>NZ_MPPL01000003.1 GCF_001911425.1 Mucilaginibacter polytrichastri | reverse complement strand
ACTTACCAATGGCCACGGCTCCGCCGTGGCCGCCGGGGAATTTGACCCCTAAAAGCTATTCGGCGAACTCCTGATCTCCTGGTAACGTTTCTTCAAAACTTCATGGGTCATCCCCTGTTTATTGGCCAGTTCCACAAATGACTTGACGATGTTCTCCCTTGTTTTCCAGTCAAAATCATAGACCAGGGTTTCGCCCTGTAATTTAACGGACAGCGGAATCGGCAATCGGCGGTCATGGGCATTTTGCAGCATTACCATACGGTTGCAAACGTTATGGTATTCCTGTTCAGGTAAGTCGCCCGAACGCAAGAGTGCAGAGAGCTTCTCTAACTGACAGCGGCGTAGGTCAAGCATGGGCTTATGGTTTTTCCGCTTCACTTTTTTGGATTTAACCGCCACATCTTTTAAGAGCATGACCTCTTCATAATCCGGGTATCGGTTACGAATTTCATCCAATGCAAACAGTTTGTTCTTGCGGTAAACCCTGCGCACGAAATTCCTGACGCTGCGCTCTTTGGAGCGTAATATCTTTTTATTGACCGTTTCCAAATCCGGCATTTGTTTTTTGCCATCCGGTGAAACCATACTTTGATAAAACTCACGCAATAAAATCAGGATGCCTAATCTTTTTTGTCCTTGCTGTTCGGCAACCAGCATATCAAAAACTTCTTTGGGTTGCAGTTCCTCTCCTTTGGACAGTAACAAACGCAGTAGCAGGCTTTCATCGCTTTCCGGCTTAACCGTTTCTTTTGGCGGTTTGGGCATCGCCTGCCCACCTAAAGCGAATTGTTCCCGAAAACCTACCAGTTTTTCCAAAAAATCAGTTCCTGTACCGGGATCTTCCTTGTCCAGTTCCTCCGCTTCCTGCTGTTCGGCATAGCGCAACTTCGCCCAATCCTCATATTGATGGTAACATAAACGCCAATTGAAATGATGGTATTCTATTTCCTCGCGGTTCATTGGCCGTGACAGAAAAGGCACGGCGTTAAACAAGCCCATCGGCCTGCGGTTACGGTCACGCCAAAGTTCGGCATCCATAAAAACATAAATACGGGGCGGGTACTTGGTTTGGGGTTTGAAATAATAATCTACCCTGCCGGAAATTTTCCGTGGCAATGCGTCCTGCCTTTCATATTCGGCACGCTCAGCGGCCGACATCACATAACCATCTTTGATCTTGACCACGACATTTAATTTAATTTCCCGGTTCGTAAACGATAATATGGCAGTCCAGTCCGCCAAGCCGCCTTTCGATAATCGGCCTGACTTTTGCCCAATCTAATCCGCCGTTCCCGCAGCCGGGGGCGGGCATGGCCAGGCTGTATAGCTGATGGGTTACGATAAATTCCCGCAGGGCGGTCAAGCCTGTTTCAATGTAGTTGTATTCAGACGGCAAACGCCAGTGCGTTTTTGTCGGCAGGTTGATAATCAGGCGTTCCCCATAAATCAGGTTGCAGTCCCTCACGGCCAGTAATTGTCCTATGCTCAGTTTCCCATTACGGCAAGCCAGCCTGTATTGGTGGTAGTTGTGCGGGAATGCTTCCCGGAATTGCAGGGCAATGCCTTTGCCCATCGCCCCACCGGTGTTGACGGTATTGACTACTGCGGGGGCGGTATCCGCTAATAAATCGCCTGTGGTGTAGGTTATCATGCTCGTATTTTCAATAGTCACGGTGGTCAAAACGCCTGCGAAGAAATTCCTCAAACAAGCGTTCCTGTTCCCGCTTCGCTGCCGATTTTTTTGCACGTTGCTTGCATCCCCAAAGGAACAACGCCCATATACCTAATCCGGATAAGATGCCGTATTCAGGGGTTTTGCTACTGATAGCAGCCATACAAAATCCTGTTGAAATGAAGCAGGTGCAGATGAAATAAAATGCTGTTTTCATGTCTGTGCGGTTTTAATTTTTAAGAGTTGCTGATAAAGGTCTTCCCAATAGGCTTGCAGCCGTTCATCGGCTGCTGCCATTGCGGGGTCGGTATGGCGGTAGTGGCGGTAATCGTCGGCCTGCAGGAGTGCCAAATCCAAATCGGTGATTTCGAGTTCCCTGCCGTCTATAGCTGTAATTTTCATGCTATCCATTTTAAGCTGCTTTCTTTTTGGTCGGTTTTGGTTTCATCGGTTTTACAATAGCAATGGGCTTGCTCACTTTAAGAGGCTGCATCCTGAAATCTTTCAGATTGACAAAAAAGCCCCGGTTGAATAGCATCCCCTCCCGGAACAGTTGCCAAAGCAGGGATGCCCCGGCATTGGCCAAAGTCGAATTGATAAACAAATCCTGTTTGGTGAGGGCTTCGGCCAAGGAACAGCTTGGCGTTTTGTCGCTGCCTTCCGATGCCAGTAACAGTTCCTTAAACTCGTCGGTCACCATCGGCAGGGTTTCAACGGTATCGTACTTTTTCATTTGGGGCTGCGGTATTTTACCGACGGTGGACAGGATGACCTGCCCCGTAAAACGGCTGTTGCCAAAATCCATATAGTACATTGCTTTGTTCCGGCTATAACCCGAATGTTTAGACTGGTTTTTTAAGATGTCGGCAATTTCCAGACGAGCCTGTACGGTATCTACGCAGGAAATGGTCAGCCCTGCCTGCGCCAGTTCGGGCTGCTCTTTTAAACACGCTTTGTCATAGCGTGTCGTTACCGCTTTCCAGTTCGTCCCGAAAAACAGGTTTACCCGATTGATTAAGGCTACTGACTTGTACTGTTTCAATTCGGCGGTGGCGAATAGCTGCCTGCCGAGGTTGGCACGTTCCACCTTATCATCATCGAACAGCCGGACAAAAAGGCCGGGGTGGTTCAGTTCGTTCAGGGCATGGTTCATTCTTGCCAAAGCGGTGAGTACCTGGCTTCCCGTGCCTCCTGCGCCGATCAGGTTAACAACAATGGGATTGTATGGATTGAGCCATTCTTTATCCACGATGTGAACGGCTGCGAGGGGCTGTCTTATTTTTATCTTTTTCATCGGATTAACTGGTTAAGAATTAAACCACAGGTAAATAGCGTATCATCAGGAAATTTATCTTTGGTGGTGGTTTGATTTTTCCACAGGTGAACCATGTTTAACTTGGTTCTGTTTATTCCGCCAAGCATGTGGCTGAAATAGCTGCCAAAGAAATAAGCCTCCCATTGCGCTATAAAATCTTCGAGGCGGGTATTCCGTTCGATGTTAATGTTCACGTTTCCCATACACACACTGCCGTCCTGATAGGTATTAAAATACGGGGCATGGTATAGTTCCGTTTTGCCCGTAGGTTTTGCTTTTCCTTTCAGCGCAAACACCCGGAGTTTGTCCCTTGTCGCCTTCCATACCATTGCCGGAACGTAGCCTTTACCACAGGGGATGCCCAAACTATCGACAAAAAACAAATCCCTTTGCTGTGGCGGGGTGTACCAAAGGGCAAAGCCGTTACTATCGGGATTGACATACAGCAGGTTATTCGGTAACAGCCCCTTTGACTTCAAAAAGCCGTTCTGCATTTCGGCACTGCTTTGCAACAGTTCCGCTAAGGCGATGCTTTCCGATAATGATAAGGGATGCGCATTGACCGGGTTGCCATGCAACCCGATGTCGTAGCTTTCCACGTACACGGCGTTTGCTTCTTCCATATTCATATTGCGGTCGTTCTCCCTGTTGCAGTTGTAAATCAGCAGGGCTTTATAGGGGACATAAATGTCATTGAAGTTGTCAGTAATGTTATTCATGGTCGTATGGATTTAAAAGGGCGCATAATTTATCTATCAGGTCGAAAAGCCTTTTTTCAAAATCTAAATCATTCATGGGCTTTGCTTCCGGGGTATCGAATAGCTGAATGGAGGTCGGTTCGTCGGTGACCCCGCATTCCTGAAATTCATTGTTAATCATCTCGAACAGCATATCCTGCATACAGTCGTTGCTGCTCCAATAAAAGCTGATATACTGCTCGGCTCTAATCCTTTCGGTTTCTTCGGGTTCTACCAGTTCATCGTGAATATTATCGAATACGCTGCGCTGCGGGTATTCTTTGTACAGCGTCAAAAACTGGTCGGCCAGACTTTCCGTTTCCAAGTCCCAATTTCCGCACTCCCGGTAGGCTTTGATATTTTCTTCCCATTTCATCAGGTGCTCATTTTCACTGATGAGCGTTAACAGGCGGTTCCCTGAATGTTGCATCGTATGCAGCACATCGAGTTGCTCATCCCGGTATTGCTGCTCTTCCTCGCCCTCATCGTCCCCTTCTTCTATCCAGTTCCGCAAGGTTTCGTACTCGCCCGACAGGTAGCTGTCATATTCGGTATAATAGGGTACTTTGACCACCTGAAACAGATAGGCGTAAACGGATAAAAGCATTTTCGCTAATGGCTGTTGTTGTGCGCTCTGTACCAAATTCCATAAGGGGCGCACCGGGATATAATACAGGCACATGCCTGTATCAAACTTTTTGAGTACGGCTAAGGTTGCGCTGTGGCTGCTATCATTCATGATGATACAGTCGGCGGTTTTGTCCTTTAGCTTTAAGGCTTCCTGTACCTGCATATAGGCGGTGGTGACGTTCTGCGGAAACTCCCTGTCCGAAACATCCGGCTCGGGGATTTCGTACATCTTACATAAGTTGGAAAGGGAGCGGAAAAATTCCGCTTCCACTTTCCTGTAATTACGTCCCTGTATCGCCAAAAAAGGCCGAAAGCAGTGCTTCAGAAAACCATCGGCACGATGCCTTGCGGTGCGCTGCGTCTGCGGTTGCGCAATACGGCTGCGGTGTCGGGCAACCTGTCGAGTTTTTGGGTAAAGTCGCTGAATAGCTGGTGCAGTTTCCATTGGTCGTTGTCTTTGGTGATGGGTACTCTACGTTTGATTTGTTGTTTCATGGCCTTATCCTTTCGTCCCCATCGTACTTTCAAAACGGTACTGTATCTGGTCGTTTTTGATTTCAGGGCCAACAATTTTGGCGTTGGTCAGGATGGGATAGGTTGCCGAATAAAAGGTCATCACCGCCTCCGGCGCAAATCCCGCTCCGGGGTCTGTCAATAGGATTTCTATGCCGTTTTCCTTGTGCAGGAAAACCCGTTGTAATGTGGTTGTCGCTAACATGGCTCTGCTTTTTTAGTCTTGGTTAAATAATGATAATGCTTGCTCCATTTGATTTCTCTTGCGGGTCAGGTCGCCTAACTTGCCTTTGAGTTCCGCTGCTTTTTCGGGGTAATCTTCCGGCGAGGGCAGTATGGCTATGGCTTCTGCATATTTACAGGCTGCATTCAGTTCGGTGATTTTTTGCATGGCCTCTGTATAAGCCTTTTTCAATTCTTCCTTGTTAGGCTGCGGTTCACTTACTTCGATGTCGTCGTTTTCTTCCGTTTCGTCCCCGCCTGTTTCCGCTTTAGGCTTCGGGTTGGTCTTATTCTTTTTGTCCTGCACCATTTTGGAGGCTACACGTGCCTTTTCCAGTTCCTTATGGTAGGCATTGAGGTTGTTGTACAGCCCTGCCGTTTGCTGTACAGGCTGCGTAATGGTTTCAAAAAATCCCTCGTCCATTTCCGTGGCTGTGCCTTTCAGGAGCATCGGCGGTATGGCTTTGGTCGCATTGTCCGCATGGTGTAAAGCGGTGAATAAGGCCGATACGGTAAATTGCCCCTGTTCATCGGTGTGAATGGTCAGTTTCCAATTGCCGGGAACGTTCATTGCTGCTATGTTTTCAAAAAAGTTCGTTGTCATGGTTTTTAATTTTTAGATGTGCGTTTATTCAGTTCAACTAAATGGTTTGCCGACCTGCCATCTGCTGTAAACAGGTATTCATTGGTTAAAAGGCTTTCCTTGATGGCGGTATCGCTTGTTAGAAAATCGTATTGTTTTTCAAGGGATGTGTACAGGTGGCGGTTGAGGATTTCAGCAACCGAGCGCAGCCATTCTTCCAGTTTGTCCAGTTCTTCAAAAATGTTGTCATGCGTTTTGCCGTCCCTGATAACTTCTGAAATGCCTACGTTGGTGACTACGCCAAACTGTCTTGACCTGCTGATAATTTGGGGTTCACTTGGTAACAGTCCACCCGAAACCAATGCCATCACCCTGCGGTCAGTCTGCGGAACATCAAAATTAAATTCCTGCATCGGGGCGTAGTCTTTCCACGATTGGTTAGCAACTGCGTTAACCAGTTTGGGTATATCCACCATAGCGGAGAAACCGCTGCCATCCCCCTGCGAATAGAAGCCCCTGAATTTGATACTCTCCTTGTTGACCGCTATGCCCATATAGGAACACAGTTCTATAAAATCTTCAAATTCATCGTCCCACCAATCAAAACCGATATTTAAATCCTGATAAGTGGTCAGGGCTTTTTGCCTGGCTTCCTTGTCCAGTTGGTTAAAGTTGTATAGTTTGAG
>NZ_MPPL01000002.1:78340-80066 GCF_001911425.1 Mucilaginibacter polytrichastri | reverse complement strand
ACCGATATTTAAATCCTGATAAGTGGTCAGGGCTTTTTGCCTGGCTTCCTTGTCCAGTTGGTTAAAGTTGTATAGTTTGAGCGTTATCGTTTTCATGTTTGTTCATTTAATCAAAGGGGGATTGCTCCCCCTTTGATTGATTAATTAAGGGTTAATGCTTCTTCACCGCTTTTGGCGTAGCCGAGGCATAAATCAAATGCAGCCTGTGTGCGCAATTGGCCTGTACCGCCGATGATGGATTTTACTTTAGCTTCATCGTCCTTGTATTCCTTGACATTTTGGAAGTAGCCGGTAATGGCGTTGTATGCCCCGAACAAAGTCCCTTTGGTAGTTTCGGTCTGTTGGGTCGGGCTTGCCATTGCGTACATAAAGGCGTTATCGCAGATGTTTTTGAACACGGTGGATAGTTCCTCACCTGTTTTCAGGCTCTTTAGTACCTCTTTGCTCGGTGCCATTGCTTGCTGTATCAGCTTCATGACGTCCTTATCGGTAATGCGCACCTTTGTCCATTGGTTAAAAATGCCGTCCAGTTCATCAGCCATTTTGTTAGAAATACCCATAACCTTGTGGGCTTCCTTTAGCCTGTCCTCTGCGTTGGCCGTGTGGCGTATCTTAATCGTATTGGAACTGTTCCTGAGTGCTGCGCCGAGGGTATTCTGGCAGACAATTCTAACGGGGGTAAATGCTGCGGTGATACTGCCCGAACCATCGTGCGAGGTGGTCAGGAAAAGGTATTTTTCAATATAATCATCTTGGCCTACCTTGATGTAGCCGGGAAGTTTGGCGGTAATGAAAATACGCTCCCCGTTGCCTAAAGCCCCTGCAGTTTCATATTGCATCCCGTCCCCGCCCACGATGGCGTCAAAGAAGCTGAACGCATCCCGGTTCTGTACGATTCCGTAATCCCTGCCTACTACGCCCAATACGGTATTGTTATCGGTGCGCATGGTGGCGTAGTAATTAGGGACGGTAATGTCTGTACCCTCTACCAATTCACCCGCATCACCTATGGTCATTGCCCTGCTTTGGGTAAACAGCGGTGATTTGATCACCTCGTAGTCAAGCCCTGCAAATTGCAATGCATCCTTACTGGTCGGGTATCCTTCGACAATCTGCCCTAATCCATGCCATGCCTTTTGCTTTACGCTGAAAAAGCTGTGCTGTCCTGTCTGCTCGTTGAAATTGATATTGTGTGCCATTTTCTTTTAAATTTTACGTGTTTGAATTTTAACTATCTGTGCTTCGGGTGGATTAGAATGGCAGGTCGTCGTCGTCGGGTGCGCCTCCTGCGTTGGCTGTTTGCTTCTTCCCCGCTTTTGGGGCAGCTTTTTCCGTTTCCCTTTCGGCGGGTGTGCCTGCGGATTTGCCGAGTAGCTTAATACTTTCGGTGTTAAAATTCAGTGTGCCTACGGCTTCGCCGTCCTTGTTGATATACGCCCCGGCCTGCATCCGTCCGGACAATTGCACCAAAGTACCTTTGGTCAGGTATTCGGCTATGCCGGGATTGCGCCAGTAGGAACAATCCACGTAGGTGGTGATTTGTACCCTGTCCTTGTCTTTAGGCTTGTAGCTGTCGTTAATGGCGATGGTAAAGGCTGTTACTTTTTTGTCTGTTTTGGTAGTCCTTACGGCTGCGTTTGCTACCACTCTTCCTGTGATTTCCATTTTTTTTGATTTTTAGTGAACTTTTTTTGTTGTTTCTTTCTTTCGCCCGTGTCCCTGTGTG
>NZ_MPPL01000002.1:0-78097 GCF_001911425.1 Mucilaginibacter polytrichastri | reverse complement strand
TGACCACCCCAACGAAGCATTCGGAGCTCGACCTTAGCTGCGCTTTTTACCCGTTTCGCCTAAAAAATGGGTACATTAAAAATCCCAAACGCTTAACTCCCGTTAGCCGATAGCAGCGGCATCCTGCGGAGCAGATACAGCGGATAGCGCGGGCCGGAGGCAACGGCCAGGAAGATGGAGGTAAGTTTTTTGGCACACAAAACCTGCCCAACCGCTCGCCAAAAAAGTTTTAGCTTTGTGAAAAAAATCCAGTTATGGGGATATTATCCGAACCACAGATCAAAAATTACGATACCATTTTAAAGAAGATCATTACTGACCTTGAAACACAGCGCCAGGCACAGGGTAACGTCCCGGACAGCTACCATGCATTTCTGAAAAGAATAGCTCAATTGATCCAGGCGCTGTAAACACCCCAAACCGAAAAGGACTGGTTCGGGTTATACTCAAGTGTTTATGAAAACTCTTTCTTCGATAGTGCATTAAGTCCTTTCAACACCCTCGTCAAAGCTGATTTCCTGAGCATCTGGCTTTCATTGGGCATACGCGAAAAACAGGAAGTGGCAAAACTAAATGACCAGCTTTACCGGTTTATCAATTCCAGTAACTTTACTGACCAGTCGCTGGAACAAAGGGTCATCAAGCCTTTTGAAACTTTCGGAAAAACTTTATCCCTCAGCTCTGATATTACACAGGAACAACAAAGCGGCTATGATACCAGCTTAGGCGCAAAAGCGTTCCGGTTCCATTATACCGGCAAAGACGAACAGAAGGCGGTCATTTCTTGTTGGTGCAAGCCAGATTACGTGCATATCACGATCAAAAACGAGGGCCTGGAAGAAAGCTTTGTGAATACCATAACAGACGCGCTCAGCAAGTGTATCTATGCCTAAATAGACTAACGAATCTATCAGTCCTGTAAATCAGCCATGCCTAAATTTCAATTCCCCCGCTAAAGGATGAAAGACTGTTTGAAGAGTTTACCTGCGACCTGTTTAATGCTGTCGACAGCAAGGCTACCCAACAGCCCGGCGACTACCAGATCTTCGGGGTTAAGGGACTGAACCAGCGCGGGCTCGATATTTATTCGAGTAGAGGGACTACGCCATCCAGTGCAAATTAAAGGATATCCGTAAAAAAGAGAGCAGATCCGGCAGCAGCTGAAAGTTGACATCTTAACTGATGTAGAAAAAACAAGGAAACTCAAGTTAGGGATATCACGGTTTATCGTAGCTTCTACCTTTCGCGATGATACGTTATTACAGGAATTTGTGCACGAGCTAAAGGCCGGGCTGCAGCTTCCCTTCGAGGTCTTAAATATTCATTGATAAAATAAAAAAAAGCCATTGGAGCCGGAGGCGATTAAAGCCTATAAGTCTTTTGAAGAATCTTATATGTAGTAGGTGACGATATTGCTTTAACTGTCTATTAGAATGATTAATCAAGCGTCAAAATTTTTCAAAAAATAAATATTATTTAATACTTGGAGATGAATATTAATAATTGTTAATTACCTTTAAATCTGATACCTAAATACTTGAATGATGATTATTTAAAGAAACTACTGAACCAAGCTTTACAAATTGCTATCCAAGCTTAGTTCCCGATCAAAAAGATATCTTTTTAGCCAACCCTACCTAAATCACTTAAAATATGAGCACATCGTCTTCAAAAAAAAGGACCAAAATTTTCATTAGCCATTCGGCCTTAGACAAGGAAATCGCCCAGGCATTGGTTGAATTGTTGATAAACGGAGTTGGGTTGGATGAATCACTGATCTTTTGCTCTTCGGTCCCTGGCCACGATATACCATTAGGGGTAAATTTTAATGATTATATCATCAGCCAATTGACCGGCTATGATGCCCAAATGATATCTTTAATATCAAACAGCTATTACAATAGCAAATATTGCCTCTATGAAATGGGAGCCGCCTGGGGGCTATGCAAAACGAAAATCATCCCTATGTTGCTATATGATATGAAACATGCAAATTTGCAGGATTTTATACATTTTAATCAGGCTATTATGTCGGATGACTCGGATCAGATAAACAAATTGTGTGATCATTTTAGGGACGACAGTAGCTTTCCCCGAAAACCCGTTGTTACGAACAAGTATGAATCAGAGAGGGCAAAATTCCTGGCAATTTCCAAAAAGAAAATCAGGCCAGAACCAACCTCCCCAAAAGAGCTCATAGGAAAGAAAAAATATGACTATAAATACAAGGCTGTAGCATTTGATTTTGATGGCACTATATTGCAGGGCGACAATTTCGTATATTCCTGGAAGGCGATATGGCAGCACCTAAAGTATAGCGACGATGTTAGAACAACCTTGTACAAACGACATTACCAGGATTCAAAAAATTATACATATCAGGATTGGTGTGACGACTGCTGTAAGCATTTTATTGCAAAAGGCTTTAACCATAAACAAGTTAAGGAGATTTTTAAAGCCAAACATCTTAAGCTTGCGGAAGGGTTTGAATTAACGGTAAAATTATTAAAGTCGTTTGGACTTCATATTGCGATTATTTCCGGAGGAGTGGATTCTTTTATACAAGAAGCCATTCCAGACAAGACCATGCAATCTATAGACGAAATTTTTGTGAATAGATTCGTTTATGGAAGCCGCGGTGAATTAGTGAAAATAGAAGCTTATCCAAATGCCGAGGCAGATGGTACAGGAAAGGTCAGGGCCATGGAATCTTTCTGTGCAAAATATGGCTTGACACCAGCTGAAGTAGTATTTGTTGGGGAAGGTTTAAATGATATAGATGTTGCAACTATTTCCGGGAAACCACTTTCCTTTCCAGCAGCAAAGGCTTTCGATGACTATAATGACCTGGATAATGTAACTCCGGTTTATGACGATAATATGGCCGGTATACTGTCGCACATTCTAATTCCAAAATCTTCTTCATGAGAATCGTTTCTGGAAAGTATAAAGGCATAAAGTTACACGGGTCATCACGATCAAGGACTAGGCCCATTACCAATAAAGCTAAAGAGCGCCTCTTTGGCTTCCTGGGAAATGATATTGCTGATAAAAGAGTATTAGATCTTTACGCCGGTACAGGGGCAATTGGATTAGAGGCTCTCAGCAGGGAATGCAGGAATGTAACCTTTGTGGAGATCAATTACTTCGCTTATAGCGTATTACACAAGAATATTGAACTATGTAATGAACTTAATAATTCCAAAATACATAATCTTGATACTATAAAATTTATCAAAAGAGTTGACGAGACTTTTGATGTCATCTTTTCTGCCCCGCCCTATACAAGAGAACATTATCTTAGTTTTTTAACTGCAATCAATAAACGGCCACAAATCCTTACCGTCGGAGGGCAAATAATAGTTGAATGCAATAAACATGAAAGAGGGATGGGTGCTTTCAATAACCTATTGAAGGTTAAGGAAATATTGCACAATGATACCATTTTTGAAATATGGACCAGGTTGGAGGAAAGTACACTTTATGTTCAGGAACAAATCGCAGAAATAAGCAATAAACGTAGTGCAGGGGCAAATTAAATTTTCAATTTTTTCGCAAGAGGGATAGCAGCAGCATCCTGCGTAGCAGATACGGCGTATGTGCCCGGCACGGCTGGGCTTGCCGTTATGTTTACATGAAAAGTTATATGCTTGACAAAGCGGAGCAGCCCGGCTTATATTTACAATGAAGCAGGGCTTTAACTTTATTTATAGCGCGATGGGGTTATTGAATTGCTATGGAAGCTGTTCAGGATCAAGCCCGGATTTAATGGTACACCTGAACAGTACCTGGCTATAGTACATTTTATGGCGAAAAGAATAATCCGGAATTCAGCGTGCAAGCGTTACTGCAATGAGGTGAGGTGGCTGCGCAAGTAATGAATTACTATCGGGTGCTCAGGATTTGTTATCACACCGTGTTTAAATGCATTTTCGACAAAAGCAACCAACAGCATCGTAGCGATTATTTGCGTTTCAATGTAGCCCTCCACCGTAAAATTAATAAAAGCCTGGCCTTTCGCGCTGATCCGTTGAAGTTCAATTACATTTTCCAGGTAAGTCACTTCGTTTTGTAGCGGCATCGTATCCGCTTTACCTTCGCAGCATGTAACGCAGGATTTTAGAAGTTTTAATAATGCGGCCGGCGCTTGTACCGATTGCTGATAGGTCAGTGAATAAATATCATTAATACTATTGAAAAGGAAATGCGGGTTGACCTGCGAGCGCAGGAAATTGAGCTCGGCCGCGGTATTTTCCTTTTCAAGTTCTTGCTGATGCTGCTTGGTTTTATACCAGCCCGAAACGAAGAAATATATCAGGCCATAAACAAAGTAAGACGGGAAGTAATAGAAGAAAACGTTAGTGATAAAATGTCTAAAAGTATAAGGATGCCCGTTGTAATTATCAAATCTAAATACCGGTAGAAATAAGTGGTATTCCAGAAAGTAGCGTAACATTGTAACGAATTAACCCAGTTTTCCGGGTACATGGATGCAGCGTAGAAAGTTAGGCCACCACCGCCACGCGGTTATGCAACGATGGTCGCGCCGTTTTCCCATGGCCATCAAATTCGCCTGATCAACTAATTGATAAAATAGGAGACAGGCAGTTAAGCGATATAATTTTGCCAGCGCTATAACGCTAGTTGAGCAATATCAGCCATAGGAAGGAACATTTTGCCGCTATCGGGCAAAAGAACAAAGCCGAACTTTTGATAAAAAGCTACGGCATCGTCATCTAAAGGATCCACCACTACACCGATTGATCCCAAACTTTGACTGGCAATGTCAAAGCTTCTTTTTAAGGCATCCAATAACAGAATTCCCCCAAATCCATGTCCCTTGAATTTGGAATCGACGGCCAGCCTCCCTAATAAGGTAACGGGAAGCGCCTCATAAGATCGCGGCATCTTTTTTTTGACCGCTTCGGGCATGAATGCGGCAGGCACCGAAGCATTGGAAAGTGTATAATAACCTTTAATACTTGTATCCTCAAACAGCGCAAATACAACGCATAACTTACGTTTAACGTCCTGACTTGCCTGGGTATGCAGGTAATTATCCAGCATTTCCTTACCGCAACTGAAATCCTTTTTATTTAGCGCGGAGTTCAGCAGTTCTATTTTATCGCTCATTTATTCTCTCGAATAAACAATTTATACTTTTCGGCTGCGTCCTTTAGTTTCTGATTTGGCCCGGATGGATTCATTAGGGCATTAAAAAATATCTCCCGGTCCTTTTCAGATGCAATAATGGTATTGTGTTCCTGAATAATGGCACTTGCCTTTTCCTGTACCGCATTAATAATAAAATCGGTCAGTGTGCGAAATCCCCCAAGACTGGCAGCATATTCAAATAGTTCTTTTTGAACTTTTGGGATCTTGGCATCAAACCTCGCTTTTGCTGATAACGTTAATTGCTTTTCCATATCAATTTTCTACTTAAACAAATATACGGAAATTATACGTACAGAATAAATAGTTCTGTAAAACTTTAAGTGCTAACACCTGTTGAATAAACGCCGCATCAAAAAAAATCAGCGTTGTAAAACGAGGCTTAATATTCACGGGTTGCGGACTACGAACATTAAGCCTTATTTGGTAAAATCAATGATATAAGTGTTCCGTACTAAACGTCATATTGAAAAGCTGGGCTTCCGGCAATACGCCCAAAGGAAGCTAATTTCATTTCCATCCAATAGCAAAACGTTTAAAAGTGATTATCCTGTATCGTCCCAATACATAGTCTTCTATAGACAATTAAGTATGGGCTGACGAGGACCAGCGGCAATGAACTCAACCAGCAATCGCTCTATTACTTTCTGTCCTTTACGGGTCAAATTTGGCTAGGAAGAGCAGTTGCTTTTCTTATAAATATTCGGCTTTCATTTGCAAACTTTAAAAAGCGATGTTAATAATTAAAACCACATTTAACTCATAGCAAAACATCCTGACCCAGATTTATCAGAGCACTACATATTTAAAAATGGCAATTGGCTGTAATTCTTTGCCAAATGAAAAGGGTAATTGACGACTACCATTTCGGTCTTTAGCTTTTGTTTGCGGTTTTTGGAATTTACAGCAATTGGCAGAATATGGGCATATTCTGCCAATTGCCATTCTGTTTAACGTACTTCGCTAAGATGCTTGACAGATTGGCGATTTAATAATAATAAGTGAGCATCAAACTGAGTATATCGAATGGGAGCATGAAGATGGTTGTTTTATGATCAGCACTGACATTCCCGCGCCCCGAAGACGAACCCATACCATGCATCAGTAACCTAAAGCTAACGCCTACTTAAAGCTTATCGCCGATAAAGCCATCATCATCAAACACCTGGCCTACCCCACACCTTCGCCACGAAGGTTACCTTGACCAACGGCGTATCCATCGAAATCGTCGGCCAGATGTTAGGTAACAAAAAACTTGCTACCTACCCAGTTTTAATCGCGCGTGACCGATATGAAAGTGATAAAAGATATGGGCCCAGTAAACGAAAAAGATAGCTCGGTTTAGTGGGCTGTTGCTACTTTTGTATGCGTAAAGATCAAGAGCATGATGAACGTAACTGCTGGCACAAGCCAGGTAATGAGCCGGAAAAACAAAAGGTAATTGCGTTGCTTGGCCATGATGGGTTCAAGTCCGGCGAAGGAAGTGATGAAAGCGGATAGATCGACTTGGGTATCCTTATTTTTGAGATTGGTTTTCAAGCTTTCGAGCTCTGTACGGATATAGCTTAACACGCCAAATTGGTTACGGAGCAAGATGTCGATTAAAATGGCGAACAGCACTGCACCGATAAAAATCAGGACATTTTTGAATAGTTGGGCACCGGTAAAATCAAATTGCGCAAAGATAAGCAGAAAAGCGGCCGGCACAGCGATGAGTTTGCTTTGAATATCATTGACAGTATTGTATATCTTTTTGGTGTATTCAAGCTGGTCTTTGTCTACTGCCGCTTTAAGATCTTGGTAAGAAAATTTTTCCAGGTAAAGCAGGTGACTCTGCAGGTAGTGTTCGTAGATCTGGTCGAGATCGGACAGCAACCGGTCAAAAACCTCGGCAGCCGGGACCTCCTGTAAACTGCTGACTAATTCGGTCTTAAAAATCGTTTTGCGTTCTTCTTTGTCGTGCGCTTCGTGAAGTTGCGATTCCAACTTGTCGAGATAAGGAATCTCACGAAGCTGGCTACTGTCAAAAGTCAAAGGAACATTCAACTTCTTTTTCTGAAAAAAGATCAGCGTCCTGTTTTTACCAAGTCCTGTTTGTATATAATCCGAAAGTTCGGTCAATAAGCTAATTAAGCGGGCGATATCAGCAAACTGCGCCATCGCAGGAACTGATAGGCCTTGATCTGAAAAATAAGCGATATCCGCAATATAAAATGCCTGCGCCGGCAGCGTCCCGGGGTTGCCTTTTACAAACTCCGCTACAGAATCGTAATAAATCCCTCGTGAAAGTTGTTTAGCATAAATGGTTAGGGCAACCGTTTGGCCGGCCTGCAGCAACTTTACAGCTATTGTCGTACCCTCGGCCGGCAACATATCTTCTATCACACCGGCTTCACTCAGCAAGATCAACTGCGGGATGACTGTCTCATCCAAAACAATATTTCCAGACAATTCGCCACTATCATAAGCCATGTCATTCAGCTTTTGGCGAATCTCTGCGATTATATGGAGGGTATCGTTATTCATTGGTTTCAGCAGCAGGCGCTTGTCTGTTCAATTGGGCGCGTAATTTTTCAGGTACTTCCTTGATTAGCAATTCATTTGAACCCGCGTCAAAAATCACTTTATGGTCCAATAGTTTGCTGTCAAAGACGATGGTAAGTTCCTGGCTTTTAAAAGAATAATAACGGAGGCTCTTTAGCGTTGCATGTCCCTTAAACACGCTGCTCACCTCATAGGCCTCTGAAGCGGCAAATTCTTTAAACAATTCGGGGTCATCCTGATTAACGATTGAAGATACCGTGTTGAGACTGATATCTTCTTTATTTTTCATTCGCTGTTCACAATAGGTAAAGACCTCGCTTTTGATGGCTTCGATCCTTTCCTTATCCAAACCTTGACCAATCAGAAAATCGCTAAGGGCCTTTTTTAATTTCTCCGACGATTCTTTAGCCGAGGTATAGTCGGTACAGCCGATAAATTTTTTAAAGTAATTAGAAACGTCTTTTTTTCCACGGGTAAAAGATAAATAGACATCTTCGTTATTATTCCATTTGGCGCAATTGGAAAAATTGGCCACATCCAATTTTTCGATATCCAGACTAAAATCAGATTTCAGGTCAAGGTCGTCGCCGACCAAGTAGCTTTCTTTGTCGTTGAGAACGATCACCGCCATAAAATCTTCGGTAGTTATAAAGTGGCAAAATAGCACGTAACCACCTGTAGCCTGGGTCACCTCATTAATGATCTTCTCGAAATGCCCGAGCGCCTTACTGGTGAAAGCAGAAAAAGCCAGATTGCCCTTCAAATAGCTATCTAAAAACGTCTGATAAGGATAACTCGCTGCTGCGCTGTCAAAGACGCCGTATATCGGATTGGATTTTTTGTAATAAACATCCTTTACCTGGGACATGAAATCTGCATGAAGCTGGGTGATCGCCACCGGTGCCTTACGTTCTGTTTTTTTGGCGTTAAAACCGGATTGTTTCTCCAGCTTATGAATAATGAACTGTTTTACTTCCATAAGAGTATAAAATCACTAAAAAAAATTAGCAATTGTAAGTTATTTGATGATTTGAAGAAGGATGCCGGGCTGCCCACTTGTTTCCGCTTGCGGGTGCGTTTCGCCGTAGCTGGTCACTTTGATGCGCGTTAAGGCAATACCCGCGTTAAGCAATTGCAAGCGGATCGCATTGATCAGGTTTCTACTGGCCATATCGCCTCCTGGCGCAGTTAACCGGACTTTCAAACTAGCATCAGACTGAAGATGCCGTACCAATTGGTCCAGTTGCTGATGCGTCAGGCCTTTCTTTAAATGAACACTATCAGTCAGTGTCGTTTCAGTCGCTTTTTGATTCGGAGATTTGTCGGCTGGTTTTGATGAGTTGGCCGAAGCGCACGCTGTTTCCAGGCTATCTATTCTTTTTAACACTGCTTCGATGTCAGGCCTTGTTTCAGTTTCCAGGCCGACTTCCGTTTTCGTCAACAATACGACACTCATGATCGCAACCCCGAGGGTGATCATCACCAACCCAGGCGACGAACTTTCCAAACTGAAACTACCCGCCGGTGTTTTATCAGCTTTAAGGTGATAAGACAAGGCAAAAATCTTCAGTAGAAATAAGGCACCTGTAAAGATCAGCAGAAAGCCAACCAACATACTAGCCGCTTTCATATTGGCAAAATCTCGCGCACGGGAAAAAGCCAAAACCGCTGCGGAAGAGGTCGACGTGTCTTTCGCGTTCATGAATTGCGCGATCACCTTATCGTACACTTGATCTTGGGAATGCAGATTTTGATATAAAGTAAAGCCCGCCAAACCCAGTACGAGCATCACAACAACGATGAGAATCCAGTCGATGGTTTTAAGGTCAGGTTGTTGAATATGGGGCTCGGGAGCGGCGGTAGTAGTCATTGTTTTAAATTGAGGTTGAATGGGTGCTTGTTAAAGTTCATCTAGTAGCTTTTTCAGTTCTTCGAGCTTGATCTCATCTCCGGCGGCAGGTAATTGAATGACCTTAAGGATTTTGGTTTCCTTCTCCGTACGTTTTCAATCGTGATGGCCTTCGCTGCCTGATAACGACCACTCGGTTCTCCCTTTCTCTTTTTCTCGCCCGACTCGCTGACCGTTTTGATAATGGTTGTGATCAGGTCGACAATCGATTTTCCTAAAGTTAGCGAGGATGTGATCAAAGCCAGTGCCGCAATGATCTCCGGGCCGGTCTCATGTTCAACGAAAAGATAATCCTCGCCATTCACATTTGCATAACGCACGGTTTGTCCCTGGTTGACTAATCCTGTCGCTATTAATCTTTCCGCTGACAAAAAATCTCTGAAGTTTTGGTACTCGTCTGGATAGACATAAGCGTCACAAAACTCATCCTCATCGCTATGAGGCAGCGAATCAATGGGCCTGATCTTAATGGAAACTAATTGTGCTGTTCCAGCAGCCATTAAATTTGAAGTGTTAAGCAGATTGGTTTCGTAACGGTTTTCAGTCGAATTTAATTTCATCACAAACTATTTCTTACCGATTGTTTTACCTTCTCTTTGCTTGACAGACTCCGATAGCGATGGTGATTTCGGCTTATCTTTTTCTTTCCGTTGATCTTTTCCTGCTTTGTCTTTCTTATCTTTTTTACTCATGATACTACATTTTTAAAATAAAGAAATAAATGATAAAAGTGATGGTGAACAGCAGGCCAGCTAAGATAAAATAACCGGTTAACGCTAATTGGCCTGCCCTCTGATCGTTTTGCGCTTCGTTCCGCCTGATGGCAACAATATAATCTGCCACCCGGTCCTGAAAGAACTCTTCATCGTTCTGTGTGGTTTGGTCATTTTTGGCGACGAATTCATCCAGGTCGGTTACGCCTTCATAAACCCTGATCTTAAGGGAAAAAAGTAACAGAAAAAGCGCGATCCCAAGCGAAAGAAGTCCTACACAAAAAAAGAGGAGTAATACCTTGTTGTGTAAGCCGTTCGCGCTGTCAAAAATATCTTTGATTTTAAACAGCACGGCCGACAGGAACAAAGAAATCACTGAAAAGTATACTTCTGCTTTCTTAGTCAACTCGGTATAACGAGCGCTTTCTTCGACATAAAGCGTCTTGAAAAACTCAAATTGTTCTTTGCTAGCCATATCAAAGTTTTAACCCGGTTTTTTGATCTAATGCTGCCGTGCTAATTTTGCAGGAGTCGAGCGGGATTTCGGCAGGAAGTTTTTTGTCGTTGGGAAAAAGCCAACATTGATAAATTCCATTCATTAAAATGGCCTTGTAGCAATATTGCGGAACTGTAACCTGCCCTGAACCTATCGTTTTGATCCGGCCGATCCCTCCGGCAATGATGTGCAGTTTTTGTGTTTGTGCCCACTTGCGGCACTGCTCTTCCAACGTCTTCCATTTTCCGGCATTGAGATAGTGAGGCTGCGGCAGCATATTGCTCATATAGAAACATTCGACCCGGTCGGTACTATCGCAGGAAGCATCCTCATAATTGAACAAATGTCCTTTATCATAGCCTGAGTTGATGTAGTTGTCCTTAAGCTTATAGGTATCTGGTATTTGCGGGTCCTGTCCAAATAGGTCTTTCCGCTTGGGCTTATCGGTACACCCTAACATTTCTGGTGCGAGGTTCCAACTGACCGAATCCGCCTCGTGACTGGTGACGTCATAATAAGTCGTATAATGATGATGCGGGACGGTTATTTCGGAAGGCAGGCTCGTCGTAAAGCGCTGGTTAACCCCGACTGCAGCGGCGGCACCGGCTACCGCTAGCAAAAGATTACTCTTGATCTTCATTTCGTTGCGGAGTTATTCTCTGTCGTTTTCAATGCTGCATAAGTCGCCGAACTCAGGCCCAGCAAAATCAGGTTATTGGTGGAAATGTCCGGCATGATCGCGTTTATGCCGCCACCCGGTAGTTGTACCAAGTGATGTAGTACTTCCCCGACGAACCATATCCCGAAGATCACATTAAATACTACGTTCTGAAAACGGGGGATGCTGACACCGGTCTGATCAGACAAAATATCGATCAACAGCCCCTGGCTGTTTTGACCCGGTAATTTTTGCAGTTTATCCTGATCGTTGACATCTATTGAGCGGGCAGTGGCAATCGTAGCCGTGCTGATGCCGATCAGAATCAGTGTGGAGGTTGCCAAGTCCGGCGCTTCCCTGTCGATTAGCAGTATTGTGGTAAAAGCGCTGAGTATGATCAGCGTCCACCAAGCTAGCTGCACTCTGGACCAACTGTAGGTCACATCTTTTTTATTTGGCACCGCGTCTTCCGGTGTCGTCGCGGGCGGGCGCCCGATATCTTTTAACAAATGATATTTCACTTCCAATAAAACGAGAGCCAAAAGGATCACTACAAAAACGATCCAAAAACAAGCGATAGGGTTCATATAGTTTTTTTTTAAGTTAATCGATACTAAAACCAGCCGTGAAACTAATTCCGATCCGTTTGCCTACCGAACTGTCTTTTGCATGCAGTACGTTGAACAAGTCAGACTCCTGTACGTTGAATCCAGCCGAAATACTTTGAGGCTTACCAGGGTTGGCGATATAAAGTCCTATAGCGGGATTGATCTGGGGTTTGCTTAGCTGAAAGAATTTGCTACGGAAAAGGCCAGCCAAATACAGCGCCGGAACATCTGCATTGTTTGCTGCTTTTTTGGCAGTCAGCGCCCACGCGTAATCCGCGTTGAGCTGTACATTGAATTGAGTGCCCTGAAAAACGCTGGTCGCGTAAGCAGATTGCTGCTTTTCCAGTTTGATGGAATCAGTACCGCCTGACTGGATCGTACTGACAGTGGTCTGCTTGATGTCTTTTGCGTTGGTAGCTTGCCCCAGGTTCAATTCGTAACCCCATAGATGATCACCTGAATAACCGCTTCTGCCCGCTGCAAATTTCCAACCTGCGTTGCCCTGATCAAATACTTTGTCCTTGGCAAGGCTCAGGTCATACAATTTGTTGCGCTCCACTAAAAAATTCCCGTTGATGTACCAGGCGTTCGTCCAAGCATCGGTATTGCCAACCGCGGGAGCAACGCGTTTCCATATCCGGCTGGCACCAATACTTCCGTTAAATAAAAAGCCATCATCTGATTTCAGCGCGGACGAGCCATCGCTAGCTGCCAGGTTGACATTCATCGCCCAGGAATTAAAATGAGTGTTATTTTGAGAAACCTCGTCTTTCCCCTTCAGCGTTGCCGCAAGACTTTTGTCACCGGTATTTACACTGACCGCATTGCCGAGTAATTTATAAGCTGACTCCCCTTTACCATCCTGAAATACAGAAGTCTGTGCGTAAGTGATCGTCCCGGTGCCCAACACCAGAACGAACAATAAAGGGACCTTTCTCATTCGCTGAATGGTTTATCACCTTTGCTGATCGCACGATTCTTGATCTGTTTGCCGGTCACGTCCGAAAAGCTAATCGTCCCGCCGCTGCCTTTATCAGTTATTACACAACTGAATTTAGTACCCGAGAAGGCGACCACATAGAGGGTATAAGTCAGGTCATCCCCAGGTGACATCGGAATACTGACGTCATCCAGCGACCAGGACGTATCATCGTCTTTCTGTAAAGAATGGGGTAATTTTTCTAGCGGGTCATCTATGAATATCGCTGCGTTGTCGATCGTTCCTTCGCCCTTGAGTTCAATTTTAAGGTTTGCCATTGCGGAATAAGTTAGGTATGGTCTAATATACAACTACTTATGATTAAAAAAAAATATTGCAATAAATATTAGCCCATTTTTTATAAATAAAATATACATACCAAAGGCTGCATTATTTATCTTGGGCGTATCTAACTTTAATCACATTAAAATCATATAAGACGGCCATTGCAGTCGCAACCGGAAGCTATATCTTTAGTGTTGACTATTTTGTAGTACCTTAAACTTGAAGATATGCCGACCTTACAAAAACAGACCGACGAGGCAGTAGAATTGATAACAACTTAGCTGACTAAAATCACGCGCTCTAATGCACTTTTTTATTTTGATATCAGTAGAGTTTCCTAAGATATAGCGAGAAATCTTTTAAATCATATTTATGACCATCAACTCAAAAAACCTCAACATCCGTAAGGCAATTGCTCAGGAATTGGTGATGTAACTTACTTTTCAGACGTAAAATTCCTTTTGTAGGGGAAGCGCGGATTTGCTATCATGCAGATAAATATGCAATACGCTTAGCTTGTTGGATAATATTGCTTTTTAATTGTCAGAAAGCATTTTTGCTTGTAACAAACTATGCGCATACACTGAGTAAAGCAATTTTGTGTAAGGATTAACTAAAGGGGTGACATTTAGTAATACCATTAGGCTTTCGTAATACAGCGTACTTTTGTACTTTTTGCTAAGGTTATTTACTACCAATTCCTTCACAGTGGATCGTGGTTATCTATTCTCACATTTATAAATTATAATATTTTTGAATGCTAAAATATCCATTTCTGTATCCAGGAAGCACTTTAAAGCATCATCAGGATTGCAGACAATAGGTTCATCCATAACATTAAAAGAGGTATTTATGAGCAGTGGGCAACCAGTTAGCTTATAGAAACTGTCGATAAGTGTATAAAAGTCGCCGTTTGCCGGACTAACGGTTTGGATACGGGCAGAATAATCAACATGCGTTACGGCAGGGATTACCGAACGGCTAATCTTAAGCTTATCAAATCCCGATGCAGCAGTTTCAATTTTAATAATTCTTTTACTTTTCGCCACTGGTGCGGTAAATAACATGTACGGACTCTTGCAATCAAGCTCAAAGTATTCATCAGCGTGTGCTTCAAGCACCGCTGGAGCAAATGGCCGGAAAGACTCCCGGAATTTTATTTTTTTGTTGATTATTGTCTGCATACTAATGCTTCGTGCGTCCGCAATAATACTTCTGCTGCCAAGTGCTCGCGGACCAAACTCCATCCTGCCTGAAAACCATCCTGCTACATTACCATCTACTAAAAGGGACGACAATTTGGGGAAGAAATCCTCGTCATCATAAAGATGATAGCAGATATTTTGTTTATCAAGAATAGCTATTATCTGCTCCTTTGTATATTCCGGGCCTAAAAGACTGCATTTCATGTAATCATTTCTTTGTAAACCTAATTCACGTTTGCTATCTGTCAAATCGTGATAGGCATACAAAGCAGCGCCCAAAGCCCCCCCGGCATCACCAGCTGCCGGTTGTATCCAAATATTTTCGAAGCCACTTTCTTTTAACAACAAACCATTAGCTACGCAATTAAGGGCAACACCACCCGCAAGGCACAAATTAGTGGAACGATATTTTTTTCGTAAAGTAATGGCAATTTTCAATATCACATCTTCCGTCACCTCCTGGATTGATTTGGCAATATCCATATGAAATTGTAAAATAGTCTCAGAAGGCTTTCGTCTTTTGGCCCCAAATAGTTTTTCGAAACGGCCATTGGTCATTTTCAGGCCATTCAGGAAGTTGAAATAAGTCATGTTGAGATGGAATGATCCATCTTCCTGCACATCGATTAACTTTTCGAGGATTATATTTTTATAGGCCGGGTTGCCGTAAGGTGCAAGCCCCATCACCTTAAACTCGTCACAATTTACTTTAAATCCAAGATAATGGGTAAATGCCGAGTACAGCAATCCGAGCGAGTGGGGGAAACGTATTTCAAATTGTGGCGATATTTTTCCGTTTTCGCCCAATGCAACAGATGTGGTTGCCCATTCGCCCACCCCATCTAGTGTTAAAATTACGGCATCGTTAAATGGGGAAGGATAATATGCGGATGCTATGTGTGACAAGTGATGCTCACTGAATAATAATTGTTCTTTCTTAATTGTACTATCGGGGGATATTGCCTGAATATTTCTCAGCAATGTACGTTTCATGAACAATTTATCCTTTACCCAAATGGGCATTCCCTTTAAATACTGAATAAAGCCAAGTGGTGAGGTTGCTGTAAAAGTTTCGAGTATTCGCTCAAATTTTAGAAAAGGTTTTTCATAAAAGACAAAATATGCTATTACCCCTAAATCAATTTGACAATACTCCAAACAGTATTTAATTGATTGTTGCGGAAAAGAATCATCATTTTTTATTCTGGTAAAACGTTCCTCCTGCACAGCCGCTAAAATTTCGCCATCTTTTATAATACAAGCAGCACTGTCATGGTAGAAACATGAAATACCAATGATATACATTACTAAAAGAGTGAATAAATTAGTGTTGATAATGCTGTTGACTGAGCAATAACTATGAATAGGCTTAAAAAGACGATTAATATAATAGTAGGCCAAAGCCAATAACGTTTTCTTTGTTTAAGAAAAACACAAAATTCGATCAGTATTTCCATGCTTAAAATTGATGTGACAGAACAGTTTTTATTTTAGAATCAACAGGCTCCCAATAAGTAGTTGCCTGTTTATCGGTCTTTAGTTTTAGTGGATCTTTTGCTAATAATCTACTAATTACACCCAGCGGGGTGATTATGAAAAAATAAATTAATGTAAGTATCAGCAAGGAATTTACATAACCTAACCATTCACCAATTGTCTCCCAAAGCAAACGCAATGATGTTAAACATCGGGGTATAATTATACTAGTAAACAGTAATGCAAATGATGCCGCGCAATAGGGCCAGGATAATTGGGCTGTTTTAAAATAACGGTAAACAAATATTGCGAATAAAAAGCCGCCGACTACATAGCCAAAATCTCTGTTCTTTTTAATGGTCTTATTCATTTTTTGTCATTTAGATAATCCATCGCCAATTTCTTTTCCCCAAGCTTTAAATAATCAGCGGAGATTTTTGACATTATCTCTTTTTTATTCAACTGCTGGTTTTCAAGGCTCTTTTTGTCGCTAACCAAAATGTCAACAATAGCTTGCATGTTTATCAGGTTTTGGCCCTCGCCCTTTTCGGTCATTACCTTTAAATAGGGCAAAGCTTTTTCCGGCTGATCGGTTTTGATATAGAAAAGTATTAAACTTTCAGTAATATTAGGTGATGGGTCCAACGCATAGCATTTCTTAAAATAAAATTCTGCTTTTTTTTCCTGCCCCGTATCAAATGCAAGCCTCCCTGCAAAAAGGTAATTACTTGGCTTGAAAGGCTGATCGAGAATTATTGCTTCGGTTGCTTTTAGCGCTTCAGCTTCATCATTGTTTTTCATAGATTGGCTATACAAGTCATCCATGGCCTGTCTCCAGGTAATACTTCCTACCGAAAGCGGCCCCGCCAGTCGTTCTGACAGGCTATTGCCAACCTTAAAGTCTTTAGCAATCTTTTGGTTAAATGGCCACCCCGATTTTAACATCATAATTTGGTAGCTCCCGAATAATGAATCGATTTTGGTAATGGGCATTTGCTTCAATAGTTCATTGAACGTAATTAGGTTGCCTACACCGGGCGAGATAAGCTTGTGGGTTTTTAATGATTGGTAGAAGGCCTCTGATAACAGCGCGTATCCGAATAAATTAGGGTGTACATGTTCTAAAAGCATTTCGTTTCCAAGAACACCGTGTAAGGCATGTTGTTCATAAAATGCCTTTGAATCAACAATATGGACGAAGTTGAAGCGACTACCCATTTCTTTAATAATTTGGTTCATGGCCTCCGGTGCACGGAAGCGCAACATATCTAATTCTTTGGCTTGTATAAAATCTTTTTTAGCATCAGTATACAGGCCGCGGGCATATTCATTTTTACCTTGGTTGTAAATTTTAAGTGCCGAGAGCGGGCTATCAATTGGAGCACTGATAAACGGGCTTAAATCTTTTTCATTACTAAATACAGTACTTAAAAATATCGGGATTTTTTTGCCGGAATAAAAGCTACATAATTCAGTCAGATTTTCGCTAAACTGTCTGATGCCTTTATTATAAGCTTCTCCTTTATAGGGCAGTTGTTGTTTGCCTGCCATTCTTTTCATCAGGTTTTCGCGTATATCCTGATTGGTTCTGCCAGCCGCGGGTTTAAGTAATGAAAGCATATTGTTTAGCCATTGTACAATTCGTAATCTCTTCATCGCCAAAAGGCAGTTAATGAGAAACCGGTTGCTGCCTATTCTGCTGGTAGAAGCAATACCCAAAGCCCCGTAATATTCGTTGTGACCAACATACACCAGTATGGCATCGGGATGATAATCAGCTAATTGTTTCCCAAAACCAAGAACGGTGTAAGAGTTTACTGCCGTTAGCGATAAATTAATGATCTCAATATTCGACTGAGGCAATTCGCGCATTAACCTGTATTGAAGCCAGCGATGAAATGATCCGTTATGAAAATAAGGATAGCCCTCACCGGTTGACTCGCCCAAGACGAATATTCTTAAAGTATTGGCCTTTTTTACTTTATCAAAAGGCTCAATGTAACCTTTAGTTGCGTTTATTGAATCAGAAAAATAAGGCTCGGAAGCATACCGGTTCATCACTAGTTTAGAAGTATCATCCGGGTATGGAATAAACAAAGAAGTATCATGGCCGTAGTGGAATGCCCTTAAACAAAACTCAATTAACACAAGAGTCAGAACCGGAATAATGACCGCAATAATTTTGAATAGACGGAGTTTGAAAGCTTGTTGTTTCGGGCTTTTAGATGTATTATTTTCGGCAAATCGTCTTAATTTTTCCTCCATCATTACTTTAATTAAAATTCTCGTCGAATGCTTATTATCTCCTTCAATATCAATAGCTAAGCTAATGTATTAAAAATAGAGACAGGGCGGTTGAGAGCCGCCCCGTCTTCAAACCAATTATAGTGAGGAGAGAATTAGTATCCTGAATTTTGTTTTAAGTTTTTATTTGTTTGCAATGCACTGGTCGGCAAGGGCAATAATGTACGGTAACTTCCGTTTGGCGAATGAGATAACCAGGATTTAGAGGTAAACACGCCAAATCTTATCATATCCTGCCTTCGTCTGCCTTCCTGCGAAAACTCCCATCCTAATTCATCAAGCATTCTGCCGTATTGAATATCTGAAGCAGTCTCATGTGTGGTTTGTAAATGGTTTCTCAAACCATAATCATACACACTTGTGCCACTTTGAAGTTGAGCCGCCGTTACCGTAGCCAGAGCAGGATTGTTGGTGAAACTACGTTGGCGAACTTGGGTTACCAGCGTTGCTGCCGTTGATGCATCTCCATTACGCAACGCAGACTCTGCTTTCATCATTAAAATGTCGGCATACCTAAATAGTGGAAAATCATTACTCATACCTACAAGTTCTCCAGCCTGGATCTGATATTTACCAAGCCTGAACCCATGAACCTCCTGAGATGAGTCTACGCCAGGAAGCTGATTAATGTATGCTAAAGGCTTACCACTAAATTTATCCATTGTCCCAAGTAATATTTTACCAGATGCATCATATTGTTGACCTTGTATCCAGTTTGCAGTTAGCCTGACATCGTTGGGATCAAAAGTGTTGATAAATTGAGGTATTGCGCATATCCCTCCCCATGGCGAATTTTGGAAATTGTAAGTAGCCTGATTTTCGGGCTGTAATGTTTCCATGTGCAATGTCCACGCTGTGCTACCATCGGAGGTGTATACATTGTCAAACGGAATTGCGAAAATAATTTCTTTCGAATTTTGATTTTGTGTGGCAAAAGCGTTTGCTTGTACTGATTCAAGAGCATATTTTCCCGCATTAATTACGGAGTCGCAGGCAGTGATACAGCCCGGCCAATTAGGAGTACCGGAATATACACCTGCTTCCAGATACATTTTAGCCAGCAATGCGAAACCTGCATATTTATTAAACCTACCATAGGTACTGGCATCTACCGCCGTACTTAACAAAGGGATGTTCGTTTTAAGTTCAGAAATTATAAAATTGTACACATCTGCCCTTGTGCTTTGTGGTGGCAAATAACCAGCGGGGACATCGAATTTGGTGATAATCGGAACGTTTCCAAAAAAGTCTATCAAAGCATAATAGAAAGATGCCCTTAGTACTTTGAGCTCTGCCTCAAGTTGGGCTTTACCTGTTTGTACAGGAATAAGATTATTGTCTATCTGGTATAATAAACGGTTGCAATTGGAAATTCCGGCATAAGCATTTGTCCATATTTGAAAACTGTTGTCTTCGTCTGCTGTCCATTTATGATAGTGCATCCGTTGATAAATACCATTATCTACCCATCCGTTCGGTCTCGCCGGAATTACCGACTCATCTGACGATATTTCGTTCGTTCGCCAAATCGCATTTGCGCTTCTTCCCAGTTCGAGGGTACGCCAGTTAGTATAAGGCACGCCCACGAGAGCAGCTACATCCTGTTGCGTAGGACTAAATTGACTGGCAACTATTGTCCCATAGTCTTTATTATTAAGCTTGGTACAAGAATATAAACCAATAATGGCAAGTACACCTATAAGTGATAAATATGTATTTTTCATTTTTTTTAATTCAATAGGTTAAAAATGTGCTGAAACACTTAAAGTAAATGTTCTGGTCGATGGGTAACTAAACCTGTCGTCAATTCCCGGAGCAAGTCCGCCACGATCTACTTCAGGATCAGAACCTTTATACCCTGTTATGATAAATGTATTCAGTGTTGAGAAGCCGATCCTCGGATTATGGATATATTTCCAGTTTGGTTTATTGAAGGTGTAGCCAAGGTTGATATTGTCTATTTTCCAGAATGCCCCGTTTTCTATGTAATAACTGTTAAACTCTTCCGGTACATTTTTATTTAACACGGCTGTTCCAAATAATTTATCATTGGCAGCCTTGAATCGGTTATAGTTAATTATACCCGGACCTTCATAATATAACCTTTGCAAATTCAAAACCTGGTAATCAAACGCTCCACGCATAGTAATGCTCAAGTCCCAATTTCCATAAGAAAAACTATTATTCCATCCCGCGTAAAATTTGGGCAACCCGTTACCAAGAACCTGTTTATCAGAAAAAGCATGGTTAAAATCATTATACGCAACAGATTTCCCGTCAGGTTCCTGGTAAATCCAGTAGCCATTTTTATCAACGCCAGTAACTTTAAAGCCGTAAAAATCACCAATATTATGTCCAACCTGAACTATGCTTGAGAATGTAGTAACAGGGCTTCCTGCCCAGCCTGTTGTAAAATAAGGTACACTCGCCTGATAAAGGTCATTGGAAAGACTGACAAGTTTATTTCGGTTAGTAGAGAAATTAATGCTACTCGTCCATCTGAATTTTTTTGTATTAACCGCTTGTACATTAATAACGGCCTCTAAGCCCCGATTTTGCATTGTGCCCACATTGGCTTGAGTTGTAGGGTAAAGGTTAGGTGGGCTTGGCACATTGTAGTTATATAATAAGCCGGTTACACGGCTGTTATAAACATCGATATTACCGGTAATGAAGCCTTTAAGTAAACTAAAATCAAGACCGATGTCTGTATCATGCTTTTCTTCCCAGCGTAATGATGGGTTAGCATTTTGACTTGGAGATAGCGTTTGAATCCAGGTACCGTTATATAGTACATAATTGCCATAGCCTAATAAGCCAACCCCCAGAAAACCTTGAGCCGGTTGATTACCCGTAATACCATATCCCACCCTTAACTTTAGATCATCAAATACCTTTTGATCTTTCATGAAGTTTTCTTTAGTTAGGCGCCAACCGGCCTGAATTGAGGGGAACTTACCATAAGGCTCACTGGCACCATATAACTGGCTGGCACCGTCAATACGCATGCTGGCCAATAACATGTATTTCTCTTTGTAATTATAGGTGAACCTTGCAAAATAGCTGATCAGGTTTGAGTTACTGCGAGAACTGTTGATAACGTCCTGTCCGTTTTTTTGGGCCGTTCCGAGCTGAATTTGATTAACCCCGAAATAGTCTGTCGGAAAATCATGATTAGTGATGTTGGTGCCAAAGGTATCGTCATCCTGATATTCATAACCGCCCAGCAGTGTGAATCGGTGATCTCCGAGCGATTTAGAATATTCGGCTGTTAAATTTAAAAAGCGGTCAATCGACTGGCCCTGCCCAATACTTGCAACACCATTTTGGTTGTCACGTAATGTCGATATATCCTGGTGATTGGCATAATACAAATTCTCATACCCACTTTTCGTATATGATCCTGTAGCAGCCAGACGTAGTCCTTCTACTGGCAGCAAAGTTATCGTAGCGTTGTATTTTTGACGATAAGAATTCTGCGGCTGCTCTTGATTAAGCATGTCCGCCACTGGGTTTTGATAGCCGAAGTTAGTTGGTTGCTGATAAAATGAACCGTCTGGCTCTCTGACAGGGGCGGTAGGGTTCATCATTAATGCTTGATTATACTCATTGCTATTAAATGGTATATCGTTAAAGTTAGTATTCAATATACCTAAATTGAATTTTAGTTTTCCATCGAGCATGGTGTGATTAATGTCTGCCCGGCCTGTAACTTGTGCATGGTTCGATTTTAGAAAAACGCCATTCAAAAAACGGTAATTTAAAGAGGCTACGTAATTGGTTTGATTATTACCCCCGTTAAAACTTAAACTTTGAATTGTAGAAACAGGATGTGCCTTGCTCACAGCTTTAATCCAGTCTGTTGAATTACCTAAATCGTAAGCCTTATCTCTTATCCCCTGGGCTATTTGGTCACGATAATCGTCTCCTGTTAGTAGTTTCGGAGTTCGGGTAAATTGCGAAAGACTTGCAGAACCGTTATAATCGATTCTATTGATCTTGTCGCCAGAACTTCTTTTAGTAGTAATTATAATTACACCATTAGATCCCCTCACACCATATATCGCGGCTGATGAAGCATCCTTTAAGACAGATATTTCGGCAATATCCTCTGGGGCTACCGTTAATAAATCTCCGGGAACACCATCTACAATTACTAAAGGGCCGGTGTTTGCGCCGTTTAAGGTCTGTGTCCCCCGTAATAAAATTTGCGATTGTGCATTGGGGTCTCCACTTGGATTGGATATGGTAAGTCCGGCAACTTTTCCTTTCAATAAAGCGGCGCCATCAGAGACTGGCCCTGTCACAAAATCGGTCGATTTGACTGTGGTAACCGCACTTGTTATATCAGCTTTTCGCTGGGCGCCATAACCGATAACCACTACTTCACTGAGCGATTGATTGTTATCTGTAAGAACAACGTTGATAACATTTTGATTGTTAACCGGGAGTTCCTTAGTCGCAAATCCTATAAAAGTAAAAACAAGCGTGGAATTAGCAGGTGCATTCAAAGTAAAATCACCTTCCAGGGAGGTTTGCGCGCCTGCGTTTGTTCCTTTAATTTTTACGCTGACACCAGGAAGCGCAAGCCCCTTGTCATCTTTTACGGCGCCTTTTATCTTAATATTCCCATCTTGTGCTTGAGCACACAGTGACATAATTGATGCTAAAAAAAAGGCAAAAAGGAGCCTACAACACCTTAAATAAAGTTGAATTTTTTTCATGAAATTGTTTATAATGGTTGGTTTATAAATGTTAATGGTTCAATTATTATTGTTTTTTCAACAGTTAATAATTGGGGTTGGGGGTACTTGCTTAGTTGAATTTTTCCATATCTTTTGATTTAAATGTTAAGCTGTTGATTTATTTGAATTACCGGTTTGTACAATGAGTTAACCAATACATGATTATCAGTTTATCAAAAAAAATGGCCTGAATCCGTATTTTTTAACAAATCGATAATCCTCGACGAATTAATTAACAAATAGATCAATACAGTCTAATACTTTGGCGCCTAACGCCCTACAGTATTAATCTTATGGTTCAATAAATTGGTTTATAGTTATCCTGACTATTTGGCTATCAGGTGAGGTAAAAGTAGCGGTGAATCACTGTTGGCAGACAACACTCACGTTGAAATAAATAATACATATGATGAAATTAAGGATGAGAGCCTATCCTTATAGCATTTAAAAGCAATCCGGGGATCTGAAATGCGGAGATAATGCCCCAATATCAATCAGTTACGCCCGGATGTTTAGCTTTGCTGAAGCGTGTCAGCGTAATGAGAGGGTTTTACATGAAATTCTTCCTGAAAACATTTGCTAAAGTATGCGGCATTACCGAATCCGACCTGTTCGGAAATTTCTGAGACAGATAATTCACGCTTACTTAACAATTGCGCAGCTTTTTTCAGTCTGACCGAGCGGATAAACTCAGAGGGCGTCTGACCGATGATAGCAACTAATTTACGGTATAACCCAGATCGTTCCATATTCATGTCACTGCTGAACTCTTCTACGGAATAAGTGGAGTTACCCAATTTTTTTTCGATACATTCCAGCGCCTTTCTTATTAATTTTTCATCAATGTCAGACGTAGTAACCATCTCCGGTTGCAATACGATCGTTTTTTTAAATAATTTCTTCCGCTGCTCCTGCTGCTCGATTAGGTTCCGAATGCGCACGGTGAGGATATCCATATTAAAGGGCTTGGTTATATAGGCATCGGCCCTGGCTTGGTATCCCTCATACTGTGATTCGTCAGAGGACCGCGCGGTTAGCAATATCAGCGGGATATGTGAGGCTCTGATATCTTTTTTCAAGGTATCGCACAGCTCGAGGCCGTTCATTTCCGGCATCATGATGTCACTGATCACCAGGTCAGGCAATTGTTCTAAAACTATATCCAGCGCTTCTTTCCCATTGGAAGCCACAATTATGTCATACAGCTGGCTTAACTGTTCTTGCAGAAATTGACGAAACTCATCATTATCTTCAGCAATTAAAATCTTAATCGGACTGTTCTTCCTGTATTCATCCGGGGCAGGTTTAAGCTTATCTGTTAGTACAGGTTTCAGGTCTACGGGGATGTACAAAGTAAAAACGCTTCCATTCCCTTCGGAACTCTTAACCTCGGCAAAACCATGATGCAGGTTTGCATACTCCTGCACAAGGTGGAGCCCGATACCGCTTCCCGTATTGTTACCAGACTGGTTATCTGCCTGGAAAAAGCGGTTGAAAATTTGCGGAAGATCCTTATCTGATATGCCAGTACCGGTATCTATCACACTCACCGCTATTGCAGGGGTTATTCCGCCCGGTATTACCGTATTTTCAATCTTTACACTAATAGTTCCGCCATCAGGCGTAAATTTAAACGCATTTGATAACAAGTTATTCATCATTATGCCGAATTTGTCCTTGTCGAGATTAAGCCAAAGATCGGCAGGGCATATTCTTTCAAAATAAATCTTCCTGCTAGCCGCCAGTTCCCGGAAAGGCTGGCACAGTGCTTCCGTGAATTCATTAACATCGCAGTAATTTAAGTGAAGCACTTCACCGTTTAGTTCCAGGCGACGGAAGTTGAGCAACTGGTTAACCAGGTCCAGTAATGATTGAGCATTTCGGTAGATACCGGTAAGCTGCGACTTGATGGGACCATCCTCTGCTTTTTTTAAGATCACCTCAAGTGGGGTCAAAATCAGTGTGAGCGGGGTTTTTAACTCATGGCTCATATTGGTAAAAAAGCTAAATTTCAGTTCGTCCAATTTCTGCTGCTGTATTTTTAATTGTTTTACCCTGCTTTTTTTAATGTACCAGGAAATGGTTAGATATATAAATAACACCCCGGTTATTGTGTACAGTGCGATCATAAAAGATGTTTTCCACCAGGGGGCGAGTACGGTAATTTTCAATGTGGCCATTTTCCATCCCCATTTTCCGCTGTTATCCGCGGCCCGCACCTTCAATAGGTATGACCCGGTGCCGAGATTGGTATAGGTAGCCCGACCAATCCCATCAGGCGCAGCAGTCTCGTGCCAATTATTGTCCACGCCTTCCAGGAAGTATTGATAATACGATTGCGAAGGGTTAACGTAATTGAGTGCGGAGAAACCCACGCTTAGAAAATTCTGGTTATGTTTTAATATGACCGACCTGGAAGCAGCGATGGCCTTTTCAAGAATTTTGGTTCCCTCATATAGTTCTCCAACTTTAACTGCCTTGCCAAAAACCTGAAAATCTACAAAAATAGGATCAAAAGCCTTTCTGGCTACAAAAATCCTGCGCAGATCTGCTTTATTGTAACCATCAATCCCTCCCAGCAATAGAGTTCTATCCTTGGTTATGTAAGATGATCGCGGTATAAATTCATTATTGATCACCCCATCATAACGGTTAAAATTTGTAAACGTATAAGTTCTTTTGTTATCCTTGTTACCTATCCGCAAATGTGAAACCCCATTTGATGTGGAAACCCAGACCGAGTTTTGGCCATCTTCTGTAACTGTTTTAATGGTGTTATTTACAAGGCCGTCATCAGTATGAAAACTAAGCAGCTGCTTTGCCTTGTCATCCCACACATTTAAACCATCTTGCGTTCCGAACCATAATAGTCCCCTGCTGTCGGCCAGCAGACAAGAATATTGCCTGTTATTATGATTTAACATCCCCGCGCCATAATGATCACTGATCATACGGAGTTCCTTTTTGCCGGTATCATAAACGAATAGGCCGCTACTTGAAATACCCATCAAAGCACCATTCCAGTCAACAACCTGAAGTATGGTATGGAGTTTGTCACGGTCGCTTTCCTTTACAGGAATGCTGTTATGACTACCCGTCGCGGGATCGAATTGCATAAGACCGTTACCATTCATACAAAGATAAAACCGACCGTCTTTTGCCTCCATTATATTGTTGATATCCCCTATCGGGTATTTGCTGATCTTATTGGAAGATATAGCAAACAAGCCTTGTTCAGCCGCTATCCATATATTTCCGTGGCGGTCTGTCAACATGGCCTTGCAAATCACCCCCCGGAAATCCGGCGCATAAAGCGTTAGCCTTCCCATTTTATCAGAATAGCGAAATAAGCCCCTGTCAGTACCTATCAAGAGCTGTCCCCCTTCATTTTCTGCGAAACTTGTTACATACAGTTCCTGATTTTCCGGTAAGGAAAAAAGGGATTTACCTATATTTCGGAACCGGAAACGATCGGGGTGATAATACAACAGTCCTTTATTCAGCGTACCCAGCCAAAGTCCGCCCTGACGATCAAAGAACAGGTTGCTTACTTCAATATCAATCAGCCTGCCGTCAACCAGGTGAAGTGTTGGGCTAAATGTGAGATTTGTTAAATCATGATCCATCATCCAGAGTCCCTTTCTACAGGTTACCACAATTTCTCCAGAGGCGCCAATAGACAAAGAATTCAGCCAGTAATCGGTTTCGATGATTTTCTCCCATTTATTCCGGGTTAGATTTAGGGCCAGCATAATACCGCGAGCGCCGTTTCTAAGCAGGTAAAGGGTATGATTACCGGGAACCACGTAAAGCGTAGACTGATAGGCGTCTGGAGTCTGGTTTTCCAGCGAATTTTGGCGGCCCGTTTCTTTTTGTGTTGCAATGTTATAAATGATAACCAGGCCAGAGCGATAAAAAACATACAAATTGCCATCCATCACCGCAATATCATAAACCGGGTCAGGAAATTTTGCAGGAGACTTTACTTGCGATAAAAATGTTACGATTTTTCCGGAGACCTGGTTCCGGCAAATCAGCTTGCCCGAAACGGTTATCACCCACAGATTCCTGCCGGCATCCATAAAAAAGTCGGATAAAGGCTCTATTATGCCAAGCGTTGCCAACACTTTTTCAGGATGTTCTTCATAACGTTCCGTACTCAGGTCAATTAACATCAGCTTTCCCTCTGTTTTGATCCAGAGCCGTTTTTCATTTTCAACATACATATGATGAAAGCCTAAGTAGCCTGTCAGCGGATAAGTATGCCCGTCATTGATATGAATGTATTGAAACGATGTGCCGTTATACAGGTTAACCATACCTTCGGTAACGATGGCCATTCTTCCATCGGGCAATTGGTTAATGGCACGAACACTGTTTTCAGATAGCCCGTTACTGCTCTCGATTGGGATAAAGGCACGGAATTGCTGGGCAAATGCGCCATCTCCGATCAATAACGCTAAAACGAAAAGAAGTAGTCTCACATTAGTACTTTTAATCCGGTTAATTCTTTAACTATCCGGTCCTGCCCTACGGGAAATTTAAATTTCATCATCCATCAGGCAAGATCAGCTATTGCACCAGGTTTATAAATTGGCTGCCAGACTTATGGATATTCCTGGTCAATTGGTCATTGAAATCTGGTTTAAATATACAATTTATTGATATGCAAGCCCCGAATTTTTATTAGCGGATAACCTTAATTTATTGATGAATGAGGAACAGGAATTATGTAGCTCTATCATACATAATTCCTGCACCTTGGGTTTAATTTACAATCTAATGGAAGAAGCCGCTCCGTTGTAATAGATAACTTTATCAGTTTTCTTACTTACTTGTTCTCCTATACCTTTCGTTTCCGTCACCAACACGATATTGAATTTCCTGTTAACAAGTGAACCAGTAAAATCACCTCTCCTTTTGCCAATCGTCAGGATATGGGATTTGTCATTCCAGTGGAACGGGGTTTCTGTGTATTTTCCTTCCTCGTAATTGTAATTGTCGTTTTCATCCTCATACAAGGTAAAATCGCCATCTGCCCCCGGGTAAATTCTGATTTCCAGGTTATTCCATTTTTTCTCTTCGGCAAACTGAACTTTAGGCCCCCATGGCATAATAGCTCCGGCTTTTACATATAACGGCATGATATCAATTGGGGTAGTGCTAATGATAGATTTGCCGCCGTCCTCGGTTTTTCCCGTCCAGAAATCATACCACAAAGTACCTGCCGGAAGATAAACAGCCTGCTCTTTTTGCCCGGCTTGAGTTACAGGTGAAACCATAAATGACTTTCCGAACATGTACTGATTGCCGATATCATATACTTGTATGTCTTTTTCAAAATCCATAAATAAAGCCCTCATGATAGACCCCGATTGATGGGTTACGTCCCAAGCGGTAGAATAGATATAAGGGAGAAGGCTGTAACGCAGATTGATGAATTTTGCTATAACGTCGAAAGTTTTTTCGCCTGGTTTTCCAAACTGGTAAATCTCCCTTGGAATGTCGGTTCCATGTGACCTCATCATCGGGGTAAATGCGGCGAATTGTAACCAGCGTGTATACAATTCCTGAAATTCAGGATTTTTAGCACCTCCCCCTTGTTTGAAAGCGCCGGCGAAGAAACCACCTATGTCCGCATTCCAATAAGGAATGCCGCTAAGCGAAAAATTCAATGCTGCCGGGATCTGCTTTTGAAGTGTAGGCCAGGTGGATACAATATCCCCACTCCATGTGTTGGCCGCGTAACGCTGCTGCCCTGCAAATGCAGAACGGGTAAAAATGGTTACACGTTTTTGAGAAGTAGTTTTGCGCTGGCTGTCATAGATCCCGCCTACATGCTCTAAAGGGAATGCGTTGATAACACTTCTGAATGACCCAAGGTAAGTGGGCTGGTCAAAGTCCTGATCTTTAATATTTATATGGTCAGGTTCGGTTGAATCAAGCCACCAGCCGTCTGTGCCAAGCGAAAAAACACCTTTATTGAGGTAATCCCAGTAGATGGCATGACTTGCCGGATTATAGGGGTCAAAAGGTTTTGCACCGCTTTTAGGGGGCCAGGTATCAAAGTCAATAAGCATGTTTTTCTGCTTAAATTCGGCGTATTGTTTGGTCAAAGGCCCGAAACCTGGCCACGCCACTATAAAGAGGTGTGCCTTTAACTGATGAACTTTGTCAATCATGCCTTTAGGATCAGGATAAGTAACCGGATCAAATGACATCGAATTCCATAAGCTATCTTTACCCCAGTACTGCCAGTCCTGTACAATACCATCCAATGGCACTTTTAAGGCTCTGTATTTTTTAACTACATCAATCAGTTCTTCCTGTGTTTTATACCTTTCTTTGGACTGGTTATAGCCATATACCCACAGGGGCATCATAGGTGCCTGGCCAGTAAGGTCGCGCATTTGTGCTATAACACCATCACCACTTCCGCCCCACATAAAATAGTAGTCAGAGCAATCTCCGATTTCTGAATCGAACGAAGTCTCTTGCAGATTATCAGTAAATGTGGTTGGTGAATAGTTATCCCAAAACACCCCATAACCCTTAACTGACTGAATAAAAGGAATGCAAACTTTCGTGTTTTGATTTGAAAGATACACTCTTTGTCCCCGCTGGTTCATTTTGCCGTTCTGCTGTTGCCCCAGGCCATAGATCACTTCATCTTTTTCGAGCATAAACGCCTGCCTAACCGAATAAGTGTTTCTACCGGCATCTTTGGTAGCCGTAAACTGGGCACCGTAATCCTTCTCGGTAAAAAGCGGTCCTCCCTGTAAATCTAAAAATGAAACTTTACCGGTTTTCAGGTTCAACGCCACCTGTAAAGCAGCGCTTTTTAAATATACGATATTGTTTTCTTCATTAACCGACAAGGCAGTTTGTTCGGGCTTTTTGATTACGGAAAGGCTTTGTTTATTTAGAGGTAATCCCTCGGGATTCCTGATAATCCTGACGATAGTCGGAGAAAAAAACTGAGCTTCGATATCCATGAACTGTGTATTCGCTTTTATACCCAACTGTGTTCTTTGGAAATCCTGCGCAAAAGTTCGTGCGGTAAAAAACAGGAGCATAACAGCGCCTATGAATTTAGTCCTCATATTAATTAAAAATTGGTTTATAGTTCCTGTAAATGTAAATGACATCTGTTAATGCCAACTTACAATCATGTTGAAAGAAATAACAATCTCGTTGAAAAGCGGACCTAATCCTTGTTTGCCGGCCTAATCGGGTTGCATTACAAATCCATATAGTGTAAATTTCACGACTAATTATAACCTGATATGATATTTAGAAGATTTTTCATAAGCGCTTTGGCTTGTGTATTCCTTATTCTTCCTTTTACCCTCAAAGCCCAAAAAAGCAATCAACTCAAAAGTTTTTCATTGCAAGAGGTTCGGTTGCTGCCTGGAATGTTTAAAACACAGGAATTAACAGATCTTAATTATATCCTTGAATTAAAGCCAGACAGGCTGCTTGCTCCTTTCAGACGGGAAGCAGGCCTTCCTGAAAAAACAAAAAGTTACACTAATTGGGAAAATACAGGATTGGATGGGCATATAGGCGGGCACTATCTGTCGGCTCTTGCGATGATGTACGCCTCTACCGGAGACCAAAGGATTAGGGATAGGCTTGATTATATGATTGGCGAATTGAAACTTTGCCAGGATAAAAATGGAAACGGCTATGTTGGCGGTGTACCAGGCAGCCAGAAACTGTGGCCAGAGGTATTGAAGGGAAATTTCACTGACTTTAACCGAAAATGGGTACCATTTTACAATATCCATAAAGTATTCGCCGGGCTTCGCGATGCATACCTATACGAAGGCAATCAGACTGCCAAACTGATGCTGATCAAATTCGCAGACTGGTTCTGTGAAATTACCAGGGCGCTTAATCAAAAACAAATGCAACAACTGCTGGGTAATGAACATGGCGGAATTAACGAAGTTCTGGCCGACGTTTATGGTATTTCGGGCGATAAAAAATATCTGGACGCTGCCAAAGGCTTTTCACATCAGGCTATACTGCTTCCACTGGAAAAAAATGTAGATAATTTGGATAATTTACATGCCAATACACAGATTCCGAAAGTTATCGGTTTCAAAAGGATTGCCGATTATAGTGGCGATACGAGTTACAGCCATGCGGCTGAATTTTTCTGGGAAACAGTAGTCAATCACCGTACAATAGCAACTGGTGGCAACAGCGTTAGAGAGCATTTCAACCCGTCGACGGATTTCTCAACGATGATATCCAGTGTAGAAGGGCCGGAAACCTGTAATACCTACAATATGCTTAAGCTGACGGAGGATTTATATTTCTCAGACCCGAAAGTATCTTACATCGATTATTATGAACGGGCATTATACAACCATATTCTCACCACCCAACGACCGGGCAAAGGTGGATTTGTTTATTTCACCCCTATGCGTCCCGGGCATTACCGCGTTTATTCGCAGCCACAGACAAGTATGTGGTGCTGTGTTGGCTCTGGCATGGAAAATCATGCCAAATACGGAAAAATGATTTATAGTCATTCCGCTAATGCGCTTTTTGTCAACCTTTTTATTCCGTCAAAACTGTCATGGAAAGAAAAGGGTCTATTACTACGACAGGAAACCAGTTTCCCTGAGCGAGATGAAACTACACTTAAAATTATAAATGCCGGGAAGGGATTGTTCAACCTAAACATCCGTTATCCTTCCTGGGTGGCGAAAGGGGGACTAAAAATCACCATCAACGGCAAAAACGTACCAGTGATGGCCGATCCTTCTTCGTATGTATGCCTGACCCAAAAATGGCATAAGGGTGATTTGATTAAGATTAAACTTCCTATGCGTATTACAACAGAAAAGTTGCCCGACGGATCTAATTACGAGGCTGTGCTGCACGGGCCGATCGTGCTGGCCTCTGCCATAGATACGCTTGCAGAGAAAGGCCGCGACGCAGACGATAGCAGGATGGGTCATGTAGCTGCGGGCGCGCTATATAAACTTACCGACATGCCTGTTTTTGTAAGTGACTTGGAAGATGATGCCGCAGATATAGTGCAGGACAAGAAAACCACCATGTCTTTTACTGCGAAAAACCTGATTTATCCTGTCAAATACCGAGAACTGAAACTCGTACCATTTTATAAAATACAGGATGCCCGTTACGTAGTATACTGGCGAAAGGAATCCCGTAAGGACTTCACCGCATTGCAGCAGAGACTTGCCGAGGAAGACGCTCAGGAAGCCCGGCTTGCTGAGAATACCATAGACCTGGTAACGGCAGGAGAACAACAACCAGAATCTGACCATTTTATGGAAAAAGAGAATTCATTTGAAGGTGTTAATTTTAACCGGCATTGGAGAGCAGCAAAAGATTGGTTCAATTATAAGTTGATTGATAAGGACAAGGCCGGAAGAAAAATCAGGATTACCTATTTTGGAACCGAATGGAACCATAAATTCAGCATTTGGGTCAATGACAGGAAACTTGGAAACGTAGATCTTAGCGAAGGTAAACGGGATACGTTCTTCTCAATTGATTACGCTCTGCCGGATAATCTGGCCTATGCGGCCGATCAATCTTTCCGGATCAAATTCATTGCGGAGAATGGGTCCACCGCCGGCCCTGTGTATGAAGTGCGGCTGCTGAAAAATTGATTGCCTTACTTCGAATATGAAAACGATACCGAATTAACAGGTTGAAAAACAATTGGACTGCAACGATCAATGAGTGGCAAATATGATTTTTACTAAAACGGGCGTTTTACCTGATTGCAGGCTGATATGACCGGCCCGAGTGTAGTATGGGAGTAGAAACACTTTTAAATGGAGTTGCTGAACATATAACCATAAACTGTTGGAGAAATGCTAATTAATCAATTACATATTGAACTATTATAAACTAAAATAAATCATTTAATCCAAAGCTTATGCTATTTAAACGCGTTGCGCACATCATTATATTTATTCTAATGGCAACTACTGTTTTTGCCCAGTCCGGCAATTCAGAAAAGGATAAGTCTACCACCACCAAAACGATCAGTCCGGATCTGTTCGGGGTATTTTTTGAAGACTTGAGTTACGCTGCCGATGGCGGTTTATATGCAGAGTTGGTGCAAAACAGATCATTTGAATACAGCGCGAGCGACAAAAAAGATTGGAATTCGCTAACCGCCTGGGAGTATATTACACAAGGATATAGCTACGGCACCCTATCGATAGAATCGGCGCATCCTGTTCATCCTAATAACCCTCATTATCTGCTTCTAAATATCGAAGATTCAGGACAGGAAGGTTTAGGTATCAGCAATTCTGGTTATGATGGTATCACCGTAAAAGCGGGCGAGCAATATAATTTTTCGGTGTATCTCCAGCAGTTATCCCCAAACCCCATCCCGGTAACCGTACAACTGCGTGATAAGAAAGGAACTGTTTATGGCGCGGCTACTTTTATTACTGAATCCGGCGGATGGAAAAAGTACAACAACGTGTTAACCGTAAATCAAACTGCCGATTCTTTAAAGCTGTTTGTTTTAGCAAAAAAGCCCGGAAAACTGGCAATTGACGAAGTTTCGCTATTCCCGCAAAATACTTTTAAAGGCGAAGCCAACGGCCTGCGTGCAGATCTGGCACAAGCCATTGCTGACCTGCAACCTAAGTTCATGCGATTTCCGGGTGGTTGCCTGGTACATGGCGACGGGCTTGGCAATATGTACCGCTGGAAAAACACAATTGGCCCGGTTGAACAGCGCATACAGCAACGAAACATCTGGAACTACCATCAAAGCATTGGCTTGGGTTTTTATGAATACTTTAGATTTTGCGAAGATATTGGCGCTAAGCCCCTGCCCGTTGTGGCGGCAGGCGTGAGTTGCCAAAATTCAGGCGGCACCTGGCGCATAGGCGGCATCGGGCAAAAAGGGCTTCCTTTAACCGACATGCAGGGTTATATACAAGATGTATTGGACTTAATAGAGTACGCTAACGGCCCGGTTAACAGTAAATGGGGGGCACAACGCGCAGCCGCCGGCCATCCAAAGCCTTTTAATCTGCAATATGTTGGGATTGGAAATGAGGACAAACAAACCGATGATTTCAGGCTCCGTTTTAAAATGATCTATGATGTGGTGAAAGCTAAACACCCCGAAATTACGGTGGTAGGCACAGTTGGCCCTTCACCTTCAGGCGATGATTATGATCAGGGCTGGAAGTTTGCTAACTTGCTCAATATCCCCATTGTAGATGAACATTTTTACGAAAGGCCAGAATGGTTTTTATCTAACAATGCACGTTATGATACCTACAACCGTAAAAAATCTGAAGTATATATTGGTGAATACGCATCGCAAGGTAACGATTTGATCAATGCGCTAACCGAAGCAGCATTTATGACCTCCATCGAGCGCAATGGCGACGTGGTACGTATGGCATCATATGCGCCGCTACTGGCCAATAGCAAGCATACTTCGTGGAACCCTAACCTGATCTATTTTAATAACAGTAAATGGGTACCAACTGTAAACTATTACGTTCAACAACTATTCTCGGTAAACCAGGGCGATAGCTATATTCGGAACGTAGTTACATTTAACGGTATCACAGATTCTACCCTTGCGGCATCCTGCGTTAAAGACAGTAGAACAGGCGATATTATTATCAAAATTGTGAACGCCGGCACTACTGCCACCTCCTCTAAAATCGATTTAAAAGCGTTAAACATCCAAAGTAAAAAAGCCAAGCTAAATATCCTTAAAGGTAATCCGAACGATAAAAACACATTAAATGAACCGCTTAAACTTGTTCCGATAGTATCAGATTTTGACACAAAAACGTTAAACAACTATACAGTGCCTGCTTATTCCCTGAGCGTGATAAGGATAAAAGGGCGTTAGTGAGGTAAAAGATAACGGCTAAGTTGCCCATATCTTAACGAGGTATGGGGTTAATGACTTCACATTGCATAAACTTATTGCAATATTCTCGGTCGTTTGCACAACTTGGTGGTTCAAAGCGTCCAGAATACCCTGGTCAACTCTCCCAGAATATCCAGTCAAAGCTGATTTCCTTAGCATCTGGCTTTCATTGGGCATACACGAAAAACAGGAAGTGGCAAAACTAAATGACCAGCTTTACAGGTTTATTAATACCGCAAATTTCACGGACCAGTCGCTGGAGCAAAGGGTCATCAAGCCTTTTGAATCTTTTGGTAAAACCATCTCGCTCAACCATGAGGTTACCCAGGAACAACTAAGCGGCTATGACGCCAGCTTAAGCGCAAAAGTCTTCCGGTTCCATTATACCGATAAAAAGGAGCATAAGGCGGTCATTTCGTGTTGGAGCAAGCCGGATTGCGTTCATATCACGATCAAAAACGAAGGCTGGAAGAAAGCTTTTTGAATACTGTAACAGATACGCTGAGTAAGTGTATTTACGTATAAATACATTTAAAGGATCGCCAGTTCTGTAAATTAGCCATGCCGAAATTTCAATTCCCCCCGCTAAAGGATGAAAAACTGTTTGAAGAGTTACCTGCGACCTGTTTGATGCTATCGACAGCAAGGTTACGCAATAGCCCGGCGACTACCAGATCTTCGGGGTCAGGGGACAAAACCAGCGCGGGATCGATATTTATTCGAGTAGAGGGACTACGGCCATTCAGTGCAAATTAAAAGACATCCGTAAAAAAGACGACCAGATCCGCCAGCAGCTAAAAGTTGACATCTTAACTGATGTAGGAAAAGCGAGGAAACTCAATTTGGGGATATCCCGGTTTGTCGTAATTTCCACATTTCGCGATGATACGTTATTACAGGAATTTGTCCACCAGTTAAAGGCCGGGCTACAGCTTCCCTTTGAGGGATATTACTGGGGATGGGATACGCTGACTGGCCATGCGGAACAATTAAGCAGTATCATGAATAAGTATTTTCCTCACTGCTGCTTGCTGTCTGCAGTGAGATTTCCTTGCCGCGCGATCTTAGATAGTGGTAAAGAATACCACCGGTTTATCCAACTTCATCGAAATCCCATCACACTCTTTGTAATATTGCATTTAACATCTGTTGCTGACCTTCGCTTGAAGTAATATTCAATTAGAAGAATGTGCCGCCGTTAAATATTACTTGCGAAATTTTGTAATTAATGCTTATAACTAAGGAATGCACCGGGAATGCACGTTAAAAAAGCCCCAATCCATCAGCATAATGTTAGGACTTTAAGCTGCGACTTGTAAAATTCAAATTGGTTTTGATCGAAAGCGAATTGGGTTGCAAATAGTTGAGAGCAGAGCTTTTCTGTATGAATCGGATGGAAGTTTTCGGCAAATCGTTAACTATACTTTATCGCAAGCTGCCAAAGCGACCATTTTACCATTTCATTCGTCACAATCAATGTGATTTAGATAAATTCGTTTAAATTGAATGAAGTGTCTATCGAAAAACTATATCAATATTTTGATAATTATTTTCCTCTAAATGCAGAAGAGGCAAAAGAGCTGGGATCGCTTTTTGCAGAACGAACAATTAAACGGCATCAATATATTTTACAACAGGACGATATATGCCGTCATTTTACTTTCGTGATTTCAGGCTGCTTAAAAATGTATGCAATTGATAAGATTGGTAAACACACAATATTCAATTTACTGCAAAAAATGATTGGATTACAGATTTAAGTAGCTTTTACGCAGAGCAGCCCAGTAAATTATATATTGAAGAAATAGAGTCAGCCGTTATATTGCAGGTTAAACATGACGATCTACTAAAGTTATATGTAAAATATTACACGATCGACCACAACTTTCGAGTAATTATAGAGCAAAAGTATATCGAACTGGAAAATAGAGCTACAAAATATTAGTTCTTCAGCCTAAGAACGATATTTGTTGTTTCTGGATCAATACCGGGACCTTTCCAGAAAACTTCCAAATACGCAAATCGCCTCCTATTTAGGTATCACGCCCGAGTTCCTGAACTTGGTCAGAAAGGGGCTTTCCCGTAAAAATTCTCAAAGTAATTTAAGATTATTTCTTAAGATACCTTATTGGTAGTATTTAAAAGAACAGTCGATATTTGTTTTAAATTAAATTTATGTCAACAGCAAACAATAAACGATTGATGAAACGCTTTGTGGAATTCATCAATACATCCAGCGAGGTTTTAAGTAAAGAACTTATAGCAACAGAAGCGAAATTTTTTGTACCGGGGCAAAAAGAGCCGCTAGAAGGACCAACTGGATATCTGAATATAATTAACATGATGCGTTCCGGTTTTTCTGACATTCAATGGGAACTCGAAGATATGGTAGCGGAAGATAATCAGATAGCTGCACGTTTTACCATGCGTGGCACACACGATGGCTTGTTCTTTAATGTGCCGGCTACATTTAGAACCATTGAAGTAAAAGCTGTAAATTTCTACAAATTTTATAATGATCAAATCATTGAAGAATTTGGCCAGCCTGACTTGCTAAACTTGTTACAACAGATAGGGGCATTACCATCAATGAATTAAAGCAGAGACCTGGACCATCATTATTCAATGATTTGATTTTATAATTTCCAGATAGGTGATATTTATTTTAATCTATGTTATAAGCGTGTCTTTGGCAAGTTTATTTTCGAGAATAAATAATAATTTGCTGAAGAAAACACTTATCAATTTAGGACTTCATTAAGCTAAAAATGAATAAACAAGGCGGAGTTGCCCGAAGAACTGGCTTAAGTGCTTACAGACTGATCCAACTATCGATTAACCCGAAATCACAATTCCGGCTTGATAAGCTATACCTTATTGCACTTGCTATCGAATCAGATCCGGCGGATCTCCTGCTTGCCATCATGCGGTAAGATTTCCTTACCGCATGATAGCCAATAGTTAAAATCACTTACGGTAAGAGAATTATAGATATTACTGATCTACGGCTGCTAGATAAGCCCAATCGACTATTTGCGCGATTGCCTTTGTTATGTCTGCCCGGCCTGGCTCCGTACTGATATCTATGTCTGTAAATTTACCACCATTATTTATGGTGTGTAGAATTGTATAATATATTCCTCCAACGATCAGGGCACCAATTGCCCGGAAATTAACATTTGAATTTTTAAAATGAAGATCAGTTAATTCAAGCAGTCCTTGACCCATCATTTCCCTCGCATTATGAGTCCTTTTCATTGTCTCACTTTTTGAGGTCAACTCCCAAAGAATTAAACGCTGCATGTCTTTTTGTGCGAAAAAATAAAGGAACTGATTTTGAAGTAAAGAAGTGATTAATTCTTTGCTGCCCGGAAATTCATTAGATTTTAATAGTTCGTTCATGTCCTCTAAAAAAATCAGCCAATAATCAGTCTTTTCCACATATCGCTCAATCAATTTATTTAAGCCGCCAAAATACCGGTTAATCAATTTTCGGTCTACTTCAGCTCTCCGGGCAATTTTGCTTCCGTTAAGCGAATTAAAGCCTTCCAATTTAATAGTTTCTCCTAAAGCCCAAATTAACTTCTCTTTGGTCAATTCTTTATTTTTAATCTGTTTTGAGTTAGCGTTTCCCTTCATGTTTGAAAATCATTTAAGTTAAATTTCACCATCTTATTTAGGCCTTTCATTTAAGGTTTTCCGTTGCACAATGATTATCCATGATAGTATCATTAGCATAAAATAGAATGCCAGGTTTTGCCACAAGCTTCCAATGCTTAGGTTTTGTTCGATGAAGTGTAGGGTATCGGCTGTCATAATGTTCAGGTTTATAACCAAATACTGTCAGGGCAATTCTCAGGATAAAAGCAATAAAACCCGATAATTTATCAAGTGTACCGAGTTAATTTTAAAGATCATCTTTCAACGTGAGAAATTCTCTAAGATAAATTGCTTAACAGAAGATTAAAAGGCAACTGTATCTTCAATCTAAATTAACTAATAGTTTAAAGAGAATCAGGGATTTATATCAGTTGTATCGCTGATATAAATCAGGTTCAGATTACTAGCAGAGACAATAAATATAAGCTGATGGCAGGGAAAATTAACCCAGTGACTACCGGGAAGAATGAATTTCTTGTCTGTGAAATTGCACTAAACTTTATAGTTATTATTGTCGAAAAGCGATGACGCTAAGGTTCGTACACTTCCTGGATGAGCTCCGCGATTTTAATGCCATTAAAATCCTTGGCTATAAATCGATCGGCACCGGCTGCTATCATTTTATTACTAACTGAAGGGTCAAGCGAACCCGAGTTGGCAATAATTTTGATTTGCGGCCAATGCTTTTTAAGCATTCTCGCAGTTTCGAAGCCGTCCATCTGCGGCATCTCTACATCTAAAATTACAATATCCGGCAACAAGTTGGCCTGCTCCATTAAGCCGATACTTTCGGCTCCGCTTGCAGCCTCAAAGAGAATTTTAACATTATTTTTTTCAAGCAGATGAGCAATCACTTTCCGGTATAGCGGATCATCATCAATAATGGCAATAGCTGGAATTTTAGGAGTAGGGTTCATCGTAACAGGGAGTTGAATTAAAAAACGGTTAATTACCAAAGATTTTTGATTGTACTATTCCCGTCTGTTAGGCTGCTTTAAAACAGTGTGTTTTACACTTATCATCCACAGCAAAAGAAAACAGGTCGAGTAAATCGCCAAATTCTGCCAAGCATATCCGACGCTTAAGTATGGTTTAATAAGATTCAGCACATCGACACTAATATGGATCAAGGGTACATAGCCTTTAAAAGGTATAAGCAGATCTGGCCATGTATCCCGAAATGAATAGTTGACTAAGATTTGGACCATGAACAATTGAATTAGCTTCATGAGCATGATTTTATTCGATCTAAACAGATCATCATTTGATAATTCTATCTGGTGCGATTCATTCGTAATTCAATACTGTCGATTTACGATATCATCTCTATTGTTCATCTTAACCTGCTACTTGTCCCAAAATGACTTGAGTCTCAAATTTAAATATCTTGAAAGAACCACTTCAGGCTTTCATTCAAAAATGGAAAAGTAGTTACAGCAGCAATGAACACGTATATGATAAAGCTTACCGCCAGCTTGTTACCGTCAACGACATATTGAAAATCATTCTTTATGTCTCCTTATCAAAAGACATCCGCTTCTGAGGATGTCTTTGTAATTAACTAAACTATTAACTGAAAAAGAACGATTGAAGACTTTATAATATTCCGTCACAGCCCCTGCCAAACTTGCAAGATATGTCTCAGAAAGTTTTTTTGCTTTGTTGATAGGTCTTTGCCACTGCCTTTCCCTTATTTTTCATCCACCGTTTCCCGGCTGCCGTTCTTTATTATTGTCCAGGTGTTTTTTGCAGCCGGGGAGGAGATCAATAGGGGTAAATTCTATTCCCGAAATAGCAAAGGCCTAAAGCCTCCCTGTTCAGGATGTGTAAGTTACTTTACAGGAATGCTGAATTCAATATTATCAGGAGGTAAGCACTTTTCATCGTTACAGGTCATATATTCCAGCTTACCACTGATAGTAGCCTGCTTGGCTTTCAATTTTATCTTTTGCTGAAAAACGACGCTATTTTCAAAAAAGCTGACATCCATTCCAAAAGCTTTTTCCATCCGGGTGACCGGCTTCGGTTCGATCGTTTTACCCACCAGAGTGAAAGTTTTGGACGGGTTGAAATTGATAGTAGTTTTTACCGGGCCGCCTTCTTTAACAAACTGCGAGTAAACATGCCAGCCGGCATCAATCGTTGCCTTAAGGAATACCACGGCCTCGCTTGGACCGGTTTTCTTGGCGGCATAGCTCCACTTTACCGGTTGTAATATTTGTGAGTTCCCTTGCAGGGCAAAAAGGACCAGTACGATTACCATACTTACAATTCTTTTCATTTTATCTTTTTTAATATTGAATAATAGGTTCATTAAACGCGAGATCGACAGGTAGCCGGTAAAATCCGTGTTAGCGACCAAGCAAATACTTTAAGTTTGACCCTGCTATTACCTCTATATCACGACGCTTACGGGTAATTGGATTCTTTTACCAACGATCGGATGTCTAGTACGATAATATTTCGGCCTTCTATCTCTATGATCTTTTGTGTTTTAAAGTCACGAAGTAAACGGATAACGTTCTCCTCAGCCAGACCTGACATTGCCCCAAGATCTGAACGCGAAACGCTGATAACAATTTCTCCGTCCTCTTGCAGCCCCTCCTTGAATTTTTCCCGTAAAATGATCAGCGCAATGGCCAGACGCTCGGAAGCGGAGTGCTGCATCAGCGTAGAAAGCATATTGGCATATACCGTAAATTCATGGCTAAGGGACTTAAGGAGATAGCGTGAAAAAGAGGGTGAATTATAAAGCGTTCCTGTAAAATCTTCCTTTGGAATATAGGCTATTTTGCAAGGTTCCATTGCAGCAGCGGAGTCCGGGTAGCGTTCTTCAGAGAGAATTGCATGATATCCGACCAACTCCCCCTGACCGGCAACATAAATGATTTGCGCTTTAGCCTGGCCACTAACCCTGTATTTTTTCACCTTACCACTTATGATCAGGTAAACGCCCGAGGGTACTGTATTTTCCCGGAATATGACCTCTCCCTTCATATAGGAAATATTTGTCTGCCTCGCGAGCAAAGCATCCCTGTCATTTTGTGACAGCGACTGTAAAACAAAACGCGTTGTAAATGTCCATCGGTCAATTGGAAACAATCCGCTTAGACTCATAATTCAGGTCTTTTATATAGAAATATATGTATAATAACGCAGGTGATTAATCCCTCCAAGATTACTTGGTTTCAGCCTTATAAATTTCTTTTAATTTAGTACTGAGGTCTTCGCCGCGCAGGTACTTGGCAATTATACGCCCTTGCGGATCGATCAAAAAATTCATAGGTATAGCTTTTACGTCATATAAAACAGCGGCAGCATTTGTCCAGGCTTTTAAATCTGATACCTGGGTCCATGTTAAACCGTCATCTTTAATCGCTTTCAGCCATTTTTCCTTATCTGCAGGCTTGTCTAAGGAAACACCCAGTATCCGGAACCCTTTGTCTTTGTAAGCAGCATAGGATTTAACAAGGTTGGGGTTTTCACGCCGGCAAGGCGCGCACCATGATGCCCAAAAATCAACCAATACATAATGCCCCCTGAAATCTGATAATTTTACAGGCTTCCCATCAACATCATTCTGCGTAAAATCCGGTGCAGGTTCTCCTTCCTGTGTTTTCTTAATATCAATTATCCTTTTTAAGGACGCTTGCGCAAGTTCAGTGTTCCTGACATCGGGACTTAATTTGTCGAATATTTTTTCAGTACCCGCCGCATCAAAACCATCCTTCATCGTTGAATTTAGTGCAACAATAGCCAGGTATGAGTTCGGATGAGCAAGTGCATAATCTTGTTTTGCTTTCACCGTCTCATTATCAATATCCTTAGCCCTTTTTTCCAGCGATTGTACATATTCCCTGTTAGATTGTTCTGTCGGATTTTTGCTTTCATACTCCTTATTCAAAGCTGCATACTTATCATAAATTGGTTTCAGGTAAGCCGTGAGCCTGGCGTTTTCGTCATTTAATGGCGAGCCTGTGATCTTTGCGTTTTTAATGGAATCAGTAGCTATGATGTTTATCTCTTTATTTTCGATAAAAAAGGAAAACAAATCCCATACCGGCCTCACGGTAGGGTTTAAAGGCACATCATCATGCTTCACCCTGATACCGGCTTCTTTTACACTATTTACTTTTCCTTTGAACTCGAAGCTACCGTTAACAATATAAGTTGAGTCTACTATTCTGTTATCACCAATTTTGTAAGACAAGTAGGCTTTAGCCGGTTTATTAAGGTTGCCGATTTTACCATGAATAACATATCCCTGCTGCGCCGCACATAACAGGGGTGCAAATAAAGCTGCACATATAATGGTTGTAATTTTTTTCATTTAGTTTTATTGTTTTTTATACTACTTGGTTATCTGAACTGTACTAGCAAGTACTTTGCCTTGCAGGTATGCGTTATATAGCTGTGCGTTATCTAATATTTTTTGCGCTTCTTTTATGCTATTATTTTCGGAATTAATAATTCTCAAATAGTTTTCTTTACCCATGTAAACCTGATTGGCTATCTGCGCTTTTATTTCCAGAGCCAATAAATTTATCAGGCGCTCTTTATACGCTTTCGAAGGTTTAAGCCCTTTTTGTTCAACAGCTTTGACAATGCCATTAATTATATTTTTAGGTACTTTATAATTAGCGGCAAATGATTCGATATCGGGATAAGCTTTTTTAATTTCCTCCCGTTGTGTATCCGCAATTTTCCAGGATGCATCGCTTATGTAGCCAGCTGATGCTACTGATTTAAGCCACGATGCCTCTTGCAACGTATCTAATGGGACAAACTTATCAGGCGTAATGCCTCCGCCTGCATATATAGTACGCTTATTAACCAAAGTTTTAAACTTTAGAGAGTCTGGCTTATGCTGATCTGTTTCCCTGAACAATTCGCCGCTGCCATATCTGTTGCTGATATCTGCCTGATAGTTTACTCCTTTGTAAGGTTTTTGTACCGATCTGCCGGCAGGCGTGTATAAACGGCCTGATGTAAGTTCGAGCACAGAGCTATCTGGCAAGGCAATAGGTTGCTGCGTAAGGCCTTTTCCAAAACTACGACGGCCCACTATTACTCCCCTGTCCCAGTCTTGTAATGCGCCTGAAAGAATTTCACTGGCTGAAGCAGTGTTCTGATCAATCAGCACCGCCAATTTTCCTTCCCAGGAAGTACCCGATTGTGAAGCGTAATAGTAATCTTTCCCTTTATCCTGTGTCATGATATAATAAACCAACTGGTCGCGTTTAAGAAACTCGTCCGCAACTCCTAATGCTGCCTGTACATATCCGCCGCCATTACCTTGCAAATCCAGGATCAACTGCTGCATGCCCTCTTTCTTTAATTTTTTTAATGAATTCTCAATTTCATTACGTGTACTTTGGCTAAATATGCGGATAGCTATGTAACCCGTTTTTTTATCATCAAGCATGTAAGCTGCAGTAACAGAATGATCTACCACAGGGCCACGCGCAATACTAAATTCCATGTTCTTTTTTGCACCCGGCCGGTATATCTCTAACTTAACAACCGTCTTATTTTCTCCCCTTATGGCATTCAGAATGTTCATATAGGTTTTTTTAGTGCCTGCCACATTCTCTTCATTTACTTTCAGCAAACGGTCTCCTGTAATTAAACCAGCTCTTTCAGCCGGCCCGTCTGGCAAAATCTGGGTAAGATAAACGGTATCATTCTGCATCATGTATTCAATGCCGATACCCACGAAACTGCCGCGCATGGCACTTGCCATGGCTTTTGCCTCTGCCTTACTGAAATATTTGGAATGCGGGTCAAGTTCAGTGAACATTCCCTTAATCGCTGCATCTGCCAGTGTTTGGTCGCTCAAGGAGTCTACATAATTCTTTTTTATCACGTTAATGGCTGCCTTTAGTTTATCCTGTGCCGTTACTTGTGCATTGGCTATTAGGGGCACTGACCATACAAGCGCTATAATTATCTTTTTTAACATGTTATTTTTCTGCTTTTAACATTTCAACTGCATATGATATTTCATCTTCTAATTCGCTTGGACTGCCACCGTAACCTTCGGTTGTGTAGCGCATTATCCCATCCTTTAAAATCACTTTACGAGGTATTCCCGAAGAATTAAACATTTTGGCGAAGGTGGAGAATACCTCATCTTCTTCTCCTGTTTTCTTATTTATACCATCATGCAATACTTTAAAACGCCAGCCTTCACGCTTCATGAAGTCCTTTACTTTTTGCTTGTAATCACCAAACTGCATAGTGCCTACGAAATAGAAGTCTACTTTGGGGTCTTTCGCATATTTATCAACTAACATTTGCATACCCGGGAAAGCCGCAATACATGGGCGGCACCAGGTAGCCCAAAAATCAATCACCACAATTTTATCGCCCCAGTCTGTTGAACGAACGATGTTACCATTGCTGTCTTCCATTGCAAAAGGCATAATATCCTTGTTAAGCATGTGGGCTTTAACTGTGGCTTGCAGTTGAGACATTTTATCTGCCGATTTTAGTGAAGCCAGATAATTATCATAACCCTCAGTATTTCCGTGCTGCTCATACACTTCTTTTAACCGGTTAAACATTGCCGGTGTAACCGCATTAGCCCTAACGCTATTCTCTAACAATGGCTGTATAAGTTGCTTTTGGTCTGTTTTGGCTAACATGTCTACATGAATGGCATTCAGGTCGGCGTTTGCAAATTTGTCTTGTGGACGAAGCATTTCAAAATACGCCAGCGATCCCTTATAATCACCTGCTAGGTAATGGATGTTTATCTGATCTTCTGTACGGTTTTTTAGCTGTTCATAAGCATTATCCTGCGCCTGTACCTTCGAATCGAAGTCGGTAGAATATGACCCGTCGTTAATTTTTGTAAGTAAATCTTTATACAGACTGTCTGCAAGTGGCTGTAGTTTTTTAAACTCCACTGTTTTGTGCATGTAAGCACGACCAACATTCCAACGGTAAATCTCGTCCTCTGTCTTAAAATCCCAATCCGGGCGTAATCGGATTAAAGCATCAAAATTGCCAGAATCAAAATAAGCAATAGCCAAATTGCGGTAAGCTCCGTAATAAATGTAGTCCTGATTATCTGGGTGCTTGCGCCACTCTGCGATTGGGAATTTTTTTAAAAATGCTTCGCCGTTGGCAATAATCTGTTCATTAGATTTTGCATCTTTTATGATACCCTGGAAGGCTTCTAACCTTGCGAATTTCCCGTTCGGATATTTCGCTAATATGTCAGTTCTTAACTTTGCTGCACCCGCTTCATCTTTAAGATCAAATTGTTTTACACGCTGAATTTCTACCAGGTCATCTTCGGTCAAATCCTTGTCTTCAAGAAGCATATTTAATATTGCAGGAGCATCGGATTTAAACTGAAGCCCTTTAATCGCACGTTGCAATGCCAGGTAATAATGTACAAACCTGGAAGGTTTGCTGTCTTTTTGTTTCAGCTCTTCATTAAGCAATAGCGCAAGCGAATCGGCAGAAAGTTTTGCCGAGTTGCCTGCAAAATAACCGGGAATGCCACCACTGTAGCCGGGTAATTTAAACACGGCCTCGGCAAGCGCAGCGCCCGGCAGTCTTTTACCTTTTGAACTTGTTATGCGAACAACGAACCCCTTTTCGCTATTGTTATCAGAAGAATCAGGTGCGCGTAAGTTGCCCTGATAGAATTTTACAGCAGCAAATGATGCCCCCGGAAGCAAATTAAAGGTAGCCTTGAGATTACTATCCTGCGCTTCCATAAAAGCTGTATCAGTATACCATTTATAATCGCTGAACTGGTAGAAGGCAGCTTTAACCTGCTTTGCCTTATCAAGCGGGCTTAGCCTGGCATTGTACAGCAATTCTAAGGGTTTACCCGGTATAGGCTTTTGAGGCACTACCGACGTACGGTTTGAGATTACCTGCGCCTTAGCGCAGGTAAACAGAAGCATCAGTGATGCTAATATATATTTAAACATAGTTATCTATCAGTTTATTTATCTAGGATTTTGCTGAATCTCGGGGTTAAGCAAAATATACTTTTGTCCTATAGGGTATACATAGCGGTTACTGCTGGGCTCAAGGGTATATGTATTGCCCTTGAACACCCTTGTTTTTGTTACTGCAAAGCTGGCATCATAATTTAACCGCCTTTGATCAAACCAGCGGAACCCTCGACCGGCAAACTCCCTTTCACGTTCGTCAACAACAACTTTCAGCGCAACATTAGCATCTGCTGCAGTAATGTCAGCATAGTTCGTAGCGAGAAAACGCTTTTTGCGCAGCGTGTTAACAATGGTAATTGCCCCTGCCACGTCGCCCTGACGTGCCAGGCATTCGGCTTTGGTGAGCATTACTTCTGGCACCGACAGTCCCGTTTGTATTACAGACTCGCCGTTTAATCTATACCTCCAATTTGCACGACCATTAAATGATGGAAAAAAAGCTGAACCGTCCCTGGTAAACAAAGTATAGCGCAAATCGTTAGTACCCAGAATGTTTAAAGCGTTAGCACTGATAGGTATACCTGTAAAACTTCCGTTTACAATTTTTGACAAGATGATTTCCGGATCGCTAAGCCTTTTGGGTATTGTGCCCGGTGTAGCACTATAATTTTTTAAGTCAAGTAATGTATTTTGTATTTTAAGGGTACTGTCTGCATATAATCCAGCATTATTGAAATCGCGTAGGTTTAAATAAGTTTTTGCCAATAGGGCATAACTTGCTGCCTTTGATGGCCTGATGTTATAATCAGGTACAGCAGGCAGTGCTGCTACGGAATGTTTCAGGTCATCTAAGATCTGACTGTAAACCGTACTAACAGGGGCTCTTTTTAAATTAGCAAAAAGATCGGGAGTCAACAAAAGAGGCACACCCAAATCGGTGGCGGCGGTAGTTGCATTATACTGTTTGGCATAGAGGTTAATTAAGGTCAGATAGCAATTGGCCCGGTGTACCAACGCTTCCGCATAAAGCTGCTTTTTCATGGCATCAGACCCACCTTCAGATGTCAATACTCCATCTAAAACTGCATTACAATTGTAAATAATGTTGTAAAGCTTCTCCCAATCAACGTCACCAGCGGTTTCCGGCACATAGATATCGCTCCAAGTGTAAACGCTAGCCGATATGCTTGTTATACTATTTTGCTGATTCGGATCAGTATATTCTGTATCATCGCCTGACAATATGGGGAAACTATAACTACCCTCAAATATCTGGGCATTATCCAGCAGGTAACGATAGTCGGTTTTATATTTGGGTGTGCGTATACCCGGCTGGGTAATTTCAACATATTTACGGCAACTGGTTGCGGTAACCAACAGCACTAAAATCGCATATATATATATTTTCATAATTTTTTAGAATGAGGCATTTAAACGAAGTAGATAACTTGTTGCGGGCGGCAGGTTTGAATAGTTGGATGTATTGGTATACAATGGATCTAAGTGATCTTTATTCGCCCGCCAGATAATACCCAGGTTTTGCACATTGGCACCTATTGATAAAGCCTTAATTGAATTTTTAGGCAATAGCCTTGCCGGAACATTGTAGGAAAGGCTTACTTGCTGTAACCTGATATGGTCTCCCTTTTCTAACAATGCATCCGAAAACTGATAACGGTAAATACTGCTAAAGCTCGAGTTTGCTATACCTGGTACGTTCGTTTTTGCCTCATCACCCGGCTGACGCCAACGGTTAGCCAAATCTGCAACTTTACCAAGAGATCCGTAAAAAGTTGAATTACCACTTGTTGGATAGTTATTAGTAGTTACAGATTGGCGCAAAAATACGCTGCCGAAATAGTACGACATTTGTACCGTTGAAGTAAATGGCCCCATGGTAAAGGTGTTGAAAAAGCCACCAGTGTAAGGCGGATTAGTAACACCAGCATATTTCAAATCCTCACGTGTAAAATTTGCAGTTGAAGCAGTACTTGAAACGATCTTACCATTTCTGTCATATATTTGCGATTCACCCTGGTTATCCAAACCAGCCCAACGATAAACGAATAAGGTTGCAATCGGAAGCCCGTTTACATAAGTTGAACCTGTTATCAGATTAGCGGTTTGGTTATCAAAACGCTCATCGGTCACTCGATTAGTAGTATAACTAAAGTTAAACGTTGAACTCCAGTGAAACTGTTTTAACTTGACGATTTCACCTGTTATCCCTAAATCTATCCCGTGCCCTTTTAACTTAGCCGTGTTATAGTATAACCCCGCCCATCCGTAAGTTGGGTTAAAAGGTAAGTACCTGATAATTCCATCGGTTTCTTTGGTATAATAATCGAAACTGCCTATTAATCGACTTTTAAAAAGGCTAAAATCTGTACCTAAGTTTAATTGTTTGGTAGTTGACCAACGTAAGGCACTGTTTGCGGGTGTGGTAATTGAAGCAGTTGTTAAACCGGTGCGACTATCTGAGGTGCTGTTTACAGCAAGCAAAGTAATATTAGAACCTGCAGTTGGTATAGTACCCGAAGTTCCATAAGAGGCGCGTAAAGCAAAATTAGATAACCAGCTAACGTTATTTAAGAAGTCTTCCCGCGTGGCATTCCACCTTAGGCCAGTAGACCAAAAAGGCCTTGCCCTTACACTGGGCGCCACTCCAACAAGGGTAGCATCATCAAAACGAAAACTTCCGGTTGCAAAATATTTGTCTTTGAAACTATAACCCGCATTACCGTAATAAGAAAGATATCTTCTTCTTGTCTCGGTTATACCCGACAGGTTATTACCCAAAGTTTGAGAATAACCATAAAGTGTCATGTATGGGTCGCCAGGGTTAAATACGCCTATGCTGTTTGCGTCCTGATTGAACCCGTATCTTGTAGAAAATCCATCTTTACTTCCTGTTTCCCGGACTTCCGTACCTAACAACGCAGTCACCTGGTGATCCTGTTTAAAGGTATGATCAAAGTTTAGTTGGCCCCTGAGTCCTGTATCGTAGGCATTCATATTATCCTCGTAATATGTTCCGCCATAAGGCAGTCCATAAATAAGTTTACCATTATTTGCAACGGAGGTTGCGGTATTTAACTGGATACGGTTGCTGTAACTGTTCAGTTCATTGATACCAATAGTACCTGCAATTTGCTTCTGGCTCATTATCGATACATCAGCATTTAGCCATTTGGTAATTTTACCGGTCAGGCCGGCATTTATCCTGAAAGTATTAGTCTTTAACTGAGTGTTAGAGTAATTTAATTCATCAATGGGATTGTAACTGAACGGCAAATATCCTGTTCTAACCAAACTATCTGCAATAGATTGCCTGAAAAGGTAAGTACGTTGTATATGATTATTATTTGCATCTACCAAATTGTCGTATGGCCTTAAAGAAGTGGTTGTACTTGACAGCGCATCAACGGCAGCTCCATTGTATTGGGAGTTATCATACTGATAGTTTAAACCGCTATGAAAAATCAAGCGTTTATTGAACAAGCCGGACGAAAGATTAGAATTTAAGTAAAATGTTTCTCCATAGTTGCTTTTATAAAAAGGCTGATTCCTTGTATAATTTCCGGACACATTGTAGGTTGTGTTTTCAGCCCCACCGGAAACAGAAATATTGGTTTGATGTGTAACGCTGTTTTGCAACAGGTATTTGTTGATTTGATCAAGTGAATTATGGGTACTTAGTTCAGCGAGGGCAGCATCTCTTTGTGCCGGCGTAGCAGTACCTCTTTTAACGCGAAACATCCACTCTGTAGCGTCACTGTTATTTGCCGTATAAAGTGCGTTATAGCTGGGTGCCAGCGCGGGATCGGTTATTAGGCCGCTGTTAACAAGCTCTTTCTCCAGGTCAATATACTGACTGCTATTCATCCACGACAGATTTTTAAGGTTAGGCCTTTGCGAAATGCCTAACGTATAATTAACATTAATGACAGGCATTCCCTTTTTACCTTTACGCGTTTCAATAACGATTACACCATTTGCACCGCGTGACCCCCATATCGAAGTTGCAGAAGCATCTTTTAATACGGTGATCTGTTCAATATCATCTGGATTAAATCTGTTAATTATGGCGTTGCCTGAAACGCTGCCAAGTGGTGTAGTTAGGCGCGGCTGGTCGTTACCGCTAATAAGCGGAAAACCGTCGACTACAATAAGCGGGGAGCCAACCGTAGTATAATCATTGACTCCCCTTACCTGAATAGTATTACCTTTAAGGTCAACATTTACGCCCGGCAGTTTACCAGCCAGTCGCTCAAGCAAGTTTGGGCTTGGTGTTGTTTGAAGTTCATCGTGACCAATAGAGGCATAAGCACCTGCCGCACGTTCTTTAGAAATTTTACTATAACCATCATATAACACGATCACTTCGTTCAAGCGGCTCATTGTAGATTTCATCGTGATCTTGAAGGGGCTTTTGTCCCGGATATTGACGTACACTTCCTGCGTTTCATAACCTACATAAGACACCAAGAGCACCACGCCAGCTTCAGATACATCAGGAACTACAAACTCGCCTTTTGAATCAGCCACATAGGCAATCCTACTAAACTTAACGTATGCAGATGCGCCGGGAAGCGTGCTACCCAGGCTATCTGTTACGACACACCTGATATTAACACTCGCAGGGATCACATCTTTGATTTTGTCAAAAAGTGTTTTTTCCCGGATGACAATTTTCTTTTTATCAACCTCAAAATAAAGCTGTCTGCCAGAAAGCACAGCGGTTAAAGCCTCCTGAACTGTGGCATCTTTTATATCAATGTTTACTGATTTTGATTTATTTAGGACTTCGAGATCATAAACAATATCAAAACCACTCTGACGATGAATTTCTTGCAATACACTTTCGAGTGAAGCATTTTGCTTCTTCAGCGTTACGTGCTGGGCCAGGGTTGCCGCACTAACCTGAAGAAAGCCAACCAATAGAAACAGGGTCGTCCATCGCATAATACGCAGGGTTTTTTGGAGCTGTCGTTTAGGCACGACAAATTCATTAGTATAAATTTTATACATTTGTTCGTTTTGTTATTGCAAAGCGCTATTGTTTGGAAGCTCCAGCGTTTTTGCAGGTTTAACTGTAAGTTTAAAATCGGGTAAAACCTGACAAATCAGAGCCAGAAGTGTTTACAGCACTTTTGGCTTTTTATTTTATCGGTCTTGATTAGTTGTGAGTAATTATTCGGTAACCAAAACCCTCCTTCCTTCAAGTTTAAGATGAACTTTCCCAGTAGATTCCATCAGGTTCAGCACCTCCGACAATTCGTTTTGTCGTGAAATAAATCCGCCCAACATCAGGTGCTGGGGAGCACTCGGGAGATAAACTACATCCACATCGTACCAGCGAGCAATTTTTCTTAAAGCGCTGCTGATATCTTCATGAAAAACAAATTCACCATTTTTCCAGGCGATAGCTGCGTCTGTATTCGCCTGTACTACATTAAAACTACGATCTCCGTTTATTAATTGCTGGCCCGGATGTAACAGGGCTTCCCGTTTTTGATCGCCATCTGTTACCTTCACACTACCTTCAAGAAGCGTCGTTACAGCATCGGGCTCATCTGGGTAACAGTTAACATTAAAGTGTGTACCCAATACCTCTATGTACTGTATTTTACTATTTATATTTACTGCGGAAATAGTTTTAACGGTAAATCTTACCCTTTCGCCTGTTTTAGGATCAGCCAAATGTGCCACTTCAAAATATCCTTCTCCGTTTAATTCTACCTCCCTACTATTTTTAGCAAATGTTTCAGGATATTTTAAGGTCGTTTTTGCGTTGAGCCAAACTTTCGTGCCATCAGGTAGAACAACCATGTACTGCCCTTTAGCCGGCGTTTCTATGGTATTTGTCCCGACGGAAGGACCATCAACACCATTTGATTGATTGTTAGCTTTGTAAAGGATTTGACCATCAGCATTTTTAAATATGCTTACTTCTTTTTGGTGAGCCAATAAACCCGTTTTGGCGCTTGTAAGATTTATCTTTTCGCCATTAGCCAAAAGAAGTACGGCATTGTTGCCACCAGGTGCAACATCGTGCTTCTTATTAGTGCTGTAATTACTGGTTGCAGTTTTATTGGCAAAAATGAAACAGGCCCCAACTATAGCAAACGCCAACAGGCATGCAGCTGCATAATAAAATTTGTGATAAGGTTTAAGTTTTTTAATATTTTGATAAGGTCTCTTTATACTTTGCTGCAATAGCAGGTATTGCGATTCCCTTTGCTGCTGGGCAGCAGTTATACCTAAGCTTATAACATGAATTTTAAGTTTAGTTATTTCCGGCTGAGCATCGGGATGATCATTGATCCAATTTCGCCAGTAAAGGGTATCATTCTCGTTTTTTTCGAGACAATAATTGATGAATGACTCATCTTTAAGTAAGTTTTCCGACTGCGTTTGATCCATTTCTATTGCTTTTCGTACAATAGGGCAAATTAATTCTCATTTTCACTATCCTTTATTGAAAAAAAATAAAAAAAATATAAGAAAAGCAGAAATAAGACTAAAAAGGAGCAAATCTTCATCATCAATTATAGCCCGCAAGTTAGATATAGCTTTATAAACGGTATTATAAACGGTATTTACAGAGACATCGTTGGCTTCTGATATTTCATTATAAGATAAGCCGAGATAAAATTTCTGATATATCATTAAACGTTGCCTTTCGGGCAACTGGTTTACAACATTAAGTAATGCTTGGGTGTATTTAGCGTTGTTGTTATTGTATATGTGAACGGTTTCTACTGAAGGCACCAAAAGAGATTCAGGAAGATCTGTTAAAGCGGCAATATCTTCAGTTTTGATGCTGTCGTCCTTATACAGCTTGTGCAAAAAAGAAGATATCAGATAATTATGATGATTTTTAACGTGCATCAGACGCGTTGAATTTTCCCATATATATAGAAATATTTCGTTTACAGTATCCTGCACCAACACGGCATGAAATCCTCTTTTGTTTCCAATGAAGGAAAAATAATCATAATAATGAGTGTAGATACGCTTGAAGGCTGGCTCACTTGATTGATGAAGGAAAGTGTGCCAGTCAGACGCTAAATCGGATCCTCTTGAAATTTTATCTGGCCAATCGTTCACAACAAAAATTTTACAATTATCTAAGTTAAAGATAATATGGTGATAATATACTATCGTTTATAACGTGATTTTATATGCCAGGGCTCATTTCAGCCTTTCGTTGTCCTCACTGCCGCGCCCAAAAAGCAAAATATTGCTATTACACAGGTCGAATAAAATGTTCCGGACAATACATCAAGGATCCGGACTCCGACTACCTTGAAAATGGACCAGGCGGTTTTTCTGCATTGCATCAAACGTCAATGAAACTTGTTCTTTTTGAATTCGCTTGGCGTACAATCATATTTTGCCTTAAATACCGTTGCGAAATAATTCGGATTGGAAAAACCGATCATATAGGTAATTTCCGCAATGGTATAGTTTTCGTTGATGAGGAGGTGTTTGGCTTTTTTTAAACGCCTGTTCAAAATATAATCGGTAATACTGCAACCCATCAAAGCTTTGACTTTGCGATATAGCTGCACTCTGGAAATACCGATTATTTTACAGATGTCATCAACGTTGAAATGCTCATTAGACAGGTTTTGCTCAACGATCCCTGAAAAATCGTTAACAAATTTTTTGTCGAGGTTTTTCGAATACGGGAGCTTATCCATGTCACCACTGATATCACTGGAAAAATGCTCTTTTAATTTCAACCTGTTCCTGATCAGGTTCTGGACATTAGCCAGAAGGTAAGCAAAATTAAACGGCTTAATGATATACATATCCGCCATGGATTTCAGTCCGTCGATTTGTTGTTCCATACTTGCCTGTGCGGTGAGCAATATCACAGGTATATGAGAAGTACGCACATCCGATTTCAACTTTTCTACGAGTAATTTTCCGGTTATACCTGGCATCATTACATCCGCAATAATGAGGTCAGGGACTTTTTCAAAGGCTTCATTTAAAGCCGCATTACCATTGGCTGCGGTATAGATATCATATTGTTCTGATAATTTTTCTTTGAGGTAGGAAAGCAGTTCAGCATTATCTTCAGCCAGTAACAGGGAATATTCTTTAGGAGTACCAAACGCCTCATTTAATTCAAGGTTACCTATTCGTTCCAGGTCAGCCTGGTAGATCTTCGACTTTTCACTGATTTCATCGTGGCTTAGGGGTATATTTGATTTTTGTTGCTCATTAAACTGCTGCGCTCCTAAAGGTAAAGTAACAGTAAAAGTTGTTCCCTTCCATTTTTGACTGTGAACATCAATTGTGCCGCCATGAAGCTGAACAATCTCCTTGGAAAGTGAAAGTCCGATACCCGATCCCTGGCCTTTATGATGTTCGACCTGGTAAAACTGGTCAAATATTTTAATTTCCTCATCCGGGCTCAGACCAACCCCGCTATCCGCTACGTCAATATAAACCTGAGATTCGTCTTTCCTGATATGAATGCGGATCTGTCCCTTTTCCGGACTAAACTTGATCGCATTAGACAAGAGGTTAAAAAACACCTTATCAAGCATATTGACATCAAACCAGGATTTGATTTCTTTTTCCGCATGGGAAAATTTAAGTTCGATCTTTAATTTACCGGCATGATGCTTGAAACTTTCTACGATATCTCTTAAAAACTCGACCAGATCGTTCTCTGAAACCAGTAATTGCTGCTTATCATATTCTACCCGGCGGTAATCGATCAACTGGTTGACCAGGCGCAGCAAACGGTAAATATTTTGATGCACCATTTTAAGCTGGCGCCCTGCAATCGCGATGATCTTTTCGTTTTGAAAAAGTTCTTCTATTGGTGATAGCATGAGCGTCAATGGCGTACGGAATTCGTGTGAAATGTTAGTGAAGAAATTAAGTTTCGCCTCGGTCGCTGCCTCCGCCAGCACCGACATTTCCATCAGTTGATTACGTTGTTCCAAAATCTCGGTGTTTTTTACCTCCAGGCTTTTATTGATCTTCCGGTTTTCCATCAGGAAGTAGAACGCCAGCCCACCCAAAATTATGGCAAGAACTAATGTAATGATGATTATATTGAGTACGACCTGCTGGCTGTTATAAACCGCTTCCTGTTCTTCCAGCAACCCTTTCTGTTTTTCAATATCCTTTTGCTGGTTGCTAATCCTGCTCCATTGCATTTTCATTAATTGTACATTGGTGGAGTCAATCACCAGTGATTGCAGAATATGCTCCCTTTCGAAAGATTCTTTATTAAGGATGTGGAACGCGGTAGTAATGGCTTCTTTTCCACCTGTAGGGTAAAGCAAACTGGCATCCAGTACCTTTTCAGAAACCATCTGCAACCCGCCGCCGGGGCCAGGCAAGGCATCGATACCGATTATCTTCGTAGTTCGCGGCAAACCTTGGCGGTCGAACACTTCGCGTGCACCGCCGCCCATCACGTCATTATGCGCAAATACCGCATTTACGCCAGGAAGAAGATTGTTTATTTTGACCAATTGATCCTCGGCATCTTTTTTGAGCCAATTTCCATATACCTTGCTTATAATCCGGATATTTTTGTACCTGCGGATTCCATCCTCGAAACCACGGTCGCGTTCGATGGCTGGCGAGGAACCGGGAAGCCCCATAATTTCTAATAAATTAACATTGCCTTTCAAAGACGCGCCAACATAGGTCCCGGCCATCAAACCGAGCTGATAGTTATCTGCACCCACATAAGCCGTGTATAAGGATGAAGCGGTTTTTCGGTCAATAACAATCACAGGAACACCTTTATTATAGGCCTGTTCTACTATTTTCGTTAGTGGTCGGGCTTCATTGGGTGAAATGATGAGCAGATCTATGCCTTTATCCAGCATTTTTTCTACCTGATTCACCTGTTTATCACTGCTCCCGTCGGCGTCGGCGTAAATGAAGTCAGCACCGGGGTGCAGCGAAAGCTCCATTTTCATCTCTTCCAGCATTGTCTTTCGCCATTGGTCAGACCCCACACATTGTGAAAAACCGATAATATATTGTGATTTTTTATTAACTGGCCTGCACCCGAAGACGGAGAGAACAAGAACAAGTGACAATATGGTCCTAAAATACCTCATATAAATAGTACTGCATAATTGGATATGATCAACAAATAGCGGGCGAGATCTCCGCAATTGGTTGGCGGGATACGTTTCTATTGTAAAAATAATCATAATGAAGCGGCATAACAAAATTGGCGCTTGCAACGCGTGATAAGCCCTGTATCTAAATATGTAACCATACAAGAGATGGGCGTAACAAAAACAAAGATTTCTATAATTTATACATTGCCATTAAAATTTAAGAGCCTTAATTTCAATCACTTATAAAATTGTTCAAATTTTGAGATTTTTGGTACAAAAACATTCACCAGCTGTGCTGTAATCGGCCTACTTTCGATCTGTTAACCAATTAACACCAATAATTTATGAGAAAACATTCCGTCCTGGCTTGGTCCATGGTCGTAGCCCTTGGTGGCTTTCTGTTCGGGTTTGATACTGCTGTGATATCAGGAGCCGAAAAATCTATCCAACAATTCTGGCATTTATCCGTAGTGGAACATGGTCTTACCATTTCTATCGCTTTAATAGGCACAGTCATTGGTTCTTTATTAGGTGCACGTCCGTCAGACCGGTTTGGACGAAAAAATACGCTGTACTTCGTAGCAGCGGCTTACCTGCTCTCTTCTATTGGTACCGCTTTTGCTGACAATTGGTATATATTTTTAGCATTTAGGTTGCTTGGCGGGCTGGGTGTAGGCGTCTCCTCCGTAACAGCTCCTATTTACATATCAGAGGTATCACCTGCCGATAGCCGGGGCAGGCTGGTGGGCTTGTTCCAGTTCAATGTGGTATTAGGTATATTGGTTTCCTATCTTTCCAACTACCTCATCAGCCAAGGCGGTGAAGCCTCCTGGCGCTGGATGCTGGGAGTCCAGGCGTTCCCCTCCCTGTTATTTTTAGTATTGATCTATTTTATACCGGAAAGTCCGCGCTGGCTTATTCTCAAAAAGGGTCAGACTGCCAAGGCCCTCGAAATTCTGCGGATCATTAACCCACTGAACTGTGACACTGAACTTGCTGCGATCAGCGGCTCTAAACTGACTGATCAGGGTAAAAACGAGAGCCTTTTTTCAGGTCAATACAAAACACCTGTTGTATTGGCCATTCTATTCGCTTTTTTCAACCAGGTATCAGGCATTAACGCCATTATTTATTATGCGCCACGAATATTTGAAATGGCAGGACTTGGCGCACATTCATCCCTGTTATCAACGGTTGGCCTCGGTGCCATCAATTTCATATTCACCTTGCTTGCTATTAATATTATAGACAAGGTAGGACGCAGGATATTAATGCTGATCGGATCTGTTGGATTAATCGTTTCTCTTTTCCTGGTCGCTTACACCTTTTTCTCCGGTCAGCTTAATGGTTTTGCCATCCCGGCCTATATGATGCTGTTTATTGCTTTTTTTGCTTTTTCACAGGGAGCGGTTATTTGGGTGTTCATTTCTGAGATATTTCCAAACCAGGTGCGCGCAAAAGGCCAAACCCTCGGTAGCTCTACCCACTGGATCATGGCGGCGCTGATCGCTTTTTCCTTCCCTTATTTCGCCGAGAAGCTGGGCGGTACAGTAACATTTTCCTTTTTCGGAACGATGATGATCTGCCAGTTGATTTTTGTCTGGAAGTTCATGCCTGAAACCAAAGGAAGGTCATTAGAGCAAATCGAGACGAATATGGTCATGCATTAATATTTACAATAATGAGTTTAGAAACAAATACAATTACACCGGCCATTTGCTATGGCGAAATACTCTGGGATGTTTTGCCTGATGGACCGCAGCCGGGAGGCGCTTTACTGAATGTATCGTACCATTTGAATAAGCTGGGGATGCCAACCAGTCTGGTAAGTAAAATCGGCAATGATGAAAATGGTCAAAAACTGGAAAGCCTGCTGGATGTGTGGGGCATCAAAAAACATTTGTTACAGGTAGATGCAGAGCACCCAACCAGCGAAGTAATTGCCAAAATGAACAACGGGAATGAAGTGTCTTATGAGATCATTTTCCCGGTGGCCTGGGATTTTATCGTTAACAGTCAGACTATCAAAACACAGATCAAGCCATCAACTTATTTCGTTTTTGGAAGCTTGGCATCGAGGAACAGCGTTTCACGCGACACTTTGTTTGAGCTGCTGGAGAGTGATGCTATCAAAGTTTTTGATATTAATCTGCGGCCCCCGTTTATTAACCGAAACCTGCTGGAAGATCTGCTGAAAAAAGCCGACATCGTTAAGTTCAACCAGGCTGAACTGGAAATGGCGCAGGTGTTATTCAGGGGCTCATACTGGAACGAGGCTGCCCAGATCCGGTTTATCCAGGATCATTTCAATATTCCGGAGATCATCGTTACCAAAGGGGAATTTGGCGCTTCCTATTACAATCAGGATAAGGCCTATCATGTTGCGGGCAAAGAGGTGGAAGTAGCAGATACCATAGGATCCGGAGATTCATTTTTGGCAGCATTTATCGCAAATCATTACCGGGGAGAAACACCACAGACCTTATTAAAAAATGCGATAGCGATGGGCGGCTTTATTGCAACAAAAAAAGGCGGTTGTCCCGAATATACTATAGACGAATACATCGCTTTTAGGAATAAAATATTCTAAAGAACCTATATAACCAATAGAAACCAAATAACTGAGAAATGAGAAAACTATTACTACTATGCGCCCTTCTTTATGCCTGTTGCGGTACAAGCTATGGGCAGTCCCGAACGATTACCGGGACAGTCAGTGATCAAACCGGGCACCCACTTGAGGCAGTGACTGTAACCGTACTCGAAACCCAAAAATCTGCATTAACTGACAGTAAAGGTAAATTCAGCATCGCTGCACAGAATGGCCAGAACCTGAAATTTAGCTACATCGGTGCGCAACCGGGCAGTTTGCTGGTCACCGCTGAAACCAGGTCAGCTAACATCACACTTGATATGGTATCCAATAACCTCAATGAGGTTGTAGTTACCGGCTATCAGCAGGAACGTAAGAAAGACCTTACCGGTGCGGTAACGGTTGTCAATGTAAAGGATATCCGGGATATCCCTGCCGGAAATGCGATTAAGGCACTCCAGGGCCGTGTTCCGGGTGTCACTATATCAACAGACGGATCACCTGCAGGTAACGTAGCCGTAAGGATCAGGGGAATCGGTACTTTAAACAATACCGACCCGCTGTATGTAATTGACGGCGTGCCTACCACCCGCGGCTTACAGGAATTAAACCAGGAGGATATCGAGTCGATACAGGTATTAAAGGATGCTGCATCGGCATCAATATACGGGTCAAGAGCCGCCAATGGTGTGATCATCGTCACTACCAAGAAAGGAAAGACCGGAGCCAACCGTATTAACTTTTCGGCAACAACTTCACTTCAGTTTTACGGCAGCAAGCTTAATGTATTGAACACGCAGCAGCGTGGCGAAGCATATTGGCGGGCGGCTGTCAATGATGGATCCAATCCGAATAATAACAGCACCTACCAATATGATTGGAATGGCAATTATAATAACCCGGTGTTGAATAAGGTATTGTTACCGGAATATTTGGATGCCGCGCGTACCTTAAAACCAGCGGATACCCATTGGTTTGACGAAATTTCCAGAACCTCTGTTTTACAATCCTATAATTTAACTGTGTCTAACGGCAGTGAGAAAGGCAATTCTTTATTCTCTCTAGGATATTATGATAACCAGGGTATCATCAAAGAGTCGCGAGACCAGAAAATTACAGTAAGATTTAATTCTGACTATAACTTTTTCAATAACCGGTTAAAGATTGGGGAAAACTTCAATGCGACCTATATGCGCGATGTGTTACTGCCTACTACGGATATTACCAGCCTGGCATTGATTGACGAACCGGCTACCCCTGTTTATGATATCAACGGCGGCTGGGGCGGCCCTTCAAACGGCATGGCCGACAGACAAAATCCCTTACGTTTGATCGAGGATAATAAACAAAATAAAAATAATTTCGGCAAGGTATTTGGAAATGCGTTCGCGGATCTGGCTGTTTTACCTAACCTGCATTTCAGGTCAAATTTTGGCGTAGATTATGCCATCAACTATGCCCGCACCATCCGTAAATCATATGTATCTGGCTTTTTAAATGATCCGTCTAACCTGGTCAATACCAGCGGGACTTACGACGGAAGTTTAACCTGGCAAAACACCCTGACCTATAATTTGAATTTCAAAAAAAGCAAGCTTGACTTTTTGCTTGGACATGAGCAGATTAAAGTGGTCAATCAGAACTTTTCTGGCAGCAGACAGGGGTACGCCATTGAAAATTATGACTATGCTTACCTCAATGCAGGCACAACCAATGTGCTCAATAGTGGCGGCGGGGCAGGCAACTCACTGCTTTCTTTTTTTGGAAAAGCCAACTATGTGTTTAATGACCGTTACCTGGCTTCCGTTACTTTACGCCGGGACGGGTCATCCCAGTTCGGTATTAATAACCGCTATGGCTATTTCCCGGCCGCATCTTTGGGATGGCGCTTAAGTGAGGAATCTTTTTTCAAGAACAAAATATCCTTTGTTTCCGACTTAAAATTGCGTTATAGCTGGGGCCAGACGGGAAACCAGTCCGCTCCGAATTATGCCACCAATACTTTATATGCCCCGATCTACGGCACCAACATCACCGGTTTATTTGACGGAGGCACCGCCTATGATATCGGCGGTTCTGGAACAGGACAGTTACCGTCGGGCTATGTACAAACCCAGCAAGGCAACGCTAACCTGAAATGGGAAACCGCTACGCAGAACAACTTTGGACTGGACTATGGCATGTTCAACAATTCGCTGACCGGCTCTTTTGATTACTTTATTAAAAACACGACCGATATCCTGATCACTCCGGCATACCTGGCTGTAATAGGTGAAGGCGGAAACCAAACCGCAAACGGGGCTTCGGTTAAGAATACCGGGTTTGAGGCTATGGTGAATTACAATACTAACCTGGGCCGGGACCTAAGTATAAATATCTCAGCTAATATATCCGCCTACCGTAACAAAGTGACCAAACTGCCGGAAGCGGTACTTACCTCTTATCCGGGTAACGGAACCGACAAGAACATTTTAGGCCGGTCCGTGAATTCCATCTTTGGCTATGTAGCTAACGGACTTTTTACTACGCAGGCAGAAGTAGATAACTCCCCTGTACAACCCGGTAAGGGCCTCGGGCGGATCCGCTATAAAGATTTAAATGGCGACGGTGTAGTTGACAATAAGGATCAGGATTATATCGGCAGTTTCGACCCAGATTTCAGTTATGGCTTTAATGCCGGCGTCAAATATAAAGACTTTGATTTGACGTTCTTCTTACAGGGCGTACAGGGTAATAGTGTGTACAACACCTATAAGGTACTCACGGATTTTACTTCATTGCAACCCGGTGCCAATTGGGGGAGCAGGGTGCTGCAAGCCTGGACCCCACAAAATCCGAATTCTACTATCCCGGCGCTTACTACTGTTGACCGTAATAATGAAGGCCGCGGGTCAACCTATTTTGTAGAGAATGGCTCTTATCTGAAGTTAAGGAATATACAGTTGGGTTACGACCTAAAGAAGGCGTTAAAGGGTCTTAAGATCCGTGATGCGCGGGTATTTATCCAGGCGAGTAACCTTTTAACGATCAAAAGCAGCTCTTACAGCGCTACCGATCCGGAAAATGCTGTTAATAATTTCCCGATACCCATCGTCACTACCTTGGGTGTTAATGTGACCTTTTAACTTGAAAAAAGATATCAAAATGAAAACAAAAATATTGATGGCCGCAGTGCTGATCTGCCTGCTGTTCGCTTCCTGTAAAAAATATTTGGATGAAACTCCGCAGGGTTTAATATCCAGCGATGAATTAAATACACCCACGAATGTCGACAAGATGGTGATTGCCGCCTATTCGGCATTGGGCAACGATTATTGGGCCGCCCCCTATACCAGTATGTGGGCCTATGGCAGCATCCGGAGTGGTGACGCCTATAAAGGCGGCGACGGAACCGGCGATGTTTCCGACTTTCATGCCTATGAAACGTTCTCCCTTAACCGTGTCGATCTCGGGACCACAGATAATACCTGGTACCGCCTATATATCGGCGTTAACCGGGTAAATGATGCCTTAGGCAGGATTAACAATATGACCACAGCGGATTATCCCAATAAAGTGGAACGCCAGGCTGAAATGCGTTACCTGCGTGCACACTTTTATTTCCTGCTGAAGATCCTTTACAAACGTGTACCTTATATTGATGAAAATATCCCGAAAGCAGGATACGATACGGTATCTAACCGGACCTATACAAGCGACCAACTCTGGACTAAAATCGCGAATGATTTCAGTTTTGCAGCCGCCAATTTACCTACCAAACAAAGTGATATCGGCCGTGCCAATAAATTCGCCGCAGAAGCTTACCTTGCCAAAACACTTCTTTACCAGGCGTACACACAGGACGACAATAATAACGTAACCAGCATTGATAAGGCGAAGCTCACACAAGTTAATACTTTGTGTGATGATGTGATCAGTTCAGGCCAGTATGGTTTGCTGGCCGATTTTGCAGATAATTTTTTACCAGCCTTTGATAACAGCAAGGAATCGGTATTTGCAATTCAGTATTCCCTAAATGACGGCACCCCACAGGGGCGTGTGGATAACGGTCATTCGCTGGATTATCCGATGGTTTCTCAGTATGGGTGCTGCGGTTTCCATGTGCCAAGCCATAACCTGATCAATGCTTTCCAGACAGATAATAGTGGATTGCCCCTTTTTACGACGTTCAACAATACGGATATTGAAGCAAGCGGTGATTACTTTACCAGTTCTTTTGATCCGAGAATTGACCATACGGCTGCCATCCCTGGACACCCCTATAAATACAAAACAGATTTTATTTACCAAGCTACATGGTCAAGAGCGCCACAGGTATACGGTCCGCTGCTGAGCATGAAGGAAACTGTTGCTTACGACGACCCTACGTTTAAAAAGTTCGCTCCTTTTATGTCGAGTTCCAAAAACTGGGCGATCATCCGTTATGCCGATGTGCTGCTGATGAAGGCAGAGACACTAATTGAATTGGGCCGTGAGATGGAAGCTTTACCCTTAATTAACCAGGTGCGCCAGCGTGCGGCCAACAGTACGGCCTTGTTAAAACAGGCCGGCGGCGGAGCGACATCAAACTATAAGATCAGCACCTATCAACCGGGCGTGAACTGTGCCTGGACCAATGATTATGCCCGCCAAGCCATAAGATATGAGCGCAGAATGGAATTCGCGATGGAAGGTTACCGTTTTTTTGACCTGGTACGCTGGGGCATAGCTGCCGAATATTTGAATAGCTATTTCAATGCAGAAAAATCAAGGGTGGGACAATTACAGGATGCGGTTTTCAAAAAGAACCGTGACGAATATTTACCTATTCCCCAAAACCAGATCAATTTTAGTAAAGGGCTGTATAAACAAAATTCAGGTTGGTAACAATTAAAAAGACAAAAATGAAATCAACAATATTAAAAAACGGGATTTGGCTCTGTATACTGGGTTTTATCCTGGTATTATCGGCCTGTAAAAAAAATCAATCAGACCTGGTTTTAAATACGGATGTAACTATTTCAGGTTTTACCGCTAATGGAGTAAACGGGAAGATCAACGACACCACAAAGGTGATCAGCATAGTTTTGCCTTTCGGGTCGGATGTTACAAAAATTAAGCCGTCTCTAAAGGTTGCAAACGGCGCAAATGTTTCTCCGGCATCCGGTGAAACCGTGGATCTATCACTCCCGACTGCCTACAAGGTTATCAATGGGAATATTTATAGTAATTATACCGTTAAGGCATCTGTTGAAACAGCTTTCCGGGCATTTAAAATTGATACGGTTAGCGGCGTTATCAATGACATCAGTCATACTATTACGGTAACAGTTCCGCCGGGGACTAGCGTTAGTCATATCGCGCCGTCTATTACCTTGTCACCGGGTTTAACCATCAGTCCGGCAATCGGCACCCCGCAGGATTTTACCCAGCCGGTCAAATATACGGTAACTTCCAGCGTAACTTCCGTTGCATATACCGTCAATGTTACCGTACTGAACGCGATACCTTACATCGCCTATATCGGGACGGCTCCTAACCGCAGCGGTATCACCAATCCTGATGAAAAGGCGGCTGCTGATTGGTTATTTACCAATTATACGCATGCTGAATATGTTTCATTTGACCAGATCAACTCCGGTGCGGTCAACCTCTCTAAATATAAAGTGATTTGGTGGCACTATGACAGCGGGCAGTCGTTGCCTGATATTTCCAATTGGGCGAATGTGCTGACTGCTTTAAAAGCCTATTACGCAGCGGGAGGAAATTTCTTCCTGACCACTTATGCGGTTCAGTATTTACCGTCCTTAGGCATCATACCGCAAGGTAAAGGGCCAAATAACGTTTTCGGGGATGCTTCGCCCGGCATTGATACGAACAATGACTGGGGGATCTCATTCAATGGAAACGCATCCAATCCATTATTCCAGGGCCTGACGCTTAGCCCATCCAATCCTACCACTGCCTATTTGCTCGGCAAGGGAACAGAAAGGGAAAATCATACCGCACAATGGAAGGTAAGTGACTGGGGTGGTTATACCAATACGGCCGGCTGGCAGGCGCAAACCGGTGGTATAGCTTTGGCATCAACCGATGGGTCAACCACGGACAATACGGTCAATATTGCTGAATTTCTTTCCAAGAACAACAGTGGTAAAACACTGGTGATCAATTTGGGCGCTTATGATTGGTTTAATGAGCCTGACCCGAATAGCAACACGCCAAGTATTGCCAACCCGTACAAGCCTAACATTATTAAACTAACGCAAAACGCGATTGGTATTTTAACCCAATAACTGTGTAAGCCTTACCTCTTGCGAGGTAAGGCTTTTAAAAATATATGATGATGAAGAAATTGATAATACTTGTCTTGCTTAACGCCGCACTGGTATCATGCAAGAAAGATAGCACCAAACTGGTGCCTTATGATCCGTCCGCACCGGTATTTGCCATATATCCTGCGCCTTTTAAAGGTTACGTAGGAGATGTTATGCCATTTTACGATAATAATACATTTCATTTGTTTTTCCTGATGGATTGGCGTGACAACGCGCCACAATATCATCCCTGGTATAAATTCACAACTACCGATCTGCTGAATTACACCAACAAGGGACAAATGATCGGTTATGGAAGGGCTGATGAGCAAGACTATACTTTGGGAACCGGTTCGGTAATTAAACAGGGAAATGTCTACTACGGATATTATACCGGTCACAACTACCTGTTTCTAAATACCGCCCGCCCACAGGAAGGTATTTTATATGCTACCAGTGCGGATTTGAATACCTGGACAAAAAAGACGGAATTCCTGATTACGCCACCTGCCGGATACGATTTTAATAATTTCAGGGATCCGAATATATTTTTCAATGATGCCACGCAAGAATACTGGATGGTTGTGGGTGCAAGAAAAAATAATGCAGGTGAACTGGTTTACTATACAACCAAAGACCTGGCTTCACCTAACTGGGCCTTTCAGGGTACTTTTTATGCGCCCAATAAATACGATATGCTGGAGTGCCCTGATATATTTAAATGGGGAACCTATTGGTACTTGGTGTTTTCTGATACCAACCTGGAGAATGCTACGCATTACCGGATGAGCACGTCTCCGTCTGGTCCGTGGATAACCCCGGCAAACGACCTGCTGGATAGCAAATACTTTTATGCCGCCAAAACAGCGTCAGATGGGAAAAACCGTTATCTTTTTGGCTGGGTACCCACCAAAAGCGGCTTTGCCGACAATGGCACCAAGGATTTTGCCGGCAATATGAGCAGTCACCTGCTTACCCAGAATACAGATGGTACATTAGCTGTTTCCGCTCTGGCTGCCGTCATCCAGGCCTTTACTAAAGCGAATAATATTACCACATCGACCAAGACCAGTGATGTCACAACATCCGGCAGCGATTACAATTTGACCTCCGCATCTTCGTTAAGCTATGCTTTATTTGGTAGCATCAATGGTTCTTACATGATAAGCGGCACGGTCAACTTTACGGCAGCACCTCAAAATTTCGGCATTTTGCTGGGTAGCAATACCTATGCCAGTCAAACCTATAAATTAGGGTTTCAGAACGGAAATATGGAAAGCGACAGGGTAGCATCAGGTAACACGACTACGGAGTCTTCTGTTCCCTTTATACTTACAGCGGGCAAAGATTATAACTTTAAAGTCGTCATCGAGAACTCCATTGCTACCTTGTATGTAAATGATCAGGTGGCCTTAAGTACCAGGATCTATTCGCTGCAAAATCAATCCTGGGGTATATTTTCGAGCAACGGATCTGTCGTCTTCAAAAATTTAAAATCATTTGGTTTAAAATAACGATTTAATCAAACCGCAACACCGCTATGAGAAATAGAAAATATTACTTTTTACTGGCGCTTTCCATGGCCGTGTCATCCTTATTATATGCGCAGGAAAAGAATACCCAAGCTTACCAGGCACAATACCGGCCGCAGGTACATTTTTCGCCCGCCCAGCATTGGATGAATGATCCTAACGGTATGGTTTATTTTAACCATACCTACCATTTATTTTTTCAATACTACCCAAATGATATTATATGGGGCCCAATGCACTGGGGACACGCAGTGAGCAAGGACCTGATTCACTGGAAGGAATTGCCTATCGCTTTATACCCGGATAGCCTTGGGTATATCTTTTCGGGCAGTGCTGTTGTTGATTCGAACAATACTTCGGGGTTCGGTAAAAATGGCCAAATACCACTGATAGCTATATTTACCCATCACGATCCGAAAAGAGAGGCCGAAAAACGCGATGACTTTGAGAACCAAAGCCTTGCCTTCAGTTTGGACGGTGGGGCAACGTGGACGAAATATACCGGCAATCCGGTTCTGAAAAACCCAGGTATCAGGGATTTTCGCGATCCGAAAGTGATGTGGTATGCCCCGGAGAAAAAATGGATAATGACGCTGGCCACCCAGGATCGAATTTCGTTTTATTCGGCTCCTGATCTAAAAAACTGGAAAAAAGAAAGTGAGTTTGGGATAAAAGCGGGTGCGCATGGTGGCGTATGGGAGTGTCCTGACTTATTCGCGCTAAAAATGAGTGGAAAAACCTATTGGGTACTGGTGGTAAACCTTAATCCCGGTGGACCCAATGGAGGTTCTGCTACACAATATTTCATAGGCGATTTTGATGGAAGTAAGTTCATTCCTATTGATAACCGCACAAAATGGCTGGATTACGGTCCGGACGAATATGCTGGGATTACCTGGAGTAATACTGGCGAGCGTAAAATATTTTTAGGTTGGATGAGCAACTGGCAATACGCCAACCAAGTTCCAACCCAAGCCTGGCGTAATGCTACGACCATACCGCGTGAACTTAGCCTGCAACTAAGCAAAGGAGAAATTTTACTGGCATCTAAGCCGGTGCCCGAACTTAAAAACATCGCAGAAAAACCGATCGCGTTAAAACAACGTTTAGTTAACCATTCTCTTGATCTTTCATTATATACCAATAAACTTGGAAGCCGGTATATCTTAAAATTGACACCGCGCACCTTAAAAGATTATTGCCTCAGGCTGTCAAATACAAAGGGAGAAGAACTGCTTATCGGTTATGATCCAGTCAAAGATCAATATTACATAGACCGGACACGGGCAGGAAAATTGGATTTTCAAAAAAACTTTTCAGGTCGTTTCACCGCGCCACGACTAACCCTTGCTAAAAATTCAGATATTAATATCGTGGTTGACAAATCATCTGTTGAGTTATTTGCTGACGGAGGTTTAACCACCATGACCGCAATTTATTTTCCAACCGAGGATTTCAATAACCTTGCTATTAAAACAAGCGGGCAATTAACCCTCATTAACCTGAGTATTTCCGGGTTAAACCCCATCTGGAAATAAAAGAAAACAGGAGCCATTTCCTGATTATTTAGTTGATATAAGGCGCTTCAGTGAGATCGAAGCGCCTTTCTAATCATCCAACACGGCATCAAGCCGCTTAGTTATTGGGGTATAGGTGTTTTTCGGTTTAGTTTTGATCCGGTTCTTGCCATTTCTAAAATATTTACAATTCATCGTTACGCTTCCTGTCTTTTCTGAAAGAACAACCCAAGATTTATATAGATTGATTCCAGAAAGCTATTCTTAAAATACTATCAAATCAATGCTATTCCACACGATATATTAATAGGCAAAGATGGAAAGATACTTAATGCCGACGCCCCGCGCCCCAGCGATACAAAATTAAAGGTACTGATTGATAAATATTTATAAAAAAATCAGGACACCTAAGTTAGTTATTACTCAATCATAACCAAATGTTATGTATTTAAAGGTTCGATAATATAAGTGGATATTCCGGAAGGTGTGACCAAGCGACTCTGTGCTATTTGGAGCACCGAATTGTGTTATCACTTTAAAAAAATGATAATTATCAATCAATGAATTGATATGTTCAAAGTGTTGCAGAACTGACGGTTCTCAATTCGGGAACGTAGTGATCAAGGGCTTCGGAATGTCCACAAAAATTAGTGATTGAAGTATTTACAACTTAGCCGTAAAGCTTAGCCCGGAATAATAAATATCATGAAGTGTTATCGGGTTGTTTTCAAGGAAAGGCCCGCGCTTGTAGTATGCGGAAGTATATTTCAGAGAGAGCCTATTATTAAAGGTATAACCCAGGATCAGATCGTACATGCTACCCACCCGCTTTTGGTTATTGGTTGAATGAAGTAATGATGTTCCTGAAGGCCCATAAATGCCATCCTCGGCGGATTCGCGCCAGAAGCAATAATAGTCCCCCGTCAGGCTAATTTTTTTTGAAAGATCCAGCCCGCTTTTTAAATGCACCACTAAAATATTGGCTGACCCTACATTATCAATGTACCCATAATAAATGGCTTTCGGATAGATCGGGTTAAATGTTCCCAGAGTTCCATCATTAGGATTTTGGTCACCGCTGGACATGGCCGTCTGTAAGGCAAATATTGGCTTTAACCTTGCGACAAGGTCCTGGTAAGTAAATGTTTGCACCCATTTCCAGGCGAATATGCGGTCACGGTTAAAAGTGCCGAACTGCAAAACACCTTCTGTGTATAAATTCCAGTTTCCAAAAGTCAGCAAGGTACTACCTCCTGCTGTATGTCTTTGTTCTCTGCCTGTTCCCTGGGCAAAGGCAACCGGGCTGCGATCCGTATAAAGATAATACGCTTCCAGCTTGGAAATAACTGCTGCGGGGTTAGTTCTTGTATACCATGCGCCTGCGATCCGCTGATCAGGATCAACCCCATCGTCAAATAATCCCGGATTTGTTTTCATAAGCTTCATTGCGAACAGATCAATACGATCCTTGCCTGTTTTGATGATGAATTTTCCCCCGGCAAAAGACCTGCGTACATTGGCGTCGCGAATGTCCAGTAAGGTCCCCAGGCCGTAATTCAGCGCTTGCACGCCCAGTCGCAGGCTTAAGCGGGTGACGGTATCTATTTTGAAATTATATTCGGCAAAAAGTTCCGTTGAAGCGAGCTTGTTCAGATCCTGAACGGGCCGTGGGCCTCCATTTCTACCATTAACAAAGCTTGATTCCAATTCTCCAAACAGCCTAAAATGGCTGTTATACCGGTAATCTACATGAACTAAAAAACGGTTAAGAAGATAACCGTTTTTATCCTGGGGGCCAATGCCCCAGAGATAATTATCGAAATATTCATAAACTTCCCTTGCAGAACCGCCCAGTGAGATAAAACTTTTATCACCTCTGACCGAAATATGTTTAATATTGTCCAGCATGTTATTTGAACTCGTTTTGGGCCAGTATTCTTCAGCGGCATCTGCCATATACCCGGTACGCAAAGAGTCAGGATGTTGGGCCAATACCTTAAGCGGAACGCAAACCATTATAAATAAAAACAGGAAGACTACAGTAATTATTTTTTTAACTGCTATTAAGCTGCTTGCTTTTAACTGTTTCATCTGGAACATGCCACCTTATGAAAGCGGTTCCGGTTTTGGTGATGCATTATATTTGTCATCCGGTAGCGGAATGAATTCCTTGTTGTCAGTTGGCGGCAATACAATACGGCCCTGCTTCCAGTCTTCTTTGGCTTGCTCAATGCGTTCTTTGCGGGAAGAAACAAAATTCCACCAGATAAATCTTTCCCCCAACGGTTCGCCGCCCAGCATCATTAAAGTACTGTTTTCCTTTGCCAGGATCACCGGATCGACGCCTTTGGTAAAAACTAGCATCTGTCCCGCAGGGTAGGTAATACCCGACAACTCGACACTTCCTTTTACAATATAAAAACCCCGTTCAGCATGTTCCAATGGAAGGCCAAACCTTGCCCCCTGCTCAAGTACCACATGCAGGTAAAACAGCGGAGAGTTTGTCTTGACCTCGTTGCCAAGCCCGTAGGCACTCCCTGCAATAAGACGCATCCAGACACCCTTGTCCGTAAATACCGGCAACTGGTCCGGCGTATAGTTATTGAAAACGGGTGCCGATTCTTCGTCTTTCTCAGGTAGTGCAACCCATGTTTGTATCATTTCCAATTTTCCGCCTGCTAATGCTGCCGGATCTTCAAACCTTTCAGAATGGGAAATGCCGCTGCCGGCGGTCATCCAGTTTACCTCACCCGGGAGAATGATCTGTTCAACGCCCGTACTGTCGCGGTGCATGATCTGCCCGCCAAAAAGGTAGCTGACGGTGGATAACCCGATGTGTGGATGCGGCAGTACATCCAACGATGATACTATCGGGGGCGTGTTCAAAATAGGCCCGGCATGATCCATAAAAATAAATGGGCCTACCATGCGGTGTAACCTGAACGGAAGGATGCGTTTTACCTTCATAGACTCACTGATAGCGGCATCACGGGCTTGAATCACAATATCTAGCATAGGTCGTTGATTTAATTAATATGGTCTAAAATCTATATTATTATAAGCGTTCCTTTTTGATCAGCGGGATAACCTTCGTTCCGATCAATTCAATCGACTGCATTAACTGGGCATGGGTCAGCCCTGCATTATCCATTTGGAAAGTAAACCTTGAAATCCCACCCAATGCCTCGCTGTGTCTCAGTATTTTTTCAGCAACCTGCTCAGGTCCGCCTACCACAAGGACACCTTTTGGGGCAGTAAGCGAATCGAAATGCGGCCTTGTGACCGGTGGCCATCCGCGTTCCTTTCCCAATCTGGTCCAAAGTTCCGCATAACCTGGGTAATAATCAGCGATTGCTTTCTCATTGGTTGCCCCAACATATCCGGGTGAATGCAACCCCACTCTCAGTTCCCCGGGTTTAAAGCCTGCCGCTGTGCCGGCCTTCCGGTACAGGTCAATCAGCGGACGAAAGCGGTGTGTTTCACCGCCGATTACAGCCACCATTAACGGTAAACCAAGAGTTCCGGCTCTAACAAAAGATTCCGGCGTACCGCCGACACCCAGCCAAACCGGTAACTTTTCCTGCAGAGGCCTCGGATAAACCGGCAGGTTATTTAGGGCAGGCCGGAACCTGCCGGACCAGGTGACAAATTCATTGTCGCGTATTTGCAGTAATAAGCCCAGTTTTTCCTTGAACAATTGGTCATAGTCCTTAAGTTCAAATCCGAATAAAGGGTAAGCTTCAATGGACGAACCACGGCCAACGACGATCTCTGCCCGTCCCTTAGATATCAGATCAAGCGTTGCGAAATTTTGATAAACGCGGACAGGATCAGCAGCGCTTAAAACGGTTACAGCGCTTGTTAAGCGTATGCGTTTGGTTCTTGCAGCGGCTGCACCCAGGATAATAGCCGTCGCCGAATCTAAAAACTCTTTTTTGTGGTGTTCACCTATACCAAAAACATCAAGCCCGACCTGATCGGCCAGCTCGATCCTATCGAGCAATTGTTCCATAGCATCCACACTGCTTAATGTGTTATGGGTACCATACATTGCCGAAGCAAAACTGTCTATTCCTATTTCCATGATAGTAAAATTATATAATTAGCTCCAAACCGTTTTATAATCTGGAACTGAAGGCGTTTCGATGTAAAACAATTCACCGTCTACCTCAAACTCCACTTCCAGGTTTTCAAGATTGGAGATTCGAACTGCATCATCTGCTGTTAAAGCCTTTCCATCTATTTTGGCATCGCCTTTTAAAACATAAAAGGTATAACTACTATTTTTATTTAATTGTAAATTATACTTGCTTTTCTGATCGAAAAAAAGACGTTTGATTGATAAACCCGGCGTAAGCACATTGGCAATGCTTCCTTTTCCCACATAAATAATTGTTTTAATTCCATTTTCAATGATCGGTTTAAAATCTTTACTATGATAATCTGTATATGCTGGCGCTTTTTTTACTGCTTCATAAAAATCAGGATCAAACCAAACCTGGAAGTTTCGTGTTCCCTTCGTAATTCGCTCCGAGTGCTGAAGTCCGCTGTTTGATTGAATAACTTGGAAATCTCCTGCTTCTAACGGTGTCCAAACTTGTGTTGCCGTGTCGTAATGTGCTACACTTCCTTCTAAAATAAAAGTCATTATCTCAAACCCCTCGTGCGGGTGCAATCCAAACTCGCTTTGATCAATCGCCCGTGCATGGCTCCAATAAAATATATTGGAATAAGGTTTGACATTATCCGTTGCTCCGCTCGCTACCGGTTTGTTGGCAATGAAATTACCATTGAATATGGTTCTGTTGAACTGGTCTGCTTTTTTTAATATTTGTATCATTTTTATTTACCTTTTTAATGTTATTGAATGGTTACTGATTTTAATTGTATGCACGGTAATCAGGACAGTTAACCCGGAGGAGGGCCGCCGGCAGGTCTGGAATGATCTTCCGGCATGGTCCATAAAGATGAAAGGCCCTACTGTTCTTCTTAGCCGGATGGCAGAATGCGCTTTACCGAAAAGCCAGGAGTTATTATTGCCTGCCTGGATTCAATAACGATATCTACCATAATTAATACATTTACAATTATTGGTTATTTTACGTATTTAAGTTTGATGATTGATAGTCATTTTTACAGCATATTTTACTGGCTTCAAGAGTAGATATAAATAGTATCTTCCTGTTCAATTGAGTGGAATTGCAATCCTTACTGTAGGCCGATAACCTATTACACGGTTCTTACCAGCCGTTTCAAAAAAAGCTTTCGCTTCTATCAGTGCTCCACCCTTGGTAAAATAAGCCAACCCCGGACCGAAGCCCAGCACCCGTTCCCTGGTGTCATCGATGCCAAATTGCTGTTGATAATAGTTGTTGTTCCCGTCATAGCTATCTTGATTCAGCTGTGCCAGAAGATAACCTACGGCCTCAACCCGTAGATTTGGGAATACGGCATAATCTAACGCATAGTTTCCATTATAAAAGGCACCAGCTTTAGCCTTTTGACCAATAACGCGAGTGTTATAATTAAATTGATTTCTTGAACTTATGCTCACCTTATCATTAACCATAAGGGTAAAGGCATGAGAGGCGCCAATCGTATAAGCATGAGAGGAAGCATTAATATTATATTTTTTGTCATAACTACCCACTGGAAGCGCAACAGTCAGTTCGGCACGGTGAGAGAAGGGTTTACCAAATAACTTCTTCCCCGACCATTGAACCGCCGTACCCTGTATAACGTCTCCCAGTACACTAGAATTTACACTTGGTGAGGGGCCTCCAGAATTAGAGGCATTGATTTGCACAACAGGCAACATGAGCATAAATGCTAGCTCCCCACCAAAAACCTTTATAGGTGTTTGGTAGAGCAACTGGTTGATCTGCACAATGGAGTTGATTTTCAAATCTGAATGTGTATCCTGACCCTGATCACCGTAAACCTTTCTGGTCTGGAATACCTGTACATATCCCTGATAGACGAAGCCAGGTTTACCGCCCATTCCGTCAAAAACGTTTGCCATCCCCAGATTTGTGGCTGGTAAAACAGGGTCTTGCGCCGATGCCTTGGCGGAGCACACCATTGACAATATAACAATTGACCAAATCAGGTGGCAATTCATATTTATTTTGTTTATAAATTTCATCGATTTATAATTGTTTTCATTGTTTAGTGCTTCTGATTCTAATTATTTGAAAATAGAAAGCAGAATCAGTTATTTTATTTTTTGATAAATTCTCCGTCAGCTTTTTATGTCCACATCGTCGGCTATAATTGGCGGTGGGAATTTTGAACCAATGGCAAAGTCAGAACGTTTTAAATTTCCCGTCAACTGAAAACCAGCAGAAGTAATTTTGTTCATTGGGTTCGTTGCCATACCCCTATACCATAGATCTATTGACACAGACCTTGTAACCCCATGAACGGTGAGATTACCCTGAAGTTTATATCTGTCTTTACCAAGCTTTTTTATTGAGGTGCTTTTGAAGATCATCTTCGGATATTTTTTCACTTCAAAAAAGTTAGGTCATCTTAAATCATCATCTCTCATTTGCACTTCTGTAGAAATGCTGGCAAGTGGTTTTTATTTCGTCATCAGGTATCGTGAAGTAATCTTTATTTAGCAGTATAAAATCTGCCAGGTTGCCGGGAACAATTTGCCCAGCTCACTATCACTATGCTCGATCCATGTTGGACCTACTGTAAATAATTTGAGAGCTTCCTCTCTTGTCAAACGTTTGTCCACCGCCAGTATTTCAGACCCTGATACAGACTTACCGGTAATCATCCAGCTAATACCAATCCAGGGATTGTATGAGGCGGCCCTGAATCCGTCCGTCGTAATAGCCAGCGGTATATCACTGTCTACCAGCTGTCGTAATCTAGGCGTTTGCAATGCATTTTCAATACCGTATGTTTTTATGAAACCATCGCCGTGAACATCCATTTTAATGTCGAGGGCAATATTGTCCTGTTAAACTGATCTTCTTTTTTTAATATTTATATTATTTTTTGTCCCTTTTTAATGTTATTGAATTGTTACTGATTTTAATTGTATGTAACTTCTTTCTTCAAATTCACCTTTTGTATGATGATTATATAATGCTTGAAATCTGAATTTTAATGACTGATGAATTTCAAAAAATGCCGTACAAATTTGGTATTAAACTTATTAAGCCGTATATATAATTGCAATGGTGGTTTAAAAAAATGGTTGCTTTTATAAAAGCAACCATTTCTTATTGGTCGGAATTTAATGTATCCTTAGGATACAGGATTACATATTATTTTACTGATTTTGCAACTTCCTGAGCTTTATAGTATTGCTCAATAACAGCCTGGAAATTAGGTACCATTTGTGCCAGTATTTTAGCAAAATCTCCGGCTTCTTTCCTTCTCCAGTCTTTCATCAATTCTGGAAGCACGGCACCACAGGTTACCGGGATAGCGCCTGCCTGGGTTAAGCGTAGCATAGCCAGGTTATGAGCTTCAGGCGTGATATCTCCACTGGCATCGGCAACTGCATAAACAGTATAGCCTTCTCCAAGAGCAGACAAGGCAGGATACACTACACATACGCTGGTCCACATACCGGAGATAATGATGGTCTTCTTACCTGTAGCTTTAACTGCATTAACGAATTCTTTGCTATCCCAGGCATTGATTTCTCCCTGTCGGATAACATACTTTGCATTCGGTGCATTGTCTTTTATCTCAGGAAGTGTAGGACCGTTTGGTCCTGTCGGAACTGATGCAGTATAAATGGCGGGGATGTGCAAGAGTTCGGATGCTTTTGCAAGAGCGGTTAGATTGTTCCTTAATTCTCCAACCGGCATACTGTGAACGGTTTGAACTAAACCACTTTGATGGTCGACAAATAAGAAAACAGCATCATCCGGATTGATCAGCGTAGTTTTTTTCTGCTGTGCGTTAGCTACTGTAAAACTCACGCTTAAAACGAATATGATCGATAGCGCTTTTAGAACTGATGATTTGATTAATTTTTTCATAAATTTATTTTTAAAAGTTTTAGTTATTTACTGGCACAAAATTAGACCTTCGCATGCGTCACTGAAATAATGTACCTTATTGAATTGACTTAACCTAGATTAAGAAATAACTAGACTTACCCTGATGACTGATCCAAAATTTGACACCGCCTCCCTCGAAAACCATGTCAAAAACTATGTGAGTTTGAGCGAGGATGAAGTCTTGGTACTAAATTCCCTGGCTCAGTATAAAAAGGTAAAAAAGAATCAATACCTACTCCATGAAGGTGGAATAGCAGCCATGAGTTGCTTTATATTAAGCGGGTGCCTAAGGACTTACCTAATAAACAACAAAGGGATAGAGCACATTCTTGCATTTTCAACGCCTGGCTGGTGGACAGGAAATTTGCAGAGCTTCTACCATGACAAACCGAGCCAGCTGAACATCCAGGCTATAGTTGATACGGAAATCCTATTTTTCACAAAGGAGACTAAAGAAAGGCTGTTGCTATCAGGTGCAGTTTTCGAAAAATACTTCCGGATTTTGACTGAACGTGCATTAATTGATCTTCAGGCACGCACGATGGAAATTCTCAGCCTCAGTGCAGAAGAACGCTATTGGAATTTCTATAACAAATATCCCGACCTGATGATGAAATTACCACAAAAGTACATCGCCGGTTATATTGGCGTCACACCGGAATTCTTAAGTAAGATGAAAAGCAATGGCTTAAGAAAGTCGCAATCTTGATGTCTCGGATCCATCACACAAATAAACGCCGGCAGATATCGTTCCATGTAAAGGCGACGATCTTTGTCGCGTAACCCTCGGAGGGAATATTCATCCAGAGAAAAATGGCTGCTGCTGCTGCTGCGATGGAAACCCCTGGTCAGTTTGGCCTGGAATTACATGGTCAACATCCCCGGAAACAGACGCCTACCCGGCTCGTGTACTATTTCATGCGAAAACTTATCTTTGCCCATTCAAAAACGATAATTTATTTCAATTAAATTCCCGATGGAACAGATCACCAAATTAAAAGAACTCATTGCCTCAGCGGAGGCCGATGCAGCGAAATTCGAAAGTGGCAATAACGCTGCAGGCACCAGGCTGCGAAATGCCATGCAACAAATCAAGGCCACGGCACAGGAAGTGCGGACTGCTGTAACAGAAAAGAAGAACACGAAATAATCACAGTTAACAACTGTTTTGGGAAAGTCCTGCCGTCATCGGCGGGACTTTATGTTTAAGGCCATTACGAATAGCCGTTTCATTCGGAAACAGCGAAAGCTATAAACCTCTTGCCTGAAGCTGTAACCTACCCCCGCCATTGTTCAATGGTCTGAAAATAAACCAGCAACTTAAACTGGGATGACCAAAAATGACCATAACTTACCAATGGCCACGGCTCCGCCGTGGCCGCCGGGGAATTTGACCCCTAAAAGCTATTCGGCGAACTCCTGATCTCCTG
>NZ_MPPL01000001.1:5754783-5756580 GCF_001911425.1 Mucilaginibacter polytrichastri | reverse complement strand
ACCGATATTTAAATCCTGATAAGTGGTCAGGGCTTTTTGCCTGGCTTCCTTGTCCAGTTGGTTAAAGTTGTATAGTTTGAGTGTTATCGTTTTCATCGTTGCTGAATTTGATTTTCGGATAATTGTGCAGATGCCATACCTGCCGTTTGTTTTAATTTAATCTGTGAACAATACTTGATCTGCCCTGAAAGGCTCGTCCTGTCCCCGGCGGTAATAGTCGATTGATACGCCAACGTCATTGTGTTTGTACACTACTTTGAGATTATCGGAATAGCTAACTATAGTATCATCCTGTCTACTGGAAACCGTCAGCACTTCTTTCAATTTTGTTAGGATTTTCATAGCGGGTTAAGGATTGAAGAAAAGTTCTACTGCTGTTTTGAATTTCGGGTCGCTGTGCTTGCCCTGTTCGGTGTAATTCGTCAGGCAGTGGTGCAGGAATAGCGCTCCGTAGCCATCAAATAACTGGTCGGCAAACAGGCTGCTGCTTTTTTCCAGTTGCTTGCCGTATTTTTTGATTTTACGGTCGGCATCTTCGGCAAGCTGAACCCAAAAATCCACGCCGAATAGTTGATTTTTCCAAACCTTGCGTACTTCTTCGGGATTGTCCCGCATGTATGCGTAAAGCTGCCCGGCGTAGGTTAAAAAGCCGGGCATTTCGTGGATGAATAAGGCATGTAATAATTTGGCCTTATCTACATTCGTGAAACTGTGTAATGTTTTCATTTGCTGTTCTGTTAAATGGTTAGTGGAATAAAGGCTACTATTCTGCCTGTGATATTGTCGTGGTGTGAAATGATCGTGTAGCCAAGCCTTGCGATTTCGTCAAGGTGAGTTTTCATAATGGCCTGTTCGTTTTCCTCGCCACGTCCTGTAAACCTGTCCGGCTTGCGGTATTTATAGGCAAACTCGTGTACATCCTTACAATCTGTTACGGCTTCCCTGATTACCCATTTGGGTATGTTACTTTTGGTTTCCATCTGCTATGGTTGTAAAATGAGGGGGATTGCTCCCCCTTATGATTATCAGTTGAGGGTTAATGCTTCTTCACCGCTTTTGGCGTAGCCGAGGCATAAATCAAATGCAGCCTGTGTGCGCAATTGGCCTGTACCGCCGATGATGGATTTTACTTTGGCTTCATCGTCCTTGTATTCCTTTACATTTTGGAAGTAGCCGGTAATGGCGTTGTATGCCCCGAACAATGTCCCTTTGGTAGTTTCGGTCTGTTGGGTAGGGCTTGCCATTGCGTACATAAAAGCGTTATCGCAGATATTTTTAAACACGGTCGAAAGTTCCTCGCCCGTTTTCAGGCTCTTTAATACTTCTTTGCTCGGTGCCATTGCTTGCTGTATCAGCTTCATTACATCCTTATCGGTAATGCGCACCTTTGTCCATTGGTTAAAAAGGCCGTCCAGTTCATCAGCCATTTTGTTAGAAATGCCCATGACCTTGTGGGCTTCCTTTAGCCTGTCCTCTGCGTTGCCCGTGTGGCGTATCTTAATCGTATTGGAACTGTTACGGAGTGCAGCACTTAGCGTATTTTGGCAAACTATTCTGATTGGTGTAAATGCTGCGGTGATACTGCCCGAGCCATCGTGCGAAGTGGTCAGGAACAGGTATTTTTCGATATAATCATCGCTACCTACCTTGATGTAGCCGGGAAGTTTGGCGGTAATGAAAATACGCTCCCCGTTGCCTAAAGCCCCTGCAGTTTCATATTGCATCCCGTCCCCGCCCACGATGGCGTCAAAGAAGCTGAATGCATCCCGGTTTTGTACGATACTGTAATCCCTTCCG
>NZ_MPPL01000001.1:5747302-5754010 GCF_001911425.1 Mucilaginibacter polytrichastri | reverse complement strand
TAAAGGCTGTTACTTTTTTGTCTGTTTTGGTAGTCCTTACGGCTGCGTTTGCTACCACTCTTCCTGTGATTTCCATTTTTTGGATTTTTAGTGAACTATTTTTTTGTTGTTTCTTCCTTTCGTCCGTGTCCCTGTGTTTGTATTTTTTAAAAGAAAAAGGGAAAAAAGAAAGCAAAAAAGAGAGCCCGTTTCAAGGCAAAAGGAAACGGAATAAGTCCCGAAGGGTGGGCTGTGAGCGTAGCGAGCGGGCCATTATGCCGTAGTCTTTTGACCACCCCAACGAAGCATTCGGAGCTCGACCTTAGCTGCGCTTTTTACCCGTTTCGCCTAAAAAATGGGTACATTAAAATCCCAAACGCTTAACTCCCGTTAGCCGATAGCAGCGGCATCCTGCGGAGCAGATACAGCGGATAGCGCGGGCCGGAGGCAACGGCCAGGAAGATGGAGCGGTTAGTGTTTTGGCACATAAACCGGCCCAACCGCTCGCTAAAAATTTTTAGCTTTATGAAAAAAATCCAGTTATGGGCATATTTGGACATTCCGGAAGGCTTGACCATGCGATTCCGTAGGATGTAGAGCACCCAATTGTGTAGACACTTTAGAAAAAGGCAATTTAGAATTGATATGGTCAACGTGTCGCGGAATCAATTATTCGCAGTTCCGGAACGCGGTGATCAATGGCTCCGGTATGTCCACCATCTTAGTTTTACCACATTCTAATACCTGTTTTGAACACAATTAGCTTTGTTTTGGACACTTTTTAGCATTATTAACATCAGATCTTTGAGTTAACAAAATCAAAAGCAAAATGAGCGATAAATTAGAGAATAAAGTTGTGATTGTAACTGGCGCCTCAAAAGGCATTGGCGCTGGAATTGCAAAACAAATGGCAGCAGCAGGTGCGACAGTTGTTGTGAATTATGCATCCGGTAAAGAAAGCGCAGAACAGGTCGTAACAGAAATTAAAGAAAACGGCGGAAACGCTATTGCGGTTCAGGGTGATATGTCAAAACAAGCGGATGTAGTAAACCTTTTCCAGGAAACCATAAAAGAATTCGGGGGATTTGATGTACTGGTAAACAATGCGGGCATTTACGAGTTTGCATTATTAGATCAGTTTACGGAAGAATCGTATCGAAGGATTTTTGATATCAATGTTTTAGGAATCTTGCTGACTACCCAGGAAGCAGTAAAGTTTTTAAGCAGTAAAGGGGGGAGTATCATTAACATCAGTTCATTCGCCAGTATAAGGCCTGAACCGTATTCCGTAGCCTACGCAGCCTCTAAAGGCGCGGTTGATTCTATTACCAGGGCTTTGTCGCAGGAATTAGCCCCGCATAAGATCCGTGTAAATGCCATCCAGCCTGGAGGTGTTTTCACAGAAGGCGTAGCTAAACTTGGAGCAGATGCGGAATCAGAGCCCATTAAAGCAATGATTGCCAGAAGTGCAATGGGGCGTATGGCTACCCCTAATGATATAGGGAAAATGGCCGTTTTTCTTGCCTCTGATGATTCATACATCATTACTGGCCAATTCATTGAAGTGTCCGGTGGCTTTAAGTGAGATATAATTCCGTAGTCAAAACTTTCAATCAGAAGAGCCTGTTTAGGCTTTTCTGATTTATCAATAATTATTATGAGTAAACAGGAAACTCCCGTCAAAACCATCAATTCCGTTTCAGAAGTGCACCGGTTACTTTCATTGCCCGCACCAAAAAACCCACTGATCACGTTAATCAATCATGCAGATGAGCCACCTGTCTCGGGAACGGGTATTCATCGCTTGGTTCTAAATTTCTATAATATCTCCATCAAAAGAAGTTTTCACGGACAATTAAGGTATGGCCGCAAGTATTATGATTTTGACAATGGGACAATGACCTTTGCTGCCCCTAACCAAATTATTGCCGTTGACCAGGGCGATGAAAGGGATAAGGATGGCTGGTCGCTGATGTTTCATCCCGACCTGATCAGGAACTATCCTTTAGGTAAGTCCATTAAAAATTATGGTTTCTTTTCTTACGAAGTTAATGAGGCGCTTCACCTCTCCGAGGAAGAGGAAAAGCTGATCGAGGGTTTAGTACGGAATATTCAAAATGAATACGAATCCAGGATCGACAATTTTAGCGCGGATGTCATCGTATCAAACCTGGACCTGCTGTTGAATTATTGCAACAGGTTTTATAACCGTCAGTTCGTCACCAGGAAAATGGCCAATAATGACCTGCTTTCAAATTTTGAAAAAAAGTTAACTGATCATTTTGATAAAGATTCACTGAGCGGCTTAATAACCGTTAACAATTTAGCGAAAGAATTGAATGTATCTGCCAGTTACTTGAGTGATATGCTGCGCGCAACAACGGGGCAGAATACGCAGCAACACATCCACAATAAACTTATTGACAAAGCAAAAGAAATCCTTGCTAATACGAATTTGTCTGTCAGTGAAATTGCGTTCAGCTTAGGGTTTGAGTTTCCGCAATCCTTTAGTAAACTGTTTAAAAACAAAACCAACATGTCTCCGCTGGAGTACAGGCAATCTTTCAATTAACAATTATGAATTATAGAACGTTAGGGGACACAGGTTTAAAGGTATCTGTGATGAGTTTAGGCACCATGAACTACGGTGGGAAGGGTTTTTTTAAGGTTATGGGAACTTTGGATCAGGCGGCTGTAGACGAACAATTTAAGGTTTCTATAGAAAATGGAATCAATTTTATCGATACGGCCAATGTATACTCATAAGGGTTATCTGAAGTAATGATTGGGCAGGCTATTAAAAACCTGTCAATCAACCGGGATGATCTGGTGCTTGCAACAAAAGTAAGAGGTGGCATGGGCAGCGGTGTCAACGACCGGGGACTTTCCCGCAAACATATTATTCAGCAGCTGGAAGCGAGTTTGAAAAGACTAAAAACGGACTATATTGACTTGTATCAGATCCATAGTGCAGATCCATTAACACCGATAGAAGAAACGCTGGAAACCTTGGATACGCTGGTTAAAAGCGGCAAAGTGCGGTATACCGGAGCCAGTAATATGACTGCATGGAACCTCATGAAAACACTGGCTCACGCCCAATACAATAAGTTGGAGCGCTTCGCTTCTTTACAGGCAAACTACACTATCGTTGGCCGTGAATTAGAGCGTGAAATGATCCCGCTCCTGTCCGATCAGAAAGTAGGCCTTATGGTTTGGAGTCCCCTGGCGAGCGGATGGCTAACAGGTAAGTACCAAAAAGACGTCAAAGAAAAAGGAAACGGCAGAATTGATAATTTTAAACAGCAATTTATTAACCAGGATCGCTTGCAAGCTGTTTTAGAAGCGATGAAACCGATGACCTTGGAAAAGAATAGTTCATTTGCTCAGTTATCCTTAGCATGGTTACTACACCAGCCAGTGGTTAGCTCTATCATCATCGGAGCCACCAAAATCAGTCAGCTGACAGATAACTTAAAGGCATTAGATATCAAGTTCTCACAACAAGAGCTGTCCGTTCTGAATAAAGTTAGTGCGATTCCGGAAGAATATCCTGGAAATGTGGACACTATAATGAATGCCGACAGAAAAGCGTCTTAAATTAGAGAGGTATTATAGATAAATTTAATCAAGGATTAAAGCGGCATACTTTTGACGAATATATACAGCTAACGCCTGGCCTCAAGGGACACCACAAAGATCTTATTATTAAATCTTTCGTAATCTAATTCGGTGGGAGTATTTTCTTTTTTATAGATTTTAGATTATTCATAAGAGATCAATATTACCGCGTTTAGGCTAACATAAGCCGAAGTTTGGCTAAATTGAATTTTATAATTGTTAGCACCTTTAATTGCTGATAATAAAGCCTCCGAAGGTTTGACGCAGAAAAACCAATTATGACGAAGGCATACGATTAAGTCCGTTGCTACCGGCCAAACCGTAGGCCGTGATTACCTGCAATTATTCCCCAGTCTTTTTATACTGCACAATTTCAGGCAAAACACCTTGAATTTTTCTTATAGTCGCCGAATCGGGCGTCCAAGCTTTGAGGATCTGAACCCGTTCCTCGATTATTCATCACCTTATTTTTACACCTTGGGAAACCCGCTTTTAAAACCGGAAACCACACATTCTTTGGAATTGAATTACAACTACCATACAGATCTGAATATTAGCCTGGGTTATAGCCGGACAAGCGATTATTACAATTACTTCACATCGCTGGCCGATAGTAGCGGTGCGACCAAACAAACAATTAACAATTTTAAACAATATAATACCTGGAATTTATCAATCAGCTACAATAAGGACTGTTAAAATGGTGGAGTTTGACAGCAAACGGAGATGCTACTTATGACCGTTACCAAACACCGTATCTGGGCACTTTCATCGATGTTCAGCGTGCCGGATATAACTTTAATATTCTCAACACTTTTCAGCCCAATTCAAAACTATCATTAGAAATACCGAATCTTTACAAATCAAAACGGGTGGTACTCGCCCGTACCATAAATAGCAAGTACCATGCGGATGCGGCGTTTAAATACAGCTTATGGAATAATTAGGCCACTATCAAATTAGGGGTAACAGATATTTTCTATACTTACATCAACCAGGGTGTCAACCAGTTTAAAGGTTTGTATGGCACCTACTACAACCGTAACGAAAACCGCCGATTTAATTTAAGTCTGTCTTATAAATTTGGGTGGAAAGCAATCGCACCTAAAAAGGCTCAAAGTAATAAAGAGGAATTAGAACGGATCAAATAAGTTTATGAGATCAATAAGTTTATGAGATCCATTGATATTACGCTTCTATGATAAAAGGCAATTTTAACACTGAATCAACTTTCAAAAAAACAATGGTTAAAATACTTACTGTTTGCTTTAATTGTATTAGCTATTAAATATCAATCGTTTATGCCCGTATTTCATATGCTGTTGCACAAAGGCGCTTTCAAAGCCGACCTTTCAAGTGAAGGGCAATTTGCTTTGGAAGCTATTGTTTTGGCGATTACAACAGGGTTCACCTGGCAATGAAGTTTAAAAGTTAGGTCAACAGCAAGAAAATAGTAAAAAATGTAAAAATTAAAAAGAAAGCAATTTATAATCGGTTTTTGTTGGAATTGCAACAGGAAAACAATGCTGCGGGATTGGTGGCAGCCCGCCGAAAGCTTAATCAATACCTTTGTTCGGGCGATAATATTCTTAAGGCTTACAACCGTCGAGAGGTCGGCATTTCAAATTTTGATGTTGAAGTGAGAAGTAAAGTCAGAAAGAGTTGGGAAAAATTCATTTTATAGTTTATTTAAGTTGTACCCGTAGTTATCCCAGTTGTTTGCCTTTCTGCTTTATACTTTCTACTTTTTACTAACAAAATACCTGTCCGCAATCAGCGCAATTGGCAGGCCGATGGTTATAATTAAAATCCCTATGGAGATAGCTGTTCCGCCAATATCCATGTGACTCCACCCAATGCGGCTTAAAGGGACTATGACTAAGTGGGTGATAACCCAGGCAATCAACGCGAACACCACAGCTACCACATATTTGCTCTTTAAAAATGAAATAAACATAGGGTACAACACAAAAAGGACTGCTGTAATTGAACAAGCTATGAGGTAGTGAAAAAAAATACCTGCGGCAACCATTTCAAATCCCCCGGCAAATGCTGCTTTCCCGAATATTCCGCTTGCAATAAATTTAAAAACGGTCACCACCGGCATTTTGTGAGCCGATAGGATAGCCGCCACAGCATCAAGTGTACCAGTTAATAAACCAACCCACGCAATAATAGTATACTTTCCGGGTTGTTCTTTGTAGTCATTTTTTTCCATTGATGTGATGATTAAGTTGGGAGGCATAAAACTAAATTGAAATATTTTGTAAAACAACTACAAATCTGTACAAGTTGCTTCAGGTTCCATTTCCAACTTAAAAACAGAAGCCTTTGTATATTTCCCAATCCCAGCACTTTTGCTTTTCGGCGTTATTGAGCCGTATTTTATGTATTAGCCTTCTCGCCGTAATTATAAACGAAATTTCTATTTAATATAGTTGCTTCGCGCCTCTTTGAAATCCTTAATGTTACTGGCAATCCAAAACCAAAGCGGGGTTACTTGAATAAGCAAACCTTTACCCAGATGTGTCAATTCATATTCTACTCTTGGAGGTACTTCCGGATAAATACTTCGGCTTATCAATCCGTCCCGTTCCAGTTCGCGGAGACATTTGGTTAACATCTTTTGACTTATGCCATCGATATGTTGCTGTAATGCGGAAAAACGCATTCGCCCATCTACTCCTAAAGCATGTATGATAAATAAGGACCATTTATTACCAACATGATTCAATATATCTCTCTTAAGTTCGTCCTGATCTTTGTTTAATACCTTGCAGATGTCATCCCAGGCCTTGTTTATTTTATCATCAATTATATAACTATCCATCTTTGTAAATTTATGAAGCGTATTATTTGTCAAAGGTGATAATATTTCTCAATGGATACCGGTTTATAAATTCACCATAATTATTACGCATAAGGAGTGTTTCACAAAAGCTTAATTTACCAATAGTAGATTATATAAAAATTAATATACTCATTTAAAGAAAACTAACCTATAGGTAACTAGCACACATATATGTACCTCATTGTTAGTGTCTTTTGAATGCTTTACCTTTGCCCATGCAGGTCATTTAGAATATATCTTATTGATCGAACAATAAC
>NZ_MPPL01000001.1:5730991-5747292 GCF_001911425.1 Mucilaginibacter polytrichastri | reverse complement strand
ATCAATTTTAGTGTTAGGCGCGGGCGAACTAGGAATGCCGGTGATACGCAACTTAGTAAAAAGGTCAAAACACTTACCCCATACAAAAATCACTGTACTACTGCGTCAGTCCACCATTAATTCAACGGATATTGAAAAAAAGCGCAATATTGACGAGCTTAAGGAACTGGGGGTAGAATTGCTGGAAGGAGATCTGACATCTCCTTCTTCCGAACTTATTCAGATTTTTAAAGCATTCGATGCTATTGTCTCTTGTACAGGTTATGGAAGTGGTGCCGGTGGATTTCAGCTCAAACTTACAAGAGCCGTACTTGACGCTTGCGTCAAACGCTATTTTCCCTGGCAATTCGGGGTTGATTTTGAGATAATTGGCCGGGGTAGTGCCCAAGATCTTTTTGATGAGCAACTTGATGTACGACAGCTTCTTCGATCACAAAAACATACAAAGTGGGTTATTATTTCTACCGGTTTATTTACAAGTTACTTATTTGAACCTTTTTTCGGTGTTGTTAATTTAGAAACTAAGACTATAAACGCTTTAGGCAGTTGGGATACTGCTGTTACGGTAACTACTCCTGAAGATATAGGAAAACTTACAGCAGAGATATTTTTCAATGAGCCGGTTATACAAGACCGTATTGTCTATATCGGTGGTGACACGATAACCTATGGACAATTAGCTGATATTGCAGAATCACTATCCGATGAAAAGTTTGAGCGCAAGGTGATAACCATCAGTGAATTAGATAATGGCTTAAAAAATGATCCGAATAATTTTGTAAAAAAGTACCAGCATATTTTTGGAAATGGGGCGGGTGTATCCTGGAGTTTGGACCAAACATTTAATTTCCAGAAAGGAATAGAGACCATGTCTGCAAAACAATGGGCACAATTAAATATTAAATGGAAGTAGGTTCCACTCGGATTGACAGATGGAAAGGACTTTAGTATGAATTCTTAATTCAATCTTATTTAAGTAAGAACCAGATAGAATTAAAATAATTATTAAGCCACCTTGTCAATACTCATTTAATCATCAAAAGCTCCATCTATCAATAAATTACAAAATGAATCTACATCACTCAGGCAAGCTATTCTTTTCCTTTTTATGCGTACTGCTTTTTTCTCTTACTTCATTGCAGGTCAGTGCCCAGCTGTTCAGCCAGGATAGTTTAAAACTCATCTCCCGCCAGTTTACCTTCACCGAAGGGCCTGTGGCAGAAGATGTAACCAAGCCTAATGGTATCGTAGGTTCAGCAGATGGCAAATACCTATATGTTGCAGATATTGAGCGGAACAAAATATACCGTTACACCATTGATAAAACGGTGATCTCAGAGGCCAAACCCAGATCATTAACCAGGGTGCTGATGGAATGACGATCGGCAGCAGGGGGAATTTCTATCTTGCGGGCAATGGTCTTACTATATTTAATCCCGAAGGCGTAAAGATTGGTCATATAGGTAAAAGAGCCATACACACCTTTGCCCTAGGTTTTTTTTGGTGGAAGCATCCTTGCGATCAGGTATGTAAATTTAGGTAGTACTTTGTGTCGGCTTTTAGATGATTCGGTCATTGTTTTTCACTAAACGCTTCCTCTAAAACAGCTCTATTGTTTTCGCCCCATTGCTCCAAATCTTTTATTATCGGCAAAAGACTAAATCCCAGAGGTGTTAGCTTATATTCCACTTTAGGGATTTTAGTGTCGAAAGAGATTTTATCTACAAATCCATATTTTACCAATTCATCCAATTGCTTATTCATTACCCGCCTGTCCACCGCTATTTTCTTCTGCAATGCACCTGGTCTTTTTACCTGCTCTGAAATATAATAGATAAGCATCAGTTTCCACTTGCCATTTAAAAGTTCCTTGAATATGTGTAGGCCGCATTCAATTCTAATAGGGATTTTTTTTTGGTACATCGCTTGGTCAATGAATTGTCATAGCAAGTACGCACAACTTTGTGCGTACTTGCTATGAGGTAAGTAATGAAATAATTTTGTTTCAAATAATTATAAATAGACAATGATCAAATTTACGTTTTTAGTTCAAAAACTACCCGATATGAGCCTTGAAGAATTTGTGGATTATCACAAAAACAAACACGCTTCTTTATTCTGTTCCATTCCCGAGACAGAACTTTATGTTAGAAAGTATGTAGTTAACCACCCTATAGTAGCTGAAGGTTTTCCTAAGCCTTTATACGATGCTGTGGTAGAAATCTCGTTTGACTCGTTCGAGGATTTCAACACCTTCTTCAATTCAGAAAATTATTTAACAAAGGTTCATCCCGATGAACCCAATTTTTTTGATACTGCAAACTATATTGCAATGGCAAACAATGAAACAATCATTAAAGCTGGTGTATAATTAATAACTTTATCAATAATGTATATCTCACCTATTAGGTGGATGGGCATTTTTGGTTTACGTAATGCACGGGATAACTTCCGGAAAGTAATTGGTTGATATTGTTGGTGCAGTTCATGCCTACAGCTTTGAAAACGACGAAGTTGAGAATGACAATGAAGCGGAGGTGATCGGTTATTTCTTTGATAACCTGCAAGAATATGGGGAAATTATGGGGATGGACGTTAATGATAACAGCGACAGGATGAAGCTTGGGCTGACCTTTAACGGCTATCTGAAGCGAGTGGAAGAGTTGGGATATTTGGTTTTTGGCGAACGGCAGAAACAGCCGATGCCGAGTGAGCGTGGTAAGTACCTCGGAAATGGGATGTGGCCGTGATCTATGTGATTAGAAAGACCAACCCGATGGTGATTAATTGGGAGGAAATTGCTAAACAGCAACATGGAAGTACATAAACGTCCTGGCGCCGGGATGATTTTCGCGCCCAAAAGTGTTTAAATGGTGGTCGAGGGGCTGGCAAGATCTATTCCTGAGCCCGGAAAAATAGGGCAACAATCCATAGGAAACCTAAGCGGACGGTTGCTTCGATAATGGCATCACAATATTACCAAGGCTCGCCCTGTTAATCGGCGATACGCAGCAGAAAAAAACTGCGTTATTTAAAATCACGGACACCAATGCGACAATTCGGCATGATCTTACACCGCGGTCACATCAAACGAGAACCGATCAGGCTTTAGAAAAAAAACAAAGAAGTGATTGCTAACGAGCCAAAACAGATTCTGCCGATCATAATTTAAATGTTGTCGCAAACAAACTGTAAAAACTTTAATGCCTTTATTAAATGATACATTTATCACTTATGTCGCATTGTAAATTACTATAATTTTGTATATTCAAATTATCCAGTAATCTTAGCTTAGCATTTGATGGAATCAATTTTAAAACGGAATAATGTTAACGTAATCGGTAATGGCGATCAGGTAATGTTATTTGCATATGGTTTTGGTTGTGATCAGAAAGTTACCGCCATCTTCCAGGTAGCGGGAAATAATAGCCTCTGAATCGGATACAGTGGAACCCCAGCCCATATCATTTCCAAATGTCATTCCTCCAAGGCAAAATGGGCTAACCTTAAGACCGGAATGGCCAAGTGTGATATATGAATTAAGAGGCATAATTTTATTTTTTGGTGATTATTAAATGGATTAGAGCATATTTCTTGATGAAATGCTGTCAACTTGGAAGATATATAAAAATCAAAATTCTGAATTAATTATGAGCTTCAAAATGTTAAATGGGCAGACTGAAATAAAAAGTGGAACCATTATCGGATTCACTTTCGACCCATATTTTGCCGTCGTGGCGATGAATTATTTCTGCGCTTAAATATAACCCGATACCAAAGCCAGCAATATGCCTGGTATGATTACTTTCCACACGGAAATACCGGTCAAACACTTTACTGACATCCTGTGGTTTTAAGCCCATGCCTTCATCTTTAACACTAACTTGAACATTATCTCCAATCACCTCACATTTAACTTCTACTACTTTTCCCTTCGGTGAATATTTGATGGCGTTGCTAATCAGATTTGTAGCGACAGAAATTATTTTATCACGATCTGCGTTTACAAAAACGGTATTAATTCGCTCAAATTCAATGGCATGACTCGTAATTGTTAGGTTGATCTCTTTAACAGTTTCCTCGATCATTTCCGCCAGATCAAATTTGTGCTTATCAATTTGAAGTTTAGCGGATTCAAGTCTTGAAACATTAAGAAACCCGTTGATCATATTAGTCATTCGCTTCACCTGGACATTTGCTTTTTCCATCGCGCCCGCTAAAAATGCGTCATCGGTATTTTTTAGCTTTAGGTTAGCCATTTGAATTATCGCTTTCAGCGAAGTGAGCGGTGTTTTCAACTCATGACTTACCATACCGATGAAATCATTCTTTCTAAGCTCATCCTCTTTTTGTTCGGTTATATCCAGTACTGAGCCAACAAACCTGACAGGTTCATCGTTCTGGTCAAAGTATGCCTGGCCTTTAGCCCTTACCCACCTGATCTGCTGATCTTCGACACCCACGGTACGGTATTCAACATCGTATATACCATTACTAACAGACTTGATAAATACTTTATCGATAATGGCTAAAATTCTATCCTTATCGTCAGGGTGTAAACCTGTAACAAAGTCTTTTTCATAAGTGACGGTATCGTTATGAGATATCCCAAATAATTCCCGGCACCTGGCATCCCATTCCATTGTGCCCCTGTTTAAATCCATATCGAAGAAACCTAACTGGGCCGCCTCCTTAGATAAGCGCAACTGTTCGTAAGCACTTTGCAAGTTGATTTTTGCCTGTACCTGCTCAGTAACTTCCTGGCATATTATAATTACACCGGTAACGCTTTGATCGTTTTCATGATAAGGTTGATAAACCAGGTTTAAATATCCTTCTAACTTTTCGCCATTATTATAAACATGATAAGGTACATCGAAAAGGTATCGTGTCTCTGCCTTAAGTCTTACATCTTCTATAATCGGGCGAAAATCTCTTTCTGCTTCCGGTATGATTTCAAACAAATTGTGGCCCAATAATTCTTCCACGCTTCGGCCGATAAGGTTGCCATAAGTTTTGTTGACGATCTCCACCCGCATTTCTTCACCCATTAATACAATGATACCAATATTGGCTTCACGTACTAAATTCTGAAACCGGCTTTGACTCCGTTCTATACTTTTAACTGCTTCCTCTAATTCTTGTCGAGTTTCATTTAATTTATCATTTGTTAGCGTAAGTTCTTCATTGGACGAAGCCTGTTCTTCATTTACGGCAGCCAATTCTTCATTAACTGTGGCCAGTTCTTCGTTAATGGCCTGTAATTCTTCCGAAGTACGTGCCAGCGATTCTTCCCAATGCTTACGTTCGGTCACATCCCTGGTTGTACCCGCCACTGCTTCGACTTCGCCTTGTTCGTTAAATACCGGCGTTAAAATATAATCATAAACCCGCCTGCCTAAAGTCGCATGTGGAAATGATACTTCACCACGAATGGGCTGTTTGGTCATTTTAACCTGGTCAATCTCCCGTTCGTGCATTTCGGCATGCCATGGTTCGTAGCCATTTTCCAACAAACTTTTCCCAACGGCATTTTCGTAAGATTTGCCCCACATAGATAGCAAGGCAGTATTCGCGTAGGTAAAGCGATAATCCAGACCAAAAACATACATTAAATCAGGTGTGTTAGAGATTACTGTTTCGTATATCCTTTTTTGTTGATTGGATAATTCATAGGCTTCCCTAATGGTTTCTTTGGCAGCTTCTGTAATTTGCCTTTCTTTAACCTGCATTCCCGGAATCATAAGTATCCAAGAGTTGGCTAATGATATCCTGTCCTTCCAGTTCAGGCATGGCTTCATGCCAGGGCATTCCGATCACAGACTCATCTTTACCAATCAAATCCAGCATGGGCTGATTGATAATATTAAATATCATGGCTTCGCCCATTGTTACCAACATAGGTACGGGAGATTGTTCCACAATTATGCGAAACCGTGCTTCACTATCAGTAAAGGCTTTCGTTCGCTCCTCGACCCGATTTTCCAGTTCACGGTTACTTTCAAAAAGACTTTCCTGGCTTTGGCGTAATTCTTCAACCGAAGCCATCAACTCTTCGTTTGATGCGCTCAATTCTTCGTTGGTGGCAGCAAGATCATCGCTCAGGCTTTGCTCCCTTTTAACGCCATCAAGCGCAGCAGCTTTCAAAAATATTTGCTTAGAAATATCGTAAGTCTGACACATCAAAAATTCAACACTGCTATTTGAGCCAAATACAGGGATAACGTCAGTTTGCAACCAAATCTCTCCTTCAGGTGTATTCACCTGAAATATTGGCGGCAATTTTATGATGGTTTTTTTTTCAATACAGGTTTGAAAAGCCGTTAATAATACCGTGTAGGCATGCAAGCTGCGTTCGTCCTGCGGGTTCGGAACAAATAATTCAAATGCTCTTTTTCCTAACGATGACTGTACTTTTTGATTTGACAGAAATCTGTAATGATCATTTTGAGCCACAACCGGAAAATCCGGCATTTCAGCTTTTAAAATCACTGTAGGTGCGCCAGACTGTAGAAATATGGTTTCAAAAATTGACGTATCTGAAGGCGGCATTTTCTTTGTAAAAAATATTATTAATTAACTCAATATACGAGATGTTGTTTTAAACAGTTCGTAATTAGCCTTAACAGGCTTATTTTTACACACTCGGTGTATTTAGACATATCCTTAAGCCTGCTATTTTTGAGTCGCAATTTAAATACTGGAAACTTATCAAAAAACATTCAAAATGTTTAGTTCCAAAAGGAATTTTAATTCTTATTAAACTTTATTAATTTTAAAAGCTTTGAAACCATCTGGATTTAATAATCAACCTTAACATAGCTATGCATAAAAGCGATCAGGAGATAGAGAAAATTTTAAGGTTGAATGATGATCTTGAAAATTATTTCGCGAACACGATTATCCCGCAATTATTTGTTGATGCCAATCTGATCCTGCGGAAATTCACTCCGCCAGCTATGAAACAGTTCACCTTGAAGCAGGAGGATCTGGGCAAGCATATTGACGACGTAAAAGAAAATTTCCGTTATCCGTCAATAGTGGAAAATATCAATCAAGTTATTGAATCTCAAATGATTCTTGAGAAAGAGGTTCAAACGACAGACTTTCGTTGGTTTCAAATGAACATCTTGCCTTATATAGTTAAGGAAACTAAAGAAACCAATGGTGTTATTATAACTTTTGTAGATATAACACTACGTATTAATGATCTTAAAGACTTAGAAAAACTGATCGCGGAACATGAAAATTTACTGGATACCCTTTCGCATGATATTAAAGGCCCATTAACCAGTTTATTGCTAACCATTAATCAAATCAAGAAAATACCGCCCGAAAAACAGCATGTAGGGCAGGCTCTTCTCAATATTTTAGAAAACTCTATCGGTAAAATGCAGGTCATCATCACTGAACTGGTTGAAAGCAGAAAACAAGAGCATGAATACAGGGCAGAAGAAGAGCTTTTAAACTTCGAACACATCTTAGAAGACGTTAGGCTTGTTCTGGCAGGTGAAATAACCGCATTGGATGTTACCATCAAAAGCGAGATTCAAGTTTCACAAATAACTTTTTCACGCCGAAAGTTGAGGAGTATTATTTACAATCTTATCAGCAACGCCATTAAATTTAAATCACCAGACCGCCAACCTGAAATATTGATTACTACCATCCAGGACGATGAATTTATTATCATTTCTGTTAAAGATAATGGAATTGGGATCTCAGAAGCAAATCAGGAAGCTATTTTTTCCAAATATTTCAGAGCGGAAAATGCTATCGAAGGAACTGGCGTGGGTTTGTATTTGGTGAAGGAAATTATGAATAATGCAGGCGGGACAGTTGCAGTGTCGAGTGAGGAAGGACTCGGAGCTGAGTTTACTGTGAAAATAAAGCGATGATAGCGCACACTATGCTGTACCGAGTTGTTGCTGAATAATTTATCAAATAATTCCCGCTTATTGAATTGATTTCATCAAAATAATTTCCTTGAAACAATTGGCAGATTTATTGTCTTGATTTGAAAAACAATTTATGGAAACTATCAAAGCAGCATCCTTGAAAAGCAAAGCAGAGGTTATAGACTACATAAAGGGATTATTAAGCGTGATTAACGATGGTAAAGAAGGGTATCAATCAGCAGCCGAGGCAACTGAAAACACCGAACTTAAAGCATTATTTTCTAAGTTTCCGGTGAGCGCATTGTTTACGCCGCAGAGTTGAAAGAGCATATTGCCACACACGGAGGGGTAGCCGACAATGAAGATGGCGGCATCCTTGGCGGACTACATCGTAGCTGGATCAACATCAAGCAGACTTTGAGTAGTAAAGAGGACAAAGCCATCCTATCAGCTATAACAGACGGCGAAAGGGCGGCTATCGCAAAATACAGTGAATACATCTCGAATTACGTAGACCATGCGGATCATCTTGGATTACTTACAGAACAACGCGATGGCATAATCGCTGCATTAAGTGAAGTAGAAAAACGGCTTGTTAAGGCAAATTTGTCGGCTTAACCTCAGTATACAGATATACTAAACTTCCGAGCCCCAGTTTTCATAATGATCGCTCAGATCATTAGAAAATTGGGGTGTTTTAAATCAGTTCAATATATTTCTATAAATAAGGTCTTGCCTGTTCATCTGCCAATGCAAGATTTACAGCACGATTTTTGAAATCGGTATTTTGTAAGGCAACTTCTAAAGTATCTTTATCAAGATCCTGACAATACGCAGGCTCACCAGGTTGTTGTCTCCATGATTCAGACAGCAAACCTCCATCAATTGCGTCAAAACCAATTTCATCGATGAGTTTCATAACCACCTTTTTTTGTTCCGTTTCATTTCCGGCAACTGATATGGCTATCCGGTTAGAACTTCCGGCTGGCATTGCTTTGGAAGCTAAACTTGGCGCTACGATATTGTTGAACGCCTTGATAACCGGGTGATCTATTATTTTCGCCACCCATTCACTATCTGTTGATCCACATTCTATATCCACGATTTTTCCGTCACGGGAAGGGTAATAATTCCCGGCATCGATAACAATAGCTTTCGAGGCAGACAATGTATTTATAGGGAGTTTAACTATCGCCTTATTGGGGATTGCAATAATGACCAGATCTTTAGCTCCCGAAGCTTTTTCAACCGTCACCGGAGTTGCCCCCGTTTTTTCAGCAACTTCCTTTAAAGATTGAGGGCCCCGCGAATTTGCGATTGTAATCCTATGACCCAGCTTTGTCAAATATCCGGCAAGAATACTACCAATGTTACCAGATCCAATAATTCCTATTTCCATGTGTTTCTAAGTAACAGCCCTTCGAAGATTCTTAGGCAAAGTAAGTGCAATATTGCTTTACTTTGTATAGTACTTTCCCGAAGGAAAGCGAAATATTATTTTGATATGGCAAAAAACAAACCGTACTGCGAATGCCTCGAAACGGTCAAGCCCGTTCGGGACACGCTGGATGTGATTAACGGAAAGTGGAAATTAGCGATCATTATCTCAATAGGGGTAGGAAATGATCGCTTTACAGATGTTCAGGAAAGTATCCCCGGTATCACGCCGAAGGTACTCGCAAAAGAATTGAAGGAATTGGAGCAACATCAACTGATCAAAAGAATTATAAAAGAAGGTTACCCTGTTAAAATCTCTTATAAATTAGAGCCCTACGCCGATACACTTACGCCACTCATTTATGCGATGAAAGATTGGGGGTTGAACCATCGGAAAAAGATTTTAGCCAGGTAGATAGTATGACTTAATATTGCAGCCCATTCCTTAAACAAATCCAATACCTTCTAATAAGGTCTTAAATTTTTATATTTATTAAAGCAGAATTATCCATTCTCTGTATTCCGCAAAGACGTTAATCAGATTTTGTGAGGATCACCGAGCGGGTTATTAGCTTGTTTATATAAGTCCGCTTCGCCATCAGCTAAGGTAATGGGTATCCCCGGAATTGGCACTGGTTTGTTTGTACCATCGTTTAGCGAAGCAATAATCACTTTATCATTTTTATCAATTCTTTTTCTCTTTGGCTTAATCACATTCATATTGTTGAAATTAAAGTTTTAATTATTATAATGCTTTTCAGGCAGCTGCTGTATATCGATCACTGATCAATTTAAAAATCATTTCTCGTGATACCGAAGCGTTTTTATCTTTCGCTCCGCTCTTTTGAACACTTGAAGCCAATTCCTCATCTTTTACCGACGCGCGCAGCCAATTAGTGTAGTCGTTCCGATGTAAATGATAGAGCCAGGTTTCATCATCTACGCCGCTGCCCATCTGTATAAACGTGTGCAGATTATTGGCCTTCAAGTTTAGCTTTTGAGCCGGTCCCCGGAAGTAAAAGCTGTTCACTCCCATGTCTCCTGTGGCGTATTTGCGTTTATGCCTTTGGAGTAAGTGTCCGGGAATAGAACAGGTGACCACGACGGTTTCGTTTATGGCTTTTTGCCAAACCAATACTTCACCTTTATCAATAACGACATCTTTTTCTACCTTAATAATCGTACCCGTAATTTTAGCAAAATCCGTCATAGTTTGACCAGGCTGATCGCCCATAGTAATTACAGTATTGATGCGTTTTAAAAAGTCATGATTGACCAGATCAGGCTTTGTGGTAACTGCAACAAAATTAGTAAAGCCATCCTGGAAATTATAAAAGCTCTCTGGCACATCTTTAGGAATTAAATGGTGCGCCTCATCCAGGATCATAAAATGCGGGTGCCCATTACTGTGTTGCAACGTAACGATTTGGCTTAATAATTTATTAAAGAAAGCAGGCCGTTCGGTCAATTGTATAGCGAGGAAACATACTACTACACTTTGCTGTGCCTGAGAAAGTAAACGGATAACATTTTCGATGATGGGCGGCTGGCTACTGTCACCAATAGATATCACACCAAGCATGTCCAGGTAATCACCTTCCGGATCGATCAGGCAAAACTGATATTGTTTTTCAATTAACCGTTCTACAAAAGCCGCCGTAAGTGTTGTTTTACCAGACCCTGAAGTTCCCACCAATAACATTCGCTGTCTTTGCGGGCTTATCCGAAAGACAGAACCATCTTTACATTTGCCCAGTTTCATGAAATGACGATGCAGCTTTTTATCCAGTGATGCCAGGTCATCTCTTAGTAACCCGTCAATCAGGTCGCAAACGCCATCACCATGAGACCTCGCCGTTGTCCAATCAGCAATCGCTTTTACTTGTGGTAATGCATTATTTACTGCTACAGCACACTCTGCTGCTTGCAGCATAGCGTTATCATTTTCAGCATCACCTACAGCAACTGTGTTATGTTCGGATAAGCCCATGCCTTTAAGGGCTTCGTGCAAACCTTTAGCCTTATTTATCCCTGGCGGCAAAATCATCACCGCACCTTTATTAAAGATCACCTGATATTCTAATCCTGATTCCTTAATGGCATTCAGTATAGTGGCTTGATGCGGTTCCCAGGTGGCAACAATTACCCGGCCGGTAGAAATCGGACTAACCTTTAACTCTTTTAGTTTATTGATAAATATATCCGGTGGCCTTTTGCCCAATAATCGTACTTGTAATGTAGCAGGATTGAAGATCACCGCGCCGTTTTCAGCTACAATACAATCAAACATACCATATTCAGGGAAAACTCTTTGCAGGTCATTTAATTCCCGTCCGGTTACCATGATGATTTTTCTTCCACTGGCTTTCAGTTTTTTCAAAGCCACGATAACCTCCGCTAGAACCCACTCATCGGTCGCGAGGGTACCGTCATAATCTGTGGCCAAAACATGGTAGCGCATAATTTCGTTTTTATAGTAAACTGTGATCGATCTGTTCTCCAATTGTCAGCAGAGAATGGCTATCTAAATCGCTCTCGTTATGCTGCATCCATTCGTTACCCAGTTTATAGAGCATCGCTTTTTGCCCGGTATCAAAACTTACGTTCCACACTATTAAATTCTTAAATTCGGCGGAGATAAACTTAATCGTTTGTTCGGTGCCATTTCCCATCCTTACTTTGTAGCTCATTTGTGACATTCCAAATAGTTTTAATTAATCTGCAATTAAAAAACTCAATAGCTTCCGTATGTTTAACAGGGCATTCTGCCCTTTATTAAGGGCTTAATTTTTAATGGATTGCAGGTAAAAACAATATTGGCTTTTTAAGTTCGATCAGCGCGCCCAGGCGTTGCACGATTTCAATCGTAAAATATTTCTTTTGAATATCCTCCGCGTTCCAACTAAGATCAGGCAAACGATTGATCGTCATGGCATTTGGGCCATGTGCTATCGTACGGATACGAAAACAAAGAGGCGGGTTTGTTATGGGCGTTACGAGCAGCACCATCGACAAATTATAAATTTCAAGCATTACAGTGAAGCTTTCCATTGGCAGATTAGAGAAGCAGAGGTGAATTTATAATTAAACCACGTTTGATCGATTTACCGTCAATGAGGTTTCATAAAGTCCTGATATGTGTTTTATCAATCAGGGTATAATCCGTAGGTAAGCATTGTTGGTGTAAATCGTTCCGAATAATTCGATTTGACTGGAGTTAAGTTGTTTGAAGATTTCCATTGTCGAGTATCGGTTAATATATCATAGTATATGCAAAAATCATACGACGAATTAAATTATTCTATTACCCACTGATGCCCAGCATTAACAGAAATGATACTGCGAACCAAAGCTCGTTTGCGGAAATATTGTTGTAAATTTGAGTAATCGCCTTTTCTGCTCTTCAAGAATTTTTGAAATTCTAATACCGCTCTTTAAAATCCTGCCCTATGAAAGCTAATCCTCACCATATCATTGCTATCGGTGCCTCTGCGGGCGGCATGGAAGAGATCAACTCTTTTTTTGACCATACTCCTTTAGACGGTGTTTCCTATGTCATTGTACAACATTTATCATCTGATTTCAAAAGCAGAATGGTTGAACTGCTGGCCAGACATAGTAAACTTGTTGTTGAGCAAGCGGAAGATGGAATGACGGTTCAATGCAACCAGGTGTACCTTATCCCAAGTGATAAGTTTATGACCATCAGGGAAAATACTTTGTATTTAACGGATAAGGAAAATGTTAAAGGGCCCCATTTAACGATCAATAATTTTTTTAATTCACTTGCAGACGATTACGGCCCAAAATCCATTGGCATCATCCTGTCTGGCTTAGGTTCAGATGGTACGGAAGGTATTAAAGCCATAAAGAAAGCAGGTGGCATGGTGATGGCCCGTAACCCGGAGACTTCGGAGTTTGGCAGCATGCCTTCGCACGCAATGGCTACCGGCCTCGTAGATTTTGTATTGGAACCAGCGGCAATGCCGGATGCGATTGAAGATTACATTAAAAACGAAAGTGAATTAACTCTTGATCAGGCGGATGATGAAAAGCATCTTACCGCGATCATTGAACTACTTAAAGAAAGATCTCCACTTGATTTTACAGACTATAAATTACCTACGATCTTAAGAAGGACTAAAAGAAGAGCCTCACATGAGAATTTTAATACACTCGGAAACTATCTTAATTTCCTTAAAGTTACGCCGGTTGAGGTAGAAGCGCTAACCAAAGAATTTCTGATCAGTGTCACCTCGTTTTTCAGGGATAAGGAAGCGTTCGACTTCTTAAAAAGCAATGTAATACCGCAAATCATTGAAGGCTTGCCACATGAGGACGAACTTAAAATATGGGTATCCGGTTGTGCTACCGGGGAAGAAGCTTATTCCATAGCCATATTGATAGCTGAAGGCTTATCAGGTATAAAGGCCAATACGGTAGTTAAGATCTTTGCTACTGATATTGACAGTGCCGCCTTATTACATGCAGGAAAAGGGGTCTACAGTAAAAGCATTTCCAAAAATGTTTCGGCGGAGCGGCTCGAAAAATACTTTTTGAAAGAGGGGGATAATTTCCGGGTGAAACCGGTCATCCGCAAGATGCTGATCTTTGCGCAACATGACTTGGTGAAAAACCCGCCATATTGCAATATGGATTTGATCAGTTGCCGTAATTTATTGATCTACATGGCCCCGGTCTTGCAAAAGAAAATTTTTACCATGATGCTTTTTGGACTTAAAAGAGGTGGCTATTTATTTCTGGGAACCAGCGAAAATCCGATGCCAATCATGAAAAATCTGGAAGTCGTTCATAAAAAATGGAAAATATATAAAAATCTGGAAACAAAGCGGGCCATAGCATTCGACGCGTTTTCCATGCCTGAATTTTTGGTCACCCAACCTAAAGCCTCCCGTATTTCGCGGGAAAGTCCTTCCAAAAATATAGATCATAACCTGGCGGAAGCCATACAGGATGGCTTGTCTAAAAATTTGGATTATGTGGCAGTATGCGTTGATGAAAACAATGATGTGATTAAATCTTATGGTGATACAACTAAATATTTACTCCACAAGCATTTCAGCTCAAACCTGCCGGACCTTTTGCCAAAACCGCTTGCGGTAGCTTTTAATACTTTAAGCAAAAAGGCTTTGACAACAAATGAAAATGTTGTGCTGGACGGCATAAAAATTAAGCAGGGCCAGCGTATTGTTAAGGTAAGCCTATCGGTAAGCCCTTTGCTGTTAAAAGGCGAAGAAAAATTGTTACTGGTAACCTTCAGCGAAAACAAATCAGAGATAACCTCACTGGAAGATACCATATTTGATGAAAAGATTTACCTTGATCAATATGTTGTAAACCTGGAGGAGGAATTGAAGGAATTGAAAGATAAGCTTCATGGTGTTAATGAGAAACTGGATGCCTCTAATGAAAACTTACAATCTTTTAATGAAGAACTGATCTCGGCCAACGAAGAAATGCAAAGTACAAATGAGGAAATGCAATCCGTAAACGAAGAGTTACATACTATTAATTCGGATTACCAGTTAAAAAACAAAGAATTGCTGGAGATTAACGACGACCTGAATAATTATTTTAGAAGTAATGTTAATGGGCAATTATTCATTGATAATGATTTGCGGTTGATGAAATTTTCGCCAGGCACGGTTAAACAGATCAATCTCCTGGAAACGGATATCGGGAGACCCCTCAGTAATATTTCTACCAATATCAAATTTGAAACGATCATCGAGGATATAAAAAAAGTACTGGCAGACGGTAGCATCATTACCAAGGAGATCGAAACCAATAATGGTAAATGGTACCAGATCATGACCATGCCATATGTACAGGCAGATCAAAAGAACACCGGCGCAATTATTACTTTCAATGACATTACCGAATTAAAGAAAATCCAACAGGAAATCAATATCAGTAATAAAATGTTGGGCATTGCCTTAGATTCGGCAGCAATGGGTATGTGGTCTATAGATGTTAGTACACGTGAATTTGTTCCATCTCACCGGCTGAAGGAAATATTTGGCTTTCACCGGGATGAGCTAATGACCTATGAAGCTGCTATTGCCCAAATTGATATTAAATATCAAGATTTAGTCACCAATGCTATTGAAGCCAATATCAATAAAGGCGAAAAAATTGATATGGAATTTCCGCTGCGGGGATTTCACGATGAAAAGATCCGCTGGGTGCGGGCTAACGGCGATCTATCCGGTGACCAGGATAATAAGCCGGTTTATTTTACCGGTGTGATGCACGATATTACTGTGCATAAGCAAGATGAGAATCGGAAGGATGACTTTATAGCGATGGTGAGCCATGAACTCAGAACACCAATCGCGTCTATCCAGGGATATATACAACTGTTAGCTTCCAAGGCGAAAAAAGATGAAGATGCTTTTAGTATTGCTAAGTTGGATAGGGCGCATAATCAGGTTAAAAAGATGTCAGCTCTCATCAATGGGTTTTTAAACGTTTCCAGCTTTGAAGCCGGTAAAATTTATTTAAATGAGCAAACCTTCGAGATGGATATGCTGATTAATGAAATTGTGGAAGAAATTACATTGACGACCGCAAGCCACATCATCTTATTTAAGCCTCATTCATCACTAATTATTAAGGCTGACCGGGATAAAATTGGCCAAGTGATCAACAACTTTGTGAGTAACGCTATAAAGTATTCAGCACAGGGTAAAAACATCGAAATATCTTTAGAGGTAGTACAAGGTAATATACAGGTTGGTGTAAAAGATGAAGGCATGGGCATAGATCCGCAGGACCAGGAAAAATTATTTGAGCGTTATTACAGGGTTGAAAACGGGGGTACAAAAAATATTTCCGGTTTCGGTCTTGGATTGTATTTATCAGCTGAAATTATCCAGCGGCATGACGGTAAGGTATGGGTTGAAAGTGAGATAGGTAAAGGATCAACTTTTTACTTTAGTTTGC
>NZ_MPPL01000001.1:5648386-5730981 GCF_001911425.1 Mucilaginibacter polytrichastri | reverse complement strand
TAATGTAGAATCTTCATTAAAAATTTATAATTAATTTTTAATTTTTATTATATTAATACTGGCATGGTAATAGACCTATTGCATTGCAGTCTTTGTATGTATCTGGTTTATGAGTAAGAAAATTTTAGTCCTCGACGATGATCCGGATATTTTGGAGATTCTTTCTTTAATATTAGTAGAAGCCGGTTATGACATTCGTACCTTGACATGTGGGGATAATGTGTTTGACCATCTTAATGACTTTCAACCAGATTTGGTATTAATGGATGTAATGCTGGCCGGCATGGATGGCCGCTCAATTAGCAGAAACATTAAGGAAAACCATTTGACCAGTTCCGTACCCGTTATTCTGATTTCAGGGACACATGATCTCGTTGCATCGCTTCACCAGCCAGGTGCGCCGAATGATTTTGTCGCAAAGCCTTTTGATATTGATTATTTGCTTGAAAGGATAGAAAAACAATTGGCGGAGTGATCCATGTATTCCAATTAAACAATTTCGGCAATAGGAGATGTGTACGTACAGTTCGTATTTCCCTTTTTGAGGCAATTTTTCGGGAGTAGGTAGCTTCAAAACGTTTCCTTCTATCCATAGGCTAAGCTCACCTTTTTATGCAAAAGATTTCTTCCACACCTTGATGTAAATGAGGAGGCCGGCCTAAACCAGATAGCATGGTTAGCTCTATGAGGCTAAAAGTATCATCTGTCTGACCTGAATTTGCTTTGATAACCCATAAAACCGTCATATACATTTATGTAAGTTGATCATAAAAATTTTGATCCATTTTGATTACAAATAAGAAATACCTTGTAAAATACCTGCCAGTACATATGGCATAGATAATTGAGGTGTATGACCACTATTAATACAAAAGGTGCTTTTTACACCGGCAGCTTTTGCCATTTGATTTTGCGCACATAGGGCAATGGCTTTATCTTTCAAACAATGAATGTAAAATTTAGAGATGGTGCCAAAGCTTTTAGAGGTTAGCCTCACCGGATTGCTCAATGGCGCGGTAGGTTCAATTTGATAGTCATCAAAATAAAGTTGTGTATGCTGAAGTGCATCCGGACAAAAAACGTCCATCAATAGCGTCTTCTCAATTCCTAATGCCGGGCAATCCCAGGCAGTATTTAAACTGGAATTCACCGGAGATTCTTCATACCAGGATGATAGCGCTAATAGAGATTGCCCGTCAGCCGGTAGAAAGGCACTAATAAAAATCAACTTTTCAATTTTTTTTGGAATACATTCTGCAACTGCAGAAATTACCATTCCACCCAGACAATGACCTACTAAGATTACGGCTCCATCAATAAGGTTGATCTTTTCAATAACAGCGTCACGGTATATATCCATACTCAGCGCGTCTTGATTCCAGTCAACAGTGTCATGTCCGGGCAATGTGATGGTAATTACTTCTTGATTTTCATTTTCGAGGGCTTTTTTAACAAATTGCCAGGACGAACTTCCCTGCCATGCGCCGTGTACCAGCACATATATGTTGTTCATTTCCATGAGGTTGTCTATGAATAGTACAGTGAATAATTTCCTAAAACACATTAAACACCAACGATAGTGCACCATATTTTTTTTCTGGATTTAACATCGCCGTAGCTGCCATTGGGATATGATATTTAAAAACAATCAAATCTTTATTCAGCGTTACTCCGGTGTTGACAATATTGGGCTTTGACCCGTAAAAATTAGCCTGCCTTCCAAAAGCGAACCCACCTGCTACAAATACGTGGAGCTCGGTTGTTTCAAACTTCCAGAACCGGTAACCCAGTTCAACGTAGTTGGAATAACTATTAGCAACATTTCCATTATCGGTAGGATGTGTATCGCGACCCAAAATAATCGTTGCCCAATCTATGCTTAATGGAAAAGAATTACCAAACTTATAACCCGCTCTAACATCAATAAAATGAGAAGTACTGGATGGATTATAGTTAAAGATATCTGCGTTTGGAAAATTGCTGAAGTTATTGACATCCCAAATGGAAAAACTATACGTGGGTTTGGTGTAACTTACATAATAGTCAAACTCCTTATAATCGCCGGTAAAACTGGTACCACCCCATACGCCAACCGATAGGCTCTTTGACTTGGTAAAATCATAATGGATGTCTACATCGGTTATGGGCGCATCCGAGACTTTAAATCCCCGCCAGATGTAGTTGCTGCGCAGCTGCAAATTGATATCAAACGGTATATCTTTTTTTACCACATCGGTATCGGTTTTCTTCGCTAATTCTTGTGCCTTTACGTTAAGGCAAAGTCCTATAACTCCGGACATGGCCGTTAATCCTATTTTTACTAATGTTTTCATGGTACTTCATTTAAATAAGCGTGAATATTAGGACTATGGGTGTAATTGTAAAAACAGTAGTGCTGCGAGAACGGTTCCTATAACGGGCCCTAAAACTGGTACCCAGGAATAGGCCCAGTCACTGGAACCTTTGTTTGGTATCGGTAAAATGGCGTGCATAATGCGCGGGCCAAGGTCGCGGCATGGATTGATCGCATAGCCTGTTGTACCACCTAAAGAAAGCCCGATCACCACAACTAGTATAGCTACAGGTAATGCTCCTACAGAACCTAAGCCTATAGGTGTTTTAGTAGCTGTAATTTCACCGCCGGTTGTATAAAATATAGTTAACAAAAGCACAAAAGCGCCAATAACCTCGCTGGTCAAATTCACTTTATAATTTCGAATGGCGGGCCCTGTAGCGAATACCGCTAAAATACTTGCCGAATCTTTAGTACGCTTAAAATGATCAAAGTACATGATCCAAACCAGGAAGGCACCTGTAGCCGCTCCCAGCATTTGCGCACATATGTACGGCAGCACATTCACCCAGGGAAATTTACCGGCTATAGCCAACCCAATGGTGATTGCCGGGTTAAAGTGAGCCCCGCTGTAAGGGCCAGCCACAACAACACCAACAAATACGGCGAAGCCCCAGGCGGTACAGATCACCATCCAGCCGCTGTTATTGCCTTTGGTATCATTTAATAAAACATTGGCAACCACGCCATCGCCTAATAGTATCATCAACATAGTGCCGAGAAATTCGGCCATAAAAGGAGTCATAAGCTTGGAAATTAAGTGAATTGATTATAAATTATTTATCTGCCAGTACATCTTCTGCTGCTTGAGCCGCATGAATTGCTTTTTTCCAGCCTGCTATTCCCTGTTGTATCATAGCTTCATCAGCATCGGGGGTAAACTCTTTTTCGACTTTCCATAATTGCTGTATTTCGGCAATATCTTTCCAGTAACCTACGGCCAGTCCCGCCAGGTAAGCCGCGCCTAAGGCGGTTGTTTCTACCACTTCTGGTCTGATTACTTTACAATTCAATAAATCCGATTGAAACTGCATCAGTAAATTATTCGCTGTAGCACCGCCATCAACCCTAAGTTCTTTGATTTCCATACCTGAGTCCGCTTCCATAGCTTTAAGCACATCCATGGTTTGATAACCAATGGCTTCCAGAGCCGCGCGGGCAATATGCGCATCTGTTGTGCCACGGCTGAGCCCAATCATGGTTCCGCGCACATTGGGGTTCCAGTACGGAGCGCCCAATCCTGCAAATGCAGGAACAAAATATACGCCGCCTGTATTTTCCACGCTTAGTGCCAGTTTTTCAACATCTGCCGATTTCTTGATTACGCCCAAACCATCACGCAACCATTGCACTACCGCGCCAGCTATAAAAATACTACCCTCAAAGGCATACTGTATTTTGCCGTCAATTTTCCAGGCAACTGTGGTAAGCAGATTATTCTTTGATTCAATGAATTGGTCACCGATATTCATCAGCATAAAGCATCCTGTTCCGTAGGTATTTTTAACCATCGCTTTATCAATACACATTTGCCCGAACAGCGCCGCCGATTGGTCGCCTGCAATACCCGCAATGGGAACCTTTGACGCGAAAATGGTTGTGGCCGTTTCACCGTAAATTTCGCTGGACTGTTTGACCTCCGGCAACATGCTTTTGGGTATACCGATCAGATCCAGCAGTTCCTGATCCCATTCCTGTTTTACAATATCAAAAAGCATGGATCGGCTGGCGTTGGTGATGTCGGTAATATGCACCTTACCGCGGGTAAACTTCCATACTAACCAACTGTCCACTGTGCCGAAAGCCAGTTCGCCGGCTTCTGCTCTAGCTCTGGCCCCTTCCACATTGTCCAGAATCCATTTAATTTTAGTACCCGAGAAATAAGGATCGATAACCAATCCGGTTTTGGCTCGTATTTTATCTTCATGGCCAGCCTTTTTGAGTTCTTCGCAATAATCTGCCGTACGGCGATCCTGCCAAACAATAGCGTTATATATTGGCTCACTGGTCTTCCTGTCCCAAACGATAGTTGTTTCGCGCTGGTTGGATATTCCTATTGCTTTTATATTGGTTCCGTTGATCCCTAATTTTACAGTTGCTTCAGCAGCAACACTGGCCTGGGATGACCATATCTCGTTAGCGTCATGTTCTACCCATCCTGATTTTGGAAAGATCTGTTTAAATTCTTTTTGAGCTATGGCCTTTATTTTGCCTTTGCGATCAAAAATAATCGCGCGCGAACTGGTAGTACCCTGATCCAGGGCCAAAATGTAATCTTCCATAATTTTACTGATTAAAAGTTTGTGAAGCGTTAGTATTATACCTTGCCGGGATAGGGAACCAGTAGGTAGGTTTTTGCAAGCGCTCTAAAAGCTGTCACCTGTTTTAATTCCCAATCTGCTCCGTGATTAAGTTCCGATGCGATGAGTGCGGCAACTTTAGGAGCTACGTCATAGGCCAGGCGGGCATTTAGAAAAAGAATTCTTACTCTTCTGGCTAAAATATCTTCCAATGTTCTTGCCATTTCGTTTCGGACGGCCCAGATGACTTCTGCACCTATAAATTCAGCACGCGGGTCAAGTTTCTGTGCCCAGTCTTTGTTTTCTTTACACAAAGCAAGTACCGCATCACGATCCGTACCATATACATACAAATGATTCTTACGATCTACATTGGGCGTACTGCCATGTATGAGTAGACTTTTTGTTTTTACAGGTTGCTTTGTCAGTTTACCGACAACAATTGCTTTATTCACGGTATCTTCGGCCATTTTTCGGTAGGTTGTCCACTTGCCACCTGTAATGGTTATTAAACCCGAGTCTGCAACGATGATCTTATGGCTCCTGGAAATTTCTTTCGTTTTATCAGAGCCATCCTGCGGGGCAGCCAGGGGTCGCAAGCCGGCAAACATGCTCAGCACATCTTTATGCTCTGGTGCTTTAATCAGGTATTGATTTGCGGTGCGGATAATAAAGTCAACTTCTTCCGCCAATGCTTTTGGCTCCAGGCTATGTTCTTTGAGCGGCGTATCTGTGGTACCGATCACCAAACGATCATGCCAGGGCACAACGAACAGCACACGTCCATCTGATGTTTTGGGTATCATCAGCGCGTCTTCCCCAGGCATAAAAGCTTTATCTACCACTAAATGAATTCCCTGGCTCGGCCTTAGCATCGCTTTTTCACCCGGCTGATCCATTTGCAGGATTTCATCCGCGAAGACGCCCGTGGCATTAATTACTGTTTTACCTTTAACAGCATATATTTTTCCGGTTTCTGCATCTGTTGTTATCACGCCGTTAATTTTACCGCGTGCATCTTTTACCAAGCCGGTTACTTTAAAATAGTTTAGCACTGTCGCGCCCTGTTCTATGGCGGTTTGCGCAATATTGATGGCGAGCCGCGAATCGTCGAATTGCCCGTCATGATAAGAAACGCCTCCATAAAGACCCTTTTGCTGAATGGTAGGTATCCGCTTAATTACTGTCTTTTTGGATAGATGTTTTGCACGGCCAAAACCAAGCTTGCCTGCCAATAAATCATATAGGCTTAACCCTATGGTGTAATAAAGGCCGCTCCACCACTCGTAATTAGGAATGATGAAAGTTTCGTTTTTTACAAGGTGCGCCGCGTTTTTGAGCATCAGTCCACGCTCATGTAAGGCTTCTATCACTAAACTAATGTCTCCCTGGGCGAGATACCTAACGCCGCCATGAGCCAGCTTGGTGCTTCTGCTGGAAGTACCTTTAGCAAAATCTATCTGCTCTAAAAGTAATGTTTGATACCCCCTTGAGGCAGCATCCAGCGCCGTGCCTAATCCTGTTGCACCTCCGCCTATAATAATGACATCCCATAGTTTTTCAGGATCTGCTAAGCCTTCCGTGATCTTAACCCGATTAAAAAGGGCATTCGAAGTGTCTCGTTTATCCGCACTGCTGATTTGTTCGACCATGTTCATGTTATTTGTATTTAAGGAAGTAACAGCTATAAATAACCCAATTGTGTTAATGCTTCATGAATACTTGCAATTGAATTGTGATTCGCTTTTTGTTGAGCTTCCCTGATTTGTTCGGCTGTAACCAGCCATTTTTGAGACCAGTCCTGAACCTCATTATCTTTATTGAGATTAATGGTCAGTATGTTTCTATATTTTCCTTTCATCAATTCGTCCATACAGCAAAAGATTAAACCTAAATTTTAGGTAATTAGCAACGTGACTTATTTTTTAGAAAACTTGCAGAATAGGTACTGAATTACCAATCAGCGATGTGCTGAAATTGATAAAAGCTTGGTGAACAACAGGTGTTGAATGGGGTGTAATATCGTGATGAGTTCCCCTTATCGAAGTGACTTGAATTATTTTCCATCGGCTTGCCTGCTAACGCAGTTTAATAAGTATCTGAATTAAAAATTCGGCCCTTTTTCTTAAAGTCGATACTGGGTCAACTCTTACATGTCCGGAATGTTTCGAATTATTCTTCAAATGGCAATATAATCGTTTACATGACAGTCAGATGTTATTTGTCTTTAATATCTGCTTGCCAAATAATTAATCAGCGAAGTGATAATTCATTCTACCGTAACCAATTATTATAAATAGCTATTTGCAAAGCGTCAGGATGATCTATCGGCGTAATACTAAAACTCTTTTCATATTTTGTGCTCAGTATAACACTGACAATATTGATTTTTTTATCCCTTAATACTTTTAATTGCAATTGGTCACCTGGTCTTTTGTCCGTCATTAAACTTTTAAAATAGGACTGGCTGGCCCTCATCCCATTGACCTCTATGATTTTATCTCTGGCTTTAATTCCCGCATTAAAAGCGGAGGATGGCCAGGTTATACTTCTCACCACCCAACTGGTGTCTGCAGAATGATAACCCACTTCCGCACCCATGGTCAGGCTCGGCAATGCTTTGGTAACCGTATCAATTGACAAACCCGCATAGGACAAATATTTAGGATAATTTACCACTGCTACCGTAGTCGAATAGCTAAAAAGTTCTTTAAGCGGTGAACCTGCAACGATTTCGCATTCCTGCTGAAACTCCAGGTCGGTAAATCCTCGATTTTTTAGCTGATAGTATTTTTTATATAAAGCGCGCATTACATCGTCGAGTGATTTTTTATTTTGCGTTTCATGGCGGATCTTCAGATCAAGCATCATACCCATTACACACCCCTTATCATAAACAGATATGGTTTTAGCAACTTCTTCAGGTGTACGTTCTGTTGGTTTGCCCCTCATTGCCCAAATCCCCCGGCTTGACTGGATCAAAGTTTGATATAAGTGGCCCGACGAATTTTCGTAATTCTGTATATGTTCCTGGTAATTAGCCAGCACACGTTCCGGGGTCATTAAACCGGCCCGCCGTAAGATCAGGTATTCATAGTAATCCGTAAATCCTTCCGATACCCAAAGCATATTGGTATAATTCTCTTTGGTATAATCAAATGGACCTAACGCAATTGGTCGTATTCGCTTAACATTGTAAAGGTGAAAATACTCATGCGCTAAAAAAGCGTACATACTTTCTTTGATTTTAGGTTGTGTAAGTACTGCGCTATCATTAGCCATGATCAGGGAAGCAGAGTTCAGATGCTCGATCCCGCCGAAACCATGAATAGGCATGCCCACCCCTAAAAAGGAATAATGATTGTACGGAACGTCACCTATTATTGCACTTCCGCTCTCCGCAATTTTGGTAAGATTATCCATAAACAATTTGCGGTCAAAATGCCCCATTTGGTAACCGATGAATGCTAACCTTTTTCCTTTAACTGCCGATGCCGGAAACTGTTCCAGCTTACCCATTAAAAACGGGCTGTCGTATAAAACGTCGAAATTTTTAACCAGGAAAGTATTTACCCTACCCGGTAGCGGATCAAGTCCTGTCGCCACTAATCGCGGCCAGTTTTTATACGGTTTGATCTCGACGGTCAAAGGTAGCTTCAGTCTATCATCCAGGTACATGAAAATTGCTCCCGGTACAAAATAACCGTAGTTTTCGTCGAGGTTGGCGTTAGCGATAAAAGGATTGTCAGCTTTAACATCATAGTTCAAAATCACATCAGATCGCCCATTAGCTTGCACGCTCCAGGTACTGTCAGTACCTTTTTTCCACCAAAGTGGCTTTCCGGTTCTGTCCGTTGCCGTGAAATTTGATACCGCCCCGCCAAAATCTGCAATTTCATAAAATCCCGGTGTCCAGGCGCACATACGAAATCTTAGTGTCGCCTTATTTAACTGGCTATAATTTAATTTCACATGATAGAGATGGCTTGACGGGTCTGGTACGGAAACCGTATAAACCATCTTTGTTTTCTGTTGAGCAAAAAGCGGCGTTGAAATACTGCAAATAAACACTAATGATATAAATGAATACTTGAGGATATTGGTAATCGAATTTTTCATGTATTAGATTTTTACGCTGCCTGTAATAAAGCAGGGATAATTACTATAAAGTCTTCCGACAGCCGGAATCTGCCGATTCGACTAATTTATCCAAAAACTCATGCCGTTTTACTGCGTAGCTGAAAGAGGGAAAAAAACACGTCCCATCTGCAATGTCGGCAGCAATTTCCTGATAACCATAATATACAGCCCTTGAAAGATCAGCGTCAACGCCGGGAGCTCCTCCGTCTTTAGGATGGTAGCTGGCGGGGATTTCCAATGTGTTTAACGGTTCTCCGTCAAATGACGCTTGTAGGGCTACTTTTCCAAACTGCAAATGACCGATCGGTGAAGTGATCACTATTTCGCCTTTGGTTCCTTTTATTGCCCAATAAAGGTTATCGCCGGGTGAGGTACCCCCGCGGTAATGGATAGAACAAACCGTGCCATCTTTGAGGGTTCCATTTAACATGATCTGGTCATGGACAAGCATCGGTACCTCGCGATTACTATCTTCTATGTGGACTGATTTGTTTCTTGTAGCTAAAAGGGCTGATATTTCTTTGAAGTTGCCTAACACAAATTCGAGGCCGTCAACTGTCTGCGCAAACGGTATCGTCATCATATTCGCCCCTGTTTTAGGATCAAGGAGGTAAGCAAAGGATTCATTTGGCAGACTGGTACCCCAGTTTGGGCCTGTACCAGTGACTGTTGATGATAAGACCTTTCCTATCTTTCCCTCAGCAATTATACTTTTTAAGTATTTCAACTCGGGTAGCGCGTGGGCCTGTAATCCGGCAAATGTCCTGATACCTTTTTCTTCCGCTATGGCAGTGAGTGCTTTGGCTTCCGCCGTCCCGTTTCCCAGCGGCCATTCACAAAAAACCATTTTACCCGTTTCAAGGGCTGTTCTTACCAGATGATCATGCGCTGGAACTTTAACCGCGACCACCACAAGCTGTACTTTAGGATGATTGATGAGATCAAATTCATTATCAAAAGCATTGGGTATGTCAAACTTTTTAGCTGTAGCCTCAGCTGACTTTATATTTGAAGTACTTACGGCAACAAGTTCAAATTCTTGAACTAATTTTTTGAGCGCAGGTATATGCCCATTGACGGCCCAGCTTCCTTCTCCTGCACCAATGATGCCTACACCGATCTTCTCTTTTTTCATGTTGATGTAATTTATACCCCAAGGGGTGGTTCAATTACTTTACAGACCAATTGGCCCCCGGCAATCTCGGTTTGGATATGCTTATAACGTGTTAAGTTATACTGAAGCTTTACTTAACAACTGCTAAGCAGCGTTTAGGTTTCACTTAACGATTGATTACCATTATCTATTCAAAGCATTTAAAAATCTTTCCGGATACCTTGTACCTGAAACTATTCCTGCGGGCATGATCGCTTCGATACTATGCAAGTCGTCCTTAGTCAAATTCACTTCCTCGGTTGCGATATTTTCCTTTAGGTATTTGATCCGCTTGGTACCTGGTATCGTAATGATGTCATCGCCCTGTGCAAGTACCCAGGCGATGGCCAACTGCGAGGCAGTACAGCCTTTTTTTTCAGCCAATGACTTGATCTTCTCTACAAGTTCTAAATTCTTATAGAAGTTTTCGCCTTGATAACGGGGCATGTTAACCCGGCTGTCTTTGAGGTCTTCGGGTGTTTTAAATTCTCCGCTTAAAAAGCCACGGCTTAATGGCGCATAAGCAACCAGGCCAATACCCAATTCACGAATGGTTGGAAGGACTTCCTTTTCTATGTCGCGGCTCCAAAGGGAGTATTCGATTTGTAATGCCGTGATCGGATGAACAGTAGCTGCCTTTCGAATAGATTCCGCAGATGCTTCAGATAAGCCGATGTAGCGTATCACACCTTTTTGTACAAGGTCGGCTAACGCACCTACGGTTTCTTCGATGGGTAAATTAGGGTCTACCCTTGCCGGTGTATAAAGATCAATGTAATCTGTTTGAAGGCGCCGAAGGCTGTAAAATACCGCATTCTGTATAAATTCCGGCCGTCCGGTCACCGATCCGGGGCCCATCGCTCCATTAGTTCCAGCTGCGACAAGCTGGCCGGTTTTTACCGACAGGAATGCTTTTTCCCGTTTGCCCTTGATAGCCTGGCCAATTAACCCCTCATTGTGTCCCGCAAGATAATAATCAGCCGTATCTAAAAAGTTATGGCCGAGCTCCAGTGCTTTTTCTATAGTTTCGATAGATGTGGTATCATCTGATTTGCCGTAAGCACCTGACATGCCCATGCACCCTAAACCCACCGGTGAAACCAGTGGTCCGTTTTTCCCAAGTATCCTTTTCATAATTCGATGTTTTATTCCGAACAAAGGTCAGGAGAACATCGGGGAAAGAGCCGGACAAAACGCATTAGTTCCCTGACAAATCCTGAATAAACGTGTTTATCGTTTTACCGGTTGATTTTTTAAATAGGCGGGAAAAGTATTCGGGATCGTTAAAGCCAAGGCCAAAGGCCAGTTCCTTTATGGAGCTTTCCGAATAGTAGATTCTGCGTTTTGCTTCCAGTATGAGCCGTTTGGTAATGAATTCTTTAGGGGAAAGGCCTGAGTAATGTTTAACAATGGAATACAAGCTATTGGTATTCAGCGCGAGGTTTTCAGCGATGCCATTTATGGTAAGTTGATCGGTTAACTTGTCTTCAACGAAAAGCTTGAAACCGATGTATTTAGAAAGTTTATCATCTGCGGGGCTTTTATCAGCAGAAAAATAAGCCGTGTTGATCTCTGTTAAAAGGCTATGGAGGTGTGCAAGGATGAGTTCAGGATCAGTTTCTGGTGTGCTTAAAAGATCAAGTAATATTTCAAAGATTGATTTTAATCTTTTCGCAGCTGGCAAGCTAAAGGCAATTTTTTGTGTGTTGAAAGGATTGGTAAGAAAAAGGTATTGTTTTGGTAAACGGGAAAGACAATCTTCATCAAAACCGAGTTTGTAGTAATCGTTCCCATGTTTTGAAGTTGGCAGATCGTGTATTTGATGCGGAAGCACGAAAAGAAGTTCATTATCACTGATCTCGAATTGCTCCAGATCCACGCCATGGCGGGTGAGGCCATCTATCATAAATAAAAAAAAGTAATACGTTTTGCGTTGGGTGAGACCGAATTTGTCCGAGATCTCCGGAGGGAGGTGTCCGAATGAAGGCGAAATGATGCGAATAGAGAGTTTGCTATTTTGTTGAGGAAAATTGCGCAGTGGGTCGATCTCTTGCATAAAGTAAACATAACAAATAAGTTTTGATTGGAGATTCTGCCCGCTTAGCAATGCAAATACCATAATACATTTTATGTCTTACATCGGTAGAAACCGACTGATGGTCGATTAGATTATTTTTCATAATCTGTGTCCCGATACTATTTTTATTATTGTATAAGAGTTAACATCAAAATAAAATGGATTTACAGCAAGATTGGTCAAGACGAAGGTTTTTACGTGCCGCAACTATAGCAGGAGGTGGTGCGATCATGATTGGTTAAGTGATTTATAGTTTCAAAATCATAATAATGAGAATATATCAGGGAAGGGTATAAAAGCAATGCCCGGCATCATTTGCCGGGCATTCAACTGATTATTAACTATAAACGGACGTACCATTTCATATAAAGTGAGTGTTAATAGTGCAATGAAAAATCTTCCTTGTCGAATACTTCGGCAAGTTTGGATATAGATTTATAACCAAACTTGCGCCATCTCAGCATGGTCCTGACGCTGTAGGAATCAATAAATTCCGCCATTGTTATTTCATGATAGTTGTCTACGTTAGCTTTAAGGAACATGATGATTTTCCACTCGGCACCATGTTTCTCCAATACAGTATTCAGTTTTTCCATAGTATAAGTTAATGATGTGGTGAGTTGACGATTATATAAGTTCCCTCGTGAAATACCAGCGTGCCGGGCCAAGGCTACTCGGCCGTGATTTATCTGTAATTTTGGTCCCTGCGGATCTTAGAACGCATGTATTCCTGAAAAAGTTCCTCCTGAGCGGCTCTTTCATCCTTCCTTTTCAGCCTTTTATATAATGCCCAAAAGAACCATCTCCAAGCTACAAGTGTGACCAGGTATAAGATCCAGCCATGGCGATTGCCCAATGCCGATAGCAGGCATACGGTAGAAATAAAGAAAGTAAAAATAAGATGAATGATCGTTTTCATGATTTCAACTATTAAATAACGGATTTTTAAGACGCTTTTCAGCCAAAAAAGTAGCAATCTGTTCGATATGAAAAATTAGTTGACCTCGAAAATTCGGTTATGTTGCCTTGCGTCCTGAACATGGCTGCGGATCGTGTCAATGATGTCTGAAACCGGTATGCCGGTCAATGTCATTGATTTATTTTCAGGGTCAGTTGTTTTCAGGGTCAGGTTCATCAGGCGAAAAACCTGTAAGATAAGTGGCTGGGTGACGGTATAATCCTTGATACGGAACATTTCTAAGTTATCCAGCCGCTTAGAAAAGATTCCGGTCCGGATGCGGATGACTTCCGCAGTGATGAGGTAAAGTATGCTCCTGATAAACATAAAACGGTACCCGGCAATTATAATGATTGTCAGGCTTGGCCAGATGAATAACGGAAAAAGCCACCAGGCGATTCCTAAAAATAGCAGGGCCAGCAGCAGTAGTGGTAATACCTGTAAAAAAGCATATAAAGCGGCAGGCCGTAAGACCAGCTCCGGTCTTTCCTTCATTTCTTCTATTTCCATAAATTTTATTGTTGATTTTTAATTATCGGGAAGTTTGCCTGCCTTTAACTGCTGCAAATAAGAGTCAAAGCCAGGTGGTTTTTGCGTCGCGATTCGGAACCGGCATCCGGTTTTTTTTTCGAAGGCATTCAGGCTGAAAGCTTGTACAGGAAAAACATAATTGGAATACCTGTAGTTAACGATGATAAATTCACCTTCCAGAAATATGGCCACAGGAATATTTGATAAACCCGCGGCCACTTTCAATTCACATACGCGTGCCAGGATATCTTTGCCAAAAACCAGTGTGAACATCCTTCCGGCAAAGTTTCTGGTTAGCCAGCTGATCTGATCCGGGGATGGTTTAGCGCCAACTGCAGCAAATAATAAACCGTCTACGTTATTAAATGCTGCATATTTGACCGACAGGTAAGCAATAGCCTCCATGGCTGATGCACAAATAAAGACACGCCGGATCATGTTGCTATTAGAGTTACCCGCTAGCCAAAGCATTTCTGTGTCGGGCACCCGATGAAAGGCAAACCCAAAATGTTCCGTATCGTTCCCGTAGGGAAAGATCAAATTGCCGTTGGCATCGCTATGGTAATGAGCTGCAAAGAATTCCTGCACTTCGGAACGGACGCCCAGGCGGGTTAAAAAGGCATGCATTACCGTTTCATGCCGGAACGGGAATAGCCCCGGCTATATTCATTTTTATTCTGAAACTCCATTGCCTGGCCTTTTTCTTTTCCTTCGGCCTGCATATCTTTCAATGCCTGGTGGTAACCTTTACCGTAATGTTTACGGCTTTCATCTTCCTTTTTCTCGCCTAATAATGCGTTCATACCTTTAAATAAGAGATACGAAATACCGCCGTCAATCAGGATGGAGGCGACAAGCGCCAGTTTATTGGCGCTGATTCCTTGTCGGTTGGTCCCGGAATACTGGAATTTAGTACCGTCCTTGAGTTCCACTTCCTTGCCTTTGCGGTAACGTTCCTTTTGTTCAAGCGTTAGCTTCTCATTATTCACGAAATCCGGGACGAGGACCTTTTCGGTGTCGGTAACGATAAACTCATTGGTGTCCTTATCAAACTCGATCAGGATATCCGTTTCCTTGCCTTCAGTGTCTGACAGTACTTTTTTGATATTAACGAGTTCACCTTTTTCCAAAGCCTCCGCTTCGGAATCCGTCAGGTATTTGGGGTATTCCGCCTCGCGGTAGATCGGGTGGACCAGCAGGTCAAGATGTCCGGCCTCATTTTGTTTCAGCGACAGTTTGGCGTCCATCGCCAGGATATGAATACCCTCAGAAACCAGGTTTTCCAGGCGGAGCATATCGGTACGCCTGCCGGATAAAAGCGCTTTCAGGTCTTCTTCGCTTAATATGAGCCGGCCATTTTTGGACAGCCCGATCTTTTCCAGGTCCTCCATCGGGAGGGCCTGTTCATCAAATAATTGATCTGTCATCGGTGGTTATCTTTTCATTTTATAGGAAGTTGTATTTTCTTCAGCAAGGGCTGCTTCGGGAACTTCCATTTCCACGTTAAAGCCTTTTTGTGTGCTATTGCTTTTCGCAATAGCTTTTTCCTGCATATTTTCCTGGACAATACCCTGTTCTGCCGCAAGTTCCTTGGCTATTTCTTTGCCGGGGTTATTGCGTGCCTCCACAAGATTAGTGTACAGCTTGTCTTTCGGCCCTACCTTAAATTTGTTGCCTGAATTTTGTTCCAGTATCTGGGCTGTCTTTCCCTTTAGCACGGCCAGTACCTCATACTTAGCGTTTTTGTACGGAATGATATCGCCCTTATTTAAGGTGGTCAGGTTGGCTTTTTCTGAAGCCGTTTCTTTAATTTCACGTTTTTGCTCAGCATTGACGATCAGGTCGGCCATTTTCTGTGCATCGCGGGAGGCCCTGAATATTTCATAAGGCTCATCCTTTAAGAGCTTTACGAAGTTGCTGGCATAGGCTGCATGCTGGCCGAAGTTATGCCCTGTCTTTAACTCTCCGCCGACCAGCATGGAGGCAATGCTTGCGCGCAGTTCCTCACGTGCGTAATCAAGGGACCCGAATTTACCCTCCATCGGGCGGTTTAACCGGCTTTCATGGCCGGTCCAATGCGCCAGTTGGTGAATGGCTGCTGTGTAATATTGGGTTTGGTTCTCAAACTGGTCTTTTTCCGGCAGGTGGATTTCGTCTTTTACCCGGTCATAAAAAGCTTCGTTCCCGCCGTGTACGATCACTGCCTTGCTGTCTGCGATCAATTTTTCAGCTTGCTCATTCGGGCTAAGTGTCTGACCTGCCTCTTTTTCCTTTTGAAATTCGGCTAAAGTCGGAATATCATTGATCTGTTCGCCGTTAAACAAAAAAGCTTTAGCCTTGACAGCCTTGTCAAACTCAACGGTTTTGGTCTGCGTTTTACCTTCATCATCTTTGATCTTTTGACCGTCAACAGTCCTAATGGCCTGAATGTCGGTTTTTTTAGAGAAATCGATCAGTGTGCCCTTGGAGCCTTCCTTTACCAGGTAACCGGCAAAGCGGGCATGGTTAGCGGTCATCCAGCGAGGGTCATCGAAGCCCTTAGTGCCGAGGATCACTGCGTTCATGCCGCGATAGTTTTTACCAGTCGTCGGATTTAGCGGTAAAACAAATGCGGGCTGGCCGTTATCTTTAACGGGTTTTTGAAACGGCGAGGTGCCGGCTTTCAGTTCTGCGATCAGTTTTTCTGCGAACTGTTCGTGTACGGGTTTGAATTGTTTGCTCATAATTTTAATGATTTATTATTATTTGAAATGATGCTGTTACTTCTTGAAATTAGAATCAGGGGCTACGGGAGTGCTGGAGAATAGCATCGAGGAATAGTAGCGGGTCTATATAGCTGCTCTTGTACCTTACTGAAAAATGCAGGTGCTCGCCGGTCACTCTTCCGGTGGCCCCCGTAATTGCTACCGCCGTTCCCGGGTAGACTTCGTCATCTGGCAGTGTTAATACTTGCGAAAGATGCCCGTAAGTTATTTCCAGTTCACCATAGCTAATTTTAATATAGACCCCTAAAAAGGCGTTGTAGCCCACTATTACAGTGCCGGGTAAAACCGCAAGCACCGTGTCGTGATGCGCCCTGAGATCAACCCCCGCATGAAAAGTGTATTTGCCGGTAAGTGGGTGAATCCGAAAACCAAAAGCTGAGGTTAGCGAAAGGTTGCGGAGCGGAAGGCATGCCTGTTGAGGGACGGTGTCCTGCGTCAGAATTGCCGCATGCAGGACACAGCAAAAAACAAAGGTCAGCGAGGCTTTCATCTTATCGTCCCCGGGTTACGGCCTGTTCCTGATATTCGGCAAAATCCCTGACCACTCCCAGTTTATCTTCCAGGGAGCTCATGCTGTAGTCCCGGATTTTTTCATTGCTTTGCGCAATGTCCATGGCGGATCGCAGGTCTTTTGCAGAACCTGATTGCTGAAGAAGGTTGAGTTGAAAAAGCGCCTTGAAGTCCGGGCCGTCCATGTTGGTAGCGTTGGACATCAGATCCCGGTAGACATCCTTATGATTTCGGAGTACCAACAACGCATCTGTGCTGTACTTTGCCTGGTGCCCTTTTTCAAAGCTTACAAAAACATCGTCCTGATCCAGGTCTATGTCGGTTATCATGCCGATCTGACCCTGCCGTTTGGCAGGGTCATCGGTCAGTTCATGGTGCACCAACGCGAGGGTGCCCCTCAATTCTTCTGATGGGTTCATTTTCTTAAGTATTTAATGGATTATTTGGGTTTATTGGCTTTCAAAGTTGCTTTCATGGAGCCTTTCGGTATGACCGCAGCGGCGGGTGCCGGTTTGAACTTTTTGATGACCGCTTCTATATCTTTATTGATCCGATGAAAATTCTGTAACAGTATTTCATCTTTTTTGCCATCAAAGTCATAGTAAACCGGCAGCTTGCGATAGCCTGCCTCTTCCTGATGTATATCTTTCTGATTTAAATTGACCTTGCAGTTCACAGCGGAAGTTTCAAATTTGCCGGTATAGCTATCCTGGGCGTCGGCCGCGATAAGGCCGACCATCTCCCCGGTATTTAGTGAGGCCATTTTTCCGGCGGGTATCAATGCTTCCAGTTTCTCGTTCAGTGATGAAGAAACCTTATTACGGTCAATAGAAAGGCTTTCACCGATCTGCTTGGATTTGCCAAAAAGGCGTTCCAACCAGTCCAGCGTCTCCTTGTTCCTGACCGATCCGGCCAATACATTGCCCGTTATTGAAGTGATGGTTCCCGCCGTATCCTTTCCATATTGCTGTTGGAATTGCGGCAATTCCTGGAGACCCAACAGAACCGCCACTTTATGCCCGCGGGCAACCCCTAAAATATTATCCACACGGTGAACGTATAAAGTTGGCACCTCATCAATGATCAAAGCAGAGGGTAAATTGCCCCTGTTGTTGATCAGTTTAGTCAGGCGGTTAAGAATAACCGAGTAACAGGCGGAGTTGATATTCTGAGTATTCGGGTCATTAGCAAGCACCAATACGCCAGGATCGTTCTTGTCAGAAATCTTTAAATTGAAATCGTCTCCTGAAAATACCCAGAAGGTTTCTTTTGTCGCCAGCCTACTGATAAATATCTTAAGCGTACCTACCTGACCTTCATAAGGAAAATTATCAAGCACGATCAACGGGTCGGTATTGACGTTACCGGATAAGGTACTAACTCCTCGAATATTAATACCCAAATTTCTGTCCGCAGTACCTGTGGCGATACTTTGAGATGCTTGTCCATTGAAACGCAATCCGCTTGTTACGCCACTCAAACGATCAAGGATATTTGTCCCGGTACTCCTGTTTATAAGCTGGTTGTCGACCTGATCTACGGCACCAGTGATTTGTTCTTTTGGTAAAGTTTGGTATCCGGTCGAAATACTTACCTCCTTCAATTGAGAAGTAGATTCCTGTAGAATTACAACTAAAAATTTATGATTAGACTTGTTAAATTGCATTTCCAAAGGCTGATACCCAATAAAGGAAGCCTTTATAATTCCAGTTGTGTCCTGGCTGGTAATGGTGAATTTACCCTTATCATCCGTCAAGGTTAACCGACCATTTTTAATAGCGACGGTCGCACCATTTAGTGGTTTTCCATCGGATGTCCTTACGATGCCTATCACACTATAATACGCCGATTGTGCTATGATGGAAGTTGGCGTTAATAAGCTCATTATTATCAAAATGGCGATGATATTATTTTTATGCTTTCGCTTTTTTTTGGGTAATAGGATTCCCATTAAGCGTAAAATTGCTTTCATTTTTTTGCTGGTTTAATAAGAAAATAATTTGAATTACTTAAGTTTAATTGAACCGCTACGTAGGTTTTTTGGGTTTTAAGGGATAAAATTTTATCTGGCCGACCGTTTCTTTAGTGATCGAAAATTTAATGAGTTGGTATGATGAGGGGAAAGCAATTAAATTAAAAGCTAAACCGGCATAGATAAAAAGAAAATGCTGATGGATAAATTCAGAAAAGAAATACAGTCGGAGAGATATGTTTAAATTTTTGCTCATTATTGATAAAATCAACAACAAGTCTCTGTAGGCTTATAAATCAATAGGGTTGAAACCTACTCCGCCACTTGCACTCCCGGCTCTGACAAAGCCGCCGCCGAAGCGATAGAACCACAAATACGTAAGTAGGCCCAACCCTATTGATATAGGGATTGGGCGCTTAAACTTACTCTCGCGGTTCTTAAGAATTGTCAGATTCGGAGTGCGAGACCCGTTAAGCGCTTACCTTCTTTCCTGAAGAAGCGCTAAATTACTATTTTTCAACGAATGACTTTCATTCAACACAAAATTGACAATAAGCCATCATTATACGGCTAAAAAATAAATAAAATTTGTTCCCGTCAGTTACAATTTGTAACTTAATGTTTTATTTAATTAATGATGAATAAGCCTATTTTAGTCGACGAAGTTCTGATTTCATTAGGACGTAATCTTTCAGCGATCAGAAATGCAAAAAGAGAAACGCAATATGGAGTTGCAAAATCAATTGGCTTGACTCATCCCGTCGTAAGCAAAATAGAGAGTGGTGCTTACAATATTACTTTGGAATTATTGATTAAGCTTTGCAATCATTTCGACGTAACTTTGCAGCAAGTATTAAATTTGGACACCAATCAAATCTTTTATTTTACTCAAAAAAATCAAACCGGAAATCATCACAAACAATATGTAGTTCATGAATTAGCAGACGGTTATGACATTTTAATAGCGCAGCTTCAATCTGAAGTTAATTATCTTCGCAAGTTCTTTGAAAAACATTCAGAAAAAAATTCACCTATAGATTAATTATAATGACAAAAAATGGTAAAGTTCAGGAAGTTATCCCTGGCGATCTTTTAAGAACAATTGGGAAAAACCTATTCACAATCCGCACGGACAAAAAAGAAGAAATTAAAAGTGTAGCAAGTGCACTGGAAATTAAACCGGAGATCATAGAAAAAATTGAGAATGGAATGCATGAATTGCCTTTAATTATTCTAGTTAAGCTATGCAATCATTATAACGTGACCATTCAACAGGTTTTGGAATTGGAAATCTCTCAAATTTATCATTTTACGCAAACCAATTCGGCAGGAAATAATCATAAACAATATGTTGTAAACGACCATACAAACGGGTACGAATTGTTGGTCGATCAATTACAATCGGAGGTAAAATATTTTCGCGGTTACTTTGATAAATATATGGATCTTGTTAAAGGCGAAAAGTAACCCTTTCGATGAATGGGTTAGAAAGATCCTGTCTATTAGTTTAAAACAGATTGTAATTTTATTGGACATTACAATACTTTGTTATCAGCTAAAGTGATGATAACCAATAGTTAGAGAAGCCACATTAAAAGCTTTATCTTCCTCATCCTTATTTGTTTCCTAAATACCTCGGGCGTTACCACTTCTTGGTTTTTAAAGAATTTAGGAATCAGAATTATCACCAAAATTCAGGGCATAGGCAACTTCATATCAAGGCTGATAATTAATCTTTTAGCTTCCAGAATAATACTATTCCCGATCATATCACCGGTGAAAATCCCTTGATATCGTTACAGAGCGCATTCATAGGATTGGGGTGATGTACCGAACTTCAGCATATAACTTGGCAACCTCAGCGTCAAATGGTTCTTCTCGGTCAGCGATTCAAAACTCCGCATTAAAACTACGTTCGCGGAATGATCAGCAGCGATATTTATTTCAATACGAAAGCAGACAACCGAGTTATTAAATCTCGCTTAATCGAATTTTTGCCTGGGTGTTCGATGAAGAGAGCAAAACGAACTCGAAGGTACCAAACTGATCCGACAAATATTTATTGATTAACTTTTTCTTTTAACGGTAAAGAGACATCTTCGCATACAAACGCTAATAATTCTGCCGGATCGGCTTCAATTGCCAACGCGATTAGAAATAGTTCGTCAACCCGAAGGTGCGATTTGGTATTGATAGAGAGCTGACTTATTCTATAGGTACTTAAGCCGGTTTTTCTGGCTACATCGGCTTTATTAACCGATTTTTTCGCCAGGTACAGGCCCAGATGCGTTAACGTTTCTTTTTGCAAACTTTAATTTTCGCTAAAAGTATTCTGTCCTCTGCATTATTGATAAAATAATCGCATTTGAGTGTTTTAACTCTATATTTATAGATAAATTCTCTATTTTTTAAATCGTTTAATTTTAACGCACACTATGGAATCTAAAATGCATTCGGACCAGCCTGACTTCTCATCCCTAACGGCCATCATGAAGAGGTTTAACGAAGTCCCGTACAGCCAGTTTCAAGAAGAATTAAATGATTTCTTCGACCGCAATTTCACCTCTGCCGCAGAAAAACTGGACCCAGAACAACAGGCCGCAGCATTAAAATTTAAGAATAGTATCATGCAGCTGACCAACGATTTATTCGGACAGGCTGATGCAGTGGAACAATGCAAGGACTTACTGAAGTAGCCTCGCCTGATTTGCCAGAATAGAATTCCCAAGTAAAATTATTGGGGCAATGTCCCAACTTTTCTGATTTAATACACTTTCCTTTGTATTTATAGGTAATCATGTTGAAGTAAAACAAGCCTTATGAAACCAGGTCAAATTTTAATGTCATTTGTTTTCGTTTTATTTATGGTAGCAGGCGGTGTTTCCGCGCAGCCAAAGATCCAAGTAGTAGACGGTTTAATATCACTGGATGATTTTTCACCAACTGAAAAAAAATACGCGCTACTCACAGACAGCCTCGACAAAAAGCTAATGTCAGATCCAAAGGATACAACGAGCTTATTTTACCGGGCACTGCTTTACCTGCAGTTTAACAGTTTCGTGGTAAAACCTGATTTGGGTAGTAACGTCGCGACGGACCATTTAATAGCGGCCAGAAAAATGGCCGACATGGCGGATAGTCTGCAAATGAAAAGTTTTAATCTCAAAGTATTGAAAGCGCAGATCTGCAAAGAACTAACCAACAGGTATGCTCCCATAGAAGTATGGCGTTTCAATGCCGCTCAATTAGCTGCACGGAAAAAGAAGTTCGATTATTATAAAGGTTTGGCTAACCGTGAGTATGCGGAACTCGAAACAATCGACAAAGGTAACGCCTATGCTTACCATCGGTTAATGGTGAAGTAAGAAGTGATAGACTATTGAAAACATCTTCCCACGTCCCGTAATATTCAAATTTCACCGCTGTTCCTATTAGTAATCATAACGTTACCCTTCCGTTGGATCACTAATTTCACCGGCCTCATTAGAACCGGCTTTCAGCGATTTTTCTTTTTGCGCTCCTTCAAATGCCCAGCCAACAATTTGTTCAAGGGCCTTCAAAATATTATCCTGGCCGGACTCTGTATTGATATCGATATCACTGATCATTCCTCCATTGAAACGCGCATGCAGAACGGTATAATAAATTCCGCTTACAAGCAAAGCGGCGATTCCCCTAATATCTATACTTGTACCTTCAAAATAAGGATCAGCAAGTGCCAGGAACCTTTGTCCCTGTGCTTCCCTGGCATTATGAATGCTTCGCATCATCTGATTGTCCTCTGTTATTTCCAACAGGATTAAACGCTGCATATCTTTTTCGGAATAAAAATAACGGAATTGATTTTGCAGGATAGCCACAATCAACCCCCGCACGTTTTTTCCACCATTTTCTTCAGCAACTTCGTTTAATACGTCCTTAAAGGCCATCCAATAATCATGTTCGGTCACATAAGCCTCGATAAGGCCATTAAGTCCTCCCTCAAAATATCTATAAACGTATTTACGATCTACTTCTGCGCAGCGGGCGATCCTGCTGATTTTCAATCCCGCGAAGCCCTTAGTTTTAAAGACTTCACCGACAGCCCAAATCAATTTGCGTTTTATTTCTTCTTTATTACTCATAGTCTAGTTTAGGTTTAAGTTTTTGTAACCTTCTCAGTCAGCGATTTGACCATGAAGACGATGATCGCCGTAAGTCGTTGACACCAAAGAGGAATATCACTAAAAAATGTTACCGAATAATTATTTATATACCCATGAGGACGTCGGCTCTGTTGATTTGTCCACTTTTTACTTTTTCTGTGTAAAAGACCGCACAAGAAGACAGAGGATGAATTTCTTTAATCGTCAACGTTCATTAATGGATATGAAAACAAAGGTGGAGGGCCTGTACAACAAGCACGATAACATATGTTAATTAATTCAAAATGTGCGCGGCTGAATACGATCTTAGTTTTTATTCTGCTGAGGCGCGCAGTAGTAATTCCCAGATAGCTCGCGATATATTTTGTGGCACCGTAAAATGATATGCGAACATTCCTTCAGCAGTAGAAAGCTTTAGATGCATGAAATCATGTCAGACATAGCACTTAGCCCAATTTGCATCGTAATTAAAAATTTAATACAATGATACATTAATGACAAAATATCTTGTACGGTGCTTAAGAAAGCACAATTTCGATATTTTCAGCAGGATTTAAATTAGCTAATTTTAATTCTTGTTATCCTGTTGGAATCAGTCAACTGCTTGTAACTTGTTGGCAATGGATTCCAATCTGGGAACTTCCAGGCCCAATCGGCGAGCCTCTGCCAGTACGTCCTGGCAGTAAGATCTGATCTCCTTTGGATTATTATGGCTGAGCATAAAAAAGCGTAACGGGGGACTTATCTTTGTCAGCATACGAAGCAAAAAGCTGGCAAGCCAGGCCGGGCGGAGGTAAAAGCTGAAGTCGTCTTTATTGTTATCCAAAATTATTCCGCGCGCCGCTACAACGGGCAGAAGCTCTCTTACATTCATAATAGCATTTTTGACATGCTTGTGCGACCTGATCACTTCCGCTACAGAACCTATTTTTAAAACTTCAGCGAACAAACCTGCTTCCACCGCGAAATGTATGTAGAGCCATCCTTTAAAATCTTTATGTTCAATCGGTTTAAAACCGGCACTGCTGAAAAGGTTCCTGACAGCAATTTCACGATCTGTGGGCTCGGTACCAAAGGTACCAAAATGCACGTCTGCAAACAGCGCACCCTTCAACGTGCCTGCTTGGTCAAATCCCCCGCCTGATTGCGGAAAGCCCCATGCCAGCTGGTTAAAAGGAAGGGCATTTGTAATTTCCAGGGGATCTTTCCAGAAATTATTAAAAATCAATAATGTAGCATTGCCAATTTTTGGACCAAGGAAAGATACCGCCTCGGCAAACTGATAATGTTGTACACTAAGTATGATAAGATCAAAATCATGGTTATCCGGAATGTCCTCCCGTAACGTTAATTGTGCCGTTTCTTTAATTAAATCACCTGTGATCTTTTTGCGTGCATCCAGCAATTCTAACGGAAGTTCAGGTCCGTAAATTGCAGCTTTCCCAGGCCTTACGTAAAACTCTACCTGATGCCCGGCCTTTGCGAAAGCCCAACCATATTGCGTTGTAATCACGCCTCGTCCAAACATTAATATTTTCATATTTCTTCTTGTCTTTTTATGAGCAGTCTTATAAAATACTCGGAAAACAGGTTTTCCAAGACTTGCACACCTTAAGGGTGAGGCGTAAAAGTATTTGCAAATAGCTATCTTTGCAAGAGGGCACTTTTGGGTCTAATAGGCACTTTTGCGTAAGAAATGGGAAATAACACAACTGAACCACAAAAAAAAATAAACAATTTTGAAAATTTACGTCTCGCCTTATTGGATGAGAGTAATAAAGATGATTTTTGTGTTTTGCACCAGTCCTACGCTATCCTGGGAAACAAATGGACATTGCTGGTACTCGGTGCGCTGATGCACGGCAAAAAAAGAAATAGTGACTTTCAGCGGGAAATTCCCGGGATTTCGCCCAAAATGCTGACCGAAACATTAAAGAAATTGCTGAAATATAAAATGATCGGGCGTAAAGTGTATCCGGAGGTCCCTCCAAAGGTAGAGTACTGGTTAACTGATTTTGGTAAAAGTATCGCTGACCCTGTGATGGCCCTGTTGAATTGGACAAAGGAATGGAAGGACGATCTCAGTGCTGTCTATGACGGATATGTTAGTCTTTAGCAACACCTAATTAACTTTCAAAGAGCCGATGATTTTTTTTCGGTGGTTACGCCCCCATGCACCCATGATATGGATAACAGGAACGAGCGTTTTACCATACTCCGACAATTCGTAACTAACGGTTATCGGTTTGGTCGCAAGCGGTAACCGTGTAATTATTCCATTCACTTCAAGTTCCTGTAATTCTTTAGAAAGCATCCTGGGTGATATGCCTATTACATCTCTTTTAAGTTCCATGAAAAATTTCTTACCAAAAGTAAGACTGCAAATGATCTCTATTTTCCACTTTCCGCTCAATAATTCAACAGTGTCATGTACCGGAATTAAATGGCTTCTGTATAAAGGCGTTTCTGGTTTATCACTTCTTTTATTCATAGCTAAACAGATAGTTACTCAAAGATAACTACTTACTATCAAGTAACTAATAGCAGACTTAAAAAAGCCCTACTTAAATTTGCCAAACAAATAAATTTAAAAGAACAATGGAACTTAATTTGAAAAATAAAACCGCTATCGTTACAGGCGGTTCTAAAGGAATCGGTGCAGCTATTGCCAGAGCATTGGCTTTAGAGGGAGTAGCGGTAGCAGTAAATTATGCAAGCAGCGAAGATGATGCAAATAAAATAATGGCGGAAATAGTTGATGCCGGAGGCAAAGCTATAGTGATAAAAGGGGATGCAAGTAATGAAAAAGACGTGAAAAATATGTTTGCGGTTACCAAAGAACATTTTGGACCAATAGACATCATAGTTAATAATGCCGGAATTTATAAATTTAATCCTATAGAAGAATTTGAGGTTGCAAGATTTCAACAATTCTTTAACACAAATGTACTTAGCGTCTTTCTCACTACTAAAGAAGCTTTACATCATTTTCCAGTTGCTGGCGGTAATATCATTAATATTGGTGCTACACTTAGTCACAGTCCGAATATAAACGGTAGTTTATATAGTGCTACAAAGGCGGCTGTAGACACGCTGACAATGGCCTTTGCAAAGGAACTTGCGGCCCGTAATATCAGGGTTAACACAGTTGCTCCCGGACCGACGATTACGGAAGGCTCGAAAGAAATGAAAAAGAACCAAAGTAGCGTTTCGATGGATATCACGAAAATGATTCCGCTTGGACGATTAGGAACTCCAGAGGATATAGCCAAGGTTGTTGTATTTTTAGCTTCAGATGCATCCGGCTGGGTAACCGGAGAAAGAATAAATGCATCTGGTGGTATGCGGTAACAAGTTAGGTTGATGGGGAATAGAATCTAATACCTTATTTGCTAAATAAATAATGGAGTGTCTCGCAGTGCCTTTTTAAAAATTCGCGGTATTCAAATATTAGGTTAAATAAGAAGTGTAGAGATAAATACTCCAAGAGAATATTTAAAATGCTGGGTGTAACCTATGATGGCTACTCAAAAAGATTTTAAAACTCCTCGATTGAAAAAATGATAAAACTTCATAACGACACCGCTGAAAAAGATGCCCCAACGAGATTTGATTTGCTTTTCAGGTTTATTCCTTTTTTCGGCACTTTCGCCAAGCTTTTTAGCTTCTTCCGCACGATTTTTTTGAAATGTTGTCATTTTTTCCTCGCTCAAGTTTCCGGAAAGAAGCATTTCGCACAACGCTTCAGCATCTTTCAAAGCCATACTAATTCCCTGCCCCCCTGGACCGTAGGGGTGGGCCGCGTCGCCAATTAAAATCATATTTTTGCTAAACCAGGAGGACGGTACTTTTCCATTGTATACTGGACCGTGAGCAATGATGGATTTAGAATCCGTCTTGCACATTTCAAATAGCTTTCTCAATTCTAAACTCCAGCCTTGCGACTTAACTTCAAGCATCTTCATAACCTTTTCGTTTGTCATTTCTTTAGCTTCCTGCTCTGTCATATAAAGGTGACTCCATAAGAAGACATTATTATTAACATCACTGGCACTCATCTTCCCAATTGAGGCAACACCAACATGATTACCTGGATGTTCGTAAAGGGACATTTCAATCTGCAAATCGCTTTGTGTTATTAACCCAACGCCTAAATAGCCGGCATAAGCCTTACTTGATGGTTGATCCGGATTCAATATTTTTCTTACTGTCGATCCTACTCCATCTGCACCGACGAACAACCGGCCTGTCACTTTCTGACCTTTTTCAGAGATGACTTCAATGCCATCGGGATGTTCTATTGCATTTAACAATTTGAAACCAGTAATCAACTCAATCTCCAGCAACTTCGCTTTCTCCAATAACTTTTCATAGACGGCCAATCTTGTTACCATGATTGCCGGGCTTGCTCCCGGAGGATTACTCAAAGCAAAGTCCGCAACGATATTTCCATAGTGCATAATCGTCCGCTGTGTAGGCTTACCCACACCACTGATCTTCATTTTTTCCAATATACTTACGCCTTGCGTGGAAATTCTAACTCCACTTGTAACACCATTGAAATTGTGCTTTTCTTCGAGGAGGATACAAGCTATTTTGTTTTCAGCAAGCTGAATAGCCAAACTTAATCCAGCTATACCCGCGCCTACAATTATAACTTTGTCAGTATTTTGTAACATCGTATTGAATTTTTAATTACGATGCAAAAGTGGGTAAGCTAAATGGCAGATAATAGAATAAATCGGTCGTTTTTGTTTTTTGAAAGTTCTTTTGGCGTTACGCCTGCCATCCGTTTCACTTCTCGGATAAAGTGGTTTTGGTCGGCAAAATTTAGTTCGGGAAATAGTTTCCCTTCTTTGATGTGATGCAGCGAAGTTTTGAAACGAAGGATGTTGCAATATGTCTTTAATGAAATTCCAAACTGCTCATTGAAATAACGATTGATTTGTCGGCTGTTCCAAAAAACTTTTTCTGATAATTCTTTTACAGATAAAGAACCACGAGAAGAATAAATCAAGTCAAATAATTTTTGTTTTCTGCTGTCAATGTTTGCTTTTTTTTGTAAAAGCATTTTTTCAGACACTTTTTCGCAAAAGCCTTCAAAATCATTCAGATCACTTTTTTTTATTCCCCAAAATTCAGTTGGTAAAGCATAAGCATTGTTAGGTCGTGAAGCCGCTTTCATCGCCAACAAATATTCGATTGCAAGCAATTTAAAACTGATTGCAAACATTACAATTTTAGGCGGAATGGACTGTTGTACCGCTTCTGTTCCTAAACCCATCAGCATTGCATCGAAAGGCTCGTTCTGTGAATAGGAAAAAATGATATCAAACCTGCCGTCAGGTAAGCCAACTGCTTCATGTGGTATAGCTGATGTATTTTCTATCATCCAAAAACTTTCTACAAAGTCGGATAGTTCCGTAGACGGTTTGGCAATTTTGTATTCAATACCACTGTCGGCTATACTATTGGTGCTTTGCATTTTTTGAGGAAGAAAGGTAAAGATATGATAATGATTTTGTTGCAAATTGCAGTTTCATTCCTGTTTACCATGCACAATAGTCACAATGCCCCCAGTTCTTAATATGACTGGGCCACTCTTTAGCGGCAGCGCTGCCTGATGCGGAGATTATCTGCCGATCAGTTTCCTTTTCACATATTCGTCAAAAAAAGGTTTTCTGAGATATCCCCTATAGGGACTTCTACCTCTCTGATCGTTACGAAATCATTATCAATAGCGGTGATGCGGTGGACGTTTATTACATAGGATTTGCTCACCCTAATAAAAGGTGATTTGGGCAGCTGATCATGAATTGTTTTAAGATTCATGGCGGTGATAATTTTCCCTTCTTCTGTCCGCATGACAACGTAATCTTTCAGGCCCTCGATATAAAGAATATCCTTAAACGCAACTTTAATATATTTCTTTCAGTTTTGACAAATACGTAATGGTCGTAAGTAACCTTTCAACCGTTTATTTCAATTGCTCTAATTAGGGGTGCGAACTATGTCCAACCTCAGGATCGTTTTTCGGATCTGTGTTTCCAAATCGAACGGTGGCTATTTTTGCTGATTCCATCTTGGCAATCAAAGAGCCGATACGATCTTTTAACATCATATCGGCTCTGATTTATACCATTATCAAATGTCCTCTATTTTAAGTTTTTCAAAAAATCAACTACCAATCCTGTAACTTGTTCAGGCTGCTCCTGCTGCAACCAGTGACCCGCACCTTCTATAATGTGAAAGCTTTCCATTTTTGTACAGGCCTTGCGCTGCATCTGCTCCAATGCGCCGGGCGGGCGAAATGTCGCCCAGTCTGCCACACCTGAAATAAAGCAGGAAGGCACATCTATAGTGTAACCCGAAAAAAGTTCGAGGTCAGATCTGTTTAATCCGTTGGTCGTACAACGGTACCAGTTTAATCCGCCCTGGAAACCGGTACGTTTAAACTCATGTATATAAACATCAAGATCGGCATCCGTGAGCCATTTACAAGCGGCTACTTCGTGCTGCGATGGCATGTAAGGAGCAACTTCCTCCGGCATCGTTTTATCAAGATCCAAAACATAGTACATCGGCTGTTTAGCGAATTCTTCCGCCGTGCCCGAAGTAAGGGGAAACGGTTTATTCTGGCTCCAGTCGGCACTTTTAACGTGAAAGTAAGCCCGCTGAAAATCGTGCAGGCCCTGCTTGCAGTTCAGCATATCATTATTTGCGCTGCGTGTGGAAAAATAAGTCGTACTGTCCTTACTGGGTCTTGGTAATGATGCAAGAGGATCTTGTGCAGGTGCTGTTGGTTGTAGATTCGGTCCGGATTGTGTTACAACGCCAAAAGGTAAAGGGGGTACACCGCCGAAAGGGCAACTTAGCAGCACAACAGACCGGAAAAAATCTGGTCTGACTAGCGCGCAATAAGACGCTATTATCGCACCCACGTCGTGTCCGATGATCGTATGGACAGCATCGTGTCCCATCGCCATCGCCACACCCAGGGCATCGCGGGAAAGTTCATGAGTCCTGAAAGAGGCAAAATTTCCATCATAAGAGTTGTCCCATCCCGTCGTGCGACCATAGCCGCGCTGATCATAAGCAATCACATGGTAACCCGCAGCTGCCAATGGCAGCATTACTTTCCGCCAGCTGTAGGCAAGTTCCGGAAATCCGTGCAGCAATAATACAGCCGGGCGTTTTGGTGTTTCAAAACCGGCTTCCAGTACATGCACGGTCAAGCCATTGACGCCGGGAACATACCGTTCGCGTATGCCTGCCGGTAGTTCCATTTCCTTTAATTGTTCATTTGTTTTCATATCATTTGGTTTTTTTTCTGCTAATACCTTCAAAGGGCGGATCAAAACCGCTCCTAAAGCAACAAGTGCTGTGTTTTTTACAAAGTTTCTGCGTTCCATATCCGCTACTCATTAAAAGACCTTTTAGTCTTATTTTGATTATAAAAAAATGGTTCTCCTGATTCAATCATTTAAACCATATACCTATTTATTTTTGCTTAATCTCGAAAGATCTCAATTCAGATTTAAGCATTTTGATGACCGTATGCATCGGCTTAACACTATCGGTTACTCTTGAAATCAAAGTTGCCCCTTCCAGCATGACCAGTACTTTCAAGCAATACTCTTCAGGGTTCAGTTGAGCAGATAATTCTCCGCTTGCTATACCTTGTTTTAAAATATCGATAAAAGAGGCCATAGATCCTTCGATCATAGCTTTTACCTTATTTTTGACTATTGGATTTGTGTTATCCGAGTCCACGCCGAAATTCAAAATAGGGCACCCACCTTCGATAAAGGGAACCAAAGGATTTTCACGGAGATTTATAAACGCAAACAGTTTTTTAACCGCTGTTTTTTCTTTTGACATCACGGAATAAGCTTTAGCGGACATTTTACCGAAAAGAAAATCTACACTAGCGATAGAAATCGCCTCTTTGTTTTCAAAATTCCCGTAAATTCCTCCTTTCGCCATTTTTGTGGCCGCCAGTATATCATATATGGTCGTACCGGCTATTCCTTTAGCATTGAATATTGGTGCCGATTGTTCAATGATAAACTGCTTGGTTCTTTCCGCTTTTCCTTTTACGTTCATTGGTTATTTTTAATAATTCAAATATAGACTAAAAGGTCTTATTTTGAAAATTACTTAAAAAACTAACAAAATTATGACAATGCAAGGTTGATTCGAATAATTATTGACGAATTGATCACACACAATATTTACTTATAAGCCGTTCTGTAATCCCTGTCCATCTTGCGCAGTGTGCAAGTAGGATAAATACTGGATTTAATAGTGATTTCAACCCAGGAAGCCGGGTATCACTCATCACGGAACAAACTGAAAGGTGAACAAAATTCCGCGGCATTTTATGTGCGTTATAAAGTCCGTCATTAGCTAAGCCGTACATTATTCGTAATGCAGATTCAAATCCCTGGTTGGCAGGAATTATGATGCTCCTAAGTTTTAGCTTCACATCAGCCGCATTTTGTAAGCTGTGTACTTGTCCTGCCTTAATAACATATTGGTCACCTTGCAGCAGGGTGATTTTGGCTCTCTTAGACAAAGTAAGCAATAATATTCCTTCAAGCACATGAACCGTTTCGTCATATTTTTTATGGAAATGTGCAGGGTTTATCCCACCCGGCATGACCACAACTTCTAACTCGGTTACGTCACCGCCGGAACTTTCGGAAGTTTGAATGAAAGTTACCGTATCCCTTAATTGAGCGTTTTTGATTGTACGTTTCATAGTAAAAATGTAATCGACGATACTCCGTCATTTTTAGCTAATCCTCCAATTCATGTATGCTGATCAATTCCATCATCCTTATAATGCTGTGTAGCCGTATTACAAATTAAGTGGACACCATTGTCTTTAGCGATAACATATGTTATTAAATGCAGATAGTGTGCAAGTAAAGATTATGTTGCTGATATTTGAACTACGCAGAATTATTTACTTATCGTAAAACTAATTGCATGTCCGATCTGAATATTATGTGTAAAGGGTATTATTATCAATAACAACATGGACAATGATTTTTCAATTTAAAGAACGGTTTCCGGAATTGAATCCTTACTGGGATAAGTATCTGGAATTTCAAAAACGTATGGAGGTTCCCGCAAAAACGGTACTTCTTGAAGAGGGAAAAACCTCCCAAAACTATATCTATATCGAGAAGGGCTGTGTGCGTCTATATTTTAATAATAACGGGCAGGATAAAAATGTGCAGTTCTTTTTTGAGCATGAAGGCCTGACCTCCATCGACAGCTTTATCAATGATGTGCCCAGCGCTTTTACCATTGAAACCATTGAACCATCCGTCGTTTACATGTTGCCTAAAAAATATGTGATGCAACTCATGGATGAGCTAATTCATATACATGACTTCAGTAAAACACTTATACAGATGTCTGCACAGCGGCAAACGCATTATATGAACGAGTTCTTATCTTTTATACGGGATACACCTGAAATGCGGTACCAAAAACTGCTGTCCGAACGTCCGCATATTATTTTGCGCGTCCCCCAGAACTATATCGCGAGCTATCTTGGTATTACCACTGTCCACCTTAGTAGGATCAAAACCAAGATCGCATCAGGCAAAGCACATTTTTGATTACATAACATATGTTATCGCTGCTGCCATTTTAGTCGCCTAATTTTGTTCTAACAAATACTAATAAAAATGAAAGCAGCAGTAATGTATCAAAAAGGGGAACTTCCGCAATATGTAGATTACCCCGAACCAACTCCTCAAAATGAGGATGAAATATTAGTTACCGTGAAAGCGGTAGCGATCAAACATCTGGATAAAAGCAAAGCCAGCGGTAAGCACTATTCAAGCGACGGACTTAAGGAAGGCGGCAAAGTTGTAGGCGGTGACGGCGTTTGTATTTTACCAGACGGAACAAGAGTTTTCGGGATGGGTGTCAGCGGTATGCTGGCCGAAAAAGCAACTATTGAAATAGACCGGATCGTAAAACTTCCCGATAACCTTGATGATGCTACGGCAGCAGCACTGCCGAATGCAGTGATTGGTGCCGCAATGGGACTCAAATACAAAGCCGACATGCAGGATGGCGACGTGGTGCTGATCAATGGCGCAACCGGTTTCACCGGGCGCGTGGCTGTACAGATCGCCAGGCATTACGGGGCAAAAAAGATCATCGTAACAGGCCGGAACCAGGATTCCCTGAATGACCTCTTGTCATTAGGCGCTGATGAGATTATAACCATACTTCAGGACGACGACAGCTTTAAGTCAAAAATCAAGAAAATACATCAGGAAACGCCAATAGACGTGGTCATAGATTATCTCTGGGGTCACACGGCGGAGATGATCCTTTCCTGTCTTAAAGGAGATGGTTCATTTGGTAACAGGACAAGGTTCGTATCTGTGGGCAGCGTAACAGGCGACCTGATTCAACTTTCAGCCGCTATCCTGCGAAGTGTAAACATTCAGCTGACCGGTTCGGGACTGGGTGCCTGGACGAAGGATCAGGTGCGCAGTTTATTCACTGATATCCTTCCGGAAATGTTCGAACTGGCGGCGGACGGTAAGCTGGTGGTGGAAACTATCAAAGTCAAACTCGAATCTATCGCTGATCTTTGGGATCTTGAAGTTCCAGATGGACAACGCCTGGTCGTAACTATATAATATGCATTGATTACCCATGCAGCGATAACATGGGTAATCATTCCTGAAATTTTACTGGAGATTAATATCTGCTGCCGGGTTTTCCGGCTGCCGGCCATTCTATTTTCAAATTTTGCCATTTTCTAAATGGCAATAATGAGTTCCACTTATTCGATAACGAAAAAAAACCATATGAAAAAGTTAAAAATCACATATTGGGTATCTGCAGCCATGATCGCGGCCATGGTATTTTTCTCCGGTTATAATTACTTAACCAGGGAAGAGGTGAAACAAGCCTGCCAGCACTTGGGCTTTCCAGATTATTTCCGGATCGAGCTTGCCTTCGCAAAGTTCTCAGCAGTTCTGGCCTTGTTAATTCCTGTGGGATCAATTTTAAAAGAATGGGCTTATTTTGGATGCATTATTATTTTCATTTCCGCCCCCATCGCACACCTGGCATCGCATGATCCCGTTGCACATAGCTTCGGTTCAATAGGCTATTTGATTATTCTGGTAGTTTCCTATGTTTCTTACCGCAAATATTTTAGGTCGGTCAATATCCGCGAACTCTTATTTTAAAGATGAAATCATCATGACGAAATCTGGATTGGTTGTTACAGGAAGTATTTTGCTTACTTGTCTGATTTACGCGCTTTCACCAGGCCCAAAGTTGTATTTGCAACATCCTACAAACTGGGAGTTGAGAAACCAAGTGATCTATCTGTCTGGTGTATGTAGTATTTCACTTATGGTCGCTTCTATGCTGATCTCGGCAAGGATCAATTGGATCTCTAAAAATGATGGCCGGACTTGATAAGGGGTACATTGTTCACAAATGGGCCGGTATATGGACTACAATATTTGTGCTCTTGCATTTCATGATGGCTTATGTGCCGGATTGGCTGGTAGTCCTGCATATCATTTCAGATCCGGGGCAATTAGTTGACTGCAGCCAATATACCAAGCCTGAACTGATCCTGTTCCAGACCGGCGTCCTGTTTGCTCACCTGCTTTTTTATATTTTATTGGCGCTGGTTATTATCGCGTTGTTCGAAAGGTTCAGCTATCATTTTTTTCGGAGATCTCACAAATATTTTCCGGGTGTATTTCTATTATTTGCATATCACTCCGCAACAGCGCAGCTAAAAGATCACTGGCTGGGGAGCCCAGGTAGTTACTTATTATTCCTATTATTGTTAGCGGGCTGTTATGCAGGTTTTACCGGACTTTTCCAGCGTATCGGAAAATCCAGGAAACATACATTGGTCATTAAGGAAATCGTAAATTATGAGCAAGGAATTATCGATCTGCATCTGGGAAACCCAGGGAAGACTTTCGTTCATCAGCCGGGCCAGTATCGATTCCTCCGTTTCGAGCATGATAAAGAACCTCATCCTTTTACAATTGCCTCAGCCAGTAAAGATGCTGTCAGCCTAAGATTTGGTATCAAGGCTTCCGGAAATTTTACGAAAGAACTCGCAGATCATCGGGCTATCGGCCAGGAGGTCGAGTTCGAAGGTCCGTATGGGGAATTCAAATTTGAGGATAGTTGCAAAAGGCAGGTTTGGGTAGCCGGAGGTATCGGAATAACCCCGTTCATGGCCCGGCTGGAATATCTGGCCCAAAATGGCGGCAGCAGTCAACCGATTCCCTTTTGGTACGCTACCCAAAGCGAGAAACGCCAGATATATCCGAACTCACTTACCGATTCCTGTAAGGAAGCTGGGGTGAACTTTTACCATTTAGACTCCAGAAATAATGAACTGTTAGGAACCGAGCGTATTAAAAATGTAATCGGAGATTTCGATAACGTTAGTTTCTGGTTTTGCGGTCCACCGGGTTTTCGGCAAAAGTTACTCGAAGATCTGAAATTCTATGGATTTGATAAGCGCAGGTTTCACTTTGATGTTTTCAATATGCGCTAATAGCATCTGCTTTAACAATAGACTTATCTTTCATTTGCTGGTTTAGGTCTAGAATTTAAATAATGGATCATACGAACCGGGCTAATAACTAATCGACTTCCATTATAAAGTTAGGAACAAATGTGGAAGCCAAAATAATATAAAGCCATTAATTTGACCGTTTAGCAATACTTTTTGAACGTTGGCCTATCGGCTCGCTTGGATGAAGGGTTTAACTTTGATCTATAATCAAATGTAAAAAACAATGACAACATTCACTTTAAAAAGCACCGAATTAGGGGGGCAGTTAAACAGAGAACAGTATGCCGACGTTATCGGCTTTGATGGACAGAACCGCTCACCTCAACTTTACTGGGAGAACGCGCCGAAAGATACCAAGGCTTTTGCGCTGACAATGCATGACATCGATGCGCCAACCGGCAGCGGATTCTGGCATTGGGTTGTATTCAATATTCCAGCTGACGTTCATGAACTGCCACCCGATGCCGGCAACCCGGCGAAAAATTTAATGCCGGGAAATGCGATACAAAGTAATACCGACGTGGGTATTCCCGGTTATGCAGGAGCAGCACCACCCGAAGGCCCGGCCCACCGTTATATGATTACTGTTCATGCCCTCGCCCAGGAAATTGAGCTGAATCAGAACGCTACGCCTGCCTATGTAGGATTCAACCTTCATTACGCTACGCTTGCTAAGACCTCTTTATTGGTTTACGGACAAAAGCATTAAATTAGCCTGAAATGAAACAAGCGGAACCGATCTCTATCTTTAGCTATCAGGCGGAAGGAACCAGCATCAGGAACAGGATCACACTTCAGCAAAATCTGTTTAGTTTTTTGCTGGAAGGCGAAAAAACTGTTCATTATGCAGGCACAACGGTCGGGATAATACCTGGCCAGTTCCTGCTGCTCGCCGCAGGCAACTGCCTGATGAGCGAAAAAATAGTGGCCCCCGGCGGAGATTACCGAAGCATTTTGATCTCCTTTGATAACGGAGTGCTTGCTGATTTTTTTACAAGACAGCCAAACCTGCTGCGTATTCAAGCTGTCGAAGTACCTGAAGAGCCCATTTTACGCTTTGAGCAGGATGCTTTCCTCCGTGATTTTATCAGTTCCCTGGGACATATGCTCACAGGTGGTCAAACCATTTCGCCAAATATGCAGCAATTAAAGCTGCATGAGCTCTTACTTTACCTTGGCGAAAAGTATCCCGGCGCTTTACAAAAACTCCGGGGAATGAGCCAGTCAGACGCTGATGACATTCTTATCAAGCAGGCGGTAAACGCGAATATTGATCATCCGATAAGCGTTGAAGAACTGGCTTTCTTATGTAATACAAGCTTATCCACCTTCAAGCGGCGCTTCGACAGACTCTATGGTACCTCGCCCAGTAAATGGCTGCTGGAAAAAAGAATGCAAAAAGCTGCCATGCTCCTTAAGCAAGGAGACAGCACCGCCAGCGAGATCTATTATGAACTTGGTTACGAGAATTTATCCAGTTTTATACATTCTTTTAAACAGGTACACGGCATCACACCGAAACAGTACCAATTAAGCAATTAAAAAAATGACTAAACAATATTTTACGGCCTTAGCTGCATATAACAGCTGGGCGAACGATAAAGCTATGGCCTGGCTAGGCCAGATCAATGACACACAATGGGATCAATCCTTTACCAGCAGTTTCGGAAGTATTCGACAAACAGCGGCCCATATTGCCAGTGCGGAAAAAATATGGATCGATTTCTGGACGGAAACACCAAGCCCAATCTATCTTTCGGCTGATTTTCAGGGTTCTAAAAATGAGCTTATCAATATTTGGAAAACAGCTTCATCGGGGATGCTGGATTTTATAAAAAATTGTCCGGAAGAAAGTTACAATGATCCTGTCACCTTTGTTTATCCCAGGGGCGGATCAGGACAACTGTTATACTGGCAAACCTTCGCGCATAGCATGAACCACTCCACCTATCATCGCGGGCAGTTGGTTAACCTTTTGCGCCAGGCAGGTTTCATCGAACTCTCTTCAATCGACCTGGCAACCTATTATTTGACAACTCATCAATCTCAGTAAAAATGTGCGAAGAATTGCGGGAAATTATTTCGCGGCTATCTCCTGAATAACTTTAACCCTGTGCTGGCTTCCCCAAGAAGCCATTTCATCAATAATTGGTTTAAGTGTGCTTCCGTATGCAGTAAGCTCATACTTGACGGTAACAGGTTTAGTGGGCATGACAGTCCTTTTGATTAATCCGTTTATTTCGAGTTCCTGCAATTCTTTTGACAGCATCTTAGTGCCTATACCGTCAATGATCCGCTGTAATTCTGTATAACGCTTTTCTCCAAATACGGACAGGCTTGCGATGATCATGATTTTCCATTTTCCGCTCAAGATATCTTTTACATCATTTATCGCCTTAAACCGCTGTAAGCAGTCATTTGAGATTATTTCCATTCTTATTCTTATTAGAAAGTTCCTTTTGGGAAGCGACTTCCCTTTGGGACAGCCATTCCTTTTATAAAGTTACATGGATTAATTTTGTAATTCAAAATAAACAGAAGTACAAAATGAAAACAGAAAGATCAAGCGCGGTAGTGCTTATTGAACAGACCGGATCACCTGACGTGTTGAGATATCAAACCGTAACGCTGCCGGAGCCGGGAGAAACAGAAGTTTTAATTGCTCAAAAAAGTATTGGGGTAAATTTCGTAGATATTTTTTTTAGAAACGGAACGTTTCCGATGGACACCTACCCCGCACCCGTAGGTTCGGAGGCGGCCGGTATCATTGAAGCTGTCGGGCCTGGCGTAAAGGATTTTGTCATTGGCGACCGTGTAGCTTATCCATTTGCTATGGGGGCTTATGCAGAAAGCAGGATCATTCCTGCATCCAGTCTGTTTAAACTTCCTGATGACATCACTTTTGACCAGGCTGCGGCTGTTTTAGTTAAGGGGTTAACCGCCCATATGCTCCTCAAACAAAGTTACTGTGTAAAGTCCGGCGATATTGTCTTAATACACGCTATGACAGGTGGGGTTGGTACCTTACTTAGTGACTGGGCAAGGGCGTTAGGTGCTATAGTGATCGGAACCGTAGGTGGTGCCGCCAAAAAAGAGCTCGCCTTGACGCGTGGATTTGAGCACGTTGTTAATCTGCAATCGGAGGATTTTGCTGACGTAGTAAATAAGGTCACGCAGGGCAAAGGCCTGGATGCGGTATATGATGGCACCGGGGAAGCAACTTTTCAAAAATCTGTTGACTTGATCAAAGCCGGGGGCAGTGCGGTATTGTACGGCTGGCCTTCCGGGATGCCAACTATATACACAGAATTAATGGAGCAAAAGAACATTCATTATGCAAATCCTGCCCTTTATCAGTACCTGCAAGATCAGGAAAAGATAACTTTAGCGGTCACTGAAGTATTTAATTTGCTGAGGAAAGGTATATTGAATGTTCAAAACACAAGCATATACGCATTAGCCGATGCAGGGAAAGCACACGCCGATCTTGAATCACGTAAAACCACAGGCAGTATTATCCTCCGGCCATAATTGTTATTCATTCACAAATGAAAAATTAAGAAAATTAAAAACGCGTAGTGCACATCTACCGGCCATCTTGTGCTGGGGTGTGCGCCACGTTTATTAATTATTTTTTTAACCCGGCCTTCAAGCAATTTTTGCTCACCTCGCCTGGTTTTTTGTTTAAATAATTACTGAAGGACGGCACATGTTCGAAACCGAGACTATAAGCGATCTCACTCACTGTCTGATAGGTATTAGATAGTTCCGTTTTCGCGGCTGATATGTTTTTCATATGCTTAAGAGCCATGTCATACGAAAAAGCGAAAGAACTCGTTACGAGTATAAAGATGGCACAGAATAACCGACTTACTCAAATAAAGCACTTGATCATTCAGTAGCCGGAATTATTATTTTCCCGAACTTAGTTCTATGGAGCATTTTACGGATCGTCTAAAATCCATTTGTACAAGGGAAGAATTCCCCGCAAGGGTGTTATTGGTTAAAGAAGGTGCTTTGGCCAAAAAGTTATTTTTCATCGAAACCGGCTGTTGCAGGTGTTGGTTCAATGCCGACGATGGCAAAGAAATTACGATGTCATTTGGATTTGAAGGTAACTTCGTGTCATCCATGGAAACCATTATTTCTAATGAACCCAGTTGGTATAGCGTGGGAACCCTAGAGCCAACCGTAGCTTATAGCTTGCCCTTAAGCGAATTCAAAGAAAGGAAAGCCAAGGATGCAGATTTTCGTGCTTCTTATTGCGCACTTGTGGAAAGTAGGTTATTGCATTATCAGAAGCTTTTTGTTTCTCGCATTAAAGACAGCCCGGAAAAGCGGTACAAAGAATTGCTGGAACATCATCCCGAAATCATCCTCAGGGTACCGCAACATTATATCGCTTCTTTCCTTGGGATCACTTCCGTTTCACTCAGCCGGATCAGGAATAGGAAGTGATTAATTAACAATTGTTATCGTGTGCCGGCTTGGACGACCGGTAATTTTGCATCAACAAAACATTACAACGATGAACCATACTACTGTCCTCATAATCGGTGCCGGTCCCGTAGGCCTTACATTAGCCTGTGAATTGGCAAGACGTAACATTAACTATCGGATAATTGAACGCTCAGTATTACCACCTAGTGGCTCACGCGCCAAAGCATTGCAACCCAGAAGCCTTGAAATACTAAACGAGCTTGGTATAGCGGACAAATTAATGCCATTAGGCCATACCGAGCTGCCGTACCGCAAATTTAGCGGCAACCAATTCATTGGTGAAACGCCACGCAACACAATCCCCCGCGAAGACACAAAATATCCTAAAGTCTTATTGCTCCCGCAATACCAAGTTGAGGAAGCCTTGCGCCATAAACTGGCCGAGTTGGGAGTAAATGTGGAATGGGCTACCGAATTAATTGAATTTACCCAAATAGATAACGGCTTCACTTGCCGACTGGAAAACCCCAACTGGACAGAGGAATTGACCTGTGATTATATGATTGCCTGCGACGGCGGAAAAAGCACTACCCGCAAAAAGCTTGGAATCAATTTTGTGGGCGAAACCCATCAGGAAGAGCAACTCTGGGTGGGTGATGTTGAAGTGGAAGGTTTTAAGCCTGATGCCTGGTACAACTGGCTTAGTCCGGAATTTGGTCTGGCATTCGCTTTATTCCCATTTAAGGGTAGCAATAGCTGGCAGTTGCAGGCCGTTGTGCCGCGAGATAACGATGGTAATGTACCAATACCTACGCTGGAAGGCTTTAGACAGCTTTTTAAGGAACGCACGCAAATGGAGGGTGTTTCTTTTACTAATAGCACGTGGCAATCTATTTACCGAGTAAATGTCCGCCGGGCAGAACAATACCGTGTAGGTAATGCCTTTATTGCCGGAGATGCCGCACACGTGCATTCTATAGCTGGAGGCATGGGGATGAACACCGGCATTCAGGATGCTTATAACCTGGGCTGGAAACTGGCGGCAGTGATTCATGGAGAGGCAGGTGATGATCTATTAAATACCTACGCGGAGGAACGCATACCGATTGCTGACTGGCTACTTAGGACTACCTCCGAACGTCAGCAAGTGATGTTAAAAGCTGCCACAGCGGGTAAGGGAGCCTTTGAAACCTTAGCCACAAGTGACACGACCCAGCTTAACCTCAATTATCGGGATAGCCCATTAACTGTAAAAAGCAACGACACGGAAAGCAAATTACAAGCCGGAGACCGCGCCCCTGACGTTGAATTAGCTGATAGAACATGGTTATCTGATCAATTGAAAGGAACGCAATGGAGAGTCCTGGTTATTAACGATAAAGCACCGGTGGAAACTATAGAAGGGATAAAAATTGTAAACAGTAATGATAAGGCAATTGTTAGTGCTTACGGCATTGATAAAGGCTGGGTGATTATACGCCCTGATGGTTATATTGCAGCTATCGTGGCCGATTGGGAAAAAGTAAAAGTTTATTTCCAACAGTTTTATAAAAGTAATCTGCCGAAATAATATAAGATGGCATAAACAAGTTTTCATTGACCTTTTTCCGTTGTTCATGACAAATGTTTTAATAGCTGTATGAAGTTATTACCTTTAAAATGGCTAGGCTAATAGGACACATGCTCATGCTGTCCAGCGATTAGCTTAAAAGGGATCTATTCTTAGCTCCCTTTTTTATTTAAATCTTAATTGTTATAAGCCAGTGAAACTGAAGTCACGTTAAATTAGTTTTCCGTAAAGCCATTTTGGAAACCCTGCCTGAACGCGACGGGTGATTGCCTGGTTTTTTGCTTAAATAATTTGCTGAAGGACGGCACATGTTCGAAACCGAGGCTATAAGCGATCTCACTCACTGTCTGATCGGTATTAGATAGTTTAAGTTTCGCAGCCGCGATGAGTTTTTCATGGATATGTTGCTGGGTGTTCAAGCCGGTAAGTGTTTTCAGCAGGCCGCTCAGGTAATTAGGGGACATGTGGAGTGTTTCGGCTACAGACTGAACCGTGGGAATACCATGAAGCAACTGTTCTCCGCTGCTGAAATACTTGTCGAGTAAAGTTTCCAGGCGGCCAAGCACCTGGTGGCTGCCGCTTTCGCGGGTGATGAATTGACGATGATAGAAACGGTCTGCATAGCCAAACAGAGCTTCGAGTTCAGCCACGATGATCTGCTTTGAAAACCTGTCGGTATAAGCCTCGCATTCCTGCTGGATATGACTGATCAATCCATTCACAGTTTGCTCTTCCCGCTCGGACAAGAAAAGCGCTTCATTGGCCGAATAGCCAAAATAACCATATTGCCTGATATTTTTCGACAGGGCCGTGTTAGCTAAAAAATCAGGGTGCAGCAGCAGCAACCAACCGGAAGGCTCATTGTTTGCATATTCGTTTACCTCAACTCTCAGCACCTGGCCAGGGCCCAAAAAAAACAGGATGCCCTCATCAAAGTCATAGGATTGCTGGCCATAGATCATTTTATAGTTCAGCCCCCGCTTGATCGAGATCGAATAAAAATCGAATACTACACTTAACCCGCTTCGTTCCTGCGGATGGCGGATCATGGCATAGTCTACCAGGCTAACGAGCGGATGCAGCGGTCCGGGCAGGCTATTCAGCCTGTGAAACTCGGTAATGGTCTTTACCCTGTATGGTGCAGCACTGCTCATACTACGAATGTAAGTTTTTCGACCGCGTTTTTTGCAGCGTTTTGTCTAAAAAATTGAGGATAAAATCTGGCATCAGCCTGCTCATGAATTTGAGCACTTTTGAAAACCCCGGTTTGATCTCCAGCTGATCGTTTAACAAACCTTTAATAGCGATGCCGATCATTTTGTCCACAGCCATGTTGTGGCTGCTGTCCACCAGTCCTGTAAAATCTTTTTGCAACGGAGTTTCCGTACTTGGCGGGGCGAGTTCGAACACCTTGACTTTGGTAGACTTCAGTTGCAGGCGTAGCACACGGGTATAGGCCCGCAGTCCTGCCTTTGCGGCACTGTAAATTGGTGAGATCGGGAAAGGAACAAAAGCCAGGCCCGATGTGACGTTGATAATAGCAGCTGACGACTGAGTGAGTAAGTGCGGCAGAAATTGCTGCACCATTAAAATGGGGCCGGCAAGGTCGATGTCGATCTCGGCAGTGATGCTCTGCTGATCCGCGATGTTATCCAACAGGTTGATGTTACGCATAACCCCTGCATTATTGATGAGGATATTGAGTTTAGGGAATTGCGCTATGGTTGTTTCCGCTAATTGCATAATGGCTTTAGGATCGCTGACATCGCTCTGAAAAATGTGTACCTGCGGGTATTGCTGCCTGACTTGTTCCAGGCGGGAAATATCCCTTCCAGTGATCAGGATGGCTTCAGGTTGCTGAGCTATCAATTGTTTTACGAATTCAAGCCCTATGCCACTGCTACCGCCTGTGATGAGTATGGTGCTGTTTTTTAATTTCATGGTTGTATAATTTAATGATACAAACTTAACTGGTTGGCAAGATTGATGATTAACCGATTACACGATTGCGTTAGCCAAAAGCAACGAAATGTGCGGACCATTAAATCTCCCGTTTTAATTTAATTTTTTAAAATATTCAATGATAGCATTTGCAACGAGTTCCGGACTGCCGCCTTTATCTTTATTCCATGGGCCGGAATGGTCAAGCCCTTTAAATATTTTCCGGCTGCCGTTCGGAAGGATCTTTTGCAAAGAATCAAGCGATAATTGGAGGTACTTCGGACTTTTAGTTCCTCCTAATAATAATATGGGCTGGTTAACTGAATGGTAGGTTTTGATCTCGCCGCCCCGTTCCAGTACGATCTTCGCATCATAGCGAATGGAGGGGATCAGTTTGCTATAATACTCGTATTTGCCGGGGCCATTTTTTTGCTCAAGTTCGAGCGGCCTTTTTACTAAAAAGGTAAGCACGGGCCTTGGGATATAAGCGAATACCGGCGGACCGACTTTTATCGTTCTGAAAATGGTAACCATGGCCGAAGCCAGTTTTCCTTCAGCAACTTCTTGATTCAGACGGTCAATATTTTTGGTTGGAACCCCTTTGACATAAAATGGCGGCTCATACAATACTACTTTTTGGATAGCTGGCAAAACCTTACAAGCCTCCAGCGTAATGATCGCCCCGGAACTCAACGCGAAAACCAGGTGCGCCTGCGTTTTTTCTAAGATGCTTTGCAGGTCTTCCACATCCCTTTGAATGGTATATTGTGGCGTGTATTCCAGCGTGCTCAGCCCTCTTCCCCGTCTGTCTGGAACGTAAACCGTAAAACCCGCGGCCAGTGCTTTAGCCAGTTGATCGTAGTTATAGGCCACACCCATTGCCCCCTGCACAATAACCAATGGCGTACCATGCCCGTACTGCCGGTAACCGATTTTAGTGCCGTCTTTTGAAATAACCGAACCTGTAGTATAGGAAGTATCGGTGTAAGTTGCTTTGTCGCTAACTACTTGCGACTGCACTTTAGAAAAGGAAAAAAGTGTCATAATTAAAATCCCGATTTTGCTAATGCGTTTCATATGTACCTTTATTTAATAGAACAATGTGTTATTTTAACTTCCATCATTGTATGAGTTAATGGTACAAAATTGCCTGTCCGGCACGGTAATGGTTTAGCCAAATCTATTATTGCGTTAGCCAAAAGCATTCTTTATGCTGATAATGTGCGCCGCTTTTATCAATTATTTCTTTAACCTGCGAGCAAAAGCATATAACCTGCTCCTTTTCCTCAACTGGAGCCGGATATCGGATAGCAAGGCAAAATCCCTAAAATCACATCAGGTTCTTCCGCTTTTGATCTGCCAAGTAGCCGGCGATCCTCAGTCTCATGGATTCCCAGCGGCTGCAGTTGGCGACCGAGCAAAGCCGTGCCATCGGCATTATAATAACAACCATTGAATTTTTGATGCGGTGAATTAGAGATGCTACGGTTCATAGGGATATTGATTTCAGGACTTTAATTGTAAAAAAAAGTCCTGAAATCTCTAAAACCGTTGATCTGTACAAAACTCATTCTTACCAATTAGTAAGGATAAGTTTGCTTGCTACATTAGACTTGTTCGATGGGAGCCAAGTTTGAACGACTTGGGTCTTTAATATACAACAAAGGTATATTTACAGCTGAATCAGCAGCTGTCAAAACAACTGGGGTAATCTAATGTCTTTGAAAATAATGGTTCTGATACCAACGCGTTCACCCTCTGATAGGATTGGTTGTATCCTAAGCAGCTTGATAACCGAGGCTTGTACTTCATCCACTATACTCCAGTCCTTTTCCAAATAGATGTCGGTCGTTTTTCGACCCTGATCGACGTGGTTAAGCGCCAGCGCCACGTCGTCTTTGGATTTCCGGCATTTATTACGGGCTAAATTGCCAAAAGAATGGCGTGCCCAATAAAACGTAACTCCTGATAAGCCGGTTAAATCACAAATAACTTTCATGCCTTTGCTTAATGCTTTATTGAAATTCGTAATCGTAGCATAACGTTTAGAGAGTTTACCATTATATTTCAATATTAAAGACATTGCTTCAGGAGGGATGTTGATGCTTATGAACGCATTATCTTTTCTCTTGCCTTTAGTTTTCGACCTGTTGTATTCCAGCCTGCCCTCGTTAATTATGTAGCTTCCCTGATAAATATCAACCGCATTAATTCCACAAAGGTAGAAAGACAGCATAAACATGTCTCGCGCGAGTTCAGCACGGCTACTTTCCTCTGGGCGACAATCTCTGATTTTAATAATTTGTTCAACATCTATATTCCTTTTTTTGGTTTCAGGTCTTTCTATTGACCTGAATTCCAAAAAAGGATTGTATGAAATTGGGTTATATCCTAATGCGGGCTTGTTATAGTAATGGATCGCTGCGGTAAAGAACCCGCTAAAATCTCTTAAATAATTCGATATGCTACCAGCGGCAGCGCCTTTAGCTTGAAATTCGTATGGCTTGCCAAATTGATTCTTTCGAATTACCTTTCTTTTTGAGCTTAGAAATCGAACAAAAGCCTTTATGACAGGAACAGATATATCGGATATCTGGAATCGGTCACCTTCAAAAAAATCTACCAAGTGATTTCGCAGCGTGTTATAATTCGCAGCACTCTTTACCTGGCCGTTTGCCTTTAATTGGTCAATATGAATTTGGCAAAATCCAAGGAAGTTAATTCCGTCCTCTTTTTTTTGAAGATAATCTTTTAACGAATGTGCATCTAGTAGATCAAGGCGTGCACCAAGATCACTAATAGCCTTTCTGTAATCGTCCAATGTCCTGTTAAGTATTGAAAGCAAGAACGTGTCTTTAATCTGCAAATCTTTCTTTAGTTGTTTGTCAGTGACGTAGTGCTCCGTATCCATATAGGATCGAACGGAATTGTGATAGATGTAAATTTTAACATTGTAAGTACCATCTGCTTTTTTGTGGTGCTTAAAAACTTTAGCGCTTAAAGTGGCCATAACTCAATAATTAACCACGAAAATTCTGTCGCACATTTGTGGCAGTCATTCGTGAAATTCAACAAAAATTGATGCGAAATTGAAATATTGAAGTAATTGCCTCTGATCGTTCAGATGGAGAAATTTTCATTTATTATAATGAAAATATGCTTTAATTGCATCAAAAAGGCCATTTTTTAGAAATAAAAGCCCCCACAGGCATGTGGGGGCTTTGCTCCTGAGGCTGGGCTCGAACCAGCGACCCTCTGATTAACAGTCAGATGCTCTAACCAGCTGAGCTACTCAGGAATCGTTTTCCGTTTGGAGTGGTGCAAAAGTATAATTTCTCCGTTAATTTCACAATATTTGCACAAAAAAAAATTAAAATATTTTTTCATGAGTCTGTTAGTTATTGGTACTGTGGCGTTTGACGCAATTGAAACACCTTTTGGTAAAACTGATAAAATTGTTGGCGGGGCAGCCACCTATGCAAGCCTTGCGGCATCATATTTCTATGATAAGGTAAAGATTGTAGCCGTTGTTGGTGATGATTTCCCGGCAGAGTCGATAGCCAATTTTGGCAGTCATCATATTGATACCGAAGGCCTTCAAGTTAAGGCGGGGGAAAAATCTTTCTTCTGGAGCGGCAAATATCATAACGATATGAACAGCCGCGATACGCTGATTACTGAGCTAAATGTGCTTGCAGACTTCGATCCGATCATTCCGGCGAATTACCAGGACTGCGAATATTTAATGCTGGGTAATTTAACACCACAAGTGCAGCAAACGGTAATAAAAAGATTAAAAAATCGCCCCAAATTAATTGTGATGGACACCATGAACTTTTGGATGGACATAGCAATGGACGATTTATTGGAAACAATTAAGCTGGTTGATGTACTTACCATCAATGATGCCGAGGCCCGCCAACTATCCGGCGAATATTCTTTAGCCAAAGCTGCCAACAAAATTTTAACCATGGGCCCAAAATACCTCATCATTAAAAAAGGAGAGCATGGCGCCCTGTTATTTGGCGAGGGTAAAATATTTTCGGCCCCGGCTTTACCGCTCGAAGAAGTGTTTGACCCAACTGGTGCCGGCGATACTTTTGCGGGCGGCTTTATTGGTTATATGGCTAAAGCCGGAACTGTTAATTTCGACAATATGAAAAATGCCATCATTTACGGTTCGGCGCTGGCATCTTTTTGCGTGGAGAAATTTGGTACCGAAAAAATTAAAAACCTAAGTGCCGGTGAAGTTGCAGCACGTGTACAGCAATTTGTAAATCTTACCAAGTTTGAGATTATCACTGCGTAAGCAATAATTACCTTACTTATACCGTTAAAACGCCTGTTTATTACTTACAATAAACAGGCGTTAATTTTTAATATACCTTTGTAAGCGCCGGCGATTATTATGAATTTAACTTACCCCAGTAAAGCTGTAAATCAAGAAAAACTTATTTGGTTTTTTATGCTAGGCTGGACCGTATTAAATGCCCTGCAAGCCTTTACACTAGGCCTTCACTCAGATGAGGCCTATTACTGGCTCTATTCGCGCCTGCTTGACTGGGGATACTATGACCACCCACCCATGGTGGCTATCTTTATCCGGATAGGTTACGCAGTGTTTAAAAACGAGTTTGGCTTGCGGATGGTTACCGTAATCAGCAGTACCCTGGCTATCCGTTTACTGTGGTTAACATTAAGAGATTATAAGGTTGATGCCCGCCAATTTATTTTGGTTGTTGGCGGCATGTTCATCTTTCACATCTATGGCTTTATTACAACGCCCGATGCCCCTTTGTTCTTTTTCACGGTATTATTTTACTACCTGTATCAGCAATATTTAAAAACAGATAAATGGCTGCTGGCTACATTAATCGGGCTAACTATTGCATGCCTTTTGTATAGCAAGTACCATGCTGTACTGCTTATTACTTTTACCATTGCGGCAAATATTAAACTGCTTAAACGCAAGTCTTTCTGGCTTATACCAGTGCTGGCTACCGTTTTATTTATTCCTCATATTTACTGGCAGGTAAGCCACGGCTATCCTTCGGTAAATTACCATTTGTTTGAGCGATCATCAGAAGTTTACGATTTTGCACACACCTACCAGTTTATACCCGGCCAGTTATTAATGGCAGGGCCGCTAATTGGCTGGATTGTATTTTATTATGCCTTTAAAGTGCGTATTAAAGACGCATTTATCCGCACGCTGGTTGTTAATGCTGCAGCTACCTTTATCTTCTTTTTAATTAACACGCTTAAAGGTAATGTACAGCCACATTGGACATTGATTGCCTTTGCCCCGCTTAGTATGCTGGCCCTTATCTATTTTGGGCAGGGCTTTAAACCACCGGGCTGGTTTAATAAGGTGGCAATAGCCAATATTCTGCTCATTATACTACTTCGTATCGCTTTGATATTCGGTATCCCGGCTGTTGCACAACTAAGGCCGTTTAAAAGCTTTTTCGGCTACAGGCAGTGGGCCGGTCAAATTAAACAGCGGGCAGGCAATAGTTACGTTATATTTGGATCAGGGTTTCAAGACCCATCCAAATACAGTTTTTATACGCAATCATTAAAAGGCTTTGCATATGATAACCGGTATTACCGCCGTACCCAATTTGATATATGGCCGCTGGAAGACAGCTTGCAACACCAACGCGCCCTGTATATTTTGTCTGAAACAGATAGCGCCTCAACCAACCAGATTATGCATACGGTAAAAGGCTCTTTTTATACAACCTGGGTTAATGATATCCGTACCTATCAGCGTATTAACATCCAAAGCGACAAATACAAAGTAACAGCAAGCACGGGCCAGCCACTTATATTTAATTTAACCCTTACTAACCCCTACCCTTACGCCATTAATTTTAGCGATACTGGGCAAACACAAAAAGCATTAATGGGCGCATGTTTTATACAAAATGACAGCCTTGTTTTGGCGCTGCGCGCACCAGCAAACTTTAATAAAATAAAATTGCAACCAAGTGAAACTATACATTATACTTTTGCACTTAATGCACCTAAGCAAAAAGGCAAATACGATCTTATATTTTCGATCAGGACAACACCTTTTCCAGGGGGCAGAAACAGCAGAATCATTAATTTTACCGTTCAATAATTTTTTAGATGAATAGAAAACTCTACCTCGTATTAAGCTTATTATTTTTATCTGTACTTGGCGCAAAAGCCCAGGGCAGCCTTGATATACATTTTAACGGTTTCAGCTTTCTGGACAACCGCGAATACAAGGCCTTTACAGAGCGCTCACGCACTTATTCGGGCACACGTACTCAACTAGACCTTGGTGTGAACATCGATAGCGCAAATCACTTTATTGTGGGCGTTAACGGCATACATGAATATGGTGCACAGCCCTATTTTTTAAAAGTAGACCCGGTTGCCTATTACAGCCACGAAAGTCATAAGTGGCTATTTAATGCGGGTATGTTTCCGCGCGATGGCCTGGTGACACAAATACCAAGGGCTATGTTTAACGATACGCTGCTTTATTACCGCCCTAACATACAGGGTTTGCTAACCCGCTATCAAACTAAATACGGTTATCAAACATTGTTTATTGACTGGGTGAGCCGCCAAACAGCCATTGAGCGCGAACAATTTATATTTGGGATGCTGGGTAAATACCAGCCCAACCCAACAGGGCCATTTTACCTGATGAATTATTTTACAATGCTCCACGATGCAGGCCCGGCGGTATCCATCCCCGGCGACCATATTCGTGATAACGGTGCAGCGCAGATTCGTGGCGGATTAAATTTTAAACAAACAACATTTGATTCCCTATCTGTTGAGGCGGGTGGCATGATCTCACTAGAGCGTACCCGGGTTAATGATGGCGGCGGTTTTAAAATACCTAAAGGTTTTGTAGCAAGCGTATATGCCGGCTTACACCGCTTTGCATTCTTCGACGAGTTTTATGCGGGCCAGGGGCACCATGTAACTTATGGTGATGCTTTTTACGAAAAGAAAATGTATAACAGGCTCGACGTAATTTATTCACCCTTTTTGTTCAAAGGCATTACCGGCCAGTTTATTATCAGCTTAATGCAGTCACCGGGGCAATGGGGCGATAGCCAGGAAGCCTTCAGGCTCAAGTATGATATTGGCCGAAAAAGGCTCGTGAAGTTTAAAGATTAAAACAAAGCAGGCCCCGATTTGATCGGGGCCTGCTTTGTTTTAATTAGTTAGGGTTGTCCATAATGCTATTTTAAGAATTGGAGTGGAACGTTCCACGTGTGCCACCTGTTCCATCTTGCAGACTTAAAAGTCATTATTATACCAAATGGTACATTTTTAATGTATTGAAAACTAAATATTTAAGTCAGATATTCGTGTATTTTGAGATCGCACCCATGTTCCACTTTTCGTGCTTATAAGCCATTTTTATAACTACTTTTAAGTTTTATTTGTGACAAGGTATTGGCATATTTTTCGAAAACCAGTCATCCCGAACTTGTTTCGGGAACCCACGGGACAGGTTGTAAATTATGCAAAGTATACACCTAACATGTGGGGTGCTGAAACAAGTTCAGCATGACTTAAGAGTTATTTCAGTCTCCGCAGGGTCTCTCAGAGAGAACCCTGCGGAGACTGAAATAAACAAATTGAGTGAAACACGCGGTACGCGTGCACCAACAGGGGGCATCCTCTCCGAGAGACCCTGCTGAGACTAAAAAGAATTTAAACTATATCAATGGACGGAAAATGGCTAAGAGAGTAACAACGATTATTGGGGACTTATTAGAAAATAATGAAAAGAGCAAGTTGTTTTCTAATAGATATATTTTATCAGTTCATAGCCATTGGTTAAGTGAAGAAGAAGCTGATGAAGCATTTAAAATACTGGGGATAAAAGACTACAGGAGATTAATAGATATAGAAATTAAAATAATTGAATTTTTAGTCGAGCTTAACAAGATTTACAAGTTAACTTATTTTGATAAGAGTGAGGCAATCATGTATGACTTTTGGGATGATGGCGAATTTATAAAGAAGGCTGCTGATGGATTGCGTGAAGTAACCCAATTTGTGTTTTATGCCAAATCATTGGACTTAATATTAATTAGTGGTTTCGATCAGGATATTAGAATTTTTTTTATTTCAGACGGAGATCAAAGTCCATTTAAAAACCTTGTTTACGATAATAAATTATATTTACTCGAGTAAGACTAAAAAAAAGCAGGCCCCAATACAATTGAAGCCTGCTTTTTATTGAATTGATTGGTTAGCGAATTTGAACTTAATCAACCATTCACTAAAAATCAACTCCCGTGAATATCGCCGCTTCCTGATTTAGATTTTGAAACACTTTTGGCACCACCGCTGTAGCGGATATCGCCCGAACCCGATACTGATGCATCGATTTTTGTGCTTGCATTTACAGAGGCATCGCCAGAGCCGGATACATGAACTGCAGTACTTAACGTAGTTAAATCGCCTCCTCTGTAATCACCAGAGCCAGACACGCGCACATCGGAGCTTGTTGCGCTGCCGATAAGGCGTACATCGCCCGAGCCCGAAACACTGGTTTGCAAATCTTTAACCTGCACCTTACCGCTCATATCGCCCGAACCGCTAACTCTTAATTTTAAAGAACTTGTAGTAATACCGTCTTTAAAAGAAACATCGCCCGATCCGGAAACAGTTACCGCATTTAAATCTTTAGCGGTTACATAGACGATCATTTTTTTATGATTACCACCAAACCAGTTAAAGTTCCAATCAGCGTTACGTTTATTGTAAATTTTAAGCACGCCATCCTGCACTTCAGTTTTTATACGGTCCATTACATCGCTTGGGGCTTCCACTTTAACAGATTCTGTGTTCCCCTGGGTAATGTATACATCAAATGATCCAGCCACGTCTACAGCTTTAAAGCCTGTAAGGTGGCGGTCTTGCGTATCTGCAAATGCACTATTAACACCCGCTATTAATAACAGGGCAAAAAATATTTTGGTCAGTACTTTCATGGTCTTTTTATTTTTTATTCAATATTAAGACGCCTGTTTTAAGTAACAGGTTGCAGCAACAGCAATATATTTTTTAAACAACTATGCAACATGCTTAAAATCAACAAATTATTAATTAATCGTGCGCAAACTTATAGCCTACTCCCCTAACGGTTTGCAGGTATTGCGGCGAATCCGGGTTGTCTTCAATTTTTTTACGCAGCCTTACAATGTGCATATCCAGTGTACGGGTGTTTACATCAGCATTGTAACCCCATACTTCCATCATCAGCTCTTCGCGGTTAATAACCTTGTTGCGGTTTTTCAGAAAGTATAATAAAATACGGTTCTCTAAAATGGTAAGCTCTACCTTTTTACCATCCTTTATCAGCAGGTGGGTATTGGGGTGGTGCTCCATATTGGCAAAGCGGTAAGTTTCGGGCTTATCGTTGTTTAACGAAAATTTGATCTTGTTATCAATCATCGCTACCAATACGTCCATATTGTATGGTTTGGTAATATAATCTGATACGCCAAAATTATAAGCCTCTATCTTATCTACATCCTGCGCTTTGGCAGTCATCATAATTACCAGCTTATCGAAACCATTTTTGCGGATGTTTTCGCAAACTTCAGATCCTTGTTTACCCGGCAGCATCCAGTCTAACAACACAATGTCGGGGTTTTCTTCCATAATCATTTTTTCGGCATCGTCACCATTTGATGCTTCTAAAACACGGTAACCTTCGGTCTGTAATCTTTCCGACACCAGAAAACGCAGGTTCTCATCGTCTTCAACCAGCGCAATTTTTATTTCTTGATTCATATATTATATTTCGTATGGTAAGGTAACCGTAAACTCCGATCCCTGGTTCAGTTCACTTTTAACGGTGATATCTCCGTTCATAAAATTAACCAGTTCTTTACAGAACGCCAAACCGAGGCCTACGCTACCATTCTGATTGTACTTATTCTCTATGCGATAAAATTTCTTGAATATATTTTTAATCTCGCTTTTAGGTATCCCAATGCCTTTGTCTATAAATGTAAATACAATATCCCGTTTTTCGTGTATAACGCTTATGAACAATTCTTTATGCTGCGGATGCGAATATTTGTAGGCGTTTTCTATCAGGTTTTGAAATATACTGCCCAGCAAAACCGGGTCTGTATAAAACTTATCAACGCCCTCAATCTTATAATCGGTTTTAAAATCGGGATATTTAATCCGGAAGGTTTCGATAAATCCCTTTACAAACTCTTCAATATTTACTTCTTTGCGCTTAATGTTGATAGACCGGTTTTCTATCTGTGTAAAAGAAAGCAGTTTGTTCATCAAATCATTTAGGCGGTCGGCTTCTTCATCCAATATGCGGCCGTAGTGTTTACGCTGTCGTTCGGTAAGTTCGGCCTCGCTGCGCAGGTTAGAGCCTGCAATTTTTATCACACTTACCGGCGTTTTAAACTCATGGGTAAAGTTGTTAATAAAATCATACTGCAGTTTAAAGATCTTGAGGTTGGTGCTCAGGTTACGGTAAATAAGCCACCCTATAAACACCAGTACAAAGTATATCAGAAAAACGATAGCGCCGGTTGGCATAAACCTGCGGTTAATTTCGCCCTGCAAATAATTAGTAGATGCCATAAAGTACAGCTTGTAATCAGAAAACGCACCGGGGAAAGCCAGCTCGGTAACATACTGCTGCTTATTATCATTATTATCAAGCGGATCATAAACTACCGGCTTAATACTAATTTGCTGATATAGTTCGGGGTGTGGGTTGGCAACATGCAAGGCATATGGGTCAAGGTAAAAAGTCATCATGTTTTGTTTGTAAAACGATGATGTTTGCCCGGTTTGCTGCAAGTTGCGGTATGCCTTTATCTCCTGCCTGCGAGGTATGTTAAGGTAACTTACCTTATCGGGCTTAATATCATAAAATGTCTTATAAATCTCATCGGGGTTGGGCGCCCTGGAGGTATCGGCATTGGCAATGTAATAGCTGAATTTGGCAGCCATTTGCCTGAAATTGATATCCTCAACATCGGGCATGCGGGTGCCGGTTAAGCGTTTTTGCTTGTTTAATGTATACTCGTATATAGATTTTACGCTAATACCGAGACGATACTTTTTAGACCCCGGCTCTACCAGTTCATTGCCAATGCGTACATCATAAAAAACGGTGCGTTTTACAAAAGGATAATCCTTAAAAACCGTTGCAGAATATTTGCCCGCCGAAGCCGAATCTAAGAACCCCTGGTAAGATGTAATTTCATATACCTTATTAAGGTAAAGGTCATTGTAGGGTTTCAGCGTTTGCTCCAGTACATCTATTTTTTTTGATGCAAACTCGTTTTCAACATAGCGCTGGGTAAGGTTATATACAATAATGAGTGCTACAACAAGCGTCACCGAAATCAGGACGAAAAATGCAATAATTAGCGAGAAGTTTTTCTGATAGCCCTGTTGCTGTGGTTTCATCAACTACAAGGTTATGGTTTCCCATGCATATTATCATCCAGATATTTTTCTATATCGGTGTACATCTGGGTACGGTTATGTTCGCTGCGGAAATAAGTCCGCTCGTTTTCTTTAAGCACATAAGTAACCGCCACATTACGCCGCTTCAACTCGCGCACGTATTGGTTAAGTTCGCTAATGTTTGCCCGCGGGTCTTTAGCACCCTGAAATATCAGCAAAGGAGCCTTAATTTTATCAGCATGAAACACCGGCGATATAGCCCGCAACTGGTCGGCATCTGTTTCGGGGTTGCCCACCATTTCATAGGTCATTTTTAAATAGGGCTTTAAAAACGGCGGTGCATCTTTAATATAAGTAAAAAAGTTAATGAGGCCGTATTGTATCACCCCGCAATTATAAAGTTCGGGATGGAATGACATGCCATAAAGGGCCGAGAAACCACCGAAGCCGCTGCCAAACATCGCTATCTTCTTAGGATTGGCTATTTTTTGATTAATTAACCAATGTACGCCATCGGTAATATCCTGCTGTACTTTACCTCCCACCTGCTTAAAGCCGGCGCTATGAAAAGCCTTGCCATAGCCCATGCAGCCACGGTAATTTATCTGGAAAACAGCATAACCCCTATTAGCCAAAAACTGCGCTTCGGCGTTATACCCCCAGCTGGTTCTGCTCCACAAATTATTTCGCAACAGCAAAACTACCACAGGCAGGTTTGTATTTTTATCTCCCTGTGGCAGGGTTAAATATCCTTTAATATTTAGCCCATCAGACGCTTTAAAGCTCACAGGTTTCATTCCGCAAAGTTCGTCAGGCTTAATATCCGAGTTTACATCGCCCAATTTGGTTAATTTTTGCGTATCGCTTTCATACAGGTAAAACGAGCCGGGGTTGGTATCAGTACTGCTGCTGATAATAAATTTTTGTTCGGCGCTGTCCCTGTCGGCTACCTTTACATCGTTGCCCGGCAATTGCCTAATAAGCGTATTGTAAAGGCGCTGTGCATCATTACTTAAAAAGTGAATCTGCGGCTTATCATCATTCCAGGCAACATATTCTATTTGCTTGCTCTTTTTAGAGTAGCCCCAATCTTCCACGTCGCCACGCGGAGTTGCAAAAAGCACCTTTTCTTCGTGCCCGTTCTCGGCATTTATTTCAACCAGTGCTGCTTTGTCGCGGTTTATGTTTGATAGCGCGTAGAAGTTATTTTTGGTGCCGGTAAACGCAATAGGCTGCACCATATCCTTAAAATTGCTTACAATAATGGGCTTAAACGTGGTATTTTCATCCTTACGAAATAAGATGGTTCTGTTTACCCCGTCAGAGGCTTGCACCAGCCTTATTTTACCATCAGCATCAGGAAACCAATCGGTTATATTACCGGGGTTTATGAGGTATGGTTTTAGTTCGCCGGTGCGGATATTTAAACGGTAAACATCGGCATTTGCCGGGTCGCGTTTGTTTAAACTACAGGTAATAATATCGGGATTAAACCGCCCCCTGTTCAATACCCTAAGCCTCACGTTAGTGCCCAGCGAAAGTACTTCGCGCAATTTAAACGTGGCTATATCAATGGCATAAACCTTAAACTGGTCTAAAGCAATAATGTCCTGGCTTAGCACAATCTGGTTATTATACGTCCATGAGTAATCGCGGATACCGTAGTCGGTAAAAGAAGTTGCCATTACTTCCTTGCCATCTGCCAGCGATTTAACAAACAGGTTCTGCTTCTCCTTATAGGGTTTTAAATAAGATATATACTTACCATCCGGCGATAGTTTAAAGAATGTTTTCTCCGGCGTTTTAAAGAAATCGCGCACGGGTATTTGCCTAACCTGTTGTTGCTTACACGAGCTTATAGCGATAATTATAAGGCTTAGAAAAAATAATTTAAAATGGTTTATCATGTTGCACTAACGGCTCTGCTCGTATTCAATTAGGTCAAATTAGGTAAATTTAATCATTAGCTACAAAATTGTCACTACAATTTTACCCGTTTATGGCGTTATTAATTACAGATGAATGTATTGCATTTATTAAGTATTTTTGATTTGAATGAAGCGATTTTACGCATTAATAGCCATAAGCCTGTTTACCTGTATAAAGGTGCTGGCACAAAGCAGTGATTTGCAGCTTGCCCAGCAATATAATCTTAACGGCGAGCAGCAAAAAGCGTTCGATATCTATCAGAAACTTTACAAACAGGATAACGAGAATTATTTCAGCTATTACGTAAACAGCCTCATTGGCCTCAAAAAATTTGACGAAGCCGAGAGCATTACCAAAAAACTTCTCCGTAAGCACCCCGCCGATTACCAGTACACCATTGCGCTTGGCCGCATATACCGCGAACAGGGCAATACCGCTAAAGCAGATGAAGCTTATGACAACCTGGTTAAAAACCTACCCGCCGACCAGGGCATTATAGGTAACCTGGCAGCGCAGTTTTACCAGTCTGAAAATGCAGATTATGCCATCAAAATATTTTTGCAAGGCCGCAAGCTGCTGCATAATGATCAATTATATGCGCTCGAACTCATCAGCCTGTACCGTTACAAGCGCGATAAGGAAGCATTAACCAATGAGTATCTTAACTTTTTACCGGCCAACCCCGGTTATTTAAACCAGGCCGAAAATATTTTCGCAACAGCCTATGAGGGCGAGGGTGATTATAACGTGTTGAAGTTTGAATTACTAAAACGCATCCAGAAACAACCGGAGGCAACCATTTACGCCGACCTGCTTACCTGGCAGTACATGCAGCAAAAGCAATACGACCAGGCGCTTAACCAGGCTTTAGCCCTAAGCCGCCGGCGCAATGATAAAGGCAGCAGTATCTACGACCTAAGCCGTACACTGGCCAGCTTAGGCGCTTATGATGAAGCTATACGCGGGTATAACTTCATCCTCGAAGGCACTAAAGATGACCCATTTTACATTCCATCTAAAATTGACCTGATAGATGTTAAAAATCAAAAGATCACCTCGGGCAAATACACAGAGGCCGATTTGCTGGGCCTTGAGCAAGATTACCTTTCTTTATTGAACGAATTTGGCCGCAACGGCAGCACGGCCTTTGCCATGCAAAAGCTGGCTAACCTGCAGGCGTTTAAACTGCACAAATATAAAGATGCCGAAAAACTACTGTTAGAAACCATCAATATAGCCGGTACGCGGCCGGGTACAGTATCGTCGTCCAAGTTAGATCTGGGTGATATTTACCTGATGGACAACCAGCCCTGGGAAGCCACTTTGATTTACAGCCAGGTAGAGAAAGCTAATCCGGGTACGCCTGTTGGGCAGGACGCTACCTTTCGTAATGCTAAGCTGGCTTACTATACCGGCGATTTTGTTTGGGCCAAAGGCCAGCTGGATGTTTTAAAAGCAGCCACCTCGCAACTCATAGCCAATGATGCGCTTAACCTGTCGCTCATGATTACCGATAATACCACGTTTGATACCACCGGCAATGCCCTGCGTATGTACGCCCGTGCCGATCTGTGGATCTTTAAAGAGCAACCCCAAAAAGCGCTGATCACATTGGATAGCATCGATAAAAAATATCCGGGCAACTCACTGGCAGATGATATCCTGATGGCCAGGGCACGCATTTATATACAGCAAAAAGATTATCAAACAGCCATTACCGCGCTTAAACAAATTGCCGAAACCCACAAGTTTGACTTATGGGCCGATGATGCTGTTTACATGCTGGGCGATATTTATGATAACCAATTAAACGACAAGGCGCAGGCTAAAACTTACTATCAAAAAATTATCACAGATTATCCCGGCAGCTTGTGGATAAATGAGGCCCGTAAACGTTTCAGATTATTACGCGGAGATAAGCCCGACAGTTCATCTTAATTTATATTTTTGTGCTAATGATCATTTATAACGAAACCTTTGTTGTTGACGAAGGCATCCACGAGCAATGGCTTGCATGGGTAAAAGAAAACCATATTGCTAATATTATTGCCACCGGCGATTTCCAATCGCACCAGATATTAAGGGTGCTTAATTCGCCCAATGAAGGCGTTACCTACTGCATCCAGTATTTTACAGACCATGTGGATAAACATGAGCATTTTATGCTTTACCACATGAACCCGCTACATATTGCCCATAACCAGCAATTCGAAAACCGCTTTGTATTGTTTAATACGTTAATGGAGCAAATAAACTAACTTATGACTGTTACAACCACTGCCATTGAAGGCTTACTGATACTTGAACCACGCATTTTTCCGGATGACCGAGGTTATTTTTACGAAAGCTATAACAAGCAAAAATTTGCCGACATAGGCATCACCGCAGATTTTGTGCAGGATAACCAATCATTCTCTCAAAAAGGTGCGCTACGTGGGTTACACGGCCAGGCTAATCCATTTGCACAAGGTAAGTTAGTACGCGTATTAAAAGGCAGCGTATTAGATATTGCTGTCGATATCCGCAAAAATTCGCCAACATACGGCCAACATGTGAGCATCGAATTGAGCGGCGATAACCATAAACAATTTTGGGTACCGCCCGGCTTTTTGCATGGTTTTGCAACGCTGGAAGATAATACCATTTTTACTTACAAGGTAACCAACTTCTACGATAAAGCATCAGAAATTGGCGTGATCTGGAATGATCCATCATTGGGTATCGGCTGGGGTATTGCAGATACAGAGGTATTGCTTTCGCCGAAAGATGAATTGCTGCCTGCATTTGCTGACTTTGTGAGCCCTTTTTAATTCCATCTATAATTGCGGGGCACGAAGCAATCTCGTCGCTTAATTAGTATACGACGAGATTGCCACGCCATTGTTCGCAATTGACAAATTTTTAATACTTGTTAAGAAACTGTCCCGAAGAACCTTTAATAAGCTAATAATTGTGGCATCTTAATTTTCGGATGGCTACACATTAGCCAAAGCACACACTTTCAAAGAAAATTGAGCAGCCACGACTTTTTCTTTGTGTCACTTTGCTTTTGAGAGAAAAAGAAATTGACATCCACTGACGATTCATTAAACGTTACCATTCCTAATGTAAAATGGATTTTCTGCGTTATTGAGATTAGTAATAATAGGTCTGAGATTGCTTCGTACCTCGCAATTGTAAGGGTTATGTAATTCGGTAACAGAATTAGGTATTTATTATTTGTTGTTTAGGGTGCACATTTCGATAGGTTTTTTGCCGTTAATGCCTTGATGCGGTCTTTCCCAATTGTAATAAACAAGATATTTTAACAATTCGTCTTCTAACTCTTGCAGGGTATCAAAATCTGTTTCTTCGATAAGATCTTCTTTTAATGTCCTCCAAAAGCGTTCAACCTTGCCGTTGGTTTGTGGCCTGTAGGGTTTCATGTAACGGCGTTTAATGCCGGTTTCCATTAGCATTCTTTCAAACGGGTGCTTGTTTTTGTTTTGACTGCCAGCTGGCCCAAATTCAGGCCCGTTATCTGCGATCATTTCCTCGAACTGGATACCGAACTCTCTTTTGATTGCCTGCATGCAATGCATAGCAGTAAACATGGTGGTTAGTGCGGTGATGTCCTCCATCACCTGCGCCCAGGCTACGCGTGAATAATCATCCAGCACACACAGCAGATAAAGCTTCCTGTTTTGCCCCCTGATCACACTTTTGCTTAAGTGATGACAGTCGATATGCCCTAACTGGCCCATACGTTCCTTAATGATCTTTACCTTTAATTCCCGGTCTGCCGGCTTTAAACGATTCCGGTTATGCCGCTTCAGGACGTTGTATACCCCTGATGGTGATGGTGTAAAGTTATTTGATTTCTGTTTAAGTTGATTCGTGATCTCAAACTTATTGCAACCCCGGTCCCGAAGGTTTAATATCTGCTGCTCATCTTCATCAGATGGCCTGCGGTTCCCATACTTAGGTCCGCGCTTGCCTGGCAACAGATCATTTTCATTACCAGACTGTTTGAAAAGATTGTAATACTTTAAAAAAGCCCTTGCATCTGTATCATGAGCCAAATAGAAATCTTTGGCAAATCTGAATACAGGGTGCTCCCCGCGCTTTACCTGTTCATACTCTCCAATTAGAAAACGATATTTACTTAAATAGTTCCGTTTTAAGGTGAGGTCATTATTAATGTTCCGCATAACGTTAGCTTTAATTGTATAAAGCTAATTCTGTTACCGAATTACTTGACCTTTACAGCAATGACGCGTTGTGTGGAACGACTGCTACCGCTACTAAACTATCTCTACCCCACTCTCAAATCTTTCGGCATCCTGCCGTGGAGCAGAAACTCGGCCCAGTTGGGGTTGCCGTTGCTGCGGGCCATTTCAGATGCTGTTTTCCAATCGTAGGTTATCTGTACCTGCTCTATATCCACATGGTCGCCGCTTACGTATACTATGGCATATTTGGCGTGCGGTGTCATGGATTCCATGGCAAAACGGTGCTCATATTTTTCGGAACCCAAATAAGCTGGCAAGCCTACACTGCCGGGGTTCAGGATTATTTTATCATTTGATAGATAGATGGTACGGTTTACATGCGAGTGACCGCAGAGGATAATGCGCTCTTTAATGTCTTTTACCTTCTCTATTAAATCTTCATCGTTGTACACAAATACGCCATTGGCAGTTACTTCTTCCAGCAGGTATTCGTTATCGCATTCGGGAGTGCCGTGGCAAATAAAGAAAACATTATCGCAGGTAGCAGTTAACGGCAGTGCTTTGATCCATTCAATGGTTTTCTCAGAGATCTCTCCTTTAACCCGTTCCATTTCGGGTTTTTCAGATTTCATGCCATCGCGTTCCAGACTTTCCAGTATGGCGCGGTCTGTATTACCACGAATATTGATCATCGGATTTTCACGCAGTATCTCGGCCACTCCTTCGGGTTCTAAGGCACCGTAAAAGTGATCCCCCAGGTTGATTATCGTTTCGATCTCGCGCGCTTTAATATCTCTTAAAACGGCCAGCAGGGCATGCAGATTTCCATGTATGTCTGATATGATGGCGTATGTTTTCATATCGCATATTAACAAAAAAGCCCCTGCTTTGTAGCAGGGGCTTTCAATTATTTTGTAATTAAATTGTACAGCTCATCCAGTTTGGGCGTCAGCACAATTTCTATGCGGCGGTTACGGGCACGGGCTTCGGGGGTATTAGCCGGGTCAATGGGTTGGTATTGGCCCTTACCAGTGGCTGTAATACGTTTAGGGTCCATATTTTCGGTCTCTACCATGTACCTGCTTACCGATGTGGCGCGCAATACGCTAAGATCCCAGTTGTCTTTAATCTGGCCCAGGTTAAGCACCTTCTTATCATCGGTATGGCCTTCAATAGCCAGGTTAATATTCGGTTCTTTATTTAACACTACGGCTACCTGCTTTAAAGCCGCCTTGCCTTTATCGTCTATCACAATACTGCCGGATGGGAATAGTAATTTATCAGTCAGCGATACATATACCTTTCCATCGCGAATATCAACCGATAAACCGCTTTGCTGGAAACCCAGTAAAGCCTGCTGCAATTTTGCTTTCAGTGCGTTGGTGGCTTCATCGCGGCGTTTCAGAATATCTTCCACCTCTTTTAAGCGGGCCTCCCGTTTTTGCAGATCGCTCGAAAGCTGGCTAACCTGCGATGATGTTTTATTGAGCTTGCTATTGGCTTGCGTATAACTTGCGTTCAACAAATTATATCCATCATTTAGTTCGTTATATTTTGTGTTTAGTTCGGCTAATGCACGATGCATGCGTGCGGTATCTGCTTTAAGCTCATCTACCTGCGCTTCTAAGGATGTGGTTCGGGTCGACAGTGAATCGCGCTCGGCAACCATTGATTTATATGCCTTTGTAGACATTACCTTACAAGAATGCATGGTGGCGCATAATACAACGCCTATTAATAAATACCTGAGTTTTATCATGGGTTTAAAAGAATTAAGCAATGGCATTATTTAAAAACTCATTCAGCGGATATATTTTGGCTAATATATCGGCTACCATTTTAGGGCTGTTGGGCTTTTGGAGCGCAGCATCAGTAAAAGTATGCATACCGATAAAGTCCTTTATTTTAAGCAGGCTAATATCCGTGTGAGTGGGCTCATAACCACGAGGCAAGGTTTTCAGGCTATTCTCATTCCTGATATCGCCAAATAGTTTTACATATTCAGGATCATCAACAATGCTTTTCAGTTCGGCACCATTGTAATCAATTTCCTGACGGATGGCTTTAACATGCTCTGAAGTTGGCTGCCAGTATCCGCCCCCGGCAAAAGAACCTCCGGGCATAATATGCACGTAATAACCGGTAGTATCTTTACTGGCAGTAGACACGGATGAAAAACCTATACCGAAATGATTTTTATATGGGGTTTTATCTTTGCTGAAACGGATATCGCGGTAGATACGTTTTACTGCCTTCTTGGGGTCTACATCAGTAACACCCAGATCTGTTTTGGCCAGCTCTGTGATCATGGCAGCAGTAAAGTCTAGCACGTTTTCACGGGCTACCTCGTATCTGTCTTTATTATCCTGAAACCACTCGCGACTGTTATTCAGGTTTACGTCTTTTAAAAAATTAAGCGTGTCCTGGCTTATCATCTGTATCCAAATAAGGCTGATAATGTACTTTTGGCGATAACCAATATAGCAGTATTATCCGTGAATAACGATAGTTAAACGGTGCCAGCAAAAAGCAGCCACCTAAAATTGTTGCCAGGTATAACCATGGCGAAGTACTGTTTTGTGTGATAATGTAAGTAAGTAAACCCAGTGTAACCGACTGCGAAACATTTAAGGCATAGCTTACATACATTGCTGCATAAAAGTAGCCCGGTTCTATTTCAAACTTCATTCCGCAATGCGGGCAGTAAATATGGGTACTGTTTGTGCCAAAACTATACATGGGCCCGCTAAACATATTACCCCTGCGGCAACGCGGGCATTTGCCGGCAAGCATGGCTTTGTATTTTGGGGTTTGGCTCATTTAAGGGTATATGTTAATGAGGAGGCAAACCTCGTGCAGCAGCTATTAGTTCAGGTGGATCTTTTGGTCGAGCATGTTAAGGTCAACATCCTTGCGGCGATATTTTTTGTACCAGATCCAACCACAAAGACCTACAGCCAAATAAGGCGCTGCTAACAGGTACATAATGCCATTGTTTAATCCCTTGGTTTCATTATGGCCGCTTTTAGAGTTGGTTTCAACAGTGGCAGTACACATGGCACATTGGGCTTTTGCCTGCTGTACCAGTAATAAGCTCAATCCTACAAACACGGTGGCGATTAACAATTTCAAGCTTTTCATAATGCAAATTTACGCTTAAGTATTTAAAAATGATAGTAAGGCGAAATCATCAGATACACAATTACCCCCGTAACGGTAACATACAACCATATAGGGAAAGTCCACCTTACCAGTTTCTTATGTTTGGCTACCTGCATTTGCAGTCCGCGGTAAAAGCTCAGTAAAATTAAAGGTAAAACACCGGCTGCCAGTATAATGTGTGTAATCAAAATCACATAATACACATAACGGATTCCCCCGGTGGCTGCTTTCTCGGCAGCATCAACCAGGTGGTCACCATTTAAATCCCCAAACTTAGTTTCGGGGGCCAACCAATGAAAGCCAATGTATGATATCAGGAAAAGTGACGACAAGCAGAAGGCGACAATATTGATGGTTTTGTGTACCGCCACATTGCCTTTGCGGATAAAGTATAATGACATTAACAAAAGCACACTACAGGTACCATTTAATATGGCGTTAAGCTTTGGCAAAAAAATAGTGAAGGCAGGCAGTGGATGCGGTACCGGGAGCACTTTCATACTCAGGATAACCACCACCACAAATACAAATATGGAAATACCTGCTACAAAGCGGAATATCAGTTTATCATTCATTATCATTATAACTCGGGAGCTTTAATTTTTCTTAGTTCTTCGGCAATTAGTACTTTAATCTCATCGTTCAGGCGGTTCATATCTGTGATGGATGTCCCGGAGTAGTATCCGCGAATACGTTTCTCAGCATCAATTAAAACCAGCTTATCATCAACCACAAACTCATTATTACCGGCGTGTGCCGCATTAACTAAAAAACCCCTGGCGGCCAGGTTGTAAATGGTAGCCGTATCGCCGGTTAAAAATTGCCATTTAGCGCTCGATGCCAATTTACTTGCATAAGTTTTTAATACTGCGGGTGAGTCGTGCATCGGATCGACCGTGATTGACACAAAATGCAGCATTTTGTTGTGCGCGTAGCCCTTAACCAAACTATCCAAGTTACTGTTCACCTGGTCGCAGATGGATGGGCAGTGCGTGTAAAAGAATCCCGCTACAAAGATCTTGTTATCGAACGATTTTAAAGATACCGGCTGGTTGCTTTGATCTACCAGGTTAAAATCGGGCAGTTTGTGGTAAATAGTGTCGGGTATGTATGTACCGTGAAACTTATGGCCGGTTTTGGCAACTATCTTCGGTCCATAAAATGGCAGTGGCTTATAGCGGTTTTTACCCTTTGCGGTTAGTAAATAATATAAAAATCCCGGTACTGCTAAGATGAGTACCAGGATCATAACCTTTTTAACGGTGGCCGACGTTTTGTTCATTATGCTCTCAGATCGATCCAGTGGTGGCTTTCGTTAGTAAGTACCAGGATTAAACCGATGATGAACAACACAGGTACAACTACTGCATATATCAGGCCTACTCTCTCAAACTTTAAGTGCATAAAGTAAGCAATAATGTAGAATGCTTTAAACAGCGTTAATATAATATAAACAGGGTTGGCAGCTTTAAGTGGGATAATACCGTGTGGTACCAAATAAAGTGCAATAATAAATTCGATGGTGGTGATACCCAAAAGAATCCAGAATACGCTCCAGATTTTCTTTTTGGTCATTGATTCGTGCTCTTCGCCTTCGTGATGAGCTGCGTGTGTGGTTTCTGATGACATATAATTGATCAGTTAATGTTTTAAACTAAATAGAAGAAAGTAAATACAAATACCCATACAAGGTCTACAAAGTGCCAGTAAAGGCCTACTTTTTCAACCATCAGGTAGCTGCCGCGTTTTTCGTAAGTACCAACCAGTACGTTAACCAGGATGATGATGTTGATAATAACACCTGTAAATACGTGAAAACCGTGGAAACCTGTTATGGTAAAGAATAGGTTTGCAAACTGTTGTGTATAAGCTGCAGATGGTGTTGCATCCTTGTGAAAGAATTCTCCAAGGTCTTTAGGGATATGTCCCCAGCCAAAACCTTCAGAAAACAAGTGTCTCCACTCCAATGCCTGGCAACCCAGGAACATAAAGCCGCCTACAACAGTAAGTACTAACCATATGGCTACTTCCTTTTTAGCGCCACGGTGACCGGCTTCTACGCCTAATACCATGGTTACAGAGCTCATGATGAGGATAAACGTCATGATACCCACAAATACTAATGGTGCTCCATGTTCTATGGATGTGCCGGGTACAGATTGAAAAATAAGATCGGCAGCCGGCCAGCTCACAGAGCTGAAACGTAAGGCACCGTAAGCAATTAGTAATGATGAGAAAGTGAATGCATCTGATAACAGAAAAAACCACATCATTATTTTACCATATTCAACCGAGAATGGCGAGCGGCCGCCAGACCATGGTGTGGTTTTAACTTCGTCAATTGGTGATACTGCTGTACTCATGTGTACTTAAATAGAATTGTTTAACGTTGGTTCAAAAGTAAAAAAACATAGAGATAAATCCATATAATATCGATAAAATGCCAAAATATCGAGGACATACTCATACTATATAGGTTAATTACCTGCGGCGTGTTGCGGTAGGTTTTAACCAGTGTATTTATTAGTAACAATAAACCTGCAAAAATGTGTATAAGGTGCATCCCTGTAAACACATAAACAAAGGTTTGTGAAGCGTTGGGGTTGCTAAAATATACCCCCATTTTAATTAAAAGGCCCCAGGCGTATACCTGTAACACAAAAAATAAAATACCTAACGCAATGGTTGCCCATAAAAACAGGCGTTGTTTTTGAATTTGTAACCGCTTAGCTGCATTTGATGCCAATAGCATGGTTATGCTGCTAAGTAAAATAGTACCGGTACTGTACATAAACACGCCGGGTAAATTAAAATCAAGGCCATGCCCTTTACCGCCGCTATATACAATAAAGCCGCTGGTAAGCGCCATAAAAAACATAAACGATGTGAATAGGAAAATCCACATGTTAAACTTTTTAGGTTCGAGGTTAAGTTGTTCCCTGTCTTGCTGTATCTGAGCCATCATTATCGCTTTCCTATAAAATCAAATAAAAACATTAACTGCACTACAGGCAGGTATAAAAATGAACCAAACATTAACGTTCGCGCCGCCTTAACTTCCAGCGTACGCATCAGGTTAAATGCCTGGTATAAAAATATTAAGCTACATACTAATGATACGCCGCCTACATAATAACCACCGTAACCCATATATGTTGGTAACAAGCTCACAGGCAATAAGATCAATGCCGTAGCAAAGGTAACTATTGCACTTGTTAAATCGCGCTTCCCGGTAGGTAAAAGTCTAAAACCAGCTAATTTATAATCATCGTCCAATACCCAGGCTATAGCATAAAAGTGGGTAAACTGCCACATAAACTGGATACCGAAAAGTATTAGTGCTATTTCATCAATAGTTGGATGTGCGGCCACATAACCAATAAGTGTTGGCAATGCACCCGGTATAGCACCTACAAACACGGCAATTGGTGATCTACGCTTTAACGGTGTATAAACAAATGCATACAGTATAATCGAAAACACCGACAGAAAACCAGTCAATAAGTTTAATTTACCCAGCAAATAGGTACCCAACAGCGCCATAAACAGCCCGATAACCAATGCCTGGCCGGTTGTCATTCTTTCGGATGGTAGTGGGCGGTCGGCAGTACGGGTCATTAACCTGTCCAGATCCTTTTCAATAATTTCGTTAAAGCAGTTAGCTGCACCTGTTACCAGGAAACCGCCTACGATAAGCATTACCCAGTTCATCCAGTTAATATGGCTCCAGCCTGTATAGCCGTGCGCCTCGTTGTCAATCTTACTCCCTATTAAAAAAGAGATAGAAGCAGAAAATACGACCAGTAAGGTTAATCTGAGTTTAACCAGGTTTTTAAAATCGCTAAAACTCATAGCTTTCCCTCCTTCATCCCGGCTGACCTTTGCAGGTTTAACAGCAAATAAAACTGTGCGCTAAACACCAGGCTGGCCAACAAAATATGTGCAGCTTGTGCATATGGCGGCAACATCCAGTAGGATAAAATAACACCGGTTACGATCTGCAACAGAATCATCAGGAATGTAAAGCTCATTAATTGCTGCTGTACAGACTGACGGTTATAGTTTTTACGGATCAGCCCGTATAGTAATACATTAATCACTAAAACACCGATAGCTAATGTGCGGTGGTTGGCAAATACTGCCCCTACGCTATTAATCCAATCTTCGCGGTAACCTTGTAAGTGGTTGGATACGGCATCAATTTCTTCGCGGACATCTGTACCAATTACTATCTGCACTACGCTAATAATTAGCGATAGTACTGCGACAATGATTACCAGGCCTTTTGCTTTTCCATTTTGCTTGTTATAAGTAAACGCCAAATGGTAAGTATATATGCTTACGGCCAAAATAGCCAACGCCAGTAGCATGTGCACGGTCACTATCCAGCTGGTTAAATTGGTAGATACCACAATAGACCCTAACCAGCCCTGAAAGCCTACCAGTATCAAATTAGTAATGCTTAGCACCGGGATCATCTTAACTTCATCGCGATAGCTAAAAGAATAAACAACTGTCAATACCATAAAGATGCCTGCAATTACACCTATCAGTCGGTTTATATATTCTGTCCAGGTATTAACCACGTTAAAATCCTCGGGCACCAGTATCGACTTATCTTCGCGGATGCGTTTGGCCAGGTTACTATATCCAAATACATCAAGTGTTTTTGCAAAGCGGATGTTCTTTTTGATGCGACCGGCTACATAAGCCTGCTTGTAATCTTTGGGTAACTGAGCAGCATCGGTAGGCGGTACATACCGGCCAAAACACTTTGGCCAGTCGGGGCATCCCATACCCGAGCCGCTACTGCGTACTACACCGCCAGCCAGTATGACAACAAAAAGCGAAACAATGGCAATCAGATTGACTTGTTTAAACTTTATTCGCTGCGATGATTTACTCATTTATAATTGTTTCCTCAAAAAATTAGGGTATCCGTCCGGTAAATGTAACGGCGCAGATACCCTAATATATAGTCAGATCAACGATCTGTTTATTTAACTTCTTCTTTTACCGGTTGTGTTTTTAACCAGTCATTATACTGGCCTAAACCAATAGGGTTATCTTCAAAATCATGCGGCAAGTTCGACGTCATGGTTTGAGAATAAGGTGTAGTTTGTAGAATAAAATCTTCTTCAGCACCCGGTTTGCTGTAATCATATGGCCAGCGGTAAACAGTTGGGATTTCTCCAGGCCAGTTACCGTGGATACGCTCAACAGGTGTAGTCCACTCTAAAGTAGTAGAATTCCAAGGGTTTTGCGTAGCTTTTTTACCGAAGAATATAGAATAGAAGAAGTTGAACAAGAAAGCAACCTGCGCCAGAGCCGACATGATAGCCGCCCAGGTAATAAATGTATTAACAGATAACCATTGTTTTAACGACTCAATTTCGGTAAATGCATAGTAACGACGAGGTACACCATCCAGACCCATAAAGTGCATCGGGAAGAATACCAGGTAAGCACCGATAAATGTTAACCAAAAGTGCAGGTAACCTAACTTCTCGTCCATCATACGGCCAAACATTTTAGGGAACCAGTGGTAAACACCGGCAAGCATACCGCAAATTGCTGCAGAGCCCATCACCAGGTGAAAGTGAGCTACTACAAAGTAAGTATCATGCAGATTGATATCTAACGCAGCGTTACCTAAAAAGATACCAGTGATACCACCAGAGATAAAGAAAGATACCAAACCAATAGCAAATAACATAGCCGGTGTAAAGCGGATGTTACCGCGCCACAGTGTAGCCAGCCAATTAAAGGTTTTTACGGCCGATGGCACTGCGATAATTAACGTAGTGATCATGAACACCCCACCCAGGAACGGATTCATACCCGTTACAAACATGTGGTGACCCCATACGATAAACGATAAGACAGTGATACCAATTAGTGAATAAACCATTGCATGGTAACCAAAAATTGGTTTACGGCTGTTAACAGACATAATCTCTGATGAGATACCCATTGCAGGCATAATTACGATATATACTTCCGGGTGACCCAAGAACCAGAATAAATGCTGGAACAGGATTGGGCTACCACCTTCGAAGTTCATAACCTGGCCTTGTACAACAATTTCTGATAAATAGAAACTGGTACCGAAGCTACGGTCAAATACTAACAACACAACACCTGCAACCAGTACAGGGAATGCCAGGATACCTAAAATAGCGGTTAAGAAAAACGCCCAGATAGTCAATGGCATTTTCCAAAGGTCCATACCTTTTGTACGCATGTTTAGTACCGTACTTACATAGTTGATACCACCCATTAACTGAGAAGCAACAAACAGTACCATACTGATTAACCACAAGGTCATACCTTCTGCCGAACCCGGCATTGCTTTAGGTAAAGCAGATAGTGGCGGGTAAATTGTCCAACCGCCACCAGCAGGGCCTTTTTGTACAAAGAACGATGCTAACATAATTACACTGGCAGTAAAAAACATCCAGTAAGAAACCATGTTCATAAATGGCGAAGCCATATCGCGCGCACCGATTTGGAAAGGGATAAGCAGGTTACTAAAAGTACCGCTTAAGCCTGCCGTTAGTACAAAGAATACCATGATGGTACCGTGTATAGTTACCAGCGAAAGGTAAAAATTGGGATCTAAACGACCACCTGGTGCAAAACGGCCTAAAATAGTTTCCAGAAAAGGAAACGCTTTGTCCGGGTAAGCAAGCTGTATACGGAACAATATGGACAAGAGCATTGCAATAACCGCCATAATAATACCTGTGATCAGGAATTGTTTAGCGATCATTTTATGATCCATACTAAAAACGTACTTGCTTATAAAAGATTCTTTATGGTGATGTCCATGATCTTGATCATGATGTTCAACTCCGTGATGATCGTGAACTGCTAATGTTGACATAATAGCTACTCCTGAATATTAATTATTAAATGCTAACCTATTTTGTACTCCACTCTGTTGCGGCTGAGTTGCATCAGCCATCTTCAGCTCTTTTCTAAGAGCATCGTTCAGGTATGGTTTTTGGTGCGAAAGCCAGTCCTGGTATTCGGCCTCAGTTACAACCCTTACAATTTTTTGCATGTTGTAGTGACTGCCTCCGCAAATTTTATTGCAATACAAGTGATACTCGAAATCCGTTTTATCAAGCCTGTTACGCATATCTGCAGTAGTAATGGTTGGTGTAAATTTAAAGAAGGTTGGTAAACCCGGTACCGCATTCATTTGCAAACGGAAGTTTGGCATGTAAACACTGTGGATCACATCCTGCGCAATGATGTTTAACCTTACAGACTTGTTAACCGGCAATACAATGGTATCGGCGTTTAAATCATCCAGGCTGTTACGGTCTTTAAAATCAACACCTACTTTATTGCTGCCGCTTACCAGTTTGTAATTCTTCATACCCAATTTACCGTCTTTGCCCGGGTAGCGTACTTCCCATGCAAATTGATGGCCTGTTAAATCGATATTAATTGAAGCGGGTTCGCCTTTGGCATCAACTGTATTGGTAATTGACCTCCATGTAAAGAAACCAAATATTACCAGTACCGTTAAAACGATAGCTGGCGCCACTGTCCATATTTTTTCGATGGTGTTATTGTGCGGCAAGTAGTAAGCTTTACGTTTATCAGAGCTTCTGTAAACAAAGGCAAACGAAAACAGTAAAATTTGCGTGCCGATAAATACCACAACGGTAATACCAAATGTAGTCCAGAACATGCTATCAATAGTTTTACCGTGCAGTGATGCTGCCTCTGGTAAAATCATGCTGCCTTGTACACTAAAAGACCAGTATACCCCAGCCAAACCTACAATAAGGAATGCCAGGCACAATGCGCCCATAATGTTGTTCCATTTGATGCCTTTTTTGCGTTGCAGCTTTAAGGTAAGATCATAAACCTGCAGTATTTTACCAATTATGCCTACCGCGAAGCATACTACCAAAAACAGTAGTACGTAGTAAGACACACCCGGCCATACAGACGGGGCCGAATCGCTACCTGGGGCTGCTGCAGTAGTTGCATCAGCGGCCATCACCATGCTGGTTCCAGATAACATCAGAACGCTGAACAGCGATAGTATTTTATTATTTATCAGTTTCTTAAATGCCATTTTAATAGTTCGGATTTGGTATTCTCAATGAATTACAAAGTTAGCAATTATTATATGTGATGATGAAGGCTCTCTTCCAAAAATGGATGTTTAGCTGGTGCCAACGATTTAAATTTACTTAGCGCATTCAATACCAGGAAGGTAAATAAGCCTGCAAAGCCAATGAAAATAGTGATCTCTTCTACACCGAACGGAAATGCTGTATCGCGCGGGGTCATTGTGCCCGGCATAATCATCAGGTAGTAATCTAACCAGTGGCCTATGAGTAACAGGATACACGTAAACTTAACACGCGTAAAATAACGTTTAGCATCGCGGGACATTAACAGCAATAACGGTGCAACAAAGTTTAATACAATGTTTAACCAGAACCACCATTTGTACTCAGGCTCCCATCTTTTGTAAAAATAAGCGGTCTCCTCGGGCATGTTGGCATACCATGTAAGGAAAAACTGTGCAAACCATACATAGGTCCAGAAGATAGAGAAACCAAAGATCAGTTTACAAAGACTATGTACATGGTTTTCGCTGATCCAGCCAAAGTTACCGCTTTGGTGCAACAAAACCAGGATAAGTGTAATACCACATAATGCAGTTACGTGTAATGCTGCCAGGTTATACCAACCAAACATGGTAGAGAACCAATGTGCCTCAAGCGACATAATACCATCGAATGCAAATATTGGGTAAGTAAAACCGAATATTACCAGAAATAGTACAGCTGCACTAAAGCTCTTGTTATAATTGGTCATACCACCTGTAGTGTCTTCGCTTTCAGAATATTTTACCAGCATCCAGCCAATAATAGCATAAAGGCCTAATAAAACAACGATCATGCCTATAAAAGGCCAAAAGCTCAACAATGCAGACTTACCTGCAATAATAGCATCAAAGTTTTCACTACCCGGAGTAGTTAAACCATGTGTAGCCCAGTGTGCATATAAATAAGGAGCAACAGCTTCTTTACCGTCTTCAATAACTTTGTGCGTTGTTAATAAACCGGCTGCAATAACTACAACCAATATAACAGCCGCAATTGGCAATACACGTGCAAATGCCTGTGGTATTCTTAACAGCGCTACAGACCAGCCTGCCTGCGCGGCATACTGGTAAGCCAGAAAGAATATGGCACCGATACAAATACAGGCAAAGTAATAGCCCATTAACAACAGGTTAGAGAATGTACGCTGTACACCCAGTTCGCCGTGGTCAAGGAAAAAGCCATATAAAATGCCCAGTACACCGATCACAATGCCTATTAAGCTCCAGGTTTTTGCCTTACCTGCAAACTCAAACCGTTCACTAAAACTATATTCAGTTTTCATTAATCTAATACTTATAAGGTTTGTAAATGGTGAACATACATAACTACTTTCCAGCGCTCCTCTGGCGATAATTGCGATGCGTAAGAACCCATTGCATTTACTCCATAAGTAATTGTATGATAAATTTTACCGTCGGTAAGGTCTTTCATAGCGCCACCGCGAGATGATTGCCCTTTTGAATATGACGGAGGAGCAGGGAAGCCGTGCGCTACAACTGTACCATCACCCTGCCCGGTAGCACCGTGGCATGGAGAACAGAAATGCGAAAACAATACTTCACCTTCTTGAAAGTTAGCAGGCGTGTTGTGAAGCGGGTTTTGTACTTCACCACTGGCTTTCTCATAGCCATCACGCGTGTTCGGGTAATCAAAGCGGGTAAAACCTAGTGGGATAGTCCCGGCAGGTGGAACCTGAGCCGTTTTACCGTCCTTAAAATTCGGATTCTTCTGATCCGGATCATAAGCGATATGTTCATACATATTGGGGGCATACTCCCATCCGGTACTTTTCTTGTCTTTACAAGAAGTTACCAAAATGGTAGCAGCAATAGTAATAGCTGTTATACCCAATATTCTAAATTTATTCATAGCTAACATATTTTCTATCGTTATGCTTTACTTCAACTGCACCAGCTTCTTGTAAAATTCTGGTGATATCATCATGTGGTATATTTCCTTTGGCATCAATGGCAATCACAAAGCGATCATCCGTTGCACGCAGATCCATTACACGCGGCGTACGGCCGGGGAAAAGGTGCGTTGCATAAAAGAAGGTAAACACCATACCAAATGCAGTCCATAAAATAGTCCACTCAAACGTAAATGGAACAAAGTTTGGCATTGCAAAGTGTGGTTTACCACCTATATTCATTGGCCAGTCATGTACCAGCGTGTAATAAACAATACTGAAGATCACACTACCTCCCAGGCAACCAAAGCAAAATGCTGCATAGCCCAAGCGCGATTCTTTGATGCCTAATTTATCCTCAATACCGTGTATTGGCATTGGGGTGTACACATCATAGATAGGCACACTGTTCTTTTGCAATTTTTCGATCCCATGCATCATTTCATCCGGGTCATCGAAAAGACCTAATATCATTTTAGTGCTGCTCATGGTTATACTTTATCGTAGTCGGCAAGCTCAACGCTGTCGAATTTTGTTAATGATTCTTTATAATATGCTACCTGATCCGGATCAAGGTGGCCTTCTTCTATCAGTTTCTTCTTAGCCTGCTCGCTCGATGATTTCAGCAATAATTTCACCTCGGCAATAGCCACAGAAGGTAATACTCTTAAGAATAACAGGAACATGGTAAAGAATAAACCGATTGAACCGATGAAGATACTTACGTCAACCCAGGTTGGGTAAAACATAGCCCAGCTTGATGGCAGGTAATCGCGGTGTAATGATACAACGATGATCACAAAACGCTCAAACCACATACCAATGTTTACCACAATAGATAAGCCCCATGCAATTGGGATGCTTGTTCTGATGCTCTTGAACCACATTAACTGGGTCATCAATACGTTACAGCCATACATCATACAAGCTGCCCACCAATACGGACCAATAAACCTGTTTAAGAATGTATATTGTTCATACTCGCTACCAGAGTACCATGCGATAAAGAACTCAGTGATGTAAGCCACACCCACGATTGAACCTGTTACAAGAATGATCTTGTTCATTGATTCGATGTGGAACATGGTAATATAGTTTTCCAGACCTAATACTTTACGCACTACCAACAGCAGGGTTTGTACCATCGCAAATCCCGAGAAAATTGCACCCGCAACGAAGTACGGAGGGAAAATGGTAGTATGCCAGCCTGGTTCCAGTGATGTAGCAAAGTCAAATGATACAATGGTGTGTACCGAAAGTACCAGAGGTGTTGATATACCGGCCAAAATTAATGACACGGTTTCAAAACGCTGCCAGGTTTTTACTGAACCTGTCCAGCCGAATGATAATACTGAATAGATCTTTTGACGAAGACCTGTTGCACGGTCGCGGATAGCTGAGATATCCGGTAATAAACCAGTGTACCAGAATACCAGTGATACCGAGAAGTAAGTCGAGATCGCGAACACGTCCATCATCAGTGCCGAGTTCCAGTTAACCCATAACGAACCGTATTGATTCGGTAATGGTAAGGTCCAGTAGGCTAACCACGTACGGCCCATGTGACCGAAAATATACGTGGCCGCACAAATAACCGCAAAGATGGTCATGGCCTCTGCCGAACGGTTAATAGAGTTACGCCAGTTTTGGCGGAACAATAACAGTACTGCCGAGATCAGGGTTCCGGCGTGGCCGATACCTACCCACCACACAAAACTGGTAATGTCCCAGGCCCATCCTACTGTTTTATTTAAACCCCACTCCCCTACACCGTACCAAAAGGTCCAGCTCATGGCAAATAACCAGAGTGTTGCACCCATGCTTGCTGCAATAAAGCCTATCCACCATGCCTTGTTCGGTTTGTTTTCAACCGGAAACAGTACATCGTTGGTAATCTGGGCATACGTAATGTTTTTACCCGTAATTAACGGTTCCCTGATTATTGATTCACTATGAGATGCCATATATTATTAATCTCTGTTGTAAAAATTAAGCGCCTAATTCTGTTGTATTTCTAACTTTTGCCTGGTAACCTATGCCTGGTTTAACGTTAAGTTCTTCCAATACATAATAAGTTCTTTCGCTCTTCAGTGCTTTTGCAACTTCAGAGGTAGGATCATTTAAATTACCAAACACAATAGCATTTGTTGGGCATGATTGCTGACAAGCCATTTTAATTTCGCCATCTTTCAATGAGCGTTTTTCTAATTTAGCTTTCAGTTTGCCTGATTGTATACGTTGTACACACATACTGCATTTTTCCATTACCCCACGGAAACGTGTAGTAACATCCGGGTTTAATACCAGCTCTGTGTATTCGTTTTGTACGTAGTTCTCGAAACGAGAGTCATTCCAGTAGTTAAACCAGTTGAAACGACGCACTTTGTAAGGGCAGTTGTTTGCGCAATAACGGGTACCTACGCAACGGTTGTAAGTCATTTGGTTTAAACCTTCGCTTGAGTGCGTGGTTGCCAATACCGGACAAACTGTTTCGCAAGGTGCGTGATCGCAATGCTGACAAAGCATTGGCTGGTAAGTTACCGATACGTGATCCAAATCCTGCAATTTGTCTATCTCGTCTTCTTTGGTAACGTTTTTACCGTTATCGTTAAAGCTGTAGTAGCGGTCAATACGGATCCAGTGCATTTCGCGGCGGTTACGTACTTCGTCGCGGCCCACAACCGGAACGTTATTCTCTGCAGTACAAGCTACCACGCATGATCCGCAACCGGTACAAGCGTTAAGGTCGATAGCCATTACCCAGTTATAAGCCGGGCGTTCGTACTCGTCCCACAAATCGTAGTTCTCTTTACCTTCACCTTTACCAACTATAGAAGCCGGACTTTTTACATATTGTGCCAGGGTACCCTCGTGGATAACGCTGCGGCCTTCATATGAGTGGTGGGTTTGAGTTTGTGCGAAGATGTATTTTAAAGCACCAGTTTTCTTAATATCAGCAGCAACAGCAGTTTGGAAAGTACCGTTACGGAAGGTGTGGAACGGATAAGCGTTCTGGCCAACTTTATCGCCTACTTTACCTGCTTTGGTACGGCCGTAACCTACCGCTACAGAAATAGTACCTTGCGCCTGGCCTGGTTGTAATAACACAGGCAAATCAACCGAGTAACCGTTTGCTGTAATGGTGATATAATCGCCTTGTTCAACACCAATTTTTTTTGCAGTGGTGATAGACATGGCAGCAAAGTTATCCCAGGTTACTTTCGAAACCGGGTCTGGCAACTCTTGTAACCAAGGGTTGTTTGCTTTTTTACCATCGCCAATGTTAGGGCTTTCAAATATTTGAAGTTCTAACTGGCTGCCGCTAGCTGCAACCTGCGTGCTATGGGTTAAGATAGTTTGTGCAACCGCATTTAAATCGCGGTTAAAAGTGTAAACACCTGCCGCTTTAGCCGGGGCTTTAACAAAACCTGTCTGCAATAAAGTTTCCCAACCGCTCTGGCCAGATAAACCTGCAATAGGTAAAAGGTTTTTATCCCAGTTGTTGCGGATATAAGTATAATATTCTTTAACCGGATTGTCAGACCATTTAAGCAAGCTTTGCTCTGCCTGGCGGGTATCATAAACCGGGTTAATGGTTGGCTGTACAATGGTATAGTAACCGGCCACAGCGTTTTCATCACCCCATGATTCCAAGTAATGGCTGTTAGGGGCAACTACATTACATAATGCAGCAGTTTCATCATTATAAGGTGCAAATGATACTTTCAGCTTCACTTTAGCTAGTGCTGTGGTAAAGTCTTTTGCAGCGTAGAAATCATAAACAGGGTTAGCATTCAAAAAGAACACAGCATCAACTTCGCCACGCTTAACTTCGTTTGCAAATTCAACAAACTCAGCGTCGTTACCGGCGTATTGTAATGATGGGTTATCTAAATCGATAGTAGTACCGTAGCTACCTAATAAAGAGTTGATAGCGTTTATCAATACTTGTGTAGCCACATCATTGCTGCCAGATACTACTAATGCGCGGCCTTTGGCAGATAATAATTCTTTAGCTACAAGCGTAATCGCTTTATCTGTATTAGCGTCGCTTACCTTTTTAGAGCCTGGTAAGGTTGTAGCAGATAAGGCATTGTATAAGCTAATGATAGCCAAACCTTCTTCAGACGGTTTAAGTGGCATACGCACATCGGCATTACTACCGGTTATGCTCATACCGCTTTCGAACTGGATGTGGCGAGACATTTTTTTCTCTTCCAGCGCTTTAGCAGCACGGTTTGCCATATACTGGCGGCTAAACTCAGTATGTGAAATCCATGAGCCTAAGAAGTCGGCATCAAAACTTACAATAATGTCGGCTTTATCAAAGTTGTAGTGCGGCAATACTGCTTTACCAAAACTGTTTTGATTAGCCTGGATGATACCGGTATAAGATACCGCATCGTAATTAATGTGTTTGGCAGTTGGGTATTGTGTAATAAAATCTGCAATTACAGCCAGTGTAGATGGGCTGTTAATGCTTGATGATACGATACGTATTTTTTTACCGCCTGCTTTAATACCTGCTAGCTGACCTTTTACAAAAGAATCGATCTGGCTCCAGCCGCTTTCGCTGCCATCTTGCAGTGGGTTTTTTAAACGGCTCGAATCATAAAGGTCCAAAACCGAAGCTTGTACGCCTGCAGATGTACCACCTTTACCAAAAAAGTCATTAGGGTTACCTTCTATTTTAATAGGGCGGCCTTCACGTGTTTTAACTAAAATGGCACTGCCTTCGTAGCTTGATACATAAAAGTTAGCCAAACCCGGGGTTATTTCCTCTGGCTTAATCAGGTAAGGGATTGATTTGTGAACCGGCACTTTCTGACAAGCAGCCAATGATACAGCCCCAACACCAAAGCCCAGCGCCTTTAAAAAGTCGCGACGAGGAGTTTTAGATTTTAGTCCATCACCACTCAATATTTCTTCGATAGGAATAGGCTCTGCAAACTCGTGTTTATTTTTCTCAACAAACTCCGGCGTTCTGTTCAGCTCCTCTATACCTTTCCAGTATTTTTTATTGCTTTCCATTTAAGCTATATAAACTGTAATTGCTAAGTTCTTTTTAATTATTAATAGTGGCATTTACCGCACTCGGTTCCACCCATTTCTGCTTCAGTAATTTTATCGCCTTTTTTAATGCGATCGTGAATACTGATCAGGTTTTCATAGTAAGCGTTGCCTTTGCCGTTTACGTTGGTACGTTTGTGACATTGGATACACCACTTCATAGTAAGCGGCGAGTACTGGTAAACTTGTTTCATGGTTTGGATAGGACCATGGCAACGTTGACACTCTATACCACCAACTTTAGTATGTTGTGAGTGATTGAAGTAAGCAAAATCTGGCAGGTTGTGTATACGTACCCACTGGATTGGCTTCGCTTTAGTGCTATCGTATTTCTGAGTAGCCGGATCGTAACCCAAAGCATCATAAATTTTATGAATTTCAGGAGATTCGGTTTTAACTACCTTATGGCAGTTCATACACACGTTAAGCGACGGGATAGAAGCATTCTTGCTCTTGTATGCACCGCCGTGGCAGTACTGGCAATTGATCTTCATTACACCGGCGTGTAACTCGTGCGAATATTTAATAGGTTGCTCTGGTTGGTATCCCTGGTGCACGTTAGTGTTCCACATGGTAACCCAGGCCCAGCTACCCATTGCTAATGAACCGCACAGGATGATAAAGAATACAAGTTTCTTGTTTTTAGCGATCTTTTTAACCGTGGCCAAACGATCAACCTTAACAGCTTCTTCCTCTTCTTCTTCCTCTACAGGTAAGTTTTCTTTTTTAATTAACAGTTTTTCCAGTGTACCGATAACCTTGTTTAATACCAGGATAACGATAAAGGCAATAACAATTACGCCTATTAAACCAAAAATAACCATGTTGCTTGGTCCGCTATCTTCTGCAGCAGCACCTGTTGCAGCGCCAGGAGCAGGAGCAGCCTGCATTTTTTTCCAGTCTTCGCGTACATAAGCAATAATGTTTGCTACATCACCGTCTGACAGATTGGTGAAAACGTTCATACCAGCCTGATTGTACTCGTTGTAGATCTTAAGCGCCTTAGGATCTTTAGCAGCAATTAAAGCCTGGTTGTTCTGAATCCATTTGGTTAACCACTTGTCATCGGTTTCTGATGTAATGGTGGGGCCCAATGCCGGACCGGTCATGCGCACATCTATCTTATGGCAAGCGGTACAATTGGCCTTAAATAAAGCTTCACCTTTGGTAGCATCACCTTGGGCCTGGGCCGTATAACCCATAGCAGCAAAGCCAGCAACCAGTAAAACTGCCCTGGAAAATTGTTTAAAAATCAATGAGATATTTCTCATACAGTGTATTTGTGCTAAATAATTCTATTTTATATTAATGCAATAGCTTGCAGATGTACGCTGATAAGCATTTTTTGCAGTCCACAAAAGTATAATTTATTACAGTATCGCTGACAAAGTAATGACACATAATCATAATTTATAATCTTTCTAAATAAATTGCAAAAGCCCTCTAAATCAATATTAAAGGGCTTTTGTGGTATAAATGCATCAGCGCAAGGCCAAAATGGTTTCGGCCGTATTTGCAAATTTTAAATTATTGTTTTAGCACCCATGCAAAAATTAATGGGGCAACAATAGTAGCGTCAGATTCAACTATAAACTTTGGCGTATGGATATCAAGCTTGCCCCAGGTTATTTTTTCGTTAGGCACAGCACCCGAATATGAACCGTATGAAGTGGTAGAATCAGAGATCTGGCAGAAGTAGCTCCAGAATGGAATTTCCGGCATTTCCATATCCTGGTAAAGCATCGGCACCACACAAATCGGGAAATCGCCGGCAATACCGCCACCAATCTGGAAGAAACCTATACCCTTGCCACCAGAGTTTTCGGGGTACCAGCCGGCAAGCCATGCCATATATTCGATACCGCTTTTCATGGTGGTAGCTTTAACTTCGCCTTTGATCACATATGATGCAAAGATGTTACCCATGGTAGAGTCTTCCCAACCCGGTACAACAATCGGCAGGTTTTTTTCGGCAGCAGCCAGCATCCATGAGTTTTTAGGATCAATCTCGTAATACTGCTCCAGCTCGCCGCTTAATAATATCTTGTACATAAACTCGTGCGGAAAGTAACGCTCGCCCGCAGTATCTGCGTCTTTCCATATTTTGTAAATATGTTTCTGCAAACGGCGGAAAGCTTCTTCTTCTGGGATACAAGTATCGGTAACACGGTTATAGTGGTTCTCTAACAAGTCCCACTCATCCTGCGGGCTCAGGTCGCGATAGTTAGGCACGCGTTTGTAATGCGAGTGCGCAACCAGGTTCATGATGTCCTCTTCGAGGTTGGCGCCGGTACACGAAATAATGTCGATCTTATCCTGGCGAATCATTTCTGCAAGCGAAATACCCAGCTCGGCAGTACTCATGGCACCACCTAAAGTAACCATCATTTTACCGCCTTCCAGCAGGTGGGTTTCGTATCCTTTGGCTGCATCAACCAAAGCAGCTGCATTAAAATGCAGATAATTGCGCTCAATAAATTGAGATATAGGGCCTCTTGTAGTACTCATTATCAATTAAATAAATGGAGTGCAAAGGTAGCACCTCTATTTAAGAATCAGCAACAGTATTTTAATAATTAATAAATGTTTAATTATAAGTACATCAGGTTGATGTGATTACTGTAGTTCTACAGCAGTAATAGTATCCTAACCATAATTATCAGAATTAGGGATTTAACAAAATTTAAAGCCACATTACATTATACACCTTGTTATCTCGAACGCCTGTGAGAGATCTTATACGTTTACTGTTTGGGAGCAGAAGATCTCTCCTACGTCGAGATGACAAATTGGAGATTAAAGTACTCTAGTCACGCATTCAAAATTCACTCACTATCTTTCGGTAAAGCAATGCCAGTGCTCATCGGTTCCGGCAGTCCCGCTTTGCGCTCATACTGCACTAGCCATTAAGCGCGAGGCCGGTATCCGCTACAATCGGGTTTAAGTTATTTCTACTTTTGGTCGTATTGAGCGGCAGCGAAATATCTTCTTCGTCCTGTATTGCCGAGTTGGATTAACGCAGAAGATTCTCCCTAATGAAAAACGGATTCTAAACGCCTCTGTAAAATCCAGGACTGCTTCGTGCCTCACAATCGGCATGCGCGGGGAAGATACAAGCTTGATCTTAAAAAAAATTTGCGCGCGAGCTTGTCCTGTCTCTTGACTCTTGGTTCTAATCCTCAAACTATTTTCCTTTTCTTTGCACATTCAACCGCATACATGAAACGAACGCTTACGCTCTTAATACTCCTGGTTAC
>NZ_MPPL01000001.1:5591435-5648376 GCF_001911425.1 Mucilaginibacter polytrichastri | reverse complement strand
TTACCCCTGCTATTGCCCAAAAGAAACTATTGCCCGGTTTTGTACGCCGCATGCTTTTTGATAAAGACAGCACCCGCCGCAGCAGTTTTTTTCTGCTACCAGTATTAGGATCGGCCCCGGAAACCGGTGTTGAGGTAGGTGGTTCGGCCTTATATTCTTTTTACACCGATACCGCGCATAAAAACACCCGGGTATCTAACATCTTCGGTTATGCCACCATTACCACCAAAGGGCAGGAACGTACCAGCCTGAGCACCAGCTATTGGGCACCGCAAAATGCCTGGCATTACATTGCTGCGGTAAGCTTCATTAATTTCCCATCAGATTTTTATGGTATTGGAGATAATACCTTAAAAGCCAACCAGGACCACATGGGCCAAAAGCGTTTCAAAGTAAACTTTGAGGCCGACAAGAATTTGGGGAGCGGTATATATTTAGGTGTTGTTGCGGGAGGCTTTAACTACAGCTTTAACGATAAAGATCCCGGCGGCATATTTGACACCGACCCTCGGGTAGAGTTTCGCAATGGCGGAGCAACTGCCTTTATAGGCCCCAGCCTTATCTACGATACCCGGAACAATAATACCTATACCACCAAAGGGATGGTAATTACCAGCTATTTCAATTTAATGAAAGGCCTTTTTGGCAACAACAGTTATCAGGGCGGCTTCTTTAACATTGAGTATGCGCAGTTCTTTAAACTCAATAAACGCTTTGTGTTAGGGTTGGATATACAGGACCAAAACCTTACCGGTGCACAATCGCCATTTTATTTGATGCCCGCCCTGGGCAGCGACGAAATGATGCGCGGCTACTATAACGGCCGTTACCGCGACCGCAACCTCGTAGCCGGACAAACTGAACTCCGTTATCGACTAAGCGACCGTATTGGTGTAGTTGGCTTTGTAGGTACAGGTACAGTGTTTAACCAGGCTTTCAGTTTCAATAAACTAAAACCTAACTATGGCGGCGGCTTACGCTACTTCTTCGATGTAGAAAAAGGCTTATCTGTCCGCATGGATTACGGTTTTGGCGAAAAACCGGCTGGAGAACAAAGACAAAGCGGATTATATTTAGGGCTTGGGGAATCGTTTTAGGAAATTGTTAATGAGTAATTTGTCAATGACTATTACTCTCCTTGATGGATAGAAATATACTTATTGCCTTTCCAATAAATTAATTCACCAGAAATTTCATCATTTTCTTCAATGCTAAATATACTTATGGCTGGGTGTTTAAGAATTATCTTTTTACTTCCTGACATACCTCCATCGGCACCCAAAATTGGTTCGTATGCTTGTTTGTTTTTAAATACCCTCCAGCCATCAAGCCAGTTTGTATCAGAAAAACCCTCTCCAGTAAATTCTTTCCCGCCTCCGAAAACAAAATAATTATTTTGTCCTCCGTTAATAATTAGAAGCCCTCTCTTTTTGGTCTTTAAATCAATTATCTGAACAACTACATCATTCTGGTGATCTCCATTAAAATCGGCTTCCAAAAATGCAGGTTTGCAAGGTTGTATAATCTTATATTGCTGCTCTAATTTTAAAGCATTAAATGTTTGTAAAAACCATTTAGGCAACGCATTTTCAGCATAGGCATTTAAATGCATGACAGTAAATAAAAGTGCTATTCTGATTGCTTTCATAAGCAAATTATCTAATCGACAAATCAACAAATTAAAACTTAATCTTAAAATCTTCCTTCGGTTTTCCTTTTCTAAAAAACACCAACCCTATCCAAAACAAATCAACCGTGATGGTTACCTCCGGATGGGCTTTAATTTCGGCCCAAGCTTCTTTCATGCCTTCGCTCCAGTAAATATCGTCGAAAATTAGCATTGTGCCTTCGTGTACTTTGGGTAGCGCCCAGTTGAAGTAATCGAGCGTGGCTTGCTTTTGGTGGTTACCGTCTATGAATACAAAATCCAGCTTAGGTAACTTAGCAATTAAGCCGGGCAAGGTATCATTAAAGTTGCCGGTAATGAGGGTGATATCTTTTGCACCTGCACTGTTAAAACCTTGTTGGGCAATGTTTGCCGTTTCGGGGCAGCCTTCCAGCGTAAATATCTTCGCATTTGGGGCAGCATATTGTAAATACAGCGAGGTAATACCTAAACAGGTACCCAACTCTATCATGGTATCGGGTTTGGCATCGGCAGCCAGGCGATAAAGCAACTGGGCCAATTTGGGTGGCTTCAATGCGTTTTTGGCAATCTGGCTTACCTGCTTTTGTTTGTTATTGTTAACGTGCGAACCTGCGCCCAAATCGGTCACGGTTATGGTTCTATCGTCAGCCAAAAGTTTTTTTCTGAAATTTTCGACCTCAGCATATACTTTTTTGGGCTGAAAGTCGTAAATTACTTCATCAACCAGCCGGTAAACAAAGGGCGAATGTAAGCCATGCCTGTTTTTAGCGCTGATGCGGTGCAGCAGGTAATCTTTCGCGAATTGCCATCTAAACATGGTGGTAAAATTATATAAAGGATTAATATTTTATGTCATCAATGATTAAGCCTTCAGAAATAAACTCACTTATTAAATTACTGGACGATCCGGATAACGAAATCTTCAACCATGTTCATGATAAATTGTTTGAATATGGTAACGATGCAATAACCTATCTCGAATCGGCCTGGGAAGGGGCATTTGACCCTATTTTTCAGGAGCGTATTGCCGACCTGGTACACGAGATCCAGTTCAGTAATGTAAAAAACGATTTGAAATTGTGGTATCAAAGCGGCAGCTTCGATCTGCTGCAAGGCACACTGATTGTTAATAAATACCAGTATCCAGACCTCGACGAGCAAAAGATCATCAATCAGATCGAGGCTATTAAGCGTGATATCTGGATGCAAATGCATAACGAGGCTAGCCCGGTTGAGCAAATTAAGCTGATGAACCATGTGTTTTACAACATTCATGGTTTCGGCGGCAATACTACTAGTCATCAGGACCCGCAGAATAGTTACCTAAGCCAGGTACTCGAATCGCACAAAGGGAACCAGATCTCGCTGGCTATTATTTATGCCATTGTTGCCCAAAAGCTGGATATCCCTGTGTATGGTGTAAACCTGCCGCAGCACTTTATCCTGGCCTACATGGACGAAAGCAAAGAAAGTGAATTCGAAAGCGGCATTCTGTTTTACATCAACGCCTTCAACAAAGGTTTCGTTTTTGGTCGCCGCGATGTAGATATGTTTTTGAAACAGTTGGGTGTAAAACCCGATAAACAATTCTATGAACCTTGCACCAATGCTGATATTATTCGCCGTATCCTACGAAATTTAATAAGTGCTTATGAGGCCCTAGGATCTACCGATAAGGTGAATGAATTGACGGAGTTGCTGGAGATTGTGTTGGATTATGGTGTGAATGATAGAAGGACTGAATGAATGAATAAACTACTTCAATCTCTGTCCATATCTTGTCATTCTGAACGTATGTGAAGAATCTTCTTCGATATACATAACGGCCTTGCCTCATGAAGAAGATCCTTCGCTATCGCTCAGGATGACAAATTTGTAAGGCTTAGCGCTCTCTTGACTCTCGATTCCTGATTCCCTTACTGCGCCCATCCATTAGCCTGCAGCCAGCCTGCCAAACTAATAAACCAATCTTCGTGCGAGCGTGGGTTATGCAACCCAAAGCCGTGGCCGCCAGATTGGTAAACATGCATCTCTGCTTTTACGCCTGCCTTAGTAAGCGCATCATAAAACATCAGTGTGTTTTGGATTGGCACCACGTCATCATCTTGCGCGTGGATGATAAAGGTTGGCGGGGTATCTTTGGTTACCTGCTTTTCGTTAGAGTACAAGTCAATTTGTTCTTGCGATGGATTTTTGCTCAGCAGATTATCTTTCGATCCCTGATGGGTAAGCGACCCCATGGTAATTACGGGGTACATCAGCATCATAAAATCCGGGCGAAGACTAATATTTTCCGGATTAGCGATAACAGCTTTAGCATAATGTGTACCCTCGGTAGCGGCCAGGTGGCCACCCGCAGAGAAACCCATAATACCGACTTTACCTGCATCAATATCCCACTTAACAGCATTTTGCCTTACCAGTTGAATAGCACGCTGTGCATCCTGCAATGGGCCAATGGTTTTATCTACCATAATATAATCGCTTGGTAACCGGTTTTTAAGCACAAAAACGGTTACGCCAATCTCATTTAGTTTTTCGGCAACTTTAAAACCTTCTTTATCAATTGCTAAACCGGCGTAGCCGCCGCCGGGGCATATCACTATGGCCGTGCCGTTGGCTTTACCTTTAACCGGGAAAAACGGTATCAGCTGCGGGTCTGTTACCAGGGTCACCCATCCTTCAGCAACATTCAGCTTTTCGCGGTATACACCCGGCGCAGGCTTGCTATTGGGCACACCATTAGGGTATAAGGCAATCGGATCTGCTTGCTGAGCTACAATTTTTAAAGAAGAAAGTATCATAATAACGATAGTAAAAATTCTTTTTTTCATATGTTAATAAAAATCTGTGTGTACTATTATGGTCCTTTTATCTTTAAAAAAGCCTATAAAACAATAATGTCTTCTATCGTTATCATCATCTCTGGCTAAACCTGTAACAATATTCTTTTCATTATAGTCGCGCATTACATCAGTTATTTCGGCCGAACCGTGTAATGCTTCTCTTTTAAATCGCTTATCATCTAAAAGCTGGCTTTCTAATCTGTTAAAATCATCTTTTGAGACCTCGATTAAGAAAGCAGTTCCATATTTACCATGAAAATCGGGATAAGAAGCTTCCTTCTTCAGGAAATGAGTTGTTTTGGGCAGATCCCTAAATGCTTCATTTTTGAACTCATCTTCATAAAATGATTCTCCGGGATAAACTGCGAAGTATATGTTATATGCAAAAAAGCCAAATACACCGCATAGAATTATTACAGCTACTTTTTTATATCCCTTTTTTGCTAACCACCTGTAAAATAAATAACCTAATAATACAGGGATAACAATTACAATGATTATGATAATTAGGGCTATAACTACAAAGTCCATAAACTATTTTTATAGCCCTAATTTATTTATTTCCCTCTACCTCCACCAAACTCCATCAGATAAGCTTTCAGGAATTCATCTAAATCTCCATCCAGCACTGCTGCTGCGTTGGAGGTTTCGTAGTCGGTACGCAAATCTTTTACCAGTTTGTATGGGTGCAACACGTAGTTACGAATTTGCGAACCCCACTCAATTTTTTTCTTATTACCTTCAATGGCATTGCTGGTTTCCTGGCGCTTGCGCATTTCAATTTCGTACAACTGCGACTTTAACAATCGGATCGCGTTTTCCTTGTTCTGCAATTGTGAGCGCGACTCCTGGTTCTTAATAATAATACCCGATGGCTTATGGTATAAACGCACGGCAGTTTCTACCTTATTTACATTTTGCCCACCTGCACCACCAGAGCGGAAAGTCTCAAACTCAATTTCGGCCGGGTTAATGTCAATCTCAATGGTATCATCAACCAATGGGTACACATATACCGATGCAAACGAGGTATGGCGCTTAGCATTGGCATCAAACGGAGACACACGCACTAAACGGTGCACGCCGTTTTCGCCTTTCAGATAGCCGTAAGCAAACTCGCCTTCCAGCTGCAGCGTAACGGTTTTTATACCAGCCACATCACCCGCCTGCGAATCTTGCTCGGTTACTTTATAGCCGTTTTTCTCGCCCCACATAATATACATCCGCATCAGCATGGCGGCCCAGTCACAGCTTTCGGTACCACCGGCACCGGCTGTAATCTGCAATACGGCGTTTAGCTGGTCTTCTTCAGATGAGAGCATATTTTTAAACTCCAGCTCTTCAATCGCTTTTGTAGCAATTGCAAACTGTTCGTTTAATTCCACCTCGGTGGCATCACCACTCTGGTAAAATTCAAATAATACGCCGGTATCTTCAACAACAGATACTACCTTTTGAAAAGCATCTGTCCATATCTTTTTCAGTTTAATGGAAGCCAGTACTTTTTCAGCTTCTTTAGGATGGTCCCAAAAATGCGGACCTATGGTTATTTCCTGCTCAGCGTTGAGCTCGGTCAGCTTTTTATCGATGTCAAAGATGCCTCCTCAGGGAAGCTGTTCTATCCCTCAGATCTTGAATCTGTTCTTTAGTCATAATAGCAAATATATAAATGTATTATCAGCATTAACAAAAAAGGCCCGCCGAAATTGGCAAGCCTATTTAATATTATGTTTTAGCGTGGCTTATGCAGCCATATAGTTGTTAACTAATAGGCTCAGATCGGCACCGCCGCTTAATTTGGATAAAAAGTTTTGCACCGCAAACTCCCCGTTTTTATCATCGTTTGACTGTTGTACCATTTGCTGCATTACCGGCATAATTAAACTAGTTGCTGTAGCAAAGGCAGCTTTTGAATCGATGTTGTAAAACTTGTTGAGCTTGTTGGCAAACCGGTTAATAATACTGGTAACCATCTCATTGTTCTTAATATCCGGAAACTGGAACATTTTAATAAGGTCTTTGATTTTGCCGCTTTCTAACTGGCTTTTCAATACCTCTATAATAGAACTTGAAGCTTCGTTAATTACTGCTTCGCTTTTGCCGGCTGGAATAACCGGGTTGTTGATAACGGCTGTGCCGGCGTTACTTTTTACAAGTAAGAATAATTTTTCGAACATAATATTAAGTTTTTAACGGTTACAAAAGCGTAATCAAAAGTAAATGTCGTGCCTTTTTATCGGTAATAACAGGGCTAAAATTAGCCTTGTTGAAATAATTGCATTGAAATGAATTTAGGGCAGCACAACTTAAGCTATTCAGCGTTTCTTTGTTTAAACACTATTTTTATTTAAATGCTGTTTTAAACATTTACTTCTATTTTTGATAAAAACAATTCAAATATGCTGCCAAACGTCAATTTCACCGAAACCAACGCTTACAAATACCTAGCAGATCATTACATTGATATCACTGCTACGCATTTAAAAGATCTATTTAAATCTGATAATCAAAGATTTGAGAACTTCTCGATCAGGTTTAATGATATTTTGTTCGACTACTCGAAGAACCGTATAGACGAAAAAACCATCGCCTTACTGATTCAATTAGCAAACGAGTGTAGCCTAAAAGAGGCAATTGAAGCCATGTTTGCAGGCGAAAAAATCAATGTTACCGAAGACCGCTCGGTACTGCATACTGCCCTGCGCAACGTAAGCAACACGCCCGTGTATGCAGACGGTAAAGATGTAATGCCTGAAGTTAATGCCGTGCTAGACCATATGAAAGCTTTTAGCGAGGCTGTGATCAGCGGCGAATGGAAAGGTTATACCGGCAAAGAAATTACCGATGTAGTAAACATAGGCATTGGTGGCTCTGACTTAGGCCCCGTGATGGTTACCGAAGCATTGAAGGCATACAAAACCCGCTTAAACGCTCACTTTGTATCTAATGTTGATGGTACGCATATTGTTGAAACCTTAAAACACCTGGACCCCGAAACTACCTTGTTTTTAGTTGCCTCTAAAACATTTACCACCCAAGAAACTATGGCAAATGCACACAGCGCCCGCGACTGGTTCATTGCATCGGGTGCTAAAGATGCGGATGTGGCTAAACACTTCGCAGCTTTGTCAACCAATGCCAAAGGCGTATCAGCATTTGGTATTGATACAGCCAACATGTTTGAGTTTTGGGATTGGGTTGGCGGCCGTTACTCTTTATGGAGCGCCATCGGTTTATCTATCTCGTTAAATATTGGCTTCGATAACTTTAAGCAATTATTAACCGGCGCCCACAAAATGGATGAGCACTTCCGCACCACGCCTTTTGAGCAAAATATTCCGGTTATTATGGGCTTGATCGGTGTTTGGTATAACAACTTCTTTGAGGCCGAAACCAATGTTATTTTGCCTTACGACCAATACATGAGCCGCTTTGCAGCCTATTTTCAACAGGGGGATATGGAAAGTAACGGTAAATCTGTCGACCGTAATGGTAACGCGATTGAGTACTCAACCGGTCCGATTATTTGGGGCGAGCCAGGTACCAACGGCCAGCATGCGTTTTACCAACTGATACACCAGGGTACCAAAATGATCCCTGCCGATTTTATCGCGCCAGCAATTTCGCACAACCCGCTGGGTGAGCATCATAAAATGCTGCTATCTAACTTTTTTGCGCAAACCCAGGCCTTAATGAATGGTAAAACCTTAGAAGAAGTGGTTGCCGAACTGAAAGCTGCCGGTAAAACAGAAGAAGATATTGCCAAAATTGCGCCGTTTAAAGTATTTGAAGGTAACCGCCCAACCAATTCATTCTTAATTAAAGAAATTACCCCGGAAAGCTTGGGTTCATTAATTGCAGCATACGAGCACAAAATATTTACCCAGGGCATTATCTGGAACATTTACAGCTTTGACCAATGGGGTGTTGAACTGGGCAAACAACTGGCCGGCCAGATTTTACCTGAATTGAAAAACGACGATAAAATAACTTCGCATGATTCATCAACCAACGGCTTGATCAATCAGTGGAAAGAATGGAAGTAATATATTAGAAGCAAAAATCGAGAGACAAGGATCAAGATAAACTTTCATAACGCGTCATTGGGATAAGCCTATGACACACATAACCACGCAGTACGGAGGAATCACGGATTTGCAGGGCCTTTCTGCAGGTCGGGGATTGTTTCCGTTTCTCGCAACAAGGTTTTTTCTTATGCCATGGGTGTCCCTGTCTTGATTCTTGGCTCTCGATTTCCGATTCTATATTAAACTTACTCATCCAGATCACTGATAATTAGTTTAAGCTCTTTAAGGTACCTGCCATACATCAGTTTTACGTGCCACTCAATTAGTATAAAGGCAACTATAAAACTTATCAGCAAAAAGCAAAGCATAACTATTAAATGATGCGTAGCATTAACGCCCGAACCCAAACCTTGCTGGATAAAAACCGAAGCATTTTTTCCGCATAAAATACCGATACCCACCATAATAGCCAGAGGAGTTACACAAAAGTTATAGGTTTTATAGATCTCCATATTAAGCTCCAGCTCGTAAGCTACTTTGCTGATGCTCGACTTTAAGCTTAAATTGTACTGCCCCATAGAGCGGTAAAAAAGATAAAATTTAAAAAAGTAATATCCGTTTAATACCACCATGGTAAAGAAAAGGATACAGGTGATATTGAACAAAAACGGATCTTGCTTACGTAATAAAGTGCCTAACAAGATAAAATAAGATACAATTGTGGCTATAAATTCGTTGCGCATTTTTCTGCGGATTTTAGTTACAGCCGATGTTGTTTGGCCCTGTATGGCCGCGCTTAAAGACTTATGAGTAAAACCGGAATCATCATTTTTCCAGGCATCTTTTAAATCATCTATATTCATAATTCATACTTTTTATGATATCCTTTAATTTGTTTTTGGTACGGTTTAGCCTCACCCTTACATTAATAACCGTAATACCCAGGTTAAGGGCAATATCCTCGTACGACTGATCTTCCATGTATAAAAAAATCAATGCCCTTTCAACCTTACCCAATTGCTTTAGGGCTTTGTAAAATAAGGCCAGCTGTTCCTCCTTTTCGGTATCAAATTCCTGGGCCTCAAGGTGGTCCAGCCTTTCGGGCAACTGTTCGCTATCTGGCCGGCGCTTTTGCTTTTTAAAAAACACTATCGCCGTGTTTAAAGCAACCCGGTACATCCACGAACTAAATTTACTTTTGCCTTGAAATGAATCGAATGCCAGCCATAACTGCAATACCATTTCCTGCATCAGGTCATCGCGATCGGCTTCGTCGTCCTGGTAAATGCGGCATATTTTAAAGAGCATTCCTTTGTGCTCTTCAATCAATTGCATAAACCGGGTTTCTTTGCTTTCCAATTTCTTAATGGTTATTACACAGAGTTAGTATAGATAATTGAATTATGTTACAAAGTAATTTATGAAATAGTTGCGGAATGATTAGCTGAGGTTCAAATTCCCTCCTTTGGGAGGGGCGCGAAGGGATTAGTGTAGTGGCAGGTAGGGGTTTCTCCGATTGACTTAGCAAAAATTCACCCCTCCCTGCCAACGCTCAAGGCACCCGCACCCCTCCCCGAGGAGGGAATTAGCTCCAAAACAAAAGCGGCTGCATTTTCATGCAGCCGCTTTTGTTTACCATTTTGTCATTCAGAGCGATAGCGAAGAATCTTCTTAGATTGCATAGTCCATTATCCACGGCGTAAAAGATTCTTCGCTACGTTCCGAATGACAAGGTAGATTATTCTTTCACAAACTTCACCTGGAACAATTTATCCCATTTCTTACCAGTAACAAACAAGCGTTTGCCTTGTGCATCCCAGGCTATACCATTCAATACTTCGGTGCTTGGGTTATTGGGATAAAGGTTTTTTAAGTTTATGCGTTGTGTAACGGCTCCCGTTTTGGGGTCAATAACAACAATGGTATCTGTTGTATAAACGTTAGCATATATTTTACCATCAATATATTCAAGCTCATTGATCTGGTTAACCGGGCCTTTATCATCATACACATCAACATAACCTATCTGCCTATAGGTGTGCGGATCTAAGAAAAAGAGACGGTTAGTACTATCATCCATGTAAATCTTTTTCCCGTCATAGGTTACGCCCCAGCCTTCAACTCCTACATTGTTTTGAAAAGTTCTCAGCAGCTTAAATGAGTTGAGGTCATACTCATAACCTATTTTCTCTGTATAGGTAAGTTGCATAACTTTATTATCTACAATAGCTATCCCTTCGGCAAATACTTTAGGGTCTACATCCACTTTTTGTAGTACTTTACCGTTTATATCTGTTTTGCGCAAGCTCGATTGTCCTTCACGCTCGGCTACACGGCCGCCGTCGCTTTCATAAAAATATCCGTTGTGGTAAATCAAACCTTCGGTATAGCTACTGGTGTCATGCGGAAACACTTTTTCAACCTTAAAAGTCAAAGCTTCCGGTTCTTTTGGTGCTAGCACTACGATGTTAGTAGCGGCATCATCGTCCTTCCCGCCCTGGTAAACTTTTACAGTAATGGTTTTGATCCCCATTTTAAGCGTATCTGTTTTTAGCGTAACTATCGACGAATCTTTTTTCACTGCCAGCCGTGTAGCATCTAACAGGTAAACTACAGAATCGGGCTTTACATCGGCATTGTAACTTACCTTAATGGGCACATCTGTACCGGCTTTGTAGCTAGTGCCGGCCTCCGGGCTAACGGTTACATTAAAGCCGCTTTCAACCGTTTTATTTTTACAGCCAAATACAATGGAAACAGCTGCGGCAACAAACAAAATTTTATAAAACTTCATGGATTTTAATTGATCAGGCCGTGGGCCAGAATGCATCTTCTATATGTTTTAATGTATAATTTTCACCCTTAAAAAGTATCGATATAATATCAAACCGAACTTCGCCCTGGTGATTCATCAGGTAAATATATTCATCTGCGGCATCAGCCAATAATTTTTGTTTACGATTATCTACAAAATCTTCTGGCTGGCCAAAACCGGTGCCGGTACGGGCCTTTACTTCGGTAAATATAATAACGCTGTTTTTCCAGGCAATGATATCTACTTCGGCTTTTCCATAGGTCCAGTTCTCGTCCAAAATTTCATAACCCAAATTAAGCAAATGTGTTTTGGCGATGAGTTCACCCTTACGGCCCAAGTCGAGGTGTTTGGCCATTTATTTAATGATAACAGAGCCCAGGTAATCTGATATATGCTTCTCTACTTTTTTAAGCTGAATGTACCGGGTCATCAGTATGTCCTGATCTATCGCACTCTCGGTAGTTTGAAGCTCTTTACGCAAGCCTTCGAGTAGCTTACCCACCTTTTGTTTTTTAAGGTGGAAGATGGCACCCAAAATAGCGGCTCGCAGGTGGTCAATCTCATCAGTGATCAAAATCTTGTGCATCTCGTACCAGTTTTCGCTCAGGGTATACTTGGTAGCCAGCATATCAACCACCAGGTTTACAATTTCCTTATCATCATAATGGATAAAAAATTTATCATCTGGCAGTTCGCCATTCTCTACCTGGCTGCGGTAAATGTCTGTAAACTGTTTGCATACCGGGTTCTCAAAGGTAACGTCGCTCAGTTCGGCAATCATAAACGGGCCTATATAGGTATTAGTGATGCCATCCCAGTCAATCATCCGGTTGCCATAAAGCAATAGCAGGCGTACAATTTCGCGCTCCTGGTTTACACCATTGTCCGAGTCTTTAACCGGCTGCTCTATTAACGTCCCCGCCTCGGCGGCTTCTATCGAATAGTAATCAAAATCTGCCGGCGGCCCTTCGCCATGTTGTTGCTGTTGCTGCCGCTCCGACTGCTGATTATTCTTCTTAGCCTTAGCAAGCCGCATCTTGTTCAGCTCAGAAAGCAGCACACGCTCCTCGATCTGCATCTGGTAGCTACACTCTTTAATAAAGACTGAGGCCTTGATATGATCCGGAATTTTGGCAATGCTTTCAACCACTTCACGAATTACCTCTGCACGGCGCAGCGGATCGGTACCGGCATCTTTAAGCAGGATGCTGGTTTTATAGAGAATAAAGTCCTTTTTATTTTGGTCGATGTGCTGCTTAAAGGCAGTGCTGCCCACCTTGCGCACATACGAATCGGGGTCGTGCCCATCGGGGAATGATACCACCTTTACGTTGAGGCCTTCCTCCAGGATCAAATCCAGTCCGCGAAGCGAAGCCTTAATGCCGGCGGCATCGCCATCATATAAAATGGTGATGTTTTGGGTAAGGCGGCCAATTAGTCTGATCTGCTCTACGGTTAACGAAGTACCCGATGAGGCCACCACATTTTCGATACCCGCCTGGTGTACCGAAAGCACATCGGCATAACCCTCTACCAGGTAGCAATTGTCCAGATCGCGGATTGATTTTTTGGCGAAGAACAAGCCATAAAGCACGTTGCTCTTGTGGTAGATCTCCGACTCGGGCGAGTTTACGTATTTGGGTACGTTTTTATCGCTCTTTAAAGTACGGCCGCCAAAGGCAATAACACGGCCTGTAAAACTATGTATCGGAAACATTACCCGGCCGCGGTAACGATCATATAACGAACCATTATCGCGCTTTACGGATAAGCCGCTTTCTTCTAAAAATTCCTGCTGATAGCCTGCGCTTAGGGCTGCGCCGGTAAAAGCCTCCCATTGATCGGGCGAGTATCCGAGCTCGAACTTGCGCATCACTTCTGGCGTAAAACCGCGCTCTTTAAAATAACTGAGGCCGATGCTTTTACCTTCATCGGTATCCCACATGCTTTCCTGGAAAAACTTAGCCGCAAACCCCGACACGATCATTAAACTTTCGCGGCGGCTGTCGGCTTCCTTGTTTTCGGTACTTTCTACGGTTTCCTCTACGTCAATTCCGTACTTTTTGGCCAGCCATTTTAACGCTTCCGGGTAAGTGAATTTCTCCAGCTCCATGATAAACGTAATGGCCGAACCACCCTTACCCGAGGAGAAATCTTTAAAGATGCCCTTGGCAGGAGATACCGTAAAAGAAGGCGTTTTCTCGTTCACAAAGGGAGATAAGCCAACATAGTTGGCACCACGCTTTTTCAGGGTCACAAACTCGCCAACTACCTCCACAATGTCGGTAGCTTCCATTATTTTATCAACGGTGAGTTTGGTAATCATACTTCTTAATATCCAGCCTGAAAACAGGACAACAAAAATATGCAATTGCCGCCTGATACCCTGTGTGTAAATTAATAAAAATTTGCTTACTGTAGCAAACGTTTAACACTTAGCGTATTGTATAATATATGCCTAAATTATATATTCATGAAAAAAATTACATTATTATCATTAGTCCTGGTATCACTGTTAAGCGCCTGCAAAAAGGATAATTCAACTACCAAAATTGAATACAGCATCTCTGCAAAGAAAAACAACGCAGTGTGGGTTTCCGCCAACCCATACACCGGCTATGTTAATCCCTCTATAAAGGATTCTATTTTAATTATTGCCCATGTAGGCGAAGAAACACTGGGTATTAAATTCAAAAGCAAAGGAGTTAGTACCTACCAATCAACCGAGATCAATGCTTATTATTGGAATACCGTAGGCCAGGATGCTATTGTGGCAACGTATAATCTAAGCAGTGATGCATCGAACAAACTCGTCATCAACAGCTACGATGAGGCTAAAAACCTGATGAGGGGTTCCTTTAGCCTCACGCTCAAAAAAACTTACGGTAACAGCGGCTTCCCAACTGAAGTAGTATTTACTAATGGCGAACTCATAACATACGTACAATCGCCTTCCGTTCCTATTAATTAATTAGTGTACTGTTTAGTAAGGTATTGATTGCTCCGTATTTAATAAATTGTATTTTTGCCATTCACATTTTTATTGGATATGAGTAAGCGCATTAAAATTAAAGCACTGCTGGAAAGCACACAAACAAACATTGAGGTTACAGTTAAGGGTTGGGTACGTACTTTCCGTAATAACCAGTTTATTGCTTTAAATGATGGCTCTACCAATAATAATATCCAGATTGTAGTTGATTTTCAAAATACCGACGAAGTCCTGCTTAAACGCATTACCACTGGTGCTGCGCTTAGTATTACCGGTACCCTGGTAGAATCATTGGGTAAAGGCCAAAAATTTGATATCAAAGCAACCAGTATTGAAGTACTGGGCGATAGCGACCCTGAGAAATACCCGCTGCAACCCAAAAAACACAGCCTGGAGTTTCTGCGTGAAATTGCCCACCTGCGTTTCCGTACCAATACGTTCGGTGCAATCTTTAGAGTGCGTAACAGTCTATCTTTTGCGGTACATAAGTTTTTTCAGGAGCGTGGGTTTATTTACCTCCACACACCGGTTATTACACAATCGGACGCTGAAGGCGCCGGTGAAGCATTCCGGGTTACTAACCTCGATCTGAACAACCTGCCACGTACCGAAGAAGGCGAGATTGACTTTAAACAAGATTTCTTCGGAAAATCTACCAACTTAACCGTATCCGGCCAGTTAGAAGGGGAGCTTGGCGCCATGGCGTTGAGCGATATTTATACCTTCGGGCCAACTTTCCGTGCCGAAAATTCTAACACCACCCGACACTTAGCCGAGTTTTGGATGATTGAGCCGGAGATGGCTTTTTATGACCTGACCGATAACATGGACATGGCCGAGGCATTACTGAAATATGTAATTAACCATGCCATTGAAAATAACAAAGAAGACCTGGAATTTTTAACCCAGCGTTTGGAAGAAGAAGACAAGCAAAAACCACAGAACGAACGTGCGGAAATGAGTTTGTTAGATAAACTGCAGTTTTGCCTGGATAACGATTTTCAACGCCTTACTTACACCGAGGCTATTGAGATCCTGAAAGAATCGACCCCGAACAAAAAGAAAAAGTTCCAATACCCGGTAGAAGGCTGGGGAACCGACTTACAATCTGAGCATGAGCGTTACCTGGTTGAGAAACACTTCAAAAAACCGGTTATTCTTACAGATTACCCTAAAGAGATCAAATCTTTCTACATGCGCCAAAACGACGACGGAAAAACCGTTGCCGCTATGGATATCCTGTTCCCGGGCATTGGTGAAATTATCGGTGGCTCGCAGCGTGAAGAGCGTTTGGATAAACTGGAGCAACGCATGGATGAGATCGGTATCCCTAAAGATGAGCTTTGGTGGTACCTGGATACCCGCCGTTTCGGTGCTTGCCCGCATGCAGGTTTCGGTTTAGGCTTTGAGCGTTTGGTATTGTTTGTTACAGGCATGGGCAATATCCGCGACGTGATCCCTTTCCCAAGGTTCCCGAAAAACGCAGAGTTTTAATAGCCTCACTCAAACCCTCTCCGGGGGAAAGGGCTTAAAGAATATTGAAAGGATTTCCGTTCGGAAGTCCTTTTTTGTGCGCTATTATTCCCTCCCTTGGGAGGGTTAGGGAGGGGTTTCTACAGTATGCTTTATGCAGGTACCCCTCCCTGCCAATGCACTATCCAGCCGCACCCCTCCCCAAGGAGGGATTTATGCTACCGTCACAATTTTTCTTTAATTTGCCTTATAAACCTCCAACCCCATGCTTACTAACCAAACACTCCACGCATTCATCCCCACCCTAAACCCAACCCGGGCTAAAGAATTTTATGGCGAAACACTTGGCTTACCGCAAGTATCAGAAAGCCCATTCGCTTTGGAGTTTAATGCCAATGGCACTTTGCTGCGCGTAACCACCGTACAGGCCTTGATACCACAACCGTTTACCGTTTTAGGCTGGGGCGTGGATGATATTGAAGATATGATTGGCCAACTAACAGCCAAAGGAATCTATTTCGAAATATTCGGCTTCTTTGAGCAGGATGACCTGGGCATCTGGCTTGCACCTGATGGTACCAAAGTAGCCTGGTTTAAAGATCCGGATGGTAATTTGTTGTCGCTGGCGGAGAGTAAGAAGTAGCGAGCGAGTGGCGGTTACCCAATTTGTCATTCTGAACGCAGTGAAGAATCTTCTGCTATATATATAGCGGCTTGACAAGTGAAAAAGATCCTTCGGTAGCGCTCTGGATGACAAAAGGCAGTTCCTTTTAAACAAAAAGAGACACAAAGTATTGTGTTTCTACGGTGTATAACCTGCACATATATTTTATTGTAGTAATAGGCACAATACCTTGTGCCTATTACGATTTGTCTCGATTCCTGGCTCTATTTTTTATACTCCTTGTGCAGAATCAAAAAAGCAGCCCGCTCCTCTTTGTGGAAAGGAACATTCCAGTTGCCCTGGTAGCTTATTTTGGCAGGGAGTAGTGTACCTTTATAATTGTTAAGCTCAATGTTCATCTGCACATTAAAGTCGAAGAACATGTTGCTGAATTTCATATCGATATAACGGCCCAGGATCTGGAAGCTGCGGGTGTCGAAGATCGTTGTCATTTCGTTAATCATCACATCGCCGTCGCTGGTACTGGGTTTGCGGATCACTTTAAAGCGGTACACGGGGATCGAATCCATGTAGGTACCGCGGGCAAACTGATAGAGGTAAAATTCCTTCATTTCCTTCGAGAAAATCTCTGTTTTACTACTCAAAAACGGAATGCCCGTAACCTTGGTACCGGGGCGGAAGATCAGCGTTTTAAGCTTGTCCTTATACGACTCGTTTTTACCACCACCGGGCAAGCCCTCGCCCGAGGTAAAATCAGAATTATAAGCATTCTGGAAAATATAGTCGAACATTTCTACCGTGTACAGCTCATATTTGCCGTTCTTTTTATAAACATTGCCACTGTCGCGTTTGGCCAGGGTTTCGATGGTATGCTTACCGTTTACATCGCCGTGGTGCAGCTTACGGTAAATTTTGCCGTCCACTTTATTCTTTTTGTCGAAGGTATAAATACGGTTTTCGGCAATAAAATCGTAGCCTTTCATATTATGGAAGGCTTTATAAAAGCTGGTATCGGCCAGTACGGCATCAATAAAATCCTGCGCGTTGAGCTTGTGCGATTTGATGTTGACAAAGTTCGAGTCAATCACCACAGACTTAATCGTATCAGGGTTAAACCTGTTGATCTGCTGGGCGTGCAGGGCACAAAGACCCATCAGCACAAAGGCTATGCTTAAAAGTAATTTCTTCATGCGGCAGATTTAGTTACCTAATTGTTTAAGGGCAATGTAGGCCATTAAACCAGTGCCGCCTAACAATGCAGTTTCTTCAATATCAAACGTTGGTGTGTGTACTGAGGATGTAATACCGCGACTCTCGTTACGGGTACCTAAACGGTAGAAACAGCTATCCGCAGCATGCGAAAAGTAAGCGAAATCTTCGCCTGCCATCCAGATATCCAGATCAAGCACGTTTTCTTTACCTAAGTAATCAACCGCAAAGCCCTTCACATTGGCGGTCAGTTTTTCTTCGTTAATCAGGTATGGATAACCCTTCATAATATTAAACTCGCATTTAGCGCCCATACTCTCGCATAAACCCTCGGCCAGTTTCTTCATACGTATATGTGCCTCCGCTCGCCAGGTTTCATCCATTGTACGGAAAGTACCTTCCAGGTAAACCTCATTAGGGATCACATTGGTAGCGCCATTGGCAATTACTTTACCGAATGAGAGTACCGATGGGTTTTTAGGGTCGGCAAAACGGCTGATCACCTGCTGCAACGCAGTTAACATATGCGCTGTGATAATTACCGGATCTATATTTTGTTGAGGCTGGGCACCGTGGCCACCTTTGCCAATTACTTTAACATAAATTTCATCTGTAGAGGCCATGTATTTACCGGCCCTGAAACCAACCTTACCGGCATCAATAAAAGGCATTACGTGCTGGCCTATTACCGCTTGCGGCTTAGGGTTTTCAAGTACACCCTGCTGGATCATGAGGTTTGCTCCACCCGGCAGTTTTTCTTCTGCCGGTTGAAAGATCAGTTTTACCGTTCCTCCAAAATCATTCTTAATTCTCGACAGGATAGTAGCCGTGCCCAATAATGATGATGTATGCGCATCGTGACCGCAGGCATGCATTACACCCACGTTTTGCGATTTGTAAGGCACATCATTAATCTCTGTAATTGGCAATGCATCCATATCGGCACGTAGCGCAACTACTTGGTTCGATGGTTTGTTACCCACAATTAGCCCAACCAAACCGTTATCTGCCATGCGCACATAAGGGATTCCCAGCTCATCTAACTTAGCTGCCACAAATGCCGATGTTGCTACTTCGTGAAAAGACAGTTCGGGGTTGGCATGCAGATGGCGGCGATTGCCAACCACATCATTAAAAATTTCTTCAGCTATGAGCTGTATACGTTCTTTAATCATTAGTTCTGTGTATCTGAATCCAGTTTGGGTGGATTAATTTTTTCTGTAATAATAAACATCAGTGGAAACCAGGGTTTTAGCTGCTCCATCATGCGAGTAGCCTCTATCCGGGTCCTGAAATCCCCTACACGCACCTTAAAGTCGGGTTCGCGGTAAGTAATGTAAGCGCTAATATCGGGATAGTTTTGTTGAAATTTAGCTTGTGCCTTGTAAGCAGCGGCGCGGTTTGAGCCGGTGTAAACCTGCACCCGGTAACCCGATGAGGAAAAACCACTTTGAGCACTACCCACATTGCCGTAAAGCTTACGGGCAATCAGGGTATCAACACGCGGGTCTTTAATTACTTCTACCTTGCCGCGAGTTTGGGCATGGGACGCCTGGGTACAAAGCATAAAAAAACAGCACCCAGTGATATACAAAAGTGTTTTGTAGTGGGATGCTGTGTTTTTCATTGAGTATGCTTATCTAAAAAGTATGTCATTGCGCGCGATAGCGTGGCAATCTCATTGTATGCTATTCGACCTGCATAGCTACGAGATTACTTCGTCGTACCTTCTCGCAATGACAAATTTATTAATCTAAAACATAATTTGTCATTCTGAACGCAGTGAAGAATCTTCTTAAAGATGCTTATCTACTGAGAAGATTCTTCGTTAGCACTCAGAATGACAAAATATTTATATAGGCAAGTCCTATTAATTTTCGCCTATGCCGTGGCAATTTTTATATTTTTTACCACTACCGCAAGGGCAGGGATCGTTACGGCCAATCTTTGGGTCAACACGTATTGGGGTTGCTTTTGGCGCATCCGGCATGTCGGCCAGTTCAATACCGCTACCATCCTGCATCAGCTCTGGTTTAGAAGTACGCATCTGGCGCATATCTGTTTTAGGCTGAGGGCGTGCTTCCTGAATTTCGTCGGGCTCTTGTTGTTGCGGGATACCACCTCTGAACAGGAAGCTAACTACTTCTTTGTTCACATTGGCCAGCATCGAACGGAACAACTCAAACGCTTCGAACTTGTAAACCAATAACGGGTCTTTTTGCTCGTAAACAGCATTTTGTACCGATTGCTTTAACTCGTCCATTTCGCGCAGGTGCTCTTTCCAGGCATCATCAATCAGCGATAAGGTTACGTTTTTCTCGAAAGATTTAAACACTTCCAAACCATGATTTTCAATCGCCTTTTTAAGCGGCACTGCCACCTGGATGCCGTGAATACCATCTGTAAACGGTACCACAATGTTTTCTACATATTCGCCACGGGCATCAAATACATCTTTCAGTACCGGATAAGCCTGCTCGGCAACTGCGTGCTGCTTGCGGTGATAAAAATCAGTTACCTCGGCAAAAATCTTGTCGGTCAGTTTTGCAACGTTAGAGCCTGCAAACTCGTCCTGGCTCATCTCTACATCGAAAGAGAACAGGCGGATAATTTCCAGCTGTAAACCTGCATAGTTGCTTGATTCTTTGTATTCGCTAACCACATCTTCGATAACATCAAAAATAGTATTGCTTAAATCAACGTCTAAACGTTCGCCAAACAAGGCATTTTTACGTTTAGCATATATTACAGTACGCTGTGAGTTCATCACATCATCATACTCTAACAAACGCTTACGGATACCGAAGTTGTTTTCTTCTACTTTTTTCTGCGCACGCTCAATTGATTTGGTGATCATCGAGTGCTGAATTACTTCGCCCTCTTCAATACCCATACGCACCATCAGGTTAGAGATACGCTCTGATCCGAATAAACGCATCAGGTTATCCTCTAATGATACGAAGAACTGTGAAGAACCCGGATCGCCCTGACGACCTGCACGACCACGTAACTGGCGATCGACACGACGAGACTCATGGCGCTCGGTACCTACAATGGCTAAACCACCGGCTTCCTTAACACCTTCGCCCAGTTTAATATCCGTACCACGACCAGCCATGTTGGTAGCAATAGTCACTGTTCCAGATTTACCGGCTTCGGCCACAATGTCGGCCTCTTTCTGGTGCAACTTGGCATTCAGTACGTTATGTTTAATACCGCGCAGTTTAAGCATACGGCTTACCAGTTCCGAAATCTCTACAGATGTTGTACCTACCAGTACCGGTCTTCCGGCCTGGGTTAGTTTAACAATCTCATCGGCAACGGCATTGTATTTTTCGCGCATGGTACGATACACCAAATCCTGGCGATCATCACGTTGTATACCTCTGTTAGCTGGTATTTCTACCACATCCAGTTTATAAATTTCCCATAACTCACCAGCTTCGGTAACGGCAGTACCCGTCATACCGCAAAGTTTGTGGTACATACGGAAGTAATTTTGCAGCGTTACTGTAGCAAAAGTTTGGGTTGCATCTTCAACCTTAACATTTTCTTTAGCCTCGATAGCCTGGTGTAAACCATCAGAGTAACGGCGGCCATCCAATACACGGCCGGTTTGCTCATCTACAATTTTAACCTTGCCTTCGTCAAGAATGTACTCAGTATCCTTTTCAAATAAGGTATAAGCCTTCAACAATTGATTAACCGAGTGAATCCGCTCAGATTTAATAGAGAAATCGCGCATCAGTTCATCCTTACGGGCAACTTTTTCTTCGGCGCTTAAGGTCGATTTTTCGATCTCCGCAACTTCACCGCCAACATCAGGCATTACAAAGAAGTGTTGATCTTCGCCCGAGGCAGTAATCAGCTCGATACCTTTTTCAGTTAATTCAACCGAATTATTTTTTTCGTCGATCACAAAAAACAAATCTGCATCAACCATAGGCATTTCTTTGCCCTGATCTTGCATGTAATAGTTATCTGTTTTTTGCAGGATAGTTCTGTTACCGCCTTCGCTCAAAAACTTAATTAAAGCTTTGCTTTTAGGTAAACCACGGTGTGCGCGTAATAAGGCTAAACCGCCTTCGTCTGTACCAGATTTACCGTCGTTGATCTGCTTTTTAGCTTCTTGTAAAATACCGTTGATGTATGCTTTTTGCGCATCAACCAAACGCTGAATGCGTGGTTTTAACTGGTAAAATTCATGCTCATCACCGCGAGGGATCGGGCCAGAGATAATCAATGGCGTACGGGCATCATCCACCAATACCGAATCCACCTCATCCACCATGGCAAAATGCAGTTTGCGCTGCACTAACTCTTCTGGTGTACGGGTCATGTTATCGCGCAGGTAATCAAACCCAAATTCGTTGTTGGTACCAAAGCAAATGTCAGACATGTAGGCTTTACGGCGTTCTTCAGAGTTTGGCTCATGCTTGTCGATACAATCAACAGTTAAACCATGAAACTCATATAAAGGGCCCATCCACTCCGAGTCACGGCGTGCCAGGTAATCATTCACGGTTACAATGTGTACACCCTGGCCGGCAAGTGCGTTAAGGTAAGCAGGCAAGGTAGCCACTAAGGTTTTACCCTCACCCGTGGTCATCTCCGCAATTTTACCCTGGTGCAATACAATACCACCAATTAATTGTACATCATAGTGTACCATATCCCAGGTGGTGTCGTTGCCTGCGGCTTTCCAGGTGTTATGGTGTATGGCTTTATCCCCTTTAATTATAACGTTTGCCTTGGTTGCAGCCAGTTCACGGTCGCTATCCCAGGCAGTAACCTCAATCGTCTTGTTTTCTTTAAAACGGCGGGCAGTTTCTTTAACCACGGCAAAAGCTTCGGGCAGGATGGTCATCAGCACTTCTTCAAGCGCTTTGTTACGGTCCTTCTCTAACTTATCTATCTGGGTGTAAAGGTCAACTTTTTCTTCTACGCCAAGTTCAGGACTTTCTGCCTGCTCTTTTGCTGACTGAATGTCATTATCAATGTCTGCAAGCCCCTGTGCAATCCTTTCTTTAAAGTCAAGCGTCATGGCACGCAGCTCATCATTACTAATGTTTTCGAGCTTCGCGAATTCCGCTTTTATCTTTTCAACTAAAGGTTGTATGCTTTTTAAGTCTCTTTCCGATTTATTACCGAAGAGCTTACTGATAAATCCTAACATGCTTTATTTATAATATAATCTCTACCACTTCAACAATTACGCCATACGAATGTAAAAGTCATTATGGCAGGTAAAGTTAGGAAAAATTCTGTTGTCTGTTGTCTGTTATCGGTTTTCAGTACCACCCTTCTTCTCAAAACTCCTTGATTTTATGATGAAAAGCCTCTTTATTAACGACTGACAACAGATAACTGACAACAGACAACCCGACTACTCATAGTAGATTATCTTCCGTACCGTAATCCAATCCTTTTTATCAGATTGATCCATCGATAGCCAATTAAATAGTTTATCGTAATTAAAGTAGTGATAGATAATGCTTCGCTTACTGCCCGCTGCATCGTTAGTGGTTTCGCTCATTTTATTATCCATTGCATCATAAGCCATGGTAATACTGTACGCCGTAGAATCAACAGATCGTCTATCCTCCCTAATTAAATTGCCCTGGCTATATTTATAATAGGTTTGCCCAGCCTCGTGGTTATGTCCATCATAAGTAATGCGCTTAGTTAAATTCCCGGCTTCGTCATATTTAGATATAAGGCTGCCGAGAAGGGAATCGGTATCAAACGCATAATTGCGTTCTTCCACTTCATTTCCCAGAGTATGGTAAGTATAAGTAGATGTGATCTCCAATTTTCTATTCGAATAATTCAGAACCGACCTTACAAGCTTATGACTTCTATACTCATAATCTATCCTATAACTAGAGGTGTCACCTTTAAATAACGAGTCGTAACGGATTTTTGATATTAAGTTACCGTCTTTATTATAGGTTGCAATTTCTTTATTAATGATTTTGGTAGTGCCGGTATCTTGTTGGGTAGTAGTTACTGATAACACATTGCCTTTCAAGTTCTCCTTTTCCAGATCGCTCTTTACGTTTTGGGCGGTGCAGGTAGCTGTAGCCAGAAACAAGATTATAATGGAGTAGAGCGTTTTCATACAGTGCGGCAATTTACCGATGATTAAAAACTTTGGCAAGTGTATCTGATTTTCCTCTCACGGATTTAAAAACTATGGCGCCGGCTGTACTACCTCCCTTATCGAAGCCCAGCCTGTTGGACTTTTTTTATAACGCACATAAACCACAATAGATCGCCCTTTAAATATAAACGGTTCACCGCCATTTTTTGGTGTTCCTTTAATTGTGAACAGATAACTTTCAACTGCGGTATTACCGTTAATAATTGTGCTTTCGACCTTGTTTTCTAAAAATTTCAGATGATTTACCTTAAATGCTGCTACTAAACCAGCCCTCACAGTATCGGCCCCCACTACATAACTGTTATAAGAAAAGGATTTGACAACATCCGGATGGTGATACGCCATTACGGCATCAACATCGCCATTAAAAAATGCTTTATGGATGGCTTCGCTGGTTTTCGCCAAGTCTGCCCGGTCTTTTGCTGTACCACTGAAATTTGTTTGGGCGATGCATGCCGAGGTTAATAATATCAGCACGATTAATGTCTTAATTACTTTCATGACTGGGCTTTAATGGTTTGTATACAAGATAAGGATATTTACGCAGCCTTTTAGACTTATCGACTTCCGCACTTACGGACTAAAACTCTATCTTTGACCCCCATGAACATCCTGCTCATTGGTTCCGGCGGTAGGGAAAGCGCCTTCGCCTGGAAATTAACTCAGAGTCCTTTATGCCAGCAATTGTTTATTGCACCGGGTAACCCGGGTACGGCCCAGTTTGGTACCAACATAGATATTAAGGTTACCGATTTTGAAGGCCACAAGGCTTTTACCTTAGCCAACAATATCGATATGGTACTGGTAGGCCCCGAAGAACCGCTGGTTAAAGGCATCCACGATTTCTTTTTAAACGATGAGCAGTTACGCAACATCCCGGTTATAGGGCCTCAGCAAGAGGGTGCGCAATTAGAAGGCAGCAAAGATTTCTCTAAGCAGTTTATGAACCGCCACAACATCCCAACTGCTGCTTCTAAAACTTTTACAGAAGCAACTTTACAAGAAGGCCTTACTTACCTGGCAACCGCTGGTTTACCCATTGTATTAAAAGCCGATGGACTTGCAGCAGGTAAAGGTGTATTAATTTGCACCAGCTTAGAAGAAGCGCAACAGGAACTAACCGAGATGCTTACCATGGCCAAATTTGGCGAGGCAAGCGCTAAGGTAGTTATCGAACAGTTTTTACAAGGCATTGAGCTTTCTGTGTTTGTACTGAGCGATGGCACCAACTATAAAGTACTACCCGAAGCCAAGGACTACAAACGCATTGGCGAAGGTGATACCGGTTTAAATACCGGCGGCATGGGTTCGGTTTCACCAGTACCTTTTGCAGATAAGGTATTTATGGACAAAGTACACGAGCGGGTAATTATCCCAACCGTAGAAGGTTTAAAGAAAGACAATATCCCCTACAAGGGCTTCATCTTTATTGGCTTGATTAGCTGCGATGGCGAGCCTTTTGTAATTGAATATAACTGCCGCATGGGCGACCCGGAAACCGAAAGCGTTTTACCACGCATAGAGTCTGACCTGGCCGACTTGCTGAAAGGCGTAGCTGAAGGCAACCTGGATACCAAAGAACTCATTATATCCAACAAGTTTGCAGCCACCGTAGTTTGCGTGGCAGGCGGTTACCCCGGCGAATACATGAAAAACGATGTAATTACCGGACTGGAAAATGTACGTGGTTCTATCGCGTTCCATGCAGGTACTTATGCCGATGGCGATGATATTAAAACTTCTGGTGGGCGTGTATTAGCCATTACCTCTTTACAGGACACCATGTTTAATGCACTGCAACAAGCCACACTTGATGCCAGCCGCATTTATTATGATGGTAAGTATTTTAGAAAAGATATTGGGTTTGACCTCTTGTAAAAGAGTCAAGAATCGAGACAACAATTAAAAACTTGTCATTGCGAGCGATAGTGTGGCAATCTTGTCGCATACAGAGCGGATTTGCAGCAATACGAGATTGCGTCGTGCCACAATGACAAAATATACAATAAGAAAGGCCTCCGGTAAACCAGAGGCCTTTCTTATTGTATTATAACAGCTAATTACTCTGCTTTGGTATTGCTTTTGCTTTTAGCAAGCAGCTCATTTAACTTATCAGTTAAATCTGTACCGCGCAAGTTTTTACCAACAATTTTACCGTTAGGGTCTAACAGGAAGTTTTGCGGGATAGCCTGTACGCCGTAAAGTTTGGCTGCATCATTATCCCAGAATTTAAGGTCTGATACGTGGGTCCAGGTGAGGCCATCTTTGTGGATCGCGTTCATCCATTTTTCTTTAGCACCCGTACGATCTAACGATACGCTCAGGATGGTAAAATTTTTGTCTTTAAACTGATGGTAGGCTTTAACCACATTAGGGTTTTCTGCACGGCAAGGGCCGCACCATGATGCCCAAAAATCAACCAAAACATATTTACCACGGAATGACGACAGCTTAACAGATACTCCATTGGTATCGGCCATTGCAAACTCAGGAGCGGTTGCACCGTAAGCAACGGTTTTTAATTTCTCTAACTGATCGGCATATTTTTTACCTGATGTGCTGTTCTGAATCTCTGGCGACAGGTGATGAAACATCGGATCAAGCTCTTTAAAATCGGCGCTGTAAGTATAGCTGCGCAATGCGTTTAAGCTGATCGCTGACGTAGGATTATCCTCAATGAATTTTTTAGTGATTGCTTTTTCGTGGTTTTCAATTGCTTTCTCTGTGGCGGCAAACTCTTTAGTCTGCTCGTCAGATGGTTTATCACCTGCTGCTTTTTGTTTAGCCTCAAGCGCTTCGTATTCGGCATTAACAGGTTTTAAGGCCAGTTGATACTTCGCATTTTCTTCGCTGATTTTGGTACCGGTGGCCGTTGCATTTTTGGCAACATCGCCACTATTTACCACCGTTGTACCTGGGGCAATGTATAATTCGGTATAGTCATAAGGCGAATGAATACCGTCACCTTTGGCATTTACAAACAGGTCTGCCTGCGCCGGATCTGCCACCGTGCCCTTAAATTCAAAAGCGCCGTTAACCAGCACTACAGAATCGGTTACACTTTTAGCACCCGAGCGGTAAGTTAAATAAGCTTTAGCAGGTGCATTGTAAGCACCAATTTTACCTTTAACGGTAAAGTTAGGTGCAACAGCAGGGGTTGTCTGCGCAAAACTAACAGCCGGCAGGGCAATTAGTGCGGTGTATAAGATCTTTTTAATCATGTTGTTTTTTTAGAGGTAGTTAAAAATCAAATATATAAAAAGGGCGATGAAAAATAAATAGCCAAAGAGATATTGATTTGTACGTAACAACGTAACCATACTTACGCGCCTTTGCAACTCGAGCGGGGATTGCTAATAAGAAATGCTGCAATAAATTTGTACTTGCGCGCGTTTGCAACCCGTGCTTAACCGGGTGGGCATTTGAAATGCCCCTACCAATACACACGCGTTAAAAGACGCGAGAGAGAATGGCTGCTATTAAGAAAGGCTGCAATTCATTCATCGCAGCCTTTACATATCTTGGTTCTTGATTCTCGGCTCTTGACTCTAATTTATCAGGATCCCGGAAATAATTCGGCCAGTTTCTTATCCAGATCTGCACCTCTTAAGTTTTTACCGATTATCTTCCCTTGCGGGTCTATCAGGTAATTTTGGGGGATTGCACGTACGGCGTACAATACAGCGGCCTCGTTATCCCAAAATTTAAGGTCTGATACCTGTGTCCAGATCAGGCCGTCGGCCTTAACGGCAGCTTGCCAGGCATCTTTAGCACCTGCTTTATCTAATGACACACCCAGTATGGTAAAGTTTTTTGCTTTGTATTTATTGTAGGCTTTTACCACGTTAGGGTTTTCCTGGCGACAAGGGCCACACCATGATGCCCAAAAATCAATCAGCACGTATTTACCACGGAAAGACGACAGCTTAACCGGTTTTCCATCGGCATCGGCCTGTGTAAAATCGGGTGCTATGGCACCAATGCCGGTAACTTTTAAATCGTCAAATGATTTTTTTAACTGCTTTGCTGCCTCCATGCTTTTCAGGCTTGGGTCAAGCGAATCATACATGGCAAGCAAGGGCGCAGGGTCGGCAGTTGGGCCACCAAGCGAACTTAGCGCCAATATGCTCAGGTAGCTTTTGGGGTTATTTTGTACAAAAGTTTTCAGCACATCCTGTTGCTGTGTTTGTACCGCCTTTAACCTGTCTTGTATAAAATTTTGGTACTCTACACTCTGTTGCTGGGCCAATGTTGCGCGCTGTGCATCGTATTGTATCTTTTTTGCTTTCGCTATAATCGGGGTTAACTGACCCATCAGTTTAGCATTATCATCATTAATCACAGAGCCGGTAACTTTACCATCGGCAATAGAATCTACGGCGTTAACGCCAATAATTCCGGGCTCGAGGTAAAGGTTCATCATGTCGGCACTGTTGTTATCCAGTTTCTCCATCCCTACACCTTTATGATCATACAGCAATGTGGCATTTACGGGGTTTAATACGGTACCAGAGATCTGGAAACCGCCTACACTAATGGCGCTCGAATCTACCATGCGGTTGGCACCCAGCGTATAAAACAAATAAACCTTGGCAGGTGGTACTGCGTTAGCTATTTTGCCTCTGATGGTAAATTGTTGCGGTGCCTGCGCAAATGATATTGCGGGTATAAAAAGTGCTATATAGAAGAATATCTTTTTCATTAATTACTTAATTATAAGGGATATTAACGTTAAAAATAACGCATCCGTATAAATTTGGTTAGCTTAATTTTTGGTAAGTACGCCACCACAGGTCGGGCATTTCGCCGCTCACTGCAGTTTGGTAATCTTCGTATCGGCAGGGTACTAAGTGGAAACGCTCGTTAAGCGAGCCATTTGCCGGGTACGGTACCTGCATCCACCACCTGTCTGATTTTTTGCTTTTTACAAACACCAGTTCATGGTCATCATGCGTAAGCGTAGTTTTATAGATCAGGTATTGCGATTTGGGGTTCAGCGGAAAATCTGACTTCCGGTTATAAAAGCCTTCTACAAAATACCAGATCATCTGGGCCATCAGCATGGCGGTTTGCCCGTTAACATCGTAAGCCGGGTTAAACTCGTAAAAACCTATGGAGGTTAATTTATCGTTGTAACCGGCATAACGGCAAATTTGGCAAGCCTCTTCGCCATAAAACCCATTGGGCGATGCATTGGCATTGCCCATGGCATCGGCTGCACGGACAGCCCCCATATCAAAGCTAATCATGCTGGCATTGCGAATCACCGGCTCGGCCACGTTGATCTTGCCGCTTAGTTCGCCCAGGCGATGTACATCAAACAATAGCTTATCCATTACACGCAAACTTTCCTGGCTGGCAAAATACGTCTGGTAACCCAGGTTACTAAAGTTAAACAGGTAATTGGGCTCGTGCAGCAGAATCTTGCTTAAAAATGAAGCCGAGGTAGTTTCGAAATGGTTACGTTCAAAATCATCGTCAAGGTCAAAAGCCTGGTCTATCACTACCAGGTCTACCCTTTGCTCCAGGTCTTCATAGGCCATAAACTGTGCATAGGTAAGGTCTTGCCCGCCGCCAATAATAATGGGTAATATATTTGCCCTTATGAGTTCATTTACTACGGTTTTAAGCGCTACATAGGTATCGGTAATGGTTGCGCCACGGCGGATATTGCCCAAGTCGGCTATTTTTACAGCAAAGCTGCCTTCATGCAACAGGTACAAACGTTCGCGCACATAGTTGGGTGCGGTAGAGCATCCTTCGTTGTTAATTGCATGGCGGTCTTCCATTACGCCAATAATAGCCATGTCGTACTGTTGCTCTTCCAGATCGGGAAAATGCCCGGCATATATATTGATCTTACTCCCCAGCTGGCTGTTGTTAAAGCCTTGCTTGGGTGTAACGCTGCTCAGATCAACAGGCGACAGAAAATCTGTTAATGACATAGGGATGCTTTACAAAAGCTCAAATATCAATTTAATTCAATTAATTTGCACTGTTTTCTAAAAAATTACAAGCATGATACTGGTAACCGGTGCAACAGGTTTTTTGGGTACGGAGCTGGTTAAACAGCTTGCCGAAAAGGGTTTACCCTTGCGCTGCACCCGGCGAAACCATTCTGTTATGCCACAAATACTTATCCCTTACAGTAACCTCATTGAGTGGGTGGAGGCTGACATTTGCGATATTTTTGCACTGGAAGCCGCCATGGAAGGCATAACGCAGGTGTACCATTGCGCGGCATGGGTATCATTTAAACAGGCTGATAAAGAGCCGATGATTAATACCAATGTTACCGGCACAGCCAATGTAGTTAATGCTTGTATTGATGCCGGCGCAAGGCTGATCCACGTAAGCTCGATAGCCGCTGTGGGTGTTGCCAAAACCGGCGAGCTGATTACCGAGAAACATTACCTGGAAGAAACCCCGGTTAATAACATCTACGCCATATCTAAACTGGAAAGCGAAATGGAAGTTTGGCGCGGTATTGCCGAAGGTCTGGATGCTGCCATTGTTAATCCATCGGTAATTATCGGCGCCAGTGCAGGTGCAAGTGGCAGCGGACAAATTTTTGAAACCGTGCGCAAAGGCCTCATCTTTTATACCGGCGGAAGCGTAGGCCTGGTTGATGTGGCCGACGTAGCCCAATGCATGATTACCCTCATGAACACCGATATTACCGCCGAACGCTATATTATCAATGCCGAAAACTGGTACTATAAAGATTTGTTTGACACCATTGCCGAACGTTTCCATGTAAAGGCTCCAACTAAACAAGCTAAATCCTGGATGCTGGAACTGGCCTGGCGCGGTGCATCGCTTATAGGTACTTTAACCGGTAAAAGCCCGGCGCTCGATAAAATATCGGCGCAATCTGCCAGTATTGTGCAGAACTATGATAACACCAAAATTAAAAAAGCCATTGGTTTTGAATTTAAGCCAATTGATAAAACTATTGATGAGGTAGTGGCAGTACTTAGTGCGGAAGACAAGAGATAAAGACGAAGGACTTTCTTCACAACTGCAAGTGTTGCGCTTGTGGTTAACCCAAAGTAAGATTCACCTATTATTTACAAATCCTTGCTTAATTTACACTATAATTGTGAATGACAAAACGCCTGATATGCCTGCTGTTTTCGTCATGCTTAATCGCCCCTAATCTGCATGCCCAAACCGTATTAAGAGATTCCTCAACCCTGATTACTCAAGCTAAAGAGGATGCAAATCATTTTAAGCTGAATCGTGCCGATCTAAAACAATTCAGAAAACACCGTGACGATTATATGTTACAATTTTCGCCCAACCGTAATCCCCTTTCGGGGCCGCCCAATCTATTCAGAACCCCGGTTACCCCTGCAGGCATGAGTAAAGTAAGAGAGGGTTATAAACATATTGATTACACCTCCGATTATTTTAAACCAAACAACGTTACCACAAGAGACACCGCCCTGCTGCGGGATTCTATATACGTAAAAGCCTTTAGAGATGCCGCTTACCAACGTACCACTGCAAGGCGTACAGCCGGGCATTATATAGCCATATTTGGTGGGGTTGCAGCAGGGGTAGCGCTTATTATAGGTTTTGTTATTATAGCCAACTCCATGGGCTAATTATAAAGCTAAAGAACGAAAGTCTTTTTAGATAAATACAAAGTGCCAATCGCAATCTTGCGCGCGTTTGCAACGCGTGTGTTTAAACGGACGGGCATTTGGAAATGCCCGACCAATCCGCACGCGCCAGAGACGCGCGTGAGTTAGATTTTTTATTTATCTCCGGTTTCTTATTTCTCACAAGGCAACGAATTTCATTTAAATCTACTTACTGACTTTAAATTTTGCATTTTTGCGCAAAACTTAATCTATACTAAAATACGATGAGCCAGTATTATATCATTGATTTCGACAGTACATTTACACAAGTAGAAGCCCTAGACGAACTGGCCCGTATTTCGCTCAAAGACCACCCCGACCGCGAACTGATTTACAAGAAAATTGAAGATCTGACCAACGCCTCTATGGAAGGCCGCCTGTCATTTACAGATAGCCTGGAGCAGCGTGTAAAACTACTCGAGGCCACGCGCGAACATCTTAAACAACTGATTCGCCACCTGCGCAAAAAGGTATCGACCTCATTTTCACGCAACAGCGATTTCTTTAAAAACCACCAGGATGAGGTATTGATCGTATCCGGCGGATTTAAAGAGTTTATTATCCCGGTGGTTACCGAGTATCATATCAAAAAAGAAAACATTTATGCCAATACTTTCATTTTTGATGAGGCAGATAAAATTGTGGGTTATGACCGTACCAACCCGCTCTCGCAAGAAGGCGGCAAAGTTAAGCTGCTGAAAGAGCTGAACCTGCCGGGCGATATCTTTGGCATCGGTGATGGTTATTCTGATTTCCAGTTAAAGGAATCGGGCATGATTAAAAAATTCTTTGCCTATACCGAAAACATCGAACGTAAATCTGTTACCGAAAAAGCCGACCATATTACCCCCAGCTTTGACGAGTTCTTGTACATCAACAGGTTGCCGCGTGCCATATCTTACCCTAAAAACAGGATTAAGTGTCTGATAGCCGGCAAGGTAGATGAAGAAGCGATAATCCAGATGCAAAAGGAAGGTTACAACGTACGTCAGCGTGATAGTATAGAAGAGAAATACCTGGAAGAAGCAGGCGTATTACTTTGTGCCGAAGATATACAACCAACGCCCGAACAACTGGCCGGCGCACCAAGACTAAAAGTGATTGGTTGCTTTGGTAAGGTTGCCAGCCGCAAACTGGCCGACACTGCCTGCGAAAACGGCGTCATCATTTTCGACGATCCAAAATATAATCCACGCAATTTCGATTTTATACCTAAACGTGTAATCTCATTTATGAACGAGGGCAAAACGCATACCAGCTGCAACTTCCCAGATCTGCAGCCGCCGCGCGTAAATAATGCCCACCGCCTAATCCATATTCACGAAAACGTGCCGGGGATACTTGCTAAAATCAATGAAGTATTTGCCCGCCACAACATTAACATTGTGGGCGAGTTTCTGGTAACCAACCACCAGATAGGTTACGTAATTACCGATGTAAATAAAGGTTATGATGCAGAGGTTTTAAATGAGCTTAAAGCAATACCACAAACTATAAAATTCAGACTGCTGTATTAAGGGTTATTTGTTATTAAGTTATTGGTTGGTTGTTTTATAATAACTTAATAACTAAACTTCTTCTTTAAACGGCACTACCAGTACCGGCATTTCTGCATGGCGTACAACGTGTTCGGCTACACTGCCCATCAGCAGGCGGTCTAAACCGGTACGGCTGTGGGTACCTATTACAATGAGGTCTGCATTAAACGCTTTGCTGCAATTGATAATACCTTCGGCGGTAGAACTGTAATCTGTAAAATGAGTTACTTCCAAGCCTTCCCCATAGGCTTTGATGGTGCTTTCGATAATATCGTCCGAAATATGGTTTTGGATATCCAACATTTCTACATTAACCATACTAACACCCGTTTCAATCGGCATACCGATGGTAGTATCTGTGACCGGCGACGGGATATAAGTGGCTTCAATAATATGTACTAACCCTACTGCGGCACCAAATTGTTTAGCCAGATCGAAACCTGTTTTGGCAGCATGTTTAGCAAACTTACTATCGTCTATCCCTATAAGTATTTTTTTGAAGGTGGTCATGATGGTTTATGTTTATAAAGTATATAACGCTCTGGGGCGAATATGTTTGTTTGATAAAAGATTAATTACGCTGAAATTAAGATTTAAAATCCGCATAACATACCTCTAACTCCTCTCAGGAAGGAATCGAAAAGAGGCTATCTTTTGTATTTACCAAATAACCTGTCCCAATAGCCATTTTCAATCTTATCATTCTCTTTTCGCTGGGCAGTATAAATCCCGGAGTCTCCACTAAAAAAGTAAGCTGTAAAACAGGCAACGGCAAATAGCATAGCATGTTCGCCGCCAAATAATTCAATGCCCATTAACGTGCAGGCCAAGGGTGTATTGGTAGACCCGGCAAATACGGCAATGAAGCCTAATGCTGCAAATAAACTTACCGGCGCGTTTAAAAAACCGGCCAATGTATTACCCAATGTAGCGCCGATATAAAACAGCGGGGTTACCTCACCGCCTTTAAAACCTGTACCTAGGGTTATGGCTGTATAGATTAGTTTCCATAACCAGCTAAATAGATCTGCACCGTTTTGCTGAAAGGCTGACACAATAGTGGCCGCTCCGGGGTGTTGAGGCTCTACACCCAAACTGAGGTAGTCTGTTTTTCCGATTAAGAAAGTCAAACCGATGATAATTAATCCACCACTAACCGGGATCAGCCAATCTATTTTAATCAGTTTAAGTGAGAAGGCCTTTACGGCATGTGTCGCGTTAGCAAACAGATAACTAGCCAGGCCAAACAAAGCCGAAGCAAAGATCACCTTCACCAGCAACAATAAATCAATTGGCAAATGGTGGCTATAATATTCTGCACTGGTTTTTACCACATCTATATGGTAAGCAGTGTGGTGGATGCCCCAAGCGGCAACGGTGGCATCGCCCGCAAAACCGGCAATAAGGCAGGGCAGCAAGGCATTGTATTGCATTCGCCCTATGGTAATTACTTCTATGGCAAAAATAGTCCCGGTTAACGGCGTACCAAATACAGCCCCGAAACCGGCAGCAATACCGGCGGTAAGCAGCAGGCGCTTGTCTTCCGGGTTTAATTTAAACAGCCCGGCAAAAAAATCGGCTATACTGCCTCCTATTTGTACTGCCGTACCTTCCCGACCGGCAGAACCACCAAATAAGTGGGTAATAACAGTGGTAATTAAAATAAGCGGTGCCATGCGTTTAGGTACGCCCGCACCGGGCTCATGGATTTCGTCGATAATTAAATTATTACCCCGCTCTGCCGAACGCCCGTACAGTTTATATAGAAAATGGATAACAATACCTGCAACAGGCAGCAAATACAATAACCAGGAATGTAAAAAGCGGTAATGAATAGCCATGTTCAGTAACCATAAAAACAGGGCTACTACGCTGCCGATGGCTATGCCAACAGGGAGTACAATGATAGTCCAACGGAAACTGTATGTGATGATGGAAAGCTGGGAAGAGAGAAATTTTTTCATAAACCTACATGCAAATAAATAAAATTATTCGAGTAGGCGTCATCAGCTTTTTAAGGCGGTTCAAATAGGCAGCTCACCATTGCCTTTCAGTACAATACAAATATGGGTTAAAAAAATTAGTTTTACATAACCATAATTGCAATGAGCCAATATCGCCGAACTAAAAATTTCTTAAAAATCATCTGCGTTGCTATTTCGCTATATACTATTTCGACATTCATTTTTATCAAACCCAGCAAAATATATGTTGGCTCTTTTGCCGGAGAATGTGGAAAGGGAAATTGCAAAACTAACTACGAAATTTCAGCGGACTATTTGAAAATTGAGGATACATCCGATGATACTATTTCTAATATTCACCGGGTAATTAAAGGGAACTTTAATTCTTTACAGTTTAGTATCCCGCCTGCATTACTATTTCATTTAGGTAAATTTGGGCGCCCCGATTGTAATGATGGCGGAGGATATATATTAGGTTTCAACTTATTGGGAATTCATTTCAACTATGAAATTGAGAAAGGGCATGAACCCTGGTATTTTCATGATATGACCAATGTAATAGCAGACCGACTGACTAAAATTCATGCCATAGAAAAGAAGTATAAATAACCGATTATCTTTGTATATGCAGTTTACACCCGATATTACCAATAGGTTAGATCTGTTACAGCAAAAGTACGAGGCAATGGGGCAAGATATGTCGTCGTACCTGGATGGTTTGTTGTATGCCGATTTCCTGACCTATTGGGATTACATTCACCTTGACACGCTACTAAGTTTACAAAGCCCCAAAACGCCGTTCCCTGATGAAGAAATCTTTATCATGTACCATCAAATTACGGAGCTGTATTTTAAACTTACCCTGCACGAGTGTAAGCAAATTGCAGCCAAAGCCGATCTTACAGCCGAGTTTTTTACCGCCCGCTTAAAACGCATCAACAATTATTTTAACGCCCTGGTTAACTCCTTCGAGGTAATGGTTGAAGGGATGGAGAAAGAACAGTTCCTCAAATTCAGGATGTCGTTGCTGCCTGCCAGCGGTTTTCAATCGGGACAATACCGCATGATCGAGATCTTCGCTACCGATTTTATCAATTTGGTTGCTAAAGATAAACGCGAAGAATTAAGAGGCAGCACTATCGAAGAACAGTTCGAATACATCTACTGGAAATTTGGCGCTACAGAACTATCTACCGGCAAAAAAACATTAACACTTAAACAGTTCGAGAAAAAGTATGCTAACACTTTTATCGCTTTGGGTAAAAGTTGTGCCGAAGTTAATTTCAATAAACTATACCATAATTTACTGGCAGCCGGACAAGCTACTCCACAATTAGCTGACCAATTGCGCCAACTAGATACCCATGTTAACGTAAACTGGCCGTTAGCCCATTATAAATCTGCCGTAAAATACCTGCACCGAGAGCCCGAAGAAATCAAAGCTACTGGCGGTACTAACTGGCAGAAATACCTGCCTCCGCGTTTCCAGAAAAGAATATTTTATCCGGAGTTGTGGACTGCTGAACAAATAGATAATTGGGGGAAAGCATGGGTTGAGGATGCGTTGAGTTAGGCAATAGCTTCATTACTCAACCTTACTTTCTCTTCTATTAAAGATTTTATTTCCTCAAAGCTTTCGAAGTTTTTAGAAATAAACAACGATGGCGTAGACGAGTATTTACTAACTAATTTGACACCGTATGAATTAAGATCAATACTCTTAATTTCTGTGATATGTAAGTTTTTCACAGGTTTACCCAACTTAATCAGAGTGATCTCATTTTCCCCTATTTCCAACTTTTCGCTGTCAATCAATTTGTCTGTTTTTCTTAAATTATAAATTAGGGTTCCTAATAAAAAATTTACGCAACCAATAAGAGTGTATTTTATAGTTAAGTTTTGTTTAGAGAAGTTCCATAAAAACACGATTGCTCCTATTCCATAATTTACACAAAGCGTAATCTTAATTTTACGTTTTAATTTAGCTTTGCCTTCAGCGCTTAGCTCATAAGTATTGGGTTCAGGATTCATATAAGTATATTAACGTTTCCGCTTCGCCACCTTCGCTTCAATCAGTTTTTTGATCTGATCAAACTTCTCAAATTCCTGCGCAATCACAAAGGCATTTTTAGAAGTCGATTTACCCTTTAGTTCAATACCTTTTGCAGTGATATCCACAGCGGTAATATCGGCGATGTTGATTTGCTGCTCGCGTTTGCCCAACTCGGTTAATGTAACTACATCATCGCCCACGGCTAACGTCATGGTATCGATACGTTTGTTCGATTTTTTAATACTGAGAAATAACAGGATCAAGGATATTAAGCTTATTGCAATGCTCAGGATAACAAAGCGGTAATCATACCCCGTCCGCACCAATTGGTACACAATTAAACCTATCGGGAACAGGTAGGGCACCAGCAAGCTGATGTTGGTTTGGCGCTTTAATGCAGGCGTTTTTTTCGGGTCGGTATGGTAGGTGTGTATTGCTGTGCTCATAATATTTGGCTAAGGTCTATTTTTCCGGCTTATAAATTGAGATTTAGTTCATAAATACCTAAATTGCCATTTTTCAAATCTATTGGGCCATGACAGACACGTTAGACATCAAAATTACAAAAACAACCCATTCCCGTTTACAAGAAACGGACTTTACTAACCTGGTATTTGGCCGTACCTTTTCTGACCACATGCTGGTAGCAGATTATGCAGATGGCGAATGGAAGAACTTCGAAATTGTGCCTTATGGCGAAATTGCCTTTAGCCCGGCTATTTCTGCACTGCACTACGGACAAGCGTTTTTCGAAGGAATTAAGGCTTATAAACATGCAGATGGCCAGGTCTCGGTTTTTCGCCCTGATAAAAATGCGGCCCGTTTTAACAAATCGGCAGAGCGTTTATGCATGGCAGAACTACCCGAAGATCTGTTTGTGCAAAGTATTGCCGCTTTAGTTGATCTCGACCGCGACTGGATTCCGACCGAAGCAGGTCACTCTCTATATATCCGTCCGTTTATGTTTGCTACAGACCCGTATTTGGGTGTTAGCCCGTCTACTACTTATAAATTTATGGTGTTAACCGGCCCGGTTGGTCCTTATTTCACCAAGCCTTTGCGCGTGAAATTTGAGACTCACTACACTCGTGCTGCCGAAGGTGGTTTTGGTTATGCCAAAGCAGCCGGTAACTATGGTGGCTCTATGCTGCCATTTAAAAAAGCTGCCGAAGAAGGTTTCGACCAATTGATATGGACTGATGCCAAAGAGCATTTATATGTAGAAGAGATGGGCGCAGCCAACGTAATGTTTGTGCTGGATGGTACTTTGGTAACCCCATCAACCCGCGATACTATTTTAGATGGTGTAACCCGCGATACCGTACTTACCCTTGCAAAATCATGGGGAATGCCTGTTGAGGAACGCCGTGTATCTATTGCCGAAGTAGTGGAAGGTGCTAAAAACGGCACATTAACCGATGCCTTTGGTGCAGGTACTGCCGCTACTATTGCCCCGGTCGGTTCATTAAACTACAATGGCGAAGAATATACCCTAAGCGATCCGTTAACCCGTGAGTTTTCGCAAAAGGTATTAAAAACATTAGATGATATCCGCTATGGTAAAACCACCGATACTTTCGGCTGGAACTACATAGTATAAGTTGTACGTTTAATCGTAACCATATAAATAAAAAGCGCCTTAGATAATCTAAGGCGCTTTTTATTTATATATTGTCTTGAACCAGAATTTATAGAATTTAGGAATTTCCCGAATTCCTTTTTATTCATTACACTTCTGCATATCCGCACATCATTAGAGTTTCATTTGCACATCTGCATATCCACTCATCTGCACATCAAAAACTTATTCTACAGAAACGGTTAAACCTTCCTGCTGTAATATTTTTCGGTAAACTTCCATTTCGGTAAATGAGCCTTCCAGTACGGCGCATTTGCCTTCGTTGTGTACCTTCCAGGCAATCTTTTCGGCTTGGCCTTCAGAGTAGTCCAGGTATTTCATCATGCAATAAATAACATGATCAAAACTGTTCACATCATCATTCCACAAAATAAGGCGGTGCATTTCTTTTAGCCCGGCCAATACTTCTTCAAGGGTGAGGGTCTCTTCCTGTACTTCGGTTGGCATAGTTATATTGTAATTACAAATTTACTTAAAAAGGGCATAATAAACACACTAAAATTATGTTATACCTACACAATTGATAGTTTTTACAAACCCCTATTATAAATGAAGCCTTACTTTACCGCTTTTGCCTTTTGTGCAGTAGCCTCATTAACGTTGCCACAGCATACTCATGCACAAACAAAAAATACCAGTACACTAACAGCACCCCCAACAGAAATTAAAATTGATGGCGACCTGAAAGAATGGGGTGATAGTTTGCGGTATTACAACACCGAGAAAAAACTGAACTATGCCTTAGCTAACGATAAGGATAACCTTTATATGGCGATCAGGGTTAATGACCGTACCGAGCAAATCCGCATTATCAGGGCGGGGCTTACCTTAAGCGTTAATACTAAGGGTAAAAAGAAAGAGATCAGCAGCATTACCTTCCCCATAGGCAACCCGGATCAGCCTAAAATGGGGCAGGATGACAAAAAGGGCAATCCCGATCTGCTGGATCAGCAAGACCGCGACGAGATGATGAATGCAAAGCTTACCAAGCTGCGTAACATCAAGGTAACCGGGTTCCCGGATATTGAGAGCGATATCATCACTACATCAAATACATACGGCATTAAAGTAGCGCTTAACATTGATGCCGACGGCTACCTTAATTACGAAGCGGCCATACCTCTAAAATTTTTCCACGCCGAACTAACCGACAAATCTGAATGGGCATTTAATATCAAAATTAATGGCGTTACCCGCCCCGAAGGAGCCAAAAACGCAGATGCAGAAGGTGGAGGCGGCCACGGTGGCGGTGGCCGTGGTGGCATGGGCGGCGGCGGCATGGGTGGTGGTGGCGGACGCCACGGCGGTGGCATGGGCGGTGGCCGCGGTGGTATGGGCGGCAACACCAGTGGCAGCAGCGACCATTCAGAATTATCTAAATCAATGGATTTCTGGGAGAAATATTACTTATTTAAGTAAGGGGCAAACACGCACTTATTCCACTTTGTAACGGTATATATGGCGGCCTATGTGGCCGTCATTATCAATACCTTCTACCACAACGCGGTAAGTGCCTTTGCTGCCTGCATTAAAAAATTCGATAGCCGCTTTACCGTCTTTTCCGGTTATAATTTCAGGGTTCCAGTAAATAGTGCTACGCATGTCTGCTAGTGCCGTATTGGTTTTAGGATCATCGTACTGCGGCGAATAAAATGTACGTGCCCTGTAATAACCCTTGGGCGAGTATCTGATTAACCCCGGGGTATAGCGCTGGTACCCATTATCGCTAACTTCGTTTCCGCGTTTGGTATTTACAATAATAACCCCGGCACCACCTTGTGCGCCATATATGGCTGTATTACCTATGCTTCGTAATACCTCTATACTGCCAATATCATAAGGGCTTATCATCGATAAATAATCTGCCGAAACAGAAACCCCGTCTACAACAACCTGCATTGGGTTATTTGGGCTCCGGGTTGAGTAAGGTATACCGCCTCTAAATACAACACCCAACAAGCGGCCCTGCAAGCAAATAGTAATATCGGCACAACCCATGTTGGCAAACTGATCGCTTTTTAAAACCTGGTCGGCATTGCCCGGGCCATTCAGGTTGGATGAGTTTTCGAGTACGGGTTTTCTCTTTTCTGTAATGGTAACCTCTTTTAGCATAATGTTGTGGTTACCCACCCCGTATTTTATTTGCTGCTGATAAAAAAGCTTGCTACTTTGCAAATAAGGTAGCATCGTATTATTCATATTCATAGCTATATCGGGCGCATTCACATTGGTAGTTACCTGCTGGCGGCCAACATTATCCAGGTCTATATCAACATCCTTTTTGTTTTTTGCAGTTCGGGCCTGAATGATAAACCTGATACTATCTTTAAAAGCCAGATTTTTAAAGGCAAAATGGCCGTTGGCATCAGTAAGCGTATCTAAAATAAACACCCCTCCGGCTGTTGTAAACAGGGTAACCTTGCCATTTGCAACCGGCTTGTTGTTGGAGGTATGCACCCGGCCCGATACCTGCAATGTTTTCTCGGGCTCATAAACCGGCGGGGTAAACGTATCGCTCATCAACTGCTTCCATTCAAACCTGCGGTAGCCCTGGGTAAGCATTAGCAGGTCAAGATCGTCATGCGTTTGCTTATCGTTACTGGTAAAATAATAGTTGGGCTTTTCTATGTACCCCTTAATATCCGAGCTGAGCAGCATGCTGGAAAGAATAGTTGTTTCGTCCGATTCATCAACCGGCACTTTGGTTTCATCAACTACAGCGGCCGACATACTGGCCTCTACCGGCTTATCATCAGGGCTGTTGGCGGTTAGCTCTAGTTTCACCTTTTCGCGCGGCGCATAAGTTTGCTGGCCGGTTTTTACAGCCAGCTTCAGTCCGTCTGCCCGGTTTACAAAAACTAATCGCTCGTTAATGGCCTCACCGGCCGCACTAAACAAAGTAAACTGCACAATACCCGATGGAAAACGGTCTTTAGGTATTTTTGCAGCAATGGCACCATTAGTTAATTTATTTTTGGCAGCAAAACAAACACTGCCGCCATACTGTGCCATTAAATTAATTTCGCTATCTGCCAGTGCCGGGCTCGCAATTATCCTTATTGCAATATGGTCGGGGTCGTTAATAATATTGTTGTTAATAACCAACACATACCCCTGGTCTAACGCCTTGGGTAGGGCTACGCTACCTTGCGAACCATCTTCATAAGTTAACTGCGCATGGTATGTTTTACCGGCTTCGGGTACTAATATAAATGTCCCCATACCTAAATGCTGTGTAGCTATTTTGGTTACCTCTTGGTTATCATTGTCGAGCACTACGCCACTTATAGGTTTGCCAAGGCCGTCATCGCCAACAGCTTTAAACGCCACTTTTGATGGCAATCCGTTAACCAGGTTGCCGCTCTCCGGAAAAAACTGAACATTAACTTTTGCCGATACCGCCCTTATCGGCAGTACGCTGGTAACAGTCAGCTTTTCTTCAACCTTTATTTTAGTGGTAATAGCACCTTGCTTTACCGGCACTTGTAATGGGTTAATGAAAGCAATAGGCAAGTCGCCTTTGCTATCCGTTATTCCTTTGCCTCTTGATACATCCTTATTATTAAGCTGCACCCTGTAATTTACCTCTTTATTAGCATAGGGCTTGCCATCTAAATCGGCATAATTAACTAATACATTAATAACCGGCTTGCCGTTTTGGGTAGTGTAAGTATAGCTTGTTTTGGTATAAACAGTATTTTTTGCTGCATTACCTATCTGTATGGTCTTGTCAAAAAAGTAATCGGGCCCGGCATTACGCATCCAGTTGGTGTAGGCCCTTATGCGGTAACTCCCCGCCGCAAGGGTATCAGACAGGGCAAAGTCGCCCTGGCCCAAACCTGCTGAAAGCGGTATCTTAATTGATTGTTTAACAGAATCTTTATCGTCAATCAGCTCCACATTTAAGGCACCGCTTAAAGCCGAAAGCTGATGCCTGGGGCCCACGGTAACATAGGCTTTAAACCACATATCATCGCCCACGGCGTAATAAGGTTTGTCGAAGTGCAGGTATACCTTTTCCTGCGGATATTCATTTACCCATTTTTCTAACTGTGCGGCTGCCTTTTTAATAGGGTCGTCATCGGCTTTAATAAAACCGAACAAAATTACCGACACTATACAGGCCAGTACCAACAGGGGTATTTTTTTCATGAATACAGGTAATAGGTAAATTATATTATACTAGTACGCCCGCTAGCATCAGTTTGTTTTAAAACTTATTCTTCCACATCATGCTTTCAACAGGGCGGGTTGTTGGGTTATTATATTTTGCATCGCCTTTGGTATTATAAAGCGTTTCGATATCGCCCTCTACTACAAAATAAATGAGCTGCCCAATAGGCATGCCCGCATAAATTCGCACAGGTTGGGTAGATGAGATCTCCAGCGTCCAGGTATTACAGAAACCCACATCGCCTTTACCGGCAGTGGCATGGATATCAATACCCAAACGCCCGGTGCTCGATTTACCTTCTAAAAAAGGCACGTGTTTATGCGTTTCGGTATATTCAACCGTAACGCCTAAGTATAACGTATTGGGCTGTAAAACAAAGCCATCTTTCGGGATCTCAAAGTGGTCTATCTCGTTGTGTAGTTTGGCATCCAGCACCCGGCTGCGGTAAGTTGCCAGGTGTTTACCCAGGTGTACATCGTACGAATTGGTCCCCAGGTTTTCGCGGTAAAAAGGCTCAATAATGATGTGTCCTTTTTCAATTTCCTCTAAAATGCGCTTATCCGATAAAATCATATATTAGGCTATGCTTAGCGTACTAATTTATAATTATTTGACATAAGTTTGCCATCGATTTTGCAATTTTACTTTTATGGCTATAGCGTACCGCCAACAGGTGGACCCGGATACTGAATTTGCTCTTTGGAAGATTGAGGAAGAGGCTGATGAACTTTATAATCAGCTCCAACTTAATGATGATGAGCAAGCCTATGTTGAAAAACTAAGCAAAGGAAAAAGAAACCTGCACTGGCTGGGCACAAGGGTATTGCTACGCAAAATGCTTAAAACCGAGCAATATATTGATTGCCGGGTGGATGCCCACGGAAAGCCGTACCTGGTAGACCTCCCCTACCAGATCTCCCTGAGCCATTCGTTTGATTATGCTGCTGTAATGCTCAGCAAAAACAAACCGGTGGGTATTGATATTGAACAGATTAAAGAAAAAGTAGAACGTATTGCCCACAAGTTTATGCGGCCGGAGGAAATGAAGTTTTTAGACCCAGCCCATAAAATACAGCAGCTATATGTTTGCTGGTGCGTTAAAGAAGCTGTTTATAAATGCTACGGACAAAAAGAGGTTTCATTTGCTGATAATATCCTGCTCGAACCTTTTGACTTTAACACACAAGGTACCGTATCTGCAAGGTTGTTGAAAGGCGATGTGGATATTAATTACCAGGTGGGTTATTTGCAGTATGAAGATTATATGGTGGGTTACGTAAAAGGATAACAATGAAAAACAAAGCAATTGTCGCACGGCTATTATTTTGAATCAGGATAACCATTACCCTCTTCTAGATTTGGCGACTGCTTAGGGAGCTTTTCAGTATCAGCAATTAATTTTTGTTTCGCTAAATGAGGACTTTCAACAAGCTCATGATCTATTTCATTACTTATGCTAAATGACTTCATTTGTGAAATTGCCTCTCTTCTTAAATTTGTAAGTCTGTCATATTTATCAGTTACTCCTGCTTTTATTAATACAGAATCCAAATTTTCAAGATTTGCTAAGATTATCAATTGATGACTATTAGCTAAATCTCTTATATTTAAACCCTTGGCGGCCAATTTTGGATTTGTCTCCCTCCATTGTTTTGAAGTATATCCAAACATAGCTAAGTAAATCAAATCAGAAGCTTCCGCGTACAAAATACCTTCTTTTTCTTTTGGAAGATTTCTAAGAGGTATCAATACTTCTTTGACAGCATCTGTTTGTAGTTTAAAATTAACTTTACTAACAAATCTTCTGACATCCCACTGACCTCCAATTTGTTTCGCTTCATTTTCTCTTAATCTTTTAAATTCTTTTATAACTGCAAGCTTAAAAACAGGATCTAACCATGTGCAAAATTCCATGGCGATATCTTCATGAGCAAACGTTCCTCCGTATCTCCCAGCCCGTGCTTGTATGCCAATTGCATTTGTTTTTTCTACCCACTTTTTTGCGGACATGTAGAATCTGTTAACACCTGCTTCATTTTTAATTACCCCGAATTCGGGGTAATTAAAATCTTTATTCTCTATTGCCTCCCAAGCCCCAAGAAACTCTAATGTATTTTTATTGCTTAACCATCTATCAATCGTTCCATTTCCATTGCCCCCATTGTAGCTATCGACTATTTGCGTCAGACTTACATAATTAATATCATTATTCTTAATAATGGTTATTTGTTTACCCTGAACTTCGATCGTTATATTCTTACCCATTTCAGTCAATTTTAATTTAACTAACTATTTTAGTAAAGCTAATGGTATTATACAACTTTATCAATTGAATTTATTTACTGTAATTTTGCAATAAGGATAACAATGAAAAACAAACAGGTAATATACCACGATTGGGGGCTAATTGATTACAAAGAAGCATGGGATAAGCAGGAAGCTATTTTTGCCGATACCGTCAACACCAAAATAGCCATCCGCAACCTGCAGGTAGCGGGCGACGAAATGCCTTTAGAGCTAGCCACCAAAAACCACCTGATATTTTGCGAACACCCGCATGTATATACATTGGGCAAAAGCGGCAAGGCCGAAAATTTATTACTGGACGAGAAAGGACTGGAAGAAAAGCATGCCGTTTACTACCCTATAAACCGCGGCGGCGATATCACTTATCATGGCCCCGGACAGTTGGTGAGCTACCCAATACTGGACCTCGACAATTTTTTTACCGATATACACCTTTACCTGCGCACGCTGGAAGAAGCTGTAATTAATACCCTGGCCGAGTTTGGTATTAAAGCAGGCCGCTACCCCGGTTACACCGGCGTTTGGCTGGATGCAGATAATGACAACGCCCGTAAAATTTGCGCTATGGGTGTACGCTGCAGTCGCTGGGTAACTATGCATGGCTTAGCACTAAATGTAAACACCAACCTGGACTATTTTAAAAACATAGTGCCCTGTGGGATAGATGATAAGGCGGTGGCATCAATGCAGCAAGAACTGGGTGCCGAAGTTGATCTAAAACAAGTTAAAAAAATCCTTACACACCATATTTCCGTATTGTTTGATATGGAGATTGTGGGATGAAGATTGTAACCAGTATATTAATTGCCATTACAACCGCTACCGGTTGCAGCAAACAACCTATGGATACCATTAATAATACAACACAGCCCATAACCAACGAGCCTGTTTTAACACCTGCTGTTACCGCTAAAGATACCGTTACCTACCTTGCGCTTGGCGATTCATACACCATTGGCGAAGCCGTTACGCAAGACCAGTCTTTCCCCTACCAGTTAGCTGCCCAGTTAAGGCTCAACAACTTTAATACGGGAAACCCGATGATTATAGCAACCACCGGCTGGACTACTGCCCAGTTAAAAGCTGCTCTTTCAGCCGCAGCTTTTAAGAAGACTTTTACTTTCGTTACCTTATTGATCGGCGTAAACAATCAATATCAAAACTATAACCCGGATAGCTACAGAGCCGATTTTAAAGACTTGCTGAGCACTGCAACTATTTTGGCAGGCGGGTTTAAAAGCCGGGTATTCGTACTATCTATTCCAGATTACTCGGTAACGCCTTTCGCTGCCAATAGTAATAAAGACGTCATAAAGCAGCAACTCGATTTATATAATGCTATTAACCAAAATGAAAGCAGCCTTGCCGGCGTACATTATTTAAACATAACCGGTATTTCGCGTGGTGCCGCTACCGACCCTTCCCTGCTGGCTGTTGATGGCCTGCACCCATCGGGCAGCATGTATACGTTGTGGGTTAACGAGCTGATTAAGCAGGTGATTCCCAGCTTAAACGGCAAATAACCATTGAGCTTATGAAGAAGTATAGCTTTTTATTCTTCCTCTTTACAATAGTTGTTGATACCGGTGCTACAGGGCAGTCTTTAGCGCCCCACAAAAATATTAACGATTCATTAACTTATATTGCGCTAGGCGATTCATATACCACGGGCAGGGCGGTAAGTACAGATCAATCTTTTCCCTATCAACTGGCAGCCCTGCTTAAACACAAAAATTTAAAAGTGGCTGCGCCTGTACTTATTGCCCAAAATGGCTGGCGAACAGACGAACTGCTTAAAGGCATCAGTAACAGCGATACTTCAAAAACGGTTGATTTTGTAACCTTGCTTATCGGTGTAAATAACCAGTTTCAGCATTATGGCATTGCTGTTTATCAAACAGAGTTTACGCTATTGCTTAAAAGGGCTGTAAAATTTACCGGGGGAAATGCCAGGCACGTTTTTGTACTTTCTATCCCGGATTGGGGCGTAACACCGTACGCCAATGGCCGCAACCGCGATAAAATTGCCGAAGAGATAGATCAATACAATGCTATTAATAAAGACGCGAGCGAAAAGGCGGGTGCAAACTATATAAACCTTACCGATCTATCGCGTGCTATGGCAGATGATGAGAGTTATATTGCCGGTGATAAACTCCATCCCTCGGGGAAAATGTATAGCTTGTGGGCTCAAAAATTAGCCGCTGCCATTAACAAGCAGTTTAAAAAATAGCTTTTAACACTCCGGCAAACTCAGCGGGATATTGATAGCAAGGCCACCGTCTGAGGTTTCTTTATATTTTGAGTTCATATCCTGTGCGGTTTGCCACATGGTTTTTACCACGGCATCGAGGCTTACCTTGGCATTATCGGGATTGGTTTGCAGGGCCAGCTGTGATGCAGTAATGGCCTTAATTGCGCCCATGGTGTTGCGTTCGATGCAGGGGACTTGCACCAGGCCGCCTATCGGGTCGCAGGTTAGGCCCAAATGGTGTTCCATGGCAATCTCTGCGGCCATCATGGCTTGTCGCTGTGAGCCGCCCAAGCACTCGGTAAGCGCTGCTGCTGCCATTGCAGATGACACACCGATTTCGGCCTGGCACCCACCCATAGCGGCAGATATGGTAGCTCCCTTTTTAAAGATGCTCCCGATCTCTGATGCCGTAAACATAAACTGGATGATTTTGGCATCGGTATAGCCTTCGCAAAACACCAGGTAATATTGCAATACGGCAGGTATTACACCGGCAGCGCCATTGGTTGGCGCAGTTACCACCCTGCCAAATGAAGCATTTTCTTCATTTACTGCCAGGGCAAAACAACTCACCCAATCCAGTATATTTTTAAAGCTATCGCCGGTTTCGCGGATGGCGGCAACCCACTCATCAAAATTGCCGTAAGGGCGATTGCCAATTAGTTTCTTATTCAATGCAGCAGCACGGCGGCCAACATTTAGCCCGCCCGGCAGGTAACCAGTGGTATGGCAACCACGGTAAATACACTCTTTTATGGTATTAAAAATATCGAGTATTTTCGATTTTGCCTCGTCTTCACTACGCCAGGCCATTTCGTTCTCCATTACCACTTCAGAGATCTTTAAACCTGTTTTACGGCACCAGTGCAGCAGGTCGGCGGCGGTATCAATCGGGAAGGGAAGATCCACCTCATGAGAAGCATCACTGGTTTCGTTCTCTCTTACCACAAAACCGCCACCTATTGAATAATAGGTTTCTGAAACAGCTTTGCCATCGCTTAAAAAAGCCTGAAACGTTACCGCATTGGGGTGAAACGGCAGGCTCTCGTTAAACAGAAACATCAGATCGTCGTCAAAATAAAAACTAATGGGCTGATGGTTGCCCAATATCAGCTGATGATCGCGTTTAATTTTATCAACTTTTGGATTGATCTGTGTTACATCAAATGTAACCGGGTCGTCGCCGCTTAAGCCTAAAAGAATAGCTATATCTGTACCGTGGCCCTTGCCGGTTTTAGCCAGCGACCCATAGAGTAAAATTTTAACCTGCACCACCAGCTCAACCACCTGCCGTTGTTGCAGCAAAGCAACAAACTGCTGGGCGGCGCGCCACGGGCCAAGGGTGTGCGAGCTGGATGGCCCGATACCAATTTTAAACATGTTGAATACAGAGATCTGTTCTTTTTGCATCGGCATAAAGATAGGGAAGTTTTAGACTGTGCTGCTTATTTTACCGGCTAAGAAAGCGGTATTACATACCCGGAAGCTTAACACTTGCGGCTCTTAAATCTTTGATTATTCTCTCTTGAAGATCAATCTTGGTACGCAGAAAATCTTTGGGGTTAACCCAAACCTGTACCACGTATTTAATACCGTCTATTTCTAAAGAAACGATCCCAACATTGGTAGCCGGAGTTTTTAAAATATTGGGCATAGCTTTAATAGCGTCTTGGATAATCTGCTTCACCTGTTCGCTATCCGCGGCATAACCAAGCTTAATTTCAATATCTAAACGCCTTTTCCCTTCGCGGGTAACGTTGACGATAACTTCATTAAAAAGCTTTCCGTTGGGGATAATTACCGTTTTATTATCGCCGGTTAACACTACAGTATAAAAGATTTGGATAGAAGTTACTACGCCATCCTGGCCTTGTGCGATGATGTTATCATCAAGGTCGAAGGGTTTAAGCAACAATATTAAGATACCGCCCGCAAAGTTTTGCAACGTACCCGACAACGCCAAACCCGCGGCAACCGTAGCCGCACCAATAACGGTGGTAAATATGGTAAGCTCTATACCAACAATCTCCATCACAAAAATGATGAGCAAGAAATAAAGTGAAGTGATAGTAAGGCTTAAAAAGAATGGCTGTAACGATGAGTGTACTTGCCTTTGGCTCATACGGGTTTTAAGGGAGGTTCTAATGAGCCTGATTACCCATAGCCCAACAAAAAAAACAATTATCCCGAATAATAGCTTAGGCCCGTTGCTAAGCAACCAATTAAATACCTTATTGTAAATGATGTGTATATCCATAGTAATATGGATACGAAATTAAGAATTTTATGAAATCAAACTAACCAAAACTTCAGGGCCCTTAAATATAACCCATTCAAATATCCTGGTTTGTAAGTAACGACGATTGTTGATAATGCTTTTCATAATACTGACTAACAAACAAAGCCTGTGCCTTGATTACCTCATCAGCCTAAAAACCTGTAAATAACTATAATGGTGACAATTAGCGTATATAATTTTAACACTGTGTCCAAAAACAGGCTATTTGTGTTTAAATGCAGGGTAGTATATTTTGGACATTCCTAAGAAATGTACGTTAAAACACACACTTTATGGCTAACGTGTTTAACCACTGTACAATGAGCTTTTTACAGCTAACGCTATAATAATAACTGAGGTTATCAATTATAAACCAGACCCCGGAAAACAAGAAAGCCTTGTCTGTTATCCAGACAAGGCTTTCTATATATTTGGTTTGGGGATGATTACATCATGCCGCCCATGCCGCCCATTGGTGGGCCACCTGCGCCAACTTGAGCATCTTCCGGATCGTCTGCCAATACAACTTCTGTTGTTAACAACATAGCTGCGATTGAAGCTGCGTTCTCTAAAGCTACACGAGATACTTTAGTAGGATCGATAACACCTGCACCGATTAAGTTTTCGTACACGTTTGTGCGTGCATTGTAACCATAATCGCCGGTACCTTCTTTAACTTTTTGAACCACGATAGAACCTTCGATACCTGCATTTTCGCAGATCTGACGAAGTGGCTCTTCGATAGCACGACGGATGATCTGGATACCAGTATTTTCATCTTCGTTTTCGCCTTTCAAATCAATGATAGAAGCTACAGCACGGATGAAAGCAACACCACCACCAGCTACAATGCCTTCTTCAACAGCGGCACGTGTAGCGTGTAAAGCATCGTCAACACGGTCTTTCTTTTCTTTCATTTCAACTTCGGTAGCAGCACCTACATAAAGTACAGCCACACCACCTGATAATTTAGCTAAACGCTCTTGTAATTTTTCTTTATCGTAATCAGATGTAGTAGAATCAATTTGAGCTTTGATCTGGCCTACACGAGACTTAATATCGTCTGAGTTACCAGCACCATTGATGATCGTAGTATTGTCTTTGTCGATTGTGATTTTCTCAGCAGTACCTAAGTAAGTAAGATCAGCATTCTCTAATTTGTAACCTCTTTCTTCAGAAATTACGGTACCACCGGTAAGGATAGCGATATCCTCTAACATTGCTTTACGACGGTCGCCAAAACCTGGTGCTTTAACAGCAGCAACTTTCAGTGAACCACGGATTTTGTTAACTACCAAAGTAGCTAATGCTTCACCGTCTAAATCTTCGGCAATGATTAACAATGGACGGCCAGTTTGCACTTGTTTTTCCAAAATTGGTAATAACTCTTTCATCGAAGAGATCTTCTTGTCGTAGATCAGGATGTAAGGGTTTTCCAATTCTGCTTCCATTTTGTCGGCATTGGTTACAAAGTATGGAGAAAGGTAACCACGGTCAAACTGCATACCTTCTACAGTTCTAACTTCGGTTTCAGTACCTTTTGCTTCTTCAACAGTAATAACACCATCTTTACCAACTTTTGCCATTGCATTGGCAATTAAAGTACCAATAACTTCGTCGTTGTTTGCAGAGATAGATGCAACTTGTTTAATTTTATTATTGTCGTCACCAACAGCTTGAGATTGCTCTTGCAGGTTTTTAACAACCGCATAAACTGCTTTATCAATACCGCGTTTCAAATCCATTGGATTTGCACCGGCAGCAACGTTTTTAATACCAGCAGTAACAATAGCTTGTGCTAATACAGTAGCAGTAGTAGTACCATCACCTGCAATGTCAGCAGTTTTTGATGCAACTTCTTTAACCATTTGGGCACCCATGTTTTCTAAAGAATCTTTTAATTCGATTTCTTTAGCAACAGTAACACCATCTTTAGTGATAATTGGTGAACCGAATTTTTTATCGATAATTACATTACGTCCTTTTGGACCTAAAGTTACCTTAACTGCATTAGCTAAGATATCAACACCACGTTTAAGGGCGTCACGTGCTTCCACGTTGTATTTAACTTGTTTTGCCATTTTCTTTTTGAGATTTGAGTATTGAGATTTGAGATGTGAGATTAAGCTCACCTTTAAACCTCAAATAATAATTTTATCTATTGGTTTGTTAATGTGTGATGTGATTCTGAGAAAATCTATTATCTCATATCTCACATCTCATATCTAAGCTTACAGTACCGCGTAAATATCAGATTCGCGCATAATCAGGTATTCTTTACCGTCGAAAGTAATTTCTGTACCTGCATATTTGCCATATAAAACAGTGTCGCCTGCTTTTACTGTTGGTTTTTTGCCATCACCATCTTCGTCAGAAACTGATACTACAATTCCTTTCTGTGGTTTTTCTTTAGCAGTGTCAGGTATGATGATACCCGATGCAGTTTTTTCTTCAGCGGCAGCAGCTTCTATTACTACTCTGTTTGCTGTGCCAGCAATAGGTTTAATGTTTATTGACATAATTATATAATTATAGTTTTTAGTTCTTGATTACTCCCTATTGAACATCAATGATGCCAAGTAAATGATTTGTTAATATTTGGCATAAAGGGCTGTACAATTGTCATACTTTTAATATAGCCTTTACATACCCGTCACGTTACACAAACATGACAATGCCAGCCTGTCAGGTTTACTACTAACGCAAAAAGGCCCACGATACATCGCGAGCCTTTTCAAATATCTGATCAGCTTATTTTTTAACAGGTGCTGTTATGGGCGCAATAGGTGCGCTAACAGGTGCTGTTGGTTTTGATGCTCTTTCTATCTGGTTTTGGTATTCGTTGCTACCACCTGCTTTTACTGTGCTGCTTTTTACGGCAACGTTAATGGCTAATGATAATACCATTAAAGCAATAGCTAATACCCAGGTGCCTTTTTCAAGGATATCACCGGTTTTTTGTACGCCCATTAATTGTGATGATGACGAAAAATTTGAAGATAAGCCACCGCCCTTAGGGTTTTGGATCAATACGATAAATCCTAAAAGGACACATACGATAATGGCGACAATAATTAAAATAAAATACATTTTATAATTAGTTGATTTTGTTTTCTAAATTCTCAATTTGACCTGCAAAGTAACTACTTTTTTCCGGATATCTCAACATTAACTTTTTATATGTTGCTATCGCTTTTGGATAAAGCATCTGATCGATATAAATACGGGCCAGGGTTTCGGTTACCAGCTCGTCGCTGTCTTCGGCACTGTTACGTGCTTTGTTTTCGTTATCCAGCTTATCACCTGCCGGTGGTTTAATCTGGGGCTCGGCTTGTATAAAGCGTTCAATGATCTCTTCTTCCTTATGTTTAGTATCCGGCAGCGATAAGCCCAGTGCTTCTTTTTCATCAGCCAGGCTCTCCATTGCAGGCAAGGCCGAAGGCTTGGCATAGGGCTGATACATGTTGGCATGCTCGCGGCGGGTTTTATCCAGCCACCATAAAAAAGAATACGGCAAATTATCATCATGGTATTTAGCCATGGTTTGGTTTTCGTCTGCTTGCGCAGCTTCCAGCTGCGCTACCTGTTGCTCTGGTTGTACTGCCGGCTCTTCCAGCAGGGCATCCTTAAAAGCAAAATAATCGGTAGCATAAATGCTCTCGGTGATCTGGTCTTCGAGGTTAAATTCCGGCTTCGGCGTTGTGGGCGCAGGTATAATAACCTCATCATTACGCTGCTCGGTGTAGTTGGTATAATAAGGCTCTTCTGCCACGGCCGGTGCAGGGGCTTGCTCAGTTACTGCTATGGGCGCTATGTAAATATCATCAATACTTACAATCTCGTCATATACTTCATCTTCTGCAGGTTCTGCTTCTTTCTGCGCTTCGGGATGATGCTCGCCGTTATTATTAACGGCAACATCTTCGTAACGCACAGCTTGCCATTCAGAAACTACGGGGGCCGTATTTACAACGGGTTCTGGTGCTGCCGGCTTAACGTCCTCTACTGGTGCGGGCTCTTCTGCCTTGTAATTACTGGCATAGAACAAAGGCTCGGCAGGCGGGTTAATGTTGGCTGGGGTTGGTTGCCAATCGCTAAGGGTAGGTTCGGGTACTGCAGCCGCATCATCCTGACCAACAAGACCCGGTTCAGGTTCTGCGACCGGCTCTTCGGCTACCGGTTCCGGAGTAACATTTTCTTCAATTGCTTTCTCTACAACCGGCATTTCTTCAACCGCTGGCGCATTAGTTTCAAGTTCCGGCGTATTATCAACATGTTCAACCTGGATTTGCGCTTCTATCGGGGCATCCTGCGCTGCAATCGGTTCTTCAATTACAGATTCGGCAAAAGAAGCAGTTTTAAAAACAGCGGTATCTAAATTTACAACCTGCGCTGTATTTACAGCGGGCAATGGCTCATTATTATTAGTGAGTTTGTATAAAGATTCTCCGTTATAATATACGGCTGCATTACCGGCAAATTGCCCGTTGCCACCTTTTGCGGCCAATACATGCAGCAAATTACTTTGCGGGTATTGGCTCATTAAACTTTTTAATTCGTCAATATGCAACTGGGTATCAGCCGGGTTGGCTAACACACTCCACAAGGCCTCCGCCAAATTATCATTTACCTGTTGCTCCACGTGTTGAAAGTACTAATTACCTACCAATTGGAGAAGGCTTTGTTAAAAATATCTTCGGTTAGCTGCGGCAATATAAGGGCTATAACATTCTGTTCCTGGGTACCCAGATCTCCTTTAAAATCGGCATAACGCGAGAAAGACTGATCGAAATTAAGCTTCTTATCAATGTCATTAACGTATTTTACAGTTACAGTAATAGTTAAACGGCTGGCGCTTGCAATTGGTGGCGCAGAAGTGGTACCGGTAGCCTGTACAGATACCGGGGCAATGCTATAACCCACAATAGCACCAGACATGGTTGCGTTGGCCTCGCCCCTTACTATACTTAAGCGGGTTTGCGAACGGATCTTATTTTTCAAAGCCTCTGTAAAGTTTTGACTTAAGTTGTTTACCACAAACGGCGCATTGTTTTCAAAAAACTGCACATTAATGGTTTTTAAGCCCGCCGGTATAGAGGCAGCATCTAACCTGTAAGCGCATGACTGGCTTACGCAGGCTAAAGCCACGATAATTAAAACAGAAAACGCCGCTCTTTTGAACATGCTTATAAATTTAATTCTTTAATTTTTCGGTACAGGGTACGTTCTGAAATGCCTAATTCATTGGCGGCCAGCTTACGTTTGCCCTTGTGTTTTTTCAAAGCCTTACGGATCAGGTCAGATTCTTTCTCGATCAGCGATAACGATTCTTCTACCTCCTCGGCGTGCGGGGTGATAAATGATTCGTTACTGCCGTTACCATTGTTATTATTAGCTGTAACGGGTTGCTGCAAAGTAAATTGTGCGTCCTGGTTATTCGGTATCTCAATATCCCTGTACAACTGGCTAATGGTTTGCGAATGGTTAGCAAACGTTGGCGCAGCACCACCATGCTCTATCATATCGGCCACCAGCTTTTTCAGCTCTACCATGTCGCGTTTCATATCAAACAGTACTTTGTACAGGATATCGCGTTCAGAAAAATCTTCTTTAGGCTGGTCTATCCGCATGGGCAGGTTAGAATTGCGGCCTTCGTTAGGGATATAGGTCAACAGTGTTTGCCCGGTTATGGTATGGTCGCTCTCTAAAACAGCCAATTGCTCGGCTATATTTTTGAGTTGGCGTACATTACCCGGCCACGAATAATTGGCCAGTATCCGCTGCGCATCTTCATCAAGCTGCATAGCCGGGGTGCGGTATTTATCTGTAAAATCTGACGCAAACTTGCGAAACAGCAAATAAACATCTTCCTTACGATCCCGCAATGGCGGTATGCGCAAAGGCACGGTATTTAAACGGTAATACAAATCTTCCCGAAACTTGCCTGCTTTTACCGCATCATAAACATCTACGTTGGTAGCTGCTATAACACGCACGTTGGTTTTCTCTACTTTTGACGACCCCACGCGTATAAACTGGCCCGATTCCAGCACCCTTAGCAAACGGGCCTGGGTACCCAGGGGCATTTCGCCAATTTCATCTAAAAATATGGTACCACCATTAACGGTTTCAAAGTAGCCTTTACGCTCGCCAATGGCACCGGTATAGGCTCCCTTTTCGTGCCCGAAGAGTTCCGAATCGATAGTCCCCTCGGGGATAGCCCCGCAGTTTACCGCAATAAACGGCCCGTGCTTGCGCGGACTGAGCTGGTGTATAATATGCGAAAAAGCCTCCTTACCACTGCCGCTCTCACCGGTTATCAATACAGATATATCGGTAGGCGCCACCTGGCTGGCTATATTTATGGCCCGGTTTAACAGCGGCGAATTGCCAATGATACCAAAGCGTTGTTTAATTTCCTGAACGTCCATAGTTTGGAATTAGTGAGTGGTTGATTTAGTGAGTAGTGAGTAAGTTGCTTAATTCAGAACTCATCAACTCAAGCAACCCAATTTACTTAATCAACAATTACTCCCATTAAAGTCGCTGTTGTGCATCGTTCGGCCAAAACGTTTACGTATTGCCCTGGTTTGTAGCGTTCGTCAACCGGGAAGATCACCATCGAATTTTCATCGCTTCTTCCGCAGTAGTCGTTTGCCGATTTTTTTGAATAACCTTCTATTAATACCTTTTGTATGGTACCAATTTTATTTAAGAGGCGTAAATGCGCATGCTCTCTTTGTTTGGCTATCACTTCATTCAGCCTTCTTGCTTTCACATCCTCGGGGATATCATCTGCATAGCGTTTGGCAGCCAGTGTTCCGGGGCGTTCAGAGTACATAAACATGTAAGCAAAATCAAATTTAACATAATCCATCATGCTTAATGTTTCGGCATGCTCCTCTTCCGTCTCACTGCAAAAACCGGTAATTACATCGGTTGATACGGCGCAACCCGGCATAATCCGCCTGATGGCATCAATGCGGTTCATGTACCACTCGCGGGTATAAGTACGGTTCATAATATCCAGTACACGGGTACTGCCCGACTGGATTGGCAGGTGAATATATTTGCAGATGTTAGCATACTTTTTTATGGTATACAACACCTCATCAGTAATATCTTTAGGGTGCGAGGTAGAAAACCTAACCCTCAACTCGGGATTGATCTGCGCTACCATCTCGAGCAGGTTGGCGAAGTTAATAATAGCAACCCCTCCTAAATCCTCCCCTTCGGGGAGGACTTTTGATTGTCCTATTTGCTCGGCAAGCCCCCTCTCCTCTGGG
>NZ_MPPL01000001.1:5537078-5591425 GCF_001911425.1 Mucilaginibacter polytrichastri | reverse complement strand
AGGGTTGGGGAGGGGTGAATTTATACGAATCCACATTTTGCCCCAGCAAAGTAACCTCGCGGTAGCCTTCGTTAAACAGGTCGGTACATTCTTTTACAATAGATATGGCATCGCGGCTACGTTCGCGGCCACGGGTAAACGGCACCACGCAAAACGAACACATATTATCGCAACCGCGCATAATTGATACAAAGGCATTAATACCGTTTGTATTTAGCCTTACCGGGCTAATATCGGCGTAAGTTTCCTCGCGGGATAGCAATACATTAACCGAACGCTGTCCTCCATCAGCTTGCTCTATCAGGTTTGGTAAATCGCGGTAGGCATCGGGGCCTACTACCAGGTCTACCAGTTTTTCTTCTTCTAAAAATTTTGCTTTCAGGCGTTCGGCCATACAGCCTAATACCCCTACCACCATACCGGGGTTACGCTGCTTGGCAACTTTAAACTCTTTAAGGCGGTTACGCACGCGCACCTCCGCATTTTCGCGGATAGAGCAGGTGTTAATAAAAATGGCATCAGCAATTGTATAATCATTGGTAGTTTCGAAACCCTGATCTAATAAAATAGATGCTACGATCTCGCTATCAGAGAAATTCATGGCACAGCCATAGCTTTCAATGTATAGTTTACGTCCGTTTTTTGTAACAGCAGTCTCCAGCATTAAAGCCTCGCCCTGCCTGCCCTCATCATGCGCTTTATCCGGAAGTACCAAATCCATCATCAGTATTATCAATTAAAAATGTTTGCAAAAATACATAAAAAACAAATACACAATGACAGTTTGTCAGCTTTTAACAAAATGATGATTATACAGTTGCCTACAAAGCTGATTGATAAATTAATAAAAGATATTTATGAGTGTGATTGCTATTTACCTACAAACAAACGTTATTAGTAAACAAGCCGTTAATAATAAACCAGTATTACCAATGTAAGGGATAAATTTCCTAAGTTTAAAGAGGCGCGAACAGGCATCGCGGAAAATGTAAAAAAGTAAAAAGATAAGCCGCTAAAACGGGCTAACAAAAAAGTAAACCAGGAATAATTAATGGCGTTAAAGTTTTTAAAGTGCACATGGCACAAAGTATTATTTTTCTCGCTGCTCGTCATTACAATTTTGGTTTTAATAGCCGCCATGCTGGTCAACAGGTATTGGTCGCCCATATTGTCAGACAAGTTAAAGAGTACTGTTACCAACAGTACCGATAGCCTGTACCAGGTTAACTTTGATGATGCGCAGTTACACGTATTAAAAGGCCAGATTGTTATCTATAATATTACCCTAAAGCCCGACACTGCCGTATACCTGGCCCTTAAAAAAGCGCACCTGGCACCTAATAACCTGTATGAGCTGCATGTAAAAAAACTAATCTTAAAGCAGATCCACCCATTCAGCCTTTATTTTAAGCACAAGTTAGATATTGGCGAAATTGTACTGAGCGCACCCTCACTGCGGGTATCTTACCAGCTTAACCACGCCAAAGACACTGTAATTAAAGATAAGCGCACGCTGTATCAGCAGATATCAAAATCGTTAAAAATGATCCACATTGGCAAGGTGATGCTTAACGATGTAAAGCTGCGGTACGAAAACCACAAGGGGCCAAAGGTTGCCGTATCTGAACTGAATGACCTCAACTTAAATGCAATTGACCTGCTGATTGATTCGGCTACGCAGTTTGATAAAAGCCGCTTTTTATATTGCCGCGAAATGAATGCCGAGCTTAATAACTATATCGGGCAATCTGCAAATGGGCTGTATAAGTACAAGGCCAAACAGCTTACTTTCTCTACCCGTACATCGCAGCTTAATGCCTACGATTGTTCGTTAATAGCCACCCGCGATCCCGACGAGTTTTTTGAACACACCTACAGAGACCGGTTTGTATCGCACCTCGACTCGTTGCAACTCAATAATTTCGATTTCGAAATTTATAATAAATATCACACGGTAAACGCTTCGAATCTCATTTTAACCAACGGCGCTATCAATATCTTCGGCAACCCACGCACTGACCCCAGAGGTTTAAAAACTGACAAGATCCGCACATTCCCTAATGTTGCTATTTTCTTTTTGCCCGATATTAAAATTGATACCGTTAGCCTGCACGGTATAAACGCGAGCTACGAAGAGTATAACCTTAAAACTAAACGAGCAGGCATCATAAAGTTTAACCGGGTAAAAGGGCATCTTTATAATGTTACCAATGATTCTGCAGCATTGGTAAAAAACAACATTTGTAAAATACAGCTCAATACCTTGTTTATGAACAAGGGAAGCCTGGATGTTGATTTTAACTTTAACCTTACTGATAAATTACACTCGTATAGCTACAATGGCAAACTGGGCAGCATGAACCTGCCTGCTATTAACCCTGCTGCTAAACCACTGGCATCAGTACTCATTACATCGGGCAGGCTAAACAGTTTATCTTTTGACATGCATGGCAACAGTGATGGTGCCACCGGCAAGGTTACCTTATTGTATCACGATTTAAAAGTACAACTACTAAAGGCCGATACCACTAAACTTAAAATGCGGCACATGACCATTGCCTCGTTTTTTGCCAATGCGCTTATTATTAAACACAACAATCCCGATAATGACAATGCCCAGCCACGGTCAATCCCGGTAGTTTATCAGCGCCCTGTTGAATATCCATTCTTTAAAACCGCATGGCATACCTTGCTAGCCGGCATTAAACCAAGTTTTGGGCTTGATGATGCTTCGCAAAAAAACATGAAAGCCCGTTTAGACCAACACAAACAAAATGTGATTGAACGCAAACAGAAAAAGGCAATCCGCATGCAAAAAAAGGAAATGAAGCGCCAATTAAAAGAAGCTTCTAAAAAGGCAAATAATTAATTGCTGAGTAAAACGCTTCCCCTCAATCCAAAAAAGCAGTTAACCAACGCAACTGTTTATCATTTTTTACGTCTTATATAAAATTACGAATATCGCATTATGAAAAAATTTGCTTTTACTTTATTATCAGCCATAGCATTTATGGCTTCAGCACTACATGTTTCGGCCCAGGCTGTAACCGAGCAAACACGCGATGTTGCCGGCTATAGCGGTGTTTCAATTGCAGGCCCGTTTAAGGTACGTGTTATATTGGGCAATAAAGAAGGTGTTAAACTAAGCGTTGATGCCGAATATATTGACAAGGTAGAAACCGTAGTTGATAACGGCTCATTAACGGTGCGTTTTAAAAGGCCCGGCTTTAGTTTAAAAAGAGAAGACTATCATGTTAAAACAGCCGACGTTACTATTTATGCCCGCACATTGTCTTCGATAGCCAACGCCGGTTCCGGCAATACAACTGTTGAAGGTACCGTTACCGCCAGCGATTTTAAAGCTATCCTAAGCGGTTCTGGCACGATTACTATCCCTACTGCAAAGGTTAGCAACGAACTTACTACCAGGTTAAGCGGTTCGGGCAGTATTGATATCAGCGGAAGCGCTGCTTCGGTAAGTGCTTTTATCAGCGGCTCGGGAGAAATTAAAGCCAAGAACTTCAGTACACAAACTGCTTCAATTACTATTAGTGGTTCTGGCAATGTTTATATCAAAGCCGACAAGTCTATTAACGCAACCTTAGTGGGTGCAGGTAATGTGTATTATAGCGGCAATGCCGAAGTTACTAAACACAAAGTAGGCTCTGGCAGCGTACAAAAAATGTAATCAGCTTAAAATTCAAATCAAAGCATCGCCGGTAACGGCGGTGCTTTTTTATTGCAGCAATAGTTTTAGGTTGATACCAAAGTTGCTAAAAGCGGTATTAAATGACTGCGATGTATAAGGCTTGGTAATATTAGAATCGTAAAAGATGCTCATATTAAACCGCTGATTGATCACATAATCAATAGACGGCCTGTAGGTAATATTCTGCGCACCCGACGATATTTCGGCACTTACAATATCGGCGCGGTATATCAGCGTTTTGTTATCGCGCACTGCAATATCCAGCTTAAAGTTAACATCATTATTGGGCTTCATATTACTAAACAAACCAAACGGGAACCTGAAATTACGGGTACGGTAGCCAAAGCCAAACACCACAATATTTTCGTTTTGCTGGGCCAGCTGGCTGTTAAGCAGGCTTAGGCTTAAGGTACGGCTTTTACGGTATTCGAAATTGGTGGTTACATTGTTTTTAAACCTGATATCGACCCCCAGCAAAGGCACAAACTGTTCAAATATAGTAACCTGCGAAAATTGGTAGAACGGTAAAAAGTCGTTGTTTACATCGCGGGCAAAAGAAGCGCCATTTTGCTCTTTGTATTGCAGTAACGTGTTATAACTGTTTACGGTAAATGTGGCCCTGTAGCCGTTTCGCAGATCGAACGAATCAAACAGTTCCTGGAAAAAAGGCAATCGGCTTAAGCCATTATAGGTGATCTGCCAGTTGGGTATCGGTATGGCCGGGAAATTATTAAGGCTCACGCTGGATGCATTTTTACCCCCGTAAGCCGCAAGGAATGCCGGGATCAGTACATTTTGCTGGGTAGCGCTATAGCCATCGGCATACCCGTTTGTTTGCCCCTTAGAGTTTGGATTTGCCTGGGCAAGCCGCTGTGAAATAATAGCCCGGTTATCCAGCATTTTTTGGTATGGCTTTGATGTATTATCAACCCCGGATACCTTGGAGAATGCGGTAGCTATGGTCATGTATGATATGCTGTAATCGCCAGATGTAATTGGGCTTTGATTTTGAAAGCTATTGGTGGTTACATCGTATTTAAAATTACTTTGGTAAGTCCTATCCTGTGTTTTTAGAGCGGTAAGTTCTATCCGCAGATCTTTAAATGGCTCTATTACTGCCCTAAAGTGCATATCCTCATTAAGTGTGGTTACATAAAGCTGATTTTGTAACGTATCTGTAGAGATCCACCCGTTGGCTATTGCTTTGGTGCGCAAATCGGCCTGGCTGCCCAGCAAGAAACCGATGCCCGGCGCATTATAATTAAGATCCTGCCCTGCCAGGTTTGATTGCGGCAGATAGCCCGGTAAAAATGTACCTTCTGTACGGGTATAGGTACCGCTTATGTTTTTAATACTGGTTAAAACACCTATAAAGAAATCTGCTGCCGAACCGCCGCCCTTTTTATCCAGCTGATTATTGCCCGATTTGCGGATAAAACCAAACTTGTTATACAGCGTCATGAGGTTCAACGTTGGGTTAAACTGCACCGTACGCGAGTTTTGGATACTGTTACCCACATCATATGCCGAGCTGTTGAGCGCAAACTCGGGCTGGCTTTGCCAGTTAAAGTGTGTGCTGTAACGTGCCACCATGGTCATAAAATCTAAACCGGGTATTTTGTTAAACGGCACGTTGTAATTAAAGTTGAGCGTGTGGTTATAATTGGTGGTGCGCCCCAGTTTCAATAGGTTGTCCCATAGGGTATCGCGCTTAAGGCCGTTAACACGGCCGGCAGGTTCATCAACTACAGACAGGTTGGTAGCATCAATATCCATCTGCAGGTTTTTGGTCAGGTTCCAGCCTATGCCATATACGCGAGTTATCAGGAAGTTTTTATTAAACGTTGTAGGTATCGGGATATAATTATTCGGGTCGTTATTCCGCAGGGTATTCTCCGAGTAAAAACGATCGAAATTAATGGCAAGGTTTAATCTCGATGGCAGGATGCTAAAGTTAATATCCCTGAAAAGCGCCAGCATATTATTTTTGATCACCTTATCAAAAGGGCTGTAATATTTAGGCTGATTATTGTAATTATAGGCAAACGCTACGTGGTAAGTTTTTTCCAGGTCGTTTTGCGTGGTAAAATCATGATGCTCATATTGGCTGTATGATAACGTAGTATTAAAATTCTCAATGTCCCATAAATGGTTGGGTGCAGATGCTGTAGTTTTAGATTTATGTACATTGGTCAGGTTGATGCTTTTCCGTATGGTGTAATCCTGGCTCACACTTTTTATCGAGTCTCGTTCTTTCTGACTCGTTGCTGCGTCGAGCGAAGTTTTCAGTAAGATATCAGGCTGCGATGGGTCGTACTGCGGCATACTCATCTGTGAAGATACGTTTACGAAAACCGGGATATGGATCCCGCTCTTATCCGGAAAAAACTTGCCAAGCTCCATATTTGTGGCCACATCGTAAGCCTGGTTGTCACTCCTGCTCCTGTCGCTCACGCCTTGGTCTATTGTACCAAAGCCAACAGTACTCTTACTTCCGGCTACGGTAACATCAGCAAAATCGGCCAGCTTTGCATTTACCCTGGCTGTTGCTGCCCAACCGCCCCGCTGATCAAAATTGGTAAGCCTTAATTCATCAAACCATACAATGCCGGTTTTATCCATCCCATCGTCTGTAGTATTGGTATTACTTCCTTTATAGGGGTTCCGCACCCCAAGCATAATCGTTACCAGCCTGCTCAGATCCGGCTGGCCTTTAATAGTTACTTTATTTTTGCCGTCCATTAAGGTATAGGGCACTGTAAGTGGCCATGGCTGCCCGTTAAGCCTGGCATGGTTACGCGCCAGCTTAGCATTGGTTAAAAGGTCGAGCGCTATGTTCAAGCTGTTTACATCCGGCCATATCGCGTTGGGGTCGCTGGTATTGGCCAGTGTTACCTTTAGCGGAATTTCATATTCGTAATAGTTATCCTGGTAATCCACCCCCAGGCGGATAAAGGCGCTTAGGTCATTATCTTTAACCGAAGTGCCTTCGGCATGGATAAACATGTTAATGTTTTTGTACGATCGCAGGTCGGTACTAAACAATTTGTAGGCTGCCCGCGAGTAGCCATCCCGCAGGTTGGTTACCCCAACCGAAAGCGATTGCTCATTTAGCTGTGTATTGGTTTGCAAATTGTTGTAATCGCGCTGGCGGGTAATACCCGGCGGCACAACGTATGGTATAGGCGAGCGTGTACCGTTTTGTTCAATACTTACGGTAGTTACATCTAAATTCGAATTATCCAGCGGTGGGTTTACGATAGCCGGATCGGCAATTACATTTACATTGCTATTCTCAGAGTTAAAACTACGCCATTCGCCCCGTTCAAACTGTAAGCTGGCAAAACGTAAAACGGCAGTATCGGCAAAGTTGGTCATAAACATCCGCACAAAACGGATACTTTTAAAATCTTCGATATTACCGGTTTTAGAAGTGTAATTAGCAATAGGGATTTTAAACTGATACCAGGTAACAGCTTGTGTAGTACCATTAGCCAGCTTTACCTGCGATGTAATTTTGTCATTAATAAAGTTTTGCCCAACCGTTAAATCCTGCGGGCGCATGGATACTTTGTACTGAAAGTATTCATCATCCTGGCTCATGTCATTATCCCGGTTAATGTCCTCACCGTCTGGCAGTGAAGTAGAAGCCGATGTTTCCAGGCCCAGATCGGCCTTTGATTGCTCTGCCGTTTTAGAGTTACCCTCTGTATTATTGTACTTGCTGTAACGCTGCAATATCCCCGCATTGGTTTGGTCGAGCTGCGGGCCGCGATAATATACATAATTATCAGACGATGGATCGGCGGTTACAGCCGCAGCCGCTGTGGCTGTTAAAGCACCTTTTACCTGTTGTACAAATGGCGCAAACTTTCTTTGCTCATCAACGTCATTCATACCATCCAAACCCACATCCTGCAACTTTCGCGAATTTGGGTCGTTATCAAAAGCATTGATAACCGGCTGTAAACGTGGTACACGGCCCCAGGTGGTTTCGTCAACTGTACTTAGATCGCCGTTTACAGGCAAGCCGTTTTCTAAACCTTTACGGCCATCCTTCAAAATATCTTCAGATATACTACCCAGGTTAAAATACAGATCGCCACCGGCAGAGTGCGGTTTGTAAATAAAAGGATCCATCACCCAAAATGAAATATAGGCTACGTTAAGCGATTCAAAATCATTGGTCTCTATTTTGCGGAACATGCCCCCCCAGCGACTCTGCGGGTTTTGCAAAGTACCATTGCTGTTTATCCCTGTTGTGGTATAGTTATACGGGCCACGTATGGTAGGATAAAAGGCAAGATCGAGCGTTGGCAAAATAAGCGGGGTGCCGGTTACCGATTGTTTGTAAGGAAAAACCTCTGTTTGCAATACCTCACGTACATAATGGTTTGATAGTTCGGCCCTGGTATTGCCTGTTAATACTGTGCTGGTATTGGTATAAAATATAGGGTCTATATTATAAAACGCGAGCAAGGCGCGGTTATAACCATAACTTAAATCATTGAAGCTTTGCGACTCGGGAAACATTTGCGGCGTTCCCGAAATTTGCCAGCTAATTGCACTTTTAATATCAATAACCGAGGTGCTGTTTTCAAAATCATCCAGATAGGATGTCCCCTTTTTTGAACCTGCAAAGTTTAGTGCGCTCGGGCTACCGGGTAATAATTGGGCAAATTCGCCGTTAAATGTAACAGATGATGGCGCCTTGGTATTAATGCCGGGTATTTTATCTACCAGCCGCGTTAACATCCGCGAGGCCGAACTATAATTAGCATCCATACCCCAAATGGTATTAGATATCGACTCCTGGCCAACAATCTCCTTTTGTGTAATGGGCTGCTCTGTAAGGTGCATAATAGTACCGCCTAGCCTCAGGTTATTATTCATTTTATAATCCAGGCGGGTACCGTACAGGGTTTTTTGCTGCACCCCAAACAGCTCATTGTTTTCTACCGTTACATTGATGGGTTGCCCCGATTGCAGCAATGCCGTATTAATAATACGGATCCGGCCGCTGTTATAATCTACGCTAAAGTCGGTTCCTTCTGTCAGCTTTAAACTACCGGCTGTTACAATTACCGAGCCCTGCGGAATATTTAAGGCATTAAGCTGATACTCTGAACCACCCTGCGATGAGTAAGTACCCTGGATAACATACCTGTTTAAATTGGGAAAAAACTGTTGTGCAATGGTTTTGGTAGAGTCATATATAGGCTGATAGGTATACCGGCTGATGAGATCTGTTTCACCCGGCGCAAACTGCCTGGCCAGGTCAGAACCAAAAGGCTCTACTACCGGGAACATGATCCGCCCGTTTTGCGAATCGATAGTGATGCCCTCTAAAAAATCGAAATAGCCATCGGGTACCTTATCATTTTGCTGGTTTAAGTTATCAAGCCCGGCAAGCTGAATCCAGAGTTTGCTTTTGGTTTTGGTTCCCTCGTCCATTATTGGCTTTGCGATACCCGATTTTTCATCCAGGCGGGAAATCGTCACCTTAAAATTCTGAGGGCTGATCTGGTATGCACCAAGCGAATAGATGTTTTTCATCATCAGTTTCCAGGTGGGTAAACCCGTTTTTAACACTGTATTTTTTAACAACTTTACATATAGTGTTTTGGGGTTAACCGGGTCTACAGGCACATCTGTAGAAAACTCACCAACCTGGTACTCAACCCCGTTATAGGTGTAGCGATATGCTACAGCCAGTACCTCATCATTATTTAAGGGATAATTTAAGGAAATGTATCCCAACTGCGGATGCAGCGTAAATTCCTTATCTGTCAACTTCCGGGCATAAGTAAGCTTGGCGTAGTTATCTGTAGCCCCGCTCGACTGAAAGTACTGTGCAATGGCGCTAGAACTGGTGTATTTTGGGTTACCCGGTAAAGTGCTTATATTTTTTAACAGGTTATTAGATTGCTGCGTAAAATTATTGCTCAGGAAACCGGCCGGTAAACCCGAGCCGCCCGCCCCGCTTACTAAATTAGTATTATACGGCTTGTTTTCGGCCAAATCCAGGAAAGCCATGATATCGCGCGAGTCTGTTGTGGTACTGCTGCGATTTGTTGTCCACACCTCAATTTTAGTAATGTTTACGTTAGAGCTGATAATGGGAATATTAGCCAGCGCCTTGTTATAATTATCTCTAAAAAACTGGGCTAAAAAGTAGTGCTTGTTCGCCTCATAATCTGCGGGGGTAAGTTTAAAATTACCCTGTTGCGCCCCATTGGTTATGGTAATGGTTTTTGATTGCGACCGTTGTTGTGAAAAAATACTGGTTACATCGAGGTTACCAAACTTCAGTTTAGTTTTTACACCAAACAGGGCCTGCGTACCTGTAATAAGCGAGGTATTTAGCGGCATGCTTACCGTACCCGCCTCAATTTTCTGAATGATCTCATCGGCATGGCCGGTATAGTCTAGCTTAACCTGGTTATCAAACTGAAACTGAGCATCGGTATTGTAATTGGTAGAGATTTTTAATTTATCGCCAATATTACCCACCACGTTCATCTGGATCTTTTGATCGAAATTAAAATTGAACACACTGCGCTGCTTGGTATTAAGCAGCGGGTTCTGGTTACTGTTAACCTGGCCTGCAAAAATCATTTCGGCCGATCCCTGCGGGCGGATATCAATTACTGAACTGCCAAATATTTGCTCAAAGGTTCTGCTCCGGATGTTTATTTGCGGTATAAAACCCGGCTGCTGTGAAGCATAGGCATAGTTATCAGACAACTGCTGGAAATACTGCCGCTGGTTTTGCCGCTGCATTAAGTCGAGGTATTGTGTGAAGGTTAGGTATTGCGGCGCTCTATAATACAGGTTACCAACCTTTTCAATCAATATATATCGGTTGGTTGCAGCGTCATAAGTAATGGTGCGCACCAGGTTTGGAGGGTCGGGTTCTAATACCCCCTCCAGCATACGGCTGTTGCGTGTACCTAATGGATACAATGATTGTTGTACGGTAACAGAATCTTTTCTGCGGGCCGGCGGGCGGGCAGGTTGTTTTGCAGCAGTGGTGTCTTTGAGGTTTACCGCTTGATTTTGCTGGGCAAAGGAGTTACTTGTGCCGCCAAAAGCAGCAATCAGAATAAAAAAAACTACAGCTTTGAGTGTAAGGTTTTTAATCAAGCGGTTAGTAAAAAGTTTCTTCTATAAATCTATAAATTTTTGAGGGCTGCTTTTATAAGCTGCTCCACATTTAGGTCTCCGGTTTGTTTTCTTATCTCACTGTCCAGTACTTTATCGGCTATATTACGTGCAAAACCCAGCATAATCAGTGCACTTAAGGCCTCATCTTTAACAGTATAATTTATCGGCACGTTTATCAAAGTATCCGGGCCGTCTTTTTTCAATTTATCCTGTAATTCCAATATCAGCCTTTGTGCCGATTTGGGCCCGATACCCTTTATACGTTGTATGGTTGATACATTGCCTTTTACAATAGCATCTTGTATCTCTTCGGGCGTAATGGATGATAACATCATCCTTGCTGTATTTGGCCCGATACCCGAAACCGAGATCAGGTGCAAAAACAACCTTCGCTCGCCTTCGTCGGCAAAACCATACAGGGTGTGCGCATCCTCTTTTACGTGCAACCATGTATAAAGTTTAAAGCTGTTCAGAGCTCCAAGTTTTGCGTACGTATTAACCGAAATATTGATGTGGTAGCCTATACCACCCACATCAATAATTGCATACGCCGGCGATTTAAACACCATTTTACCTTCAATGTAATCAAACATTTATCTACAGCTAATATAAATTAAAAAGCAATCTGGCTTATTGTTCATTTTGTTCTTTTTGCTGCGCATCCAATACGGCAATAGTAACCATGTTTACTATTTCGCGTACCGAACTGCCCAACTGCAGCACATGTACCGGCTTGCTTAAGCCCAGCAAGATGGGGCCAACCGCCTCGGCTCCGCCAAGCTCCTGCAATAATTTATAGGCAATATTACCCGACTCGAGATTAGGGAATATTAATGTATTGGCCGGTGTACCGTTAAGGGTTGAAAAAGGGAAGTTATCGCTTAATAATGCCGAGTTGATAGCAAAGTTGGCCTGCATCTCGCCATCCACTATCATATCGGGATATTTCTCGTGTAAGATCTTTACCGCTTCGCGTGATTTTTCTGGAATGATGCCATCATTTGAGCCAAAGTTGGAGTATGATAAAAGCGCAACCCGCGGCTGAATATTAAACTGTTTTACAGACCGCTCTACCAGTACCGTTATATCCACCAGCTCTTCAACAGTTGGGTTTACGTTTACTGTAGTATCGCCAAAAAACACAGGGCCTTTTGGGGTTATCATCATATACATACCAGCCACACGGCTTACACCGGGCTCGGTACCTATAATTTGCAGGGCAGGTTTAACGGTGCTGCCGTAACTCTTTGTTAAACCGGAGATCAGCGCATCCGCTTCGCCAAATTGCACCATGCAGGCACCATAATAGTTACGGTCCCACATCATTTTGCGGGCTTCGTATAGCGTAATACCCCGGCGCTGGCGCTTGTTGTATAAGTAATTGGCATACTCCTCCACACAAGGCGCATTTTCCTTACGCGGATCAATCATGCGAACGTCGCCCAGTTCAAGCTCCGTCTCCTCCATAATCTTTTTAATCTTGTCGATGTTACCCAACAATATCGGCGTAGCTATACCCTCATCTTTAACAATTTGGGCGGCCTTTAGTATTTTATAATTATCGGCCTCGGCAAACACCACACGTTTAGGATGTTCTTTGGCTTTAATAGATATGTTACGTAATATACGGTCGTCTTTACCAATTCGGCTTCTTAGTTCTTCGGCATAAGCATCCCAATCGGTAATCACTTTACGAGCCACACCGGATGCTACTGCTGCTTTGGCAACTGCAATAGATACCTCGGTGATCAGGCGCTGATCCATCGGTTTAGGAATAATATAATCCCTGCCAAATTTTAAGTTTTTGGCATTATAAGCCAGGTTTACCGCTTCGGGTACCGGTTTTTTAGTCAGCTCGGCAATGGCAATGGCCGCCGCCTGCTTCATCTCCTCGTTAATGGCAGTAGCCCTTACATCTAACGCACCACGGAAAATGTATGGGAAACCCAGTACGTTATTTACCTGGTTAGGAAAATCGGAGCGGCCGGTTGCCATAATCAAATCATCGCGAGTGGCAATGGCACTTTCGTAATCAATTTCGGGCTCGGGATTGGCCATGGCAAACACAATAGGGTTTGGTGCCATGCTACGCACCATATCCGGCTTAACCACATTACCGGCAGAAAGGCCTACAAATACGTCGGCGTCTTTCATGGCATCGGCAAGCGTTTTAACATCGGTACGGCTGGTGGCAAACTGCTGGCGCATCGCGTCCAGGTCGGTACGGCTTTGGTCTAATACCCCATTGATATCAAACATTACCATATTCTCTGGCTTAACACCCAGCGACAGGTACATTTTTGAGCAGCTAACCGCGGCAGCACCTGCCCCGTTAACTACCATTTTAATTTCGCTTAGCTTTTTTCCCTGCAATTCGCAGGCATTCATTAAGGCTGCGCCAGAAATAATGGCTGTACCGTGCTGATCATCGTGCATTACCGGGATGTTCATCTCGGCTTTTAAACGGCGCTCTATTTCAAAACAGGTTGGCGCCGAAATATCTTCGAGGTTAATACCGCCGAAGGTTGGCTCCAGGGCCTTTACAATATTTACAAATTCATCTACAGTGGTAGCATTGATCTCCAAATCGAACACATCGATATCGGCATAGATTTTAAACAGCAGGCCTTTACCTTCCATTACCGGCTTACTGGCCTCGGGGCCAATATTGCCTAAACCCAATACCGCAGTACCGTTGCTTATTACAGCTACAAGGTTACCCTTGGCAGTATATTTATAAACATCGTCAACGTTTTTAGCAATTTCTAAACAGGGTTGCGCAACACCCGGCGAGTAAGCCATGGTTAAATCCCGTTGCGAATTGGTTGGTTTGGTAGGCACTACCTGTATTTTGCCAGGGCGCCCTTTAGAGTGATAATTTAGGGCGTCGAGGTTTCTGTTCGTTTTATTCATCTTCTCAAATTCAGGTCGTAAAATTACAATTCTTTTTCAACTGTAAGCTACAATACCAACACGCAATACAAGGATAATGCGCCTTGGTATTTAATGAATTACAAAGAAAATTTAAGACTATAAACCCGCGGCTATGGCTGGTTTAGAAACTTTTGAAGCCATGGCAGCGCCGGCAGCACCGTCCTGGTTCAGCTTTAAAGTTTGGCCGGGTACCGCTTTGTTAATATGCAGGTGATTCCATGCTTTAAGATCGCTCAGGTCGACCCCAAATTTATCGGCAATACCGGCTAAGGTTTCTCCTTTTCTAACAGTATGAAAGGCAGGTATCGCATCTATGGCACCGGCATCTACCTCTTGCGTGGCAAATACAGGGGTAGCCGGCACAGTAAGCGAGTTACCGTTTAGCGCATCATAAAAAGCGCTGAATTTTTCTTTAGGGATTTGCGGAATAATAAGCCTGCGGGGCACAGCTGCAGTACCGTTAATTACCAGTTTACGGTATGACGGATTTAACAGTGCCAATTGCTCTGTACTGATATCCAGCACGCGCGACACATTACCCAGCGACACAAACTTGTTGACCATAACAGTATCGGTTTGCATAGGCATGGTGCATACTTGCGGCGTTATTTTATGCTGTTCGTAATAATTCATTACATAGGCCACGGCAATATAAGCCGGTACATAGCCACGGGTTTCTACAGGCAGGTACTGGCGGATAGACCAATAATCCATCGCGTTGGCTTTTTGTATGGCACGCTCTACGCTACCTTTACCGCAGTTGTAAGCCGCAATAGCCAACAGCCAATCGCCAAACTCCTGGTAGGCATCCTTGATGTAGGCAGCAGCAGCATAGCTGGCCTGGATAGGGTCGCGGCGATCGTCGACATAGTTGTTGATGCTTAAACCATAAGTACGCGCCGTGGTAGACATAAACTGCCAAGGGCCGGTTGCACCCACACGGGATACCGCATTAGGATTCAATGCCGACTCGACAATGGAAAGGAATTTAATTTCTTCGGGGATTCCCGCGTCGCGGAAAGCTTTTTCGTAAATAGGGAAATAATATTTAGCCAGGCCCATAATCCGGCCCATCTCTTCGCGGCGGTTTGGGCCGGTATAATTATCTATATAGGTTTGTACAAATTCGTTATAATCCAGCGGCACTTCTTTTTGTATGGCACCTAAACGGTTTTTCATAAAGCCGCCCTGGCTGCTGGCAAGCTGACTAGCAGGAAGCAGCGCCACTAAAGTATCGCGCCTAAACTGACTAACCTGAAACGTTTTAGAAACGATAGAGGAATCTGAATGCAGGCGCGGACCTGGTGCAGCAAGCGTTAATCTTGATAATAATAGGAGCGCAACAACAGTATAAAATCTCATCATTAAAATTGTTTAAATACCTGTGTGCTAAGGCTAAAATTGGATTTACTAAATTAATAACTTTAACTTATATTTAAAAGTTTTTTGAGAAATTTAACAATTCCTGCTCATCAAACCTTTTGGCTACCAGTTGCAAACCAAATGGTAAGCCGGTAGTGTTTTTTACCGGTAACGAAATAGCCGGCATGCCCGAAAGCGATGCCTGTACGGTAAATATATCGGCCAGGTAAGATACCACAGGGTCTTTCTCTTCTCTGCCTATCTTAAACGCTGGTTCGGGCGCAGTAGGTGTTAATATAAAGTCATACTTGTTCAGTATCTCTTCCGTTTTTTCCCTAATAAGCCTGCGCATTTTCTGTGCCTTGGTATAATAAGCATCATAATAGCCCGCGCTTAATATAAATGTGCCCAGCATAATGCGCCTTTTTACCTCGACACCAAAACCCTCTGAACGCGAAAGTTTATAGGTCGACATCATATCTACCGCCTTTGGGCTGCGATAACCATAATGCACCCCATCATACCGGGCCAGGTTTGATGAAGCCTCGGCCATTGTAAGGATGTAATAAGTTGGCACCACATAATCCAGGTATTCAAAAGAAACCGGCTCTACAATATTGCCTGCCGCCTTTAAATCGGCTATGGTTTTTAATAAGGCGTCTTTAATCTGCGGGTCTAGCCCCGGCCGCTCCACTGCTTCGCGCAGGTAAGCTACTTTTTTGGGTGATGTTGTGGTTTTAAGTTCGGTACTGTATGCGGGTATAGCTTGCTTGGAAAGTGTGCTGTCGTAAGCATCTGTACCTGCCATTATTTCTAACAACAGGGCTGCATCTTCTACAGAATGGGTAATACTGCCCACCTGGTCAAAAGATGAGGCATAGGCAATAATACCATGGCGTGAAATACGGCCATAAGTAGGTTTAAAACCTATCATACCGCAAAACGAAGCCGGTTGCCTAACCGAGCCGCCCGTATCCGTACCGATGGCCGCATGGCACATGCCGGCCTGCACACTTACTGCCGAGCCGCCTGATGACCCACCCGGAACACGGCTTTCGTCGGCATGGTTTTTTACCACACCGTAGTAAGAGCTTTCGTTTGATGCCCCCATGGCAAACTCATCGCAGTTGCAACGGCCTATAATAATGGCATCTTCTGCCAACAAGCGTTCTACAATGGTTGAGGAGTATATGGCCGTATAATTATCCAGTATTTTGGATGATGCGGTTGCTTTATGGCCTTTATAAAGAATATTATCTTTAATACTGATTACCATGCCGGCTAATTTACCGGCGGTACCTGCTTTTAGTTTCGCGTCCGTTTCAACAGCGCGCGCAAGTGCTTCGTCTGCAAAAACTTCATTAAACGCGTTTAAATGTGTATTGATCTCTATTTGTGCCAGGTAGTTTTTTACCAGGCCTTCTACAGTGATATCCCCATTCAGCAGTCCGTTCTTTATTTCACTTAAAGAAGTATAAGTTTTAGCCATGGGCTAAAAATAAAAAAACTTATTAGTTGAAAGCATATTTCAACCAATAAGTTTACTAAACCGGTATACAAACCAGCGGTTATTGAAGAATACGAACGTAATTAAACGTTGGTTTTTTCTTCAGGTCTGCTGCTGGTAGTAGATGTCGGTTCTGAATGATCGCCGTTTGTAGCGTCTTTAAATTCTCTTACGCCTTTACCTAAACCTTTCATAAGTTCAGGAATTTTCTTTCCACCGAAAAGAATCAAAACTACGATGATAATCAGAATGATTTCTGGTGCGCCTAATCCACCCATGATAATTTAATTTATATGATTAATGTTATATTCTAGTACCTTAACTTTTTTTCTCTTCAGCCTTTGGTTCTTCACTTACGTGCGAAAGGTTGATATGGTTTTCTGCAACATGTGTAACTTCTGTGTGTGCTGGAGTTACCAGGTGCGACAGGTCTGCATAGCTTTCGCTTACAGGCACTGCATCGTTGTGCTGATTAATTGTAGCAAGTGCGCCCTCATGATGCTCTTCTAACTGATGTACTTCATCCGGATGTGTATCTCCGTGCACTGCAGGTGCAGCAAACGGATCCAAAAGCGGTGCGGTATTAGCCACAACCGGCAAATCTTTATCAGGTTCTGGAGCTACAGCAGGTGTATTCTTTTCTTCAAAGTTATTGATCTGGTTATGCAGCTCACGTTTAACGCCTTCAGAGGCATCTTTAAAATCGCGGATACCTTTACCCAATCCCCTGGCAATTTGCGGCAATTTCTCGCCACCAAAAAGCAGCAACGCCACAAACATAATCAGTATCATCTCGGATGTACCGATATTTAAAAATAATAATACAGGGTGTAACATATTAATGAATGAATTTACAAATATAGACAATTTAAGTATTACAAAGTTTAATATAAATTATTGAGAGGCAAGCCATAACTTAGGATTTACCGCATTTTGCCCTTTGTATAATTCAAAGTGCACCTGCGTTTCGCCGGTAGCTCCATCTGTGGCTACTGTACCCAGATTTTGCTTGATACCAATTTTTTCTCCTTTAGATACACTTACGGATTTTAGGTTAGCGTAGGCTGTAAAATATTCACCGTGCCTTACTACAACGAGATAAGTACCACTGATATTGTTTACACTGGTAACCTCGCCAGAGAAAATTGCCCTTACAGCAGCTCCTGCACTTGTACGAATATCCACACCCGGATTATCTGTTTTTATCCCTTCAATATAGGTTAAACCAAACTCTTGGGTAATTACCCCATTGGCAACCGGCCAAGGCAAACGGCCTTTATTACCCAGAAAGTCGTTAGATAGTTTGGCAAACTCTGGCGTTGCGTTCAGCAACTCGCTATTGGTTGATGCTTTAGCAGCAACAGGGGCTTCTTTTGGTGCTGAACCCGGGTTAGCAGCATTGGCTCTCGCCCTTTCGGCGGCGGCACGGGCGGCGGCGGCACGGGCTTCGGCCTCAGCTTTTCTACGTGCTTCTTCTACCTCTCTGCGGATAGCAACCCTGATCTGCGATTCTATTTTTGCCTTTTGCTGCTGGGCATCTCTGAGCTGTTGTTTTAGTTCGCCCTGGTGTTTAGAGAGGTCACTTATTACTTCCAGCTGACTATTCTTTTCTTTACCAAGCGTTTGTTTTTCCTTTTCCTGGTCTTTTAACAGATTATTCTGCTCATCTTTTGTACGGTCGAGCTGGTTAATCTTCACTTTTAACTCGTGCTGTGTACCTTGTATAGATTCGGCCTGGCGCTGGCGGTAGGTACCAAATTGCTGCAGGTAGGTTAAGCGTTTATAAGCCTGGTTAAAATCCTGCGAAGCAAAAACAAACATCAGTTTATTATAAGCGCTTTGGTTATGGTAGGCAAAAACGATCATGGCAGCGTACTCCTTCTTTAACTGATCCAGCTGGCTTTGCAGGGAGTGTACGTTGTTGGTATTCTCATTAATCTGGTTACCCAATAGGCGCACTTCGGTATTCAGGCCGTTTATTTTTTCTTCGCGCAGGCTTATCTGTGCCTTTAAAATATTGAGCTGTTTGAGGGTAGTTTTTTTATTTTTAGCAGTTTCCTGGTACTCATCATTCAGTTGCTGCAGCTCTTCGTTCAGTTTGTCGCGCTTGCGCTTTAGTTCTGCACTGCTTTGTGCAAAGGCATTTACTGCCGTTAAAGCAAGTACGCAAAAGAATAGATATCTTAAAAATTTCATCAAACCAAAAATACAATTTTAATCTACCAGAGAAAATCTCTTTGGTACGCTAAACGGAAATTCGAGCGGAAGATCAAAATCTGCCTTCGAATAATTAAGATCGGCCTGGATATTTTTATCCTTTACCTTGGATGTAAACGAGATCTGAGACGGAATTACCCGGTTTGTGGCCTGTATAAAATTGCCATAATTGATTTGTAACGATTGTGCCGCTTCCTGATTGCTTAAGCTAGTACTGCTCACTTTAAGGTCGGGGCCAACGGTAAGCTGATAGATCAGATCCTGCAGGGTACCATTCAGTATAATGTTGCCGTTTGATGGCTGCAGGGTAGTGTTATCATTCAATGTTTCGGGGATAGCGTTACCCACCAGTAATGATTCTACCGTTTTATAGTTTACCTGCCTGCTGGCATAGGTATAAATATAGCTGAAAGGCTTTTTTAGATAGGCGCCCTGTAAACGGTTCATCACCAATATACTATCGGGGGTTATTAAAGCTCGGGCTACCTCTATACCTGCAATAGCGGTAATAGACACCCATATTTTTTGACCTTTAAGAATGCGGATATTCAGGGTAACATCATTGCTATTGCCGTTAATGTTAAGCTTGGTTTTTGCTTTGCCAGAGAAGGTATTAAAGTTTACCTGTTTGGCACGTATAGCCACCAGCTTTTTGCGGGTTGCGCTTGCGGCATCATCTGCATGTGCACCAGCGCTATCAACCGCTGTACGGGTAACCAGCTTTTTTTTAGCATGGCAGCCTGCCATTATAATTAAACTGCCTAATAGCAGGATACTATTCGATATATTTTTTCTCATTTATTTTCCGCTCTAAAACTGTAGACTGCCCTCCATATGCCTTGGCCTTTTTCCAGTTTTCTACAGCAGCCTCTACGTTACCTAAGTAAAACATTATATCGCCATAATGTTCTACCTGTACGGCATTATGATCTTTATCACTCACCAAAGCCTTCTCCATCCACACTTTAGCTTCGGCGTATTTTTTTTGCTTAAATAATATCCATGCGTAAGTATCCTGGAAAGATGCGGTAGATGGTTGCAGCTCGTTAGAATGCTTTGACATTTGCCCGGCCTTATCCAAGGCTACTCCTCTTATCGAAAGATAGTAGGCATAGTTATTTAACGTATAAGCGTTATCGGGATTGTAGCTTAATGATTTATCGTACGATTCATCAGATTGTTTCTCATTTTTCATTTCATGATAGCAATCGCCCAGGGCCGAATAACTTTGCGAAAGTAAGTCCTTATCCTGAACTTCTAATGAAGTTACATTTTTAATATAGCCCAGGGCCTTGTTGTAATTCTTTTTCTGCATCCATGATACCCCCACCAGGTAATTCATCCAAGCCTGGTTAGGAAACAATGAAAGAGCGTTTTCGCCATCTTTAATGGCAGCATTCAAATCGTTATCGCCAAGCTCTATTCTTACCAATTGCTCATGCACGGCATAAACCTGGTCATTTAGTGCCAATGATTTTTGGTATTGCACCCTGGCTTCTTTGTACAATTGGTTTTGCACAAGCATATCGCCAAACAAGGCAAACGCACGAGACTCTGTTGGGTGGGCAACGGTAACTATCCGGCTCAGCTCCAACGCACTTGATTTGGCATTAGGGTCCGGAAATTTGGGCAAATAGCTTAAAATGATCCGTAGCTTTTGGTCAACACCCAAAGCAGGGATAGCAAAGGCCATCTTTAATTGGTTAAAGCTGGCTTCATAACTTTTTTTATTGCGGTAGATGTCGGCCAGCTCCAGATGTACGTATCCATTCTGCGGGTCAATTTTCTCGGCTTTCTGAAAAGTACTTAGTGCTTCATCAATCAGCCCGTTAGAATTGTATACCTCGCCCAACATCAAATAATACTTCACCTGGCCGGGGTTGGCCGCCATAGCTTCTTTTAAACTGGCGGCAGCTTTATCAATCTTGCCCTGCATCAGGTAAATTTTCTGCCTTTTAATGAGCAGTTCATCTGTGGGCCCGCTAATTTTTTCCAGCTGGTCATAAATAGCCAGTGCCTCGTCATACTTTTTATCAATAGACAATGCATTAGCCTTATCCATATAATAATCCGGGTTATCCGGATTAAGCCTGATAAGCTGGGTAAATACGTTTTCGAGTTTAACAATACTATTACTCTTCTCGTAACTGGCTGCAAGGCCCGCCCAGTACCATTCGTTATCGGGTTTAAGGGTGGTGGCCCTTTCTAATAATTGTTCGGCAGTTGGCTCGTCTTTGGCTAATTTTTTAAGGTTGGCCAGCTCGTACATGGCTGCATCATTACCGGCATCAATTTGTAATATGCGGGTAAACAGCTCTGTGGCCAGGGTAAAGTTTTCAATTGTTTTTTCGCGCAGGGCCGTAAAATACAACTGCTTTACCATCAGGCTATCGGTTGATGTCATTACCTTGGGCCTGGGCTGCGCCACAGCACCTTTATCGGTATTTTGTGCCAGGCACAGGGCCGGTACAAAAGCAATTCCAATCAACGTCAGCTTTAAGTTCATGGCTTTAGTTTACACCAGTGTGGCCGTATCCGCCTGCACCACGGGTGGTATCATTTAATATTTCGGCCTCTTCCCAGCTTACTTTTTCGTGGCGGGCCACAATCATCTGGGCAATACGGTCGCCGGTATTAATTTCAAATGCTTCGGTAGACAGGTTGACCAGTAAAACTTTAATCTCTCCGCGATAATCGGCATCAATGGTACCGGGTGAATTTACAATGCTGATACCATGCTTATAAGCCAGCCCGCTGCGCGGCCTGATCTGCGCTTCGAAGCTTTCCGGTAGTTCGATATACAAACCGGTAGGGATTAACTTACGTTCCATAGGTTGCAGCACAATAGGCGCTTCCAGGTCGGCACGCAGATCCATACCTGCCGAATGAATGGTCTCGTAACCCGGCAGCTGATTTTTTGACTTATTGATAATTTTTACGATCATTTTCTACTCAATATACTTTTAATACCCTTACGCTCGCTGAAGAATGTGACTCCTAAAAATAGGATCAGTAATATATTCCCGATAAAAAGATTGCGTTTAAACACCACAAATGATAACACAACCAAAATTATTGATGCGATAATATACGCCAGATTTTTTTTAAGGTTATACGGTATCGGATAATTTTTTTGCCCCCATATGTACGACAGGATCATCATGCTGGCATAAGCTATTAATGATGCCCATGCAGATGCCATGTAACTGTATCGCGGAATAAAAATAACGTTAATTATAATAGTTATTATAGCACCTATACCAGATATGTACAAACCATACTTAGTTTGGTCTGAAAGTTTATACCAAACTGACAAATTCATATAAATACCCAAACTTACATAGCCGAATAGCAGTGGCGGTACCACATCTAACCCTACCCAATACGACCGGTTATTGACATAATGTTTCAGTATTTCTATATTGGCAATTACGGCAACAAACATTACGCACATGGTAATTACAAAATAGTCCATTATACGTGCATAAGTATGCCCCGCGTTTTTATTTTTTGCGTGGCTGAAAAAGAATGGCTCGGCACCCATGCGAAAAGCCTGGTTAAAGAGGCTTAAAAATATAGAGATCCGTGCGCAAGCCGAATAAACCCCCACTTCGTGCTCGCTGATATTGACAGGTAATAACTTACCTAATAAAATTTTATCTAAATTCTCGTTAACGATGTAAGACAGGTTAGCAACAAGCATGGGCCAGCTGTATACCAGCATCTCCTTAAACATATCACCGTCAACCTGTAAACTTATTTTACGCAGTTCGGGCAGCAACATAACCAGGGTAATAACGCTGGCCACAAGGTTTGATACAAACACATAACCAACCCAGCCCTGCCTGTACCACTGGCTATACCATTGCCAGCCCGATAAATGGTGTGCAATTAAATAAGGGATGCCGAATATTAATACCAGGTTTAATATTACAGTTACTACAATATTAACTACCTTAATTACCCCATATCGCATGGGGCGGCCATCGGCGCGTAGCTTGGCAAAGGGAATAACACACCAGGCATCGAGCACCAAGATGCCTATAAAGTATTTGATATAAGTTTCAAAATCGCCTTGCGGGGTATCGTTACCAATTTTTATTAACCCTGCTATGGCATGTGTAAACGGCAGGGTAATTAATAAAAAGAAGCCCGTTATAATGATGATAGCCCAGAAGCCGTTGTTGTAAACCTGTTGCTTTTTATCGGCATACTTGTTTAAGTACCTAAAAAAAGTGGTTTCCATACCAAATGACAGCACTGCCTGAATAATAGAGGCATAGCTAAACATGGTACTAAAAATACTATAAACCTTGGGTAAATAGGCCCTGGTATAAAGCGGAGTAAGTATAGCACTTAACAAGCGCTGTACAATAGTTGTTAAACCGTAAACAGCTGTTTGGCCGACAAATTTCTTAGCAGTTGACAATACAAAAAAAGGTTAATGTAGCAGATTAAGCAGCCGGTGATTTTTTCACTACTTCAAAATTACGATAGTTTTTTAATTCTCCGTCGGTTGTGGTTACAGCGCTTACACGGGCAGCCTCGGGGCCTTTGTTGCACCAGTCTAAAAAGATCTCGAGCATCATGGCATCAGCCTCGGCGGCAATAAAAACATCACCATTATCCTGGTTCATAATAAAGCCTCTGATACCTAATTGATCTGCTACTGCTTTGGTTGAATGCCTGTAATACACGCCCTGTACTTTGCCCTGCACTACAATATCCAGATGTTTATTCATATGGGCACAAAAATACAGTTAATTAACCAAAATGAAATTTATGCTATCCTTTTAAGTTTTGTATCGGCAGTTATTTTAAAACCGTCTAAACCGGTAATTAAATTAAGGCCCGGTGTTTTGCCAACTTCAAGTGTTCCTTTTTCGTCATCAATGCCCAGGTATTCGGCACCGTTAATAGTTCCCCATTGCAGTAATTTATTAAGGGTAAGGCTTGGCACCTGGTCTTGCAGTAATTTCATTTCGGCCAACAGATCCAGCCCTGTATTTGAGGCCAGGCTATCTGTACCGAGGGTTATATTAAATCCCTGTTCAATAAACAGCTCTGTTTTTGGCAAATGCCCCTCTATATATATGTTAGCACCGGGGCAAAAGCACCAGTTTATAATCCGGTCAAACCGTTTAATAAAATAAATGTCTTTTAAATTGGTACATGTATTATGTACCAGCAATATTTTTTGCTTATTGCTAAGCAAAGGGATAATGGTTTGTAACGAGTTACGTGCCTGTGGTTTAAAATAACTAATATCTATCCCAAAACCATCGTATAAATCTAAAAACTTGCCGGTTTTGTAGCGGTAGAGCTTATTCTCATCCTCGCACTCCTGGTTATGGATACTAAGCAAATTGGCATGCGTGTCACTGTATTCGCGAATGAGCTTAAACAGTTCTTTAGAAACCGAATAAGGCGCATGCGGCACAATGGAAACGCTTTGTGGTTTAAACTGCTTTAGCAGTTCCAGCCCATTATCAAAAGCTGATTTAGCGTTTTGAGGCAAAAAAGTAAAAAGTTCTACAAACGTGTGGTAATGAAGCTTACTGTTTGCTTTTATTTCAATGGTAAGGCTGCTGTTCGATATATCGCCAACGGCAACAATACCATTTTCATACATCTCGGCATCGGCTTTAAGGGCCGCTTCGGCAGCTTCAGCGGGGTCAACATTTCGGTGCTGTTGTACCTGTTTAATAAACTCTACCAATCCGCCACCTTTGGCAATCTTATTTTTAAGATGCGATAATTCGAGATGGCAATGGGTATTAATGAAGCCCGGACATAAAATACCACTTAGCTGCTCAATAGGGGCATCAGAATGTGCTGGTTGGTTACCAATTGAGAGAATTTTTCCAAATTCATCAACAGTTACTATACCATTTTTAATAGGATCGGCATTAATAGAAAAAACGTAATCGGCTCTGTAACTTTTCATTTAAACAATAACTTACTATATCATCTCAACAACCTAAATGTAGTTCACAATCCCAACTAAATAAACACAATTAACTCTCAGTTGTTGTTTTTTAATTTTACAATTAAAGGATGAGTTTCAAAAATCAATTTTTTAAAATTCAGTACCTTTGTAATGTGAACAGCAATAAAAGTAAAATTGATATCCGAAGCCTTAGCTTAAATGCTCTGCAAGAGCACTTTGTAAAAATGGGCGAAAAAAGCTTCAGAGCCAAACAAGTTTATGAGTGGCTTTGGCAAAAATCGTGTATTTCATTCGAGGCGATGAGCAATATTTCAAAAGAACTTCGTCAAAAACTGGATGAGAATTTTACCATTAATAACGTAAAAATCAACAACTCACAGTTTAGTGCTGATAAAACTATAAAAAATTCTTTTATTTTACACGATACTCATTTAATTGAGGGTGTATTAATACCATCTGATGACCGGATGACAGCCTGTGTATCATCGCAAGTTGGATGCAGCCTTACCTGTAAGTTTTGTGCTACGGGATACATGGAGCGTAAACGTAACCTTAACCCCGACGAAATTTACGACCAGGTTGTGCTGATAGACCAGCAAGCAAAACAGAATTATAATGTACCGCTTACCAACATTGTGTATATGGGCATGGGCGAACCTTTGCTCAATTATGCCAACGTACTAAAATCGGTAGAAAGAATAACAGCCGAAGACGGGCTTAACATGTCGCCAAGGCGCATTACCATTTCTACTGCAGGCATTGCCAAAATGATTAAAAAACTAGGTGATGACCAGGTGAAATTTAACTTGGCATTATCGCTGCATGCGGCAAATGATATAAAGAGAAATGAAATTATGCCCATTAACGAGCAAAACTCTTTAGATGCACTGGCTGATGCGTTAAAATATTATTATGCCAAAACTAAAAATGCTGTTACCTACGAGTACATTGTTTTTGACAACTTTAATGACACGCTGCAAGATGCCGCCGAACTGGCTAAATTTTGCAAACACCTGCCATGTAAGGTTAACATTATTGAGTATAATCCCATTAGCTTTGCGGCATTCTTAAATGCAGATGGTGATAAGATTGAAACTTTTGCTGCTTATTTACGTAAGCAAGGCATAATAACCAATGTAAGGCGCAGCCGTGGGAAGGATATTGATGCTGCTTGCGGCCAGTTAGCCATAAAGGATAAAGAAAAAGCCGAAGCCGGTTAGACCTTTAGTAATATTTTTACCATTTTACCTATGAATTTAAACCGCGGCTATCTCGCGGATTTTTTGTCGTTACTTTTTCCGCAGTTGTGCGAGGCTTGTAACGAGAAATTATCCGGGCAGGAAAAACTGATTTGCACCAATTGCTTATATCACCTCCCATATACCAATTTCCATCAACAGGCAGATCATATTGTAGCACAGCAGTTTTGGGGTAAAATAGCATTAGAAGCCTCTTATGCCTTATTTTACTTTACTAAAGGCGGCAAAGTGCAGCGCCTTATGCACCACCTGAAGTATAAAAACAAACCACAAATAGGCACCCTGCTTGGCCAGATTGCCGGCAACCAGCTTGTTGTTAACGACAAATTAAAATCGGTTGACGTGATTATCCCTGTACCGCTGCACCCTTCGCGCATGCGTAAAAGAGGTTATAACCAAAGCGAACACTTTGCAAACGGGTTAGCCGAGCGGCTAAAGGCCATCGTATCTGCCAAAAACCTGGTACGTAGCAAAGCCACAGAAACGCAGACACAAAAGTCGAGGTATGCAAGGTTTGAGAATGTGAAATCTGTATTTGTAATAAAAAACCCGGAAGCATTAGCAGGTAAACACATTTTACTGGTTGATGATATTATGACCACAGGCTCCACCCTCGAATCGTGCGGGCAAATACTTTTGCAGATTGAAGGGGTTAAACTAAGTATTGCTACTATTGCTTACGCAGAATAGCTAAGCTATAAATTAGCTGCTCACTATGCCATAGCTATAACCAGCATTGTACCGATACGGAGACTGTTATAGATACCGGACCAGCATTAATCAGCACGAAAAATTAAAATAAAAAAAATCGAAAAAATACTGAAACCTTTATAACTGCTTGTTACGTATAAGTACACGGAGCGTTTATTAGATAGTTAAAGCAGGGATCATCGAAAGATATTCCTGCTTTTTTTATGCTTTAATTTATTGCTTTTGAAATTTGCTCAGCTTATCAAACAATTGCTTAGGGTCAAAGGGTTTTAACACATAATCATTCATCCCGGCTTCATGAATCTGGTTCATTTGATTATTAAGCATAGATGCCGTAAGCGCAATAATGGGTAATTGCTGAAAGTATGTATCCCGAAGTGCCCTAACTGCTTGCGCGGCTTCTAAACCACCCATTATGGGCATGTGGATATCCATCAACACAACATCGTAATTACGGTTGGCTGTAATCATATCTACCGCCTGTACGCCGTTTTCGGCAAAATCTGCAGTAGCTCCCCATTTTTTTAATACTTTATTAATTAGTAACCGGTTGATTTGGTTATCATCAACTACTAAGGCATGTAAATTTAATCCTGACTCCACTTGGTTGTTTTTAGCTGTGGCATCGTCCTTAACCTTATTAAGGGTTATTGCAAACCAGAAAGTAGTTCCCTGGCCAGGTACGCTGTCAACGTTTATTCTAGAATCGTGCAGTTCTACTAACCGCTTTGCTATCGGCAGCCCCAAACCGGTGCCGCCATAATTACGGGTAGTATCCGTTTCGGCCTGCTTAAAAGACTCAAATATAGTACTTAACTTGTTTTGTGCGATACCAATACCGGTATCTGTTATGCCAAACCTAATACGTACATCTTTTGCAGATTGTTCAATCACCTTTAACTCAACGGTAACGCCACCCGCATCAGTAAATTTAACAGCGTTACCTACCAAATTTAATAATATTTGCGTCAGCCTTGTTTTATCGCCTATTACCAGTTGCGGTACGGCATCATCAACAATCTCTTTCAAATAAATATCCTTACTGCCTGTTTTATATTGCATAGATGACATTACACCATGCACTATTTCTCTCAGGCTGATATTTACTTTCTCCAGCTCTACATTGCCGGTCTCTATCTTGGTAAAATCGAGCACATCGTTAATGAGCGTCAGCAGGTTTTCGGCAGAAAATTTAAGAATATTTAAATTTTCCATCTGCCCTTCAGACGGGTTATCCTCTATCAGCAAATGCGACATGCCAATAACTGCATTAAGCGGCGTGCGAATTTCGTGGCTCATTACCGAGATAAACATATCCTTGGCATTACTCAACTGCAGGGCTTCTTCCTTAGCCGAGATCAGTTCAATCTCTACCTTCTTTTTGGCCGTTATATCTATAATAACTTCAATATACTTTTCTATTTCTCCTTTATGGTCAAGTATTACCGAGTTAATTACCGAGATCCACACCGGCTGGCCGCCTTTGCGGTAAACCAGCAAATCAACCTCAAAAGATTGCTTATTTTTGGAGAGCTCGCGCGCTTTTTCAATAATAGTTACATCTGTAAGTTCGCCCTTAAGCACATCTCCCAAATGTTTTTCAGCAACATCATTAACAGTATAGCCCGTAATTTTGGTAAAGGCGCTGTTTACCCATTCTACCTGGCCCGCACTATCATTAATAACAATGCCGCTCAGTGTGTTACTGGCTACCAGCGATAACAGGTTTAGCTGCTCTTCTGCCTTTTTACGGGCTGTAATATCAACCGCAACCATTATTTGCCGCTCAACAGTACCTGCTTCATTAAAATAAGGGCTGTTCGATAAAAATACCCAAACCGGCGTTTTATCGCGGCGATACAACTGTACCTCAATTTCGTAAGGCGTATGGTTTTTCATCATCTCGGCAGCTGCCTGCAAAACTTCAAGGTCTGTTTCGGGGCCCAGTAATTCCTGCCCGAAAGATTTACCTTTCATTTCCGACAGTTTATACCCCGTTATCTTCTCCAGCGCCTCATTCATCCAAACTATATTGGCTTGGCTGTCCCTCAGTAAAATACCACTCGGCGATTTACTTGCCGCCGACGACAGAATTTCCAGTTCCTGCTCGGTGCGCTTACGGTCTGTTACATCATTAATTATCCTAATTTGCCGCTCTACCTCCCCGGCTTCATTACGAAGCACAGAGTTAATAATAGTGATCCATATTTGCGGCCCATCTTTCCGGTTAATTAAAAGATCGACTTCGTAAGACTGCCTTGTTTCAATTAAATGATCAAATTCTGTTACCGAAGCAGAATCAGGTAGTTTGCCCTTTAATACATCCCTTAAATGGCGGTTATATACATCATTGGCACTGTAACCCGTAATCTGTTCAAATCCGAGGTTAGTCCAAACAACCACATCGTCGGCATTACTGATTACTATACCATTATTAACCTTGCTGGCTACTAACGAAAGTAATTCCAGATCTTCGGTTATTTTCCTGTTTTCAGTAATATCCCTGCCGCTGGTATACCATTTATCGCCAAATGCTTTTACGCTCCAGCTAATCCACCTTAAATTGCCGCTATTAGTTATTATCGGCGTTTCTATTTCAAAGGCCTGCCCGTTGCCTGCATCACCGCGTATCAGCTTTAATAGTTCTACCCGCTTATCTTCCGGAAAAAAGTTCCAGATTGGCTGTCCAACAGCTTCTTCGGGCTGATAGCCGAGCGTGGTAGTTACGGCTTCATTAATGAGCAGGATGTTAAGTTCGTTATCGGTAATAATATGAACCTCTGGCGAACTGTTAAACAGATTATAAAATTCCTTGTGCCAAAGCAAGTTCTCTTCGAGCTCCTTTTTTTGCCTACGTAATACCAGATTAGAAATAACTTCAGTCGCCAGTGTTTTCAACGCATCGCGCTGCATATCAGTAAGTGCCCTGGGTTTGGTATCAAATACGCACAGCGAGCCTATAGAAAACCCTTGCGGGTCAACTAAAGGCGCACTGGCATAAAATCTTATATTAAGTTCGCCTGTTGTTACCAGGCTATCGGCAAAAAGATCACTTTTAGTAACGTCTGGTATTTCAACCAGGGTATCGCCCATAATGGTGTGCCTACAAAATGATTCTGCCCTTGGCGTTGACTGAAAATCTAAACCGCGTTTAGCTTTAAACCACTGCCTGTCCTCGTCAATAAATGAAATAAAAGCTGCAGGCACTTCACAAATATAAGAGGTTAACCGTACGATAGCATCATATTGCTCTTCGGGCAGGCTATCCATAATATCATAGGAGTGCAGGGCCTCTAATCTCTGTTTTTCATTGGCGGGAAGGGGGTGCCGATCAATCATTTCATTTTCTTAACTTATTTGTACAGCGGAAATTTCTCAGTAAGCAGGTGAACACTTTTACGAATTTTTTTAATGAAATGTTCCTTGTCGTGGTTAGTAATAACAGCGTCTATCAGGCCTACAATTTCTTCCATATGCTTTTCTTTGAAGCCCCTGGTGGTAATTGCTGCAGTACCTACACGTATACCGGATGTTACAAACGGCGATTTATCATCATAAGGCACCATGTTTTTATTTACGGTGATGTCTGCCTCGCCCAAAGCATTCTCAGCAGCTTTGCCTGTAATGTTTTTATTGCGCAGGTCTATCAATACCAGGTGGTTATCGGTACCGCCGGATACGATGTTATAGCCCAGCTTGATAAATGCCTCGGCCATAGCTGCACCATTCTTTTTAACCTGCAATATGTATTTCATATAGTTATCGCTCAATGCTTCGCCAAAGGCAATCGCTTTTGCAGCAATAATATGCTCTAACGGGCCACCCTGAGTACCCGGAAAAACGGCTGCATCTAAAAGTTGCGACATCATTTTCACTTCGCCTTTAGGTGTTTTTAGTCCCCATGGGTTTTCAAAGTCGTTACCCATCATAATCATACCGCCACGTGGGCCGCGCAGGGTTTTGTGGGTGGTGGTAGTAACAATATGGCAATGCGGCAGCGGGTCTGTTAATAAACCGCGTGCAATTAAACCAGCCGGGTGCGAAATATCTGCCAGTACCAAAGCACCAACCTCATCTGCAACCTGGCGAATAAAAGCATAATCCCAATCGCGCGAGTATGCAGATGCACCGCAGATAATCATTTTAGGGCGTTGCTCTAAAGCTACAGCTCTTAGTTGTTCGTAATCTATGTAACCGGTATCGTGCTTAACACCATAAAAATGCGGTTCATATAATTTGCCAGAAAAATTAACCGGCGAACCATGCGTTAAGTGACCACCGTGCGACAGGTCGAACCCTAAAATTTTATCGCCGGGGTTTAAGCAAGCCAGCATAACTGCTGCATTTGCCTGTGCGCCAGAGTGTGGCTGCACATTAGCCCAAACCGCGTTAAAAAGCTGCTTTGCGCGTTCAATAGCAATGGTTTCAATTTCATCAACCACTTCGCAACCGCCATAATAGCGTTTGCCCGGCAAGCCCTCGGCATATTTGTTGGTTGCAACAGAACCTGCCGCTTCCATTACCTGCTTGCTAACAAAGTTTTCTGAAGCAATAAGCTCCAAACCTTTTTCTTGACGTTCCTGCTCTTCGTCAAGCAGGTTAAAGATTAATTTGTCTCTTTTCATAAAATTAAATAACAGCGTTCTTATTAGTTGAGCTCAGCTTGATCTGCGGCCGAAACCCAAAAATTGTTATAGCCCGTACCTACCTGAATTTGAACCAATTGCTGCTGCAGCATTTCCAATAAAGCTAAGAAATTATAAACAAATTGAACTTTGTTTTCTGAGATTTTGGAAATGGTTGCAAACTCCAGCCTTTTGTTAATAGCCAGTAATTCGGTCAGGGCCTGTTTTTGTTTTTCTATTGTGTATGGATATTGTACTACCGTATGTTTAACCGGCTCGGTGCGGGTAAGCCAGCGTTTTGATAACCTGTCATGCACCAGCATCAGTTTGTATAATGTTATAGCGCTTAACTCTTCGCCGGGCAGGGGCACTTCTTCTACCTGCTGCAAATCATGCAAAATATTGCCCCGTTTTTCCTGCATCAGTCTTACTTCTTCCAGGGGGCGCAGTTCTTCACATATTAGCTTGAATCTTTTATATTCTATTAGTTTTTGTATGAGATCTTCCTTAGGATCTACCTCGTTGCCCCCTTCGGCATCGTAACGCGGCAGCAGCATTTTGGCTTTGATACGCATCAGCGTTGCCGCTACGAAGATAAATTCGCTGGCCACTTCCATATTAAGGCTGGTCATTTGCTGTAGGTAGCTCAAAAAGTCGTCTGTAATGCGTGCTATGGGTATGTCACGAATCTCCAGTTCATCGCGCTCGATAAAAAACAGTAACAGGTCAAACGGTCCTTCAAACTGGGGTAATTTTATTTCGAAATGATCTTCGGACATAAAGCGCTCAAAAATAAGCTATTCAGATTTAAAAGTCGAACACAGATTGCATGAAACATTTTTTAACCTTCATTGTCAGTTATTTTAGGAAATATTTAGCTTACTTTGTAAGTTACAAAAGCGTAAAGGATTTAATGCAAGTACCCGCAGGCGACTTACTACAGAAAATTAACTCACCATCTGATTTAAAGCAATTTAGCGAAGATGAACTAGAGCAGGTGTGCCAGCAGCTGCGTCAATATATTGTTGACGAGGTGTCGGTAAACGGTGGCCATTTTGCCGCCAGCTTAGGTGTGGTAGAACTTACCGTTGCCTTACACTATGTTTTAAATACACCATACGACCAACTGGTTTGGGACGTAGGCCACCAAGCTTATGGCCACAAAATACTTACAGGCCGCAGGGATAACTTCCACACCAACCGTGTTTACGGTGGCTTAAGCGGTTTCCCTAAACGTACTGAAAGCGAGTACGATACTTTTGGCGTAGGCCACTCATCTACTTCTATTTCGGCTGCATTAGGTATGGCCGTTGCCTCGCATTATAAGGGCGAGAACGACCGCCAGCACGTTGCCGTTATTGGCGATGGTGCTATGACAGCCGGTATGGCTTTTGAAGCGCTGAACCATGCAGGCATCGAGAACACCAATATTTTAGTGATCCTGAACGACAACTGTATGTCAATTGACCCTAACGTTGGCGCACTAAAAGAATACCTGACTGACATCACCACGTCTAAGCCCTATAACCGCTTTAGAGATGATATCGCATTTGTATTAGGCAAACTATCGCAAGTTGGGCCCGATGCCTTTAAAATAGCCAAAAAACTAGAGAAAAGCATCAAAGGAACCTTGCTTAAACAGAGCAACTTCTTCGAGGCACTTCAATTCAGATACTTTGGCCCTACCGATGGCCACGATGTAAAACACCTGGTAAAAGTGATCCGCGATCTGACGCAGATTCCCGGGCCTAAAATTTTGCATTGTGTTACCATAAAGGGTAAAGGCTACGCACTTGCCGAAAAAGACCAGACCAAGTGGCACGCCCCTGGTTTATTTGATAAAATTACCGGCGAGATCAAGAAAACACAGTACGAAAAGCCACAACCTCCAAAATATCAGGATGTATTTGGCCATACCATTATTGAGCTTGCCGAACAAAACAGCAAAATTATGGGTATTACACCCGCCATGCCATCTGGCTCATCATTAAATTTAATGATGAAGGCCATGCCTAACCGTGCGTTTGACGTAGGTATTGCCGAACAGCATGCCGTTACTTTTAGCGCAGGTTTAGCTACACAAGGGCTGGTGCCTTTCTGTAACATCTACTCCAGTTTTATGCAGCGTGCTTACGACCAAGTGATCCATGATGTGGCTATCCAGAAACTAAACGTTGTTTTATGTTTAGACCGTGCCGGCCTTGCCGGTGCCGATGGCCCAACCCATCATGGCGCTTATGACCTGGCTTACATGCGCTGCATCCCGAACATGACGGTATCGGCCCCGATGAACGAGGAAGAATTGCGTAACCTGATGTACACGGCCCAACTGGAAGACAAAGGCCCCTTTGTGATCCGTTACCCGCGTGGTAATGGTGTAATGGTAGATTGGAAACGTCCGTTTAAAGAAATACCAGTAGGTAAAGGCCGCAAAATTTGTGATGGCGAAGAAGTTGCCATCTTAACCATTGGTGCTATAGGTAACGAAGCCGCAAAAGCTATCGCTGCCCTTAATACCGACAGCTACTACCCTGCCCATTATGATATGCGCTTTGTTAAACCGCTTGACGAAGCCCTGTTGCACGAAGTATTTACCAAGTACAGCAAAGTAATCACGGTTGAAGATGGCTGCCTTGAAGGCGGCATGGGAAGCGCCATATTAGAGTTTATGGCCGATAACAATTACAATGCACAGGTAGTACGTTTAGGTATCCCCGATAAATACATTGAGCACGGCGAACAACCCGAGCTTTGGGCCGAGTGTGGTTACGATGCCGCAACAATTGCCCAAAGGGTAAAAGATCTGGGGGCTAGACAAGGCGCGCATATTATTGCATCGTAAAAGAGAGTCAGGAAAATAGATATTCTCATGGTACTCGATTTGCGGGTGCCATTTTTTTGTCATTCAGAGCGCCAGCGAAGAATCTTCTGCGATTTGTAAGGTTACTTTGCAAAGTATAGAAGATTCTTCATTACATTCAGAATGACAAACTTTATAATTTACTTTAATCAATAACGCCTTTGTCATTCAGAGCGCCAGCGAAAAATCTTCTTCGATCTGTAAAGCTGCTTTACAAATTATAGAAGATTCTTCATTACATTCAGAATGACAAGTGGAGTTTTTTTAACTTAGGATATGCCTAATTACAACTTCTTCACATATATCCTCACGAGCTATAATAAAAGAGTATTATATACAGGCGTAACAAATGATCTTGATAGAAGGTTATTCGAGCATTACTTCGGGCTGGATCAGCCCAACAGTTTTACAAGTAAATACAAGTGTTATTATTTAGTATGGTTCGAAAGACATCAATATATCGACCATGCAATTCAAAGAGAGAAAGAGATAAAAGGCTGGATTCGCAATAAAAAGAATAAGCTAATTGAACTTGAAAACCCAAGTTGGAGGTTCTTAAATACGGAAATTATGGATTGGCCGCCTGTGAGATAATTAATTCTTATCATTCTGAATGTAATGAAGAATCTTTCTCGATAGAAATAGTTTATAACATACAGTACGAAGAAGATTCTCCGCTGCCGCTCTGAATGACAACCTGAGGCTCTCAATTCTCGACTCTCTACTGCAAAGCCTTCACCACCGTTTGCCCAAACCTTAGCGTGTTAACATCAAAGTTTAATGCTTCGAAACGGTCTTCGTCGATATCTATTACTACGCCGCGCTCATTGATGCCTTTGCCGCTAAATTCTATTTCGATGCCGAGATCTGCGAAGCCGGAGCGGATGAAATCCCGGAGCGTTTCGGGCTCTTCATCATTACTAACGGTAACAGTCTGGTCCAGGTCTTCTATAACCAGGCAATCGTGATTACCTGATGCAATTTTTTGGATAGTGGTTAAAATCCGGGCTTTCATTTTTACAAGTGTGACAGATCTGCACCATCCATAAAATCTTCGAGTTCGGCATACCATTCTGCACCGTATTTACGAATCAGCGGGCCTTTTAAAAACTCATGTACTTTTACCTTAAGCTCGTCACCAAATGAACATGCCGGGCTGCAAATACTCCAGCGGTCGTAGTTAAGCACATCAAACTCCGGGTATGCCGTAATACGGATGGGGTATAAATGGCACGAAATTGGTTTCTGCCAGGTAATGGCGCCTTGCTCATAAGCTTTTTCAATGGCACATTTGGTTATCCCATTTTCCCAGGTAACGTAAGCGCATTCTTTATTGGTATCTACACAAGGTGTGGTGTAGTCACCTTCAAAGTCGGTTACGTGTGTACCCTGGTCTTCTACCGCTTTTATGCCCTTGGCGGTCATATAGGGTTTCACCTTAGGATATATCTCTTTCAGCACGCCAAGCTCGTCATGGTTAAGCGGAGCGCCCGCGTCGCCTTCAATACAGCACGCGCCTTTGCACTTGCTTAGGTTACATACAAAATTTTCTCTTACTACATCCTCATGCAGTAATACACTTCCAACTTCTATCATTCTATTTCATTACTGCATTTAAAGGAAACTTAAGCCCCTTTGCATCGGTCAATTCCATGGTAAGGCTGCCAACTACCACTTCTACATGTGCCTTTACCGGTATGCGGTTATTATCGTCGGTTATCCAAAGGTACAACTTACTATTTTTACGAAAGATGTGCCCCGGTATAATGGTTGGGCTAAACTTTAAACAATTAAAAGTACCCAAAGCACACTTAACTTTTTCGCGGCCTATAAAAGTGATGCTCAGGGTTTGGATGCCATTATCTAAAAAATAACGCATATCAAACGTTTCGCCAATTTTTAGTTTTGACACATCCAGATTGCGGGCAAAGTAATAAGCCGACGGAAAGTCAAAAACCTTACCGTTGAAAGGATAAGTACCGCTATTGGCCGTTATTTTATCATCCCCATGGTTAAAGGCCACTTTATCGGTATGATGCCAACTGCCCTCGTGCCTGTTTTCGGTATATAAGTACGGCAGTAAGGTAGTTTTATCAATGTATGATTCGTACCGGTTACGAACCTTGTAAAAAACATCAAAGCTGCCAGCGGTGGCTCCATCCGCTATAATGTGGTAGGCAGGCTTCCCGTCAAATTTAACGTCGCTTTCTTCTATTTTCAGATGGGCCTCGGCAGCGGTAAAAATGCCGTACTTCATCCGGTAGTTTAGTAACTCGCCAGCTTTAAAGGCCGTATCTGCTAATTTATCGGGCATGGCAACCGGCTCGTTAAATGCCAGTAATATACAACCCGATAATAGTATAAAAACGAAAAAAGCCTTCCTCATTGATTAAACTTAGTCTTTTCTTTTATAAATAGGCACGGTAGAGCATGGCTCGCCAAACATCAAACTTTTAGCCAATGGCGTAAGTTTGCTGGTTAAAGCTACATAAGCAGCCACTGGTACCGGTGTATCGCCACAACCTTTTATTACCAAACGCTGGTCGCGGTATTGTTCAAAGTCTGTTTTCTCTATCTGGCGTTCAAATAGTTTCGATTCTACGGTGTCGGCATCACCAAACACAACCTCTTTGGCATAAGGTGCAATGCGGTTGGCCAGCAGCATAAATGCCCAGGCCGGTACAATGGCATCGGCACTGCACGTTATACCTACAATCTTGTCCTGGTATTGTGTCCAGTCGTGCCCTTTTACAAACTCACGAAAATCCTTTTCCCGTAATATCAATCCCTGGAAGAGATTACCGGCTATATCATAGATCACACGTTCGCCTGCCGGATAAAAATCAGCGGGGTCAAGTGTTACTAATCCGCTTTGGGCAACCTTATTCACAAAATTTTCCTGAATTTCCATAGCTCCTTAAATAAAAAAATCCGGAACAGGTATTATAACGCTGTTCCGGATACAAAATTACGGTATTTTATACTATAAGAATTTAGCTCTGTAATCTTTTACATTCGCCTTATCTTTCAGGGCATCAAAAACCTGGTTGTCGGCGCGTTGTAACATCGCCTGGCCAAGCTGTTGTTTCACAGTAACGGCATTGGTTAATGGTGCAGGGTTAATAAAGCTATTAAGCACATATACATAAACACCATGATCGCCCGCAATTGGTTTGCTTACCTTGTTGGGTTGTGAACCGAATATAGATCCGATCAGTTTATTTTCCTGAGCTATGCCTGGTAATACAGGGTTAGCAAAAACAATATTCTCTACAGGTACAACAGTTGCACCCGCTTTTTGAGCAACCTGATCTATTGAAGAAGCGCCATTAGCTGCTGCCTGTAATTTCTCGGTTAGCTGTTTTGCTTTTACAATATTTAACACCGCAGGCTGGATCTGTTTTTTAACAGCATCTAATGCTAAATAGCCTTCTAGCTTAATTTCGGTTACGCGTGGTACAATATATTGGGTACCTACTGTAAATGCTTTATCGGCAATATCACCCTTATCTGCTTTAAATACCCATTTAACTACTTCACGTGCGTTATCTAAACCTGGCAGGCCAGCTGCAATACCGGTAACATCCGGTGCGGTTTTAACTTCTAAACCTTCTTTTTTAGCTTGTGCATCAAAATTATCGCCGTTTGTTGCAGATAAGAAGGTTTGCGCCTTGCTAAATGCTTCAGACTGTGTTTTGCTGCTTGCCAATAATGGCCTGTCAACAGTAGCCACTTTAACCACTTTTGATGAACCTTTTTGATCTTCTATCTGTATAACGTGTACACCAAATTGGCTTGTTATCACTTTCAGGTCGCCTTTTTTACCGTTAAATACGGCATCATCAAAAACAGGCACCATTGCGCCACGGCCAAAGGTACCCAGCTCGCCATCTTTTTCGGCTGATGCTTTATCAATAGAATACATTTTTGCAAGGTCGCCAAATGACTTGCCGCCTTCAATCAGTTTCTTAATAGAATCTGCCTTGGCAATAGCTTTAGGCAAACCACCTTCAGTAGCTGGGTTAATTAAGATGTGGCGGGCCTTTACAGAATCCGGGCCAACTTGCTCATCAACCAGTTTTGATACTTTGTAGCTTCCGTTAGAAACATAAGGGCCGTATACAAAACCTTTAGGTGCATTAAACATTACAGAATCAATCTTTGGATCGAGCTGACCTTTATGTACAAAAGCAAGCGCTGCTTTGTTTACCGCATCGATAGCATTGATTTGCACAAAAAGCGAATCATTAGTGCTTGCTTTAAAATCAGCAGCCAATTTATCGGCCTGTAATTTAATTGCAGCAGTATCTTCTTTAGATGGTGCTGCGTTAAAGCTTACATATTTAAAGGTTCTTAACTCTTGTGGGTTTTTAAATGATGATTTGTGCTCATCATAATAAGCCTGATAATCACCATCGCTGATGGTAACCTTGCTATCTGGTACAGCAGCATAAGGAAGCGTTACATATTTAAAGTTAGCCAGCTTATTTTTTGCTTCATAGTCATCAGTAGCTTCCAGCGAGTTTACATATAAACCGTTATGAACGATGGCCAAATATTTTTCCATTTTTTTGGCATCGATACGTGCCGCCACAAAATCTGCCCATTGCGCGCGCATCGGGTCTGATGCAGGTGCATTTTGCATATTGTTTAAAAACTGGTTAAGCTGCGCACGATCTAACTGACCTGTTTGCGGATTAGTAAAGTTACGGGCAACCTCAGGATCTGGGTTGGTACCGCTAATCATACTCTTTGTTTCATCAGCACCTACTACAACGCCAACTTTCTCAACCTCTTTTTTGAAGATGATCTGGCTTAAGTATTGGTTCCAGGTAATGTTTTGTACATAGCTGGTTAACTGCGGCGTAAGGTTTTGGCCAAACTGCTGCTGATATTGCTTTGTATTTTGATCTAACCTGGCACTAAATGCCTCATAATTAATTTTCTCGCCAGATATCTCACCCACTGTGGTTTGATCGCCTGTGAAAAAAGACTTGCCATACTGCACTACTTCCCCCGCAATAAACGCAAAAAGTGCCAAACCGATAATAACGACAACTATCGTCCCCATCCGGTTGCGCAAAAAACTCATTAAACCCATATACCTATTTACTTTATTATAATAATTTCTGCTTTTTATCAGTTAAAAGAGCGCGCAAGATACAATTTTTACTAAAATTTTACATCACAAAATTTTAGTGCTAAAAAACAATGTTTTATTGCGAAATGTTTTGCTTTACATTGAACTTCCCATTGGTGTTTGGAATGTCCCATGGATCAAATCTTTCATTGGTAACCAATGACGATCCGTGTATAATGCTGCCATCTTTTGTAGTTATGGTAACCGGCTTTTGAGAGGTAACTTTGTGCGTGGCCTGGTCGTATATCAACTGCTCTGATTTAAAAACGCTGCCTTGTGCATTATTGGCCACCACGTTTTTATCCATTTCTATCAGCTTTTCATTTTCTTTAAAAATGGCATAGTCTGATCTGACGGTGCTTGTTACCACCTGGTTACTATCTAAAAACGTAATTTTCACGCTTTTAGTCATCTCATAATAAGGCGTTTTTGTAGTATAGTGTATCAACAACGGGGTTTCCATCTTGAATTTCACATGTGCCGAATCGCTAAATAATGCCGTAACACCGGTGGTTCGCTCGGCAGGTACGTCGGTTTCTTTTGAAGAAATTTCGTGAATCTTTTTCAGATCGTTCTCGCAGGCACATAACAGGGTCGTGGCAAGCATTAGCGGCCAAATAAAAAGCTTAACCGTGTACCTAAACCTGTAAAGCATTAACAGCTGTGATTAATCGAACTTGTATTTACGGAACCACTTATCATTAAGTGTAAAACCTAAGCGAAAGTTGTAGAATTTTTCCTGTATAAGACTGTTAGCCAATGTACCACGCTGACCAATTTCGGCAGAGAAGTTTATTTTATAGAAACTTAAGCCGTTTTGGTTAGGTGCCAGCGGGAAACCAAAACCAAACGTTACCGCTTTTTGATTAATGTTGGTGTTGCTCACATTTACATAAGTTTTTTCGTAATTGAAACCTAAGCGGTAATCAATTGCTGCAAAGTAATTGTGCAACTGGTTGGCGTTTGGCGTAATCTGGCCACCAACGTTAAATGTCTGGGTATTTTGCAGCCCCTGGTTTACACCGGCAATACTTAACTGCGACCAGTTACCTATGCTATAATCTGCACCTATTAAAAACTTGCTGTCTCTTTGAAAAGAGATACCGAAGTGGTTAATCAATGGCAGTTTTATTTTTCCGTTGCTCGATACATTATTAACAATAGTATCAGCAGCTGTACTTTCATCGCCTGTTGTAAAATTTTTCTGGTACTGGCTTGCCACAAACTTATTTTTGGTGTTAAGATTGGTTGACGCAGAGCCAGAATAACCAAAAGTAAGGTGATCCCCTTCTTTAAGGTCGAACGAGAACTGTGTACCAAAATCATAGTTAACACCACCAACCTGGTTGCTTTCTTCCAGGCGTGTGTTAAGCGCACCATATAATGTAGGAGTTTCTACAGATCGATATTGCTGCAGGTTACCAAATATGTAAGAAACATTACCACCCAAATGAATGTGCTTGCCCAAAGTAAAGCCGTAACCTAAGTAAGCTTTAGATAAACCGCCATCGCCGTTGTAAATATTGTTAATGGCATTGGTATCAGATGGCAGGCTTGTGCCATAGTTTGATTTGGTTTGTACAAAATTATAACCCATTTCTGAGTAAGGTTGTAAACCAAAGCTCAAGGCCGAACTTTTGGTTACCGGTATACCAAATGCAATATGGCTTAACCTGAAGTTACCATTGCTTTGCGACTCGGACCCGGTTTGTTTAAGGGTAACAAAGCTGCTGTAAACACCAACATCAATAGTAGTGAAATTGATAAAGCTGTACGAAGCCGGGTTTTGTGAGTTGATGTTATTGTAACCGTTTATGCGGTTAATAGCGGTAGAGATACCACCCATTGCAGCAGTTTGCGGCAAAAGGCCATCGGCCAGTGAACCTAAACCATATCTTGAATAAGGGGAACTAGTAGTAGCAGTTGATTGGGCCATAACCACTGCAGAAGCAGACACAGCCACCAGAAATAGTACTATAAAACGGATATATTTAATCATTATGTTCTTTAATAACTGCGTTTAAACCCCGTAAAACAAGGTAAGGTTCAATTTTTATATAGGGGGCAAAGATGCTATTTTTCAATAGAGTATCCAAAAAAATACCGTCGCCCCCGGTTAATATAATGTTGAGGTGAGGCTGCTGCTTTTGATAGCTTTTTACAAACCCTTCTACCTCGTATTTTATGCCATTTTGCACTCCCGAAACCATGGCCGATATGGTATCGTTGCCAAAGCTGCCGTTAAATGTTTCGTCTTTGTTCACCAACGGTAAACCGGCTGTATAATTGTGCATAGCCTTGTAGCGCATGCTTAATCCCGGCGAAATACTGCCGCCTGCATAATTTGTACCGGCATCTACATAATCATAAGTAATGCAGGTGCCTGCATCAATTACCAAACTTGCCTTACCCGGGTATATGGCTGCTGCACCAGCTACGGCGGCAAGCCTATCCAGCCCAAGCGTTTGTGGTGTACGGTAATGGTTGTGCACCGATTTTGCCATCTGGTAATTAAACAGATATAATTTGGTTGCCTTACTGATTTGCTGCTGCCAGTCGTGATCTTTTTTCACCGATGATGCAATAACTTTGTCTATTTGGTAGCTGGCAATAATATGGTTAATAGTACTTGCGTCTGCTACCTCCTGCCGGTCAAACCATACCATTTCCTGATCATTAAAAACGGCCAGCTTTGTTTGCGTATTACCGATATCAATAACCAGGTTGGGCATTAAGCTTTAACCAATGACAGTATAGATTCAAAAATCACTAATCCGTGCTGGTTGCCTACCAATGTTTCTGCAGCACGCTCGGGGTGAGGCATTAAGCCAAACACGTTACGGGTTGGGTTACAAACACCAGCAATATTCTGGATAGAACCGTTAAAGTTAGCTGCATCGGTTACGTTACCGTTCTCGTCGCAATATCTAAACAATACCTGGTCGTTATCGTTCAAAGCCTTAAGGGTATCTTCATCGGCAAAGTAGTTACCTTCGCCATGGGCTACCGGTATCTTTAATGCCTGGTTAAGATCGGCCTGTGCTGTAAGCATTGAGTTATTAGTCTCGGGCTTTAAGTAAATATTGTTACAAACAAACTTACGGTTGTTATTGTGCAGCAACACGCCCGGCAATAAATGGGCCTCAACCAGTATCTGGAATCCGTTACAGATACCCATTACATAGCCGCCGTTAGCAGCAAACTTTACCACCTCCTGCATAATTGGCGAAAACCGCGCAATTGCACCAGAGCGCAGGTAATCTCCAAAAGAGAAACCGCCTGGTAAAACAATAAATTCGGCACCTTGCAAATCATGGTCTTTATGCCATAACCTAACAACCTGCTGACCTAATACATGCTCCAATACATAAATGATATCCTCATCGCAGTTGGAGCCCGGGAAAATGACTACGCCAAACTTCATGTTACAAAACTAATACAACACCTTGAACCTGAACGAATGTAAAAGTTAAAAAGTGTTAAACTGGAAATAAATTATACTGGAAACCAGCAACAAAAACAAAATTTCATAAAACCAGCGCTTGGTTGCATACAAAAAGTAGTAAGCAAAAAACACCGCTGTGGGCACTGCACATAATAAAAAGTGGCTTAACCTAAACTCGGCCTTCACATAAAAGGCCAGTGCGCTTATTATAAAAAGCAGCAGTAACAACTGGTACGATTTACGCACCTGCACGTAACTTTTATAGAAAACCTGCCTTACTTTAAAGAAACATAGTATAAAAATAACCGCTACAGGCACTAAAATAAGGTAGCTGTACTGGTTAATATGAATACTGTTAGGAAACCGCGTGCCCAACGGCAACCAAATAGTATAAAAAGTACTGAGCCTGTTATTGAGGTAATAATACACCGCCAGAAAGAAAAACACGGTTACGTAGCCGAACAAGCTGGCCATCCAATCGCGGATATCAAAGGGGCGAAAAAGCAGGAGCGCTATCCATACGATCAATATGAGATAAATAAAAGGCAGGTAAATAAGCGACCCTACGGCTACCATCATACCCAAATCATATGCGGTTGATTTGGCATCGTTGGTTTTATAAAGTCCAAACAATTTAAATAGCATCCACAAGATCAAAAAATTGCAGATGAGCGGCGGGCTCAGGATCAAAAAAGGCGTAAATAAGCTCGAGGCTACAACAAACATCAGCCCCGGTAAAAAGCTGGGCTTGCCCAAAAGATTGTAAAAGTTAATGAGATAATTAAGCAGCAGCGCCTGTGCAAATACCAGCACTGCGGCCAGCAAAATATTAGCCGAAGGCGAAAAATAGTTTTCGTAAGCTACCGGTACCAGCGTACGGGTAAAAGGTTCAACAAAAATAAAATCGAGGTGATCTGGTGCTTTGATAATGTAACCCAGGCGCATAACAAGCAATACTAAAGCCAGCCATATAACATTAAACGGGTTGTATATTCTGAAAAGATTGATCATTTATGAACGCTGGCACAAAGATACCACAAAAACCGCTTATGCTAAAATCGGTTGTGGCCGGGCGTACTGTTTTACCATGTTGTCAACTATTTGCGCAGTCTCATCTTTAAAATCTACCACAATCTTTTTGTCGTCGGCTATCCAGCTTTGCAGGTGTGCGTTAAAATGATTATCAATGTGATGCACCACCGGTACTCCTAGTTTAGAAGCAGCCAAGGCATTGCACTGCTGCTCATACTGCCCCCGCATGGGTATCATCATTACCTTTTTGCCTAAATAAAGCGCTTCGGCCGGGCCCTCGAAACCACCGCCGGTAAGCAAACCCGCGCAACTGGCCATACTTTGGTTAAAGCCATCGTTACTTACAGGCAGCACGGTTACGTTACCTTCTCTCAAGGGTATTTTTTGACGTTTAGAGAAAATCTGCCACTCCACATCATTCACTTTGTTAAGCTGCTTGATCAATGTTTTGTCATCATAAGCCGGCAGGTAAACCGTGTAATGGCCCTTATCTGAAATCTCCAATGCACGGATTTCACTTCGGATTACCGGGGTATGAATAAAACTATCATAAGCCTCAAAGTGGAAGCCAATATGATACGTGGTGGGCGAATAATATTTCAAAAGCCATTCGGCATAATTCCACCTGGATGGACGGGGTGTTTTGGGCGACACAAACGAGCACTGGTGACTTAACGATACCGACGGGGTCTTTTGCAGCTTACAGGCCCAGGCGCTTACCGGTTCAAAATCATTCACAATCAAATCATATTGTTGCAACGGCAGGCTGTGCATATCTTTCCAGAGTTGCGGCAGATTCATGATTTTATAGGTTGCCCATTTATCAACCCCACCATGAGTGCCGAATACAAAACTGAAACCGTGGTATTGGTATTTAAGCGGCTGCGATAAGGACACTTCGGCCTGGGTGCCGCTCACCAGCAGGTCAACCTCGCCATACCGCTGCAACAGCGGCACAATTTCGCGGGCACGGCTAATGTGTCCGTTACCTGTACCCTGTATGGCAAATAATATTTTCATGATTAAACCGGCTGTTGAAGCAAATATAGCGCGCTTTTATTCATAAAGCGTTTAACCGGCTTCTTGTTTAAATCTTTCTAAAAGATTTTTCACATCCAGTTTGTCGTCCAGGTCTTCGGCATCTGTCTTATCATCTTCATCCGGTTCGGTGGTAAAATCGGCAGGCAGGTATTTAAAAATCTCCCATTTACCATCATTGTACTCTAATGCGGTAAGGCTCTCTACCCAGTCGCCGCTGTTGAGGTAAAGCACAGTACCGGGGTTGTCAGTAGCCGTTATTGTCCTAATCTCGGCATGGTGAATATGCCCGCATATTACGTAATCGTATTTTTTATCTATTGCCAGGTCGGCAGCGGTTTGCTCAAAGTGATTGATAAACTTTACCGCATCTTTAAATTTGCCTTTTATTTTTTGCGAGAAACTCATTTTTTGGCGGCCCATAGCAGTAAGCAGCCAGTTGGTCATGCTGTTGATTATAATTAAAGTATCATAGCCAACTGCACCCAGCTTGGCCAGCCATTTAGAGTGCTGCATGGTAACGTCAAATACATCGCCGTGAAAGATCCATGCTTTTTTGCCATCGAGATTTAGCACAACTTTATTCATAAGCTGAAAGGTGCCGAGGTTAAAATCAGCAAACTTACGCAGCATCTCATCGTGGTTACCAGTGAGGTAATAAACAGGCACACCCTCGGTAACAAATTTAAGAATGCGGCGCACCACTTTCATATGGCTTTCTGGCCAGTATGATTTACTAAACTGCCATATATCAATGATATCGCCGTTTAATACAAGAACCTTGGGTTTGATGCTTTTGAGGTATTTGAGCAATTCTTTAGCGTGGCAGCCGTATGTGCCCAAATGGACATCAGATATAACCACGATATCAACTTCGCGTTTTGCCATTAATTAAGCGTATAATTCAAGGCCGGGTTTTACCAGCTGTACGATGTTATACTAGCGAGGTGTTAAAGTTCGTCTTCCTCTTCGTCAACCATTAATTCATAAGGGCTAACGTATAAGATGGCTAACAACAGCACCAGGCCGGTTACGATTAAATAAGCAATGTTGAAACTCATTTTAACCTTTTATTAGTGACAAAGTTAAGTTACTGAAATTATCTTACTGTTAAGACGGTATTAAATATCAGGATGTTACAGTTGGTGAAAACTATTTATTATCCCGCATACCGAATTTCAATTTCAGAGTTGTTTGCCTGTTTGTGTATACGATAGACTGAAGGAATAGTTGGAAGTTTAGCCTGGGTTAGTTTTTATTTCATCCACACCAAAGTTAGAAACTTGCCGTAGCGTGGGGAAAACTTGCAGTAACTAAGAAGATTCTTCCTTCGTCAGAATGACAAAAGAGATCAATGTAAAACTAAAACTCTTTTACTTCCTGTACAGGTTGCGACGGAACATTTTCGTCAAAGCTCTTTTTGATCCGCTCCAGTTGTTTTAAGTGATGCTCGGTATGTATGCGGGTAAACTTTAGCCATTGTTCGGCATTGAGCATACCCAGCCGTGGGTGTTTAATTTTATAATCCTGGGGGGCGTTGCGCAATACTTCCATCACACTATCCAGGCGGCTGCGCACCCTGATTAGTAAGTTACGGGCTTCCTCTTTACTGATCTTTTTAGATGCCGAAACATACATTTCCGGCATTTTAGCACGGGGAAGAATGCCCGTAAGCAAAACAAACCTCCCAAAGAGATTGGTTCCTTTAGCTGTTAGTACCCCTGTTTTACGGGCGCATTTTTCTGCAGCAATCAGCGAACTAAAGTCTGATTGCAAAATATGTGAGTAAACTTCGGCATAGCTCCAGCCGCCAATAGGCGGCGTTTCGCCAAACCGGCTATCTGTTATATCGTCCAGCCAGCTACGGTATTTATCCAGCGCCTCCTCTATCCGTTTCCGTTGTTGATTTATTTTCACTTTGCCAGGGGTATCTGCAATTATTAACAAACATGGCCCCTGCAAGTTTTCATTGATTAATAAATAGAGGCTTTAGGAATATCATTAATGGCAAAATACGTTATAAATCCACGCTATAAAATCAGCCAATTTTAATCTTTAAATGTAGCTCCGTCGGTATAAACAGACTGTTGGTCTATCCCTTTTTTTGTTTCTGTTTGTATTTGCTTTTTTTACAGAAAATCAAACACCCAAAAACTAAAAAGGCATATTATTCATAACAGCTGTACTCAATCTTTCATTCAAAAACAGCAGGCAATATGCTTAATAAATTAAGGGCCTTTATAGGCCGCAACAAATACGAAATTCTGGTAGTTAGCTTTGTGCTGTTAATATTTGGCGACATGCCGCGCAGTATGGTATTTTCTATCATCCTGCTGCCCCTGCAAAATATGGTAGTTGCCCTGTTTGTATTTTTCGACGAGAAGAAGTTACGCTACACCATTGGCAGTATGATTGGGTTAACCATCGCCATTTCATTATTTAACTGCTGCTACTTTACCCGTTTGGGCGCAGGCATTATACTCGTCATTTACTTCCTGTATTTTATCTTAATATCGCTAAAAGTATATCAGAAAATTTTTACTGCCCGCCGGGTATCAGCCGAGATGATGGCAACAGTGCTTTGCGGCTTTATACTACTTTGCCTGGCCGGGGCCATTTTGTTTATCACTATCGAAGTAAACATGCCTCATTCTTACTCAAACGTGGGTTTGGGCACAGTTCGTTTCTCTAACTTGTCGTATTTCAGTTTCACCACCCTGCTTACCATTGGCTATGGCGATATTGTACCATTAACCCTTACCGCCAAAAGGTCTGTAATGCTAATGGGGCTTACCGGGCATATCTATACCGTATTTTTAACCGGCATTATTATCGGAAAGTATATACAGGCAGAGCAAAGACATAATATTGCGTAGATACACAATACCTGTTTTTAAAAGCCCGGTCTTTCATTTCGGCAGGCACAAAGTGTTGTGCCTCTACCACAACCTGCTTTGTCTTAATTCTCTATTCTGGACCCTTTTTCTATAACATCCCCATCAACTCGCTCAAACTCCTGATCTCTATTTCAACCACATCTAGTTTCGGCAAACCGGCGGGATTAAAATATATGGCGTCTATACCAAAGTTTAGCGCACCCATTATATCGGCCTCTATACTGTCGCCAATCATCACGCTTTCGTACTTTTCTGCTCCTGCCAGTTGGAGGGCATGTTCAAAAATGGCCTTATCGGGTTTGTTTACGCCTACAATTTCAGAGATGATCACATTATCGAAGTATTGGGCCAGGTTGGTATTGCTTACCTTCATCTCGGTAGATTCGCGGAAACCATTCGAGATCAGGTGCAGGGTATACTTGCCTTTTAAATACGCCAGCGTTTCGTGCGCACCGGGGAAAAGATTGAGTTTGGTGGGGCCCAAACGTACATAATCATCTTCAAATTCAGCAGGTATCACATCGGGGTGCAAGCCCAGGTCGAGGAAAGTTTGTTTAAAACGCATTTCGCGCAGGGTATCTTTGCTAATGCGGCCCATGTGATATTCGGCCCAAAGGCGGTGGTTATGTGCGGTATAAGTCTCGATGAAACGGTCGGCCGAATGCAGACCGAGGTCTTTTAACTGATACTGATGGTAAAGCTCGTGCAAGGTTTCTTCAGCATTTTTATCAAAATCCCAAATGGTATGGTCGAGGTCAAAGAAGAGGTGGCGGTAGTTATTCATGTTGTAGATGTGCGGATATGCAAATATGCGGATGATATCTGGATGCCCGAAGTTCGAATTCGCTTTAGTGCCAAATTCTTGTCATTAAAATTACTTTTATGCCAGCAAAAGTGGAACATGAGCTTAATCAGAATTTCATAATAACTAATTAATTACAAGGAATTTAACATCAATTAGCAACTTAAAAAATGACTTTTATGTTTGCAAAATGGAACAAGTGGCACATGTGGAATGTTCCACTCATTTGCCACTGAGATAATTTGAGGATAAAGAGTTAAACGTTGATAATTGTGAATCAACAAATTATAATGATTGTTTTTTCATAAACAAATCAACAAACTAAGTTATTAACAGATAAAATATTTATCCAAAGTAATTTTTGCTAAATCAATTAGCTTTCCCTTTTAGTTATTGTATTTTTGATATAATGGATTTTAAACTAAGTTCACAATACGTTCCCTCCGGCGATCAGCCCGAAGCCATTAAACAATTGGTTACTGGTGTAGAGGCCGGCGAAAACTACCAGACCCTTTTAGGCGTTACCGGCTCGGGCAAAACGTTTACCATAGCCAATGTTATAGAGCAAACCCAGAAACCTACCCTGGTACTTAGCCATAACAAAACGCTTGCTGCACAACTTTATGGTGAGTTTAAACAGTTTTTTCCGGAGAATGCGGTTAACTATTTCGTTTCCTACTACGATTATTACCAGCCGGAGGCTTTTATACCTACCACCAATACCTATATAGAAAAAGACCTGCAAATTAACGAGGAAATCGAAAAGCTGCGTTTGCGTACCACCTCGTCATTAATGTCGGGCCGCAGGGATGTCATCGTGGTATCGTCAATCTCCTGCATCTATGGTATGGGGAACCCGGAGGATTTTTCGAACTCGGTATTTAAGTTTGCCGTGGGTACCCGCGTAAGCCGTAATGCATTTTTGCACCGCCTGGTCGAGATATTGTACTCCCGCACCACAGCCGATTTTAAACGCGGTACTTTCCGTGTAAAAGGCGATACTGTTGATATTTACCCCGCCTACCTGGATTATGCCTACCGCGTATCCTTTTATGGCGACGATATAGAAGAGCTGAGCAGCTTTGACCCAGCCAATGGTAAAACCATTGAGAAAATGCCGAACATGGTACTTTTCCCGGCCAACTTATATGTAGCACCGCGCGACAGGTTTACCAAATCTATCTGGGCCATACAGGAAGAACTGGAAATGCGTAAAAAGCAGTTCATAGATGATCAGCGCTTTTTAGAAGCCAAGCGATTGGAAGAAAGGGTTAACTACGACCTGGAAATGATTCGCGAACTGGGCTATTGCTCGGGTATCGAAAATTATTCCCGATTCTTCGACGGCCGGCAGCCGGGTGCGCGCCCTTTCTGCTTGCTGGATTATTTCCCGGATGATTACCTGATGGTGATTGATGAGAGCCACGTAACCGTACCGCAGATCCGCGCCATGTATGGCGGCGATAGGTCGCGTAAAATCTCATTGGTCGAATATGGTTTCCGCCTGCCTGCAGCGCTGGATAACCGCCCGCTTAACTTCCAGGAGTTTGAAAAGCTGGCTCCGCAGACCATTTACGTAAGTGCAACGCCGGGTGATTTTGAACTGGAAAAATCTGAAGGGGTGGTGATAGAACAGGTGATCAGGCCAACAGGTTTGTTAGATCCTGAAATTGAGATTCGCCCGATTATTAACCAGGTAGATGACCTACTTGATGAAGTGGACAAAACCATTAAAATGGGCGACCGGGTACTGGTAACTACGCTCACCAAACGGATGTCGGAAGAGTTGGCCAAGTACATGGATCGCCTCGGCATTAAGTGCCGCTACATTCACTCTGAGGTAAAAACCATGGAGCGGGTGGAAATTTTAAGAGGACTGCGCCTTGGTGAGTTTGACGTACTCATAGGGATCAACCTACTACGCGAGGGGCTTGATTTACCCGAAGTGTCTTTGGTTGCTATTCTGGATGCTGACAAAGAAGGTTTCCTTCGATCTGAACGTTCCTTGATCCAGACCATTGGCCGCGCCGCCCGTAACGACAGAGGCCGGGTTATTATGTATGCTGATAAAATTACCGACAGCATGCAGATTACGATGGATGAAACCACCCGACGCAGGGAAAAACAGGTGGCTTACAATACCGAACATGGCATTACGCCGAAAACGGTAGGCAAATCGCGCGAATCTATTATGGAGCAAACCTCGGTGATGGACTTTAAAGGCGGTGTACAAAGGCCTTATATTGAAGAAGAAAACATTGTAAGCATGGCCGCCGACCCAATTGTACAATACATGAGCAAAGGCGACCTGAAAAAGGCGATAGACAATACCAAGAAAGAAATGCTTGCCGCTGCCAAGGATATGGACTTTTTACAAGCCGCCAAACTGCGCGATGAAATGTTTGCTTTGGAAAAGAAACTGAGCGAAAAATAATGCTATAATTTGTTAATGAGGTAATTTGGTAATACTTAACACCTCATTAACAAATCATCGAATAGCTAATTGCTAAATTAGTGTCAGCAAATTGCAGCTCTGTAACAACTCGCTACATTTTGCGTTCAACATTATATACTTATATTTGTAAAGCTAAATTTTAAGATATGCTTTTGATCCGTTTTCTGATCATTTCTATATGTATCCTGTACATCCTGCGTAGTTTGGTGCGTTGGTTTCTGCCTATGCTTTTTCAGGGCATGGTAAATAAGGCGCAACAACAACAAAATGCGCAGCAACAATACAAACAGCCAAAACCTACCGGTGCAATTAAGGTAGATTATATGCCCCCGGCTCAAAAAGGCGCCATTCCAGATTCTGAAGGTGAATTTGTTGACTACGAAGAGGTTAAATAACCCTCATTAATGATACCCGAAGAATTATTTAAACGCCGCCACTACGGCACCCCGGTATTACTTACCCTGCTAATAGCAAACAGTATAGTTTTGTTTCTTATTGTACCTGCGTTTGTATCATGCAGGCACATCAGCTGGGCGTTTTGGGTAGGCTTCGCCGGGCTGGCTAGTTATAATTTTTTTACTGTACGCCGCAACCGCGAAGAATTTAATAAGGTGACAATCATTGCCTACGCTATCAGCATAGCCACTTTTGCTGCTATGTTTACCTATTACGCAGTGTTTAACTGTTAACTATCCCTTAAAAAACTTATCGTTCCTAATCTCGCTCAAATTTCTATTTTTGGGGATAAATTATTTTTTAAACACGAATGGGCAATTGGTTTAAGCGAAATGGGACACATTTCGCCATTATTGGAATTTTTATAGCAATCTGTTTCTTTTATTTTACGCCGGCTTTCCAGGGTAAAACACTTGGTCAGAATGACGTAACACGCGCGCAATCCACTCAGAAAGAGATTATGGATTACCGCGACAAAGACACTACCATTTTATGGACCAACCAGATTTTAGGCGGTATGCCCGCTTTTCAAATTTGGGCACCCTATCCAAATAACATCACAACGCATGTTATAGGTGGCTTAAAAGCAATATTTCCAAGCCCTATTGATACCGTATTATTATTTTTATTAGGGGCTTACCTTTTATTTTGCGTTTTAAAACTTAATCCCTGGCTGGCAGCAGCCGGCGCTATTGCAGTTACATTCTCTTCGTATAATATTATATTATTGGTTGCAGGGCATGCTAACCAAGCTTATGCTATCGCCTTTTTTGCGCCTATATTGGCAGGTATTATATTAACCCTGCGCGGTAAATATTTTATGGGTGCCACACTCACGGCTTTGTTTTTAGCCATAGAGATTCGTGCCAACCATATCCAGATGACCTATTACCTGCTATTAGCCATTTTAGTATTGATAATATTTGAAGTGTTTAATGCCGTAAAAACTAAAACCTTACCATCATTTGCAAAGGCCTTAGCTTACCTGGGTGTTGCCACCTTGCTTGCTCTGGCTGTAAATGCGTCAACCCTTTGGAGTACAGCCGAATACAGTAATGACACTATCCGTGGAAAATCAAACTTAACCAAATCATCAGTAAAAGAACCTGGAAACGGTTTGGATAAAGACTATGCTTATGAATGGAGCGAGGGCGTAGGCGAAACTTTTACCATCCTGGTGCCTAATCTTTATGGTGGCGGCTCCGGGCTTGCTGCACTGGATAATAATTCTGCCGTGGTAAAAGCTTTTGTCTCTAAGGGTATTCCGGAAGAGCAGGCAGTTGGCTATGTACAACAACTCGCGGGCATCGGTATATCAACCTATTGGGGCGACAAGCAATTTACAGAGGGCCCATTCTATTTTGGTGCCATTGTATGTTTTCTGTTTGTATTGGGCTTATTTATTGTTAAAAACCGTTTAAAATGGTGGTTACTGGCCGCTGTTGTATTAAGCGTGTTGCTATCATATGGCCGTAACTTCGCCTTCTTCTCAGACTTGTTCTTTAACTACTTCCCGCTGTACAATAAGTTTAGAGCGGTAGAATCGATAATGGTTATTGCGGCGCTATGTTTCCCAATTATGGCCTTCTTAGCTGTTAACGAGATTATAGTAACCAAAGACCGGACAGAGATTTTCAAAAAGCTTAAAATTGCTTTATATATTGTTGGTGGCTTTACGCTAATACTTGCTGTAATGCCAGATCTGTTTTTCTCGTTTAAGTCGGTACAACACCAGCAAATTATCCAATATTTAGCTCAGGCGCTTAAAGGTGATAATGATTTTGCTAATTCAATAGGCAATGCCATTGTACAAGACCGTATAGGCCTTGCACGTGCGGATGCGATCCGTTCACTAATCCTTATCCTGATTACTTTCGGGCTACTTTGGGCATTCATTAAACAAAAGCTTAATGCAACAGTACTGTCTTTAATACTATTGGCTGTTACGTTAATTGATATGTGGCAGATAGACAAACGCTACCTGAAAGATGAGAGCTTTGTTGCGAAAGCTGATATTCAAAAGCCACAGCCACGTGAAGTTGACCAAATTATTTTGCGCGATAAAGACCCCGATTTCCGCGTGATAGATTTAACACAACCATTGAAACAAGATGCAATTACGCCTTATTTCTATAAGTCAATAGGTGGTTATTCTGCAGCGCGTTTAAAACGTTATGACGAATTGCTGGATAACCAGATGAGCAAAAGTGTTAACCAGGATGTATTAGACATGTTGAACACCAAATACATCATCAATGCCGACCAAAAATCGCAAACTTTAAGCATGCAGGCTAATGCTACGGCTTGCGGCCATGCGTGGTTTGTAAAAAGCGTGCGTTATGTAGATAATGCCGATCAGGAAATGCAGGTGATTAGCAGCTTTGCACCCAAAGATGAAGCCATTGTAGACAAAAAGTTCCGCAGTGTAATTGACGAAAAACAAACTTCGGTTGATCCATCTGCCAATATCACTTTAACCAGTTACTCACCAGATCATTTGGTTTATCAAAGTGGCTCTACTGCTACCATGATTGCTGTATTCTCTGAAATTTATTACGATAAAGGATGGAAGATGCTGATTGATGGTGTTGAGAAACCCTATTTCCGTGCCGATTATATATTACGTGCCGCACAAATACCGGTAGGTAACCACAAGATCGAGTTTATCTTTCACCCGGCATCATACTATACCGGCGAAGGTATTTCTTTAGCAGGATCAATATTACTGGTATTAGCTTTGGGTGGTGTAGTTTATACGGAAACCAAGAAGAAACCTGTTAA
>NZ_MPPL01000001.1:5520994-5537068 GCF_001911425.1 Mucilaginibacter polytrichastri | reverse complement strand
ATAAAAAGCTTTACAGTTTCAAAAGGGGTCGATAGTTAAAGCTATCGACCCCTTTTTTGTTTATAATATTAATTGCTTAAATTTACTTAATGGAAAATTATCTTGATAGAATTACTATCGATACCGACATCTGCCATGGTAAACCATGTATCAGACACATGCGTTGGCCAGTTGAGGTCATTATTGATCTTATTGCTTCAGGAATGTCTTTTGATGGGATTGTAATTGACCACCCTGAATTAGAAAGGGAAGATATTTTAGCATCATTAGCTTATGCTAAAATAGTATTGTCGGGAAAATCATTATTGGAAGTCTAATTAATGCTCAACTTTTTAGTAGATGTTCATTTACCTATTAGCTTATCGAAGTTTTTAGATAAGCATCCTAAATGCAGCTCCACACACGTTAATCAAATATTGCAAAAGTGGAATACAACAGATACTGAAATCTGTAATTATGCAGATGCCAATTTAATGATCGTGATTACAAAAGATAGTGATTTTAAAGACACACACTTTATTAAACAAACACCTAAAAAAGTAATAAAAGTGGCATTAGGTAATATATCAAACAATGACCTGCTTGATATTTTTGAAAAATATTTATCTTTTATTCTATCACTTACTTTAAAGGAAAGCTTCTATATAGAGATTAGTAAAGAGCAAATTATAATGATTGACTAACCTCATCAATCATTCGTCCTTCTATTCTTCAACCAATACCAGCCCAATTTAAAAGCAATAACACCATGATTAAAAAGCGTTGGTATCACCCCATAATACTCCTTCATAATATTAAAACGCTCAACTAAACTTTGGCGATGTTTCTTTTTAGACATCCCCCCTACCAAATATTTAGCCACATACTGCTGCACGTTAACTATACGTTTTGCCTTGCGGGCAGCTTTTAATATCCAGTCGATATCGGCACTTAGTGCATAGCGGCCATCGTAAGGTTCGGTTAAAGATCGTTTGATATATATGGCCTGATGGCTAATGCTCATACCGTATTTAAAATCATGCCAAGTGAATTTTTCGGGAGCTTTATGCCTGCGCCGGCCCAAACTTTCACCGGCATCATTAATCATTTCTGTTTCGCCATAATAAATATCCGCATCCGGCGCGGAGGCAAAAATATTGGCTACAGTATCGGGGGCATAGATCTCGTCGCCCGAATTCATAAACAACACATAATCGCCCTTGGCCAAAGCCAGGCCCTTGTTCATGGCATCATAGATCCCTCTATCCGGCTCGGAAATGAGTTTACTTATATGCTGTTTATACCTGTTCAATATCTCTAAAGTACCATCGTTAGAAGCCCCATCAATAACCAGGTATTCGATATTGGAATATGTTTGCCTGATGATGGATTGCAACGTACGTTCAATATCCCGCACGTTATTATACACAATGGTAATAATGCTAAGTTTAGGCTGAAACATTATGCTTTACTATTTACAGTACCGGCAGATTTTATAGCCTGCTGGTATAATTTAATATGTTTTTTAGCAACGGCCTGTTCACTGAAATATTCCATCACCGTATCACGCGCCTGCTTTTGCAGCTGGGCTTGGGTGGCATAGGCTATCACCCACTCCATGCCCGCTGTAAAGCTCTCCGCCGATTTATATTCGGCCAGGTAGCCATTGTGCTCGTGTTTTACCATATCGGGGATACCGCCCGTGGTAAAGGCCACAACCGGGGTACCACAAGCCAGGCTTTCCATTACGGTATAGGGCAGGTTATCTTCCAGCGATGGGATCAGGAAAGCATCTGCGGCAGCATAACACTCGGCCAGTTTAGCTTCGCTGCCTATGGTGCCTAAAAAGGTGGTTTTGAAAGGAAATACGGGCAACTGGTCTGTACCCCGGTTGCCAAATATTACCAGTTCAATATCGTCGGCACTTACACCCCGGTTTGCTTTTAACAATTCGAGGCTATCCATTAAATACTGCGTGCCCTTATGCAGATCTTTGCGCGATGGCATAAACCCGCTCAGGAAGATGAATTTATCCGGTGGTAAACCCAAAGCAGCTTTGGCCTGCTTTTTATCCCGCGGTTTAAAAATGCCGGTATCCAGGGTATTCGGTATTTGCTTAATGGCTTTATCCTTCATCAAACTGCTCATTAAAACAGAGTTTAACATCCATGAGCTTGGCGCAACAATGGTAAAGTTGAGCTTTTTATAAGCCTCATTTTTTTGATGCCATATTTTGTTCGAGATATCATCTGCATCGCTCTTTTTAAGCAAAGGGCAATACCCACATTCACGCTGATAATGATCGCAGGTATAGCGTACGTGGCAGCCACCTGTAAAGGCATTGCTATCATGAAATGTCCATACCACAGGCTTGTTTAGTTTAGCGATCTCGGCTAAATGTGTTGGGTTTAAAAAGCTATGGTTAACCCAATGCAAATGCACAATATCTGCAGCCTTAACATCGGGGTGCTCAGTTACAGAGCGGCCAAACCATGCAAAAGAAAAAGGTGTGCGCATATTTGGTTTCAAATAGCGTTTGCCCAATACACGCTCCAGTACAATGGTGGCCGCAGTGTAGCCTTTTTGCAGCATCGTATTATTGAATGTGCCTATATCCGGATTTTTACCAAACTTATAGTGCACAATTACTTTCGAATCGATATTTTCGTGAAGCAATGCACGGTTTAGTCGCAGGCAGGCTTTACCTGCACCGCCATTACCATCATAGGTGTTTAAATGCACTACTTTCAGCATGCCCAAAAATACATTTTATTCGTATCAGAAATAACGGTCTATATTTTTATGAAAAATTTTTATCTGTTTTTGTTTTCAGCCCTGTTAATTTCAGCTACGGCATCTGCCCAGCAACAGGAGGTTTACTTTACTTCATACCCGGCGTTAACGCCCGACGGCAAAACCATTATTTTTAGTTACGAGGGCGACTTATGGAAGGCTGATGTAGCCAACCCCGTAGCTGTACGCTTAACCGCTATGCAGGGGCAGGAAACCAGTCCGCGTGTATCGCCGGATGGGCAATGGCTGGCCTTTTCATCCAACCAGTTTGGCAATAATGATGTTTATGTAATGCCGCTTGCAGGGGGCGATATTAAACAATTAACCTATCACGAAGCCAGCGACGAGGTTGACTCCTGGAGCTGGGATTCTAAAACAATTTATTTTACATCGGGCAGGTATAACAGTTTTAGCGCATATAAGGTGAGCCGCGATGGTGGTACTCCGGTAAGGCTATTCGATAACTATTTCAACACCATACATGGTGTTTTTGAGCACCCTAAAACCGGCGAACTATTTTTTAGCAATACCTGGGAGAGCTACCGCTTTCCGCAGCGTAAGCATTACAAGGGTGCTTACAATCCCGACATTCAATCATACAACCCCAAAACCAAGGCTTACAAGCAATACACCAACTGGATAGGTAAAGATTTTTGGGCTACGCTTGATCAGAAGGGCGATATCTATTTCGTATCAGACGAGGCGAATGGCGAGTACAACCTGTACACCTTTAATAACGGTACCAAAACACCGCTTACTGATTTTAAAACATCTATTAAACGCCCATACGTAAGTGCTAATGGCGCTAAAGTAGCTTTCGAAAAAGATTACCAACTGTATGTATACGATGTAGCATCGAAACAAAGCCAGAAGCTCAATTTCACCATATACAGAAATAATGTATTGCCTAAACAGCAGGAGTTTGAAGTTACCGGGCATATCGAGGCCATGGATGCTTCGCCGGATGGCAAGAAACTAGCCTTTGTATCGCGCGGCGAATTATTTGTGAGCGATGTAGATGGCAAGTTTATTCAGCAGATAAACCACGGCAATGCAGAACGGGTGACCGAAGTAAAATGGCTGGCCGATAACCGCACCCTGATATTTAACCAAACGCTGGGCGGCTATGTAAACTGGTATACTATTGCTGCCGATGGCAAAGGCACCGAAAAACAATTAACCAGCGATAAACGCAGCAACCGCTTGCTGACCCTTAATAAGGCTCGTACCCAGGGTGTTTACCTGAGCGGCCGTGATGAGGTGCGGTTAATAGACCTCAAAACTTTAGCCAGCAAAACCATTGTACATGACGAGATCTGGGGATTCCAAAACTCGAACCCTTACTTTTCTCCAAATGGCGAGTATGTGGTTTACTGCGCTTACCGCAATTTCGAGCTGGATATTTTCGCTTATAACATCAACAGTGATAAATCTATTAATTTAACCAATACCGGTGTCACCGAGTCTGATCCGTTTTGGTCGCCGGACGGTAAATACATTTATTTAGCAACATCGCGCACCAAGCCCGCCTACCCCTACGGCCAGCACGATGCGCATATTTACCGTATGCCTTTGCAAAAGTTTGATGAAGATTTTAAGTTAGATAAGTTTAACGACCTGTTTAAAGAAGAGAAAAAAGAAGAACCAAAACCAACGGACAAAAAAGACAAAAAAACAGGTGATAAAAAGCCGGTATCGCAACAGCCGGTACCTAAACCACCTGCAGATATTGTGATTAATACCGATGAGCTGATGAAACGCTTAGAACGCATCAGCCCTAACTTCGGCACACAGGGATCGCCTTATGTAATACAAAAAGGCACCAAAACTTTTGTGTATTATATCTCAGATCAGCTGGAGGGGAAACGCGGCATTTTCCGTACCACCATAGAGCCCTTTGAAACCAATAAAACAGAAAAGGTAACTGGTGCCGATGCCGGCGATTATGACATAGTGAGCAGCGGCGATAAATATTACACTTTAGCAGGTGGCACTATTTACAAGTTAAACCTTGACCAGAACAAGCTTGATAAGATTGATATTAATTACAAGTTTGACCGTAACCTGGACGGCGAGTTTAAACAAATGTTTGACGAAGCCTGGGCCGGCCTCGAAGAAAACTATTATGACGGCAACTTTCATGGCGTGGATTGGACAGCCATCCATAAACAATACAGCACCTATCTGCCCTACCTGAATAACCGTGCCGACCTGCGCCTGATGCTGAATGATATGCTGGGCGAATTGAATTCATCGCACATGGGTTTCAACAGCGCAGGCTTGGAAGAACGCACTACATTACGCTACCGCACAATGGAAACGGGTATTACCTTCGACAATAATGAGCCCTACAAGGTAGCATCTGTTATAAAAAACAGCAAGGCAGATCATAAAGGCATTAACGTACAACCGGGCGATAAGCTTACTGCTGTTGATGGTGTTACTGTTGACGAAAAGCAAGACCGTAATTATTACTTCACCAAACCATCTTTGGATAATGAGCTTACACTAACCTTTGACCGCCTGGGTAAAAACGTGGACGTGAAAATTCACCCGGAATCATCTGCCGATCTTAAAGGCGATTTATACGACCAGTGGATTGACAACAACCGCAAAGAAGTTACGACTAAAAGTAATAACCGTATTGCTTATGCCTACATGAAGGATATGGGCGGCGATGCCCTCGAAACCTTTTTAGAAGATATGGTTGATGATGCCTATAAAAAAGATGCTTTAATCCTTGACCTGCGTTATAATACCGGTGGTAACGTACACGATGCCGTTCTCAACTTTTTAGCGCAGCGTCCATATTTGCAATGGCAATACCGTGGCGGCCAGCGTACACAACAGCCAAACTTTGCACCGGCAGCCAAACCATTAATCTTATTGGTTAATGAGCAAACTCTGAGCGATGGGGAGATGACGGCATCCGGCTTTAAAGCACTGGGCCTGGGTAAAATCATTGGCACAGAAACTTACCGATGGATTATTTTTACCAGCGCTAAAGGTTTGGTTGATGGCTCAAGCTACCGTATCCCCGCATGGGGCTGTTTTACCTTGGATGGCAAAGACATTGAGAAAGAAGGTGTAAAACCAGATATCAATGTAGCCACAGGCTTTACCGACCGGTTAAATAACAATGACCCGCAACTGGACAGGGCCATAAGCGAGATTATGAAAGAATTGAAATAAAAATTAAAGGGCGGCATTAACCGCCCTTTAATTTTTTTCATTTTCTTTGTTGTTGATGAGCAATGAACTAACCGATCGTAATTTTTGGGCAAACTACTGGGAATCAAAAAAAGGACTTGCCTTTAAAGTACCGACCACTTATACCTTCCATAAGCTATTAAAAAGCGTACTGGATAAAAACCAAATAAGCACGGCTATCGAATTAGGAGGGTTCCCGGGCTATTATGCTATTTTTTTGAAAAAGTATTTTAGTATTGATGCCACCCTGTTTGATTTCTATGTACATAAACCTGTGCTTAACGAAGTACTCGCCGCTAATGATCTGGTCGAAAAAGATATCAAAGTAATTGAGGGCGATCTGTTCCAATATCCATCAGAACAAAAATACGACCTGGTTTTATCAGCCGGACTGATAGAACACTTTAACGATACCCAGGATATTATTGCCCGCCATGTTAACTTCCTGAAACCCGGCGGTACCTTGTTTATTACCCTGCCCAACTTTACCGGTGTTAATGGCTGGGTGCAACGCACCTATGATGCCGATAACTACAGCAAACACAACATTAACAGTATGAACCCGCAATTACTTGCAGATTGCTGCAAGGCTTTGGGTTTAAAAGATGTGCAAAGCTATTATTACGGTAAATATTCTATCTGGCTGGAAAACAAAGAACAGCAGTCTGCACCGGTTAAGGCATTTTTTAAATTGCTTTGGTTGGCTGGAAAGGTGGTTACCAAGATTATACCTGTGGAGAGTAAATTGATGTCGCCTTATATTGTGGTTACGGCGACTATGTAATTGTCTTGAACCAGAATTTTCTGAATTTAGGAATTATCAGAATTCATTTCAATTTAAGATAAAGATTGTGTCCATTATTAAATTCTGAAAAATCTGATTAAAACCGCTGCTTAACAAAGCGCACAATACGCTGAACAATATTCCCTTTACGGTTCTTCAAAAAGTGCTTGATAGCTGCATAAGCTATTTTACTTTCTTTAATCTCTAAAGGAAACCCTACTACTGGTTTTCGTGAAATATTAACCTGGTACATATCTTCATTGTTTGAGTGCACCCCGGTACCATCGTGCCCTATGTTTTGGATTAGGGATTGCGAGGGGTTAAGCGTTAGCCCGCCTTTTAAAAAGATAGAAGCATACCAGCGGATAGCCCATGAATTGTTTTTCCCTGCTTTAAACTGCTGCATCTGTTTCCAGAAGTTCATGGTGCCTTCTATCGAAAACTCGTGGATCTTTCTCTTATCAAACTGGCCCATCAGTTTATCTACATCAGGCTCAAAGTTTTTCCAGGCGCGGGCCCAGGTTGCCCAGCCCCAGCTGGTAGCTGCCCGATAAAAGAAGGCAGGAGGCAATTTATCTCCCTTAAGATCGTACATGTACGCACCGATGTGCATTACTTGCTCCTCGTGCTCGTAACGCTGCAGCGACTCGTTAAAATATTGCAGGGTATATGGCGACGAAAGCAAGTCATCTTCAAAAACAATCACTTTACCATAACTCTCCACCAATTGCGTAACACCAATGATGATGGATGCAGCCAGCCCCATGTTTTCCTTACGCTTAATCACCTTTACGGCCTTAAAGCCGGTAACGGTAGCCAGCAGGTTTCGCACCTCTTCTACATTGGCTTCATCGGCTGTTGTTTTGGCAGCGTCAGAAAAAATGTACAGGCGCGACTCGTCGGCCAGCAGGTTTTTTTGCAGGTAGCTTATCGTCCGCCGGGTATGGTCGGGGCGGTTATAAACAAATAGCGCAATAGGAGCCGGGTTTTGCAAAATGCTTTAATTATAGCAGAACAAATTACCTTATATACCCAGGCAGTTATCTGCCTTGTAAAAAACAGATGTTGATTTAAGATAGAACAAGCCCGGCGAAATGCCACTGAAAGGCAAATGCTTAAAGCCGTTGCTCAGCAAAAAGTCGACACCCGGCTTATAGAAATCGCGTTCAGAATCATCCAGTACAATAATACCATTTGGCGTTAAGGCTTCAACTGCTTGCTTACAGCAATTCACACGGTCGCGGCCATCCACAATAATAATATCGAACTTCTCCTGTAGCTTAATGGGTACACGGCAGTAATCGCCATCTTTTTCCAGCTCGCAAAAAATGATCTCCGAATTGGCCGGCCTGTTTTTCGACATGGTATCGTACCAGCCTTTATCGTGCTCTACCGAAACTACGATGCCCGCATACTTAGCATAAAATATGGTAGAGTTGCCAGAACCATATTCAAAAATGGCCAGTTGCTTGTTGATACGTCCCTTAATAAAATCAATGAAGCTATAAGTAACCCAAGGTATCGGGTTGCCATTACCATCAACCGGTTTTTTAGAATCGAAAGAATTAAACCAACCGATATCATTTAAATAGCCTTTGCTGTTAAATGATAATAAAGAACGTAGCCTGTCTGGCTGCGAAACCAGTTTTAGAAGTGCTTGTATATTACTCAACGCTTTATTAATTTTTGAATGAGTGAAATTAAGAATAATGATTTTAACATCATTAAACCCGTCTTATTTGTTTTTGGTATAACCAATACAAAAAATGTGGCGCTGGCGTAAGCTGCTAATGTGGCAATAGCTGCCCCCATCATCCCCATTTTAGGTATCAACATCAGGTTTAATACAATGTTTACAATAGCCCCAAACCCGGTGCGGATAAAGGTAAGTTTATTAAAATTTTCTGCAATAAGATACTGCCCGCTGGCAACACCCAAAAATACAAACACGCCAGACCAAATATGTACCGACAGTGTTGGCGCAGCATAAGCATACTCGGGTTTATAAAGTTTATAGATTAGCGGAGCTGCAAAGCTTATTACTACAGCCACGGGCAAGCTTAGGTAAACCATCAGATCATACAAATGCTGAATGCGTTTTTTGTAACGGTTTATATCATCCCGGCGGGCATTCAAAATAGCCGGGAACAGGGAGGATACAATTACTGACGGAATGAAGTTCCAGGCCTCGCTTAACTGGGCTACAGTAGCATAGGCCCCAGCCTCTTTAACCCCTACCATATTTTGCAGCATCAGTTGATCTATCTTCATATAAAGTGTAATCATGATGCCCGATATAATAAGCGGCCACGAATAATTGAGCAGCTTAATGGCTAATGCCCCCTTAAAGTTCCAGTTAAAAATGCTGCGGCCATTAGTTTGGTAAGTGAAGAAATAACCTATTGAAAGTAGTATAATATCAAGCAGGTAGGCATATACAAAATACAGCAAGGGCATTTTAAGGCAAATCAGCGCAATTTTTATAGCTGCCGATACCAGGTTACCCACCACCTGCACCTGCATAATATATTTAGACTTAACCTGCGCCTGAAAATAAGAATCGATGACGTTAAATGCCTGCGTTACCCCCGTAAACGATAAAATGAACACATAGCCATAAGGTGTACCCTTAGCCGGATAAACATGGTAAGCAATAAATATTAAGGGGATACAAATAAACCCGGCCAGTACTTTCAGCAAAAAGGAGGTTCCCAAAATACTATCCCTATTTTCCGGAAACTGGTGCAGTTCTTTAACCACAAACTGATCGAGCCCTAAAGCAGCTATGGATGAGAAGAAATAAATGTAAACGTTACCGCCATTAATAACCCCATTGCTGGCCCGCCCCAGGTAATTGGCCACCAGTATGCTTACCCCCATTTTAATAGCCAGGCTACCAATACGGCCTATAAAGAGCCATCCCGTATTTTTAAAATACTTTTCGAAAGCCTGCTGGTCAAATCCTGGTATACTGGGTATGCGCATATATAGGTAGCAAAGGTATAAAAATGTACAGATAGTAAATTTTACAATAGCTTATTGATTTTGCGCCGCAAACAACGTATGCAATTTGTTTAATAATTTACGTTATTTGCCTTACGCACTATTACACCACACAACATCAACATGCCACACCCGGAAGATAACTTACCCCACAACCCCGATTTTAAACCGTTTAATTCTTACTCGCAAGATGGCGAGGATATGCTGCTGCGCTCACTACTAGCAGAAGGCCAAAGTGACCAGCCAGACTACAAAGGTTTTTTTATTGATATTGGCGCACACCACCCTTTCCGTTTCTCTAATACCGCTTACTTTTACGAGGCTGGCTGGCAGGGCATTAATATTGAGCCTACACCTTCGGCCATTAAACTGTTTCATCACTACCGCGACCGCGACATTAACCTGGCGATAGGTATTGGCGCACACCGCGAAAAACGCACCCTATACTGCTTTGAAGATTCGGCCCTGAACAGTTTTGACGAGCAAGTGGCCGAAAGCTACAATGCCCCCATTATTGAAACTGCCGAAGTTGATATATTTCCGTTAGCACAAATTCTGGACGAGCACCTGTCGGCAGGCCCTGCTATTGATTTTATGAATATTGACGTAGCAGGCTTAGATCTGCAATTGCTGGAATCGAACAACTGGGATAAGTACCGCCCCAAATTTGTTTTGGTTGAAGATGTGGATAGCGTAGCCGGCAAGGTAGACGCATCAGAAGTACACAGCTTCCTAAACAGCAGAGGCTACGAGCTGGTATACAAAACGTTGAGAACCTTAATATACAAAGCCAAATAAAAAAGGCCTTCTGTTTTCACAGAAGGCCTTTTCTTTATATTCTTAAATCAGCTATTATTGATTTGTGAATTTTTTAGCGTTGATCTTTCTTTCGTTTTCATTAAGATAGATTTTACGCATACGGATACTTTGTGGTGTTACCTCAATGTACTCATCAGCCTGGATATACTCCATTGACTCTTCCAGTGAGAATTTAATAGCAGGTGCTATACGTACGTTGGTATCGCTACCAGATGCACGCATGTTGGTTAACTGCTTACCTTTAGTTAAGTTAATAACCAAATCGTTATCACGGATGTGCTCGCCCAAGATCTGACCTTCGTAGATATCAACTCCCGGATCGATGTGGAAACGACCACGATCTTGTAATTTATCGATAGCGAAAGCAGTAGTTTTACCAGTATCCATTGATACCAATACACCATTTGAACGACCAGGGATCTGACCTTTCCAAGGCTCGTAAGCTTTGAAACGGTGAGCCATGATAGCCTCGCCACCGGTAGCAGTCAGCACGTTGTTACGTAAACCGATAATACCACGTGCAGGGATCTCAAACTCTAAGTGTTGCAAGTCGCCTTTTGGCTCCATTACTAATAAATCACCTTTACGCTGAGTTACCAATTCAATTACCTTACCGGCAACTTCACCAGGTACATCAACAGTTAAAACCTCAACCGGCTCGCATTTAACACCGTCAATTTCTTTAACGATAACTTGTGGCTGGCCTACTTGCAGTTCATAACCTTCGCGACGCATGGTCTCGATCAGTACAGATAAGTGGAGGATACCACGACCGTATACTAAGTATGAGTCAGGGGATTCGGTCTCAACGATTTTCAACGCTAAGTTTTTCTCCATCTCTTTGTATAAACGGTCACGTAAGTGGCGTGAAGTTACAAACTTGCCTTCTTTACCAAAAAACGGTGAGGTGTTAATGGTGAACAACATGTTCATGGTTGGCTCGTCGATATGGATAACTTCCAGTTGTTCTGGTTTTTCGAAATCGGCAATGGTATCACCAATATCGAAACCATCGATACCAACAACAGCGCAGATATCACCAGAGCTAACTTCGGTAGCTTTAACTTTACCTAAACCTTCAAATGTATAAAGTTCTTTAATTCTTGATTTTTGGATTGTACCATCGCGTTTTACTAAAGATACCGGTTGGCCTTCTTTAACAGTACCACGGGCAACACGGCCAATTGCAATACGACCTACGAAAGATGAATAATCTAACGAGGTGATCTGCATTTGCAATGTACCTTCGCTGATAGGAGCCGGTGGAATGTTTGCCAGAATAGCATCCATTAACGGGAAAATATCAGTTGTTGGTTGTTTGTAATCTGTGCTCATCCAACCTTGTTTAGATGAACCGTAAATAACCGGGAAATCTAATTGGTCTTCAGTAGCCTCAAGGTTGAAGAACAATTCGAAAATTTGCTCATAAACCTCTTCCGGGCGACAGTTTTCTTTATCTACTTTATTTACAACTACAATTGGTTTTAAGCCTAAAGCCAAAGCTTTTTGAGTTACAAAACGGGTTTGAGGCATAGCGCCTTCAAAAGCGTCACAAAGTAACAATACACCATCAGCCATTTTCAATACACGCTCAACCTCACCGCCAAAATCGGCGTGACCAGGGGTATCAATAATGTTGATCTTTACATCTTTATATCTAACAGATACGTTTTTAGATACAATGGTAATCCCGCGCTCGCGCTCCAGGTCATTGTTATCCAGGATTAACTCTCCGGTTTCCTGACCGTCGCGGAAAATCTCGCAGCTGTGCAGAATTTTGTCAACCAGTGTAGTCTTACCGTGGTCAACGTGGGCTATAATAGCTATATTACGAATTTGATTTTGCATGAAAATATGCCTCTTGAATTTTGTGCAAAGATAGGCTTAATTTATTGCATTTTAAAGCATTACCAAGTAATTGCAGTGTAAGAAGTTTAATTCGCTGCCTTAAAGGCTTTTTACACGTTAAGGATGTGTTACTTCTATATTATGATTGCGCTATTACCAGGTACCAAACAGAACACACCCCTAATTTAAAGCAGTAAGATGTGTACGGCACAATAAATTCCCTCTCGAGAGGGGAAGCACAGATACTGCAATTTGCAACAACGTTCAATGGGGTGTGTTATGCAATATCGCCTCATCCAAAAAATTCGATATCATCGTATTAAACGTCAGCGTCAACTTATCACCATCATTCAACTCGCTCAACATTGCTCTATACCCAACTTCGCCCCATTCATTAACTACATCCCGCTTGTTGTCCTCCATTAATAAACGATCATTCATTACTTCCGGGCCAAACTCCGGGTGAAACTGCGTACCTATAAAATACTTATTAAACCGGATAGCCATTAAAGCACGCGGCAAGTTATCATTAGTTCGCTCTTGCTCTATCGCCAGTATTTCAGCCCCCAACTTATCAAAGGCCTCCATATCTGGGGCTACCACCTGCCAGCTGCGCGAGTCGACCGCATAAAAAGGATTCGACATGCCTTTAAAGAGCGAATCATTTTCTCCCCCATTTACCACATCTACCGGCAATACTCCAAACGAAGGCATATTGCGCAACGAAACTTCGCCCAACTGAAACCGGCGGCACATCAACTGAAAAGAATGGCAAACAAATAACATATGCTTTTTAGCACCCCTGTCTGCCGCATTATGCGCCGCCAATTCATCAATCAGCTTAAAATAATTTTTATCCCATTCTTCTTTTGAACTAAACGGGTTACCGGGCCCACCGCTCGAAATATAGATATCGAAATCGGCACCGGGCAGCTCATTAGCTGCCCTTACATTAAACACCTGCAGGCTAAAGTTAAGATTATGTTTAACCTTGTATTGTTGCACTATTTTTTCAAAACTTTCTATAGCATGGTTAGCTGTTCCATTATACAGATCCAGTATGGCTATTTTAATTTCTCGCAGGGAAGTCATTTATCTTATATTCATTTTCGGTGATAATAATATCTTAACATTATTTACGTAACTAATATAATTGTATTTTTGTACCATGATTCAAACAATCATTATAGGTTTACTTTTTGCATCCGCACTGTTTTATGTAGCCCGGCTTATTTATAAAAGCTTTGTCGCTAAAAAAGGTTGCGGTTCAAACTGTAAATGCGGTGTGGATTTTTCCAATATCAAACCCGAATAAACTGTATATTACACTACTTTTTTGTCCATACACCTTCATGGCAAAACTTTTAATTTTGTTTAAAGTTTATCCAATTAATGGCTCATAAGCAAATATTTCAATCAGATACTCCCAAACGTTGGAACCGGTTTAAATGGTTAAGCCGCTTAATTATTATAGTACTCGCCAGTGCAGTAGTTGCTGCAGCTATCACTATAACGTCTAAACAGTACCCTAACCTTCCCAATTTAAACCCTGCACCCAAAAAGTTTAGCAAGGAAGAAATGGACGTGCTTAAAAAATCGAAAAAGTTTAAAGACTTTAAGATAGAAAAGGCCCAGATACTAGCCATGGCCCGTGCCCGCAAGCAGCATCAGCTTAAGCACCCAAACAATAAAGACCGTATTAACGCCGGCTTTTACCGCCCATGGGAACCTCAGGCTTACAATTCATTGCAAGATCATTTGGGTAAACTGGATATGGTAGTAACCGAGGGTTTTACAATAACCCCCAATGCCGATACCATTACCGCCAAAATGGATACCGGTTTATTAAACCTCAATAAAAAGTACCATAAACCTATTGTTGTATCTATTACCAATTACATTAACTTTAATAATACCAGTGGGGCTTTTGACAGTAAGGATGTAATCCGTATTTCTAAAAGCAAGGCACTCCGTACTACATTTATTAACAGCATTATTAAAGAGCTTACCAAGTACAATCTTAAAGGTATTAACCTTGCTTTTGATGATATCCAAAACCGCAACACGCCGGAGTACAATGCTTTTGAGCAGGAAATTTATAACACCCTGCATGCAAAGGGCTTTTTAGTAACCCAAAACGTTATACCCGAAGACGAGCAATACGACCTTAAAAAGCTGCAAAAATTTAACGATTACATTTTTGTTATGGCTTTCGATCAGCATAACGAACAAAGTAATGCCGGCGATATCTCAAACCAGCGCTGGGTTGAAGAAATACTGGATAAGGTTTGTGCCATTGTGCCCAGCGAAAAAATTATCCTTACCGTTGCAGGTGGTGGTTACGACTGGCCTAAAAACAGCATCGGTAAATCAATAGGTTACCAGCAGGCCATTAGTACCGCGCAAGAGAATAATAAGAAAATAATATACGACCCGATTTCTGCCAACCTCCATTATCAATATTTTGATAAGGACAGCCTGCAGCACAGCATTTATTTTACAGACGCGGCTACCAACTTCAACGTGATCCGCATGGCGGATGACTGGGCTACCGGTGGTGTTGCGCTTTGGCGTTTAGGTGCCGAAGACCCGCGGCTTTGGACTTTCTTCCAGAAAAACCTATCTATCGATTCGCTACGCAAAACAGGCGTTGATGTTAAACGCCTAACCAGTGTTGGCCTAAATGATAAGATAGATTACGATGGCGATGGCGAGGTACTGGACTTAATCACTACGCCCAAAACAGGTTTAATAGATGTTAAGCTGGATACCACCAACTATGTTATTACCAGCCAGAATTACATTGAACTGCCTACTAAATACGTAATACGCCGCTATGGTTATGCCCCTAAAAAAGTGGTATTAACGTTTGATGACGGCCCCGATCCGGATTATACGCCGCGTATCCTCGATATTTTAAAACGCGAACATGTGCCTGCTGCATTTTTTGTGGTAGGTGTAATGGCCGAAAAGAATATCCCGATATTAAGGCGTGAGTTTGACGAAGGTTACGAGATAGGGAACCATACATTTTTTCACCCGGATATTTCTACAGTTAGCCTACAGCGTGTAAACCTCGAGTTAAATGCAACCCGCAGGCTTATTGAATCTGTTACAGGGCGAAGCACCATTTTGTTCCGCCCGCCGTTTAATGCTGATGCTGAGCCAACCACCCTTGCCGAAGTAATACCGGTTGCAGAAAGCCGTAAGCAAAGCTATATCAACATTGGCGAATCTATAGACCCGTGGGACTGGCAGCCCGGCGTAACAGCCGATAGTATTGTTGCACGTACCATCCGGTATCATGAAAAGGGCTCTATGATTTTGCTGCATGATGCCGGTGGCGATACCCGCGAAGAAACCGTAAAGGCCCTGCCAGAGATTATCCACTACTTTAAATCGCATGGTTATCAGTTTACCACCATTGCAGATGTATTACACAAAAGCAAGGACGATTTAATGCCGCCAATTAAAGATGATGCCAACAGCGGTATTACCGGCAGCTTGTATAACATGTTTATTGTAGGTTACTTTTTGGGTAATTGGTTTATCATGTACCTTTTCTTCTCGGCTATATTTTTGGCAATAGGCCGTATCGTTATGATCGGAGTATTGGCCTTAAGGCAGTACAGTGAAGA
>NZ_MPPL01000001.1:5492039-5520984 GCF_001911425.1 Mucilaginibacter polytrichastri | reverse complement strand
AAAAAATCAACCCCGGGCCGCCTTGCTAATCCAAAACTGCAGCCGGTAAGCATTATTGTACCTGCCTATAACGAAGAGGTTACTGCTATAAAAACAATCGAAAGCTTATTGAAGCTCGAGTACCCATTATTAGAGATCATTTTTGTAGACGACGGATCGAAGGACACCACCTTTGCTGTGGTGGATGCAGCGTATGGCAACCATCCGTTAGTTAAAGTTTTAACCAAGCCAAATGGCGGTAAAGCATCGGCGCTTAACTTTGGTATCGCCCAATCATCTCACCAGTTTTTGGTTTGTATTGATGCCGATACCCAGCTTAAGGATGATGCTATTTTCCACCTCATGACTTATTTTACCGATGATGAAATAGGCGCGGTAGCCGGCACCGTAAAAGTAGGTAACGAAACTAATTTGATTACCCGCTGGCAGTCTATCGAATACATTACGGCCCAAAATATGGACCGCCGCGCATTCGATCTGCTCAACAGCATTACCGTTGTGCCGGGAGCTATTGGCGCATTCCGTAAAGAGGCTATATTTAAGGCCGGAGGATTTACTTATGATACTCTTGCCGAAGATTGCGATTTAACCATGCGTATCCTTAAGCAAGGCTACATTGTTAAAAATTGCGCAGAGGCTATTGCATATACCGAAGCCCCCGAACAACTGGGAGCCTTATTAAAACAACGTTTTCGCTGGAGCTTTGGGGTTATCCAGAGTTTCTGGAAAAATCGAGATGCATTGTTCAACAAAAAGTATAAATACTTTGGTATGGTGGGGATGCCTAACATCCTCATCTTCCAGATCGTTTTACCACTGTTTTCGCCACTGGCCGATCTGTTAATGATCATTGGCCTATTCAGCGACAAACCGGGTAAGATCCTCTTTTATTACGTAGCCTTTATTGTGCTGGACTGTATCGTTGCGGCCATCGCTTTCTGGATGGAGAAAGAGGACTATAAGAAACTGGTTTATATTATACCGCAGCGTTTCATCTGGCGCCAGTTGATGTATTACGTATTGTTTAAATCTATCCGTAAAGCTGTAAAAGGCGAGTTAAGCGGGTGGGGAGTACTTAAACGTACCGGTAATGTAAGCGTAAAACAAGAACCTACTACGAAGGAGTAATCCTAAGTAGCAGGTTCTTTATGTTTTTCTAAATAACAGGAGTTATTTTTCTATTAAGCATACAGCATAAGCAACCACACCTTCTTCGCGGCCTATAAAACCTAGCTGTTCGTTGGTGGTGGCTTTGATAGAAATATCATCTTCGCTAATACCGGCAGCTTTGGCTATGTTAATTTTCATGGCCGGTACGTGCGGGTTAATCTTAGGTGCCTCCAGGCAAATCATGGCATCTATATTCCCTATAGACCAGCCTTTTTCAGCCAGCAATACAACAACATGTTCCAGCAATATAAGGCTGCTAATGCCTCGCCAGCGCTCGTCTGTATTAGAAAAATGGTAACCAATATCACGCAGGTTAGCAGCACCCAGCAGGGCATCGCAAATGGCGTGTAAAAGCACGTCAGCGTCCGAATGCCCAAAAGCACCAGAATGATGTTCTAAATGAACACCGCCAACAATAAAAGGATGATTTTCTTTAAGCTGATGTACATCAAACCCAAAGCCTACACGAATTTTACTCATTTAGTTTTTGGTTTACCCGATAGAAAATTGATCAATACCGAAAAACGCAGGGTATTAGCCAACGGACTTTTTTGCTGGCTGGCAGCAAGGTAGGCAAAGTCCAGATCAAAAATATCATATTTAAGGCCGGCACCCAGGGTTAGGTACTGCCTGTTGCCTTTGCTTGGGTTTTCATAAAAATAACCCGCACGCAACGCAAACTGTTTATTATACCAGTACTCTAAGCCCGGCGAATAACTAATTTCTTTAAACTCTTCGCTTGCCCCGCCCGGCGCATCGCTAAAAGAACCAAATATGGCGCTCGGTACAGATTTATCGCCCGATGTAATATTACCGCTGGCATCATACCGGGTGGTTGGCACCAGTAACTTGTTAATATCAAGCGTTACCGTAAGCTGGCTGTACTCATCAATATTTAAGGTATTGGCAGCACCAATTTTGAGGTTGGTTGGCAGATAGTAATTTTGCCCGCCCGAAGTGTAATTGATTTTTGGCCCTATGTTAGAAATATTGGTACCAAATGCAAAAAGTGATGGCTTGCCAAAAAGTTCGCCGGGATGCTGATAAAATAAAGACACATCGGCAGCAATATCATTTACTGCGCTGGTTTGCTGTCCTCCCGAAAATGACCCGTTATATAAACTCGAGTGAATATATCGCATGGTTAAGCCCAGCGAAAACTCTTTACCAAACTTGCGTGCAAAAGATCCGTCGATAGAGAACTCACTCGGTGTGTAAGTACCCATATCCTGCTGGTTGGCATCAACTAATTGAATAGATCCCAGGTTAAAATATCTTAATGAAGCACCAATGCTGTTTCTGTCGTCCACTTTATGGGCATAACTAAGGTATGACAGGCTAACATCCGGCACCAATTTGCGCAACCATGGGCTATAAGATATAGCCAGGCTATTATTATTTTCTAAAAAAGCCAGCTTTGATGGGTTCCAGAAGTTAGCATTTACATCCGGCGAAAGCGCAACCCCTGCCTCGCCCATTGCGCCGGATCGCGAATCGGGTGTGATATTTAAAAAAGGAACTCCTGTTATAATAGCCCCGGAGTTACTTCCATTGGTATTGGTGCCGCCGGTCCCAATAACCTGGCCCAGCGCTACAACCGGAAATAACACACTTAAAGTTAATGTGATACTCCGTAATTTATGCAATAAAAGCTTTTTCAAAGTTTGGTATAGTTTTGACCCATTCAAGACAATATTATTGTTATTCCGGCAGTTTAACAATAACTAAAAAAAGTTATTACAACAGTTTTACATAAATAATTGTAACTCAATAGCTATTCTGCCGTAAAAAGCTCAATAACAATAGTTTTTTTTTGAACAAATGTCAATGATTTTGCTAAATAGATATTTAAAAAATAATTATATTTACATTCTGAATAACTACATGTACAATATGAAGAGAAATTTTACCTGGTGTGCCTTGGTGATGTTTGGGTTGGGAGCCATGCTAACAAGCTGCAAGAAGCATCCGCAGTCTGCTAAAACCGGTATGAAGTACAATGATAAATACAATGGAGGTTTCCAGGTATTTAAAAAAACGCACCCGGCTCCGGGTCCGGGCTTAGTTCCTATTGAAGGTGGTACTTTTGTTTTGGGTGGCAGTGCCGACCAGGACGTAAGTTTTGATTATAATAATATACGCCGTCGTGTAACTGTTCCTTCTTTTTACATGGATGATACCGAGGTTGCCAATGTAGACTGGCTGGAGTATTTACACTGGTTAAATATTAACTATCCTGGTGATAGGGAATTATATTATAATGCACTGCCCGATACTTTGGTGTGGCGTAAACCACTATCATACAATGAGCCTTACGTGGATAACTACCTAAGGCACCCTGCATTTCAGGATTATCCTGTTGTTGGTGTTACCTGGGATCAGGCACAGGAATACTGTACCTGGCGTACCGACCGCATGAATGAAAACATTTTGCGCGAGTCTGGCCAGCTGGTTACCTGGAAAGATGCAGCCAATAAAGGCGGAGGCAAAAAAGGCGCTGCCGGTGCTGCACCTGCTGCAGGTGGAAGCAAAGAACCTTTCAATACTGAAATTTACTTAAACGGCCAGATAAAAGGCCCGGGCGTTGATGGTAAACATATGATGGCTGACCTTAACCCTAATGCTAAACCTGCACAAGGCGGCAAAAAAGGTGGCAAACCAACCCGTACTGTTGGGATGGAAGACGGTATCCTTAAACAGGCTTACCGCTTACCATCAGAAGCAGAATGGGAATATGCTGCTTTAGGACTTGTTGGAAACACCGAGAACGAAAACATTACTGATGGTAAAATGTACCCTTGGAATGGCATGGGCATGCGCTCTCCTAAAAAGAGAACCCGTGGTTTAATGCTTGCTAACTTTAAACGCGGCGATGGTGACAACATGGGTGTTGGCGGTTATCTGAATGATAAAGCTGATATTACTGCCCCTGTAAGATCATTTGTACCAAACGATTTTGGTTTGTTCAACATGGCAGGTAACGTTAACGAGTGGACTGCCGATACTTATCGCCAGTTATCATTTGAAGATGTTGATGACTTTAACCCTTTCCGTGGTAACGAGTTTAAAGACAAACGTATGGCTGATCCTGAAAAAGGATTGTTAGCTAAAGATAAATACGGCCGCCCTATTAAAGACGCTGCAAAATCTAATAAGAAACAAAAATGGAGCGAGCTTACTGTAGCACAACAACAAGCTGCAACAGTTAACAATGCTAATGCTACACCAGCAAATGGTGCAACATTACCGGCAGGTATTGCCGCAAACCCTGCTGCCCCTGCTATTGCAGCAACCGGTACCACAGCGCCAGGCAGTATCCCGGCAGATATCAAAAATGGCTCAGGTAAACCTTATACTGCAGATCAGCGTGGTTTTGAAGATTCTACCAGCACGGTGTTATATGGTGTTACTACTTTAGTAAACGACCACTCTAAAGTATACAAAGGTGGTTCATGGAATGACAGGGCTATGTGGTTAAACCCAGCTACCCGCCGTTTTATGGATCAGGATGATGCCAGTGCCGAAATTGGTTTCCGTTGCGCAATGACCATGGTTGGTGCAACTGAAATTCACCCGGATAGCCGCCCTCACTTTGTTGAGCGTAAGCCAAAACCATACAAAGCAAAAGCTAAATAAACTATATCATTATAAAACAAGAAAGGCCTTTCAAATTGAAAGGCCTTTCTTGTTTTACTATTTACAGGTATTAAAAAGTAATCAACACCTGCCCCTTTTCCACCTTATCTCCTGCTTTAATTTTAACAGATTTTACCGTGGCATCTGCCGGAGCTTTAATAATATTTTCCATCTTCATGGCTTCGAGTATAAATAGGTTATCGCCCTTTTGCAATACGTCTCCTTCGTTCACAAAAACTTTAAGTACCATGCCCGGCATTGGTGCCTTAAGGTCGCTTATTGCACCGGCATTTAAATGATTAAAACCCAGTTGTTCCAGCAGAATATCAAACTGATCTTTTGAAGTAATACTATAAGTATTGCCATTCACTTTAATTTCGGCCGTTTTCTCTGTAGCATTAAAGCTAACCACCTCCACATTGTACGATTGCTGGTTATGCAAAACATGAAACAGAGATGATCCCACAGCGGCAATATCAGCTTTAACCAGCTGTTCATTAATCGTCAGTTTATCGTCCTTGCGGGATACGGAAAAATCTTGTTGGTTGTTTACCTTTATCTTATACATTGTTATTGTATTAATGCATATTGCACTAGGTTGGCTCCCATTTTAAGCGCTTTTAAGCGTGTCTCTTGCGCGTCACCAGCATAGGTTCCATAATCCTCCCAGCCATTACCTAAGTCGCACTCGTAGTCATAAAAACAAACCAAACGCCCCTTGTATATCAGGCCGAAACCTTGCGGCCGCTTATCGTTATGCTCGTGTATTTTTGGCAGGCCAGTGGCAAACTCATATTTTTGGTGATAGATAGGGTGGTTTAATGGCAGCTCTACAAAATCCAGTTCAGGAAATACCTTCTTCATCTGCGGACGGATAAACTGATCCAGGCCATAATTATCGCAGATATGCAAAAAGCCGCCGCCTGTTAAATACTTCCGCAGGTTGCGTACTTCCAAGTCAGAGAAAACCACGTTGCCGTGGCCTGTCATAAAAATATAGGGATAGTTAAAAAGCTCGGCGCTGCCGGCTTCTACAGTTTCCTCCTCTGCACTAAAGTTGGTGTGCAGATTACTGTTACAAAACTTAATAAGGTTCGTAAGTGCGGTACGGTCGCCATACCAATCGCCGCCGCCATTATATTTTAACCTGGCCAGTTTATATGCGGGTGTTGTAAAGCCGCATATAAACAGGCATAGGCCCAATGCTATAATGGTTATTCTGAATTTCATCAGCGGTTTAAAAAGTTAACTTCAAAGCAGGCTTCAAGCGCGGCAGTTTCTGTGCGCAGCCTGCTATCTCCTAAAGTTATGGCTTTAAAATCACTTTTTAAAGCTTCATCTATTTCGTGTGGCGTAAAATCGCCTTCAGGCCCTATCAATACCAGGTAATTTCCATGAGGCTGGATGGCCGATTTAAGATCGATCTTATCTCCCGTCTCGCAATGTGCTATAAATTTCTGCCCTTTAAATGGCGTTGATAATAACTTGACTAATGGGATGGCCTCATTCAGGATGGGGTGATAGGCCTTTAAAGATTGCTTTACGGCCGAGGTGATGATCTTATTCAAACGGTCTACCTTGGCCTCTTTACGCTCAGAACGCTGGCAGATAATCAATGAAATTTCATCAATACCTATCTCTGTGGCTTTTTCCAGAAACCACTCCAGGCGTTCAATATTTTTAGTTGGGGCAACTGCAATGTGCAGGTAATGGTTTCGTTTTTGATATGCTTGTATAGCCGAATTAATGACAAGCAGTGTACGCTTGGGGTGCGGATCCGCTATTGACGCAGTGTATAATCCCCCTTTACCATCTATTAACTGTACTTCGCTATCCTTTTCCAAGCGAAGCACACGGATACAGTGCTTACTTTCTTCTTCGTTTAACTGGTAATGAGATTGACCGGCAATCAGATCTGGCGTATAAAACAAGTGCATCAGGCATCAGATTAGTGTATGTCTACCGTATCTTCCTCATTCAGCAAAAGCTCCAGTTTAACCGATTCAATATTTTGATCTGATTTCCGAAGCACGGTAATATTATAACCATTGGCTTCTTTTTGCTCACCAACATCAGGAATTTTCCCAAAGATGTGACCTAACCAGCCCGATACGGTGTCAAAGTCGCCATCCTCCGGTAAATCATGAGGTAGCTGCTCGTTAACGTCATAAATAGGCGCTAAAGCATTTACAATAAACTCACGGTCGTTCACCTTTTCAACAATAGGCTTCTCTTCGTCATATTCATCCTGAATTTCGCCTACCAGTTCTTCAACAATATCTTCCAGGGTAACCATACCCGCAGTACCGCCAAATTCATCAAGTACAATGGCTATCTGAATTCGCTTCTGTTGCAGCTCGGCCATCAAATCGCTGATCTTTTTGGTTTCGGGGATAAAGTAAGGTTTACGGATAATATTCTTTAAGATAATTTCCTCATTACGGGCCAGCAATGGCAAAATATCTTTGGCGTGTACAATACCTATAATTTTGTCAATAACATCATCATAAACTGGCATGCGTGAGTAGCCCTCAGTTATAATGCAGTCCAGCAGTTCTGCCGGTGTAGCATCTATATCAATACCCGAGATTTTGGTTCGTGGCACCATGATATTTTTAACAACACGTTCGTTAAAATCAAACACGTTCTTAATCAGTTCATGCTCCGAGGAATCAATGGCGCCGCTTTCCTTACCCTGCTCTAAAATATATTGCAGTTCTTCAGAGCTATGGTGCGCTTCTTCGCCATGTATGGTTTTTACACCAAAAATGCTAAGTATAAAATTGGCAAATGTATTTAACAACCATATAGCCGGCCTAAATACCACATAGAAAAAGCGAAGTGGTAGCGATACAGCCATTGCCGTACGTACCGAACGCTGAATGGCCAGTGTTTTGGGTGCAAGCTCGCCAAATACAATGTGCAAAAATGTGATGGCAATAAAGGCAACCACATGGCTTGTGCTGATTATAAATGAAGAAGTAATTGTTAAGCCGCACAGCTTAAACAGGTTGAGCATAATATTGGTAACCACAGATTCGCCCGCCCAGCCTAAGCCAAGTGATGCAATGGTGATACCCAGCTGTGTGGCAGCCAGGTATCCATCCAGGTTGTGCATTATGCCCCGTGCTACTTTAGCCATTTGGCTACCAGCCTTGGCTTGTATCTCTATCTGTGAGCCCCTAACGCGCACTATCGCGAATTCTGCGGCTACAAAAAAGCCGTTCAGGAGCACCAGAAATATGGTAAGAAATATATAAAAACCGTTTATGTCTAAATTCGCAGGGTCCATTCAATATTATTGTTGGTACTCGGGGAAAGTCGAAGTATATAATTCCAGACTTTCAGCAATTACTTTATGAGCGTAACGTCGGCCTAGCAGATGCTCAATGGTAACGTTTTTACCCTCCAGCTTTTTATAATCCTGGAAAAAACGTACAATCTCTTTCATTGCGTGTGGCGGCAACTCGTTTAAATCGTTAATATAATTAACAGACATATCGTTTTTAGCAACTGCAATGATCTTATCGTCCTGCTCGCCGTTATCAACCATGTGCATTACACCGATAACCTTAGCTTCGATGATTGACATTGGGAATACGTCTACAGAGCATAGAACCAAAATATCCAACGGATCTTTATCATCGCAATAAGTTTGCGGGATAAAGCCATAGTTAGCCGGATACATTACAGAAGAAAACAATACGCGATCCAGTTTCAATAAACCAGATTCTTTATCTATTTCATATTTTGCTTTTGACCCTTTAGGGATCTCAATAATTGCGTTAACTACCTCAGGAACGTTGTCGCCTGTTGAAACCTGGTGCCAGGGATGTTGTGTACTCATTATTAATGTAAAGTGATTTTTATATTTATTTTTCGTTTTTAGATAATGTTTTTCTGAAAAAAGCAATAACCAGCGGGATAGATGTAACTACAATTAAGCCCAGTATAATATACTGAAGATAATCTTTTAATTGCGGATATTTTTTTCCTAAAAAATATCCGGTAAGTGTAAGGGTTACCACCCAGGCTATACTGCCAATTATGTTGTACAAAGTAAATTTTTTAAACTTCACTTTAACAACACCTGCAAAGATAGGAGCAAAAGTTCTGATTATCGGGAAGAACCTCCCCAATATTAGTGCCATTCCTCCGTATTTATCGTAAAATTTTTCGGCCAACACAATATACTGCTTTTTAAAAAAGATCGAATCATCTTTATTAAAAAGTAAAGAGCCGGTTCTGTAACCAAACCAGTATCCCATATAGTTGCCTAAAATGCCCGCTGCTATAAGCGATGATACCAGCGTGTAAATGGATACGTCAAAAGCTCCGGTTGCGCACAACAGCCCAGCCATAAACAGCAGGTAGTCGCCCGGTAAAAAAAAACCGAAAAATAAACCAGTTTCAGCGAAAACAACAATAAGCAGAAGGTAAAAGCCTCCCTGGCTTATAATAGATTTAGCATCGGTAATATTATGCAGGTGATCCCAAAAGCTTTCCATTCACAATATTCGTAAAACTACAAATATTATATCAATTGAAGTATAGCTAATTAAATGAGGTCTGAAATTATACCGGGGAAAATACCGATTAAAATAGTTGCCAAAGCAGACAGACCCAGTACAAAGCCAAAATAGCCTGGTACAGCAAGCGCAACGCGATCTGCAGTATTACGGAAATACATGGCAATGATAACTTTAAAGTAATAGTAGATGCTGATAATCGCATTAATTACAGCCACAACAACCAAACCTATATGGTAACGCGATACCGCGCCGGAGAACATGAAGAACTTACCTATAAAACCAGCCGTTAAAGGGATACCCGCTAACGATAGCATGGCAATGGTTAATACCACAGCCAGAAACGGATTGCTTTTACCCAGGCCGTTAAAGCTTTCAAAGTCATCGCTGCCAGTTTGCTGCTGGATCAATATCAATACACCAAAGGCGATAATTGAGGCAATAGAGTATGCTGTAGCATACATAAATACCGAATTGGCAGAACCTGAACCCAAAGCCACGATAGCGAATAGGAGGTAACCCGCATGCGAAATACTTGAGTAAGCCAGCATACGCTTAAAGCTGTGCTGATATAATGCAGTGATGTTACCGATAAATAGAGTAACTACAGTAATTACCAATAATACCGGCATCCAGAAATCTGCAATGCTTGCAAAGCAGGCAGAGAATAAACGTAGGAAAGCTGCAATACCAGCTGTTTTAACAACAGTAGACATGAATGCCGTAATAATTGATGGCGAACCTTCGTACACATCAGGAGTCCAGAAGTGGAAAGGTGCTGCACCTAATTTAAAACAAAGGCCAACAATAATCATCAATACACCGGTATAAAACATCGGGTCGATGTTACGCGGGTGGCTCAATGTATAATCGCGGATGGCAGCAAGGTTAAATGAACCCGAAGCACCGTAAAGCAATGCTATACCAAATAACAGGAAACCTGTTGAGAAAGCCCCCATCAGAAAGTATTTTAATGCAGCTTCGTTAGATGCCACATCGCGCTTTCTGATACCTGCCAATATGTATAAGCTTACCGACATAATTTCGATACCGATAAACAACATCGTTAAGTTATAGTAGGAAACCATGACTATGATACCAGCCAGCGAGAATAACATAATGGCGTAATACTCGGCCACATGCTCGCTAATCTTCTCGAAGAAGCCTTTAGATAACAACACGATCAGGATGGTTGATACGATAGTGATTACCGAAAACGCGATCGCAAAACGATCAAATAGCATCATGTCATGATAAATAGGCTGTGCATTGCTGTTCCATTCTGCAACAGCTAAGCCGGCAGCTACTAACAAACCAATAACAGTAACCGGTAGTAAAGCATTTTTAGCTTTGTACAAGCCTAAATACAACAGTACTATAGGTAGAACAGATATCAGTATTAAGGTATTCATTTTTTAAAGTCTTCGCTAAATTATTAAGTCCGTACGGTTACCAGTTAAAATTTAATATTACTTGGGCTCCCCGCCTGGAAAATTTTCTGATTAATAGATTGTACCAGGTTTTGCACAGCAGCATCAGATAAATGCATTACCGAGTTTGGATAAATACCCAGTACCAAAATTAAAACACATATAATGCCTAACACCAATTTCTCGGTACCGGTTATGTCTGTAAATAGGATGGTAAGTGCATTGGTTTCGCCTTGCATTACCTTTTTGTACATCCGCAACATGTATACCGCACCAAAAATGATGGTTAAGCCGGTAAATGCACATAGCCAAATATTGTACTCATACATACTGTTGAGCAGTAAAAACTCGCCGATAAAACCATTGGTTAAAGGCAATGCTACTGTACCTAAAACGATAATTAAAAATGCGATAGCAAAGTGAGGCGCAACTTTGGCTATGCCACCCATTTCATTTAATTCGCGGGTTTTTAACCTGCGGCTAATGATGTCCATTACAAAAAACATACCTACCACGTTAATACCGTGGTTTAAACTTTGGTATAAAGCACCTTGCACACCAGTGATTGACCAGGCAAAAACACCTGCAGCAATTAAACCAACGTGGGCAATAGAAGAGTAAGCGATTAAGCGTTTGCCATCTTTTTGGTTAAAGGCAATTAACGAGGCATATACAATACCAACAGCTGCCAGTGCAATTACAATGTATTGCCAATGGTCGAACCCAAGCGGCGCTATAGGGATCATCCAGCGGATAGCACCGTATACACCCATCTTCAACATAATACCAGATAGCAGCATGGTACCTGCTGTAGGCGACTCGGTATAAGTATCCGGCTGCCAGGTATGTAAAGGAAACACCGGCATTTTGATAGCAAATGCTAAGAAGAAAGCCCAGAAAACCCAGCTCTGCTGTTTTACAGAAAGCGAAAGGTTATAAAAATCGTGAATATCATAAGTACGTGCCGGTGTTTGGATGTGCAGGTAAATAATGGCCAGCAACATAAACAACGAACCCGCAAACGTATAAATAAAGAACTTGATGGTAACCTTAACTCTATTCTCTCCGCCCCAGATGGCGCAGATAAAATAAATCGGGATCAGTGCAGCTTCCCAGCTTACATAGAATAGGAAACCATCGATAGCTGTAAACACAACCAGCATGGCACTTTGCATAAACAAAATGAGTGCGTAAAACGTATTAGCGTTTTTGTAGTTGTGGTTATACGATGCTAAAATGATGATGGGCACCAACAATACATTAAGCAAAACCATAATCATGCTGATACCATCAATACCGGCGCTAAAGTAAATACCCAGTTTAGGCATCCACGGATAGTCGACCGCAAATTGTGTGGTAGCGTTGGGCACAAACTTGGTTAAGAAAACCACAGCAACCGCAAGCTCAACAACAGAAAAGAATAGCGCTGCGTGTTTTGCTGTTTCATTTTTGAACAGTAACACAGCAAGTGCTGCTATAAGTGGTAGAAAAAGTAATATAGAAACCGTCATTTTCTAATACGTAAAGCTTGTGGCTAAAATTTTAAACTGTAAAACAATACGGCGATAATACCAATCACCATCATAAATATGTAAAAACCAACATTACCGGTTTGCAATAAGCGTAAGCCTTTGCTCGTTTCTACCGTACCGCTTCCTAAGCCATTCACTAATCCATCGATACCCATTTTATCAACTACTTTATAGAAGAATACCGAAAGTGCATCGAGCGGCTTGCGGATAATGAAATCATATAATTCGTCGATATAAAACTTGTGATATGATAATGCTGCCAGTAAAGGGCGTTCCTCTGTATCAGCAACCGGAACGTGTGCTTTTTTGATGTATTTGGAGTAAGCGTATATCAAGGCTAAAACAGCAGCGCCTACGGAGATACCCATTAAGCCCATTTCGCTGATGCCGCCTGTTGTTTCATGTGCTTCTTTAACTGCACCGAACAATGGGGCCAGCCAATGTGCTAACCACTCATGGCCGCCTAATATTGCTGGCACGTTAAGTAAACCACCTACCACCGAAAGGATAGCTAACACGATCAAAGGAATAGTCATACTGGCCGGTGATTCGTGTAAATGATGCTCCTGCTCGTGCGTACCTCTAAACTTACCGAAGAAAGTAAGGAACAACATCCTGAACATATAAAACGATGTAAACATTGCCGTAATAACACCGATAAAATACATGATCGGGCTGTATTGGTAAGTGTGGGCCAGAATCTCATCTTTAGAGAAGAAACCCGAGAACGGTGGGATACCAGAGATAGCAATAGTACCCAACAGCATCGTCCAAAAAGTGATTGGCAATTTCTTGTAAAGGCCACCCATTTTACGCATATCCTGCTCGCCGCTTACCGCGTGGATAACGGAACCCGCACCCAGGAATAATAGGGCCTTGAAGAATGCGTGTGTAATAACATGGAAGAATGAGCCAGTATAAGCGCCAACGCCTAAACCCAAAAACATATAACCCAATTGAGATACGGTTGAATAAGCCAGTACCTTTTTAATATCTGTTTGTGTTAAAGCAATCAGCGCAGCGAAAACTGCAGTTGCTAAACCTATAATGGCAATAATGTTGGTAGTGAATGGCGCCAGATCAAACATTACATGCGAGCGGGCAATCATGTAAATACCTGCAGTAACCATGGTTGCAGCGTGGATTAACGCCGAAACCGGAGTTGGGCCGGCCATTGCATCGGGCAACCAGGTAAACAATGGTATTTGTGCCGATTTACCCGTAGCCCCTACAAATAGCAGCATGGTAATCATCGTTAGCAAGTGCGATACTTTAGCACCATGCAGGCCGGGCACTTTAGGGAATATATCTGCGTAGTTTACACTATTAAAGTAGTGTACCATCAGGAATATAGCGATAAGGAAACCTAAATCACCAATACGGTTCATTACAAATGCTTTTTTAGCAGCATCGGCATAATCGCCATTGGTAAACCAGAAACCGATTAACAGGTACGAGCATAAGCCCACGCCTTCCCAACCGATAAACATTACCACATAGTTAGATCCTAATACCAGCAACAGCATAAAAAATACGAACAGGTTTAAATAAGCGAAAAACTTACCGAAACCGGCATCATCATGCATATAACCGATAGAGTATAAATGGATCAGGAAGCCTACGCCGGTGATGATGAGCAGCATAATAGCGCTCAGCTGATCTATCAGGAAAGCAAATGGTATATTGAAAGTACCAACAGTGATCCAGTTAAATAATTTTACGTTGATAGGGCCGCTTGCCTGCACCTGTAAAAAGGCGCTGACACTTAAACCGAAAGCAACGAGGATAACCAGGCTACCTAAAGCACCGATTACATTTTTAGGTAAAGCATTTCGGCCAAGTCCGTTAATAATAAATCCTGCGAGAGGTAGTAAAGGAATAAGCCAGAGATAATTATTCATTTTGTTACGTTGGACGTTTTTTGCGTATTACGTTTGACGTGGTACGTTTAACGTTTTTTCTATTTTAACCTAATTCTTATTGTATATATCTAATGAAATCCGAAATCGAAAATCCGACCTCCGAAATCAATCTACCATTTCAGCCTGCTCAACACATTAATATCTGTTGAGTGGGTATTACGATAGATCATGACGATGATGGCCAACCCTACAGCAACCTCTGCTGCAGCAAGCGCCATAACAAAAAATACGAAAACCTGGCCCGAAGCATCTCCCTTATAAACAGAGAAAGCAGTAAGCAGTAGGTTAACAGCATTCAGCATCAGTTCAACCGACATAAAAACTACGATGGCATTACGACGGATTAATACGCCGACTACACCAATAGAAAAAATGATTGCGCTTAACAATATGTAATGATTAAGCGGTACCGTTTGTATGGTTTGTGTTATGTTGTTTCCCATTATGCAGTTGCTCTTGGTTCTTTTTTGGCCAGTAATACCGCACCTACCATTGCCGATAACAGCAATACAGATGAGATTTCGAAGGGCAGTAAAAATTCGCTGAATAATACTTTACCTAAATTTTTCACCAGGCCAAGATTTGGATCGTGCAGGATAACCGGCGCCGATAACTTGTAGGCCTTTAATGAACCTACCAGCGTAACCAGCAAACAACCACCGGCAATTACACCAGCAAGTTTGGCTAAGTAATGTTTGCCGGGCTCTGTTTCCTTATTAAGGTTAAGCAGCATCATTACAAATAAGAAGAGCACCATAATTGCCCCCATGTAAACAATAAAGTTTACCACGGCCAAAAACTGTGCGTTCAACAAAATGTAATGGATGGTAAAGGTGAAAAATGTGAGTATTAGATACAGCACACTATGCACCGGATTTTTTGCAAAAATTACCAGCAGTGAAAAGAAAATAGATAAAAACGCGATGAAGTAAAATGTACTCATGATATATTACAAAATACCTTTGCTCACTTTTTTAAGGATGGGCAAAGGTATAAAACTTCTTTATTGATTTAACGGTGGCTCAACTAATTTGTCTTTGCCATATATAAAGTCTTTCCTTAAAAAATCTGTAGGTACAATATCACCATCCAGATATATCGCCTCTTTAGGGCAAGCCTCTTCGCATAATCCGCAGAAAATGCAACGCAGCATATTGATCTCGTAAACTGCCGCGTATTTTTCTTCGCGATACAGGTTCTCTTCACCTGGCTGGCGTTCGGCAGCCGTCATGGTTATAGCTTCTGCCGGGCATGATAAAGCACAAAGGCCGCAGGCGGTGCAACGCTCCTTGCCATCCTCATCGCGTTTAAGCGAGTGCTGGCCACGGAAGTTTTCAGAAAACTCACGTTTTTGCTCAGGATAGCGGATGGTTACATCCTTCTTGAAAAAGTGCTTCATCGTAATAGCCATACCCTTCGCAATTTCTGGCAGGTAGGTCCTCTCCAGCAAATTGAGTGGTTTAAATGCTATTACTTTTCGCTTATTACTTAATGGTTCCATTATCCTAATTCCGTTCTATTTAAAAAAGGTCATAACAATACCTGTTAACACAATATTGGCAATAGCCAAAGGTATCAATGTGCGCCAGCCCAGGTCCATCAGCTGATCGTAACGAAAACGCGGGATAGTCCAGCGAACCCACATAAAGAAGAAGATGAAGCTAAACACCTTGGCAAACATAACCGCAACACCAATAAGCGGAGCGATGGTTGGCCCAACGTGCGCAGCAACCCAATCCATACCCGGGTAGTTATAACCACCCCAATACAAGGTAGCCATTACTGCCGATGAAATAAACATATTGATATACTCGGCAAACAGGTAAAAACCCAGTTTCATTGATGAATATTCTGTATGATAGCCACCCACCAGTTCGGTTTCGCACTCAGGCAAATCAAACGGGCTGCGGTTGGTTTCTGCAAACGAGCATACCATAAAGATGATGAAACCAAGCGGCTGTTTCAAAATATTCCAGTGCCAGCCGTGCTGCTGCTCTGTAATTTCTTTTAAGCTTAAAGTACCGGTAATCATCAACAGGGCTATAATAGATAAACCCATTGAAACCTCGTAGCTAATGTTTTGCGATGCCGCACGGATAGCGCCTAACAGCGAGTATTTATTATTAGATGCCCAGCCGCCAATCATAACGCCGTAAACACCTAATGATACCACACCAAAAATGTACAGGATACCAACGTTAATATCTGTTACCTGCAGATCGATAATGCGCGAGCCGATTTGAATAGGCTGCCCCCATGGTATAACTGCCGAACCGATACAGGCCGTCATGATAGCCAGTGATGGGCCAACGATAAACAGCAAGCCGCTTGCACGGGTTGGGATAATTTCCTCTTTCATAAACATTTTGGCACCATCAGCAAGTGGCTGCAGCATACCAAACGGACCAGCCCTGTTTGGGCCTACCCTGTCCTGAAAAAAGGCAGCAAGCTTACGCTCAGCATAGGTAGAGTACATGGCCACTACCAGGCTGATCAAAAAGATCACTACAATAAGTATAAACTTAATACCAATATCTAAAAGTTCCATTATAGTCTTGTCTCCCTTTCAAATTGATCTTTATTCGCTTCCTGCAATAACGGGTTAGTTTTTACAACAGGCAACGGTTTTAATGTATCGTAATGGTTTGAGCTGATAACCGATTGGTTAGATACCTTGCGCGGGCCTTCAATAACCCAATCAGCGGTTTTCTTTTTATCAAAACGGCAGGTGTTGCAAATAAATTCTTCTACCTCACCATATACATCTTTACGGGCAGTTACGCGGATAACATCTTCGCCTTTATACCATAAAGTAACCTTACCATTACATTTTTCGTGGTCGCAATCGCGGTGTGCTTCAACAGGTTTGGTAAACCATACCCGGTTTTTAAAACGGAAAGTTTTATCGGTTAATGCACCTACCGGGCAAACGTCAATAACGTTACCAGAGAAATCATTATCAACCGCTTGTTGGATATAGGTCGAAATCTCTGAGTGATCGCCACGGTTTAAGATACCATGCACACGACGATCGGTGATCTGATCGGCAGTGAAAACACAACGGTAGCAAAGGATGCAACGCGTCATATGTAACTGGATCTTGTCGCCTATATCAATGCGCTCAAATTTACGGCGGTCAAACTCGTAACGGGTTTTAGCGCTACCGTGCTCAAAACCCAGATCTTGCAGGTGGCACTCACCAGCCTGGTCGCATACCGGGCAATCCAGCGGATGGTTGATCAACAACATCTCCACCACACCTTTACGCGCTTCAATAACCTCCGGCGAAGTAATATTCTTTACTTCCATACCATCCATTACCGTAGTACGGCAAGATGCTACCAACTTGGGCATAGGGCGCGGGTCTTTTTCTGAACCTTTGCTTACTTGCACCAAACAGGTACGGCATTTACCGCCACTGCCTTCCAGTTTCGAATAGTAGCACATTGCCGGCGGAACGATATCGCCACCTATCTGCCTTGCGGCATTCAGTATCGATGTTCCCGGCTCTACTTCAACAGGTATTCCGTCTATTGTTACTTTAAACATTATCAACCTTTATTAACATAAGCGATGTAATCGCCGTCTATTATTCTTTTATGTTCGGGGCGAAGCTGCTGCCGGAAGGTATAGATCCAGCTTTCAATTTCTTCACCACCCGGCAGTTGCACTGCTATTTTATTTCTAATGTATTCGGGATCGTCGTTAAACAAACCTTCGTAAACATCAAGCACCTCAAATACCTTATCAATTTCACTTATTAGGTATATTTCGCCTTTCACTTCTCCTGGTTCTTTTTCCACATAACCGGGATAGTTTCCTAAATCATATAATGCGCCTTTTACAGTTGCATTGCTTATAAATTGCAGGTGCTCTTCTACAGGCTGCCTTGCTTTATGATTAAAGTGTTTCAGTAAGGTTCCGTATACAAACAGATATTCCATTATTCAACTTTAATCCGTTTTGTCATTGCGAGCGATAGCGTGGCAATCTCATCGTATCCTCTACGATATGTACAGCTACGAGATTGCTTTGTACCTCGCAATGACAAATTATTTTATTCTTTTCTTATCCTGCTTTCTCAGCAATAATTAACGGATCTGCATAATGTGCAATTCCATAATTACGTCTTACTGCTGTGGCGGCATTGGTAACGTGCCATTCAAATTCGTCTCTGAAGTGGCGGATAGCACTGGCCACCGGCCATGCTGCTGCGTCACCAAGCGGACAAATGGTATTTCCTTCGATTTTCTTAGATACATCAACCAACAGGTCCATGTCGCTCATTTTACCATGGCCATTCTCTAAACGGTGCAATACTTTTTCCATCCATCCGGTTCCTTCACGGCAAGGCGAACATTGTCCGCAGCTTTCGTGACTGTAGAAACGGGCGAAATTCCAGGTATTACGAACGATACACTGATCCTCATCATAAGCGATAAAACCACCTGAACCCATCATGGTACCGCTCACAAAGCCACCATCAGCCAATGATTCATAGCTCATTAGGCGCGGCTCGTTGTTAATCGTTTTCATGAACAGGTTAGCAGGTAAAATTGGCACCGATGAACCACCTGCAACAACCGCTTTTAAGCGTTTGCCATTAGCAATACCACCGCAATATTCGTCGGAGTATAAAAACTCTTCAACCGGTAAACCTAAATCAATCTCATAAACACCCGGTTTCTTTAAGTTACCACCAGCCGAGATCAGCTTTGTACCAGTACTGCGACCGATACCTAATTTAGCGTACTCGTCGCCGCCATCATTAATGATAGGTACAACAGCGGCAATTGACTCCACATTGTTTACCACAGTCGGGCAGCCATACAAGCCCGCAATAGCCGGGAATGGTGGCTTAATACGCGGGTTACCACGTTTTCCTTCTAATGATTCTAACAATGCAGTTTCTTCACCACAAATATAAGCGCCACCTCCAGGCTGTACATATAGTTCCAGGTCGTAACCTGTGCCTAATATGTTTTTGCCTAAAAAGCCGGCATTTTTTGCTTCAGCAATAGCGCGCTCCAGTATACGGATCTGCGGCATCATTTCGCCACGCACGTATATGTACGATGTGTTGGCACCCAGCGCAAAGCTAGCTACAATCATCCCCTCAATTAATAAGTGAGGGATATAAGTCATCAGGTAACGGTCTTTAAAAGTACCGGGTTCAGACTCATCGGCGTTACAAACCAGGTAACGTGCAACACCTTCTGGCTTGGCCAAAAAGCTCCACTTCATCCCGGTAGGGAAACCTGCGCCGCCACGGCCGCGTAAACCAGATTTCTTTACCTCTTCAACAATTTCTTCGGGTGTTAACGTTTTCATGGCTTTTTCTACAGCAGTATAACCACCCTTAGAGCGGTAAACATCATACGTATTGATGCCTGGTACGTTTATATGTTCAAGTAATAATTTGCGTCCCATTAGTTATTAGCTTTTGCAGTTAAATCACTAATTAATTGATCAACCGACTCATTAGTCAGGTTTTCGTAGAAAGTATATTCGGGGCCAATTTGCAACACCGGGCCAAAGCCACAGGCTGCAAGGCACTCTACGCCTCTCCAGCTAAATAAGCCATCGGCAGTAACCTCACCTTCTTTTACACCCAGTTTTTGCTCCAGGTGGTCCATTATTTTTTCGGCCCCCACTAAGCAGCAAGGGCTTGTACGGCACACTTCCAGCACAAACTTACCCTGCGGGCGTAAAAAGTACATGGTATAAAAGCTGGCTACTTCGTAAACCTCTATCGGTTCTATCTTAAGGTATTCTGCAACTTTATCCATCGCAGGTACACTTAACCAGCCAAATTCGGCCTGTACATCGTGCATTACAGGTAACAAGGCCGATTTTTGCTTTCCTTCCGGATACCGGATTATCTTATCAGCAATCAGGCCAACCAATGCCTCCGAAAACTCAACAGGCTCGTGTGTATGTTCTACTTTAAGCATCTAATTCTCCGGCAATTACATTTAAACTACTCATGTTAATAATCGCGTCCGATAGCAGCATGCCTCTGCTCATTGGTGCATACATCTGGTAATTAATGAAGCTTGGCCTGCGGAAATGCAAGCGGTAAGGCGAGCGGCCACCATCATTAACCAGATAAAATCCAAGCTCGCCGTTTGCGCCTTCTACACTGTGGTAAACTTCGCCAACAGGAGTTTTAACCTCACCCATCACAATTTTAAAGTGATAGATCAATGCTTCCATATTGTTATACACTTCCTCTTTTGGAGGCAGATAATACTCAGGCACATCAGCATGGAAAATATTTTTATCTTCTTTATCTATTTTAGTCAAAGCCTGCTCAATTATGCGCAAGCTCTGCCACATTTCTTCGTTACGTACCAAAAAGCGATCGTAAACATCGCCGGTAGTACCAACGGGTACTTCAAAATCAAAATCTTCGTAAGAGCAATAAGGGTTCATCGCCCTTACATCGTAATCAACACCGGTAGCGCGCAATATCGGGCCACTCCAGCTGTAGCTTAAAGCATCTTCGGCTGTAACCGCAGCAACGCCTTTGGTACGGTCAACAAATATGCGGTTACGGTTAAACAGGTTTTGAAACTCTGTTAACGCTTTAGGGAAGGTTTCTAAAAACTTGCGTGTTTTAGCGAAGGCAATATCATTGAAATTACGCTCAAACCCGCCAATACGGCCAACGTTGGTAGTCAGGCGCGAACCGCAAACTTCTTCGTAGATCTCATAAATAGCCTCGCGATGCTCCATCATGTAAAGGAAACCTGTAAACGCCCCGGTATCTACGCCCAATACACCGTTACAAACGATATGATCGGCAATACGGGAAAGTTCCATAATGATGATACGCATGTAATCAACACGTTTTGGGGTTTGGATACCCAATAACTTTTCAACCGTCATGTGCCAGCCCATATTGTTGATAGGGGCCGAACAATAGTTTAAACGATCTGTAAGCGGCGTGATCTGATAAAACGGCCTGTGTTCTGCTATTTTTTCAAAAGCGCGGTGTATATAACCAATGGTCGAAACACCGCTTACAATGCGCTCGCCATCCAACTGCAAAACGTTTTGGAAAACGCCGTGTGTAGCCGGGTGAGTTGGCCCTAAGTTAAGGGTTGATAACTCGCTTTGTAGATCAGTGTCGGTATATGCCGGAAAATTCTGCATGTTCTATCTTCCAAAAAAATAATCTTTCTTATCTACCCTGTTCGGGTCTTCGAGCGGAAACTCTTTACGCATCGGGTATACGGTCATGTCATCCACATTAAGTATCCGGCGTAAATCCGGGTGGCCGGTAAAGTTTACACCAAAAAAGTCGTAGGTTTCGCGTTCCATCCAGTTAGCGCCATTCCAAACAGCACTTGCTGTAGGGATATTTACGTCGCCTTCTGCCAGGAAAACTTTAATACGGATGCGGATATTATTTACCAAACTGTGTACATGGTAAATTACGCCGATCTCTCTTCCCTGCTCTTCGGGGTAATGTATTGCGGTAATATCTGTTAAATAGATAAACTGCAATTGCTCATCTGCCTTTAACCAGCTCAATACATCAATAATTTGTTCGCGGCTGGTTTCAACAGTAAGCAAACCGTAAGGTTCTGAAACATTGGTAACATTTCCACCAAATTGTGCAGTTACTTTCTGAAGCAGTTCTTCGTTGGTTATCTTACCCATTATTATAGAATTCCGTATTGTGATAATAAAGCCTGGTATTCAGGCGATTCTCTTCTGCGTAATGATTCTGTTTGAACCAGTTTCTGAATATTTATAAAGCCATCTATAATAGCTTCGGGGCGTGGCGGGCAGCCGGGTACGTAAACGTCAACCGGGATCACCTCATCAATACCCTGCAAAACAGAATAAGTATCAAATATACCACCGCTTGATGCACAGGCACCAACTGCCATCACCCAACGGGGCTCGGCCATTTGCAGGTATACCTGGCGAAGCACAGGTGCCATTTTTTTAGATATGGTACCCATTACCATCAATAAATCTGCCTGGCGGGGCGAAAAGCTTAACCGCTCTGCGCCAAATCTCGACAAATCATAATGTGAAGCCATAGTAGCCATAAACTCGATACCACAGCACGATGTAGCAAAAGGCAAAGGCCATAATGAATACGAACGTGCAAGGCCAACAGCTTTATCAAGCGATGTTGCAAAAAATCCTGATCCTTCTACGCCTGGGGGCGCGTCAACTATTTGAATGTCACTCATTGAATTTACCTCAAAAGATATGCTTATCCATATAAAAGATAAGCACAAATTTACAATAAAATACGTTGAAAATGCCACACTGCGCTTTTGTAGCGCGTATTTAGAACCAATCTAAACTTATTCCCAATCCAGGGCTCCCTTTTTAAGAATATAGAAAAAGCCCAATAACAGCGTACCCATAAAAATAAACATCTCTATCATACCGTCTTTACCCAAATCGCGGAAGTTTACCGCCCATGGATACATGAAGATAACCTCCACATCAAACAACACAAACAGTATGGCTACCAGGAAGTATTTAATAGAGATGGGTGTACGTGCGTTACCAATAACCTCGATACCCGACTCGAACGGGGTAAGCTTATCTTTTGTTTTACGCTGCGGGCCCAGTTTGTGTGTAGCAACCATTGTAGTTACCACAAAGCCGATAGCCACCAGCATTTGAAATATAATCGGCAGATAATTAACCGGTAAACTTTGTACTTCCATAGTGCAAATATAGCAATGAGATAAAATAAAAAAAGACCTCTTTTTCAGAGGCCTTTTTTTATTCAGCTTTTAAAGCTGATGTATTTAGTTATTTCCCTTTTTTAGCGAAGAAGGCTACTGCTTGTTTATTAGCAGGATCGAACTCCCTGGCCTTTGTAAAGTTCTCTGTCGCTTTCGCATCATCCTTTTCTTTAAACTGGTAGTAAGTACCTAAGTATGCATAAGCAGAAGCAAGGCTTTTCTTATCACTGTCTGTAGGGCCTTTGGTAGTTACAATCTGGATGTATTTTTCATAAAAAGGTTTTGCATAACCTTTAATGTTTTGGCGGTCGCGGTCTTTAGTATCATTAACATAAGCACGGTACAGTGCTACTGCTGCAATTGGCGTAGTAGCTGTTTGCTCAATGTGTGCAAAAGCAGAATCAGACTTGGTTAACAAGGTAGTATCTGCTTTAGGGTTTTTTTCATCATAAGCATAATAGTAGCTGATACCTTCGTTCAGGTAATCCTGCAATTTAGCCTGGCGTGTTTTAGAAATATATCTTCTGTAAGCATCACCTGCTTCCAGATATTTCTTTTTAGCATAGTAGCTTTTAGCAATCTCATTAAATACATCAGCCTGAGTTGTATCTAACTGATAAGCTTTTTGCAATGACTGGATACCCAATGAATCTTGACCAGATTTCATTTGTAAACGGCCTAAGTATAGGTAATCGCGTGGGATGATCCGTTTTTCTCCAGCCTGGCTAATCCATTTGTTCATGGCAGTTAAACCAGCAGGGTAATCGCCGTTTTCGTAAGCAGAGTAACCTAAGTAGCGATAAACACGCAGGTTTGAGTTAGCAGATGCAGATAATGCAGCGGCTTCTGTTTGCAATGTTTTGTAATCGCCAGCCTGGATCAGGAAGTCGGCGTAACGCATGCGCGACTCGATAGACATATCTGTTAAGCTTAAATACTTACGATATTGATCGGCAGCTTGCTTTACTTTTTCTGATGCCATTTTAGGATCAGTTAAAGCCCAGCGTAAATCTGTTTCAGCCCATTCGCGATAAGCAGGGCCAAAATTAGGATCGATGCTTAATGCTTTTTGAAATTGCTTTTCAGCATCTTCAAAGTTGTTGGCATATTTCCACAACACACCAATAGCTACGTTAGCCACGGCAGATTGCGGGTTAAGGTTTGTTGCATCTGAATAATACTTATAAGCATCAGAGCTTTTTAGCTGCGAGCGGTAAGCATCACCCAATGCGATGTTGATATCAGCATCTTTAGGGTTAACAACCAAACCTTTGTTTAATATCGCTATAGCTGCATTAGCATCGGCAGCTGCTACAGTAGTTTTACCGCCTGATAAAAGCAGGTAACCTTTACCCATATATAAATATGGTTTGCTGTCTTTAGCGGCAAATGAAATTGCTTTGTCGAAATTTGATGCAGTACCCGCATTGTCTTTATCCACATGGGCTACAACGCCTAAACCTGCAAAGTTTAATGCTGATTTTGGGTTAGCGGCAATACCTTGATTAAAAACAGCTTTTGCCGAATCGGCGTAATCTTGTATGGTATATACCCAACCTAAATAAAAGAAGTTCTCATCTTTTGTAGGTTGTGTAGTAGTAAGATTCTTTAGAATCGATTTGGCTTTTTGATATTGTTCGGCGTCAATAGCTTTTTTGGCGTCGGCTAGACTCTGCGCAAAAACTGATGAACCTATAAATACCAAGCCTGCTGCGGCATACGCTACTTTACTTATTAGTTTCATGGGCTTAATTTATAATTTTAGTTATTCTATTACTCTTTAATGTTTATTAACCTCTGAGGTAAAGAATCTGGCAATAATCCCGATTTCAATATAATCCTCTGTCCTCGCTCACTCGCCATAAAATCCTGGAACCCCCGTCCAAGCCCAATCCGGCCAGTGCTATTTATAACATATAGCCTGCGGCTTAATGGGTATTGCTTTAAAGCAAGTGTTGTTTGTGATGGCTTGAAGTACTCTTTTGCAAATGATTTGCTGCTTTCGTCGCGTACGCTTACAATCTTCACATTGTTAACAGCGTCGGCATAATCGGGGTCCGGGTCATTTAACCAACTGAAACCAATGATGCCTATGGCATTTTCATGCTTACTTACATAGTTAAGCACTTCCTTGTTCGATTTCAGCGCGTAAATGTTTTTTTGCGTTAGCTCTTTACTTCCTGTAAACCCTTTCAAATACCTTACCAAACTTGAGTTCGGATTATCAAAAACGATATTCTTATCCGTTTTAGTCTTTCCGGCAAGCATGTTTTTTATATCATTTACCGTAATTGTAGTATCATTTGACACTTTATTTACAATTAACACCACTGCATCATAGGCAACCGGTACAGTTTCTACCGATAAATTGCGCCTTTTAATTACGTTAGCTTCGGTAGTATCCAACTCGCGCGACAGGATAGCAACCCGTACACTATCGTTTAAAAAACTACGCAATACCTGGTTTTCTGTGCGGTATTTAATTTCGGGATGGGCATCTGTATATATACCTTTAAATACAAATGCTTCCTCCTCTATTATTGGTTTAAAAGATTCGTCGGCAGTAATAACTACATGCCCGCTTTTCACCGTATCGTCTCCGTTATATTGCGTCACCTTTGGTTTACAGCTTATAAAAACTAATGGTAAGAGGAAACTTAATTGTATAAGTTTAATGCTATTCTTCATCCGGGTCTTTTTTGAACAAGCGCGAAAAGCGCAGTACAGCGTAAATGATCACTAATGATCCAAAAGCGATACGCTGCCATTTGGTGAGTTGCAAAGGCATTTGCGACCAGAACATAATCATGAGCCCCAACGCCAGTATGAAAACAAATGTAGTAGCTCCTAAAATAAGCAAAAACCGCCTTTTGAGCGATTTTTGCTTACCATTATTTTGCAATGACATGAAGTATTATTGATCTTGCAGGGTAAAGCTGATCGGCACGGTATATTGTTGCCTAACAGGCCTGCCGTTTTGGATACCTGGTTTCCACTTTGGTGAATTTTTAAGTACACGGATTGCTTCTTCATCGCAACCGCTACCTAAACTACGTACCACGTGTAAATCTGTAAGTGAGCCGTCTCTTTCAACAACAAACTGTACAATTACACGACCTTGTACATTATTCTCGCGGGCAACAGCCGGGTAACGGATGTTGTTACCTAGGTATTTACCAAATTTATCTAAACCACCAGGAAACTCTGCAGATTGCTCAACAGATGTAAAAATCTGGTTAGGGTCTTCCTCTACTACTTGCTTAACGTCTGATTTACCAACCGGCTCATCAATACGGATTTCTGCATTAGGGTCGCCCTTAACATCCTGCTGACCTGGATCGGCAGTTTTTAATTCCTGGATTGTAGGTGGATCTTTTTCACGCACCTCGTTATCCGGTTTTACTACCGGAGGCGGGAAACGCACCTGGTCTACCTTTGGTTTAGGTGGTTCCGGAGGCGGCGGAGGTGGTTTTTTAGTTTGATCTACTGGGGGTGGTGGTTGTAATACCACATCCGTAACTTTGACTTTCTCGTCAGCTTTAGGGATGAAGCCAGAAACCCAGTTGATGATGGTTGGTACAGATATAACAAACACAAATAATACTACAGCTATTACCAAAGACTTATTAGTATTCTTTGGGTTTTCTTTCCTTAGCTCGTATGCACCATAAGCTTTGTTACGACCGGCAAAAACCACATCAAGCCATTCGGGCTTCAGTATGTCTAATTTTGATCCTAACATGTTTTAGGTTTTAATTTTATTAACTAATATTATTGATAGATCTGTTGCTTTTTAAGCTCATCTACTTCTGGCTGTGATATGTCAACAATACCATAGCTTTGAATGTTTGTGATGTGCATTTCGTCCAATATGTCAACCATGTTTTTGTAAACAGACTTGTCACTTGGTTTAATGATCACAAACATATCTTTGCCGAAAGATTGTTTAATTTTCTGGCTGTTCTCAATCAGTGTTTTACGGATATCGTTTTTACCATAGCCCTCAACAGTTGGAGCAGACTTACCAGGTTCGCCAATGTACCACTCTAACTTGTTATCGCTACCAAGTAAAATAGTCATCGTTCTTGAAGCCGCTACAGCCAATTGGTCATCCTTGTTTTTTTCATCCTTGTCCGGCATGGCAAGGTCCATCGCTTGCGGCTTATTTAAGGTTGTGGTAAGCATGAAGAAGGTGATCAACAAAAACGCTAAATCCACCATTGCGGTTAGATCCACACGAGTTGAGGCTTTCTTACTTCTTACTTTCCCGCCTTTGCCGTCCTTGGAGGAGGTGTCTAATTCTGCCATGTTTTAATTATTTTCTTAAACTCGTAATTAAACTGAACTTGTTTACTTTTTGCTTCTGAAGGATATCAATCACCTTTTTAATGGTAGGATATTCTTCTTTGCTGTTACCCTTGATAGAAAGCCTAAGCTCAGCGCCATTTAGTGCTTTTGTAGCAATACGGGCTTCACGTATCCAGTTAAACAATTCATTACTTACCGAGTCGGTAGGGATACCTGGCTGTTTAAACGATTCTCTTTTATCTGATTCCAGATCAAGATACTGCTTCATTTGGTTCATTGGTACACCTACACCCTGCATGTTAGCATATTTGGTTTTTTCCTCATCGCTAAACGTAGTGCTGTATTTCTGGCCCATTTGCTCAAGCGTTTGCTTACGTACATTGGCACCGGTAATGTCAAAGAATACTTTACCTGAACCAACAATAACCGTAGCAACATTTTCTTCAGGTAACTTCACAGTAACTGTTGAACCTGGTACGTCAACCGGAACCGGGTCCGGTGTTTTTGGTTTTGCTGTTAATATGAAAAACGTAAGCAACAGGAACGCAACATCGCACATCGCGGTCATGTCGGTTGTTGTACTTTTTCTTTTAATTTTTACTCTGGGCATATTGTCTTTTGATTAAAAATATAAGTGTCGGTTATAAACATCCTGCCTTATCTATATAAGGCAGGACTAAAACTATACACTAAATATTTTAACGTTTGTGAGATGCAGCAAATGTTTGCACAATGCTGAAACCAGTTTCGTCAATAGCATAAGTAAGGCCATCAATTTTCGATGTAAATACGTTGTACATGATAATTGACAAACATGATGTTAAGATACCGATAGCGGTATTGATTAGTGCTTCAGAGATACCATTTGCAAGCTGAGTTGAACTGGCTGCACCAGAAGTTGCCAAAGCCGCGAACGCCACGATCATACCACGTACAGTACCTAGCAGACCAGTTAATGTACCGATTGATACTAAAGTAGCGATGATGGTTAAGTTTTGCTCTAACATTGGCATTTCTAAAGCAGTTGCTTCTTCAATGTCTTTTTGGATTGCCAAAGATTTTTGGTCAACATCCATTGTTGCGTCAGTTTCCATTTCGCGGTATTTTTTCAAACCGGCTTTGATAACGTTTGCAACAGAACCTTTTTGTTTATCACACTCTGCAACTGCAGCATCAATGTTACCTGTGTTAAGGAAACCTTGGATTCTTTTAACAAAAGCGTCAACGCTGCTTGTTCCAGATGCTTTACCAATTACGATAAATCTTTCGATTGAGAAAATGAACACTAATAGCAGGTAAGTGATCAGGATAGGTACAATTAAACCACCTCTGTGTACTGTACCAAACATATCAGGTTCGCCGTGCTCTACATCACCACCTTTGTAGTGACTAGCATCGCCCAAAATGAACATAAAAATTAGAATTGCCACAACGAAAGCGATAGGAATAACCAGCGTAGCAAAGTATGCTGAAGTACCTGAGCTTTCCTTTTTAACCGGTGTAGTTGGTTTTGGTGCGTTTGCCATTACTTTTTAATTTTAGTTTTAGTTTTTGTTTATAATATAAGTTAATTAATGTGCATGCTATAAATGCGGATAACAAATTTAATATTTTATAATTATAAAAACTCAAAATGAAATTCTTAATAATTATTTAACACAACTCGGAAACCCGCAGTTCTCTAAGTTATTAAGA
>NZ_MPPL01000001.1:5491634-5492010 GCF_001911425.1 Mucilaginibacter polytrichastri | reverse complement strand
AATTGAACAAAAAATTGTATTACCCGCAGACAATTTTTTACAATAAAAACTATTTTTTTTAATAATAACAAGCAATAACCTACAAAAAGTATGTAACTAAGGTGATATAGTGTAATTTAAACAATTACTAGATCAAAAATCAGTTACTTAACTGCTTGTTATACTTTGTCTAAGGTATTAAATAAATTTATTGCTTCTGTTATAATGATCAATTAACCGCCTGCTTTTTTAGCTTTATAACCATCTGTTTGCAAAAAGCCGAGTATTTTATCTCTAAAATCTCCTTGTATCAGTATCTCTCCGTCTTTAACAGAACCACCTGTACCGCATTTCGATTTCAACTTTTTGCCCAGCACTTCCAGGTCATCATCGCTAC
>NZ_MPPL01000001.1:5396093-5491624 GCF_001911425.1 Mucilaginibacter polytrichastri | reverse complement strand
TTATTAATGCGGGTTACCAGCTTGCTGCCGCCTTTTCTGTCCAGAAATACTTTAAGGTTTTGCTGTTGTGGCGGCAGGGTTTCCTGGTTGCTGCCCCCTTCGGCCTGATACTGAAAATCGGGATCGGTAGAATATACTACGCCAAATACCTGCTTATTTTTATTTGCCATATCGTTTACTGCTTGTAACCTTTACCTACTATTATATTTAATATGCGGGGCACCACTTCTATATAGGTATCATTCCCAAAAATCTGCGGCTCGCCGTCCAAATGCGCGGGGCCCGCCTCTTTACGCTTAACTTCTATGTGTTTGCCTTTTATAATTTCTACATAGTTAGACTTATCGGCCGTTTTAAAAAACATCCGCAAACCCATCCTCGGGAAAAGATATAAAGGAAAAGGTTTGATCACGCAAACATCTATTAACCCATCCTGTACAGAAGCATGCGGCGAAATGTGTGCATTGTTACCATATTGCGACGAATTGGCAAAGCTGAGCATAAATGCTTCGCGCTTATAACTTTTACCATCGATAGTTAAATGATACGTTTGCGGCTTGTAATTTGTTATTTCCTGTAACGATGATTTAAAATAAGTGCTGAACCCACGCTCTTTCTGATGCGAAAAAACTTCGCTGATGTGTGCATCAAAGCCCATACCCGCCATGTTAAAAAACCATTTACCATCCATTTTGGCCCCATCAATGGTTTCTACACACAAATAGTTAAGGTTTTTAATTGCTGCTGCCGTATCCATAGGGATGTGCAAAAAGCGCGAAAGCCCATTGCCCGAGCCGTACGGGATAACCGCAAATATTGCTTTGGTACCTGCCAATGCCGAAGCAATCTCGTTTACGGTACCATCGCCACCTACAGCAACTATAATATCATAATCTGGTATGGCCTGTGTTGCCATTGCATGAGCTTCTGCCGGGGCTTGGGTAAATAGTATTTTATAGGTAAAGCTATTTTTATCCAGATAGCGGTCTATTAACTCCGGCACTTTATCCTTGCTTTTGCCGCCTGCAACCGGGTTAATAATAAATAATGCGCTCTTTTTCAATTTAACTTTTAAATATGGAACCAAAAGTAAACGTAATTTGGCTTTAATTAAAAATGTTTTAATTTTGCCAGTCGGAAGTGGACTGATTTAGTTTGTCTTATACCAATTTATAAGACCGGATTGCAACCACATAAAAAAGTGCTAAACCCGTGCTCCTTTTTTTAGATTGCCTTGCGCAGCCCTCCTTCCCTATTTTTCCGTATATCTGTTTTTAAAAAATAATTATGCCCTATTTATTCACTTCAGAATCAGTATCAGAAGGCCACCCAGATAAAGTTGCCGACCAGATTTCAGATGCCCTTATAGATAACTTTTTAGCTTTCGATCCCGAATCAAAAGTAGCCTGCGAAACCCTGGTAACAACAGGGCAGGTAATTTTAGCCGGTGAAGTAAAGTCTAAAGCTTACCTCGATGTACAAAAAATTGCCCGTGATGTAATCAACAAAATTGGTTATACCAAAGGCGAATATATGTTTGATGGCAGCTCATGCGGTGTGCTATCGGCCATCCACGAGCAGTCGCCGGATATTAACCAGGGTGTTGACCGTACCGCCAAAGAAGAACAAGGTGCAGGCGACCAGGGAATGATGTTTGGTTATGCTACCAGCGAAACCGACAACTACATGCCTTTAGCACTGGATATTGCCCATGCTTTATTATTGGAGTTGGCTGCCATCCGCCGCGAAAACACCGAGATTAAATACCTTCGCCCGGATGCAAAATCACAAGTTACACTGGAGTATGACGATAACAATCAGCCGCAACGTATTGATGCCATTGTAATATCGACCCAGCACGATGATTTTGACGAAGAGAAAACGATGCTGGCCAAAATCAGCAAAGACATTATCGGCATCCTTATTCCCCGCGTTAAAGCACGCTATCCTAAATATGCCCACTTTTTTAACGATGCCATTAAATACCACATTAACCCAACCGGTAAATTTGTAATTGGTGGCCCGCATGGAGATACCGGCTTAACCGGCCGTAAAATTATTGTAGATACTTATGGTGGTAAAGGCGCACACGGTGGTGGTGCTTTCTCTGGTAAAGATCCATCAAAGGTAGATCGTTCTGCCGCTTATGCAACCCGCCACATTGCTAAAAACCTGGTAGCTGCCGGTGTTTGCAGCGAGATATTGGTACAGGTATCATACGCTATTGGTGTTGCACAGCCGATGGGTATTTATGTAAATACTTATGGTACAGGCAATGTTAACCTGCACGACGGTGAAATTGCTAAAAAGGTAGAAGCCATTTTTGATATGACACCTTACGCCATTGAAACCCGCTTTAAACTGCGCAACCCTATTTACAGTGAAACCGCAGCGTATGGCCATTTTGGTAAACCAAGCGAAGTAGTAACCAAAACATTTTACACCCCCAACGGCGAATCAATTCAAAGAGAAGTTGAATTGTTTACCTGGGAAAAGTTGGATTATGTTGAGAAAGTAAAAGCCGCTTTCGGCTTATAAACCAAGCATACAATTTATATTGAAAAGCGACCCGGGTTACCGGGTCGCTTTTTTGTTTTAATATCCTCAGCATATCATGTATCGATCATTATCTTTACTCCCATGCATCACCCTAACCACAACCCCTGGAAAATAACAGACGAGAAACCGGTTTACGATAACCCATGGATCGATGTAACAGAATTTAAAGTTATTAATCCATCGGGCAACCCGGGCATATATGGCAAAGTCCATTTTAAAAATATCGCTATCGGTATATTCCCATTAGACGATGAATTGAATACTTATCTGGTAGGGCAATATCGTTTCCCCATCAACCAATATAGTTGGGAGATGCCAGAGGGAGGCGGGCCTTTGGATGGAGGCCCCCCATTGGATTCGGCAAAGCGCGAATTATTGGAGGAAACCGGCCTTAAAGCCAAATACTGGACAGAGTTACAGCAATTACACCTATCTAACTCGGTAAGTGATGAGCTAGGCATTATATATTTAGCCCGTGGCCTGGAGCAATTTGAAGCCGAGCCGGAAGAAACCGAACAACTGATTGTAAACAAGGTACCCTTTAACCAGGTTTATCGCATGGTTTGCAATAATGAAATTACCGATTCGCTTACCGTTGCTGCAGTTTTACGTGTACAGCTTTTAATATTAGAAAACAGGCTGCCTTAAAAAGCTGTTTTATCATTTACTGCAAAAGCATAACTTTGCTTTTTTATGAGAAAACTTTTTGGATTCATTTTAACGCCAATACATTATATCGTATTTGGGCTTATACTCGTTATTTTTCAACCCGTTCAATGGGTTTGTTATAAATTTATAGGCTACCGGGCACACAAATATTCGGTTGATGTTTTAAACTTTTTTTTAACGGCCAGCTACTATGTGCTTGGTAACCGGGTAAGCTTTACCAACAATCAGACGCTGCCATTAAACCGGCCAATTATATTTGTGGCCAATCACCAAAGCATGTATGATATCCCACCGCTTATCTGGCGGTTGAGTAAATACCATGCAAAGTTTATCTCTAAAATAGAGCTGACTAAAAATATCCCATCTATCTCGTACAACCTTAAAGTGGGTGGTGGTGCCAACATCGATCGTAAAGACCAACGCCAGGCGATTGCCGAGTTACTAAAACTTGGCGTACGGATAAAAGATAATAACTGGTCGACAGTGATATTCCCGGAAGGTACACGATCTAAAGATGGTAATGTTAAGTTTTTCAGGGCTGCGGGTATAGCTACAATCCTTAAAAAATGCCCCAATGCCTTAATTGTGCCTATCGGTATAGAAAATTCATGGAAAATGGTACGTCACGGCATATTTCCGTTAAGTACGTTTGAGCATTTAAAATTTAGTGTATTAGCTCCCATAGAACCAGCCACAGGCACTCCCGAAGAAGTTGTTCTGCAAGCCGAAAATGAAATCAAAGCTTTTTTAAGGCAAGCACCAGGGTATGTGCAAATATGATGATATGCATACGTGCGGATGATTTGAAGGTCATAATTTGCACATCTGCATATTTGCACATCAAAACATCTTATATATTCCTATCCTCTATCTTATCAAAAAACAAATCGCGGTAGGTATCCCCTATCGGGATAACTTTTTCGCCAATGCTAATACGGCTGCGCTCAATACTATCAATTTTGTTCAACGCCACGATGTATGATTTATGCACGCGCACAAAATGCTTTTCGGGCAGGGCATCTTCCATCTTTTTCATATTCTGTAGCGTGATGATGCGTTCTTCGGGTGTAAAAATAGAAATGTAATCCTTTAGCCCCTCGATAAACATAATATCGTGCAGGTATACTTTCTGAATTTTATGCTCGGTTTTTACGAAGATAAAATCGCTTAAAAAATCATCGTACTGGGCTTGCGGTGGTTCTTCTTTAACAACCGGCTTGGCAGCAGGCTGTATAATGCCTTGCGCCTTTTGTACCGCTTTAAAAAAACGGTCGAAAGCAATTGGCTTTAATAAGTAATCAACCACATCCAGCTCGTAGCCCTCTAAGGCATATTGTGGGTAAGCGGTGGTTAATATCACTTTGGCTTTACCGTTTGATATTTTTAAAAATTGCAGGCCGGTTAGTTCGGGCATTTGCACGTCTAAAAACACGAGGTCTATACCTCCGTCCTGTACTAAAGTTAAAGCTTCTATTGGGTTTGTTGTGGCCTTTATAAGTTGTAAAAACGGCACTTTGGAAATATAATCTTCCAGTATGTGCAGGGCTAAAGGCTCATCATCAACTACCAGACATCTGATCATGGCTATAAAACTAATGATAATTCGCTAGAATATGTGTCAACCTCGTTCTGTATTGTGAGGGTATATTTACCCGGATACAGCAAATTTAATCTCCGCTGCACATTGTTTAAACCAATGCCCCCGGCGGCATCGCGATTGTGCTGGTGCTTTTTATTATGTACATAAAAGTTAAGTTTACTATCGGTAACGGTTAATGCCAGCACAATAGGGTGTTCCGGATCGTTGGCAACGCCATGTTTAAAGGCATTTTCTACAAATGATATCAATATCAGCGGAACGATACGCTGATGGTCAACCTCGCCTATAACGCTATAATCTATAAAAGCCTTGTTGCCGAAACGGATTTTTTGAAGGTCGATATAATTTTGCAGGTATTTCAATTCTTTATCCAGATCAACTTTGTTATCGTTACACTCATACAGCATGTACCGCATAATTTCCGACAGCTTTAAAACAGCCTCGGGCGTGGTTTCAGACCGCTGGTAGGCCAGCGAATAGATGGTATTAAGTGAATTGAACAAAAAGTGCGGGTTAATCTGCGATTTAAGGAATGATAATTCGGCAGTTAAACGCTGGTTTTCCAAATCGCGCTGTACACGTTCGTTCAGGAACCAGTCCATCGTAAATTTTAAAACCGTACTCAGAAAAATAAAGATCAGGCTGGAAAATAATGTATTCAGAAAATACATTCCGAAAGTAGTGGTATGCCCCTTCTCGGTTAGTATATACGATTTAAATAGTAAGGCTACACCGTACTTACCTACGCCAAACAATATAATGGTAGGTATCAGGATCAGCGCATACATCCTGAATTTTTTCTTATCCAGAAATAGTGGTATGTATACCAGGTAGTTAAGGTAAAAAAGGCCGATGTTAATTATACCGTAGCCTAAAAATATAACAAGCGCCTGCTCCCAGCTCATTTTGGTATTGTTATGAATAACAAGCACAAAAAACGAGATTACACTTATCCAAAAAAATACATGCCAGAAAACTTGCCAGCCTCTCTTCATGGCATTAAAGATAGTATTAGCATCTATTTTACCCCTACGTTTTATATATATACCCCACTTTGACCGATGAACTGGCAATTTGTTACGATGAACCGGTAATAATCATTAATAAACCGTTCATCTATAATTAGTGGCAGTTGGTCTAAATCTTTTTAGCAGTAAAATAATTAGCTGTTCTTTTGTTATGTCAAAACAATCACACAATGAAAAAGCTAGTATCTAACCTTAACCCATTTATACTGTTACTTATACCAGTAATGATTGCCCTTGTTATGGGCATTAGCTACCAGGTAGACCAAGCCAAAGAATTTGCTGCTGATAACACTGCAGTACACGCCACTTCTCTTTTTTACAAAAGCGTTGTTGTAGTTAAAGCTGTTTGCGAAATAGCCCAGCAAAATATATGGTAATAAAAACCGAAGGGCTGTCATTCAACTTTGGCAACCAGCAGGTAGTAAAAGCATTATCGCTTAATGTGCCCGAAGGCAGCATTTATGGTTTTTTAGGACCAAATGGTGCCGGTAAAACAACTACTATAAAATTGCTGCTTAACCTGTTAAAAATACAGGAAGGCAGCATTTCTGTTTTTGGGGAAGACCTGCAACATAACCGCATCAATATTTTATCGCAAATTGGGTCGCTTATAGAGCAGCCCGCCTTATACGCCCACTTAAGCGGCAGGGAAAACTTGCTAAACCGAGCCATGTTGCTTCAATTGCCCCGCAAGCGGGTTGATGAAATGTTGCACCTGGTACAATTGGAAGAAGCTGCTGATAAAAAAGCAGGCAAATACTCTTTAGGTATGAAACAACGCCTCGGTATTGCCCTGGCGTTATTGCCCGACCCACGATTACTGATACTGGACGAGCCCACCAACGGATTAGATCCTAATGGCATTATAGAGATTCGTGAGCTGATGATTAAACTGGTGAGCGAACACAAGAAAACAGTATTTGTATCGAGCCACATGCTATCTGAGGTTGAAAAAATGGCAACCCATGTAGGCATCATCAACCATGGTGAGCTATTGTTTCAGGGCGATGTAAAAGACCTGGAAAGCATTAGCCAGCCCATGATACAGGTAGAGGTTGCCAATACAGATGTAGCGGCTCAGTTCCTGTCGCAAAGCGGAACCATTGTTGCTGATATTAAAAAAGATATTTTGCTGATCCCTTATACCTCGCAAGCAGCTATGGCCGAAACTAACCGCCTGCTGGTGCAAAACGGGCACACAGTTTACAGCATCCACAAAGTGCATAAAGACCTCGAAAAACTTTTCTTATCAATTACCCAAAAAGCCCAGGCATGACAGGATTTATACTTTCATTTCGCTCCGAATTTTACAAGAGCCGCAAAACGCTGGGTTTCTGGTGCGCCATTATTTTACCGTTCATCATTTGCTCTTTAGTATTATGGGGCTCATACACTCATGTAAAACCAGCCCCGCCAATGATACTTTGGCTCGAACTTGCAGGTGCAATACTCAATGTAATGGGCATTTTGCTGCTGCCGATGTACATTATATTTGTAGCCTATTCTGTAAACAGTATAGAACACAAGGCCGACACCTGGAAAACATTGTTCAGCCTGCCTATATCTAAATGGTCGGTATACGCTGCCAAATATTTTTACGCCCTGTTTCTGGTATTATTATGCCTGCTATTATTCGCTGTATTAACTTTAGGCTATGGTTATCTATTAGGCGCTTTGAGGCCCGAGCTAAAGTTTAGCGACTATGTCATCAGCAGTTTACTATTCCAGGTTTATCTGAAACTGTTTCTATCTTCACTTGGCATACTATCTATCCAGTTTCTATTGAGTTTGCTCTGGAGCGATTTCCTGAAACCTATGGGTGTGGGCTTTGTATGCACCATTGCCGGTGCCATAGCAGGCGGCTCGCATTGGAAATATGCATACCTGTTCCCATATTCGCACCCTTTGCTGGCGATATCGGGCATCTCACCACGCCAGGGAAGAGCGATGGCGTTTGATGCCAACGTTTGGAACAAGGAAATTTTTGTAAGCCTTATTATAGCTGTGGTAGTGTTTATTGTGGGATATTTTATTGTAGAGAAAAGAAGCGTTAAGTAAGATTAACCGTAGAGCCACAATACCTTGTGTCTCGTGCTTTATATAGAGACACAAGGTATTGTGCCTCTACGGTGAGAATAAAATGTTATCGGGGTCTGATTGCCAGCGATTGGGATTATCCGTTATATAATGTTTAATATTCTGATATTCCTTTTCATCCCTAATTACACGATCATGATATTTTGACTGCTATTTAAAATCTATACCATTTATTGTAGCATATTTCTTAACGGAAGATTTATATCCTCTAATAATTGATGCCAGGTTTTGACTTTGTGAACCGAATTTATTTATCTCCCAACTCACCTTATCCGGCCTGTTAATAAATAGAATACCATGTAAATGGTTCGGCATGATTACAAATTCATCCAATTCGATATAAGGATGATATTGAGGAATGGATAACCAACTATGATGAGCTATCTCTGCAATTGGTGTTTCCCGTAGAGACACAATACCTTGTGTCTCTGTACAGATCGACGATTCTTCATTTATCTCACCAAAATAATGTATCCGCTCATGCGTACAAATAGTTATAAAATATAATCCATACGAACCATAATCCCAGTTGGGTTTTCTAAATGATTTTGTACGATATTTATTTTTGTATTTATCTTCTTCCATAATATCCGCTTAGACACAATACTTTGTGTCTAGTACTAAATTAACAATCTGTACAGAAACACAAGGTATTGTGTCTCTACGGAATAATTAATTTTGTCCTATTTCACCGGTTTCGGATATACCATCTGGCTCTCATGCCCATCAGCATCTACCGACTGCACAGCAAAAAAATAATTATCTTTCGAATAATCAAGCGTGGCGGTGGTATCTGTTACATAAAATTTTTTGTCCCAGTATGGGCTAATGGTTTCGCGCATCAACACATAATAACCTGCGGGCTTTTTACCTTCGGCTGGGGCTTCCCATTTCAGGGTGCTTTTATTGGTAAGGCCGCTAGTAGTAATGCCTACATTTTGTGGCTGGGCAGGTGCCAGGGCAAGGTTGGCTAAAACAGACAAGTTCATTCGCGCTACCTTTTGAATGTAATCATAATCGGCAAACTCGGGCGTATCACCATAGTCAACACCGTTTTCTTTACGTACATTTTGATGCTGGCGGTTAAAATCCTCGTTCATTTCGGTAAACCTTACGGCAGCAAAACCTTGTTTTAAAAACGGTGTATGATCGCCACCACGCAAAAAGCGGTCGCGGCGGTAAATCATCTTTACATCCAGCTGTGCTACATAACGCTCGGCAACTTCTTTAATGTAACGGGCTAGCTCGCGCGACGGGCTATCATTCTCTCCGCCGTTATTAATCAGCGCGGCTAAAACTTTTTCGTTACCGGCATCGGCCACGGTAGATGCCACACCTTCGCTAAACACCCGCACGCTACGGTTATCTTTCAGGTTGGTTTCCATGCCATGGGTATTACCTACAATATCATTATTTAACATGGCATCAACAGCCCATTTTTCTTCCTTGGCACGCTTAGCCACATTGGTAGATCCGTTTAAACCCTGCTCTTCGCCTGCAACAGCCATAAAAATAATGGTAGCCGGGAAAGATTGCTTAGACATTACCCTTGCAATTTCCATAGAAACTGCCGTGCCCGAAGCATCATCAACTGCACCCGGCGCAACAGATTTGGCATCCATTACATCATTGACCCGCGAATCGTAATGGCCAGACACGATGTAAATACGCTTATCATTAGGGTCTGTGCCTTTCAGGATAGCCAATACATTTTTAAGGATTGTGGGCCTATCAATCCGCCCGCCGGCAGGTTGCGTAAAGGTATCGAACTCTACATGCATGCGCCCGCCTGATGCTTTGGCATATTGTTCCATTTCGCCCTTGATCCAGTTACGGGCAGCGCCGATACCCTCGGTTTTACTGAGGGTATCGCTCAATGTGTGGCGAGTTTTAAAACTCACCAGCTTGCGTACAATGGCTTCTATATTTTTTGATGATACCTCATCAACCATTTGTTCAATTTTGGCATCCTGCCTGATGGTGGTAGTTTGGCCGAAAGCCGGTACAGCAAAAAGTAAAGGGAGTAAAAATTTATACTTCATCGTTTAAATAGCGTTAGTACTGCAATGTAGTACATAGCAGTTACAGACCCGATACAGGAAACAAGATTTTTACTTTACCGGTTGCGCTTAATTAAAGCATATCTTTTCAATCATCAGCCAGCTCAGCCTGCACCTTCTTCGGCAGGCTTTTAACAATCAGTCGGTACGAATGATCTATCATGGTGTGGATTTGCTTATAGGTGAGCGATCCGTCAATAAACACCGTGTTCCAATGGGTTTTATTCATGTGGTAACCGGGCTGCACTTCGGTGTGTTGGTCACGTAGTTCAACGGCCAGTTCAGGGTCGCATTTTACATTAAAACGGTTGCCCTTATCCAAACTGAATAATAGAAATATTTTACCTGCCACTTTAAAAACCAGTGTATCATCTCCAAAGGGCAACCCCTCTTCTGTCGCCGGTTTTTGCATACAGTAATCGCGGATTTCTTCAACATTCATGGTTAACTGTTTTTTTAATTCAATTGACAGAGCTGCAAATAAAGCTCTAATTTGCACAAATATTTTTGTGTATGAACAGTCCATTAAATTTTACCGTTGCCGAACGCTTTTTACGTTATGTAACCATAGATACCCAGTCTGATGCAGAATCGCTAACCTGCCCATCGACAGAAAAACAAAAGAATTTAGGCCGATTATTAGTAGAAGAGCTGCTTGCCATTGGCATTACCGATGCCGAAATGGATGAAAACGGCTATGTATATGCCACCATCCCGGCTACGAGTAATAAAGAGGATATCCCGGTGCTTTGCTTTTGCTCACACATGGATACCTCGCCCGATTGCAGCGGCGAAAGCGTAAAGCCAATCGTACACAAAAACTACCAGGGGCAAGATTTGATTTTACCAGATGATAACGCCATCGTTCTAAAAATGGCAGAGCATGCCGACCTTAAGAATCAGATCGGTAATGATGTGATCACCGCCAGTGGAACAACTTTATTGGGAGCCGATAACAAAGCAGGCCTCGCCGAAATTATGGACGCCGCTTACCAGTTAATTAATCACCCCGAAATTAAACATGGCAAAATCAGGATCCTGTTTACACCCGACGAAGAAATTGGCCGTGGCGTTGATAAAGCCGATCTTAAAAAATTAGGAGCCGATGTTGGCTACACCATGGATGGTGAAAGCGCAGGCCATTTCGAAAACGAAACCTTCTCTGCCGATGGTGCCAAACTGATTATCAATGGCATCAGTTCGCACCCCGGTTTTGCGAAGGGGCATATGCAAAGTGCTATTAAAATTGCCGGTAAAATAATTGCCGCATTACCGTTCGAGCTTTCGCCCGAAGGAACCGAAGATATGGAAGGATTTGTACACCCCGTATCGGTAAGCGGCCATGCAGAGCAGGCAGTCATTGAATTTATTATCCGCGATTTTGAGGATGAAAAGCTTGTTGATTACGCCAACGTGATCCGCAATATTGCTAATGGGGTAATTAAAGGGTTCCCCGGTGCAACTTTCGATTTACAGGTAAAAGAGCAATACCGCAACATGAAAAAGGTGCTCGATCAGCATCCTAAAATTACCGAATACGGCATGGAAGCCATCAAACGCGCCGGACTAAAGCCCGAATTAAAAAGTATTCGCGGCGGTACAGATGGCTCGCGCCTATCTTTTATGGGTTTACCATGCCCAAATATTTTCGCCGGCGAACATGCATTTCATGGCAAGCAGGAGTGGGTTTCTGTGCAGGATATGCAAAAAGCTGTTGAAGTTATTTTGAATTTATGCGAGGTGTGGGAAGAGCAAGCGTAATAGTAAAGCAAGTCCATTGATAAAATGTAGCCCCTTGTCGTTCTGAGTGTAATGAAGAATCTTCTGCGATATGTACATCCGGTTTAGCAGGGTGAAGAAGATTTCTCGTTACACCCGGAACAATTTAATATAGCGTCATTAACAAATCACCCTACTGTTTCTTAAACTCGTAAGGTGTTCGCTCAATAAAATCGGCAACCTTAACCGTCAGGCTTTTTACCTTGCCATTTTGTACATTAAAAGGGAAAACCGCTTTACCAAATTCGGGGTCAGAAAACGTGGCGAAGAAACGGTTACCACCTAGTGGCTGCAGCTTGGCATACATACGTTGATGATGCTCAAAGCGTACCTCGAGGTCATTGTTTTCGCCTTTGGTAACAGTGAGGTTACCATATAACTCGTTGGTATATTTACCGGTATAATCACCAGGCGAGAGCGCCGGTTTTAAGTTAAGAGCTACAGAATCGCGCATTTTCTGATTGTTTTGCAGATCGGCATTGTAGCGCAATTTATAGTTGTCGAGATATTTATCACTGTAATTCTGAAAAGGGCGCTTAAAATAAGCATCCAGAATTTCCCAGCGCAGGGCATCATAAAGCACATTCTGATCGCTGTTGGTTAATATGATAATGCCCAAATGCTCCGAAGGTACCAGCGTAACAGATGATACATAGCCGTTAACGCCGCCATCATGCATTACCAGCCTTTTTCCTGCATAATCCTGCAAAAACCAGCCGAGCCCGTACAGTTCAAAATAGCTTTCGCCAGTTGGGCGTGTGCCACTGGTCACAATATTTTGTGGCTGCCGGGTAGCCTCAATAGCAGCAGCCGGTAAAATTTGCCGGGCACCTACCTTGCCCTGATCCAGCAGTGAAAATACCCATTTGCTCATATCCTGCGCCGATGAGCTGATAGATGCGGCAGGTGCCAGGTTATCTAACTGCGGAAATTGTATTGCCACTAAACGGCCGTCAACCAGGGTGTGTGCCGATGCTTTGTTAATAGATTTTGGGAGAGCTGCACTTAACAAAAGAGAATTGGTCATCCCCAGCGGGGCAAAAATATTTTCTTTAATGTACTGTTCCCAGGTTTTACCGCTTACACGCGGGATAATTTCGCCCGCGGTTAAAAAGGCAGCATTGGTATACCCCCATTTGGTGCGGAATGCGTAAGGCGCTTTTACATGCCCCAACTTCTCTACAACCTCGTTGCGGGTAAGGTTACTGGTCCAGTAGGTAAAGTCGCCCTCAAAGGTGCTGATGCCCAAACGGTGGCAAAGCAAATCGCGAATGGTAGCCTGTTCTGTAGATAGCTTGTTTTCGAGCTTAAACTCGGGGATGTATTTGGTTACTTTATCATCCAGGGATAGTTTGTGCTGCTCTTGCAGCATGGCCATGGCAGTAGCGGTAAAGGCTTTGGTATTGCTGCCAATCATAAACAGCGTATTCTGATCTACCTTGGTTGGTACGCCAAGTTCTTTAATGCCATAACCCTTCATCAGCACTATGCGGTTGTCTTTAACAATACACACGGCTGCGCCCGGGATGCGCCAATTGGTTAGCGCCCGGTTAATATAATTATCTATACTATCGGGAATAAATTTACTACGGTTTACAGTTTGCGCACGGGTGATTAGGCCTGCACATAAAAACATCAGTAAAAAACCCGAAAAAACATTGGAGCGCTTTTTCATCGGTCGATAAATTTAGATATTTACAAGATACTTTGATAATTTTATAACACAACTTATACACTTTTGATTCTAATGAATTTTAAAATCTACTCTACCAGCCTGTTTACATTGGTGCTCTTAGTTTTTTTTGGCCACACGGCTAAAGCGCAAAACGATAAACAATGGACCAAAGACGGCTTTCACTATTACGATCTCGATAACGGCAATATCATGATCTATGATGCCCGCGATGCCGGCAAGGCCACCACATTGCTTAACAAAAGCAAACTTGGGTTAAAGAAAAACGACACCCTGCAGATCCGCAGGTTTACGGTATCAGAAGACGGACAAAAAATTCTGATTAATAACAATACCAAAAAAGTTTGGCGGCAAGATACCCGGGGCGATTACTGGCTGTACAACCTGCACACCAATAAACTGAAACAGATTGGCGCTGCCCGCCCTACATCGTCATTAATGTTTGCCAAGCTATCGCCCGATGGCAACAAGGTAGCTTACGTTAGTGAGCATAATGTTTTTGTAGAAGACATTGCCACCGGCATTGCCAAACAGCTAACCACTGATGGTGCTAAACGCCTCATCAACGGCACGTTCGACTGGGCTTATGAGGAAGAGTTTGATTGCCGCGATGGGTTCCGCTGGTCGCCTGATAGCAGGTCTATCGCCTATTGGCAAATTGATGCCACGAAGATCAGGAATTACCTGATGCTAAATACGACCGATTCTGTTTACTCGCATGTGGTACCGGTAGAGTACCCGGTTTCGGGCACAGACCCAAGCATGTGCCGTATTGGTGTGGTAAATATAGCTACGGCCAAAACCCTGTGGATGAAAGTACCTGGTGATGCCATACAGCATTACATCCCCCGTATGGAATGGGCCGGTAATGCCGGAGAGATTATCATTCAGCAGTTAAACCGCCCGCAAAATGAGAGTAAGATCTTTATCTGCAATACCGCTACAGGCACAGCGCGGTTAATTTATACTGATGCTGATAAAGCCTGGGTTGAAGTTAAAGACGAACCGATAGGCTGGGACTGGGTAAGCAACAATAAATCGTTTATATGGGCAAGCGAGAAAGATGGTTGGAAACATCTATACCGTGTAGACCGAGACGGGAAGGAAACCTTGCTAACCAAAGGCAACTATGATGTGGTGAGCCTGAGTTTGATAGATGAGGCCGGCGGTTATGTATACTTTATAGCCTCGCCCGAAAACCCGATGCAGCGATACTTATACCGGGTTAGCCTTAATGGCAGCAGTGCCACGGCCGACCGTGTAACCCCGGTTGACCAGCCCGGCACGCATAATTATGAAGTTTCTCCGAATGGAAAGTTGGCGATCCACAATTTTTCAAACGTGTATACTAAACCTGTATCCGAGGTAATTAACATCCCGCAACACCAGCACATCAGTGGTGATATGATTAAACTGGATGCTGCTGCGGCTAAAAATAAAACAGAGTTTTTTAAAGTAAAAACTACGGATGGTGTGGAGCTTGATGGGTGGATGGTAAAACCAACCAATTTTGATGCTTCAAAAAAATATCCTGTTGTATTTATGGTTTATGGCGAACCGGCTTCACAAACTGTAACAGACACTTATGGCGTATCCAGAAACAGGCTATACAAAGGCAATATGGCAGATGACGGCTACATTTACCTATCGGTTGATAACCGTGGCGCACCTGCCCCGCGGGGCCGCGAATGGCGTAAATCTATCTATAAAAATATAGGTATAATTAACATCCGCGACCAGGCCATGGCCGCAAAGGAGATTCTAAAGTGGCCTTATGTAGATAGCAGCCGCGTAGCAGTATGGGGCTGGAGCGGTGGCGGATCATCAACCTTAAACCTGCTGTTTCAATACCCCGAAATTTATAAAACCGGCATAGCTATAGCAGCCGTTGGTAACCAGCTTACTTACGACAATATTTACCAGGAACGCTACATGGGCGTACCGGTTGATGCCGCCGGCCGTGCGCCGTTTATTAAAGGCTCACCGATTACTTATGCAAAAAACTTAAAAGGCAACCTGCTCTACATTCATGGTACTGGTGATGATAACGTGCATTATGATAATGCAGAAATGCTGATAAACCAGTTGATTAAATACAACAGGCAGTTTCAAATGATGGCCTACCCTAACCGCACCCATGCCATTAACGAGGGCGAAGGCACTACAGAGCATTTAAGAACATTATATACCCAATATTTAAAAGAGCATTGCCCGCCGGGAGGCAGATAGAAAATAAAATTTCAAAAGGCCTTCGATTTATCGGGGCCTTTTTTGCAATTAGTTGTTGCATAAAACTAATTGCCATCGTAATAAATATAAACCACTTATTATGAAACCAATTATGTTTTTGATTGCCACTGTGCTGGCGTTTGTTATTATTCAGAGCTGTAAAAAAGACTCAACAAAAAACAATGTTGCCAAAACCAACAATGAAGCCATTGTTGGCACCTGGGAAAACCCCCAGATTTATCCAAGTGCCACAGGGCGCAGCCAGGTTTACATCTTTAATCAGGATGGCACGTTCGAATCAAAATTTGCGGTGATAGACCCGGTAAATAATCAAATTGTAGGGTATACCTATAAAAGTACCGGTAAGTACGCACTAACAAGCAATCAGTTGGTGTTTAGCAATGTAACCGGCTATAGTATTAAAGATAACGGCACAACCCCGGTGCCCGAAAGCCAGTTGGTTAACGTTGGACAATTGGGTGCTAATACTTTTTCGATAGGGTTTACTACAAAAAAGGATTCTTTATCCATGTTGATTAATTGCCCGCCTAATGCAGATTGTACAGGTATTACATGGTTCCAGAAAAAATAAAATTATTGTGCTACCCTGTTTAGTGTAAGCCCGTCTACCGTGATGGCGCTTACTTTACCTTCGTATGGGTCGAGGGTAAAATTTACACCGGCTTTGCCATAGGAGATATTGCTGTAATCGCCAACAAAAGTGTCATAATGCCAGTGGTTTACGGTCGCCGTTAAAATGTGGTTAATATCTAGCACCAGGGCGTCTTTATCAACCTTAACGTTGATTTCGCCATACAGCGGATCGGTATATTTACCTGCATAGCTGTTTAATGGCAGCGTGGGCTTGGTGCCCATTACACGTTTGGCAATCTCAGCTTTTTCGGCCTTGGCTTGTTTGTCCTGTATGCCTTTGTATAGTTTTAAAAAGGCGGTGCTCCAGTCGGTATCACCTCCAAGGGCAAAGGTATCAAAGGCTTTAAACATCAGGGCATGGCGTAGTTCGGCATGGTCGAGGTTGGCCAGTATGTATACGCCCATTTTTTTGTCAACCAGCATACCGTTAATAGCAATTAACCCGCTAAGGCTTCCGGTATGGAAATTTACCATTTCTCCCTTATAATCCTGCTGAAACCAGCCCAGGCCATAGGTCATCCAATGCGGGTGGGTTAGCTGTGCGGTAGTATAAAATTCTTCTTTGCTTACAAAAGTATGCGGCTCCAGCATGTAGGCCCAGGTCTCCGGCTTTAACAGGCGCTTGTTGCTGCCGTATTTGCTGCTATCCAGCATGCACCTAACCCATTTGCCCATATCATCCACGCATGACCATACACCGCCTGCAGGGCCAATCCCATCGTTTCATCAAGCGGTATTATTTTAATAACGCTGTCAATCTTCATATGGGCCGAGGTGAGGTTGCCCAAGCCTTTGGTATATTTAATAAGAGGTACAGTACGCGCCATGCCCAGCGGTTCAAAAATTCTGGTTTTAATGAAGGTTTCCCAGGGCATACCGCTTGCTTTTTCAATTACCTTACCCGCAGCCAGGTAAAATATATTCTGATACACAAACCCTGCACGGAAACCATACTGGGGCTTAACCAACCGCAACCTGTGCAATATCTCGTCGGCTGGTATATTCATAAATCCCCACAGGTAATCGGTATTGCCTACGCCGCTGTCATGCAAAAATAAATCGCGCACGGTTATTTCGCGGGTTACATAAGGGTCGTATAGTTCAAAGTCGGGCAGGTAATCGGTTACCTTATCATCCCAGTGCAGTTTACCCTCGTCAACCAATATGCCTGCGCAGGCCGCCGTAATAGCTTTTGTGGTTGATGCTATGGCAAACATGCTTTGGGTATTCACCTTATCCGGCTTGCCCTGTTCCAATACACCGTACCCTTTTTTAAATACAACCTGGTTATCTTTTACAACAATAATGGCCAGGCCCGGTATCTTCCAATCGTTAACCCCTTTTTGCACATATTGGTCAAAGGCGGCAATTTGCGGGGCTGTTTGCGCCATACAAAAAACCGGAAAAAGAAAAAGAAAAATATAAGTAAAACGATGCTTCATATTGCTGAGGTTGAGATGGTTAATATAAGCAAAAAAGCATGGGAAATAAAAAACCCCGATGGATACCGGGGCTACTCAATTGGTTTATAATTGGTTAGAAAGGCAGGTCTTCATTGTCGTCATTAAAGCCTGCGCCAACATCATTTGGTTTCGGTTGCTTAGAGCCTTCGTTCTCAAAATCACTTTTTCGGCCCAGCATGGTAAAGTTTTCGGCAACTACTTCGGTGGTATATTTTTTTATCCCCTCTTTATCTTCAAAAGAGCGGGTTCTTAATTTCCCTTCAATATAAACTAATTTCCCTTTTTGCAGATACTTGGCTGCAACATCTGCAAGGCCGCGCCACATTACAATATTATGCCATTCGGTTTGCTCCACTTTTTTACCATCCTTGTTAAATGTTTCTGAGGTGGCTAAAGGGAAACTCGCTACCGCAACACCGCCTTCCAGATGGCGTATTTCTGGGTCTTTACCCAAATGGCCCACGAGTATTACTTTGTTTATTCCTGACATAAAGTTTAATTAGAAAAAGGGAAATTATTTTTAAATGTAAAAATATTAGTTAAAAATATAAAAATGATTTGAGGCATCGCTATTTTTTTTAAATTTTCTACTTCTATGTAAAACCACTCTTGCTGTAATTTGATCTTTTTGCTGTCTATTTTTATAAAATTAACTTTAAGCCGCTGGTGTGTAAGCATGTGTTTTACGGGGCCCGAAACTTCTAATATTTCGGCATCCGTACCAAAATATTCAATGGCCTCGCTTAGTTGTAATACTTCATGCGGGGTTAACATTTCAGAGGTTTCAATCAGTGGCATATCATACATATTTGCCCATATATCGCCCATCCCTCTTTTTTTCATCAAAATTTTGTCGCCATCGGTTATTAAAAAATAATTGAGGTAACGTTCGCGCACCTTAACTGTTTTAAGTTTTACAGGTAATTGCGTGGCTGCATTGTTTAAAAAAGCGTAGCAACCTGTATTTACCGGGCAAATGCCACAAGCGGGATTTTTAGGCTTACAGATTATCGCCCCAAGCTCCATCATGGCCTGGTTATGGATGCCTGCGTGTTCCATATTCAGGATACTATTTGCTGTTTCCTGAAACAGCTTTTTGCCTTTGGTTGAGTTGATAGGTTCACTAATACCAAAGTACCTGGCCAGTACCCGGTATACGTTACCATCAACCACGGCTTTGGCCTCATTAGCAGCAAAAGATGCGATAGCTGCAGCGGTGTATTCGCCTATTCCTTTTAGCTTTATCAGCTCATTATAACGGGTTGGAAACGTGCCCTTATATTGCTCATTTACAAGCCGCGCGGTGCTAAGCATATTACGGCCGCGCGAGTAATAACCCAGCCCTTGCCATAATTTTAAGATATCATCTTCGTGCGCGGCGGCAAAAGCGGCAACGTTGGGATAACGCTCTAAAAAACGATAAAAATAAGGCATTCCCTGCTCTACACGGGTTTGCTGTAATATAATCTCAGAGAGCCAAATGGTGTAAGCATCAGTAGTGTTACGCCACGGAAGGTCGCGTTTGTTGGCATTGTACCAATTGGTAATTTCGTCAGAAAAATTCATCAATAACAAAAGTAACTATTGTCAGCAGAATGGCATTATACAGGCATTTTAAAGCCTTACAAAAAAAATAAAGCGTTTTATTTCAATGTTTCCATATAAACCCATACTTTTGCAACCCCAAAACAGTTAAGTAGTTAACATATAATTAAAAGAAAATAAGGTATGACCAAGGCAGAGATTATAGCTGAGATCTCATCTAAAACAGGTATCGAGAAAATGGACGTTCAAGAAACTGTTGAGGCATTTTTTAAAGTAGTAAAAACCTCTATGGTAGGTGGCGAAAATGTATATGTGAGAGGTTTCGGTAGTTTTGTAGTTAAGAAAAGAGCTAAAAAAACAGCGCGTAATATTTCAAAAAATACTGCTATTATTATACCAGAGCATTTTGTACCAAGTTTTAAACCCGCAAAAACTTTTGTTGAGAAAGTTAAAACAGGAAACAAGACTAAAGCAAGCAAATAATTTATAGCATGAATAAGAAACAAATAGTTATTGTTATTGCAGTTGTTGCTGTAATGGGCTATTTGTATTCATTACCGGTTAAAGGGCTGATAAAACCTAAAGACGAATCTGGACACAGTAACGGTGTAATGGCTAGTAAAGAAACCAGCCGCCCTGTTACCCAGGTAAGTGTAGAAGCGATATCAGCCAGTGCAAAAGCAGCAGTTGGCCCTGCATTAGCGGGCAAAATTGCAACCTTAGAAGACCAGCTGAGCAAAGCCCCAGAGGGTGCAGCTAAACTGGCAGTTAAGAAACAACTAGCACAACAGTGGGACGATGTAAATCAGCCCGCGCCAGCAGCATTTTACTACCTTGACCTTGCCCGTAAGAGCAATGATTTTCAACAGTGGTTAAACGCCGGTAATCGTTTCAACGATGCTTATAAATTTACACAGGATACTGCCGTACAACCCGCTTATGTGGCAAATGCGGTAGAAGCCTTTGAGCATGCAAGAAAACTAAAACCCCAGAATTTGGATGCAGAAGCCGGCTTAGGTATTGCCTATGTAAACGGTGGCGCGCCAAGCCCGATGCAGGGAATTAGTTTATTGCTTGATGTGGTAAAGCAAGACCCCGCCAACCATAACGCTAATATTAACCTGGGCCAGTTTGCAATGAAATCTGGACAGTATGATAAAGCAGTTATAAGGTTTAAAACGGTGATTGCACAAAAACCTGAGGTTGAGCCCTACTTTTACCTGGCAGAAAGCTATAAGCAGCTGGGTATGAAAAAAGAAGCTATTGAGGCTTATCAGAAATGCAAAGAAATGATGCCAGACCCGGCATTTGGACAGCGCATTGATCAGTTTATCAAAGAATTAAAAGATTAATTAACAATAAAAAAATTAAATTATGCCAAGCGGTAAAAAACGTAAGCGCCATAAAATGGCTACTCACAAACGGAAAAAACGTTTAAGAAAAAACAGACATAAAAAGAAATAAGCTACATTAGCTTTGTTACCTGCCTTTTTTTAAGGCAGGTAAATTTTTTTTGTTTTTGTTTTACCTTTTTGCGATGCAAATCGCAATATAAGAAATGGAGTAGCAGTTGGTAAAAGAATTAATTATCGATTCATCCCCAAACGGGGCTACTATTGCCTTATTACAGGATAAACAACTTGTAGAACTCCATAAAGAGCAAATCACTAACAATTATACCGTTGGTGATATTTACCTTGGCCGCATCAAAAAGATTATGCCAGGGCTTAATGCTGCCTTTGTGGATGTAGGATACGAGAAGGATGCTTTTTTGCATTACCTTGATCTGGGCCCACAGGTACAAAGCTTATTAAAACTAACCAAACAGGTGCGTGGCGGTAGTTATCAGGCTAAATTGCTGGATAACTTTAAAGCCGAACTCGACATCAACAAAACGGGTAAAATATCCGATGTGGTTACCAAAAATCAGCTCATACCGGTGCAGATCGCTAAGGAGCCAATTTCAACCAAAGGGCCACGCCTAAGTTCCGACCTGTCTATCGCAGGCCGTTATGTTGTGCTTGTCCCATTCTCAGAGGCTATATCTATCTCTAAAAAGATAAAAAGCAATACTGAGCGTACGCGGTTGCGCAAAATTGTAGAAAGTATTAAACCAAAGAATTTTGGTGTAATTATCCGTACAGTTTCTGAAGATAAAGGCGTAGTAGAATTGCAAAAGGACCTGCTCGACTTAGTGTCGAAGTGGGAAACTTTTATTACAAGGCTGCCCACAACGGAGCCTTCGAAAAAGATTTTAGGCGAGATTGATCGTACATCAACGCTATTGAGGGATATTTTAAATCCCGACTTTCAGCATATTTATGTAAACGACAACTCGATCTATGAGGAGGTGAAATCATACGTACACGAGATATCCCCTGATCTTGAAAGTATAGTTCGCCTGCACAAGCACAAAGAGCCAATTTTTGAGCACTACGGTGTTGATAAACAGATTAAATCTGCCTTTGGTAAAACCGTGAACCTGGCCGGTGGCGCTTACCTGGTTATTGAGCATACAGAAGCCCTGCACGTTATTGACGTAAACAGCGGTAACCGTACAGCTAGTAAAGAAAACCAGGAGGAGAATGCTTACCAGGTTAATAAAGAAGCCGCACGCGAAATTGCCCGCCAGCTTAGGCTACGCGATATGGGCGGTATTGTAGTGATTGACTTTATTGACATGCACAAGCCAACCAACCGCAAGGATCTGTTTGACTATCTGCGTGGCGAAATGGCTCACGACCGTGCTAAGCACACGATATTGCCGCCAAGTAAATTTGGGTTGGTACAGATCACCAGGCAACGCGTTCGCCCGGAGATGAACATTGTAACCAGCGAAGTTTGCCCGGCATGCCATGGCACAGGCACTATAAGGCCAAGCATTTTGCTGCTGGATGATATTGAAACCAATTTCAATTATATACTGGTTGAGCAAAACGAGAAAAAGATTACATTATGTGTGCACCCATACATTGAGGCATACATTAAAAAGGGAATTTTTACACGCCAGATTAAATGGTATTTTAAATATGGCCAGTGGATAAAGGTGAAGAGCAATCCAGCCTACCAGATTACAGAGTTCCATTTCTTCAACACCAAAGACGAAGAAATTAAGTTATAATTTGTTGATTTGGCAATTTGCCAATGTGAAAATAAAAAGGGTCCCGATAAATTAATCGTGACCCTTTTTTATTTTGTTTATGCTAATGGATGCCATCTGCTCTGAGCAATGTCATTAAATTAAGCCCCTTTACGAGCTACCTTATTCCTTAACTTAATGATTATTGCTTAGGATGACAGCACTCTTCTAGGAAACCGTATGCTTTGCCCGCCTATCAACGGCGTGCCTTACCTTTTTAGTTTTAGGCTTTTTGCGTTTGCCCAGCCAGATAATAAAACCGGTAATTGGTAAACTGGCGCAGATTAAACTGGCTAAAAAAGCAATGATCTTACCTGTTAAACCTAATATCTGCCCTACGTGGATATCGTAGTTCATATCATTAAGCTTAAGGCCCATGCTCTTTTTGGCATTAGGCATCACCTTTAATAGTTTGCCGGTATACTTGTCAAAACTATATTCATCGCTGTAGGCATAGCGGAATGTTTTTTCATAAGCGGTAACGCTGATTAGGCCACTTGCAGCATCGTCTGTATATATGGAAAACATTTGCGCTTGCGGGCTCTGTTGCTGTGCATATACAAAAGCTCTGTCGGTAACAGGATAGGTTACCGCTTTTGCTTTTTGTAACGAATCTGACTTGAGCACCAATTTCTCCTGCGGGTAAGTTTTACCGAGGTTACCCGCCTTGTAAATCCCTTCGCGTACCCAATCAAAAGCAATGGCCACGCCGGATATAGCCAGGATAATGGCTATTGCGGTAGCATAAAATCCGAGTACATTATGGAGGTCATAGTTTACGCGTCGCCATTTAGCCCCCCATTTTATGTTGAAACTGCGCTTGCGGTCTGATTTACGTTTGGGCCACCAAAGCACAATCCCGGTAATCATAATAGCCACAAATATTATTACCGAAACGCCCACGATCATGCCGCCTATTTTGGGTGGCAACAACAGGTAAAGGTGGATGTACTCAACAATAATAAAAAGGTTTTTGGCATATACCTCCGAGTGTAAATTTTTGCCCGTGTAAGGGTTAAAATAAACCGCTAAAAAGCCCTCTTTTTTGGTGTTTACCAATACACCGGCCGGGCGGTCTTTACCATAGTAAGTAATGAAACCAGCCGTAGCGCCCGGGTATTGGGCAATGGCTTTTTGCTTTAATACAGAAGGTGCAAGGTAAGGTTGAGTGCTGGCCTCCACATGCCTGTAGCTGTAAAGGGCATCCTGTATCTCGTCCTGAAAGCAGAAGATACAACCGGTTATGCTTACAATAAACACTACCAGCCCGGTAATGAAACCGAGCCAGCGATGCAGAAATAATATAGTTTTTTTAAACGGAGTCATTATTAAAACCGGAATGCAAAACTTGCTAAATATTGTCTTAACATTTGTGGGTTAATAGATGAATAACCGGTATAGTATTCTTTATTGGTTAAGTTATTACATGATAACCCAATACGGTAAACGCTTTTATCATAAAACACAGTTGAGTTAAGGATAGTGTAATGTGGCAACACAAATACACCCTGGCTTATACTGTTAACAACTTTATTGTCACTTGCGTAGTTACCGCCAAAGCCCACACCTAAACCTTTGATCTTAGGCTCCTGAAAACGGTAGCTTACCCATAAGTTAGCTGTATAAGGCGAGCCTGCAGTAGCCGGGCGAAGGCCCACAACATCTGCATCAGCGTTCTGGTATTTAGAATCGTTGTAGGCAAATCCTGCAACAACGTTTACACCCAATATCGGGTTGGCAATAACTTCGGCCTCAAAGCCTTTGCTTACCTGTGTGCCGTTTTGTATAGAGAATAGCGGGTGTGCTATATCTGTACGTAATATATCCTGTACTTTAATGTTGTAGTAGCTAATTGTACTGCTTAATTTACCATCAAATACATCGAGTTTAACACCACCTTCTATTTGGTTGGCGTGCTCTGGTTTAAATCCGTTACCGGCAAAGTCTGTACCTGGCTTGTTAGTGAACCCATTTTGATAGTTGCTAAATAACGATACGTGATCTTTTACCACCTGGTATATTAAACCAAATTTTGGAGAGAAAGCAGTTTGCTTATATGCGCCCGATTTAACACCTGTATTGGCATCTTTATTACCATCGAAAACAAACCTGTCTACCCGTAAGGCGGCAGAAGCAATTAAGCGATCGGTGATATTTAGCACGTCAGACACATAAGAGCTGTAGGTGCTTGATTTATAAATGTAAGGGTACGCACTGGTGCCACCAGCTGCATAAACGGCACCCAGCGTACCTGTATTAAGCGAATTATAGTTAAAAGTATTGCTTTGTAATGGGGCAACATCATACACGGCACCAAGGAAAAGCTGGTCTGAGTTAACGTTTAGATAATCTAAACCGATTACAACGCGGTTTCTCATTTTACCAATTTTAAAGTCGCCATTAAAATTCTGCTGAATCTCTGTTGTGGTTGACTTGCTGTTTTGGGTTGATTGATCTTCGCGTGAGATCTGTTGATTTGGCAATAAGTAAAAATATGGACCGTAACCGTTAGAGAAGCTGTTTACAGAGCTTAAGTTGGTTTGCGAGGTCCATTCTTTAGAGATCTTGTAATTTACCTGACCCAGATAGTTTGCACTTCTTGTACGCTGTGACAAGCTTTTATCGAAATAAGAACGCTTGTAATCAATATTTAACTCATCAGCACGGTTAGCACCCAGTAGTGATACATTTTGTCCGTATGGAAAAAAGAAGATCGTGTTTAGTGCATTACGGCCGTAAAACAACTCAGCTTCTGCCTCAATGGTTAACCTGTCGTTTACCTTGTATAACAAGCTTGGTGCAATAGCCACATTTTTGCTGAAGCCATTGTCCTGGAAACTATTTTGGTTAGTGTAAGCCGTATTTAAACGAAACAACACTTTCTTTTGCACATCTAAAGGTGTATTAATATCCGCACTTACACGGCTTAAGCCATAGCTGCCACCTGTGTAGGTAACTTCGCCTGCTGCGTTATCAAATGGTTGTTTGGTTACACGGTTAATTAAACCGCCGTAAGAAGTTAATGAGCTACCGAACAAGGTAGCAGACGGGCCCCTGATCACTTCAATACGATCCAGGTTAATGGCATCTATCGAGTTGGTAACATTACCGGCAACACCGTTTCTTAACTGAGTTTGCACCACAAAACCACGCATGGTATAATAGGCGCCACCATCGCCGCCGCGGCCTGTTGCATCCCACATTTTTTGCAGGCCAGATACGTTTTTAACGGCTTCGTCTGCAGTAAAAATATTCTGCTCGGTTAATAGCTCGCGGCTTATTGAGGTATATGATTGTGCATTTTCCAGGTTGTTAAGCGGCATTTTAGCAACATCTGTGCTTTGCTTTCTTTTAAACCTGTTTACCTTATTACCATTAACGTTTACTTCCTGTAAACCACTGCTGTTTAAGTTAATAATAAGATCATTAACTGTAGTTGTTTTATTGGCAGTAATCTCGGCATCAATCTCTTTGGTTTGCATACCCACGTGAGATATTACCAATTTGTAGGTACCCGCAGGGGCTTTTAGCGAAAAAATACCATCCTCGCCTGTAACTGTTGCTACAGAGGTTGATTTTAAACTTACCGTTACGTTATCGGCAGCTTTGCCTTCGGCGTTAAGTACTTTACCTTTTATAGTGCCTTTGGCGTTTTGCGCCTGGCTGAAATTTGCGTTGAAGCAAAGCAACAAAGCCAGTATATATGTTAAAAAAGGAGAATCGTTTTTGGATAGTTTAACCATTTGCTATTTAGACTAATTATAAAGAATGGCGCAAATGTAGACCATACAATCTAATTATCAAAGCTATTTAGACTAATTATAAACAATTTGTGCGTAATACAATCGCAAACCATAGCTACCACTGTCAAATAATGCTGCAGAAAATAGTTAATAAAAATATTGCGTAATTAAATAGTTACGCCTAAATTAGTAATCAAATAGTTACGCTTTATGAAAAGAAGCATTCGTTACGAAAAAACCTATCCACACCCGCCGGAAAAGTTGTGGAAATTAATTGCTGATAGCAAGATCCTGTCTGAGTGGCTGATGCCGAATGATCTGCTACCGGTTGTTGGGCACAAGTTTACCTTTAAAACTAAGCCCGGCCCCGGTTTTGACGGTATTGTTTATTGCGTGGTGCTTGAGGTTGTAGTTAATGAGAAACTGGTTTATTCCTGGACAGGCGGACCAATCAAAAATTCAATGGTATCCTGGACGCTTACCGCACTAAATGGCGAAACTCATTTACTTTTTGAGCATACCGGTTTTGAGGGACTTGCGCCCGTAGCTATAAGCTTTTTGCTGGGCCGCGGCTGGAAAAAAAATATTTACAAGCTGTTTGACCAACGGCTGAAGCTAATACGATGAAAAAAAAGAATACAGACATTTTTGGTGCACTTGCCGACCCTAACAGGCGAAAGATCCTGATGCTGCTATCGGCAGGGATATTAAGCGTAAGCGCCCTTGCCGAGCAGTTTGAGGTGAGCCGCCCCGCTATCTCCAAGCATATTAAAGTGCTGGAAGAAAACAACCTGGTTACGGTTACAGACCAGGGACGGGAACGCCTTTGCGAATTACAACAACAAGGCTTTTTAGAATTGTATGACTGGATTAAATTTTATGATGCCTTCTGGAATGAAAAATTCAATAACCTGGAAAACTATTTAAATAAAGACTTATGAAAAAACTTATCACACAATTAGTTCTCGTATTAGCGTTTGCAGTGGGTGCTTACGCTCAACAACCAGTTACAGGGCCGCTAAAAATTGCCCAGGTGAGCCTGTTAATAAAAGATTATGATGAAGCCTTGCAGTTTTACACCACTAAACTGGGTTTTGTTAAAATAGCAGACAGCCAGTTTGGTAATCAGCGTTGGTTAACTATTGCGCCACCGGGGCAAAAAGAAATGGCAATGGTGCTAGTTAAGGCCGCCACACAGGCAGATATAGATATGGTAGGGAACCAAGCAGGCACCCGTACCTTACTGGTTTTGGAAACAGATCATTTTGACCAGCTTTACCAGCAATACCAGGATAAGGGTATAAACTTTATCAGTAAACCTGCAGCAACTGGCTGGGGCCGGCAAGTACAGTTTACCGATCTTTACGGTAATCACTTGGTTTTACTGGAGGTAAAAACAAGCCATCGATAAACTATTCAAAATTTAAAGGGCAATTACACCATGCAGCAGGCCCGGGTACAAGACCCATATCTGCATTTAGATTAACGGACGGCATTTTGCTGACCGTGCCATGAAGAAGCTACCACAAGAATTATAACCGCCATAAATAATAATACAATGTGTAAAAAAACAGGTGCTCTTATACTGATCTTAAACTCGCTTTTAGCCTTATCTGCGTATGCTCAAAAGCCTATTGTTGATTCATTTATCAACAGCCAGATGCAGAAACTGCATATCCCAGGCTTTGAAGCTATTGCTATCAAAGATGGGAAGATTACCTGGACGGGGTACTATGGCTATCAAAATCTGGAAAAGAAAATACCAGTAACCAGCCAAACTATATTTGAAGCTGCTTCTACCTCTAAAACAATAACGGCAGCAGCCATTATGCAATTGTATGCGGCAGGTAAATTAAGGCTGGATGATGATATTAACCGGTACCTGGATTTCAAGATCGTCAACCCCCGCTATCCGGCTACTGCCATAACATTCGCACAGTTGTTGCGGCATCGCTCCTCCATTGATGATAATTTAGATTACCTGAGCCAGTTTTGGGAAAGCAACCATGGCGACCCGGACATTTCGTTAAAAAATTTTATTAAAGGATATTTTAACATCAACGGGAAGCATTACGATAAAAACAAAAATTTCCATCATTACCCTCCTGGTACGCAAGCCGAATATTCGAACATGGGTGTTGCTTTACTGGGATACTTGGCCGAGCGCATTACAGGTAAGCCTTTTAATGAATATTGTAGAAGTGCCCTTTTTAAACCTTTGGGTATGACCAACAGCGGCTGGTTTTTACATGAAGTAAATGCAGAGAATGTTGCGATACCCTACAGTTATTCTGATTCATTGCAAAGATATCAACCTTGGGGATTTGGCGGATTTCCGGATTACCCCGCAGGAACCTTGCATACTAAGGTAACTGAGTTTTCTCATTTTTTAATCGCATGGACAATGCAAGGAAAATGGAAAAATAAACAAGTATTAGACAGCACCGCTATACAAACGCTAACACCCAACGACTTCAATCTTGGTTTTTATACCTGGTTTCAGTATGCAACAAACAAAGGGGCAATTCTGTATATGCATACCGGTAAGGCTAACGGAGTTTCCTCTTTTATTTCTTATGATCCCAAAAGTAAAAAGGGACTGATATTTATCTGCAACGGAGATATTGTTAATGGAAAAGATTGGCGAAACATAATAGATACCTTATACGATAACGTATTTTAAATGGCCATTCAATTTCTTCAGAACGCAGACCGATAGCTATAAGCACTATTACACCGATTGGTTGAAAAATCAGTAGAAAGGCTTTCTAAAAAATTAAAAGTTTGATGATTAATTTTCTAGAAAGCCCTGATGTTTGGTAAAATGGTAATAGTTGAGTTATTTCTTAAAACCGGTAACCGATAGACGCTCTTACAGCTCTTGGCGATTCTGCCTGCCAGTTATAAACTGTCTTGCCTTCCGAGTTCAGGTAATCTGAGTGGCCTCCTGAGTACAGATACGCATCTAACAGATTATTTACATTAACTGTAATGCTGAATTTTTTCCACTGGTAAGATGTACCGGCATCCAAACGGAAATAGTTTGGCAAGTCTGATGTACCTGTACCCAAGCTCCATGGTATACGGCTTAGCTGCCATTGATAGCCTGCAGAAAAGCCCAAACCTTTTAAATCGCCGGTTTGAAAACGATAGGTTAACCAGGTGTTGGTAACATGTTTGGCAAAGCCAGGTACTGGTGTGCCCACATTAGCTGGGTTGGTATCTTCAGAAATTTGCGAGTTGGTATAAGCATAGTTAGCCATTAAGCTAAGTCCGTTTATAATTTCGCCACGGGCATCAAATTCAACACCATTGGTTTTGGTTTGGCCTAATTGTACTACATAAGGCGTATTTGGCCTGTCGGGATCTGCAACTAACTGGTTGTTTTTTAAGATACGGTAAATAGATAACGAAGTACTCCACTTGCCATTAAACCAATCGCGTTTAATACCCCCCTCCAGGTTGTTCCCTGTAATTGGTTTAACAGAACCACCACCAAAAATATTACCGGTTTGCGGGATAAAAGCCTGGTCATACACGCCGTATAAAGCTGTATTAGGATCAAGCGAATAGCTGATGCCAATACGTGGCGTTACTTTCCTGCTTGCAGAAGTGCCTGCATAAGGGTCAACCACGGTTGCGTGGGTAAACCTGCCGGCTAAAGTTAAGCGCAGTTTCTGGTCAAAAAAGCCGACTTCGTCCTGCACATAAACTGATTGGTATTTTTGTGAAGTAGCAGTACCGGCCCCACGTGCGCTAAGTGGGTCTGACGTGTTAAAGACAGGCAGGGTTACCGGGCCATTGTTTGGATTAAAAATATTGAACGGTGTAACCGGGTCTAATGAAGCAGATTGATTATAATCGGCAATGTAATATTTATCGCCCAGGTCGGCACCGCCCAAAATGCGGTGTTTAATAGCGCCTGTTTGTATTTCACCATTTACATAAGCCTGCAGGTTTTTAATACGGTTGCTGGCATCCCATAACCCCAGGTTACGGGCTACATCGCCATTATCTTTGATGCTATTAATCCAATAGCTATAGCCGTTTTGTTTATAGTTGAAATATGAGCCCTGTGCGGTAAATTTCCACTTATCGCTAAATTTATGCTCGTAGTTTAAGAAAGCGCTTTGGTCATAAATGTTAGTTGCCGGGCTATTTGATGGCGCATCGGTAAAACTACGCGGTAAAGAAGCATAGCCTTTGGTAGAGAACAGGTATGCTGTACCAAAAGCATTCATCCGCTGAAACTGGTAAGTATACTCTGCCGTCAGCGTGTTTTTGTCATCAAATTTATAACGTAATACCGGGGCAATACCATAGTGGTTTGTAAAGTCATAAGGCCGCCAGTCTTGCGCCATCTGTCCCATCAGGTTTAACCGGTATTGCAGTTTGCCATCTTTGGTTAAGGTGCCATCAAAATCGGCAGTTGCACGATAGTTATTATAACTGCCTACACTAAAATCAAATGATTGGCGGTTTACACCTGTAGGTTTTTTGGTTACCACATTATAAAAACCAGATGGGTTGCCGTTAGCCAGCATAAAGCCCGCCGGCCCTTTTACAAATTCAATCCGGTCAACAAAAGCCATATCTTCATTTAACGGGCCCCAGTCGGCTTCCAGGTTTACACCGTTTCTAAAAGGCGCCAGCCTGTCGCCACGGGCATTAACACGGGCGTAGTTACCCCAGTGCTCCTGCATGGTTAAGCCGCTCACATTGCGCGATGCGCCTTCGAGCATGTTATAAATTTGCTGATCCTTAATCTGATCTGCCGTAACCACCTGGATATTTTGTGGTATTTGCACCAGCGGCTCGTTTAAGCGCAGGCTGTTTGATGGCTCATCAACCTTGTATTTTTGCTTTCTGCCCGATATAGAAACTTCCTGCAAATTGCTGGCACTTTCTTTCAGCATAAAGTTTACAGTAACGCTACCCCTGGTAACTGTTACCGATTGCTCTTCGGTTTGTAAACCAACTGCCGAGACACGCAGTGTATAAGTACCTGCTTTAACGCCATTAAGTTGAAAACGTCCAGACTCGTTGGTGATAGTCCCCATACTCGAATTTTTGATCCCTACCGATACTGCTTCTGCAGGGTGCCCGTCTGAAGTGGTTACGGTTCCCCTTATTGTGCCGCTCTGGGCAAAAGCTGTAGATACGGATAAAAATATAACTGTGAGAAGTTGTAAAAATTTACGCATATTATTTAGATTAATTATAAATAAAGCGCAAATGTATACTTACCTGTCTAAAAATCCAAAATTATTTAGACAGATTATAAATAGCTATATTTCAATCACCTCCTTTTTCTTTCTATTTTTCATGCGTTTAGGAACAAAATCAAGTATTTCGGCTTTGAGCGCCTCTATCATACGGCGCTTAATAAAGTTTTTCTGGGTTACTATACTAATCTCCCTTGCAGGCTCCGGCGATTTAAAATAGCGCACCTTATCCATCTGTTTTTCGGTCAAATCTGCCAATGCCAGTTCCGGCAAAATGGTGGTACCATTGTTCTGGTCAACCATCCGTTTCAGGGTTTCTATACTGCCGGTATTGTACTCAAAGTGCTGAAATCCTTTGCTGCTTTTGCGGCGCTGGCAAATGTTTAATACCTGGTCGCGCATGCAATGGCCTTCGTTCAGTATCCACAGCTCGTCCATGTTAATATCATCCGGGTTGATGTTTTTCTTTTTGGCCAGGATGCTGTTTTTGGCTACATAGGCTACAAAGTTTTCGTAAAAGAGGGGTGTTTCGGTAAGCTGTGGTTCATGTAATGGGGTAGACAGGATGCCGCAATCTATCATCCCCAATTTTATTTGCTGAATGATCTGATCTGTGGTTTGCTCCCACACCACTAGTTTTACCTGCGGGTATTTGCTGATAAACTGGGTAATTATTTTGGGTAGTATATAAGGCGCAACGGTAGGTATAATACCAATGCGCAGTTCGCCGGCAAGGTCTTTCTGGCGGTCGGTAATTATCTCCTTAATTTTTTGATTTTCTGATAGCAGGATGCGTGCCTGGGCTATAATATCGCAGCCAATTTCGGTAGGTACAACGGGTTGCTTGCTGCGGTCAAAAAGTTTTACACCCAGTGTATCTTCCAGCTTTTGCACCTGCATACTAAGCGTGGGCTGGGTAACAAAGCATTTTTCGGCCGCTGCCACAAAGCTGCGGTAGGTATCAACGGCTACAATATATTCAAGCTGAACGATAGTCATATAGTTTGTATCTTTTTTCAAAGATACAAACTATTGATTTTATCTATAAGGCAAAACTGTTACTCTACCGTCACAGATTTAGCCAGATTACGAGGCTGATCTACATTGCAACCACGCATAACCGCAATGTGGTATGATAGTAATTGCAAAGGTATAGTAGCCAATAATGGTACAAATGCTTCGGCTGTCTGCGGTATTTCGATTACAAAATCGGCCATGTTTTTTACCGTGGTATCACCCTCAGAAACAATGGCAATAACGTGGCCGCCGCGTGCGCGTACTTCTTGTATATTGCTAATCACCTTCTCGTACGATGAGTTTTTGGTAGCTATAAATACTACCGGCATATCCTCATCAATTAAGGCGATAGGGCCGTGTTTCATCTCTGCTGCAGGGTAACCTTCGGCATGTATGTACGAGATCTCCTTTAGTTTCAACGCTCCTTCCAGCGCAACCGGGAACGAGCTTCCGCGCCCCAGGAACAAGCAATTGGTAGAGTCTTTAAATTTATCGGCAATCACTTTAACGTGGTCGTTGGTCTTTAAAGTTTTCTCTATTAGGGTTGGGATCTCGTTAAGCTCTGTCAGGTATTCTATCAGCTTGCTTTGGGTAATGGTGCCACGCTGCTGGGCAATGTAAAATGCCATTAAAGTAAGCGCGGTAACCTGTGCTGTAAATGCCTTGGTTGATGCCACACCAATTTCGGGCCCTGCATGGGTATAAACACCCGCATGCGTAAGGCGCGGTATGGATGCGCCAACAACGTTACAGATGCCAAAAATAGTAGCACCTTTCTCTTTAGCCAGCTCAATAGCGGCCATTGTATCGGCCGTTTCTCCAGATTGTGAAATGGCAATAACCAGGTCTTTCTCGGTAATTATCGGGTTGCGGTAACGGAACTCCGAGGCGTATTCAACCTCAACAGGCACACGTGCATATTCTTCTATCAGGTATTCGCCAACTAAACCGGCATGCCATGAGGTACCGCAGGCCACAATAATAATGCGGTCAACATTTTTAAGTTTCTCTACATATTCTTTAATACCGCCCAATTGTACCTTACCCTGTTGCGGGTAGATACGGCCGCGCAAACAATCGCGTACCGAGCGTGGTTGCTCATAAATTTCTTTGAGCATAAAATGGTCGTAACCACCTTTCTCAAGCATTTCCAGTTGCAGCTCCAGCTTTTGGATGTATGGCGTTTGTACGGTATTATCAATATTTTTAATCAGCAGGTCATCCCGGCGGATGTAAGCGATCTCATTGTCGTTAAGGTAAATTACATTTTTGGTGTATTCTACAATCGGGGTAGCATCAGATGCTATAAAGTATTCGCCTTTGCCAACACCAATTACCATGGGGCTGCCTTTACGTGCGGCTATCAGTTCGTTTGGTTCATCGGCGCTCATAATAACTATGGCATAGGCACCTATAACACGGTTTAAGGCCACACGAACAGCCTCTCGAAGCTCCAAGCCAGTTTCGTGCTGTATATCTTCAACCAAATGAATTAATACCTCAGTATCGGTATCACTTAAAAACACATGGCCTTTTGCCAGCAATGCTTCTTTAATGCTGTTATAGTTTTCGATAATACCATTGTGTATAATGGTAAGCTTTCTATCGCCGGATGAGTGGGGGTGCGAGTTACGGTCGCTCGGGGCACCGTGTGTAGCCCAGCGTGTATGGCCCATACCAATGGTGCTACTGGTATCAATATCTTTTACAAAGTTTTCGAGGTCGCTAACTTTGCCGGCTTTTTTATAAACTTTAAGTTCTTCGTCTTTATTAAGCAATGCAACACCTGCGCTGTCATATCCACGATACTCCAGGCGGTGCAGGCCTTTTATAACAATAGGGTACGCATCACGAAACCCAATATATCCTACAATTCCGCACATAAATAGATGGTTTAAAATATTGCTATAAAGCTATAGCATTGGTATAGTAAATTATCTGCTAAGCTAATAAATTGGTATCAAAAAAAATCCCCCTGTATAAGAGGGGGATTGTATTATTTGGTTGCTTTGGTATAAATTATATTAAGCCGCATGCGGTAAGGATAATTGGCCGAGGCCTTATTGGTAATACCCCCTATGCCAACGGCACGCCCTGCTGTTTGGGCAGTAGCTGCATAATCAACACTAGATGTATTGGTGGTATCTACAGGGCCAATAAAGGTACCATAGTCTACTGTTTTGCCACGCATCAAATCAGATATATAACCTGTAATAATGAAGTGGTATTCTTTTAAGCTTTTTACGTAAAACCCGCCAAAGGTATTTACGGCAATATAACGCGGGTCTGTCGACGTAGCGTCGGGTACTTCGGTTCGTTGCAGGGCAATATCGTAACGGTACAAACTTAGCTTAGGCGTAGGGATGTAAGGGATATCGGTACCTGTTGCCGCGCTTACAATAAGCTCGGCACGGTTTAAAACAACGTCAGAGCCGGCTGCTGTAATAATATTTTTAAGGTAAGGGAAGCTTATTTTGGTTCTCAAACCGCCAAGTCCCTCAAAATAAACTGTTTCTTGCGATGATGCCGTACTGTTTACCGCAGCCTGTACCGTAGTACTGTAAGTGCGTTTAATTTCTGCTGCGCGATTGGCCAGCGGCAAGGTAACTGTAGCAGTATCTATAGTAGTACCATTTACAGTTTTGTAATATACATCAACCTTGCTCGAATCCAGGTTAACTAAAAAACGACCGCCCGCACCCGTTTGATTTTTATCAAGCGTAACGTATAACCCCTTTACCTGGTTCTGAAACAAGTTGTTTGATGCCAGCACCGCTGTAGAAGCACCGAAAAGGTTATTAAAAATAAAATTATTATTAATTTTTATGCGCAACTGTGCCGGTACAGATACCAGGGTATCCTTAGCGCCAGACACAATGTTGGTAATTTTAAACTTGGTGTGTGTGCGCGAATTAAAGGTTTGCGTACCTAAAACAGTACCGGTATTAACCTGCCATGTTTTGCTTCCGCGGTATACAGTGCTGGCACTTGGCTGCTCTGCAAGCTGATATACATTAACCTTGTATTTGGAGGTTAATGAATCGCCGTAAAAGCCATCGTTGTAGCGTAATACCAATACTGCCGAATCGATAGTAATGGTACCCGACGGTAAACTATAGGCAGCACTACCCGGCAGGCTCAGTAAAGCAGCGATATTTGATTCTGAAGTACCAAAAACAGGATCTTTAAAATAAGCCAGCGGAGTTTTGGCAATGCCGGATGTTACCACACTGTCTTCGAGCACTGTTTTGGTTAACACTGTAGACGTATCTATCAGCGTACCATCTATCTGCTGCGACGGATCAATAGCCAAGCCCAGTTTATCCTGGTTTGTACAACTATTTAAAATAAAAAGACTTATCAACAGGGTTAATAAGTCTAATCGGAAAAATTTCATATATATCTTCAAATCTTTAAGCAACGTTCACCAGTTCTTCGTTGGTAATTTCGTCGTAAAAGTTGTAATAATTTTCGAAATCTGAAGTGGAATTAAATTCCAGAACCGATTTTTGGCTGTTTTTAACATTATTTAACACATCTGCATCGATGTTTTCGCTTGCCAAAACAATCCCGTCGCTGTATTGGATAGCGCCTGCATATAATGCAGCGTTGGTACCCGGTTTGTATACGTCGGTATGTGCTTCGGTCATATCGCTCATTACAGCTTTACGCGCAAAATCGTCATCCAATTTCTCTGTAAAGTCATTCTCGTAAATAGAGTAAACTATTTTAGAATGCTTAAAGGTTGGATCGTCTTTGTATGTGTTTTTTATGTAAGCAGGTACCAGCGCGCTCATCCACCCGTGGCAATGAACAATATCCGGAGCCCAGCCTAATTTTTTTACAGTTTCCAGTGCACCCTTACAGAAGAAAATCATACGCTCATCATTGTCAGCATAAAACTTCCCGTCTTTATCATTGAACACATGCTTACGTTGAAAATACTCTTCGTTATCTAAAAAGTATACCTGCATACGCGCAGAAGGAATAGAAGCCACTTTAATAATTAGCGGATTATCATTATCGTTGATGATAATGTTCATTCCCGATAAGCGTATTACCTCATGAAGGCGATTCCGGCGCTCATTAATATTTCCAAAACGTGGCATCAGGATACGGATTTCAAAACCCTTGTCCTGCATTGCTTGTGGCAACTGCCTGGTTATTTCAGAAATTTTAGTGAGTTCGAGGAAAGGCGACATTTCATGAGTTATAAACAGAAGCTTAGATTTACCCATCTCTAATCAGTATTTAAATTTTAATATCGCTCAAAAAAATTTGAGTGTGCAAATATACACAATATGTTAAGAACTATCAATGGATTATGCAAGTAAGTTTGGTTATTTTTAATTAAAAGCACAACTTTGCCATCTTTTTCACAAGATAAGGTTTGAAAATATTTACATCAAAACACGAGCTGCAGCAATATTTACTGCAATGCCGGCAAAATGGCGAAACCATTGGCTTATTGCCTACTATGGGCGCTTTACACCAGGGGCACCTGTCGTTATTAGCCCTGGCCAGGCAGCAGTGCAGCGTTACGGTTTGCAGTATTTTTGTTAACCCCACACAGTTTACCAACCCCGACGATCTGCAGAATTACCCCCGCCCCATTGAGGCTGATATAGCAAAACTGACAGCCGCCGGTTGCGATATATTGTTTAACCCAAGTGTAAGTGAGATGTATGCCGCTAATGAGCAATGGCATATTGACCTGGGCCAGCTGGAACATTTACTGGAAGGAAAATTTCGCCCGGGGCATTATCAGGGGGTTACCCAGGTGGTATTTAAACTGTTTGATATTGTTAAGCCCGATGCTGCATTTTTTGGGCAAAAAGACTATCAACAGGTGCTGGTGATCACTAAAATGGTGCAATTGCTCAACATGCCGGTTAAGCTGGTGATGGTACCCATCTCCCGCGAGCCCGAAGGTTTGGCCATGAGTTCGCGCAATATCCATTTATCTGCCGGCGAAAGGGAGCATGCCCTGATAGTATCTAAAGCATTGCGCTGGGTGGCCGAAAACTTTAACGGCGAAAACCTGCAACAGGTAACAGGCGAAGCAATTGCCATGATTAATGCCGAAACAGGCGTAGTGTTGGAATATTTTGAAATTGCCGATGGCGACACGCTATTGCCGGCAACCGAAGCAAACCCGCATTTGATTGCGCTAACTGCCGTGCAGGCAGGTAAAACCAGACTGATAGACAATATGATAATCCGCTGATTTTCGGATCAGATCAGCATGACACTTTTCCAGATTCTATATTATAACTTTGCAAAATGATTATTGAGGTTTTAAAATCTAAGATACACCGCGTTAAAGTAACCCAAGCCGAACTGAATTATGTAGGCAGCATTACCATAGACGCAGATCTGATAGATGCTGCCAATATTATACCCAACGAGAAGGTGCAGATTGTAAACAATAACAACGGCGCACGCTTTGAAACCTATGTAATAAAAGGTGAGCGGGGAAGTGGTATTGTATGCCTTAACGGCGCAGCTGCACGCCTGGCCCAGGTGGGCGATATTGTGATCATAATCTCTTACGCATCTATGGAGATGGAAGAAGCGCGTAATTTTGAACCTGTTTTGGTATTTCCGGATACGGATAATAAATTAATTAAGTAGTACTTATTGCTTTCATTAAAATAAGAATAGGCGTATTTGTGTAAGCATGCCTGCTCCTGTTCAAAATACCACTAAACCCTATTTTCATACCGCACAGCCAAATATGATGTGCGGGTGGAGTATGGCAATCGTCAGCCTGCTTTAAGTATTTATTTTCAATTTTTATCATCTCATTATAAAAATCAAAATATTTCTCACGCGTAACCTCTAAAGTCCTATCTTTGCATCCCGACGCTGAAAGTCGGAATTTTTGCTTCCAGCGCATAGTATTTACCGGTAAAATATCATTGCTTTTTTGATGTTTGCCTAATAACTTTTGACTTTAAAAACACTATGCCAAAAGACACCTCCATTAAATCAGTTTTAATTATTGGTTCAGGCCCTATTATCATAGGCCAGGCTTGCGAATTTGATTACGCAGGTTCACAAGCTGCCCTTTCGCTGAAAGACGAAGGCATTACCGTGTCAATCATCAACAGCAACCCGGCAACCATCATGACCGATAAGGTTATTGCCGACCATGTTTACCTGTTGCCGCTTAACACCGCGAGTATCGAAAAAATACTCCAGGAGCAAAAGATTGATGCTGTGCTACCTACTATGGGTGGCCAAACGGCATTAAACCTTTGTATAGAGGCAGATGAGCAGGGGCTTTGGGAAAAGTATGGTGTCCGCATTATCGGTGTAGATATTGCAGCCATCGAAAAAACAGAAAACCGCGAGGCTTTCCGCCAGTTAATGGTTGATATCGGCGTAGGGGTGGCAACATCAAAAATTGCCAATTCGTTTTTAGAAGGTAAGGAAGCTGCGCAGATTATCGGCTTTCCGCTGGTAATTCGCCCAAGCTATACGCTGGGTGGTAAAGGCGCAGGCTTTGTACACAAAAAAGAAGATTTTGATGCCGCACTAAGCCGCGGCCTGCAGGCATCACCAACCCACGAGGTATTGGTAGAGCAAGCTGTTTTAGGCTGGAAAGAATACGAACTGGAGCTGTTGCGTGATAGCAATGATAATGTGATTATCATCTGCTCTATCGAAAACTTTGACCCGATGGGTATCCACACCGGCGACTCGATCACCGTGGCCCCGGCCATGACCCTAAGCGACCGCTGCTACCAGGAAATGCGCGACCAGGCAATTAAAATGATGCGCGCCATTGGTAATTTTGCAGGCGGCTGTAACGTACAGTTCTCTGTTAACCCGGCTGATGAGGCCATTATCGCTATCGAGATTAACCCACGGGTATCCCGCTCATCGGCGCTGGCATCAAAAGCAACAGGTTACCCTATCGCCAAAATAGCTTCTAAATTGGCTATCGGTTATAACCTTGACGAATTAGAAAACCAGATCACCAAAACAACTTCGGCTTATTTTGAGCCAACGCTGGATTATGTGATCGTAAAAGTTCCACGCTGGAACTTCGATAAATTTAAAGGCGCCAACAAAGAGCTTGGCCTACAGATGAAATCTGTAGGTGAGGTAATGGCTATTGGCCGCAGCTTTAGCGAGGCTTTACAAAAAGCTTGTCAGAGTTTAGAGATTGGCCGTGCCGGCTTAGGTGCAGACGGCCGTCAAAGCCGCAACCTTGAAGAAATTATGCACAGCCTGGAGCATCCAAGCTGGGACAGGTTATTCCACATTTATGATGCCTTGAGCCTTGGTGTACCTATCGAATCGGTGCGTAAGGCAACCAAGATAGACCGTTGGTTCCTGAACCAAATTCAGGAACTGGTTAACCTGGAGGCAGAGTTGCGCCGCTATTCGGTAAACAACATTCCACGCGATATCTTCTTCAACGTTAAACAAAAAGGTTTCTCAGATCAGCAAATTGCCTGGATACTGGGTGGCAATACTACCGAAGAGGATGTTTACCAACGCCGCAAGGTATTAGGTTTAAAACGTGTTTATAAAATGGTTGATACCTGCGCTGCAGAGTTTCAGGCTAAAACACCTTACTATTACTCTACCTACGAGGGCGAAAACGAATCTATCGTATCAGACAAGAAGAAGATCGTAGTATTAGGATCGGGCCCTAACCGCATTGGCCAGGGTATTGAGTTTGACTACAGCTGTGTGCATGGTTTGTTAGCCGCTAAAGAAGCAGGCTACGAAGCCATCATGATTAACTGTAACCCCGAAACCGTATCTACCGACTTTAACATGGCCGATAAGCTATATTTTGAGCCGGTGTTTTGGGAACATGTACGCGACATCATCGAACTGGAAAAACCGGAGGGTGTGATTGTGCAGCTTGGTGGCCAAACAGCTTTAAAAATGGCTGAGAAACTGCATGAGCATGGCATCAAAATTATCGGTACCTCATTTAACGATATGGATATCGCCGAAGACCGTGGCCGTTTCTCTGACTTGTTGAAAGAACTGGATATCCCTTACCCTAAATATGGTGTTGCAGAAACTGCTGAAGAAGCAATTGAAGTAGCGCACGAAGTTGGCTACCCTGTACTGGTTCGCCCTAGTTATGTATTAGGCGGGCAGGGCATGAGCATCGTGATCAACGACGAGGATTTAGAGAAAGCAGTAGTTAACCTGCTTAAAAACTTACCGGGCAACCGCGTACTGATTGACCATTTCCTGGATCGTGCATCAGAAACCGAGTCTGACTCGATCTGCGATGGTGACGATGTACACATCATTGGTATGATGGAGCACATTGAGCCTGCAGGTATCCACTCCGGCGATTCATTTGCGGTATTACCTCCATTTGATTTGAGCGAAAGCGTAATTAGCCAGATGGAAGAATACTCTGCCAAAATTGCCCGCGCATTAAATGTAAGAGGTTTGCTCAACATACAGTTTGCGGTTAAAAACGACAAAGTATTTGTGATCGAAGCCAACCCGCGTGCATCACGTACCGTGCCTTTCATAGCAAAGGCTTATGATGTACCTTACATTAACATAGCGGCCAAAATTATGCTGGGTGTTAACAAGCTTAAAGATTTTACCATAGAGCGTAAATTGGTAGGTTATGCCATTAAAGAGCCTGTGTTCTCTTTCGATAAATTCCCGGAAGTAAACAAAGAATTAGGCCCCGAAATGAAATCGACCGGCGAAGCCATCCGCTTTATCCCTAACCTCGAAGACCCTTATTTCCGCCACTTGTACAAAGAGAAATCGATGTACCTGAGCAAGTAAGTTTTTTTAGGATAAAGGACTAATGATATAAGGACAAGGGAGAAATTCCTTGTCCTTTTTTTGTTATTAAGCTATGACCGTCATTGAGGTGGTTATTTAACGGTTGCTACAAACTACTGTGATGAACCTTCAATAGCCTAATAATTGTGGCATCTTAATTTTCGGGCAGCATAACACTGGCCTCAGCACACCCTTTAATAGAAAATTGAGCAGCCACGAGTTTTCTTTTTGGTACTTTTTCTTTTGCGGAAAAAGAAAAAGTACATCCACTAACGATTCATAACTCACACTACATTCCTAATGGAAAACGGATTTCTGCTGTATTTAGGGGCAGGGCTAATTGCTCTGAGCTTGTTTCTACAGCAATTACGATTCCCCAATCTCAGGAGACACAAAGTATTGTGTCTCTACGGTGTACTTATCTTGTTTCTTGGCTCTTATTTCTTGTCTCTCTCCTCAACTATTTATTCACCATTAACCCCTTCACTTCAAAGGTTATTTTTTCTTTAGGGTTTGTTTTAACGCTGTGCTGCTTTTTACCTTGCACGGTATCACCGGCCAGGTGTTGCAGGTCATCGGCTATAAATTGTTTTTCGGCAACGCCATCTATAATTACCTCGCGGCCTTTTAGATCTACAGGGAGTTTGATGTTATAATCCCGAAAATGGGCAGCTATAATTTTGCCATTGCCTGCATCCATTTCAAACCAGCCGCCTTGCTGTTTGGTAACGCGTAGTACACGGCCATAAACTACCACACTGGTACGGGTACGTTTACCCATAAAAGCTTCGAGTTTGCCGGCCGGCATTTGGTTAATATTAGAGGGCGAACTGCCAAACACCATGCCGTGAGGCAAGGGGGTGTGCTTTTGAGCAAATGCAGTGGTTGTTGTTGTAAATAGTAATACAAACAGGGCCAGTTTGGTTAACGGTTTCATAACCAGATAAACAGCGTTAAACTCATTTCGTTTAGTTAATATTGTTATTTGGTTAAAAGAAAAGCCCGCAGGGGTAATAAAAATGTTAAAATATAGTTAAAGTGGCAGCTTACAGGATTGTATAACCGATACAATCATTTAGCTTTGCAAATAACCGGCATACACTATTTATATAGCCGCATTAAAATTCAGTAATTTAGTTTATACCTCAGTGAAGAAAAATCTACTCGTAAGGATTACGTTAACAACAGCCTTTATTTTCGTTGTATTATTTCAGTTTAGTTGCAGTAAAGATTCTAATACTACAACTGTGCCCACTGTTTTAACTAACAGCGTTATTGCAGGTGTAACACCAACCTCTGCCACAAGTGGCGGTAGCGTTACTGCTTCGGGTTCTGCTACCGTAACTGCCATTGGCGTTTGCTACAGCACAACATCACAAACACCCACTGTTTCCGACAGTCATACAACAATTACTACCATTGTTTCAAGTTTTTCGAGCGATTTAACCGGCTTAACATCCGGTGCAACCTATTATGTACGCGCTTATGCTACAAGTACTGCAGGTACAGGTTATGGGGGTGTTATTAAATTTACAACCACCACAACAGCCAATGCTACCACCGCTGTTGTAAGCACTTTTGCAGGTAACGGTGCAGGCGGTTTAGTAAACAGCACTGGCACAGGCGCACAATTTTACACCCCGCTTGGTATGGCGGCAGATGCGCAGGGCAACCTTTATATAGCAGATCAGTTTAACCACGTTATACGTAAAGTTACCCAAGCGGGGGTAGTAACTACCTTTTGCGGTAGCGGTGTTAACGGCCATGCAGATGGTTCTGCTACTACAGCGGCATTCTATAGCCCCAATGCTATTGCCTACGACTCGGCAACCGGCAACTTATATGTTACCGACCAGGGTAGTAATTTAATTATCAAAATAACACCCGATGGTACCGCAACTACCCTTGCCGGTATTGGCGCACCAGGTTATGTTAACTCTGCAACTGCCCTTAAGGCTGCCTTTAATAACCCGCAAGGCATTGCAGTTAGCAAGGCTAGTGGCAACATTCTGGTTGCCGATGCCGGCAACAATCGTATCCGTTTAATTACACCGGCTGGTGTGGTAAGTACTTTTACCGGAAGCGGCTATACCAATAGCCAGGTTGACTCTACCAGTGCTTATGCTACATTTAGCAAACCCAGCGGTTTGGCTTTCGACTCGAAAGGCAATTTATATGTGGCTGATAACCTTAATCACGCTATCCGTAAAATTACTACAGATGGTACAGTTAAAACTTTTATTGGCAACTCTGTACAAACAACCCTGGTTGGTAACCCTATCGCCATAGCTTTTGACAGCAGCGACAATCTGTATATTACAGATGTTACCGGCCGTGTGCTTAAATATAATTCTGCAACCAGTATTCTCTATGATCTGGCTGGCACCTCTGGTACTTATGGCTACGCCGATGGGGTAAACACAGCAGCGCAGTTTAGCTCGCCCAACGGTATTGCCGTTTTTGGTGGTAGTATTTTTATAGCAGATGCAGGTAATAACCGCATCCGTAAAGTAGTTGTGACTAACTAAATTTACAGTAACACGATATTGAAAGAGCCTTTCTGTTTTATGCAGAAAGGCTCTTTTATTTTATAATAAATTTCTATCCAGGTTATTTTTCCTCGTTTACATCTATCCAAATAACAGGCTAAAAACCTCTTCGATACTGGCCACAGGGATAATCTCTATCGTGTACCTCGACAAGTCTATCCGTTGATGCTTATCCTGCTTGGCCGATGGCAGGTTATATTTGGATATAAAGATCCGTTCGAAACCTAATTTTTGAGCCTCTGCAATCCGCTGTTCAACCCGGTTAACAGCGCGGATCTCGCCAGACAATCCAAGTTCTCCTGCAAAACAGGTTTTAAAGGGGATAGGCATATCCTCATGCGAAGATATAATAGCAGCCGCCAAACCAAGGTCAATCGCAGGGTCTTCTACCCGGATGCCCCCGGTAATATTCAGAAACACATCTTTAGCACCCAATCTGAAGCCACAGCGCTTTTCTAATACGGCAAGCAACATATTCATACGGCGGGTATCGAAGCCCGTAGCCGAGCGCTGAGGCGTGCCATACGGCGAAGTGCTCACCAGGGCCTGCGTCTCGATAAGCATGGGCCGTAACCCTTCCAGCGTGGCCGAAATTGTGATCCCGCTCAACGGCTCATCGCGTTGCGACAATAAAATTTCTGATGGGTTAGATACCTCGCGTAAACCAACGCCCAGCATTTCGTAAATACCCAATTCTGATGCCGAACCGAAACGGTTTTTCACAGCCCTTAAAATACGGTAAACGTGATGGCGGTCGCCCTCAAACTGCAGCACGGTATCCACCATATGCTCCAGTATCTTCGGGCCGGCTATCATACCATCTTTGGTAATATGGCCGATCAAAATTACCGGCGTACCGCTCTCTTTAGCAAAGCGCAGCAGCTCGGCGGTACACTCCCTAACCTGCGACACGCTGCCCGGCGTAGATTCAATATGCGACGAATGCAAGGTTTGGATCGAATCAATAACCACCAACTGTGGTTCCAACTGTTCTATCTGTTTAAATATATTTTGGGTGGAAGTTTCGGTAAGGATGAAGCATCCAGCCCCCCCACTCCCTAAAGGTGGCGCAGAAGTTGGATCTGCATCATTAGCTCCGCCTTTAGAGGGTTGCGGGGCAGTAGCCAACCGTTCAGCCCGCATCTTAATCTGCTTCTCGCTTTCCTCGCCCGATACATAGAGCACTTTAAGTTTGGGCATATTAAGTGCCAGCTGCAGCATCAGGGTAGATTTACCGATGCCGGGCTCGCCGCCAATCAGTATTAATGAGCCTGCTACAATGCCCCCACCTAATACGCGGTTAAATTCGCCGTCAGGGGTAACGTAGCGTAGCTCCTCATGCACGGTAATATCATGTACGGCTACGGCCTTGTTGGCACGTTGCTGGGTGGTAGATCCGGTATTTTTCCAATCGGGTACAGCAGCATTGGGCTTCTCTATAATTTCTTCAACAAAAGTATTCCATTGCTGGCACGACGGGCACTTGCCCAGCCATTTGGCCGATTCGTAGCCGCAGCTCTGGCAGAAGTAGGATGTTTTAATTTTAGCCAAAATCTTGATTGGTAATTTGTCGATTTAAAGATAAGAATAATTGCTAATATAATTAGCTTTTTAGTGGCAGATTTGGTAATTTTATACTTAAGCGCGTTTAAAACACGTGCGATATTTCAAGTGGCGGATTTGGTGTTGAACGAGAAAGTAATTTTATCTATCTAAATTCAATTACCACATCATCAGTCAACGCATGCCCGGTACAGGTTAATACATAGCCGTTTTTCAAATCTTCGGGTGTTAGCACTTCATTACTTACTACTTCAACTTTACCGCTGGTGCATTTGGCAAAGCAGGCCGAGCATGCGCCACTGCGGCAACTGTAAGGTAATGGGATATTGTTTTGCAAAGCCGCTTGCAGTATCGACTGGTTTTCGCCGGCTACCAGATCATGCCATTCGTTTTTAAAGAAGATCCTGATTTTACGGGGTGGGAAGTTGGTGATATTACTGATTACCGGGATGGTTTCGAGCACAAAGTTTTCCTTCCGGATATTGGCCGACTGTACGCCCATGTAATGCAGCGCAAACTGCACCATCCGCATATAAGGGAACGGCCCACAGATATAAAACAGCGTATCGTGGTAATGCTGATTAGTTAACTGCTTAACCAGTTTTTCGAGCATTAAATTATTGAGCCGGTTGGCTTCATCGCTAATGAGATACTTAACCAAAAACTTGCCGGGATGGGCGGCTGCCAATTCATCAAGCTGCGGCTTAAAAATAATATCGTTATTAGACTGGCTGCTGTAAATGAGCACCATTTGCAGATCTAAGCCCCTTAACAAAGCATGCTTCAGTTGGGCAAAAACAGGCACAATACCGCTACCTGCGGCGAAGTAAATTAATCGGCGATGGCTTCCACTTTCAGGAAGTATAAACCGCCCGGCGGGTTGTATGGCAGTTAACTCATCGCCCGGTTTGGTATGCGAAAGCATAAAACGGGAAATCTCCCCGTTAGAGATCCGTTTAATGGTGATGGATAACAGCTCCTCATCCGGCGAAGAACTTAAGGAATATGACCGTGTAATTTCTTCGTCGTGGTGGGTAAATATTAGCGTAATAAACTGGCCGGCCTCGTAATGTACCTGCTGACCGTTTGCCGGGCGAAGATAAAAGGTGGCCGTATCGCTGGTTTCCTGTTTTATACTGTCTACAATTAGCTGGATGGTATTCATTTAGTTGGTCAATACTAGCTTGCCAAATTGGGCTGCATATTCCATTTTACCAAAAGCCTTTTCGGCATCAGCCAGGGTAAATACCTCATCTACAACAGGTACAATATGGTGGTCGGTTACAAATTTCAACATGGCAGCAAATTCCTCGTCTGTCCCCATTGTGGTACCCAGTAACTGAATCTGTTTCCAAAATAACGGCCGGGCATTAAGCTCGGGAATATTACCCGCTGTGCCACCAAAAAACACCACACGCGCACCCGGATTACACAAATCTATCACCTTATTAAAATCACTTCCAAGAGCGCTGTCAATTACAATATCGAAGCCGCCTGCCATATGTTTTAATTCTTCGGCCCAGTCTTGCGCCTTGTAGTTTACCCCGGCAGATGCGCCCAAATGCCTGGCCCGTTCAATTTTTTCGCCACTGCCAGATGTTACAAATACTTTGCAACCTGCTGCTACAGCCCATTGCAATGCAAAGCTACCCGTGCCAGAGCCCACACCAACCACTAAAACCTTATCGCCGGCCTTGGCCCTGGCTTTGGTAAATAATGCCCTGTATGCAGTTAAACCTGCCAAAGGTATAGCCGCCGCCTGCTCCCAGCTTAAGTAAGCAGGCTTATGATGCAGTTTGGTAACGTTCACTTTTACATATTCGGCCAAGGTACCATGCTCAGGCAAACCCAGGATCTTAAAATCTTTACCCTGAAATTCGGGATGGTCGCCCCAGTCCTTACCGGGATTAATGATCACTTCCTGGTTTAGCCAATGCTTGTCGGCCTCGTCATACACCTCGGCTACAATACCGGCACCGTCAGACCCTAATACAGACGGATATTGGATGCCTGCATATTTACCGATGGTAATCCAGTAATCGCGGCGGTTAAGTGCCGCTGCCTTAACCTGCACCAATGCTTCGCCCGGGCCTAATATCGGCTTGTCAATCTCTTTATATACAATTGGCCGTTCGGCACTTTCTAATACTATTGCTTTCATAGAGCCCCCGACCCCCTAAAGGGGGAGAATGTTGTTTTATAAATGAATTACTTTTTACTTTAAACAAGAACACCATTGCAATGTGTGCAATGGTGTTCTTGTATTTTGCGCCTAAGCCCTCTCCCCCTAAGAGGGTTGGGTGAAGCAATTAGACCGTAGCTTTTTTATAAAGCTCAGCAACATGGTTCCAGTTAACTACATTCCAGATGGCTGCAAGATAGTCAGGACGACGGTTCTGATATTTCAGGTAGTAAGCGTGCTCCCAAACATCGATACCGAAAATTGGAGTACCTTTTACTTCAGCGATGTCCATTAAAGGGCTATCCTGGTTAGGGGTTGAAGTTACAGCCAATTTTTTATCCGGAGTAACAATTAACCATGCCCAGCCAGAACCGAAACGGGTTGCACCAGCTTCGCTCACTTTAGTTTTAAAATCGGCAAATGAGCCGAAAGTGCTTTTAATAGCATCAGCCAAAGCGCCTGTAGGTTCGCCGCCACCACTTGGTGAAAGCAAAGTCCAAAACATGGTGTGGTTAAAATGACCACCACCATTGTTGCGTACTGCCGGTGGAAATTTTGAAATATTTTTGATGATATCTTCAATATTACTGTTGGCTTCTGGTTTGCCCTCAAGCGCTTTGTTTAAATTGGTAACATAAGCCTGATGATGTTTGCCATGGTGAATTTCCATAGTCAATTTATCAATGTGTGGTTCCAGTGCGTCGGTTGCGTATGATAGCGCCGGTAGTTCGAATGCCATAATCGTATTTTTAAGGTTAAAAAGAATGTGTTACAAATATAAAGCCCAATGTTTAATATTTGTTCTCTTTATGTCAAGTTTTCTGCCTGCGGCTTTTAAAGAAGTCTTTTACCAGCTGGCCGCACTCGTTTTCAAGTATTCCGCCGGTAATTAAAGTTTTGGGGTGGGTTATTTTCTGATTTAAACGGCCAAAACCCAATTTAGCATCATAAGCGCCAAACACAATACGCCCCACCTGGAACCAATATGACGCGCCCGCGCACATTACGCAAGGCTCCATGGTTACATAAAGGGTACAGTCCGGTAGGTATTTACCGCCGATATAGTTGGTAGCAGCCGTAAGCGCCTGCATTTCTGCATGTGCCGAAACATCATTGAGCCGCTGGGTAAGGTTATGCCCCCGGCCAATGATTTGCCCTTTGCAAACCACAATGGCACCAATCGGGATCTCGTCTGCAGCCAGTGCAAATTTGGCTTCGCGCAGGGCCTCGTTCATAAAAAAGTCGTCGGGCGAAATCGTGGCTTCACCCTCAAAGTTGATATACCTCATAAGTTCTGTTTAGTACCAAACATCTTCTTTAAGTGCTTTTCGGTAAAGTAATGCATAATGATGGCCATAGCAAGCCCTGCCGCCAGCGTACTGAACGCTTGAATCATGTTCATTAGTTTTTCGGTTGTACCCAATAAATGCAATACCAAAGATAAGGCCATACCGATCAATACAAATAAAAACCCGATTTTGACCCATAATTTGGTGCTGTAGATATTGCCTTCGTCCCAGGTTTGCTGATTTTGCATAGAAGTATTAGTACGGTAGCCATACCAGCCGTTAATATATTTAGGTGGAAATGTTCTTTGTATAAGCCCGTTCAGCAGCATAATAACGCCAATGAATTGCGGACCAGAAACCCAGTTTATCATTTATATTAGTTTGCTTCCGTTGGGTACCGGGCGTTCAATTGCAGTTAGTACAATGTCGCCATTCTCGTCAGCCAATCCTGTCACTAAAAATTCCGACATAAATTTACCAATTTGTTTCTTCGGAAAGTTAATTACGCCCAAAATCTGCCGACCAACCAATTCTTCCTTCGTATAATGCTTGGTGATCTGTGCACTCGACCATTTAATGCCGTGCTCGCCAAAATCAACCCTTACCTTATAGGCAGGTTTGCGGGCCTCGGGATAATCAACCGCTTCCAATATAGTGCCGGCATGCAGGGCTACCTTCTCAAAATCGTTCCAGGTGATGGGTTCCATGAGGGCAAAGATACTTCAGTTGTCGGTTATCAGTTGTCTGTTGTCAGGAAAATTCATGGAAAATCTTGCCGTCGATGGGTACGGACAACAGATAAAACCATCAAATCTTATATTCTCTTCTTTTTAGAGGGTTTTAAATTAATGCTTTATTTTATAAAGGCTATCTATGAACTTAGGCAAATTGGTAACAGGCTTTAGGTTCCTATCCTTATTATTTCCCAAATCTTCAAAATCATAATACCGGACTTTAGTTACGCTATCATATTCACCCAAAACGTTATCCATCGCAATTAATCCATAATAATTGACTTTATCGCTATCATGGCTTTTGAGACCTTTAACATAAATGATTAGGTCTAAGCTGTCATTTTTTATTATGGGATAAAAAAACATTTGTGAAGGCCTGAAATAAATATCCTGATACTTTAAAGTAAAATTTTTATTAGCTCTCTGTCGAAATGCAGTAACCGTCCATCCTTTTATTAGCGGTGCACTATTCACGATGTTTTTAACAGCAGAAAAATTGTTTTTATCTCCATTCGCAGAGATCAAAATATCTCTAACTCCTTTATATTCGTCAGATACCTCAACGGCTAAACCTTCACTTATTGGATGTAGATGTTCTAAAATTAAATCCAATTTTTGATCACGATTTTTATCATCGAGATATTCAAATTCTGTTTTATGATTACTAAACCACTTCCAAAAGACACTCACTTTATCATCTTGTATCGACTTATTCGAATTAAACGAAGAAAGTAAAATGAATACTGTAAAGGCTAAAAGTATAAAGGGTTTTATATGATAGTTATACATTGTGAAAGATTTTCGATAAATATATAAATCTCCACGATGAAAATCATTGCACCGACAACTGCCAACCAAATCTTATCTTTGCACCATGATTGATGTGATCCTTAAAAAAGGGAAAGAAAAAGCGGTAATGCAAAGGCACCCATGGTTGTTCTCGGGCGCAATAGATAAGGTGAAGGGCAAGCCGGCCAATGGCGATGTGGTGCGCCTGCTGAGTACGGATGGTAAGTTTATGGCTTACGGCTTTTACAACGATCAATCGCGCGTGGCGCTGCGCCTGCTGGAGTGGAACGAGGATGTGGCTATTGATGGCGACTGGTTCCGCAAGAAAGTGGCGGTTGCAGTAGCGAGCCGTGCCGAATTATTGGCTGATGGCAGTACCAATACCTGCCGCTTGATTTTTAGCGAGGCAGATTACCTGCCGGGATTAATTGTTGATAAATACGCTGATTATCTTTCTTTACAGATCCTGACATCGGGTATAGAAAACAATAAAGCTGTTATTATTGATGAGTTGGAGAAGCTGTTGAAGCCTAAAGGCATCTTCGATAAAAGTGATGCATCATCGCGCGAACATGAGGGGCTTGGCGCATCTAACGGAGGCGTACTGGCCGGCAACCATCCACCCGAAATTGTGGAAGTAAAAGAGAACAATGTAGTTTACGGTATCAACATTGCCGAAGGCCAGAAGTCAGGCTTCTATTGCGATCAGCGCGATAACCGTCACCTCGTAGCTGCCCATGCTAAAGGCAAAAAAGTATTGGATTGCTTTTGCTATACCGGCGGCTTCACCCTCAACAGCTTAAAAAATGGTGCAGCATCTGTTACCAGTGTAGATAGTTCGGCATTGGCGATAGAGACGCTGAAACAAAATATTGAACTGAACGGCTTAAATGCCGATCTGATTAGAACCTTTCAATCTGACGTAAACAAACAACTACGTAAATTCAAAGAAGAAGGCGAAACGTTCGACCTGATCGTGCTCGATCCACCCAAATATGCGCCATCGCGCTCTGCGCTCGACCGCGCCGCACGTGCCTACAAAGACTTGAACCGCATTGCCATGCTGCTATTGAATAAAGGCGGCCTGCTGGCTACCTACTCCTGCTCGGGTGCTATGGATATCGATAACTTTAAACAGGTGCTTGCCTGGGCCGCTTTAGATGCTGGCAAGGAAGTACAGTTTATCCACCAGTTTTGCCAGCCCGAAGACCACCCCGTTAGGGCTTCTTTTCCGGAGGGAGAGTATTTGAAGGGGCTGCTGTGCAGGGTTTTGTAGGAAGACCGAAAGTCCGAAAGTAGACAGAAACACACACCGTGAATGTTGCCGCAATTTGCAGTGACCGTGCGTCCCCTCTCGAGAGGGGAATTGTAGGGTAGTGGTGTTTGCATTAACTTTAATAAGGGGTGTGTTGTGCACCGAGCATAGCCGCCCATCGTCCTGAGCTTGTTTCAGGGTCTCTCAGAGTTTACTACCTACCCATCTTATGGCTTAGCGTGTGGGATCCTGAAACAAGTTCAGGATGACGGATTGAGACTATAGTTTTAACAAAGCAACCCTGCTTTTAAGGGCAAGGGCTGCATTTAAACAAACTAATTATACGCTTCTTTAATTACGGCTACTGATCGAACTTAATGCTGGTAAAGTTTGATTTAATGGTAACTGTTTTATCTGCACCACCTTTGCCGGCGTGCCCTTTGTAGGTTTTGTTGGGGTTGTAGTAGGTGTGTTCACCCTCGGCAGGGGTTTTGCTGGTTACGTTAACATTGGCATCGTCATAATTAAAGCCACCCATTTTGGTGCTTACATCAAAGTCGAAACCATCGTTAGCGTTTAACAATACCTTGCTAAAAGAGGCATCAATGTTAAGCGTTTTCAGGTTCTTATCCAGCTCGCCTACTTTAAAGCCGGTGCCGCCACGGGTATATTTCAGCGTAACATCGCCGGATGAGGTGAGTTTATTAACATCTAAACCGGCAAAGCTAACTTTCGCTTTCAGTTTATCTGCCAAGCCTATTTTGGCCGTACCATAGGCAATGGTAAACTCGTCGCTGTTTAAGGTTGCTATGGTAGCATCACCAAACTTTATGCTGATGTCGTTTAGCGGGTTGGATAATTGCTGAGCTGCTAGGCTACCAAACTTCAGGTCTAAGGTTACTTTACCGCTCATATCGGGTATGGTAACATTGCCAAACTTGTTGGCAATATTTAGTGCATTTTTTGCAGGCATGTAAACGGTGTAGTTTATCACTACCCTCCTGATATGTGAATCGCCCGAATCGCCCCATGATCCCCAGTTGTTATCCTCTTCATTTTTTTCGATATCTGTTTTAAAGGCAACAACATCGCCTTCTTTACTGTCCCTAATGTTGACTCTATCCAATAGTTTCTGTGCGTCTGCGTCGTTATCGGCATCTGCTTTAACTTCTACATCTACCTTAACCTCGTTTTTGGCCCAGGTATTAACAACCACCTTACCGAAGGTGTTTTCTATCTGTACTTTGTCGGCACTACTAATAGTGTAGCTTTTGGTGTAGGGTTTAGCTTTCTCTTTAACCTCGCCGCTGGCTATCTTTTTATCGATAGATTCATCGCCGCGCATGTAGCTTCTGCTTCCGTTGCTATTGTCATCGTTTTCGTAACTTTTATTCATCCGGTCTGCTCTGGCCTGCGCCCGCTCAGATGTTCGCTTCGATTCTTCGTTCCGAAGCTCATTCATCTGCTTTTGCACAGTATGCATCTGGTCTTGCAGGCGGTGCATTTTTTCGCGATAGTTTGAGGTATCGGTTTGCGTAGTGTCGGTGTAATAGCTGCCTGTAACGGGTGCATTGTTGCCGTTGGGGCCTTGCTGTGCTATAGCATTGTTGGTAAAAATAAGGCATAGCATAGCCAGGATGGTGTTTTTAAACATCTTCATAATGATAATATTTGGTTTGGTATATCTAAAAAACGATGATGGTACTATTCGAATTTCACGCTGCCGAAAGTTGACCTGATGGTGATCAGTTTATCGGAGTTACCCTTGCCCACCTTGCCTTTGTAGGTTTTGGTTGGGTTAAAACCGCGCTCGCCATCTTCGGGCGTTTTGCTGGTAATAGTTACGGGTACATCGCCGTAGCTGAAGCTGCCGTAGCGCACGGTGATATCAAAATCGACATTCTGATTGTTGCTCAATCCCAGTTTTACGCTGGAGTAAGAGGCATTTACAGAAAGGCTTTTCACATTTTTACCTACATCACCAACCTGTACCTGGCCGCTGTAACGCGCGTTAATGGTGCCCGATGTGGTTAGCTTGCCAATTTTGGCCGAGCCGTAGCTTACATCGGCATTCAGGTTATCGCTTTCGCCAATGTTAAGGCCGCCGTAGGCTACGTTAATATCACTGCCTGTAAGGTTATCAATGGTTGCGCTACCATACCTTATCTTAATTTCGTTAGCAGAATTGGTAAGGCTTTTGGCTACCAGGCTACCGTATGAATTATTGATAATCAGCTTACCGCTCAGGTCTGGCAAATCTGTACTGCCGTAACGGTTGGTAATGTTAAGTGCCATTTTAGCCGGCATGTAAACGGTGTAGTTGATCTCTATTTTACGTACCCGCGATTTGCCAGAATCGAACCAAGTGCCCCAGTTGTTGCTGCCAGATTTATCGTAGTTGGTTTTAAATGATATCAACGACCCATCTTTACTATCGCTGATGTTTACATTATCAATCAGCTTCTGGGCTTCATCCGCTTCGTTGGCATCGGCTTTCATCTGCACATCTACCTTTACTTCATTTTTAGCCCAGGTATTTACAATGATCTTGCCGTATATATTGTCTAACTGCAATTTGTCATTGCCGTCTGCACTGTAGCTTTTGCTGTAGTTTTTTATCTTCTCGCTAACCTCGCCGCTTTGTACTCTTTTGGCAATATAATCATCGCCATGTACTACGGTAATGTTATTATTAATGCCCACACTATTTACAATAACCCCCAGCCCTTTGCTTAAGCCGGATATGTTATCTTCTATGCTATAGCTCATACTGGCCGAGCTTTTCTTTAACTTTTTGCTGGCCTCACGCATAGCCAGCGTGCTTTTTTTAAACTCATCGCTGCGCATGCTGTTCATTTGCTTTTGCAGGTCGCGCATTTTATCCTGCAGTTTGTGCATGCTATCGCGATAGTCTTTGCTTTGGTTAATGTCGCTATTGTTGGTATAGGGTTCGGCTGGGGCGGCTGGGCTTACCGGCGCGGCACTGGTTGCCGAGCTTTGCGCAAAGGTGATGCTACCTCCTAATAAGCACATTACTGTGAAAAGAGCCCTATTAAATATTTTTGTTTTCATCTTGATTTTTAACTTGATTGTACTGTTCAATAACTTGTAATTGCTGGTTTAAAACCTCTGATTGTACTTGCAAGTTCCGGATCATTGCTCGTAAAACACGCTCTTGATTGGGGCTGGTTTTTAACTCTGTGTTCAGCTTTTTATAGGTAGAATCCATTTTAGCGATCTCACCGCTAAACTCCTTATATAACTGCGGGTCTGATTTTGCAATCAAATGCAGTTCTGTTCTTCTGGCTTTTACCAGCGATGCATAATGCACTTGTTGTTTAGCGTACTCTGGGTTAATGGCTACCAGATTAACGCCGCCTGTTGTTTTTCCTGTTTTTAGGTAGAATACGAAACCTATGCCCATTACCATGATAATCATGGCGGCCACTCGTAATACGAAGCCAAGGGAGAAGGTTTTGGCTTCGCGCTTTTTTGGCAATTCCTCCGCAAAGGTTAGTCTGCTTTCTATATTATCCCATAAAGCGGCTCTTGGCTCCAGTTCATCAAAACCATCCTGGTTATCACGAATGAAATCTTCTAATCGCTTGCTCATGCTACTTTTCCTCTCTGTTTTAATATCTCGCTCAGTTTTCTTTTTGCTCTTAAAAACTGTGTTCTTGATGTGTTCTCGTTTATTTTCAATATCTGGCCAATCTCTTCATGGTCGTAACCCTCCAGCAGGTATAGTGATAACACTACCCGGTAGCCTTCGGGCAGCAACAGCATGGCCCGTTTAACTTCTTCAACCTGGTACTGCATTTCTTCGTCGTCGAAACTCTCGGTGTCTGCAATGTTTTCCAGTTGTTCGCTCTCCATCTCCACCAGGTCCAGCTTGCGTTTACGCAGCAGGTTGATAGATCGGTGAACAACAATTTGTTTCATCCACAGGCCGAAGGTTGTTTCCTGCCTGAAATCTTTCAGTTTGTTAAAAGCATCTACGAACGATTCCTGCAATACATCCTCAGCCTCTTCAACATTACCCACAATACGGTAGGCAACGTTAAGCATCGCTTTCGAATATAAACGGTAAAGCTCGTAGCAGGCTTTTTTACTTCCCTGCTTACACTCAGCCACCAGGCTGTAATGTTTGTCTATGTAAACGGCTTCCAATGTGATTAGCTTTCGAGTATAAGAGACGCACCGTTTTTTTCAACGTTGCACGAAAGCTAAAAATTAGTGAAAAGAATTGATAAAATCTGTTATGGCTGTTACAGCATTGGCATACCGACCGGCCCCCGTGCCCGAAATAACGGTATATCGGGCATTTAAAGCCTGTAATTCCTGGTGCCAAACGTCCATAAAATGTTCGCGCATATTTGGGAAATCGCGCAAAGGATCATCTTCCCAGGGCAGGTCGATGTTTAAAAGTAAGTATAAGTCGTAGGGATGTTTCGGCAATTCGTCTAACACCTCCTGCGGCGATTTACCAAAAAGCTGGTCGCTCCAAATCTTAACAGTTAAAAAAGTGGTATCGCAGATCAGCAATTTATTGGCCTGTGGCAGCATTTGCTCTTCCAGTTCCAGCTGGCCGTAAAACATGTTGATCTCATCCTGCCAGGTATAGTCGCCCGTCAGGTTTTCGCAATAGCCACGGGCAAATTCTGGCACCCAAACGGTTTTAAAATATTCAGCCAGGTGTTTAGACATGGTTGATTTACCTGTAGATTCGGGGCCTACGATGGCTATTTTGAAAATATTGTTCTGATTACTCATTTATTATATAATATCATCGCGAGTCACAACTACTGTGGGGACGGCAACCTCGTAGTGTAAATATCACAACCTTGTCATTGCGAGGTACGAAGCAATCTCGTCGCTAATCATACCAACTATTACTTAAATCATTCCAAGCAGGGTTCTCATTAACAATCAAATTGATTTTACTTTGCCTGGAACCGCCTTTTAATTGTTTCTCTCTTGCGATTGCGTCTTGCACCCATTGATAATCCTCATAATATACCAGCTTGTTGCAATCATATTTGGCCGAAAAGCCTTTGAATACTTTTTGCTTATGCTGCCAAACCCTTTCCTCAATATCACTTGTAACACCAACGTATAACACCGTGTTGGCCTTGTTACAAAGTATATAAACATAATAGCTATGAACTTTCATACTTACCCAACATGCTACGAGATTGCTTCGTACCTCGCAATGACAAATATTAATAGAGAATTTCTTGCTTTCTATACGCCTTCTGCCAATCCAAGTACCCTAATAACGCAATAATAGCGTAAATGGCATACATAAAGGCGGTAGGTTTTAAATCTTTTACAAAGTACACACCAACATATATTATATCTACAAATACCCACATCAGCCAGTTTTGATAAATTTTGCGGGCCATAAACAATTGGGCTATCAGGCTTACTGCGGTGCAAAAGCTATCCAGGTAAGGGTAAGCGGCTGGTTTGTAATGTAAAATGGGTGAGAGCTTAGTAAGCGTATAACCCAGGGCAGGGGTTATTAATGCAATGGCAAAGATGGTCCAGGTGATTTGTTTGGTGGTGATCGCTACTACGGGTACCTTAATATCGGGTTCTTTTTTGTGGCTCCAAAAATACCAGCCATAAATATTAGCGCCCAGAAAGTAAAACTGTAGTCCCATATCGGCATAAAGCCGGGCTTCAAAAAAAATGAAGATGTATAATGTTACGCTGATAATGGCAAAAGGCCAGTTCCAGATGTTGTTTTTGGCCGCCAGGTAAACACAAAGCAAGCCCGTAACCACGCCGATGAGCTCGATATAGCTTTGCTCGTGCCACCAGTTTGCAAGGTACATTTGAATTTGCTAATTAGATAATTTGTTGATTTGTCAATGGGGTAATTTGTCAATTAATTGCCTATTGCCAGGAATTAACAAATTGACAAATTACCTCATCAACAAATTACTTTACCAGATCTTTACCCGTTTATCAGGGTCGACCCACATTTTATCACCTTTTTTAATGCCGAAAGCTTCGTAAAACTCGGGCACATTACTAAACGGACCGTTTACACGTAAAAAGCCTGGGGCGTGTACGTCTGTTACGATCTGATTTTTCAAGGCTTCTTCGCGCTCCTCGCCTAACCAGCCCAGTGCATAACCCAAAAAGAAACGCTGCATTGGTGTTAAGCCATTGATCTTTTTACCTTCTTTATACTGCTCGGTTTTTTTGAACGCATCTACACCGATTACTATACCACCTAAATCGGCAATGTTTTCGCCTTGTGATGCTTTGCCATTAACATGCAGGCCGTATACGGTAAAGTTGTGAAACTGATCAATGATCACCTGCGCACGCTGTGTAAACTTAGCCGAATCCTGCAGTGTCCACCATGCCTTCAGGTTTCCTTTGGCATCAAACTGGCGGCCTTCATCATCAAAACCGTGTGTAATTTCGTGGCCGATGGTAGATGCTGCTGCATAACCATAAACAACGGCATCATCTACATCCTCATCTTTGGCGCCAGGGATCATAAACTGCGCAGCAGGTAATACAATCTCGTTGTTTGATGGGTTGTAGTACGCATTGTAGGTTTGCGGCGTCATGTCCCACTCGGTACGATCAACCGGTTTCCCTAGTTTGGCAGCTTCGCGTTTTTGCCAAAAAATATTGGCATTGATCACATTTTGCACATATGGGTTTTTAACAATGGTAAGGTCAGAGAAATCCTTCCATTTATCTGGGTAGCCCACTTTAGGGTTTACTTTAGACAGCTTATCCAATGCTTTGGTTTTAGTTTCGCTGCTCATCCAGTCCAGCTTCTCAATATGCTCTTTAAAGCTGCTGCGGATGGCTTCAACCAGCTTTACATAACGCTCTTTGGTTTTCTCTGGGAAGTATTCTTTTACAAATAGCTGTCCCAGTACTTCGCCCATCAGGCTGTTCTCGGCATCAATAACTTGTTTCCAGCGTGGCAGTTGTGTTTTTTTACCGGAGATCACCATGCCATAAAAACGGAAGTTTTCGTCGCGGAATGATTTGCTAAGCTGGCCGCTAAACTCGCTCACCAGGTTTTTGCGCAGGTAAACTTTCCAGTCGGCAATACTGTAGGTAGTTAAGGCTTTGCTTAAAGCGCGGTAATACTCTGGCTGGCCAACAATTACCGTATCAACTTTTTTATAGTTCATTTTCTCAAACAGATCTTTCCAATCTATTTGCGGTGTTAGCTTGCTTAAGCCGGCTAATGGCATTTTGTTGTAGTTTTTATACGGATCGCGCAAATCTTCCAGTTTGCGTGAGCTATCTGCCAAAAATTTCTCTAAAGCAAATACTTTCTGCGTACCGGCGGTAGCGGCGGCATCATCCAAACCCGAGAGCTTTAATACGGCAGGCAAATGCGTTTGCTGATAATCTGTACGGATTTTTACGCTTTGCGCATCTGTATTAAAATAGTAATCGCGGTTTGGCAGGCCAATGCCCGATTGGTATAACTGCAATATCATCTTGTCGCTATTTTTGGCATCCTGGCCAACGTAGCCACCCAGCGGCGTAGTTACACCAATGGTTGACAGATGCGCAAACTCATCCAATAATGATTTAATATCCTTTACCGCGTCTATTTTGTCCAGCTCTGGCTTTAATGGCGACAGGCCCTGTTTTTCGATGGTAACGGTATCCATACCGCTGTAATAAAAATCGCCGATCTTTTGCGAACTGGTGCCTTTTGCCGCATTTTCTTTCAGGGCATCCTCATTGATCTTTTTTAAACGATCGCGCAGCTCGTCGCTTACCAGGTTGCCGATACCCCAGCGTGAGTACGCAGCCGGGATGGGATTCTTTTTTAACCAGCCACCGTTGGCATACTTAAAAAAGTCGTCTCCGGGTTTAACGGTAGTGTCCAGATTTTTGTATACCGCATCGTTGGCGGCATAGTCTGGTGCCTTATTACTTTGGCAGGCACCTAATAGCATTGCTGCCGCCAGCGCAGCATACAGTGGGGTTGAGTTATTCTTTTTATTCATTTTAGCAGCTTGTAAATCATTCTGTACAGAATTTAGGATTCGTTGTATAGAAAAATGGAATTATTTAAAAATTAATACACTAATTTAGTAGTTTTTAATAAATACCCTGGAAAAATCCGGATAGGGAAACATCAAAGTAGTAACAAATCTTTCGCAGTGTATCTAAACGTACATCTATTTTTCCAGATTCGAGTCGGGCGATATTAATATTGGTTTCGCTGTAAAAGCGTTCCTGCGTAACTTGGTTTTGTCGTCGCAGGCGCTTAATCTGCAGGGCTACCTTCTTTTTAAAGGCATCTTCAGAGTTATTAAGGTATTCAAAATCAGTGAGTAGCATTTTTTAGTCAGTTAGTTTTAGGGGTATAGCTTATTTTACTTAGGTTACTGCTTGGTCAATTATACTTTTTTATTATTTACTGTAAATATAAGTGTGAAAATAATAAATTATGACGTATTAGTAAGTATAATATTAAAATTGTGGCTTTACTTTTGTATCGTTATTAATGACTCTACGTTACACCTGTGAAAAATATAAAACAACATCTACCTACAAAAAATATTTGTTTTTGAATTCTCAGACGCCCAAGCTGAGGTTTTTTGTTCTTTGTTTTGGGTTTAATCAATAGTTTAAATTAATTAGGGGAAAGGGAGCTTCGCAAGAGCTCTCTTTTTTTGTGCCAGTTTTTTACTATGCACGCATAGTATTATATTTGAAAACCAAATATGCTATTTTATGAATTTCGATTTTACTGAAGAGCAACTTATGATTCGCCAGGCTGCCCGCAATTTTGCCCAAAACGATTTAAAACCCGGCGTTATAGAACGCGACGAGCACCAAACCTTCCCTACCGAACAAATGAAAAAACTGGGTGAACTGGGTTTTTTAGGGATGATGGTTGCACCCCAATATGGCGGCGGCGGCATGGATACTACATCTTATGTGCTGGCCATGGAAGAACTTTCTAAAGTTGACGCCTCTGCTTCAGTAGTGGTATCTGTAAACAATTCATTGGTTTGTTATGGCTTAGAGAAATATGGCAACGAAGAACAGAAACAAAAATACCTGCTGCCCCTGGCCAAAGGTGAAGTGATTGGCGCTTTTTGCCTTTCTGAACCAGAAGCAGGCTCTGATGCCACATCGCAGCATACCACCGCTGTTGACATGGGCGACTATTATTTATTAAACGGCGTTAAAAACTGGATCACCAATGGTAACTCGGCATCTACCTATATTGTAATTGCACAAACCCACCCCGAAAAGGGTTCTAAAGGCATCAACGCCTTAATTGTTGAGCGCAGCATGGAGGGCTTTGCCGTGGGTGCTAAAGAAAACAAGATGGGCATCCGAGGGTCAGACACGCATTCGTTAATGTTTACCGATGTAAAGGTGCCCAAAGCCAACCGCATTGGTGAGGATGGTTTTGGGTTTCCCTTTGCCATGAAGGTTTTAGAAGGCGGCCGTATTGGTATTGCTGCCCAGGCATTGGGTATTGCTTCGGGCGCTTATGAACTTGCCCTTAATTACTCGAAAGAACGTAAAACCTTTGGCAAGCCGCTTTCAGACCACCAGGCCATTCAATTTAAACTGGCCGATATGGCTACCGAAATAGAAGCCGCCCGCCTGCTTTGCCTGCGCGCGGCCTGGCTAAAAGATAATGGGCAACCCTACGGAGCCGCAAGTGCTATGGCTAAGTTATTTGCATCTGAGGCAGCCATGAAAGTTGCTGTAGAGGCTGTGCAGATACATGGCGGGTATGGCTTTATTAAAGAGTACCACGTAGAACGCCTGATGCGCGATGCCAAGATCACCCAGATCTATGAGGGCACGTCTGAGATTCAGAAAATTGTCATATCGCGCGATTTGTTGAAATAATACGCCGCTGTTATTATCTTTGATAAGACTACTGTTTTGGTAGACTTTTAGATCTGCAATAAAAACAAACATAGCTCATGGCAGATCGCTATATTTAAAAAACAACCCATTGCAAATGAAAATCCGGATTATAACCTTAGCCCTATTATTAACGGCAGCAAGTGGCTTTGCGCAAAAAAAGCTAACCACGGGCATATGGCGCGGTACATTGCAAATACCTGCCGGCGAACTGCCTTTTAACTTTAATATAAAGGATACAGCCGGGCACCAGCAAATAGCCATTATTAATGGCAGCGAACGCTTTAAGGTTAATGATATTAAGATCAAGGATGATTCCGTACTGATCCAGATGCCCTTGTTCGATTCTGAATTTAAGCTGAAATTTGATGGTGCCAGCCTGAAAGGTAACTGGGTAAGGCATTTGGGCGAGCGCGATGTGCAAATTCCATTTGCTGCAGAACCGGGTGTAGCGTACCGCTTTAAAACTACCGAGCCTACCAAATATACCGTAGCAGGCAGATGGTCGGCCATTATTGGTGCAGATGAGCCGGATACCACCGTTGCTGAATTTAAGCAAACCGGCAACAAGGTTACCGGCACATTTTTAACCACCACCGGCGATTACCGCTACCTGGAAGGTTCTATTTCGGGCGATAAACTTTCCCTCTCATGCTTTGACGGAGGCCATGCCTTTTTATTCACAGCCACGCTGAAAGATGAAAACACTTTGGTTAATGGCTTATTCGGTAAAACGCCATGGCATGCCGTGCGTAAACCCGATGCCAAACTACCTGATGCTTATGCACTTACTTTTTTAAAACCGGGCTACAAAAAACTGGAGTTCTCCTTCCCCGATCTTGATGGTAACAAGGTATCGCTAAGCGACCCGCGTTTTAAAAATAAAGTGGTAATAGTAGAAATTATGGGCTCGTGGTGCCCCAACTGTATGGACCAAACCGCTTACCTGGTAAAATATTACAAAAAGTACCACAACAAAGGCGTGGAGGTAGTTGACCTGGCTTATGAGCGCACTACAGATTTCAACAAATCGAAAGCATCATTACTGCGGGAGAAAAATCATTTCAACATCCCATACCCGATACTGATAACCGGCCATACCAGCAACAAAAAAGAAACCGGAGAAAGCTTGCCTGCACTGGCCAATTTCTTCTCGTTCCCAACCACATTAATCATCGATAAAAAAGGTGACGTAAGAAAAATTTACACCGGCTTCAGTGGCCCCGGCACAGGCGATTACTATACCGAATTTATCAGCCAGTTTGAAAAGATAACACAGGACTTACTGGCAGAAAAGTAGTGCCTACAAGCACCGAAGTAGCTAAAACTTTCGAAAAAAGCATTACTTAAATGAGTAATACTTTTTTCAACAAAAAATGCGATTTATCTAATAGATAAATCGCATTTTTTGTATTGGTATAGTCTTATTTTGTTTTGCTCGTCATATATTCCAGCGTTAAATTACACATGGCTTTTACACCAAGGGTAAACCCGCTTTCGTCTATATAAAAATCGGGCGTATGGTGCGATGGCGCCTTCAGCGGATCGCCGCCTTTAGGCATGCCTCCTAAAAAGAAAAACAATCCCGGTACCTTTTGCTCAAAAAAACTAAAGTCTTCGGCGCCGGTTGCGGCAGGGCGTAACAGCACGTTCTCGGTACCGGCAGTCGCCTGCAGCGTAGGTAGCATTTTGGCGGTCAGGGCCGGGTCGTTATAAGTTACCGGGTAATGGTTGCTGTAAGGGATCTTAACTTCAGCCGTGGCACCGTTGGCCTCTGCTGTTTTGGTGGCTATTTGTTTAACGCGCTCAATCAGCATTTTTTCATCGGCTGTGCTCAAGGCACGCAGAGTGCCCAGCATCTCCACTTTTTCGGGGATAATATTAGAGCGATTACCGCCATTAATAGCCCCTATGGTTACTACAGCGCCATTTTGGGTTACATCCAGGTTGCGGCTCACAATGGTTTGCAGGTTATTGATAATCTGTGCCGAAACCACAATCGGGTCGATACTGCTCCAAGGGTAAGCACCATGTGCAGAACGACCCTTTACGATGATTTGCATATCATTAACGGCCGCCATGGTGCCACCTGGGCGGTAGCCTATTTTGCCAACCTCTGTCTGCGAGTTAATATGCAGCCCGAAGATCACATCAACTTTAGGGTTTTCGAGCACGCCTTCTTTAACCATTAGTTCGGCACCGCCATCTTCGCCTACCGGCGGGCCTTCTTCTGCCGGTTGGAAAATAAACTTCACAGTACCATGCAGGTCGGCTTTCATAGAAGCCAGGATCTCGGCAACCCCCATCAGTATGGCCACATGCGAATCGTGGCCACAGGCTGCCATTACGCCAACCTCGTTGCCATTGTACATGGTTTTTACTTTAGATGCAAAGGGAATGTTAACACGCTCGGTAACCGGCAGGCCATCCATATCGGCACGCAGGGCTACTACAGGGCCGGGCTTGCCGCCTTTGAGTATCCCAACCACACCGGTGTGGGCTACGCCTGTTTTTACTTCAATACCTAATGATTGTAAGTGTTTGGCAACAATATCGGCCGTGCGCACCTCGTGGTTACCTAATTCGGGGTGCTCGTGAAAATCACGACGCCAGGCAATTACTTTTTTCTCCATTGCATCGGCTTTTTTGCTCACCGCCGCCCTCATAGCGGGGGTTTGTGCAAAAGCGCCGATAGAAAATAAAGAAAAGATTAAGGGGTAAAGTTTTTTTATCATGCAGTCAGTAAGTTAGTGAGACTGAAAGATAATGAAAAAAACTCTTTTTATTTGTCAATTAGCCAATCATAGCTATATAAAAGCATTGGCTAATTGACAAATAAACAAATTAATTAAGCCCGATCAGATCAATGGTAAACATAAGGCATGAATTTGCCGGGATCTTGGTTTGTGCCGTAGTACCGTAAGCTAAGGCAGATGGAATGAAAAGCTGGATACGGCCACCCAGATTAATGTGCGGAATGCCTTGTTTCCAACCCTCAATGATGTTACTGGTTGAAGAGATGCCGGTTTGAAAGCTTTTACCACTGTCGAAGATAGTTCCATCGAGCAGGTAACCAGTATAGTTTACAGTTACTGTGGATGAGGCTGTTGGGTATGCACCTGTACCTGCTGTAACAACCGTGTAGTACAATCCGGTTGAAAGTTTAGTGGCCGTAATGTTATTAGCTGTTAAATACGCTTGTATAGTAGCATCGTCTGTTTTAGCTTGTGCTGCAGCAGTGGCAGCGGTAGCAGCGTCTGTAGCGTCAGACGAACTTTTCTTGCAAGACGAAATGCCGATTACGGCTAATAAGATTAAAGTAGGTATTTTTTCATGTGTTGTTTTTTTATGTGTATGGGGTTCAAAATGCTACACTCCTGTAACTACGTTTAACATGTAATTATTGTAACAATGAGTCGTAAAATTGCGGCTTTTTACAGTCTCAATTCTGTTTTTAACTCTTTTTAACAAAAAAAGAGGCCTAAACCTCTTCTTTCATTATTTTATTTAATCATGTGCACATCTCGCTGTAGTAGCTATGCACATTTATACAGTCGTCTTTATTTTCAGCTCGTTCATTTGCGCATCGGCAATGGTTGATGGCGAATCGATCATTACATCGCGGCCCGAATTGTTTTTAGGGAAGGCAATCACATCGCGAATAGAATCTAACCCAGCGAAGATAGAAGCTAACCTGTCGAAGCCGAATGCGATACCACCGTGCGGAGGCGCGCCATATTCAAAGGCATCCATCAGGAAGCCAAATTGTTTCTGTGCCTCTTCTTTACTAAAGCCCAAATGCTTAAACATCAGCCCTTGCAGATCTTTATTGTGGATACGGATAGAACCACCACCAATTTCGGTACCGTTTATGACCAAATCGTAAGCATTGGCACGTACATCGCCGGGGTTGGTATCCAGCAGTGAAATATCCTCTGGCTTAGGCGAGGTGAACGGATGGTGCATGGCGTGGTAACGGCCACTTTCTTCATCAAACTCCAACAGCGGGAAATCAACCACCCAAAGCGGTGCATAGGTGTTTTTATCGCGTAAGCCTAAACGGGTACCCATTTCCAGACGTAACTCGTTCATTTGCTTGCGTACTTTATCGGTATTGCCGGCAAGTATCAATATTAAATCGCCTTGCTCTGCACCAAAGGCAGCTGCCCAGTTGGTCAGGTCGTCTTCATTATAAAATTTATCTACTGATGATTTTAGCGTGCCGTCAGTATTGTAACGCATGTAAATTAAACCGGTGGCGCCAATTTGCGGGCGTTTTAAAAATTCGGTAAGCTCGTCCAGTTGCTTGCGTGTATAGCTGGCAGCACCTTTAGCGTTGATACCAACCACCAGTTCGGCGTTATCAAATACGCTGAAGTCTTTGCCTTTTACCAGGTCGTTCATCTCCACAAACTCCATCCCAAAACGGCGGTCTGGTTTGTCTGATCCGTATAAACGCATCGCATCTGCGTAGAACATGCGCGGAAACTCGTTTAGCTCGATACCCTTCACCTTGTTAAACAAGTGGCGGGTAAGGCCTTCAAATATATTCAGAATGTCTTCCTGGGTTACGAAGGACAGTTCACAGTCAATCTGGGTAAATTCAGGCTGGCGGTCGGCACGTAAATCCTCATCACGGAAACATTTAACAATCTGGAAATAACGGTCGAAACCGCTCACCATCAGCAATTGTTTAAACGTTTGCGGCGATTGCGGCAGGGCGTAAAATTCGCCCGGGTTCATGCGGCTTGGCACCACAAAATCGCGCGCACCTTCCGGGGTTGATTTTATTAATACCGGGGTTTCTACCTCGATAAAGTCCAGATCGCTTAAATAACGGCGAACCTCCTGCGCCATTTTGTGGCGTAAAATAAGGTTGTTACGGATAGGCGCACGGCGTAAATCCAGGTAGCGGTATTTAGCACGTAACTCTTCGCCACCATCGGTTTCGTCCTCAATTAAAAACGGAGGAATTTTAGATTCGTTTAATATCTCGATGCTTTCTACCGTGATCTCAATTTCACCTGTAGAAATCTTCAAATTCTTGTTAGAACGCTCCAGCACCTTACCGGTAACGGTGATCACATACTCGCGACCAAGCCCGCGGCCCTGATCTCGTAGCTGAGCATCTGTATCGGTATTAAAAACCAATTGCGTTAAACCATAACGATCTCGGATATCCACAAATGTGGTACCGCCCAAATCGCGCGATTTCTGTACCCAACCCGATAGGGTTACGGTTTCACCTAAATTACTGATGTTTAATTCGCCGCAAGTGTGTGTTCTGAGCATAGCCTCTTAAATTGTCAAAGTCTGCAAATGTATAAAATTGTAAAGAAGTGTATTAGTATATGCTATGTATTATACAAATTTTGTCAACCCGAGCGATAGCGATAGATTTTCCCCGTTATTTTTTGCGCCGTCATCCAGAGGTACTAGAAAGATAATATGTTGGCCATCTGCTCCCTGTCTTTAACCAGAATTTTTTAAATTTATAAATTAACAGAATTGCTTTTCAGCCTTGATTTCTGGCTCTCGTCCCTTAATTTTAATGATGATGCCCGATTAAGAAAACCAGAAACGGAACACTGTTGGTTAACCCGTGCAACAACATAGAATAAGCGACCCCATTACGCAACCTAACATAGCTTAAGCACCAGCCCATTAATATTTGCGGCATTACATACAAGGGATATAAAAACCAAACCTGGTAATGCAGCGGCTGATAATTGGTGATATGCATAAACCCAAATAACAGAATAGAAAATATAATAAAACCCCGTTTTGTGTTTAACGAGAGCCTTTCTGCAGCATAACGATCTGGGTTACCGAGATAAGTTTGCACTATGCCATACACCGATGAAGCAATTAATAGAGGCACTACAAAGTTGCCAGACATAAAATATTCGGGTTTTAATTTAAACCCCGATGCAAATAATGCGGCTAAAGATAGGCCAAGTGAAATATGCCGGGGTTTGAATGAGAGCGGTAAACGGCAAATTGTTTCTTCGAGCACTGGCGCACCAATACAAACTATTAAAAATACCGTAAGTGCCGAACCATGCATCGACTGCATTAGCCTGGCAATATCATTATGCATTAAAGGCGGCACATGGAATAAGGCGGGCACATAACTATCAATAGCTTTGAGCAATAGGGACGAAATAAAAAGCCCCATAAACATAACAGCATATGATTTTATGACGATCCTTAACCGCGCGCCAAAGCTTAGTGCCGGCCAATATTCAAACCGGCATTTAGAGAGGTAGCTTAAAAGATCTGATGTGACAGATTGCTTTACACGGTTGCTTTGTTCGATAGAAACTTCATTCATAGATGTATGATATTGGTTAAGGTATGGAGGCACTAAAGCTAATGCCCGGTATATTTCGAGTATTCCAAAGTGTTCTGCTTCTCAAAAACGGACTACACTGTGAATATAACGGTACTTATTTAAAATAAGCCGCATACTGCGACGGCATTGCAGTGATCTGCTGAATTTTAATATCCTTATAATCCACCTCTGCCGATTCGCATTGTAGTTGAATTTTACCGTGGGTAAGCGGCTTTACTACATCACCGTCTTTATAGCGCGAGTTTGATAGTGCCATGGCTACATGCCCGTTTACAATTTGCAGGGCTTTGTCGCCAAATACAATCAGCTCTAATTGTGTCCATGCACCTTCGCCTTTAGTTTCATAGTCGGCTATGGCCTGGCAGTAGCCGCCGTAGTCATGCTTTTCTCCTTTGGGGTCAAATATGTAAGTGGTGGTATCTCTTCTTTTGGTCGACCGGATATCCATATGTGCCGATGCAATAGGCCAGTAATCGCCCATGGTACCTTCACCTACCTGAAACTCTTGCCCCAGCATCCACGAATGCCAATAATCTACCCCCGAAGGGCCTTGTGAGTTATACAACACACCCGAATCCTTGTATTCATGCAGGCGCGGGATAAATTTATTTTTTCCCCATCTAACCTTAAGCATTAAACGGTAGTTACTAAAATCTTGTTTGGTAAATACGCAGCCATAAATTTCCCCGCTAATGTGGAGCATCGGCTGGCCGTTTTCCATTTTTACAGAAAATACATGGGCAGTATCTTTGTTATAACCAATTGCTTTAATATCCTTACCGTTGGCATCTTTCGGAATTTTGCCACCATCGCCATCGGTATGTTTAAAGCTGAGGTATTTGTTCCATTGCGAAAGGTCTTTATCTAACAGGTTCACCCATTTGCCCGCAGGCTGAAACGAGGTGCACAACAGCAGGCAAAGGCCAGCACAAAAACAGGTTGTTAAAGTTCTCATAAATTGGTTTAAGATTATTACAAACTTAGTTATTACAAAGCCGCAATTATGCTGATATTTTAACAAATGATTGTTCAATAGTCACTTCGGCGGTAATTGTCTAAGCTAATTTAAGGCCCAGGCCGGCATCATTATTAAGCACCCATTTACCTTTTGTAAACTCAGGTTTGGCAAAGGGGTTGTTACTTGTTAAAAATGGCCCATCCAGATCGGCCCAGTCACATTGCGGTGCCAGGGCGGCGGCGGCCAGGGTGGCACAGCTGGTTTCGCTCATGCAGCCAATCATAACTTTCAGATCCAATTCTCGCGCTTTGGCAATCATGCGCTGGGCTTCGTATATACCTGCCGATTTCATTAGCTTAATGTTTATACCGTGGTAAACTCCCTTCGCTTTGGCCACATCATCCAGGCGCTGCACAGCCTCATCGGCAATAATGGGGATGGGGCTGCGCTCGGTAAGCCATGCATTGCTATCGGGGTCGGTTTTAAGCATGGGTTGTTCTATCAGTAATACGCCTTGCTCATGCAGCCAGTAGGTCATGTCCAGGCTTTGCTGCAGGTCTGTCCAGCCTTGGTTGGCATCTACAAAAAGCGGTTTGTCAGTTATCGAGCGAATGGTGTTAATCAATTCTTTATCGCTATCGCGGCCCAATTTCACTTTGATGATCCGGCATTCATCTGCCCCCTTAATTTTCTCGCGAATAACCTCGGGTGTATCAATACCAATGGTGAAACTGGTAACCGGCATTAGCGCAGGGTTGCTGCCGAATAGCTCCCAGCAAGGCTTGCCTTGCAGCTTGCCATCCAGATCATGCAGGGCTATATCTATGGCGGCTTTTATGGCGGGCTGGCCGGGCGCAATGCTATCCAGGTAGGCTAATATGCTGTCGAAATTAAACGGGTATGCAAAATTATTAACATTTACGCGGCTTAAAAAGTCGATAGCAGTTTGGTTGTTCTCACCCATATAGGGTACCATCGAAGCTTCGCCATAGCCTGTAAAACCCTCGTGTTCAATTTTTAACAGTACAATTGGTGTTGAGGTGCGCGAAAATTTAGCAATGGTGAAACGATGTTTCAGCTCAAGCTCATATGGGCGATAAGTCAGTTTCATGTTAAAAAGTAAAGCTAAAAAATTAAGGTAAAAATCATGATTATCTTTGCACCCATGGCCGAGCAAATTTATTACCCGTTTCAAAGCTTTAAAGCAAGTAAAAAGCTATGCTTTTTAACCGGTAAACCATTAAATAGTTCTGAAGAGCAGATCCACGTTTTTCCGCAATGGCTTATGAGCCGTTACAAACTCGAAGACCAGCCTTTTAAACTGCTTGATGAAAGTATCCAGACCTATAAAGACCTTAAGCTGCCTTGCAGTGCAGAAGCCAACGAGCTTTATGTAGAACCCTTGGAACGCGACATAGAAGCGGCTTTTACCATTGGCTACGAAGCCGTAAAAGAACTGGACGAGCTGCGCCTTTTTCAATGGGCTGCCAAGTGGCTGCACGGTATTATTTTTAATGAGCTACAGGCTGCCATGCGGCAGCAAAATGCCGAGGGCGAAGAATTTAGCGTGTCGCAATCTATTTTGCAGCGCTTTACTAACCTGCATGTAATGCTGCAAACGCTCTCGCTGCCCATTAAGTTTGATGAGTTTAAGCCTTACAGCCTTTTTTTATTTAAGGTAAATAATCTCGAGAATGAGTTTGGCTACCGCGATGAGGTAAGTACGGTTACCTTCGCATTAAGAATAAATGATTTCGGGCTGATTATTAATTTGCAGGATAACGGCACCATTGGCCGATACCTGCAAGAAACTTACGATAAGATCAAAGATCGAACGCTGCATCCCATTCAGTTCGAAGAGTTTTCGGCAAGGGCATTTTACGCAGCATACCTGTTTAACCGTTTGCCCAATTATGATATTATGCCAGTTGGCGACGACATTTTTATCGAAGCTAACCAGTTGCGCGGCAACAGCACTAAACCCCTGTTTGATGAGTGGCAGGTAAGAACCTACGGCCAGGTGCTGGAAAGTTTCTGGAAGAAATGGGGCTACCTGTTACTGGAGATCATTAAAGATCCTGATAACCCGGTTAGCCACCTGTTTGATGCCGATGGTAACTTTATACCTGCGGATAGTATAGATCTGGGCCTATAACGGTCGCGGATGTCATCTACCTTTATGGTGGTGATGTGCAGCACGGTGCCTGTTAAAATGAACGGCATGGTTGCGAATCATCTGCGCGGCTGCTGTATTGTAGCAAAAAACCACTAAAAGTGTCATTGCTGGGATTCTTAAAAACTTCATATCAATATGATGTGCTAAATAACATCATCGTAAATACGCTGGCAACGCGAAAATATTACGCTAAATGCGGATTATCAGATAATAAATTTTGTACAGTTAAGTTTACAGGGTATATAATTAATACCCCAAATGAAAATAACTAATTACTGTTTACCGGCAGCCTTAATTTTGTGCTTATCGTTGGCATTAACCTCGTGTAAAAAAGATAAAGCCAGCGATTTAACAAACACAGTAACCACAGCAACGCCAACAAAACTGGGCTTGTACGAATCTGATTCATCTATCTACAAATTGCTCTTTATTTCTGTTCCCAAAATTGGCACCCAAACCATTAATCAATACTTGATATTTGACACCGGGTCTGGCGGGATGGTGATTGATGCGCACGAGATTTTGCCGGCATCTATGATTACCAGCAGTGGATTTAATTTTACAGGCGACTCGACCGTGGTAGATGGCATTACCATAACTAACCAAACTTCAACCATTTCGTATGGCGCAGATGATGCAACAACAGAAAAGGTATATGGCAATCTGGCCTATGCTTCAGTAACAGTTGGCGACCATAACGGTACCATTACCGTGAAAAGGCTGCCCTTCTTTTTATATTACAAGGGTACAGATAATGCGGGCAAAACAGAGGATACCGGTGCGTTTGATATCTTCGGGGTAGATTCTGAGTATGATGTTACCTTTAACAACGGCGCTTACATTACCAGTCCGTTTAGTTATTTTGATCCCGGTACGGGCCTTACCAAAGGTTTTAAAATGGCGGCGCTTGGCACCAGCAATTTTTCTTTATCGGGTACCTATGTGCCCGATGTGCTTACACTGGGTTTAACCTCGGCCGATTTAGGTTCGTCATCGGGCTTTACGATACATACGCTTACAACAGATGCTCAATATGGTGCTTCGGTGGTTATCCCTTCCAGCTTTACTTATGGCAGCAAAACGGTTGCTAAAGCTTATACCGTTTTTGATACCGGTACAGAACCTTACACTTACCTGGAAGACCCTACCGCGACAAGCAAGGTTGCTTTGCTGCCAACCGGCACATCGGTAGCCATTACCACAGGCGTTGGGTTTAACTACAATTACAGCGTAAGCGCTGCCGATAATTTAACCTATGTAGAAAATTCAACCTCGTCTGGCAGTGACATTTCGATTATCAGCCTGGCGTATTTCCTGAATAACGAGTACCTGCTGGATTATACCGACCATAAGCTGGGGCTGAAGAATAATTAAACCTCACCCCACCCTCTCCAAAGAAGAGTGAGGTAAGTATTGGTCTTAATTCTCTTTTCTTGGTTCTGTTCTAAAGTCCAAATTGGTTTAAAAAAGCCGGGATAATATGCGGGTTTAATATAATGGTAATGGCCAGGCCGCTAATAGCGCCAAAAAAGTGGGCATCGTGGTTAATGTTATCGCGCGATTTTTTGGATGCCCAGGCACAGTATACCAGGTAAAGTACACCGAACAAAATAGCAGGGATTGGTACCGGGATAAACATGAGGTACATTTTACTAAGCGGGCTAAATAAAATATAACTAAAAATTACAGCACTGATGGCCCCGGAAGCACCTAAACTGCGATACCACATATCGTTTTTGTGTTTCTGCACCGTTGGTAAATCGCTTAACACCAGGCTGGCGGTATATAATACCCCAAATTGCCAATGCCCTAAATAATTTGCCTCTAATTGGAAGGCAAAAAAGTAGTACGACAGCATGTTAAAAAACAGGTGGCTCCAATCGCGGTGAATTAAGCCGCTAGTAATTAGGGTATAAATTTGCGACCCGCGCGAAACACTGTAAGGGTGAAGTGTTGCACGGGCATAAAATTCTTCGTTATAAAAGGCAAACAAAGAGGTAATTAGCGTAAGGGCAAATATGGCCGAAGCAACCGGCGCAGCATTAAGATATTCGAGCATTGTTAGTTTAAATCAAGTTTAGTATCGGTAAGCAAACGCCCAACCGGGTAACGAAGATAGGTTTTTTCGAACCAAGGCGAATTACGGTAAACAAAATCCAGTTGCATGGCTGCGCTTGCGCCCAGTTTAGGATTTACCGCTTTTTCGGCGTCTAGCTTTTTTTGCAAATCAGCATTGTGTTTCAGGTAATCGGCAGCAATATCTTCAAATACATAATCAGAAAAATATTCCTTTTGGCCTAATATCGAATCAAAAAAGTTCCAGGTAAAAAAAGAATCTACACCCTGTGGCTCCAATGTTTCTACAATATAACGGTTAATGGCCTGGTTAGTATACACCACGTAATCGCCGGCATAAAATTTCACCTTCATTTGCACCGGGTTCAGCTTTACAGCGCTATGGGTGTAATGGCCCTCGTACGGGCGCTGGCTGGTTTTGTAATCGGCTATGTAATACATTTGCAGGTTCAGCGTAGTATCGTGGCTTAGCTGATGCATAGTCACCTTGTTCAGTTTAAACAGGTCGATGATCTTACCCCAGGCTTGCGGAATCACATAAGCCAACGGCTTATCTGCAGTGGCAGTTACTTTGTAGGTATTGTAATATTTAATGGTTTTGGTGTAAGGCTTGCTGCGGTCGTAATACAATCGTGGCAGTCCGCTGATCTCGCTAGGTTTGTGGCCAAATTCATACCCTTTAAAGGTAATGGTGTCGAAGTGGCTTTCATCCAGATCCCAGTCCAGAGCAAATGTTTTTTGCTGGGCAACCGAAGCATCGGCCTGCTGTTTTAACCGGCCAATCTGTTGGTGATCGCGCTCTACAACACTGATTAGGTGATCCATAAAATCATAAGTAGAATATACGCGCTTATCATACTGTTTCAGCATGTGGGTTTCTGTTATATAACTAATGATATTATGCTGAACAGTGTACCCTGAAGAAAAACGTGGGGTTTCCAGAAAGGCCACAATGCCCGAATCCGGCGTACCCTTTTCGCTCTCTACATAAGGGACCATCTCGTAGCCGCTTTTCTTCATGCGTTTATACAACTCGGGCGATAGTGTTTCTGAGGTGTACTTGGCCAGTATCGGGTTTTGCTTGTCTTTTTGTGTTTCAATCAGCGTCATCACATACTGGTAATCGGCACCATCGCTGGTGTGATTGTCCAGAAATACTTCGGGCTGCCAGGTGTTCAGAATTTGTTCAAAAGCAAGCGCATTGCGGCTATCAGCCTTAATGAAATCGCGGTTAAGATCGAGGTTGCGCGAGTTACCACGAAATCCATAAGCACGCGGACCATTCTGGCTAATTCTCGATAGGCCCCGGTTAAGGCAACCATCAATATTGTAAACAGCAATCATGCAAACTACCACATCTGCAGGCAGCTTGTTGCCCTTTAATAAATCGCGGCTTAGCATCATGCTGGCATCAATACCCTCCGGTTCGCCGGGGTGGATACCATTGTTGATGAGTATAACCCGTTTGTTTTGCTTCTTAATCAGCGCAGGGTCAAACACTTTATCTTTTGACAGGACGATCAGCGTTAATGGCTTGCCTATATCCGTCATGCCATAATTCATCAGCTTCATTTGCGGGTAATTGGCCGCCAGCTGATGGTAATAAGCTATTATCTCGCTATAATTGGCGGTATAGTTTTTATCCTTGCTTTGCTCAAAGGGGGTAAGCTGGGCAACAGCCATTGAGTATGAAAAGAGGCAGCAAAGCAACATTATATATTTTTTCATAGTTGTTATAAAAGTATCTAAATTATTCTTCGCCCGCCTCCAAAATATTGCCCGGTTGTTTAAAGTTGGTGCGTACAAAACGGCACCAATCGCAGTCTGCCTTGCCGCAGCCGGTACTAAACTCGTGGTTCATTATCTTTTGGTAAACGTCTTTAATTTGGTTGCTTACCAACATCAGGTCGTTAGGGTTAATTACAAATTTCTCCTGGTAGTATTCGCCCTCGCTTACCGGCTCAATAAAATCAAATATAGCGCTTACAGCGTACCAATCGTTGGTACGGTCGTTATCTACCAATAGTTTATAGAATACTGCCTGTCGCCAGTAATCGCCGCCGTTCGGGTTATCCGGGTCGGGGCGGGCCAGTTTTTCTTTGGCGTATTTGAGCTTGCCGGTTTTATAATCTACCACGGTAACCTGGTTACCGCTAAACTCAATTTTATCGAGGTTGCCTTTTACAGGCACGCCTTCAATGGTTAAGTTTTTAATGCTGCGCTCGGTAACGGCTACTTTATTCCAGATGGGGATGTGCTGCTCGTAGTATGGTGGTAATATCTTTTCGCCATAACTTAAGCGCAGCTTAAATTCATCCTGCGAAAACAGATCGCTGTTGCGGTACATAAACCAGCGAAACTCCCGCAGAAAATCATCTACAGGCATAAACTGGTCGTTGTTATCCTTTAGCTTTCTGAACACCCGGTTAAGCGCATAATGCACTGCCGAACCGAACGCTGCCGCCGAGCTTAAACCTGATGGAACGCGGATCAAGTTCTGGAAATAGAACTTTAGTGGGCAATCCAGGTAACTGTTTAAATGTGAAACCGACAGGGTATAGTTTTGTAGCAGCACGTTAATGTAACTGCTGTCAATAAGCTCCAGCACCGGTTTATCATCCTCATTAAACTGGGTGGCCATGTAGGTGAAAAGCGCATCGGCACTTACCTGTGGCCGCTGTACGGTTAAATGCGTTTCGGCCAGTATTTCGCCCACAAATTGGGATGCTTCTAGAGGCTTACCTTTTCTATCCTCTGCCGGATACGAGATAAACAAATGCTGCTTAGCCCGGGTAACCGCCACATAAAACAACCTGCGCGACTCTTCCCGCTGTGCAGAATCATCTGCCGAAGCCTGCATCAGCGTATCGGGATAGCTGTAGCCCATGTTACGGCCCTTGGTGTCCCAAACCTTTTTGTTGCAACCTATCAAAAACACATACTCATACTCGAGCCCCTTAGAGCCGTGCGCGGTAAGGAAATTGATACCGCTTTCTGAGTAGATCATCTGGTTAAGATCCAGCCTGATGTTGTTGCGCTTCATCAGATCTATGGTGGAGATGATGTTTTTAAGGCGGGTATCGGCGTCTTTACGGTGCTCGTCTTTAACAAAATTAAATAAGTTGGTGAGCACCTCCATGTGCCAGCCTTTATCGGGCTGTTTCATAATATAGGCCAGGATACCCAGCTTGGTTACTACCTGCTGAAAAAACTGCTGTAAGCTCAGGCTTGCCGAGGCTTTCAGCAATTCTTCGATATCGCTTACCAGTCGCTTCATTTCTGGCTGCTGCAACGAATCGAACAAACCCGGCTGTCGGGGCTCGCTCATTTCGCTGATGTACCGGCGGATGGAGGTTTTTTGCCCGTTCTCTAAAGCGCTGTAATTTGCTTTAGATACCGCTATGCTGGCCCTCGCCACATCAACCGGTTTAATGTTGAAGAAATCATAGTGCATGATCTCGAACAGCAGGTCATCTCCGCTATAAGGCGAATCAAATTCGGCTGCAAGGTAACGCAGTATATTGATAATCTTTTCGCCAAATGGCAGCGTCAGGATGTCGATCTTCCGTTTGGTGTTAACGGCAATCTTTTGCATGTCCAGGTAATGGATCAGTTCCTCGGCCTGGTTATGGTTACGGTATATTACCGCTATCTCACCAGGTTCTACCCCTTGCGATACCAGTTTTTCTATTTGGTTACCCACATCAACCAACTCATGGTCTATATTATCATATTCTCTTATCTCCGGCTCTGCCGCAATGGTGTCAAAGCGGGGGTGCGAAGCAACAAGGTTTTTATTCAGCTTTAGCTGACGGGTTAGGCGTTCCTGGTTATTATCGATCAGTACTTTAGATATATCCAGAATGGCCTGGTTAGAGCGGTAGTTGTTTTTTAATACTACCGTGCTCAATACGCTTTCGTAATCGTTGGCAAAGTCGAGGATGTTTTTCATGTTGGCACCCTGAAAACGGTATACCGACTGGTCGTCATCGCCTACCACAAATACGTTTGGTGTATCCCAATAGTTGAGCAAGTGTTTCAGCAATTCGTTTTGCGAACCACTGGTATCCTGAAACTCATCTACCAGGATGTATTGATAGCGCTCCTGGTAACGGCGCAGCAAATCTTCATTCTCGCGAAAAGCACGCAGCACCCAGATGATCATGTCGTCATAATCATAGCGGTTGCGCAGTTTCATTTTAGCTTCGAAGTTGCGGTATTCGGCTACGGCGGCCAGCAGCTTCTTCATCACCTCGTGGGCGGCATCTATATCTTTTTGTTTGAGATCGCCTTTTTGGATACCACGGGTAGCGTTGGCTTTTTTATAGATAAACGCTTCGCGGTTGGGCAAATCGGCCAGGTATTCATTTACTGCCTTTTCAATCATCTCGGCATCCCAGTTCTCGTTTTTCATGGTCGAGAACAGCCTTTTCAGGCGTGGGGCTTCGTAGTAGATATCGCCGGTGAAGCGTTTCAGCAAATGTTCATTCGGAAACTCGTCTACCAGTTCGCGGAACAGCATGGCCGATTCTAGGTCTGTTAGCGGTTCTAAAGTTAGTTTGCCAAAGTAGTCCAGGTTTTCCTGGATCACCTCGTTACAAAAAGCGTGGAAGGTGTAAATGCCAATACGGTAGGCATCGGGCCCAATAAACTCGAACAGGCGTTTGCGCATGGCAACCGCGCCGGCATCGGTATAGGTAAGGCAAAGTATTTCATCGGGGCGGGCATCGGTATCTAACAATATTTTACCAATGCGGGCGGCCAATATCTGGGTTTTGCCTGTGCCCGGGCCGGCTACCACCATCACCGGGCCGTCTATTTTGTTTACTGCCGCTAATTGTTCGTCATTCAGTCCCGAAATGATGTCCTGAAACTTAGCGTTATATCTATCTGACAGTGTTTGATTCATGAATAGTAAAGTTACAAAAACGTTTACGTTAGCCCGCCCAAACTACCGGCAAAAATATTGAAGTGTTTATTTTTATAACGTAGAAGTGTTAATAAATCGACTGGTAAAAAGCCTTTACCGCACTGCCGGGGTTGGGTGCTAAATTAATGGCAGATGATACCGCAATACCATCAATAACCCCGGTGTTTAATAAAGGTTCAACATCTGTTAGCTTAATACCGCCAACAGCAATAATTGGGATATTCAGCCGCAGTTTTTCTAATTCGCGATAACCGTTAAAGCCAAGCAATGGCAGATCGTGAGTTCGGGTAGTGGTGCCGGCAAACGGCCCGTATCCGCAGTAATCAACAATGCCGGCAGTGTTTAATTGCAAGAGCTGCTCTTGACTGTAGGCTGAAGCACCCAGTGTTTTTTCGTCGGTGATCTGTTCGCGGATAGCCGCAAAATCAGCATTGGGGTTTTCTATATGTACGCCCTGTGCATCAACCCGGTTTAATAGGTGATAATGGTTGGTGAGGATGAGTGTTGCGCCCCAATCATCACAAATGGATGCCACCTGATTAAGTTCTGCTATCAGTTCGTCCTCTGGCTTGGTCAGGCACCTGTACTGTACCCAGTTTGCCCCGTTCTCGCAGGCTATTTGTACCTGCTCAATATGCGAACGATCAGGCAAATCCTGGGTGAGGTAATGGAAACGGGAAATGTATTTTTTCATAAAGAAGTCCGGAAGACCGAAAGTCGGAAAGTCCGGAAGACATTAAAACTAAAAAGTCCGAAAAACCGAAAGTCCGAAAAACCGGAAGACAAAGATAGTGGAAGTAGTTGGAAGAAAGTAAGTCCGAAAGACCGGAAGTCGGAAAAGTCCGGAAGTCATTAAAACTAAAAAAGTCCGAAAACCGAAGCTTAGCTTTCGGACTTCCGGACTTTCCCGTCTTTCGGACAAAATAATTATTTCTTAATCAGCTCGGTGATCGGTTTGCCGATGCAGCCGTCTGGCATTTGAATGTGCAATATCGCCGCCATAGTTGCCGAAATATCGGTCATGTGGGTTTCGCGGTTCAGGCTGCCGTGTTGTACACCCCAGCCCATAAATACCAACGGGATGTGGGTATCATAAGGCGTCCAGGTGCCATGTGTTGTGCCGGTAGCGTTAGGGCTGCCTGCATAATAGCCCGGTTTTAGTATCACTTGTATAGCGCCGCTGTAATCTTTGCTATAACCATTAATTACGCGTGATTTAATCCACTCGGGCAGGCTTTGCTGTTCTACGTTTTGCATATTAACCGCGTATAACACACCGGGTTGCTGGCTTAACCAGTTAACGCTCTCTGCAATAATAGCATCGGGGCTTAGACCTTTACTTTTAATCAGCACGTTGTTAAGGTTAACCATGTAATTGTTGGCATCCAGCACCAAGCCTTTGGCATCAAATTTCTTTTCCAGCAAGGCGTTCAGGTCGCGGGCCATAGCGCCTGGGTTTACATAACCTGCAGGCACGCCATGGTCTTGCAGAAACTTAGGGTTGTGTGCAGCGCCATGGTCGGCGGTTAAAAATGCGGTATAGTTACCCTTGCCCACTTTAGCATCCAGGTAGCTGAAAAATGCAGCCAGGTCTTTATCTAAACGCAGGTAAACATCTTCAGTCTCGATGGCGTTAGGGCCAAACTGGTGACCAACGTAATCTGTTGAAGAAAGGCTCAGTGTAAGAAAATCGGTAACCGTATTCTGACCTAGTTTTTCGCTTTCAATGGCTTTCTCAGCAAAATCAACGCTCAGGCTGATACCAAATGGCGAGCTACGGATTGCGCTGTTGCCGTTGTTCTCTTTTTTGCTGATAACAGACAGATCATGCGGGAACACCGGTGCGTTTTCGCCGCGGTATTTGCCCTCGTAAGGAGAGTTATCGGGGTTACTTTGCACATAAGTATCGATAGGATACAGCGGGTTCCATTTCTGACTTAAATATTGCTGCAATTTACCACTAGCGTTAAATGTTTTAACCCAGGCGGGTAAATCTGTCATGTAGTAAGTACTGCTGATAAAATTACCGCTAACATCATCAAACCAGTAAGCCGCATTGGCGGTGTGGCCAGCAGGCAGGATAGCGCCGCGATCTTTCAACGAAATGCCGATTACTTTAGAGCGGAAATTAGTGCTTAACCGTAACTCGTCTGTAATGGTGGTTACCTGCAAATTGCGCGGCGACATTTGGCCGGCTAAAGAAGTTGTACCCACAGATTGTACGGTCGAATCGCCTGCACAATACATGTGGCGACCTGTTGCCTGCTCAATAAAATCGTTAGAGGCAATGCCGTGTATAGCAGGTACAGAACCGGTGTAAATACAGCTGTGGCCGGGGCCGGTTTCTGTTGGCAGGTAATCTATCTGTGTATTTTCGCAGGTAAAACCTTCATTTAGCATGCGTTTTAGGCCGCCTGTTTGGTAACGGTCGTAATAGCGGTACAGGTAATCCCAGCGCATTTGGTCAATCACGATACCAACCACCAGTTTAGGGTGTGCAAGCGATGTTGAAGCTGCGGCAGGCGCCGTCGTTTTTTTATGGGTTTGAGCTGATGCGGCTGCACCTGCGAACATTAAAATACCAAATACAAAATGTTTGATCTTCATTTAAAGGGGCGTTAATATGCCGCAAATATCAGTAATGTAAATAAAAACCCGTGTGATATTTTTGTTATGAATGGATAAAGACAGTGATAACTATTCGGGGAAGGTTAACAGGGAATGCTGGCTGGCCGTGTGCAGATCGCGCCAAACCTGGTTGATCTCTGTATCTGGCGACGCCGCCATCAAACCGCAATAGGGGAATATTTTATCTACACTTTCGCGTGCTGCTATAGCCAGCTGGCGGCTGGTATGGCTTACGGCCTGCAACTCCTCCGGCGATTCGAAACCCGATGCAAAGTTTCGCCATGAAGTATCTAATGCTGCGTAAAAATCATTGCGAATGTTTTGCAGATTAGTTTTCACTTCTTCCAGCGCATACATTAAGGTTACGCGGTTGGCGGTTGTGAGTTTGGCTAGCTTAGCTCTTTCTTCAAAAATCGGCCCGCACAGATCAACAAAATGCAGGGCCATGCCCGATAAGTTAGCTGCCAGCGTACCCTCTGCCAATTGGCGAAAAGGGTAATTATATAAAGGCGAATCAATCGCTTTGGCATCTGCATCAATTTTAAAACAGCGATTAGCAGCTACCTCCAAATTATTGATCTCGAAAGCATGGCTGCCTGTGCCCATCATGCCCACATATTTCCAGGCGGGTATCAGGGTGGCGTGGTGGCTATCTATTACAAAGGGGAGTATTAGCGGTGTACCATCTTCATTTAACACGGTTTCTTCACCCTCTTTAATCACACAGTTAGCGGTAAACTGGGTAGCATGCTTTACACCGCTGGCATATTTCCAGCTGCCGTTAAGCATGTAACTACCGGTTGAAGTTTTGGTCGCTGTGCCCGTAGCTGCGCCGCTCCCGGCCAGGCAAACTTTAGGATCTGCAAAAATCGATTCAGCTATTTCCGGGTTAATAAAGCCACCAAACCAGCCTGCACCCGCACAAAGTGTAACCACCCAGCCTAGGCTGCCATCGGCCCAGCTGAGTGCTTCTTCCATGCGGATGAGATCGGGAAGATCTAGCTCCAGTCCACCATAAACTTTGGGAACCAAAAGTTTAAACCACTGCTGCTGATAAATGAGTTCCAGTTGTCCAGCTTGTAACATGCCTTCCTGCTCGGCAGCCATGGCTTCTTTACGGATTACATCCACCCATTCTGCTTTTAATAAAACTGCCGGGTGTGCTATATCGGTCATGATCATTGTACTACAGGTTGGAGCTTTTGTTTACGGTAAACCTTTTGCCAGTCGAAATAGCCGAAAATGGCAATTACAAACAAAAACAGGGTTAATAGGGCAAACAGCGGCAAGTGTTTATAAAATAATAAGGGGATAGCAAACAGGTTACTTACATTAAGTATAACCCAGTTCTCTATCCGTCGGCGGGCCAGCAGCCAAGTGCCTGCCCATGCCGATGCCGATACCCAAGAGTCCATTACCGGCACGGTGGATGGCGTAAAGGTGATGAGGATCCAGTAGATCACTGCCCAGCCGCCAAAAGCGATGAGCAAGGTCATCATCCATTCCTGCCGGGTAGCGTAGGCTATCTGCAAAGGTGGCTCATTCTTCCGTCGGCTCCATACAATCCAGCCATATATGCTCAATATCACATAATAAAGGCTCAGCCCGGCATCGGCAAATAAACCGGCTTTTAAAAATAGTAATATAGTAATAGCCGAGCTGCCGATACCTGCCGGATACAGCAAAATGTTGTTCTTCCTGGCCAGCAAAACTTCGGTTACGCCTAAAATAACGGCAAGCCACTCTATAAAAGTGGTTTGCCGCATTTGTTCGGCTAATAATTCAACCCATTGATTCATCGTATCGGCTGATTAAAATTTTAAGTTAAGCGATGCCAAAAAGTTACGCGGCGCTTGCGGGTAAAAGTAGTTGTAGTTAACCACCTGCCCGCCTTCAATATCCGGGTACGTGGCACCATTAGCCTCGTATTTTTTGCTTAATATGTTATTAACCAGTAAGGTTATCCCAATGTTCTTAACAGATTTTATGCTGAAATTATAGTTAAGCCTTACATTGTTTATAAAGTAAGAGTTCAAATAACGGTTTTGCGCAAACGAACTGGTACCTGCCGATACTACACCTGGTGCGTTGGTATTGGAGGTATTATCCAGATATTGCCTGCTTACATACTTGCTGATCAAAGCAATCTCGCCATTCTTAATCGGGCGGAAACTGATCTCGCTGCCTGCAACTACGCTTGGCGAAAAAGCGATATCCGTTTTCTTATAATCAGTTTCTACATAGGCCCCGGTATCGTAGCTGTACAGAAAGCGTTTAAAGTTTTTTACTTTATTACTGCTAAAGGCGGCATTGGCTGCCCAGCTTAGCTGTTTGGTAATCCGCAAGCGGCCGTCGAGCTCAATGCCTTCGCGGTAGCTGTCTTTAATGTTGGTACGGATAGCCGCGCCCACATCATTGAGCGAACCGGTTAACACCAGCTGGTTTTTGTACAGCATGTAAAAGCCGTTAATGCCGCCGGTAAATATACCCTGGCTGGTGCGGTAACCTACTTCAAAATCTTTCAGGTTTTCAGATTTCGGGCGACTGTCGGGCGTAGAATTCGTATAATCATCGCGGTTAGGCTCGTGGTTACCCACGGCAAAGGATGCGTATACGTTGTTATGCTCGTCAAACTCATACGTAACGCCTGCTTTGGGGTTAAAAAAGTTAAGCGTAACGGCCTGCTGTACGTTGTTCAGATTTCGGTCAAAACCCAGAAAAGAGTAGTAAATGTGTCGGTATTGCAAATCACCATACAACAGAAACTTACCTGCCTGCCATTCGGCACGCATAAAGGTGTTAAAGTCGTTTTTCTTGGCATTGTCGCGCGAGTACTCGTAATCGGGCGGGATGTTTGTGCTTTGCTGCGTCCACTCAATGTTGTTGTAGTGCGCACCTTTGTACTGGTTATAGGCACCGCCTAAAATTATATTCAGCGCATTTATCGGCTGGTATTTAAAGTTATACGTTAGGCCGTAAAATTGATTGTTAAGCCATAAACGCCTTACTAAATCTGTAGCGGCAAACGTAGTGCCGCCTATGGTTACCGGTACTATATTATAATTTTTAAGCGAATCGGCATTTTTATATTCTTCGTAATAACCATAACCTTTGGTATAGTGCAAAGCCCCGTTAAAGGATAGCTTACTGCCCAGTTGCTGGTCATACAATAACTGGTAATGATTTTGGGTGTAGTTATCGGTCTGATTTTTATAGTAAGTACCGCTCGATTTAATGTAACCCAGCTCATTATAAGTGCGGTTGCCTGCAGCCATGCTATCGGCATTTACACCATTCCAGGCCTGGTAGGTTTGCTCCTGACCAGAGAATACATTTAACCTGATGATGCTGGTTTTGCCATAATAAGCACCGCTTAAAAAGTACGATTTGAGCTTAGAAAATGCCCTGTCGATATACCCATCAGAATTAATACGCGATAAACGGCCATCGAAGCTAAAGTGCCCGCCAAGCAAGCCGGTACCCAGCTGCACGGTGTTTTTCACCGTACCGTAAGAGCCTGCCGAGTTGTTTAGCTCCACGTAAGCAGAATCGCGGCGGGTAGTGGTTTGTATATTAATACTGGCACCGAATGCACCCGCGCCATTGGTAGAGGTACCTATGCCGCGCTGCACCTGGATATTATCGATAGATGAAGCAAAATCGGGAAGATCTACAAAATAACTCCCCTGGCTTTCAGAATCGTTCAAAGGCACGCCGTTAACGGTAACGTTGATCCGTGTACCGTCTGACCCGCGAATACGTATACCCGTATAACCTATACCTGCACCGGCATCTGATGTGGTTACTGCCGATACCGTTTGCCCCAGCAACATGGGTAAATCCTGGCCGAGGTTATTTTTTTGGACATCTTTGCGGCTTAAATTGGTAAATGCCGTTGGCGATTTACTGCTGGCCCGGGTAGAGGTTACGTTAACATCTTCGGTAACAATAGCGCCGCTGGTCAGCACAATATCCGTATTGGTGTTAGCTTCCAGATTAACCTCGCGGTTAACGGTGCCGTAACCAATAAAACTTACACGCAGGTTGTAATAGCCGGCTTTTAAGTTGCTGAATTGATAATGCCCGGTAGCATCGGCAATTATAGTTTGTGTTTTAGTAATGCTTACGGTAGCGCCGGGTAAGGCGCTGCCGGTTTGGCTATCGGTAACGGTGCCCGATAGCGTAAATTGAGCCGATGCCATAAAAGGCAACAGCAGGGCTGTAATAGCCAGTAGTAAATTTTTCACAATAATTTGTCAATAACAATGAGTTAAACCATCTGCCCGTAAGGGAGTCAACGAGCAGTACACTTAACTTTTTACCATCCCTACGCCGGCATTATCCGGATCAGGTTCAGGAGCGGAGTTTACAGTTGATGCTTTATAGTTCATAGCCGGAAACCGACTCGAAACTCAAAACTCATTACTCAAAACTTCTCTCCATGGGTATGATCTCAGCCTGTCTTTCAGTTTGGTAAACAATCTGCAGTTTGTTTGTAACCAAAGCAAGGCACCCCTTAAGAATATGCGACAAATATAGTATTTGGTTTGGAATATTAAGGAATTGTGAAAATTGGCAACCCGTCGTACTGAATTTATTTCAGGGTGACGGATGCTAAGTCTGCCATTTCTCTGCTGTATACCTACCATGTGGGGTCCTAAACAGGTTCTGTAGGGCGATTTGTTAATGATAATGGAACTTTTTGCGTTAGATAGAAATGAAAAGCCAGGAGCGAGGGTTTGCAACTGATATGAGCCTTGGGCCGGAGGCAACGCCTTATTTAATAGAACTCTGGTAAAGCACCATTAAAAAGGTGATTTCACGGGTTGTTTTTCATTCAATTTGTAGTTAACTTTAATATACTAATTTGTTAACGCTCCCTAAATCTTTATCATCATGTCAATACAAAAAATCTTGAGTGAAGACTGGTCATGGGTTGATGACAGGAAGAAACCGGAAGACCGTGGGTTTGTATCTTGCGAAGAAATTTATGAGGTTGAATACCTGATAGATCTTTTTAAGAAGCACTATCCCGTTAAATCAGAAAAAGAGATCATCTACGCCATAGCTGCCGGTTTAAGATCAATCGAAGGGTATAAACCGCGCCAACAATTTATTGAAATTGTAAGCTCCAAGCTATTTGCCCGCGAGGCCATGATTGGTTAAACTGTACTGTAACAGCTATAATTTGCAACAAATGGGTATATTAGTAAGTATACACTACTACTATGAAATACCGGGTGCTTCACTATACTTTAAAGGTTTGGCTCAGCAGTGTTGTATTAACACCGCTGATACAAATTGCGGTGCAGTTAATAACCCAGGTGCCGTACAAATTTAATTCGGTACGTGATATAGCTGTGTATTTTGTATACATGCTGGTATGCGGCTGGCTGTTCTCCATCCCCTGCTGGTTCCTGCTTTGGTTAAGCACCTGGCTAAGCAACCTCTTAACATCAAATACAAGGCTAATAAAAACTATTATTACTGGTGCCGGGATATTGATAGCCATACTTCCTTTTGTAACGTATGCTGGCAAATCATTACCCCAGTATGATAGCACCGATTTTATTTGGGTAATGCTTTACCCTTTAACCATTGTTACGGGCATTTGGGTATTCAGGCTTAAGCCAATAGTGCAACCGGCCTCGGCGCATGATATTGATGAATCTATTGCAAATACAGATGGACCGATAGATGCCTAACTATTATCGTGGTTGACAGATAAAGCTTACTAAGCTTTATACTATATTGCAAAGTGGAAACAGACATTAAGCTTAGGCAGGAAAGCCCGTCGGATTATATTGAAATAGCTAACGCGATTATAGATACCTATGAGGCTGTGCCCTATAGCAACCATAAAGAGCAGGAGATGGTTGACAGGTTAAGGAAATCTGAGGCCTTTGTACCGCAGCTATCCATAGTGGCACATGATGCGCAGGGAACAATAGCCGGGCATATTTTGCTAACTAAAATTGAGATTAAAAATAAAGGAGAAGTTTATGAAGCACTTGCTTTGGCTCCGCTCTCTGTAAGGCCCGCATATCAAAACAAAGGCTTAGGTGCCAGGTTAGTTTTAGAAAGCCACCGGATAGCAAAAAGCTTGGGATACAATTACATCGTTGTATTGGGTATTTCTAATTACTATCCAAAATTTGGCTACCAGTTTACCAGTAAATACGATATTAATTTACCGATCAAAATAGCCGAACAAAACGCATTGATTATTTCTCTGAACGGGAGCAATTTTCTGGACATTACCGGCGGTACGGTTATTTATTCAAAAGAATTTTTTGGCGATAACCAATAAGAAAGGCCTTCGGTTGCAACCGAAGGCCTTTCTTATCAAAGCAAAAATCTTGACTCTTACATCTCGATTCTAAACTACTGTTTGTCGCTCAAAATAATCGGTGTTTTCCCGCCGCCCATAATAATAACTTTGGCATTTGGCGATAATGCAATTTCCTTTTGAGCTTTGATGCTTTCGTATTGCAGTTGCTTGTCAGATAAACCCGTCGAAAGGATCTTCTGATAATCGGCTATACCTTGTGCTTCTACGCGTTTACGATCTGCCTCCTGGCGCTCTTTGGCCAGTACAAACTGCATTTTCTGTGATTCCTGCTCGGCATTGATCTTTGATTCGATACTGGCTTTTACAGATGCCGGCAGGCTGACGTTACGCACCAATATCTGCTGCAGCAGCAACCCATTTTTGGCAAAATTAGCCGTAATAGTACGGTTAATCCTGTCCTGAAACTCCTGGCGTTTTACCGAATACAGATCAACCGCCTGGTAATTAACCGCATTATCGCGTATGGCGGTACGGGTAACCGGGCGAACAATTTTCTCTACATAATCCGCACCGATGTTTTGGTATATAAACGGCGCCTTATTGGGGTCTACCTTGTATAGTACAGAAAGATCGATAGTTACTTCTAACCCGTCAGACGATAATACCCTGATGGCATCATCACCCTCTTTTTGGCCTTCGCTGTTTACGCCGCTCATGGTATAGTTCTCTGTTTGGATGCTAAACGTGGTTACATCAACCAGCGGATTAATAACATGCAGCCCGCTCGGCAGCACCTGGTCTTGCACCTTACCAAATAAGGTTTGTACACCAACCCGGCCCGGGTCAATAATTTTAAATGACGACAGCACTACGCCCAAAACAATAATGGCGATACCTACCTTGGTAATAAGGCCGCCATAATGGCTGGCATCAGATGGCGAACGCTTTACCCCAAAACCTGCTATAAGCAGTATGAGGCCAACAATGGCAATAAACATGATGGGTTAGGGGTTAAAGGATTTAATTTATTTTTTATTGTTGATCATGCCGCGTACTTCTTTAAGCAGCTTTATTTTAAGCACAACAAATACAGCAGCCACCAGTGCGGCGGCCATCACAAACTCATAGCGTTTGTTTTGTATGCCCCAAATTAGTATGGCCAGGCAAACAACTATACCAACGGTATAGACTGTATTTAAAAGCATTTTTTTACCCATATTAGTATACGGTTATATTAGGGTCTATATCATGCTGCCAGGCAAGTATGCCACCTTGCAGGTTGGCTAAATTAGTATAGCCTTGCTGCTCTAACTGGTATAAAGCCACTGCGCTGCGTTTACCGCTGCGGCACATAATAACTACCGGCTTATCGTGACTTATTTTATTGGTTTCAATTAAAATGCCGCCCAAAGGGATGTTCTCGCCATCAAGATTAGACATTTGGTATTCAAAGTCTTCACGCACATCTATTAATTGAAAATCGTCACCGCGATCTTTCATTTCTTTTAGTTCCTGAACTGATATTTCTTTCATGGTCAAATATTATATTTCAAAGGTATGTTTTTTTAGGATTAATTATTGCTGTAAGCAGTTTGTAACAATCAGGGGGTAAGAGCGTTTTATAGATAACAAATGTGTTTTAACATATTATTACAATGAATAAAATCACCCGCTTCTTTTGGTTCTGTTCGGGCGCACATATAGGTACCTTAAAAAAATACCCTATCGAGCACAATAAGTATGTTGGTATAGGGGCAACTATCTTCTTTACAGCGCTATTTGCGTCGCTTTCGGGCGGTTATGCCATGTATTTTGTTTTTAGCGGCAATGCATTTGCTGTTGGGTTTGCCATTCTTTTCGGCCTGCTCTGGGGCACCGCCATCTTTAATATGGACCGCTACATTGTATCCAGCATTAATAAACAGGGCAGTACCAACTCCCAGATTCTACAGGCTTCGCCGCGGATTTTGCTGGCAATTATGATCGGCGTGGTCATTTCACGCCCGCTGGAATTGAAGATATTTGATAAAGAGATCCGCCAGAAATTAAAAACCGCCTACCTAAAAGGGCAGCACAGCAAAATAGATACGCTGCAAAAAACGTATCAACAAAAGTATGCCATGGAACTTGGCCACAACCTCGACCTGAAAAAGGAAAAGGATTCGCTGGAGAAAGACATTAACCACTCGCGCTTCGAATTAAACCAGGAAGTTTTTGGAGATAAAACCAATCAAACCTCCGGCTTATCGGGCTATGGTACTTACGCCAAGCAAAAGCAGGCCGTATTGCAGGAAAAAGAAACCAGGCTAAAAACAGTAACTGACGATTTGGGTAAAATGGACAATTATCTCGGCCAAAGAAAGGATTATGAGGGATTAAACAGCACCCGGCTTTTCTCAGACAAGCAGCTCGACAGCCTGGCCAATGTGGCCGGTTTTGCCGACCGTAACTGGGCCCTGGGGCAACTGGCCTATAATGCCAACGGCACCCGCGACCTGGATACTTACCTGGCCGAATCTTTTATTGGCTACCTGTTTATCTTGTTTGAATGTTTGCCGGTATTTGTAAAGCTGATGTCGCCCAAAGGCCCTTATGATGTGGCAGTTGCCAAAACCGCCGAAGCCAACATGCACTTTGCTGAGCGCGATAAAGACCGTGATATGGCCGTTACCGACGAGGTTTATGATTACCAGTTGGAAAATGACGTGGAGCACCGCAAAAAGATCATCACCGGTCAATCGGCGTATGACATTGAGCGGCATAGTTATGAGTAAGCATTAATATTATTATATTTGGATATGCAACTTTCGGCAAATGAACTTCAGATCATAAGTGATTATTTCTCGGGGAAGCCGGTTAATAAAGCTTATTTATTTGGTTCTTATTCGCGCAATGAAGCAGAAGCCGAAAGTGACATAGATATTTTGGTTGATCTGGATTATAGCCAGCATATAGGTTTTGGCTTTGCTAAAATGCACCTGGACTTGCAGGATAAACTATTTAAAAAAATAGACATAATACCCTCAGATGCTGTTTCAGAGTTTATACAGCCCTTTATTGATAAGGATAAGGTTCTGATCTATGAAAGATAAGATCGGAGATCGCCAACGGTTACATCATATTCTTAAAGCTATAGATGAAATTAAATTTTATAGCGCAGATACCGATCTGGACGCATTTTTACTCAACTCGATGATGCAGTATGCCTGTATAAAACAAATAGAAATTATAGGCGAAGCAGCAAATCATATCTCTCCTAAAATTAAATCAGACTATCCGGATATCGCATGGACAGAAATAGTAGGGATGAGACATGTTCTCGTTCATGAATATTTTGGCTTGCTATAAAATTGATTTGGCAGGTCATCAACGATGATTTATCTGTATTAAGAGCACAAACGCAGCAAATTATTGACAATCTTCCATCGGCAGACAAATAATTACAGTTAAATCTTAAATTCGAGACCTATTGTTAGGTATCCAATGAAAAAATTATTACTTGTTAGCGCCCTCGGGTTGTGGTCTGTTGCTGCCATTGCGCAGGAGAGCCCCGTATATTATTCTATCGCATTCCCCAATGCGGTGCATCACGAAGCCGAGGTCAGTATGCGGTTAACGCAGGTACCCGGCGGGCCTTTACGCGTACGCATGAGCCGCTCGTCGCCGGGCAGGTATGCCACGCACGAATTCGGTAAAAACGTTTATAACGTAAAAGCTTACGATAAAAACGAAAAACAACTGGTGGTAAACCAGGTGGAGGGCGATGTTTACGAAATACCCAGCCATGACGACGGCGTAAAAATAACCTATACCCTTTTTGGTAACTGGGTTGACGGTACCTATGTGGGCATAGACGAAAGCCACGCCCACCTTAACATGCCTGCCACATTGATGTGGGCCTATGGCATGGATAAAAGGCCTATCCGTATCCAATTTCCGGATGTAGAAAAACATGGCTGGAAAGTAGCCACACAACTAAAGCCAGAAGGCTACAATACTTACTTTGCAACCGACCTGCAATACGTAATGGATAGCCCAACCGAGCTGGCCGACTATAAAGAATACAGCTGGGATGTGGTGAATACCGATGGCAAAAAAGAAGCTATTCATTTAACCACACATTCAGACGATGACCAGGCAGTAGTTGATGGCTTCGGTAAAAGTTTACAACGTTTGGTGCTCGAAGAGAAAGCCGTTTTTGGCGAATTACCAACTTATGATTTTGGCAACTATACCTTCCTTCAGGATGTTTACCCAACCAACTCGGGCGATGGTATGGAGCACCGGAATTCTACCTGTATTGTACAGCCTGCAGCACATATTGCCGGTAATGAAAAACGGTTGTTAGGTACGTTTGCTCACGAGTATTTCCACAGTTGGAATGTGGAGCGCATTCGCCCCAAAACACTGGAGCCCTTTAACTTTGAGCATGCCAACATGAGCCACGAGCTTTGGTTTGCCGAAGGTTTTACACAATACTACGGCGACCTATTATTAAGCCGCGCCGGTTTTAACACCAACGAAGATTTTTATGGTAGTGCAGCCGGGCTAATTAATTCGGTATTAAATACACCGGGGGCAGCCAATTTTTCGGCAGTACAGGCCAGCAATTATGCTGTATATGCCGATGCCGGGGTGGCTATTGACCCTACTAACAAAAACAATATTTTTAATAGTTATTATGTGTATGGTGGTGCCATAGCGCTAGCACTCGACCTGCGCCTGCGCACCGAGTTTAATTTAACGCTGGATGATTATATGCGCCAGGTATGGCTGGCACAAGGCAAGGTAGAAAAGGCTTACACCATCCCCGATCTGCAAAATATATTAGCCAAATTCACTAAGAACCCAGCCTTTGCGGCCGATTTTTTTAAGAAATACATTTATGGTTTAGAGAAAAACAATTACGCCGCTTTGCTTGATAAAGCAGGCCTGCTATTACAACGCGCCAACCCGGGCAAGGCATGGGCAGGCCGCATTGCTGCGCCTTCTTTCCGTGGCAGCGAGGGTATGGCCCGCAGTACAGGTACCAACGGTTTAATTATTACATCGAGTACCCTGCAAGGCACACCGGCCTACAAAGCAGGCCTTGATGCAGGCGACCGCATTACCCAGGCAGATGGCCAACCCGTTAAAGACGGCGATGCCTTTAATACCATTGTTGCGGCCAAAAAACCGGGCGATAAAATTGAGGTGATCTACAGCAACCGTACCGGCGAGCATAAAACGACAATAACGCTGGAAGAAAACCCGGCTTACGAAATAATTACCTACGAAAAAGCGGGTAAAACCCCTAACGAATTGCAATTGGCTTTGCGCAATGCATGGCTATCAACCAAAGTAAAATAATGATGAAGAAAACCCTTATCGCAACCGCGCTGATATTGAGCAGTGCTTATGGCTATAGCCAGGATGTTAACAAGTTGATTAAAGAAGATGATGTACGCAAGGTAATCAGCACCCTGGCCGATGATAATATGCAAGGCCGCGCTACCTTTACGCCGGGCATTGAAAAAGCTGCCCAATTTATAGAAAGCGAATATAAAAAAGCCGGACTAGAGCCATTACCGGGCAATTCAGATTTCCGTCAGAATTTTAAGATGACCCACATTATCCCGGTAAAAGTACAGGCTAATATTAACGGAGCAGATGTAGCTGCAGATCATGTTATAGCGATGAGCAATAGCAGCTTCAGCTGGACTAATAATGCCAATGTACAAGTTATAAAAGTTGGTGCAGATCAAAACTTCCAAACGGAGTTTCGTAATATCAGAAAAAGCGGTAAGAATGCGCTGGTACTGGTTGATCCAAAATTCCAGGACTTTTTTGATCGCATTCGCGGAGCATTTGGTAAAGGGACTAACTCTTTAAAACCAGCCGAAGGAGGCCCGCAAATTGTATTTGCATTAGGCACTTTTGCCGATGTAAAAACTTACACTGTAAACGTTGATATTAAAAGCGAACAATTACCGCTGTTTAATATCACCGGTATGATAAAGGGTAAAACCAAGCCCGACGAATATGTGATCTTCGGCGGCCACTACGATCACCTGGGCATCCTTAAACCGATGGAAGGCGATAGTATTGCCAATGGTGCAGACGATGATGCATCGGGTACAACAGCGGTAATTACCCTGGCTAAGTACTTTAAAAAGTTAAATAACAATGCCCGTAGTATTATTTTCGTCGCATTTACTGCCGAGGAAATTGGCGAGTACGGATCTCAATATTTTGCAACCCAGGTTGATCCGCTAAAGGTTTCGGCTATGTTTAATATCGAAATGATTGGCAAGGCATCAAAATTTGGAGAAAACTCCGCTTTCATAACTGGTTACGAGCGGACAGATTTTGGTAAAATCCTGCAAAAAAACCTGGAAGGTACCGCCTTTAAATTTTACCCTGACCCATACACAGAACAAAACCTGTTTTACCGAAGCGACAATGCCTCACTGGCCCGTGTAGGCGTACCAGCGCATACCATTTCGACAGATCAGATCGATATCGACAAATTTTACCACACTGTTAAAGACGAACTGAGCACCTTGGATGTTAAAAACATTACATCAACAATTAGGGCTATCGCTTTAAGTTCGCAATCAATTATTGCAGGTACAGATACGCCAACACGTATACCGCCACTTACTGTTAACTAAGCGGTAGCGGTTTCTGCAAAATATAATCATTCATCCAATATGGGCCTATGGCAATGTCCTCTTCGCGGGCAATGCCAAAGCCCATTTTTTGGTAAAAGGCCAGGGCGTTGTTATGCCGGTTTACGTTGAGCAATAATTTGGTAGCGCCTGCATTGGCTGCTATATTGCTTACATTATCTATCAATATCCGGCCATAGCCTTTGCCCTGTGTTTGTGGCAGGCAATAAAGTTTATGCAATTTATAAGCGGCAGGCTCGCCTTTATAGGCCGAATAGGCAGCAAAAGCAACTGCGCTGTCGCCCTCTTTCAGCAATAAAAAAGTTTGTTCGTTGGTGGTTATTTGCTTTTCAATCTCTTCGGCGCTGTACAGCAGATCCAGCATGTATCTAATTTGCTCTTTCTCTAATATAGGCGAATAGGTTGGCCACCAGGTTGCCTCTGCCAGTTGGCGGATGGTTTCTACATCATTAATGGTGGCGGTGTTAATAGTATACATGGCAATGATTTTAACTTCACAAATCACGTTAAAATAGGTTGTTTAACTGTTTACTTAAATCAAAAAAAGGCAATTATTATTCAACCTGGTTAAATAATTTATCTACCTATCCACACTCAATGCCGTAACCGCATCCAAAAACCAGGCAGCGTGCGGTAGCCACTGCTCGGTCCAGCGCCACTCTTCGCCTTTGTCTTCTTTTTTAAAATCAATACCGCTGCCGTCGGGGCTGCCTTCTTTACCGGTAATGCCGTTAGAGATCCCTCCACGCTGTGATCCGTGGCCATAGTTAGAGCTCATATAAGGCACATTGTTTTTACCAAACTGGTACATAAAACACATGGCATAAGGGTTGCAACCCAATATCCACGACAGTTGCTGCGAAGCATACACGGCAAGCGAATCTTTACGAGCCTGGTTATGATCTACTGCGTAAAGTACTTTGCCGCCTTCAATGGCGGCAGTAGCCAGCGAGCCTAAACGGGCATTTTCGCCCTGCCACCACCAGCCGGTCTCGTTTTCGTGCGGAATAAAAAAGCCTTCCTGTATTTTATCTTTAAACCTGAATGTTTGCCTGGCATAACCAAAAGAATTGCTTACATCATTAGTTACATGCAAATTGTATTCGAGCGCTTTGCTAATCACCGAGATTGATCTGGTCCGCAAAGCAGTATCTGTTTCTTTAGTCAGGTACCGGCATAATGCCACAACAGGCAACCCGGCATCGGCTGCATGCCAGTATGGTCGGGTACCATCATCTGCAATAAAATACCCTGCCGGTGTAAGGCGTTTTTGCAGGTTGGCGGCACGTTTCCGGGCTTCGGTTTTGTATTGCAGGTCATTAGTGCTAATCCATAGCTCAGTGGCAGCCATCAGGGCACAGTAGTCGTCAATAATATTTTCCTTGCCGTCATCATCGTACTTCAGGTTGTTTTTTTGCAGGTGGGCAAAGGCCCGCCTGGCAGCAGCAAGGTATTGTTGTTGGGTATAGTCGCCATGCTTAGCCCAGCGGGCAACCCGGGCCAGTGCGGCAATGGCCATACCGCCACCTTCGCGAAAAGCACATTGATATTCATCGGTAGTAACACTGCTGGCATGCAGGCCCACTACCCGGCGGGCATCGGGATCTTTTTTAAAATAGCTGAAAATGATCATCCGGAAATAGCCCTCTTTAGAGAGCGCACGCATCATATAATCGGCACCATATAAAGCCTCGCTGCGGATGGAGTCCTGTACCTTCAAATCAGCCATTAGCTTAGGCAAACGTTCGGCCGTATTAATCATAGACCAGGTAACCAGCGGTATTTGCTGCGGCGACACAAAATTGGCATAAGCCAGGTGCGAAAAATATTTACTTACATCGCCGGAGGCATCACACCAGCCGCCGTGCATATCAACCCGTTTCTTACTGCCATAAAGCAG
>NZ_MPPL01000001.1:5382785-5396053 GCF_001911425.1 Mucilaginibacter polytrichastri | reverse complement strand
ACCTTGCTATCGGCAGCCAATTCTGCCGGGGTATTGGCCCGTTGGTTATGGTAATAATGAATAATGGCCGGTATAGTGAGTTTAGCCAGTGCATTGTTATCGATCACAAATTCGGCAGAATTATAAGGGGCATTAGCTATGCTGATGGTTATCTTGTACCTGCCCCTTGTTTGGATGGATGAGAAATCTGCAGTATAATAAAACTTACCGGGCGTCCAGTCGTCAACCTGCATTGGTCCGCTTAGCACACCGGTAAATACGTTTTGGTTGGTAACGGTATTCACCAAATTAAAAACACTTTTATGCGTCAGCTTTTCATCTAAGCCAATCACGGCAATTTTAGATGAGTTACTATCGAAAGCAACCTGGTTAACAAATATTTCGGGCGAAGCCTGGCTGTTTAAGCCTGACAAGACACCTATCACTATGAGTATGTATTTTAATATTTTCATTGCCGGATAAAAGATGAAATGTAATTATTTTTTTCAGGAGAGATATAATTTACAGTTAAAACACCCGCTAAAAGTTTGATGCATGGTATGCTATAATAAGTATATTTGAATTCATAACCAATTACCTGAATACCCCGTCAATAGGGTATCATAAACTTAATGAAATCAATATTGCATTTGCCTCCATTATGAAGGTGACAAATAATGATATGCCCGAAGATTTGCTGGGGAAGTATCTTACCGGCGAAGCCACGCCCCATGAGCGCTTCCGGGCAGAAAAATGGATCAATACCAATGATGCCAACCGGCAACACTATGCCCAATTTAAACGCATAAGGGCAGCACATCAGTTGCGCGATACTAACCACATTGCGCATAACGAAGAAGCCTGGCAGCGGCTGCAAAACCTTATCAATAAAAACCATGGAGCGCATATCGATAAGCCTGTTTATAAGTTTAAAGCACGCTGGATTCAATTATTGGTATCGGTAGCTTTAATTGGACTTATGGGGTACATAATTCGCACGAGGTTGTACAGCAACCAGATGGTGACCATTGCCAGTGGCCCAGATGTAATAACAGAAACCCTTCCCGATGGAACCATAGTTATACTTAATGCCAATTCGAAACTTACTTTCCCGGCTCGCTTTACAAGTAATAAGCGTACGGTTACCTTAACAGGCGAAGCCTGCTTTAAAATTATACCATATGAAAATACCCCCCTGGGCATTAACACAAAAGGAACAATTATAACTGCAACCGGGGCAACTGTTAACGTAAAGGCCAACAATGGCAAAACCGAAATAACCCTAAATAACGGGCAGGTTAAAGTAAGTGCACATGGCCGGGAAATATTATTAAACCACGGCGAAAGACTGATAAGCGACGAAAGACATACCGGGCTCATTAAAACACCCAATAACGCTAACACCCCTGCATGGTGGCTTGGCACATATTAACTATTTAGCCACTGATTTTGAAATAGTTGTGAGAATTTATTTTGAAATATTTTTATAATATAATAAATATATCCTACATTGTGTCGACCTAACACAAAGATTAGCGTTTTTAACCAATTACAACCATTATGAAACCAATTAAAGTACTGTGTATGGCGCTGTTGCTGCCGGCAATGCTTAGTGCACAGAAAAAACCAGTAACCAAAGTCCCTCAGTTAGGTAAAAGCCCGCTTAAAGATGTAGTAGCCGCCATGACCTTAGCAGAAAAGGTAAGGCTAATTGTTGGCATGGGCTTTAATATAGAGGGTATCCCTCCGGGCATGCTGCCACCAATGGACCCTGCCGATAATATTGCCGAAAAGGTAGTAGGTGCGGCAGGCCGCTCTCATGCCATACCGCGTTTGGGTATCCCAACGCTCACCCTGTCTGATGGGCCTGCAGGTGTACGTATTAACCCAATAAGGCATAAAGACAGTACTAAAACATATTATGCAACCGCTTTTCCGGTAGGTACACTCCTGGCATCATCATGGGATACCGCGCTGGTAAAACGTGTAGGCGTGGCCTTCGGCCACGAAGTATTGGAGTATGGTATCGATATCCTTTTGGCGCCGGGGATGAACATCCAGCGGAATCCTTTGGGTGGCCGTAACTTCGAGTACTACTCTGAAGATCCTATCATCGCCGGTAACATGGCTGCCAGTTTTGTAAAAGGCATCCAGAGCAATGGCGTGGGTACTTCTATCAAACACTTTGCAGCCAATAATGCCGAATTTAACCGCATGAACCTGAACACCTTTATAAGCGAACGCGCCCTGCGCGAAATTTACCTGAAAGGATTTGAAATTGCTGTTAAAAAAGCGCAACCATGGACGGTGATGTCGTCATACAACCTTATCAATGGTACTTATACTTCAGAAAGTAAGGATCTATTAACAACCGTACTGCGTAATGAGTGGGGCTTTAAAGGCTATGTAATGACCGACTGGTTTGGCGGTAAAAATGCCGTTGCGCAAATGAATGCCGGCAATGACCAGTTAATGCCCGGTACAACAATACAAACCAAAGAGATTTTAGAAGGCGTAAAAAGCGGCAAAATTTCGATGGCGCAATTGGATAAAAACGTAACGAATATCTTAAATATCATCCTAAAGTCGCCAACGTTTAAAGGCTATAAATACAATGACAAACCAGACTTAAAGGCCGACGCACGTGTGAGCCGCATGGCTGCTACCGAAGGTATGGTATTGCTGAAAAACGATGATAACGTATTACCTTTAAACAGCACTAAAAGTGTAGCCCTGTTTGGCAATACATCGTACGACCTGATTGCCGGTGGTACAGGTAGCGGTGATGTGAATAAAGCTTATGTAATTTCTATAGATAAGGGTTTTGCTAATGCCGGCTATAAGGTTGATGCATCGTTATCAGGCGCTTATAAAGCCTATATTACCGACCAAAAAGCAAAACGCCCAAAACCGAAAATGATGTTTTTAGCGCCCGAACCAATTGGTGAGATGCCGCTTAGCGCTGATTTACTGAAAGAACAAGCTAACAAATCTGATATTGGTATAATTACTATCGGCCGTTTGGCTGGTGAAGGCGGCGACCGTAAAGAGGCTGACGACTTTAACCTGACTGCGGTTGAGCAAGCCATGATTAGCGACGTTAGCAAAGCATTTCATGATAATGGCAAAAAAGTACTGGTTGTACTAAATATTGGTGGCCCTATTGAAACTGCCAGCTGGCGCGATAAGGTAGATGGCATCCTTTTAGCCTGGGATCCAGGATTGGAAGGTGGTAACGCCATTGCCGATGTTATGAGCGGCAAGGTAAATCCATCAGGTAAATTGGCAGCAACATTCCCGATGGCTTATGCTGATGTACCGAACGCTAAAACCTTCCCGGGTAAAGAATTGCCGGGCGCAAAATCTGCTAACCCGCTAATGGGCAACCCTGCCGAGGTTACTTATGATGATGGTATTTATGTAGGCTACCGTTATTTTAACACCTTTAACGTTAAGCCCGCTTACGAGTTTGGCTACGGCTTATCGTACACTAAATTCGATTACAGTAATTTTAAACTGAGCAGCAAAACGTTTGCCGGTAAAATAACCGCATCTGTTTTAATTACCAACAAAGGCAAAACTGCGGGTAAAGAAGTGGTTGAGCTATATTTGAGCGCACCATCTAAAATGCTGAACAAACCGGAGAGCGAACTGAAAGGCTTTTTTAAAACCAATTTACTAAAACCGGGCGAAGCCCAGCTGGTAACCTTTGTATTAACTGGCTACGACCTGGCTTCGTTTAACACAGCTACAGAAACATGGGTGGCAGAAAGTGGCGATTATAAAGTAAAGGTAGGCTCGTCATCACTGGATATTAAAAAATCTGAAAAGTTTAAACTGGATAAAAACATCAATGTTTTAAAAGTGCATAAAGCACTTGCCCCAGCTTCTGAAATAAAAGAGCTGGCTAAATAATATTAAAGACTAACTAATCTAACGTTTCCAAACTAAGCGGCCTTCGTAACTGGGGCCGCTTTTTATTTGTCTTATAAATAAATTAATTTCAATTATCCCCGTCATAATTTATAATTTGCAATACTATAACACCAAAATTAAACTCTCACAGCTAATTATTTATGAAGAAACTAACAGCTTTTGTTCTTATTAGTGGCTTTGCGCTATCGTCCTTCGGCCAGGGCGCAAAAAAAATAGCCATTATCCCCGAGCCGGTAGAAATTACCGAAACTGCCGGCACCTTTACCTTGTCCAACTCTGTTATCATTACAGGCACCAGCAAGGCCGGTGTAGTGCCGGTAGCCAATTATCTTAAAAAGAAATTAACCACCGCTACAAGCGTTACCATTACCGAAAAAGCCAATACCGCGGTTTATACCATTAAGCTTTTATTAAATAGCACACCGGAGACTGTAATTGGCAAAGAAGGCTACCATTTAACAGTATCGGCCAAAGGGATTTTAATTAGCGCCAATGAGCCTGTCGGTTTATTTTATGGCGTACAAACGCTGCTGCAATTATTCCCTAAAGAAATTGAGAGTGCTACAGTTGTTGCAAAAACATGGACATTACCCTATGTTAAAATAACCGATTACCCGCGTTTTGAATGGCGCGGATTAATGTTTGATGTAGCCCGCCATTTCTTTACCAAAGAAGATGTTAAGCAGTATATTGATAACATGGTGCGCTATAAATTTAACCTGTTGCACCTGCATTTAACAGATGACGAAGGCTGGCGCATTCAGATTAAAAGTTTGCCTAAACTGACAGAAATAGGAGCTTATAATGTTAAAAAGGTAGGCTATTTCGGCACTTTTGCCCCACCCACACCAGACGAGCCACGTAACTATGGCGGTTTTTACACTCAGGATGATATTCGTGAACTGGTTAAATACGCACAGGAACGTTTTGTAAATATTTTGCCCGAGATAGATGTACCCGGCCATAGCCTGGCAGCTGTTTCGGCCTACCCCGAACTGTCTTGCACGCCCGGTGCAGAAAACTACCACGTACGTTCTGGCGAAGTAATTATGGACTGGAGCGTTAGGCCGCCAAAGGCCCTGGTTGATAATACCCTGTGCCCGGCTAACGAAAAAGTTTATGAATTTTTAGATAAGGTACTAACAGAGGTTGCGCCACTGTTTCCATTTCCCTACATCCATATGGGGGGCGATGAATGCCCTAAAAACTTTTGGGAGCAAAGCGATGCCATTAAGGCTTTAATGGTAAAAGAAAACCTGAAAACCATGGAAGAGGTGCAAAGCTATTTTGAGAAACGATTGGAAAAGATTGTAGAATCAAAAGGCAAGAAATTTATGGGTTGGGACGAGATTTTGGAAGGTGGCCTTGCCCCGGATGCCGCAGTAATGAGCTGGCGTGGAATGAAGGGAGGTGCAGATGCGGCCAAAATGCATCATGATGTAGTGATGAGCCCAACTGATTTTGCTTATCTTGATTACATGCAGGGTGATGTAGCCATTGAACCGCGTATTTACGCAACCTTGCGCCTGTCAAAAGCATATGCTTTCGAACCGGTGCCAGACAGTGTTGACGATAAGTATATTAAAGGCGGGCAAGCTAACTTATGGACAGAGCAGGTGTATAACATGCGCCATGCCGAATACATGACCTGGCCTCGTGGTTTTGCTATTTCAGAAAGTTTATGGTCGCCCAAGGCCAGGAAAAACTGGAATGATTTTGTTGGCCGTGTAGAAACTCATTTCGACCGCTTTAAGGTAGCAGATATTAAATATGCGCCAAGCGTTTACGACCCCATATTTACAGCCAGCCAAACAGCAGATAAAAAGGTGCAGGTATTTATGAGCACAGAAATGCAAGGGTTAGATATTTATTACACGTTCGACAATTCTTTCCCGGATAACCATTACCCAAAATACACCAGCCCGGTTTTAATACCCGAGGACGCATTTCAATTAAAGGTGATCACTTACCGTGGTAACGAGCCAATTGGCCGGATGATTACCATACCGGTTACCGATTTAAATAAAAGAGCTGGTAAAAAATAGCCAGCATCTCTTTTTCAAATATTAGTCCCACTGATCTGTATTGATTGGTGGGACTTTTTTATGTTTGTAAATGGATTTACACGAGGATATGGTTGATTTAAAATTGATAAGAACAGATTCTCACAACCCTGGTTTTGCAAAACTGATTAAGGATTTGGATGCAAACCTGCACAGCCGCAACGGCGACCAACAGGCATTTTTCAACCAGTTTAACAAGGTAGACCAGATTAAACATGTGGTGGTTGCCTACCTCAATAATGCAGCTGCGGGTTGTGGTGCTATAAAACACTATGATGCCGAAGCAACAGAAGTAAAGCGCATGTTTGTAGCGGCCGAAAGCAGGGGTAAAGGTATTGCAGGGAAAGTTTTAACCGAATTGGAAAACTGGGCCAAAGAATTAGGCTACACCCATACCATATTAGAAACCAGTACAGCACAAAACGAAACTATTAGCCTTTACAACAAAAAAGGCTACACTGTTACAGAAAATTATGGCCAGTATGCAGGTATTGAAAATAGTATCTGTTTTAAGAAAGAGCTATCGTAAAACTATGCAAGGCTGACAGCCGGGCTCTGTTGTGCGTCAAGCAGGTTTTCTATCTTGTCAATCAGTTGCTGCATATCAAAGGGCTTGGTCATAAAATCATCTGCGCCGGCATGGCGTGCAGAGGCGTCGATATCATTACTAGCCGAAATCATTAGTACGGGTATGTTGCGTGTATGCTCGTTCCCTTTCAATTGGCGGCAAATATCGCGGCCATCTACGCCAGACATCCATATATCCAATAAAAACAGATCGGGTAATTCCTCGCCGGATAATTTAAGGGCGTCTCTGCCATCGTAAGTAGAACTTACATCGTAGCCATAAAAGTTGAGCATCATCTCAACTGCATCTACAATCCCGGGGTCATCGTCTGCTATTAAAATTTTCTTAAGCATGTTTTTAAAGGTCAAACAAACATATAAAAAAATAACAAATATTTGCAACTTAACTAATGGTAAACTAGGAAGATACGAAAATTGACCATTATTGCGTAAAATTTACACAATAGCAATTATTTATTGCTTAATGGGCAAAGAGAAACAGAAGGTTGAACCCTTTCCCTGTACCGAGTTTACCCAAATGCGGCCGCCTTCGCGCTTAATAATTTCTGAAGAAATGTATAAACCAAGCCCAAGCCCCGGGAAAGTGTGCTGCTTATCGCCGCTTACACGGTAAAATTGCTCAAATACTTTGTCTGTTTTATCATGGCTAATACCTATGCCAAAATCCTTTACACACACCATCACTTCATTGTCAACAATTTCGGCCTGTACGATAATTTGATCGGCATCGGGCGAATATTTAATGGCATTGGTAATCAAGTTAGTAAGTACCTGGCTTATGCGATCTTTATCTGCATATACCTGGCCTATAGGGTTTAACTCGGTAATAATCTGGTGCTTTTCTGTGGTGCGCTGCAGGTCTTCTATCATGTCCTGCATCAGTTGGTTAAAATCAAACCAGCTATCGTTAAACTGCAACCGGCCCGATTGTATTTTGGTTACATCCAGCAAATCGCCAATTAGACTGGTCAGCCGGTCTATCTGGTTGTTCATTTTTACAACCATGTTAGCCTTGCGGTCATCCCCTGTTTTGCGGAACATGGCTTCTAATACCTGGGCATAAGCTTTAATACTGGTTACCGGCGTTTTAAGTTCGTGGCTGGCAATCCCTATAAAATCGTCCTTTTGGTTTTGTAATTGCTTTTGCTCGGTTATATCTACACAAGCACCAATATAGCCCGAGAAATTGCCGGCATCATTGTATTGCGGGTTTCCCGTGCAAACTATCCAACGCAATGTGCCATCTAGATGCCTGATGCGGAACTGGCTCTCATGGTATCTACGGTCTTTATAATCTGCCAAAAATTTAGTGGCAGCCTGCTCAACATCTTCTTTCAATACAGCGTTTAACCAGCCCTCGCCAATATGGCTTTCTGCCGGGTAGCCGGTCCAGTCTATCCAAATCTGGTTTACATAGGTGATCTGTGCATTTTCGTCAGACATCCATAGGGCCGTTGGCGATGCCTGGGTAATTCCCCTAAACAATTGCTCGCTATCGGCCAGTGCCTTACGGGCGGCAATATCCGGCCGCAGATCTCTGAACAATGAAGCCCTGCCCAATAATTCGCCGGTAACAGGTTCGCGCAGCAATAAAGATATCGCCTGGCCCGGAATAGCTTCTCCGGTTATAAAATGTTTGTATGTAATCTCACCCTCCCATTTATCATCACTTAACAAAACGGGATTAATCTCATCTGTTAATTTTTCTATTTCAGAGGGCATTACATATTCAGAATTATGTCGCTGCGCCTCTTCCAGGCTACTAAAACCCATTAAGTCGAGCCCCGTTTTGTTAACATAGGTAACATAGCCGTCCTGGGTGGATAAGCTTATAAAATCGTTACTGTTTTCCATTAGCCATAACAAGCGTTGCTGCTCTTCACGGGCTTCAACATCGGTTGTTATATCCTGGCAAATACCCATTAACACAATTGGCTTACCATCCGGATCAAAAAGATAAGATCCCAACGTTTTTATCCAGTGTACAGAACCATCTGCCCACTTAAAACGCACCTCGTAACTCAGCTTTCCGGTATTAAAAGCTTCATCAAAGGCCTCCTGCCGTTTTGCAACATCATTTGGATGTACAAACTTTACCAAATCGGCATGTTTCAGCCCGGTTAAATCTTCGCCGGTTAAAATTTTAACTAAGGTTGGTGAGTATATGGTTTCATTATTAACAAGGTCGATAAAATAGGTACCGGCACCGGCTGCTTCTGCAGCTAGCCGGGTTAATTGTTCGGCCGATTTTGCTTTTTCATCAGCGGTTATTTGCTCGGTGATATCCTGCGCAATACCAGCAAAACGGGTAGCTTTATTATCATTTGTAAAATAAGCACGGCCTTTGCAATGTACCCATCGGGTTTTGTTGTCGTCGCTTATAGTGCGAAATTTAATATCGTAAGGTTTTCTAAGTACGGCATCATAAGCTTCATGTACAGCAATATCAACGCGTTTTCGGTCTAGCGGATGGATACATCTTAATACATCATTGTAGTAAACCTGTTCATCTTTAGTAAACCCAAAAAGCTCTTTACAGCGGCTATCCCACCAAACTTTACTATTTGCCACATCCATGTCCCAGTTGCCTATACCGGCTGCGTCCAGGGTAAATTTGGTGCGCTGGTCTGCTTTATCTATGCGTTCTTTCGATAAAACGGCTTCAGTTAAGTCTTTCGCTGTGTTTAATACTCCCCAAACAGAGCCGCCAGCATGCTTTAACGGCGTATAAGTAAAATCAAAATAATGAAGTTTAAGCTGGCCATCAATCAGCAGGTATACGCGTTCCTGTTTAGCTTCGTAAGGGATGCCTGTTGTAAAAACCTGGTCCAGTAGTTCATAAAAACCCTGCCCTTCAATTTCTGGTAATGCTTCACGAAATGTTTTACCAACAACCGTCTCTGTTTTACCCCAGGTTTTGTGGATAGCTTTGTTAGCCACGCGAATCCGCATCTCTCGCCCCACATACAAACCAATCGGGTCGGGCGCTTCCTGTATTAAAGCACGTAGAATATCTATTTCGTCCTGATTAATGTCTGGGGCAATGTTCATTTTATGGCTGAGAAAAAATTTTTGTTGCTAAAGATACATTTTGAACCTTTTGTTTTAAAATTCAATCTTATATCCTGTATGTTTAAATAATTATTTGCAAGGCATCTCCAATACTAATATTACCCGTTCCGCTGTGCAGCAGGTTTTGGCCGAAAAAGATCTTGTTATTCTGCGCACGGTAACCGGCCAGTATTTTCATAGGCTCCACATTTTTGGTCGCATGTTGCTGGTCTATGGTAATCATTACACAACGGGCACAACGTTTTACACCGTAAAAGTTTATCTCATTAATACGGATGTGCGGCATCACATCTTCTGCATAGGGTTCGCCACCGGTAAAAACAATATTTGGTCTGAAACGGTCCATCCTGATTTGATTCTGAAGCCGGGTGTTCAGCTCATCCAGGGAGGCCTGCCCGATAAGCAGAAACGGATACCCATCGGCAAAAGATGTGATCTCTTTTTGGTGGGCATATCTTGGGTCAACCTCACGACGCGAAACCTCTGCCATGTAAATAAGCCGGGCATTTATGCCAAGTATCCGGGTAAACCATTTATCAGCTTCAGCACTTACCAGCGTACCCTCGCAGCTATCATCCCAAACGGTTGCTTTTACAACTATATTGGTTTCGGGCTCAAAAGGGACCAGGATAAATGATTCATTGCTTTTGTCTGTTACCCGTAATCCATCGCTTTCAATAGTCATCTGCAGGAGTGCCATACGGGCAAATTCACGCTGCGATATAAAGCGGTTATTATCATCAACAAGCATCCAGCGGCGGTCGTGCTTCAATCCACGGTCTGTTACTTCGGCGGTAGTAAGCGCAATACCGCCCAACGACTTAATTGGATAGATAAATAACTGGCTAATTTGTAACATGGTATTGCTAAAATAAGTAATTGATATGAACCGGAATTATTTTGAGCATGTAATTGTACACAATAACAATCATTTTGACAGTTATTCCCTTTTTTTATTAGCTTAGAGCACGCTACTGCTAAGGTGCGGATACCAGATTATAAATATTTACCAATAATTCATGAGAGCGAAACCTTTATTTGCTGTTTTACTATTTGTATGCACAGGTGCTGTGGCACAAAAAACTTACCAGCTACAATCGCCAGACGGCCGCTTGTCGGCCACTATTAATGTTGGCAAAACTATTACATGGTCTGTTAAGGATGGTTACACCGAGGTAATTACTCCATCAACCATTGGCATGGAACTGGCCGGCGGCGAAGTGCTGGGCCAAAATGTATCGGTTAAAAAAGCCGAGACCTCCAAGGCTGATGAGATGATTAAAACGCCATTTTATAAAAAAACCAACGTAAATAACCATTACAACCAAATTACACTTTCTTTTAAAGGAGATTATGGGGTAATATTCCGCGCTTATGATGATGGTCTTGCTTACCGTTTTGTAAGCGAACGCAAAGGCGAAATCACGATAAATAATGAGCAGGCACAGTTTAATTTTAAAAACGATGATACCGCTTACCTGCCTTTTGTAAACGACTATCGCAATAAAGATAAATTTACAACTTCATTTGAGGCCCTGTATAGCAAATTGCAGCTTTCTGCCATCCCTAAAGATAGCCTGGCCATTTTACCGTTATTAGTTGATTTGGGCAATCAGCAAAAGGCGGCCATTTTAGAGGCTGATATAGAAGATTACCCGGGTATGTACCTTGCAGCCGGCGATAAAGGCAGTAACGGACTAACCGGTACTTTTGCTAAATACCCAACCGTAGAAGCTAATGGCGGCCACCATAACATTAATTATGTGGTAAACGGCCGTGCCGATTATATTGCTAAAATAACCGGCCCAAAAATGTTTCCGTGGCGTATTGTAATTATTAGCAACAGCGATAAAGAGTTGCTGGATAATGACATGATGCAAAAAATTGCAGCACCATCGCGCGTGGCAGATATAAGCTGGATTAAGCCCGGCAAAGTGGCCTGGGACTGGTGGAACAACTGGAATATTAGCCACGTTAACTTTAAAGCAGGCATTAACAATGATACCTATAAATACTATATAGATTTTGCTGCTGCCAACAAACTGGAGTATGTAGTTATTGACGAAGGCTGGAGCGACGATGTTGACCTGACCAAAATCTCGCCGGCTATTAACCTTAAAGAACTGATAGATTATGGCAAGCAAAAAAATGTAGGCGTAATTTTATGGGCCAGCTGGTTTGCAATTACCCGCGACCTGGAAGGCATTTTAACAAAATATGAGCAAATGGGTGTTAAAGGTTTTAAAATTGATTTTATAGACCGCGACGACCAGAAGATGACCAAATCACTCTATGCCATTGCCGATGCCGCGGCAAAGCACCACATGATGGTTGATTACCATGGTATGTACAAACCATCTGGCATACAGCATACCTATCCTAACCTTATTAATTTTGAAGGTGTTAAGGGTATGGAAAATGTAAAATGGGGCGTTAAAGACCATCCGGTATACGATGTAAGCATCCCTTTTATCCGCATGCTGGCCGGGCCAATGGATTATACGCCGGGTGCTATGCGTAATGCCAATAAAGCAAACTGGCGTGCTGTTAATGATAACCCCATGAGCCAGGGCACACGCTGCCACCAACTGGCTATGTACACCATATTTGAAGCCCCTTTACAAATGCTGGCCGATAACCCAACCAGCTATATGAAAGAACAGGAAAGCACCGATTTCATAGCAGCCGTACCTACCACGTTTGATGAAACCGTTGCCCTTGATGGAAGCGTTGGTAATTATGTGGCTATTGCCCGCCGTAAAGGTACAACCTGGTTTGCAGGCGCTATGACCAGCTGGGATGCCCGCAGCATTTCAATTGATCTTTCTTTTCTTGGCGATGGCAAATACCGCGCTGTGATATTTGAGGATGGTATTAATGCCGATAATGATGCTACAGATTATAAAAAATCGACCGTTACAGTTAACGCAAAAGACAAGCTGAATATTAAGATGGCACCCGGTGGAGGCTGGTCAGCGCGTTTTGAAAAGATTTAACGAGCGAGCGAATAAGTATATAACAAAAAAAGAGTCTGACATTTAATGCAGACTCTTTTTGTTTTCATAGATAGGATATATGTAGATCAGGCTGCTTTTCTTGCACCCTGGTTGTTGATAGCGGCAATTAATTGCATCGTGCGGTATGTTTCTAAATCAGCTTGTAATATTTTTTTTAATTCAATATCTAGTGCTTTTAACATCAGGTCTGTTTTGTTGATAGTTTTCATAGCCGTTGTTTTTTAAGTTAGTTGTATTAGGTTAAATACGATAATGATGCCAAACTTTTACAATATTCCAATTAAGGCAAAATCGCGGTTTTCCCCGCGAATCTCTTATAAATCTGTATATAAAAAAATACAGCCTTAATTTTCTCTGACCAAAATATTGAATATAAATGACTTTAAAGTCATTTTAGCGCTCGTATATAATTGGTGTGTTTTTTAATGCCTGCGCTACAGCCATTACGTTAGCAGCTACAGCTTTCGCTGTTTCGATAGACCAGTCTTTGCGGAAATCTGTTTTCAGGTAAGCTGTGCCCGGTCCGGGGCCATTGTTCCAATAGGTGTAGCATTGCGGTGCTATGGTAAAACCAATATCCATTAAACCGCCGGCCATTTCACTTACTACGTGG
>NZ_MPPL01000001.1:5342569-5382775 GCF_001911425.1 Mucilaginibacter polytrichastri | reverse complement strand
GCACCATCTTCTTCGCCGGTAACTACAAAGCCCGCCACTTTATTAAAGTTAACCGGCATGCCGCTATTGTTTTTTACAGGATAAAGTCCATTCATACGTTCCAGCACCCGCATGGCCACACTCGACATTTGGCCTACCCAGGTAGGGCTGGCCATAATCAAAATATCAGAAGCCAATAGTTCTTCCAATATCGCGGGCCAGGCGTCACCATTGCCCATGTCAGACTTTGAACCCGCCTTAACATCATGATCTGCTATACGGATCAATTTGGTTTCGGCCCCAAGCCGTTCCAGCTCTTTAATTACTTCATTGGCCAACGCTTCTGTGTTCGATACAATGGGCGATGGCTTTAGCGTACAGTTAAATATAATAGCTTTCATAAAAAGATAAATGAAAAAGACCGGATAGATGTTATCCGTCCGGTCTGTAAATAAATTAAACTGATTGAATAATTAATCCTGGGTAATTGGTTCGTGGTGCGCATGGCAGGCCTCGGCACACTGGCGGCAAGCCTCGGCACACGCTTGGCAATGCTCCATATCGTGCTTTGCACATTCAGTGGCACAAAGGCGGCAAATTTCTTCGCACAAAACAAGGTATTGATGTGCAATAATAGAGTCGCGTTGTAATAAACGTGCGCCGATATTGCAAATATCTGCACAGTCTCTGTCGAGCACAATGCAATTGACCATATATTTAACTTCCTCTTCGCCAAGGCATGCGGTAGCGCAATGCTCGCATGCTAATACACAATCCAATAATTTTTGGATTAGTGCCTGGTGGTTATGATTGTGTTCCATAGTATTGATGTTTGTATATATAATAAAGCATCCATACGGCACTATGTTTTAAATAAATTAGCTACCAGTTTTTTAATTGCTTAAGGTAAACGGTGAGTTCTTCGGCTATTTCCCGATGCTCGGCCATATCCGGGTGCGTGCCGCAGCCATGAAAATATCGTTTGCTAAAAAAGTAATGGGTCACCTTTTCATCACCGGCATGGTTTACATAATTATTAATGGAGGTGATGTATTTCTTGAGCACTGGCGTAAGGGTAGAATCGCCCATTGGGCTGGTTAAGCACACAATATCGGCTTTAGGATAATGCATCCTGATATCTCCTATAAACTTTACATAAGCGCTGCAGTAGGCGGTAGAATCCTGGATGCCGTCATTTTGGCCTAAACAAACGGTAACCACATCGGGCTGATATTGGGTAAAATTCCATTTAATAGAATCTGTACGCATATTTATCTTATCAAATACCTGCGGCATCTGGATCTTCATATCGCAGCAGCTATGAATAAGCCCGATACCTGATACCGAACTTAGCACATATTGCGCATTTAGCGCACGCGAAGTTAATGGCCCATAGCTCATATACGCATTATGCTGATCGTACCATGTGCCTTTACCGCAAGCTATTGCTGTCATATCCATACTGCTGCCACAGGTAATAGAATCGCCAATATATTCTATTTTACGGCTTGGCTTGGCTGGCAGGGAGAGCAGTTCGGCACATTTAATGCCGGTAAACTCCAGGTAACCGATGCCCGATTCTGTGTCTTTGCAAATCGTGATGGTATGCACGCCGTAAGGCAGGTTTTCGGCAGCTTTAATTACATTGGTTTTGCCGTTGGTTTGCAAACGAACGGGTTTTTGGTTATCAATCACAACCTCTATATAGTTATGGGTAGTGCCGTATAAAACTTCATCGTTTAACATAATAGTGCATGAAGTACCCTTAAAACGGGCCTGTACATAAACCGCCGGCGACCAGAAACGCGGCTTTAAAGGGTTGGTAAAATCTATCCGCCCTGTGTATTGTATTTTAGGGTTATTGGCTGCAAAAACAACAAGATTAGATTTAACGTTAGTTTTGCTTTTAGCTTGTGTAAAACACACAGCTAGGCATAATAACAGGCAGAGATAATGCTTCATGATTTTTAATAATTGACCGCTTAAATATAAGATCATTTTATACCGATGCCCAACAATGAAAAATATAGATGATACTTTACAGCAATACTATCAGCAATTACATAAAAAAGGGATGAAAGCTTATGCCTTCATCCCCCTTGTCAAAACACTATAGAAAATATTAAACTTAATTTCTCTTAATTTCCGTTATTAACGTCAGTTACACGGTAAACTTTTTGGCCATATTGGTCGCGTTCTTCGTGGTAATAAATACCTGCCGGATCTACATAGTATTTTTCATTATCAATGCTTACTTTTCTGCAATTTGGCGGCAAGGCTTGTACAACATCACCGGGCTGTAATATATTTTGCTGGCGTTGCGGCTGAACCTGTTGTTGTTGCTGCTGCTGTGGTGCATAATTCTGATCCTGCTGATTGTTAGAATCATCCTGATAATCACCCGCACCTGTAGATAATTGACCGTCTTTCCCAGCTATCTGGTAAGCTTGTGAACCGTCATCCCTTGTTATTGGCAGGTAATACACGCCATTAGCCTCGTAGTATTGCGTACCATCAATTACTATAGATTGTACATTTGATGGCAGGCTTGTAATTTCTGCGCCTATTGGCGGTTCAACTACAGTATATTGATTATTATCATTTTGTTGGTAGTAATAACCTCCGCTATAAAAATATTGGTCGGGGCCGAAGTAGAACGGATAGTATCCATAAGGCAATATACCGATGCTGAAACCTAAACGAGGTGCATAATAGCGGCCATAAAAACCACCATGATTGTAAAAGCCACCTCTGAAACCACCATAATAGCCGCCTCTGTATCCACCACCGCGGTAGTACCCACCTGCACCAGGCCTGTAATAACCGCCTCTGCCCGGGGCATAACCCGGACGGCCACCGCCGTATCCTCCACGGTTAAAGCCATAATGGCCCTGGCCGCCTTGTGCATAACCGCCACCCGGACGACCACCGTTATTAAAACCGCCGCGCGGCCCGGTAACTACATGACCGCCGCCACCACCTGGACGGCCGCCTGAAAAGCCGCCACCACCGCTTGGACGACCACCGCCACCACCGCCGCCGCCATGGAAGCCACCGCCTCCACCACCGCCGCTGTGCGAGCCACCGCCTCCGCCTCCACCGCCGTGTCCGCCACCGCCACGTTGGGCATCAGCATTTGTTGCTACAAACAGGGTTAATAACCCGGTTACAACTGTTAATGAGAATAATTGATATATGCGTTTCATAATTTAACCTTCAATTTCAGCCTTTTATTGCTGTTGGTATTAATATGACCTTTCGCAGCTAAAAAAGTTTAATCGTACTTTAAATTTTTGTTAAGGCTACAATTAAATGACATTATAGGTTAGTTACTTTGTAAATCCTTATGTAATCTATCTGCATAGTACATGGGAAAGATGAATCATCCACACCTTGTAGCCCGCCCCAATCGCCACCAACTGCTACATTAAGCATCAGGTGAAAGCGCTTATCAAAAGGCCATACCATATAACCGGTACCTTCATTTTTAAATACCATTACCTGGTTATCGTCAATAAAAGCAGTTACCGAGGCTGGTGTCCAATCTATCCGGTAAGTATGGTAATCACTTATTGCTGTGGGTACATTAATAGTAACGCCTTTTTGCGTGTTAATGGTATGGTTGTATGCACCAGTATGCATGGTTACATAAATATTATAAGGATCGTAACCTACGTGTTCCATCATATCCATTTCGCCCGAGTTGGGCCATGCACCGTAGGCATTATCTGTAGGCAGCATCCATATAGCAGGCCAGGTACCTTTGCCGCCCGGAATTTTTGCCCGAACCTCAATGCGGCCATAAGTAAAATTACCCGCACCCTTAGAAAACAAACGTGCCGACGAATATTTGTTGCTGCCCACGTTTTCTTTACGGGTGGTAATAATAAGGTTGCCATTATTAATGGCTACGTTGTTGCCGTTGGTGTAATATTCCATTTCGTGGTTGCCCCACCCATCGCCACCTATATCATAACCCCATTTGCTGGTATCGGGCTGGCTGCCGGTATTAAATTCTTCGGCCCAGGTTGGCGTGGTATCAAACAGATAGGTTTTATCGGTTACAGCATGATTATCTGTACCCGTATTACCACTTGGTCCGGGCGTAGCAGTTTTGCTTGAACATGACAGCAGGCTAATGCCTAACGACATGATAATAACTTTATAAGAAGATGGCATAAATTGGTTAATTGGTAACCTAATATACAGGCTTGCAATTATATATACGGTTATTATGATGAAAATATTGTTTGCTATTGAAGCATTTTGCCTATTAGCCCGGCCGTTTTGTTGATTAGATATATCAACTATTCTATTGACATATCAAAAGCTCAATGTTAACAAAGTCGTTATTTTAGAAAGGATTTTAGACGCAATTTTAAAAATCATATATCAAACAAAAATGATATAGTTTTTAACTATATCGTCATTAACGGCTTATTACCAGACTCATGTTTGCCTAGATAGTCTCTGCAATAAATAAGTAGGGTTGATTAAATTCCATGGTAAAAAAGCCATCAGCAGCAGTTTCAAACGTGGTTTCATTTAAGGGTTTTAAACCAGTATATGTTAATTGCGTGGGCTGGCTTATCAACTTAACAATATCACCTGCGGGTGTCCATTTACTAAATCCCGGTTTAATGGGGTAAATTTTTTCATCATGCTGGTAAATCACCAAGTCAATCTGTTCTGCATAGGGCAAATACTTATCCGCGTTAAAGTTGTCGGTAATAATATTAACGGCTCGGTAACCCTGGTCTATTAAGTGGAATAGTGCTGTCTCGAGATAAAGTTCATGCTCAACGAGCATCAGCTTTACGTCCGACTGCAGATCATTGATGGGTTCATTGGCTATAAGCCAGTCTATTTTAATTTGGTTATCATGAAGCTGTATAGCCGTTTCGGGGATGGCTATTAGAGTGGGGCTCCACTCCAGCAGTTGGCCAAGTAGTTCAAAAGCGAAATCTGCCATGCTTAATACCAATAAAGCAGGTTCTTGTTTTTCACGAACGATGTGGTGCGATGACATGAATATATTTAACCGTTAAATTGATAAAGCTAATTGTATTTTTGCATACCTGTTTAATATGACTACAAAAAACCAGCCCAACTTTGCTTTGCTTGTGCACACGTGCGACAGGTACCAGTTTTTATATCCCGGCTTCTCTGCGTTTTTTAATAAATATTGGGATTTTAGTATTCCCTGTACTTATTACTTCGCTACAGAAAACCTGGAGGTGAATATAAATGGGTTCAGAAATATTCGTTCAGGTTCAGGGCAATGGTCAGACCGATTGGCTCATTTGCTGCGAAATGAAGTCAAAGAAAAATATGTGATCTATTTCCAGGAGGATATGTGGCTGGATAAACCTGTAGATGCTACTTTTTTTAAAGAATTATTTAAACTGATAGAAAGTAATAATTGGAAACAGGTAAAACTCACCAGCTCTGATGTATACCAAACTAACCCTACCGGTTACCAGGTTGAAGGCTTTACGGTTGCGCAACTGGATAATGAAAAATCGGGGTACCTGATGTCGCACCAGGTTACCATTTGGGACAAGGAATATTTATTGAACCAGTTACCCAAAGATGAGCACCCCTGGCGTAATGAACGTAAAGGGACTAAACGCCTTAAAAAATTGAACCCCGAAATTTTCCAGGTTGATTACTTTGCAGAGAATGGATACCAGGAGATTAACCTGAATTACAACCCTGCTTTGCGGAGCGGTTATCAAACCATATCGCAAAACAGTGCGTTGAATGACCGCGTATTGCCTTATATCAATGAGTTAAAGCAATACCCTTTACATGCAGCTTACGCATCGGAACTGCAACTGCATTACGATGACCAGCTAACCCACGATGGCAAACCCAAGCCACGCAAGGATGACATTTTTAAGCGAATTAAGAACTGGCTGAAAGGTAAATAGTATCAGCAATTAGCTGCTAACGCATTACAATCCCCATCCCATTAGTAAAAAACGAATTGATACTTACCGGTAATTTACCGGTTGGCTTAATTTGCCCGGTAATTACTTTTACAGCTGCCAGTTGCATAAAATCATCTTTTTGATAGCAAGCCAGCAAGGCTCCTGCTTTTTCCAGGCCGGGCAGGCCGGCTATGGTGTAGGGGTTAGCAAATACGCTGATAACGCTATTGGGTTTGCCCGCCAGTTCTGCAATCATTAGCTTCACATTACTGCTGTAATCGAGTTTACTGGCCGGGCGAAGGCGCATATCATGCACACCGACAATAACCTGGTCGAAGCCTTTTAAACCTTGCAACATGGTATTCATATCGGCAACCGACATATCTTTAGGGATATAAAACGGCATACTATTGGTAAAATAATGGCCGAGCTCCTGCTGGTATGGCGTTAACGCAGTTGCCCCGATGCTGACCAGCGCAGTACGCTTGGTAACATCCAGTTTACCAATCAGGCTATCGCCCTTCAGCAGCGTAATCGCAGCATCACCTAATTGTTGTACTAATGCTTTAGCGGATGTATTATTAATAGCTGCACTTAGGTTAGTTGTATTTACAGGCTCATAATGATTTAACCCAACCCAATATTTAGCGGCAAGCACTTTTTTTACCTTAGCTACAAATTCATCTTTTGTAATTTCATCTTTCCGTATAGCCTTGCGGATCATTTTGATAGCGCGGTCCGAATTTTCTGATAGTTCCAGAATATCATTCCCGGCCAAAAATGCGCGTACGTCTGCCTCCCCGTTAGGGAAAAACTTGGTTACCCCCTTCATTTCCATTGCATCTGATACTACCAGGCCTTTAAAACCCAGCGAATCTTTCAGTATCCCGGTAATAATAGGGCGCGAAAGGGTTGAAGGCAAACGCGCCGTGGTATCCAGCGATGGGATGTTCATATGGGCGATCATAATACCACTGATGCCGGCTTTAATCGCTTCGCGGAAAGGGTATTCTTCCAGCGAATCTAAACGTGCACGGCTAAAAGGGAGTTGCGGCAAATCCTGATGCGAATCTACATTGGTATCACCATGGCCGGGGAAGTGTTTGGCTGTGGTTAACAAGCCACCGCTTTGCATACCCTGCATATAGGCAATCCCTTTTTCGGCCACATTATATTTATTATCACCAAATGAGCGGTAGTTGATTACCGGGTTATCAGGGTTGTTATTTACATCCATATCGGGCGCAAAGTTCATTTGCGCACCAATGCGTTTAAACTGCGCGGCTACTTCCTGCCCCATTTTGTAAATAAGCTGGTTGTCTTGTATGGCGCCGAGCGTCATCTGATAAGGGAAGGCAATGGTCGAATCCAGGCGCATGCCCAAACCCCATTCGCCATCCATAGCAATTAACAGCGGCACCTGGGCCAATTGCTGGTAAGTGTTTACAAGATCGGCCTGCCGGCCGGGGCCACCCTGAAAGAATACCAGGCCACCCACTTGCTGGTTTTTTATCACCTGCCCAACCGAGTCGGCATAGGCCTGCCCCCTGTTGGTGTGGGCGCGTACAAATAATAATTGTGCAACCCGGTGCTTTTTACTAAGTTTTTTATAAACCGAATCTACCCAATGATTTTGTACCGATAGCGAGGTTATAAATGGTTGCTGTTGTGCTGATGCACAAAGTGTTACGATACAAAAGAAGAGCAATAGGGATAAGCAGCGGATTTTTTTACAAACGGTCATCAGATAGTTTTTCTTTTTGAGGTACAGCCAATTAACTGAGCCTTAATTAAATATTTTAACAACAAATAAACCTTTATGGTTCTATCTGCTCTAAAAATAGATTTACGAAAATAAATAAACATAGTTATGAAAAAACACTTCTTTGTTGCAATAGCACTACTTTTAATGGCTGGCACAGTTAGTGCGCAGTTTTACCGACCGCGCCAACGCCGTCAGGAAAACACCTACAACAATAATTTCCGCCCTGCTTTCAGCATTATTGGTGGCGTTAACGTGGCTAATATTATTAAAGGTAATGGCAATTACACTTACGGCTCTGATACCAAAATTGGCCTTAATGTAGGTGTTGGTTTAGACCTGCCTATTATTTACCCACTATCATTTGCGCCAGAGGTGTTGTACTCGCAAAAAGGTTATACTTCGCAAACCAACTTTGGCCAGTTTAAACAACGTACCGATTATATTGATGTGCCTTTGTTAGCCAAGATCCATGTGGTACCAGGCTTTAATATTTTGGTAGGCCCGCAAATTTCATTCCTGGTATCTACTACCAATACGTTTGATAACGGGTTTTCGCAAACCACACAGCAATCTTATAACAACAGCAGCAACGGGTACAATAAAACACTGATTGACGGTGTGGCCGGTGTAAGTTTTGACCTGAGCCAAAATATTGAATTGCGTGCCCGCTATACCTTAGACTTTGACCGTATTAATGATAACGGCGATACCTATATACCTAATTACCGTAACCAAGTTTGGCAGTTTGGCTTAGGTTTCAGATTTTAAGTTTTGTTTTGTGTAAATGATTGATGATAGGTCATCCGGGGCATTGTTTCCGGATGACTTTTTTTTATTTACATATCTAATGCAACATGTAAGCGCAGCTTATTGGCGGCTTGTTACTTTTGTATAAAAGTTAAGGGTTTCTTCAATCTCCCGCGCCAGCGCAAAATGCTTTAACTGCTCATACCCTTTTTCTATATATTGCTTTCTGAGTGAGGTATCTGTAAGCAGTTCTTCTATGGTTTTATACATGCTGTGAGTATCATCGGGTGCAAAGTAATGCACTGCATCGCCTCCCACTTCGGGGAAGCTGCTCGTATTGCTGGCGGCAACCGCACAGCCTACCTTAAAGGCCGTTAACAACGGGTATCCAAAACCTTCATACAACGATGGAAACACAAATACTTGTGCTTGCTGGTATAGGTAGTTTAACTGTGCATCATTTACTATTAGTTGCCTGCAATGGTTTTCTACCTTAAGTTTTTCTATCAGCAACAATTCTTCCTGGTCAAATGCCACCCCTGCACAAATTAAATGCAGATCGGGGTGCTGATTTCTTAACCCGGCAAAACACTGCAGCAGCCGAGAAAAATTTTTATAATTTGCCCGCTCGCCTACAAACAACAAGTAAACTGCAGGCAGGTTGGCTACTTGTTCTATAATAGCTTGCTGGTTATTGTTACTACCCTGGTATATCATTTATATCTATTCTGCCGGGATGCGCGTTGTTTTTTATTTAGGCAACATCTTGTTGCCTAAAATATTGAGACCAGCTCATAAATACATAAATCCTTATGGCTTTCTGGGCTTTATTTATAAATACGGATGATGGCAGGTGAAATGTAACAGCTACTGTTTTTTTATTTTCAGTTTGTTGCATTACTTGTTACACGAAAAATACCGGCTTTATAATATTAATTTGTTACAGATAATTGTAGTTAACCTTTGTGGCCTTTAATCCACCGTTTAAACCGGTTTTTAAGCTTATTATGCCTTTTGTAGCGGGCTTCTAAATCAAACTCTTCCCATAGTGTTAACCGGTCGGCTTCTTTTTCGGGAAGCAGGTATTGGGGGTGATTAATTTCGGTTAGCGTTTCTAAAGGTATAGCTGCAAAGATACTTTCTGCATTGACCGTATTTTCTGCCAGCTCTCCAAAACCAATGTTACTAACGAGGTTGTTGTTAGAAACAATATTAACACAGTGATTAAACAGGTGGCTAAACGTTATCTGATAATCCCAAGTATCTATTTTGCCCGCTTTAGTATCTTTGAAAATATGTTCCCAGGTATCTACAATTAAAGGATCATCAAATATTTTCTCTAATTGTTGCCTTACATCTTCTGCCTTGTATTGAGCAAGGCTTTTATCGTATAGCGCCCATGATCTTTTCCAGGTGGCCCAGCCCCAGCCATTTGTTAAGTTAGAAAAGTAATAAGAGGCGTCGCCCCATTTTTTATTCGTTAAATTACTTCCCGATATAAGCCATATTCTTGTATCGTACCTATACTTTTCGAGCATTGCATCACAAAACATAAAAAAGCTGTTAGCGGGTAGGCAATCATGCTCTAAGATAATCCCCTCTGTTTCGTTGTCAAAAAACCAGTCGATAGCAGAAGAAATAGCCTCTTTAGGGCCTAGGTTATTTTCTCTGAAAAGTGTTTTTACTTCGCATTCCCAATCAATAGCTGCTAATACCGTATCCCTGGTTTCTGCACACTTTTTGTCCTCGCCTTGTTTCGCAATCCTTGGGCCATCTGCTGCGATGTATAATCGTTTTGGCTGGGCGATACGTATAGCGGCAAACACTTGTGCGGTGGTATCGGGCCTGCTAAAAATAATAAATAGTACAGGAGATTTAGTTTGATAATTATTTTGAGGGAAAGTATTCACACTACAAAATTGGGAAAATAATAATGAATAATCGTTTACACAAAAAAATGATTTTTTTGTGTATTCTAATTAGCCGTTAGTTAATATTCAATATATAAAGCAGTTAAATCCAAACGAATAATTGTTTTAAAAGTACCATGAGAGTTATAAATTCTCTATAGTAAGTAGAAAGTATTAATCTATCAGAATCAAATTCGAGTGAATATTACACGCTTTTAAAGAAATTTATTAATCTAAAATTAACATTGTTTAATTAATATTGCACTGGTTTTAATGCCTAAACCATATCATTTTAAATACATGAAAAAAATTGCTATTTTTTTATTTGCCGTAGCTCTATGGACTTCGTGCAAAAAACAAGACACCCTGTCTGAACAAAAGTCAATACCAACCCCTACTAAAAAAACATTTTCGGCCGGCGATGGCGGCTGGGATGTGCTTGGCTACGGCTATAATGTTTTGGGAATATACGCAAATTCGAGTGCTACAACATTTCAAATTATAAACGTTGCCCAACTTAAAGCAGATTATCCAGACAAAATTGAAACAGATTTATCGAAAACTCAGACTGCAGATCTTAATATCGGTTCTGATGCATTAAGCTATTTAAAAACAATAGCTCCAAATATATCAATAGGGACAGATACATCAGCTAAATTCAAAGCCACAATTAAAGCGGCTTTTAAAGATTCAACCGCATTTTCATCCCAATACGTTTACAGTAGCTATAATCTCATTATACAACAAAAAAGGCTGAAGATTAACTCAACAATAGATCTTCTTAAGAACTATTTAAATGCAAATTTTGTAAATGATGTACAAAACCAGTCTGCTGCATACGTTGTAAGCCATTATGGTACGCACGTTTTAACCGACGCTATATTAGGCGCAAAACTCGACATGATTTACCGCTCTGCAACCACAAGCACGGATAGAAAATCAGCTTCATCTTCTGGTTTAGATATAGGAATTAAAAATATATTTAATATTAGTACAGGGCTAAATACAACTTCGGCACAAAGCAGTAAAAACTATAGCTCCACATTACATTATGCTACTCACGGTGGCGATCCCTCAAAAGCGTTAATTGGTGATATTTCGCTAAACGGAACTACTCCGGCTACTATAAACATTACTAGCTGGCAAAATAGTTCTACTGTACAAAATGCAGAATTAATTGACATTGGAAGCACAGGGTTAGTAGAAATATCTCAGTTAATTGCTGATCCAGTAAAAGCCTCAGCTTTGCACAATTATATTATTCAATATTTAGCAGCTAATCAAGCTTCTCTTTTACCTGCACCCGTATATGAGTTTTATGCTTTAAATATCGACAAACACGCATTTAATTTAAATCCATCTTTGAATGCGAGTTCCCCTAATTACACTGCTTATGGAGAAACTTTTGACGCCTATACATTTCAATATGCCAGCAGCGTGCCTGTATATCAGTATTACCACCCCCAATCTCAAGACCACTTGCTAACAACAGATCCTTCAGCGGCTCTCTCTTGGGTACAACGAGGATATAATCAAGACGGGATTTTATTTTATGCCTATACTACTCAAGTAGCCGGCACAATACCGGTTTATGCATTCTATAAACAGAACAGTCCGGATCATTATTATTCAACTAATAGAAATGTTGTAGCTGGGCAGTCCTATTGGGCCTATCAAGGCATTTGTTTTTATGCTTACCCTAAAGCAATTAACTAAAACACTTTTAGAGCAGGCTGCAATCACCTTTTTGTGGTTGTAGCCTGCTAAAAGTTATAGTAACATACCTCCGTTTACGCGTTAAAGGTTTGCATATCAATTAACTTACGGTACAAACCATTGGCTGCAATCAGTTCTGTATGGGTACCCTGTTCTGCAATACGGCCGGCCTCTAAAACTATAATAATGTCTGCACTTTGTATGGTGCTTAAACGGTGGGCAATAATTAACGAGGTTCGGTTCTTCATCAGGTTATTTAATGCATCCTGCACCAGTTTTTCTGATTCGGTATCCAGGGCCGAGGTCGCTTCGTCTAGCAACATAATTGGCGGGTTGGCCAGCACTGCGCGGGCAATACATATACGCTGACGCTGGCCGCCTGATAGCTTGGTGCCGCGGTCGCCAATATTAGTTTGATAACCTTGTTCGGTATGCTCGATAAAGCTATGTGCGTTAGCAATACGTGCGGCGGCTTCTACCTGCTCTGGTGTAGCTTCGGGCTTGGCAAAGGCAATGTTATTATAAATGGTATCATTAAACAGAATCGATTCCTGGTTAACCACGCCCATTAATGAGCGTACCGAATTTATAGTTAACGAATTTAAATGATGCCCGTCTATTAATATCTCACCTTGTTGCGGCTCAATAAAACGTGGGATAAGATCCATCATGGTAGATTTACCACCACCCGATGGGCCTACCAAAGCAACCGTTTTGCCTTTAGGTACGGTGAAGTTAATGTGCGATAACACTACCTTTTCGTCATAGGCGAAGGTTACATCTTTAAACTGTATTCCTTCTTTAAAGTCGGTTATTGGCTTGGCACCAAGCGCATCTTTAATTAGCGGCTTAGTATCTATCAGCTCCAATACACGCTCACCGGCGGCTATACCCGAGTGGATATTACTAAACGAATCTGAAATGGCTTTTGCCGGGCGCATTACCTGCGAGAAGATAGCGATATAAGCAATAAAGTTTTCGGCAGTAAGCGTAGACTGGTGATTGATAACCAGCGAACCGCCATATAATACAATACCCGCAACCATTAAAACACCCAAAAACTCAGATACCGGCGAAGCCGATTGCTGGCGCTTGGCCATAGACCGGATGATTTTCGAGTACATTTTATTTTGATCGTGGAACCTGTCTTTAATGTAATTGGTGGCATTAAACGCTTTGATAATCTTCATGCCCGACAGTGCCTCGTCCAGGTAACTAATCATGGTGCCATAAGTTTCGTGCGAGGCCTGGGCCTGGCTTTTTAAGCGTTTAACTATGCGCGAAATGATTAAACCCGCTACAGGTATAATGAGTAATGAAAATAGGGTGAGCTTAACTGATAAGGCAAACAACGTTACCAGGTAGGCTATCATGGTTAAAGGTTCTTTAAAAATTACTTGCAAAGTACCTGTAACAGAATATTGCACCACCTGTACATCTGACGCTACTTTTGATATAATATCGCCTTTACGCTCATTGCTAAAGTAGCCGAGGTGCAAATCCATTACATTATCAAAAACACTTTTACGCAGGTTTAGCAGGGTATGGATGCGCAGGTTTTCCATTACCCGCTGCGATATGTACCTGAAAACATTGCTTAACAGTACAGAGATCACAATAATAACGCAAACAAACTTAAGCGCACCAAGCGGGCCATAATCAATAGTGGCCTGGTGTGCATAGTAGTTTAGCAAATCTATTACGTGGGTCCAGCTGGCTGGTTTGGGTACGGGTGCTTTAGATTGAAAGAACAAAGCTTTCAATAAAGGAGCCAACAAGGCCAGGTTTAGCGTACTAAATATTACGGTAAGTATGGTAGCAAGTATATAAGGAATAGCAAACTTCTCTATAGGTTTTGCAAAGGAGAGCAGCCGAAAATAAGTCTTCATCTAAAATATTAAAGTTTGCAAAAATATTAATAACGGCGGTTATTACCTATTTATGCTTTTAAACGGGTTAACTTTTTACCCTTTACCGACTTACGAATAATGGCAAACACCTCCTGCAAGCCTAAATCGTTATTGTTGGCTTGCGTTAGCGCTTTAATTTTTGTGTGCTAACCGCTGATCAATGCCCCATTTTTAATGAAACTGGTATAGCTTTTGGGATAATAACCGATAGTGATTTGCCTGCCAAGTTGTATTATTTAATAATTTTATAATTGCGGTATTCGCTCACGCGCCAGCCGGTAAGGTCTTCTATTTTCTGCAATACCTTGCGGCGAAACGTCATCTGTTTTTTCAACTTATCCAAATCGATGTTGAGTTTCCAGTTAGTGGCCGCAATACGCGGCTGCATTACTGCCGGGTGTGTACCTGTAAACGGCAATAGGCGGTCGGCATTGTGATAGCTAAACTCAAAAGTTTGCGGCAGGTTCTCTTCCAGCCAGCTATCATCATGATAAAACTGGTTAAAATTACGCAGCTTACTTTCCAATCCTTTTGGTGGTTTCACCCAGCCATAATGATAGATATAAGCGTCGATCAGTTTAACATTGATCTTCCTGTCGGCCCAGCGGAAACCCTGCGCATCACGATAGGAGTGAATGGCTTTATTATTACGCAACACGCGGATCTCCCTACGGTACCAGCGGCGCGAATGGCCGTAATAGTCATACGAACCATAAAAGTGTAGATATTTTAAAAGCAATCCTTCTATACTGGCATCGCTCAAATTATCTTCCATTGCTTTTTTTATTACCGGCAAATATCGCTCGTGTACGCACTCATCACCCTGGATGTAAAAAGCCCAATCGGCATCGGGTGATATTGCCTTAAAAGCCTTGTCGGTTTCCACAGCAAATACAGACCCACCATCGCGCAATGATTCATCCCAAACGGTATGGATAATTTTTATTTTAGGCGAATTGATGCCGAGTAGCAACTGCTCGGTGCCATCGTTGCAATTGCCAAGTGCTACCACAAACTCATCGCAAATGGGCAATATGGATGTAATGGCCTCCACAACGGGATAGTCATTTTTAACGGCGTTTCTGATAAAGGTAAAACCTGCTATTTTCATTTAATGGCAGCAAATATAAGGTATCGGCATGATACTGTAATTTCAATACATTTGTTATTAGATGGCAGGCACAGGGCAAATTAAAATACCTCATTATAGTAACTTCCGGTCGGTGGCACGGGCACTAACCGTGGTAGAAAATAGCCTTGCCGGGGCGGCCAATCTTTTACAAGCATTGCCTTTTAATAATAGCACACCTGTTATTGGCATAACCGGCCCGCCGGGTGCAGGTAAAAGCACGCTGGTTAATAACTTGATTACCGAACTGATTACAGGCGGCAAACACATTGCTGTTTTAGCTATCGACCCTACTTCGCCATTCAATTTCGGCTCATTACTGGGCGACAGAATCAGGATGGTTCCGCATTTTAACAACCAGCAGGTATATATTCGTTCACTGGCTACACGAGGTTCTCTGGGTGGCCTGTCGGCCAAAACCATCGAAATGGCAGATGTACTGCGCGCCGCTCAGTTTGATTATGTGCTGATTGAAACCGTAGGCGTAGGCCAGTCTGAAGTGGAGATTGCCGGGCTGGCTGATATTACCATGGTGGTATTGGTACCGGAAGCGGGCGACGAGATCCAGAACATTAAATCGGGCTTAATGGAAATTGCCGATGCCTTTATTGTTAACAAGGCCGATCGCGCCGGTGCTAATGAGTTTGCAGGCAAGCTAAAAAAGCTATTGACTGACCAGCACGATAATATCCCGGTGTTTAAAACGGTGGCTTCGCAAAACGAAGGAGTAGGTGAAATTGCAACCTTCATCCACTATCAAACACCAAAAAACAACGAACGTAAGGTGTTTTTAACGGCTGAGAAAGCATATCATATTATAAAGGAGCATCGCATGGCCGATATTGACAAAAAAAAGCTCCGGCAACAAATTGCCGAAGCTTTAAAGAATGATACTCAGTTTAACCTGTACAGCTTTGCTGCACAGTATTGAAAAGTCCTCCCTTCCGGGCGAGGATTTAGGTGGGGCTTCTACGAATTCATGATCTCTTCTATATGATCTGCCTCTACAGGGATATCAGCCATCAGGTCAATATTGCCGTCTTTAGTAATCAGGATATTGTTTTCGATACGGATACCCAAACCTTCTGCCGGGATATAGATACCTGGTTCGCAGGTTAAAATATTGCCGGCTTCAAATGGTTTGTAACGGCTTGCATAATCGTGCACATCTAAACCAAGGTGGTGCGAGGTGCCGTGCATAAAGTATTGCTTATATAATGGAGCGGCGGGGTTTTGGTTTTTAACATCGGTTGCATCAAGTAAACCAAGGCCGATCAATTCGCTGGTCATAATTTTGCCTACCTCTTCATGATATTCATTCCAGATAGCACCGGCAACCAATAACTTGGTAGATTGGCGCATCACCCGCAGCACTGCATTATAAACAGCCTTTTGCCGGGGTGTAAAGCGGCCGTTAACTGGCACAGAACGGCTCATATCTGCGTTGTAATTGGCGTATTCGGCACCAAAATCAAACAGAATTACATCTCCATCTTTACAAATCTGGTTATTATCAATATAATGCAGCACATTTGCATTGGCCCCCGAAGCTATGATGGGGCTGTAAGCATGGCCGGTTGCACGCTGCCTGATAAATTCATGGATAATCTCGGCTTCAATTTCGTACTCCGCTACGCCGGGCTTTACAAATTTAAGCACACGTTTAAAAGCATCATTAGTAATAGCACAAGCCTTTTTAGTCAGCTCAACCTCTATGTCAGATTTTATCACCCGCAAATCGCGCAGTATTGGTGCCGAGCGAATGTAATTATGTAAAGGATATTTCAGCTTTAATTCTTCAAATTTACGAATATCACGAGTTGGCATCTCGTATACATACCTGTCATTTTCGTTTGTATTAATATACACATTGTCGGCATAGTTGATAATACTGTGCAAAATGCTGGTAAAACTATCCAGCCAAAATACTGTTTTAATACCCGATGCCGAAAAAGCCTCTTCTTTGGTATACTTATGGCCCTCCCAAATAGCAATGTGCTCGTTGGTTTGTCTTAAAAAGAGTACTTCTTTGTATAGTGGATTAGGACAATCCGGAAAAAGCAACAGTATACTTTGTTCCTGGTCTATGCCCGAAAGATAAAAAAAGTCTGGATTTTGTTTAAAAGTGTAGTTTTGGTCTCCGCTGCGGTTAAATTCTTCATTAGAATGAAACAGTGCTATTGACTGCGGCTTTAATCGCGAAACGAAATTTTTTCTATTAGTAGTAAATAAATCATTGTTTATGGATGTATATTTCATACTTCTTTTTTCATTGTACATTTATTAAACAAATTTTTCTTCTATTTGTCTAACTATTTAACAGTTTTGGAACGGTGTTTGGTAACGTTTCAAACATAATTACTAATTTTGAAAAAAAAATCACAATTAAATTTGTTTAATCTAAAAACTATGAACTATTCTACATTAAAGAAAACAGTTGCTTTGTCAGTTGCGTCTTTGATGGCAGTAGGTATGGTGCAAGCACAGACTTCGACCACTACTACTACCACAGACACCACTACTAAAACTTCTGGCACTACTACAGCTAAGGTATTTGGCGGTAGAGGACAGTACAACACCTGGAGCTTCGGGATTAACGGAGGTGTAACCGCACCTGTTGTTGCTACCGGTGGTTCTAATGATTACACTAACTGGAAAACTAGCTACGGTTACGGAGCTACTTTGAGATGGCAAGTTGCTCACTCATTCGGTATCCAAGGTAACTTCAATGGTGGTAAATTAGAAGGAAACAACAAAGATGCTCTTAACGGTTTCCGTGATGATCGTCAATCTTTCTCAACTAAATTTTACAGCGGAACCATTACTGGTGTTGTAAACGTTGCAACTATCGATTACTTACGTCGCAAAAACGCAATCAATTTCTTCGTTACAGCTGGTGCTGGTTTAGTATGGTATAACCCTACTATGGTATTAGGTAACGGTACTGATTTTGTTTACAGCAATGCAGACGGTTCTAAGCACTATGTTAAAAGTTTAGTTATCCCTGTAGGTGTAGGCGTTAAATTCCGTCTGGCTGATGCATGGGCTCTGAACTTAGGTTACACTGAAAACTTCACTGATGATGACATCCTTGATGGTTTAAACAGAGGTTACCCTTCTAAAGACAAATATTCTTACGGTTATGCTGGTTTAGAGTATACTTTCGGTCCTAAATCTAAAGCAAACTTAGACTGGGTTAATCCAGTAGCTATGATGTATGACGAATTATACGATGCAGCTTTACGTCAAGAAGTTGAAGCTTTAAAAGGCCGTGTTACTAATGTTGAAAACGCAGTTAACGACCTGAAAAAAGATTCTGACGGTGACGGTGTTTCTGATCAATTTGACAAATGCCCTAACACTCCTGCAGGTACTGTAGTTGATGGTTCAGGTTGCCCATTGAAGAAAGATACTGTTATGGTTGGTGGTGCTGCTGCTCCGGCTGCTTACACAAACATCCAGTTTGACTTTGATAGCTCTGTATTAAGAACTTCATCTTACCCAACTTTAGATGCTGTTTCTGCTGACCTACGTGCTAACACTGCTAAATCTCTTGAATTAGACGGTTTCGCCTCATCTGAAGGTACTGCCGCTCACAATATGCACCTATCTAAAGACCGTGCTAACTCTGTAAAAACTTACTTAGTTAACTCTGGTGTTGAAGCTAGACGTGTAAAAGTTAAAGGCTTAGGTGAAACTAGACCTATCGCTGACAATTCAACCGAAGAAGGACGTGTACAAAACCGTCGTGTTGAATTCGTTCAAAAATAATTAACACAAAATTAGTATTACGAAAAGGCGTCCCATCGGGACGCCTTTTTTGTTTAACTTTGTTTTATGTACTTCTTTCGCAAAAAAGATCCAAACCGGCCGGATAACTTTAACCTGAGAGTAATGCATTTTATTAATGCACTGGCCATTGTTATGTTTTTAGCCGGTATTATCTGGAAACTGATTGATGTATTCTTTATCAAAAAGTGAAATACCACGCATGAAAACCATCATTAATACTTTAAATGCGCCTGCGCCTATTGGCCCTTACAGCCAGGCTGTAAAAGCAGGTAACTTTCTATTTGTATCAGGGCAGATAGCCCTGGACCCAAAAACCGGCGAACTGGTTATCAGCGACATTCCGTCTGAAACTAAACTGGTAATGGAAAATCTGAAAGCTATTTTAACCGAGGCCGGTACAGATTTTAGCGCCGTTGTTAAAACCACTATCTTTTTAAAAGATATGGGCAACTTTGCAACAGTTAATGAAATTTACGGTTCATACTTTACCGATAATTTTCCAGCCCGCGAAACCGTACAGGCCGCTGCGTTACCTAAAAATGTAAATGTTGAAATATCTGTAATTGCAGTATTTGGTTAATGAAACAAAAAAAAGCCTCATTTATATATTTACTGGCAGCTATTGGGGCTGCATTTATATGGGGCTTTTTAACTATCCCTTTAAAGCGTTTACACCACATCGGCTACGCATCACAGCAAATTCTTTATTACCGGGTGCTTACCTCTTTGGTTATCATCTGGATTTATAACCTGGTATTCCGCTACAAAATTATTAGCCATGATGTGCGGGTGCTTAAGGCCATGCCGCCAAAACAACGCACCAAAGTTTTATGGCTGCTGTTTGGCACCGGGGTGTTTATAACCGGCAACTGGTTCTCATACATTTATGTGGTAAACCACATTAGCGTTAAGGTGGCTGCATTTGCTTATTTTATCTGCCCGCTGTTAACAGCGGGTGGCGGGTTCCTTATTCTTAAAGAACAACTCTCTAAAGTAAAAATAGCCGGTATTGTTATTGCCATTTTAAGCGTTATTATTTTATCAACAGCTTCGTTTACGCAAATGCTGATGTCATTTACAGTAGCTATATTTTATGCTGCTTACCTGGTAATACAACGGGTGCTTACCCAGTTTGATAAAATAAATATGCTGGCCCTGCAATTGCTTATCTCGGTAATAATTTTGATGCCTTTTTATATTTATGAATTTAACGGCCTGCCCCAATCGGCAGAGTTTTGGGGTAACATTACAATAATAGCCGTACTGTTTACCTTGGTACCGTTGCTCCTAAGTTTGTATGCCTTAACCGGCCTCCCGTCCTCAACGCTGGGCATCACCATCTATATTAATCCCATTGTTACTTTCGTGGTAGCGTTTGTATATTTTCACGAGGCTTTCGATCAGTCTCAGCTATTGGGTTACCTGCTATTACTGGCATCGGTTATTGTATTTAACTGGGGCATGATTGGCAACCTGTTTAAGCGGAAAGATCAGCTTCAAACAGAACTCATTTAAACTTCCCGGTTTTGAATCAGATATTTAAAACATCGGTTGATTATGTGCGGGGCGTTGGTACAACCCGCGCCGAGATGCTCAAAAAAGAGTTGGGTATTTTTACTTTCGAAGATCTGCTTCGCCATTTCCCGTTTAAATACATCGATCGTACTAAGTTTTACAAGATCAGGGATATTAATGAAGACCTGCCGCACGTACAGGTAATAGCCCGGCTTACGCAAAAAGAATTGGTAGGTGATAAACGCACCAAGCGACTGGTAGCCAGAGTACAAGACGATACCGGCACTATGGAACTGGCCTGGTTTCAGGGGATTAAATGGGCCGAGAAAAATTTAATTGTAGGCAAAGCCTATATCATATTCGGCAAGCCTGGTTCTTTTAACGGCAAGGCCCAGATGGCCCATCCCGAGATTGAGCCCTACAGCGCCGAAGCCTTACAGCGCAAGGGAAACCTAACGCTGCAACCGGTTTATAGCTCCACAGAAAAACTTAAATCATTTTCGCTGGATAGCAAGGGAATCCAAAAGCTAACGGCCATATTGCTGGAACAACATGGAAAAGATATAGAGGAAAACCTGCCGCAATACATTCTGCAAAAATTTAAGCTGATGGGCCGTAGCGATGCCTACCGCAGCGCCCACTTCCCAGAAGATGCTACCGCTTTGCATGAAGCACAGTACCGCTTAAAGTTCGAAGAGCTTTTTAACATTCAGCTTAAGCTGCTTAAAAACAAATTACTGCGTACCCAAAAGTACCGGGGCAATGTTTTTGAAAAGGTAGGCCATTACTTTACAGGCTTTTATGAAGATAAATTGCCTTTTGCCCTCACCAATGCTCAAAAAAAGGTATTGAAAGAAATACGGCTGGATACCCAGCGCGGTGTACAGATGAACCGCCTGCTGCAAGGCGACGTTGGGAGCGGCAAAACAGTTGTGGCCCTCATGACAGTGCTTATGGCTATAGATAATGGCTTCCAGGCCTGCTTAATGGCCCCCACAGAGATTTTAGCAACGCAACACTATCATTCTATTAAAGGTTTAGTGGGTGATGATTTTATTGAGCTTGCCTTGCTTACAGGTTCAACCAAACAAAAAGCCCGCAGGCCCATCCACGAAAAGCTGGAAGATGGCACCCTGCAGTTGCTTATCGGTACACATGCCTTGCTGGAAGATAAGGTGCAGTTTAAAAACCTGGGGCTTGCTGTTATTGATGAGCAGCACCGCTTTGGTGTAGAGCAGCGCTCTAAACTTTGGCGCAAAAATGCGTTACCCCCGCATGTATTGGTAATGACGGCCACACCAATTCCACGCACCTTGGCCATGACCTTGTATGGCGATTTGGATGTATCTGTAATTAACGAATTACCTGCAGGAAGAAAGCCGATAGAAACTGTCCATTTTTACGAGAACCAACGCCTGCGTATGTTTGGCCTCATGAAACAGGAAATTGCCAAAGGCCGGCAGATTTATGTAGTATACCCGTTGATTAAAGAAAGCGAAAAGCTAGACCTGAAGAACCTGGAAGATGGGATCGAAACCATGTCGCGCGAGTTTCCGTTGCCTGATTACCGCATCAGCGTAGTACATGGTAAACTAGCCGCTGCAGAAAAGGAAGCAGAGATGCAGCGTTTTGTAAGAGGCGAAACTCATATTATGGTAGCCACTACCGTAATTGAAGTTGGCGTTAATGTGCCCAATGCCTCGGTAATGATCATCGAAAACTCCGAACGTTTCGGCTTATCGCAATTGCACCAGTTACGCGGACGGGTTGGCCGCGGGGCAGAGCAATCTTATTGCATCCTGATGAGCGGACATAAACTAAGCCGCGAGGGCCGAATCCGCCTGGATACCATGGTTGCCACCAACGACGGCTTTAAGATCTCCGAGATCGACTTAGAACTACGTGGTCCGGGAGATATTGAAGGCACCCAGCAAAGTGGCGTACTCGACCTTAAAATGGCTAATCTCGCCACAGACCAGGAACTCCTGATGACCGTACGGCACCAGGTAGAAGAGATCTTCGAAAAAGACCCGCAACTCGCGCACCCCGAAAACCAGATACTACACCAAATGCTGCAAACTAAGAGTGGCGGGTTGAGCTGGGATAAGATATCTTAAAACTTTTCAAATAAACGTTGGCATTTTGCCAACATTTATTTACATTTGATTACTTTAAATCATTTAACATACGGAGGATACATGCACAAATTTTTAAAAGTAATTTATTTAAGAAATGAACATCCTTTATTTATTAAAGCTTCAAGCATTTACAAAAAAGCATGCAGATGCCAGTAAAAGTATTACTGCATGGAAGATTGTAACTGAACGTGCTAAATGGAAACAAAGCACCGATGTATTAAATGATTTCCCCAAAGCCAAGATTATTAAAGGTGATCGGGCAAGATTTAAAATTACAGGGAATAAATACCGCCTAATCGTCGAGGTGGATTATGTCGACGAAATTGTAGAAATACGTTTTGTAGGAACCCACGCAGAATATGATAAGATAGATGCTGAAACTATCTAACTCAAGTGTGTTTTTCTACATTAATGAACAGTATAAAAATGAGTACCAAACCTCAGTGGTTTTTGATAGAAACAGAGCAAGAATACAATGCTGCGATTGTCCGGTACGAGGAAATTAAACGTGCATCAAAAGGTTCAGCAGAACATAAAGAAAAGCTGCTTTTAGTCCATTTAATTTCTGAATACGAAAAATCCATAGTGGAGTTGCCCGAGGTAGATCCTGTAGAATTAATTAAGATAAGGATGGAAGACTTTGGATATAAATCTGCTGACCTTGCAAAAGAATATGGCGACAAGGGAACCATCAGCAAAGTACTAAGCTATAAGCAAGCATTGTCCCTTACTATGATCAGGAAGTTTAGCGAAATGCTGAGGATTCCTGCTGAATCCTTAATTAAGCCATATGAATTAAAAAATTCAGCTGCAGCTATTTCATAATTAGCATTAACTATTTTAAAACTTTAACGCGCTGGTTATCTAATTAGCCACCTTCTTTACCAATCGCCAAAATAGGTAGATCAATGAACCCAATATCGGTACCACTAACATAATGGCTATCCAAAGTATCTTGTTATTCCTGTCAATGTTTTTATTGCCGATGGTGTGCACCAAGGTAAAGATGAGCAGTAGGAGCCACACCACCATTAAAATTAAACCGAACGTGCCCGATACCAAAGGGATATTTTCCATTTTTATTTAGACATTAGCCAAAGGTTCTGTTGTATATTTTTCACCTATCTGCTGGCGCCACATCGCATAGTACAACCCTTTCTGCAATAAAAGGTCGGCATGTTTGCCCGACTCGATAATGCGGCCTTGTTCGAGCACATAAATTCGATCGGCATGCATAATAGTAGATAGCCTGTGCGCAATCAATATGGTGATGTGATCCTTTAATACTGATACATCACGGATGGTTTCGGTAATCTCTTCTTCCGTCAATGAATCTAATGCAGATGTTGCCTCGTCAAATACCAGTAGATCTGGTTTACGCAATAAGGCACGGGCTATTGACAAACGTTGCTTTTCGCCACCGGATACTTTTACACCTCCTTCACCAATTACACTGTCAAGTCCTTTATCGGCACGGGCCAGCAGGCTTTGGCAAGCTGCACGGTGCAATACATTCATACATTCCTCGTCGGTAGCATCAGGTCGTACAAATTTCAGATTCTCGCGGATGGTACCCGAAAACAGTTGCGTATCCTGCGTTACAAAGCCAATCTTTTCGCGCAGCTGATCCAGATCTATCTCTTTACTCAATACATTATTGTAAAGGATATCGCCATCCAACGGCTGATATAAACCAACCAACAATTTCACCAATGTAGTTTTACCCGAACCAGACGGACCAACAAAAGCGATAGTTTCGCCGGTATTAGCCTCAAACTCGATATGGTTTAAGGCATTGCGGTTGGCGGTTAAATGCTTAAAGCTTACCTTATCAAACGTTAATTTTCGCAGCTTCTCAATCATTACCGGCTTAACCGGTTTTACATCAATAGGGATGCTCAGGATACGCTGAAAATTTGCCAGCGAAACCTCGGCCTCGCGCCATGATAAGATAACGTTGCCCAACTCCTGCAGCGGGTTGAACAGGAAGAAGGAGTAAAACAAGAAGCTGAAATATTGCCCCGGTGAAATACTTTGCTGAAAGATGAGGATCAGTAATACCACTACCATTGTGCTGCGCACAAAGTTTACGGTTGTACCCTGCACAAAGCTCATGCTTCGCACATATTTTACCTTCTTCAATTCCAGTTCGAGGATCTTGTAGGTGGTATTATTCAAGCGTTCTATTTCTTGGCTGGCAAGGCCTAAACTTTTAACCAGTTCGATGTTACGTAATGATTCTGTAGTAGAACCGGCCAGTGCCGTAGTTTCGCCCACAATCTTTTTCTGGATCACTTTGATCTTACGGCTTAGTGCCATGCTCACAAAAGTAATTACCGGTATAGCTGCAAAATAAACCAAGGTAACCTTATAGCTTACACTTACCGAATAAACGATCACAAAGATCATCCCGATGAAGCTTACAAAAAGAACGCTGATAAACGAAGTGATAAACTTTTCGCAATCTAAACGTACTTTTTGCAGTATGCCCAAGGTTTCGCCGCTACGTTGATCTTCAAATACCTGGTAGGGCAATTCGAGCGAATGCTTAAGCCCGTCGGCATACATTTTGGCACCAACTTTTTGTATAATAATATTGGTATAATAATCTTGCAGGTTTTTAGCTATGCGCGATACCATGGCGGCACCAACGGCCAAAGCCACCATGCCTATGGCACCCCATACGTAAGCATTGTATTCTAACTTGCTGCGTTTTTCTATAAAGCCATCTACTATACGGCCGGTAATATATGGATCGAGCAGGGAAAATCCCATGTTGATACCTGCCAAAACAAGTGCGAGTACAACCACCCAACGGTAGCGGGATAAGTAAGTAATAAGTATTTTCATATTGTAACAGCAAAAATAAAAAAAGGGAATGGCGTAATACGCTCATTCCCTTTAATTTGACATTAGGTTTATTATTGCTTAAACCGTCATGATATCTTTTTCTTTGGCCTCGTATAGTTTATCAACCTTAATGATATAAGCATCAGTTAGTTTCTGTACCTCTGCTTCGCCTGTTTTCATTTCATCTTCAGATACGCCATCAACTTTTAGTTTTCTTATCTTCTCGTTAATATCCTTGCGGATGTTACGCACAGCAACTTTACCGCTTTCTGCTTCAGCTTTTGCTTTTTTAGCTAAATCCCTGCGGCGCTCTTCGGTTAGTGGGGGTACGTTAAGGCGGATGATCACACCATCATTTTGAGGATTGATACCCAGATCAGCCTCTTTAATTGCTTTTTCTATGGCGTTAAGCAACGATTTTTCCCAGGGCTGTACAACAATGGTACGCGCATCGGGTGTGTTTACATTACCTATCTGGGCTAATGGAGTTGGGGTACCGTAGTAATCAACCATAATGCCATCAAGCATGGCAGGGCTTGCTTTACCTGCACGTATTTTGCCTAATTCGTAATCTGTATGGTCAATGGCTTTATCCATTGAAGCCTTTGCATCATTCAACTGGGTTTTAACGAGTTCGCTCATTCCGAATAATTTTTGCCAAAAATAGTAAAAACTATCATTTATGTTAGTCCATTATGTTTTACAGTTGTAAAAAACTGAGCAAAGACTCCTGGTAGAGCAGGTACTTATTGGCCATATGGTAATAAAACTTAACCATTTTGATGCTGTGATGTCAGTTTTTCTACGGCATACCCTTTAGCCTTACAACGGGAAATTATTTCTTCGTAAAGTTTTTTATCCATTGACGGCTTACGGCTCATGATGAACAGAAACTTATGATCGGGGTGGCCAACTACCACATATGAGTAATCGTCAGCCAGTTCAATAATCCAATAATCTACTTTGTAGGGCCAGATAAACTGTGCCTTCATTTGCGAATTATTGGTATTGTCTACCTGGAACAGCTTCGATTTATAGGTATGTACCTCTTCATCATCATCGCCTTTTTTATAAGTGGTTAACACATCATAATAACCCTTTTGATCCCAGTTATAGCTGGTGGTAGTTTCGCGGCTGCCTTTATCAAAAAATGTAGGGATAGAATATAATGAATACCACTTGCCGGCATAGCGGTCAAGGTCTACCTTTTCTACAGGTTTATTAACAGCAGTTGTAAATGCCGACAGTAGCATGAAGGTTAATATGCATAATGTTTTCATAGATAGATGTCGAAAGATGTTTTTTATAAACAAGTGTAGGTGTCGTTACTATAAAAACGAAATTGCTAAGGGAGTGGATTTTACATTGTAATAGCGTAAGGTTGTAGACTTCTTTTGTCATTCAGGACGCAATGAAGAATCTTCTGCAGGTGCAAGGCTTGGTGAAGAAGATCCTTCATTGCGCTCTGGATGACAAACCTAATTTTAACGCAAAAAAAAAGCGACACAAAATATTGTGTCGCTACGGTTATTGTCTTGTATCTTGGTTCTTGTCTCTTGCTTCTAACAATTAACGCACTAACGTACCAATGGCTTCGCCGTTGGCAATACGCTCGAAGTTTCCGGCTTTGTTCATATCGAAAACAATGATCGGTAGTTTATTTTCCTGGCAAAGAGTAATGGCGGTCATATCCATTACGTTTAGGCCTTTGGCATATACTTCTGCAAAGCTAATCTCGTCGTAACGGGTAGCGGTTGGGTCTTTCTCCGGGTCAGCAGTGTAAATACCATCAACACGGGTACCTTTCAATACCACGTCGGCTTTTATTTCAATAGCTCGCAATGATGCGGCTGTATCTGTAGTAAAGTAAGGGTTACCGGTACCTGCGCCAAAAATAACAATGCGGCCTGTTTCCAAATGCGTCATGGCACGGCGACGGATGTAGGGCTCGCAAATCTGCTCCATTTTAATGGCCGATTGTAAGCGTGTTTCTACACCAATACCTTCTAATGCACTTTGCAAAGCCATACAGTTAATTACGGTGGCCAGCATGCCCATATAATCGGCCTGTGCGCGTTCCATGCCCGATTTTTCGGCACTCAACCCACGGAAAATATTTCCGCCACCAACAACAACGGCTATTTCTATGCCTGCATCAAACACTGTTTTAATGTCATGGGCGTATTGTAGCACACGGTTGTTATCAATACCGTATTGCCTTTCACCCATCAATGATTCGCCGCTAAGCTTTAATAATATCCGTTTGTATTTCATATAAAGTAGTTTAGTTAGTTTCTATTAGGTCTTCAGGAAATCTGATACGTAGTGCCGGCCATGCAAGTTGCCTTTACTTCAAAAGTATCACTAAAAATTACTAAATCCGCATCGTATCCTGTTGTGATGCGGCCTTTGTTTAGTCCGGCCAGTTGTGCCGGGTATAAGCTGGCCATATTAATGGCTTCTGCCAATGGTATGCCTACCTGCTCTACACAGTTTTGTACGGCTTTAAGCATGGTAAGGCTCGAGCCAGACAGCGTGCCATCGGGCATTACATACTTACCATTTACCATCTGATGCTGATAGGCACCCTCTGATGCAGCGGTTACTGCATCGGTAATGAGGTATAGTTTGTCGCCCAGTTCGCGTTTAGCTAAACGGATCATGGCAAAATCAACATGTATACCATCTGCAACGATGCTGGTGTATGGCTTTTCTTCAAAAATAGCCGGTATATACCCCGGCTCGCGGTGGTGCATTTGCGGCATGGCATTGTACAAATGCGTAACTGCAGGTATTGGTTTGTTTAAAAAAGTTTTCCCTTCGGCATAGGTTGCATTGCTATGGCCCGATGATATAATTATACCTTGCTGGTGCAGGTAATCTATCACCTCCTGATCCTGCAATTCGGGCGCAATGGTTATCATTTTTATTTCACCTTCGGCAGATTCGACCCAACGTTTTACCTTTTCTAAAGTTGCCTTTTGAATGAGGTCTGCCGGGTGAGCCCCTTTACGTACCGGGTTAAGAAATGGCCCTTCCAAATGCAAGCCCAGGAAATTACCGATACAGGTTTTGCGATATGCTTTTGCCGATTCAATTCCCTGCTCTACAATGGCATCGGTATTGGTACCAATGGTGGCAAAAAAGCCAACAGTGCCTTGCTTAAGCAAATCATCCTCCAGTTGCTTTAAGGCAGCAACTTCGGGCTTGCCTGCAAACAGCTTGCCGCCACTGCCATAAATTTGCAGATCGAGCAGGCCAGGGGCAACATAATTATGATGAAGATCAATTTTTTGGGATTCAGCAGGAATTTCGCTTTCAACAATTACAGCTTTTATTTTTTTGTCCTCAACTAAAATAGCCTTGCCACTGGTAATGATACCATTGTCAATTAGTTGCAGATGATGAAATGCTGTTATCATAGGTAATTCTTTTCAACTACTCACACGTCATGCCGAACTTGTTTCGGCATCCCCATGTGGTGGGTAAACCGCTTACCAATCAATCTGTAGACTTACCGTATGAGATGCCGAAACAAGTTCGGGATGACGGGCCTGGCTACCAACCAAATGTAAGGACAAAAAAAATCCCCTCGTTTAAAAAACGAGGGGATTAATAATTTAGGCTCCTAAAACAACCCGCTTAAATGCGGTAACGGTTAGGCCTTTCTCAACACCGTTAAGGAATTGAGCAATATTTTTAGAAGGGTCTTTAACAAACTCCTGGTTTAACAAAGTATTGTCTTTGTAGAATTTGTTTAGTTTACCTGCTGAAATTTTTTCAACCATTTCTTCTGGTTTACCTTCGGCACGAATCTGCTCTTTAGCAATTTCAAGCTCGCGCTCGATGGTAGAGGCATCAACACCGTCTTTATCAACAGCAACCGGGTTCATCGCTGCAATTTGCATTGCAACATCTTTTCCAGCTTCGTCAACACCGGCAGGGTTAGCGTTTAAAGCAACCAATACACCTAAACGGAAATTACCGTGGATGTAAGGAACAACTTTCTCGCCGCTTAACACTTCGTAAGTGCTAACAACAATTCTTTCGCCAATTTTACCGGTCATGTCTAAAAGTGCATCAGCAATTTTAACACGGCTGGTTTCTGTATCAACTTCTAACTGGCCCAGTTCTTCAACGTTAGCCGGTAAGCTATGTACAGCAACGTTAGCAACTGCATTAGCGAAAGCGATAAATTCAGCATTTTTAGCAACGAAATCTGTTTCGCAAGCCAAAACAACAATAACGCCGTTTTTGCCATCTTCAGAAGTACGGGCTATAACAACACCTTCTTTAGACTCACGGTCTGAACGGCTTGCTGCTACTTTAGCACCTTTTTTTCTTAAGTAATCAATTGCTGCTTCAAAGTCGCCACTGGTTTCTGTTAAAGCTTTTTTGCAATCCATCATACCTGCTCCGGTTTGCTGGCGCAGTTTGTTCACATCTGCTGCAGAAATTTGTACTGTAGACATAATTTTTTATAGTTATGAGTTGTGGGTTATAAGCTGCGAGTTAGCAACTCTATATAACCTTTAGCCCGATTTAATTTTAAGTTTATATGAAAAATGATGAGTTGCGAATAATAATTACTCACAACTCACCATTTACAATTCAAAATTACTCTTCTGTAGAAGAAGGAGTTTCTGCTTCAGCAGATACTTTACGAGTTCTTTTACCACCTTCGTTACCGCCGGCAGTTTCAGGAGCATCAGCTTTAGTTTTTGCAACTACAGCTTCTTTTTCAGCTTCGTCTTCTTTTTCGCGTTTGCGCTCATCCAAACCTTCTTGTATAGCAGTGATAATGATACCGGTAATCAAAGAGATTGATTTGGTAGCGTCATCATTAGCCGGGATAGGGAAATCGATGTTTGAAGGATCTGAGTTAGTATCCACCATAGCAAAGGTTGGGATATTTAACTTTAATGCTTCAGAAACTGCGATATGCTCTTTCTTAACGTCGATAAGGAATAATGCTGCAGGTAAACGGTTCAAATCAGAGATACCACCTAAAAGTGATTCTAATTTAATACGCTCACGTTGGATCATTAAACGCTCTTTCTTAGAAAGATTGCTGTAAGTACCGTCTTTAGTCAATTTATCGATGTTAGACATCTTTTTGATTGACTTACGTACAGTAGCAAAGTTGGTTAACATACCACCCAACCAACGTTCGGTTACGAAAGGCATGTTTACTGTTTTTGCGTAATCGGCAACGATGTCTTTCGCTTGCTTTTTAGTAGCTACGAATAAAACTTTACGTCCTGATTTTACAATTTGTTTAATAGCTGCAGCAGCTTCTTCAACCTTAGTTAAGGTTTTATTTAAGTCGATAATGTGGATACCATTACGCTCCATAAAAATGTACTGAGACATTTTTGGATCCCATTTGCGGGTAAGGTGACCAAAGTGTACACCTGCGTCAAGTAAATCCTGATATGTTGTTCTTGCCATTGTTGTGTCCTCCTGATATTAACGTTTACTGAATTGGAATTTCCTACGAGCTTTCTTGCGTCCTGGTTTTTTACGCTCAACCATACGGTCATCACGTGTCATTAAACCTTTTGCACGCAGTGCAGGTTTCTTTTCAGCATCAAGTTCAACAATAGCTTTTGCAATAGCTAAACGAACGGCTTCTGCCTGTCCTTTTACACCACCACCAGCTACGTTTGCAACAATATCGAATTTACCTTCTGAACCGGATACCAGTAAAGATTGGGTAGTAACGTATTGCAAAGGCAATGTTGGGAAGTATTCTTTGTAGTCTTTACCGTTAACGATAAGTGCACCACTACCATCTTTTAGATAGATACGGGCAACAGCGGTTTTTCTTCTGCCTGAAGTGTTAGTTGTTGGCATTTCTTTTCTCCTTTAAAATTAAAAGTTAAATGGCTTTTGGGTTTTGTGCGGCGTGAGGATGCTCGGCACCTGCATATACATGCAGATTGCCAAATAAGGCGCGGCCCAAACGATTTTTAGGTAACATACCACGTACAGCTTTTTCAACTACACGATCTGGATGTTTTGCCATTAACTCCTTAGGAGAAATGAAACGCTGACCACCTGGATAACCAGTGTAAGAAACGTATTGCTTTTCGGCGAATTTGTTTCCGGTCAGTTTTACCTTGTCTGCATTGATAACAATAACGTTATCTCCGCAGTCTACGTTCGGGGTGAACCCTGGCTTGTGTTTTCCTCTGATGATCGCAGCGATCTTAGAAGACAAGCGCCCCAAAATCTCGCCATTAGCGTCAACAACAACCCATTCTTTGTTAACGGTCTTTTTGTTGGCTGAGACAGTTTTGTAACTTAACGTATTCACTTGCTTTAAATTAATTTAATTAAATACTTTATTATACCCGCATTTTTCGGGACTGCAAAGATACGTGTATTTGTTTAATTTACAAGTGCTTTTTTAGGAAATTTGATATTACTGCTGAGGGGTTTAGGTAGTTATGGTTGGCAGATTGTAAAAATATGCGGTGGGATGTTTGAAAAGTATATGAGGAAGTTACCGGCAATGTAAGTAGTTGCTTATGTAGGTGTATTGAAACCAGCGCCATCGAGAGGTATAAAGCCCCCCGACCTACAGAGCACTAACGTAAATACATCAGACCCCATAAATTATGATTGAGCGATAGTATGGGGCATAAGTTAAAGTAGATCAATTAGAAGATATGGAAATAACGTTACCAGTTCTCGGTACAAAGAGCCCCACTCATACGCACACAGGCGTTAGGTTCGGGGCTGGTATCCGCTGCAATCGGGTTAAGTGTGAAAGTGTACCATATAATAACTTCCTGACAAGAAAAAAATTTAATTAATAATACGACAGATAGTTACTGAGCAAATCTCTGGTTGTGGTATTTTGCTTATTTAAATAATAAAGATAAGTATCGTTATTAACAAGCAAAACAGTATGCTGATGCATTGTTACATTAGGTAAGTCGGCATCAAGAAAGATTGGAGATAACGTTATCACCCTGCCACTGAATACAACCCTATCCGAAGTTTTTGTTTTATCCAATGTTAAATACAAAGTATCTGTTAAATTTCTTGTGCCGTTAACAGCATCCAAATTATTGATGTTGTTTGCAAAAACTAGTCTTACCCCTTGATTTACATATATCAAACCCAAGTTAATGAGTTTATAATTACTGAGATTCTTAATTTGGAAACTACAATTGCCTGGCCTAACAGTTACCGCTTTAGTATATACGTGATTGTTGACTGTCAATTTAATATTGTAGGTACCGCCTTCTATATATTTATGCGAACTGCTTGAGTTATCAAGCGAGGTATTGTTGTCGCCCCAATCCCATGCGTAGGTATTGGAACTACCAGATTTGTCGGCAGCGGTTACTACAACTTGTTCATCCAGCCAATAAGCGGGTGCACCGATCGAAAACTGTGCTGTTTGAACATTTGCAGGGGCAGGAGCGTCGTTAGATCCTGATTTTTTGCCACAACTAATGAATAATGCAGCGCATGCGAATAACAAAAATCTCTTTGCTGAAAACATGTAATTAAGGTTAGATTATTGAATATAGTCTTTTTTTTAACTCATTAAGTTAACCATCAAATTCGTCACTTTGAGTGTAACGAAGAGTCTTCTTCATGCTGCTAAGTTGAGACTTACCGGTTTGAGAGGATTCTTCACTATCGTTCAGAATGAAAATCTAACGTAGAATTTTCTGCTTTCAGAAACCCTTGCGCATAAAATTCTTCGCTGGCGCTCTGAATAACAGATTGAGATCGTTTTTACCCAGCCTTCGGAAAATAAGCCTCTACCAACTCCACCACTATCTCTGGCCTTAATGGCTTATGGATGAAGGTAACAATATCCTCATCTTTCAAAGCCCGCTCGCGGTCGTCGAGGTTGAGAGAGGTGGTCAGCATAATTACTACCATCCGGTCTTTATGCGCTTTATCCAGTTTGCGGTATACATCCATAAAGTCCCAGCCGTCCATGCCGGGCATGTTAATATCTAAAAATATAATACCGGGGCGGGGTGTGGTTTTTGTATCGGCATACTTGCCGGTGTAGGTTAAAAAATCCAGACCTTCTTTGGCAGATGTAGCTACTTGCACATATGCTGCTACGCCCGATTTTTCGATAACCTTGCGGTGAATAAAATTAGTGGGGATATCATCATCTATTAATAAAATGCAGTTAAGATCTTTAAGTTGGGTCATTTGTTATAGGGGAGTATACGTAGTATCAGATTTCCAGGTTAAAATAAAAGGTACTGCCCTCACCGGGGACAGACTCGGCAGAGATTTCGCCATTGTGTAGTTCTACAATTTTTTTGCAGTTGGCCAGGCCTATGCCGCTGCCATCATAAGCATCGCGGGTGTTAAGGCGCTGAAATATCAGAAACATTTTTTCGATGTATTTCGGCTCAATGCCAATGCCGTTGTCTGACACAGCAAACCGCCAGCCATCGCTGTATGACCGGGCCGTTATAGAAACCTGGGGAATTATATTTTTTTTACGAAATTTAATGGCATTACTAATAAGGCTGTAAAAGAGTTGTTTCAATTCAACCTCGTAACCCATTATAATAGGCATACGCCCGTAGCTTATCTGCCCGCCAGACACGTCTATTTCTTCGTGCAATTCGGCACATACCGAGTTAAGCAGCTGCTGGCAGTCTATATCACCCAGCACCCGCTTACGGCCAATGCGCGAATAATCAAGCAGGCCCTTAATGAGGTTACTCATCCGGGCAGATGATTGTTTAACGAACGAGAAATACATGGCCTCACTTTCATCAAAGGTATTGCCGTACTCTTCTTCTATAAGTTCAACAAAGTTTTGCACGGTAAGTAAGGGTTCCTGCAAATCGTGCGAAGCAATGTATATAAACTGGTCGAGTTCCTTTTTTCTGATTTCCAGATCGCGGGCATGCTGTTTCAGGGCTTTCTCGGTCAATAACTTAGCAGTAAGATCGTGAACTATTTTTACAAAGCCTATTACCTGGCCATTTTCGTCATGCAGGGCAGTAATAACAATACTACCCCAAAAGCGTGTACCATCTTTTCGCGTACGCCACCCATGGTCGGCAACCTTACCATCGCGCCTGGCTAAATTTATTAATGATTCGGGGCGGCCATTTCTACGGTCTTCATCATTATAGAATATGCTAAAGTTTTTGCCGATAACCTCTGTAAGCTGGTAGCCTTTTATTTTCTCGGCACCCTTGTTCCAGTTCTCGATATTGCCATCACTATCCAGGGTTAAAATTGCATAGTCCTCAATTTCTTCAACCACTTTTAACAACCGCAAATCTTTGAGCTCCCGGTCCGATTGCTTGTCTTGTTCCAATTTAATACAATAGTTTAAGGATAGTACAGTATTTTATACCATAGCGTATAAAATACAGCATTAAATATAGCCACGATTGCAATAATAAAGGTTAGTAAACGGTAACGAACCTGTTACTATTGCGTTTTAAACCGATAACAGCATCAATATTACCCAACATTAATAATTATTTAACCCAGGGATGAAATATTTATTAATAATTGCGTTCCCAGCCTTTTTACTGCACATTTTAATCGGATTGCTTTATTTTCTGAATTAACACATCAAACTACCAGACAATAATTTACTGGTGAAAGAAGCCGCTATTCCACTTTAAACATAATTTATAATTGTTTTAACTTTAAATAAATATTTAACAACTGAAGATTAATTTATGGCATATTAATTGCAATTACCTCTTTGTATTGCTTCGGCAACACACAAATAATTAGTAAACATAAAATCTACGATTATGGAAACCATTGAAAAAACAGTTGAAGTTTTAAACGACTTAATAGAAATTAATAACGACAGGATTGAAGGCTTTGAAAGGGCCCTTGCAGACATGTCTGATAAGGATGCCGATCTGAAATCTTTATTCCAGGAATATGCGCAGCAAAGCCGCAAAAACACACAGGAACTTACTGCAACTGTAGCGCGTTACGACAATGATGTGCAAACAGGTTCGAGTGTAAGCGGTGCCATTCACCGTGCATGGATTGATGTTAAAGCTATATTTACAGGTAAAGACCGTGCAGGTATTTTAGCAGAATGCGAACGTGGTGAAGATGCTATTAAAAAGGCATATCAGTCTGCTTTAACAGACGGTGACCTATCCGGCGAACTGTCTGTACTGGTAACCCGCCAGGCGCAAGAACAAAAATTAGCGCACGACAGGATAAAAGCATTACGCGATAGCGCACAGTAATTAATAGTTAAATCAATTTAATTAAAAGAGCCGTTTCAGTTTGAAGCGGCTCTTTTAATAGATACCCCTGCCTCCCCCAAATAACATTTATACAAATTATTAACAGTTTAATAATGTATAGCAGAAACTATCTGTCAAGGCATTTCGTTATTTAGTGTATAAAAGCATTAGCGGGTTATTAAACAGCTCCCGAAAAACTTGGGGCTTGACATAAAAATTTCGTACTTTTGCAACATTTATAAACGCCTTCATATAATACAGTTAAGTGATAATTCTTATATTCTTTTTGGCACACTGGTTTCTGTCGCTGTTTTTCCAAACATTCTTTTTGCACAGATATGCTTCTCACAAAATGTTTACTACAAACAAGTTTTTTGAGCGCACCTTTCACGTTATGACCTTCATTTGTCAAGGTTCATCTTTCTTAAACCCAAGGGCTTACGCTATTATGCACCGCGAGCATCATGCTTACAGTGATACCGAGAAAGACCCGCATTCACCTCACTTTTTTACAGATGTAATTCAAATGATGTGGCATACGGTACAAAGCTTCCGCGAGCACGAAAAACGCCTTAAAGAGCCGGAAGCGCGCTTTAAAGGTAATTACCCCGAGTGGCGTTTGCTGGATTATTATGGTTCTACCATGGTATCGCGCATTATATTCGGCTTACTATATGTAGCTTTTTATGTAGCTTTTGCTACCCAATGGTGGATGTACCTGCTGCTACCAATCCACTTTATGATGGGCCCTATCCATGGCGCTATTGTTAACTGGTGCGGCCATAAATATGGTTATGCCAATTTCGACAATAACGACAAATCTAAAAACACCACCCCATTCGACTTTTTGATGCTGGGCGAATTGTTTCAGAATAATCACCACAAGCACCCTAATAGTGCCAACTTTGCTAAACGCTGGTTCGAGATAGACCCTGTTTATCCGGTTATGAAAGTAATGCACTGGGCACGCATCATCAGGCTGCGCAAACCTAGTTATAACTAAACAAACAATATTATAAGCCCGCTAAAAACGGGCTTTTTCAATTTTCACCTATACAACCCATGAGCACTTCACAGCTTGCACAAACCCTTAAAGGATCTGAGATTATTAAGATTGGTGCCGAGATTAATGAGTTAAAAAGACAAGGACAACAAATTGCCAACTTAACAATCGGTGATTTTGACTCCAATATATACCCCATCCCAGACGAACTGAAGCAAGGTATTATAGATGCCTATCAGCATAACCAAACCAACTATCCGCCTGCAGAGGGTGTAGCTGCTTTACGCCAGGAAGTGTCTGCTTTTTTGAAAAAACATTTTGGGTTAGATTATAACGCCAACCAGATCCTGATCAGCAGTGGCTCGCGCCCGCTGATATATTCTACCTTTTTAGCACTGATTGATAAAGGCGATAAAGTAGTTTATCCTGTACCATCATGGAACAATAACCACTACTGCCACTTAACTTCGGCAGAAGAGGTACAGATAATTACCCGTGCCGAGCATGATTTTATGCCTACAGCAGATGATATACGCCCACATTTAAAAGGTGCTACCTTACTGGCACTTTGCTCGCCGTTAAACCCAACCGGTACTATGTTTGATAAAAAGGATCTCGAAGAAATTTGCGACCTGGTTATTGAAGAAAATAAGAACCGCTTGCCGGGCGAGAAACCTTTGTACATGATGTACGACCAAATCTACTCCATGTTAACCTTTAACAAGGAGCATGTTGACCCGGTTACGTTACGCCCCGAGTTAAAAGATTATGTGATCTACATCGATGGTATCTCTAAATGCCTTGCTGCTACCGGCGTACGTGTAGGCTGGGGATTTGGGCCAGAGAAAATTATAGGGCAAATGCGTTCTATAGTTGGCCACATGGGTGCATGGGCACCTAAGCCAGAGCAGGTGGCTACTGCCGAGTTTCTTAAAACAGAACAACCGTTAAATAATTATTTAGCCAAGTTTAAAAGCGAAATACAAACCAGCCTGACTACCCTTTATGATGGTTTTCAGCAATTAAAAGCCGAAGGCTTTAGCGTTGATGCCATTGAGCCAATGGGTGCCATTTACTTAACCGTTAAGGTTGATTACATTGGCAGAACCACACCAACCGGCGAGATATTAAATTCATCGGCAGATATTAACTTCTATTTAATTAAAGAAGCCAAAGTGGCGCTGGTTCCGTTCTCGGCTTTTGGTACTGATGATAGCATTACCTGGTTCCGCGCTTCGGTTGGTACCTGTACTCACGAAGAAATTCGCCAAATGATTCCGCGCATTAAAGATGCGCTTGCTAAATTGAAATAAGGCATTACATAATTATAATACACAATAGCCTTAGGATGATAAATCCTGAGGCTATTTTAGTTTCAACCCGCAACCAATTAAAACATATTGGGCCCGAATTATATTACGTATTAAACACACACGTTTTACGGTACCCAATCCCATGTAAAACGTATAACGTCTCACGTATTAATATACACCCATGATCCGCGATAAAAAACCGGCAGAAACTGTAGAAAAAGAACTAACATACATTCAAAAAGTATGGCACACGGTTGCCATTGTAGCCCTGTTGGTAGTAGTGATCCTTATTGCCCGGGTTGCCTTTAATGTATTGTTGATGGTATTGGCCGGTACATTAATATCCACCTATTTCCACGGGCTGGGCGATCTCATTCAGCGTAAAACCAAATGGAAACGTAAGCCTGCTATGTATATATCTGTGGGGGGCACCTTCATTTTATTGGGGCTGTTGTTTTGGTTCATGGGCGCTAATATTCAAAAACAGGTTAAAGAATTAAGTGACACATTACCACATACCGTAGCGAATTTCAAAGCCAAACTTTCAGAAACCTCACTGGGCCAAAAGGTACTTGACTACACGCAGGATGATGATAATTCGCAGAAATTAATTGTAACTGCACAACACTTTTTCAGTACCAGCTTTGGTGTTATGGGCAATATCTACATCATTATGTTTTTGTCCATTTTCTTTACGCTAAACCCCTCAGTATACAAAGACGGTATTATTTTACTGGTCCCTCACGACCGGAAAGAACTTGCTAAATGCATTATAGATCGTATTAGTTTCTCATTGAAGGGATGGCTTAAGGGAATGCTATTATCCATTGTGCTTATCACCATTATGCTGTTTACCGGGCTAACTATTATGGGCATCCCGGCGGCATTGGTATTGGCTTTATTTGCAGGTATGCTTAAAATAATTCCCAATTTTGGTTCATTGGCAGCTATGATACCAGGTGTATTACTGGCATTAACCATTAGCCTCAATAGTGCCATTATTGTAGCTTTAATATATATTGTATCCCAAACTATTGTAAGCAATATAGTAACCCCCATCATCCAGAATAAAATGATTAATCTGCCACCTGCGCTAACCATTATCAGCCAGGTATTAATGGGCACGCTCTCCGGGGTGTTGGGAATTATCCTCGCAGTACCACTATTGTCTATCGTTTTTATTTTGGTTGATGAGTTGTATGTGAAGAAGATTAACGACGAAGATGACGTAAGGTCTGTTCAATCCAAGCCCGATCCCACACTTGCCGATTAATGCTTTTTTCCGACAAACAATAATATTCTCTAAGCTGCCGATATATATTTCACCAGGCTTTTTTTAGCTACAGGTAAAAGTGTTTGCTCCAGCGGGAAGGTGATATCGCTTTGCACATAATACACCGCCGGGTTGGGCAGGTGCTTGCGGTGCTTTACCAGGTCAAGCTTAATAGACTCGGGCGTATTGGCAATGCCTTGCAAAAACGTATCTACAAACTGTACATTAATACCCCGGTATTTATCGTCTTTGTTTTCAAAAATGGTAATGTGATACTCATATATCAAATTGGTTTTATCCATACCGTTACGCAGCGCAAAATAGCCGTGGTAAGGCAATAGTGGCACCACACCTACCGGGTCTATATTAATGCGGCTTTCTACAAAATCATAAAGTTCTTTACCTGTTTGCAGGGCTGGGTCCATTTTGTTAATGGCATAAGTAATAATGCGCTCAATCTCATACATCGAGTTATCATCCTGCACTATCTTTCTATAAGTAAGCTTAACAGCTTCAATATCTGCCTTACTTAAGCGTTGCGGAAACGCCTGCTGTAAAACAGATTTGTTATGCTTAAAATCCATCAGGTTATTATAATGGAAAATCAGATCGGTAAGGTTGGGGTAAAGTTTGCTTTTATCAAAATGGCGGTTTATTTCCTGCATGTAATCCAGCAAAATATACTTCTTATGTTCAAAGTCAATGCTGCCATCAATAAACCAATTAATACCTAATGATTTCATTTTTGATTAACTCCTTTCTGGTAGCCTTAAATTAAATTAAAAAAACCAACTTTGCAACATATGCCCATCGGAACACTCTATCTCATCCCGGTTCCGCTTGCAGATAATGCAGCGGCAAAATCATTTACCCCATACCTGGTACAAACTATAAACAGCATTACCGAGTATATTGTAGAGAACGAAAAGACCGCACGTAAGTTTTTAAAAGAAGCCGGCCTGCAAATACCCCAAAGCCAGCTAATAATGCACGATTACGGC
>NZ_MPPL01000001.1:5341183-5342559 GCF_001911425.1 Mucilaginibacter polytrichastri | reverse complement strand
CATGCCCGTACTGCCGACGTTAGCACATTTTTTACCGGCTTAATGGCAGGCCGCGATGCCGGGCTGATGAGCGAAGCAGGCTGCCCCGGTGTAGCCGATCCTGGTGCGGATGTGGTGGCCGAAGCGCATCGCCGGGGTATCAAAGTAGTGCCCCTGGTTGGGCCAAGCTCTATCTTACTGGCCATTATGGCCTCGGGCTTTAACGGACAAAGTTTTACCTTTCATGGTTACCTGCCTATTGACAAAGCCGACCGCAGCCGCCGTATTAAAGAACTGGAAGGTTTTACAGAACGGTTGAAGCAAACGCAATTGTTTATAGAAACCCCTTTTCGTAATAATGCTTTATTGGAAGAGATATTAAAAACCTGCAAACCCACTACCCGCCTTTGCATTGCCTGTAATTTAACGGCAAATGATGAACTGGTTAAAACCCAAACTATAGCCGCCTGGAAAAAAACACCGCCGGATTTGCATAAAAAACCAACTATCTTTTTATTATTTCACGCCTGATGAAAATTAGCAGCCAGCACACCAAAGTTTTGATCATAGGCGCAGGCCCATCGGGCTTAATGATGGCTGCACAGTTATTGAGATACGGTATTGAACCTGTAATAATTGATAATAAATTAGGCCCCACAGATCAATCTAAGGCTTTAGCCGTACAAGCACGTACGCTGGAAATTTACCGCCAAATGGGGCTGGTTGACCAGGTATTGAAAGAGGGCAGGCCCACAACAGGCCTCCAGTTTTTTAATGGTGATAAATTAACCGGCACTTTCCCTGTGGCTGATACCGGGAAGGGAGAAACACCATATCCTTATGTATTCATGTATCCGCAAAATAAAAATGAACGGGTATTACTTGGCGAGCTGACTAAAAGCGCAATACCCGTTTACTGGAACACCACATTAAAACAGCTTACGCAAAACAGAACTTCGGTTGAAGCCACGCTGGTTAGTGATGATACCGAAGCTATAATAACAGCCGACTGGGTAATTGGGGCCGATGGTGCAGGCAGCACAGTGCGCAAGCAATTGGGAATACATTTTACCGGAGATACGTATGCCCACCTTTTTTACCTGGCAGATATTACCACTAACCACGATGATGATTATATAAAGCTACACTTAACCGGCGACGGCTTTGCAGGCTTTTTCCCCACTGCCGAAAAAAATGGCTATCGATTAATAGGCAACCTACCCCCGCAGTTTGAGCATAAAGAAAATATAACAATAAAAGACATTATTCCATTTACCGAAAAAATCACCCAAGTACCTGTAGTTATAACCAAATGCAATTGGTTTACTACTTACAAATTGCATCACTGGATGGCTGATAAATTCCGGTCGGGCAGGTGCTTTTTAATTGGGGATGCA
>NZ_MPPL01000001.1:5300849-5341157 GCF_001911425.1 Mucilaginibacter polytrichastri | reverse complement strand
CACACATACACTCGCCGGTTGGCGGGCAGGGGATGAATACCGGCTTGCAGGATGCCTACAATCTGGCCTGGAAACTGGCCGGTGTTATCAACGGAAAGATACAGGAAGGCATATTAAACACTTACGCAGATGAGCGCATGCCCATAGCGCGGCAACTGTTACAAACCACAGACAGGGCCTTCAATATCATCATGTCGCAATCATTTGGGGCACAGCTTATCAAGAAGTTTGCACTGCCTAAAATACTGCGTTTTATGTGGCGTAATGACGCGGTAAAGCAAGGCTTTTTTAAACGGGTTTCGCAGATAGACATCAGCTATCGGCATAGCCCTATTAACCTGCATTTAAGCCATGCCCACAAAGTTAAAGCAGGCGATCGGCTGCCTTATCTGAAACTGTATGATGAGAAGAAACAAATAGAGACCGATTTGCATGCATGGTGCAGCAAACCCGGTTTTACCATGATTATCCTGGGTCGCCTGGCTGAGTTTGATCTGCTGGCATTTGCCCGATGGATCACTCACTTTTATGGTGCCGGGCTCAACTTCTTCTACCTGCCGCCATCAGACAGAAACCAGCACGTATTTGATGCCTTCGAAATAAAAACAGAGCATGTTAAAACACTGGTAATTAGGCCCGATAATTACATCGGTTTTATGAGCGATACTACCGACATAGACATCATTAACAATTACATGCAAAACACTACCGGGCTCATCCGGCTAAAATCCTCCTGATTAACACCGGGTTAAAATAATTTCGTGGCACAATCATTGCAACTGTAGCCTATATACATAAGTTGATATGGGAAAGCGCATTTTAGTAGTCGATGACGACACAGGAATATTAGAAGTACTTACAGATATACTTTGCGAATATGATTTTGATGTAAACGCAATTTCAAGAGGCGAATTGGTTTTTGAACAAGTGGCTCAATATCACCCCGATTTAATTTTAATGGATGTAATGCTATCCGGTATGGATGGCCGCAACATTTGCAAAAGCCTAAAGGCAGATCCTCTTTTAAGCTGGATACCTGTAATCCTTCTTTCTGCTAATATCAATGCCTATAGTGTAATGTTTGATAAAGGTGCGCCGAATGATTTTGTGGCTAAGCCCTTTGATATGAACAACTTGATTAAACGTATTGATGCGCAGTTAGCGGCTTAATGCTAACCGTGTATATTTTCTGTTTTTCCATAGTTTTTAATTACCTCAGCTTCGTAGGTTAAAAAATCGGCCCAGCGTTTATCCACATCAATACCATCGTTATACTTTTTGGCAAATCTCAAAAACATAGTATAATGCCCGGCTTCGCTAATCATCAATTCGTGATAGAAGGCCGAGAGTTCCTTATCTGCAATGTTTTCTGAAAGTACTTTAAAGCGTTCGCAACTGCGCGCTTCTATCATGGCAGAGAAAAGCAGCCTATCAACCCGTTGTACACTACGGCCTCCACCTTTGTGCAAAAATTTAAACAGTTCGTTCACGTAGTTGTCTTTCCGTTCGCGGCCCAATGTATATCCCCGCTCAATAATAAAAGTATGTACCCGTTTAAAGTGATCCATTTCTTCGCGCACCAAATCGGCCATTTCCTGTACCAGGTCAGGTAAGTCAGGGTTTTGCACAATAATGGTAATACCGTTACTGGCTGCTTTCTGTTCGCAAAAAGCATGGTCTGTTAATAATTCCTGGATATTGCTTTCCACCACGTTTTTAACCCATAGCGGGTCTGTTGGCAATTGCAGTTTTAAAATGGTTTTTTCGCTCACAAAGCAAAGATAGCGAAGAGCACCAGGAAACGAGAATAGCGAAACAATAAGACAAAAAAAAGACTTCCGGAAGAGAAGTCTGAGGGGGATTACTGCATTGCAAAAACTGCTCTTTCTACATGCACATCGACAGATGCTTCACGGCTCTTAGCCTGCACCCTCGCCTTTTCAACATTCTGTAACAGCATCAATTCATCTACCAGGTCATTTACAGAAAATGCATCCGGCATGTGATTAATTAGTTCCTGAACTTTGTGTTTCGTTAACATATTAATCTGTTTTTAACTGGTGTCAAATATACGGTTTTAGCTATACAGGTTATGTTTTTCAGTAAAAATGACAATTGAAAAACGCACCTATTTTTATTCGGTCGGCCAATAAATTTATGGATAAAATAATAGGGAAACGGCTACCTGTACAGATTTTTATTTTCTATAAACTTCAACACCGTATCTGGCACAAAGTACTGCACGTTTTTTTTAGCAGCGATAGACTTGCGGATAAACGTAGCCGAAAGCTCCATTAAGGGAGTCATGGTGATGGTTACCGAAGCATGACTGGCCAGATCGGCATTCTCATAACCAGGGCGGGGATATACAAAAACCCGGTAATCGCGTAAAATCAATTTATAATTTTTCCACTTGGGTAATGATATCAGGTTATCAGAACCCATGATGAGCGCAAACTCATGCTCAGGATATTTTTCTTTAAGCAGGGTAAGGGTATCAATGGTATACGAGGGCTGCGGCATTTTAAGTTCAATGTCGCTTACCGATATATTCTCAGAATTATCAGTTGCAAGGCGTGCCATTTCAAGTCGGTCGTAGGTATTAATAAGATCGCCTAATTTTTTAAATGGGTTTTGTGGAGATACCACCAGCCAAACCTTATCGAGTTCGGTATAGTTGGCCATATAATTAGCAATAATTAAATGGCCAATGTGTATTGGATTAAATGAACCGAACAATAGGCCTATCTTCATTTTATCGTAACTAATTTTGGCAATAATATAAGCAATATATTACAAATTCAATAAACAAATAATTAAAGGTTTGAAATATTCAAACTGAAATACTTAATTATTTATAAAATTCTTCACCAGTTGTTCAGCCTCATCACATGCCGTTTTAAGATCATGATTTTTAAGGATCACGTCAAAACGCGGCGCATAATTCAGTTCTTTCTCAGCCTTTTCAAAACGTTCTTCTAATTTCTTTGCACTATCAGTACCACGGCCAGTTAACCGTTCTTTCAATACTTCTAACGATGGTGGCTGCACAAATATAGCCAGGGCCTGGTTGCCATACTTACGTTTAAGGTGCAAGCCGCCTTCTACATCAATGTCAAAAATCACGGTTTTCCCTGTTTTCCAGATGCGCTCAATCTCTTCGCGCAGGGTACCGTAGAAAGTGCCGGTATAAACCTCTTCAAACTCAACAAAATGCTTTTTGGCAATCTTGTGTAAAAATTCTTCTACACTTATAAAATAGTAATCTTGCCCGTCGCGCTCATCGCCACGTGCTTCGCGGGTTGTTGCCGAGATAGAGAATTCCAGCTCGTGCATTTTAGATAGTAAATGGTGTACTATTGTAGTTTTACCGGCTCCAGACGGTGCAGAAAATATAACCAGTTTACCTTCGGGCATATTGTTATTGAGTTATTGGGTTACTAAGTTATTGAGTTATTGCATTACTAATAACTTAGTAACCCAATAACTCAATAACCAACTACAACACGTTTAATAATTGTTCTTTAATTTTTTCCAGTTCTTCTTTCATACCTACTACCAGTTTTTGGATAGCGGCATCATTGGCTTTTGAACCCAGGGTATTAATTTCCCGGCCAATTTCCTGTGATATAAAACCTAATTTTTTACCATTGGCATCGGCACTCTTCAGGGTTTCTAAAAAGTAATCGCAATGGCTCTTCAGCCTTACTTTTTCTTCGGTAACATCAAGCTTGTCTATATAATAGATCAACTCTTGCTCCAGGCGGTTCTGGTCAACGTTTTCGCGGCCAACAGCGTCAGCCAAAAAGGTTTGTAGCCTTTCGCGAACTTGCGCAACCCGCTTAGGTTCTTCATTAACAACCTGTTCCAGGTTATTTAATATAATAGCAATACGGCCTTTCACTTCATTCTCCAGCACAGCGCCTTCATCAATTCTAAATTGCTGAAATGCCGCCATTGCCTGCTTAAAGGTGCTTTCAGCTAATTTCCATTGCTCGTCAGACAGGGTTTCTTCTTCAAACTTAACCACCTCGGGCAAGCCCAATGCTAATTGCAGCAGGTTATTTGTAGGTTCGTTTAAGCTTTCGCTTACAGATTTTAACTGGTCGTAGTAGTGCTTCAGCAAAACGGTATCAATACCGGCAGCTTTGGTTTGCCTGTCGGCCTGCTCAATATTGATGCTTAAGTTTACCTTACCACGCTCAACCTGCTTGTTGCAGTCGGTACGCAGTTGAAACTCTTTCTCAGAAAATGCTTTGGGCATACGCAGCGACAACTCGAGGAACTTACTATTGAGCGATTTAATCTCAACAGTATATTTGGTGCTGCCAGAGTCGGAAACAGCTATGCCGTACCCTGTCATTGACTTTATCATGTGCAAAGATAGTGTTTTGTTGTTAAGTTGAAAAGTTGATTGATTGGGAATAAGTTAAGCACTTATCCGCTATCATCTTTAACACTTTTTCACAACTCGTTTATAAGGTTATGGTTACCTTTGCCTGGTATGTTGAGGGGAGCTTTTAAATTTTTAATAATTGGTTTGTGCTTTGCACCACTGTTTAGCCAGGCGCAACAAGCAGAAATTATAAGGGGTATAGTTTTTAAGAAAGGCATGCTCGAAAAAATTGCATCTGCAAACATTACCAACTTAAAAACCAGTGTTACCACCACCAGCAATCTCTATGGCGAATTTATAGCCAGGGTAAGTGTGGGCGATACCATATTAATTGAAAAGCCGGGTTTTACGCCATACAAGCAGGCCATCACCAGTTTTAGTACGCTGTACATCAGCCTGCTGCCTGCCATCAGCCTTAATGAGGTTACCATAAAAGGGCAAACCAAAAAACAGGAACTAAGCGGTTACATGAATGACTATCGCAGTAAAGGCATTTATTACGACGGTAAACCCAATGTATTAAATTACATTACTAACCCTATCACCTCTTTATACGAAGCATTTGGTAAAGCACCCAGCCAAGCCAGAAACTTTGCACGCTTTGCAAAAAAAGAGCAGGAAGCTACCGAAGTTGATAGTAAGTATACGCCACAGCTGGTATCCAGAACTACTGGTATGACGGGAGATAGTCTTCGGCTTTTTATGTTGAGCTACCGCCCCTCGCATGATGATATAGCCAAGTGGGGCGATTATGAAATCATCCTTTATATCAAAAAGTCGTATATTTCTTACAAGAAAAATGGGGATATTGTACCCGTGAATATCTTTAAATCAAATTAATATACAGGCGCTTTGCCGGTCTGTTTCATTACTGAATATCAGATATGACGGGAAAACCTATTCAATTAATCCTATTTCTTTGTTGTTTAATACCGCTGGTTGGTAATGCCCAAAAAGTAAAATCAATAAAAGGGATCGTTTATAAAAAAGGTATGCTCGAAAAAGTTTCGCAGGCCAAAGTCACTAACCTAAAAACCAATGCAGCTACCACCAGTAACCTTTACGGCGAATTTTATGCTGAAGTTAATATAGGCGATACACTACTGATAGAAAAAACAGGCTTTACACCTTTTAAACTTAGCGTTAATAACTTAAACACGCTATTTATATACCTATTACCAAGTATTACTCTTGATGAGGTAAATATAAAAGGGCAAACTAAAAAGCAGGAATTAAACGGCATTATAAATGACTACCGCAGCAAGGGTATTTGTTTCGATGGTAAACCTCCTTTAACTGCTTATCTACCGATAGGCGGTTCGCCGCTAACGGTATTACACGAGCTGTTTGGTAAAACTGCAAATCAGGAAAAGCGATTTATGAATTTCGCCAAAAGAGAGAATGAAGCTACCGAGATAGACCGTAAATATACGCCCCAACTGGTATCCAGAACTACCGGAATGACAGGCGATAGTCTCCGCCTATTTATGTTGAGCTACCGCCCCTCGCATGATGATATAGCCAAATGGGGCGATTATGAAATCATCCTGTATATCAAAAAGTCGTATATTTCTTACAAGAAAAATGGGGATATTGTACCTGTAAATATCTTTAAATCAAACTAGATCCCTAAAGCTTCGCAAGTTTTTTCGGCAGCCAGTTTTTCGGCTAGTTTCTTGCTAAATTCTTTACCCTGGCCCATAGCTTCGCCATCAATATTTACAGTAATTGTAAATAACTTGCTGCTCTCGCCCTCCAGGTTAGTAATTTGCTCGAAGGTAATATCCTTACCGTGGCGCTGGCACCATTCTATCAACTTGCTTTTAAAGTTGGTTTCGGTTTGCTCAAGCGTATGGATATCGATGTGTGATTTAATGATATGGTTAATGAGAAAATTCTTGGTAAAATCGTATCCCTTATCCAGGTAAACGGCTCCAACCAAGGCCTCAAAAGCATCACCAAGTAATGACCCTTGACGGGTAGTACTAATCATCCGGTTATCGTACTCTACCAGTTTATCAAAGCCAAGTTTGCGGCCCAGCTGGTTTAAATTAGCACGGTTAACAATTTTTGAGCGCAGCTCTGTTAAAAAACCTTCGTCTTTATAGGGGTAAAGTTTAAACAATACCTCGGCCACAACGCTGCCTAAAACCGCATCGCCCAAAAACTCGAGCCGTTCATTGCTATTCTTAACACCCTTTTTAACGTTCTGCGCAACCGATTTATGGCGAAATGCCAACCGGTATAACGACAAATTGCCCGGCACAAAGCCGAGCAAATTCTTTAATGTTTTTACGTACTTTCTGCTTGGTGATAAATAAAGCTTATAAAACCGTCTTACTGGCATTTAAACCTTAATTAGTCTTCGTACTTTTTAAATATCACAGAAGCATTATGGCCACCAAAACCAAAACCATTACTTTGCGCAGCACGCACTACACGTTTCTGGGCTTTGTTAAAGGTAAAATTGATTTTAGGGTCAAACGCCGGGTCATCAGTAAAGTGGTTGATGGTAGGCGGGATAATGTCATGTTTAACAGCCAGAATAGCAGCAATAGCTTCAACCGCACCTGCAGCACCCAAAAGGTGACCTGTCATTGATTTGGTAGAGCTGATGTTTATACGGTAAATATCTTCACCATATGCTTCTGTAATGGCTTTAACTTCCTGCGGGTCGCCTATGGGGGTGGATGTACCGTGTACATTCACATAGTCGATGTCGGCAGGGGTCATGTTAGCATCTTCAAGCGCGGCTTTCATTACCAGTGCAGCGCCTAAGCCTTCGGGGTGCGGTGCAGTCATGTGGTAAGCATCGGCACTCATGCCGCCGCCCATCATTTCTGCATAAATTTTCGCACCACGTGCTTTAGCGTGTTCCAGTTCTTCCAGTATAATGGTACCTGCACCCTCTCCGGCTACAAAGCCGTCGCGGTCCAGATCAAACGGCCGTGAAGCCGTTGCCGGGTCATCATTGCGGGTTGATAAAGCATGCATGGCGTTAAAGCCACCTATACCAGCCTCATTAATAATAGCCTCAGAACCACCGCTGATAAACATGTTGGCCCTACCTAAACGGATATAAGTAAAGGCATCAATCAATGAATTGTTTGATGAGGCACATGCAGATACTGTGGTGAAGTTTGGCCCGCGCAACCCGTATTTGATAGAGATATGGCCGGGGGCAATATCAGCGATCATTTTAGGGATAAAGAAAGGATTAAAACGCGGTGTACCATCGCCTTTTGCAAAATTTACCACCTCATCCAGAAACGTTTTAAGGCCACCTATACCCGAGCCCCAGATAACACCTATACGGTTGGTATCCAGTTTATCAAAGTCAAGGCCGGCATCTTTTACCGCTTCTTCGGTAGAATATAGTGCGTATTGAACAAAGGGATCTAACTTGCGGGCGTCTTTGCGGCCCAAAAAAGCATCGGCATCAAAGTTTTTTACCTCGCAGGCAAACTTAGTTTTGAAATTGGTTGTATCAAAACTCTTAATAAAGGCAGCCCCACTCACTCCATTGATCAAAGCGTCCCAGTAATCTGGAACGTTATTGCCAATTGGAGTAAGTGCGCCAAGCCCGGTTACTACAACTCTTTTAAACTCCATTTAAACGTAGTAAAAGGAGCTTATTTAACGTTTTTTTCAAGGTAAGCGATAGCCTGGCCAACAGTACCAATTGTTTCAGCCTGATCGTCAGGAATAGCCACGTTAAATTCTTTTTCAAACTCCATGATTAATTCCACGGTGTCTAATGAATCTGCACCCAGATCGTTGGTGAAGCTTGCTTCCGGTGTTACTTCACTTTCGTCAACACCTAATTTTTCTACGATAATAGCTTTTACTCTTGAAGCGATATCAGACATGGTCTTTGATGTTTAATTGATTAATAAATTTTCTGTGCAAAGAAAGTCAAATTCTATTAAATATCAAATCTAAAATCTTCGCATAATTCATAACAATTTTTTATTGCTAAGGTTTCAATTAGTAATTTTACCGCGATTATATCTCATATAGTGGTTTTAAACAAGCGGATTTTAAAGTTTGAGATCGATCTGGATTTCGTTCTTATTGCGATAACTTCCTCATTGAAGGACTATCGCATCTGCTACTATATTAATAAACAGTTAAATTTTAACTTTATTCGACAGCCAGATCTGGCTGTTGATATTCATCACACTAATGATCCGGTACTTTTTTCTATCTTTCACCATTATTGGGAAGCAAGCGAAACAGAGTTTTATTTTATAGCCAACAAGGGCTCAGACGGTCTTTTAATACCCGAAATGCGTGAGGTTGATTACTTTTTAATGATTAAAAACTACATTGATGCACAAGACCTCGACGACATGATTACCCTGTTAAATAAGTTGCCCGAAATAGTTGCCGCTGTAAAGATTGAACCTAAAAAAATAAAATCCCGTGAAAATCTTTTATTTTAGCGCAAATTTTAAAAAATACTACAGTATAACGACTTTACATATATAAGTACAGCCAGTTTAACCCCCGCATTAATATGAAATTATCCTATAACAGAACTAAGATTGTGGCTACCATGGGCCCGGCTTCGGCCAAAAAAGAAACTTTACTGGCTATGGTAAAAGCAGGTGTAAACATTTGCCGCTTAAACTTTTCGCATGGAAAAGCAGAAGATCACCAAAAAACAATTGATCTGATTCGTGAAATTAACGAACAGTACAAATTAAACATTGGTATCCTGGCAGATTTACAAGGCCCAAAAATCCGTATCGGTTTGGTAAAAGATGGCGGTATCCATTTAGTTAATGGCAAACATATAAAAATCACTACCAATGAGTGTATTGGTGATGATGAGCAGATCTATATCACTTACGACACCTTCCCACAGGATGTGCACGCAGGCGAAACCATTTTATTAGATGATGGAAAACTGCAGCTTAAAGTAATTGAAACTAACAGAAAAGATACCGTAATATGTGAAGTATTACACGGTGGTATTTTAACCTCACGTAAAGGCGTTAACCTGCCAAACACTAAAGTATCTATCCCAAGCTTAACAGAAGAAGACTTAGTTAACCTTGACCAGGCATTAGCTAATGATGTGGAGTGGATCGGTCTTTCTTTCGTACGTAATGCAGAAGATATCGTTGAATTGAAACGCATTATTGCACGTAACGGTAAAGCATCACTCGTGATTGCTAAAATTGAGAAACCGGAAGCTATTGATAACATCGACGAAATTATTGCTGTTACAGATGGTGTTATGGTTGCCCGTGGAGATCTTGGTGTTGAAATGCCTTTAGAAGAAGTGCCTTTGCTGCAAAAAATGATTGCACGTAAATGCCGCGCTGCTTCTAAACCGGTTATCGTTGCAACCCAAATGCTGGAATCAATGATCACAACCCCACGCCCAACACGTGCCGAGGTTAATGACGTTGCTAACTCTGTACTGGATGGTGCTGATGCTGTGATGCTAAGCGGCGAAACTTCAGTTGGTGAGTTCCCGGTTATTGTTATCGAAACAATGGCTAAAATTGTACGTAATGTTGAAGAGAGAGGCTATCCTTACAATAGTAATAAAGAAGTAAACAAAGATGTTACCTCGAAAAACTACCTGAGCGATGCGCTTTGCAGCTCGGCTGTTTATCTATCAGAACATACTAGTGCAGTGGGTATTGTATCGATGACTACTTCTGGTTACACGGCTTTCGAAATTTCTGCTTACAGACCATATGCAGGTACTTACATCTTTACATCTAACAAAAATCTGTTAAATGCACTAAGCTTACTTTGGGGCGTAAAAACGTTTTACTACGATGGCCTGGAAAGTACTGATAAAACCATCAGCGATGTTAATGCCATCCTGAAAGCTGAGAACCTGATCGAAGCGGGTGATGTAGTAATTAATACTGCCGCTGTGCCAATTGCTGCACAAGGCAAAACTAATATGCTTAAAGTAACTGTTATAGAATAATAGGTTAACCCTAAGCAAGAAAAGGGTATGATCCATATAGATCATACCCTTTTTTATTTCTGTTCGGTTTTACCGGCTTTATGTCGGTGTTTCTCCGGGGCGGTGCTTAATTAAAAAGCGGCCAGTAATTTATCCCCGAAGCGGCCGCCAGGCCTTCTTGTTAGTAAACTTCTGCGCGGAATACCTTGCCTTGAAGTTTACCAATTTTCGCAAAGCGATAGTCCCAATACATTCTTAATATACTCATAACTTCGTGCTTTAGTAATGCTTTTGACCAATAGTTAAAACAATGGTTTAAAGCAATCAATAATAATTATGCTTTAACGTAGCGAAAGTATGAAAATTTTCTGAAAAATAACCTAATTCAATAGTTTTCAACATAGTTAATTATCTATAAATCAGATAAATAAATTTACAACCATCCATCCATAGCACTATTATAAAAGAGGTGTTGATAACTCCGAAATGTAAGCAGGCCCAGTTAAAGATAAATTTGGAATACTACCCCTGTTAATTTTTCCATTCATTTTATTTTAACATCAATTTAACATCATGAGTAAAAGCATCACAAAAAAGTCGGGCGGTCAAAGCGGCCTCCAATTAAGCAGGTACTTCAGTAAAGAAGGCACTAATGTTTACGATCTTTTTAAATATGAGAAGCGCTCGTCGGTGATACGGAACCCTTCCGGCGATGCCGTATTTGAGATGAATGATGTTGAAGTGCCGTCAACGTGGTCGCAAGTGGCTACTGATATTCTGGCACAAAAATATTTCCGCAAGGCAGGTGTGCCACAGGCCGATGGTACAACCGGATCTGAAAAAAGCATTAAACAAGTTGCCCACCGCATGGCCCATTGCTGGAAAGATTGGGGCACACGTTACGGCTATTTCGCAAGCCCAAAAGATGCAGATATATTTTATGATGAAATAGTATACACCATAGTTGGCCAGCTGGCAGCGCCAAATTCGCCACAGTGGTTCAACACCGGCCTGCATAGCTCGTATGGCATAACCGGCAAGCCACAGGGCCATTATTATGTAGACCCGGTGAAAGAGGAGCTTACCAAATCAACATCGGCTTACGAGCGCCCGCAACCCCATGCCTGCTTTATCCTTTCTGTTGATGACGACCTGGTAAACGATGGCGGCATTATGGACCTATGGGTTCGCGAAGCACGCATCTTTAAATATGGATCGGGCGTGGGTACTAATTTCTCGAAGATACGCGGCGAGAGCGAGAAGCTTTCGGGCGGCGGTTATTCATCCGGCCTAATGTCGTTCCTTAAAATAGGCGACCGCGCAGCGGGAGCTATAAAAAGTGGAGGCACTACCCGCCGGGCAGCCAAAATGGTTTGCCTGGACCTTGACCATCCCGAAATTGAGGGCTTTGTAAACTGGAAAGTAGAAGAAGAAAAGAAAGTTGCCGCATTAATTGCTGCCGGCTATTCGTCTGATTACGAGGGAGAGGCTTATCGCACCGTATCCGGCCAAAACTCCAACAACTCGGTACGCATACCTAATAGTTTCTTTAAAGCGCTTAGCAGCAGCGAAAACTGGGGTTTAACCAGCCGCATGAGCGGCAAGGTCATTAAATCGATATCGGCGCAAAAATTATGGGATGATATTGCCTTTGCAGCCTGGGCCTGCGCCGATCCGGGGGTGCAGTTTGATACGACTATTAACGAGTGGCATACCTGCCCCGAGGGCGGCCGCATTAATGCATCGAACCCTTGTTCGGAGTATATGTTTCTGGACAACACGGCCTGCAACCTGGCATCCATTAACCTGGCTCATTTTTTTGATAAAGAAACCCGCGTATTTAATGTAAAAGGCTTTGAGCATGCCTGCCGGATTTGGACTATCGTACTCGAAATTTCTGTACTGATGGCGCAATTTCCATCAAAAGAGGTAGCGCAACTATCATATGATTACCGCACCCTAGGCTTAGGCTACGCCAACTTAGGTTCGGCCCTAATGGTTAACGGCATCCCTTACGATAGTGATAAATCAAGAGCTATTGGCGGCGCTATTACCGCCATCATGACGGGCACTGCCTACGCAACATCGGCAGAGATGGCCCGCGAACTCGGCACCTTTAACCGCTATACAGAAAATAAAGATCATATGCTGCGCGTAATGCGCAACCATCGCTACGCCGCCTATAACTCCACAGAGAATTACGAAGGATTGGAAATTTTGCCTCCGGGAATCGACCAGCGTAACTGCCCGGATTACCTACTTTCTGCCGCCTGCAATGCCTGGGACAAAGCCGTTGAAATGGGCGAGCAATACGGTTATCGAAATGCACAAACCACTGTTATTGCCCCAACCGGCACCATAGGTTTGGTAATGGATTGCGATACTACAGGCATTGAACCAGACTTTGCGCTGGTTAAATTTAAAAAACTATCGGGTGGTGGATACTTCAAGATTATTAACCAGGCCGTACCCGAAGCATTAAGCAATTTAGGCTACCAGGAACACGAAGTTACTGCCATTGTAAACTATGCCAAAGGCGCAGCAACTTTAAACGGCGCACCACATATTAACCTGGATACATTAAAGAGCAAAGGCCTAACCGACAGCGATCTGGAGAAAATGGACAAAGCGGTGGTGTCGGCATTTGAGATTGGTTTTGCCTTTAACATCTGGACACTGGGCGAAGACTGCCTTAAACGCCTCGGCTTTACGCCAGAGCAATACAACTCGATGGGCTTTAACCTGTTGCGTGCTTTAGGTTTCAGCAAAAAGCAAATTGCCGAAGCCAACGAATATATCTGCGGCACCATGACCATTGAGGGCGCACCGTACTTAAAAGCAGAACACTACCCTATATTTGATTGTGCTAATAAATGCGGAGCCAAAGGCGAGCGTTATATCCATGCACATGGCCATATTAAAATGATGGCAGCTGCACAGCCATTCCTTTCCGGTGCAATCTCTAAAACCATTAACCTGCCTAATGAGGCTCTGGTTGATGAAATTAAAGATTGCTACGAGCTATCATGGAAATTAGGTTTAAAAGCCAATGCGCTTTATCGCGATGGCTGTAAACTGTCGCAACCGCTATCCACCAAATCTGACACCAAAGAGGAAGACGAGAAGCTGGAAGCCGTTGAAGAAGTTTTAGGCAAAGCCGCAGAACTGAAACTAAGCGACCTAACCCCCGAGCAGGTACTGGAAGCCGCCATGGCCATTATGGAAAAATCGAAGGATACTGAGTTTATGCGCAAGCTGTCGCGCGTGGTGCAAAAGAAAACGCTGCCTGCCAAACGCCGTGGCTTTACGCAAAAAGCCAGTATAGACGGCCAAACTGTATTTGTTCGCACCGGCGAATATGAGGATGGCACCCTGGGCGAAATTTTTGTGGATATGCACAAAGAAGGGGCAACTTTTCGCTCGCTGATGAACTGCTTTGCCATTGCCATTTCGGTTGGCCTGCAATATGGTGTGCCGCTGGAAGAATATGTAGAGAAATTCACCTTCACCCGTTTTGAGCCTGCAGGTATGGTAATGGGGCATGCCAATATTAAAAGCGCAACTTCCATTATCGACTATATTTTCCGCATGCTGGGTTACGAGTACCAGAACCGTACCGATCTGGTACATGTAATTACCGAGCAGCATGCCATTATAGGCAACCCGCAGATAGAAGACACAGATATTAACCCCGATACCAGCAATATTTATCAGCCGATACCAGCAACTGTTAGCAGCCCGCAAATGCATCTAAGCGTAGATATTAGCATGGGCGTGCAAAGCGATGCCCCGGCTTGCAATGTTTGCGGCCACACCACATTGCGGTCTGGCACCTGCTATAAGTGTTTAAACTGCGGCAACTCTATGGGTTGCAGTTAATCAATAGCCCCTATCTACGCAAAAGCGAAAGTATGCCATAGCTTTATGCTTTTGTTTTATAAATAAGTTAATGTGTGCCCCGTGAAAACGGGGCTTTTTGTGGGTAGTACTTAATATTAACTATTTAGCGCCTCGATTAATTATACGCTGATATACTTCTTTTCTGTTGTGAAGAGATACTACTTTGGCCCCTGAGAATTCATTAAAATGCATTCCATTTTGAGCTTGAGATGGCTGAATATTTGGAGCATTTAAATCAAGTGATAACTGCACTGAGTTACTCACTGTGTCTTTTAAGCTTTTATTAGGCATCGATCAGTTTTTTGTTTTTCAAATCTTGGGTTACTTTACCCTCCAAAATAGGAATTGCTTGCAAAGATAAAGTATTTTTAGGGGAAACATGTTTGGATAAGTTGTTAATTTTCTTCCCATCTCTTTTTCTTGAATTGGGAATCATTTTAAAAAATTGCAAATATCTTCTTGGAGATATACCATCAAACATTAGAATTCTTACCAATTTATCATTACTCTCATCTTCTGTAATTGAATCATTATGTAATTTAATAGCCAAACTTTTTCTATATGGTTCAATATAGTAAATTTCCTTAATACCAGCTGCAACAATATGCCTTGCACAATTATGACAGGGATAAGTAGTACAATATAATTTACCATTTATAACTCTATCCCCAGCTTTTTGGCTTCCAGTAATAATAGCTAACATTTCCGCATGAACGGCTCTTGAAAACTCGATAAGTTCCTTGATTCGCGACTTTTTAATAACTTTAGATGCATTTTGTCTTTGGCTATTATCTATTACACCACTCAAAATTAACTCATTTACCAATGCGTCCGTAATAACTCCTTTTTCACTATCATTAAAGCATAAGCCATCACCATAATTGTAACATCTTTTATCGCTGGATAAATCACTTGGATTATATTTATAAACACTCCCACCAACTTTAGGAACATCATTCCAACCAACAGAAATTAACTCTCCATTACTGTCAGTAATTGCAGCACCAACTTGTCGGCTTAAACAAGCAGAGTTTCCAGCAGCAGCAGCAGCTAAATACATTGCTGTTTCATCAGATGAAGGAGTAATAACCTCTGTAGAGAAAATTAAATTGAGAAAACGATTAATTTTAGGTTCAATAGCTGATTTTGAGTTAAAGTCGACCCTCAAAAAGAAGTCTGATTCGGTAAAAGTATTTGTCACATCCTGTCCAAAATTCATTTCTTCACCCGAATCTCTATCAATTAACCTGTGGACCTCATGTGTTTTTATACCTTTATTTACAAGATTTTGGACCCTTGATTCTACTGATGAAAAGACTCCAATAAAATAAAATATATCACCATAAATCAATCTGAAAATTTCTAATTCTTCTTTGTTTTTTATAGAATCGATGATATAACAGACACGTTCAGAGCCATAATCATCCTTTTTACTTATCTCCCGATTGTAAGCAATTTCGTTAATTGCAAGTTCTGCTAAGATGCTATTAGTATGCTTCTCTCTTAAAATATTCCCTCCATTTATTAATTTCTGATATACATCAAATTTAGAATCACTGTTTTCATCCAGTTGAATTTCATTGCTAGCATACTGTCTTATCAAGACACTTAGCCGAATCTTTACACATCTATAATTATACTTATCTATAAGAGTTTTTTCTATTGAATCAGCAACAAAATGTATATCTGTTCCAATGGGCCCACATAAGCCAATTATAAGTTCATCCGTATGAGTATTAAATATCGATTCTTTAATATCCTTAAAATATTCAGTATCCGTGTTTATTACAAGTTCTAAATTTGAAGCAGGTTCGCCCATATGAAAAAGTTTAGGTTAAATAGTTGTTATAATATTATGAAAAAATAGTATAACATTTAAGCATAAACTAAGATATATAAGTGTTTATAAAAACAAAAGTCATCCCGACTTGTCGGAATGACTTCAATCAATAGTTATTTTTTGGGTTATTTGCTGTAAATATTAGCTGTATTACGGTAGCCGGATGTGGTATTGGTATACCAGTCTACATAGTTAGAACCGCTGGAAGAGGCCCAATCTGTAAAGTGCAGGTAAGCCTGATTAATTGGCACCGTTTCTACAGGCCAGCTAAATTGCTCGCTGAAACTGATAGCCCAGGGCCAGTTTTCTTTCGACAGATAGTAGCGGCCCGTGGTTGGTGTAGAGCTATCATCACCGATACCAAACAGCGCGGTATTGGCCTTATCTGTAGGCGCGTAACCCGGCAGGTGAATTTCATAACCACGTCTCAGGTTACTGATCAGGAATGGGTTAAAGGCTGATACGGCCAGTGTTGACGTCGCAACTGGTGTGGCAAAATTAACATCAATTGTAGCTGTTTTACTGGTTACTTTATCCTTGGTGGTAAGTGTATTGATAAAGAAAGCACCGTCAGGATTTTTAATCAGCGCTTCATGGTTATCAAAAGGGATAATTACCGCTTTAGCCTGGCCGGCTTCAACGCCATTAGAAGCAAATGTAATATAGTTACTTATGGTTTGTGCACCCGTTACAGATGCCACAGCCGAAGCCGCAACCGGCAATTGCACACCAAACCCATTGTGGAATGATGCCCCAGCAGCGCCCACATTAAAGTTACCCTTTAACTCAACCACCTGGTTTGATGCATTGCTGATAAAGGTATACTGGTAATTAACCAAAAGGTCATTCAAATCATAATCGCCCTTGGTCGGGAAGTTATCCTCGAAAGCAATGGTAGCAAAAGTGCTTGATGATGGATAGTAGCTGATATAAGCGCGGCTTGCATCATTAGGGAAAGCATCCTGTGCATCGGCAACGCCATCGCCATCGGTATCGCCGCCTCTGTCAATCGCAACCACGTTGTTGCTTGATATAGCAGTTATCGGGTTGGCGGTTGCATATACAACCAGGTCATTAAAGTCGTTATCAGAATTGCCCGTTTGCCTGTTGGTATCTTCAAAACCCATTAAATACAACTTGTGCACATCGTCATACAGCATTACGGTATGCCTTCTTAAAGCGCTGGTACTTTCTGGGTTAAAGCTATCCTGAGTGAAAAATTTGGTAGCATTGGTGTTTACGCCGCTACCCGTCCAGGCGTTTTGCAAGAGTACAAAACCGATAGAGGTGCCTGCGTTGAAAGTCCCTAACTTAACCTTATCGCCAGAAATTAAGCCCCCGCCCGAACCAGAACCCGACGCATTAGGGAAAATATAGGTGATTTTATCAATGCCGCCAAACAGTGTACCGCCCGAACTTCCGGATGGCGGATTGGCTGTAGAATAAGTATAATAGGCCAGTGTATTCTGGTAACCTGCACCTTCTGATACAAAGGTAACCCACACATCTGATGTGGCCGTTACATTAATGGTGTTAACCGCTGTGGTAGCCAGGTATGTTGGGTGCGATGTGGTTATCGGGGTGCCTTCTGGTAATGATGCATTTACATAAGAAAGCAAAGAAGCCGGAATAGCATCCCCGGTAGCTTCCAGGTAAGCAGGACGGCCCTGGTTAGTTGGGCTGGTAAATGCGTTTGACGACGAGTAACCGGTTGGATAACCAATATCTGTAGTGAGTAAACCGTTAATGCTCACTTTACCTACCGATGATGTTGCTGTTGGTGTATTATTAATCGCATCGGCAGTAATATCGCCGCTATAGCCTGTTTTACCGCCAATGGTAGCGGTAATTGCGCTGTTGTTAATAACGGCAGTAGCATTGTGCATTAAACCAATGTAAGCCGGGTCTATTACCAGGTTAGCATAATAAGCGGGCACCGTAATTTTAGCGGTAACATTACCAGATTTGTCTGATACCGCCCTGAATATGGCCGCACTTGGGTCGGTATTACCCGGGGCGTATACGCTTACAACCACACCGGCCAAAGGACCGTTACTATTGTCTTTAAGAGAAAGGTTTAAGCTTACGTTTTTCGAAGTAGCAAAATTGAACCCATCGGGGGCAATCTTGTCAACGGGTGTAGTAGGACCATCTCCCGAGTGATCCTTTTTACAGGAAGCCAAACCTGCCACCCCTGCTATCAGGCAAAATGTAAAAAATCTGTTCATAAAATTAACTGTCAGTAAATAAATTTACCCGTCTTCTACGGATAGAATTTTAAAATGTTGCTGTTAGACTTCGTAGATTATAAACTCTGAGTTAACAATTTAATTTTAGATAGTATTTTATATCTTATAAAAATTAACATTATTGATAAAATGACTATAAAATCCAATTATTAACTATAGAGAAACATTATTCAACTCTGTTCATTTTGTTCATTTTTACATATGTAACAATTGCCATCACCAGTCATCTTAACAGTACAATTTTATCAGCATGAAATTAAACCGTTACCTTTTTGCCGCACTGTTATCATTTTGCCCGGCTATTATGGCTTTTGCCCAAACCGATACCGTTACCGCCGGCAATCACAAACTCATTACCCCCCACCTTAAACCCGGGCAAAGGCAATACTTGGTATATTTCCAGGCACCGGCCCAAACCAAAACACTGCGTTTTTCTTTGTGGACACGCAACATCGGGGTAGAAAAACTGAATGGAGAAGATGTGTTTGTAACCACACAGCACTGGTATGGCACCGATACCGCTAACTATCGCACGGTTAGATCGATTAACACAAAGGCAGATTTTGCCCCGATATTTCATGTAGAAAGTATTGGCGGTAAGCTAAAGGCCTACAATTGGGAGGCAAATAAAATTACAGGGGCCGATACCACGGCAAATAACCTGGCAAAAAACTTTTCACTGAAATTTGACCATCCCAGCCTGAACTGGAACCTCGATATAGAAACTTTTGAGATGCTGCCTTTAGCGGAAGGTAAAAACTTCGCTATTTATTTTTACGATGCAGGCGCAACTCCACCGGCTTATGTTGTTTATAAAGTTACCGGCAGCGAAGTGGTAAGCCTCAACGATAGTAAGGGTGTAGACTGCTGGAAGCTATTTACCGAAGGCAAAACCCCCAATGGCCAGCCCTATACCGAAACCTATTGGATAAGCAAAAAGAACCACGAATTATTAAAAGAAGAAGATGCCTTTAATGGCATGTACCGCTATAAAATTAAACTCCCCGGCCTAACGCCAGATCTGTTAAGCAGATTTAAACAATAGCTTTAGTTTGCCGGATCGTTCTTTTTTAGGGTGATAATTACAACACCATTGACTGCTTTTTCCCCATATTCTCTTGTAGCATTATCACCTTTAAGTACATTAATAGTTTGGATACTGTTGGGCTTGATATTCTTCATTTCTCCCGGTGCTATTTCTTTACCATCAAGATAATACAACGGCTGTGGTTGATTATCTGACACCGCCGGGGTAAGTGGCGTAGTGGTTGTATAGAACATACTAGACACCATTCTGATGGAATCCGGTTTTCTGCGTACAAATGTAACAGATGAGATTTCCGGTTTGCCTTTGCCATATGGGATAGTTTGTACATACATTATCCTGCTGTTATATACACGATGCTGAGCAGTATCTGTTACTAAACCTACTCTTTCATCGGCCAGCGTAAAATCTATCGGTACGGTATATTGTACCCTTACTTTATGCCCGTTCTGTATCCCTGGGTTCCACTTAGGCGATGCCGAAATTACACGGACTGCCTCTGTCGCCGCAGGTGAGTCATGCTCATTTAAAGCCTTAATGTGCGAAAGGGAGCCATCTGTTTCTACCACAAAACTGATAATAACCCTGGCCTGTAACTTCTTTTTACGCAGCTCTTCCGGGTATTTAAGGTTTTGAGAAAGATAGGCAGCCATTGCAGATGTACCACCTTTAAACGTTGGCTGATTTTCTACAGCTGTAAAAAGTTCGTCATGTTGTTTAGTGGTATCAGGCAGGTCTATAATAATCGGTACCGGCTTAGCCGAAGGTTTAAACTCCTGAACATCGGGCGTTGTATTTACTGAAGTGGTTAGCTTATCACTAGCTGAGGAGGTGGTAATGGTGGTGTAAGCATGTGTTAATCCTGATGATGTTGCAGAAGTCATCATTACCCGGTCTACCTTATTGTTTATAATGGTAATCATCTGGTTGGTATGCACCGTGGCCGATGATAAAATGAGCATTAATGCAAACAAGGGTGCCGATAAACCATATTTAAGCAATGCCTTACGCTGCGAGTTATTTTTTTGCAGCATTAGTATCCGTTGCTTAAGCAGGCTATGGTTAAAAAATGGGTTAACCAGGTCATGTGCCGGTGTTTTAAAAGTCTCGCTCAATAACAATAAAGCATACTCCTGCTTGCTGGTGCCGCTTTTAATTGCACTGCGGTCGGCAATAAACTCGTGGATGTGTTTAATGCTTTTGCGGTAAAAATACACCGCCGGGTTAAACCAGTTAATAATCATAACGGCTTCAATCAATAACACATCGGCCGAGTGCCATTGCCGGGCATGCACCTCCTCGTGCGCCATTATTACGCCGCGGTTGCTCAGCTTTTCGCTTAGCTTAATGGTTCTAAAAAACGAGTAAGCATCTTCTGTATCGTTATATTTAATGTTGTAGCGCAATATCATTAACTGCAAAATAAAACGAGCCGCCAATAATATAATACCGCCTGCATAAATAATAGCCAGTATTTGCCCAATGGTGAGATGCTGGCTTGCTGACGCCTGTATTTGATAAATAACAACCGGATCCAGGTGGTAAATGGTTTGCTTAATTTGCTGGGTTATAAAAAGGTTACGCGCCCACTCGGCCTGCATTAGCGGCACCAAAAATGAGAGTATTGCCGAGCTTACCAGGTAAAACCGGTTAAGTTGAAAAAACGTTTCGCGGCGAAGCAGCAGGGCATAAAACCCATAAAACAAAATAAGGTAAACATTCGCCAGTATCAGATATTGCCACCAGGTCATAAAAAACTACAGTTATTTGTCCTTTAACTTTTCAATCAATTTCAAAATCTCATCAGCCTCTTTCATATCAATCTTTTCTTTTTGCACAAAAAAGGAAAACATCCGTTTTACCGAATTATCAAAATAGCCGTTCAGCAGTTTATCGGCAGCAAAACCCTGGTACTCATCTTTGCTCACCAGCGGGTAATACTCATGGCTTTTACCAAATGCGGTATGCCCCACAAAGCCTTTTGTTTCCAATATGCGTATAAAGGTTGATACCGTGTTGTAAGCCGGTTTAGGCTCTGGTAAAAGATCAATAATATCCTTTACGTAAGCCTTTTTTAATTGCCATAGCACCTGCATCAGTTGTTCTTCTGCCCGTGTAAGTTCTTTCAAATCCATAATCTAACTTTTTATTACATCCTCGTATATAACGGGGCTGCACTGTGCAAACTTGCTGCTTGCGGTAATTTTTATTTTGTAACGCTGTATAAATTTACTTAATAAATTTATACAGGCCTTTTGCTTTTCCTCGTCAAGGCCGGTGGGTTTTAAATTAACCAGGTAATAGCTAATGCTACCATCGGGTTCAAAATAAACCCGGTTAAAAATTCGCACCGGGCTGTTCCACCTAAAATTATTTTCGTTCAAATACTTATTCAAGTCCTGCAGCATAGTGGTGTAAGCTGTTATCAGGCGTTTTTCATCATCGCCTTTAAAAACAACATCGCCCGCACCTACAGCGCTTTTATATACTTTGTCAAGCGCCTGCATACTATAGCCATTGCTTTCTGCGTGCTGAAAACTATCGGCAATATGCTGGGCAAATGCAATTTGCCCAGTAATTAAAAGCAATAAAACTAGGATGTTTCTAATCATACCTTTTACTATAAATATAAAGTTGCAACTAATAAATTAGTTATCCAAATTTATATTAAGAACATTATCTTGCCACCGTGGTTTTATTACGCATTCAACTTAAATTATATTCATGCATATTACTTTTCACGGTGCAGCACGTAATGTAACAGGCAGCAAGCATCTGGTACAACTAAACGATGGCACCAATATTTTGCTTGATTGCGGTATGTTTCAGGGTCTTGATAATGCCGATGACCTGAACGGACACTTCGGGTTCAGACCAGATACGGTAGATTATATGATCCTGTCGCATGCACACATTGACCATTGCGGCTTGATACCCCGTTTGGTTGCTGAAGGATTTAAAGGGCCAATATACTGCACCCCACCAACCATGAACCTGGCGCGTATCCTCATGGCCGACTCGGCCCGTATCCAAACCGCTGATGCCGAATACGCTAATAAGTATCGCGAGCGGAAGGGCCTGGAGCTTGAAGTACCACTTTATACCGAAGAAGATGCTACTGCCGCGTTAAACCAGTTTAAAGTGGTAGAGTATAATGAGGAATTTGAAATAAGCCCGCGCGTAAAAATATTGTTTACAGATGCCGGGCACTTGCTGGGCAGCGCCGCCGTGCACCTTAATATATTAGAAGATGGCAAATACACCCAACTTACTTTTAGCGGTGATGTTGGCCGGTATGGCGATATGATATTAAGAAGCCCGGAGAAATTCCCGCAAGCCGATTATATTTTGCTCGAATCTACCTATGGCGATTCATTGCACAAAGATTTGAAACCTATTGAGAATGCCCTGCATGATATTATTCACCACACCTGCATGGTGAGGCATGGCAAGGTAATTATCCCGGCGTTTAGCGTAGGCCGCACGCAGGAAATTTTATATGCCCTGAATACCCTTGAGCTGGAAGGCCGTCTGCCAGATGTGCCTTATTATGTAGATAGCCCGCTGGCCGGCCAGGCGACCCAGATATTGAAAGAACACCCGGAAGTATACAACAGCGAAGTAATGAAAGTAATGAAGGTTGATGCCGATCCTTTTAGCTTTAAGGGATTGCGTTTTACACAATCAACCGAAGAATCTATTGCGCTAAACAATGACCCGCGGCCTTGTGTAATCATTTCTTCGTCGGGCATGGCCGAGGCCGGGAGGGTAAGGCACCACATTCGCAATAATATCGACAAAGAGCGCAACACTATTTTGATAGTTGGCTATTGCGAGCCATCTTCACTGGGCGGCCATTTGTTACGAGGCGATAAAGTTGTCAATATATTTCACGAAGAACATAAGGTAAATGCCGATGTAAGATCTATTAAATCAATGAGTGCACATGGCGATTATGAGGATCTGTTGAAATTTATGTCGTGCCAGGACCCCAAAAGAGTAAAGAAAGTTTTTTTGGTACATGGCGAGTACGATGTACAACAGCACTTTGCCAGGAAACTACAAGATGCAGGTTTTGCAGAAGTAGAAATTCCGGCTCAGCACCAGAAGGTGGAACTGAGGTAGAACCAAGAGACAAGAAACAAGACCGAATATGAGATACTCTTAACGAATATTGAGATACTCTTAAAAAGTACGCATGGGGCAGGTAACCTTGTAGCGATTGTTCAACAGGATACCGATTACGATCTCATGCGTACCATTGCTTACCGTATTAAGGGCCGAGGTGGTAATATCGTAAGAATAGCCTACATTGATAAGCGAGCTGATATTAAACCCGGCCAGGGCCGAAAAGGAATCATTGTGGCGGTACGAACCCCCGATCCAAAATCGATCGCGGAAGGCTAGTTTGCCTGTGATATCATATGATACAGGTACTGGTTTAATCACCTTTAACATTACCGACGGCATAAACGAAACATCGTCTGACACGAACAACTTAACGCCTGAGGTAAAAAAGTAATGCGGTACCGTTTGGCTTTGGTTATAGGTTGAAGTATTGGTACTGAAATAAAGATTCTGCTTAATTAACTGTTGGGCCGAAGCACCGATATAAAAATTAGCAGTATATAACCAGATACCGGCACCGAGGTCTGGTTTCCACTGGCTGGCAATACCGTTAGTAATGGCAGGATCATTAGTCGTCTCTAATGTAATATCAGCAGTATTTAACCCAACATGACTAACCCCTGCCGATACCCCTACAGATAAATTCCATTTAGGGCTAAGGCCCAAATGATAGGCATAAGTAGCGTCAATATTGGTTTGGGTAAGCGGGCCTGCTTTATCGCTTACTACCATAATACCTATACCATGGTGAGGTTCTGCGGCGCGATAATCCTGCACGTATGAGCGGCTCATGGGGTTTTCGCCGCCACCCGCTGCAGATGCCGTGGCATCGCCATTTAAAAACTGGTTACCCAGGGGCATATTTACAGTAAGATACGATGTTGTAGGCGCGCCATCCAGGCCGGTCCATTGCTTACGATAACCCAGTTTGGCATCGGTATAATTTTCAATACCACTTACAGCCGGGTTAAGCAGGTAATTATTAAATACATATTGGGTGTATTGTGGCCGTTGCTGGGCTAGGGCACAATTTATTAACGCTGTAAAAACTAAAATTACCTGTAAAATTTTCTTCATCTGTAATATGGCTCTGGCATAAAATAAGCGCCTGCTATAAAAACAGGCGCTACGTTTATGAAAACATATACCCGGAAAACTGATCGCATACAATACATCCTGATATACAATTCAAAAATGCTTAATGCTAAAGCACAATACAATAATGTATCGGCAAACAAGGCTTATGTATAGATGAATGTAATTACAGCTAATATTTGTTAGAAATATAGGAAGTAATATTTAATTTGCCGAATTATTATTTAGTTACATCATGTACGACATCTGCTGCATAGGCCATATTACCCTCGATAAAGTAATTACCAGTCATTCTGAAAAGTACATGGCAGGCGGCACTTCTTTTTACTTTTCTAATGCCATTAGCCAGATGGACTTAAACTATGCACTGGTAACAGCCATAGCAGAAAGCGAAATGCATTACGTGGAAGACCTGCGTTTAAAAGATATTGAGGTAGAAGTACTGCCCAGTAAGCATACTGTATACTTTGAAAACATTTATAGTGCCGACCAAGATCACCGCACCCAGCGGGTATTACAACAAGCAGATCCATTTACGATAGCGCAGTTAAAAGATGTTGAAGCAAAAATATTCCACCTGGGTCCACTGCTGGCCGGTGATATGCCGGTAGCACTTATCAAAAACCTGTCGCAACGCGGGCAGGTATCCTTAGATGCACAAGGTTATTTGCGCGAAGTAAAAGACCTGCAGGTACACCCCATTGATTGGGCCGAAAAGCAGGAAGCCCTGGCATACATCCACACGTTAAAAGTTAACGACCACGAAATGGAGGTGCTTACCGGTGTTAAAGACATCAGGGAGGGCGCCAGGATCTTAGCCAACTGGGGCGTTAAAGAAGTAGCCATTACCCTGGGCAGTAAAGGCTCTGTAATTTATGCCGATGGTGTTTTTTATACTATCCCTGTTTACAAACCCACTGCCGTGGTTGACGCAACCGGCTGCGGCGATACCTATATGGCCGGCTATTTATACCAACGGGTAAAAGGAACAGATATACAAAATGCAGGTGAATTTGCCTCAGCGATGGCCGGGTTAAAGATCCAGTCATCGGGGCCGTTTGTAGGGGATGAGGCCGGTATACTTAGCTTTTTAAAAAAGGTATAGGCTGAGAAATTAAGGTTTTAAGCATTATTAATCAATGAGTTCAATTTTATCCCGGTAGTTGTCGCCAATCGGGATAATTTCATTACCCACCTTCAAAGAAACTTTATCTATAAGGCCAACTTTGGTTTTATTAACCAGGTAAGATCGATGCACCCGGATAAAAGTACTATCCGGCATCAACCCGTTTAAATACTTCATGGTCATGTGGGTAAGATAATTACCCTGAAGGGTACAGATCTGTACGTAATCTTTTACCGATTTGGCGTACAGCAGATCGGCATGTAAAACCTTTATTAACTTACCAGATACCTTAAAATAGGTATAGTTTTTTTCTTCAGTTTGCTCCTTCGGCTGGCTTTTAAGGAGTTTATTAATGGCACGTTCAAAGCGAGTGAAGGTAATGGGTTTCAACAGGTAATCAACCGCATCCAGTTCAAAACCGGTAATGGCGTAGTCTGCAAATGCAGTAGTAAAAATTACAGCCGGTGGGTTTTTAAGCGACCTTAAAAAATCGATGCCATTAATAGCCGGCATTTTAATATCTAAAAACATCAGGTCTATCTGGCCGGTATGCAGCACATTGAAAGCCTCGAGCGCGTTATTGCATTTGTTAACTAATATGAGTTGTGGTAACCGGCCAATATGGTTTTCCAGCACATCCTGCGCCAGGGGTTCGTCATCAATAATAATACACCTGATCATGCTATTTGCAAGGTTAAAAGCGCATGGTGAATAGTAGCTTCATCATTAATTTCCAATTGATAATTGCCGGGGTATAAGATATCGAGCCTTTTAATTACATTTTGTAACCCAATTCCTTTTGCAGCAGCAACTTCTGTTTTTGGCGGCTTACTGTTACTAACTTGCAAGGTAAGTTCTTGCTCTGCACGGCAAATTATAATAGTGACAAAACCGGCAGCGGTTTCTTCCTGCAGGCCGTGTTTAAAAGCATTTTCAATAAAGGGTAATAGCAATAATGGCTCCATATAAACATCATTGGTAATGCCCTGCACATCAAACTGGATAGTTTGGTTATCGGGATGCCTGATTTTTTCTACAGAAACATAGTTAGCCAGAAATTCGATCTCGCGGGCTAGTGATACCTTTTTTTGATCGGCCTCGTACAAAACATAGCGCATCATGTCGCCCAGCTTGGCCACCATTGGCGCTGTATCTGCCGATTGCTTTAAGGCCAGCGAATAAATATTATTGATGGTATTAAAAAAGAAATGCGGATGAAGCTGTGCCTTCAGGTAATTAAGCTCGGAGCTGAGTTGCTGCTCTTTTAATAAGTGCATTTGCTCTTCCTGTTTAGATGATCTAATAAAATAAGCTAAAGCGGCGAGGCACAAAAACTCCATACACATATATACAATGCTGAAATTAATACGGCTATTGGCATTATACCATTTTAGAGATTCTTTACTTAGGCTTTCGGGAAGTAAACTACTATGCCCAACAGAATAGTACAAGCCCCGCTTGTAAAAATGGAACAGCAATAAATAAATAATAATAACAGCAATAAACGATGCAAAACGCCTGGTAAATAAAAAACCCTGAATCAGCTTATAAAACACAAAAGAGGTAAGGATATCTGAAGTGCCGTAAAATAAAGTAGAAACCAGGTCTTTTTCTGGTATGATCGCCTTGTGTAGCTCAATGAAATTATATTCAAATACTGAGAATGCCGGAAAAAAATAAAAGAAAACTACAAAAAACGCGATTTCTATTTTAACGTATTTCCATTGCGGGTTGCTTTGCCACCAATACATGCCAACAAGGTAAATAATTATTTAGTGTAGCTATTTATCCAACACTTGCTTTTAGACAAACACCTGTTTTTTTTCGACTAAAACGAAGATTTACCTATCAGTCTAATTTTTAAGCACATTGGTCTAAAACATAAAAAAGGAGCTTCATTAGCTTGTAGGTTTGCATGTAAGCAAACGCTATTATCGCATGAAAAAATATTTGTCTTTTGTAATTTACATTGTGCTTTTTACCAGACAGGCATACGCAGTAAATACTAACCCGGAAGCCATTAAAACCTTAATGGCAACAGCCGATAAACTACTGGCTATGCAGTCTATTAACTATCATTATACCCGGGAAACCAATTATTATAAAGACAACTACTTCTCCAATATCTCTGCCGATTCCTATATGGAATTTGATGGAGAAAAGGTTTCACGCTTTCAGCTAAATTCAGAAACAAGCAAGCAAATTTACAATGGCACAGTGTATTTTGCACTCAACAAAAAGGATCACACCTATGCCTTAACAACACACGTAGATCAAAAAATATTTTCTTCGTTCTCTTACTTTAATAATTCTATCCCATCCTTCAGGTTTATGTTAAAGTATATTATCCAAAATGATTCTATAGGTAAAACGCAACATGACACCACGCTTGCCGGGAATCCATACAAAGTAGTAGGCCTAACTATGCAAAATAAGGTAATTGATTATTTAGGGGGATACATGAAGTTTACCAAGCAGGTTACCATTTACTATGACCTTATTATAGATGCTGCCACATCCCTCCCATACCAAATTATTCAACGCAACAATATCGAAAAGGCAGATTTTGTACGTGTAACTTACACAAATATAAACACCAGCCCTGTTAAGCCGGCCGAATTAACCTGGTACTATTCTACCTATACCAAAGATTATAAGCCCGAGAAAAAGGCAGCAATAAAACCAATAATTACAGTGGGCACTACACTTGCCGCCTGGCAACTGCCCGAATATAAAAACAATGATATTGCCATGCTTCAAAGCAGCAGTTTAAAGGGCAAAGTGGTATTTATGGAGTTTTGGATAAAAAACTGCGGCCCATGTATGGAAATGTTCCCGGTGTTAAAAAGCCTGCAGCAAAAATTCAACAACCAGGCTGTACAGATATTAACCGTAAACGCTTATGACTCATCAAAAGATGTTGGTTTTTTTTACTACCGCGAAAAACCGGCCTACAAAATGTTATATGCAGGCGAAGCATTAGCCAAAGAAGTGGGGATTGCGTTTTATCCGCAAGCTATATTGCTGGATAAAAGCGGAAAGGTAATTTATGCCGGCGCTTTTGGTGCTGGCAGCAAAGCGAAGATTGAACAATTGATAGAAAAAATTCTTTAAGCCAAATGGCCCCGCTAAAGGGGCCATTCAAGTTACAACTCTCTAATCTCTATACTTCTAAAAGCAACCACATGCCCATGATCTTGCAATGCTATTTTACCTTTAGGATATTTGGCAAAATTTGTCCAGGTTTTAAACTTACTGTTATTCAACAGCTCCTGCCACTCGGGGCTGCCCATTTGTACATTGATAATTTGGGTACCATTTAACCAAAAAATAAGGTGGCCATCTTTTTTAGATATCTTGGCAGTGTTCCATTCACCAGCAGGTTTAGCTACCGATGCCGATGGGGCTTTCATATCATACAATGAGCCGGCGAGGTGATTGGCTTTTTTATTATCCTCGGCCTTATCATTATCCAGCACCTGCATTTCAATACCGCTTAAATAAGTTTGCTTTAAAGTAGTATCCTCATGTACGCCGAAAATAATACCGCTGTTTCCTTCCGGAGATATTTTCCACTCTATCCATAGCTCGTAATTCTCGTATTCTTTGTCGGTCACCAAATCGCCTTGGTCTGGTGCATTGGGATCTAATTGTAATACGCCACCCTCTACCTTCCAGGCTGCGCTTGCGGCAGGTTTTAAATAGGTATGCCAGCCCTTGGTAGTTTTACCATCGAACAATAAATGCCAGCCCTGCTGTTTTTCTTTTTTAGTTAATGGATTTTGTGCCGATACCCCATAGGATATGCCTAATGCACATAGCAATACAAACATGTTTTTCATTAAAAGAAATTTTAGGTATAAAAGATTGCCGTAAGTTATACAGTTAATTGGAATATAGCAAAGGGAGTTTTAACCTTAAGAAATACTGATGTAATTCAACAGAAATTTACTAAGCTTGAATTAAGATATCCTTTCCAAACATTACCTTGTATACTGGAAGGGATATTTTTTGGAATCACATTTTATTTGCAGAAAACTATTGGTCACCCTTAAAAAAACCGATGATTTAAATATGTATCTGATATGTATTAAACTATGCCAACCATGCCAAAATGAAAAAAAACCACTCCATTTTGGCATGGTTGACTGCTTTATTATTTTTCAAAAAGCCTATCCTAATAACCTGAGTAGGCTTTTTTTCAAAATGGCATGGTGGTTGCTCATGGGCGTTGCTATGTATTTACAATTCCCCTATTTATTCACTATTGCAGCTGGCCAGTACGGCATCTGTTATAATTCCGTATCTGGTTTATGAGTTCACACGTTAGAAAGCTATCTGCTGCCGGCGTATTAGTTACGCTGGGTATTATCTTTGGCGATATCGGTACTTCTCCTTTATATACTTTCCAAACATTATTAAAAGAGGGCGGAAGTCACGGCGAATTTTTGGTTTTAGGCGCTATTTCCTGCGTGTTTTGGACCTTAACCCTGCAAACTACCTTTAAGTACATCTTCATCACCCTGCAAGCCGACAACCGCGGCGAAGGAGGCATATTTTCTTTGTATGCCCTGGTACGCCGGTATGGCAAATGGCTGGCTATACCTGCTATTGTTGGTGCGGGTACGCTATTGGCCGATGGAATTATCACACCGCCCATATCAGTAACGTCTGCTATTGAAGGGATTGGCCTTTTACCGTCACTGGCTAAAGATTTTGTGCCGGGCAATACGCTTATACTGGGTATTGTTATCGGCATTATACTGCTGCTGTTCTTTGTACAACAGTTTGGCACCAATGTAGTGGGCACACTATTCGGGCCTATAATGCTCATTTGGTTTGTGATGCTGGGTACGCTTGGCGTATTGCAGATAGCGCATTTCCCAGAGATATTTAAAGCGCTTAACCCCATGTATGGGGTACATTTATTAACCGAGCACCCACGCGGTTTCTGGCTGTTAGGCGCAGTATTTTTATGTACCACGGGTGCCGAGGCTTTATACTCAGACCTAGGGCATTGCGGCCGCAAAAACATCCAGGTAAGCTGGATCTTTGTAAAAACCACTTTGGTTTTAAACTACCTGGGGCAGGGTGCCTGGGTGCTTACCCAGCATAAATACACCAACTTTGCAGGCGTTAATCCATTCTTCGAAATTGTTCCGCATTTCTTTTTAATCCCCTCTATTGGTATTGCCACAATGGCAACCATTATTGCCAGTCAGGCTTTAATCAGCGGTTCATTTACCCTCATTAGCGAGGCAGTAAGTATGAATTTCTGGCCGAGGATCACCATTAAATACCCCTCTAACATTCGCGGGCAAATTTATATCCCGAGCATAAACTGGCTGCTGTGTTTCGGCTGTATTGCAGTAACGCTTTATTTCCGCACGTCTGAAAACATGACGGCCGCTTACGGTTTTTCTATCACCGTAGCCATGTTGATGACCACCATACTGATGTACTATTTTATGCGCTACGTAAAACACTGGCCGCTGTGGCTGGTGGTTATTATTGTATGCGTATTTTTAAGTGTCGAGCTATCTTTCTTTGTGGCCAATGCCGTTAAATTATTGAAAAGGCTCTTCTTCCTGGTGTTTGAATTTGGGTTGATCTTTACCATGTACATCTGGTACAGGGCACGTAAAATCAACAACCGTTTCCTCAACTTTGTTGATCTGAAAGATTATATCCCGATGCTGCACTCTATGAGTAATGACCAGGGCATCCCTAAATACGCCACGCATTTAATTTATTTAACCAAAGCCAACAACCACAAACAGGTAGAGCAAAAGATCATTTATTCGATATTAAGCCGCAAACCTAAACGTGCCGATGTTTACTGGTTCCTTCACATCGAACGTATGGATGACCCATACACCATGGAGTATACCGTACAAGAGCTTGAAGACGATAAGGTGATCCGTGTAGAGTTCCGTTTAGGGTTCAGGATCCAGCCGAGAATTAATGTATTGTTTCGCAAGGTGGTAGAAGATATGATAAGCCGCGGCGAACTGGATATTACCAGTAAGTACGAATCACTGAGCAGCTACAACCTGCCGGCCGATTTTCAGTTCATCATCATGGAAAAATTCCTGTCATACAATAACAACTTCAGTGTTAAAGAAGGCTTTATCCTCAACAGTTACTTCGCCATTAAAGGTTTAGCCCAAAGCGAGGCCAAAGCCTTTGGTTTAGATACCAGCGAAACCCGTATAGAGAAAATACCGTTAGTGGTAAACCCGTTAAGCAATATTAAACTGAAGCGGGTAGAAACGGGTATGTAAAGCTTTATTTATTTTACACCTTAATGTTAAGCATAGGCTGGTTTGTTATAAATTAGCTTATGCTTAATACCGAAGAAATTCAGTTTTACCTTCATTTGTTTAAAGGCTTGTCGATCTCCGATCTGACAGGCCTTTTCAATATGGCACATACCCGTAAAATACCGGCAGAAGGGATTTATATACAGAAGGGAGCGTTTGCACCAAAGCTGGCTTTTATTAAAAAGGGCCTCATAAGGGCTTATCATTTAAAAGAGAACGGCGACGAAATAACCCTGTTGCTGCGCTGGGAAAACCAGTTTATCGCATCGCATGATGTTATTATTCTGCAACAGCCATCCCGCTTCACTTATCAAGCCATGGAAGACACCACACTACTGGAAATTGATTATAATAAAGCGCAAAGCCTGCTGGATAATAACCCAAAGCTTTCTGCCCATCGTAACCTCTTTTTATTGCATATGCTGGCCGAATCTTTAGAACGGGTCGAATCTTTCGTGCTGCTTTCTGCCGGGGAGCGTTACCTTAAACTATTAAAAGAGAAGCCGGATATTGCCAACCGGGTGCCTGATAAGCATCTGGCTACGCTGCTGGGTATTACCCCCGTATCCCTTAGCCGTATCCGTAAACGAATAGCTTCGGGCCATAAGCATTAATTATCCTTTGTTAATTTTTATACGGGTAAGGGCCGGTAACTTTAGGTTATTATTTTAATAACGTATATAACCATGAAAGAGATAATTGAAACCTTGCTCAGGCTGTTCGGCGTGTCGGCCATCAGGTATTTTATCATTGCAGGCCTGCCATTTATTTTATGCTACAAAATACTCACTACCTGGTTTGCTAAATCAAAAATCCAGCAACGCCAAGCTGCTCTAAGCGATTTTAAGCGAGAAGTTTTACACTCCATGCAAACCACGGCAGTACTGGTGGTTATTGCCTACCTTGTATTATTTACACCTTTTAAAAATTATACCCACGTATACACCAATCTTTCAGATTATCCATGGTGGTGGGTTGGGGTTAGCCTGGTTATGTGCCTGGTAATACATGATACTTATTTTTATTGGATGCATCGTTTACTGCACCATAAAAGGCTATTTAGATACACGCATCTGGTACACCACCAATCTACCAACCCATCCCCATGGACCTCCTACTCATTCCACTTTTTAGAAGCCTGTACCGAAGGCGGGGTATTACTATTAATTGTAATGCTGATACCGGTGCATCCGTTTACGGTGCTATTATTCACCATTACAGGCTTTATAATTAATGTGTATGGGCATTTGGGTTATGAGGTGGCACCACGCTGGTTCAGGCATAGCTTTTTATTCGAAATAGTAAATACTTCGGTGCATCACAATTTACACCATAGCAAGTTTAAAGGTAATTACGGCCTGTATTTTAGATTGTGGGATAGGCTATTGAAAACCGAGCATCCCGATTATGTAAAGGAGTACGACCGTATACAGCAAAACCGTTTCGGCACAAAAAAGCCGGCGGGCAACCTTATCCGGAGCTAATTTGGTTATTGTTCAAGAACCGGGATAGTTGCAGTACAAAGCGCATGATTATTTTAGCTTTGTACTGCAATTGTATATATCTGCCCTATGAAAAAGTTGAAACGCATTATCAACGATATAAAAACAACTACCGACAAAAATTCCCCTCAATACAATCAGCTATTGTGGCAACTGATCTGCTACTCGCCCAAGATGCCGGTGCGGTACCCTGTTAATCTTTTGCTGGACGAAGCTGTTCCATTTAGCCTGAAAGCGCTGGATGCCTACTTTACCCAAACAGAACTCAGTTTTAACGGCTTTATATGGGGCACAGGTACCCGGAAGATTCTGTTAACCCACGGCTGGGCCTCTAAAGCGGCAGACTATTACCAACTCATTACCGCGCTTCGCGAAATTCCAGACACGCAGATTATTGCTTTTGATGCACCAGGTAATGGCAGCTCTGAGGCAGATATGGCTAACCTATTGATGTATGTACAAGCCATTAAAGCTATTATTGGCGAATATGGCGAACCAGATGTACTGATTGGCCATTCGCTTGGTGTAATGGCCAATGTAATTACCTTGACCGAGACAGGCATCAACCCCAAACTACTTATCAGCCTTACCCCTTTAGTACACCTCAAAGAAAATTTCAAAGCTACACTTAATGCCAACGAAGTACCGGCAGAAGCGCAGGAAGTTTTTTACGCCGATTTCAGGCGGATATTTAATGATGTTTTCTCGAACTTTACATTAGATGCCCGGTATCAGTTTGATGCCGGACTGAGCCACTGGGTTGCCTATGACGAGGAAGATAAAATTGCTCCCTACCCATACCTTCAAGAGTTTCTAGCCACCCGGAGTTTCATTGCATCCAAAGCCTACAACGGCGCAGGGCACGATAAAATATTGATAGAGCCAACTATGATAACCGATGTGGTTGAAATGGTAAAAGAAGTACTTAATTTACCAGCCCATTAAATTCATTACCCGGTTAAACTCGTCATGTATCGGGGCTTCAATCTCAATGGCCTTGCCCGTTACCGGGTGTGTAAATGAAAGATGTGCGGCGTGCAGCATCATGGTTTCCATTTGCCATTGCTCATTAAATAGCTTGTTTTGTTTATTGCAACCATGCGTACGGTCGCCAATAATGGGGTGGAAAATATGCTTAAAATGTTTTCTTAACTGATGCATGCGCCCGGTAGTAGGCGTAGCCTCCACCAATGAATAGCGCGACGTTGGATGCCCGCCAAACGGCACCTGCAACTCTGCCTGGTGTAAGGTAGTATAAGCGGTAAATGCATCTTGTAAAGTGCCGTTTTCTTTACGCAGGGCATAATCAATTTCGCCCGTTGGGTCTGTATAACCGCGCACAATAGCCAGGTATTTTTTAGTAACCTCCTTATTCATAAACTGTTGCTGCATGCTGGCATCGGTAGCCTTATCTAAAGCAAAAAGCAAGATGCCGCCTGTTTTACGATCGAGGCGGTGTACCGGGTAAACATGCTGACCAATTTGATCGCGCAATAACTGTAGTGCAAATACATCGGTATCATCGGCAATTTTAGAGCGGTGAACAAGCAGTCCGTGGGGTTTATTAATAGCGATGAGGTATTCGTCGCGGTATAAGATGGTGAGCAGCATAAGTTTGCGAAGATAAGGACTTTCTGCCCTTACACCTATTAGCATTTAACCGGTATCCTTCCAGACATTAGCCGGCGCTATCATTACAGCTTAAAAAATTGCTAACTATAGCTCCTGAAAATTTTATTAATTATATTGAGCTATTAATTGTAACGTTTTCGGGCATCCGTTATCTTATCACATATGATATCAACCTTTGTACAGCACGAATTAAAGGCTTTCTGGCGATCAAAAAATACAGGCAAAAATATGGCCATCCGTATTGTGATGGCAATCCTCATTTTATACCTGCTATTAAATGTATTGGTAATCGCTTTTTTTATGGATAAGATCATTGATAAGGCCATGCCCGATGAAGATATGATCCCGGCCTTTTGCAGTATCCTGCTCTATTACTACCTGTTTGATCTGCTTATGCGCCTGCAACTGCAAGAGCTGCCCACCTTGCGGGTACAACCCTATTTAACCCTCCCGGTAAAACGGAATACATTGGTGGGTTACCTATCATTCACCGCCATTTTATCAGTCTTTAACCTTTGGCCGCTTATTCTGTTTACACCCTTCGCCCTTAAAATTATTGCGCACGAAAACGGCGCCGGCGTGGCTGCTGTGTTTATACTGGCCGTAGCAGCGCTTACGGTATTTAATAATTACCTGGCGTTATACATCAAACGGAAATCAAACTTAAACGGCTGGATCTTTTTGGCTGCTGCCGCTGCACTGATATTGATTAGCACGGCCGATTTCTCGTGGCATTTGTACTCTATCCGTAAAGCATCCGGCTTTTTATTCGGGCACCTGCTGGCGCAACCTGCCTTTGTGGTACTCCCAATACTACTTGGTGCTGTAATGTATTATTTAAACTTCCTGTACCTTAAGGGCAACCTATACCTCGAAGAGCTGGGCTCGCGCAAGGCATCGGCTTATAAAAGCAGTACCGAAATACCGCTGCTGGGTTACTTTGGCCATATTGGCGACCTTGTAGCCAACGAAATTAAACTGATACTACGTAATAAACGCCCCCGTTCGTCCCTGGTTATGTCGCTGTTATTTATGTTTTACGGATTGATATTTTATACCAACCCGGCTTATCAAAATTCGCCTGCTATTAAATTACTGCCTGCTATTTTAATGACCGGCATCTTCATCATCAACTACGGCCAGTTTATGTTTAGCTGGCAGGGTGGCCATTTCGATGGCATATTGGTAAGTAAAGTAACTATCAGAGACTTTTTTAAAGCAAAATACCTATTGTTTTCGCTGGTATCCACATTGGTTTTTATACTCACCATCCCATATGTGTATTACGGCTGGCACATTTTGTTTATCCATTTTATAATGTACCTGTGGAATATGGGCGTTAACGCCACCATTGTGTTGTTCTTTGCCAACCGCAATTACAGACGCATCGACCTGTCTAAAGGTGCATCATTTAACTGGGAAGGCGTTGGCGCTACCCAATTACTGCTTGCACTGCCCTTAATGCTGGGGCCTTATTTAATATACTGGCCGTTGTCTTTTTTTAAACACCCCGATGTGGCCCTTATTATTTTAGGCTTAACAGGCCTGTTATTTATTTTAACCAGGAGTTTCTGGATTAAACAACTCGAAAAAGATTTCATCACCAAAAGATATACCATAGCCGAAGGCTTTAGAGCTAAATAATTATGATCGAGATAAAAGATTTAAAAAAGGTTTATGCAGCTGTGCCTGTAGTAAACATTCCGCAATTAAGCATTGCCAAAGGCGAAAGCATTGGTTTAATTGGTAATAATGGGGCAGGTAAAACCACCTTATTCCGCATGATGCTGGATCTGATCCTCCCAGACCAGGGCGAGGTATTATCGAACAGCGAACCTGTTGCCGGTAACGAAGCCTGGAAAAGCTACACAGCTGCTTACCTGGATGAAGGTTTCCTGATTGATTACCTTACCCCCGAAGAATACTTTTACTTTATTGGCGGCCTGCACAAATACAACAACGCACAGGTAGATGATTATTTGTCTACCATGAGTGATTTCTTTAACGGCGAGATTCTAAAACGCGGCAAATATATTCGTGACCTATCTAAAGGCAACCAGTGTAAAGTTGGCGTGGCGGCATGCCTGTTGCAAAACCCGGAGTTTTTAATGCTGGATGAACCCTTCGCCAATATTGACCCAAGCACGCAGATCCGCCTGAAGAATGTTTTGAAGGAACTGAATGCCAAAGGCGTAACCACCCTGGTATCCAGCCACGATTTAAACCACGTAACCGATGTTTGCGACCGTATTTTACTGATGGAGAAAGGCAAGATTATTAAAGACATCGAAACCAATGCATCAACCCTGGCAGAGTTGGAAGCCTATTTTGCGGTTGGCGGGCAAACGGTGTAATAGCATGTTAAGATTTACCCCTCAATCATGCAATCATGCACACCTTCAATCATTGCTTTATGTAAACGGAAGGCAGTAACATTTCGGGGCCACCTGCCCTGCTATCCGCTCATACGCGCACCGGCCTTAACCGCGAAGGCCGGTATCCGCTGCTATCAGGTTTAGGGGGGAAGCGGGGGTGTAACAATAGGCACGAGCTACACGGTCGTGTCAGAATGAGGGGGGCAATAATTATACGTATAAAAAGGATTGCGGTGGGCTGACGTTATATTCATCTTTTAAGCAAAGTGGTTGGAGATACCTTTGAACATTTTTTATTTTTATAGCATATCCCTCTTGTTTTTGCGAAAAATACTCATAAAAATAATCTTGGGTTATGCCAGCGAAATCTTTTGTTTGCTCCCATAAATCATTTAAGCCATCATTTAAGATAATATCTATTTCAAACTCTCCGATCACTTTTTGCATAGGCGACGATGCGTATACTATGACAGTTTTTACTGTAGTATCTTTAAAAATTGTTCTTCTAAACTCATATTTCTTGGTCCCGTCAAAAATCTTATTTGCATATTCTGGTTTAATTGACAATATAACTCGCATCTGTATTTGTTAATTTTAAAATTTTCTCAAGTTGCTGTTTTGTAATTTCTTTAAAGCCCCTAGGTGCCTCTTCGATACTCGGGATTATTTCATTTTCAATTAGTGATTTTAAATTAATCCGTTGAGGAAATGAATAGGTATACAGCATTGAAACGATAAACGGTCTGCTCCGGGGGTTAGATCGCCATTGGTTTCTTAGATTTTGTTCTGAATAAACACTTCTCTTTTTACAAATTCTAATAAAATCATCTTCATCGGCAAAGTTGGTGATAATTTCTTCAGCAATACACACTGTAGTAATAACACTTTGATAAAATCCGCCTGTTCTATAAAAAACTAATACATCCCCCTTGTTTATATTTTTTTCCCATGACCGCGAAACATAAACTTTACTTATAGCATTTCTATGCGGCTCATCGTCAACAAAGTTGAGCGGAGATTCTGTTTTTAATATTGAATCGGGGAATAATTCAGTGTGATAAGCAGGATGAATAGGAACTAAAAATGCTTTTGTATATGTTGGGATATAGGGAAATGTAACTCGTGGATTTTTAATATCAAATGTCTTTGAAAAATTTCTTATGTAAACATATTCACCATTAGACTTCATCCCCCAAACTGTAAATCCCCAAGCTTCCAAAAGTTCAATTAATCTTAATTGCTCTTCTCTTTTTTGAAAAATCGTCACATAGATCTCCTCTACTTTATTGGCTAAAGCATTATCAAAAATAATTTTTAAAAATCTTTCTCCCAGTCTAAAACCATTGCCGACAACTTTAAAGGTTCCTACCTTTAATCTTCTTTTAGGCCTAAATGGTGGTTCAATATCTGAATAAATTTCTTTCTCATCTTCCCTTTTTAGAAACAGAAAAGAAAGTAATTTTTTATTGCTTTTATTAATTGTGATGTACGCCTTTTCGTTAGCCTTTTTATTAAACCACTTTTCAAATCCTGGATAATCGTCCTTGAGAGTTAAAAAAAAATTGTCAGAAAGATCAATGTTACCAAATAGTTCTTGACGAACACTTAGTACTTTGTAGTTCACCAACTCTGGGTATTCTGCTGTAATTTTTTCTAAAAAAGTATTAATTTTAAAAACTTTATCTTGAATACCTAACTCAAAAGCCTTTTTGTGAATTTTGTTATCTTCAGATATTAACAAATCAACCCTTTCTGAAAATACCTCATTTAAAAGAATTGTATCATTTCGATCATTTTCATTTATATCATGTTTTTTTGAAATATCAATAACGATTGGTGGCATTGGAGCTGTCGTATTAAGAAGAACATAGCTATCTAATTTTATGTTAAATGTCTCAACAGTCGATTTATTGGGATTTTTATTTATCTCTTCTAATGTTATTGGATGAATGCATTTTTCAAAGCTTGCTTTATCAAGCCACTTGAACAGTATGCCAATGTCCTGATTTGTAACCCTTCCCGCTTCCCTATGGATAATTATATTAGTATCTAAAAGCGCTTTCATTTAAATGTGCTTTTACAGTAGTCAAATGCTTTATCCAACATTTGGAATGCTTTTGAAATAAGATATGAACCTAAGAAATAGATAGTTGCTATAATAATAACTATTATCACCAACCAAAACTGTGGTGCAAAGGGTATAACTATTACCCCAAGATCAGTTGTTTTAGATTTGAAAGTAGGGAAACTTAATAGCAAACCGCATACTAAATTGATCAGTACGGCCAGTGCAAATTGACCTGTTCCAATTCTTTCTTTGGAAAACGTAATGAATACCTTGAATTTGTCTTTTGTCGATCGTTTATTAAATACCACCATTAATTTTTCGTCTTTAATGGGAGCATTGGGTAAATAAGCTTTGAAAGCTTCGTATTCAAGATTTCTAACATTTTTTAATGTTTCAGCCTCATAAGAAACTAAGTCGTAGTCATTAGGAATTATATTAAAGCAAAAAAAACATTCTATTGGACAAAGCCTTTCGTTTTCTAAATCATTGGGAAGGTTTCTTAATTCATTTAACTTTATATCATAAATTATCTTAGTTCTTCCAACTCCCGCCTTACGTGTCGAAACCTGTTTCACATTCGGTTCCAAGTAAAATCTAATATAAATTTTACTCACATCTTTTGCTTTTGCCTTAAAATGCTTTAGGTTAACATTTATAGTTAGTAGTTTATCACCTTTTTGAATAGTTTCAAAAG
>NZ_MPPL01000001.1:5232870-5300839 GCF_001911425.1 Mucilaginibacter polytrichastri | reverse complement strand
AATTGGTAGAATGGCTAATTTATCGCGTTCTGAGAAAGTATGAACAACCCCCTTATTATTATCTCCTCCATCAAATGACTCTGTACTTTTCACAGAATCATTAAAAATAAATTTACTATTGCTGGATTTTTTTAGCCTATCATATAAATCTGTTGGGGTGAGTTTAGTATTTAACCATGGGACGTACAATTGTAAAGTAATAGTATTCAATGCCCTGATTGTGTCAGTTAATATTTCGCATCCAAATTCTATCAATGCCGTTTCATTTCCAAACTCCCATGAACACAAATGAAAGCGGTCTATTTTTAGTATTGTATCAGAAAATACAAAATATGAATTTGCCAATTATAGTTAAGATTAGGTTTCCGAAATGTAGTTATTAAATATTTATATATCAATACCCCCTTTGCTGCCGCGAGCGTGTCTCTCATATCCATTTAAGTAATCCCCCCGCCGCTACCGCAAGCGTCTCGCTTGTGGGATTATGAGCATTAAGGGCACCACTCTTTAGGCCGGAAGATTATTAATTTGTATTTATTTCGTCAGGATTAATGAGCTCCCCCTGTGCTGGCGCGAGCGTGTCGCTCGTGTCCATTTAAGCACTCCCACCACATCAAGCTCGTTTCAGCATCTCACAGGGCCATCGCCGGCTTTACATGTAGTACACTTAGCACGTGGGATGCCGAAACAAGTTCGGCATGACGGGCGGAGAGAATCCGAAGTTCCTAGAGCTTACTTTTGTCCGGCGGTGTCCTATCTGTAAACGGACACCCCCTAAACCCGATTGCAGCGGCACGCAGTAGAGCGTAAAGCGGGACTGCCGGTTGCGGCAGGGCGAAGGAACTTTCGTTTTCAAATAAAGAGATACCTTATGGTTGGGCAGGGTGAAGAAGATACCTCCATGCCAGGAATGACAAATGGGCGTAGGGCATGGTTTTATAAAGCCACCCTCAAAAGGCATGCCCCCCGACAAAGATTTCCGCGGACCAGCCAATGCAATTACTTATACTCCTAACACGGGAAAGATCTGAATAGCAATTCATCATGTTCGCTGACAAGTTTTTGTCACAAAAAATGACTTTTATGTTTGTAAAAGTGGAACATGGCATCAATTCAAAAATTGGCAATAAATCTATTTAAATAATTTATAATTAGATCGTTATAAATATACCACATGGTATAATAATTGCTTTTAAGTCTGTAAAGTGGAACAGGTGGCACATGTGGAACGTTCCACTTTTATCCATTAAAATTCCCGTTCCCGCAGGGTCTAGTACCCAGCGTTCTACTTCTAGCTTGTTTAGCGTAATTGATTTTCTACAACCTGCCCTAAGGCGCAGGGTCCTCTCCGAGAGACCCTGCTGGGACCATTTAAGGCGGCTGCACGTAGCTTATTGCGGCTTTTATCCACCCGTCATGCCGAACTTGTTTCGGCACCCCACTTGCTAAGTATACAGTATGCAAAGCCGGCTACCTGTCCTGTGGGATACCGAAACAAGTTCGGCATGACGGGTGCTAAGTATACAGTATGCAAAGCCGGCTACCTGTCCTGTGGGATGCCGAAACAAGTTCGGCATGACGGGTGGTGAGTAAATGTATAGAGACTGTCCGCTTTTTGTCAGGCAATGTCGCACCTGCGAACGGACGGACAGGGCTAGTAGCAGAAGATTCTTCGCTAGCGCTCTGAATGACAAGTGGGTTAAAACTCGCAACTTGACTCTTGATGCTAAACCTCTTATATTAGCCTTTCACATAACCCTCATATTAATGAAACCATTGATGTGTTTACCGCTGGTTGCCCTGTTGGGTACATCGGCCATTGCCCAAAATACTATGAAAACGCTACCTTACCCGGCTACCAAAAAGGTAGAAACCGTTGATACTTATTTCGGTACCGCCGTGCCCGACCCATACCGATGGCTGGAAGACGACCGCGCCAAGGATACCAAAGCCTGGGTGCAGGCCGAAAACAAGGTTACGCATGCTTACCTGGATCAGATCCCTTTTCGCGATGCCATCCGTAAGCGCTTGGAAGTGTTGTGGAACTATGAAAAATTTGGCGCTCCGCAAAAGCAGGGCGAATGGACCTATTTCAGCAAAAACAGCGGTTTGCAAAGTCAGAGCGTAATTTACCGCCAGAAAGAAGGCCAGGAACCGGAAACTTTTTTAGACCCTAACGGGTTTTCGAAAGACGGCACCACATCGTTACAGGGCCTCGACTTTACCAAGGATGGCAGCCTGGCTGCTTACCAGATCTCTGAAGGTGGCAGCGACTGGCGCAAAGTAATTATCCTGAAAGCATCAGACAAAAGCATTGTAGGCGATACCCTGCGCGATGTAAAATTTAGCGGAATAGCCTGGAAAGGCGACGATGGCTTTTACTACAGCAGCTACGACAAGCCCGCAGAGGGCAGCCAGCTGAGCGGGCTGACACAGTACCACAAATTGTTTTACCATAAGCTGGGCACGCCCCAAAGCAGCGATAAGCTAATCTTCGGCGGCGAGCAAACCCCACGCCGCTATATTGGCGCTTATTTAACAGAAGATGAGCGTTACCTGGTAATTACTGCCGCCAACAGCACCACAGGCAATGAATTGTACATGCAAGATTTGACCCAGCCGGGCAGCAGCATTGTAAACATTGTAAACAACTTTGATAACGACCACAGCATTATAGATAACGTAGGCAGCAAGCTGTACATCTACACCAACCTATATGCGCCTAACCACCGTGTGGTTACGGTAGATGCCGCCAGCCCGGGTGTAACCCATTGGAAAGACCTGATTGCCCAAACCAAAAATGCTTTAACGGTAAGTACCGGCGGGCAAAAACTGTTTGCCGAATACCTAAAAGATGCTACATCGCTGGTATTGCAGTACAATATGGATGGTAAGCTGGAGCACACGGTAGCACTGCCTGGCGTGGGTACCGCAGCAGGCTTCGGCGCTAAAAAGGATGAGAAGGAATTGTATTATACTTTTACCAGCTATGTTTATCCAAGCACGATATTTAAATATGATATAGGCACAGGTAAATCAACCATTTACAAAAAACCTAATGTACAGTTTGACCCTGCATTGTATGAGAGCAAACAGGTTTTCTATAAATCGAAGGATGGCACCAGCATCCCGATGATTATTACTTACAAAAAGGGCATGGTATTGAATGGCCATAACCCAACTATGCTGTATGCTTACGGTGGTTTCGGGGTAAGCCTTACACCTGCTTTTAGCACCAGTAACATTGTGCTGCTGGAGCATGGTGGCATTTATGCCGTGCCCAACATACGTGGCGGGGGCGAGTATGGCGAAACCTGGCACCGGGCAGGTACCAAACTTAAAAAGCAAAACGTGTTTGACGATTTTATTGCCGCGGCCGAATATCTGATTCAGCATAAATATACCTCGCACGATTATCTGGCTATTTCGGGCGGCTCGAACGGGGGGCTGTTAATTGGCGCCACCATGGCACAGCGCCCCGACCTGTGCAAGGTGGCTTTCCCGGCTGTAGGCGTTATGGATATGCTACGTTACAACAAATTTACCGCAGGCGCAGGCTGGGCATATGATTATGGTACCGCCGAAGACAGCGAGCAGATGTTTAACTACCTGTACCATTACTCGCCATACCATGCCTTGAAACCGGCCAGTTACCCGGCTACCATGGTTACCACGGCAGATCATGATGACCGCGTAGTACCTGCCCACTCGTTTAAGTTTGCAGCGCGGTTGCAGGAAGTACAGCAAGGCCCGGCCCCGGTACTTATCCGCATCGAAACCAATGCAGGCCACGGCGCAGGCCAAAGCACCGCCCAGGTAATTAATCAGCAGGCCGATAAATGGGCCTTTATGTTTGAGAATATGGGGATTGCGTGGTGATGTGGGAGTCGGGAATCAAGAGCGAAAATGGTGTCCGGGAGGGTGTCCATGCAAAAGGGCCCTCCCCAAACGGACGGACAGTCTACTTGTGAGTTTTGAATGTTGAGTTTTAGTTTCACTAACTCATAACTCTACTTTCGAAACTAAATTCCAGGTCACGATTCCTGATTACCTTTTCCAGCGCTTATTATTATATTTATGTACCGATGCCTGATAACTCAACCTTCGAAACCTTGCATGCTGATGGCTTAATCAGCGATGAATCGTTCGAAAAAAATAAAGAACAGAATGCTAATTCTTTATTTTCCATTCACTGGGAGGTAAAGACGCTGCTTTATGTTGGTATTTTATTGCTAACATCGGGCCTGGGTATTTTTGTTTATAAGAATATTGACACCATTGGCCACCAGGCTATCCTGGCTTTTATTGCCTTAATTAGTACCGGTTGCTTTGCGTATTGTTTGAGGCATAAAAAACCTTTTAACAGGGCAAGAGTACAAACCGAGAATGCTTTTTTTGATTATATCCTGTTACTGGGTACCCTTACCCTGGTTACGTTTATAGGCTATTTGCAATACCAATACAACGTTTTTGGCGGCAATTACGGCATGGCCACCTTTGTACCCATGCTATTGCTGTTTTACATTGCTTATTATTTTGACCATGTAGGCATTTTAAACATGGCTATTGTTAACCTGGGCTTGTGGATGGGTGTATCTGTTACGCCAAAACAATTGCTGTTTGCCCATACCTTTAACAGCGAAACCATTATTTTTACTTACCTGGGCTTTGGCTTGTTGCTGCTGTTGGCGGCCTGGTTAACACAGTGGTTTATTTTTAAAAAGCATTTTAAGTTCAGCTATCAGCATTATGGGGTATATGCAAGCTTAACAGCCTTGCTGGCAGGTTATTTTTTTAATTATGAGAGCCAATTTTCTTTATTATGGTTACTGGTTTTTTTTGCGGTAGCTGCGCTTATTTTTTGGGATGCTTACCGCAACAAGCAAATTTACTTTATACTACTGGCAAGCCTGTATAGCTATATTGGGCTAAGCAGTTTGGTAATAAGGGTACTTACATTAATGCCCAATGCGCTGTGGTTTTATCCAATCTCAATATACGCTATAGGCTCGGCAGTGTTGCTGATTAATTATCTCATCAAACTCAATAAAAAACTACAGGCATGATTATTTACGATAAATTTTGGCTGGATAATTTGCTGATACACCAACAAACCGACAACCTACATACCGGTTGCATAACCCCCGAAGAAAAAAAAGCCATTAAAAACCAATACCCTGTTGGTTTTAATATGCACAGCCTGCTGGCACGCGCGGGATTTGGTATACTCACTTTTATTATCGTAATATTTTCTACCGGGTTAACCAGTTTGGTACTTGCCGATATTTTTAAGAATGAAGCTCTTTTTTTATTGCCCATATTTTTAGGAATTGGCTGCTACGCGATGTTAGAAACCATGGTAAAACAGAAAAATTATTTCCACTCGGGGGTAGATGAGGTTTTGCTGTGGATGTCGGCAGCTTATGTTATCGGGGGCTTTGTATGGGCTGTAAATGATTATCAGCACCAGCATTATACCCTTTGCAGTTTGTTTGTATTTGCGCTTAGCCTTTACCTCAGTATTAGGTTTGCAGATGTATTGATGAGCGCCGTAACCTGTGCATCATTGCTAAGCTTTATATTTTTCGCATGGAGGGGTCTGGGCTCTTTCGGCATGCTTACATTGCCTTTTGCGCTGCTGATTGCATCGGTAGCTGTTTACATTATTGCCTTGCAATTGAGCCGAAAGTTAATAGCAAAATATTACACCAAATGCCTTATTACTGCACAGCTTGTGGGCCTGGTAATAGCCTACGCGTCGGTTAACTATTATGTGGTACAAAAACTGGGCAGCGAACTTAATCATTTGCCCGATACTGCTCCAATACCTTTCGGCTTTATCTTCTGGATTTTTACTATCCTGCTGCCCTTTGCCTACATTGGCCGTGGCCTGGTTAAAAAAGATACTATCCTGCTGCGCTTAGGCCTGCTACTTGTAGCAGCAGCTGTATTTACTTTTAGATATTATCATCACATTTTATCTGCCGAAGCCGCTTTAACTATCGGTGGTTCTGTTATTCTCGCCCTTACTTATGGCATCATCAAATACCTTAAAACGCCCAAGCACGGCATCACTTATGCCGAAAGCAATACAGCACATGTGCTGGATAAGTTAAATGTAGAGGGGCTAATTGTAGCACAAACCATTACTACCCCGGTAGCACCACCAGACACAGGCAGCAGATTTGGCGGGGGAAGTTTTGGCGGGGGTGGGTCAAGCAGTAATTTTTAGAGACAATATAGGGTGTCCGCTTGTCCCTCAATACATAAGGCCAGGAAAACGGACGGACACCCAAACAAAAACGGCCATAAAGTAGCTAAACTCCATGGCCGTTCAATATCTTGATTCTTGACGCTCGATTCCTGATTGTCTTCTAAAACCTATTTCTGCCTGAAGAAGATCTGGATTGGCACGCCTGTAAAATCGAAGTTTTCGCGCAGCTTGTTTTCTATAAAGCGGCGGTAAGGTTCTTTAATATATTGCGGCAGGTTACAGAAAAATGCAAACATTGGCGATGTACCATTGATTTGGGTAACGTATTTAATTTTTACAAACTTGCCTTTCAATGCCGGTGGTGGATAGTTCTCGATAATTGGCAGCATAATATCGTTTAGTTTTGAGGTAGCCACTTTTTTGGCGCGGTTTTCAAAAACATCTTTAGCTACATCCAGCACTTTCAATACACGCTGCTTCTCGGTTACTGATGTAAATACGATAGGCACATCAACAAACGGGGCAATTTTTTCGCGGATGGTTTCTTCGAAAACTTTAACGGTTTTGTTATTCTTTTCGATCAAATCCCATTTATTAACCACCACCATGATGCCTTTCTTGTTCTTCTCGGCCAGGTGGAAAATGTTGATATCCTGCGATTCGATACCTTCCTGTGCATCGATCATCAGGATAATTACGTCTGCTTCTTCCAGCGCTTTAATGGTACGCATTACCGAGTAAAACTCGATATTCTCTTTCACCTTGGTTTTTTTACGTAAACCGGCCGTATCAATCAGCATAAAATCGTGACCGTACTGGTTAAAGTGAATATGGATACTATCGCGGGTGGTACCGGCAATTGGGGTAACGATGTTACGATCTTTACCAATCAGCGCGTTAATGATAGATGATTTACCCACATTCGGTCGACCAACAATGGCATATTTAGGGAGGGTATTTTCTTCTACCACATCATCATCAAAAGTTTTAACAACTGCATCTAACAGTTCACCAGTGCCAGAACCTGTCATTGATGAGATACTGTAGATTTCGCCCAGGCCTAAGCTGTAAAAGATGGTAGCATCGGCATTTAATGATGTGTTATCTACCTTGTTTACCACTACAAATACCGGCTTTTTACCTTTACGCAGTATATTGGCAATCTCATCGTCAAGGTCGGTAATACCGGTGGTAACATCAACTACATATAAAATTGCAGATGCCTCTTCAATGGCAATGGTTACCTGCTCGCGAATGGCGGCTTCAAAAACATCTTCGCTGTTGGCCACATAACCACCGGTATCAATAACGGTAAAGTTACGGCCAATCCACTCGGCCACACCATAATGGCGGTCGCGGGTTACACCGCTTACGTCGTCAACAATGGCTTTACGGGTTTCGGTCAGGCGGTTGTATAGGGTTGACTTGCCCACGTTTGGGCGCCCTACAATAGCTACTATATTGCTCATTTTTTGGGGATTAAAGAACCAAGAGCCAGTGAACAAGTAAAAATGGACTTGCTTGTGGTAACCCTTGTGTTCCTATTTATATTAAACTTACTACCTGTAAGTTAAGTAATTCTTACTTTCTTATTATGCAATTTACATCAGTCGCCAAGCATCTTGTTTCCTGGCTCTTGTATCTTGCTTCTCTCTTAATCTTCGTACCCAAACTGCTTCAGGTAGTTCTTTTTGCTGCGCCAATCGGCAATTACTTTAACAAACGTTTCCAGAAATATTTTCTTTTGAAAAAACTCTTCCATGCTACGGCGTGCATAAGTACCCACAATTTTAAGCATCTCGCCGTTTTTGCCGATCAGGATATTTTTTTGCGAATCGCGTTCTACAATAATTTCTGCGCTGATGCGGTATAGCTTATCGCCCTCTTCAAACTTGGTGATAATAACTTCGGTACTATATGGGATCTCTTTTTTGTACTGTTTAAACACCTGCTCACGGATCATCTCCGACGCAAAAAAGCGATCGTTACGATCTGTCAAGAAATCTTTTTCGTAATAAGCCGGGTGCTCGGGCAGGTTTTCGATAATGAAATCCATAATAGCCTTAACGTTATGCTGATGCAGGGCCGAGATGGCGAAAATTACTTTCGGATTTAATTTTTCTTGCCAGTAGGCTATTTTCTGCTTAACGGCTTCCTCGTCGCTCTGGTCAATCTTATTAATCAGTACAGCAACCGGCGCTTCCGATTTTTGCAGCTTGATCATTACATCGCTTTCGTCGTATTTTTCGTTAATATCGGTAACCAGCAAAATAAGGTCGGCATCTACAATGCTGCCTTCTACCTGGTGCATCATGCTTTCTTGCAGCATGTATGCCGGTTTAATAACACCGGGGGTATCAGAAAACACAATCTGATATTCGTCTGTATTAACAATACCCAGAATACGGTGCCTGGTAGTTTGCGCCTTGGGGGTAATGATGGACATTTTTTCTCCCACCAGCGCGTTCATCAAAGTTGACTTACCTGCGTTGGGTTTACCAATAATGCTTACAAAACCTGCCTTATGACTCATTTAAAAATATTTAATTTTTTATTTGGACTACAAAGAAACGAATTATATCTTTGCAGTCCAATAAAAAAAGCAACGTAGTGCGGGATGGAGCAGTTGGTAGCTCGTCGGGCTCATAACCCGAAGGTCGTAGGTTCGAGTCCTGCTCCCGCTACCCAAATGAAATAAAAAGCCTTTTAGAGCAATCTGAGAGGCTTTTTTGTTTAGTTTGTCTCGTCCTGAAAAAAGTTGACTAAAATATAGTCAACAAATGGAAAGTCAAAGAATTAAATCAAAACATGTAAGCCCGGGCGGGCGCTACAGTTTATCGTTCAAAAAGAAAGTTGTTCAGGAATATGAACGAGGGTTTTTGAACAAAGATCAGTTACAAGCCAAATATGGTTTAGGCGGCAATTCAGTGATATTGCAATGGTGCCGTAAGTATGGTAAATTGCACCATCCTGAAAAAGGTGCATTAGGCCGGCCGATGAAAGATCCACAAAAACAACGTATCAAAGACCTGGAGAAGCAACTGGAAGAAGCCAAGCTTAAATTAGTGGCTTACGAGAAATTGATTGAGATTGCTGAAAAGGAAGATGGCATAAACATCTTAAAAAAAGACGGCGCCAAACAATCAGTGAGCTTGCCAAAATGTATCCAAGAAAAGTAAGTATGTTTTGCGTATTGTTTGGCCTGAGTAAACAGGCTTACTATAAACAGATTAAGCAACGACAAGAGAAGATTATTTTACGCAAACAGGCCAGAGCATCGGTCTTGCAATTACGCAGAAGTATGCCGCGATTAGGCACACGCAAACTTCACTATTTGCTAAAAGAAAATAATGTCTTGATAGGCAGGGATTATCTATTTGACCTGCTTCGGGACGAAGGGTTGCTTGTTTTAAAACGGAAAAGGTATACTTTAACGACTAACTCAAAACACTGGTTGCGCAAATATCCTAATCTGATCAAAGAGATGCTCATTGTTCGTCCTGAACAGCTTTGGGTAGCCGATATTACCTACCTGGATGCAAAGGATGGCAATCTGTATCTTCATTTAATTACAGATGCCTATTCCAAACGCATTATGGGATATGAACTCTGCAACAACATGGAAGCAGCTTCAACACTTAAAGCCTTACAAATGGCTATTGAGAACCGGCAATATAAAAGTAATGTGTTGATACATCATTCAGACCGCGGTTTACAGTATTGCAGTAAGCTTTATACATCTTGTCTTATTCGAAATGGAATAAGAATATCTATGACAGAAAATGGTGACCCTTATGAAAATGCTATTGCCGAACGAGTAAATGGTATTCTGAAAGATGAGTTCGGCCTGTCAGATCAAATGGAGGATCTTATAGACGCCTCATTGCAAACCGACCAAAGTATAGTTACTTATAATAATCAAAGACCACACCTAAGCTGCAGTATGCTTACACCAAAGCAAATGCACAACCAGCAAGCCATCAAACTAAGGACATACAACAAAAAAGCTCAAACATCTTTAGTGGATGTTTGAGCTTTTTTATCAATGTTTGTGCAATCAAAAAATAGTCAACCTATTTCAGGACTACTCAGTTAGTACCTGACCGAGGTACAGCGCAAGGTACACAAAAGCCCTTCGAGGTACATGTACCGTTTCTTCATAATCCACTGTGTATCAATACAAAGTATCGAACTCTGATTTCTTTATTTTTAATCAGTGAAACCAAGTGGTACACAACATTCACATCCTGTTCTTTCTGTACAGGTCAAAGACAAATGAAAAAGGCACAATGCCAATCTTCTGCAGACTTACTTTAGATGGTAAGCGGAAACAATTCTCAACAGGCTTCTTCCTTAAAGAGGATAGTTGGAACAGGCAGTTGCAACGCTATCGAGGAACTTCGGTAGATGCCCAGCACGTCAATTCCGGGCTTGAAACAATTCGTGTTAACCTTATAAAGGCATACGATGCAATTGCAAAAGAGACCTACACATTCACAGTAGAGAGCGTTTATAACCGCTACGCAGGTAATGACAGGGAGTACAAAACTCTCGTGCAAGCTTTCGAGTATCATAATGAGAAGATGAAAGAACTTGTTGGCAAAGATTATGTAAAAGCTACCTATGATAAATTTGTAGTGATACAAAAGCATGTAGAAGACTTCATTCAATCCGCTTATAACCTAAGCGACTACCAGTTGGTTGAGATAAAGCTGAGGTTCCTCCAAGACCTTGACCACTACCTCAAAGTTGAGAAAGGGCATAATCAAAACACCATCAATAAGGTGATCGAACGAGTTAAGAAGGTCATCAAGATCGCAGTAGGTAATGGGTGGATTGCATCAGACCCGTTCATCCTTTATCAAAAGAAGAAGTATACAAAGGAGGTCGTGTTTCTCAGTAGCCAGGAGTTAAAGAAACTGGAAGTTCATAAGTTTGCACAGGAGCGCCTGGGTGTTGTTCGAGACTGTTTTATATTCTCGTGCTATACAGGTTTAGCTTATAACGAAGCTGCTTTGCTTAGTACAGAACACCTACAATTAGATGATAACGGAATACTCTGGATTGATATGGTTAGGCAAAAGACTCAAAGGCCTATTGCGGTTCCGGTTCTCCCAAAAGCGATGAAGATATTGAAGAAATATGGTTACCCATTAAATGAAGGTTTGCTATTACCCGTTATCTCTAATCAGAAGATGAACTCTTATCTTAAGGAGGTTGCGGAAGTCGCAGGCATTAATGTACACCTTACACATCATATTGCAAGAAAAACTTTTGCATCAACTGTTTTGCTCAATAACGATATACCTGTTGAAATTGTATCGTTTCTTTTAGGGCACAGTAAGACAACTACCACAGAGCAGCATTACGCCAAGGTTGTTAAAGATTCTGTCATACGACATATCAAAAAGCTAAACAAGAAGCTTTAGGCATTAAAGGGTAGTAGAGTTAATAGCTCTGCTACCTTCTTTTCAAAGATTTTAACATCTTTGAAAATTGTAATACCATGTCAGAAGCTCAATACTACTCCTTTACTTTAAAAATTCCTAAAGCCACCATAGCTCGCATACACGAGCATCGTCTTATCGATCCATTTAAAGGGTCGAATGAAGCATTTAGAAATAGTTTATGGAAAGATGCACCAGACACTGTTGAGCACCAATTCGGAGGCAGGTACGGTACACAGTTCAAAATTGTAAACGAGGTAGAGTCCTTTCTAAATGCGTTTCATGCGGTGCTTGACAACAGAGGCATCGACAAAATGCACCTTGACCCATTACTATACTTGATTTTATTTCTTCATGAGGACTTTGAGAAGCAGAGTATAGAAAACAACCGTTTTAACAGACTGCTTGACTATGCAAGGTTTATTATGGACTTCTCTAATAACTGTTGGTCGCATTTTGAGATGATGGAGAAGAAGCCTGAGTATAAGAAGGTCTTCGACGCATACACCCAGGAATATTTTTTCGCAAAGACTGAATTGCTTGAAACGATGGAGTATGAAGATCTGATAGAGTTCGTGCCTGAAGAGAAGAACCGGGAAGATATTGTTAAATATTTAAGAGTTGATGTGTTTGGTAAGGAGCTTTATGTTCCCGAAGATTTAACTTTTAATGTTACAGCGAACGAAGAAAGGTTGTTAAGAAGCATTTCAGGGGAACCGCTTAACAGTATTGAACTGCCAAAGAGATTTCGGGAACAACTCATTACCTATACCCTTACTGCAATGTTAGAGGAACATAAGCAGCATAACACGATATTCTACCAGGAGTTCGTTAAAAGCGACTTTGATATCACTGAAATGAAGAAGGTGTACAAGCAGTATAAGAAACGTGCATTAAGCAATCCTACATCGCTTGCAAGGGTTGGTGTCATGGTTGGTGACTACCTTAAAGAACAAAAAATTTATAAGACCAAAGCTGATATCGCCTCATTCCTATTTGAATACTTCGCGTTGTTCAAGGCATTTCGGTTGAGAAAACCGACACCGGTACCCGAAGACTACAGTTACCTCACACGATTCTACATGGATAATGGCATCACTACAGAGACTGTAAGGCTGATGATGAAGGATGTCGGGGAAATTTAGTTTTCAAAGAAAATCTTCACAAACAACTAATTTAAACTATTCTTACTGATAAACAGTGAGTTAATATAGCATTGCGTCCATCTATAGCCGGCTCTTTCAAAATCTTTTTCCCCTAAACTCTTTTGTAACACAGACAGGGACAACAGCTGACAACAAGATTGCTGCAGAGATCTTAATTAGAAGTACATCGGTCTGTCGGGATGTAGACTCTCCCAGGCATAGTGCATGAGTTTCCAATACTATTACAAATGAATAAAGTTTTTATGCGCCTACATGGCGCAAACGCTAAGTCTACCAAAGGTGGTAGCAGTATTGTTTTAACAGCGAAACAATTTCTTGGTAAAGAAGGTGACAAGCCTTACAGTAACCCGGATGAGTTTGTAAAATTTGCAGAAAGGCTCAGAGAGCCTGAGATCGAACAACTCGACGGCGTGTTCGAGTGCATGCAGAATGGTGATCGCACCATAGGCAGTATCGTGACCCGCTTAGACAAAGCAGATCGTCCGTACACCTTTGTTAACTTCCTTAAATCTAATGCTACCGTTGGGTTTAAATACATCCTGGAAGGTAACATGAAACAGTTTCTTAAAGACTATATGGATGGTCAGTTCAAGGTTGGCTTTACGCTCGACCAGTTGGTTGAAGAAGCAATGAACGACTAACAATTCACAATCACACCCGGCAGCGAGTCCGTTGCCGGGTTCCTTAAACATTAACTTAATACTATACCGAACAGTTCACGTGATGGAACTGAAAGCAATCTCATTATAAAATTTATGGAAACTAAAACATATTGGTTAGCACTTAACCAGTTCCTGGGTCAATTAGAACCTTTTAAAAGTGAAGGCATACCAACAAACAGTATCAACAACAAAGAGGTAACAGGATGTGGTGCAACTCACCTCGAATTATTCTTTAAACGCAACAGTCTGATTGTGGAACATAATTTACCTGTCATCATAGGGAAGTGCAATAAAATGAATGGCAAAGCGCGCAAGAACAAAGTTGTATTGGGTGTTTATGAAGATGTAACTGTTCAAGACATCAGGAATTATGTTGCCAACCGCAAAGGATATAAAAAGATAATCACCACACCTGAAAGCTTTTGGAAAGTGATAGAGGCAATCGGTGACAGCATCTATTCGGACTACTTCCTGTTATTCGATGAGTGCGAGAAAGCGGTACAAGACGTGGGCTTCCGCGAAGGTATTATTGATCCTATTGATGCTTTCTTTACTTTTAATGGTAAAGCATTCATCTCCGCAACTCCGATTATTCCAAGTGACCCGCGTTTCAAAGACTTCACTCACATCAACATCAAACCCGCATACAATCACGAGCAAGCGATAACAGTGTTTACAACTAATAACATTGTGTATCAACTTAAGTCCATATTGGATCAGTATAGCAGCACCAGCGCAGACAGAGATAGAAACTATTTCATCTTCTTTAAATCAACCAAGCGTATACGTAACATCATCAAAGGTTTGAAGCTTACCGATTATGCGGTTTACTGCTCTGAAACGAGTGCAAAGGACTTAAGACGAAACGGCATTGAGCATGCTTACGATCAGATCAACGACAAGTTTGCAAAATACAATTTCTTAACCAATCGCTTTTTCTCAGCAGTAGACATAGACTATGAGGATTACCATTGCGACCCCATCATCATTATTCTATCAGATGTAATTGCTGTGGAGCATTCTGTAATAGACCCCGCAACAGAAGCAGTACAGATCGTAGGAAGGTTCAGAAAGCCTGAACGGATAGAAGGTGAGGCGGATATCATTGTTAAAAAAGATGCTTATCACATATCAAATTACAACTCAAAGCTGACTAGCTTCAATGAAACAGAGGTTATGGCGATACTGGAAGATAAGCGAAAACTGCACGAGTTTATCTCAACCTTTAAACCAGTCTCTGATATCGAATACATTAACAGTTTCATTGACGAAATATTGAAAATCAATGGCTTTGGTTACTTCTTAAGAAAGGGAGACAGCAACCTGAATTATTTTATGGTGGACAACTTCAAGTATAAAGAGCAAGTGAAACTCTACTACCAAGCTTCCACTTCATTGATAGAGCGGTACAAAACAGTCTCTCATTTTACTGTTACAGAGGAATCAAAGTTTGTAGCGTATAGTTTAACCGACGAACAATTACAGAACATAAGCGATCAAACCGCTTATACTACAGTGAACGATTTCGTCAGTCAGCGGCTTAAAGAGATAATGGAAAGCGAAAGCACATTCAACCGCAGTGTGAACCTGCCATTATTGAGATTTAGTTACCCGGATCAGATGTCGGTCATAGACCAATATGGCTTAGAGAATGCCTCAAAATTAGATTACAACATCAACAAAATTTCCAAACAGATGGAGCAATCTCAAGGCTTGAAGCGGTTACTACCAATCATCAGGTACATACAGCGAACTTTTAAAATAAAAGGTTACACCAGTAAGGAGATAGAACCGTTACTTACTAAAGGAATTACAGAAACGGGCTTGACCGACCTCAAACCAACTATTCAACTACTTCGCAATGGTGCTATACTATCTGAGCGTACCAGGATTCGTAAAGATGAAAATGGCAACTGGTTAAGAGGGTATGAAGTGTTAGGATACGTTCACAACTTTTAACGTGTCCACTTTGTAAGTAAGGGTATATACCCCGTGTTAATCTCTGGACATAACTAATTGATTGAGTTAATTAATTTAATTAATTTTTTTGATGTCCACTTGTTAACTGAGGGTATATGCCCTTTTCTATTTACTGGACATGGTATCAGCAAATGGTATACCGCAATCTTACTTTTACTAATAGTTTAATCTCAATGGTTAGTGAATACTAATTTCATGATGAGAAAGTGTACTCACTTAAAAGAAGTTCCTTATTCAAGTCGCCTTCAGATACTTTAATTATGTGCTTTCTAATTTCAAAGCTTTCTACTAGTATAGGGCCTCTCATCAATACAGCATTTCTAGTTTTTGGATCTACAATAATCTTACCGGGAATCATTACTGCGCCTATGTAATATGCATCTATCTTGTAAAAGTTATCATGAGTTGTAATGATAACCTTACTGACGTTTCGTTTTGCTTTAAGTTCGTCGATCTTCTGATTAAGTTCTTCTAATGTTGTTATCATATTAGTATTGCGCAAAGTCAAAGTGAGTTGAAGTAATTATAAGATACGTCTAATATAAACAATATTGGAATCTGATAGCATAAAAGATTATATCTTCAAGCATGGCATAAGGGCACACCAGTATTAACGTTATTCTACAATTTTAATGCTAATCACGCAATGCATTAGATCATAGGTACCCATCCACATATGCGTATCTGTATCCAATTTCCCCCGCCCTTGAACTATTTAGAAGCGACTCATATATAGCCCACTGCTTTTGGTAACCATTTACCAATTTGAAAAGTTGTGCATGGTTTGAACATGACACTGGGTCTGATTACACGCCCCGAACCTTCACTCTGGAAAATTCATTTTATATATGGCTTGAGCACGCTCAGGCTGTTTGTCGATCCGCAAAAAGCGGACTTTATAGCGTAGCGCAAAGTTACCTCACAGCCTATCTAAGAAGCATGCCAACTGTCTCATCATCCTTAAAAGTTAACTTTTCCAATCACCCACTAACAACCTTTAACCATGCATTTTGAGTTCAATCCCAACAAGCTCTACAAGTTCATACCCGAAGAGCCTGAAACGCCTATAAGAAAATATCGCGTTGCTAAACGCTGGAAGGTTGCTAAGTACCATCACATGGGCAAGAACAACATTGGCATCAATTGGCTTCATGAGAAGCATTTCATGACCATCCGTAATAAAATCCGCAAGCTCTATGCACAGCAGAATGAATATTTCTATGACAGAGATTGGCGACATGATAACTCTGAGAACCCATGCACTATGCACATCATCGCATGCAGTACCTTATATATGGAATTAGAGTGTAACCATTTCTTTGAGTATGAAATACACTACCACATAGATGATAGTCCGTTTAAAGAGACCATTGCAGCCATGCTTGGAACTGTCGGCAAGGCTAAACCCATCGAACACAGCATGGCAAATTATTTCAAAGACATGAGGCAGTATTACAAAGACGATCCCAAATATTTCTCTATCCTCAGCTTTGATGCTGCACAGCAAGCTTAATTAACCCATTTCACATAACCCAATGAAGCCTGAGCGACAAAACCGTTCAGGCTTTTTCATTTTAAAAGTTAACCTAATGAGTACACCACTATCAGCGATCATCGATAAAATCTCAACCGGCACTTACGTACTCGTAGAGTGGCCATTTGTGCAAGAGCTTATGGAATACGATTGGTTCAGGCAAGAATGCTACTTACATCAAGCCTTTGGAGATCAGCCTTACCTTGATTCTGCCTACTTCGTTCCGCTAATCAGACTAATTGAAATCAACTACTTCAACCAATTACAATAATGAAAAGTACCATCACTACAGACCTACGAGGCTTAACTTATAATGATTGCGTTAAGGCAGCATATTTCGAGGTCTTAAAACAAACTAAAGCGTTATTGGCAACACTGCCTGAAGACCCGCATCGTTACAGCCTGATCCGTGAAGACAAGGTACCAATCATCGAGGGCACCATTGTTCACGAGTTCATCAACCCGTTACTATACATGCGCCTTGAATGTCATAAGGACGATAAGCTTGCCATCAACTTTGGCTGTGACAGCCAGCCCGGCTTCCTGGAATATGAACCATTGTCAGGGATGTTTCTACGCATTCTTTATAAGGTAACTATGTCAACTACCACAGCGATCAATATTGAGGATTGCGTCAGGACAGACTACATTGTAACTGAATGCTCAGAGTTCTACGAGTTCTTAGAGGAAGTCGGTCTGAAGAACCACATCTTCCATCACATTAAGCACAAGCCCAAAGCAATTAAAAGAAAATTGCGCAAGGTCGCTTAACCTATCACTGATACTGTTTACCTTTGCTCCAAATCAACACAGGAGGAACTAAATAGACAGTATCATTACTACTACATATCATTAAGATTATAAAGCGTTGCTTTATTTGTTCTGTACCAGGAATCGGCAAAATTCATAAGTATAACAGAACAAATGAGATCAACGTCCGGCGCGAAGCGTCTGGACGAAGACTTGTTTGTTGTTATACGGGCCCTTTGCCGAGCCTCTGGTACGATAAATTTAGTTTAGTCCAGGCGCTTCCGTGTTATAAACCCACCGATTGAGGACTAATCGGTAATAGAACCTTTTACCAATGTCCGTTAAAACCAAAGGCTGGTTGATCTATGCCTTCCTCGTTGCCTTATTCTATGCAGGCGTTTCTTTTACACAACTCAATTCTGATTTTACGATCTGGTCAGTCACCGCACGAACAGTATTCCTCATCGGCGTTATCCCACTTTGGATCGTCGCCATGTTCATTGCCGACCCTCCAGAATTGAAATAGGTGATCACTTGATAAAACTTCACGTGCTTTAAATAACAATTCTACATACACTTAAACTTTACAGATCAATCCAAATGAAGAAGATCGCTCTACTGGCTCTAACAGCCTTAACACTATTCTCATGCTCTAAAGGTGGCAGCAACGATGCTACACCAACTACACCTACGCCAACCTCCGTTACCATTGGTGGGACAGATTACCCTATTGTCAAAATAGGCACCAAGACCTGGACATCATCAAATTATAACGGTACTGGTGGTGTCAATTACGCATTTAGCTCAACGAACAATGCTACCTATGGTAAGCTCTATACAATGGCACAGGCTAAAGCAATTTCATTACCTATAGGTTGGAGGCTACCAACCCGACAGGACTTTATAGACTTGCTGAAAGCAGCAGGGACAACCTCAACAAATTCTGATGGTGACATTACAGTAGACGGCACCGCAAGTACCAAACTACGTTCCGTAACAGTCTGGACTTATATAAATGGAACGAATATGTTAGGCTTCAATGCCTATCCTGTTGGGGTAAGCTCTTACATTATCACTCGCACACCTCAACTGCCTGCATATTCTGGGGTTGGTCATTACACCGATTTCTGGGCATCTGACGTACTTGCAAGTACAGTGGAAGGTGGAATCAACACAACACATCATTATGCTTTAGAGCTTAGCAATTATAAGTTTACTGATGGTAGTACTGAGGATTATGCCTCAGTATTCAAAGGTAACACCGTGGATCAACTCTACTTTAGCTTGCGCTTTGTTAAAGACAATTGATTACGAGGCTTTACCTTTTAAAAGTTAACACGCAGTAATGGGGAGCTTACCTGATTGGGTAGGCTCTTCTTGTATCTACAGTATAACAAACTTTCAATGGTTTGTGCAAAAATGTTGTATCACCAATATAATATCTTCGGCACCGAGTACTACAAATGTGTAAAGCCGGAATACAAAGTTTGATACACCTACCATAAGCCCACACTTGCCTTCCCCGCTTCTGTTGCTTATATCGAATTGATTCCTTTGATAAAATGCATTACATTAGATGCTGTAATCATTACAGCGTGTTGCAATTATAAATGAATAAGATAACCTTTTGGCACGTATTCCGCTTCGCTTGCATTGCTTTAGTAGTAATTCTGTACTGGGTTAGCAGTAAAGGTCCGAGTGCAAAAGAACTAATACTGCAAGAGGCAGCACTTGAAGCATTTCATGGGACGGCTGACTCGATATATCATCAAACGCAGAACCATAATACTAAGACTGTGAGAGTATCTGATGGACATATTTTAGAACTTTGGTCAGAATGGGAAAATCTTATCGACGTTGGAGATTCGTTATATAAACTGAAAGGCAGTTTTCAAATCAAGGTACTTAAACGAAGTGGGAGGGTAACAGTGTTGGATTATAAAGAGATTGTAAGGACGTTTAAAAACTGAATGCGATCAGAACCATCATGAGCCCTCCCCGCTCGGGTTGCTTACAACGGGAAAGGCTCACTCTGTTCTTCATTGCCATAGCGCAGAGGCCATCCACACACCAGGAAGATAGGTGTTCGTCATTAGTAAGCTCAACATCAATATCGCCAGTCTTCGTTCACTTTAGTAAGCTTGCAGCACACTAAAGGTTCACTGTTAACACAGACTGTCACGATTGCTGCTTTTCGCAAAGTCATTCCTCACGGAACTTATCTCTGCCTTCAATAGCATTCCGCTACGCTGTATTACCATTTCATTCAGACAGTCCCCATATTAGGCTCGCCTGCGCCATCGCAAATGGCTTCAGGCTATGTCACGGGTTTCAGGCCTACGCTCATTCCCTTGCACGTCAAAACCAGCGCCAAGCCTTAGTGAAGCATTCTTCAGATCGCTCTTGCGAGCTTCTTTCTGAAGACCATTTGCTCAACTCGCAGTCGTCTCGCAGAACTACTCCTTTAACAAAATCCCCTCATATCCCCTAATGGACTGAAAACGACTTTGCTAATATTTGCTCAAACTAAATTACCGAACCAAGGTAACTTTAATAATAGTTTAAGCTTACTAAGCAATACTATATGATTCGATAAAGTTTAATATAAACACAAACAAGATGGCACTACATCATTAGGCAGTAATAAGTATTTCGTGCAAATACCGTTAAAACACCATAGTGTTCTTCAGTTAAGATTTTATATATTGGTGCATTAACACTAACTCCTTATTCATATATAATGCGCGTTTTACAGCATAACGATTTAGTCCTTTATTCGTCGATATTATTTAATAATTGTAAAGTCGATATTAATGAATGATTCTTATTCGATATTGCATATCTCAGACCTTCACAGGTCTCTGCATGATCCGATTTCAAATGATGAACTTTTGTCTTCGTTGATTCTCGATAGAGAGCGATATATCAAAGAAAGCCCTAAAATTCCTATCCCTGAGGCGATAATTGTCAGTGGAGATTTTATTCAGGGAGTTTCGTTGGGGTCGGCAAATTATCAAGCTAGTTTAAAAAATCAATATAACACTGCTTTAGAATTTCTCAATGAACTAACTAATAGGTTTCTTGATGGAGATAAATCTAAAGTTGTGATCGTGCCTGGTAATCATGATATTGATTGGAACACTGCCTTTAGTGCAATGAAACGATTAGAGAAAAGTGAAATACCTAAGGACTTTTCCCAACAACTGCTTAACGAACATTCACTTTTTCGATGGGACTGGAAAGAACAGGTTGCTTATAAAATAGTAGATACTGAACTTTATGAGAAACGCTTAGATGAATACTGGAATTTTTTCGAACAATTCTATGCGGGAGTTAGTGGTTTATTAAGTGTTAAGCCAAAGTCTGATGCCAATTTATATAAACTATTTGACGGTAAAATAGCCATAGCTGCTTATAACTCATGTTATGGAAACGATTGTTTTGCTTTTCATGGAATGATCCGTAAAGAAGTAATTGCCCGCAGTTATTTAGAACTAAAAGATATAGGATCATTCGATTTACTTATGGCGGTATGGCATCATAATATAGAGGGACCGCCTTACAGATCTGACTATATGGATATAGATGTTGTTAAGAGTATGATTGGAAGAAATTTTCGATTGGGTGTCTACGGCCACCAGCATAAAGCACAGGTAGCTCCATATCAAGTATGGCTTCCTGATCAGGAAAGAATGGCAGTTGTAAGTGCCGGCTCACTTTGCGCTGGCCGATATGATCTACCAACCGGAGTACCTAGACAATATAACATTTTAGAGATTTCCAAGGATTTAAAAAGCGTAAGGGTTCATGTTAGAGAAATGAGAATTTCCAATTTGTTTTCCCCTGGAAGATTTCATGAATTAGGAGGTAACAGTTATACAGACCTAAATTGGGAGAATTCTAAAAATGTCTTAGGCAAGAACGTAAATGTTGAAGGGGCTAAAATTAGAGAATTGACCGAAAGTGCAGAGTTCCTGTTAATGAATGGTAGCCCTAAAGAAACTATTAAGATTTTACTTAAACTAAACTTAAGTCAAGAAGGCTATCAACGACAGCTTTTCTTAAAGGCGGCCCAATCTGCTTCTGACTGGCCCAGTATACTTTCTGTAATTGACCCACCGTTAAACATCTTTGAGCTTATACTAAAAGTTGAATCTTTCAATAATATCCATAACTATTCTGAGGCAAAAAAAATGCTTGATACTTTTGGTGATAAACTAGGTTTGCCCAAGGCTACAGAAGACGAATTAAGAAAGAGAATTGAAATACAAATACAGATCACAAACCATGGCTGAAGCAAATAATAAAATTCCATTTTCCATAGAAATAAGCAGGGTAATTGAAGTTCTTGCTTCGCAAATATACCCAACACCTTTTGCCTTACTTAGAGAAAATGTTCAGAACTCTTATGATGCTATATTGCTGCGAAAATACCTGGGACAATCTTTCGATGCTCAAATTGATATAACTATTGAGCCTGGAAAAATTACTGTTAGAGACAATGGCATTGGCATGAGTAGTGAAGACTTGAGAAATCATTTTTGGCGGGCTGGCTCTAGTAGTAAAAATACTAAAGAAGCACAGGCAGCAGGTGTAGTAGGGACTTTTGGTATTGGAGCAATGGCTAATTTTGGCATTGCAGAGGATCTTATTGTCGAATCTGAAAGCGCTAAAAATGGAGAGCGAACATCATGTAGCGCTTCAAGATCAACACTCTCAGTAACAGAAGACTGCATAGTCTTTGAAAATATACCAACGACGGGGAATCCAGGTACATTTATTACAGCAGTTATACAGCCCGATAAGTTTATTAATGTTCAAGAAGCAGTAACATATATATCACAATTTGTAGGCCACCTCACAATCAATGTTAATCTTAATGGCATAAATGTAAGTCAAAGACCAATTGAAAATTCAATACCAACTTTTCCATTAACATGGGAGTTTAAAGAAAACAATGTTGATTTAGGTGAAGGTTTCTACGCAAGCATACAACTTACCGGAGCTTTCAATGGAGACATTAGAATAGTAGTAACAAACATCATTTATGGATCTCAGCAACTTGAGGGAAAAATGGTATTAAGACAAGGACAGTCGTCATTACAAACACTTCGTAGCGGTTTCGGACTAGCAGTTACTGCCGTTTCTTCTTCGTATCAATTAGGAGGAATCGCAGACTTTTTGTTTTTACAACCAACAGCGGGTAGAGAGGCTTTAACAACCGATAGTGTAAATTTATTGCAAAGAATAGTTACTCTATTGGACAGATTAATTTCCCTTAAAATTGGCAATAGGCCTGAGAGTAATTCAAACTCCTATTTTGTTTCTTGGGCAGCTCAACATCAACGATTTGATTTATGTTCCTATTTGCAAGCACGAATAGAACCGGGAAATTCCATTGCCTTAAGAGATTTAGTCACACGTTCTAAAATATCTCCCTTATTAGTATATCATGGAACAGACAATGCAACTATTCAACACGCATCAGAAGACCGCCCAATTATAATGATATCGAGAAATTATCCTCGAAGAGATTGTGAGCTTGGTTATTTAAGACAATTTTGTAATATTGAAGAGTTGTCGGATGAACCCAAGGTAATAAAACTTATACCTAATAATGACCTATCCATTTCTCAAAGCGCATTAGCTTTTAGAATTGCTTCAGTTCTATCAGTAGATTATTTTCTTGAAGCCGATATTAAATTCGGAGTAATCACGCATGGGTTACCAATTTTAGTAACCAATCAAAGTGTTCCAATTGAAATTTGTTTAGATCCAAACGGATCTAGCGTTCAATTAATCTTAGGCATTTTTGAAAATGAATACAATGCATTTGGCCACATGGTAAAAGATTTTGTTAGGAATGTCATTTTTCCTCGGGTGGCTGACTTGGTACCGAGTTCAACCAGGCAAGGCGCGGAAGCATTTCTAAAAACCATTAATCGAACGAGAGAAATTTTCGAATACGATAATGAGGATCTTGATAGTCTCACTTCAATCTGGCAAGATTATTTAATTGGAAGAGTATCCTTCCAACAAGCTTCAGATCGCGCTGGAAAGGCCTTAGTGAAAAGTTCCCAAATTTTAGATTTTAGTGCAACTGCTCATGTAAGAGACATTGTTCCTGACGTCTTGGAGAATGAAATAATAATTGGACAAAAAGAAGATGCTAATTTTGGCCCTTTACCTGCTATTCAACGTTTAGATGTTTCAACAGAAAGAAAAGTGTTAACGATTGATATAAATGAACAACCTCTGAAAGGATACAGGTGTTTTTTGGCAATAACAGATAAAATTAAAAATGAACGTGGCGATTTTTTCTTGCAGCCACATAGAACATCTATTGTATGGGGTGGGCAGAAGGCACTCTTTATTTTTGAGCATCATTCGGGACAATTCGGACTTTACTATGATCTTCAAACACAAAATCTCATAAGTGATGGTTCGGGTGGTGGAACATTTGAAACTTGTACCATTATCATGAAGAATAGAATTTTCATTCCTATTCCTCCTGCAATAGAACAGAGTTTCCTACCTCAACCAAACGAAAGAAAAAGATTTGAGGTAAAATGTGACATTTTATATATAGATAAGAATAATTGATAACCATAAATTTATCAACTATTAAAATAAATTGTCCGTGTACAGAAACCAAGCTTTTAACTTGGTTTCTGTATGAAAACTAAATTCGATTGGGTAAATGCAAAAATCTAATCCTTACATAAATCAATTTTCAAGTTTCTTTAGTAATTGATGAATTTCTCCCCATGTAGGTAATTTATTAGCTTCAAAGCTAGATGCATAATCAATAGCTGCTTTTAATTTAAGTTGGTTATGCTTTGACTTCTCTATTTCGAGTTCATCAACCCGTTTAATTAACTTCTCTAAAGATACTTGAAGGTTTTCATCTGATGTAAAGCCTGCTATTTGTTTGGTTTTGAGCATGCCAAGTTGTTTAGGTGTATCTGATTCCATTTTATAAAGTTTATACTTGAAAATACAATTATTAACTTATAATTTGAGTCTTCTAATGAAAAAATTTACATTCAATCGTAACTAATCTATTGCGCACATTTTTAGAGCAAATGGTGTTGGACGAACAGTATATAAATTATTATGTTCGGCACTTAGGTGGCTATCTGCTTATCGTAACTTTTAAAGATTGTAGGTCAGACGGCATGTACCAATCTTACATTTCCAAAATATCAGCTACTACAGTTGACTAAAAAAGGGGGGGGGATATATAACCCTAAAATTGAAGTAAAGTGTAGACTACAACGTGCAATGACATATCGCCACGCAACATTAAAAAGTACACGGTCAAATTGCCACTTAAGTGGTGTTTTAATAGTTATTTACCAATTATTTATCAGACTTAGCTTTTAAAGGATAATGGGTGAATCCTCAATCCTTTCCATCCTCAAATTGAACTTTTCCTACACTTTGACTTTAGGGGGTATAAAACCATGTTTTTCAAGTGAAGTGTAGGTGAAAATATCTCTCTAATAAACTTATTCTAATTCTTCATCCTCAATATATCTGTAGTAATCAATACTTTCTCTTAAAGGTAGTGGCATGCCAGGCTCAACAATAGACGCCGCTAGAAATTCTTTTTGAAACAATTCAATTGGATAATTTCCATCTGTAAGAAGTTCTATACCGAACAGACTAACATTACGCCTGAAGATTTTATAAACTAATTCTTCTTGATAAGATATACTATGATTACCATTCTGCAATGCTTCTTCATATTGTGTATTAATTATAAATCCAGTTCGATTACCAGTGACATCAGTTTCGATTTTAATTGCATCCATTTCCATAAATACAATATACAAATTTTCCTATTAAAAATATTAGGTTATGGAACAAAGGGAAGAATAGAATTATTCAGCAAAGTTACGCTTAATAGCTGCTGTAGCGTGCAAGAGCTTCCCGCATAAACACAGCCTCACTCACAGGCCTTCATTTATTCGTTTGCCATCTTGCACTTGATTGCTATAAGCGTGTAGAGCATCATAATTCTTTTATTCACTTAACTTCAAAACGTATGGGAAACTCACAACCGCTTCTGAAAGCCCTGGGCTTTACTTAACGCAAGCATTACAACAAGACATTCAATTATCGTAACTTAGTATTAATTAATGGAGTGCCGGTACTTTATAAGGTACACAGTTATAAGAAATGTTCGTTTAAACGTCATATAGAGGCTTTTTGGTCGTAGGTTCGAGTCCTGCTCCCGCTACCCAGAAAGAAAAGCCTTAGTAGAAATACTGAGGCTTTTTTGCGTTTAAGAGATTTTTCTTTGCTATTTGTTAATAACCCCTATGAATGTTAAAAACTCTCTCATAGAAGTACAAATCTATTATTCGTAAATTTATTACTTAATAATCTTGATTTAAGGGAATTATGAATAGCAATCTACTAGAATTATCAACTGAAAAGCTTCTTGAAAAATTTGGCGAAGGAAGCCACAAACCCGGCTCTGGCAGTGCAGCCGCCTTTCAAGGATTATTATCAGCTCAATTAATTTTAACTGTGATAGACCTTACAATCGATGAAAAAAGAATCGACTATCAATCTATTCGCCCACAACTTCAGATAATGTCCTCGGAAATCAACACTCGAATCTATCCAAGATTAAAAAAATTATTTCAACAAGATTCTGAGCAATTTGATGCCACCATACAATTACGTATAGCCAGAAATGTTGAAAAACAATTTAAAAAGAAACACGAATTAGAACAACAAGCCAAAGATGCACTTAAGCTGGCTACAGAAACACCAATCGAAATTGCAACCCTATGTATTGACTTAGCGAAAATTGCAACATTTACGTTTAACAATGCTTTTAGATCCGCCAGGGGAGATTCAGGTGTTGCCCTTAATAGTTCGGTCGCTGTTATTGCTGGATGTTTATCAGTGATTAATTTAAACCTTCTTTCTATCGAAGACGAAAAATGGATCAAGAAAACGGAACCTATTATAAAGAACCTAAAATTTCAATATGATGAACTACATTCACGAGCTAAAGACAGTCTTTTAGTCCTTGAAAAAGAAGTTGAAGCCAATCAATCCCTTCAAAAAGAAGTCAAAAGCCTTCAAACAATTAGATTGAAAAATACGAGGTTGAAGAATACTGATATTGAAGAAATCGCCAGAAACGTACAAAATATTTTATGGAAATATCGAAATACAATTTGGAAAAAGAAAAAACCAGAAAATCCACGAAAAATTTTAAACCCCAACATAGCAATTGAAAAATTATTAAATTATCAAGTCTTTAGACGGGAGACACTCGGGGCATATGATATGTTTGGTGAATCTGTAGAGATTGCAGGAATAATTGACAACGATAAAAAGATAGTTGGCATTTCTAAAAAGTTCCCAATTCATGTTCAAAATTTCACGTTAGCACATGAACTCGGACATGCACTTTTGCATAAGGAAACTGTTTTACACCGCGATAGAGCATTAGATGGGTCCAATAATATTCCAAGAGCAACTATTGAATTACAGGCAGATAAATTCGCGTCTTATTTTTTAATGCCAAAAAAGCAAGTAAAAGAATTATTTCAAGGAATATTTCAATTAGAGAGATTTTTTATCAATGAAGATAATGTTTTTGCCTTAACAGGTGGTAGCCTGACTTCATTTAAGTCCCAATGCAGAAATTTGCGAGAATTATCAAGAATTATCGCTTCAGCTGAATCGATTTATGGCATGCCGTTTAAATCCATGGCAGAAGTTTTTAATGTATCAATTGAAACTATGTCTATTAGATTAGAAGAACTTTGTCTAGTAGAATTTGGATCAATTGTTCCCGCTGCAATACCATTTAGCTAAACTTGATGACAATATTTTAGGTCATCGAGCGGCTTGGCCTTAATCCCGCTACCCAGAAAGAAAAGCCTTAGTAGAAATACTGAGGCTTTTTTGCGTTTAAGAGATTTTGTATATTGGCATAAGTGAAAATAAACCAATTAAAAAATTATGAAAGCAATTAACCCCTGGATCAACTTCAACGGCAATGCCGAAGAAGCTTTCACTTTTTACAAATCGGTTTTCGGTGGAGAGTTCGCAAAGATCATTCGGTTCAAAGACTTATCAGGCATGGATTTCCAGGTGCCGGAAAATGAAGCCGATAAAATCATGTACATTGCCTTGCCCATTGGCAGGCACAATGTGTTAATAGCCAATGATGTCCCCCAATTTATGGGTCGGGTAAACGAAAATGAAAACAGGTCGAAAATTGCAGTTAATGCCGACAGCCGCGAAGAGGCCGACAAAATATTTAACGGACTATCAGCAGGTGGAGATATTGAAGGGCCCATTGGCGATAGTCCTTGGGGTACATACGCTGGAATGTTTAGAGACAAATACGGCATCGAATGGATTGTAGAGTTCGACCCAAATAATAATTGACAATTATTCATTAAATACCAAACTTAATGAGATGCCAATCTCATCAGCAATCATATTATTTTGCAATGCGGTAAGTATATTCCACGACTGCTGACTTTCCGGTACATCAATATGCCATTTAACGCGGTTTACAGTTGTTTTGGCAGAAACATTAATAAGCTTGCCCTTTTTTACAATCGTTGCCTCAAATACAACAGGGTTGGTAATGCCCTTTATAGTAAGGGTTCCCGATACTTTATATAATGCTGACTGCCCTACACGGCTAATCTGCGTAATATTTATGGTAGCCGTTGGATATTGAGCCATCTTAAAGAATTTAGGCGTCTTTAGCTCATTATCCACCTTTTGGTTATCAGCGGCCAAAGCATGGTCGGTACTGTGCATATTATTCATATCCAGTGTAAAAGCACCACTATTGGGTTCGCCGCCAGGTGAATAATTTAAACTACCTGAGCTAAAGAGGATGTAACCATAATGGCCGCCCATCGTTTTCCTGGCATCCCACAAAATTTTACTTTGCTGCGTATTTAAACGATAGGTTTGCTGGGCAACAGCGCCAAGTTGCAACAAGACGAGCAGCATTAAAAACAAAGATTTTTTTAACATAATTACCGATATTTGTAACGCAAACCTATTAAGGCACAGCAGGTTTACCGCAATAATTATTGTAAATAAAATTGTAAATTTTGTAAAAATTAACGCCAAACCCCTTGACTACAAAAATCAAATACCTGTTAGGGCTCACATCCCTTTTATTGATCATCACCGTATGTGCGGCTTTTACCCTGACCCAGGAAAACAATTACGGTTTGGCCAGGCAGAAAATATTGTTCAGGGAGATTGGCCACGAAATACTGCTGTATTCGGGCGATAGTACTTCGAGGGTATTACCTGTACAAAAAATAGCCGAAAACGAATATCAGATCAGGTTTGAAAATGAATTTACCTTTCAATCAAACTCATTGGTTAAAATAATTAGCCGTACGCTTGCCAAAGAGAACCTGAGCCATAATTACGTTGTTAACGTATTAAATTGCACCGGAAAAGATATCATATTTGGCTATGCCATGGCAGATAATGTAAAAGATGATATTATGCCTTGCTCGGGCAGAAAGCAGCCAAAAAGTTGTTATGTTATCGATCTAAAATTCCAACAGAAGGGCTTTACCACTGTACAAAAAGGGTATAGTTTCGCAGGTGTATTTTTACTGGCATTTATGGGGCTCATAATTTCCGGCCCGGTGAAAAACAGAAAACAGATTGCACCAGCTAACAATACTGTTAAAGATGGCTATCAAATAGGGCATACCCTATTTAACCCTCATAAACGGCAATTAATTACCAAAGAGATAATCATTGAGTTAACAGCGAAAGAAACTAAGCTATTCCAAATTTTCGCTGGCTCGCCAAATGCCATCATTGAACGCAGCAGGCTTCAAAAAGAAATCTGGGAAGACGAAGGCGTAATTGTTGGCCGGAGTTTGGATGTATTTATCTCCAAATTAAGAAAGAAACTGGAACATGACCATTCTATTCAACTGATCAATATACACGGCAAAGGATATAAATTGAATATTGATGAGGCTACCCAAGTCAAAAAGCTTTAGTCGAAAAATCTGAAGCTTTTTTACGTTTTAGAATAACTATTGCTGAATTTTAAATCAATCAGCAGTGATTCATTCAAATTTAATATGTTTGAGTGTATGAATCAGCAACCTGCCCCTAAAAATTCTGTAACGCGTATCCTTACCGCGAGCCTCATCGGCACCACCATCGAGTTTTTCGACTTTTATATTTATGCCACCGCCGCGGTGCTGGTATTCCCTAAGTTGTTTTTCGCAGCGTCTGATCCTACTTCGGCTACGCTGGAGTCGCTGGCTACTTTTGCGCTGGCCTTTTTTGCCAGGCCACTTGGTGCGGCATTATTCGGGCATTTTGGCGATCGTAACGGGCGTAAAGCCACTTTAGTTGCAGCGCTGCTTACCATGGGCCCGTCAACAGTTGCTATCGGGCTTTTGCCGGGCTATGCCAAAATAGGCATTGCCGCACCAATATTATTGGCCTTGTTTCGGTTTGGGCAGGGTTTAGGCTTAGGCGGCGAATGGGGCGGTGCCGTATTGCTGGCTACAGAAAATGCCCCGGCAAATAAAAAAGCCTGGTATGGCATGTTCCCTCAATTAGGCGCACCTATAGGTTTCCTGTTATCCAGCAGCATATTTTTTATACTCAGCAAAACCATGAGCGAAAGCGATTTTATAAACTATGGCTGGCGCATCCCGTTTATTGCCAGCGCATTGCTGGTTTGGGTTGGGCTATATGTGCGAACAAAAATATCTGAAACGCCGGATTTTATGAAGATAGTTGACAACAACGAACGCTCTAAAGTGCCTTTTGCCGATGTTTTTGTTAAGCATACCAAAGCCATTGTATTAGGTACACTGGTTACCATTACTACCTTCCTGTTGTTTTATTTGATGACGGTATTTACCTTAAGCTGGGGCACCTCGGCTTTGCATTATCCTAAAAGCAATTTCCTGATCATACAAATGATCTCGATGCTGTTCTTCGGCATGGGGATCCCGCTGTCGGCAGTGCTGGCTGATAAATACGGACGCAACAATATGCTGATAGTGGCAACCATTTGTATTATGATATTCGGGCTAATTTTTGCCCCTTTATTTACTACAGGCAGCCTGGTAGTAACTGCGGTATTCCTGTCGCTGGGCATGTTTTTAATGGGGCTTACCTATGGGCCTATAGGCACCGCCCTGGCTGGTATATTCCCGGCCTCGGTACGTTATACCGGCGCATCCTTGGCCTTTACACTGGCGGGAATCCTGGGGGCATCGCTCACGCCTTACCTGGCAACTACATTGGCACACAATTACGGGCTTGCTTATGTGGGCTATTACCTAACGGTGGCGGCTGCGGTTACACTATTGGCTTTATTGGGCGCTAAGAAAATGATGAAACAGGAAGCCTGATAATTAAATATACTCCCACAACCCCATAAAGAAGCCTTAGCAGAAATACTGAGGCTTCTTTATGGGATTTTAAAGCGCATTAACAATTGCTTACAACCTTGATCCGAATTTAAAACAGCTAAAATTTTGGCTAAATACTTGTGTATTAATACATATCTACTTATTTTAGGATGTTGTTAAAACGATCTTTCCGCTGCTGCTATCTTTTTTTGAGTATGCTATTAATTGGCAATAAACATCTCAACAATTTAAAAGCCATTTTATGAAACGAAATTTATTTTTAAAATCATGCCTCACTTTGGGTGCTATCGCTGTTACTCCAATTAACATTATTGCAAAAACCATCTCAAAATTTAGAGTAAATGCCGGTTTTATGGTGGATGCCGGTAAAAGCCGGACTGATAAACCCATCTCCCTTTTTGAAGGCGATACCTTTATTACCAAGGTAGCAACAAAGGATACCGATGGCGATATATACGTTTACGAGTCATCACGAGTAAAAGAGGGCGGCCCCGCACATCACGTTCATTTTAGCCAGGACGAATGGTGGTACGTGCTACAAGGCGAGTTTCTGATTAAAATAGGAGACACAACCTATCAGGCTAAAACAGGCGACAGTGTTTTTGGGCCGCGCATGATACCACATAGCTTTGCCAAGATTGGCGAGGGAGAAGGCCGGTTATTACAGTTTTTTCAGCCGGCCGGCAAGATGGAAGAGTTTTTCACCAAATTAAGCGAAGGCATAGCTAAAACTATGACCGAAGAACAACAGGATAAATTTAGGGAAGAACATGGGTTTAAAAGAGTTGGCCCGCCGATAAAGAATTTTAAAAAAATGTAAATAGCCTCCCTATCTGATAAAGCCTCCTGCTTTTAAGCTGCTCACATACTGGAATAGTATTTGCATACATCACCACATGAAAGAGGAAACTATTAAAAAAGCGGCCAGGATACTGCTAGGCGCCAACCTTATATTTGCAGGAATAAGCCACCTTACCTTTACCCGCAAAGCATTTAAAGCGCAGGTGCCAGATTGGGTTCCTCTAAAAATAGACGATACTGTTGTAGCCTCGGGCATAGTTGAAATTGCCTTGGGCAGCGCCCTGCTGTTTACACCAGAAAAGCACCAGGAAACTGTAGGCAAAGTTGCAGCAGCCTTTTTTGTGGCTGTTTTCCCTGGCAATATTTCTCAATATACCCACAAGAGAAGTGCTTTTGGTTTAGATACCGATAAGAAAAGATTTTTAAGATTACTATTTCAACCCGTACTGGTTTACTGGGCGTTGAAAAGTACCGGCAAATAGTAGCAATACTTATTGCAAACCAAAGTATCATTATATCAATTTCAGACAACCGTTTATGTATAAACGGTTATGCTATTAATGCTGAATTCTTCTACGGTCTATTGTTCGCTGTTCGTTCCAGTATATTTTTCTTATTTCCGTAGTAAACTAAAATCTTTATTATTGTTGCGTCGAAAAAACGCAATACCCCCTTCACATTGCGTAAAACCAATTATATTTTATACCCGTTGGCTGCTGATAAGGCAACGACTAACCTTTAACCAATTTTAGCTATTTTACCGCAATGACTAAAGCTCCTGCTTATATCGAAACAAAAAACCATTATGAAATTCTCGACGGTTTACGTGGTGTAGCTGCGTTAATTGTGGTTATGTTTCACGTTTTCGAAACCTACTCGGGTACACGTTTCAAACAAATAATTAATCATGGTTATTTGGCTGTCGATTTCTTTTTCCTGTTATCGGGTTTTGTGGTAGCCTACGCTTATGATGACCGCTGGGGCAAAATGACACAGTGGGAGTTTTATAAACGGCGCCTTATCCGCCTGCAGCCTATGGTTATTATGGGCACAATAATTGGCGCTGCATTCTTTTACTTCCAGGGCGGGGCAACCTTTCCGCTGATTAATGAAACGCCTGTTTGGAAAATGCTATTGGTTATGATAGTTGGTTTCACAATGATTCCGCTGCCTATGTCGATGGACATACGTGGCTGGCAGGAAATGCACCCACTGAATGGGCCAGCCTGGTCGCTGTTTTTCGAATACATTGCTAATATTCTTTACGCGCTGGTTTTTCGCAAATTCTCTAAAAAAGTGCTTGCTGTATTTGTACTAATATTTGCTGTTATGCTTACCCATTATTTAGTATGGGGGCCGCAAGGCGATGTTATTGGCGGCTGGAGCATTAATGGCGCTCAGTTTAACATTGGCTTCACCCGGTTACTGTATCCATTTTTTGCAGGCATGCTGCTTTGCCGCATGGGCAAGCTCATCCATATTAAAAATGCCTTTACCATCTGTAGCTTATTAATTATCGCTATATTTTTTATCCCAAGAATTGGCGACGAGCAACACCTTTGGATGAATGGTTTGTATGAATCATTTTGTATTATTTTAATGTTCCCGCTTATTGTTGCCATAGGGGCCGGCGGTAATATAACCGGCAAGTTTGCCAAAAAGGTTTGTAAATTCTTAGGCGATATATCTTACCCTATTTACATAACCCACTACGCCTTAATTTATACTTATACCGCCTGGGTTGCAGATAATAAAATCCCGATAGGCTATGGCCTCGAAATTGGTACATTGCTTTTTGTAACAGCTGTTATTATTGCTTATGCATGCCTTAAACTTTATGATGAACCAGTGCGCGAATGGCTTAGAAAGCGTTTCTTAATGAAGCGTGCTTAATTTGATTGAATTATAAAGCCTCGGTTTATAATCGGGGACTTATTCGAATAAGCTTATCTTGTTATCAATACCTTTCTATTACTACTTAAGTATCGCCTCACAGGTATATCATAAACTACCATTACCAAATACGCTACGCCAACCAGCAGCAGCACGCTTGGTATAATAATGTAAAACATTTGGGCTATACCTGGTTTGTGGCTGTTAAAATAACTGGCCCATACCCATAATACGGCATAATGTGTCATGTATAACGGATAGGATATTTTACCGAAAAAATTACAGAGCTTTTTAAACCCGGCAGTTAATGCAGACCCGGCGCCCAGGGCAACCAACAGCGGAAAGTAGAATAATATAACCAGTGGCTCGGTAAGCCAGTTCCAGGTAGAAAACGGCATAACGAAAGCCAAGACCAATAATATCGACAGTGAGATAAAGCCCAGCTCGTTTTTAATAATCCAATTGGAGCGATACACAAGCAGCCCCGCTAAAAACGAATAGAAGATACGCGCACCACCATGCCAAAAGGTATCACCACTCCAACCGCCCATTAAGTTGCCTGCTTTATAACAAACCAAGCATAATATTACTGCCGCAGTTATGGTGAGGCCCATCAGCCATTTACGGCCAACTTTATACAGTATAAAAGCATAAAAAATATTAGCCACATATTCCCAGAATAACGACCACGCCGGCGCATTAAAACTAAACAGATTAAAATACCGGCCCGGCATAGCCGGATAGGGTATCAACAGTATAGAGCTTATAAATATCAGTATGAGTTTACCGGTGCTAAGTAATTCGGGCTTTATGTTAAAAGGGTCGAACAAATAGGTTAACAAGCCCAATATCGAACCCAAAATAACCAGCGGATGAAGGCGTATTATCCGCGACTTAAAAAATTCTACGACACCCATTTGGCCAATACGGTCGTCATAGGCATACCCAATTACAAAGCCGGACAAACAGAAAAAGAAATCGACCGCTAAAAACCCATGCCCTATAAAATCCTGACTATAGTCGCTAATTGCCACTTCCATAAAATGGAAAGTTACAACTGCCAGTGCGGCCACGCCTCGCAAGCCATCTAATATTTCAAAATGCTGCTTGGGTTTCAGAATTTTAAGGCCGGCTATTGGTGCGTTCATTAATTGGTTACTATCAAATTAATTTTGATAGTACAATAATATCATGAAAAAGCCCCTCGTCAAATTTTAAACATCAAAACCTGCTGTTATTTTCAGTCCGGTTAAAAAGACTCATTCAGATTCAGGAAGAATCCCCTGTTTCCAAATTTACCAAAGGCATAATCGAGCGCCAGGTTGGTACGTGTTGCTTTATTAAACAATACCCGTAAACCGGCACCATAACCCGGCTGAAATGTCTGGAATAGTTTGGTGCCCTGCTCGTCATCAGCGGTTTGCATGCTGGCAAAAGCAACCCCGCTCAAAAATTTATTTTTTGTAATCGGGAACCGGAATTCGGCTTCGGTATCGTTAAATTTTTTACCCTTAAAATACTGCGAAGTGTAGCCCCGGCCACTTCTAAAAGCGCCGTCGCGGGCTGTACCCGGCAGTTCCAGGTAAGGCACTTCGCCGCTAACCAGGTAAGAACCCCAGTTCCAAAAGGCGAGTACCGTTTCGGGATTCTCTTCAGACAGGCTGAAATATTTTCTGAAATCGGTTGTTATTTGTACCGCGCTTTTGGTGCTACCCATCCAGGTTTGGTTAACCCGCAAACCCAAATCTGCGTAAATACCTTTATAGGCACGGTTCTGATTGTCTCGGGTGGTGTATTGCATGTTAAAAAGCAGCCCATTTGCCGAATACTGTTTGTCATTAAAGCCGTGCTCTTTGTTATAAATTTTATATGGGGTTAAAGCGCTTGTATCTTTTTCGTTTATGCCTTTACGCACATCAAAAGACGCGCCCGCACCAATAAAAAGGCCTTCGGCAACTTCTTTATAAACCTTTTCCCTAACGTTGTAAAAGGTTGAATTAAGTACACGTACCTTATGGTTTGGGTTGGCCAATATTTGCTGAGCCTCCGTACCTCCCGAAACCTCCCTGCCAATGCCTAAGCCAAAATCGGGCGTAACAGATTTTGCCACTACGATATTACCCTGAAAATTCCATTTGTTACCGGGCGTGTAAATATTATGGTTGATGTAGAAATAAATGATCCCCTTGGTGGTGATAGATGCCGACGTAGCAGCCACCGACATAAATGTTGTTGGGTCTGTACCCAGCTTTCTGCCTGCTACTGCCTTTATACCTACCTGGAACCCAATAGTTGGGTTAGCCGCGATGTTTGGTATAATGGTGATGCCCGATGGTTTATGAAGCGAATCTGGCTTTTTATGGGGATGAATAATATCGCTCACCAGGTTGCCAAAATCATATTGTGTAGCCAGTGCGGCTTGTTCTTTTTGGTGGGCAATAAGCGCTTTTTTATGCAGGGAATCTTCTTTTAATGAATCAACCGCGGTTGCTACCTGGCTAAAAGCAAACTGATGGATGCCTGCAAACAGAAGCAGTAGTAACAAAAATTTATAGTTGGTGTTATACTGCACTTTGTAAAATAATAAATGTTCGAATTTCAAATTGTAGATCATCTTATACCAAATTCAAACCACTAAATACCCAGAATGTTTACAGTACCGCAACCAACAATACTTATATTATGGATTCTCAACGTTCAGAAACAGATATTTGATCTTTTAACTATAGGGTATTTATTATATTTAGTGCATAATTAACTCAAGCCCAATCAAACAATATTTCCAATATCACAAATGAACAAATTTGTAATACTATTCTTTCTGCTAATAGCCGTTAATACTTCAAGGGCACAAATAAATGCACTCACAGAGAACGGCAGGCAAGTTGTTTTATTTGATAATGGCACCTGGAAATATAGTGCAGATAGTACAGGCGGCAATCTTACCGATACAATAAAAACAAATCGGGCTAAGTTTGTAAAATCACCTTATGCTACCTTTCTTGTAAAAAGCAATACCGTTAATGTTGGTGTTTACATTAACCCGGCTAAATGGACATTCTCTCCGCATCGCGATAATGAAATAGTACCAGAATACCGGTTTAGCCTAAAATCAGGTAATGGGCAGGCGATGCTCGCCACAGAAAAAACACCGATTAACCTCAAAAACATGCGCAATATTGCATTAATTAATGCGCAAAAAGCGGCAGCGGATGCCCGGATTACCGGCCAAGAGTACCGGATTACAATAATCAAAAGATGCTTTATTTAGAAATGTCCGGAACTATTCAGGGTATTAAAATAAAATATCTAGGCTACTATTACTCTGATCAGAAAGGTACGGTTCAACTATTAGCTTACACCTCTGCAATGCTTTATAAAGAAGCCCGGGCAGAAATGGAAACATTTTTGAATGGCCTGGTTTTAATTAACTAAACCTTGATGAAGGTACCAGATGAACAATAAACTATATATGGTGTATTTATATATATGAGATTAAATTGTGGCGCTTATCTTCTGGCTATTAGTATTTTATCTTGCAATGCTACGGATAGCAGCTCAATGGCTGCATCCACAAATTCTTCTTCAGATAGCAGCCATCGTAACACGTCACAGATCACCATTATTTCAACAGGCAAAACAACACCTGCCGAACTCATAAACTTTGCCCGGTCGTTAAACGGCATTCCTTATAAATATGGCTCTACAAACCCAGCACAAGGGTTTGACTGCTCGGGCTTTGTTACCTATGTATTTAATCACTTTGATATAAGTGTATCCAGAAGCTCGGTCGACTTTACATTTGTTAAACAAGAGATTGATGTAAAAGATGCCCAACCCGGCGATCTGATCCTTTTTACCGGTACCGATAGCACCATCAAAACTGTGGGCCATATGGGCATAATTATTGCTGTAGATGAAGCCGGTCCCCGGTTTATTCACGCTACATCTGGCAAGGCACATGGCGTTACCGAAACATCATTATACCCAAAATATGCCGGGCGGTATATGAAAACCATTCGCATTTTTCCGCAAAACAACAGATAGTAAAACTACCCTCGTCTTTCTAGTGAGTATCCTTTATACGGGTATTTGATTTACATTTAAGAAATTTTATTTCTTTTTAAATAATTATCAAAACCAAATGATAAACAAATTGGTTATACTGATAACAATTTAAAGCGCATGTATCGCCATGAATGAACAAGATAAAATTTCCCGTCGTGCTGTAATTGGCGGGCTTGGTGCCACTTTAGCCACTGCAGCCGTTTCGCCTGTAATTGCAGCTACAGAAAACATCGCAAACAAATTTAAAACCTATGGACACACTACCCTTGCAAGACCCAACCACCAAATATCCCAAGCCCCCTTTTGAAGGGCAATCCCAACCATGGCCCGGCCTGGCCAGTAAAATGATTCCGCGGCCTGATCATGGCGAAACCAGCTATAAAGGCTCGGGCCGGTTAGCTGGCCGCAAAGCATTAATAACCGGCGGCGACTCTGGCATGGGCCGCGCCGCAGCCATTGCCTACGCCCGCGAAGGTGCAGATGTAGCCATTAATTACCTCCCCGCCGAAGAACCGGATGCCCGGGAAGTAATTGCGCTGATTAAAGCCGAAGGCCGTAAGGCCATTGCCATACCCGGCGATTTGCGCGAAGAAGCATTTTGCCAGCAGCTGGTAGAAAAAGCAGTTAAGGAATTAGGCGGATTGGATATTGTGGTTAACAATGCAGGCAGGCAACAGGCGCACGCTTCGATCCTTGATATTTCAACCGAACAATTCGATTGGACCATGAAGACTAATATTTACGCCCCCTTCTGGATTATTAAGGCCGCCCTGCCACATTTAAAACCCGGCTCGGTAATTATCGGCACTACATCAGAACAGGCTTATGACCCCACGCCCGATCTTTATGATTATGCGCAAACCAAGGCAGCCACCATGAACTATGTAAAATCGCTGGCCAAGCAGCTGGGGCCGAAAGGCATTAGGGTTAATGGCGTAGCACCGGGCCCAGTCTGGACACCCTTGCAAGTAAGCGGAGGCGCCAGCCAGGAAAAGCTGAAACAATTTGGCGGCCAAACGCCATTAGGCAGGCCTGGGCAACCAGCAGAACTGGGTTCTATTTATGTGCAGCTGGCAGCCGCAGATGCAAGTTTTGCAACCGGGCAGGTATACGGCTCGGCAGGCGGAGCAGGGCAGCCGTAAGCATTATCTTAATAATTAGCGTTAAAAGAAAATTGGATAGGATATAACCATTCAGTTTTCTTTTATTGTAATCAATTCATTAACTGAATGTTAAACCATAAAACATTTAAACGTAAATGATAGTTGCAAATAAAGTGAATTAACGTGCAAATTTATTGTACATTTGCAACCCCAACAAAAACATAGTGCGGGATGGAGCAGTTGGTAGCTCGTCGGGCTCATAACCCGAAGGTCATAGGTTCGAGTCCTGTTCCCGCTACCCAAATAAAGTAAAAAGCCTTTCAGAGCAATCTGAGAGGCCTTTTGCTTTTAAAGCATATCCCTTAAGGATTAAAAATCGGTATAATGATAAATTTTAATCGGCATACCAAAACTGCTCTTAAGTAACTGTATATCAGCTAATAGCATCGACGCTATATTTCGTCAAACTTTTAACGACAGGTGTCATGTTACATCATTTCAGGATGACTGGTTACAAAAAAGAGGGAAACTTCTCCTTGAACTTATCAAAGTACGCGTACCCTTATTAAATGAAAGCAACGTTTATGATGCATTTTCTGATGATTTTAACTTTGTAGTTGCGTTACCAATTTATTTGAACAAATGAACAGTCACTTTAGCGCATAAGCTACTGCTGTAAAATCTCCAATTAAGGTGAACTCCAATCGAACAATTTGGTCCCGGCCTTTTTAGTTTCAGCGGAACATTAAGCCTCCAAATTTCACGATACGGTAAAAACCGGCAAGCCATTGCAATGCAATTGTAATGAACAATTATATTTTACAGATATAAAAATACATTGATATAACTTGCTCATCAATAAACAAAAGGGTTATTAAACTCTAAATCACAAACCATGAAAACATTTAAATTTTACGCTTTTTTAATTTTAACCTTAATGGTTACAATTGGTGCCCGCGCACAAAGTGCAGACGAAAAACCAACTATTGTATTTGTACACGGCGTGTGGGCCGATGGCTCTTGCTGGGCCGATCAGATCTCTGCCTTACAAGCTAAAGGCTACCATGTAGTTTCTGTACAAAACCCCATAACTTCACTGGCAGAAGATGTAGCCACCACCAAAAGAGCCATTGACCTTATTAAAGGTAAAGTAATATTAGTAGGCCACTCCTGGGGTGGTTTTGTAATTACCCAGGCAGGTAACGACCCTAAAGTGGTAGGCCTGGTATACCTGGCTGCTTATGCACCAGACCTGGGCGAAAACATTTTAACCGTATCTGCCAACGCCCCGCAAACAGAACTGGGCAAATACTTTGTACCCTCAAGCGGTTTTCTATTTTTATCAGAAGAAGGCGTGAAAACCGTATTTGCTGCCGACTTAAGCGCGAAACAACAGGCCATGATCTATACCACGCAAGTACCCGCCTCGCAAACCGTATTTGCCGACAAAAGCGAAGCGCCTGCCTGGAAACAGAAACCAAGCTGGTACGTGGTTGCCAAAAGCGACAAAGCCATCCACCCAGATCTGGAACGCTTTATGTCTAAAAGAATGAAAGCCAAAACCATAGAGATAGAATCGAGCCACGTGGTGATGAACTCTCACCCTAAAGAAGTATTGAAGGTGATTGAAGAAGCCGCGAACTATAAATATTAACTGAAGCAATCACAATAATAAAATAAAGAAAGCCTTGAATCGAAAGATTTGAGGCTTTCTTTATTGACGGTATTTTTATAAGTTGGTAGGGGCTGGATGATATTGAGTTTGATTAAATAACTTACACGCTTATTTCAATACCAAAATTCTGTTTCTAATTTTCTATGGATAATATATTTGACAGCAATAATCTTTACCCGGGATACGATAACCCTTTGAAAGAATATTTTAAGGATTATTTTGACAGCGTATTTATCTGTTTTTCTCCTTTTTTCAAACTTAAAAATGGCACTGAAGAGTATACCAGTTTACAACAAGCAAAAGTTATAAGTTTAGAAGAATTACAGAAAAATAATGATGCATTCAAAAACCTTGACCCGAACGTTGAGCGGGTGATCTATACTAATAATAACTCTAGTTATCCGCAAGTGGAAGAAATAATTGATAACGGTACTCCGATAAAATGGCAGTATGTATTGGAACATACCCCGTTGAAAAACTTCTCCGAAATTAACTTAGCATTATGTACCTCTATCGGCGCACTTGGTCGCGACTTTAGAAGAATAGATCTGCAACAAAAACTCAATGCTTTCGCTGTAAGTAATTCAATTTATTATCCTACAGAGGGTCGTATCACCGCATTAAGTTTAATTCGTATTTATAATTGCTTAAAAACAATGGGGAAAGTGGATCTTGTAATTACTGACGAGTTTTTTCAAGACAGAAAAGTTATTAATTTAATCACATTGCCTTGTGTTGAATTTGTTTTATTGGTTAGAGGATACATGTATTTTTTCCCTATTGACAGAACATTATTGTTTACTATTGAATGGGATAGTTTCTATTTTCTGATCTGCGGAAACCAAGTACTCTTAGATGAAATTATTCCTAAATTTGAGTTTGAAGGCTTTTTTAGCAGTAATGAAACTATACATAATTGGTATTCTAACGAAGAAATTTAATACCCAGAGATATACTCCTTTCCAGCTTTAACAATTACCTTCTTAATGAAACGGACTACGATTAAGGCCTTTCTTTATATCAGGCAAATGTTATTTAATCTGTAATTTTGAGCAATCTGTATTTAACCCATTTTGCGTTACTTTTTTCATTTAGGATATCTCGGCACCAATTATAGCGGATGGCAAAAACACCCGGACGGCCCCGGTGTGCAGCAGGTTTTAGAAAATGCCTTAAGCCAGATCTTTAAAACGCCCTTATGGATTGTGGGCTGCGGCCGCACTGATGCCCAGGTACATGCCAGCCAATACTTTTTCCACCTGGATACCACACAAGCCTGGGATTTCGACCTGCTTTTCAGGCTCAATAAGTTATTGCCTAGTGATATTGCCGTTTTTGAGATCATACCGATGCCCGACGATGCTCATGCCCGCTTTGATGCCATAGAGCGGTCGTACGATTATTTTATTCATACCTATAAAGATCCCTTTCTGAGTAATTTCAGTTCCTACTACCTCATTAAAAATTGGGACATCGAGCAAATGAACCGCGCTGCCGGCCTGCTGCTTAAGTACAATGATTACCATGCTTTTTGCAAAATGCCCGACCGAAACACGCACACCATATGCCATATTAGCGAGGCGGGGGTATTTACAGACCAAACCGGTGATAAACTGAGGTTTCGCATTTCGGCCAACCGCTTTCTGGGGAAGATGGTCAGGATCATCACCGGCAAACTGATTGAGATTGGCACCGGGACTTTAAGCGTTGATGAGTTTGAATCGCACCTGATTGACCCTTTGTTGCTGCAAATTATTAAACCGGCTTATCCGCAAGGTTTATATCTTAGTAAGATCAAATACCCTTACCTCGATATTGCGCCATGCAGCACCTTTAGCCAGATGCTTGCAGGCGAAACTAACTGGAAAGCAATTAAATAACCTGCTAATTATTGTGCCTTGTTTTTAATCACCGGGTGATTCTCCAAACCAATTGGTTTGGCAAATTGCAAATCCCTAAGGTATTTATTGCTTAAATTATTTTGTTCGATACGGGCTTGAGACAAAGTTGCACTCACCTTTCTAATCAGTTTGCCCGATTTACTGTAGAGGCTAATGGCCAATTCATTATTAACCACACGCAGTTGCAGCGACGAGTTAGCATCAACATTAACCTGTTTTACCTCGTAAGGATAAACATCTATAATGGCCTTTACTGCACTTTTGCCACTAAAGCTGTACGAGTAATTCTTAACCGGCGAAGCCACATAGCCCGCCCTGATTAACCCGCTGCCCACCACCAGATTATAGTCAAGCCTTTTTATAGCATCGGGTATGCGGGGAGCGATAGTAATTACGCCATTAGCCAGATCAGGCCGGATACCCAGAAAATACTGGTACCAGATGCGCAATTGCTCCGCATTTGACCATGCCTGCAAGTACGCCCCCGTTAATCTCGGCCAGCGCTCGCCCTGGTGCGGATAGGCATCCAGGTTTTCGCTTAAACCACCCACTACGCCAAGCGTTAACGCCTGCCGGTTCATGTTGTTAAAGAGCTTGTAGGCCGTTTCTGTTTGCCCGGCCTCTATCATGCGCTGCATGGCAATACCGTTTAACCAGGGCCAGATGGTGCCGTTATGGTAGGCTTCATCTTTAGGGTAGTCGACTGTTAAATGAAATGGATGAAAAAACGGATCGTGCTTATCCAGTGTTGATACCCCCCACGGAAAAACCAGCTCCTGCCAAACCTTGTGTATCACCTGGTATTTAAGTGTACTGTCATTAATCATATCCAGTGCAAAAAGCTGATTAGGCCTTAGTGTAAACTCGGCTTTACCGTCTTTGGTCAACCTGTCGGCCAAATAACCCAGCGGGGTATTGGTATAGTCTTTTTCGAAATTGCTTTTCACCTTATTGGCCACCTGCTCCCATTTGCTTACACCGGCATTATCTTTCATATACCGGGCAAAATAGATACCTGCACGCAGCTGATTATACCACAATGCCTGGATATCATTAGCGCGCGTACCGCGTGGCGAATATGATACCAGTTTGCTATCGCGGGCATCCATCCAGGTTTCGTTATCCTCGTGCAGTAAATAGCCTTTATCATCCACCCAATATTTTAAGGCGCCTTCAATACTGTTTTTCACATTGGGGTATAGCTCTCTGATGAGCGATACATCGCCGGAGTATTTTACATAATCCTGCAATTCAATAATAAAGCGCGGCGTACCATCGGTGGTATGGTAATCTATATTCTGCGGGTTAATAATATTGGGCACCCTGCCAAAATATTTAGAGGTGGGGTCGGTTTGCTGGTATTGTGCAAAAGATTTTAAAATTCTTTTAGCGGTTTCAAACTGGCCGGTAACCAGGGTAGCGCCGGGTAAGGAGATAAATTCGTCGCGCCCCCAATATTCATTAAACCAGGGTAGGCCTGCATAAATACCGTAACCTTGCTGGTGGGTAACCAGCTGGTTGGTGGTGGTTTCGAGCCAGTTAAGGGCCAGTGTAAGCGAATCGTTACTACTGGTTGTGTAGGCATTATGCAGTAAAAAATCTTGCATGCGCTTAACCCGCTCTTTTTTAAACCGGGCAATATTAAGCTTGCTTTCCTTGATCAAGGCTGCCGCTTCGGCATTGGTTTTACCCACGGCTATAAAAAACTCACCGGCTTTGGCATCTGCATACACAATCTGGTCTTCGGGCTGTACAGACTGGCGGCCTTTGGCACTCACGGCAATTACATACTTACCCTCTACCGGCGAAAAAAAAGCGACATTGTTATTCTGACTCAGATACTTAATACCCTTACCCTTCAGTTGGATACCTACAGAACCGGTTGCCCCGGCCAGGCTAACTTCAATAACGTTTCTGTGGTCAAGCATCCAAAGCTCTTCGGTAAGCTTACCATGTTTGCGTACCAGTTTATAAGGATATACCCAAGCCTCTGCATCCTTATTATCTAGTTTCTGGCTGCCTGTAAACAGGTTATACCCACCAAATACACGGCTTTTGGCTATGTTCATCCCCTCAAACCAGGCATACTCCTGGTGATTGTTTTGATGGGTTTGGGTAAAATAGTAAGCAGCGTCCTGGTTGGTAAAAGATACTTCCCGGTTGGCATCTTTAGGCACCGTAATCTTCATGGCATCCAACAGGCGGGCATCGGCGTTTACTGCCTGCCCCTTGGTATTAATGGCAACCAGTGCAAGTTGTATAAATAGTATCCTGCTAATAATTCGTAACATGTTCTTTGGTTTATACGTTGGCTCCCTGGGCCGGAAAGCGCAAAGTAACTTATAAACACATTTAGCTACAAATAGATTTGTTATCAAATCATTAAAACAACAAAAGCCTTTAATCTTCCGACTAAAAGGCTCTCATGTATATTTTAAACTAAAATTATTGCAGCTTAACCGTAATATCGTAGCTATAGGCATTGCTGGTCATGTTGGGTTTTTGGTGATATACGTAATACAGCATATACTTTTTATCCTTATCAATACCCGGCAATACATTACCAATTACTTTTTTAACCTGCTCGTTCTCTTTTTTTATAGCTACGGTATCTCTCAGGTCAAACGATGTTAAATAACAAACTGCCGGGTAGGTACCACCCTTTACATTTTGATTGTCTATTCTAAAAATACGGGGCTGGGTAGTTACACCGGCAATAGCAAGCGGGTATTTATAACGGCGGTTTAAGTCGGTAACCAAGTTCTGGTAAAAAACATGCATATCATTTGTAAACAAAGATTTAAGCTCTTCGCTTGGGGTGCCACAGTCATGCGCCATAGCCATGCTGTTTGCGGCATCAATCAGGTAACCTTTGGCGTATTGTGCCTGAGCCTGTTTGTAAAGGGCAGCCGTTCCCTTGCCGTTTTCGGTATATTTTTCCAGTTCCAGCTTGTCAATCTTCCAGCCGTAATCAAACTTACCATACACCAGGGTGATCATAAATTTATTCTCCGGCTCTTTGAGGATCAGAAAAGCGATATACATTTCTTTGGCCACGGCGGCATAATCTAAATCAAGGCTATTGGTATTGGGGTTTTTAAAGGTGTTATCCTTAACGTTGTTAACCATATAATATTCTTCAATCAGGTTGTAAGACCCCTCCTTCATGCGGTTACCAATCAATTCCAAGGTTCTCTTATACCCGCTTTTACCAAGCAGATCTTTCGACAGCATATTCTCTGCCGCATCCTGATCGCCGGCTTTAATATTCTTTAACAGCAGGTCGTTAAGCGTATGAAAGTCTTTCCGCTTTCCCTCATCAATCTTATCATCTTTCCAGATGCCTGGCTTAAGCGGCACCAGGTTACAACTTTGCAAAGCAATAATAACGAGCAGTAAAATAAGTGTCTTTAATAATTTCATTATGGTTGAGGGATAGGGGTATTCTTAAAATTAAATCTTTAAAATTTAACAAACAGAACGAGGATCTGCAATACAATATTGCCATATACGCCGGCTAAAACATCATCCATCATTACACCCGTACCCGCGGGCAGGGCTTCCATTTTGCGGATATACAACGGTTTCAGAATATCAAAAAACCTAAATAGCACAAACCCGATGAGCAGTATATAAACATTAAGCGGTAAAAATAGCAGGGTTACCATCATACCGGCCACTTCGTCAATTACCACACGGTAACTGTCTTTACCCCAAAATGGCTCTACCTTGTTGCCTACATAAATGCCCAGCAGGGTAATGATTATGGTTAGTGCAAAAAATATCCAGGCATTTTGCGCGGCAGGTGTTTTCCAAAATAAAAAAACAAGTCCGCAGGTTACAGCAGCAGCAATGGTACCGCCGCCTTTAATGTAGCCGATGCCAAACCAGGAGGCAATTAATTTATTCATGGTGTAATTGTAAATATAAATTCTGTCAGATCAGCTTTTGTTCAGCACATTTTCGGCCTGTTCTGCAACTTCTGGTTTCAACATTTGCTTACGCGGAAAATTAAACAGCAGTGAACTTAGCACCGGCAATATGAACACAGCTACCGTAAATACGGAGATAAAAATATCGGTTCTCTCGCCATCCAATAGGCCGGCTATGGTGGTATGCGGGTAAAAATGGGTGTATAAAGATGCCGAAAGTTTAATACCCAGCACCCCGATCACTATAAAAGCAACGGTTTCTAAAAAGGTGAATTTCTCCATCAGCTTTACAAAAGCCTGCGCTACAAAACGCATGGCCAGTATACCGATAAACACACCTGTATAGATCAAAAATACATGATCGGTAAAGGCTACGGCGGCAAATACGTTATCTATAGAAAATGCCAGATCCATCACTTCTACCAGTGCTACGGTGGCCCAAAAGGCACCCATTAGCCCAACGGTATATTTGTATACCCAGCTTTTGCTTTTGTCTACCGCTTCGTCCGCATTGCTTCCGGCTGCTTTGCCCTTAAAATAACTGAAGGCCAGGTACAGCAAATAAAAGCCGCCCAAAGGTTTAAGCCACCATATTTTAACCAGCCATGCAGCCAGAAATAAACAGATGCCCCTAAAAACATAAGCGCCGATAATACCATAGCGCAAGGCTTTGCTGCGTTGGGCCGGTGGTAAATCAATCACCATGGTAGCCAGCACAGCCGCATTATCAACAGAGAGCAGGCTTTCAATAACTACCAGGTTTAGTATAATTAATAAACCTGCTTTAATATCGCTGCCCAGCAGGGCATGTAACACATCCATTTCTATAAAAATTACAAGGGTTAAAAATAGGTATATTAACTCATAGGCGTAAAGCAGCTCAAAACTATCGCATTGGTGTTGCCTTTCCTGTCTGCTCAAAACACACAGCATTGTCAATCTACACTGTTTAATTACCAAAACTTAAATAGGTTTGTTAGCTTACGCAAGAACAATATGGTTTTAAATCCATTATTTAATTTTAACGCATATTTTAAGGAAATGAAAAGTACAAGTTTAGCAATAGGGGTTGATGTAGGTGGCACCAATACCAAATATGGTGTTGTAAACCACCGTGGCGAAATATTAGATGAGGGCGCAGTGGCAACAACGCTTTTCCCCACCATCGAAGCCTTTGTTGATGGTTTGTATGAGCGCCTTTTGCCCATGATAAACAAGTTTGGCAAAGATGGCAACATTAAGGGTATTGGCATTGGCGCACCCAATGGCAACCATTTTACGGGCTGTATAGAAAACGCCCCCAACCTGCACTGGAAAGGTGTGGTACCCATTGCCAAACTAATTTCAGAAAAATTTAAAATACCCTGCGTATTAAATAACGATGCTAAAGCCGCAGCCCTGGGCGAGTTAAACTTTGGCGCAGCCAAAGGCATGAAAGATTTTATTATGATTACCCTGGGCACAGGCGTGGGTAGCGGCATTGTGGTTAACGGCGGTTTGCTCTATGGCGACAAAGGCAACGCCGGCGAACTGGGGCATACGGTGATCCGCCCGGGTGGGCGCGAGCATTGGTCTACCGGGTTAAAGGGTACTTTAGAATCCTATTGCTCTGCTACCGGTATTGCCATTACAGCCGTTGAGATGAAGAAAGACGCCAAAGAAGATACTTTATTGAAAAACTACGACGATAAAGACATTACTTCTAAGATAGTTTACGAATGTGCTACCAAAGGCGATGCCCTGGCCAAAAAGGTGTATGAATTTACGGGTGAAATTTTGGGCGAAGCATTAGCCAATTTTGTGATGTTTTCATCGCCCGAGGCGATCATCTTATTCGGTGGTGTGATACAAGCCGGCGACCTGCTGATGAACCCAGCCAAAAAAGCGATGGAAGAACACCTGCTCATTACCTTTAAAGACCAGGTTCAATTGCTGTTTAGCGAACTGAAATTTGCAGATGCTGCCATATTGGGAGCCAGCACGTTAGTTTGGGGATAAATAGCTTCTTCTTTTTGATATAGAAAGCCTTCGGAATAAAATCCGGAGGCTTTCTACAACATTTTATTTCACCTTTAGGCTATCTTCTATACGCAGGCTTTCCTTATGGATGGCATTTAATAAATCAGTCACAAATTCGGCAGACAGGCCTTCTTTTTTACCCGCCTCAATACCCTTATTCAGCACCTGTTGAAACCGCGCTGCCTGCAGAGATGGAATATTATTTTTTGCTTTATAAATACCAATCTCCTTAACCACTCTTTCCCTTTCGCCGAGTACCTGTATCAGCATTTTATCTAACGAATCAATTTTTTGTCGATTAATAGCCAGTGTGTTATCCGGGGCAGTTGTTTGGGCATAAGAACGGCAAAACCCCAGGCCCAAAATAGCTAATACGGTTAATGCAATGTGTTTTATTTTCATAGCAAATGTTTATTTAGTTAAACTTTATTGTTGGCATAAAATTGTAACATGCTTGTTACTATTATAACATTACAATGTTAAGGATCAAAACAAAACTATACCTATCCGGCTTTATCAAAATAAAAACCCCCATATGTCATTTGATCAATACCACGAACCACCAGAAGAATTATCGCAGGAAACACGCACATTTGCCCGCATGATCACATCGCTTTGCGAAGAAGCCGAAGCCATTAGCTGGTATGAGCAGCGCATTGCTGTTGAAACAGATAAAGATGCCAAAGCCATTATGCAAAATGCCCAGCAGGAAGAATTTAAACACTTCGGTATGGATTTAGAATTTCTGTTACGGAAAAAAGATGTTTGGCGCACAACACTCAAAGCCATCTTGTTTCAAAAAGGCGATATCGTTGAGCTAGGCAGCAAAGGCGAAGAAGCTGCTGAAAAATAAAAGCAAGCGCACTGCTTGTGTTTATGGTAACGCAAAGATCAACTATTACCATCAGCTAACAATTTGCTGATGGTAATAGTTGATCTTTGTATTCAATTTGATTGCACGTATACATGACTAAGCAGCGTTATTTTTTCCTGATACTCATTTTGGGTACCCTGGCTACACTAGGCCCGTTTTCTATAGATATGTACCTGCCGGGTTTCCCGGCTATTGCTAAATACCTGCACACTACTACAGCGCAGGTATCGCTTTCATTATCCAGTTTCTTTGTTGGGATCTCGGCCGGGCAATTATTATACGGGCCTTTGCTCGATCGTTTTGGCCGTAAAAAGCCTTTATATATAGGGTTGGTGATCTACATCATAGCATCCGTAGGCTGCTTGATGGTTAAAAGTATCGAAGCATTAATTATTCTGCGTTTTATACAGGCAATTGGTAGCTGCGCGGCGGCGGTGGCTTCTGTAGCCATGGTGCGCGACTTGTTTCCGGCTAAGGATAATGCCAAGGTATTTGCATTGCTGATGCTCGTTATCTCGGCTTCGCCTATGTTGGCGCCAACTGTTGGCGGGTATGTAACAGCAGCATTCGGCTGGCAATGGGTATTTATCCTTTTAGCCGTTATAGCGGGGCTAATCCTTATCGCGGTAATATTTAGCCTGCCCGAAAGCTATCAGCCCAATCCTAACTTTTCTTTAAAACCCAAGCCAATCGTCAAAAGCTTTTTATCAGTTATAATCGAGCCGCAGTTTTACACTTACGCTATTTCGGGGGCCTTTGCCTTTTCGGGCTTATTTGCCTATGTAGCAGGTTCGCCATTGGTATTTATGGATGTTTTTAAAGTAAGCGGCACCACTTACGGCTGGATCTTCGCTTTCCTTTCCATCGGCCTCATCGGCTCGAGCCAGGTAAGCAGCCTGCTGCTTAAAAAATTCAAAAGCGAGCAGGTGGTGCCAGCCGCTATGATAGCACAAGTAATTGTTTCGCTGGCATTTTTTGCCGGTGCTGCCATGGGTGGCTTCGGCCTGTACGGTACCATCGCCATGATATTTTTATTTCTGTGTTGCCTTGGGCTTACCAACCCAAACACGGCTGCACTTTCTATCGCACCGTTTTCGCATAATGCAGGCACAGCATCTTCTTTAATGGGGGCACTTCAATTAGGGGTTGGCGCACTGGCCTCATTTGGGGTAAGCCTTTTTAACAGTTCGTCGGCTATGCCAATGGCGGCTATTATGGCCATTACATCGGCCATTGCAATGCTGATATTATTTATTGGCCGCAAAAACATTAAGCATCATTTTACGCCCGACCCAAACGAAGTAATGGTGGCGCATTAATTATTTAAGGGCATCAAAACCATATTTGCCATCGCTCCAAAACTCATCGAGCGCAATAATACGGGGTTTTAAAAATGAGATCAGTTGGGGCCAGTCGTTGTTATCAAACACATTAACCGGGCTAATCTCCTTATAAATGCGGCTGATGGTTTTGCCGTATTCGTCGGTAGTGTGGAGCTGCCATTCCCACTCTTCATTAAGGGCGCTGTGCAGTATGTTCTTAAATTCTTTAAACTGCTCAAAAAACAATTCCTGGATACCGGCATCGGGATGGGCAATCTCAATGGCTATGCTGGCCGAGTGTTTATCGGCCTGCATCCTAAAGTATAAATGCTTAATACCGGTTTTATAATTTACCCAGTTAATCTTTAAGCCTTCGGCCGATAGCTGGGGTGATATATATTGCCCGAAAGCCGTCCAAAATGCCTGTTTTAATTGTGATGCCTGATCTTTAGAATACATGTTTTGATGCAGCCTTTATTATATTCTGCAAAAGTCTGCAATTATTCTTTATCTGCCGAATGGCTTTTAACCCTATAAAATTGCGCTAAAAACAAAAAAAACTATTCCTGATGCAAAAAAATTAATATGCGGTTAATGTTTTTCATTTAAATTTGGCTTAATATCTAAACACTTTTATGAAGAAAAGAAACTTATTACCCGGTTTATTAATAACCATTAGCACGTGTTTAACCCTAAACGCCAATGCCCAGCTAGGGGGCTTATGGCAAAAAGCTAAAGATAAGGCAGCCCAAAAAGCCGGCGAAACAATAGATAAATCGACCGATAAACCCAGTGATGGCAGTAGCAGTGCCCCGCACAAAAGCAACAGGGCGGTTGTTAACTCGGCCTTTGATTATGTTTCCGGCGATTCGGTGATTTATTCCGAAGATTTTTCTAAGTATGGTGTTGGTACTTCGCCCACATCATTTAAAACCAACGGCGCGGGCTCGGTTGTAACCGTAAATGGCGAACCCGGCAAATGGCTTGCCCTGCAGGATAATGCTACTTATAAGTTTACCCGCCAGCTATTTTATCCTAAGCATTTTACCATGGAGTTTGATATCCTGGCCTCGGCCGACCAGATCAGTGATATTTACCCGGTATGTTTTGGTTTTGCTACCGATAACAGCGTGAGGGATTATACCAATACCACCGGTGCATATGTAAACCTGCTATATTATAATAATAACCAAGTAAATGTGGGTAACAGCAAAACCAATAAATACGTGAACGGCACGTTCGATCTTTCTACCGATGCCAACCGCCCCATGCATGTATCTATAGTGGTAGACGGCGACCGGATGGTAGTATATTTAGATAAAACCAAGATGGCCGATACGCAGCTTTTTACCCCAACCGATGCCAAAAATTTTTACATCAGCGGCCCAATACAATACAAAAATGGCTCTAAAATATTGATCAGCAATTTAAAGATTGCAAAGTTTAAGAATGGTTAATAATATTTTAACGATCTGATTTTGATAGTAGTACCAAAATCAGATCATTAATTCCATTACTAAATTTTTGCTCCCAACTGCTTTAAAATACCCAGCTCGTCTGAGCTTCTCCAGCGCTCATTAATACTATAAAAATTAACCTAACATTAATAATTCCCGACTGTGCAGAGCCGCTTTGTAAATCGGAACGGCACAATCGGGGATTGCTTTGTCGTACCTCCGCGCAATGACGAAAAGAGAAAATCCAATCTGTTATGGGTAAGGAACTCGAAATATGCGGGCAGGCCTCTGCACCATTCTGCGGGTAACTCAGGATAACACATTAAATTACCGGCGCATCCACAATAGTCCTAAAGGTTAAATTCACTCTTGAGGTATTTACTTTTTTAGTTTTAGGCAGGGCATGCAGCCAGTTGGTTTGGGTGCTGCCCTGCATTACCAGCAAGCTGCCATTGGCCAGCATAATCGAAACCAACCGCTTATTCACCTTATGTTTCAGCATAAATTTCCGTTCGGCGCCAAGGCTTAAAGAGGCAATAACTGTATTACGGCCTAGTGAGCTTTCATCATCACTGTGCCAGCCCATGCCTTCGTCGCCGTTGTGGTAAAGGTTTAGCAAGCATGAATTAAAGGTGGTACCGGTTAATTTCTCAACCATTGCCTTTAACTCCAGCAACTCTTTAGTCCATAGCATGGATTGTTTGGTGGTGTTGGAGTAGGTGTAGGCATAAACAGCATCACCATACCAGGCAGCCTTGCGTTTGGTAATAATGTGCTTGCCGAATATCACCGCTTCATCGTTTTTCCATGCGATGGTATCGAGCAAAACCTGCAGGTAATGATTGGCTTCGACTGGTGGCATCATCCGGCCGTAATAATTTACCTCGCCATCAAAAGGCAACAGGTTTGTACTTGTTTCTGTATTAAATAAGTCCATTAACTTAATGCATCATGAAAAATTATACCCAGCGTATGGCGCTCGCCAGTATGCAACTCGCTTACACCGTGTTTCATACTTACGCGGTAATAACCTTTACTCCCTTTTACCGGCCTAAAGTTAGTGGTAAACAACAGCATATCGCCACGCTTGGGCTTTAACACTATAGCTTTAGATTGCGCTCGCGGAATTTGCTCAGTTAACACAAATTCGCCGCCTGTATAATCGCCGCCCGGTTCGTTTAAAAACAACACCAACTGCATGGGAAAATAGATATCGCCATACAAATCCTGGTGCAATGTATTAAAACCACCCTCACCATACTTTAATATCAAAACAGTGGGTTTGGTTTGCCCGGCTTCATGGCATTGAGCTTTTAGTTCTTCGTGTTGCAGGGGAAATATTGTGTCGATATTCAACACCTGCATCCATAGGTTTGCCACCTTAGCCAAGTGCGGGTATACCGTTTCCCTGATATTTGTAATAACATCCGGCAGCGGATAATTAAAATATTTATACTCGCCAATGCCAAAACGGTAACGCTCCATTACCACGGTTTTACGGTAATTATTGGAGGTATTATAACCCGCAATCAGGCTATTACACTCGTCTTTACTGAGCACCTCTTTTACAATAGCATATCCTTTATCATGGAGGATGTTGCTGATGCTATCCCAGTCTTGATCTTCAATTCTTTCTGTTATATTTTTCATTGCTGATGTTGTTTAACCGCTTGTAAGGCTTTCCATATTTGGTATATCCTGGGCATACAATGCCCACAAGGCCTGTATCCGGCATCGATAGCTTCCTCCTCGTCGAAGAAAAAGATGCGGTTATCCACTTTCATCCTTTTGCCTGACCGGCAGGTTAGCGTTCCATAAATTTTTGTTTTGGTGTACCCCCCTAACGTAATCTCGCCGGATTGGATAAGCTTAACGAGTTTGCGTTTTTGTGCGAAATCGGTTTGACCAAGTTGGTTGTGTAATAACATCCCCCCCTTTAAATCTCCCCTGACAATGGAGGTTTCTTTATGCACTCTCCCTTAGAGAGGGTTTGGATGAGCCATCTGCGCATTACACCGCCTTCGACGCTTCCCAACCAATCATTGCGTTTTTGCGCGAGCTACCCCAGTGGTACTGCCCAATCTCGCCGGTAGATTTAATTACCCGGTGGCAGGGAATCAGAAAGGCAACCGGGTTACCGCCCACAGCCGAGCCTACCGCCCTGTTGGCTTTCGGGTTTTGTAGCTGGATGGCTATGCCCGAATAAGTAGTAAGATCGCCCATGGGTACTTTCAACAATGTTTCCCACACCTTAATCTGGAATGGCGTGCCTTTGAGGTGAAGTTTAATCTCACTCAGCTTGCTCCAGTCTTTGGTGAAAATAAAGATGGCATTCTGCTGTATCTGGTCTAATACCTGTTGATAAATAGCATTGGGAAACCGGTTTTGTAGTTTGATAAATGCATCCTCGTAACCCTCGTCGGCAAAGGCCATATAGCAAATGCCCTTGTTGGTTGCTGCTACTAATAACGCCCCAAACGGGCTTTCGGCAAAGCTGTAATTAATCCGCAGTTGCTCACCACCGTTCTTGTATTCGCCGGGGGTCATGCCTTCAATTTTGATAAACAGATCATGCAGGCGGCCGGTGCCTGATAGGCCGGTTTCGTAAGCGGTATCAAATAGTGAAGCCTGTTTATCTTTCAGTATATTTTTGGCATGCTCTACGCTGATGTATTGCAAAAACTGTTTCGGCGTAACGCCCGCCCAGTCTTTAAACATCCGTTGAAAGTGAAAGGGGCTGAGGTTTACATGCGCCGCAGCTTCCTCTAAAGAGGGTTGGTGTTTATAGTTAATCCTGAAAAATTCGATGGCTTCTGCAATGCGGCTATAATCGAGTTTTTGCTGCGTTTCCATAATCTTTTAATAATTTAATGATACAAAAGTATGTGGCTAATGGCTGGCATAGAACCCGTTTCTTGCTATGTATAAATATACATTCTATAACTAAATATGTAACAATTGGCACTATCTTAGTCAAAGTGTAAATAACAACCTTTATTATCAATGAATACTAAATTGATTATGACCGTAACGGCGATATTATTTGCCATTATAGGTATCTTCCTAACCTTCGCACCCGATTACGTGATGACTTTATTGGGCATTAGCCCCAACAAGGGCATCGAACTCATTTTACAATTATTAGGTGCCGCCTATTATGCTTTTGCGATGCTTAACTGGATGGCCAAGGGTTCCATTATAGGCGGGATTTATAATAAGCCGATAGCACTTGCTAACCTTACCCATTTTTTTATTGGTGGTATGGCTTTAAGCAAGGCGGCATTTAGTAATAATACCTTACCAATAATTGTGGGAGTTTTGGGCGGTTTTTACCTGGTATGCGCTTTAATATTCTGGCTGATAATGTCTAAACATCCCGGCAAAGAATCAGCTGATTAATACATTTAACTGTGTAGGCAACCACAGATATTAGAATTCGCTGTAATCAATAAAGGCGGGGTTGAGATTATTTAATTATATTTAGTCCTCAAACCCCGCCTTCGCATGAAAAAACTTCTTTTTCTGTTGCTATTCATTTCTTGCTCTGCTTTTTCGCAAACCATTAGGGTACATATTGATGGCGTGCTCCACACCACTGATCTGGATGGCAGACTGTTGCTGCTAATGTCTAAAAATAATAAAGCCGAACCCCGTTTCCAGATCAATGATGCGGCGGGCTCGCAACTGGTTTTCGGGATGGATGTAACAGGATGGAAACCCAATACCACACAGCTGATAGATATACAGGCCATTGGCTACCCTTTGGAACGGTTAAAAGATGTGCCCGAAGGCGATTATTATGTACAAGTACTGTTGCACAAATACGAAACATTCCATTTAAAAACCGGGCAAACCGTAAAGCTGCCTATGGACCGCGGCGAAGGCCAGCACTGGAACGAAGCGCCGGGTAATATTTATTCGGCACCTATAAAAATTCACTTTAACCCGGCAAAGGCCGGCGAGATCCAGCTTAGCATTACCCAAACTATCCCACCGATAAAACAGCCGGAAGATACCAGGTACATTAAACACATCCGCATCCAGAGTAAACTGCTTACCGAGTTTTGGGGCAGGCCGATGTACATTGGGGCTAATATATTATTGCCCGGCGGCTTTGATGAGCACCCTAATGTCAGGTATCCATTGGCTATTTTCCATGGCCACTTTCCGGCCGATCTGGAGGGTTTCCGCACTACACCACCGGATGCCAATTTAAAACCCGACACCTCGGAAAGATTCCACATTACAGGCTACAATAAAATTGTACAGCAGGAGGCCTATGACTTTTACAAGCAGTGGACAGGCCCTAAATTTCCGCGGGTTATTGCGATTGAAATTCAGCATGCCAACCCGTATTATGATGATTCGTACGCGGTAAACTCGGCCAACTTAGGCCCCTATGGTGATGCCATTACTTATGAACTGATCCCGGCGGTGGAAAAACAATTCAGAGGCATTGGCAAGGGCTGGGCCCGCTTTATGTATGGCGGCTCTACCGGTGGCTGGGAAGTTTTGGCCGCGCAGGTTTTTTATCCCGACCAATACAACGGCTGCTATGCCGCCTGCCCCGATCCGGTTGATTTTCATCACTATACCACAATTGATATTTATAACGACAAAAACGCTTACTATCCCGAAAGCGACTTTAAGAAAACGCCCCGCCCCGGCGAACGTAATTACCTGGGCCATGTGTTAACCACCGTAAAAGAAATGAACCAGCGCGAACTGGCCCTGGGCAGCCGCACCCGCAGCGGCGAACAGTTTGATATCTGGGAGGCCGTATTTTCGCCCATGGATGCAGACGGCTATCCTAAACGGATCTTTGACAAGTATACCGGTGCTATTGATACCTCCGTTGCCCGCTACTGGCGCGATAACTTCGACCTTACCTACATCATTAAACGCGACTGGCCCAAAATAGGTAACCAGCTGAAAGGTAAGATCCATATTTATGTGGGCGATATGGATACGTATTATCTCAACAATGCTGTTTATAGTGCCGAGGACATGCTAAAAAAGCTCGATAACCCCAACTGTAACTGCGTAATTGATTACGGCGACCGTGCCGAGCATTGTTGGAACGGCGACCATACCCAGCCCAATTATATCAGTAGGCTGCGTTACCACCAGATGTTTATTAAGCGCTGGGCCGAAGAGGTAAAAACACGCGCGCCCAAAGGTGCAGATCAGCAATCGTGGCGATATTAGATTTTGTTAAATAAGGTTAAAATACCCCATTTCGTATTTACACCTTGCAGATATTAGCTAAGTTGCGTTAAACTTAGACTATAAGCTATGACGAAAATCCTGTACCTGTTGTTGGCAACTTTGCTATCGGTATCCTTATTTTCTTGCCATAATCCTGCTGAGAATATTGATAAGGTTGAGATAGAAAACCAAGGCGTTAATATTGCTTACAACGATAAAGGCAAGGGCGATACTGTTTTACTATTTGTGCATGGCTGGTGTATTAACAAAGGTTACTGGGCCAATCAGCTTGCTTACTTTAGTAAAAAATACAGGATTATCACGATAGATCTGCCGGGTTTCGGGCAATCGGGCAAAAACAGGTCGCGATGGAATGCGCGGGCCTTTGGCGGCGATGTCAATGCGGTAATGACTAAACTTAATTTAAAAAATGTAATACTGATAGGCCACTCTATGGCCGGTAATATTGTTGTTGAAGCCGCCGTTAACGACCCCAAACGGGTTATTGCTTTAGTTGGGGTTGATAACTTTAAAAGTGTGGGTGTTGGCCTGCCACCAACTGTAAAAGAAAAAGCAGCATACGACAAAGCGATTGATAGCCTCAACCACTTTTTTACAGCCATAGCTACCGACTATATCAGCCATCAATTATTTTCTAAAACTACCCCTGATAGTATTAAAAAGCGGGTAATGCATGATGCCTTGAGCAGTGATACCAGCATAGCAGCAGCCTGCATGAAACGCGACGATCTGGACGAAACCACCGAACTAAAAAATGCCGGCAAAACATTGTATCTCATCAATAGCGATGTAAACCCAACTAATGTTTCGGGCATGCAAAAACTGCACATGCCCTTTAAGCTATTTTATATGCATGGCACGGGCCATTACCCCATGATAGAGAAACCTGTAGAATTTAACAATCAATTGGCACAGGCCATTAAAAGCATGCACAAATAATTATTACACAATTTTTATGTTGTACTTGGCCAGTAAACCGGCGACACCCTGGGCCGAAAAGCTGGCCTTTTTCAGGATGTTTATTTCCGGGTCCATGGTGTAGTTGTAGGCGGTAATAAAGTTAACCGAGGTAAGATCGGTACGGCTGAAAACGGCATTATTAAGATCTGTTTGCTCGAAAACCGAGCCGGTAAGGTTAGCCTGGCTAAAACTTACTTCCTTTAATGAGGAATGAGAAAAATTGGTTTTCACCATCTTTTTACCCATAAAAGAAGCATAATCCAGCATACAATTGTTAAAAGCCACACTGAACAGGAAATCCTGACACTCGCTAAAATTTACGCCCAGTATCTTGCAATTCTTAAACTCGGCATTGCTCAAGGTTGATCCTTCGAGTTTCATCATGGTTAAATTGCAGCCTTCAAAAACACAATCTAAAAACTTATTGTGCACAAAATTACTGTTGGAGAAATCACACTTTTTAAATTTACAGCTTTGAAATTCCCGCCCCTTAACCAGTTTATCGGCATAAACAATATCTTCAAAAACCTTGTTGTCGTGTACTAATTCTTCCATTGCTGCTACTATTTTGGAGTAGGCAAATGTATACAATTACGGCTTTTATGTCAGCCTTAAGTTACATTAAGCGGCTTATTGATAGCCCCGTTAATAAACATTTAAAACCTGCTGATAATCAATTAATAAAAGGTATCTTTAAGAAAATCCTGTTAATACGTCTTTACTTAGGCATTCCGTTTTCTGATACGAAATATTTAAGCGTTAGCTAATACCATCTTCAGATAAACTATGGAAAAGCATAATTTCACCAAGTATTACCGTGTTTATAAAAACGACACCAGGGTAACTGAAGTTTCCACCAACGATTTCATGCTGCCCACAACCAGGCACTTTAAGGCAAGCTGGGTTACAGGCCCGCCGGTTGATGTGTTGTGCACCATCCCATCTTATTATTCTTTACCGGCAGATGATGCCATGTACTATGGCTATACCAGTAAAGTTAAAGCAATGGAAATGGCTAAAGCTACTGCGGTGAGGCATTTTAACGCCATGATAAAAGAAGGCGAAAAGGGGATTGATAAATTAATGCAGTACCGGGCCGACCATTACACAGACCTAAACATTACCCTGCTGGAAACTAATATTAACAGGCCGGAGAATAAAAATTAACACCAAATAATACAAGCATATGAGCAAAGACAAAGGAGGCAGAGAAGTTAAAAAAGCAGCTGCCGTTGGACCTAAAAAATCCGGATCAGATTATCAGTCTGGTAAAAAATCGGTATCTCAGGATATCAACACCCCTAAAAAGAAATAATGTCAAATCAATCAGTAGAGTTTCAGGCTAAAATGTATGTGTACGATCTAAACAATTGTGCCAAAGAATTCGGTTTTAAACCCGACGAAAATTGGGAACTGAGCTTAGCCAGCGCATCAGAAGCCATCGACATCGAAAAAAAATACTATCCAACCATTACCACCAAGGTTTTACCCGAAATACTGGGCGAACTGATGCGCGTAGTAAAGGTTAAACTAATTGAAGCTAAAGCAGGTTTCGAACGTAAATTTGATAGTGGTGTTACTTCATCAGGTCGCGATTTGCAATACCTGGTTGCTTTTAACCCAAAAAGAGTGCGCCCTTAAACGCACCCTGTTTTCAGATCAATGATTTAAGCTTGGCCTGTATCATCGGGCACAAGCTTAACCACTGGTTTTATACCGGTACCTTCCAAACTCATCTTAAAAATCATGGAATAGCATGTGTTGTTAAGCATAAATAATGCTACATTAGAGCATCCTATTAAACTCCTAATCATGGTTATAAAACAAATCCCGGTTCAGAAAAACGTAATGAATATTTTTTATATCATTATGATTGTATTCTTTATCATTAAGGTAGGGATATGGGGTTACCAATTTGGGCAATGGTTAAAAGTTCATTAATAGGCCAATTACTAGTATAGCATTCTAAGGCATCCATATTTTGCCAGATAACCTTATAGGATAAAGTCATTTAAATTATCCGCATATTTTCTACTATTATTACTAATACAATCTACCTTTTACAAATGCAAAACAACAGCAACATCAAACGTATGGTTACATGGGCGTTGTTAACTAATATGCTGATATTAGTTGGCTTGGGTAATGGCACAGGCTTTATGGTGATAGTAGAAGCCATATTAATTCCCCTTTTACTTAACGATACCTTTTATTTTTCGCTTAGCGATACCTATGCACAACTATTACCAACAGCCGCTCTATTATCGCTCATTGGGCAGGTGTTAATGATTATCAGCCTGTTTAGGCAAAGCAAATTAAGCCAGGCCTTGCTAATTGTTCCAGGTTTATTGTGCTGTTATGGCGGGCTGCTTTATTTAACCATTAATGCCGGGCACAATAATGAAGCACTAACCGGTATGATAACCGCTGTGCCTTTTGTATGTGTATCTGCATTGCTGCTCTATAATATCACCAGCAACTATGCCTACAAACTCGACGAATTTTTGCAAGGCAGCGAACGCTATCACCTGCCCGATTAAAGATCTACCCTGAAATTAAGGTGCAGATGCGTATTATCACTATTCGCTTTATTAAAGTAGGCCAGTAATAGATATACCATACATTTTACCGTGTACTCATAATCTGCCTGCGATACCTTTAACGCAAACACCGCATAATAATCATCAGCCTGCTGTATGCTAAAGTTATTGCCCTGGTTTGTTACGTTTTTTATTACCACCGCGCCGTTAAGCATCGATGCTTCATACCCTTTCGTTAAGGCATACACCTCAAACGCTTTAAGGCCTTCTGTTATCATAAAGCCTTGGTTATATTAGATAGTAACTGTAGAAACATCAAAGCACGTAAATGTTTTATATTGATAATCAGCCATGTATTTATTTAGCATATTGCTGTATTATATTAACAAGCCGGCAAACAAGCGGGTAAATTAACCTAAGCTTTTTTACCTTTAACTATAAGGCAACAATCTGCGCTCCCGGTAGCGCGTTGCTATTACCTCATAAAAACCAATTGTACTTATGGAATCATTCTCTAAATTATCGCGGCGCGGGTTTATACGCAACAGTTTATTGGGCGCAGGTGCGTTAACATTGGGTTCAAGCCTGTCTGCCATGGCCAACTTTTCGGGCCAGCCAAAAAAGAAACTGGGCATTGCATTGGTAGGCCTGGGTGGTTACAGCAAAGGGCAATTAGCCCCGGCATTACAGCAAGCGCAAAACTGCTACCTGGCAGGCATTGTAACAGGTACTCCACAAAAAGCGACAGATTGGGCACAGCAGTACAACATCCCCCAAAAAAATATTTATAACTATCAAAACTTCGATAGCATAGCCAACAACCCCGATATTGATATTGTGTATATCGTGCTGCCTGTTTTTATGCACAAAGAATATACTATCCGTGCGGCTAAGGCTGGTAAGCATGTAATTTGCGAAAAGCCGATGGCTCTTAATGCGCGCGATTGCGAGGAGATGATAGCCGCCTGCAAAAAAGCAAACCGGATGCTCTCTATAGGCTACCGCCTGCACTTCGAACCACATACCATTGAGGTAATGCGACTGGGGCAGAAACAGGTTTTCGGCAAATTAACCGCCCTCGAAAATGCTAATGGGTTTACCTATCGTGGCGACCCGAATGCATGGCGGCTAAAAAAAGCCATGAGCGGCGGCGGAGCCTTAATGGATATGGGTATTTACGCCATACAAGGGGCGCGCTACACTACCGGCCTGGAGCCAATTGCCGTAAAAGCCACCCAGGAGAAAACCCGGCCCGACTTTTTTAAAGAGGTAGATGAAACCATATTTTGGGAACTGGAGTTTCCCGGGGGATTAAAAACCAAGGGCAAATCGAGCTATAACAATAACTGGGGTTACCTGAAAGCCGAAGCAGAGCACGGGTATTTTGAACTGGAGCCAGCTTATGGATATGGGCCTATATTGGGTAAAAGCACTAACGGCGCAATAGATTTTCCGCAAATTAATCAGCAGGCGGCACAAATGGACGATTTTGCCAAATGTGTAGCCACTAATAAACCAACCCGTGTACCCGGCGAAGAAGGAATGAAAGACATGCGTGTGATTGATGCCATTTATCGTAGCCTTGATTCGGGCAAGTGGGAGAAGATAACGGTGTAAGTAAAGATCAGTAAATAGTACCATATGTGCGCCGATTATTGCCAGCGTTGATGGTACATGATGGGCTAACTTCGTGGTATTAAAACAATAACCCATGGAACAGAAATTACCCCTGCCACCATTTAATGCAGTTACAGCCAAACAAAAGGTACAAATGGCCGAAGATACCTGGAATAGCCGCGACCCCAACCGGGTATCTTTAGCTTATAGTGTAGATACCGAATGGCGCAACCGTTCGCAATTTATTAACGGGCGTGCAGAGGTGGTGGAGTTTTTAACTCAAAAATGGCAGCGCGAATTAGATTATAAACTCACAAAAGAGTTGTGGGCTTTTACCGGTAATAAAATAGCCGTACGTTTCGAATACGAATGGCATAACGCCAATGGCCAATGGTTTCGCGCTTATGGTAACGAGAACTGGGAGTTTGACGAAAACGGCCTGATGAGAAAAAGATATGCCAGTATTAATGATGTTGAAATTAACGAAGCAGATAGAAGACTGTGATAGTTGAAGCTAATTTTATAAATTAGTATTACACCATTTAACCTTTAACATGGCCTTAACCGTTCTGGTAAAGCAAATTGCAATTGCTGCGTATAAAACTACCGAACTGCGATACATTGAGGCCAAAAACGCCGTCCCTAATGCCATCCTGATATTACCCGCCTTGGGCGTGCCGGCCAGCTATTACGACAGGCTATTGAAAAGCCTGGCAAAAAACAACAGGCATTGCGCCGTGATAGATCTGCAGGGACAAGGCAACAGTTCTGTAGCCGCCGGCAAAGATGTAAATTACGGGTACTATGATTTACTAACCGAAGACATCCCTGCAGCATTAACAGCAGTAACTGCCTTGTTTAATTCGCCAATTGACATTTTGGGGCATAGTTTAGGCGGGCAACTTGCGTGCCTGTACAGTTGTTTAAAAGATGAACGCTTAACAGGGTTAATACTTTGTGCCACAGGTTCTGTATACTACCGTGCGTGGCCCGGCATGCAAAAATTAAAGGTATTGGCAAGCACCCAGTTTGCCCGTGTTTACGCCCGCATTGCAGGCTATTTTCCGGGCGCTAAGTTTGGTTTTGGCGGCAATACCTTTCAAAGGCTTATTAATGATTGGGGCAGGCAAGCGCTTACAGGCAAATACCGCATTACAGGCAGCCCCATCAATTGGGAACAGGAACTGCGAAAAGTAAAACTGCCCGTATTAGCCATCCATTTAGATTTTGATTTCCTGGCACCACCCGGCGCCGTATTGCATCTCTGCAACAAGCTAACAATGGCTAATAAAACTATTTATTGCATAGCAAACTCAGGCTTAACTCATTTTAGCTGGGTGCGGCAGCCGGCTATTTTGATAGAAAAAATAGAGCACTGGTATCTGCAACGTTAAAGATAATTACTCACCTCAATTAAATTCAAATCCGGGTCGCGGAAATAGATGGATACTATTTTACCTGTGGCACCCGTACGCTCAACCCGGCTGGCAATTAAGTTTAGGCCTTTGCCAATTAACTCCTGTTCAACTCTGGCAATCGGGGTATCTGTTATAAAACAAAGATCGGCCGAACCAGGTGTTGGGCGGTTTGCTTTGGGATCTATCTCATTACCCTTTTGGTGCAGGTTTATTTTTTGATTGCCAAATTTCAATGCCTTTCGATTATCGCCAAAGGTTTCCACAACCATACCCAGCACCTCGCTATAAAACTTACAGGTAGCATCTACATCGGCAACGGTTAAAACTAAGTGGTCGAGGCGGTTAATTTCCATACCCCTGTTAACAGCAATTAGCAGGCAAAGTTTAGGACTGTTTAATTTGATTATTCTTCCCAGATCAGGGATATCTGCATTACACAAAAACTTAAGTATTATTGCATTATACTATCTATAACACCATGAGTATAAAAGTAGTGGCATTTGACGCCGACGACACCCTTTGGGTAAACGAGCCGTATTTCCGCAAAACAGAAGAGGCATTTTGCAGGCTTTTGGAGGGCTACTTGTCGCTCCACGACCTGGAACGTGAACTGATGCGTACAGAACTGGATAATTTACCGCTTTATGGCTATGGCGTAAAAGGGTTTACGCTCTTTATGGTTGAGGCCGCTATCCGCATCACTTCGGGCACGCTAAGTGTAGAAATTATAGACAAGATCTTAGACCTTGGCAAAAGCCTGCTGAACGAACCCATTGAATTACTGGGAGGGGTAGAAGATGTGCTGGAAAGCTTACAGGGCAAATACCGGCTTGTTGTAGCTACCAAAGGCGATCTGCTGGACCAGGAGCGCAAGCTGCGCAAATCTGGCCTCAGTAAATATTTTCACCATATCGAAATCATGTCTGAAAAGGATGATGCCAATTACCTTAAATTAATCCGCCACCTGGATATACAGCCGGAAGAATTACTGATGGTTGGCAATTCGCTCAAGTCTGATATATTGCCGGTGCTTAACATTGGCGGTTGGGCCATCCATGTACCCTACCATATTACCTGGGCCCACGAACAGATTAATCATACCATCGAACACGAGAAATTTAATACTGTAGAACATATCAGCGAGATACTGACAGCGTTATAGACTAAATGCAAGGAAGTTGGATATCTACGATGCGGTAAAACTATCCTGACATTGTTAAAATGCGGGATTTACTGAACAGATAGACGATGATTTAATGCACGGGAGGGTAAACTTAGAAAACCAGTCTGATCAATTAGTCCTGCACCAATGTTTGTTCAATGTTATTACTTAATATCTGTATGTATTGTGCCATTATTTCGGTTTTGTAGCGTTTTATGTGCTGCTCATCTGTAAATTGCAGGGTTTGTATTTTGCCCTGTATATATACCAGCTGCCCTTTTTTTAAAACATTGTCGGCATCTACATAATTGTGAGGTATCTTAACCTGGTGCCATTCAATATGCTCAACACTGGCACCATTTTTTTTAATAAACTCCGTAGTAACCATAGGGAAACATAACATGTCAGGCTCGTTAGCCACCGAATGCAAGTATGGTTCTTTGCCTATGTGCCCAACCAAAAAAACTTTATTAATTCCGGAGTTACTTAACATGCGTTCCGGATATTAAAATTTAAATAAATAGGCGTTGCATTGCCGGCAGTAATATGGGTAAATTGGGATAAGCGAAATTCATAGCCTTTCATTGTCAGAAAGCCTGATGAAACGGGAGGCAGTTTACATATGCTGAGTATTTTTAATACCTCTACGCTGTTAATGGCTTCGCCAACTATCTTAAATCCATGATCTTTCTTCAGCAGTGATTTAACCCTATTTACAACAATTTTACAGTTTTCTACTAAAATGACATTTATCATATTAATAGTTAAACAACAGTAATGCCTATGGGTTTGCCAAAAAATAATTAAAGGCGTTCAGCCTCAGCACATAAGCTTATTAAATACAGTATATTTAATGTAAATGCTAATTAATAATATAGACGCAATTTTACAATATACCTAAAAGGCACAACCAAAAGATTAAAAGGTTGATTTTTGAAAAGAAATGTCCGGGACGAAAGCTGCTGAAACTTAGCTATTTTTTATAATAATACTTTCAATTACATTAACAACATGCTCGCATTTATCGGTAGCCCGCTCCAGCGATGCCAATATTTCGCTGTATTTAATTACTTCCAGCGCATCTGTTTCTGTATCCAGCAATTGGGCAAGGGCTTTGTTATGCACCTGATCTGCAAAATGCTCTAACTGTTTAATATTGGTGCAGTAATCTGTAATGGTATCAACGTTTTTAAGGTCGTTTAGGGCCTCTACACATTTGGCAAGCAGGGTGCAACAATCAACAATTATACCGGCAAGCTCTTTAATAGGTGGGTTTACCTGTATGTTGTAAAAGTTAATACGGCGGGCCGCAACATCAATAAAGTCTGACACACTGTTTATTGACGATGCCAGGGCATACATATCGTCACGGCTAAAAGGCGAAATAAATGCCTTGCCCGATACCACCAATACCTGATGTTTAATACCATTGGCTTTCTCTTTTAACCTGCTGATGTGGTTAAAATTCATTTTCTGGTCTTGAAGATCTTCTGATCCGGTGGCCTGATAAAGCAATGCGGCCATATCATAACTATTGCTAGCCGCCTGGTTAAACATATTGTAAAAGATCTGATTATTATTGGGTAAGGCTTGACCGAATATAGACGTTTTCATCAACTATTATTTATGGCTGTAAGATAGCGAATCTATTACGCTTTGATACAACACTATTTATATATGTATAAGTACTGCCGCGACAGGTTATTAAGCGCAAAGAAACCCATAAAATTTTATGGTTTCACATAAATTTTATGTTAATCAATTGTTAAGTATTGCCCATTCAGGATATCTCTATAATTAATCAAGTACTATTTGCCAGGTTGCTATTATTGCCAAGGTTATCATATTTAAACTTTTAAGAAACCTACTTGTCATATTGGTGTTATCTGATAACAATATAAATTATACATTAATACGTATTTAAAACACTTATGGCTATGAAAAACTTAAAAGTATTATTAGTTCCGGCTTTGTTGAGTATGTTTTTTGTGCTCACCTCTGCAAAAGACGCAGGTAAAGAAAACGAGCGGATTGCAAAATCGACAACCGTATTGCATGATTTTGCCAAGATGAAGGAAAGCATCCCATCAGATCTTTTAAAACAATCAGAAGGGGTTATTATTATCCCAAACATGATTAATGCAGGTTTGGCAGTAGGCGGCAAACGCGGTAAAGGCGTTGCCATGGTAAGGTTAGCAGATGGTAAATGGAGCAACCCGGTATTTGTAACCTTTACTGGCGGTAGCTTTGGTTTACAGATAGGCGTACAATCTGTTGATTTGGTATTGGTATTTAGACACAAAAGTGTATTAACCAAAGTAAATAGCGGCGAGTTCACTATTGGTGGCGATATATCTGCAGCTGCCGGGCCGGTTGGGCGTAGTTCAACTGCCAGCACAGATATTAAGCTTGATGCCGAAGTATACTCGTACTCGCGCAGCAAAGGCTTATTTGCCGGGCTAAGTATTAATGGCTCAAATATATCAATTGATAAAAGCGCCAATGCCAAATTTTATGGCGAAGCAGATTCAAATTCAAAAGTAATATTTGAAACAGGTAAAAGCCCATCTACAAATGTAACTGCATTAAAAGCAGCCTTAATTATGTAAAACTGGCTTATGCTAAACAGTAACGGCTGTTAAAACAAACGTAACAGCTAAACACAGATAAAGTATAAAGCAAAAAAACACCAGTCTAAGTAGACTGGTGTTTTTTTTATATTAATAACGGCTTCCGCCTCTGCTGTTACCACCACCTTTTGAACCGTAGCTTCCGCCACCGCCGCCGCCGCTGTTACCGCCACGGCTAAAGCCGC
>NZ_MPPL01000001.1:5232653-5232860 GCF_001911425.1 Mucilaginibacter polytrichastri | reverse complement strand
CCACCACCACCGCCACGGTTTCCGCCGCCGAAGCCGCCACCGCCACGACGATCACCGCCGCCACCAGCTTTACGCTCTTCTGCCTGGCTTACTGCGATACTTCTGCCGCTTACTTCGATACCATTTAAGCCATCAATAGCTTTTTGGGCGCTCTCGTCATCAGACATCTCAACAAAACCAAAACCTTTGCTTCTGCCGGTTTCTCTG
>NZ_MPPL01000001.1:5227762-5232643 GCF_001911425.1 Mucilaginibacter polytrichastri | reverse complement strand
CGATAATTAATTTAGCTGAGCTCACTTCGCCGTAAGCTTCAAATAGTTCTCTTAAATCTTCTTCCTTTAACTGGTAAGGCAGACTTCCTACAAAAATGTTCATTAATTTTAATTTAATACATGTTCGGCTCCAATGGCCTATTTCCTTTAACGCGAAAAAAGTAACAAATGTTTCTTTAATCCTTTGCAATATATAGATAAACTTCTTAAAAAAACAAAATATCAGTATTTAAACATTTTTTGATGCACGCCTTACAAAGGCGCTATTATTTATAGCTCATTATAAACTACTTACCTAATTTTTTTATAAAAAATTAAAGCAAAAAAATTATCTTTTAAATTAAAAAAGGGCCTTTTAAGAGCCCTTTTCTACGTTATAATAAGTTTGTTTTCAGCTTTTATTGCCCAACATCATACTTAAGTGTAATAGTTGGCAATAACGTGGCCATATCAAGCGGTATCTGGTTGTTTGTTAAAACCGGGCTGCGCTTGTTATAGTATGCCGAAAATGTTTTCTGCACAACGGCCGCACCTGTTACCGGCTCGTTGAAACTGATAGATATTGGCAAAATAAAATCGTGTAGCTTTTCACCATCAGGCACTATCCATTTATGATCCGATTTTTTTAGCAGGTCTGCAGCAGGCTGCGCCAGCGAAAAATCATCCGCATAGTAAACAATTATCTTTTTAATAGCACCCTTCTCGTCGGCAGTAAACTTTAAGATCACAACACCTGCAGCATTGTGTTGCTTCAGATCGGCAGATGGGGTAAAATTAGTTTTAAAAAAACTGGTCATTACCTGTTGCCCACCCTGAAACGGGAATGCGAGTTCTTTTTGTGCCATTGCCATGCCCGATATCATCAGCGCCACGGCCAGCGTAAATACTTTCTTCATTTAATTAATCAACTTTTGGTTCGCGTTTGCTACCGTCATACAATTCATATTCTAACAACCTGCAATCCAGCTTACCATTATAAAACTCAATACGGCGTTTAGCGCTTAACCCAATCTTTTTAGCCAGATCTGGATTACCGGTAAAAACATACCCTTTATAACCACGGCAATTTTGCTTTAAAAAGTCGCCAATGCGTTTATAGGTAATCTCTAGTTTGGTGTGTACACCAAGCCGCTCACCATATTCCGGGTTAAACATTACTACACCTGCACCTTCCGGCACCTCTGTTTCGGCAAAATCACAAACAGCAAATTCTATCAAATGTTCTACGCCTGCAGTATTTGCATTTTTACGGGCAATATCAACAGCATCGTCTGATATATCTGTGGCAATAATTTTAAAATCAATTTGCTTAACTGCCTTATCTTTTAGTATACGGCGCTGGTTAAAGAAAACCTGCTCGTCATACCCCATAATGTGCATAAAGCCATAGTTCATCCTGAAAAAGCCAGGTGTTTTTTCTGTTGCCATCAGCGCGGCTTCAATAGCTAAAGTGCCCGAGCCGCACATGGGGTTAATAAAGGTACTTTTTCTGTCCCAGCCGGTAGCCATAATGGTACTTGCAGCCAAAGCTTCCAGCATTGGCGCTTTACCCGGTATTTTACGATAGCTGTGCTTGGCAATTGTTTCGCCCGATGTATCGATAAACATATCGGCCTTATCTTCCTGCCAGTAAAGGTGAAAAACCGCCTTGTTTTGATCGGCGCCCGAATCTGGCCTGATGCCTTTGATAGATTTAATACGATCTACAATGGCATCTTTTACTTTTACGTTGGCAAAAAGCGGCGTACGGATATGTTCGTTATTTACGTTTGATGTGATAGAAAAGTAGCCCGAGAAATCGATCAGATTTTCCCATTCTACTGTAACCAGGTTATCATAAAGCTGCTGAGGATCAGCAGCGGTGAAGCTTTTTAACAGATACAAGATCTGGCTTGCGCACCTTAAATTAAGGTTTAAGGCTATACAATCGTTAACGGTACCCAATAACTCTACACCGGTAGAAAAGCTGCGCTTTATTTCAAAGCCTAACGCTTCTACTTCCTGCTGTAAATAAGGCGATAGCCTTTTATTGCAGGTAATGATGATTTTACTCTCTGTTTGAAAAACTTGCATGTGGAGGGCAAATTTATGAATTAAAAATGTATGAATTTATTTGTTAAACATTAACTTTACATTTCAAAAGTTTGATACATGGATATTAAAGGAAAAGTACACGAAGTATCTGCAACAATGCAGGTTACAGACAGCCTTAAAAAGAGAGAGCTGATTTTAGAATATATTGAAAACCCACAGTACCCTGAGTATATCAAATTTGAGGCAATTCAGGACCGTTGCAACCTATTGGACAGCGTTAAAGTTGGCGACAATGTAGAGGTAGCTTTTAACTTAAAAGGCCGCCCGTGGACAGATAAAACAGGCAAAAAATCTTATTTTAACTCGTTACAATTATGGAAAATTACTTCGGTTGGCGGTGCTGCAGGCGCTACCCCAGAGTATGCACCACCGGTTGACCTGAGCGCGGCCCCGGATGATGACGATTTGCCATTTTAAGCAAAAATCTTTCAACCTAAATAATACAAAAGCCCTTTAAGATAATTTCTTAAAGGGCTTTTGTTATAGGCGTAACTTAATTTTATCCTTCTTTAAAAATCTGTTTTACTTCCATTTTACCGCTTTGCTTAATTTTTAGGTTATACACACCGTTTAATGGCAAGGCAAAGTTTTTGGTAAATGAACCTGTGCTTGTTTTTTCACTCCACAGCAATTTACCGGCATTGTCAAAAAACTCAATTTCGGCAGTGGCTTTTGTGGGCAGGCTAAACATGATAAGGGTTTTACCGGTCACAAAATCGGGCACTATTTTCAGGTCGCTAATGTTAAGGTCTGTTTTATCAATCCCGGCAATGCCTTTTAAGCGTACGCCCTTGGGCTCGGTAACGCGGAAATTTACACCTGTTTCCACGCCGTCGTTATCAATATTGGTATAATCAAACTCCTGGGTATTACGGCGGCTAAAGTTTTCTATCAGCTCATCATGCGGCGGTGGGCCAAATGATCTGTTTTCGTCTCCTCTGTTTTCATCGGGTGCATTCATTGGATGCTCGGGAGCAGTTATGATAACATCCGTTACCTTCACTCTTCTTAAATGCGGGTGCTGCCCGGCGTCATCTTTTTCTTTGCTCACCATATACCCATCAGGCGTACGTACAATATTAAGGTTGCTGTAACCCAATTCGCTGTTGTCGCGGCCCATGTTACCACCGTTACTGCGGCGCTCAAACCGGTACTCTTTATGGCCACCTCTATCACCACCCTGCAATTTATGTAAATCGCTTAATGCCTCTTTACGATCTTGTGGCGATAGGTCTTTAATATTTTTACCATTAATAACAGTATCGCCATTGGTAATAGAGATCTCTATATTTTTATTGTCCTGCGCCATTACGGCTGCTGGTAAAATAAATATGGCGGCAATGCCTATTGCAAAAACAAATTCGAAGCCGGGTCTGGTGGTCAGATTTTTAATATTCATTGGGGTATTTTTGTTTTAAAGGGCTAAATTAATAAACTACTTAACGTCAATATGTTAAATATTGGTATTCAAATGTTAAATTTTGTTAAAGGATACCTATATCTACCAATTTGAAATATTTTTGTTTGGAATGAAGAAAAGAAGTATAGGCCTTATTACTGGTTTGATGGGATTTGCGCTGCTGGGTGTAATGGCTATGCAATTGTATTTTCTGGTACAATCATACCAGATGCAAAAAAACCTGTTCGACCATACCGTAAGCGAAGTTCTGAGCTCTGTAACCAATAAAGTGGCCCGTGTTGATGCCATGAACTTTTTAAATGAAAAAGTAAGGGTGACTGACGAGCAGAACATGCGGCAGAAAAACTACAGCTTAATTGTAAAAAGCATACATAAAAGCACGCTGGACCATGTGTTAACGACACCAGACAGCGAAAAAATTAAGCGAAAACAAAGCATCCACCAAAAAAGAATAGCCCTGCTGCGCGATAGTTTAAAGCGCATTATATTACGCAACCAACTGGACGATGAGGTTTTTAACCTGGCCCAGGAGGGATCTATTTATTTACGCATTGACGAGTATACTGATGAATTGGGGGTAGTACACCAAAGTATTTCGCCGGAGGTTGGTAATGCTGCCGCAAAGCAACCCGTAAGAAAGCCGCAAAAACTAAGAAAGTACGACACGCTGAGATATAAATATGACGACCCGCAATTTGGGCCGCAGGTAATGATTATCCCGCAGCTTAACCCGCTTTGGGAGCGCGAGCAGATGCGCAAGCAAAAAGAAAAGCAGATTAGGCAGGTAAAACGGGTATTAACCACAGACTCGATAGAGACTGTAAAACTAGGGCACGGACAGCAGCACCAAAACGTGATACAAAACCTGGCCGAAGAATATCAACGCATAGGCCAGCCTTTAACCAAGCGGATTGATTCGATATGGATTGATTCTGTTTTACGGAGCGAACTGCGGAACAAGGGCATTATGCTGCCTTTTAGTTATGAGGTTACCACTGCCCGTAATGATTCGCTGATATTTTCGCGCGCTTTAAACACCGACCCCAAGACCACATTTTTACCGGCCAGCACTTATGAAACTGCTATTTTTGGCAAAGAAGTAATTAATGACCCGGGGAAGATCAGGATCACGTTTCCGCAGCGAAACTCATTTTTATTAAGCCGAATGACTTATACCATGGCAACCAGTGGCGGGCTGATGCTGGTGCTTATTGTATGTTTTGCGTATACCATCTACATTATATTTAAGCAAAAAAAGGTGTCTGAAATGAAGACAGACTTTATTAACAATATGACGCACGAGTTTAAAACGCCGGTATCAACCATTATGATAGCCAGCGAAGCCCTGCGCGATGCCGAAATTGCCA
>NZ_MPPL01000001.1:5146911-5227752 GCF_001911425.1 Mucilaginibacter polytrichastri | reverse complement strand
CCAACCGGGTATCAAAACTGGCGGGTATAATTTATGAAGAAAACGCCCGCCTGGGCAGCCATATTGAGCGCGTACTAAACATTGCCCGCATAGAGAAGAACGACTTTAAACTCGATATCAATACCGTTAATGTAAACGATATGATAGCCGATGTGCTGGACAGCATGGAACTGAAGTTGCAAAAATATAACGCCGAAACCATTATTCACCTGGATGCCGAGGATGCCGTAATTAAAGCCGATGAGCTGCATTTCTCTAACGTACTTTACAATTTGATTGATAATGCATTAAAATACAGCAAGGATGCACCAAAGATTACCATTAGTACGTTAAACCGTAACGGGCAGCTGGTAATTAGGGTGGCCGACGAGGGAATTGGCATGACCCGCGACCAGCAAGACAAGATATTTGAGCAGTTTTACCGCGTGCCAACCGGCAACCTGCACGATGTTAAGGGTTTTGGGCTGGGCTTAAGTTATGTTAACACCATTGTTAAACGCCTTAACGGCAGCATTGGCGTACGCTCTGAGAAAGACAGAGGATCTGAGTTTGAATTAAAATTTTCACTGGCCTGAGATTAAAATAATATGAAAAAACTATTACTGGTTGAAGACGACCCGAACCTGGGTTTGCTGTTGCAGGATTACCTGCAACTGAAAGGTAAGTTTGATGTTATTTTATGCAAAGACGGCGACGAAGGTTTGCGCGCTTTTACCAAAGACACTTTCGACCTGCTGATACTGGATGTGATGATGCCTAAAAAAGACGGCTTTACCTTGGGTAAGGAGGTTAGGAAGATAAACCAGCACGTGCCAATAATTTTTGCTACCGCAAAGGCCATGATAGAGGATAAAACCCTGGCCTTTAACCTTGGCGGCGACGATTACATTACCAAACCCTTCCGGATAGAAGAACTTTTACTTCGTATCAATGCCCTGCTTAAGCGCACCAACGGTGCCGATGGCAAAGAGGAAGCTAAACAGGCCCAGTTTAGCATCGGTAAGTACCAGTTTGACTATACCCAGCAAATGATTACCGCCGACGGGCACCAGCAAAAGCTCTCTACCAAAGAAGCCGAATTGCTGCGCTTACTCTGCCTCCACAAAAACGAAGTACTTACCCGCGAAGAAGCCCTGCTTAACATCTGGCACGATGATAATTACTTTAACGGCCGCAGTATGGATGTGTTTCTGAGCAAACTCCGCAAGTTTTTAAAGGACGATTCATCGGTTGAGATTATCAACGTGCACGGGCGGGGGTATAAGTTGCTGGTGAATTAAGCTTTATTCGGATGTTCGATTTCGGATTTAGCTCTCAAACTCTTCGCGTTAGGGATAGTAGTGGAAAGGCCGGAGCGGAGCGAGGACTTGTAGCGGATAGCCCGGCCGAAGGCAACGCCCTAATTATTCTAATTCTAAATCCATTGATTGTGCACTGCATATACCTCTATTCGATTTAGGCGGATTATGTTCCGGATAACTGTAAATAACACTATTAAGATAGTTAGCAATAGCCAGCCTTTGCTGCCATGTTAATATTTTGTAGAAGGCAGAAAGAGCTTTCTTTTGCCCCGGTGTAACTATCTTAAATACACTACTTTGCCTGCAATTCAAATACAACCTTTGTAACATTATTGTTAGCCCTTAGAGCAAAGATATTGACGCTTAATTTGATAAGTTTGTTTTACTAAACAAACTATTGAGCATGAAGAAAAATTTACTCTTAACAACATTATTATCAGCCTCGTTTTTTTCCGCTGCCTTTGCGCAGGAAGTTGCAGACCAGGCGATAGTGCAAAAGATTCGCGAGGAAGGACTAAGCCATTCGCAGGTAATGAAAACCGCCTTTTACTTAACCGATGTATCCGGACCAAGATTGTCAGGTTCACCCGGTTTAAAGCATGCGCAGGATTGGGCTATTGGTCAGCTTAAAACCTGGGGAATGGCCAATGTAGGCCTTGAGGCATGGGGCAAATTTGGGAAAGGCTGGGAAGTTGAAAAAAACTACGCCGCCATCACCGTACCTTATTACCACGCCATTATAGCCATACCAAAAGCATGGACACCAAGCACCGCAGGCCCGATAAAAGGCGATGTTGTTTTAATTAAAGCAGATACCATTACAGACCTTGACCAATATAAAGGCAAGCTGAAAGGCAAAATTGTAATTACTGATACCAAAACCGGCCTCATCCGTAGTACCAAACCAGATCTAAGCCGCTATACCGACGAGGAATTGCAAAAAATGGCCGAAGCACAACCGGCTGCTCCGGGTGGTGCAAGAGGCGGTGCAAACAACCCTGCTTTTGCAGCCATGCGTAAGTTACGCGCGCTACGTGCAGCCATGACCGAATTTTTTGTACAGGAACAAGTTGGCCTGGTACTTAGCCAGGCCCGTGGTACAGACGGTACAGTGTTTACTACCAACGGCGCGTCTTACGCCGAAGATGCTAAACCGGTAGCACCCGAACTGGAAACCAGTGGAGAAGATTACTTGCGCATCGTTCGTTTGCTAAACGGCGGTATCGCTGTACAAATGGAGGCTGATGTACAAACCAAATTTTTTGATAAAGACCTGCAAGGTTATGATGTGGTTGCCGAAATACCCGGCACAGATAAAAAGCTGAAAGACCAACTGGTGATTATCGGCGGTCACTTTGATTCGTGGCATGGTGGTACCGGCGCTACAGATAATGCAGCAGGCAGCGCCGTAATGATGGAAGCTATGCGTATTTTAAAAACCATTGGTTTTAAACCAAAACGCACCATCCGCATGTTACTTTGGAGTTCTGAAGAACAAGGCTTATTTGGTTCAAGAGGCTATGTGCTAAACCATTTCGGCGACCCTAAAACCATGCAGTTAAAACCAGAGCAGGCTAAAGTTTCTGCTTACTATAACTTAGATAACGGTACCGGAAAAATCCGCGGTGTATATTTACAAGGCAACCAGGAAATTGGCCCAATCTTTAAAACATGGTTAGAGCCTTTTAAAGACCTAGGTGCAAGTACTGTAACCATTAGCAATACCGACGGTACAGATCACCAGTCGTTCGATGCAGTGGGCATCCCTGGTTTTCAATTTATACAAGAACCAATGGACTACAATACACGTACACACCACAGCAACCAGGATGTTTACGACCGCTTGGTTGAAGACGACCTGAAACAAGCGGCAACCATTGTAGCCTCGTTTGTGTACAACACAGCACAACGCCCGGATATGATGCCGCGCAAGGAGTTACCGAAACCTCCGCCAGCACCTGCCAATTAATATACTATTGATACATTTTAAGGAAAACCCGGCCACAATGGTCGGGTTTTTTTGTTGTTCACCGGGTAAGCTTTGCTATATAATTACTTAATAATTAGGGATGATCTTCTCTCATTTCATCTACTTCCCCTACCCATTCATCTATACATAAGCTCAGTTTAGCGATACATCGTTGCTGCCGCTCGGCATTACCAGCACCTTTAGTTTATATTTTAAACTATCATTCCCGTAATGCTGATTTTTGTAACGCCTAAAAAAGTAACGGCCTTAATTATATTTACGTTAGCAAGCATATTCTTAACCCGTTTTGCACAAGCGCAAAGTTTAGGAGACCCTGTAGTAAAAATTACCTTTGGCTCGGGTACCGCAACCAGAGCAGGGGCATTGGCAGCCGACTCTGGCTCAACAACTTATATTTATACCCCCACAGGCGAAATTGGCGAAAACTATTATACCATAACCAACCAGGTAAATACCACGGTGCATGGCGGCTTTGTTACCAGTTACGACCATGATTATGAAACCAATGGCGGCCAAACCACAGGTTACATGATGGTGGTAAACGGCAATATTACGGCTGGTACTGTTTTTACCCGTAAAGTCACTGGTTTGTGCGCTACTACTCAATACCAGTTTGGGGTATGGATAAAAAACGTATTATCAACAAATGGGATATTGCCCAATATGGTGTTCCATATTTATGCAGCAGATGGCGTTACCGAATTAGGCACCGGTGTATCTACAGGCGATGTACCTACCGGCAATGTATGGCATAATTACATCGCCAACTTTACGCTGCCTGCCGGCAACGAAACCGTAATTATTAAACTGGTAAGTAACGCCAGCGGCACACAGGGCAATGATTTTGCGGTAGATGATATCACCTTTAGCCCATACGGCTCTACCGTATCTGCCGTTTTTACACAAAGCACCAGCACAACCCAGTCTACCTGTGCCGGCTCGGGCCAAACTTATACCATTAATGCCACCAGTACATTGGCAAGCGGTTTTGAACAAAAACTTCAGGAATATATTAATGGCGTGTGGACAGATATATCCGCGGCAAGTACCAATACATCCTTCTCTGTAACCGCACCGGCGGCAGCTGGCACTTACCAATATCGCCTGGTTTCTGCCACGGCTGCCAATATCAGTTCGTCCAGTTGCGTGGTGGCATCAAACAACCTTACTATAACGGTTACGGGTGCACCTACCTCGGCATTTTCAGTTAGTAATTCGGGGTGCCTCGGCAATGCAGTGACGTTCACAGATCAGTCTACATCATCCGGCGCGGCAATCAGCAGCTGGGCCTGGAACTTTGGCGACGGACAAACTTCAACCCTACAAAACCCAACGCATACCTATACGGCAGCGGGTGATTATCCGGTTACGTTAACAGTTTCTAATGGCACCGTGGTTTGTAATGCCACATCGGCTCCGCAAACAGTACATATTAACGCTAAATCTGTCGCCAACTTTACGGTCTCTGCACCAGCCTGTACCGGTTTGCCGGTTACGTTAACAGATAACTCTGTGGCAGGGGGCAGCGCCATTACCCAATGGCTTTGGGACTATGGCGACGGCACTACCGAAACCAAAACAACTAACACTGTATTTACCCACACTTATGCCACTGCAGGCACCTATAACATTACATTGCAGGTAGCATCGGGCAGTTGCTTAAGCGATGTTAATGCACAAAGTTTTACGGTAAACCCATTACCCATAGTCGATTTTTCGTTGCCAGATGTTTGTTTGTCTGATGCATTTGCCCAGTTTACCGATCTAAGCACCATTACAGATAATACACAAGCCAACTTTACCTATTTGTGGAATTTTGGTGATGCCTATGCTACTGCTGCTAACCCTAATACATCGACAGATAAAAACCCGAAGCATAAATATTCGCAGGCGGCTAACTATACTGTTAGCTTAACTGTTACTTCAAAATACGGCTGTGTATCTGCAACTAAAACCAAAGCTTTTACCGTAAATGGCGCGGTGCCGACAGCAGCATTTATAGTAGAAAACAGCAGTAACCTGTGCAGCAGCGACGATGTAATATTTGATAATAATGCCAGTGTTGATTTTGGTAACATCACCAAAATTGTAATGTATTACGATTACGACAGCAGCCCATCCGTTTATACCACTTACACGCTGAGTGATAATACCATAACTGCTAAGTTTAGCCATAACTACAACACCTTTAACGCACCGTTAACCAAAAATTATCATATAAAAATGGAAGCATACAGCGGTGGTACATGCGCTTCTGTTACCGATAAAACTATTACCATCCATGCCAACCCTACGGTTATCCTGTCAACCATTGGCAGCATTTGCCAGGAAAAATCTGCGGTACAAATAACAGAAGATAAACAGGGCTTTACCGGCACAGGTGTTTTCAGCGGTACAGGGGTTTCATCAACCGGCCTGTTTAGCCCCGCCACAGCAGGGGCAGGTACTTTTACCATTAGTTATTTGTTTACGGCATCAACCGGGTGTACCTATTCCACAACACAGCAGGTAACGGTATACCCAACGCCTATAATTTCGGCACCAGCCAGCTTAACGGTATTAGAGGGCGGGCAGCTCACTATTAATGCCACAACAACAAGCACCGGGCTTACTTACCTGTGGACACCAGCCGCCGGCTTAAGCGACCCAACATCGCTTACACCTATAGCTAACCCAACAGATGATACCCAGTATACACTGCTTGCCACATCACCTAATGGCTGCATGGCCGCATTACAGGTTTTTGTATCGGTACTAAAAGCCCCTGTAGTGCCCAATACTTTTACACCCAATGGCGATGGCCATAACGATACCTGGAACATTAAGTATTTAGACAGCTACCCCAATGCTACGGTAGAGATATTTACCCGTTATGGCGAAAAAATTTATTCGTCTGTAGGCTACCCAGTACCGTGGGATGGCAACTACAAGGGCGCCAGCCTGCCCGTTGGTGTTTATTACTATATCATAAACCCCAAAAACGGACGTAATACCATGTCGGGCAGTTTAACTATTATCAGATAAAAAAAACGAAAGTAGTTATGCATATAAATACATTAGGCATATATTACATTTGAAAATATCAACCGTAAAAATGTTTCGCTCTAAAGCCATCAAATTTTTTATTCATGCTGCCGGATGGCTTATCTTTCTGGGGTTCCCGTTGTTGTTTATGAACAAAACGCAGGAAACCCGCAGCAACTCTTTCATTATTATCCAATCGCCCTTTTACTGGTTGTTTTGTTTAACCTATATTTTTATGTTTTACTTAAACGCCTGGTACCTGGTGCCCAAACTGGTGTTTAATAAAAAGTATATCAGCTACGGTATTATTATTTTACTACTGCTGGGCTGTGTTTACTTTTTGCAACCTTTTGATAACCTGCTCGAAAACAACCTGTTTAAAAATGCGAAGTTTGCCACCTCGCAAACGGCAATGGGCAGCCCCGGGCACGATGCATCAATACCCAATATAGGCAGCGATACCGCATCGCCGGGAGATAAAAGCCTGCCCTTTGGCCCGTTGCCGCACCAGGATATGCGCATGCAGGACCCTCGCTTTAAATCATCCAACAAAATCATCTTTATCCACCAGTCGGGCAATATAGATATGGTTGGGCTGTTTATTTTCATTATCGTTATTGGGCTAAGCATTGCTATTAGTACCGTACAAAAATGGCAGCTCACCGAGCGCATGGTGGTACGTGCCGAAGCCGAAAAAGCCCATGCCGAATTATCATTTTTAAAAGCGCAGATTAACCCGCACTTTTTATTTAATACACTTAATAACATTTACGCACTCTCGGTTACCGATAGCGAGCATACGTCTGAAAGCATCATGAAGCTGTCGAACATTATGCGCTATGTGACCGATGAGGTTACCGAAGATTATGTTTTACTGCAAAGCGAAATCGATTGTATTAATGATTACATAGACCTGCAGAAACTTCGCCTTGGTAAAAAAACGCAGCTTAACTTTACCATAACGGGGCACATTTTAAATCAGAAAATAGCCCCGCTGGTATTAATGACTTTTATAGAAAACGTTTTTAAATATGGTGTAAGCAAGCACGAGCAATCGGTTATTGATATTAATTTGGGGGTAGATGAAAAAAAGATCAGTTTCTTTTGCCAGAACCCCATATTTGAGAACGGCACATCAACCAATAAGCGCAAGGGCATTGGGATCTCCAACACCAAACGCAGGTTACAGCATATTTATCCCGGTAAACATAAGCTGAATATCAGCACTAATGATGGCCTGTTTACCGTAAATTTAGAAATTGACAGTTAGTGTATGACAGCTTTAAAATGTGTAGCCATTGATGATGAACCCCTGGCGCTGGAAATACTGAAAAAGTATATTGCCGAGTTTCCGGACCTGCAACTGCTGCATACTTTTGAAGATGCGGTTTCGGGTGCCGAGTTCTTAAAAAAGAACAAAGTAGACCTGCTGTTTATCGACATTGACATGCCCGACATTACCGGGGTAGACCTGGTGCGCTCGCTCACAGAAAAGCCGATGATTGTATTTACCACCGCCTATAAAAACTTTGCTTTTGAAGGATTTGAACTACAGGCATTGGATTACCTGCTGAAACCCATCAGCCTGAAACGCTTTTCGGCTTCCGTAAATAAGGTGCTGGATTACGCCCGCTACAAAAACGCCGAAGATGCCCAGGATGAATCATTATATGTACATTCGGAGTACCGGATGATTAAGATTAACCTCCGGGATATTGAGTACATCGAAAGCATGCAGGATTACATCAAGATTTACCTGCTGAATACCGAGAAGCCTATTTTAACCCTCATGTCTTTAAAAAGCGTGTTAGAGAAATTGCCGGCCAGCCAGTTTATCCGCATCCACCGCAGCTTTGTTGTGGCCAAATCGCAGATCAAATCAATCCACAACCGTAAAGTAAAATTAAACAGCATCGAATTACCGGTTGGTAATAACTATTCTGATTTTATCCGCGACTGGTCTAAATAATCCCTCATTCATCGGTACATTTCTATTGTTCAGCGATACATCTGCGGGTTCTCTTGCTATTAGTCAGAATTTAGATTTAGCAATTAAAACCAACGCATCATGGAATTACTCAGCACCAGAAAAAAAATCTTAGTATTGGATAAAGACAGCAGGATGCTGCCCGTTGTGGATGAAATTATGAACTATGGCGATTTTGATATCCATATTTTGTACGATGCCAATGCCGTTTATGATAAGGCCCGCCAAATAAACCCCGATTTAATTATCCTGGATTATTTACTGTTAGATAACGACTGCGCAATGATTTGCCAGGATTTTAAGGCCAATACCCAACTGGAAGCCATCCCCATTATCATTGTAACTGCCTTTAATACCAAAAAAGTAACTGCCGATTCTTACAAATGCGATGCCCTGTTTGTGAAACCCTTAGACATGAACGTACTGGCTTCGCGGATAGATTATTTAATGGCTTCGTGATATTTGTTAAAACATAGTTTGATCATCTGTACTTTTGGTAATTGACTATATTTACCAAAACACCAGAACCTGCCGACCCGGTTATAATGAAAATAAAAAAAAACATAGCGACGAGTGAGAACGGTTTTATTTTCAATCCCGCAACAGGCGATTCATTTTCGGGCAATGCCATTGCATCTGCCATTATACTGGCCATGAAAAATGGCGATACAGAGGCACAGATCAAACAAAGTATTTTAGCGCAATACGAAGTTACCGCCGAACAGCTTAACCGCGATTGGGACGACTGGATATTACAACTAAAAGAAGCTAATTTGCTGGAATTTTAAATCGGAAATGACAGCAGATCAGTATAGCAGTTTATGCATAGGTGTTACCGGGCTTAATGCCAATGATAACCCAGGCCCGGGTATAGCGGTGATCCGTGCGTTAAAGGCAGGTTTAGGCAATGGCATCAGGATCGTCGGCCTATCCTACGAATCGATGGAACCGGGCATTTACATGCATGAGCTTGTTGATAAAACCTACCAGATCCCTTACCCAACAGCAGGCACAGCGGCTTTGGTAGAGCGGTTGGAGTATATCCAGGAGAAAGAGCATCTAGACCTGATTATCCCCAACTTCGATTCGGAGTTATATAATTTTATCAGGATAGGCCCGCAGCTACAGCAAATGGGGATCAAAACCTTTTTGCCGTCGCACGGGCAACTAGCCCTGAGAGATAAGATCAACCTGGGTGATTTCGGCAGAAAACATGGTTTTAATATCCCAGCCGATTATAAACTATATACCATTGATGACCTGAAAAAAGCGACCGATGAGCTAATGTTTCCGCTCATGATTAAGGGCAAGTTTTATGAAGCCTATGCCGCTTACACCATGGACCAGGCGGTGAAATCGTTTCACCAATTGGGCGCAGCCTGGGGTTACCCGGTAATAGCTCAGCAATTAATAAGGGGTACAGAAATTAACATAGCCGCACTGGGCGATGGCAATGGAGCTAACATATCCATTATTCCCATGCGCAAATTATATATTACAGATAAAGGCAAAGCCTGGGCGGGGGTTACCATTGAAGACCCAAAGCTGATAGCGCTGGCCGATAATTTTGCCAGGGCAACCAACTGGCGGGGTGGTTACGAACTGGAAATTATGTGCGATGCGGATGACAATTTGTTTATCCTCGAAATTAATCCGCGTTTCCCGGCCTGGATTTACCTTACCGCCGCTGCGGGGCAAAACCAGCCCGAAGCACTGGTTAAGATGGCCTTTGGCGAAACGCTTACGCCCTTTACTGAATACCAGGTGGGTAAATTGTTTATCCGCTACTCTTGGGACCACGTGGTTGACATTGCCGATTTTCAGCAGATCTCGGCGCTGGGCGAACTTTAATGATTTAAACAAAAATGCAAAAGCTTAAATACGAACGACCCTACATCAAAAAACTAAACGCCGGGATCATGAACAAGTTCGGTACCCGTACCGATGCCCAGGCATTTACGCATATTGATGGCGTGGCTGTAAAAAGCCTTATTGCGCAGTATGGCTCGCCGGTTTTTGTATTGTCTGAAAAACAGATCCGCAGAAATTATCGTTCGGCTTACCGGGCTTTCAGCACCCGGTACCCTAAAGTGCAGTTTGCCTGGAGCTATAAAACAAATTACCTCAATGCCGTTTGCAGCATTTTTCACCAGGAAGGCAGCTGGGCCGAGGTAGTATCGGGTTTTGAATACCAAAAAGCTATTGGCAACGGGGTACCGGGCAATAAGATCATTTTTAATGGCCCAAATAAATCCAAAGCAGACCTGTTACTGGCTATAGAAAATGATTCGCTCATCCACATCGATCATTTTGAAGAATTAACACAACTGCTTTCATTAAGCGATGGCCTGATTGTAAAACCCCGGGTTGCCATTCGTGTAAATATGGATACCGGCGTTTACCCCCTTTGGGATCGTTTTGGATTTAATTATGAGAATGGTGAAGCCTGGAACGCGCTAACCAAAATCGTTAATTCGGGCAAACTGCAATTGGCTGGCCTGCATTGCCATATCGGCACCTATATGCTTTCTACCGGTGCCTACGGCATAGCCGCAACCAAAATGTGCGACCTCGCCATGCGCTGCAAAAATCAACTGAAACAAACGATAGAATACTTAGACCTGGGTGGTGGTTTCCCATCAACCAATACTTTAAAAGGGGCTTACCTGCCGGGCACAGATACCGTACCCTCTGTTGATGATTTTGCCGAAGTGATTACCACTACACTGCTCAACTTTGGTTTTGCCAATGATGATTTGCCTTTGCTGATCTTAGAAAGCGGCCGTATATTAATTGACGATGCCGGTTACCTGCTGGGTAGCGTGGTTGCCAACAAGCGTTTAAGTGATGGCAAGCGTGCCACCATTGTTGATTTTGGGGTAAACCTGCTGTTTACCTCCTTTTGGTACGACCACCAGATTAGCCCGGCGCAGGAGTTTACACCACATGTTGAGAATATGACGGTATACGGACCGCTGTGTATGAACATCGATGTGATCCGCGAGAGCATAAACCTCCCATTAATTAACCCCGGCGAACATGTGGTGGTGCACAAAGTGGGCGCTTATAATATGACACAGTGGATGCAGTTTATCACCCAACGCCCTGCTGTAGTTTTGATAGATGAGCAGCAGCAAACGCACCTTATCCGCACCGCAGAAACATTGGGCTATGTGCAAGAACCAGAAAACGTACCAACCCATTTAAAATAAATGAAACAACGGATACCCGCATTTATTAAAGCAATTATTAATACTTACTCGGTGCTGTTTTTTTCGCAGAACCGGGTGCTGGGTGTTATTTTGCTGCTGGTAACCTTTTTCAATATCCAGGTTGGGCTTAGTGGTTTGGCCTGCGTAATATTCTCGCTTTTTATTGCCCGCGCAATGGGCTACCAGCGCGTAAATACCCGTATGGGTATTTACAGCTACAATGCGCTGTTACTTGGTATTGCTATGGGTACTTTTTACAATGTAAACGCCCTGTTTTTTTTATGGCTGGCGGTGGCCTGCTTAATTGTAGTTATTGCAACTATTATACTTACCAAAAGGCTTGGCCGGTCGGGCTTGCCGGTGCTTTCTTTACCCTTTATTTTAACTTTTTGGGTGGTACTTCTGGCAGCCAACAGCATTTTCAATACCGGCCTGCACCAAAAAAGCAGCTACCTGCTCGAAGAAATTTATAACGGGCAGGGCAGCCTGGCCGGGGTTCAGGGCTACCTGGCTTTGAAGCTGCCTTTTTATTTAAACTTATTTTTCCGTTCGCTTAGCGCGGTGCTGTTTCAGAATAATACCCTGATCGGTATGCTCATGAGCATCGGTTTACTCATCCACTCGCGCATTACTTTTAGCTTGCTGGTTATTGGCTTTATAGCATCCTGTACATTAAATGCCATTACCCATACCTACCCGGATGGTATAAGCTATTACCACTTAGGTGCCAACTTTATGATGACCACGGCGGCCATCGGCAGCTTTTTTATTATCCCGTCATGGCGTTCATACCTGTGGGCTTTAGTGTGTATACCGGTAGTGGTTATGTTGGTAAACGCCTTTACCGGTATACTTGGTGTTTACTACCTGCCTGTATTATCGCTGCCTTTTTGCCTGGTTAATATTACGCTGTTATATGTATTAAAGCTGCGCAAAAACCCTACGCAACTACAGCTGGCCCCTGTACAGCACTATTCGCCCGAGCGTAATTTATACCAGTTTCTTAATCACGCTGCGCGTTTAAATGATTTTAAATATTTTGGCATGCATTTACCCTTTATGGGCAGCTGGGTGGTTTCGCAAGGCTACAATGGTGCTATTACCCACAAAGGCGACTGGGGCCAGGCGCTGGATTTTGTGATTGCCGACGACGACCATAAAACCTATAACCATCCCGGTACGCTGCCCGAACATTTTTACTGCTTTAATAAGCCTGTTTTAGCCTGCGGCGATGGGGTGGTTGAAAACGTAATTGACCATATTGAAGACAATGCCATTGGCCAGACCAATACCAAAGAAAACTGGGGCAATACCATTGTTATTAAACACGCCGCCGGCTTATTCTCTAAAGTATCACACCTCAAAAAAAACTCGATAAAAGTAAAGCCGGGTAGTGTGGTTAAACAAGGCGATCTTTTAGGCCTGTGTGGCAATTCGGGCCGGTCGCCCGAGCCGCATTTACACTTCCAGATACAGGCAACGCCTTACATAGGGTCCAAAACGATGCCTTATCCATTTGCTTATTATACCTCCAATAGCAGAAGTACCAACCCATTCCATAGCTTCGAAATCCCGGAGGAGGGTACTGTATTAAGTGCTCCTGAGGTTAATACAGCCATTAAAAAGGCCTTTGATTTTCAGCCTGGTTATATGGCTACAATTACAGCAAACGGGATTACAGAACTTATTGAGATCTACACCGACGAGCTGAATCAATCATACATGTACAGCGCAAAAACGGGTGCATCGGCCTACTTTATCAATAACGGCACCCTGTTTTATTTCACCAGTTTTTATGGCGATCAGCATTCTTTGCTGTATTACTTTTACCTGGCTGCCTATAAAATTATTTTCACCGGTAACCCGGCTATTGTAGCTCACGATGTTTACCCGGACCTGTTAAGCAACAATAAAGCAAAACTATGGCTGCAAGATTTTATAGCTCCTTTTTACCGCTTTATTAAACTGCAATACCAAAGCAATTACGTACCACAAAAAAACGGCATCGCCATACAATCAAAACAAACAGAAAATAATAAGCAGCTTATGGACGCCACCATAAACATTGCCAATAACAGCTTACAAGGTTTTAACATCCGGCTTAACGGAATAATAATTGAAGCACAATGGACTACAGAAAACATGTATTAATCATTATTCTCCTGTTGTGCTTCCAGTTGGTTAAGGCACAGGAAAGCACCGTACCGATAGCCGACAGTACATCGGCCGAGTTATCTAAAGCAGGCGAGTGGAAACAACTGATCGATTACGGCCAGCAAACTATTGCCAATGGCACAGATTTCCCCGGCCTGCGGCTTAGGGTGGCATTTGCCTGGTTTATTACCGGCAATTATAAAGCCGCGCTTGCAGAATATAACAACGTGCTGCAAAAAGATGCTTATAACCAAACCGCACGCTATTATGCTTATTACTGTGCCCAATTTTTAAATAATGATCTGCAAGCCTCCTACAATGCCAAATATTGGGATAAAGAGAGTTTAAAGAAAGAAGATATATCCCCATTCGGGCTTATTGATATGGGGTTTGAAACAGGTGGAAAATTTGTAAGTAACCGCTGGAGGGGCAATGGTTTTTACTCGCGCTTTGGGTTAACCAACCGATTGGGATGGCGTTTGCAGCTAGAGCAATCTGTTCTCTATTTTAAACAAAATATTTATAACCGTATTGGTTTCGGCCCGCATTCAGATCGTTATAAATTAGCTGATGACCAGAGCGAATACTTTGCCAAACTAAGCTATGCACTTAACCAACGCCTTACTGTATTGGGTTCGTACCATTACCTAAACACCAAATACAATAGCGCAGCTTACCATAGTAATTTATGGATGGCGGGTATTAAATACGCCGGTACTGCTGTTGATTTGCAGGGCGATGTTAATTTTGGGAACATTATTAACCAGCCGCTTATTCAATATAATGCCAAACTAACCTATTACCCTTTGGGCAATCTTAATTTATATACCATCAGCCGGTTGTCTGATAAGCACCTTAAAAACGTAGATCATTTTATTTATAACCAGGCTATTGGGTTTAAACTGGCCAAAAATACCTGGCTCGAGTCGGGCTTAACCTTTGGCAACCAGGAAGACTATATAGATACCGACGGCCTTTATGTTTACAACTCTGTTGATAACACGAAGCTTAAATTTAATGAGACTGCTTTTTTCCAGATGAGTAATAATGCACAGTTAAGGCTGATCTATACTTACGAGAAAAAAACCGATGCTTATTTCCCCATGAACTATAACCAAAATTCTATTACTTTAGGTTTTTTATGGAAGTTTTAAAAAAACCGTTATTAGTAGCCCTCTCTTTGCTGTTTGCCATGCAATTACAGGCACAAACTAATGCCGTTTTACAAAAAGCATTTCATAACAGTTATACCGACGAGCTGAACAAAAACTACACAGCGGCCATTAATGATATTTCGCCCTATTATGCCGATAATAGCTACGAGATCAACATCAGACTGGGCTGGCTGCATTACCTCAATAAAAATTACAACGCATCTCAATCTTACTACCAAAAAGCCATCAACCTTAAGCCGGGTTCTATCGAGGCTAAGTTTGGCTATGTAAAACCATTATCGTTTTTGCAAAACTGGGATAAGATTTTGGATCAGTACCTGGCTATCCTTAAAATTGATGCCCAAAATACGCAGGCCAATTACTGGGCCGGGGTATTATACTACAACCACAAACAATTTGATGCTGCCATCAGGTGTTTTAAAGCGGTGGTTAATTTATACCCGTTTGATTATGATGGCAACCATATGCTGGCCTGGGCATTGCTCTTATCCGGTAAAAAAGCTGATGCCCGCCCCCTGTTTGAAAGGGCTCTTATTATTAAACCGGGTGATGATTCGAGCGAAGATGGCTTAAGCCGCTGTAAATAATTTAATCCTTCCTAATTTACTGCTGGGATATTCGCCTGTTTTTAGTATCTTAAAGCGGGGTAATAGTTCCATGATCAAAGCATCTGCAGAAACACTGAAGCGTACTTTAAAGCCCATCCATTTGTGGGCTATTGCCGTAGGCTTGGTTATATCCGGCGAGTATTTCGGCTGGAACTACGGCTGGGGCGTAGCCGGTACTATCGGTTTCCTCATTGCCACGCTTATCATCACGGTAATGTATATTACCTTCATTTTTAGCTATACCGAGCTTACCACCTCCATACCACATGCAGGCGGGGCATTTGCCTACAGTTACCGCGCCATGGGGCCATTCGGAGGGCTAATAGCCGGTTATGCCACATTAATTGATTTTTTATTAGCCACACCTGCCATCGCCTTCGCACTGGGCAGTTACCTGCATTTTTTATACCCGGCAATACCAGTGCTGCAATCGGCTTTGTTTTTTAATGTGGTATTTATCTTTATTAATATTTTAGGGGTTAAAGAGTCGGCCACCTTCTCGGTTTTCATTACCATACTGGCCGTGGCCGAGCTGTTGTTGTTTATGGGCGTTATTGGCCCGCATTTTAAAATGTCTAACTATGTAAGCAACCCTATGCCTTTCGGGTGGACGGGCATTTTTGCCGCCCTGCCTTATGCTGTTTGGTTTTACCTGGCCATAGAGGGCGTTGCCATGGTGGCAGAAGAAGTAAAAGAACCCGAAAGAAATATCCCGAAGGGATACATCTCCGGCCTGGCTACGCTCACCTTTTTGGCCCTGGGTGTAATGATACTTACCGGCGGCATTACCGACTGGCGCAAACTCAGCAACCTCGACTACCCCCTCCCCGAAGCAATTGCCGTTGTATTGGGCAGGGGCAACGGCTTAACAAAAATATTTGCCAGTATTGGTTTATTCGGCTTGATAGCTTCATTCCACGGCACCATCCTGGCTTCATCGCGGCAGGTATTTGCCATGGCGCGCAGCGGTTATTTACCCAGGGGATTGGCAAAAATCAATCACCGGTTTAAAACACCGCACTGGTCTGTTATTGCAGGTGGTTTTGTAAGTTTTGCCGCCTTATTTACAGGCACAACCAGCCAGGTAATTATCCTATCGGTACTGGGTGCCGTGGTAATGTATATGATGAGCATGATGAGTCTGTTCATCCTCCGTAAAAAAGAGCCGGGATTGAACCGTACTTTTCGCGCACCCTTTTACCCGGCATTTCCGGCCATTGCATTAATATTATCTACAGTGTGCCTAGTGGCAATCGTATATTACAATCTGGTGGTTAGTAGCATTTTCTTTGCCGGGCTGGCTGTGGCAACTTTAATTTTTATGCTGCTGGGTAAACACAAAATAGCTATTACAGATGACGTGCTACTGGAGCAGGCTGCCGTAATGATCCCAACCGAATAACGATGGCCTACCAGCACACCATACACCAGCATGTTTACCGGTTCGGCGATTTGAAAGACCTGCTGGCCAAAGCCTCGCCACTACGGTCGGGCGATGTGCTGGCCGGTATTGCTGCCGCTACTTATGAAGAGCGTGTTGCTGCGCAGATTACCCTGGCTGATGTGCCGTTGAAAGTTTTTTTGAACGAGGCCATCATCCCCTATGAAGCAGACGAGGTAACCCGGCTCATTATGGACAGCCATGACCTGCTTGCCTTTGAACCCATAGCCCATTTAACCGTAGGCGAATTTCGCGACTGGCTATTAGGTGATGACATTGACACGCTAACCTTGCAAAACCTTAAATGGGGAATAACCCCCGAAATTGTGGCTGCGGTATCCAAGCTGATGCGCAACCAGGATCTGATTGCCGTAGCGCAAAAATGCGAGGTAATTACAAGGTTTCGTAATACCATTGGCCTGAAGGGGCATTTCTCTACCCGGCTACAACCCAACCATCCTACAGACGATTTGAAAGGTATTGCCGCCAGTATGATAGACGGCCTGCTATATGGCAGCGGCGATGCCGTAATTGGCATTAACCCCGCTATGGATAGCCCCGCAGGTGTAACTAACCTGCTTAACCTCATCGATACTCTACGGCAGCAGTTCGAGATACCGACACAATCATGCGTGTTAAGCCACATTACCACCACTTTGGCGCTTATTAACAGCGGCGCACCAGTCGACCTTTGTTTTCAATCTATTGCCGGCACGCAGCAAACAAATAGCAGTTTTGGTATTAATCTCGATCTCCTTAGCGAAGCTTACGATGCCACCTTATCGCTTAATCGCGGCACCATTGGTAACCATGTAATGTATTTCGAAACAGGGCAGGGAAGTTCCTTGTCTGCCAATGCCCATCATGGGGTAGATCAGCAAACCTGCGAGGCAAGGGCATATGCAGTAGCCCGAAAGTATAATCCCCTGCTGGTGAATACGGTAGTTGGTTTCATCGGCCCCGAGTATTTGTATGATGGTAAACAGATTATCCGCGCAGCACTCGAAGATCATTTTTGCGGTAAATTACTAGGCCTGCCTATGGGTGTGGATGTTTGCTATACCAACCACGCCGAAGCCGACCAAGACGATATGGATAACCTGCTAACTTTACTTGGCGTGGCCGGCTGCAACTTTGTAATGGGCATCCCGGGCTCGGATGATATTATGCTCAATTACCAGTCTACCTCATTTCATGACGCTTTGTATCTGCGCAAGGTTTTAGGCCTGCGCCCCGCACCCGAGTTTGAAAAATGGCTGCAGAAACAGGGCATAACCGACAATATGGGACAGCTTACCCACAGCCAGGCTATGGGCCGTTTAATGGATCATTTATTTTAACAGCAGATGAAGAAGCCCGCCGTAAAAACAACTGATCCATGGGAGTCATTAAAAGAGTTTACCGCCGCCCGCATAGCAATGGGCCGGGTGGGCAGCAGCATCCCGCTAACCGAATACCTCAAATTTAAACTGGCGCATGCCCATGCCCGCGATGCCGTATATTCTGAGCTGAACAGCGAGGCACTGATGTATTATTTAAAACATCTGGATATACCGATATTAAAGCTGCACAGTAAAGCAGAAAATCGCCATCAATACTTACAACGGCCGGATTTGGGGCGACTACCGAGCGACCAATCAACCGATACGATTAAAGAGCATACAGGCAAATACGACATATCTATCATTATAGCCGACGGCCTGTCGGCACATGCCGTAAATAGTAATGCGGTACAATTGGTTGAGGGGTTGGTGCAACTATTCCGGTCGGTAAAATATAAATTGGCGCCCATTTGCCTTACATCGCAAAGCAGGGTTGCCTTGGCAGATCATATTGCGCATGGCCTTAATGCGAGGCTCTCCATTATGCTCATCGGCGAACGCCCGGGCCTAAGTTCGGCAGATAGTGTGGGGGCTTATTTAACCTACAACCCCAAGCCGGGATTAACCGACGAATCGCGCAACTGCGTATCCAACATCCGCCCTGAGGGATTAACGCATAATTTGGCAGCCGAAAAAATCTTTTACCTGGTACAGGAGGCATTTAGAAGAAAGCTATCCGGTGTTAATTTAAAAGATGATGCGGGATTATTAAATCAGCCTAATTCTGATTTACTTTCTCCATAAATAAAACATGATCAATTTGTTTGTTTAAATCATCCAGCTTACGCTTTTGCCTGGTAAAATTCGATATAAAATAAAGCCCCAAGCCATAAGTGATGATACTTACCGGGGCAGCAATTTTAAACAAGGTGGTAATACCTCTATTTAAGTCGATGCCAAAAAACAAACTGGCTACAGTCAGCAGCAACACATTGGTAATTAAATAGGCGGCAATTAATTTACGCTGCCCCACCAATTTATTAATCTGATAGTTCAAGTATTCCTTACTGGCCCTATGCCGGGTATTCTGTTGATAGGCGATACTTTTCCAAACAACAAAAAGGTAAATAACCAATAATAAGCACACAAGGCCCAGTGTACCGATAAGAAATACGGCATGTGTACCATTAAGCCCTCTATAAATCCGCACAATGATACCCGACAACAGTAAATAACCCCATATTGCACTTAGGTTACTCCACAAAAGCATTTGTTGCACCTTAGCATCCAATGCTGTAATTTTATTTTTTATTATCTCATTATCGTTAACATCTATTTCAACTATCAACGACATTTTTTTGATTAATGATGTAAAAGCCATGTGTTTTAATTTGCGTTCATCATAGCCTTTGCTACTAACATGCCGTAAAATAATTTAGGGCGAATACATGCCTTAATTAATAGTTAAAGCCGATTTGGAGCCACAGATACCAATAGCATAGTTTACTAGTTACCCCAATATGAACTACTGTTTTTCATTTTGGCCCGCCCTAAACAAAAAAGTCCCGGCAATAACGCCAGGACTTGATATATAGTTAATAGTTAAGTTGCAATTACTGATTATTTGCAATTACGCTTTTGTGCGCAAAATACAGGTATTTAACCTCGTACTGCTTGGCCACTTTATCATAGCTGGCCAACTCTGCATCGTTACGAAAGTTATTTTGCAGGCTGTAACGAAAATCTGTAGCCTTTGGAAAGCTTGCAGTAAGGTTAGCCACAGTTAAATCTTTAACTGCTTGTTTGTTATTTACGCTGTAAAAATATTTTACAACAGGTGCATAACCTTTGGCCTGTTGGGTTAGTTTTTCACGGCTATATATGGTAAAGCCGGCAGTGTCAATTATTTTGTAAGCCGTGTTATTATAAAAGCGATAATCCTGGTTGGCTAAACGGTAACCGAAGATCTGGTTTTTGTTCAGATTCACTTTTTTACCCTCGTTAACCACTGCGATAGTGTTGCCGCCAAAAAACTCGTTCAGCTGTATTTTATCCGTGTTGGAGGCGTAGGTTAATTTATGGTCTTTGTAATCATTTTCGGTAAGGTAAACACCTGTGGTGTTTTGTGCTTTTAAGCCTAAACCCTGTATCATCAAGATGGCTGCGAAAAGCACTTTGATTGAAGTTTTCATTTTATTTGTTATTTATTTATTCTGATTTGTTATTCCTATGAAACAGTATTCCAATAAAGTGCCAGTTTATTAGAAACATTAGTAAAGCCTCAAAATTAGCCCCTCATGGGCATTTTTTAAAGATTTATACATTTTGTTACACTTTATTTACATTCAAAATGAAAGGCTGATTGCCAAAATGGAAGAGTAATAACACAGTCGTTAATATTTTGACTTATAATAAAGCCTCTTTTGTTTATGATGTAAATGTGTATTAGAAACGGACTATCAAGTCCATTGCTGCGGTATATTGATCCTTTTTGGTGCCATTGTTATACGGTGTAATCCCATCGGCATAAGCGCGCTCGTATCTAATTTCAGGGCGAATTCGGATCAGGTTGTTAAAATAGTGTACAAAGCCTATGGTGTGGCTGGTATACAAGGTGGCGTATCCGGTACGGTTAGCTTGCGGGTCATTCAGCATATCGTTACGGACAGACAAATAATCTTTAGGCGAAACCAATACCTGGAAATAGTTAACCAAACCTATGGCATTGGCCGTACCCGGAATCAGCGAGCCTGCACCTACGTTAGTATAAAATGGCTGTGGCGGGCCGGTGATTACAGTACCACCTACCAAGGCATTTTTTTGCCACATATAATAGGCTTCTGTCATCATGTGAATTCTGCTGCTAAACTTATGCCCCCAGGTGGTTACCAGCATTTGTAAGTTATCGTGCTGATTGGTGTAATTACCGCTCCCTAAAGAGTTGATACCTCCCCAAATGCCGTCGTTGTTATCATTAGATACCCAACGTACCATCAATAACCCATTTAACTGGGCCGAGTTGCTCCATGGGGCCATGTCATTACCGGCATGTGCAGCAACTTGTAATTGCCAGTGCGAACCCAGTTTAAACGTTCCCTGCACACCGGTAAAGGTGTATGGATCTACAGTAAACATCAGCGAGTGCGAGTACAGGTAATTATCTGTTGCCCATTGTGCTTCAATATCGGCAGGAGAGATAAACCGACCTACCTTTACAATTAAACCATCGGCCACTTTAGGGAAGTAAAGTATTCCGTATAGTTCGGCCGGGTCGAAGCCGTATTTATTGTTGTGCTTCAGCAATTGATTACTGAAGATGCCCTTACTGGTGGTATACCTATAATCGGTACCAAATATAGTGGTGGACAGGAAGCCCCATTCAAAATGATCTGTTTGAATTGTATTGGGTTGTTTTTCAAACTTAATCCCGGCTTGGTCAAGCACTATACTATTCGGTATTAAGTTGTAAGATGTAGGCGCGTTAGAATTTTTTGACGAACTGATATTTCCACCGATATCCACCCAGCCATAAATTTTAACCTTGCTTTGGCTTAAGCCCAATAACTTGGTCAAGGGGTAATTTGGTGCAGTGGCATCAACCCCAACCAGCGGCGAACCAACCCAATCTGAAGATGGGAATGGCGGCGACGGCAGCGGCGACGGCAACGACCTGATAACAGTATCTTTTTTTGCTTTAATTTTTACGGTATCCTGCTGTGCATTTACATTAAACACAATAGCCGCCAGCGCAACTATTGTTAGTAGGTGTTTTTTCATTTTGTTATTAGTTGTTATTTGGATTTATTGCGATAGGGTTTAGGGGATATTTTACCGGGTTATTGATCAGCATCAGGGGCAGGTTTTCCAGCAGTTTGATATAAAGGCTGATTCCTTTCTTAATTTCTTCGAGAAAAACAAACTCATCTGACGAATGGGAACGGGCCGAATCGCCGGGGCCTATTTTTACCGACGGGATATCCAGCCAGGCCTGATCCGAGGTGGTTGGCGAGCCGTAGGTTTTGCAACCAATGGCGATACCGGTTTTCACGATAGGATGATCTAACGGAACAGCCGATGCGCCAAGCGACCCCGGCCGAACGGTAAACGCTGAAGAGATGTTCTTTCTGATAGTTTCCAGGATCATCTCATGAGAGAATATATCGTCATTGCGGATATCTACGGTATACTCACACTTAGCAGGTACAATATTATGCTGCAAGCCAGCCTTAATAGCCGTGATAGTCATTTTAACAGGCGACAAGCTTTTAGACTGCTGCGGAAACTGGTACGAGCGGAACCATTCAAGATCTTTCATGCATTTGTAGATAGCATTATCGCCCTCTTCTCGTGCCGCATGGCCCGAGCGGCCGGTGCTGATACAATCAATTACCAGGTTGCCTTTTTCGGCAACTGCCATTTGCAGCAGGGTAGGTTCGCCAACTATGGCCAGCTCTAACTTACCCAGTGCTGGCAAAATAGATTTAATACCGTTTTTACCGGAGTTTTCTTCTTCGGCAGTAGCCGCAAAGCAAAGGTTAAAGCCCAGGCCCTGGTAGCTGTAGTAATGTAAAAAAGTAGCCAGTAAGGATACGAGACAACCGCCGGCATCATTGCTGCCCAGGCCATATAATTTACCGCCAATTATTTCGGGGCAGAAAGGGTTTTTAGTGTAGCCCTCGTTAGGTTTAACGGTATCAAGGTGCGAGTTTAACAGGATAGTAGGTTTGCTCTCGTCGAAATACTTGTTATAGCACCAAACGTTGTTTCTTCTTCTTTTAACTTTTACGTTATAGCTTAACAGGTATCCCTGCACCAAATCGGCAGCGGCAGATTCTTCGCCGCTGAATGATGGAGTTTCTATAAGCTTTTGCAGCAGTGTTACCGATTCGCTAAAGAGCAGCGAATTTAAAGGCAGGTTTTCCTTATTCATGGAAATAACCGGCTTTGCAATTACATTCTTTATCATCACAAAATTTGTTTTATATCCGTTTAAAGAAATAAGCTTAATTTAATTGAGGGTCGAAAAGCATAGCTGTGCAAAGGCAATTACACCTGTTTTTGGCCTGTAGCACATCGTAGTTAACACAGCTTTTACAGCCATCCCAAAAGCGGGTTTCTTGTGCTACCTCGGCATAAGTTACCGGCTCAAAACCCAGGTGAGTATTCATTTTCATGATGGCAAGGCCAGAGGTAATACTGAATACTTTTGCAGCCGGGTACTTGCTGCGCGATAACTGAAATATTTGCGTTTTAATTTGAGATGCAATATGGTTGTTACGGTGTTTGGGAGATACGATGAGGCCACTGTTTGATACAAATTTCTCATCGTCCCAGGTTTCGATATAGGAGAAGCCGGCCCACTCGCCATTTTCTGTTACGGCTACAATTGCTTTACCAGCGTCAATTTTTTCGATAATGGCGGCTGCCGATCTTTTAGAGATCCCCGAACCCCTCGCTATTGCAGAACTTTCCATTTCATGGATAATCTGATCTGCAAATACCACATCTGCTGGTATGGCCGACCTTACAATAATTCGTTCACTTTCCATTTTGATTTTATTATCGTTAATACACTTTGTTATTAACTGTAATGGCGGGTATGCCAAAAGAATGCCCGATTTGCACACTCAATCACAAAATGGCCTCAATGAGGTTAAAAAGCCCGTTTATTTTTACAGGCTACATCGGGGCATAAAAAAAGCCTCTCAAAATGAAAGGCTGGTTTTCCAATTTAATATGGAAAATATCTCTGAAGCATTAACAAAGTTTGCTGATGCCTACTTTACGTGATAAATTTAAACAGCGTCTAAACGCTTCTGCATCCATTCTGTCCGTTCGGCTTCATTCAAATAAGTCCAAGTAACTACACGACTTATTTTTTGCCCTTGCGACATGTTGATGGTTTTAACATCGATTGCGCCGACCTTTTCCAGCGCCTTATAAATTACGGGCAGCGTTTCTCTTCTGGATACCAGGGTTGAGAACCACATGCACTGCCTGGCCAGCAATAAGCTTTGGTTAATCATTTTACCAATAAATGCAGCTTCGCCGCCAGCATACCACAGTTCGGTATTAGTACCGCCGAAATTCAACCCTTTTTTATCTTCAGTAACACCCAGCTTTTCCCATTTCTGGGCAGAGCTATCCTGGGCCTCCTGCCTGGTTGCATGGAAAGGGGGGTTACATACCACCAGGTCAAAAACTTCGCCCTCGTTAACTACGCCTTTAAAAATTTCGGCCCGGTTAGCCTGAAAACGGATTTCTATAGCATCTTTTAACTGTTTATTTAATGATACCACCTTTTCTGCCGAATCAATAGCCTTTGAATCAATATCTGTACCCACAAACTGCCAGCCGTATACACTGTTACCAATTAAAGGGTAAACGCAATTAGCACCCACGCCAATATCCAGTACCTTAATTTTGTTGCCGGTTGGGATTACGCCATTATTGCTTTCGGCCAATAGGTCGGCCATGTTGTGGATATAGTCAACCCGGCCGGGTATTGGCGGACAAAGGTATCCCTCCGGGATATCCCAACCATCAATGCCATAAAAGTGTTTCAGTAATGCACCGTTTAAGGCTTTAACTGCTTCCGGATTACTAAAGTCAACAGACTCGTCGCCATATTGATTGGGCGCCACAAAAGGTTTTAAACCCGGGCTGCTTGCACAAAGCTCTTGCAGATCGTACCGCCCGATGTGCAGGTTACGAGGATGTAATGATCCTTTTTCGACAGACTTCTTGACTTTGACTTTAACTTTTTTCGGCATTTTGCTAAACGGATAGTTTGCAAAGGTAAACAAACTTGTTAAGCATATTGTAGAAACCCCTCCCTTCCATCACACTTCCGGCCGCCTCCTTAGTGTATGGAGGAAATTTAAAAATCATAAAAAAAGCAACTCTTGCGAGTTGCTTTAGATTAATTAATCATAGCATCTACCTACCATGGGCTTTCGTCGCCTTCACCCTGGATATCATGGCTGAAGAATTTACCGGTTGGCCCATCTGTGCCGATAGCTGCATATTTAACCACAAATGCGGCTGCGCTTTCAACGGTACCGGGGCCGCTGTTATGGTTAAAGTCTGTTGAGGTATAACCCGGATCTATTACATTCACCCTAAATTGTGTATCACGCAGTTCATAAGCTAATGCCACGGTATAAGCATTTAATGCTGTTTTAGATGGCCCATAAGCGGCTGCTTTAACGTTATAATACATCCAGGTTGGGTCGCTGTGCAGGGTTAAAGAACCCAAGCCCGAAGTAACATTGGCGATGACAGGAGTTGCAGATTTTTTCAGCAAACCAATAAATGCCTGGGTAACTGCAATGACACCAAAAAAGTTGGTATCAAATACCTCGCGAATAGTGGCTACATCCACAGATAAAGCCGCCTGCTCCATACCGCCTAATATACCGGCGTTGTTAACCAGCAGATCTAATGATTCAACCTTACTGCTTAATGTTTTTTGTGCAGCATCTATCGATGCTGCATCAGTTACATCGATCTGTATGGCTTCGAGGTTGGTTAAACCTTCGGCTTTCAGTTTGGTCACGGCCTCCTGTCCTTTTGCCAGATCGCGGCTGCCCAAGTATACGAAATAGCCTTTGCCAGCCAGCTGTTTTGCAGTTTCGAAACCGATACTTTTGTTTGCGCCTGTTATGAGTGCTGTTTTCATTTTTGTCTTATTTTTATTTACAGCAACAAAGTTAGGTTCAGCATTAGCAACACAACAGCACACCCAACGGTTTTAATGGTACATTTCGCGGAAGTTGCTACGATAGTAAGCAGGGGTATACGCAGTAAGGCGTTTAAAGAACCTGTTGAAGTAAGAAGCATCCTCGAAACCCAGCTGAAAGGCGATCTCCTTTATGGCATAATCGGTATGAAAAAGCAAACGTTTGGCCTCCAGGATCAACCGCTCATGGATGTGCGCTATGGCCGGTTTACCGCTTTGCGCTTTTACCAATTCGCTTAAATGCCCGGCAGAAATATTCAGCATATCAGCATAGGCAGCTACTTCGTGCAATTCGGTATAGGTTTCATCCACTTTCGCCAGAAACTTTTTGAGTAATACCCTATCGGGGCCCGCTTCCTGTTCCTTTAATTGCTCCTGGTATAAGCGGCTCAGATACACCAATAAATTCTCATGTAGGCCGAAAGCATTGTATTTTGCCAGGTTTCTTTAGTTTCTGTTTCTGCAAGTATCTTATCCAGAATATCTTCTATAAATTTGAGATCACCCTTGGTTAAGGAAAGTTCGTGCCCGTTTTGAGGGTTTTGGATAATGGGTAACTCTTTAAGCGAAGCATTATCGGCAGTCAGCAAAAACTCTTTATGAAAACTAAGGGCAATACCCGTAAATGGTTCGGCATCTTCCTTTAAATGTACCTGGTGCGGGGTGGTAAAATAAAACTTATCGGGCTTTAAATCATAGGGCGTCATATCTATCCAATGGCGGCTGCTACCCATTTTAACAAAGGCCATAAAGTAATAATCCTTACGGTGCGGCACCAAAAAATCCGACCGCTTATAATTCACCACACAATCGTTCCGGTTAATGCGAAACAGCGGGTTGCCCGTTGCTGCATCCGGCTCAAATGGATATTGCGGTATAACGATCTCTTCTTTATACAGATACATAGTGCAATTTAGGGGAAAGGGATTGGAATATGGAATGTTTCTTATTTGGCATGCGCGGCACTCACTATACCACAAGCGGGACGCTTGCGGGAGCGAGGGGGTTGCAAAATTTACCTTAAGCCTTTTTTACAAACTCAGATTTAAGCGCCATTGCGCCGAACCCATCAATCTTACAGTCAATATTATGATCACTGTCTACCAAACGAATGTTTTTGACTTTGGTTCCGGCCTTTATGCCCTGGGGTGAACCTTTAACCGGCAGATTTTTGATAGTTATCACTGTATCTCCATTTTGCAAAGTGTTGCCATTACTATCCTTCACAATAAACGGCTGATCCTCGGTACTATCTTCTTCCGGGCTCCACTCATGCCCGCATTCGGGACAGGCAAGCAGGCCTTCCATTTCATAGGTAAAAGTTGATTTGCACAAGGGGCAGGGAGTTAATTCTATCATACTAAAGTTTTGGCAAAGGTAAAATTGTTATTTGCAAGTTGGTAAGAATTGTGGTTGGAGTTTAATTTTATAAGAAAAGTTGCCAACAATGTTGACAACTTTCAAATGGCGGTCCCGACGGGAATAAGAATGTAGGCATTTTACAGCGTTTTCAACTCATCTCAGCTCAATTTGAATCAAAAGACTTTACCAGAAACTCATAGATATTTTACCCATTTTGTAACCCAATTTACCATCTTTATAAAGCTTGAAAATTGTCTATTAAAGAAAGCATTTGAGACAATTACACCATTTGAAATCAATTTGACTCATATCAACTACTTTACCTATCAAACAAACTTTACCTATTGTTCGCCCCATAACGCAAAAAACGCCGTTCTTGCACTGAAGAATGACGTTTTTAGTGGTCCCGACGAGAATCGAACTCATATCTAGAGTTTAGGAAACTCCTATTCTATCCGTTGAACTACGGGACCGTTGTTGATTTGCAAATCTATTATTTAATGTGCAGATATGCGAATGTGCAGGTGTGCAAATTTTAAAAATGTACAGGCCGATTATTAGACCATCTGCACATCTTCATATCTGCACATTTGCACATCTAATTTATTTTATGCCAGAACCCGGCGGCATGGTGCTGGCAGGGGCAACAAATTCGAGCTTGCCTTCGGCGTTTTCGGCCATCAGGATCATCCCTTGCGAGAGGATGCCTTTCAGTTCGCGAGGTTCCAGGTTTACTAGGATGCTTACCTGTTTACCGATGATGGCTTCAGCCTCAAAATGCTCGGCAATGCCCGATACTACGGTTCGGGTATCAATCCCGGTATCAATGGTCAGTTTTAAAAGTTTCTTGGTTTTGGCAACTTTTTCGGCGGCAACAATAGTACCCACGCGAATATCCATCGCCGCAAACTGATCGTAGTTGATGTTTTCTTTCGCTGGTGTAAGCGCTGTTTCAACAACTTCTTCGGCAACCTCCGGAGCAGCTAAAGAATCTGCTTTGGCTTTCAGTTTATCAATCTGTGTTTGGATCACATCATCCTCAATCTTCGCAAATAGTAGCGAAGCCGGGTTTAGTTGGTGTCCGTCTGCAAACTTAATTTCCTGATCAAAGGTAACTGTGCCAGCCGGCCAGTTAATCATATCAAAGATCTTGGCAGATGTTGTCGGTAAGAATGGCTGTAAGCAAGTAGCCAAATGGCCGATCAACACCAGGCAATTATGCAATGCTTTACGCGCTTCTTCCGGGTCGTTCTTAAAGGTTTTCCAGGGTTCTTGCTCGGTAAGGTAACGGTTACCCAAACGGGCCAGCTCCATTACATTTTGCTGTGCCTGGCGGAATTTATAGGTCTCGAAGCTTACTTCCAATTCGTCATAAATCTGGCTAACGGCGGTGTTTAAGCTTTCGTCAGTAAAAGTCAGATCGCCGGATGGGCTGTTAACTTTGCCGTCAAAAAACTTGTGCATCAGCACCATTACGCGGTTAATAAAGTTACCGAGTATGGCTACCAGTTCGTTATTTACACGGGCCTGGTAATCTTTCCAGGTGAACTCGCTGTCGCTGGTTTCTGGTGCAATGGCGGTCAGGTAGTAACGCAGCTCATCTATCTTGTCGGGGAAATCATTCAGATACTCGTGCATCTCGATGCTCCATCCACGGCTGGTCGACATTTTATCGCCTTCCAGGTTCATAAACTCATTAGCCGGCACATTCTCTGGCAATATAAACGTACCCTGCGCCTTCAGCATCACCGGGAACACGATACAGTGGAACACGATATTATCCTTACCAATAAAGTGAACCAATTTGGTGTCTTTATCTTTCCAATATGGTTCCCAGTCTTTATTATTATCAATAGCCCATTGTTTGGTAGCCGAGATATAGCCGATAGGCGCATCAAACCAAACATACAGTACTTTGCCATCGGCACCGGCTACGGGTACTTTAATACCCCAGTCCAAATCGCGGGTTACGGCGCGTGGGTGCAGGCCGCCATCTATCCAGCTTTTGCACTGGCCGTAAACGTTCGTTTTCCAGTCCTTAGCGTGGCCTTCCAGTATCCATTCTTTTAAAAATGGCTCATACTCGTTTAATGGCAGGTACCAGTGTTTGGTTGGTTTTAAGATCGGCTTGGCGCCACTTAATGCCGAGTGCGGGTTAATCAATTCTTCGGGGCTTAATGACGTTCCGCAGCGTTCGCACTGGTCGCCGTAAGCATGGTCATTACCGCAGTTAGGGCAGGTGCCGATGATGTACCGGTCGGCCAGGAAAGTATTCGCTTCCTCGTCAAAATATTGCTCGGATACTTTCTCTACAAAATCGCCTTTACTGTTCAGGTCGGTAAAAAACTCCTGGGCTGTTTCGTGGTGTAATTGTGAACTGGTACGGTGATAGATATCTAATGATATATTCAGCTTTTCAAAACAGTCCTTAATCAGCGTATGGTATTTATCTATAATAGCCTGCGGGGTGGTATGCTCTTTCATGGCCTGGTTGGCAATGGCAGTACCGTGTTCGTCAGATCCGCAAACAAAAACTACGTCTCGCTTTTTGAGGCGCAGGTAACGGGCGTATAAATCGGCAGGAATATAAGCCCCTGCAAGGTGACCGATATGCTTTGGCCCGTTAGCATAGGGCAAAGCCGCGGTGATGGTATATCTTTTATATTTTTGAGTTTCCAAAGTTTTCAGTGCTTTGTTATAATTTGGCAAAGATAATTTATAAATATGAGCATAACGCCCCCTTACCTTAAAAAAGGCGACCTGGTTGCCATTACCTGCCCGGCCAAAAAGCTACCCAAGCCTATGGATGATGCGGTAGCCTTGCTACAATCATGGGGGCTAAGGGTTGTTTTGGGCGAAACCGTAACGGCCTCGTACCATCAATTTGCGGGTAACGATGAATTACGGGCGCGCGACATGAAGCGTTTTGTTGATGATAAAGAAGTAAAAGCCATTTTTGCCGCACGCGGCGGTTATGGCACCATCCGCATTATTGATGATATCAATTTCGACAATCTTAAGCAAAACCCTAAGTGGATCATTGGCTTTAGCGATGTTACGGTGATACATGCACACCTACAGGCCAACCTGGGACTGCAAAGCATCCACGGCCAAATGCCGGTTAACATCCCGGATGCTTCAGCGCAATCACTACAATCGCTTAAAAAAGCGCTCTTTGGCGAAGAAATAAACTATCGCTTTACAACAACCAGCAATAACGTAACAGGCCATGCCACCGGCGAGCTAACCGGAGGCAACCTCATGATGCTTATTTCTGTATTAGGCTCTGTTTCAGATGTCAATTGGGATGGCAAAATCCTGTTTATAGAAGACGTAGGAGAGTACCTGTATTCGATAGATCGAATGCTCCATACCCTTAAACGTGCCGGTAAATTGAAGAACCTGGCCGGGTTAATAATAGGTGGTTTTAGCGATATAAAGGATAATGATATCCCATTCGGCTTCACTATTAGTGAAATTGTATTAAATGCAGTAAAGGATTACCATTACCCGGTTTGTTTCGATTTCCCTGGTGGGCATGTGCCCAACAACAATGCCTTAATATTAGGCAGAACCATAGACCTGTTAGTACAACCGCAACAAGCGGACATTAAATTCATTTAAAAAAAACAACCTTATTCAATTATGGCGTATTTAGGAAAACTAGGCAATTATAAAAATTTCGGGCTATTGATAGTACGGCTTGGCTTGGGCATTATGTTTATTTATCACGGTTTCCCTAAACTGGCAGGTGGTGTAGATGGTTGGAGGGCCCTGGGCAGTAGTACCAAATATATCGGCATTACTTTTTGGCCCGTGGTTTGGGGCTTACTCTCTGCAGTAGTTGAAACCTTTGGTGGGTTCCTGCTTATTATCGGCTGGGCTTTCAGGCCGGTATGCTTACTACTGCTTTTTAATATGCTGGTAGCTGTGGCTATGCACCTGGGCAAGCACGATGGTTTAGGAGAGGCAGCACACGCTATTGAAGATGCTGTGATGTTTGCCGGGTTATTATTTGTTGGGCCGGGTAGCTACAGCGTTGATAAAAAGTAATTACCCTTTAAATTAAAACATTAAGGCCAGGCAAATTGCCGGGCCTTAATGTTTATTGTAACCTAACAATTAGTTATTAGAACCACCTATTAAAGTGTTGTATAATAATTCATCATTTGATAAAGGCCAGATATATTGAGGATTGCTTGGCGCAATTGCCTGAATATTAGATTTAGCCGGGATAGTACCTAAAGTACGCATGTAATCGATGTTACGTAAGCCTTCGCCTAAAAATTCGATATTACGTTCTTGCAAAATAGCATTTACCAATGCCGTTCCGTTGGCAAAGCCTGCGGCAGTAAATGTTGTGGTAGCATCAGAGCGCTGGCGAACTGCATTTAATAAAGCAATCGCTTGTGCATCAACACCGCTGATGCGGGCTCTTGCTTCTGCAAGGTTTAATAGTACTTCAGCATAACGCATAACCGGCGCATAGTCAAGATAAGTACCAATGTTATTCCATTTGGCTAAATAGAATTTACCAACATTTGCTGTAACTGTTGAAGCAGCAATAAAATTAGTTCTGCGTGCATCTGTAGCCTTCCAGGTTGCATCAGCAATTACGCCCGCAGGGTTAAGGTGAAACTCGGCGTTACCGGCAACACTACCGTTAGCATAATAGTAGTAACCCAATGCATTCTGAGTACCTACTTGTTCTGTTGCTGTTACAAACGGTACAGAAAATATTGATTCTGTAGTTGTATACGGCGTTCTGTAAACATTAAGAACGTTAGCTTGCAATGCATTGGCAACGCCTGTAGTTGCAGTAAAAGGTGCGGTTGCACTTACAATTTTATTAGCCTCTGTGATAACTTTATCATATTGGCCCATGGTAAGGTATACACGTGTTTTGAAAGCAATAGCTGTATTACGGTGTGCTCTGATGGTATTGTTTAGCGCGGTACCATTAGTAAGCGGTAAACCTGCCTCGGCATCATCTAAATCTTTAGTGATTTGAGCATAAACCTGGGCAACTGTGCTTTTGGCCAATGATTGATCTGAATAAGTTGACAAACCAACTAAACGCAATGGTAGACCGGGTTTAGCACCATTGCCATCAGCATATGGGCGGGCGTATAATTGTAATAAGCTATAGTAAGCAAGGGCACGCAGAAATTTAGCCTCACCAACATAATTTGCAGACACTGCTGTACCTACTATTGCGCTACCTGTTTTTGCCATACCATCAATAAACAAGTTACATAAATTGATTGTATAATAAGCTTGTGACCAAAAGTTGATAACTTCTGTGCTGGTTGTATTAACGTTTGCTGCCCAGGTATTTGAAGCCGTGATCTGGTTACCAGAGTCATTGATCCAATTATCAGCTTTTACATCATTATAAACCTGGAAACGGCCGCCTAAATATTGCCCATTACGTGTGTTGGCATATAAAGCTAATACCTGGCTTTGAATACGTGCCGCTGTAGCAAAAGGCTGGCCATTTTGATCTGACACCTGTGTTTGGCTTGTAGGGCTCAGCAGGCTCTTTTGGCACGAGTAGTTGGTACCTACTACGATACCTAATATGATTATATATAATTTCTTTTTCATTTTTAATAGCTAATTAGAATTTAACATTGAAACCTGCAGTAAATGTCCTGGTCAAACCTGGCTGATTTCTGTCAACGCCTTGTGTACTGTTTGATGTTGAAACACTTGCACCTGTACTGCCAGTAGCGTTACCACTGTTTGATGAAACTTCCGGATCTGAACCTGGATATTTAGTAATAGTAAACAGGTTATATGCACTGATATAAACGTGCAGGTTTGTAAGGCCTATTTTGCTAACCAGATCTTTCGGTAAAGTATAACCTAAATTAGCGCTTTTTAACTTTAGAAAGTTGCCACTAAATACGTTGATATCTAAAGGCAAAGATGAACCGTTTGACACGTTATCTCCATAAACAACTTTTGCAAAATCTGCATTAGCCTGACCAGGAGTTGTCCAGCGGCCGGTTAAGATATCGGTAGAGTTGTTCCAGAAACGTTGATCATGTAAACCAGATCTTGTTCCATAATAAATAGAGTAACCTAACTGATAAGTAAATAAAACGTTGAGGTCTATCCCTTTATAACGGAATGAATTGCTGAAACCACCAAGAACCTTAGGTGCCGTATTAGCATAGTTAACAGCATCTGCAGCCTGGGTTATAGCAGGTGCGCGAGTACCGTCAGCATACTCCCATTGTGAGCGCCCTGTAGGGATACCACCTGATGGGTAATATAAAACTTTTTGACCTGCTGCGTTTAAGAAAACACGACGGCCAGTAGCCGGATCAACACCTGCGGTACGCACAATGTATAAGCTACCTAATGAGTGGCCAACCTCGTTAATGTTAGTTACCTCAGTACCAGAACTTGCATTGGTAAGTTTAGTAATACCCGGCACAATGTAAGTTAACTTATTTTGGTTAAAGCTGATGTTAAATGAAGGCGACCAGCTAAAGTCTTTGGTATTAACACCACGCGCATTTAAAGTGATCTCTATACCCTTATTGTACATTTTACCAACATTCACCAATGGCTGTGAAGGCAAACCTGCAGAAGGAATAGTTGGTACATTGAAAATTAAGTCACGGATGCTATTCTTGTAATAAGCAACCTCACCGGTGATTTTATCTCCCAGGATACCAAAGTTAAACCCGATATCTGTTTTGAAAATGCTTTCCCATTTTAAGTCGGCATTACCAGTTTGGTTAAATTGCAACGTTGCAGAACCATTATATAAGCCGTTAGCATATAAACCATAAGAGTCATAAGCACCAAAGTTAGATGCATTACCCACCTTACCATAGCTACCACGTAGTTTAAAGCTGCTGAAAATTTTATCAGCACCTATGCCGGTCCAGAATTTTTCGCGGGTAATCTCGTAACCTAAAGATGCACCAGGGAAATAACCTTTTTTATTGTTTGCTCCAAATACAGAATAATCATCACGACGTACTGTAGCGCTTAAATAGTATTTCTTATCAAAGTCATAGTTTAAACGACCGAAGAAAGATACCAGGTAAAAATCCTGGTATAAGTTATTCGCAGCATTGTTGGCTGCATAACCAGCCTGTATTACGTTAAAGCCACCATCAGAAAGGATGGTACGGTTTATACCAAAACCTCTAGCCGTTCTGCGGTCTTGCTCATTACCAAACAGGGCGTTAATACTGTGCTTGCCAAATGATTTATCAATTTGCAAGGTATTATCCCAAACCCATCTTTTTTGATTAGCATAACTATCTGTAACAGAACCGGTTGTGGCAACCCCATCACCTTGTATTGCATTTTGAAATATATCTGTGTTTCTAAACAAGTAATCAATACCATAAGTTGTTTTTAAGGTTAACCATGATAATGGTTTTACTTGAAAATAGATATTTGAGTTTACCTGGTTCAGCTCATTATTAGATCTGTTCATATCTAATATTGGCAAAATGTTGTAATAAGAGAAAGATACACCTTTATTAGCCTGGATACCCAGCGTGTTGCTGCTTAAGTTGTAGCTACCATCATTATTGTATGGAGACACATTTGGAGGCGATACCAATCCAATACGGCCTAAACCGGTAATGCTAAAACCATCATCCTGAGAGCCAGAACCCGTAGCAGCATTATTTTGTGAATTAGTATAAGAGATTTTACCACCAATGGTAATGTACTTGTTGGCTTTGTGGTCAATGTTTGCTAAGATGCCTTTCTTATTAAAAGAGTTTTTAGCTAATACGCCGTTTTGTTTGCTCCAGTTTGCAGACAAATAGTAGCTTGTTGCATCTGTTGAGCCAGAAATACTTACGCTGCTGTTGTATGATTTACCGGTTTGGTATATATAATCAAACCAGTTAGTATCAACCGGTTTACCATCTGCACCAATTTGAGTAGCAAAGTAGGTAGTATTTGCATTATATAAACCAGCATTTACTAAAGCCTCATTTTTAATAGCCGTATACTGCGAGGCATTTAACATATGCGGCAGGTTAGATACTTTGTTTATACCTGTCCAGCTATCGAAACTTACTACTGCTTTACCTTTTTTACCTTTTTTAGTGGTTACAAAGATTACACCGTTAGCAGCACGGCTACCATAAATAGCACCTGCAGATGCATCTTTAGCAACGTCGAGGCTTTCGATATCTTCAGGGTTTATGTTACCAAGCGGGCTACCACCACCAGCAGTACCACCATTTTGGCTACCTTCAAATGCGGGGATACCATCTATTACAAACAATGGCTGTGAACTTAATGCCACAGAGTTGATACCACGAATACGTAATACAGGGTTAGCATTAAGCGTAGAACCGGGAACAGTTGTTTGTAAACCTGCAGCACGGCCACCAAGCGCCTGTTGAAAGTTTTGAACAGGCTGGCTGGCAATGTCTGAACCTTTTACAGAAGCAATGCTACCATTGTTATCACGTTTTACCTGGCTACCGTAACCAATTACAACAACCTCGTTTAACTCACTGGCAGAACCAGCAAGGCTAATGTTTAACCTGTCGCCAGATGGAAGATGAGTTTGTGCAGTAAAACCAATAAAGGTAAATACTAATGATTGGCCGGCACCTACTTTAATTGTGTAAGAACCGTCTGAACCTGTTTGAGTGCCGGTTTTAGATCCTTTTACCACAACACTTACACCGGGAAGCGGCAGGCCGTCATCCTTACCGGTTACTGTACCGGTCACTGTTCGGGTTTGGGCATAGGCGTTTGAGCCTATGATGATCAAAACCCATAAAAAACTGAGTAGAATTTTTTTCATGCGTTAATAGTTTGTTTAGTTAAGTTGTTAAAATTATACTTTTTTTACAAAAAACAAAAAAATCTTACTATATATTTAAACTAAATCAATTAAAATGACTAATTCGTATCAATATCAAAAGACCAATGCATACTTAAAAGTCATGTTAAAAATTTGAAACCAAAAATTCGTTTGTCTCGAAATCAGGATGACAATATTCTAATAAAACAACTTTTTATCAGACCCTTTATAAGGAATAATTAGAAAAATTTAAGAAAAAAAGAAAATAGAAATGGTAGATTTTTGACTTGCGTAGCGTACTTTCTTAAAGCAATGCTACAAGCGCTTAAGGGGGGGTTGCGCCTTTTAATACTTTTTTTATTCTGGTAGTAACAGTTTATCAACCTTACCAGTAATAGCTTGGTGATAAAGCGGAGTATTTGATCCCGGAGCAATCAAATACCAGCTAAATTGAGGTAAAAAATCTTTCATGCGTTAATAGTTTGTTTAATTAAGTTGTTAAAATTAACTAATTATTGCAATTAACAAAAAAAATATAACATTATATTAAGTGATATTTAAGATTTTGATTGTATTAGCGCTATTTTTTAAAATAAAATGCAATACAGATGCTATCTGTATTCTTAAATAGTCAAAATCTAAATACTAGGAATCAAAAATATGCCCAAATTTTAAATATAACTTACAAAACGAATAAATAAACCGCATAATTTTTTACAAAAATGAAAAAATGCTATAATAATCAATAAAAAAATACTCAATCAAGTTTAAAATTACATTATATTAAAAAATGACAAGAAAATAGCATAATATTTACATTTCGATAAAAATCTATAGATTTTATATGCTTTTATTAAACCTGTATCCGAATATTATTAATCAACGATATATATCAAGGAACAGAGTATTGCGGCATCAACAAGTTTATCAAACATGAATATAAAAAAAAATAAAAAGCCCCGGTGATAATCACCGGGGCTTCCGTATATTCTAAAAAGCTTAACGTTTATTGAGCATCCCAAAATACTCTAACATCCATATTTGCTTTTTGCTTGGCGTTAGGGTTCAAACTAATCTCTGTTTCAGGATAGTAGAATGAACGTGGAATATTGGGTGTAACTGCGTCAGATGCAGGTATAAGTACTGGATAACCAGTTCTTCTCCAGTCGGTCCATTGCTCACTTACGTTACCAAAATTGGCAATGTATTTCTGTGTAATAATTTGCTGCAATTTTGCTGCTGCTGTACCCGCTAAGGTACCATGGGTATCAAGATATGTACTAATATCAGCGGCAGCAACACCTGCGTCAGTCAATGAAGCGGTAATACCAGCCCGGTAAAACGTTTGCGCATCGCCAGGGGCTCCGTATTGTGAGGCCGCTTCTGCACGGATAAAGTTATATTCTGCAAAAGTAAGCATTCGAATAGGCGCTTCACCTTCCTGGCCTTCTAAATAGGTACCTAAAGTAGAATAATCACCCCCTGATTCAGACGGACTAGTAGCGCCGGCGTATACACCCTTGCTATTGGTATTAAAATAAAAAGGTAAACGAGGGTCATTTTGCATCAAACCTAAAATAGTTTGGTGAGCTACAATATAACCTGCACGTTGTTGATCAAATTGATAAATTGGATTCTGTGCGTTTGCAGTACTGGTAAAGTTACCATTAAAGTTATCTGCATTACTTGCAAGGAATTTAGCATTGCTGTTTAACAAAGCGGTTAATGCCGTTGCAGCAGCAGGTATTTTTTTAGCTTCATGCAATAGTAAGCGCAGCTTTAAAGTGTTACCAAATCTAACCCATGCCGAGAAATCATTCGGATAAATGGGAGAGCTTGCATCCGGGCTTGAAGTTGAGGTTGTAGCACTAACTTCTGCAATGCCGGCATCAATTTGCGTTAGCAATGATGCATAAATAGCCTGGCCACTATCATAGTGAGGCTGTAAGTTATCGGTAAGCTTTAATGCTTCAGAGTAAGGAATATCACCCCAGGTATCAACCATTATACTGTAAGTATAAGCTTCTAACAACTTGGCCACACCAGAGTAGTGCGGGCTGGTTGTACCTGCTTTTTGAACAACCAGGTCAAGGTTTACTAAAGTATTCGAGTAAAATGACGACCAAAGGTTATTTAAATCTGTGGGCTGGATCAAATACTGACCGTATTGCTGAGTTTGGGTTAAACCACCAGAACTTGCACCGGCAAATTGCTGCATAATAATTGAACTGTAACGGCTTAGATCGCTACCGGCAGTAAAACCTACGTTAACAGCAGCACCTGTATATAATGTAGCAATTGGCACGTCGGCAGGTCTGTTTGGGCTGGTGTTTATATCTAATGCTTTTTTGCATGAGCTACTTGCTAGTAAGGCTGTTGCAGCGATAACAAGAGCTGAATATTTATATATTTTCATGTTAATCTTTTTAAAGGGAGAATTAAAGTGTAAAACGTAAGTTGACGCCTATTTCTCTTAAACTTGGCAATGAGTTAAATTCTAAACCTTGTGCGTTGTTGATACCCAATGCATTTTGCTCCGGATCGAAGTGACGGAAATGCGGAGTGATCAGGAACAGGTTACGACCGTAAACACCAATAGAAGCCCTGCCAAATGGAGAGTGGTCTAACATGCCTTTAGGTAAGCTGTATGAAAGGTTTAGCTCACGTAACCGGAACCATGAAGTATCATAGATATAACCTTCTGCTGCTACATATTTACCTGAGTTACCATAATAATTTTGTGCAGAAACATAAGTAGTATTGGCCTGGCCGTTAGCTAACACACCTTGGAAAATGTATGGTTTGTTAACAGAACCATCTGCGTTAAAACGTGGGTAAGTAGCCGTTTCAGCTGCAACACCGTTACGTTGTACGTCGGCATAGTTTCTTGAATAAAGATCGCCGCCTTTTTTAATATCAAACAGGAAGTAAAGGTTAATACCTTTGTAAGCGAATGTGTTATTGATACCTAAGATATATTTAGGGTTAGGGTTACCAATTTTTTGCACATCTGTAGTTACTTTAGGTAAGCCGTTAGCACCGATGATCATTTGACCATTAGCATCACGTTGGTAAGCACTACCGTAAATCTGACCGTATTGGTCACCGGCTACTAACCGAATGTTAGGCGTTGTAAAGCCACCCAAGAAGATATTACTTACACCCGGAGCTAAAGATTGTACTGTTGATACAAAGTGTGTAAAAGTGGTTCCGATATTCCATGAGAAATCACGGCTTTTAATCGGGGTACCATTAATAGCAAACTCCACACCATTGGTTTTTATACTACCTGCGTTTTGCGTAAATGCGCCTAAACCAGATGCATTAGATACAGGAACTTGTAAGATAAGGTCTTTACTTTTACGTGTGTAGTAAGAACCATCGATAGTTAAACGGTTATTAAAGAAACCGAACTCACCACCAAACTCAATCTCAGTGGTAAACTCAGGCGTTAAGTTAGGGTTGCCTGCTATAGTGTTGATACCAAAGCCAGAAGTTCCGTTAAAAGGGAAGCTGATTGTTGGACCAAAACCATCTGATGAACCTGCAGCAAGGTAAGTTCTGTTAGATGTTGAATAAAGAAAATCTGTTGGGCCTTTACCTACTCTACCGTAGTTGGCACGTAATTTAATTTGGTTAACAGTATTTGATTTCAATGAAGGAATTGCATCTGTTAACAGGAAACTTAATGCAGCTGCAGGATAAAATATAGATTGTTTACCTGGTGCTAAAGTAGAGTTCCAGTCATTACGTGATTTAACGTTTAAGGTTAACCATTTTTTGTAGTCAACTACAAAGTCACCAAATACACCAAATATACGGTAGTGGTAAGAAGCATTGGTTGGCACATACGTAGACGCATTGCTTAGGTTATCAAAACCAGGTACTGATAATGTATAACCATATTGTTGGTTATAGTTTTGATAGTTATCCAACATTTCACTACCTAATGTTAGTGCAAAGTTAAAATCACCATAGTTACGTGTACCATTTAAAGTAAAGTAAGCATCAGTATTACGGTATGTATTTTGGTTAAAACCAACACCACCTACACCCACAGAGCTACCGCCAGTGTTACCACCACCTTTATTACCAATATCATCGATAGAGTTGTTGTTGGTACCATAATAATCTTCACCTACTTTTAAATCTGCATTTAACCAGCTTAAAATATCGTAAGTTAAATCAACGTTACCTAAAATACGGTTGGTTTCATCATGATATTTGTTGTGGTTGATAGTCCAGTAAGGGTTATCAGTAGTACCATAATAGTTTTGAGTTCCGTCAGCGTTTTCATAAGGTAAACCTTGCAGGTTATAACTCCTTGGTGTAAACCAGGCACGGAATAATGGGTTTGATAATTGGTTACCTTGTTGGGTTCTGCTCGAAATGTTGTTGATATAACTAAAAGAAGTTCCAACACGCAACTTTGGTGTAATTTCAGTTCTAACGTTAGCAGTAATGTTGTTACGGCGTAATGTGTTGTTATCAATCACATAAGTGTTGTAATCATTACCGTACGATACACGGTAAGTAGTTTTATCATTACCACCGTTTAAGCTAATATTGTTTTGTACGTTTTTTGCAGTTACAAAGAAATCTTTAACATTGTTTGGATAGGCAACTAAAGCCTCTTGGTTACCAAAAAAGTTGGTTACCAACTGGCCTTTCATTTCTGGCCCCCATGAAGTATTAAGAGTGTTGTTGTAAACACCATTATTACCCTGGCCATAAGTGTTTTGATAATTTGGTAAACGGTCTGGGTTTCCAATACCATAAGAACCTGAATACTCGATCTGTGCTTTTGCACCTTTAGTTCCTTTTTTGGTAGTAATTAAGATAGCACCGGAAGCAGCACGAGAACCGTAAAGTACCGTTGCAGCAGCACCTTTTAATACGGTGGTTGTTTCGATATCTTCAGGGTTTAAATCGATACCTCTGTTTGATACGCTAGGGCCGCTTTGCAATGGCGAGTTACCACCACCGTTGTCAATAGGCAACCCATCAACAACAATCAGCGGTTGGTTGTTACCGGTAAATGTAACATTACCACGAATCAGAATGCTTGAACCGGTGAATGCACCACCAGAACCAGATACCTGTACACCCGGAACTTTAGCTTCTAAAGAGTTAGTAAAGTTGGTGTTTTGGGTAGCTGTCATACTAGTAGCACTAATATTGGTTGTACTGTAACCTAAGCTCTTTTTGCTACGCTCGATACCGAACGAGGTTACCACTACTTCGCTCAATTGTTTTGAATCAACTGTTAAAGTAGCGTTTACTGTGCCTGATGCACCAATAGTTTTACTTGTTGTAGAGTAGCCGATAAAACTAAATACCAATACATCGCCTGGTTTTGCTTGTAAAGAGTACTTACCATCACTACTGGTAATCGTGCCGGTTTTTGCACCTTGCAATTTCACACTTGCCCCTGGGATTGGCAAACCATCATCTTTTGATGTCACCGTACCGGTCACGGTACGGTTCTGCGCATATATCTGTGTTACAGATATCAGCAGAAAGCTCAAACTTAAAAGTAAAAGTTTTTTCATTTTTTCAATAAATAATATCAGTTAATAGTTAATACTCTAAAAGTAGCGCGTATTGTTCAATTAATTGAAAAAATTTAATCAAATATATCGATTTATTAAAAAAAATGACTTATACGACAAGGTGCAATTAAAATATTTAGTACTATGTATTGCATAATACATTCTTAAACATATATCTTTGTATTATGATAATCGAGAACACCCAAATCCAAATGCGGAAAGGTATACTGGAGTACTGTATACTTTCTATTATTGCTAAGGGAGAACTATATGCATCAGATATTATTGCAGAACTGCGTAAAGCTCAGTTGCTTGTAGTTGAAGGCACATTATATCCCTTACTTACCCGCTTAAAAAACAATGGCTTGCTTACCTACACCTGGGTAGAGTCAACCTCGGGGCCACCCCGTAAATATTACTTGCTATCCGAAGAAGGAAAAGTGGTTTTAACACAACTGGATAAAACCTGGCAAGAACTGGCCTTTGCCGTGCAAACCTCAATAGATGCGCGTAACCAATAACAAACTATTATAATACCACACAATCATGAACAAAACAATCATCATCAATATAAACGGCACCGTATTCCATATCGAAGAGTATGCGTATGAAATACTTAAGCAATATATGACCGGCATAAAAAGGCACTTTTTTGACTCTGAAGACAGTTTAGAGATAACCACAGATATTGAAAACCGCATTGCCGAACTTTTTACAGAAATACTACAGCGCGAAGGCCGGCAGGCCATTATAGATCAGGATGTAAATTTTGTGATCGAACAAATGGGCGCAGTAGAAGATTTTGAAGGCGCTGCAACCGAAGGGCATGCATCGGCAGGTTACGCTTACCCGGGCCGCATAGAAAAACGCAGGTTATTTCGCGATGCAGACGACCACCTGGTAGCGGGCGTATGCGCTGGCATTGCCAATTATTTTGATACTCAAACTGTTTGGATACGGCTAGCCTTTGCATTATCAACAGCATTTGCAGGCACCGGCCTGTTCTTATACGTTGTATTGTGGATTGTACTGCCCAAGGCTGTTACCCGTGCCGACCGCATGGCCATGAAGGGCGAAAAGCTGGATTTACAGGGTTTTAAGAAAAACTTTGAGGCCGAGCTTCACACGGTACGCGGTCGCATTGCCGATGCGCACCAAGAAGCCCAACCCTTTATATACCGTTTCCGCGATTTTATACGTGAGTTCTTTTCATTTACAGGTTCCTTTATTCAGCAGGCTGCCAAAATAATACTTAAGCTAATAGGCATTATGTTTATGCTCAGCTTTTTCGGCGTGGCAATAGCCCTGGTTATTATGCTGGTTGCTATTATTGGCTTTCATCAGGACCTGCATTTTATGTTCCCTTTTAATATTATTGGTTACAGGTATGATGCATGGATCTATATTTCGGCATTTGTGGTTGCCGTTGTTCCGCTTTTAGGATTAATACTGGCATTGGCTAAACTTGTTTTCAATAGCCGCACCATTAACCGCTCTGTAGGTTCAACGCTCATTATTGTTTGGATCTGCGCTATCAGTATCCTGGTTTATTTTTCAACAAAGGTTGCTGCCGGTTTTAGGTCATCGGCCAGTTTCGACGAAACCATTAACATTAAGCCCACAGCCAACAACACCTATTATCTTAAATTAGACAATACCCGTTTTTTTACCGCCGAAGACAGCGCCCGCCTCGACATACAATCCCGGTTCCACGGCCTGGTTGTTACCAATGACGATGAAGATGGCGAAGAGCAGGAACCCAACAATGTTAACATTAATGTGGAGAAAAGTGATGTTGCCCAGCCTGTGTTGGTAGAGCGTTACCGTTCAAAAGGGGCTGATTATGAGAGGGCATTATTAAACGCACGTAATACCCGTTATAATTTCAGCCAAAAAGATTCTGTATTAATGTTTGATTACAAACTACACCGAATTAAAGCCGGTGCCTGGCATGCAGAAGATATTGAACTTACCTTAAAAGTACCACTGAACACTACTTTGGTAATAGACCGCTCGTTAGACCGCTATACACATGTTAATATTTATGATTGCACCAGCATAAATAAAATGCCCGATGCACCTAACGCCAAATTCACTATGACAGATAATGGCTTGCAGTGTAAAGTTGATACTTTAAAGGCTGACACCATAAAGGTTAACACCAACGTAAAAAAGTTTTAAAATAATAGGCCCGGCATTTTTTTACCGGGCCTACTATTTTCTCTGTGCTTTTAACCAACAAACTTAGGCTACCTACCTAATCGCCTCAATATAAGCCGCAAAGAAACACCTGTGCGCTTTACTATTTACCAGGATATGCTAGAACGTTTAATCCCGGTAATAAAAAGTTAATATTGGTTGTAACCTTTCTGCCTTTGGATACATCTAACCAACATAACACGATAAGCCGGATACTTTTACAGTAAAACAAGGCATCATCAAATTTTTAATACACTATTTAAAAAAGAACTAAAAAATCTTTAAGGGGATAACTATTGCCAAAATTTTATAAATCAATCACACTGTCATGAAATCAATCATCTATCGCATTATATTTTTTGTAGCACTTACAATCAGCTATACTGTTGCCGGTGCACAAAACGCAGCACCCGCTGCCGGAGTAGCCAAAATAACAGGCACCCTATTAAATGAAACAGGCAAACCTGCCGATTACGCTACCGTTAGTTTACTCAAAGCAAAAGACTCTACCGTTGTAAAAGGTGCCTTATCAAACGAAAACGGCGCTTATAACTTTATCGCCATTAAACCGGGCAGCTATATTGTAAAAGCAACCATGGTAGGTTATGCCAATGGCTTTAGCCAACCAGTTACCGTAAGTGCAAATTCAACCACGGTTAGCGTACCTGAAATAAAAATGCAGCCTTCCAGTAAAACCCTCAATACAGTTACGATAACCGGCAGCAAGCCCTTAATTGAGCGCCGCAGCGACCGCATGGTAATGAATGTGGAAAACAGCGTTTTAGCTGCAGGTAACTCTGCGATGGAAATATTGGAACGTGCGCCAGGCGTTAGTGTTGATAAAGACGATAACATTAGCATGAAAGGTAAACAAGGCGTTACCGTAATGATTAATGATAAGCTTACCTATCTTTCATCTACCCAATTGGCCACCCTTTTACGCTCTACCGATGGTAACAGCATTCAGTCTATCGAAATGATCACTAACCCATCTGCCAAATATGATGCAGCGGGCAACTCAGGCATCATTAATATTAAGCTGAAAAAAAATAAACAATCCGGCACAAACGGTAGCGCATCTGTTACAGCCGCCATGGGTAAGCACTTTAGAGATAATACCAGCTTAACTTTAAACCATAAAGAAGGAAAATTTAATTTCTTTGGAAACCTGAGCCGCGGCGATACCAAACGTGATAACAACATCGCTATTGACCGTAACGTAGAAAATGGCGGCGACAATACTTACTTCAGCCAAATTACCAAAATGGGCAGCGAACGCCACTACAACAACTACCGCGTTGGTGCCGATTACGATATGTCGCCCAAAAACACCATTGGCTTTGTAGCCAGCGGTTACTTTAACCCATCTGCCGATAATAATACCAGCCAAACTTTTATAGGTACCCAGCCACAGGTTTTTAACACTTACCAAAATACCAACACTACCATCAAATCAAAATATAACAACTTTGCATTTAATGTTAATGATCGCTGGCAGATCGATTCAACAGGGCAGGCACTAAGTGTAGATGTTGATTATTCTAAATTCACCAACTCTGCAAATGCACAATATAATACCTATTATTACAACGTTGATGGCAGTAATGCCGGCATACCATCCATGCTGCGCAACCAAACACCATCAACCATCGACATCCGCACGGCAAAGGCAGATTACACCTATCCGTTTAATAAAACTACCAAGCTGGAGTTTGGCGGTAAATACAGCGATGTAAAAACCGACAATGACCTTGAAGCGCAAATTATTACCAATGGCGAATATGTGAATGACCCAACCCGTACCAACCATTTTATATATGACGAAAAAATTGGCGCCGGTTATGTAAACTTTAATAAAAGCTTTAAAAAAACAACCGTACAGCTAGGCGTGCGTGCCGAAAACACAAGCTCAAAAGGCGACTTGGTGGGTACTGCACAAGTGGTTAATCGTAATTATCTTAACTTTTTTCCAAGTGTATTTATTAACCATACCATCAACGATAAAAACGAATTTGGTTTTAACTACAGCCGCCGGATAGACCGCCCTAGCTACGAAGATCTTAACCCATTTATTTATTACCTGGACCAATACACTTATGAACAGGGAAACCCGTTTTTAAAACCCCAATACACCAACTCGTTCGAGTTAAACTATACTTATAATCACACCATTAATGTTAGCTTAGGGTACAGCCGCACCACAGATGTAATAAACCAGGCGCTGGTTACAGACACCGTTACCAAGGCAACTTACCAAACCAATGTAAATTTAAGTACACAAAACTCTTATAACTTAAACGTTAACTCGCCATATACTATTACCAAATGGTGGACAGGTAACGCCAATGTAACCGCTTTTTACCTGGGCTTTAAATCTGGTGCAAACCCACAGGGTGTAGCCGGTATCGGTACCCTTAATGATGGCAAGGTTGCTTACCAGGTTAAAACAACCAATACCTTTGCTGTAACAAAAACTTTTAAAGCAGAGATTATGACAGATTACTCTTCTTCACTGGTGTACGGTTATTTTAATGTTAAAGCGCAATACAGCATTGATGGTGGCCTAAGCAAATCATTCGCCAACAAAAAGGCAAACTTAAAACTATCTGTAAGCGATATTTTTAACATGCGCAAAAACAACGTTACCAGCGAAAACAACGGTAACCTGATAGATATACATCAAAAGAACGAAACCCGTGTTGCCCGCTTAACCTTTACCTATAACTTTGGCAACAGCAAAATTAAAGCCCGCCAACACCAAACCGGTGCTGATGACGAAAAGAATCGTGTGAAAAACCAGTAAGGAAAGAAGCAAGAGACGAGAAACACGAGCCAAGAAACAAGACTCGAATACGATAAAAAAAGAAAGGACGGAAGATATTGAATCTTTCGTCCTTTCTTTTATTATCATTTGTCTAAAGTCCTTTATCCAGACTCTTGTTTCTTGGCTCTTATTTTTTGCTTCGAACGTCTACTGCCCTACCATAAATACAGCATTACTAAACAGCAGCTTGCCGTTTTCCCAGAAACTGCGGAACAATGGATCATCAACAAAATATACAACCGAGCCGCGGCCCATATTTTGTACGCCGATCAGCAAACCATCTACCAGTTTAGCTTTTGCTTTTTGGCCTGCAAAGCCCGATACATAAGCATCCTTTTTAATGGTACCTACATTCCAGCCGTCATCGCCTAAAAAATCATAAACATCATCGCTTAATTTAAGTGTGTAGTAGTAGTTGGGATAGCCAAAGCCCAGGGGATGGGTATTATCTATATTAATTTTATAAATAGCTCCCGGTACTGCAGATTTAATATACTCGTGGTTACGGCCTTCATAAGTTGGTATGATAGCAAATTTTTTAGCATCTGCTTTATCATCTTTCTTTTCTTCTTTGCGTTTAATGGCAAATGTACCTTTGCCAACAAATGCGCCTACAGCATCGCCAACGGCAATCAGTTTACCACCATCGCGTATCCAACTTTGCAATTTATCAACCGGTAAATCACTGTAATTTCCGTCGGGAAAAATAGCCACATCAAAGTCGGCCATTTTAATACGGTTTAAATCCTGAAACCGTACCAGGGTAATTGGGTAATTGATCTGCTGCTCAAAATAGTGCCATACCTCACCCATTTCTTCAGAGTTTACCTGGTCGCCGGCAATCAGCATTACTTTAGGCTGGCGCAGGTTATGCACATAGCCCGAGCCCAAATCGGCACCCTTTTCTACAAAGCCCGATGTAAGTACCGATAGCTGCCTGCTATTATCTGCCGCTACCTTATTTACAGTTTGCTCAAAATTGGGCGTGTTATTACCGGCACGGGTAATAATTAATGATCCTGCCCCATACTTTTTACCACCTGCCTCAAATGGCAGTTCGGCATAATGCACCTTAATATGGTTTTTCATCAATGCAGCTAAAAAGCGCACATCTTTAGCCGATTGCCAGATACCCACATAAGCATAAGGCGTGCCTAAAACGGCTTTATCAACAGGTTTAGCCGGCAAAGTACTATTAGTCGGTTTAACAGATTCTTTTAACCCATAAGCTTTTAAGCCATACGCATAGGGTAATGACCAGGCCGTAATATCATAGGTATTAGAATCGGGAATAAATGTTTTAGGCTCGAACAGTACATTAAGCAATACCGCTTTTGATTGATAAGCATTTACAACCAGGTCTTTATCGCTTGCGGTGAAAGCTTCATCTTTCCCGTTAAAATAGTTATACCCGGCAAGGCTTGTTTTGGCAGCCCCGTAACCATATTGTATCCCGTTTTTGTCTAATAATTGCGCCAGCAAAGCTATTTTATCTGGGTTGTCATTTTTAACAATATAAGTCTTGTATTCGCCCGGCGGATTGATGCGGCCGTTATCAAAAAACTTTTTGTACTCGGTAAGTACTTTGGTTGCATAAACGGAAGACATTTCTATGGTACTTAATCCGGTAGTATGATGGTGCTCTATCCGGTCGGCCAGGGTAAGGGTGTCACCGCTGCGGGTAAGTACGGCAACACCTGCGCTAATACCGCCCTGCTCAAACGTCATCCCGATAGATCCATTATAGATAGGATAGGTATCGCCGTAAGATGGGTACAGCAGGTCAAATTCCTCTTTGGTGAAATAAGTCCAGCCGTGCTGGTCAAAATACTTGGCGTTATTTTTACCGATAGTGGTTTGGAACTCGCGCTGCCATGGTGTAATATCTTTATGGAAAGGCTCGGCAGCAGGCGCAAAGTAATAGGGGTTATTATAGCCCTGCTCATGGTAATCAACATGTACTTGTGGCAGCCATTGGTTAAATACCACCAAACGGGCCTGTACTTCTTTTTGTGTTTGCCATGCCCAATCGCGGTTAAGGTCGAAATAGTAATGGTTTACCCGGCCACCCGGCCATGGTTCCATGTGCTCACGGGCCTGGTTATAAGCATCGGGCGTTACGCCGCGTACCGAATTGTAGAAATTCACATAACGGTCGCGACCGTCGGGGTTTAAACACGGGTCTATAATTACTACTGTATTTTTAAGCCATTGCTGGGTTTGTGCGTTGGCGGGGTTAACCAAATCATATAAGGTTTGCATGGCAGCCTCGCTCGATGCAGGCTCGTTACCATGCACATTATAACTTAACCAAACTACAACCGGGCCGGCTGTAGAACCACCACCCGTTGCTAAACCAGCCAGCTTCATATTATTCTGCCGGATCTCATCCAGCTTGCCGATGTTATCGTCTGATGCTATAAAGGCAAGCAGTAATGGGCGACCTTCGTTCGTTTTACCATACTCCACCAGCTTTATGTTCTTAGACGCTTGGGCGATGTACCTGAAATACTCAGCGATACGATAATGAGGCGTAAACTGATCGCCCAATTTGTAACCTAAAAATTCGGCCGGGGTTTTAATTTGCTGTGCAAACGCTGTTAGGGTAAGCGTAAGCAGTAAAAGGAGGGAGTAAAGTTTTTTATGCATATCTAAGCTAAAGCTAATAAAGAAATTAAAAAAATGACGATTCAACATTAAATTATTGGCTCAAAGTCGTTTCTCCATCGCTTTTCAGGCTAAAACATCATAAAATCTTCATCTTATTTAAATTGTGTCGATTTATAACCCCAATTACTTAGCAGGTGAAAATTTAAAAAATGTATTATTTCTGCACCTAAAGCATTTTACTATCAGTATTTAATTAAAACATAATATATTTGTGGCTTTCAAAATAACACGACAATGAGAAACATAGGTATCATAATTGCCCTTGCCGGAATTTTAATTGTAGCCGGAGCATTAACATTTACACCTGCTACTTCATATAATCTGGTTGATTCAAACAGCGGCCTTGACGCTTCTGCGGGCTTGTTTTTTGGCGGTATCATCATTTTTGGTGTAGGCACAGTTATTTTAGCCAACGCGCTTGATAAAGCACGCGTTAAAGCTTAATTAAATTTAAATTTCTGCGTTCCGATTTCATATCGGATCAACTCGTTTATATTTTTATAAACAATTAAGCATAGTATATACAATATATAGGTGATGACTAATTTAGTGATCACCTTTTTTGTTTACAAACACAGAGATTCAAGGGAATCACTAACTTTACAATAATGACACCCCTAGAAGCCTTACACAAATACTTTGGTTATACAGAATTTCGCCACCAGCAGGGTGCCATCGTTCAGCAGATCTTAAACGGCGGCGATGCATTGGTGCTGATGCCAACGGGTGGCGGGAAGTCACTATGCTACCAGTTGCCTGCTGTGTTAATGGATGGATTAACTGTGGTTATTTCTCCGCTGATCGCTTTAATGAAAGACCAGGTGGATGCCCTAAACATCAACGGTATCCCGGCAGCTTTTTTAAACTCTAGCCTAAATGCCAACGAGCAGCAAAGTATTATAAGCCGGTTAAAATCGGGCGAAATTAAGTTACTTTACCTGGCCCCCGAGCGCTTGTTCGGTTCAGAGAACCGGTTGGTTACTTTCCTAAAAACTTTAAACGTAAGCCTTATCGCTATAGATGAGGCACATTGTATCTCGCACTGGGGTCATGATTTCAGGCCAGAGTATCTGATGCTTTCGAGCTTTAAAACAGAGTTCCCTAAAACACCCGTTATTGCATTAACGGCCACAGCTGACGACCTGACCCGCAAGGACATCCGCGAAAAATTAGCGCTGCATCAGCCTAAAGAATTTGTATCCTCCTTTAACCGGCCGAACATCAGCTATAAAGTATCGCCGAAAAAAGACAGCTATAACCAACTGCTAAACTTTTTAGATGACCACCAGGAAGATTCGGGCATTATTTATTGCCTGAGCCGCCAAAGCACCGAAGACCTTGCCGCCGACCTGCAAAAGCAGGGTTACGCAGCCAAAGCCTACCATGCCGGGCTGGATAACGAGACCAAAGCCCACAATCAGGATCAGTTTTTGCGCGATGAAATAAAGATTATGGTGGCTACTATTGCCTTCGGCATGGGCATCAATAAATCAAACGTGCGGTATGTGATACACCATGATCTGCCTAAAAACATTGAGGGTTACTACCAGGAGACAGGCCGGGCCGGTCGCGATGGTTTACCATCTGAGGCATTATTGTTTTTCTCGGCAGGTGATGCCTTTAAACTACAGCGCTTTGCCAGGGTAGAGGGCAATGAAGACCAAAGCCGCATTATGCTGAAAAAGCTGGATGATATGGTAAAGTATTGCCAGCTGCAAACCTGCCGCCGCCAGTATTTAATGCATTACTTTAACGAGCAGTTTCCGGATCATTGCGGCTCGTGCGATGTTTGCCTCACCGAGTTTAAAAAGTTCGATGGTACAGTGATTGCGCAAAAGGCGCTCTCGGCAGTTTATCGTTTAAACCAGCGTTTCGGCACTAATTATGTCATAGATTTTTTGCGGGGATCTAAAAGTGAAAAGATCCGTGATGAGCATAAGCAACTTAAAACCTACGGCATTGGTGCCGACCTTAGCAAAGCCGAATGGCAGCGTTACATGGGTCAATTGGCAATACAAGGCTATTTGGTGGTTACCGATGACCAGTATCCGATCTTAAAATTAACCGCCACAAGCGAAGCCGTTTTAAAAGGCCTGCAAAAAGTGGAGTTTAATTTAGCCGAAGACCTGGAAACTGCAGCAACAGAAACCCAGCCAACCATTTACGAAGCAGGGCTGCTGCACGACCTAAAAACCACCCGCTTTAACCTGGCTATGAATGAGAACGTGCCGGCTTATATTATCCTGTCGGATGCCACATTACTGGAGATGGCAACCTACCTGCCACAAAGTACGGAAGAGCTTGGCCGTATTTCCGGTTTTGGTGAGGTTAAGTTGCAGCGTTATGGTACCGCCTTTTTAAAGGTAATTACAGCTTATTGCAGCCAGCATGGCTTGGCTTCCAAAATCGGGATTAAAAAACCCAAGATCACCAAAACTAAAACAACCCGCGCATCAACAGGCGGCACACAGCGCGAAAGCTTTGATCTGTACAAAGCGGGGGTTGGCATAACAGAGATTGCCGGCATGCGCAACTTATCGCCAATGACTGTAGAAGGGCACCTATGTTCCTTTATCCAATCTGGAGAAATGGAGGTAACTGACCTGGTTGATCAGCAGAAAATTCCTAAAATTCAGGACGCGGTAGAAAGCTATGGCGCAGACCGGTTAGCGCCCTTAAAAGAAATTTTAGGCGATGACTACAGCTATACCGAAATTAAAGCCGTAGTAAGCTGGATGAAAAAAGAGGCATAAGACATAAGATGATCACCCATTACCAACAGTACGAAATAGAAGTTATTGATGATGAAGGTTATGTCTTAAACTCAACGGACAATAAAAATCATTATCAAAACGTAATTCATGATCCGGCCGATGTCTATCAGCCATCCGCCAAACATGGCATCAGGGTTAAAGAACACGAAGTTGAAATCTCCAGCGTAGTCATTTATGCATCAGGCGGCATAACAAGAATAAATGCACGTTCGCCATTAATTAAAGATGATATCATATTTATCTGTTGTACAAATAGTGTTTATGCTCTGCAAGTTCCATCTTTGGATTTAATTTGGAAAAACAACCTTGATTTGGCGACTTGTTTTTGTATTTATGAATTTGATGGGGATCTGTTAATACATGGCGAAACTCAAATTTCAAGGATTGCCTTCAATGGCGATATTAAATGGACATTCAGTGGCAGAGATATTTTCTTAACATTGGACGAAAAGCCTCCAATTGAATTTTCTGATAACAAAATTATCCTCAGAGATTTTCTGGGTTATGAATATCATTTAGATGCCGATGGCAGGCTAATTAATGATAACTACACGCAAGTCAATTAATTCTAAAGAACCTTTTTTAGGAATGTTTTCAAAATATTCCTTATATATGCCTCGATTTTTAATAAGTTTTTATGATTATAGAACCCAGAATACGCGGATTTATCTGTTTAACCTCTCATCCTCAGGGCTGTGAGCAAAATGTGATCAATCAAATTAATTATATCAAATCAAAGAAAGCAATTGATGGCGGCCCGGTTAAAGTATTGGTAATCGGCGCATCAACTGGTTTTGGTTTGGCTTCGCGCATTACCAGCGCTTTCGGTTCAGATGCTTCAACCGTGGGTGTTTATTTCGAAAAACCACCCGCACCGGGCAAACCGGCATCAGCAGGCTGGTACAATACCGCCGCTTTTGAGAAACAAGCGCATGAAGCCGGCCTATACGCCAAAAGCATCAACGGCGATGCCTTCTCTGACGAGATCAAAGAAAAAACTATCGCACTGATCAAAAAAGACCTGGGCCAGGTTGACCTGGTTATTTATAGCCTGGCTTCTCCACGCAGAAATCACCCAAAAACAGGCGTTGCCCACAACTCGGTTATTAAACCAATTGGCGAAGTTTTCACCAATAAGACGGTTGATTTCCATACCGGCGTAGTATCCGAAATTTCTATCAACCCGGCTACCGACGAAGAAATTGCCAATACCGTTGAGGTAATGGGCGGCGAAGACTGGGGCATGTGGATTGATGAAATGAAAGCCGCGAATATATTGGCCAACGGTGTAGTAACTGTTGCTTACTCTTACATTGGCCCTGCACTAACAGAAAAGGTTTACCGCAAAGGCACCATTGGCCGTGCTAAAGATCATCTGGAAGCTACCGCTTTCGAAATCAGCGATAAGCTAAAAGATATTGACGGCAAAGCCCTCATCTCTGTTAATAAGGCGTTGGTTACCCAGGCAAGCTCAGCTATCCCGGTTATTCCGCTATATATCTCTTTACTATATAAAGTAATGAAAGAAGAAGGTATTCATGAGGGTTGTATCGAACAGATCCAGCGTTTGTTTGAGCAACGTTTATATACCGATACCACCATACCGGTAGATGAAAAAGGCCGCATCCGTATAGACGATTTGGAAATGCGCCCAGACGTCCAGGCTAAAGTACAGGCCCTTTGGGCAGAAGCTGATACCGATTCGCTTGCCTCCATTGGCGACCTAGCCGGATACCGATCTGACTTTATGAACTTGTTTGGTTTTGAAGTACCGGAAGTAACTTACGGTACCGATGTAAATGAAATGGTAGAAGTTTCGGGCTTGGTAAGCTAATTGTTTACTGATCTCATCACATACAAGTAAGGCCTCCCCAAACCGGGAGGCCTTACTACTTTAAACGATATATTTATTTATTGGCCGTTTGATATTGCTCAAACTTAATGGCTCGTTGGCGATGACTATAGGCAGACCATATATGGTAGGCTATCCCTACTAAAAAACATTTACCGGCATAATCCAGCGTAATGGCATGCGTAGCCAGCAGCTCCCAGTTAATGTAAATGGTCAGGGGCAGATAGATAAACATGGCAGTTACCTCGCCCGGCGAATAGGTTTTGGTGCGTGCACTCCCCAAAATATGAAACAAAGCATTTACAGCAGCAATGGATGTAAGCGCTAATAACCATGAAATACCCTGGATAGCCGGACCAAGCAAAAGCGGAATAAATGACAATACGATATAAACAATGTTAATCACTGTGTGCCTACTTTTAGTAATGCTCGCTGCAATATCCGGCCGCGAATCCCGGTACCATTTAATGAACCCGCCCGGAAAAACAAACTCTTCTATAATGTGCGCAATGATAGCGAAGGGTAGTAGCCAGGCCACTAAATAATACGTTTTCATCTGCTCTAACTTTGTTTGTTGAAACAAATGTATAGCAGGGTGGCACCCTACGCAATAGGCCAACGGTTAGGTAGATGATAAAAACGGTAGATGGCAGAAAATTTCCGGTGAACTAAAACTGGTTAATCGGAATATAACATTTTACAAGCTTCGCTGTATATTTACATCATGGTTACCGAACAACTTTATGAGCTGTTTTTACAGCACCCCGTAATTAGTACAGACACCCGCAAAATTGCGCAAGGCAGTTTATTTTTTGCCCTGAAGGGAGATACGTTTGATGCCAATAGCTTTGCCCAACAAGCCATTGAAGCAGGCGCAGCTTATGCTGTAATTGATAATGCCCAATATCGCATTAGCGAACAATACATACTGGTAGACGACGTACTTACCAAGCTGCAAGACCTGGCTCGCTACCACCGCAAGCAATTGCAGATACCGGTGATAGGCCTAACTGGTACCAATGGTAAAACCACCACTAAGGAACTTATTAAAGCCGTTTTATCGCAGCATTTTAAAACCTATGCCACACAGGGTAATTTAAATAACCATATTGGTGTACCATTAAGCGTGCTATCGATAACTAATGAATACGACATGGCCGTAATAGAAATGGGGGCCAACCACCAGAAAGAAATTGAGATGTTGTGCACTATTTCGCAACCCACACATGGCTTAATTACCAATGTTGGCAAAGCACACCTGGAAGGCTTTGGCGGTACAGAAGGCGTAAAAATAGCCAAAGGCGAATTATATGATTATCTGCAGGCAACTAACGGAACCATCTTCATCAATACCGATAGCCCCGTATTGGCTGAAATGAAAGCAGCACGCAACCTGCAAAACACAATAGGCTACGGAACCAAGGAGCCCGGTAATCTAATTACCGGTAAGGTGACTAAAAATGCACCTTACGTATCGCTGGAATGGTCGGGGTCAAATAACGTTAGTCACGAGGTTGACTCTCATTTAACCGGCGCATACAACCTGGATAATATGCTGGCAGCTATTTGCATAGGTACTTATTTTAAAATGAGTGATGCCGAAATTAACGCCGGCCTTAGCAGCTATCAGCCAACCAATAATCGCTCGCAAATTATGCAGACGGCACATAACACCCTCATTTGCGACTATTATAACGCCAACCCCAGCAGCATGGCGGTAGCTATAGACAACATTAGCACCATGGATGCTAAAGACAAAGTATTGGTACTGGGCGATATGTTCGAACTGGGTGATGAATCTGCAGCAGAGCATGAGGCTATTATCCAAAAAGCTATTGCGGCGCCCGTTAACCAGCGAATTTTTATCGGCAAAGCATTCTTCGATCTTAAACCGGGTTTCAGTGCTGATTTTTTTGAGACTACCGACGATGCAATTAAGGCCCTGAAAGAAAAACCGGTTAAGCATTCAACGGTATTGCTTAAAGGCTCAAGAGGAATGGCTTTGGAGCGGTTGGTTGAGTTGTTTTAACTTTTCTGTCATGCGGAACTTGTTTCGGCACCCCACTTGCTAAGTGTAAAGTAATCAAAGTTTCCGACCTGTCCTGTGGGGTGCCGAACAAGTTCGGCATGACAGGTTAAGAAGCGGTTATACATTCAACATCAACTCCGCAACCTCTTCGCCAACCAAACTCCCCATGGCTATACCCATACCATTGCAGCGAACAGCGCAAAATACATTAGGCTGAAGCTCTTTTATGATGGGGCTTAGTTCATCACCAAAGCCCATAATACCACTCCACCAGCAATCAATCTCTACCGGCTGGTTGGGTAAAATAATTTCATGCAAATAAGTGGTTAGCTGTGCTTTTACCTGTTCTGTATTACCAAAGTTTGCGGTTTCCTCTGCCTTAAAATTAAGGTTGCGGCCGCCACCAAAAAGTATACGATCATCAATATTGCGGAAGTAATAATAGCCCTCGTTAAAATGATAAGTGCCTTTGATTTTTAAATTGGGGATAGGCTTGGTTACCAATACTTGGCCCCGGCCGGGCACTACATCTAAGTCAGGATAGAGCTGACGGGCAAAGGCATTGTTAGCTACAATAACTTTATCGGAGCGGAAGTTTCCTTGCGAAGTATGTACCAATAAATGATTGCCATCTGTTTCAACACCGTTAACCACGCAGTTATTCAATACCAGCACGCCGGCCTCATATGCTTTATAAAGTAAAGTGCGCATCATATACCCGGTATCAATTTGGCCTTCGTATTTATTAACAATCATCTTACTAACTCCCTGAAAACCAAAGCCTGCAATTTTAGCATCCGCAACTGCATAAATGTCAGTATCACCAATTACAGCACTTAAAAGTTTATTGAGGTAAGGGATAGCTGTTATGGCTGCTTGTGCTTCTTCCTTTTCTGCTGTAGTAAAAAGCTCATATCCGCCATGCTGCTGATAGCGGATATTTTGGTCGCCAAGGTTAGCTCTTAAGCGTTGTAAACCTCGGTATCTGTAATTAACCATGCGCAGCATTTCTACTTCGGATGAGCGATTAATATAGGCTAATTGCTCAGAAACGGTGCCGAAACAGGCAAAACCTACATTTTTTGTACTGGCGCCGCTAGGCAAAAATCCCAGGTCTAATACGGTTACTCTTAGTGCAGGCTCCTTAAGTTTTAAATGCAGCGCTGCACTTAGCCCAACCAAACCGCTGCCAATGATAATCACATCGGCATTGTCAATAAATGCGGTGCGTTCCCAGTATGAAAATGCAGGTTCTGTGGCTGTCATGTTTTAAAATGCGGAATACTTTTTGAAACAGTTAATAAAAATATAAAGATGGTACATTTCTCATTTATAACTGCATACATAGGCTTCTCTTCTGCCTGGGTCTTGATGATCGGCGTGGCGTTAGTGAGCTTTATTGTTCAATCACGGTTTAAAAGCAAGTTCCAAAAATATGCCGAAATTCCATTATCATCCGGTTTAACCGGTGCCGAAGTAGCTCAAAAAATGCTGCGCGATAACGGCATACTGGATGTACAGGTAATTTCTGTTGAAGGCCAGTTAACCGACCACTACAACCCAGAAAATAAAACGGTGAATTTAAGCCCCGATGTTTATTATAGCAGAAGCGTAGCGGCAGCTGCAGTAGCGGCACACGAATGCGGGCATGCGGTGCAACATGCCAAAGCTTATAGTTGGTTAAGTTTGCGCACTGCTATAGTGCCGGTAATTAGCGTTGCATCAAGATTGGTGCAATGGACTTTGATGATTGGCGTAATGCTGATGATCTTTGCAATTAACCCTTATATTTTAATCATAGGCATTGCTGCATTAGCCTTGGTTACCCTGTTTAGCTTTATAACGCTACCCGTTGAGTTTGATGCTAGCCAACGTGCCTTGGCCTGGTTAAATAACAATTACAGCGTAATGCAAAGCAGCGAGGAACACGAGCAAGCTAAAGATGCCCTGTGGTGGGCTGCCATGACTTATGTTGTTGCCGCCTTAGGTTCACTGGCAACCCTGCTTTATTATATTTCCTTTTTAAACAGAAGGAATTGAGAAAGGGAATCAGGAATCGAGCTCAACCCTATTTCTGGGCCATAATGAAAAGCTGTAGGCCCAATATCATTTTGCCTATATCGTAACCTATTATTATTTTAACTTTAGAAAAACCTGCCGCACGGAAATCATTCAGCACGTCCCATCCGAAATGGTAAAAGCAGAGGATACCTTGCGGAATCACGGGATCGCCATGGTATTCGGGCTCCAGCAGGTATGTAATCTCTCCGGCTTTGTTATAGTTGTCCTTACCAGCGTTTTATCATTTTCAATAATAAATGGGGTACTCAAAAAAGACATGGCCACCCGTTTTTGTAACCCGGTATAGTTCGCTAACTGCCTGCTTGTAATCGGGGATATGTTCCAGATCTTCAAACGACAGGCAAAGATCAAAAAGAATTATCCGGATAAGTAAGCCCGGTAAGGTCCTGGTGCAGGGCAGCACCCGGTTTATAATAAGTGGTGGTTAAATCAACCTGGTTCTGCTCCAATAACCGTCTATGAAACAAAGTATCATGCTTTGAAAGATACACCTTCTTTGCTTTCGAAAAATACTTCTTTATTCTGCTAGCAACTTGTTATAGGGCGATTCTGCGTACAGATGATCAATTTTTTTGGCAAGGGCTTTTTGTATCGCGTTTAAACTTTGTCTGGCGGTTCGTTTTAAAAGATTAATCTTTCGACTGCAAACTACAATTAATTTCTTTTATCGCTCCGTGTAATCTACAATGGTTTGGATGCCTCGCAAAAACCGCATACATAATCCGCTCATTATCAACAAAAATCAACTGTCTATATTTTATAATATATGTATAGACAAATACTATACCCCATCAAAATAATCAATCAGGAAGCATACTCATTTAGCCGTATATTTGCGATATAATTAACAGAGAAACCATTATGATAACAATCGGTCAAAAATTTCCAGCATTTAATAAAAAAGCTGCAGTTAGTATAGAAAAAGGTAAAGAGTTTGAAGACATAACTTCTGATTTTTTAGTTAACGACGAAAATGTTTGGACTGTAATGTTCTGGTGGCCAAAAGATTTCACTTTTGTATGCCCTACAGAAATTGCCGAATTCAACAAAAACTACGGTGAATTCCGTGACCGCGATACCCGTTTAATTGGTGCTTCTACAGATTCTGAATTTGTTCACGCTGCCTGGAGAAAAAACCACGATGACTTGCGCGATCTGAAGTTCCCTATGTTAGCTGATACTTCAAAATCACTAGCTGAAGACCTGGGTATATTAGAACCGACTGAAAAAATTGCTTACCGTGCTACTTTCATTATTGACCCAACTGGTGTTGTACGCTGGGTATGTGTTAACGATTTAAACGTTGGCCGTAACGTTAAAGAAGTATTACGTGTACTTGATGGTTTACAAACCGACGAACTTTGCCCATGTAACTGGGAAAAAGGCGAGGAAACCATTACGGTATAATTTTACCTTATAAATTAATCCCCGTAGGTAACTAACGGGGATTTTTATTTTATACACACACCAAATATTAAAATGAGCGAAACTACAGATGTAATACAAGAGCTGCTTGAAGGCGTAGCATTAGATAAAAACTACCGCACTACAGCACTTGACCTTTTAGAAAAAGGCGAATCGCGCTATGTACGCGATCTTAAGTTGAATTTTACCAGTACGCTTACTTCAGAGCACTTAAGCACCAAAGAGTGTGCGCTGCTGGGCCTTAGTACTGCTATCAATAACACCAATAAACCACTGGCAGATTATTATACCAAATATGCCGAAGCACAGGGTGCTACAGCAGCAGATGTTGCAGAGGCCGTTGGCTGTGCTTCGTTACTGGCATCTAACAATATATTTTATCGTTTCAGGCACTTTACCCAAAAGGAAAAGTACACGCAGATCCCTGCACGCATCCGCATGCAGTTAATGATGAAACCCGTAACCGGCAAAGAGTTTTTTGAACTGATGAGCCTGGCTATATCAGCCGTTAATGGTTGTGAAATGTGTGTTAATGCACATGAGGACTCATTAATTAAACTAGGTACCACAGAAGAGCGTATTTTTGACGCTGTCAGAATCGCTTCTTTAGTAACCGCAACAGGAAAGGTGGTTTATTAACAATTGTTAATGACCTCCTATTCAAAAGCCTCTGTATGCTCATACAGAGGCTTTTATGTTTTAACTATATGTTAATAACATTTTGCGTTTACCAAAATTAATTTTTTAATTTTATAGAAGATTAAGCAACCTCGTTTTCATAATACCAATAGTCGTGCGCTCGGGGAAAAGACTACTTTTTAATTGTATTTTTTTTGGATAAGCCGTTCAGAGGTCAACTGAACGGCTTTTTCCTTTTATGGAATAGCTTAAAGCAAAAATCCCGGCTACTTTCGCATCCGGGATTATCGTAAATACTCTTACTTATTTAAGTAATATTGTATGTCGAGTTAATTGTTAGTGCGCGTCTGTTACAGCCTTCAATTTCTTAAATGGCTGCAGATAAAGCAGCGGTATCGAAAACAACATCACCAATCCTGATAACCAATAGGCATCATCATAAGTGAGCAGAAGCGACTGCCGGGTAACTACACCTTCAATTGCCTGGTAAGCCATCTTTGTGGCATCTGACATTGAACTCCCCCTGGCCATAAAAGCATGTACGTAACCATTTAAACGATCTGTAAAAATTGGATTATTCGGGCTAATGTTCACCAGCAAATTATTACGGTGTAAGCCCTGGCGGGTGTGGATTATAGTAGTTAATACCGCAATACCAAACGAGCCTCCTAATTGGCGCATCATGTTGTTTAAACCTGAACCCTGACCAACTTCCGCACCTTTCAGGTCGGCCATGGCCAGTGTGGTTAATGGTACAAATAATAAAGCCATACCAACCCCACGTATAAGCAATGGAATCAATACATCGCCCTGGCCTGTTGCCAGGGTAGAGTGACTGAGCATATTGGTAAATACGAAGAACAGAAACATGCCAACTGTAGCCATAAACTGAGCCGGTATACCTTTATTTAACATCTTGCCGATAAAAGGCATCATTACAATGGTACACAAGCCCCCCGGAAATAGCAGCTCGCCTGTTTGTTGCGCGTTAAAGCCCAACAGATTCTGGCAAAACACCGGGAAAACAAACACAGATCCGTATAGGCCAAAGCCCAGTATGAAAGATGTAACCATACCCACAGAGAAACTCCTGTGGCGCATAATGCTAAAGTTTACTACCGGGTGGTCTGTACTCATTTCGCGCCATAGGAACAATAAAAATCCTAATCCTGCTGCAATGCTGAGTACTAAAATGTAGGTTTTAGCAAACCAATCTTCGTCTTCGCCTTTTTCTAGTATGGTTTGCAAACTGCCTACAGTAATGGCCAATAATATAATACCCCACCAGTCTACGGGTTTACTCGAATCCTTGGGCGTCTCTCGTATAAACGTTATGGTACAGAAGGCTGCCAGTGCGCCTACAGGTATGTTTACATAAAAGATCCATGGCCATGAGTAATTCTCTACAATCCAGCCACCAATGGTAGGCCCCACGGTAGGCCCTACTACCGCACCCAAACCAAATAGCGCAGTAGCCGTGCCTATCTCTTCGCGCGGCCATGTTTCTATCAGGATGGCTTGCGCCGTCGAGATCAAACCACCACCCGCAAAGCCTTGTATTATCCTGAAAAGTATCAGTTCATTCATGGTATGCGCATTACCGCACAGGAAAGACACGATAGTGAATACAATAATTGACGCGAGAAAATACTGTTTACGCCCGAAGCGGCTTCCCAGCCACCCAGACATGGGTAATATAATAACGTTGGCCACTGCATAACCGGTAACCACCCAGGCCACATCCGTAAGGGTGGCACCCAGGTTACCCTGTATGTGGGGCAGCGCTACGTTTACAATCGTTGTATCAATCAGCTCTAAAAGTGAAGCCGTGATTACGGTGATCGTAATGATCCATTTTTTAAAGCCGGTTTCAGCCATAATTAATTATAATTTAGTCTTTGGTAATAACAGAAACGTTTACACTCATACCCGGGCGCAGTTTATCTAAAATAGCTTTATCTTCTGTCTTTATTTTGATTTTAACCGGGATGCGTTGTACGACCTTCACAAAGTTACCTGTCGCGTTATCCGGAGGTAATAATGAGAATTTAGCGCCTGTAGCTGGTGAAAAATTGTAAACTACACCTTCAATTTTCATATCAGGGAAAGCATCAACTTCTACATCAACTTTTAGTCCGTTTTTAATATCAGTAAGCTGAGTTTCTTTAAAGTTTGCAGTAATGTAAAGGCTGTTGTCATTCACGATAGAGAAAAGTGTTTGACCAGCTTGTACTAACTGACCTAATTGAATGCTCTTTTTAGAGGTAACACCAGTAGCCGGAGCAGTAATGGTAGTATATGATAATTGCAGTTTAGCAAAATCAACATCAGCCTGGCGCTGGTCTGCACCTGTATTGGTAACCTTTAACTGATCGCGGGTTGTACCTATTTGTACCAGTGCGGCATTGTATTGATCTTTAGCTGCCTGGTAGTTTGCTTTAGCAACATCCAGATCTGCTTTTGCCTGGTCGTATTGTTGTTGGGTTACAGAACCATCTTTTACCAGGTTTGCATAACGTGCATAATCTTTCTGCGCTTTATCTAAATGCGCTGCAGTAGCTGCAACCTGTGCTTTATAGCTTGCAGAGTTTGCTGTGCTTTGAAAAATCTGAGCCTGGCCAACGCCAATGTTTGCACCTGCACCTTTTTTTGCAGCTAATGCCTGCTCTAATTTTACCTGGTAATCGCGGGCGTCTATTTTAACCAATAACTGTCCTTTAGTTACATGCTGGTTGTCTTCAAACCCTATTGTATCAACATAGCCGCCAACACGTGCCACAACCGAGCTTATATCGCCGTCGATCTGTGCATCGTCTGTATCAACGTGTTTGCTGAAGTATATATATTCTTTTACGCCGAAAATGATACCGACCAGTAAAACAACTCCTAATATGATAGGGACTACCTTATTCGGTTTCTTTTTTCCTGTTTCTTGTACTTCTTGTTCCTGTGCCATTGTATTTCGTGAGTTTATATTATTTGTTAAGTGTTCCGGTTGATTTAATTAAGTTATAATAAGCAAGCCCTGCTTCGGCTTTAGCCAGTTCCAGGTTAATTTCTGCCTGGTATAATAATGATTGTGAGTCCACACGGTCGGTTACCGTACCGGTAGAGTTTTGGTATTTAGATTCCTGCAATTTGTTGTTCTCAGTTGCCTGATCGATAGAAACTTGCAGCAGGCTAATTTTATTCATAGCTGCCACATAATTCTGGTAGCTTTTGTTCACATCGTTTTTCACGTTATCAACTTCAATGTTTTTGTTGATAATTACCTGATCGCGCTGTATGTGTGCCTCTGCTTCTTTGTTTTTATTGGTCCAAAGGGTTCCGATGTTCCATGATAACGACAAGCCCAAAGTAAGCGGGGTGATGTATTTATCTTTTTGCGGTAATGGATTAGCAGATACATCTAAATAATAAGCCGCTGCAGACGCCGATAATTTTGGCGACCGGTCTGCCCGGATGCTTTTAATATTAGTTTCGGCATATTCTGTGCGCAAGCCTAATTGTTTCAGCTCCTTGCGGTTAGCCATTGCGGTATCTAAATAGTTTTGAAATGGCGCTACCGTATTTGTTGGTGTAGGTAACTGGGCGATGTTAATTTTGGTATCCTCTGGCAAACCCAATAAAACGTTAAGGTTGTAGTTAACAATTTTGCGGTTGCTTTCCAGATCAATGCCGTTTAACTCAATGTTTGAACGTTGTAGTTGAAAACGCAATACATCGTTTTTGGTTACTAAACCTTGCTCTAAAAAGCGTTGCGACTGGTGGATTTGCTGATCTACCGATTTTAAGTTTTCTACAACTACACCCTGGCTTTGCAGTATGCGGTAAAGGTTATAGTATTCGCTGATGATGTCAATGGTAATATCCTCTTTATCTTTATCGATATCGAGTTTCGATATTTTCACCAACAAATCTGTTGATTGTTGTGCCAGGCGTAGTTTACCGCCACCCCAAATCAGCTCATCGGCAGATATTGTACCTAAGTTTGCATTGGCGCTTTTAGGTAATGAGATGTTTTGATCGCCAAAGGCCAGCGTGTTTGCAGGTATTTGTGCGCGGGTGTACAAAAAGCTTGCACTTGCAGTAGGCAGCGCCTTGTCTTTGGCTTGCTTGTACTGCGACACTGCCTGGTCTATCTTTGATTGCGATAGCTTCAGCGTTTTACTGTTAGCAATGCCCAGTTTAATAGCCTCGTCTAACGTAAGTGCTCTGTCTTGTGCAACGGCAGCCGTAAAAGTAAGCATGCTAAATGCAGCCAGCGCCAAACCATACCGGCCCAACGCCTTAAACTTAAGGTTGATGATTTTATTTATTTGTGTGATCATGTTCTATAACTAAATAAGGTTTTAACAGCGCTAGTAAATAATTTCTAAGCCGGGGTTTAAATTTTTCTTTCAACGCAGTATCATCTTTGATATCAAAACCAAACATCTCTGATGATACATAAGGCGTATTCATGATATAGTTTTTAATGCCGTATATAGTAGCGCATATAAACTGTACATCGGCATCCTTTCTAAAATCTCCGGAATCTATTCCATCCTCCACAATCTTAAAAAACTCCTTTACGTTGTTTAAAAGTATTTTGTTGATCTTATCGCTCAACTCGCCACGCTTACCCATACTCAATTCCTGGTAAAGCATTTTTTGAAAGCAGTTGTTGCTAAAAATCCGTTCAACATACATATCAATATACTTCTCAATCTTTCCCCATGCCGTGGTTTGTCCGTCGCTGTTAATATCTACCAGCAAACTTTTAAACATAGCAATCCGCCGTTCAAATATGGCCAGGAACAACCCCTCTTTTGAGCCGAAATAGTAATTAAGCATGGCCATATTAACACCGGCTTCGCCAGATATCATACGTGTTGAAGCTCCGTCAAATCCCACTTCAGAAAATACCCTCTCAGCTACATCCAAAATGTGATCTTTCTTATCTATCTTGTCTTTGTCCATCTTTTTAATCCGGCACAAAATTAATCAAACGATTGATTAATATAAAATGGATTTGTCTTTGATATGTAAACTATTGCGCGTCAACAGTTAATTTTTAATCAGATGATTAACTTTAATTTATACTATTAATAATAGATTTTGTTTTTCTTTATGGCAACAAAAAACATTGCCTCTATATTTTCGACAAATTATAATGAAACGTTTCGTTTACCTCTTTGCATTTATATTAAGCTTTCAACAAATTTTTGCTCAAACAGCGCCGCTTTCCAGCACGGCAAATATTGAGCAGGACTTTAAAAAACTCAACGTTTTAGGCAGTGTGCTGTATGTTGCAGCACACCCCGATGATGAGAATACCCGCCTGCTGGCTTACCTGGCTCAGGAGCGCCATTTCCGCACCGGCTACCTATCGCTTACCCGTGGCGATGGCGGGCAAAATTTAATAGGTACAGAACAAGCCGAACTACTAGGGGCAATACGCACACAAGAATTATTAGCTGCACGCCGTGTTGATGGCGCCGAACAGTTTTTTAGCCGGGCTAATGACTTCGGCTTTTCTAAAGGCCCGGACGAAACCTTAAAAATCTGGGACAGGGAAAAAGTACTGAGTGATGTGGTATGGGCGATCCGCAGTTTCAGGCCCGATGTAATGATCTGCCGTTTCCCTACTACGGGCGAGGGCGGGCACGGGCACCATACTTCTTCGGCTATTTTAGCGCAGGAAGCCTTTACAGCCGCGGCCGACCCTAAACGCTTTCCCGAACAATTAAAATATGTGCAACCATGGCAGGCAAAACGACTGTTATGGAACACTTTTAACTTTGGTTCGGTAAATACTACCGATGCCAGCCAGTTTAAACTGGATGTAGGTGGCTACAATGCTTATTTGGGCAAAAGCTATGGCGAAATTGCTGCCGAAAGTCGCTCCAATCATAAAACCCAGGGTTTTGGTTCGGCACGCCAGCGGGGTGAAGCCTTTGATTATTTTAAAACCATTTTGGGCGAAGCACCGCAAACCGATATAATGGATGGCGTAAACACTTCCTGGAAACGAGTGAGTGGTGGTGACGAAATTGAAGCCAGCCTCATTATTATCAGCCAAAATTTCGATCCGGCTAGTCCGCAACGTTCGGTAGCCGCTTTAACCAAGCTTTTGGGCATGGTAGAAAAGGTATCCGATGTTTATTGGCGCAATCAAAAAACAACCCAGCTCAAAAACCTGATAGCTGAGTGTGCCGGATTATGGTTTGAGAGTTACTGCACTGCTCCCATTTATGCCCTTGGCGATAATGTTGACGTAAGCACGCAGATGATCGTTCGCACCGATGCGCCAGTTACACTTACGGCTATAAGCTATAAAACCGATGCCGATAAACCGGATGTGCACGAAAATTTAGCACCCAATCTACTTAAAACAATTAACCAAAGCTTTAAAGCTACCGAGCTTACACAGCCATATTGGTTAAAATACCCACATGCTATCGGCCAGTATAGTACCGGCTACCTTGATTCTGTTGGCAATGTGGCGCAAAAAACACTACCACAAAATATACCTGCAACTATGCATGTGGTATTTACCATTGCCGGTAAACCTATTACGTACGATGTACCTGTACAATTTAAATATGTTGACCCCGCCCGCGGCGAAATTTATCAGCCATTGATTATTGCACCTGCGGTAACTGCCAGCATTGTTAATAAGGACTATGTTTATAACAGCCTGCAGCCCCAAAACCTACAAGTTAAGCTAAAGGCCTTTACCAAAGCCAGCGGCAACATTAGCCTGAAACCCATTGCAGGCTGGAGAATTAGCCCGGCAAGCATCCCTTACAGTGATAAAGCCAAAGGAGAAGAGTGGACCGTAAACTTTACGGTTACCCCGGCAGATGCCCATCCGCATGTCGCCATAATTGAAGCTGTTGCCGAAGCTAATGGAGAGAAAAGCTCTTTAGGTTTCCAGCAGATCCATTACGAACACATCCCAACTATTACGCTCTTCCCACCGGCACAAGCCAAGTTAGTTAACATTGATTTGAAAACCGCAGGGAAAAAGATAGGATACATTGCCGGCGCCGGCGACTTAGTGCCCGAGGCTTTACAGCAGGTAGGTTACGAAGTACATCAGCTTACAGAAAATGAGATCTTGAATGAAGACCTGTCTAAATACGATGCCATTATAACCGGTGTGCGTGCCTACAACGTGAGCCAGCGTTTAGTTTTTGAGCAACCTAAATTAATGGACTATGTAAAAAATGGCGGCAACCTGGTAGTACAATATAATAATAATGTAGGCGTGCTGGTAAACCCGGGCCCATACCCATTTACGGTGGTCAATCAGCGCGTTACAGACGAAAACGCTACCGTAACTTTTACAGAGCCGGCAAGCCCGTTATTAAACTACCCGAACAAGATTACTAATAAAGATTTTGATGGCTGGATCCAGGAGCGGGGCTTGTACTTTGTAAGTAATATCGATGCCAAATACCACGCACCATTAACCATGAACGACCCCAACGAGGCGGCTAACAAAGGCTCGTTAATTACAGCAGATTATGGCAAGGGCCGTTTTGTTTATACTTCGCTGGCTTTCTTCAGAGAACTGCCTGCCGGGGTACCTGGCGCTTACCGTTTGTTTGTAAACTTATTAAGCAACCCTAAAAAGTAAAAACACCATCATTTATATCATAAACGTATTGCTACAGAAATTTTTATGCATTACTTTTGCCAGCAATACTTTAAAAAGTTATGACACATCACGAAGAAGAAGAAAACTACAACTATATCTATTACATAGTTGCTATTGTAAGCGGTATGTTTACCGGCGCTATAATTGAAAAAGGTATTGTATGGATATTGGTAGGTGCCGTATTAGGCCTTTTATCAGCAGCCCTTTATATCAGAACGCTTGCTAAAAGTAGCCACGACTAAGCTCTTTTAAACATCTTGTTTTTATAAATCCACCTTCGCTTTATGGCGATGGTTTATATATCAAATAAAAAAGGTATGCTTTCGGCATACCTTTTTTATTTGATAATAATTATTCTCTTTATTTCTTAGCTTCTGTTATTACAGCTTCGTTAAGGCGTGTGTATTCGTCGCTCTTGTCTGCTTTGGCCAATGCAACACCTTGAGTCGCAGTTGTAATTGCGCCGGCCTTATCTCCGATTTTTAACTGGATCCGTGCTTTCCATACCTTATAATAATAAGCTTTCGGATCGTTTTTTTCCAACTCATTCATCCAGCTTAAGGCTTTACCTAAATCTTTATTGTTTTCGTAATAGTATTGTGCTGCGGCAAAATATGGTTTCTTTTCACCCTTCATAGCCTCATCAATACCGGCCATAATGCGGGTATCAACATCTGTGGTTAAATGCATGATTATGGCTGTATGCTCCCACATAAAGGTTAAATCGCAGGTAGTAGGTTTTACGTTGGTAAACTGCATGGTAAAGGTTTCTACCAGGTCTTTAACATTTACCGGTTTTACTGTAAATCGCACAACGTCATCTGCCTGTTTGTATTGATAAGCGCCCCACTGTTTCGCTGTTTTGTTAAGTATAATAGTCCACTCGTTTTTACCGGGGATGCTAAACAAGCTGTACTCGCCTGCGGGTACTTTATTACCTTCAATGGTTACATCATCTGCAAATTTAATAACCGTAGCCTGGTTTGCGCCGGTTCGCCATACTTCGCCGTAAGGCTGCAGGGTGCCCTCACCAAATATTTTACGGCCCTTAACATTAGGGCGCGAGTAGGTTAAGGTTATACTACCCAGGCCAAACTCCTGTGTAATAGTTTGCCCAGAACTTGCCTGCGGCATTTTTAAACCCTGTGCATGTACCTGCGCCGAGCAGCAAACTGCTATAAAAAGCATTAATTGAATGTATATTTTCTTCATCATTATAATTGTTTAAACGAAGATACGATATAGAAACAAGAGGCGAGAAACAAGTCAAGACTTTGTAAAACCAATAAAGGCAGCGATAAATCACTGCCTTTGTAAGCCAAATATCCTGGCTCTTGTCTCTCTATAATAATTTAAAACCAAGGCTTATCGACCACTGGTTTTGCTTTTGAGTGTAATCTTTGTTAATCTGTGTAAGGCCGCCTTCGTAACGAAAGTCAATTGTAAATGAGCCAGCATCGCCGCCTATGCCACCCTGGTAACCCAATGTATTGCTTACATATTTTTCGATACCGGGGTTAGCATTCATAAAGCTTTGTGAAAAGCTTCTGTTTTTATCTGCAATAACGCTGTAAACCGGCCCGGCCAAAATCCTGAAATTTAAATTACGCGGGCCAAATGCGGTACCAAAAAGCAAAGGGAAATTAACATTGGTAAACCGTACTTTATTTTCCTCAAGTGAATAATTGCCGCCTGTTGCATTTTGAGAATAAAACTTACTGCCACTACTGCTCAAATAAATTTCGGGTTGAAAAAACACACTATTACCTGCCCGCATAAATATACCGGCCTGGTAGCCTGCTATAGATGACGCCTTTATGTTATCGATATTCATTTTAGAAAAATCAGCACCTCCTTTTAAGCCTAATATAAATTGTGCTTTGGCACCAATGCTCAGTGTAACAAGTAATAAAATCCCAAATAAGGCTTTTTTCATAGGTTTAATTTTAGTTCTGCAGATGTGTTGTGGTTCTTTTGTAAATAAAGCTTTAATATGCTTAACTATGTAATCGTTGTCAAGCGCTATTTTTATATTTTTGTTTCAAATAAATAATAAAATTTATGTCAGCCATCAGCATTAATAATACCGACTGGAAAAGAGTTAAAATTAAATTACAGCGCAAATATAATCATCTTACCGACGAACAATTACAATATAACGCAGGCGAAGAAGACCAACTGATTGACCGCATAGCCGGCCTGGTTAACCGCGACAGGGACTACGTAATATTCACGTTAAAAAAAGCGTTAGTTAATATCGATAACAACCGATTGTGAAACTAAGTGGTTAACTTTATCGTTAATCATCAAATTATCTTAAAATATTTTCAGGCAATGATGCAGAAAAACGTTTACCGTAATATTGGTATTACTACCTCCACCATTCTGCTCGCCGTGCTGGTATGGAGCTTTAATGAAGATCTGTTCCAGATATCCAAAAATCTGGATGTTTTTGCATCAGTATATAAAGAGGTTAATATCAACTATGTTGATGATATCAATTCGGCCAAGCTCATCAAATCAGGCGTTGATGCCATGCTGGATGGGCTTGATCCCTATACCGAATTTGTGCCCGAGTCTGAGATTGAAGATTACAAGTTAAAATATGTAAGTACCCAATATGGAGGCATAGGCGCCAGTATATTTAACCGTGATAAAAAAGTATTTGTATCAGACGTATTCAACGGCTTCCCGGCCCAGCGTGCAGATATCCGCCCCGGCGATCAGCTGGTTAAGATCAACGATATTGAACTTGCAGGCAAAACCAACGAGCAGGTAAGCATATTACTTAAAGGTACCAAGGGCGCAGCCATTAAGCTTTTGGTTAAGCGCGATGACGCAGCCCCTGTTGAAAAAAGTCTAGTACGTGATGAAATTAAACAACCCAATGTTACCTATTATGGCATGGTAAGCGGTAATATGGGTTACATTAAGCTGGATAAATTTCTGGAAAACTCTGCCGATGAAGTAACTACTGCCCTGGTAGCGCTTAAAAAGAATAATCCGCAAGGCATTATATTAGACCTTCGTTCAAACGGCGGCGGTATTTTGCAGGAAGCTGTAAAAATTGTGAATCTGTTTGTGGCTAAAGATGTTGAGGTTGTCTCTCAAAAAGGGAAGATCAAAGAAAAGAACTTTAGCTACCGCACCATGAGTGCCCCGCTCGAACCTAATTTACCGTTAGTAGTATTAGTAAACAGCCGCTCGGCATCTGCATCAGAAATTGTTGCCGGCTCTTTACAGGATCTGGACAGGGCTGTGATTATCGGCCAGCGCAGCTATGGTAAAGGCCTGGTGCAACAAACCTTTACACTACCTTATAACAGTTTGGTTAAGATAACCATTGCCAAATACTATATCCCATCGGGCAGGTGTGTGCAGGCGCTTGATTATACCCACCGCAAGGATGATGGCAGCGTAAACAAAATGGCCGATTCATCTTTACACGAGTATAAAACCAAAGACGGCCGTTCTGTATATGATGGCAGCGGCGTGTATCCGGATATTATGATTAAGCAGGAGCGCTTTGCCAATATAACCCAGGCGCTGGTAGGCAAGCTGATGATATTTGATTATGCTACCCGTTTCCGTAACACGCACACCAAGCTTTCGGATGCATTAACCTACCAAATGAGCGATGATGATTACAATGATTTTGTAAAGTTTTTGAACGGTAAAGATTATAACTACAGCACTAATAGCGAGAAACTGCTTACCTCTTTAAAAACAGAGGCTACCAAAGAAAAGCAATTCGGCGAAATACAAGGCGAATACGACATTCTTAAAAACAAGCTGATGGCCAGCAAAAAGAATGACCTGCAGCTGCATAAAGATGAAATTAAACAAGTACTGGAAAACGAAATTGTATCTCGTTACTATTACGAGAAAGGCCGCTACGAAGTAAACTTTAAATATGACAAAGAACTTGCCCAGGCTGTTAAAACCATGCAAGATAAAAATCAGCTTGCTGCAGTATTAAAAGGCGTAGGAGAATACAAGATTATAGGCAAGCCGCAACTGGCCGCTGTAGCCATTAAAAAAGGGGATAAAACAGATGAGATAGATCAATAAAGTTGGCAGTTTATTGGTAATTAAATTAAACCTTTGAGCCCCTTTGGCGTTTAATATTTAATTGATACCTCAAACAAACAACTTAATAAATTTATGAAAGCTTTAAGAATTTTAGCCGTTGCAATGATTGCAACATTAGGCTTGGGTGCTGCAGCCAGTGCTCAATCACATCACCCGGTAAAACGCCATCATTATGTTAAAAAGGTGCATGATCGTGTTGTTCGTCATCACCACCATAATTAATTGAAAAGAAAAGGCCCGATAAAATATCGGGCCTTTTCTTTTATAGTGCTTTACTAAACGCTTAGCTTACTTTACGCTTTACTTCAACATTTTCGTAGGCTTCAACAATGTCACCTTCTTCAATGTTGTTAAAGTTCTGGATGTTTAAACCACACTCATAACCTGCATTAACTTCTTTCACATCGTCTTTATAACGTTTCAGTGAAGCAAGTTCGCCGGTATAGATCACAACACCATCACGTACGATACGGATTTTGCTGTTACGGGTAATTTTACCATCTAACACCATACAACCTGCAATGGTACCAACCTTACTGATCTTGAAGGTTTCGCGTATCTCTACGTTAGCCACAATCTTCTCTTCAAATGTTGGTGCAAGCATACCTTCCATCGCAGCCTTGATCTCGTTGATCGCGTCGTAGATGATAGAATATAACCTGATGTCGATTTGCTCGGCCTCGGCCAGTTTACGTGCACTTGCAGAAGGGCGTACCTGGAAACCGATGATGATGGCATCAGAAGCCGAAGCTAATAATACATCAGACTCGGAGATTTGACCAACTCCTTTAGAGATGATGTTAACCTGGATCTGATCTGTAGATTGTTTCAATAACGAGTCAGATAATGCCTCGATAGATCCATCCACGTCACCCTTAACAATAATATTAAGTTCCTTAAAGTTACCGATAGCTAAACGACGACCGATCTCATCCAGTGTAATGTGTTTCTGTGTACGTAAGCCTTGCTCGCGTTGTAATTGCAAACGTTTGTTGGCAATTTCACGTGCTACAACTTCACTTTCCAGTGCGTTGAACTTATCACCTGCTGTAGGAGCACCTTGCATACCCAAAACCTGTACCGGTCCGGATGGGCCAACCTCTTCAATACGAGCACCACGTTCGTTAAATAACGCTTTAACACGTCCGCTATAGCAACCTGCTAATATCGGGTCACCTACACGTAATGTACCTGCCTGTACTAATACAGTTGTTACAATACCGCGGCCTTTATCTAATGCTGCCTCAATAACAGTACCTACGGCACGTTTATTAGGGTTAGCTTTCAGTTCTAATAATTCTGCTTCCAGCAATACTTTTTCAAGCAGCAGGTCAACATTTAAACCGCTTTTGGCAGATATTTCCTGGGTTTGGTATTTACCACCCCATTCTTCCACCAAAATGTTCATGGTAGATAATTGCTCACGAACCTTATCCGGGTTAGCGCCTGGCTTATCTATTTTGTTGAATGCAAATATGATTGGTGCACCTGCAGCCTGCGCGTGGTTTATGGCCTCGCGGGTTTGCGGCATCACACTATCGTCTGCAGCAATTACAATAATAACAATATCTGTTACCTGGGCACCACGTGCACGCATAGCGGTAAACGCTTCGTGACCCGGCGTATCCAGGAAGGTAATCTTTCCTTTTTCCGGCAATACAACCTCGTAAGCACCGATGTGCTGGGTGATACCACCTGCTTCGCCACCAATTACGTTTGTTTTGCGGATAAAATCCAGTAATGATGTTTTACCGTGATCCACGTGACCCATAATGGTTACGATCGGCGAGCGCGGAATCAGATCTTCAGGAGCATCCGGTTCGTCAAGATCCCACTCTTCATCTTCTGGTTTAACAAAATCTATCTGGTAGCCAAACTCCTCGGCCACAATGGTCAGGGTTTCGGCATCAAGCCTTTGGTTAATAGATACGAATAAACCTAAGCTCATACAGGTAGAGATAATCTGGGTTACACCCACATCCATCATCGAAGCCAACTCGTTTGCCGTAACAAACTCTGTAACCTTCAATACCTTTGATTGCGCTTCGCGTTCTAATGCATCTTCCTCCGCATTGGCAGCAACATCATCACGTTTTTGACGACGGAATTTTGCGCGCTGTGCGAATTTACCAGATTTACCGGCCCCGCTTAAACGGGCAAGCGTTGCCTTAATTTGGTCTTGTATTTCTTTTTCTGTAGGCTCTTCTTTAGGGCCGGTGCTTGGTGTAGCAGCACGGTTGCCAAAAGGAGGGCGGCTGGTGTTATTACCACCCGGACGGTTATTGTTGAAACCACCACCCGGACGATTATTATTACCCGGATGAGGGCCGCGTTGCTGGTTATTACCAGGCCCGCCTTGTTGCCCCTGGCCTTGTGGGTTATTATTACCCTGGCCTTGCTGCGGATTTTGACCCGGCGGCGTATCTTTGCGTTTACGCTTGCGCCTTTGATCGGCAGCATTTGTATTTGATGACGATGCCACTGGCCCGCGTTTAGGCGGGTTTACCGGCAATACAATTTTTCCTATAATATTTGGTCCGCTCAGGCGATCTGCCTTTGCCCTGATCACGTCATCTTCCGGTGCAACTGGTGCTGCGGCCACAGGGGCTGGCGCGGCTGCAGGTGGAGGAGTTGGTTTTTGTACTTCAGGCGCTGCGGCTGCCGGGGCAGGCGTAACTACTGCTGCTACAACAGGCGCAGGTGTTTGTGCTGCCGGTGTTTCTGCAATAGGTGCAGCTGCAACAACAGGTGGCGTTACCGGTGCGGCTGGCGGAGGCGTTGGTTTAACAACTTCCGGCTCGGCTGCAACAGGCGGCGCTACAGGTGCCGGCGCGGGTGTTGGTTTAACAACTTCTGGCGCTGGCGTGGCAGGCACTTCCTTAACAGGGGCAACAACCTCAGCAACCGGTTTCGGTTCGGGCTGTGCTTTAACCTCAGGCGCAGCAGGGGCTTCTTCCTTAACTTCGGGGCGGTTGTTTTTACCGCTCAGATCGTTAAGATCGATTTTACCTACTACCTTAACGCCAGGCAAAGAGCCATCGTTACGGTCGGCAGCCGGTTCTGGCTGTGCCTTTGGTTTCTCTGCCGGGGCAGGTGTAGAAAACTGACCAGCATTTTTGATCAATATTTCCTCAGGTTCAAAGTCTTTTGAACGTGGAGAGTGCGGCTCTGCACCCTTTTCAGGGACGTAACCAGGCTCGTCACGGCGTATTTTGCCGATATTGATCTGCTTGGCTTCTTCCTTGATGATTTTATCAGCGCCAAATTGCTTCAACAGGCTTGTGTACATATCGCTGTCGAGTTTATAGTTCGGCTGCTTATCTACCTTGAAACCTTTTGAACCTAAAAACTCTACGATGGTACCTATACCAATGTTCAGTTCCTTAGCTGCTTTAAATAATTTTATGGATTTGTCTTCTGACATTTATTATTACTTTCTCTGTGCTATTTATGCAAAAATACGATTTTTAATTCTGCTTAACGATTTTATTCAAATTCGGCATTCAGAATTGACAAAACATCTTTTACGGTTTCTTCTTCTAGATCAGTACGTTTAACCAATTCGCCAACAGTTAGTGCCAATACAGATTTTGCAGTATCTAAACCGATACGTTTAAATTCGTCCAGTATCCAGCTGTCAATCTCATCTGAAAACTCTTCGATATCCACATCTTCCTCATGCTCGTCAGCCTCACGGTAAACATCTATTTCATACCCTGTCAATTTACCTGCCAATTTAATGTTATGTCCACCACGGCCGATAGCTAATGACACCTGATCGGGCTTTAAATAAACTGCAGCTGTTTTTTTATCATCATCTAATTTAATTGATGTGATCTTAGCAGGCGATAAAGCACGCTGTATGTATAGTTGCAGGTTATTTGTGTAGTTAATTACGTCTATGTTCTCATTCTTCAATTCGCGAACAATACCATGGATCCGTGAACCTTTCATACCCACGCAGGCACCAACCGGGTCAATACGGTCATCATAAGATTCAACAGCCACTTTAGCTCTTTCGCCCGGTTCGCGAACAATTTTCTTAATGGTAATTAAACCGTCAAAAATCTCAGGAACTTCCAGTTCGAATAAGCGTTGTAAAAATTCTGGTGCAGTACGCGAAATGATGATCTTAGGGTTGCTGTTCAGCATATCTACCTTGCTAACCACCGCTTTTACCGTATCGCCTTTTTTGAAATAATCGGCAGGGATCTGCTCAGATTTTGGCAGCAATAATTCGTTACCTTCATCATCCAGCACCAAAGTTTCTTTTTTCCAAACCTGGTAAACCTCTCCTGTTACAATTTCGCCTACGCGATCTTTATATTTTTTGAAGATCTCGTCTTTCTCCAGTTCTAAAATTTTAGACACCAAAGTTTGTCGGGCGGCTAAAATTGCACGGCGGCCAAAGCTTTCCAGGGTAATCTGCTCTACATACTCGTCGCCAACTTCCAGATCAGCATCAATGGTTAAAGCTTCTGCAAGCTCAATCTCCAGGTCATCATCCTCAGAGAAACCATCTTCAACTACTGTACGTGTGCGCCAAATTTCAAGGTCACCATTGTCTGTATTAACAATTACGTCGCAATTTTCGTCCGTACCATATTTTTTTCTGATCATGCTTCTGAAAACGTCTTCCAGAACGCTCATCATGGTAGGGCGGTCAATGTTTTTGAAATCTTTAAATTCCTGAAAAGAATCAATTAAATTAATACTGGTTGTGCTCATCTTTATTTAAATGATATTAAAACCTTTGTTTCTGTTATCTGATCGAACGGGATGTTAATTTCCGCTTCTTCAGCTTTTTTACCTTTAATTTTTATTTGCGCTATTATCGTTATTTGATCAGCGTCAACCGCGGTTAGCTTGCCTTCTTTGTTACTGCCGTCTGCTAATTTAGCAGCTACTGTACGGCCAACATTTTTTACATACTGGCGGTTTAGTTTCAGCGGCGTATCTATACCCGGCGACGAAACCTCGAGGTTGTAGGGGTTGTCGATGGTGTTCTCTTCCTCTAACTTAAAGCCTACGTAACGGCTCACTTGCGCACAGGCATCAATACCTGCACCCTTGTCGCCATCTACCAAAATGATCAGATCGCCGTTGGCGTGCATTTTCACATCAACTAAAAAATGATCGGGCAGTTCGGTTAGTTTTTCCTCTACCAGCTCTGTAACCCGCTTCTCAATATTCGTCATCCTATCGTTTAACTGATAAAACCAAAAAGAGGGGACAAATTGTCCCCTCTTTTCAGATAATGCAAACATAATAATTTTTATTTGATATTCAAGTAATTTAAGGTGTAAAAGTACACTCAACGTATTGAGGAGTACCGCGTTTCCATTTTCCCTTCATTACATCCCAGGCATTGCTTTCATCGTGCAGGCGATAGTAACGGGCAAAATATAGGCTATGCCCCAGAAATGGCGTATCTGCCGAAAAAATTAACTGGTTATTTTTAAATGCATATTTACCGGGTTGGGGTAGCACAAAATCTTTCATATCGGTATCGGCAGGCATGCGGTAAACGGGTAAAATAGCCTGCCATTCGGCGGTGTTAAGGCTATCCTGGTGCAGGTTTGCCAGCGTATTATAGTCTATGTTACCAAAGTTTATGGTATTCGCGTTCAGCACACTTACTTTTAAATGCGGCTGAGCGGACTTTTTTGCACACCCTAAACAAATAAAACACAATAACCACAGAGATTTTTTCATATTTGAAAACAGCACACAAGATACGCATACCCTATGAAATTAATACGCTACGGACAAGCAGACCAGGAGAAGCCAGGAGTACTCATTGACGATACCCGATATGATGTATCCGCCTACATAGATGATTACAACGAGACATTTTTTACCAATAATGGTATACAGCGGTTAGAAACACTACTTGCAGATAAAAAGAGTGACTTGATTAAAGTTGCCGGCGATATCCGCCTGGGCAGCCCTATTGCCCGGCCATCAAAAATTGTTTGTGTAGGCCTTAATTATACCGACCATGCTATTGAGGTAGGTGCAAAAATTCCATCAGAACCGGTGATCTTTATTAAAAGCAACACAGCTTTAAACGGCCCGAATGATGCAATCACTATCCCTCAAGGTTCTGAAAAAACAGATTGGGAAACTGAGTTGGCCGTGGTGATAGGCAAAAAGGCTTCTTATATAAAGGAGGCCGATGTAAAAAATTACATAGCCGGCTATGTGCTGCATAACGATGTATCGGAGCGTGCTTTTATGTTTGAGCGCAATGGCACCTGGGATAAGGGCAAAGGCTGCGATACCTTTGCACCCATAGGGCCTTATATAGTTACGCCCGATGAAATGCCGGATATTGACAACCTGCATATCTGGCTAAAGCTTAACGGCGAGCTGATGCAGAACGGCACCACCGCCGATATGATCTTTAAAACACATTATCTGGTAGCCTACATTACCCAATTTATGACTTTGCTACCCGGCGATATCGTATCAACCGGCACACCCGCCGGATCTGGGATTGGGTTAAAGCCTCCCGTATTTTTAAAACCAGGTGATATAATGGAGTTGGGGATTGATGGACTAGGATCACAACGGCAAACTGTGCAAGCTTACGGCCAAGTATAATTTAAGCTGTGCCTCAAATTACTATATTTAGATGAAATTACAGATTGAATGAAAAAAACTGCCTTAACCCTTATTTCTGCCTTGTGCTGCCTGAGCAGCTATGCCCAGGTAAAAAAACACACAGCCGCTAAAAAGAAAGCGAGTGTAGAAAGTTATACTTTAAAAACCCGGCTCGACTCTGCCAGTTATGCCTATGGCATGAGCCTGCTTTACGAGCTATCGAAACGCAGATCGGTAAAGCTCACTAAAGACTTGCAAGAACGCGGCTTAAAAACTTTGAATTACGCCGCCCTGGGTAAGGCCATCGACGATGAGCTGAACGGCCGCACATTATTGCTAACACCGCAACAAAGCAAAGCTGCAATTGGCAATAACCTGAAAAACAAATACATAGCTAACATCGCCGAAGGCAACAATTTTTTGGCAGCCAATAAAAACAAGCCCGGGGTAGTAACCTTGCCCGATGGCTTACAATACATTATTTTAACCCCAGGTACTGGCCCGTCTGCCCAATTAACAGATACGGTAACTGCACATTATAACGGAACCGTAATCAGCGGTAAAAAATTCGATAGTTCATATGATCGGAACGAACCTATTACAACCGCTGTTGGCGATGTAATTAAAGGCTGGACCGAAGGCCTGCAACTGATGAATGTTGGTGCCAAATATCGCTTTTTTATTCCCTATCAATTAGCCTACGGCGATATGAATTTGAGCGATGAGATACAGCCTTATACGGTTCTTATTTTTGACATCGAACTATTAAAAATAAAATCGCCGGAAACGCACTAAAAGAAAACAGGCATCGCACTAAGCGATGCCTGTTTTATAATTATATAGCTTATCTGATTTTAAAAAATAAAATCTGTGCTCAGGAAATTAGAATCGTGATCTTTTACAATTTCGTTGATTAGCTTCTTGTTGGCCTCATTCATTTTTGCGGCCACTAAAGAGCGGATGGAGAATGAGCGTAGGGCATCATGAACAGACAAGGTTCCTTCGGCGCTATCTTTACGGCCGGTAAAAGGGAACACATCCGGCCCGCGCTGCGATTGGCTGTTGATATTTACCCGGCTCACCAGGTTAACAAATGGATCTATGAGCGAAGATACCTCTTTGGCATCGTTACTAAATATACTCACCTGCATGCCATGCGGCGAATCTATCTGGTACTGAATCGGTTCTTCTATACTCTCGAAAGGCAATACCGGTATCACCGGGCCAAACTGCTCTTCGAGGTATAACTTCATCTCTTTTTTAACCGGGTAAACCACGGCTGGGAATACAAAAGATTCTACAGTTGTTCCACCGTTTTCATTTACCACCCTGGCACCATGTGCAATGGCATCATTAATACAAGCCTGCAAATAACCCGGCTTGGTAGGCTCTGCTACCGGGGTTATATTAACGCCCTTAATCCATGGCATGCCGGGTACCAATGAGTTAACGGCCTCACTTAGTAATTTCAAAAATTCTTCGGCTACATCTTTATGTACGTGGATGATCTTTAATGCTGTGCAACGCTGCCCGTTAAATGATAACGCGCCTAACACACATTCGCTTACCGCCAGTTTCAGATCGGCATTTTTGGTAACAATAGCTGCATTTTTTGCATCCAGGCTTAATACAGCACGTAAGCGGTTGCTTTTGGGGTGGCGCTTCTTTAAATCATTAGCCACCTTACTCGAACCGATGAACGCCAGCACATTAATGTTGCCACTCTCCATTAAGGCGGGGGTAACATTGGCTCCGCGGCCATATACCGTATTAACCACCCCCGCCGGGAATGCTTCCTGAAAAGCCCTTAACAATGGATAGTGTAAAAGCGTACCGTGTTTAGGCGGTTTAAAGAGGATGGTATTGCCCATTATAATAGCGGGGATCAGCGTGGTAAAGGTTTCGTTAAGCGGATAGTTGAACGGCCCCATACAAAGCACCACACCAATAGGGGCGCGGCGGGTTTGCGCCATTACGCCTTCGGCAATCTCAAACCGCGATGACGAACGGTCGAGTTCTTTCAATGCATCAATAGTTTGGTTAATATAATCTACCGTGCGGTCAAACTCTTTGGTGGAGTCGGTATATGATTTGCCGATCTCCCACATTAGCAGGCGCACAACCAGGTTGCGCTGCTCTACCATTTTGTACACAAACTTTTGCATACACTTAATGCGGCCCTCTACGCTCATAGTCGGCCATTCGCCCCGGCCATTGTCGTAAGCTTTCATGGCGGCAACCAGGGCTTCGTTAGCTTCTTTTTCGGTACCTAACGGATAAGTGCCGATCAATTTATGTTTTAAACCTTCGGAGGTTGGCAAGCATACCG
>NZ_MPPL01000001.1:5108524-5146901 GCF_001911425.1 Mucilaginibacter polytrichastri | reverse complement strand
AATATACCGAGGCTACTTCGCCATCCCATTTCTTCATTTCTCCGCCGCTAAGGTATTCGCGCTGGTGAAGCTCTTCGATCCGGAACTCTTCCGGGATCTGGCTTTCTGCCACAAACAGCGACCTGATGTGATCTTCAAAACTCATATTTAATTGTTGTTTGGTTGATGTAGTGTAACAATTTAACTAGAACAGCTTTATCACTCACGGGAACCCGATCTTTGAAAGAAAATTGCACAACTATTTTTCATCTGCTTTTAAACCCTGCAGGTGCCCGTTAGTCTAAATAACAGTTTTAATTTTAAGACGATATAATTTTTTTGTAAAAAAGAGCGTTAACAATTCATTCATACCATGAGAACCATCTTAAAACCCCTATTGAGCCTATTTTTTGCAGGCGTATTAATTTTTTCAATTACAGCCAATGCCGATGCCCAAAGAGGCGGCCGCGGCGGTGGCGGCCATTTTGGCGGGGGCGGAGGCCACTTTGGTGGCGGAGGCTACCGTGGTGGTGGCTCTCATTTTGGTTTTGGCTTAGGTGTGGGCATTGGCCTGGGCGGTTTCGGTGGCTATTACAGTTCTTTTGGCTACCCGCGTTATGGCATTATAGGCGCACTACCTTACGGTTACTATCCGTTTTTCTGGGGTCCAAATCAATATTACTATTCAGGCGGTTTATTTTACCAACCATATACTAACGGCGGTTACCAGGTTGTAACCCCTCCTGTTGGTGCCGAAGTACCTTCATTACCAAAAGGTTCTAACCCTATTAGTATAGATGGCGTGCAGTATTATGAGTTTAACGGTGTTTACTATAAAGATGCCATTACGCCCGATCATAAAAAAGTATACCTTGTAGCCGGTAAGGATGGAGTATTAAATACCAACCCAGAAGGTATAAACCCCGACAGTACAGCGGTTGACAACAGCGTACCGCCAATGCCTCAAGTTGGCGATATGACAGATCAGCTACCTGAAAACTCACGCAAGATCACCCTTAACAAAAAGAAATACTGGGTAACACCAGATAATATTTACCTGGAAGAAGTGAAAACCGACGACGGTACAAGCTACCGCGTAGTAAGCACACCAGACAACGGAAAAGACGAGCAGGATGACAAATAATCAGCTTGTTTAAAATTACAATAAAAAAAGGACCTTGATAATCAGGGTCCTTTTTTTATTGGCAGGGTTCCCAAAACCATTTGGCACTTGAATTGTAATAAAAACATTACAAAGAATAATACTCAACATTACGCTTTATTCCCAAAAACAAACAATGAAAACATTAAACATTAAAACCACGTTTTTAGGCCTGCTTATCGCTTTGGCTTGTATGATAAACGCAGGTTGCGACTCGCTTACAAAAACGCAAAAAGGTGCCGGTATTGGTGCTGTAGGTGGTGGCACCATTGGTGCGTTAATTGGCCGCGCTACAGGGCACACAGCACTAGGTGCAATTATTGGTGGCGCAGTAGGTGGTACCGCAGGTGCATTTATTGGCCGCAAAATGGACCGCCAGGCCGCAGAAATTAAACAAAATGTACCAGGTGCAACTGTAGAGCGCGAAGGTGAAGGTATTGTAGTGAAATTTGACGCCGGCATTTTATTTGATGTTGATAAAACAGCATTGAAGCCGGTAGCCAAAACAAACCTGCAAAACCTGGCAGCATCGCTTATTAAAAACCCGGAAACTAACATCCTGATTATTGGCCATACCGATAGCACAGGTACAGTTGCACATAACATGGATCTGTCTGTAAGACGTGCCGAATCGGTAAAATCACAAATTGTAGCCGGTGGCGTTGACGGATCACGTTTAACCACTCAAGGCAAAGGCCCTACAGAACCGGTTGGCGATAACAAAACAGCAGATGGCCGCGCATTAAACCGCCGTGTAGAGGTAGTTATTGTAGCAAACGAGCAAATGAAAACTGAAGCTAAACAAGCTCAGTAGTCTTAAGATATTTTTAAGCCCTACTAAAATTTAGTGGGGCTTTTTTATTGAGTAACAGAAACGTTTTCGATCCCTATGGAATCAATTGCATCTTTAAACCGCATTCTTTTTAAACTTACAGCTTGATTGATAAACGGCGATAAAGAAAGATATTCATTTTTAGCATCCAATCTAAAATAAACTTGATGTGTTTGATTTTCATTATCCGTAAATAGAACGCTATTGTTAACTCCTTGTGAAAGTATACCATTTACACTATTGTATAATCGTACTAATGATTCTCCATGAAATTTATTAAAATGGAACTCCACATTACTTATCTCATTTAGATTATATAATTCATTTTTTATTTTGATGTAATCTTTACTAAATTCAACTTCCCCATTTATTTTACCTTTTAATGGTTCATATGTCCAAAACGAAGAAATTATAAAATAAATAGACAGTATGACTACACTAACTAAATAAAGATTTTTTAAGGTAGTTAATGCACTGTCAGCTGGCATACCATCCAATACCCAAAACATGATCAATAATGAGCCATATAAAAGAACTATTATCCAATCCGGTGTCCATCGGAATCTTTTATTATCAGGTTCAAAAATTGTAAATGTTAATTTATCCAAAGAGATTTAGATCTGGCATTAATGAAAATTGCTGTAATTTACTTGATAAACCGACATTAAACAAGCTCAGTAATCTTAAAATCATTTTAATATAAAGCTCGTTCAGATTGGACGGGCTTTTTTGGGGGGCTTAAATTCCTTAATTGTGCGAAAATAAGAAACTTGCGTGTAGAATTCCCTCCCTCGGGAGGGCTAGGGAGGGTTTTTTGCAAATACTTAGCGTCCGAGCGACCCCTCCCTGCCATTACACAGACAACCGCACCCCTCCCCAAGGAGGGAATCTTACAGCCCAAGCTATAAAGATCACCCTTTTGCTATTACCATATCCATTACCTAACTTTGTGTTATGATAAAAAAGTCAATTGCATTGTGCCTTGCCTTACTGTATACAGTAACGGTTTTGGGCTTTGCCATTAACTTTCATTATTGCCTTAACCAGGTTTCGTCGGTACAGATTAATGAGCCGGTTAAAAAATGCAGCAGCCTACGCGTGGTAAAAGCCATGAAATGCTGTAAAGACAAAAAAGTTGAGGTAAAAGTTAAAGACGGACACGAAAGTTCTTCGTTATCATTTTTAGCCAAAACTTATGGTTTTGTTTTGCCGCGTATCGCTTACCTGGGCTTTTCGCAAATACCTGTACAGGCACCAGCTGCTAAAGCATTTAACCGCGGCCCACCCGATGGGTTAAGCAGCCAACCCTCCATCTATCTCGCCAACCGCAATTTCAGGATCTGAGTAATTAATTTTTTGCCCGGCAATCTGGCTATGCTATCGCATAGGCCAGTTATTCAACGCATTTAATTATTTATTCAAAAATTACAGATCATGAAATTTCTTAAAATATTTGTAGCCATTTTGGTTACTACCATCAGCATAGCAAAAGCACAATTTACCAAAGCAGAATTGCAAGTAAGCGGGCTCACTTGCTCTATGTGCTCAAATGCTACCGAAAAATCACTGCGCAAGCTCAATTTTATCAGCGATATTAAAACCGACCTTAACCGCAATCTTTTTATCATCACCTTTAAAAAAGATGCCCCGGTAAATTTAGATCAGATTAGCCAAAAGGTACAAAGCGCAGGCTTCTCGGTTAACAGCCTGAAGGCCACCTTCGATTTTAACAACGTTAAAGTAAGTAACAACTACCACTTTAACTACAACGGCAGCATGTACCATTTTTTAAACGTGGGCGATAAAACACTGGATGGCCCGGTTGCCGTAACCTTGCTGGATAAAAGCTTCGTCCCTTCATCTACCTATAAAAAATATGCCGCTATGCCTATTGCCTGTTACAAAACCGGCACTATGGATGGCAGCCGCGTTTACCATGTAACTATTTAAGTTTCATTTATCAGCTTTTACTGATTTTATGAAACACTTATTTGTGTTGCTGCTGATATGGATATCAGCAGCAACTGCCTTTGCGCAGGAGTTGTATGTAAATACAGAACCTGCCAGCAATATGGCAACCAACTCGCTGGGTATCCGCGTGGAAAACCAGGGCTACTTTAAGCCCGATTTCCGCAACCGCAGCACAGTGGAGCTGATGTATGGTGCCAGCAAAAACCTGATGGTACATGGTTCGCTTTATGAGTCGAACTTTAACACCAATAATAGCCATTTTGAAGGCGGAAGCGTATATGCTAAATATCGTTTCTTGTCTGTCGATAGTGTACAGCGGCATTTTCGCGGAGCTTTTTTCGCCAAATTGGCGGCTATTAATAACCCGGTTATTAATCAGGAGATTTCCCTCGAGGGCGATAACAGCGGCGTACAGGGCGGCGTGGTGTTTACCCAGTTACTACACAAGCTTGCCCTTTCGGGTTCGGCAAGTTATATCCGTGGATTTAATAATACGGGCAACCAGGTGCCTGATGGTTATGCACGTAATGCAGCAGCCTGGTCGCTTTCGGCGGGCTATTTATTGTTCCCGAAAAATTACACCAACTACAAGCAAACCAATGTGAACTTGTATTTCGAATTACTGGGTAAAGCCAACCCGGGTTACGGGCAAGGTTATGCGGATGCCGCACCGGCTGTTCAATTCATCTTCAATAGTGTGTTACGTTTAGATTTCTCTTACCGCACACCGCTCTGGAACGACATGACCCGCAACAGCAAAAACATGTACCTGATAAGGCTGGAATATAATTTGTTCAACATCTTTTAATCGCCATCAACATGAAAGCACTATTAATAAGCTTCGCGATGCTGTTGGCCCTAACTGTATCGGCCCAGCATCAACATCATCAAACCGACTCTACATCTACCAGGAAAATGAGCGACACCACCATGCACATGGACGGCATGGATATGGGCACAATGCAGATGGATAACATGCCCGGTATGACCAGCCAGTTTTCGCGCAGCATACCCATGAACCGCGATGGCTCGGGAACATCGTGGGTACCAGACGAAACCCCGATTAATGCTTATATGATTGCCGGTAAAAAATGGATGACCATGATACATGGCAACATCTTTTTGCGCTACAATAACCAGGATCTGTTTAACAAAGGCAACCGCGGGGCCTACAAATTTGACGCCCCGAACTGGATTATGGGCATGACCCAGCGTAAGATTGGCCAGCACGGCTTGCTTGCCTTCAATACCATGTTTTCGCTCGATGCTTTACTGGTGGGCAATGGAGGCTACCCGCTGCTATACCAAACCGGCGAATCTTACAAAGGCTATAAACTGGTAGATAAGCAACACCCGCATGATCTGTTTTCGGAATTAAATGTGGCCTATACCCAGCAACTATCTACACTTACCGACCTCTATTTTTCGTTCGGCTATCCCGGCGAACCAGCATTGGGTCCTCCTGTGTTTATGCACAGACTGTCGGCGGCCAACAACCCCGATGCACCGCTGAGCCACCATTATGCTGATGCAACACACATCTCTTTTGGTGTGGCCACATTGGGTTTCAGGGTAAGTGATTTTAAGATAGAAGGCTCCACCTTTAAAGGCCGCGAACCCGATGAGTTTCGTTACGGTTTCGACCCGATGAAGTTTGATTCGTACTCGGTAAGGCTATCCTATAGCCCATCCAAAGAGTGGTCTTTGCAGGTTTCTAATGGCTGGATCCATAGCCCCGAAGAGATAGAGCCGGCTCAAAATGTAAAGCGGTTTACCGCGTCGGCCATGCATACCAAAAAATTAAATGCAGATAGCTATCTGGCAACCACCGTTGTTTATGGGCAAAACCATTATAGCGATAACGGTAAAACGCTACCATCGGTTTTGCTGGAAAGCAACCTGCAAATGCATAAAACTGCTATTTATGGCAAATATGAGTTTGTGCGAAAGGATGCCGATGAACTGGACCTGGAGAGCCATACTACGGGTTATAATCCAAACTACAACATTAATGCCTTTACGCTGGGCATTAATCGCACGCTCGGTAAAATTATTAAAAACACAGATTTGCGTGCCGGCTTGCAGGGCACGGTAAACATTTCGCCATCGGCCCTTCAATCGCTGTATGGCACAGCACCAATAGGGCTGGAAGTTTACCTGCGCATCAGCCCATCATTTATGAAAATGAAAAAGCACGATCATGATATGATGGACATGGATATGTAAGCGCTTACGAACCGAAAAAAGGAAGGCGCAGTTCGGGATAATAAACTGCGCCTTCCTTTTTTAAAATGAACTATTATTAAAACTGCGTGTTCTGTATATGTGCTAAATGATGGCGGCCGTGCCATGAGTATATACCCAGGTTACGTTTTAAAGATATTTCTATCTGGGCTTCGGGGTGATAAAATGTTCGGTTCCATTCAGCTTCAGAAAATGATTCGAGCAATGCAACCAGATGTTGGTGAATGCCCTCCAGCATTTTCAATGATGATTCAACCGGCAAAGCATAGTCGGGCTGGGTAGCCCATTTGTCTTCATGGTATGTTTTAATGGTGGGGTTTTCTTCTGTTAAAGCCCACTTAAACCTTATTAGCGAGTTCATGTGGCTATCTGCCATATGGTGTACTACCTGCTTAATTGTCCACCCGCCGGGGCGGTAAGGCGTATTAAGTTGCAGATCGGTTAACCCAATCACTGCATTACGCACTTGCATAGGGAGGGCTTTAATATCAGCTATCCATGCGGTTATATCTTCTTGCGTATAAGCGGCAGGGGGCGTAAACTTTCCGATGGGGTATCTCAGGCTGTCGTCAATCATTGGATTTTTGTTAATTGTAGGAGGCTGTTTTAACAGTTAAAAACAGGTTTCATAATAATTTATAATATACTTGCGTCAATTAAATTTGCCTCTGTAAAGTATTGCGCCAAATTAAGGTTTTGTACGAGCTATTGTAAACAGAAATGATAAAAAAGATCCTGTTTTTCCTTTGCCTCTATTGCATTAACACGGTTTATGCCGAAACTATAAAAACAGATGTACTGGTAATTGGTGGCAGTGCAAGCGGTACAGCAGCAGCTATACAGTGTGCCCGCAGCAAAATTAAAACCATATTAGTTGAACCCGGCCCCTGGCTGGGTGGCAGCATGACTGCCGGCGGCATATGCATACTGGATGCTAATAAAAATATTCCATCGGGGATTTATGGTGAGTTCCGTAAAAAGGTGACAGAGTTTTACAAAAAGACACCGGGTTACGATACCACTTACAATGCCACACTCAGGTTCGAGCCATACACAGGCGCAGCCACCCTCAAAAAAATGGCCGACACGGTTAAAAACCTAACCGTAAAACTCAACACTCCGTGGACTAACGTTAAAAAAGATGATACCGGCTGGGATGTAACCATTATGCAAAATGGTAAATCCACAACAATTAAAGCACATGTTTTAATAGATGCTACCGAGTTTGCCGACGTGGCAGCCAAAGCAGGCGCAACCCTGACAAGCGGCACAGAAGGACGACAAGATACCGGGGAAAAATTAGCACCAGAAGCAGCATCGGCCAATATCCGTGATTTAACCTGGGCCATTATTTTGAAAGACTATAGCAGCACAGCCGATAAAACCATCCCACAACCCGAAAACTATAATGCCAACCTATATACCTGCCTGAAAAACAAAGACATTAAAAAGCTATTGACCGAAGGAAAGCTTCCTAATGACGAATACCTCATTAATTGGGCCGAGTGCGGAAACCGGTACGCGGCAACTACAGAACAATTAGCACCCAATAAACGACAGGATTTTTTTAAAGCATTACGGCTGCAAACCCTGGGGCTTATCTATTACCTGCAAACCGAGCTTGGCTACAAAAACCTGGGCTTTGATGAAAATTTTAACACACCCGGTCATTTACCTTACATGCCCTACATACGCGAGTACCGCCATATTAAAGGCGATGTGCGCATGGTAATGGATGATATTTATACGCCTTATAACCGGGCCTCAAAACTATACCGTACTTCGATAGGGGTAGGTGATGCCATGCCCGATCAGAATATGATATCACCTGTAGATTACCCGCCATTTCCGGCTTATAGTATTCCATTAGGAGCGGTGGTGGTTAAAGATCTGGATAACCTAATTGTTACCGAAAATGCGATATCGGTTACACATTTGGTGGGTGCGAGTACCTGTAACCCGGCTGTACAAATGACACTGGGCCAGGGAGCCGGTACCGTTGCTGCATTTTGTGCCTTCTTTAAAACCACAACGCAGCATCTAAATGTGCGGGCAATACAAGGAGAAATTTTGGACTTTAAAGGCTATTTGTTACCGCTAAGTGATATTCCCTTAGCCGACCCCGACTTTAGAGCGATACAACAGGTAAGCGCAACAGGCTTGTTGCAAACAAAAATGCAGGCATCAACTGGCAATACGCTAAAGGTTGTTTTCGCGCCCGATTCACTGGTGCGCACGGCAGAGGTTAAACCTGTAATCAATGAAATTTATACCCGCGGCTTTTTATGGTTTAATAAAACAAAGCCGGGAGCATATATTACAGTAGGCAACCTGCTATCTTTTATCAGCGAAATTACCCTTGCAGAGCCCAAACCCTTGCAAACAGACTTGCAGAAGCAATGGAAAAGCAAGTACAAATTTAAAGACAACTTCGATCTTAACCGCCCGGTTACCCGCCGGGAGTTTGCCGTACTAGCCAATAAATTTTTAAACCCCTTTGCGCGCCAGGTCGACCTAAGTGGCAAACTGATTAATTAGTTTCCTTTAACTTACCCTCTATATCGGGGTTTTGAGGTGGCAGCACTTTAACATTCTGCTCTACCTCTGTTTGTTTTACATGTACAGCATACTCGGCCGGCTCTATATGGCTGCCGTTAGCTTCGGCATATACCTGCGTAAACTCAGCACCTATGTACAGAATGGCTGCTGTGTAATAGATCCATAATAAAATAATAATGATAGAACCTGCAGCACCATAGGTAGAACTATTGGCCGAGTACTGGATATATAACCCGATGATATATTTACCAATCATAAACAGCACCGCAGTAAAGAAAGCGCCCGAGCGGACATCCTTCCAACTGATCTTAACATCGGGCAAAACCTTAAATATAATTCCAAACAGCATAGATATTACTACAAAAGCAATGGCTACGTTAATACCATTAATAACCCATACGGTTATCCCCGGTAAAAAATGCTGAATTTTATTGCTTAATGCCAGTATCAACAAGTTTAAGGCCATGGAAACCAACAACAAAAAACCAAGGCTTACAATAAGTGAGAAAGATAAAAAACGATTTTGGAGCAGCTTTACCCAGCCTTTTTTAGGTTTGGCTTTAACGCGCCAAATAATATTTAGCGAATCTTGAATTTCTACAAATATGCTGCTGGCACCAAGCATCAGGGTTATAATACCAATTACTACCGCAATACCTGTTTTGCCAGACAGTTCCAGGTTTTTAAGCATATCCTGAATTTGAGCAGCCGCCGGGCCACCTACATACCCCTTAATTTGTGGATATAAGCTATTAGTAATTGCATCGTGCCCCAAAAATAAACCGGCTAATGATATAATTAATATCAGTAATGGTGCTATAGAAAAAACTGTATAATAGGCTAACGATGCACTCAGTTTTAAGCCATTATCGTTAGAAAAACTCATGAACGTGGTTTTCAGTAAACACCACCACTTGCTTAGATTCTGTTTGTTAAATATCTTCATACACTTGTATTAAATTGCCGTTTCAGCATATTTTTCCTTAAACAACAATTTTATTATTTATGATTAAAGCATTATTACCCTATAAAAGTTTAGTTAAACTTTTATTAATCACTTGGGTGCTATGCAATTTTGGTGCCTTTGCGCAAAAAACAACAGTATTTATTGTAAGGCATGCCGAGAAAGGCACCTCAGATACCCGTAATCGCGACCCAAACTTTCGGCAATGTTGTAATTAATGCTGATGGAAAAGTTGCGGTATATATAAGCCGCTACAGGCAATCGCATCATACCACGCAACTGCCTTAATTGTGGAAATAAAACATCCGGGAATGTGGGGGTTGCACCTTATCCCGGATGCCTGCTTTAGCGCATAGCTAACTCTTTATTATCGGCCTCTACCATCTTTTTAAAGAAGGTATTAAACTGGGCTACTTTATCAACCGGCACAAAATCCTTTTTTAATTTAAAGGTGCGGGTAAGTATCAGTTTATTGCCCAGTTGTTTCGGCACAATACTGTACTCAATAATGTCGCTACTAAGGATAACGGGGGTAATTGATTCTACCATTTTTTTGCCGGGAGGCAAGTTAATAGTGATACTTTCCACATCATTATCCAGGAAAAACATTTGCGACAAATCGATACCCGAAGTACGCGGCATGGATACCTGCAAATCATTCGCAGAGATCTTGCTAGACCATGGCAAATTAAAAATAGACATGCCACCGATAGCTTTGGTTACATTACTCAGCTGGTAGCTCAGGTTTACATAAACCGTATCGGTAGGATTCAGCCTCTCGATATTTTTGTACACCAAATTAGTTATTTCTACATCGGGATAGGTACTCGAAATCGCTTCCTTCAATCGTTTAATCCTGTCTTTTTGCGAAAGCTCGCCATATGACTCACGCAAACCACCAGCCATCGAACCGGTTTCAACCGTTTTTTCGGTAATAACCATATTCTTAGCATTAAGCAAAATGCTGGTATTACGTTTTACATTGTTTTGCTTACGGGTAGCCGGGTGCAGGTAACTAATCGCATCTACAGGCACACTCTCGTCATTAATATCCAGCAGGGTTGAGTTTAACGAACTACTATATAAACAACGGAATGGCAGATACTGAGAGGTTAACTCAATATAATAATCCTGGTTATCCAGGTTTACCTTAGCCATACAATGGTTAAAATCGATAGATGGAAGCGGCATTGTTAACAAGCCATTATCGCGGGTTTTAACCAGCACCAGGTGCGCTTTAATCCCGGCTTCTTTACACATAGCCACAAACAGGGTAGCTACATCCTTACAATCACCAATGCGGGTATTAATAACCGTTGACGGGTTTTGAGGAATGAGCCCACTTTGGCGGAACGAAACCGAGCTGTAGCTGATATTACTGGTAATGTAATTATAGATCTTCTCTACCTTTTGCATTTGGGTAAGGTTTGGCTTGCTGGTAAACAGATCGCTGATCACCTGCTTAACCTCATAGTTGGTGCGGGCCTTTGCCGTGGCCATATCATTATACCAGTCCGAAACGAATTTCCAGTTGGGGATAGAGGTCAAATAAAGCACGTTGGCTATATCATCTATCGGTGGCATTTTATCTTCGTACTGCAGGCTGGCTTGTTTACTGTTTTGCCATACATACAGATCAAACTCATCGGCCGATGTTTTTACCGGCGTAATAGCCTTTAGCGAGAAGGTTGAAGTAAACTTCTGATTCTTACTAATCAGCAATGAATATTTAGTGGTAACATAAGGCTTACCGTGCGTAAAGTAAAACGAATCCCAAAAGTAACCGGCTAAGCGTCCTTTTTCATAGTTCTGTACTTTGTAACGCATGTTTACAACATCGCCCACTTCTAAATTGGTAAATACCAGGGTGCCCTCATTTCGCTCGGCGGGTACTTTACTACCGTTAACTTTAATAACTTCGGCAGCTTCAACAACCAGGTTCTGCCAGCTATCGGTATCAATATTATATTGTTTCCAGCTTTCGATGCCTTTCTGTGTTAAGATCTTTACTGTTAAAAACTTACGGGTTTCAGAGCCGCCTTGTTCATAAACCACCTTCTGCTCTTCTTCATTTAATATTACCGAGTTATCATCAGGATAGTCTGCGGCTTTAGGTGCTGCCTTTATTATGGCATCAATATCTGGCTCGGTAAAGTACGAGAACACATCCTTTTTGCTTTGCAGCTTACGCAATGCTTTTATCGTTTCATAATCATTCGGGTTCAATTGCAAATCCTTTTGGTAGTAGCTTACAGATTGATCTTTATGATTACTCATCTCATTTATTTTACCTAGCGAGGCATAGTAAGTACTAACGGTGGGTGCAATTTGTATGGTTTTCAGGTAATTTTCTTCTGATTTTGCATACTGCTGCTGATCGTAATAATGGTTGCCGATGTAGGAGTATATCCCGGTTGCATATGGCTTGTTGGCAATCTCATCCTGCAATACCTTGTAGCCCAGGTCTGCATTGCCTGCGGTAAAATATGCCTCAGCCAGTATTTTGGTCATGCCATAATCATCGTTAGTATCTGCATACTTTTTAAGCACAGCTATAGCAGCAGGTACATTTTTATGCAGTTCTTTTTCAATGGCATATTTTAACTGTACCAGGTCGCGGTTATCCGGAAACTTCAGGTAGGCCTCTTCGCCCAGCCGCACTACCTCGTCCTGGTTTTTATTTGAACCGGCAAGGCCAATTTTAGCCGAATAAATGAATTCCTGCTGATCGGGATAATTAGCTTCTAGTTCTTTAATTACTCCGGTAGCTTTATCAAATTCCTTTTGGGTAAATAACTCGGTGTATTTGTACATTAACGCTTGTTCGGCATGCGGGTCGGCGTTTTTGATGGCTTCTTTAGTAGTTTCGGTACCGGTACGGTTATCCTCACGGGCAAATATTTGCAGCAGCATTGTATTCAGGAAAGTATTATCCGGATACTTTTTCTTCAGATCATCAACCAATCGGCGTGCTTCAAAAGTGCGATCGTTACGCAGGTAGGCTTCGGCCAATAATATTTTCGACAAATCGTCATCCGGGTCTTGCTTAATTTTATCGGCAAAAAAGGTAATCCCAACCGGCTGAACGGCTGCTAAATTATATGCGCCTGCTTTGGTATAGGGTTGTGGTTGTGCGGTATAAGCAAGGTTATGCAATACATAGCCTTTATCATCTGTTAGCCTCACCATAAAGTTGAGGTTATTACAATAGCTTTCGCCAAGTTGTACTAAAATGCGGTTGTAACCCTTGTTTAATTTAACATGCTGGATATAGGTATCCAGGTCATTATTCCGCTCATCAGCTTCTGATAATACCAGGGCATCATTTACCCAAACTTTTACCGAACCGGATACTCCGATACGTAATTGCACGGTTTGATCTTCATCTGCCTTTACAAAGTTTTGTGCAAATACGATGGTATTATGTGCGTTGTTATAAAATTCAAAATCAAGCCAGTGGTCGTGGCGTGGGGCTGTAACTTCGCGCCAGCCTATTTTGGTGCCCTGTTTAGAGGTAAATATTGCGCTGGCTTCTGGGTGTGCCAATATATCATCATATTTTTTATCGAAGCCACTGGTTGATATATTTTCGAACTCTCCGGTGATCTGCCAGTTATCAATCGGCCCCATGTTTTTATATTCGGCATCGGCTTTATCATACATTTTGCCGCTTTCGTAATGCTTGCCTATCATTTGGCTTGCCATGGCCGGCAGCATACCGTCATACTGGTGGCCTGCAGCTATTTCTTTAAAGAACTGTAATTGCTGCGGTGTTTTTTTGCCAGACCCGTCATTGACAGATGCGGTTGTCCACAAGGCATAAATGTATGGTTGCGCATTTTTAGTTTGGGCGCAAAACTTAGTAAAATAATCAAATGATTCTGATGCCGGTTTATCTAACTGGGCCAAAAGGCTCAAGCCCAATAATGCTTCGCCGACAGATTGATTCTGCTTAGCCGCCTCGGTAAACAATGTGCGAGATTCTGCACGGTTATTGGCATAAAATGCTTTCCACGCTTTTTGAAGATCTGTTTGGGCAAATAAATTATTGCAGGCAAGCACCAGCAGTAAGCACAAAAGTGACTTTATGGGGTAAGGTTTAATCATGATATGAAGCAGGTTATCGGTGCGATACGATCAACAGATCCAGGTCTTTACTTGGAATGTTAAAACGGTCGCCTATGTGTTTATTAGTGAGGTGCCCCTGGTAAATATATACTGCATTACGTACGCCGGCTTTTTGCCAGATCACGTTTTTTAGCCCGCCATGTTCGCCAATATCAAGCAATATGGGGGTAAAAATATTGGTTAGCGCATAAGTAGCGGTACGCGCTACGCGCGATGCAATATTGGGTACGCAATAATGAATTACATCGTACTTACGAAAAACCGGGTTGGTATGGTTAGTAACTTCAGAGGTTTCAAAATTGCCCCCCTGGTCTATACTTACATCAATCACCACAGAGTTTGGCTTCATGCGGCTTACTGTACTTTCTGATATAATGCATGGGCTGCGGCCGTCTTCGGCACGCATGGCGCCAATAGCTACATCGCAAGTGGTAATGGCCTTCTCCAGCACAATAGGCTGCACTACAGATGTAAATACACGGGTGCCGATATTATTTTGTAACCGGCGAAGCTTGTAAATAGAGGGGTCGAAAACTTTCACTTCTGCACCTAATGATATGGCCGTGCGCGCAGCATATTCGCCTACGGTACCGGCACCTAAAATCACGATTTCGGTAGGCGGAACACCTGTTATACCACCAAGCATTAAACCCTTGCCATCAAATACATTGCTCAGGTATTCGGCCGCGATAAGGATGGATGTTGCGCCCACAATTTCGCTCATGGCGCGGATCACCGTTAGCGAACCGCCTTCGTCCTGCAAATGCTCGAACGACAGGGCCGTGATCTTTTTATTAATCATTGCCTGCAGGCAATCGCCTTTAAGGGTTGATAATTGCAGGGTAGAAATAAGGATTTGTCCGGGCTTCATCAGCTCAACTTCCTTGAGGGTTGGCGGGGCAATTTTGATGATAATATCGGCTGCCTCGTAAACTTGTTTGCTATCGTACACAATTTGTGCACCCTGCTCGCTATAATCTTTGTCAGAAAAGTTGGCGGCCTGCCCGGCATTGCTTTCCATTATAATATCGTGGCCGTTGTTTACCAACAACGCAACCGATAATGGCGTTAAAGCAATGCGGTTTTCCTGAAAGGAAATCTCTTTTGGTATGCCTATGTAAAGTTTGTCTTTCCTGCTTTTTACTTCAAGCATTGACTCCTGGGGCTGCATCATTGCCTGTTTGGCAACATCAGAAAACCCACTATATAACCCTGAACTCATGCGCTGTAATCCTCTGGACGATGAAGATAGTAAAATTAAACATGTTCGGCAATAATTTCGCGGGCAGAGGTGCTCACTGTCTTAATATTAACCCGCAGATAATGATCTGGTAACAGGTCGGCTATTTTCTCGGGCCATTCGATAAAGCAGTAAGCGTCCGAATAAAAATATTCTTCATAACCCATATCAAATGCCTCGCTTTGGCTTTTAAGGCGATAAAAATCAAAATGGTAAACAGTTGCATTAGCTCCGCGATACTCATTCACAATAGAGAACGTGGGGCTGGTTACAGATTCTGTAACGCCCAAACCCTCGCACAGCGATTTGATGAACGTGGTTTTGCCTGCGCCCATATCGCCGTAGAATAAGAAGATGCGCTGGTCTTTGGCATGGTCAATAATTTGTTGAGCAGCCGAAGCAAGTTCTGTTAAAGAGTTAACGTTTAAGTTAAGTGGTAAATGGCTCATAAAGCATTAAGTCCAGGTCTTCAATTCTTTTAAATGCTTTATCAGCACTAAGTAATGGTAGCTTCAATGCCAAAGCAGAAGCTGCAATAATAGTATCAGGAACTTTTAATTTACTATATTTCCTTATTTTTATCGAGTGTTCTTTAATTGATTTATCGATATTAATAATATTTACATCGTTAATAAATTCATCTAATGCCTTATTTGCAGCTTCATTATTACTATGGTATGCATAAAGCTCTATCTCTGTTATGATAGAAATGTAAACATAGCGGTTATTCAGTAAGTCCGCTACGTTGGTATCTCCATTTAAGAGATAGATGCAAATATTTGTATCTACAAACAGCTTACCTCCACTCATCGCGAAGTTGTTGTTGGATTTTTAAAGGATCTTCATCTACTTTTAAAACCCCACAAAATTTATATGCGTTAAATTTTTTATCCGGCTGATTATTGTCGATAGCCTTTTTAGCTTTGCTAATATCTTTGCTGCTTTTAATCTCTACTACCATACTCAAATATACTAAATATTACTTACTGCCATAAGTAACCACCGGGATGATCATTTCTTCTAAAGAGATCCCGCCGTGTTGGAAAGATTCATTATAAAAATTCACAAACTGGTTGTAGTTATTCGGGTAAACAAAGTAACTATCGCTTTTGGCAAACACAAAACTCGAGCTTACGTGCAGTTTAGGCAGCATCGCATCGTGCGGGTTGCGCACATGGAAAACATCCTTGGCGTTAAAATTCAGGTTCTTTCCTTGTTTGTAGCGCAGGTTGGTGTTGGTATTACGGTCCCCGATGATCTTGCTCGGGTTTTTTACACGAATGGTACCATGGTCTGTCGTGATAATCACTTTCACCTGTTTGGTTGATAAAAATTTCAACAGTTCAAACAAGGGCGAGTGCTCAAACCATGACAGTGTTAACGAACGGTAGGCAGCATCGTCACTAGCCAGCTCGCGGATCATCTGCATATCGGTACGGGCGTGCGAAAGCATATCAACAAAGTTATATACCACCACATTCAGGTCGTTATTCATCAGGTTATTCACCGATTCATTCAATGACCGTCCTTCGTCGATATTCAGAATTTTGTGATACGAAACCTTGCACTCTTTACGTACCGCACGTTTAACATGGTCGCTCAGGAAATCAGATTCGTGCAGGTTTTTACCGCCTTCGTCTTCATCATTTTGCCACATGTTAGGGAAACGTTTTTCCATATCAAGCGGCATTAAACCGGCAAATATGGCATTCCGTGCGTACTGGGTTGCAGTTGGTAAAATACTGTAATAAGTATCTTCCTCTTCCAGCCTGAAATATTCGCTGATGATCGGGTTGATGATCTTAAACTGGTCGTACCTTAAATTATCTATCAGTATAAAAAACACCGGCTGGCCACCTTCCAGCTTAGGGAAAACTTTTTTCTTAAATAACTGGTGGGATAAGGTAGGCGCCTTGTCCTGATTTTTAATCCAGTCGAGGTAGTTTCTTTCAATAAATTTAGAGAACTGCACATTTGCTTCGGCCTTTTGCAAAGTCAATATTTCGTGCATGCCAGAGTCTTGTAACTTCTCCAGTTCAAGCTCCCAGTAAATTAATTTCTTATAAACATCAACCCACTCCTGGTAGCTCAGATTATCGTTAAGGGTCATGCCCAGCTGGCGGAAGTCCTGCTGATAGGCCATGGTAGTTTTCTCTGTTACCAGCCTTTTATTCTCGGTAAACTTTTTAATGGTTAGTAAAACCTGTTTAGGGTTTACCGGCTTAATCAGATAATCATCTATTTTCGATCCGATGGCGTCTTCCATCATCGGCTCTTCTTCATTTTTGGTAATTAATACTACCGGCACATCATTATTTATCGCTTTAATTTCCGATAATGTTTCGAGGCCGGTTAGCCCGGGCATGTTTTCGTCCAGGAAAACCAGATCAAAATAACTGCCTTTAAACGCATCAACGGCATCGCGGCCGTTAGTTACAGTTGTTACCTTGTAACCTTTTTCGCTTAATAACAGTATATGTGGTTTTAGCAGATCGATTTCGTCATCTGCCCATAAAATTGTGGTTTCCTGCATCTTTATAGTATATTATATCAAGGTATAACTTTTAGTAAACCTATTTGTTGCACGTAATTATAAGTAATTAACAATATTTAACAGATACCTATAGTAAGGTTTACAATAAATTAACACTTTTGCAACACGTAAGTACGCTGCTTTGAATAAAAAGAAAATTATTAACGATCCGGTTTACGGGTTTATAACCATACCCACCGAATTGGTGTTTGACCTGATCGAGCATCCTTACTTTCAGCGGTTAAGATACATTAAACAACTGGGAATGACGCACCTGGTTTATCCGGGCGCGCTGCATACCCGTTTTCACCATGCTTTGGGCGCTATGCACCTCATGAGCATGGCGGTTGAAACCCTCTGCGCCAAAGGCCACGTTATTGCGCCCGACGAGCAGGAAGCCGTTACCATAGCCATTTTACTGCACGATATTGGCCACGGGCCGTTTTCGCACGCACTCGAAAAAACCATTGTGCAGGGTATCTCGCACGAAGATATTTCTGTTTTGTTGATGGACCGGCTAAACCAAACCTTCGGCGGCCAGCTTACCATGGCTATCGAAATATTCAACAATACTTATCCTAAACGCTTTCTGCATCAGCTGGTATCTAGCCAGCTGGATATGGACCGGATGGATTATCTAAACCGCGACAGTTTTTTTACAGGCGTGTCTGAAGGGGTGATCAGCTCAGACAGGATCATAAAAATGCTTAATGTTGCCGATGATTATATTGTGGTTGAAAAAAAGGGGATTTATTCGATAGAAAAATTCCTGATTGCACGCCGGCTGATGTACTGGCAGGTATATCTGCATAAAACCGTAGTATCGGGCGAGCATCTGTTAGGGAAAATATTAAAACGTGCCAGAGAGCTCGCATTGGCAGGTGAAAAACTTTTTTCTACACCGGCATTAAACCATTTCCTTATAAATAGTATCAGTAAGGAAATGTTTATGAACGAAGAGCAACATTTAAAAACTTTTACCTGCCTGGACGATACAGATATTATGGCAGCCGTAAAAGTATGGATGAGCCACAGCGATAAAGTTTTATCAATGCTTTGCACTAATTTTATACACCGGCACCTATACCATGTTGATATTACCAATAACCCTGCCGATGAAGATTTCGTAAAACGATTAACTGCTAATGCGGTTGAAAAATATAGCATAACCGAAACTGAGGCCGCTTATTTTGTATTTACCGATGCCATTAGCAATTATGCTTATAAGCTTGACGAAGGCAATATTTTAATACTGATGAACAACGGAGAAACGCGTGATATTACCAAGGCAAGTGACAACTTAAACCTGGAAGCATTGGCCAAACCTGTTGAAAAATATATATTGTGTTATACCAAAGACCTGATATAAAACGTATTTAGCCTATATTATAATAATTTGTTGCTTCGATATTAACATTTAAATTTGCCCGATGCAATTCACTGCACTTGAAATAGGTTTACTGCTAAATGGCACCATAGATGGCGACCCAAAAGCTATAGTAAATCAGTTAGCTAAAATAGAAGATGCCACCCCTGGCTCCTTATCTTTTTTGGCCAACCCGAGGTATGAGCAATATTTATACAGCACCCATGCCTCTGTTGTTATTATTAACAATGACCTTGTATTAACAGAACCTGTTAACGCCACGTTAATACGGGTTGATAATGCCTACAGCGCTTTTTCTGTTGTGCTCGAAAAGTACAATACCGTTAAGCTTAACAAAACCGGCATAGAGCAACCCTGCTTTATACACGAGTCGGCCCAAATTGGCGAGAATGTATACATTGGCGCTTTTAGCTATATTGGCCCCGGGGTTAAAGTTGGTAATAACACTAAAATTTACCCAAACACTTATTTGGCCGATAATGTATGCGTTGGTAACGACACCACACTTTTTGCCGGTGTAAAAATATATTTCGACTGTATTATTGGTAATAATGTAATTATACACTCTGGCGCAGTTATAGGCGGCGATGGTTTTGGGTTTGCCCCAACTGCAGATGGCACCTATAATAAGGTAAGCCAGATTGGTAACGTTATTATTGAAGATAATGCCGAAATTGGCGCCAATACAACAATAGACAGGGCTACGATGGGATCGACCATTATATCTCATGGCGTAAAACTGGACAACCTGATACAAATTGCGCACAATGTTGAAATTGGGGCAAATACAGTAGTAGCCTCGCAAACCGGTATATCCGGCAGTGCCAAAATAGGCGAAAATGTAATTATTGGCGGCCAGGCTGGTATTGTTGGGCACATTAGCATAGCTAAAGGCTCGCAAATACAGGCACAATCCGGTATAGGCCGCTCTATTACAGAAGAAAGCAAGAAATGGGCCGGTTCGCCTGCCGTTCCTTATGCAAGCAATATGCGCTCGCAAGTAGTTATTAACAGGCTGCCCGAGTTGGAAAAGAAAATAAACGAACTCGAAAAAATAATTGCTGAATTACGCAATATCAGCATATGACTCAAAATTTGATGCAGTCTCCCCTACAAGTTATGAACGTAAAACAAAGAACCATTAAGACAGCGGTTGCCGTATCGGGCACAGGTTTACATACTGGTGAAAGTGTCACAATGACCTTCCATCCAGCGCCCGAAAACCACGGATTTAAATTCAGACGGGTTGATCTGGAAGGCGCGCCAATTATTGACGCCGATGTTGACAATGTAACCGATACCTCACGCGGTACCACAATAACACAAAACGGCGCCAGCGTTAGTACGGTAGAACACGTGCTGGCTGCTTTAGTTGGCTGCGAACTTGATAACGTACTGATTGATGTTAACGGCCCCGAAACGCCTATTATGGATGGCAGCTCAATGCCTTTTGTTGATACCATTACCGAAGCAGGGTTTGAAGAACAGGATGCAGATCGCGAATATTACCACATTCCATACAACATTCATTATTCTGAGCCAGACCGCAAGGTAGATATGGTGGCTATGCCGCTCGATGATTATCGCTTTACTTGTATGGTTGATTATAACTCGCCTGTGCTGGGCAGCCAGCATGCAAGTATCTCAACCATGTCTGAGTTTAAAAAAGAAATTGCATCGTGCCGTACTTTTTGCTTTTTGCATGAACTGGAAATGCTTTTAGCCCATGACCTCATTAAAGGCGGAGATATTAACAATGCCATTGTAGTTGTTGATAAAACTATTGATGCCGAAGAAATGGCAAAACTGGCCAAGCTTTTCAATCGCGAAGATATTGGCGTGGCCCCGCAAGGGATTTTAAACAATATTGAGCTAAGGCACCAGAACGAGCCTGCACGCCACAAGCTGCTGGACATGATTGGCGACCTTGCCCTGGTTGGCGTACCGCTACGCGGCCACATTATGGCTGCCAGGCCGGGCCACGCTGCAAACGTAGCCTTCGCCAAAAAAATAAAGGCGCTGATTAAAAAAGAAAGAAGCCGCAAACATGTAAAGGTTTACAACCCTAACATGAAACCGGTTTATGATACTGTACAGATCATGAATATTTTGCCGCACCGCCCGCCAATGCTGCTGGTAGACAAAATATTAGAGCTAACCAAAACCCACGTTGTTGGTTTAAAAGCAGTAACCATGAACGAGCCTTTCTTTGTAGGCCACTTCCCGGGCGCACCTGTTATGCCGGGGGTATTACAAATTGAGGCCATGGCGCAAACAGGAGGTATATTGGTATTAAACACCGTTCCCGATCCCGAAAACTGGTTAACACTTTTTCTGAAAATTGAGAATGCGCGTTTTAAAGACAAGGTTTTACCAGGAGATACCCTTATTTTCAGATGTGATCTGATATCACCTATACGTCGTGGTATTGCACAAATGAAAGGCATTGGTATGGTAGGAGAAAAAGTTGTAGTAGAAGCCGAATTAATGGCTCAGATCGTAAAATATAAAGAATCATGATTCAGCCGTTAGCATATATACATCCACAGGCTAAAATAGCTGACAATGTGGTAATCGAGCCTTTTGTTACTATCCACAAGGATGTAGAAATAGGCGAAGGCACCTGGATCGGTTCAAACGCCACCATTATGGAAGGCGCACGTATTGGTAAGAACTGCCGTATTTTTCCGGGAGCTGTAATTTCCGGTATCCCACAGGATTTGAAGTTCAAAGGAGAAAATACACTGGTAATTATTGGCGACAATACCACCATCAGGGAATGTGTAACCATTAACCGTGGCACCAAAGACCATTGGCGCACCGAAATTGGCAGCAACTGCCTGCTTATGGCTTATTGCCACGTTGCGCACGATTGCCAGATCGGTGATAACTGCATCTTCTCAAACAATACCACACTGGCCGGCCACATTACCATTGGCGATCACGTAGTGTTAGCGGGCATGGTGGCTATCCACCAGTTTTGTAAAGTTGGCTCACACGCTTTTGTAACCGGCGGTTCGCTGGTGCGTAAAGATGTACCTCCTTATGTAAAGGCTGCACGCGAGCCATTATCTTACGCAGGTATTAACTCAGTTGGTTTACGCCGCCGCGGTTTTAGCGAAGACAAGATCAACGAGATACAGGATATTTACCGCACACTGTTTGTAAAAAACAACAACGTGAGCAAAGCCATGGAAATTATCGAAGCCGATTTCAGGCCAACTGAAGAACGCGACGAGATCCTTAACTTCATTACCAGCTCTCAGCGCGGTATCATGAAGGGTTTTGGAAATAGTTAATTCTTCTTCGTTATAGATCATAGTTGATAGTTCATCGCCATATTTTTAAGACACTCGTTTCAGAAATTAATTCCATGAACTATCAACTATGACCAATGAACCCTCCATCACCATTTACCTCAACGATGTAGGCCGGCGTTTTAACCGCGACTGGATCTTTAAGAACATCAACTACACGTTTACATCGGGCAATAGTTATGCTATCCTGGGCTCTAATGGATCAGGCAAATCAACACTGCTGCAAATCCTTAATGGCAGCCTAGGCCCGTCGAAAGGCAAAATAACTTATACTTTTAAAGGCGAAGCAATTGCTACTGAAGCAATTTATGAGCACCTGAGCCTGGCCGCCCCTTACCTGGAACTAATAGAGGACTTTACACTAAATGAAATGATTGATTTTCATTTCAAGTTTAAACCACTGTTACCGGGCACAAGTAAAGCAGATATTATTACCCTGCTTAACTTAAATACCAGTGCCAATAAGCTGATCAAATACTTCTCTTCGGGCATGAAACAACGGCTGAAACTGGCCTTGGCTTTTTGTTCAGACACGGCAATACTAATGCTGGATGAACCTACCTCAAACCTGGATACGCAGGGTATTGACTGGTACCGCGATCTGGTACAGCAATTTGCTGCCGGCAGGTTAACCATCATCTGCTCAAACCAGCTCCACGAATACGATTTTTGCAAACACCAGCTCCACATAGCCGACTATAAAAATCAGCCTGTAACACAGTAAAGATTTGGCCGTCTAATGCTATTATTGTAACATAATATTATCTGCTTTTAAATGAATAAACACGTACTCACCTTAGTGTCGGCTATTGCCATTGCCGGTACCGCATTAGGCCAGGCAAAGCTGGTTGAAAAAGTAACCAAAAAAGGCAACGAAATTGTAATACCTTACGAAAAGTACGTATTACCCAACGGGCTAACGCTTATCCTTGCCGAAGACCACTCGGACCCATTAGTGCATGTGGATGTAACCTACCACGTAGGTTCGGCTCGCGAAGAGATCGGCAAATCGGGCTTTGCCCACTTCTTTGAACACATGATGTTTGAAGGATCTGACGATGCGCCGAAAGGGGTACATGACAAGATTACCATTGGCAATGGCGGTACCAACAATGGTTCTACCAATCGCGACCGCACAAATTATTACGAAACCGTTCCCAATAACTTACTAGAAAACATGATCTGGCTGGAAGCAGACCGGATGGGCTTTTTATTAGGCCAAGTTACACAAGACCGCTTTGAAGTGCAACGCGCCACCGTTAAAAATGAACGCGGCCAAAATTATGATAACCGGCCTTATGGCCTGGCTTCAGAGTATGCCAGTAAAAACCTATACCCTTGTGGCCATCCCTATTCGTGGTTAACAATTGGCTATATCGAAGATTTGAACCGCAGTATGTTAATGACTTAAAGAATTTCTTTTTACGGTGGTACGGCCCAAATAACGCAACCCTTACCATTGGAGGCGATTTTAATCCTGCCACTACATTAAAAATGGTAGAGAAATATTTCGATGCCATCCCGCGTTGCCCCGCAGTACAGCCCGTTAAAGTTGATCCGGTTAGTTTAACCGCCAACAGATATGCATCATACACAGACAATTATGCCAAGTTGCCCATGCTGGTGATCGATTACCCAACCGTACCAGATTATACCAAAGATGTACCCGCGCTTGATTGCCTTGCCGAAATATTAGGGCAGGGTAAAAACTCCATTTTATATCAAAACCTGGTTAAAAAACAACTGGCCTTACAAGCATCAGCATCCAGCCAGGCATCAGAACTGGCCGGAGAGTTTACAATTCGTCTGGTGCCATTGCCAGGCAAAACCCTGGCAGATATGGAGCAGCTTTACATGGCCTCGCTTGATTCGCTCGAGAAACGCGGCGTTACAGATGATGACCTTCAAAAATTTAAAGGCGGTATCGAGTCGGGCTTTATTACCAGCCTGCAAAGTGTATCGGGCAAGGTATCACAATTGGCCGAGTTTCAAACCTACACCGGCAACCCCAATAAAACAGCCGAACTATTAAAAGAGTACACCTCGCTTACCAAGGCAGATGTAATGAACGCTTTTCACAAATACATAAAGGGTAAAGGTGCTGTTGTACTTAGCGTATTAACCAAAGGGCAGGAGCAATTAATTGCCCATGCAGACAATTATAAAATAGACTCTACCCATTACAACAAACCCAACTATGGTTATGCAGGCTTAAAGTACACCAAAGCGGTTGATAATTTTAACCGCCAAACGGCTCCCCCGTTAGGCGCAACGCCGGTTACTAAAGCCCCGCCATTCTATAAAAAAGAGCTGCCATCCGGCGCTAAAATTATCGGCGTGCAAAATACCGAGGTCCCATTAATCACCCTAAACTTAACTGTTCCGGGTGGGCGTTTGTTAGAATCCGGCGATTTAAGCAAAGCGGGTATTACCAGCCTTTTTGCCACCATGATGCAGGAAGATACTAAAAATTACACAGCAGAAAAATTTGGGATCGAGCTACAAAAGCTGGGCAGCAGTATCCGCGTTAGCGGCGATATTGATGGTATTGTATTTTCGGTACAATCGCTCAAAAACAATTTCAGCAAAACCATGGCCTTGCTGCAAGAGCGCTTACTGAATCCGTTGTTTACAGAAGCCGCTTTTAGCCGCGATAAAAAACAAACGCTCGAATCGTTCAAACTTCAAAAATCGCAGCCGGCATCTATCGCCACGGCAGCATTTGCCAAGTTAAACTATGGCGCAACCAATGTTTTAGGCAACCAGGCAACGGGTAGCGAACAAACGGTTAAAAATATCACATTAGCCGATATACAGGCTTACTACAATAATAACATTACTGCAAACGGTGCCAAAGTGGTTGTGGTAGGTGACATTACCGAAGCTGAACTTTTACCCCAACTTGGGTTTTTAAATAAGCTGCCTAAAAAAGCGATCACGCTTACTGCACCGGCACCGGCCATTGCGGTTACCAAAACCAAAATCTATTTAATTGACGTGCCAAAAGCGGCACAAACCGAGTTTAGGGTGGGTTATGGCACCTCTTTAAAATATGACCCAACCGGCGATTATTACAAGTTGTACCTGGCAAACTATCCGCTTGGCGGCGATTTTACCAGTCGTGTTAACACCTACCTGCGCGAAACCAAGGGCTGGACCTACGGTGCAAGTACCCGAGTTTCGGGCGATAAATATTCGACAGATTACTATTTCTCATCCGGCATCCGCGCCAATGCTACCGACAGTGCTTTGGTATCACTGATGAAAGAATTAACCGATTATAGCCAAAACGGGCCAACTGCAGCCGAGATAGCCAACATGAAAAAAGCAATTAGCCAAGGCGATGCCTTGCGCTATGAAACAGGCGCACAAAAAGCCCGTTTTGTTGCCCGGATACTAGACTACAATTTGCCTGCAAATTATGTAGATACCCAAAACCAATTAATTGCCACTATTACTGCAGCACAATTAAAAGCGACAGCTAATACCTGGCTTAAACCCGGGCAAATAAACATTTTGCTGGTGGGCGATAAAGCCGCCATTTTACCCGGCCTGCAAAAACTGGGCTATGATATTATTGAACTAAATACCGAAGGAGACCCGGTTAGCATACAATAACTGCTTGATATTTTGCGGTTAACTGTATAATTTTGTGGTCCAATTTAAATTATGTCAAAAGCATCAGAAATAAAAAGTGGCAATATTCTTCGTTTTAACGGAGAGTTAGTGCAGGTAGAGGAGTTTTTACACCGTACACCAGGTAACCTGCGTGCCTTTTACCAGGCCCGCATGCGTAACGTAAAAAGCGGCAAATTGGTAGAGTACCGTTTCCGTACAGATGAAGAGGTGACCATTGCCCGCGTAGAAACCAGTGATTACCAGTATTTGTATGAAGATGGTAATGACCTGGTAATTATGGACAATGCCACTTACGAGCAGCATAACGTGCCTAAATTTTTATTTGGCAACGGTGTTAAGTTTTTAAAAGAAGGCATGAACGTAGTAGTAGCCTTTGAAAGCGACGAGCCTATTATGGCCAAAGCGCCTGCGTCGGCAGAATTGGAGATTACCTATACAGAGCCCGCCGTTAAGGGAGATACTTCAACAAGTGCGCTAAAATCTGCCACTGTAGAGACAGGGGCAGAGATCCGCGTACCATTATTTATCAATATTGGCGATAAAGTTAAAGTTGATACCGCAACCGGCGCTTATGTTGAGCGTGTAAAAGCGTAATTGATAAGTATTGTGATTTATAAAAGGCCGTCTCATAATTACTTATGAGGCGGTTTTTGTTTATATTAAAAGAATCGTCATTGCGAGGTACGAAGCAATCCCTAATAAGCAGAGCGGCTCTGTAGGTCGGGGATTGCTTCGTACCTCGCAATGACGGATCAAAAACCGTTATGACTAAAGATTCGATCCGTAAGCTATTTATCGAAAAGCGTAACCAACTTTCTGGAGCTGAGTATAACAAGCTATGCCTACAGCTACTTCTGCAATTTCAACAGTTGAATCTTACGGGCATCAAATGCCTGCACATGTTTTTGCCTATCCACAAACGAAGGGAGCCGGATACTTTGCTAATTCGCGATTGGTTGAAAGCTAATTATCCTGAAATCAAAATCGTATACCCTAAAACCAACTTTGCCGACTATACTATGCAAAGCTTTGTTGACGATGAAGATTTAATACTCGAAAATAATGGCTTTGATATTCCCGAACCTAGCAGCGGTAACAAGGTAGAGCCAATTGAAATTGATTTGATTTTGATCCCGCTATTAGCTTTTGATAAGGCTGGCTACCGGGTTGGTTATGGTAAGGGTTTTTATGATCGTTTTATGATTAACTGCAAGCCAGGTACGCAGTTTGTTGGGCTATCATTGTTTGAACCTGTTGATGAAATTAACGATTTAAACGAGTTCGACATCAAAATGCACCAATGCATTACACCTGCTAGTATCTATAATTTTAATATAATGGGAGAGATTAGGTGAGAATAAAAAGAGCCTCCTATCGGGATCGAACCAATGACCTACTGATTACAAGTCAGTTGCTCTACCAGCTGAGCTAAGGAGGCTTTTATACTTTTCAATAAAAATTTGCGTATAGCTTAAACACAGCCCTCGCAAACGGATGGCAAAAATATAAAAAATCGCATCTAACTGAAATTTTTTTACAAATCCAATTCCAACATCACAGGGCAATGGTCAGAGTGCCGTGCTTCGGGCAGTATGGCAGCCCTTTTAATGTGGCTTTCCAGTGGCTTGGTAACCATGTTGTAATCGATACGCCAGCCGAGGTTCTTAGCTCTTGAATTAGCCCTGAAACTCCACCAGCTGTAATTATGCGGTTCGGGATTTAAATGGCGGAAAGTATCTATAAAACCAGATTCAACTAATTTATCCATCCAGGCACGTTCTTCGGGCAAAAAGCCGGATGAATTGGCGTTTGCTTTTGGGTTGTGGATATCGATAGGTTTATGGCAAATGTTATAATCGCCACACACCACCAGCTTAGGGTAAGCCTCTTTTACCTGACTAAGGTACGCACCAAATTCATCCAGAAAACGGTATTTAAAAACCTGGCGCTCATCACCACTCGAGCCTGATGGGAAATAAACACTCATTACTGACAGTTCCTCAAAATCAACCCGGATACAGCGGCCTTCCCGGTCAAAATCGCTGATCCCGCAACCATACTCCACATGTTTGGGCGAATGTTTGGTAAATATTGCTGTGCCGCTATAGCCTTTCTTTTCGGCCGGGTACCAGTAATGCTGATAGCCCAAAGCCTCTACCAGGTGCAAGTCGGTCAGCACATCGGGCGTAGCCTTAATTTCCTGTAAACAAACCACGTCAGCGTCGGTAGCCTGTAACCAGGCCAGCCAGTCTTTACTAATGGCAGAACGAATGCCGTTTACGTTATAAGTAATGATTTTCATAATGAGATCACGAAGTGCGCTATTTGAATCCAATTACACGAATTAGTGACATTCGATTGCATTCGTGTAATTAATGCTTATTTTATTTAACAGCCGCCTCACTCTGCGGCAACGATGCTGATGGCGCAATTAGCTTATCCATTTGCTTACATTCTCTTTTGCTGAGCAGGATAACCGTCATCGGTACATTGTCCAGCGGGCGGTCTTTCGCATCTTTTTTTACGGCAGCAATACGGTCAACCATGTCAATGCCGCTTACCACTTCGCCGTATACGGTGTAGTTTTGGTCGAGGTGAGGTACGCCGCCAACAGTTTTGTACCACTCGCGCTGCCATACCGGGATTTTGCGCCCCTTTAGGCGGGTGTTCTCCAATGTGTCTAGCTTGCCATCAGTCCAGCGTTTGCCTTCTACAATATAAAACTGGCAGGCGCTTGAAGCCTTGGCCGGGTTATCATCCCGTGCAGCGGCCAGCACACCTCGTTTATGAAACAGGCTGTCCCTAAACTCTGCCGGTACGGTATATTTTAAATCGCCGTCGCCCAGCTCCTGGCCGGCTTTTGCCGTTTTAGAATCCGGATCACCCCCCTGGATCATAAAGTTTTGAATCACCCGGTGAAATAGCGTGCCGTTATAAAACCCTTGCTTAGCCAGCTTAATAAAGTTGTCGCGGTGCAAAGGCGTTGTGTTGTATAGGCGAATAATTACCTCGCCATAGCTGGTTGTAATACGCACATACTGGTTTTTAGGCCCCTTGGCAAAACCTGTGGCAGCTACAAAAAGCAATAAAATTAAAAGTATGTGTTTCTTCATATTTCATTATTTTCCATATCGTCAAAATAATCAATTACTAATGATTTCATCAGCATCTCCTGCTCCATCATGGCATAATTTGGTATCACATTTACCAGTTTCCAGTGTGGCCAGCCATCCTGGTCTAAAGCTTCGAGTTCGTAAAAACCCATCTTGCTCAGCAGCTTGCAGGTGGCAATATGCATCAGTTCTTCCTTTTGCCTTTTGCTAAATTTCTTAGGGCCCTGGCCCAGTTCCTGCACGCCAATTAAAAACAACATTACCTTAATATCGGGGATATCGGTATCAAAGTCTTCAGAAATGCGTTTTTGCAGTTCGGCCCATCTTTTATTGGTTTCAGCAGGTGTCATAGTTTGCAAATATACGTCGCTGCCGATAGTTTATTTGTTTCCATTATGACAGATTTATCGTCTCACTAAACAATTGCAACATGCCGATGTATAATTGATATGCGTAAGTTACTCATCCTGTTTGCCTTTACATTGTTGATAATTGCTTGCATATACCGCATGTAGAAGTTGAAGGGCGGTTTTTGGAAGCGTTGTTGGGAAATATATAGTTCCCCAATATGCCATGCCTACCACAGTTTTGGAACCGGCGGTAGCGAAGGAGTTTAATTCGTTATGTCATTCTGAACGATAGTGAAGAATCTTCTCAAACGTGCATAGCGGCTATACAGGGCGAAGAAGATCCTTCACTATCGTTCAGGATGACAAATATTTTACAGCCTTTACCTAACTTTTGCTAAAATCTGATTAGTGGTTAATTTCTCCTGCTCACCAGTGGCCATGTTTTTAAAAGTTAAATGCCCGCTTTCTATTTCATCGCTGCCAATTACAATTACGTAGGGGATGTTCTTATTATTAGCGTAGTCGAATTGTTTCTTGATTTTGGTACCCGATGGGTAAAGTTCGGCATTCACACCTTCGGCACGGAGGTGCTGCAACAGGGGCAAACCGTAGATCTCACCACCCTTATCAAACGTACAAATCAATACTTTGGTGGTTTGGTTGCTGCCTTCGGGGAATAGATTTAATTCCTCTAAAACGTCGTAGATCCGGTCGGCACCGAAAGAGATGCCGGCACCGGTTAAGCCTTTAAGGCCGAACATGCCTGTCAGGTCGTCATAACGGCCGCCGCCGCCAATGCTGCCCATAGCGGCTTCATTAGTTTTTACCTCGAAGATAGCTCCCGTATAATAATTTAGTCCGCGGGCCAAGGTAATATCCAGCTCTAAAGTGGCGCGGTGCAGTTTGCAATTGTTAATGTATTCGAAGATCTCTTCCAGTTCATGGCAGCCTTTTAAGCCGATTGCAGAATCAGCCAATACGGTGCGGAGCTTGTGCAGCTTTTCGTAATTGGTGCCTTCTAATAAAATGATCGGCTCTAGTTTATCTATGTCTTCCTGTACAAAGCCTTTAGTCAGGAGTTCATTCACTACACCGTTCAGGCCGATCTTATCCAGCTTATCAATAGCCACGGTCATGTCGATAATCAGCTCGGGCTTACCGATAATTTCGGCTATGCCCGAGAGTATTTTACGGTTATTGATCTTGATGGTAAAATCCTTTAACCCTAAGTTAGACAGGGCTTCGTCATAGATCATGATAAACTCGGCCTCGTTCAATAACGAATCAGACCCCACCACATCGGCATCGCACTGGTAAAACTCGCGGTAACGCCCTTTCTGAGGTCGGTCGGCACGCCAAACCGGTTGCACCTGGAAACGTTTGAAAGGCATCGTGACCTCATTCTGGTGCATTACTACGTAACGGGCAAAGGGAACGGTTAGATCATAACGGAGGGCTTTTTCTGAGATGGAAGAAGTCAGTTGATTGGAGTTCCGGGCTGTTAATGCCGGTTCATCTGCTTTATTTAAATAATCGCCGCTATTCAAAACCTTAAAAATTAGCTTATCACCTTCATCGCCATACTTACCGGTAAGGGTTGATAAATTCTCCATGGTAGGCGTTTCTATCTGTTGGTAACCATACTTGCGGAACACACTTTTAATGGTATCGAAGATATAATTACGCTTCACCATTTCGGCGGGCGAGAAGTCACGGGTTCCTTTGGGTACAGATGGTTTAATAGCGGCCATTCGGCAAAGGTAAAAAATTGGTATAGTAATCGGGTAAATGTTTGAGATAGGTTTGTTGGCGATGTGTAATATAGGCTGCATCTCCTTAATGTCCCCTCATTGGCAATGCTTTATAAGGAGTATAAATTGCAGAAAGTTAAAAAGATATGAGTACACGGTTGTATATTCGAGAAGCACTAATCCTATCTCCGCAATTTTTTTGCGCAAATAAAGGTATTTAGTAGGTTAATGCTGTTTCTATATGCTAACATGAAAACTATTTTACAAACCCCCAGAGTGCTGGTTCGCCAGTTTGCCGAAGACGAGATAGACCTCCTGCTTACCATGAACGCAGATGAGCGCATTGCCCGCTACATTACCCGCCGTACCGTAGATGAAACCCGCGATCTTTTTGCCCAAATGCTAATAGATTATAAAAACACACCTGAGTTGGGAAGATGGGCGCTATTTAACCTGGAGGATAATGATTTTATAGGCATGTGCATGCTGCTGGATGCCCGGCCAGGCTTAAGCGGTATAGAAATTGGCTACAGCCTTAATTATAAATACTGGGGTATGGGTTTGGCCACCGAAGTGGTACGCGCCACGGCCGATTACGGTTTAAACACACTGAACTTAAAAGATATATGTGCCATTACCAATATCGATAATGCTTTATCGCAAAGGGTATTATTGAAAACAGGCTTTAAACCAAGCGGTACAGCCGTTATAAATTACAGGCTTTTACCGCTATTCGTCAAAACAAAAGGCGATCAATGATCGCCTTCAATGTTTAATATCTTTGAAGCGGCATCGAAATATCACCTCCGCCCTGCTGGCCTGCTTTACAAATCGAAGAAGATTCTTCCTTCGTCAGAATGACAAGTTTTTTATATTATGTGCTTGATAAATTCTTTACACCCATTCTCAACTAAATCAAATACCGGCTCAAACAGCTTATCGTCAAAGTAAGGATCAGGCACTTCTTTGTCGCCCAATAATAGTTTCACTTTCTGTTTAGCTTGTACATTAGGTGCTAGTGCCAACACATCAGCAAGGTTGTTTTTATCCATCACCAGGATGTGGTCAAACTCATCAAAATCCGAGACGTTAAACTGGCGGCAAACCTGTTTACTGATATCAACACCACGCTCGCGGGCCACACGGGTGGATCTGCGATCTGGCCCTTGCCCTACATGCCAGTTACCGGTACCTGCAGAATCTATCTGCCAGTCGAGGTGCTGTTCATCGGCCAGATGCTGCATAATGCCTTCTGCCAGCGGCGAACGGCATATATTACCCAGGCAAACCATTAGGATTTTCATATTTTTAGATGTGCAGATTACAAATGTGCAGATATGCAGATGGAATTAATCATTCGCACATCTGCATATTCGCACATTTGCACATTATTAAGCAAATATTTGGTTCAATAAACCGGCTAAATGTACACCAGCTTTAAGTAACTGTTCGTTTACAACCGAGATATATTTAAAATTATATTTGTAGTTCAGGGTATCTTCCGGCTTTACATCATTGTATATCTTATCAGCCAAAGTGCTCGAATCATAGATCCATTTACTAACCGGCTCTTTTTGCCACGCTGCACGCTGTACTGTTGTGGTATGGTTTATCATGGTGGCATACTCAGTATAGCTTAATTGCTGAAAGTCTATCAGCTTACTATCCCAAACCGAGTGCAGGTTGGTAGGTTCGTTAAACCAGTTCACTTTAATATCGTTACCTCCTTTATCTGTAGTGTGTCCGGTATGCAGCGGCTGGTGAATATCCTCTACAATATGGATCACCATACGCAGGTAAAGCAGCTTATTTTCTTTGCTCAGGTCTTTCTTTTTCAACTCGCCAATCATAAACTCCAGCTTGGTATAAGCATCGGTATTTTTGTCGGTATGCAAAAAGGCAACCATTTCATCATAGGTATATGGCTTATCAAAATCAATAAAATGCCAGGTATACAGATAGCTGAATGATGGGTCTGACTTAATAAAATCGGCCCAGTTACTGGTAATAGCAACAGACTCGTTACCTAAAATTTCCTGCACCGCTTTGTGCGCTTTTGGGCTCAGGTAGCTATCTGCTATTTGCCCCGCTATACGGTGGCCTTGTGTACCCCATGCCACGACTTGCGCGGGGGCATAAAGCAAGGCAGCGCCAAGGATTATCTTTTTCAGAAAATTAATTTTCATATTATAATGCTTTTGGATTACAGGTATTCTTTTTCTCTAAATGGATGGTAAATGGCGTAACGCTGGCTGTACTTGTAAATTGATAAGCTGCGCCAGTTTTTTTTACGATCTTAAAATGCTCGTCATAATACCCCGACCGGAAACAGCCGCCCTCGTTTTTATACTGATAGTTGGCCGTACAAAACAAGCCTTGCAAACGCAGGGTATCGTGGCGTAGCACATAAGCACCTTTAGCATACTCGGCCCAGTGGCCGGCGCGCATGCAGGTATCATCGCCATAGTTAACCTTGCTAAAGGTTTTTATTTGCACAAAAAACGAATCGCAGTCAAACTTATAATGATACAGGGTATAGCTTACCAGTTTCTTTTGCAAAGCTGTTGTATCCTGCTGCCAATCACCTTGTAAGGCCTCAACCCCTTTGCCTTGCAATGCCGGGTTAAAAGTACAGGCAGGTAGTAGCAGACATAAAGTTGCAATCAGCAGTAAAGATGCCTTCGATAAAAAGACGAAAGAGCAAGGACGAAAGATGGTGGTGTGTTTAACCATAAAATAAAAAAGTCCTCCCCTGAAGGGGAGGATTTAGGTGCGCTTTTATTTTAAACTTCCAATCATTTCTTCTGGGCGTACCCATTGGTCAAACTGCTCGTTGGTTAACAAGCCAAGGCCAACAGCCGCTTCGCGTAATGATTTGTTTTCTTTTAGTGCTGTTTTGGCAATTTTAGCTGCGTTTTCATAACCAATATGCGGGTTAAGCGCAGTTACCAGCATCAATGAATTTTCGAGGTGTTTTTTAATCCCGTCGTAGTTTGGCTCAATACCAATGGCGCAATGGTCTGTAAATGACACACAGGCATCGCCAATTAAACGTGCCGATTGCAGGAAGTTTGCTGCCATTAAGGGTTTAAACACGTTCAGTTCGTAATGGCCGTTAGAGCCGCCGATAGAGATAGATACATCATTACCCATTACTTGTGCTGCTACCATAGTGACGGCCTCGTTTTGGGTTGGGTTAACCTTACCCGGCATAATTGACGAACCCGGCTCATTATCCGGAATATGAATTTCGCCGATACCAGAGCGCGGGCCCGAAGCCAGCATACGGATGTCATTAGCTATTTTCATTAATGAAACCGCTATTTGCTTTAGTGCACCGTGTGTTTCCACAATGGCGTCATGGGCAGCAAGGGCTTCAAATTTATTTTCGGCAGTAATAAATGGCAGGCCGGTAAACTGAGCAATGTATTCGGCAACTTTTACATCATAACCTTGCGGGGTGTTAATGCCTGTACCAACAGCTGTACCGCCAAGGGCAAGTTCGCTCAAGTGATCTAACGTGTTTCTTAATGCTTTTAAACCGTGGTTTAATTGTGATACATAGCCTGAAAACTCCTGGCCCAGTGTTAGCGGCGTAGCATCCATGAGGTGGGTACGGCCAATTTTCACAACACTTTTAAATGCCTCAGATTTTTCTTTCAGCGCATCGCGCAATTTTTCAACCCCGGGGATGGTAGTTTCCATCACTACTTTGTATGCCGCAATGTGCATCGCAGTAGGGTAGGTGTCGTTTGATGATTGCGATTTATTGACATCATCATTCGGGTGGATGAAGGTTTTGCCTTCGCCCAGTTTATTACCTTGCAATACGTGACTGCGATTGGCAACCACCTCGTTCACGTTCATGTTTGATTGCGTTCCCGAACCTGTTTGCCAGATCACCAGCGGAAATTCGGCATCCAACGCGCCGGTTAAAATTTCGTCGCAAACGGCAGCAATTAAGTCGCGTTTTTCGGCAGGTAATACGCCCAGGTCTGTATTGGTATAGGCAGCGGCCTTTTTTAAATAAGCAAATGCCTCTATAATTTCTTTGGGCATAGATGCCGCCGGGCCAATTTTAAAATTGTTGCGGGAACGCTCGGTTTGTGCGCCCCAGTATTTATCGGCAGGTACTTGTACCTCGCCCATGGTATCGTGTTCAATTCTGAAACTCATGATTGATAGATTTTTGCGAGGGCAAAGTTAGTGTTTTAGCATCAAGAGCCAAGAACAAGAAACAAGAGTTTTTGGTAACGATTTTAAGGGTTATGATCGAATTTCGAATCCGGTAATACTTACAATTTGTCGCCAATTTATTTTAAACCCACAAAAAAGCCGGGGAAAAATCACTAACCCCGGCTGATTATTATTACTAATCTGAAAATCTTTACCCGCAACTAGTTAACGTAAATAAGGTATTGATGTTAAGCGTTTGGCTAGGAGCATCATATACTGCAGTACCAGATAAACCTGTACTACTTGGGATTTGGGGGTTTGATGTTCTATCTACCTTAAAGCTACCCGACGAAAAACTTCTGCCGTTATAAACAGTACCCAGGGTATAAGTATGACCGCTAATTAATTTTACATCCACTATTCCATTAACCATATGCACATTGGCAGTTATAACTGCAGTTGGATCTGTAACATCTTTTAAAACCAGCCAAGCGGTTGGGTAAGCCACAATTTGCTTGCTTGTACATTTTGCCACCAGGTTAATGTGAGATTTTATTAAATCGGGGATTAAAGGGGCAGTCATGGAAACCGGGATTGAACTTGTACTGCATGGATTAAATAAAGCAGACTCTGATATTTTGGATGTAGGATCGCCGCGTCGCGAATAAATTACCATTTTAACATTACCAAGGTTGGCAGGGACAACCGGTAATGTTGCCATAAACCCATTGTACAACGTAACCGTATGCGACCAGGAATTATCTGTATATAGGCCGCCTAAATACTGATCATTGGCTGTTGCTAAAAACAGTTCATAGCCATCAAGGCCTAAACCTGTTGGCAGGCCCGATATCTTAACAGTAACACTCAGGCTCGAGCCGCAAGCCGTACCATACCAGTCTACATTCCATGCAGAAAGGTGGCTTACCGAAAATACAATGGCCAAACTGCCATCTGCATTTTTTATAACCTTTGCTGTTGCCTCATAGGTCCATTGGCCCGAATCTTCATCCAGGCTCCAAATCGGGATTACATCACCAACTTTTACCAAAACACCTGTTAAAGGGTTAATTAGTTTAGGATTGATCCCCATGTTAACCGTTACCGGTTTAGAAAAGCTTTTTACTGCTGTGCCGCTCGTGCCACCGGCAAGCATCCTTATTGAAACCAAACCAGCGGTTACAAATGTAGCGCCCTTTGGTATGGCGCTGCCATCGGGGCCGATAATGTTTGATGGGTTAAAGCCCCCGGGGAAAGCATTATAAGCATCTTGTGTGGTTGTACCTAAATGCACAATGTTTGATACCAGCGAGTTTGCATTAATTACAGATCCGTTTTTATCTTTTACCTGTGTGCCCGCTGCAATTGTAATAGTACAAGCCTCGGTTGGTGCTGTTGCAGGTATATTTAATGTTTGTAAGCCGGATGTACCACCCGTTAAGGCTGTTGTGGTTACCAAAACAGAGGTACCGGCAGGAGGGCGCGCATATTCTATCAATGGTACTACAGTATTTATCGCGGCGGTATCGCTCGTTATATTTATGGTACTTACCACCGAAAGAAAGCCTGCCGGGGCAGCCGTTATTGTAAATTTAACCGGTGTTGCCACAGAAGGGGTTGCCGTACGGATAAGGCTTAGCGGCAGTAATCCATTATAAGCTGTAAAAATAGTGGTAGCGCCGTCCTCAGCTTGTACAACCTTCAATGGGTCTGTAATTGTAACCGCCATTTTAGCCGGTATAGCAGTCCCTCTAGGATTAGCGTTTACATATTCTATCAGTGTTGGCGACTTGGATAATGCATCGGTCTTAATAATTAATTCCAATCCCTCAGTAGGTTTTTTACAGGCATATATAACCAGCGATAAAAGTACCGCGAAGCACATGGCAGATAAAGCGGGTTTAAATATTTTTTTCATTTGTGCGATTTTAAGGGTTCGCTAATTAATTTTGAAATTGAAATTAACCTGTAAAACAGGTAGCCAACGATAACTTTTTAAGTTGCTATTTACCTGGGGTTCCAGCTTATAGTTGTCTGACAGAAGCTTGGTGCCAATAATGGTTGATTTGGGCTGGCTTAAATAATAAGTGCCCACATCGAAGTTTATGTTAAACATTTGGGATGGAAAGCTGGGTAAAAAACCAAATCCTAAATAAGGTGCAATCCCTTTCCAGCTTACATCAATATTTAAATCACCCATTTCGGCGGCGCTAATATTGTAATTCGCAACCTTGTAAGTACCGGTTGGTATAACACCCACTTTACCTTGTGCCTTATATAAATAGGCAGCGCCACCTACTACACGCAACCATGGCAGGTTTTCAGACGGGATATAATCTGCCAGCAAATGCACGTTGTAAAATTTGGCGCTAACATCAGTGTTTGATTTAAAGCCACCGATAGAAAACACATTATTGGCGCTAGCCGGCAAAAAACTGCCACCTATCCTTGCAGATAGGGTTTCTGAAAAGCCATAACGCCCTTCGAGCCCAACGCCCTGAGAGCCTATAAGCACCTGGCCACCCATAGCACCAATATTTGATTGGTCGCTCAACAGCTGGGCCTGCGCTCTTTCGTGTGCAAGGGTTGTTAATAAAGTAATAATAAATAAGACAAGGAGAGGTCGTTTCATAGTTCCCAATATTAAATATTCAATAAACTATATTTTGTTTAGTATAGCGTCTCCACAGAATATATTATGAAGATGTTCTTAAGGTGTAAAACAAATGACTCGGATAAAATTTATCGTCGCACTTGCTGCAGACGGAGAATCTGGACTCCCAATCCAGGATGATGCACTGCCGGGACCGTATTGCTAAAATAGCATTAATTTTTGGTTATAAAAAATATTTTTGCATAAAATCTCGTAAATACTTACAATATTATTATATGTGAGATGGTTTTATTTTTAAACTTACTTCTCAGGAACTGGGTTTTACATTTATTTAATGTTGTTTTAATCCACACACAGTATATTAAGCCACAATGTTAAGCCTGGATACCTTTATTAAAAAAATATTTTTTCACCCCAA
>NZ_MPPL01000001.1:5085008-5108514 GCF_001911425.1 Mucilaginibacter polytrichastri | reverse complement strand
TTTCTCCCCGCCGCTCCGGTGCTGCAAAGATTTGTCGTTTTAATAAAATATTTGAAACTTTCCTTTTTAAGTGGTGTATAATTTCTGACTTTCGCATTAATTAAAGCGATAGTATTTTTACCTCCAATGAGTTTAACGCCCTTAAAGTTTATTTCGGCCCTTTGTTCTGTTATTTTGTTAGCTTCTTGTTCATCAAAACAACAAAATGCTACCACACAAGCCGCCGCCGCTATTAATACAGCCCCCCTTGACACCCAAAAACTATTGCAATATGACCCAAAAAAGGCCGACCCGCAAATAGATGCTTTTATGAGACATTTGCACCAGGTAAGCGGCTTTAACGGCAATGTGCTGGTAGCAAAAAAAGGTAAAATAATTTATGAGAACGCCTTCGGCTGGGCCAATCACTTAACCCGCGATAGTTTAAAGATAGGTTCGCGTTTCGAACTGGCATCGGTTTCAAAAACCATGACATCTACTGCCATACTTATGCTGATGGAACGCGGCAAGTTAAAGCTGGATCAGGATGTGCGCGATTTCTTTCCTAATTTCCCCTATGCCGGCATCACCATCAGGCTTTTGCTTACACACCGTTCTGGGCTGATGAATTACGTTTATTTTATTGATGGCGTATTTCGTAGCGAACACCGCGACCAGCACAAAGGTGTTACCAACCAGCAGGCTATGGAAATGATAGCCCAGTACAAGCCCAATCCATTTAATAAACCCAATGCGCGGTTCTTGTACAACAACTCTAATTTTATGGTGTTAGGCTCCATTATTGAAAAAGTAACCGGCATGCCTTGTGCGCAGTTTATGAAAGAGAATGTGTTTAAGCCAGCAGGCATGGCCCATACCGACGTTTACTCCAAAGCCACGTATGAAAAAATACCGGTTGATGTAGTAGGTCATGACCGTAACAGCTGGAAGTATTCTGTAGCACAAAACTTTTTAGATGGCCCTGTTGGTGATAAAGGAATTTACAGCACCGTTGGCGATTTGTTTTTATTTGACCGGGCTATGCGCGCCAACAGATTAATTTCAAAAGCATCGCAAGACTCTGCCTATACAGACCGCAACCCCATGATACGCGGCCACTTTAACTATGGTTACGGCTGGCGCTTATTTGAAGGCCCTAACGAAAAAGTGGTTTACCATACAGGTTGGTGGCATGGTTTCAGACATATTTTTTTACGGGATATGAAAAACGATATTACCATTGTATTGCTTGGCAACGTGGTAAATGGCAGCCTGCTGCATCTGGATGATCTGTTTAAAATGACCGGCATGCCTGTTGTACGCAAAAGCGCCTATAGCGGCAATGGAGATACCGCAGAAGACCAGTAATTTTTAAATAAGGCTATTGATTTATTGAATAAGTTTTTCTTTATTTTGTTAAATAATTATAACTTAATCAATAAGTTAGCCTGGCAAAACCTATAAACTCAATCATTAAATAGCAAACTCATGTTCGACAAATTATTTGAAGCACAGCAAAAGGCAGGAGAAGCTAAACTGCGTCTCGATGCCATAACCGTTACCGGCACTGCCGAAGGTGGTAAAATTACAGTTACCGCAAACGCCAATAAAGTAATACAAGCCGTTACTATTGATGACGAATTTTACAAACAGGCAGAGCGCGAGGAATTAGAAGAACTGCTATTAGTGGCTTTAAATAAAGCCCTTGAGCAAGCCGACAATATAAGCCAAAGTGAAATGGCTGCCATGACCAAAGATATGTTTGGTGGCCTGGGCGGCATGTTCGGCAAATAAAATCTTAACAACAAAAATCTACTTATGAAAATTACCTTTTATGGACACGCAACGGTTGAGTTAGAAACCGGTGGCAAAAAACTATTGTTCGATCCATTTATTACACCCAATGAACTGGCCAAACATATTGATATTAACAATTTAAAGCCTGATTATATTTTATTAAGCCACGGCCACGGCGATCACGTGGCAGATTTGGCCGCCATACAAAAAAACAGCGGTGCCAAAGTAATTTGCATTGCCGAAATAGCCGGCTGGCTGGGCGCACAAGGGATAGACAATACGCATGGCATGAACATTGGCGGCAGCTTTAAATTTGAATTTGGCCGCGTTAAAATGGTTAACGCCATCCACTCCAGCAGCATGCCCGATGGCAGCTATGGCGGCAACCCTGCAGGATTTGTAATTTACACCAATGAGGGTAAAAATATTTATTTTGCCGGCGATACTGCATTAACTTACGATATGAAGCTTTTGGCTGATGATAACATTGACTGGGCTATTTTACCAATTGGCGATAATTACACCATGGGTGTTGATGACGCTATTAAAGCCGCTGGCTTTGTTAACTGCCAAAATGTAATTGGTGTACATTACGATACCTTCCCGCCAATAAAGCTGGATAAGGAAGAGGCCCGTGCTAAATTTATTAAGGCCGGCATCAACATACAACTACCAGAGATTGGTGGTTCTGTTGATCTGTAAGCTTATATACTAAACAAAAAAGCTCACCGGAAAAATTCGGCGAGCTTTTTTTATGACCTCTAAAGTTCACTTACATTTTTGCTGTAGTGTCTTTCTTGGTTGTGGTTTTCTTTTTAGTGGTGGTTTTTTTCTTTACAGCTTTTTTCTTAACGGTATCCGCCGCTAAAGTAGTTTTAACCGTATTAACCGGGGCAGAATGGGCAAATACACTGCCTGAACAGATTGCTGCTAAAGCAATTACACAAAATACTTTTTTCATAACAAATTGTTTTTTAGTGATAATTATTAAACTTCGTTATATAAAGTACAAATAACCGGTATGCTTGTTTTTATTAAATAACAGTACCGTTTGGTATAACAGCCCGTTTCTTAATTACTACAATACCATCCTGGCAGGTGTAAGACCCATAATCACCATCTTCTATTTTATCGCCGCAATTAATAGATACATCATTACCGATGTAACAATTTTTGTCGATGATAGCGTTTTTAATGGTACACCTGTCGCCAATACCCATAATTGGCTTATCGGTAATCCGTGCTTCTTCTATCTGCTCCAGCGTTTGATAATTATCGCCCCCCATTACATAGGAGCTTTCAATTACGGTATCTACACCTATGCGGGTACGTATGCCGATGATACAACGGCTAAGCTTGCTGGCATTGATAATGCACCCGTCTGATATAATCGTTTTTTCGAGATGCGTACCCGATATTTTAGATGGCGGCAACATCCGCGCGCGGGTATAGATATAGTTTTTATCAAACAAGTTAAACTGCGGGATATCATCAGTTAAACCCAGGTTGGCTTCGAAAAAGGATGGAATGGTACCAATATCTGTCCAGTATCCTTCAAACTGGTAACTGATCATTTTGTGCGTACCGATAGATTGCGGAATAATATCTTTTCCAAAATCGGGATGCTCATTTCCGTCTAACAGGTCATATAATGCTTTCTTATTGAAAAGATAGATGCCCATAGAAGCCAGGTAAACACGGCCCTGTGCGGCCATTTCGTCGCTTACTTCTGATGCCCAGCTACCAAAGTCTGTCTTTGGTTTTTCTATAAATGAGGTTACGTTATTCTCTTCATCTGTTTTTAAAATACCGAAGCCGGGTACGTCATTGGCATGCACAGGTATGGTGGCCAGCGTAATATCAGCTTCTTCTTTAATATGCTGCGCAATCATTTCCTCAAAATCCATCTGGTATAATTGATCGCCCGAAAGGATCAGCACATAATCAAACTCATGTACTGCCAAATGGTGTAAGCTCTGACGTACTGCATCTGCAGTACCCTGAAACCAGCCCCCACTCGACGGCGTTTGCTCTGCCGCCAGAATATCAACAAAAGCCTCGCTAAAGCTGCTAAAGTGATACGTATTTTTAATGTGTTTGTTAAGTGATGCCGAATTAAACTGCGTTAAAACAAAAATGCGATCTATACCCGAATGCAGGCAGTTTGAAATTGGTATATCAACCAGCCTGTATTTTCCGGCTATTGGCACTGCCGGTTTAGAACGTGTGGCTGTTAATGGCGATAGGCGGCTTCCCTGCCCGCCACCAAGCACAATGCTTATTACTTTAGATATCATAACTTAGGTGTTAAACTTTGGTATAGTTGTATATATTGACCGGTCGACTGGTTCCAGGAGAAATCAAGCGCCATCATTCGTTTACGTAACAATTGTAACTGCACAGTGTTCTGATAAAGTGATAATGCCCTACCAATTGAATAGCTAATATCGGCAACGCTGGCCTGGTTAAAGCGGATGCCGTAACCACCTTCATCACCAAAATCAATCACGGTATCTTTTAAGCCGCCAGTACTCCGTACAATGGGTACGGTACCATAGCGTAAAGCATAAAGCTGGTTAAGGCCGCAAGGCTCTACCCGCGATGGCATCAGCAGAAAATCTGACCCCGCATAGATGAGGTGCGAAAGTTCTTCATCATACCCGATATAAACCTGGCAATTTTCAGGATAACGTTCGGCTACTGCCTTTAATTGATCCTGAATATAAACATCGCCAGTGCCCAGTACTAAAAAGTTCACTTGCCCGGCCAGCTCATTAATACTTTGTGCTAGGGCGTCGGCTATTAAATCTGCTCCCTTCTCCAATACCAACCTGCCGATGAATGAAACCAGCGGTTTATTGGGGTCGAGGTTAAAACGCTCGCACAATGCTTTCTTATTTTTGGCTTTCCCGGCCGGTTTTTTTAAGGAATAAGTTGCCGCAATCATGGTATCGGCTTCGGGGTTCCAAACATCGGTATCTATACCGTTGATGATACCGGTGCCTTTCCAACCTTCGAGGTGGAAGAGATATTCGAGCCCATTACTCTGTATTGTTAGCTCTTGCAGGTAGCTTGGCGATACCGTGGTATATTTAGCGCAGCACTTAACTGCTGCTGCCAATGAATTTATACCGCCATTCCACTCTAACAAGCCAGCTGCCATCATATCTATCTCGGGCAGCAAACCTACCTTATCCCAGCCGAAAGCACCGTGATACTGCCCGTTATGGATAGTAAAAACAACCGGTGTTTTTGAAATGCGTTTATAAAGCGCCGAGTGCTGCAGCAGAAAAGGAACAAGCCCGGCATGATGATCATGGCAATGGATAATATCCGGCGATTGCTGCGACCAGTTGATCCAATCTAAAAAAGCCAGTTGATAGGCGATGAATTGCTCGCGCTCGTCGGGGTAGCTGTAAACTTCTTCGCGGTCCAGTAAACCGGGAATACTTACAAGGTACAATTCAAAACCAAGTACATTGTCGCGCTCTTTTAAGATCTCGAATTCGTAGCGCCTTTTACCCACCAGGGTAGAAGCCTGAAACACCACATCAAACTGGTGCTCGCGTACAAATTTTCGGTTATAATAGGGTAGCACAACTGCCGCATTAAGGCCGGCCTGATTTTGATATTTAGGCAAGGCACCTACAACATCGGCTAGCCCGCCTACTTTAGCAACAGGGTAACATTCTGCACTCAGATGATAAATTCTCATTACGGGTTATATTGTTGTCAAGGTAAAAAACATTTACCCAATACACAAACCCATAATGGTGGCAATCTGTTTGTTTACTATAGGGTTATATTTTGTCAATTTATTTGCAATGAAATAGCGATTTAAGCGTCACGCCTTCTTGTATTTAATATCTGCATCTCTACCCAATATAGGTTTTCTAAATATATTTAGTATCTTCAAAATACCTAATATATTTATTCTCAACTTAACCTTTTAAACACAATGGGAGCTCCTGAATTTATTATCTTATTTATTTGGTTGTTATTTGCATTATGGGGCTATAATGCTGGCAAAGAAAGAAACATTGGTTCAACCACAGGACTATTACTTGGTTTGTTTCTTGGATTTATTGGTGTAATTATTGTCTATTGTTCAAGAAAAATCATCTATGAACAGCCATTTTATACAAATGAATCTACGGCAGATCAATTAAAAAAATACAAAGATCTCTTAGATAGCGGTGCCATCACAGAATCAGAATACAATATTCAAAAAGGCAAATTACTAAATCAATAATTTAAAGAGTTTAATGTGCTTCGAGCCAGTTTAAACCGGTGCCAATCTCAACCATTATGGGTACACCTGTTTTAATGGCGTTTTTCATATTGTATTCTATAATCGGTTTTACCAGGTCAACCTCACCAACCGGCACATCAAAAACCAACTCATCATGCACCTGCATGGTCATACAGGCATCGAGTTTTTGAACCTTTAATTCGCGGTGAATATTGATCATAGCAATCTTAATCATATCTGCCGCCGAGCCCTGTATCGGGGCGTTAATGGCATTTCGCTCGGCAAAGCTGCGTACGGTTTGGTTGGCCGAATTGATATCGCGCAAATAACGGCGACGACCCATCAGGGTTTGCACATAACCATTTTCGCGGGCGAAGTTCATGGTATCGCGCATATAATTTTTGATGCCCGGGTATTGTGCAAAATATTGCTCTATCATTTCAGCAGCTTCTTTACGCGGAATACCTAAACTTTGCGATAGACCAAAGGCCGACTGCCCATAAATAATTCCAAAATTTACTGCCTTTGCATTACGGCGCATGGTGCTATCCACAGCGTCCAACGCAACACCATAAACATTGGCTGCGGTAGCCGTGTGGATATCGAGATTCTTGGCAAAGGCATCCAACATATTTTCGTCCTTACTGATCTCGGCAATTAAGCGGAGTTCTATCTGCGAATAATCGGCAGATACAATGCGGTGATCACTATCACGGGGGATAAAAGCCTTACGCACTTCGCGGCCACGCTCGGTACGGATAGGTATATTTTGTAAGTTAGGATTATTGGAACTTAAACGGCCCGTTGCAGCAACGGCCTGGTTGTAAGAGGTATGCAGGCGGCCGCTTTTAGGGTTAATTAACTCGGGCAAAGCATCCACATAGGTTGATTTTAATTTCTGTAACTGCCGAAAATCCAGGATATCGCGTACGATATCGCTTTTATTAGCCAAAGCCAATAATACATCCTCACCTGTTTGGTATTGGCCAGTTTTAGTTTTTTTGGCCTTAGGGTCAAGCATCAACTTTTCGAACAATACCTCGCCCAGTTGTTTTGGGGAGGAGATATTGAAACGTACGCCGGCTTTTTCATAAACCACTTTCTCCAGCCGAACCAGGTCCAATTCCAGATCTTTCGAAAACTCGCGCAGTGTAGGCTCGTCAATACGTACGCCTTCAAACTCCATATCTGCTAGTACGTAAATCAGCGGATGTTCTATTTCGTGGATCAGCTTTTCACCGTTTACCTCTTTAATCTTCGGTTCAAAAACGTTTTTAAGTTGCAGCGTAATGTCGGCATCTTCTGCGGCGTATTCTTTAACCTGCTCCACCGGCACATCGCGCATGCTTAACTGGTTTTTCCCTTTCGGACCAATCAGGGTAGTAATAGATACCGGTTTATAACCGAGATAGTTTTCTGACAGGATATCCATGCCATGCCTTGTATCCGGATCGAGCACATAGTGCGCCATCATGGTATCAAACAATTTGCCTTTTACATCGATACCGTACCATTTCAGCATTAAAATATCATACTTAATATTTTGGCCTATTTTGTCGATATTTTCATCTTCTAACAAGTCTTTAAACTCTAAAGCGATGGCATGAGCTTCCCCCTGATCGGCGGGCACTGGTATATACCAGCCCTCGCCCGGTTTAATAGAGAATGAGAAACCCACCAGTTCGCAAAAATTGGCGTCGGTGCCAGTAGTTTCGGTATCAAAACAAATGCTCTTTTGCTGCTTTAAAAGCCTGATCAACTCAGCACGCTTTTCAAAATCGTCAACCAAATGATAGGTATGCTCCACATTGGTAATGTTTTTACCGGCTTCGGGCAAATCATTAGTAGCAATATCACTTATGTCGACTGTTAACGTGGTGCGTCCGCTAGCGGTAGGGTTACCAAACAAATCTGTTTGTATACCACTGGCTTTAATTTCTGTGATACTAAAGTCGTCGCCAAATACACGGCGGCCCAGTGTACGAAATTCCAGCTCGGCAAATAGCGGCTCCAGCAGATCTTTGCTTGGTGCGCACATCTCTAAACCTGCTTCATCCAGTTCAACCGGAACGTTTAATAAAATCGTAGCCAGCTTTTTAGACAATAAGCCCTGTTCTGCAAAATTCTCTACATTTTCGCGCATCTTGCCTTTTAGCTCATGGCTATGGGCAATAATATTTTCCATCGAACCATATTGCTTGATCAGCAGCTTCGATGTTTTTTCGCCGATACCAGGAATACCGGGGATATTATCCACCGCATCTCCCCACAAGCCGAGGATGTCGATCACTTTGCAAACGTCGTCGATCTCCCATTTTTCGCAAACCTCTTTAACGCCCAGTATCTCCATGTCGTTACCCATACGGGCGGGTTTGTAAATAAATATATTTTCTGATACCAGTTGTGCAAAATCCTTATCAGGTGTCATGCAATAAACCTGGTAACCTTTCTTTTCTGCTTTTTTGGCCAGCGTGCCTATAATATCATCGGCCTCGTAACCGTCAGACGTAATAACCGGGATATTGAAACCCAGTATCAGTTTAAACACATAGGGCATAGCCGCCGAAAGATCTTCGGGCATGGCCTGGCGTTGGGCTTTGTAGGCTGCAAAATCTGTATGGCGTTCGGTTGGCGCTTCGGTATCAAAAACCACGGCCATATGTGTAGGCTTTTCTTTTTTAAGCACATCCAGCAGGGTATTGGTAAAGCCCATTACCGCCGAAGTGTTAATGCCCGAAGAGGTAAAGCGCGGGTTTTTGCTTAATGCAAAATGTGCCCGGTACATGAGGGCCATACCATCCAGAAGAAACAGTTTTTTCATATTAATTGTCTGAATCAAAATTTACAGAATTAGTGAATTATCAAAATGTTTCATTCCTTAATCCTACAAATAAGTAATCGAGCAAATTTAAGATTAATGGGGTTAATGTGGCTGTAACAAAAAACTAAATTCAGAAAATTCACTAATTCTGTAAATTCTGATTCAGACTATCTAAAATCGCAAGTCGCCAAATGATCATTGACCATACCGGTAGCCTGCATGTGGGCATAGCAAATAGTAGAACCAAAAAACTTAAATCCTAGCTTTTTCATATCCTTACTTATCGCGTCAGACTCGGGGCTGGTAGCAGCTACTCTTGTCTGCGGACAATTGTCAATCGGCTTGCCATCGGGCATAAAGCTGTAAAGATATTTATCAAACGAGCCAAACTCCTTTTGGAGATCCAGAAACAACTGCGCGTTTTTAATAGCAGAATTAACTTTTAAGCGATTACGGATGATACCTGCATCCTGCATCAACCGCTCCACATCTTTTTCATCGAAGGCTGCTATTTTCTTCGCATCGAAGTTGGCGAAGGCCTTGCGGTAATTATCGCGCCTCCGCAAAATGGTGATCCAGCTTAAACCGGCCTGTGCGCCCTCGAGTAGCAGGAACTCAAATAGTTTATCGTCATCGTGGGTGGTTTTGCCCCATTCTTCGTCGTGATATTTTTGATATAACTCATCGCTTCCGGCCCATGCGCAACGTTTGGGTTCTTTTGATTGGCTCATTGATCGTCGGGTTTAAGCTGGCAAGATACTAATTTTATTAGCTAAAACATTCCCGTAGAGGCACAAGACTTTGTGTCTCTGTATAGAGAATAAAACAGAGACACAAAGTATTGTGCCTCTACGGGGTGTTATTGTTGAAACCCGTTCAATTCATCCCAATACTCTACAGCACGGCGATAATGAGGGATAACGATAGAGCCACCAACCAGATTAGCGATCATAAAAATCTCGTTCATTTCTGCACTGTTGACACCGGCTTCGTGGCATTTACCCAGGTGATATTTAATACAATCGTCGCAACGTAACACCATGGATGATACCAAGCCCAGCATTTCTTTGGTTTTTACATCCAATGCGCCTTCAGCGTAACTAGTGGTATCTAAGGCAAAAAAGCGTTTAATATTTACGTTGGCGGTATCCATAATCCGCTCGTTCATTTTTTCGCGGTAGGTGTTAAATTCTTCTACTAGCTGTCCCATATTTTGAGTTATTAAGTTATTCGGTTACTAAGTTATTGATTGCAATGTTCGCTAAAAATCTTGTTTTCGATGTCATGTATCGGCTATCTTTGATTAACATTTTTTAACCATGATATCATTTAAACGTACCGACCATCTCCACATCTGCGTACCCGAAGAACGCCTGGAAGAAGCCAGAAAGTTTTATACTGAAGTTATCGGCCTCCCTCAAAAGTATAGGCCGGTTGAGTTAAACGATTTAGGGATCTGGTTTCAGTTGCCGGATATCGAACTGCACATTGGGGTGGAGGAAGCTCATCCTTTAACAATTAGGCATACGGCTTTCGAGGTCGCTGATCTCGAAGCAGCGAGAACGCATCTTTTACAAAATGGTGTGGAAATTCAGAAACAGCGAGATATAGAAGGACGGAAAAGATTTTCGTTTTTAGATCCTTTTGGGAATAGGATGGAGCTGTTGGAATATTTGTAATTCTTAAACAAACTCAACTACGTAATATTTTTGATTCCCCATAGGGGATACCTGTTTATAGAAACCGATATGGAGTAGTTTTGCCCTGTAGGGGCTACCCTTATGGGGGCATTAGTAGGTTGATAGGGTAGCCTCTAACGAGACAAAATAATATTATTAATCTATAAACAGGTAGCTCCTACGGAGCATACACAGACTAATTCAAGTATTTATTTTCTATTCGTAATTAATTTCCTTAGATGGGTCCCAAAATACTTTTTTGAAGTTTTGAATCTTATCATCTATTACCTCAACGCCCTCTTTTTCTAAAAGTTCTCTTCTTCGACGGCTAGCAGCTGGGTCGCCGGTTAAATGCCCTGTGCTGTTAACCACGCGGTAATAGGGTACGGGTGGTTCGGCTTTACCGCATTCGCCCATGGCACGGCCAACCATGCGTGAATAATTGGGTGATCCTAAAAATTTGGAAATGGCACCATACGATGTTACACGCCCCGACGGAATTTGCCGGGTAACCTCGTAAATGTGATTGAAAAATTCAGGATAGTCCATATCACTAAGTTAACGAATACTTCAAGTAATTAATATTCTTGTCGTGCTTCAGGTATTTTTTTTCGTAGTAGGTTTTAATGGCTAGTACTTCGTTTAAAAACGCCGAATGATATAAATCTTCTGTTTTAGCTACCAGATTTAATTTTTGGTCTGCAATAATATCCGCGGTGTATTGGTGCAGGCCATCGTTATCCGTTTTTAGGTTGATGAATGCGCCGGGGCGTAATATCTGGCGGTAATAGTTAATGAAGCGGGGCGAGGTTAAACGCTTTTTCTCCCGGCTGATCTGCGGTTGTGGATCGGGGAAAGTGATCCAAATCTCGTCGATCTCGCTTTCGCCAAAGTAATCTACAATCAGTTCTATCTGAATGCGCAGAAAAGCCACATTATTAATACCTTCTTCAATGGCAGTTTTGGCTCCGCGCCAAATGCGGTTACCCTTATAATCAATGCCAATGAAATTTTTATCCGGAAATAACTGCGCCAGGTTTACGCTATACTCGCCTTTACCACAGGCCAACTCCAATACAACAGGGTTATTGTTTTTAAACAAATCACTTGCCCATTTGCCTTTGTAAGGCTTGCCGGCATCCAGCTGTATAACATTATCAAAGGTTGCTATTTCGGCAAAACGCTTTAGTTTATCTTTTCCCACTTATAAATAATAAAGTGCAAAAATAAAACTTTAAGCGTTGCGGTGCGACTAAAAGATTGAAATGACTATAAAGCGGTTGCCGAAGGTTCGGAAAAATTCGGCTTTGCAGGCTTATCTTTCTTCTTAAGCAGGTCGGTAACAAGCCCTTTGGCCTTGTCCCAAATACCAGTTACAGAATCCTCGCTGATATAGGTTGAAGCCTTTTGAGATACCAGGCCAACCAATGTTTTAACTAAAAACCCGGACCCTTTAAATAAGGTTTTATTTAAAGTAAGCGGTATTACAAAGCGTGATATCAAACCAACAATATCCTGATTAAATATGCTACTGCCAGGCGTACTATTGGATGATGGGAATAAGCTTTTTACGGCCGAAAATACAGAAGACGGACTATTAAGCCTTTGTTTGAGATCCATTTCCTGCTGTTGCTTCGTTTTCTCCAATCTGATAATCTCGGCATGCAGGTCACTTATCGTTTTAATAGGTATATCCATCACTAGTTTTCGCTAAATATTTTTTTGATCAATGCATTAACAATTGGCCTTTTAAAGTTGCCCTTAGCGCTCATTACGATGATAGCAATAAGCAGGTAAATTAAAGCCACGGCACCAAAGCCTTTCCAGTAAGAATGAAAAACATCTGCCAGGAAAAGTGCAAGCGTGAAACTGGCGAACAAAAAGGTCAACAGCAGGCTTATCATAATAGCAACATCAGTTACAACGCCGGCGGCAACAGATGTACTTTTTTCTATCACCTTGTATTTAGTGAGCTTAATACGCGTTTCGGCATATTCTGTAAGCTGTTCTAAAATGGGCGGGTGTATTTCCTTTTTTTCTTCTTCCATCACGTTTAAATATATCCCGGGCGTAAAAACCCGGGATTGTATTATTGTTTTAAATGTTATGCGTGTTCCAGGTCATCCTGGTACTCGTCTTCGGCACCTTTAATTTTGGTTTTGATGTTATCAACCAGCTTGTCTTTAAGGCCAAGCAGGCTTTCAATTTCTTTACCTGCCGATTCTTTAATAGAGTCGCTTAACCCTTTTAATGAATCAGTAAGTTTATCGCGTGTATCATCACCTCTGTCTGGTGCAAACAATATACCTAATGCGGCTCCTGCTGCAAGCCCTGCAAGCAGTGCCAAAATAGTTTTTGAGTTATCGTTCATAGTATTATAATTTTTAAGTTGACTTTTTGTTTGTATTGGATGCAAATTTATTCGGTTTTGGCCTCTAAACGCAATATAATAACGCCTGTAAGCTAACAATTAGTGTTACGCCCTAAAGGTCATTTCCGGTTTTTATCCGGTCGAGCCTATCTGCGGCCAAGCGGTTAGTTTCATAAATTTCTACCAGCAGCAGGAAATAAGATAGTAATACCGGCCCGAAAACCAGGCCCAAAATACCGAATAACGGCAAGCCTATAAATACCCCAATGATAGAAATAATGGGGTGAGTGTTGCCTATCCGCTTATTGATGATCATACGCAAAACGTTATCCACATTACCAATAAATAACAGGCCATAGGCCATAATGCCAATCCCTTTCCAATTGTGGCCCAGCATTATGAGGTAAATACCAGCCGGTATAGAAAGTGTTGGCGCACCAACCACCGGTAGAAAAGAAATAAAGGCGCCTATTATTCCCCAGAACAGCGCATCGGGGATGCCTACTATCCAGAAGCCATTGGCCAGTAATAAGCCTTGCACTACAGAAATAATGCCCTGCCCCAATACGTTAGAGTAGGTTGCATTACGCAAAGCCACCGCAAACTTTAAGGCATGCTGCTCGCGGAAAGGAGCATATTTTAATAACCCGGCCTCGAACTCGTAAATTTGCGTTAACATAAAATACAGCAGAAAATACAGAATTAACAAGGTTAATAAAATACTAGCCGCCCCGCTTATAATAGAGGGAAAAAGCTCTGTTGCATAGGTGCTTACCTTTTGCAAAAAATCATTAACCAAATGGGGCTGGTTAAATGTAGACCCTGCAAAAGCATTGGCTTTAAGTACCAGCTGATCAATAAAAAAAGGATCGTCTCTGATGCTGGCAATTTTACCAATTACCATAAAACTCAGCGACAGAAAGGGAATAACGATAACAATAAGCGATACAAAAATAAAGAGCAGTGCAGCAAGAGAGCGGCTCCAGTTACGCTTTTCTGTTAGGTATAAATATCCCGGCCTAAAAATGGTAAAGAGTACAATGGCTCCCAGTATGGCACTGAAAAGCGAGCTTAAAGAATATAACAGCAAACACCCCAGCACCACAATGCTGATGAGGATTATATTATTGCGCTGCCTGTAGTTAAAGATAGACATAAGTATTGATGTAGCCCTGCGTTTGCCATCCCGCCTTTACCCTTTCTTCCCAGTAAATATCGTTGAATAATACTTATACAGCCGTAAGCAGCTTAAGTTTTGATCCAGGCCAGATTCATTTTTTAAATAAAGCTAATCTGTGCTCTTGAGCAGTTCGTTAATTTTTTTGCATCCGGCGGCAATGGTTTCTATATAAAATGTAATGTCTTCGTTTTGCTCGGGCAGCTCAAATTTAAGTTGCTCTACACAAAGCGTAATGTTAGAAAGCTGATTGCGAATATCGTGCTTTAGCGAACCTACCCCCGGATCTTTTTTTTCACGCTCATCTGCCATAGTTACTTACCTATATTAATGGCTTTCATTTTATTATACAGGGTTTTACGGTCGATATTCAATATTTCGGCAGCTTTGGTTTTGTTAAAATTAACCTCACGCAAAACTTTTAATATCGTATCATACTCGGCTTCGAGCGCCGCATTTTTTAAATCGCTGCGGTTGTGATGGTGCTCTTTTACCGGAGCCGAAGATGTATCTGCTGTTTGGTGACTATGCGAATGCTCTATAAGCGGTGCTATTTTTGTATAGTTAGAAATTTCTAACGGCAAGGCTTTGGCCTGCACGGTATCACCTTCAGTTAACAGTGTAGCCCGCCTGATCACGTTTTTTAATTCGCGGATGTTACCCGTCCAACGGTAGTTGATGAAACTTTCTTCAACATCCGGTGCAAAATACTGTACATCGCGGCCCAGTTCTTTATTGGCTATTTTTAAAAAATGCTCGGCCATCAGCATTATATCACCGCCCCTGTCGCGCAATGGTGGCATGTAGATGGTAAACTCATTAAACCTGTGGTACAGATCTTCGCGAAACTTACCTTTCTGGATTCCATCCATCAGGTTCTCGTTAGTTGCCACAATTATGCGCACATCCAGGTCTATCTCTTTGGTACTGCCTATACGTTTTACTTTGCGCTCCTGCACGGTGCGCAGCAGGGCGGCTTGTATATCGTACGATAAGTTACCAACCTCATCTAAAAACAAGGTGCCACCATTGGCCATTTCAAAGTGGCCTATTTTGGTATATAATGCGCCGGTAAACGATCCCTTTTCGTGGCCAAAAAATTCGCTTTGGGCAAGCTCCTTAGTTAGCGAACCACAATCCATTGCAATAAATGGCTGATCGCGGCGCGGACTATTAAGGTGGATACTTTTAGCAACAGACTCTTTACCAGTACCGCTTTCGCCTAAAATAATTACACTGTAGGTAGTAGGGGCAACAAGCTCTATCTGGCGCAATAACTCTTTTGATGCCTTGCTTTTACCAACCACAAACTCGCTGGCCATCACTTGTTTTTCTTTTGATGATTTTGATGACACAGCAGCCAGTTCTTCCTGCGGCTCAGTAACCAGGGCATGGTGGGTTTCTATCGCTTTGTTAATGGTATTTAAAATCTCATCGGGGTATAGCGGCTTGGTGATATAATCATAAGCGCCCATTTTAATAAGCTCAACAGCCATCTTAATATCAGAGTAGCCGGTAATAATAATAACCCCCGTTTTAGGATATTGAGATTTAATGCTTTTCAGCATCTCGCGGCCATCGGTATCCTCCAGCCTGAAATCACATAAAACTAAATCGTATTCGCCGTTTTTAAGTTGTTCCATGGCGCTGCCGCCGTTTGAAGCGGTAGACACTTCAAAACCATTTCGTGTAAGGAATTTAGATAACAGCAACGCGGTGTTCACTTCATCATCAACGATGAGAATCTTTTTCATATCGGCAATATACTTTCTTTAAAAAGGTAAATGTACTTAACGCCTTAAGTTAATTACAAATTTGTTAATTTTCTATTCGCATACGAAATAGACTCATTATTTGTTCCAAAATCTTTTATTCTCCCCTAAAGTCGGGCTTCCGCTTTTCTAAGAAAGCCGTTATTCCTTCTTTAGTGTCCTTATTACCAAAGCATTTTCCAAATTCGGCTATTTCTATATCAAAGCCATCGGGAGCGCCGGCAGCATTAATTGCAGCAATTGCAGCAGCCAATGCCAGTGGCGCACGTTGTAACATTTTGTTTAAAAGGGCTTCTGCTCTGGCAATTATTTCACCCGGCTCTACCACATAATTTACTAAACCAACCAGGTATGCCTCATCGGCAGTAATCATATCGGCTGTTAAAATCATCTCGAATGCCTTGCCGCTGCCTACCAATTTGGAGAGCCGCTGGGTGCCGCCATAGCCGGGTATCAACCCTAAAGTAACTTCGGGCAAACCCATTTTAGCCGTAGTTGATGCAATGCGGATATGGGCCGCCAATGCCAGCTCTAAACCACCGCCCAATGCATAGCCATTAATAGCGGCAATAACCGGCTTGCTGCCATTGGCTACCAGGTCAAAAACTTTAGCTTGATTTTCTTTGGCCAGCCGACTTGCCGATTCTGTATCCAAATCTGCAAACTCTGCGATATCGGCACCTGCCACAAAAGCCTTTTGCCCGGCACCGGTAATAATAATGCCGCCAATGGCCTTGTTGCTAAAGGCATTAGCAAACGCGGTATGCAGTTCTGCAATAGTATCGCGGTTAAGCGCATTCAGCTTGCTTTCGCGGTTAATGGTAATATACCTGATCCGGTTTTTATCTTCAATTAATAGATTCTGAAATTCCATAGTCGTTATTAAAAATTACGGTGCTGGTGAACCCAACCGGTTATATATTCAACTATTGCGGCAGTAGTTGTCCCTGGTGGAAAAAGCTCTCCTACACCCATTTGCTGCAGCTGTTTAGCATCCGCTTCGGGGATTATTCCTCCGCCGGTCAGCAACACATCATCCATTTGCTTTTCCTTAATCAGTTTAATGATCTTAGGGAAAACCGTCATGTGCGCACCAGAGAGAATGGAAATCCCTATGGCGTCCACATCTTCCTGCAAGGCAGTGTTAACCACCATTTCGGGAGTTTGGCGCAATCCGGTATAAATAACCTCCATCCCGGCATCGCGCAGCGAGGTAGCAATGATCCGCGCGCCGCGATCATGCCCATCTAATCCTACTTTGGCAACTAATACCCTTATGGGGCGGTTAAACTGGTGTTCACTCATGTAAAACGAGTATTGGTGACTGGGTAAATGTACAAAGATTCTGTTAGACGTTTGGCGTTATACGCATGGCGTTTTTAAGCAAGATTATGTAAACCGTTCTCTCCCTGATTTTTTTGCTAAATTTGCCATTCAAGTATATTTTGAATTTTTATGAGCGAAGAAAGATCGTTAAACTTTTTAGAAGAGATTGTTGAAGAAGATATCCGCGACGGTAAAAACGGTGGGCGTATCCACACCCGTTTCCCACCCGAGCCTAATGGTTATCTGCACATTGGCCACGCCAAGTCTATTTGCTTAAACTTTGGACTGGCGCAGAAATACAACGGCCAAACCAATCTTCGTTTTGACGATACCAACCCTGTTACCGAAGATACCGAATATGTAGAGAGCATTAAGGAAGATGTTAAATGGCTGGGCTTTAACTGGGCCAACGAGCTTTACGCATCCGACTATTTCGACCAGATCTATGCCTTCGCCCTAAACCTTATCCGCAAGGGTTTGGCTTATGTAGATGATAGCACTGCCGAAGAAATTGCCGCACAAAAGGGTACACCTACAGAACCGGGCACGCCCAACCAATACCGCAGCCGCAGCATTGAAGAAAACATACAACTGTTTGAAGAAATGAAAGCCGGTAAATATCCCGATGGTGCTAAAGTATTGCGTGCCAAAATAGATCTGGCTTCGCCGAACATGCATCTGCGCGACCCGTTGATGTACCGGATTAAACATGCCAAACATCACCGTACCGGCGATAAATGGTGCATTTACCCGATGTATGATTTTGCCCACGGACAATCTGACGCCATTGAAGAAATTACCCATTCGGTATGTACGCTGGAGTTTATTCCGCACCGTGCATTGTACGATTGGTTTATAAAGGAGCTGGAAATTTTCCCGTCGCACCAATACGAGTTCGCCCGTTTAAACATGACTTATACCGTAATGAGCAAGCGCAAGCTGATGCAACTGGTAAAAGAAAACCATGTGGAAAGCTGGGACGATCCGCGCATGCCTACCATTAGCGGTTTACGCCGTCGTGGTTATACGCCAGCTTCTATCCGTGAGTTTTGCGAACGTATTGGTATAGCCAAACGCGAAAATATTATCGACCTGAGCCTGCTGGAGTTCTGTATCCGCGAGGATCTGAACAAAACCGCATGGCGCCGTATGGCCGTATTAGATCCGGTTAAATTGGTGATCACTAACTACCCCGAAGGCGAGGGAGAGATACTGCACGGCGAAAACAATCCGGAAGTTGAAGGCGGCGAAGGTGGCCGTGACATTCCGTTTAGCAGAGAAATTTATATCGAACGCGAGGACTTTATGGAAGTTGCACCGAAGAAATTTTTCCGCTTAGGCCCTGGCTTAATGGTGCGGTTAAAAAATGCCTACATTATTAAATGCGAAGATTTTGTGAAAGATGCCGAAGGCAACATCACCGAGATCCATTGTACTTATATCCCTGAATCAAAGTCGGGACACGATACCAGTGGGATCAATGTAAAGGGCACCATCCACTGGGTTAGCGTTCCGCATGCCCATACTGCCGAGGTAAGATTGTACGATCGTTTATTCAAAGTAGAAGATCCGGCCAGCGAAGAAGGCGACTTTAAAGAATACCTTAACCCGGAAAGCCTGCACGTAATTACAGCCTATATAGAACCCGACCTTGCTACGGCCATCCCGGGCAAAGGCTACCAGTTTATCCGCAAAGGATACTACACGCTAGACAAACACTCCACCCCAGGCAAGCTGGTGTTTAACCGCACCGTGACCTTGAAGGATGGATGGGCTAAGAAATAGAGTCAAGAAGCAAGAGACAAGAACTCTGCTATACAAATAAGGCTGCGAAGATGATTCGCAGCCTTATTTTTTTGTCTTGTTTCCTGGTTCTTGTATCTTGCTTCTACAGCGAATACTTTTTATAAACATTATACAGCACATTCAAATCCAGCGGTGTCATTTGCGGGGTAAGGTCTGTTTGTATGAAATGGCGTTTAAAGGCGTCGATGGTTCCATTAATGTTGCGGGTATCGTAGCCGATTAACTTAAATGCGGTAACATAATCGAAATTGTCGGGAGCAGGCACCACAATGTCATCACTCCAGTAACCGAAGCCTTTTTCGGCCAGGCGCTTCCAGGGGAAAAACGGCCCAGGGTCGGGTTTCCGGCCGGGGGCTATATCAGCGTGACCAATAAAATTAGCCTGCGGGATGTTATAATTCTTTTTCAGTTGAGCCAGCAGCAGCAATAGGCTCTTAATCTGTGGCTCAGAGAACGGCTCATTTCCGTTATTATCAATTTCGATACCGATAGAGCAGCTATTCATATCTGTAACGCTTCCCCACTTGCTTACACCGGCATGCCAGGAACGTAGATAATCGTTCAACATGTGTACCACTTTGCCATCTTTACCCACCACATAATGCGCGCTCACCTGGGTACGCACCAAACTGAAGGTATTAATGGTTTGCTGCAAAGAATCCTGCGCGGTATAGTGTAGAATCACAAAATTGGGCTTCCGCAAATTCAAATTCACCGTAGCAATAAACTGCGACGGAATAGCCACACCCGCACTATCCGTCAGCATAGCAGGGTTCATTTGTTTGGCAACATCCAGAAAGCTATCCACCTGTGTTTCGTATACTTTTTTGGTGTTAACACCTGTAGTTACCACTGCTTTGTGCGAAGAACAGGCCGCGAAGAGTAGGAGGGAAAGAATTAGTAAGTGGGGATAGCGTTTCATTTAATAGATCCAATTAGTGTTTTTGATCAGCATTATAAACTCGCCTAAGTTAAGTAATGTATTCGGCGGTTCGTCTGTGTATTCAACAGATTCAAACTCATGAAAGGTGTGATCTGTTTCACTATCCCAGGTATTAAATACAAATCGGAGATTTGCCAATCATTTGCATAAAAGTATTCGCCGTCGATAAGTTTGGTTTTAATTAAACCTTCAAGCATTTCTTGGCTAATGTGATCTGGATTTTGAAATATTTGAAAGCCAAATTTTTTATAGTTGGCCGCGTCCCGGTAGAGATAGTTGAATTGGATGTTGGGCATTGTGCAAATTACTTATTGAGCAATTTGTGTGCAATCGGATATAAGTGAACCTTTTATTTTCCCCCTACAATCCCATCTCCTTAAACGTATTCCCCTCACTCAGATCTCCCGAATCGAAGCCTTTTTTAAACCAATACATGCGCTGGGCACTGGTTCCGTGAGTAAAGGAGTCGGGCTCTACACGGCCCTGGGTTTCTTGCTGCAGGTGGTCGTCGCCTATTTGTTTGGCGGCGTTTAGTGCGCTGGATATATCAGCCTCATTGAGTACGAGTCCATTTTGGTGGTATTTGTTTTCGTAGTGGGCCCATATGCCGGCGTAAAAGTCGGCCTGCAGTTCAAGGGCTACTGAGTATTTGTTGCGTTCGGCTTCGCTTCCAGCCTGGCTCTCTGCGTTTTCTACCTTTTGCGATACCCCTAAAAGGTTTTGCACGTGGTGGCCAACCTCGTGGGCAATTACATAGGCCTGGGCAAATTCTCCGGGTGCACCAAATTTATCGCTGAGTTCGTTATAAAAAGAAAGATCGATGTATACTTTTTGGTCCTGCGGACAATAAAACGGACCTGTTGCCGAACTTGCAAAGCCACAACCCGCATCTACGCTGCCGGTAAAAAAGTGTAGTACCGGTTTTTCATAGGTTTTGTTTTGCGCACGAAACAGGCTGTCCCAAACATCTTCTGTTCCGGCAAATACCATCATGGCTAGTTTTTCCTGCTTGGTACGGGCGTGCGCTACATGGGTACTTACCTGTTGCTGTCCGCTGCTATCCTGCCCGCCGTTTAAAAGCGCGGCTGGGTTAAACCCGGTAAACATGTAAATCACCATGCCAATTAGGCCAACAATCCCGCCGCCAACGGCAAATCCACGGCCGCCGCCACTGCTGCTGCCTTCTTCTACATTATCGCTTTCGCGTCCACCGAACCATTGCATATTGTGTTTGATTTATTGTTATCAGTTAACAGCAACAATAAATTTTTGTTTAAGGATATCAAAAACAGGAAAATGTTGTGGTTTTTCATAAAAACACGCGTAGAACTCATTTTAAATCAATAAATTTCAATGTTCCTTTTAAAATTCAGCATGAAAAAAACTTTTACCCTTAGTTTTCTGGCTTTATCGGCTTTTGCACAGGCCCAGCAGCAAAACATCAGCGGTTTTTCGTCGGCATCGGCAGCAACAGAGCTGCAGCACGAAAAACAGTTCGATCAATCCCTTAGCGCCAAGCGTATTGGCGAAAGCATTAAACAGCTTTCCGCATTTCCGCATCACCTCGGTTCGCCGGGAGGTAAGGCTGTGGCCGAAGCTATTTTGGCCAAGTATAAAAGCTTTGGTCTTGATGCACATATAGAAACTTATTCTGTATTATTTCCAACACCCAAAACCCGCGTGCTGCAACTGAATGGTTCAACCCCATACACTGCACTTTTAAAAGAACCGGCCCTGGCAGAAGATGCAACATCCGGCCAGGCAGGGCAGCTACCTACCTATAATGCCTGGAGCGCCGATGGCGATGTTACCGGCGAACTGGTTTTTGTAAACTACGGCTTACCTGATGATTACGACCAGCTGCAAAAGATGGGGGTAGACGTAAAAGGCAAAATAGTAATTGCTAAATACGGCCGCTCATGGCGCGGTATTAAACCAAAAGTAGCTTATGAACATGGCGCTATTGGCTGTATCATTTACTCGGACCCTAAAGATGATGGCTTTGTACAAGGCGATGTATACCCTAAAGGCCCATACAAAGGCGAGTACGGCGTACAACGCGGTTCTGTACTTGATATGGTAATTTACCCAGGCGACCCCCTTACTCCTGGTGTTGGCGCCACCAAAGAAGCTAAGCGTTTAGAAAGATTAGAAGCACCAACGATATTAAAGATCCCGGTATTGCCCATCAGTTATCACGATGCCTTACCGTTCTTAAAATCAATAGAAGGCCAGGTTGCACCAGAAGACTGGCGCGGTGGCTTACCAATTACTTACCATGTTGGCCCGAGTAAGGCAACCGTGCACTTAAACCTGGCATTTAACTGGGATATGGTTCCTTGTTATGATGTGATTGCTAAAATTAAGGGCTCTAAATATCCCGACGAATGGGTAATGCGCGGCAATCATCACGATGGCTGGGTTAATGGCGCAAGCGACCCCATCAGCGGTCAGGCTGCCATGCTGGATGAAGCTAAAGCAATGGGCGATTTACTTAAAACCGGCTGGAAACCTAAACGTACCATTGTTTATTGCTCTTGGGACGGCGAAGAGCCAAGCTTAATCGGCTCTACCGAGTATGCAGAAGATCATGCTAAAGAACTACAGCAAAAGGCAGTAGTGTATATCAACTCGGATAGTAATGGCCGTGGCTTTTTAAATGCAGAAGGCTCACACGCGCTGGAGGGCTTTATGACCGAAATTGAAAAGGCCGTAACCGACCCGCAAACCAAGGTAAGTGTTTACGATCGTGATAAAGCTCGCGAACTGGTTAGCACATCTTCTGTTAAAGGCAAAAAAGAATTACTGGATAGAAAAACAGTTCGCTTAGGTGCACTGGGTTCCGGTTCTGATTATTCTGCTTTCTTGCAGCACTTAGGCATTACCACGCTCGATTTAGGTTTTGGTGGCGAAGATCCAAGCGGAGATTACCACTCTATTTATGATTCGTACAATAGTTATGTTCGTTTTAAAGACCACGATTTTATGTATGGTCCTGCACTTGCTTCTGTAGCTGGCCGTGCCACTTTACGTATGGCCGACGCCGATGTGCTTCCGTTTGATTTCCGCAGCCTATACAGCACCATTGACCGCTACAGCAAAGAAGTACAAGAGCTGGCCGATCAGATGCGTGAAAGTACTGCTATTAACAACGGTTTGATTAAAACAAACCAATACGCATTGGCTTACGACCCGGACAAACACCTGCCACAACCGGAGATTAAATCTGAAGTACCTATGATCGATTTCAGCGCATTGAAAACTGCACTGGAGACTCTGAAACAAAGCACCGATAAATTAGGCACTGCCTGGGAAGAAGCAGCACAGTCTGGCAAAGACCAGGACAAGTTGAACCAAAAGCTTTACCGTGCCGAGCAGCAATTACTTTCTACAGAAGGTTTGCCACGCCGCCCATGGTTTAAGCATACCATTTATGCCCCTGGTTTCTATACCGGTTACGGCGTTAAAACCCTTCCTGGTATCCGTGAGTCTATCGAGCAGCGCAACTGGCCAGAGCTGCAACAGCAAATTGCTATTGCAGCTAAAAGCATTACGCAGTTAGCTACTTATTTAGACAGCCCCC
>NZ_MPPL01000001.1:5060346-5084998 GCF_001911425.1 Mucilaginibacter polytrichastri | reverse complement strand
AGCCCCCTAAAGGGGGAGCAGGAGTTTGATTTCATATTTCTTTAAACAATACCGGCTGCGATATAATCGCAGCCGGTATTGTTTATTAAACGATAATTGCCTTGGGCTTTCGTTAGTCTTAATAAATTTTTATATTAGAATATGATCCTTGAGAACAAATTCCCTTTGCCTAATTTGGATGTTTTAAAAGTTTATTTATTTGGAAATTACAATGCGTCTTCTAAAAACGATATAGATCTGCTGATAATTTGCGATGATTTTGATGGAGTTTCAAGAATGAAGAGAATGGAAAAAGTCTTGTTAAACTTTTCAGATGAAAAAGTAGATCCCGTTTGCATTACATCAAATGAATTTACAAGGCTACTTCAGCAAAAAAGCTTATTTATAACAATAGCCCTTAAAAAATCTCTTTTGATTTATGAAAAATAGTGTTGAAGATATACTTCAAAAATTTATTAACACAGCTGTCGATTTTATCGGTGAAATTGTAGAAAATAATAGCGGGTATAAACCATTATCATATAATAACAGAAGAGATGTCAACGAAACATTAGAGGCATTTTACCAGCTACTATCCCTTGATATAATTAATCCGGAAGATAACGTAGCCTTAAAAATGATTTTCAAATCGGGAGAACATGTTATACATGAAAAATTATTACATTTTGGAAATTATTATTACTCTAAACAAAAATTAATACATTCTGAATTATTTGAAAAGGAAGAATCTTTAAGAAGAACAAATGTAGAGACAGCCTCTATGTTAGCGCGTATTCGCGCTTATCAACTTCACATAGAGGGTATTGGCGGTTCAACTGATGACTATTTTATTGAAAGGATGCCCAAGTTGCTTGATGGAATTTCCTTTATTATAAATAAAAATATATCCGAAGTTTATTTGCCGGCTTTTTATAATCTTCTAAACCTCCACAACACACTTATAAAATACATTGAATCAGAGCATCCGACCTTTCGTTCTGCGATAAACGAGCTTCAAAAAAAAGTTATTGTTTTAATAGATAAATTGGCAACAAGACAGGAAATCATAAATATTATAAGTAAAAACATTTCTATCTCCCTCTTCTATGACCAATATTTATTTTTTAAAGATTCCTTATCCGGTATTGATTATTCTTTAAAAAATAAATTTAATCAGGACTTTGATCACTTTACCATATCGCAAAAATTAAGGGCTTTAACTAGCTGGAGTATCTTAGACCATACCTTCTTTTTTAAAAACGTTCATTCTGTTCTAACTGAGATTCAATACTCTCAAAATTTGAGTATTGCCGATTCCGCGTTGGGAATTCGTGTTATTTCTTTTTATTTAAAGAAAACATCGGTAGAGTTGTTAGACGTAAAAGTTCCTTTAAAAAACCCGGGGCTTGATATCGGTACTGAATTAAAAAACATTTTTAATGGAATAGACCAAATAGCAAAGATTACACTTACAGAAAACGAAAAAAATCTTTTGTATTCCTATAATGACTCTCAATTGCGCGAAAAAGTTGCCGCATGCATCATAAATGTTCCTATCAATGAAATTGATCGAGAGATGAGAAAACCCCATGGAGTCTCCGAGATTTCAGATATGGAATTAAAAGTCAATATAAACGGGAAGAGATCTTATTTATGTATGCCTTTCAAAACTGGAAAAGAAGTTAACGCTAATTCTGTTTCTATAGATGTATTTTATCAAATTCTTCGCCCTTTTTTTCACTTTGATAATTGTGCTGTAGTTTTTATAACCGCAAAAAGTTGTTCACAAAATCTTATGAATGAGATCAAAAGGGCTCAAGACAAATATGAATTTTCAATAGAGGTTATTGAAAATTTTCAATTGGCTAAACTTTTGAAATTTAACAATCAACTAAATTGAAGCAGTGAGGCGAATTCTTAAGCTGCCTCACTGCTTCAATTTGAAAATTACATCTTAGGCATTCTGCGCATCATATTGGCCATGGCGGCAGGGTTGCTCATTTGTTTCATCACCTTACGCATGTCTTCAAACTGCTTAATCAGCCGGTTAACTTCGTTAATGTCCGTGCCCGATCCTTTAGAGATCCTTGCACGGCGGCTTTGGTTAATGCTGTCGGGGTTTTCTTTCTCAAACGGGGTCATTGATTGTATAATGGCTTCAATGGCTTTAAACGCATTGTCATCCACCTCTACGTCTTTCATCATTTTGCCAACGCCCGGTATCATGCCCATCAGATCTTTCATGTTACCCATTTTCTTGATCTGCTGTATCTGGCTGTAAAAATCGTTGAAGTCGAATTTATTCTTGCGGATCTTCTTTTGCAGTTCGGCAGCCTGCTTTTCGTCAAACTGCTGTTGTGCACGTTCTACCAAAGATACAACGTCGCCCATTCCCAAAATACGGGAAGCCATCCGATCCGGGTGGAAAACGTCCAACGCTTCCATCTTCTCGCCGGTACCGATGAATTTTATCGGCTTTTCTACAACAGATTTGATTGATAGGGCAGCACCACCACGGGTATCACCATCCAGTTTTGTTAAAACTGCACCGGTAAAATCTAAACGATCATTAAATACCTTAGCTGTGTTCACCGCATCCTGGCCGGTCATGGCATCCACCACAAACAAAATTTCGTGTGGTTTGGTAGCTGCCTTAACGCGCTCAATCTCCTGCATCATGGCTTCATCAATAGCCAATCGACCGGCGGTATCAATAATTACCACATTGTTGCCGTTGGCCTTAGCCTGTGCAATACCTTCTAAGGCAATAGCCACCGGGTCTTTCGATTCGCGGTTAGCGTATACCGGTACGCCTATCTGCCCACCCAAAACTTCCAGCTGGTCAATAGCCGCAGGGCGGTAAATATCATCAGCAACCAGTAGGGGTTTCTTTTTTAATTGTGTTTTAAGATAGTTGGCCAGCTTACCTGTAAAGGTGGTTTTACCCGCACCGTTTAAGCCCGCAATTAAAATGATGGTCAGCGGAGCAGATAAGTCCAGCTCGGCTGTGCTGCCACCCATTAACTGGGTAAGCTCATCATTCATGATCTTGGTAAGCAACTGCCCCGGCGAAATAGTAGTTAATACGTTTTCACCCAATGCCTTTTGCTTTACATCATCTGTAAATGCTTTTGCAGTTTTATAGTTAACGTCGGCATCCAGTAAGGCTTTTCTAATTTCCTTCATGGTTTCGGCCACGTTTATCTCACTAATGCTTCCTTGTCCTTTTAGAACCTTAAATGCCCTGTCGAGCTTATCCGAAAGATTTTCAAACATATCTGGTCAACCTCTTTTATCTCAGTTTTTTGAGGATACAAAGTTATGATTTTGAATTTATTCCGCTCTATCAATTTACGCTATGAGAATTTTAATTATCGAAGTGTAACATTTTGTTATAAAAGAGCATCTTATATCCTGTTGCTGACCAATTATGATGTCCCGGTTTTACACCCTTTCTTTTGTATTATTCATCGGTTTTTCTGCCTTTGCACAACCTGTTGTAAAAAAGCTGAATGCTGTAAAAACATCCTCTGCGCCAAAAATTGATGGTGTTTTGGATGATGAGGTTTGGAAAAATGTACCCACAGCAACAGATTTTGTAGAGCTTAACCCAACTGCAGGCCGGCACGAAATACCGGAAGAACGCACCGAAATAAAAATAATTTACGACAACGATGCTATTTATGTTGGCGCTAGGATGTATGAAACATCGGCCGATAAAGTAGCCCGGGAGTTAACCACCCGCGACAATATTGCAAATGATGATTTGATAGGCATAGTACTGGATACCTACCTGGACCGCATTAATGCCAGCGGATTTTATGTAACCGCAGCCGGTGTGCAGTTTGATGCCAAATACGCCAACCAGGGAAACGAAGATGCCACCTGGAATGCAGTATGGCTAAGCGCAGTAAAGGTTGATAACCAGGGCTGGACGGCTGAGTTTAAGATCCCTTACTCTGCACTGCGTTTTGCCAATAAGGATGTACAAACCTGGGGATTGAATTTTGTGCGGAAAAGGCAACGTGATCTCAAGCAACTATTTTGGAACGAAATTGACCCTAAGAAAAACGGCTTTATTAACCAGGAAGGGGAGTTAACCGGCTTAGCAAAAATTACCCCGCCGGTAAGGCTGGCTTTTTATCCGTATGCATCAACCTATGTAAACCATTACCCATACAATACCACCGGTGTGAAAAACACAACCAATTCTTTTAACGGAGGGATGGACGTTAAATACGGCATTAATGCCAGCTTTACGCTGGATATGACGCTTATTCCCGATTTTGGGCAGGTACAGTCAGACAACCGGATCCTAAACCTTACCCCGTTTGAGGTAAAGTATACCGAGAACCGGCCATTTTTTACCGAAGGAACGGAGTTGTTTAACAAGGGCAACCTGTTTTATTCCAGAAGGGTGGGTGGGCAGCCCATTGATTATGATAACGCTTCGGCTAATCTCCAGACCAACGAGGCAGTTGTAAAAAACCCAACCGAAACAAAATTATATAACGCCACGAAGTTTTCGGGGCGTACCAGTAGCGGGCTGGGTATTGGCGTTTTTAATGCGGTAAGCGCGCCTGCGTATGCCCTAATTCAGGATACTGTTACCAATAAGCAGCGCAAAGTAGAAACCAGCCCGGTTACCAATTACAATATCATTGTGCTGGATCAGAACCTGAAGAATAATTCGGCAGTAACATTTATCAATACCAATGTAAATCGTTTTGGTAAAGACTATAATGCAAATGTTGCCGGCTTTGTGTTCAGCCTCAATAATAAAAAGAACTCTTATAATTTAAGTGGTTACACCATGATGAGCAACCTCTTTTATACCGACCGCAAAACAACAACAGGTTACAGCTACGAATTAAACGGGGGCAAAACCCTCGGTAATTTTACCTGGAATATTGTTGAAGATCTGGTTGACAGCAAATACAGCTCGAACGATTTGGGTATATTGTTTAATAATAACTACTTCGACCATAATATAAACCTTAACTATAATAGCTATAAGCCCAAACGTTATTTTACATCGTGGGGTATTTACGGCGGTGTCTATTATTCGCGCAGGTATAAACCGGCAGCATACCAGGCCCTCAACTTTAACAGCGAATATTATTTTACGCTTAAAAGCTTATGGAAGGCCTACATTGACTTAAACCACCGCGCTGCCGGAAACGATTTTTATGAACCCAGGGTAGCCGGCCGTGTTTACCAAACGCCAGCCAGTAGTGGTATGGGTGCAGGTATAAACAGCAATACATCTAAAAGATTTTATGGCGGCGTATTTTACTTTTACCGTAAAATAAACCGCCTTAACGGGTATGGTTATGATGCCAACGCTTTTTACACTTACCGCATCAGTAATAAGTTTTCGTTTGGGCAAAATGTTACTTATAGCCCACGGGTAAATTATACGGGGTATTCCACAACAGATAGTGTGAGCGGCAATCCTGTATTTGCTTTACGCACCGTGCAAACTATTGAGAATATATTTAACCTCAAGTATACCTTTAACAATACCATGGGTTTAACCTTGCGGGCGCGCCATTATTGGAGTAAGTTAAATAATCATCAATATTATGACCTGGGGCAAAATGGCGCTTTGGATCCATTAACATCATCGCACTATAACCACGATAACGATCAGAATTTTAACACCTGGAACCTGGACATGATTTATGTGTGGGTATTTTCGCCGGGCAGCGAACTGAGTATAGCCTGGAAGGCTTCATCACAAACAGACAACGACCTGGCTAAAAATGGGTATTACTACAACCTGCACGATACCTTTGTACAGCCGCAAAACAATAACTTTTCGGTAAAAGTGCTTTATTACATAGACTATCAAAGCCTGCGCAAAAAGAAACTACACGCTTAATTTATGGGAACTTATACAACACCCCTAAAGCCAGGCCTTCGGTAGCTTGGATTTGGTCAGATGTATCCTTATCGTACAACGCGGTTGCATTGATGGTAACAGCAATTAACTTATTTACTTTGGCCGTAAGTGTCATATCTAAACGATGATCAATGTTTTGTAACGAACGGCCATATGGGATAAATAGCGCATAACGTGCATTTAAGTGCATATTGGTCATGATATCCTTATCATACGCAACAACACCCTGAAATGCCAATTCGTTAAAAAACGTCTGGCCTATTGGAACCCCATAATTTGTTGGCACGTGTAGGGCAATGGTTTTATCTAATACAAAAGTTTGCCGCGCAGTACCTGTACCCAAACGAATATCCCATACCTTATTTGGCTTATACTCAAAACCCATTGATTCGGTAACATAACCGGGCGACATAAAATTAGAGATGAGTAGCGGCGCGGTATTGTTAACATCATCATATTGAAAGCCCCGGTCAAATTGCGACTCAAAATCTAACGAGCCGAAGAAGTACCATTTTTTTGATAATTGCGTAGCTATTTTGTTATCAAAAAAGATTCTGTCGTTTGTTTTTCGGGCTGTTTGTCCCTTATTTTTTGACTTACCATAGAGCAAAATCAGTTCGCTTGTATAATCAAATGGCGACTTATTATATTCTGTTTTAAAATCAAAGTTACCACCCAGGGCAAGTGAATTAACTCCACCCCCTTTCCAGCTATTACTAAAAGCGGCCTGGTTTACATTAACACCAAAGGTAATCCACTTGCGCCAGTACGATACTTTATAATCAAGCATGCCTACCGGGATCAGGTTGGTTTCTATAACAAATGGTTTTACAATGATGGGTAATTGAAACCGGCGCTGGTCTATCCTGTACTTGTTAAGCCGGTTAGAGTCTATCTTAACGGTATCTATTCTTACCAGGCTATCTATTCGCCGCAAACTATCCAACCGCCGTAAGCTATCGGTATGATGCAGAAGGCTATCGGTAACCTGCGCTTTAGACTGCAGTGCTGCAGTAAGCATTAATAATAATAAAAGAGGGGTAAAGACGCTTTTAAACATTCAGTCGCAAATAAAAGCAAAAAAGCTTTTTTATTAAAAGTAAAAGTATAATTATAAATGTAATCCCTTTGTTATTAAATAAAAACGCCATGCCCAAAGCTTTCTTTTTACCAAATAATTGGCATGCTGCTCGTTTGCATAGGCCTCACGCTCAAAACATATTGCCCGATATGCCTTGTCATGATTTTTGTAAATAACATAATTTATTAAATAGTTTAGGGCATAAATTATATAAAACGGTATCACCAATAGTTCGGCTTCCTGCTTTAAATGGATGGTTTCATGCCTTATCAGCACGTCATCATCTAAAAACCTTTTATCACTAACCAATATAAACGGATACAAGGCCATACCGGCCACCTTTAAAAAAGGTACAACAACAACCGGGTATTTACTTTGCACTATCTGCTGCTATGTGTGGCAAAGGCGGCAAGGTATACCTCCTCGTAGGGTTGCGCATATACCTGTGGTAGTTTGCTTTTATGCTCGCAATAAAATCATAATCACTTGCGGTAACTACCATGTAATAACCTGGCCTGTACCGCTGCATAAACTCAGCCAACTTTGGTTCTTTTAAACCTGTAACATTGGCAACTAATGTTTTGTTAAAGCGATAGTCTATCACATTTTCGTGATAATCTCGCTCAATAACAGTTTTAAGATGCTCAGCATTACGGCCGCTGCGGCTAAATATATTCCACAAGGCATCAATACTAATACCTGCGCCACCACCCGGCGAAAAGCTCAAAATATCCCGGTCGCCTATTGATCCGTAAATTTTGGTATAATCCCTTTTAGTTGCTGCCAATCTTTCCTGCGGTGTTTTTAGCGTGTCGTGTATATCAACCTGGTTAAGCATAATACTGGTTGCTTTTAAGTAAACCAGTATAGAGCCCAGCGTTTTAACCGTTACAGTATCATTAGCGTAGTTAACCTTACTAAAAATTAACCGGTCGCCTGTTTTAACATTCAAATGAAATTCGGCCTGCAGGTTGTTATAAAGCGATTCTTTCGTTCTGGTATTTATAATATTTACCCGGGCTATCCGCTCTTTACTATCCTTATCAAACACAACACCATCCACCGGCTTTTGCTGTGCGGAGGCATTTAATACAACGCCAAATAAAAAAAAATAAATAAACCAGCTCTTACTCACAGCACCAAAACTAAACTTACAAGCCGTGGAAATCATAATTTTAACACAAATTAACAAGGCTAACTACCGGGCAACCACAAGTGTTTGCCCAATTTTAATATTATTATCAGCCATATTATTCAACGCTTTCAGTTCATCCACGGTAAGTCCAAAACGCCGGGAAATGTTATATAGTGTGTCGCCGGTAATAACGATGTACGTTTTATTAACGGGCGTAGCGGTTATTATCGAATCTTTTGTGGCCTGGCCAATGTTGTTATTAATTTCTGAAAGTACCCTATCTTCCCGTTTTACCTTCTGCACCTCATTCTCTGGCCGGTCAAAAGCATCCAATCCATATTTCTGGATCAGGTTGGTTAATAGCTGCGGATATTTTGGGTTGGTAGCATAACCGGCATCTTTTAAACCCTGCGCCCATCCCTGGTAATCGTTCTTATCAAGCTCGAATAAATGGGCATAACGTTTTCGCTTTAAAAATTCAGAATGGTCGCGGAAAGATTCTTCGGGATTGGCATAAACACGGAAACAATCGTTCACCTGGTCATCGTCTTTAAAATAGCTCCTGCCTTTCCATTCGCTATTGCACTTAATACCGAAGTGGTTGTTGGCATAACGGGCCAATTCGCTGTTGCCGGTGCCCGATTCAAATAAACCCTGCGCCAGGGTAATACTCGCCGGGATACCGTACAAGTTCATTTCCTGTATAGCAATGGCTTTAAAGCGGTCGATGTATTGGGCGGTAGTATAGGTGGTGTAACCGCCGGTTGGCTGTACAACTTGTTCTTTAACGCGCTCGTTATTTTGCTCGGCCTGTTTGTTGGATACCGTTGGAACGGGGGCCGGATAGTTTGGCCGGTTTTTATGGACTATCTTTCTGTGCGCCGAGCAAGCACTGGCAGCAATAGCAATAATTAAAAAAAGTGCTGTTTTACGCATCAAGCTAAATATTAGGGTTGGCTCCTAAAAACAAGTCCAAACTTAACATTTATCTCCGGGCTATTCCACATTTTTAGCCGGCTGTGGTTGCTCTTCTGGTTTTTCGTCATAAGTATTAAGCTGATATTTTTTTATCAGACCCAATACCTGCGCGCCCCATTTTTTGCTGCTGGCATATCCGCTGCGCTGTATGCCTTTTACCCAACCCAAATAATCATAATGATTTAAGTTGCCGGCTAAATGGCTAAACTGCTTGCGCTCTGTCATGATGCGGGCAAAATCCTGGAAAGAATCCATTGCCGAATCGTATTGTTTGTAGGATGAGTGTGTAGGCTTACGACCAGTATAAGATACAGGGCTTCTGCCTTTTACTCCAAAGTGATTGTTTTGTGTACGGGCTAATTTGCTGGTTCCGCTGCCAGATTCGTGCATGGCGATGGCCAAAACGATACTTGCTGGCACACCGCTTTCGTGCATAATGCGAATGGCATTATCTTTGAACTTGTCAATATAAGTTGATGAGGTGCTTTGTGCTGAAACAGCTGATGCGGAAATAACTAATGATACAATCAGTAGGATTTTCTTCATAATTTATTTTTTTCTGATGATCAGGATCCCATCTCTGACCGGTAGAATTAACTTTTCTACCCGGTTGTCAACAGCTATCTGATCATTTAGTTTGCGAAACATTTGTGTATCGGCATCTTTTGCGTCGCCATACACCTTTCCTTTCCACAATACATTATCAATTATAATTAAACCTGCCGGTTTTACTTTATCAATTACGCTTTCAAAGTATGCTAAATTGCTCTTTTTATCAGCGTCGATAAATACAAGATTAAATAAATTATTTTGAAACTCCAAAATTTTTGGCAGCGCATCACCAATATGCAGCCTTATTTTTTCGTCCATACCTGCTGATTTAAAGTTATTTAACAGTAGCTCTTCCATCTCGGCGTTCACCTCCAGCGTGTCCAGCATTCCGCCCTCAATAAGCCCCTCAGCCAGGCAAATGGCCGAATATCCGGTGAAGGCACCTATCTCCAAAATACGCTCCGGGCTAATCATTTTGCTCAGCATACTCAGCACCCGGCCCTGGTAATGGCCCGATAACATATTAGGCTTTAAAACCTTTAAATAAGTTTCACGGTTGATCTTTTTTAGCGCTTCCGGCTCCGGTTCGCAATGCGCATCAAGGTAGGCTTGCAAGCTTGGATCTAAAATTTCCATGAAGCAAAAGTAAGGAAGAGAGTCAAGAATCGAGAATCAGGAATCAAGACGAGCTGCACCAGTCGCTATTTTACCCGCCTTGTCGTATTGAGCGACAGCGAAATATCTTCTTCGCCCTGTAATGCCGCTACCCGTATCGAAGAAGATTCTTCACTGCTCCCGATAGCTATCGGGACTGAATGACAAATCTTTATTTCTCCACTTTGTCATATTGAGCGCTAGCGAAATATCTTCTTCGCCCTGTAATGCCGCCACGCGTATCGAAGAAGATTCTTCATTACATTCAGAATGACAAATTATATTATGCTCCCCCCGTTTTGTCATATTGAGCGACAGCGAAATATCTTCTTCGCTCTGTATTAAGGCCGTGCATATCGAAGAAGATTCTTCGCTGCGTTCAGAATGACAAAAAATAATGATTACCTTCATACCATTCTACTGTCTTTATAAAATATCATTCTACCCAGGCGGCAATTACCAGATCGCCTTGCCACTGCATTGATTTTCATTCAATGCCCATTTCACTACTTTTTCCAAATTTTATAAAGACAATCCTCATGGATCAAAAACATACTGTTGCCTTATTAGGCGCAACCGGTAAAGCCGGAACATATATCCTCCAAGCATTATTGAATAATGGCTATGCTGTAAAAGCACTCATCCGCAAACCAAACGAATACACCGTCAGCCATCCCTTACTAAAAATTGTACCCGGAGATATTAAAGAGCCGGAAACTGCACGCCAACTTATCAAAGGTTGCGAGGCGGTAATAGCGGCCATCGGTCCACGAAAAGATGAGCCTTTGATATCAAGTTTATCTACAGTCAATATCCTGAAAGCAATGGGAGAGTTCGGAATTAAACGCTACATCTCCTTAGCAGGATTAAACCTCGACATACCGGCCGATAACAAAAGCGAGGCCAACAAAGCCAAATCCGACTGGATGCGCCAGAACTTTCCCGATGCTGTGGCTGATCGCCAAAAGGCTTATGATATTTTGGTTAAAAGCGATGTGAACTGGACGATGATTCGCTTACCCTGGATTGAGCAGACCGATGAAAGGAGGGGGGTAACAATTGACCTGCAAGATTGCCCAGGCGAAAAAATAAGCACTACTGATCTGGCTGATTTTATGACTGGGCAAATTGAGGATAGAACATATTTGAGGGAAGCGCCATTTGTGGCGAGTTTGTAATTGCTGAGAACACACCCCTTATTAAAGTTGTTGCGATTTTCACTGTCCCTACAATTCCCCTCTCGAGAGGGGACGCACAGACATTCCAATTTGTAGTTGCGTTAATTGGGGTGTGTTTTTCAATATGAACGGGCTATTTACAAATACGCCTTCCGTTCCATCCACGATTGCAGCAAAATCGTGGCCGAAATATTATCAACCAAACCCTTATTTTGCCTTGCCTTTTTGTTGATGCCGCTTTGCAATATCACAGCCGAAGCCATTTTCGAGGTAAAGCGCTCGTCCATCATATCAATGGGTATTTCGGGGAAGGTTTTTTTCAACAAGTTCACAAAACCTTTTACGTGCGGTGCCGATTGCGAGGGGGTGTTATCCATTTGCTTGGGTTCGCCTACCACAAAACGTTCTACCTGCTCGGTGAGTAAATATTTTTTCAGGTAATCAATAATTTCGAGGGGATGGATGGTATCCAAACTATTGGCAATCATTTGCAAGGGATCTGTTACTGCAATACCGATACGCTTGGTACCATAATCAAAAGCCATTACTCTCATGTTCTGTTGTCGGTTATTTTATTTTTAGCTGTTCAACCCATTTATTGGGTCTTCCTTCAAAATGATCAATTATTCTTTCCTCTATGTGCTCTGGTTCCCAAACAGCTGATCTTTCAAGGCCAACACACTTGTCCTTTGTCACTTCTGTTATTACTCCCGTGTTAGGATTATATAACGAATAATTTCCTGGTGCCAATTGATCTTCTATGAATTTTAAGGGCATTGTTTGTAGTGAGAGTTCTAATTCGGCAACACCTATTTTCGTCCATCTATCTTTTGTTATTGCCGCTTTGTAAACAGCATTGATGAACAAAACGCTTTGTTTCTGAATTTCATTAATGTCAATTATCGGTTTTTCAGAATAAATATTATAAAATGAAAAATTTGCTTTTGGAAGTATTCGACCGTATGAATATTTTCCATTAGGAAGTTTTATCTCAAAAAAAGCTCCTTCTTTTCTAATTGCCATTTAGTTACGAGTTCTTGATACTACAAAGAACAAAGTTACTTTTTATCCGACAACTGATAACTGACAACCGACAACCGAATTATCCAATAACTGACAACCAAAAATTTATTACCTTGCACCAATGCAGTTTAAAGAAATAGTTGGACAGGCAAGCGTTAAACAACGGTTGATTAACTCGGTAAAGGAGAACCGGGTTAGCCATGCGCAACTATTTTTAGGGCCCGAAGGGTCTGGCGCGCTGCCTTTGGCGGTTGCTTATGCCCAATATGTGTCCTGCGAAGACAAACAAGCCGACGATTCATGCGGGATATGTTCGTCATGCCGCAAGTATCAGAAACTGATGCACCCCGATCTGCATTTTTCGTACCCTTTCTTCGCCAAACACAAAGATGATAACGCACTTACTTTTATTGAGCAGTGGCGCGATGCATTTTTGGCAAACTCGTATTTAAATCTCGACGTTTGGCGCGGTTATCTGGATGCCGAAAACAAACAGGCCAACATCAACATTGCCGAATGCCATCAAATCATTAAAAAACTCAGCTTCAAACCGTTCGAGTCTGAATATAAGATCCTGATTCTCTGGTTGCCCGAATACCTGGACAAAGCAGGCAACGCTTTGTTGAAGATAATCGAAGAGCCGCAACCAAATACACTGTTTTTGTTGGTAGCTCAAAACCAAGACCAGATCCTTAATACCATTTTGTCGCGTACCCAATTAATAAAGGTGCCGTGCTTAACTTATGATGATGTTAAGCATTACCTGATTGAAAATGGCCAGCCCAAAGCATTGGCCGAACAGGCTGCCTACCTAAGCAATGGCAACCTTACCGAAGCCTTGCAAATCCTGCAGCAGGATACCGATAACTACCATGCGCAGTTTGTACAGTGGCTCCGCATCTGTTTTGGAAACAAAGGTTTGGAAGCTATGAAAATGGTGGATGTATTGGCCAAACTTGGCCGCGAAAACCAGAAAAACTTTTTACGTTACGGAATAAGCTTTTTACGCGAGTGCTGTTTGCTACAAGCCGGCGTGCCCAACCTGGTACACCTGCCTGCCGATGAGCTGGAAACTGCTCAAAAAATGGCTACTGCTATACCCGTAAATGCCGCCGAAGCAATAACCGCCGAATTAGAAAAGGCGCACTATCATATAGAACGCAATGCGAACCCTAAAATTTTGTTTTTAGATGTATCTTTGCAAATTATTAAAATTCTTTTTTTTAAAACGCTCCCCAAGGGGACTCAATATATAAACAACTAATATGGGATGTGGAAGTTGCTCTACAGGAGGCGGATGCGCTCCTTCGGGCTGCAAAAGTAATGGCTCATGCCTAACCAATGGCTGCAGCAAACTCGATGTTTACGATTGGCTGGCACACATGGATATGCCAACCAACTACCGCGTTTTTCCGATAGTTGAGATCAAATTTAAAGGGTCGCGCAAGGACTTTTACCTCAATAACGACAATATTTACTTAGAAGCCGGCGAATTGGTAGTTACCGAAACTGCTACCGGCGGCTTTGATATAGGCCACGTATCTGTAACCGGCGAACTGGTTAGGATGCAGATGACTAAGCGACGTGTAAACGAAGCCGACGTTACCAAAAAGATATTCCGCAAGGCTACATCAGCCGATGTAGATAAATGGAAAGCCGCTAAAGATATGGAGTGGGAAACCATGCATAAGGCCCGTACGCTGGCTTTAGAACTTGGCCTGCAAATGAAAATTAGCGACGTAGATTACCAGGGTGATAAAAGCAAAGCCACGTTCTATTATACGGCCGAAGGCCGCGTAGATTTTCGCGAGCTGATTAAACGTATGGCCGAATCGTTCCGTATCCGTATCGAGATGCGCCAGATCGGGATGCGCCAGGAAGCCAGCCGCTTAGGTGGTATTGGTTCTTGCGGTCGCGAATTGTGCTGTTCTACCTGGTTAACCGATTTTAAAACGGTATCAACCTCAGCAGCCCGTTACCAAAATTTATCATTAAACACCCTGAAACTGGCCGGCCAATGCGGTAAGTTAAAATGCTGTTTAAACTACGAGCTGGATACTTACATGGATGCCTTAAAACACATCCCAGATAATGTAAATTATTTGAAAACCGAAAAAGGCGATGCCCGTTTGCAAAAAACAGACATCTTTAAAAAGCTAATGTGGTTTAGCTATCCGGGCGAAGAAAACTGGATTCCGTTGCACATTAGCCGTGTTAAAGAAATACAGCAATTAAACAAAGAAGGTATTAAACCAGAAGACCTGGGCGAAATTGTTGAGCTGGAAGAAAAAGCAGCTAAAGTACTGGATTACGAAAACGTAGTAGGACAGGATAGCTTAACCCGACTTGACGACCGGAGCCGCAACAGAAATAACAACAACAATAATAGCCGCAACAACAGGAACAAAAAGCCTAATCAGTCTGGCGGAAACCAACAACAGCAGCAACAACGGAGTCCAAATCCACAAAGGCAGCAACAACCCCCTGTGGTACGTAATGCCCCTGCTGCGCCCCAGGCAGAAGCTGGTGCAGATGGCGCCAAACCAGCCGAAGGACAAAGGAATAATAACCGCAGAAATAACCGTCGGCACAGGCCAAACCGTGGTGGAGGCGAAGGTAGCGGAACCGGAAATCAGCCTAAACCACAACAATAATCAGCAGATTTTAGCAATGAAAATGGCCGCTTATCCCCGGTTTTTATTAGCCCTTGTAATTGTGTTAACTGCCTTAAGCAGCTGTACCGATCCTAAATCTGTTTTTGATGAAAACACAGAGATCAGTAACAGAAACTGGTCGTACGTAAATAAGGTAAAGTATGATGTTAAAATAGATGATCCGTCTGTTTTGTATAACCTGTACATGAACTTGCGTGTAACCGGCGATTATAAATATGCCAACTTATTTGTGCTCATCAATCAGAAAGATGCCAAACACCCAAAACCTGCTGTAGTACGTTACGAATTAAAACTGGCCAACCCCGATGGTGAATGGCTGGGCCAGGGTACCGGTAATATATATAGCTATCAAACACTCTTCAAGCCACAATATAAGTTTCCCGAGAAGGGTATTTACCATTTCGAGATTGAACAAAACATGCGCGATAACCCATTGCATGAGGTGAGCGATGTGGGGTTAAGGGTGGAAAAGGTTCAGTAAGTACGGATCCATTTATAATATACTTTGTCATTCTGAGTGTAACAAAGAATCTTCTACGCGATACTTTTCAGTTGAAGAAGATTCTTCACTAGCGTTCAGAATGACAAATCGTTTCACTAATATTTTTACTAAAAGCTAAATTTTACTTACATTCGTTTGCTAATATTTTTATCAAATGAATATAATTGCTTTAGTTATATCTGCTATATTGCTAATAATAGCCGCAGTATTATTTATTAAATCGCAGCAAGCAGGTAAAGGTATTTCGGTTGATGAAATAACCCGTTTACAAGCAGAGAATAATACCCTTAACATTAGCCTGGCCCGGGCCGAAGAGAAATCATTGTGGATAACTTCTGAAAAAGAAAACATTACTGCTATTTATAAAGATGAGCAGGCCAGGCTAACGCACGATCTCCTACAAGAACGTAATAAACTGGCGCAGGCACTGCAAAACATTCAGCGTGCCGAAGCTTTCCATCAATCGCAGCAAGAAAAACTATTGGAACAAAAGGCCGAGCTGGAGCAAACCCGTACCCATTTTCAGCGGGAGTTTGAAAATATTGCCGAGAAACTGCTGAAAGAAAAATCAAAAGAATTTACAGATGTAAACCGCCATAATCTGGATGTGCTGCTTAATCCGTTGAAAGAAAATATTAAAGCTTTTGAGGAAAAGGTAGACAAGGTTTACCACACAGAAGCTGCGGAACGGAACATTTTAAAAGGTGTGATTACTCAGTTGATGGAATTGAATAAACAGATTAGCAGTGAAGCCCAAAATTTAACCAAAGCACTTAAAGGCGATAATAAAAAGCAGGGTAACTGGGGTGAGTTCATACTCGAAAAAGTTTTAGAACGCTCTGGCCTTACAAAAGATCGCGAATATCGTTTACAGGCCAGCCATCAATCTGCCGATGGTAACCGTTACCAGCCAGATGCCATTATAGACCTCCCAGACGATAAGCATTTAATTATTGATGCCAAGGTATCACTTATTGCTTACGAGCGCTTGGTGAACGCTGAAACAGAGGAAGAACGGAAGCTATACGCACGGGCCCATGTAGAATCGTTAAGAAACCATGTACAGGGTTTATCAGCCAAAAATTATCACGACTTAAATAAGCTGAACTCGCCAGATTTTGTGATGCTTTTTGTGCCGATAGAATCATCTTTTAGCTTCGCAGTGCAAATAGATGCAGATCTTTTTAGTGATGCCTGGGACAGAAGGGTGGTTATAGTAAGCCCATCAACTTTATTGGCAACCCTGCGCACCATTGCCAGCATGTGGAAACAGGAAAACCAGAACCGCAACGTAATGGAAATTGCCCGCCTAAGCGGCGAGATGTACGATAAGTTTGTTGGCTTTGTAAACGACCTTGAAAGCATCGGTAAAAACATCAAAGCCACCCAGGATAATTACGACAAAGCTTTTAATAAACTGGTTGATGGCCGTGGAAATTTAACGGTTACTGCCGATAAGATAAAAAGATTGGGCGCCAAAGCTAATAAGCAGATTGAAGCTAAATATTTGAGCGAAGAATAGTTATTTTCATATTTTCAAAATCAAAATAAAACCATTACTTATAATGAAACCAACCTTACTAATTCTTATTTCAATTGCGCTTGTGTCTTGCGGTAAAAAACACAATGACTTAATTACGAATAACATTAAAGGGAATGTTAGCCAAATAACCGAGAATGTTTATGAGGTAAGTGAAAAGTTTGGGGACTTACAAAAAGGAAAACTCAAGACCACTAACGTAATAAAATATAACGACGACGGAAACGTAACTGAATACAGAAGAATATCTATGCCGGATAGTATAAGCGGTAAAGAGGATAACTTTGAAACCTATCAATATAAAGATGGTAACAGAATTTCTTCAATAAATGGTAAAAGCCATAAAGTAGGCATAAGATATAACTACGATAATGATAAACTTATTGAAACAAATACTTACAACGATAATGGAAGTTTATCAATTAAGACCAAATTTAAATATAACGATGATGGCCTAATTGCAGAAGCAGATGAGTATGCAAGCACAGGTAGCTTAAACGGTCGTGTTATTAATAAATATACTGATAGTAAACAAATTAAAGAGCAAGATAAAATTACAGTTGATAACAAAGTTGAATCAGTAACCTGGTATAATTATGACGCAAAGGATATGCTTACAGGTTATAAATATAAATCTGGTACTTACACCGCCAATTACTTACTAAAGTTTTCTCTTTTCGAAAAAGATAATTGGCTAAAATTAGTTAACTATTATAACAGTAAACCTGAAACTTTGGTTGAACGCAAAATAGAATATTACAACTAAATATATATTAACTTAAAACGAAAAGGGTCGCTATTTTATAGCGACCCTTTTCGTTTTATATAACTTGTTAATGTTTAGATTATCCTTTAAAAGCATTCCAACCCTGCGCTGTCAACGCATGCACCTGGCCACTTTTCGAAATCAGGTTTTTACCTGCATTAGGCTCTGTAATGTAGCCGATAATACTTACATCAACATCATTCTTAATTTTATCGTAATCGGCTTGCTTAATGGTGAAGAGTAGTTCGTAATCTTCGCCGCCGCTTAATGCACAAACGGTAGGGTCTAAGCCAAATTCGCGGGCTGTTTCAAAGGTCATCGGGTCGATGGGAATCTTTTCTTCATATAAATTACACCCTTTATTGCTTTGCTTACAAATGTGCAATAACTCAGAAGCTAAACCATCTGAAACGTCTATCATCGAGGTTGGTTTTATGCCTCTCGATTTTAGCAGATCTACCACATCACGACGTGCCTCTGGTTTTAACTGGCGCTCGACTATATAGTCCTTACCTTCCAGATCGGGTTGAATTTGTGGGTTCTCGAGGTAAACCAATTTTTCGCGTTCCAACAATTGCAAGCCAACATAAGCACCGCCTAAATCACCACTTACACAAATCAGGTCGCCTTCTTCGGCTGTGCTACGGTAAGTAATATCTTTTTCATCAGCATAACCCAAAACAGTTACGCTAATAACCAACCCTTGTTTTGATGCCGAGGTATCGCCACCAATTAAATCAACATTATATTTGTCGCAAGCCAGGTAAATACCTTCGTAAAGTTCTTCAACGGCTTCTAACGGGAACTTGCTCGACATGCCTATTGATACAGTGATTTGCTCCGGGATGCCATTCATGGCATAAATATCACTCAGGTTTACCTGTACAGATTTATAACCCAAATGCTTTAATGGGGTATAAGCCAAATCGAAGTGTATCCCTTCTAACAACATATCTGTTGATACCAGCACTTTTTTATTTTTTGCATCAAGCACAGCGGCATCATCACCAATACCCTTAAAGGTTGTTGATTTACTTATAACAAAATTTTTAGTAAGGTGATCAATCAACCCAAACTCGCCTAATTCATGAAGGTTAGTCCTTTCCGTATTTTCAAACAGATCCATGCTGCAAAAATACAAAAGCTATTAGTCAAACAGGCTTATTTAAAAATTAACTAAAAGCTTACTTGTTCGTCATAATTTCACTAGGATAAAAATAATTAATATTAAGTTAACATTTAACATAGCACTTTCGTAAATATATATAAACCGTGTTTATGAAAATAAAAAATTTACTTGTTTTGGGAGTGCTTGCGTTCTCTATTGTAAGCTGTAAAAAAGACGATAAAAATGATCCAATAATCGATCCGGTTAAACCGGTAGTTCATTATGCCATTACCGAAAATTTTGACAGTGGCAGCAAAGGTTCTTACGCTAAAGCCGATGTTACATTAAGTACAGGTTCATGGAATTTTGACAATACATTAATAGGAAATTTAGCTGCTGATCTTAAAAATGGCGCACAATCTGTAAGGATGAAAACAGGTGGTATAACTATGAATTTTGATATAAACGGTTTACAAACACTGTATATTAAACATGGTAAATATGGCAGTGATGCTACATCTACCTGGCAATTATTTAAATCGACAGATGGGGGTACTACTTATACGCAGATAGGAACGGATATAACTGAAACTAATACCACTTTGGTAACAGATTCATTCCAGGTAGCATCTACAGGAAAAATACGTATCCAAATTAAAGATATAACTACCAGCACTACACCACGCATCAATATCGATGATATTACTTTTAAAGGTATAGGTGATCCCGGCATCACTTTGGGCATACCAGATACCAATCCAGTTGATACTGCCGGTACATCTGCTCCTTCGGCAGCGAGGGGAGTAATTGTTGGTACAGATGCCCCACCTCCAAGCGGAGATAACAGCGATCTTTTATTTGGTAACCCATCAAATGCACTTGCTTCGAGCGTAAGCGGAGATAATTACCTGATAGACCAGGGTTATTATACAGAATCATACAACAGTAGCCGGGCAACACCTAACTGGGTGAGCTGGCATTTAGATAATACGAATACCACCAACGTATCAGCTCGTTTAAATAATTTTGCGGCATTTTCCGGCCTTCCTCCCGGATTTTATGCAGTACAAAATACCAATTATTCCGGATCAGGATTTGATAGGGGGCACAACTGCCCGTCTGCAGATAGAACAAGTTCTTCTGATGCTAACTCGGCTACTTTTTTAATGACCAATATGATTCCACAGGCGCCTCAAAACAATCAACATCCCTGGGCCGACCTTGAAAATTATTTGCGCGAACAGGTAACTGAAGGTAACGAAGTTTACATTATTATGGGTAGTTATGGTACAGGCGGTAGCGGTAGTAGCGGTGGTACAACTACTACTATAAATAATGGCCATATAACAGTACCTAGTAATGTTTGGAAAGTTGCTTTGATTATACCAAAAGGCAACGGCGATTTACTTAGAGTAAGCAGCACAACAAGGGTAATTGCTGTTAATACACCTAACGTAAATACACTTAATCAAGACAAGGACTGGCTTAAATATATTGTTACCGTACGTGATATTGAAAAAGCCACAGGATACAATTTACTTTCTAACCTTCCGCAATCTGTACAGGATGCTATAGAAGTTAAAACAGATTCTGGAATATAATTTTTAGGATAATCAATTTAACAATAAAACACCGTTTGAGCTAAAATTCAAACGGTGTTTTTTTATCTTTAAGTAATATCAAGCCTTATGAAAAACAAATTTTTAATCTTTTTCATTGCAATAATTGCGGTCAGTAATTTTTCATTAGCACAACAACAAGACTTTGCATTGTCGGAGCATATATTTATTCTGACCCCAAATAGGAAGGTTAATATCGATGATATCAAAAGAAAATCTATCGTTTCACTTTTAGGAAAACCTCAAAAAATTAAGAAAGAGATGAGCGAAACTGACGGCTTACTAAGCGTTTACAGTTATCCTAACGGAGAAATTGATTTTGATGAAAATGGAAGCTTAAACAGTATAGAGATAAAAGGCACAGGTTGGGCTTTAATATTAAAAACAGAAAATAAACCCGAAAAATCTTTCAGCTTCAATTCTACTAACAATGATCTGTATTCTTATTTCAAGGGTTCATTTGATAAAAAACATCCAGATCAAGCAATGGTTTACATCAAATCAAAATCCGGAGAAATACATCCTTATACCTGGATAGTTTTTAAAATATCAAAAAGCCATATAAGCTCCATCATTTACGCATTTAATAATTACTAATAAAAAAGGCGATGAAACTTGATTTTCATCGCCTTTTTTATATTATGTTTTTTTACCGGGAAGTAATACCCTTTTTTAAATTATAGCCCCAGCTGTGCCGAAATTTCCAACATCCTTTCAATCGGTTTTACTGCTCTTGCAATAATATCTGCAGGCACAGTGATCTCCGGCGATTCGTTTTTAAGGCATAAATAAAGCTTCTCCAGCGTATTTCTCTTCATGTGTGGGCAATCGTTGCAGGCACAGGTATTATTTGGCGGAGCTGGGATAAAAACCTTATCCGGGTTATCCTTTTGCATCTGGTGTAATATGCCTGCTTCTGTGGCCACAATAAATTCTTTATCATCATGGTTGGTAGCGTATTTTAATATACCAGTTGTTGAACCAATATAATCGGCTATTTCCAGTATAGGTTCCTCACACTCCGGGTGTGCCAGCAGTTTGGCATTCGGGTAACGCTCTTTTAACTTCGTTATCTTTTCTCTCGAAAATATCTCATGCACCATACAGGCGCCGTTCCATAAAACCAGGTCGCGGCCTGTTTTTTCAGCCACATATCTACCTAAGTTCCTATCCGGGCCGAAGATAATTTTCTGATCTTTTGGTAAGCTCTCTACAATTTGTACCGCATTACTCGAGGTACAAACAATATCACTTAATGCCTTTAATTCTGCCGTACAATTTACATAGGTAATTACCAGGTGATCCGGGTAGTTCTCTTTAAACTTTTTAAACAAATGTGGCGGGCAACTATCTGCTAATGAGCATCCTGCTTTAATATCCGGCAATAAAACTTTTTTACTTGGCGATAATATTTTAGCAGTTTCGGCCATAAAATGCACCCCTGCAAAAACAATAATATCCGCATCTGTTTTAGCTGCTTCCTGCGATAGGCCAAGGCTGTCGCCAATATAATCGGCTATATCCTGTATATCTCCATCCTGGTAATAGTGTGCAAGTATAACTGCATTCTTCTGCTTTTTTAATTTTTCAATTTCATCAAAAAGGTCGAGCGTTGGATCGATGTATTCGTCTACAAAACCCCTGATATTTATTTCTTCGAAAGTATCCATTTTTGCACAGATCAATAAAAACAATAATTCTTATTAATATAAATCTTATTGTTTGTTATAGTGTTAGTAATGTGGAATGATGAACTGAAAATGATTTTGAAAAATGATTTATCACCACGTTATCCACATTTATGTTAATTAATTATTTACTTAAAGTACTCATTCTAAAATGCTTTTATAATCGAGCATTTTACTTTACCAATTTTAATGTTAATTGTTTAGTTGGTGGATAAATGTTAACGAAACGTCAGAAACGTAGTAAAAGTTTGTGATAAGTAGTTTCGAAAATAGGTTCTTCACAGGGTTATCCACACTTTTATATTTTTATAATTATTTATCACCGCAAAATTAACATCTTTTAATAGGGTTGTTAACACAAGTATTACTTTTACACATCTATTAGATGAATTATGACAAAAACTGTGGATTTCCTGGTAATAGGATCGGGTATAGCCGGATTGAGTTTTGCACTAAAGGCTGCAAAACACGGTAAAGTACTGATAGTTACCAAGGCAAATGAAGATGAATCTAACACTAAGTACGCCCAGGGGGGGGTTGCGGTGGTTGTGGATAAAAAAGATGATTCTTTTGAAAAACATATTGAAGACACATTAATTGCAGGCGATGGCCTGTGTGACCCTATTGCTGTGGAAGCAGTAGTTACCGAAGGGCCTGCGCGCATTCGGGAAATTATTGAATATGGGACTAATTTCGACAAAACTAATGAAGGGTATTACGACCTGGCTAAAGAGGGTGGGCACTCCGAATTTAGAGTACTGCATTATAAAGACATTACCGGTTTTGAAATTGAGCGATCACTTTTAGAGGAAATTCATAAAAACCCTAATATTGAGATCATTACACATTATTTTGCAGTTGACCTGATCACCCAGCATCACCTGGGCGAATTGGTAGGTAAGGCAAGTATAGATATTAAGTGCTTCGGTATTTACGCTTTAAATACGCTGACGGGTAATGTGGATAAGATTTTATCTAAAGTTACGGTAATGGCTTCCGGTGGGGCTGGCCATATTTATGCGATAACCACTAACCCAACCATTGCTACCGGCGATGGTGTGGCCATGGTATATAGGGCTAAGGGTAAGGTGCGTAATATGGAGTTTATTCAGTTTCATCCTACGGCTTTATATAATCCCGGTGACTATCCTTCATTTTTAATTTCAGAAGCCGTACGTGGCTTTGGTGGCATATTAAAGCGTTTAGATGGCAGCGAGTTTATGCAGGAGTATGATCCGCGTAAATCATTAGCTCCGCGTGATATTGTGGCCAGGGCCATAGATGCGGAGATCAAAAAATCGGGAGAAGATTTTGTATATCTTGATATAAGGCACCGTAATAAGGCAGATATATTGGCGCACTTCCCTAATATATATGCCAAGTGCCTGGACATTGGTATTGATATGACTAAGGATATGATCCCGGTTTCGCCGGCATGCCATTATATGTGTGGCGGTGTAATGGTAGATCATTGGGGCCGCTCATCCATCAGCAGGTTGTATGCGTGCGGCGAATGTTCATCAACCGGTTTACATGGTGCTAACCGTCTGGCTTCAAATTCACTATTAGAGGCATTGGTATTTGCACACCGTATTTATGAAGACGCGATGATCCAGTTTGAAAAATATGATATGCCCGAAGGTATACCTGACTGGAACGAGAATGGTGTTCAGCTCTCTAACGAAGATATCCTGGTTACGCACAACCTGCGCGAAATGCAGAAGTTAATGAATGACTATGTAGGTATCGTCCGGTCTGATTTTAGGTTAGAGCGTGCTATGCGGCGGCTACATTTATTGTATAAAGAAACAGAGTCGTTTTATAAACAGACCAAACTCTCAGTAAAGCTCTGTGAGCTGCGGAATTTGATCCAGGTATCTTACCTGGTGGTAAAATCGGCTTCGAGCCGTAAAGAGAGTAGGGGACTACATTTTACGACTGATTATCCGCAGCATGCTGATGTTTTGGAGGATACTGTATTTTAAATAGATGAAATCAAATAAAATTATAGATATAACTACACACACTATACTGGGAGTGTTTATTATGTTTTCTTTTTACTATCACTTTAGTTCCAATATATTTTTTTCTATAAATAACTATCTGGCAATTTTTTGTTGGGTAGTATCTTTATTTTTCATACTGTATAAAAGGACTTACCCGTTTGTATTATTAGAATTATTACTTTCTCTTTTTAATATTATAAATTTCAACTCAACAGTATACAAATTTGGATTCGTGCTGGGAGTAGGCATTGTAAGATATGAGC
>NZ_MPPL01000001.1:4981160-5060336 GCF_001911425.1 Mucilaginibacter polytrichastri | reverse complement strand
TTAGTACTATTTATAGGCTACGTTATTTTTAATAGAAATTTTATAATATTTTTATTAGATACGTTGTTAAATGGGACTGAAGAAGATAGGATCAAATCAAGGGAAAAATCTATAAATTTTTACAGAGACAAGTTTTCTAACTGGGGAGATTTTGAGTTAAATAGAGCTCTTACTATTATTAAAGAGTATCCGGAAGAAGCTCAGTTTGTTATAAGAGAAATAGAAAATGAAAGAAAATAGTGCCTGCCATAGTTTTGGTAATTATTTTAGATATTATTAATCTTTAGCGAATAAGAAAATTAGGAAAAAGAAACTAAGAATCCACGATCGGATAACATGTTAAAGTAAATAATTGGAGCGGAAAACGGGGTTCGAACCCGCGACCTTCAGTTTGGGAAACTGATGCTCTACCAGCTGAGCTATTTCCGCTTAATTTTTGATAAAAATAAAAAATAAATTGATATGCCTTTAATACTACCTGTAAAAGATAAAAGCCCCGCATGGGGTAAAGATTGCTTTATTGCCGATAACTGCACTATTGTAGGCGATGTTATTATGGGCGATAACTGTTCTGTATGGTTTAATGCGGTGATTAGGGGCGATGTTAACTATATCCATATAGGTAATAATACTAACATTCAGGATGGTGCAGTTATTCATGCCACTTATCAAAAAGCTGCCACGACTATTGGAAGCTATGTATCCGTAGGCCACAACGCTATCGTGCACGGCTGTACCCTGCACGATCATGTTTTGGTTGGTATGGGCGCTATTGTAATGGATAATGCCGTAGTGAACCCTTATGTTATTATTGGGGCAGGATCTGTTGTATTGGAGAATACAATTTGCGAAACCGGTTATTTATATGCCGGAACTCCCGCTAAAAAAATAAAGCCACTTACTGAAGAGCAAATGGCTTTATTGAATAAACTTCCGGATAATTATATCCTGTATTCGAGTTGGTTTAAGGAAGGGTAGATTCGTTTGGTATCTCTAATGATTCTTCCGTTTCCCAATTAGCTCTTAAATTAATGTCTTTGGTGTAAAGCCATATTCTTTCGGGCTGTATTCCTTTTTTTACAGATCCGCTGTCCCATACCCCATTGCGGTTACTGTCATAAATAATACGGACTTTATATTTACCTGTTAAATAATCTTTTAATACAACAGATGTATTTTTAGTAAAAGTAGCCGTTTTAAGGAGCTGCTTTTCACTGTTCAATATTTGTACCACATATGCTTTTGAAGTATCTGGCACGCTTAATTTGATAGTTAATGTGCCATAGTTCTCCGTTTTATTAAGGACAAACTTTTTGATAGACTTCTTATTTTTATCGCCATATAAATCTGTAAAAGCAAACTCATTTAAGGCAAGCTGGTAGTTTGCCTTCTGTTTAAAGCGATATTTTAAAGCAATAAGTTTTGGATTATTAGGGTCTTTAAACAACGTAAAATTTACCTGGGCCGAATCTTCTGTGAGCGCTACTAATGCGGGGTCGAAATTATCTATCGGTAAATTAGAGGTAATTAGTAAATCTTTACCAGGTTGTAACAGCCCGTTGCCATCTATATTGTATTTAAAGGCAATATTACGCATAAAGGTTTCTTTGCGGCCCTTGCGAAGGTAAATAGTATCCAGGGTTTTTTTATTATCAAAGAAGGCAATCCGTATCGAGTCAAAATCCATACTCTTTAGGTAAACCATAGCCGTATCATTGGTTTTCCCAAAATCAACATATTTACTTTCATCTATCCCGGCAGGGTAGGTTATTTTTATAGATGGATCTTTAAGTGGTTTGTTAAAACTAAAAAACATTTTACCGTCCGGGTCAAAGCGCCTATCTATCAACCTGAATTTATCCGGGGTTTGTTTAAATAACCGAAGGGAAATATTGGAGGTATCCTTATTTAAATGGATGGGCTCTTTTAAAAAGGCAATTAACTCCTGGTCGTTGTTATAAATTTTATCGGGGCTTGCTTCTTTCAAAGCATAAATGCGGTAATTGCCATCATGTAAATTGCTTAATGTAAAATTACCGGCCGAATCTGTTGTGGCATAAATACTGGGTTTCTTTTTACCAAACATAATACTATCCTGGCTCAGCGGAAATAACATCACTGTTGCATCCTTCTCTTTTTCCTGTGTATCTGTATTGGTTAAATTTCCGGATACGGTAAGCGAATCAATATGTGCACCGGTAGAAAAAACATAAGTGAAGTTTTTCAAAAGATTTCCTTCATTCACATCAGCTATAGCTTTACCAAAGTTTATAACGTAAGTGGTATTCTTATGCAGGGTATCCCTAAAATCTATCACTAAACTTTTTTGACGGACCTTGTATTCCGGGGCTCTTTCCATAGCCGGGCTTACAGTGATCTCCGAATATTGATTAGTCAGTTTAAAATATTCATCAAACTCCAGCGTCACACTTTTGGCTGCAAAGTTTCGTGTCATGTTTGCGGGCGTTGCCTTCAACAATTTTGGCGGGGTACGATCTCGCGGACCACCGGTAGGCCGTTGAACGCTTGCACAGCCAAAAATTGTTAATATGATAATCAACGATAGAAAAAAAGTAGGCAAAAAAGCCTGTTTTTTATTTAAGGGCATTTTTAAGCGTTATAAACGATTTTTATATTTTTATGATTACTGATATTAAAAATTAAAAATAATTGATCTAATTAGATATTTTATAATTAATTGATAATCAGTATTTTATATTTATCTGGACATGTGTACCATTAAAACAGAGATATCTGAAGGTGAAACTCCGGATATTCTGGAAGCCTGGCCTAATGTTCTTGGTTTTATCTTCATTAATTTTTCGCGCGCTTCTTTTGAAAGTGAAACCAACTGCTGATAATTGAATTCAGGGTTGATCTCGTTGTCTTCCATTTTTTTCATCCGGGCAACAATCTCCAGTTCTTTTTCAAAATAGCTTTCATATTTGATCTTAATCTCTGCCTGCTCAACGGTATCCTGATCGTAAGCAGATAATAGTTCGGCCAGCGACTGATCTGCTTTAACCAGATCAGTAAATGAAATTTGCGGACGACTTAGTAACGCAAACATTTTAGCATTCTGAGAAAGCGGGCTTGTACCTAACGTTTCTAATAAAGCATTTATTGCAGCAGGTTCTACCGATTTACTTTTGGTGTAAGCTACAATATCATCAGAGTTTTTTATTTTCTGTTTTACTTTTTCCAGTCGTTCTTCATTTATTAAACCCAGCTCATAACCCAACGGGCTTAGGCGTACGTCAGCATTATCTTGTCTTAACAACAAACGATGCTCTGCCCTGGAGGTAAACATACGATATGGTTCTTCTGTACCCTTAGTTACCAGGTCATCTATTAATACACCGATATATGATTCAGATCTTTTAAGGATTACTGCCGTTTTGTTATGTACATTTTGGTGTGCATTAATACCGGCCATTAAACCTTGCGACGCAGCTTCTTCGTAACCGGTGGTACCGTTGATCTGCCCGGCGAAGAATAAGTTTTTAATCAGCTTGGTTTCGAGTGTTAAACCTAGTTGGGTAGGAGGGAAGAAGTCGTACTCAATGGCATAACCCGGGCGAAACATCCTAACATTTTCAAAGCCAGGTATTTTTTTCAAGGCGCGGTATTGTACGTCTTCAGGTAAAGAAGTAGAGAAACCATTTACATAAATCTCTACTGTATTAAAACCTTCAGGCTCTACAAATATCTGGTGGCGTTCGCGCTCTGCAAAACGATTGATCTTATCTTCTATCGACGGGCAATATCTTGGGCCTAAACCTTTAATACGGCCTGTAAACATCGGCGATTTTTCGAAACCTTCTTTTAATGTTTCGTGTACTTCACTATTGGTATAGGTGATCCAGCAGCAGCGTTTTTCTGTAGGTATTGCTACATCGGTGTAAGAGAAGCGGCCGGGGTTTTCATCGCCCCATTGTTCTTCCATTTTACTATAATCTAAACTTCGCCCATCTACACGAGGGGGGGTACCGGTTTTCATTCGCCCAGCTTCAAAGCCTAGCTCTACTAATTGCTCGGTTAATCCGGTAGCGGCTTTTTCGCCGGTACGGCCACCGCCAAAACGTTTTTCACCTATATGTATAGTGCCGTTTAAAAAGGTGCCATTAGTTAATACTACAGATTCGCCTTCTATCTCTACACCTATAGATGTTTTAACGCCGCAAACTTTACCGTCTTTTACAATAAGCCCACTTACCATATCTTGCCAAAAGTCTACATTGGGTGTACGCTCTAATGCCAGGCGCCACTCTTCTGCAAAGCGCATGCGGTCATTCTGTGTCCTAGGGCTCCACATGGCAGGGCCTTTAGATAGGTTCAACATTCTGAATTGGATGGTAGTTTTATCAGCAATAATACCAGAGTATCCACCCAATGCATCTATTTCGCGCACTATTTGCCCTTTAGCAACTCCGCCCATGGCAGGGTTACAGCTCATCTGGGCAATGGTGTTCATATTCATGGTTACCAATAGTACAGATGAACCCATGTTGGCAGCGGCAGCAGCGGCTTCACAGCCGGCGTGCCCTGCGCCTACTACTATAACATCGTATTTTTTAAACATAATGTTGATGTTCCACGTGGAACATAGTTACAAAATTAACTCTTATCGCGCGATGTTCCACGTGGAACATTGAATAATGACAATAGGGCGAATATGGCCCAAATGGCTTCTAGTACGACAAAAGGATAAAATTTAATTAATATAGATGAGGTGCAACATAAAACTGCACCAATAAAATTCATAAAAGTATATGCTTTACTTTGAGCAGTTAGCTTCTTATACATGTTAAGCAAAAAAGCTATTAATAGGATAATAACACCTGTAGAAGCTAAAAAGTCTGGTAATGTCATTGCTCTTTAGTTTTCAGAAAGCTCCAGCCATTTTAATGATTTCTCATCAAGCTTGTCTGTTAATTGTTGTATTATTCTTGCTGTTTCGGTAAGCTCCTGATGGTTTAGACTACCGGAGTTTAACGTAACCGTATGTTGTTTTATTTCAGCTTCGGTAGCCGCAATCTCTTTTTCCAGGTCTTCAATTGCCTTAAGTTCTTTAAAGCTTTTTTTGCTGGTTTTATTTTCAACCGGTTTTGCCGGTATAGGGGAAGCTACTGGTGCTTTCTTGGCATCTGCTTTCGCTTCTTCCAAATCAATACGCCACGATGAATAGTTGCCATTGTAAATATTAATTTGGCCGGTACCGTCTAATATGAAAAGTTGATCAACCAATTTATCCAATAAATACCTATCGTGCGATACCAGCAATAACACACCGGTATAATTCATCAAAAATTCTTCGAGTACATTAAGCGTATCAATATCCAGGTCATTGGTGGGCTCATCCAGTATCAGAAAATTAGGATTCTGCATCAGGATGCGCATCAGTTGTAGTCGTTTCTTCTCGCCACCGCTTAGGTTGGTTACAAAGCCAAACTGTTTAATAGGGGGGAACAGGAATTGGGTAAGTAATTGCGAAGCTGTGATGGTTTTACCATCAGCCATCGGGATAAACTCGGCTACATTTTTTACAATGTCAATTACGCGCTCATCCGGGTTAAAGGTAATACCTCCCTGGTGAAAGTATCCCATTACCGTAGTTTCACCTTTGGCTACTTCACCTTCGTCTGGCAAAATATTAGCGGTTAATAAATTTAACAAGGTTGATTTACCGCTACCGTTTTTACCGGCAATACCAATGCGGTCGCCTTTTTTAAATACGTAGTTGAAATTATCAATAACCTTACGGCCCTGAAATGATTTGGTCAGGTGGTCAATCTCGATAATTTTATTTCCCTGGCGTGATGTTTTTAAACTTAACTGCACCTTTTCGTGAGTAGTTTTCTTAGTCCTATCTTCCAGATCATAAAAAGCATCTTGACGCGCCTTTGATTTGGTACCACGAGCTTGTGGCATACGGCGCATCCATTCCAATTCCTTTTTCAGGAGGTTGGTGTTTTTTTGGAATGTTGCTGCATCAGATGCTTCGCGTTCTGCTTTCTTTTCCAGGTAATATTGGTAATTGCCATTATAGGGGAAAAGCTTGCCATTATCAATCTCGATAATTTCATTACAAACGTTATCCAAAAAGTATCTGTCGTGGGTAACCATTACAATAGTTTTACCGCTGCTGGTTAGCATTTTTTCCAACCATTCAATGGTATCAATGTCCAGGTGATTGGTAGGCTCATCCAGCAGATAAACTTCCGGATCCTGGATTAATAAGGCAGCAAGTGCCAAACGTTTCTTTTGTCCGCCCGATAGGGTATCTATCCGTTGGTTAAGATGATGAATATCTAAACGGCCTAAAATCTGCTTGATCTCGTATTCATAAGCCCAGGCATCAGCCTCGCTTAACTCTTCTGCCAGTTTATTAATGGCATCGTAGTTTTCCGGGTCATTCTCTACCAGTTCTTCATACTGCTTAATTAACTGTTGTTGTTTATTATCGGCATTGAAGATAAAGTCGCTGATAGTATAATCCTTGTCGAACTTTGGGTCTTGGTTAAGGTAGCTTACGTTCAAGTCTTTTGCACGCACGGCTTTACCTTCAATCGGGTTCAGATCACCGGCTAGTATTTTTAGTAATGTAGATTTTCCAGCGCCGTTAATACCCACTAATGCAACGCGCCTGCCGCGGTTAATGCCAATGGTAATGTTACGGAACAGCCAGCGGTCATGAAAAGAATGGCCAAGGTTTTCACCTGATAAATATGTACTCACGCTAAATTATTAATATGATCTGATGGATGGATAAATAAGTCCGTTTCGGACTTTAATGATTGTTTATACATAGCCCGTGCTACAATAGCGGCGGGGATACTTTTATATTTTTTTAAACTGCCGAAAAGTAAGGGATCTATAACTTTCATTACGCCAGTAAAAATTTTCTCTAATGAGCGGGATTCTTTACGGTCGCCGGTTAAAAGAGATGGCTGGTAAATGTGCAGGCACGGCAGGTTTAAATGCGCCAGGCCTGCTTCGGTTTCACCTTTCATTTTGGTATAAAAGTTAGAACTCTTAACATCGGCGCCAAGGGCCGAAACCAAATGATATTGTTTAATATGATTAGTCTTTGCTATCTCGCCCAATTGCAGGGGGTAGGTATAGTCTATTTTACGGTATACTGCTAAATCAGGTGTTTTTTTACGGGTTGAACCTAAACAGCAGAATATCACATCGCCTTTTAGGGCATGCGCATGTTTTTCCAGCTCATCAAAATCGATAATAAGCTGAACCAACTTTTTATGCTGTATAGGAATTTTCCGCCTGGATATAGAAATAACTTCCTGATAATCAGATGATTCAAGAAGTATTTTAAGCAGCTCACTTCCTATCAGCCCCGTTGCACCTGCTATAATAGCTTTTCTCATATAATATATACAAAAGTATGAAAAACAAGCGTGGTTTAGGCTAAGGCATTGGTTATGAAACAAAATGACAAAAAAACAAGTTAAAACCCCGATTTATAGGTGTTTAAAACAAAACCGATGTGATAATTGCTTTAATTAAACCAATTAACCTGTGCAGCTTCCGGGGCAATGTTTTAAACCAAAAACAATTTGAATCCAACAGTTGTACAATGAAACAAATAGTAACAAATTAATGGCAGAACAGTTAGTACTAACCGGGTGGAGAAAGTGGCTGGATTCGGTAGGGGACCAGGGCGTGTTTTTCTCTCGGTTCATCAAAAATATTTTCTCGGGTGGCTTTGAATGGTCGGAGTTTGTGCGCCAATGTTATGAAATAGGCTACCGGTCGTTTTCATTAGTGGGCATCACATCGTTTATTATGGGTTTAGTACTCATATTGCAGCTACGGCCTACCATGGTTGCCTTTGGCGCAGAAAGTATGCTGCCGCATACCCTGTCAGTATCCTTTATCCGCGAGATTGGCCCGGTAATTACGGCCATTATATGCGCCGGCAAAATAGCATCGAGTATAGGTGCCGAACTGGGTAGTATGAAGGTTACCGAACAAATTGATGCCATGGATGTATCTGGCGCAAACCCGATGCAATACCTGGTAGTTACACGCATACTGGCAACCAGTTTAATGGTGCCGTTATTATCAATAATGGGTGATGTGATTGGCTTAACCGGCGGCTACATCGCTTTAAACTTTACAGACAAGATCAGCTTTTTCCTCTATTTTAATAAATGTATAGCCGCATTAGATTTTACAGACTTTTTACCGGCACTAATTAAAAGCATATTTTTTGGCTTTGCAATTGGCTTTGTAGGTTGCTATAAAGGCTATAATTCTAATAAAGGTACAGAAAGCGTAGGTGTTGCAGCCAACTCTGCAGTGGTTACAGCTTCGCTTTGGATCTTTTTTATCGACATGGTTGTGGTACAGATCAGCACTATTTTATTTTACAGCAAGTAATGGAAAAAGAGAAGGATCACATAGAAAAAGATGACCTGAGAAGAGGCGGTGAAAATGTAATTGAGATTACAGACTTACAGAAATCTTTTGGGGAAAAGAAAGTGCTTACAGACATTAACCTCGTTGTAAAAAAGAGTGAAAACCTGGTTGTTCTTGGCCGTTCCGGAGAAGGCAAGTCTGTTACCATACAGTGTATTGTAGGCTTGTTGGTACCAGACGGAGGTTCTGTAAAAGTGTTTGGAAAAGAAGTACCGGAACTAAACGATAGAGAACTGAAAGAATTAAGAACCAAAATTGGTTTCCTTTTTCAGGGTGCAGCTTTGTATGATTCGATGACGGTTAAAGAGAATCTCGAATTCCCGCTTACCAGGGTTTTAAAGCTCAAAGACCAAACAGATATAGACAAACGGATAAAAGAAGCATTAGAAGGCGTAGGATTGCCTGATGCAGGAGATAAAATGCCATCAGATCTATCGGGAGGAATGCGCAAACGGATAGGGCTGGCGCGCACACTGGTGGTAAATCCGGAAATTATGCTTTACGACGAGCCAACCACAGGCCTTGACCCGATAACCTCGCGCGAGATCAGTGAACTGATACTGCAGGTACAGAAAAAATACAAAACTACCTCAATTATTATCACGCATGATATGGAATGCGCTAAAATAACGGCAGACCATATTGTGATAATGGAAGATGGTGTATATATAGCTGAAGGATCTTTTGAAGAACTTCAGAAAAGTGATAACGAATTAGTAAAATCTTTTTTTAGCGATACATTATGAGAACCACATCTTCCCAAAAAATAAAAATAGGCCTCTTTGTAGTGATTGGGCTTGTTGTTTTGTTTTTAGCCATATTTCTGATCGGGAATCAGAAAAGCATGTTCAGCTCTACCTTTACCGTAAGCGGCACGTTTAAAAATGTAAACGGCTTAATGGTTGGTAATAATGTACGTTTTGCCGGTATAAATGTAGGCGTAGTGCAAGACATTAATATTGTATCTGACAGTACCGTTAAGGTAGACCTAACTCTAAACAATAATGTAAAACGCTTTATTAAAAAAGACTCTAAAGTGAGCATTGGTAGCGATGGACTAATGGGGGATAAACTGATTGTAATTAGCCCCGGCGGCATAACCAGCCACGAAGAAATTAATAACGGCGGAGAGTTGGTTGCTGTAAACCCGGTAGATATAGACAAGATTATCGCTAAGCTAACCAGGGTAGCAGATAACGCAGAAAAAATTACCGGTAGTTTAAGTGGCATTTTTGAAGATGTTAACCAGGGAAAGGGAACATTAGGCCGCCTTTTACATAACGATAAAATGGCCCGGGAGATGGAAAACACCATTGCAGCAGCCCACACCACTGTTAAAAATGTGAATGCCAGCACCGTTACCCTGCACGAAGATTTAAAAGCTGCACAGAACAACTTTTTACTAAGGGGTTTCTTTAAAAAGAAAGAAAAGGCCAAACAAGATTCGCTCAGGAAATTGCAGAAACAAGCTAAAAAGGATTCGACACAGAAAGCAGATAATGCTAAAAAAGCGAAGAAAGAGCAAGATAAAGCAGCAAAAGACCAGTAGAAAAACTAAACAAGAAAGGCGCCCACCAGGCGCCTTTCTTGTTCATATATAAGTTCTTATTATAATTCTTTGGTGATCTGCGGATCAAGCGGTGTAACTTGTGATCGGTAGCGGTGAATTAATTTTCCGTTTTCGTCAATCAAGAATTTCTCGAAATTCCATTTTACATCGCCTGTAAAATCCGGGTTAGGGGCAGTGGTTAAATATTGAAATAATGGATCAATATCTAAACCTAAAACGCTAACCTTTCCGCTCATTGGGAATGTTACATTAAAATTGTCGTGGCAAAAGGTTTTAATATCCTGCTCTGTACCGGGTTCCTGGCCACCAAAGTTATTGGCAGGGAAGCCAACTACTGTAACTTTGTCTTTATATTGCTCAGACAGGGTTTGCAGGTCTTTATACTGTTTGGTAAAGCCACATTTTGAAGCAGTGTTTACAATCAGGATTTTTTTGCCGCGGTATTTTGCAAGCGAAAGCTTTCCGCCGTCAATGTTTTTCAGCTTAAATTCAAATACAGATGCAGGCGCTGTTATAAACAGCAGTGCAAATACGAGTGCTAATGTTTTCATCGTGTTTTAATAGTTGGTTTGTTGGGTATTAGAGATTTACTAATACAAATTAAACTATTTAAAATGTAACTTTATTCAGATAAAAGTCTTCTTTTTCAGTCATTAATTTTTTATCCGCAGGCTTTTTATCGCCATAACCAACCAGGTGCAATGCACCATGAATAATAACCCGTTGCAGTTCGCGGATATCTGTTACATTAAACTTTTTGGCGTTTTCCCTAATGCGTTCTATGGAGATGAAAATATCGCTAACTATTTTACCGGGTATTTCAGAGTTATCGAAAGTGATAATATCTGTTAACGTGTCATGATCCAGGTATTGCTGGTTCATTTGGAGCAGATACTCGTCTGAGCAAAAAATATAATTAAGTTCTTTTAGCTGGTAACCTTCGGCAACAATAGTCTCGGTGATCCATTTTTTTAACTTTAGCTTATCTTTTAATGTAAAGCTTACCTCTTCCTGAAAAAAATTAACTGCGGGCATTATATTTTAAAGTGTAATTCAACCTCGTTTCCGGTGGCGTTAAAGATACACTGATCTGATAATTGTTTAACAATAAAAACACCGCGACCGGTTAGGTTTTCCAGGTTTTCTTCGGCGGTAGGGTCGGGGAGGTTATTATAATCAAAGCCGCTGCCTTCATCAGTAACCGTCCAAATAATACGTTTATGATCTATCTCGGCGTTTACAATCACTTTTTTACCTTCATCCATTTTATTGCCATGTACAATGGCATTCATAACCACCTCGTTTAAGCAGGTCATCATATTGGCAAAGGTATCATCACTTATTTGATAAGTATCTGCGATATCTTCAATCAAATTTTCTAACTCAACAATACTCCCCGGTTTTGACGGTAGTTGTAAAGTATAAAGTTTAGTGGCTCCAATATTGGCCTCTTGCATACTATTTACCATTTAATTGGTCAAAATATTTTTTAACTTTTTGTTTGTAGTACAGGTTCAGGTCCGGCGATACAGTTTTTAGCTGTTCTGTTTGTTTTACTTTTAGCTGCTGATAATTTTGCAACGCTTTAATATAGCCGGGGGGCATCTGTTTGCCTGCCAGGCTTTGGCGTTGTTTATCCTGTTCACGTTCCTGCTGTGCCTTCTCTGCCTCAAGTAACCGGGTCTGGATCTGCTGTTGCCGTTTCAGTGATTCCTCACTAATACGTCTGTTTACGAGATCATTTTCGGTTTGTTCCATTTGTTTTGCAATTTTATCCAAATTTCCCGAACCATTTTTACCATCCTTTAACTCATTTCGGCCATATTGTTCAACTGCTTGCCTAATTAGCTGCTGCTGCCTCGCCATGCGGGCCAATTGTTCGCTCTGGCCTTGCTGCTGGCTTTGTCCTTTATTTCCCTGCTGCAGCTGGTCGCGCATTTTTTGCATGTTATTATTTAGCTGCTGCTGCAGCTGGCTCAACTGTTGTAAACTTTGTTTTGATTTTCCTTTACCGCCTTTTGCATTTTTCATCGCGTTTTGCAATTGGTCTAATACTTCGTTCAACATCAGTGCCAAATTATTCATAGAAGTCATGGCATATTGCTGATTGCGGTTTGCTTCTGCCGTTCTTCGATCGCCTAAATTATCAATTGCTTTATTAATATGATCATTAATTGAGCTAATTTCTTCATTAACTGTTGATTGTATCTGCGGAACCCGCTTGCTTAACGAGTAGAGGCTATCTTCGGCTGTTTTTAAATTATCTTTAATATCTTTTTGCTGCTGCGAAAGTGTTACATAATTTGGGTCTGATGCACTGGTAGCTTTGAATGTTTGCATCAGTTTTTCCTGGCCGAATGAACTATTAACGAGATTTTTTAACAATTCGCGTAATTGCTGTGCACTTAAATTAGTTTCTTCGCCCTCTTTCTCGTCATTATCGTCCTTTAATTTCTTACTTAATTGAGTAATCTGCTGCGCAGCATCTTTTTGCGATTTAGAGGCCTTTTGCATATTGTTTTTGCTGATCTCCTCCGAGCTTTTATCCATTTGCTGATCTATCTGTTGTTGCTCCTTCTCAGAGTTTTCCAGCTTCGGTTGGTTTTCTAATTGCGCGGCAGATTTCTTCAATTCTTCCAACGATTTTTTTACATCCTGAAAATCCTGCTTAATTTTTTGTTGCTGTTGTTGCAGCTCCTGTTTATCGGCACCTCGCTGTTGTGCCTGGTCTGCCAGTTTCTGCTGCTGCTCGGCCAGCTGATTCAGCTGGTTAATATTTTGGTTTAGCTTTTGATCGAACTCCATTTTTTTATAAAGCTCCAGCATACGGTCCAGTTCTTTTTTTAGATCCTTATTATCGGTTTGCATGTTAGAGAGCTGCTCGCGGGTGGCGTCTTTTTGTTCCAGTTGCATCATCTCCTGCATTTTTTGCATCATTTCCTGCGTTTTAGGGTCTAGCAGGTTTTGCAATAGCTTATCCATTTGGTTTTGCATTTCTGTTACCTGCTGGGTCTGTTGCTGGTTTTGCTGGCGGTTATAGAGGTTCTTCTTATTATCATCCTGCAATTCTTTAACGAGGGCATCTAAGTCCTTCCGTTTTTGCATCAGGTCTTCAACTTGCTTTTTTTCGTCGAAACTTAGGGATGCTTTATTAAGCAGGGTTTGATTTAAGCGTTGCGCCTCGCGTTCCAGTTGTGCCGCGAGCTTGGCTGCCGACTGCATTTTTTGCTTAACCTGTTGCGTACCGGTATTTAATTCTGTTGCAATTTGTTGTTCGGTCGGCATATCCAGCTCCTTTGCGGGCGTACGTGCAGATTTTGGCCCCGCAACGCCGTCATTGTCTGCCACTTCAAAGTAATACGTGATATGGTCGCCTGGTTTAGCTTTCAGGTCCTTTAGGTTCCAATAATAAAAAAAATCAGACTGTGTATTTCTAAGATCTGCCTTAACTGGCTGAGAATAGGACACAGCTTTACTATTTTGCTCAGCCGGTTTTACAATATAGTGGAACCTAAGCGAACTAAAACCATGGTCGTCTTGAATTTTGCCGTTAAAATACAGCGTCTTCATACTTACGGAGTCCTGCTTTTGCTCGGCAGCAATAGCTGGTAGCTCATCGGCTATTACGTTAATATGATAGCTTGCCGAATCGGTCCGGGTAACCTGCCCATTGACAGGCTTTAAAGTGTATGCTGATGGTTTAAGGATGCGCTCGCTGTAAGTAAATTCATCTGATGCGGATGGATTTAGCCGATGCAGGTGGCCATTTAGCAAAAAAAGCACCAGATCGGCATGCTGGGTATGCATTTTCCAGCTTACGGCGGTGCCTGCCGGGATGTTTAAGTCGCCTACATTGCTAATCACCTCATTCTGCTTGTGTAAATAGGCAGGGTAAGTTAGTGCGGCATCAAAATGTAGAAGTGATGGCCGGGCGTTAATGATAATTTGGTATTTGTTTGAAGTGTAACCGCCGCCGCTTAAATGAAAAGTAGTATTGTGTTGCAGATTGGTAAACTGATAGCTAAACCTGGTGGCGCTTTGCTTATCCAGTTTAAAGGTATGGTCGTCTGCTTCAATGTAAACAGCGGTTGGCAACTGGTCGCCTTGTAGCTTAAGGTCGAGTTTAAAATCTTCGCCTTGTGTGGCCGATAGTTTATTATTTACTACTACAAATTTAAAAGTGGCTACCGGCGCAAAGTATTCGTTATGTTTTATCAGCCGGCGGGTTCCTTCGGTAAGTATAGCCGGGGCAACAAGTGCCAGTATTAATATTAAAGCTGCCGGGGCGGCAACCCATTTAAGTTGTTTGATATTCTCGCGCAGATTAACCGCGGTAGGGAAGCGGACAGGCTGTAATGTTTCTATCTTTTGATTGATGCTGGCCTCAATTAACTGGCGGTGCAATGGATTTTGATCGGCCTGGGCTTTAAGTTGAAGGGTGTTAAGCAGCTTATCTTGTACTTCAGTAAAATGAAGGCCTATAATTTCTGCAGCTTGCTCGTGGTTAATGGTATTGCCTAGCTTTAAATAGGCCATTAAGGGCGGGAATATCAGCCTGACAATTATTACTACGTTAAGCAGTATAAAACCATAAAAAATAAGGCTGCGGAAAAAAGTGGTAAAGTGGCCAAGGTATTCGCACAGGGTGGCTACAATATAACCGGTGAATAAAACAGCCCCCCATAAAATTAAACCACGCAGCAGCTTATTAACGTAATATCGGCGGATAAAAACGTCTATTTTTTCTATCAATAAGTGGTAGTTGCCGCCTTGGTGCATGTATCGAAAAAAATAAAAATACTAATTTTTGTTATAACGTTTCTGTTATGACTGTAATTGTGGATACAGGTTTGAAATGTTAGTGCCTATATTTGTTGGCTATATGAAAAACGCAATAATTATAATGGCAGTTGGTGCCGCCATAGGCATAGCATCATGCAAACAACATACAATAGACAATAAAGCAGCTGTTAAACAAGATTCGGTTGTTAAAACGGATAGCACCCATTTAATTGGCGTTTGGCTTGACGAAGAGATTAAAACTGAAAAAGGGGAGCAGGTTGCTTATGAACTGGTAAGCCAGGGTAAAAAAACTTTTATCCAGGTGATTACATTTACCGAGAAAAAGCTCAATATAGATGATAACCCGGCTATTGCACCAGGAGCATCTTTGCTAAAAACCAGCGGTAATAAATTTGTAAGCCTAGAAAGGCCTAACGAAATTTACATGGTAGATAAAAGCGGCGAACTGTTTATTTATGACGAAACCGGCTTGGTGGCTAAATGTAAAAGGCTGCTGTAACAGGCCTATTTGTTAAGGCTAAACTGCCGGACTATTTTCCCGAAGGCAAGCTTTTTAAATAAGTAGGGTTTGTGTTTAAGGTTTAAAAAGCGTTCGAAGATTTGCCGTTTATCTGCCGGGATCTCTTTTTCATAATACTCGTAAAACCGGCTCACGGTTTCGAACTGTGGGGATAAAAAATCGTGGTTGCCTTTAACGGCATCTAAAATTTGGTTCATTGTGCTTCTATACCGGTTTCTGGGTTTGGTATCGGCAGCAATACTGGCATTGTTGTGGTGTTTGCGATAGCTTACCAAAGGTAAATTAATGCCATCGGCTTTGCCAAAAGTAAAAGCTGCTAATGCCATCCATCCATCATGGTTTAAACGCACGTTTTTGGGGATATTGGCAAACAGCTTTTTGAGGCAGGGGTTCATCAGCATGGTACACCCGTTTACAAAGTTACCAAACAGCAGGGTTTGCAGGTTATGCTGATACTTATCCTGCCCGAGCTCATTGCGGAAAGAACGGTTAAGAATGGTATCGTTCTGATCTATGAGCATCAGATCTGTATAAACCATACATGGAATTTTGGAGTTGTTTGTTTTTTCGAGCAACGCTGCCGACATCTCCAGCTTGTCTGGCAGCCATTCATCATCCTGATCGGATAATGCCACGAAATTCTCATCTGCTGCAAAGGATACCACCTTCTTAAAATTGTCTATTAAGCCCAGTTGGCGATCATTAACTACATAGCTTAGTAGCCCCTGCTCTTTATATTTTTTTAAGATAGCTAACGTTCCATCGGTAGATACATCATCGCAAACAATAATTTCAGTTGGCTTTAATGTTTGGTTAAGGATGGATTGGAGCTGTTGCTCCAAGTATTTTTCGCCATTATAAGTGGCCATTGCAACCGTTATCTTCATTTGCTTACCCCCACTTTTGAAAACTTGGTCTTTACAAAATTCAGAATATCAAACACAAAATTATTTTTGAATACAAATAGCTGAACAATTAAATAAACAGCCGCACAACCAATAACAGAGATACTTAAAGAGTACATTAATTTTAGTGACAGATAACGAACGAGGATTATAATCGGAATAAACAGCAGGGCGCTTAGTGCCGCCTTTAAAATAAGTACCCACCCGTATGTAAATTTGAAATGCTTATTGATAAAATAGAAGTACAAGCCGGTAACCACAATTTCTGAACAGATATTGGCAATTGACGAACCCACTTCCTGAAAATGCGGAATTAAAAGTACATTAAGTATTAAACTTATAACCAGCCCGCCCAACACACAAAAAAACATCTCCCGGTTTTTACCGGCTGGTACCAGTACCAAAAATAAGAACAGGTGCCCCAGGCCAATAATAAAAGGAAGTAAAGACAAGATGCGCATACTATTTGCTGCTGCCAAGAAGGCCTTGCCCGAAAATAAAGCAATAAACTCTGGCGCCAGCAAGGCCAGCCCAAAAACAACAGGCACCGAAAAAAACACGATGAACCGAAAGGTTTGATTAAGCGTTTGCTGTACTTCTGCCATGTTTTTATCGGCAAAGTCTTTAGCTATTTTGGGCATCAGGATTATGCCCATAGAGGTTACAAAAGGTATGGCAATTTTACTTAGCTTAACTGCGGCGGTGTACAGGCCTACTGTTTTATCGTTGGATAAAAAGCCCAATAGCACGGTATCCATGTCGGTATACATACTTGCAGCCAGTGTTGTGCCCAAAATAAACATAAGGGGCATTAGGTGTTTGCGCAACTGTAAATTGGTAAACCCCAGTTTTACCTTGTGTTTAATTAAAAACAGGCTCAGGATATTATTTCCCAAAAAAGAGAAAATCATGATATAAAGGTATAAGCTGTAATCGCTGCGGCTCTTAATAAAAGTATACAGCAGGGCAAGGCCAATGGCTTTAAAAAGAACAGAGCGCAGGGCGATGGACCTAAATTCTTCCATGCCACTGTACAGCCACTCTATAGCTGTAAAGCCCAGCAATATAAGCAGGGTGGCGCCAAGGTACATTTCCCTGTTTGTACTAAAATAGGGTACAGTGAAAACAACAACCAGGTATATGAGCGAAAGGCTGATGCACATTAAAGAGTGAATGGAAATAAGTTCGGAAAAAACCTGCGAGCGGCCCTGCATATCGTCTTTGTAGCGGGCAATTTCTTTCATGCCATAAATTGGTACACCTATGCTGGCAATGATAGAAAAGTACTGCGCAAAAGAAAAAACAAACTGCACCTTGCCGATACCCTCGGGCCCTAAAACACGGGAAACATAAGGAAAGCTTAATACGGGGAAAAGCAAATTAGCCAGGGTAAGCAATAAGTTATAGAAATAGTTTTTGGCCATGTTTCAAAATCAGCAGTATATGCTTGGTTGTACAAAATATCGAAGATAGAGTTTTTAGTTTTTCTACATTGGGTGGCGTAAATAAATTTATTTTGAAGACCGATAGATTTATTATTCTGATAGTTTTCTGTTACTAAAACTTGATAATCAGATTTATATCAAACAGGAGTGTGCTCAAACCCAATGATCTCGGCTAAAAAATGAAAAAATAGCATCATTATAGTTTTCAGAAGCTAATCTAAATTATATCTTTGCAGCCCAATCGGGATGTAGCGTAGCCCGGTATCGCGCCACATTTGGGATGTGGAGGCCGCAGGTTCGAATCCTGCCATCCCGACAAAAAGCGATACCAAGTATTAAAAAGCCTTTAAATCTATGATTTAAAGGCTTTTTAATTTAAATATAATGCTACTTTTTTGGCAATACTTATTTTAATGGCGTGTAAACAAAGTTTTTGAAGGTAACCGTACCCTCGCCAACCGCACACAGCCCCAGGCGTAAACTCATAAAGCCGCTGAGTACGTTATGATGAAAGGCGGAAACTTCTAACGAGTTTTCTATTTTGAGCCATTTGCTACCGTCTAAACTATAATACATATCAACAGTATTGGCGACCTTTTTAAGGCGTAGAAACACATGCCGTTTAATAACCGATTTTTCTGTTACAAACTGCCAACCCCTAAGGTTAGCCAGGATGTTTTCTTTATCAGCCAAAATGCCTGAAGACATGGCCTTGCTGTAAAACAACACCAGCCCGCCAACGGCCTCGCCGGTGGTTTCTAATTCTACCTGGGCAATATAAGAATGATTGGAAGGCGTGCAAAGCAAAGGTGCGCTCTCGGCTACAGAATTTCCTTTAGCTTGCATGGTTAAACCCTGGCCGGTAGTGTGAAACCGGGTGGTATCGTACTCGCCAAATGATTGCCATTGCGGTTTCAGTTCACGATCACGAAAATTATCACTTAACGAAAGTGGGTGATTAGCTTCCCCTTTAAACGGTTTTAAAAGCGGGATATCTGGTTTAATTCCTTTGGGAATCTTAAACCAGCCATCTTTAGTCCATTCAACTGGTTCCAGCATGGTTTGCCGCCCCATATTATAATAGCCGTTCTCATAGCCATGAAAAACCATCCACCATTTGCCACCGGCAGCTTCAAATAAAGTACCGTGGCCTTGTGACCACCACTTTTCTGACTGATCTTTTGTTCTGATAATTGGATTGAGCGGGGAGTTTTCCCATGGGCCGAAAGGAGATTTAGACCGCGCTGAGATTACCATATGGCTTGTTGCCGGGCCGGCTGTACCGCCTTCGGCAACAGTGAGGTAATAATAATTACCATGCTTAACCATTTTAGGGCCTTCCATGCAGAAACATTCAATAGACCATTCTCTCGGTATTTTCCAGCCGCTGTAGGCTTGTTTAAATTCGCCGGTTACAGATAGGCCGTCATCAGACAGTGGTATGTAACCGCCATTATTAAAGTACAGGTACCTTTTACCTGCCGCATCTGTAAAATGCCCCGGATCAATGTAGTTGATTTTTAAATCTAACGGATTGCTCCACGGCCCGCCGATGGCATCGGCAGTAACCACATAGGTAGTTGTGCCAGCCGGAAAATAGATATAGTACTTATTCTTGTATTTAACCAAGTCGGGAGCCCATACCGATCCGACATATTTATGCAGTGCATGGGTTACGGGTGTCCAGTTAATCAGATCTTTAGAATGCCAGATTAATAAGCCCGGGTAATATTCAAACGACGAATGAACGATATAATAATCATCTCCGTCTCGCAGCAGGCTTGGGTCAGGATAATCGCCCGTAAAAATGGGATTTAAATAGTATCCGTTGCCTTTTTTGTTAGGCGAAACCTGGTATTGCGCATCACTGCAATAAGCCGCTAAAATGAGCAGGAATGTAATGATGATCTTTTTCATGGTTTATATAGAGGCTGTAACTTAGTAAATATATTAATATAACTCAATTTCCGCAATCGATTGCGGGCATCGGCTATATCAGTTACAATTGATATCCGTCCCTATTTAATCATTGTTTTTGTACAAGATTTAGGTTCGTATTGCGGAAAGCTCTCGACCGGTTGTTTGACAGGTATTGCCGTGTTGATAATAATGCCATGCTTTTAGAGGGGCTGGGTTCTTTATATCAGAAATTTAGAAGCGCACCAGGTGAATTTGGTATAGAAGCGAGTAAGGTAAAGGCTCTAGTGTTACTCACAGTATCTTTAATAACCAATAATTAACTGTTATGTTAATTGTGGAATTAACCACAACAAAGGGCTCTTTTGTTAACTTATAAGAAACCTAAAGGATTCTGCACAAATAATGAATTGGCTGTTCATTTTGATGAACCGACAAAGATTCGAAGCATAATTTGAAGCGGCATTAACCGAAGTAAATATTGCCTCCCGGTAAATCGAGGTAGTGCCGGGCATGTAAATAATAGGAATAGATTTACTGTTTCAGGAAAAATTTTTCTGAATAGCAGTATATATTAAAGAAAACATCTAAATGTATAATTATCCTAGCTGTAAGGTTTTAATTGTTTATCTAAAATGCGGCAATGTTTTATAATTAATAGTCTCAATTATTTTTAAAAAATTCGGCCCCAAAAAACCAGAACGACAACTTCACTATTTAGCAAATTGTTTACAACAATCTGGAATATAGGTACAAAAAGATTGCTTAATAGTTTAAAAAAATCACTGTGGTTTAAATGAATAAAATGATTTCAAAATAATCATACTTAGATACCATCAGTTAATAAAAAATTTACGTTGTTTGTTCTTAGTAAGTGCACAGCGCTTGCTATTGTGATAAGGTTTAGGTTGAAACCCCCAAGCAGCGAGTGCACGGGGGTTTCTTTTTTTGCTGCTTTTTATGGGAATGATTATTGCATAAGATTGATGAATACTGTAAAATATAATAATATGGAACCAGCCGAAATTATCATAAAAACCTATTTGCAAATAAGAGATGCCCTTACCGAAAAGCTGATTAAACAACGTTACCAACCCGTACACGAGCAGCACGACGACCCCCTTTTTTTTAGCCGCTATATGATATGGTCAAACAATGAGGAGGCACTACGTTTAACCTGGGACGGTAAAGAGCAATGGTTTGCCCTGGAAGTAACACAAGACCTGCCACTTAAAGCACTTTCGCCATGGTCTACCATTATAATTGTGCCTTTTGAAACCAATAATAAAACATCGGTATATGCCGAGGGGATAGTACATCGCATTATTACCAGCCTCGATTAATAGGTACTTCCACACCGTTATTAATTAAATGAATATATTGATGTAGTGTTTAATACTAATATGAATAAATTAACCAGGCCAATTAAATGAATAAATAAGCGTATGTAAAATATATGATGATGCTTTAATTTACAACCATTTAGGTACGGGCTTTCTAAATGTTTCTATTAAATTTGGCTGTTAATTCACAACATTCTGAGATGGGTTTCAACGGTAACGAGCGCTAAATGGATAAAATCAATATTAAAATACTGGCTAAAGAATTGAATTTATCTACGTCTACTATTTCAAGAGCATTTAACGGCAGTACAGATATAAATAAGGATACCAGAGACCGTATTTTAACCATGGCTCGTGAACATAGTTTTTTACCGAACCACTACGCCAGTAACTTAAGAGATAAAAAAACTAAAACCCTGGCCGTTATTGTTCCCGAAATTGCAAATGATTTTTTTGCGCAGGCTATAAACGGCATAGAGGAGGTAGCCCGAAAACATGGGTTCTACATTTTGCTATACCGTACCGATGATGTTTTTGAAAAAGAAGTATCTTTTGTTAACTACCTCAATAATGGTAAGGTCGATGGCATTATCATGTCGGTATCCGGCGAGGGGAACGACCATAAATATTTAAATAATTTACGCCAGAAGAATATCCCCGTGGTTTTCTTTGATAGGGTATATGAAGATATAGATGCCGCTAAAGTAACCACTAATGATTATGACAGCAGCTTTGCCGCCACCGAGCATTTACTGCAAACCGGCTGCCGTAAAATTGCTTACCTGGTCGTAAACAAAAGTATCTCTATCGGTAAAACCCGTATGCAAGGTTATGTTGATGCACTGGCAAAGCATAAAGTACCCTTTAATGATGACCTGGTTGTTGATTGTAGTAATGATGAAAAGGTAAATACCAAAATACTAACCAAAGTACTTAAAGAAACTAAACCCGATGGTATATTTTGCTCGGTAGAGCGTTTGGCCTTTGCTACTTACCACGTATGTAATTCCCTGGGGGTTTCTATCCCTAACGATCTGAAGCTGATCAGTTTTTCGAGTCTGGGGATAGCACCCTTGCTTAGCCCGGCATTATCAACCATTACCCAGCCCGCATTTGAAATGGGCGTAAAAGCGGCCACCCTATTTTTTGAAGCCCTGGAAAATAAAGACCTTGACGTGCCTAAAAAGCATATCGTGCTTAAATCAAAGCTCTTTATTCGAAAGTCATCCGAGTAAATTAAAACAGCAAAGGCGCTTTTAAGCGCCTTTGCTGTAAGAGCGTAGATTGCTCTTGCGGTAACGTATTAAAACGATTATACGTGGATAAAAAGGTCTTCGGCTGGTTTGCGTACTTTGGCAAAAGTAGCCGTAACATCGTCGGCAGAGCGGTAACCAATGGTTACAATTACAGAGGCAGTTAAGCCCTTTTCTTTCAAACCTAATATTTCATCAAATTGGGGGGCGCTAAAGCCTTCCATCGGGCAGGTATCAATGCCCAGCTCTGCAGCAGCAGATACTAAAACACCTAAACCAATATAGGCTTGTTTGTGCGCCCATGTAGTTTTTTGCTCGTCGGTTAGGCCATTTATAGAGCCCAGCATCATGCCTTTGTAGCCTTCAAGGCTTTCGTGGCTTGTATGCCTAACTTTTACAACTTCGTCTAAGTATTTGTTTACATAAGCTTCGTCTAGCTTAGTTTCGGCAGCAAAAACAATTACTTGTGATGCATCAGTAATTTGAGTTTGGCTATAAGCTGCAGCTTTTAATTGCTCGCGCACTTCGGGGTTTTCAACAACTATTATTTTGTAATGTTGTAAACCATAAGAAGATGGTGCTAAGCGAACTGTTGCAAGTAATTGCGCTAAAGTAGCAGCAGGAATTTTTTTATTTGCGTCGAATTTTTTAGTGGCATAGCGCCAGCTAAGCGTTTCAATTAATGGCATGACTTGTATATTTTTAAATGTTTGAACAAACATAGATGTTCAAACATTTAAAATCGTCAGCCAAAGGTAAATCTATGAAAGTCCTCTTTCGTGCAATAATTTCCTGCGTTCTTTTTCCAGGCGTTTTTGTTCTTTCTTTTCTTCCTTTAAGCGCTTCTTATTTATAGCAGCCGTATCAATGGCTTCGTTCTTGGTCGTATCTTTTTTACCTCCGCCAAATAACCGTTTAAAAAATCCCGGTTTGCTTTCTTTCTCGGGTTCGGGCTCTACCGGTATTGGTACAATGCCGGTTTGGTCATCATCGCCATTTTGTTTCATCAAGCTGTCAACAACAGCCGGGTTATTATCTACAGCAGGGGCAGGGCGCAGGCTCTCTTTTAACCTAACGGTGTAAAAACCATAGGCACTCGTGTCGGGATTGGTTAGTCCGTTTTTGGCCATTAGCTTGCCTATTAAATTAAAATAGCCATGCAAGCGTGGGTTAAGCGAACCGTCTGATAAAAAGGCATACAAGCCCACTTTGGGCTTAGGCACAATACTGGCCAGAAAAATACTTTCGCCGAGGCTAAGATCGGCCGGTTTTTTATCAAAATAATAGTGAGATGCTTCGCCAATGCCATACACATTGCGGCCCCACTCAATAATATTAAAGTAAACCTCCAGCATACGGTTTTTAGTCATGATACCGGTATTCTCAATCATCCATACAATCAGCGTTTCTTCTATTTTGCGCGATAATGTTTTTTGCCTGCTTAAAAAAGCATTTTTAACCAATTGCATAGATATGGTACTGCCACCGCGTTTAAACTTCTTTTCCTTAAAATCTTCGGCAATTGATTTTCTGATAGATTCTTCCACAAAACCGTGGTTGCGGTAAAAGGAAGGGTCTTCGGCAGTCATTACTGCGTTACGCAAATTGGGCGAAATATCTTCGAGGGGTGTGTAATACGGGTTTTCGGGGCTGATATTACGCGCCGGCATGGGCTTGCCTTTTTCGTAAGGGGTGTACACAAAGGCGTGGTTCAGCTTGTCGAAATCTGTTTTGCCATAACTTAGCACCCTGAAATTGTCTTTATCTAAACGCGAATCAAACTTTACATTATCAGGGTCTGATGTATCGAGGTAAAAGTTAAGGTTATAGTTTAATTTACCGGCCACCTTCATTCCCTCCAGCGATTCGAACATGCCCTGCGGAAACGAGTTCCAAATGTCCTGTGCATTGATAAAACCGGTATGTACTTTCAGTTCATAGATTTTATTGGGCCTTACCGTGTATTTAATATAGGGGTTGGCCACGATATCCTTAATGCGGATTACAGAAGAGCTATCGACCGATACAGAGCTTTCGCCCACAAACAGGTTGGCATCCATACTGGCTTGTGGTACCACAATATCATTTGACGATAGCGCGGCATGATTGATCAGCATATTGCGAACAGAGGTATAAGCGAATATTTTGGTTTCGCCGCTGCTATGCTCTACCTTAATTAGTTTGGTGGTTAGGGTATCAAAGTTAAACTTTAACTTAAATTTCTTTTCTATTAAAGGCAACTCCACCTTTTTACCATCGGCATAAAGCTTTATGTCGATGTTTTTATCGGATGGGTGCATCTTGCCGTCAAAATGCCAGGTAGATTCGCCATTGTTAATATTGATGGTTGACTTAAGATTACCGTTTTTAATAATTGCCGTTGGAGTAACCACTTTAACCGTGTTACTGTCATCGGCAAAAGTGATGGCGAAATTTTTCAAGTTCAGGTTATCCGGTATTTTGTATAATACATCATTAACCAGGTTATTAGCCAGTTCGGCCATATCAACCTTTGATTTGGTTGCGGTAGAGTCCCGCTTCTTTTTAAACAAAAAGTCAAAGTTGCGTACGCCTTTTTTGCTGGTGAGGTTCAGGTAACCGTTCTGCAGGTTTACATCAGAGAGCTTTACATTACCAAAAATGAGGGGCAGCAGTTTAACACTTACCTCAAAGTTGTTAATTTTAAGCAAACTGTCGCGTTGGTAAGGCACTACCGTAATGTCTGAAAAGGCCACAGTGGCAAGCCCTGTAAAATGGGCAGAACCTATTTTTACATCTAAATTATAATCTCTCTGGGCTTTTGACTTAGCTTTGCTAATCACTTTTTGCAATAAAGCCTCGCGCTTTGAATAGGCAACTGCGCCGCCAATAAGCAATACTATTAGGAGTAAAACAAGTACGATAACGGCTATACGGATATATTTTGGATTGAGGCGATGCATCTGTTAAATTTAACCAAACATAAAACTAATCTTACTTCGTGCAAAACGGTTTGAAGTAAAGTTTATTTCCTAACAAACCCAAGCACCGCCTGTTTTTATAAATTTGCGTGATTTTTTTAAAGAAATAATGATAATAACCCAAGAACAAGTTCTGCAAGCCCTGGGCAATGTAGAAGAACCCGATCTGAAAAAGGACCTGGTTACTTTAAACATGATACAGGATATTAAGATAGACGGCAACAAGCTTAGCTTCTCTGTAATATTAACAACACCGGCCTGCCCGTTAAAAGCCTTAATAGAAAATGCCTGCCGTAATGCTATTGGCCATTTTATAAGTAAAGAAATTGAGGTTAGCATCAATATGACCTCGCAGGTTACTACGCAAAAGAATACTGGTGTACCGGGGGTTAAAAACATTATCGCTGTTGCATCTGGCAAGGGTGGCGTTGGTAAATCAACCGTTGCAGCCAATTTGGCATTAGGGCTTGCTAAAAAAGGGGCTAAGGTTGGCTTGATAGATGCAGATATATATGGCCCTTCTGTACCCATTATGTTTGGTCTGGAGGGTGCACGCCCATTGGCTTCGCAGGTAAATGGTAAAACCCGCATAGAGCCCATTGAAAAATATGGAATTAAATTATTGTCGATAGGTTTCTTTACAGACCCAAATCAACCGGTGCCGTGGCGCGGGCCAATGGTATCTACAGCGGTAAAGCAATTGTTTAATGATGCCGATTGGGGCGAACTGGACTATTTAGTGGTCGATTTGCCACCGGGTACCGGCGATATTCATATTACCGTTACGCAAAGCTTCCCGGTTACGGGGGCCGTAATTGTAACTACACCACAAAATGTAGCCCTGGCCGATGCGCGTAAGGGTATTGGTATGTTTATGATGGATGCCATTAATGTGCCCATATTAGGGGTTATCGAAAACATGTCGTACTTTACACCTGCAGAGTTGCCTGATAATAAATATTATATATTCGGACAAGGTGGCGGGCAAAAACTTGCAGAGCAAATTGAGGCACCGTTTTTGGGAGAGATACCATTGGTAAAAAGCATTAGCGAAAGCGGCGATGCTGGGCAGCCTGTAGTGCTGCAGGATAATAACCCAATGACTGATGCGTTTTTGAATATTGCAGAGCGCGTAGCCCAGCAGGTGGCTATTTGTAATGCAGGTATATCTAATAAAATAAATAATTAATATCTTTACTTTTATAATTAAGTATAAATGAGTTTAATAGATCGGGTAGAGGCAGCTCTGGACACCATTCGTCCATATCTGGAGGCAGACGGCGGAAACGTTTCTGTTGAAGAGATCACCCCTGAGCATGTTGTAAAGCTGAAGTTATTAGGATCGTGCGGTTCATGCCCAATGAGCATCATGACCCTGAAAGCAGGTATTGAACAGGCTATTATGAGGGCTGTGCCAGAAATTACTGCCATTGAGGCCATAAACTTAACAGATATTGACGACCCCAATGCGGTGTTGCCAGAAAATTTGAGATAATGTTAAGTTATGTTAAAAATACAGCTGCAGTATATGCAACGCTGTATTTTTGCGTTTTAACAAAACCATTTATCCTATTAATTAGTATTTAATTTAGGAGATTGATTAACAAGTTGATGAAGCGTTTAGCATGCATATTATTTTTTCTGTTAGTTACAGGAATAACAGCCTGGGCACAAGAAAAAGAGCAGCCATTAATACAGTTTACAGGTGTGATACACAATGCCGACAGTAGTGCGGTAATTGTGCCTTATGTAAATATTACCAACCTGTCATTTCATAACCAGTTAAACATGTCTAACTACCAGGGTTACTTCTCTTTTGTAGTACATGAGCTGGATACTTTGCGTTTTACCAGTGTGGGTTATTTGCCGGAGACGGTGGTAGTGCCTGCCGGAGGTAATAAAAGCTATGTTTTGCAGGTAAAGTTAAAACCGCAGACCATTAATCTGCCGGTTGTGCGCGTTTTCCCCTGGGCTACTACAGACGAGTTCAGAAAAGATTTTATCACCATGAAAATTGCGGATGATGACCTGGAAATTGCCAAGAAAAACTTGTATAAAGCCATTTATGGTGTAGATATAAACAGCCTGGCGCGTGATGCACAGGAAATTCAGATGGCCAGCTACCAGGATATGCACACACGGATAATGAATGAGCACTCGCTTACGCCTAACCCGCTGTTAAACCCTATTGCATGGGGTACGCTGATTAAGCAGATCTCTGACGGCGATTTTTCCAGAGGCCTTAATCGCAATTAACGCCCCTTTTTAACAGCCGGGAATTTCATTTTATAATCCACCTTTACCATCCCTTTCGAAATATCGTTCAATCTTTTTTCGATCAGGCGTTTACGTAGCGGGCTCAGCTTGTCGGTAAATAATTTACCTTCTATATGGTCATATTCATGCTGGATAACACGTGCTGCCAAGCCTTTAAAAGTTTCTTCATGGTGTTGCCAGTTTTCATCGTAATAGCTCAGGCGTACGGTATCTTTACGGTACACATCTTCGCGAATATCGGGGATGCTTAAACAACCTTCATTAAAGGCCCACTCTTCGCCGGTTTCTTCTACTATTTGTGCGTTAATAAAAGCTTTTTTAAAGTTAGCCAGCTCTGGTTCGTCATCATCAAAAGGAGATGCATCTACCACAAAAAGGCGTTTTAATATACCAACCTGTGGTGCTGCCAGGCCAACGCCACGTGCTGCATACATGGTTTCAAACATATCATCAACCATTTTTTTAAGATCGGCTTCGTCTTTTTCAATATCACTGGCCTTTTTTCTTAAAACCGGATCACCATACGCTACTATAGGAAGTCTCATACTGCAAAATTACGGATTTAAGTTTTGTTAAAAAATTAAGTAGTTTTATTAAAAGCAAAAATTTAAAATGATTGAGAATATTGGCTCAAATAAATATCAACTAATAGGGAAATTAATTGCGCAAATTGCGTTCATACTATTACTGATTCTTTTGTTATATGTTGCTATCTATCCAAGAGGAAATAAAATCCCTATTATTTTAAATGTGATAGTTATTGCTTTAGCTTTAATTGCTAATGTTTTAATAATAGTTCAAATTCTTCTTCTACCAATAGGTGTATCAATTAATAACTTAACACAGCAACTGGAAATAAAATACCTACTTAAAAGAAGAAAGGTTGTTCAAAACACTGACATTGAGTCATATAGTTTAACCAATATTTATACAAGGTCGTCAGAATATAATGGGGTATTAATTCAATTAGTAGAAAGAGAAAAAATACTTTTGAGTGATTTTAATTTAAAAATATTGTGGTCCGATTATTACATTTCTGAAAAGTTCAAAGATAAATTGCATTGGAAAAGAGAAGTTTGCTTTTATAACATATTACTCGCAATCTTTTAAATATTCGATTTAAGTTAAACGCTGTTTGTAATGCAATTGGATTGTAAGCGATTAAGATAAGATATGACGAAGCGGGCAACAATAAAACGAATACTGAACGCAATTAACCACCTTCCCAAAGGCAAGGTTAAGGAGATATCTGACTTTACCAAATTTGTTGCTAAACGCTACGACGAACAACACCTGTCTGAAAGTATTCAACAGATGACAGCAAAAAGCGAATCCTTTAGTTTTTTAAATAATGATGAAGATCTTTACTCTGAAGCTGACTTGAAAGAAGTTTACTAATACCTTAATCCAGCGGCTCAAATGATAAGGTTGTCATCTGTTGATTATCCAGTATCTCATTAGCAATTTCCAATGCCTGGTCTGCCGTTACGGCATTAATCTTAGCGATCACCTCCTCCAGCGAATCAATGTGGTTAAAATCCATCAGGCTTTTGGCCATAGAGATAATTAATCCCATGCGGTTTTCTTCGGCAAGGGCAATTTGTCCGTTAAATTTCTGCTTGGCCTGGTGTAGTTGTAAAGTACCCAGCTTATTTTCGCGCAGTTTTTTCAGTTCTTTATTAACCAGGCGCATAGCGCGTTCGGCTTTTTCGCTATCTGTGCCGTAATAAATATTAAATATGCCAGTATCGGTTAATGGCGTATAGCTCGATTCGATGGTGTAAGCAATACCATACTTTTCCCTGATCTCCAAGTTCAGCCTGCTGCTCATACCCATACCACCTAAAAGGTTATTAAGCAGCAATAAGCCGCTTTTATAAGGATGTGAAGAGGGATAGGCCTGCATACCCATAACACAATGGGTTTGCGAAATAGCCTTCTCTGACTTAACAAGCTGCGGTTTGTTAACAGGGGCCTTAATACGGTTTTTGGGCGTATTATTTACTGCAATGGCACCCATGTATTTATCGGCCAGTTTAACCAGCTTCTTGAAGTCGTAATCGCCGGCTACGGCCAGTATAATTTGCGAGGTATTGTAGTTATTGGCAATGAAACCACGCACATCTTCTTGAGTAATGCGGTTAACTGTATCCGGCGTTCCCAAAATATTACCGCCCAGGATATGGCCTTTAAAAAGCAATCCTTCAAAATCGTCCTGAATGGCTTCTTCGGGCTGATCGAGGTAAGAGGCAATCTCATCCAAAATAACGCCTCTTTCTTTTTCGAGCTCGGCCTGTGGAAAGGTAGAATGGAAAACAATGTCTTCAAACAGATCTATTGTACGCTCCAGGTGCTCCTTTAAAAAAGATGCGTGGATGCAGGTATATTCTTTAGTGGTGTAAGCGTTTAAATCGGCACCAACCAGTTCGAGCCGGTTAAGAATTTGCGAAGTACTGCGGCGCTCTGTTTCTTTGAACAAAAGGTGTTCAATAAAATGCGCCAGGCCTTCCTGCTCGGGGTTTTCATCGCGCGAACCTGCATTAATTAACAAACAACAGTGTGCAATTGCCGATTTTACGGGGTGGTGCAGTATACGTATGCCGTTAGATAGGGTATAAACCTGGTATTCCATAATAATGTGACAAAGATACTGTTATTTGAAGCCATAACTTTTATGCTTATTAGGTAGCTTTGTAGCATGAACGTAAAAGTTGTAGATCTTGAGTTTGAACCCCTTATCACCCATGAAGCTATCCAAAAGCGCCTGGCAGTACTTGGTGAACAAATTAGTAAAGAATATGATGGTAAGCTACCTGTATTTTTAGGTGTACTAAATGGCAGCTTTTTATTTATTGCCGATTTAATAAGGCTGATAGATATACCTTGTGAAGTAACTTTTACCAAGCTGGCATCATATTTTGGCGGCACCGCCAGCAGCCGAACCGTAAGAAACGACATTGACTTGGGTGTTGATATCCAGGGCCGTCACGTAATTATTGTAGAAGATATTATCGACTCGGGCAATACCCTGGCTTACCTGATAGAGCGCCTGAAGGTATTTAAACCAGCCTCGCTAAAAGTTTGTACCCTGTTATCAAAAACAACAGCTATCGAAATTTTTATCCAGGAACTTGCTTATGTAGGTTTTGAAATAGAGAAAGAGTTTGTGGTTGGCTATGGCCTGGATTACAAAGAACAAGGCCGTAACCTGAAAGATATTTATAGATTGGTTAGTGCATAAACGCAATGAAAAACATCCTTGCTGCATTTTTGCTGTTATTGGCAATGGCTTCCTGCAAAAAACAAGCTGCTGTTACTAATACAACCGCGTCTACACCTTTTGCCAATGTGCTGATACTGGGGAATAGCATCACTTATTCTCCGCCGAACCAATCACTCGGGTGGGCGGGTAGCTGGGGTATGGCAGCATCGGCGCTTAATAAAGACTATGTGCATTTATTAACCGCAAAGTTTCAGCAAGTGAATAAAAGCTGTGTGGTACAGGCAAAAAACATTGCAGGGTTTGAAACCAATTCTGATATCTACAATTTTGATGCTGAACTGAAGGCATACCGCGACAGCAAGCCCGACCTGCTTATTTTACGTATCGGCGAAAACGTGCAAAGCTCATTTGATTCGGTGGCATTTACCAAGCGCTACCAGGCCTTAATTGCTTACATGAAAGTGGATAACCCTAAATTGAAAGTATTGGCTGCAGGTTCTTTCTGGTCTAACCGGGATTACATTAATTTAATTATGAGCAGGTATACGCCATACATCTCTTTAGCAATTTTGGGCGAAGATCTTAGTAACTATGCTTTCGACAGAACCGATGTGGCCAGCGCAGTACAACAACACCCCGGCGATAAGGGCATGCAAGGCATAGCCGATATGATATGGGCAAAGGTAGATACCATGAAATAGTTAGGTTTAACTAACTATTTCGCCCGTCATTTCACCCAGTAACTCTACAGCGCGTTCTATAGTCGAAATTCCTTCCACGCTAATGCGCAGTGTGTTTTTAACTTCTTTCATGTTAACCCGGCGCGGGTTATATTGCACATAATTTAATACCTGCCTAAAGGCCTCGGTTTCAAAATAGGGCGATTGCTGGTTGCTGATGAAATATCCGCGCAGCACATTTTTTTTCAATGAAATTTTCTCGAAACCAATTGCTTTACCCAACCATTGCAGGCGTACGGTATTCAGAAGATCGTTCACCTGTGGCGGCACGGGGCCGAAACGATCTGTAAGCTGCTGTTCGAAGGCTCTTAGCTGTACTTCGTTCTCCAGCTTGGATATTTCTGTATATAAATTATACCGTTCGGCAATGTTGGTTACATATTCGTCGGGGATCAGGATCTCTAAATCGGTATCTATTTGGGTAAAGGAAATAAAAGGCCGCGGTTTTTCGTCCTGGAAAAGGTCTTTAAACTCATCGTCTTTCAACTCCTGGATAGCCTCGTCCAAAATTTTATGGTACATCTCGAAGCCGATCTCGGCAATAAAACCGCTTTGCTCGGCACCCAGCAAGTTTCCGCTGCCGCGAATGTCCAGATCGCGCATGGCTACATTAAATCCGCTGCCCAGTTCAGAAAACTCTTCGATAGCGCTTAGGCGTTTACGTGCTTCGGAAGTTAAGGTTGATAACGGAGGACTGAGTAAATAACAAAAAGCCTTTTTATTGCTCCGCCCTACACGGCCACGCATCTGGTGCAGGTCGCTTAACCCAAACATGTGCGCGTGGTTAATGATGATAGTATTAGCATTGGGGATATCCAACCCGGCCTCGATAATGGTGGTAGCAACCAACACATCGTACTCGTGGCTCACAAATTTCAGCATCACATCTTCCAGATCGTCACCTTCCAGCTGGCCGTGGGCAATGCCTATGCGAGCTTTAGGTACCAACTTGCGGATCATGCCGCCCAGCTGGGTTAAATCTGCTACCCGGTTATGGATAAAAAAGATCTGCCCGCCGCGGTCTATTTCATACTCAACAGCTTCTTTAATCAGCTTATCATTAAAAACGTGCAGTTCGGTAACTACCGGCTGGCGGTTTGGTGGTGGGGTTGATATAATGGAAAGATCACGCGCACCCATTAAAGAGAAGTGCAACGTACGCGGTATGGGCGTTGCGGTCAATGTCAAGGTATCTACATTAACCCGCATCTGTTTTAGTTTTTCTTTGGTAGATACGCCAAACTTTTGCTCCTCATCAATAATCATGAGGCCGAGGTCTTTAAACTTTACATCTTTGCTTACCAGGCGGTGGGTACCGATAATGATATCCACCTTGCCCTCTGCTAGCTTAGCCAAAGTATCTTTGATTTGCTTACTGGTTTTAAAACGATTGATGTAATCGATATTGCAAGGGAAACCTTTAAGCCTGTCTGTAAATGTTTTATGATGCTGTGCTGCAAGGATAGTGGTTGGCACCAATACAGCCACTTGTTTACTATCAGCAACGGCTTTAAAGGCAGCGCGGATAGCTACCTCGGTTTTGCCGAAACCAACATCGCCGCAAATAAGGCGGTCCATTGGGTGCGGCGATTCCATGTCCTTTTTAAAATCGGCAGTTGCTTTTTCCTGGTCGGGGGTATCCTCATAAATAAAGGAGGCCTCCAGTTCGGTTTGTAAGTAACTATCGGGGAGAAAAGCTGTGCCCTTTTGCGCCTTACGGATAGCGTAAAGCTTAATAAGGTCGCGGGCTATGTCTTTAACTTTTTTTTTTGTGGTTTTCTTTAACTTTTCCCAGGTATCGGTACCCAATTTATTCATTTTAGGTACAGTGCCCTCTTTGCCGCTGTATTTAGAGATGCGGTTAAGTGAGTTGATATTCACATACAGCAAATCATTATCGGCATAAATAAGCCGGATCATTTCCTGCATTTTGCCGCTCACCTCCACTTTTTCTAATCCGGCGTACTTGCCAATACCGTGGTCGATGTGGGTAACGTAATCGCCGGGTTTTAAATCCCGAAGTTCTTTGAGGGTGATGGCCTGCGTACGCTGGTAGCCTTTGCGCAGTTTGTATTTATAATAACGGTCAAAAATCTGGTGATCGGTGTAGCAGGCAATTTTCTGCTCGCGGTCTATAAAACCCTCCCGTACCGAAATATTGATCGGCGTAAATTTTACGGTATTATCCAGGTCTTCAAAAATGGCATATAAACGCTCTACTTGTTTGGCAGAATCTGTAAATATGTAATTCTCAATTTTATCAACCTCGTTATTTTTAATGTTATGGATTAGCAGGCTAAAATCTTTATTGAACGATGGCTGCGGGCGAATCTCAAAATTGAACGCGTTGGCGCCTTCATAAAAGAACTGCTTGCCATATTCTACAACCGCAAAATCATACAATTGATCTGCAATCAGCTTATCGTCCGTAAAGCCAAATTTAGGGTCAATCCAATCCGGGTTCTGGTTTTTCTCATCTGCGGATAATGCTTTCCATAATTGGGTGGCTTTTTTGTAGCCATCGCGAATTACATCTAAGGTAAACTGTACGTCCTTGATCCAGATCTGGGTTCCGGCTTCAGCGTATTCCAGCAGGGAAATATTATTCTCTGTCAAAAATTTCGATTGTACATTGGGCACAATCGTAATGCTTTTCATTTGCTCAATAGAAAGCTGGCTCTCTACTTCAAACGTGCGGATGGTTTCGATAAAGTCGCCAAAAAACTCTACCCGGTAAGGCAGGTCGTGCGAGAAAGAGAAAATATCTACAATACCGCCCCTTACCGAAAACTGGCCGGGTTCGTATACAAATTCAACACGCTCAAAATCATACTCTATTAAAAACTCGTTGATAAATTCGATGCTCAGGTTATTTTGAACCGAAATTTCCAGCGTGTTTTTCTCCAGCGAAGCCCGGTCAATCACCTTTTCGGCTAAAGCCTCGGGGTACGTAACAATTAAACGGCCTACCGATGACGTATGGTTCAGATCATTCAATACCTCGGCGCGGGCCAGCACATTGCTACTATCGGGCTGGGTAAATTCAAATGCTTTACGGTATGACGATGGGAAAAGCAAAACTTCCTGGCCGGTTAAACTTTCGAGGTCTGCCTGCATATAGCTGGCCTCTTCACGGTCGGGCAGTACAAATATCATGTGCTGGTGCTGCAAAAACCACAGCGCCACAGCAACTGTTGCATCGCTCGATCCAACAAGCCCACGTAATTGTATGCGGGGATTCTTGGATGCATTAAGTGCTTTCGCAACTTCTTGCACCCGGCTGTCGCCCTTGTAGCGGTCTAATATGTCACGGATATTCAAAACGATACAAATATAAACAAAAACAAGGCCTAAAAACAGTCTCTTGGAAAAGCCTCACCTAAATTCGCTCTAAAGGAGAGGCCTTTTAACAACCGCAAAGTTGCGCTTTCCCCCCGGATAGGGCAGGAGTGATACTCAGACACAAAAATATCTGTTAAAACAAACAATCTGCTGACAAAAAACCTTTTACATAAGCGGAGCAGATCAGCTGTTACTGGCAATTAACTTTAACCGAATTGTATTATGAGAAGTGATATTAAAAATGCAGTTATGTATGGATTGTTCATTGGCGTTCTAAGTATTATTTGGCTTGTTATAGTTCAAAAAATATGGCCTGGAGTAAAAGACAATACATTATCCCTTTATGAATATCTTTCTGGGCTTATACCGCTTATTGGTTTGTTTTTAGGTATCAACGCCTACAGAGCCTCTCTTAATGGGGAAATGGGGTTTATACAGGCGCTTGTTCAGTGCTTTAAGATTTTGATTATAGGTGGCGGTATCGCTGTATTGGCCGGGGCATTATACATTGGTACAATAACAGAAACAGGTACAGCCTCTGACCTTTCCGGGCGATTATTTGCCGCTTTACTTATTGGAATAATATTGGCTTTCGGTGTATCTTTACTCCTGATGACCAAATCCAGAAAGATTGATTAAAAAGGTACAGGCTAACTTCGAACTGATATTTTGGATAATGGCTATCATGGCGCTTGGTTTATGCAACCCGGCAACAGGTAGCCATTTTACTTTATGCCCGCTTAAATTGCTAGGCTTTGGCTGGTGCCCCGGTTGTGGGATAGGGCATGCGATAACATACCTGCTGCATGGCGATACCGGTAAATCTTTTAAAGCACATTGGTTGGGCTTGCCGGCATTGGCAATAATTTTATACCGGATTTGTAACTTAATTTACTTGCAAACATCTAAATTTAAGAAAATCAAACCCTTATAAATCATGGATCTTAACTCTTATGCAATGTTTCCGGGTGTTACTTATGAAGAAGCCACTTTTTTAGGCCAGCTAACTACCGGGCTTAGCGATACACAAAAGCATAATTTTGTAACCATTTATGGAGGTAAACGTCGCGACCCGCAAGATATTATGCTGGTTACCTTGCTTGGTTTTGTGGGTATTGCCGGGGTACAGCGTTTTTTAACCGGGCAAACGGTTATGGGTCTTATTTACTTTTTTACAGCTGGTTTTTGCTTTATTGGTACCATTGTAGATATTATTAATTATAAAAGCCTGGCCAATGAATTTAACCAGAAAATGGCCTACGAAAGTTTGGAAATAGCCCGGATGGGTGCTTAGCGGTCTTTTCTATATTTATAATTTGGAGGTAGCTAAACGTGTAGTTAACTTGCCGGGAATATTATGAAATTAGCAGAACTAACCACATACCTCGAAAGCCTGGCCCCGCTGGCCTACCAGGAAGATTATGATAATTCTGGCCTAATTGTTGGCCATCCCGAGCAGGAGGTTAACCAGGCGCTGATTTCGCTGGATTGTACCGAAGCCGTGGTTGATGAGGCCATTGCTAAAAACTGCCAGGTGATTATATCGCACCACCCAATCGTTTTTAAGGGGCTAAAAAAATTTAACGGCAAAACCTACGTAGAGCGCGTGGTAGAGAAGGCTATACGCCATCAAATTGCCTTATATGCCATACATACCAATTTGGATAGTGTAAGCGATGGCGTAAATGCACGCATATGCCAGGTTTTGGGTTTGCAAAACTGCCATATCCTTTCGCCTAAACCCAATTTACTTAAAAAGCTGGTTACCTATGTGCCGCAAGCGCATGCAGATGAAGTGCGTGAGGCATTGTTTAAAGCAGGGGCGGGTAACATTGGTAATTACAGCGAATGCAGTTTTAATGCCGAAGGTACCGGTACGTTTAAAGCCGGGGCAGATACCAACCCATATGTTGGCGAGCAAGGCCGGCAGCACCACGAGCCGGAGGTAAGGATAGAAACCATTTACCCAGCGCAGCAAGAAAGTAAAATTTTAATGGCACTTTTTCTTTCGCACCCTTATGAGGAGGTGGCTTACGATCTTTACCATTTAACAAACCATTACAAACAGGTAGGGGCTGGCATGGTTGGCGAACTGCCAATAGCGCTGGGCGAAGAGGAGTTTTTGCGCCATGTAAAATATAATATGAAAGCCCAGGTAATACGGCATACTGAACTGCGTGGTAAAAGCGTTAAAAAGGTAGCCGTTTGCGGAGGCTCGGGAGGCTTTTTATTGAAGCAGGCCATAGCCGCCGGAGCAGATGTTTTTATTACGGCCGACTATAAGTATCACGAGTTTTTTGACGCTGAAAAAAAGATTGTAATTGCCGACATCGGACATTTTGAAAGTGAGCAGTTTACGCAGCATTTATTATATGAAAAAATTCAAAAAAAATTCACTAACTTTGCCGTCCGTTTAACAGAAATTAATACAAACCCCATAAAATATTTTATTTGATGGAACAAACCATAGAACAGAAGCTAAAAGGTTTATACGAACTGCAAACCATCCACACTAAAATTGACAAAATCCGTCAGGTTAGAGGCGAATTGCCAATGGAAGTTGCAGACCTTGAAGATGATGTAGCCCAGCTTGAAACCCGTATCCAAAAGATCAAAGCAGAGCTTGATGATCTGGAAGATGATATCGTAACCCGTAAAAATCTGATCAAAGATTCGCAGGCGAATATCAAAAAATATGAAGGCCAGCTTACCGATGTGAAAAACAATCGGGAGTATGATGCAATCTCTAAAGAGGTTGAAATTCAGGGTCTGGATATCCAGGTGAGCGAGAAAAAAATCAGGGAGTTTGAGTACGAGATCAGCACCAAAACGCAGATCTACGAAAAAGCTGCTACCGATCTGGAAAGCCGCAAAAGTGACCTTGACGCTAAGAAAGCCGAACTAGGTACCATTACTGCCGAAACTCAGAAAGAAGAAGGAGAGTTGAATGCACAGGCAGAAACTGCTAAAGAAGGCATTGAGCCCCGCTTGTTAACAGCTTACAGCCGTTTACGCAACAACGCTAAAAATGGCCTTGCTGTAGTAACCATTCAGCGCGATTCATGCTCTGGTTGTTTTAACCAGATCCCGCCTCAGCGCCAATCGGATATCCGCCAGCGTAAAAAAATTATTGTTTGCGAACATTGTGGCCGTATTTTGGTTGATGAGCAAACAGCGCTCGAAACTGAGACTGCTTAAGCAGTTTTTTAAAATATTACTAAGGCGCCCCTCAAGGCGCCTTTTTTTGTTATGGTAAAAAAAATATTTGTACTAGCTATCTTTTTACTGGGCTGCAGCCCGGTGTTTGCCAATTTTGATTTTAACAGTAATTGTGTACAGGCCTACGATAACCTGCTAAGTTTAAAACTTAAACGTGCAAGGGTATTGATAGACCAGGAGAAGGCCCAGCACCCCGACAATGCCATTGCCATACTGCTTGATAATTACTACGATTATTTTTACCTGCTTACCACAGATAGCAAGGCAGACTTTGACCGACTGAAAGATAACAAAGGTAAACGCATAAGCCTGTTGGAGAACGAGGATGATAAATCGCCGTATTATAATTTTGCTGTAGCACAGGTTAACCTCCAATGGGCGCTCATCCATAGCCGGTTTGGCGAAAACACATCAGCAGGGCTCGAAATCAATAAGGCTTACAAACTGCTGCAAACCAATAGCAAGAAATTCCCGGCTTTTATGCCCGATGATATTCCGTTGGGGGTGGTTAATGTGTTGCTGGGCTCGCTGCCCGATGGCGCGTTGAAAAGTACGCTGAGCTTTTTCGGTATTAAAGGAAATGCTGCCACAGGTTTAAATATGCTGCAACAACTTTCGGTTAAATTGCCGCACTCGGGCTACGCCATGTATTACGATGAGTTGGTGTTTTATTTAACCTATATCCAGTCGTACGTAATTAATGATAGCAATGCTTACCAGAAAATGCAGCAGTACACCGCATCTATGGATAATAGCAGCCTCAACAAGGCTTATATTAAGGCCTTTGTGGCCTTAAGAACCGGGCATAGCGGCGAGACTGTAGATTACCTGGAGCATCGCCCTACAGGGCCGGATTATCAGCCTTACCCATATCTGGATTATTTGCTGGCCAATGCAAAAATGAACAGACTGGATAGTACTGCCGATGATTATTTTAAGAAATTTCTGACAGAAACCAAGGGCGTAAGTTTTATTAAGGATGCTTACCTGCACTTAGCATGGGATGCGTTACTGCATGGCGACGAGCGTAAGTACCAAAGCTATATCCAGCTGGTAAAAACAAAAGGCTACCAGTTTAATGATAAAGATAAGCAGGCCTTAACCGAAGCCGGTAACCCTACGCCCAATGCCGATTTATTACGAGCCCGTTTATTGTTTGACGGTGGTTTTTATGATAAAGCGTTGAAAATATTGCAGGATAAAACTCCAGCCAGCTTAACACAGTTACAGGACAAAACAGAATATTATTATCGTTTAGGACGCGTTTATGATGCCATGGATAAAGATGATGAAGCCTTACGCAATTACCAGTTAACTATTAACACAGGTAAGGGAACAGCCTATTATTATGCACCAACAGCTGCTGTTAAAATAGGCAACATTTACGAGCGCCAAAAAAACAAACCCGAGGCTGTACATTATTACAACATGGCAATTGCATTTAAAAACCACCAGTACGAAAACAGCATAGAGCAGAAAGCCAAAGAAGGCTTGAAGCGATTAGGATATTAGGGAGAGAGGCAAGAGTCGATAATCAAAGTAAAAGACAAAATACTTGAAACCAACATTGCGCTTGTTTTTAAACACTCATTTTTGTCATTCTGACGTAGGAAGAATCTTCTGCTGTAAATAAGTCAATTTTGGTAATAGCAGAAGATTTCCCACCATCGTTCGACAAGTTATTTAAAGCATTTTCCATATATAAGTGTTGAGTGAGGCACTAAAACAAACTCGTCTGCCTACCACTTTTAGGTGTAAAATGTGTAAGATCATAAGGTGGCATTTCCCGGCCGGCTAAAAAGCGGTTGCAGGCAATGCGGTACAGCTGATGGATAGATTCGGCAATGTTACCGTCGCCCGTCATGCGCCTTCCAAAATCACTATCATTTATTTTGCCTCCGTGGCAGCTGGCAATCATGTTCAGCACTTTTTCGGCTTTGTTGGGGAATGCTTTGTAAATCCAGTCGGTAAAAATATCACCTATGCTGCCATTTAAGCGTACTATGGTAAAACCAGCAGCAACAGCGCCCCGGTTGGCCCCGGCGCGGATAATATCGGGCACTTCATTGCTATTTAAGCCTGGTATAATGGGGGCCGACATTACCCTTACCGGTATGCCCGCTGCCGATAGTTTTTCTATAACCGCTAAACGCCCGGATGCCGTAACAGTACGGGGCTCCAACTTTTGCCGTAATTGCTCATCGAGCGAGGTGATCGAAACATTTACGTGGATGAGGTTAAGCTTGGCCAGTTCTATCAATATATCCAGATCGCGCAGTACCAGGTTGTTTTTGGTGATAATGCTTACCGGGTGTTTGTATTGAAGAAATACCTCGAGCAATTTGCGGGTTATTTCGAGTTTGCGCTCAACCGGTTGGTAGCAATCTGTATTGCCTGATAGTACAATAGGTGTTGGCAGATAGCCGCGTTTATTAAAATATTTTTCGAGCAACTCGGGCGCGTTATGTTTGATGATGATCTTACGTTCAAAATCCAACCCGGCGCTAAAACCATAATATTCATGACTATTACGGGCGTAGCAATAAATACAGCCATGTTCGCAACCCTGATAGGGGTTGATAGAATACATGTGGCTTAGATCGGGGCTGTTAGATTCGCTTACAATTTTTTTGGCATTTTCGTGATAAAACTGGGTAGCTTCGTTTTCTAGCAAAGGTTCGTCCAAACCCTCTGCATGCTCGAGCACATATTTGTTTTTTAGAAACTTATTGTGGGTGTTTACCTGCGCTCCTCTACCCTTAATATATTCGGGATTATCTTCAAATGGCATACAACAAATTTGCTAAAATAATTAGCAAATTTACAATTGAATTAAATTATTTTTTATGGCGTAAAGTACCAGGCCAACGCGGCTTTTAATTTGCAGTTTTTCAAATAGTTGATCGCGGTAACCATCAACAGTTCGGGCGCTGATGCACATCTGGTCGGCAATTTCTTTGTAGGTAAGCTCTGTACCGGCCAGCCTTAAAAATTCTATTTCCCGGTTATTTAATTTGATATGCTCTTTTTGATTGAGGTTTTTAATTAAATGATCTGTAACGAATGAAGGGTAATACAATTCGTTATTGGCCACTGCTTTTAAAGCCAGCTCAAACTCGTACGGTTCCGAATCTTTAAGCAGGTAACCATGCACCCCAAGCCTAACCATTTTTAATACCTTATCGGCATCCTCAAACATGGATAAAATAATGATCTTAATTTCGGGGTTGTTTTTTTTAAGCCATTGCGTGGTGGTGAAGCCATCCATCTCGGGCATATTAATATCAAGCAAAATAATGTCGGGCTTTTGGCTGGCCTTTATTTGCTCAATTAGCTCCAGGCCATTGGCTGCTTCAAATAAAATATTGTATCCGGTAAATTGATCAATTAATGAAGCAATTCCACTTCTGAAAAGACGATGATCATCAACTAATGCTATCTGCGTTGGCATATACGTGTTCTAAAAGCGGATCGAGTGAGATCATGACCGAACAGCCGTTGCCGGGCGAGCTTTTAATAGTTGCGACAGCACCAATTAAGTTTGCTCTGTTTTGCAGGTTTTTTAAACCAGACCCACGATGTTCATCCAATATGCTGGTCGGGAACCCGTCACCATCATCCGCGATGGTCAAATTAAACACTTTTGCTGAATATCGCAACTCAATTTTTAGTTGTTTGGCATTGGCATGCTTTAGCGCGTTATTAACAGTTTCCTGAAAGATCCTGAACAGTACCAGTTCATTTTTTTCTCCGAGTGAAAAAGCATCGCCTTCTACGCTAAGTTTTGCTTTAATCAGGCCGCTTTTGTTAATCCGATCCAGTTCAAAGGCTATCGTTTTTTCCAACCCCGCCGCTTTGATGGTATCAAAGCTCATGCTCTTGGATAAGTCACGAAGATCATTAATAGCCTGCGATATTAACTCCCGGCTTTCTGTTATTTTGGTTTGCGTATGTGCCGCATCTTTGCCCACTACACCAAGGGATAGTTTTACAAAAGAAAGCACCTGGGTAATGTTATCGTGTATTTCGCGGCTAACATAGGTAAGTGTTTGATCCTGAACCTCTATTTGGGTTTTCAGAATTTCCTGCTTCAGGTTCTGCTCAATTGCCGCAACCTTTTGCTGGTGCTCAAATGTTTTGCGCTGGTAAATAAATAAGATGGTAATTATAAATAGCACAAACAGTACTAAAATACCAATAGCAACTGTGAGTAAAATCCAAAAATCGAAACCTTCTGACACTAAATTGAGTATGCTTTTTTTGGTTTTGTAGCACTTTTAATTAATGCCACAAAAATGCATAAATATAAAAGGATATTGGTTAAATACAATAATGGTTTAACTGCAGCATATTGTTGTGATGCATACATGTGAGCTTTATTTAAGGGACTAAACATAACAGTTAATGGAACGTTGTGCAATTCAGAATAATTTACCAAGTATATTTCCGAAAAGTTTAGTATAATACTAAAACAAGAGTAAAAGAGTAAGGCTGCAACTACCATAAGCACATACACACTCAATTTTTTGTAGTTGCTTATTTGATCGAATATGTTTATTATATAGGCAATAGACCAAAGCGTTAATAGTAATCCTTTTGTGGCGATAACATAATCTAGCAATATTTTTGCTGGAAGAGGGGTGAGTTTGGTGAAATAATAGAGATAACCAATAATGAAACTAAAAAAGAGTAATACACTTGCTTTTATTAATTTCTTACAAGTTTTGTAATCGATATTAACATAAAAAAACCACGCAAAGCAGGCGTATTCAATAGGATTAAAAAAAAAGTAAACGTTTAAATTGTAATTAAATTTTAAAGTGAAAAGATGTGCTACAATTTCTTCAATTAGTGAAATAATAACTGCTAAAGCAACTGGATACATACTTTTACCCAGTTGCTTTAAAAATAATAATGATAGTCCTAACAAACTATCTATTATTAGAATACCCCAAGCAGAATATTCCATCTGTATTAGCTATTAAACAATGTTGTCATGCGGAGGGTTGGGATTACAATTAGGGGGGCAGGAGCTAAAGTCTTCATATACCTCAGAGTCTTCTTCGCCGGCTTTAATGGTATTAGATGCACTATTTACGCCAACAGCAACAAGTGTGTGCCCAACCGGTAGGCCTTGCGCTTTTACTGTAGGGTCGGCTAATGCGATGTGAAATTTAACATAATGGCAATCGGGCTGATCAATGATCTTTCTTAAATGGTCTGCGCTGATGGTTAAGTGATGGATGTGACTATCGTCGCAATTAGCTCTGTAATCAGAGATCATTTTTTCAGCTTGGCTCAGTTTAATTTTAGCGCCGATAATTGGAGGTGTTTTACCTTGTGACATTGTTTTTTGTTTAAGGAGGTCAAATAAAATTTGATCTAAAAATACTGTATTTATACATACCTCATTATACTATTAAAAGAATTACCGGTATAAATTCATGAGTTTATACTGGATTTATTGATTTTGTTGCCATCCGGTATTTTTATAATAAGTCTGATTATGTTATAAGTATTTTAAAGTATTAAAATTTGTGTTTTAACTATACATAGTAAGCATGCAGGTGTAGTTATTAAATATTATTATCAAATAAAACACAAAGCACTGGTTTTTAGTTAATTTGCAATGCGCCGTATTCTTCAAAAATTACTAACACAGCCCGTTATCAGGCTTTCTGATAAATACGCATCACGGCCCGATCAAAAGCGTGTTTTTAAGGCATTGAGCGACCTGCAAAAAAAAATTTTAACAGACCCCGGTAAACGTGGGCTGGTTGTGCCATTTGATGTTAACCAGGGTAAGTTTATAATTTTGTCAGATCAGCATAAAGGCGCACGCGACAATTCGGACGATTTTGCACTGGCCGAAAAAAATTACCTCACCGCACTTGAGCATTATAACAGAGATGGCTTTACCTACATTAATCTGGGCGATAGCGAAGAGCTTTGGGAAAACTTGCTATTAACCGTTAAACATCATAACAAAGCTACTTTCGAAGCAGAAAAACTTTTTTTAAAGCGGGATGCATTTGTAAAAATATTTGGCAACCATGATCTGTATTGGGATAACGACCCATTGGCATCGGTGAGCCTGTTTCAGATTTACGGCAGGGCCATTCGTATTTACGAGGGCATTATTTTGCAGACAATCATCAACGGCAAACCTTTAAATATATATATGACGCATGGCCACCAGGGCGATTTGCAAAGCGATGGTAACTGGTTTAGCAAGTGGTTTGTATCAAACGTATGGGCACCCGTGCAATCATACTTGCGCATTAACCTCAATACCCCGGCTAATAATGACGATTTAAAAACAGCGCATAACAAAATGATGTATGATTGGAGCGCCAAACAACAACATACGCTATTAATAACCGGGCATACTCATCAGCCGGTATTTCAATCGCTAACACACATTGAGAGTTTGTACATCCAGCGGGCCAGGGCAAAAAAAGCACACGATATTGCCACCATTACTAAACTGGAAGCAGAGATAACCAAGCGGCATTTAAAGAAAGACAGTTCGCTTAATTTCACAGGTTACCGGCCAACCTATTTTAATAGTGGCTGCTGCTGTTTTAATGATGGCGATATTACCGGAATTGAGGTTGCCGATGGCTATATCCGCCTTATTAAATGGGAGTACGATAAAGAAGGGAATAGCGTACGGGAAGTATTAGAAGAACGTACCCTGGAAAATTTGGCTGCTGAAATAGAAGCCAAGGCCTAGTTTATCCGTCTAACAGAAAAACAAAAAGTTCTTTAGGGCCGTGGGCGCCTAACACCAATGTTTTTTCAATATCTGCTGTGCGGCTTGGGCCGGTAATTATCGAGAGCATAGATGGTAGCTGGGTACCGTATTTTTGCTTAACAATATTAAATCCGTCTTTAAGGTCTATCACCAACTGTGAAGTATAGGCCAGCACAATATGTATAGGGGGATAGATACTTAGCCTGCGGCCTGCGGCATCGGCATTAGAAATTAATATGCTACCGTTGCGGGCAACTAGTGCTTCGCAAAGGGTAAAGCCAACTTCAGATTGTTCAAAGTCTTTATCTGTCTCATAATAGGGATACTCATACCTTTCTAAAATAGCTTTTAGAGCAGGTTCCCAGCAGTATATTTTGTGCCAGTTACGTTCTTCGGCCAGGGTAAGCAGGTTCTCTATAAACTGGATCTCATCTTCACAAAATACAAACTGGCCAGCGGCAGCTGTAAATTGTTCGGCAAACATTACCTCCGGAATTTCTTCTGCCGGGGGATAAATAGGCATCTCCTCCAGGTTGGGATAAGGGTTGTCCCTTTTTTCCAGCAAGGCTTTGCGTATTTTTTTAAGCAGTCGTTCTTTTGGTGTAATGTTACTCATCCCTTTAAAATAAAAAAGCCATTATGCCTAAGCATAATGGCTTTTTGGTTATTTAAAACTTACGGTTTTTCTGTGCCTTCAATATTAGTAGTTCCGGCAGGGTTGGTTACCGATTCCGGGATGGCGTTGTTATCAACATCCGGGTTTAAGGCCGCTTCGCCATTTACAAACTTATCGTAAGTGGTACGGTCATCAAACGGGCGTTTACCCAATAACTCTTCCAGGTCAGACTGGAATAGTACTTCTTTTTCCAAAAGCTTAGCTGCTAACAGTTCAAGGCCTGCACGTTTATCGTTCAACAAGTCTTTGGTACGTTGGTAAACTTTGTCAATCATAATACGTACTTCGGCATCAATCAGCTCGGCTGTGGTATCAGAGTATGGTTTGTTAAACTGGTATTCACCTTGTGGGTCGTAGAATGATACGTTACCAACTTTTTCGTTCATACCATAGATCTTAATCATGGCATAAGATAGTTTGGTAATGCGCTCTAAATCGCTTAGTGCACCGGTTGATATTTTACCGAATACAATGTCTTCAGCAACACGGCCACCCATTGATACGGTCATCTCATCCAATAACTGTTCTGTGGTATGTAAAAACTGCTCGCGCGGTAAATACTGTGCATAACCTAAGGCTGCAACACCACGGGGAACGATAGATACCTTAACCAACGGATCTGCATGCTCCAGAAACCAGCCTGCAATAGCGTGGCCCGCTTCGTGATAAGCCACAATGCGTTTTTCTTCTGGTGATATGATCTTGTTTTTCTTTTCTAAACCACCGATAACACGGTCAATAGCGTCTTGAAAATCTTGCATGTCAACAGCAACTTTATCGCGGCGGGCAGCAATTAATGCGGCTTCGTTACAAACGTTGGCAATTTCGGCGCCGGCAAAACCAGGTGTTTGTGCAGATAGCTTTTTGGCATCTACAGTTTCATCTAATTTTAGTGGCTGCAAGTGAACTTTGAAAATCTGCTCACGGCCAATCAAATCCGGCTTATCGATAGAAATTTGCCTGTCGAAACGTCCCGGACGCAATAAGGCCGAATCCAGTACGTCAGGACGGTTGGTAGCAGCAAGGATAATAATACCAGAATCTGTACCGAAACCATCCATTTCAACCAGTAACTGGTTAAGGGTGTTTTCGCGTTCGTCGTTGCCACCTACAATATTGTTTTTACCACGGGCGCGGCCTATAGCATCAATCTCATCAATAAAGATGATACATGGCGCTTTGTCTTTAGCCTGGCGGAACAAATCACGTACACGTGATGCACCCACACCTACAAACATCTCCACAAAGTCAGACCCTGACAGGGAGAAGAAAGGTACTTGTGCTTCGCCTGCAACAGCTTTAGCCATTAAGGTTTTACCGGTACCCGGCGAGCCTACAAGCAATGCGCCTTTAGGTATTTTACCACCCAGGTTGGTGTATTTTTTAGGGTTTTTAAGGAAATCTACAATTTCCATCACCTCTTCTTTAGCTTCTTGTAAACCGGCAACATCATTAAACGTAACGTTAACCTGTGCTTCTTTATCAAACAGGGTAGCTTTTGATTTACCGATGCTGAAGATCTGGCCACCCGGGCCGCCACCTGCACCACCATTCATGCGGCGCATAATGTACAACCATACAACGGCAAACAATACCATAATGATAACACCCTGTACCAGCCAGTTAGACAGCAGACTTTCGTGCTGCTCAAACTGAATAGATGTTTTTTGCGAATCTGGCAGGTCTTTTTCTATGGTGCCGATGGTTTGTTTCAAACTCTCGTAAGATGCATCACTAAAAGTATACTGCGGTCCTGCTGATGGGCTTAATGATCGCTGATCGCGAATGTCATTATAAGTAGGTTTACGCAGGCTGTCTTTTTTAATGTAAACGTCTGCAATTACCAGGTCGCCATTTTTGTAGGCTACCACGTGGTCAACATCACGGGCCTTCAGCATATCGTTTTGGAAACGCTGCGCGGTAATAGGTTTACCACTGTTACCGTTAATAAGGTACGATACCACAATTAATCCTAATATTAATACGGCATATAGCCACACTATGTTAAACTTAGGCGGCTTTGGAGTAATTTTTTTATTTGAAATTTTACGAATAGTCTTAGGCTTTTCGGATTTAGTTTCTTTCATGTTTTTATTTCAGCTCAAACGATGTAATCTATAATTATATTAATAAGGCAAAGGAAATGGCAGATTCTGTTTAAGCGCTTTGGTAAATTTTTATTTCAGCATCGCCCCATAGATCTTCTACTCCGTAAAACTCACGTTTATCGGTACGGAAGATGTGGACAACCACGTCAACATAATCAAGCAATATCCACTCGCTGTGTACAAGCCCTTCTTTACGCCAGGGTTCCTGTTGTGTGGCTTTAAATATTTCCTCTTCTACGCTATTTGCAATTGCTTTAACCTGGGTAGTTGAATCAGCATGGCAGATCACAAAATAATCTGACACCGAACTGAATATATTACGAAGGTCTAGCCTAACAATCTCATTTCCCTTTTTTTCCTGCATGCCATGTATGGCAAGTTCAGAAATGTAAGCGGATTCTTGTATCGCTTTGTTTTTTACCATCAAAAAGAATTAGTTTTGAACGATTTGATTTAATAACGTTTATACTTTGCAAAATAACATATTTTCAGGATTATTTGTCGGACAAAATTTAGTCACCCTGAAAGAAGTAGATTCTACAAATACTTTTCTAAAAAATATATTGTCAAATTCCAAGCCATTACCCGAAGGAACGGTCATTATGGCAGAAGATCAATATGCCGGTAGAGGCCAGCAACAGAACCGTTGGTTCACAGAAGCCGGCAAAAACCTCACTTTCAGTATTTTACTTAAACCCATTTTTTTACCCTTAAATGATCAATTTTATTTAACCCAGGCCATCAGCTTAGGAGTCGCTAAAGCATTGGCACATGTTACAGGCCCGGGCATAAAAATTAAATGGCCTAATGATATCTATTATAATAACCGCAAGCTGGGCGGCATATTAATAGAGAATATGGTGCAGGGCACAAAGATCAATAATTCGGTTATCGGGATAGGGCTTAACATTAATCAGCAGCAGTTTCCCGATTATTTACCCAAGGCTACTTCCATCAGGCAAATCTTACATACAGATTATGATTTGAAAGCTTTATTATCAGAAATTTGCAAAAGTATAGAAGCGTATTACCTGCAGTTAAGAGCGGGTAAGACTTCAGATTTAAATCAGGATTATTTAAGTTGTTTGTTTGGAATAAACGAAACCCGCAATTTCAAGTCAAACGGAACGTTGTTCGAGGGAATAATTACCGGTGTAACAAGCCTGGGATTGCTGAAAATTAAAACAGGCGAAACCGAACGGGAATACAATTTAAAGGAAGTAGAATTTTTAATCAATTAAACTATATATGAAAAAGTTATTATCAGCCTTATTTGTGCTGTTTTTGTACACCAGTGCGCATGCGCAAATATTAACCCCGGTAAAATGGAGCTATGCTGCCAAAAGGATCAGCGCAACAGAGGCTGTTGTTTTTATAAAAGCCACTATCGATAACGGCTGGCATATTTATTCGCAAAATGTAAAAGATGGTGGCCCGGTTAAAACCGAGTTTAAATTTGCACCATCAAAAGCATATACAGCGGTTGGTAAAACCAGCGAACCAACCCCGGTAACCAAATTTGAGAACGCATTTAAAATGAATGTGAGCTATTTTGAAAAAGAAGTAGTTTTTCAACAAAAAGTTAAACTGACCTCACCTAACGCAACTGTTGTTAAAGGCCAGCTTGAATACATGACTTGTAACGACAAACAATGCCTGCCACCAGAAGATGTAGATTTTACTGTGGCTATCAGCAAATAATAATAAGCGTTACATCAAATTATCATGAAAAATACGCTTAAGCGTTTTCTTAACCAAGGCATAGTACAGGCATTTATTGTTGCACTCGTTTTAACTTTAGTGTTTAGCTTGCATGCACAAGCGGCCCAAAAGGCCGATACCAGCGGTGTTGTTTTTACAACCATACCAACCGCCGCAGATAGTATAGCAGCGCAAAAAAAACTGGAAAAGCCTACAGCTATTAAAGCTGCCGGTGCTACGGCAGCTAAAAGTCATGAAAAGCCTCAAACCCTTTGGGAGATATTTATCAAAGGCCTGTTTGGCGGCTTTGCTGCTTTAATAATGCCTTGTATTTATCCGCTGTTGCCTTTAACTGTTAGCTTTTTTACTAAAAAAGCAGGTAACAGGCAAAAGGCTGTTTTTCAGTCGTTAATTTATGGCCTGTCTATCATTGTAATTTATGTATCGCTGGGTTTTATCATCACGCTGTGTTTTGGCTCTGATGCCTTAAATTCATTGGCTACCAATGGTATATTTAACCTGTTCTTTTTCTTGCTGCTAGTTGCATTTGGCGCTTCGTTTTTGGGTGCTTTCGAGTTGCAACTGCCAAGCTCGCTGGCTAACAAGCTGGATGAGAACTCTGACAAGGGCGGCCTGACAGGTATTTTCTTCATGGCAGCCACGCTGGTGGTGGTGTCATTCTCTTGTACGGGCCCAATTATTGGCAGTTTATTGGTTGATGCCGCCACCAAAGGCGAAAGGCTTGGCCCTGCTATTGGCATGTTGGGCTTCTCATCCGCGCTGGCTATTCCGTTTACCATATTTGCGCTTTTCCCTTCTTTGTTAAAATCTTTGCCAAAATCTGGCGGTTGGTTAAACAGTGTAAAGGTTGTGCTGGGCTTCTTAGAATTGGCATTCGCACTTAAATTCCTGTCGAATGTGGATCTGGCTTACCATTGGGACTGGTTTGACCGCGAAGTATTCCTATCGTTATGGATTGCCATCGGTGTGATGTTGTTCTTATACTTAATCGGGAAAATCAAGTTTTCGCACGATAGCCCGGTTGAGCATTTGTCGGTATTCCGTACATTTTTATCAGTAATTGTGTTTGCTTTCGTCATGTTCATGATCCCCGGATTGTGGGGCGCGCCATTGAAAGTAATTAGCGGATTTTTACCGCCACCGGCCACGCAAGATTTTTACCTGACCAATAATGGCGGGGGCAATAGCGATGCGCCAAAACAGGTAGTATCCATTAAAGATAAAAAATATGAAGACCTGTTTCGCCGTGGTAAACATGCCGGGTTAAACGAATGGTATGATTATGAACAAGCGATACAGGTATCAAAAGAATTAAAAAAACCGGTTATAATTGATTTTACCGGCTGGAATTGTGCTAACTGCCGCAGAATGGAGCAGGAGGTATGGTCTAACGCAGAAGTACACAAGCGGTTACAGAACGATTTTGTATTGCTGGAGCTTTATGTTGATGAAAAACAGGAACTGCCAAAAGGCGAACAAACTGTTTCTTCTTTCAGCGGAAAGAAGATAAATACTATCGGGAATAAGAACAGCGATTACGAAGCTTCAAAATTTAATGTAAATTCGCAACCTTATTACGTTATCATCAATGCACGCGGTGATGTATTGGTGCCACCACAAGGTGCGAATTATGACGTTGAAAACTATATTAAATTTTTAGACAGCGGCATAGCTGCCTATCAGAATAACAATGGCTCAAATTAAAAACGTAGGTGTTTACACATCTGGAGGCGACTCGCCCGGCATGAATGCTGCCATCAGGGCGGTTGTACGTACAGCATTATACCATAATTTAGAAGTAACAGGCATCCGCCGCGGATACGAAGGCATGATCACCGGCGATCTGTTTCCGATGGACCGCAAATCTGTTGCTAACATTATACAACGTGGCGGTACTATTTTAAAAACAGCACGCAGCGAACAATTTAAAACTGCCGAAGGCCGCAAAATGGCTTACGACAACCTTAAAAAGCATAAAATTGATGCTTTGGTAGGCATCGGTGGCGACGGTACTTTTACCGGGGCAAAAGTTTTTGGTAAAGAGTACGATATCCCGGTGGTGGGCTTACCCGGCACTATTGATAACGATTTGATAGGGACCGACTTTACCATTGGTTACGATACGGCCATTAATACGGTTATTGATGCAGTTGATAAAATACGCGACACTGCAGAATCTCATGATCGCTTATTCATTGTTGAGGTAATGGGCCGCGACTCGGGCTTAATAGCCCTGCGTACCGGTATTGCTGTAGGTGCAGAAGCAATTTTAATCCCCGAAACCAAGACAGATTTAAATGCCCTATACCACAAACTGGAACAAGGCCGCCGCGATAAATCATCTAAAATTGTAATTGTTGCCGAAGGCGAAGAAGCCGGTGGCGCATTCGAGATTGGCCGTTTAATAAAAGACCGTTTCCCTAACTACGATACCCGAGTATCGGTATTGGGCCACATCCAGCGTGGTGGCCGCCCAAGCTGCCAGGACCGTGTGTTGGCCAGCAGGGTAGGTGTTGCCGCTATTGAAGGATTATTAGAAGGCCATCGTAACGAAATGGTGGGCATTATTAACGGCGAGGTTGCTTTTACCCCGTTCGAAAATGCAATTAAGCACTTTATAGAGATAAACCCTAACTTTTTGAAGATAGTAGATATACTTTCTTTGTAGAAGAGAATCAGGAATCGAGAGTCAAGAATCAAGATAAAAAGAAAGGCGTTGAGCGAGAGCTTCAACGCCTTTCTTTTTGTTAATTAACCGATTTGTCATTCTGAACGTAGTGAAGAATCTTCTTCGATATTAAAGCCGCTCTTCAGAACGAAGAAGATTCTTCACTACGTTCAGAATGACAGAGGGCGAAATACGATGCCCCAACTCGCTAATAACTAAATCATTGACAATCATTTCCATATTTAAAATATATTTTTTACCTTTGCAACCCCGCAGAATATTCTCCGGGGGCATGTTGAATACATAAACAAAAAGAATGGCAACTAAAATCAGACTGCAAAGACACGGTAAAAAAGGAAAACCTTTTTACTATATCGTAGTAGCAGACGCCCGCGCACCACGTGACGGCCGTTTCATTGAGCGTATCGGTTCTTATAACCCGAACACCAATCCAGCTACAATCGACATTAATTTTGACAAAACTTTAGACTGGGTTAACAGTGGTGCACAACCAACTGATACCTGCCGTGCTATCCTTTCTTACAAAGGTGTACTTTACCGCAAGCACTTACAAGGTGGTGTTGCTAAAGGAGCTTTAACTACTGAGCAAGCTGATGAAAAATTCCAGGCTTGGTTAGATCAGAAAGATGGAAAAATCACTGGCAAAAAATCAACTTTAACTTCTGCAAAAGAAGAAGCCCGCAAAGCTGCTTTAGCTGCCGAAGCTAAGAAAAAAGAAGACAAAGCTGCTGCAATTGCTGCTAAGAATGCTCCTGTTGCCGAAGAAATTGAAGCTACTGAAGAAGAAGCTCCTGCAACTGACGCGCCGGCTGAAGATTCTGCAGAATAATTTATACTGCTTAAATAATTTTAATAGCGAAGTACTTAACAGTTCTTCGCTATTATTTTTTAAACCGTTTTTGATATGAAAACAGAAGATACTTTCCGCATAGGCAGCCTGCTTAAAACCCGCGGCCTCAAAGGCGAATTTCAACTTTATGTTGATTTTGATGGGCTAGAGAATATTAAGTTTGATGCCGTATTTATTGATGTGGCCGGTAAGCTGGTGCCTTTCTTTGTAAAGTCGATAAAGTATCCGCTGCCCAACACCGGTTATTTAAACTTGGATGGTGTAGATACTATTGAGGCAGCCGCCAAACTAGTTAAAAAAGATGTTTTTTTACCCAATACATTAAAGCCCGAAGTTGGCGAAGCAGAGTTTACCCTAATGGATCTGGAAGGATTTATTGCTATTGATGAAACCCATGGCGAACTAGGCGAAATACTGGAAGTGGTAGAATATCCGCAGCAAATTATCGCTTCTGTAAACTACAACAACAAGGAGGTGCTTTTCCCGCTGAATGCAGCCATTATAAAAGGCATTGACATAGCAGGCGGCGAAGTGTACGTTGACCTGCCTGAAGGCTTACTGGATGTGTACATGGACTAAGGATAGATGCAAGAAACAAGAGCCAGGAAACAAGGCTTGTCTGGTTCTTTAAGCCTTGCATCTCCCACGTTGTCATTGCGAGCGCTAGCGTGGCAATCTCGTCGCCAATGTTTGCCAAATCTGCATGGCTACGAGATTGCTTCGTTGCCTCTCCTCGCAACGACAAATTGCTAAAAGCCCTATCTTTGTCTTGTCTCTTGTTTCTAACTTCTTGCATCTAATTCAAATATGATCCGTTTCGATATCCTTACCGTTTTACCCGGCCTGCTCGAAAGCCCGTTTGCGCATTCGATATTGCATCGTGCCCAAAAGAAAGGGTTGACAGAAATTTTTGTGCATAACCTGCGCGATTACTCGAGCAATAAACATAAAAGCGTAGACGACTATCCTTACGGCGGCGGCAGCGGAATGGTGATGATGATTGAGCCTTTTGCGGTTTGTATAGAGAAATTAAAAAGCGAGCGTGAGTACGACGAAATTATTTTTATGACCCCAGATGGTGTAACGCTTAATCAATCATTAGCCAATCAATTATCGAGTGCAAAAAACATCATGATCCTTTGTGGGCATTATAAGGGTATAGACCAGCGTGTGCGCGATCTGTATGTTACCAGGGAGATGTCTGTAGGCGATTATGTATTGTCAGGAGGTGAGCTTCCGGCGGCTATTTTGGTAGATGCTATTGTAAGGCTGATCCCCGGAGTGTTATCGGATGAAACCTCAGCCCTGTCAGACTCGTTTCAGGACGATATGTTGGATGCTCCAGTATATACACGCCCGGCCGACTGGAAAGGCCATAGGGTGCCCGATATACTGTTAAGTGGCAATACGCCCGAAATAGAGAAGTGGCGCTTTGAGCAAGCCCTGGAGCGTACCAAAGCACGGCGGCCGGATTTGTTGGAGTAGGTTTTATTAGTTATTGAGTTACCCAGTTATTAAGATGCATTAACTCAATAACATAATAACCCAATAACTTCTTACCCACCTAAAATGTTAATTACTTAAATAATGTGGATAATTTTAAAAACAACTTTTTATTTTCAAAAATTATCCCTATAATTGCAATCCGATTTTTACGGGTTAAAAATCGCTTTAAGAGCTAAGAATCATGGATTTAGTAAAATTTGTTGAAGAGCAGTCAGTAGAAAAAAAGCAGGTTCCTGTATTTAAAGCAGGTGATACTGTCAGCGTGCACTATAAAATTAGAGAGGGTAACAAAGAGCGTATCCAGGTTTACCAAGGCGTATGTATACAACGTAACAGCGCAGGTACAACTGAAACTTTTACCGTACGTAAAGTATCAAACGGTATAGGTGTAGAACGTATCTTCCCTATAAACTCTCCAAACATCGATAAAATTGATGTTAACAGCCACGGTAAAGTGCGTCGTGCTAAATTGTACTACCTGCGTGCCCTTACAGGTAAAGCAGCTCGTATCAAATCAAAAAGAGTATAAGTTTACAATTATATCTTACAAAAGCCTTTCTGTTTTCCAGAAGGGCTTTTTGTTTTGATTTGAAAGCAACGCAAGTTCTCTCAAGGAAGATCGTCATTGCTGTAAGGGTTATGTAATTCGGTAACAGAATTAGGTATTTATTATTTGTTGTTTAGGGTGCACATTTCGATAGGTTTTTTGCCGTTAATGCCTTGATGCGGTCTTTCCCAATTGTAATAAACAAGATATTTTAACAATTCGTCTTCTAACTCTTGCAGGGTATCAAAATCTGTTTCTTCGATAAGATCTTCTTTTAATGTCCTCCAAAAGCGTTCAACCTTGCCGTTGGTTTGTGGCCTGTAGGGTTTCATGTAACGGCGTTTAATGCCGGTTTCCATTAGCATTCTTTCAAACGGGTGCTTGTTTTTGTTTTGACTGCCAGCTGGCCCAAATTCAGGCCCGTTATCTGCGATCATTTCCTCGAACTGGATACCGAACTCTCTTTTGATTGCCTGCATGCAATGCATAGCAGTAAACATGGTGGTTAGTGCGGTGATGTCCTCCATCACCTGCGCCCAGGCTACGCGTGAATAATCATCCAGCACACACAGCAGATAAAGCTTCCTGTTTTGCCCCCTGATCACACTTTTGCTTAAGTGATGACAGTCGATATGCCCTAACTGGCCCATACGTTCCTTAATGATCTTTACCTTTAATTCCCGGTCTGCCGGCTTTAAACGATTCCGGTTATGCCGCTTCAGGACGTTGTATACCCCTGATGGTGATGGTGTAAAGTTATTTGATTTCTGTTTAAGTTGATTCGTGATCTCAAACTTATTGCAACCCCGGTCCCGAAGGTTTAATATCTGCTGCTCATCTTCATCAGATGGCCTGCGGTTCCCATACTTAGGTCCGCGCTTGCCTGGCAACAGATCATTTTCATTACCAGACTGTTTGAAAAGATTGTAATACTTTAAAAAAGCCCTTGCATCTGTATCATGAGCCAAATAGAAATCTTTGGCAAATCTGAATACAGGGTGCTCCCCGCGCTTTACCTGTTCATACTCTCCAATTAGAAAACGATATTTACTTAAATAGTTCCGTTTTAAGGTGAGGTCATTATTAATGTTCCGCATAACGTTAGCTTTAATTGTATAAAGCTAATTCTGTTACCGAATTACTTGACCTTTACAGCAATGACGGGACATTGATAACAAAAAAGCCTCTGCTTTCGCGGAGGCTTCTCTTAAGATCTTAAACAATCAATTAAGCACCTTTCTTCTCGTCGTCAGTCTTTTTAACCGATTTCTCAGCAGTTGCTTTGGTTGTTTTTTTGCAGCACGATTTTCCAGGCGTGTTGCATTTCATCCCTTTGTCTTTATCTGTTTTATCGCCGGCAAATGAATTTGCTACAGCTACAGAAAATACTAGGGTTAACATTAAAGTAAATTTTCTCATCATTTTGGGTCTGTAATTGGTTAATAAAAGCCCGTTAAGCAGTGAGTTCGGCAAGCACTGTGCGGCCGCCTTTTACCACCTCGCCAAGGTTAACGTTAATCTTGGTTCCTAAAGGTAAAAAAATATCTACTCTCGAACCAAATTTTATGAAGCCAAATTGCTGGCCCTGATCTACTTTATCTCCTTCTTTTACATACCATACAATACGGCGTGCCATTGCACCGGCAATTTGGCGGAATAATACCGACGTGCCTTTGCTGTTTTCGATTACAACGGTGGTACGCTCGTTTTCGGTTGATGATTTTGGGTGCCAGGCCACAAGGTATTTGCCAGGGTGATATTTAAAGTATTTTACCACGCCGCCAATAGGGTTGCGGTTTACGTGTACGTTAACCGGCGACATAAATACAGAGATCTGGATGCGTTTATCTTTAAAAAATTCGCCTTCTTCTGTTTCTTCAATTACTACCACTTTACCGTCTGCTGGGCAAAGTACGGTCTGTTCGCCGGTATTAATGGCGAAACTCGGGCTGCGGAAAAACTGCACAATAATGATGAACAGCAGGGCCGATAAAATATAGATCACCCATTTTAAGGCAAAGGCCTGCGGGTAATAAAATTGCGTTACTGCATTTAAAATAAAAATGAACAGTATGCACAGGGCAAGGGATGTATATCCTTCTTTATGAAAAGTCATCTAAAACTAATTTTTGCAAAATTACTAATTTGTTATGAAGTACAGGTATGTATAAACAACAGGCGCTGCAAGCAGTAAACCATCAAACCGGTCTAGCAGGCCGCCGTGGCCAGGCAGTATGCCACCGCTGTCTTTAATATTAAGGCTGCGTTTAAACATAGATTCTACAAGGTCGCCTAATGTGCCTACACAGCCTATAATGATGGCTATAGATACCCACTGTTTCCAGTAAAGCTCCTTAAAGTAAAGGCTGATGATAAAACCTGCAATGGCGGCAATCGCTACGCCGCCAAAAAAGCCTTCCCATGTTTTTTTAGGCGAGTGGCGTTCAAATAGTTTGGTGCGGCCCAACCAGCGGCCGGTTAAATAAGCCCCGGTATCATTGGCCCAAAGCATCAGTAAAAAGCCCATGGCATAATGGCCGTTATAAGAGCCGTTAATAAAACCCAGCGCATGGAAAAAGCTAAATGGTACCACGGTAAATATTAAACCCAGGTAAGTAAAGCCGATATTGGTAAAAGGCTTTTCTGAAGTTTTAAAGAGTTCGTTTACAAAGATGAGGCAAGATGTTAAAGCAATTAGCAATAACAGTTTGTGGCTCATGGTGGGTGTTACGTAATAAATAAGCGCTACCGCAGTAAATATGTAAGCTCCGTTTAGCAAGCCAACCGGCAGGTTGGGGCTAAGGTTACTTTGCTTAAGCAGTTTATAAAACTCGTGCAGGCACAATAGGGTAAGCAGGAGGTAAAAACCGGTAAATACATATGGCCCAGATAAAACGGAGGCCAACATAACAATGATGAAGAAAAAGCCGGTAATGGCGCGTGTTTTCATATATTAATTTGGTTCAGGATCATAATTTCTACCGCTTGGGCAAAGTCTTCATGATGGATGTAGACTTCGATATTGCCAAAGTTACGGTGCGAAAAATCCTGTTTATTAAGGAGTACGGCGTCGATATGGTTTTCAATGAGCATTTGCTTAACCATTTCCGACTGGTAAAAGTTAGTGGAAGTAAAAAATTTAATCCAGTTCTGTTCCATCAGCTGTAGTATTGCGGCTTGCAGCAAGCGCAATGTTGCGATAATTAATTAACAAAAGTACGGTAATAATTATGCTAAACACATAGCCGGCTAAACTAAATACGTGTGTATCATCCGGGCTTGTTTTAATTGTTTTATGCTGATACAGGTAGGTTACTATTACGGCAGTACCGTTGTTAATAAAGTGCGCCCAGATAGATGTCCAGATGCTGCCGCTCCAATACACAAAGTAGCCGAAGAAAACCCCCAGCATCAGCCGTGGTAAAAAGCCGAAGAACTCCATGTGAAAGGCACTGAACAGGATGGCCGTGATCCAAATGGCGGCATGGTGGTTTTTAGTCCAGCGAATAAAAATGGTTTGCAGCGCCCCTCTAAACATCAGCTCTTCAACTATGGCAGTTAGGCCGCCAACAAATAATACGGTTTTAATAAGGTCCCAAATGTTATCCATTTTTAAAAGGATGTTTGTCGCCTTTTCGGCCTGTTGTTCAGATGCGCGCATCCACTCTTCTACGCCCTTTAAAAATGGTGGCAATACCAATCGCTGGTTAATATCGCTTAGTTGCTCCATAATAGGTAGCGACATAAACATGGTTATAAAAACCAGGGCTATTAGTTGCCACGGAAATTTATTTGTTAACCTTAAATAACTTTCGGGCTCTTTAACTATTACATAAGCAAAAAATACAGGGATGGCCAGTATGGGCATCGTTGTAGAAATAAACTGGATGATCCATAGTGCGCTTATAGCATTTGGCGTATCAATTTGCAGCTGCGAAACCTTCATAAACGTGTCAAAATTATACAGCAACGTAATAATGCCCATTGAAATAAGCAGCCCTATAATGAGCATCACTACTGTAACTGCAATAAAAACAAGGAATTGTAAACTTGGTCGCATCTGGCTGTAACCCGTATTTGTCATATTGGTTAATAAAATTTGTATTTTTGTACCGCTTTAAAGATAAGCCATGTCTGTACAAATTGGAAATATTGATTTAGGGGAGTTCCCGCTGCTGCTGGCACCGATGGAGGATGTGAGTGATCCGCCCTTCCGTTACGTTTGTAAGCAAAACGGCGCGGATATGATGTACACCGAATTTATCTCGTCGGAAGGGTTGATCCGGGATGCGGCAAAAAGCAGACAAAAACTGGATGTTTTTGACTATGAGCGTCCTATCGGGATCCAGATTTTCGGTAGCGATATTAACAGTATGCGCGAAGCTACAGAAATTGCCACATTGGCAGGCCCCGATTTGATGGACATTAATTACGGTTGCCCGGTAAAGCAAGTTGCCTGCCGTGGCGCAGGTGCAAGCTTACTGCAGGATATTGATAAAATGGTAGCCATGACTAAGGCCGTTGTAGAAGCAACCCATTTGCCTGTAACCGTAAAAACCCGCTTAGGCTGGGACGATAATACCAAAAACGTTTACGAAGTGGCCGAAAGGTTGCAAGATATAGGTATTAAGGCCTTAACCATACATGGCCGCACCCGCGCGCAGATGTATAAAGGCCAGGCCGATTGGGCGTTAATACGAGATATTAAGAAGAATCCGCGCATCCAAATCCCCATTTTTGGTAATGGAGACATCGATTCGCCCGAAAAAGCGGCTCAATGGCGCATGGAATATGAGGTGGATGGTATGATGATTGGCCGTGCGGCAATTGGCTATCCCTGGATTTTCCGCGAGATTAAGCATTATTTTGCCACAGGTGAACATTTAGAAGGCCCTACAATGGCAGAGCGTATCGATGTTTGCCGTACACATCTGGAGAAATCTGTAGCCTGGAAAGGCCCTAAAACAGGTATTTTTGAAATGCGCCGCCATTACGCCAGCTACTTTAAAGGCATCGAAAACTTCAAAGAATTTAGAATGAAATTGGTACAAGCTGGTACTATGGAGGATGTTGAAGAGATATTAGGGCAAATTAATGACAATTATGCCACAGAGATGGCTTGATTATTGATTAATGATCAATATATTTGATTTATAACACGTTACAAACATGGTTACCACAATTACAGATGGTGTTAAAGTTTCTGTAGAAACACAATATCAACCAGAATACTCAAACCCGGCAAGCGATCATTATATGTTTGCCTATAAAATAAATATAGAAAACGTAGGCGAAAATACTGTTCAGCTGTTGCGCCGCCGATGGGATATATTTGATTCTAACGGCGAACATCGTGAGGTAGAAGGCGAAGGCGTAGTGGGCGAACAACCGGTAATTGAACCAGGCAGCTCGCACGAATACATTTCTGGCTGTAACCTTAAAACAGATATGGGTACCATGAAAGGCGAATATCAAATGATCCGTACCGTAGATAATACCCTGTTTGATGTGCAGATTCCCCAATTTGATATGGTAGCACCATACCGTATGAACTAAGAATATTTTCTAATGGCATATAAGAAGCCCTGCTTGATCTTGTCAAGCAGGGCTTCTTGTTTTATACCTGTTTTATTAGGTTGTTAAGTTGTTTTAGAACTCTATTTCTGATGTTTTTTCATCATCCTGAACACCGCGTCCCGGAGCCGGAGCTGCCGGGAAGTTGATTACCGGGTGGGTTGGATTTAGTGTTTCTTTGATGCGTAAGTGTAAGTCGGCATAATGCGCAGCTGTTATGGCATCGCCGCCTTTAGGCAAGCCGGTGTCAATGCGTTTAAGTTCGGCACGTACCATTGGCTTAATGTCAGACAAGGCTGTGTTTATTGGCGTTAAACCCATGGAGGCCAACTGGGCCGATGTTGCACCAGGGAAAGTCCGGCTTACGTCTTCATTTAACAAACCTTTTAGCTGCTCCACATAACCGCGTTGCAGGTTACGTTTAAAGGCATCCGGTTTACCGGCATTAAAAATGCCCACGCGCAAATCATTAAACAAATCGGCAACGGTGTAAGCGGCAGCGCCGTTTTTGCCCTCATTATCATACATGCGCGCTAGGCGGTTTGATGATAATACAGCACCCAGTGTGTTTACTTGTACCGCTTTGATACGGTTAAGCATCACGCCATTATCAAATTTGCTTAACTCTTCGTTATTGATTAGCCAGGTTGGGGTTGCAAAAAGCTGTTTATTTAAAAACACCAAAGCCTCATGCTGGCGATCTTTGGCGATGAAGGTATAAACCGCACCTTTTTGATCGTACGTTTTAAAGTTTTCGCTCATGCCACCAACGTTGGTGATAACGTGGCCCATGTAACGGTTATATTGGGTTAAAACCTGGCCGTACATTTCCTGCAGGTCGTCAAAGTCTTCTCCTTTTTGGAAAGTCCATTTCTCCAGGTTAGGTAAAATGCGTTTCAGGTTGGCAATACCATAGGTGCTTGCAGTCATGGCGTTATCGCCCAAATCTTCATTTTGCAAACGCGGATCGATGCTGGTACCCTGGCGGCCGTAGTAATACAGCGGGTTGCCGGCGCGTTCTTTGGTCCAAACGTTTAAGGTTTCTTTTTCCTGTTCGGGTGTTTTATTACCCGGGAACCAGCTGTAACCCCATTTAATAGCCCAGTCGTCATACTCGCCAATTTGCGGGTACAGGTGGGTTACACCATCGCCTGGTTGGGCAATGTAGTTAAAACGGGCATAGTCCATAATAGACGGCGCGGTACCATGGGTATCTGTAAAGTGTTTAGAACGTAAAGAATCAACCTTATAAGCATAGCTCGAACCAAAATTGTGCGGCAGGCCTAGTGTGTGGCCAATTTCGTGCGATGATACAAAACGAATCAGCTGGCCCATCTGCTCATCGGTAAATTTAGGCGCACGTGCATTAGGGTTAACAGCTGCGGTTTGTACCATATACCAATCATGCACCAGGCTCATTACATTATGATACCAGCCTACATGGCTCTCCAGAATTTCGCCGGTACGCGGATCTGAGATATGCGGGCCGTAAGCGTTTTGCACATCTGATGCAAAGTAGCGTACTACACTGTAGCGGGCATCTTCGGTGCTAAATTCAGGATCTTCTTTAGCGGTAGGTGCTGGTTTGCCAATAATGGCATTTTTAAAACCGGCAGCCTCGAAAGCTTTATTCCAGTCGTTAATACCCATTATCAGGTAGGGCACCCACTTTTTCGGCGTAGCCGGATCAATGTAGTAAACAATTTGTTTTTTAGGTTCAACCAGCTCGCCGCGGGCGTAGGCAGCCGGGTCTTTCGGCTCCAGTTTCCAGCGATGGATATAAGCTGTTACCTCAGATTTTTGTGCACCTGTACCATAATCGGTTTGGCGCTGGCCGAAGTAACCTACACGGCTATCCATTAAACGGGCCTTCATAGGCACTTTAGGTAACAGCAGCATCGAGGTATTCAGTTCGAAAGTAATGGCCGCGGTAGAGTTATCAGTTGGCGATTCTGCCGCGCGGTAAGTCTTCAACGTGCGGACTTCTGTGTTGATAGGGAAGCTCTTAATGGTATCGATATACGAACGGCTGGCATCAACAGCAGAAATTTTATAGGCTTTTTTAATTGGGTCTGGGATGCCGGTAGCAGTAACATCACCATTATAAAAATCGGTAACATCAATTAAAACTCCTGTAGTATCTTTATTATAAGCCTTAACATCAAAAGAGGCCAATACGGCATCGATGTTTGAGTTTTTCACAGCTTCATACATGTCTGTCGTGCTGTCGGCTTTCAAACTGTAGCTTGGCACGCGGATCATTACTTGTTTGTCATGGCGTTCCCATTTCCAAACCTGGTCGTTAACTTCTTCGCCGCCATATTGCAAACCAAATGTTTTTAGGTTGGCAGGGGTTTTTACAAAGCGGGTTACTACCAGCATTTCGCGGTTAAGTAACGAATCCGGAATTTCGTAATAATATTTACCATCAACTTTGTATGTGGTAAATAATCCCTTATCGGCCTTGGTTTTTGGAGTTATAATATCGCTAAACTTTTTAATACCCTCTTTTTTAGGGGCGCCACCAAGCATGGCGGTAGCGGTAGAGCCACCACCCGGGGTAGATGATGTTTTTAGGGTTACCTGCTGGGCTGCGTGCTTTTTTGATGCGCACGACGCTGCAAAAACGGCAGCCGCTATCATAGAGGCATACAAACCCTGATTTAACTTTTTAGTCATTCGTGTTTTTTAAATTAATCTCTGGAAAAGGAGGTAAAAATATATTATCCGCAGCTAATTATTACTATGTTTTTATCTGTAACAAGATATTTTACAGTCGGCGTTTAAGGGTGATAATATAGCGGTAGCGTTTTTTATCGCGGTAAATATCAAGTATTAAGCTCCGGTCGGCACCAGATTTAAAAATATCATCAATTTCCTGGATACTCATATCTGCAACTGGTTTAAAATTGATATTTAAAATAGCATCATCTTTTTGCAACCCGGTTATATCCCCGGCAGAACCCGGCTCAACCCGGTTAATTACAATAGTGCGCAGATCGTCTCCCTCGGCATAATATTCAAGGCCGCTCATGTCGTGTTCAAACGGGGTTTTAAAATCCTTGCCGGGTTTTAAATACATCGCGTTATTTTGATAGTCGATAATCAATGTGAATTTTTTTAAGATCCCCAGGCCCAGGTTGCCGTCGCGAGGGATTGCCCGCCCAGTTGTTGTTGCAGAATCTGTAAGGGTGAACGATGTTATTACGTTTTTAAAAACATATTTCCCAATATATAACTCCTTAACACGGCTAATTAACCCGCTTACCGGCCCTGTTAAACCAACCCCAAGGTTGCCCACAATAAATTTTTGAGGCAGGGTATTGTTAGTAACCATGTTATCGAGCATCAGGGGGTGCCCGGCCCCAATATCAACCACCAGCTTAGTGGTAACTTCTTTATTGTCGGCCATTTTTATCCGCGCTTCAAGATAGGGCTTGCCCTGTTCTATGGTAAGTGGTATTTTTAGCCCCTTTTTAAATTCTTTTAAATAACCCGACCGAGCTACCGTTAATGTACTGTCGAAAAAATTAAATTTAACGGCCAGGCTGTTAAAAAAATCGTACCCGATAAGGCCATGTATGGGCATACCAGCATAATTAGAAAGGCCAAAACGGTCTTTCCTTAATATCGCGGCAGACATATTGTTGCCTTTTATACCGTTAATGTCAAAGCTAATATTAGAGCTTATGGTAGCATCAAAATCCTCGCCGGTGCCAAGCCCCGAGAGCTTGATAGTACGGCGGCTTTGCATGCCAACAGAATCGGCCAGCGAAGGGTCGGTTATAATAATAATGCCAACGCCACTATCTATAATAAAGTTATAGGGCCCCTTGCCATCAATTTTAGTTTTTACAATAACCATGTTGCGTACCATTTTAAATGGTACGCTGATTTTCTTTTTGCCAGGCGGTAAATCAAAAAATTGCGCCTTTGCCCCTGTTATGCTAAAAGCAAAAAGAAAAACAAGTAAGCAGCAACTAAGCCTTAATATATTAACAGCTTTAAGCAACAATTTATGGTTATAATTGGATGTTAAAATTACATAAACATATACATCAATAACAAATAATATATGCAGCGAAACCTGCTTAAATGGTTGGCCATAACCGCAATTATTTGCACGGTATTAAACATATGCCAAGCCGGCGGAATTAAAAAACGCAAGATTAAAAAACTGTTTAAACACTCCGTTATATTTAATACGCATTTTACCGGTTTTGCGTTGTATGATATTGATAAGCAGGAATCTGTTTACGAGCTCAACGCCGATCATTATTTTACACCGGCATCAAACACCAAGCTGTTTACGTTTTATACCTGCTTAAAGATGCTGGGCGATTCTGTGCCTGCGTTACGATACACCACGCGCAAAGATTCCCTTATTTTTTGGGGTACCGGCGATCCTTCCTTTTTGCATACCAAACTAAAAGGTACCCATGCATATATGTTGCTTAAACAAAGTGATAAAAAACTGTTTTACAGCAGCGGCCAATATCAAAATAACAGGTATGGTGCCGGCTGGGCTTGGGACGATTACAATGATTATTACCTGGCCGAAATAAATGACCTGCCTGTTGAAGACAACCTCATCTCTATTTATGCTGATGCCAGCGGGCAACTCCAAACCAGGCCCGCTCGCTTTAAACAATTTTTAACGTTAGACAGCAGTTACCACCCATTAAGTTACCGGGTGAAGCGTGATTTTTTAAACAATACACTTGCTTGCCCGGCAATGCCCATACCGGCAGGGTTTAAACAGGCTATTCCGTGGCAAACCAGCGATGGGTTAACCGCTGCGCTTTTGCAGGATACGCTAAAAAAAGCCGTCGGCTTACTTAAAATGCCATTACCTGCCGATGCCAAAGTAATTTACAATACCAATGCCGATTCTGTTTATCGCCTGATGCTGCAAACCAGCGATAATTTTATTGCCGAACAATTGCTGCTGGTTTGCTCATCTGCCAAATTCGGTTATCTCAATGCCGATTCTGTGAGGCAATACGCTACCCGTAATTACCTGGCTGACCTGCCAGATAAACCACAGTGGAACGACGGCTCGGGCTTATCGCGCTTAAATCTTTTTACACCCAAAACTATTATTGCACTATTAAATAAAATAAGCGACCAGGTAAAAGACGAACAGCTGCTGCATAGTATGTTATCCATTGGCGGAGTAAGCGGGACGCTAAAATCCGCCTATCAAACAGATAACGGGCAGCCCTTTGTATGGGCTAAAACAGGCACACTATCTAACAATTATTGCCAGAGCGGTTACCTGGTTACCCGTAAGGGCCGCCGGCTTGCTTTTTGCTTTATGAATAATAATTATGTAGACAGCACCCCCACCGTTCGCGATGAAATGGCCCGGGTAATTACTTATATCCACGATAAGTTTTGAGTTATAAAGAAGTGGTCGGATCAAGTGGCTCTTGTGCTGAAATAAGTCGATTTTTTATGAAAAATAATATCCATTAGGCCGAAATGACCTACAAATGAAACAATGCCATTACAATATCCTGCCGGGTGATTGTTTTTACCGAGCCATTGCATATATTTGCGCTGCTTAAAATATCATTTTTTTAGATCAAATGAGAGAACTACAGTTCAGAGAAGCGCTTCGTGAAGCAATGAACGAAGAGATGCGCAAGGATGATAAAATATACCTGATGGGTGAAGAAGTAGCCGAGTATAACGGTGCTTACAAAGTTAGTCAGGGAATGCTTGATGAGTTTGGTGCTAAACGAGTAATCGATACGCCAATCTCTGAGCTGGGCTTTGCCGGTATCGGTATTGGTTCGGCCATGAACGGCCTTCGCCCGATCATCGAATTCATGACGTTTAACTTTTCGCTGGTAGCTATCGACCAGGTGATCAACGCTGCGGCTAAGATCCACTCGATGAGCGGCGGCCAGTTTTCGGTGCCTATCGTATTTCGCGGGCCAACTGGTAACGCTGGTATGCTAAGCTCGCAGCATAGCCAGTGTTTTGAAAACTGGTATGCTAACTGCCCGGGCTTAAAGGTGGTTGTACCATCAAACCCTGCAGATGCAAAAGGTTTATTAAAATCAGCAATCATTGATCCGGATCCGGTTATTTTTATGGAGTCGGAATTAATGTATGGCGATAAAGGTATGGTGCCGGATGGCGAATACTATATTGAAATTGGTAAGGCCGATGTAACCAAACAAGGTACTGATGTAACTTTAGTAGGTTTCGGTAAAATTATGAAAGTGGTTAATGCTGCTGCTGCCGAGCTTGAAAAAGAAGGCATCCATGCAGAGGTGATCGACTTACGTACTGTACGCCCTATCGATTACGCAACTGTTATCAACTCTGTTAAAAAAACTAACCGTTTGGTAATTGTTGAAGAAAGCTGGCCTTTAGGTTCTATCGCAACCGAGGTAGCCTTTAAAGTACAAAAAGATGCATTCGATTATTTAGATGCACCTATCCTGCGTATAATGGGTGGCGACGTGCCATTGCCTTACGCTCCAACTTTAATTCAAGAGTACCTGCCAAATGCAGAACGCGTAATTAAAGCGGTTAAAGAAGTAATGTACGTTACTAAGTAATTAGTAACTAAATTAATATTGGAAGCTCTGCTATTTATTTAGCAGGGCTTTTTTTATGCTCATTAAAACCATATAACCCTAATCGCCCGAGATAATCGAATGATTTATATTTGTTTTTCAACATAATGTCCTTATATTCAATTACCTAAATTGATTTATGGAAGCAACCTTACCGCCAATTAAACAACGGATCCAGTCTATTGACACCCTGCGCGGTATCATCATGATCATCATGGCGCTCGATCATGTGCGCGATTTTTATACCAACGTACCTTTCGATCCGCTCGATTTGAGTAAAACGACGCCCTGGCTTTTTTTGACCCGGTGGATCACGCATTTTTGTGCGCCTACGTTTATATTTCTGTCGGGCACAAGTGCATTTTTGTCGCACGGTAAGCGGGCTACAAAAAATGAGGCGGCGGGTTTTTTGTTGAAGCGAGGCCTTTGGCTGCTATTTTTAGAATTTACAATTATCGAGTTCGGCTGGCTGTTAGATCCTGGCTTTCACATGCTATTTGCACAGGTAATTTGGGCGATAGGTTGCAGCATGCTTTTCCTTGCATTGTTGATATGGCTGAACTTAAAGCCGGGTACCATTGCCATTGTGGGATTAGTGCTGATATTTGGGCATAATTCGCTGGATAGCATTAAAGCCAGTTCATTCGGCCATTTTCAATTGCTGTGGTTGATATTACACCAACAAGGTTTTTACCAGATTAATAGTTACGAGTCGGTATTTCTACTATATCCCATAGTGCCGTGGATTGGTGTAATGGCAGCGGGTTATGGTTTCGGTACATTTTTTAAATGGGAGCCTAAAGCACGCCAGGCCTTGTTTGTGAAAATTGGGCTCGGTTGCCTTGCGCTATTTTTGATGCTGAGAATTTTCAACATCTACGGCGATCCTTTCCCTTGGGAACAGCAGCATGTGTGGTGGAAAACCATATTGGCGGTAATAAAATGCCAAAAATATCCGCCATCGCTATTGTATCTGTTAATGACGCTGGGTGTTTCTATCCTTGCGCTGGCCGGATTAGAGCATGTAAATAATTGGCTTACCCGAATCTTTACGGTTTATGGTCGCGTGCCTTTCTTTTATTACGTGCCGCATATTTACCTGGTGCATATATCGCAGGTAATTATAGCGCTATCAATGGGCTTTACGGTGAAAGAACTTATTGCCGCCGGTAATGGCAATCCCGGTAAGTGGGGTTTCGATTTACCGGTGGTTTACTTGGTCTGGATCATTATTGTAGTAATCTTGTATTTCCCTTGCCGCTGGTTTATGAAAGTGAAGCAGAGAAGGAAAGATTGGTGGTTAAGTTATTTGTAGGGAAGGTGATTTTAGTATTATTCCCGTTGTAATCTTAAGCTATCACTCTTAATCCTTGTTAAAATCCATTTTTGACCTGTGTATTTCATTGTGCAGGTTAGGAATAGATTAACTCCTTTCCCAGAAAGTTCAATATTAAATTTTATTGGGTTTGTTTCTTTTGGACGCTCCATGTAGCTGTAAGTTTGGAAGTCTCCGACTTTATTATTAATGTATTTATTTGCTCTTAACTGTTTTATTCCCTCTTCAAAATAACCCGGGCCTTTTTGTAAATACGAAACCAAAACTAATAAAATGATACACCCTAATGCAAAAATTGGATACCATTTCAGAATTAAACCTCTGGTGTCTTTATTTTGGCTGTACGGTTTAATAAATAGATAGGATACGATAAATCCAACTAGTAAAAAGATAGAGCAAATGAGAAGGAACTTATAATCCATTGTTAATGATGGGTTATAAATCAACTGAATGCTTGCCGAAACGCTACCATAATGGCTAGATAGGTATCCCGGTCAAAATCAAAATCCTTCGGTTTATCGGGACGGATGGCTTTGCCATTTTTAAACTCGACTGGAAACAAAGCGAGAAAATCTGGCAGTGAGATCTCATCGGGTATCCAGCCAGAACCCCTGTAAATTTCTTCCAGCTTCATTTCATACATCCGTTGCGCGTACTGATCCATTAGCTACAAAGGTAATTAATTCGGTTATCTGTTGTGAATTGTCCGTTGTCAGAAAAAAGTAATACATACCCTATAAAGCCTTAGGTAAAGAACAGAAAGTTAACTGAAAAATAATTTTGACTTTCGTACTTATAGCTTCAACTTTGCACTCTTTAAAATTGAACATCAATGCCAGATCATTATATCAAGATAGCGCAAGAACTTTCCATCTCCTCTAAGCAAGTTGCCACCACTGCCGGCTTGCTCGATGAGGGCGCTACCGTACCATTTATTTCCCGTTACCGTAAAGAGCTTACAGGCTCATTGGATGAGGTACAGGTGGCCGCCATCCGCGATCGCGTGCAGCAACTTCGCGAACTGGATAAACGCCGTGAAGCTATCTTGAAATCGCTTACCGAACTGGGTAAATTAACGCCCGAGTTGGAGAAGCTGGTAAATGAAGCAGAAACGATGGTGGCGTTGGAGGATATTTATCTGCCATATCGACCTAAGCGTAAAACCCGCGCCAGCATGGCCCGCGAAAAAGGCTTACAACCATTGGCCGATCTATTATTGGCCCAAGGCACAGGCGACCCCGAACTGTATGCTGCTACTTATATAGATGCCGAAAAAGGGGTAAACAATACTGCCGAAGCTTTGGCTGGTGCAAGAGATATTATCGCCGAGATAATTAGCGAAAATGCAGAAGTGCGCGCTAAAATGCGCGACCTGTTTTTAAACAAAGGCACATTTCAATCAAAAGTAATTCCGGGTAAAGAAGATGCCGGGATTAAGTATAAGGATTATTTCGACTGGACCGAGCCACTAACCTCTGCACCATCCCACCGTGTACTGGCTATGCGCCGTGCGGAGAAAGAGGAGATCTTATACCTCGACATCCAACCGCAGGAAGAGGAAGCAATTGATTTATTAGATCGAACATTTGTAACTGCCAATAACCCCGCTGCTGCCCAGGTTAAACAGGCCGCAGGCGATAGCTACAAACGCCTGCTGAAACCATCGATGGAAACGGAAGTGCGTTTGCTGACTAAAAAGAAAGCAGATGAAGAGGCTATTCGTGTGTTTGCCGAAAATGCCCGTCAGCTTTTACTGGCTGCACCACTTGGGCAGAAACGTTTAATTGCAATTGATCCGGGTTTCCGCACAGGTTGTAAGGTTGTTGCTTTGGACGAGCAGGGTAAACTGTTAGAGTATACGGCGATATTCCCACATACAGGTGCCGGCCAGCAAAGAGAAGCAGAGAAAACACTAAGGCACATGGTAGAAAAATATAAAACAGAAGCCATTGCAATAGGTAACGGTACCGCCGGCCGCGAAACCGAGCTTTTTGTTAAAAACCTAAATATTGATGGCGTAACCATGGTAATGGTGAACGAAAGCGGTGCGTCAATCTATTCGGCATCTGATGTAGCGCGTGAGGAGTTTCCCGATCAGGATATTACGGTGCGTGGCGCGGTATCTATAGGCCGCAGACTGATGGACCCACTGGCCGAGTTGGTAAAGATAGACCCAAAATCCATAGGGGTAGGCCAGTACCAGCACGATGTTGATCAGAATAAACTGCAAACATCTTTGGATGATACTGTAACCAGTTGTGTTAATGCCGTAGGTGTAGAACTAAATACTGCATCCAAACAAATTTTGGCTTATGTATCGGGCCTGGGCCCGCAGTTGGCGCAAAACATTGTAGACTACCGTAACCAGAACGGGGCCTTTAAAAAACGCGAGCAATTAAAAAAGGTAGCCCGTTTGGGCGATAAGGCTTACGAGCAGGCAGCCGGCTTTTTACGCATCCGGCATGCAGAAAACCCATTGGATGCAAGTGCAGTACACCCCGAGCGTTATGCCCTGGTAGAGCAAATGGCCAAAGATATTAAATGCTCGGTAAGCGATTTAATGAGCGATAGTAAACTGCGTGCCAGCATACCGCTTAAGCAATATATTACAGATACGGTGGGTTTGCCAACCTTAAATGATATTATGGCCGAACTGGCTAAACCAGGCCTTGACCCCCGCGAAAAATTTGAAGCATTTAGCTTTACTGAAGGCGTAAATACCATTAACGATTTAAAGGCGGGTATGAAACTGCCAGGCATTGTAACCAATATCACCAATTTTGGGGCTTTTGTTGATATTGGTGTACATCAGGATGGTTTGGTGCATTTAAGCCAGATAACCAACCGGTTTATTAAAGATCCTAACGAGGTGTTAAAAGTGCATCAGCAGGTAATGGTAACCGTTACCGAGGTTGATGCCAACCGTAAAAGGATCTCGCTATCAATGAAAGAAGCAGAACCGCAGGCAAGAGTGAAAAAAGCAATACAACCCCAGGCTAAGGTTCAGCGCGAACCTGAGATGGATTTGCAAAGCAAGCTTGCTGCGTTAAAAAATAAGTTCAGGTAGGTCAGTCTAAACTGATCTGCCTTTTCACGCTTTCTTCTAACGAGATAAAGGTTTCTGTACGTTGTATGCCGGGTACGCTTTGTATGCGTTCATTTAGCACTTCGCGCAGGTGTGTAGTATCATGGCAAACAATTTTGGCAAAAATACTCCAGCTGCCTGTAGTGTAATACAGCTCAACAATTTCCTTTACTTCTTTAAGGCGTTTAACAGCTTCATTGTATTGCGAACCTTTTTCAAGATAAATCCCTAAAAAGGCCGTAATGTCAAAACCTAACTTTTGAGGATCGACCTCGAGGCTGGCACCTTTAATTACACCCATCTCTTCCAGTTTTTTCATCCTCACATGGATGGTGCCGCCCGATACAATTAACTCTTTTGCAATCTCTGTATAAGGAGTTGTTGCATTGTTCATCAATATTGACAAAATCTGAATATCGAGATTGTCAATTTCTAAATTTTGAGCTTTTTTGTGGGGCATAAATTTTCAATTCATTATTTAATCACAAGTCTAATTAAAATTTGAATAAAAATAAAATTATTTTGTTGAAATATTTGCAAGGAATGGTTATCAACGTTAGATTTGTAATAAGCAATCAGAAATGGCGGCGCGTTCTTAAATAAAAATAAAATGTTGGGTGGTGAAATTTTTGGCAGACACACCTCCTTGTCCCGGTGGCGGAGAATATGGGAAATCAGCCTTGGCTGACTAACCACTCTGTGGAGGTTCGAATCCTTCCCCAACAGCTCTTCTCATAATTTAGGTTTATAATTGGTTAGTAAAAGTCCCCTGCCCATCAGGGGCTTTGCTGTATATAGGGGTTTTTGTTTTGCGTATAGCTTAAGGCTAATGCCAATCTTGCCCAATTATGTTACTCCCTGTGTTTTTAAGCTAATCTGAAAGCATATACATGTTCATCTAACACCTCATTATTTTTAATAACAGATTGCCTGATGATTCCCTGCTGCTCATATCCGGCCTTTCCAGTACACGCATAGATTTTGGATTCTTGCTTAAGGCATAGGCTACAATACAAATTACCTCCAATTGCTCAAAAGCATAATTGGTAATCAGTTTTACAGCTTCGGGCATAATACCCTGGCCCCAGTACTGCTCGCTAAGCCAATAACCCAGTAGAGGTGTTTTACGGTAAACATCCTGTCTAAACTCGAGGCCAATACCGCCGATCACTTCACCCTCAATATCTATAGCAAAATTTACGGTGGGCTGTTGGCCTAGTCTGGTGTTAATAAAAGCGGCAGCATCAACCAATGTATAAGGATTTGGAAAGCGATCCAGCAAAAACCCCGACACGTTGATATTATCTGCATGCTTTTGCAGTGATGGGGCATCGGCTTTTTGCCAGGTACGTAGGCTGAATTTTGATCCTTGTAAACGCATTGTAACAATTAAATGGCTAAAAGTAATGATATTGGCTATCTGTTTAACTTGGCACTGTTAATTAATTACCCTTTTTATGAACAAACTTTTTACGCTATTACTATTAGCGGCTTGTGGCAACTCTTTTGCCCAAACGCCGGAAAAGCTTACCGTCGAGAAGATTATGCGCGACCCTAAATGGATGGGCACATCACCTTCAAACATTAAATGGAGCGACGATGGCAAGAAAATATATTTTAATTGGAATCCCGAAAACGCAGACCGCGACCCGTTATATAGCATTACCACCGGCGACATTAAGCCGCAAAAGGTAGGGATAGAAGAACGTAGAACCTCGGTACCGGGTAACGGTACCTGGAATAAAAAGCATACCGAAAAGGTTTATGAGCGCAATGGCGACATTTATCTATCGGATATTAAGGGCGGTAAAACAGTACAGTTAACCAATACTACAGATCGCGAAGCTACCCCGGTTTTTAGCGGCGATGAAAACCGGATCTTATTTATTAAGGGTGATAATCTTTTCGCGGTTAAATTAAACACTGGCGAACTTACCCAGCTAACCAACTTTACCCATGGTGCGGCGGGCAGCCCGGCAGCATCGCCGGCTGGTGGCCGGAGGGGAGGTGGTACAAGTACAACTCTGGCAGCACAAACGGGTGGTACCGAACAGGACCGCTGGCTTAAAGCCGAACAGGTGGAGCTATTTGACGTAATAAAAGAGAAGAACAAAAATGAAAAAGCAGATGCCGCCGAGCGTAAGGAGCTGCAACCTAAAAAGCTAAAAGATATTGCCGTTGGCGAGCAAGTGGTAACCTCGGTTGAGCTAAGCCCCGATAACCGCTATGTTACGTACCGCTTAATTAAACAGCCGGAAGGCGCTAAAACTACCATTGTACCTAATTACGTTACCGCATCGGGCTTTACTGAAGACATTGCCAACCGCACCAAAGTAGGCGCGCCACAGGCTACTTCACAAACTTTTGTGTTTGACACGCAGCGCGACACGCTTTACAGTGTAATTACTTCGGACATCCCGGGCATTAAAGATTTGCCGGATTATGTAAAGGAGTACCCTAAACAATTGGAAGAGCGCACCAAGCGCAATGAAGACCGCAAGGTAAACGTACATGGCCCATACTGGAGCGACGATGCCAAAAATGCGATTGTAATTGTAACAGCGCAGGATAATAAAGACCGCTGGATTATGAAACTCGACCCGGCTACAGGTAAGCTTAGTATTTTAGACCGCCAGCGGGATGAGGCCTGGATTGGCGGCCCTGGTATAGGCGGTGGCGGCTACTCTGGCGGTAATGTGGGTTGGGTTGACAATACACACTTTTACTATCAAAGTGAAGCCAGCGGATACTCACACGTGTATGTGGCTGATATTACGACTAACACTAAAAAACAATTAACCAGTGGTAAGTGGGAAGTGCAATCGCTAGATCTGTCTAACGATAAAAAGACTTTCTACTTTACAGCAAACATTGAGCATCCGGGTATTACCAATTTTTATCGGCTCCCCGTAACAGGTGGTGCACCTGTAAAGTTAACCGGTATGAAAGGCGGCAACGAAACTGAATTATCACCAGATGAAAAATGGCTGGCCATTCGTTACTCTTATTCAAACAAACCTTGGGAATTATACATCCAGCCAAACAAGCCCGGTGCAAAAGCCATACAGGTAACCAGTTCAGAAAGTGCCGAATTTAAGGCCTATCCTTGGCGCGAACCGCAGGTGATTACCTTTAAAAACCGTTATGGCAGCGATGTTTATGCCCGCCTCTATGTACCGGCCAATCCGGACCCTGCCAAACCTGCCGTGGTATTTGTGCATGGTGCGGGCTATTTGCAGAATGTACACTACTACTGGAGTTCTTACTTCCGCGAGTATATGTTTAATAACTTACTGGCAGAGCAAGGCTATACCGTTTTAGATATTGACTATACCGGCAGTTCGGGTTACGGCCGCGACTGGCGTACGGGTATTTATCGCCATATGGGTGGTAAAGACCTGACAGACCAGGTTGATGGTGTAAAACTATTGGTAGAAAAATATGGCGTAAACCCTAAACATGTAGGCTTGTATGGTGGCTCTTACGGCGGTTTTATTACCCTGATGGCTATGTTTAATGAACCCGATGTGTTTGCCGCAGGTGGGGCGCTGCGCTCTGTTACAGACTGGGCACATTATAACCACGGATATACCGCTAACATTTTAAATGAGCCTTATAATGATGAGAAAGCTTATCGCGCAAGCTCGCCAATTTATTTTGCCAATGGATTGAAAGGACATTTGCTGATGGCGCATGGCATGGTAGACCAGAATGTAAACTTCCAGGATATTGTGCGTTTAACGCAACGACTGATTGAGCTGCATAAAGAAAACTGGTCGCTTGCGCCTTACCCGGTAGAAGACCACGGCTTTGTACAGCCCAGCAGCTGGACAGATGAGTACAAACGTATTCTTAACCTGTTTGATACCAGTTTAAAGAAATAAGGAATCGGTGTGTAGAAAAGCCCTGCTTGATTTTTATCGGGCAGGGCTTTTTATTGAATAGCTTTGTTGTATGTAAATGCTCCGTCGCTTTTAAAAGCAAGCAAATTATATTAAAATAACGGGTAAACCACAGCTTATTTCAGCTGACTGAGGTTCTCAAAAAAGGCCGATTGCAGATCAAGAAGCGATCTCACTTTCATGGTTTCTCCGTAGGTATCAAAGCATAAGAATTTTGACTTTTCAGGTTCGCTACTGTTCGATCTTTCAATAAAATTGAAAGTTTCGAAAAAATAATGACGGGTAGTAATGTTATTTTTTTGATTGGTGTCTGACGTGTTGAGGCGAAAGCCTACTGTGTCTATCCAGTTGTGCACCCGTGAGTGCAAAGAAGCGCGTACCTTGTTCATAAGTTAATGCTTTGTTGTATAACGAAAAGAAAATCAATGTGTTTCAAACATTTTGATTGATTTTATTCCCCATTTGTTAAAACGTAAACATTACTTCATTAAGCGCGTTGTTTAAGTAAATTAACGGCAAACTTGCTTTAATTGTATAGCAGATGGTTTAAATAGTTACAGTGATGTTACATGCTTATAAAAATATAAGGTTAAGTAATATATTTTTTACAATCATACTTTCTTAATATTCTAAAAAACCGTCTTAATTACCGGCAACAGACGTTTAATGTGTTATATGTAACAATCCTATATAAATGAATTATATATAATAAACTAATTGAACCTTTGTAGTCAAACTATTGTATTAACATAACCCCAAACAATTTTATTCATAAGATATAGTATGAAAAAACGAATACCCTTATTATTACTAATTATCTGTTTAACCATTATACGTACCTACGCCCAGGGAACCCATGAGGTGAGGGGTACCATTATAGATACAACCAAACAAACCTTGCCCGGTAGTGTAATTACGCTGGTAAGCGACCAGGGCGACAGTGTAAACACTGCGGCCAATGTTGATGGAAAGTTTGTATTCCCTGCCGTAAAGGGCCTTAAAATAACGCTTACCATTGCGTCTATAGGCTATGAGTCGGTAAAAAAGCATTTTGCGTTACCTGCCGATCCAAAACCGGTTGATCTGGGATCCATTATGCTCCGTACTTCTAATACAACCCTTAATGAGGTGAAAATTGTGGGTGTTAACCCAATTGTAGTTAAAGAGGATACCGTAGAGTACAAGGTAAGTGCTCTGAATGTGCGGCCTAATGCAACCCTCGAAGACGCCTTGAAAAAAGCGCCTGGTGTGGATGTTGATCCATCTACAGGTGCGGTAACAGCACAGGGGCAGTCGGTTACCAAAGTACGGATTAACGGTAAAGATTACATGGGGGGCGACGTTGCATCCCTTACCAAAAATATACCTGCCGACCTGTTGGAAAGCATCCAGATTGTGGATGACTACGGCGACCAGGCTAACTTAACTGGTATTAAAACCGGCGACCCGGTTAAAGTGCTTAACGTAAACATACGTAAGGATAAAAATTATGGCTACTCTTTGCAGGCAACCGCAGGCGATGGCCGGGATGCCTTGCCTTCTCCGCAAGAGAATGATAACCGTTACTTAGGTTCATTAAACTTATTTGATTTTAAAGGCGACAGGCAGATCTCTGTTTTAGGAAGCATCAATAATACCAACGTTAATACTTTTTCCTTTGGCAGTACCACCGGCGGTTTCGGCGGCGGCGGTGCAGGCGGTAACTTTGGTGGCGGCGGTGGTGGTGGCCGTGGTAATGCAGCACGTGCATCATCTGGCCTTACCAGTAATACCAATGGTATTACAGATGCACACTCAATAGGCGCTAACTTCCGCGACCAGTGGGGTAAGCATCTTGCCGTTTATGGCAGCTATAGCTTTGCCGATAACACTACATTTACCAATACTACTTCTAACCAGGTAAACACAGGTTCAAATCCAAGCAGTACAGATCAAAAAAGCTTAGAGACTGACAATAACATCAATCACCGCTTTACCTGGAATATGGAGTACAAGCCGGATACGATTAATTATTTAAAAGTAACACCTACATTTTCGTACGCTAAAACGTTAACCAACGCTACCGATGATGTAGTAAACAAGCTAACATCAGCTACAACAGGCGCGCTTACTACAAACACGGCTTATAATTCTGCTACTTATGCTAATTCATCGTCGCCAAGCCTTGGCTTAACAGCTTTGTATAACCACCGTTTTAATGGGCATGGCCGTAACTTAAGCGTTAATGTTACTTTAAGCACAACTAAAAATGATCAGTCGCAAAACCCAATATACAACTACACGGTTGGTACCCCATTGGCCCCGGCAAATCAGCTAATTAACACCAATGGTAAAACGCAAACAGTAGGTGCCACCTTCTCTTATATAGAGCCACTGTCCAAAGTATCGTTCCTGGAGTTTAACTATGCTTACAATCACTCTTATACCTCCAGCGATAAGCAAACAGATACCCTTACTGTACTTGCACCGCAAGTTTACCAGCCTTACGCGCTGTTAAGTAATGATTATAATTTTACCTTTACAACCAACCGCGTGGGTTTAAACTACCGTGTGGTTGAAAAGAAATATAATTATACTTTAGGTTTAGGAATCCAGCCATCAACATTGGATGGCCACTCTGTTACCACCGGGCAAGATACCCGCGTAAATACAGTTAACTTTGCACCAACTGCGCGTTTTGTTTACAACTTTGCCCGTAGTAATACCTTAAGTATTAATTACAGCGGTACCAGTAACCAGCCAACCTTTAGCCAGCTACAGCCGGTAACAGATTATTCAAATGCGCTATACCCGGTGCAGGGTAATCCTGATTTAAAACCGGAGTTTGCCAATAATATCTCTATCCGTTATAATAAGTTTAACTTCCAGACTAATGATATCATATTTACCAACCTATCATTTACCCAAACGGATAATAAAATTGTAACCGATGTAATTACCGTACCTAAGAGTGCAGCATTAGCTGCAAGCCCGGTTTATAACAAATTACAAAATACCATTTTAACCCGCTACCAAAATGCAGATGGTTATTATTCTGCAAATGGTTTTGTTACTTATGCCAAGCCATGGGCCAACCGCAGGTATACCTTATATTTAAACGGTTCTGTAACCTATACCAACAACATTAGCTACGTAGGTAGCGTAGACCCAACTACCACCGCATTGGATCTTGAAAAAAACATTGCTAAAAACTTAGTTTTTACACCAGGCGCTCGTTTTAGAGTAGATATAACGGACATTGTTGATGCGCAATTGCTTACCAGCTATTCTGTTAATAAAACAGATAACTCTGTTAAAAATGATTTAACCTCGGCAAGTTCAAACGTACGCGCATTTACACTTGGCTTAAACGGTAAAAACTATCTGTGGAAAAACTGGACCGTTAGTTATGACTTTAGCCGCGTAATGAACTCTGGCTATACCGTAGCCGTTACTAATCCTAACATTTTAAATGCTTATTTAGAGCGCCGTTTCCTTAAAAATAACGCTGCTACTATACGTGCTTCGGTATTTGATGCTTTTAATGAAAATACAGGATATAGCAGTACCACAACAGGTTCGTCTATTACACAAAGTAATGTAAACAGGCTGGGCCGTTATTACCTGCTCACTTTTACCCTGCGCTTGCAGAAATTTGCAGGCCGTGCACCTGGTCAGGGGCAAGGTGGCGACAGGGGTGGCAGGCGTGATGGTGGCGGCCCTGGTCCTGGTGGCCCTCCTCCGGGCGGTGGTAACTTTTAAGGATATACCTTTAACCCAATCAATATAAAATACAAAAGCCTCATTGCATATAACAATGAGGCTTTTGTATTTTATATTGGGAAATTATTTAACCAATACGGTGTTAATAATCTGTTCCAGATCTTCCAGGT
>NZ_MPPL01000001.1:4971500-4981150 GCF_001911425.1 Mucilaginibacter polytrichastri | reverse complement strand
AAATGGTTTAGCCAGGTAGGTTTCGGCACCGGCATGTTCTGCCAGAAGCTGTATATCGCTGTTGGCCGAAAAGTAAATAACCGGGATGTGTTTTAAATCTTCTGATTTTTTTAGCGTTTGGGTGGCAATAATACCACCGGCATCGGGTATCCAGTTATCCATCAGGATAACGGACGGGTTTAAGCTGCTTACCTTTTCAACAATATTATTGCAATCGGTAAACGTGTGTACCTCCCAGCCCTGTTCCTCTAAAATGTAAGAGCAGATAGAAAGAATATCCTCGTCGTCATCAAATATGATGATCTTTTTTGTAGAAGCGTCCATTAGTGGTTTTAAGCGGAAAAACAAAACTAGTTATTAATTATAAAAAAAGTTAATTATTTTTTAGTTACTGGTATAGAAAACCAAAAAGTTGAACCTTTATTTTCCTCACTGTCAACACCAATCTTTCCATGATGGCGTTTTATGATCTCTGCCGAGATGTAAAGGCCTAATCCTAACCCCGAAAACTTGTGAGATGACTCCTGTACACGGAAAAAACGGTCGAAAACAAAAGCTCTTTTATCATGTGGTATCCCGATGCCAAAATCTTTTACTGCGATATTAAGCATGCCTTTATCTGTAATTTCATTGGTTACAATAATCTCGGAGGCATCTGGCGAATATTTAATAGCATTTGATAAGAAATTGCTCACCACCTGTTCTAAACGTGGTTTATCTGCATAAATATCAACGTCGGCAATGCCTTCAATAACTATCCTGTGCGATGGGTTATTTGCCTGTGTATCTTCCACGCAATCTTTGATGATGTCGCTGGCATTAAACAAGGTATAGTTAAACTGCATTTTACCGGCATGTATTTTAGTTACATCCAATAGATCTTCAACAAGCGAGGTTAGTTTTGAAGTCTGCTTGTCGGCTTTATCTATAAACGGGAACATGGTTTTAACGTCAGTATTCTTATTGGCCATGCGCTGCATAATTTGCAGCGAGCCTTTCAGGCTGGTTATTGGCGTTTTAAGCTCATGGCTGGCTATACTCATAAACTCGTCTTTCTTTTGCATCAGCTGTTTGGTGGCCTGCTGCGCTTTAAGTAAATCGGTTACGTCAAAGCCAAAAAAAGCAATTCCATCAACTTTGCCTTTGTTATCAAATACGGGAGTATAAATAAAATCGAACCAGCTATCGACCATTTCGCCGCTTATTGGGTCTTTACGTTTTACCAAAAATGCTTTGGCAATAAAGGGTTTGCCGGTTTCCATTACCTGCCGGTCTATTTCAATTAATTTGCTATCGGCATCCTGAGCATGTGCTTCACTAATGGTTTTGCCAATATAGCTTCCCCGTGCATCAAAATCTTCAAATGCTTTATTAACAAACTCGTATTTAAGGTGCGGGCCGCGGCGAATGGTTATTAATGCCGGGGCATTTAAAAAGATACTATAAAACTCGTCCTGCTGTTTTTTAACCAGCTGTTGTAGTTCTTTACGGCGGCGCTCTGTTTCCTTTTGTGCGGTAATGTTAATAATGTAGCTAACCTCCCTGGCCGATGTATTATCATCCAGCTGTGCAGAACCCATTAATACACTAACCCTGCCGCCATCTTTTTTAATGTATTCTTTTTCATAAGGGGGGCAGGCACCATAAAGTGCTAATTGTTGTGCCGCCCATTTGGTAACCTCCGCGTAAGCTTCCGGGGTAATGGCATCCCATGGTATTTTATTATTACGCAGGTCATCCTGGTCATAGCCGATCATAGCCAGAAAGCCATCATTTGCATCAATAATTCTACCATTCTGGTCTGTAAATACCATCCCGATCATGTTTGATTCAAAAACCTTCCGGAAGCGGTTCTCGCTGCTGCTCATTTTCTTTTCAGCCTCGATTAAGCGCGTAATATCAATAATGGAGCCTACCATACGGTAAGGTGTGCCAAACTCGTTATGCAATATGCTGCCCCTGTCTAATATGATAGCATATTGCCCATCGGCCTTTAGAAAGCGATATTCGGCCGACCATTGTTTTTTGTTATTATTGATAGCCTCGTATACACTCTGCTCCACACGTTCGCGGTCATCGGGGTGTACTTTGCCAAACCAAAAATCGATGCTCTCTTGTTCTTCACTACGGTGATAGCCAAACATAGAGGTAAAGTTATCGCTTCGCCACATCGTGTTTTCTACCAGGTTCCAATCCCAAATGGTATCATTAGTTGCCTTTGATACCAGCGAAAAGCGTTCTTCGCTTTCAGATAAGCGCAGCGTACGTTCCCGCACCTTATCTTCCAGTTCATTGTTAAGCTCTTTCAGTTTCTCCCGGGCGGTAATAAGCTCATTGTAGTTTTTACGAAGTTTTTGTTCTGCATTTTTACGGTCGGTAATTTCGGTGAAAGTTAAAACCATACCATCTGCCATTTTTACGGCTACCATCCTATACCAGATCTTATCGCTTAGTTGATGTTCTGCAAGGTAATTTTTGCCTCCTTCGGTAACTTTAATATATTTATCATAAAGCCCGTTCTCTGCCAGTTGAGGTAAATCGCGCTTTAGTTGCAGGTTAACTAAATCACCAAGCTTACGGCCTGTTATACGTGTAGCCTCGTTATTGGCTGCAATGCATTTAAGGTCGGTAAGCCGGTTGTCTTTATCGCGTACAGCTTTAAAAGCCATAATGGCACTCTCTGTTGCGTTAAATACGCCTGCTATAATGTTATTAAGTTCTGCTATGGCAGATATGTCCACAAAGCTTATTACTACACCATCCTTACGCTTATCCTTACGTACGTAGGGCATAATCCGCATCAGGCTGCGTGTGGCATTTCTTAGTAATACCTCTTTTTCAATAACGGCGTCGTTATATAGCACCGCAGAAATATCCTGCAAAATGTTTTCGGCCTGGATGTTACTGGATATATCATTAATAGGCCTGCCAATATCAGCCTCAATGAGGTTGATCATTTTTACCGAAGCCGGATTAAACTTACGGATACAGAGATTATTATCTACAAATATTTGCCCTATTTCGGTGTTTTTAAAATAATTATCCAGGTCGTCATTAAGCTCAACAAGCTCTCTTATTTTAAGCTGATGTTCTGTGTTGAGTGTGTGCAGCTCTTCGTTTAATGATTGTAGTTCTTCATTGCCCGATTGCAGTTCCTCATTAGCCGATAGTAGTTCCTCATTGCTGGATTGTAGCTCCTCATTAGTGGTATCCATTTCCTCAACGGCCATTTGCAAGTTGCTGCGGGTTTCGTTAAGCTCGGCTTCCAGTTCTAAAAAATATTCGCCCTGCTGTAAATCGGGCAGTTGGTGTGATGGTAGTGTATCTTTATCAATAAGAGGTTCTACTGCAACCTCGGTTAATAATATTAAAGTATATGCGCTGGCCGACTCGGCACCGGATGGTTTAACAGCAATATTTAAAAAAATATCTTTATCGCCCTGCGTAAGCCGGATGCGCTTAAGTGTTGTTTTTTTATTTTCTTTCCATGCTCTGCGTATGGCGGTATTCAGCATCACAGATACATCGCGCGGCAGCATGCTCAGCAAATTAAGGGTAAGCTTTTTTTCGGGCAGCGAAAGGTACCGGCGGTAGTTACCAATGGTTTCTTTGATATCGCAGTTTTTATCTATGTAAATACCGACGCAGCCAAATTCTTCTAAAACAAGGTCATTAAAATCGTCAATAAGTGTTTTTTTAGCTTGATCGGCCGGTTTTAAAAAGTTTTTAATTTTATTTGTAGCCGTCGAGATCTGGTTACCGGCATGATAGATTTCGTTGTTGGAATAGCTGATGGAGCCTGTTTTTTTCCAGATCTTCCATTTACTATTCACCTCCTGCATGCCATCTTTTAAAACCGGAGCCGATTCGCTGGAGCCTAAAAAAAGGTAACCGCCCTGGTTTAATGAAAAATGAAAGGTAGAAAGCACTTTTTGCTGCAACAGGTTGTTCATATAAATGAGCATGTTGCGGCAGGTAACCAAATCGTTTTTAATGAAAGGCGGGGCTTTGGTCACATTATGCTTTGCAAAAACAATCATTTTGCGGATGGGGCTGATCACAGAATAATTATTGCCCTCCTTGATAAAATACCTGTCGAACAGGTCGTGATTAATGTCTGTGACTGATGCCTCACTATATAAATTTCGTGAGGCAATTTCAATACTCGACTGATCGATATCTGTGGCAAATATTTTTACATCCAGCTGCTTGCGGTTTTTTTGCAGGTAATCATAAATCAATATAGCCACAGAGTAAGCTTCCTCGCCGGTGCTGCATGCGCAGATCCACACTTTTAACAGTTCGCCATCTTCTTTTGCATCTGCAATAGCAGGAATAATCTGGTTGGCTAATATTTCAAATGCGGGTGCATCCCTAAAGAAACGTGTAACGCCGATGAGAAAATCCTGCCCTAATATGTTGGCCTCATCGGCATTAGTTTTTAATAACGCTATGTAATTACCTAACTCGGTAATGCCGGTGTTCATCATGCGCCGGGCTATGCGGCGAATAATGGTTGGTGTTTTATATAAATTAAATTCGTGCCCGGTACTCTTATATACCAGCCCGAATATCTCATCCAACTGGCTATCGTCTATTTTATCTTCGGCAAATATTTGTTCGGGTTTGTGGTTAATGTAGTTATACAGCTCCTGGTGCATTTTGGCTGGGGGCAATATAAAATCGGCATTGCCGGATGTGATAGCACTGTTTGGCATGCCATCAAATTTGGCAGTGGCGGGGTCTTGTACTATAACCAGGCCGCCGCATTCTTTAATGGTTTCTATACCGCGCGTGCCGTCTGTACCTGTACCCGAGAGTATGATGGCAATGGCCTGCTCCTTCTTTTCACGGGCCAGGGTATGTAAAAAAGTATCTATAGCCGTATTTGGCGATTTATCGTGTAGTTTATCAGCAAGTTTTAACCGGTTATTTTTAATGGTCATTAACTTGTTGTTAGGTATAATATAAACGCAGTCGGGCTGTATTACAGTTTCGTGCTGCGCCTCCAGCACCTTCATGTGGGTGTGTTTGGATACCAACTCTACCAATAAGCTCTTATAATCTGACGACAAGTGCTGGATAACGATAAACGCAAAATTCGAATTATCGGGCATGTTGTCAAAAAACTCATGAATGGCCTCCAGGCCTCCCGCAGAAGCGCCAATTGCCACAACATACTTTTGGCCAACAGCGGCCGTTTTTTGTTTTGTAGTGGATGGTTTTGCTTCGCTCATACTTGTTAGCAGTCGTATTTTTGGGAATTGAATAATTTCTAAAAGAAATTAATTGTACAATTGTTTGGTTTGAAATTCAAAAGCAAAGCTTCTGAACATTTCTGCAGCGGCAAGTTCTTGCGGTGTCCATGGTGCGGCAATTTGTTTAACCATTTGCTGCCATAGTTTAAACGAATTGCGGGGGTGGTAGGCTTTACCATTTTTTTCGAAGTTGATGGCCTGGTTGGGGTCTCCGCCCCACTTAATAGTTTGGATAATTTCTGGCCTGAAACAAAGGATAAAGTTACCCTTGTCGCCATTAATAGGAATTACCAGTATGCCGCTGGCAATGTCGGCATAGTCGGCAGCATCATCATAAAGCGAAGCCAGGTTGCTGCTTTCAAAAACACTGTTAATTTTTTTTCCCTCCAGCCATAGTGTCAGGTCTTCCAGGTAATGAAGCCCGGGGGTATTGCCCAAGGTATCAAATTGGCCATCATTAATTACTGCGGCGCCGGTTGCATTAAACATAGCCAAGAGATTGGGCTTTTCCATATTTAAAATACCCTTGGCAATATCCTGCTCTGTATAAACCTGCTCAATTAAAGCGGCCTTTTGCTGGTGCAGGTAAGCCGCCTTATCAAATTCTTCCTGGTTATAAATGCCCGAAATTTTGTTTGATATTACGCTAGAGAGCAACTCAATAACAGAGCAGAGCTCATAGCTTAAATATTTGGGCGTAACATGGTGGCAAGCAATTAGTCCCCAAAGCTGCCCATCTTTAATTACCCGGACTGACATGGATGCCATTACTTTCATGTTTTTCAAATACTCGAGGTGTACCGCTGCAACGCTGCGCAGGTTACAATCGCTCAGATCAATAAACGTATGGGTAACCGGGTTAATAACCGGGTAAAGCTTAACTGGCGTGTATACGCGGTTGGGGATTAACCTGTATGGGTTTTTGAGGTATAAAGCCCTCGCTTGTTTAGGGATATCAGATGCCGGGAAGGTATTGCCCAGGTAGCTTTCCATACCGGCGATCTTTTGCTCGGCAATAACGGTTCCATTCCAGTCGCTATCAAAACGGTACATCATAATGCCATCAAAGCCAGAGAGTTGCTTGATTTCGTAAATGGCAATTTCGCAGGCCTCCTGTACCGAGCCGGCATTTTCAATGGCCGCCATGGCGTATTTTATCTCCTGGAAAACATCGGTAAAAAAACGTTCTTTATGTTCTTTTATATGCTCCAGCTCTAAAATAAGGTAATTGTTTTTGGCCTGTACCAAAGCATGCGGTTGCCGCAATTTACCATTACAGGTAATGTTAAAGCTAAGGGGGATTTTTTCTGAAAAACCGGGTTTAAACTTACTTAGCAGTATTTCAGACTGTTCTGTTGATATATATTCAATAAAAGAGGTGTTAACCAGGTCTATTACGTTAATACCCATCAGCTCTTCTATGTTTTCGCTAACCTGTATAATATCAAGCGTTTGCTGATCCAATACCAGCAAATAACCGTGAGGCTGTATTTGATTGATATTGTGCAGGGGCAAGCTGCCACAAAACTCCGAATCGAAATTCTTTTTAGCCATGCTGCTCTATCCAGTTTTTAAATTTTAAAAAGGTACTGTTTGCGGCTTCGGTTATAGTTTGTTCGGTATCGGATGGTTGGTTGTTAAGTATGTTTTTAAACGATGCCCACATTTGATGGGTGTTTTCGCCATAGCTGTTAAAAAAGGAAAGCCCGGTATTAAGGCCCAGTTTACCAGATATCATTTTGCCGATAATGCTGCCACCCAATGTTGAACCCTCAATTACATAAAGCGCCCCAAACGCTTGTTCTGCACTATTTATTTCTGGTAGCTCGTTGCCTGTGGCTTTGGCAACAGGCTGGCCACCCAGTGCAATAATGTCATCGGCTATGGCTTCGGTTTTGCGGCGCTGGGCGTGGTCTGGCATTTGTTCCTGGTTAATAAACAGGTTAATGCGGTCTTCCAGGCCACCAAAATAGCCATAAAAAAGCTGTAGCAACTGCAGGTAATCTGCCTGGCTGGTAAGTCCTTTTATTTGGCCAACCAGCTTTTTTTCAAGCTGTTGGTGATAGGCCAGTGTTTGATCTTTTAAATTTTCGGCTAACATTCTATAGAGGATGAAACACTAAAATAGGTGAATAAGTTTAATTGTTAGAAAACTTTTAAGCTGTAATAGGGGTAGCCCTGCTGGGGTTGACTGCTTAACAGGTAAAACCAGTAGGCATTTAACTAATTTTATTAATAAATTTGAAACCCTTTTGCTGCAAGGTAAAGGGGCTAAGAATAGCACAATGAAAATAGATAAGCTGGTAAGAGCTGCAATAATTATAGCCATTATAATGCTAAACGTTGGTTGCGACCAGGTATCTAAAGCTATTGTGCGGAACCATATAGAGGCCTATAGCAGTCTGCGTTTTCTGCACGATCATTTTATGCTGACCAGGGTAGAGAATACCGGCGCTTTTTTAAGCCTGGGCGACCAGATACCGGGCTACCTGCACTCCATTTTACTTTCTGTTATCCCGGGTGTTTTTCTGATCTGGGGAATCTGGTACCTCATTACCAATACAAGGCTTTCGCGCGCTACTGTTATTGGTATTTGCTTTATGGTTGGCGGCGGTGCAGGCAATGTGTTTGACCGAATTATTCACGGCTCGGTAACCGACTTTTTATATATTGATTTCCCGCCCTTCCATACCGGCGTATTCAATATGGCCGATCTTTCGATCACTACAGGGGTTATTATTATCTTAATTGATATGGCGATGAAAAAGTGGAAAGAGCGGCCGAATACGGAGCAGACGCAAGGCTAGGTTATAATATTTGTCATTCTGACGAAGGAAGAATATTCTTCGATATGCCAGGTTGAAATACAAGGTGAAGAGCATGTTTTACCGGCGCTCAATATGACAAAGAAAATAAAAGGAATTATAGTTACTGCCGAAGTACGTGTCTTGTTTCCTGTCTCTCGTCTCTCTTCTTAAACCCTAATCACCTTATTGTCCAGCACCCCGAAAACAGAATCATCGTTTTTATGGCGAATGGCCACCTTGCCGGTAAACTTACCGAAAGAGGGTAAAATGGCTTGCTTATCGCCAAAGGTAAAGCAGGGCAGGGTTAGCGTTTGCCGGCCTTTGCCGTGCATGCGAACACCGGGGTGGATATGGCCGCAAAGCACGTAGCCCTCAGCATTAACAAGTTTGGCATCAGTTAACGGATGATGGAGCATCAAAAACGGTCCGATACTGTATTCCATCGGTGTTTCGATGTTGAGCTGGTGGTAATGGCTATCATTAATAATATCATGGTTGCCTTTTACCAAGATGATATGAAGCTGTGGAAATTGCTCGCGCCAGAGGGCAAACCAATCCCAGTCGGTATTTAGTTCGCTGTGGAACAGATCACCTAAAAAAATAAGTTTAGCAGGTTTATATTGCGCAATAAGGTCAGACAGTACAGCCAGATCCTCTTGTGCAATGTTTTGAGGAATGGCTATACCCGCCTTGCGAAAATGCCCCGATTTGCCCAGATGTACATCTGCGGCTATCAGCGCATTTTCTTGTTGCCAGTAAATTGCTTTTTCAGGTAGTAATAGTAGGGTCTGTTCTAGTATATTTAGTTCAGCTTCGGCACATATCTTCATTAACAGCAAAGATAGTGGTTTGCTATTGAAATTAGCAACACATCCAATTTATCGAAGTTAATTGTAAACTCCGGCTTAATTGGTTAATGTTGCCAGGCAATGTGTTTTATGATTTGTGCATAAACACAGCTAAACATAAGATTACTGCAGCTGTTACAAACTGTAGTATCAAGTATTTTAATGGTGGATGTTTCATGATGTTAAGGTTTTACATCAATAAAACGAACACAATTAACAAAAGGTTACTAGTTGTAACGTTTTTGATATAATGTTAAAAATGTATCAATGAAAACCTTTATTTTTTGTGAAGAACACCATATCGGGCTTTTTTTTGATAAAATCACTATTCTGATAGTGTATTTTATACGTTAAGGTATCTGAGAAAATAATAGCATACATTCATTTCGGCCTAAATTCTGCCCGAAATGATCAATTGGTTATAATAATTATGAAAAACGAAGACAAAACCGCCGAAGTATTCTCTGGCGAATTGTGGAAAGCCACAATGATTAAAAACATACTGGAGGACAACAATATCCAGGCATTTTTAAATAATGAACTACTGGGATCCGTTGCGCCCTACCTGGCCGATGCTGGCGGCATGGCCAATATTAAAGTGATTGTAAACAGCCAGCAAGTGGATGATGCTTTGAAGTTGATAAATGAGTTTAATAGCAGTGAACCGATAGCGGAATAAGAGCGTTAAGAACGAATTAATTATCTTCTTCGCCCTGCTGAGCCGCTAGGTGATCGCA
>NZ_MPPL01000001.1:4925946-4971490 GCF_001911425.1 Mucilaginibacter polytrichastri | reverse complement strand
AAGATTCTTCCTTCGTCAGAAGGACAAGTGTTTGAATAAACAAGAAGACCCGGCTTATGGCCGGGTCTTCTTGTTTTATAATCCATCCTTAATTATTGTACCTGGAAAGTATTGCTAAAGCTGGTACCATCGGGGTATGCGCCGGTAATAATAACCATGCCGTTGCGGGTATTGGTTATGGCCTTGTCAATATCGGCTACACCGTTTATTGGCTGTTTGTTAATACTGGTAATTACAGAACCTACCGGTATATCGGTTTCGTCAAAGAAACCACCAGAGCGTACCTGGGTTACCACTACGCCACTGTTTACGTGCAGTTTGGTTTTTTCTTGCGGGCTAAGCGGTTTAAAGCTTGCACCCAATTTGTTATACAATTCTTCGGCAGATTTTGAACGGGCCGCTACACGGTTGGCAGCACCCGGCTCGCCTTTAAGCGTTACGGCAATTTCTTTTGTTCCACCATCGCGTAATACGGTTAGTTTTACTTTGTCGCCAGGTTGTAAGCGGCCTACGCGCTCTTGCAGGTCAGACGATTCATAAATGGTGGTGCCATCTACTTTGGTTATGATATCACCTTTACGGATACCTGCTTGTTCTGCGCCGCCACCAGCAACCAGTTCACTTACATATAAACCATTGGTGGTTTTAATATTCAGTCTCTCGGCAGCATCTTCATTCAGCTCCTGGAAACTTACGCCAATATAACCACGTTTTACGCTGCCATATTTTTCAATATCATCCAATACTTTTTTGGCCAGGTTAATCGGGATGGCAAAACCATAACCCTCATATGAGCCTGTATGTGATGCAATGGCCGAATTAATACCAATTAACTCGCCTTTGGTGTTTACTAAGGCACCGCCGCTGTTGCCCGGGTTGATGGCAGCATCTGTTTGGATAAATGATTCTATCGCTTTGTTAACCTTAGGCACATTCGGTTGGTTACGGGTTGGCCCAAACGGACTTTGATTGTCGTCATCGCTGTTATCTTCGCTGCCAATAATGCCGATGTTACGGCCTTTAGCGCTGATGATACCTGCAGTAACGGTTGATGTTAAGTTGAAGGGATTACCTACAGCTAATACCCATTCGCCCACGCGTGCATCGTCAGAGTTGCCAAATTTTACAATTGGCAGGTTAGTGGCCGTAATCTTAATCAGTGCCAGGTCTGTATTGGGGTCGGTACCAATCACTTTGGCCTGGTAGGTGCGGTGGTCATTTAAGGCCACGGTAATTTTATCAGCCTTTTCTACCACGTGGTTATTAGTTACAATATAACCATCGGGCGAAATTATTACGCCTGAACCTGACGCCATTTGCGGCTGTGACGAACGCGGACGGGCACGCTGGCCAAACATTTGGCCAAACAGATCTTCCATTTGCTGGTCACGGCCGCCGTTGCTTGCAGAGGCGGCATAAGTAGTACGAATATAAACCACAGCTGGCGTTACTGCTGCTGCAGCTTGTGTAAAATCAACTTCCCCGGCCGACGATGTAATGGCGGCTGATTTGTTGCTGGCGAAATAAACTTTTTGGCGATCTTCGAAACTCATGCTGTTTTGAGCCTTGTTTTCAAATACCTTATAGGTACCGAGCGCCATTGCCCCGCCAACAAAGGCGGTTAACAATGTTAAACCTATCTTTCTCATATATAATTTTTACTTACTTTATTTGTTGTGAAACTAAATAGTCAAATTTAATACCATTAAGACGGTATGAACAATAAGAAGTTATTCGCAAATTTGTTAAAAAATGTTAAAATGGGCTTATGGGTCAAACAGCTTAATATGAAGCAAGTTTGGCGCAGCTATTGCAACATTACTTATTTTAATATCCAAAGTGAAATTACAATTCTATAAATACCAGGGGGCCGGTAATGATTTTATACTGGTTGATAATCGTGAAAACACGGTAAATCATCATAATCCGGCTTTTGTGGCCCGGTTGTGCGACCGTCGCTTTGGCGTTGGAGGTGATGGTGCTATGTTTTTAGAGAACGAACCCGGGTATGATTTTAAGATGGTATACTATAATGCAGATGGCCAGCCCAGCAGTATGTGCGGTAACGGCGGCCGTTGTATCGTAGCCTTTGCCCAATACCTGAATGTAATTGACACCGAAACCAACTTTTTGGCAGTAGATGGCCCGCATTATGCCAAAATTGCAGCAAGCGGCGATTGGGTAAGCCTGCAAATGATAGACGTGGAGGATATTAACCGCGATGCCGAAGCCTATGTTCTAGACACCGGTTCGCCGCATTATGTGCAGCTAACCACGGGCTTAAAAGAAAAAGACGTTTATCACGAAGGTTATGCCATCCGCAATAATGCAACCTACGCCGAAAAGGGCATCAATGTAAATTTTGTTGAAGCTGCCGATAACGGCGGTTACTTTGTACGCACCTTTGAGCGCGGTGTAGAAGACGAAACGTATGCCTGCGGTACCGGTGTTACAGCAGTTGCCTTAGCAATGGCCAAACATAACGGCCAAACAGGTACCATTAGCACACCTATTAAAGTTTTGGGCGGAGATTTAAACATTCGCTTTAATAACGATGGCAGGCACTTTACCAACATCTTTTTAGAAGGCCCGGCTGTAAAAGTATTTGAAGGAGAGATTACTTTAGATTAATTAGGAGTAACTGCCTGAATACTTGCGGATAAGTGGAGAAATAATATTTCATCAAGCGATGAAATTAGTACTTTTACTACCGGCGTAATTTTCTGCGCTTAACCTAATGCGCTCATTTATTTCGGTTTTATTATTAGCAGGTTGTTTGGCTTTTGCATTACCAGCCCGTGCACAACTGGGCAGTTTGGGTAAGCCGGTTGTTAATGAAACATTTGGTGCAGGCTCTGAACCCGGGAAGGCATTGGATGCGGGTGTTACCAACATGAAATTTACTCCAAGCTCATGTCCGGACGATGAATTTTACACTATTACTAATTCAACGGGAGGGTGCTTTAACAGTAGCTGGCAAGTAATTCACAGCGATCATACAGGTGACCCTAACGGATACTTTATGTTAATTAATGCATCAATAACCCCCAGTGTGTTTTACACTAAAACAATAGCAGGAAGTAATTTTTGCCCCAATACACCTTACCTGTTTAATGCCTATATAATGAATGTATTGAGGGCTTTACCCCAAACTAATGGTTTTATAGAGCCTAATATCACATTTCGCATTTTAGATAAAGATAGGAACGCATTAGCTACGTATAATACTATGCCAATACCGTCACAATTCAATAACCAGTGGATGCCATACGGGGTCACATTTACTTCGCCGGCATCGGGCGATATTATTATTGAAATGCGCAATAATGCCCCTGGTGGTAATGGAAATGATCTTGCATTGGATGATATTACCTTTAGCCCTTACGGCCCCGTTATAGAAACAGGTTTTGCAAGTGTTGGCAACACTGCATCCCAAAGCAAATGTGCCGGCGACCCGGTAAATTACACGCTAATTGCCAGCCAGAACGGTTACACAACGCCAACCTATCAATGGCAATTAAATAAGAATGATGGTAATGGGTGGAATAATATAGCAGGACAAACTGCCGCGAAACTCACTGTGGATATGCCCAATGCCGCCGCAGGAATCTATCAGTACCGCATTGGAGTATTGGATGGTACAAAAACGTCGTCCAATTGCATTATTTATTCTGATCCGCTTACCATCAACGTATATGCTTATCCTGCAAATACGCTGGCGTCAACTGCCGCTATCTGCGTGGGGGTTGCCCTTGCAGTTAAGTGCTACTGGTGGCGATACTTATGACTGGACTGCGCCGAACGGCACTCATTATCCGGGCCCAAATCCAACAATTACTCCAGCTGCTATTGTAAGCGATGGCGGCATCTACCATTTAACAATAACCACCAATGGCTGCCCAACTTTTACAAGTACTACCGTTACCGTTTACCAACCCGCAACGATAGACCCAATAACGCAACCAGCACCTGTTTGCGAAGGCGGCAGTGTACAATTGATGGCACATGCACTTAACACTACCCATTATAAATGGAGCCCGTCAGCAGGGCTGGATCATGATGATATTGCCAACCCCGTTGCAACGCCGGCTATAACTACTACCTATACGCTTACCGTAAGTAACGACGGTTGTAGTGCCCCGGTACCGCCGGCTTCGGTTACTGTTACTGTTTTGAAAAACCCGGTAGCTAATGCCGGGAAAACCATTAAAATATTTGCGGGCCAAGCCGTAAAGCTAAACGGAACAGCGCAGGGTGACGGTGTAAGTCATTTTTGGACATCAGCGGATTGGACATCGCCGTATTTCCTTGATGATCCAACTTCTTTAACACCAATAGCCAAGCCGCCTCAAGATATCACTTACAGGCTCCTTGTCAAATCTGCTGTGGGTTGCGGTATCAGCACCAGTGATGTTTTTGTAAGGGTTTATCAACAGTTAACCATACCCAATGCGTTTTCGCCCAATGGAGACGGAACTAACGATAAATGGGACATCAAAAATATTGAAACTTACCCCAATGCTTTGGTCCGTGTATTTAACCGCTATGGCCAGCAGGTATTTCAAAGCAGGGGCTACGGCATTCCGTGGGATGGTACTTTTAATGGCGCACTACTGCCTGTGGGTACCTATTATTATATAATAGACTTACAGGAGGATGATTTGCCGAAACAATCTGGCTGGGTGTTTATTGCCAGGTAAAAACAAGCGATCGCCTTGCAACTATTAACTAATAAATTCAGCAATAGGGTAATAAAATTTCGGAACGTCAACATTTAGGTGTTTATTAACACTGTTGGCAAAAATAATGGCTCAAATGCTTTTAGTTGCTACATTTTCTAACTACGTTTGAATTTTTTCTTTACTGTAGCTTCAATAAATTTTTTACCAAATTTATGTTGCGCGTAGACAGTACCAAACCCTGCCAGATTATTTACTCCCTCGCCAGGCACGAGTACCTGTCTTATGTAATAGAGCCGCACATTGTGCAGCTTAACCCCAATGGCGAATTTTCGCTTACCTACCAGCGTCTTTTTTCTAATACGGCATCAGAGTTTAGCAGTTGCTTAAACGAAAGCGATTTTAAGCTGATTAAAGTTTTAGAGGACATTGAGCAGGGCAACATTATCAAAAAATATTATAAGAAACCCATCCGCCCGTACGAGTTTTTCAGTAAGGTGTTTAACGAGCAATTGTTCGATGTTATTCGCCCGAAGATTGAGAAGAAAATGGCCGAGGTGTTTAATTCGGTGCGTGATAAGGAAATTTACCTGATGAGTAAAGAAGGCTACCCGGCCGGCCGCAAGCTTAATATTGCCACAGAAGCTGCTACCATTCTGTTCCATTTTAAACGTAATGAAACCGAGATTAGGTATTATCCAACCATTAAGTACCAGAACATGCGCATTGAGTTTATGTTTAAAGGTGCCGAAATAGTTTGTAACCAACCAGCCTGGCTGCTGCTGGATGACACATTATATTACTTCGAAAAAGATATTGAGGGCAAAAAACTACTGCCGTTTTTAAATAAGCGGTTCATCGCTATTCCGCGTACATCCGAGCAATCGTATATGGAGCGTTTTGTAGCGCCGCTTATTGAGAAGCACCATGTACACGCCGAAGGCTTCACCATTAATACCGAAAAGTACGATGCCGTGCCCATGCTGAAACCAATTATTGTAGATGGCGGCACATCGCAGCTGCAGCTGTATTTCAGATATGCCGGCTATATTTTCCCTTACGGGGATGGCAGGCAGGTTTCGGTTAGGATAGAACATCATGATGATGATTACCTGTTTCATCGCATTAAACGTTCTGTTACCTGGGAGAAAGGCAAGCTACAAATTCTGGAAAATATGGGCCTTAAACCGGCATCGTCCCTGTTTCAAAACCTGGAGGTTGATATGGGCGACGACGGCGACCGCGCTTTTTCTGTACTGGAATGGCTTAACCAGCACCACGACGAGCTGCAGGCCGAAGGTTTTATTATAGAGCAGCCCGAAGGTAACAAGCGCTACCTGTTTGGCAGCAGCAAAATAGATTTGCAGGTAAGCGAGCGTAACGACTGGTTCGATATTTATGCCGTGGTATATTTCGGCCCATACCAGATTCCGTTTATCGAGCTGCGTAACCACATCCTGAACCGGAAGAAGGAATTTATGCTGCCTTCGGGCGAGATAGCAGTGATTCCCGAAAAATGGTTTTCGCAATACAGCAACCTGCTCCATTTTAGCGATGGCAACCAGGAACTGAAATTAAAGAAACATCACATCGGCCTCATCAATGAATTGGCCGAAGGCGAGCTGGCCAGCATTACCATGAGCCGCAAGCTGCAAAAGCTAACAGATTTTGATGATCTGGAAGATATCCCGATGCCGGAGAACTTTAACGGAAGCTTGCGCAGTTACCAAAAAGCAGGTTATAATTGGTTCCATTTTTTAAAGAAATTCCATTTTGGCGGCTGTTTGGCCGATGATATGGGTTTGGGTAAAACCATCCAGACCTTAGCCCTATTGCAAAAAAATAAAGAAGAGGCTGAAGCCAACGGTACCAAAAGCACTTCGCTGCTAATTATGCCCACATCGCTGATCTATAACTGGATTAACGAGGCTAAAAAGTTTACGCCCCAGTTGAGGCTAATGGTGCATACCGGTAACTTTCGTTATAAACATGCCGAGGTTTTTGCCAATTATGATGTAGTAGTTACCACCTACGGTGTTAGCCGGATAGATATAGAGCTGTTGAAAGATTTTGTGTTCGATTACACGATATTGGATGAGAGCCAGAACATTAAAAACCCCTCATCAAAATCATACCAGGCGGTTAAGCAGTTAAAGTCGCGCTTTAAACTGATATTGAGCGGTACCCCGGTAGAGAATTCGGTAAATGATTTATGGACGCAGATGTCGTTCATTAATCCGGGGTTATTAGGTAGTCAGAAATATTTCCTGGATGAGTTTGTTACCCCGATAGAAAAGAAAAAAGACGAAGACAAGGCCCATAAGCTGCAAATACTAATAAAGCCCTTTGTACTTCGCCGTACCAAAGAGCAGGTGGCCACCGAGCTGCCACCTAAAACCGAGCATCTGTTTTATTGCCAGATGAGTGACGAACAGGCCGAGGTTTACGAAAAGGTAAAATCAGAATACCGGAACGAATTGCTGCAAGGCCTGGAGGCCGGTACGTTTGTGCAAAGCCAGATCCAGGTATTGCAGGGCTTAACCAAGCTGCGGCAAATTGCTAACCATCCGTCTATGATAGATGAGGCTTACGAGGGCGACTCTGGTAAGTTTGAGGATGTGGTACATACCCTCACCAACGTGCTCGAAGCCGGGCATAAGGTGCTGATCTTTTCCCAGTTTGTTAAGCAGCTGAGCATTTACCGCGATTATCTGGATAAGCAGGATATTAGCTATGCGTATCTCGACGGCAGTACCCAAAACCGGGGCGATGTGGTTAAGAATTTCCAGGAGGATGAAAAAACGAGTGTATTCCTGATTTCGATAAAAGCAGGTGGGGTAGGGCTTAACCTTACCAGTGCCGACTATGTGTTCATCCTCGACCCGTGGTGGAACCCGGCTATTGAACAGCAGGCCATTGACCGTACGCACCGTATTGGCCAGACAAAGAATATCTTCATCTATAAATTTATTACTAAAGATACGGTAGAGGAAAAAATACTGGCCTTACAACAACGCAAGCTCAGCGTAGCCCGCGCACTCATCACCACCGAAGAAAGCTTTATTAAAACGCTTACTGCCGATGATATCAGGGAGATATTAAAGTAAGAAATCTTAGTTACCTCTCCTCTTTTCATTCTGGGCTTTGGCAATAGTTACACACTCGCGCGTTTGTGAACGCGTGCATTGGTTGGGCATTTGTAATGCCTCAACATTAATAGTGGGAGAAACAAATTCCCCAATTCCTCAACCTTTTCCCCGGTATTTCTTTCAAAGAAATATTCCCCACTCGTAAAAAGGGCCTCAAAACCTATTTAAAAGCCTTATTTAAGATTTGTATGCCATCGGTACAGCTTTTGCCTTATCCTACACATCAAACGTTAATTAAAACTTAAATATCATGAATACATCAATCGTAATCGCAGGCATCGTAGCACAAGCAGCACCATTGTTCTTAGTGGTAAAAACTATCGCAGCTAAATTCAATAACTAATCATATTTCTATAACGAATCCTAACCCTAAATATCATGAACACATCAATCATAATCGCAGGTATCGTAGCACAAGCAGCACCATTGTTCTTAGTAGTAAAAACTATCGCAGCGAGGTTCAATAACTAATTATATTTCTATAACCAACCCTAACCTTAAATATCATGAACACATCAATCGTAATTGCAGGTATCGTAGCACAGGCAGCACCACTGTTCTTAGTAGTAAAAACTATCGCAGCAAGGTTTAATAACTAAGCTTGTCTGCATATACTTAACTTCTACTTTATTCAGTATCTGCCAGACTAAGCAGAAATTATTAGTCCATTTCTAATATTGTTTCAATTAGTGAAGCGAAATATACATGCCTCGCCTCAGCATGGCACTGTTCTCCGGAGATCTGCTTGTTTTCTAATCTCAAGCAGATTAGCGAATTAAATCACAAAATCTATTACCGGTTAATATGTCTGTCTCTTGATTCTTTTCTTCGGCAGCGATTAAACATCTTGCCCGGTTATTTGTATAATGATAACCTCAAATCATTTTTTATGAAAAAGTTATTACTTCTTACCTTGTTTATTGCAGGTAGCTTAATGGGTTTTGCCCAAAGTAAAGTGCTATGCTGTGGTAACCCGAGCGCTACGCAGCAGTTTGCTATGCTGGCCTCCAATAAAAACTTCAGGATGGCGCACCTTAACCCATCAAAAATTCATTTCCAAAGTAGTATTGGCGAAGTAATTACTTATAAAACAGCAGATGGCAAAGAGGCTTCGGCCTATATGCTGAAAGCAAAAAAGGCAACCAATAATTACCTGTTAGTTATCCACGAATGGTGGGGCCTGAATGATTTTGTGAAAAAAGAATCGGAGAAGTTATACAACGATATTGGCAATGTGAACGTAATTGCCCTCGATTTGTACGATGGCAAAATTGCCACCACCCGGGAAGAGGCTGGCAAATTTATGCAGGGCGTAAAAGATGACAGGGCACAGGCCATTATTAACGGTGCTATAGCTTATGCCGGTCCCAGGGCACATATTGCCACTTTAGGCTGGTGCTTTGGTGGTGGCTGGAGCTTGCAAAGCAGCTTGTTGGCTGGCAACCAGGCGGTGGCTTGTGTAATGTATTATGGCATGCCCGAGCAGGATGTGGCCAAACTAAAAACCTTGCATACCGATGTGCTGGGTAACTTTGCCAACAAAGACCAATGGATAAACCCCAAAGTGGTTGCCAAATTTGGCGACGATATGAAAGCCGCAGGCAAAAAACTATACGTACACCAATACGATGCCGACCACGGTTTTGCCAACCCAAGCAGCCCTATTTATGATAGCAATGCTACCAAAGAAGCATACGGTTATACATTAGCTTTTTTGAAGGCCCGTTTAAAATAGTGTCATAAAAAATATTGAACAGGTAGAGCAGGCCCTGGGCTTGCTCTATTTTTGTAACATTGTACCAAATTTAAGCAGTTGACCCGCGTCGCAAAAAAATTATTCTCTTACCTCATCAAGGCTACTATAGTTATACTGGCGTTTGGTTTTATTTATCATAAGGTAAGTAATAATGCCAATTTAACCCAGTTTCGCAGATTAACGGGGGCATTAAACCGCGAGCAGGTTATTTTTGTGTTGATACTGGTATTGCTGCTTATGCTGCTTAACTGGTTTTTGGAGTCGCTTAAATGGCGTTATCTTACCCGTGTATTATCGCCCATCAGTATTTATCGCGCGGTCGAGTCTGTTTTTTGCGGCTTAACCCTAGCCATATTTACACCAAATCGCCTGGGCGAATATGGTGGCCGCGTAATGTTTTTACCGCCACGTAAACGCATTCATGGGGTTTTCTCTATGGCGGTAGGTTCGCTGGGCCAAATGGTTATCACCAATGTACTGGGTATTATCGCTTTGCTGTGGTTTGGTTACACCTTTCTGCACATGCAGATCTGGCTTTACCTGGCTGCTGTGTTTTCGGGCATGCTGGTAATTACGCTTTTGCTGGTGTTTTTCTTTAATGTAAGCTGGCTGGTATCAGTGCTTAATAGTGTGAGGTTTCTTAAAAAATATCATCGTTTTTTTGATATTATGGACCGCTATCACGTAACCGAGCTTAACCGGATTATGCTTTTTTGCCTGGCCCGGTTTGCGGTATTTACTTTTCAGTATTACCTGGTGCTGCACCTGCTGGTACCGCAAATGCCTGCATTTGCTATGGTAATGATGGTGCTGATCTTGTTTTTTATCCAATCTATCTTGCCCTCGTTAGATTTGCTTGATGTTGGGGTGCGCAGCGTAACAGCCACTATGTTTTTTGCCTATATTACAGATCAGCAAGTGGCTGTAATTGCGGCGGTATCATCCATATGGTTTATCAATTTAATTGTTCCGGCCATATTAGGTTCTATATTTGTTTTTAAAATGAAGTTCTTTTGATCGCCTTATACATTTGTATTTCTTTGCTGCTAACCGGTTTTTATCTGTTGGTTTTGCTCTATCTAATCAGGGGCTGGGCGCTTATAAAAAAGCCTAAACTTAGCCACGAACCGTTCAAAACCAAAGTCACCATACTGATAGCCGCCCGTAACGAGGCAGATAACATCGCAGAAACCATTGACGATTTGTTGGCGCAGGATTACCCGCACCAGCTAACCGAGATTATCATTGTAGACGATCACTCTACCGATAATACTGCCGGTATTATATTAAGCTATGCCGATAGGGGGGTAAAGTTGCTACAATTGAAGGCAGATCAGGCGCTTAATTCTTATAAAAAGAAAGCCATTTCTGAAGCCATAGCCCGGTCTACCGGCGATTTACTGGTTGCTACCGATGCCGATTGCCGTATGGGAAGCCAATGGCTGTCAACCGTTGTAGGATATTACGAAACTTATAACCCGGTTATGATCTCTTCGCCGGTTACCTATTTTCGCGAGCAATCTTTTTTCGAGCGCTTGCAAACCCTGGAGTTCTCTTTTCTTATCGGTATTGGCGCAGCTTTTATTGGCAATGGCAGGGCATCAACCTGTAACGGGGCAAACCTTGCTTACCGTAAGGATGTATTTTATGAAGTGGGCGGCTTTAAAGGTATTGACGACCTGGCATCGGGCGATGACGAGTTGTTGCTGCAAAAAGTGGCCTTGCAGTATCCCGGCCGTATTGGGTTTTTAAAAGATACACGGGCTATAGTATACACCTATGCCAAACCAAACCTCGAAGCTTTTTTACAGCAAAGGCGTAGGTGGGCATCAAAATCAACCCGGTACAAGGATAAAAAGGTGGTTGCGCTGGCGGTTGGTATCTGGCTGTTTAATGCCTTATTGCTGGTTAGCCTGGTTGGCGGATTTTTTTGCGCAGTGCTTTTTAAACTATTTTTGGCAGAACTGGTGTGTAAATTACTGTTTGAAGCCATATTTTTAGGCTCTGTTACATCTTTCTTTAAAAGAAAATCTCTTATTAAACTGGTTTTGCTATTATCCCCCATTCATATATTTTATGTAGTTTACGTAGGCTTTATGGGTAATACACGCAAGTATGCCTGGAAAGGGCGTTTGGTTAGATAATTAATCTAACTGATAAATGAAAAACTCTTCTGCTTACAACAATTAATTTTCTATTTTAGACGTGATTGCTAATATTTAATGGAATACGCGGATCAAAATTCGGGCGAAGATGAGTTAATAAGATTGCTGCTTAAACGGCAGTCTGAATTGAACTCACTTTTAGAAGTTACCCGGGCTATTAATAAAAATACGTCCACACCTGTACTTATCCAAATGCTCGAGGTAATTTTAAAAAATTACCTGCAGGTTGGTAAGCTCCGTTTTTTGATAGAAAAAAGCGGAACATTTGTATGTGTATCAAAGTATGGCGGCGAAATAGAAAATGCAGGTGCGCTCATCAAATCGTGCCAAAAGCTGGGCAAAGTAAAATCGCCTATGATACTAACCGGGCATCGCGACCCGATTTTAAGTGAATATTATTATTTTATCCCGTTTCATCATAAAAATAAGCCATTAGCCTACGCCCTCATTGGCGATTTTAATACTTCGGGCGACATGGTAAGCAATGACCTTAACTTTATTCAAACGCTTATCAATGTAATTGTGGTAGCGCTGGAGAATAAGAAACTGTTTCGCGAGCGATTACAAACCGAGCGTTTTCACCGCGAAATGGAACTGGCTGTTGAGGTGCAAAATATGCTGATCCCACTAAGGCTGCATAAAGATAAAGCGGTGGAGATTGGCGCTAAATACCTGCCTCACCAGGATATCGGCGGCGATTATTTTGATTTTATCCGCCTTAACGATCACGAATTTTTATGGTGCATTGCAGATGTATCCGGCAAAGGTATTTCGGCAGCCTTGCTGATGGCCAACTTTCAGGCTAGTTTACGTGCCTGGGCCACAGTAGAGAACGATTTGAGCACAGTGGTTGAAAGGTTAAACAAAATTGTGATCCGCAATACCAAAGGCGAACGCTTTATTACCATGTTTATAGCTAAGTATAACGAGGAAACCCGTACGCTCAACTATATTAACGCAGGCCACAACCCGCCTATATTATATGCAGACGGTACTGCTACCTCACTAAACCTGGGTACCACTATGCTGGGCGTGTTTGATAGCCTGCCCTTTATAAACCAGGGCGAAGTTGAAGTAAAGCCGGCATCGCTGGTGTTTAATTATACCGACGGCCTGATGGATTACGAACTGCGTAATAATACCCATTGGAAAGATGAGCAATTGGTAGAGTTTGTAATTAACAACGGGCATTTAAATCCCGATAGGTTTAACCAAACCATTATGGACCACCTTAACCTGGTGATTAAGGGGAAAGCCATTGACGATATTACCCTGCTAACCCTGCGGATTTTTTAAAGAAAAATCATTCCTAAATTCTGATATTTGCCCCGGGATTTTAATATGTTATTAGCCAGGTACCAGTACGATTTTTTGGAAGCAGGATGTGACGAAGCCGGCCGTGGTTGTTTGGCCGGGCCTGTATTTGCTGCTGCGGTAATATTGCCAAATGATTTTGAACACGATCTGCTCAATGATTCGAAGGTATTGAGCGAGGATGTGAGATACCAGCTGCGCATAGAAATTGAACAAAAGGCCATAGCGCATGCCGTTGCCTTTGTAGATAATAACGAGATTGACCAGATCAATATCCTTAATGCCTCATTTTTGGCCATGCATCGGGCTATAGAAAAACTGCACATGCCGCCGCAGTTTTTAATTATTGATGGCAACCGTTTTAATAAATTTGGTACCACGCCGCATCAATGCATTATCAAAGGCGATTCTTTATATTTCAGTATAGCCGCAGCCTCTATTCTGGCCAAAACTTACCGCGATGATTTTATGAAGCAGATAGCCGACGAGCACCCCGGGTACGATTGGCACAGCAATAAAGGTTACCCTACTATTAAACACCGTAACGCCGTGTTGGAGAAAGGTTTTACACCTTATCACCGCCGCACCTTCAGGGTTACAGACCCACAATTAACTATTTTTTAAAGATACTTTGATAAGGCGGGTTTGGATGCTATTTTTGTTGCAAACCAATAAAGCCCAGTGAAGGTACTTATTCTTACACACCGCATCCCGTTTCCGCAGAATGGTGGATACCCCATTGTGGTATGTAATACAATTAGGGGCCTGCTTGATCTGGGCCACGAGGTTGCGCTGTTTGCACTTAATGCCAAACAGCACGCCCACTACCCCGACGAAAGTGAGGAGTCGCAGGCCTTAATAGACCGCATCAAATACAAATTATACCCCATCAATATCCGCATATCTATGTATGAGGCCGCGCTTAATCTGTTTAAGAACCAGGCCCAATACGTTGATCGGTTTTATAACCACGGCTTTGATAAAATGCTTGCCGAAGAGTTAAAGGCACATCAATATGATATTGTACAGTTTGAAGGGCTGTTTGTAGCGCCCTACATTTCAACAGCATGTAAGTATAGCAAGGCCAAACTGGTTTACCGGTCGCATAATATTGAGCACCAGGTTTGGCAGCGGCTGGCGGTACAAAAAGGCGATCCTTTTAAAAAATGGTACCTGAAGCTTATGGCATCGCGCATCAAAAAATTCGAACTGCATCAGTTGAATCGTTTTCATGCCATTACCGTGTTTACGGTACAGGATCAAAACACCCTGCTGGAGCACGATATTAAGCCGCCGATAAATATTCTGCCGGTTGGTTTAGCTATGGACAAGTACAATCCGGATTATAGCAAAACCGAATTCCCGAGCTTGTTCTTTTTAGGCTCGCTGGATTGGATGCCTAACCGGGAAGGTATTCAATGGTTCCTGAATACCTTTTACCACGATTTTATGAATGGCGAATTAACCTCAAGATTTTACGTGGCCGGTAATGACATCCCAGAGCAATTTGATGATTATGAGGTGATGGGCAAAATTTATATTCAGGGTGAGGTTGATGACGCGCTGGAGTTTGTAAACAGCAAAGCCATTATGATTGTGCCGCTTTTATCGAGCGGTGGTATGCGGGTTAAAATTGTAGAGGGAATGGCCATGGAAAAATGTATCATCTCCACATCTTTAGGTGCCGAAGGCATTAACTATACCCACGGCGAAAATATTTTAATTGCCAATACCCGCGAAGAGTTTTATAACTGCATGGTTAAATGCATCAGAGACGAAGATTTTTGCCTGCAACTTGGCCGTAATGCACGCAAATTGGTAGAGCGCGTGCACGATGTTAAGGTTGTTACAGATCAGTTAGTGGCTTTTTATCAGCAGGTGTTAAAGGACTAACGTAATAATGTTACTTTTGCGTTTCATAAAATAACGCATGAAGAATACAGCTTTATCCCATATACATAGTAGTTTAGGCGCTAAAATGGTGCCATTTGCAGGTTATAACATGCCTGTGCAGTATAACGGTATTAACGCCGAGCACGATACCGTACGCAAGGCGGTTGGTGTGTTTGATGTAAGCCACATGGGCGAGTTTATTCTTAAGGGAGAAAATGCCCTGGATCTCATCCAGCGTGTTACCAGTAACGATGCCTCTAAACTGTATGATGGTAAAGTGCAATACTCTTGCCTGCCCAACGAAGATGGCGGTATTGTAGATGATCTGCTGGTTTACCGTATGGACGATAAAACCTACATGCTGGTTGTTAATGCATCCAACATCGAAAAAGACTGGAACTGGATCTCTAAGTTCAACACCAATGGTGTGGATATGAAAGATATCTCAGACCGTACTTCCCTGTTAGCTATACAAGGCCCCAAAGCTGCCGACGCGCTGCAGTCACTAACTGATATCGATTTAGGTTCGATGGAATATTACACTTTCAACAAAGGCAAATTTGCGGGCGTTGATAACGTGGTAGTATCTGCAACTGGTTATACCGGTGCCGGTGGTTTTGAAATCTATTGCGATAACGCACATGCCGAGCATATCTGGAATGCTGTATTTGAAGCCGGTGAACCTTTCGGTATTAAGCCAATTGGTTTAGGGGCCCGTGATACATTACGTTTAGAAATGGGTTTTTGCCTGTATGGTAATGATATAGATGATACTACTTCGCCTTTAGAAGCAGGTTTGGGCTGGGTAACCAAGTTCAATAAGGAGTTTACCAACTCTGCCGCATTACAAGCGCAAAAAACTGCAGGTGTAGCCAAAAAGCTGGTCGGCTTTAAAATGATAGAGCGTGGTATTCCTCGCCACGATTATGAGATTGTTGATGAAGAAGGCAACGTGATTGGCAAAGTAACTTCGGGTACACAATCGCCATCGTTACAAATTGCCATAGGCATGGGTTATGTTAACAATGCGTTCGCCAAAGAAGGTTCCGAGATCTATATCAAGATTCGCGATAACAAAGTGAAAGCTGAGGTTGTGAAACCACCTTTTAAATAAAGAATTAAGCGTCGAGAATCAGGAATCAATACTAAAATCTTAACCTTTACCGTCATTGCAAGGTACAAAGCAATCGCCGATATACAGAGCCGTTCTGTAAAGTTTGCGATTGCTTTGTACCTCGCAATCACGTGTTTATAGAAAATATACCAGCATTGGAAAATTCGAAATCACCATCCTTAGAAGTTTGCCTTACCCCGGCGTTACTATCCCTTTACAACGTCGAAAATTACATCGTAGTTATCATCGATATTTTTCGTGCCACATCATCAATTTGCTATGGTATAGAAAATGGCGCCGAGGCGATAATCCCGGTTGCTCAGGTTGAAGAATGTGTGGCTTACCGCGAAAAAGGAACCGGCTATTTACTGGCTGCCGAACGCGATGGAAGCGTGGTGGATGGGTTCGATTTTGGTAATTCGCCATTTTCTTATACCGCCGAAAAGGTGTCGGGGAAAACAGTAGTATTAACTACCACAAACGGCACACAGGCCTTGCATTTATCACGAAAAGCGAAAAAAGTAGTGATTGGATCGTTTTTAAATCTTACTGCTTTAAGTAACTGGCTGAAGGTTCAGAATGAGAATATCCTGCTGGTTTGTGCCGGCTGGAAGAACAATTTTAACCTGGAAGATACTGCTTTTGCGGGTGCGGTAATAGACCAGCTCAAGGCATCTGGTCAATACACACTAGATGACCCTGCCATTGCAGCTTATGACCTGTACCAGTTAGCCAAGGGCGATATCCCAGCCTACCTCAGCAAAACTTCGCACGGCGAGCGGATGCGTAAACTGGGCATCGAAAAAGATATTGCCTTTTGCCTGAATGTGGATATAACCACAGCTATCCCAATTTTGGATGGCGAGAAGCTGGTGAAGTTGGTTTAAACCAAACAATATTAAAATTGTCATACTAATAATGCGGCCTTACAGCGTTTAACAAGTGGTTGTTCGGTCGTTTATATTTTATTATGTTTGGTACGATCTTGAGCTAATTTTATGAAAGGAAGAATAGTTTTTATATTGTTTTTGCTAACGTTAACCGGTTTTGTTAAAGCCGAAAGTTTGTGGCAAAAGTTTGAGAAATCTGCATTTTACCAGGTAATGGCTTCGGGCAAACTGGATGATGTGAATGATGAATTAAATGCCATAGCCGGTGCCCCTGCCGGAGATCGCGATGCTTATGAGGGTGTTTTGCTGATGCGCAAAGCAGGCCTGGTAAGCAAGCCAAAAGATAAGCTACAATATTTTAAAAGCGGGCGCATTAAGTTTCAAACTGCTTTTATGGCCGATAGCAGTAATGCAGAATTTAGATTTCTGCGCCTCGGTATACAAGAGCATGCCCCTAAAATTGTAAAGTACCGCAGCGATATTAATGCCGATAAGGCATACATTAAAGAACACTTTAAAAGCCTGCCGCCGGTTGTACAGCATGCCATAAGGGAGTATAGCAAAACCTCAAAAGTTTTGCACCCCGAAGATTTTTAATTTTGTGCTGTAATGAGTAAAAAGATTTTAGCAATATACTATACCCAATCGGGGCAAATGGCCGGGATCATCGACTCATTTACAGAACCTATGGCGACATCTGGCGCGTCGGTAGAAAAAGTGCAGATTCATCCGGAAACTAATTATGATTTCCCCTGGACAGGCAGCCGATTTTTTAGCGTAATGCCTGATTGTGTATTAGGTAACCCAAGGCCATTGCAGCCCTACACTTTAAAAGAAGAAAAGTACGACCTTGTAGTGTTGGCCTATCAGCCCTGGTTTTTATCGCCCAGCATCCCATCAAGCACTTTATTGCAGGACCCGAAGTTTAAAGCCATAATTAAAGATACTCCGGTGGTAACCATTAGCGCAGGCCGCAATATGTGGCTCAATGCGTTTGATAAAATAAAGAAACTATTAGCGGATGCCGGTGCAAACCATGTAGGCAATGTGGCGTTAGTAGATAGGCACGCGAACCCCATTAGCTTTGTAACCATATTTTACTGGATGCTAAGCGGCAAAAAAGAGCGTTATTTAAATGTATTTCCAAAGCCGGGTGTAAGCGATGATGATATTGAACGCACTAAGGTTTATGGAGCAACAGTTACACAGCATCTGGATAGTGGCAACTGGCAAGGCATGCAGCAAAAAATGGTTGACGATGGTGCTGTGATGATTAAATATCCGCTAATGGTGATAGAAGGTAAGGCCAGGATCATTTTTGCTGTTTGGGCTAAGATCATTATCAAGCGTAAAAATCAACTACCGTGGACAACCGCCTTTAAATATTACCTGTTTATCGCCCTGTTTTTGGGCGCTCCGGTATTGCTCATATTAGATAATATTTTACTAAGACCATTTACGGGTAAACGAATACGAATCAAGAAACAACACTACTTACTACTAAATTAAAGCCGATGTCTAATCAGGTGTATATTAATTCTACTGCTGCGTTTTTTCCGAACGAGCCTGTCGCTAATGACGATATGGAGGCTTATTTGGGTTATATAGATAATAAACCATCCAAATCAAAAAAAATAGTACTGCGTAATAACGGCATTGTTAATCGTTACTATGCGCTGGCAAAGGGGGGCAAATCAACCCATACTAATGCGCAAATGACGGCCCTTGCTGTTAAAGAATTATTTAAGAAAGATCCCGAAAAATTAAAGGAAATAGAATTGCTGGCCTGCGGAACTTCATCGCCCGACCAAATGATGCCTAGCCACGGTGTAATGACGCATGGCTGGTTGCCGGAAATTGGCCCGATAGAGGTGGTATCGCCATCTGGCGTTTGCTGCGCGGGGATGCATGCTTTAAAATACGCTTACCTGGCTATTAAGGCAGGCGAGGTAAAAAATGCCATAGCTACAGGGTCCGAGCGTTTTTCTGGCCTGCTGGTTTCTGACGTGTTTGAAGAAGAGGTGCAAAAGATAAAAGAACTGAATGAGAACCCGTATATCGCTTTCCAGAAGGACTTTTTACGCTGGATGCTATCAGATGGAGCTTCTGCGTTTTTAATGAGCGATACGCCCAATGCAGAAGGCCTGAGTATGCGTGTGGACTGGATAGAGGGGGTATCATACGCCAACGAAATGGAAACCTGTATGTACATGGGCGCCGAAAAGGAAACCGATGGCACATTGAAAGGGTTCATGGATTTTACGCCCGAAGAGGTGATGAATAAATCGATCTTCAGCGTAAAACAAGATATTGGTTTACTGAGCGATAATATTGTACCGCTTGGCGGGCAAAAAATAAAAGAGATTTTTGAAAAGCGCGGTTTAACGGTTGATGATATCGATCACTTTTTGCCGCACATTTCGAGCGACTTTTTTAAGAGTAAAATTTACGACCTCATCCAGATTTACGGTGGGGGTATCCCTTACGAAAAATGGTTTATTAACCTGTACACCGTAGGCAACGTGGGCGCAGCATCGGTTTACCTCATGATTAATGAAATGTTTAACACCGGCAAGCTGAAAAAAGGCGAAAAGCTTTTATTGCTGGTTCCGGAAAGCTCGCGCTTTTCGTATATGTATGCGATGCTTACCGTGGTGTAAGCAAGATTGAAAGGGGTTGTTGCATGAAAAAGGAAGATGTTCCGCAGGATTTGGGTTCGCTGGGTAAAATTACCCGCGAGGTTTGCTATGCCACCGATAGTGACGGCAAATACACCACCCAACTAAGTAGCGGCTGGGAGGTAAAAGCTCAGGCCCTCGATTTAGCCTGGCAGGATATTGACCAGCGCGTAGCCACAGCCAAACAAAAAGTGTTAAATAAAGAAGCAAGCCCTCTCTTGTTTTTTATGGAGTACCGCTTAATGGATGCCTCCATACTGGCAGATTATACAGGCTTTTGGCAATGGCAAATTAAACGTCATTTAAAGCCGGAAGTGTTCGATAGTTTATCTGACAAAAAATTACAAAAATACGCAGAGGCGTTTAATATTAAGGTTGCTGACCTTAAAAGCATGAATGTGCATGAGAGTTGATTTTGTACACCGCCAGTCTGCACATTGCGAATCAGGTGTTACTTCGAGTTTACTACAAAATATTGGTGCTGCAAAAATAACCGAGCCACTAGCCTTTGGCATGGGCGCGGGTTTGTTTTTTGCCTATATACCATTAATAAAAGTTAACAATGGCCCGGCAATTGCGTTCCGCACGTTTCCGGGGTTGATATTTAAGCGTACTTGTAAGGCGCTGGGGATTCCCATCGTTCGCAAAAAATTCAGCTCGAAAGCCGAAGCTGAGAAATATTTACAGGATGCTTTAGCTGCCGGTAGCCCGGTAGGTTGCCAGGTTGGTGTTTACTACCTGTCGTATTTCCCGCGCGAGTACCGGTTTCACTTTAATGCTCATAACTTAATTGTTTTTGGTAAAGAAGATGATAACTACCTCATTAGCGACCCCATCATGGAATTACCGACCACGCTTACCACCTACGAGTTGGAGCGGGTACGTTTTGCCAAGGGAGCACTAGCTCCTAAAGGGCAGATCTATTACCCGGCCAGTGGTGTTGAGGTTACGGATGATACTATCCGCAAGGCAATAAAAAACGGCATCAAACTAAACGTAAGCAATATGCTGAATATCCCCGGCTGGTTTGCTGGTGTAAATGGCATTAAGTTTACAGGAGGCCGCATTAAAAACTGGCGCGACAGTTTAGGTCTGGAAAAATCAGGCTTGTATTTAGCTCAGCTGGTGCGGATGCAAGAGGAAATCGGCACTGGTGGTGGCGGTTTCCGTTACATGTATGGAGCCTTTTTGCAGGAAGCACATGGGTTTTTGCCGAATGAAGATCTGCTGGCCGGTTCAGAAAAATTTACCGAGGCAGGCGACCTTTGGCGTACGGCAGCCGTATTAGCTGCAGGGATATATAAAGGACGGCTTGGTTCGCAGGCCGATTTTAACCAGATGGGCGATTACTTGATAGAGATTGCCGAAATTGAACGTAAGGCCTTTACGGGCCTCAAAAATATAAAATGGTAGCAATGGCAAATTTAGCGGTAGAGATAAATAACCTGGCTTTTAGTTATACTGAAAACACCGGGGTGCATTTTGCCGGGCTGAATTTGCAGGTCCCGAAAGGAGAACGCTTCGGCTTATTTGGCCCCAATGGTGCTGGTAAAACCACGCTGATGAGTTTGATGACCGGCTTGATCTCGGCACAAAGCGGCAGTATTAAGTTACTTGGACAGCCTATTGGGATTAAAAAAGATAAAGAAGTTAATAAGCTGTTCGGCTTTGTGCCGCAGGATTTTTCTTTTTACCAGGAACTGAGCCCGGCAGAGAACCTCGAATTTTTTGGCGCATGGGCAGGGCTCAGCAAAAAGCAAACCAACCAACGCACTACCGAATTACTGGAAGTTTTGGGTTTGCAGGATGTGCGTAACCAACCCGTAGAGAAATTTTCGGGCGGGATGAAACGTCGCGTAAACCTGGCAATAGGGGTGATCCATAACCCGGCTATTTTGATTTTGGATGAACCGACAGTAGGGGTGGACGTGCAAACCCGACATGCTATTATAGATTATTTACGAAAGATAAACAATGCTGGTACCACACTGGTTTATACCTCGCACCAGTTAGGCGAAGCGGAAGATTTATGTAATGAAGTGGCCCTGATAGACGACGGCCAAATTATTGCCCAGGGCCAACTGGAGAGCCTGATGGAAAAATACGGGCAGCCTACATTAGAAGGCTTGTTTTTAAATTTAACCGGCAAACAATACCGCGACTGATGTATAAATTAAAAGCAACCATTATTAAAGACATCAGGATCTTGCTTCGCGATAAGGTAGGGATTGCGCTGATGTTTGTGATGCCAATTATATTGGTAGTCATTGTTACGAGTATCCAGAACAGTACCTTCCAACTGGTAAACAAAAACCGCATTGCAATGATGGTGTGCAACCGCGATACCGGCAAGCTAAGCACGCAGCTGATCGAATCCATAGATAAGATCGGGATGTTTAAAATTGCCAACATTCCTAAAAGCGAAACTGAAGAAGCTATTAAACAACGCATGCGCGGAAAAGACGCTTTGCTGGCTATTGTAATTCCTGCCGACTATACACAGAAAATCACTGCTAAAGCTAAAAATGTATCGGGAAAAGCACTCAATAGTTTCGGCTTAAATGGTGATACTGTAAATAAAAAAATCTCGGTAAATCCGCTGACGATGTATTTCCAGCCGGTACTACAGCAATCGTATCGCTTCTCTATCAACGGCGCTTTACGCAGCGCGCTGCAAATTGTAGAAAGCCGCGAAACCTTGCGTCAACTCTACTTCGCTATTAACGAAAAGCCCTTACCAGAAGCTTTGGAGAAAGATTTGCTGAATAATCAGACTACAATTAACGAGGTACCGGTATCTATCAGCGGCGGTACTATTATGCCTAATGCCTCGCAACACAATGTGCCTGCGTGGACCATATTTGCCATGTTCTTTATCATCATCTCGCTTGGCGGTAGTGTAGTGAGAGAAAAACTGAGCGGCAGTTTTATCCGACTTAAAACCCTGCCTACCGATTTTATGGTGGCGCTAATCTCTAAACAAATTACATACCTCGGCGTTACTTTGCTGCAGGCCGCAGTTATATTTTCAATGGGGATCTGGCTGTTTCCATTAATAGGATTACCTGCCTTAAATTTGCCGAGTGACTATCTGGCTTTGCTTGTAGTAACTTTAATTTGCGGTTGGTGTGCGGTTAGCTATGCCATTTGTATGGGTGTTTACGCGCACACGCAAGAGCAGGCTAACGGTTTCGGCGCGGTATCTATTGTGATACTGGCAGCTATAGGCGGGCTATTGGTACCTAGCTTTGCCATGCCGGATGGTTTTAAAACGGCGGCTGTAATTTCGCCGTTGCACTGGAGCATAGAGGCTTATTACCGCTTGTTTTTAGACGGCGGAAAACTGAAAGATGTAATCCCAAATCTGCTACCTTTGCTGGGCATTACCATGCTGATACAGTTGGTGGCATACATTGGATTAAAAAAGAAGAACCTGGTTTAGGAGAATAATAATAATGGAAAAAGAAGCGCTGAAAGAACAGCTAAAAAGTCAGATCATTAAGTTTTTAAATTTAACAGAACTTACCCCCGCAGATATTAAAGATGATGAGCCCCTTTTCGGTGATGGTTTAGGCCTTGATTCTATCGATTCACTGGAATTGATCGTACTGCTGAAAAAAGAATACGGCATCACCATTAAAGATCCCAAAGATGGCCGTAAAGTGTTGGTGGATGTAAATTCTATGGCAGATTATATTTTAGAGCATTCAACGAAATAAGTTTAGCCCAAGTCGCTCATAAACCACGTCATTGCGAGGAACGAAGCAACCTCAGACCTATTAGCACTGACTTAAATTACGCAGAAACTATTATGAATGTGTTGTGCAATGATTTACGTCAGTCTGCTCATTGCCGCAGGGCTACCTACTTTTGGCTTGATCCAAAAGTAGGCAAAAGATCAAGACGCAAAAAAGCTCCGCCTCACATGGCTACCACACGGCCTCGCTTTTGCGTCCGGGCCACCACTCGTAAGGTCCAGAATTTTCATCGAGCCGACCCCAGCTACTACCTTAACATAGCCTCTCCTAATGCAACAGGCCCGGCTGCGACTTTTTCTTTGGTTCGTTACTTTTTGAGAGAAAAAAAAATGAACATCCACAGGCTTTACAAAAATCACTTTCTATCCTAATGAAAAACGGATTCTACTTGATAATGCTACATTCTTCTAAAACTCCCCTGAAACTTAAAGCAAACTGTTTGCTCAAAATGCAATGACGTATTAACTTTCAACTGCTGATCAACCTCCTCATAAGACAATTTAAATTCCAACTCTGGCATCAAAGCCGGATCAATCATAGCCAGGAATTTCAAACTATTGGCTTTAATCAGCATCGCGTCTACTGTGATAGCCAAGCACAAGATTTCTTTAACCATCTGCAAAATACATGCTCCCGGCAGTACCGGTTGTGCGGGGTAATGCCCATCAAATATGGAGTGATTAGGATTCAAAACTAGGGTAGCATTTACGCCCCCACCGCTGTGCGCAAAATCCTTTAAAGTATATAAATCACCCTTTAGCATGCCGAAACTAACATTAACGACCAATATTTATTCTGATAATGGGTGCAGATCAATACCTTTTTAACCGGGGCATTATCGTTAATAAAGCTGCCGTTCTTCACAACATTTGTAGCCATCCACAAAGCGAAAGATGATGCCGTTGGGTATTCGCCACATAAATGTTTATAATGGGTAATCCGGTTGTTTTTAAATAACCCATTTTCTAATTGATCGAGTGGCTTGTCTGTTTCTGCATCACCATTCTTGCCGGAAATAATGAGGTCGATAGCGGAGAGCTGCACAGATTGCGCAGTTAGAAAGTCGACTATAGCTTGCTGTATATCTATGGGCTTGTAAAACGTTTGGAATGCATCGAGGCCGGCTATGTTTTTTGCCGACGGCTCGTTTGTTAATACAAAAAATGCAGCACCCTCTCCAGCAATGGTACCCGGTGTATTGCTTTGGTACAGATCGGTACTGGTAAATGCCCCTTTTTTATAGGTGTCGAAGCGATTAAAAATAGTATAGTTGGCATCGGTTATTTCATCTATGCCACCCACTAATATGGTAGAGGCTTCTTGCTCTGTAAATAGCATTGCTGCATCCATTAAAGCACTCTCAAAAGAGAAAGTTTTATGTACGAAGGTATTGTTATAGGCATGGCATTGCAGCATTAAGGCAATCTGCGCAGCCACGGTGTTATGGGTAGATTGTATAAAAGCCGTAGGTGGCAGCATTTCCTCTTCCTGCTCAATAATGCGGGTCAGGAAAACGTTGGTATCTTCCACGCAGCCGTAGGCGGTACCTGTAATAATAGCGTCGGGCAGCACAAGTCCGGCCTGTTGCAGGCAGTCTCTGGCTGCTGCCACCCCCATTTTAATTACCCGGCTCATGCGGCGGCTTAATTTGGGGTCGAGGAAAGGCCTATAGTCCGGCTCAATGGCGGCCAAACGCGGCATATCGTAAACAATGGTTTCTGCCAGTAATGGCACATCACCAAAAGTATGCTGGGGGGAAATGGCCGAGGCCGATTGGATATATAGCTTCATCATCAGACTTTAGAAAATATTAATGATGAACAATTACCGCCAAATCCAAAAGAGTTCGACAATACATGATTGATAGGCTGATCGGTTAGTAATTCAGTTTGAGGTACAAAGGGCAACTCTTTCATTTGGGTTTCGAAACGCAGGTTAGGGAATACCAGTCCGTGCTTCAGCGCCAGTAAAGAGAATACCGCCTCAATACCACCACTAGCCCCCAATGTATGCCCGGTAAAGGATTTGGTTGAGCTCATCGGCGGATAATTACCATCGAATAAACGCATTACTGCGGTACCCTCACTTTGGTCGTTATTAGGTGTGCCTGTGCCGTGCAGGTTAATGTAGCTGATGTCTGATGGTTGCAAGCCTGCTCTTTTTAAAGCGCCCTGCATTGCCATGTATGGGCCGTCGCCTTCGGGCGATGTTGCCGTTTGGTGGTAAGCATCGTTGCTGTTATCGTAGCCGCTTAATTTGCCGTACAATTCTTTATCGAGTTGTTGTGCAACCTTGTCTGATACCAGTACCAGGTAGCCTGCGCCCTCGCCCAGATTGAGCCCCTTGCGGTCCTCATCAAATGGTTTGCAGAACTCACGATCAAGAATCATGAGGGTATTGAACCCATTTAGGGTAAATCTGGTAAATGCATCGCTTCCCCCGGCCACTACGGCATCCAGTATCCCGGCACGGATTAACCTCGCCCCAAAAAATATGGCATTGGCCGATGATGAACAGGCTGTGCTGATGGTAGTAACATAGCTGTTAATCCCAAGTTGATCGGCCACCAGTTCGGTGATGTTACCGCAGCCGTGGTTTAATACGTCAAGCAGGTCGCCGGTTTGGTCGTCCTTTAAAAAGTCTTCATAAAAATGTTCGCTTTTATCCATGCCGCCAACGGTATTGGCCGAGATAAAACCGATGCGCAGACCGTCGATTTTTTTAACGCCCGAATCATCAAGTGCTTCTTTCGCTGCAATACTGCTTAGTAAAGCCGTACGACTGATATGCGTGGCAAACCCCGTTTTTTCTGCCAGTTCCTCATTGCTGAATTTAACTTCGGCAGCGGGGATCTCGTGCTCGTACTTGGTTTTAAGGTAGGTAATTTCGGCCATGCCGGCCTTGCCGTTTTTTAGCGCGGCCAGGTTCTCTGCCACATTGTTTCCAATGGCAGATATAACGCCTAAGCCTGCAACGTAAACCGGTGAACTCATTGTGTATATATTCTTTATTGTTTAGGACACACCCCTAATTAATGTTAGTGCAATTAGCAATGTCCTGCAATTTCCCGCTCGAGAGGGGACGCACAGACTCTGCACTTTGCAAATGTGGTCATTAGGGTGTGTTCTTTATGTTATATTAAATATCCTGTTCAATTCCTCAATCTCAAACTCAATCCCATCTTCATCTTCTTCTACCAAAAATAAAGCCGCTTTATAATCCCCTCCAATCATATCAACCCAGCCGCAAATGCAAGCATTTAAAATATCGTTATCCAGTAAATAGTTCACTTGCTGCTGTAAAAATACGGCATCAAATTGCGGAGTGATATAAAGTGCGTCTTCACCCTTAAAGCCGTTACGAATGCAAATTTCGCCAATTACTATATTAGGCAAGGTATACACAAATAACGATGGACTGGCCATATCATGTACAGAATCCCAATATTTCAGATCGGCATCCAGGCTCGAGTTGGCGTTGGTTAACACCAGCCCAATTGCCTCGTGCTCATACTTGTTTTTGTCGAAGCAATCTTTTAACAATACCTCCGAAGCCAGCCAGCCCAGCTTACTCAGGCTATCCATTTTGTAAAATTTAGGATAATTAAGTTCGAAGTGCTGATAAACAGCAAGCAGGAAATCGCCGGGATTAGTACCTGGTTGCCCAAATACCTGCACCTCATTTTTGTAAACGGTATTACCGCTTATGATACAGCTGCTTGTGATATGGTATTTACCTGCCGACAATTTTCTTACTGCTAATTTATTTACTTAAAACCAAAGCGCCGTTACAGCCGCCAAAACCCGACGCTGTTTTTACACAATGTTTAATTGCTGCATTACTTACAGCATTGATGATATTTAGTGGCGCTGTGCCAGTTTCTTGAAAGCCCAAAGTAGGCAAAAGCGTGTTCTGCTCCATACTCTGTTTAGCCAATATGGTTTCAATTAGCCCGGCTGCACCTAGCGTATGGCCATAGAAGCCCTTTAAGCCGCTTACCGGTGCCTTTTGCAACCCCGCAAGCATTATCGCTTTGGCTTCCATTTCGTCGTTATAGGGTGTTGCTGTGCCGTGTGCGGAGATGAGGCCGATGTCTTCTGCCTTAACCCCTGCATTGTTCATCGCTTTAATAATGGCATCGCCCAACTCCTGCCCGGTGCGTGACGGGCCGGAGATATGGTTAGCGTCATTAGTAATGCCGCCTCCGGTTACCCGGATGTTTCCTTGGTATTTTTCATCGCCCGATAAAATTACCGTGGCGGCACCTTCGCCCAGGTTTAAGCCTTTGCGGTTTTTGTCAAAGGGTTTACAACGTTCGGTACTTAAAGCCTGGAAGGATTGAAAACCCGATAATACAAATTTAGAAATTACATCAGCGCCGGTAATCACTATCTGATCGTACTGCCCGGACTGGATCAATCTCATCCCTGTTACAATAGCCATCACACCCGAAATACAGGCATTAGAAATAATAATAGGCTGATTGATAAACCCAAAGTGCCCGGCAATTAATTGTGCTGAAGTATTTAAGCCGATGCGTTTTTGCAACGCAGAGTTATTTTCTTCAGTTTCTAATAAACTAATGTTGCCTTTGGTTGATGATATGATTAAGCCCGTTTTTGGGTCATCTGCTTTAATATCGGTATGGCTTAATGCATTGGTAATAGAGGCAATAAGCAATTGTTCAAATTTGGTATAGGAGTGCGTTCCGGGTACAAAAAATTCGTTGTTTTTGAAAAGCGAAGCAGCTATAGGCACATCAGATAAATCTGGTCTATCATGTTTTTGAACACCGGAAATGCCGTTTTTTATCTGCTCAAAATTTTGCTGCGTAGTGCGGCCCAGGGGCGAGCAGATATTATCTGCTATAATAAATACATCTGTTTTATTAGTTCCCATTTCGCGGCTCACCCTTTATCGTGCTGTACAAATATCTTCATTTCGCAACTGGCCAACATTTGATCATTACACCAAACTTTGCCACTAATTACGGTTACTTCAAAAACTTGGTCTTCGACAGTAATTTCAGTCAGCAATTCATCGCCTGTTTTTGGCAGGGCGAAAACTTCCAAGTCTTTTACTGCACCGATAAACCCTGCAGCAACAGGTTTGTTTTCGGCAATAGCCCTGTAGCCGGCATGGGCTGCGGCTGTTTGGGCAATGTTTTCCAGTAAGCCACTTTCCTGAAACAGGCCATCGCTTATCAAAGGATTATCTGCCTTGATGATAAAGCTGCACCGCGCCGTAGTTTCATCGGCAAACAACAACTGGTCTACCATTACAAATGGCGCCTTTTGCGGGATGAGTGGTATGGCAGACTGCGGCAGCATAATTATTAAGAATATAAACCACCATTAATAGATAAAACCTGGCCGGTGATGTAACCCGATTCTGCCGAAGCCAGAAAGGCAGCTGCATGGGCTACTTCTTCGGGCAAGCCGAAACGCCTTACCGGGATCTGGTTCCGGAGTTCTTTTTCGTCCAGCCCTTCGGTCATATCGGTTTTAATAAAACCGGGTGCCAATGCATTTACAGTAATACCCTGCCGGCCAACTTCCTGCGCCAAGGCTTTGGTTGCGCCAATTACCCCGGCTTTGGCAGCCGAATAATTGGTTTGCCCCGGCAGGCCTTTTATGCCTGATAGCGATACCACATTTATGATGCGTCCAAAACGGTTCATCATCATGCTGTTGAGTACCAAACGGGTGGTGTAAAAAAAGCTGTCGAGGTTGGTGCTCATTACACCGTCCCACTGTTCGTCTGTCATCCAGGCCAGCAGGCTGTCATCGCGTATGCCGGCATTGTTTACCAGTACTTCAATGGGTTTGTCTTCGTTGGCTTCTATCCATCCGCTTAAAACCTGTTGCACCTGCTCTTTGGCACTTACATCAAAGGGTAACAGCATGCCATCGCCTCCTGCCGCTTTAATAAGTTGCAGTGTATTTGCCGCTTCTGCAGCGTTGCTTTTATAGTTAATGAGCACGTAGTAACCCAGCGCGGCCATCTTAATGCAAATTGCCCTTCCTATACCTCTTGATCCACCGGTAATTAATGCGCACTTCATGTTCTAGCTGGCCTGTGCAGGGGTAAATGATCCTGCGGTTTCTAAAAAGTCTTTAATTTTTTTCTGAGTTTTATATTGCGGTACATCGGCTATAAATGCCGGGAAGATTTCCCGCACCTGGTTATAAACCGATGCCGATGCCGATGATAATTTATCCTGGCAACCCATGTATTCTATGGCCTGAACAATGGTCATCAGTTGGATGGTTAACACCTCAAACGAGTTATCGATCACCTTTTTAGTCATCAATGCCGCGTTGCAGCCCATGCTTACCATATCCTGGTTGTCGTTGTTGTTCGGGATGCTGTGTACATACATCGGGAACGATAGGGTTTGATTCTCGGCCACGGTTGATACCGCAGTAAACTGCACACCCTGCATGCCAAAGTTTAAGCCCAGCACACCGAGGTTAACAAACGGCGGGAATTTCTGGTTCAGTTTTTGGTTCAGCAGGTAGTTTAATTGTCTTTCTGACAGCATGGAAAGTTTGGTGATCGCAATTTTCAACTTGTCCATTTCCAGCGATACATAATCGCCGTGGAAATTACCGCCGTGGAAAACATTATTGTTCTCGTGGTCAATAACCGGGTTATCATTTACCGAATTCAGCTCGTTTTCCAGCACTTCACCTGCTTGCTGAATGGTATCATAAATCGGCCCTAAGATTTGTGTAACGCAGCGCAGTGAATAATACTCCTGCACTTTATCTTCAAATACTTCCTGATCCAGGTTGTCCGGGTTATATAAATGCTCAGAACGGTCGCGGATCAGCTTACTGTCTTTCAGGATCTCGCGCATTTGTGCGCCGATCTCGTTCTGGCCACGGTGGCGTTTTACAATGTTTAGTTCGTAGCTGAAATGATCGTCATAGGCTTCCACAATTTCGTTCACCATGGATGATAGCATCACCGACCAATCCAGCAGTTTTTGCGCCCGGATCACGTTGGTCATGCCAATGCCCGTCATGGCAGAAGTGCCGTTAATTATCGCCAATCCTTCGCGACCATGGATGGTTAATGCCTTAACGTTTTGCTCGGCAAAAACTTCAGCCGTAGGCCTAACTACACCTCCAAAAATTACTTCCCCTTCGCCAATTAATACCAGGCCTAAATGGGCCAGCTGTACCAGGTCGCCGCTTGCACCCACGCCGCCATGCTCAAATATGCATGGCGCAATGTTTTTATTGATGAGATCAACCAGTAAATGAACCAGATCGGGATGTATGCCAGACCGTGCCTGCATAAAGCTGTTCAGCCGGGCCACCATTAGGGCTTTAACCAGGTGTGCGGGCAGTAAATTACCGCTACCCGATGAGTGGCTGCGGATTAAGTTATATTGAAGCTGTAATAGGCTATCGTCGCTAATTTTGTACTGGGCCATGGGGCCAAAACCGGTATTAATACCGTAGATTAACTTGTTTGACGAAAATTTCTGAAGGAAATTATAGTTGACTTGAACTTTATCTAAAGCCGTTGGGTCTAACGTAATTTGCTGGTGATTAAAGATAACCTCTGCAAAATCATGTATAGGCAACGTGCTTTGTCCAACAATTATCATGGGCAAAATTTTTGTAATATAATGGATATTTAAACGGGTAAATTTAGGAAAATATATGGTAGCAACGGGGGTGATTTAGAATGTTTGATTTTGGATTATTTCCCCTTGTGATTCCGAACCCAGGGTAGGCATCAGCATCAATACCTAACGAAAATATTGCAACGCACTAGTTTCTATTATTATGCTGCAAATAATGCGAAAAACTCTCGTAACCAATACAGATTAAATAAGCATTGGTTACGAGAGCTTTTCGCATTGGCAAATGGTGTATCTATGCACCTCCGGGACTATAAAATTCTAGATCCCGTGGTATCTTTCCTTTTCCTGGAAATTCTGCACCAGTTCTACCGCGTTATCAACAGCGTCACTTAATGTGGTAATAAATGTACCGGGCTGGGCCAGGCTAATGGCATAGGCAATTGGGTCCTGGTCGGCAGTTAGTAGTTCGAAGTTCATATCCGGATTTACAGATTTTATGCCTTCTACCATTAAACCCAGCAGGTTTTCGCGGGTACGGCCGCGGGTATGGTTTTCCTGGCGTAATAATATCCTGTCGAACATGGTGGCTGCAATAGCCCCCAGCTCGCGGATATCCTCGTCGCGGCGGTCGCCCGTGCCCGAGATCAGGCCGATCTTCATTGGCGAATCTATACTCTTTAAAAACTCCTTCACGCCCAGGTAGCCATCCGGGTTGTGGGCAAAATCAACCATAAAGCGGAAATCTTTAAAGTTAAAAATGTTCATCCGCCCAGGTGTTTGTGCTACTGATGGTATAAAGGTGGTTAACGAGGTTTTAATTTCTTCTGTTTTAATACCCCATACGTAAGCTGCCAGGGTAGCTGCCATAACGTTTTCGATCATAAAAGATACCGTACCGCCAAACGTAAGCGGTACCAATGCCGTACGCTGTACCCTTATTTTCCAGTCGCCTTTTTTAATGGTGATGTAACCGTTTTCGGCAATACAGGCAATGCCGCCTTTGGCACAATGTGCTTTAATAACCGGGTTCTCTTCGTCGCGGCTAAAGTAGGCTATCTTGCAATCAGCCTTGCGGCCAATCTTTACGCAATATTCGTTATCGGCATTGAGAATACCCCAGCCATCTTTTTTAACAGAATTAATCACTACCGATTTTACACGGGCCAGGTCTTCCAGTGTATTAATATCAGCTATACCCAGGTGATCGGGCTGTATATTGGTAATTACACCGATATCGCACTTGCTGAACCCTAAGCCGCTGCGCAGGATGCCGCCACGGGCTGTTTCCAGCACGGCAAAATCAACCGATGGGTCTTTTAATATAAACTCTGTACTTACCGGGCCGGTGGTATCGCCTTTCAGCATCATGGTGTTTTGCACGTAAATACCGTCTGACGTGGTATAGCCTACCCTGTAGCCGCTGCTTTTAATCAGGTGGGCTATTAAACGGGTGGTGGTAGTTTTACCATTGGTGCCGGTTGTGGCAATAATAGGTATTCGTGCAGATTTACCCGGAGGGTACAACATATCTATTACATGCCCTGCCACGTTACGCGGTAAGCCTTCGCTTGGCGCAATGTGCATTCTGAAGCCCGGTGCAGCATTCACTTCTAATATAACACCGCCGTTTTCTGTTAAGGGCTCGGTCAGATTGTCGGCCATGATATCAATACCGCAAATATCGAGGCCGATAACTCTCGAAATCCGCTCACAGATAAACACATTTTGCGGGTGTACATGGTCTGTTACATCAACAGATGTACCACCCGTGCTTAGGTTGGCAGTCGATTTCAGGTATACGATCTCACCGTCAGTTGGTACGGTTTCCAGCGTATAACCTTTCTTTTCCAGCAGGTCCATGGTGTCACGGTCTACCGAAATTTCGGTTAGCACATTTTCATGGCCGTAGCCACGGCGCGGGTCGCTGTTTTCTTTATCAATCAGTTGCTGAATATTGAGCTCGCCGTTGCCTTTTACGTGTGCGGGTATGCGTAATGCAGCGGCAACCATTTGGTTATCGATCACCAGCACACGGAAATCGTACCCGGTTATAAATTTCTCTACAATTACTTTACGTGATATTTTGGCGGCATGCTCAAAAGCAGCAATTGCATCGTCTTCTGTTTTTACATTAATGGTTGCACCGCGGCCATGGTTGCCATCCAGCGGTTTAAACACCAGCGGGAAGCCTACCTTACGGATAGCCTCTGCTACTTCGGCAACAGAGGTTATGGTGATGCCCTTGGCAACAGGGATGGCATGCTCCTGCAGTATGCGTTTGGTTTCGTCCTTATTACCGGCCAAATCAACTGCTATGCTGCTGGTTTTCTCGGTCATGGTGGCACGGATACGTACCTGGTTTTTACCGTAACCCAATTGTACGAGCGATTGATTATTTAACCTGATCCAGGGGATATCCCGGGCAATGGCTTCTTCCACAATAGACCCTGTGCTTGGGCCCAGGCGGGTATTTTCCCTAATTTCCTTCATGGTTTGGATGTCAGCCTCCAGGTTATAATCATCACCCTTAATTAAGGCTTCGGCAATCCGCACGGCAGCTTCGGCAGCAAAAATCCCTACCTTTTCTTCCAGGTAATTAAAAACCACATTATATACACCAGGGGTATGTGTTTCGCGGGTACGGCCATAGCCGGTATCCATACCTGCAAGTGTTTGGATCTCTAAAGCAATATGCTCAATTACGTGCCCCATCCAGGTGCCGGCAATTACGCGCTGAAAAAAACCACCGGGTATACCCGGCGAGCAGCGATGCTCATACAGGCTTGGTATCAGTGTTTTCAGGCGTTCGTAAAAACCATCTATTTTGTTGGTTGGCTGGTGCTCTAATTCTTCCAGGTTGAGCCGCATCTGGATCAACTTTTTGCGGTTCGAGCTCCAGATATTTGGTCCGCGGAGTACTTGTATATTTTCAATTTTCATAAAATGCTATGGGGATATTTTTTGCTTTGCGTATTTGTTATAAATCTAATGATTGTAACAATCAGATGAAACTTTAATCTGCAAAAGCAATATTTGTTTGATTGTTAGCCGTTTTAACGCGATTTTATGTTAATTTGTAGCTTACTATCATACTAAAATATGGCTGCTCCTAAAGGTAAACTGATTATTATAGGTGGTGCTGTAGATATGGGCAGCAATGTGAATGCCCAGGAAGAGTACATTAAACCAACCGATCATATCCGTTTTTTTGAACGCGGAATATTAAAACGTATCATCACAGAATCGGGAAAACACGAAGGTATTATTGTAGAAGTAATTACCACGGCATCGCAAATACCCGAGCTGGTGGGTAAGGAATATATTAAGGCTTTTAATCAGCTTAATGTATCCCACGTTAACATTATGGATATCCGCAGTAGGGAAGATGCTGCCCAAAAAGACAACCTTGACCGTATTCGCAAAGCCGATGTGGTAATGTTTAGCGGCGGCGACCAGTTACGCCTCAGCTCTATCTTTGGTGGCACAGCATTTCTGCAAATTCTGAAAGAGCGCTACAAGAACGAAAACTTTGTAATAGCAGGCACTTCTGCCGGCGCGGCAGCGGCATCATCAAATATGATCTATCGAGGGCAAAGCAATGAGGCCCTTATTAAAGGCGAAGTGCAGATTACGGCGGGGCTTGGTTTTATCGATTCTGTTTTTATTGATACCCACTTTGTACAACGCGGCCGTATCGGGCGTTTGTTTTATGCAGTGGCTAGCAACCCCGGCATTTTGGGGATAGGTTTGGGCGAAGATACCGGCCTGCTGATTACGGAGGGCAGTATGATGGAAGCCATAGGATCCGGACTAATTATCCTGGTGGATGGCCGCAACATTGTAGAAACCAATATTTATAATGTAGAGATCGGCTCTCCGGTATCGATAGAGAGCCTGCGTGTACACGTAATGTCTATTTTTGATAAATATGATTTGAAGCAACATAAGCTAATGATCAAAAAAACCGTTAAGGTAGAAGAGGGCGTTTATTTACAAGCGCCCGATAAAGACTGAGTAAGAGAGGCAAGAATCGAGAACCAAGAATCAAGAGACAAGATCCTTGCGTTAGGCATAGTAGTGGAAAGCCCGAGCGGGGCGAGGATTGTAACAGATAGCCCGACCCGGAGGGGAACGCCCCGGCAATTAAAATTAGACACAACCCGTCATTACGAGGTACGAAACAATCCCCGATATACAGAGCGGATCTGCAAGTTTGAGATTGCTTCGTATTTCGCAATGAAGAGCATAAATAAATCCGAAATCGAACATTCGACATCCGAAATAATTAAACCATTATGAAACTCATCATCCACGGGGGGTTCTTCAGCGAATCGTTGACTAATCAGGAAGTAAAGAAGGCCAAGCAGGATGCTTTAACTGATATTGTGCAGCAGGGGTATCAATACCTACAAAACCATACAGCGACCGAAACTGTGGTTTACACGGTGCAGCTGCTGGAAGATTGCGACCTTTTTAATGCAGGTACCGGTTCGCAGATACAGAGCGATGGCAAGATCCGCTTGAGCGCTGCGCTGATGGATGGGAAAACCCAGAAATTTTCGGGCGTTATTAATGTAGAGGATATTAAAAACCCAATATTGGTTGCAGAAAAACTGATGCAGCATAATGACCGTGTATTGAGTGGCCTGGGCGCACAGGAATTTGCCCGCGAGCAGGGCTTTGGTTATTTTAATACAGAGATACCGCAACGCCGCCAGGAATATGAAAAGAAATTGAGCGACTCGATCTGCTTGGGTACGGTAGGCTGCGTGGCTTTAGATGCGGATGGTAACCTGGCCGCAGGGACCTCAACCGGGGGCAAAGGCTTTGAAATGCCGGGCCGGGTAAGTGATTCGGCCACTACGGCGGGTAATTATGTTAACCAGTTTGCAGGTATCTCGTGTACCGGTGTGGGCGAAGATATTGTAAGCGGATCTGTAGCCACTAAAATTGTTACACGTGTTACCGATGGCCTATCTTTAGCCGCGGCAACCCAAAAAACTTTAAACGAATTAAAGCCCTTTGACGGCTTTGCCGGGGTGGTTGGGCTTAGTGCCGAGGGCGAAATATACCATGCTGATACTCACCCTTATATGGTATGGGCTTTTAGTGATGGTACAGCCGAGGTATTTCAATAAATAGTTTTTATATTTACTTGCTGATGATAATCAGCAATGCTATTATACACCTATATTTACATACTAGTTAATTTAAATACATTCAAAGGTAAAATCTAATGAGATTAGCCCTACTCTTCTTATTTTGTGCTATCAGTATGTCCGCTTCGGCGCAGTGGTTTACAAAGCACGAACGCTTTCCATTATTAACACAAGTTCAGGATCATACGGTCAGTCGTTTTACCAGGGCCGATCTTCGCAGAAATCAAAAGATGAGGTTTAAAGCTGTAGCACCAAGCGAATATGCCATGGACCTGACCGAACATTTTGTAATGCGTACTGCACAGCACAATATGCGTTTCCGTATTTACAATGTAGCCAGTTATAACTTTAGCGATCTAGCGCTTTTATATGTGCAGCAAAACCGTTATTCTGAAGCGAAATGGTACTTTTTGCAAAGCAACTTCTTATCGCGCCAGCAAAACAACGACAAGCTTACCATCAATAACCTGATGAATTTGGCCGGTGTAAAATCAGACATCGGCGATTTTGTTCTGGCGCAGCAAGACCTGCTCGAGGCGCGTGATATGGCATCGGCACATGGCTGGCTGATTGACCTGATACTGGTAGAAAAGAAATTAAAAACCATCCAGAATTCGCGTATCACATCAACCCGGGCCGAGTTGCGTTACGCCAGTAACGCCATAGCAAGCCAACCGGCAATTGATTAAGCTTATCAACAGCATCATACTATAGTTTGCAATATCACGTTTGTCATATTGCAATACTGTATAAAACATTATTTAGTAATATTTTATTAGTAACTATTGAGGCAGCTTTGCAGCTGTCTCTTTTTATTTACATTAGCAAATAAATACTTGCATATATTGATGTTTGATAACCGATTAGATTTAGTAACTGTAAAACGCATGTTTAAGAAATTATATATCCTACTTATTCTGGGCACGGCATTGGCATGTAAGGCAGCCCCCAGCAAACCACCACAAACAACCGGCCCCGGCGATTTACACCCCGATGAACAACAAAGCGTTGTTTTAAAAGAAGTTGCAGAACTTATCTCGAAATACAACTACAAGAAAGTTGAACTGAATGATTCGATCTCTAAAGTGATTTTCGACAGGTATATCAAATCGTTAGATGAAAATCATAACTATTTCCTGGCATCTGATATTAAAAGCTTCGAACCATACAAAATAGTACTGGATGAAGACATTAGAGAAGGTAACCTTGACGATGTATTCTTCATATTTAACGTTTATAAAAAACGCTATAACGAGCATGTTAAATATTCACTGGCCCAGCTTGATAAAAACTTCGATTTTAACAAAAACGAGGATTTTACTTACGACAGGGATAGCCTGCCATACATAGCCAGCCAGGCCGAGATGGATAACCAATGGTCGCAACGGGTAAAGTATGACCTGCTTAATCTTAAACTGGCTAATGCCGATATGACTAAGAATAAAGACATCCTTAGAAAACGGTATAACAATCTCTTAATTCAATCTAACAAGCTAGCTAATACAGACGTGCTGCAGGTTTTTATGGATGCCTTAACCAATGCCATTGACCCGCACACCAATTATTTTAACCCGGCCAATGCTGCCGAATTTAATATTGATATGTCGCGCTCGCTGGAAGGTATCGGTGCTTCGCTGATGTCTGAAAATGAATATGTAACCATTAAAACCATTGTACCGGGCGGCCCGGCCGATAAAAGCCATTTAATTAACATTGATGACCGCATTATTGGCGTAGCACAAGGCAAAACTGGCGAGTTTCAGGATATTGTAGGGTGGAGGGTAGATAATGCCATCACGCTGATCCGTGGCTCTAAGGGAACCGTGGTTAAATTGAAAATACTGCCTAAAGGCAAAAACGCATCAGACAAGCCTAAGATTGTAGAGATGGTTCGCGAGAAGATCATTCTGCAAGATCAATCGGCCAAAAAAGAGATCCGCACTTATAACGAAAATGGTAAAACAGTTAAAATAGGTATTATTTATGTACCTGCTTTTTACCTCGATTTTAATGCCTATAAAGCCGGAGACCCTAAATATAAAAGCACAACCCGCGATGTTAAACTGATATTGGACACCCTGAAACGTGATAATGTGGACGGTGTGGTTATGGATCTTCGCCAAAATGGTGGTGGCTCATTAGTTGAAGCGGTAGACCTAACCGGTTTATTTATTAAGACCGGCCCTGTAGTACAGGTGCGCGATACCAAAAACCGTGTAGAGGTTGACGAAGATGAAGACCCGGGTATTGCCTGGACCGGCCCAATGGCTGTATTGGTCGACCGCTTTAGCGCATCAGCTTCTGAGATTTTCTCTGGCGCGATACAGGATTATGGCCGTGGTATGATCATAGGTACTCAAACCTATGGTAAAGGTACCGTACAAAGTGTTATTGATCTCGACCAGGTAATAAGCCCGTCTATTAAAGAAATGCTGGCTAATATTACCACAAAAGGCGGAGCTAAAAAACCGATAGGCACCATGTCTAAATTCGGGCAGTTAAACCTTACTATGGCTAAATTCTATCGCATTAGCGGAGGCTCTACCCAGCACAAAGGTGTTACGCCGGATATTAGCTTCCCGGCTGTTATACCATTGGATAAATATGGCGAAGATACCGAGCCATCTGCTTTACCTTATGACATGATTAAGCAAAGCACCTACACCAAAGTGGGCGATTTTAGCACCGTGATTCCGCAATTAAGCAAAATGCATACAGAACGCATGAACAGCAGCCCTAACTACAAATACTTGCTGGAAGATATTGCCGACTTTAAAAAACGCGATGCAGAAAAAAGTGTAACCCTTAACGAGGAGCAGCTTAAAAAACAACGCGATGCAGACGAAGCAACTTCATTTGAACGGAATAACCTGCGCCGTGTGGCCTTAGGCCTTACCCCATTGAAAAAAGGAGAAACCCGCCCTAAGAAAGAAGATCTAGACTTCCTGAAAATTGAAGCCGGACAAATATTAACCGACTATATTAGTTTAGGAAACAAACTCACTGCAACACCGGTTAAGGTTACGCCATAACACTGCAAAATATAATAAAACAGCAAAGCCCCTGATTTTATCGGGGGCTTTGCTGTTTTATTAATGAGGCATTTCCGCAGGGTCTAAAACCCATTATAAGTCTGTATCAACGATATTTATTAGCGACAACAAAAGGGGGTAGTCGCAGCACAAACAAGTTGGCTATGAAGAGGGTTATAACATTATGCCTAAAAAGCCACTGCTCGAATTTACAGATAGAGGGATTTACTGCGCTAAAGGAAAGTTTTATATAGACCCCTGGAAGCCCGTGGATGATGCCGTAATTACCCATGCACATGCAGACCATGCCTATGTGGGGCATAAGCATTACCTGGCCCACCATCTCTCGCGAGAGGTGCTGTATTACCGCCTTGGCGAAATTCAATTGCAAACAGTTGAGTACGGCGAAACCGTGATGAAGAATGGTGTGGAGATCACGCTGTTTCCGGCAGGGCATGTGATAGGCTCGGCGCAAATCAGGGTGGTTAGTCAGGGCGAGGTTTGGGTGGTATCCGGCGATTATAAAACCGAGAATGATGGTGTTTGCACTCCCTTTGAACCCGTGGCCTGTCATCATTTTATATCGGAATGTACCTTTGGCATGCCGGTTTACCAATGGAAACCACAGGCACAATTATTTGATGATATGAACAATTGGTGGCGGTACAACCTCGAGAATAACCTGGCCACGGTTGTTGTTGGCTATTCTTTAGGCAAAGCACAACGCATCATCCAAAACCTCGATATGCTGAACGGTAAAATATTTACCCACGGCGTTATAGAAAATACCAATGAAGCCCTGCGGCGCAATGGCGTAATATTAAACCCAACAGTGCGCATCACGGCAGAATCTGTTAAAGAAGAAGTGCGCAAAGGTATTATCATTGCACCGCCATCGGCAGTGGGCTCGCCCTGGATGCGGAAGTTTCAACCCTATAGTTTTGGTTATTGCTCGGGCTGGATGGCCATTCGCGGTGCTAAGCGCCGCCGGGCTGCAGATCGTGGCTTTGTACTCTCAGACCATGCCGACTGGAACGGCCTCATTAGCGCCATTGATGCCACTGGCTGCGAAAAGGTTTATTTAACCCACGGTTATACTGCCAGTTTTACCCGATATTTAAATGATATTGGCTTTGATGCACACGAGGTGCATACATTGTATGGTGGTGAAGAAGAGGTTGTAGAAGCCCCACTCCAGCCTTCACCAAGGGAGAGGGAGCAAGAAGAAAGTGAAGTTCAAGTCTCCCCTACCGGGGGAGATTTAGAGGGGGCTTCTTTAAGTGAGGCTAATGAAGGAGGCACCATATGAAGGCCTTCGCACAACTCTTCCTCTCGCTCGATGAGACCAACAAAACCAATGAGAAAGTACGCATTTTGAAAGAATATTTCAACTGTGTCCCCGATACAGATAAAATGCATATGCTTGCCCTTTTTACCGGGCGCAGCCCCAAAAGGCAGATCAACAGCACATTATTTAAGCTGTGGGCCCTGGAGGCCTTGCAGTTACCTGCCTGGTTATTTGAAGAAAGTTACCATGTAGTAGGCGATTTGGCCGAAACTATTGCCCTGCTGTTCCCGCAAAACACGGAGCAAAGCAGCAGTAAAACTTTGACTGAATGGATAGCAGAGATCAATGCCTTGGCTACCTACACCGAAGAGGATAAAAAACACTGGTTGCAATACTCATGGTCTATACTCGATACCCAAGAGCGTTTTGTGTTTAATAAATTAATGACGGGCAGTTTCCGTGTGGGGGTATCGCAAAACCTGGTGGTAAAGGCCGTTGCCGAGATTGCCAACCTGGATGCCGCCGTGCTTACCCATCGAATTATGGGCAGTTGGAAACCCGAAGAATATACCTTTGCCCAACTCATTCAACCCAAACAAGATTCGGAAGATATCTCGCGGCCATATCCTTTCTTTTTGGCTTATCCAATCCAGGAAACTTCAGTTGTACAGAAATCTGTTGAAGATTTGCAGGCTGCCTTGGGTGATGCATCTGAATGGCAGGCCGAGTGGAAATGGGATGGTATTCGCGCGCAACTAATTAAACGCGATGGTCAGTTATTTATATGGAGCCGCGGCGAAGACCTTTCGACGGATAAGTTCCCCGAATTGCATCCTTTTATGAAAGATCTGCCAGATGGCACTGTACTGGATGGCGAGATCCTGAGTTTCCGTAATGGCTTACCGCTGCCATTTAATATATTGCAAACTCGTATTGGCCGCAAAAACCTGACGAAGAAAATTTTGGAAGACAGCCCTGTTTCGCTCATTGCCTATGATTGCCTGGAATTTAACGGAGAAGATATCCGCTACAAAACGCAATCAGAAAGACGGGGAATTTTGGATGGCTTGCATCGGGATAATGCTTATCCCGAGATTTTTAATATATCGCCACTCATTACTTTCGGCAGTTGGGATGAGCTTAGCGACATCCGCGGACAATCTCGCGAGATGATTGCCGAAGGAATTATGCTGAAACGCAAGAACGCCACCTACCAGGTGGGCCGCCGCCGGGGCGACTGGTGGAAGTGGAAAATAGACCCATTATCTATAGATGCGGTAATGATTTATGCCCAAAAAGGCCACGGCCGCCGCGCCGACCTTTATACAGACTACACCTTTGCCGTATGGGATGGCGATAAGCTGGTGCCATTTGCCAAAGCCTACTCCGGCCTTACAGATGCCGAGATTAACAAAGTTGATTATTTTGTAAAGCGTAACACGCTCGAAAAATTTGGCCCAGTACGCACCGTAAAACCCGAGTTGGTATTTGAGATAGGTTTTGAGGGGATCAATAAATCAACCCGGCACAAATCTGGCGTGGCATTAAGGTTCCCGAGGATACTGCGTTGGCGGCATGATAAACCAAAAGAAGAAGCGGATAGTATTGAGACATTGAAAGCTTTGTTGGGGGATAATAATAATCTATAAATCCCTTATCCCGAATTTGTTTCGGGATCCCACAGGACAAGTTTGCATGATGAAATAAAGTGGAACGTTCCACTTGTGCCACCTGTTCCATACTGCATACTTAAAAGTCATTATTTAGGTTGGAATTAACATGTAAAATTCACATAATAAGATACTTAAGCAGGGATTTTTAATTAGCCTCATGTTCCACTTTTACTAACTCAAATTAACTTTTAGTGACAAAATTTTGTCACTAAAAGTTAATGAATTAAAGATAAATTGCGTTCAAGCAACGTACAGATTTACATTAAAAAATATCTCCATCCAGATGGATTGCCTTCACTATATTTAACAGATGGAAAACACGCTCCAAATCCTCAATGGCGACGATACTTTAAAAGGGTTTAACGACACCGGCCTCGACGGCGATGTTATTGTTTGGCGCGAAGTGCTCTCTGAAGGGCCGGTTACAAAAACGATCGACAGTGAATTTTGGAAAATGCGTACCGAATGGGTCAGTAAAACATTTACCACTACGCCCGAACATTATTTAGAACACATGGTGGGCCAGCTGGAGAAATTCAATTATCCGTATGAAGAAATTAACCTATGGTTCGAGTTCGATTTGCATTGCCAGGTTAATATGCTGGCAGCCATGCAACTGATTGAACAGCAGTTTGATCTGAGCAACCGCGCTATATATTTGATTAGCCCGGATAGCTACCCCGGTTTGGATGATTTCCGTGGCATGGGCCAGCTGAATGGCGAGCAACTCGAATACCTGTTCGACGGCCGTCTGCGCCTTACCGATTACGACTTTCGGCTGGCCGAAGAAGCCTGGAGCTTATATGTGCGCGGTAATGTTAATGACCTGCAAAACTGGATAGATACTAACCCTTTCTGGGGCAGCCTGCACCAGCTTAAGGCCGCTATGCAAGCGCATGTAAAGCGTTTAACTGTAAATGCTGACGGCCATAATTATATTGAACAAAAGTTATTGGCTATTAAGCAAAGTGGCATAGTGGAGCGCGCTGATATTTATGAACAATTTTGGTCGGCCGAAAAGATTTATGGAATGGGTGACCGGGAGTTGGATATTTATTTGGAACGACTGGACAAAGATTTTTAGTCCGTAACTATAAATATGTGTTTGTTTTGGCTCTTAATTGTTGCCCCTTGCGCCTAACCTTTTCTTCTGCTCAAATAATCATGCCACAACAACATGGTAGCCACGGTTCTGTAGGGTTGCCATTGTTCGGTAATCATTAGTATCTCGTCCCTGGTAACGCCTGCGGGTAATTGCTTTACCTTTTTCATGGCCTGTACAGCTGCCAGATCGCCGATGGGGAAAATGTCGGTACGGTGTAGCACAAACATCAGGTACACATCAACCGTCCAGTTGCCGATGCCTTTAAGTTTGATAAGGCTGGTGCGGATCTCATCATCCGGCTGATTCTCAAATGCTGTCAGATTGATTTGTCCGTTTAAAATTGCTTCGGCCAGGTAACGCACATAGGCCGTTTTTTGCCGGCTAAAATAGCAAGCCTTTAGCTCCTCGTCAGTTAATAGTAAAACACGTGCAGGTGTAATTTCCTGGATAGCTTCTTTCAGTTTATTGAGTGCCGATAACGCCGAAGCCAGTGAAACCTGCTGCTCCAGGATAATGTGCACTAAGGATTCGAAGGTATTGGGCCGCGACCACATGGGTGGGTAGCCATAGTTATGGATGATGGCTGCCAGATCGGTATCTGCTGCCGCCAACTGATTGCAGATGCTGTGAAAATTGCTATGGTCGAAATGGGCGAACATGCAGTAAAGGTAATCGCTTTAAAAACAAAAAAGGCCCTGTTCGCACACAGGGCCTTAAACTCAACCAATCTTAATAAATTAAACAATTACATCGCATTGTAAATGCTCAACCCAAAATGATAATCAAAATTATTTACCAGGCGGGAGAGATTGATACGTTTTGAATTATTTATTCACGCAATCGTTTTCGTAACGGGCTGCCATCCAGTAAATTATTGTACTATTTAATCTGCAGGCAGATTAGGAGCAACATCAATGGCAATTGTTTTGCTAAAATTTATAGCTAAATTTAGTTTCTTTCATTTACTTTCCCGAAATTTACTTTCATGATTAATTTACCGCCGCTGGCCGAGCGCATGCGCCCAAAGTCGCTGGATGATTACGTGGGGCAGAAACATTTGGTAGGGCCGGGGGCTGTATTGCGTAAAGCGATAGAAGCCGGCACCTTGCCTTCTATGATTTTCTGGGGGCCTCCGGGCGTTGGTAAAACCACGCTGGCTTATATTATTTCGCAAAGTTTGTATCGTCCGTTTTTTGCATTAAGCGCCATTAATTCGGGCGTTAAGGATGTGCGCGAGGTAATTGAAAAGGCATCTTTATTGAAAGAGGAGGGGCAAACCCTGCCGATCTTGTTTATCGATGAGATCCATCGTTTCTCAAAATCGCAGCAAGATTCATTGTTGGGTGCCGTAGAGCGGGGTATTGTTACTTTGATAGGTGCCACTACCGAGAACCCATCTTTCGAGGTGATCTCGGCTTTACTTTCGCGCTGCCAGGTTTATATCCTGAAAGCGCTTGACGAAGATGACCTGGTGAGCATGCTGAAAAAGGCGCAAAAGGAAGATGTGGTGCTCAGCAAAAAGAAGATCAACATTAAAGAGCATGAAGCTTTGCTGCGCCTCTCTGGCGGGGATGGGCGCAAGCTGCTTAATATTTTCGAGTTGCTGGTTAATGCTTTTGATAGTAAGAGTATCACCATTACTAATAAAATAGTGTTGGAACATGTGCAGCAAAACATGGCCCTGTATGATAAAGCCGGCGAGCAGCACTACGATATTATTTCGGCCTTTATAAAATCTATGCGGGGGAGCGACCCTAATGGCGCGGTTTACTGGTTGGCCAGGATGCTGGTAGGGGGAGAAGACCCGCTGTTTATTGCCCGCCGCATGCTGATACTGGCATCGGAAGATATTGGTAATGCCAACCCGAATGCCTTGTTACTTGCACAAAGCTGTTTTGAGGCGGTGAATAAAATTGGGATGCCAGAGTCGCAATTGATCCTTTCGCAAACGGTAATTTATTTGGCTACATCGCCTAAAAGTAATTCGGCCACTACGGCAATAGGTGCTGCCATGGAGCTGGTTAGGCGCACCGGCGATTTGCCGGTGCCGCTACACCTGCGAAATGCGCCAACCAAGCTGATGAAAAATATTGGCTACGGTAAAGACTATAAATATGCCCACAACTACGATAATAACTTTGTAGACCTCGACTTTTTACCCTTGGAAGTAAAAGGCACCAAACTGTATGATCCTGGCAATAATGCCCGCGAAAATGAAGCAAAGGAAAAGTTAAAGAAATTATGGGGGAATAGGTATGGGTATTGAAGATTCAATCCCCCCCCCCTCTTTG
>NZ_MPPL01000001.1:4848281-4925117 GCF_001911425.1 Mucilaginibacter polytrichastri | reverse complement strand
AACAAATCAATATTTGATACACTAATTAACAAATGCGCCTTACAAAACAATACTCCTGTCTTTTCATAGGCTATTACTCTCTTTGGGAGGGTTAGGGAGGGCATATGAGTGACCCCTCCCTGCCATAACACAAGCCGCCGCACCCCTCCCCAAGGAGGGAATTGTAAAGGTTAAGCCTTCACCTTTTTGTACCTGTATTTTCCTTTGATGCTGTAATTAAGGTATTGGCCTTTAGAGTCGGCAGCCATCATTTCATCATAGACCTGTTGCGGTACAGCCAAATAATCGTACACTTTTCCAGATGTGTAGGTAATCCTTAATACTTTCCGCTTTGGGTCATATTCCGTATTGGCAACAACAGATGATGGCATAAAATAATAATGCCAAAATAGAAGAAGTGTTTTAATGGAAATTAAACCCCAATGGCATAAGCCACATAATGGCCATGATGAGCAAACGAAACCTTAAGATCTGTTTGATTTTGCCCATCTAAGATAACCGGGTAGCCAACCAGGCTTTTATTGATAGTGAAATCGGCCTTATTGGGGAAACGCTCGTTAAGCCTTTGCAGCAAAAATGCTCTTACAGCGGCAGATTGAGAAGCAGCGTCTGATGAATGAATTTTTTTGATTCCCCATTGTATGTGTTCCAGATGGGGTTTGTCTCCGGTAAATGTGGCAATCAGGTCATTAAAAATACAGGAACGGGAATAATAGACGTTGCCTTTGTGGTTAATCTCTAAATTAAAAGTGGAAACGGAGGCAAAACCTATTTCCTCCAAAGTGCTATTCTGAAAATCCTCTAATTCTGAAAATTCTGGTTCAAAGATTGATTGAATAACAATCCGTGCAGGAGAAAAAACTAGATCGGGGTCATTCCGTTTGGCAAACTTATAAACTGATTCTTTAGCCGACCACAAAAGCCATACGAAAATTTCGAATGGCAGTTGCTTTGCGGATGATGACCGGCTATAAAGTTGTTGTTCTTTATCGGAAAGTATTTTGGAGTAAAATGCTTTTTGCTGGGTGCGATGTCTGTCAATCGCGGTAAGGTCTACAATATCGTTGCCGATACTGATCATACCTGACCCTGACCCATTTTTTCGGATATTACATCAATGCAGCTGCCCACATTGGTCATACGGTCGGCCGAATCATAGTCTATCTCAATGTTATATTTCGATTCGGCATCAATGATAATATCAACAAGGTTAGCAGAATTTATCTTCAGGTCTTTAATCAGGTCTGTGTTCTCATCCACTTTTGCAAGTGCTTCTTTATCTGCCGTGTAAGGCGCAAGTACCTTTTTTAATTCGTCTAAAATTTCTTGTCTGGTCATTAGTTATTAATTTTTGAAAATATTAAACAGCTGTTAACATCGCCAAAACCAAAGTTAGCTTTTGCAACAATATTAACATCAGTTTTAATTATAGTAGTAGGTAAACAATTATTACCGATAATGTTTGTTATTTCGGGGTTTGGGTCTTCTAAATTGATGTTTGGATGCACAAACCCATGCTCCATCTGCAATATAGCAGCAACAGACTCGATAGACCCAGCCGCGCTTAAGCTATGGCCGATCATCGATTTCATCGAATTTACGAAAGGAAAATCATCCCCGGCACGTTTTAATGCAGTACTCCAGTTCTGAATTTCAAACTTATCTGCCAAAGTAGCTGTCAGGTGTCCGCTGATAAGATCGATCTGCTCCGGTTTAATGCCTGCCAAACGTATCGATTCTTCAATACATCTGATAACTCCTGCCGGTGCGGGGGCAGTCATAGAGCCGCCACCGCGTTGCCCACCACTATTGGTCGATCCACCTAAAACTTCGGCGTAAATTTTAGCACCCCGCGCTATTGCATAATCCAGATCTTCCAACACTAAAGCTGCCGAACCAGAACCCGGAATAAAGCCACCTGCGGTTACGCTCATTGGCCGCGATGCACGTTCGGGCTGGTCATTAAACTTGCGCGATAATACCCGCATAGAGTCAAATGCGCCGAAAACATAAGTATCCACGTGCTCGGTACTGCCAACCAGCATGCGTTTAGCATAGCCATGTTTAATGTACTCATAACCCATTAATATAGCCTGTGTACCTGTTGCACAAGCGGCCGAGTTGGTAATTACTTTATTACCCAAGCCCAAACGGCCAGAGATATACGAGGTTACGCCGCTGTTCATGGCTTGTTCTACCACGCGCGAGCCTAACTTTTTAACTTCTTTATTATCAACGCGGCTAATCACGTTTTTCATAGCCTCGGTATCTGCAATGCTGTTACCGAAAATACAGCCGGTGTCCCAATCGGTTTCATCGCTTTCTATCGCGTTACCGGCGTCTGTCCAGGCGTCCAGTGCAGCCTGTAGGCCGTAACCAATACCACGGGCCTTTAATCCATAAAAGCTGACTTCAGAAATGTAATTTTTTAAGCCTTCCCAATCAAAAAGCGGCATGCCTGCTACCTGGCAGCTAAACTTTAGTTCCTCATACATGGGCATAAATCGGATACCCGAAACACCATTCTGTATAGCGTTTAAAAAGTCGGGAATGCCAACACCATTTGGAGAAACTACCCCCAGGCCTGTAACTACAACGCGTTTGCTCATTTCTTGAAACCGGCGTTTTTAATTATCCCAGAAAACATGCCCTTGGCAATCAGTTCATTATTGGTATCTAACATTTCTACATAGCACTTGAGCTTGCCGAAACGGAAGTATTGCTTTTGCGATTTCACAATAACCCTTTGCCCCGGCAGCACCATTTTATAAAACGAAACATCTGTTGAGGTAAGCAGGGGGAACATTAACTCATCTTCTGTAAAATTAACATCACTTTCGTGTAATATCAAGAAAATTCCTAAAACTACCAACCCAATCTGCGCCATAATCTCAGTTACGATTACGCCTGGTGTAACCGGGTTGCCTGCAAAATGGTCTTCGTAAAAAAAGGCATCTTCTTTTAATGTGTATTCGCCCACAACACCATCTGTATCTAACGACGAAATATGATCTACAAACCTAAAAGATGATTTATAAGGTAAAAGGTTTAATATGTTTTTGTACATAACGCAAAAAATCTTTAACTACCGGCAATGTTCGCCGCCATCAACATGTATTACCGAACCGTTTATCCAATTGGCTTCATCGGTACAAAGCAGGTACACAACCCCGGCAACATCGCCAGGTTGGGTAATGCGGCCATAGGGGTTACGGCTGGTTGCCATTTCGATCAATTGATCGTGCCCCGGTATTTTCCGCAAAGAAAAGGTATCGGTAATACCCGCCTGTATAATATTGGTGTTAATACTGTATTTACTATACTCAACTGCCATGTAGGTACAAAGGCTTTCTAACGATGCCTTGGCCATAGATACGGCCGCATAACCATCCCAGTATTTGTGCGAACCTTCGCTGGTTAAACCAATAATGCGCGCACGGTCACAAAATAAATTAGACTTAATGAGCAGGTTTGCCCAGTCTAATAAACTGTTAGACATGGCGTAGGTAGTCAGTTGGATATCTTCGGCAGTTAAAGTGCCATATGCTTCGGCTTCGGGTGTATCAGCGGTTAGGGGTTTTAAGTTTCCACGGGCAATAGCATGCAGCAATACTTTAACACAATGTTTATTAGTAACAGCGGCTGTAAACTGCTGTAAAAAGCTATCCCTGCCAGCCTCATTAAGTGCGTTGATATTATATGCAAGTACCTCTACATCGTTAATTGATGCAATGGCTATAAATTTTTCGCGTATCAGTTTATCGGCAGTGGCCATTTCGCGGTATACCACGGCAATGTTCATGCCTTGAGAAGCCAACTTTTCGGCAGCCGCCAGCCCAAAGCCGCCCGACCCTCCTAAAATTACTGCCCATAAACCTTTAAATTGTAAAGTTTTATCCACCCCTTATTGTTTTATACCCTGTTGCAAGCTAACCCCTTAATTTTAGCCTGCTGTTTGGCTAACAAGTAATTATAAAAAATAATAACCTCAAAGTAACTGAAAGTAATTGGATTTCCCTAGGATAGAATCGAGAATCGAGAGCTAAGAATCGAGATATGCCATAAATTTTGTCATTGCGAGAAGGAACGACGTGGCAATCTCGTTGCAGCCCCCTCTAAATCTCCCCCGGTTGGGGAGACTTCTCTTTAGCCCTCCCTTCCGGGGAGGGTTGGGAGGGGCTGTTTATTTCAACTTTTCATTATTCTTATGCCTGTCGGCATCGCGGATACTTTTCTTAACCAGGTTTTTTTCCAAAGCTTCAGTTAAATCAATACCGGTTTGGTTGGCAAGGCAAATCAATACAAACAGCACATCGGCCATTTCATCGGCCAGGTTAACTTCCGTATCAGATTTTTTGAAAGATTGCTCGCCGTATTGCCGCGCCATTATGCGGGCCACTTCGCCAACTTCTTCCATTAAGATGGCGGTGTTCGTGAGTTCGTTAAAGTAACGGATACCTGTTGTGTTGATCCATTTATCAACGAGTTGTTGAGCTTCTGAGATTTGCATAATGTAAAAGTATTAAATCAATTCGTCATGCCGAACTTGTTTCGGCATCCCACAGGACAGGTTTTACAGACTTTGCTTTACGCATACTTAGCACGTGGGGTGCCGAAACAAGTTCGGCATGACGGGGAGGAAAGGTGTACTAATTAAAAATTCTCCTTATCCTTTGTATCCATCACAATAGTAACCGGCCCATCGTTAATTAAAGCCACTTTCATATCCGCGCCAAAAATGCCAGTGGCTATCTTTTTGCCTAAAAGAGATTCCAGCATTACGATCATCTCCTCATACAGTGGAATGGCAATAGTTGGTTTTGCTGCGCGGATGAATGAAGGGCGGTTTCCCTTTTTAGTTTGGGCATACAGCGTAAATTGGGAAATAAGGAGGATACTGCCATTAACATCGGCCAATGATTTATTCATCAATCCGTTCTCGTCGCCAAATACACGTATGTTTATGATCTTTTGGGCCAGCCATTGCAGGTCTTCGGTATTGTCGGTTTCCTCAATACCTAATAAGATCATCAACCCAGTTTGTATTTCGCCTGTTATTTGGCCTTCAACAGTGCATGATGCCTGGGATACTCTTTGAATTACTGCGCGCATGATCAAAAATAGAGACAAGGAATGAGAAAGAAGATAAATTTTGATAATTGCATTTCCCGTAGAGGCACAATACTTTGTGTCTCGTATAAAGGTGATTTTGAATGTTCTTTTTCGATTTGTAGGGCGGGAGACACAAGGTGTTGTGTCTCTACGGTTGATAGGGTCTTACCTCTTGCTTCTGCGCCTAAGCTCGTGTATCATTACCATGATAAATGCTCAGGTAACTTTCATAACGCGATGGCTCGATTTCACCATTTTCCAAAGCAACCAATACGGCGCAGCCGGGCTCATTAATATGGCGGCAATTGTTAAAGCGGCAATCATGCATACGGTCGCGCATTTCTGGGAAGAAATGGCCGAGCTCTTGAGGTTCGATATCTATAACACCCAATTCGCGGATGCCGGGGGTATCTATAATAAAGCCACCTTCGGGCAGTTCAAACATTTCGGCAAAGGTGGTGGTGTGGGTTCCCTTATCGCTCCATTCCGAAACATGGCTGGTACGAAGCGCCAATTCGGGCAGTATGGCATTCATCAAACTCGATTTACCTACACCGGAGTGACCGGTAAATAAGGTGATGCGGTCTTTTAGCTGAGACTGGAGTTCGGGGATATTGGTACCTTCAATAGCCGAAACCTGGAAGCAGGGATAACCGATGTTTTCGTAAACTTCCTTGTATTCGTCCAATATCTTCAGCCCTTCGTCGCTAAACAAGTCCAGCTTGTTGAATACCAGGCGAGCAGGGATGTCATAAGCTTCGGCAGTAACTAAAAAGCGATCTATAAAGCCTAAAGAGGTACGGGGCGAAGCCAGCGTTACCACTAATATGGCCTGATCTAAATTTGCGGCGATGATCTGCGCCTGTTTAGACAGGTTGATGGATTTACGGATGATGTAATTTTTACGGTCGTACAGTTTGGTGATTACGCCCGTGGCCTGGTCTGGTTCCTCTTCAAACTCCACCTGGTCGCCAACGGCAATGGGGTTGGTGGTGGTAATGCCGTGCATGCGGAACTTGCCTTTAATGCGGCAATCAACCACATCACCTTCTGGTGTTTGTACCTGGTACCAGCTCCCGGTTGATTTTGTAACAAGCCCCTGCATATCCCGCCAAAATTACGAAACTATGCTGCCCGAAAAAATAAAAACGCTTTATCTTGCATATTTTAAAATTATACGCTTAATTTACATCCGTCAAACAAAGACATTACAACGTGATTATTAACAACACCATTATTACATCGATTATTATGACCACATGCACAAGGCATGGAGGAAGATAACCGTATGGTGTAACAAATACAAACCAACAAGGCGCCTTCCTCCACATCGGGGAAGGCGTTTTTGTTTTTAACGCTAATATGAAAGTATTAAAATTCGGAGGTACCTCAGTAGGGTCGGCAACAAGTATCAAAACGCTGATCGAGATTTTAAAGCAGGAAAGCAAGGCTGAAGATAAGCCGGTTATTGTGTTATCTGCCATGAGCGGCGTAACCAACCTGTTGGCAGCAATGGCATCAAAAGCGGCAGATGGCGAAAGTTTTACACCTCAATTGGCCGAACTGCAAACGCGCCACTTTGATGCGGCCAAAAACCTGGTTGAAATTCATAACCAAAACCCTTTGCTTACCCGCCTTAAAATTTATTTTAATGAGCTTGAAGATCTGTTACAGGGTGTATTAATACTACGCGAACTTACTCCCAAAACCCGCGACCTTATTTTAAGTTATGGCGAACGCTGCGCGGCCTTAATGGTAAGCCGCATTGCCTTACAATATATCCCCGAAGTTATTTTTGTTGACAGTACTACGCTGATTAAAACCGATAGCGCTTTTGGCCAGGCTAAAGTAAATACCGAACTGAGCGAATTGCTGATCAGCAGTTTTTATGCAGATAATAAAGGTAAACTGCCCATTGTAACCGGCTTTATTGCCAGTAATGATGCCGGGCAGGTAACCACCCTGGGCCGTGGCGGCAGCGATTATACAGCTGCCATTTTCGGCTCGGCGCTAAATGCATCGGCTATTGAGATCTGGACTGACGTTAATGGTATGATGACTGCTGATCCGCGCATTGTGAAGAAAGCATTCTCACTAACCGACTTAACATATACCGAAGCGATGGAGTTATCTTACTTCGGCGCCAAGGTGATCTATCCGCCAACCATGATTCCGGCTTTTTTGAAGAAGATCCCGATTGTGATTAAAAACACCTTCGAGCCTGAGTTTGAAGGTACGGTGATCAGCCATACGTCTAAAGAGTCTCATCTGCCAATCAAGGGGATCTCATCTGTGAATGAGATCAGCGTAATTAACCTTACCGGTAGTGGCATGGTGGGCAAGGCTGGTTTTAGCGGCAGGTTATTTTCGCTGCTGTCGCGCGAGCAGATCAATGTGATTCTAATCACGCAATCGTCGTCAGAGCATACCATTACTTTCGCTGTTCAGCCGGCAGACGCACACCGTGCCAAAGCATTTATTGAGCAGGAGTTTGAGTTGGAGCTTTTGGCCAATAAATTAGAAGCCCCAATTATTGAAGATAAACTGGCTGTACTTGCCGTAGTGGGCGAAAACATGAAGCAAACGCCGGGTATGAGCGGCAAATTGTTCCACGCGCTGGGCCGTAATGGCATCAACGTTCGGGCTATTGCACAAGGATCTTCAGAATACAATATCTCTGTAATTATCTCGGCCATTGATTTGGCTAAGGCCTTGAATGCAGTGCACGATGCTTTCTTTACCCAGTTAAATAAAACATTGAATGCGTTTTGTTTAGGTACCGGTAACATCGGCCGCACCCTCTTTAAACAACTAAACCAGCACAACCAGTTTCTGCGCGAAAAGAACAAGATCCAGGTTAAAATTGCAGGGATTAGTAACAGCCGTAAAATGCTGTTTAATACCGATGGCCTGTCGTTAGAAAACTGGCAGGAAGATCTGGAGAAAAATGGTGAGCAGGCAGACCTGGAAGGTTTTGTTGAGCGTATGAAAAGCATGAACCTGCCCAACTGCGTTTTTGTAGATAATACCGCAAGCCCATTACCTATTGCTTTTTATGATAAATGTTTTAAAGCCAACATCTCTGTAGTTACCTGTAACAAGATCGGTAACTCATCTTCATACGCGCAATACCGCAGCTTTAAGGATAATGCCTTGCAGGCTGGTGTTGATTTCTTTTACGAAACCAATGTTGGCGCAGGCTTACCCATTATCCGCACGCTTCGCGATTTGATGGTGAGTGGCGACCGTGTGCAACGAATTGAAGCGATACTTTCCGGAACAATCTCTTTTATCTTTAATAACTTTAAGGGTGATGCCAGTTTCCATGATGTAGTGAAGCTGGCCCAGGAAAAAGGCTATACCGAGCCAGACCCGCGCGACGATTTACGCGGTACCGACTTTATGCGTAAGGTATTGATACTTGCCCGTGATGCAGGTTACGCTATGGAAGCATCAGACATTGTGATTGATAATATCTTGCCGCAATCTTGCCTTGACGCGCAAACGGTAGAAGATTTTTATACCGCCCTTAAAAATGAAGACGCTTTCTTTAACGATCTTAAAAACAAAGCCGAGAATGAAAAGAAAGTACTGCGTTATGTAGGTAAACTGGATAATGGCAAAGCGAGTATTAGCCTGCAGATGGTTGATGAAAACCATCCGTTCTACATGATGTCGGGTGCGGATAACATCATTGCTTTTACTACAGACCGTTATTACGAGCGCCCAATGGTAGTAAAAGGCCCCGGTGCCGGTGCTGAGGTTACCGCCGCAGGTGTATTTGCCGATTTAATAAACATCGGCGCTAATTAAGAGAGTCAAGAATCGAGCGCCAGAATCAAGATAGGATACAATCCGTGATGACGGAAGTGGAAGATATAATTCGATGGAAAAAGACATATTAATGCCAGAAGATATAAAGAAAAATGCCCAGGTCAAGCCCTTGGGCACCGATACCATCCGCGTTTTTGCGCCTGCTACGGTTGCCAATGTGGTTTGTGGGTTCGATGTGCTTGGTTTTGCTGTGGAGGCCCCAGGCGACGAGGTGATTATGCGCCTTACCGATAAACCGGGTATTACCATCAGTAAAATTACCGGCGACGATGGCCGCTTGCCGCTTAACCCGGCTAAGAATACAGTGAGCGTAAGCGTACAGCATTATTTAAATAGCATAGGCCGGCCGGATATTGGGTTCGATATCGAACTGCATAAAAAAATGCCGATAGGTAGTGGCCTGGGCTCCAGCTCGGCAAGTACGGTGGCGGGTTTGTTTGCCGCCAAAACTTTACTGGGCGACAAAAGCGAACCTGCTAAATTATTGCCTTTTGCCATGAAAGGCGAAGAGATGGCCTGCGGCCATGGCCATGCCGATAACGTTGCGCCAGCTTTAATGGGTGGCTTCGTACTCATACGCAGTTACGAGCCATTGGATGTTATCCGTTTGCCGCATCCTAAAGAACTGTATTGCGCTATTGTATTCCCAGATGTTGATGTGCCTACGCGCGAAGCCCGGCAAATTATTCGTAACAGTGTATTGCTAAAAGATGCTGTTACCCAATGGGGCAATATTGCAGGCCTTGTAAGCGGCTTATATACCAGCGACATAGATTTGATTGGCCGAAGTATGAAAGATGTGCTGATAGAGCCTGTGCGCGCCATGCTGATTCCCGATTTTTACCTGATGCGCGAAATTGCGATGAGCAATGGCGCCGTTAGCTTTGGTATCTCCGGTTCGGGGCCATCTGTGTTCGCCTTTACGCGCGATGAACAGACGGCACAGGTAATTACCAGGAAACTACAGGAACACCTCACTAAAATTAAAATAGACTCGCAAGCCTATGTATCGCCAATTAATGATGCGGGACCACGAGTGTTGGACTAGTTTATAGGGAATCAAGAATTGAGAGCCAAGAATCAAGATAAAAGATAATAACGAGGATAGGTAATGGTGTCGATTTCAGATCGGTGAAATCATTCCTCAAATCAGTGTAATCACAAAGCAATGAATTTTTACAGTACTAACAATACCGACCATCAGGTTGAATTTAAAGAGGCAGTTTTTAACAGCATGCCGCAAGACAAAGGCTTGTATATGCCTGCAAGCATTCCTAAACTGTCTGACAAGTTTCTGAATAACCTGGACGAGTATACCCTGCCCGAAATTGCATTTAAGGTGGCAAGTGCCATGCTCGATGGCGCAATCCCCGAAGAAGATCTGAAAGAGATTATCCACGATGCGATAAACTTTTTGGCCCCGGTGGTTAAACTGGAAGAGCCGGTATATGTACTGGAATTATTCCACGGGCCATCGTTGGCGTTTAAAGATTTTGGCGCCCGCTTTATGAGCAGGGTAATGAGCTGGTTTTTAAGTGTGGGCGAGAAACAGCTGGATGTACTGGTGGCCACATCAGGCGATACCGGCGGTGCTGTGGCATTGGGCTTTCTGGGCGTACCGGATACCCGCGTAACCATATTGTATCCTAAAGGCAAGGTAAGCGAAATACAGGAATTACAATTAACCACTAATGGCCAAAATATCCGTGCGCTGGAAATTGACGGTACCTTTGACGATTGCCAGGCCTTGGTTAAGCAAGCATTTACCGATAAGGAACTGAATGAGAAATTCCGTTTAACATCGGCAAACTCTATCAACATAGCCCGCTTAATTCCGCAAACGTTTTATTATTTTAATGCCTATGCGCAATTGCTGCGCCAGGGTAAAAATAAGGTAGTATTCTCTGTACCCAGCGGTAACTTCGGGAACATTGGCGCAGGCTTACTGGCCTGGAAAATGGGCTTACCCGTGCACCGGTTTATTGCGGCCACCAATGCCAATGATACCGTGCCGGCTTATTTAAAAACAGGCATTTACGAGCCTAAACCATCAGTACAAACCCTATCAAATGCTATGGATGTGGGTAACCCAAGCAACTGGGCGCGTATTGCCGACCTGTTTAAAGAAGATGTATCAGCACTAACAGGTTTAATAAGCGGTTACAGTTACGATGACGAGCAAACCAAAGAAGCCATACAACAGGTTTTCGACAAATATAATTATGTGGTTTGTCCGCATACGGCCATTGCCTGGAAGGCTTTAAAGGAGTGGGAAGTTGCGAACCCAAGTAATGACATTACCGGTGTATTTTTATCAACCGCACACCCTTGTAAGTTCCCGGATGCATTCCCTGCCGAAATTTCTGATGCCATTGTAGTGCCTGAGTCTGTAAAAGAACTGGAAGGCAAAGAGAAGCAAGCCGTGGCTTTGGGTAAAGATTTTGAAGGGTTTAAGGCATTTTTGTTAGCAAATAATTAATTAATCTCTCGTTTGTCATTGCGAGCGATAGCGTGGCAATCTCGTCGCCATTGCCTATTCGATCTGTATAGTTACGAGATTGCCACGTCGTTCCTCTTCGCAATGACAAATTTTTTTTAATAAAAAATGATCAACACCATCATCTTCGACCTCGGCGGCGTACTGATAGACTGGAACCCAAGGCATCTGTACAATAAGCTGTTTGCAGACAAAGCCGAAATGGAGCATTTCCTAACCAACATCGCCACATCTGATTGGAACGAAGAACAAGACGGCGGCCGGAGTTTACAGGATGGTACGGAATGGCTGGTACAGAAACACCCGGAACACGAAGCCAATATCCGTGCGTTTTATGGCCGTTGGGATGAGATGCTGGGCAATGCTCTGCCCGGCACGTTGGAGATTTTCAGGCGGCTGAAAGGAAGTGGTAAATACAAGATCTACGCTCTAACCAACTGGTCTGCCGAAACATTTGGCATTGCTAAAGACCGATTTGAATTTCTGAATTGGTTTGATGGCATTGTAATGTCGGGCGAAGAAAAGAGGCGCAAACCACATGCAGATTTCTATCAGATTCTGCTTAATCGCTATCACGTTAACCCGGCAGAAGCCTTATTTATTGATGATAATTACCGCAATGTATTAGCCGCGAAAGAATTGGGCATACTATCTATCCACTTCACTGCAGCAGATGATCTGGCTAAACAACTGCCAGAATACGGAGTGATAATATAAAAACAGGAGATCTTAAAAGATCTCCTGTGCTATGCGTTTAGTTGGCTCTGCGTTACCCATAGTGTAAAAGTGCAGCACCGGGGCGCCAAATTCAACCAGTTCTTTACACTGGTTAATCATCCACTCAATCCCAACTTCTTTAACATCCTTGTCGGTTTTGCAAGCCTGTACGGCGTCGCTCAAATCTTCGGGGATGTCAATATGAAATATCTTGGGCAGGTTAATTAACTGCTTGGCTGTAGTCAATGGCTTTAGGCCTGGTATAATGGGGATGTTGATGCCGTTTTCGCGGCATTGGGTTACAAACTCTTTGTATTTGCTGTTATCAAAAAACATTTGGGTTACAATAAACTCTGCCCCGCCTGCTACCTTTTGTTTCAGGTATTTAAAATCGGTTTTTAAGTTGGGCGCCTCGAAGTGTTTTTCGGGATAAGCGGCAACGCCGATACAGAAATCTGTTTTAAAAGAGGTATCCTGGTACTCGTGCAGGTAAATACCATTATTCATGTTGGTAACCTGTTCCAATAGTTCGGTGGCGTAGCAATGGCCGCCGGGGGTTGGTACAAAGCCTGCATCACCTTTGCGGGCATCACCGCGTAATACCAGCACGTTATCAATGCCTAAAAATTGCAGATCGATAAGTGCATACTCGGTTTCTTCCTTCGTAAAGCCGCCACAAATTAAATGCGGCACGGCATCTACCTTATATTTATTCATAATTGCCGCGCATACAGCCACGGTGCCGGGACGTTTACGAAATGTTACTTTCTCTAATAGCCCGCTGGCGTGTTCCTTATACAAATGATCCTCGCGCGATGAGGTTACATCAATAAACGGAGGATTAAACTCCATGAGCGGATCGATAGCGTTAAATATACCCTGCAAATTAGACCCTTTAATAGGGGGCAGTAGTTCGAAAGAAAAAAGTGTTTTGCCTTTGGCGTTGGCAATATGTTCTGTGATTTTCATTTTAGGTGTTGTGGCCCGGGCTTATCAATCTTCAATTTCTGTTTTATAATATTTGATCAATCCGCCAAGCAGGTCTTTAGTCTTTGTTATTTGTGTTAAAATTGATTCCAGATCATCATGTTTAATAAAATTCAAATCGTTGGAAAGGTAAAGTTCTGTCTCTAATTCATACATGGCGCTTCTGGCCAAGGTGAAATGCTGCAGTACTTCTTTCCTGTTCTTTCTGCCGCAACCTTCGGCAATGTTTGCTGGTATTGATACCGCTGCCCGCCTGATCTGTGATTGTAATCCCATTACTTCCTGTTGTGGAAATATGGATGTTTGAAGGTAAACTGTTTTAACTAAAAACCGCGCTTCTTTCCATGCCGCTAAATTGTTGTATGTCATTTTTCCTTGGGGTTAGAGGATTAAATATGGACTGTCAGCACCAATTTAGTAATTTAAATTGGGCCCAAGCCATCTTTCTACGGTCTCTAACGACATATTTTTCCTTTTAGCATAATCCTCTACCTGATCTTTGCTTATTTTCCCTAATCCAAAATACCGCGCTTGAGGATGTGCAAAATAAAATCCGCTTACCGATGCAGCCGGTGTCATGGCCAAACTTTCGGTCAGGTGCATGTGGGCATTATCTTCTGCTTTAAGCAAATCAAACAGGGTAGTTTTCTCGGTATGGTCCGGGCATGCCGGGTAGCCCGGTGCCGGGCGAATGCCCTGGTACTCTTCCTTAATCAAAGCCACGGTATCCAATAATTCATCTTTAGCATAACCCCAATGTTCGCGACGTACCAGCTCGTGCATCTTTTCGGCAAAGGCTTCTGCCAAACGGTCGGCCAGTGCTTTGGCTAAAATGCTGTTGTAATCGTCATAATCGGCCTCAAATTTGGCAACCAGTTCGTCGCAGCCAATACCTGTGGTAACGGCAAAGCCGCCAAAGTAATCGGGTACACCACTAGCCTTAGGTGCAATGAAATCAGATAACGCATAATAAGGCTCGCCCTTAACTTTTTCTGATTGCTGGCGCAGGGTGTGAATTTTGGTTAATAGCTGCGTGCGGCTCTCGTCGGTATACAGTTCAATGTCATCGCCAACGCTATTGGCCGGCCAGAAACCGATTACGCCGTTAGCCTGTAGCAATTTTTCTTTAATGATCTTGTCTAATAATACCTGCGCATCATCATAAAGCTTTTTGGCTTCTTCGCCAACATATTTATCATTGAAAATTTTCGGGTAACTTCCCCTTAACTCCCAGGTGTGGAAAAATGGCGTCCAGTCTATATAAGGGACTAATTCTTCCAGCGGGTATGCTTCAAAAACCTTTGTGCCAGTAAAAGTTGGCTTAGGCGGCATAGAACCATTCAGGTTAATTTCGCAGTGTTGGTTACGGGCCTCATCAATGCTAACAAAGCGCTTATCGCTCCGTTTGTTAAGGTGGGCTTCGCGGGCTTTTTCGTATTCGGCTTTGATAGACTCTACATACGGGCCTTTGTTCTCGGCACTCATCAGGTTACTGCAAACAGTAACACTGCGCGATGCATCGAGCACGTGGATAGCCGGGCCAGAATAGTTAGGCGCAATCTTAACCGCAGCATGGATGCGCGAGGTAGTTGCACCACCCACAATCAATGGAATGGTCATTCCTTCACGTTCCATCTCTTTGGCAAAGTGTACCATTTCATCAAGTGATGGGGTAATTAAACCGCTCAGGCCAATAATATCTACCTCTTGTTTCCTGGCTTCATCCAAAATACGTTGTGCGGGTACCATTACACCAAGGTCTATCACCTCGAAGTTGTTACAGGCCAGTACTACGCCTACAATATTTTTACCAATATCATGTACATCGCCTTTTACGGTGGCCATTAAAACCTTACCGGCGTTTTTGCGCGATGTGGTATCGGCGTTTTTTAATTTCTCTTCCTCAATAAAGGGTAGCAGGTAAGCCACCGCCTTTTTCATTACCCGGGCCGATTTTACCACCTGTGGCAAAAACATTTTACCGGCGCCAAAGAGGTCACCCACAATGTTCATTCCGTTCATCAGGGGGCCTTCAATTACTTCCAGTGGTTTGGCAAATTGCTGACGGGCTTCTTCTACGTCGGCATCCAGGTACTCGATAATACCTTTTACCAGTGCGTGCGAAAGGCGTTCCTCAACCGGGTTGTTACGCCAGGCTTCGTCACGTACTATCTCTTTGCCTTTACTTTTAACGGTATCGGCATATTCTACCAGTTTCTCTGTGGCTTCGGGGTTACGGTTTAGCAACACGTCTTCTACCTTAATCAGCAGATCGGCTGGGATCTGCTCGTAAACCTCCAGCATACCGGCGTTTACAATACCCATATCCATACCTGCCTTAATGGCATGGTATAAGAAGGCCGAGTGCATAGCCTCGCGCACCACGTTATTACCGCGGAACGAGAAGGAAATATTACTCACACCACCACTTACCTTGGCCATTGGCAGGTTTTGCTTAATCCAACGGGTAGCGTTGATAAAGTCGACCGCGTAATTATTGTGCTCCTCTAAGCCGGTAGCTACAGTAAGAATATTTGGGTCGAAGATGATATCCTGTGGCGGGAAACCTACTTCATCAACCAGTATATCGTATGATCGTTTACAGATCTCAATACGGCGTTCAAATGAATCAGCCTGGCCATTTTCGTCAAAGGCCATTACTACCGTAGCTGCACCGTAACTCATAATTTTACGGGCGTATTCTTTAAATTTATCTTCGCCCTCTTTGAGTGAAATCGAATTTACAATCCCTTTACCTTGTAAGCATTTTAAGCCGGCTTCAATCACAGTCCATTTAGATGAATCTACCATGATGGGCAGCTTGGCAATATCAGGTTCAGAGGCTACCAGGTTCAGGAATTTCACCATCACCGCTTCCGAGTCAATCATCCCCTCGTCCATATTAATGTCGATCACCTGGGCACCGCCCTCTACCTGTTGTCGGGCAACGGTAAGGGCTTCCTCGTAATTTTCGGCCAGTATCAGCTTAGAGAACTTGGGCGAACCGGTAATGTTGGTCCGCTCGCCAACGTTTACAAAGTTAGCTTCGGGCGTTATGGTAACAGCTTCTAAGCCACTCAGGCGCATGTGCGGCTCGGGGTGGGGGATTGGGCGAGGTTTGTATTTTTCGGCGCGATCTGCAATGCATTTAATGTGCTCTGGCGTGGTACCGCAGCAACCACCAACAATATTTACAAAGCCGGCTTTTAAAAAGTCATCTATTAAATGCGCCGTTTCGTGCGGCATTTCATCGTATCCGCCAAATTCGTTAGGCAAGCCGGCGTTAGGGTAGGCAGAGATAAATACATCGGCTTTTTGCGAAAGCTCCTCAATGTGCGGGCGCATTTCTTTAGCCCCCAATGCACAGTTTAAACCAACCGAAAGCAGGTTGGCATGGCGGATAGAGTTCCAGAATGCCTCCACCGTTTGGCCCGAAAGGGTACGGCCAGATGCATCTGTAATAGTACCCGATATCATGATCGGCAAATTTTTGCCGGTTTCGTGCGCGTAGCGTTGTACGGCAAATAATGCTGCTTTAGCATTCAGGGTATCAAAAATGGTTTCAATAAGTATTACATCACTGCCGCCATCAAACAAGCCGCGTACCTGCGCATAATAAGCATCGGCCAGGTCATCAAACGTAACTGCACGGTAGCCGGGGTCATTTACGTCTGGTGATAAAGATGCAGTACGGTTGGTTGGGCCAACGGCTCCGGCCACAAAACGTGGCTTGTCGGGCGTTTTAATATTCCACTCATCTACTGCTTCGCGGGCAATACGGGCACCTTCATAACTCAGCTCATAGTCCAGCTCTTCCAGGTGATAATCGGCCAGCGAAATGCGCTGCGTGCTGAAGGTATTGGTTTCAATAATATCGGCACCGGCTTGCAGGTACTCGTTATGTATGGCCTTAATTACATCCGGGCGTGTAATGTTCAGCAGGTCATTATTGCCCTTCAAATCAGAAGGGTGATCTTTAAACCTGTTGCCACGAAAATCTTGCTCGGTCAACTGGTACCGTTGTATCATGGTACCCATTGCGCCGTCAATTACTAATATTCTTTTCTGTAATTCTTCTCTAATACTCATATTGTTAGATATGAGATGTGAGATATGAGATATGAGATTAAAGCAGCATATCAAATAGCCTAAACTATCAGACATGTTCTCACATCTCATATCTCACATCTCATATCTTATAATAAAGCTTATTCGAAAAAGTCGGTTATACCCATCTGACTTTCGCTTATCTTTCCCAAACGTGTTTGAAGTGTTTGAGTAGAATGCAGCACCTTGTTGGCACAGGTTGCTAAGATTTCGCAGGGTCTAATCCCTCCATCTTTCTCTATAAGCGCAACAAAATTGCAAAATAAACCGGTAATATGCAAGTGGTTTAATCAATGTACGGCATATGTAGGTATGCAGATGTGCAAATGATGTGTTATGGGTGACAATGCATTGCAAGTATTACCCAGGTTAGTAAATGAATGGTTTCGTTTTCATCGGTTATTGTAGCCCCGTGTTGCGCTTATACTGCACGTGCCTTAACCACCCGGCCGGTATCCGCTTCACCCGGGTTTAGGTAGGGGGCTGTCTTCGCCTGTCGTCCCGAACTTGTTTCGGGAACCCACAGGCCAAGTATTCGTTAACATAAGTGTTACACCAGGCACGTGGGCTGCCTAAAAAAAATGACGTTTATAGATAAAACGAAAAGAGCCGCCCAACACAGGCGGCTCTTACATAACAACAACACCAAACTATCTTTATAACCGGTAGCCTATGCCGAAGCCAACTACCCATGGTTTAATTTTTACATCGGCATTAATGCTTCTTAAAACAGGGGCCAGGGCGGGGCTGCCTGCCGGGGTAAGGTTAGAGGCATCAACGGTTGCGGTGGTATTCAGGAATATTTTTTTGAGGTCGATATTAATGAACATCTTTTTGCTGATGTCAAAGTCGGCCCCGGCCTGCGCGGCAAAGGCAAATTTGTTTTTATAATCAATGTCTTGTACCACGGGGCCTTTATCTGCATTGTAAAAAATGGTGTAATTAATACCCGCGCCAACATATGGCCTAAATAAGGTGCCAGTAGGCAGGTGATACTGTAAGGTAAGCGTTGGCGGCAATAACCAAACCTTGCCCAGATCTACATTGGCAGACGAGCTACCGCCTATGGCGCTAAGGTTTGACGATGTGGTATTAACACTATGGCGGGTGGTTGCCAAAATTAATTCGGCCGAAAAGTTTTTAGCGAAGAAATAGCTAAAGTCAACTTCGGGTACCACGGTGTTAGAAATGTGCGCACCACCGCCAATTACACCAATGGTTGCACTTTCTTGCGGGATAATGCCAATGGCTCGCACACGGATCTCCCATTCGTTTTTTTCTTGTGCAAAGGCGCTTAGGGTATTTACCAGTAACAGTATTACAATAGATAGTCGTAAAATTTTCATAATGTATTTGAGTTGATTAATGGCTCAAATGTATCATGAAGGCACCAGCGGGCGTTTGATCTAAAGCAGCAATTAGGGTGATCCTAATCATTATAACAGCTACTATAGGCGGCACTAAAACAAAAAAACGCCCCGTGTACTACACGAGGCGTTTCAAAAAAGTTATGAATCCTAATTATCTCTTACGACCGAAAATCCTTAATAAAGAAAGGAACAGGTTGATGAAATCAAGATATAAGGTTAATGCACCCATAATGGCCATTTTTTTGCCAGATGCATCACCATACTCAATACCAGCGCCAATGCGTTTTAGTTTTTGCACGTCATAAGCAGTTAAGCCGGTAAATACGGCAACGCCTACGTAGCTTAAAATAATGCTTAAGCCTTCGCTGTGTAAAAAGAAGTTTACCACTGTTGCTATCACCATACCAATTAAGCCCATAATCATTAATGAACCAAATTTGGTTAAATCCTGATGGGTAGTGTAGCCGGCAATTGCCATAACGCCAAATACTGCAGATGCGGTAATGAATACCCCTGCTACAGAAGCTGCGGTGTAAACTAACAAGATAAAGCTAAGGCTAATGCCCAATAATGCTGCAAAAGCAATAAACAAAATACCCAGTACCGGGAATGATAAGCGGTTAAGCCCAAATGATATTGCCAATACAAAAGCCAGCGGGGCAAACATTACAATAGTACCCAAGCCGGTATTGCCGCCTGTAAGCGGGTCGCGAAGCGAACTTGATAAAGCTGGGTTACTTGCGAATAAGAAGGCGCAAAAGGCAGAAATGCCGAGTGCCAAAAACATCCACAAAAATACGTTTGCTATAAACCTGCGCGATGCTGCAACTTCGTCGTCCAGTTGGATAACGGTATCGTCGTAGGTGTAATTACGGTTATTTTCCATTTTATATGATATAATTTATTAATCTAAGTTAGTACAAATTTATGAAGAACAAATTAAGTGAGCCTGCGCATCAGTTGTTCTTCTATTTTTTTAAATACCTGTAAAGGCTTTAGGGCGCGCCAGTTAAAATCGTCCAGCTCGCCGCCAAAGTTAATGTAATAGTCGATGTTATTACGCTTAAACTCCTCTATCACATGCTCGCGGAAGTTAACGCCCGCTATCCAGCCATCCTCTACATCCTGAAACCACTCTTCGTAGTAACAATCGTCGGACGAGTGGAAGTTGAGCACGTTTTCGCCAATGATTACAAATTTGTTAATGCCATTATCTATCATCAGCTCAATGAGCTCGCGCTTCATCAGCATCACATCATTATTAATGGCATCATTCCATTCGCCTATCAGTTCTATAATGCTGTAGTTGCGCTCGTAATCTGCATACAATACCTTTAAGTACAAGGTGTTTGAGCCAAATGAATCCCATTGCGGGTGCAGCAAATAGTTATATACCTGCTTGTCAAACTCAAACTCATTGTATACTGTAGCGTAGAAAGGCGAAAACTCGTCTTCCGATGCTACGTAATCATCGCGCCAGCGGTAATATGGTTCTATTTCGTGCATTAGCCCCTCCAGCCTTCCTTAATGGGAAGGCTCTATTTTTGTTTGGTTATAAAATTCTACTGCTTTACGTACGCTGCCGTATTGTTGTAATAATCCGGCAGCTACAGCTTCATCAAGGCCGGTTTCAGTCATAATCATGCGGGTACCGCGGTCAACCAGTTTATGGTTAGTTAACTGCATATCCACCATTTTATTACCTTTTACACGGCCCAAACGTATCATCACCGTAGTGCTCAGCATGTTTAAAGCCAGCTTTTGTGCCGTACCGGCCTTCATCCTTGTTGATCCTGTTACAAACTCCGGACCAGTTACAATTTCTACCGGATACTGTGCCACATTTGCCACCGGACTGCCAGCATTGCATACAATACAGCCGGTTGCCAGGCCGTTTTGGTTAGCTGTTTTTAAACCGCCAATTACATAGGGCGTACGGCCCGATGCAGCTATGCCTACCACAACATCTTTGTCGTTAATGTTAAATTCCTGCAAATCGCGCCATGCCTGTTCGGCATCATCTTCGGCAAATTCAACAGCTTTGCGTATAGCACCATCGCCACCGGCAATAATACCCACCACCCAATCAAACGGAACGCCGTAGGTAGGCGGGCATTCAGACGCATCAACCACACCTAAACGGCCACTGGTGCCTGCGCCAATGTAAAATAAACGGCCGCCATTGCTCATGCGGTTCACCACTATGTCAACCAGTTTTTCCAATTGTGGGATAGCTTTGGCAACAGCGTTGGGCACGGTATTGTCTTGCTCGTTAATATGTTGCAACAGGTCTGCCACCGGCATCTGGTCGAGATTTTGGTAGTAGGAGTCCTGTTCGGTGGTGTTTTCCATGTTAGATGTTGCTGTTCATACAAAATTCAATAAAATTTTAATTAGATGAATTATCAATTAATTAAATAATTATGTTTTGAGTATCAACAATGTAAATTTGCAGGTAACAAAAATGAAACAAGCAGCATCTGTAATTTTCAGGACGGTTGTTATACTCCTTGCCGGCATTACAATAGGGCTGCTGATCAACAATCAGGGTTTTATGGCGCGGCAGGTTGCGGGCAATCATAAAATAGATAGCGCACTGCTAATCATTAACCGGCATTATGTGGATAGCGTAGGTAACGACACCCTGGAAACTAATGCCATAGGCAGTATTTTGCAGGAGCTGGACCCACATTCTGTTTACCTGCCAAGGCAGCAGGCGCAATCTGTTAATGAAAGGCTGGAAGGCCGCTTTAATGGTATTGGTATTGAATATGTTTTGCTGCGCGATACCATGTTTATATCGCAGGTATACCCCGGCAGCCCGGCATACAAGGCGGGCATAGTTAATGGCGACCGGGTAATTACCATCAATTACAAAAAATCGTCGGGTGCTAAATTAGGCACCGATAGCATTAACCACTTAATAAGAAGTACAGCCGGTAACAAGGTAGAAATGAGTGTAAGGCACTTGCTAAGCAATAATATTAACCGTTATATGCTGATGCGCGGCCATGTGCCATTGAGCAGTTTAGATGCCGCTTACCCGCTTACGCCACTAGCCGGTTATATTAAATTGAGCAAGTTTGCTACTACGACCGATAGCGATTTCAGGGCATCATTAAGAGATCTGCAAAAAAAAGGAGTTAAGAAATTGATTGTCGACCTGCGCGGAAACAGGGGCGGCTACCTCGATGCAGCCACGGCATTGGCCGATGAGTTTTTGGTTAAAGACCAGTTGATTGTTTATACCCAGGGTGCGCACGAGCAACGGGTTAATTATTATTCGAGCAACTCGGGTTTGTTTCAGGAAGGCAAGGTAGCCGTGCTGATTGATGAGTACTCGGCATCGGCAAGCGAGATTGTGGCTGGGGCATTGCAGGATTTGGACAGGGCAGTTATTGTAGGCCGGCGCTCGTATGGTAAAGGGTTGGTACAGCAGCAGTTTCCGTTTGCAGATGGTTCTGCATTAAACCTTACCGTGGCCAGGTATTACACGCCATCGGGTAGGAGTATTCAAAAGTCATATAAAAATGGCGTGGATGATTACCGCAAAGAGATAAGCGACCGCCAGCAAAAAGGAGAACTAAGGTATGCCCAGAATAACATGATGGATACTGCCTTTAAATCGCACGCTTATTACACACATGATGGCCGTAAGGTATATGGCGGCGGCGGCATTATGCCCGATGTTTTTGTACCCGAAGATACCACGGCCAATGTAAGGCTGATAGGTGAGCTGGCCGATGCCCAGCTATTTACTGCTTATGTAATTGATAAACTGCATCCCTATTTGGCCAAGCAAATTAGCCGTGAGGATTTTATCAATAAGTTTAGCGTAACTGATAACCAGCTGGATGATTTTATCATGTATGCTTCCAAAACGATAAGGGAAATGGATTCGCGCGAGATCCGGCTGGCAAGGCCGCATCTTAAACAATATATTAAGGCTTTTGCCGCCCGTTTTAAATGGGGCGATGATGCCTACTTTGAGGTGATAAACCAAGATGATAGCGGCATTAAAAAGGCGTTGACAGCTATTAACTAAACGGCATAAAAAAAGCCCTCCATATTGGAGAGCTTTTCACTAATCATTTTATTGAATATTATTCGTGGTGACCGTGGTCGCCATGATCACCGCCTCTGTCGCCACCGCCTTTATTGCCGCGATCATTGTGTCCATTATTTCCACGATCATTGCCATTGCCGCGATCGTTGTTTCCACGACCGTTTCCGCCTTGGCCATTACCATTACCGCGGCCTCTATCTCCATTCCAATGGTTTTGGTAACGTTGATCGCGGCTATCGCGAATTACAGCTTGGTCATGGCGTCCTCTGTAACCTGCATATTTGTTACGGTAAGTAACCGCGTTTCTCCATGGAGAAGGTGAATTAATTACCGCTTTGTAGCCGTGGTACATATCGTAGTTGGCATAACGCGGAGGCAATGCGCCAGAGCGAATCCATCTGCTACCCGATAAGTACACATATTGATGATTGGGTACATCATAGTAAGTATCGATATCAGGCATGTAATAAAATTCGGCATGGTCATAGCCCGTTGGGCCCCAGGCAGGCTGGCTACCTATGTTTAAGCTAAAACTAATTTGTGCATCGGCTAACTTAACGGTGAGGCTGCTGACGAGCAGCACTGCCACAAAAAGGATTTTTTTCATTTTGTAAATTTTAAGATCTGTCGGAAGGTATACTTGCTTCTTTACTAAGCTACAACCCCGATGTTTTGATAGTTGTTTCGTAATTCGGATATATGACAATCCAAATGCGTTAAAGTTTAATGGTTGATGAGTGCAACTATGTAACTGTTTGATTACATGGGCAATCATTAACGATTGAAGCCTTTTTTAACAGAAAAACAGAATGAATTATAGCCGTTTCAGGAGTTTAAAACATCCAGATACTCATCTCGCGGGATGAGGCGAGCACCCATGGAGGTTAAATGGTCGGTGGGTACCTGGCAGTCTACCAGGGTATACGCATTATTTTTACAGAGGTAAATAAGCGCTGTTTTAGAGGCATTGCTAACCCTGCTAAACATGCTTTCGCCGCAAAAAACATTGTTCATGGCTATGCCATACAGGCCACCAACCAAAATACTGTTTTCCCAAACTTCGTAAGAGTGGGCATGGCCCTCGTGGTGCAGGTTGATGTAAGCATCCTGCATTTCGGTGGTTATCCAGGTGCCGTCTTGCCCTTCGCGCGGCGCGGCGGCGCAGGCTTTTATTACGTCGGCAAAACACTGATTGACCGTGACCCTGAATTTACCTGAGTTTAAAACCTGCCGCATGCTTTTAGATACTTTCAGTTCGGCTGGGTAAAGTACAAAACGCTCGTGTGGTGAGTACCATAAAATGGGCGTATCATCGCTATACCACGGAAAAATTCCGTTATGATAAGCCAGCAGGAGGCGATCTATCGACAGGTCACCTCCTACGGCCAGCAGGCCATCATCCTCTGCCTGTGCAGGGTCCGGAAATATTAAGCGTTCGTCTAGCCCGAAAATCATCGGGTTAAAGTTAGGAAGCCTTGCGGCGGATCACTAATTTTTTATTCTGTGCTTTGGCAATATTATCCATGTATTGCTGCATCTCATTGTATTTGGCTGCAGGTATAACCTGGTTGGTTAAAACAAAACTGGTTGTGCTTACCACCTCGTTTTTATCAGCCAGATATTGGTAATTTACATTGTAACTGCCGTAAGTAAATTTAAGGCTTACGTTTGTTGGTAATGACTCCATCTCGAAGCCTGTGGGCAGGTCAATAGTTGTGGTGCAGGTTTTCTGCATGGGGTAATCAAAATAATAATCCGCATTACGCTTGTCAAGAACAGGAACTGTAACGTTCCATAAATCAAAAGCCCTTGGGCGATAAAATTGTTTCTCGCCAGCTGCCATATCATAAAACTTATCATACTCGAGGTCGAGATCTACCTGTTTCACATCATCTTTATTGTCTGAGAGTTTAAAATCAAGTAAAGAGGGTTGCTTCATGTGTAGTCGCCTGATCAAAAATTCTTTCTGATAATCAAGCTTTTGTGCAGATATGCCGATATATGTATCACGCACTTCTCCAGTACTTAAAATTTTTATCTTGGCTTTGGCCCCGCCATCTGGAGCAAGTGTAATATGCACATCGCTATTAAAGGTATTATTACTCATAGTGCTGCGGGGCGTGTTTACCAATTTTCCTCCATCTTCCGTTATAAGTAATGCATTTCGGTTTTCTGTAAATGTGCCAAGTTTACCAAATGGCTGGGTATTACTGGTACATTCTAACCAGGTTGTATCACTTTTAAAAGGGATACATAATATAATATGATTGAAGGGCCTATTCGGAAAGACAGGGTTTGCCGGCTCTTCATTTGTACCTGCATTAACTTCGGCATAATACGAGGGAATGTTAACCGCTTTTAAAAGGGCGTACATATAATTGCATAATGCTTTGCAATCGCCATATTTTTTTTGGTCAACAAAAGTTGCCGGTAGCGGTTTTAAGCCACCAATCCCTAATTGAATACTTACATACCTGACGTTTTTTTGAAGATAGTTGTATAAAAATCTAGCCTTTTCTTTGTCTGTCTTAAGGCTATCGGTCATTTTTTTTATTTCTTCTGCACGTTGCGGTGTAAGTGTGCAGACATCTGATTTAAGTCCTGATAGCCATTTTCCATAGTCAGACCAATTATTGAAAGTTCCAGCAGAGCCACAATATATAAATTGATTAATTGCAAATGATACTTTCTTCGTGATTTGCCAATTTGGAACTTCATCCTCTGGCTTTACCGATTTTAGGTTTTTAATTTGCCAATTGTAGGTGTCAAGAATACCATCTTTTGCCTTTTGAGTTTCTAACTTTATATTCTCATTGATAAAACGAAATCCCAAATCAGGGTTAACCGTCATTGTGCATACAGCGTTTTGAATAGATGTTTCTGTACCCTGTATGTACCAGCTTCCTAGATCGACAAAGCTCGAAAGATCTTCTTCATAGCTGGTTTCTATCGTGGCGGGGTAAGTGGAAATAACATGTCTTAAAGCCAAGTATCTATCGTCTGTTGCAATGGTTGCATCGTCTGTAGCCAGGGCATCATACATATCGCTTTTGCCATACTTTTTAATAAGTACGCCGGCTGCATTATATACCTTCATTTCAATGCTGCTTATTGCATCATATTTTCTGTTGTAATCAATGTGGAGATGGGCTTCACCATCAGCTTTCTCATTTAAGATAGTAACCAAACTATAATGTTTAATTACGGCTTTCCCAGGGGCTTTAATAAGGTAATCATCAGATGAATATCTTACAACTGCATTCGCGTTCTCTTTTAAAGAATCCGGTATGGTGGCTGCTTTGTACAATTCTTTGTCGATACCTTTGGGTTGTGCATACAGGGTGCCGCAGGTTATCAATGCAAAACCTATGCAGGCAAGGCGATAAATATTTTTAACAAACATCTGCGGTTATGATTTTTTCAGTACAACTTGTTCGTTCAGCATTTCCTGCATTTTTTTGTAGAACTCATGCAGTTCGGCATAATCTTCTTTAAAATAAAAAGATTTTGCATAACTCACCACGTAACGTACAGTAACTATACCGCCTTCTTCTGCAACAAAGCGCTTAATGCTGATGCTTTTATCTGGCATTATCATGCTTATACTTTTAGGCAGGGCATCGGCCTTATAACCGGCCGGCATTTTATAGGTGCCTGTTAAAGTTACGTTGTTACGATAGCCGAAATCTATATTGGTATACCTGTTTTCGCTCAAAAATGGGTTGTTGTGCAAAGCCGAAAACATGTTGGGTACAAAATAAATATAAGTACCGTCCGACCCAGTAAGATCGAGCTTAAAAGTTATGTTTTGCGAAAGCGGCAAAGAGTCGATCTCCAGGTTATCCATTTTTAAAGAAGAGATCTTTAAATTATTGTCGTGCTCGGTAAGGCTTTCGATGTATTTTTTTTCGCCATCTGTTTTATATGATTCTACAGCATTAATGCGGCCATAGCTAAGGCTGCTGATGCTGGCAGTGCCACTCATTTGTCCGTCGGTGTTAATTTCGGCATTAATGTATACTGACTTAACAGACGGGCGTTTTTTTTCTAAAAAAACCAGATCGTAAGTATTGGTCTCCTTATTAATGCTAAGACCGTAAGAATTAAGCAAATTTGCCGGTATTTCATTGTACACATTGTATTTACCGCTTGCATCCATTACATAATGGTTTGTACTGTCAATTGGGATGTATACAACAGCGCGGTTAAACTGGCGCATAAAAGGGTAGGCAGGGTTAACCTTACCGTGCGAGCGGGTGCTTACTTCCATCGGGTAAACATCTTTCACCCCCGACTGCTTAAGCAGGTGATACAGAATAATATTAATTTCGGTGGCGTTGCCGGTTTTTTTGTCCCAGGCTGTGCGGGTACCATCATTGGTGTACCATCTGTCAATACCGTTCCATTTCATGGTATTTTTAACCTCATTAAAAATATATGCAATTTTCTGTTCGTCTGTTTTTAACGCCTTGGCTTTGGTAATAATGGCTTCCTCGGCAGTTAATTTACGTTTTAACTGGTCGCCAAAATCTTCATCGTCTGCAAATGCCTCACCAACCTTTGGCCAGCTATTGGCAAAGGTTTTGCTAAAGCCGCCAATAGGTTTTACACCTATCAGCTGAAAATAAATACTTTGTAAATTATCTACATCAGAGGTCATGTACGGTTCATCGGGCAAAGAGTGGATATTTTCAAGCGCCCGCTCATCCTTTTCATTATTAAACGTGATAGCATTGGTACCGGTGCCTATTGTTTGAGACTCACTTGTATTTACCCGCTTAACAAATGCCTGGTTAACATGTGTTTGTGTTTTAAAATCTAAAAGATCCGGGATGCTGGTATCCAGTTCGCTGTATCTTACCGGTATCCCTTCCTGAAAATACCAGTTGGGCAGCCAGCTGTAAGCATGTATAATACGTGTAAATTTATACTCTACAACCGAGCCGGGTTTTACATTAGCAAACGAAAAGGTGTATTGATCCTGGTCTTTATCAATAACCTGCAAAAATATTTGCTTTTTATCAACCTTGGTTATTTCGGGTTTGCCGTCTGTCAGGTTAATAGTTTGGGCTTGCAGGCCGGTTATGCTTTCTACCTTGTTACCACCTTCAAAATCAATTTTAACGTTAGCCTCGTCTTTACCATGTTCATTAAAAATTTTAATGCGCTTATGGTATTCCATCACTATGTTAAATTCCTGGTCGTAGTATATATCGCCTTTAACAAAAAGCACCATGGCATTGGCATCACTTTCAAAGTCGCAGGTTTTTAGTTCGAGGTCGGCTTGGTCAACTTTGCCGAAAGCCTGTATACGGTTTGTTTTAACTTGTGCATGTACAGATAGCTGCAAGGTACAGCACAGAAACAAGAGGGGTAAAATTAGTTTCATTATAAATTAATAAGGTTTGTTGCTTCTAATATAGGGGTAATAATTGATACTTATAAAGTATGATATCGGCACTACTATCAACTAAAAGCCGTAATACTGGCCGTGCAGGCACAGAAATTTCATTAGTGTGTATATATAATAGCCGTGGTTAATTTTATATTGCGGGTATTACATAATTAAACCTATTGTAAAAAATAGTGTCATATTTATTTAACAGATACCCCTATGAATAATGCAAGGCAAATAAAACATCTGTATTCGAGAGCCGGTTTTGGCATCAGGTTTAAAGAATTGTATGGGCACGAGAACGCTTCGGTAAAAAAGAATGTAAAAGAACTTTTTAAAAACGCAGAGGCCGATCAGCACATTGCCGTTATTACAGAAAATATAGACCTGCGGCCCAAAGCCAATGACCCCGAGACAAAGAAGAAAAACCAGGAAGACCGAAACCAGCAGGATAAAGACTTAAATACTACCTGGCTGAAACAAATGGCCGTTTCTGATGCCCAGCTGCGCGAGCGGATGACGCTTTTTTGGCACAATCATTTTGCTTGTAATATTAACAATGCCTACCATCAGCAACAGCTTAACAATATACAGCGTACCTATGCGCTTGGTAATTTTAAAACCCTGCTCACAGCGGTTTCACAATCGCCGGCGATGCTTACCTTTTTAAACAACCAGCAAAATGTAAAGGGGCACCCTAACGAAAACTTTGCCCGCGAACTGATGGAGCTGTTTACCTTAGGAATTGGCCATTACACCGAGCAGGACATTAAGGAGTCGGCCCGCTCATTTACCGGTTGGCATTATGATGGTAAAACCTCCCAGTACACGTTTATACCCCGAATACATGACGACGGGCAGAAAACCTTTATGGGTAAAACGGCCAACTTTTGCGGCGAAGATATTATTGATATCATATTGAGCAATAAGCAAACGGCTACCTTTATTTGCACAAAGCTATACCGTTACCTGGTTAATGATACGCCCGATCCGGTACATGTAAGCCAAATGGCCGATGTATTTTACCAGGCCAATTACGAATTAAAACCCTTGCTGGAATTTGTTTTCCTGGCCGACTGGTTTTATGAGGATAAAAATATTGGCGTAATTATTAAATCGCCGGTGCAGCTGCTGGTTTCGCTCACGCGGCAGTTTTATATAGATTACCATAACCCCGATGTATTGCTGCAATTTGAGCGCACCTTGGGGCAGGTATTGTTTAAACCACCCAATGTGGCAGGCTGGCCGGGCGGCCGGGCATGGATAGACAGTTCATCATTAATGTACCGTATTAAAATAGCTTCTACGTTATTAAATGCAGGTGTTATTGATTTTACAGGTAAGGCCACCCCAGAGGATGAAGCATTTTTGGCAGCTACACACAGGCAGCAGTTCAACGTAATTAAGCGTACCCAGGCAGTGCCTGATTGGAGCCGTTTTTTGCAGGACATCCCGTTGGATATGCCCCGCATACAGGTTGCCGAATTTATGCTGGAACCCAAACTTAACCAAACCGTAATTGACGAGGTGAACCAGACACCGGATATTAAATCGATGGTGATCCAGATTGCTTCGACGCCAGAGTACCAGCTTTGTTAATTGCGTGATATTTTGATTATTACTTGTAATATTTTAACCAATAGTAATCACAGGTATACATAAATTCGCTTTGTATTTGCATGGCCGTAATATAAATACTACTTTACTTTTACCAATTATTGAAGCAACCAACAAAACCTTCATTTATGCTAAAAGATACTGTAAATATTAATGGCAAAGCAAAAGCCGATTACACATACGATGCTATTGTAATAGGCTCTGGCATTAGCGGCGGATGGGCCGCGAAAGAGTTAACCGAAAAAGGGTTAAAAACCATTATGCTGGAGCGGGGCCGTAATTACGAGCACCTAAAAGATTATAAAACTGCTACCAAAGATCCCTGGGAGTTTGAGCACCGTGGCTCTATAACACAGGCTCAGGCCAAGCAACACCCTATTATAGCGCGTAACTGGGGCGCACAGGAGCAAATTATAGATAAATGGGCCAATGATGTTGACTCACCTTATACAGAAGTTAAGCCTTTTAATTGGTGGCGCGCTTACCAGTTGGGTGGCCGGTCGCAGTTGTGGGGCAGGCAAAGTTACCGTTGGAGCGATCACGATTTTGAAGCCAATGCCAAAGATGGCTGGGCTATTGACTGGCCGATAAGGTATGCTGACCTGGCACCCTGGTATGATTACGTAGAAAAGTTTGCAGGCATCAGCGGATCGAGGGATGGCCTGGAGCAACTACCAGACGGGCATTATTTGCCACCCATGCAAATGAATGTGGTAGAAAAAGATGTTGCACGCCGCATTAAAGAAAAATATAAAGGCAGCCGCCATATGATCATTGGGCGTACCGCTAACTTAACACAAGCTATACCGGGCCGTACAGCATGCCAGTTTAGAAACCGTTGCTGGGAGGGTTGCCCGTTCGGCGGGTATTTTAGTACGCAATCGTCTACCTTGCCTGCTGCTGTGGCTACGGGTAACTTAACGGTGAGGCCTTTCTCTATCGTTACCAAAATTATTTATGATAAAAACACCCAAAAGGCTACCGGGGTAGAGGTGCTGGATGCCGAAACAAACCAAACTTATGAGTACCATGCCAAAATAGTATTTGTTAATGCATCGGCATTAAATAGTGCCTGGGTATTAATGAATTCGGCTACCGATGTATGGCAAGGCGGCTTGGGCAGCAGTAGTGGCGAACTTGGGCACAACGTAATGGACCACCACTATAACCTCGGCGCATCCGGCATGATTAACGGTTTTGAAGATAAATACGTATACGGTCGCAGGGCCAACGGTATCTATATCCCGAGGTTTACCAACCTGTTTGGCGACAAGCGCGATTACTTGCGTGGCTTTGGCTACCAGGGCAGCGCGAACCGCGAAGACTGGAGTAGGGATGTAGCCGAAATGCAGTTTGGAGCGGGTTACAAAGAAGCACTGGTTGAGCCGGGACAATGGAGCATCGGCATCACCGGTTTCGGTGAATTGCTGCCGTACCATGAAAACAAGATCTCGCTTGATAAAAGTAAGAAAGATAAATGGGGGCTGCCTGTTTTGGCCATGGATGCCGAACTAAAGGAAAATGAGCAGAAAATGCGGGTTGATATTATCTCCGAAGCAAAGGCAATGCTGGAAAGTTCGGGCGTTAAAAATGTTAAAACATGGAATAACGGGCACCATGTAGGTGACGGTATTCACGAAATGGGTACTGCACGTATGGGCCGCGACCCTAAAACATCGGTATTGAATGGGCATAACCAGGTTTGGGATGCCAAAAATGTATTTGTGACCGATGGTGCCAGCATGACTTCGTCTGCCTGCCAGAATCCCTCGCTTACTTATATGGCATTAACGGCCAGGGCCGCAGACTACGCAGTTAAAGAATTAAAAAAAGGTAACATTTAAGCTTCGGAACCATGAACAGAAGAGACGCAATTGGCAGAGTGGCATTATTAATGGGCGGAACCATTATTGGTGCAGAGTTTTTTTTAAGCGGATGTAAAACAACATCAAATAAGGTTGAAGATTTATTTGGAACAGAAGATGTTTCCTTTTTTAATGAAGTAGGCGATGTGATAATACCCGAAACCAATACCCCCGGCGCAAAAGCTACCAATGTGGGTGGCTTTATGGCCATAATGGTGAGAGATTGTTACAAGCCCGAAGACCAGAAAATATTTTTGACGGCGAAAAACAATATCGATAAAGCGGCCCAAAAACAGTTTGATAAAGATTTTCTGGCTTGTGATATGAAACAGCGCACAGCGGTTTTAAACACACTGGATACCGAGCAAAAGGAATATAATAAGCATAAAGATAAAAAGGCGCCAAATCATTATTTCAGGATGGTTAAAGAGCTTACCCTGCTAGGTTACTTTACATCAAAACCGGGTTGTACCCAAGCCTTGCGCTACGTGGCCATACCCGGGAAATTTGAAGGCGATGTACCTTATAAAAAAGGAGACAGGGCTTGGGCAACACGTTGATGTTTAATTAAAAAGAAAAAATTAAACCTTGGGCTTATAACAACGTCATAAGTAGAACCCCTTAAAAAATAACCGATGAAAAGGAGAGATTTTTTAACCAAGACGATGCTGGCCTCGGGTGCTTTTATGCTCCCTGCTTTTCTGAAACCGTTTGATGCCCTGGCAATGAATGATATTACCGGGCATAAAAACCTCGTGGTGATACAGCTCTCCGGCGGCAATGACGGGCTGAACACCATTATCCCTTACTGTAGCGATATTTATTACCAGAAGCGTAAGAATATAGGCATCAAAGTGCCTGATCTGATTACGCTGAACGATATGCAGGGCTTAAACCCTAACCTTGCCGCGCTGAAGGAGATCTATGACCAGGGCTGGATGACCATTATTAATTCGGTGGGCTACCCAAATCCCGACAGGTCGCATTTCAGATCGATGGATATCTGGCAAACCGGCAGCGACTCTAACCAGTTTTTAACCACCGGCTGGATAGGCCGCTACCTGGATGCAAATCGCCAGAACTTAAAAAACCCTTATACGGCCATGGAGGTTGATGATACGCTTTCATTAGCTATGAAGGGCGAATACATGAAAGGTATTGCGGTATCAGACCCTAACAAGCTATACCAAACTACCCGCGAGCCATTTTTTAAAGACATTGTACGCGACCACGAAGCGCAGCACCTGAGCGAAGAGAACTTAGGCTATCTGTATAAAACGATGATAGAAACCTACTCATCGGCAGATTATATCCAAAATACATCTAAAACCTATAACGTAACGGCACAGTATCCGGCTACGGGTATTGGTAACCAGTTGAAGAACGTATCTAAGTTCATTAATTCGGGCCTGGAGACCAGAGTTTACTATGTATCCTTAGGCGGATTTGATACCCACGCCGGTCAGCAAGGGCAGCAGGGTAGGGTTTTGAAGACTTATGCCGATGCCGTTGCTGCTTTTGTAAAAGACCTTAAGCAAACCGGCAAACTGGATGATACACTGATTATGACCTTCTCTGAATTTGGCCGCCGCGTAGAAGAGAATGCCAGCGCCGGTACCGATCATGGTACTGCCAGTAACGTAATGTTGTTTGGCGGCAAACTACAAAAGCCCGGCATCTTCAACGATGCTCCCGATTTAAGCGACCTCGAAAACGGCGACTTAAAATACAAAGTAGATTTCCGTGATATTTACGCCACCATACTGGATAAATGGCTGGATGTAAACAATAGTGCGGTTTTAAGTAAAGGATTTGTGGGGTTGGGATTGGTATAGAAAATGAAAAAGCCGTCATTGAGTTACAAAGCAATCTCGTAGCTATGCAGATCATATAATGAATAAGACGAGATTGCCACGCTATCGCTCGCAATGACAAAATATGGTTTCTTTTTTCTTGATTCTACCTTAAGCAGTATTTCGCAATAAAACCATCAGCCTTATCACTTCCAATATTGCGGATGAAATTCCAATCTTCGCAGGCGCCGTCTTTATCGCCTTGCTTTAGCTTTTTGCTGGCTTGGTCTAATACATCGGCAATAAAATCATCATTATAGCCTAATTGCTTTTTGAGGATAATTATTTGAGCCTCTTTGGTGGTATCGGCTGCACCTGTGTATTTATTTTTATAATAATTGGTGACTGCATTTTGCAATTCCTGGCGCGATTGATAATTGGCTATAGCTGCAGCAATACCGGCACTGGTGGCATTGGTACAACGTGCATTATCGGGCACAAAGCGGATAGGTAGAACGATATTGCTGTTTGTATTATAGTCAGGAGGGAGCTGCCATTTGCCGGATGTCATTTTCATAACCCGGATTGCCTCATCATCGAGGTCAATACCCGGGCCGTCCAACACTACGGCATCTTTAACGTTTCCTACACTATCCAGCCTGAATTTTACTTTAATTATCGCCGAGATACAGTTTTGGCGTGCGTATTCGGGGTAAACAATATGATCGGTTAAATAACGGTCTAACGCAGCTGCGCCTCCTTTAAAGCCGGGTTGTGCATTAGCTTTAAACGCAGTTAGAATAATAAATGCAAGTAATATGAGTGAGCCTGAACGCATTATAACCGGGTTATATAATTATAACGCTTTCAGGCTATAATAGTTGCAGCGGGAATCTGTAAAATAATATCAGGATCGGGGATGTTGGCCTGCAAAGTTTCTTGCTCCGAAAACTTACCCACGCCGGGATAGTCGCCGCTCATGCCCTCAAGGTCAAACATCAGCTGGAAATGCAGGTGCGGTGGCCAGCTACCGTTTTCGTCGGCATGGCCCAGTTCGGCTATCTTTTGCCCGGATTCTATTACGTGGCCAACTTTTAGCCTGGTTAAACTTTGGCGGCTCAAATGCCCGTATAGCGTATAAAGCGTTAAGCCATCCAGATCATGCTCTAAAATAACGGTCGGGCCGTAATCGCCAAAATGGTGATTGTCCTGAAAGCTATGTATTTTACCTGCCAGCGGAGCATAAATGGATGTACCGGCCGGTCCCCATATATCTACCCCTAAATGCAGGCGGCGGGGTTCGTCATAAGTGTCGAACAGGGCACTGCGCTGGTAAATGGTACGATGCTCCATATAGCCGCCTATACCAAAGCGGCAATTGTGTTGCTGTAGTTGTGCGTTTATCCAATGGCCAAATTTATTGGTATCGGTAACGTCGGCCAGATTGAGTTGCGTATTAGATGCTGTAAAATTGAGCTGGAAGAAACGATCTGCAACCGGATTATATTCCACAACCTTGCTTACAGCACCGGGGTGCCCGCTAATATAGCTGCGTAGTTGCAGATGCCTGTCCATCGGTAATTATTCGCCCTCTTCTGTATCCGGTTGGCGATCTTCTTTGCTGATCTTGTCGAAAATTTTATCCATACGTTCTACGTACTCGCTGGTGTCATCGATAAAAAATTCGAGCTGAGGTACTATCCGGGCATTATCTTTAATCCGGGCACCTAACTTATAACGGATCTCTGAGGCATGCTGCTTAACGGTAGCAAGCGACAGTTGCGAATTAGCATTGTTGAAAAAGCTCAAAAACACACGGGCAATAGCCAAATCTGGTGTAACGCGTACTTTGGTAATGGTAACCAAGGTGTTGGGTAAATAATTCATACCCTCGCGCTGAAATATAGCGGCCAGATCTTCTTGTATAATTCCGGCAAATTTTTGCTGACGTTTTGATTCCATGTTGTTTTAGGTTAAAGGAAAAGGGGGGTCAAAGGAGAAAGGAAACAATAACGATCAAGATTTTACCTTTATCCTTTCATCTTAAAACCTTTCGCCTTAATTACACATATCCTGTGGTATTTCTTTAGTTATCTTAATTAGTTTTTTTACAACAAGGGTACTATCATATTCAGACCCCATGCCTTCTTTACCCGATTTTATCTTTACGCCCTGTAGTTCTACATATACTGGTACGTAAGGCTTTTCGATATTCATTTGTGAGTATTGTAGCTCTAATTTAGCCGATTCGTCTGTAACCCAGTATTCGCGGCCGTTATCACAATCTTTAAATGATTTGGCATCGGGGCCAAAACTATAGATGCCTTTATAAACTGTTTCATTGCCATTGCCCTGCTTATTACCGCACGAGCAAATGAAAATGATAACAACCAGTGTAAAATATTTGATCAGCCTTAACTGCATGCCGCAAATTTATAAATCCTGTTTAAATTCATTTAATCCTTTAACACTTAACCGGGCGCTAATGCCTGATGCTATTACGGCAATGCCGCTAACGGTTAAAAAAACCAATATAAAATCGGTTATTTTAAAGGCAACCGGGTAAGCGTTTATAACTGTTAAACCGCCACCCATACTTATAAAGCCATATTTTTGCTGTAGCAGCCCGAAAATTAATCCGGCTAGCATACCGCCCATACAACCTGCCAGGGAAATCATCATCCCTTCGTAAAAAAATATGCCCTGTATTAATTGAGGCTTGGCACCAAGGCTGTTTAAAATAGCAATATCTTTTTTCTTATCTATTACCAGCATGGTTAACGACCCTATTATATTAAAGATAGCAATAACCAGCACAAAGCTTAGTATTAAAAACACAGCCCATTTCTCTGAGTGCAGGAGCTTATACAGTAACGTATTTTGTTCGTAGCGGTTTTTAATAGTATAGTTATCGGTGCCAATTTTATCTTTAACGTCTTTTTGCACCGCATTAATATCTGTACCCGGCTTAAAATTAAGTTCGACTGCCGAAACCTGTGTGGGCTGATCGAGCAGGTTGCGCATGAAGCTAAGCGGTACAATAACCATGTCGTCAAAATCCTGTTGAACGGTAAATATCCCGGCAGGGTAAACATAGCGCACCGTAAACTCATCGGCTGGGTTAATACTGTTAACAGATGCCTTGCGGCTTGGCGAGTACACCTGTATTGGGCTTAATATATCGCTCACGTTAACACCCAGGCTGCCTTGTATAGTAGCGCCTATTACCGCAGTTGGCTGGCCATGGAAATCGAGGGAGAAAGAGCCTTTAATAATGGTGCTATCCAGGCGAGGATTCTTCAAAAAGGCGTTGCTAACGCCTTTCATAGTGGCAATTACCTGCCGGTCGTTATAACGCAACAGGGCGCGCTCCTGCAGTACTTCGGTATATGATAACAGCTTAGGGTTATTGTGCAAGCTTTTAAAGCCTGCACTGTTATCATCAAATGTTTTACCCAGTTTGGGTTCTATCTTTAGTTCGGCAGTAAAGTTGTCATATAGCGATAAGATCACGGTTTCTAACCCATTAAAAACCGACAAGATAAGGATAAGCGCGGCGCTGCCAATAAACACCCCCAGCATAGATATGCCCGAAATGATATTAATGGCGTGCATCTTCTTAACAGAAAAAAGATACCGTTTGGCTATGTATATCGAGGTGTTCAAGTTGTGTTGTCAGTTGTCTGTTATCAGTTGTCAGATCTGTTTACTTAATGAATTGTAATACTTGATAAAGCCGGCAGACTAAAAGAACGGATTATTTTCTTTCTCATATCCAATAGTTGTTTCGTGGCCGTGGCCCGGGTATACGGTACAATCGTCGGGCAGGGTAAAAAGTTTTTCTTCAATGTTTTTAATCAGTTGTTGGTGGTTGCCTCCTGGCAAGTCGGTGCGGCCTACGCTGTTGCGAAACAATACATCTCCGCCGATAACCAGGTTAGCAGCCTTGTCATAAAAACACAAATGAGCCGGGGAGTGGCCGGGTGCAAAAATCAGTTCGAGCGTGGTATTGCCGAATTTAATCTCGCCGGTTTCTGGCAGGTAAGTATCGGGCTTTGGTGAAAGCTCATACCTGATGCCCGACTGCTGTGCCCAAGCCGGCATAGCATCCATTACAAACTCCTCGCCTTTGTGAAACTGCGGTTTAAGGCCGTATTGATCGAACACAAATTTATTACCGAGAATATGATCGATATGGCAGTGCGTATTTAGCAGCAATACCGGCTTAAGGTTATTATCCTTAATAAAGTTTACTACCACATTTTGCTCGGCACCGGTATCCATGCCCGGATCAATGATTGCGCATTCGCCGGTTTCATCGTAAAGCAGGTAGGTGTTTTCCTGGTATGGGTTATTGGTAAATGATTTTACTGTAGACATGAGACTATTTCGGATTTCGGATGTTCGATTTCGGATTTGGTCAAATTTACAATTCTAATTTGCATTCTCGAGACAGTATCTCCGCTGTATATAAAATCCGAAATCGAACATCCGAAATCCGATATCACTTCCCCTTCCACTTAAAACTCTTAATCATCACATCCACATCTTTCTTCACAAAATCCAAAACGGGTTGTATCGAATCGAGGCGTGGTTCTGAGTTGAAATATAACGCACCGCGCAGGTAGTTTTGTGTGCTATCTGTTAAGTAAAACTGGGCCGATGATGCCGCATTGCCATCAATAGTGTAATAAATGCCATAAACCTTGCGGTCGGGAAAGCGGATTATACCTTCATCTATAGATGTTGCTTTTACGGTATGTTTAAATGCAAAGGTGCGGGCATCCTCTACCAGCTCATTAAATACCTTTTTTGAGGTAACCGGCTGGTAGCTTAAGTGCAGGGTGCCTTTAAAATCGGGGAACTGCATATTGAGCCAGCAAGGCTTGGCACCGCGCGAAAGATCGGGCTCCAGCTTGGCATACTTAGGATAGGTGAAGCTAATGGGGCATCCGCCTGTATATTCCTGGTATTCTTTTTTAGGGAACTTAATGCGATAAAAGCCGCGCGGCTTGGGCGAATAATCATGATTGCTGCCGCAGGCGGTTATAAACAGCACAGCAACACAAAGCAGTTTAATGCCTACGGATGCAGTGCTTTTGAATTCCATATTTCCCATGATTTTTCTGCCTGCAATACTAACATTTCATATCCGTTTTTTATGGCTGCTCCCTGGTCTATTCCATTTTTTAAAAATTTGGTAACAGGCGGGTTGTAAATGAGGTCGTACATTAAATGTTCGTGGCCTATATGTTGGTAAGGTATGGGCGGGCAAGCATCCACATCGGGGCTGGTACCTACCGGGGTAGTATTAATAATTAGCTTGTGCGAAGCTACTTGTTCGGCAGTAAGGTCTTCATATAGTACACAGCCGGGCGTTGGTTTGCGCACCACGGTTAAAAACGGGATGTCGTTTTTGCGCAATACAAACTTAACAGCTTTGGCAGCGCCGCCATCGCCCAAAATCATCGCCCTTTTATGGGCCGATGTTAGTAAGGGTTTCAATGAAGTTTCAAAGCCGTAAGCATCGGTGTTAAAGCCTTCTAATAAAAAGTTTTTATCAATAATGCCCAGTTCGCCGGTTAAGGCAGCTGCTACCGGGCTTTCTTCGGCTATGCGGATACAGTTTACGGCACCTATTTCTTTGGCTTCAACGCTGGTCCAGTCTAAAAATTTAATAACATCTACCTTGTGGGGTATGGTCACATTCAGTCCGCATAAATGGGGGTATTTATTAAGCAGGGCATCAAAATCATTTAATGATTTCAACGGATGCACTTCGTATTTAACATCTTCAATGCCTTCTTTGGCAAATTTGTCTGTAAAAAACTGCTGCGAGAACGAGTGCGAAAGCGGGTAACCAATAATCCCGTATGTTTTCATATAACCAATACTTTTAAGCCTAACCTTATAAAGTGTAAATATAGTTATTGATTTTAACGGAACACGAATTTCGCTGATGATACGAATAATACAGACTTCTTATGTTTGAGAAATCCATATTACCCGTAGTATTTAATGTGACTATTATTGGTTTAGGAAATGATCGAAAGTATCGCTTCTGATGCCCAGGCGTAGTGTTTCCAATGGGATAACATCATTTGTGGCAATGTTACCCAAGTTTACGTTAGCACCTAATAATTTGATGAACCAAACCTGCTGCGCTTTTTGTGGGGCTTCCCAGATAATAGTATCCTGTGGTATTTTGGTCAATATCTCATCAACCAGTCCCTGGCGTACTTCGCCCGAATCGCGGTAGATACCTACGTTGCCGCTTTCACGTGCTTCGGCAATTACCTTCCAGGAGCCGGCCTGTAATTCTGCTTCCATCAGTTGGATCCATTTATAGGGCGCAAAGATTTTAGTCACGTCCTTAGAGCCTACTTCAGAGATCACGGTCACCTGTTTCTTCAGCTTGGTGATGTATTCACACTTTTCATCGTGTGGTATGGTTATAGATCCATCTGATACTTCACAATGCTCCATTTTATAACGATCCAGCGTGCGGCAAAAATCATCATACTGCCCGCGAATAATAAAAGCCTCGAACAGGGTGCCACCAAAATAAACGGGGATACCTGCATCGCGGTACAGCTTTAGCTTTTCATCGAGGTTTGGGGTAACAAACGATGTAGCCCAGCCTAGTTTAACAATGTCGGTATGGGCACCGCTTACTTCAATAAAATCTTCAACCTGGCGTAAGCTAAGCCCTTTATCCATCATCATGGTCATTCCGCTGCTCCGTGGTTTCGCTGTTCGTTCGGGTAAGTTATTTAAATGGTAATTCATTGTTAAATTAATGTGTTATAAGCTATAACTAAAAGTACTAACGGCGCAAAGGTCATAAAAAAAACCAAACCTTAAAATAGGTTTGGTTTTTTAATAAAGCCATGACAATTATTTCATGTACCGGGCTATGATATCTACGATGATTTTATTTTTTTGCAGCTGTGGCAAATAATCAAACAAAATGTAATGCTTCTCCGGGTCGGATGTTAAGGCTATTTCCAATTGGGCAAGCGCTTCATTATATTCGCCTTTGGCAAACAGGTAGGCTACCATGCGGTAGTATAGCTCTGCAGCTTCGGGGTTGTTCTTTATCGCTTGCGACATAACCTCTATAGCATCAACCAAACGCTCTTGCTCATACAGGATAGATGAATAATCTAACCAAGCATCCACATCAAGCGGGTTCATCTCCACTACTTTTTCGTAAGCCTCTTCGGCTTTATCCATGTGGCCAAGCTTGTATTCGGCATCGGCAATGGCAAACCAGTAGTCGGGGTTAAGGGCATCAATGTCCAGCGCTTTTTTGTAAAAGTGGAGGGCTTCAAAATAGCGCTCTTCAAAATCGAGGGTTACACCAATACCAAACCAGGCATCAGCCAGTTTAGGGTCAAGCCTAACCGATTTTTTATAGAAAGAGCGGGCTTCGTCCATCTGTTCCAGCTTTTCGTAGCATTCGCCAATGGCGCAATAGGTGTCGCCGTTGGGCTGCTCGTACTCAAAAGTCTGGCGGTATACTTCAATAGCTTCGGCAAATTTTTCGAGATTAACCAAGGCATTACCCTTGTTAAAGTAGGCCGATGCAAAGCTGTCTTTAATTAATATCGCATAGTCGTACGCGTCTATCGCTTTTTCAAACAAACTTAACTTGGTATAAGCGTTGCCCAGGTTATACCAGGCTGCGTAGCTGTATGGTTCGTTATCAATATACTGCATGTAAAACTGCACGCTCTCCTGCTGGTTGTCCATTACGTCATAGCAAAAAGCCAGCTCGTAAAGGGCATCCTGGTTTTCCATGTTATGTTGCAGGCAGCGTTTCAGGTAGGTTATGGCGCTTCCATAATCGCCCATGTTTTGGTAAACGTAGGCAATATGCAAAAGGATATCATCCTTCTCTTCGGCCATATCCAGGGCCTTTTCGTAATTTTCCAGTGCTTCAGAAAAACGCTCCATGTTTTCATAAAGGTTACCCCTGATGATGTAGATATCAGCTTCAGAAGCTTCCAGCATTTCTGCTTTGTCAAGCGCACTAAATGCTTCGCTCATGCGGTTGGTTACTACCAACAGTTGTGCCTGTTTAATTAAAAAGATAGCCGCGAAGGGGTGCTGGTTGCGGGCGTATTCTACTACCTGTAAAGCCTTTGCCGGATCGTTCTTCTCTATATAATAATCAATAATGTTTTCAAAAGCCTGTGCATCGAAAAAGTACTGATCTTGGTTGCGGATCATTTCCTCGTATCTCTCAACGGAAAACTTAGGATCCTCGGTAAAACCGAATTCAAATTCTTCTTCCATCCGATAGGTTTTAATACTAAGACTGGTAATATCAGCAAAAGTGACATCTGATTTCACTTTTCGTCAATTAAATTACAATTATAAGACCCTATTAAAACAATTTAGTTTTCAACATATAAACGTTTTTAACATACTTTTTTTCTAAGTAGTTGATATTAAGCTTCTATTTTATTGCGTTAATAACATTTAAATCATCTGGATATAGGATGCCTGTACCAGATGTTTACCTTTGGAGAAAAATATGGTTATGGTTGATATTGCAGCTGTTCTTAGTCATTTTAATATAAACGCAGTAAACCCTGCTTTTAGTACCGGTGCCGCTTGCGGCAGTAGTGAAGGGGCTTTTGTGAAGCAGATCATATCGCCGGTAGACGGTAAAGTGATAGCGGCCGTTAACATGGCCACCGCTGCAGATTATGAAAGTGTTGCCGATAAAGCAACAGAAGCCTTTAAGCAATGGCGCACGCTGCCTGCGCCAAAACGGGGCGAAATTGTACGGCAGATAGGCCAGGCCCTGCGTGAAAATAAAGATCAGTTGGGTAAGCTGGTATCGTACGAAATGGGCAAAAGTTTGCAGGAAGGCTGGGGCGAAGTGCAGGAAATGATCGATATATGCGATTTTGCGGTAGGCTTAAGCCGTCAGCTTTATGGCAACACCATGGCATCCGAGCGGGCTAATCACCGTATGTACGACCAATATCACCCGCTGGGTGTGGTTGGCATTATCTCGGCTTTTAACTTCCCGGTTGCGGTTTGGAGCTGGAATGCCATGCTGGCCTGGGTTTGCGGTAATACCTGCATCTGGAAACCATCAGAAAAAACACCTTTAACAGCCATTGCCTGCCAGTACATTATACAACAGGTTTTTGCAAAAAATAATATAGCCGAAGGGGTATCATGCCTGGTAATTGGCGACCGTGTTATCGGCGAGCAAATGGCAGCCGATCCGCGGATAGCGCTGGTATCTGCAACCGGGTCTACCCGAATGGGTAAAGCCGTGGCGGTAACTGTTGCGCAGCGCCTGGGCAAATATTTGCTGGAGCTGGGAGGCAACAATGCCGTAATCATCAGTAAAGATGCCAATATGGAAATTGCCCTGGTTGGTGCCGTGTTTGGTGCAGTAGGCACTGCCGGGCAGCGTTGTACTACTACACGCCGCTTAATTATCCACGAGAGTATTTATGAAGCATTTAAACAGAAACTGGTGAATGCCTATGCGCAGATTCGTATCGGTAACCCGTTGGACGAAAATAACCACATGGGGCCGTTGATAGATCAGGATGCGGTTAAAGCTTACTTAACAGCCATCGAAGCCTGCAAATCGCAAGGCGGCAAGTTTATTGTTAAAGGGGGCGTGTTACAAGGCGATGCCTATGCATCCGGCTGTTATGTAAAACCATGTATTGCCGAGGTAGAAAACCACTACGCCATTGTACAGCACGAAACCTTTGCACCGATATTATACCTTGTAAAATATAATACCATTGATGAGGCCGTTGCCCTGCAAAACGGTGTGCCACAGGGGCTGTCATCATCTATTATTACGAATAATTTACGCGAGGCTGAACAATTTTTGTCTTTTGCAGGTTCTGACTGCGGTATAGCCAATGTTAACATTGGTACATCGGGTGCCGAAATTGGCGGTGCCTTTGGTGGAGAAAAAGAAACAGGCGGAGGGCGCGAGTCGGGCTCTGATGCCTGGAAAACTTATATGCGCCGCCAAACCAATACCATTAACTACTCTGCCGATTTACCATTGGCCCAGGGAATAAAATTTGATCTGTAGACCCATATATTGTTGTTATTTAATGAAGTACTTTTTTAAGCCTGTTGCCGGTTCTGTTATTTGTTTAAGCCTTTTAAGCTATTTTACCGCCGGTGCACAAAGCCGGGTTGCCGATGCCCGTATCCCCGCAAACTGGTTTGCGCTTGATGTTAAAGCCGATGGTTATTATGGCATTAGCCTTAATCAGGCCTATCAGTTTTTGAAAGGTAAAAAAAGCAAAACGGTTGTGGTTTCTACCATAGATAGCGGCATTGATACCGCCCAGAAAGATCTTTCACCGGTTTTGTGGACCAACGTGAAAGAGAAAAAAGGGAATGGTAAAGATGACGACAAAAATGGCTTTATTGATGATATACACGGCTGGAATTTTATAGCCGCTGCAAATGGTAAATGCGATTGCAAGGAAACATCTGAAGAAGTACGCGAATACGAACGTTTAAAACCGAAGTATCTTGCTGCAACAGCGGCAACGGCTACAGATAAAAAAGAATATACTTATTGGTTGCTCGTGAAGCACCTGCGCGATTCGACCGTGAATAAAGCGGATGCTGAATTAAAGCAGCTTACCCCGATTATGAGTGCCCTGGTTGAAACCAGCGGAATTGTGAAGCGGGCGTTAAAATTAAAGGCCAATGAAAGTTTTACGCTAGCCGATCTTAAACGGATTAAAGCGGTTAATGATACCCTGAAGGATGTTAAGTTTTTATGGACTACCTCACTATCTACCGCAGGTGATAATACCAATAACGTAAAAATATTAAAAGACTATGCTGACTATATAGCCAAGCTTAATAATGACGTAAACCCCGATCTGGATATGCGCAAGCGTACTGTGGGCGACAACCCGGATATATTGAAGGATAAGCCTTATGGTAGTAATATATTGAAGCTGGATCAGTCTTTCCATGGTACTATGGTGGCCGGGTTTATTGGCGCAGTGCGCGATAATGGCTATGGCATTAATGGCGTGGCAGATAACGTACGGATTATGTCTGTAGTGGCATCGCCGGATGGTGACGAGTATGATAAGGATGTAGCCAATGCCATTTATTACGCTGTGGATAATGGTGCGAAGATCATTAACATGAGCTTTGGTAAAAAGCTGTCGCCGCATAAAAACTGGGTTGATGATGCCTTTAAATATGCCGCTGCTCATGATGTGCTGCTGGTGCTGGCATCTGGTAATGATAGCCAGAATGTAGACGATGTGCAGGATTTTCCTAATGATACTTTCGAAGATGGATCGGCTACCGATGCTGATAATGTAATTAACGTAGGTGCATCGGGCATGAAAGCCGATGAGGCGCTTGCTGCTGATTTTAGTAATTATGGTAAAAAAAACGTGGATGTTTTTGCGCCCGGTGTAATGGTTACTTCGGTAACGGTAAATGCAGAAACCGAAACAGAAGATGGCACCAGCTTTTCATCGCCCATTACAGCCGGTGTTGCTGCCCTGGTGTTAGAATACTATCCCGACCTGAGCGCCCGCCAGCTAAAGCAGGTGATTATGGAATCGGCACACCCTTTAAAAGGCATCATGGTTAACAAGCCCGGTACTAAGGACCAGGTTGATTTTACCACCCTTAGTAAAAGCGGCGGTATTGTAAACGCCTATGAAGCCGTACTGATAGCCTCGAAAATGAAGGGCGAAAGAAAATAAATTACAGGAATTAAATATCATTTAGAGACGCAGTGTATACCTGTGTCTCTTTTTTTTGTTTAAATGAAATGTGCTGGTATGTAATTTTTACAACACAATACCAACATCCAACCGCTATTACCTAAATTGTGCTTGATATGAAAAAAGCACTTACTCTCTTTATACTTGGTACTTTAATCAGCAGCCAATTACTGGCCCAAACGCCACCCGCACTTAAATTTATTAAAGACGAAGACCTTAAGAAAGATATTTATGAACTGGCAGGCGATGCCTTTCGCGGCCGCAGGGCAGGTACGCTTGATGAGATGCGGGCAGCTGCCTGGGTAGCCCAAAAAGCACAAGAGGCTGGGCTTAAACCTGCCGGTGATGATGGTACTTATTTTCAGTTCTATAATATTCATCGTACGCGGGTATCAAACCGTAGTGCCATATCCATCAATAACCAACCGGTTGAACTCTGGAAACAAATTTGGCCAACGCAGCCATTAGAAACCCACCTGGATGCCCCGGTGCTATGGCTTAAAAGCATGGCTGATACTACCGCCGACCTGAAAGGTAAGGTAGTAGCACTTAATATTATTGCTCCACAGCCATTGCCGGCAGCCGGGATGAGCTTGTGGGGATTTAGATACACTTCACTTGCCATCAGGCAGCAAACGGCAGTATTGCGCCGGCAGGGTGTTACTGCTATAATATTTGTGGCAGATCCTACGGTAGAAGGTTCAATTGCATTTATAGGCCATAATTACCAGGAGGGTTTATACCAGGTAGATGGTATTACCATTAATACAGCCGCCAAAGTGCAGCCGCTGCCGGTAATGGTGGTAGCAGCGCAGCTGGCAGGTGCCTTGCAGCAAAGTGGTGCGCATATCAAATCTGATGTGAGTATCGATAGCTTCCAGTATCCATCTGTTAATGTGGTGGCCCAGGCAGGCGGAACCGACCCGCAGTTAAGTAAGGAATATGTATTGTTCAGCGGCCATCATGACCATGACGGCATTGGCCCCGCGGTAGATCGCGATTCGATCTGGAACGGTGCAGATGATAACGCTTCGGTAACTGTTGGCATGCTGGCTATTGGCAGGGCCTGGGTTGCCAAGCCAGGTAAGCGATCGGCCTTGTTTGTGTGGCATGGTGCCGAAGAGCGTGGTTTGCTGGGTTCGCGCTGGTATGCGGCACACCCAACGGTAAATAAGCAGGCTATTGTAGCCGTGCTGAACGCCGATATGATTGGCCGTAATTCTATTGATTCGGCGGCATTACTGGGAAGCATCCCCCCACATAAAAACTCAACCGCTTTACTTGATATGGCTATGAAAGCCAACGAACAGCTTACCCACTTTAAGGTAGATTTCTCATGGGACGATGCCAAACATCCCGAAGGCTGGTATTTTAGAAGCGACCATTTACCTTATGCACAGGCGGGGATTCCGGCGCTGTTTTTTACCTCGTTGCTACACCCGGATTATCATACCCCAAAGGACGAACCTGCGGGTATTAACATTGCTAAGCTGGCCAAAATGACCCGGTGGATGTACGCTACAGGGTGGTTGGTTTCGCAAACGGTAGCACGGCCTGCTTTAGATGCTAAATAAATACCAAGTGAAATCGGTAATATAAAAGATAAGATATTGGGTAATGGGCTATAACTTTTAGAAATCCGTTTCCGTAGAAATGGCTGGGTAAAACCCCAAAGTAAGATTGGAAGTAAAAATTGCCGACGAGGAAGCTGTGTGTGAGTCCCGGATAAAATCGGTTATAAAATAAAAAGCCCCCCAGTCTTGCACCGGGGGACTTTCAACCTAAACCTTATCACAATTAAACCGGTAAGATTACCAGTTCGATCTATATAATACAATTACTGTACCAAAGTAAATGTGTCTGCATAACACTTTCTTTTTATGGCAAACGCCCCCTGTATGGTACAGGAGGCGTCTTCAAATAATTTGCTTACAATGTGATGGTAGAATTTTATACACAAACTGTTTACAAAGTTATACACTCGTGTATACATTTCTCTAACATTGGCTTTAAAACTGTTTGGCTGTACGCTGCTTGCGCAGGTACGCATCCAGAAAAAACAAGCCAAACACCACATCAAAAAATATAAATGCTTTTAACACCGGTGCACTGCTTAATAAATTTTTAGCAGGCGGTAAGTTTACTGGTAGTTTCACTTGCGGTAAGCTAAAATTAGCGGTGGCTGTGCTGCCGGCATTCCAGTTAATGGTAAACAATGCATACGCAGTAATAGCTACAATAATAAATGCAAACACGCCAAACAAGCCGCGGATTAAGTTTTTATTAATAGCTGCTTTAAGGGGAACCATAGCTTCTTCGGCACGTATGGCTTCCATTACCCGGTAGGTAAAGGCCATAGGCGGCTCTTCCAGCTCAATGTTGCTAAACTCGAGGTTAAGGGCCAGTAATTCCTCATACTGGCGACGGTAAACCTCGTCGGTTTCAATAAGCATACTAATGGCCTGCTGCTCATCGGGCGTGCAGGTGCCATCAATATAGTTCCAAAGGTTTTCTTCTATGCTGTTCATATCAGTTCTTTAGCTTCATGTTTTAACAGCTTTTCTAATTTCTCTTTCAAACGCTGCCTGGCCCTAAATAGTTTAACTTTAACGGTATTGGCCTCCATACCTAAAGCTGCGGCAATTTCTTCGAGCGACTGTTCCCCACTGTAAAACAGGGTGATGATGGTTGCATCATCGGGCAGTAGCTGCGATATAGCCTGGTTAACATAAAACGACTGTGACTGTTTTTCGGCAAGGTTATTTTCAAAGCTACCATGCTGATTTTCAATTTGAAGGTACACATTTTCATCATCTATAGATGAGGTGTCTAACCGCTTTTTACGCAAAAATGTCATTGCCGTTGTATACACAATGCTATAAAGCCAGGTGCTAAACTTTGATTGCTGCTGAAAACTCGATAGCGACCGGTATGCTTTAATAAAGCAATCCTGCGCTATTTCTTCGGCATCTTCGCGGCTTTTTGCAAAACGCATGGCCAGCGTAAAAACAAAACGCTGGTGGCGTTTTACAAGGTCGGCATAAGCCGCCTGGTTACCGCCAAGTGTTTGTTCAATCAATTCAATATCCGAAAGCTTGCTCTGCATTGTATATGTGAACTCTGACGCTTGCTTTTATATCCAGGTTACAGGTGAATATTTATTTTTTACGTTGGTTATTTTAAGTTGTTTCTGGCGGCACTTATATATGCGTATTAGTTAATATACTATTTGTACCCGCAAGTGCCTTCTAGAATATTTTATGAAGATAAGCTTATATCTATAGTTATAAAATAAGCATTATAAATTAGGTGGAGTTTGATAAGCGGTTTCTTTGTAGATAAACTATGCAAGGTTTTGGTTCCTGTCTCTCGATTCTTGGTTCTATAAAAGGCGTTGCCTCCGGTCCGGGCTCCGTTAAGTCCTCGCTCCGCTCCGGGCTTTTCGCTTCTATCTAACTCTGGTTGCACGAAGCGGTCTTGGCTCCTGTTTCTTGGCTCTTGTCTCTATTTTAAAAAAAATGTGTAACAGGGTGTAACCTGTTTAAAAAGCGTGTGGTCATAGACTACAAATACGCCGATAGCGGAGTATGAAACAAACAAAAATTAATAACCTTTAAAATATAAATGCAATGGATGGTCCAGAAATATTAATCCCGATACTAGTGCCAACAGTAATGGCTTTAACAGTCTTTGGTATAGTTTATTTGTACAAACGCGAACGCATGGCCATGATAGAGCGTGGCATGGACCCTCGCCGGTACAAGGCTCAGTCGGCCCCTTTTCAAAATCTTAAGTGGGGTTTACTTTTAATTGGCTCCGGTTTAGGTTTGTTTATAGCGTACGTTTTAGACCGTACTGCTTTTGCAAACGACAATGATAACGAAGCCATTTATTTTTCCCTCATCGCCATATTTGGCGGCCTGGGCTTGTTTGCCTCTTACCTGATAGAGAAAAAAGAGACAACAAATCAGAAAGAAGATTATAAAATAGAAGAATAAAAGTTTTCAAGTTGTGTGTGTTGAAAGCCTTCCGCTTATTGCCGGGAGGCTTTTTGGTTGGAGAGACGTTGCAAACGCCGGGAAGTATTAAACACGCGTTGCAAACGCGCGCAAGAATAATTACTTTGGAGCATGTCAATATTTACCCCGGAACAGCTACAGGAAGCACACAAAAGAAGCATCTTTCACCAGCAAGAAATTTTAAGTAGTTCTATTTGTGGATGCTTTTATTGCTTAAGTAACTTTGCTCCAAATGAAATTGTGGAATGGGTTGATTCAGAGGATCCAAGAGGCATGACTGCACTTTGTCCAAAATGCGCCATTGATTCCGTAATTGGTTCATCGTCGGGTTTTCCAGTTGATGATAAGGAACTTCTAAATAGAATGCGGAAATTCTACTTTTAAATTATGCATCGTATATTTACTCAGCCTTAAACCCGGGTGAAGCGGATACCGGCCCGTGGTTAATGCCTGTGCAGTATGAGTGCAACACGGGGCTGCCGCAGTAGATGGGCAATAGCATTGATTTACATATTAATAAATACCGGCGCAAAATGTCAATAGCCGCTATGTACGGCAAATGGCGTAGTCATTCAGTCATCTTAAGTCCTTAATCCTTATTCTTTCGTCCCGCTTCCTCACTCTAAAAGCTGCTCAAAAAACTATTCCTAAAAAACGTTTTCGCTTTATTGAAAAAAACCCTACATTTGCGGGCTAATTATCGCTCATTGAAATCGTTAAAAACATATTCAATCCCTTTTACAGGCCTTAAGCTTGGGAAGCATCTTTTTGAGTATGCTATAACAGATGCTTTTTTCGAAGAGCTCGAATATTCGCTGGTAAAAAAAGCCGACCTTTTATGTAAGGTTGAGTTGGATAAGCAAGAAACAATGCTGATCCTTAATTTTGATATCGCCGGCACTATCGGGCTTAATTGTGATAAGTGTTTATCGCAATATCCGCAGCAAGTGGCCATCCACGAGCGGCAGATAGCCAAATTTGGCGAAGAAGAAATAGACGAGGATGAGGAGATCATCACCCTGAAGAAAAACGATTTTGAAATAAACGTTGCAGGGTTAATATATGAATATGTAACCGTTTCTGTGCCGTTTTTTGCACGGTGCAGCGACGAGGGGAATACCCCATATTGTGATAAAGAAATGCTCGGGCAGTTTAATAAATTTGCATCGGGCGATAGTGAAACAAATAATGAGCAGCATGACCCACGGTGGGATGCACTCAAAAAATTTAAATGATCATAAAATAACGTTATGGCACATCCGAAACGGAAAATTTCGAAATCAAGAAGAGATAAGCGCAGAACGCATTACAAAGCAGTAGCTCCAAGTTTAACTACATGTCAAACTACCGGTGCTGTGCACTTACCACACAGAGCTTATACTGTTGATGGTAACATTTACTACAACGGTAAACTTCTTGTTGAAAAAACTGCTGCAGCTTAAGTTTAATTTTCCGGAATGAAGATTGGCTTGGATATTATGGGCGGTGATTACGCTCCCAAAGCAACCGTTTTAGGGGCAATTGAAGCTTGTAAAGTATTATCAGCAGACCATCAAATTGTACTTATTGGTGACAAGCCAACAGCGTTAGCGCTGCTGGAAGAGCATGGCTTCGATGCGGATAGATTTGAGTTTGTGCATACCACGGAAGTGATAGGCATGGGCGAACATCCAACCAAAGCCATCGTGCAAAAACCAGACTCGAGCATAAGCGTAGGCTTTAAAATGCTTAAGGATGGGCAAATTGATGCATTTTCATCGGCCGGGAACACAGGCGCCATGCTTGTGGGTTCTGTATTCAGCGTAAAAAGTATTCCGGGCGTTATTCGCCCTGCTATGGCATCCATTGTACCCAAACTGAAAGGCGGTTTGGGTATTTTGTTGGATGTAGGCGCCAATGCCGATTGCAAGCCGGATACACTGGTGCAATTTGGCGTATTGGGTAGTATTTATGCAGAACTTATTTACAAATATAAATCTCCGCGCGTTGCCCTTGTTAACATTGGCGAAGAAGAAGAGAAGGGCAACATGCTTGCCCTGGCTACCTATCCTTTAATGAAGGAAAGTAAGCTGTTTAATTTTGTGGGTAATGTAGAAGGCCGTGATTTATTTGGTGATAATGCAGATGTAATTGTTGCTGATGGTTTTACGGGTAATGTAATATTAAAAATGGCCGAATCCTTTTATGTGATTACCATGAAAAAGGGTTTAAGGGATGAGTTTTTTGATCGCTTTAACTACGAGCAATATGGCGGCAGCCCAATACTGGGTGTTAATGCCCCTGTTGTGGTTGGGCACGGTATCTCAAACCCCAAGGCTATTAAAAACATGGTACTTTTATCAAAAGATATGGTGGAGAGTGGTTTGGTTGAAAAAATAAGACAAGCTTTCCAGTAACAAGATATTTTAATATAAAATGCAAAAAATATACGCTGCTATTACAGCTGTAAATGGTTATGTACCCGAATACGTACTTACTAACCAGGAGCTGGAAGCAATGGTTGATACCAATGACGAATGGATTACCAGCCGTACAGGTATCAAAGAACGCCGTATTTTAAAAGGCGAAGGCCTGGCAACTTCTGACCTTGCCGTACCGGCTGTAAATGGCCTGCTCGAAAAACGGGGTATCCGCGCCGAAGAAATTGAACTCATTATATTTTGTACCACCACACCCGATATGCCTTTCCCGGCTACGGCAAATATCTTAGCAGATAAAATAGGCGCTACAAATGCCTGGGGGTATGATTTAAATGCGGCTTGCTCTGGCTTTTTGTTTGGCCTGGCAACCGGCGCTTCATTTATTGAAAGCGGCAGGTACAAAAAGGTACTTGTAGTGGGCGGCGACAAAATGTCGTCGATAGTTAACTATAAAGACCGCGCAACCTGTATTATTTTTGGCGATGGCTGTGGCTGCGCCCTGCTTGAGCCTAATGAAGAAGGTTTGGGTATACAAGATTCTGTTTTAAAGAGCGAAGGCTCGGGCCGCAACTTTCTGAACATGAAAGCCGGCGGGTCATTAAAACCTGCAAGCCACGCTACGGTTGATGCTGATGAGCACTATGCTTACCAGGAAGGCCGTACAGTATTTAAATTTGCTGTAACCAACATGTCTGACGTGGCTGCAGAAATTATGGAACGCAACAACCTTGTTGCTGATGACATTGCCTGGCTGGTGCCTCACCAGGCTAACAAACGCATTATTGATGCTACCGCAAACCGTATGGGCATTAGTGCCGATAAGGTAATAATTAACATAGAACGTTTTGGTAATACCACTAACGGTACCATACCATTATGTTTGTGGGAATGGGAAAACAAGTTTAAAAAAGGCGATAATTTAGTTTTAGCTGCCTTTGGCGGCGGGTTTACATGGGGTTCTATGTATATCAAATGGGCTTATTAATTTTAGCCCGACTTTTTTTCGTTTAATTTGTTATAACTTAGATATTTAATCTTTTATCCAAAATCAATTTTTTACTTAAGCATGGATATTAAACAAATTCAGGATTTGATTCGCTTTGTTGCCAAAGCTGGCGTAAGCGAAGTCTCTATTGAGCAAGAAGAATTTAAGATCACAATAAAAACGCAACAGGCCCCTACCTTTGTTAATGCTACTATCCCTGCATTACCAACCGCAGCGGCGCCGGCCCCAGTGGCCACTGTTGTTGAGCATACTACCGCACCGGCCGAAGCGCCTGCTGCTGCAGATGTGTCCAAATATATTACTATCAAATCGCCAATGATCGGTACTTTTTACCGCTCATCAACACCAGAAAAACCATCGTTAGTAAACGTAGGCGACGAAATTAAAGTCGGTTCTGTATTATGCATTATCGAAGCTATGAAACTATTTAACGAAATAGAATCTGAAGTTTCGGGCCGTATAGTAAAAGTACTGGTAGAAAACTCTTCGCCTGTAGAATACGACCAGCCGTTGTATTTGGTAGAACCTATGTAATTAATTTGTTAATGAGGTGATTTGACAATTTGTTAATGAGCCTTGTTAAACAGATAGTCAGTAATTGACAGATTAATAAAAACACTTATTTGTCAATCAATTAATTAATTTGCCCAATTGTTGATCGCCATCATTGACAAATTAGCTAATTGACAAATCAACAAATTAACAACATGTTTAAAAAAATATTAATAGCTAACCGAGGTGAAATTGCCCTGCGTATTATACGTACCTGCAAGGAGATGGGCATCAAAACCGTAGCTGTATATTCAACCGCCGACCGTGATAGCCTCCATGTGCGTTTCGCAGATGAGGCCGTATGTATCGGCCCGCCGGCCAGCCGCGATTCTTACTTAAATATCCCCAATATTATATCAGCCGCAGAGGTAACCAATGCCGATGCGATACACCCTGGTTACGGTTTCTTGTCAGAGAATGCTAAGTTTTCTGCCATTTGTGCCGAGTACGGTATTAAATTTATTGGTGCAACTGCAGATCAGATTAACGCCATGGGCGACAAGGCATCTGCCAAGGCAACCATGAAGAAAGCTGGTGTACCCACTATCCCGGGTTCAGAAGGCTTGCTTTCCAGCGTTAAAGATGGTATTACCATTGCTAATAAAATAGGCTATCCTATTATATTAAAAGCTACTGCCGGTGGTGGTGGGCGTGGTATGCGTGTGGTTTGGAATGATATGGAGTTTGAACCCGCCTGGGATTCTGCACGTGCCGAATCTGGCGCAGCCTTTGGTAACGACGGTTTATACTTAGAGAAATTTGTAGAAGATCCGCGCCACATCGAAATACAGGTAGTGGGCGATCAATACGGTAAAGTTTGCCATTTATCTGAGCGCGATTGCTCTATCCAGCGCCGCCACCAGAAATTGGTTGAGGAAGCTCCTTCGCCGTTTATGACCGAGAAGCTGCGTAAAAAAATGGGTGAAGCTGCTGTTAAAGGAGCTAAAGCTGTAAAATACGAAGGTGCCGGTACAGTAGAGTTTTTGGTGGATAAGCACCGCAACTTCTACTTCATGGAAATGAACACCCGGATCCAGGTAGAGCACCCGGTAACCGAAGAGGTGATCAACTTCGACCTGATTAAAGAACAAATTAAGGTTGCAGCAGGGATTCCAATTTCGGGAAAAAACTACGAACCAACCATGCACGCTATCGAGTGCCGTATTAATGCCGAAGATCCTGCCAATAATTTCCGCCCTTCACCGGGTAAAATTACCAATTTCCACTCACCGGGTGGCCACGGGGTAAGGGTTGATACGCATGTTTACACCGGTTACGTAATCCCGCCGAATTATGATTCGATGATTGCCAAACTGATATGTGTGGCACAAACCCGAGAAGAAGCATTAAATACAATGGAACGCGCACTTTCCGAATTTGTGATAGAAGGGGTAAAAACAACCATACCTTTTCACCTGCAATTACTGCAAGACCCTAATTTTAGGGCGGGTAATTTCACCACAAAATTTATGGAAACATTTGAGTACGCTGAGTAACCTTTTTCCGTATATAGATTTATATTACAAATACCATTCTAAATTTAAATAGAATGGTATTTTTGTTTCTGAACAAATGAGCGATAACAGAATTGTAAGGGCCATCAAAGAGAAAAGCAAATCGATGGAGGCCGAGATGTCATTTTTTGACCATATTGAAGAACTGCGCTGGCACCTGGTACGGTCGGCTTTTGCTATCATTATTATAACCATCGGCGTATTTGCATTTTACGATGAAATTTTTGATGGGGTAATTATGGGGCCAAGCAAGCCCACCTTTTGGACCTACCGCATGATGTGCGAATTGGGCGCCTGGCTAAACAGGCCCGGCATGTGCGTAGATAAGATCAACGTAAAGCTGATCAATACCGAAATGGCTGGTCAGTTTACCTTACAAATTAACTCCTCCTTATTAATTGGTGTAACCCTGGGTTTCCCTTACCTGCTTTGGGAGCTATGGCGTTTTATAAAACCAGCCCTGCACGAAAAGGAACGTAAAGCCGCCAGCGGCTTTGTGTTTTATGCAACCTTTTTGTTTGCATTAGGTGTAATGTTCGGTTACTTCGTAATCTCGCCAATGTCTATTAAATTCTTATCTGGCTATACCGTTAGTGATACCATACAGAATTTATTTACCATAGATTCTTATATCTCATCGGTAGCAACGTTAACGTTAGCCACAGGTGCCGTATTTGAATTGCCGATCCTCATTTATATTTTGGCTAACCTGGGTATCCTTACCGCCAAGATTATGCGCTCTACCCGTAGATACGCAATTGTGATTATCTTAATTATTGCTGCGATAGTAACACCAACCCCAGATATGTTGACCATGACTGTGGTAAGTATCCCGCTGTTTGTATTATACGAAGTAGGTATATTGGTTGCTGCTGTTGTAGAAAAGAGGAAACTAAAAAGAGCACAAGAATTAGATTTATAATGAATACTGATTTAAAAATCGCAATCGGTTCAGACCATGCCGGTTTTGAATATAAACAAGCCCTGGCTGCTTTTTTAAAAGTAGCCGGGCTTAAAGATTTTGGTACTTACAGTGCCGTTTCTGTTGATTATCCGGATTTTGCACACCCCGTTGCCAACGCTATTGAAAGCGGCGAGTTTGATCTGGGAATACTGGTTTGCGGCAGCGCAAACGGCGTAGCCATAACCGCTAACAAACATCAGGGCATCCGTGCAGCTATATGCTGGACTGCCGAAATAGCCAGCCTGGCCCGCCAGCATAACAATGCCAACATTGTATGTATCCCGGCACGTTTTATTTCCATAGAGGAAGCGGAGCAAATTGTTGAAACCTTCTTGAAAACAACTTTTGAAGGTGGCCGCCACGCCGATAGGGTCAACAAAATGACCTGCTAATCCCTATCCTACAAATATTTAAATAATATAATGAAGAAAGTATTAATGGGTGCGCTTGCTTTAGCCTTTGCTAACTGCACTTACGCACAAAAAGATCCTGCCGCTGTAAAATATGCTGGCTACATTACGGTTGAAGATGCTACCAAACACCTTACCATTATAGCATCTGATGCTTTTGAAGGCCGCGAAACCGGCACTCGTGGCGCGGATATGGCGGCTAACTACCTGGCTGGAGAGTTTAAAAAGCTAGGCTTACAGGCACCGGTAAAAGGTTCTTATTTTCTAGACATTCCGCTTTCATCAATAGCCAGTAAAGTAAATGAGTTTGAGATCAATGGCTCAAAATTAGTTTATGGTAAAGATTATTCTGCTACGGGCATTACAGCCAGCGCCAACATCAATACCGGCGAAATTGTATTTGTAGGTTACGGTACCGAAGCCGATCTGAACACCATTAACATTGCCAACAAAGTGGTGCTTTTCATCAATGAGGATAAGCCTGTTGCGGGTGAGTCGGTTAAGGAAACTACCAATCGCCGGTTAAAGGCTTTGAAAGATATCCAGGCTAAAAAGCCTTTGCTTATTTTGGCAGCAGGTACAGCCGCTCGTATAAGAGGGGGTAATGGCTCGGCCCGTTTGTCAATCAAAAAAGAAACGGTGCTGCAACAAATTCCATCGTTTACCATCAATGCCGTTATTGCAGATTTATTGATTAAGAACAGTGGTAAAACTTTTGCCCAGTTAAAAGAAACTCCGGAAGCACAAGCTATTAAAGCTACCGTGATAGCTAACTACGAATACATTGGCAAAGATGCCAAAGCGGTGGATGTAGTAGGTTACCTGCCGGGATCTGACCCTAAACTGAAAAACGAAGTACTGGTGATCTCGGCCCATTACGACCATATTGGTATGTTGCCCGAAGGCACCCCCGGAGACCGTATTAACAACGGTGCCGATGATGACGGCTCTGGTACCACAGGTGTATTGGAAATTGCACGTGCATTTACCGAAGCCAAAAAACAGGGCCACGGCCCGCGCCGCAGCATTGTGTTTTTAGGTAACGTGGGCGAAGAAAAAGGCCTGCTGGGTTCTGAGTATTATTCAGACCATCCGGTGTTTCCACTGGCTAATACCATTACAGATCTAAACATCGATATGATTGGCCGACGCGACCCTGCGCATGAGCAAACCCCCGATTATTGTTACCTGATAGGTTCTGATAAATTGAGCACCACGCTGCACAAGATCAGCGAAAATGCTAACAGCACCTATACTAACCTGGCTATAGACTATAAGTATAACGACCCAAAAGATCCTGAAAAGATCTATTACCGTTCAGACCATTATAACTTTGCCCGTTATGGCGTACCTATCGTGTTTTATTTTGATGGTATCCATGCCGACTACCATAAACCTGGCGACGAAGTGAGCAAAATTGATTTTCCTTTACTGGTTAAACGCGCACAACTGGTATTTTATACAGGTTGGGATTTAGCTAACCGCGATAAACGCCCTGTAGTTGATGTAACCAACGATATGCCCGAGAGCAGGTAAGAAGTCCGTAAGATCGAAAGTCTGTAAGACAGAAATAAAAAGTCCGTAAGTGGGAAAGTTTTTTCGCTTACGGACTTTTTATTTACGAGAAGTTATTGAAGCGTCTTACCGACTTTCTGTCTTCCCGTCTTTCGGACTAAAACTTCTTTTATTAGCTGCAAATATTTTAATTTAGCCGATATGTCGACCATTGCCGAAGAATTTCTGACAGCTACTGAGAATAAGGCCTTTGACCTTGATCACCGGCGTATTATCAATTACAATATTGGTAAATACGATGCGGCCGTGGCTAAAGGTTTGGCTAAACTGATTAACCTCGATTATGCTAAACGCAAATCGCACGTAATTAAGTGGCGGGTAATGGAAAACCTCGACAAGTTTTTGCCAGAGTTTGAAGCTAATTTTCAACGCAGGGGCGGCAAGGTGATCTGGGCTAATGATGCTGAAGAAGCTAATCGGGAGATTCTGAATATTATTCAACGTGCCAATGCCAAAACGGTTGTCAAGTCCAAATCGATGACCACTGAAGAGCTTAACCTGAACGAGTTTTTGGAAAGCCATCACATCGAATCTTTAGAAACAGACCTGGGCGAATACATTGTACAGCTGCTGGGCCAAAAACCCTATCATATTGTAACGCCTGCCATGCATCTCTCTAAAGAGAACATTGCAGAGCTGTTTAACCAGCGTTTCGGCACACCAATAGATGCCACGCCCGAGCAATTGACCCTTAAAGCCCGCGAACTTTTAAGGGAAAAATATGTGCAGGCTGATGTAGGCATTACCGGGGCCAACTTTTTAATTGCTGATACGGGTAGCATTGCCATAAGCGAGAATGAAGGTAATGCGCGTTTAAGCACAACCTTCCCCAAAATACATATTGCCATTGCTGGGATCGAGAAAATAATCCCGGCGTTAACCGATTTAGGTTTATACTGGCCCATGCTGGCTACACACGGCACAGGGCAAAATCTTACCGTGTACAACAGCATTTTAAGCGGACCCCGCCAACCGGGCGAAAGTGACGGGCCGGATGAGATGTATGTAATATTGCTTGACAATGGCCGTACCGATCTGCTGGCTCAAAAGGAGCAGCGGCAGGGGCTGTACTGCATCCGTTGTGGTGCATGTTTAAATGCCTGCCCGGTTTACAAAAATATAGGCGGCCATAGCTATAATACTACTTACAGCGGGCCGATAGGCTCGGTAATTACCCCGCACGAGCAGGGTATGCAGGATTTTAAGCACCTGAGCTATGCATCAACCCTTTGCGGGCGTTGTACCGAGGTTTGCCCTGTTAAGATAGATATACACAAAATGCTGCTGCTTAACCGCCGTGATGCCGTTAAAGAGCAGCTGTTTACCAAGCCGGAGCAATGGGGCTGGGCCGCATTTACAAAAATGATGCTGAACCGTAAGTGGATGGATTTTTTTAAAGGGAATTTCAAAAACTTTGCCCTCAAAACTTTCTTTAAAAAGAGCTTTGGTCAATACCGCGACCTACCTAAAGTAGCCGAACAATCTTTTACCGACCTTTGGAAAAAAGGACATAAGGAGAACCTGTAATGCGTAAAGTAATCTTAAACCTGGCTGTAAGCCTCGATGGTTTTATTGAAGGCCCTAATGGCGAATACGATTGGTGCCTGATGGATCAGGATTACGGACTAACAGAGTTTTTTCATAGTGTAGATACTTTGTTTGTAGGCCGAAAAAGTTACGAACTGCTGAACAGTACTGGGGAGATCAGCCACTTCAGCACCAAAAAAATATACGTGTTTTCTGATATCCTGGCCGAGGTGGTGCATGATAATGTAGAGGTTATTTCGGGAGCTAACTTTGTTGCCGATGTAAACGCTATTAAAAACCAGGAAGGCGACAGCATCTGGCTGTTTGGCGGTGCCAGCCTGCTGAGCAGTTTTATGGCTAACAACCTGGTCGATGAATTTTTACTCTCCATTCACCCGGTATTATTGGGTGGCGGTAAAGCATTGTTTCAAGGTATTACAGAACGTACCGGCCTGCAACTGGTTGAAACAATACCTTATGCTAGCGGGCTGATACAGCTCAGATACCAACTGCTGCCCAAATTTGATCTTAATAATGTACCCGGTGCAGGGTATTAGTGCAAATTACCCATACCAAATTCTTTATAGCTATTAGGCATGGTATTGGTGCTGCTAAATGCAAAAGTGAATGAGGTTTGCCATGCCTCAAAATCGAGCGTCTGGTCTTTAGCCGGCTCTATGTGGATGGATTGTAGCATATAAGTGCCTTCGCGGCTCAGTTTTAAAAATACGGCACCGGTTTCATCGGTAGCCAGCAACTGCGAAAATTCTGTTCCCTTTGGGCTGCGTATAAGTAGTGTTACCTTTTCGCCTTTAATGGGCTGGCCTTTAAAAAGTAATACCGCGGTAATATCATCACCGTAATTGCCCTTGTAAGGGTTCTGCTTTAAAATAAGTTCAAAATCTTCTTTCAGGGGTTTCTCTTGTACGCCGCCGCTGTTTTTTTCAATAGCCACCAGCGATTTCATTACATTGGTGGTTTTTTGTTTAAAGCTTTGCTGAAACTGCTTTAAGCCTTCTGCCGTTTTATCGAGGCCATTATCAGTAAGGTAATTAATAAAGGGTTTACGGTCTATATCGGCAGTTTGTTGGTTTACAACTGCAAAAAGCGCCATGCCGGTGCCAGATAATTTGCTTGTTAATGCAGGTAAGTTGCCTTGTTTAAAAGCCGCCGAAAGATCGTCGGGTTTGCCGCCATCCAGCAATAATGCTTTGGTTATAGTTTTGGCATCGTATTGCTGTTCCTGCCCTTTGCTAAAGCTGTTGCCACTTAGCAGGTGCAAGTTAAGGTTATCGCCCTTTTGTGGGAAGAAGTTTTCGGGTAGTAAAAAGTAGTCGGCCTGGCTATATGCAGAGCCAACAGCGCAGGTTAAAAATATAAGAATAAGTAGAAAGTTTTTCATATCAGGTTTATAATTGCTCAAACATACAAAGTTTTAAAATTTCCATTAGTTTAGCTCTATGAATTTCGACTGTAAGGATCTTAATCATGACACGTTGCTGAATTTTTATAAGGCAATCGTGTGGCCAAGACTTGTAGAAGAAAAAATGCTGGTGTTGTTACGCCAGGGCCGTATTGGTAAATGGTTTTCGGGCATTGGGCAAGAAGCCATCTCGGTAGGCAGCACGCTTGCCATGCAGCCAGATGAATTTATATTGCCAATGCACCGCAACCTTGGTGTATTTACTGCCCGCAATATACCGCTATTTAATTTGATGGCCCAGTGGCAGGGTAAGGCAGCTGGCTTTACCAAAGGCCGCGACCGCTCGTTTCATTTCGGAACGCACCATTACAAAATTGTGGGGATGATCTCGCACCTCGGTCCTCAAATGGCCGTGGCCACCGGTATAGCTCTGGCCGATGTTTTAGCAGGTAGAAAGAAAGCTACCCTGGTTTTTACGGGTGACGGCGCTACCAGCGAAGGTGATTTTCACGAGGCTATTAACGTAGCTGCCGTATGGAATTTACCGGTAATATTTTTGATTGAGAATAATGGGTACGCATTATCAACCACTACTGGCGAGCAATATAAATGCGAAAACCTGGTAGACCGTGCCAAAGGTTACGGCATAGAAGGCCGGCAGATAGATGGTAATAACCTGCTCGAAGTTTACCACACCATTAATGAGCTGGCTACCGACATCAGGAAGAACCCGCGGCCGGTATTGATTGAGTGTATGACCTTCCGCAGGCGCGGGCACGAGGAGGCATCGGGCGTAAAATATGTGCCCGAACATTTGTTCGAAACCTGGAAGGCCAAAGATCCTGTTACCTGCTACGAGCAGTTTTTGATTGATGAAAAGATTTTGCAGCCCGCATGGGTAAGCCATACCCATAACGAGTTTATACCCATAATTGAGGCCGAGGTTGAAAAAGCCTTGCAACAACCCGCTATTATCCCCGATGTACAAACCGAACTCAACGATATGTACCGGGCGCACACACTAGCACCGGCAATAATTAATAGCAGCAGTACGCCTAAGCGTTACATGGATGCCATTAGCGATGCCTTACGGCTATCGATGCGGAACTTCCCTAAACTGGTACTCATGGGGCAGGATATTGCCGGTTATGGAGGCGTGTTCAAGATCACCGATGGCTTTATGAATGAGTTTGGCAAGGAGCGGGTTCGTAACACACCGCTGTGCGAGTCGGCTATTTTGGGTGCAGGCTTAGGCTTAGCTATTAACGGCTATAAGTCTGTGATCGAAATGCAGTTTGCCGATTTTGTAAGCGTTGGCTTTAACCAGATCATTAATAACCTGGCCAAATCACACTACCGATGGGGGCAAAATGCCGATGTGGTAATCCGCATGCCGGCTGGTGCGGGCACAGGGGCAGGGCCGTTCCATTCGCAAAGTAATGAGGCCTGGTTCACCAAAACACCTGGATTGAAGGTGGTTTATCCATCCACTCCGGCAGATGCTAAGGGTTTGCTGATGGCGGCCATTGATGATCCAAACCCGGTGATCTATTTTGAACATAAATACCTGTACCGTACCCTCACAGATGAGGTGCCTGAAGGCGATTATTATGTAGAGATCGGCAAGGCCAAAACGGTAAGCGAAGGCAATGATGTAACCATAATCACTTATGGCCTTGGGGTGCGCTGGGCATTGGATTATGCGAAGAAATATCCGGATCTATCTATCGAGATCATCGATCTGCGCAGCCTGCAACCCTGGGATAAAGAAGCAGCCATAGCCGGCGTTAAAAAAACCGGCCGTGTTTTAGTGCTGCACGAAGATACCCTCGGCAGTGGTTTCGGTGCAGAAATTGCCGCCACACTTAGCGAGTGTTGCTTCAACTATTTGGATGCGCCGATAATGCGCTGCGCCAGTTTGGATACAGCCATACCCATGGATGCCGGTTTAGAAAAACAGTTTTTAGCCAATGCACGATTAGAAGAAATGATGGAGAAGTTATTGAGGTATTAAATTTGTAACTTAGTAAATATGTTAACTCTCGAAGAAATATACGAGCTCGATCCTACGCAGCGCATCATTGATGAAGGGGCCGGATATGGCGCAGCAGAAATGTTGAAAGCGGGTGTGCCTATTTTTTATAGAGATGAAGCATATCCTGAAACTATGGAAGGAGACCTCTTCATTAAGGAATATCCTAATGGCGCTAAGTTTATTGTTAGAAAGATACTAACTGCAGACTACAGATTATTGGAAGAGAAGATTAGGTTGATAAATAAAATATAATGCCTACACTGATTGTAATCGGTGGTCCAAATGGATCTGGTAAAACAACATTATCATCTTATCTGGTTAAAAAGGGCAGAATAAAAAGCTCGATTATCAATCCCGATGAAATTGCATATCGTGAACTGGGAAGTTATTCCAACCATGTCCAAGCAGCCCGTATTGCTTTAACCAGAAGAAGAGAGGCAATTAAACAGCATGCCGATTTTGCCTTTGAAACTACGCTATCGGGTAATTCTGAAATAAGAGAAGTGTTAGAGGCGAAGCAAATGGGATATATAGTTATACTCTATTATGTAGCGTTACAATCTGTTCTCGATAATATTATTCGGGTAGAAGAAAGACATAATATTTTAGGTCATGATGTTGATAGTGAGGATATAATCAGGCGCCTTAAGAAGAGTCAGGATAACCTTTATAAATATCTTAGCTTATTCGATAAAGTATATCTTTTCGATAATTCTGGCTCAAATCGTTCCCGAGTAGCTATTTATAATTCTGATGCTCTTTCGTGGGTCAATGCCAAGCACGTAAATCATCCTTTTTATAAAAAGCTTTTATCTTACCCCTCCAACACCTCTACCTCTGCAACGGGGCTAAATAAATAAACCCTTTTACTACTTACCTCTACACATTTAAAACGCTTGCGTAATTGTTCGCCTTTGCGGAAAACGCGGCCGTCTTTGAGTTTAAATACCGAGTTGGCCGGTAACTTCTCTACCGTTAGCATCGACTCTTTGGGCGCATCGTATTGGCGCAGGGAGCGGTACAGGTTTAAGTCGGAACAGCTGGATGCGGCGGGGTTATTCAGGTAATTGGTAATAGCCTGCCTAATATCCGGCGGAAAAACCTGCTGATCGAAGAAAGGCTGCATCATTTTTTTGAAATTCTGCTTCCATTCAATGCCATGCGGTTTGGCTTTATGCTTATGCTCGTTCCAGGTGTGCAGGTGTGCAAACTCGTGTACGGTTGTTACCAGGAAAGCGTAGGGGTTGAGGTCGAAGTTAACCGAAATGCGGTGACCTTTGCCTGCGTGAGGCGGTCGGTAATCACCAAACTTGGTGTTGCGGTTGCGCGAAATTTTAAATTCGCACTTAAAGTAATCAATCCAGCGGCCTATCAGCGGGGCTGCGGCAGGTGGCATATAATTTTCTAAAACTTTTATTTTCTCCAATAGGAACCTCTGGTGCAAAGGTAATAAATTAGTTCCGATGATAGAATTGAGCCTAAGAAGTGGACAATAATTTTGTAAAGTTCACTCGAACGTCATTTAAATCATGAATACGGATAATATTATAGAAATCGGAATCAATGATAAATACCAGCTGTATATTAAACCTCAAGTTAAACGGTTTATATTAATATACACGACGGCAACAGGGGTTCATTGGAATAATACTGAATGTTATTTGTATGCTCCCCAGCCAAGGGAGTGGTCATATGCTGATTGGTTTAAACATATAATGAATGTAATCAGAGAAGAATGTGATTGTACCCTAACGATATCAGCAGATACTATTTGGACTAATATTCCTGATCAATTGAAAAATCAGATTACCGACTACTATCCAAAAGCTATTTCAGCAACTGAAAAGTGATCAAACTTATCACATACGCCAACACCGTCATATAGGCAAACTGTGCTGCGGGCCAGCGCCAGTCTTTGGTTTCGCGGTATACTACGGCTACGGTACTGGCGCATTGCATGGCGAAGGCGTAAAACATCATTAAGGAGAAAGCTACAGCCAGGGTAAACACCGGTTTGCCGGTATTGGGGTTTTTGGCGTTGGCCATTTTTTCTTTAACAGATTCTATTTTGTCTGCATCGCCATCCACACTATAAATGGTTGCCATGGTGCCTACAAATACTTCGCGCGCAGCGAAAGAGGTAATTAGTGCAATGCCAATTTTCCAATCGAAACCCAGCGGACGGATGGCCGGTTCCATCGCATGGCCTAATACACCTGCGTAAGATGCTTCCAGTTTCTCGGAGGCTATCATGCGTTTCAGATCGGCTGGGGCAACGGTTTTAGTATATTCGGGTTTGCTGAATTTTTGATCGATCTTTTCAAAACGGTTGCCTGGACCATAAGAGGCCAGCACCCATAAAATTATCGATACGGCGATGATAACCTTGCCTGCCTGCACCACAAAGGCTTTAGAACGATCGTACATGGTTAACAGTACGTTGTTCCAGCGGGGCATACGGTAAACGGGCAGCTCCATGATAAAGTAACCACGTTCGCGGCCTTTCAGTATCAGCTTCATGGCAAAAGCAACAATTACGGCAGATATTAAGCTGAGCACATACATGGCGGTTAAAGCCAGGCCCTGCCAGTTAAAGATCCACCAAACGTTTTTATTGGGTACTACCAACGCAATAAGCAAGGTATAAATGGGTAAACGTGCCGAGCAGGTAACCAAAGGGGTAACCATAATGGTAATCATCCTATCTTTCCAGTTCTCAATGGTACGGGTACTCATAATGGATGGTACGGCGCAGGCGAAGCCACCAATCAATGGCACTACCGATTTTCCGTTTAAGCCAACCTTGCGCATCAGCTTATCCATCATAAAGGTAACACGGGCCATGTAGCCGGTATCTTCCAGTATGGATATAAAGGCAAACAGGATGGCAATTTGCGGAATGAACACCATAACACCGCTTAAGCCGGCCAATACCCCGTCTGACAGTAAGTTTGTTAACGGACCTGCCGGTAAATAGTTGTGTATTAATCCCTCTACCCATACAAACAGGTCTTCGATCAACTCCATCGGGTAGGCCGACCAGGCAAATATGGCCTGGAAAATGAACATGAGTATTCCAAAGAAAATGATAAAGCCGAAGATCTTATGGGTTAAAACCCTGTCAATGCGGTTGCTCCAGGTTTCGCCTTCGGCGCTTTCTGCTTTTTGTACGGTATCGTAAAGCAGGTCATTAATATAATTATAGCGAGCTATGGTTTCGGTAGCCTGCGCTTTTTGCGAATGGAAGGCGTGGATGTGCTCCAGTTCTTCTATGCGGCCACTTTCTGTTACCGTTAAAAATGATAAATGTTCGTGCTGATGCGCAAGTTGTAAAGCAAAGTAAGGATTTTCTACCTGCATTTCTTCGCCTATCTGGGCAATCAGCTGCGGGGCAATAGCGCTTACATCAATAGAGCTTTCCTGTAAGGCCAGTTTATTGGCGTAGGTAATCGCTTGCTTCAATTTGTCAATGCCTTCCAGTTTGCGTGCTGCAATAGGCACTACCTGTACACCTAGCTTTTTGGCTAAGGCATCAATATCAATGGTTATCCCGCCGCTTTTGGCGAGGTCCATCATGTTGAGGGCTACAATTACGGGGATCTTTAAATCGGCAACCTGGGTATAGAGTAAAAGGTTACGTTTAAGGTTAGATGCATCCAGTATCACCACAATCAAATCTGGCGTGTGGGTGCTTTTACGATCAGCTAAGACAGAAAATACAATGGATTCGTCGCGACTTTTGGGGTAAAGGCTGTAGGTACCAGGCAGGTCGATGATCTCGGCATGCCGTCCGTCGGGCAGGTCGCAATAACCGGTTTTTTTATCAACCGTAACCCCCGGAAAATTGCCGATCTTTTGGTTTAAACCGGTCAGCGCATTAAAAAGTGTTGATTTACCGGTATTGGGATTCCCTACAAGTGCAACTCTGATATCTGCTTTCAACGTCCAATACTACAGTAATATAATGGTTGAGGCTTCGCGCATGCGTAAGCTTAGCTGGTAACCGGCAACGTTAATAGCAATAGGGTCGCCCATTGGGGCTATCCGCTCTACCTTAACTTCTTCGCCGGGCAGGCAGCCCATTTCCATCAACTTAATTGACATTTCCAGATCGGTAAATTCCTTTACTATTCCTTTACTACCTACTTTAAGCTGCGAAAGTCTCATCTTTTTATTTTGATAACCCGACAAATGTATGCCTTATTTAAATTAAATCCAAATAGTGGACTGCCATTTGTCGGGGATATTAAAATATTACCTCATAATCACAATTCCGCTATTGCCGGGCTTATTGGCAGCTGAACCCAACTTGCTGATCTTATAAGTAAGTTTCAGGAAAAAATACTGCCCAATGGTATTAGTTTGCGTATTTGTGATTTGGCCCGTGGTAGAAAGGCTGCGTTGTATACCCGAGTTTTGGTTTAGCAAATCAAAGGCAGTAAGGGCAACCGTAAGATTTTGAGATTTCATAAAATAGCGCTCTACACCCGCATTCCATAAATAAACGGAGCTATTGGTGCTGCTTGGTGTACCGCGGTAAAGGCTTTGGCTTAAATCTGTATAAATACGCCATGATTTTACAGGCTTTACACTAACTGTGGCGTTATTGTTAAAGCTGTAGTATTTATTATCTGCCTCGTGCTGAAACGAGTTGGTAGCGTTGTTATAAGTAGTATAGGTGCGCAAGCTTAACTGAAGCATATCAATATCGTAACTGCTGCTGAGGCTTACTCCCGGAGCTACACGAAGTACTGCGTTTTTATTGTTGTTAATGAAGTTTACATTGCGGTTAATAGCCCCATTTAAACCATAGTTAAAGCGTAAACCTTTTACTTTGCTCGGCATGCCTACATTAAAACCAAAGTTTGACGAAAAATTACCATCGGTATTTACCGGCCGGGAGGTGGTGATGCCTGTATTATCATAAAAGCTTTCGGTTGAAAAACCGTTCCAGGTTTCGGTAAAGCTGCCATAAATGTTAAAATAGTTATTGGTTTTCGGGTCGTAAGTATTCATGTTACCATTAAAGTTTACCGACCGCGACATCCGTAAATCGGGGTTGCCTATCTTCTTGTAAGTATTACTGGTGGTGTTAATAATAGGGAGCAGGTCTGTAACCGAGGGCATAGTTACATCGCTGCGCACACTCAAATAAATGCTGGGGCCAACTTTTGGGTGATAGGAGAAGCTGGCATTAGGTACCAGTGCCCAGTCGTTTCTATTTACCGAACTGGCTTGCGCCCCTGTGAAGTTGCCACGCAAGCCCAGATCTGCTAGTTCTGCATTTAAGCTTACGGTTGTTTGTGCGCCGCTTTTACTTAACCCTGCGGTTGATGAGTAGCGGTAGTTAGTATTGTCATAAATGCCACTGAGGTTGGGGGCTAAAATTTCGTAACGCCCGGTTACCGGGTTGTAATCAATAGTGGTTTGGCTGGCATTATCATTACGGTAATTAAAACCCTGGCTCAAAGTTAAATTAAGCTTGTGCGCCTTGCTTAACTGGCGGATGAAGGAAAGCGTGGTATTACTGATCGTGCCATTATTATTTTGCGCCGTTTGCAGGTTGGCGGTGCTATCGGGCACGGTGCTGTTAGTGGGGTAGGCGATGTTAAATATGTTGGTTGCCTTGTTTCTGTAAGGCGAATAGCTATCGGTAGTATACAAATTGATAGAGCCCTTACCATGCTGAAACTTATGATTGGCAGAAAATATCGCCCCTAATACTGGGTTCCGTAACACCTGGTCTAGCGATTGGCTGGCATTGTTTAACAGTGTTTGATTTAAATCTGTACTGGTAATGCCGGTTACGTTGTTACTGTGCGTATAGCTGTAAGAAAGGTTGGGCTTAAGTTTAAGTGTGTTTAGGGTATCCGGCTTGTACTCCAGGTTCATGTTTAAACGGTAGCTGTTGTAGCGGTTATTCCCGTTGATGTTTTTATTGGTTAACAGGTTTTGTACCGGGTCTTGTATGTTATCAACCTCGGCCAGGTTGTTAGATGATAGTACAGTAATAAAATTGGCGTTAAACTTTAGCTGGTTCTTTTTGCCCCACATGTCCGAGTAGTTGAGCCCGCCGGTATGGTTGGTAATTAAGCCGCCGTTTACGCCCGCAAATGCCCCGTTTATATTGGCCCTGCCATTGCTGTTTACATTAATGCTGATGCTGCCGTTATTGCTAAAGGTATCAAACACGTTGCCGCCGGTAAAGGCATTCAGATCTTCCATCGTAAAGCCCGACTCGTTGACGTTGTTGCTTAAAAACAAGGCAGATAACTGGCGTTTATTATCAAAGTGATTAATGTTAAACTGGCCCAGGTATTTGCTATCCGTGCCACCTGCGGCGCTTACGTTGCCAAACCAGCCGCTTTTTTTGTCATCTTTTAAAGTAACGTTCATTACTTTTTCGCGTTGGCCGTCGTCAATGCCGGTATTTTTGGCTTTTTCGGTTTTATCGCTAATAATCTGTATTTTATCAATGGCATCGGCAGGCAGGTTTTTAGTAACAGCTTTGGGGTCGTTGCCAAAAAACTCTTTGCCATCAACCAGTATCTTGGTTACCTGTTGGCCCTGGGCGGTTACTTTGCCGTCCTTATCCACCTCTACGCCGGGGAGTTTTTTAAGCAGCTGTTCTACATTGTCGTTGGGTTGGGTTTTAAAGGCTCGTGCATTAAATTCGGTAGTATCGCCCTTAATGGTAGCGTTGGCCTTTACGGCGCTTACCGCAACCTCGTTTAGGTTGTGTACATCCGGCTCCATGGTAAGGGTGCCTAGATTTGCTGTAGGTTTTTGGTTGCTGATAGCAAATGGGCGCACCAGCCTTTTAAGCCCAAGCTGCGAGACGATAAGCTTGTAGCTACCCTGTTTTAAACCGGTAATTTCAATACTACCCTGTTTGTTAGATGCCGTGCTTTTTACGGCTACAGAGTCTGCGGCATTCACAACTACAGCATTTACATATTCAAGGGGTTGCTGTTTTTGATCAACTACAACCGTGTGGATACTGCCTGTTGGTTTTTGTGCAGATGCACGGGCTGTAACAAGAAAGCAAAAAATGATGATGAGGTAAAATTTTAATTTCATTGTGCGTTGTTAGTGATAAGCTAAAGTTAAACTAAGAAATTAGTTATACAAAACGAATTAACATTTTTTAACTAAATAATTAGTTATACACTAATCAACAGACGCAATTATGCAGCTAACGTTGCACGGGTGTGTGATTTTTTTATCACATCGCTAAAATGGGGGCAGTTACAGCTTTTATGGAACAAGCCGCATGACGAGGCCGTCATTGAAACAATGACCAGCAACAGGAGGGATATTTTAAGCTTTGGCATATTTAATGGCAGCATTTACCACTAAGATACTAAATGTTGCCATACCAACACCTACGGTATCGGCAAAAAGGTCGGGCCAGTTACCGTCGCGCCAGGTAAAGATGTAGAGTTGAAGAACTTCGATCAATGCACCGAAGAAAACGCCTAAAAAGGCAACGAAAAATATGGTAGCTATGGAAATACCTTTATGCTGCCTGATCAAGCCGTTATCGGCTAATATCACAAACATAAAGAAGAACCCGCAATGAACCATTTTATCAAAGCCGGGGAAAAACATATGTGATTCCCCGACCTTGCCCATAGAAATGCTGCACATGATCAATATAAAAGCCGACCACAGGATTGTTAGTCGCTGATATTTGATGAATTGCAGCATTAAGCGCCTATGATCGATTGGTAATCGTCTGCAGACAGCAGGGTATTAACGTCTTCAGCATTTTGCAGGGTAACTTTCACCATCCAGCCATCGCCGTAAGGGTCGGTATTTACCAGCTCGGGTTGGCTATCCAGTAAAGAGTTAGTTTCTTCAACTGTACCAGTTACCGGCATAAACAGGTCTGATACAGTTTTCACTGCTTCAACCGTACCAAAAACATCATCTTTACCAATTTCTTTACCCACAGAAGGGATATCGATGTAAACGATGTCGCCTAATTCGCGTTGAGCAAATTCAGTAATACCAATGTAAGCACTGTTACCTTCCACACGGATCCACTCGTGATCTTTGGTATATTTTAATTCGGCTGGAAATTCCATATCATTTGTTTAATTAGAGCCCAAAAATAAAAACTTTTGCCGGATCAAACTATGAATTTGTTAATTTGTCCATTAGTTGATTTGTTAATTGTTAAATGGATACAAAAAGGCATTGGCAAATCAACAATTACCACATCAACAATTAAATGGAAAACGCTATAGTTACAGGGTTACTGGCTTATGGGATGTCTGGAAAATTATTCCATGCGCCGTTTTTAAGCACTAATCCACAGTTTAAATTTAAGGCCATTGTAGAGCGGCACGAAAAAAAGGCTGCCGAACGCTACCCAGATCTGATTAGTTATGATCATACCTTCGAGTTGCTGAACGATAAAGAAATAGAACTGGTGGTGATTAACACGCCGAGCTACACCCACTATCAGTTGGCTAAAGAAGCCATGGAGGCCGGCAAGCATGTATTGCTGGAGAAACCTGCCGCGGCAACATCAGAAGAAGTTAAACGCTTATTCGATATCAGCCGGGAAACCGGTAAGAAGCTGATGATCTATCAAAACCGCCGGTACGACAGCGAATTTCAATCGGTAAAAGAAGTAATAGAGAGCGGCCGCCTGGGCGAACTGGTGGAGGTGCATTTCCGTTACGACCGTTACCGCATTGGCATTGGCCCCAAAGTATTTAAAGAAAGCAGCGGCTTCCCGGCCAATGGCCTGATGTACGATCTGGGCCCGCACATGCTCGACCAGGCTTTTGTTTTGTTTGGCAAACCGCTGAGCTATGACAAAGTAACCTCAACCCATCGCCCGGGTTCGCAGGTGCCGGATTATTTTCATTTCAGGCTGAGTTATCCTAATGGCTTAAATGTGTTTTTAACCGGCAGCTTACTAGTGGCCGAGCGCCAGGCCTCATCTGTAGTGCATGGCACCATTGGCAGCTATATTAAAGGCCGTACCGATGTACAGGAGACCCAGCTAATTGACGGCATGTTACCTACCGATCCTGCTTATGGCATAGAAGCACCGGGCAGTGAAGGCAAACTGGTAATAATGGGGGCAGATAATGAGAAAGAAACCTTAATGGAGCCACCTGTAAGGGCTAATTATAATGATATATTTGATGCTGTATATCATACCGTAAGGCAGAATGCGTTATTCCCTGTAAGTGAAGAACAAATTGCCTGGCAAATAGAAATGCTGGAAGCCTGAAAATAATGATCGATAAATAAAATAAATATATTGGCTATAGAACATAACCCCCTGACCATAATGAAACAAGTATTTCTATCTATTTTGGCCCTTGTAGCTATTACGGGCTGTACTCTGGCGCAGAATCAAAATCCAAAAATTCAGAACCTGCCCATATACCATATTTTAACTACCGATAGTGTAAATGTTACCACCGCTAAATTGAAACCTAATAAGCCGGTAATGATCATCTACTTTTCGCCGGATTGCAGCCACTGTCAGCATTTAATGTATGAGCTGAAACCAAAGCTTAAAGAATTAACCGGTATCCAGATCGTGATGATCTCGTTTGTGCAGTATAAAATGATCAAGGAGTTTTACCGCGACTTTGGTTTATCGGCATACCCTAACATTACCGTGGGCACCGAGGGGTATACTTACGAGATGCAGAAATTATTTGACATCAAGACTACGCCTTATATTGCCATTTATGATAAGAAAGGCAAACTATTTAAAACATACGAGAAAGCACCGGCTGTAAAAGACCTGATCGAAGCAGCTAAAAAAGTATAAATAATATTGATATTATTAAAAAGGCCGGTGTTATGTTAAGTAGCACCGGCTTTTTTATGAGCCTTACACCAAAGCAAAATTGAGCTTTGCAGCAAACCTGTAACCGCTGCTTATACCTCACCTTTGATTTAACAAATTAGAGATAAGAAAAAATGAAAAAGGTAATATTAATAACCGGCGCATCTGCCGGCATGGGTAAAGAGTTTGCTAAAGAGCTGCTAAAGGATGGGCACATTGTTTATGGCGCTGCCCGTCGCATGGATAAGATGGAAGATATCCGCTTGCTGGGTGTAAAACTGTTAGAGATGGATGTAACCAACGAAGCATCTATGTTTAGCGGCGTTGATGCCATTATTAAAGCCGAGGGTAGGATAGATGTACTGATTAATAATGCTGGCTTTGGCTCATACGGTGCTATTGAAGATGTGCCCATTGCCGATGCCAAATACCAGTTGGATGTAAACGTATTTGGTGCTGCAAGGCTATCGCAGTTGGTTATACCGCAAATGCGTAAGCAGCAATTTGGGCGTATTATTAATATCTCGTCTATTGGCGGTAAGTTTGCTATGCCTTTGGGCGGGTGGTACCACGCCAGTAAGTTTGCGCTCGAAGCTTTGAGTGATGCCTTACGTAATGAGGTTAAGCCTTTCGGTATCGATGTAGTAGTGATTGAGCCGGGAGGCGTAAAATCTGAATGGAGTGATATTGCAATGGAAAACCTGGTAAAAATTTCGGGTAATGGAATGTATCGTAAAATGGCAGAAAAACTTGCCGGGATATCTAAAACCCAGGGTCACCGTGTGGCAGAGCCCGAAGTAATTACCAAGCTGGTAAAGAAAGCTATCGAAGCAAAGAATCCTAAAACGAGATATGTAGGTGGCTTTGCGGCAAAACCGCTTCTGTTTCTGAGAAAAATATTATCCGACCGGATGATGGATAAACTATTTATGAGCCAGTTAAGGTAAATTTGATGATGGTACAGGATAACGATCACATACTGCTTAACAACCTGCTTTACTCTTGCATGGATGAAAAGAAGCGGAGTAATGAACAGTTTGTGCATGAGCATTCGTTAGGTTACATTATATCCGGTGCGGTGCATTGTGCCACTACAAAAGGAGAAAGTATGGTTAAGGAGGGCACCATAGCCTTGGTAAGGCGTAATCAATTGTTAAAGTCGGTTAAGATACCACCCTCCGGCGGCGGCGAATTTAAAGCCATTAATATTTTTTTTAATCAGGATATTTTACGGCGATATAGCCTGGATAACAACATCCAGGCTACCGGGCACTACACGGGTGACAAGTACAGGGTGTTGCCCGATGATCCGTTTATTAAGGGTTATTTCGAATCCTTACTGCCTTACTTTAGCCAACCCGACAGGCTTAGCACTGCGCTTATTGAATTAAAAACGAAAGAAGCTATAGAGCTGATATTAAAAGCAGATCCATCTGTTAAAGATTTGCTTTTTGATTTTGCAGAGCCTTATAAAATAGACCTCGAAGCCTTTATGAACCAGCATTATATGTACAATGTGCCGGTTAATAACTTTGCCAAACTAACCGGGCGCAGCCTGGCCGGCTTTAAGCGCGACTTCGGAAAAATATTCAGTACATCGCCGGGGCAATGGTTGCAGCACAGAAGGCTGAGCGAGGCGTATTATCTGATTAAAGAAAAAGGCGCAAAACCATCTGCGGTGTACCTCGATGTAGGTTTCGAAAACCTGTCGCATTTCTCTTTTGCTTTTAAAAAGACATTCGGTGTATCGCCATCATTATTATAAGCTGTAGCAGATTTTAATACGTACCATATTTTAAGGATATTATTAAGCGCTATGGCTTATAAAAAACATATATTGGCTTATTAAATCGGAATATCAGCCTAATTTGGTAATAGAAATTTTACCTTAAACGGGTGTTGTAATATCAACAAAGTTACATGCTTTATGGTTTATCGATGTTTAAAACATTGATTTTTGCAGCATGAACTTAAGAGTACTATCTAAATTATTTATTATAGCCGGTTTGCTATTTGTTGCCTTTAATACCCAGGCGCAAACAACCGGAGGTACCGTGTCGGGTAAGCTTGTTGATGCAGCTACCGGCAAAATACTGGACTTTGCTACCGTTGCCATTGTGCGTAAATCAGACAATCAGCCTGTTAAAAGTATGCAAACCGATTTGCAGGGTAATTTTAAACTAACCGGCGTACCCGATGGCTACTATTTATTCAGGGCTACGTTTGTAGGTTATATTTCTTTCACAAAAGACAGTTTAAATATAAAGGGTAATACAGTTAATCTGGGAGCTATTAAATTGCGTGGATCAAAGGGGGTACTAAAAGAGGTTACCATTACCGCACAGCGTAGCCAGATACAACTAAGTACCGATAAAAAAGTATTTAGTGTTGACCAGAGTTTGGTAAGTCAGGGTGGTTCTGCTACAGATTTGCTAAGTAACGTGCCATCTGTACAGGTGGATGTTGATGGTAATATTAACCTGCGCGGCTCGAGCAGCGTACGCGTATTAATCAACGGTAAACCATCGGCTTTAACAGGGGCCAACCTCAGCGATATTTTACAATCTATCCCGGCCAGCTCTATCGAAAACATTGAGGTAATAACCAACCCCTCTTCTAAATACGATGCAGAAGGCCAGTCGGGCATCATCAACATTGTGTTGAAAAGAAATGCACAGATAGGTTTTAACGGTTCGGTTACTGCCACTGCTGGTACGCAGCATACCTATAATGGCTCGGTAAACTTAACCTATCAAAATAAACTGATTAACGTTTATACCAACTATAGCTACCGTAAAGGTACGCGTTTAGGTAATGGCTTAAGCAATACCACTACTAAAGACAGCCTGGGCAATACAATCCAACAGCACCAGGTTAATGACCAGGAATTTAAGATTACGTCTAACAACATCCGCAGTGGTATCGATTTTAACCTCGATCGTAAAACGGTATTGAGTTTCTCTAATAATATCAACATCCGCGATAATGATCGTTACCAAACAGGTGCTACAACCATTATGGGTGGTGGCTTAAACCAAATTCAGAACCGGAATAATGCAAGTAACGGTAATGGTAACAACCTCGATTTTAACCTCGATTTTAGCCATAAATACAAAAAACCTCAGCAAGAGTTAACTGCAAATGTTGGTTACTCTACCAGTAGAAACAACAATACCGACAACTTTAATACCGCTTATGATTACATTAACAACGGTGTAGATTCTACCTCGTCATTGTTGCAGCATAACCTTACTATTGGCCGCCAGCACAACTTAAATTTACAGGCCGACTATGTATTGCCACTAAACCACAATAATCGTTTAGAAATGGGCTACCGTAGTACCTTTAACAAAAACGACAACAACTACCTGGTTGACACCTTGAATAATACCATTAACCAGTTTGTATATTCTGACACGCTGAGCAACCACTTTGTATATAACGAGCAGGTGCATGCGGTGTATACCAATTACCAGCAACAGTTTGGCAAGTTTGGGATACAGGGTGGTTTACGTTTAGAGGATGCCCATATTAATACTACTACAACTTCGGCAGGTGTTACCGAGCAGCACAAGCAAGATTACTTTAGGGTGTATCCAAGTGTTTTTTTAACCGATAAATTAACCGAGAACCAAACCTTGCAGTTAAGCTACAGCCGCCGTGTAAGCCGCCCGCGCGACAGGCAGATCTCTCCTTTTCTGGATAGAAGCGACCGCCAGAACTACCAGCAAGGTAACCCGGATTTAAAACCGGAAGATACCCATGCGTTTGAGTTAAGCTATATCAACTACTGGAAAACCCTGACGTTAACTTCATCATTATACTACCGTTTAACTAATGATAATATACAGCAGATCCGTACCCTGTATGATAACAGCAGCACGGTTACCTTAACCAAGTTTGAGAACCTTAAAAGCGCATCGAACGCAGGTTACGAGTTTATTGCTAAAGTAAACGTAGGATCGAAGGTTGACCTTACCGGTAACGTAAACGTTTACTACCGTAACATACAGGGCGACCCTGCATTAAACATACAAACAACCTCTGGTTATTCCTGGAATGCCAACTTAACCGGCAACATTAAGCCATTCCCTAAATTTGGCATCCAGCTGCGTGGCGACTACCAGGGCCCGCAGGTAATTGCGCAAGGTACCATGAAAGCTATGTATGGTATGGATGGCGGCTTAAAGTATGACATTACCAAAACACTAAACTTTAGCGCCAATGCCCGCGATATCTTCAATACCCGTAAATTTAAATCGGAAGTGGTGAGCGATGGTGGCGCGTTAACCCAATATTCAGAGCGCCGTTTTGCTACGCGGATTGTGTTGTTTACCCTGGGCTATCGTTTCGGCGCCAGCACACCGGCAGGCAAACAGCGTCAGCAACGTAAACAAGATCAGCAGCCAGATCAGCAGGATGCACCTTCTGATGAAGTAC
>NZ_MPPL01000001.1:4779660-4848271 GCF_001911425.1 Mucilaginibacter polytrichastri | reverse complement strand
CCTGCGGGTGGTGGTACTACACCAGCCATTAAAGGCGGCCAGCCGGCCGGGCAGATTAAAATGTAAATTGAAATATAACGCTCTCCGCCCGTCATGGAACTTGTTTCGGCATCCCACAGGTCAGGTTGCAACCTGAAAATGAAGGGTGCTTAGCACATTTGACTTTTTGTTTACCGCCCGTCGTGCCGAACTTGTTTCGGGCATCTCACAGGACAGGTTGCAACCTGAAAATGAAGGGTGCTTAGCACATTTGATTTTTGTCTCCGCTCGTCGTGCCGAACTTGTTTCGGGCATCCCACAGGACAGGTTGCAACCTGAAAATGAAGTGTGCTTAGCACATTTGACTTTTTGTCTCCGCCCGTCGTGCCGAACTTGTTTCGGCATCCCACAGGACAGGTTGCAACCTGAAAATGAAGTGTTCTTAGCACATTTGACTTTGTGTCTCCGCCCGTCGTCCCGAACTTGTTTCGGCATCCCACAGGACAGGTTGCAACCTGAAAATGAAGGGTGCTTAGCACATTTGACTTTTTGTCCCCGCCCGTCGTGCCGAACTTGTTTCGGGCATCTCACGGGACAGGTAACAGACTTAACAATGAAGTGTGCTTAGCACATTTGACTTTGTGTTTACCGCCCGTCGTGCCGAACTTGTTTCGGGCATCCCACAGGACAGGTTGCAACCTGAAAATGAAGGGTGCTTAGCACATTTGACTTTTTGTCTCCGCCCCGTCGTGCCGAACTTGTTTCGGCATCCCAGAGGACAGTTGCAACCTGAAAATGAAGGGTGCTTAGCACATTTGACTTTGTGTTTACCGCCCGTCGTGCCGAACTTGTTTCGGCATCCCACAGGTCAGGTTGCAACCTGAAAATGAAGGGTGCTTAGCACATTTGACTTTGTGTTTACCGCCCGTCGTGCCGAACTTGTTTCGGCATCCCACAGGTCAGGTTGCAACCTGAAAATGAAGGGTGCTTAGCACATTTGACTTTGTGTTTACCGCCCGTCGTGCCGAACTTGTTTCGGCATCCCACAGGACAGGTAACAGACTTAACAATGAAGATTGCTTTTTATGCTTTATACTTAGCACGTGGGATGCCGAAACAAGTTCGGCACGACGGGTGGAGATAGGAGGAAATAACATCAACAAAAAAGGCGACTCTTATACCAAGAGTCGCCTTTTCAATATGATAAAGCTATTGCTTATGCACCTTCGTGTTTAATTTCATGTACTTCTTCCTGGCGGAATAGTTTCGCGCTTAAGAAGTCGTTGTTCATGCGGGAGATGTTGGTAAGCGAGATCTCTTTAGGGCATTCGGCCTCGCAGGCACCGGTGTTGGTACAGTTACCAAATCCTTCTTCGTCCATTTGTGTTACCATGGTTTGTACACGGCGGTAGCGCTCTGGCTGGCCTTGCGGCAGCATGCCCAGCTGAGATACCTTAGCCGATACGAATAACATGGCAGAGGCGTTCTTACAGGCTGCCACGCAAGCACCGCAACCAATACAGGTAGCAGAGTTAAATGCTTCGTCGGCAATTATCTTAGGGATTGGAATAGCATTAGCATCAGGCACACCACCTGTATTGATAGAGATGTAACCACCAGCCTGTTGGATACGATCAAACGCAGAGCGATCAACCGCTAAATCTTTAACTACAGGGAATGGTGCTGCACGCCATGGTTCAATGGTAATGGTTTCGCCATCATGAAAGCTACGCATGTGTAACTGGCAGGTTGTAATGGCACGTTTAGGGCCATGCGGGTTGCCGTTGATATACAATGAACACATACCGCAAATACCTTCGCGACAATCATGATCAAAGTAAATCGGCTCCTGGCCGCCATGGGTAAGGCTTTCGTTAACTATGTCAAGCATTTCAAGGAATGACATATCCGGCGAAATATTTTCGGCTTTGTAAGTTTCAAACTTACCAGCAGTTTTGGCATCCTTTTGACGCCATACTTTTAGCGTCAGTTTCATATTTGCGTTATCCATCTTTTTATAAGATTAGAATATTGTTAATTAAGTTGATTGAGTTGGATTAAGTTGATTAGGTTATAAAAGTAGAACTACTCACTTAATCAACCTTAAACTTATCAACCCCCTTATTTATAGTTCCTTTGTGCTAAATGTACGTTTTCAAATACCAGCTCTTCTTTGTTCAGTTCTTCCGGTTGGTTTTCACCCATAAATTTCCAGGCAGCAACAAAAGCAAAATGTTCGTCATCACGCAAGGCTTCGCCTTCTGGTGTTTGTGATTCTATACGGAAGTGGCCACCGCATGATTCGTTGCGCATCAAGGCATCATCAATCATCAGTTCTCCAAGTTCAATAAAGTCGGCAACCCGGCCTGCTTGTTCCAGGGCCGCGTTAATTTCCTCGTTTTCACCTGTTATAATGGCATTTTTCCAGAAGTCGGTTTTAAGCGCCTGTATCAAATTTTTAGCCTTGGTTAAGCCTTCGGCAGAACGTGCCATACCGCAATACTCCCACATAATAAGGCCAAGTTCGCGGTGGTATTCAGATACCGTTTTATTACCTTTCAGCGCAAGCAACTTGTTAATCGTATTGATAACATCTGCTTTTGTTTGTGCAAAAGCAGGATGGCTGGCATCAATTGGTTTTGGGCCAATGGTGGCCAGGTAATCGCCCAGGGTGTAAGGGATTACAAAGTAACCATCAGATAAACCCTGCATCAATGCAGAAGCACCTAAGCGATTAGCGCCGTGATCCGAGAAGTTAGCCTCACCCAGGCAATATAAGCCGGGTACAGTAGTTTGCAGGTTATAATCAACCCATAAACCGCCCATGGTGTAGTGAACTGCAGGGTAAATACGCATAGGCTGCTGATATGGGTTTTCATCCGTAATCTGGATGTACATATCAAACAGGTTACCATATTTGGCTCTTACCGTTTCTTCGCCCAGTCGTTTAATAGAATCTGCAAAGTCGAGGTATACGGCTAAGCCGGTAGCACCAACACCTTTACCTTCGTCGCTCATTTCTTTGGCGTTACGTGAAGCCACGTCGCGCGGCACCAGGTTACCAAAGGCAGGATATTTTCTTTCCAGGAAGTAATCGCGGTCGTCTTCTTTTACTTCGCTTGCTTTAATCTGTCCTTTACGCAGTTTTTCTGCGGTTTCAACGGTTTTAGGCGCCCAAACACGTCCATCGTTACGTAACGACTCCGACATCAGGGTTAATTTACTCTGGTGTGTGCCCGTTACCGGGATACAAGTAGGGTGAATTTGGGTATAGCAAGGGTTGGCGAAGAAAGCACCGCGTTTGTGCGCGCGCCATGCTGCAGTTACGTTTGAACCCATTGCATTGGTAGACAAGAAAAACACGTTGCCATAACCACCGGTACATAATAGTACGGCGTGGCCGGTATGCGTATCAATTTCGCCTGTTTTTAAGTTACGGGTAATAATGCCCTGTGCTTTGCCATCAACCACAACAACGTCAAGCATTTCTGTACGGGTGTACATTTTTACTTTACCTTCATGTATCTGGCGGTTAAGTGCAGAGTACGCACCTAATAATAATTGTTGCCCTGTTTGGCCACGTGCATAAAAAGTACGTGATACCTGCGCACCACCAAATGAGCGGTTATCTAATAAACCACCATATTCGCGGGCAAAAGGAACACCTTGTGCAACGCACTGATCTATAATATTAACAGACACCTCGGCCAAACGGTGTACGTTGGCTTCACGAGCGCGATAATCGCCACCCTTAATGGTGTCATAAAATAAACGGTAAACGCTATCGCCATCATTACGATAGTTTTTAGCAGCATTGATACCACCCTGTGCAGCAATAGAGTGCGCACGGCGCGGGCTATCCTGAAAGCAGAATGCTTTTACATTGTAACCCAACTCGGCCAGTGAAGCTGCTGCCGATGCACCTGCCAAACCGGTACCTACAACAATTACGTCGTATTTACGCTTGTTGGCCGGGTTAACCAGCTTTAAGTTAAACTTATGCTTGCTCCATTTTTCGGCCAATGGACCCTGAGGAACTTTTGCATCTAAACCCATTTCTTTTCTAATTTATGTTTAGTGAGCAATTATTACTTACTCAAACTCATGAAATAATAAACAACCGGCATTGCGGCAAAACCAAGCGGGATAATAGCCCCGAAAAACCAGGTGCCGATAAACTCGACAATGGGCGTGTACTTGCGGTGTACCCAACCTAGTGTTCTGAATGCGCTTTGGAAACCGTGTACCATGTGGAACGTTAATGCGCCCATCGCAATTACATAAATAGCAACATACCACAATTGGCTAAAGCTGCTTTGCACACGTGCATGCAAATCTTTAACGCGGATAATTTCGGTATTACCATCAAATGATTGTGAATGTTCGAAATCAGCTTTCTCTGGTGTGTAAGCAGTTTCTGTTCTTTCGCCTGTAGCCAGGTTGGTGCGGTACTCTTTAAAGTTTACGGTATTGGTAAACTTGTACTTGTACCAAAAATCGCCCATGTGGATCACGATAAACAAAAACAGGATTGAACCTAAAAGGCCCATGTTTTTTGACGACCATGATGCCGGTGATTTGTTAACCACTGCATAAGTAACCGGCCTTGCCTTGCGGTTTTTGGTGGTTAAGATAATCGCGTACAAAGCGTGTACCAGTATACTGGCATACAAAACGTAGGCAACAACCTCAATCGGCGGAAAGTGTGTCAGGAAATTGGCATACATGTTAAAGCTGTAACCGCCATCATTACTAAAAAGTAATAGGTTACCGCCAAGGTGTACAATTAAAAAAGTACACAAAAACAAGCCCGTTAAAGCCATGATAAGCTTTTTTCCCAGTGACGAGTTAAAGGTTTGTTTAGTTTCGCTCATTATTAACAGATTTATTGGGCAAAATTATTTATTTAAGACGGGAAAGATATAAACGCTTTACACTTATTATAGTAGAATTGGCTATTTAGAAACGTTCTAAGTATTTTACAGTTGGATGACAGGAAAGATTGGGTTAATTAAAGCTATAGATCACCTATAATCTGCAATTAATTGTCATTCTGAATGTAATGAAGAATTTTCTTCGATATAATGTTTCAATCTGCAAAGACGACTGCTTGGGTTGGAGCAATTATCTTTATGATTGTATTGTGCTATTGATCAACGCCAGTCTGCTCATTGCCGCAGGGGCTAGCTACTTTTGGCTTGATCCAAAATTAGCCAAAAGATCAAGACGCAAAAATGCTTCGCCGCACGGGCCACCACATGGCCCGCGTTTCTGTCAGGCTACCGCGCGAAAGGTCGATCAAGCTTCTCCTTACGATCCGAACTTTTAGCCCGAATCCACCACTGCGCTCAAATAACCGTCCTCCAAGGCAGCATTGGTAATGTTGCGGCAACTACTATCCTGGCCGAACCATAACCATTACATAGCAACAGAACCCGGCTGCGACTTTTCTTTTTGGTACTTTTTCTTTTGAGAGAAAAGAAAAAGTACATCTACTGACGATAATTAAACCACAACCTCTTCCTAATGGAAAACGGATAACACGAAAAAGGCCATCACAATTGTGACAACAGCAACGGGCACTTGTTTTTAACTTCTAAACTCTACCCCGCCCACCCCTCTCTATCCAAACTCCTAAAATGTATAGCCTCGGCCAGATGCTCTAATTGAATATCTTCACTAGCAGCCAGGTCGGCGATGGTGCGGGCTACTTTGAGGATGCGGTCATAGGCACGGGCAGAGAGGCCCAGTTTCTCCATGGCTTTCTTTAAAAGGTTTTGTCCGGCAGTGCTGATCTTACATAGTTCGCGTACCATCTGCGGACTCATTTGTGCATTGGCATGCAGATCCGGCCTTTCACCGAAACGTTCGATCTGGGTTTCGCGGGCTTTGATCACCCGTTCGCGGATTAGCTGGCTTTCTTCTGCCTTGCGGTCTGATGAGAGCTCGTTGAAGTTTACCGGGGTAACTTCTACATGCAGGTCTATACGATCGAGTAGGGGGCCAGAGATCTTACTCAAATATTTTTGTACCACTCCCGGCGGACAAACGCACTCCTTTTCGGGGTGGTTATAATAACCACAGGGGCATACATGTGTTGCCTTGTTTGCGTTATGAAGGAAAACAGGATAAGCCAATGCCTAGATCTTATCCACGAAATCCAATTACCATTGGCGAACACATTAGAAAGAAAAGAATAGAGCTAAAATTATTGCAAAGTGACGTAGCGAGGATTTTTCAAATAAGTTCCGATTGTGTTACGTATTGGGAGAATAACAGAAGTATACCACAAATTAATTACTTTCCACAAATCGTTGATTTTTTAGAATATTGCCCCCTTGAGTTTGATAAGAAATCACTTTCAGGACGTTTAAAGGCTTATCGGTGGATTAATGGGCTTAGTTACAAGAAACTGGGAAAGCTTCTTGAAGTCGATGGCTCGACGGTGGCAGCATGGGAGAAAGGGGGAAATATTCCTACAATAAAAAAACAAAAAAAAATAGAGATGCTTTTAAAAAAGCGGTAATAGGCATCTCTATTTTTTATAACCTTTTTTCATAATACTTTCAATGATAGCAAGCTTGGTTTTAGCTAATTCTTCAGTTAATTGTATGTATGTTACAGTAACCGTATAGGTTTTTTGGATCTTTTTTGAATTCAAACTTTTTTTGTCTTCTGCAGTTAGGTTGAATTCGCGACGCCCAGTATGGACTTTATTTGCTTCGTTCCAGCTTGATGAATCATAATTGAAATCGCTCATTACTTCTGAGTTGAAATGACCTACTCGATGCAAATTCTGACAACTTTAATATTTTATGATTTGCTGAATAGGTGAGATAATCATCAGTACTGAAGATTATTGACGGCCGCACCCTGATTATTTATGCCCATGATGGTTAAAATGATTGCGCCATATTTCAGTGTTAAGTTCTATAGCTTCATTGAGCTGTGCAAATACTTTGGCCATTGTGCCGTCATCAACCCCCACAATCCGGATGCGGTCGACTGGTGGGCCTTCCAGGCCGCATTCAATATGTGAAATATGCATAAGGCCGAGCAAACGGTTGTGACGAATTTCTATGCCTTTAAGCTGCCAGAGCGGACGGCAGTCCACTTTTTTGAAAATTATGCCTTTATTGATAATCAGCATATCATGGGTAAAGAAGTATTGAACGGAGGTCAGCTCGAACAGTCTAAATAATAGGAAAACCGAAAGCGCCAGGTAGACCATAAACCATAAAAAGTTTAGCCCGGAGGCCATATAACCGGCGGCAATGTTGAGCGCAACATAAGGCGCCAATTGCAGATAAACGAATTTAATCGAATGCTGAAAAGAAATCAGTGTCATAAGTTTTGATGTTTTAATTGTTCAAGAAAAGTATTATAGCCCCTGGGCTTGATCGTGCGAATACCCGACCGGATACCTAAGGCTGTTTCAAAAGTGTTCAGCGATAATTGTGATTCTGAAAATGGATGCCCGCTGACATCAAACTGTTCGTCGCCGCGATAAAATATTGGCAGGTTTTTATTCCGAAGGGCAGTTGAAACCTTTATGTCTGTTAACCTTCCCAGGATGTCCCTGCCAAAAAGCAGGGTTATTTTGGTAGCCAAAACATTGATGCCTGTAAAATAATTGCCAATAGCTATAAATTGCAGCTGTCCAAGTACCGGGTAGGCATGGCTGTAACAGCTTAAAAAAGCAATGCATTCCATCGCAGAATTACTGATAAAAACAAGAGGGCCGTCTCCGGCTGCCCAAGGTATGACTGCCGATGGCACCTGATGGAAGTACAGGCTGAAATGTTCGGCGTCATCCCCAAACGGGAACAAAATGCTACCGTCGGGCAGCACCTGGTAATACGGTTCAAAAAAAAGCCGGACGTTTTTAGGAACGCCCAGCTTTTCAAAAGACATAGCCATTTAGCGGGTTGAGCGCCGTTTATAATCACGGTCGTTTTCTTCCCCTGAAAGATCCAGTTCAGGTGCCGGTTCTTTTTCCTGCGCCTTTTTCATTTGTTCAACAGTGTCCTTGTAACCCTGGCTTTGTTCCGTGGATGCCGCATCATGTTTCTGGCCAATGAGGGCTTTGATGCCATGGAATAAAAGGTATGTAATACCACCGTCAAATACGATAGAGGCGATCAGCGCAATCCGGTTGGCACGTATCCCTTCCCGGGTAGTGGCCGTGTATTTCACCTTAGTGCCATCGGGCACTTCTACTTCCTGGCCGCGTTTGTATTTCGCTTTCTGATCCGGGGTAAGCGGATATCCGTTAATTTCATCCGGAGCCTCAACTTTTTCTTCGTCGGTTTCCAAAAATTGATTGGTTTCCCGGTCGAATTCTATTAATACCCGTTTTTTCTGACCGTTTGCGTCTATTATATCCTTTTCCAGGCTTAATTCGTCGCCGGTTTCCAGTGCCCAGGATTCCTCCTCCGTCAGGTATGTCGGTGCTGTGCTACGCAGGTAGGTCGGATGAACCAGTAATTCCGGTTTACCATCTGCGCCGGTAACCAGCGAAAGTTTGGCTTTCAGTGAAGCGATCTTTATACCCGCGAATTCCAGGTTTTCCAATTGGATTAACTGGGTACGGCGGCCAGATAACAAGGCTTTCAGGTCAGCTTCTTCCAACAGAACGCGATCACCCGATATTAATCCAACTAATCCCAGGTCATGGAATGGCAATTCTGCTTCTTTAAAGATTTGGTCGTTCATCTTTTTCTCCCTGATTTTTTATTTTCGCCGGCTTCTTCCGTCAGATCCAGTATGGGCACATCTTCCTGTTCCTCGCTGAAATTTAGGGCATTATCTTCTTCATGTTCCAACTCGTCGGCATATTCGTGTTCCATGCTGTTGTCCCTTTCTTCTTCCTGGTCAAAACCCTGTTCCAGAACAGCCGGATTATCAACTGTCCGTTGTTGTTTAAGTACTTCTGTTTTAGCGCTTAACAGTGAAGCATAAATGCCATCTCCGGGGCTGGCTTTGAAACGGTTGCCGGTAGATTTATCCATGACCTGCAAGTCCTTTCCGCGCAGTTTGCCCATTACCTCGTATTGCTTTTCATTGTAGTCGATCACATCGCCTACGATCAGGATACGATCCTGCCTTGCGGCCTGACGCTGTTCGCGCGAATTGATAAGGCCATGCAAATAATCCGTAGTGTATTGCGCATCGTTTGCTGCAGCTTCCAGTTCATCAGGGGCGGCCCCCGCCGTCAGGTAAACGTCTTCATAGTTCATTTGCGGTGCCAATTGTGCCTTGACACCGATCTCGTTACCGATAAATAAGGCTGCCAGTGCGGGGCGCGCCTGTGCTGATGTAGAGACATCCATCGGATCATAAAGGCCCTTATCGTGTCCTGCGAATTTCACGACTTCATACAACAAGGCAGCCTGGTATTCCTGCGGGGTGCCAAAAGTATCCGGCTCCGGCATATAAATAATGCGGTCTGATGGGTCGTAACCCGGTTCCCCGGTGGTAGCTTCCACTTTTGCATTGGTCAGCTCTACCAGCTTGGCTAAGGCTTCGGCGGGTTCAGGTTTTGACGCATTCCTTCGTTCTTCGTAATCTTTTAATGAAGGAATACCTTCGATCTGGCTCGCGTTGAATACATATGCGTCCGTTTCCACAGGATTGGCCAACTTGATCAGCTCTGTTTTGGGATTGCGGCGACTGTTGAGTTGCGGCCGGCCGTCCTCGTTTAAAAGCTGCACGCGGTCGGTGGTTTTCAGGAAGCTGATCAAAGTTCCTTTGGAACCGGTTTGTACTTTCCAGCCATTTTTGTTTGATGCCTGTTTCAGGGTCATCCAGCGCGGGTCCTGCTGGTCTTGCATGGCGAGCCAAATGGCGTTCATCCCACGATAGGCTTTGCCAGTGGTGGGATTTACCGGCATCGCAGTGCCGGGAAGATCGAAAGGACTTTGCCTGTCGTTCATTTTTTCGATCAGGCGGTCTGCAATCTGTTGATTTGATTGTTTACTCATTACTTAAATAATTGATTGTTTGTAAATGAATTGTTCGCACAAGCAACTTGTGCGACAATAGTTGACCAGGCCTATGGCCGATCTTTGAGAACATAGATTTATTAATGTGCTCTACAGTGATAAAGTGCCGCACCTCATTCGATGTTTATATAGGCAGGGATTTGGTAGATCGTATGATAAAGGAATTTCAACGGGTTCAGCCAGCTGTTTCCATAGGTAACTGCGAAGTGCAGATGCTCCCCGGTAACAATTCCTGTCGCGCCGGTTATGCCGATTGGTTCGCCCGCACTGACCGTGTCGCCGGGAAGCACGAGCCATTGAGATAAATGGCCGTAAAGGCTATTCAGTGAACTGCCATGATCGATACGTACAAATAACCCAAGGGTTCTACTGTACCTGCAACTTTGCACAACGCCATCAAGAATGGAAAATACGGTGTCACGGTGGGCGGCAATATCGATACCCGCATGTAGCTTAATACGATGATAGATGGGGTGCCACCGGTAACCGAATGACGAAGTCAGGTGGATTTGCCTCAATGGTAAGCTGCATAGCAATAAGATCCCCCAGAGTTTAACGGCCATAACTTTGCGTATTCAACTGTTCCTGTTCAGCTACAATATGGACATCCAGGCCAAGTTTGCTTTGCAAGGTTTCCATGGCGCGGCTATGTACACCAGGATTTTCCATGGCCAGCTGCATAGCATCTTTTGCACCTTTGGATGTGCCGTTATCCAGGAGCATACCGATCCGGTGGAGGGCTTTAAAGTCCGGAATGGAGAGGTTTTTGGTGTCAGTCATAAGCCCTTTATAGATTTCACCGGGCTTTTTAAAAACCAACAAAGCGTCGCTGCTATAAAGCGCCCGCTCATTTTTGCCGAAAGTGACGTATATATCGTCTTTCTCCGGTTCGGCGAACATGATCATACCCATTTGCCCCTGTTTATTAACCGGGTCTTCCGACAGTTCGGGATGTACCAGCACCAGGGTGCCGGTTAAGTCATCTGATTGATTCATTTTCTGTTATTTTTTAATTGCTCTTTCATAGCGGCTTTAGGTGTGTCCACTTTGGGTGGCTGATGTTTTTGGACGATGGCAGTGATCTCCTTGTTGATCCGCTTGAAGTTTTCAGTGAGTACGGTTTCTGTGTTGTCCCCAAAATTGTAGTAGACAGGCAGCGGCTTATATCCCGATTCTTCTTTTTTAAGTTCATCAAGGTCAAGGTTGACCTTGCAATTAATGGCAGAGGACTCATATTGCCCGGTATATCCCTCTTTAGCATCAGTGGCGATCACGCCCACCAGTTCTCCGGCATTTAGTGTAGCGATTTTACCGGCCGGCACAAGGGTTTCCAATTTCTCATTGAGCGAAGTGGAAGTTTTGTTACGGTCAATCGAAAGGCCTTCGCTGATCTGTTTATTCCGGCCCAAAAGTTTTTCCAGCCAATCCAGGGTTTCCTTGCTGCGTACAGAGCCTGACAGGACATTTCCGGTCACCGAGGTAATAGTGGCGGCGGTATCTTTACCATATTGCTGCTGAAACTGCGGCAATTCCTGTAAACCCATGAGAACCGCGACTTTATTAGAACGTGCCGTTGCAATCAGGTTTTCTATCTTGTGTACAAACAGGGTCGGCAATTCGTCGATGATCAGTGCCGAAGGCTTATTTCCCTTACTGTTAATCAGTTTAGTCAGCCGGTTAATAATGACCGAATAGCAGGCAGAATTGATATTTTGCGTAGCCGGGTCGTTGGCCAGAACCAGCATGGCCGGGTTTTCCTTGTCGGATATCTTCAGGTCGAAATCGTCTCCCGAGAAGACCCAATAAGTTTCTTTGGTTGCCAGGCGCGATAAAAAAATCTTCAGTGTACCCACCTGACCTTCTAACTGGTCAAAGGCCTTGTTCTTAAAGGCAGAAACAAAGGGCGATAAAAGGGAAGCGAGTTCCGTTTGTTTAAAAAGGGTCTGGAATATTTCCTCGTAGCTGCGGTTAAGTAAAGCCAGGACATGCGGGAATGATGAGTATTTACCATCCTCATAACGGCTCATGAAATAAATGCAGGCAGATAGAAAGTTGATCGCAGATTGCGTAAAGAACTGATCTGATCCGCCTGATTTGTCGCCTTTTTTCATGGCCTCGACCAATGCTTCCGCCGTTTCACCTGCATCAGCCAGCGTCCTGATATACTCGCGTTTCCAGGGGTTGATGCGCCGGCTTTTTTCCACTTCGTTGAGGTTTACGACATGAAAATCATAGCCTGGAAGTTTGCCCTGCTGCTTGGCGAGCAGGTAATGGTAGTAAGCGATCTGCCCGAGGTCAGGAAACTTAAAATCATAAAGCGCCAAACAAAATCCTTTGGCGATGAGTTGCCGGATAAAAGGATTGACAATGGAGAAGGATTTACCAGAGCCAGGAGTACCGATCAAAAGCGTTGCGCGAAAGGGGTTCGTCAGGTTGATCCAGCCATTTCTTACCTTTCTTTTATAATAAAAAAGCATCGGGATATTGACCGAATAGTCTGTGGTTATCAGTTTTTCGGGTTGTTGGAAGCTTTCGCCTTCTACGTTCCAGACGTCCTTTCCTAAACCGGATCGTATAAGTTTGGAGATGTTATCCATCGCGATGCTGGTAAGCAATGCACCGCTGATTGACAGTAACATATAAACCAGGTCCCACCAGCGTGTATAGGCGAAAAGAATAGGCCCGTCGCGGCCGTAACAAAAAAGGCTGCCAAAAAATAAGAGCAGCCCTAATGTGAGCGGGTAAACGATGTGTTTTTTAGGTTGGAGGTCCACCTCTTTTTTGGCAAGCGTTCCGATACTGACCAGGCAGATCAGGCCCAAAGTCGCCAGCTTACTATAAACAAGGTTTGCATAAAATGGCAGCAGGCTGATCCGGAATAGCGCGTGGTGAAAAATCCCCCAGATCGGTGCCCGGATATAGATAAATATGGCCGCTTCAAGTGCGACTGACACATAGATTAAACATTGCAGGAAACCGTGTAGCTTCTGCTGCTCGTGTGTTTCTTCCATAAGGAATTGATTGATTTCATGGGGTGGTAAACTTCAGCCGTTTACCTCGTCCTAATTGAGGATACCGCTGTGGAAAGGCATTATTTAACGAACCTTTCCACGCTGGCAATCGTGTCATGGATGGCACCGCCGTGGCTGAACATCGCCACCTTTTCAACCTGGAAAGACCGGTTGCGGCCCATGACAACAGAATGATAACCAAAAGTGATTACCAGGCCACCCGGCTTCAGGCATCCGGGTATTACATCTTTAATTCTCCGGAATGGACTGCATATGATGCCTTTATAAAGCTCCATGCTCTTTCTTAATGCGTAAGGTGGATCAAGCAGGATAGTTCCAAAAGGTTCGCCCTGCCAGTTTTCCAGAAAAGCTACCGCATCCAAATGATAATCCGCCGGCATAGCCGGATCCATATCGTTGCGAATTTCATCCACTTGCAACAGTGTTGGCCCGGAGAACAAATTGAGTACGCGCCCTTCGCATTGCGCTTCCACCCATAAGCGGACGGGAGTTATGGAAAAGGTATATCGGTGCAAGGGGCACCGGTAATGTTCTAAGATCATTTTACCTCCCAATAGCCCGGCGGGGCTCGTCATCTTGTTCGTTATCCAATGAAAGGATATTATCCTCATCCTGAATCTCTGCGATTTCATCGTTTTCAGTTCCCTCTACGACCCTCAGTTGGTTGTCGCGGATAGTACCTGCAATTTTAACCTGGAGCCTGGCTGCATCTGCTTTCAGGTCGGCCAATTCCTGTTCCTTGTCAAACTCCCTGGCCATGATTCCTTTTAAGACAGGAATCTCTTTATCATGGGTAGCCACTTCTTTTTCGTATTTCTCTTTCAGAGGCACCACGCGGTCGATTGCGCTGATAAAATACCGGGCCGCGAGTTTGGGATTGTCCACGTTTGGCAGGCCGCCATTATACAGGTATTTAATACCCGACTTTGGGCCTTCGGCATACAGGGAGTTGGAATACTTGTACTCCATCAGCCCGTTGGTTTCAATACCTTCGCGCTGCTGGCGGATATACAGGTCGAACCCATAGAGCGTTCCAATCTGTTGATCCTCAGGTTCTCCTTTTGCGGGTTTCCAATTACGGTATAGATCGATGATATGCCTGCCGATGGCTTCCGGATCTGCCGATTGCAAACCGGTGATACGGATAGGGTTATGTTTCGTCCCCTCCTCGTCATGGGTAAGCAATGCTTTATAACCGCCTTCATCCAAAGCGAGCTTTTCCAGGGTAACCAGGGTTTTAGTACGTTCTTGTTCAACAACATCGAGGCGAACGCGCGCCCGTGAAACTTCCTTATAATGCGATGATCGCGAGCCTTCCAAAACGGCTATCTTTTTATCGACACGTGTTTTCTCCAGCAATGATGTATCGCCTGAAAGAATGGCGATGTATTCCGCAAACCCCATTCCACCTTGTTCATCAAAAGCACCCTCATCGATAGAACGTACGCCTAACTGGCTGCTCTTGATCTGGTCAATAAACCGTTGCTTGGTTTGTAACAGGTTAAACTTGTAATTGTCCAGTGATTTTTCGGTGGCATATACGAACCGGGGTACTTTGTTATCAAAATGCGCTTTTGCCAACCAGTTGCCCTTTCGGCTGAACCTGCCGCCGCGCTGGTTCAGGTCTGAAGGCCGCCATGGAATATCGAGGTCATGAAGGGCTACGCCACGTTCCTGCACGTTGGTTCCGGTTCCCAGCTTTTCAGTACTGCCAAGCATGATACGGATATAGCCTGCGTTCATGAGGCGAAACATTTCCGGCCGTTTTTTATCCGGCCAGTCGTGGATAAAGGAAATTTGACCGGCAGGAATAGCAAAATCCCTTATCAGCTTCTCTTTCAGCGCATCGTAAATGTTAAACTCATCACTTTTGGGTGTGCCGATATCGCAAAATACCAATTGCGTTCCCCGGTGTTCGTTGCTTAATTCATAAAATTCGGCCACTTTCCGCGCACAGGTGTTGACCTTATTGTCCGGGTGGTCGCTGTAAAGATCCGAATCGATCAGGCGCATATCAGTCGCCATCTTCTTGGCGTAATTGGTGGCGATCAGCATCCTGGCCTTATCTTCATCTTCGGTGAGTGGTTCCCGCCCTATCAACGTGGCATCGCCGGTGCTGGCAAATTCCATCAGGCGGCGGATAAAATCCTCTTGCTCCGGTGTTGGCTTGATGTTCACCAAATGTTCGTCGAGTTCCGGCTTATCCAGGTTGATTTGCTCGGCAGTCTTATAATCGGTGATCTCGTTGTAAAAGAGTGCCAGTTCAGGCACCTTTACAAAATGACGGAACCTTTCTTTCTGGATAATCTCGTTAGTGACGGAAAACTCAAAGTCCACCGTTTTGCGGGCGTATACCGCTGCCCAGCCGTCGAAATTTTCGATCTGCTGTCTTTCCAGCTCTCGCGGCCGCAGGTATTTGAATATCAGGTACATCTCCGTTAGACTGTTGGAAATCGGCGTTCCGGATAAGAAAGTGACACACAGATCGGCATCAAACTTCTTCTGTAAAGAACGTACCGCGAAAAGCATATTGAGTGCTCGTTGGCTGCCTTGGGGATTACCCAAACCTGCCACCCGGTTGTGGCGGGTGGTAAAGGTGAGGTTCTTGAACTTATGGCTTTCGTCTACAAATAAGTGATCGATCCCCATTCCCTGGAAGGTGACACCGCTGTCCTTCCTGTTTTCGATATCAAAAACTACCTGCGCCAATGCCGCCCGCAAATTGGCTTGGCGCACCCGAAGGCCCTTCAGCATTTTGCGGGTAATCTGCGCGCCCAGGTTTTCCAGGGTCTGCAGGTCACGAACCACATTGTCCATTTCCTCTTGCAGGATCTCCCGCTGGATTTCAGGGTCCTGCGGTATTTTGCCGAACTGTTCGTGCGTCATAATCACGCAGTCCCAATTATTATTTTTGATCTGGAGGAATAACTGCTGACGTTTACCGGGTGCAAAATCATCTTCCGTTGGTGCCAGAATTTTCGCATTCGGATAGGCGCGCCGAAAAGTATCAGCGATCTGGATTACATTAGCTTTCAGCGCCAGAATAGACGGCTTGGCAACGATACCCAGCCGCTTCATTTCTATGGCCGCGACGATCATAGTCAGCGTTTTGCCCAAACCCACTTCATGGTCAATCCATGCGCCCCGGTTCTGGATAATTCGCCAAGCCGCATTGCGCTGTGAATCGTATAGTGCCGGAACACCTGCACCCTTGAGATCAAGACCTGGGAAAGTGAGGTGGCTGCCATTGTATTCGCGTAGCGCGTAACAATTAAAGATGGCGTTGTAGCGTTTTTCCAGGAACAACTTTTCTTCGGCAGACAGTTCCTTTAGCCAGGCGACAAAGCGCTCGCGGATCGTTTCTATCTTTTGGTGGGCAGCCTGGGTAGCTTCATTATCCGGTATCCGTACATCCTCACCGTCTCGCTTCACTTTATAGGTAAAGAAAGGGTTGGTGTTTTCAAGCGCGTGTTCCAGGAGCGTATGCCCTTTCATTTTCTGCCCTGATTTCGGCAGTACCGCAAACTCACTGTCTGTGATTGCGTTCCCGCCTGAATAACCAACTTTAAAAGTATCGGCAGAAGGAAAATACTCTACCTGCGTATTTAATTCAAAAAGCCGGGTTGCAAAACGCTGGTAATAATCGGTCGGTATCCAGCGTTCGCCCAGGTTGAAGTCCAGCTCCAATAATTCGTAGGGTATAGCTTCAGGCTGCGCACGCTGGATAGCCGCCAGGCTGCGGGCGATCTGCAAATGGTCGGGGTTCTCCTTAAGAGCAACTTCGGCCTCGGCCAGTTTTTGAACGACATTGCCTGACAGGTAACGGTCGGTGGTTTCCCAATCCTGCACTGACGGATTAAAAATGATCTGTTTTTCCAGGTTGACAATAACCTCCTGTTCGGAAAGGCCAGTTACCCCGGAAATATAATTAAGGTCAACAAATCCTTTATCGTTCAGGCAGCGCGCAAGTGCCTCCGCCGGATCATCCGTCTTTAAGGCTTCCCGTCTCGGAAATACCGGCCCATTAAGAATATCCGCTTTAACAAAGCGGCCTTCCTCTTTTTTTTCCAGTGAATAAAGTACAGTGAAGCCAAAGGCAGGATCGTTCAGCATCCGGGACCGGTTAAAGGTCCTGTTTAGCTCGCCATAAGTTTCCGTAAATGCCTGGTAATGCTGGTTGAGTGTTGCCCGTAAAGCGGGCTGCTCGGTCAGCGTTTCCGATTCGGTATTGAATAACGCTACATAGGCATCCCTAACCTGGATATAGGCTTTGTAAAAGGCGCGCTGATCCTGTTCCTCGAAAGGAAAAAATTCAGCTTCCGTTTCACCTGGCGTGCCGATCAGGCCCGCCTTGTCGCCATGAACGACCAGCGTATCTTTAACGTAAAACGGTTTAAGGTTACGGAATCCTTTAGGCCCTTCAGGTACCAGACCAAAGGCTGGTTCCAAACTTTTGTCGCCTTCATAAACGTAGTCATGCCCGAAACCCTTTAATTTTGCAGAAAGCGCTTTAAGTTCATCGGAAAGCACATTTCCCGTCAGCCATTTGGCCGATACCTTTAACTCCGCGACATTGGCATAAAGTTTATACAGGTAACGCCCGGAAGATTTTGCCCGGGCGGTCAGCAATACCACGCTGTCATGATCAGGTCGCTCCGTTGTTCTGATGGTGCTGATCATACGTGCGGATGAAGCGTCGACAGCTGCATTGTCCATATCGGACAAATAGGCCTGCGCTTTCCCGGCGGGTTGCGGGGCGGTGTCGAAAAGTCCCAATTGAGCCACCACTTTAGTTTCCTTTGGCAGCGGAATGTTCAGGAAGGTGAGCTTTTTGGCATCCGTCTTTACTGCTTCGTTGCGACGTTCCAATTCACCTGTTTCAAAGGCCAGTTGCTGTTGCAATGTTTCAAAGCGGGCCCGGTCAAAGCGGGCATCCAGATCATTGGCCAGTTGTTCGACCATCGCCGGAAACAAGGTTTCCATGTCGCCATTATGCCAGATAACGCGTGCCGGTTTACCGTACTGGTTATGACCTTCAATAACTTCGTCCGCCATGATCAGTTCGTGATGCCTGTGCACGTAAGCGTTGAGCGGATAGGTGCCATTTTCACCGGTCTGCTCGACCGTCGCCAGCAGCGATTCTTCCGCTTCGGAAAAACTTTTTTTATGGTCGTTCTTCTGTACCAATAACAGGTGCGTCGGGGCCTCCACATTGGCATTATCCTTCATCAGGTTATCCGGCAGTATCAGCAGGCTGATAAAATCAGCCGAGGTAAACAGGTGCTTACGGGCCATATCGTTGCCCGGTGTGTTCAGGAACGCATCGGTCGTTAAAAAGGCCAGGATGCCGCCATGCCCGATCTTGTCCAGTCCCTTTGCAAAAAAATAGTTGTGGATGCGGTCGGTGATGCTGTTGTTCCGGTAGGCCGGGTCAAAAACCGAAATATTTCCAAATGGGATGTTAGAGGCGATCAGGTCATAGCGGCCCTTCTCCGTGGCTTCCGTTTCTTCAAAGCCTTTTACCTGTACTTCGGCGGGTACCGGCATGTCAGCACATATGGCGGCAAGGATCTTGCCTGTCAGCATGTCCTTTTCTATGGCCATGACGTTTTGCAGTTCCGGCAAAAGTCGGGCAGCCTCTGTAATAAATATACCGGCCCCTGCGCTCGGTTCATATAAGTGTTTCGGTAACAACCCATGATCACCCAGCACGGTATAAATAGCACGGGGTATTAGGTCAGGGGTGTAATAGGCAGTTAGCGCACTGTCCTGCAAGTCATCCAAGGCGCGCTTGTATGCGTAAGCACTTAATTTTTCCTTCAACAAGCTATGCAGGTCCATGACCTGGGGGTACAAACGGAGGTCAGCCTGGGAGGCATTTTGCTTCACCCATTCGTCGCGATCGCCTGCCGGATAGTAGACGGCCTTCAGTCCGCCGAAACCTGAATACGCTTTAAGAGATGAAAGTTCGGGTTCGGTTAGTTTGCGCTTGCCGTCCCAATCCAGCGCAACGCGGAGCGCATTGATATTGGCTGCCAGTTTTTCACGGGGATTATAGGCCATTTTTACCTCCTTCCTGTAGGTAGTCGTCTATCGCGGTGATGACCGCATAGTACAGTAAGCTGCTGTCGTCTGCTTCCGGCCAGCCGAACTCCTGCAAGGTTGCTTCGCAAGCTGAACAGATATTCTGCATTTCATAACGGATAATGCCGGCTTCGTGAAAAAGCAGCCAATGACTGCGAAAATCCTGCTCCAGCACATCTTCCAGAAAGTCGTGCGCTGAAGGCGGCAAACCGCTGACGAGGCTTTCTATGTCCTCGAATCCTGTTAAGTAGTCTTCCAGTTCATGCTCATCCTGCAGTCGGATATACAAGGCAGGGTCAAGCCGCACCAGCGCATTGGCCAGGCGATTAATGGTTTCTGCCATATGCTTGAATAAATTAAGACGGGCCGCCTATTTCGGTAAGACGTCGGCACGTAGAAGATCTTGGTAATTGGCCTTTAGGGTAAGGATACGACCTGATAACTGCTTTTCACTGAGCCCGATACTAAATACCTTGTTGCCGGGGAAGGTCAGTTTTTTAAACACGAATATGTTCCGGTAATATTTGTCGAATGCAGGGATATCCTGCAGGATGAACAAGGGCGTCACAACCACGGATTGGACCGTGCTCGCTTTCGTGACTTTTTTATCTTCAATGCTGAAATGAAGCTGATCAATGGCATAAGGCAGCTTGGTTTTGTTGTGAAATCCTATATCCAAAAATATATAATCGCCAAGCGTATAAATATGATACAAGTAGCCCTGCATACCGAAGGCTTTGGCATCCTCGATGGGATTACCCGGACGAATCGCCAAAAGCCGCAGGGCATTTGCTTTGAGTTCCAGTTGTGAAAGGCCGATTTCCGGATTGTCCAGCGGGCGGCAGTCCGATGGTTCAATAGCTATTTCCGTTTGTACGGTGCCATCGCGGTCATCCCGGCAGGGAACCACCCGGTATTGTGCAATGAACTTTTCACCGGTTATCGTAACCACGGCATCGTTGAAACGCCTAAGTGAATCCCGGACATGGATACGCAAAACATTGGGTACCGGAAGATCACCGGAAATGTCTTTGACCGATATATCCACGAAACGAATGGGCCCGGGGGAAACGAAATGAACGGAGACGTTGTCGGGAAGATAAACGACCGGAAGGTCGCGCTTATTCAATTGGGCAAAGCATTGCCCCGCTACCGCAATGATTGCGGTCAGCAATAACAAATATTTTTTCATGTTAATGGTTGTTTTGAATGGTTTGTGGATCGACCAGGTACACATAGGTGCCGTATTTGATCTTTGCTTTGTTCTTGCGGATAGCACCCGCAATAGCTGAGGAAGTGGATTGAAACACTTTATCCATGGAACTCATGAGCAACTGGTTTCCGGCGCTCCCGGATTCAATGCTCACGCCCTGCATGGTATTACCGCTCAGGTCTTTGGTGAAATCCCGGAACGCAGAGGCTGGGACATACAGACCGGGAATTCCGTCCTGGTCGTAAACCGAAAGTTTGACGGGCAGGATCTGACCTCCGGACATTACTGTACTAATCACGAAGGTGACCCGCTGCTGTGTAAAGCTGTTCACCAGCCCGTAAAGGGTAGTACCTTTTGGGATCAGGTTTTTGCCTGCCCAGATATCTTCGAGCAGGCGCAGCCTGATGCGAGAACCGGCGTAAGCAATAATTTCCTCGTCTATCATGGCGGAGATTAGTTCGCTATGCGTTTCCGGGCGGATCGTATTGAATTCCGCGCTGCCGCCAGCCGCTTTATGAACTTCCAGTGTCGCCGGCTGCCCTGCCAACGCCCTGGCTTTCTCCAATTGCTTTTGATGCTCGGCTTTCAACGCCGGGTCATTCGCTTTTTGCATACTGTCCACATAAGCCATTTGCTGTTTGAACACTGCCATAGGGTCTTTATCAGCCGGAGCATTGCTGGACGGGCTGCCTAAAGAGCCCCGAGCTTTCCTTTGCGCGGCAAGCGCATTGAGGGCTGCAGTCACTTGCCTGTCCTGCGCGGTCGCGCCCTGTTTAGTAACCGGTGCTGTCATTCCGGAACTGAAACGCGCTTTCATGGCACGGTCAATGGAATCCATTTGCGCCCGTTGCCGGTCAGAATAATTGCCGGTTAGTTTGGTAGCTGAAGCTTCGTCGGTGGTGACAGGTGCTACGGCGGTAAGACCGTCGCTCTCTTTGTAAGTGTTACGGAAAGCATCCAGCTTATCGGAGAGGGCAGTTTTTTTGACGTGGGCTGAAACGTTGCCCACATCGCTTTGTATAGCTGCGGTTTGCTTTACCGGCCCTTTATCTTTAGCTTTTCCGTGGTACACATAAAAGAAAAGGCATAAAAAGGGTAGCAGTATCAACGGCAGGATATAGCGCGGTTGTTTGAAGTTGATCTTCATAATTAATGTTGAATTTTGTGTTGCAAGTGTTGCAGGGAGTCCAATGCATGTTCCAGCCAAATGCTGTCTGCATGCGTAAGGCGGCCTTTCGCTAAGGTAGTTTCCACCCGTTCTTTAAGATCCAGGGTTCGCTTCAGGTCAGATCCTGTTTCCAATATCCTGGCAAAGCCGGCATCCAGCGGATGCGGGCTTTTTACGTTGTTCGGCTGCTGGTCCTGCATCGCAGGATGGGCAGCCGAACTTTTTACCGGATGGCGAAAAACGGTGAACGAGATCACGCCCGAAAAGAGTAAAAGTCCCACCATCATGTAAAAGATCATCCTGGGATGGTACAGACATATTGTCCCGAACTTTGACCCTGCCTTTTCAAAATACGCCCTGAACTCCCTGTATAATTCTTTCGAAAGGGTAGCGTCAGGGTCGCGGTTAGAATGAATTCTTTTGAACATCGGAGAGGTCTTTATTTTCCAGGGTCTTCCATCCGGTGATGAGGACACCGTGGGGGTTGTTATCGCTGCGCGGGATATCCTTTAGGTAACCTTCTGTTACGAGGGATCGCGTCAGCGTCGAGCTGCGCCGGTCAATTTTTAATTTACCGTAATAGCGGAAATAATGGCGCGGCACATCCAGCAATATGGAATCCGTTTGCAGCGTAAGCACGGAACTGGAGGATAAAATGGATGTAAAAAACCCTTTCTCCTTGAGGTCGTCGTATTCCCTTGCGCCGGATTCATCGATCAGGTACATCGCTTTTTTAAGCTGGTATTCGATGTATTTATCATCAGGCGTCAACGAGAAGAACAAAGTATGAAACAGGTCGACATGCGCGCGGTACTCTGCCGGGCGATTAACCTGCATATCGGTTTGCTTAGCCAGTATTGGCACATTGTTATCCAGGATGTAAACGCTTTGGCGGGCGTTCGCAACCTGCTTGAAGGCGAATACAGATACAATGCCGCAAATGATGACCGAAGAAACTAAGCTGCCCATAGCAATGACCGTCGCAAGCCGGATTTTGGCTTCGATATTTTTGATTAGCATAAATAGGAATGAATTTTACAGCACGGCGCCGCCGGCTTTGCGGGCGGCCATGACCACCATGGAGGCATTGCGGCCAAATGCTGAGGAAGCTGAGGAAATCCCTGACGTGGAAATGATCCAGGTTGAGATTGATGGCACCGTGAACATACAAACGGCACCGATAAAAAAAACAACGATCACTTCACCGAAAGATAATATACCATTGCCAGAGAATATCGCGAACTTTTCCATCAGGCCACTGGCACCTGGCCGAAGAAGTTCCTGATACTTGCTGATCTCGGAAGATAGCGCATATTTCTGCATCAGCGCGCAGAGGTACATGATCAGGTAAGCTATACCGGTATATAGGTTTACTGATACAAAACGGGCAACCCAAGTGGAAAAGCTATCCCGAAAGGCAGGCAGGATACTAACCGCGACGGCAAAAGGCCCGAGTATAATGAGGATACTTGAATAAATGATCTGTATCATAAAGATGATATAAGTGGCGATGCGGAGTATCCAAAGGCCTGCCAGTTCCAGTATCTGGGTCATCAGCAACTGAATGCTGATCTGCAGCCGAGCCTTCAATTCCATCAGGGGGGCGACCACCGTAGAGATTCCTTCCTTAACAGTTGAAGTCACCGCATCCCAGGCCTGGCCGTACCAGGTGTCCGATTCTTTTGCGGCGACTTCGGTCTGTGCCTGAAAGGTATACAAGGAATCGGCAACCTGTTTCATCAGGTCAGCCCGCTGAAAACGAAGCTGGTTCACGTTGTCCTGTTCTGAAGCGAACATCTGCTGGGTTTCGTTAGCCACCAGGTCGGTTGGGAAAGCCACCATTTTGGTGAAACCACCCCACCAAAGGATCACCATTGCCAGGCCAAAGGGCCTCAACAGCGGCATGACTTCCAGTTTTTTGTCACCCGCCATCATTTCATAGCTCTTGACCGCAAAAAAAATGATCATGAAGATTGCAGCAAGCGCCTTCGCGTCAGTAATAAACAGATCAAAGTTAGACCAGATCGAATCTTTCAGGCCGGTCAAAAAGGTCATCATGCCTGTTTCATAAACCCCATCGCCCTGAAGGAATTCCAGCGATTTTTCATAGCTGCTATCCTGCGCAAAGCAGCAAAAGCTTACCGTGCAGAGGATAAGAATCATTAAGAGTTTCTTTTTCATCAGTATTTTTTATTTGCTAAAACTTGCCTGGCCAGCTGTACATCTGTATCCGGTGTCCAGCCGGAAGTAATGACAGGACTGCCTTTGGCCATAGTTTGCTGTTTGACCATAGTGATATTTTTCTGCGCTGTAGCGACACGGGTCGCCCAGGTTGCCGCGAGTGTCCGGTACTCTTTGAGATACCGATAATAGGCCATAATGCGTGAACCCCTGTCCATATCCGTCGACCGTGCGGCGTTAATGCGCTCTTTCAACATAGCCAATTCATTCTCGTACCAGGGCAAGAGACCTTCGGAAATAACGGCGTTTCGCACTTGTGCCGTTAGTGGTGCAAGTATCGAAGCGTCTGAATAATTCAACACAGGTGCCAATGCCTGGCTATAGTACAGCAGCCATAAAGGGTCTGCATCCGACAGTAATCCGGATTGTTCGGCTATCGAGGTTAAAGCGGTGTTCCTGACAGTATCGGCATTCAGCTTATAGCTGTTATCTACCGAATTCATGGTGCCGACCAGCGCCAGGCGCTGGGTTTGCGGGCCGGTTGCCGAAAGCGGACGAAGGTCGGTTTTATGGTAATTCGGTTCGAATAGCCCCCAGGTGAGCCAGTAATATGGGTTGAGGCCAAGAAAGCCTGAAGTCGGCGTGAACTTATTCTGGTCCCATTGCAGGTAAACCATTCGTTCTTCCTGGTAGCGGACACTTTGGTCAGCGACATCCCGTTGTGCGCAGGCGCGCAAGGCGAATAGCGGAAACAGGATCATTAATATTAAGAATCTCATTTGTTTAAAAATTTTGCGTTTTGAATGATCTGCGCTGCAAAAGCGCGATCCTTATTGATGTAGCCGGCGAAGGGGTTAAGCGTTTTAAGCACGCCGCGCTCCTTCGCCCAGTACATCGCTTTCCAGGTGCCATAGGCCATACCGTCCATTATCTGGAGTTGCTGAACGACTTTGCGCAGCAACTGATCGCGGCCATTGTAATCTGCCAGCATGTTTCCGTCCGACTTGAGGATGAAGCCTGATATGTCGCTCACCATTGCGGTAGCCTTAGGCCCAAACTCATTTTGAATTTTGGTGGTGACCAACAAGAGTAACGGGTCATCCTTCGCCAGTGTAAGGCTTTCATTCAGGTAATAAATGATGTCGGCCGTGGTGCGGGATATCTGTTTGACCATCAGGCCATCCTTTAAAGCCGAGTTTACATTAGCCAGCGAATTATAGATCAGCGTCTGCGCGGCTACCACGGATGAGACGTTGGTATTGACGGTATTAACATTGTCATTGATCTTTTTAAGGTAGTTCTGATGCGTTCCTTCGGCCGCCATGCGCACGGCCTGATTTTCTTCAACGGCTATTATATGCTGGGGGTCAACGACTATTTCCTGCGAAAAAGCCGAAAGCTGCAGGCACAAACCAAAAAGAAACAAGCCTGTTTTTTTCATCGCTTCAGGTATTTGGCATTGCTCAGAATATCGCTGACCATATGCTGATCCTCATAAACGAAGTCGTCAAAAGGATTCAGGTGGTGCAACAGGGATGCAAGCGTGCCGAATTGCACATTGCGGACCAGACGGTTACTCATATCTTCGATGTTGCTCAATTCCGTAACGACGTAATCGAAAAGCAGCTTCCGGTCGGAGGCCTTCATCTGGTTAACGTCCCCGATAGATAATATCAGCCCGGCGAGATAGCGGATAAGCATTTCAGAATGTGCTGCAAAATCTATTTCCGTCTGATACGCCAAGGCTATGATCGCGGGGTTCTTCTGAGCAAGCTGGTACAGCTGTGACTGTGAGCGGATGATACTGTTAACCATCAGCTCTGCTTCAATACCGACATTGGCGGCCGTGATCGCCGTTCCCAACGTGGAGTAACGGTTCTGCAGGGTGCGGTACATATCCTTGATCTTGCCAAGCAATGTCTTGTTGGCCGTTTCCGTTGAAGTGACGGCAGCCTGCTTATCCCGCGCATCTGTTTGCAGGCTATGCTCAGATTTAGAATAAGAAACAAGCTGTAAAAGTTCAGGGACATCGAGCACCTTTCCCTGACCATAGGACCATGCCGAAAGCAAAAGGCTAAACGCCATCATCAGCAAAGTTTTTTTTATCATGATTGAAGGATTACAAGAACTAAATTGATTACCCTATTACGGGTCAAAACATAGCCGAAATTTATCAGTGCAGGTATTTAGCTTCACTTAGCACCGAATTGGCTATGCGTACATCCTCATTCTGCCAGGTCGACCAGGGATTAAGCGATGCCCAGATTCCGCGCAATTGCGCCCAATACATCGCCCGCTGCATTCCGTAAGCCAATCCCCGCAGGACATGCATTTCGGTAACAATATGATTCAGGAGTTTGCCACGTTCGGAACTGTCCATCAGGTTGTCGCTGCCTCCTTTCAATACATATGCAGAAACATCCGTCGCCAGCGTTGCCGCCCGTTTTTCAAAATCCTGGGCACCCTGCTGTGCAAACAATAGCAGAACGGGGTTACTCCGTGCGGTCTGAACCGCCTTTTCCACGTCGCTGACGATATCTGATCCCGTTTCGGCAATGTCTTTTACTGAATAAAGGTTATTGATAACCGAAGCCACTTCGGACAAACCTTTATAAATTTTGTTTTGCAAGTTATTGACTATGGTGAGCTGCCCGGTCACTGCCAGCTGCGCGGTCTGAATGGCCGTCAATTTATTGTTGGTGTTATTGAGCTGGTTGTTGATGACCGCACTGTTTGCAAGCATGGCACCCGATGTGACCGGGTCAACGACAAGCTCCTGGGCATGTAATGCCACAGATAGTAGTACCGCGAATAGTAAAAACAGAAAATTCTTCATGTTAAAGGATTAAAGGTTTGTTTTGCTGGTTGATCTTCTGGACGAAGTCACCTGCGGGTAGTCCGCTGCGTTCGATGTCGGCAAGAAATGCATCCAGCGCAGCCGGATAGGAGCCATAATGCTGCACATAAATATGGACAGCGTTCTTCTCCGGCTTTTCGGTGGTGTAGACATAATACTGCTGGCGGCTTACTTCTACGCCATAAACCTCGCCGGTGGAACCGCGGCGGATATAAACCTCGTTAAAGCGGGCGCGGCTTTCGCGGTTATCCAGCTGGTTAATCGTAAAGATTTTCCGCTGTTCGGTGGCTGAGATAGAAAGCACTTTGGCGATCTCGCCATAGTTATCCCGGAACTTTCGCTGATCCAGCAGGATGACGGTATCCGAGTTATTGATGATACTGTCTTTAACGATGGGGTTCCCGATGATGTCGGAAAGCTCCTGCGTAACTTCGATGATCTCCCCCCAGAATTTACGCACCGTCTTATTGAGGTAAAGGAGAAAGTTCGCCATGATCGGCGACATCAATGCGCGCCAGGCTTCTTCGAGAATAAGCGCTTTGCGCTGGTTCCTGCGGTTGCGCATCTTCTGAATAAACACATCCATAATGATGAGCGTAACTATAGGTAGCAGTACTAAATTGTCCTGTAAGGCATCAATTTCGTAGACGACAAAGCGTTCATTCAGCAGCGATTGGTCACTTGTTTCATTGAGGATGCTTTCATATTCGCCGCCGCGGTAGAACTTTTTGAGCACGTAACGGAACTCGTCAAGATCAAAGGGAATACGTTCTTCACTTTTGATTTCCGGTATTTTCTCCAGGGCGAATTCGTAAAAACTGTTAAAAGAAAGATCGACCCCTGAGCCGTCTAAAAAGGCCGACGCATAATACACGCTTATCGTGGCAGTCAGCACATCGCGCTCAATGGTGGATACCGAACCACCTGCACCTTTCCAAAGGAGGGCAATCAGCGTAACAAGGTTATCTTTTTTCTCCAGGTTGTACTCATCCCCGGTGATCAGGAAAGGATTCATGGTGATGGGCCTTTCATCCGACCAGGTAATGTATTTTCCACCGTAATAGGCGCACAACCCGGAATAGGAATGCCCGACGTCCACGATCACCACATCCATATTAAAGAGCAGGTATTGCTCTACTAAGGAATTCATAAAGAATGACTTACCAGATCCGCTGGGCCCTAACACAAACTTGTTGCGGTTATTGATCCGCCCGGTACGCATGGGTAGGTCAGCGGGGTCAATGGCCACCGGGATACCCTGCCGGTCAGTTAGGCGGATGCGAAATGAGGATGGCTCATCCTCCATAGCTCTTTCTTTAAAGAACAGGCAGAGCGCCGCATCGCTGGTCGTGAGGAACCAATCATAGTTCTTTAGTTCGACTCCATTGCCCGGCATGGCGGCGCGGAAGAGTTCCAGTTGATTGTAGGCATTCTGGTTCGGAATGATACCGAGTTGAAACAATGCGCTTTCTACATAATTGACCGATTTTTGTATATCCGTTGCCGGTGCTGCAACGATGATGCTGTAATGCACGTTGACAAGCAGCTGGCCATTGCGAGCAACGTCTTTCAACAACAGGTCGATGTCCTCTACACAAAGGGCGTTGGCCGGGTCTGGAATGCCTGAATGGCGCTTTCGCTTTACTTCCAGTTTATTGAGCGTGGCCTGTTGCGCGGGTATCTCGATCACCTGGTTGTACAATATGGCTTCAAAAGCCGGTACTTTATACAGGAAGGATAGCATATCCACGGGAAAACCGCGTACCGCCTCGTTCTCGTTGAGTTCAGTGAATGTGCCCAACTCTCCAGGCATATCAACATTATCGCTGTTTACCAGGGGAATGCAGCGCACCGAGCGCTCACCCATGCGGATATCGGTATCCGTCGGCTTGAAATTGTTAAGCGAAAACGGTCCGTTTCCAAAACGCATGGCGAGAATCCGGCGGACCAATTCAGTGATCTGTTTTTCGGATAAAATGGAAGGCTCGCATTTCGCGGCCTTTAACACATCGGTTACCTTATGAACGGCGGTGCGGAAGTCCCGCAGTTGTTTTGGGTCATAAGTATAAAAGCGGCCTTTTTTAACCTGCCGGGTAATGGTCAGGTAAGTATCGGTCCGCAAAGCGGCGCGGCCCGCGAAATGGGCATTGAACTTTTGTTGCAGGTACTCAGCGGCAGGTGCCGGATCAAAGGGCGTTTTGTGCAGGATATCCTGCTTTTGAAGCAGGTAACCGTCACCCAGTATCTTAATGATGCCGGTAAGCAGGTTCTGAAATTCGTCATAGTCCCCTGCGGCCGCAGCATATTGTACAACCGGGTTTTTCATAGCGATCACAACGGAAAACTCACCGCTGGAACCGTATAAGATATCAAAGTCTTCTCCGGCGTCAACGCCGATATACGGCGTTTCAAACTTCCTGGCGTTCATAAATAAAGGGGGTAACGATATAGATTCCCTTATGCCGGGTCTTATTATGTAGGCCTTTTTTCTGCCGGGAGGCGATGTAGAGCAGGCCACCGGCAATGCAGCCGATCAGGACGATCATACCCAGCCACATATTGATCACGGCCATCGTCACGGAACCCAGGACAAGGCCGGAAAGCACCGCGCCAATGCCCCAATAAATGAACTTTCCGCGGAAGCCTTTGTAAATAAGGGGCCTTTCGAGCCCCTTATAAATTGCGAATTTTCGCGTGGTCATAAACCAAAAAAGGCTTTGATGATCAGCGAAGAGAGTACCAGAAATAAACAGGAACCACCCCATCCCATCAACTCTTTGTTGATGTCCTGGTCACCCGAGTTCCACTTCGAGTAAACGCGGATACCACCGACGATGCCGACGATACCGCCGATGACCAGGGTAATATCAGTTACCGGGTCGATATAGGTTTTCAGGGTTGATGTGGCGGTAGTTAACCCGTTAACGCCACTTTGGGCAAATACGAAAATTGGGCTGACGATGAACGCCAGTACCCAGGCCAGCTTGCGCTGGATGTTTTTAAGCATGAAAAAAGCATAAAGGAGATTTTTGAAGCCGGCTTAAAGCGATCGTGCGGCTGACATGGAAAAGGGCTGGTTTTAGATACCGAAAACCGCCTGGAGAAATGCGCCCAGTAAAACCATAAACAAGGCGGAAAAGAACCAGGCGGACACTTCGGCCGTGAAGCGCTCGCGGCCCATCTGTAAATTGTGGTAGATACGCACTGCACCAATGATGCCCAGGATGGCGGCCACAACGAGCGAAAGATCACGCGCCGAAAAGAACGATTGTGTAAGGTCCGAACGGGCCTCCTGCATTTCGGTAATACCGGGTTGGGCAAAAGCCGCCGCCGGTAAAAACAGGACAAAAACGAGTAGCTTTTTCACTTAGAAAGTAACCGACTGGTTGTAAGCGATGAGCTCTAATCTGGCAAGCTGAAAGAGGTCTTTGACGTTAACGCCGCCCAGGGCAGATGCAGCCACATCCGTGGTGCTTTTCTTTGTAGGCAGCGCACTTTTGTTTTCCAGTGCTGCCGGGGCTACCAATGTGGGAGCAACAGCTTCCTCAAAATGCAGTTCCGGCGCTGCTTCTTTTGTACCGGCATGTCTGCTGCGCATCAGGTCCCAGGCCATGTTGAGCACATAATAAAAGAAGTACAGCCCGGTTAACCAGGAAATGAATTTAATCCAGGTCATAAAGTCATGTTTTGAATAAATTGTTTAATGATCGCTTTGAGTTCGGGATTTCCCTCGAATAGCTGTTGGACGGCGAAGGCCACCAGTCGGGTGACATCCACACCTGTCGCCATTTTAAAATGGTTCAGGGTTTGCACCGTTTTTTCATCGAACCGAACATGGACGAGGCTCTTATGGTTCGCGTTGTCATAGGCCCTGATCAACCGGAGGATCTCCGCTTCTTCAGCTTTCGGTTTTTTGGCCTTTGGAGTCTTGGGTTGTTCCGGGTTTTCTGCCGGCGGCTGCGCGATACGGTTGCGTATCTCATCTGCGAGTGAAGTGATCTTCGTCATCGTATTACGCCTTTGCACTCAACGCTATCCTTTCAGAAATGGCCGCATAGACCTGGTCGAATACCGGGATAATGATAGGGATAACAGGCAGCGGCGTCATAAAAGTGGTGACCCGCTGAAAATCGATCCGGTCAGGTATCATAGCAGACATGGCACCCAGCTTTGATAATTGCTTGTTTACTTCCTGCATCGTCTCGTAACGGACGTTCGCTTTTACCCGGTTGGGAATAAAGATGATCGGGATGTCCGGGTTGATCTTGCGCAATACGATGGCAAAAAGGACGGTGGAGTCAAAACTGAACTCATCATAGGAGAACGGGCAGATCAAAAGGTCTGCCGAGCCGAAGATGGGTAAGAGGCCATCGTCATCCAGCTTGCCGGGCAAGTCGATCATGACCAGTTCTTCGGGCGACTGCATAATGGCGCTCTGCAAAACCGGGTAATGCGCGAGTTGTGCCGCGACCACATCGTAGGGTGGTTTGTTTTCCAACACCTTCGCCTTTTCAAATTTTTGGGCGATAGACTGCTGATAATCCATATCGATGAGCGTTACCTTCTGGTGCTTGACCATGGTCAGGTAGTTGGCGAGTAAAAGCGCGATGGTGCTCTTTCCGCACCCGCCTTTTTGGTTGCCGATAAGTATGTTCATGAAATTTTGGATTTAAAAGTTAACGGGTGTTGCTGCGCGCTTTCTTTTGCCTGCGCCTGCGCGGCCCATGGATCTGCTGATCGTCGATGTCGTTTGACAAATAAGGCCGGAAATAAGTCAGGGGTGAATGATCTGGGCGGTTATCCGGCGACTCTTCCATCGTTCCTTTTACAGACGACGTAACACCTAAAGCCGGGTTAATCATTTCGGCCAGCTTGAGTACTTCACTGCCTTTGAACACCCGCTGTTGCGTGTGATCAATGATGGTATAACCATACGGAGGCTTGTCGCCCGAAGCATGAAAGATCAGATCTATACCGAAACTTTCTTTCAGGAAATCGCCGAGGTCGGAACGGTAAACATTGGTTTGTAATGTTCTGCCACCGGAAAGGCTCACCGTTGCCCGTTCGGGCGCAGCGTTAAAAACGGCCTGGTATTTCCGAAAGATCGCCTTTAACTGAGTGGCACGCTGTTTATCGGGCACATACGACGCCAGACGTTCTTCCATACGCTGGCCGCTGATCGCAAACAGCTGCCGGCCGAATTTATGGAGCAAAAACTGGCCGTCCTTTTCATGGATGTGGTAACCCATTCCTTCCAGTAACAGCAGCACCTGCGCTTTGGTAGAACACTGATACTGCAATACTCTACTGGCATCTATCTGCGCCTGGTGGGCTTCGTCCTTTTGCAAAAGTTTATTCAGGCCGACTATGGCCCGGCGGTGTTCAAATGCGCTGTCTATCTTTTTACCCTCACGGCTGACCCGCGTGCTGACCATGTGAACGTGAGACTGATCGGTATCCCGGTGATGTACCAACAAATAAGGTTGGTCTTTGTAGCCCATCAGGTCGAGCCATTTTCCGGCGAGTTTTGCCAGCTTATCCTTGTCAAAAGAATGGTCAGGAGCCGAAATCATCGCATGAAACTGCGGTAGCCGTACATTCCGGTTCAGGCCCGACTGTGCTTCGAGGTAATTCCGGTAATCTTCAGGGCGTACTTCGTGCAGTTGGCGCAAAGCCCCGAAACCCGAAACTTTCATCAGGGTCGCCTGTCCTTTTGCAATCTTATCAAAATTGTAGGTGATGGCTTTAAAGGAAGCACTGGCACGGAAGATTTTAACGATCATAGCACATGGGGTAACCAAAGAGCGACATAACAACAGCGCAACCGAGCACCGTAACAGGTTAATGATGTAGCGTCCTAACTAAGTAGCCATAGATCAGGACAACAACAACAACACCCGATCAAGCTAACACCCAATCAACCGAACATTCGCTCAATGGATCAATAGATCATCATAGCACGCTAACTGCAGCGCAAAGTATCGCTCTATCAAAAGATCAGTGAAACAACCTAACTGGGTAGCTATGTAACCCATCAGCCATGTATCGGCAGAGAAGGCGAACGGTATAACAGGAGAACCGGCGAGCAAGGTAGCAGCCTATCAAGCTACCGGTATAACCCAATAGCAATACATCACCATAACCGGGCAACAGGAGATCAGGGTATCAGTGACCTGATGAGTTTCCGAAACAACAAAGCCAGTTCCACCTGGTCACTTTCATGACGGCGCAGCAAACGGTTGTACTCCTCAATAACCGGCGGTGACAACAAGCCCCTTTTTTGAAGGCGGTTAGCATAACGTGCAAGCTGGTTGATGTTATTTCCGCTCCTGGACAGTTCCAGGCTGATCGCATCCAGGCGGTTCATCAGTTCCCGGGCGTTTACAACCAACCCCTTACTATCATTCAATAATTTCCGCCTGACCAGCTCGGTTTTCTTCAAACCCAGTTCCTTTTCCAATGCCTCCACCTGGCGGTACTCCGCCTCGGTAAAACGCACATCGATCTTGAAGGATCGTTTACCTTTGCCTACCGGCGGCCTGCCACCTTTGTTCCGGCTCATAAATAAAGAAATTGAGTTGCGAAATTTCTTCCCCCGGCATCAGCCGGGCAAGATTCTTTTTGGTAGACTGGAAAACCCAAAGGGGTTTCCGTCGGACAAAAAGACATCTTGCAGGGTAAAAAACAAGAAGACCCTTGTGTTACTAAAATGGTGCCTTTTCGATAATATGGACCCTTAACGCTCAAAGGGGACCTCGATGTTTTTGAAAAGGTCTTTCGGCTTTTTAGCCTCATGTTCGGCACGTGCTTCGGAGCGCCGCTTTTCGTTGTAATCGTGGTGACCCTTGAAAGCTGATATGCCGTTATTTGCATAAGGTAACTCCGTGATAAACTGTCGTAGCGATTGATGCCCTTCAGGGCTGTGGTCAAAATACACGGCCAACTCTGGATATCGCATGGCAACCTTAATAGCGGCAGGCAGCAGGCTATAGCTGTTTATAATTAATGCACTGTTTGATAAGTCGGGATGCTCATGTTTCCAGCTTAAATAGTCGAAGATATCCTTGAATACACACAAGCGCCGGCTGTCTCCCGCCAGTAAGGTAAGCCCTTTATTCGCCAGGCAGCCTTTGAAATATTTGTTGCGCACCTGCCAGCCGCCGTGTTCATTACGATATCCCGCCGCCGCATAAAGAGTGGGTTTTTGGTGTGTGTCTACCTTATGGTAGTGAACTTCCTGCAGTACTCCCTGTGCTTCTTCCCAGATCCCGCGCCGTTCCAGGAATTGCCGGATGGACGTTGTTTGGCCAAGTTCACAAACCTTGTCGATCCGGAAATAGGGTAGTTTCAAGCTTTTGCGTCGTCTCTTTCCAGCTTGTTTTACCCCAGCAACAGCGGGCAGCACCGCCTGGTGCATCACATCGTTTAGCTTACCGCAGACCTCCCGGGTAGCAAGACCGGGCCAGAAAGCCAATCCAAAATCGATCACGTTACCGCCTTTTCCGGTGCGTTTGTCATACCACATGCCGAGGGTGTCGTTGACGCAGAAAGACGGTTTTTTACCGTCCTGGTGAAGAACGCTTCGATAGACAGATTCCCGCCCGGAATTATGGACGGGTTGGTAGCCGAGCCGGGCAAGGAGTGCGGTGATCGATACTTGTTCGCGGATGGCCGCAGGATTCATTGTCGTTTGCATCATGTTTTGAATTATAGTTGGCGCCAGATTTCTAGGCATCTGACGATGGCCTCTATCTCTATGCGGTCGATACGCCAGGCGGCGGTGTGATTGCCGTCGCTGCGTATTGTCAGCTCGTGTTTGGCGAGCAATTGTTCGATGTTACGCCGGCCATAGCGCCGGTAGGCCTCCCGTTTTTTCAGATAGGGCGACAGCTTTCCGGTGCGGGTCAGTGCAATAATGGCCCCGAGTTCGGCGGCCTCGCGGACGATAGTTCGTAGTTGTTGGGTAGTTAAGGGAATTTCCATAAGCGGTGCAATAAAAAAGGGGCTCCAATTGGAGCCCCTTCAAGACAAATTCGGGACATACTCACGTCGTATTCTACAATACGGGCATCTCAGCCTGCCCGGGCGCTTTCAGTATATTGCGATTTTACGCTCACCTTCGCCCGATTTCCGCTTTTCAGCGGATAATGTTTCGTCCCCACATGTCAAATAACGCCCATTATTACTCTGCCACTGGCAGATAGGTTAGTCGGTTAACTGATGGCGATTACGGCCACAAGTTTAGCGCAACTTATTGTCGTCTTTGATGGTTGATAAGCCGACTTTCGTCAGGTTACACAGCCTCAGGATGACATTACAAAGATTGCTGGACGCTAAATTTTTGTTTCAAGAGGCACCACAGGGGGCACTAACGATTTTACTATTACATTAATTATTTATTTGAATATTAGACTATTGTATTCGGTCGCTAATTGCTTGGCTAAAAAATAAATGATTTATCAAATCAAATAGCCAAGTTTTGACGCATCACTAACCAGCCAAGAACTAATAAATGCTACTGAGATAATCAAAAATTTTACATGTACGGTAGCTCAAGAAATTAAGGCCCGCCATGCTGCTGAAATAGAAAATTACAAACGATAAATGATTAACCTTCAGTAAAAATGACTAGTAAAACCGTATTTCGTCTTATTCCGCGCTGAAAGGTATGCTGAACTTTGTATCAGTTTAAAACTTAAATTCAAGAAACATGAATACTGAAAAACAAATGCCGGCAATCAGTGAATTGAAACCAGGAAAAAATGCGGTTTATTTTGCAAGTAACGGCGAAACGTTAGGTGGCGATCTTTACCTGCCGGAAGACTTTGAGCACGGGAAAAAATATCCAACCGTAATATATACCCGCCCCGGCACCCAGGTGAAAGAACAGACCGGCGCCGTTTATGGCCAGAAATTAGCAAAAAAAGGCTATGTTTTTTTATCATTCGACCCGAAGAACTTCGGTGAAAGTACCGGAACGGTCCGCAATTTTGAATCCATTCATAATATGGTGCCCAATACGACGGATGCGATCAGTTTTTTAAGAACGCTGCCATTTGTAGATCGTGAAAACTTCTTTGGCCTGGGCGCTTGCGCCGGTGCACCTTATATCTGCACCGTGGCACTTGGCGATATGCGGATAAAGGCAGTATCAACTATAGTCGGTAATTTCGATGCCGCTGCCGCTTTATTTGGCGCCTATCCTAAAGCCGTAATCGATCATATGCTAAAAATCGCTGCTGATGGAAAACAGAAATTCTATGAAACAGGAGAATACGACACCGCCCATTTATTTGGCGGCGAAGACAAGCTCCCACCAGCTGAAAACGCCTCGCAGGCCATGAAGGACGCTTATGCATATTATTTTTTAAGAGCGGGCCAGGATAAATGTCCCAACTATTCACCTTACTTCCCGACCATCGGCCTGCCGGTAGATCCGGCACGGGTTTTCGTTAACCAGGCCAAATATTTGAGCACGCCATTTTTAGTTATTGCGGGCAGCAAAGCCTTCACCAGGGAGATGGACGAAAATGTGTTTGATATAGCCGCGGAACCAAAGGAATGGTTGGAAATAGAGGGCGCAACACATATGGATCTATATGATGTCGATCCGTACGTAGACCAGGCCATTGAGAAAACAGATGAGTTTTTCAAAAAATACTCGACTGAAAGTTAATACGTTTGTCAATAACCACATCAAGGTATAAAATACTTTGGTGTGGTTTTTCATAAGTTGCAATAAAAGAACAACTCTTAATTGAGCACGACCATGAAAGATGAAAAATTCAGTACGATAAACTCCATTTCCGAGCTGCACCGGATGCTCGGTTATGCGAAGCCCAAACATCCCCTGATCTCCCTGATCCACACGAAGGACATCAATATGCCGGAGGAGTGGTACGGAAAGAAACTGGTGCTTGACTTTTATAACATTTCCTTAAAGGAGAAATACGGCGAACTGAAATATGGTCAGAACTACTACGATTTCGAAGAAGGAACATTGATCTTTACCGCTCCGGGACAGGTTATTACGCCGGTTAAAAGAGCGCAGCCCCAGGTTCAGTCGGGCTGGTCGCTTTATTTTCATGTCGACCTGTTAAGGGCGTCCAATTTTGCCGAAAAGATAAAGGGTTATTCCTTTTTTTCCTACTTCACGAATGAAGCCCTGCATATTTCGGATGATGAGAAACGTATTTTGTATGATTGCGTTTTGAATATAGAAAGGGAATATAACCAGAATATAGACAACCACAGCCAAAACCTGATGGTTTCCAATATCGAACTTTTACTGAATTATTGTACGCGGTTCTACGGCAGGCAGTTCATTACCAGGACCCATCAAAATAAGGATACCGTCACCCGGTTCGAGCAATTTTTGCAGGATTATTACCAAAATACGCCGATAGACCGGAGAGGTTTACCTACGGTAAGTCAATGTGCGGAGGCGGTTAATTTATCACCGCATTATCTGAGTGACCTGTTAAAAAAGGAGACGGGGAAGAACACCCAGGAGCACATTCATATTTTTGTTATCGAACAGGCTAAAAATAAGTTACTGAGCACCAAGGATACGATCAGTGAGATCGCGTTTCAGCTAGGCTTTGAGTATCCGGCTTATTTTGCCAAGGTATTTAAGTCAAAGACAGGAATGACACCGGTAGCCTATAGGAAATTTACTGAAAACTAAGTTGTTTAACCGCTAAAATTAAATTTCATGAATAATCAAAAAATATGGTTTATTACCGGCGCATCCAAAGGAATGGGATTGTTGCTGGCCAAGTTATTGTTAAGCCAGGGGTATCAGGTGGCTGCCACCTCCCGGAAAGCGGAGCAATTGATAGCAGGTATAGGCGCAAAAAGCGATGATTTTTTACCGTTGGCAATGGACCTGACTGATAGCGACAGCGTAAAGGCAGCAATTGATCAGGCCATAGCGCATTTCGGTGGTTTGCACGTGGTGGTCAACAACGCCGGTTTTGCCTTCGTGGGCAGCATAGAAGAATTGACTGACGCGGAATTCAGGACTGCGCTGGACGTAAACCTGTTCGGCACGGTAAACGTGATCAGGGCTGCCATGCCGCAGTTGAGAACACAAGGGAGCGGTCATATTATCAATATTGCCTCTGCCGGCGGCTATGTTGCGGTGGCAAATGTGGCCAGTTATGCCGCATCAAAATATGCCATGGTAGGGTTAACTGAGGCTTTGGCGCAGGAAATAGCGCCATTCAATGTCAAGGCAACCGTTTTATTACCCGGCTCATTCAGAACTAACTTTTTAGAGGAAGGGTCACTTACCTATACAAAACATCCTATTGACGGCTATGCCAGCGACAAGACGGTCCAGGGGATGTCGGCTAGAGCCGGTAAGCAGCCCGGTGATCCTCAAAAGTTAGTGGCCGAGATCATCAACTTAGCCAAACTTGAAAATCCACCAGTTCACCTGATCCTCGGTCCGGATAGCTATAAACTGATCATGGATAAAAGGGCCAAAGACCTGGAGGAATTCGAGGCCTACAAAAACGTTACGATGTCCACAAACTTGTAAGTGTCGGCTAACTGGTCAGCCATATTTCAAAGACAACACTATTTCCAAACCGTATAACGGCGATATAGTTGATTAGCCGTTATCGTAAATGCCGCTCCTTGCACGGAGCGGCGTTACTTGTTAACTACTAACAGATCTTATAAAGAACGTTGTGCAAAAGATCAAAATATCCTGCCGGTTGTCCGGCCCTTTAGTGATTTTAGTTGAATAAGGATGCCAGTTTTTTGTACAAATCGTCACCCCTTAAGTTCTTGCCGATGATCTTCCCGCTTGGGTCAACCAGGAAATTCTGCGGGATGGCAAGAACGCCATATTGCCTGGCAACCGTGTTTTGCCAGAATTGAAGGTCAGAAACTTCGGTCCAGGTAAGTCCGTCGGCCTTGATTGCTGACATCCAGGCATCCTTCTTGCCGGGCTGATCTAAGGAAACCCCCAGCACGGTGAAATTTTTGTCCTTATATTTCTCATAGGCCTTAACGACGTTTGGGTTCTCTGCACGGCACGGACCGCACCAGCTTGCCCAAAAATCTATCAATACATATTTGCCCCGCAAATCTGTCAGGCTTACGGGTTTATCGTTAACATCATTTTGCGTAAAAACCGGGGCCATGGCACCTATGGCGGTCACCTTAGCTGTGGCGATTGTTTTTGCCAATTGCTGACCTGACGTGTTATTTTGCAACTGCGGCGATAGACTTTTGAACAAGGGTTCTATTTTTGCCGGGTCCGGATTAGGACCGGCAATTTCTGAAAGGGCAGCCAGACTTAAAAAGGAGCCAGGGTTTTGTTTAATGTAGACGGTCATGGCATCTAACTTTGCATCAACCGCTTTTGTAAAACGTGCCCTTTGGCTACTTTCATAAGCCGTATCACTGTGCATGGCCGCAGTCGCGGCATTGTATTGCTGAGTTATCGCCTTTATTTTAAGATTTTATTCCGGAGGGATTGGTACAGATAGCCGGATACGTTGATTTGAAATTCTATAGTGGCACGCCTGGACCATAAATAGCTAAAAACATCCTGAACTACATCCTTCGCTTCTTCGCGGTCCTGTAATTTTGAATAAGCGTGGGTGTATAATATACCGGTATAGCGGTAATAAATTTCTTTATACGCGTTGGAATCATCCTTTTTAATGAGGGCAATAAGTTCGAAATCGCTTAGATCAGTGTAAAAAAGCATTGTGCGTATAGTCGAATATACGATAAATTATCTAATACAAAGTATAGGTAAGCAGATTCAGCTTGTTTCCGGAACCTTACTGAAAATTTAATTTCTGACTGACTTTTTTCAGGTAGGAGTTCCCAATGGGAATAATTATTTTATCGATCTCTATTTGGGCCGCTGAATAGGCACTGATATGGTCAAGTGAGATAATGAAGGAACGGTGTACCCTTAAAAAATGATTGGCAGAAAGCATTTCTTCAAAGGAAATCAGAGAGCGGTAAGTGACCAGGCTTTTTCCTTCGAAATGGATCTTGACATAATCCTTCAGCCCTTCAATGTAAAGGATGTCCTTCAATTGTACCCTCACCATTTTCTTATCCGATTTGACATAGATGAAACCATCCGGACTGGCGTCGACGGCCCTTTGATTGCTGAGGTTAAAGTTTTTGGGATTCCTGAGCGATTCGTATCTATCGATGGCCTTTATAAAACGATCGAACGAGATCGGCTTCAGTAAGTAATCAATTACATTTAACTCATACCCTTCGAGTGCATACTCCCTGTAAGCGGTAGTTAGTACAATTGCGGGCGGATTTTTTAAGGTGCGTAAGAGTTCTATCCCGGTCAAATGCGGCATGTGTATATCTAAGAACACCAGGTCAACCGCGTGTTTTTCCAGCATATTGTAAACTTCAGCACCGTTGGCGCACGTGCCGGTGAGATTTAACTTCTCTAACCGATGAACATAATTTTCCAGGATATCTCGCGCGAGTGCCTCGTCATCTGCTATCAGGCAATTAATCTTTTTCATAAGTTAATTTTAAGTTCAGCTTCAAAAAGGCCATTATCGGCCGACAGGTTAAGTGTATAATTTCCGGGGTAAGTCAGCTCCAATCTCTTCCTGACGTTTGCAAGCCCCAAGCCGTGGCCGCTTTCTCTGGCATGATCGGGATAGCTGTTTTCAACCTTCATAAAAAGTCTTTGTTCAGTCAGTTTAATCGCGACGGTAATCCAGCCGGCATCATTTTCTATACCATGTTTAAAGGCATTTTCCACAAAGGGGAGCAGTATTAAGGGCGCAATTAGTTTGCCTTCGACAGGACCCGAATAATGGAAAGAAAGGTCCACACGATCAGCAAAACGCATTTCCTCTACCCTCATGTAATTCTCCAGATGGCTGATCTCATCAGTTAACAAGATTTTATCCGCCCGGGTCTCGTAAAGCATATAATGCATCAGATCGGAAATCCGGAGCGCGAATTTTCCGGCATCATCCGATTTTTTTAAAATCAGGCTATACAAGGTATTCAGGGTATTAAAAAAGAAGTGTGGGTTAATCTGTGCCTTCAGCAAACCCATTTCGGCCGAGAATTTTTCCAGCTGGAGCTCGCGCAGATTTTTTTCCCGTTGATATGCATTACGCATCAACTGAATCACCATGGTTATCGCCAACATAGGAAGGGCCTCAATAGAAAGCCTTAAAATGCGTACCGGTATCCAAAAGTGTTTATTTTCCATTTTATACCTCACCGGGTCATGCAACTGCTCCCAGGGCAGTATCACCTCATGCGTAAAAAAGCGGATCAGCAAGCCTCCTGTCAACAGCAAAACAACCAACCCGAATATATACCTGATATATCTCTCCTGGTAAAAATATAGAGGCATTAAAACGTATAAATTGATATAGGTTAATAAGATCGTGACCGGTAAAGTGGCAACGATAACTGACGGCGCTAACCGGAAGGTAAGCTGATCGGTGTATTCCCAGCCATAGCTGATGGCCTGGTACAGCATATAAACCAGCCAAAATAACAGATGCTGCGTAATGGTTTTATAGGTTACCTGACCTCTCATTTCCATGGTTCAAATTTGAACATTCTTTTCTTAAACAAATAAACTCGGCAAACAGAAATTCCCGGACCCGTGCAGATCAGGGCCTCACCCGGTTTTGTTCTTCATCCGAACTTTTTTGATGTTGCCTGGCCGCCTTGATATTATTGCTGCCAAACCGGTAACTACAGGTTAACCGAGCGATCCTGCTTTCCGCTTTTACGTAATTATTATAATTCTGCGAAGGCAGCGTGCTGTTCGTGACCAGCTTCCAGGAATTGAGCAAATCGTCCACCGCAAACTTAAAATTCAGCTTTTTAGAAAGCAATGATTTGCTAATGCCCGCATCCAGCCGGTGCTGGCTTTGAATCGTAAAAGTTCCTTCCAATCCCCTGGTTCGGTACCTACCCGATACTTCAAGATCCATTGTTGGCGTCAGCATAACGGTTTGGATCGTATTAAAACTAAATACCACTCTGCCACTGCTGTAAGGCATGCCTAACAGGTCAGGGGAGCTGAACCTGCCGTAAAAAGCGGTCAGGCTGTTGTTGGTGGTCCACCAGCTGGTGATGGTTACCGGTGCATCAAAGTTGAAATCGAATGATGTATAACGGGCTATATTCTGGGGCGTATTATAAAGGGTCTTCCTAACTGTATCCGTTGTTACGACCTGCGAGATCACGTCATTGGTGTGGTTGTAACCAAAGGTGACGTTGAACGTCTTGTTGTAAGCATATGACAGCTCAAATGAATTGGTGAACTGCGGCCTTAAATAGGGATTGCCAACCGCATAAGTGTACAAATCCACGAATTTGATAAAAGGGTTGAGTGAAGCGTAGTCCGGACGGTCAATTCTTCGGCTGTAGGAAAATCCGACTTCATTATTTGTTGACAGTACATGGTTAATAAAAACACTCGGGAATAAATTTAGATAATGGGAGGCAACCACACTTTGCGAGGTCAGAGAATTTCCGTTAGAATTGGTTTGCTCTGCACGTAATCCTAACTGCACTGTTGTGTTTTTAAATTCCTGCTGAACACTGCCATAAGCCGCGTTTATATTTTCGCTGTAGATAAAATGATTGCTGTTCAAATTGTCAGCTTGCCAATTATTATTCAGGAAGTTTTGAAAGATTGAATTGTTATCTGTCTTTACATAACTGCTTTTCAGACCAGCATTAAATTTTAAGTCCTTAGTTATGGAATAAGTATAGTCGGCTTTAACGGCCCAGATACGTACTTTGGCCGGTGTGAAATTTCTGAAGATGTCCGCAGGACCTGTTGTTAAGCCGGCTGCATTCGAAAAGAAATTGTTGTAGCTATCGAGCCGGTCGCGGTTGTAGACGGAATAATCCATATCCATATTGATCTCCTGACCGAGGGTATCCAACACGCCCTTATAGTTGAGGTTGTAAGTGATGTTCCTGTTCCTTGCTGTGGCAGTGTTGTTCGCCCTGACCACTGAGTCCGTCGTCATTGGCCGGTTACCGATCAATGTTAATACGTTGCCATTATCATTCGCATTGCCTGAGTTGCCGTTCACCGCGAATCCGAGCGTATTCCTAGAATTGATGAAATAATCTAATCCGGCTTTATAATTTGTATTATATCTCTGGCCGATCGTTCTGCCCGTTTGGGTAAAATAGGTAGGATCTGTAACCGTATTATTAATCCTGGTGATATCGTTATCCAGCCACCTTTCATTATGATTATAAGACAAGTTTGCAAATACGTTGAGCTTTGCTTCACGATGATTGATGGTGACGTCGCCATTTTCCTTGGCAAATTTACCATAACCCGCACCAAGCGCAACAGAGCCATTGGTGCCAAAATTCTTATTCCTCTTCATTCTGATGTTGATGATCCCGGCAGTTCCGGCGGCGTCATATTTTGAAGAAGGATTGGTGATCAGTTCTATCGTTTTGATCTCACTGCCTTGCGTAGCATTAAGCAGGTTGGTCAGATCTTCACCTGATAGGTAGGTGGGTTTTCCGTCCAGCATAATCGTGACACCCTGTTTACCTTTTAAACTGATTAAACCGTTTTGGCCCACTGAAACTCCGGGCGCTTTTTGCAGGATCTCCAACGCAGTATTGCCTGCCGCGATTGAGCTGTTCTCAATATTTAAGACGGTCTTATCGACCTGCCTTTCTATTAATGGCTTACGATAAACAATGCTGACACCAGCCAATTGTTGAGCTGCCGGGGTCAATTGTATATCGCCAAGACTAAAAACTTTCTGATCAGCTTTTATCGAATACGGGCCTTTAACAATCTTCAAATAGCCCATCACGCTAATGGAGAAAATATAGCTGCCTTCCGGCGCATCCAGCGTAAATGTTCCTTTATCATTAGAAGAGCTACCTTTTATAAAAGTGGAATCAGCAGCTTTTAGTAAATTGATTGTCGCATAACCGAAGGGATTTTTATGCTCATCAATGATCTTTCCCGTTATTTTACCTTTTTCCGAAATTTGCGCTTTTACCTGGATGGCTAACAGGCCCATCAGGCAAAAAATTAATATAAACTGCTTGTTCATCATCTGATTATTGCACACCGGCGCTATATGGCCATGTTTTTTATGGATGCAAATAAAAGAAGTTGTAATTCCGGAATTTTGGTTTTTAGCTAAACAGGGCATTTGAAGCCACGAAGAGTGATTTTTACACGGTGCCTTAGATAAGCTCAATGCCTATCATAGCAATTAAGCTAAAAAATAATCGCTTAATTTGATTTTATTTATGATTTGATGTTAATTCCATTAGAACTGCAAGTGGATAGGTGCTCTTTTGGGATAATTCAATAAAATTAGGTTAACTTTTAGTAACTTTATAGTGACAAAAGCATAAAGATGGCAATAAAGTCCCTTCATGATGAGAGTGAACTGCTGCAAAAAGTAGCTGAAGGGGATCAGCGTGCGTTCCGAATCCTTTATGACCGATATTATCAGAATATTTATGCCTTTTCGCTTCACTTACTGAAATCTGAGTTATTAGCTGAAGAAGTGGTACAGGAAACTTTTTTAAAATTTTGGAAGCTCGGGTATGAACTAAATAGTCTCATTAACCTGGAAAGTTACCTGATCGCTATTGCCCGTAATCGATCATTGGATCTGCTGCGGCGGAACAAACTTGAGGTCAGGGCAGATCAGCAGCGTCATTTCGATTGGTCGGAATCCCATAATGATACTGAAGAAAGCATCATTTTAAATGACACCCGTAAAATACTTAAAAACGCAATAGAAAAGCTTCCGCCACAACAAAAGTTAGTTTATGAACTCTGTCATCAAGAAGGTTTAAAATACGAGGAGGCAGCGCAGCGACTTAACTTATCAAGTTTTACCGTACAGTCTTACATGAAGCTTGCACTGAAAAGCGTCCGCAAACATATTAGGGAAAACACAGACATTGCGGTGTTACTTATCATATTTAAAATTTTTTAGTTTCAATACCCCCGAAACATTCAGCGCTTCGTCTACCATAAAAAAGACTGTTAATTTAGTGTGAACCCAACGCTAAATTACTAAGCTTATAAAGATGAACAAAGACAGGATAATTTACTTATGTCAATGCTATCTCGATAACTCGGCTTCAGAAGATGAACTCCGCGAATTCGAAAGTGTATTAGCCGATCCACAACAGGATGCTCTTTTGAAAAAAACTTTCGATAGCAGTTATTATACGCTCGTCAGGAGCCAGCAAGCTCCTGTTAACGAGGTTGCTAAGGAAAATTCATTTAAATATATCATTAGCCAACCACAAAGTAAAAGACTGCGTAGTTTCTGGCCGCGATTTGTCGCCGCAGCATCAATTTTGCTAATCCTGGGATTTGGCAGCTACTTCCTGATTAAAAAACAACAGCCGCCACAAATTGCCCAAAATCAAAAACAAGATCTGGATCCGGGTGGTAACCACGCTATTCTAACTTTAGCGAATGGACAGAAGATCATATTGACCGGAATAAAAAATGGGCAACTGGCATCACAAAATGGTGCTTTGATTAATAAAACTGCCGATGGGCATGTAGTTTACCAACCCGACCCGACAGGATCCAAAATAGTTTATAATACGATGAGTACGCCACGCGGAGGCCAATACCACCTAACGCTGGCCGATGGTACCAACGTTTGGCTTGATGCAGCTTCATCGATTACTTATCCGGTTGCCTTTAGAAATACTGACAGGGAAGTGACAATAACCGGGCAGGTTTATTTTGAAGTGGCGCACAAAGCCACAGTGCCTTTTAGAGTAAAAGTTAAAGGTCAAACCGTTCAAGATATAGGTACGCATTTCAATATTAACGCTTATGATGATGAATCAAGCATAAAAACCACACTACTTGAAGGAAGCATTAAAGTGTCTAAAGATGACGTATCAAAAATATTAGTTCCAGGTGAACAAGCTTTTACCTCAGCTGCAAATGTGGGAATCAAAATCTCTCAAGTCGATACCGAAGGCGTTATCGCCTGGAAAGAAGGCCATTTTCATTTTGATTCGGATGATATACAAACGGTTATGCGCCAATTGGCCAGATGGTATGATGTAGACGTAGAATATTCCGGAAGCGTACCGGTAAGAGAATTCAGCGGCAATATCAACCGTAACACCAAAGCTTCAGCCGTACTAAAAATCCTGAGTCTATCTAAAGTGAATTTTAAAATTGACGGCAAAAAGATAATAGTTACACCTAAGTAATGATAAACATAACTAACAGATTGATTAACCCTTAAACAATAAAAATGGCAAAACAAGTACAAAGATAGACCGCATTTATGCGTGGGTTATAATGAAAAAACCGCGGCAGTGCTTCGACCTACTGCCACGGAAATATCCGGATTAACCCTTCCCGAGAGAACTCGGGATAAACAATTTGAATCAGAGTTTAAAGTATTAACCCAAACTGTACAAATGTATGAAATTTAGTGCTACTAGCATAGCTGTGTCTAAGCCAGTCCGGCTTAATGTCTCCAAAATATTATTGATTATGAAGCTTACTACGCTTTTACTGATAATAGGCCTTCTTCAGGTCAGCGCAAAATCATTTAGCCAAATAACGCTGAATGAAACAAATGCGCCTGTTATTAAAGTTCTGGAATCTATAAGAAAGCAAAGCGGTTATGATTTCTTTTATGATAAAAAGGAATTAAAAGATCAAAAGATTAGTATCAAAGTAACAAATTCTTCATTATCTCAAACTTTATCTCAATGTTTTAAATCAATCGCTTTTGATTACCAAATAGTTGAAAAGAACGTAGTAATTACGGCAAAAGAAGACGTAATGCCTTCAGTAAAATTAGTTACAATTGCTGCCGACACGTTAAATCTTCACTTAACCATAATCGGTGAAAATAACAAACCGCTTCCAGGGGCAACCATTACCGTAAAAGGCAGCGATATGAATTTTAAATTCGTTGGTGAATCTTTATACAAAGTCGCAGCCGGACCTGATGGAATCGTAGACCTTAAAGGAATAAAGAAATCGGCTTTAATAAAAGTATCTTATGTTGGATATATTACAAAAGAAGTTAAAGCTAAGGCTAATTTATCCACTATCTCGCTTGAAGTGGGTAATTCATCTCTTGATGAAACACATGTTATCGGTTACAGTTCAGAGTCACGCCGTTTCAGTGTTAACTCCACCACGGTAATAACTGCTCAGGAGATTGCCGATCAGCCGGTAACTAACGTTTTACAGGCGCTGGATGGAAGGGTTCCGGGATTAAACATCAGTTCTACCAGCGGTGCGCCAGGATCACAGGTTCGCGCACAAATACGCGGTCAGAACACGTTGCCGGTTTCTGTCACTACTGCTGGTTTAAATAATTATAATCAACCATTGTTCCTTTTAGATGGTTTGCCGATTCCGGCTCAAAATACAAATATTGCTGCACTTCAATCTTTTGGAGGTAATAATGGCGATGTCCCAAATAGTGGTATAAGCCCGATAAATGGCTTAAATCCAAGTGATATAGAAAGTGTGACCATATTAAAAGATGCGGACGCAACTTCTATTTATGGCTCGCAGGGGGCAAATGGCGTAATTCTGATTACTACTAAAAAAGGAAAAGCCGGCAAAACTCAATTTAATTTGCAGGTTAATGATCAGGTTAATACTAATACCCGCCCTTATCAGATGTTAAATACCCAGCAATACCTGCAAATCAGACAGCAGGCTTACGCAAGTGATAAAATTACGCCGACAGCTCTAAATGCGCCGGACCTAACCGTTTACGATCAAAATAAATATACAAATTTCGCTAAAAATTTTTTTGACAGATCATCGAGCAATACAGATATACATGCAAGTCTTTCAGGGGGCTCTGATAATTCGACCTTTTATACTTCTCTGGGTTATACCAACTCCAATTACAATTTCCCAGGAGATTACGCGGATAAAAGGTTAACCCTCCACACTGCGTATCATTATAATTCTGTGAATAAAAAGTTGACGGTTGATTTTGGCACTGATCTGTCGAATGATCATAATAACTCTTCTGCGTCGCCCAATATTGCGACTGCATTATCATTGCCGCCAAATACACCGGATTTAACTGATGCTAATGGCAATTTGATATGGAATTATAAAGGCGTTGATATCACCAATTATCAGATTGAGGCTTATTTAAAACAACCAGCTTCCCTTCAAAGTTTTCTACTTAACAGTACGTTTAATCTTGGCTACGAGATATTGCCGGGATTAAAAATAACCTTAAATGCAGGATATGGCCGGGGAAATACAAATGAATATTTAGCCTTTCCTTTAGGGTCGCAATCGCCGTTGATTACTACAACAAGCGCTTCATTTGCTCAAGCCACTAATCAAACTATATATGTAGAACCGCAAATCACGTACAAACGTATAATTGGTAAAGGGGTTTTTAATGCTCTGTTAGGTGGAAGTTACAAAAAACAATTTGGTGACCAATTAAGTCAACTGGGTACTGGCTTTTCAAATGACGCTCTTTTAGGTTCTATTAGTAATGCTGCTGCGATAACAGCAACTGATAACCCTACTATATACAAGTATGCAGATGTGTTTGCCCGGTTGGGATATATATATAATAACAAATATATTATCAGTTTAACTGGTAACAGAGACGCGACAAGTGATTTTGGCCCTGGACGCCAGTTTGGTAATTTTGGATCTGCCGGTCTTGGATGGATATTTTCTGAAGAAGTAGGCTTTAAAAAACTATTGCCTGTTGTCAGTTACGCTAAACTTTCCGCCAATTATGGTACAACGGGAACAGATCCTGGCAGCGCCTATTTATTTCATGATTTTGCTGGTGCAAATCCTAATGGTTTACCTTTTCAGGGTACCAGTACCTTATATCCTCTCAACTTAAACAATCCCGTGTTTAGCTGGGCTACCAAGAAGGCATTGAACGTAGCTTTGGATTTTGGGTTATTTAATAATAAACTCTTAATAAATACAAGCTATTATATCAATCGTACAAGTGATCAGTTGATAAATGCAACTTTACCTATCCAGACCGGATTTAATACGGTATATGAAAATCAAAATGCCACTGTTCAGGATAAAGGTCTGGAAATTACAATTACTTCAACAAATATACGAACCCAAAACTTCAGTTGGACAACGTCTTTCCAGATCAGTGGCAACCGGAATAAATTGGTGGCATTTCCTGGCCTGGCTACCTCTCCTTATGCTTCGCAAATTACTATTGGATTACCGACAACTGAAATATACGCATATCAATACAAGGGTGTAGATCCAGCTACGGGTATATTTCAATTTTACGGTGCAGATGGAAAAACAGTTGTTCAATATCCCAATCCTTCATTAGCAGCCCAGGGTGGAGATAAAGTGCCGTTGGGCGATCTGGCTCCAAGGTTTCAGGGTGGGTTTGGCAATACATTTAAATATAAAAACTTGAGCCTATCGATCTATTGCTCATTCTCTGACCAAAATTTAGCGCCGAATTACTTATATGGTATGTATTCTAATTCCGTTATGGTACCTGGCACGGAACGAAATTTTCCAACCTCTATACTGGGCCAGTATTGGGAAAAACCAGGAGATAGCAAACCGCTCGAAAAACTAACGTCGGGAAAGGGCGGATTCTTTAGTTCATTCCCTGTAACCTACGCGGCTAGTAATTTTATAAATTCATCTGGTGCTTATAGTAAGGATTTCTATGTACGTGTAAAAACTGTAGCACTTTCATACACCCTGCCTGCCGAATGGGTTAAATCGTTACACATGAGCAATGCCAGAGTATTTATTAATGCTGAAAACTTGCTAACCTTTACCGGTTATAAATTCTTAGACCCAGAAACACCAGGATTATATTATACGCTTCCATTACAGCGAATTGTTAGCGGTGGTTTATCTCTTGACTTTTAATTCAACACAAAATGAAAAAAATACAATCAATCAAAAATAAGATCAACTGGGTGATATTTGTCTTATTTATTGCGCTGAGTTTTTCCTGTAAAAAGCTTATTCAAATCCCTGTACATAATGCAAACCAAATACCAATTACACAGGTGTTTGCTGATAGCGCCAGCACACTCGCATATGTTAAAGGAATTTATAATAATTTCAACGTAAATGTTGGTGGAACTCTAACGAGTGGTTTGCTTGACATTATTCCAGGCCGTACTGCAGACGAACTTTCCTATATAGGTGCCGGTGATGAAGATCAGAATACCATCTTGGTTTCTAACCCGGATATGGAAACCTTTTGGAGCAACGCATACACTAATATGTATCAAATTAATAGTTGTTTGGAGAATATTCCATCAAGCACGGTATTAAGCCAGCCATTAAAAAAACAATTATTGGGAGAAATCAAGGTAATACGCGCGTTTTATTATTTTAATCTGGTTAATCTTTTTGGTGGTGTGCCATTGGTTACCACTACAGATTATCATTTAACCGAATCGCTTCCGCGTGCCTCTGTCGATTCTGTTTACAGTTTAATTATTTCAGATCTGACTAGTTCGCAAAAACTACTTACGGCTACTTATCCTCAATTTACAACCACGCAAAGGGCTCGCGTTAACTTATATGTGGCCGATGCTTTGTTAGCCAAAGTTTACCTGTACAGGCAGCAATGGGCGCTCGCTGCAAGTACATCCAGCGTAGTTATCAATTCAGGAATTTATAGTTTGGTTTCTCTGAATAACGTTTTTTTAGATGGAAGTAATGAAGCTATCTGGCAGCTCCCGGCTACAGGCCTATATACTCAAACATACGATGGTTCAGCTTTTACGCCTTATCCAAATAGTATTCCGGCTTATCAGATTGCGCCTGCGCTCAGTAACGCTTTTGAAGCAGGAGATTTGCGTAAAACAGACTGGGTAGGAACGAACCCAGTAAATGATGGTGTCACTACTACGCTATATTACTATCCTGCTAAATATAAAAATAACACAGCCGCCGCAACACCCGCCGAAGATTTAATGTTTTTAAGGTTAAGCGAGCAATACCTGATACGTGCTGAAGCTTACGCGCATTCGGGTAATGCGCCGGGCGCTGTAGCGGATATCAACCAGATTCGAAACCCAGCACGTGTAGGTTTACCTAATTATACAGGACCTACTGATCAAACATCATTGCTCAATGAAATAATGCATGAACGCCAGGTTGAACTATTTTGTGAATGGGGAAATCGTTGGTTTGACTTGAAGCGGACAGGTACTATCAATAATGTATTAGGTGCTGAGAAACCTGGCTTTCAGCCATTTGCGGCGCTTTATCCTATACCTCTAACAGAGATACAAAACAACCCTTTTCTTTTGCAAAATCCGGGATATCCGGGAGCTAAATAAGCGAAACTACTTACCAATAATTTAAAAGTTTTCGGGATATAATTTATATCCCGAAAACTTTTATTTCAAAAATTAAGCATGGAACAACAAATTTTAAGTATTAAAAGTCTGTCTCATCGTTACAGCAGCAGCTGGGCAATACAGGACATTAACCTGGAAATAAACAGCACCGGTATTTTAGGCCTGCTCGGTTCAAACGGAGCCGGAAAATCCACCACCATGAATATTATGTGCGGGGTATTGAACCAAACTGAAGGCGATGTTTTTATAGGTGGGATCAATATGAGGGAAGACCCGGAAAAGGCTAAAAAGATGATAGGTTTTTTGCCACAAAACGCACCATTATATATGGATTTTACGGTAGACGAATATTTAGAATATTGTGCTTTCTTACGTTTAATAGAAAAAGATAAGATAAAGTCCGCTATTGGGTATGCAAAAGAACGCTGTGGCATTTCGCATTTCAGCAACCGGCTGATCAAGAATCTGTCAGGCGGTTATCGCCAGCGGGTGGGTATCGCGCAAGCCATTATTCACACCCCGCAACTGGTGGTACTGGATGAACCCACAAATGGTCTTGACCCCAACCAAATAGTAGAGGTACGGGCATTAATTAAAGATATTGCGACGGAACGAGCAGTGGTATTTTCTTCACACATATTATCAGAAGTACAGGTGCTTTGTAATAATGTCACGATGATAGAAGGCGGTAAGATAGTTTTTGCTGATACCATGGATGCATTCAATAATTATGTAGAGCCACATAGTGTATTGGTAACTATGCAAAATCCTCCGTCAACAGAGACATTGAGTAAAATTCCTGGTATAACAAAAGTTGAGGTGCTTACAGAAAGACAAATGCGGTTATTTTTTAACGGTGAAACGGAAATCACAGGTAAAATAATTGAGCTCAGCGTGCAAAATAGCTGGGAACTAAGAGAAGTTAGCCTGGACAAAAGTTCGGTTGATGAAGTATTTGCACAACTATCTAACAATAATCTTGCTAAAAAATAAACAATGAAAGTAGCACTTAAAATAGCTAAGGCCGAACTGAGTACTTTATTCTATTCGCCAATAGCCTGGTTTCTGGCCATCGTTTTTCTTTTCCAATGCGGTTTAACGTACACGTCCATGTTAGGGGAGCATTTAACCTTCCAGAACCTTGGCGGCTTCTATTTGTCGAATAACAAAGCGATGACACAGCAACTGTTTCCGGGTGGTGTATTTTATCTCGTTATAGGAAAGGTCTATTTATATATCCCGTTGCTTACCATGGGACTAATCAGCCGGGAACTCAATAATGGAACCATTAAATTACTTTACTCTTCACCTATTAAAATAAGCCAGATCGTCATCGGTAAGTTTATGGCTATGATGGGTTATAATTTTATCCTGATCCTGATTATATTCATGTACGAGGTCACCGGAATGTTCAATATTCCTTCTTTCGATTTGGGTATCTTATTAACCAGCCTTTTGGGAGTCTACTTGCTTTTGTGCGCTTATTCCGCTATCGGACTTTTTATGTCCAGCCTTACCTCTTATCAGATCGTTGCGGCTATCGGTACACTGGTAATGTTTGCTGTACTTCAATATATCGGAACGGTATGGCAGGATATTGATTTTGTCCGTGACCTTACCTACTTTCTTTCTATTTCCGGGCGAACTACACGCATGTTGCGCGGACTTGTCAGTACTAAGGACGTGATCTATTTCGGCCTGATCGTTTTTGTTTTTCTGGGATTTAGTATAATCAGGCTACAGTCAAAGCGCGAATCAAAACCCGGAAGAATAATAGCCGGTAGATACGCATTGATTTTTTGCTGCGTATTAATAATTGGGTATTTCTCGAGCCTGCCAGCATTAACCGGCTACTATGATGCCAGTGCCGGGAACCAGTGGACGCTCACATCAAACTCCCAAAAGATCATCAGCGAACTAGGTGATGGCCCATTGGAAGTCACTTCTTATATTAATTTGTTAGATAGCTATTATTTTTCCGGTAAACCCGATCAACGTAACATAGACCTGGATCGCTGGCTACCTTATTTACGTTTCAAATCGAATATTAAACTCAACTATGTTTATTACTATGACGATGTAATTCCGCTTACCGCAAAGACTATGCCTGCGGTTGCAAAAACAAAAGGACAAAAAGGGCCGGTAATCCCGGTGTGGGGAGCAGCTCAATACGCAAATGCTTATAAAGTGGATTTGAAGGACTTTAAAACGCCTCAAGAGATCAGGAAAATTATTGATTTACGGCCTGAGCTTAATCGTTATGTCATGCAGCTCAAATATAAAGGGAAAACCACTTTCCTTCGTATTTTTCAAGATTCCCGTGTTTTTCCTTCGGAAACAGAAACGGACGCCGCATTAAAACGCCTGATAACAAAACTTCCGAAAATCGGATTTTTAAATGGAGAACTTGAAAGAAGTAAAGATAAACTAAGCGACAGGGATTACCGCGTATCGACTAACATGATACCCTTCAGGTATTCTTTAATTAACCAGGGATTTGATGTGGAAAACCTGTCATTGCAAACCGGAGAGCTTCCGACTGAAATCGCTGCGTTGGTGATAGCAGATCCTAAAACCACTTTCACATCGGAAGGATTGGCTAAGATTCAACGATATGTTGCTGGCGGAGGTAATCTGTTTATAGCAGGCGAACCCGGAAAACAGTCAGTGGTAAACCCTATTCTCAAATTTTTAGGCGTACAAATGATGGACGGTGTTTTAGTGCAAAACGCTACTGACGATGTACCCGATTTGATCAAAGTTGGGTTAACCAAAAACGCACTCGATCTTTCAAACCAACTTCAGCAGTTGGTAATAAATAATAAAGGTGTTTCTATGCCCGGTGCAGTGGGGTTAACTTATACCGGCGGTCCATTTTCTGTTAAGCCTATCCTGATGACTGATAGCACAATAAATTGGAATAAAAAGGGCAAATTGGTGACGGATTCCGCAAAAGTTGTTTTTTCAGATGCAGATGGGGATACTAAAAAAGCGGTACCAACTATATTGGCACTTACCAGGCAGATCAATAATAAAGAGCAGCGCATCATTGTTGCCGGGGACGCCGATTTTTTATCAAATTCAGAATTGCAGAAGAGCCAGGAAGGTAATTTTATTTTTGGCGTTGGCATTTTTAAATGGTTTTCAAATGGTCAGTTCCCCGTTGATACAGACAGGCCGGAGAGTAAAGATAACCGGTTGAATATCACAGATAAAGGAATAAAAGCCCTTCAGATTTTATTCTTGGGGGTCTTACCAGGCTTATTAATACTAATCGCCGCTATTTTCCTTATCCGTCGTAAAAGAAAATAGTATGTTATTTACAACAGACAAGCAAACGCAAGATGATTTAAATATCTTCGGAAAACAGGGAACGGGATCAATCCTGTCCCTGTTCAACCGAACCTCGACACTCAACGGTGCTCAAATTTTGGAAGAGATGTTCAATTATCCGCTATCAGATGCAGAAGCGATTAATAAGCGGAACGAAGCAATCCGTTATCTAAAAGTAGCACAAGTTGTTTTTCCGTTCAATTCCGAGCTATTCGACCGTGCACAGCAATATTTAGCCAATACCGACGAGCGGTCCAAACTTTCAGCCGTAAAACCATCGCTTGAAAAAAAACTAACTAGCTTGATAGCCGATGATGCAGATCATAAGCAGATAATTAGCGGAATTACTGCTCTGGTGGAAATTGTAAGAGTGTTAGACAGCCTACTGAAGAATAACTTGCTGCAGGCAGGCAGCCCCTTTAGAAGTGACCCGGAAACAATAAATGTAGGTGCATTATTAACAGAAAAACCTACAAGCCTTCTGTTGCAGGATGAACCTAAGAATAAGTTTTCACGTGAAAAGCTGGCAACATACGATATGTTACTGAGATTCCGCCACCGGGAAACGATACAACAAATATTGCGATATATTTACCAGTTAGATGTATACATAACCGTAGCCAAAGTAGCCGCCGAACGCAACTATATATTCCCCAAGGCGCTGCCTAAAGAAGAGCATGTGATCAAACTACAAGGACTCTACCATCCTCATCTTAAGAAGGCGGTACCAAATACAATCCACATTACGCCTAACAGCAACATAGTTTTTTTAACGGGGGCTAATATGGCCGGTAAATCCACATTTATGAAATCGTTAGGAATAGCAATGTACCTGGCACATATGGGATTCCCGGTAGCAGCGAAAATGATGGAATTTTCAGTATTGGATGGAATTTACACCACGATCAATTTACCGGATAACCTCGGGATTGGGGCTAGCCACTTTTATGCAGAAGTATTGCGGATAAAAAAGGTGGCCAAAGAGCTAAATGCGGGCAGGAACATCTTTGTGATTTTTGATGAATTATTCAGGGGGACCAATGTAAAGGATGCTTACGAAGCTACGATTGCCATTACATCAGCATTTGCAAAAAAGCGCAACAGCATGTTTGTGATTTCTACTCATATTATAGAAGCCGGAGAAATATTGAAGCAGCAACATAATATCAGTTTTAAATACCTGCCTACCCACCTGAATGGAACTATCCCCGAATACACTTATACCCTTGAAAGTGGGATTACCGATGACCGGCATGGTATGATCATCATTAATAATGAAGGTATACTGGAGCTGTTAAAGAAAGGAAAGGAGGTATCGTCATGAGTTTTATAGCCGATAAACAAACACTGGAAGACATGAACTTGCTGGGCAAATACAAACAGCATTCTATCTTTAGCCTGTTTAATAAGGTGAGAACATCTGGTGGCGAACAATTGCTTACCAAGATGTTCCAAACACCGCTTATTGATCCTGATGCGATCAACACGCGCAGCGATACCTTTAAATATTTTCAAAGCAAGCAAGTTACGTTCCCATTCAGCAACGAACAATTTAGCGCGATGGAAAACTACCTTAGCGGTAGTAGTGGTACAAATTACCCTGTAATATTCATAAACCTTGCAAAAAAGAAATTGCTGGCTATCATCGTACGTGACGAAGAATATCCAAAGGTTCAAGTCGGCTTACAGCAAACCATAACGGTGCTTAAACAATGTAAAACATTTATCAGCCAATTTGAAGCGGATAACCGTCATGAGCATCCGTTTTATAATGAGTTGTTAACCGTAAAAAACATACTGAATAACCCTAAACTGGGATGGCTGACAGAAGAACAAAATGATTCTAATCAATACTCCTTAAAAAAAGCCGCAAAATATGACCATGTGCTAAGGCATAAAATGCAACAAGCCCTGCAAACAGTAATAGAAATTTTTTACCAGCTTGATGTTTTTATAACGGTAGCTAACTTAGCAAAGGAAAAAGAATTTAGTTATGCTAAAGCTTTTCCAAAGGAGACACATTACTTAACAGCAAGTGCTTTAAAGCATCCCAATATCCCAAAGGCAATAGCCAACCCGGTATCCTTAAGCCAAGGTAGCAACATGATCTTTTTAACCGGCGCAAATATGGCTGGTAAATCTACTTTCATGAAAGCATTTGGAATTAATATTTACCTGGCGCACATGGGGTTCCCGGTAGCAGCGAGCCATATGGAGTTTTCAGTGAAGCAAGGCATTTATTCCTCTATCAACGTGCCGGACAACCTGGTTATGGGATACAGCCATTTTTATGCGGAAGTGTTGAGGGTGAAAAAAGTAGCCGCGGAAGTGAGCAGCGGTAAAGACCTGGTAGTCATATTTGATGAACTCTTCAAGGGTACCAATGTAAAAGATGCATACGATGCGACGCTTGCAGTAACCGCTGCCTTCAGCGAATACCGAAATTGTCTATTCATTATTTCTACACATATTATAGAAGCTGGTGAAGTATTAAAGCGGCAAAGCAACATCCAATCACTATATCTACCTACTATCATGAATGGCATTATTCCAACCTATACCTATCAGCTGCAGCCGGGTATTTCTAGCGACAGGCATGGCATGATGATCATTGAAAATGAGGGTATATTAAAAATGTTAGAATAAATGTAATCATATATAACGAAAAAAATTAAACGATGAGAACAATGAAATGGATAACTACACTAATCTTAATTGTTGGAATAGCGGCAAATTCTTTTGCGCAGGCACCAAAAACACCTGCTGAAGAGGCTAAAAAATTACAGGTAGAATTGAAGCTTACTGATCTACAGACAACAAAAATAACGACAATTCTGCAACAAACTGAAAGTAAACAAGCAAATGATAAAGCTGAGCAGGCTAAGATGAAAAGCTGGCAAACTACTCATAATACCAAGGCGATATTAAACTATTTGATTGAACAAATGAATGCTGTCGCTCGGAAGGTGGAAGCGGTTTTGACAGCCGAACAGAAAAAGCCCTTCCAAGAAATGTTAAACAAACGTCTTGATGCTTTTAGAAAAATAATGGCTTCTCAGCAGTAAAGTCAGTTATGCGATTGGCAATTAACGACAAATAATAAGTGCAAAGTCTAAGATATTTCATACTGGTAATTGTTTTTCGTTAAATAAATTTAAGAATGAACAAATGCAGAATTAGCTAAATTAACTTATATACCTATCAGCTACAATTTTGTGGCACAAAACGATAAAATGAAAAAACGCTTTTATTACATACGCTATATACTATTAATAACCATAGTAAATTTATTTTATGTCAATGGCATTTGCCAGCAGGCAAAAAAAATTGAACCCGCTCTTCCCTTAGATTCCGCGGTACGTACAGGAAAACTTGCAAATGGTTTTACCTATTACATACGCCATAATGAAGAGCCCAAAAAACGTGTAATGATGTATCTTGTGAATAAAGTAGGCTCGGTGCTGGAAGATGACGATCAACAGGGATTGGCTCATTTCTTGGAGCATATGAGCTTTAACGGGACTACACACTTTCCGCATAACCAACTTATAGATTATTTGCAAAAGGCAGGAGTTCGCTTCGGTGCGGATATTAACGCTTATACAAGCTTTGATGAAACAGTTTATGAGTTGCCAATTCCTTCGGACAAACCGGAACTGCTTAAAGGCGTTTTGGAAATTATGCGCGATTGGGCGCATGAGGCACTTCTCGACCCGGGAGAGATCGATAAAGAGCGTGGTGTAGTGCTGGAAGAGAAGCGCTTAGGTAAAGGTGCTAGCGAAAGGATGCAAAGGCAATATTACCCAGCTATCCTGAATAACTCCCGGTACACGGTACGGGTTCCAATTGGATTGGACACTGTCCTAAATAATTTCAAGCGCCCCGTTATCGCTCGTTTTTATAATGATTGGTATCGACCAGATTTGCAGGCTTTGATTGTTGTAGGCGATATAAATGTCGATCAGATCGAAACACAGATAAAACAACAGTTCGCCAGTTTAAAAAACCCTCCACATGAAAGAGCACGTATCAAATATATAGTACCACTAACCGGCAAAAACCATTTTTTAGTAGTCACGGATAAAGAAATGACGACCACTGAAGCCGAAATTTTAATAAAACATAAAGCACCCGGATTAAGAACTAAGGATGATTACCGCACTGCATTGATACAAGGCCTATTTGACCAGATGTTAGCCGACCGTTATGCAGAATTACTAAATCAATCCAATCCGCCGTTTGTGAGTGGTAGCGCAAATATTTCAGGTTTTATGGGCGGTTTAAATTCTTATAATGTCAGCGTACAGGCGAAACCGGGTGAGTTAGAGCAAGGATTGAAAGCAGTGTGGCGTGAAACAGAGAGATTGAAACGATTTGGCTTTACATCGACAGAACTCGACAGAGCGAAAATAGCTTACTTGAACGGAATTGAAAGCGCTGTTAAGGAAAAAAGTAAAACCAATTCAAACAGTTATGTAAGTGAATACAAAGCTTATTTTTTAACCGGCGAGGCATCCCCCGGAATAGAAAGGGAGTACCAGTTAACCAAAGAGGAAATACCCGGCATCAACTTAACAGATGTTAATGATCTTGCTAAAACATACATCACTATTATCAACAGGGATATACTCATTTTAGCACCTGAAAAAGATAAGAATAGCCTGCCCAACGAGGTTATTGTCAACACATGGCTTAACAATGTCGAAGCAGAAGACCTTAAGCCTTATAAGGATGATATAAATGCCAAGCCGCTTATAAGCACGATGCCTGTTCCTGGAAAAATTAAAAGCGAAACGAAAAATAATGAATTTAATATTACGACCCTCACCTTAAGTAATGGGTTAAAAGTACTATTGAAACCAACTGACTTTAAAAACAACCAAATAATCTTCAGTTCTTTCGCTCCAGGTGGAACTTCATTGTACAATGATGCTGATTATCAATCTGCATCCAGTGCCGCGGGCGTTATTGCAGCAAATGGCATAGGGAATTATAATATTGACGAATTAAGTAAATACTTGGAAGGTAAGCAGCTAAGCGTGCAACCCTATATAACAGAACAGTACCAAGGCATAAATGGTTCCTCTAGTGTCACCGACCTGGAAACTGCTATGCAAATGATCTACGCATATTTTACTGAGCCAAGAGCGGATTCCGCAATTTTCAATGGACTCATAGCGCGCTCCAAAGCAGGTTTAGCTAATCGGAGCAATGATCCTTCAAGTGTGTTTAAAGATACTGTAAGCGCAGTTATGGGAAATTACAATAGCAGACGAACCGGGCCAACCCTGCAGAAGCTGGAGCTGATCAACTTGCTAAAGGCCTATCGAATTTACAAAGAGCGCTTTGCAGACGCGAGCAATTTTACCTTCACATTTGTAGGCAGCATTGATACTAATACCATTAAACCACTTTTAGAAAAATATCTGGGCTCGTTACCTTCAACAAATCAGCATGAGATGGGAGTCGATTTAAACATTCATGCGCCGAGTGGTCGAATTGAAAAAATAGTATATAAAGGCAGTGAGCCCAAAGCCACAGTTTACCTTGTGTATACCGGCAAGTATGATTATAATCCGGATAATAATGTTAAAATGGATGCTTTGAAAGAATCGCTGGAAATACGCTTGTTAGAACGGTTACGCGAAGACGAAAGTGGCGTATATAGCCCTGGTGTTGAAGTCAGCAAGGCAAAACTACCGCAACAGCGTTACAATTTTATCGTGCATTTTGGGTGCTCACCACAAAATGTGGACAAACTAATCGCTTCGACATTGGATGAGATTAATAAGTTAAAAACTAACGGTCCGCTACAGGGTAATGTCGATAAGTGGCGTGCAGAGGACAAAACCAGTTTTCAACCCCAATTAAAAACCAATAATTTCTGGCTGGCCTACTTGAATCTCCAGTTGCAAAACAGCCAGGATTTCGACCAGGTTAATCATTACGATAGTTTGATGAATGGCGTAAAACCCGAAGATGTTAGAACAATGGCCGGCAAGTATTTAAGTGGCGAAAATTACATTAAGCTGGTCCTGATGCCTGAATATCTTAAAAAGCTGGATAATAATTGAGTCAAAATTATAGTTCTGACATGCAATCAATAAAATTTGATCCTCCGCACAATCGTTCATTTTAGGATCGGTAAATAGTTAATTAATAGAAGTAGCGCTGCTTAGTGCAGGCTGCGCATACTTTTTTCCAGAAATATAAACCGCAAGCCGTTGAGAATTTGTCAATCGCTGATCATGCCGGTTTTTATAAACCGTATCCTGCAAATATCAAAGCGTTGATGGGTTATAGCCAAATAGCTTTTTAAACGAAGTAGAGAAATGAGCAAGATTCTCGAATCCGACATTCAGGTATACCGCAGACGGCGTTTGATTTTGTTGCGCGATCAGGAAGTGAGCCTGCTCCAGCCTCTTTTGAACCAGCCATTTTTCCGGTGAATTTTGAAAGACCTTTTTAAAATCTCTTTTAAACGTGGCCAAACTTCGGCCCGTCAAAAGGGCAAATTGTTTTATTGGAATGTTATAGGTATAATTTTGACTCATAAATGCTTCCAGATCAATCTTAAAAGAGGCACTGAAATCAAATAAAAGATTGCTTAATGAGTCATGCCTCAAAAGCAACGCTATGGCTTCATTGGTCTTAAGGTTAGCCATTAAATCCGTTAAGGGAACGTCGGTGTTGAAATACGGCAAAACGGAATCAAAATATCCCTTAATAAAAATATCATCAGATAAGTCAACTATAGGGTTGCCCGCATAAACGCCATTGGCAGCTGTGTTTTCCTGCGCGCGATACTTTTTAAGACTTTCCTGATCTAAAAAGATATTGAATGACTGAAACGCCGTCCCATCCGCCGCCGGGTATTTTACAGATTTTAATAAAAGGTTTTTCCGCAGTAAGCCAATCGTACCAGCACCATAGCTGAACATCCCCTGGTTAGTGTGGAATTGAACCTTTCCGGATAAAACATAACACAGGACATGTTCCGTAACTAGTTGTTCCCGACCGCGCTTTCGTTCATCGGTGCAGGAATATAAAATATTAAACTGAAGCTCATCTTTTTTCATAATATGGCCAAGCCTGATTTAAAGATAATATTTAAAATGTCTATTTCAACTGGCTCATAATTATTTTATCGAACAGGCCGTCGCTCAACCATTTTTTAGCCATTAGCGTCGGTGTTGCGAGATACCCTTTTACATAACGCGCCTTAGGCTTGTCCGCTTCAATGGCTGTTTTAATAAGCTCCGCTATTTCAATAGGTTCGACATTTTTTTCTGCTGTTTTTTCATAAATACCCTCTGCTTTAACTGTAAGATCTTGATATATGGTTTTGCCGGATACCTCCTTCGCGTGGGCAAAAGCGATATTTCCCCACTCCGTTTTAACACCGCCCGGTTCAATGATGATCACATCGATACCAAACGGTTTCACCTCTAATCGAAGACTGTCGCTTAATCCCTCTACCGCGAATTTACTGGCATGATACCAACCGCCAAGCGGGGTCGCCATTTTGCCGCCGATGGAGGTAATATTAACGATTTTTCCATAACGCTCCTGCCGCATATGCGGCAATACCAACTGAATCAATCTTGCCAGTCCGAAAACGTTGACCTCCATTTGATAGCGGGCATCTTCGATGGCAACATCTTCGATAGCGCCATACAAACCGAAACCCGCATTGTTGACGAGCACATCGATACGGCCCTGTTCAGCAATGATTTGGTGTATGGCATTTACAATTGATTCGTCTTTCGATACATCCATAGCTATCGTTTTTATACCAGCATCTATAAGATCATTCATTTTGTCTATACGGCGTGCTGCACCATAGACAGTATAGCCATTTGAAGCTAATAAGCGGGCGGTTTCCGCGCCGATGCCGGCAGAAGCGCCGGTTACTAATGCTACTTTATTCATTATTTTTTGTTTACAGCGTTATTTATTCCTTAATATACTTTTTACGGAACCAGCATCGCTTAGCGCTGATACCGCCATCCTTGATCAAATCAGAATTGTAATAGTCCAGCAATTTCCTTTTTCGTTTCGATTGCGGAATTGATATTATATCCAAAGCCCCGGTTAGTATTGCCGGGGTGTCCGGAATTACGGTATTAGAAGCCACAGTTGTAGTGCCGGGGATAATTGTGGCCAAAGATCGGGAATTCAGGCTGTCATCAGCTTGATTTATGCTGCATTGCGTCGTATCAGGGTCGTTAGGTACCAACGTGCGTTCAATTACTACGGGGGGCTTTGCAATTACCTGCATAAACTGTTTTGCCGGTCTGTTAACTGGTTGATTCAGCACCGCGTTTGAGCTGGCTGCGGTTGTAACCTGTTGGTAGTATTGTTCATTAAACTTCATGGAATAATGCTCAAATACAGATAATAATATGCCCGATGCCAATGTGCCAAGCCCGACACCAAGCCAGAATGGCCGGCCGATAGTAAGTGATAAAATTAATCCGCCAAAACTCAGTATTCCCCAGAATAGCCGGATGCCTGACCAGGACTTATGTGTTTTCTCAACTTTAACGGATTCTTGTTCCAGGAATGTTGCCGGATCCTTCCTGTATTGTTCCACACGCGCGGGAATAGCTTTGCGGGTTACAAAGCTACTCGCCGCACCACCTATGCCAACAAGAAGTCCGATCAGCACCATTGGCCATGACAGCCCTTTCAGAAGGGATAGCGGCCCCGCCCATTTCCATAGCAAGGCACCGGCAATCAGCAGCAGGCCCCCGAGAAGCGCGCCATAGAAGCCGTGACGTACTTCACCGTTATAATAATGGATAATGGATTCCAATAAATTCATTAATTCCCAGATTTAAGAAAGCCGAGCTGCTGAAACATACTCAACAAATCTTCAGAAAACCAGGCTTCGGCTATTTTTCCGTTGCTGATCCGATAGATTCCCATACCATCCCAGGCAGCATGCTTGCCGGTCGCCTTGTTACCCATAAATGGTCCGATATTTTTACCACTGTTCTGGAAATAAACAACTACTTTGTTACCTGAGGCGATAATGTTCCTGATGGATAAATGCATAGCTGAAAAAGAGCCTGATACGCTGGCTTCCATCATTTTTTTGTAAGCAGGCAGCCCGGTAATATCTCCCATACTGCCACCGTGCCAGATCATATCTTGTGCCCATATTTCGCCTAACAATTCAAATTTTTGACCGTTGATCACTTCGATGATAAACCTTTTAACCAATGCCGTATTTTTTGCAGTATCTGCCTGTACCAGCTTGTAATAGAGGAACTGCTGTACAGCCTTTCGGTTTTCTGCAGCCTCTGGCAAATCGGGATAGCTCTGAAAAGCGTGCCACATCCCCTCGGCAACCAGCAGTTCGGCGTTTCCGCCAGCGTTGCGTATTTTCCAATGGGTGCGCACAGCGTTACTTAAAAATAAGTCGCGGGTCGATGTCGCCAATATTGTTGCCGGGAAATCGCTTGGGTAGGTAGCGTACACCGGTGAAACTAGGGGATCTGTCAGGCTGGCATTTCCGGCAAATGGGGCGGCAAACATTTTATCCGCCTGGTTCCTGTAGCCCAGAATATCCCTGCCGTCGTTCGATTTTACAGCGTCTCCGTTGCCGCTGATATCTGCGGCCGGTGATAACAGGGCCATGGAATTAATCATCGGCAAACCGTCCTGTTTAGCCTTGATAAGCATAGCCAGCATATGCGTACAGCCCGCGGATATGCTCCAACATGTAATGTTTTGCGGCTGATATTGTTGGACAAGATGTCGGTAAACGGTTACGCATTCGTTCATAGCAACCGGGAATTTAGCTTCAGGTGCCAGCGAATAATCAATTGAAAAGGTTTTAATGCCCATTTCATTAGCCATTAACATACTGGTACGATCAGTAGGTGAACCCATAATAAATCCACCTCCGTGAATATATATCGCAATTTTACCTGCGTACGCTGGATTAATATGAACCGGCGTGATAATTTTAACTTTAACATCACCGATGATAGTATCCGTAATCAAAGGATTAAATCTTGCCATCATATCTTTCAATTCACCTGCTTCATGCAATCCAAACTGTCCTCTCGCCTTAATCAACAACTTGTCCGACGGCTTAATTATTGGTAAACGAATGACTTTGAAATTTTTCAGCGTGTCAACAGACGGACGACTCATGGTTGCAGCCTGTTGAGGCGTAATAGAAATTTTACGCGAGCAACTGGCATTCATTAAAGTAAACATCACCGCAACTGCCAGTATCTTCTTTGAATTTGTCATATAAAGATTTTATCATACAAAGAACGGCTTACCTACAACTAAAAGGTTTTGCCAGAAGCTCAAATTGCTTTTTTGAAAAGCTCATAGGGCATTTAAAGCCTTAGATCAGAAAACATTTATTAAAAAGCGCTTGTTAGATTATTGATTATGCTGTAACCGGAAGCGATGACTTTCGCTTTTTAAGTTTTTAAAAAATATATATGACAGGAAATAAAAATGATCCCCATCTAACTGGAAGAATAGCCGCAACAGAATGGCACCTACCTTTTGAATTTGAGTATGAGGGCCAGCGCGTAAATTATGGCGTTATGGGAGAAGGCTATCCGCTTGTGCTTTTGCATGGCACCCCCTTCTCTTCCGTTGTATGGCGTAGAATATCACCTTACCTTGCGACACATCGTAAAGTATATTATTTTGACTTATTAGGTTACGGAAAGTCAGAAAAAAAAGATGGACAAGATGTCTCATTAGGCGTCCAAAACCAGCTGTTTGCTGCGCTTTTAAAATATTGGGAAATAAAAAGGCCGGATGTTGTAGCACATGATTTCGGCGGCGCAACTGCATTACGTGCGCATATTTTAAATAATGCCGATTACCGGTCATTAACCCTTATCGACCCTGTTGCGCTAAGCCCTTTCGGTTCACCCTTTGTACAGGCAGTAAGAAATAACGAAAAGGTTTTCTCGGATCTGCCGGCTTATATTCATCAGGCAATAATAAAGGCTTATATCGGAAATTCGGTGGTCAATGAGCTAAATGATGACGTGATGTCCCTCTATACAGAACCTTGGTTCGGTGAATTAGGACAATCCGCTTTTTACCGGCAGGTAGCACAAATGAGTGATCAGTATATCAAAGAAATAGAACCAGGATATGCACATATGCGTTGTCCTGTTTCTATTTTATGGGGCGAAAAAGATGAGTGGATACCAAAAACTGAAGGTGAAAAATTACACAAACTTATATCAGGGTCTTCTTTAAGGCTTATTGATAATTCCAGTCACCTGATGCAGGAAGACGCTCCTGAAGCCATCATTGCCACTGTTCTTGACTTTTTAAATAAAATAGATATCGCAGAAATGCAGCACGAGCAATTATGAATAATCGGATGACCTGACGTCAGTGATATGCTTTTGCTGGTATTGATATTCAGGAATAGCTTACCCCTGAAGCAATTATTCCTGTAATATTTTCGCCCGGTGTATTTCGCCCCATTTGGCCATTTCGTCAATAATGGGCGCTATCGTATTTCCATACGGCGTAAGTTCGTATTTTACAGTAACTGGTTTGGTGTCGTAAACCATGCGCTTAACTAAACCGTTTACCTCCAGCTCCTGCAATTCCTTCGAAAGCATTTTTGATCCGATGCCCTCTACTTGCCGCTGTAACGACATGAAATAATTTGGGCCAAAGCCGAGTGTTCCGATGATGCGGATCTTCCATTTTCCGGCTAACAGATCCATCGTGTCCTGGATGGATTGCAGTCTCCTTCTGCAGCCATCAGAAAGTATAACTCCTTCGTTTTTATTTGGCATAACTCAATTATTAGTTTCCCACGGGAAAGCGCTTTACATTTGGAAAGCCCTTTCAAATCTAAAGTATATCTTACAATTTTGCAACGCAAAGAAATATTAGATAATTATGGAATTAGGAATAAGTGTATTCGGAGAAGTGTCACCCGATATGGGATATGGACATGCTACCAATGCTCATAAAAAAGTTCAGGAAATGCTGGAACAGGTAAAGCTTGCCGACGAGGTAGGTTTGGATGTATTTGCATTTGGTGAGCACCACCGGCCGGACTTTGTTATCACCGCGCCAGAGATCATGATGGCGGGAGCAGCATCCATTACAAAAAATATACGTCTTTCAAGTTCGGTGACTGTGTTGAGCTCGACTGATCCTGTAAGGGTGTTTCAGAATTTTGCTACGGTAGATCTGCTATCCGGAGGACGGGCCGAGATCATGGCCGGCAGAGGGTCATTTACGGAGTCATTTCCATTGTTCGGTTATAGCATGAGTGATTATGATTCATTGTTTGCGGAGAAATTGGATTTGCTTTTAAAGATCAATAAACAAACCGTTGTGACCTGGAAGGGCCTGCACAGGCCTTCATTAAAGAATCAAAGCATATATCCACGCCCTTTGCAGGAATCTATCCCGGTTTGGCTCGCTGTCGGTGGTACACCATCATCAGCCATCAGGGCAGGAATGCTAAACCTACCTATGACCCTGGCTCTCCTTGGCGGCTCACCCAGCCAGTACGTACCATTAATTAATAATTACCGGCTTGCTGCAGAAAAAGCAGGACATGACAGCAGCGCGTTACAATTAGGTATTCTTACCCAGTTTTATGTAGCGGAAGATTCACAACGTGCTGATGACGAGTTTTATCCTTCTTATGAACAGATCATGAACCAGGTAGGGCGCGAAAGAGGCTGGGCTCCGATGAATAAATCCTCATTTGAATATTTACGCAATAATGGTCCCCTGATCGTCGGGAATGAACAGCAGGTAATTGATAAGATCATGCACCTGCATGAATTATTCGGTAACACACGTTATATGGCGCAATTAATTACCGGGAGATCAACTCACGAGCAAATTATGAAGGCGATTGAGCTATATGGCACAAAGGTAGCACCAACCATACGAAAAGAAAGTAAATCAATAAATACAATTTTTAAAAAATAACAAATCATGGAAATTAAACAAATCGCTGAAGAACTGGTAAGCCTGGTTCGCGAAGGAAAAAACAAGGAAGCCAAAGAAAAATTTTACTCAGCTGATATCATCAGTATCGAAGGTAATGGAGATAAAGTTGAAGGCATAGCCGCGGTTTACGAAAAAAGCAATGCCTGGATGAGCCAAATCGCTGAAGTTCATTCAGCTTCGGTAACAGATCCATTAGTAGCGGCGGACCATTTTGCGATTGGAATAAAAATGGATATCACTTATAAAAATGGTTACAGAGCTGTTTTGGACGAGATTGGTGTTTACGATGTAAACGACGGGAAAATTGTTGCCGAGCAATTCTTTTTTAAATCTTAAAAACTGTAGTTGAATAGCGAAAACTGTCTTTTGGCAGTTTTCGCTTTGGTAATTAAAGGTTAAGATCATTTGGCACTTGCGATCAAACGTCATCTTGGATTAAATTAAGCCTTAATTATTTTATTTCGGATATGTTCGCCGCTTTGCGATTTTAAGCTTTAAATGAATATAAAAAACTAAGACAAATATATATGGACTCTTTGGGTTTATTGGGCAATAGTGTAGCAAGGTAATTGAATCCATTGGGTTGTTTATCTGGGAGTTTATTAAAAAAAATCACTCTTGTCAACGACAAAGCCAATTTAATAGTCAAGCCTGACCGAAAGTAATAGATTTTGACTTGGAGCATAAGTTTATTAAAAGAGAACCAAATGCTGGTTTGGGTCTCGATGTTTTTCATGCGAAGCTTTGTTGACGATATGGAGCGGTTAGCAGTACCGAAGGCCTAAAGGCCAGTTATATAGCTTATCAGCTTATAGACCAGCCCTGTCTAGCGGTGAAGGCTTGATTTTTCAAAAATTAAGAGTAGATTCGTTTTGGCGAATAATGGCGATTAAACCCCTGAATGATGAAACAGAACTGCTGGCAAAGGTTGTACAGGGGGATCAGCGCGCTTTTACAACAATCTTCGATTACTATCAAAAATATGTGTTTGGCTTTGGCCTGAAACTGACCTATTCTGAGGATCTGGCTGAAGAAATCGTTCAAGATATTTTTTTAAAGGTATGGTATGGCCGGGATAAGCTCAATACCATTGAGAGCTTCGGTGCTTACCTTAACCGCCTGGTGCGTAATCATGCATTTAACCTGCTGCGCCAGGTCGCCAGCCACGCTAAAGCCAACAAACGCATTGGCGAAGGCTTATCAGAATTAGATAACAGTACCCAACATGACCTGGATCTCCGCGAGACTACACGGTTACTGGATGAGGCTATCCAACTGCTGCCGCTGCAACAAAAAAAGATTTATATCCTTTGCCGACAGGAAGGCCTGAAATATGAGGAGGCCGCCCAACAGCTTAATATTTCTCCTGATACCGTACATTATCACATGAAGCTGGCATTGAATGCTATCCGTGAA
>NZ_MPPL01000001.1:4779350-4779647 GCF_001911425.1 Mucilaginibacter polytrichastri | reverse complement strand
GATTTCCCCGCCGTTAATTTTCCTTTTACTGTTAAATAAATAATTTGCCCCGAATTTAAATTACCGTCCTAACGGTGGGATTTTCTTATTACCGGGTTAGTTTGACTGGTAATGGATGACAAATTCCATACACCGCTGTTTTATTTAATAGCTTTTGGAACTCCGGCTAAATTTACGGTTAAAAGTGCAGCAAGGCTTTCGTGAATTATAATTGTATAATATCCAGCGAACGCGACTTATAACCAGCAAAGGATAAATAAATGTTGAAAAATCGATAAAAGCGGACTTTGTATTGGG
>NZ_MPPL01000001.1:4698403-4779313 GCF_001911425.1 Mucilaginibacter polytrichastri | reverse complement strand
TAATTTTGATTTAACTAAGAAAAAATGGTTTTAAAAGAGAAATTTATATTTAAAATAAAAATAATGTAAAATCTGACTACCCCCACCTCTCAGTTGTGTGTCATTATTAGAAACCAAGATTAAGTTAAACTTAACTTAATGCTAATTTTGATAAAAAAATGAATGACGACCAAAAGGTAACTGCACTTTTTCAAAAATACCTGGATCTGATGGCAACTGACGACGAAAAGCAGGAATTCCTTGATTATGTAGAAGACCCGGCCTATGCTGAACTGATACAGCAACTGATCTCAGTGGCCTATGAACTTCAGGAGGAGCCGGCAGAACTCAGTGATCCTGCAAAGGCGCGTGTACTCCAGTATATTTTCAAAGAAACGGAAACAACGGCTACACCAGCAAAAGTGATCCGCTTGTGGCCCCGTATCGCCGCCGCAGCAGCTATCATCGTGGGATTTTCCTTCGGTGCTTATTTTATCTTACATAAACAGACATCCGAACAGCAAGTTGCAAAATTAGACAGAAACGATATTGCGCCCGGTCATAACCAGGCAACACTTACGCTGGCGAATGGTCAAAAGATCGTTCTGACCAAGGGATTAATCGGACAACTGGCCAAACAAAACCAGACTATTATTAATGCCAGCCAAAACAACATTGTTTATCAAACGAATGTTCCATCAGCGGGTCAGGTAGTTTATAACACGCTGAGCACAGCGATCGGGGAGCAGTCACCCTATCCGTTGGTCCTGGCAGATGGTACTAAAGTTTGGCTGAACGCCGCTTCCTCCATTACGTTCCCGGTGGCCTTTAACGGCAAGGAGCGCCTGGTAAATATCACCGGTGAGGCTTATTTCGAGGTAACTCATAATGAAAGCCAGCCATTTCGCGTGAAAACCGAAACCCAGACCGTAGAAGATTTAGGCACCCGCTTCGATATCAATAGTTATACGGATGAGCCTGTGGTAAAAACCACCCTGGTTGATGGGGAAGTACGCATTCAGGCGTATAGCCCGGGTAAGGATATAAGCAGCAGTATCAAGTTAAAACCCGGCGAACAGGCGCAGTTAGGAGCTGACCAATTCCAGGTACAGCCGGTTAATGCCACCAGGATTACCGCCTGGAAGGATGGCAATTTCCGTTTTCAGAACGACGATATTCAGACCATCATGCGCCAGCTTGCCCGCTGGTATAATATCGAGGTACGTTACCAGGGTACTCCTCCGAAAGATAAGTTCAGCGGGCGTATTTCAAGAAAAAGCCCGATCAGTGCCGTATTGCATATGATGGAACTTACCAACCACGTACACTTTAAAATCGAAGGAAGGAGGGTCACCGTTATTCAATAACCCGATACTTAGCCTCCGGTTGCTGCAAACAAAAAGGCCACCCCGGTATTAGCCGGAATGACCCCAATCAGGACCGTCCAAACAATTAATGATAACTATTTAAGAACCGCAGGTGCCCACCGTCTCGACAACCTAAAGGCATGCTGCTCAACCCAGACTAAGCAAATGTACAAAATTTACTTTGACCCCTTTGTGCAGCCCCGCGGCCGCACAAAAAAACTCTTAATGGTGATGAAACTCACAACGCTGCTATTATTATTCGCAATTATGCAGGTCAGTGCGATGACCTATGCCCAGAAGGTGAGCCTGAAGGTCAGGAACAGTCCGCTGAGTAATGTCCTTGACCAGATCAGCGACCAAACCGGCTATAACTTTTTCTACAGCAACAGTACGCTCAACGACACCAAACCCGTGAGCCTTAACGTTACGAACGCAGACCTTAACGATGTACTTCAACAGCTATTCGCAGGCCAACCCTTCGGATTTACCATACAGGATAAAAATGTTGTTATCAAGGAAAAAGAAAAACCGCTTGCTGAAACCACCAAAGCACTACTTAAACCGGAACTGCCGGCAACCGTCCTTTCAGGAAAAATAACGGATGAGCGCGGGAATCCGCTGATGGGCGTAAATGTCAAGATAAAGGGCACTAATATTGGCGTTATTACTAACCAAAAAGGCTTATTCGTTGTGGCTGTCACCATCCCGGATGCCATTGTACAGTTTTCATTCATTGGTTTTATAACCCAGGAGATCCCGGCCGATCAGCTAAAAAATCCGGCGTATATCACGTTGAAGGAAGATATCAGCAAACTGGATGAGGTGCAGGTTATAGCGTACGGCACGACGACCAAACGTGCCAACACCGGCGACGTAACCACCGTGGATGCAAAAACTATAGCGCAATACCCTACCACAAATGTGCTTGATGTGTTACAAGGGACGGTTCCGGGAATGCTCGTGGCCAAAAATACGGGTAACGTAACCAGTACCTACAAAGTAACGATACGCGGCCTTAATGGCCTGCCAGGCCTAAACGGTTTACCGGGTCAAAATGATCCGGGGACAGTACCGTTATATGTAATTGACGGGGTCCCATTCATCGGGGGAAGTGTAGAAAGCCTTAATACTACCTCCGGCGTCCGCAGCGCCAACGGTACAGGAAACAGGGCTTACGATGCCTTGAGCCTTATCAATCCTAACGACATTGAAAGTATCAGCGTATTAAAGGATGCTGATGCAACAGCTATCTACGGATCAAGAGGTGCCGATGGTGTTATCCTGATCACTACTAAGAAAGGCAAAGCAGGCTCAGCCACCATAGACGCAAGCTTTTACACCGGTGTAAACGATGTCGCTAAAGAGGTGCCCTTACTTAATTTGCAGCAATACCTGCGAATGCGTAGAGAGGCCCACACTAATGACAATACAGCTATCAACCCTATCGGTGATGTTGACATAAACGGCGTTTGGGATACCACCCGCAGTACCAATTGGCAAAAAAAACTGATTGGCGGTTTTGGGCATACTACGAATGCACAGTTAGGCATCTCCGGCGGCAGCGACCTGATGCAGTACCGGATCAGCGGCGGTTACAATTACTTAACCAGCCTTCAACCGGTATCCGGTAACGACCAAAGCGCAAATTTAACGGTAAGCCTGAACAGCAGTACGAGCAATAAGAAGTTTACGGCCTCATTTATTGGCGGATATATGTATGATATCAACACCATGGGCCAAACTGACTATACGTACACGGCGCGAACCCTGCCGCCGGATGCCCCGGCATTGTATACCTCGACCGGCGCGCTTAATTTTCAGAACAATACGTTTGCGAACCCACTGTTAGCGCGCAATTACATTAACAACTCACCGCGAACCAACCTGACCTCAACCCTTGTTTTGAGCTACAGGCCTATTCCTGAGCTGGAGATAAAACTATCAACAGGCTATAATAAGCAAAACCTGAACGAGTTTTTGGGCTCACCTTCTACTATTACACCGCCATATGCCCTTAGCATACCCACAAGCACCTTCACTTATGATAACTCTTATGCCTGGAGTATTGAGCCACAAGTTAATTATAATAAAAAAATTGGCCGTGGTAAGCTTTCAGCTACCTTAGGCGGCAGTTTACAGGATGAAAGCTATTCCAATGTAGCTTTATCGGCCTCAGGATATTCTACAGACCTGTTATTAAGCAGCATTACCGGAGGCACCAGTATTAACTCGGCATTTCCTTATGCCATTTATCCAAACAAACTCGCTGCAACATTTGGCCGTATCAACTATAACTGGGCGGATAAATATTATATCGACCTAAGCGGTCGTGATGATGGCTCGAGTAATTTTGGCCAAAACAGGCAATACCATTTGTTCTCAGCCGTAGGTGCGGGCTGGATATTTTCTGAAGAAGGTTTGATCAAAAACAATGTATCATTTTTAAGTTTTGGTAAATTACGCGGCAGCTACGGAACTACCGGCCGCGATAATATTTCCCCTTATTCTTATTTAAGCACCTACAGCAGTCTCGGTTCTTCATCAAGTTCAGCAGTATACGGCGGTGTTTCAGGCCTCACACCGACCCGCTTACCGAATCCCAACCTGTCCTGGGAAACCACCACCAAAGCGGAATTAGGCCTGGAACTTCAATTCCTGCAAGGCCGCATTTCGTTTGAAACCAACTTTTACCGTAATCGCACCACGGGCCTGTTAACCGGGGCAACGCTTCCGGTAATTACCGGCTTCAATTCAATCGCTGAAAATCTCCCGGCAACCGTTCAAAACCAAGGCTTTGATGCAACACTTACCACACACAATATCGCCAGTAAAGACATCACCTGGACAACAACCGTTATTTTTACCAGTGATCGCAACAAACTAACCAAGTTTCCGGGTCTCACATCTTCGCCCTATGCCAACACCTATGTTATCGGGCAGCCGGTTAATATTATTAAAGCCTATCAATTTGGAGGGGTAGACCCTCAAACCGGTACCTACCGGGTTATAGCTGCTAACGGCAGTTTTGCATCTCTTCCAAATCCAATAGCCGACAAAACCCAACTGGTCAACACCAATCCGGATTTTTATGGTTCGGTACAAAACAACATTAACTATAAGCAATTCACGCTTAGCTTTTTGTTTAGGTTTGTCAAGCAAAGAGGTTTGAATGAATATGGTAACCTTACAAGTCCTCCCGGCTATAGTCCGAGCAATACGCTTCCGATTGCGTTGAACCGCTGGCAAAAGCCCGGCGATATTACCAATGTTCAGCGGTACGGAACCAACTTCCTCTTAATTTTATACCAGGGAGATCTGACACAAAGCAATTTTGCTTACGGAGATGCTTCTTATATCCGCTTACAAAATCTCGCGCTCAGCTATTCGCTACCACAAACGATTTCGGAAAAATTGGGCATGCATAGCGCGCGTATATTTTTACAAGGCGATAACCTGTTAACCATCACAGGTTACAAAGGCCTTGACCCGGAAACGCAAAGCGTTTTTTCACTACCGCCGTTAAGAGTTATTACCGCCGGTTTAAGATTAACCCTTTAATAAAAACACAATGAAACGATATAACGATATAAAAACCGTAAAAATATTGATCTGCCTGGCAGGGCTGATAATGGTAGCAGGGATTTCAGGCTGTAAAAAAGCAATAGATATTGGCGCGCCAACCACCTTGATCAATACAGCCAATGTATACACCTCCGACGGCACTGCTGAAGCTGCAGTAAGCGGCCTTTTGTCAAGCCTGGCTTCATCAGGCCATATGTATAACGGAACGGGAAGCATTTCGATCCTGCAGGGGCTGGCGGCCGATGAATTTACTTTTTATGCTGCGCCCGCCAGTTCGCCCCCGAATTTGTTTTATGCCAATTCACTTACTACCCTGAATAATAATAATTACTACTGGCCGGAAATTTATTCAGAGATATTTATCTGTAATTCGGTTATTCAAGGATTGTCTTCAGCCTCAGCGGCTTCATTAACGCCTGCTGTACAAGCACAACTAATGGGAGAGGTAAAATTCATCAGGGCCTTTATCTATTTTAACGCGGTGAATCTATACGGAGATGTTCCGCTGATACTTGGCACAGATCCGGCCGTAAACAGTATCGCGAGCCGCGCACCTGCCGCGACAGTGATTCAGCAGGTGATCAAGGACCTGATCGATGCTCAAAGCCTGTTACCTGACAATTCCTACGTAACCCTGGCCGGTCTTACGACCACAAGCCGGATTTTACCGAATAAGCAGGCTGTAAACGCGCTGCTGTCGCGGGTGTATCTATATACAAAGGATTGGAAAAATGCGGAGGCCCAGGCATCCAATATAATCAATGCCTCAAGCTATGTATTGGAACCTGTTTTAACCAACGTTTTCCTTAAGGCATCGCGTGAGGCCATCTGGCAATTGCAATCAATTTCTGTTAATTATGGCAATGCGGATGTCAATGTGCTGTTGATGGTTGCGGCACCGACCAGTGTAGCAAATGACTATGCGTTAAGCAATAGCCTGCTCGGCGCATTTGAAGGCGGTGATAACCGGTTTTCCAATTGGGTAGGTAAAATTTCGTCAGGAGCGAACACTTACTATTACGCGGCTAAATACAAACAAAACTCCGTTGCCAGCGTATCGCTGATCACTGAATACCCGATCATGTTCAGGCTGGCAGAACAATACCTCATCCGCGCCGAGTCCCGCGCGCAGCAAAACAACAACATCGGAGCACAGAGTGATCTGAATGCCATTCGTACCAGGGCGGGGCTGGGTAATACTACAGCCACGACACAAAGCGATCTGTTAAATGCTATTTATAATGAACGAAGAATAGAATTATTCACGGAATTTGGGCACCGTTGGTTCGACCTGAAAAGAACCGGCCAGCTTGACGCGGTTATGGGCGTTGCGGCCCCATTGAAGGGCGGAACCTGGAGCTCTTATAAAGCATTAATACCCCTACCATTAACTGAAATTCAAGCGGATTCTCACCTCACACAAAATCCAGGGTATTAAAAAATAAAATATGCCTTAGAACATATGACCGGCGCGAGCGCCGGTCATATGTTTCTGATGATCATTGGTAGTTGATTAAAAAAAAAATCACGTCTGCCATTTTTTCGGCAGATGATCAGCCTGCCATACTTTTTATCACCTATAAACATTAAGTCCAAAAATCAATATGAAGACGAGTAAATTATTTGGTACTACTGCATTAGGATTATTCTTAGCTGCGACTGTGCATGCACAAACTTTGCAGTTTACAATTAAGGGAAAATTGCAAAATATATCGCCGATGCCTTCAAAAGTATATTTGAAGGAGGCGATTCCCATGGGGTTACTTTCCAAGCCGACCGATAGTGCCGAGGTAAAAAACGGCGCGTATCATTTCAGCGGCCAGCTTACCGTAGATGAGCCTGTTATGGTCTTCATTACATCAGGCCATAATGTTATGGCCGAAGATAAAATTACGGTAGTCTTAGATAAGGGTGAGCTGGCCATAACTTCCGACGGCACGCTCGATAACCTCAAGGTTACCGGCAGCGGCTCCCTGGCCAACCATCAGTACGATGACATGAAGGGCAGTACAAAAAAAACTGCCGATTCCATTAAAATGGTAAAAATCACAGAAGCTTACAAAGCGGACAAGGCATTGCAGAAAAAAATAAACGGGCAGGCCTTCAGCAACAGTATAACCGGTATAGTTAACATGTATAAGTACATTAAGGTAAATCCGCAAAACAGGATTAGTCCTTATGGAACCTATATCCTGGTTGCCTTACCCTTGATTAAACAGGAAGGAAAGGACACCCTGATCAGCCTGCTTCCGGAAAAGGTAAAGGCTGATAAACTGGGACTGGAAATTGTCAGGCTAAATAATAAAACTAAAGTCACCATAGATTCTGCCATCAAAGCGGCACAGGCCAAAACGCTGGACGGCCAAAGTAAAGTGCCGCTGGGAAGTCAGGCTGCAGATATTACGCAAAACGATCCGGCGGGCAAGCCGGTCAGCCTGGCATCATTAAAAGGCAAATATGTATTGGTTGATTTCTGGGCCAGCTGGTGTGCACCATGCCGTGCAGAGAACCCGAATGTGGTTAAGCTTTTCAAACAATATCAGGGTAAAGGCTTTACCGTTTTCGGCGTATCACTCGATGCAGAATCATCCAGGGCTGCCTGGATTAAAGCCATTGCAACTGATGCCCTGGCCTGGACCCAGGTCTCCGACTTGAAGGGGTGGGCGAATGCTGCGGCAAAAACTTATGATGTAAAGTCTATCCCCCAAAATTTTCTGCTGGATCCTAATGGCGTAATTATCGCTAAAAATTTGCGTGGCGACGACCTGGCTAAGAAGCTGGCGTCTCTATTCGGCAAATGATCTGAAAAAGATTTAACGAGCAAATTGTAATCTATGAGATTTCACAAAATGATAGCAGGCATAGCGCTGCTAAGCGCCATTGCTTACACATCATTTGGGCAAACCAGGGATGTGGTGATCAACGGCATATTGACCAATATGAAGGATATGCCTGCCAAAATATACCTGGTCTACATCCCGATATTAAATTTAACACCCGACAGCGCGTTGGTGACAGCTGGAAAATTTACGCTGACCGGCAGTACCGGTAACGTCGTATCCATGGGCATACTCACCACCGATAAGAATCATACTACGTTAGGCAAAAACGCCGCAGGCATTATGCTTCAAAAGGGCGAATTGCAGGTGTCCGCAAGCGAAAGCTTGCAAAACATAAAAGTAAGCGGCTCTGCTGCCGTGGCGCAGCGGGAGTATGAGGCGATGGGCCGGGACGCCAGGGATTCCATAGCGGTTTTGAAAAAGGCGCAAGCGGGTGAGCGGTACAAAACAGACCAGGTATTTCATGAGAAAACCCAATCAGCTTTAATAGCCATGTATACCCGGGTTGTTGACGAGATCATGTACTATCCGCTGGACCACCCAGGCTCAGTACTAACACCCTACCTCACCTGGTCCCAACTGAGCGAGGCGACGGTCATGAAAACCGTACTGGTGGATTTATTACAACACAGTCTCCCGGTAACTGCACCAAAAGTTTATAAACTGGCCATTGCAAAAATAGTTGCGAAATTCGATAAAGCCGCTGCCGAATTTGATGCGCGGGTAACAGCCAATGACGCAATGATCCCGCTTGGCAGTAAAGCCATAGATTTTACGATGAACGATACGGAGGGCAAGCCGGTAAGTTTATCATCCCACAAGGGAAAATATGTGTTGCTTGATTTCTGGGCTAGTTGGTGCGGGCCCTGCAGAGCTGAAAACCCCAATTTGATTAGGGCTTACAACAATTATAAAGATAAAGGATTTGAAGTACTGGGCGTTTCGTTAGATGCCGGAGGGCAAAAAAACGCATGGCTGGAGGCCATAAAAAGCGATGGCTTGCCTTGTACGGAACTGGCAGATCTGAATGGTATGAACAACGCTGCTGCAAAACTATATCATGTCATATCCATCCCGCAAAATTATCTGATAGCCCCTGATGGGACCATTATTGCTAAAAACCTGCGCGGTGAAGACCTGCAGAAAAAACTGGCATCTCTATTAAACAAATAATCTACCGGAAAACAAAAATTAATGATCAAATTATTGAAGAAAACAGCTATTACCAGCATCGTCCTGTGTAGCTTTTTATCCGCGCAGGCACAGACTATCCCTGCCGACCCGGCTGTACGCACCGGCAAACTAGCCAATGGATTTACCTACTATATCCGGCATAACGAGCAGCCAAATAAAAGAGTGGGATTATACCTTGTCAATAAGGCAGGCTCTATTTTGGAGGACGAGGACCAGCGTGGACTGGCACACTTCATGGAACACATGAACTTTAACGGCACAAAACATTATCCTAAAAATGAGCTGATCGATTACCTGCAGAAGGCTGGTGTACGTTTCGGAGCCGACCTTAACGCTTTTACCAGCTTTGACGAAACCGTGTATCAGCTGCCTATCCCGACCGATGATCCGGCTATGTTTGGCACGGGGCTCAACATCATGCGCGACTGGGCGCAGGAAGCAACCCTTGATCCGCCAGAGATTGATAAAGAACGCGGTGTAGTGCTTGAAGAAGAGCGACTCGGTAAAGGTGCCAGGGACCGGATAACCCGTCAGACCTTTCCGGTTCTGCTGAATCACGCCCGCTATGCAGACCGTCTGCCTATCGGACTTGATGCAGTGCTCACCGGGTTTAAACCGGCGGTCATCAAACGATTTCACCATGACTGGTACCGTCCGGACCTGCAAGCGCTGATTATTGTGGGCGATATCGATGTAAATGAAGCTGAAAAACTGGTCAAAGCCAAATTCGCCGATTTAAAGAATCCGGCGAATGAGCGACCTAGAACACCATATACCATACCGCTTACCGGTAAAATCCAGTTCCTTGCTGTAACCGATAAGGAACAACCTGATGTCAGTCTTGATGTGATCATGAAACATGAGGCACCCGCATTGAAGACAGAACAGGATTATCTGAATTCTATCAAAAGTAATCTGTTAAATAACCTGATCGACACGCGCCGCAACGCACAATTGGCGCGCCTGCCGAACCCCGCGTTTACCGGCGTTAGTATGGGCATCGGTGGTTTGCTGAACAACCTCGATATGTTCAGCTTCACGGTGAACGTAAAACAAGGGCAGTTGCAGCAGGGTTTTGCGCAAGCCTGGCGCGTACTGGAGGGTATTAAACGTTATGGTTTTACCGAGAAGGAACTGAACAGGGCAAAGCAAAATTACCTCCGCGGCCTGCAGAATGCTGTCAGCGAACAAGGTAAAACCCCATCTGTCAATTTTGTAAAGGAATACCAGAATCTGTTCCTGCATGGTGAAGCTTCTCCCGGTATAACCTGGGAATATCAGTTCACGCAGGACCATATCAAAGGCATCAGCCTGGCAGATATTACGGCCCTGATGAACAGCTACCTGCAATCGAAGGATGTGGACATCATCGTGACCGCGCCTGAAAAAGACAAAGGCGGCCTGCCAGATTCCGCTATAGTAAGCGGTTGGATGAATGCCATCGGTGAGGAAAAGATCGAATCTTATCGAGAGGAGCAAGTCGTTAAACCCCTGCTGTCAGATTTTCCTAAGCCGGGTAAAGTAGTCAGCCGTGAGGAAATCCCACAGATCGGTGTTACCAAGCTTACTCTCAGCAACGGATTGAGGGTATTATTGAAGCCGACAGACTTTAAAAATGACCAGATTATTTACAGCGCCTTCAGCCCCGGAGGCACATCGCTGTATGACGGGACCAATTTCGATGCAGCCTCCAATGCCGGCAGTCTGATGTCGCTTATGGGGTTGGGCTCATTCAATTCGGTACAGTTAAGCCAGGTGCTTACAGGCAAAGTGGCGCGTTCCTCTGCCAGCATCGGCGTGCGGTCTGAGAACATCAATGCCAGCACCACACCGCAGGATATCGAAACCGCCTTGCAGTTAACCTACCTGCAATTTACTGCACCGCGTAAGGATACGCTGATGTTCAAAAACACCATGGACAAAGCTATAGCGGAACTGGCTACCCGCTACAACAACCCAAACCAGGTTTTTGCCGATACGATCAATTATGTCATGAGCAATTACAGCCCCCGTTACGCGCCGCCTACCGAAGTCCGACTGAAAGCCATAACTCTCGACCGGATCTACGACATTTACCGGGAGCGATTTGCGGATGCGGCTAATTTTACTTTTGTATTTGTAGGCAACTTTACTATTGAAAAGCTCCAGCCGTTGCTGGAGCGCTACCTTGGCTCATTGCCGACAACGCACCAGCATGAGCAGCCGCGCAACTTAGGCCAGCATATTCCGACAGGTCTTTTAGACAAAAAAGTCTTTAAGGGCCTTGAAAATAAGGCGACCGTCAGGGTTGTGCTTAGCGGCGATTATCACTTCGGGCCAGTGGCAAATCTACAGTTGAAGGCGCTTTCTGATATCCTGCAGATCAAGATATTGCAGCACCTGCGTGAAGCGGAGAGTGAAGTGTACAGCCCGCAGGTTTCAGAAGGATTTAACAAACTGCCGCAAAATCGCTTTGCAATTATCGTGCAATTCGGCTGTGCGCCTCGAAATGTCGATCACCTTGTGTCGCTGTTGCAAGACGAAATAAAGAAGCTGCGCGAAAACGGTCCAGAGGCAGATGATATCGAAAAATTCAAAGCTCAGTATCAAAAAAGCCTGGAACAGGCACTAAAGGATAATAGCTTTTGGTCTGCCTACATTTCGAGTCAATTTGAGAACCAGGACGACCCGCTGCAGGTACAGGACCTGTTAAAAAATGCCAATCAAATTGATGCTGCTTCGCTAAAACAGGCAGCACAGGTATTTCTGTCCGGGAAGAATATGATCACTTTTGAGTTGCTACCTCAGAAGAAATAAATAATAACATTTGTATCACATAATATTTAATTAAGTGTCCTCGTAAAAATAGCTAGACACTTTTCAAATGAAATTATATTAACCAATTTACTTCAAACCTAAATTAGAAAAGCTACAGCATGAAAGATAGAGAAGATACTAAACAAAAAATTATAAAGGCTGTTGGGGAAATTTTTAAAACCGAAGGGCAAAGTGGTCTATATATTGCTCGCATTGCGAAACAGGCTGGAGTAGATAGATCATTGATTTACCAATATTTTGGTAAGGATGTAAAAAATCTTATCGAACAATATATTCTTCAAAGGGATTATTGGTTAAAATTTTTTGATAAAATAAATGGTGACATTGCCAGCACGAATTACAATTCCGGAAAAGATTTAATCATTGATGTGCTGCAGAAACAGTGGCAGTATTTTGCTAATGACCTAGAAATGCAGCATCTTATTTTGTGGGAGTTGTCAGGGGACAGTGATATGATGCGTAGCATACATAATACCAGAGAATTGATGGCTGAAAAGATTTTGAGTCTAACTGATTTAAAATTTTCAGGAAGCCAAATAAATTTCAGATCAATTGCAGTGCTTTTGCTTGGAGGTATCTATTACGCTAACATTCACGCTATGCATAATGGACGAATTATCTGTGGTATAGATGTAAAATCGATGGAAGGACAGGCAGATATAATGAAGACGATTCAACAAATCATCGAGTGGGCTTACGAACACGCTGATTAGATATTATTATTAATTATTCATCCAATTAAAGCTACTTTTTGACATATAAGTTATTTCTTCCCTTCTTTTCCGCAAGTTCTAAAATTCCGTCCTCAACAAGATTCAAAAGCACTCTCGATACATTAGTGCTAAGAATTCTAGAAGTTTCGATTTTGTAAATCTTTCGCAATTCAATTATGATCTCTCCTACGGAACGTTTTGATTGGAAATACAACTGATCTTTTACAAGTTCGTTTATTTTATGTGTCAAAAATAACCGCTCTTTCCTTTCAGGGGATAATTCAAAAATCGGTTTAAAAACCAAGTCAATAGGCAGTATAGGAAATTCAACCGCTTGGGCATACGCAACATAATAATGGATATTTGTTGAAAGGCCGTTTTCTAAGTTTATTATAGTTGATTTCGGAAACTGGGTCATCTCCGATAAGTCTCCCAAAGAGTAACCTAGAGTGATTCGGGTGTTTTTAAGAAGTACTCCTAAACTTTCAGTAACATGCTTATTTGAATAGTTCTTGGCTCTCTTGATCATCTATCAAAATGAGCCAATGCCTATATATATAATGGTAGTAAATGAAATATCTTTTACATATAATTAATTAAGTTTATCTTTGTTTCTAAGAAGATTCGCTATATATTTATAAGAAAATTATGTCATCCGAATTTCCAGAACAATTTAAAATAGAAGTATATAAAGAACTTATTGAGTCCTTTTATAAGAAGAATTATCCGGAAATTGAGAGAGGTAAATTTTGGCGTTGGTTTAATAATGCACTAATCGGTAAAGAAAAGGACATCTCCGAACTTGATCGAGAAGAACAAAGTCAACTGATTAAAAAGTTAGATGAACTTGGCGACGAACTACATAATTTCAATGAATTTTTTCAAAATAGCTAGTTTAATAAGCTATAATAATACTCCTTGTTTGTTGCGGTTCAACTAGATATTGTGGTATAAGGGTAATTATTGGCCTCATGATTTTTCTTCGGCAACGCTATTTAAAATCCAATAATTCTTTGGCATCTACCTCTAAACCTTTTGCAAGTTCAAAAATTGTAGACAGCTGAATGTCCCATTTTGCATTTTCAATCTTTGAAATTTGACTATCATCTAAATCACATTTAGCAGCTAGAGCCCTAAGTGATAGCTTTTTATCCTCTCTTAGCTGTCTAAGTTTTTCTCCGAATTTTACTTTAAGTTCTGAATAGTCGCTTTTCAATTTCTAATAATAAAGAATAATTGAAAATGGCTTTAAAAATTGTAACAATTGCGGTAATATTCTTCCGCATACCAAAAACTTATTTATATTTGCTTTGCGATACTTCATGTAGATAAACAGAAGCATTCGCTTGTGTCTCGGTATAGAAACGTGAGAAATTTCAAAACCAACGAGATGATAAGTGAAATGCCCACGCCATAGGTGTGGGCTCTCTTATCGTTGGTGGGCTTCTCACGTGCCCTATGCCGGTAAGTTGAGTCCACGCCTATGGCTTTTTTATGCGTGGCCGTAATATCAAAAGTTGATGACAGCGGCAATAATAAATAAGAAAAACTCATCCGAACTACCTTTTCAGAAGGTAGTTGAATCCTTTTTTTCTAATAATTCCCCTGACCGAACCAAGTTTTTGTTTTGGAAATTGTTCCAGTGTTATTTGTTGAAAGATTGTGAAATTAAAATAGAAGTTCCGGAAAAAGAAGTTGCTCTTTTTTACGATCAATTGATGGATTTAGTTGCTGCCTCATACATATTATATCAGGAAAACAGCACTCTAATTGTTGAGGAAGGGACGGGCCATGGATAGTAATTCGGTTTTAACCTGGAGGCTCCTTATATCTCCACCAGAGTAGAGTTATATTAATTTCTGTGAAGAGGTCAATAGCTTATTCACGACTTTTTCATCTCTTTCTCTTACCTCTAACAATCATTTAAGCAATGAAAAAATTAATACTCACTCTTGGGCTGGCAGCGCTTTGCCCTTTTTCAAAGGTAGTGGCCCAAACAAATAGTCACAAGCCACCTAACATAATTTTATCTGGAGTTGTATATAGTTCCACTGATAAAAAACCTTTGTTAGGTGCATCAGTACTCGTCGCCGAAAAAATTGTTTCACAAACGAATTCCTCCGGCGAATTCCAATTCAAGACAAGTGATACAAGTGGAATTATCAAAATATCTTTTATTGGTTATAATCCCAAAACAATAAACTTCGGAAACGGGAATTATGGCCCATATTCAATAATACTTACAGCCAACCAAAATGAGTTGAATGAAGTTGTTGTGTCTACAGGCTACCAAACGATTGGTAAGGAACGAACATCAGGTTCATTTGACCAGGTAGATAATAAATTATTAAATCGTAGTGCCGGTACCAATGTCCTTGATCGGTTAAATGGGATTGCCAGTGGTTTAAGATTCAATGGAACAGCGGGTACTTCCGTCGCAACAGGATCAGCGGATCGTTATCTTGGGATAAATATTCGCGGTGTCAGCACCTTATCCGGCAACGTTAGTACTGATCCGCTAATCGTTCTTGATAATTTTCCCTACGAAGGCAATATCAGCAACATAAATCCCAATGATATTGAAAGTATAAGCATACTTAAAGATGCGGCCGCAGCGAGCATTTGGGGCGCTCGGTCAGGAAACGGGGTCATCGTAATTACCATAAAAAAGGGGCACAGAAATCAAGAATTGTCCGTGGAGCTAACCGGTACAGTTACCTTCCAAAATAAACCCAACCTTTATTATGATCGCAATTTTCTGCCGTCAAAGGATTACATCGATCTCGAAACTGCTCTTTTCAAAAAAGGTTATTTTGATAATTGGTTAACAGATACCTATGATCAATCGCCGGTTTCGCCGGTTACAGATCTATTGGCGGCGGCACAGGCTGGTACGATATCGAACGATTATGCTAACACACAAATCAATGCATTGAGAAATGCTGATGTCCGAAAAGATTACGAAAAATACATTTACCGTAGCACAATAAATCAGCAATATTCTATAGGCCTACGTGGTGGGACCAAACAAAACGCCTATACGATGTCGGTCGGTTACGATCAAAATCAGAACCCATTGGTTAGGAATGGATTTGATCGTGTCACTATCAATGCTCAAAACACCTATAATCCAATCAACAACCTCTCTATTACTACCGGGTTAAATTACAGCCGGAACAATACTGCCCTCAATAATAATTTAGGTTATGGCTCAGGTATTTCTGTTGGGGGGCCAGTCTCGGGTATCTATCCATATGCACAGTTTGCGGACGCCAATGGCAATCATTCATCAGTTGTAAAGGATTACCGTGCCACCTATACTGAAAATGCGATTAATAACGGCTATTTTGACTGGAGTTACCGGCCACTCGATGAGCTGGCACTTGCTGACGACTATACAAAAGTAAATAATCTCCTATTTAATGTTAATGCAACTTATAAATTCTTGAAGCACTGGAATGTGAGTTTGCAATACCAAAATGAAGATCAGGCAGTTGACAATCGAAATTTTGAAAGTCTGAACACTTATGCGGCAAGGAACCTGATCAACCAGTTTACAATTCCTAATCCAGGTGGACAACCAACTTATCAAGTGCCTGTGGGAGGCATTCTAAACCTAACCCACAATGAACTGATTTCAAATAATTTCAGAGGGCAGTTGAACTATAACCAAATTTTTAGTGGGAAGCATGAGATTGTAGGATTAATGGGTGCAGAGTTAAGGCAGTTGACTAACACGGGTTATGTACGCCAGTCATTAGGATATAACGATGAGTTTGGCACAGCAGCGGAAAACATCGATTTTTACGACTATTTAGCCACCAGTCCCAACGGCTATAATCAAATTCCTTCGCCACTGGGTAACATAACTGGTGAAACCAACCGATTTATTTCTTATTTCGCTAATCTTGCTTACACCTACAACGACAAATATACCTTTACTTTAAGCGGCCGAAAAGACGGCTCAAACATTTTTGGCGTTAGAACCAATGACCGAGTTACACCGTTATGGTCGGCTGGCGCGGTTTGGAATTTGGCTAAAGAAGATTTTTATAAAGTAAATTTTTTGCCCTTAATGCGTTTACGCACCTCATTCGGTTATAACGGCAATGTTTATAATGGTTCTGCCTATGTGACCGGCAACTATACAACTGCATCTACTACTGGTGTTACCGCGATTTATAATCTAACAGCACCAAATCCCGACCTGAGATGGGAAAAAATAAAGAATTTTAATTTTGGACTCGATTTCGGTACAAAAAACGATAGGATTTCGGGTACGCTTGAATACTATATCAAGGATGGCACCGATTTAATTGAAAATGTTCCACTCTTTACCTCAACTGGTTTTCTTTCATTTTTCGGTAATGCTGCTTCAACTTCTACAACGGGTATTGATCTCACACTGAACAGTAAAAATATCACCGGTGTTTTTAAATGGAATACTACATTACTTTTTAGCACTTTAAGAGATAAAGTAAATACCTACAATGCCCAATTTAGTAATGCAAGTTTTCAGTCAAAAATAGGGATTCCCGTTGTTCGACATGCTGTATATGGAATTTACAGTTATAAATGGGCAGGACTCGACCCGGCTGATGGAGACCCGCAAGGTTATCTGAATGGTAAGATAAGCAAAGATTATGCATCGATTATAAATAATTTCAATCCTGACAGTCTTAAGTATAATGGTTCTGCACGCCCGACTGTTTATGGATCTTTAAGGAATGATTTTACTTTCAACGGTGTAACGCTTTCAGCGAATATTGGATTTGAATTCGGCTATGTTTTCCGCAGGCCGTCGACTAACTTAAATGCGGCCGAAATTTTATTACAATCAAACAGCCAAAATATTGACTATGAGCAAAGATGGCAGAAACAGGGGGATGAAAAGATCACCAATGTTCCGTCGATAGTTTATCCTTCAAACGACAGCCGCAATACATTTTATCAATACAGCAGTGCTTTGGTTGATAACGCTGACAATATCCGGTTGTTGGATTTAAGGCTTGCTTATGATTTAACAAAAATGTCAATAAGAAAATTGCCATTCAGTAAGCTACAGGTTTTTGCTTATGCAAGTAATCTAGGCATTATTTGGCGTGCGAACAAATATGGAATAGACCCTGATATTGTGAATACTATTTATCATTCGATTCCTAATCCATTTACCATTGCGCTCGGATTTAACGCAAACTTTTAAACTCCAATTATGAAATACATACTATTTAAAAAATATATTCATAGGATTATTTGCATCGGCTTCCTATGCACATGTCTTCTCTCTTGCAAAAAGCAGGACGATTGGTTAAACATTAAAAATAATAAATCTGATGTGTCGCCACAAACGCTTCAGGATTTCCAGGCGGTTTTAGATAATTCGACGATTTTTAATAACTCCGGATCGATCATCGGTTTGGTGGGATCTGACAATCTTTATGTTCCTGATACAAATCTCGACGGAGAAACTCCAGTGAACAGGAATACTTATTTGTGGGCAAAGGATATATATCAGGGGACATCTGCTCAGGATTGGCTAAGTGACTATCAGCAAATTGAATATGCCAATGTTGTACTGGATGGATTAAACAAGCTTTCTTCTGCCGAAAATTTATCGCTTACCGCCAAATTAATAAAAGGCGAGGCCTTATTTTTTAGGGCTTATGGCTTTTATCAGCTTTCGCAAATCTATTGTAGGCCCTATGAAAAAGCATCAGCAGGTTCCGATCCAGGGATTCCATTAAGGGTGACCTCTGACGTTACACGAAAGGTAGATCGAGGGACGGTTCAGCAATGTTATGATCAAATGACCAACGACTTGAAACTTGCAGTTTCATTGCTACCCAGCACTTCACTTTACAAAACGAGACCTAATAGCAACGCCGCTAACGCTTTGTTGGCGAAAATCTACTTATCGATGGGTGATTATGTTAACGCCTATTCATTTGCGGATGCCGCGCTTAAGACGGATAATACGCTATTGAATTTTAATTCCTTGAAGATCACTTCGTCCGATCCTTTCCCGTCATTTGCTAAAGGAAATCCCGAAATTATCTTTTACGAATATTGTTATGGTCTTTCAGTGGTATTTCTAAACTCAACGGTGACGGGTCGCGTTGCACCTGATTTCTATAACTCCTATGTTGATGGCGACTTAAGAAAAACTGCGTTTTATGTTCAGGACGGAGCTACCGGATTATTTAAAGCAAAAGGAAGTTTTTCAGCTAAAGGCGGAAATTTTTGTGGTATCGCAAATGGAGAGATTTATTTGATCCGTGCGGAAAGTGCCATCAGGAATGGTGACTTGCAATCTGCTACCTCAGACTTAAATACTTTATTACAAAATCGCCTTACAACAGCCTCATATATTCCATATTCTAATAATGATCCAAAGGCCTTATTGTCCAAAATTCTGTTGGAACGACGTAAGGAATTGGCATACACAGGAAACATGAGATGGGAAGACTTACGACGATTGAATCAAGATCCCCAATTTGCTGTCACAATAAAAAGAACCTATCAGGGAACTAATTATACACTGCAACCTAATGACAAACGGTACGTGCTACCCTTACCGCAAGATGAATTGACACTCGAAAATTTAACTCAAAATCCAAGATGATAATTATGAGAAGTATTACTTTATGTTGGAGCATACTATTTTTAGCTTTAACTATAACATTTAACAATGCAACTGCAAAAATACGCGCAATCGATTTAGACTCAGGGACGGTAAAGCTAACTGTTCTTTATCCTGAAGCTGAAAGAGACCAAAAATTAGAGCTTTTTGTCGCCAAAACACCAAGCCCAATAAACATACTTACAGATGAATCTAACAAATATATAGCTGCCTCGATATCTCCCGGTGTTTACATTTTTTCATTCAAAGTTTCAAAACGCGGGCCAATGCCAGGTACGTCAGTTACCTTGTTCTCTCTAAACAGTAAAAACGTATTTATCGAGGACGGATTGAGTAAAGATGAACTGAAATTGGACATTTTTGAAAATTATTTTTTCCAACCTTCAGATGTTGTAACAATTACCGCCAAGAAAACACCAGAGTTTACCCCCACAAAATCATTTAGAAATAATTTTAATCTGCAATTCTCGGGCTCGTCAACATTGAAATTTAAAACTCGATATACAATTGATTCGATACAATATCACCGTGATTTTCCACGGGACTACTTTTTATCTGATTCAACTTATAATCTAAATAATGGTGAACTTCATGATGCAAAACGCGAACTGGATTATTTAGAAACTTTTAGCTTGAAACTAGACCATCAAGCTTATGAAGAACTAAGACTTCATGCATTATTTTATAATAAGGCATTTGAAGCTGTTATGCTTCGTTACTATTTTAAATATCAGTACAAGAATGCATCTAATAATGTAATAAACCGGTTCTTAAAGGATTATAATGAAGCCGATCTTAAAACTTGGACACAATTTGATAAGGGCAGTCTTAAAGGAAGTAGCGATTTCTGGGTTGCAGAATTGGATAAATATCGAACTATAGTAACAGTAAAAAATAAAAAATGGATACCAGATAGCTCTGCATCAATATTGGCAAATATTAGTGATAGTTATGTTCGGGAAAAATTGTTCCTTTTAGTAATTAAATCGAATTTGGGAGGCTTTTTGGACTTCAATACTTACAGTACAAAGGCTGCAAAATATATCACCTCTTTAAAAGGAAAACAAGAATTGAACGATGCGTTACTTGCTCAAGTTGGTAAACCAGCCTTTGATTTCAGCCTCACTAATTCAGCAGGAAAGAAAGTTAAACTTTCCGACTTTAAAGGAAAAGTAGTATTTGTTGATTTTTGGTATACTGGCTGCGAAAATTGTGTAGGATATTATCAAGATGTGTTATCAAAAATAGAAGAAAAGTTCCGTGGAGATTCTAATTACGTTTTTATCAGTATATCCATTGACAAAGATGCTGATTTTTGGAAACATAGCATTAAAAAAGGCATTTACACATCATCGTCCGCAATAAATCTATACACAAATGGTGGAGGTGTATTGAATGATGTAATTAAGTTCTACCAAGTTTATGGTTATCCACGGCCAATTATCATTGACAAACATCAAAAAATTTTTAAAATGGATAAATCTTTGAGGGACGAAAAATCTCTAATGAGCGCTTTAATTGCCGCAGCCATGAATTAGAATAAAATGAATTATTTTAATACGGAATCAGCCAAAGCTGATTCCGTATTAAAGATTTTATTGAACAAAATTGCCACGTTGCACCACCGTTGCATCAGCTTTTGGAATCTCATGATTAGCATCAGGAGCGGTAGTTGACAGAATTTTGCAAATTTTCGCAGGTATAGTTGTGCAAGTTGAATGAGCTGTAATAGCCGCCACTTGATAAGCATTTGAAAGTGTTGCCACTACACCCCAGGTAGTACCAGCTTGCTGTTTGGGTGCGTTCATTGCATACGCACCACCAAGACTCATGATAGTTACAATAGCTACCATCGCAATTCTAGCTTTTTGTAAAAAGCTTTTTTTGTTGTTTAACATAACTTGAAAATTTAGTTTAATTTTTTGCTTACTCTTTTCGCAGGTTTTCAGCTTTGCCCTGATTCGTTGCGCATAGAATATTTTCAAATAGCCGGTTGTCCTTTTCCGACTGTAATATTTCTTTTTTGAATAACATGGAATTTCAGTCCAATAATGGCAAGTGCCAGGAATGCAATATTGAACACCAGATGTTCAGGCCAGCCCATACTTTGAAACACCCCTGCGCATCCGCAGGGAACTTTTTTAAAGACATGAAATACAGCAAGGCCGACGTAAATACTGAATACAAACATCAGTGTAACTGAGGAAATGAGACCAAATTTTCTCATTTTCACAACGAGCAGCGCGAAACCTGTAATGAGTTCTACTATTGGCACCCCGATTATTAAGAACGGATCTGCGGCCCTCGGAAACGGCTGCCTGTGGACGGCCCGAATAAAATAACGCATATCCATAAGTTTGCTTGCTGCGGTATAAAGGAATAATAAAGCCATTAAATAAATAATCAGCTCATACAGCCATTGGTATTTTTTCATGGTTTAAGTTATTTGAATTTTTTAATCTGTGATGTAAGGTTGCAATCAGGATATCCGCTGTAGGTCTTTCAGAACGGCTATTGCTCAGGCATTTCATAATCAAATCAATTAACACTCGTTCGTTGGTTAAGCGCGATAACTTTGCCTTTAATTGCTGATGATTGGGTGTAATGAATTCCCAGGTTTTACAGGCGGTCAGAACAAAACAAAGTAGCGCCCCGAGAGAATAGATGTCTTCTTTTTTATCAGGAACTGCATGTTGTACTTGCTCCGGTGCTACATAACCAAAGGTGCCTAACAGAAATGGCGGGTTGGGTTGGCCTGTAATTAACGAATAGCTAAGTTCAAAGTCTATAACACAAATTTTTCCATCATTTAACAATATAAAATTGCTGTCTGTAACATCCCGGTGTACAAAATTTTCTTCATGTATTTCTTTTACTAAAGTTACAGCTTGTAAAAAGTATCCCAGCAATAGCGATTTCTTTTCATCGTTTAACTCAATCCATTTCTTTCCTGCCAAATGCCCCCTTATAACATTACCGAGCGAGTCTCCTTCAGCATAATTGAAAACCAAATAATGATATCCATTGGAACTAAAATGGTCAATGGCATCTGGCGTATAAACCTTACCTTTTAATTCGTCAAGAACTTTTTTTTGCCAAATAAGCCGGTCACTCATATCACGGTCAAAATGGTCGTCTAGTGCTACAGGTTTACCTTGTTTTATCAAACACCAATCGAGCTTTAGATGCCGTAAATTAATTGCCTTATAGATATTACCTTTTGCCGCACTTCTAATCAGTTGTACTGGTAGGTAAGCTTTGCCGATAAGTCCCAGGCGATTTTTCTTTTGTCTATATTGCTTGTTTAGTTCGAAAGGGAAATACTTTAGACTGGGCATAAAGAGAGTAATCTCCTGCGTCGCATTTTGAGTGACTGATTGAATGTAAATAATCTCCCCTACGCGCTGCGCATTAATGATGACAGGACCTTTAAAAACGTTAGTAATTGCTTTAAGATTATTCACTATGTCTTTAGCCTCGTCTATATCATCAGGGAAAATTGTAATGACTTTGCCAGCTTCCTCCTCTCCAAAAGCGCCTGCGTTAAGCCGATATTGGTCATGTTGGCTTTTAATAATTCGGTATGCCGCTTTGGTTTTTTTTAGGATAGGCAAAATCTCCTTCAGCAACTTTGGCGCATCCAACGTACGGGAACTAATCAAGATTGCGTAACCAGCCTTACCTGACGGCTTACCGACCATCAGGGTTTTCTCATCCTCTTTAAACTTGATACCCGAACTTTTTAGAATCGGTGCATAAGCGACAAGCTGGATAGTAAATGCCTTTTCCATTTCCTGAAATATGTTAAGTAGATTACTTCCTAAAGGTAGATTGGCAGGTTTCTAATTGCGGTGATTTAGATCACCGGTTTCTGGGACATGGATTACAAGTTTTTGTAATGAAAATGGTGGTTTCAATCACAAATCTTTACCCATTAGCCTGCTTAAGTTTTCGCGAGTCATATTAAGATAGGATGCGATTAGCCTTACGGATGCGAGACGAAATATTTCTGGGCTTGCTTTACGGAACTGGGCGTACCGTTCTTCAGCGCTCCAGGTCATGAGCCTGCTTTTGAAAAGGTCGAGGTAATACCGTTGCCTGATAAAAACGGTTACTAACTTCCAAGCTTCGGGATATATATCAATTAAATTGCATAATGATTCATAGGACAACGAAATGAGTTTTGATTCGGAAACAACTTCTAGATAATAATCTGTAGTTTCTTTCCAGAACCCCTTGTAAGAGAAGATTACATCGTGGGTTGTATAAAAGGTCAAGGTATGCTCTTTGCCTGTCTGGTCAAAATAATAGCTGCGTGCAAATCCGCTTTCAACGAACCATAAGCGATTTTCTGTTTGCCCTGCCGCATGGATGATCTGGTGAGCTTTAATTTTTTCTTCTTTAAGGTGTCCGATAAGGACATCTTTAAACGCTCCTGATAACTCAGTAACACTGTTTAATAGATTAAATAATGGTTCTGTATTCATAATACGTTGCATTGAGCCATTATAAGGAGCTATTATCGGCTATCCACTTAAACATTAAGACGATTTGCCAAGTATATTTAGGGTTACCGCGATATAATGACGGAAGATTTTATTCATTAATGCAAAATAAAATAACTTTTTAGAGCAAAAACGTGAGTTACTTAAAAATTAATATTTTATTCAAAAATTAAAAAATACTTTATCAACTCACGTTTTTGTAAGTTTTTGGGCTATATATTAGATATTTATATACATCTATTCCTATGCCAACCATAGAATTTGCCACGGCCAGTTTTAAAAGCTTTGAGAGCATTGCCGGCCAAAACGTTTACACCACCGCGATGGATTTTCAGGAATACCTGAACTTTCTTGAAGCAAACGGACACTTAAATTACCGTCTAGAATCTCATTCGCCTGTAGGACCTGAAATGGATCTGAAACTGCCGGGTGATACCCACACCACGCGGTGTATATGCCTGGTATCTAACGATTACCTTGGATTTAGTCAGCATCCGAAAGTAAAAGACGCCGTTATAGAGAGTGTTCAAAAATACGGGACGGGCTCTGGCGCATCCCCAGCTATTGGTGGACATTTTAATTATCACCAGCAACTGGAAAATAAAATCGCCCAATTCTATAAACGGCAGAACGCGATTCTATATACGACCGGTTATACGGCAAACAGTGCAACCCTACAATGTTTGTTACATGAAGATCAGGAAAATCCAAGCAAAAATGATCTGGCCATCCTGGATAAAGATGTTCATGCGAGCGTTTATGAAGGCTGCCTGAGCACTAACAAAAAAAGTTTCATGCATAATAACATGGAACACTTGGAAATCGCACTTAAAAACGCGCAACATAAATACCGGACGCGATTCGTGATCATTGATGGCGTTTATAGCCAGGATGGCGACATTGCCAAACTTGATGAAATCATAGACCTGACACACCGGTATGGTGCCTACCTGGTGGTCGATGATGCCCATGGTATTGGCGTGGTTGGTGATACTGGCCGGGGAGTTATTGAAATGTTCGATGCATTTGATAAAGTTGATATTATCACCGGCACCTTTAGTAAAGCCCTCGGTAATATCGGCGGTTACGTAATCGCAAGCCCTGAAATTATTAACTACCTCAAATTTCAATCGCGGCAGCACCTTTTTTCAACTACGGCAACACCGGCAGTCATGGGGATTATGAAGGCCATAGACTTGATTGATGAAGAACCTGTCTGGAGGCACAAATTATGGGAAAATATCAAATACCTTAAAAGGGGACTGGTTGAATCCGGCTTTGATGTTGGCACAACAGCTTCAGCTGTTATCCCGGTCAAAGTAGGCAACATACATAAAACGTTAGAAGCTGGGCGGCTGCTACTTAAAGCAGGTATATATACCAATCCGATCATGTATCCGGCTGTTGCCGAAAAAAATGCCAGGATAAGGATGAATGTTATGGCAACACATACCAAAGTTCATTTGGATAAGGTGTTAAAAGCATTTCATGAAGTAGACCAGGTATTAAAAATATCAAATAAACACTCCCAATAACTATTTACTAAATCTTTGATATGGTTAAGGCAACTTTAGCAGACCGGGATCTCTGTGTAGAAATATTATGTGGCTCATTTGAGAATAACCAAAGCGTTAATTTTATAGTAAAGCAGGATGATGATAAAATTAAACGGATCAAGGCACTCATGGAATATTCATTTAACATGTGCCTCGAATTTGGTGTGATATTGTTGTCTGATGACCACAAGGCATGTGCATTGTATTTATACCCACACCTGAAAAAAACCACTTTTTATGCGCTTTGGCTGGATGTAAAATTGATTTTTACGGCAATTGGTATCAGTAGAATATGTAAAGCGATAAATCGGGAGGGTCAGATTAAAAACGTCCAGCCAAAGCAACCGATGGCCTATCTTTGGTTCATCGGCGTAGATCCGCATTTTCAATACTCCGGTTTAGGCAGTACCCTTTTGCAGGAAACTATAGAACTTGCTGATATCAAGCACTTGCCTGTTTACCTGGAAACATCTACACTTAAAAATCTTCCCTGGTATGAAAGCTTCGGCTTTTCAATATATCATCAGTTAGACCTCGGTTATACCCTTTACTTTCTCAAACGAAAATCGGATAAAGACTAATCATGCTCGTCTTCGGTACGCAAATCCACATTGTAACCTTTATTTTTATTTTGCTGGAAACGGGCATGTTTATTTTCCAGTTTTTCTATTACCTTTTTCGTCCCCAAGATTTGCAGCGCAAATGGTACCTGATCCTGCTTGGGCTGATGCTTTTTTATAATATTACCGGTGGTCTTTTTCCTGATCCGAAAATTAAGATCCCGCTGGATATTCAGGAAATGGTTGCTTATGGCAGCGGTTTTTTGATGGCTTCCTATTTTCCTTATTATTTTTATAGAGCGTTCGATCTCAAAAAGCTGCGATGGCACGCGCTTTTTGGCGTCCCCTTATTTTTATTTCTCCCCTACGTGATCTTTTTTGTGCTGGACTATGCCATCAATGGGAACCTAAGCCTTGACATCCGTTACGGTATGATCGTACCGTTTATTTATGCATTCGTCCTTTTATGGGTAATGTTTAAAGCTATTCGCGAAAAACATGAAACGGAAAGGAATCACAATCAATATCTGGAAGAAATCGTCATGTATGCCGCGGTCACACCCTGGGCCTCCCTGGCATTTTTCGGTATGGTCGAAAGCAGCCAGTTGGTTGAAGTATTATGCACTAATACCGGTATCATCGGGATTACGGTACTATTTATTTGGAAATCTATTACGGGTGCCCGTGTTGAATATTCCAGATTATTGGAATTAGCCAGGCAAGGTTCAGGTACCGAGGTGTTTGAAGAAATGTGCCGGTATTACAAATTGACTAACCGGGAAATTGAAATAGTACTGTTAGTTAAACAGGGCCTAACCTACAAGGAAATTTCAGATCGATTATTTATTGCCGGCAAAACAGTCGAGAACCACATTCAACACATTTACGAGAAAACCAGCGTGCGAAACAAGGTATCGTTAATTAAAAAATTATTCCCAACATAAACTAAAAAACGGCATGTAGTGGTTTTCCCCTATAATGAGAAATGAGTATAAAGGCTCATTGTCAGTGGGATATTACCTCGTGAAATTTGCTTCACAATTAATCTATCAAAAGCAAATTATCGTCTATGACCAACGAATTGATACAACTGTTTGACCTTTGGGAAAACGTCAAATATTCCAGTGAGCAAATTATGGAAAAAAGCAATTACATAGAAGCGTGGGACCAACTTTGTTGGCGAATACAGTTTGAGTTGAATTTTGAAAAAGATAACAAAGCCTCCATCCTGAATGCTGTCGTTGTATTAAGCGACCGGATTTATGAACGTTATAAAAGGAACAGGAGGCAGACTTTTTTACGCGTTTTACTGGACAAATTGAGTGCGCTATTAGCTGATCATGTAAGACCTGAAAAGTACCGCCGAACCGTTTTGAAAATAGCCCTGATCGAATCAGCAGGTGCTGTCGCCCTCGAATTAGACAAGCTGGAGGTGGCATCGGAACTATCAAGTAGGCTTAAATCCGCATTAAAAGACATATCCGGTAATTTCGGGCCGTCGTTGATCAGTATGAAATATCTCGATTCATTAGCCAATTGGCTAAGAAGTCATACACCGAAAACGACTGAAGACCTGGTTGATCACCTGATCGCAACAGATTTCAATCACCCTGCTTTCTTAGACTATTTGTTCAACATGTATGAATTGCAAAATATAGAGGCTATGGAAGATGGGCATTTGCATCCGCTCAAAAAACGTTTAAAAGCGAAACAACTCAGATTGGAGATCATTATTTTAAGACCCGTGGAACCACTTATTAAAGGCAGTGAATCCGTAGCGAGTAAGCTCCAGGCGTTGCTCACGACAGAAATCCGATGGATAGATGCACAATTAAATCATTTACGCTGCTTGAATCTAAAACAGCTCAAATTGAGTGAGCAACAGGTTAGTAACGGATCTAAACCTGTACTCAATAAAAGATTAACCAAGTGGCCTTCGGAAAAATCAGATCTTGTTGAACTCGCTTATGGACTTTATGTTTATATGCGCTCACGGGGAAGCCTCATCACGATAGCTGCGCTGGTTAAATGGTTTGAGGACGCGTTCGGCGTTGACCTGGCCAGATATTCACACCGGTTTGCAGAGATCAAAATGCGTAAGTCCACCCGCCCATCTAAATTTTTAGATGCCATGGTCAATGAGTTTTTGGTTTATGTGGAAGAAGGTAATGCTTTTGAACCTCCTATAAATTTGAAAAAATAATATTGTGGTAGTTCAAGTTTGGAGAAATACCCAATACAAAGCCGGGAGGGTTAATTAAAAAATGGCATGATATGAAAACATTTATTTATCTGATTATAACCGCGTTCATTTCGGTAGGCGCGTTTATGGCGGCCTTTAACCAAAAGGCATCAACTATGCCTTATTTGATCGCCTTTGGTATCTGGATTTTGTTTTTCTGGCGCTGGTACAAAAGATCAAGAAAAAGCTGAAGATAGCTCATGGGCATATAAACCCTATATCCTTTGCGCGAATAATAGCCTACAAGAAAAGATAGGAGTTATTAAATAAAGCTGCTATTTCTCAGGCTTTTCGATTAGCGTATTCAATATATGCTTTTAATTTCTGCAACCGCTGAACCTGTTTGGGGCTGGTATGGCTGTTATTCAGGTTTTCCTCAATTTCCGCAAGGCAAAGGGGTTCCTGAGCCGCGGCGACTTCGCCACTGGAGGCAAAGGCATATAATGCGGTCCACTGGCCGCTATGCCAGTCGGCAGCAATAATTTTAGCTGTATTTAATTTTATCGTTTTCATGATGTCATTTTTTTTTACGTTAATAACTATGATTCGAGCGTACCATTTCGTTATGGTGTTCCTCAAGTACTTGATGAGTCATGCCGGGTTTGTTGGCCAATGCCACGAAATCTTTTACCACGCCCTCGCGTATCTGCCACGGGAAACTGTAAACAACTGCTTCCTGCTGTAAATTAACCAGGAGCGGCACGGGCAGGCGCAAGCTATGCGCATGTTGCAGGATGGCGATACGGTTACAAGTGTTGTTATACGCTTTATCATTCAGTTGCCCGTATCTTAGCAGGTGCGCCAGTTTTTCCAACTGGCAACGGCGGAGGTCGGTAATGGGCTTATGCTTCTTTCGCTTATCGGCTTTTCTCTTGATGTGCAGGTCTGCGCAAAGCATATCGGTAGTGTAATCAGGATATTTTATAAGTATCTCTTCCAAAGCGAACAGCTTGTTTTTTGCATATACCCGCCTTACAAAATTGCGGCGGGCACGCTGCTGTTGTAATTCGACTTTGCGTCTGATGCTTTGTTCGGTTAGTTCATTTTGATGATCTTCTTGCTTGCCGAAGTTTTGGTAAAGCTGGCGCAGGGCGATCAGTACCGCAGGCCGTTGCTGCGTTTTTAATTCGTCGTCAAGCAACTTACCGACCTCTGCGGCATTCAGGGCATTCCCGCTGTCAATCAGTTCCCGTAAATAAACCGTTTCCCCATCCGCCTGTAATTCGGGCGGGTCGGGCGGGAGTTCCCCCAAGTTCGCTTTCAGCGGGATTTTTGAGCGAAAGGATTTTAACCGCTTTAAGAAGTCAGTTCCTGCCCCCTCATTTTCCAAATCCAAATCTTCGGCTTCCTTTTCCTCGGCATAGATGAGCCTCTCCCAATCTTCGTACTGGTGATAACATAACCGCCAGTCGAAATGATGGTATTCAATTTCCCCTTTTGTCATCGGTCTGCTCAGGAAAGGGAATGCTGTGTGCAGTCCCATCGGCCTGCGGTTGCGGTCACGCCACAGGTCAGCATCCATAAAAACGTAGATGCGTGGCGGGTATTTGGTCTGCGGTTTGAAATAATAGTCTACCCGCCCCGAACCCTTGCGGGGCAGGGCATTTTGCCGTTCGTATTCTTCACGTTCCCTTTGGGACATTACATATCCCTCCTTTATCTTTACCATAGCGGTTAGGTTTTACTTTCGGTTAGATAGGCGGTCACGGTACATTTCCCGTCTTTCAGCTGCTTTTCTGCTTCGGCGGTCGGAGCCCCATAGAAACCATGTCCACATCAGAAATGCGAATGCTATCCCGTAGATATAATGCTGGCTGTTCAACGAAGCGAAGTAGGCACCCGTTGAAATCAAACAAGTGCAGATTAAATAAATGAAGGTTCTCATGATTGTTCAGTTTTAAGTTTCAATAGTTTTTGGTAAACATCCTCCCAATAGGCATAGCGGTCTAAGTCGCTTTCGGTGGGTATCGTCACACGGTAATGGCGGTAATCATCCGCCTGTAGCAAGGCAAGGTCGAGATTTTCCACTTTGATGATCTTGCCGTCTAAATCTATGATCTTCATATCAGGCTGCTTTTAGCGATTTGGTGTTTGAACTTTTCCGTTTCGGCAATTCAATAGTGTTATCGGCATTCGGCGTCACTTTGATCGGTGTCGCCCTGAAGTCTTTGAGGTTCAGGAAAAAGCCCCTGTTGAATAACATGCCCTCTCTGAATAACTGCCATAGCAGGGATGCCCCTAAATTTGCCAATGCGGAATTAATGAATAAATCCTGATGGGTAAGGGCTTCCGCTAAGGAACAGCTTGGCGTGTTATCGCCCTTTTCGGCACTTTCCAGTAACTCCTTAAACTCATGGGTGACTAAGGGCAACCTGCTTACCACCTCAAATTTTTTGGATGCGGGTTGCTGTATCTCGGCAATGGTAGAAAGAACGACCTGCCCTGTGTCCCTGCTGTTGCCGAAGTCCATCCAATAGAGTGGATGGTGATAGGCATGTTTCCTGCTCGCATATATTTTAGATAATAGGTCGGCAATTTCAAACCTTGCAGACACGGTATCTACGCAGGATATGGTTAGTTCCGCCATACCCAAGTCGGGTTCTTCTTTAAGGATTTTCGTGTTGTATTTTTCGGGTATGGCTTTCCAGTTTGTGCCGAAAAACAGGTTGATGCGGTTTACCAGTGCAACGGCTTTGTGCAGGCCGAGTTCTGCCGTTGAAAAAAGTTGCCTCCCTAAATTGGCTTCTTCCACTTTATCATCGTCGAACACCCGCACCATCAGTCCGGGATGGTTCAGGGCGATGAGCGCATGGTTAATTCTTGCGAGTGCAGTCAGAAACTGGCTTCCTGTCCCGCCTGCACCGATCAGGTTAACAATCAGTGGGTTATAAGGGTTCAGCAGGGACTTTTCTACGATATGTACTGCGGATTTTACCGCTTTCAGTTTTTGAGTTTTCATACGAACAGGTTTTTAAGGGTGTAGCGGGTGGGTTTCAAAAGCTGGCAGGGAAACACACGGTCGGTGGCGACCTGCTGCTGCCATAACTGCACAATGTTCTCGGTTACGGGGTTGAACTCCCCCATGAGGTGGCTGAAATAGCTGTTCCAAAAATATTTTTCCCATAGTGCCGTAAATTCTTCCAGTCGGGTTTCCTGTCCGATATTGATGCGCACCGTACCCATGCAAACCTTACCATCGGTGGCAACATTGAAAAATGGCGCATGATGAAGGACGGTATTAGCTACGGGTTTGCGATGCCCTTTCAGGGCGTACACGCATAATTCCTCCCTGCCTGCTTTCCACACCATTGCGGGAACTTTGCCCTTTCCCGATTTGATGCCTAAAGCATTCGCAAAATACAAGGGCACTTCCTGTGGCGGGGTGTACCAAACGGCGTAGCCTGCCTGTTCGGGATTGACATACAACACCTTGTTCGGCATCACTCCCCTGCACCTCAAAAAATTAGTCTTAAACTCCTGTGCAGATTGAAAAATGGCGCTCAGGCCTAACATTTCCTTAACGGTCAATGGGTGGGCGTTTATCGGGTTGCCAAGTTTACCAATGTCGTAACTCTCGACATAAACACTGGTCGTATCTTCTTCGGTATGTTTGGTATAGATCAGCAGTGTTTTTACAGGCTGATAGAGGTGGCTGAAATTATCGGTTAGGTTCTTCATTGTCGAGTTCATTTAGGATGCCTGTCAATTCGTTCAACAGGGAAAAAAGTCGGGTTTCAAAATCAAAGTCATGGCGGGGTTTATCCTGCGGAGTGTCAAACCATTGTACGGCAATCGGTTCTTCCTGATAGCCTGCTTCCTGAAACTCGTTGTTCACCATTTCATAAAGCATATTTTCAAGGCTGTCCCTGCCACTCCAGTAAAAGGAAATATAGTTCTCCCAATAGATATCGTAGTCATCTTCCCCTCTTTCATGTATTTCATAGTGCATACTATCCTTTATAGCACGGGTCGGGTAATCCTTAACCAGTTTAAAAAATTCATATACCACCTCCCGCAGGTCTTTGCCGTACTTATCGGATGCTGAAAACCCGTTAAGCTGTTTTTCCCATGATGCTAAATCAAGGGGCTTTTTAATGTCAGGCAATAACAGGTCACCTGCCTGTTTCATAAGTTCAAATTCGGCAAACTGGCGTTTTCTAAAAATTTCTTCCTCCTCATCTTCGTTGCCGTCATCGTCAATCTCATTGATCCAGTTCTCCAAACTGTCATAAGTGTTGTCCAAATAGCCCGGCTCACGGAAATAAGGCACACCTGCGATTTGATACAGGTAGGCGAAAAGCGTCTGTGTCAATTCAAAACAGGCTTGCCTGCACGGTTCATTTTTCATCCGCCAAAATGGGCGAACGGGAATATAATACAGGCAGTAATTAGTGTTGTAGGTTTTGACGGTCGCCAGTCTGGCGGGGCATCCTTTGTCCTGCAAAAGCATAACCGATGCGCCGTCAAACCGCTGCGCCGACAGTTTTTCCAATACTGCCGAAACGTTCTGCGGGAATGGCAAGGCCGAAACATCGGGGGCTTGCCATTGGTACAATTGGCAGAGGTTTTCCAATGACTGGAAAAACTCCCGTTCGCCCTGCCCGTGATGGGCAAAGGGCAGGCTGAGAAACGGGCGGAACGAATGCGTTAAAAAACCATTACGGTGCGTTCCTTTGGTGCGCTTCTTAGCGGGTTTTGCTGTACTTCCCTTGCATCGGGCAAGCGGTCTAACTTTTGAATAAACGCTCCGAATAGCTGGTGCAGTTTCCATTGTGTGTTCTCCTCTATAATTGTTACTTTTCTTTTAATTTTGTTGGTTTCCATGATGTTGCAGTTTAACCTTTTGTACCCATTGTGCTTTCAAAGCGGTACTGTATGAAATCATCCTTTATTTCAGGCCCGACAATTCGGGCGTTGGTCAGGATGGGGTAGGTACCTGTGTAAAAGTTTAGTACCATATCGGGGTTCATGGTGTCGTTGGGGTCGGTCAAACGGACTTCCTGCCCGTTGTCCTTATGGATAAATATTCTTTCGAGTTGTGTGGTCTGTAACATGATGCGGTATTTTTAAGCCTCATTAAATAATGTTAATGCCTGTGCGTACTGTACTTTTTTGCGTTCCAAATCCGTGCGCCTTTTCTCCAGTTCTTCTTTTTTCTCGGGGTAGTCGGCTACCAATGGCAGGATGTTGAGGGCATCCTCATATTTGCAGGCATCGTTCAGTTCCACCACTTTTCGGATAGCATCGGTATACGCTCGTTTCTTGTCTTCGGCAGATACTTTGGGTTCGCCCACTTCAATTTCGTTCGCTTCCTCATTGGTTTTTGCCTTTACGGGTTGGGGTTTGCTTCCCTGTCCTAATTTTTTCTTTGCAGTATCTACGCTTGCGGTCAAAGCTTTGATATTGCTGTACAGCCCTTTTAGGGCTTCCACCTGCGTTACGGTTGCGTCAAAAAAACCTTCGTCCATATCGGTAACCGTACCCCTGTGAATGAGGGGGGCAATCATTTTCGTGGCGGGTTCGTTGGATTTAAAGGGGGCGTATAAGGCAGATACGGTAAAGTTGCCGTTTTCATCATTTTGGATGCCTATTGTCCAAATGCCGGGGGCGTTCAGGTTGGCGATATTTTCAAAGAAGTTCGTTTTCATAAATTTTCGTGTTAGTGTGATCTCTTATTTTTTCTATTCTCGTACCAATTAAGCAGGGGTGTTTTGTCGGGGTTATGTACCTCAAATTGAAAGTCCCCGTAAATTCTAAGGTCTATCATTCGGATACGTGACAAGCCAACATGATCCGGTATGATCTTTCCCGCTTAAATGGCCTTGTAAACTGCCTGCGGATATACCTTTTTATGCTCGGCGTAGTCCACAATGGTGATGTGAGATTTTAACAGGTGCTTACTCATAATTTTCTTTTGAGGTCTTAATTTCCTGATGCAGTGCTTGGTTCTTTTTCTGTGGATAGCCTGTCTATCCTTGTCGCTATTTTGCCGTCTGAGGTAAACCAATACTTATTTGCGGTCAGGCTCTCGGCAATGGCTCCATCACTTGTTAATTCGTCGTACACCTTGTCAAGTAACCGCAGGTAAGCAATGCTCATAGCTTTGAGATAATCGTCCTCGATGCTGTCAAGGGCGGTGTCCAGTTCTTCCGCATTTTCTAACTCGCCATGCACATCCCTTGTCCAAGTATTAACGGTATGGTCACGGCGTTCCCAAAAAGCCACGGTCACCTGCATGGTTTCAGTTTTTTCACCATGATTAAGGCGTACTTGTGTGGCGGTGTAAATGGCATCATGGATAAATTCGGCATTGCAATAACAAGCCCTGTCAAGGTCGAAACCTGTTATTTTTAATCCCGCCTCTTCCGCATCTGCGTAAAGCCAGTCCCACCAACTGTGGCTCACATTGAAGTCCTGATGGTCGGCCAGTGCTTTTTTCTGCGCCCTCTCGCTGAGTTCGCTGAAATGGTATAAATTCAGTTGTATCGTTTTCATGTGGATGGGGATTACTTTGAAGTATTGATTTCGTTAAGCAACTCGCCCAACGCCTGATGGCTTTCGATATAGGTCTGGTAACGGTCGGTCAGGTCATCGCCTAAACGGAACTTGTCTTTTTTGTAGTCGTAGGTTTCCTCGAAAAAATGAACGGTTTTACTGGTCAGGCTGATGATATAGCGATAGGTAGCATTCGCCCGTTTTTCGTTCATGGCGCAATACGCGGTGAGCATGGCCAGTTCTTTTTCGGCATCGTTCAGGGAAAGCAAGGGCAATAACAGGTTTTCGACAATCCATCCCTGTTCGGGTGCGCTGCTGCTATCGGCAACACAGTCTAAGACCTTGCCGTTAGTAAGTTTGATATGAATATTAGAGCGTGTCATGTTAAGCGTGATTAGGTGTTGATTGAACTGGCACATCTGAAAACCATACCTGATCCATTCGGAATGGCTCGCTTGTTCCCCGGTGGTAATAGTCTGTCGAAACACCGATGTCATTGTGCTTATAAACCACTTTGAGGTTTTGGGAATAAAGGACAACGGTATCATCCTGCTTGGTTGATGCCGTTAACAGGCTTTTTATTTTGGTGAGAATTTTCATGGCGGTAGATGATTAAGATTTGATATTGATTTGGGTAGGGTCGTTGAATACGGACTGGAAGATTTCGCCAACCTGTTTTTGGCTCAGCTTGCTGACGTAGGGTTGCTGGCGGTATAATTCCACGAAGTCGATACTGCCGTCCGAGCGGAAAGCCGAGGCGATAGCCACACCGCCTACGCCCGTATCTACCCACAGGCTTAGCCAAACATTGTCTTTGTAAACGGCACCGATGATTAAGGTATCGTGACCTGTTAACCCGCCGTCCTCCCGGCATTGGTTGATGCGTTCGTCCGCAAGCCATAAACGGGCAAGGCGGTTATACTTGAAACCGACCTGTGCAGCCATTTCTTTTGCAAATAATGCTGGCGACCTTGGCCCTGAAATACTACCCTCTTTTTCTTCAAGCAGGGGCTGAATGCTGTACGTTAGTTCTTTTTCCATTTTGTTACTTTTTTGGTTTTTGCTTTTTTTTCCTTTAACTTTTTTTCAAAGGCGTCTTTGGCAGTCCTTAGCTTTTGGCCTCTGATAGAGGCAAATCACTTGCGCGTGGGGTGAGCGGGTCAAGGCTGCCGCCATACAAAAAATTTTACCCCGTCCAGGGGAAAATATTTTGACGGCATTCACATGGCCTTGCCCGCTGAAGAGGGGTAAATTTGCCTCAAGCAGAGGTCAAAAGCGGAAAACCCTAAATGGGTCCTAAACCTCAAAGGAATCAGCAACAGGAAAAAAGAGGTACCCGGGCAGAAACGTTGGCGGGGCATGCCCTGCCGGTGGTTGCTCCGGCCGAGGCTGCCCCGCCGACGTCTGCCTAAATATTCTCAGCGAAGTCATCCGTTAGCGATCGGAAGCATTATCCTGCCGTCCCCGGCAGATAGAGCGGAGAGCGCGGCCGCAGCTTCCGGCGGAACGGCAATTATTTTAAACAATGTGGAAATAGAGAATTTGACCTGGCGTTAGTCCCGTATTCAGATTGAATATTATGAGGCTCCTGAAAAACTAACTATAAATGAATTGGGAGGTAATGTGCTTATTGACAATGTGCTACAATATTGCTTAACTTTAGGTTATAGTATTCATTAACTTAAACTCAAGGCGATGGGATTACTTAATTTCTTTTAAAAGCTTTCAAGCTTAAACCCGGTTTTAACGGCACACCTGAAATGTTCTTGGCGGTGGTAATGGAGATGCAATCAAGAAATAATAAAGTGTATTCTGTATGCGAAGTGCTGCAGTGGGGAGAAGTAATGCAAAAGGTTATCAAAGTAAACCTATCACCTTACCAAGATTTTGCCGACTTGCTGCAAAACGGCAAGCCTGATTTTTCGATGGTCGATGGTACTTCGATCAATTCGCTTCAGGATATTTCGCCAAAATTTCAAACCCGCGTGCATAACTCCGCACATCTGGCTCGTGGTAAATTTCGTGGATGGTCAATAAATGATCAATGGTCTTTTCGTGCAGCATGTTTATTCACTGCATGGATCGTACCAAACATTAAACAATAAGCCTACCACCTTGTTGGTTAAGAAAAAGTAGAGATATGCCCTGGCACAACGGAGATTACCCACCCTCTTATAAAAATCAACCTAAAAAGATTAGGGACAAAGCGACTGAGATCGCCAACGAAGTATTGAAGACCACTGGTAACGAAGGCGAAGCCATTGCCACCGGGCTGAAACAGGCGCGGGCGCATTTTGCAAATCTCGAAAAAGAAAAAGCGAAAGATGAGTAGCGATAACCTGAAACTTTTTTTAGATGCCCAGCAAAGGGACTATGCTACCGCTTTATCGGAAATTAAGGCCGGGCGTGAACGCAGCCACTGGATATGGTATATTTTTCCGCAAATTGGCGGTTTGGGTTTTAGTGAGATGTCTAAGCGGTATGCGATCAGTGATTTGCCGGGAGCGGTCGCTTATTTGGAACACCCGGTTTTGGGTAAGCGCCTGAAAGAGATTGCCGGTGCCTTGCTGGAACTTAAATCGAATAATGCTAATCAGGTTATGGGCAGTCCCGATGATTTAAAGCTGCGATCATCGATGACGCTTTTTGCCCAGGTTCCCGGCTCAGATCCGGTTTTTGCAGCTGTCATTGGTAAATATTTTCAGGGAGAAACGGATAAGGCTACCTTGCAACAGTTATAAGGGTAATACTCTCAAACTATGACGATCAGCAACCAGATGGTGCATGGGACATACAAGTTTGCCCTCCGTTTCCAGCATCTCCACTCCGAAGTGCGGGCAGCGACGACCTTTACATATTTTGCCAACGTAGCTTTCATACCAGTGCTGATAAAGCGCTGCATTTTCGCCGGATTCCGGAAGTTGTAACCCGGTAGATGTACCAGTACATTTGACCGGTCTTTTAAAAATTCTGATCAATTCATAGAGCCCGCATTCTTTGACGATTACGGCCGAAGTTCGGCCATCTGCTACGCGTAATTGATGGTGCATACGTGGTTCCATTTCAAAACGGCCATCAATATGGTAATGTTCATCAGGGAATCCGAACTGGGGATCGGCATGATAATGATCAATGACCGGTATAACGTAGATGCGTCCGTCATCCCAGCGCAGTTCCGCACAGGCCACCTCGTAAACTTTTCCGATGATGAAATCCATTCCCTAAGTTAGTTAAACCTTTTTGTCAGTTGGCTTGATTTCATTTATCCCTTGGCGATAGTCTAAGTGTGGAAAGTCCGATCTTATCGCGTATTTAAATGAACACAAAACCGGTCATCGTGAACACTCTTGCTTCTCTTCTTGCACCTGACTTACTACATAATGATACGACCTTGAAGTATCTGATATCGATTGTGGTATCGTTGACCGTATTTATGCTATGCTTGCTTGGGAACTGGTTGAGGGGGAATTCTGAGGGTCGCCGGGAAACACGACACCTTAAAGCGGTATATGACCTGTTACCGCACCTGAAGCGCTGGCTTGTATTCCAACATTTCTTTGGGCAGGCCCTTGCTTTGACCTGCCTGAGAAAAAAAACATAATTGCTTCATCACTTTCCTTCAGGCTTTTTAATAATTCTTCCATTTCTTTTTCATGACCCGTGATCGTGCAGGCCACTTCTTCCGCTTCGTAAACACGCAGTTGTTCTCCATCGTAGATCCATTGATCGGCATCGTTCATCAGAATGCGGCCCATTTCTTTTTCATTAATGGGATCATAGAGCAAATAACCTCCTCCTTTATTTGGCAGGATATACAGCCATTTCCCGGTGCTGATTCTCACCGTTTTGGGCAAATCGTGGAACAACTTATTTTTCATCAAACAAATGTGAATAAAAAATTGTAAAAAAGATAAAGTTATGCTAAAAATATTAGCATAACTTTATAGTCCCAAATTTGATGAGTATGGTGCCGTTTTTTCTTGAACTCGAATTAGACAATAAGCCGCTCATCATCGCGGTAGAGCAGCTGCAAAACTTTGCGGACGTTGACGGGTATTGTCGTTATGATATCACCGCTGCTGAGCGAAGGGCCGTTGTGTATGTCAACTTGGAATATGAAGATCTGCAACTACCGGTAAGCCCGCAGGATTTGGAAACTTATTACGAGGCCATTCATTATCCCGAACAGGCGCAGGCCTTTATCACTGACGACGATGAGCTCTTCAGCACTAAAGAATTTAATGTAATCGCTGCGGCGATTCGCCAGTATAACCGGGAGGCCGGCATGAGCTTCCCGGAATTCAATTTTGATCTTTAAAATGTAAAGGATATGACAGCGACAAAAAAAGAGATCATTACTAAGCTTCGGGAGGACCTCCTCGGGTGGGAAGGCTTTCGCCCGATTGCACCGGAGGAACGGCAGGCTTTCGCATTAGGGCCGATTGAAAGCGCCTTCCCGAACCAAATGTTCCCAACCGGTGCCCTGCATGAATTTATCAGCACACGCCCGGAATTTACGGCGGCTATCGGCGGCTTTATCGCCGGTATTATGCAGACGCTGCTCGAAAAAGGCGGCGTATGTGTATGGGTGAGCTATACCCGTCGGATCTATCCGCCGGCGCTTAAACGCTTCGGGGTCAATCCCGACCGGATCATATTTGTCGACGTAGCCCGCGAAAAGGATGTGTTGTGGGTGACTGAGGAAGCGCTGAAGTGTAATGGCATCGCAGCAGTGATCTGCGAAACGCGGCTGCTCAGCTTTATGGAATCCCGGCGGCTACAACTGGCCATTGAGCAAAGCCAGGTCACCGGCTTTATCCTGCGCAAGGACGTCAAGCACCTAAACACGACCGCCTGCATAGCGCGCTGGACGGTCAGGCCACTGCGCAGCCAGCTCAGGCCCGGCATGCCAGGCGTTGGACATCCGCGCTGGCAAGTTGAACTGCTGAAAGTAAAGAATGGTAATCCAGGCAGCTGGAATGTAGAATGGAAGGACAAGCAGTTTATGCCAGTTATCGAAACACCACAAAAAGAAAAAACCAAGCGCTATGCCTAAGCGCTTGGTATCCATATGGTTCAAATATTTACTGACCGACCGGGAGGCGATCCGCCTGAAGTCGCTCCGGGAGTTGCCCATGGCTTTTACCGAGCCGGATCACGGCAGGATGCTCGTTACTGCTATAAACAAAGCTGCTGAAGCTTGCGGGATCAAATCTGGAATTACCGCCGCCGATGCCCGAGTGATCGCGCCTGGCATCCAGCTTTTTGAAACGAAACCCGGCCGGAACATTAAATTACTGAAAGGCCTGGCCGAATGGTGCCTGCGCTATACGCCGTTGGTAATGGTCGATCCGCCGGACGGTTTACTATTGGATGTAACCGGCTGTACGCACCTGAAGGGCGGGGAAGCCGAATTTTTGAAAGATATGGTCGGCCGGCTACGCGGCTTGGGTTATACCATTCGTCCGGGCATGGCCGATACTATCGGATGCGCCTGGGCGGTTGCCCGGTGCGCCGAATCAGGCCTGATCGTACCACAGGGTGGCCAGCGTAATGCGCTCATGCCGCTGCCGCCGGCTTCTTTGCGCCTTAGCCTCGAATTGCTCGTCAAACTCAATCAGCTCGGCTTTTACCAAGTGGGCGGCTTTATTCACATGCCGAAATCAGTACTGAAACGACGCTTTGGCGGCAATATGGTACTGCGGCTTTACCAGGCGCTCGGTCAGGAAGCGGAATTCCTGCTGCCGCTGAAAGAACCGGTGCCCTACAGTGACCGGATCGCTTTGCTGGAACCCATAAGCACCCGAGAAATCATAGAGACAACCGTACACGCGCTGATCGATACGTTGTGCAAACGGCTTTATGGCGAAGGCCTTGGCCTGCGCAGCGCAGTATTAACATATTGCCGCATCGACGGCAAATCAGGACAGTTAACCATTGGCACCAACCATCCGAGCCAGCGCACCGACCATATTTTTAAATTGTTTGCCTTGCAATTCGACCAGGTCGCTCCGGGCCTGGGAATCGAGCTGTTTATTTTGGACGCACCTAAAACCGAGCCGGCCAGCGATAAGCAAAGCTTACTTTGGAACGGCAAACCGGCGGCGGACAGCGAACAGGTGGCCGAGTTGCTCGACAATGTAGGCGCCCGTGTTGGCAAAGATCGTATCCACCGCTACCTCCCGCAGGAGCACCACTGGCCGGAACGTGCTGCCGGTAATACAACCGACTTGACGCAAACCCCGGAGAGTGATTGGCCCGAGGATAGAATCCGCCCCGTACAGTTGCTGGAACCACCTGAATCTATCGAAGCGATGGCACTGACACCCGATTATGCGCCCCGGCAATTTGTCTATCGCCACGAGCGGCATATCATTGTGAACGCCGACGGGCCGGAAAGGATCAGCCATGAATGGTGGATCGAGGACGGGGGGTACCGGGACTATTATGTGGCTGAGGATGAAGAGGGCATGCGCTACTGGCTGTTCGGCACCCCTAACGATCTGCCCGGACAGACCCGGCGCTGGTTTATTCACGGTTATTTCCCATGAGTTACGCGGAGCTGCAGGTCACGAGCAATTTCAGCTTCCGGCTCGGCGGCAGCCATCCGGAGGAACTCGTCGATACGGCGGCTGACCTGGGTTACACGGCTATAGCCCTCACCGACCGGAATACTTTTGCGGGTGTTGTCCGCGCCTACGTGGTGGCTAAAGACCGCGGCATCAAATTTATCCCGGCTGTACAGCTTGACCTGCTGGACGGCCCCAGCCTGCTGGCTTATCCGACCGACCAGGCGGCTTACTCACGACTTTCGGGATTACTTACTATAGGGAACCTGCGGGCTGAAAAAGAAAAATGTTTTCTCTATAAGGCCGACGTTTACAAGTACAGTGAAGGCAGCATCTTTGTGATCATTCCGCCGCAAAGCATTACCGCCGAATTCGAGCTGCCCAAAAAGTTCAAAAACGAGGCAGCCGAATACCGGCAAAATCTAAAGAACTTATACCTCGCTGCCAGCCGGACGTTTGCTGACGGCGATGCGAAACGGCTGTTCCTGCTGTCCGAGTTGGATGTCCCACTGGTCGCGACTAATAATGTGCATTATCATGATCCGTCGCGTCGTGAGCTGCAAGACGTGCTAACCTGTGTACGGGCGAAACGTACCATATTTAATGCCGGTTATCTGCTGCACCAGAACGCGGAGCGTTACCTAAAAGAAGCAAAAGAGATGGAACGCTTGTTCCATGCCTATCCTGATGCTATAGTCAACACTCAAAAGATAACGGACGCTTGCAACTTCGATTTAAAGAGTTTACAATACGAATATCCTGATGAGTTGGTGCCTGAAGGGATGACCGCCGATGATTACCTCGCCGAGGTCACTTTTAAAGGCGCACACGAATTCTTTGGCGAAACACTGGCACCTAAATTGGAAAAGCAGCTGAGGTTCGAGCTGGATTTTGTGAAGCGCCGCGGTCATGCCAAATATTTTCTAACCGTACACGATTACGTCGCCTGGGCACGTTCTCAAAAAATCCTGTGCCAGGGCCGTGGCTCGGCGGCGAATTCGGCGATGTGCTATTGCCTGGGCATCACGCCAGTAAACCCGATGAAGTACCGGCTGCTGTTCTCGCGCTTTATGTCTGATGACCGGCCAGAGCCACCGGATATCGATGTGGACTTCGAGCACGAGCGCCGGGAAGAAGTCATGCAATACGTATTCAGACGTTTTGGCCGTGACCGTGCGGCCATCCTGCCGACCGTAACCGTATTGCAAAGCAAGGGCGCGATCCAGGATGTAGGCCGTGCAATGGGATTGCAGGTAGATACGGTTAAAAAATTATCCAAAGCATTCGGGGAACTGGCGGATGAGCATATCGATGAAGAGACGATCATTAAGCTCGGACTGAACCCGAAAGAACGGCACTTACGGAAAGTAATCCAGCTGACGGGTCAGCTCATCGGTTTCCCGCGCCAGCTCGGTCAACATACCGGCGGGTTTGTCATTACACAGGGAAAATTGAGCGACCTGTGCCCGGTCTTCCATGCGCGCATGATCAACCGAACCAATATCGAGTGGAACAAGGACGATATAGATGCGCTGGGTTTCATGAAGGTGGACCTTCTTTCGCTGGGTATGCTGACCGCAATCCGAAAGGCATTTGATCTGGCGAAAAAACATCACGGGCTTGACCTGACGCTGGCCAATATCCCGCAGGATGACCCGAAAGTTTTTGAGATGGTGACCGCCGCTGATACCGCCGGAACCTTCCAGGTGGAAAGCCGCGCGCAGATGGTCATGGCACCTCAGCTAAGGCCTAAAAACTTTTACGACCTGGCTATCCAGGTAGCGCTCGTCCGCCCCGGCCCGATACAGGGCGACATGGTGCATCCCTATATTCGTAGGCGACAGGGCCTGGAGCCGGTCACCTACGAATCGGACGAGATCAAAGCGATACTGGAACGTACGCTGGGCATCCCGCTTTTTCAGGAACAGGCGATGGAACTGGCCATCGTGGCGGCGGGCTTTACCCCGACTGAAGCCGACCTGTTGCGCCGAAGCATGGCTACTTTTAAGTTTAACGGCCTGGTGACCAAGTTTGAGCACAAACTGATCGGCGGCATGATCGCCCGCGGCTATAGTCGCGAATTTGCTGAAAGGATCTTTAAGCAGCTGGAGGGTTTTGGCAGCTACGGTTTCCCGGAAAGCCATGCCATTAGTTTTGCCCACCTGGTCTATGTTTCCTGCTGGATCAAATGCTATTACCCTGATGTATTCGCCGCTGCGATCCTCAACAGCCAGCCAATGGGTTTTTATCAGCCCGCGCAGCTGGTGAGCGATGCTTACAAGCACGGCGTTTCGCTACGTAACATTGACATCAACCATTCCGAATGGGATTATACCTTGAAAGAAACCAAAGGCAAATTCTGCGCGCTACGCCTTGGCTTCCGGCAGGTTAAGGGCTTAAGGGAAGAAGACAGCCATTTTCTGACAGCGGCCCGGACGCAAGCCTTTACCCGCATGGAGCAGCTGGCGGAAGCCGGTGTGTCACAGGCAGGAATTGTCCTGCTGGCTAAAGCCGATGCTTTTCGTTCCATCGGGCTGGACCGCAGGCAGGCACTTTGGGAAGCCGAGGCTCTGAAAGACCGGCCCATCGGCTTATTTGCCGGGCAGGCATCCAACAGCGCCTATGAGCCGCAATTGCAATTGCCCTTGATGCAGTTGTCTGAGCATGTATTGCAGGACTATGCCACGACAGGACTATCAATCAAGGCGCACCCGCTCAGTTTCCTCCGGCCGCAATTACAAAAACTGCGCGCGCTGAACACTAAACAAGTGAAGCAAGCTGCTAACGGGCAGTATGTCCGGCTGGCAGGGATCATGCTTTTCTGCCAGCGCCCGGGCACGGCTAAAGGCGTATGCTTTATCACTTTGGAGGATGAGGAAGACACCTGCAACCTGGTTGTATTTAAGCAGAATTTTAAAAAATTTACAAAGGAGATCCTATATTCTGACGTCCTTTGCGTCGAAGGCCGTGTACAACAGGAAGGCGGTAGCACGCATTTGATCGTAACAAAGTGTTATGACTACTCGCGGCTGCTCGGGCAGTTAACCGATGACAAGGCTGCGGAGGCCCGCCAGCTTAAAAATTCCACCGCAGCTAAAAAGGTCGATCCTTATGCCGATGCTTATTTTGATAACGCGATAAGTGCAGAAGACCTAAAGAAGCCCTTTCCGAAAAGCCGGAATTTTAAATAATATTAATTAAAACAGTGTTAAATTTCCCGGACGTCCAGACAACACCTTTTGTTCGCTTATAACCGCTTCATCCGCCGGTGGTTCAGGTTCAAATGACGCTGCCGGCCAATGGTCGAATTCCAACTCTTCTCGATAGAGGTAAGTGGTATCCAATGCGGCGAGTTCCGAAAAATCCCGCGGTGTCGCCTCCATGGTTTTACGATAATCCGGGTCGATCGTACAATAATCCAGTAAGCGGGATGGAATCTGAGTGCGCGCGATCTGCTGCAGCCTTTCTTCATTAGGTTTTTCCATCAACCATTCCCAGGCTAGGTCCTCCGTTAAGATCGTCGGCATGCGCAGTTTAGTATTGTGAATCTGCTTCATGAGCTCATTGGCCTTAGTAATCCCAATGGCAACAGTATTTACAAACTCAGTAGTTTCCGGGTCAAGCCACTCATTGTACAAGCCCGGCATAAAAAAATACTCCTGTCCTTTTACCTGTACGTTATAAGGATATTTGATCGTTTCTTTGAGTTCCTGTCCCTTTTTGCCAATTTTGGGAACATGCCGTGATTCTACGATACCCGTTGAGAGTACTAGGCAACGACGGTTCTTAGCTGCATCGGCCCACATTGAACGTTTACCATCCTCTTTGACGAACATATTCTCCGACTTAAAGTTAAGCGTGGTGTACTTTGCCCGGAAAATATTGGCTTCCGCCCGCGTTTTTATAAAGCCAGGCACATAACCCCACTCGGCCTGCTCTATCTCGAAATCTTTACCATCCTCGGTTTGCACCAATATCGCACACGGCGCATAATTAAAACCGTTATGCACGCCAACATTTAAGAAATTATAGCGGCTCACCGCTTTTGCGAGCGACTTCAATTTGATGAATTCAGCCCTGGTAACTTTCTGCCCGTTGTAGTAACACATACGCTTAAGTTTTATTTTTCTTGTTCTTAAAATACCGTGCAATTAAAGGGCCAACCTTTTCCGCCTCTACCTGCCGGCCTTCGGGCAGCGATGTCCAAAACCGGCCTTTCGGCCCTTCAGTCACTGTTAAGATCAGTGCCTTGCCGTGCAAGGGAAGATCGACATGGAAGACCCTCTGCTCGGCGATATTATGCTCGCTGACACGAACAGCCTTGCCTTCATATTTTATTTCAAAAAATGGGACGTCTTCAACCATTCCTAAAGTTACAAACTTTGATAATAAATAGTTATCCATTATTATTCGCACTGTCTAATAACACCTTTGTGCCATCAGTCAAATATTGGCAAATTGACGTTTCAAAATATGAGGTTTAAGGGCGACAGATGAGGTGAACCGTTCAGAATATTGTTGATCGAAGCGAAGAAGTTGTTAGAGGTTGTCAATAGGTAGGATGAAAGGGCGCCGGCATTGTCGAATTAATAAAGGACGCGGCTCACTGGTCCGTCAACATAAGAAACGTTCTCTTTAATTGCGCAATAAAGGCAGCCCGGTTCAAATTACTAATACTTGTTTTAAGTTGTTTTCGCCGCTGCGAACGGTTTAACCATGGTAAGTTTTGCTTTGTTTCGTTTTTTAAACGGTGAAAAGTAGCTTTCTTATCTATAGGCTTGTTTTCAAAATGCTGTTCGATGAAACGTTCAAAAATAGCTTTGCAGCTTAAAAAGAAATATTGATTTCGTGTGCCGTTTACTGTTAACTGAGACATGGCTTGGTCCATGTTCTCGGTACTCAACAGTAAATCATAAAAGTCAGTGAAATCCTCTATGAGCGTGGAAACAAGAATTTCTTCTCTAGGCCCGATATAGCCCCAGTATGGTGCCGGTCGCTTTATATCTATCATCTCCCAGATGTTACAGCCGCAACAAGCTGCAAGGGAGATCATCAATTGATTGTGCATTTGTACATTGATCATCCGGCAGTGATCTTGAAAGTTTTTCCACGTGATTTTTTCGCCGTTTTTCATTACCAACCCCATGGGGTTGCCGTGCATTTCAAAATGGATTATTGGAAATAATTCATCATGTACCACATTGGCACAAACCTCGTCCAACGCGTTGAAAAATTCTTGACGGGTCGATGAATTATAGAAATAACTACCCTTACCCGTTAAAGAACAACGACGGGAAATAATAGAGTCAAATAAATCGCGGCCGGTTTGCGGTTCGTTATCCGGCAACGATTGGATAACTACAACACCATTATATTTTAATAAAACTGTACCCATGTGATGCTAAAAACAGATGTAAAGATATAATTATAGCTGGTTTGGATTTGGTGCCAAATTGATATTTGGAGCTATATAGGAGAAAACAGATTTATCGATCGATTGTTCCAGCACGATCAGACTAACAGTTAATTATGGGTTTGTAAGAATGTCGTATCTAAATTACCAAAATGGCTTTAGTATTCCATTGAAAGAATCGATAGAATTTTTATATTAACATTTTAGCGGTTATTTTCACTTTCAAATACTATTGGTAGACATTCTGGCATAAAATTAATTGGGCACAGTTAATGATTAATCCTTTTAAGATCAATTAAAGCATTGGTTAAAAAAGGTTTATGGATGAATATCGACTTATCTTTAATTTTTTTGACGTAGGTGCTGGAGACGCAATTTGGATTAATTTTTTAGGAGATGATGATAAAAGGCACCATATTTTCTTAGATGGTGGCTATGGATATGCCTATAAAATGGGTTTCGGCCCCCTATTAAAGGATATGATTGCTGGTGGACTTTCCGTTGACCTATGGGCTATCACCCACATAGATCTCGATCATATAGGCGCTGTTCTGAGTTTTGTACAAGATAATAAAATTCATGACAAAAGTGCACTCATGAAAAGCTATTGGTTCAATTATACAGGTGTTCCTGTTCCAAAAACTAACGGCAAAATTGGTGTACAACAAGGAATAGATCTTCGGGATTATTTGGCCGGGTTAGGGAATTTGCCAAATGAAAAAATAACTACTGCGAGCGGTGAAGTAAATTTATCAGGTCTTAAATTGACTATCCTATCGCCAACACCTGAGAAACTTTCCAATGTTGAAGGCATTTGGAGTAAAGAAGAATTAAACGGGAAAGTCGGCAGAAGCGAAAGCGACCACAATAAAAAAATAGAAGATTTTGATGGAAAAGCGTTTTCTGAGGATGGTGATCCAGTTAATGCAAGTTCAATAGCTTTCTTGCTTGAATATCAAGGATTGAAAGCTTTATTCCTTGCTGATAGCCATCCATCTGATATAGTAACTTCTTTAATGGCTTTGGGTTATTCTAAAGAAAATCCGTTAAATATCGAATTTGCAAAAATTTCTCATCACGGCAGCAAAGCCAATACCAGCCCTGAATTGCTTGAAATGATTAATACAGCTAATTTTTTGTTTACAGCAAATGGCGTAAGCAATAAGCATCCCGATAAAGAATGTTTGGCACGGATTCTTACCGGCAAAACCCGGCAAAAGCATCTTAACTTTATCTTCAGCAGCAAAACAGATGAAATAAAAAACCTTTTCGCAGTGGATGATGACCCTTATGCTAAATATAATTTCAGTTGTTTATACATTGCAAATGATTCTAATCGATATACCTTAACCTTTTTACCAATTAAGAAAGATGACAGCGAATGAATACATAAGCCAAAATGCAACTGTTAAAATAAAATGTAATGGTGTGACGGGTACTGCACTGTTGTATTTTCCATCAGACGAAGTGGAATATATGTATGTGTTCACTGCCAAACATTGTTTAGCGGGTGAAGATTTTGATAAAACATTTGTGCCGAGTGATATTAAGCTCGAAAAACTATTTAATGCAGCAACATTTGAATTCCATGAGTTTCAGCTTTCAGATACTGACGTAGTTGTTTGTTCGCCGGAAAATGAGTTAGACATTGCTTTATTGGTATTACCAAAAACTAAGATTGTCAATTTAATAGGTAAAAGTTTTTTTTACGAATGTATAGAGTCTGCCGAAAAAAGCGATCAAGGTAGTTTACGAGGTTTTGCAGATTTTAACCAGGGCGACGAAGATCGTCCGTTTGAAGCTAATTTTATTGAGAATATAAAGGACAAACCACTTCTTTTTATTGCAGATGCCGTTGATCCTCTCGATACTTATTTACAAAAGGCGTTAGATAACGTTAGTGGCTTGTCAGGTAGCGGCTATTTTTTGAATATTAATAACGTACAGCTTCTTTACGGCATAATTCACACCTATGAAGAAAAGAATCACTTTATAGGAACAAAGATAGCTGCACTTAACCGATTGATACCTCCAGGTTATATGCCTATCCCAACTGTTCAACCGGAGAAAAATGCGGATGTAATCGCATCATACCAGATTGCTGGCCAATTTAAAGAATCTCTTTACCGGAAAACTAAAGACACGGTTGCTGAAATAACTATTAAACGTGATACCAAACAAGCTTTAGAAAATCTTCAGATTCATAAAATAGCCGTCCTGCATGGATTCCCTGGCGTTGGAAAATCAGCAGCGGCCAAAGCAATAATATCGGAGCTTGAAAAAGATGGCAAAGCAACGGTCTTGGCATTTGCCGCAGACCTATTACAAAGTAACACCTTCAATGAAACGTTGCTCAAAGCGGGCTATAAATCACAGTTAAATGATCTTTTAAACAGTCAACTTGCTGGTAAAAAGGTAATAATATGGATCGAGAGTTTTGAGAAGTTGGTTGAATTGGGTGCCGATGATGCATTTATGGATCTTCTTTTTTTACAAAAGAACAATCCGCAAATACAGATCGTAGTGACAATCAGGGAATATTTATTACAAAAATTCAAGGTCACCTATCACTATGAATTACCGAGGGCTGATATTTACACCAGAGTAAATGAATTTACCGAAGATGAGTTTAATATCATTAAGGAGCGACTTCCTGAAATGACGCCCTTGTTTTCAAATCATAAATTAACCAGGTTATTAAGAACGCCCTATTACTTAGATAAAGCAGTTCGCATCTTTCCTCAACTAAACAATGTAGAAGATATTGACGAAATAACTTTTAAGAAGTTAATGTGGCAATATATTATTGAGGCCGGGGATGTGCGACGGGGACTTGTATTTCAATCAATATCGCTTAAGCGGGCTTTAGAACTAACATTATTTACAGATACATCACAACCCGCTGATCTCGTTGAGGCGCTTGTTAAGGACAATATCCTTCAAGTCGAGGCAGGAGAACTTGCAAATAGATTTGCACCCTCTCATGATATTTTGGAAGACTGGGCCTTAATCAGAGTAATAAAATTACTTCGGCAAAAGTCGGAGTCGCCAATTAAATTTATTGAGTCGCTTGGCAATAGTCCGGCCATACGTAGGGCCTTCCGGTTATGGTTAGAGGAGCTGTATAAATATGAAAGCGATGATGCAAATGAGTTTACCAATACGCTGCTGTCCGATCCTAATGCTCCTACCGCCTGGAAGGATGAACTAATTATTTCAATCCTTAGGTCAAGTTATGCTGGAGCCCTGTTTCAACAAGTCGAAACTCAATTATTGGCAAACGAAGGCGACCTGGTACAACATTATATAAATCTTCTTCAGGCCGCGTGTAAGACGTTAAATAATGCCAATTCAAATTTTGATGACAATTTTCCGGTAGGTTCGGGTTGGGATACAATGATAGTTTTTTTGGCGTCCCATGTTACAGAAATCAAAGACGATCCTGCGTTGATGATGAAGGCAGTGTTTGTTATTCAATCGTGGGGGAAACAACTCCCTGCTTTTGCCCCCAATAAACTTCCACGTTCGGCCGGGAGTGCTTCGTCATTATTGAAAGTATTTCTGGAAAAATACTACGAGTTGCTGGATCACCCAAGACGTAACCACGCAAGTGAATCTTTAGAATTTAAGATCATCCGGTTATTATTTAGTTTGACTAAGGATAATTTAGATGCGACTCGTGAAATCGTAGAAGCAGCCTTAGCGCTGCCCAAAACAGAAACTGGTTTTTGGGTAAACCAATCGTTACTGCGCGACATTCGTTACTACCTTATTGATGGCGTTGTAAGTGACCAAATCTGTCGGTTTTTTCCAGATACCGTATTAGAAATAGCCCAGGAAGAATGGCGGGAAAAGGAGAAAGTCCACCGGCCAGGCAGCCTTATGTCTATGATAAAACCTGAGAAAGGCCCCGATTATTACGGACTTGATGAAAATATAGAATATCATTACGGTATGGCCAGCGGCTATCAGACATTTTTCTACTGGATGTTTCTGCATCATCCTGATAAGGCTATTAAGTTTTTAATACCTTTTTTGAATAAAGCTTTTGCAAAAAATCAGGAAGGTAGATTTCGTACAGATGAAGATCGCCAGCTGATAACTGCTACTATCGATCAGGAAGAAAAAGTCTATTTCGGAAGTTTTCGGTACTGGTCAATGTACGCTGGAAGATATGGGGATAATAGGGTTATTCAATCTTTGTTAATGGCTCTTGAAAATGGACTGTTTGACCTTGCTGCTAAAGGAGTGAATAGCTATGTTCAGTGCAGAAAAATTATAGCTGAATTAATTTCCCAGTCTAATAATGTTGCAGTTTTAGGGGTTGTTTCAAGCATTATTCAAGCCTATCCGAATTTACTTGATGAAGCCTCGGTAAAACTATTCGGCGTTCGGGAATTTTTTGAATGGGATTCGACGCGCCACAACTCCGATCTCTTAAATCTTGATTATTACAATGATGATAAGTTTTTAGTCGAAGAAAGAAAAGTTGCTTCAAAACGGAAGCATCGTACTTCATTTTACAGGGGAATGATCCAATTTGTTGCTGATTATATGTTTTACATTCAGACCTATAACCAGCTTTTGTTTGCAGAGATTGATAAAATGTGGGAGGTGGCCAGACCAGATGATGTTATATGGCGAAAGGCACTGTATGACATGGACAGTCGGAAATATTCCTTTAAACCCGTCGCCCTTCCTGGTTATGAAAATTATGTAGCCTATACTCCGGAATACGACGAGGGTGTAAGTGAAATGGTAGAAGATTATAAGAATAGTGTGGGGCTGTTTCCAATATTTGGCGGTGTTTGGGCTTCGGAAGTTTATAATGGCCCCTTGAAAGAAACGCATACCTATGAGAATTGGAAGTTGGGATTCGACTTTTTACAATTACCTAAAAACGGCAACTCCTTTATGAGTTCGCCAGGCGTATTTGCAGCAATTGGTCTGAAAACGTTCTATGATACCCTATCACAGGAAGAAAAAGAATGGTGTTTTGTTCATGTTAAAGCCGGTGCAGAAAAGACGTTGATCAAACGTGATTTCATGGATATCGATTTAAATATATATGATCAAAACCCGGTGTTATATGCTGTCCCATTTCTTCTGAAAAAACAAATGACAAAAAAAGAGGAGATCGAGATAAAAGCTTTAATTTTTAAGTTACTTATTGCCCGATTTGATGGAACAGCGAAAGCTCATTTCCTTCTGGGAATATCAATTAATTTATGGAAGATAGCTCCATCTTTTGCATTAAGCTGTTGGTATGGTCTGCTGGAGTACATTGAATTAGAAAGGGCAAATAATTCTAAAAGAGCTTTTGGCTATCTCGATGAAGAATGGGATCTTGACAGTCACTTTATACCAGAAGTTAAACCAATTGACAATGAAAGTTGGAAAGAAGAACTTATTTTAACCGTGGCCAAACAAAAAAACAAGCATATTATCCCGGATATTTTCACACTTGAAATTAGTACGCATTGGCAATTTGATTGGTCATTGCAAATGATTTCGCCTAACAATTCTTTGCCTGAAGTGCACAAGTTTATCAGCAACACAAAGAAGATGCATCTTGATTTTATTGCCGACCTTAAATTGAGGGAGAAGGATGATTTTTCAGAGAGCAGAAGTGCGTTTAAACAATTTTATGCAAGGTTTATCCTAAGTCAACCTGATATTACTGCAAAAGCATTATTCAAGGAACTTCTAAACGAAACCCTAATTGAAGACGATACTTTAAACATTAAAGCGAAAAACAATTACGTTCGCGAATTAATTCAGCAGCACATTTCCTCTATTAACAATTGGTATAACGACGACCAACCCATAGAACGTTTTTGGATTCTATGGTCAGAAATGCGAGACTTCATTATTTCAACCCTAAAGCCGTTCTTATTACGCCTGTTTTTGCTTGATATTGACTGGACCGAAGCAAGTTCAGAATGGCACGTACTTAACGGCAAAAAAGGTTTTTACGGTGAATTTATAACGCTATATGGATTTAATGATATTAATTCCTCATTCAAATTTATATCGGGCGTAGGCATGAAAAATTTCATGCCGGATTCGATTGCGTGGACTGCCTCTATGCTAATGTCGGATAAGGCACCCATTGCAAAAACTAAATTATTGGAAAAGTTCATAGAGCGGGCCTTTTATAATTTTGGCAAGCAAATCAAATCGAGCAAAAAAAACCTTGAAGATTTCTTATTTATTCTTGACCTGCTTATCAAAAGGGAATCTACTAAAGCCTATATGATTAAAGAGGAGTTATTGCAATACAGATAATTTATAAATGGCAATGTGATGAAAAATTAAGCGATGGTTATTTTACTAACTTTATCATCCACTTAACCTTATAACAATTGAGCTTTCCATACGACGATACGATAGGACTAAAACACGTTTGCTTCAAGTGCATTGGCGATGAATTTCTAAGCGAGGAAATGTCGCGCATTGGAAAAATGAAGAAATGTGCCTATTGTAAAACTTCCCGAAAAGGATATCCGATCAGCCATGTGGCTCACCGTGTTCACGAGGCTTTTGAATTATTTTACAAACGTACTGCAGATGAAATGGACAGGTTTGAGGAAGTCCTGCACAACGATTCCGAATCGACATTTAATTGGGAGCGCCACGGCGATCCGGTGGAGTATGTGATTGCAGAAGCATTAATGTCAGAAAATGACGTTGCCTATGATATTCAACAGTATCTGGAAGATGAGCACGCCGACAGGGAAGCTGCAGAGATGCAGATGGAGAGCGGCTACCAAAGTGGTAGCTACTACCAACGGATTGATTACAATGATGATAGCTGGCAAAAAGAATGGGACGACTTCGTAGCCAGCTTAAAAACAGAAAGCCGGTATTTTAACCAAGCCGGCGCCAGGCATTTGGCCGATGTGTTTTCGGGCCTTGAAGAAATGGTTGCCTTTGATAAGCGGCCGATTGTGACAACAATCGGCCCCGGAACGGCGATACCTACTCTATTTCGCGCCCGTATATTTCAATCTAATGAAAAATTAAGAGAAGCTTTAGTAAGGCCGGAAATGCAGCTCGGTTCACCACCCTCCTTACTGGCTAATGATGGCAGAATGAATGCACGTGGTATTTCTGTTTTCTACGGTGCAGTGGACGAGGAAACTGCGCTGGCGGAAGTCCGGCCCCCGGTCGGTTCACAGGTAGCTGTCGCCAGTTTTACGTTGCTCAGGAATTTAAAAGTGCTTGACCTGACGGCGCTATTGGACGTAGCCCTTAAAGGGAGCATTTTTGATGCAGTTTACCCAAGGGAGTTATCGCGGTTCATTTTTTTAAGTAACCTTGCTGAACGGGTGACGCAACCCGTCATGCCGGATGATGAGTTATTTGAATACCTGCCGACACAAGCAATTGCGGATTTCCTTGCTACAGATCCCCGTTTTAAATTTGATGGCATTATTTTCAAATCGGCGCAGGTCGAGGGTAACCGACCTAATGTTGTGCTGTTTAATAAAGCCTCCAGGGTAGAAGAAATAAAAGTACCTGAAGGGGCTGAAACAGAAGTGGAGTTTTCCGAATACGATGGTGAAAACGAATACATTTCATTTCGAGTAACGGAAGTATTGCCGGAAGATGAGGAACCGGCAGAACCGGAAGAAGATCTTTATGATTTCCTAAATCCTGGATATGATTCACGCCCGTTTACCCTCAAAATTGATTTGGAATCCGTGACGATCCATATTGTAAAGGCCGTAAAAATCAGTACTGAACCACATAAAGTATTTCGTTTTAGTTTTATGCGCGGCCCTTTACTCGACGAATAACCGATTTAATTATTCTAAACCTATCACCTCATGCCATCCATTGCCAAAATTCACGAAAAGATCCTTGACCATTTAGTTAAGCTCCGTAAGGTAGATCCCAATTTGCTTTTCATGCCCCGTAAGATCAACAATGACGGACGGATGGATAAGGGTTACTGGTTTTTAGGTAATGAAGATTACGTTTATGTAAGCCTGTGGAGCGGAGTTGATTGGAAAGAGCGGGTAAACTGCATCGGGTTTGTGGTGCTGCCCGACAGGAGCTGCTACATTGAATTGTCTGGGCAGGGTGCCGAGGAAACTGTTCCATTTTTAGAGAAAGTAGCAAAACTTGAACCAGGTCTTGATCGCCCTGGTACTAAGTATAAATGGTTCAAAATGTTTCCCGGCAAGGACAATGACCAATACCTGGAGCATTTTGATTATTACATCAAGAAATTTAAGCCAAAGGTTGACAAGCTGATCGATAGTGAAAAACCACCGCTAATCCATAAAGTTACACTGGAAGAATTTCAGAAATATGGGATGAAGGTAATTGCCTTGCGCAATAAACAAATCGTCTTTGCCAAAACCAATAAAATTACCCGGCTTTCATGGAACACCAATAATTGGCAATATCCGTCCGGCTGGCTCGGCAAATCCGATGACCTGAATACGCATGAAGGTAAATATGGCTTTGGATATGAAGAATGGTTATTTGACCGGTCACGGCTGATCAATGGCTATCACTACGGATTCATTCGGGGTTTTCAATCCAAGACGGAGAAACATGCAGGGAAAGTTTATAATGTACACCTATATAGCCAAAATGACCTGCGGCAGTATTTTTACATCGGGTGCATCAGGAACTGCGAAGGGATAACGAAGGCGGATTCAACAGCCACTTTTAAAATTTACAAAGACAATGACTGGCTGGATGAAATGGCTACTTCCCTGGAACGGGTTGAAGCAGATGTCGCCGAATTTAACCGGAACAAACCTGATTTGTTTTTTAATGTGCGGTTTAAGCTGAGTGATATTATACAGGATAAAGAACCCGAGGAACTTTCTTACGAAGACGATAACGTAACTACCGACCGGTTTAAACTGCTGGGCTACCGGGGCGAAGTGGTACCTGCAATGAACCCGGTCGAGCCGGATGAAGAAGATGAAGGCAAATTCAAAAATACGGACAAAAGAAAAAGAACATTCAATATGGATCAGGAATACGATCCGTATCATGACCGTATGCAAAATGCCATAGTTGCCCATTTACGTACAGACGAAAAATACGACTACAAACACGTTTATATAGAAAAGAGCCGCGTAGATATCAAGGCCGTTAAGCATGACGGTACCTGGGATTACTTCGAGATCAAAACCGACAGCCCAAAGCGAAGCATCCGCAACGCCATCGGGCAGGTCATGGAATATGCTTATTACCCTGGTGTGGAGCGTGCGAAAAATATTATTGTAGTAGGTGACCGAAGGCCCGATGACGATTCGATTGTTTACCTTGATTATTTAAGGAGCCGCTTCGAGATCCCGATAACCTACCGGTATTTTGATTGGGATAACTTGATCCTTTCCAGTGATTTTTGAGAATAAGTATCATTACGTCCTGCTTCATCAATTAAAATTGCTTATCGATACCGGATGCCAAAATATCATCGATGATGGTTTGAAAATCCGAAAAGCTGAACTCATAGCTGATGAAAAGTGAAAGCATGATGATGAACGAATCTTTTACCTCAGTAAATGAAATATCATCAGTATTCGTTCCATGCGCGATGCTGTTCCTGACTTTTTCAAAATCATCTATCTGCCGCTTGATCTGTGTGTAGATATTATGTTTTTCCAATGCTGCAAACCGGTCTTTAAATACAGCTTTAAGTTTTTCTCTTAGCCGAATTTCTTCATAGGGATTGCCATATTTATCGTTTACAAAATTGTCGTAGGCTGAGAAAAGCGTGAAGGCAGCGAGTTTATAATTCCGCTGCATAAAAAGCAGATACGCTTCGGCTACCAAGGTTTTGTAAAACTGGTTTGGCGCCCTATCCAGGAATGGAACGACTTTAAGCGAAATATCTGCATACAATGTAAGGTCACCACCGAAATCGGTCAGTAAACCCATATAGCCGCCTTCATAAACGATGGCTTTTGTATTGTTTTCAATGTGGCTGATCCGCAGGCAGTATAGGTTTAATTGATCTATTTCCGGCTTCCATCCAAAATCAACCAGTTGATCACGATCACTTGCTGACACTTCCTCCAAAAATTTAACAACCTGGGCATTTTCAAAATCATCGGGCAATGCTATACCCGATTCCTCACTTATATATTTCAATACCTCGTAAGGATACAGGTTAAAGCTCCCGATTTCTGCATCAAGTACATATTGATACCGGCCCTCGAAGGATAAGCTATTTTTAAAATAGTAATCGGCGTAATCCTTCTGATATTTTAGAATATCGTAGTCCGGCTCCAGGTCTACATCGAAAAAGATAGTTTTCCATTCCAATATGCCCAGTTTCGCTAAAAGCTTGTCAACCAGTTTATCGTTATTTTTAAAGTCTGTGTAATTCATATTATTATAGGCTGTGGGGTTCAGGCATTTTTTTCAAAGATATTAATAAGGATTGCCGAAATTTGAGCTTTCAAAATGTCACATGATTTTATTTAGCCAAATAATTACCAATATTATCATCATCGATTTTTTACCTGAACTGAACCTGGCCAGCGAACTGGAGGAATATTGTAAAAGCCAGGCCCCCACAACGCTTATTTCACCGGAAGACGAGCAGGATTTTCTTAATATTTTAAAGATAATAGCCAAAGGCGCACCGGAAGAAGGCGTACTTATCCATTTGCTGGCGCACGGCAATATAGACAGATCATATTTTGGAAAAAACAGCGATTTTAAGTTTCCCTGGAGTATTTTTGGCGAGCCTTTAACCGCGATCAACCAAAAATGCGGGGGAAGGCTTATCATTAATGCCAGCCTCACCTGTTACAGCGAACCTTTAATGTTTCTGAAATATGCCCACCGTGATATCTATCACGCGGCCATCTTTTCGACAACGGAACGCAGCCCCCAGGCGATTATGCAAAATATCAATATCTATAATAAGTGTATTAATTCCGATAGTGTTGTTTCGGCTATTACCCAGGAAAATGACGCCATATCCGATGGGTCGGAACCACCGATCAGGCCGTTCGCATATATTGGCTGTTGAAAAACACACTTATATCCTGGCGATGTTACGACATCGCCATTATTTTGTAATCACCTGGTATTTCACCCTATAATCTATAATTTTTTTGAACTGCAACCGCATCAATGGCAGCGCGGCATCGGCATAATCCCTGATTTGCTCCTGGAAAAGGCCATTATCGGGATTTGCATACTTATCGCCTTCATCCAGTTCATGTGCGATCTTATTTCGCATCGGCCGGAGTTTATCCGCGAGTAACCTCCCCAAGTTCCATCCAATCGTTTCAGGCCATACGGATTTATTGATCTCGTTATCTTCTATTTTTACTTCCGTTTCGGTTTTATATTGCTTGAGATCCAATCCCATTTTTTTGACCTCATCGTGGGTCACCGACTTGAATTGATTGACAAGGGTAAGGCATTTATGGATGCATAATAACCGGTAGGGCCCGCTGGTGGAATTGACCATTTCCCGATGAAAGGAAAATAGCGCTGCGATATGCTCAGTATAACGTTCTACAGGCTCCTGCGTCAGTGAAAAGAGCTTTTCTGGTATGGACTGGATAAATTTCGCGTATTGATAGGTAGTTTCGGTATCCGTACCATTGACGTTTGATAAAACTAAGGGTACGTGATACCGCCAGGACATCAGGCTGAGGTAAGGATCAATCATGTCATGAAAAACCTGCAACGCCTCCTGCCAGCTTTTCGCGGCGATGGTACAGGATACGGACGAGAGTTGTTTAAATTGGTTCAGATGAACGGTGAATTTTCTTGCGCCGGTTACTTCCATATCATACGATTGATATTCCGTTTCACTGGCTTTTAATAGTGTGGTGCCACCTTCCAGTTTACCCGCAACGATCTGTGAGTTCCAAATCGGCGGAATGCTGTATAATGTTCCCATCACCTTGAAGTTTCGCAAATGCGTATAGACTTTCAGTTCACCTTCCGGGTTATCTTGTACCACGGGTACAATTGTGATCGTTTCCATCAATCCTTCTTTCTCGGGCCTCAACGGAAAATCCATTTTTATATCTTCTGCCATCGTAAATGATAATCGGGCGATAATTCGCGGTTAAATAGTAAAATTATCCATTAATATTTAATAAACCTCTTTTGGCTGCCATGGCGGTAAGTTGTCCGTATAGCTTTTAAATACCTCCTCTTGTTTTTTTCAATTTTTACTGCTACATTCGATTAAGGAATCGAGCGCCTCAGTTGTGAGTGACTGAAACGCGAGGCTAATTCAATTTTTTGACAAGCCTGATAAACAGCAAATTTTCGTTAACCCGCTGGCATAGGTTGTCTTTAAACACTCTCGGCACCGGCAAGTCCAGCCTTTAACAGGAAATTGCTATGCAACTTGACATCACAAAACGTTGCGCGGACTCATTGCGCACATTCACTCAAAACAATTACGGTATCCAGCTAAAGTCGTCCCATGCGCATGAATTGGTGGCGGCCTATATGGGGTATTCGTCCCGCGCGGCTTTGCTGGCCGACAACAAATGCCCGATTACTAATTTAAGAGAGGCCAACCTGCTAATTCTCACGCCAACGGCACCCATTAAAGAACGGCGCACAAAACTTGAAGGGCTCCCTGAAAATTTACCTGATGACATCGCGGAGGGCGTTTACCTGCCCCTTTATGATGAGAAATGGATTTTACACAAGATATGGCCGACTTTGGAATACCTGGGGAAAGCATTGGCGGATCAGCATATCCAGTCAAAGCCTTTATTTTACAGGGATCAGGCCGTTCAGCGAGAAGGCGTGAAATTAGAATTTCATAATGGCGAGGTGGCCATAGCCGTTTTTCGCGAATACGTTTCGCCAAGTCTCACGCTATCCTCAATGAGGAATGTTACGCGCGGCGTTGTTGACGTATTCCAGCTTAGGCGGGTGGCGTGCCATATCGGCTATGTGTTGGCGGATCATCATTCGGCTGAGGCCGAAACCTTAGATGCAGCCATCGTGAAAATGAGGGATATTTATCACGGCATCATTAGCAGTGCACCATTTTTTAATGATGTTCCACCACCTGCAGCGCCTGAACCAACCTTCGGAGAATGGTTAGCAAAGCAGAAAAACAGGGATTCACCTCTTGGCGATTTAGCGCAAAAACGTGGCTTTAAGGATCGGACGGATAACTGGCCCAACTATGATGGCGAAGAAGCTTACGACGAATATTTAAAGCTTAGTAACGCACCTATGGGCGCGCGGGCGACGTTGGAAAAGGCCTGGAAAACTTACAAAGCCTTTCTAAAAAGAAAACAATCGCCGAAGCCCAGTAAAGGTAGCCTAAAACCGGTATCGAAAAAGCACGACCCACGAGCCATCGTATTTGTGAAAAACACCAAGCCGCTACATCACAGCAAACGAACCATCGAACAATTTGTCGCCGGCGACAAGGCATGGATTTCCTGGGAGGGAAGAAAAGCTATTCCGGTTACAGTGCTTGAAACAGACGAATTTTCTTATACGTTTAAAATAGAGCGTCCTTTAAAAAGTGCTGGTGATCAACACAACGTTAAGCTGGATGAAGTACGAAGTACGCCAGAGTTAGCATGTATAAATCACATTACATTTTAGTCAAGAGTCAACGCCCGGATGTTGAATGAGTTTTGAAATCGGATCAATGTTAAAGCCACTTACCAAATTGTAAGTGGCTTTTAATTATTAAGTATAGAACATCCCATGACTGAACAATTGATTCAGAGAGGGGGATAATTTATTGGGATTCCGATAAGCGGCATACACATAATATGAAAATCCGTAAGTCAACCAGTCCGATAGTTTAATTAGTACCGCCTTATTCTTGCTATCAATAAATGATAAATGAACATTATCATTTTTATTGGAAGCTTAATGAAACATTGATTCACTTGAGGAAATCAAACATTTATTTAAAACGATTAGTGGTTTCAACAATGTTTTTGCGCCTACAATACTCTCTAATCACTATGTAAATTGGACATTTGCCGCTTCCCTTTTAATTGTTAAAATGAATATTAGGCTTAGGGATGATATCGTATCGCCAATTTTACTTCGAGCATTCCATCTACTAACAATTAAAATGGTATATCAAGGACGCATTTATAATTATAGATCAAGAGGTGATTGGCTATTTATTACCGGTTGCTACAAAATTATCCTATTTTGCATTGTTTGTTACGACATAATGTCGTATAATTGTCGCCATAAACTGAATTGAATATGGATTTTTATGATAACGCAGGATATTTTCGCTATCAAATAGATGAGTTAGGACTTACGCCAGTTGAATTGGCGAGCCGTATGCGTGCCTGGGGTGATCATCGAAATAATGACGCAATTATTCGCAGCATACAACGTATGACTGCAGGAGATACTGCAATTTCTGGTGAGATGCTGGTGGTTGTTAATATGCTGACTTATCTACAGCATTTGGAAGATGAGAGAAACTCGAAAATTGATTGGATCAATCTGTCACCGGGGACTTATAATGCTAAAGCTGGAGACTTTACCATTACGCTCTCTGCTCAGACCAAAGGGCGCTGGCATATCAGTATCGTTCATCGAACGACAGGTTATAGTCATCCGTGGCCATCATGGCAAAATGATCTTGAGGCAGCAAAGCGAAAAGCCATATTTAGCCTTTCGGACGCTAGAAGACATATTTTTGAATGGCAGCGCAGGGAGGCCTCGTTATTAAAGTAATATATAGCTTTTAAGAAATGAAAACGGAGCAAAAGAGAGTTGGTATTTGGATAAGAGTTTCGACGGATTATCAAGTAAAGGATGAAAGTCCTGAACATCATGAACAACGGGCAAGGTATTATGTCAAATCAAAAGATTGGCATGTTGCAGAAGTATACAGACTTGACGCCATATCTGGCAAAACGGTAATGGAGCATCCAGAAACACTGCGAATGCTTAAAGACATCAGAAGGGGACACATATCAGGTTTGGTATTTTCCAAACTGGCACGATTGGCGCGCAACACGAAGGAATTATTAGAGTTTGCTGAAATTTTCAGGCTTGAAGGAGCTGATTTGATCTCGTTGGCTGAACAAATAGATACGAGTACCCCAGCGGGTAGATTATTTTTTACCATAATCTCAGCAATGGCCCAATGGGAACGGGAGGAAATTTCTAGTAGAGTTGCTGCATCTGTACCTATCAGGGCAGAAATGGGGAAACCTCTTGGTGGGCAAGCAAGCTTCGGATACAAATGGGATAATAAACAATTGATAGTAGATGATAAAGAAGCACCGATACGTAAACTTATGTATGAAATTTTTATCGAGTGTCAAAGGAAAAAGACGACTGCCGAGAAATTAAACTCTTTAGGGTATCGAACCCGTAACGGGGCGTACTTTTCCGACACTACTGTGGATCGTCTTCTTCGAGATACAACAGCGAAGGGTGTGCGCCTCGCTAATTATACTAAAAGCACAGGTGATGGAAAACAATGGAAAGTAAAACCTGAAGATGAATGGATTCAGGTTCCATGCCCCGCTATAATTAACCAACAATTATGGCAGGAATGTAATGCTATTCTTGACGAACAAAGGCAGAAGCGAACCAAAATTGGTAGGACTTCTGAATATCTTCTTGCTGGTATAGTCAAATGTCATTGTGGTAAACCAATGTATATTTTTAGCACAGCAAAGAAGTTTACCTGTAAGGTCTGTAAAAACAGCATTGATGAGGCGGTAATGAACGAGATTTACCAACATCACTTAAAACAATATCTCGGTGGAATAACCCCTCAGTTGTTTCTAGAGGAAATTGAAGCTGAAATAAGTAAACAAGAAGATCTACTTTCGTCAGCGGTTAAGAAACGGGCGCAACTTCGCAAGAAAATGGACGACTTGGTGAATCTTAGACTGAACGAAGATTTAAATAAAGATCACTTTGCCAATTTATATAAGCCTTATGAAATACAGGTTACTCAACTTGATGAATCAATACCAGTATTAGAGGCTGAAATAGACTTTAGGCGTATACAGTTGAAGTCAAGTGATTTTGTGCTAAATGAAGCTAAATCTTTATATACAGAGTGGACAGATATGGCATTTTCTCAAAAAAGAGCGATTGCAGAAACAGTAACTGAGCATATTACTATAGGAGAGGATTCAATTAATATTGCACTTGCATACCTTCCTGGGTCTGCGCAAACAAGTCAACGCAACTTCAGGGGTTCATACTGGCCACCAGCATAAAGCTGGATGGATAGTCTACCGTAAACTTGGCGCGCGAAATGGATATGCGGCGCTCTTCCAGCGGCTGGCGCATTACTTCCAGTACGCTGCGTTTAAACTCGGGTAACTCATCTAAAAACAATACACCGTTATGGGCCAGCGAAATTTCGCCCGGCTGCGGATTGGTACCGCCGCCTACCAGGGCAACGTCTGATATGGTATGATGGGGCGAGCGGAATGGCCGTACCGTTACCAATGCATCGGCAACAGAAAGCTTACCGGCTACAGAATGGATCTTGGTGGTTTCTAAAGCTTCGAGCAAACTCAGCGGTGGCAATATAGAAGGCAGCCTCCGCGCCAGCATAGTTTTACCTGCCCCCGGCGGGCCGATCAATATCACATTGTGTCGCCTGCTGCGGCAATTTCTAAGGCGCGTTTAATATTTTCCTGGCCTTTTACTTCGCTAAAATCGCTATCGTAATTACTGAGGCTGTTATAAAATTCGTCGCGGGTGTTTACTATTTCGGGTTCCAGTTTAAGGTCGCCGTTAAAAAAGTCGACTAGTTGTTTGATGCTTTCTACACCGTAAACGGTAAGGTCATTTACAATGGCCGCCTCGCGGGCATTTTGTTTAGGGAGGATGAATCCTTTAAAGCCCTCCTTGCGGGCCTGTATGGCAATGGGCAGTGCACCTTTTATAGGTTGTAGCGTGCCATCCAGCGATAGCTCACCCATAATAATGTACTTATCGAGTTCTTCAACCTCTACCTGGCCCGATGCGGCCATCACTGCCGTGGCAATGGTGAGATCATAAGCCGAACCTTCTTTACGGATATCTGCCGGGGCCATGTTAACCACCACCTGCTGGCGCGGCATGCGGTAATTGCAGTTTTTAAGGGCCGATTCTATCCGGTAATAACTTTCCTTAATGGCATTATCGGGCAAGCCGACTATGAAAAATTTGGTACCGGCAGCAATGTTAACTTCAACGGTAATGGTGGTGGCTTCGATACCGTAAACAGCGCTGCCAAAGGTTTTAACTAACAAGGTGATATAAGATTTAAGGAAGCCAATATACCTGAAAAAAAGTATAAACTTAAAAGCATTTAGTTAGCTTAGCCTGTAATTTTTTAACAAATATCGTACTGCTACTATAACCTCTATACCTAAGCCAATATGAAAAAAATCCTGTATATTATTTGCTTATTAATTTTGCCATTCGGCTTCACTTCAGTTGCGCAGATTAAACTTCGGGGAACAGTAATAGATGCTAAAAACGACAAGCCAATACCTTTTGCCACCATTGGCGTTAAGAACAAAAGTTTTGGCACCGTGGCAGACGAAAGCGGGCACTTTAACTTTCAAATACCAACAGACAGTATTAACCAGAACGACCAGATCCTGGTATCTTCTGTGGGTTACCAGGTAGCTAACCTTGCATATAGCGGGCTAAATAATGAGCCTCAAATAATTAAATTAAGCCAGGTTTCTTTTTTGCTGAATGAAATAACAGTTAAGCCCCTCAAATTTAAAACAAAAACTTTCGGCCGTACCGGCAGCTCGGCTTTTATGAGCACCCGGATGATCTCAGAAAGAAACCATACCAGCGATGAACTTGGAAAAGAAATTGGGACGGTGATGGAAATGGATAAAAACTGTGAGCTGCAGACTTTCAATATGCATGTGGTATTTAATCATTTCAAAAATGTGAAGTTCCGGCTAAATATCTACAGCGTTAAGGACAATCTGCCGGACACCCTGATTATTAAAGACGATATATTGTTTGATGTAGAACAGATGAGGCAGCAATGGGTAAATGTGGACCTGAGCAAATACCAGATCTATTTAAAAGGATTAGACCAGGTGGCCATAACCATTCAATGGCTAAAAAGTGAACCGGGCGACGACCCTGCAAAGAAGTCGTTTAATATCTCGGCGGTACCGTCATCCTCGAAATCAATTTTGTTTCGGGATAAAAGCCAATCGGGTTGGTTGAAAATAGGGGGTTATTTAAGTTTAAATGTAACTGCTGATTGTTTTAAAGAATAGTACGATAATGTGTAAGCCACAGTTCTCGTAAGTTAAGCGTGCTACAGCAAGGTCAGGCCCCCGATATCGCAGTTTAGCGTAGCGTACTTGTGATATGTACTTGTTAAGCTTCCTTACGTAAGGTGAAATGTTGACACATAATTCGTCACAAGTTGAAAACTTGCGATAGCAATAAGGGGATCAAATAACAAAAAAAGCGGCTCATCGCCGCTTTTAATATCTTGTTTCCTGGTTCTTGTATCTTACTTCTGAAGCCTATGCTGTAAAAGCTTCCAAAGCCAATCCAATCCTTTTCACCGTTTCATCTTGCCCCAGCAGCGTAGCAATATCATACACATGGGGGCCAAATTTACCACCCACCAGCATAATACGGAGAGGCAGCATCACATCGCCAATCTTCAGTGCTTTTTCTTCGGCCAATGCTTTAAAGGTGGCTTCCAGTTCGGCGGGTTGCCAAATGGGGGCGGCTTTATAAGTTTCTGCTAATGCGTTAAAGAAATCGGTTTTAGCGTCGGTCCATTTTGGTTTTACGGAGTTGATGTCGTACTCGGCAGGTACGGCAAAAAAGTAGGCCGACTGCTGGTAAAAATCGGGCAGTAAAACAACGCGATCTTTAATGGTGTCAATTACGGTTAATAAGTAAGCATCATCGGTTACGATAATGCCTTTATCTTCCAATACCGTTTTAACTTTGGGTGCTAAACTTTCGGCAGAGCTGCGCTTTATCCACTCGGCATTGAACCATTTCGCTTTTTCGAAATCGAATTTTGCACCGGCTTTGCTTACGCGGTCTATCGAGAATTTTTCGATCAGTTCGTCTATCGTAAACAACTCCTGGTCGGTACCATCATTCCAGCCCAGGGTTCCCAGGAGGTTAATAAATGCTTCGGGCAAAAAGCCTAATTCGCGGAAACCCGGGGTTAATTCGTCCGATTTTGCATCGTACCAGTTCATAGCATAAACCGGGAAACCTAAGCGTGCGCCATCGCGTTTGCTCAGTTTGCCGTGGCCATCGGGTTTTAATATTAAAGGCAAGTGTGCCCATTGGGGCATTTGCGCTTGCCAGCCCAGGTATTTCCAAAGCAGTAAGTGTACGGGTGCGCTTGGCAACCATTCCTCGCCGCGGAAAGCATGGGTAATCTTCATCAGAAAATCGTCGACCACCACGGCTAAGTGATAAGTCGGCATACCATCGGCTTTTAGTAATACTTTATCATCAACCAAGTTGGTATCAAAGCTTACCGCACCGCGGATCATATCATTAAAGCTGATTTGCTCGTCTTCGGGTATTTTAATGCGGATCACATGCGGGGCATGGGCATCCAACAGGGCATCAACCTCGTGCTCGCTTAAAGAAACAGAGTTGCGCATTTCGTTACGATGCGCCAGTCCGTATTGAAAGTTAGGGATCTCTTTACGTTTTTGTTCCAGCTCGGCCGGGGTATCAAAGGCATAGTAAGCATGACCTTGTGCTACCAGGCGTTCGGCATATTCGCGGTAAAGCGCTTTGCGTTCGCTTTGGCGATACGGGGCAAATGGGCCGCCGGTAACAGGGCTTTCATCGGGGTGCAAGCCGCACCATTTAAGGCAATCTAAAATATATTGCTCGGCACCCTCAACGTAGCGGGTTTGGTCGGTATCCTCAATCCGTAAAACAAAAGTACCGTTGTGCTGCTTTGCAAACAGGTAGTTAAACAGCACGGTGCGTACACCGCCAAGGTGTAAACCACCGGTTGGGCTTGGTGCAAAACGCACCCTTACTTTCTGGTCACTCATATCGGGCGCAAAGATAGGAAATGAGTCGGGAAGTCCGTAAGTCGGGAAGTCCATAAGATTTTTTGACAAGAAGTAGGCAAAAAGAATAAAATCTACGTTAAAGATACTTTCGGACTTGCGGTCTAACTCACTTTCGGACTACAAAATATTTTTACGTAATTTGAAATATAGATATGGTGAACCCCTACGAACAAAGAAAACGCTGGAAATACTTATTGCTTGCATTTGCTGTGGTTATTGCCAGCGGATCATTGTTGTACACCAATTATTTGGTTAGGAACCTGGTAAAATCAGAACGTACGCGTGCCCAGGTATGGGCGCAGAGTATGAAACAGGTTTTTTCTTCGGATGATAACGATTTTCTGAACTACGTATTTTCGGTTAGGGATAGCCTATCTGTACCGGCCATTATTGTAGATGAGAAAGGTGATTTTAAATTATCGAAAGGGCTTGATACCACCAAGACCTTTATCCAGGAGGTATCCTCGGCCGGATTTATTAAGGATAAAAAGCTTCCCAAGTACGATCCCAAGTATTTTAAAGACGAGCTGGCAGCCATGAAAGCCCAGCATGCGCCTATTAAAATTGTTATTTTTCATAACAATTACTGGCTGGTTTACTATAAAGATTCGTTGCTGCTTACCCAGTTGCGCATATTTCCTTATATACAACTTACAGTAATTGCCATATTTTTATTGATAGCTTATACGGCATTTAACTCATCGCGCAAGTCTGAGCAAAACCAGGTTTGGGTTGGTTTGGCTAAAGAGACAGCCCACCAGTTGGGTACGCCCATCTCCTCATTAATGGCCTGGATTGAGCTGATGAAGGATAAGTTTAATGCCGAAGACGACCCGCTGATTGCCGAAATGGAGAACGACGTGAAGCGATTGGAAATTGTGGCCGATCGTTTCTCTAAAATTGGCTCGAAACCGGTACTGGAAATCCACTCGGTTTATGAGGTTGTTAAAGACTTTGTAGATTATTTCAGGGTACGGGTGAGTAATAAGATCACCTTTGAAATGGCCGGTAATCAAAATCTAATGGCCGGGCTCAACGTGCCGCTGTTTGACTGGGTAATTGAAAACCTGCTTAAAAATGCCGTTAATGCCATAGAAGGCACCGGGAGCATTAAGGTAGAGATATCGGAGAGTAAAGCCAAAACACAGGTTTATATTGATGTAACCGATACAGGCAAAGGCATCCCCAGAACCAAGTTCGAAACCGTATTTAAACCCGGCTACACCACCCGTAAACGCGGATGGGGCTTAGGCCTCTCGCTTACCAAGCGGATGGTGGTTAACTACCATAACGGCCAAATCTTTGTGCGCGACTCTGAACTAGGTAAAGGCACCACCTTCCGCATTGTGTTGAAGAGCATGACCAAGGAAGTAGAAGAGCCGGTAATAGCGTAATTTACTCTATTCCCGTCATGCTGAACTTGTTTCAGCATCTCACGGGACAGGTAGCAGACTTATTATGGTTCATACTTAGCATGTGGGATGCTGAAACAAGTTCAGCATGACGGGAGTAGAGTATAAAATCAAAGAGGGCGACATTTGATAATGCCGCCCTCTTTGATTTTATAATACGATTAGATCTATTTCACTAACCCTCTACTAACCAGCATCGGCTTAATGTCCGGGTTGTGGCCGCGGAAGGCTTTGAACATATCACCATAGTTTTCGGTGTTGCCTTTAGACAGGATCATATCGCGGAAACGCTGACCGTTGGCTCGCGTTAAACCACCGTTTTCCTGGAACCAGGAGAAGGCATCGTCATCCAACATTTCGGTCCATGCGTAGGCGTAGTAACCTGCAGCATAACCGTTAGACCAGATGTGTAGAAAATAGCTAGACCGGTAACGCGGCGGAACTTCTGATAAATTAAGCCCGGCTTTTTGCAGCGAGGTAGCTTCAAATTTATCTACATCTTGTTTGGCGTTATCTGCGCCCAATGTGTTCCAGGCCATATCGATGGCATCGCCGCCCAGGGCTTCGGTTAAAGCATATCCCTGGTTAAAGGTGCCTGCTTTTTTAATTTTGTCAACCAATGCTTGCGGCATAGGTGCGCCGGTTTGGTAATGCACGGCAAAGTGTGCAAATACTTTAGGGTCCATCATCCAGTGTTCGTTAAACTGCGATGGAAATTCCACATAATCGCGCGCGGTATTAGGGCTGGCCAAGGTTGGGTACTGCTGATTGGCAAATAAGCCATGCAAGCCATGCCCAAACTCGTGGAACATAGTTTTAGCGTCATCTGCGCTAATTAATGCCGGTTTGCCTGCGGCTGGCTTGGTAAAGTTGCAAACGTTATAAATTACCGGTTTTTGGTTCAGTAATTTCGATTGGCCTACAATGTTGCTCATCCATGCGCCACCGTTCTTGTTATCGCGTTTAAAATAATCGCAATAGAAAATACCCAGCTGGCTGCCGTCTTTGTCGAAAACATCAAATACGCGTACATCGGGCTGGTAAACGGGCAGATCCTTGCGCTCTTTAAAGGTTAAGCCGTAAAGCCGGTTAGCAGCATAAAACACACCATCTTTTAAAACCTTATCCAGCTCGAAGTATGGTTTAATCTGGTCTTCGTCCAAATCGTATTTGGCTTTGCGTACTTGCTCGGCATAGTAGTTCCAGTCCCACGGGGCTAGTTTAAAGCCGCCCTTTTGTTGGTCTATCACCGCCTGTATATCGGCTGCTTCAACTTTTGCTTTGGCCGTAGCAGCCGGAATCAATTTGCCTAAGAATTGTTCAACCGCTTCGGGGCTTTGGGCCATCTGATCGCGCAGCTTCCAGTCGGCATAGCTTTTAAAGCCTAATAATTTGGCAGCCAAAGCATGTAGCTCGGCAATGCGGGCAATGGTTTTGCGGGTATCATTGGCGTCGCCTTTTTCGGCACGGTTATATGAGGCCTCAAATAGTTTCTGGCGGGTAGCACGGTTGCTTAACGATTGTAATAACGGCTGCTGCGTAGTGTTTTGTAAGGATAACAACCATTTGCCATCTTGCTTGGCAGCCTTGGCATTATCAGCCGCTGCCTGTATCTCGGCGTCAGACAGCCCGGCAAGTTCTGCTTTGTCGGTTATTAACAGGGCACCTGCTTTATTTGCAGCCAGTACCATGTTGGTAAATTTGGCGCTCAGGCCAGCTTCTTCCTGGTTGTATTTCTTTAGCGTGTCCTTTGCGCCGTCAGAAAGGTTGGCTCCGGCCAGTTCAAATTTCTGTTCGTAATATTCAACCAAGCGTTTCGATTCCGGGTCTAGTTTTAGCTCATCACGTTTTTGGTAAATGGCCTGTACCCGTTTAAACAGTTTGGTGTTTAAAAATATCGCATCGTTATTGGCTGCCATTTTGGGCGCTTCTTCTTCCTGTACCTTTTGCAGGCTCGGGTTGGTGTTGGCGCTGGTTACCAGGTTAAAAACGCCATTTACACGATTTAAGAGCTGGCCGCTTTTTTCCATGGCTACCAGGGTGTTTTCAAAAGTAGGGGCTTCGGTGTTATCGGCAATTTTGCTTATTTCGGCTTGTTGCTGTTTCATGCCTTCTTCTAAAGCCGGCTGGTAATCGCTATCTTTTATCCTGGTAAAATCTGGTGCTTGCAGGGATAGTTTACTCGCCTCAAAAAAGGGATTGGTTGCTTCGCCGTTATCTGCACCTGCAGTACTTAAGTGTTTGCAGGATACTCCTGTTACTGCAAGCAATGCGAGTGCAGGCAGGCAGGAAAGTTTTTTCAGGTTCATATTTTGTATTAAGTTGTTAACTGGTAAATTAAGAGACGCGCTTATTTATTCAATATTGCATAGAAAGCATCGCGCCGATAAAATTATAATTTATATTTGATGGTATAAAGCAATTGTCACAATCACTATATGAATGCACCCTTACCATGAATACGCGCCCATGCAGGCAGAGTATGTACAAGCAGCCAGCAACCGCGGCGATATTGTGAAACTGCTGGATAAGCTAAAAGACAGCACATACGAGTTTTTGATCCAGATACCGCGCGGTAAGGCAAGCTTTGCTTATGCCGAAGGTAAGTGGACCGTTAAGCAGGTATTGGGCCACATGATTGATAGTGAACGCATCTTTGCTTACCGGCTGCTTTGCTTCTCCCGCCAGGAACAGAAAGAGCTGCCCAGCTTTAACCAGGAAGAGTATGTAGCGGCATTTGATTATGAAAGCCGGAGCCTTAAAAGCCTGGCCGATGAGTTTAAAGCCACCCGCGAAGCCAATATGTATCTTTTTAATAGCCTTACCCCCGAGCAATTTACACTAACAGGCAGTGCCAATGGTTATTTTATGACCGTAAACGGATTGCTGTACATTATAGCCGGGCACGAACTGCACCACCTGGGTATTTTACGCGACCGGTATTTATAGCAGCAGAGTGGAGAGTAGCCGGCTGAAGTTTGGCTGCAACAAATTAAGCTATCTTTGAAAGATCAATAATACTTTCAAAGATGAATGCTCCAGAACCAAATGAATATGCTACCATGCAGGCCGGTTATGTAAAACTGGCCAGTAATTATGGTGATGTTATTGAACTGCTGAACAAGCTAAAAGATAGCACGTATCAATTTTTTATGCAGCTACCGGCCGAAAAGGGAGACTACGCCTATGCCGAAGGCAAGTGGACTGTTAAGCAGGCATTAAACCACATGATTGATACCGAGCGGATTTTCGCCTATCGTTTGTTATGTTTCGCCCGTGGCGAAACACAAAAGATGCCTGGTTTTGACCAAAATGCCTACGAAGAAACTTCACACTCTAATAGCAGAACCCTGGAGAGCCTGGCCGATGAATTTAAAACCGTACGTGCCGGTAACTTATACCTCATTAATAATTTAACTCCCGAAGAAATTGCTGTGAGGGGTAATGCCACCGGTTATACCATTACTATACGGGCATTATTGTACACCATGGCCGGGCATGAGCTGCATCATTTAAATGTGTTGCGGGAAAGGTATTTGTAAAAAATAAAAACATTAACCAGTCGCTCGGCTCTGGCCGAGTGACAGATATTTTACGGCCTCTGGCCGAAGTTAGCAGTTGTAGTTCCCCTTTTGCTGCCGCAAGCGTCCCGCTTGTGGAGTCGTATAATAATTATGTTAACTACTTAGCAGGTGTGCCACAAGCGGGACGCTTGCGGCAGCGAACGAGCCGAGCGACTGCAATTAAATAAATCACTTACTCACCAATCAACCCAAACTCAGATCTTTAACCTGATCCCAATCTTATTCAGCAACCCGGCAAGCCAGATCATCAGGAAGGAGAATACCAGGCATTTGATCAGCCCGCCTATACCTTCGCTAAGGTATTCGGGGTAGCCCAGGTTGGTCATCTGGTAAATGGGATAAAATATAAACGGCACCAGGTAACAGGTAAAGGTTTGCTTGCCTGCGGGCTCTATAATTTTTACCCAATTGTACTGGTGCTTAAAATCTACCACAAAGGCAAAAAAGGCATATACTACCAGGCTGATGCCCGTGCAGATGAGCACCCACGATGGTGTATCGTGCGCTTTAGAGATGCCTCCGCTAAAGAAACGTACAATAAAACCGAGGTTAAAAAGAATAACAGCCAGCAAAATGATGCCTGCCCAAAGCAGCTTAATATCCTCACTTTGCTTAAGGCGGATATACATCACAGAAACAAAGATGCCGGCCATGGTAAAGGCCTGCATAGCACCGTTGCCGGCTAACCAGGCATATTTTTGCACGCCGCTTAAAAAGTTGAGCATACCGAAATGGAAGTCGAGGTTAAAGAACAGGAAGAAGATCCATGCCGCAGCCTGGATCCAGAGCGCCCCGCCCGAATAGTAGTAGATAAGACTGCACAGCAGGTACGACCAGCCAATTAACCCCAATATACCCCACCAGGTTAAATGCAGCCAGGTTTGGCCCGGGTCTGTAGTTTTGTACAGCAGCGACATTACAATAAGCAGCACAATACCGAAGCCCTGGTATAAGTAGCGCCTAAAGGGCGTGATTTCACTATAATCAAGAAAAATAAAGAAAAAACTAATGGTAAGCAGGCTTTCCCAAACAGGCTGGGGCAGCAGGGCAGTGGCTTCATTATAGGTTTCCATATTGGCATGGTAAAAGCCAATAAGTATCAGGGCAAATGAGCGGGTAATTATGCGCAGCGGAATTTTTGTATCGCCCTGTTTCATCCGCTTTTCGAAAGCGAAAGGGATTGATAAGCCTACTATAAATAAAAAGGCTGGGAAAATAGTATCGGCAAGGCCAAGTGCATCAACGTTATCGCCGGCGTGTTTTAGCCAGCTGGGCACCTTGGGTATTCCGTCCAGATCATTAACAAAGATCATCAGGAACATCGTTACTGCGCGGAACGCATCTATTGACCTTACCCGGTTGTAAACATTATTCATTAGGTAGATAGATGTTAACGGGTATGTTTGTTTTAATGTAAACGCAGTTTTACATTAAAACTGTATGTTGTAAGTTAAAAAACAATCGGGGCAGTTAATCCCGGTCGCGGCTTAGCTTAGTAAACTTCAATGGATTTTCGTTAAGCTCGGCTGTTTCCTGCCTGTGTTTAACAATATGGATGGCTGTAAATAAAGCTTCGCGGAAAGATATTTCTGATGCCATATTTTTACCTGCAATATCATAAGCGGTGCCATGATCGGGCGAGGTACGTACAAATTTTAATCCGGCGGTATAGTTAACGCCCGATTCGAAAGCGATGGTTTTAAACGGAATTAAGCCCTGGTCGTGGTACATGGCCAGTACGGCATCAAACTGCATATAGGTTCCGTTGGCAAAAAAGCCGTCGGCAGGGTAGGGGCCAAAAGCCAGGATATCATTGGCGCGGGCTTCTTCAATAGCCGGTATAATAACGGTTTGCTCTTCGGTACCAATCAGCCCGTTATCGCCTGCGTGCGGGTTTAAGCCCAGCACGGCAATTTTAGGTTTACGAATCCAGAAATCTGTTTGCAGCGAAGCATTCATCAGCTTCAGTTTGGCCAGTATTTTTTCAACTGTAATGCTTTCGGCAATTTTACTTACTGGTATGTGCCCGGTAACCACGCCAACGCGCAGGGTATCGCTCACCAAAAACATTAATGATTCGGCCGCATTATCGCGCTCCTGTAAATATTCGGTATGGCCCGGAAATTTAAAGTTATCGTTCTGGATGTTCTCTTTATTAATAGGCGCAGTAACCAGCGCGTCAATCTCGCCATTCACTAAATCGTCGGTTGCTTTTTGCAATGATAAAAAAGCGTATTTGCCACCAGTTTCGTTGTTAACGCCAACTTCTATCTTCACATCCTCTTCCCAGCAGTTAATCATGTTTGCCTTTTTGGGTACAGCTTGTGATGCACTGCTGATGACGTTAAAATTCATATCGTGCACATTGCTAAGGCGGCGGTGAAATGAAGCCACTTTAGTATGCCCGTAAACAATAGGTGTACAATAATCAAAAACGCGTGCATCGGCCAAAGTTTTAATAATTACCTCGAGCCCTATGCCGTTTACATCACCAATACTGATACCTATTTTTATTTTTTCGCTCATTACTTACAGAATTACACCGATAGTTTTGTAGTTACGCCGTTAAAGAGTTACCACTTTATCAACTACAAATAAAAGATTTTAACGGCAATATTAACTACAAAAGCTTAAATATGCCGTACTTTGCCTCAAATAACCACTCGAGTATGTCATTGGTCAGAGCCAAAAAGCACCTGGGTCAGCACTTTCTGACTGATAAAAACATTGCAACCCGTATCGTAAACGGATTAAATCCAACGCGTGGTTACACACAGGTACTGGAAGTAGGCCCGGGTATGGGTATCCTGTCTGATGTATTACTGCAACAAACAGCATACGAAACCTATCTTATTGATATCGATACCGAGTCGTACGATTTTCTGCTGAAACAATACCCAACAGCGGCATCGCGCATTATTAATGCCGATTTCCTGGAGATGGATTTCGGCACGATATTTAAAAATGATTTTGCCATAATTGGTAATTTCCCTTACAATATATCGTCGCAAATACTGTTTAAGGTGCTGGATAACCGCCACCAGGTTGTTGAGGTAGTGGGCATGTTTCAAAAAGAAGTAGCCGAACGCTGTGCCTCTAAACCGGGTAGTAAAGAGTATGGCATACTAAGCGTGTTTTTGCAGGCTTATTATAAGGTAGAATATTTGTTTACGGTAAAAGCCGGGGCATTTAACCCGCCGCCTAAAGTTTTATCGGGCGTAATCAGGCTAACCCGTAACGAGGTTGCCACGCTTAATTGTGATGAGAAACTATTTTGGCAGGTGGTAAAGGCAGGCTTTAACCAACGGAGGAAAACATTGCGCAACGCATTATCATCATTGATCAACAAAGAAAAAATGACCGAAGAGCCATTGCTGGATCTGCGTGCCGAACGGTTAACTGTTACCAATTTTGTAGACTTAACCAATATGATTACCGCCAACAGATGAAAAACCGCTTGTTATTAATTACGTTTTGCCTGGCCTCCATTTTTTGCCGGGCACAGAGTGGTAAGCCAAATAACAAGATCATCACAGGTACCAAAATTGTTTATCTGAATTATAAGGACCAAAAGGATAGTTTGCACGTCCCGGTAGTATCAGAGCAATACCCCGCCCTTAAAGAGGCGCTATCAGACAAAAACATATTTAATGGCGATAAAATAGAAGAGCTTGCTGCCAAATATAATGGCTGCGGATGCGGCATTATCAGTTTATATTACGACATTGCTCTTGCCAATGATAACGTCATATCTATTATGCTTTATTACGATACCATGGGCGACCACCCGGATAGCTACCAGGAATGGTTTACTCTGGATGTGCATACCGGTAAACCTTACCCATTGACCAACGAGCTTACCGATGCCGGGGCAGACCACTTTGCCGTATTGTATAAGAAAAAACTAAAGCAAAATATAGAAGCAGACAAGGAACTTAAACCCGAAGACGAGATTGAAACAGAGGTGTACGACGATTTGATGAATACACTAAACGCCTTAACCACCAAGATGATAATGAGCAACTACGTTTTTACCACCAAAGGCGTGCTCTTTAAATCTGACGATGTTTTGCCCCGCGATACGCACGACCACGAACCGCAGCGCACCCTACTGGTACCCTATAGCCAGCTGAAGCCTTATATAAAGGCAGGCGCGGTTGTGTTGAAGAAGTAAATTAATCGGCTAAAATTCAGTTTGTTATTTCATTAATATACATAAAAACAACGCCTTGTTTTTATGTATATTTGGATATGGACCTACAAGCCGAAAAATTAGAGTTGATAAAGCAGCTGTTGGAGGTAAATGATCCCGACGTATTGTGTGAGATAAAAGCGGTATTAAAGCGCAACAGCGCCGACTTTTATCATTACCTGCCCGATGCTGTAAAAAACAGTATCGAAGCGGGTTTAAGGGATATCGAAAACGGAAACTCTCATTCACGCGGTCATGCATCGCATGATCTTAAAACCCGGTATGGCGTTAAAATTAATCATTAACCCCATACGTGTTTACCAGATTGGCTAGCCCCGAAAAAGGTGGCTAAGCCTGGCTGTGCCTTGTAGGGCAATCTCATTAAGTTGGGCAACTTAATAGATATATTAAACTAAAGAACCGAATCTCCGATTCTTTAGTTTAATAAGTTAAATATTTAATGGGTTAGTTTTAACGGGCCACACCTACCATATCCCAGCACATCAAGAAAGAGTATTTTAAGTATTCGCCTTTTTTATCAGGGTGGTATATTAAAAAATCTATTGTGCTATATAATACAGTACTGAATATTTTGATGAGAAATTCAACGGGGATATCTTTTATTTGCCCGCTTTTAATGGCCGCTTTCCACCAATCTAATAAAGACGTCCATGTATCATCCTGTGACATGATTTCTTTACTGTAATACGGAGAATTAATAAATTGTTGCATGTACCTGAATTGATCCTGATGATTTAATGACCATTCAATTAGGTTATTCCACATAGACTGCAAGTCTTCCTTTACATTGTTTTCATTTTGGCAACTAGTTGTTTGAGCAATAAAACTACGTTTAACCGTTTTATAGGCCGTAATAATAATATCGTCTTTACTGTTAAAATGATGGAACATCGTACCTGTAGCAACTCCGGCGATTTTTGATATACCTGCGGTCGAGACCTTGTTGAACCCTTTAGCTACAACAAGCTCAATAGCAGCGGAAATTACTTTTTCCTTTTTCGTTATTTCCGCAGTATTCATCAAGGTGTAAAGTTAATTAAACTTAATTATAATGTAATTAAGACAAAGTACGATCTGCCTTAGTATATTCCAGTATCCAACCCGGATATTCAGCAGGTAACTTGCTGATCTCGTCCAGCTGTTTTAATTCGTCATCGCTCAACTTTACATTTGCTGCATTTAAGTTATCACTCAGCTGCTCCGGCTTTTTCGCACCTACAATGATACTGGTTACCACAGGCTGGTGTAATAACCAGGCTAAAGAAAGCTGAGCTACAGTAACACCCTTCAATTCTGCCATTGGATGTAGCACATCCAGTATATCGAAAGCCCGGTCGCGGTTTATCGGAGGGAAATTAACCGTATTTCTTCTACCAGAATCCGACTCTCCGGAGCGGGAATATTTACCACTTAAAAAACCACCGGCAAGCGGACTCCAAACCATTAAGCCAACTTTTTGAACTTCTAACAATGGTATCAGCTCCCTTTCCAGATCCCGTCCTGCAATGGTATAATAGGCTTGCAATGAAATGAATTTTTCAATATGATTATACTTTGAATAAGATAAAGCTTGGGAAAGCAGCCATGCAGGCACATTGCTTGCACCGATGTAACGCACTTTTCCACTCCTCACCAGGTCGTCCATTACACGCAATGTTTCTTCAATGGGTGTAAGTGCATCATAGGAATGTATCTGGTAAAGATCAATATAATCTGTACCCAGGCGCTTTAGACTGGCATCTACCTGCTGCATGAGATGCTTACGTGACAGGCCTTTGTCATTAGGGCCGGGGCCCATACCTGACCTCGCTTTGGTAGCAAGTACCAACGAATCCCGCTGTATACCTAAATCTTTAATCGCTTGTCCGGTAATTTCTTCTGAGCGCCCTGCGGCGTAAACGTTTGCTGTATCAATAAAGTTAATCCCCGCATCGACAGCCTGTTTCACTAATGTGTTAGCTTGTTCCTGATTTAAACCGCCGAGGTCTTTGAAAATGGGGTGATCTCCAAATGTCATAGTTCCGAGACAAAATTGCGATACCAGTAAGCCGGTATCTCCTAGCATTTTATATTTCATATCTAAGATAATATTTACAGACCGACTAATCTGTCGGTCTGTAAATATATTATCTTAATTTGTCGAAAAGAAAAATATATAGCTTTATTAAGGGATAAAATTTATATAACTTAAAATATGTGGATACGCGGCGGTATTCAGCGTGGCAGCATACTCTGTCAATAAATTCGCATCTTTTTTGTGCTATGCACTAATTATCAAGGTTTCCACTATTTTTGCCCCTCTGTAAAATAACACGCCTTGAATAATAGAACCATCCTCGTTGTTGATGATTTGCACCCCGCTTTTATGGAGGGTGCCCAAGCACTGGGTTTCAGCTGTAATTATCAACCCCATATTACCGTACCCGAAGCATTGGCCGTTTTGCCCGAATATGAAGGGCTGGCCATCCGTTCAAAATTTCAGGTGAGTAAGGAGATCATCGACAGCGCCCCTAATCTTAAATTTATAGCCCGTGCCGGTGCCGGTATGGATAATATTGACGAGCCATACGCCCGCGAAAAAGGCATCACCCTGCTTAATGCGCCCGAGGGTAACCGCGATGCCGTTGGCGAACAGGCCATTGGGATGCTGCTATCACTAATGAATAACTTTAGCCGTGCCGATGCCGAGGTGCGTGCCGGCCAATGGCGCCGCGAAGCAAACCGGGGTTACGAGTTGAAGGGCAAAACGGTAGGTATTATTGGTTATGGTTTTATGGGCAGCAGCTTTGCCCGCAGGCTATCGGGCTTTGGGGTTGATGTAATTGCGTTTGATAAATATAAAACCGGTTTTAGCGATAGTTTTGCCCGCGAGGTAAGCATGGAGCAAATTGTAAAGCACAGCGATGTGCTGAGCATCCACGTGCCGCTAACATCGGAGACTAAGGGTTTGGTTGATGATGAATACCTTTTCCATTTCCGCAAGCCGATATTCTTTTTAAATACCGCCCGCGGCCCCATTGTAAAAACCCAGGCCGTACTAAATGCCATAAAGCAAGGTAAAATTTTAGGCGCCGGGCTAGACGTACTGGAGGTGGAGAAATTCCCCGCCCTGGGCGAGCAGCCCTGGTACCAAGAGTTGCGTACATCGGGCAAGGTATTGCTAACCCCGCACATAGCCGGGTGGACATTTGACTCGTACCGCAAAATTAGCGAGGTACTGGTAGAAAAATTAAAAACATATGCCAACCAATAACTGTTTGATTAAAACAGTGTAACAGCGTGCGATTTAAAAAATTTGGATATTAATATTTAAATCGCTTATCTTCGTTTTACACCAAACAAGACTATGCCGGTTAATATGCCGTTATAGTCTTGTTTGCTTTTAAAGCCCTTGCGTAACTGTAAAAGCCGGAAGGGCGGTTTTATTTAATGACATTAAGAAGTAGTTTTAAAATAAATAGTGAGTTATGGCAGATGTTGCATACTACACCAAAGAAGGTTTAGAAAATTTAAAGGAAGAATTACAGTACTTAAAAACTAAGGGCAGAACCATGATATCTGCAGCCATAGCAGAGGCGCGTGATAAAGGTGACCTTTCTGAAAATGCGGAGTACGATGCAGCCAAAGAAGCCCAGGGATTGCACGAAGCAAAGATCTCTAAATTAGGAGAGCTGCTGGCCAATGCCCGTTTGCTCGATGAATCTAAACTGGATACTTCGAAAGTGCTTGCGCTTTCGGTAGTTAAAATTAAGAATGTTAAAAACGGTGCTACCATGAGCTACCAGTTGGTTTCTGAAAACGAAGCCGATATTAAAACAGGGAAGATTTCTGTAGCGTCGCCAATTGCCAAAGGTTTACTGGGCAAAAAAGTAGGTGAGTGCATAGAAATTACCGTACCTGCCGGTAAAATGGAATTCGAGATACTGGAAATAAGCAGGTAGATTTTTAGTTATTGAGTGTATTAATTGAGTGGTTGTTAAAACAAATAAGGCCAGGCTTTCTTAATACACTCATTAACGTAATAACAAATAATTCAACAACCACATGCCCACCATTTTTTCTAAAATAATAGCCGGCGAGATACCCGCCCATAAAGTTGCCGAGAGCGAAGAGTTTTTGGCATTTCTGGATATTAGTCCGCTGGCAGAGGGCCATGTATTGGTGATACCCAAAGTAGAGGTCGACAATATTTTTGACCTGGATGATGAGTCTTATACCGGCTTGCAAATGTTTGCCAAAATTGTGGCACTTGGTGTTAAAAGAGCCATCCCTTGTATCAAAGTTGGGGTAGCTGTAATTGGCCTCGAAGTGCCGCATGCGCACATCCATTTAATCCCTGTAAACAAGGTGAGCGATATGGATTTTTCCCGCCCGAAGTTGTCATTCAGCAATGAGGAATTAGCTGCAACAGCTGCTAAGATCAAAGCCGCCATACATAACGAAATACAGGAAGAAGACGGGGTATAGCTGGTAGGTAAGTGCCATGTAAGTCACTATTTAGTATTACTTAAATAAGTAACTAAATACCCATTCACTTTACAGCTATTTCTTAAATTTAATAGGCGCATTTACCCGCGCCTTATTCTCTTTAGCAAACGATTCCCAGCCCGAGTAGCTGATCTTGCTGCCCCGGCCGGTAGTAATTTTCTGGAAACTGTGGCATACCGCAACCGCCAAACCATCGGTGGCATCTAAAAATTCGGGCGTTTCTTTAAACTGCAACAGCTGCTGCAACATGGCGGCAACCTGCTCTTTGGTGGCGTTGCCATTACCCGTAATAGCCTGCTTAATTTTACGCGGCGCGTACTCATTAACCGGGATATTGCGCGACAGTGCTGCGGCAATACAAATGCCCTGTGCACGGCCCAGCTTTAACATTACCTGTATATTTTTGCCATAAAAAGGAGCTTCGATAGCCAGGGTATCGGGGTGATACATATCGATCAGCGCTACCGTTTTTTCAAAGATGCGCTGCAGCTTAATCATGTGGTCATCGCCCGCCGGGATCTTAACGATGCCCATACTTACCATCTCTGTTTTGGTACCTATCTCTTTTACTACGCCATAGCCCATTACTAGTGTACCGGGGTCGATCCCCAAAATAATCCGCTCTTTATTAACAGGCAATATCATGGGCGTAAAGATAAGATTCTGTTGCCGGTTGTCTGTTATCGGTTGCCTGGTTTAAAATATGCTGTGTGC
>NZ_MPPL01000001.1:4655271-4698369 GCF_001911425.1 Mucilaginibacter polytrichastri | reverse complement strand
AATCGAAAACTCATTTATTTATAAATAAATATACTGTATTTATACTATTAATTATAGATTTGACTTAAGGCGATAATGCCTTGCGATATTGCATCATCCTCATTTGCAATGAAGAAACCAATTATAAGCGTGCTGGCTGTTTGCCTGTTGCCTCTTTTTTTTATAAATAATGGCTATGCCCAAAAGCTTAGTCCGGATAGTACTGCAACCAGTTATGTAGAAAGCTATGTGGTGAATAATTACAACAAGGCCATTGGGCAGCAATCGCGGTTGTATAATGGTGTAGAATATGTGCCCTATAATCCGTTGATAAAAAGTAATGCCAACTTTCATGACCTGGCAGATTTGCGGCCTGGCACTGTGACGTTTGATGGCTACACCTATAGTAAGGTACCCATGCTGTATGATGTGTATAAAGACCTGTTGGTAGTGCAACTTTATAATAATTTTTCGCGGTATACCCTTGCCGGCGAACGTGTTGCAAGCTTTGATCTGGAGGGGCACCACTTTGTTTATATAGCCGCAGATACGGTTAGCAACAACACCACATTTGCATCCGGCTATTACGATCAGTTTTATGGCGGCAAAACAGAGGCCGTAGCGCGGTATACCAAAACCATGCAAAATCAATCATCCGGTAACGAGATCGAAACTTATTTTACCCCAACAAAAAGGCAGTTCTATATAAAAAAAGGAGAAGGCTATTACCCCATAAGTAGCATGGGTGATATTGTAAACTTGCTTAAAGAGCATAAGAAAGAGTTGCAGCAGTACATTAAGAGTAACGGCATCGATTTTAAAAGAGATCCCGAAAAGGCAATGGCTGGCATCGCCACATATTACGACCATCTAATGCCATAATATGAGAAAACTTTACCTGTTATTATTGTATTTGTTATTTAACTGTACTTTACTAATAGCGCAAAGTACAAAGCTCATTAGTGTAAACTATAAGCAGGCAACTATTAATGAGGTGGCTGCCGACCTGCAAACCAAAAGCGGCTATCATTTTTATTATGATGTTGCACAGTTTGACAGCCTCCGGGTAACTTTGCAAATAACTGATAAACCACTCGAACTTATACTAAACCAGGCCTTTGCCAATACCAATTATCACTTTGCAATTACCGGCGCGCACGATGTTTTTTTAACCCGCGAACGCCAGCTACAGCCTCAACTTGCTGCCGGGTATTATAATAATAACAAGGCATCACCAACTGCCCCAGCAGGCGCTGCTGTTATTAAAGATTACACCGCAGATATTAACGAGAAGAAAATAACCAAAGCCACTACCGAAAATAAGCTCTATGAGGTAGGGATAAAAACTAACAATATTAAAGGCGGCAACGTTACGCTGGCCGGCTACATCCGCGATATTAAAACCGGGGAAGCTATTATCGGGGCCAGTATTATGGTGGCTGGCTCAAAAAACGGCATAGCTACCAATCAGTTTGGTTACTACGCCATTACATTGCCCAAGGGGCGTAACTTAATTAATATTAAGGCATTGGGCATGCGCGATACCCACCGGCAGGTAATCGTATACTCGAACGGGAGCCTCAACATTGAAGTGCAGGAACAGGTTACCACGTTAAAAGAAGTAAAAATTTCTGCCGATAAGGTGGCCAATGTACGTAGTGTGGAACTGGGCGCTACCCGGTTAGACATTAAAAGCATTAAACAGGTACCCGCCGTATTTGGCGAAGCCGATATATTACGTGTAGTGCTCACTTTGCCGGGTGTAACTTCGGTAGGCGAGGCCACTACGGGGTTCAATGTGCGCGGCGGCTCCGCCGATCAGAACCTGATCTTGCTGAACGAATCTACCGTTTATAACCCGGCTCACTTCTTCGGCTTTTTCTCGGCCTTTAACCCGGATATTGTAAAGGATATAGCGTTATACAAAAGCAGCATCCCCGAGAATTATGGCGGCCGTTTATCATCAGTACTGCAGGTAACCGACCGGGAGGGCAATAAAAAGAAATTCACCGGGTCGGCAGGTATTGGCTTGCTTACCAGTAGATTAAATATTGAAGGGCCTATCGTGAAGGATAAAACCTCCTTTATATTCGGCGGGCGTACCACCTATTCAGACTGGCTGCTGCATTTACTGCCCGATGACTATAAACATAGCAGTGCTTCGTTCTATGACCTTAACCTGGGCATCAGCCATCAGATTAACGATAAGAATAACCTGTACTTTACCGGCTACATGAGCCACGATGCCTTTAAATTAAACAGCGATACCACTTATAGTTACAGCAATAAAAACGCGGCAATTAAATGGAAACACACTTATAATAATAAGCTGTTTAGTTTAATATCAACAGGGGTAGATGACTACCAGTATGCGGTAAGCAGCCAGGCTAACCCTGTTGATGGTTATAAGCTCAACTTTAACATCAGGCAGGAATATGTTAAAACGGATTTTACCTACTACCTGAGCCGTAAACACACGCTCGATTTTGGGATAAGTTCGCTGCTTTATAATATAAACGGTGGCGATTATACGCCACAGGGAAGTGCATCATTAGTAGTGCCCGATAAGTTACAGACCGAGCGGGCACTGGAAAGCGCAATTTATTTGGGCGATAAATATGATGTAACCAGTAAGCTTTCTTTCAGTTTAGGGGTACGGTATTCGTTATATAATTACCTCGGGCCGCACACGGTTTACCAGTATGCTGCCGGCCAGCCCAAAACCGAAAACAGCCTGATAGATAGTACCGCTTATGGCAAGGGTAAAAACATTAAAACCTATGGCGGCCCCGAGATCAGGGTATCGGGCCGGTATAATATCACGGATGATTTTTCGGTAAAGGCGGGTTATAATACCCTGCGCCAGTACATTCACCTGTTATCAAACACAACTGCCATTTCGCCTACCGATGTTTACAAACTCAGCGACCCCAACATTAAACCGCAATATGGCGATCAGGTATCTATGGGGTTGTACAAAAATTTTAAATCGAACACCATCGAAACCTCTGTCGAAGTTTACTATAAACGGCTAAGAGATTATCTTGATTATAAAAGCGGCGCAGTGCTGGTGATGAACCACCATATAGAAACCGATGTACTAAACACCAAGGGTAAGGCTTATGGGGTTGAATTTTTGATCCGTAAAAATGTAGGCAAGCTTAACGGCTGGACCAGCTATACCTATTCGCGAACTTTTCTGAAACAAGACGACCCAAACGCCGGCGAGCTGATTAACCAGGGGAATTACTATCCGGCCAATTATGATAAGCCACACAACTTTAACTTAACGGGCAATTATCGTTTTACGCACCGTTACAGTATATCATTAAATTTGGTTTACAGTACCGGCAAACCAATTACGCTGCCCATTGCCAAGTACGAATACGCGGGTTCTGAGCGGGTATATTATTCAGACCGTAATGAATATCGCATCCCCAATTATTTCCGTTCCGATTTTTCGATCAATATAGAAGGTAACCACCGCGTGCATCAGCTTACGCACAACTCCTGGACTATTGGGGTTTACAACCTTACCGGACGCAAAAATGCCTATTCAACCTACTTTACATCAGGCGGCGGTACCATCAATGGTTATCAGTTATCCATTTTCGCCACAGCTATACCATTTATAAACTATAATATCAGATTTTAACGATGATGAGAAATAGCCGGAAGATATTATTTGTATTGCTGCTCGCAGATTCAATGTGGGCCTGTAAAAAGCCGTTTTCGCCAGATGTGGTTACCAATGCGCCCAATTACCTGGTGGTAGAGGGCGTTATTAATACCGGAGATACCACCACGATAAAACTAAGCCGTACCACGCAATTGGCCGATACTGCTAAATCAAAAACAGAATTGGGTGCTGCTATCTATATCGATGACAACCTGAATAATCATTACTTACTTACAGAGCAGGGCAATGGCATATACAGGATATCAAAGGTTGATTTGCATGCCGCGCAGACTTGCAGGCTGCATATTATTACCAGTGATAAAAAAGAATACGCGTCTGACATGGTGGAGATAGATAATACCCCGCCCATTGATAGTATTTCTTATTCGGTTGTGAATAACGGGTTACAGTTTGCCGTTTCTACACACGATGCTACCAATAAAGTGAAATATTTTAGATGGGATTTTACCGAAACCTGGGAGTACGGATCATATTACAACTCCCGCTACATCTACAAGAATGGCTCAATTAATTATATGACGCCAGACGACTATGATAATATCTGCTGGATTAACGGTACCGGTAACCAGATTTTAGTTGGCTCGGCAGAGAACTTAAGCCAGTCTGTAATAAATAAACAACTGATTACTTACGTAGATGAAGCTACCGGAAAGCTCGCCCTGGGCTACAGCATCCTGATTAAACAATATGCGCTTACCAAAGCAGCTTATGAATACTGGCAAAAGCTGAAGAAAAATACCGAGCAACTGGGCAGTATATTTGATGCACAGCCAAGCGACCTCAAAGGCAACCTGCATAACCTGGCCGATGCTAACGAGCCGGTTATGGGATACATCAGCGCATCAAACCAAACCAGTAAGCGGTTTATTATAGGGCATAATAGTATCCCCCTGTATACCCCCAATTATTATCCGCCACCCAATGAATATGGATGTGTGCCGGGCTATTTGCCCTTTGACCCACTCAGTACTTTTAATGATAGACTGGCCAGGCTGTACACCCATGGCGATTCTGTAATATATACAACGTATGGCTCGGGGCCGGTTACGTTGGGTTATGCTTACGCCGCTGGCAATTGTGTGGATTGCCGCTTAAAAATGAAAGGTGGCTATAATAAAAAACCTGGCTATTGGCCGGATCTATTATAACAGGATAGTAATGAAAAACAGAGTTTATCATATCATTACGTTGTGCATTAGTGTAGTTGCTATGCTAAATGCCGAAGCTCAGGTAAATGACATTACAGGCAGCTTTAACCGCTATCAACAAAAAAACCTGCACGAAAAGCTGTTTGTACACACTGACAAAAGTTTTTACCTAACAGGTGAGATACTTTGGCTTAAAATTTATGATTTGGATGGCGCTACTAATAAGCCCTTAAAAATTAGTAAAACCGCTTATGTTGATGTGTTAGACAAGGAAAATAACCCGGTAATGCAGGCCAAAATAGCCTTAAACAATGCTGACGGGAACGGTTCGATCTACATCCCCGTAAATTTAAGCAGTGGTAATTATAAGTTGCGGGCTTATACCAGCTGGATGAAAAATTATAGTCCGGATTATTACTTCGAGAAACAGATCTGCATTGTAAATCCATTAAAATCTCCTGATGACCTCTTGACAGAAACTACTGCGGTTGATTATGACGTGCAGTTTTTCCCCGAAGGTGGCACACTGCTTAAGGACGTTGCCAATAAAGTAGCATTTAGAATAGTGGGAAATAATGGTAAGGGGGCTAATATGAAAGGTGCGATAATTAATCAGCATAATGATACTGTGGCCAAATTCCAGCCCCTGCATTTTGGTTTGGGTAATGTGATGCTAACCCCTAAAGCGGGCGAAACCTACCGGGCGGTGGTTAAAGCGGGGAATAAAAACCTGTTTAAAAGCCTTCCTGCTGTGGCCGAACAAGGGTATTCTATGTTGCTTACAGATGATGGCGCAGGTAAAATAAATGTGCGGATCAATACTAATATACCCGGTCCCGTATATCTATTTGCGCACGCAGCCCAAACGGTTAAGGTTGCCGAGCGTATTTATATCAGCAATGGTTCTGCAATTTTCAGTATAGACAAGAGCAAGCTTGATGCCGGCATAACACACTTTACCGTATTTAACAATAATAAACAGCCCGTTTGCGAACGTCTTTATTTCACCAGGCCGAAGCAAAGGCTAGTAGTGAATGCCATTGTAAATCAATCTTCATATACTACCAGAAAAAAAGTGGCGGTCGCATTCACCTCACAAAACCAGGATGGCAAACCGGTGATAGCCGATTTGTCGATGGCGGTAATCCGGGTAGATTCCTTGCAGCAGCCGGAGCAGCTGGATATTCAAAGCTACCTTTGGTTAATATCAGAATTGCGTGGAAACATCGAATCGCCATCCTGGTATTTTGTCAATGCAAATTCCGAAACAGATGCAGCTTTAGATAATTTGATGCTTACACAGGGCTGGCGGCAGTTTGACTGGGCTAATATACTAAGCAATGCCGCCCCGGCTTTTAAATTTTTGCCGGAATATAATGGCCACATTATTACCGGAAAAATAACAGAAATGCCGGAAAACAAACCAGCCAGGGGAGTGATTGCCTACCTGGGCATCCCCGGTAAGCGGGTTCAAATGTACCCGGCTGTAAGTGATTCAACCGGGCACCTGTTGTTTAATACCCGCGACATGTACGGCCCCGGCGAAATTATTGTACAAACCAATACCGAAAAAGACAGCACTTACCATATCGAAATACTCAGCCCTTTTTCCGAGCAATTTTCGGCCACTACCTATCCTGCCTTTCAACTGGGTGGCATTACGCAATCATTACTGGAGAATTATAGCGTAGCCATGCAGGTGCAAAACTTGTATTCGGCAGCAAAAATAAAGCAGTTTTATGACCCGCATATTGATAGCAGCGCATTTTACTTTAAGCCTTATAAAACCTACAAGCTCGATGATTTTACCCGCTTCACCACCATGGAAGAAGTGCTGCGCGAGTATGTATCTGAAGTAAATATTATAAAGCCCAAAAACAAATACCACATTAAAACCCTGGCCGAGTTCGGTTTTTTAGAGAGCGACCCCATGGTAATGGTAGATGGTATCCCGGTTTTTAACACCAATAAAGTAATAGGAATGGACCCGCTAAAGGTGCGTAAACTTGAAGTGGTGCGCTCCCGGTATTTTTATGAACCCACCGCGCTGGATGGCATCTTCAGCTTTACAACCTACAAAGGCGACATGGGCGGCGTAGAGCTGGACCCGCATGCCGTAGTGCTGGACTATGAAGGGATGCAGCTGCAACGCAGGTTTTATTCGCCCGTATATGATACCGATGCACAGATCAATAGCCACCTACCCGATTTTAGAAATGTGCTTTACTGGCAACCCAATGCAGGTACAACTGTTAACGGTAAAAACCAGGTAACCTTTTATACCTCAGATCAGCCCGGCAGATACATCGCCATTATACAAGGTATCACCCAAAACGGCGAAGCAGGAATGGGGTATGTAACTTTTGAAGTTGTTAAATAGTGGTCGTTTTCTTTATTCTACCCGTCAATTCCCACTCGTCATCCTCACCTGTCAATCTTCACTCGTCATCCTGAACTTGTTTCACTGTTGTCCGGTAAAAGTTTTCTTTAAAAAGTTTACCGGACAGCCGGAATCGAAATAGCTGCAATATTTTCCACAAAAGTTTTCGTAAAAGGCTATATCATAACCATAAAGGGTCTAATTGAAAGAAACCAACGATTATTCTCGAATTTTTACCGGACAGCCGGTTTTCGAAAACAAAAAAGCTTCAGCAAAAAGCATAGGCCTTACTTTTACAAACACAATGAAAAATGGCTTTTTTGAGTACTTAAATGCATATTTCAGATACCTGATTAAGTTTTACCGGACAACAGTGAACTTGTTTCAGGATCCCACGTGCAAGCTCTGCTACTTAAAGTTTATTACTTGTCCAGTGAGGTATTGAAACAAGTTCAACATGACGAGGTGGACTTCACCCGTCATCCTGAACTTGTTTCAATACCTCACGTGCAAGATCTGCTACTTAAAAGGTTATTACCTGTACTGTGAGGTGTTGAAACAAGTTCAACATGACGAGGTGGTCAGTCTACGGCCTTAAACAAGTTTTCTGCAGCACAATGGTATCAATCCACTGCTTCTGTTTTTCTTCGCTAAAAAACTTGGCGGGGGTTTCTACTTTACACATGCGGATGCCTTTTTGCTGGCAATGTTTAGCTATGGCCACCACCTGCCCGCGCATATTGGTAATACCATTAAAGGTTTTACGGGTAAAGTAAACTGCTTTTAAGTTAGGCAGGGTATCAATAAGAGCAATAATGTCCTTCCACTCGTGTACATGGCTGTCTTCAAAGGCATCGTCTACATTACCGTCTTCCCCTTCGGGGATATCTAAAGAGTGAATAATATCTGCAAAATCAACTTTGTATTCGGCCATAAAGGCCTGCTTGTCTGCCAGTGGTGCTTCCTTAAGCGACTCCAGCCCCCAGCAAATGGGCAGCAAATGCCATAAAAAATTACGCTGACGGCCATGGAAAAAATCCGGGCCATCTTCCACATCAGGATTAAAGGTGCCAAGCATCAATATTTCTGTTTGCGCACTAACCTTGTGATCTCTGAACTTGTGTAATATAACCGGCATAATTTCTCTGATTTTACTAAAAGGCGCAAATTACGAAAGATATATTAAAGGCTTGTAGTTAGACCTGAACAGATACCTTCACTTGTCATCCTATACAAACATAGGATGACAAATTAAGATTTAAATTAAAACAGCTTCAACTGCCCGTAATCATCTTTAACGGGCATAACCACCTCGTTAAAATTAGATAATGAGATACCCAGCAACCTGATCTTTTTATCTTGTTCTGTATTGGCGAGCAATTGTTTGGCCGTTTGCTGTATGGTTTCCAGATCGGCAATCGGAGCGCTGAAAGATTGGTTCCGGGTGATCTGCTTAAAATCGCTGTACTTAATTTTGAGGGTAAGCGTACGCCCTTTCAACTGATACTTTTGCAAGCGTTCAACTACTTTTTGGGCTAGCTTATCAAGTTCAAGATGCATTTCGTCTGTTTCGGTCAGGTCGTAGGCAAAGGTATCTTCGGCACCCATAGATTTGGTTTCGCGGTGGGGTTGTACGGCCCGGTTGTCAATTCCGCGCACTATCTGGTAATAAAACCGGCCGGCTTTCCCAAAGTGACGGATCATTTCATCCTCGTTCAGTTGCTTCAGATCAAGGCCGGTATGCAGGTTCATACCTTTCATCTTTTGTGCGGTTACTTTACCCACACCATGAAATTTCTCTACCGGCAGTTTCTCCATAAAATTCTGGATGGAAGAGGGGCCGATAAAGGTTAACCCATCCGGCTTATTAATATCCGAAGCAATTTTGGCTACAAACTTATTGATCGATACCCCGGCAGATGCCGTGAGGTGCAGTTCATCTTTAATGGCCTGCTTAATTTGCTTCGCAATCTCAATAGCCGAACCAATGTTCAGCTTGTCATCAGTAACATCCAGATAAGCTTCGTCCAACGAAAGCGGTTCAATCAGGTCGGTATATCTCGAAAATATTTCGCGAATGCACCGCGATACCTCTTTATACTCGGCAAACCGTGGCCGCACAAACAAGGCATCCGGGCAAAGTTTCTGTGCCGTTTTAGAGGGCATGGCCGACCGGATGCCAAACTTACGTGCCTCATAACTGGCAGTAGCCACTACACCGCCACGTCCTTCGGGCAGGCCGCCAACCACCAGCGGTTTGCCACGCAGCTCGGGGTTGTCCCGCTGCTCAACCGACGCATAAAAGGCATCCATATCAATATGGATGATCTTTCTGTGGATGATATGTTCGCCGGGTTCTGCCATTACATCAACCTAAACAGCAATAAACACACCAGTGCGCCAACTAATGTATTTAAAAAATTAACCGTGTTATTGCTTATTAAACGTTTCCGTTCTAAAGTGGCACCCAAAACAGAATCGGCTAGGTTACCTATAGTGCCTGCTATCATGATCCACAGTAAATTGATACCCCATCCAAAACCAATGGAATAAACTACACCAATTAAAGCTGCGCCGACCATGCCGATCAGGGTTCCTTCTAAACTTACAACGCCATCCAGCCCGCGCTGGTCTTTTTTAAAGGTGATGCTATTATAAAATCGCCGGCCATAAACGGTGCCTAGTTCAGATGATAGCGTGTCGGCAGTTGCAGCGGCCAGGCTCCCGGCCATCATTAACCGGTGGCTGGCAGCGGCTTTGGGTATATACCATATAATAGCGCCAATTAATGCCGCTATGCCGGCATTGGCAATTACCTGTCCGGCTGTTCTTCGGCCTTTATCTTTTTCGGCAGCGCCTATTTGTTGTTTACTGCGCAACTGCCAGCCTGTTGCGCCCGAGCCTAAAATAAAAAAGAGGGTAAGCATAGCAATGCCGGTAATGCCCGCGCCGTGGTATATAAGCAAACCTATTAATCCGCCGGTAAGGGCCGCTGGGATCGTAAGTTTCTTAAACTGAACGCTCAATACCATTCCTAGTAGTAAAAAAGTATATACAGCGTAATTTTGGATGGGCATGCGGTTAATTTATAGCCAAATATAAAGAGGAATGCCCGATGCTTTATACCTTTGTATTAATGAGCGATATTTTAGGACAAGCCCTGCACGGTTATCATCACCAAAAGTCTAAAACAAAACTTTGGATCCACAATAAATATGGCCCAAAAGAAGAGATGCCCATAGCCACCTATTTTAGAGAAGAAGATGATATGCCCGATATTGAATGGCTGGCCGTAGAGCAATGCCGCGGTAAAGTGCTGGATATTGGCGGCGGTGCCGGTAGCCATGCTTTATTGTTACAGGCCGAAGATATTGAAGTTACTTCGATAGATATTTCGCCGCTGTCTGTAGCGGTAATGAAAGACCGGGGCGTTAAAAATGCACTCGGGGCCGATATTTATACCTATAACCAGGGTAAATACGATACGCTGTTATTGCTCATGAACGGCATTGGCCTGGCCGGAAATATAGATGGGCTGAAACGCCTGCTTACTCATTTTAAAACCTTAATGAATGAAGGTGCCCAGCTCCTGTTCGACTCCTCAGATATTGCATACTTATATGAAGGTAATTTCCCTACAGAAGGTTATTACGGCGAAATTGAATATCAATATGAATACAATAAGCAAAAAACCGAATGGTTTAGCTGGTTATATATTGACGAAAATACCATGCAGGCCATTGCCGAAGAAATGGGTTTTACCATGGAAGTTTTAATAGAAGATGAGCATGGGCAGTATCTGGCGAGACTAACTGTTAATGCTTAAATTGCTGATATTAAGCAGCTATTATTAATCAATTTTAGCCAGAAGCTGAAAATCCGCCTTAAAAACGGTAAATTTGTCGCCCCTCGGGATTTTATAAAATACAAGATATGGCGTGGTCAGATAAATTGAAGCTGAAAAAAGGATTAGTACTGTCGTTAACTCAATCGGGTTACCTGGCTCCTAAAGAGATACAACAAAAAACGCTGGCCCGTATTATTGCCGGCCAGGATGTAATTGTTGTAGGGCCGGAGGGATGTGGTAAAACTACTACCTATATAATGGCTGCCTTAAATAAATTTGGTCATGCGCCCGATGGCGTTCCCCGTGTATTGATCCTGGTGCCCAATAAAGAAAGCGTTGAGGCGGTAATTGAACAAATTAACCTGCTGAATAAAAATAATTTGATCTCGATAGTAGGCTTGTACGCTATGCCAGGTATCGAAGCCCAAATGGATGCCATGGCAGATGGCGCCGATATTGTGGTGGCTACGCCCGACAGAGCCCGTGCCATTTACCTCAAGCTGGGGCTAAATACCAACAAAATAGAACTACTGGTAGTGGATGATGCCGAGCTGATTGTAAAGCAAGGTTTACAGCTTCCGGTTGTAGAACTGGCAAATAGCATTAACAAAGGCCAGCATTTGATTTTTACCGAGGTGATACATGATAGGCTGAATAAAATGATAGCGCCTTTTATGAAACAGCCCAGCATTGTAGAGATTGAAGAAATAGGCGAACCTAAATTTGAAACCCATCCGCAAGTATTGTACCTATTGCCCAATTTCGGCACCAAGGTTAACCTGCTGAACTTGTTTATGCAGGACGAAGAGTTGTTTACCAAAGTAGTGCTGTTTGTAAATACCCGGCCAACTGCCGAAAAGCTTTACAAAAGTTTAGCTACGCGCAAAAATACAGTGGCCTTGTTAAATTCCTGGTTTTTTGAACTCGATGGATTAACATCTGTTGAGGAGTTCAAGAATAAGGCAGAAACCAGGATATTGATTGTGGTGAATGAAGCAGAGCAGAAACTCGACCTGGATGATCTACCATTCCTCATCCATTTTGAACTGCCGGTTGAAAAGGAAACTTATATAGACCGGATGATTCACCACTGGCCGGACAAAGAAGACGAAACCGTGGCAATTACATTTGCTACAGACCTGGAACTAACAGCCGTTAAAAAGATAGAACAAGCCACTGGCGAAAGAATCCCTGTGGGCGAACTACCCGAGGACCTTATTATAGAAAAAGAGCATAAAGCGGGTGATGCTGCCGAAAAGAAAGCAACAAAGGCTAAAAGCGACGAACCGGTAGTTGGTGCCGCTTTTCATGAAAAGAAGGCGGGTAATTCAAAAACCTATAATTACAGGGCTGGTATAAAGGCCAAGATGAGCAAAAAGCGTAACCATAGCTAGAGTAACCTTTGACTGTGGCCTATTGCCCATGGTCCTTTATCTATTTATCAAATGAGGTGGTGACGTAAAGGTCTTCCACCTTTTTTCTTGCCCAATCGGTTTTTCTCAGAAACTTCAGGCTCGATTTTACGCTTGGGTCGTCATTAAAACAATTAATACGGATACGCGAACCCAGCTCGGCCCAGCCATAATGCGCTACCAATTCATTGATGATCATCTCTAATGTTTTACCATGAAGTGGGTTGTTGGCTTGTGGTTGCATGGTTCAAAAGTAGCAATCTGCTTAACTAATACCTATTATTTAGCGATACGCTATATATATTAAAGGCTTTTTGACAATATGTCTAGTAAATATTCAGGCATGCATTCTTATACTAGGTGCTGATATTCAGGGGGCTGCCTATGTTGCTAAATCCACCTTTTAAAAAGTTTTGATTATTTGGATAAAACATTTCCTTAAGTGGTAAAAAGTTCACATCTTTGCAGCCCGCCAGGAAGGAAAGGCGGGATGTTCATTGAGAAAGTAAAGGAGAAGGGCTTTAAAAGGAAGGCAGCAAAGCCGGAATTAAAACGTTGGAAACGGGCGAAAGCGCGTTAAGTCAAACCTTCGGAAGCTGCCAAATTAAATGCAAATAATAATTTGGAAATTAGAAAAGCTTTTTTACCTTTGCACTCCCGAAACGGGGGAAAGAAAACGGGAAAGGGATCGAGAGAGACTGAGTACATAAGGGGCAGAAAACCAGGGTTTAAAGCTGGTGATTAAGCGAAAAGGTTGGGAGCAATTTTTCAACGCATACAAAATGAAGATTTAAGAAGCGCAATGCTTTTAAATATAAGATCCAAACCGTGAGGGGCGGAAAAAAGTTCTTTTTTTAAGATATAACATGTAGCGAAGCGGATTAGGAGCTGAAAGGCAACTAATCAAGTTTTAAGAATTTTAAACAAATCTGATAAGCTCGTAGGATACTGTATAAAGATACGAAGGTTAGCCAGTAAGTTGGCGGGAAGAAGTTGAAAGTAGCGATACAGACAACAGATAACAGACAACAGACAACTAATCATAATAATACAGATTTCTATTTTGAGTAATAGGGTCTGGACAAACGAAAACATTTTACAATGGAGAGTTTGATCCTGGCTCAGGATGAACGCTAGCGGCAGGCCTAATACATGCAAGTCGGACGGGATTGGAGAGCTTGCTTTCCATGAGAGTGGCGCACGGGTGCGTAACACGTATGTAACCTACCTTCATCAGGGGGATAGCCTCTCGAAAGAGAGATTAACACCGCATAACATCATAGAGCAGCATTGCTTAGTGATCAAATATTTATAGGATGAAGATGGGCATGCGGGACATTAGCTAGATGGTGAGGTAACGGCTCACCATGGCGACGATGTCTAGGGGATCTGAGAGGATGACCCCCCACACTGGTACTGAGACACGGACCAGACTCCTACGGGAGGCAGCAGTAAGGAATATTGGTCAATGGAGGCAACTCTGAACCAGCCATGCCGCGTGCAGGAAGACGGCCCTACGGGTTGTAAACTGCTTTTGTACCGGAATAAACCTTGATACGTGTATCGAGCTGAATGTACGGTAAGAATAAGGATCGGCTAACTCCGTGCCAGCAGCCGCGGTAATACGGAGGATCCAAGCGTTATCCGGATTTATTGGGTTTAAAGGGTGCGTAGGCGGCTTGTTAAGTCAGGGGTGAAAGGCGGTAGCTTAACTATCGGAGTGCCCTTGATACTGATGAGCTTGAATGCAGCTGAGGTAGGCGGAATGTGACAAGTAGCGGTGAAATGCATAGATATGTCACAGAACACCGATTGCGAAGGCAGCTTACTAAAGTGCGATTGACGCTGAGGCACGAAAGCGTGGGGATCAAACAGGATTAGATACCCTGGTAGTCCACGCCCTAAACGATGAATACTCGATGTTGGCGATATACGGTCAGCGTCTAAGCGAAAGCGTTAAGTATTCCACCTGGGGAGTACGCCCGCAAGGGTGAAACTCAAAGGAATTGACGGGGGCCCGCACAAGCGGAGGAGCATGTGGTTTAATTCGATGATACGCGAGGAACCTTACCCGGGCTTGAAAGTTAGTGAATGATACAGAGACGTATCAGTCCTTCGGGACACGAAACTAGGTGCTGCATGGCTGTCGTCAGCTCGTGCCGTGAGGTGTTGGGTTAAGTCCCGCAACGAGCGCAACCCCTATGTTTAGTTGCCAGCACGTTAAGGTGGGGACTCTAAACAGACTGCCTATGCAAATAGAGAGGAAGGAGGGGACGACGTCAAGTCATCATGGCCCTTACGTCCGGGGCTACACACGTGCTACAATGGACAGTACAGAGGGCCGCTACCTGGCAACAGGATGCCAATCTCAAAAAGCTGTTCACAGTTCGGATCGGGGTCTGCAACTCGACCCCGTGAAGTTGGATTCGCTAGTAATCGCGTATCAGCAATGACGCGGTGAATACGTTCCCGGGCCTTGTACACACCGCCCGTCAAGCCATGGAAGCTGGAAGTGCCTGAAGTGCGTAACCGTAAGGAGCGTCCTAGGGTAAAGTCGGTAACTGGGGCTAAGTCGTAACAAGGTAGCCGTACCGGAAGGTGTGGCTGGAATACCTCCTTTCTGGAGCAGTATCCGCATACGGGTCAGATTAAAAAGAATAGGCAAAGCCGGAGCTTTGCAACATGTTATACTTAAAAGATATTAAAATCGGTTGTCGGTTATCAGTTATCGGTTGTCAGTATATAAAGTACAGACAAGAGATAACAGTAAACAGACGACAGATTAAAGGAAACCCAGAAGATGAAGCCATCAGTATTGGCATTAACCAAGGCATCTGGCTAATGAAGCTAGAAATAGTCTCGTAGCTCAGTTTGGTTAGAGCACTACACTGATAATGTAGGGGTCAGCAGTTCAAATCTGCTCGAGACTACAGCGCAGCGAAAGCTGCGGGTTTAAAGGGTTATTAAGTTACAAGTTATTAAGGCGCTCAAAGGAGCAACCAATAACATAATAACGAATAACTAACCACATCATCCGGGGGATTAGCTCAGCTGGCTAGAGCACCTGCCTTGCACGCAGGGGGTCAACGGTTCGAATCCGTTATTCTCCACGACGTTTGCTACAGATACCATAATATAGGGTGTCGTTATAGATGCGAACATAAGTTCTTTGACATATTGGAAGAAGTAATTGAATAAACTGAAACAACAGTAAGGACGGTTATGAAGTAAAAAGTTAAAAGTAAAAAGTCAAAAGTAGCAATACGGAAGACTGACAACAGATAACCGACAACAGACAACCGATCTAAATAAAGACATACCTGCAGAGCAAAAGCTGTACGGTAGAAGAAAGTAAAGAAGGGTACACGGGGGATGCCTTGGCTCTCAGAGGCGATGAAAGACGTGATAAGCTGCGATAAGCTACGGGGATTAGCAAATATGAATTGATCCGTAGATTTCTGAATGGGGAAACCTATCTATTTGAAGAATAGATGCAATAATGCGCGAACCTGTTGAACTGAAACATCTAAGTAAACAGAGGAAGAGAAAACAATAGTGATTTCCTGAGTAGTGGCGAGCGAAAGGGAAACAGCCCAAACCAGCCTTGTTACGGCAAGACTGGGGTTGTAGGACCACGATATACGATAACCTAGTGAAGCTGAATGGGGTGGGAAACCCAGTCATAGAGCATGAGAACTGCGTAAGCGTAAGCGAAGTTAGGTTAGTGGGATCCTGAGTACCGCGAGGTCGGAGACGCCTTGTGGGAACCAGCCGGCACCATCCGGTAAGGCTAAATACTACTGAGAGACCGATAGTGAACCAGTACCGTGAGGGAAAGGTGAAAAGAACCCCGAACAGGGGAGTGAAATAGAACCTGAAACCGTGTACTTACAAGCGGTCGGAGCAGACTTGATCTGTGACGGCGTGCCTTTTGCATAATGAGCCTACGAGTTACTCTTCTCTGGCAAGGTTAAGTGTTGCAGACACGAAGCCGAAGCGAAAGCGAGTCTGAATAGGGCGTGCAGTCAGAGGAGGTAGACGCGAAACCTTGTGATCTACCCATGACCAGGTTGAAGGTGCGGTAACACGTACTGGAGGACCGAACCGATAAACGTTGAAAAGTTTCCGGATGAGTTGTGGGTAGGGGTGAAAGGCTAATCAAACTGGGAAATAGCTCGTACTCCCCGAAATGTTTTTAGGAACAGCCTGGCGGTTGAGTTATTCAGAGGTAGAGCTACTAATTGGGTGCGGGGGAGTCAAATCCTACCAAATCCAGATAAACTCCGAATGCTGAATAACATACGCTGGAGTGAGGCTCTGGGTGCTAAGGTCCAGGGCCGAGAGGGAAAGAACCCAGACCATCAGCTAAGGTCCCCAAATTACTATTAAGTTGAACTAACGAGGTCCGACTGCACAGACAGCTAGGATGTTGGCTTGGAAGCAGCCATTCATTTAAAGAGTGCGTAACAGCTCACTAGTCGAGCGGTCGGGCATGGATAATAATCGGGCATTAAATAGTATACCGAAGCTATGGATTTGCAGTAATGCATCTGGTAGGGGAGCATTCTATCGCCGGTGAAGCGTAAGGCGACAAGCTAACGTGGAGGTTATAGAAAAGCAAATGTAGGCATAAGTAACGATAAGGCGGGAGAGAAACCCGCCCACCGAAAGACTAAGGTTTCCTGATCAACGCTAATCGGATCAGGGTTAGTCGGGGCCTAAGGATAATCCGAGTGGAGATTCCGATGGACAACTGGTTAATATTCCAGTACTTTTTACAACTGCGATGCAGTGACGGAGTAGTGACACATCCGCGTCCTGACGGAATAGGACGTTAAAGGCCGTAGGTATAGGACTCATTGTAAAGTACGTGAGTTTTGCTGAAAGCTGATAGTACAGCGAGCCTTCGGGTAAGTTGATAGTGATGGTAATCAGACTTCCAAGAAAACCTGCTAAGCTTCAGGTTGTAAAAACCCGTACCGTAAACCGACACAGGTAGTCGAGGAGAGAATCCTAAGGTGCTCGAGTGAATCATGGCTAAGGAACTCGGCAAAATGGCCCTGTAACTTCGGGAGAAGGGGCGCTGGTAGTAATGCCAGCCGCAGTGAAAAGGCCCAGGCGACTGTTTAACAAAAACACATGGCTATGCAAAATCGAAAGATGACGTATATGGCCTGACACCTGCCCGGTGCCGGAAGGTTAAAAGGGGATGTTAGTCGCAAGGCGAAGCATTGAATTGAAGCCCCGGTAAACGGCGGCCGTAACTATAACGGTCCTAAGGTAGCGAAATTCCTTGTCGGGTAAGTTCCGACCTGCACGAATGGTGTAACGATCTGGGCGCTGTCTCAGCCATGAGCTCGGTGAAATTGTGGTATCGGTGAAGACGCCGGTTACCCGCAACGGGACGGAAAGACCCCATGCACCTTCACTACAACTTAACATTGATATCGGCTACAGGATGTGTAGGATAGGTGGGAGACTGTGATCTGGCTTCGCTAGGAGTCAGTTAGTCAACGTTGAAATACCACCCTTTCTGTATTTGGTGTCTAACTCTATACAATGGAGGACATTGTTTGGCGGGTAGTTTGACTGGGGTGGTCGCCTCCAAAAAGGTAACGGAGGCTTTCAAAGGTAAGCTCAGTACGCTTGGTAACCGTACGTGGAGTGCAATAGCATAAGCTTGCTTGACAGTGAGACAGACAAGTCGAGCTGGGTCGAAAGACGGATATAGTGATCCGGTGGTTCTGCATGGAAGGGCCATCGCTCAAAGGATAAAAGGTACGCTGGGGATAACAGGCTGATCTCCCCCAAGAGCTCATATCGACGGGGAGGTTTGGCACCTCGATGTCGGCTCGTCACATCCTGGGGCTGGAGAAGGTCCCAAGGGTTGAGCTGTTCGCTCATTAAAGTGGCACGCGAGCTGGGTTCAGAACGTCGCGAGACAGTTCGGTCCCTATCTGTTGTGGGCGTTGGAAGTTTGAGTGGGGCTGACCTTAGTACGAGAGGACCGGGTTGGACTAACCTCTGGTGAATCTGTTATGCCGCCAGGTGTACTGCAGAGTAGCTACGTTGGGAATAGATAAGCGCTGAAAGCATCTAAGTGCGAAACTAGCCACAAGATGAGACTTCCATTGAGGGTCGTAGCAGACTACTACGTTGATAGGTTACAGGTGTAAAGGTGGTGACATCATAGCCGAGTAATACTAATTGCCCGAAGCTTTCTTCGACAACGGATAAAGGTTGATTGAGTGAATAGTTAAGTAGTGAGTGGTTTTAAAACTGCAAAGCAATAACATACTAACTCAATCAACCGAATAACCAAAACAATAAACTGTTTAACAGTGAAAATCAATACTTCTTTCAATAATATGTCATTGTTCTTGGTGAATAGAGAATGGTTGATTAAGTGCGTAGTTAAAAATGCAACTACTTAACCACTTAACTCAATCAACTACTCACTAATAACATTAAAAATATTCAGGTGCCTATAGCGGTGGTGTCTGCCTCTTCCCATTCCGAACAGAGCAGGCAAGCCCGCCAGAGCCGATGGGACTGCAGTAAAATGTGGAAGAGGAGGTCGGCGCCAAATCTTATCAGGGTATAAAGCCTTTGTCTAACCGGCAAAGGCTTTCCTGTTTTATAACGGGCCATGTTGCCAGCTTATTGTTCTTTTTTAAATCCAAACGTCTTGGTGAGTAGTAAATAGTTGAATGAGTGCGTAGTTAGAAAAGAACGACTTAATCATTCACCTAATCAACCACTCACTAATAACTCACAATATTCAGGTGCCTATATCGGTGGTGTCTTCCTCTTCCCATTCCGAACAGAGCAGTCAAGCCCGCCAGAGCCGATGGTACTGCAGTAAAATGTGGAAGAGTAGGTCGGCGCCAAATCTTATCAGGGTACAAAGCCTTTGTCTAACCGGCAAAGGCTTTCCTGTTTTTATAGTTTTTTTTATTATATAGCATACCGCTTCCTGTTAAACCCGATAGCAGCGGATACCGGCCACCGTGGCTAAGGCCTGTGGAGTATGAGCGCATAGCGGGGCTGCACACGCCGATTAGTGCTGGCTTGCGTTTACTGGGCTGTTTTTATTCGGGATATAAATCAATGGCTCAGATTAGCTGGTCTGGCAATCGTTTCATTGCTAATTGACTTGCAATATATTTATTTAGCATATGGTAAACGCATAATTCTTGTTTACGTGGATGCTCAAAAAAAATCCTGTTTAAATGCATATGAATTATATCCGCTACTAGGCTAATTTTTGCTTGCTGGCTTAGGTTTTCTGCTTTGGTTTTTAGTTGATGACACGAATTTGCAAAAGATACGAATTGGGGTAACAGATGCAGATGCAGATAGTAATCGGCATTATTTAAAAGCTGTTCTAATCTTGGCTTTATTGACCGATATTTTTGATCAAGGGTGATTTTGAGATTTTTATCCTTAGCAAATTCCCGGTAAAGGCTTTTAGCTATTGTGTCTGTAAAGGATAATCCATCGCCAATAAAGTCATAAAATATTTCAATGATATCGCGAGTGCTAATCAAAGCAAGGGTGTGGTAATCAAGTTCAAATGATACAGATGCTATATTCACAATATAGTGGCAAACAAGCTTGCTGCTGGTGTGAAATACTGATTCAACATCGTCCATTAACAAAGGGGTATAGCGCTCTATTTCGCGGTGATAAGTGTCTGATTGATAATTGTGGATTATCTTACGTTGTGTAGAATTACTTAGGCGCTTATTAAAACTGGTTAAGATGTGGCCTATATCTGCCACTTCTACATGCATGCGGAGCCTTATATGAGGCTTAGGATCTAGATACCGGACAAAGAACCACTTTTTTATAATATTAAGTTCATACCCTTCCAACAAAGGCAATAACAACTGGCCAATTAGATTATTAGCAGATTGTTCATGGCAGTAAATTTTAAGATAGATCCACTCACTGCCTAGTAGATATGTGCGTTCTACTTTTGCGGGGTTGATATAAGGTTGCATTATCAAGGCATTGTATGACGGCACTGTATTTTTTAAAAAGGCTACAAATTGGTTAACCATTGGTTTGTCATCGCTATTTGTAATAAGCTGCTGGTTAGGCAGAGGATGTTCCTGAATTTGTATTGTTTTTGCCCCCTGAATGCATTCAAGAAAAAGAAGGATCTCTGTATCTTTACTTATATTAAATGTTAGTTGCTGATCATTTTTGCTGATTGCAATGTACTCTGGCCATTTTTTCTGGTCGCTAAAAATTTTAAAACCGGTAACAGACTTACTAAGGATGGCAATATCCTGCTCATTTAAAATCCATTTGGCCTGACTAATTATAACAGAACCTATTTTTACCCGCGGATAAAATGATAGACCGGGGAAAAAGCTTTCGATGTCGAAATTCAGATTACTTTGCAAACCCTGATGCTGCATATCGCACAGGAACCGGAATAAAGCAAGGTCGTTATGAAAATAATTATAGGCAGATGTAAGTCTGGGGATTATTTCTTTCCCCAGTTTTTTAGATTTTAACAGGAGCCTATCTTGCTTTACCGACAGGTATAGATCATTTAATTGTATCTGATTTTCTGGTGGCAGGGATGATGTTACGTTGATTGGTATTTCGTAGTTATATAGGTGAGTACGTCTGTTCACATTGTCTAAGTGCATGCCTGATAGTTGACCAATTTCGGCAAAAATTACGTTGGGGTTGGTGCTTTGTTCATCAGAAACAATCTGCTTGGCTATGGTTTTTACCTCGTCGTTAAACGCTGTGAAGCGGCCAATTAAGGCGGCTGCGGTTACCCCGCCTGCTGATTCAAGCAGGAGCTGATCATCTAGAACGCGAAACATAACTGCGATTGACGGTGGTAAGGGTGTCGTTTTTTTTTGCTGGTCTGCAATCTTTACATCATCAAGGTTCAAAATAATTTCCGGAATATGGCTTGTGCTGTTATTCCACTTATTTAAGATGGTTCGATGTATATTTAACCAATTCAAATTGTTAGCTACCGAGTTCTGAGATGGGAAATATAGATCTGCGATTAGCTCACTATTGATATTTTTTACAGCCAAGTCCGAATATCCTAAACCAATTTCAGGATCCAGGGCTTCTAAAAGTGGGATTTCTTCTTGATCGTAACGGGTTTTAAATGCATCTATAAAGGTTTTTAAAGCAGATGGAAATTGTACGGGAAGTGCCTGTGAAAGAAAGGCTACCGCTTGCATTAATTGATTCTGATACCGGATATCCAGGCTACCTGTAACAGGGCGTTTGGTGTTTATATAAAAAGTGTGCTGTGGTAAGTCTAAGTGTTGAAGGCCAAATTCGGTTTGTAACCCGTACTCGCGTAGTCTTAATTTTTCACGGAGGGTGGCTGGGTTATGATTTTGAAGAGGATGGCAGGGTGTTAATGCTTGTTTACCTGTACCAATAACAGAAGGTTGAGCATCCGGTAAAATGATTTGAATGTCAATCAAAAACATCAGGTAATCGTATGCTTCCTGAGTGCTGAACTCCAGTTGTGCAGACATGGTTTCTAAAAGCTGATCTCCTTTTACAGGCTGCTCAATTAACTTTAACACACCTTCGAGTATATTATCGATGGTTAAAGCTTCGAGCGAAAAACTAATTACTCTTTTATCGAAATTAAAATGAGTGCGTACAAAGCGATATTCATCTTTTATAAGATAAAGCGTGTGATTTGTTTGTAGCTGTGTTTCGCGCCAATGGTCGGCAATATAAGCTAATGATCGTTTTAAAATAACTTCCTGATCCCAGTTAGTATACAATGTAAGGTCCGGTAATCCGGCTAAACATATGTTGTTGCCATCACCCCATTGTGTTATAGAAAAAGATGAAAAGCTACCAAAAGGAGTTGGCCGGTAATGCATCCGGTTAATGTATTTTACAAGGCTTAATTGCTGGCTTTTATTTAATTGAGCAATATTGTAATTGGCATTTTCTATGATTTTAAAAAGTGTTGGTGATGCCAGGTAAACTCCCAGAATAAAGCTGGGATCACTTAACAGCGATTTAAGTTTTGAGGGACAATATTCGTTAAAACTGTAAAGTGGAGAACGGAGTATTAGGGCGGGAATGAACGTAAGGTTTTGCATAGTAGTAAAAACCAGAAGAAGTTAATAAACCTTGATAAAATGAGAAAGAAAATGCCCCGCCAGCGCGGGGCATAAAATTTAGTTGATATTTAAAAATATCGAACTAACTGTGGTTGTTGTAGACGTGTTTGTGGTATTTCCACTTGGAGCTACATTGTTACCGGATTTTGTTTTCGCGAAATGAAATAATGTTTTCACTTTCGGAGCTAATTTGTTGTAAGTTTTCATTTCCATTATTTTTTTATCAATTTTAGGCTTCTAAGCTGGGGCAAACAAAAACATTACGTGAAATGGGGATAGAGGCAGGTAAACCAAAAAATGGGAGAGGTGTATATTCTCGAACAAGAATAATTTATGCCCATATCATAGTTTGGGCAATATTTATAACGTATGAATTATCTGCCCTTTATTATATTGTAGCTCATTTTACTTCGCCTTTAGACATTGCAATCCATTATGGGTTAAACATTAGCTTGTTTTATTTTAACGCACTTGTTCTTTTCCCCAAGGCCTATAAAAGTAAATCTATACTACAGCTAAAGTTATTTGTCGGTATTATACTCGAGATCATTATATATCTGACTTTGCTTTACTCGCTTGATCGGTTCTTAGCCTTCTTAAATATTAGTGTTCTGCAGTTTAAAAGTTTCAATGCTTACGTAGTTCCAAGTACATATCGGGCTTTTTTTATGATACTCATGAGCACAGGATACTGGCTAGGAACTTATTTGCTAAAATCGAGAATAGAGATTGACTCTTTAATTCAACAGCAGTTAGAAGATAAAAACGAACAGCTGGAGCTTCAACGAAAAATTATTATTTCTGAAAATGCATTCTTGAAAGCTCAAATCAATCCACACTTTTTATTTAACTCATTAAGCTTTATTTACAATACCATACATAAACTATCTGCAAGTGCAGCAGAAGCCGTTATTTTACTTTCAGACATTACCCGGTACGCTCTTCGGAAAACTGATGCAAGCGGGCGGTTGCCTATTCATGAAGAGGTTGAACAGATTAGTAATTTAATAGAACTTAACCAATTAAGATTTAACGGAGAATTAAAAATACAATTTAATGTAGGCCTTATTACGCCTTCTTTTACCATACCGCCTTTGTTGTTAGTAAGCTTTGTAGAAAATGTATTTAAATATGGTAAATTGGACGATGCTGCAACACCGGCGATGGTGAGTATAAAAGAGGTGGCGGGCGTATTACAGTTTCGTACCCAAAACATAATTCAAAAGCGTAAGGGAACGGTAGGGCATGGGGTGGGGTTAGAAAACACGCAATTAAGACTTAATAATATTTTTCCTGATAAACATAGGCTTGATATTTCGACTTCGGAAAATATTTATACCATAGAACTTGACATACAAATGTCCCATGCTGAAGAGCTTTATACTGGATGATGAAACACACGCGATAGACTTATTGACTGATTATATTGGGCGTACGCCAGATATAGAATTAATAGGTGCCGATACAAACCCTTTAAATGCATTAAGAAAAATAACCGAACTCGCGCCTGATATTTTGTTTCTGGATATCGATATGCCAGAAATTTCGGGGTTGGAATTTATGAAACTACTGGGTACCAAAATTCATATTGTATTTACTACCGGCCATACGGAGTATGCTATAGAAGGCTATAACCGGGATATTGCCGATTATTTGTTGAAGCCCATTTCCTATTCGCGGTTTAATACCTGTTGCGAGCGGCTTATACAGAAAATAGCTTATGCAGGTAAAAAGGGAGATGGTACTAAAACTTTTTTTTACATCCAGGGGGATAACAAGGCTAAAATGATTAAAATAAACATGGATGAATTATTCTATGTGCAGAGTTTAAATAACTACGTGATCATTTACCACCAGAGCGATAAATTAATTACTTACTTAACCATGAAAGAGGTAGAGCAGTTTCTTCCGTCTGATAGGTTTTCTAGAATTCATAAATCATACCTGGTAAACGATTCTAAAATAAAAACGATAGAATCCGGGCATGTTATCTTACACAGCCAACCCGTTACCGCCTTGCCTATAGGGCTAAAATACCGGGAACAGTTTTTCTCAAAAATCCGTAAAGTAACGCTGAAACGCGGCGACGTGGACAGGTAGATGTACACTGCTTATGAATATTCAAAATTATTCGATCTTGAATATCTTTTTCTTAATGGCATACAGTACCAAGCCCGAACGTGCTTTCAGATTTAGTTTTTGAAACAAAGCTTCCCTGTAATTATCAACAGTGCGTGGGCTTACACACATTTTATCGGCAATTTCTTTATACGTTAATTCTGAGCAGCAGAGCTTTAAAAATTCAATCTCCCTATCAGAAAATTTGGGCTCGCTGTTTTCTGCTGAAATTGAACGGATTAGCTTGCCTGATACCAGTTCGTTTAAAAAAACGCCTTTCTGATAAACTATTTTAAGGGCTTCCAATAACTCTTTGGGTTTGGTTTGCTTTAATACATAGCCGCATGCGCCGTTCTTTATCATTTTAATAACAGCATCGTCATCTTCGTACATACTTAACGCAAGCACATTTATTGGGGGGTAGTTAATTTTAAGCCAGCGGGTTGATTCAAATCCATCCATTAATGGCATATTAATATCCATCAAAATAATATCTGGTTGCCGGTGGGTTAACAACATTTGCTGCATTTGCAGGCCGTTCTCAGCTTCAAATTCAACATGTAATTCATCAAACTCCCGCAGCAAGCTGGCAACGCCGGTTCTAAAAAGTGTATGATCGTCAATTATAGCTATATTTATCTGGCTGTCCATACAGTTAAGGATAAGGGATGTAAATTTCTATTGTGCTACCTTCATTTGGTATCGACCTGATATTGGAGTGCCCGCCAATGGCATTTACTCTTTTGTAAATGTTAAAAAGACCCATTCCCTTACTGCTGCTGGCTAATTCGCTAGTATTGAACCCTTTACCATTATCTGCTACAACAAGTTGTAATATACCATCATTTAAACTCAGTTTAATAGCTATTTGATTAGCTTCAGCATGCTTAATAATATTATTTAGGGTTTCCTGTAAAACCCGGAATATGATAAGGTCTTTATCCGTCTTTATCGTTCTTAAATATATATCATCGCTGTTATAGGTTATTTGATATTGACCTGCTTTTTCCAGCCAGTTTACCTCTTGTATAATAGCTTGCGAAAGTCCCATCTCCAGTAATTTTTGGCCTTGTATTAATTTCCCCAGTTCTCTTAACTCTTTAATAGAACGGTTGGTAAGGTCAATTGCGGCATCAATCTTTAGCGCCATTCTTTTAGCATCATTCAACTCAATTGAGCCTAAAGTAAGTGAAGTTAAACTCAATAACTGGCCGATATTATCATGTAGGTCGGCGCCAATGGTTTGCATGGTTTGCTCTTGCGCCTCAAGTTGGGCCTGTATCAAAACGTTTTGAAAGCTGGCAACTTCTGCCTGGTGAAGCCGTTTATTACTGTGATAAAGTAAAGCTGTAAAAATTATTATTGCAATTAGGAGGATAAAAAAGGCGCTTACAATGCCTACGATGTAAAAGAGTTCTTGCTGCGTATTAAACATATCAAGCCTGCAATAATACAACTGTATAAAACGATGTTCAAAGGTCTGCTGATAAGGCCAAACAGGTTTAGTGTTTTGTCCGTATTTAGTTTAAAAAGGTAAGGATATAAACCTAGAAAAACAAAATTACCACCGTAATTTATCAGGATGCCGATAGACAGCCAAAAATCAAGATGTTTATACGCGGGGTTATCTAAATCAACATTTAAACAAAACAATAAATGCGTGTATAATATAAAGAGCAAAAAGCTCTCAAAAACAATATTTATAGAAGGTATACTGTAGCGATGGTAATGATCTGCTGTAGTATAGTTATTATGGGAGGCATACCAGCAAAATAAAATAAAAACAGGGATAGAACATTTTGTAAACAACCTTAAAGCATATTGCGAGCAGGTGTTAAGATAGTATAAGCAAAACAAGGTATAATCAATTGGGCAAAATAAGTGATAAAGCCACACAAATTGTTGTCGGTTATGGATAAGTATAGTTGCGTATGATTCGGTAAAAAGTGTAATACTTAATACCAATACAAGATAAATTGACTTTTTGTCTCCCTTTCTTAGCGTAATTAAGGCTAATACCAGAGATACAAATATTAAACTGAGATATATTATATAATAAAGGCTCACAATTATTTGGATGCTATGAATTTATAGTACCCGTAAGTGTTACCATGCATCGGCATTACTTACGGGTAACCGGAAATGTTATTTTTTTAGTTTAGCCTTATTTAACAAAATATAATGCTCGTCAATAGGGTCATCTTCAGTTCCGGAAAATTTGGTTCCATTTGGAGGGTATCCATATTCAACTAATAAAGAACTTGTAGGTGAGGCTTTTTCTTCTGAAGTAATTTCATAATTAAGGTCATACCCATCTGCATCCACTCCTAGCATTACTAACGAAGTATGATATTGCTTTTCTTCTGGCCGGGCACATAGATAAGCTCTTAATCCTTCGCATTTAGGCTGGCTTAAAATTTTTAATATAATGGTTTTATCAAACGTTATTCCGTAAGACAGGCCTACAACTTCTTCAACAAAATGTATAAGCTCCGCATTTTTAGCTTTGTCCTTAAGGAATCTATTGGCAATCATTTTGTTTTTTATCAAGCCGTTTTTAATTAGTTGCACAGCCAGATCAGTATCTACCGGGACTCCAAAGTAATTTGACTGCGGCGTTGAATTTTGCCTGGAGGGATCTTTTGTTCGTTGCCTCATCCCCAAATTACTGGTTTGTTCGGGTATTGTAATGGTACCTTCTTCAAAACTTCCCGGGGCATCGGTTTTTAAAACGCGACCCTGCATTTGCCATGAATGATTGTTAATTGCTTTTGTCATGATGTTGGTTTTTAAGTTTTTACTAAAATCCCAAATAACTACCACATTATCAATGAGTTTGTACCTGATAATTTACCGTAAAAACACCTTTTTGAAAAAGGTATTATAGCGGATATAATGAAGATATAATATTACCAGTTTTGTTTAACCCTATTGGCAGGGTTAAATAATCAGACCTAATATTTCACTTTTAATTAAATTATGATGGAACAAATAACCTACAAGCTTGGCAAGCTTTCTCCAAAACAAGATGCACGAACCTTGAAATTTGCCAAATACATAATGCCTGCTCAATTGCCACCCTTGCCCAGCCTGGTAAATTGGCAACAGCTACTACCGGCTAACTGTGGTATGATGGGTAATGATTATATCGGTGATTGTACCTGCGCTTCTGCAGGCCATATGGTAATGACCTGGACAAAGAATGCTTCGGGCCATGCTGTGGTTATATCCGATCTGGATATTATTGCAGCCTACGCTGCCATATCGGGTTATGATACTATTACACATCAAAATGACAATGGCGCCGCTTGCCTGGACGTTTTAAATTACTGGAGAAACACCGGTATAGGCGCAGACCATATCGAAGCTTATACCTTATTGGATCAGAGTAATGAACAACAGGTAAAAGCAGCTATCTACTTGTTTGGCGGCGCATATATTGGAGTAGAGCTCCCTAACTTTATACACACGGGGCCTGATTTGCCAATATGGGATATCCCTGCCGGGGGGCCTGTAGGCAACGCTGCACCAAACCCGAACAATGGCCATGCTATACCACTGATTGGCTATAACGCCGATTATATTTATTTCATTACCTGGGGTATGATTAAGCGTATGACCTGGAGGTTTTATTTTGCCTATGTAGATGAAGCTTATGCTGTGCTTTCGGCTAACGACTGGATAAATAACGGCAAAAGCCCGGCCGGTTTCAACCTTGATGCATTACGGGCCGACCTTTCTGAAATTGACAGCGCTACTTAATTAATAATACATTATCGAACCTTAAACTTATCCATCATGAAAAAAGTCTTAATGCAGGCATGCCTGCTGCTGGGCATGCATATTGCTGCTTCCGCGCAATCTGTAGCCCCCAACTATGTTAATCCCCAAAAAATTGAATACCAGTTTGATCAAAGAAAACTGGTAAAGCCCTCGCTCTCAAAAATGAAAGCTGATTCATTTTACCAGGTTTACATCCATAAAATCAATCTTAACCTGTATAAGGTATCTATTAACACTGCCGACTCTACAACCAGTAAAGCATTGCAAATGCCAACCATGACAGGGCTGGATCTGGATGGCATTACAAAGGCAATAGCCGGGATTAAACCAGCATCAACTTCGGGTATAGTTAATGCAACAGTTAGGGAAGGTTTCAATGGATCATTGGGTTACTCAGCACATAATCAAGTAATAAACAAAGTACGGTCGTTATCAGATAGCATGCAGTATTATAAAAAGAATTTGAATAGCTTTTTAGGGAGGCTAACCACTATTAAAAACCGAATCGATGATTTGTTTCTTAATGTATATAAGTATCAACTTAATCAGCAGCAATTGCACCCGACTATTGGAATTAATCCATATTCATATGCAACGGCCTTAGAAGATGTTAAAAAAGTACGTGATTCTATAACTAATCTACAGGTAGAAATCACAACCTCACAGAAAAAATATGCGATTTTTGAAACTAATTATAAGGATGAGATCGCTCAAAATGTTGGCTTGACAGCTTCTGACAAAGCAATCATAGATTCTTATACCAAGATGCTTACCGGCTGCGCTGATGCACAAACTGCTATAACAGCAGATAAAGTAATGGCATTGCTCGGAGGCATGATCAATGTTGAGAATAATGCCTCAATGGAATATCAATCGCTTCCGTTTCAGTTTAAAAAGGACCAGGCCACGGTTACCATTACCATTGAACCTCGCAAACCTGAATATGGGTTAGGCACATTTAAACAAGACCTGGTTTTCCCGCTCCAGCATAGGTCATACGCGGCAGTTGGGGTCTCTTTTTATGGCGCTACACTTCACGACGAGCCCTATTCGATAGTGGGAACCCCGAGCCGGGATTCAATACATTATGCAGTTAAAGCTGAAAAAACGACAAAGGCAGAAGTGGGGATTACCACTTTGCTAAGGCTGGGAACTAAATTTTCTGATTCATCTGCCGCCGGTGCCCACTTTAGCATTGGCCCGGGTATTTCTATTGCCAGCACCATCAAACCGCGTCTCCTAACTGGCATTGGGTTCTCTTTTGGTGAAAAGCATATGTTTACTTTTGATGTGGGTGCAATTTTTGGATATGTAGACAGGTTGAGTTCGGCGGTAGATATGGCTAAGAATAATTTTACTGTGAAACCCGATAACGTGATGATATCGAAACTAAGCGGGGGTGTTTTTGGCGCCATTGGCTATTTGTACAGGTTTTAATAACCATACAAGAGTAAAAAGCAAAAGGCTTTACTGAGAAGTAAGGCCTTTTGCTTTAATTGATACTAATAGGTAAGCTTTACTTTTACACCACTGCTTTGGTTCTCATATTTTAAAAGCAGGGTTTGGCTGCCGGCATCCCAGTTGTTTTCTACAGCTACATTTTGCTGGTTAATATTCGTCGCCTTTATTTCTTTTGGTTTACGGGGTAATCGTATTCTGAGCACATTTTTGGTGTTGTCAGGGCTTTTAGTAACGAAAGAATAAGTGTCGATGGTGATACTTTCGTCAGATACGCGTGAAGCGCCTGCTAAAACTGAAGGCTGCTTGTTGCTTATCTTATCCAGATTATAAAGTAAAGCCTGCGTGCCTGCCGGGATTGTTTTTGAGGTAACCACAGGCAATTCTGTATTAAAAAGATCAATAAAATGCCCCTTTAATAAAAGCGGATCGTTGTTGTGGCTTTCATCCATGGCGGCGGCCACAATGTAAGGCCCGCGGTTTAAAACAAAGCTATTTTTGTAAGCTAATGGTATACCCTTACCTGTATTATAGGCATTCTCAACCAATTTTAGAAAATGCTCGTCGCCATTGGCCTGCATTACTATTTGTTTGGGGTTTTCGCGCAGCACAAATACCTTTCCTTTACCAAAGGTGTATTCTTCTCTCCCGTTAATAGGGTTAATGCCCAGTTGCTTAAATAAGTGTTGTGATGGTGTTTTAAAATGCATGCCGCCATTATTCCACCATTCGCTCACCTGCTGAAACGGATCATCATCCTTTCCGCAATAAATAAGCATACCACCATTTTTAACCCACTTTGCCAGTTGCAAATGCACAGCTGCGTTGTTAGGCTTTAAATTGGCGTAACTCATAATTAAAACTTTAGTGCCCTTTAAGGTTTCGGTAAAGCCCAGGTTTTCCATGTGGGTAACTTGTACAGGTACACCGCGTTTAACCAGCGGCATCACCATGCCGTAAAAGTTAGATAATTGCGGATCATCATATCCCTGGTGTTTAGGGAAACGTTGAAACATAATAGAATTGCCAATTAACACAGAGATACCATGCGAGCCGCTTACCAAATTACTGGTTACCGGCATGTGCTGCAAACTGTTAACCATAATTTGCATTTGCGTTGCAAATTGCGGATTAATAGGTTCTGGTGCCGATTGCTCGTTTGGCTTAAACTTGCCCAGGTAAATTCTGTTGGGCCAGGGCATTACTTCAAACTTGTTAACGGTTGGGTACAGCAACTCTGCTGTAAAAGTAGCTTCGTAGTTTTTCTTATAATCTTCCCAGGTACGTACACCGTCTTCAATGGGGTCTGTTAAAAAATAAACACTCCGGTGGGTGGGGGCGGTCATAGACCAGATGGTTCCGTACTCTAAAAATGCATTCTCAAATACACGTTCCTTCATTAAACCATTAAAGTAAACTGGTACCCTTGATGTACCCGTCCATACCTGGGCAATGTAGCCATCCATATACTTTAAGGAGGCCAAACTTGCTTCGGGACTCACAATGCCCCATGCTGCATAATTTAACAACGAGTGCGTAGGCACAAAGCAGGGAATATGCAATCCCTTTTGTGCGCTGTACTCTTTTACGTACTTAAAAATCTCGTTTAGTGCCGTATAAAAAATCTGGTATTTTAATTTAGACGACAGGTAGGTAGCCTCGGGACTTTTATCTTGCGCTATCCACGGCGATTTGTAATAAGCCTGCCAGGCAGATTTAAAAGCCGGGCTATAACCGCCTTGGGTCCAAAACTCCGGTTCTTCGAGGTATACTGCGCTTACACCTGCATCTATAGCCCGTTTACACGCTTGCTTTAAATAATTGATGTATGAGGGTGTGGGTACTACGTAGGGTACATCTTTGCCATGCCATATAATGTTTCCGTCAATATCTGTCTGGCCTTCATTTAAATGGGTTTTGCCATCAAACTTGCCGTTAAAATAATCCTGGTATTCGCCCCAGGCGCTGCCGGTCATAAACTGTACGTTGTAACCGTGCTTGCGCCAGGATGCTACCCGGTTTTCAAAAGTACTGTCAACGCCATACACCATCACAATGTCAGATCGTACGTCAAAATCAGGCTTCCACGGCTCAGCTATTTGTACCGATGTTTTACTAAGCGTATCATGTTTTATGGTTTGGGCCTGTACAATACCGTAAAAGCTTGCTAAGCCAAGCACAGGTATTAATTTAGATAGTATTTTTAGAAAAGAAGAACCGGGTTGGAAACGCATATGAAAAGGTTGCTGATGCTTGTTACAGAATGTTTATTGGATCGAGAAATCTTGTGAAATACTTCCCTCGGCCGAATTTTTACCAATGGTAAGTGTGTACTTGCCTTTATAAAGTGTTTCTTTATTGGTTTTAGCATCCCATTTTTTTAGTTCCTGAACAGGGATTTTAATAGTTACATCTTTACCTTCATTCACTGCAAGTGTAACACGTTTAAAATCTTTTAATTCCTTTAAGGGCATGCCATCTATTTGTGGATATTTAATGTAGGCCTGCACAACCTCGTCGGCCTGCATTTTGCCGGTATTACTTACTTTACATGATAATGTAATGGTATCATTTGCGCTGTACGTTGGTTTAATGGTATTATTAGCCTGGTAAGTAAAGTCTGTATAGCTTAAGCCATAGCCAAAAGGATATTGCACCTTGCCGGCAAAGTACCGGTAAGTACGGCCTTTCATGCCATAATTTTCAAATGCAGGCAAATCATTTACCGAGTTATAGAACGTTAATGGCAACCTGCCCGAAGGGGAAATTTTACCCAGTAAAATATCAGCCAAAGCGTTACCACCCTGCTCGCCGGGATACCAGGCCAGTATTACAGCATCGGCATATTGGGCAATAGTGGCTACATCAACATCACTGCCGGATGTTACTACGGCAATAATTGGTTTTTTAACGCCTTTGCGCAATGCCTTCATAAAAGCAATCTGGCTGGCTGGCAGTTCCAGTGTTTTTTTATCACCGCCTGCGGCAGATAAAAATGCATCACCGGCTTCGCCCTCGGTTACGGGTAATAAACCTATTACAGCAACAGTAACATCTGCATTACCTGCACCCCATATTCCGCCGAAGTGGGTGGTGTCAGCTTCGCCTGCGCCTAAGTCATATTCTACACGCGTACCTTTGTCAACAGCACCAGATAAACCTTCCACAAAGTTTACCATGCGTGAGTTTACGCCATGATAGCTACCCACCAGCGCATCAAGCGAAGCCGAATTTGGGCCTACAACCATAATACTGTTATAGGTATTGTTTTTCAACGGCAAAATGTTGTTATCATTTTTTAGCAATACCATACTTTGTTGTGCCGCTATGCGCGATAGTGAAACGTGTGCCTCGTTATGGATACTATCGGCCCGGTAAGCATAGTAAGGAGAAAGCTTAGGATCGTCGTAAAAGCCAAGTTTTATTTCGGTAAGCAGCAATGGGCGCAGGGCCTCATCAACATCCTTATCGGTAATCAGTTTTTGTTGTACTGCTTTAACAACGTCGCTTTGCAACACCGAAGAGCAATCTAAATTAATCCCGGCTTTAATGGCGGCGGCAGCAGCTTCGGTAGGTGTTTTTAAATATTTATGCGTTGCAAATACATCATCTAGTGCGCCGCAGTCTGTTACAATATAGCCTTTAAAGCCCCATTCTTTTCTTAAAATGTTTTGAAGCAGAGGGCCATTAACAGAGTTAGGTACACCGTTAACACTATTATAAGCCGTCATTACACTGGCAACACCACCCTTTACCAGTTTATTAAAGGCGTACAGGTAAGTATCATGTAAGTCTTTTTGGCTCACTATAGAGTTAAAATAGTCGCGGGTATTTTCGGGGCCGCTATGGGCTACAAAGTGCTTGGCGGTTGCTGCAATCTTATACCGGCCTGCTACATCGCCTTGCATGCCATTAACATAGGCCAAACCAATCTGGCTGGTTAAGTAAGGATCTTCTCCATAAGTTTCCTGGCCACGTCCCCAGCGTGGATCGCGAAAAATATTAATATTGGGCGACCAGTAAGATAAGCCAACATACATGCCCCTATCTCCGCGTGCTATGGCCAGGTTATTTTTGGCCCGTGCTTCGGTAGATATTACCGTGCCAATCTGTTTTACCAGGCTAGGATTAAAGGTGGCAGCCATGGCTATAGCCTGCGGGAAAATTGTTGCTTCGCCAGCTCTGGCCACACCATGCAAGCCCTCATTCCACCAGTTATAAGCGGGGATGTGTAAGCGATCTATAGCTTGGCTCCTGTATCCCAATAGCAGGGCCTTTTCTGAAAGTGTAAGCTGTTTTAAAAGGTCGGTTACGCGGTCGTTATCCGATAACTGATCATTTAAATAGCCTGTTTTTTGTTGCGCTTCGCAATTGCTGTAAATAAGAAAAGCTGAAAAAAACACAAAGAAACCTTTTATTAAGACTTTCATAGTTTATAAATATTTTAAAAAGTATTGCCTAATTAGTAAAATTATTCGCTAAATATGTGAAATAATTGTTGTTTCAACCACCATTAGCCGTTAATTTTAATTCAATTGTTCAATTTTTAAGGATATTGCGGCTTTGTAACAAAATTTTGAGGATCTGTTTAAGCTTTTAGAGACTTAAAATTCATACGGTTGTGTAATAATTATGTTATCCTGATTATATTTTTTATTAAATGAGAATAAATCGCTTACCCTTTCTGCTCAGCTTATTGGTTTTATTATTTCAGAAATCAGTAGCCCAAACACCCAAACATACTTTTGCCCTTGGCGACCAGCAATTTTTGCTGGATGGTAAACCACTCCAGATGATTTCGGGCGAAATGCACTGCGAACGTATCCCGCGTGAGTATTGGCGCGACAGGATTAAAAAAGCAAAGGCAATGGGTTTAAATACCATTGGTACCTACGTGTTTTGGAATAGCCACGAAGAAACACCTGGCAAGTACACCTTTAGCGGTAATAATGATATTGCCGAATTTGTGCGCATAGCCAAAGAAGAGGGCATGTGGGTGGTAATGCGCCCTAGCCCATATGCATGCGCCGAATGGGAGTTTGGCGGCTACCCCTGGTGGTTGTTAAAAGACAGTACCGTTAAAGTGCGAAGTAAAGATGAGCGTTTTATCTCGGCCTACCGTAACTATATTAAAGAATTATCAAAACAACTGGTACCATACCTGGTAACCAATGGCGGCAACATCCTGATGGTGCAATTTGAAAACGAATATGGTTCTTACAGTGACGATAAAAGTTACCTGGAACTAAACCGTAAAATATTTGCTGATGCCGGCTTTAACGGTGTACTGTTTACCTGCGATGGTGAAACCCAAATGCCTAAAGGTTATTTACCGGGATACCTGCCTGCCGTAAATGGTTTGGAAGATACCGCAATGGTAAAAACGTTGATTAATAAATATCACGGCGGCAAAGGGCCATATTATATAGCGGAGTGGTATCCGGGATGGTTTGATAGCTGGGGTAAACCACACGCTAAAACAGGCATAGACGACGCTGCCAAAAAGCTCGACGATATTTTATCGGCAGGGATCTCTATTAATATGTATATGTTTCATGGCGGTACCACGCGCGATTTTATGAATGGCGCCAATATGAGCAAAACAGAAGCATACGCTCCGCAAACATCCAGCTATGATTATGATGCCCCTTTAGACGAAGCAGGTAACCCAACAGCCAAATATTTAAAGTTTAGAGAGGTTATTGCCAAACATTTGCCAAAGGGAACAACCTTACCCCCGGTACCTAAAGCAGCAGAAACGATTAGCATCGACCAGATTAAATTAACGCAATACGCCGGTTTGTATAATAACCTGCCTTTACCTGTAGAAAATAAAACACCGCTATGTTTCGAAGATCTAAACCAGGCTTATGGTTTTGTATTGTATCGCAGTAAATTAAAAAAAGGCGATGAAGGTTTGTTAAAGCTAAAGGAACTGCGCGATTATGCAGTTGTTTTCGTTAATCACAAACAGGTTGGTGTGTTGGATCGCCGTTTGAAACTGGATTCGATACAAATTGGGAAGGTGACTGCAGATGCTGATCTGGATATTTGGGTAGAAAATAATGGCCGAATTAATTATGGTTTATATTTAACCGATAACCGCCAGGGCATAACCCAAAGTGTAACCCTCAATAGTAAACCATTATTTAACTGGAAAATGTACCGTTTCCCTTTTAAAGATTTAAACGGCCTTAAATTTGTAACAGCCAGTATTACTGTTGCTGGCCCTGCTTGCTATAAAGGATCATTTACGTTAGCACATGTAGCGGATACTTATCTGGATATGCGCAGTTTTGGCAAAGGCTTTGTTTTTTTAAACGGGCATAATTTAGGTAAATACTGGCAAATTGGCCCGCAGCAAACCATATATGTACCGGCCGGATGGCTTAAAGCAGGCAAAAATGAAGTTGTTGTTTTCGATCAGTTAAAGGGTAATCACCAAAGCTTATCTGCTATCAATCATTCCATACTCGATCAGTTATCAGGCAGCAATTAACATTAACTATGAAAAAAACATTGCTTCGTTGTATCTTTTTAATGTTTGTTATTGGCGTTAGCTGCAGTATAGCCCTTGCGCAAAATAACGACGCCAGATATCCCGTTATACCCTATCCGCAGCATTTAATGCCGGGCAACGGCTCATTTGTAATTACTGCAAAAACAGTAATTATTACGCCCGACGGTAAGTTTGCCAATGAAGCCCTGCAATTAAATGAGTTGCTGGCTAAAAGCCTTGGCCAAAAATTAGCTACAGGCCAAAAAGCTGTTAAAGCAGCTATTACTTTAAAATATGATGCCGCTATTACCGCCTCCGAGGGCTACTCTTTAACTATTACACCGCAACAGGTTGTGCTGGCAGCTAAAGACCCGGCTGGTATGTTCCGTGCGGTAGAAACCATCAGACAGTTGTTGCCTGCCGATATTGAAATCAGCACCCATCATACTACGCTAAGCCTGCCCGCTGTGTCAATACAAGATCAGCCGGTATACGCCTGGCGTGGTATGCATTTAGATGTATCCCGTCACTTTTTCTCAGTATCGTACTTAAAGAAGTTTATTGATCTGCTTGCCCTTTACAAAATGAATAAGCTGCACCTGCATTTAACAGATGATCAGGGCTGGCGTATCGAAATTAAAAAATACCCTAAGCTTACCGAGCAAGGGGCATGGCGTACGTTTAACAACCAGGATTCTGCCTGTATGAAACAAGCGGTTGATAATCCGGATATGGCGATTGATCCATCACACATTATTCACCGGGATAGTAAAACGCTTTACGGCGGTTTTTATACCCAGGAAGAAATGAAAAGTGTAGTGGCTTATGCAACTGCAAGGCACATCGATATTATTCCCGAAATTGATATGCCGGGCCACATGATGGCGGCTATTAATGCTTATCCGTTTTTGACCTGTAATGGCGAAAACAGTTGGGGTACTTTATTTACCAAACCTATATGCCCATGTAACGAAACCACTTTTAAGTTTGCGCAGAATGTTTTTTCGGAGATCATGGAAATTTTCCCTTCAAAATATATCCATCTTGGCGGCGACGAGGTTGACCGCTCTGACTGGGGTAAATCTGAAGCCTGTAAGCAGCTGATGGCCAAAGAAGGCATTAAAGATCTGGCCGGTTTGCAAAGCTACTTCATTAACCGCATGGAGAAATACTTTAATGCGCACGGCCGCAAAATGATAGGTTGGGACGAAGTGCTGGAAGGTGGCGTTTCTTCAACCGCTATGATTATGTATTGGCGTACCTGGGTGCCAAATGCACCCATTAAGGCTGCAAAAAACGGTAACCAGGTAATTATGGTTCCGGGGAACCCTTTGTATTTTGATGGAAAATATGATAAAAATTCGGCTTCGAATATTTACCATTTTAACCCTGTACCCAAAGGTTTAACTGCCGAACAGGCAAAATTAATTGTAGGTGCGCAGGCTGCTATCTGGACGGAGTATGTACCATCGGAAAAACGCGCCGATTACCGCTTTATGCCACGGATGACAGCGCTTGCCGAATTACTTTGGACTAATGATGTAGCCAAATACGACAGTTATTTGAACCGCAATATTGCACAGTTTAACCGCCTGGATAACCTCAATGTTAACTACCGTATGCCCGACCTGGATGATATGATAGATAGCAAGGTTTTTGTAAAAAGCGATACTGTTATTGCTAAAGCACCATTGCAAAGCATGACAGTAAGATACACTAACGATGGTACCATGCCGGGCCCGGCCTCGCCGGTTTTAAACAACTATATAGTTAACAAGCCACAGGTTTTAAACATTGCAGCCTTTGCAAAAAACGGCAGACGCGGAGATGTTTATACCGTTAATTATAAACAACAGGATTATACCCAAGCGGTATCGGCTGATACAAAAGACGGTTTAAAAGTATATTACTATCCCGGCGACTTTAAAGGGACTACCAAAATACCAGAAGCTAAATCTGACAAGGTTTACACCGTAAAAGGTATTACGGTGCCAGATGAGGTTAAGGCGCCGTCTTTCGGTTTGCGTTACAATGGTTACATCGATGTGCCTCAACAAGGGATCTATACTTTTTATCTGACTTGTGATGATGCAGGTGTTTTAAAAATAGATAATCAAACCACAGTTGATAACGATGGTATGCACGCGCCTGTTGAAAAAAGCGGACAAGCTGCCATGAAAAAAGGCCTGCACCCATTTGAACTTAACTTTGTAGAAGGTGGTGGCGGCTATACCCTTAAGCTGCAATACAGTTTAAATGGTTCTGCGCATCAGGATGTACCTGCCAATTGGTTTAAAAACTAACAAAATGATTAAACGATTAACATTATCTGCACAACTTTTACTGGCAACCGGTTTAGCATTTAGTCAGCCGGCACCCAAGCCATATGGTGTGTTGCCGAGTGCAAGGCAAATTAAATGGCAGGAAACCGAAATGTACTGTATTGTACATTTTAGCATGGCCACTTTTGATGATAAAGAATGGGGATACGGTGATGAACCTAACTCCATGTTTAATCCATCGAGCTTTAATGCCTTGCAAATTGTTAGTGCGGCCAAAGCCGGAGGTTTTAAAGGTATTGTAGTAGTAGCCAAACACCACGATGGTTTTTGTTTGTGGCCTACCAAAACAACAGCGCATAACATCAGCCAAAGCCCGTATAAAAATGGTAAGGGCGATGTAGTGAAGGAATATCAAGAGGCTTGTAAGCAGTTAAATATGAAACTTGGCCTTTACTGTTCGCCCTGGGATCGTAATAATGCCAATTATGGCAAGCCTGAATATTTACAGATCTACCGCGCACAGCTTAAGGAACTATATAGTAACTACGGCCCATTATTTATGTCGTGGCACGATGGTGCAAACGGTGGCGATGGTTTTTATGGCGGAGCACGTGAGACTCGTAAAATAGACCGTACTACTTATTACGACTGGAAAAATACTTGGGGAATAACCCGCAGCATGCAGCCCACAGCTGCAATTTTTGGAGATGCCGGGCCCGATGTACGCTGGGTAGGTAACGAAGAGGGCAATGCCGGGGAAACCAGTTGGGAGACATATACACCAGAACCTTCTGTGCCCGGGCAGCAGCCATCCAACGGTGAGGTAAAATATTGGTTAGGCGTTGAAGGTACGCGCAATGGTAAATACTGGATGCCTGCGGAATGTGACGTTCCGTTGCGTAACGGCTGGTTCTACCATGAGGCCCAGGATGGGCAAAGCAAATCGGCCTATAAATTACTGGATCTTTATTACAAAAGCGTAGGCAGGGCAGCTTGTCTTGACCTTGGCCTCTCGCCCAATAAAAAAGGATTGATAGCAGCAGAAGATCAACAGATATTAAAAGAATTTGGGCAGATATTAAAACAAACCTTTGCCGTTAACCTGGCTAAAGGAGCAACCTTGACAGCAAGTAACGTAAGGGGCAAAAACCAGGCTCAATATGGTGTTAACCATCTTACAGATAACGACCGTTATAGCTATTGGGCAACTGACGATAAAGTTACCGAGCCGCAATTGGTTATTGATATGCACAAACCCAATACGTTTAATGTGATCCGCCTGCGCGAAAATATTAAGCTGGGCCAGCGTATTGAAGGTGTTGCCGTTGATGCATGGCAAAACAACAAATGGGAAACCATAGCCACAGCAACTAGCATAGGCGCTAACAGGCTCATCCGTTTGCCGCAAAATATTACAGCAGCCAAGGTACGGCTGCGTATTACAGCTGCGCCGGTTAGTATTGCCTTAAGTGATTTTGGGTTGTTTAAAGAACCTGTACATTTATCTGTACCGCAAATTAGCCGTACAGCTGCCGGCGAGGTAAGCCTGGCAACAGAAGCACCTGTACGCAGCATCCATTATACTACAGACGGGCAAGCCCCAACGCTTTCATCGCCTGTATACCAGCATCCGTTTATGTTGCCGGTAGGTGGCACAGTTAAAGCAATAAGCTATGAGAGCGGCGATAAGCACAGCGAAATAAAATCTGTGCAGTTTGGGCCGGTTAAAGTTGGCTGGCACATTGTAGGTGCCGATGATAAAAGCCTGGCTAAAGCGATAGATGATGACGTAAATACTTTTGCAGAGTTATCGTTACCAGCTACCGAAGGATTAATAGTAGATATGGGCCAAACTACCACTATTAAACAGTTTACCTACCAGTCACGCACAGATAAGCATACCGATGGTATGGTTGATGCCTACGAATTTTATTATAGTGCCGATGGTACTAACTGGACTAAAGCCGCAAGCGGCGAATTTGCCAACATTAAATCTAACCCGGTATTACAGGTTGTGTCACTTAGCGCGCCTCTGTCTGCCCGGTATTTTAAATTTATACCCAAACATATTATACAAGGTAACAAAGCTGAGATTGCAGAAATCGGGATCATTGCCTTGTAAGTGAATAAATACTCATGAAAAAAATAAATATTACCGCATCCATTTTATTAAGCCTTATTGGTGTAAGCCAGGCACAGGTTAAACCCAAACGGGCAATTACACCTGCAAGTTCAAGTTACACTCAATATGTAGATCCGCTTATCGGTACAGGTTTTCACGGCCACGTGTTTGTGGGCGCAAGTGTGCCTTTTGGCGCAGTACAACTAGGCCCGTCAAATATCCACGAAGGTTGGGATTGGTGCTCTGGCTACCACATTTCAGACTCCACCATTCTTGGGTTTCAGCATACGCACTTAAGCGGTACAGGTATTGGCGATTTGGGCGATATTTCTGTAATGCCGACCACTGGCCCCATCATGACCCATGCCGGTGGACCTAAAGACACCCAGGCACAAGGCTATTATTCATTATTTAGCCATAAAGACGAAGTTGTAAAGCCGGGCTATTACAAAGTGAAATTGAAAAGATACAACATTGGTGTGCAGTTAACTGCCAGTAACCGGGTTGGTTTTCATGAATATACTTTCCCCAAGGCAGATGCTGCGCATATTATAATAGACCTGCAACAAGGTTTAGGCTGGGATACCCCAACAGATACCTACATTAAACAGGTAAACAGTACCACTGTTGAAGGGTACCGTTTTTCTAAAGGCTGGAGCAAAGATCAGCGCATTTATTTTACCGCTGTATTTTCAAAGCCGATAAAAACTTTTGGGGTTTATGATACCGTAGGTTTGGTTAAAGGCACATCGCTTAGAGGTGCTAAAATTAAAGGTGTAGTTACGTTTGCTACAACAGCCAACGAAAAGGTAATGATTAAGGTTGGTATTTCTCCGGTAAGTTCTGAGAATGCTTTGCTTAATATCAAAACCGAAATACCGGGCTGGAACTTTAACGAAGTAGTAGCCGCGGCAGATAATGCCTGGAATTTACAACTGCAAAAAGTGAAAATTAAAACAGATTCATTATCGCAGATGAAGAAGTTTTATACCGCAATGTATCATACCATGATAGCGCCGTCTACCTTCAATGATGTAAATAACGATTACCGCGGTACAGATAAAAAGGTGTACAAACATGCATCTTTCCAAAACTCAACAACTTACTCTTTGTGGGATACTTATCGTGCCCTCAATCCGCTTTATACCATTATACAGCCCGAGCGTGTAAACGATATTGTTAACACCATGCTGGCAATTTATCAGCAACAAGGCAGCTTGCCAATGTGGCATTTAATGGGTAGTGAAACCAACACAATGGTTGGTTACAGTGCCGTACCCGTTATTGCAGATGCTTATTTGAAAGGCTTTAAGGGCTTTGATACCAAACTGGCTTATGAGGCAGTAAAAGCAACTGCCATGCGCGATAATTTTGGCGGTTTAAAACTGTATAAAAAATTAGGCTATATCCCTGCCGATACCATGGTAGAAACCGTTGCCATGGGTTTAGAATATTCAATCGATGATGCCGGTATTGCTAAAATGGCCCAAAAAATAGGTGACAAAGAAGGTTATGCTTATTATGCTAAACGCGGTAAAAACTACCAAAACTATTTTGATAAACAAACCGGGTTTATGCGTGGCCGTGTATCTGAAACAGAATGGCGTACCCCATTTAGCCCGTTTGTATCGCGCCACCGCCAGGATGATTATACTGAGGGTAATGCCTGGCAATATACCTGGCTGGTACCGCAGGATGTGGACGGCTTAGTAAAACTGATGGGCGGCGAAAAACCTTTCATTAAAAAGCTCGATTCGTTATTTATAGCGCATGGTGATATGGGTAAAGAAGCTTCGCCGGATGTAAGCGGTTTAATTGGCCAGTACGCACATGGTAACGAACCAAGTCACCATATTACTTACTTATATTCGTTTGTACACCAGCCATGGAAAACTGCCGAAAAGGTAAGGTTTATCTTGAATAACTTTTATACAGATAAACACGACGGTATTATCGGTAACGAAGACGTAGGCCAAATGTCGGCCTGGTATGTATTATCATCATTGGGCATTTACCAGGTAAATCCGTCTGGTGGTCAGTATGTTTTTGGTAGCCCTACGGTTAATGCTGCAAGTATTAAATTACCGGGTAATAAAACTTTTGATATTGAGGTTTTACATAATTCGCCTAAAAACATCTACATCCATGACATTACCCTAAATGGTAAGAAGTATGATAAATTCTATATCGACTACCAGGATATTATGAAGGGTGGCAAGCTGGTGATCAACATG
>NZ_MPPL01000001.1:4645760-4655261 GCF_001911425.1 Mucilaginibacter polytrichastri | reverse complement strand
GCATGCCGAGTAACGCCTAATTGATTCTATCAAATAGTTTAAACGACAAAGGCCGATCGCAAGATCGGCCTTTGTCGTTTAATACAACCATGGCACTAGCGTTGCTGCGTAATACCGGCTTTCTTTATTTTGGCTATAATATCATTTGCTACGGCTATGCCTTGTTTGTTGCCTTCTTCAATACTATCCATAAAATGGATGCCGCCATATAAACGCGAAATAGAGGCTTCGGCTGCGGCTTGCTTAAAAGAGGTAAATGAACGCGGGCCTACTCCGAAAGGGATTTCTGTATTATCTGTGTAAGTGAAGTTTTCGCCAATGAGGTAAGAGAGCAGGTAGGCAGAGGTATGCGAAACCACAGCATGGCCGCTGGTATACTCAGGAAATGGTGGGGTTTGTAAAAGCGGCTTCCAGTTAAGGTCAATATTTTGGTTGATATAAGTCTCGGGGCGAATGCGGTTACTGCGGTATTTCTCATCCCAGCAAGCTATAAAGGCATCCATTAGCCCAACCGATACCATAGTTACCACGGTAACCGACTGATTGAACTTTAAACCTGCTTTTTTAGTTACCAGTGCTGCAATATTCATCCAGTGGCCGCCCGGGCTAATTTTTTTGTACCCGATAGACATGTGGCCGGACGTGGTTACTGCAAAAGGATTACAATCCCAAAAAGATGCTTTGTTTAGTTGTTCCTGTTCGGGGTTTACAGAAACATCGCGTACCTGTTTAGCCAGTTTATAAAATTTACTGGTGCTATCTTTACTAAATGTAGTTGGTGGTATGGGTTTAAACTGCGATGAAGAGTCGATCATCAGCGGGCGAATGGTTTTCCAGTTTGGCTCGACCGCATCCAGGTAGGCGGGTGGTGTAGGGTACCAATAGCCTTCACCTTTTTTGGGCGTGTATCTGAGTTTTGCGCTCAGTGTACTGTAGTTATCAGATTTTGAAAAGTTAACCACTTCTGCCGCTTCTTTTTTAGCTGCAGCAATGGCCTTGCTTATAATTTCATCGCTGATGTTGCTTTTGTGCAGTAATGCTACATAAGCGTCTTCATCGTCTTGCAGCATATCGCCAGATGGTAACAGGATTTTACTGGTTTCCAGTACACAATAAAGTGCAGCGATGCGGTAATCATAATCTTTAGCTTCGCCAATGCTATTGGTCGGAAACTGCTTGATAAAACTAGCCAGGGCAGGCACTTTCTTATCATTGGCAGAAACTATCTGATAGGCCCCTAACATCGAATATGCATAGTACCGGGCTGCTACCGGCGGGCTTATTACATCGTGTATCATCACCATGTTAACGGCATTGATAATTGGTGCCAGGTCCAGGTACGCCGGTTGGGCAGCCTTGGTTTTAGCAAATGAAAAAGAGGTTAATAAAATCAGGGCCGGCGAAAGTCTGAATAGCTTCATTTGTTTTCTTTATAAAATTGAATCGGCTCGTTGGCAATCCCCAAAACGAGATAAGTGGTGTTTTTAATTTTTATTTCCACAGCAGATTTGATATCCCCGGTAATAGAAAGGCCGCTGTTAGCTTGGTTTAAATACTTGAATAAACCTTTGCCATCACCAGTTAACAAGCAACCATAATTGGCGTCTATGCTACCTAGCTTAAGCCTGTTGTCGCTATGGTTACCTAACAGCAGTAGGTCCGCTTTACCATCCTTATCAAAATCTTTACTGATGATCTGGCTAACGGGTGAAAACTGGGCTTGTATGGGTAATTCTGAAGGTATAAACTTGCCGTTTTTTAACAAAAAGCAAGTGGTTTGCAAATTATTAGCCGTTAACTTTCCCGCCTTTTGCAATTGCTCAGCAGTGAAAATATCTTTTATGGAAACATCTGCGTAAGCTTTATACGAGCCAAACTTTTTTCGCATAGGGTAAATCTGTTCGTTCAATTCATCACGGCTTACAAAGGGATAACTTACATCCTGGTTATAAAAATTGAAGAAGGGGTCAATCGAGCCATTTTCATCAAAGTCGGCATAATATAGTTCGGCAGGTTGGCTTTCTGATACTTTGATCGGGCTATTTAATCCCAGATTCCCAGCTATTAAATCGGGAGTACCATCGTCGTTTACATCGGCAATGTTTAACGAAAACCACATTCCATTTGTGGGTGTGGTAAAGTATTGGCTGGTTTGGTCAACAAAACCTGTGGGCGTATTGATATAAACTTTAATGGGCATCATTTCGCCGCACAATACTAAATCTTTGCGCCCATCTTTATTTAAATCAACCCATTGTGCATCGGTAACCATGCCTGCGTTTACAAAAGGTACATCAGCCACAGTAAATACGCCCCTACCATTGTTAACCAGCAGATAGCTTTTAGGCGCAACCGGATATTGCCCCGGAACAACACGGCCGCCTACAAATAAATCAATATCCCCATCTCCATCAAAATCGCATGCGCGAACGCATGATTTACTGCTTGCACTTACAGCCGGTAAAGTTGCCAGGTTAAAATAGCCTTTACCGTTATTAATGTAAAGCTGATCTTGTAAATCGGCTGTGTTGGGTTCATAAAGGCTATACCCGCCTTTTGCAAGGTACAAATCGGGGTAGCCATCGCCATTGGCATCAAAAAATACAGCAGCCGATGTAGTTGATGTTTGCTCGCCCCCGGGTAAGTCTTCAAACTGAAAATTACCATCGGCTTGCTGAATAAATATCTTACCCGGCGTTTGCTGGTCGCCGCAGATAAAGAGATCTTCCAAACCGTCTTTATTAACATCGCCTTTAATAATAACTGGTGATGTTTTGGAGTACATAAACAGCATTAATAACTGGCGCTTAAAGTCATTAATGGTATTGTCCTTAGGTTTATAAGCAATTGGTGGTTTTACTTTGATAAATAGCGGTGTCGGATTAATAGCAGCAGTTTTACCATCCGTTTCATTTGGTTGGTAATTAATAACCAGATGCTGGTCTGTTTTTACATCCCTTAATAACTGTTTGCGGTTATCGGGCCAGGTAATTTGTACCGAGTCTATTGTTTTTAAGTCGCCGGTACCAAAGTTTAAAGTTGTAGATACACTAGACAGGTAGCCACGCCCTGTATTGACTTCCTGGTACTGTTGTTTTCCTTTATTAAACAACGATACTTTAGCACCAACAGCATTGGTATTGGCCCCTTTACCTTTTAGCTTAATGCTGATAAAAGATCCCTGGTTGTTTTCCCTGCCTGTATTTTGATAGATACTTGCTTCTTCATTAATGTTGTTTACCACCAGGTCAAGGTCACCGTCGTTATCCAGGTCGGCGTATACAGCACCGTTTGAAATAGTGGCGTTGGTTATGCCCCATTCCTTTTGTTTATTGGTAAAGGTAAGATCGTGGTTGTTTCTAAATATATAGTTGGCCAATTTGGTTGATGGCATGGCCGTTACCAAATCCATTAATAAAAATGGTTCGCTTGCCATGGCTTTCTTTATTTTATAGTCGCCCCAATAGCGTAAAAAGTCTTTGTTGGTATAGTCGCGCAGGTAGCCGTTAGAAATAAAGATGTCTTTATAGCCATCATTGTCAAAATCGGCCATTAGCGGGCACCAGCTCCAGTCTGTAGCGGCAACGCCAGATAGTTGGGCTATCTCGCTGAATGTGCCGTTACCGTTGTTAAGCTGCAGCATATTGCGCATATATTGTTTGTACAAGTCTTGGTTGATCATCAACTCAAACGACTCGTAGTTTTCTTCTAGTTGAAGTGATTTTTGCCGGTGGTTATCCTGTGGTAGCATATCGAGCGTTAGGATATCCGGCAGGCCATCATTGTTAAAATCGGCAATATCAACACCCATTGAAAAGTGCGATAAGTGCCTTAAAAGCTTTTGAGATTGCTCGCTAAATGTGCCATCGTGGTTGTTGATGTATAAATAGTCGGGTTCGTTATAATCATTGGTTACATATATATCCGGCCAGCCATCCTGGTTAATGTCGGCAATAGCCACACCCAGGCCAAAAGTAAGCGGGTTTTGTATAATACCTGCTTTTTTAGAAACGTCTGTAAAATGGTTGCCATTGTTTTCAAAAAGTTTGTTGCCTGCATACTCATCGGTTTGGTTGCGGTACTTGGCAAACTCCATATTGTCAATTTTTTTAACGTTATGGTTAATCAGCATCATGTCCAGATCGCCATCATTATCATAATCAAAAAAAACGGCTTGTGTGCTGTATCCCGGGTCGTCAAGCCCGTATTCTTTAGCCCTTTCAGTAAAAGTTAAATCACCATTATTGATAAAAAGCTGGTTTCTGCGTTTATCGGCGTCTGTTTTGCCCGAATAGCAAATGTAAATATCTAAAAAGCCATCGCCGTTTACATCGGCCATTGTAACTCCGGTTTTCCAGCCGTTTGCGCGCCCTTCCAAGCCTTTGGCCGCCTCTTTGGTTATGTCTTTAAACTTCATGTTGCCTGTATTTAGGTACAGTTTATTAGAAGTCATGTTGCCGGTAAAAAACAGATCTTCCAGCCCGTCGTTATTTATATCGCCAACAGCTACACCACCACCGTTGTAAAAGTATTCGTACGATAGTACGTTCAATCGCTCATTTTCACTGATGTTATTGCTGAAATGGATATTGGTTTGCTTTGAGTTGAGTAACTGAAACAGCGGTTGCTGCGCCAATACTACTGAAATGTTAGAGGCACACAGCAAAATAACCAGCCAGATACCTGATAGCATTAATTTTTTAGGGGGAGGCATTTTAAGATGGAGCATTTATGTTGCTTAAAACCGTATAACCTTAAAGTTTTAATTACAAATTTTGTATATAAACAAGCCGGGAGACAATGTTGTCTCCCGGCTTGTTTGAAAAGGATTAAAATTATTGTTTATCCCACCAAACTCTGGTAGCAAAGTTGTCGGTACCTTGGTGCGCGACAGCTGCATTGTAGTTTGCGCCGTTTGTTTGCGGCAATGTAATAGGATAAGGCATTCTTCTTGGAACCTGCCCGGTGATGTATTGACCAGCATAAGTAACCGGTGTTAATACAGGGTATCCTGATCTTCTCCAGTTAGCAAATGTTTCATTAAAGTCAAACGTGGTTGATGAAGCTACCCAATATTCCATGTTAATCTGTTGCAAAGCAGTTGCAGGTAATAATGGATGCGCAGCCACATAAGTTGCAATATCACCTGCGCTAACAGTTGCCGCAGCAGATGTATTTAATTGTGCAAGTGCTTGGATATCTGCTGCTAGAGCGTTGGCAAAATGTGTTGCGGCAACACCTGTATTCCAACCTCTGGTTGATGCTTCTGCCAGTAACAGCTCAGTTTGGCCATAAGTTAACATGATGTTATTCATGTTACGGTCATCATAAACTGCAAAACGTGGGCGTGAGTATTTACCGTCTGGTGCAGCCGCATCACCGCTAACAGTAGGATCTGCAGGGCTTGTGCCTGGGTAATTTGGTGCTTTTGAGATATCAGTTGTACCGCCAGCCTGGTCATAACCGTTAGGCATACCAATTTGTAAGCTTGCAGTATTGATACCCGCAACTTGAGTTTCATTGGCAGCTTTACCTGTACCAGAAGAAATCTCAGCAATTGCACTTACACGTGGATCGCTGTTAGCTTTTAAATAGCTGATTAATGTTTGTGACCAGCGTACTTCTCTAAAGTCATCAGGTACTAATAATGCAGCAGCATTAGCGTTACCGTTACTGTTAGAGTAGTCTGCCTGAGCCTTAGCATTATCTGCAACTGCAGACATTGTACCACCGGCATAAGCCATTTCAGCATATTTTTGGGCAGTAGCAGGGTCTACCTTTGTTAAGCGCATCGCAACGCGTAACATTAAGGAGTAACCCAGCTTTTTCCACTGGGCAACGTTGCCACTGTAAAATAAGTCGGCAGTTGGTACAGCTTTTGCTGCATCTAAAGCAGTAATAGCCGTTGCAAGCTGGCTCAACATTGAAGTATAGATGGCTTGTTGAGTATCAAAAACAGGGCTGGTGATGCCTGCTTTAGCCTGGCCTTCTTGTGAGTAAGGGGCGTCGCCGTACAAATCTGTAATGCGTTGCATAAACAATACACGCAAAATGGTACCGCAATTATCCAAATTGGTATAAGATGCATTGCCTTTTACAAGGTTCTTCATCTCATCAATCAGTGTAAGAGCACCATAGCTGGTGTTCCAGGTACGGCTGTAATAACCTGTACCGCTGCCTCTAAGTGTATATTTATCACCATTACCATAGTAATCATAAGTAGAGGATAAGCCCTGTACCCACATACTTTGAAACAGTAATTGATCATACCCCGTATTTGAAAACTGAAATTCAGCCTGAGACATCAAAAAGTTAGGGTTAAATAATGCTGCAGTAGTTTTATTAGGATCTGTATTGATATCATCGAATTTTTTTGTACAGCTCGACATCAAAACACTACCTGCGAGAATACAACTATATATTAAGCGTTTTTTCATGGTCTTTTAGTTTTTTAGTTTGAAGTTAAGGTTAAAGCCATAAGTTCTGGTTTGTGGTAAGCTTGTGCCTTCGATACCACTGTATTGAATAGTGTTAGAGAAGCCAGATTCAGGATCAATATTGTCAGTATGTTTCATGATAGTCCATAAGTTACGACCAACAAGAGATACTGTAATACTGCTGAATGGGGTGCTTGCCAATGTTTGTTTTGGAATGTTGTAACCAAAAGTAACCTGGCGTAACTTAATAAAGTCACCACTTAACACGTTAAGAGAAGAGATTCTGCGGGCAAGTTCCTGGTAGTATGTTTCTGCAGGAACGGCAACGGTATTTTTTGCACCACTTGCTGTTACACCATCAGCAACTACACCGCCTTCACGACCAACAAGCGTCATTTTGTTTAAACCACGGTAAATACTGTAGTAGTTTGTTGCAGACAAGATTTTGCTGCCAAAACGATAATCAACCAGGAATGACAGGTTAAATTGTTTGTAGTTGAAAGTATTGGTTAAGCCACCATAAATTTTAGGAATGGTAGAACCCATTGCTTTATAATCACCTTTAATTGGAATACCACTTGCATCAACTACAATCTGGCCTGATGCATTACGTACATAATCATACGCTAAAATTTGCGGTCCGGCCATACCTGCTACTAATGCTGTACTAGCATTTAACGGGCGGTAAGTACCAAATGCAACATTAGCATTGGTTACACCATCGGTTTGCAGAATCTTATTTTTAACATAAGTAAAGTTGAATGATGGAGTCCATCTGAAGCTGCCAGATTTAACTGGTGTGCCGTGTAATTCAACCTCGATACCTCTATTTTGAGTTGATCCGGTACCTATGTAACTATTAGTATAACCGCTTGAAATATCGATAGTGCTATTGATGATCTCATTATTTGTTTTACGAGTAAAAGCAGAGATATCGAAGCCAAAACGATCGCCCCAGAATTTCATTTCTGTACCAAGCTCAAGTTCTTTAAGTTGGAATGGTTTTAAGAACAAGTTTGGTAACTGCTGGCTAAAACCACCTGCTGGTGTACCATTGATAGAGTTGTTTACACTGTAGTAAACCTGGTTAGCATAAGCTTCGGCATCGTTACTGGTTTGTGCATAAGATAAACGGATTTTACCAAAGTCAACACCGTTCATTTTGTACAGATCAGAGAAGATAAAGCTACCAGAAACCGATGGAGAGAAAATGCCCCTGCCAACAGTGCTCGAGATACTGCTATAAGTATCATAACGACCGGTTGTACTTAATACCAGGTAATCTTTAATAGCAAAGTCTGCCGAGTAATAAGCTGAGTTTACTTGTTTTTTATTTGGAACCGGGTTGCTAACATAACCACTATTACGGCTTGCAAAATTGTTTAAGCTGTAAAAATATGGAATAATAAAACCACCATTACCGCCAATTTGGGTACCTGTATAGCTGTTTTTACGGATGTTACCACCCACAGATAAATCTAAATTAAGCCAATCTTTTATCAAATCATGTTTGGCGTTAATTAACGCATCTGCGTTAAACTCGGTAGTTGCAGTGTTATACTGAGTCATGGTACCGTTATCACTACGATATGCAGTTCCTGTTGGCTCAATGTTTATACGCTCATCATTACTGTTATCATAACCGATACGAGCTTGTGCAAACATCCAGCTGGTAAGTGAATATTTAGCAGCTAATGAAGATATTAAGCGTTTTCTTTGCAGGTTGTTAACAAAGTTATAAGCTGCAAAATAAGGGTTGGTTACATAAGTATCATTAGTGAAAGATTGCTCTTTACCATTGGCTTGTGTACCTGGAGCTAAAATGTGCTGGTCCTCATTGGGAGCCAGAAATAAACCATTATTAGGGTTACCCGGGCCATCACTTAAACCTGATCTGTTTTTTGAGTTTTCAAGTACATAGTTGGCAACAACGTTAATTTCTAATTGCTTAGTTACATTGCTGCTACCGTTAAAGTTGAAAGTCTTTCTGTCTAAGTAGCTGTTTGGTACAATTGAATTTGCACGCAAGTCTGATAAAGACAAACGGAATGCACCGCTTTCGCCGCCATTAGTTAATGATACCGTATTGGTAAAGCTTGGTGCTGTTCTGTAGAAAGAAAGATAATTATTGTCTTTGCTAACCGGAGAGTAAGCGTAAGTTTTACCATCAAACTGTATTACTTGCGAGCCATCCATTTTGGCGCCCCATGCAAGGTTACCTGATGATAAAGCACCGGCAGCAGTTGTAGGTTTTACACCGTTTTCGCCCTGGCCATAAACCTTTTGAAAATCTGTGTTGTCAACAGCTTTATCTATCTGTACGTTGCTATTTACCTCTACGCCAAAGCCAGAGTTCTTTTTACCTGTTTTGGTGGTAATTAAAATCACACCGTTTACTGCTCTTGAACCATATAATGCCGATGCCGACTGACCTTTTAATACGGTCATGGTTTCGATATCATCAGGGTTGATATTTGAGATACCGTCACCTAAATCTGCACCACCCCATTCGCTCGAAGCACCACGTTGGGTATTATCCATGGGTACACCGTTAATAACGTACAATGGGCTACCTGCGCTAAAGCTGGTTAAACCACGCAGTAAAACTCTTGATGATGAACCCGGGCCACCGTTAGAGCCACCTACACTTAAACCGGCAACCTGGCCTTCTAATGATAAGGCAACGTTGGTTTCCCTGGCTTTATTTAAGGTTTCGCCGCCAACTGTAGATACCGAGTATCCAAGTTTCTTTTCGTCTTTTTTCAAACCTAAGGCGGTTACTACAACCTCTGTTAGGGCATTATTAGAAGCCGCCATACTTACGCGGATGGTAGTTTTGCCGGCAACAGGTACTTCCTGAGTAGTATAACCAATATAAGACAATACCAAAACGGCATTATCAGGAGTGGTAATAGTAAACGCACCGTTTACATCGGTTACTACACCATTTGTTGCTCCTTTTACTTTAACAGAAACACCAATAAGGGGTTCGCCTTTTTCATCAATTACCTTACCGGTAATTTTTTGATCTACTTTATTATATAATGTATTTGCTGCTTTATAG
>NZ_MPPL01000001.1:4626687-4645750 GCF_001911425.1 Mucilaginibacter polytrichastri | reverse complement strand
CGGATAATTTAAATGTTGATGCGGATGCGTTGACTGCTGTCGAAGCATCCATGCCGATACACAATAAGGACGCGAGAGCAAGTTTAGCAGTTAAGCTAATCCTCTGCGAACTTTGTTTAACCGGTTTGTCATGCGGGTAATTGTTAAATTTCATACTTAGTCTTAGGGTTAGTTTAGTTAAAATTAATACTGTTCGTGGAACGATAACTATGTTTCCATGACGTCTGGGTGGGCATGCAAACAGCAACTATAGCCGGTTGCATAGTGGGGGAGCGCTTTTTAATTCATTAGTTGAGTATTAGTGTTACTTAATAATTAGATTATTAGCTAACTTCGAGAACACTGACCAATTAATAAATATCGTTAAAGATGGACTTTTAAGGAGTATATCGGGCTTTGACGTTTATTTATCTTACACCAAAACTTTCTAAATCTTCCTAGAAAAGCTTTATTAAATCAATTAGTGTTCAAAGTTTAGCGACCTAAAGTAACATTTAATTTACATAATTTGAAGTACTTTGTAAAAAATTTAAAAAGTTTTAGTGAATTAGCTATTCTTTTATAAATAAATTCTAAGTTTACCTCAATATGTTGTTAAGTAAAGCCGACTTTTTGATTGATCATAGCGAAACCATAAAGTGTTTATATTACAATAAGGTATTAACCAGTACCGAAGTGAGTAACTACACCGGTAAAAGCATCCCCCACGTAATAAAAGTTCTTGCAGAGCTTAAAAAGGCAGGATATGTGCAGGAAAAGGGCCTTGCCAGCTCAAGTGGTGGAAGAAAGCCTTTAAATTATTCGCTGGTTCCTGGTTCTCACTATATATTGTCTGTAGCAATGGATCAATTTTCGGCTCAGATGGTAATTGTAGATATGAATAACAATTTTATCACGGAAACTTCGCGATATGAATTTAATATCGACAGCCTCAGCCCTGCCGAACTGATACACTATATAGATAGCTTTATAAAAAGCATTAACATCGCAAAAAAAGATATTATAGGTATTGGATTAACCATGCCTGGGTTTATTGATACCGAAAGAGGCATTAACTATACCTATATAGTACACGGCGGCCAATCACTGGTAGATCATATAGAAGAGAATATAGGAATCCCGGTATTTCTGGAAAATGATTCGACAGCTATAGCATTGGCCGAACAAAAGTTTGGTGTTGCGGGGCACATTAAAAACGTGATGGTGCTAAACCTTGGCTGGGGCATAGGGCTGGGAATGATTTTAAATGACCAGATTTTTAGAGGGAATAATGGCCTGGCTGGTGAGTTTAGTCATATCCCGCTTTTTAAAAATGGTAAACTTTGCAAATGTGGTAAACACGGCTGCCTGGAAACAGAAGCATCACTTATTGCCGTTACAGCTAGTGCCAAACAAGGTATTAAAGAAGGTTTGACCACAAGTTTAGCCCATTACCCCGAAGTTAATGCTGATATTATAATTAGTGAAGCAATTAAGGGCGACGTTTTTTCTGTTAAATTAATATCCGAGGCGGCTTATCATGTGGGCGAGGGCCTGGCCATACTTATCCATTTGATGAACCCCGGCGCTATAGTTTTAAGTGGAAAAGGGAGTGTAGTTGGTAAACTGTGGCTGGCACCTATACAGCAAGCTATTAATGAACATTGCATCCCCATGCTTACTAATTTTACAGATTTTAATATATCAAATTTAACCACTAAGGCACAACTTATAGGTGGTGCTGCATTGGTGGTAGAAAATTTTGGTAAAAATTTAGAAGAAAGATTGACCGCTATCGAAGATAGCCTCCTTAATAAAGCCTCTTGAAATGATTAAACTCCCGTTCAACCCAAGTACTACTAAATTTTTAGCTTCGATTTTATTCCTGTTATTGTTAAAACAATCATTTGCGCAGCAGCATAACATGTCTAAAAAATACCAGGCGCCAGACGATGTTGCCGTACAGCAAAAACTTGCCCAATGGCAAGACCTTAAGTTTGGTTTATTTATGCACTGGGGTACTTACAGCGAATGGGGAGTAGTTGAAAGCTGGAGCATTTGCCCAGAAGATGAAGGCTGGACGCAAAGAAAAGGCCCATATGGTGCCACCTACGAGGGTTATAAAAAGGCTTACGAAAATCTTCAGACCACTTTTAATCCCGTTAAGTTTGACCCGGATAAATGGGTAAAGGCTGCCAAGTATGCGGGTATGAAATACATGATTTTTACCACCAAGCATCACGATGGTTTTTCGATGTTTGATACCAAGCAAACCGATTATAAGATTACCGATGCCAAAACACCGTTTTCTAAAAACCCCAAGGCTAACGTAACTAAAGAGATTTTTAACAGCTTCCGTAAAGAAAACTTTATGATCGGCGCTTACTTTTCTAAACCAGACTGGCATTCGCCGGAGTATTGGTGGCCATACTTCCCGCCTAAAGACCGTAATGTAAATTACGACCCGGCTAAATACCCGGAGCACTGGCAAAAATTTAAAGATTTTACATACAACCAAATCCAGGAGTTAATGACAGGATACGGTAAAGTAGATATTTTATGGCTCGATGGCGGCTGGGTGCGCCCTAAAAATACAATCGATACAACGGTAGATTGGCAAAAAGGCATCAAATTTAACCAGGATATTGATATGCCTAAAATTGCGGCAATGGGTCGTAAAAATCAACCCGGCTTAATTGTGGTTGATCGTACCGTATCTGGTCAGTATGAAAACTATACCACTCCGGAGCAGGAAGTACCTGCAGCACCACTAGATCATCCCTGGGAAAGCTGTATTACTATGGGTAACTCCTGGAGTTACGTGCCCGGCGATCATTATAAATCTGCCCATGACATTGTTCAATTACTGGTGAAAATTGTATCACGCGGCGGCAACCTGCTCATGAACATTGGCCCCGGCCCGGATGGCGACTTTGACCCCGAAGCTTATAACCGCCTGAATGCTATTGGTGATTGGATGAAAATTAATGGCGAAGGGATTTATAACTCACGTGCTGTTGCTCCGTATTCATCAGGCAATATATATTACACCAAAAATAAAGACAAGAACCGGATTTATGCCTTTGTACTTGCTGATAAAGAAAGTGTGAGCTTGCCAGTCACCCTAAATATCACTTTAAAGGATATTAAGAAGGTTAAAAATGTAAGTATGCTTGGCAGCACACAAAAGTTAAAATGGAAAACTAGTGCCGATGGTATAGATTTAACGATACCTGCATCTGCTAATAACATCGGGCTAAAACAAGCAGCCTGCTTTACCATAGATTATTAACTTTCTAACTATAATATATTGCAAACTACATTTAATTATTCGAGCCGGTACTTATCAAAAAGAACAAGGCAATATCTAAAAGTTACTTTTGCTGTTTTTGCAGGTCTTGTTTCAACAGCAAAGGCGCAAACAAGTTATGAACTAAATACCGGCTGGAAATGCGCACCCATTGCAGATGTTAAGGCAAGCGGAACCACCGTTTCTGCAAATACCTTCACAGTTAACAATTGGATGTCGGCTACAGTACCCGGTACAGTTTTAACTACGCTTTTAAATAATAAGAAAGTGCCCGACCCTTTTTACGGCATGAATAATGAAAGGATCAAGGATATTTATAATACGGGCCGCGATTATTATACCTATTGGTTTGTAAAAGATTTTAAAGAAGCCGCACCCGTAGCAGGTAACCAGGTTTATTTAAATTTTAGAGGCGTTAACTACAGCTGCGAAATTTATTTAAACGGTAAAAAAGTAAATCCGCAAACACATCATGGTATGTTTTTGCGTCAATCTTATAACATTACCTCACTACTAAGCAAGGACGGCGAAAACCGTTTGGCAGTATTAGTTTACCCGCCCGACCCGGTTGGTAACCCCAATGGTGGCCAGGGTGGCGATGGCCGCATAGCCAAAGGTGTGGGCTTGCAGTACACAGCCGGCTGGGATTGGATCCAGCCCATGCGCGATCGTAACACCGGAATCTGGGATAAAGTCACTATCGAAAAAACAGGCGCAATAAACATCATTAATCCGCATGTGGTAACAGTTGTGCCAGGTGTGAGGAGTGTTAACGGTGTGCAGCAGCCTGCTATTATCAAAGCAACTGCCGAACTCCAGAATGCAACTGCAAAAGCCGTCAATGGTACCCTGCAATATATGCTGGATGGTAACCTGGTTAAAAGAAGTGTTACAATCCCTGCTAACTCAACTCAGGAAATTGCTCTGGGCGATTTTACCCTTAAAAATCCAAAGCTTTGGTGGCCAAACGGCTACGGCCCTCAAAACCTGTACGACCTTAAAATGCAATTTTTAACGGATGGTACAAAGCTATCCGATCAGGAAACAGTATCTGTTGGTGTAAGGCAAATAACTAGCGACTGGAGCACTGAAACACACAGCCGTTATATTATGGTAAACGGGCAAAAAGTATTTATAAAAGGCGGTAACTGGATCATCTCTGATGCCATGCTGCGCTTTACCAATGCACGTTATGATGCCGAAGTAAGATTTCACCGCGATATGAACCTTAACCTCATTAGGGTGTGGGGTGGTGCTTTAGTAGAACGACCGGAGTTCTATAAAGCCTGTGATAAATATGGCATGCTTGTATTTCAGGATTTCTGGATTTCGGGCGATGCTGATGGTAAATGGCTTGACCCTTTTAAAGCCGAAGACCAATGGACCCGCCGTAAATATCCCGACGATCACAAACTATATCTGAAATCGGTAGCCGATCAAATAAAACTGGTACGTAACCATGCCTCGTTGGCTATCTGGTGCGGTGGTAACGAAACCACCCCGCCGGAAGATATTTTGCTGGCGGTTAGGGATACAATTATGCCCAAACTTGATGGTACGCGCTGGTTTGTAGATTACTCTAATTCTGATAAAATGTCGTTGAACACCTTAGGTGGTAATGGCGATGGCCCCTACGGCATCCAGCCTTTGTCTGCCTTTTGGGAAGCGCGCACTTATCCGTTTAATTCTGAGGTAGGCTCGGTTGGTGTAAGCGATTACGAATCGCTGCAACGTTTTATTCCTAAAGAAAATCTGGTTGCACCACAATATTCGGCAAATGGCAAAACCAAAACCGATTCTGTATGGGAGTATCATAAATACATCGGTTATGATGCAGCTATTGACCCTTATGGAAAGGCTAAAGATGCTAAAGACTTTGCTACAAAAGCGCAACTGGTAAATTACGATCAGTACCGTAGCTTAATGGAAGGTTTCAGTTCGCACATGTGGAGTTGGTATACCGGTACCATTATATGGAAAACCCAAAACCCGTGGACTGCCATGCGTGGCCAGATGTATGATTATTACCTTGACCCTAACGCCTGCCTTTATGGCCTCCACAATGGTAGCGAATCATTACATGCCATGTACAACCCGGTAACAGGTATGGTTAGCATAATTAATAACGGTTTTGAAATAAAGCGCGATTTAATGCTTGCCGTAAGCACCATTGACATGGCCGGCAAGGATAGCCTGTTAACACAGCTTTTTGTGGAAGCGCAACCATCAACAGTAAAAGCATTTTTACCAATGAAACCTGCTGTAGACCAATCGGCAAAAGATAAAGGCGTGTTTTTATGCCTCCAGATTTTGGACAAAAATAAAAACAAACTAAGCGAAAATATTTACTGGATAGCAGATGAGCACGGCATATACTCTGGCTTAAAGGATCTGCAGCAGGCCAAATTAAGTACCACGGCACGTAAAAGCGCAGATGGTAAAATTGAGGTAACATTAACCAACGCTACCAAAGCGCCATTGGCATTTTTCAACAGATTATCGCTGGTTGATCCGGTTACGCATAAACGCATTTTACCTGTTTTTTATTCAGATAATTATATCTCGGTACTTCCGGGCGATCATAAAAAGGTGGTGCTTGATTACGAGCCACAGGCAGGGCAACCTATGCCGCTGGTAAGTATAAGCGGATGGAATTTAGCCGAACAGTTTATTGCAGTGCAATAACACTATTTAATTAACCCCAATTGCTGATGGGCAGCTATGATGTTGGGCTTAACTAAAATTAAAATAATATGCCGGCAGCGTATGCTGCCGGTTAGTATATACCCTTTATTTTTTAAACATCATGACTAATGTATCCAGCCCGGCAGCAAACGGGAAAAGCGATGGCAGCTCCAACGCCATTTACATCATCGGCGCTCTGTTCTTCATTTTCGGGTTTGTAACCTGGATGAACTCCGTTTTAATTCCCTACCTGAAACTGGCCTGCGAGCTTAATAATTTCGAATCGTACCTGGTTGCATTCGCTTTTTATATTTCCTACCTGGTAATGGCCATCCCATCGGCCTGGCTGTTAAAAAAAACCGGCTTTAAAAATGGCATGTCTGTAGGCTTGGGTATTATGGCACTTGGGGCTTTAATATTTATACCCGCGGCAATGCACCGTACCTACGAGCTATTCTTATTTGGCCTGTTTGTACAGGGAACAGGTTTGGCTGTGCTACAAACAGCATCAAACCCATACATTACTATTTTAGGCCCGGCGGCAAGCGCGGCAAAACGCATCAGCATTATGGGTATCTGTAATAAAGTTGCCGGCTCTATAGCTCCTATTGTATTGGGTGCTATCACCTTAAAAGATGCCGATGGTTTAAAAGCCCGGTTAGTGACTATGCCTGCGGCTCAAAAAGTTGCCGAGCTAAATGAACTGGCTAGCAGGGTAATATTACCTTATGTAATAATTATTGTGGTATTAATTATCCTCGCAGTTTTAATCTCATTTTCAAAGTTACCGGAGATAGATACCGACCATGAGGACGAAACCGTCGCTGCGGCCAACACCAATAAAACCAGCATTTTTCAATTCCCGCATTTATTACTGGGTGTATTAACGCTGTTCTTATATGTTGGGGTTGAGGTTTTGGCAGGCGATTCTATTATTAGTTACGGTGGCAGCCAGGGTATTCCATTATCAACAGCTAAGTTTTTTACAACCTGTACCTTGTTGGGTATGATATTAGGTTATGTAACCGGTATTATATGTATCCCTAAAGTTTTTACGCAAGAGAAAGCCCTTAAAGTATCTGCTATTATGGGGATCATATTTTCGTTGATCGCCATTTTCACGCATGGATACATATCTGTGCTGTTTATTGCTTTATTGGGTATTGCCAATTCGCTTTTATGGCCAGCTATATGGCCATTGGCCATTGCAGGTTTAGGCCGCTTTACTAAAATTGGATCTTCATTTATGATTATGGCTATTGCAGGTGGCGCGTTAATACCGTTGGCTTATGGCCGTTTAGCTGACATTGTTAACCCAACCAATGCCTACTGGATTTTAGTACCATGTTATAGCTTTATTTTGTTTTATGCAGTTAAGGGCCATAAAATTGGCCTCACTAAAAATGTAGAAATAGCTAACGTTTACCCGGTAGCAGACTAATAAAAATATGATGACTAAGTGTTTTTTATCATCACGCCGGGCTAATTACCAAAAAGTAATGGCCTTAATGTTTGCCATAAGTTTTGGTACAACGGTAACGGCGCAAAATAAATTCGAGGGCCTGGAACATCTGTTTACTGTGCCCAAAAGCTATGTAGTACAGCACACAGATGAAGCCTTAAAAATTGACGGTAACTTACAAGAAAGTGCCTGGCAAAAAGCGCAGTGGACTACCAACTTTGTTGATATTGAAGGTGATTTAAAGCCGGCTCCGTTTTTTGATACCCAGGTAAAAATGCTCTGGAATGATTCGACCTTATTTGTGGCTGCAAAATTGCAAGAGCCACAGGTTTGGGCTACACAGACGCACCACGATGATATTATTTATAAAGATAATGATTTCGAAATTTTTATAAGCCCGGCTAACAACACCCATCAATACTTTGAAATTGAGGTTAATGCGATTAATAAAATATTCGATCTGTTTTTGCCGAAACCATACCGCAACGGCGGCAATGCTTTAATTAGCTGGGACATTGAGCACCTTAAATCTGCAGTGCAGATACAGGGTACACTTAATAAGCCCGGCGATAAAGATAAGGGGTGGACTGTTGAAATGGCTATCCCGCTTAAAGCAATCCGTATGGGCTTTGCAACCGACCCACCTAAAGAGGGATCCATCTGGCGGATCAATTTTTCGCGCGTGGAGTGGGATACCAAGGTTAGAAATGGCAAAAATGTTAAACTAACAAATGCAGAAGGTAAAAACCTGCCCGAGCGAAATTGGGTTTGGTCGCCGCAGGGCATCATTAATATGCATGCGCCCGAGCGTTGGGGCTATTTGCAGTTTACCCGAAAGGATAACAGCGAATTTAAAATGCCTTATACCGAATATCAAAGAAAATATCTTTGGTTGATTTACTATCGCCAAAAACAGTTTCAGGAGAAAAACGGTAAATATGCTGCAACATTGAATGAACTGGGTATCGAGGCCAAGCAAAATGTAGAAGGGCAATCAAATCAACTTAAAATGCAAGCCACCGATAGTCAGTTTACGGCAAGCATTGCCGGCGAGGATGCTAAATTGATTTCGATAAATGATGAAGGACTGATCAAAATTATAAATTCAAAATAATGACAAGCCGTCGTAAATTTTTCAAAAGTACTTTAGTTGCGGGTGTATCCGCATCGCTGTTGCCAACATTGGCTAATGCAGAATCTTACCTATCGGGCAGCCGCAAAAAGAAGTGGAAAAACTGGGTTTGGACAAACCCCAACCTCAAAGATACAGAAGAAGAACTGGCAGACCGTTATAAACGCTTTTACGAAGCGGGCATCAACGGTATTTTTTTTGAAAACGACAGCGAAAAACATTTCAGAGCCGCCAAAGCACAAAAGCTGGAGGCTCATCGTTGGATCTGGACGATGAATCGTGGTGAAAAAACATTGCTAAGCGAACATCCTGAATGGTATGCAGTTAACCGCAAAGGAGAATCATGCGCAGATCATCCGCCGTATGTAAATTACTATCGCTGGTTATGCCCATCGCGCGAGGAGGTAAAACAATACCTGGCCGATGATTATGAGGCTGCCCTGAAAAAAGATTATATTGATGGTATACATCTGGACTATGTACGTTTTTGTGATGTTATATTGCCCGTAAATTTGTGGGATAATTATAAAATTGTACAAACCAGCGAACTGCCCGAATACGATTTTTGTTATTGCCAGGTATGTAAAGATGCCTACAAGGCCGAGCATGGCATTGATATAGATACAGTCCAATATCCCGAAGCAAGCCCATCATGGAGGTTGTTTCGTTATCAGCGTGTTAATAGGGTAGTAGAGCGGCTTACAGCAGTGGCTAAAAAATATAATAAGCCAATAACCGCAGCTGTTTTCCCAACGCCGGATATTGCGCACCGTAACGTAAAGCAAGATTGGGTAAACTGGAATATAAGCGGTGTATGCCCCATGATTTATCATGGCTTTTATAAAGAAAACATTGCCTGGATTGGCGATGCGGTAGCAGAAGGCGTTAAAGCTTTAAATGGTAAATTTCCGCTGTATGCAGGGTTATACTTGTCTGACTTTAAGAACGATAATGAAGTACAGCAAGGTATAGAATACGCGCTTGCAAATGGTGCAGGAGGCGTGTCGTTGTTCGGTAATGTTACCAATACAACCTTGGATGCACTTAAAACAGCTATTAGCAACAGTAAGCGGGTGTAAACTGATTTTAAATTAAGGTAAAATGAATTACAGAGCAACAGTTATTACCGGGGCATTTGTCCTGGTGGCCATAATCAGCCTTAATTCTTTTACTCAAACTAAAGCCAAAGCGGTTGTTTTGGATGATTATGATGGCAAGTTGCTTTTTACCACCCACTGCTCAACCTGCCATATGCTGCCCGACCCTGCCAGCCTCACCAAAACAATCTGGCAAAGCCACGTGCTGCCGGTAATGGCCAGCCGTATGGGTATTATATATCCCGGATATGATCCGCTTGCGGGTTTATCTATCGAGGAGCGCGCCGTAGTTGCCAAAAACCACATCATACCGGATGAGCCTGCCATGAATGATGCTGATTGGAGGAAGCTAACTAAATATGTGGTTGATAACGCACCCGATAGTGTTACTGTTGATGAAAGCCGTTATAATCGTAATTCGCCATTAACTCAATTTAAAAGGAATGATGTTGAGCTAGACTCAAGCAAGCCATCCTTAATTACAGCGCTAAAATATAATACAGATACCAAAACTTTGTGGATTGGTGACTTTTACAACCAGGCTTTAAACTGGCAATACGGAAAGGGGGTAACGAAAACTATTAAAACGGCAAGCCCACCCGTAGACTTTGATTTTTATAAAGGAGATACCTATTTAACTGACATTGGTAAATTATATCCTACCGAATTAAATTCCGGGGCTTATATTAAACTTAATAGCGCAGATGAAGGTACACCGTTAACTGAGCCGCTTCACCGGCCGGTTAGCTCTGTTATAGACGATTTAAATGGCGATGGCGTGCCCGAAATTGTAATGTGCAGTTTTGGTAATAAGATAGGCGCATTATCGCTGTTTAAGCAAGACAAAAATGGCAAATACACCGAGCAGGTTTTATTGCCGCTGCCGGGTGCCATTAAGTGTTTTGTAAAGGATATGGACGGCGATGGTAAAAAAGATATTGTAGCCATGTTTTCGCAGGGGGACGAAAGTGTTTATATTTTTTATCAAAAAGACAATCTTAAATTCAAGGCAAAAAGGGTATTACGTTTCCCGCCCAACTACGGCACTACAGACATGGTTCTGGTAGATTATAACCACGACGGTTTAACTGATATTGTAACCGTACATGGCGACAACGCAGATTATTCAAACATCCTAAAGGCATACCACGGCATCAGGATTAATATTAATGAGGGCAATAACGGCTTTAAAGAAAAGTTCTTTTACCCAATTTATGGGGTAACCAAAGTACTTGCAGAAGATTTTGACCAGGACGGTGATATTGATTTTGCGGCAAGTGCCTTTTTTCCGGAATTTGGTAAACTGGTAGACGAATCATTTATTTATCTGGAAAATAAAGACACAAACGCATATCGCTTTAAATCTTACACATTAAAAAGCGATGTGCCTATCAAAACATTTACCCTTGAGAAAGCCGATATTGACGGAGATGGCGATATGGATATCATAACAGGTAATTTCTCTCACAACCCGGGGCCTATACCTAAAGCGCTTGAGGATAAATTGAAGAATGCTAAATTCGGTTTGTCGATATTTATTAACCAGTTAAATCCAAGGTCCTTAGCGCATTAAGGTTATAACTACCGGAAATTCTCCAGAATAATGCTATCCACAAAAAGACAATATTCAGTAAGAGGACAATAGCTGAACATGGTTTTGATTGCCGTTGATATCCTGCGTATTAAATTCAAATAGCCGTATATTTATATTGTTGTATTAAAATAAGGTAGCAGGATGTTTGATAAAGCAATGTTTGACGCAAAGGTGAAAACCTGGCTAAGTGAACAGATTAAGAAAAGTGTTGTAAAAGAGGTTACAGAGTGCTACGACCTGATGGATAAGGATAACGCCAATAAGTGGAATGTTTTCCGGATCTGTAAAAAACAGTTAAATGCGGTGCGTTCAAAGATAGTTTTGAGTTACGTAAAAGTACTTGAATTGGTAGTTCTGATCTATAAATGACCGGTTTTGGTTAATTAAAAAAGTCATTTTTTATACTTTATGTTCTTCGCAGGGACGTAGCCATATCCACCTTCCATAATTGTGGTTTCACCTGGTATGCGCATTGTGATGTTGGCGGTAGCTGTAAGTAAGGCTACCCCCGAACCGAATAATCATCTAAATTATTCTTTTAATTAAGACTTTTCAGGCAAAATTGGTAGGGCTATACAAAAGGCTACTTATTTGCCTATCAAACGCAGCCTGCTTGAGAAATTCCGCATTCAGCCCGTGCATGCCAGCCTATAGTGCAGTTATTTTTAGAAAATGAATACACTCAAAAGTGCTTAAATCTTTATGGCTTCCGTTCTAATTAAGCTGATGTAATTATAGCTTAAATTAAATTCACCAAACAATGGTTCATGTTTATTTGTAGGTAATAAAGTATGAAACAGATGGTCTATTTCATACTTTATTAATAGTAACCTTAAAATCTATCGTTATGGCTTTCAAAGCAAGATCGAATTTTTCGGGCAAAGAGTACAACATGCTCAATTGCAGTATACCCTAAATCGTGATATAAAATCCAAATAACTCCCATCTTCAGGAGTATATGGAATGTAAATTATACAACATATACTTCGGTACCATGGTTGTCTGTGTAACTCTATAACAGGCAGCAGTATTTCAACACATGTTTTTGTTAAGCATATCATTCATAGTTCATAAATACATATTAATTAATAATGGAACAGACTAAGAGATTTAGTTTTTTTGATACCGGCGACTTACCGCAACCCCAGGTAAAAGCTAAGCCCCAGCCGGTTACGCCCGTGGCACCCCGTGAAACACGATCTGCAAAATACCGTTGCGAACAAACTGTTGTTACTAAGGTAAATGGTGTTATTGCTAACCATGCCGAAACAAAAAGGGAGTTTCACATTAAAAGAAGCTTTACCGATGAGGGGATTGTGGTTGATGTGGAAATGACCGATAACATTATTAACCTTAACCCTCCACAGCTTCAGGAAGCGGTAAGCCTGGTATGCGAAATAGATAATGTTAAATGTAACACACGCGTATTGGTTGATAGCCAAACCGGTAAAATGAAGCGTATTTTAAACCATGAGGAAATAATTAGCAACTGGAATACTTATAAAGACAGCCTTAATAACCGGTACAGCTTTTTAAGGGACCCGGAAGCTCGTACAAACCTGCAGAAATTTATTAGCGGTGCCGAAGTATTTATAAAGGATGAGAAACTGCTTATTGCTGATCTGGAAACCAAGTTGTTTTTCGATGTTTTTTTTGATACTTACCTGACGCAGGAAAAACCCTCATTTGGTTCCTATACACGCACTTTTTATTCGCAGCTATTTGACGCCTTGCCGGTACCGGTAAATATAGAACAACTGATTATGAATGAAACGCCTAATGCGGTTTATGTAAGCAAGATTGGTAAAATGGATACCTCCAAATTAGATCTGGCCAGAATGAATAATATTTACGAGCAGAAATTTAAGCCGATGATACAGTATAAGTTTTCGGAATTTAATTTCAGCTATATAGAGAAAAATCAGATTAACACTGCCGAAAATTTATTGCAAACTGCAGAGGTAAATATTGTTGAGGAGGTTAAAAATAATATTCAGATACTAATTAACTATAACTTAAAACAAATAGAATGAGTAGCTTCATACCAGAAGGTGCAAATGTTATTTGTACCAACATGACCAACGGTTCGCCGTTGCAAATTTTACGTAATCACAATACCACGGTTGCTTATCTGAGCAAAAAGAAACCACTATTAAACCGGGCCGACAGAAAAATAAGCGCCAGTTTTCAATGCAAAAACCAATCGAAGTTTTGGGGTGGCCTGGCTACCTTAACGGCTGGTATAGCTGTTGGTGCTTTGGTGGTGTTTGCCGTAGCTGCCACAGTAGCTACCGGGGGGCTGGCAGGGGTAGCCATTGCCGCAGCCGCAGAAACCATAGCATCAGCCGCACTAGCAACAGGTGTGGTATCGGCTATAGCATCTGGAGTGCTGGGGGCTGCAACTAATTCAATAGTAAAGCATGCTTGCGATGTTACCCTTGGTTCGCCATGGATGAAAGATACATGGCATAAAACTGTATTATTAGATAAAGACAATGCTTTATTGAACATTTCTATTTTGCAATGCTCTAACGGGGGGATGGTATCCATTATACTAGACAAACCTACCGCCATGGATGCTGCAAAAAAGATCAGCGAAAACAACAACGAGGAAATTGACGAGCATTATAAATCTGAATTTGCCATAGGCGTTGTTACCGGTGTTGTTATTACGGCCATGGGGGCTTCTGTAGTAGGCGTATTGGTTGGCGGCGGCATTGCAACTTACGACTATGCACATACGCAAACCGACAGGCAAGAAAATGAAACCAAACATATAGAGAGCACCCATGCCGAAGATGTGCATACTGCACAGGTTGAACAGGGCCGTTATATTGGGATAGCAGGCGTTGCCGATGTAGGGGATAAGAGTAATGAGGTACGCGTAGACTTAGTTAAAGAAGGCACAGAAACTGCTAAGCAGTCTGAAGAGATGGGCGAACAGGCTAAATATTACAGAGAACAAACCGCTTTACGCCAAAGTGAGGGAGCACCCGAGAGTAGTGTAGCATCTGCCAAAAATGCGGCAAGTATGTCGGGCGAGGCAGAGGAGACATTGGCTACTTCGGCAGGAAATACACTTAAATCCTCAAAAAATCTTTTAACGCTTCTAAAAGGTATTAGTTGGGGGAAAGTTGCCGGCGGTGTGGGTATTGGGATTGCCGGCGCCGTAGTTAACTTTTACATCGACGATCATTATTATGAGGAAGAAAAAGATAAGCAAAAGGAGACTGAACGAGTATATAGAGACGATGTATTAGTAGATATGAGAATACTTTCTGAAAGCAAAAGCAATGCAGGTATCTTTTCAAAAACACAATAATAATGAAAAATTTAATTGTTGGTATCGCTGTTGCAGTTGGGATGTGCATAGGGGTTCCGGTTTATCTCTTTGTGGTAAACAATCTTTTTCACAAAGGCAACAATGTAAAGAATATTGTACCCGTGTATATCCACAACTCACAGCAGTTTAAAGTGTTGGTGCCAGATCGCGATCCGAGAGATCCTAATAGTTTGCTTACTTACAAAGACACAAGCTATTTTAGTAAACTGCAAAAAAATGGTCGAGGTGATCTTTTTAAAATCAAAATTTTTAGCTCTGAATACAAAAAATATTTTGAGATTAGGATGTTTGATTCATCGCCAACAATTTTTCTGCCCGATATACTTTCCAAAAAGTACGTAATTCTAACTGTAAATAAAGGTGAGTGGAGTAATCCCTTATTGGGCACTAGAGAAAACCCTGTACCTGTTTTTAAGTACGAAGGTACTCCGCCAATAACTTACGGTGGTGGGACTTATGAAGTTTCTGGAGAGGCTTATAAACATAATGTTACACAATACTTAAGTTTTATGTTAACTAAAGACGAATTCGAAAAACGCTTTGGTAAACAAGATAAATAGTTGAATCGCAATTCGGTTTTATGAATAAAACTTTAATCGGCATTGCTGTAGCAGTAGGTATGGTTATCGGATTGCCTTTATACCTATATGTGGTTAACCATCTTTTTTATAAAGGCAATGATGCAAAAGCTGTTATCCCCACTTATATTCAAAATTCAATTGAATTGAAGGTTCAAATACCCGAGCAAAATCCTTTTGATCTCAACAAAAGTTTATTAACATTTGAGTATTCAGATTATAAAAGTGTTTTAAATAAAAACGGGAATGGCAATCTGTATTTAATGAAATTTTATAGTTCGGAGTATAAGAAATACTTTGTTGCCCGATTATTTGATTATTCAAAAACGTTTTTTCTACATCTGACTATGGATAAGAAAGATGTGTTCATAACAGTAAATCAAGACGATCTTAACAATACAAAATATGGTTCAAAAACAAATCCGGTACCAGTATTTAAATACAGGGGGCTTACTCCGCTAATCCATAATGATGTAAATCTTGACATAACTGAGGCTGAATATCAACATAACGTTACCCAGTACCTCACCTATTATATGTCGAAAGAGGATTTTAAAAAGCGATTTGGAAAGTAGTTAATGTGGTTACATATAGCCAAACATGAAAAAAGCATTTGTAGGCATTGCTGTAGCAGTAGGTATGGTTATCGGATTGCCTTTATACCTATACGTAGTTAACCATCTTTTCTATAAGGGCAATGATGCAAAAGCTATTGTCCCCGTTTATATTCATAACTCACAGCAGTTTAAAGTATTGGTGCCAGAGCGCGATCCGAGAGATATTAATAGTTTGCTTACTTACAAAGACACAAGCTATTTTAGTAAACTGCAAAAAAATGGCCGTAGTGATCTTTTTGAAATCAAAATTTTTAGCTCTGAATACAAAAAATATTTTGAGATTAGGATGTTTGATTCATCGCCAACAATTTTTCTGCCCGATATACTTTCCAAAAAGTACGTGATTTTAACTGTAAATAAAGGTGAGTGGAGTAATCCCTTATTGGGCACTAGAGAAAACCCTGTACCTGTTTTTAAGTACCAAGGTACTTCACCAATAACTTACGGTGGAGTAACTTATGAAGTTTCTGAAGAGGCTTATAAACATAATGTTACACAATACTTAAGTTTTATGTTAACTAAAAACGAATTCGAAAAACGCTTTGGGAAACAAGCGAAATTTATTAGCCTGAATCGGCGTTAATAGCATAAAAAAGCGCCTAAATCATTGATTTAAGCGCTTTCGAAAGGTTTTGACGCCTTTTTTCGGAATAAACGGGATTCGAACCACTGCCGCAATGCTTTGTATTTCAGTAATTTATACATTTCGAACCTTGTTAATCACCGCGAAGGTTACGGGTTAAATTTGAGGTTTATTGAGTCGTTTTAAAGAACTTTTACAAATCAAAGGTCCTATTTTAACCCTAACTAATGCATACGGTATTAATACTTGCCTGCTACAATTATTATTTAGTTACAATAGCATTTTTTTTACTGACCGTTTGCGCGCTGAAATAGCCAATACATCCACCAGAAATATTTGATTCGGGAGTGGAGGGAGTAGCCAGTTGATCATTGTAAAAAGCCACACTTTCGGCTTCCTGCAAAAAATTATATGCGCCTTTATCTATACCTACCAGGGAAACACTTACATGGTCATTCTTTTTAATTGCCCCTGTGTCTGTGACCAACGCTGTGCGAATATATTTGCCATTAGATAACAAGTCATCCTGGGTTTGAAACCGGTTTAAGTTAACTCCGTTTTTTTGGATGTTGAACTTATAAAAATTGGTGGCTTTCGTGGGGTCCTGGAAATGGGCAACCGGTTGAATCATATTTTTAATTGATGTATAATCAAAGCTTACAGAATCAAGCACCACCGGATATGGCATTGTTGATGTAGATAAATAAGTTTTTCCATCAACTACAACCTTAAGCTGATAGGCACTGCCGGGTTTACCGTTAATTACATGGGTGGTATAAATGCCTGCAGATGTTTCAGTTAACAAATCGGTAACTCCGGCGGTTTGATCTGTAATAGTTACCGATGCGCCAGAAACATTAGGATAAGTATTATCGGCATAAAACCCAACAGTTTTTGAAATGTTGATGTGATAAGGCCCCGCCGTATCACTTACAGCCCCTTCAATAACCAGTTGTGGCGTTGAACCTGGTAAGGGCGGTACAATAGTTTTTTGGCAAGAAGCAAAAGTGATTACGGTAACAAGTATAAATATTATTGATTTTAAGTTTTTCATGTTTTTTTTAGAATTTGAAGTTGTAAGTAACTGCGGGTACCATTTTAAAAAGCGTAGTCTGCAACACCTGGGTTTTGCCGGCGTCTTTCGGGTCGGTTTGAAAAACAATAGCATATGGGTTTGACGCACCATATAAATTATATACCGAAAAATTCCAGCTGCTTTCATATTTCGCTGTTTTTTTCGCTAAAAGTGTGGCACCTACGTCAAGCCGGTTGTAGGCGGGCATACGGCTGCTGTTTCTGTTGCCATAGGTATAAACCGGAGCGCCATCTACGGCAAATTTTCCTGATGGCCAGGTAACTGCGTTGCCTGTATTGTAAACAAAATTTGCAGAAAAGGTCCATTTATTGCCGGCCTGGTACATACCTACTAATGATAAATGATGTGTTTGATCCTGTGTAGCCGGGTAATAATTGCCGTTATTAATGCCGGCTATTTTTGTTTCTGTACGGGATAAAGTATAACTCAGCCAGCCGGTAAATTTCCCACTCTTCTTTTTGATGTAGGTTTCCCAACCGTATGCTCTTCCTGAACCAAACAGCAGATCTGCTTCTATATTTTCATTACCCGTTAACTGAGCACCGTTTTTATAATCAATTTGATTTTGAAGGTTTTTGTAATACACTTCGGTAGAAAATTCGTAGCCATGATTATGGAAAGTGCGATAAAAGCCAAGGGCAACCTGGTCGGCTATTTCGGGTTTAATGTTGTTGCTGCTCGGCAGGTAAATATTTGTAGGAGAAAGAGATGTTGAGTTATTCAGCAAATGAATATTTTGTACATTACGATCATACGAAAGTTTAACGGCGTTATTTTCATTCAACTGGTAGTTTGCTGCAAAACGCGGCTCGGGTGTAAAATAGTTTTTAACCACTTTGTCGCTTCCGTAGTAGGTACTATCTGATTTGCTGCCGCTTTTATCATAAGTGTAAAAGGTTCCGGGGCCCAAAACAGTTAAATTACTTAGCCTAACACCATAAGTGATCTTTAGCTTATCGGTAGCATTCCATTCATTTGACAGGTAAAGAGCTGTTTCCTGGGCATGCTTTTTTTGTAAAAAAATATTATTGAAACTTGACGAAGCTGTAGAAAGTGCCGTACCCGGTTGGGTTACGTGAAAAATTGATTCAAACCCAAAGCTTAATTTATTTGAACTATTCAAATAGTAGTTAAAATCCTGCTTTAAATTGTAATCTATAATAGAAGAGTTAATTTTTATATTGTCGAGGTTGTTTTGGATAGCTACATTATAATTGTACTTGCTATAAATTAACGAGGTATTTGAAAATAGCTTGCTGCTAAAAATATGGTTCCATCGCAATGTCCCTGTGGCATTGCCGTAATTAAGGCCAAAATTGTTTCTGAAACTCATCACATCCTTGCCAAAATACCCTGATAAAAAGATCCGGTTATTATCATTGATCTGGTAATTGGCCTTCAGGTTTACATCATAAAAATATAGCTTACTGTGTTTAAGTGTAGTGTCTGATGCAAAGCCGGTGAATAGATCGGCATAGCTTCTGCGTGCGCTAACAATGAATGATCCCTTATGATCAAACAAAGGCGCTTCAATTGTTAGCCTTGATGCAATAAGGCCAAGCCCGCCACTTACGCCAAACTTTTGGC
>NZ_MPPL01000001.1:4610845-4626677 GCF_001911425.1 Mucilaginibacter polytrichastri | reverse complement strand
ACCATCGTTCATTTGTACGTCTTCTACCGAAGACAGGCGCCCGCCATAGCTTGCAGGCATCCCTCCCTTGTAAACCGAGATGTCTTTAATAGCATCTGAATTAAAAACCGAGAAAAAACCTAAAACGTGCGATGGATTATAAACCGTAGCCTCATCCAGCAGGATAAGGTTTTGATCAGAACCACCGCCGCGCACAAAAAAGCCGGCGTTGCCATCGCCGGCAGAAACAATGCCCGGCAGGAGTTGAATGGTTTTTAAAACATCTTTTTCGCCTAACAATACAGGAATATTTTTAATGTCTTTAACAGATAGTTTTTGCAGTCCGGCCGGCGCAATCATAATGTTACTGGTTCTGGCAGAACTGCTGGTAATTTTCACTTCCTGAAGCTGCCCTTGTCCTGAGGTGAGGTGAATATTGGCTAGCGTATTTTTATTCAATTGAATTTTTAAGGTATCCGTAGCATAGCCAGTATAAGATGTTAATACGGTGTATGTTCCTTCTGATACGGTGAGCGAATAAAACCCGTAAGCATTTGTACTTACACCTTTGCCTGGTAATTCCAACAGCCGAACAGTTGCACCTGGTAGGGTTTCGCCCGAAGCCAGATCTTTGATGGTTCCTGAAATGGTATATGTTTTTGCAGACTGCGCCAGCAAAAGCATAGGTGGACTAAAGAATAAAAAGAGTAATAGGTGTTTTAAGTTGTGCATTTTGTGTGTGTTATGTGCAATTTGAGCTTCGTTTTTCGGCTTATTTGCACTTGTGACACACTTAACCTTGTTTACCCTTACTCCATTATGAAAATTATTATTGCTTATTGTTTAGCCATAAACATGCCATCTGGATTTATTTTCTACGAATTCTGTTTATTAACTAATTTTGAACATGCCTCAATTCCGAAAAATTGTTCTGCTCATCCATGTTAGCTTACTATCCGTTTTTTTTGGTCCGGCACTTTTTGCGCAGAAGAATTTAAACCGGGAGATTACTATAGGGAGTATCAGGCAACAGCCCATTGGAAAAGTTTTACAGAATATTTCCCAAAATGGCCGGTTTAGCTTTGCCTATAATAATAACACCATACCATCTGACAGCCTTATTTCTTTGCAAGGATATAGCGGTTCTTTATTCATTTTACTTACCAAGTTGTTAGGTAGTAATTATGAGTTTAAGGATATCGACGGTTACGTGGTACTTCGGCATACACCAAACAGACTTTCCATCACCGCTGAGGTTGTTATAACACAAGATAACGAGGTAGTAGTAAAAGGAAATATTTGCGATAATGTGAGTGGGGCGCGTATAAAAAACGCGAGTGTTTACGAAAAAAATCTTTTGATCTCGTCATTGACAGATGCCGACGGAAACTTTGAGTTAAAGCTCAAGGCCGGTGCTGGTTCTGTTGGGTTAACGGTTAGTAAGGAAAGCTACCGGGACACTTCCCTGTTTATACTGAGTGAAGTTAAAGTATATTACCATAAGGTTGCGAAGAACTATGATTATTACCCCGAAGGAACAGGAAAGCGGCTCGAATCTAACCGCTTCGCACGGCTTTTTATCAGTTCGAAACAAATAATACAGGGCATGAATCTGGGTAATTACTTTGCCACAAGCGCCTACCAAATTTCGCTTACACCCGGCCTTAGTTCACATGGCATGTACAATAGCCAGGTGATTGACCATGTATCACTTAACCTGTTAGGCGGGTATACCGCGGGTATTAACGGTATTGAAGCGGGAGGGGTATTTAACATCAATCGCAAAAATATGCAATACGTTCAGTTAGCTGGTGCTTTTAACCTTGTGGGCGGCAATGTAAGCGGCTTACAGGCGGCCGGTATTTATAATAATGTATACAAAAGTGCCTTTGGTGTGCAACTTGCCGGTTGTGCAAATATAGATTCAATGGCAAGGGGTTTACAGGTTGCAGGGCTTATCAATAAAACCAAAGGAAAAAACAGCGGGATGCAGCTTGCGGGCTTGTTTAATATGGCCGCTGAAACGAAGGGCATACAGCTTGCCGGATTGGGAAATTGGTCATCGGGACAAACAGGCTCGCAAATTTCCGGGCTTTTCAATGTAGGCAAAAAGGTAAAGGGATTTCAGCTGGCTATGCTGATAAATGTTGCCGATAGCAGCGATTACCCCGTAGGGCTTATCAACCTGGTTAAAACCGGCGAAAAAAGCATAGCTGTTAGTACTGATGAATTATGGTTCACCCATATTGATCTGCGGTCTGGAGGCAGGGTGCTTTATGGGTTGGTGGGCACAGCGTTTAAGTTTAATGTTCGCCCTGCCTATGCTTTAAGTTTAGGTATTGGCGCCCATATCATTCACAGAAGCAGGTTTTCTTTAGATGGAGAATATGTTAATCAGCAAACCTTTAATATGAGGAAAAATTTGTATCAAACAAATGGGCTAAAGTTATTGCCTGGTTATAGATTTACCAAAACCTTAAGGGTATTTGCCGGCCCATCCATTCAGGAAGTTCACGCGGGTGATGCTTCAGATGCTGATCTTAACGGATGGGTGTTTAGCAAACGTTACAACCAAGACGGCATAACGGCCCTACATGCCGGCCTCACCATGGGAATTCAATATGTGTGGTAACCATCAAAATTACTGAATTGAATAGCCATTCCCGTTCTTAACGATATTTAATGCCGGTGTAGTACCTTTAATAACGTTCAGTATCCTGGCCAGGGAATCATCTCTGTTTATGGTAACGGTAATAGGCTCATTAATCACCAATTTGTTTGAAATGATAATTTTTTGGTCATATGCTTCATTTAACACATCAACCAACCGGTGGAGTGGTGTATTAAATGCCACAAACTGATTTGTTCTGTAATAATTGTAAAGAATATCAGTACTTCGCTGCACCGTCATGTTCCGCTCGCCAGCTTTAATAGTAACCATCTCATTCGCGTTAAGCCTAACACTGGCAGATGAATGACCTATCTGAACGATGCCACTCTCCACAATAACTTCTGTGCGGTGGTTTTTGCCATTTACGTTAAACGCCGTTCCAACGTCTTTGATCGTCAGGTCATTCGTTATCACCGTAAATGGTGCGTCCTCGTTGTGTTTTACCTTAAAAAACGCTTCGCCCGAAAGCGTTATCACTCTACGGGAGTTAAAATTACTTGCATAGGTGATAGATGAGTTTTTATTGATATGTATAATTGAGCCATCGGGAAGTGTTACCACCTTTACATTTTTCAATGTTCTGATGCTCACCATATTTCCAGGATTATCGGCCTTGTTTTTCAATATATTAAATAATAAACAGCCAATACCCACAAAAATGGTAACCGCCGCGGCTACACGGAACCAGTTTGCAGCCGGGTATAAGCTTCTAAGTTTTTTATCATTCTGTTGCGCTGCCGAACGAAGTTCTTTAAATTTATCCCATGCCGCATCTGCTTTCAAGGGGCTAACAGGAGCCAGCTGTTTGCCAGATTCAAAGATCATTTTCATACCCTCTAACTCCCTGGCATTGGCCTCGCTCTCTTGTACCCAATCTTTTACTGCCTTTTCTTCTTCGGCAACCGCCTCTTTCAGTAAATACCTGATCAGCATTTCTTCGCTTACATCCTGTTTCATGATCTAAACCTGTTAAATAACATCATTATAATTAATGGCAAATATGCTTGCATTTCTTTTTTCAATATCCTTAGGGCTTTCCCAATATGGGTTTCTACAGTTTTTACTGAAATATCCAGGTGATCTGCTATCTCCTTATACTTTAATTCCTCAAAGCGGCTAAGTTGAAATACCTCACGGCATTTATCGGGCAATTTATCAAGGGCCGAATCCAGATCCTTCTCTAATTCACTTAAATTCAATCGTCCTGCAGCATCATCTGTTTCATTTTTCATTGCATAAGCAGTAAAGGTTTGATATTTAAGCGCTACTTTTTGCCTTCTGATATAATTCAAACAGTCATGGTAAATTGATTTATATAAGTAAGCCTTTAAAGACACCGCCGTTGACCATTTTCTATTTTCCCAAAATTGCAGGAATAAACCTTGTACAACCTCTTCGGCAACATCCCAGTCTTTTAATATAGTAAAGGCATAAGCATGCAACTGCCTGAAATAGGTTTTATATAGCTGCTCAAATACAGCCTCACTATCATCTTTTAACAGTTTCATTCCAAATTTGGTTACTCATTACCGTTTATAAAGTTCTTCAAGTTATTGATAACTTATATATACTCAACTTAAATTACACATAGCAAAGGTGTTTTTATTAGCAACTTAATTGTATATGTTAAATTTACAATGTTAAGATTATGGATAGTGATATAGCGGAAAGCAAATATTCAGTTAGTGTTTGAAAATTCATAATTCTATTTTTGCATGTTAAATTTCGTGGCCTTTTTTATACAATATAAGCAATGACTCTTTAAAAGCCGTTTACCCTTACTTAGGGACTACAATTAATATCCCATCAAGTAATTCAATGAAATATTACAATCCACAGTCACTTAAAGTAAATGTGATTAATGCTGCAAAACTTTAAAATCCAATTACTTATAAATTTTTTGTTCTCTTAATCTCTAAACCTATCGCAATAATTGTAAATGTGTCGCAATGACCAGTTGCATGTACAAAAGCTGGCTTATGACGCGGTTCAGGAGGCAAGGATCAAATATCGCTGGGAAGCATTAGAACAAGAGAACAAAGCTATAGTGGAGGCTAAAAGAAAGGGCGAGCTGTTATTTCCCAGGTATTTCTTGCTCCTCAAAGCCTACAACCTGTCGATCCGGCTGGGGCAAATCTTCACCATCTGTAAAGACAAGCAGCAGGCATTTAAAAGACTGGCTAATAGTTGCGTTAGGAAACGCCAGTTTCCCCTTATCCATTAATCCGCCGGTATGATCGATGTGAATATGGGTGAGCAGAACGGCATTGATTTGCTCAGGCTGATAGCCGGCGCGTCGAAGGCTTTCTGTTAAATGTCCAAGCGTAGGTCCGTATGCCTCAGCCGTCCCTGCATCAACAAGTACCAGCTCATTTCCTTTTTTGATAAGGTAACCGTTAACAGAAAGTTCTACAGGATCTGACTGGTAACTCAATTTCAACAAACGATCGATCTCCCCAGGTTTTACATTGGTAAGCAACTGATGAAAGTTTTGTGGAACAGTTCCATCAGAAAGGGCGATCACTTCGAAATCTCCGACCGGCAACCGATAGTAACCCGGTTGGGGAGCTTGTGCCTGATTTGCTGTTTGGGCAAATGTGGTAGAAGTATTCATCAGGATGCCGATCGAAAAGATCCCGGCAGCGGTCAATTTTAATAGTGCTTTAGAAGCCAAAAATGTATGTTTCATATCTAATTATTTAATGAAACAAAATTCCAGGATTTTTTTGGCGGCACACAGGATAAACGTCACTTTGATTTTGTGACAAATATCACGTTAACGGCGGTATAAGCGGCTTAGCGTTTCACGCGTTACCCCAAGGTATGAAGCAATGTGTGTCTTAGGAATACGGCTGAATAATTGAGGGTATTGACGGTATTGACGGATAAAATGTTCGTAGCGATCCTTCGCAGTCCCCATGATCATCAACTGCAAGCGTTTCTGCAATGAAATATATCCCAGGTTTGCCTTTACCTGTAGAAAATGCTCATACTTCCAAAGATCTGCACCTAATTTATTACGGTCTTCCAATGTAATACCGAGCACTTCACAATCTTCCAGGCAATCGATATTAATAGTGGCCTTCGTTTCCTTAAAAAAAGCTTCCCGACCTGTCATCCACCAGTCTTCTGCGCCAAACTGGTAAATAAACTCATTACCTGTTTCAGGGTCGGCTATATAAGCTTTTAAACAGCCTTTTAAAACGAAGTACTCCTGCCTTACATATTCGCCTTCTTGCACCAGGAAAGCATGCTTTTTCAGTTTTCTTAACTTGAAATGTGATAAGATATGGGCAAATTCTTCATCACTCAGCGGGCAAATCGCTTCTATATGTGTTCGGAGTAACTGGGACATAGGATGATTTTAGAAGGCATAATAGGCTATAAAATTAAGCTTTTATAGATAATACCAAGCTACAATATGTTCTTACTTGTTCGCTTCCCTGGCCAGATCAAATAATTGTGACCCAATATGGCATTATTCGCTGGGAGCGACTTCAAGATAGAAAATGACCTGCATACATTTGTCGATATTGAGCGTGTCAATTTGTTAGAAGACCATAAATAATTTAGTATTATACTTTCCCTCCCGTATCATAAAAATGGCTATGACAATCACAGGTTTGGCTACGTTCGGCTGATTCGTTAAGCAGACATTTGTTATAAATAAAAACAAAAGAAATGAAAATTATTATAACAGGTTCTTTGGGACACATCAGCAAGCCACTTGCTAAGGAGTTAGTACAAAAAGGTCACGCGGTAACGGTGATCAGCAGTAACCCGGACAAACAAAAGGATATTGAAGCCATAGGCGCAATAGCAGCCATCGGTTCAGTTGAGGACGTCAGTTTTCTGGCAAAAACATTTACCGGTGCCGATGCGGTTTACACCATGCTGCCGCCGTTTAAATTTCAGGAAAATCCCAATCTTGATGCGAGGGAAGAAGCGCGCAGGCTCACAAACAATTATGTTGCGGCTATTCAGCAATCGGGCGTTAAAAAGGTAGTTCACCTCAGCAGTATAGGGGCTCATACCGATAAGGGAAACGGATTGCTGGCCTTCCATTTTGTGGCAGAGCAGGTTTTAAAGCAGCTACCTGCAGATGTAACGATCACGTTTATGCGGCCCGTGGGTTTTTACTACAACCTGTATCAGTTTATGGATATTGTAAAAGGGGAAGGCTTTTTGAAAGGCTTTGTAGGTCTGTTTTTAACGCTTCGTCATTACGGCTTAACAGGTTTGCTGCAAGGAAAAAAAGGGCTTATTGTATCTAATTATGGCGCTGAAGACAAAATGCCATGGGTGTCACCAATTGATATTGCAGCTGCGATCTCAGATGAACTGACATCGACTTTGAAAGGGCGCAAGGTACGCTACGTAGCGAGCGAAGATTTAACATGTAATGCAATTGCTACTACGCTTGGCGATGCGGTAGGCAAACCTTATCTAAAATGGGTAACCATCAGCGATAAGCAAATGCTGGATGCATTATTAAAATATAAAATGCCTTTAAGCCTGGCAAATGATATTACGGAAATGAACGCCAGCCAGCGTAACGGCGGGATCTTGTTTGAAGATTATTACAAAAACATACCGACAATGGGCAAAGTGAAAATGAAAGATTTCGCTCAGGAATTTGCAGCGGCTTACAATTCAAAATAGGTTAGATTAGTAAAGAATATGGAACCCTATCAAATGAAAACCATCAGCCAATACCATCAGGTTTTGGAGATAGCCAAACCGGAACACCCGTTAGTAAGCGTCATCAGCATGGATGATTTCAAACCACCGGCAGGGAACAGCCGGATCAACGTTGTGTTTGATTTTTATGTCATTTCGCTAAAAAGGAATTTTGAGGGTAAGATCAAATATACCTATGGACAGCAGGCCTACGATTTTGATGAAGGTGTCATGTTTTTCATTGCACCCAAACAGGTATTTTCATTTGATGCTGATCACGATTATAAAACTTCAGGCTGGATGTTGCTTGTTCACCCGGATTTTTTATGGGGGACACCGTTGGCAAAAACGATCAGGCATTATGAGTTCTTTGACTATTCGGCAAATGAGGCACTTTTTCTCTCTGAGAAAGAAGAGACAACCATTGGCGGTATTGCCCAGCTGATCAAACAGGAATATCATGCCAACATCGATAAGTTCAGCCAGGGCTTGATCGTTGCACAAATTGAGCTATTACTCCAATATTGTGACCGGTTTTACAACCGCCAGTTTTTGACCAGGAAGATCAGTAGCCATCAGATCCTGAACCGCGTGGAAGAAATGCTTGAGGGATATTTTAACAGTGACGACTTGATCCAAAAAGGATTGCCAACCGTACAATTCATTGCCGATACTTTAAATATATCCCCCACATATTTAAGCGCATTGCTAAAAGCATTGACCGGTCAAAGTACGCAACAACACATTCACGAAAAGCTTATCGAAAAAGCGAAGGAAAAACTATCCCTTACAGACCTGTCGATCAGCGAGATCGCCTATGCGTTAGGTTTTGAACACCCACCATCCTTCAGTAAATTATTTAAGAGTAAAACTAATCTTTCGCCCCTGGAGTTTCGGGCTACATTTAATTAACAGACATATCCATAAATTATGATCGATTTTTTTGCTGTTTTAAGATCCAGAAATGAGCCCTTGTTTTACTTTGGACTGACCTGCATTTTAAGCGCTGTTGTCGTGTTGCTGATCGCAAAATTCAGCCATGTTCAGATAAATGGGGTTAATGCCTGGTATAAGCCTTTTAAATTCGCTTTGTCCATCGGTATATTTAGCTGGACGATGGGCTGGTACACCGGGTATCTTGAACTACCTAGCCAGGTTAGCACCTATAGCTGGACAACCATTATACTATTGGGATTCGAGTTGTTTTACATCACTTTTCAAGCTGCTCGTGGTCATTTGTCGCATTATAACGTCAGTTCATCGCTTTATACGTCGCTTACTGCGGCCATGGCCATTGCAGCCATTGCCGCCACTTTGTATACCGGCTATATTGGTATTTTATTTTGTACCAAAGAATTCCCCGAACTCCCCGGCTATTACCTCTGGGCTATTCGTATAGGCATATTTTTATTTGTCGTATTTGCGTTTGAGGGTGCCGTCATGGGTGCCAACGGTTCACATAGTGTTGGCGGTTCGGGCGATGGCGATGGTTTACCGTTGCTTAACTGGAGCCGTAAATATGGCGATCTGCGTATCGCCCATTTTGTGGGAATGCATGCATTGCAGGTATTACCGCTAATTGCTTATTATTTGCTCAGGGATATTAAATTGGTTATCGTTTTAGGATTAGTTTATGGGGCTTTGGCGCTTTTCTGCCTGGTACAAGCACTTAACAGCAAACCGTTATTAAGCTTTTGGTAAAACAACTGAGTGAGATCAATTGCCAGAAACAGCATCACTACTATAACGTGCCTGTCGTGGCTGCAACTTAACCTGTTTTGGTCTCATTAAATTGCATTTTAATTTTGCTTTAATATTTACTACTGACATAGGGTTGTCATTAACCTCAAATATCTTTGAATAAACAAATAATCTCATTACTATTATGGAAGCGAAAAAACTTAACACAGTGCCTGAGCACTACACCACTGTAACACCTTGGATTATTTCTCCGTCCTCAGCCAAATTAATTGAATTTTTAAAGGTTGCTTTTGCTGCGGAAGAGATTCCTCACAGCAGAATTACAAATGAAGAAGGAGCTATCATTCATGTAGTTGTAAAAATCGGAGATGCATTAATTATGCTTTTTGATTCGAGAGAAGGCTGGCCGCCGACTCCAAGTTTTCTAAATTTGTACGTCGAGGATGTTGAGGCTGTTTATCAAAAATCCATAAAGCTTGGGGCTAAATCAGTAACTGACATTACTGCTCTATGGTTTGGAGAAAAGGTTTGCAGAATTATTGATCCATTTGGAAACCTATGGTGGATAAATCAACGCATTGAAGAAATTGACTTTACGAAACCTGAGGAAATTGGACGAATAGCGTCTACTCCTGAAGCAGTACAGGGCATTGCGTACATTCAAAAATCTTTAGATGAAGCATTAAAAACACTGAAACGTTTTTTTGAAAACAGATGACCATTTTTAATTGTGGTGTTACATTACACTGAGACACCTGGCAGATAACTTCTATTGGAAAAACCAAGCTTTAAGGCAGAAGTAAGCCAATGAGGCTATTTGTCATTTCAATCTTGGTTTAAGGATTGAATTAAAATAAGCATTTTGGAATATACGGTTTGAATATCGGGCTATGATTAGTTGTCTGGATATCCAATATTCGCGACTTGCTCATCCGACTAAGATAAAATATAACCCGAAATAACTTTTTCCGCCTATAGTGGATAAACCAATAGCACTGCCCCCTTTTCGCCAATTTGCTTTCTTTTCCTAAAAGCCTGAAAATAAGCACTAAAAGTGGTCATTTTGAAATTGGTCGAACGGGTCAATCAGGTGTGGTTTATCCAGTTAATAATTTTACTTTAAATTTTTTCTGATCCTGCTTAAAGCGTTGGGGGTAATACCTAAGTACGAGGCGATCTGTTTAACAGGAACTCTTTTGATCAGTTCTGAATTTGCCATAAATTCAAGATAGCGCTCTTCGGCAGATAACGTTTGAAAATTGAGGATATGATCGATCATCCTGACAGCCATAGGTTCCCAGGTAATTCGCCCGAACTCCTGCCATGCTGGAAATGTTTTGTAAAGAATTTCCATTTCCGGTTTATCTATGTAAATCAGTTCTGTGTCTTCTATGGCTTCTATGTTGAAACGGGTAGGCTTTTGCGGATTTAAGCTGGAAATCTCGGTGAAAAATTCATCTTTGAAAACCACCCATGCCGTAAGCTGCCGGTCAAATTCTCCATAAAAGAAACGAAGGGCACCGGTTTTAATAAAGAAGTATTGGTGAGCTATCTGTCCGCGTTTTAAGACCAGCTGTCCCTTTTTTACCTGCTTAATTTTAAAATTCGAAATGATAGCTGCAAGCTCTATATCATTAATACTTATTTTTGATCTGATAAAATCAGAGAGTTCCTGCATTGATATGTAGATTTAATTGCCGAACGAAACTAAACAAAATGCTGCTCCTGCAAAGCATTTAGGGTAGGCAAGTTTGACGTCCTGATGACGGCACCCGGTTATAAACCAGGGAATCCTTAAAGTCATTCCGCCCAATCGTTGCCGGAGTTCCTGATCAAAGCGAGGGGTACATACGCCGGAGACTAATGTTAAGTATTTTATCAACTGGTTCCATTTGCTGAACCATTTTCATCAGGTCGGCGACTTAAAAAAGATGCTTTCTTATGCCGCCGATGTATTTCTACACTAATGCTCCTTTTTTTATCAATCGCTTCTTCAACTTGCTCATGTCTTCACTTATTTTAAAGTCCAGTGTCTTAGCATAATGTTGCGTTTGTTTGATGGTGACATGCCCCAGCATTTTAGATACCGTTTCTATGGGTACACCATTGTTCAGGGTCACTGTCGTCGCAAATTTATGACGGGCAATGTGGTAAGTTAACTCTGACTTAATACCGCAGCAGTCCGCTATTTCTTTAATATACGAGTTCATCTTTTGATTGATCAGCACTGGAAGTACTACGCCTGTTACTACATATTTAGGATGCCGGTCATATTGCTTTATAATTCTATGCGCTTCCTTTAAGAGGGGGATCCTTGATAAGACATTTGTTTTTTGCCGGTTGATAAAGATCCATTGTTCCCCATCCACCCCCCTTCTGAATATCTCCCCGTTTTAAATTCTTCACATCTACATAAGCCAGCCCGGTATAGCAACTAAATAGGAATATATCCCTGACGTTACTTAACCGTTCATTATCAAAATCTTTCCCAGCTATCCGTTGTAGTTCTTCGTCACTCAATGCGGTTCTCTCCAATGGCTTTCTCGTCAATTTGAAATTGGAAAAGGGTCTCCTAGCAGCCATTTACTCTTCACACAGATCAGTACGATCTTTTTAAAGTTCACCAAATATTTCATAGTGGTATTATGGTCACAATTTCTCACAGTCTTCAACCAAAAGGCATACTGCGATATGAATTCATGATCCAGATCCCTGATATCCCTATCTTCCGCATTATATTTCCATTTAATGAAGTCTCTCGTATGGTTATAAGAAATATTGTAACGTTTCATGGTGCTGGCCGCAAAATCCACACCTTGTAATGCTTTCATTTGTGCATTGTGTTCTTTAAACACTTCCAGTATCCTTTTGCGTTGTTCAACATTACCAGTAATGATGTCCCTGATTCCTTGAGCGGATATTTCACGGTCAGCTTCAATTAGCGACCTTTTCGCTTGAAATACTTGTAACTCTAAGGTATCTAAAAAATAGTTTAATTCTTTAGCGTCCTCTCTGGTCCCGATAGCTCTCGCAGATGAATAGTTCCATTTGAGGGGTTCCCATTTTCTTTTGGAAGACAATTCAACTGATTTGCCATCTACCGTTATTTTCAGATAAATGTAAAGGGGGCCTTTTTTTAAATTTTGTCTCGTCCTGAAAAAAGTTGACTAAAATATAGTCAACAAATGGAAAGTCAAAGAATTAAATCAAAACATGTAAGCCCGGGCGGGCGCTACAGTTTATCGTTCAAAAAGAAAGTTGTTCAGGAATATGAACGAGGGTTTTTGAACAAAGATCAGTTACAAGCCAAATATGGTTTAGGCGGCAATTCAGTGATATTGCAATGGTGCCGTAAGTATGGTAAATTGCACCATCCTGAAAAAGGTGCATTAGGCCGGCCGATGAAAGATCCACAAAAACAACGTATCAAAGACCTGGAGAAGCAACTGGAAGAAGCCAAGCTTAAATTAGTGGCTTACGAGAAATTGATTGAGATTGCTGAAAAGGAAGATGGCATAAACATCTTAAAAAAAGACGGCGCCAAACAATCAGTGAGCTTGCCAAAATGTATCCAAGAAAAGTAAGTATGTTTTGCGTATTGTTTGGCCTGAGTAAACAGGCTTACTATAAACAGATTAAGCAACGACAAGAGAAGATTATTTTACGCAAACAGGCCAGAGCATCGGTCTTGCAATTACGCAGAAGTATGCCGCGATTAGGCACACGCAAACTTCACTATTTGCTAAAAGAAAATAATGTCTTGATAGGCAGGGATTATCTATTTGACCTGCTTCGGGACGAAGGGTTGCTTGTTTTAAAACGGAAAAGGTATACTTTAACGACTAACTCAAAACACTGGTTGCGCAAATATCCTAATCTGATCAAAGAGATGCTCATTGTTCGTCCTGAACAGCTTTGGGTAGCCGATATTACCTACCTGGATGCAAAGGATGGCAATCTGTATCTTCATTTAATTACAGATGCCTATTCCAAACGCATTATGGGATATGAACTCTGCAACAACATGGAAGCAGCTTCAACACTTAAAGCCTTACAAATGGCTATTGAGAACCGGCAATATAAAAGTAATGTGTTGATACATCATTCAGACCGCGGTTTACAGTATTGCAGTAAGCTTTATACATCTTGTCTTATTCGAAATGGAATAAGAATATCTATGACAGAAAATGGTGACCCTTATGAAAATGCTATTGCCGAACGAGTAAATGGTATTCTGAAAGATGAGTTCGGCCTGTCAGATCAAATGGAGGATCTTATAGACGCCTCATTGCAAACCGACCAAAGTATAGTTACTTATAATAATCAAAGACCACACCTAAGCTGCAGTATGCTTACACCAAAGCAAATGCACAACCAGCAAGCCATCAAACTAAGGACATACAACAAAAAAGCTCAAACATCTTTAGTGGATGTTTGAGCTTTTTTATCAATGTTTGTGCAATCAAAAAATAGTCAACCTATTTCAGGACTACTCATTATGCTAACATGTTTAGCGGAATGGACGGGACTCGAACCCGCGACCTCCTGCGTGACAGGCAGGCATTCTAACCAGCTGAACTACCACTCCTCCCGTTTGGGATTGCAAAGATAGGAATTGGATTTGCAATCCCAAAAAATATTTAAAAAAAGTTAGGCTACAGTGCCTTCTTTTAGCTTTTCTGCGTTTTCTGCAAACTGCAAAGATTCCATAATTTCCTGTAAGTCACCATTCATAACGTTCGGTAAATTGTAGATCGTTAAGCCAATGCGGTGTTCGGTTACACGGCCCTGAGGGTAGTTATAGGTACGCACCTTGGCAGAACGGTCGCCGGTTGATACCATGGTTTTGCGTTTTTTAGAAACTTCTTCCAGGTGTTTCTGCAATTCCATTTCGTAAACACGCGATCGTAATACGCCTAAAGCCTTATCGTAATTCTTTAACTGAGATTTCTGATCCTGGCATTGCGCTACAATACCGGTAGGGATGTGGGTTAAGCGTACGGCAGAATAGGTGGTATTAACCGACTGACCGCCCGGGCCCGAAGCGCAGAACAGATCTTTACGGATATCGCTAACCTGTAGGTCAATGTCAAACTCATCAACTTCCGGCAATACTACTACTGTTGCTGCTGAGGTATGTACACGGCCCTGGGTCTCTGTATCAGGCACACGTTGTACACGGTGTACGCCCGATTCGTATTTTAGAGTGCCGTATGCGTCATCGGCAACTACATTAAGTACAACCTCTTTGTAACCACCCGACGTTCCTTCTGTGTAGTCAACAAGCTCGGTTTTCCATCCCCTACGTTCGCAATAGCGCATATACATGCGGTAAAGGTCGCCTGCAAAAAGAGCGGCCTCATCACCACCTGTACCACCACGAATTTCAACTATGGCATGCTTGGCATCCTCAGGGTCTTTAGGGATCAGCATGAGGCGAATAAATTCTTCGCGCTCGTCGCGCTGACCAATCAATTCATCTAACTCAGCTTTAGCCATCTCGCGAAATTCTTCATCTTTCTCAGTAGCTAAAATTTCCTTGTTAGCATCAATATTGCTCATGATATTTTTGTAGATGTTATATTCCTCTACAATGCTGGTAAGGTCTTTATATTCTTTGCTCAGCTGGGCAAAACGTTTCATGTCGCTCATTGCGTCCGGGCTGCTTAGCTCGCCTTCTACCGTTTTCCAACGCTGTTTTATCGCTTCTAATTTCTCTAACATATTATTATGGATCTATTCGGCAATACTTGCCAAATGATTTGCAAAAGTACGGCTTTTCAGTTAGATATTAAACTGATGCATAGCAGCATCCGGTAAGCCGGAAGTAAAATTATTGGGTAATAGGCAATGTATAAGTATGCAAGCTAATATCGGTGCCGTCAAACACTGCATAAGTGCAGGCTTTTACCCATTCGCCCAAGTTAATGTAGCGGCTTTTTTCGGTCAGTTTAACATCCATAGCCAAGTGGCGGTGCCCAAATACCAGGTAATCATAAAACTGAGTTTGTAAGATCTCTTTGCTGTAGACTATCAGCCATTCTTGCTCATCAATTCTGCGTTGCTTATCGTTATCGCCGGTTGCGCGGCTATGCTGCGACCATGCGTTGGCTATACCTACGCCAAAGTTAGGGTGCACCCGCTCAAACAGCCACTGGCAAACCGGGCTGCGGAAAATCTTTTTCAAAAATTTATACTTGGCATCACCGGGGCCCAGCCCGTCGCCGTGATGCAGGTAGAATTTTTTGCCGTTGCGTTCAATTACCAGTTCGTTGCTGATGATGGTTGCGCCCAGTTCTTTCTCAAAATAACCGAACATCCACATATCGTGGTTGCCTTTAAATAGGGTAAGTTTAATACCCAAGTCGGCCAACTCGGCCAGTTTGCCCAAAAAACGGATATAATTACGGGGTATAACTGTTTTATATTCAAACCAAAAATCAAAAATATCGCCGATTAGGTATAACTCTGAAGCATCGGTTTTAATCATGTCGAGCCAGCTCACAATCTTCTGCTCTTTTTCTCGGTGGGTGGTATAGCTGCCTGCGCCTAAATGAAAATCTGACGCAAAGTATATTTTGTTACGTATTGACATGCGTGGCTAAATTACGAGTATCTGTTGAAAAGCAGAAAGTCATTTTTGGGCATAAATTTGGGGAGTTTAGATAAAGCAGATTTGCGCACTGGCTTAAAAAAAACGCAGCACCAAATAAGCCGGTACTGCGTATGAAAAAAAGTAGATCACAATTATATTTTACAACCTTGGACGCGGCGGGTGAGGCGGCGGTGGCGGCAAGTGTA
>NZ_MPPL01000001.1:4592248-4610827 GCF_001911425.1 Mucilaginibacter polytrichastri | reverse complement strand
CGCCGTGTGCGGTAATGATGCCTTGTATTGTGGCGACGAAACCTTGGTAATGGCGGGCGCGGCGGCGGAGGGGGCAACTGCAAAGTTGCAGCGGCAACCGCCGGTGCGGCTTTTAATGGCGCGGCTTCTACCAGCCCAATACTGGATACGGTTAAGGCTGCGGCTATAATTATTTTGTTAAAGTTCATGGTTTTAATAAATGTATCTGCTTTTAGAACAAATTTTTACCAATTTGGTTTTGGTGATATAAAAGACAAAATTAAGGAAAAATTAGACTACTTAGATAACAGGCAAAAATACAGATGGGATGAAAAATGAGGGACAAAATATTCTATCCTTTGTCTCATCTACCAGTGCTTTATTTTCACTTTACTTGTTTTTCTTTCTAGCAGGCTGGGCTACTTCGGTGCCGTTCCACATGGTTTTATAATCTAAACTTGTACCACCGGTATCAGCAACCATAGTTTTAGATTTTGGCGTAACCAGAGGCATTTTTTTCTTTTTTGAAGTTTTTGATTCAACCCCTAAACCCATGGTTCTGTAATCAAGTGTGGTTCCTGTTTTTACTGTTTTAGGTTTTTCTATTAATAGTTGTTCATAAAGAAAATCGGCAGCAAATTGGCCGGCTTGTTCCCAGCGTTCGCGGGTATCTTTATCGGCAGAAAATATAGGGTTAAAATGTTTTTCTAACTCATGGGAGTATCCTTCAAACACCTTGGCGGCATTAGGTATTTTAAGTTCATCGGCCTTGCGTTGTATGGCTAGTGCGCCGTATATCGACGAGTTTTTGTGGTCGGGATTAATAATACCATCGGTACTGCCATACACACTTACAATAGGTACTTTGGTGTTTTTAAGCCAGTGAAGATCGAATATCCCTCCCCAGAAATTAACAACGGCAGCAATTTTTATAAATTCAGTTGGATGGGCGTCTGCATCGCTTTTGGTAATACCAACCTGTTCGGCCAACTGTTCATTGTTGGTATAAGCGGTTTGCAAAGCCATAATGCCACCGGCAGAGTTGCCCCCCAAAATAATCTTATTGGTATCGATGCCATATTTATCTGCATTGGATTTGAAATAAGCGATGGCTTGTTTTAAATCCAGCACCGCATAATAAGCGCTCTTTTGCAGGTCGCTGGTGCTAAACCCAAATATCGGGCTCTTTTTGCTCATACTGTAATTAATGGCCGCACATACATAACCGCGCTGGGCAAATGTATTGCTCCATAATTTAATGCCCTTGGCATCTTTAGATCCAAACAGAAAGCCACCGCCGTGCATCCAGATAATCAAGGGCCTTTTTTTTATATTGTCGTCATGAGGGGTATAAAGGTCAAACAGGTGAGCCTTTTTGTCCTTACCGATAGCGTAACTAAGGTCCTGGTCTATAGTAACCTCCTTAAACACTATATCCTTATACCTGCGCTGCAATTGGGCATGGGTATTTACAGCAAAAAAGAGTATTGCAGCAGCGGAAAAAAATCTTTTCATAAACATATTATAGCAGGTAAAATACAATATACGTTACAAAACACCCTCACGGTTGTTTGCAGTATGAGCCAATAACTTAGGCTTTTGGCTTTTTTACTACATTTGAATTTTAAAGATGCAAGATAATAAAAAATGATTGCAGGGTTGGGTACAGATTTAGTGGAAGTAGTCCGGATTTCGGCTGGTATGGAAAAATCGGACGAATTTCGTGAAATGATATTCTCTGAGGCCGAAATTGAATATTGCGAATCTAAGACCAATAAATACGAACATTATGCGGCGCGGTTTGCTGCTAAAGAAGCTTTTTTTAAGGCACTAGGCACGGGCTGGTTAGCCGGCACTGCATTTAATGAGATAGAGGTAATTAATAATGAGGATGGGAAGCCCGAACTGTTTTTGTTGGGCGAAACAGCTGAGACCCTTGCGCCCATGCGCATTACCAACATATTGGTATCGCTAACGCACGTAAAAGCAATGGCATCGGCAGTGGTAATTATAGAAAAATAGCATGATAGGACAGCAGGCAGAAGAAGCCATACTTATACAGGAACAGAAATTAAGCGAGTTATTAACTTACCTTTCACAGTATTCGCCTTTTTATAAAGAGCTGTTTGCGAAGCATCAGATTGATATCAGTAAAATAAAAACCGTTGCCGATTTAACACGGATACCTACCACCAGTAAAGAAGATTTGCAGCAGCGGAATCACGATTTTTTATGTGTGCCTGCCGAAAAGGTGATCGAATACACATCAACTTCCGGCACGCTGGGCGGCCCTGTTACTGTTGCCCTTACCGATAAAGATCTTGATCGCCTGGCACAAAACGAATACAACTCGTTTGTAAGTGCAGATGGTACTAGAGATGATCTGTTTCAACTCATGTTAACGCTCGACAGGCAGTTTATGGCAGGCATGGCTTACTACCTGGGTTTGCGCAAGCTGGGCGCGGGCGCTATTCGTTTAGGCCCCGGAGTGCCCTCCTTGCAGTGGGAAACCATTAAGCGATTAAAGCCAACTGCTATTGTGGCTGTGCCATCATTTATACTCAAGCTCATTAAATACGCAAAGGAGAATAATATCGATGTTAACGCATCGTCAGTTACAAAGGCGATTTGTATAGGTGAGAATATCCGTAACACCGATTTTTCGCTGAATATTTTAGGGAAAAAGATTACTGATTCCTGGCAGATCGATCTATACTCAACGTATGCCTCCACAGAGATGCAAACGGCTTTTACCGAATGCAACCAGGGCCACGGCGGACACTATCAGCCCGATTTGATGATTGCCGAGATTTTGGATGATGACGAAAACCCGGTTGGCCCATACACCCCCGGCGAGCTCACCATAACCACATTGGGGGTAGAAGGCATGCCCCTGCTCCGTTACAAAACCGGCGATATCTGTATGTACTTTGATGAACCTTGCGCCTGCGGCCGTTCTAGCTGGCGCTTGTCGCCCATACTGGGCCGCAAAAAGCAAATGATTAAGTTTAAAGGTACCACGCTTTATCCGCCTGCACTTTTCGACCTATTGAATGAGCGGGAAGAAATTTTAGATTATGTGGTAGAAGTTTACCCCAATGAGGTAGGATTGGATGAAGTGTTGTTACATATCGTTCCCTCGGTAATAAGCGAAGAATGCGATCATCAGATCCGCGCTTACTTGCAGGCACGGTTAAGGGTTAGCCCACATATTAAGTATGTAACTGCCGATGAGATCCAGAAAATGCAATTCCCAGAAACTGTGAGGAAAGCGGTTAAGTTTATTGACAGAAGGGGTTAAGAAAGAGGCAAGAGATAAGACACTTGTTTCTCGGCTCTTGTCTCTTGTTTCTAAAATTACCACCTTCGCTTATGTCTAAAATATACATCATCAGCGGTGCTGGCAGCGGTATTGGCCGTGCTATAGCTCAAAAAATAGCTTCGGCAGGTAATCAGTGTGTTTTACTTGGCCGTAACCTCGATAAATTATTGCAGACTTTAACCACACTTGATGGGACTAATCACCAGGTTTTGGTAGCCGACATTCGCGATAAAGAGAGCCTTGCAAATGCAGCCAGCCAACTGGGCAACCTGCCTATTAGTGCATTAATTGCAAATTCGGGCATTGGCGGCGAAAATTACTGGGGAACTGAAGACCGCTGGGATGCCATTATAGATACCAACCTTACCGGCACATATAACTTTGTAAATACCTTTTTACCTAACCTGCGCTTAGCAGAAGGGGATAAGCATATTCTGATCACATCCTCGGTTTTGGCTAGGCTGGGTGTCCCCGATTATCCGGCGTATTGTGCCTCGAAGGCAGGCTTGCTAGGTTTAATGCGCTCGTGGGCTGTACAGTTTGCCAAAGAAAATATTTTGGTTAACGCCATTTGCCCGGGCTGGGTAGATACTGATATGGCACGAAGCGGCCTGCAAAGTATTGCTGATAGCATTGGCATTACCAAACAAGCGTTTTACGACATCGCCATGCAAAGCGTACCACTACGCCGCATGAGCCAGCCCGAAGAGATAGCCGATATGGTATATTATTTGGTTAACCAACGTTCGGTAACCGGGCAGGCGTTAGATATTAATGGGGGCGCGGTAATGAATAGCTAGAGCAGCGGCACTGTAATACTGTATGGCTCGGAGTGCTCGCTTTCGTTCTTAATTCTGTCAATGGCGGTAACTACGTAGATGTATTTTTTACCTTTTTGTGCCGTATTATCCAGCAGTGATGGTTCAGTATTATACTTAATTAGCAGTATGTGCGAAGGATCATCAATATCTATCTTTTCATCACCGGTAAAGCGGTATACCACATAGCCAAAAGTTGGCTCAAGGTCTTTTGCCGGCGGGGGCGACTGCCAGGTAAGCAAGATTCCTTTAGGGCCGCTTATTGCAGCGAGTTGCTGCGGCGCATTTGGCGCTATAGAATCGCGCCATAACATGGTTGGTGGCAGGGCTGGGTATTTATAAAAGTTTTGACGAAGCGAATCTGTAAAGCCCAGAAAGTTACTTGTTAATGAATTAGAGCTGAAATATACACTGCCCTGTACCCTTGGGTTGCCGCGTACATATCTTACCTGGTTAGGCAATTCGCGCGGGTTTTTAAAAGCGAAAGAGCGGGGTTCGGCCATGCGGTATGGCGCCTGGCCAATATATACATGGCGGCCGTTGGCATTATTGCCCCACCAGTCTACCAGTTTATCAAATGCAGCGGCACGGTTGCCCATTTGCCAGTAAATTTGCGGGTTAATATAATCTATCCATCCTTCGCGGATCCATTTGCGGGTATCAGCGTAGTTTTCTGAGTAAGATGGCCCACCATGGGTGTCTGATCCCTCTATGTCCTCATCTTTATTGCGCCATACGCCGCGCGGGCTAATTCCCCATTTTACATTGGGTTTGTATTTATGGATACTGTCGCCCACCATTTTAATCAGCGAATCTACGTTATCGCGTCGCCACGCTCTGATGTCGGTAAAGGCGCTGCCATATTGTTTAAAAGCATCTGCATCATGTATGGTTTGCCCAGCTATCAGGTAGGGGTAAAAGTAGTCGTCCATATGTATGCCGTCTACATCGTAATTTTTAACAATATCCAGTATTACCTGTACAATATATTCGCGTACTTCGGGTAGTCCCGGGTTAAATAACTTTTGGCCGCCGTATATAAAAAACCAATCGGGGTGTGTTTTTGTGGCGTGGTTAGGTGCTATATTGGTATAGTTGGCATCGGCAGTTGCGCGGTAGGGATTAACCCAGGCATGCAGTTCCATGCCACGTTTATGGGCTTCTGTAATGGCAAATTCAAGCGGATCATAAAAAGGCTCTGGTGCCTTGCCCTGCTTGCCTGTTAACCAGCGCGACCACGGCTCGCGGCCTTTGGCATAAAAGGCATCGGCTGCAGGCCGTACCTGGAACATTACCGCGTTCATGTTGCTTTGCTGGTGAAAATCTAATATGCGGATCAGCTGTTCTTTTTGCTTATCAGAGGTAAGGTTTACGCTGCTTGGCCAGTCTATATTCATTACCGTTGCTACCCACACGCCCCTAAATTCGCGCTTGGGTGCTTTTTGCCTTACTTTGGCGGTATCGGTTTGCGCTTGTGCATGGGTGAAAAATAGTACTGCAAGAAGTATAAAAATCAAACGTTTACCTGTAGACATTACCTTTATTTTTTAAGAGCTGCAAAGATATAGAAACTTTAAACAATGGGGTTTTAGTATTAAATGCAATAATTTGGTGTATTTTGTGTTTATGATATAGTATTTATTTTTAAACTAAATACGGCTTACAGGGTTTGTGTTATAGTTAACAGGGCTTCTGTTAATAATAATTTTTGTATAATCGCAAAACGTTGATGCAGCAGTTTGCGATGCTTAAAACCAATTTATAAACTGCATTAGCACATTTATCACTTAAAGAGATACTTATGGAGAACCAACCGGAACAAAATTCTAATTCCAGAAAAAACTCAAACGTTATTTATTTTCTGATTGTGGTTGTAGTGGCTTTACTCGGTACCGATGTATACCTATACTACCAAAAAAGAGGAACAGATGAAAAAGTAGTATATCAGAATGATGAAAAAACACGCTTGCAAACCGAACTCGATAGCCTGGAGGCGCAGATACAACAGGTAAACTCAAGCAAAACCAAATTAACTGCAGATATGATCGCCAAAAACGATTCGCTGCAAACTAAGATCAAGTATTTACGCGTACAGCTGGCTAAAGGTAAATTAACAGCAGCAGAGCTATCTAAAGCCCAGGAGGATGTAAAACAGTTACGCTATTTTGTAACCAAATACACTGCTGACCTGGAGGAACTGAAAAAGCAAAATGCCAGTTTAACAACAGAAAGGGATACGCTTAAAACCAACTTAGCCACAGTAAGCACCAAAGCTACCAGCCTTGAAGCAGAAAATAAAGACCTGAATACCAAAGTACAGGTAGGTTCGGCCCTGAAGACTTCGGGCATGACGGCTGTATCTTACAAGGTGAAGGATAATGGTAAAGAGTCGACCAATGATAAGGCTAAGAACGTTAAAAAGTTAAAGATCAACTTTACGGTAGTTAACAATACCATTGCTACCCAGGGCATGCACGATATTTATGTGCGTGTAATTGACCCGGCCGGTAACCTGATTACGCAGGATGACTCTGGTACCTTTAGCGCCGATGCACAAGATTTGCAGTTTACCTACAAAACTTCTATCGAATATAAAAATGATGATACCAGCTACACGATAGACTGGTTAAACCCTACAGCCTTTCAAAAAGGAGCATACACGGTAATTTTATATGCCGATGGTTTTACAATGGGGAAAACAACGGTAACATTACGATAATTAAAATTGATCAATAGTAAAGCCCGACTGCTTAAAGTAGCCGGGCTTTTTTATGCGATAAGTTAAGGTAGAAAGAAAGCTATGCGATTAATTTATAGCCGAGCCCTCGCACGTTGATGATCTGGATGCTGAGGTCTGCTTGTAAATGTTTCCGTAGTTTGGTGATAAAAACATCCATGGTGCGTACGTTGAATGAATTGTCATCTCCCCAAAGTTTTAACAGGGTGGCTTTACGATCAAGCAGTTGGTTTTTATGCTGCGCCAGTAAGTATAAAAGCTCGCTCTCTTTGTGCGAAAGTTTAATAATTACTTCATTATTGGTAAGCTCCTGCCGTTGAGGATAAAAATAGAATGTGCCTATGCTAACAGGTGCTGCTTTCTCGGTTTGGTGATTGTTGCGGCGTAGTAATTCATTAATCCGCAGGATGAGTTCTTCCAGGCTGAACGGTTTTTTGAGGTAATCATTACCGCCGGTACTGTAGCCTTCAACCACATCTTTATCTTGCGAGCGGGCTGTTAAAAACAGCACTGGGATAGTTGGGTTTACCTTGCGCAGCTCTTTTACAAAAGTAAAGCCATCCATAAAAGGCATCATTACATCAACCACGCAAATATCAAAATCGGTTTTATAAACGGCTTGTAAACCCAGGCGGCCATTGTTTAAATGCGTTACCGCAAAACCACGGCTTTGCAGGGTTTCGGTTACAATTTTGGCAAGCTGCAGCTCATCCTCAAGCAATAGTATGCTGGCCAACCTCATGGGTAACTAGTGGGAGTTTAATTGTAAATGTAGTTGCTTTGTTTGTGCCGGTTAGTATTAGGCTGCCACCGTGCTGCTGTATAACCGAGCGGGCATAGCTTAGGCCTAGCCCATAGCCTTTTACATTATGGATATTGCCGGACGGCACCCTGAAAAATTTGTCAAATACTTTATCCTGATATTCTGCCGGGATACCTGCACCATTATTGGTAATACTAACAGTGATCCATTCATTTACAGCCGTTGCTTCGATAGTAATAACAGGTTTATCGCTTCCATATTTAATGGCATTATCCAGCAGGTTGGCCAGCACGTTACCCATGTGCATGGTATCGCCAATAATGTAAATTTCATTAGCCGGGATATTCGTGTTTAATATTGCATTTTTAGCCTGTAACTGTGGCTGATATTGGTGGATGCAGTTGCTGATAATAGCCGTTAAGCAAATTGGCTCGCGGTTAAGGCTGATGATGCCCTGGTCGTTCACAATGCTTTTCAGGATCTGGTCTATGAGGTGGGTAAGATTTGCTGCCTGGTAGCGTATAATACTCAAGTATTCATCCGCAGATATCCTAGTGAGGTTAAAATCCTGAATGGCCTCTGCTGCTATGCTGATGGTGGCTACAGGGGTTTTCAGCTCATGGGTCATGTTGTTCACAAAATCATCTTTAAGCTTAGCCAGTTTTTTTTGCGATAGCATGGTTTTTACGGTGTAAGCGTAGCAACCAATGGTAATAGCAATAAGCAGCAGGGAGCTTAACAATACCCATTTCATTTTTTGAAAAAAGATAAGGTTAGGGTTTATGAAAAAAGCATTAACACCAATTTTGGGGCGATGAAATCCATAGTTAAACTGGCGGGTACTATACGTGTAACCGGGTAATGGCTTGTTGGGCGTACTCCACCCTTTAAATATTTCTTTAGTAAATTTTAACTCAAAATTATTCCTTATATCGCGCTGTGCTAATTCATTGCTGTAGATGGCTTTCAGTCGCGTTATGTCCAGGCGGTCATTTTTAAAAGCAGTTGAAAGTAGCTTGCCCAGGTGTTCTGTATAATAATAAGCTGAACCGGATTGCAGATCATTCATTAACACGTCTTTGGTAAACGTCTTTAAGAAAAACATACGGGCTTCGGGGGTAATATGGGTAATACGCTTGCTATAATTAAAGCCAATATCAAATGGGATACGTTCGTAATTGGGGTATTTATCACGAATAGTAAATTTGGTGGCTTCAGATTTTTGGTCGTATCGGCCTGTAATAATCACAATATTAGTATCTGCCAGCCAGCTTTTATACCGGGCCGCAAATTCATCGCGGCGCAGGTCCATCAGCCGGTTTACAGACTTATCCAATGCATCATTAATGTCGCTTTTAAAAACGCGCACACTGCTTTGGTAAGCGGTATAATTCCAATAAAATTGTAAACCCAGCAAAAAGGCAGTACACAAGGTCATGAGGCCAATTACCAGGTTAATTTTTTTATTCATGATGCTGCAAAATACAAATCGGCTGTGGCATATCACCCCAATGTTAACACTAATTAACACTGCTTAACACTGGTTAGTACTTAGCAATAATGCTTTAACATAGGTTTGGCTAAACAAAAAGGCAGCAGCATATGAAACAATTTATACTGATAATATTCTTCATTTCTACTTTAGGATTGGCATCGGCACAGGTGAAAATTGGGCAGCAAGTTACTGATGCACAGGTTGGTACATTGCTTAATGCCCCGGTTAAGTCAACCGGTTTAGCAGCTTTAAAAGGTAAGGTAATTTTATTAGAGTTTTGGGCTACTTGGTGCAGCCCCTGTGTGGAGGCCATGGGTCATTTACAAAAGCTTCAAAAAACGTATGCCGGTAAGTTCCAGGTAATAACTGTAAGTACAGAGAAGGAAAAGCGCGTGAAACAATTTTTAATTAATCAGCCCTCTAACCTGTGGTTTGCTATAGATACTGCCGATAATTTCGGCAAATATTTTCCATACCATATTATACCTCATTCGGTATTAATAGATGAAAATGGAACCGTTGTTGCCATTACCGAACCGCAAAATATTACAGCAAAGGTTATTGCTGATGTAATACAGGGTATAAGAATTAATTTGCCGCTAAAAGAAGATACAATAAGAGATGAGAACCCTTGGGATACCTATTTCCCGACAGATACAAATACGCAAAGCCGTTTTTTAATACAACCCGAAATTAAAGGAGCAGGTAGTTCATCTAAATCATACCAGCAAAGCCCGGTATTTAAAAACAGGCGTATTTGCATGATCAACGTTCCATTGGAGATCATTTATAGGATTGCTTACGGTAATTTTTCTAATAAGCGAACAATAGACCAGACACCAAACCGAGTGGTGAAAGAAGATAAGCAAAATTACTGTATGGATATTATAGTGCCAAAAGGGCAGGAGAAAATGTTGTTTACGACTTTGCAAAATGAATTAAAAACCAGGTTCGAACTTCAGGCCAGTATAGAAAAAAGGGTAAAGCCAGTGTACATACTTACTATTGCAGATTCTGCTAAAGTAAATTTGCTCAATAGATCCCATATTGAAGAGAAAGACTTTGATGGAGGCAGTGGAAGTTTTAACGGTGAGAGCGTGCGGCTAAATTGTATAGCAGATTACCTTGAAAACTTTGGCCTTGTTAACAGACCGGTATTGGATGAGACGGGTAATAATAACCTTTATAATATCAAATTCACATACATGGCAGAAAAGAAAGGCGACCTGCAAAACGCTCTCCACAACTTGGGGTTAAAACTTATTGAAGCCGAAAGGAATATTGATATGCTTGTACTTAGATAACCGGTTCAAAATTTACTTTTGATTCCTGGTTCTCAATTCCTGCTTCTCCTTACGCCTGTGCCTGCGGCAAGTTTAAATGAAACACAGTGCCCTTTTCCAGCACCGTTTCGAACCATACTTTACCACCGGCATTTTCGATCGAGTTTTTTACAAATGCTAAACCCAAGCCTGTACCCGAGCTTTTGGTAGTGAAATTGGGTTCAAATATTTTGGTGCGTAAGTTTTCGGGGATACCATTACCATTATCGCGTACGTTGATAAGGATAGAGCGGCCTTCAATGCTATAATCAATATCAATGATACCCGGCCGGCTCGGCGGCATGGCTTCAATTGCGTTTTTGAGTAGGTTATTAAAGCAGCGCAGCAACTGGTCGCGGTCTGCAATAATTAGGAAAGGTTGTTCGGGCGCATTGAAATGGATGGTTACGTTATCCATTTGTTTAAAAATGGTAACGGCTTGGGTAAGTAACTCAATAACATCCAGCTTTTGCATACGGGTATCGGGCATTTTGGCAAAGGCCGAAAACTCAGACGCAATTGATGAAAGGCTCTCGATCTGCTCCACAAACGATTTGCTGAAACGCTCGAACTTGGCATCAAACTTCGGGTCTTTATCCTTCCATGATTTTTCGAGCAGTTGCAAGCCTAGTTTTAGTGGGGTTAGCGGGTTTTTAATTTCATGGGCAACTTGTTTGGCCATTTCGCGCCAGGCGCTTTCGCGCTCAGATTGCGCCAGGCGGCTGGCGCTATACTCCAGCGCGGCAATCATATTATTGTATTCTTTCACCAGCGAGCCTATCTCATCATTGCGTCGCCAAACAATAGGTTCGTTTTTGCGGCCGTAAATGGTTTTGCTGAGGCTATGCTGTATAAAACTAAGCGGGTTGGTAATTTGCCTTGCTACCAATATGGCAAACAAGCCTATAGCAATAAATATCAGCGCATAAATATTAATCATGGCGTTAAGCAATGCGCCGATGCGTTCGGTTAATTCGGCCTCGTTTGAGAAGAAGGGCAGTTGCAAAAAGGCCACGGTCTCATTTTGCGCGTTGCGTATAGGTGCATAACCAGCTGTATAACTGAGGTTGCCAATGTGCTCTTCATTTACCAGTTCAGATTTTTGCAATTTACTCAGATATACATATGCCTTGCCGTTCATACGTGGTGCCAGCAGGCCCAGGTTATATATTTTAGGTTGCGTGGTGTAAAGCAATTTACCGTCGCGGTCGTACAGCGTTAAATCGGTAGAGTAGGCGTCGGCAAAGGCGTTAAAGCTTACCTGTGTTTCGGGATTAAGGGGCGTTGTTTGGTTGTCGATATGGTTTTCAAATGCAGACGCTATCCGGGTGATACGATCTGTAATAGAGCTTACCTGTTGTTCGTGATATTGTGCTGTAATAGAAAAATAGGTAATGATACCCACCAGTAGCAGGGTAACTACTACAGCAAATATCATGGAGAACTGGATGCGCGTTTTGTAAAGTATCTGGTCGAAATTGACATTGAAATTCCAAAAAATATCTTTATCATTAATGGTAATAAACCTTACATGGTCCCACAGCCATCTTGACCCCATTACAATGGCGTTGAATATCAGCATCAGTACAAAAAAGAAGGTTAATGATGTGATGCCATACAGTACCGGATATTCCAGTTTACTGATCACGATCGTTTTTCGAGCGCTGGGCTTGTAAATGAGGTGATTAAAATTGGTAAATGCCTTATACCACGGCTGGTCGTTTCCCGATGTGTTTTTAAACAAATATTGTTTGGTAGGCCCGTTAAACTCATTGTTAAATAAGTTATAAGTGTACTGGCCGCTTTGGCTTAACAGATGATTGTCGCTATAAAATGCGTAAGAGTATCCCTTAAATTCATTGTCAAGCTTTAGCTGCTCATCTACCAATAGTTCTGGAAATGAGTTGGTGTATTGCAGCGGTTTAGATTTTAGTGCAATTACAAAAGTGCCCAAATTTTTGCCATCTACCTGTAGTGGCAACAAGGCAAAATAGCTTTGGAACCCAAATGAATCGTTTTCGCGGTAAAAATATTTAGATACTTTAATGGCGCTAAAAACCACCATATCCTTAAAGTTATCTAAAATGTAAGTATTGTCGTTTGATATGGATTTTCCGTTGTTATCAAATTCATAGATCTTAAAGTCGTATTTAGATAGGTAGCCGTCGAAGTAGGTTTTTTGAAAATGGGAACGCAGATAATCGTTATTATGAATATTGTCTTCAAAATAGCGGGTCAAAAATTTATCGGTTATGATCTGCTGTTCAATTTTGCTAAAAATAAAGTCGGCGCCTTTGTCATCAGCTGCTTCCAGCTTTTTAATAAGGAGTTTGCGGTTTTCGTGTTCCCGCTGGTTTTGAAACGCATTTAGTTTAACAGATGCGATAAGCGCGCTTAATATTAGCACACCTAAAAATGCAGTAGCGTTAATTTGCCCGTTTTTATACCATACCACGTAAGCCCTTATAGCTACTACCAGCCCTGCAAATATATAAAACAGTGTAAATGGAGCATAAATGCTGTTAATAATAGTGGCTATAATAACCCCTATAAAAAGCAATACTGCTTTATGCATTACTGGTATTTTAACCCTTTGGGCAATTACAAGTAATATTTCATCGGCCAGGTTAATAATGAGGAAGATAAAACATACCATGATAATACCTATCAGGCTGTAAAGCGAAAGGTTGAGTACGTTGCTTACATCAAAGTTTACCTTTGATGTAATAACCATGTGGTAAAATAGGTTTACAAATAAAACCAGTCCTGACAGTATGGTAATAACGCAACCCGAAATGATGATATATCCTAGCGGTTTATTTCTAACTGGTTTAATAAGATGATGCCTGTATTTGTAAATAAAGGCAATAAACCAGAATAGCATGAGCATGTTAATGCAAAAATCGCCCAGGGAGGGAAATACAGGTCCGGCCGAATAATATTTTGGATCGAACAGGCTAAACTGAGATACATAACCGGGCCAGTGAAATACCTGGTTTGCGGTGCGCAGTAATATTATAAAAGCAGCAAGCGTAAAAAAAGAAAGCAGCAGATACCCTTTAGTTGCTATGTATTTACACAAAACATGTATCAGCAAGCACATGCAGGTAAAACTGAGCACCCAAAGTATAGTTACAAACAGGTAAAAATTATGATTGGTGTGGTTGGGTTTAATTTTTACCGAAAACAAGTACTGGTGATCTATACTGTGTATGTAGTAAACATTTTTATCAGTAATGTCGGCAAGTGCTAAACTGCTGTCGGCGGTAAGGCCTTCGTCAAAAATATTTTGTAGGTATTTGTTTTGCAGGCTATATCCCCATTTAACAGGTATGTAAAAAATAGCTGTAAAATTACCTGATGTTTTACGGATAGCTTCGTAATAACCATTGGGCATTTTTACAAATGAACGCCCTTCTTTTATGGGTCGCAGTGTATCTGGCAATACTTTTACGCCGCTCCAAAAAGTTAATCGATTGTTTACCATGGTTGCCAGCCACACTCTGTTTTGGGTAGTTACCTCTTTAATGAAATTAAGCGAGCGGCTTTCGCTGTTAGGCAACGTGCGTAAACTATCGAAACTTGCTTTGTTGTTTAAAATGTTATTTATGTAAGCTTCTTTGGCGTTCAAAGAACGTTCTAGCGCTTGTCCAGGTTGTTCTAGGTTGTTTTTTGGGGTATAGGTATGCTGTACAACTACAGCTGTAAGTAAAAGGCTGGCGCAGATAAGTGCCAGTAGCAGGCGTATTTTAGCAAGAGCGGTCAAAAATGGCAGTGTTGATGGGTAAATTTAGTATAAAAAATAAAAGCCACTTTAGTTTGTGGCTTTTAAATTTTTTATTGTGCTATAGATGCGCTACTGGTTGGTATGGCGCGGTCTACTTTTTTTACCAGGCCTTGCAATACATTGCCCGGCCCAACTTCGGTAAATGAGGTTGCTCCATCTTCCAGCATGTGTTTTACAATTTGTGTCCACCTAACGGCACCTGTAAGCTGCAAAATAAGGTTGCGCTTAATATGCTCAGGGTCTGTATATGGTTTGGCATCGATATTTTGATAGATGGGGCATATAGGTGCTTTAACTTCAGTAGCTATAATAGCAGCCTCCAATTCAACACGTGCTGATTCCATTAGCGGCGAGTGGAATGCACCACCTACGTTTAATTTTAAAGCTCTTTTTGCGCCAGCTGCTAATAATAGTTCGCAGGCCTTGTCTACGCCGGCAATTGTGCCTGATATTACTAATTGGCTTGGGCAATTGTAATTTGCCGGTACCACAATGTCGCTAACCCGATGGCAAATATCCTCTACCGTAAAATCATCCAGGCCTAAAACCGCGGCCATGGTTGAGGGTTGAATTTCGCAGGCTTTTTGCATGGCGTTAGCCCGTGCGGCTACTAAACGTAAACCGTCTTCGAAAGATAACGCTCCGGCAGAAACCAATGCAGAAAATTCGCCCAGTGAGTGGCCGGCAATCATTTCTGGTTTAAACTCATTGCCCAAAACGGTGGCTAATATTACTGAGTGTAAAAATATTGCCGGTTGGGTAACGCTGGTTTGTTTAAGTTGGTCTTCAGTACCGCTAAACATAATGTCGGTGATGCGGAAACCTAAAATTTCGTTAGCTTGTTCAAAAAGTGAATGTGCTTGTTCAGACTGCTCGTAAAGGTCTTTTCCCATGCCAATAAACTGGGCACCCTGACCGGGGAATATGTATGCTTTCAATGTTTGGTTATTAGTTGATTAAGTTCAATTTGTCATCGCGAGGAACGAAGCAATGGCGAAGCCCCCTCTAAATCTCCCCCGGAAGGGGAGACTTCTTAATACGCTCTCCTTCGGAGAGGGTTGGGTGAGGCTTATACAACAAGGTACCTCGCAATGACGATATTATTATGACAGTTTTGAAGAGATCAAATTTAAAAATTCCGTACGTGTTTTATCCATTAAAAATGCGCCCGTAAATGCCGATGTGGTGGTTACCGAGTTTTGCTTTTGCACACCACGCATGCTCATGCAAAGGTGGCGGCACTCTATTACCACACCAACACCAATAGGGTTAAGTGTTTCCTGGATACAATCGCGAATTTCGTTAGTCAGGCGTTCTTGTACCTGCAGGCGACGGGCAAATACATCAACTATGCGCGGTATTTTGCTTAAGCCTACCACATGCCCGTTGGGGATGTAAGCAATATGTGCCTTGCCAAAAAAAGGCAGCATATGGTGTTCACACATCGAGTATACTTCAATGTCTTTTACTACCACCATTTGGCTGTACTCCTCTTTAAACATGGCCGATTTTAGGATCTCTTTGGCATCCAGATCATAACCATGGGTAAGGTACATCAGTGCTTTGGCTACGCGCTCGGGGGTTTTAAGTAGACCTTCGCGCTCGGGGTTTTCGCCAATTTGTTTTAATACCTCATGGTAGTGGCCACTCAGGCTCTCAATCAATTGAGGGTTGTAACGGTCTATTTTCTGGTATCCCTCTATTCCCGCATCGCGGTCGGGCAGGTTGTCATCGTCGTGGTCCATAAATAATATTAATCGCCAAAGTATTCGGCGGAGTTATTTTCGGTTTCAAATAATCTAACAGAGTGTAAAAATACACCTTCGTAAGCTTCAATAGGGCCTTTTAACTGATTAAAGATCTCAATGGTCAGCAACTCGGTCGAAGCCATTTTGCCTGCCATAAAGGGCACGTCAAGATTCAGGTTCTTGTGGTCCAGTTTTTCTATCACGTGTTCATTGATGATCTCTTTTAATTCTTTAAGATCTATCAAATAGCCCGTAGCATGGGTTATTTCGCCTTTTACAGTTACAAACAGGTTGTAATTATGCCCGTGCCAGTTAGGGTTGGCGCATTTGCCAAATACTTCCTGGTTTTTCTCGGCGCTCCACTCTTCCCGGTACATTCGGTGAGCTGCATTAAAATGCTCTTTGCGCGTTATATGTATCATCATAACTAATAATTGGTGCAAATATACAAAACAAAAACAGGCAGGTTGTTTTATCTTAGTCATCAAATAATTAAGCCATGCATATATTAATTGTAGCAGCTACAAGGGTCGAGATAGGCTCGCTGATAGAGACACTGGAGTCAGAATCGGGTGCCTGGAGTACAGAATCTGATGCCGGGAGCATTGATGCGGTTGATAAGGATTTGTCTTTTAACATCGGTAGCAAACAAATAGAGATCCTTATTACCGGCGTTGGTATGGTGGCTACTGCTTATGCTTTGGGTACACATTTGGCCGTAAATAAATATGATCTGGTAATTAACCTGGGTATTGCAGGTAGCTTTGATCGTAATATAGTTCTTGGCGAGGTGGTAGAGATTATTGAAGATACTTTCTCTGAACTTGGTGCCGAAGATGATGGGCGCTTTCTCTCTTTAACCAATTTGGGTTTTGGTGAAATAACCTATAAGCCTAACGGGCACCCATTTTTAAACATTAAACAGGTAAAAGCCATTACGGTTAACAAGGTGCATGGTAATGAGGCATCGATAGAAAAAATAGCAGAGCGACTGAACCCGCAATTGGAAAGCATGGAAGGAGCGGCTGTATTTTATGCCTGCCGGCAGGCCGGTATAGCTTGTGTGCAAATCAGAGCAGTGTCAAATTATGTAGAAAAACGTAATCGCGATGCCTGGAAGATAGGTTTAGCCGTTAAAAATCTAAATACATTTGCCGAAAGTATGTTGCGGGTTTTGAATAGTGAGTCCTGAGTTTTACAAAGGGAGTGCTTTTAACTCGCAACTCACCATTCAAAATTCACTACTATGAAACTAACACTTGGCTTTTCGCCATGCCCCAATGATACTTTTATTTTCGATGCCCTTATTCACCATAAAATAGATACCGAAGGTTTAGAATTTGAAGTGTTTTATGATGACGTGGAAACGCTGAACCAAAAAGCTTTCCGTGGCGAATTGGATATTACTAAGCTAAGCTACCATGCCTTCGCTTACATGGTAAACCAATATGCTTTATTGGATGCAGGTAGTGCCCTGGGTTTTGGTGTTGGTCCGATGCTGATTTGTAAATGCGACCCGGATGAGTTACGTGAGAAACTTAAAACATCCGGCGCTGATGTAAGGATTGGCATCCCCGGGAAGTACACCACAGCCAACTTTTTGTTAGGCTTGGCTTTCCCGCAGGCAACCAATAAACAAGAGCTTGTTTTTTCTGAAATTGAAGATGCTGTACTAACAGGAAAAGTTGATGTAGGATTAATTATCCACGAAAACCGCTTTACCTACCAGAACAAAGGCCTAAAAAAAATCATTGACCTGGGCGATTACTGGGAAAAGGAAACCGGTTGTGCCATACCGCTTGGTGGTATAGTGGTAAACCGTAATCTGCCACTAGAGGTGCAGCAGAAAGTAAACCGCCTCATCCGCAAATCGGTTGAGTTTGCCTTTGCCGATCCAAAATCGGGACTGGAGTTTATCCGCTCTCATGCCCAGGAAATGAGCGAAGAGGTGATGTATAAGCATATTGATCTTTACGTTAACAAATACTCGGTTGAATTGGGCATAGAAGGCAGGAAAGCGATTAATTTATTGTTTGATACCGCGAAAGAGAAGGGGATTATTCCGGAGATAAATGGTGAGATATTTGTAGCCACTTAATCCTCTAAAGGGAGAACAGTGGTTATGTTATTTTTTGTCATTCAGAGAGCCAGCGAAGAATCTTCTTCAATAGATAGTTCGATTTGCTCAGTAGAATTACCAGGCGCAGAAGATTCTTCGCTGGCTCTCTGAATGACAAAAAAGGCGAAATGCGATTGCATTGCAATCGCATTTCGCCTTTTTTAAAATCTTGATTCCTGATTCTCGCCTCTCTTAATAAAGCAAATGATCGTAAGGATATCTTACACTATGTATAGCCACGATATGATCATATAATAGCTTCCTGAATTCATCAATATTTTCTTTATGCAGTGCCGAGATAAATATCGCCGGGCTGTTATTATTCGCCATCCAGCTGTTTTTAAACTCCTCTAAAGTTAACTGGTGAGCTTCATCTTCGGCATGTACCTGGATGGGCTGATAAGCGTCTATCTTGTTAAAAACGGTGATCATTTGCTTGTCGATAGCACCCAGTTCTTTCAAGGTTTCGTTTACCGTGCGAATCTGGTC
>NZ_MPPL01000001.1:4588507-4592238 GCF_001911425.1 Mucilaginibacter polytrichastri | reverse complement strand
AAAATTAGGGTGCGATACGTCAACCACGTGAACCAATATATCAGCCTCTCTAACTTCATCCAGGGTCGATTTAAAACACTCTACCAAATGGTGAGGCAGCTTGCGGATAAACCCAACCGTGTCTGAGAGCAGGAATGGAACATTCTCAATTACCACCTTACGCACCGTGGTATCCAGCGTGGCAAATAATTTATTCTCAGCAAATACCTCCGATTTGGAGATCATGTTCATGATGGTTGATTTACCAACGTTGGTATAACCCACTAATGCCACACGTACCATTTGGCTACGGTTTTTGCGTTGGGTTTCATTTTGACGGTCTATCAGCTTTAGTTTGTCTTTCAGCAAAGAAATCTTGTTCAAGATTAAACGCCTGTCCGTTTCTATCTGCGACTCACCCGGCCCGCGCATACCGATACCACCCTTTTGGCGCTCTAAGTGAGTCCATAATCTGGTTAACCGGGGCAACAAATATTGTAACTGGGCCAGCTCCACCTGCGATTTTGCCTGCGCCGTTTGTGCACGACCAGCAAAAATGTCGAGGATTAAATTATTGCGGTCTAATATTTTAACACCGAGTTCGCGCTCAATATTACGCAGCTGCGATGGCGAAAGCTCGTCATCAAAAACCACCATATCAATTTCTTCGGATGTAACGTATTCTTTTATTTCTTCCAGCTTACCGGTTCCCACAAATGTGGCACGCTCCGGCCTTTGCAGTTTTTGTGTAAACCACTTCACGGTTTCTCCACCGGCGGTCTCCACCAAAAATTGCAGCTCTTCCAAGAATTCTTTTTGCTGATCGTCGGTTACATTGGGTGTAACAACACCCACCAACACAGCTTTTTCCTGCTTCACAGCAGTATCATAAAATTTTTGCTTCATTAATACTAATATAACAATACCAATGCCAGTTATCAAAACAGTACAAATTGGCAGTGGTGGTTAGAAACAAGATACAAGAAACAGGAGCAAGGGCCGCTCAACCCGTAATTGCGAGGAACGAAGCAATCGTGAATTGTACAGAGCGGCTCTGTAGGCTGGGGAGTGCTTCGTACCTCGCAATTACGTGCATTTTTCTTATAACCCTTTCACAAAATCCGCCATTGCTTGGCCCGGATTTTCCTGCTTCATAAAATTCTCGCCTATTAAAAATCCGTTATAGCCGGCCTGCTTTAGTTCTTTAATTACCTGCGTGTTGCTGATGGCGCTTTCTGATATCTTGGTAAACTCGTCTGGGATATGTTGGGCCAGTTGAAACGAGGTTTCTACCGAAACAGTGAAATCGGCCAGGTTACGGTTGTTTACACCAATGGCGCTTAGGTTTGGGTCTATGCTGCGTTGCAGTTCTTCGAGGTTATGCACCTCTAACAGCACACTTAGTCCTAAACTTTTTGCCATTCCGGCAAATTGCTTAATCTGCGCAGGTGTTAATATCGCGGCAATCAACAATATAATATCCGCGCCAATGGCTTTGGCTTCTACAATCTGGTACTCATCTATCATAAAATCCTTTCGCAGCAGCGGGATGTCGTTCACCTTGCGTGCTTTGGTCAGATCGAGCTTGCGGCCCATAAAAAAGTTTCGGTCTGTTAATACAGATATAGCAGACGCGCCTGCGGCATTGTAACCGGTGGTTACATCTTCTACACTCACCTGGTCGTTAATAATCCCTTTCGATGGCGATTTGCGCTTAAACTCGGCAATAATACCGCTGCGTGCCGGATCGAGCAAGAACTGGTTTAACGAATAGGGCTGGCGCGCAAAAAACTCCGACTCCTCTAACTGTGTGTAAGAGAAACGTGCTTTAGCGGCTTCAACCTCTATTTTTTTATGAGCGACTATTTTATCAAGTATATTCATGCCCTTTTATTATTGTAATTGCGGGGTTTAGCCTCACCCAACCCTCTCCGGGGGAGAGGGCTTTAAAAAGACCTTCTCCCTTACGGAGATTTAGAGGGGGCCTTCTAAAGCTCGCAATGACAAAGTGAGTTAATTTATCTTTATCCTTTCAACCAATTTTGCATCATCTCTTTACCGTACTCCGTCAGTATCGACTCCGGGTGAAACTGTACACCGCGAACATCGTAATCTTTGTGGCGCAAGGCCATGATAGATTGATCCTTTTCATCTATGGCGGTAACTACCAGTTCGGCAGGCAAATCTGCCGGGGTTACTACCCAAGAGTGATAACGGCCAACGTTAATGTGTTGGGGCAAATCGATAAACAGTTGCTCGGTTGCATCAACCACCTTAATAGGGGTGGCAATGCCATGCATCGGGCGGCTTAGGTTGTGCAATGTGCCGCCAAAAGCCTCGGCAATAGCCTGCTGACCCAAACATACACCAAAAATACTTTTCTTAGGTGCATATTCTTTAATCACATCCAGTAATAAGCCTGCTTCGGATGGGATGCCGGGCCCCGGCGACAGGATGATCTTATCAAATTGGGCTACGTCTTCCAGTTTAAACTGATCATTTCTCCACACTTCGCACTCCATGCCCAGTTCGTTAACCAGATGTACCAGGTTATAGGTGAAAGAATCGTAGTTATCTATTATTAGAATTTTACCCCCCGACCCCCTGAAGGGGGAGTGGGCAGTTGTATTTTGAGTTTCCATTTTTAATGTCTTTTATCCTTTATCTAAAAGTCCTTTGTCCAATTACAGTTCTTCTGCCAGCAACAGCGCTTTATGCAGGGCAGCAATCTTGTTGCCTACTTCATTCAATTCCATTTCGGGCACCGAGTCTGCTACAATGCCGGCACCGGCCTGGTAATGCAGGGTGTTGTTCTTGCTTAAAAACGAACGAATCATGATGGCATGATTAAAATCGCCGTTAAAGCCAATGAAGCCAATGGCTCCACTGTAAAAACTGCGTTTGATGTTCTCGTTGGCATCAATAATTTCCATCGCGCGGAATTTTGGTGCGCCGCTTAGCGTACCCGCCGGGAAGGTATCGGCCACAATTTTAAAGGATGAAACGCCATCGTGCAATCTCCCGGTTACCTGCGATACTAAATGGATTACATGCGAATAATACTGCACTTCTTTAAATGCCTTTACAGAAACCTGGGTACAATGGCGGCTCAGATCATTACGGGCCAGGTCTACCAGCATTACGTGTTCTGCAGACTCTTTAGGGTCGTTCTCGAGGTTGCGGGCCAGGGCTGCATCTTTTTCATCATCGCCGGTACGTTTAAAGGTGCCTGCAATAGGGAAGATGCTCGCTACGCGATTTTTGATGGTTATCTGTGCCTCGGGCGATGAACCGAATATGCGGAAATCGCCATAATCAAAATAAAACAGGTAGGGCGAAGGGTTGATAGAGCGCAGCGCACGGTAAACGTTAAATTCATCGCCCAAAAACTTCCGGGAGAAAGCTCTCGACGGAACGATCTGAAACACATCTCCACGGAAAATATGCTGCTTCATTTTATCAACAGTATCCATAAACTGCTGATCGGTTAAGTTTGATTCTTCTTCGCCATTTAGCTGGAAATGATATTCCGGGAAGTTTTTATTCTTGATAAGGTATTCCAGTTTCTCTAAACCATCGGTAGCAGTATCGCCTGCTGTTTGGTTGTTGAATATATAAAGCTCATTCTTAAAGTGATCTATCGCGATGATGTACTTATAGATATGATACTGCATGGTCGGTATCTTGCGATAATCATCAGCATCTTTCTTTAAACGGATGGTTTCAAAATGTTCTACTGCCTCGTGGGTAAA
>NZ_MPPL01000001.1:4562909-4588497 GCF_001911425.1 Mucilaginibacter polytrichastri | reverse complement strand
CAAAAAAGCCGTTAGAAATTATTTTAAGGCCGGGATCATTCACCTCAAAATCTTTCAGAAACTGGTCTACCTCGGTTACCAGGTCAAAACGGCCTTCTTCCAGGGTAAAATGTGTGCCATCGGGGTATTTCTTTTTAAGCTGGCCGTCGGTTAAAACCAACCCGGCAATGGGTTCGCAGCATACATAGCTCATGCTGTTCTCGCGGCTGTGGTAGTCAGAACTTTCCAGCAGTAACGAGTTGGGGAAAACATCGCGCAATCTTAAAAAGATGCTTACCGGTGTGGTGGTATCAGCCAGTAGCTTTTTGTAAGTTGTTTGTATGGTGTGCTTGTTCATTTTTGTTGTTTAAAAAATATTTTTAAATAAAAAGCCCGGCAGAGGTTGCTGCCGGGCTAATATCAGGTTTACAATTGGTTAGTAAAGTCTAATCAATAATCTCCTCCGGCTACCGTAATTTTACGGTGCCACCAGCTTTTGGTTATGAAGTTGATTTTGATCATGTTGGAGAACAAATATTATATATTTAATTGAATACGCAAATTATTTTGTTAAAATAATGTTAATTTTTTTTTATGCCGACGTACCCAATAATGGCACATGCCCTGCGCTAAGTGCCACTACAATGATCACAACGGCCAAAATATAGAATATTGCAATTGTTTTATGCTTAGCCTCAGCGGTATTAGCACGTTTTGATTTGGCATGGCCGATGGTAATAAATACCAGCGCAGCTATCATCATGGTGATGTGTTCTACCGTCCAATAACGGGTGGTTGCATCCTTCATTGTGTTGGCACTGAACTGTACAAACGGACTCAAAAAATATAATACTAAACCAAACAATAATTGAGTGTGTGCCGAGATCATGGCAAACAAATTAACCTTGCGGTTACCCTCTGTGTAGGCTTTTTTACCAAACCAGCCTGCTAATGACTGTATTATAGCCAACAATAACAGGATAGCTACGATATACCTTAATCCAGAGTGGGCATATTTGAAAATAGTATAGGCATTCATGCTTTTTGAATTTATTTTTTGCGAAGATACGATAAAATGAGAGGTCTAAAATCTAAAATTAGCTTGTAACAAATGTATGATCAACGTAATATTATAATATTTTGAACAAAATGTTAAATAATTTAGAGCGATTAAACTCAACTAAACGAAATGAAAAAAATTTTACTTTTCTGTTTTGCCCTGTTGGTCGTTCAACTTACCCGTGCACAAGAAACCTTTCCGGTTAATGGCGCGTGGGATGTAAGGCCCGGGCAGTACGCTTTCACTAACGCCACCATTGTGGTTAGTGGCGAGCAAACATTAACCAACGCTACCTTGTTGGTAAAAGATAGGGTTATAGAAGCTGTTGGTGCGGGTATTGTTATACCCAAAGGCTATGTAACTGTAGATTTAAAAGGCAAATACATTTACCCCGGCCTTGTAGATGCTTACACCACCTATGGTATGCCCGATGCACCACGCCAAACTGCTGCCTTTAATTTTGGCGGCCCGCGGGTGTCTGTACCAGTATCCACCAAAGCCGGTGCTTACGGTTGGAACGAGGCTATCCGGCCGGATGTAAATGCTAAAACTATTTTCCATGTTAATAGCGCCACCGCAGAAGAATATAAGCGTAACGGCTTTGCAGCAGTAAACTCACTGATACGTGATGGTATTGCGCGTGGTACATCTTCGGTAGTATCACTTGCAGACGAGCGCGACAACCTGGTTGTGATCAACGATCAGGCATCGGCTAATTACTCATTTACCAAAGGTACTGCGGCCACCAACTATCCATCATCATTAATGGGTACCATCGCGTTAATTCGCCAAACTTATTTGGATGCTGCATGGTATAAATCTCAAAAAACAGAGTATAATATCTCTTTAAATGAGTTTAACCGTACCCAGGCTTTACCGCAGATTTTTGAGGTAAGCGATATGCAAAGCGCTTTACGTGCCGATAAAATTGCCAAAGAGTTTGGCAAACAATACATCCTTAAATCTGACGGTAAAGAATACCAGAACATTGCTGCTATGAAAGCTACCGGCAGCAGCTTTATTATCCCGCTTAATTTTGCCGCCCCTTATGATGTGGAAGACCCTCTGGATGCCCGCAATATAACTTATGAGCAATTGAAAGACTGGGAATTGGCGCCGACTAACCCTGCAGCTTTAGAAAAAGCAGGTATTAAATTTGCAATTACCTCTTACGGTTTAACCACCTCAAAAGATTTCTGGACTAACTTACGCAGCGCTATTACCAGTGGCCTGACAGAAAAACAAGCATTGGTAGCTTTAACCGAAGCACCTGCCGAAATGCTGGGCGTATCTGATAAAGTAGGTACCCTTGCCAAAGGCAAACTGGCCAACTTTATTATCACATCTGATAATTTGTTTAAGGCAGATAACGTGATCTACGAAACATGGTCGGAAGGCCGCCCCTTTGTAGTGAGCAAAATGGATATAACCGACCTGCGCGGTACTTATGCATTCAAAAGCGATGTATCTAATGGAAGCCTGGCTATCAGTGGTACCCCTGGTACTTACAGCGTAGCATTTGGCCCGGATAGTACCCGCACACCCGGTACCATTACCCGCACAGGCGATCTGTTAGGTATTTATTTTACCTCTCGTCAGCCTGCAGGTACTGTTCGCCTGAGCGGATATATTTCATCAATGTCGCCTGTTACTTTAAGCGGTACAGGTACAGCACCAGATGGTACCGAATTTAAATGGACTGCTGCTTACACCGGCCCGGCTCCTGCCGCACCTGCTGGTGGTGCTGGTTTTGCACGTGGAGGTCAGGGTGGCCCTCAAGCTGGTGGCCCTCGTCAGCCTGCAACTCCTGGCCCTGTTGGTGCAGTTGTTTATCCTTTTGCTGCTTACGGTTATGTTGAAGTACCTAAAGCAGAAACAACACTATTTAAAAATGCTACCGTTTGGACTAACGAAAATGACGGTATCCTTAAAAATACCGACGTATTAATTGAGAACGGTAAAATCAAAGCCATTGGTAAAAACCTGCCTGCAGGTACCGCAAAAGTAATTGATGCAACCGGTAAGCACCTGTCTGCGGGCATTGTAGACGAGCACTCGCACATTGCTGTGACTGGTGGTGTTAACGAAGGTACGCAGGCGGTAACTTCAGAAGTTCGTATTGGCGATGTATTGGATGCTACCGATGTTAACATTTACCGTCAGCTGGCAGGTGGTGTTACCATCTCGCACATTTTGCATGGTTCTGCTAACCCAATTGGTGGCCAAACCTATATCATTAAACACCGTTGGGGCGTTACGCCAGAGCAAATGAAATATGAAGGCGCACCGCAGTTTATCAAATTTGCGTTGGGCGAAAACGTAAAACAAAGTAACTCGCCGCAACAGTTTGGCCCTAATGTGCGTTTTCCGCAAACCCGCATGGGTGTAGAGCAGGTTTATGTAGATGCCTTTACCCGCGCTAAAGAATACAAAGCTGCACGCGCTGTAAAAGGTAACAACGTACGCCGCGACCTGGAACTGGAAGCATTGGCTGAGATCCTCGATGATACACGCCACATTACCTGCCACTCTTACGTACAGTCTGAAATCAACATGCTGATGCACGTTTCAGATAGCATGGGCTTTAAGATCAATACCTTTACCCACATTTTGGAAGGTTATAAAGTTGCTGACAAAATGAAAGCACGCGGTATTGCTGCCTCTACTTTCTCTGATTGGTGGGCTTATAAAATGGAAGTACAGGATGCCATTCCGTACAATGCCAACATCATGACTGCTGAAGGTATTACAGTTGCCATTAACTCTGACGATGCCGAGATGGCCCGCCGCCTTAACCAGGAAGCCGGTAAATCTGTTACCTATGGTAAAATGAGCGAAGAAGAAGCATTGAAGCTGGTTACCCTTAACCCCGCCAAAATGCTGCACATTGACGGCCGTGTAGGTAGTATCAAAGCCGGTAAAGATGCCGATTTGGTATTATGGTCTGCAGACCCGCTTTCTATTTATGCCGTAGCAGAAAAAACTTATGTTGACGGTGTGCCTTATTGGGATTATGAAAAAGACGCTTCACGCCAAAAAGAAATGAAGGCAGAAGAAGGCCGCATTATCCAAAAAATGCTGCAAATTAAAAATGCAGGTTCTGCAACACAACGTGCAGGTGCTCCCCGCCGCCGCCAGTTATACACTTGCGATGATATTGAGGAAAGCGCTTACGTAGTTGCCGATGCATACAATGGCTTGGTACAAGATCAGTCAGCAACTCAGCAATCAGTTCAAAATAAAAAGTAATCCTTTAGCACAGTTTCAATCATGAAAAAGAAAATATTATTAGGTTTTGGAGGATTGCTGCTCACTTCGGTACTTGCCTTCGGACAGGAGACCATAGTGCCTGCCAAGCCTCAAAACGGGCCTATTGTAATTACAGGTGCAACCATCCACATTGGTAACGGCCGCGTAATCAGCAATGGCTATGTTGCCTTTGATAAAGGTAAAATTACCGCCATAGGCGAAGGTGCTGCACCTGCAACAGCAGGTGCTACCGTTGTAGATGCTGCCGGTAAGCAGGTATACCCGGGCTTTATTTGCCCTATTACCACCTTAGGTTTAGTGGAAATTGAAGAAGGTGCCCGTGGTACCGTTGACGATACGGAAACCGGTGAATTGAACCCGCATGTACGTTCATTAATTGCCTATAATACAGATTCTAAGGTGATCCCTACTGTACGTGCTAACGGTATTTTGTTGGCGCAGCCAACTCCCGAAGGCGGTGGTATCTCCGGCCAATCATCTGTGATGATGCTTGATGGCTGGAACTGGGAAGATGCCGCTTACAAAAAAGATATCGGTATACACCTTACATGGCCGGTTGCGCGTGCAGCCCGTGGCCGCAGAGGCGCCGGTGCCCCACAAACAGGAGAAACACCTGCCGAGCGTGCACAAAAACAAATAGATGCAATTTACAGCCTGTTTGCGCAAGCACAGGGCTATGCAGCCGGTGGTAAGCCTGCGGTACACAATTTGCGTTTAGATGCAATGGTTGGGCTTTTTAACGGTACTAAAAAAGTATTTATTAATGCCGATGGCGCAAAAGAGATTGAACAAGCTGTGGCTTTTGCCAAAAAGTTTAATGTCTCTGCTGTTATTGTAGGTGGTAAAGAATCTTATATCGTAGCCGATCTGTTGAAGCAAAACAACATTCCGGTTATTATTAAAGAAACCCAGACCTTGCCTGACAAAGATGAAGACGACGTTTACCTGCCTTATAAATTACCGCACCTGTTGCAGGATGCGGGTGTATTGTACGGCTTAACCGGTATCGGTTTCTGGCGTCAGCGCAACCTGCCTTTCGAGGCTGGCGAGGCTGTTGGCTATGGCTTAACCAAAGAGCAGGCCTTATCAATGATTACCATCAATAACGCCAAAATTTTAGGTATCGATAAAACTACCGGTACGTTAGAAGTTGGTAAAGATGCCAACCTGTTTGTTTCTGCAGGCGATGCGCTTGATATGTTAACGCTGGATGTTACCAGCGAATATATTCAGGGCCGTAACATCGACCTGAACAATAAGCATAAACAGCTTTATAAAAAGTTCAGCGATAAATATGGTAATCCTGTTAAGCTGTAAAAACTGAATAACTATTAACTATTAATACGGCCCCGGCAATTTATTGCCGGGGTTTTTTGTTGATCATTTAACTCCAAAATACTTTTTAAATTTTTTTAAAAAGTATTTTGGAGTTATTAAAAATTTAATTTAAGTTTGTGTAGATGGAGGTTAAAGCCAAAACAGATAAGCAAAGCGGACTGACTGATAAAGTCTTAAAGCACTTCTATTTTAATGAAGAGCTTTCGTGTGCTGAGGTAAGCGACCATCTGGATAAAAGTATTCCGTTAGTAGCCAAGTCTATCAATGAATTGGTGGCCGAAGGCTTTGTGATAGAGCAAGGTTATGCCCAATCCAGCGGGGGGCGCAGGCCACTAAAATATAGCATCAAAGCAGACGCGTTATACATTGTGGCTGTAGCTATGGATCAATTATCTGTCCGCATTGGATTATTTGATTTGCTGAATGAACCCATTGTCGCCGTACAATCATTCGAACTTAAATTATTAAATAATGATGAGGCGCTTAAAACACTCATCAACTACATTAATAAATATATTGCCGCATCCGGCATTGCTAAAGAAAAAATTGCCGGTATAGGTATCGGTATGCCGGGCTTTATCAATATTACAGAGGGTATTAACTACACCTATCTGGATGCCAACGGGCAAAACCTGCGCTATTATATTGGCGAAGCTACAGGCCTGCCCGTTTTTATCGATAACGACTCGAGCTTAATAGCCCTGGCCGAACAACGTTTTGGTGCTGCCAAAGCCGAGCAGGAAGTAATGGTAATTAACCTGGGTTGGGGTATTGGTTTAGGGATGATCATTAACGGTAAACTTTTCCGCGGCTATGATGGCTTTGCGGGCGAACTAAGCCACATACCTTTGTCAGAAGGTGGCGCTTTGTGTAACTGTGGTAAACAAGGTTGCCTGGAGGCAGAAGCGTCTATGCTGGCCGTTGCTGAAAAAGCGATAGCAGGTATTAAGGACGGTAAAATCTCGAGCCTGCAGCATATTGTCAATTACTCTGCAAGAATGGCGGGTGATGCCATTATGGAAGCGGCGAATAACGGCGACCATTTCGCGATAGACTTATTGGCAGATGCCGGGTATAAAATTGGTACGGCATTGGCCATCCTTACCCACATCATGAACCCGCAAACTATTGTGTTGAGCGGCCGAGGGGCACGGGTTGGCAAAATTTTATTAGCGCCCATACAACAGGCCATGAATAAATATTGCATTCCGCGTTTGGTAAGCAACACCCGGTTAAAGGTATCAGAATTAGGTTTTGATGCCGAACTGGTTGGTGCCGCTGTACTGGTGATGGAGAATTACAATAAAGAGAAAGTATAAGCAGCTCCGTTATTAAGCGGAGTTTTTTATGCAGTTAATATTAAGATACATATAAAAAAAGCTAAATATGGCACGTTTAAATCTTCTGGAAGAAACCCGGTACGAGAAATTACCGGTAACGGTATACCCCAACCAGCAAATTGCTTCGGTACAGGTAGCCAAACGTATTGCTGACCTTATTAAGGCAAGGCAAACAAGCGGCGGCAAAGCCGTATTGGGTTTGGCAACAGGTGTAACACCAATTAAAGTATACCAGGAACTGGTACGCCTGCACAAGGAAGAAGGCCTTAGCTTTAAAAATGTAATCACCTTTAACCTGGATGAGTACTACCCGATGCAGCCAACTGCTGCGCAAAGCTATGTGACCTTCATGAACGAAAATCTTTTCGATCATATTGATATCGAAAAAAGCAATATTCACATCCCGGATGGCACTTTAAGCCCTGATGCTGTTGCTGCATTTTGCCTCAACTACGAAAAACAGATTGAAGAATTAGGCGGCCTGGATATGCAGATTTTGGGTATCGGCCGTACAGGTCACATCGGTTTTAACGAGCCGGGTTCGGCGCCAAACTCGGGTACACGTTTGGTTACGCTAGATGACCTTACCCGCAGTGATGCCGCCCGCGATTTTGGTGGTAAGCAAAACGTGCCAACCAAGGCAATCACCATGGGTGTGGGTACCATTTTTAAAGCCCGTGAAATTGTTTTGATGGCATGGAGCCAGAAGAAAGCGCCGATTATTAAAAAAGCTGTTGAAGGTGAGATTTCCGGCGATGTGCCGGCTACTTACCTGCAACTTTCTCAGCATGTAGAATTTGTTTTGGATGAGGGTGCTGCATCAGAATTAACCCGTTTTGATACCCCATGGTTGGTTAAAGATTGCGTGTGGACTAACATCCTGAAAAAGAAAGCCGTGATCTGGCTGGCTACAACGGTTAAAAAACCGATCCTGAAACTAACAGAGGATGATTATAACAACCATGGCATGGCGCAATTAGCGGTAGAACAAGGCCCGGTTTATAACATCAACATTGATATTTTTAACCAGATTCAGCATACCATTACCGGTTGGCCGGGTGGTAAGCCCAATGCCGACGACTCACAACGCCCGGAAAGAGCTAACCCTGCCAAAAAGCGTTCGATTGTGTTTTCTCCGCACCCGGATGATGACGTGATCTCAATGGGCGGTACCTTTATTCGCCTGGTTGACCAGGGGCACGAAGTGCACGTAGCTTACCAAACTTCTGGTAATACCGCAGTTTGGGACGATGACGTTTTACGCTACATGGAATTTGCCATTGATTTTGAAGGCAGCCGTGGCGCAGATAATTCTGAGCTGAAAAGGATCTACGATAACATGCGTACATTCCTGGCATCTAAACAGCCTAACCAGATCGATACAAAGGAAATTCGTAATGTAAAAGGTTTTATCCGTAAAACAGAAGCTATCTCAGGAGCCCGCTATGCAGGTTTGCCAGATGAGAATATCCATTTTATGGCATTGCCTTTTTACGAAACCGGTAAAACACAAAAAAATTCGGTAGGCGAAGAGGATATCCTTTTAACTATGGAGCTGCTGCAAAAAATAAAACCACACCAGGTATTTGCCGCCGGCGATTTTGCCGATCCGCATGGTACCCACCTGGTTTGTTTTAATATTATACTGGCAGCACTGCAACGCCTGGCCCAAACCGAAGAATGGGTTAAAGACTGCTGGATGTGGCTTTACCGCGGTGCCTGGTTTGAATTTGAAACTCATGAGATTGAAATGGCCGTGCCGCTTTCTCCGCAAGAGGTATTGCGTAAACGTAACGCTATCTTCAAACACCAGTCGCAAAAAGACAGGCCTGTTTTCCCTGGCGATGATGCCCGCGAATTTTGGGTACGTGCCGAAGATCGTAACGCAGATACCGCCCGTTGCTACAACGATCTTGGCCTGGCCGAGTACGCTGCAATGGAAGCATTTGTGCGCTATAAATTTATATAACGTTAAACGTTAAAGATCTCTCACTCGGATCGGGCCGGGTTCGGATTTGTCCGGATCTGGCCCTGGCCCGAATATTAAAAGGCTTCTTGTTTTATTCAAGAAGCCTTTTTTTGTACCTGTGGTATTTGATTAGTTCGGCAAAAACTTTAAATTACAATCCAGTTTATAAACCTGATTATACGATAACCCCATGACATCAGAACTAACGGCAAAACCAGCCCGGCTACTTTCACTTGATATTTTTCGCGGCTTTACCATGGCCGCCATGATATTGGTAAATGATCCCGGAGACTGGGCGCATATTTACCCGCCGCTGGAGCATGCGGTATGGAACGGTTGTACCCCCACAGACCTTATTTTTCCGTCGTTCTTATTTATGGCAGGGGTATCTATTGTATATGCTATGCAGGGTAAAAAGGCAGATACCGCTAACCATACCAAAATGCTGCTGCATGCTTTTCGCCGCATGGTAACGCTGATTATCATTAGCTGGCTTATCCAGTTATTTTATCACCCTAGTTTAAGTCATTTGCGTTTCCCGGGTGTATTGCAACGCATTGCTGTGGTTTATTTTATTGCTACTTTTTTGTATCTAAAAAGCAGTCAGAAAGCGCTCGACTGGATGCTGGGTATCTCGCTGGTGGGTTACTATATCATCATGACGTTTATCCCTGTACCGGATGGCCATGCGCCAAACCTGGAACCTGAAACCAATATGGGGGCTTGGATTGACAGGCTTGTGTTTACTACTAACCACCTGTGGGCATCGTCCAAAACCTGGGACCCTGAAGGATTGCTGGGTGTGCTTCCATCTGTGGGTACTGCTCTTTTTGGGATGCGGGTAGGCACCTGGATAAAACGTACAGACCGCGATAGCAACACAAAAACAGCCTGGTTATTTACTTATGGTATTTTAGCAATTGTGGCAGGGTTAATCTGGGATTTGTTTTTCCCTATTAACAAAGCACTGTGGTCAAGCTCATATGTATTGTATGCAGGTGGCATATCAACTGTGGGCTTAACGCTGGCTTACTGGTTTATAGATGTACAGGGACATAAGAAACTTTTTTGGCCGTTCCTGGTGTTTGGTGCCAATTCTATCAGTGCCTATATACTGGCCGATATTGTTCCGGGGTTAATCAACTTTATTAAAGTTAACCATAATGGCAAAAAAATGGGCGGTATGGATTACCTGTATCAAACGCTGTTTGCACCGCATTTTTCGCCGGTAAATGCTTCTGTTATTGATGCCCTTGTTTTTGTATTGCTTATCTGGGTTATGATGTATCCATTATACATTAAGAAGATCATTATTAAAGTGTAATTAAGTATTATTCTTATTCATTTAATTATATTTTTGGGTTTAAATGTTCTTCCATTTCATTTAACACTCAGACCCCAATTTTTTTATATGAATTTTAACAAGGGATATACGTACGCGGCTATTGTACTTTTTGTAGCAGCCAATGCTTCTTTTGCACAGGTTAAAAGAAAACCTGTGGTATCGCCGCGCGAAAAACCGATAACTGCCGTAACCGTTAAAGGTGATATTATACCGGCAGACCCGGCTGTAATTATCGGTAAATTGCCCAACGGCCTTACTTACTACATCCGCAAAAATGTGGAGCCTAAAAACCGCGCCGAGCTTTACCTGGTAAACAAGGTAGGATCTGTATTAGAAAGCGATCCGCAACAAGGCCTTGCCCACTTTACCGAGCACATGGCCTTTAATGGCACCCGCGATTTTCCTAAAAATCAGCTGGTAAATTACCTGCAAAAATCTGGTGTTAAGTTTGGCGCCGATCTAAATGCTTATACGTCCTTCGATGAAACCGTATTCCAGCTGCCTTTACCTACAGATAGTGTTAAGATTTTTGAAAAAGGATTTTCAATTCTGTCCAACTGGGCAGGCTACGTAAGTTTCGATACCGACGAAATTAACAGCGAACGCGGTGTGGTTTTGGAAGAAGAACGCTTGCGCGGTAAAAATGCCCAGCAACGCTTACAGCAACAATGGCTACCTGTTGTGCTTAATAATTCGCGTTATGCGCAACGTTTGCCTATTGGTAAAGTAGATATCCTGAAAACTTTTCAGCCAGAAACTATTAAAAGTTTTTACCATGATTGGTATCGCCCCGATTTGCAAGCGGTAGTTGTGGTGGGCGATTTTGACCCTAAAAAAGTTGAGCAACTAATTAAGGATAACTTTTCGGCATTAAAAAACCCGGCTAATGAGCGTGCACGAACTAAATATACAGTGCCTTATGAAGCCGGTACAAAAGTGAAGATTGCTACCGATAAGGAGTTTCCTTATACCATGGCGCAAATTTTTATTAAGCACCCAAAAGATAACGATAAAACAACTATCGGTTACCTGGAAGATATGCGGACCAATATTTTTAATCAGATGTTGAACAACCGCTTAAGTGAACTGACGCAAAAAGCCGATCCGCCGTTTTTGTTTGGACAGGTAAATTACAGTGGCTTTTTGGGTAGCCAGGATGCATTGACTGAAATTGCGGTAGCTAAATCAGCCGATCAGCTGAAGCTTGCTATTGATGCCGTATTGAATGAAACCGAGCGTGCCCGTAAATTTGGTTTTACCGAAACCGAGTTTACCCGCGCCAAAGAAGCAACGATGGTAGCCATGGAAAATGCCTGGAAAGAACGCGATAAAACCAAGTCGGTATCTTTTGTGGGCGAGTATCAGCGTAATTTCCTGGAGTCGGAACCAATCCCAGGGATAGACTGGGAATACCAGTTCCACAAAAACAACATCAATAAAATTAAGCTGAACGAAATTAACGCGCTGGCCGGTAAATTTATAAGCGACCAAAACCGTGATATTATTATCATGGCGCCCGAAAAGGAAAAAGCGAAACTACCTAACGAAGCCACCGTACTAAGTTGGGTTAATACCGCAGGCAAAGGTGCTACAGCTTATGTTGATAATGTAAGCACCCAGCCTTTGCTGGCTACACCGCCTGTTGCAGGCAAAGTTACAGCCGAGCAAAAAGATGCATTGGTTGGCACCACTACCCTAACTTTATCAAACGGGGTTAAGGTAATCTTAAAACCAACCGACTTTAAAAATGATGAGATCCTGATAACAGGATATGGTATGGGTGGTACTTCATTAGCGCCCGATGCTGATTTTATTTCTGACAACATGGCCGACAATATTGTGGGCAGCAGCGGTATTGCCGGTTTTAACCAGATTCAGCTTGCTAAAATGCTGTCGGGTAAAAATGTTAATGTAACGCCATATATTAATGAAAACAGCGAAGGTATTTCTGGCAGTACATCGCCAAAAGATTTTGAAACTGCGCTGCAGTTAATATACCTGTATTTTACCCAACCCCGTAAAGATGCCGATATCTGGCAGTCTACACTAACGCAAACCAAATCTGTATTGGCCAACCGCAGCCTCGACCCACAAAGTGTTTTTGCTGATACGGTGGCGGCTACTTTAAGCCAGCATAACTTTAGGCGTATAACGCCTACTGTTGCGCAACTTAATACTGCCAGCCTTGATAAAGCATATGCTTTTTACAAAAGCCGTTTTGCCGATGCCGGCGGTTTTACATTTACCCTGGTAGGTAACTTTGATGCCGAACAAATTAAGCCCTTGCTTGAGCAATACTTAGGCAGCCTGCCGGCTACCAACAGCCACGAAACATACAAAGACCTGGGCATACGTGCGCCGCAAGGGCTGGTTACTAAAACAGTTTACAAAGGTATTGGCGATAAAAGCGTTGTGCAGTTAGTGTTTAGCGGTAATTATGATTATAACGAAAGCAATAACCTGCAAATGGATGCGCTTGAAGAAGTGCTGAACATTAAACTGATTGAGCGCCTGCGCGAAAAAGAAAGCGGTGTTTATTCGCCACAGATCAGAGCTAGTTACAGCAAAATTCCGGTTGGTAGGTATAACATTACCGTGAGTTTTAGCTGTGCACCTGCTAATGTTGACAAGCTGATTGCTGCAACTATGGAAGAAATAGCTAAAGTTAAAGAGAGCGGTGCCCAACAGGTAGATGTAGAGAAGTTTACAGCCGAAGAAAAACGATCTACCGAAGTGCAGTTAAAAGAAAACAGTTTCTGGTTAGGTCATTTAAGCGGCTCGTCTCAAACGGGTACCAATCCCGATCTGGTTTTAGATCACATTAAAAACCTCAGCCAGATAACCCCGCAAACGGTTAAAGATGCTGCCAATAAATATCTGAGCGGTACTAACCTGATTAAATTGATCCTGTATCCTGAAAAGAATAGCCAGGCAGTAAAATAGTTTAGAAGATACATCCAAAGGCACAAAGTATTGTGCCTTTACATTGAACAGCCCTCAATTGAGGGCTGTTTTTGTTATCATATAGGTAGATACAAGTATTGTGCCTCTAGTGAAATTTACTTCTTCACCATAACATACTGCGCATTTGGATGCATCGACAAATAGCCGCTAGCTGCATCTTTTGGTGCATGTATCAATACGCCGGTACACTTATCACCTTTATCAATCTCGAAAGAAATACCCTCTTTGGTATCATCATACACCTTTAAGGTGTCGGTGCCTGTAATATAATTTGCAATGTGCTTTACATGAAAATGCTTGCCAATTTCTGTCAGCGTTAAGCCTGTACCAACACCTTGTATGGTTTTAAAGTAAGGTGATGTAACGCGGATCAGTTTTACGCGGCTTGTATTATCGTCCTTGCCACCCATCATCCGGTGCGAATATACATCGGTTTGGTAGCCCGATGTATCATGCTTGGCAAACCAGGTAGTAAAAGCTGCACCCATGGCGGCATCGCCCCGGTCGGCTTTACCCAGTTTAAGGCTTACCGAATCCAGGCTTTCATTGAGGTGTGTTAAGCCTATACTTTTCCCGGGGTCTATTAACTGAGCTGCACTAACGGGTGGCAGTTTTACAGTATCTTTAGTACTGGTTACAGCATGTAGGTTTGTTACAGTTTTCTGTTTACAGGCAAGGGCCAGGCAAAGCAGCGGCAGGATAAAATATTTTTTATGCATGCTAATCCTAAACAACTATTGTACCGTTAATGTATTAGTATTGAATGGACAAAGGGCAGCAGATAATAAAAGAATGGTATAAGTACAAAAAGTGGAAGCAGTTTCCGTTTCAGCTCGAAATGATGGATGCTTATCTGTCTGGTTATTCGGGCTTGCTGAACGCGCCTACTGGTAGCGGTAAAACCTTTGCCCTGTTTCTGCCATTTTTGGCCGGTTACATTAACCAGTATCCAGACACCTACCAAAGGCAAACCAACAATGGCCTGCGCATGCTTTGGATAACTCCGTTAAGGGCCTTAACCAATGATATCCGCAAGGCTATGCAAGAGGTATGCGATGATCTCGACATCCCCTGGAACATCGCCACACGTACCGGCGACACCCCGGCAGCAGAAAAACAAGCCTTAAAAAGAAAGCTGCCCGAAGTACTACTCACCACGCCCGAAAGCCTGCACCTGATGCTTGCCCAAAAAGATTATCCCAATATGTTTAAGAATTTGGAGGTAGTTGTAATAGATGAGTGGCACGAGTTATTGGGGACGAAAAGGGGGGTGCAGGTAGAATTAGGACTATCACGCTTGCGCAAGTTGTCTGTTGTCGGTTCTCAGTTGTCCGAAAACCCCGTATCGGATAAGGGCCGACAACCGATAACTGACACCCGGCAACTAAAAATCTGGGGCATTAGTGCAACCATCGGCAATCTCGAGCAAGCAGCTGATGTTCTCCTTGGCAATAACTTCCCAACCGACCGGGTAAAAATGGTGCGGGCCAATGTGGATAAGAAGATTGTGATTAAATCGGTAATCCCGCAAAGTGTTGAGAACTACTCGTGGACAGGGCACATTGGTTTGGCCTTGTTGCCGGAGGTGATGGAAATTGTGGCTAAAAGTACCACAACGCTGATATTTACCAATACCAGGGCACAGTCTGAGATCTGGTATCATGCTATTCTGGATAATTATCCCGAGTATGCCGGCATTATGGCCATGCACCACGGTTCGCTGGATAATGAGTTGCGCAACTGGGTGGAAAAAGCCCTGCATGAAGGAGCCTTGAAGCTGGTTGTATGTACCTCTAGTTTAGACTTAGGCGTTGATTTTAGGCCTGTAGATACCGTGATACAGATAGGCAGCCCCAAAGGTGTAGCCCGTTTTATGCAGCGCGCCGGCAGGAGCGGGCATCACCCGGGGGCTACGTCAAAGGTTTGGTTTATCCCAACCCATTCAATGGAATTACTGGAGGGTGCCGCTTTAAAACAGGCCATGATCAACGGAAATTTCGAGAGCCGCGACCCGGTTTTGCTGGCTATGGATGTGCTGATCCAGTACATGGTTACGCTGGCCGTATCAGACGGGTTCAGAGCTGATGAACTTTTTAAGGAAGTAAAATCAACCTATGCCTTTGCAGATCTTAGGGAGAGGGAGTTTGGCCAGTTGCTCGATTTTATTACCACAGGTGGCAGCACACTTTCGCAGTATGATGAGTTTTTAAAGGTAGAAATAGAGAATGGCCTATATAAAGTGAACAGCCGCCGGGTAGCTATGCGCCACCGGTTGAGCATCGGTACCATTACCAGCGAAGTAAGCCTGCGGGTAAAACTGTTGCATGGGGGAGGCCTGGGGTCTATCGAAGAATATTTTATATCGCGCTTAAAGCCTGGCGATACCTTTTGGTTTGCAGGCCGAAGCCTGGAGTTTATACGGGTGAAGGAAATGACTGCTTTCGTGAAAAAATCGACCGCCAAAAAAGGAATGATCCCAAGCTGGCTGGGGGGCAGGATGCCGCTATCATCGCAACTGGCGGCTGTATTTCGCGATAAACTTGATGAGGTAGCGCGGGGAATAGAGCAGGATGAAGAGGTGATTGCGCTGAAGCCTTTATTTAACCTGCAATCGCAATTGTCGCACTTGCCGCAAAGCCACGAGTTTTTAATCGAATCATTCCGTTCAAGGGATGGTCATCATTTGCTGTTTTATCCTTTCGAAGGGCGACTGGTGCATGAGGGCATGGCATCGCTTATTGCATTCCGCTTATCTAAATTAAAAAAAGCCACTTTCTCTATCGCGATGAACGATTATGGGTTTGAATTGCTAACAGACGATGATGTATTGCTGAAAGAAGCCTTGGAGCAGGACCTTTTCTCGATCCATAACCTGTTGGAAGATATTCAGCATAGCTTAAATGCGAATGAAATGGCCCGCAGGCGCTTTAGGGATATTGCACACATTGGTGGGTTGGTTTTTACAGGCTATCCCGGCCAGCCGGTTAAAAACAGGCATTTGCAGGCGTCAACATCTTTACTGTTCGAGGTATTCAGCGAGTACGAACCTAATAACCTGCTGGTTCGGCAGGCTTACAATGAGGCACTGGCTTTCCAGTTAGAAGAGTTTCGGTTGCGAGCGGCATTGCAGCGCATAAGTAAACAGCAGGTTATTATCAAAGAAATTGACCGGCCTACACCATTTGCATTCCCGATTATGGTTGATAGCCTGCGCGAAAAACTAACTACCGAAACACTCGAAGAGCGTGTAACCAAAATGGCCCGCGATTATGATGTGGAGGTAAAGACTAAGAAAGAAATTAAAGAGAGTGCACCACCAGAGCCGAGAAGAAAAAGCTTTTTTACAGGCAACCCTGGCAGGGGTAGGCGGAAATAAGTCCATCCGTCCTGCCGAAATTATTTCGGTATCCCACAGGACAGGTCGCAGACTTTGATTGTTAGCTTAGCATGTGGGATCCTGAAACAAGTTCACTGTTGTCCGGTAAAACTTAATCAGGTATCTGAAATATGCCTTTAAGCACTCAAAAAAGCCATTTTTCATTGTGTTTGTAAAAGTAAGGCCTATGCTTTTTGCTGAAGCTTTTTTGTTTTCGAAAACCGGCTGTCCGGTAAAAATTCGAGAATAATCGTTGGTTTCTTTCAATTAGACCCTTTATGGTTATGATATAGCCTTTTACGAAAACTTTTGTGGAAAATATTGCAGCTATTTCGATTCCGGCTGTCCGGTAAACTTTTTAAAGAAAACTTTTACCGGACAACAGTGAAACAAGTTCAGGATGACCGGTGAGAAGAATATCTATTTCACATCTTAACCCTGTGCGTTTTAATAACCACACCATAAGTTTTATTAGTGAAGCCATAAAGTTTTTCCAGTGTAGCCTGGTCAAGAATTTTTATGCTGCCGAAATTTTCGTCGTTAATGCCAAGTAAGGTCATTTCGTAGCCACTGTTCAGCATATTGCCATTAATAAAGTAAATTACATTACTATCATCAGCAGGGTCGGGTACGGCTCTACCATATTCTGATGACTTAGCGCTTAGGTAGGCCCAGTATTTTTTGCGTACTACAGGCTTTGTGTAATAATGCGCACCATCTTTATCCATTTGCACAGATGCAAGCTGATCAACCTTTATTTTATTTGCCTCGCGCGCTGTAGCTTTTACACCATCTATATAATAGGCCTTGGGCGAGTTTTGTGCAAACCCGGCAACGCCGATCATCATAAATGCTGCAATTAAAACAAAGGCCTTCATTGGATACTAATATAGATACTATTTAGCAGGGGTTTTCTTTGTTTTAATAATCACACCGTAAGGTTTATCGATAAATGCTGATAACAAGATATTCTTTTTCATGATGTATAAGGTGTTTGATTAAGCTTATTACCTGCCATTACTGGCCATTTTTATGTTATTATACTGGCTCAATTGCGATTTAAAATACAAGTTCCAACTGTTTTGCTGTGCACGGTTTTGCATGTGGCTGGTATCCTCGTCATAATCGGTGTTCAGCTGGCTATACTTCTTTTTAATGGCATTAAAAACGGTATTTACCTGCTGTTCATAATTGCTGCCGAAATGCATATTGTTAAATACGCTTTGCATTTCTTGCTGCATCAGGTAAGCAAATATATAATGGCCTTGCTCGTGTTTCAAAACCTCAGCCAGCATTTCGGGCGAATTAACCCGCATACGGTCTATCCAGGATCTGTCTTTATTCATCTTCATGCTGATAAAGAAAGTAAGATTATAATTGCCCTTGTACACCATAGGTTTATAGCTAAAATCTACCATACAATTGGTATAAGCGATATTGCCGCTACCGCGTTCCGGTGTTCCCTCAAAGTCGGCAGCATTGAGCTGGTGGTATGATTGTGCTTTTACAGTGTACACGCTGGTAAAAATGAAGGCCATTACACAAATCAAACGCACGTATCCAGCTCTCATATCGGGGTTAGTTTTTCTTATTTTTTGTTCGACTGCTGGTCACTTAAAAGGTTTAAACTCATCATTTCTTTCATGGTGTGCTGCATACTGTCTGCCGATCCGTCTAAAAAGATCACGTTTCCTTTAGAGTTTTCAGAGAAGTGTTTAATGGCCTCAGTCCACATAGTGAACAGGATTACGGAGGTATCCATATTGGCGTGCTGCATTTCTTTGGCGGCAACTGTCATCCCCTTGGCCACCTCCTCGCGGAATAATGCTACACCCTGCCCGCGTAATTGTGAAGCCTGACGTTCGGCCTCGGCAGCAATCTTAATGGCGTTACCTTCGGCCTCGGCAGCTTTCGTTTTAGTGATCAATAAAGCCTGGCCTTCGTTTTCGGCAGCGGCTTTTAAGTTGCTGGATGCCACCACCTGGCTCATTGATTTCATAATCACTTCGTCAAAGGTTATGTCGTTCAATTGCAGATCCTGCAAGTGATAACCCCAGCCTTCCAGTATAGCATCTATCTGGTCTTTCACATGCTCCACAATATCTTTACGCAGAATCAATACGTCCGACTGGCGCTTGGTGGCCACAAATGCACGGATAGAACCTTCGATGGTGCGCACCAGAGCCTGCATCAGGTTACGGTCGTCAATAAACTTAAAGGCTACGTTTTTAATGGTTTCCTCGTTCTGGTCCATTACAGAGTAGAGTAGCATAGCCTTAAAATAAACATTGGCCTGATCGATAGTAACGGCCTGAAACTCGAGTTCTACCGAGCGGTTCTGGATAGAGATACGGGTGTAAAGCTGCTCTATAATAGGGAGCTTGAAGTTTAAGCCAGGCAGCATAATGCGTTTATACTTGCCAAATACGGTTACTACACCTATAGTACCCTGTTTAATGGTAACCGCTGTAGAAAACATTACGATTACCACAATTATTATCAAAAGATAAAACAATATTGCTGTTGGTGCCATTATTAGCTAATAAATTAAGAGATCAATAACGCAGTTAATATACTCAATTTTAAATATTTAACAATGAATTTAAAACGTACTTTCGGGGCTGTACTTACCATTTTAGGTATAATAGGGCTAATTTATACTGGTATCGGTATTATACAGCATAGTGGCAATGTTACAACAATGGTAGTTGTTGGCATTATATCGTTGTTGTTTTTCTTCTCGGGCATAGGCCTGGTGCGCGATACAACAGACAATGCTAAATAATCAGGCAGTTTTTCTGGTTCAAAAAAAATCCTTTCGGTTACGAAAGGATTTTTTTAGTACTTGTGATATGAATTAGAGGTTTTATTGTACGTCGCTCGATTTTTCGAGTTGTTCTTTAAACACATCTAATAAACGGCCGCCTTTGTAAAAGTAGCGGTTGTAATAAGGGTCGTCGAGGTTGCTGATAGCCACGCCTTTCATAGAGGCGTGCGCAAAACGGCCGGCACCCAGGTAAATGCCCACGTGCGATATGCTGCGGCTGTGAATTTTAAAGAAAACTAAATCGCCTTCTTTTAAGTCATCTTTACCAACAGGGCTAACCATGCTAAAAATATCGCGCGAGTTACGCTTGATAGTTAAGTTAAAAACGTTGGTGTAAAGTTGCTTGGTAAAGGCCGAACAATCGATGCCTTTTTTAGAGTTTCCACCGAAACGGTAAGGGGTACCAACCCAGTCGTACACAAATTGAAATAGCTTTACGTTAGACGTTGCTGATAAAGCAACACCCATAACTTGTGAAAAGTAATCTTTTGCTAAGCTTTGCTCCTCATCTGTCGGTTTATCGGCAGTGGCGTTTGGAACGCTTTTTGTTTGGGCCTGAGATCCTAAGATACTCAGCATTAGGGCGATAGCGAGGACGTATTTCTTCATTTAAATCGGTTAACTCGTTAGTTTAAACTTCAGTTGTACTTTAAACAATACACATATGTCTGTTGTTTCATACAAAGGTATATTTATTTCTAAAGAAACAAAATTTGAAACAAAATAAACTTTTGGTTAATTACCAGCGCTTTTAAAGGCCTATTGTCATTTAAATGTAGTGCAATAATAATAATTCATAACAAATGTGTTGTAGTTTCCTTTTTTTAACAGATATAATTAGATTTGCGCTTTCTCTAAAAAGAAACGGATCGTTTAACAGATGAGTTCAATTGAAATAACTAAAGACACCTACCTTCATTGGTACGAGTCAATGCTGCTGATGCGCAAGTTCGAAGAAAAAACCGGACAACTATACGGACAGCAAAAGATCAGAGGTTTTTGTCACTTATATATTGGCCAGGAAGCTGTATTAGCTGGGGCAATGTCTGTGCTTAAACACGAAGATAGTTTGATTACCGCATACCGTGATCACGCACATGCAATTGCAAAAGGCACACATCCAAACGCTGTAATGGCCGAGATGTATGGTAAAATTACCGGTTGCTCCAGAGGCAAAGGCGGATCGATGCACATGTTTGACAAGGAAAACAAATTCTTTGGCGGGCATGGTATTGTTGGTGGCCAGATCCCATTGGGTGCAGGTATTGCATTTGCCGAACAGTATGCAGGTACAGACAGTGTTTGTGTTACATACATGGGCGATGGTGCCGTACGTCAGGGTGCATTAAACGAAACTTTTAACATGGCTGCCTTATGGAAGCTACCTGTAATTTTTGTTTGCGAAAACAATGGTTATGCTATGGGTACTTCTGTTGCGCGTACCACTATCGAAACTGATATATACAAATTGGGTATCCCTTATGGTATCCCGTCATCACCGGTTGATGGTATGGACCCGGTTGCTGTTCACAATGCGATGAACGAAGCTGTTGACCGCGCACGTGCCGGCGAAGGACCAACCTTTTTGGAGATGCGTACTTACCGTTACAAAGGCCACTCGATGAGCGACCCGCAAAAATACCGTACCAAAGAAGAGGTTGAAAGCTACAAAGCTAAAGACCCGATCGAAATCGTAAAACAAGCTATTGAAGCCAATAGCTATGCAGACGAGAAATGGTTTGAGGAAATTGAAGCGAAAATTAAAGCACAGGTGGACGAGGCAGTTAAATTTGCTGAAGAATCTCCTTGGCCGGATGCATCTGAACTGTATACCGATGTATACGTACAGAAAGATTATCCTTACATCAAAGACTAAATTTATATATCAAAATATTTATCAATAAACTATGGCCGAAGTAGTAAAGATGCCTAAAATGAGTGACACCATGACCGAAGGTGTTGTTGCAAAGTGGCACAAAAAGGTTGGCGATAAAGTTAAATCGGGCGATGTATTAGCCGAGATTGAAACTGATAAAGCTACCATGGATTTTGAATCATACCAGGATGGTACTTTATTATACATCGGTGTTGAAGAAGGCAGCGCTGTACCGGTAGACCAGGTTATTGCTGTTTTAGGTAAAGAGGGAGAGGACTATAAAGCCGCCCTTAGCGCTGAGGCACCTGCACCAGCGGCTGCTGCCGAAGCTGCCCCTGCTCCGCAACCAGCTGCAGATACTTCAAAACCTGCGGCTCCTGCTGTCGACCTTTCCAGCATCCCTGCAATTGTGATCCGTATGCCGCTTTTAAGCGATACCATGACAGAGGGTACCATTGAAAAATGGAACTTTAAAGTTGGCGATAAAGTAAAAGCAGATGATTCACTGGCTGATGTAGCAACCGATAAGGCTACCATGGATGTTGTTGGATATGAAGCAGGCACCTTGCTTTACATTGGTGTAAAAGAAGGCGAAGCTGCCCAGGTAAATGATATTATTGCTATTGTAGGTAAAGAAGGAACCGACATTACCCCGTTGTTACAACAAGGTAATGCTGCACCGGCACCAGCTGCAACTGCCGATGCTTCGCCTAACGCGGCTCCTGTAGCTGCTAAAGAAGAAGCAGCGGCACCGTCTGACGCTACCGGTTCGCCGGAAGATGATAGCCGTGTTAAAGCATCGCCATTAGCCCGCAAAATAGCTAAAGATAAAGGCATCAACTTAAACGATGTTAAAGGCAGCGCAGAAGGCGGCCGCATTGTGAAAAAGGATGTTGAAGAATATACACCATCAGCCAAACCGGCTGCTGTCCCTGCAGAATCTGCAAGTGCTGCGCCTGCTGCCAAAGCTGTTGCACCTATCTCTTTACCAACTGTTTTAGGCGAAGAGAAATTTACCGAGAAACCGGTTACGCAAATGCGTAAGGTAATTGGTAAACGTTTGGCCGAAAGCTTGTTCACTGCTCCGCATTTCTATGTAACCATGTCAATAGATATGGATGCAGCTATCGCAGCACGTGTCAAGATCAATGAAGTAGCGCCTGTTAAAATATCATTTAACGATTTCGTGCTGAAAGCTTGTGCTGTTGCCTTAAAACAACACCCAGCTATCAACTCATCATGGTTGGGCGATAAGATACGTACCAATGAGCACGTAAGCATCGGTGTTGCCGTTGCAGTTGACGAAGGTTTATTAGTACCGGTTATTAAATTTGCAGATAGCAAATCATTAAGCCACCTTTCTGTTGAAGTAAAAGAATTTGCTAAAAAAGCGAAAGATAAAAAACTTCAGCCTAACGAAATGGAAGGTTCAACCTTTACCATCTCTAACTTAGGTATGTTTGGTGTTGATGAATTCACCGCAATTATTAATACACCAAATGCTGCTATCCTAGCGGTTAGCGGTATCCAACAAGTGCCTGTTGTTAAAAACGGCGCTGTAGTGCCAGGTAACGTAATGAAAGTAACCCTAAGCAGCGATCACCGTGTGGTTGATGGCGCTTCGGCAGCAGCTTTTTTATTAACCCTTAAATCATTATTAGAAGAGCCGGTTAGGTTATTAATCTAATACAGCATTTGATATAAATATTGAAGCCCTTTGGAGATTTCCAAAGGGCTTTTTTGTTGGTGTAGCTCCCTTTGTCATTCAGAGCGATAGCGAAGAATCTTCTGCGTCATGTAAGTTCGCAAGCAAGTATTATATTAGGTTATGCCTAATTATAATTTCTACACCTACATGCTAACTAACTCGAGCAAAACTGTCTTATACACCCGCGTAACGAACAATCTGGACAGAAGGTTATACGAACACTATTTCAATGAAGGTTCTAAAAATACTTTCACCAGTAAATACAAATGTTACTATTTGGTATGGTTCGAAAGACATCAATATATCGACCACGCTATTGAAAGAGAGAAAGAAATTAAAGGCTGGAGTCGCGAGAAGAAGTCAAACTTAATTGAAGATGAAAATCCTTTCTGGAATTTCTTAAATAAGGATATAATGGATTGGCCGCCTTTAAAAATGTCGTAGACCTATTAGTTGAAGAAGATTCTTCGCTATCGCTCTGAATGACAAAAGTGTTTTATACTTGTCATTCCTCGCGCGCGTTTGCAACGCGTGCGTATTGGTAGGGCATTTATAATGCCCGGTTGAATAGCATTGCAAATGCTTCGCCATATTAAGCACGTGTTGCAAATGCGCGCAAGGATTATTATATTTTTCCTCAGTAAGCACTCAAACTAGCTTTTGTTCGCTAACACTTAAATGCCTACTTTTAAACATTAACCCCTATAACACGATGAAAAAAATTTATACGCTATTGTGCGTTGCCGCTTTGTTTACAGCTTGTAAGCAGCCTGGTGCCAGCACGTCGTCAACAACAACATCTGGCAGTAAGGATATTGCCAGGTTGTTTGACAGCTATTATGAAGACCGCCTGAAGCTGTACCCGATGGAGGCTACCTATGCCGGTGATAATCGTTATAATGATCTGTTGCCCAATGATGGCTCGGCAGCATTTATTAAACAGTCGCATGATTTTTATGCAGACTATTTAAACAAGCTTAAAGCCTTTAAACGAGAAGACCTGAACGAAGAAGATCAATTATCGTATGATATTTTCAATTACGAAATGGGCATTAATATTGCCGGTTACGCGCATCATTTTGAGTACCTGCCAATGAACCAGTTTTTTTCGCTGCCATTGGCTTTCGGTCAGCTGGGTTCTGGTACCGGAGCGCAGCCATTTAAAACCGTTAAAGATTATGATAACTGGTTAAAAAGGGTATCTGCATTTAAAGTATGGGCCGATACCGCTAAAGCTAATTTTGATAAAGGCATTAAGGCAGGCGATGTATTGCCTAAAGCATTGGTGGTAAAAATGATCCCGCAAATGGAAAGCATGATCGTAGCATCGCCAGAAAAAAGTTTGTTCTACGGGCCGATTGACAGCTTGCCAAAAAGTTTCTCTGATGCTGATAAGAAACGTTTAACTGAGGCTTACAAAACAGCTATCATGACCCAAATCGTACCAACCTATAAAGGTTTAGGCGACTACCTTAAAACTACTTATTTGCCACATGCACGCGCTACTTCGGGCTACGCTGCCATTACAGATGGCGCCGGTATGTACAAGTATTTGGTAAAGCAACAGACTACCACTGATAAAACGCCTGAAGAGATTCATGCGCTGGGTTTAAAGGAAGTTGCACGCATCAGAATGGAGATGGATAGCATCAAAAACAAAGTTGGTTTTAAGGGTGATTTAAAAGCGTTTTTCGAGTATATGAAAAACGACCCTAAGTTTATGCCATATAAAACACCTAAAGAGGTTTTGGATGCTTTCGATAATATCCACAAACGGATGGAGCCAAACCTGAAGAAGATGTTTAACCATGTGCCTAAAACACCTTTCGAAATTCGCCAAACTGAGGCCTTCCGTGCTGCATCGGCCAGTGCCGAGTACAACCAGGGTAGTGCCGACGGCAGCCGCCCGGGTATATTTTATGTGCCTATTTTAGATGCTACCAAATTTAACACCACTTCGGGTATGGAATCATTGTTTTTGCACGAAGCAATCCCTGGTCACCATTACCAGATCTCTTTAACGCAGGAAAATACCTCATTGCCTAAATTTCGCCGTTTTGGTGGCGATAATGCTTATGTAGAAGGCTGGGCATTGTATTGCGAATCATTAGGTAAAGAGCTTGGTTTGTACACCGACCCTTACCAGCATATGGGTGCCCTAGGTGATGAAATGCACCGTGCCGTACGTTTAGTGGTAGATGTGGCCATCCATACCAAAGGCATGACCCGCGAGGAAGCCATTAAATATATGATGGATAACGAAGCCATCAGCGAACAAGGCGCCACTGCCGAAATTGAGCGTTACATGGCCATCCCGGGCCAGGCGTTAGGCTATAAGATTGGGGCATTAAAAATCCGTGAATTGCGTACCAAAGCAGAAAAAGAGCTGGGCAGCAAATTTGACCTGGCCGAGTTCCACAACCAGATCTTAAAAGATGGTTCAATGCCGTTAGCGGTTTTAGAAACCAAGATTGATGCCTGGATAGCCAAGCAGAAGTAGATTTAAAATCGAGAGTCGAGAATCAGGAATCAAGAT
>NZ_MPPL01000001.1:4551668-4562899 GCF_001911425.1 Mucilaginibacter polytrichastri | reverse complement strand
TTATAGATAGAAAGGCTCGGGTGTATGTCACCCGAGCCTTTTTGTATAATATCCCCTTTACAATTCCGACGTAGGAGGAATCTTCTGCATCAGACAATCAAATATATAACACCTCACTATCGTTCAGGATGACAAAAAATGGAATGACAATCCGAAACCGGCCATCCGAAATAATCCTACTTCTTATCTAAAAATCCAAATACCTTCTGCAACACAGGAGTGGTGCGTGCGGTTAAATTTTGGCGAATATTCAGTTCTTCTAAAGCAATCTGGTAAAACAAACCGTCTATTGCTTTCTGGGTAACATAGTCGTCCAGATCCGGGTTAAGTTTGTTGAAAGTAAACGGGATCTTATTGTATTGGGTAGCCAGCTGAGTGTACAAGTTGGTTGCGCCAACATTACTCAGGCTGCTATGCACAACCGGCTTAAACTGGGTGCTAAGTGCGGCTGTAGTAGTACGTTTAAAATATTGGGTAGCGGCATCATTGCTGCCGGTTAAAATATTGGCGGCATCTTGCACCGTCATTTGTTTAACGGCGTTTACAAAGATGGGTTTAGCCTGTTTGGCGGCATCTTCGGCGGCGCGGTTAAGGGAAAGGATCACGTTATCGCAAAGCTTGTTCATGCCTAACTTGCGCAAGGTTTTTTCAGCCTTTTGCGCTTCGGGAGGCATTAATATTTTGATGGCGGCATTGCCGAAGAAACCATTAAGCGCCGAAAGCTGATCGGAGCTTTTAACGGTACCTTGTTGAAGTGCTTGTTTAAGTCCGCTTATAATTTCGGCATTGCTAGGTATGGGTAAACCTTTAACAGTTGCCGTGTAATGATGCGGTGCATAATCAAAGCTGGTTAACGGTATGCAGGCAGCTGCAAGCAATAAAGTAACTATTCCTTTCTTCATGATATAAAGAAACAAATAATATTCGGCTTGGTTTAATGCAGATTAAAAGTACCTGACGATGCTATAAACAATGGCAGCAAAAATAGCTGAAATTGGGATAGTGATTATCCAGGCCCATACCAGGTTAATAGTAACCCCCCATCTAACAGCTGAGGCCCGTTTGGTTAAACCCACACCAATAATAGAACCTGTTATGGTGTGCGTAGTAGAAACCGGGATGCCTAAACGCTCGGTAACAAACAGGGTAATAGCACCGGCAGTTTCGGCACTTACACCTTCTAATGGGGTAACTTTAGTTATTTTGGTACCCATAGTTTTAACGATTTTCCAACCACCAGACATGGTGCCCAAAGCAATGGCGCTGTAACAGGCCAACGGTATCCACTCTGGCATTACGGCGCCATAGATAATAACTTTTTGCGCTACTAAAGCTACATAGATAATACCCATAACCTTTTGTGCATCGTTACCACCATGTGCAAAGCTTAACGCGCCTGACGATACTAATTGCAGGCGTTTAAACCAACGCTCGGCTGTAGAAGGCTTGGCGTTTTTACAAATATGCAATATCAGTATATTAATAACGATACCAATGATCATACCGATAATAGGTGCCAGGAAAATAAAGGCAATGATACGCAGAATAGGGCCTAGGTTAATGGCATCCATTGGGTTTACATGCATATATAGCGCATGTGTCATCCCGGCGCCTGCAAAGCCGCCTATAAGCGTGTGCGATGAGCTGGAAGGGATACCAAACCACCAGGTAATTAAGTTCCAGGTAATGGCAGCAACCAAGCCGGCTAAAACCACATGCATGGTAATAAACTGCTCTAATACCGTGTTGGCAATAGTATTGGCAACCTTATGGTCTTTAATAAGAAAAAAGGCCAGGAAGTTAAAGGCTGCTGCCCATAATACTGCCTGGAAAGGTGTTAAAACCTTTGTTGATACAATGGTTGCAATAGAGTTGGCCGCATCATGAAATCCGTTTATAAAATCGAAGATCAGTGCCAGGCAAATTACCGCAACAAGTAATGTAGTAACCATGTAATTGGTGGTATATATGTGGTTATGCGTTTTTAACTAAGATAGATTCCATAACATTGGCTGCATCCTCGCACATATCAGTGGCTGTTTCCAAGGCAGCCAGTATCTCTTTATGTTTTATCACTTTTAAAGCGTCTTTTTCGTACAGGAACAGATCGGCAACTGCGCGGTCGAATACATAATCGGCCTGGTTTTCGATGCTGTTAATGCGAATACAAGAATCTGCAATGGCACGTACGTTGCGCAGATCCTTCAACTCACGTACTGCTTTTTCCAGGTCAATGCTGGCCTGTAAAATAAGGTCTGATAGTTTGCGGATCGGTTCTGTAATTTCCTCTACATGATACAGCATCATGCGGTTGGCAGAGCCTTGAATATTATCGGCCACATCATCAATTGCTGATGCCAGGGCGTGGATGTCTTCACGATCAAACGGGGTAATAAAGTTTTTGCCCAATTCCAGGTAAACTTGGTGGGTAATGTCATCTCCTTTATTTTCTAATTTGTCAATTTGTTTAAACAGTTCTTCGCGGGTTGCCGAGTTGTTATTGTTAACAGCCTCAACTAATACCGTGGCCATAGCCACCACGTTGCTTGCTGCTTGCTCAAACAAAGGGAAAAATACTTTTTTGTCTTTTGGTACAAAATATTGGAATATACTGTTTAATGACATATTAAAAATTTTAGCAAATGTAAGCTCTCCAATGTTAATTTAATGTTAACTCTTTAACGTGGGCATCCCCGGAAAAGGTATCTGTTGTTTAACTTTTTGTAACGTAAACCCAAAGGTAGAACCAATGCCCTCGGTACTGCGCACATTAATGGTTTGCTCATGAGCCTCAATAATGTGTTTAACAATAGCCAGGCCAAGTCCTGAACCGCCGATTTCTCGCGATCTGCTCGAATCTGTGCGGAAAAAGCGCTCGAACAGGCGGGGCAGGTATTTTTCTTCTATTCCGTTACCATCATCGGTTACTTCTACCAAAACCTGGTCATGAAGGTCAAACAAACTTACCGAGGTAGTGCCGTTTTCGCGGCCGTATTTAAAGGAGTTATCCAATAAGTTGACCAGTACCTGACTAATCTTGTCCCGGTCTGCCGTTACCATAATAGGTTCATCATATTTTTGTTTGAAAACCATTTTGCTGTTATGCTTTTGAGCTTTCAATTCCACGGTTTCAAAAATTTCTTTAATCAGGTCGTTGATCTTAAATTTGGTATAATTAATCGGCATTTCGCCCGACTCTAATTTAGAAATTTCATCCAGATCTTTAATCAGGTAAGTTAATCGTTCTACATTTCGTGATGCTTTGCGCAAAAACTGGCGCGCCATGTCGGTGTCGTCAAAGTCATCATCGGTAATGGCATCAATATAGCCCTGTATCGCAAAAAGCGGCGTTTTAAACTCGTGCGATATATTGGATAAAAATTCGCGTCTGAATTTTTCCTGATTTCTTAATACATCAATCTCGGTCTTTTTTTCCCGTGCCCATTCTTTTACCTCTATCTCTACATCGTTAATAGGGTCGGCGCTCATGTTTTCGCCTAGTGCTTCGCGCAGGTCGCGGCCTAGTTTAAGGTTGTGAATCAGCTTATAAATGAGCTTGATTTTAGAGTAAACATATTTCTCTATCAGGTAATAAAATACTACAAAGCTGGTAACAAAGCTTACGCCAAATGTGATACTCAGATCGTACAGGTTATGCTGAAAGTAATAATTAACGCACGATAGCGTAATGGCTACTGCCGAAGCATTAATTAAGATAAGTACGCGTAGTTTCATGGGTATAAATTTAGGTTTTATAAATCACGATTTGCCATCTGAAAGCCCACATCCATTGTAATTTATAATTGCTGATGCCTGCCTTTGCCAGCAAAGTTTTTAATTCGTGCTTTTTAAAGCTGCGCTGCACAGAAAGCGGGCCGTCATTTTGAGCCATTTTATTACTGGTGAAAAGCCTGGTAATTAGCTTTACAGCGTAATACAATAGCCAATGCCGGTGCAGGTCGGTAATTATAATGCCGCGCCGGGCGGTATTATTCATCTTGCTTACCAGTGCTATCCACTCGTTATCGGCAAAGTGATGGGTAAACAAACTCGAAACAATAATGTCGAATTTGTTTGGCTCATAATCGACCAGCAATACATCAGCCTTTACATAGCTGATGTGCGTATAAGCGCTGGATTGCTGACGGGCAAAGTTAACAGCTGCAAGCGCAGCATCTACACCGTTTAACTTTAAATTTATGTTATGTTTTTGTGCCCACCTGGCTATGGCAATTAACACATCGCCGCCGCCGCAACCCCAGTCGCTGATGTAATTGTTATCTTCTACCGGGAATGCTTTTAAGGCTTTAATTAATGATTGATGCCCGCCAAATAAGGCATTCATTTTACCCAGCCCATCCAAAACAGGGTCAATTTCTGCCGGAGGCAAATCAAAATCGTCCATAATTTCGGCTGTTGCCGAACGTGTAGATAAATCAATCATATTTAATATAAACAGCTGTTAAGCAAAAGGTTTGCCGTGGGTTTTACCAATAAGGTAACGGGTAAGTGGCGGGAGGCCGTTGAGCAGGTTAAGCATGAGCGCGGTGGTGCCGTTATGCCCGAATAATTTTTGTAACTGCCTGCCTGTCCATAAGCGTTGGGCAAACTGCTGGTTCCATTGCGTGGTGTAATCCTGCTCTATTAATGCCCGTTTAGCAGGGTTAAATGTACCGGTTTTATAATGCGAAGCAATAATGCCCGAAAGTATTTTGGCCGAATGGATAGCCATCGTCATTCCGTTACCACAGAGCGGGGCTATCATGCCGGCAGTATCGCCGCTCATTAAAATATGGTTATCAACCGGTTCTTTTTTCTCAAAAGAGATCTCGTTAATTACTTCTGGCTTATCCAGCAGAAATTCGGCTTTGTCAAATACGGCTTTGAGATAAGGGTTTTTAAGGATCACGTTTTCTTCCAGGCCTTGCAGGTTGCCATACTTACGCAAATCATCGCGGTGTGCTAAATAACACATGCAATGTTTATCACTCTCAATTTTACTAATGCCGCAATAGCCGTTATGGTAATTATTAAGCTGGATGAGATCATCCGGAAAATCAACCCGGATATGAAACTTAACAGCCAGATAGGGGCTGCGGCGGTAAAAGAACTTACGTTTGAGTTTTTGATCGAGGTTGGAGCGTTTACCAAAAGAACCGATCACCAATGGGGTGATCAGTTTTTTATTCGGGATGGTTATCTCGAACCGGTCATTAATAAATTGCACATCCTCTACCCGGGTACCTAATAAAAACTTTACGCCCTCGGCACCTGCCTTTTGGTAAAGGTAATTATCGAGTGTATAACGGCTCAGCCCAAAGCCACCAAGGTCAAGTTGCTGACTGAGTTTAGTGCCGGATACCGCTGTAACTTCCAGTCGTTTAATGGTGGCTGCGCCGAGTTGACGAACATCGATATCCAACCCCTCTAAAAAAGGCAGAACCTCGTTGCTGATATATTCGCCGCAGACGCGATGGAAAGGGTATGTTTTTTTTTCGATGAGGGTAACACGCAAGCCTGCACGGTTTAATAAAATGGCATTAAACAAGCCAGCCAGTCCGCCGCCGATGATAATTACGTCGTCCATCGTTTTAGTGCATTTGCAATACCATACCTTCAACAGTTAAACCTGGGCCGAAAGCAAAGCTTAAAATGCGCTGATCGATCAGTTTTCCGGCTTTCAGCATTTTATCAAGCACAAATAATATCGTGGCCGATGACATGTTGCCGTATTGCTGTAAAACCTCATAGGCGATAGCATTGCTTTCTTCGGGTAGTTCCAGCGCGTCTTCAACTGCTTCCAATATCTTTTTGCCTCCCGGATGGATGGCGTAAGCGCTGATCTGGCTGTAATCCAGACCGGCATGTGCCAATAAATTATGGGTTATGGGTTTAATATATTTTTTAATCTGGCGTGAAACTTTAGAGGTAAGCCGCATTTCGAACCCCGTATTACCTACATACCAGCCCATCTCGTCGCGGGCTTCAGGCAAAAATTCGGTGTAAAAGCTTTCCAGCTCGATAACAGGAGAACCGAAAATCTGGTCGTTATTTTCAATTAATGCCGCCGCCGCGCCGTCAGAGAAAAGGGAATTGGCTACCCAGTTGTCCAGGGTGTTTTCTTTTTGAAAGTGCAGGGTGCAAAGCTCAACGCTAACTACCAATACTTTGGCCCGCGGGTTAGAGCGGCAAATATAATCGGCAGTTTTTAGCCCGTTTACCGCGCCGTAACAACCCATAAAGGTTATGCAGGTGCGCTCGGTACTGCGGTTTAAACCCAGTTGCTCAACCAGGTCAATATCTAAACCCGGCGCATACATGCCTGTACAGCTTACGGTAATTAAATGCGTAATCTCTTTATAAATACGCTGATCGAAATCTTTTAAGCAGGCTTTAACCGCATCAGCTGCTACGTTGGCTGCTTTTTGCTGGTAAAGTTGCAACCGTTTTTGGGTAGGTATAAAAGGCTCGAGCAAAGTATTTTGCTCAAAAAAGGTAAAATCGTCGCTATTGGCAAAACCAAAATCGGGGATTACCGAGTAACGGTGGCTAATGCCCGCGTGGTCATATATGCTTTTTAAACGGGCTTTATTGGTATCATCAAGCGCAAAAGCGTTGGCCATAAAGCGGAATATTTTTTCCTGCGGAATTTTATACTCCGGATTTGCTGTGCCTATAGCACTGATGCAACTACCCATTTTTGTATTAGTTAATTATTTGGTTGTTTGTACCTCAACAGTAATGGTTGCTTCTTTAGATAGGATCATGCTACCGCCACCCACGCCAAAATCCTGACGGTTGATGGTGAAGACACCTTTAAATGATGCTGTATTGCCGCTTTCTGTATAAGTAAAAGGCACGTCTACTGTTTTTGTTTTGTCTTTAATAGTTACGTTAAAAACGCCTGTATAGTTGTCGCCATTTTTATGTTTAAATGAAACAGATTTCATGGTGATGTGCGGGTATTTAGCAACGTCAAAATAGTCTTCGCTTTTAAGGTGTTTGTCGCGCATCTCGTTGTCAGAGTTGATAGTGGCCGTTTCTATCGAAGCCTCAATACTACTGGTGGCCAGGTGCTGGTCGTCAAACTTAATATCAGCTTGAACGCCGCCGAAGATGCCGTGGGTGTTAATGCCCATGTTTTTAATCTCATACTTAACGGTCGATTTGGTTACCGTTTGTTTAACCTGTGCAAATGCGTTGGTAATAGCCAGCAGGGTTATTAATAAAAAATATTTTTTCATGTAGTCTTTTGTATGTTTTGCAACGTATCTATAGTAGTTACGTTGTAAACGGTGTAACAGTTGTTTGGGTATCTAAGTTTAAATTGAACGTATGCACTCAAACATAATAAATTTATTGACCTTAATATAGCTACTTTAGTTTAATGGTGTTGAAACATTTATGGCCTACACGGTCGGCCATTGCGCATCTCAGGTTTGTGTTTTCGGTATTTTTAATGCCGGTGTTTTGCTTTGCTTACAGTCAGGCCCCGCATGTGGATCTGGTGAAGGCGATACTGATCTTTATCATATGGCATTTGCTGGCCTTCCCGGCCAGTAATGGCTATAACAGCTATTTTGATAAGGATGAAGACAGTATCGGCCTGCTCGAAAAACCACCCGAGGTAGACCTGAGCCTGTATTACTTCTCGATATTGCTGGAAGTACTTGCTTTTGGTTTGGGCTTTATAGTAAGCTGGCAATTTGCCTGCGCAGTGCTGCTGTATGGCATTATGTCTAAAATGTACAGCCATCCGTCAACCCGGTTAAAGCGGTTTCCTATTGTTAGTTTCTTGACAGTATTTGTTTTCCAGGGCTGTTTTATTTACTGGACTACCTCCGCTGCCCTATCAGGGCAAAGCTTATTTGGCCATTGGGATGCCAGCTTTATTATAGCCGGTGCCATTTGTTCCTGCCTCATCGGCGCCTCTTATCCGCTAACCCAGGTTTACCAGCATGATGAAGACAGCCGCCGCGGCGACCGTACCATTAGCCTGTTGTTGGGTTATAAAGGTTCGTTCATTTTTTCGGGCGCATTGTTTGCCAGTGCTATTGGCCTCACATTTATTTACTGGCAGCCTGTTTCCTTAAAACCATTCTACAGCTTTTTAATATGTTCGCTACCGGTGTTTCTGTATTTTAATTATTGGTTTTACCTGGTGGGTAAATCAACGGCAAACGCTAATTTTAAAAATGCCATGCGAATGAACTTCATTAGCGCAGGCTGCATGCTAATTTATTTTGTAGGCTTAATGGTGATACCGAAGGCTGCCCCCCAGCCCCCTAAGGGAGGAGTGATGCAAGTTTTGAACCATCATGTATCGGGAATAAAGTCTGCTGATAAAACTCCTTTCCTTTCTTTAGGGGCTTAGGATGAAAATCGTACTTTCTATTCTCAAAGTCATAATATTATCCGTATGTTACTTTCGCATTAAGAATGCGTTTAATGTATAAACACAAACGAATTGATATGATGAAGAAATCAAATTATATCCTGTTAATAATGGGAGCTATTATAATGATCGCAGGAATATTTGTATTCGACCAGGTTAATATAGGTACATTCCTGTTGTCAGGATTTATCGGTCTATTATTCCTAACGGGTGGTGTAGCTTCAATCGCTGCCAACAAAAAGAAAGAAGAGCATAGGCTTGCTTACAGCCGTGTAAGGAAGTAATAAACCCCCATGCCCCTGAAGGGGAGCAAATAGGGAAGTTAACATACAAAAAGAAAGGCTACGATTTATATGATCGCAGCCTTTCTTTTTGTAATGAATGGGTAAAGATCTTCTGTTCCCCTTTAGGGGGTTAGGGGCTTTAAAACTCTATGTGCGCCCTCACCGAAAATACATTTACCGGGCCACGGTCTTTATTGTAAGCTGGGTTCATGATAAACTGGTAATCTGGCGTGATGAAGAATTTCTCCTGAAAGGCATCTATCTTATAATACAATTCGGCGAGCATCTCGGTGCCATAGTTTAATTTACCATCGCCTATAATAAAGCCATAGCCACCCGCTGCCAGGTAATCGCGGTGATCTTTAGAGATACCGTTGCCTACAAAGGCCAGGCCTACCTCATCATTTTTGCGTTTCCATGAGCGTCCATTTAGCACGCCACCAAAACTTACAGAACGATCTATCTCGGTAAAAAACCAGGTTTCAGTTTTACCGTCGTTGTAACTGGCTTTGGCAAACACGCCAAAATCTTTGCTCAGGTTTTGCTCGGCATTTAACCCGAAACCAAATTTATGGCGGCCGTAGCGTTGGGTGGTGTCCACAACCGGGTTTACTGGTGATAGAGCAAGGGCTGCTTTATAATCGCCCATTTTGCCATTGTTTAAAAAGCCCAGTACGCGGAAAGTGCCTTTTTTATCGCCGTTGCCGTAGCGTTTTTCATACTCGAGGGTTTGCGAGTTGGCTTTACCGATCTTGGCATCCCAAATTGCACCGTTGGCTGTTGTGGTTACCATAGTGTAGGCAAAACGGAGCGACCAGGTGGGTTGGCCTAATTCGGCATATAAACCAATTACATAACCACGGGTATTAGCGGGGTAATCCCAGGCGCCGTTACTCATCAGCGACCAGTTCATAAACTGCGTACGCGGGTCGTGACTAAATGCATTGCCGTCAAAATAATCGGCCATGCCAAATTTACCCGCGGTGAATGACAGGTAGCGTTTACTTTTTAAGCCGGCCAGTTGGTTCTGATCATCCTTTATGGTATCCTTTTCTTTACCCCACTCAAAGTTTTGGGTAAGGTATAAGCGCGCAATATAAATTTTAGGCTCAGCCTGCCCAACCCGAAAAGTTTCACCATTTGGGAAACCTGCAACACCCAAAGTTTTGCTTAAGCCAGCCCCGCCCGACATTTCGGGATTAAAATAAGCCTCGGCACCTTTCCATAACCTGGCGCCGCCAAAAAGGGTAGTAGTTAAAGAAGTCTGGGTTTCTTTAGCGGTCGATAAACTGTTTTGGCCACTATAATCGGCACTAAAACCCGGTTTACTCTGCGTAATTATTGTTTGTTGGAAGTGGAAGTTAAATCTTTGCTGTTTCAGGGTATCCTGCGCCTTAACGGTTGTAAAGGATGCAAGGCAGAGTAGAAGTAGGGGTATTTTTTTGATCATATTGTATTTTTGGGGCAAAAATAGTAGAAATTTGCATTGATGTTATAACCATAGCTATATACAACGACATTGAGTTATTAGTTTGAAATAAAATGATTATTGGAAATTAGTTACAGAATTCCATCCCACTCATTATAAAACTGTTGTAAGTAAAGTTCCATAAAATCGTGCCTCTTTTGCGCCAATTCTTTCCCAGTGGTGGTATTCATTTTATCTTTCAGCAATAAAAGCTTCTCGTAAAAATGGTTAATGGTAGGGGCGGTGTTGTTTTTATAAGCCTCTTTGGTAAGGTTAAGATCGGGCTTAATATTGGGATTGTAGATCTCGCGGTTTTTGTAACCGCCATAGGTAAATGCACGGGCAATGCCAATAGCGCCAATAGCATCCAGACGGTCGGCATCTTGTACAACGGCCAGCTCGGCAGAGAAATAGGTTTGCCCGTCAAAACTCGCCTTGAACGACAAGTGTTTGATAATTAATGCAACCTGTTCAATAATAACTTCATCTGCACCTAGTCCGCGTAAAAAGTTAGAAGCAGTTCGGGGGCCAATCTCTTCATCTCCATTGTTAAACTTGCTGTCGGCAATGTCATGCAGCAAGGCCGCCAACTCAACAATGGTCATGTTTACATCTTCTGTTTGGGCAATTAATTTGGCATTGTTCCAAACACGTAAAATATGCCACCAGTCGTGCCCCGATTCGGCGCCGGCTAATGTTTCTTTAACAAATTTTACGGTTGAGGTGATTAGAAGATCAGCATTCATATTTGCAGCTTTTTAAAAACTGCAAATATACGATATGCTGTTACATTGATGCAACGTGCGAATGCTCTGCCGATATTGAAGATTTTGGATCGTCCATTAATTTCACTACTTCTATTTCGATAATCCTGGCAATTTGAAAAAGTCGTTCTAGGGTTATCTTTGTATACCCCAGTTCTATCTTACTATAGGCATTTTGTGAAATCCCTAATTTCATGGCCAGATATTCCTGGGTATAGCCCTTCCCCTCCCTTATGCGGCGAATATTACCCGCAATGCTCTTTACTTTAAAAGCTACGTCTACAATCATGACTACAACTATATGTTTTATGTAGATACGG
>NZ_MPPL01000001.1:4530376-4551658 GCF_001911425.1 Mucilaginibacter polytrichastri | reverse complement strand
ACAAGCAAGCTTGGATTTAACTATAATTTAATTATTTTACATTTAAAATTAAATTATAGTTAAATATTAGATGGATCAGCGATTAAACGCACAGCATTAATTATTAAAATGAATAATTAAGTAGCAACCTGCCCTAGTGAAGAACCTGCGGGCGTTATAATTTAAACTTTTACAGTATTTAAACGTTGAAAAAGCAGCATTTTAAAATCACAATAGGTGATAAAAGAAAAACGTATCTTTATCATAACAGCATCAATCCTAAGAAATAAAACAACATGAAAGCAACCTGGAATAACGAAGTTATTGCCGAAAGCAATGACACTATCGTAGTTGAAAACAATCATTACTTCCCGGCAGAAAGCGTAAAAAAAGAATACCTGCAAGGCTCGGATACACATACTACCTGCCCATGGAAAGGCTTGGCATCATATTATACTTTAACGGTAGATGGCCAGCAAAATAAAGATGCAGCCTGGTATTACCCGGAACCTAAAGAAGCCGCCGCCCAGATTAAAAATTATGTTGCCTTTTGGAAAGGCGTTAAAGTAACCGCATAAGCATGAAGCATTATGATGCGATAGTGATAGGTGCGGGGCAGGCAGGATCTCCATTATGCAGAAAGCTGGCTAATGCGGGCAAAAAAACCCTAATGATTGAGAAGCGCTGGATAGGCGGTACCTGCGTTAATGATGGCTGCACGCCAACTAAGGCTATGGTGGCATCGGCCAAAGCGGCCTACATGGCAAAGCATAGCGACGATCTGGGCGTGCACATTGATGGCTTCCATGTAAACATGAAGCAGGTAAAAAAACGCAAGGACGAAATCGTAATGCAATCACGTAGCGGCGGCCAAAAGGCGATAGAGACAACGGAGAACCTCGACTTGCTATTTGGCGAAGCTTCTTTTACCGGCCCTAAAACCATTAAGGTAAAACGGAATGATGGCGGCGAAGAAGAAGTACAAGCCGACCTGATATTCCTGGATGCAGGCGCAACACCCATGATCCCGGATATTGAGGGACTAAAGGATATTGACTACCTGACATCGACCAGTATTCTCGATCTGGAAGAAGTACCTGAGCATATCCTCATCATAGGCGGTAATTACGTGGCGTTAGAATTTGCGCAAATGTTCCACCGCTTTGGCAGTAAGATTTCTGTACTGGAGCGCGGTGAACGAATTATGGCTAAGGAAGACGAAGATATTTCGGATGAACTGAAAAAGATATTGGTTGAAGAAGGTCTCGATATTTATACCGAAGCACAAGTACACAAATTTGAAAAAACTGCCACAGGCATTAAAGCTTCGGCTGTTATTGCTGGTGAGAAAAAAGAATTTACCTGTTCGCATGTACTATTAGCCGCAGGCCGAAAGCCGTTAACCGAAGCACTCAATCTGGATAAAACAGGTGTTGAACTAAATGAAAAAGGCTTTATAAAAGTAAATGATAAACTGGAAACCAATGTGCCCGGCATTTATGCCTTGGGCGATGTTAATGGTGGCCCGGCATTTACACACATTGCTTATAACGATTATACCATCGTTTACCGCAACCTTGTAGAGGGAACCAATTACAATACCACAGATCGTCCCTTACCATATTGTATGTTTACCGACCCGCAACTGGGGCGTGTAGGCTTAACAGAAAAGCAGGCCCGCGAGCAGGGTTATGCTATTAAGATAGCTACCCTGCCCATGAAACACGTAGCCCGTGCTATTGAAGTGGGCGATACACGCGGTATGATGAAAGCCGTGGTGGATGTTAAAACCAAAGAGGTTTTAGGGGTGGCCATTTTGGGTGCCGAAGGCGGCGAAATTATGTCGGTAATGCAAATGGCTATCGAGGGCGGCATTACTTACGATAGGATACGGTATTGTGTTTTTGCACACCCTACGTATTCAGAATCATTGAATAACCTTTTCCTGAAAATAGAGGAGTAAATTGTGAGCATGATTTCGGTACGGCAACTCAGCAAGCATTATGGTGATATAAAAGCGGTAGATCAGATCTCGTTCGAAGTTAATGAGCATGAGAATTTGATTTTACTGGGCACCAGCGGCTGTGGTAAAACCACCACGTTAAAGATGCTTAACAGGCTGATAGAGCCAACATCGGGCGAGGTGTTTTTCGATGGGAAAAACATCAACGCACAATCTCCCGAAAATTTGCGCCGGGGGATAGGTTATGTGCTGCAAAATACCGGCCTGTTTCCACATTATACTATTGCCGAAAATATTGGCATTGTACCCCGTTTACTTAAATGGGATAAAGTCAAAATAGAAAGCTGTACACAAGAACTTTTAGAAAAGCTGCACTTGCCTGCAGAGAGCCTGCACCAGTATCCGTCGCAGTTAAGCGGCGGCCAGCAGCAGCGGGTAGGGCTGGCCCGTGCGCTGATTGCCGACCCTCCGGTATTATTAATGGATGAGCCTTTCGGCGCACTGGATAACATTACCCGTGCCAAAATACAAGCCGAATTTAAGGAACTTGATGAACTGACCCGCAAAACTATCATTATGGTTACCCATGATGTACAGGAAGCTTTTGAACTGGCCGATAGGATCTGCCTGATGGATCAGGGGCATATCATCCAGATCGGTACACCGCAGGAACTGCTTTTTAAACCGGCTAACAATTTTGTAAAGCAGTTTTTAGATGCACAACGTGTACAGCTTGAGTTTAAAACTGTTACGATAGGTAACCTATGGGACAGGTTACCCGAGGGTAGCCTGGAATCCGTATCTGCTGTATTAAACCACAATACCAGCGTTTGGGCAAGCCTGGCAGCGTTTGAAAATCAAACTAAACAACAATTAACTATACAAAACGCCGGTGCAACCAAAAATGTAACGTTCGAACAACTGATGTCGGCATTTCATCAATATCAACAACGCCCGCAGGTATGAAAAAGGTATTTTACCTATTGCTGCTAATTAAAAGTATAATGCTTACGCATAATTGTAGCTATGCGCAACCTCTTGCTTTAAATTCTGTAAAAATAAAGTGGGTCGACTTTAATATGGAAGCGTTTGCGAATGTTAGTTGTGAAGACCTTGATCATTCTTTTAATGATGGAGAAAAAAGGTCCAAATCCATTTTCAACAAGAAAGATTTGCTTCATTTTCAATCACGCCTTAAAGGACTGAAACCAATTAAGCCGCTACAATCTTTTGATGTGCGCGGGTCGGTAAATCTTATTTATAGTAAACGCAATGTCAAGTACTGTTTCGACGTATTCGGGCATTTCTATAAAGACGGAAATTATTATTTCAATAAGCAGCTCCTGATTTATATTTCAGATAAAATATTTGTGCATCATCCCGAATATTTAGATACACTCCGGCAATATGAATGAACATCAACAAACCTTGTGGGAGTTTATGCAGCAGCAGTCGGACAAGCTGTTGACGCAAACCCTGGAGCATATCGGGCTCACGTTTATTGCCCTGTTATTAGCCATTATAATTGGCTTGCCGCTGGGCATCTTTATTGCCCGCAAACAAAAATTCTCCGGTATTGTGCTGGGTATTGCGGGCGTACTGCAAACTATTCCAAGTATCGCGCTATTGGGCTTTATGATCCCGGTATTGGGCATCGGCCCTAAGCCTGCCATTGCTGCTTTATTGATCTATGCGCTGCTGCCGGTAATCAGAAATACCTACACCGGTATTACCGGTGTAGACCCCACCATTAAAGAAGCAGCACAGGCTATGGGCATGAGCAAGCAACAAATACTATCCCGGGTAGAGCTGCCGTTGGCTATGCCAGTAATATTGGCCGGTATCCGTACTGCTGCGGTAATTAATGTAGGCGTGGCAACACTGGCTTCGCTAATAGCCGCGGGTGGCTTAGGCGAGTTTATATTCGGTGGTATCTCGCTTAATAATACCAACATGATTTTAGCGGGGGCAATCCCGGCGGCATTGCTTGCCATTGTGTTCGATTTCTTGCTTTCGCTGGTACAGAACCTGAACGTGAAGAAGCTGAAAGTTGCTGTGCAGGTACTTCCGGTAATTCTTGTTCTTATATCGGTTATCTACCTTGTTCCATCAGCCTATGGCAGTAAACTCAAAGCTGGTTTTACACCAGAGTTTATGGGCAGGCAGGATGGCGATCTCGGCCTTAAACAAAAATATGGCTTAAAGATACATACCCTGGTAATCAGTGATGCCGTGATGTACAAGGCGGCTTATCAAAAAGAGCTGGATGTGATCAGCGGATACTCTACGGATGGCAGGCTGAAGGCTTTTAACCTGGTGGTATTAACTGATGATAAGGCCATCTTTCCACCATATTATGCTGCACCAGTAGTTCGGGAGGATGCCCTGAAAAAATTCCCGGAACTGGAAAAAACCTTGAACCTGCTGGCCGGTCATATCACAGATTCTATCATGACCACTTTAAACTATCGTACCGATTACCTGCACGAAACTCCCGAAAAGGTGGCTAAAGATTTTCTGGTAGCACAGCATCTGTATAAAGCAGATCGTAACGGCTCGGGGGAAACGGTTCGCATCGGCTCCAAAATTTTCGGCGAGCAATATATTTTGGGCGAAATGTACAGTATGCTGATTAAGGGTTATACCGATTACCGGGTTTCAACCAAAACTGGTTTAGGCGGCACCAAGATTTGCTTCGATTCGCTCACCAATAATCAGATAGATCTGTATCCTGAATATACCGGCACAGGGTTACTGGTAATGCTTCAGCCCAAACAAAAAGTGATCGATTCTTTATCGACAGATAAAAATAAAACCTACCAATACGTAAAAGCAGAGTTCGAAAAAAAGTATCAGTTAATTTGGTTAAAGCCTATTGGCTTTAATAATGCCTATGCCTTGATGATGCGAAAACAACAAGCGGATGACTTAAAGATTAAAACAATTTCTGACCTTAAACGATATTTGGATAGCAAATAAGAGCATGAGTTTATTAGGCGATTGTTATAAAAAAGTAAGGCAGCGAAGCGAGCAAATTTGTAGCCCGCTGCAAACAGAAGATTACGTGGTGCAACCCATTGTGGATGTGAGCCCGCCTAAATGGCATCTGGGGCATACTACATGGTTTTTTGAAACCTTTATTCTAAAACCCTACTTTATGGGCTATCAGGAATTTAACCCTGAATACAATTACGTTTTTAACAGCTATTATGAAACTGTAGGTGCACGGGTGATCCGTACAGACCGGGGCAACCTGAGCCGCCCAACCGTGCAGGATGTTTACAAATACCGCGCCTATGTAGATGAAGCCATGTACCAATTTTTGGCCGAAGAACCATCTGCAGAAGTAAACGAGCTGCTTACGCTTGGGTTTAACCATGAAGAGCAGCACCAGGAATTATTATATTACGATATCAAATACATTTTAGGCCATAACCCATTGTTCCCGGCTTATGATGCAGGTTACGTGTCTCCACAAATAGAAAAAGTTGCCGGTGGCGATTTTATTGTCATGCCCGAAGGTATTTACGAGGCCGGTTTTGATGGCGAAGGTTTCTGTTTCGACAATGAACTGAACCGCCACAAAGTTTATCTGAATGCTTATGAAATAAGCCCCAACCAGGTAACTAACGAAGAGTATTTAGCTTTTATAAACGATGGCGGTTACCACGATTTCCGCTACTGGCATGCCGAAGCTTGGGATTGGGTAAAAACCAATAAGATTGAAGCGCCGCTTTATTGGCATTTGATTGATGAGCAATGGCATAACTATACCTTTAGGGGCTTAGAGCCATTAGATTTAGATGAACCTGTTGGCCACATCAGTTACTATGAAGCCTATGCTTACGCCTCCTGGAAAGGCCTGCGCCTGCCTACCGAGTTTGAATGGGAGGCTGCTGCCAATAAATTTAAATGGGGTAAAAGCTGGGAATGGACAGAGAGTTCCTATCTGCCTTATCCCGGTTTTGCCAAAGCTCCTGGAGCCATCGGCGAGTATAATGGTAAGTTTATGGTGAGCCAAAAGGTGCTTCGCGGAGCATCAGAAGGCACGCCGCCGGGCCATAGCCGCCCAACTTACCGCAATTTTTTTCACCCGAGTATGCGCTGGCTTTTTAACGGTATCCGTTTAGCCAGATAATTTGATAACAATGCAAGCTACCCAATTACAAAACCAACAACCTTTAACCGCTATGGATGCCTCCACTAGTCAGTTTTATGACGATGTGCTTAGCGGACTGACTTCAACACCCAAACACCTCGATGCCAAGTACTTTTATGATGCCCGTGGCGACGAATTGTTTCAGGACATTATGAACTGCGAGGAATACTACCCGACAGATTGCGAAATGGAGATATTCGCTGAGCAAACAGCCGGGCTGGTAAATGCGCTTAAGGCAGATGGTACACCATTTAACCTTATTGAACTGGGCGCGGGCGATGCCACTAAATCTATCCACCTGTTGAGAGGGTTGCTTGATGCCGGGGTTGACTTTACTTATTTGCCGATAGATATTTCGGGCCATGTGATAGATTCTTTAAATGAAACCTTACCTGCCCAGCTTCCCGGCTTGCAGATTAAAGGCTTGCAGGGTGAATACTTTAAAATGCTGAAACAGGCCGCCGCTGGCTCTGACAAACGGAACGTGGTGCTTTTCCTGGGATCAAATATTGGCAATATGCCGGTACATGAGGCCGAAGACTTCTGCAAGGTACTGCATATGCACCTTTCTACGGGCGATATGGCTTTGATTGGTATAGATCTGAAGAAAAATCCAAAGGTGATCCTGGATGCCTATAACGATAAGCAGGGCATTACTAAACAGTTTAATCTTAACCTGCTCGACCGTATTAACCGGGAGTTGGATGCCGATTTTAATACCAACCAGTTTGACCACTACCCAACCTACGACCCCGAAACTGGTGCCTGCAAAAGCTTTTTAGTGAGTTTGCAAGATCAGCAGGTAAACATTGGCGGCCAAGCCATCAGTTTTATTAAAGACGAGTATGTTTATATGGAGGTATCGCAAAAATATACCCTCGAACAAACCCGTAGCATGGCAGCTGGTGCTTGTTTTAAACCTGTTAAAGATTTTTACGATAGTAGAAAGTGGTTTTTAGATACCATTTGGATAGCCAAATAAGCCCTTAACCTCAATATAAAGTAAGTTTTAAATTTTTTTTCAATTCGATTATTAATTTATAACTCAAACTTATATCTTTGCAATCCCAAAATAAGGGAAGCAGTTCTTTAAAAGAGTAGCAATTAGTTAATAAATCATTGGTCGCTAAGGCTGTTGATTAAAAAATTAAAGCCTTTTAAATAAAAAATAAGAGGCCCGTTCGTCTAGGGGTTAGGACGTTAGATTTTCATTCTAGAAACAGGGGTTCGATTCCCCTACGGGCTACTACAATAAGTTAATAGTTATAAGTTCAAAGTCATTGAGTCGGCTTTGTAAATTACTTAAACTTTTAATTCAATACTACAGACTCAAGATAAGAGGCCCGTTCGTCTAGGGGTTAGGACGTTAGATTTTCATTCTAGAAACAGGGGTTCGATTCCCCTACGGGCTACTAAGCCGCTTTACGAAAGTAGAGCGGCTTTTTGCTTTTGAAGTTTTTTTTTCGGTTAAGCGCGGACGCTTAACCGGGCGAGAGAGTCTGCCCATTTTCAATTTAATGATGCAATCAAATGTCATGATAATAATTTGCATCGGCTATCAGCATATCTATAGTTGCTTGGCTTAGAATAAAGCAACGGGAAAAAAATATGAATATTATTGATATATCAATTATATTTGCATCAATGAAAGCAAAAACTACAGCAAAAACTTTTCTCCTTCCCATACTCTTTTCTTTAACAACTATTTGTTATGCTCAAAATAACAACCGAGATAGTGTGGTTAAAGCAATTATGGCACAGCATCACATCGCCGGTTTATCCGCGGCTGTCATTGATAGCGGTAAAATTACCTGGGCTGGTTATTATGGTTATCAGAACATAGCGCAGCAAAAGCCCGTAGATGCCCAAACGATATTCGTTGTTGCCTCTACCTCAAAGACCGTTACCGCCGCAGCGCTAATGCAGCTTTACGGGAATGGGAAATTTAAAATGAATGACGATATTAATCAATATCTGCCTTTTAAGATCATCAATCCCAATTATCCAAATCTGCCCGTCACTTTTGCCCAGTTGCTTCGCCACCGTTCGGCTATCCAGGACAACATCCCGTACATGGGTCAATTCTGGAACGTTAATAAGGGGGATCCGACCATAGCACTGGGTACTTTTTTGAAGGGTTATTTAGTTAAAGGCGGAAAAAACTATGATGCCACCAAGAACTTTTATAATGAAAGGCCCGATAGTGCCTTTCATTACAGTAACGTGGGTATCGCATTGATTGGCTATTTAGTAGAACGCATATCAGGTATGCCTTTTGAACAATATTGTAAACGTTACTTATTTACTCCACTGGAAATGGATGCCGCTTCCTGGTACCTAAGTGGGATTGATACGACCCGGCTGGCGATGCCTTATAACTACAATGATTCGCTGAAAAAATTTGTCCCGCTGGGTTTTGGAGGTTTTCCCGACTATCCTGCCGGTACGTTGCATACTACGGCCGCGGAATTTGCTAATTTTCTAATTGCATGGACACAGGGTGGCAAATTCAAAAATAAAGAGGTATTTAAGCGGAACGCCGTGCAGCTATTAACACCGGATGAAACCAATTTAGGTTATTATACATGGTTCTTAAGGGGCACAAATAAAGGGGAATTAATTTATAACCATACAGGTGGTGATGCGGGCGTAATGAGTTTTATTGCTTTTAATCCGAAAACAAAAAAAGGCATTTTGTTTATGATGAACAGTTACTTAGAATCCCGTGAAGCCTATATAAAACTGATCAACATCTTCTATTATGGTACGCTTTAATCCGATCGTTTCATTTTTTTTTAAATTACCCTATAACAAACAGATTCATGAGTGAGCAGGAAAACCTGGAAGACATATTATTTTATTCCCTCGAACGATCAATAAAAAGCTACCGGCAATTTGCACAGCAACAATTAGTTAAAAAGGGATTTGAGATTACAATTGATCAATGGCTGCTGCTGAAAACTGTGTATGACAATCCAGGACAAACACAAAACCAGATTGCTCAAACTATATTTAAAGACTTTGCTTCTGTTACCCGTATGGTAGAATTACTGGTAGAAGGAAAATATATCATCCGCAATCCGCACCCAACAGACCGCAGAAGATTTCATCTGAAATTAAGTGAACTCGCCGTTAATCTATTAGATAATATGCAACTTGTGATTGAAAATAACAGAAGGATAGCGTTAAATAATATCAGTAAACAACAAATTTTACAGTTTCATCAGGTTTTGGATCTCATATATAACAACTGTACAGCCTAAACAGAATTAGATAGAATAGGGGAAAGGCAGCCGTTTTAAATGCTATCGCTTATTATAAAATCGCTGATAATTAAGAAATTTATGATGCTGCTAATAATCTCAATTCCTCCAAAAGGGGGTTCGAGATTCTTCCCCTACGGGCTTTTTTGTTGTATTAGCTTTGTGCAGCAAGAGCAGGCAATAAAAACACGCTACACATGTGCGCTAGCAAGGAGTAAATCAGTTTACAATCTTATAATATCCTTTAAACTTATGTAGATATTATAAATTTATATTTTTGAATCTTAAATTCAATTGCTGCAATGTTTGTATCCATACTGAAAAAACTTTATTTGCGCGATTTAGCCAAGCTTCGTACAGAAATTGAGCTTTATAAAAATGAAGAAAACCTTTGGCATACCGAGGGTGATATAGCCAATGCTGCAGGCAATCTTTGCCTGCACCTGGTTGGTAACCTGAATACTTATATTGGCAACGTGCTTGGCAATACAGGATATGTGCGCAACCGCCCGTTAGAGTTTTCGTCACGTAATATTCCTCGTGCCGATTTGTTGAAAAGTATTGATGAAACCATCGAAATGATAGCCACAACTCTCGACCAGTTAAGCGATGAAATTCTATCAAATGAATATCCGCAAATTGTTATGGAGCAAACTGTGACTACCGGATATTTTTTAACCCATCTGTCATCACACCTCATGTATCATTTGGGCCAAATAAACTACCACCGCCGCCTACTGGACAAGGTTTAGTGTTAGGTAATTTACAAATCCTGAAAGGAAAGTTGTTGTAGCCGAACTTACTTAGCAAACGATAGAAGTAAGTGTTTTATGTAATTTTTTTGTTGAAATTATTAATTATTACTGTAATAAACTAGGCCACTTTGCGATTGTACAATTGAAAATAAAGCCGATGAAATTAACAATTACCGCAGTAGATTACGCTCCTGAAGAATTATACGGACAAATACCCTTTGAAGTTGAGTTGCTCTGTGAAGTTCCCGGGTCCGATAGGCCAGATTATTGGATTGGGAAACTGCATCCGGAATTAAAATGGATTAAGGATAGTTTTGAGAGAAAAGTAACGCATGTTGTGATAGCTACAAGATGGCAAGGCACATCTATTTTGCTCAAAGTCAAAGATCTTCCTGTTGGTATTTCGTATGTGACAGATTTGAAATTACTTGAAGAAGGGTTTATTGATTTTAACAAGTTGCAGTATGTAGCAATAGCAATTGCTCATGAAACTGCAGAGCTGTAAGTTACGACTAGAAAAGAAAATTTAGCCGGACAAATTAAAGGAATATTTGGAATAGGTAAATTAAAATTGTACAGTTGTGTTATCCTTAACCGAAGACCTATGCTGCGAAAAATACTTATTTTTAGTTTTCGAATATTTGCAAGACTATTTTTTCTGTTATCATTATTATTTATTTTACTTGTCCGACTTAGCGAAAAAGGAGATATTTTAGATAGAAACTCTGGCTGGATTGCGGTAGCGTTTTTTATAGCATTAGTATTTTTTATTTGCACTTTTTATATCAAATATCCGGCTAAATATATCTACAGACAGAAAACTGCAGACGAGTTAAGGAACGAAATTAGAAAGTCTAACATCGACTTATTAAGAAAGGAAATATAATCTTAACAGTTAATTTGATTTCCAATCCATCTGAATATTTCGACAAGCTATTTGCTTTTTAAATACCAAATTTAACGAAATAGGTATTTCCCATTAGCTGGTGCACGCGTTTTGCGAGTTCCGTTACAGGTAATCTGGATCGAAAGATAACCGAACTATCAATTTTATTTTAAAGCGTTATTTACAGATTGGCTGTCTACAAACTGTTCAAAGCTTACAATTTTTCCATCTTTTAATTTCCAGACGTGGGCTACCCTGGCTTCAAATGCTTTGCCGGTTATTTTATAAATACCCGTGTAGGTGCCATAGGCTACAACTTTATTGTCGCTGGCAACATAGTCTTCGGGCGTGAACTTATAATCTATCCACTCACTACCCAAGCGGCTGAAAACATTTTTAGTGATGTTATCGAGGCCAATGTATGTACCACCATAGGGGAAGCCTTTGGCCTCTGTCCAGCTAATATTATCGGCTACGTATTTAGCAAGGTTTTTACCATTTTCCTCAGAAGTTTTACCTTCGTAAGTGCTTCTTACAATTTCTAAATTGGTCATTTTGTTTTGATTTATAGCACAACCCGACAGTACAATAAGCACTGCCAGGTTGAACAGGATTGATAGTTTTACCATTTCATTTCGCCGGTGTTTACTTTCGCGCCAATCTGTAAGGCTGTTTCAAAAGTAAGCGCAGGATATTTTGCTTTTATTGCGGCAACAAGTTCTGCCGAGGTTTTGTTGGTTTTCAAAGCTTCTTCATAAAACTGGATGTAGCTTTTGGTATGTTTTACCGCGCTAATATCAAACGGGCTTGCATTATTGGCGTGAGCCGGGATTACGATAGCGGGATGTAATGCCTCAATCTTATCCAACACCGTGATCCATTGTTGCCTTGATTCTGTGGTTTGTGCATCCGCCATCCAAAGATTAAACGTTGTTCCGAAGATATTGATACCACCAACAACTGCTTTGATGGAAGGTATCCATACAAAAGTCTTAGCCGGAAACTCTTCCAAACCAAAAACTTCTAATTGCTGCCCTTCCAACTCAAGACTATTGCCTTTTAAAACCTGCGGTAAAATAACATTCGAAGTCACCTTGCTACCCAATTGCCCGCCCCAGACATCTAATTTCTTTTGAGCGGTCGCTTTAATATGGTCTACGGTGGCTGATGTGGCATAAGCAGTTACTTCAGGGAAATACTTTTTGAAAACTTCCAGTCCGAAATAGAAATCCGGATCTCCGTAAGAAACATAAATGGCCGTTAATTTTTTACCTGAATTTTTGATTTCCCGCGCTACTTTATCTGCATCTGCCAGCGTAAACTGGGCGTCGATCAGTATGGCATCAGTTTTACCTGATATGATGACCGATGCTACACCAAAAGCATTTTCTGATGCGTTGTAGACTTGTAACTTTAAGTTGTTGGCTTCAATGGTTTTGAAACTTTGTGCCTGCGCTTCCATTTTGAATAAAATTAAAGTGGTTAATAATACTATTGAAAAAATTTGTTTCATCTTTTTGATTTAAATGATGAAACAAAGATGCTTACTGTATACACCTTAAAACATTGAACAAGTTCAATAAATGCAAGCCATCTTATTTTCGACCGGCAATCTTTCGTCTTATCTTACTCAAAAATTCGTGGCTGATACCTAAATATGCGGCGATCTGAAGATTGGAAAGCCGCTGGAAGAGCTGTGGGTATTTTTCTATAAAATCAAGGTAGCGCTGGTCGGCGGTTTTACTCAAATTGTCTATCATTCTCCGTTGCAGGGCAACATGCGTTTTTTGAGTCATTACCCTAAATAGTTTCTCTATTTCAGGTAGGTTTGTGTAAGCAAATTCTTTATCCTTTTTGGAGATCAAAAGCACTTCACTATCTTCAAGTGCTTCGATAAAAAGTTGTGAGGGGATACCATTTGTAAAACTATCAATATCTGTGATCCACCAGTTTTCAACAGCAAAATAAAGTATTTGATCAAAGCCATTCTGATCAATATGGTAAACGCGAAAAAGCCCTTTGGTAACAAAACCTTCAAATCTGCAAACTTGTCCCGCTCTCAATAAAAAGTCCTTTTTCCTGATTAGCTTTTGTTGAAATAAACTGCAAAAGGTTTCCGTTTCTTCGTCGGAAAGAGAAATATGTTTAGCGATATTTTGTTGGAGCAGTTTTGTCATTTCCAGGCGCTTTTAAAGTTACCTATAAAATCAGGTAAACAAAAAAATCTGTTCCCCCATTCGCTGGTGTGCGCTTGTCGCGCGTTCTGTTATAGTAACCTAAATTACCAGCCTATCCCATAATCTTCACCGTGGTTGCTCGAGCCTCCCCATAAGCTGCCATGTTTCCAGTCGAAATAAACGGCATTAATGGGGCCGCTGGTACGCTCGGTAAAGCTAAGCGTATAGCCCATTTTTTTAAGCTGATCGCGTACTTCATCTTTGGTATTGGTGTTTAATAAGATTTGTCCGGGTTTAGGTTCGCGGTCAGCAGTTTTTGTGCCGCCCAGGGAAAGCCATAGCTGGTTGGTATTAAAGTTAGGTGCTTCGGTAGCCTTTTGCACAGTCATGCCAAATTCGGCCACGTCCAGAAAAAACTGGATCAGGTTCTGGTCCTGCGTATCGCCGCCTTGTACCGCTGCAGACAGGTAAGGCTTGCCATCTTTCATAAACATAGATGGCGAGAGGGTTACCCTCGGCCTTTTACCCGGCGCTACCACATTGAAAGGGTTCAGGGTAGAGTCGAGTACAAAACTTTGCATACGTTGGCTCATACCAACGCCTGTGTTGCCTGCAATGCAAGCCGGCAGCCATCCGCCGCTTGGCGTTACTGATACCACCCAGCCGTCTTTATCGGCTGCTTCTATAGATGTGGTGCCTCGCCATAAACGGTCTTCATAAACCTCTTTCGGCGTGTTATTTCCCAGATCATGTTTCGGGGCGAAGTTGCGTTTGGTAGTATCCAGTTCAAATCCGCGGTCTTTCAATAAGTTAATGTAAGGGTTCACCTTGCCCTCAAACGGATAAGGGTTGCCCGGACCAATCTTTGCATCGTTTTTATCATACTGAATTAATGCCGCCCTTTGTTTGGCGTAATCTTTACTTAATAAGCCTTTAATCGGCCCGTTAGGGTTGGCAGCCGGGTCGCCATAGTAAAAGTCGCGGTCGGCAAAGGCCAGGTTCATGGCCTGGTAAACGGTATGGATATATTTAGCGCTATTATAACCCATGCCTTTCAGATCGAAGTTTTCGAGGATGTTCAATGCCTGTAGCATTACCGGGCCCTGGGTCCATTGTTGAAGCTTGTATACGTCGATGCCTTTGTAGTTCACCATTAACGGGGCTTCTTCCACCGGTTTCCATTTGGCCAGATCTTGCATGGTAATTAAGCCGCCTTGTTCTTTGCTGCCGCGTACAAACTCTGCGGCAATATCGCCTTTGTAAAAGCGATCATAAGCTGCCATCAGTGCTTGTTTACGGGTTTTGCCTTTCTTTAGTGCGGCTTTTTCGGCCTCAACCATTTTGGTTAGGGTGGCCAGTAAATCCTTCTGTACAAATATCTCGCCCGGCTCTGGTGCTTCACGTTTTTCGCCCGGGTGGGTCAAAAAAACCTTTTTGCTGTAAGGCCAGGTTTTCAGCATGTCTTTATCTTTTTCTATCGTATTGGCAGCCTGTGCTTCGATAGCATAACCCGCTGCCATGTGCATGGCAGGGGCCAGTACCTGGCCCAAACTCATGGTGCCATACTGCATCAGCATGTATATTAAACCGCCCGGAGTGCCCGGTGTAGTTGCTGCCAGCGGGCCATATTCTGGCGGGAAGTTGTATCCCTTACTCTTAAAAAAAGCTACTGTGGCTCCTGTTGGAGCAACGCCCATGGCATTTATGGCAATTACCTTCCCGGTTTTAGGGTTGTAAATAAGCGCCTGTGTTTCGCCGCCCCAGCTCAGGGTATCCCACATGGTGCAGGTAGCGGCAAGCATAGCGCAAGCAGCATCAACCGCGTTGCCACCCTGCTGAAATATCATCGATCCCGCTGTAGCTGCCATTGGTTTGCCGGTAACAGCCATCCAGCTGGTGCCATACAACATGGGTTTCTGGGTTTGCTGCGCAAGTGTGGTTAACGCGAAACTGGCGAAGATTATTAATGCTGATAAACGCTTCATAGGCACTAATATAAGAATTTTGCAAATTGGGTCTGTGTAACTTATTTAGGAGGATAGACCTGGATGTATAATTAGACCTGTTGCTTTTTATGAAGAACAGAAGTTGGTGCTATTCACCCCAATAATTACATTTGCCGAAATAAAATATAATATGATAGCCCACCACGTTTTATTCTGGCTTAAAGCCGATACCACTGAAGATCAGAAAACCGCTTTCCGTAAGGGGTTACAAAGTTTAGCAGGAGTAGAAGTTGTTAAGAATCTGCACATTGGTACCCCGGTTGCCGAGATTGACCGTGCGGTAGTTGATACCACTTATACCTTTAGCCTTGTTGTGTATTTTGATGATTTGGCGGCGCACGATGTTTACCAGGTGCACCCGGTACACAAAGCGTTTTTAGATGAAAACCGCGTTTACTTTGAAAAGGTAATTATTTACGATGCTGCGTAAGCGGTAATTGATGCCTCATCCAACCCTCTCCAAACGGAGAGGGCTTTAATAAGTACTCCCTTCGGGTGGAGATTTAGAGAAGGCTTCTAAAAGAGATTACTTCCTACCGCAATGATGAAATTAAGATAATCTTGATTCTAGCCTCTTCCTCCCCGATTATATCGAGAAAAACATAGCCACAGCGGCCCCACCCATTACAATAAAGGTAACCCAGAGTAGTGTTTTAGATAGCCAGCGGCTTTTATATTCGCCCATTATTTTTTCGCTGGCAACAATTTTGGTGATTAAAAACAGTAAGGGTACCGCAGCCACACCATTCAATACAGCCGTATATACCAGGGCCTTAACAGGGTCGATGCCCACAAAGTTAATGATGAGGCCAATGAGCATGGCAATTGTAATTACGCCGTAAAAGCCATGTGCTTTTTTAAGCTTTAAATTAAGGCTGGCATTCCAGTCAAACGCTTCGGCAACAGCATAAGCAGCCGAACCAGAGAGTACAGGTACGGCCAGTAAGCCCAGCCCGATAATGCCTATTGAAAAAATAACTTTAGCTAAATATCCCGAATGCGGGAACGAATGCACCAACGGCTCGAGCGCCTTGGCGGCATCGGCTGCGTTTTTAATATCCTTAACACCGCTGTTATGCAAAACGGTTGCACCAACCAGCAAAATACACCAGGTTGTAATTTCGGATATTACCATGCCGGCAGTATTATCTTTACGCATGGCGTGGATGTGCTGCCAGCCGATAATAGGTTTGCCGTTTACAATAAGGTTTTTTTCTTTTTCTTCTTCTACCTCCTGCGATGCTTCCCAAAAAAACATGTAGGGTGTAATGGTAGTACCAAAAACGCCGGTAATAATAAATAAAAAGGCGAAGCTAAATTCTATATGCGGTACAACTGTTGCTTTTAATACCGTAGGCCAGTCCTGGTGAATAATAAAAACAGTAATGGGATAGGCCAGCAATGCCAAGGCTAGCCATTTAAGTATGCGCGAATAAACTTTATAGCTGGTAAAAATTTCGATGACGAGAATGCCAACGGTAAACAATAGCGTAAGCACCACAAACTTAACGGGGATTAATAATTGTGCAGCGGCAGCCATAGCCCCAATATCTGCCCCAATGTTGATGGTGTTAGCCACTACCACTAAGCCTACTACGGCGTATAAAACAGGCTTGCTGTAATGCTCTTTTACCACGGCGGCAATGCCTTTGCCGGTAACCAGGCCTATACGGGCACAGGCCTCTTGTACGGCCATCATAAATGGCAACATGTAAAGGGCGGTCCACAATTGCCCGTAGCCAAATTGTGCGCCGGTTTGCGAGTACGTGGCAATGCCAGATGGGTCGTCATCTGCAGCGCCGGTAGTAAGGCCGGGTCCTAATATGGAAAACCATTTCCAGAATCCTTTTTTGGCCGGAGCTTCTTCGGGTTTTTGTGCAGGCATTGGCTTAATTAATGGGGTTGGTTAATAAAACACTAACGTTATAACGTGGAGTAAGATACTTAATAACGATGGTGAACGCAAACCAGTAAGCTAATGAGTGAGTTTTGAATTAGTGAATACAGCTTATTTGTAAACTTTTTACACACACTCTACAACTCACTACTACTATGCCATCATTTTCAGCTCATCACACATCGCTTTTATTTCATCCGCTGTATTGTAATAATGTACCGACGCGCGTACAATGCTGCTCAAGTGGTTTTTATCCATATAAATTAAGGTAGATACCGCTTTGCCTACAGATACATTGATGTTTTTTTCTGCCAGCTTGCTTTTTACCAGCGTGCTATCCAGACCATTTACAGAGAAGGTTACAATGCCGCATTGCTGGCTGCCAAAATCATGTACGGTTATACCTTCAATATTATTTAATTGTTGGCGAAACAGAGTTGCCAGATATTGTATGCGTTCCCATATCCGGTCGACACCGATATTTAAGGCATATTCAACAGCCTTGCCAAGCCCCAGGGTGAGGGCGCGGCTTTTTTCATAAAGCTCGAAACGTTGCGCATTATCCATTACTTTAAACTCGTGCTGGCTAACCAAGTCGGCCGTGTGGCTATCCATAAATATAGGTTTCAGCTGGTTTTGTATTTCCTTGCGCACATATAAAAAGCCGGTGCCGCGCGGTGCCCGCAGGTATTTGCGACCGGTTACTGAAAGCATATCGCAGCAAATCTCCTGCACATCAACCGGTATTTGCCCGGCGGTCTGGCAAGCATCAACTAAATATAAAATATTGTGCTTGCGGGCTATTTTACCAATCTCTACAATGGGGATCATGCCCCCGGCAGTTGACGGGATATGTGTAACGGCAATCAACTTGGTTTCGGGCGAAATTGCTTCTTCAAGGGCGATTAGAGAGAAGTTACCATGCTCATCATTCGGAATAACTTTAATAGCCACACCGTGCTGCTGTTTGGCATTTAAAAACCCAATAAGATTGGTTACATACTCCATTTCGGAAGTAATGATCACATCGCCGGGTTTAAAATCGATGCCGTTAAAAGCTAATCCCCAGGCAGTGCTGGCGTTTTCTACGATAGCAATTTCATCGATATTGGCATTAATTAGCCGGGCAATGTGGGTATAAGTATTGGCTAATTCATCTTTGTAGTTAAACTCAGTTTCGTAACCGCCCTGGGTTGCTTCTTCATTTAAATAATTAATAACCGCATCAACTACCACATCTGGTGGCAGGGATGAGCCTGCGTTGTTAAAGTGAATTTTGTATGTTGTGCCTTTGGTTTCGGCTCGTAGTTGTTGTATTTCCTGTTCGCTTAATGGAGTAATTGCCATATGATATTTTATTTGACCAAAGTAAAAGGTATCTGCTTGAATAAAACAGATGCAGATTTAATAAATTTAACTGTAACAGATGTATGAGCAAAAAAGCCGTTCATAATGACTGAACGGCTTTGGTTAATATAATTTTTGATCTGCTAAAACTGTAATACAACCAGGAACCTGATGCCGTGTTTAGAGGTTTCGGGGTGATCGAGGTAGCTAAAGCGTTCTACATAATCTACCCGCAATATTTTAAATATATTGGCAATACCAACGCTGCCTTCCATGTAGGGCCCGTTGTTTAGGCTATAAACAAAAGGTTTGCCGCCCCGCTCGGGGAATTGTAAGAGCGATGGATCATTAGCCGGATTATTCTCGGCCCGTAAACCTCCCCACAGTGCTTTGTATGACACTACTTCACGCAGTTTCAGTTTCTTTAGCAAGGGGATTTTATTAAAGATATAGCCATTAAAGTTTTGGTCGATATTGATGGCTGCGTAATGATCGCTCACAAACTCCAAAAAGTTCATAAGGTTATAAGATTGCAGCTGCAAGGCATAGCTTTGATTGGCGTGGTGAATATCCAGCAGCGGGAAAGGCAGCTTGCCGAATATATAGCCGCCCTCGGTACTTACATCGGCAAAGCCCAGTTGCGATAAATAAAAGCGCTTGGTAATGTTACCGGTAAAGTTTTCGTAGTGGTAATTGCCGCCCAGTGCTTTAACGCCCTGTTGGTAGCGGAGGGTAAAAATAGGGTACTTGTCAGGAATAGGTGTCCGGTATAGTTTCCCCTGGTAAAATTTCTCATTTGGTGCATAACGAAACTCGGCCGATAGTTCGGTGGTATTTACGGAGCTAACTGTGTTTGGCTGGCCGTTTACCGTGTTTTGAAAATACAATGCCCCGCCCAGGTTTGGCCCTGCCGGGTTTTGGTTCCATTTCTTTAATTCAAATTTATAAGAGAAGTGGTTCTGAAACTCGCGTACATAATCAAACCTAAGAACATCGTTGTAGGTAAGAATATCATTAGCGCCGCGTTTAAAGGAAAGTAAAAAGTTGTCTTCTTGCACAAACTGCAGTTCCTGGCCGGGTATTTTGGTATCGTGCTGATAGCTTGCGCGCAGGTAGCTTTGCGGGAATGCGTAAATAGATTTATCATTCAACGAGTAAGTGCCGCTTAAAAAGTATTTAAACTTTTTGTCCTTAAAGCCATAGGCACCATAGGTTTCAAAATAGTATCGCTTGCTGAGGGCGGTTGTGGTACGGCCCCCAAGCCTCAGCCTGAAACCTTCTATCGGGTTAAAGTTGTAAAAAGTGTTAACGGGGCCAACTTCAAAAGGCCCATAGCTTTTGTAACCGGCCAGTACCAGGGTTACAATATCCATAGTGCGTTTAAAAGACGGGATGGTTTGCAGACTGTCAATATCCTTGTAAATACTTGCTTCTGATGCCTTTAGGGTATCGGGCCGGTTTTTGTTCCAGTATTCGTCGCCTTTATCTGCGGCTGTTGGGGCAATAACTTCTGCAGGGCCTTCGTAGGTTTTAGCCGGTCGGGGTACATTAACAGCATAATCACTCAGCATCACTACGCGCTCGCCCAAAATACCGCCGCCTTTATTTTTGCTCAGTCCAAAATCTATTTTTAAATCGCTTTGGCTTAAATGATAGCGGGCATCTGCCCCTTTATCAAAGGCCAGCACGGCCTGCATTTGCCTTACAAAGTTAAGGTTGATGTTTTTATTTACCGATAGGGCCGCCCTTTCAACTGCGTAATTACCATCCATGGTAATATAGATCTTGCCTTCAAACAGCAGATCTGTGGTGCTGCGAGGCGTAAAACTCAGCTCAATTAAGTTGGGAGTTACATCTTTTAAGGTATCTGTAATAAAAAATTTATAAACAGAAGGCGCGGCATCTGCAATTGGGCTTAAAAGCTGGTTCCCCAGCAGGGCAATATTGTTATCATAAATATCAATGTCTTGATACATACGGTTAAAGTATGCTGTAAGGCCCTGGTTATCGATAAAGCTTTCGTCGTACTTAACCTGTTTATTAGCCTCAATAAACTGCTTTTTGGTGTAAGGCTGCTTCCGCAAAAAGGTATGCGAAAGTTTTTCTTCCATATATAGTGGCAACAGGTTTTTTCCACCTATTTGTGTAGAATCCTGCTGGCGGAATAAAAACTGGTAGTTTTTAAACATGTTTTTATTCTTAAACTTCTCCGATAGGTTACTGAGCGCAAATATCATTTTCTCGTACTGGTGGTATTCGGCGTAGTCGTAATTCTCTATCCGGTTTTGCTTTTTGTGGGCAATAACTTTGCGGATCAATTCTACGGCAGGGTTGTCCTTGTTTCTGTAGCGCACCTTTTTGCCCGATGTAACCACAACCTCATTAAGCAGGTGGGTATCTTCGCTCATGGCTATATTTTTTACCAGCTCTTGGCCCGGTGTAAGGGTTACAAAAACAGATTTGTAGCCGATAAACGAGAACTTAACCTGGGTATTAGCGCCGTTACCTTTAAGTAGGTAATTGCCATTGTTATCGGCGCTTACACCTATGGTAGTGCCAACAAAGGTTACAGTTACTGCCGGTAGTGTTTCTTTGGTTTTAGCATCGGTAATTACACCTTTTATAACCGTAGGGGTTGCCGGGGCTGTAGTTGCTGCCGCGTTATCTTGTGCGTATGTGCCCAGTGGGGCGGCCATTAAAACTACAGCCAGTAACAGCAAAATGGAGCGGCTATTGGCTAATAGCAGTGTTTTTAAATTAGTAGGTAGATCTTTATTCATAAGAATGTAGAATGCTTAACTATTATAGCTTCTTTAAGGGATACTATTTTCTGCTCAACCAAACACAAAT
>NZ_MPPL01000001.1:4520119-4530366 GCF_001911425.1 Mucilaginibacter polytrichastri | reverse complement strand
ACCCTCTGGTATCACCCGGCCTCAGCCATTAATACAACATACTTATTATTAATTATTTATCAATATTATTAATAAAATTAATTGAAGATATGCCATTTTTTTACAATCAACTGGCTATGTAGAATGCTTATTTGTTTGAATGTTTTCTGCTCACCAGTAGACGTTATTATATACGTATTGTTACTAAAAAGAGTATTGAATGTGTTGGATTTTATTTAAGTTGGCCCTGGTTGTTTAACAGGCGGCTTTTTATGGAGAATCAAATTAATACAGTATACATTTTAGGTATTGGAGCAGTTGGGGGTTTATATGGTGCAAAATTGCATGATATGGATAGTAGCATTTTGAAAGTGATTGCCAGTGGCGATAGAATAGCCAGGCTAAAACAAACCGGCTTAAATATTAATGGTAAGGTTTATCAGTTTAATTATGCAGAGCCTGGCGATAACTCGCAGCCACCTGCAGACCTGATTATCATTGCGGTTAAGCATGCACAACTGGCACAGGCTATACAAGCTATTACAGGTTTTATAAAGCCGGATACGATTATAATTTCACTGCTGAACGGCATCTCGAGCGAAGAACAGATAGGCGCAGCGGTTGGCATGGAGCACCTGTTATATGCTTATGCCATTGGCATGGATGCTGTGCGCCAGGGCAATGAGATTAACTTTACCGCGCCCGGCCGCATTGTATTTGGCGAACAGCACAACGAAACCCTTACCGCCAGGGTTGAAGCTGTAAAAACGCTTTTTGAAAAAGCGCAAATTCCGCACCAGATCCCGGTGGATATGCTGAGATCATTGTGGACCAAGTTTATGATGAATGTAGGTGTTAACCAGGCCTCGGCAGTATTAAATGCCACTTACGGGGTGTTTCAGCAAAGCCAGGAGGCGCGTAATTTAATGCAGCTGGCCGCCGATGAGGTGATAACCCTGTCGCGCCAAGCTAAAGTTAATCTCGAACAGGAAGATCTGGATGCTTATTTTACCATTATTAACACCCTAAGCCCGGGCGGTAAAACATCTATGCTGCAGGATAAGGAAGCCGGCCGTAAAACAGAGGTTGATATTTTTGCCGGCACTGTAATTGCCCTGGGTAAAAAGTACAACGTACCCACACCTGTTAACCAAACGCTTTATACCATTATAAAAGCGATGGAAGCGATGTAAGCAGGTTAATGTACAAGTTTATCTATTTCCGCAGTAAGTTCTTTTTCCAGTTCATTACTGTAGCCGTTACTGCTTTTAATAATTTTCCCGTTTTTGTCTATAAGGTAAAAATTGGGTGTACCAATAGTTTTAAATTCGTTTAAGACTTTTTTTGTGCCTAAATATACCGGGAAGGCTATGCCGTTGCCGGCTATATATTGCTTAACCTGGGTTGATGTTTCTACAGAATAAATGCTCGCTATTGCAAAATCTTTTGATGGATATTTCTGTGCTAAACGGTTAAGCATCGGATTAGCCAAAGGATTAGCGGCGCAGGTTGTGCCACCAAACTCTACCAGTAGTACCTTATGCTTAAAGCTTGCTGGCGGCACTATTTGGTTAGAAAGATCTTTTAGAATTAATATCGGCGCTACAGCACCATTTGCAAGCATTTGAGTGTTTTTTATGCTGTAGATAGTTTTATCAAACCGAAATAAGTTATCGTTTATTCTTTTGTTGGCTTTTAAGTTAAAGAATGTTTTTTCTGAAAACATTTTTAACCTGCCTAAGCTATGGCCGTCTTTTTCTACAGACCCTTCGCCTGCTTGCCTGATGTATGTGGGGAGTAAAGACTTCTTGTTAATAGCAATATAATTATAGGTGTAGTTATGCAGTCCATTAGCAACTGTGTCATAGCTCTTAATAAAAATTTGGTAGCAGGCTGCCTTTGCTATAATGGTATCCTTTTGATAGAAAATTTTAGAAGGAGATTTTAGGCTGTTGGTGATAAAATCGAGTGTGCTGCTTATATCTGGAATCGGCTTTTGTTTACTGGTAACGTATGTGCTGTCATCTAAGTCAACACTGTATAGTGTGTCTTTATAAAATATATCGCAGAGCAAAGTTTTTCCATCATTCATGCTTGTTTTCATGAGTAACGAATTAACAGCGCCCGCCTTAGTAAAAACTATTGAAACTTTTGCAGTAGATCGTGTGGTGTCGCCCACACTAAAGGGGTTAATATCAGTTTCTTTTACTTCATAGCTTATGCTTTTTAACAGGTGTATTTTAGCTGCCGTTTGCTGTAAGATGTTTATAGCTGTAATTTGTGCCTGGGCAAAAAAAGTACTGCATAAACCCAAAATTAAAAGATAGATCTTGTTCATGCCTTTAATAAACTAGTTAATTAGTTGAAAAATAGATATAATGTTTGATAAATACAAAGTTAAGTAAGCCACATCTATGTAGGTGATACTGTAACCCGGCGAAACCATTTTATAACCAATGACATACCACCGTTGCCTACGGCCAAAATATTCCACTTATTTACAACCAGCTAGCCTTGACTATAAAGCCTGGACCCGCGACGTATACGAATTTAAAAAAGACGAAAACAAGCTCAAAGCCGCCATTCAGTACAGCTTTGCACTGGCAACAGGCGCGGTTTGTACCTTGGCAGTGTTGGGCTGTAAGAAGTTTTAACTTACTGCCAAAACCCGTTTGCCTTTGCCCAATCTTTAAAGAGCCTAGGCCAATCGTGCACCTGATATAATATGGTTTTGCTGTAATGCGGCATACATTAAACGGCTGTTTTCTATATTTGAAATATCGTCGTCTTTCGACGGTAAAATTTGGGTGTATACAGGGTTAAACTTTGCTTAAAAGCTCATTAAAAGAATAGCGCCTTACTCTTGATAAAGACAATTAATAAGAGCTACTTTGCAGCGTAACATTTTTAATTAGATATGACCTATTGCTTAGGCATCAAAGTAAAACAGGGGCTGGTTGCCATTGCCGATACTCGCATTACCTCTGGCAGTGATGTAACTATTAAGAAAAAGCTGTTTGTAATGCAAAAAGAGCAATGCTCTATGTTTATCATGACCAGCGGCCTGCGCTCGGTACGTGATAAGGCGATGGTTTATTTTGAAGAGCTGTTGGACAGCAATCTTGATAATTATAATAAACTTTATAAAGCCGTAAATGCCTTTGGCGAGCAGGTAAAACGTGTGGCCGAAGAGGACCGTGAGTCGTTGGAGAAGGCCGGGTTTAAGTTTAACCTTAATACCATTATAGGTGGCCAGATGAAGGATGACGAAGAGCACAAGCTGTTTCTATTATATCCCGAAGGTAACTGGGTAGAGCTTGGCGCGGGTGCGCCTTATGTTATTATTGGTAACGCAGCACAGGGTAAAGCGATATTAAACCGCAGTTTAAATACCGAATCGAGCCTGAAACTGTGTTTGAAGGCCGGTTTCCTTTCTTTCGATTCAACCCGTATCAGTGCGGCTGATGTTGACTTCCCGATAGATGTAGCCTTGTATGAGAATGGCAGCTTTAATATGGTAGAACATCATTATGGGCAGGAAGACCTGGGCAAGGTATCGGCACAGTGGGACCTGGAATTAAAAAAAGCACTTAAAAACATTTCAAACCAATGGATGGATGCCGCGTTTAATAAACTCGGCAAAAGCAGTAAAAAGAGAAAAAAAGCATGAAGTTCAGCGTTTCGGGGGCATTAAGTTATGAGGTCAGATCGGCCGCAACATTTATTTTAAACATACATGCCCTTCGTACACCGGCACAGGCCGTACTCGAAGAAACATTTAGTGTTGATCCGTACTGTAAATCGGAAGAGCTAAGCTCGTATGGCGAAAACCGCTATGTGCGCTTTGAAGTTACTAAACCTGCTTATTTGAACATTAATTACCATGCTGTAATTGATACATCTTTTAAACAAACCGCCGGCGACTTATTAACAGATATCCCGGTAATTCAGCTGGATACCAAGGTGCTGCCTTATTTCTTCCCCAGCAGGTATTGCCAGTCGGACAAGCTATTTCGTTTTGCACATAACAAGTTTGGTAAAATTACCAACGCCTTTGAAAAGGTAATGGCCCTTACCGATTGGATACATGATAATGTAGAATACCTGAGCGGTTCTACAACCTCACAAACCTCGGCTTACGATACTGTAACCGAGCAGGCAGGCGTTTGTCGCGATTTTGCACACCTGGGTATTGCCCTTTGCCGCGCACTGGATATCCCGGCACGGTATTTTACCGGCTATGCTTATCAGCTAAACCCGCCCGATTTTCATGCCTGTTTCGAGGCTTTTATCGGGCACGACTGGGTAATATTTGATGCCACCAAGCTGGTGCCGCTAAACGGGCTGGTTAAAATAGCAACCGGCCGCGATGCTGCCGACGCTGCCATTGCCACCATTTTTGGCGATGTAAACTGTACGTTCATCTCTGCATCCTGCCAACTGGCCGATACTAGTTTCGAGCCATTTTATTACGACAGCAATAACCCGTACGGGCTTACTTATTTGTAGAATAACGCTATGCAGGTTAAACAGTTACTCCCTTTCTGGGTTATTAACTAATGAATGGGCAGAGCATCAGTATTCACTTTTCTAGTATTAGTTATTTGCTGTTTTGCCGGCCGCTTAAGGGCGCAGGGCAATAAAGGAATCCCAATTATACACTACCCGCTTAATGACAGCATCATTGTATTAAAAGATTCGGTGCCGCAAAAAGATGTTTATGACGTATTTAAGCGACTCATGAACAAAAGAAAGTTGAAAGTGCCTCACAACGACTCGATCACATCTAAGCCCATTATGTCTGTAATTCCGGCTATCGGCTACACGCTTACATCGGGTTTTGCAGTGAGTTTGGCGGGTAATATCGCTTTCCGACTCGATTCTATATCGCGCATTTCTACCGTTACAGCAAGCGCGGCCTTCTCCTCAAAAAAACAGATCACCATCCCCATACAATCCAGCATCTGGCTGAAAAATGGCAAGTATGTTTTAATAGGCGATTACCGGTTTTATAAATATCCCCAAAGTACTTTTGGGCTAGGGAGTAATACCAAGCAAACGGATGAGAACCCGATGAACTTTAATTATATCCGTTTTTACGAGATCCTACTGCGAAAAATAACGGGTAATTTGTACGCGGGTGGTGGCTATATTGTTGATTATTATGCTAATATATCTCAGAAGGGGTTAAAAAGCGGCGCACCATCGGCGTATGCTAATTATGGCATGTCTACACATTCGGTATCATCGGGTATTACCTTAAACGGGTTGTTTGATAGCCGCGATAATTCGATAAATGCCTCAAAGGGTACTTACGCCGCCATGCAGTTTAGGGATAATTACCGTTTTTGGGGCAGTAATACCGGCTGGCGGTCGTTGATTTTGGATGTACGCAAGTATTTTAGATTCCCGGCCAGCAGCGAGAATGTGCTGGCCTTTTGGAGTTATAACTGGATAGTACTGGATGGCAACCCGCCTTACCTTAATTTGCCGGCCAACGGCTGGGATTCTTATTCGAGCACCGGCAGGGGTTATATACAGGGGCGTTTTAGAGGGGCGCAAATGGTTTACCTCGAAACAGAGTATCGTTTCCGCATTTCGGCCAACGGCTTGCTTGGGGGGGTGGTATTTGCTAATGCGCAAAGTTTTTCGGGTGTGCCGGGTTCAAAGCTGCAAGCTATTCAACCTGCATTTGGCCCGGGTATAAGGCTTAAACTCAATAAGGTATCAAAAACCAATATCTGTATCGACTATGGTATTGGTACACAAGGCTCTAAAGGTTTGTTTGTAAACGTAGGCGAAGCGTTTTAATAGCTGTAATATTTTACGTGGTACTGTTTTTGATGGATACTTATTACTATGGAAGATCAAAGAATTATTTCCGGAAAAAACGAGCAGGAAGTTTGGCCGCTTATTGAGGCTAACCTTAAAACTGACGAATTTACTTACGACGTACTGATAGAGCAGAACGGCAAACGGATACAATTGTATATAGACATAGACCCGGGTGGTGGTTTTGAGGGCGGTTCTGAATATACCCAGCTGAAATCGCCGCTACCTGTTAATAACGATTTTAGGTTTGCCATACATCACCAGGGCTTTATTGATAGTGTAGGCAAGTTTTTTGGGATGCAGGATGTGGATACAGGTTACCCAGAATTTGATAAAAGCGTACTGGTTGAAACCAACGATAAAGAAAAGGTGCACCAGCTATTTGCAGATGCAGATGTAAGAGAAATATTTTCGACATTGGAGGATTTTAACTTGGGTATCCACACCCATCATGTAGAAGATAGCGAGGTTAGCCACCCCTGGCTGGAGTTTTATACTGATGTGGCCATTGATGATACCGAGCAGTTGCGGTTAATATACCACGGGTTTTGTAAAATATTGCAACGCCTGCACGATTAACAATTACTGTTGTACATATTTTAGTGTTGCTACAACACGTAATATGCTTATTGTTAGTTTTAAAGGCAAACATCAAGATTGAATTAATTTATTAATTGAATTAAAAAATTAAAACGAAAATTGAAGACGGTGGTTCATAGGTGATAATAACTTGTTATTGTTGTATTTTGATATTTACCCCTATTATGTCCAGATTATCCGAACGGTTAACAGCCTACAACCAACCTTTACTGCCCAAAATGGTACAACTCAAGTATGAGGCCATGGCAGAAAATCAATATCGTTTTTACAGGGGCACGTGCCATTTATTTTATGAAGACCTGGCACAGGCAGATAATTTTCCGCAATCGCCAATAGCCTGGGTATGCGGTGATCTGCATCTCGAAAATTTCGGCAGTTACAAGGCTGATAACAAGTTGGTATATTTTGATTTAAATGATTTTGATGAGAGCATAAAAGCGCCCGCAGCATGGGAGTTAATCAGGCTGATTTGTAGTATTTTCATTGCTTTCGATTCACTGGAAATAGGGCAGGATAAGGCCTTAAGTATGGCTAAATTGTTTCTGAAAACCTACGCAGAAACACTGGTAAAAGGCAAAGCCTACAGTATAGACCCACGTACAGCACAAGGCATTGTATGTGATTTTTTAACAGCGGCAGAAAATAACAACCAGAAGGTAATACTGCGTAAACGTACTGAAGAAAAAAAGCATAAAATAGTACTGTCATTAGCAGATGAGCGGCATATTAAAATAAAAAAGCCGCTCCGTGCCGAACTTTATAACCATATTGAACAATGGATTGCCAATAGCAGTGATAGCCCATATAACTTTAAGGTAAAAGATGCCGTGTTCAGGGTGGCAGGCACGGGTAGCATCGGCCTGAAGCGCTACTTGTTTTTGCTGAAAAGTACCAATACTAAAGACAAATATTTGCTTTTGGATATGAAGCAGTCTACCGTGTCTGCTTTGTCTCCCTACCTTAATAATATACCTCAGCCTGAATGGACCACCGAGTCAGACCGTATTGTTACCGTACAGCAGCGCATGCAGTATATTTCGGCCTCATTACTAAGCACAACTGTGTTTAGGGAGCAGCCTTTTGTTTTGCAGGAACTGCAACCCGTAAAAGACAGCATTAAGTTTAAACTGATTAAAGACCGTTACCGCGATATATACCGGGTAATTGATGATATGGCTATGCTTACGGCATCTGCCCAGTTGCGGAGCGCCGGTATGGATGGTACAGCGCCTATTGACGAGCTCATCCAGTTTGGCAAAGACCCCAACTGGCAGGAAGCCCTGGTTAACTATGCCTTGAAATACACCGGGCAAATTAAAGCTTATTATCATGAGTTTTTGTCTGATTACAAAGGAGGTGTGCTTGAAGAACCGCTTAAAACGGAACAATTATCTTAAAACTTAAGTTTCTGCCCATATTATATATGCCCAGCCGACCATTGGGAGATGCCGAATAATATTCGAAGTACTTTAACCGGTTAAGGTTTGATTGGTAAGCCGTATCAAATAAATTGTCGACCTGTATAAATAAGTCGCAGATCACCCTGTCCTTTTTATTCTTTAAGGTGCTGCCAATCCCTGCGCTTATCAGGTGGTAACCTGCTGTATAGGTTTCCGTATTATCCAAAGCATAAAAATGATTTTGTGCGGCATATAAATCTGCATCAAGCTTAAAATAAGGTTTGCTGAAGGCATGATAAGTCCGCTGGGCGGTAATGTTAATGCCAGAGTGTACATGCAATGGCGGGATGAACGGCAGGTACTTAGCTGCATTGCCGTGTTGCGCCAGTAAAGTTTCGTTTTTATTTAAGCCCTCCACATAAGCCAAACTGTTATTAAAAGCCAGCCATTTAACTTGCGCCGGGTGAAAATTAAGTGTAACCTCTGCGCCATATAAACGCGCCTTCGACTGCTGATACTGATACGTTAAGTTGCCCGGAACTATTACTACGGGGTTGCCATTTGCATCTGTAAGGCGGGTCTGGTAAATGTAGTTTTGTATCTGGTTGTTAAATACCTCGAGGCTCAGGTCGGCATCGCGCAGGTAGGCCATTACACCAATATCTGCCTGTGTATTAAATTCGGGTTTAAAATTGCGGTTGCCCAGGTAAACAATGTGCGCGCCCGGGTCGAGCCCGTTAGAGCCAATTTCGGTAATATTAGGTGCCCTGTAACCACGTGCTACATTCCCTTTTATTAACAACTTATCGGTAATGTTGTAAGTTAAACCTGCACTACCCGAAATGCCCTGGTAATGATGATTAAATGCCGGGAACTGCAAATTAGCACCCGCCATATTATTTGTAACATGTGTGCCAAAGCCAGTTATGGCATTGGTGCCCACATAAAAATTATCCCAGTTAATGGTGCGGTTATCCAGCCTTAATCCGCCCGAGAAATCCAGTTTACCCCATGATTTTTTAGTGAAAAAGTAACCACCGATATCAAATAAGTTATAATCAGGTATCGGGAAGTCGGTGCCATTTTTACTGCGGTTATCCTGGTACATCCCGCCAACGCCAATGGTAGTTTCAAAACCCGCCAAATCGGGCATGTTATATTTTACAGCATAGCTCAGTGTATTAAGTACCACATATAACCCTGCCTGATCGGGTAGTGTGGGGTGGTTGTATTCCCTGCGGATACTTTGTTGGGCACCCAAAAGTATATCGAGCGTGCCGCCGCCCAATTTAACCTCTGTATTGTTATAAAGCCGGTAATGTTGTATGCGCTGGTGCAGCGGGTTTATGGTATAGCTTTTCAACTCATCAGCTGGTACAACGGGGCGGTTCTTAATATCGTCGCCGTTATCAAGTACCTGCCGGGTAAAGCGGCGCGATAATGAATCGCGGCTGCCATCAGGTATTTCCTGGTGGTTATCATACAATGTAAGTCCCATTTTTGTGTAACCCCAGCTTTTATCAACTCGGGCCATGCCGGATAAGTTGTATTCTTTAAAAGCAGTGCCAAAAACTGTACCATCAATGTGATTACTATAACTATAGGCCTGCCTGGCTGTAGCCCGTAAAATGTATTGCCAGCTATTATTGCGATAACCCAAACCTAAGGAGGTGCCTATCATGCCGTTGTTGCTATGATAATCTGTTGTAATATCTCCGCCGAGTTTGTTATCCCCGGATGATGGCATTGCGGGTATCATATTAATTACCCCGGCTAAGGCATCAGAGCCGTAAGTTAAACTGGCCGGCCCTTTAACCACTTCTGCACGTGCAATGCCATACTGGTCTATCTCAATGCCATGCTCATCTCCCCATTGCTGGCCTTCCTGCCTTAAACCATCATATAGGGTAAGCACCCGGTTATAGCCCAACCCGCGTATAAAGGGTTTGGAGATGTTGGGCCCGGTTGTTACCGCACTTACACCCGGCACGCCTTTTACAATGGCATCTATCAGGTTGTTGTTTACGTTTTGGTCCATCATCTTTTTAGTCATCACGGCAACCGGTATCGGGCTTTTACGTACCACGGTTGCACGGCTTGCCCCGGTAATAACTACCTCGTTCAGGGTTGATGAGCTTTCGTTCAGGGTGACGTCCAATATTAGTGGGGCATCGCTTTTTAAAGCTATTTTTAATTGCTTAGGCTCGTACCCAATTGCAGAAAACAGAATGTTATAGCTACCTGCCGGGATGTTTTTTAACTCGTAAAACCCTTGTTGATTGCTGAGTGTACCGTGCCTGGCATTAACGAGGCTTATTGATACATGGCTTAAGGGCACGTTGTTGGCCAATACCTTACCCTTAATAACACAGGTTTGTGCACGGGGTATTTGAGATGTAAAAACAAAAATGAGGAGTAGTAAGAATGATTTCATAA
>NZ_MPPL01000001.1:4518076-4520079 GCF_001911425.1 Mucilaginibacter polytrichastri | reverse complement strand
TATCTATTTAATAATTTAGATTAATCTAAATTATTATTTATGTATATCTAATTTATATAATATTGTTTGAAGCTTGATGAATATTTGGGTGTTATAATTTTTACATTTGAGCATATGAAAGATATCCCGGTACATCAGTTAAAAGACAGGGCAAACCCGGCCGGGTTCGAGATCAAGTATTTTTCACCTGGCAGTATGCGTAAGGAAATGGAACTGTTAGGAGATGATGTGGATGATCATTACCTGGGGGCGCATAGGGATGACCATTACCTTTTCTTTTTGCTCGAGAAAGGCAATGCCTCACTCATGATTGATTTTCAGACGCTGCCATTCGGTAAAAACTCACTTTACTATGTATTGCCGGGACAGGTACATCACAGTATAAAAAATGAGATAGTTTATGGCTGGTTCATTGCGGTTGATACCATGCTGATATCAACCGATTATCGGAATGTTTTTGAGACACAGTTAAAACTACAGCAACCTCATTTATTGGATGATAAGCAATTACAGCAATGTAAGAGTATACTCAGTTTATTGCTTGAAAAATACGATAGCGATGTAAAAAGTTCGTTTTATATACCTGTGGTACATTCGCTATTACAGTCATTTATTGGTATGGTTGCCTGTTACTACAGCCAGGTAAATAATACAGGTATGCAGCTAAGCCGGCCGCTACAATTATCGCAGCAGTTTAAGCAATTGCTGGGCAGGCATATCCGGACCATTAAAAGTCCGTCTGCTTATGCGGGCATGCTTAACGTTTCAGAATCGTACCTTAATGAAGCGCTGAAAAAGGCTACAGGTTTTTCTGTAAGTTACTGGATAGCCCAGGAGGTAGTGATGGAAGCTAAACGCCTGTTATATTACAGCGAGCTTAATGTAAAGCAAATTGCACACCATCTGGGTTATGAGGATCATACCTACTTCTCCCGGTTATTTAAGAAAACTGCCAATGAAACGCCTTTGGAGTTTCGTGCCCAGAACCGTAAATAGTCTAATCAATACCCCGGATTTTCCATTGTTTCGGGCTTTTAGTGGATGTTTCTTTGTACTGTTAAAACATAGTACATGGAAACATCCACTTTAAGTAAGATAAAAGGCAGGGCAGCAAAATTACTGGAAGGCCGCATGCTGCACGCCGGCACTGTGCTGGAGGTGAGGCACTGGCAGCCCTGCACCATGCTTGAAATTGACTTGCATTTACCCATAGCTGATATGGCACAATGGGCCGAAAATATACCTTACATTAAATTTAAAGTCGCCGATTTTACCTTTCGCGATTATACCCCATCCGGCTGGGATGCCGAAACCTGCACCTGCACCATTTTTGTTGATGCTGCGCACAACGGGCCGGGTAGTTTGTGGGCGCGTAATTTGCAAAAAGGGGATAATATTAGCTACATTAAAGTAGGTGTTACCCGGCATTGCCCGTTAGGTACATCAACAATTATTGGTTTGGGCGATGAAAGCAGCCTGGGGCATTTGCTGGCACTGCAACAAACAGTTATACCAAGCGGCCGTTTTACCGGTGCCATTGTTATGGCCAATGAAGGGCATCGTAAATTATTGGGCGAATACTTCCCGTCGCCCTTAGCGCCTATTGCGCGCTACGATACTTACGGGCATCATAGTTTAATAGAGTGGCTGGTTAATCAACACTACAGTTTAGATAATACGCTGTTTTACCTGGCCGGCAATAATACAATGGTAGATCAGCTGCGTAAATTATTGAAACAGCAAGGCTATGCTTCCGGGCAAATCAAGGCACAGGGGTTCTGGTCGTAAGGGCTACGGTAAGGTTGCCCAATGTATTAAGCTTGCTACTTATAGTGGCAGGCTTTTTTTATTGGCATAAAAATCATATTTATGTATCTGCAATCTTATAAACCTAACTTCATGTCAGTAAAAAATAAATTACTTACCGGTATTATAGCCATATGCACTACGGTTATGAGTGTGGCTTCGGTACAGGCCCAAAACACTTTTAAAGTTGATAAGAC
>NZ_MPPL01000001.1:4466793-4518065 GCF_001911425.1 Mucilaginibacter polytrichastri | reverse complement strand
TGCTTAAAACCATAGATCAGAATTTTAAAGATGCGGCTGTACAATATAAGCTAATGAAGGAGGAACTGAAACCCGGCCAGTTCCCTAAAACGTTTGACCCCAAAACAGGTATATCAGAAACCAGTAATTCTGACTGGTGGTGCAGTGGTTTTTACCCCGGTACCTTATTGGATATTTATAAAGAAACCCATGATGCTGCCCTGCTAACCGAGGCCAAACGCATGCTGGCCTTGCTAAGTAACGAGCAGTATAACAGAGGCACGCACGACCTTGGCTTTATGATGTATTGCAGTTTTGGCACCGCCGAAAAGGTAGCGCCAGAGGCTAAATACAAACAGATTCTGATTAATAGTGCAAAGTCATTATTAACCCGGTTTAACCCAAAGGTAGGCTGCATTAAATCATGGGATTCTAAAAAGCCGGAATACCTGGTAATCATTGATAATATGATGAACCTCGAGTTGTTGTTTTGGGCTACTAAGGTAACAGGCGACTCCAGCTATTATAAAATAGCGGTTACGCACGCCAATACTACCATGAAAAACCATTTCAGGGCCGATTATAGTTCGTACCATGTGGTTAACTACGACCCGCAAACAGGAGCTGTAATACAAAAAAGAACAGCACAGGGCTATGCTGATGAATCTGCCTGGGCGCGCGGCCAAACCTGGGGATTGTACGGCTATACCTTAATGTACCGCGAAACTCACGATAAAAAATACCTGGAGCAGGCGCAGCGCATTGCCGGTTTTATACTGCACAACCCTAATTTGCCAAAAGATAAAGTGCCCTACTGGGATTTTAATGCACCCAATATCCCGGATGCTTTGCGCGATGCTTCTGCCGGCGCGGTAATGGCTTCGGCCTTGTTAGAGCTTTGCCGTTATACCGATGCTAAAAGCGGGCGGGAGTATTTTAATGTAGCGCAAACCCTATTAACATCATTATCTGCCGAGCCATATAAAGCAACCAACGGCACCAATGGCGGCTTCTTATTGCAACACAGTGTAGGTAATATACCGGGGCATACAGAGATAGACCAGCCCTTAACTTATGCCGATTATTATTTTGTAGAGGCGATGATGCGTTACAAAGGATTTGCTAAATAGCTTTCCCTGTTTTACCTTTTAGCATATCCAGCGAATAAAAACTATCGCGCCAGTAAATACCGCCTTGTTTAAGGGTGATGAATGCCGACCGGGCCGAGATATAAGCTAATAATAAACCCGCGAAAGGTATCATCACAGCATGCCACCATTTATTGGGCAGTACTGGTGATGCCATAAAAATAGCCTGGAAAAACAGTATAAGGCATGCCATTATGCGTTCTGCCGGGGTGCCCAATATCAGCATTAATGGTACGGGTAAGGCTATTAATGCCAGGATAGCGATGATGCCTCCGATGGTTTTAAGCACACTGTAATCTGCCACGGCAAAAGAGTTTTTCATTAAGCCATTAACAAATTCCCCTACATTTCTGTACCACTCTAAGCCAATGTAGCCCCTGCCGGCTAATACTTCCTGCCGCAAGCCGGCCGCTTTAATAAGATCGCCCAGTTTCAGATCGTCATCCGGGCGCAGTTTAATACGTTGGTGTGTACCAGCTTTTTCATAGGCTTCGCGGCGTATGAGGTTAAAGGCACCAATGCCAATGGAGGCCTTCGATTTGGGATTAATAGCTGCCCAGGGCCTGAACTGCAGCATAAACAATAGTGTAAAAGTGCCAAGCATGCCATTTAGCATTTCCGACCGCGAAATTACTTCTGGCAATATGCAAAGATGATCTAGCCGGTTTTTGGTGACATACGCTGCTGCCTTACTCAGCGAATCGGGATGAAACGCTACATCGGCATCGGTAAAAAGCATCCATTCTTCGGTGCTGTTTAAATAGCCCTGGTAAAGCGCATGGTTTTTGCCCAGCCAGCCATCGGGCAAGGTAGTGATATGAGTAACTGTAAGTTGCGGATACCTGCCTGTGAACCCTGCTAATATAGCCGCGGTGCCATCGGTAGACCGGTCGTTAAGTACAATAATGCGGTAGTTGGCATAATGGAGATTACAGACACTTTGCAGCGCCTTTTCCAGATCTGCCTCCTCATTACGCACCGCGATGATGATAGCCACTGCAGGTTCTGTCTCGGCCAAAGGCTGTAATTTAAGATAGCTTATTTTTTTGCCATTAATCAGCAGGTAAATAATAATACTTACCCAGCCAATTGTGGCAATTAAACTGTAATAGAAAAGAGTCATTGTGCGGGGTTCAATCTGGCATAAAGATGAACAAAATTGGCTTGTAATTGTGCAATTTATACCCGTTCTATCACCTCATGTGCTTTTTGATTTGGGCGCCCTTATTTCACCAGGTTTAATTCCATCTGTATGTTGCAACGCTCATAAGGCGATGGATTGCCGATCACTTTCTTAAAACCTAATTTCTGATACAAGCTGATGGCCGGTTTAAGGATCATATTACTTTCTAGGTATAGTTTTTTAGCACCGACCGATTTTGCCCGTTCAATAACCGCATTGCCTAGCAGGCTGCCAATACCTTTGCCTTTAGCCAATGGCGATACCGCCATTTTAGCCAGCTCGAAGGTGTCTTCATCTTTTTTAATTAAAGCACAGGTACCAATAGGTTCGCCCTTATCCAGCGCGAAAAGGATATAACCGCCTTTATCTAAAATATATTCCTTAGCATGGTCGAGCGATTTGTAGTCGGCTTCTTCCATTTTAAAATAAGTGGTTATCCACTCTTCATTCAGTTGTTTAAAAGCCGGCTGGTATTTCGGGTCATAATCAACAATCAAAATATCTTTGCTTTCGCGCTGTTTTTTAGCATCTATTACGCGTTTATCCAGGCTTCTTTGCTCCAATATGTACTCCCACTCTTCAATGGCTTTCCATAAATTATGTTGTGTTTCGGCAAGGGCACCTTCAATGGCAGCATTTACATCCAAAAATTGCTCCTGCAAACGCTCATCGTACGACATTCCTTTTTCCGTTAGCATTACATAGTTTTTTCGCCCATCGCCCTTGTACGGGCTTTCCTTAACTATACCCTTTTTAGTCATTTCCTTTACAATAATGCTTACAGAAGGGTGCGAGTGGCCAATTTCCTGCGCTATTTGCGTAATGGTTTTTTCTTCGCCATTACACAGGGTATAATACACCGGGAACCATTTAGATTGCATCTCAACATTATACAAAGCGTATACCTTGCTGGCCTGGTCCATGTGTAGCTCTGTTAACCTGCGCATACGGCTGCCTAAAGCAAGGCGGCCAATTTTATTGTAAAATTCCATTGTTATTGGTAATTACGTAATTGATTACGCAAATATAAATTTCATAACTAATTATCCCAAACGAAATTCATAAATAATGCTTTTGTAACAAATGAGTTAATTTGGCATTTGTGCTATATTTACTGCATCAATGCCTCAACATACCCCATATTTTAAAAACAAACTGCTAATTGCTGGCGGTCTGCTTGTTTTCATCATCTTATTGGGTAACCTGCAATCGGCTCCGCAATTTGTAGATCAATTTTACTCCCGTGGGCTATATCGGGCTATTTGTGTTGTGCTGCACCTTTTGCTAGGGTGGCTGCCTTTTAGCTTTGGAGATGTATTATATATTACAGTGATAGGCTATTTGCTGTATGCCGTTTTTCATCTGCTGAAATTACTTTTCAAAAAAAGATTTAAACCTGCCGGTATCTACCTGCTGCAACTCATTATAGGTTTCCAGGTGGCCATTGTGTTATTTTACATGTGCTGGGGCTTAAACTATTTCAGGCCATCGGCTGCCAGGCGTTTAAGCTTGCAGGATACATCATACACACTTACAGACGTGGAAGCCATAACCCGTATGCTGGTTGATAGTGTAAATGAAACCCGTAATGCTTTAACGACAGCAGATTTACATCAGCAGAATAGTGCCATTTACAGCACCGCAGTTAATGCTATTGATACATTGGCGGGCACATCTGCGCACTTTAAAACCTTTATGCCGGGGGTTAAGCCATCGTTAATTAGCCCGTTGTTAAATTATTTAAGTACCTCGGGCTACTACAATCCCTTTACGGGCGAAGCGCAGATCAACTGGCAAATGCCTGTGTTCGATCGTCCGTTTACGGCCTGTCACGAAATGTCGCACCAAATGGGTTTTGGCCGCGAAGATGAAGCCAATTTTGTAGGTTACCTGGCTGGTATTCACTCATCAAACAGGCTGCTTAAATACTCGGCCTACTATGAAGGTACTATTGAGTTTCTGCATTATCTGTATCGCCGGGATACCACAGCGCATCACCAGTTAAAGGCCATGCTTAATGCATCGGTTAAGCAAGATCTTAAAACAGATAGCGCCTATTGGGAAGGTTATGCCGGGCAAATTGGCTTAATAAGCGGCCGTTTTTACGATAGCTTTTTAAAAGCCAATAACCAACCAGCGGGCCTGCGTACTTACAACCGGATGATCAGGCTTACGATGGCCTGGTACAGGAAGAAGGAGCGTGGACAGTTTAACCCTGTTAAACTCTAAACCGCCATGCTTGTTTCGGACAGGTATAAAATAGGCATTTCGCAAACTAAGCACATCGGATGCCGAAACAAGTTCGGCACTAGGGGATAAAAAAATGCAATTTTATACTATTTTTAAAATCTATGCCCGCCAAACCAGTTTCCAAAAAAATCCGTCCGCTACAACTCATTGTAATTATCTTTTTCACGGTATCGGGTGGGCCATATGGGTTGGAGTCGCTGATGAGTTATGCGGGGGCGCATGCCACTTTATTAATCTTATTAATTACTCCCATACTATGGGACGTGCCCGCTATACTAACCGTTGCCGAACTTAACAGCATGATGCCGGTAGAGGGCGGCTATTATCAATGGGTAAAAAACGCCTTGGGTATGCGTTTCGGTTTTTACGAGGGCTGGTGGACCTGGCTCTATACGTTTATAGATCTGGCCATATACCCGGTTATGTTTATCCAGTATGCCACTTTCTTTTTCCCGTGGATGGTTACTTATCAGATCCCGGTTTGTTTGGTGTTTATCTGGCTATCGGCATTAATTAATATTTGGGGTATTGTGCAGGTTGGCCGCGCATCAATGATACTCAGTGTGGCTGTACTTGGGCCTTTTGTAGTATTGTTGATAGCTGCGCTGATGCACCATTCGCTAAGTGCTTATATGCCTGCACCGTATGTAAGGCATCTTAAATTCCCGGCATTGGCTATGGCTTTGTATACCGTAATGTGGAACTGCCTGGGTTGGGATAATATTACTACTTATGCCGGCGAGGTAGAAAAACCGGTAAGGTCATATCTGATCTCCGTATTCTGTGCTTTTGCGCTTGTTATGGTGCTGTACTTTGTGGTAATGCTTATCGCGCAGCAATCGGGCATTAACCCGCAGGTGCTGAGTGATAAGCGTTTCCCGGCCCTGGGCGAATTGATCGGCGGGCATTGGCTGGGGGGCTTAATAGCCATTGGAGGGATGGCAAGCGCTATGGGGATCTATACCGCCGTGCTGCTTTCGGTATCGCGTATCCCCAAGGTAATGGCTGATGATAAACTACTGCCTAAAGTACTAACCAGGCTTCATCCTAAATATAACACACCGTATTGGTCTATCATCATATGCTCGGGGCTGGTAAGTTTAATGATCCTGTGGTCGTTCGAAGAATTGCTGATTATTGACGTTACTGTTTATGGCGCAGGCTTTTTTTTAGAATATGCCGCACTTATTGCTACGCGCATAAAACAACCCGATGCACACCGGCCATTTAAAATACCACTGGGTGTGGGCGGCTTACTCGTGCTTTTAATACTGCCAATTGCCGTATATTTTATAGCAATGGCTGGTGCCTTTGATTCGACAGAACAGGCTATAAGGCCTGCCATATTTGCCATCTTAGCCCTATCAACCGCAGAATTATGTTGGCAAATGATTAACTTAAGGCGCCGTTTTACGTTAAAAGATAAAAACCTTTGATCTATAGCAACTGATTATGTTATTACCCATAAAAATGAGGAAATTTACTTCCCTTCTTACACTAGCGTTACTTTTAACCGGCTTTGCCCAGCAGTTGGCGGCGCAATCTGTTGCTGTTGGTAAGCCTGCCGAAGTAGTAATTACTCCCTACAAAACCACCATGCTGGCAGATGGGAAAGATGAAGCGCAAATTAAAGTAGTTATTATTGATAAGAACGGTAATACCATTCTGCATGCAGGCAAGTTGATAAAGTTTACCATTACTGGTGATGCCATGATTAGTAAATTAAGCGATCATCAGCAATATAGTGAGGTGGGCATGCCAAACCATATTGTAACAGAGGGTAAATTGCATGATGGTATTTTATGGGTTACCTTGCGTTCGGGGCATCAAAAAGGGAGTGTTAAGTTTGAAGCTAAAGCAGATAGCCTGTATCCCGGTGCTACCGAAATAAAAATGATCCAACCGGGCGCTGCACATAAGATAACTACGCTGATGTATATCCCAAAAAAGGTGCAGGATAAAATAATGGGAGCAGATATCTCATTTCTGCCTGAATTGGAAGCTAAAGGCCTTAAGTTTTCTGACAAGGGCGTACAAAAAGATGCTCTTGAGATATTAAAAGATCACGGGTTTAATTATATCCGCCTGCGGATATTTAATAATCCGGCACGCGATAGTGGCTACTCGCCCAATAAAGGTTTTTGTGATCTGGAACATACCCGGCAAATGGCCAAGCGGGTTAAAGCTGCCGGTATGAAGTTGTTGCTTGATTTTCATTACAGTGATTACTGGGCCGACCCACAACAGCAGTATAAACCTGCGGGATGGCGCGGGCAAGATTTTAATACCATTAAACATGCTGTTTACACCTACACGGTTGATGTACTGCAACAGCTAAAATCTCAGGGAACCCTGCCGGATATGGTGCAGGTTGGTAATGAGATTAACCACGGGATGATATGGCCGGAAGGAGAGATCAATAACCTGGACAGTTTGGCTGAGTTAATAAACATGGGTGTACAGGGGGTAAAAGCGGTTGACCCATCTACCCCGGTAATGCTGCATGTGGCATTAGGAGGGCAAAATTTAGAGGCCCGTTTCTTTATGGATCAAATGCTTGAACGTAATGTGCCTTTTGATGTGATCGGCTTATCTTACTACCCCAAATGGCATGGTACCTTAGATGATCTTAAAGAAAACATGACTGATCTGGCCACACGCTACAAACGCCAGGTAATGGTTGCCGAATATACCCAGCTAAAAACAGAGGTTAATGATATTGCCTTTAACCTGCCCGATGGTAAATCGCTCGGTACCTTTATTTGGGAACCGCTGAACACATGGGAACAGATCTTCGATAAGGCAGGCAAATCCAACGGGTACATTGATTTGTATGATGGTATTGCGAAGAAGTATATCACGAAGTAAGATCAGAATTTTCAAAATTCAGGAATTAAGAGAATCGTCCCGGAATTGCATTCGGGGAATTCTATAATTCGCTAAATTTTGATCCAAAACACATTAACCTTTTGATAGTTATAGTTAGGTTGTATTAAACAGGCTAATTATGAGATCAATATGGAAAGGCTCAATCGGGTTTGGGCTGGTAAATATTCCCGTTAAGTTATATTCGGCAGTGCAAAGCAGCTCGCTGGATCTGGATATGCTGGATGGCCGCGACCATGCCCGCATCCATTTTATGCGGGTAAACGAAAACACCAAAAAAGAAGTGCCGTACGATAAGATCGTTAGGGCCTATAAGCTCGATGATGTTTACATTGTAGTTGAAGAGGCCGACTTTGAAGCTGCCATCCCCGAAAAAACCAAGCTGATAGAAATAGAAAGCTTTGTAGAGATGAGCGAGGTGAACCCCATGTTTTATGAAACCTCTTACTATGCCGAGCCCGAGCAGAAAAATAGTAAAGCTTACACACTTTTAATTAAAGCGCTGGAGAAAAGCAAAAAGGCCGGCCTGGCCCGTTTTGTATTGCGCAACACCGAGAACCTGTGCATTATCCATCCCGAAAATAATGTGCTGGTGGTTACCCGCATCCGCTTCGGGCAGGAGATAAGGGGGACTGAAGATCTGAACATCCCGAAAGAAAGTACCATCAGCAAAAAGGAACTGGACATGGGCCTTGCGCTGATTAACCAATATGCCGAGAAATTCGACGTATCGAAGTTTAAAGATCAGTACAGTGATGAGTTGCTGAAAATTATTAAGGCCAAAGCTAAAGGCAAACGCCCTACCATCAAGAAAATGAAGGTGGTTAAAACATCAAGCGATGACCTTTACGATCAATTAATGGCAAGTTTAAGCAAGAAAGGAGCGTAACTCATGGGCCTGAAAGAGTATGAAAAGAAACGCGATTTCAAAAAAACATCCGAGCCTAAAGGGGGTAAGGGTACTGGTAAAACCTTAAGATTTGTGGTGCAGCGGCACCATGCTTCGCACCTGCATTACGATTTCCGGCTGGAGTTGGATGGTGTTTTAAAAAGCTGGGCCGTACCCAAAGGCCCATCCATGAATCCGGGCGATAAGCGGCTGGCCATGATGGTGGAAGATCATCCCTATGATTACCGGACTTTTGAAGGCATTATACCCAGTGGCGAATATGGCGGCGGGGTTGTAATTGTATGGGACGAAGGAACCTATGAATCACTTGCCGAATCGCGTGCTGATGATGTGAAAACACTACATGCCGGGCTGCACTCGGGCGATATGAAATTTAGATTGAATGGTAAGATATTAAAAGGCGAGTTTGTTTTGGTGAAACTCCATACCGACGAAAAATCGTGGCTGTTGATTAAGCATAAAGATGATTATGCTATAAAAACCAAATACAACAGCGAAGATTTTGTGCCCGATAATATTAAAGTGCTGCTGAATAATAAGGGCGATAAAGTTAAAAAACTACCTAAACATCAAAACTCAGCCGACATAGCCGGTGCCGGTAAAGAGGAAGAAGATATTGAGCAGGAGCAAGAAGCCGAACCTGAAACCAAACCGGCAAAATCATACCAACCCATGATGGCCAAACTGGAAGCCAAGCTGGTTGACCATGCCGATTGGATCTATGAGCACAAACTGGATGGGTACCGTGCCATTGCCCATACAGGCAAAAAACCGGAGTTACTGTCGCGCAATAATATCGATTTCAGTGCCAAGTATAAATTGGTAATGGATGAGGTAAAAATTATGGATAGAAGTGCAGTGCTTGATGGCGAAATTGTGGTAGAAGATAAACAGGGCAAGGCCAGCTTTCAGGATTTGCAGAATTATTTAAAAAATGATTTAAAGAGCGACAAAAACCTGACGCTGAAATATTATGTATTCGACCTGCTGATGCTGGATGGGCACGATACGCGGCACCTGGAACTGTGGAAACGTAAAGAATTATTGAAAGCACTGATCGCTTCTTATCCTGATCTGAAAAACATTGCCTATCACGGGCATATCGATGGTGAAGGGACTAAATTAATGGCTCAGGCTAAAAAAGAAAGTTGGGAGGGTATTATCGGCAAAGACAGGGCGAGCATTTACGAAAGCGGCAGGCGATCAGAAAAATGGCTGAAGTTTAAACTCCAAAATTCGCAGGAGGCTATTATCTGCGGTTTTACCCAACCCGAGGGGGCGCGCCATTTCTTTGGCTCGTTAATATTGGGCATAAAGGAGGGAAGCCGTATCCGCTATGCAGGTAATTGCGGTACGGGTTTTAATGAGGCTACGCTTAAAGATGTGTATCATCAAATGGAGGCGCTGGTTGTGAAAGAGCGTACCCTGCCCGAAAAAATAAACCAGCGGGGTAAGGTAACCTGGGTTAAGCCGCAATTGGTTTGCGAAGTTTTTTATAGTGAATGGACGGAGGATGCGCATATGCGCCATCCGGTATTTAAAGGCTTACGTATGGACAAGGAACCAGAAAAGGTAGTTATAGAAACACCCAACACGCAATTGGCTGACGATGAAACGGTAAAGTTTAATGGCCAGAATATAAAGCTGACCAACCAGAATAAACTCTGGTGGAAAACCGAAGGCATTACCAAAGGGCAGTTGCTGCATTACTATATGCAGGTGGCTCCGTACATGGTGCCTTACCTAAAAGATAAGCCCATGTCTATGCGCAGGCAACCCAATGGCATTGAAGACGAAGGCTTTTTTCAAAAAGATGTAGACCCTGCCAAGTTACCTAAGTGGATAAAAATAGAACCGCTACACTCAGATAGTAATGATAAGGATATCCATTACATTATTGGTAAAGATGCGGCCACATTGCTTTACATGGCCAATATGGGTTCTATAGAAATAAACCCCTGGTTAAGCTCTTATAAAAAGCCAGAGAATCCGGATTATATGGTGATAGATCTGGATCCGCACGATGTGCCTTTTACCGAGGCGATAGAAGCGGCCCTGGTAACCAAGCAGGTATTTGACCGTATGGGGCTGGATGTATTTATTAAAACATCGGGATCAAAGGGGTTGCACATATATTGTTACCTGGGTGCCAAATATGATTATGATTTTGTGAAAATGTTTGCCGAATATGTGGCGCACCATGTGCATGATCAGTTGCCCGATACTACCAGTATAGAACGTAGCCCGGCCAAGCGGCCTCATAAAACCTATATCGACTTTTTGCAGAACCGACGGGGGCAAACCATTGCTGCGCCTTATTCGGTAAGGCCTAAACCGGGGGCTACGGTATCAACACCGTTGCATTGGCATGAAGTAAATAATGATTTAAAGATCTCGAACTTCGATATATTTAATATACTGGATAGAATTAGCAAAATTGATGACCCGTGGAAAGCCTTAACCGCTAAAAAAGCCGACTTGAAACAAGCATTAAAATTGTTGCAGAAAGATTAAGCTAAATTGTTTTTTGTTAATTATATAAGTAATAAAACTTTCTAATTAGTTTAATGTTGTAATTTATAACTAAAACAAAACAACATCATGGCAACAAAAGCAAAAACTGCAACAGCAGAAACCACTACCACAGAAGTGAGTGAGTCGGCATTAAACGAATTGTTTATCGACGAATTAAAAGATATTTACTGGGCAGAAAAGCACCTAACCAAAGCTTTAGCCAAAATGGCTAAAAAAGCAACATCAGATGAGTTGCGTACGGCCCTGCAAAACCACCTGACAGAAACTGAAGGACAGATTACCCGCCTGGAATCAGTTTTCGAGTCAATTGGTGAAAAAGCCGTTGCAAAGAAATGTGAAGCCATGAATGGTTTGATTAAAGAAGCAGAAGAAATTATGGAAGACACGGAAGATGGCAGCATCACCCGCGATGCCGGTATTATTTCTGCAGCTCAAAAATCTGAGCATTACGAAATTGCATCTTACGGTACTTTGAAAACTTTGGCTGCAACATTAGGTTACAACGAAGCCGCCGAACTTTTAGGCCAGACTTTAGAAGAAGAAAAAAATGCAGATGCATTACTAACCCAAATTGCAGAAGCAGGTATCAACACATCTGCAAAGAGCGAAAAGAAATAATAGGGGACAACTTATTTCTTTAAAACAACAAAGGGCCTTTAAGGTCCTTTGTTGTTTGTATTAGTTTTTATCGTAAAATTTTCCGTCAACCCAGTTTAGTGCCAACCCGGTGTCTATCATGTTGCGGGTTACTTCAGCGTTAACGATCAGAGCCAGATCAAACCTTTGAAATAGAATACAGGTTTCATAAAGTGCTTCCGTTATGCTAAGGGCCATTTCAAAATTATGTCCGCTTATTTTATTTAACTGGTACGCGCCTGAACAGTACTTATCGGGGAAATGGCTTGTTGCATCAAGTCCCAACAATTTGCATATATGAGTGAGCATATAGATGTTAATAGCGTCATCATCATCGAGCAAGTGGAATAAGGTATTTTCAAGTTGTTGAGTAAAATTGAAAGTGGAGTCATCTACTTCAATTTTCCTTATAATTGACATAGTTTATTTCTAATTAAAAAATAAAGATATAAATTCTATAGCACTCCTTTTGGAAAAATATGCAAAAGAGATAGGCTTATAAGTAAAAATACCGTGTTTATGAATGCTACATCGATGAATTAGTTACTTTGACTTGTAAGCATAAAGCATTAACTTTCGGGTTATAACATATTCCTTAATTCAATGAAACTAAAACCCATACTTTCTGCTGTACTTTTTTGTGCGGTAAGTTTATCTGCCAGTGCGCAAAACGATTCGGTAACTATCCGCAAAATTTATGACGAAGCCCTTGTAAACGGTAAAGCTTACGAGAACCTGCATTATTTGTGTAAAAATATCGGTCAGCGCATTAGCGGTTCTGCCAATGCGCAAAAGGCGGTAGAGTGGAGCAAAAAGTTGATGGAAGGTTACGGCTTCGACAAAGTTTATTTGCAGGAAGTAATGGTACCACATTGGGTGCGTGGCGAAAAAGAACAGGGCTTTATTATTGATGGTAAAACACGTACGCCGGTAGCTTTAGCAGCGCTGGGCATGTCGGTAGGTACACCCAAAGCGGGTATTACTGCCGAGGTAATTGAGCTGCACAGCCTGAAAGAACTGGAAACTTTAGGTGCAGATAAAATTAAGGGGAAGATCGTTTTTTTTAACCGCCCTTTTGATGAACGCTTTATTGAGGCAGGCCGTGCTTACGGTACCGCGGGCGATCAGCGTAATTTGGGCCCGGGTGCAGCATCTAAATATGGTGCGGTGGCCGTTATTGTACGTTCGTTAACATCGGCGTTGGATAACTACCCGCATACAGGCGCTACCAGCTATGGCACCAATACGCCAATACCGGCAGCGGCATTATCAACTATAGCGGCTAATAAGCTAAGCGAAACAATAAAAAATGCCAAGGGTAAGCCGGTGCAATTCTTTTTAAAAGATAACTGCCAGATGCTACCTGATGCACAATCATTTAATGTGGTTGGTGAGTTAAAAGGGACTGAAGAACCTAATCAATTTATTACGGTAGGTGGCCACCTGGATTCGTGGGACCTGGCCGAAGGTGCACATGATGACGGTACCGGCGTAATGCAATCGGCAGAAGTGCTGCGCATTTTTAAAGCAATGGGTTACAAACCTAAACACAGCATTCGTGCCGTATTTTTTATGAACGAAGAGAACGGCGACCGCGGCGGTTTAAAGTATGCCGAGCTTGCTGCTGCCAATAAGGAAGAGCATATTGCAGCCATAGAATCTGACGGCGGTGGTTTTACGCCACGCGGTTTTGGGATAACTACATCAGCAGCAACGCTTCAAAAAATTAACGAGAACTGGAAACCTCTGTTTACGCCTTACCAAAGCGATCACCTTACGCAAGGCGGCGGCGGCTCTGATATTGGCCCGTTAAAGCAAACTGTACCGGGTGTTACGCTGATTGGTTTCCAGGCAGACTCGCAACGTTACTTTGATATTCACCACACGCCTAATGATGTGTTTGAAAACGTGAATAAACGCGAGTTGGAACTGGGAGCAGCCTCTATGGCTTCATTGGTATACCTGATAGATCAGCATGGTTTGAAATTTTAAATTTTTACCGGGTATTCAAAACTACAGTCGTAACTTTGCGCCATACATCTAAATATCAGCGTGTCAGACGACGGAAATAGTCAACCCCAGAAAAAAGATTCATTTGCAGCCCTTCGCTATAAGGACTTTCGCGCTTATCTTGGTATGCGCTTCTTTTTTACGTTTGCCTATCAAATGCAAACAACGGTGCTGGGTTTTTACATTTATCAATTAACACACAGTAAAGTAGCCATTGCCTTTATTGGCCTCAGCGAAGCCATCCCGGCGGTTGGTATAGCGCTATATGGTGGTTATATTGCCGATAAATACGAAAAAAGAAAAATGCTGCTCTTCATATTTGGCGGCGTTTTTCTTTCTTCGTTAGTGATGTTTACTTTCACGCTTAACAGCATGAAAGCATATGATAACGGCTGGATCCTGTACATCCTGTACGCCATGATTTTCTGCAACGGTATTGCACGTGCTTTTTACGGCCCTGCTACTTTTACAGTTTATGCACATAGCATCCCTAAAGAAGTTTACCCCAACGGCAGCAGCTGGAGCAGCTCTGCCTGGCAAATGGCTTCGATATTGGGGCCGCTAACCGGGGGATTCTTATACGGTTTCTCTGGTAAGATAATCCCGGGCTTGTCAGGTATTACAGCCAACTTTAGCGTTATCTTAATATTTTTGTTTATAGCGCTTGTATTGGTTTACAGGCTGCGTAAATATCCTGCGGTATTTATACCGAAAGAAAGCATCTGGATTAGTTTGAAAGAAGGCTTACACTTTGTATTCAACAACAAAATGATGTTCTACGCCATGAGCCTCGACCTGTTCTCGGTGTTTTTTGGTGGCGTGGTCGCATTGCTGCCGGTGTATGCATTAGATATTTTAAAGGTAGGCTCTGAGGGCTTGGGCGTAATGCGCATGGCATCATCATTAGGCGCTGCGTTAACTATGCTGGCTATGGTTAGGTTCTCACCCATGAACAGGCCGTGGCGTAACCTGCTGATAGCGGTTGCCGGGTTCGGTGTATCTATTATAGGCTTCGGCTTATCTAATATATTTTACGTATCGCTGTTGTTCCTTTTCTTACAGGGGGCTTTTGATAGCGTAAGTGTAATTATCCGTGGTACCATTATGCAATTGCTCACCCCCGATCAAATGCGCGGGCGGGTATCTGCCGTAAACTCTATGTTCATCGGTTCATCTAACGAGATCGGCGATTTCGAATCGGGTATGGCCGCTAAAATATTGGGCACCACACCGGCCGTATTGTTTGGCGGCTGTATGACTTTACTGGTAGTAACGGTGACTTACTTTAAAACCAAGAATTTAATACCAAGCAGTCTGGAAGATATCCATTCGCCCGAGGTTACACCACCTGTTAATTAAACCGAATCATTAGCCTTCTTCGGATTTAGTAAACGTATAGCCACAAAAAAAGTCCGGCATTTGCCGGACTCAAATATACTTTCTTGTATAAACTATCTTGTATCTAACTACAAAGACAGCCACTTCTTCCGCACAGCTAACTGCGCTGCAGACGGCGAATCGATGCTTTCTATTTTGTATTTAAAATCGTTGTTGCGTAGCAAGGTAACCGGTAAGTTAAGCGATTGGCCATCGCGGGTTACGGTAACGGTTATTTTATCGCCTACTTTTTTATCGCCCAACAGGTTTTTGGGGTCGGCTATTGGCTGGCCATCAATTGCGGTGATCTCATCGTTTACGTTAATACCGTCAGTCCAGCCTGCTGTACCACGGCCAACACCTGTTACTTTAACATTAGTGCCTGCCGCTACTGTTTTAATACCCAGTGTTGGGTTATTGCTGGCGGCCAGGTCATCGGTTAATTTATATCCGGCGTAGCCTAAATATTTGTTGTAATCAATGGCGTCCAGGCCGTTAATATATTTCTGATAAAAGCTGTCGAGGTTTTTACCGGCAAATTTCTCCAGTCCTTGTTTAAACTCAGTATCAGTATAACCGCGTTTTTTTAGCTTGTAATACTCAGTGTACATGTATTTCATTACATCGTCCAAACAGTATTTGCTTTGGCTATCGTTAATAATTTCCAGATCCAGCAATAATGCAGCAACAGAGCCTTTATTGTAATAAGAGATGGTGGTATTGGCCGAGTTTTCATCCGGGCGGTAAGCCTTAATCCAGGCATCATAGCTTGATTGCGATAATGGCTGAATTTTAGCACCTTGGGAATTTTCTACAATGTTAATGTCGGCAGCTAATACACCCAGGTAATTTTCGGTGCTGTATAGCTTGGTGCGTTGCACAACAATGTTATCGTAGTAGGCAGTAAAACCTTCGGCTATCCACAGGTCGGTGGTATAGTTCTCGTTGTCATAATCAAAGGGGCCTAAAGCAACAGGGCGCAAACGTTTTACATTCCACAGGTGGAAATGCTCGTGCGATACCAGGGCCAAGAAGTTTTGATAACCGGTTTCGGTATTGTAGCTATTGCGCGATGCGCCAAGCACAGTAGAGCTTAAATGCTCTAAACCACCGCCGCCTTTGCTATAGTTATGTACAATAAAGGTGTAATGCTTGTTGGGGTTCTCCCCGTATACTGCGGTTTCCAGCTCCACAATGTGGGCCATATCCTTTTTCAGGCGTTCCTTATCATAGTTACCGCCGCCATACATGGCCACTTCATAATCAACGCCGGCTGCTTTAAAGCCAAACACATCCTGGTTGCCAACCTCAATAGGCGAATCGAACAGGATATCATAGTTAGGCGCAGTACGGGTAAATGGATCATTATTTACCATCTCTAAACTGGTAGAAACCTTATCCCAGCCTTTGTAAGGCACAATGTGGATGGTAGACGGATGCATTAGCATACCATCGGGGTATAAGAACATGCCCGAGGTTGATAAAAACGCATGGGTAACATCAATAAAAGCAGTACGTACCGAAATTTCGAAACTGTACATGCGGTACCTAATCTTAATAGCGCTCAGGTTAGTGGTATTAATATGCCATATATTTTTTCGGGTTTTAATAAATGGAATGGTTTTACCGTTGGCCTCTACGCTAAACGATTCGAGGTTTTTGGCAAACTCGCGCACCAGATACGATCCTGGTGTCCAAACCGGCATTTTCAGGTCTAATGAATTTTGCATTAGTCCGGTTATATTCATCTCTATATCAGCGTAATGCGCCTGTGCTTCGGGGAATTTTACCTCATAGCTGATCTTCACATTACCGGCTGCATGGCTTTCGGTGTAATTCGTCATTATAATAGTTAACAATGCAATAGTAAATAAAGCAAATTTTTTCATGCCGCCAATTTATAAAAAACTACTTAGGGGTGATTTATTGCTGTGAAAATATATGTTGTAAAATGGTTGATACAAGTAACTATTATATATTGTAACTATTATTTTAGCTTCGCATATTTATGGCAATAACAGAGCAGAGCTTGCGCAAGCTATTCCATCCCGGATGTATTTATTTGCATGTATTAGCCAGAATAGGAAATAATAAAGTTGCGCAAAGCAGCCAAACCAATTTAGAAATCAAAATCATAAGCGATACCCCACAGATATGAAAACCAGGTACATCGTATATATTGCCCTTGCCTTAGTTGTAGGCTTTTTAATATTTAATAAATTGCATGGCAGCAAGGGTAAAGATGCCCAGGGCCAGGCGGCCGACAGTAAAGGCGGTAAAAAGAAAACCGGCCCGGTGCCTGTAACCGTAATGATAGTTAAGGATACCGCCGTGACCAATAATATTGACCTTACCGGCACCATTGACCCGAACGAAAAAGTGAACCTGGTAAGCCAGACCGCAGGTAATATTACCGGCATTTACTTTCAGGAAGGCAGCCATGTAAGCAAAGGGCAGGTATTGGTAAAAGTTTACAATGCCGATTTGGTTGCCGGGCTTAAACAAAGCCAGTACCAGCTTACGCTTGCGCAGCAAAACGAGTATCGCAACAAAATATTGCTGCAAAAAGAAGCTGTAAGCCAGCAGGAGTACGATACTTCACTATCTGCCTACAACTCATTAAAAGCACAGGGCGATGTAATTAAAGCACAGATTGCTAAAACGGAGATCCGCGCACCGTTTTCGGGGGTTATCGGTTTGCGTAATGTAAGCCCGGGAGGCTATTTGTCGCCCTTAACTTCTATTGCTGTATTGGTAAACACCGACCCGATGAAGGTTACCTTTTCGGTACCCGAGCGTTACCAGCAATTAATAAAGACAGGCAGCAAGATCAGGTTTAGTGTAGCCAGCTCGCGCGAAACTTTTACGGCTACGGTTTATGCCATAGAGCCATCTATCGATCAAACTTCGCGTACTATTACCGTACGTGCAAAGGCAGCTAACCCCAAAAATCTGATCACAGCCGGCGGCTTCGCCAAAATTAATTTAACGCTCGATCAGATCCCTAAAACCATTATGGTACCTACCGAATGCGTGATCCCCGATCTGAAAGCCAGCAAGGTTTACATTGCCCATAATGGTACGGCGGTGGCCAAATCTGTAAAAACAGATTTACGTACCGATACCAAAATAGAAGTTACCGATGGTTTGAATGCCGGTGATAGCCTCATTGTATCTGGCCTGATCCAGATGCGGCCAAAAGTGCCTTTGAAAATTATTAAAGTTATTAAGTAAGCAGTATGAGTTTATCCTCAACCAGTATAAAGCGGCCGGTATTGGCAACAGTGCTCTCTGTAGTTATTGTTGTGTTTGGTATCATCGGCTACAAGTTTTTAGGGACGCGGGATTTTCCCTCGGTCGATCCGCCTATTATTACCGTGAGCACCAGTTACTCGGGCGCCAATGCCGAGGTAATTGAGTCGCAGATTACCGAACCTTTAGAGAAAGCTATTAATGGAGTACAGGGTATCCGTAATATCTCGTCAACCAGTTCGGTTGGTTCGAGCAATATTACGGTAGAGTTTACCCTCGATGCCGATCTGGAAACTGCGGCTAATGACGTGCGCGATAAGGTTTCGCAGGCACAGCGCCAGCTACCGCAGGATATTGATGCCCCGCCGGTAGTTACCAAGGCCGATGCCAACTCTGATAATATTATTACCCTTACTGTAAGCAGCAACACCCGTAACATTACCCAGGTTGATGATTATGCCGAAAACGTTTTGCAGGAAGGCTTGCAAACCATCCCCGGTGTAAGTTCTATTAACATACAAGGGCAAAGGCAATATGCTATGCGCTTGTGGATTGATCCTGCTAAGCTATCATCATACGGGCTGGCTGCTACCGATGTACGCGATGCCTTGAATAACGAGAACGTGGAGCTGCCTGCCGGTAAAATAGAAGGCAATAATACCGAACTTACCATCCGTGCATTGGGTAAGCTCTCAACCGAAAAAGAATTTAACAACCTCATTATCCGTGCCGATAGTAACCGGGTTATCCACCTGCGCGATATCGGTTACGCCGTAATGGGTTCGGCCAATGAAGAAACCGCGCTGAAAGAGTCGGGCATCCCCGAGGTTGGTTTGGCCATTGTGCCGCAGCCGGGTGCCAACTATGTACAAATTGCTAAAGATTTTTATAAACGCCTGGAGCAGATCAAAAAAGACCTCCCGCCTGATATCAGTGTTAAAGTAGCCCTGGATAATACCAAGTTCATTACCCAGTCTATCGATGAGGTGGAAGAAACCCTGGTGATCTCGTTTATCCTCGTGGTAATCATTATCTACCTCTTCTTCCGCGACTGGCTGATCGCTTTCCGCCCGCTGATAGATATCCCGGTATCGTTAATCGGTACCTTTTTTATCATGTACATCTTCGATTTCTCTATCAATATATTAACCCTGCTGGGTATTGTACTGGCCACGGGTTTAGTGGTTGATGATGGTATTGTGGTAACAGAGAATATCTACAAAAAGGTAGAAGAAGGTATGCCTATTCGTAAGGCGGCGTTCGAGGGTTCGGCAGAGATCTTCTTTGCGGTAATTTCTACCTCGGTTACGCTGGCAGCGGTATTTTTACCCATTGTGTTTTTAGAAGGTTTTACGGGCCGTTTATTCCGCGAGTTTGCAATTGTGGTAGCTGGGTCGGTATTGATCTCGGCATTTGTGTCGCTGTCGTTAACGCCGATGCTTAACGTAAAGCTGATTCGTAAAAATCAGAAGAAATCAAACTTCTACCTGCGTACCGAGCCCTTCTTCCAGAAGATGACCAATGCGTATACCGAAACGCTCATTACTTTTATGAAGCGCCGCTGGGTATCCATCGTCATCATCGTCATTTCTATGGGGCTTATCGGGATCTTGGTAAAAACTACCAAATCTGAGTTAGCTCCGTTGGATGACCGCAGCTTATTACGTTTTACGGTAACAGGTTCTGAAGGTGCCAGCTACGAGTTTATGACCCGCTACATGAACAAGGTTTCGCAACTGGTAGAAGACTCTATCCCCGAAGCCAACGTAAACATCTCGGTAATTTCGCCGGGTAGTGGTGGTGGCGGTTCGGCCAACTCGGGCTTTGGCCGTATTGGCTTGGTAGCACCCGATAAAAGGACACGCAGCCAGCAGCAAATTGCCGACTGGTTATCTAAAAAACTAAGCAAATTCCCAGATGCACGTGCATTGGTAATTCAGGAACAAACTATAAGCGGTGGTGGTAGCGGCTCGCGTACCTCATTGCCGGTGCAGTTTGTAATACAGAACCAGGATTTTGAAAAGATAAGAAAAGCCCTGCCTACCTTCTTCGCCGAAGTATCTAAAGATCCTGTTTTTGCCGGTACAGACGTGAACCTGAAATTTACCAAGCCCGAAATAACAGTGGTTACTGACCGCGACCGTGCACGCGACCTGGGTGTGAACGTAAATGATATTGCCACCACCCTGCAACTTTATTATAGTGCAGGCCGGATCAATTACTTTTTATTAAGCGGCAAGCAATACCAGGTAATTGCCCAGGTAGACCGCGCCAACCGCGATGCACCTTTGGATTTGAAATCTATTTACGTGCGCAACAGCCGAGGCAAATTAATACAGCTGGATAACGTGGTGCATGTATCAGAAGATGCCACGCCGCCATCCATTTATCACTTTAACCGTTACAAATCTGCTACCGTACAAGCAGGCCTGGCCCCGGGCTATACCGTAGGCGATGGTATTGCCGAAATGCAGAAGATCGCTAATCAAACCTTTGATTCTTCGTTCAGTACTGCGTTGAGTGGGCCGTCTCGCGATTATGCCGAGAGTTCATCAAATATCCTGTTTGCCTTCGGCTTTGCATTGTTGCTTATTTACCTGGTATTAGCTGCACAGTTCGAAAGTTTTATAGATCCGTTTATTGTGATGTTTACCGTGCCGCTGGCTATTGCCGGGGCCTTTATATCGTTATGGCTGTTTGATCAAACACTGAATATATTTAGCGAGATCGGGATGATAACCCTGGTAGGTTTGGTAACCAAAAACGGGATTCTTATCGTAGAGTTTGCCAACCAGCGGATGGAGCACGGCCTTAACAAATACGAAGCCGTTGTTGAAGCCGCCACTGCACGTTTACGACCTATATTAATGACCAGTTTGGCCGTAGTACTGGGCTCGGTACCTATTGCTTTCGCTTTGGGTGCGGGTGCCAAAAGCAGGGTATCGCTGGGTATTGTTATTATGGGCGGCATGCTGTTTTCGCTGATCCTTACCCTTTATATTATCCCGGTAATGTATATGATGTTTGGCTCGAAGGTGCGCCACAACCCCGATGAAGAACCGCCGGAAGCAGAGCAGCCCGCAGCACATGTTGAACCTAAGTTGATTGAAAATTTATAAGCAGTATGAAAATAAGACTCCCCTTTTGCCTTATTGTTGCCTGCCTTATTTTAACAGGCACTTTGCACGCGCAAGATGCCCAACTGCTGACCATCAAGGATGCAGTAGAAATAGCGCTGAAGAATAATTACAACATCAAGCTCTCGCAAAATAATGCGGCCATTGCCAAAAATAATGTAACACCCGGCGCGGCAGGGATGCTGCCTAAAGTAACCGGGCAGTTTACATCGAGCAATAGTATCCAAAACACCACGCAAACCCGGTCTGATAATACGGTTAACGTAATTAATAATGCCAACAACACAGGTACCAACTACGGCGCCAACCTTAACTGGACCATTTTTGATGGCTTTAACATGTTTGCCAGCTACAAAGGTTTAAAAGAGCGGAATGCCTTAGGACAGGTTTTGCTGCGCGATACCGTGCAGGCCACTCTGGCTAATGTATTGGCCAGTTACTACGACCTGGTAAACCAAAATGAACTGCTTAATTCATTAAAAGGTGCGATGGCAATTTCACACTTACAGCTGCGCTATGCCAATGATAAGTTTAAGGTAGGCCGGGTATCTAAATTGGATGTATTAAATGCCGAGGTTAATTACAATACCGATACTGCCAGTTACATTACTCAGCGCCAGCAATACAAAACCAGCCAGATCAGGCTAAACCAGATTCTGATCCGCGATTTGCAGACTGATTTTAAAGTTGCCGATACCATAGTAGTTGACCAGAAACTGGTACTTGGCGATATTTTAAACCAGGCACAGGGGCAAAACCCGGCCATATTGGCCTCGCAAATTAACCAGCGCCTGGCCGAAATTAGTTTTAAGCAAATACAATCAACCCGGTATCCGCAGGTAAATGTTAACAGCGGCTATACGGTGAGTAACAATAAAACGCCTGCCGGTTTTGCACAGGTACAAAAAACAAACGGGATAAGCTATGGCCTTACAGCCACCATTAATATTTTTGATGGCTTTAACCAATGGCGGCGGGAGCGCAACGCCAAACTACAGATGAATAATGCCGGTATTAACTACGATCAAACCAAACTGAGCATTAATTCGCAGGTAAGTACACTTTATGTAGGCTACTTAACCGGCCTCGATTTAATTAAGCTGGGGCAGAGTAACGTTACTATTGCCAAGCGTAACCTGGATATTTCGCTGGAAAAATATAAGATCGGTAACATCACGCCATTAGAGATCAGGGAAGCGCAAAGGAACTATCTGGATGCGCAGGCTAAGTTTTTTTCGGCTCAGTACCAGTCAAAAATTGCAGAAATTACACTAAAGCAAATAACGGCCACAGTAGATATACAGTAAGTTTAATTAAAAAATAGATTATTAATATTAAAAATAACTATTTTTGGATTTACCATGTCCGTGACCTATAAAAGATGTTTATTAATCGACGATAATTATATCGACAATTTTGTTACCCGCCGAATTTTGGAAAGTAGCAATTTTGCCGAAGAAATTGCCGTGCGCCAGTCTGCCAATGAAGCTATAAGCGCATTGAAAGACGGCTCTGTGAAACCGGATGTAATTTTCCTGGATTTGCGCATGCCTTTAATGAATGGCTTTGAATTTTTAAACGAGTTTGACAAAATCGAATTTGAAGGCAAGGAGCATATTAAAATTTTCCTGCTTTCATCATCGCTCGATCCTAATGATGTAAAGCGCACTACAGACAATAAGTATGTGGTACAATTTATTCACAAACCTCTTACCCATAAAACACTGGAAGAACTCGGTTCATGATCTTAGTTGCAGATAGCGGTTCGTCAAAAACAGATTGGTTACTGTCTATTCCCGGCCAGGAACCCATTGCATTCAGGTCGAGCGGATTAAACCCATACTTTTTAACAGAAAAGCAGATTGTAAAAATACTGCAGGATCAGGTTGCTGATCTTATAGGTTACAGTCAATCCATACAGGAAATTTATTTCTTTGGCGCGGGCTGCTCCAGTCCAGATAGGCACGAGATTGTTTCTAATGCCCTTAGTCAGTTATTTAACAAAGCCTATATCTGTGTAGATAGCGACCTTTTAGGCTCGGCTTATGCCACCTGTGGCCACGACAAAGGCTTGTGCTGCGTGCTAGGTACAGGCTCAAATATTTCGTTTTTTGATGGCGAAGAAATTCATGCCGGTAAACATGGCTTAGGTTTTGTTTTGGGCGATGAAGGTTCGGGTACTTGGTTTGGTAAATCATTGGTTACCGATTATCTGTACGGTAAAATGCCGGCCGAGATTTGTGCGCAGTTTAAAAAAGAATATAACCTGGACAAGGATATCGTGATGACGCATGTTTACATGAAATCTAACGCGAACATCTACCTGGCCTCATTTACCAAATTTATGGGGCATATTAAGGATACGGAATATGCCAAAGCAATGGTTACTAAAGGCCTTAATGAATTTATAGAAACCAACATTAAATCGTACCCCGAATATCATAAATACAAAAGCCATTTTGTAGGCTCTATTGCCAATGTTTTTGCAGATGAATTAATAAGCCTTTGCGCCGCGCAAAATATCGAAGTAGGCAAGATCATTAAACATCCTATTAATGATCTGTTGCAATTTATTTTAAGCCGCAATTAAGCGGCTATTTCTTTTTTACGGGGCGTATATTTTATGCGTACCAAAATCCAGATCATTCCCAGTAAAGCGAAGAAAGTGCCGATTTTGGCTAAATAATCGCCGTGTTTGGTGTAGAAGGTGAGATCGGAGTTAAGGTTAATATCGTCCTTAATAGCTGTGCGTACCCACCAGCCGGTATGTTTTACAACGTCTCCACGCTGATTGATAAATGCCGAAATGCCAGTATTAGCCGACCGGCATACCCACCTGCGGTTTTCAATGGCGCGCAGTTTGGCATAATCAAGGTGCTGGTCTTTACCTGATGTATTTTCCCACCAGCCATCGTTGGTTATAATGGCAATAAATTGTGCCCCTTTTAAAACAGCCTTGCCAACGTATTCGCCCCAGATAGATTCATAACAGATCACAGGGTCGGCGCCTATGCCGCTTTGGGTGTAAAATACACCAGGCTCGGGCTGGCTGCCATAACTGCCCGCCGCACCGCCCAAATGCGCAAACACAGGCTTTAAGAATGACAGCGAAGCAAACGGAATACTTTCGGCACCCGGTACCAGTTTTGATTTATGGTAAAACTGCACATTGTCAGAATTTTCGATGTTGATAGCAGTATTAAACGAGTCGAAAAACTGGTTGCCATCCATGGGCCGGGCAGTTTCGGTTTGCTGGGTATTGTAGATCTTGTAAGTTTCGGCACCGGTAATTACATTGCCGTTTTTGTATTTATTTAAGAACGATTTGATCTGCTGATACGATCCATTAGTCTCTATATGATCCTCTGAGAAAGCATCTGGAATAGCAGTTTCCGGCCAGATGAAGTATTCGGTATTTTTCTGCGCCAGCGAATCAGACAAATGGGTTAATATGCCAATTTGTTGCCGAACAGGGATATTAAACTCCTTGGCGTAAGGATCGATATTTGGCTGCGCGATTACCACATTTGATGGATTTAGCAACTCGCGGTACGCATAATACCTGGTTAATGAAAAGCCAAGCGGTAATATTAAACCTGCAAAAAAAGCAATCACAATCTTTTTACGGTGAATGGCAGTTTGGGCCTCGCTCAGGCTCATGTAAAATAAGAAGATGAGAATATTGATGAGCCAGATCCATATAGTACCGCCATATACGCCGGTGTACTCATACCATTGCACCCATTGGTGGCTTACGGCAAAACCGTTGCCCAGCGTCATCCAAGGGAAGGCCAGCGGCCAGCTTTGGTGCAGGTATTCGTAGGCAATCCAAAAGCAAACTAAGCCTACTAAGCCCACAGTTCGGTTAGTAGCCACGCGTAATCTAAAGTATAGCCAGCAAGCCGATGCCATAAGCAGCGGCCCTAATGAATAAGGGATTAAACTAATAGGTATCGCAACAATTTCGCCCACCATTTTTACCGCGTTGTACACCCAGTAAATAGAAAGTACATTCCAGATAAAAAAGCCGACGAAGGTTACGGTGAAGATCTGCTTGCCTTTATTTTTATCGGCAGACCCAATAATGCTTTCCATAGCGAGCAGCATAGGCACCAAACCAACAAAAAGCAAAAAGGTAATGTATTGCGTAGGCGGCCAGGCTAACCAAAGCAGCAAGCCGGAAAATATGGCGAGTATAAGATTCTTTTTCATTAGTAAACTATTCGCTAAAATTATGCTTTTATTATAATGATTCGTAAATTAGATAACAATGAGCGATTTAGATTTATATAACAGCATCATCGCATTGCCCGAAAACCTAAAAGAAGAGGTATCAGACTTTGTGGAGTTTTTAAAGCAGAAAGCTGAAAAGAAAACTGTGAAGAAAGAACGTGTGTATGGGTATGCTAAAGGTGCTTTTATTATACCGCCTGACTTTGATGAACCCTTGGACGTTTTTAAAGACTACATGTAATGGATTATCTTTTAGATACCCATGCTTTGTTATGGTTTATTAATGGAGAAGGTTTGTCTGATAAAATTGTTTCCGAAATAAAAAATACTGATAATAATGTTTTTCTTAAGTATTGCAAGTATTTGGGAAATAGGAATAAAGTACAGTTTGGGAAAGTTAACAATACAAATCTCTTTTAATGATATAAAAGAGTTTCTGATAACAAGCAACGTTACTTTATTGCCAATTGAGTTTTCTCATATTCAGGAACTGTTAAAATTGTCCTTTAATCATAATGACCCATTTGATAGGATCATCATTGCACAAGGTATTAGCGAAAACTTAAATATTATTACCAAAGACAATAAATTTAAGCATTATCCTGTCAAAATAATGTGGGCCTAATAAACTATTCTTTACCCTTTACACAAATTACAAACTCCCCTTTAATGGGGTGGGTTTCATAATAAGCTTTTATTTCTTCAACCGTACCGCGTACGGTTTCTTCAAACATTTTGGTGAGCTCACGCGAAACGGAGATCTGGCGGTCGGCACCCCAGTAGGTAATCATTTCATCCAGCGATTTCATAAGCCTGTGCGGCGATTCGTAAAATATAATCGTACGCTCTTCTTCGGCTAAAACCTTGTAACGGGTTTGGCGGCCTTTTTTCAGTGGTAAAAAACCTTCAAAGCAAAAGCGGTCGGTAGGGAAGCCCGAGTTGATCAGCGCGGGTACAAAGGCCGTAGCGCCAGGCAGGCATTCTACAATAATTTCATTTTTGATTGCTTCGCGAACCAGGAAAAAACCAGGATCTGATATGGCGGGTGTACCTGCATCAGAGATCAGGGCCACATTTTTACCCTCTAACAAAAAGCGGACAATCTCGCCAGATGACTGGTGCTCGTTATGCTGATGATGTGAAAACACGCGTTTATCAATGCCTAAATGTTTTAGCAGCGGTGCAGAAGTGCGGGTATCTTCGGCCAAAATAATATCAGCCTCCTTTAATATGCGGATAGCGCGGAGCGTAATATCCTCCAGGTTGCCTATTGGCGTGGGCACTAAATATAGTTTACCGGTCATTGTTCAGTTATCGGTTATTAGTTGTCAGTTGTCGGTGTTTGTCTGATAGGATTAATGCATTTTATGGCAGAAGATATAAAATCTGACAACAGACAACCGAAAACAGACAACCGATTACATATCTTTGTTGTTCAAAAAATAAAATAATGCTGCAAGTTAGTTATATCCGCGATAACAGGGAACAGGTTTTAGAACGTTTGGCTGTAAAAAATTTCAAACAAACCGACCTGGTTGATGAAGTGATTAAATTAGATGATAACCGTCGCCAGGCTCAAAACCGTTTAGATAATGTTTCCGCCGAAGCTAACGCTGCAGCAAAACAGATTGGCGAATTGATGCGAAACGGCAAAAAGGAAGAAGCCGAAGCTGTAAAAGCTAAGTCTGGTAGCTGGAAAGAAGAAATTAAACAACTGGGCGAACAGCTGGCTTTAATAGAGACAGAATTACAGCAAAAAATTGTATTGCTGCCCAACCTGCCGCACAGCTCTGTACCCAAAGGCATAACACCCGAAGAGAACGAAGTAGTTTTAGAGCATGGTGCCATTCCCGAACTGCCCGAGAATGCCTTGCCGCACTGGGAGCTTGCCGCCAAATATAACCTGATTGATTTTGAACTGGGTGTTAAAATAACAGGTGCCGGTTTCCCGGTGTATAAAGGAAAGGGTGCCAAACTGCAACGTGCATTGATCGCTTTCTTTTTAGATGAAGCAGAAAAAGCTGGTTATGATGAGCGCATGCTGCCATTACTGGTTAATGAAGCATCTGGCTTTGGTACCGGCCAACTGCCCGATAAAGAGGGGCAGATGTATTATGTAGGTGTAGATAACCTGTACCTGATACCAACAGCCGAAGTACCGATCACCAACCTGTACCGCGATGTAATTTTAAAGGCCGATGAGCTGCCGGTTAAAAATTGTGGATATACGCCATGTTTCCGCCGCGAAGCGGGTTCATACGGTGCGCATGTACGCGGACTGAACCGTTTGCACCAGTTTGATAAGGTAGAGTTAGTACAGGTAGTAAACCCTGAGACATCATACCATACATTAGAAGAAATGAGCGCCCATGTGCAGAGCCTGTTGCAAAAACTGGGCTTGCCTTATCGTGTATTGCGGTTATGTGGTGGCGATATGAGCTTTACTGCTGCGCTAACTTATGACATGGAAACCTGGAGTGGCGCACAAAAGCGCTGGTTAGAAGTGTCATCAGTATCAAACTTCGAAACCTTTCAGGCTAACCGTTTGAAACTGCGTTTCCGTAATGCAGAGGGTAAAACACAATTAGCGCATACGCTAAATGGTAGTGCTTTGGCCTTGCCGCGTATAGTGGCTACCTTGTTAGAGAATAATCAAACGCCCGATGGTATTAAGATTCCGGAAGTATTGGTGCCTTATACCAAGTTTGAGTGGATTAACTAATAGAACCAATAAATAGCATAATGGAAAAGCTCCTTGTTATGGCAAGGAGCTTTTTTGTGGTTAAGTATTTTGTTGATCAGAACTAATGCTTACTGTACTGCTATGTTCAGCACTGCCGATTTAAACAGCATGCTAATACTCTCGGGCAAGGTGAAATTGCTGGTGTAGCTGTCTGTATAAGCAGGGGTAACGGTTTCGTGCAAAAAGTAATTGACGCCAAGTGCCGATAAAAGGCTGTCTGTTTTACGATCGGCTTGGGGTTTATAACAGCAAATTTTTGTTTTGTCGTAAAAAGAGTTGGCTCTAAGCCGTCTCAGTACTCTTTCAAAATCAGCACCCAGGTGCTCGTAATCAAAAACGATCAGATCAGGGTTCATATCATATATCACCGGGAAAATCTGGCTCGCATGGGTTACATGCTTTACTTCATTCTTGGTATTCAGCAGCGGCTTCGAAAAAATCTCCGGCGCAACCAATAGTATCTTCTTGGCTTTAATACGGATCATCGCAACAAACAAATTAGGAGTAGTAAAGGTAATGCGCAAAATTCAGTTTGTCAAGCATTTACCTTTTAAAAATTAAACATTTACTCAATGTGTAACTTATAATAATAAGTTATACTGGTAGTTAATTTATTGTTTGAATTTAGTAATTTTTTACCCCTTTGCCCGTAGGGCTGCATTAGCATGTACGGTAGGGTCGGTTACCGAAGTTTTCGCCGTATCGTGAGATGCACATCAGCAGCCTCCCTTGTTTGTATTGGTGGTATCCTGGCTGCCGCCTAAAGTGGCCGAATTGCGATTGCTATTGCACGCCGCTATGCTAAAACTAAGCACTGATGCAAGTGCTATAATTTTAATTTGCCCATCGCATTTCGTCATTAGATAAATATTGACTTAAGGTTTTGGTTAATGTTTTGTTAAGCCTAATCGTGTATACTGATTATTTACTTAATTTTGCGGCCGTACGCAGGTAACAGCATATTGCTGAGGCCGGTAAATTTGAAGCATGACTCATCAAAAAATTAATATTTCTGTTTATTTCTGGTTGTTTGCGGCGCTGTTTGTAGCTTATGTGTTTGGTTTATTTGTTCCGTTGATGGATGAAGACGCCTCGCATCATGCCAACATTGCTCTGCACATGTTTCAGCACCACGATTATGTGAACCTGGTTGATGACCTCGGTAAAGACTATCTAGATAAACCCCACTTGCATTTCTGGCTGGCGGCTTTATCATACAATATTTTCGGCGTAAGTGATTTTGCTTATAAATTTCCCTCTTTTTTGATGACCATTTTGGCGGTATACTCAACTTACCGCCTGGCCAAACTGCTTTATAACCACGAAACCGGCTTGCTTGCGGCTTTGATACTTGCTGCTGCCCAGGCCGAGTTTTTGGCCAATAACGATGTGCGGATGGATGCCCTGCTCATGAGCGGCATTGTGCTGGCTACCTGGCAACTGGTAGAGGCTGTTTATTTAAACAAATGGTATAATTACGTGCTGGCTGCTTTAGGCCTTGCCATAGGCTTTTGTACCAAAGGGATGATTGGTTTTGTGATGCCGTGTGTAGCCTTGTTTTTTCTGTTGATTTACCAGCGCAACTGGAAACGCATGTTCGACTGGCAATGGATTGTTGTACTGTTGCTTTGGGGCGTGTTTATTTCGCCTTGTGTGTACTGCTATTACCTGCAATATGATTTGCACCCCGAAAAGGTGGTGCGCGGGATGGACCATATATCGGGCGTTAAATTTATTATGTGGTCGCAAAATTTTGAACGGTTAGAAGGTAAAAAATGGGGTAAAGGCCATAAAGATTATTTCTTCTTTTTCCATACCGCGCTTTGGGCGTTTTTACCCTGGTGCCTGTTAACCTACTATGCGTTTTTTGATAGGGTATCGTACTTTATCAAAACCAAATTTGCCCCGGTTAAAAATATGGAATTGCTTACGGTAGGTACCACGGTGATTATTTTCGCCATTATTTCCTCATCGGGCTATCAATTGCCGCACTACTTAAATGTGTTATTCCCTATTTTTGCAGTATTAACAGCAGGTATGCTGGTACAAAAGGTAGAAGAGCAGAATACTACCGCTTTAAAGTATAGCCTTTACATCCAGTACTTTGTAATGGGTGCGGTGCTGTTTCTGCTGGTGCTGCTTAACCTTTGGTGCTTCCCGGTACAATCGTGGCTGGTAGCTATCGTATCGGTAGTACTACTGGGCATTATGGTTTATACAATCGCTAAACCATCTTTACCTTATAAAAAGATCGTTATTGTATCTACCCTATTGGCCTCGCTTACCAATGTATTGCTAAATGGCAATGTGTATATGCAATTGTTAAAAGATTACCAGGCGGGGGTTAGCTTAGGTAAAATAGCACGGGATAAAAATATACCGGATGGCAGTATTTACAATTATAATATCCATAGTTCTTCGTTCAATTTCCATTCCCAGCACCTTACGGGTACCATGAATGGCATCGACACGGTTAAGGCTTACGCAGATACCACTAAAAAGCAATTCTGGATTTATACTACAGAACAAGGCAAAGATCAGTTAGAACAGATGGGTTTAACCACAACCACTGCTTACGGGCACGATAATTACGGCATTACCCGTTTAACAGGTACTTTCCTGAACCCGAAAACCCGCCCGCAGGTGTTAGATAAGTATTATTTGCTGCGGATAAAGTAAATAAATCTTTAATATAATTGGTCACTCCAAGTGTAATGAGGAATCTTCTTCACCCTGTATGTTCGTATGCATATGGAAGAAGATTCTTCACTAGGTCCAGAATGACAAGATTTTTGTGACAAGTTTTTGTCACAAAAACAGCTTTTAAGTCATAAAAGTGGAACATAAAGATCAATCAAATAACGAATTCAATTAATTGATTATTAATTAGTTGTAGTTGGTATCAATAGAAAATAATAACTTTTAAGTCTGTAATATGGAACAGGTGGAACACATGGAACATTCCACTTTTTTGGCGTAAAAAAGCCCATCAGCATAAACCGATGGGCTTCCTTTTATACCTCAATTGTATTATTTTACAATCTCGAAAGTAACGTTCATCTGTGAACTTAACTTGATCTTTTTAACGTCTATATTATCCTGTGGTGCTGCATCGGCACTTTCGGCTTTCATCATCATCATATTGGCGCGGTAAACCGGTTGTGGATAAATGTCGTTTGATACTTCCTGAATATCCAGCGGGCTGCCGGTATGCTCCCCAATACTGGTTAGCAGGTAAGTGGCTTTCTCTTTAGCGGCCAAAAGAGCTTTGATCTTTAAATCTTTCTTCAACGACTCAATTTTTGAGTAATCATAGCTTTCTATGTTGGTACTCTGTATGCCTTTGGCATCAACCTCTGCCAGGATCTGGTTATAGGCATTCAGGTCGTGAAATTTGATGCGGTATTGTTTGCTGGCCAAAAAGTCGGGGTTCTTTTTCTTTTGTACCGTGTAGTTGTAAGACGACAGGTTATTGATCGTAAAGTCTTCCTTTTGTATACCGGCATCAGTAACGGCCTTTTGCAGCTGGCGTTCCAGTACGTCAATAGTAGTTTTATTTTTACCGTCCATGTATTCTTTCAGGGAAATGGATACGTAGATAATATCAGGGGTAACCTCCTGCTCGGCAGTTCCGGTTACCGCAATTTTGCGTCTAAGGTCAACAGTTTGTGCAAACGCAGCGAACGTAAATGTGGTTAAGGCTGCAATTAATAGTAATCGTTTCATTTGTAAAGTTCGTTTAAAGGTTATACGAGTTGAAGTTATAAAGTGTAACTCATCAACATCAATTATCATGTTAATGTTTGGACTGAGGGGAGAGGGAAAGGATTAATCACTTTGTCATTGCCAGTGCTTGAACCGTCATGCTGAACTTGTTTCAGCACCCCACATGCCAGGTGTACAGCTTTATTAACGTATACTTAGCATGTGGGATCCCGAAACAAGTTCACTGTTGTCCGGTAAAACTTAATCAGGTATCTGAAATATGCCTTTAAGCACTCAAAAAAGCCATTTTTCATTGTGTTTGTAAAAGTAAGGCCTATGCTTTTTGCTGAAGCTTTTTTGTTTTCGAAAACCGGCTGTCCGGTAAAAATTCGAGAATAATCGTTGGTTTCTTTCAATTAGACCCTTTATGGTTATGATATAGCCTTTTACGAAAACTTTTGTGGAAAATATTGCAGCTATTTCGATTCCGGCTGTCCGGTAAACTTTTTAAAGAAAACTTTTACCGGACAACAGTGAAACAAGTTCGGGATGACGGGCGGAGATGTTCAAAACAAAAATCCCCGCCTTGCGGGCGGGGATCATCAAATATTTTAGTGGGTAATGTATCGTTCAAAAAACTCATAGATCCTCAGCATCTGGTCTATGCGCTGGCGCACGTTGCCAGATCGGCTCAGCTCATGCGTTCCTCCAGGGTGTTGTACGTACTCTACCGGGCGGTTTAAAACTTTAAGCGCCTTGTACATCATTTCGCCCTGAACAATACCGGTGCGCAGGTCGGTTTCGCCGTGCAGCATCAGGTACGGTGTGGTAATTTGGTTTACGTATGTAAACGGCGATTCGCGGGCCAGTATCGGGCGAATGTTTTCATCCCATGGGTAGCCGCCGAAATACATCGGTACCAGTTGCCATGCATTGCCTTCACCAAAAAATGTAGTGAGGTCATACACGCCGCGTTGCGATGATATGGCCGAAAAGCGTTTGGTATGGCCTGCAAGCCATGCCGTTAAATAACCGGCGTACGAGCCTCCTGTGGCTACCGTGCGGTCTTTATCGCCCCAGCCCTCGGCTAATGTGCCATCAAGTGCAGCCAGTACATCTTCTGTTGGGCCGGTACCCCAGTCTTTGTAATTACCTTTTAAAAAGTCGATACCGTAACCTCCTGAACCACGCGGGTTAGAATAGACTACGCCATAACCCTGTGCGCAGAAAAACTGGTATTCGTGCCACATGCTGCTTTCGCCCGGCCCCCACATGGCGCTTGGCCCGCCGTGGATCTGCAGCATTACCGGGTATTTTTTATTCGGATCGAAGTTGGTGGGTTTCATTACCCAGTACTCTACCTTCATGCCCTTGCTGTTGGTATAATATTTTTTTTCGGGGAAGCTGAGTTTCTTATCCTTTATCCATTCGTAGTTAAATGAGGTAATCCGTTTGGCCGATTTATTATTCAGGTCGGCAGTGTAAAGCTCATAAGGGTTTGCTACTTCTGTTTTTACATAAACCATTTGGGTTTTGCTTACATCAAGGCTGCTTAATCCTTCGTCAAACGTGCTGATCTGCTCGGGCTTTAAAGTAGCCATGCTTACCTTGAAAATAGGGATACCGCCGTTAGATTGTGCCGTGTAATAAAGCACTTTACTGTCTTTCGACCATGCAAAACCTGTAATGCTGCGATCAACCGGGATGGTTATCTTTTTTCCCGGGTTCTCAAAATCATAAATAGCCAGCTCGGGGATATTGATCTGCATTTCTTTACCAATTTGGTAAACCAGGTAACGGCCCGATGGAGAAATAGAGCTATTGCTGATATCTAAACCCGCCTCACTGATTAAAGGCTTTAATGGGCCGCCGGTAACAGGCATTTTATATATTGCCGACAAACGGCTGCGATCGGGATTTAGCAGGGTATCTAAGTTGGCTGTTAGGATAATGTTTTTACCATCGGGGGTAAATATGGCCCCGCCATAACTATTGAAACCAAGTGTAAGCGGTTTTTCCTTAGCACCTGCTTTGGCATCGATGATCATGTAGTGATTAAAGCCAAAGTCGGGGTCGGTGGCGGCTTCACCTTCAAAGTCTAGCTTGTTAAATACTTTTACTTTGTTGTCAACCTCGTCCTGCGTTAAATAGGCACGAACCTCATCTATATTGCCATTGGCGTTTTGCTTTGCTTTTGAAATGGCCAGGTTAGTTTTAAAACCCGGTTTTTCCACGCTCCAGTAAGGTACTTTTAAGCCGGGGTTTAAGATCGAATCCTTAAGCATCTCTGGGTAGGAGAGGTTAACAGAATACATGATCTTGCTGCCATCCGGCGACCATTGCGGTAAGCTGGCACCGTGGCTGTCATTTGTTAACTGCACAGGTTCGCCGCCGTTAAGGGGCATTAAAAATATTTGTGTTTTGCCCTTAATTACCCGGGTAAATGCAAGCTTGCTATCATCCGGCGACCAGGTTGGCTGCCCGCTGCTGGTAGCTATAGCTGTAATGGCTCTTGCTTCGGCACTGCCATCGGCAGGCACCAGCCAAATCTGATTACGGTAAGCATATTCTGCTTTATTGGTTTCATCCGGAACGATAGACGTGACCCGGAAAGCAATTTGTTTACCATTGTGCGAAAAAGAAACACTGTTTAATTGCTTAATCTTAGCCATGTCGGTAACGGTAATGGCCTGTTTGCCCTGCTGGGCTTTTAAGCTAAATAAACTACCGCTAAGTAATAAAAGGAATAAGGTTTTTTTCATGCTGAGGGATTGAAGCTTAAAGATAAGTAGAATGTGCAGATGTGCAAGTGTGCAGATGATTTGAAATAATGTGCAGATGCGTGAATGTGCACATGTGCAAATGAAAAACAGCCAACAAAAAAGCCGCTTCGTTTACGAGGCGGCTCAAATATTCTATAAGTCTATCTGCATATCTGCACATTCACGCATCTGCACATCAAAAAGATTATTCTTCAACAACTTCGCTGTGCGGGCTGCTTACTTCAATTTCCTGGTGTTTAAAATAACGCTTTTGGTAAATCAGTATCATAATTACACCTACAGAGATGGCAGAATCGGCCACGTTGAATATCGGGCGAAAAAACTCAAAATCCTGACCGGCCCAGATTGGCACCCATGAAGGGAATACGCCACGGATGATGGGGAAATAAAACATATCAACCACGCGGCCCTGAAATACCGGCGCATAGCCGTATAGCATACCATAAACCGTAGAATCGATAATGTTACCAACAGCACCAGCAAAAATAAGTGCCATGTTCATGATTAATCCGCGGTGATATTTGTTTTTGATAAGGTATACCAGGCCGTAACCAATACCCACAACAGCACCAATACGAAACAGGGTAAGCGCAAGCTTGCCCAACTGGCCGCCAAGCTCCCAGCCAAAGGCCATTCCATTATTTTCGGTGTATAAAAGCATACCCCGGCTGCCCAAAAATTCTATACGTTCGCCAAGGTACATGTGGGAGTGAACCCACACTTTAACAACCTGGTCTACCAGAATAATGAGCAGTGCAGTAAAAAAAGGTTTGGTATAAACTGCCTTCATTCCTATTGCTTCAATTTTGCTTCCATACTTAAGGTAGTATGTGGCACAGCGCGCAAACGCTCTTTTTGTATTAATTTACCGGTTTCGCGACAAATGCCGTAAGTTTTGTTCTCTATACGTACCAAAGCTGCTTCCAGCTGGTCAATAAATTTTTTCTGACGGGCAGCCAACTGGTTGATAGATTCTTTCTCCAACGTGGCCGATCCGTCTTCTAATGTTTTATAAGTACCCGCAGTATCATCTGTACCGTTTAAGTTAGGGTTGCTTAATGATGATGCCAGTGCATTTAATTCTTCACGGGCACCGCGTACTTTATCTAAAAGTAGTGATTTAAATTCCTGTAATTCTGAGTCAGAATATCTGGTTTTTACTGGTTGTTCTGGTTTCATTATATTTTACTTATAGCAATCATTATTTCAACATCGTCAATAACTACAGTTTCGGCATTGGTTAAGTTGCTGTCAAACTGTACGTTATCGGCTAAAATTTCGGCGCAAATATATGACAAATTGTTTTTAACCGCTCCGCTGATCAACGGATGCTCTATGAGGCGGACGTTTATCTTGTCAGTAACTTCAAAATCTTTGCTCTTACGCAGGTTCTGTATACGATTTATCAGTTCCCTTGATATGCCTTCTTGTTTTAGCTCGTCGGTAATGGTAACATCTAAAGCAACAGTTAGTTTTCCTAAACTTGCAACTTGCCATCCCGGTACGTCTTCGGCAGATATCTCTACTTCTGATACCAATATAGTGTATTTACCGTCAAGTATTGCAATCTCACCCTCATTTTCCAATAAAGCAATGGCATCGGCATCTAAAGCGTTGATCGCGTCGCCTACCGGCTTCATATCCTTGCCTACTTTTTTGCCCAGGGCTTTAAAGTTTGGTTTAATCTTTTTCTTGATAAAGCCAGCGGTATCTGTAATATACTCGATGCCTTTAATGTTGGTTTCGGTTAGTATCAGCTCTTTTACGGCATCAACCTGGTGCTGAAATTTGGCATCCAATACCGGTAGTAAAATCTTACTCAGTGGTTGGCGAACATTAATGCCCACTTTTTTACGAAGCGATAATACCAGTGATGAGATATCCTGCGCCATTTGCATGCGTTGCTCCAGTTCGGCATCAACCAGATCTTTGCGGTAAGTCGGGAAATCTGCTAAGTGGACCGATTCGAACTGTTCTTTATCGGTTGTGCTGTTTAAATCGTTATACAAACGTTCTGCAAAAAATGGCGCAATTGGCGACATTAGTTTCGAGATGGTAATTAAACAGGTATACAAGGTTTGGTAAGCCGATAACTTATCGTTAGAGTTATCTGATTTCCAAAAACGGCGACGGCTTAAACGTACGTACCAGTTGCTCAGGTGTTCGTCTACAAACGACTGGATTGAACGGGCAGCTTTTGTCGGTTCGAAATCAGCATAAAATGCATCAACTTCCTGGGTTAAGGTATTTAATAGTGATATGATCCAGCGGTCAATCTCAGGGCGTTCTGCCAGTGCAATTTCGGCTTCGCTGTAATTGAAGTTATCGATATTGGCATAAAGCGAGAAGAAAGAGTAAGTGTTATACAGCGTACCGAAAAATTTACGGCGCACTTCATCAATACCTTCTACATTAAATTTCAGGTTGTCCCAGGGTGATGCATTGCTGATCATGTACCAGCGGGCAGCATCTGCACCATATTGATTAATGGTTTCGAACGGATCGACCCCATTGCCCAAACGTTTAGACATTTTGTTGCCGTTTTTATCCAGCACCAAACCGTTTGATACCACGTTTTTAAACGCAACACCCGGGTTGTTAACCAAAGCGTTAACGGCTTTAATTTCGGGGCTGCATTCGCTTAGCATTACAGCTATGGCGTGCAGGGTAAAAAACCAGCCACGGGTTTGATCCACACCTTCGGCAATAAAATCGGCAGGGTAGGCGTTGGCAAATGCTTCTTTGTTTTCGAAAGGAAAATGCCATTGCGCATAAGGCATAGCGCCCGAGTCGAACCAAACGTCGATCAGATCAGGCTCGCGGAACATTTTGTTACCGGTGGCCGAAACCAGGATCACATCATCCACAAAGGGGCGGTGCATATCATCCAGCTTAAAACCAGCAGGCATAAAGCCAGCTTCGATAGATTTCGCTATCTCGGCATTCAGTTCTTCTATCGAACCGATACATTTTTCGTCTGTGCCATTTTCCTCACGCCAGATCGGTAGCGGGGTACCCCAGTAGCGTGAACGCGAAAGATTCCAGTCAACCAGGTTTTCCAGCCAGTTACCAAAACGGCCGGTTCCGGTTGCTTCGGGTTTCCAGTTAATGGTTTTGTTAAGGGCAATTAGTTTATCCTTAACGGCAGTGGTTTTAATAAACCAGCTATCCAGCGGATAATATAAAATAGGCTCATCAGTACGCCACGAGTGTGGGTAACTGTGCTCGTATTTTTTAACGTCGAATGCTTTGTTATCTTCTTTCAGTTTGATAGAGATCAGCACGTCAGTCGGTTTAAAACCTTCAACGGCACGCTCTTCTGCGCTGTAGTATTCTTCTTTAACGTAACGGCCTGCATAGTCGGTAACCTCATCAACAAAACGGCCTTGTTTGTTCACAAGTGGGACTTCTTTGCCGTTTTCGTCTAGCACCATTACAGAGGGTACGTTATTTTCTTTACAGGCTCTAAAGTCATCCGCGCCAAAAACAGATGCGGTGTGTACAATACCTGTACCGTCTTCGGTAGTTACAAAGTCGGCCGGGATAACGCGGAAAGCATTTGCTTCCAAATCTGCATTGGTCACATAATCCATTAGCTGATGGTAGTGTAAACCAACCAGGTCTGCACCTTTAATTTCGGCTTTAACTACCCATGGAATCACTTTGTCGCCGCCTTTGTAATCTTCAAAAGATGCGTTTTCGCCTTCGGCCTTAAAGTATTTACTAACCAGTACTTTAGCCAACACTACGCTTACCGGTTGGTAGGTGTAAGGGTTAAAGGTGCTGATCTTTACATAATCAATTTTCTCACCAACAGCCAGGGCACAATTTGATGGCAGGGTCCACGGCGTGGTGGTCCATGCTAAAATTACAGTTTGCTCATCAGCGTTATCAAACAACACCGGCATTAAGGGGTGCTGCTGATCATTCTTTAAATAAAACTGGGCTACAATAGTGGTATCCTTCACCATTTTGTAAGTACCCGGCTGGTTCAACTCGTGCGAGCTAAGGCCGGTGCCAGATTTTGGTGAGTAGGGTTGCACGGTATAGCCTTTGTACAGATATCCTGCTTTATAAAATTCTTTCAGTATCCACCAAAGCGACTCGATGTATTCGTTTTTGTAGGTAATATACGGGTCTTCAAGATCAACCCAGTAACCCATTTTTTCGGTCAGGTCGTTCCATACGTCGGTAAACTTCATTACCTCTTTACGGCAGGCTTCGTTATAATCTTCGATAGATATCTTTTTGCCGATATCGTCTTTAGTAATGCCTAAAGTTTTTTCAACGCCAAGTTCAATCGGCAGGCCGTGGGTATCCCAACCGCCTTTACGCTTTACCTGGTAACCTTTAAGGGTTTTATAACGACAAAAAATATCTTTAATAGAGCGTGCCATAGCATGGTGAATGCCGGGCATACCATTAGCACTCGGTGGCCCTTCGTAAAAAGTGTAAGGGTTATCGGCCGGGCGGCTGCTGATACTTTTTTCAAATATGTTGTGCTCTTTCCAGAACTCCAGTACCTCTTTGCCTATTTGGGGTAAATTAAGTTGCTTATATTCCTTGTACATCAATGTGTTCGCCTCAATTTTAAGAGGTGCAAAAATACGGAAATTATATATTAAAAAGGAATTGCACCGCCTAATTCCCTTTAAAGCGGGGCATCCTGTTTGTTATGTTGTTGTGTGCTAATTAGCAGGGGGCATAAGCCGGTTCATGCGCCGGTTGTGATTCACCTGCCGGGATAAAAAACTGATCGAGCTGCAACATGCTTTGTTGGGCAATAAGGCCGCTTTTACAAAAACCGAGCAGATGCTTGCCGTCTAATTGGTTGTACAGATCTGTTAAACTATCATCATCCCCAATTTTTTGGATCATTAATGAATCATCCAAAATCTTAGTAATTGTTGCACCATGTTTTTGCAATAATGACCAGAGACTATCGCCCAATAATTGCAACGAAACCCTGTAGAAGCCTATTTTATTTAGCGGAACAATTTTAGCATCCCAGGCAAGCGCACGGTATACTTCAACAATGTTTTCGAGTTTGCGCAAAATGGTTTTGAGCTCTTTCGCCGGAATTACCACCTCGACTGTAATTAATACAATATCCTGGATATCGGTGCGTGAAACGTTTAAACAGCCGATCTGATAATCGCGCTTGTTGAAATGATTGAGGATCTGCGAGAGCAATCCCTTTTTGTCATTAGCGTAAATGGCGATGATGTTTTGCGTACCCATTATTGTTCGTGCTTTCATGTTTGATTGGTTTCTGGTCAAAAAAAAAGCCCTCCGGGTTTCGGAGGGCTTTTATATATAAATTGATTTATATTTTATATTACCCTCCATTTGTTGTAAATGACAGTCAGGATAATCAGCAGAATGCTCGCAACAAGCCCGGCAAATGCTGGCATTGCTGAAATTATTGGTAAGCTATTGTTCTGTTGTTTCATACTGTGGTTGGCAAGGTAGTTATTGAGAGAGATTTATGCAAATAAATATTTGGTCTCCCTGCGCGCGTTTGTAACGCGTGCTTAATAGGTTGGGCGTTTATTAACGCCCGTTAGTTGATGGGCATAGCAAATGTCCGCCAGGTTTCGCACGCGTCAAAAGACGCACGCGAAATAAAGCTAGACGCTAATATATCGCCCTGCTCGCACCTCCGTCAACCTGCAAAGTTACTCCACTAATATATGATGCCTGCTCTGATGCTAAAAATGCCACAGCGGCGGCAAACTCTTCGGGTTTGCCAATGCGGCCTAGCGGGATGCTCTTGGTTTTTTGTTTGATGGCCTCGTCAGGGTTTACATCTTTAGGTAAGGTGTGCTTAATCCTGTCGGTGAGGATTAAGCCTGGGGCTACATTATTTACAGTGATGTTATAAGGGCCAAACTCGTCGGCCATTAACTTAGCCATGCCAACTACGCCCATACGCATAGCGGTTGAGAGTACAGAGTTTTCTAAAACAGATTTAATAGAGCCGCTAACTATATTGATGATACGGCCGCCTGTATCTGATTTTTTCAGGTAAGGCAATGCCAGCCGGCTGTTACGTGCAAAGGCCAGTAAAATATCATCAAAGGCTTTCTTCCAGGCTTCGTCGTTAAAGTTCTCAAACTTATCAAAAGGTGGCCCACCGGTGTTGTTGATGAGTATGTCGATAGTACCGAATTTATCAACCGTTTGCCGGATGAGCGACTCGATATCTGCCGGGTTAGATACATCTGCAGCAATGCAGGTAACCTCGCGGCGGGTTAGCTTTTCTATCTCGGCGGCAGCCTCGTTTAGCTGATCTATATTGCGAGAGCTAATAACTACCGTTGCCCCCTCATTGGCTAATGTGGTGGCAATGGCTTTGCCCAGCCCTTTACTTGCTGCCAGTACAATGGCTATTTTGTTGCTTAGTTTTAAATCCATTTTATTTGAATAAGGCTAACGCAACAACAGTAAATACGGAGGCTTTGTTTAACTACAAAACGGGCGCTTCCATATCTGCAAGCGGCTCGGTAAGCACTGCTGTTTTTTTATTGCGTTTCTCTAAACTAAGTAAAAAAGCCGGCAATAAAGTAAGGTTGGTAATCATAGCGATTAGCAGGGTAATAGACAATAATATCCCTAACGCTACAGTACCACCAAAGGTAGATGCTGCAAAAATACCGAAGCCAAAAAATAGTACCGTTGCTATATAGATCATGCTGATGCCGGTTTCACGTATGGTATCAGATACTACCTGCGAGATGCTTTTGGTGCTGTTCCGCATTTCCTGGCGGTAGCGGGTTAGGAAGTAGATGGTTTGATCTGATGAGATCCCCATTGCGATACTGAAGATCAATATGGTCGATGGCTTTAACGGTATCCCAAAGAAACCCATAATGCCGGCAGTGATGATAAGCGGAATGATATTGGGCAATAAAGAGATCAGTACCATTTTTAACCCGCGGAACAAGACCCACATAATAATACCGATTAAGAAGATGGCTAAGGCCAGGCTCTCGTACAGGTTTTTGATGAGGTAGTTGTTGCCTTTTACAAAGATGACGCTCGAACCAGTTAGCTCTACGTGATAGTTTTTAGGGTTAAATATCGAATCGATGCGGGGCTGCAGTTCGGTAAAAAGGCTGTTTAGTTTTTTAGAACCGGCATCAACCATCTGGAAGCTGATGCGGGTGGTTTGCTTGGTGCTATCAAGGTAGTTTTTAAGCATACCGCTATTTGCACCACCCTTGCCGGAGTTGGCTGCATAACTGAGGATGAAGTTTTGCTCCAGCCCATCCGGTAAACGGTAAAACTCCGGCTTGCCGCCATAAAATCCCTGGGTGCTAAATTTAAGTACCTGGATTAATGATAACGACTTGCTGAACTCGGGGTAAGAGGAGATCAGATCTTCCAGCTTCTCTATCTTGCGCATGGTGGCCAGGTTCATCAATCCGTTTTTATGTTTCGATTCTACACTCACCTCCAGCGGTAGTACACCTTTAAAGCTGCTTTCAAAGAAACGTAAGTCGCTTAGTATTGAACTACTTTTGGGCAGATCATCAACAATGTAACCGTTTACGTTAATGCGGCTCATGCCGTAAAAGCAAATAATTACCAATACGGTGGTGGCTATATAAATGGCAGGGCGTGCATGCTGCACCAGGTAATCAATCTTAACTAAAAATAACCGGATCAGCTTTTGATCTTTAATGCCGCTTTGGCGTGGCTTAGGTGCAGGCAGATAGCTAAAAATAATAGGGATCAGCACCAGGCTTAATGCAAACGTAGCCATAATGCTTAATGAAGCTACAAGGCCAAACTCCATCAATATCTGGCTGTTGGTAAAGCATAATACACCAAACCCAATGGCCGTGGTTACGTTGGCAATAAAGGTTGTAATGCCTACTTTCTCTATTACGATGTAGAGCGACTTTATTTTATCGCCGGTTACACCAAATTCGTAGTAATATTTGTTGAGGATAAAAATACTGTTGGGGATACCAATAACCACCACCAGTGGTGGGATGATACCCGTAAGCAGGGTAATATTAAAATGGTTAAGCACCAATAAGCCCAGGCTCCAGATCACACCCAAAATCACCACAAATACCGGGAATATAACGGCATAACCAGTGCGGAAAAAAAGCAGCAGAATGATAGCGGTGATTAATAAGGATAAGCCTAAAAACAATACAAACTCGTGCGATACCAAATCGCTCACCACGGTGCGGATTAACGGCAGGCCGGATGCATGTACCTTGATGTGGTGCTTTTGCTCAAATATTTGAGCCTGGTGCATAATCTCTTTAATAACCGGGATACGGGCAGGGGAGTTAACCACTTTATTATCAAAGGTAATAGCCATTAAGGTCGACTTGTGGTCTTCGCTCAACACCAAACCATCATAAAACGGCAGGCCTAAAATCTGGTTACGCACACTGTCTACCTCCTGGTCTGAAGTTAGCTTATGGGTGATCAGCGGTTTCAGCACAAAGCGGTGCTGGATGGTATCTTTACCAAGGTTATAAATATTGGCAAGCGAAATAACCGCTTTAATACCATTTAAATGCTGCACGTTTTGGCCTAGCTGGTACCAATCATTGTAAATATCTTTCTGGAAAATATTGTCGGCTTTAAATCCCAAAACCAAAGCTGTGCCATCCTGCCCGAATTTGCTTTGAAATTGCTTGAACCTGATGTATGCAGAATCTGTAACCGGTAAAACTTTGCCGGCATTGTAGGTAAGCTTTACCTGGCTGGCTTTCCAGCCCATAAATACACTAAGCAGGGTAACTATAACGATAACCGCTAAACGGTTTTTGAGGATGAGATCAGCAATCTTTTTCCAGATCATGCTTTATAAAAATACTAATGAACAATGAGGCGGCAAAACTACAAAAATATTCAACGTAGAGATTTGAGGAACGAGAATGTGACAATGCGTTAGCTTTAGAGGCAGTTGTCTGTTGTCGGTTATCTGTTGTCGGGAACTAATATGTATTTTTGAGTTTATGAAAAAACTGATCGAAGGTTTTGGTTATGCTTTTAAAGGGTTGGGGTATGCCGCATCAACACAACTCAATTTCAGGATTCACTTGGTGGCTATGCTCGCGGCCATTGGGCTGGGCTTTTATCTGCATATCTCTACCGCCGAGTGGTGCTGGATTATTGCCTGCATTGCCGCCGTACTGATTACCGAACTGTTGAATACCGCTATCGAGATTCTGGTTGATCTGGTTTCGCCCGAATACAATGTTAAGGCGGGGCATATTAAAGATGTTTCGGCAGCGGCGGTATTAATCACCGCCATTTTTGCAGCTATTATTGGCGCTATTATTTTTATTCCGAAATTTTAAGCCATGCTGCACAAAACCCGCGGAATAGTTTTTAAGGTTACAGACTACCAGGAGAGCAGTGTGATTGTACAGATGTTTACCGAAAAATTCGGCATGCAATCATACATCATCAACGGCATTAAAAAGCCCAAGGCCAAAATCTCGCGCAATATGCTGCAGCCCCTGCATCTGCTGGATATGGTGGTTTACCACAAAGGTTACGATACCGTACAGCGCATTAAAGAATTAAAGAGCGCGCCCGTATTGCAAAGCATCCCTTATGATGTGGTAAAAAGCAGCATGGTGATGTTTTTAAATGAGGTACTGTACAAGGCCGTTAAAATGCAATCGCCAGACGAACAATTGTTCGATTATATATTTCACTCGGTAGAGTGGCTAGACCACAGAGCCAGTCAGCTTGTTAATTTTCATTTGGTGTTTCTGGCGGGTTTAACCCGGTATTTGGGGTTTTATCCGGATGATACCAACACCACAGACTGCGATTATTTTGACATGAAAGACGGTGTTTTTACCCGTTACAAACCCGAAGGCAGGCAGTATTTATCGGCACCACACACGCAAAACTTTTATGCGCTGTTAAAATATAGTTATGATAATATGAGCCAGCTAAAGCTGGCTAACGATGAGCGGCGTTACCTTATTAACAAGCTAATGGATTATTATGCCCAGCATATCGAGGGCTTCGGCAATATCCGATCTAACGAAATATTGGAAGAAGTGCTGAGCTAAAGGGGACATTAGCCGGTAACCTCAATGAATTACCGGCTAAATATGTTATTCGCTTGGGGTAGCAACAATGCTTCCGGTTGCATCTTGCCCAAGTACATTTTTACGTATAAAATCAATATTAGATGGTGGCAACTCCGGTCCCGATGTTTGTATCAGTGAGCCGTCCTGCTGTATTTCGAGGTCTGCATTAATATTATTGTCGATATGCAGATGTAAAATGTTTCCGTCTTTTTCTACGGTGCAATCTAATTCGCGCTCAGCGTAGCTCATGGTAAAATGCTTAGTACCATCGGGCGTGTTATTTGTGTTGTCAGTCATGGTGTTGATGTTTGTGTAGATAACAATAATAAGGTGCTGATGTTTTGTTTAGAATTGAGTGTTAAGTAATAATTGGCAGTAAATCAGCAGGTTAAAATGGAGTTAAATAAAAGTGAAATTTTATTTTGAATAACAAAACAAGCCTCCTATATTTGCAGTCCCAAAAGGGAGCTTAGCTCAGCTGGTTCAGAGCATCTGCCTTACAAGCAGAGGGTCACTGGTTCGAACCCAGTAGCTCCCACATAGAAAACCCTTCAGAGAAATCTGAAGGGTTTTTTGCTTATAACGTATTTTTATCACCATGTATTATGTTTATATACTTTGTTCAAAGTTATTGGATCGATATTATGTTGGTTCTACCGAAATATTGCCCATTTAGTGAGAATATATAATTCAAATCATAAAGGTTTTACTGGTATGAAGCAGGTGAATAGTAATATAAATTCTATATATGAAAGAAGTATTTGAAATTAAAGGTTATTGGTTTTTACCGAATGATCAAGATAACCGAGTAGCCGGAACATTATATTTTGTACCTAACGAGAGCATTACATTGGAGTTGATTGGATCATTTCATTTTTCTGAAGATCACTTAATATCGGTATTCAATCATGATTCTGAACCATTAACTATCATTCATGGTGAAAGTTCTGATGCTAAGCCGATTACATTAATCAACTGCAATTCGTACGGATCACTAAATTTTGATTGCTCTTTTGCGATGCAGAAATTCTCTGTGCAATATGTTTTAAAAGGATTACATATTAATAGCATATCAGATGATGTGTTTGCCGAAATAAGTGTAAGATTACCTTTATTAACTGCTTGGGTAAATAGTTACAGAATCGAATATTCGATACCATTTAAAAATGACAGAGCTAACGGATTTGAATTGAGTTATAACTTGGACAATATAAACCTTATTCCTGTTCAAATTGATAAAAATTTAAATCTTGAGCTTGAGTTTACTTGTTCTCCTCCTGGTACAGCATATGAAGAAGAACTAATTGTTAAACAAGCTTATCAATTAAATATCCGATCTAAAAAGGCAACATCTTTTCTAAAATTACTTCAAAAGGCCTCCAGATTTAATATATTCTTATCGCTCGGCACATTAAATACCATCTTTTATGAATCGATCTCTTTATAGAATCAGGATTATTATCAAGAATCAAATAGCGGCCATAAATATTACCATCCAATTGAACTTTTTTATAATCAGCATGGCAAAACAGTTCTTTCTAAAAAAAAACAAACCGACTTCTTGTTTACGTACGACGTGATCAAAAATAGCTTTGAAGTATTGATTAGAAAATGGTATTCTTTTGATTCTCAAATGGCACCAATCTTGAAACATTTGATTGCAAGCATTAAAGATAAAAACATTTTTGATACTGGTGATTTCCTAATAGTGGTGCAAGCGCTGGAGGGGTATGCAACAAGATTTCGCCCTGATTTCCCTAAAAAAAATAAATTAATTACTTTAAAGGAGCAATTGGAAAGTCTGTGGTTGGAATTTTCATTTGTTCCCTTTATAAGAAATTTAAATATAGATCTTGACATTATAGTTAATTCAAGACACTACTATTCACACTTCTTTCCTAAAAAGGCAAACGCACACGTAGCAGATGGTATAGAACTTTATCAATTAACTCAGCCATTGAAAATTATATTAATTTGTTGTGTTTTGAGTGAAACAGGATTTGATCAGCAAAGTATTTTAAACATTATGAATGCATACAAGAGCAGAACTTAATTGACAATTACACATATATATAGTTATTTTCAACGGGTAATTTTAAGAATTATCTATATCAAATTCGCAATTGCGTAAATCACTAATAAACGGGCGATTTTGCTCTGAATCGACCACATTAAATCCTTCAGATCTAAACCCGATTTGAACCTAGCAGCTTCCATATTTGGAACCTTAGCACATAGTATTTACTAATATAAATCCATCTGAAATCTGCTGAATGCAGCATTTGTTTGCTATTTTTTTAATTTTATTTAGACTTAATATAAATAAAATTATCTTTGTCGTGTCAAACATACACTTACACGAACTACGCTATTGATGAAATCTCTACTTCAAATTTTTATTGTTTTTTTATTGCTCGGTCCATTTACTTTACAAGCCCAAACTACAGGCAAAATTTCTGGTAAAGTACTGATGGTTGATGGAAGGCCCCTGGCTTCGGGCTCGGTATCTATTAAAGAACTTGCAAAAGGTACCCTTACGGACGAGCGCGGCAGCTATAGTTTTGTTAACATAGCCCCAGGCAACTACACCATAAAAATTCAGGTACTGGGTGCAGAAGAAAAGGACATTGCCGTAACGGTTATGGCCGATCAAACTGCTACTGTTGATTATCAGTTCCCCAAAGAAAACGTACAGGCACTGCAGGAGGTTGTGGTAACAACACCCACCAACAAGTTTTCTAAAAAAGAAAGTGTTTACATTGCACGCCTGCCTTTAAAAAACATCGAGAACCCACAGGTTTATAACTCGGTATCGAAAGAGCTGATACAGGAACAAATGGCGATTGACCTTGGTAGCGTTGCTAAAAACGTACCCGGTGCAGGTATCCCAACTATTGCCAATCAGGGCAGGGTAACCTTTCTTTCGCGTGGTTTCGAGACAGAGCCAAATGCCCGTAACGGTGTTGCCGGTGCTGCATTCGCATCGCTCGATCCGGTAAACCTGGAGCGTGTAGAGGCTATTAAAGGCCCTTCGGCAACCTTGTTTGGTACAAGTATATCCAGCAGTTATGGCGGTTTATATAACCGTGTTACCAAGAAGCCCTATAATGGCTTTGGCGGCGAAGTATCTTATTCTGGCGGCAGCTGGAACCTTAACCGTATAACTGCCGATATTAATACGCCTGTAAATGCAGATAAAACAGCATTATTCCGTTTAAATACAGCTACCACATTCCAAAAAAGTTTTCAGGATCTTGGTTTTACCAACAATATCAGCGTAATGCCAAGCTTCTCTTACCAGGTTAATGATCGTTTATCATTATTGCTCGATGTAGAATTTGGCCAGGAAAAAGGAACTTCTGTTGTGCGTTTTAACCCTTATACAGGTGGTACCAACGTGCGCACCTTAAACATTGCTACAATGGGTTTCCCTTATAACAAAACCTTTTTAAGCAATGACCTGCCTTATTCAACCCAAATGCTTAATGTTTTCGGGCAGGTAAATTATAAGATCTCCTCATCATGGACGTCACAAACCGTTATATCACGTGCACGCTCTACCATTAATGGTTATATAACAGCCTTAACCGGGCGCAGCGATGTAACACTGAGGCCGCAAATTATTGTGGGTAACACCTCTTTTATTGCAACTGATATTCAGCAGAACTTTATCGGCGATTTTAAAATTGCAGGTCACCGCAACCGTATCGTAGCTGGGTTAGATTATTACAACAATTCTAACAGCTTCGACCGTGTAACGGTTAATTACAACCAGACCATTAACTTCTTTAATCCGCCGTCTACTTACCGCATCAGTAAATTCAAAGTAGATTCATTAACCAGTACCGGCACTTTAAGAAAAGAAAATAACCACGATAATACCTATGCCAGCTATGTATCTGATGTGTTTAATATAACCGACAGGCTATCGGTAATGGCCAGCTTAAGGCTGGATCGTTACCAGTATGGGGGTGTTTACAATGTTACAACCGGTGTAACTGCCGGTGGTTTAGGTGCCAATGGCGTACAAACCGGCCCTTACGGACAAACCGCTTTATCCCAAAAAATGGGTGTGGTTTACGAAGTAGTAAAGGATAAAGTATCGGTATTTGGTAACTATATGAATGGTTTCTTTAACAAAAGTGGTGTATTTGCCGATGGCAGCCAGTTTAAACCAGAGCACGCCAACCAATTGGAGTTTGGTGTAAAAGGCGATATCATAGACCACAGATTGGTTGGTAGCGTTAGCTATTATGATATCCAGGTAAAAAATCAGATCAGGCCCGACCCTAATGACAGCCAGTATTCTGTACAGGATGGTACGCGTTTAAGCAAAGGTGTTGAGGTTGATTTAACTGCCAATCCTTTCCAGGGATTAAACATTGTTGCCGGTTATGCTTACAATGATAGTAAATTAACACATTCTGATGTTACTACCAATGGCTTGCGTCCCGCTTACTCGGGCCCTGCCAGGATGTTGAACTACTGGGTAAGCTATCGTATGCCCGAAGGCGACCTGAGAGGTTTGGGATTGGGTTTCGGCGGTAATTCTGGTAGCTCATCATACAATATAAACACAACCACGCTTAAGGTAGTTGTACCTGCTTATACCATATTAGATGCCAGTTTATTTTATGATCAGCCTAAATACCGTGTGGGCTTTAAGGTAAATAACCTTACAAGCGAGCAGGCATGGTCTTTAAGATTAACGCCACAGGCACCTGCCCAATTTATTGGCACGCTAACAGTGAAGTTTTAAAAATTTTTAACGGGTAAAAGTTAATGCCCAAATTGGTTTTAGGTACATTTATTTATTCCGCCCATTATTGTTTGCCGATGCTCTATTGGGTTATCGGCAAACAATAATTACAGCGATGCCTTACACTGGTATACGAAAGTGCTTTATAAGTACCTGTAACCGCATCATCCCAATCTTCCCTGATAATGTATGGCCCCGGCATAGTGATATTAAAAAATGCTTCGCCTTTCTCATCCACAGTCAGTTCTTTTTCCCAGTTTTCCGGGTTAAATACTCTCAATTTAGTGCCTTTCGCAGCAGGCTTTCCGTTGTTAAAGGCTTTTATATGGATTGTTTTTCCTTCGCGGCTGGTAACAATGTCTAAAAATTGTATTGGTATAGTCAGGGGAGTTATCGTTTCCACATCATAAGTCGCGGCGAGGTAATCTATAGGGCGTACGTTAATGCCTCCTGTTTTAGACCGGTCTACAACCGGGTGGCTGTCATTGATCCCTAAAATGCGATAGGTGCCTTTTTCTGTTGGTGTAAATTCTCCTGCCCAGCAATCTGCTTGCTGGGTAATGGCAAGCGGTACTTTTTGGCCGCCGGGGCTAATGAGCATAAATTTGAAATCGCCTGTAAGCTTCAACTCTTTGCCTGTATCACGATGGCGAATGCTGTACTCATCGATATTGCCATAACAAACCTCAACTTTTACTGTGTGGTTCAGTTTGCCCGAACCTTTTACATCCATCCAATAGGCCGCAGCCTTGCCGGTTAACGGCATGCAAAAAAGCAGGAATAGATTAAAAATAATTGCTGTCCTCATGGCAGCAAAAGTATCCATAGTATTTTAAAAAATAACAGGGCAGATTTGCGATGCAATACAAACCATGTAAACTATCCGTCAATTTTTTAGAGCCGATCTGAAATTAGCCGGTTATCAGGTTTTAGGCCGTGCAGATTTTTAACGCAGCGGGTAAAACGCTTTTTATCGATACAATTAGCCTTTATATCGATTTATGTATGAATTAATGAATAGGTGAAGTTCATTTGCAATCTTCTTAAAAAGGATAATCTATTACTTACAAGATAATAGGTCTTTCCTCACTATCCTTTGAAATACTTTCAGGGATTAACAGCGGTGTTACAGATTGATAATTAATGTAAATGGAAGGTATAGACGAAATCGATAAAGCAATTTTACGCAGACTACAATTAGACGCCAAAGTAACAATAAAAGAACTGGCTGCAGAACTGAAGCTAACAACCTCGCCGGTACATGAACGCATTAAACGGCTGGAGCATGCCGGATACATAGAAAACTACATTGCCGTATTAAACAAAAGTCTTTTAAAGCGCTAGGTTGTTTCCATTTGCCAGGTGGTGTTAGAGTCTCATAATGAAAATTTTATAGAAAAATTTCAGCAAGAGGTAGCTGCATTAGAGGAAGTACACGAATGCTTTCATATGTCTGGCAGTGTAGATTTCTTTTTAAAAATTTATGTAGGCACGCTGGAAGACTATCATGATTTTGTTAGATATAAGCTTTCTAAAATTAATAACGTCAAAACGCTTACGAGCACTTTTATTCTAAAAGAGATAAAGAACAACCTGGCCTATATCATTTAAATTATACGGCTGTAATTAAACTTTACCCGTATAGTTATATTATTAGGCTATAG
>NZ_MPPL01000001.1:4430969-4466212 GCF_001911425.1 Mucilaginibacter polytrichastri | reverse complement strand
AGAAAAATTATGGGTAAAGTAGTTGGCGCGGATGACGGGCTGAGCTTACCTGGTGTATCTGTAAAATTGCAGGGTACACAAAAAGGAGTGTTGACAGATGGAGATGGGAATTTTGTGTTGCCGGCAAGCACAGGGCAAACCTTAGAATTTAGTTTTGTTGGATACAAAATTCAGCAGTTGGTTATACCAGCGGGCAATTTGCCTTTAATTAAACTGAAGCAAGATTCGCGTTTACTATCAGAAGTTGTGGTAACAGATGGTTACTCAACAACAACCAAAAAAGCCTATACAGGTTCTGCCACTACCGTTAAGGGGTCGCAAAATGAAAACAAACCATTCTCTACCCCACAACAAGCGCTGCAGGGCGAGGTTGCAGGTTTAGCGGTATCTGTTAACAGCGGCCAGCCCGGTGCTAATATTCAGGTGCGGTTACGAGGCTTGGGTTCTACCTATTTAGATGCTAACCCGCTGTATGTTATTGACGGGATGATCATCAACTCGGGCGATTTATCGAGAAGCGCTACCACGGCAAATGCAATGGCCGGTATCAATGAAAATGATATCGAAAGCATCCAGGTTTTAAAAGATGCTGCGGCAACTGCTATTTATGGTTCACGGGGTTCAAACGGTGTTATCATTATTACAACCAAAAGAGGCAAGAATGGCAAAACACAAGTTAGGTTTGATGCCGAAGGCGGGGTAACTACCAATATGGCCATACCAGACGCAGGCAAGCCCTTAACAGCATCCCAATACGGCGAGTTATATACCGAAGGTTTAAAAAATGCGGGCTACAGCGCTGCAACTATTCTTAGTTCGCAAAATGCTTACGGTATTAACAGCGGCCAAAGCAACAATTGGTACGATCTGGTAACCAAAAGAGGTTCGCAGCAACAATACAACGTTTCTGTAAACGGCGGTTCTGATAATACGAAGGTGTTTTCGTCACTGGGTTATTTTCACCAGGATGCTACAACGCTTAATTCAAAGCTGACCAGGATCTCAGGCTTGTTAAATATCGATCATAACATTAGCAAACGGATCAGTATTTCTACCAACCTTAATGTATCAAACGTTAACCAGAATACGCCTTATAATTCAACGTATTACTCGGCCCCAATTGCTTCGGCTTACTTCTTAAGGCCGTATCAGTTGGCTTATAATGCAGATGGTTCGTTAAATTCAAGCACTTCGGGCGGTACTAACTTTCCGTCTTTTTACAACCCGCTTTATATCTCTCAAAATGATGTACACGGCCTTTCGCAAACCAGGGGTTTAATTGGCGAAACGTTGAAGTGGACCATCTGGGACCAGCTAAAATTTACCAGCTTTGCCAGTATAGATTATAACGTACTCGAAGAAACCTATTATGCCAACCCAACCATGGGCGATGGCTCTGTTTACGGTGGCTATGGCGGCGATTATTACACGCGCTATTTTAACTGGCTAACCCGTAACCAATTAGACTATCGTTACAATGTAAAAGGGGTCCAGGATTTTTATATCGATGCTACAGTAGGTTATGAGGCGCAACGCTCGCAGGAAAACTACGTCACTGCAGAGGGTACAGGCTACGCAGCTTCTGCACCTACGTTAACTACTTTGTCTTTGGCATCTACCCCGGTTACCGCACAGGGTACTTATTCAAATTATACCTACAACTCTATTTATTCGAGGTTTAGCGCCAACTATAAAAATAAGTATGTATTGAGTGGATCATTCAGACGTGACGGCTCATCTAAGTTTGGTTCTAACGTTAAGTATGGTAACTTCTGGTCTGTTGGTGGTTCGTGGAATATCGACGAAGAAAATTTCTTCAAGCAACAGAATATCGTATCTGCTGCTAAATTACATGCCTCATACGGTACATCGGGTAATGCTAATGGTTTGGGTAACTATGCCTCTAAGGGCAGTGCCACAATCAGCAGCGACTATACTTACGCCGGTTACAGCGGTGCCAACTATGATGTGATAGGCAATAACAGCCTAACCTGGGAGTCGGCCCGCAAGTTTGATATCGGTATCGATCTAAGCTTCTTCAAAAACCGCCTGACTATTTCGCCGGAGTATTACCACAACTCCATTAATGGCTTAATTCAAAACGTTGCAGTTTCACAAACTACAGGTTTCAGCAATGCTATCGAAAACATTGGCGCTATGTTAAACAAAGGTTTGGAGCTAACCATACAGGGTGTGCCAATTAAGAGCAAAGACTTTACCTGGAGTACAAACTTCAATGTGGCGTTTAACCGTAATAAAATGACCAGCGTTGCAGAAGGTACAACCGGTGTGCATGATACGTATTATTACCTGGCCAAAGGTTTAGATTATTATTCATACTATACCAAGCAATATGCAGGTGTTAACCCTGCCAACGGTGATGCACTTTGGTATACCGATGCAACCAGAACTAAAACCACCACCAATTATGCCGAAGCCAAATATGTGGTAAACCACCAGGCCGATCCTAAAATGTTCGGTGGGTTTAATAACACATGGAACTATAAGGGCTTCTCTTTAACTGCCGAGTTTTACTACAACTTTGGTAACTATGTTTATGACCCTATCGGCCGTTACTTTAGCGGTGGTGCATACTCGTCATACAACAAGTACCAATACATTTACACAAATAGGTGGACCACACCAGGCCAGGTTACCGACGTGCCTAAATATGTGGTAGGTGGTATTGCCGATAATAACGGCAGCGATGCTGCTGTATCATCAAGGTACTGGTACTCGGGCGATTATATTAGACTGAAAAACTTGTCGTTAGGGTACGATTTTAAGGATGTAGGCTTGCTTAAACGACTTGGCTTAAGTAAACTGAATGTGTATGTACGCGGTACCAACCTTTGGACCAAAACTTACGACAGCCGCTTACCTTTTGATCCCGAAGTTGATATCAATGGCTACAACAGCCTGAGCATCCCGAAGGTAAAAACCTATACAGTGGGTATAAATGTTGGTTTATAAAATTAAAAACATGAAAGTCAGAAATTACATATATATACTATTGGCGGGGATAGTAACCCTTGCATCGTGCAAGAAGAGTTTTCTTGAGGAAGAAAACCCCACCGCAGTAGCCGTAGAAAGCTCTATTACTACAGAAACCGGCATGCTTACCGCTATATCTGGTATGTATACCTCTATGAAAAGTTACACCCTGTTTGGCAGAAACCTCCCCGTACTGGGCGATTTGCTGGCCGATAACTCTTATGTGAGTATCACAAACTCGGGCCGGTACTTAACAGAAAATAACTACACCTATATAGCCACCGCCAGCGAAATTGATGAAATATGGTCGCAGGCATACAATACCATTTTGCAGGCCAACCGCATCCTTTATGCCAGCGTACCGGCTTCTGATAACGTTAACCAGTTAAGGGGCGAGGCATATGCAACGCGTGCCCTGGTTTACCTGCAATTGGTAAACTTATACGGCCAGCCTTATACCGTAAACCCCAGTGCAGCAGGTGTGCCTATTGTTACGCAGCCCACCTATACCACAGGTGCGTTTACCAAACCTGCCCGTAGCTCTGTCTCTGCCGTTTATGATCGTATTATTACCGATCTGGATAGCGCCTATACGTTAATGCCTGCCACTACGCCGGCCATACATGATGCCAACTCCAACTTCCTGTCTAAATATGCAGCAAAAGCTATCGAAGCCAGGGCTTATTTATATAAAGGCGATTATGCCAACGCGCGTGATGCTGCATTGCTGGTTGCCAATAATGGTGGTTTCTCTTTAGCTGCAAGCTCATCTGCTTTTAGCGCTTACTGGGCTTCTGCAACCAACCGTACAGATAAGCTGGAAACGATATTTGAATTAAATATGAGCAGCACCGTAAACAACGGCTATAACGGCCTGGATGCTATTTACAACCAAGACGGTTATGGTGATGTTTTATGTACCGATGATCTGTATAATTCTTACACGGCAACAGATTTCAGGAAGTCTTTAATTTTAGATGGCACACGTACGCCCTACCAGGCTTATATTGTTAACAAGTATCAGAATGTGCTGCAAAGCGACAGGGACGAAGTAAAAGTGGTGCGCTATGCCGAAGTATTGCTTACCCTGGCCGAATCTTACGCACAGCTGGGTGATAGCGGCGAGGCGTTGACTTATCTTAATAGGGTAGCCCAACTGCGCGACCCATCATTAGCGGCCTACACAGCTACGGGTACCACGCTTGTTGCAGATATTTTAAACGAAAGAAGGAAAGAGCTGGCATTTGAAGGTTACAGATTTTTTGACCTTACCCGTACTGCAGCCGTAATTAACCGCCCGCAGGAAGGCGCTAAATCTGCGGCATCTATAGCAACAGTTACAACTGCTAACACCAGGAGAATATTGCCGATACCGCAGGTAGAAATTAACGCAAACGCCAGTATTACGCAAAACCCCGGTTATTAATTAAAGCCGGTTAACAAGCATCTTAAATAAGGTGCGCATTTTTAAATTGCATTTTTGTTCTTTATAAATCAGTTAATAGTTAATGGACTGCCTAGAATGGGGCAGTCCTTAATTTAATGATTATACAGAAAAAACATATTTTGAAGGCCTTTGGTAAATCCAAAGGCCTTTATTGTTGATACGATTCTTAAACAAAACCCCAGGCCTAAGTATATTAACTTGGCATTAACAAGAGTACCTAGCTAAATTTTTTCTAAAAAAACTTAACTAAAGTATAACATAGAAGTTGCAATACGATGAGATAAAGCAGGTTAGTATTTGTTTAACTTAGATACAACATTATAACCTATGAAAAAGCTTCTTATCATTTTACTGGCGGCGACAGCTTTGTTACCGGCATGCAGCACGTATCAGATGAATACGATTAGCAGCACCAATACCACACGCGATGAAAAAACGGGTGAATTTAAACTCGAGAACGATTCGGTAAGGATAATTTACTCTTTCGCCGGCGAGAACGCACCTATCCATATGAACATTTATAATAAGCTTAACGAGCCGGTTTATGTAGATTGGGAACGTTCGGCATTTATTACCGGGAACCAAAGTTACAGCTATGCAGATGATGCGGTACAGATTAGTGGTGATATATCCGGCACCTCAGTAGGGCGGGGCATCAGTTTTTCTAACTCAAATATTAATGCACAAGCAACGCTGCCTAAAAATGTGGCATTTATCCCTCCGCACGCTCAAATTACAAAAACCATATCCAGGATCAGCAGGAGTACATTCAGGTATATATCAGACAGTGCTTTTATTAAGGCCAAACTTCCGGCCAGCTTTGGGGCCGAAAACCAGAAAGTAAAAATGGCTAAGTTTGATAAGGATAGCAGCCCGCTATTTTTTAAGAGTTACCTAACAGTATACACCCTTAATGGCAATACGCCTAAGTTTACCGCCTACCAAAATGATTTCTATGTTTCGCAAATCATCAGATCTTCGCAAGGGCCAGAAAATTTTGAGTTTTATCAAAGCGGCAGAGGCGACCTGTTTACCAGCTCTGGCTCAGTTAATTAAACAAAGTAAAAATAACATTTAAAGTGCTTTTGCAGATTTTTATGTAAATGAGCATGTTTTATTTGGATGACCTATTTGTAAAATTAAAAAGACCGTCTATATTTGCACTCCCAAAGCATTTGGGAACGTTACTAATTAGAGCAGGGCACCCCGTCGATTAATCGGGACTGATTCGAAAAGTAATTCATATATATTATCGTATTGATTTGTTAAAGATCATTACGAGAACGGGAGCTTAGCTCAGCTGGTTCAGAGCATCTGCCTTACAAGCAGAGGGTCACTGGTTCGAACCCAGTAGTTCCCACAAAAACCCCATATGGGATATTAATTCAAAAAGTTTTGTATAAGCCTTCAGATTAATTCTGAGGGCTTTTTGTTTGATGGATCATTTAATCATCGTACCGCGTTTCCTTTTGAATTTTAATACCATAACTCTCTAATTTTTCAATTAAATTATAAAGGCTATTACTGTTTCTGGAATCTTCAATATTTAGATCAATTAACTCCAATTGCTTACCTCCCGGGCCTCGTGCAGGCAGTATTTCATAGAAAACTATTTTGCTACTATTATCGGATGAAATAGGAATAGTGTCCCATTTGTTTGAAACAAACACTTCATTTATTGATGGGATTTTATAAATACCGATTTCGTCATCGTTTAAACGGTATTGTATAAGCTGCGGCGTTTGAAATAAAGCAGATTTGTAAAGCGCCATTTGTGCCGATCTTAATTCTGGATCATGTTCTGCCGCATAAGGATCATTTAGTTCATAATGTATAACTCTAAATTGCCTTTGCTTATAATCAAGTTTAAATTTTTCGATTTCAATGTCATTATTGATACGCTCAGCGATTTTTATTTCGATTTGATCAACTTGTTGGCGGAAAGGTTTTGCAGCTTTTATTTCGTCGATCCAATCTATGAAAATTCCAGCAGCGCTTGGGCCGCTATCATTGATTCGGGTACCTCCATATACTGATAAACTGATTCGTATATCCTCGATCTTCCATTTTGCGCTAAAAACAACTGCACTCGATAAGTACTCCTTTTTTAAATCATGTTGATCAGCGTATCACCCCATTCGATTTTGACGTCGTCTATTTGATATGTTTTCATTTGCGTTAATTAAATTGAACTAATTTGTTTATAGGTCCAAATCTGCTGTTAGGCGCAAATCATGTAGGAAATGGTTCGAGATTTGTAAAGTAGCCACCACACTATAGCCTGTTAGTTAACTCTAATGGGCTTTTTTACATTATTAAAGGGGCTGCGTGGACTCCAAACGCTTTTTTCCGAACAATTTCGTTCAGCCGGGCCGTTTGATGTGGCGTCCTACCGTGCATTTATTTCTCCGGAAACAAGGCTCCTGTTACATTTGCTTTTTCGTTGTGTTATAACTTTTATATTCAGATTATGCAAAATTTGCTGCTGAAAGTAAGTTCTTCAAGGATTTTGAATTTATTGAATTGATGAGTTCTTTAATTTAAATTAAGAGCCCAAGAAAAGCCGTATCCTTGTAGTTAATCCCATCCCAAAATACATGAAACTTGGTTTCCTTAAAAAAAAGCATTTTACATTGGTGTTTTTTATCATACCGCTACTTTTTTCATTTAAAGCAAATGCTCAAAAGGCAGAACCAATTAAGTATGATCAGGGAGAAGTTGTAACGATGCATTCCAACATTCTTAAAGAAGATCGAAGGATACTGATCTACACACCGAAAGATTCTGCCAATCCTGAGAAAAAATATCCGGTGATCTATGTTCTGGATGCCGACAATCATTTCGCCCAGATGGTAGAATATTCTAAATACCTCAGCCGACAAGATGTGTATGTTATTCCGCCACTGATTGTTGTAGGAATAACAAATACGGACCGTAACCGTGACCTCACCCCCTCTCACAGCAGTGTTTATTATGATGGAAAGCCAGATACCACAGCCCATGCTCCGTATAAGAACAGCGGCGGAAATGAGCATTTTTTTCAATTCATTCAGAAAGAGCTCATGCCTTATGTCAATTCAAATTACAAAACACAACCTTACCGCATTTTTGCGGGACACTCATTCGGAGCGCTGACAACCATCAATTGCCTGATTAGTTATCCAGATATGTTTGACGCCTACATTGCCGTGAGTCCATCCTTCTGGTGGGATCAGAAATTCTTGCTGAAGCTCGCGGATAAAAAATTAAAAGCTGGATCAACTTTGTCGAAGACGCTTTTTTTTAGCGACGGCAATGAAGACGCTTCTTCACCCGGATCACCCTTTCATACCAATGTTTTAAAGTTTGATTCGCTGCTCAAAAAGCGAAACATAAAAGGATTAGATTTCGAATATCTGTCGTATCCGACTGAGAGTCACATGACTGTTCCTCTTAAGTCATACTATGACGGACTTCGATTTATCTATTACCAATGGCAGCTTCCTCCGGTAAGTGATGAAAAGATCAATCCGGAGATCATTATGAGACACTATAAAGGATTATCGCAAAGGTTTGGGTATCCGATTTTGCCTGATGAAGCATATCTCAACGACTTGGCACAATGGTTAGTAAAAAATCAGGCAACCCTAAATAATGGCATTAAGCTACTGGAAATGAATACTATTAATTACCCGTCTTCTTCAAGAGCCTTTGCCGCTTTGGGCGCAGCTTATACCACGAATGGAGAAAAGCAAAAAGCTATCGCTTCGTACAAAAAAGCCAGCGAGTTGAATCCCAAGTCAAATGAAATTAAATCGCGTTTGTTGGAGTTGCAGAAATAATATATTAAGCCTTCTGCCAATTATGAAAGGTAGTATTATAAACTTGCCTCATTTACGATTTGAGCCAAAAAGTTTTTCAGTCTAAATCGGCTATTAAACGCAAATCAGACAGGAAAAAGTTCGAGATTTGTACAGTAGCCACCACCAAAGGCATTCACATCGGATGCCTTTTTTTGTTTACAATGTTTTACTTATTTTATTTTGCATTGCTTGACAAATGTTATGTTGGATCTATGTCTAACACAGTTTAATCTATAAAACACAACACCTGCCATAAGGGCTGATGTTACATATTTAAAATCTTGTAAGTAGATAATCTCTTAATCTATCGAATAGAGCCATTATGAAACCCTATTTTTCCGGAGTAAAGGCAACACTAAAAGGCTAACAATGCCGTGTGCAGCCAGTGATAAAGCGAGTGTGAAAACAAGGATCATGGTTTTTTTGAAGGGTGTATTAAAGTAATCCAGAAAACCCGACTGGTGTGCCCCACTATAACATAGCGCCAAAACAAATACCACAATGCCGGTAAGCCATAAGGTGAGGTGTGAATAAAAGTAGCGCACAGAAGCGAATTTGGGGCCACTGAAAGATGCTAATAATAGTGCAACATGGGCAACAAAGAAAATTAAGGCGGCAAAAATCAGCAAATAAAACATCGGCAATAAAAAATTAAATGTGTAACAGGTTAGTTGTTTGGTTTATCAAGATTAACATTTTTATAACATTTAAGCAAGATGGATGTCTATACGATAATTATAAAATTAAGTTTAACGGAGAGTGTCCCCTTTTTATTTTTCAGCAGGTGGAGCATTTACAGTAATAGCTTTTTGCTGTAAATAAATTTGTGAAGGTACATACCGGTTAGGCTTAAAAATTTGTATAATATCTTTATCTTTCAAAAAAGGTGCTTATATAGGCGCTGTATTAACTATGGCTCATTGGATTAAGAATTACAGCGGGATGATTTGGCTGATAGCCGGTATTGTAGCCGGCAGTATAGCCGGGATGATATTTGGCAAACAGGCCGAAATTGTAAAGCCCATAGGTGATATATTTTTAAACCTGCTGTTTGTGGCTGTAATTCCGCTGGTGTTTTTCGCCATATCATCTGCCATTGCCAACCTGCATGGCGAGCAAAAGTTAAGCCGCATTATGGGCGTTATGACGGGGGTATTTCTCGGTACTATTATTATTGCGGCTATATTAACCATTGTAGCCATGTGGCTGTTCCCGGTACATCAAAGTGGGGGTGCCGCTGCCGGTCTTTTACCGCAGGGCGGCAATAAAAAACTATCCGGCGATGATATTACCCAATTGCTTACCACAGGCGAGTTTTACCAGCTGCTATCCCGTAAAAATATGCTGGCCATGATTATTTTTGCCATACTGGTTGGTTTTGGCGCTTTACACTCCGGCGAAAAAGGAAGAGCATTTGTCCAGTTTTTAAATGCCGGTAATGAGGTATTTAAAAATGTATTTATAATTATCATGAAACCTGCACCAATTGGCTTAGGCGCTTACTTTGCTTATCAGGTTGCCCTGTTTGGCCCCTCGTTGTTTGGTACCTATGCACATACCCTTGGTATTGGGTATGGTGTAAGCCTTTTTATATATGCAGTAATTTATAGCATATATGCTTTTATAGCAGGTGGTATAGGCGGCATAAAAAGGTATTGGAAAAACAATATTATCCCCTCTGCAACAGCTATTGGTACCTGTAGCAGCATTGCTACTATACCGGCAAATCTCGATGCTGCAAAAAAAATGGGCATCTCTGATGTGATAGCCGGTATCACCATACCCCTTGGAGGCACATTGCATAAAGATGGTTCCAGCGTTTCGTCCATTTTAAAAATGGCGGTGGTATTTGCCATGTTTGGTAAGGGGTTTGATAGCCCGGGTGTAATACTGATAGCACTCGGCATGACGGTTTTGGTAAGCATTGTAGAAGGCGGCATACCCAATGGTGGTTACGTAGGCGAATTGCTTTTTATATCTGCCTATGGTTTCCCGCCCGAAGCCTTGCCACCTGCTATTATTATCGGTACGTTGATAGACCCGGTAGCCACATTATTAAACGCAACCGGCGATACCGTTGCCGCCATGCTTATCAACAGGTTTGTGGAGGGTAAATATCAACCTCGTATCGGGGATGGCTCATAGGCCATAATCCACATTTAAAACCATTATCGTTTATAACTGTCATACAGAATATGAAACTAATTATTTTATGCTGCGTTGCCGCACTGGGTATTGTTTCCTGCTCATCCAATACCGTTAAGCAAGCCAAAACAGATACCGTAATTGCCGGCGATACCTTGGCTAAGGCCGCTACAACTGCCCAAACTAATCATACACCAACCGTAAGTTCATTATGCTTTTTGCGTACCGAAGGTAAAACCAACCAGGATAGTACCAGTATTGAGCTGGTGATAAAAGGAGACGTGGTAAGCGGACAAATGACCTGGATGCCCTACCAAAAGGATAGCCGCAAAGGTGTGCTTGCCGGCACAATTAAAGGCGATACCATACAGGCAAAATGGAGCTTTATGCAAGAAGGTATGAACGATACCCTAAACCTGAAGTTTAAGCTGACTAAAGATCAGTTGGCACAAAAACCGTTAAAGTTAAATGTTAAAACAGGCCGCGACCAAACAGATGATGATGCAGGCTACAAATTACTTTACAAAGCCAGCACAAGCGTTAAAAAATAAACAAGTAGTTTGCTTATTTATTCAGATACCAGGCAATCAGTTCAGATTTTGAATTGATTTCTAGTTTTTTATAAATATTTTTAAGGTGCTGGTTTATAGTAAAGTAGGTAACGTTAAGCCTGTCTGCAGCAATTTTGTTGGCAACCCCCTCGCTTAGTAACTTAACAAGTTCTACTTCTCTTTTGGTTAGTTCGGTTATTTCCGACCGGTTATCTGCTGTGGCATTATTATGTATCACATGGCTAATAGTTGCAGGTGAGAATGGAATACCGCCTTCGTCCAGCTTAAGTAACGATTCTGTAATATAGGCCAGGCTGCTCGATTTTAGCAGGTAGCCCGTAGCGCCATTTTCCATAGCAAGGCGGGTTAATTTGGCATTCTCCATGCTGGATAGTATCACGATTTTGCTGGTAGGGAACTGGGCGGCTAATACCTGAATCCCATCAATGCCCGACCCAGAACGCAGATTAACATCCAGTAAAATAATGTCTGGCTGCACGGTATTCAGGCTTAAGGCGTCGGCAACATCAGGAACAGAAAATACGACTTTAAACGTTTGAGTAATCCTAAAATACTTGGTGTAAGCATTTCTCAAAATATTATCATCCTCTATTAATCCGATTTCCTTCATTTGCTTGTGTTAAACTTAAAATTGTGATATGGTGCCTGCCAAAAAATACTCAGGTAAAGTACAGCTTTATTTACACTCTGTTAAACTGTAAGAGTTAAATTAAAGATTCTTTTGGCGAGGTAATTTAATCATTAGATTACAAATATGACTAATTAAACAGTATTTGCGTATTACTTAAATAAGTAACAAAACTTTTTTATAGCAATTGTGGCACAGTTGCTTTTTTAAGTGTAATTAGTAAATGTGTATGATTAACAAAGTATACACTGCTATGTCATTATATACACCCTGTTATGCCGGTATTATTTATATTGAGTTAACATAAAACTAATGAAAAGTAAGCATTAGCAGTTGCTACTTTTGGCTCCGGTACAAAATTTTAATTTGGTTGGCTTTATCAATCATATCCAAAATTTCATAATCTACAGTAATGTCAAACTTGCCGGCAAAAATACTGTCAGAAAAAATAATTTTGTTGAAATCCTTAACGGTGAGCGTTTTAGATGTGATGCTGTCAGAAGCCGGTTCTGTATATCTGTAGTTGCTGTTTACCACTTCCTCGTGGTAAGGCGAGTTCATAATGATGGACTGAAATACAAATTCGTCACTGCCATTGGTAAATTTCAAAAAGCTGTCAAGCTCAAGTCTGTCAATATAGGCCAGCACATAAGTTGCACAATTAGGGGTAATGGTCCAATAAGCAGATTTGCCAATAAACTTAAGCATCTTGGGTATCTCTGGCTTACCCGAAATTTTATTTAATAAGCGTTCGGCAAATTGTTTGCCGGTAAAGTGGTAGTCTGTAAGGTAGTATTTGCTAATTTTTTCGGGGATATTTTGGCTCCAGCTCTCGTCGTAGGCAATTAGCTGTTTACCTTTATAGATATTTAAAAAGTCGCATATCTCATCAGCGCGCTTGGTGGGGTAATCGCTACCGCTAATAAGGCTGATGGAGTGGTACCTGATCTCCGATTCAATAATTTGGCTTAGGCCTGCCAGGTTAGCTTTTAATGCACTATAGCCACCTGGTGTTACTGTAATCCTCTTCCCGATAAAAATAACATTACGGATATCCTTTAGTATAGCGTAACTTTTAAGGTCTGTTTTTTTATCAAGCTGGATGTAAAAATCGAAATAGTCATTGTTTAATCTTTCAATTAATCTTTTGGTTTGCAGGGGCGAAACATGGTTAATTATCAGCAGTGCATATCTCATAAACCTTTTTTTGACTTAGTGGCTAAATAACCGGGCTAATCATTGCACTTTAAGCTAGGTAGTGGTATTTAACTAAATCAAAGGTGGCTTTTCAGCGTATATGAATCAATTACTTATTTAAGTAAGATTTGAAGTATTAACAAAGCTTAATTACGCACTGATTTTATAAAAATGATAAGGAATTGCCAGATGGTATATGCGTGGATTTTACAGCCGGAAATTTACCTTTAAGCCATTTAACTATAAATTCAGAACCGGGTTCTTCACTGGCAATGTGGCCCATTATTATCAACGAAAGTTGTTTGCCTTTGGCACGTGCATCACGTACATATTCGGCGGTTTCCCATTCAGAAATCTCGCCGCACATCATTACGTCGGGTTGGTTTTTAATAATTGCCGTGATTTGGTTGGTACCACCAGCGGCACCGGGGAAGAGCAGTATCTTTTTGCAAGGCTGATCCAGATTGCCAATATAACGCACCTGTGGTGTGTTTAACTTCGCTTTTACATGTGCAATAAGCGCTTTTAATGTAAGGGGAGTAGCTAGGTTGTATACATCCTGGGCAGTATCTCCAAACTGCTGCCAATCGAGTTGGTCTGCCAGTGCTTTGCGCACTTCGTCAACCTTAAGGCTGTGCACGTAATCGTGGTTGCGCCAAACAGCAATGTTATGCTGTTTTAGCAGGTCGGCTTTGTAGTGATAAACATCGTCGTTTTCCAGCCATTTGGTCTCATCGCGGTGGTTGTAAAAGGTAGGTTCGTGGGCGATAATGAAGTTTGCTCCTAGTGCTATCGATTTTCTGATTACATCAATAGTGGCAAACATGGTGGTGACTAAGCCGGTAACTACCGTATCCCGACTACCTGTTTTCAGAGTGTCTACGGTACCTTCGAATGGTGCGCCGGGGACTTCACTGATAAACAAATCCATAATCTGGCCAACGGTAACAGGTTTTGCCGGCTGCAGGAAATTTGAGGCAGAACTGATGAATGGCGATGATAATATTGCTGTCGATCCAACAGCTGCTATGCTGATGAATTTTCTTCGGTTCAGCTCGGAGGTATTTTGCGCAGGCATGATACTACTGGTTGATATAGTAGCAAATATAACAAATAGGCTCTTCGGGTGATTAGGGGTACATGCGCTTTTCTGACAGGCCACCGCTCTTTAATTAATACTGATATGCTATCGTCGTGATTGCTTTTCTCTACCCAATCACCGCTTTCTCACAAATATAAGTAGGCACAATACCCGATGAGGTAATGCGTGTCTCTGCATCGGTGGGTAGTGTATTACCAGTGAAAACCAGCATGGTATCCAGCCCAAACTTGTTGCCGCCCAAAATGTCGGTTTGCAGGGTGTCGCCAATCATCAGGATGTCTTTTTTACCTATAGATGGGTTGGTTTTACGCACCTGGTCGTAAGCAAAGGTAAACATCAGCGAATCCGGCTTGCCGAAGTTAATAAAACGTTTACCCACAATCTGGTGGATCATGCTGGCTATGCCGCCAATGGCAATGGCTACATCCTGCGTGTTTAGTGGGTAGGCATAGTCGGTATTGGCTACAATGGTGGGGATGTTTCGGCGGCGTAAAATATTAACGGTTTTGTTAAGGTCGCGAAACCAGTCGAAACCCTCATCATCCAAAAATACCAGCGCGTTTACCTGGTCAATGTTACTTTCGTCTATGGCGCTCACGGGCAGGGTATGCAGGCCCGAGTAATCAATATAATGTGCCGAGTTTGCTGTGCCCAGGTAAGCCACTATGCCCTCATTAACTTTTAGGTCCAGGTATTCTTTAGCCAGCATGCCCGACGAAATGATCCTATCGGGGGTAATATCCAGCCCAAGCTTGTTAAATGATGCAGCCAGCTGCTTGGGGCTGCGGGATGCATCATTGGTAACAATGTAGTATTCTTTCCCGGTGGCCCGCAGGTACGCAAAGGTTTCGTCCATACCCGGCACCATACCCTTGTAATTTTTGATAACACCGAAGGCATCAAAAAATATTACCTTATATTGGTCTATAATGCTTTTGAAATCTTCTGTCTGGATCATTTTTATCAGGGGTAGGGGTCTGCAAATAAGTTTGTTAGTATTTTATCTTTAAAGCTTCCATAATTACCTTGGCGTCAAAGTCGCGCTCTACAGATGGCAGGTAAATATCATAGGCTTCCTGCTGTAATTTTTCGGCATATTGCTCATGAAAAAAGTGCTTGCCATCTTTAATTACATAATTGAGAATAAAAAAGCGGTAGGCTTCTTTCATAAAGCCAATCTCATTTGCTGTTAGCGGGTTTAGTTTGTGGTACTCCTGCAAAAACAAAATAAATCGGTCTTCCATTAGTGTGGTAATATAATAGCTAAAAACGGTACGATCGCCTACGTCTGATACCACCCGGCTAAAGAAGTAAAAATCCATCACGCGGTTACTCATCCTAAACCAATCATAATCCCAGCGCGAGTAAAACTCCTGCTTATTGGTAACCGAAAAATTGCCAATATTCCAGTCTATAAATACCGGGATGGTTTCGAAGGTATTGGCGGCGTATTTGGCGCGGCCTTTCAGGTACAGGTCGCAATGGTATTTTAGCTGGTCTACCTGCGTACGGGTACCAAAGCTGGCTTCATCTTTTTGCACCTGCTCCATCAGCGAGTTAATATCCTTGCGCATGGTTTTGGACGATTTTGGCAGAATCTTACTGGCCCGAGCGCAAGCCTTGTGAAACTTGGCTGCCTGCTGTGCCAGCTTGCGGATATGGCTTTCGTCCAGCCGGCGGGGCATGCGCTCCATAATGCGGGTGGGGTTGTAAAAAACTACCCAGGCATCTGTTTTGCCATGCCGGTAACGGTATATATAAACCCGGTTGTTTTTAAGTAAAGACCGGGCTAAAAAATTCTCATAAGGGTAAAGCAGATTGTTAGACAGGCTTTGTATAATGCGGTGGTCTTCTTTAAAATAATCGTATTTGCCAAAGCTGGACAGCTTGGCTATTATAATATCGTCATCCTCAAACGTAATGCGAAAAACCTTATTGGTTGATACATTTGCGCTAATATCCTCAATGCTGCGTATCGTTCTCGACCCATCATAGCCTTCCCATGCTTTCCTGATGATCAGCGTACTTAATTCGTATTCCATAATTGGTGTTTAACCGCGGCGGGTTAAATAATCTCAAAATATCTTTTTAATTCCCAGTCTGTTACCTGTTTAGCAAACTGGCGCCACTCCCATAAACGGGTACGGCTAAAATGTTCTGTAAAGGTATCACCAAATAATTCTTTTGCAACACTAGAGGATGCCATTGTTGTGGCAGCCTCATATAAATTGCCTGCAATGCTGCCATTGCCTTTATCGGCATAGCCATTGCCAACTACCGGCGGTATGGTAAGCGGTAATTTATGCTTAATGCCATACAAACCCGATGCCAGTGCAGCTGCCAGGGCCAGGTAAGGGTTTGTGTCAGACCCCGGTATGCGGGTTTCCAGCCGTGTATAGGCAGGCGATGAATTTAATACCCGGAAAGCTGTAGTGCGGTTATCTATACCCCAGGTAATGGTGGTAGGAGCCCAGGCACCTTCAACCAAACGCTTGTAGCTGTTAATGGTAGGGGCATACATGGGTACAATATGCGGCAGGCAATACAACTGGCCGGCCAGGTAATGTTTCATCAGGTCGCTCATTTTATGTTCCGCGCCTTCTTGATAAAACAGGTTGGTTATATTGTCTTTATCCCACAGGCTTTGGTGTACGTGGCCGCTACAGCCCGGCAGGGCTTCGTTCCACTTGGCCATAAAAGTGGCTGTAATGCCATGTTTTGCTGCAATTTCTTTTACGGCATTTTTAAACAGGGCAGCTTTATCTGCTGCTGCCAAAACATGGTCGTGTATAATGGCGGCTTCGTACACGCCCGGACCGGTTTCGGTGTGCAGGCCTTCTATCGGGATGCCAAATTGCTCGAGCAGGTTAACCAGGTCAAAATAGAAATCGCTTTGCTGCGACGGGCGCAATATCGAATAGCCAAACATGCCCGGCGTAAGCGGCTCGAGGTTGCTGAATGATTTTTGATTGAGCGACTGTGGCGTTTCTTTAAAATTAAACCACTCAAATTCCTGCGCAAACTCGGGGTGGTAGCCCATATCTTCACATTGTTTGGCTATGGTTTTTAATAGGGTACGCGGACAAGGAATAGTTTCGTTACCCTCGCCGCTAAAATCGCCCAGGAAAAAAGGAATATTATTTTGCCACGGAATGGTTCGGAAAGTCGATAGGTCTATCCGGCATTGTTTATCAGGGTAGCCCGTGTGCCAGCCGGTAACGGTTACATTATCATAGCAATTATCAGTATTGTCCCAGCCAAAAACAACATCACAAAAACCATAGCCCTGCTCCAGCCCGTCGGTAAATTTTTGCGTATGGATCACTTTACCGCGCAGAATACCGTCAATATCTGCAAAGGCAAATTTAATATGCTTTATATCGTTTTCTTTTAAATAATCTAGGATCTGCTGTTTGTTCATTACCGGTTTTAATGTATGAGTAGTGACAAGTTATGAAAATACAATCAAGAATCAAATGTTAGAAACAAGTAACAAGATGGCTTGTGCCTAATCTCATACAGATTGAACTGTTGGTTACTTTGTTACAAAAGTTGGAGCCGGCTTAAAAGTTATACGAAAAGATTCTCTACCACCTGCCCGAACAAATTAAAGAAAAGAGGCTGTCCCCAAATTTATGAGACAGCCTCTAACGGAGCGCTTTTATTGCTGGTTAAAGCGTTTATCTAAGTATGGTTGTGGTTAAATTGTCTTGTGGGTTTAGCTCATCGTATTTAAGTATAAAGCTTTTTGGATTAAAACTGTTTGACCGCATAATTTTTATAAACTTAAAGTACAAAGTTTTGTAGGCCGATGAGCCATTATTAGCTTTATCTGCCACCAGATAATAAGCCAGCGTATTAACCTGGAATAGCTTGTAAGTAGTTATTTCTATGGTGTTGGCCATTCTTTCTATCATGTTGGTAATTTGCTGTGGGGTGGCTATATGTTTAATGAGGCGTGCAGCCAGGTTTTCGAGAGAGATACGCATGTAGGGCGTAAATTTACTTTCGTCATCCCGGTAGTCCATCATCAGTAATTCATAAATGCTGGTGGCCTCGTCAAATTTTTCCATGTATACATAAACATGAGCCCTACTAATGAGTAGAAAAAAATGATATTCAGGCACAAAACGATCGTTCTGGTGGTGAATATTGTGCAATATCTGAGTAAACCGAAGCTTTTTCTTAGCATTACCTGCAATAGAAAGTACATGTAAGGCCAAAAGGTTTAGCACGTAGTTAGAGCCAAGCTGGTTAAGCTGTTTTTTGGTGGTAGGCGGGTTAAAGCAAAAATGTGTAATTTCTGTAAGAGCTTCTTTTTTAACTACGTTATATTTTAAATAGTAATAAATGGTTTCGAGGCAATTGAGCGGGTTAATATGGAATGTTGAAAATGCTTCGGCCGGGAATATTTTTAAGGCGGCTATACTGGCTTCCAATCCTTCGCTGTTAAGTGATATTACATGGTTTATAGCAATGCTGGTATGGATCCATATTTTGCTGCTATCCTGCAGGTTTAATTTTAGCAGGCTTTGCAGGGCATCGCTATATTCAGGCGATATAAATTCCATCCCTAAAAAGTAATTGAACAAGCCTGGCCGGGTAATATCAAACGGTGTTTCGGCTGCACTGTCTTTGTCTGTGCCAAAAAAGCCTTGTTCTATAACCTTGCTTAAAAATTTAATTAGCCGGGCTTTTTCTGATGCTACCAGCTCTATACGCGGCAGTGCATCAAAAATGCTGTATTGCTTGTTTTTAAGGGCAATAAAAATGCACCATTTTAAGATTCGCAGCCTTACTGTGCTATCAAATAAGAGACTGATCTTGTCGATTAGTTTTTCATCAAATACATCATTGTTATCATACACCAGCTTGGCGGCTATGCAATAAGTTAAAATCCGTACGTGTACAAACTCAATACACTCGGTATAACCGCTTTCGTCGCTAAAGTTTACTTCGCGGATAATGCCAATGCTACTCATGTCCTGATAAGCGGCATTGTAGGCCTTTAGGTCCTCATATACTTTAAGTTTCTCTACACAAAAGTTGCCTTTCTTAAACTTACCGTTATCTACAAGCAGGTGTATTAATAATACCTTTTCGGTACAAAAGCGGCCGGTGTATATTTTATCAAGTATGAAGTTATAGATTACCTCATAGGTGCTAAATATGTCGAGCTCATTTAAAGCAAAGTTTTTTGGGTTTTTTTGGTAGTAATATTGAAAAAACAACGGGTAGCCAAAAAGAGATACAATTTCAGAATCGAGTGCCGGCATTAATTTAATGCCAGGTTTTATTTTACTGCTTATCAGTTGTATCTCGTGGCCGGTAAACAAGCTTACATTGCTCTCCTCATTGTGGTCGCTCATGAAACCCACAAAGCAGTCGTCGAATTTGTTTTGCTGTTGTAATTCGCGTTTAAAATTTAACCACGATGCCGACCGCATGGTTAATATGATCTTAAAATTGGGATTGCCCTGGTAAATAGAAATTACATCAGTAAGCATGCTATATAGCGTGTCTAGTTGCTCCTGGTTAAAGGATGTGCTGTCAAAGCTGTCAATAATGAGGTGAAACTTATGTTGCTGTATCTGTAGCTGAAAGTTATCGGCCAGTAAAATATTGCCCATTGGTATGCCCAGTAAAGCAAGCAACCAGTGGTGCAGGTCGTCCTGATTACTAATACGGTTTAAAACCTTGCCACTCAAAAAAAGTATAATATTGCCATTGTTCTCTCTTCTGTTAAAATTTAGCTGTTCTTCTACCCAGTGGCAAAGGCCAATGGTTTTGCCATAACCCGCAGGGGCAGTAAGTATAGTAACCGGATATTCGGTATGTAAGAAAATTTCGAGGTGCTCATCTAAGAAATCTCTCGGTATGGTTAGGGGGAATGGTATGCCCGATTTGTTTTTTAATGCCTGTAAAGTGTGCTGAGACAGCTCTGAGGCTTTGTAAAGGATATCACTTTCGGTTGGTGCTGCTGCAGATTTAATAGCTGCCGGTGAGCTTTGTTTGTTTTTTGAACAAAACTCGGCCCAGCTAGCAACATCACAAAATTCTGCCAGTACATTTAATGTATACAAAGAGGGTTGAAAGGTGTAGGCAGCAAAGCCGAAAATACGTTTTAAGGTAGAATCGCTTACTTGCTTTTTGGTTGATTTGTAGATCTGTGAGGAAAGGTCTCTAAAAATGGATGGTGTAACCGAGGTTATGCCGGCAGTATCCAGCAGGCATTGTTTTAGGTTTTCGAGATCATGTTGCAATACTATTTTCATTTTCTATTGTATTGGTCATGGAAACATTTTTGCTCATTATTAAAGAGCGCTTTTAGTATCCACGAAGGTTAGGTTATTAACACAGCGCTTGTTAGGTAATGTGGTATGGTTAAAGAGTATACCGCATTGGTTCAGGTAAAAATTTATCCATTAATTACTCCAGTGTTTTTGGGTGAATAAGAATTTAATAAAAAGCACTACAAACTCTAATGCCAGATACATAAATCTCAATACAGCCGATACAAAAAACAGGGTGTTTCTGGTAAATAACCATATTCGCATCAGCATCCTCTTCATCATCATTAGCGTTGTATTAAAAATACTTAGCCGCATGGTCAGCAATGTGTTTGCTGTAACTTGTATGCGAGCCGTTTGATGATACTCCTGGCTTTTTGATGAATAGGCTATGTAAAGACTATTAGAAATTGTTTTGTTCAATTGGGTTGGATAGTTATCAACCAAGTGAAATGAACGTATGCCGCTGTTATAGTTTACATCTGGCATGTCTGTAATCTGTTTAACTCTCATCTCTCTCGTATTATTAAGGTTTACATTAGTGTTCAGGTAAATGTAACGCGATCATATTGAAAAGGGTTCAACCACTTTGTTCACGTATCATTCATTTTAGTCAAATTGTGCAAGTACCATTTTTTGAAAACTGACGTCAAATTTATTTCGTACATATTCGGTTTTCTGATTTTTTAGAGCTGAAATAGCTTCAAAAAAGATGCATAAACAGGTTTAAACACACAAATTATACTATTACGCTATTGTAGATATTTTTTTGAGAAAAATGAAAATTGAAGGTCTGCACAACTTGGGGTTGTGGTGTGCTGGTTAGATAATTGTATAAATGAACAATATTTCTGATAGGGTTTAAAATCTATGGTTGTGAAATAGCTGGTGTTGAATAATAAGGATTTACAGATTAGTCTGTTAATACAAAAGTTATATAAATAAAGGATATAACTACTTTTCAATTATATAAACTGGCTTACTTTATATTGTTTATATAATTGCTTATTCAGGTAATATAAATGTTACACAATTTTACTCTGTTTGGTATTTAGGATAGTAAATTACTGACTTTTAAGATGTTTTTTTTCTGTAAATAAGTAATTTCAATCTCAAAAAGATACATTTGCCTTTTCCTAACTACACATATACTTTATCGAAAAAACTTAACCAAAGTTAATGAGGTCATATTTATATATAATTACAGCTTTTATCCTTGTTTCTATTCTAACTTCGTGTGGCACTAAAAGAAACCTTGTTTATTTTAGTGATCTAACAGACTCGGCGGCTTATAAGGAAAAAATACTAAATTTATCTGAAACCAAAATTCAATCTGGAGATATATTAAATATCAGTGTAAATACGCTTAGCCCGGAGTCGAATATACTTTTCAATAATGGGGCTGCAAACATTGCCAACCCTGCAGATCTAAGTAAGAATTTAACTACAGCTACCAGTCAAAACCAGGGCTACGAAGTTGATAAAGCCGGATTTATTAATTTCCCGGTTGTTGGTAAAATTCAGGTATCTGGCCTTAGCAAAGAGGCTGCGGCAGATAAGTTAACAGAAAGTATAAAGGGTTATGTTAAAAACCCTATTGTAAATATAAGCTTTGTGAATTTTAGGATCACTGTTATTGGCGAGGTTAACAGGCCATCAACATACATCCTTCAGAATGATCAGGTTAATATTTTAGAAGCGCTGGGGCTTGCCGGGGATATGACTATGTATGGTAAACGGGAAAACGTTCTTCTTATCAGAAAAAGCGGTGATAGCCGTACAATGGTACGATTAAATTTAAACAACAAATCTATTTTAAACTCACCATATTTTTATCTGCAGCAAAATGATGTGATATATGTTGAGCCCGATGGCATAAGAGCAGTTCAGGCTTCCACTAATGCGCGTAATATTTCACTTATCATTGCCGCCGCTACTATCTTAACTGTAATCCTTTCAAGAGTACTCTAAAATAAAATGAAGGACATTAATTTGCCATTGGATCAACCCAATAATGCCGTTTTTAAAGATTTGGTTTTAAAAATACTACGTGCGTGGCCGTGGTTCATTCTATCGGTTGTAATTACCATGTTTGCTGCCGTTGTTTATTTGCGGTATGCTGTACCCGAGTATAATATCAGTGCATCAATACTCATAAAAGATGATAAAAATGGGGGTGGCAATTTAGGAAGTTCGGCATCTGTGATTGATATGGATATTTTCAAATCATCAGAAAGTATCAATAACGAGATGGAGGTTTTAAAAAGTAAAAGATTAATGCAAAGGGTTTTAAGCGACCTTAATATGCAAACTTCTGTTTACTCGGTTGGTACCATTAAAACTACAGAACTATACGGTAAAATTAATCCTCTACACATTCTGTTAACAAGTGTTGATTCTCTGGCAAGTAACAAAATACTTTCATTTACGGTTATTGACAAATCGGTATTTGAGTTAAAAGACGAAAAAGGTGCAGCAGTACGCTACAATTTTGGGCAAAAAATAGCATTGCCTTATGCTGTTTTTACTGTAATGCCCACGCCGGCGCTGCAGGTTGGGAAAGCCTATAATATTAAGTTTAATGATATAAGGGATTTAAGCTTTTATTATAATAGAATAATTGCAATAGAGCCTGTAAATAAAGACGCATCGGTACTTTCATTAAACCTTATTGATGCCATACCGCAAAAAGGATTAGACATATTAAATAAACTGGTTGAAGATTATAACCAGGAAGCCATTGAGGATAAAAACTTACTGGCTAAAAATACGGTTAAGTTTATTGACGACCGCCTCAGTTACATCTTAGCGGAGTTAACAGGTGTAGAAAAGAATGTTGAAACCTACAAAAAGAAGAATGATATTATAGACATTCCTACCAATGCAGGGGTTTACATACAGCAATCCAGCGATTATACGAACAAAGCTAATGACATTGAGATACAAATAAACATTCTTAGTTCAATAGAAAGTTATTTAAGGAAGCCAGACAATAAGTTTAGCCTTGTACCAAGTACACTAGGTATTGAAGATAAAACTTTAACAGGTTTAATAGAAAGTTTTAATGGTTTACAATCAGAGCGTACCCGCCTGCTTTTAAATGTTCAGAACAACAGCCCGCTTATTTCCCGGTTAGATAATCAGTTAGAAACACTTCGTACTAATATTATGGAGAACCTGAAAAATATTAAGCAAGGTTTGGTGATGACCCGTGGCGATCTGAACAAGAAGATCGGGTCATTTAATTCCCGTATGAATACAGTACCTACCTTAGAAAGAGGGCTGACGGATATTAAGCGCCAGCAGGTTATTAAAGAAACGCTTTATGGGTACTTGTTGCAAAAAAGAGAAGAGGCTTCTATATCTCTGGCATCTGCAGTATCGAGTTTCAGGATTGTTGACCCGGCTTACGTCGAGAAAACGCCTGTAAAACCCAAGCGGTTAATCATCTATTTAATAGCATTTATTGCCGGTTTGGCTTTCCCTGTGGCCAGTATTGCCTTAAGAGAACAGTTTAATACAAAAATTCAATCTGTTGATGATGTTACAAATGTGATTGCCGTTCCTATTTTAGGAGAAATTACGCATAATGATGTCAATGAAACCCTGGTTATCTCACATAACGCAAGGTCTGCAATTGCAGAACGGTTTAGGCTTGTTCGGTCTAATTTACATTTTACAAACCCGGGCAAAGAAAACAAGGTAATAATGGTTACATCTAGCCGCAGTGGCGAAGGGAAAACATTTTTTAGTATTAACCTGGCTTCGAGTTTGGTATTAACAGGTAAAAGAGTGGTACTGCTTGAATTTGATATCCGTAAGCCTAAGATTTTGGCAGACCTGGGTTTGGCAGCTCAAGGGAAGGGGATATCTAATTTCCTGGTAGATCCGCAAATAAAAATAGAAGATATAATTTTTTCCGAAAAGCTTTTATCCGGGCTTTATATAATTCCGGCAGGGCCTATACCTCCTAACCCTGCAGAGTTGCTATTAACTGCACGGTTGGAAGAGATGATTGCCACGCTGCGTGATATGTTTGATTATATAATTATAGATACCTCACCTATTGGGCAGGTGGCCGATGCCTTTACACTATCAAAGTTTATAGATACCTGCATTTACGTGGTTAGGTACGGCTATACTTTTAAAGAAAATTTAAGTATAGTAAAAGATATTTACGACAATAAGAAAATCAATAACCTCTCTATTGTGATGAATGATGCCAGTAAAGAACAGGCACGTGGTTACGGTTATGGATATGGTTATGGCGGTTATGGTGTTGAAGAAGAAAAGGATAAAAAAGGGATGGCCAGGTTTTTTAAATTTCTAAAAAAACAATAATCTACTGTATAAAATGGTTAACGATAATAATAACGCACCAACTACTTTTACCGATTTTAAAATAGCGATTATAGGGTTGGGCTATGTAGGTTTGCCACTTGCTGTTGAATTTGCGAAAAAATATAAAGTAATAGGCTTTGATATTAACGCAGCGAGAATAGCTGAACTAAATAACAATTACGACCGCACACGCGAAATTGCGGAAGACGATTTGCAAAAAGTACTAATTAAAGAGGATATCAACCACATCGGTTTGCTGTGCAGCAGCGATATTGAAGCCTTAAAAACGTGTAATACATATATTGTAACAGTACCAACACCTATAGACAAAAATAACAGACCCGATTTAACACCGCTATATAAAGCAAGCGCAACGGTAGGGAAGGTTATTAAACAGGGTGATATTATTATTTATGAGTCAACCGTTTATCCCGGCGTAACAGAAGATGAATGTGCGCCAGTTTTAGAAAAAGAATCGGGCTTAAAATTTAATGAGGGTTTCTTTTTAGGGTACTCGCCCGAGCGTATTAACCCGGGTGATAAAAAGCATACGGTTTCTAAGATATTAAAGATCACTTCCGGATCAACCCCCGAAATTGCAGAAAAAATAGACGGCCTGTATGGTTCAATAATTGAAGCCGGTACTTTTAAGGCAGCCTCTATAAAAGTAGCCGAAGCTGCAAAGGTTATAGAAAATGCACAGAGAGATATAAATATTGCATTTATAAACGAGCTTGCTAAAATATTTAACCGTTTGGATATTGCTACCGATGAAGTTTTGGCAGCAGCCAATACCAAATGGAATTTCCTTGATTTTAAACCGGGCCTTGTAGGCGGTCATTGTATAGGTGTTGATCCTTACTACCTGGCCCAAAAGGCACAGGAGGTTGGATACCATCCCGAAATTATACTTGCAGGCAGGCGCTTAAATGATGGCATTGGTGAGTATGTGGCTCATGAGGTTATAAAGTTAATGATACTTAAAAACATTGCCGTTAAAGACGCTAATGTGTTGGTACTAGGTGTTACCTTTAAAGAGAATTGCCCTGATGTAAGGAATACAAAGGTTGTGGACATTATAAATACATTAAAATCATACAATACTAATGTGAGTATTTATGACCCACTTGCCGATCCTGAAGAAGTAAAGCATGAATACGGATTAACTGCATCCCAAAAAATTGATCCTCAAAATAATTTTGATGTAGTAATATTAGCAGTTTCTCATGATGAGTTTATGCAAATAGATCTTGAAAAATATTGCAAGCCTCATCGTGTAATTTATGATGTGAAAAGCATATTGCCTAAAGCACTGGTAGACGGCAGGCTGTAGTATAACAGCATGGCAAACACGATTTGATAATAATGGTAATACCAATAGCAGCTTAATACAGTGCCGGTAATAAGTATATAATAATGGAAGTATTATTTAAGCAGATATTACCAATTATACTTTTTGGCTATTTCTTTATTTTCGAATACCGGAAAAATAAAGATATAGCCGGGGTTATTGCTTTATTCATTGGCTTTATAACCTTATCATCAAATTTTGCATTTCTGGTATACAGAACAGCATTTCAGCTTATCGAGGCATGGCTTATTATTTGCTATCTGGTTTACTACCGGTTTGATTTCCACTTAACTAAAATTGGGAAAGCGTTAGCTGTATTTCTGTTTTTTATTTTATTTAGTTTTCTTGGAAACAAGATTAATAGCGAGCTCTATTCATCAAGCCTTATAAATTTTATAACCATATTTTTTGTAATAGCTTACCTGTATAAAACTATCAATGACTTTGACAGGCTAGAAAGAATATTGATTTTTCTTAAAAACCTAACATTTATAGTATCTGCATTTACTATTGTTGCCTTTGTATTTGAGGGTACCAGGATAGAGCTTACAACCAGTAATACTAACTATTTAGGTTACTTTTTGGGGCTCGGCTTTAGTGTGGCCATATTTTTTTTAAATCAAAAACATGGCCGGTTAGTAGTACTGGTAATCAGCGCAGCCATTCTTTGTACTAGTTCGCGTATCGTAATGATTAGTTCGGTAGTAGTTGCCGTTATTTACATCATCTCTAACAAAAGGAAGCTGATGGTTAATATTGCAATTATTGCAGTTGTTGTTATTGGCGCTATTGGGGTAATTAATTTAACTGAATACATTAGCTCTAAAAGGTTTACCGCAATTAATAAAGACCCCAGTGCACTTGTACGCGTAGAAATAACAGAAGCATCAAAAAATTTGGTTGCTAAAAACCCGGTTAACGGTGTGGGGTATGGCCAGTTTCAATTTCAATTTTCTAAGTATGTGGGCAAGAATTCCGAGTTTTTAGCTGCGACAGATAAAATTGTTACGCACAATGATTTTTTAAGGGTTGTGGATGAGTTGGGAGTACCGGCTTTTTTGTTTCTTGTTTATTTGGTATTAACCCAGTTTCTGACTTTAAGAAAGCTTCCACCCAATTACAGAAAGCTGGTTTCGGGGTTATTAATAAGTAATGTTTTCTTCTCAACTACTCATAATAATCTAAACGTTTTCATGTTTTGGTTTTTATTAATGTTACCTACCATGGTATATTACATGCTTTTAAAAGAAACTTATGTTAAAGAAATTAGGTAGCATAACCGTTCTAAGCTCTTTAGGCGCCCTGCTTAATTTTTTTACAACTTTTATTATTGTTCACAAACTGGGGCTTGGTGTTTTAGGGCAGTTTACCATTGTTAATTCAATTACCGGCTTGTGCTCACTTATTTATACCATTTTACCGCCTAATTATTCTATTTTCAAATATCAAGACGACTCGGATTATAAATTTATTTTATCGGCTTTTTACATTGTTGCAACTGCCCCATTTATATTAATACTATATATAGCATATCTTTTTCACTCATTCTCCGGGTTAAGTTTTTCTATCATTGTATTTAATGGTTTAACAACAATTGGCTTTTATTATTATGACATTGTTTATCAGGCAACCAATAGGCTATATAGATACTTTACTCAATTATTACTCCAGGCAGCAATAAAAATTATATTGATGTACGCCTTTTATTACATGCATATTTTAAAGGATACCACATCTTTGATACTAGCAACATCATTTGCACAGCTTATTTGTTTAATATTATATGCCAATGATTTTATTAAAAATGTAAATTTTTCATTTAAATATGTGGCAGGCCCGGTTAAGCACACTTATTATTCGATCAATAAATTAAAATCATATTATTTAAATGCTGTTATAAAACGAGTAAAAGATAACATTATCATCGTATTGTTCAGTAATATACTAACGGCCGACCTTTTAGGATTATATACACTTTTTATAAAAATAACAAGCTTTGTTTTGAGTCTGGGAAGATCATTTGAAGCGTTCTTTGCAAATCGTGAAAATATGGAGAAGTATCACACATCGTTTAGCAAAAAAATCTTTCTGCTTGGTGCGTGTTTACAAGCTGTTTTTTTGAGTGTGGGCTTAATATACATGAAAATATATACACATAATTTTTACACACTCGAAATTGCCATACTAAGTTTGCTAGTATACCCTTATAGCCGGTTTATAGTGGAGAGAATGCGGTTTTTAGGAAGTTATAATAATAGAGAATTAAATATATCTATGTTTTTTTATATAGCTTTTGTATTAATATCGTTTGGTATTTGTAAGGTGTTTAACTACACATCATTACATACTATATTGCTGGTATATCTTCTTTCGGAGTTAATGAATTTTACACATTTAATTTATAAATCTATAGTAGATAAAAGTAGATTAGTTAAAGCAATTTAAATTAAACATTATGCCAAATATTGCAAACACATTTTTGAGATATAGCTTTATAGCTTTTACCGTGTTATTAATAGGTACTTCACAAGTTAACGCAAAAGCAACATCACTTGCCACTGCAACGGATAGTGCAACAGAAGCACAGCAAATTTTAAAAAGTGGTTACAGCATTGAAAATTGCTTGCCTGCCGGGTATGTAAAAAACGGCTCGGTTGATTATACTGTAAATATTCAGCAAGCTCTGAATAAGTACGATAATGTTATTTTTCCGGCTTTCCCCATACTAATAAATGATAAGGGATTAACATTGCATACCGGCCAGAAAGTGTATTTTAAAAAAGGCAGCGTACTTAATCTTGTGCCAACTGCGCAACCAAACTATGAAATGCTGCGGATACATGATGTTACCAACGTATCGGTATACAATGTGGTAATTAAAGGAGATAAATACAGCCACTTAGTTAAAACCGGCGAGTGGGGCATGGGTATATCTATACGGGGGGCCAGTAATATCAATATATATTCGGCTAAGATAGAACAGTGCTGGGGAGACGGCATGTACATAGGTACCACTCCTAAACAAGCATTTTGCGAGAATATAAACTTACGCTATGTTAACTGTAATGATAACAGACGAAATGGAATTTCGGTAATTAGCGCCCGTAATGTCACAATTTTAGGACCCGTGCTTACCAATACTTCGGGCACACAACCAATGTGCGGGCTCGATCTGGAACCCAATAGCAACAAAGATATTTTAGATAACATTAATATTTTAAACGCTGTTACAAAAAATAACCAATACGGTATATCATTTTACTTAAGCCCCTTAAATGGCGCAGATGCGCAAGCAAGTAATATAAAAATTACCAATCATTATGATGATGGGTCTAAATGGGCTTTACAGTTCGGGTCAAAGGGTAGTAATCTTAAGGGGAAAGTAATTGTTGAAAATGCTAATTGGCATAATAACACCGATGCGATAAAAATAGTGAACTATGAACCGACAGATGGTGAGCAAATTATTTTTAAAAATGTTAATATAACCAAACTCCAGGATGGTGTAAGCCAAGACGTACACACAAAAGTGTTTAACACAATAAAAAGTTCTCTTAAGCCAGGATTTACAGGTATACAATTGCCATAATAGTATCTATTATAATATAGTTATTAAATTTAAACAATGTTTAGAATTTCGGAAGTAGCTAAAATTATCGAGGGTAGAAATATAAAATCGGTATTGGATATTGGTTGCAGGGATTGTGTATTAAAAACACACCTGAACAATGATATTGATTATTATGGCAATGACTTGTTTCAGAATGATAAAGGTATTGTGAATTATGTTGGAGATATCAATCAGTTAAAAATAGATAGAACATTTGACTGCGTTACCGCTATTGATATTCTAGAACATACCGATGACCCTTATCAAATTTTTGATGGTATTGTTAAACTTGCTGATAAAGTACTGATTATTAATTTGCCTAATTGTTACGATCTGAAATCTGTTTATAAATTTTCTGTAAAAGGGAGTTTAGGTGGTAAATATAATTTTGGTGTTGAAAATAGCCTGGACCGTCATCGCTGGATGATGAATTATGATCAAATTGTTCGTTTTTATAACCATAAAGCCCGTGAGCATAACTTAAATGTTAGCATTGTGCCTATAAAGTATGGTGGCGAGCGCTTTAGTTTAACATCGGTAGTTGGTAATTTGAGCCGGTACTTATTATCTAAGCGTTTAAGTACAGAGTCAGTAATCGGAGTTTTTGAGAAAAAATAATATTTCGACCACCTAAAATGCTGTTCAATTCGTTTCAGTTTCTAATCTTTTTTATCGTTGTAACAACACTTTATTATGTGCTTCCCCATCGCTTCAGGTGGTTGTTACTCTTAATTAGCAGCTGTTACTTTTACATGGCCTTTGTGCCCATGTATATATTTATACTGGCATTTACCATCGTTGTAGATTATTTTGCAGGCATTGCTATTCAAGGCAGCCCCCCCCGGTTTCGCAAAGGCATCCTTCTAATAAGCTTGTTAGCAAATATTGGTGTTTTGGCAGTTTTTAAATATTACAACTTTGCCATTGATAATATTTCAGTATTACTTGGTTATATTGGGTTACCGGCAAAAATACCCTATTTATCAATCCTTTTACCTATAGGGCTGTCATTTCATACATTTCAGGCTATGAGTTATACTATTGAGGTGTACCGTGGTAAACAAAAAGCCGAAAAGCATTTCGGTATTTATGCCCTGTATGTGATGTTTTACCCGCAACTGGTGGCCGGGCCTATTGAACGGCCGCAGAATATTTTGCATCAGTTTTATGAGAAGAAGGTTTTTAGTTATGCCAATATATCCAACGGGTTAAAGCTGATGTTGTGGGGCTTGTTTAAAAAGGCTGTAATAGCCGATAGGTTAAGCATCTATGTAAACACAGTTTATAACCATGTTGGGTCTAAAGAGTTTAACAGCTTAAGCTACATACTGGCAACCATGTTGTTTTCATTTCAGATCTATTGCGACTTTTCGGGTTACTCTGATATGGCCTTAGGGGCGGCAGAAATAATGGGTTTTAAATTAATGAAAAACTTTAACCGCCCTTATTTTGCAACAAGCATACGCGATTTTTGGTCGCGGTGGCATATTTCCTTATCTACCTGGTTTCGCGATTATGTTTATATTCCGTTGGGGGGTAACCGGGTAATGTTTTACCGCTGGGTACTAAACCTGCTAATTGTATTTTTAATAAGTGGCCTGTGGCATGGCGCTAACTGGACTTACGTAATATGGGGTGGTTTGCATGGCCTGTTTATGGTGATTAATGCTATGCTCGATAAAAGAAGTGGGGATAAACCTGTTTACAGTAGCATTTGGTTAAACCTGTTAAAAACCATTGGCATTTTTGCAATAGTTAGTTTTGCATGGATCTTTTTTAGAGCCAATTCTATTGCAGATGCATTGGGTGTAATCAGGAATATATTTATATGGAAAAGGGGAATATTTCTGGGCACTATTCAATCGCTCATTTATTCGTTTTTTGGATTAGCAATTTTGCTTTGTGCAGAAATTAAAAACGAATATTATCCTCGAGCCTTTAGTTTTTCCAAAAGCAAATATTTGGGCGTAAGATGGGCGTATTACCTGGCCTTGATATTAATTATTTTGGAGTTGGGGGCATTTAACGGCAGCCAGTTTATCTATTTTCAGTTTTAAGATGGCTATAAATAAAGATCTGAAAACCTTTTTTATCAAAGGATCAATATTCCTGATGGTTTTGTTTATAACCGATAGGGCATTAGGCTTAGTATTTGCGCATTTAACCAAAACCCAGAAAGCCGGAAAATATACAGCTTCCAACATCGCATTTACAAAAGCCAATGAGGATGTAATTGTTTTTGGCCCATCAACAGGCCGCAATAATTATGATGTACCTTTAATTTCGCAAGCACTCAAATTACCGGTACGAAGCGTGGCCGAACCTGCCATGTGCCCAATATTTCATGATGTGCAACTGCATTTTATTTTAAAAAGATATATCCCCAAGCTAATTGTAATTGACATCAGAAGCCAGGAGCTAATTGGAAAAGGGTTTGAGCAGGCTGCTCTCATATCGCAGGTATTGCCCTATTATAGTAATGCTGCAAAAGAAAATTTCAAAATTCTTGATGGCCTCGATGATTTTAAATCAGCTGTATTAAAAGCCCGAATTTCATCTGTTTATAAATATAATTCTCAGCTTCTTTATCTTTTGCAAGCTAACTATGCGCCCGGTGGCGATGATGAAAAAATACTGAAACTAAAAGGATATGAACCCCTTTTGGCAAAGCCCGAAGACCGGCTGTTAAAAATGGAGTTTAGTGACTATGGCTTTGGTAATACCAAACCAGATCAGTTGATATATGATTCGTTTTATGATTTTGTGAACACTGCGCAAAAAAAAGGTGTTAAAGTGGTTGTGGTTATCCCGCCTAAATTTTACAAAACTAACGACCAGGAGATAGTTAACAACTTTAAAAAACAAGTACAAAAAAGATATGGATCCATTTTGTATGATTTTTCTATAGATACTACTTTTGCCAACCATCCCGAACTATTTGCCAATCGATTACATTTGAATAATATTGGGGCTGATGTTTTTACCCGTAAAATGGTTACTATAATTAAAGATAAACTAAAAACAGGTAGCAATAATAATTAAACTGTTAGTGAAAATTAGCTTATAATGGACCAAGATTTTTCTATTAAACCTGTAAAAAAGCTCATATACATCCTTAACCGGTATGCTAAAAATAGCGAAGAACATTTTTTTCATGTAATTAATTTACTCTATGAAATAGCTGATGCAGGGGTTGAAATTGCTTTAGTTATCGAAAAATGTAAAGATGATCCGCAAATTAATCATCCTAATATTCAAGTAATAGCACAAAAGAAAAGTGGCAAAATAAGCAGGCCATTAGAACTGTATAGTATTCTTAATGGTTTGGCTAAAAAAGGATTCTCTAAAGTGTTTATACGCATATCATCTTTTGCGGCCTTAACTGCCATTGCCGTATCAATTACCGGTACTTTAGAAGTTTACTACTGGCATAGCGGTACTGTAAAGGAGTTTAATGACTCCTTACCCTTCGGCCGGAAAAAGATAATGAACTACCTAAAAAGCACATTACCGTTTAACCTGGTAAAGCGCTTTACAACATGGTTTGTTACCGGCCCCGAGAGCATGAAAGCATACTACAGCGATGTATGCGGGGTTAATGCATCTAAAATCCTTATTTTATACAATGATATTGACCTGAAAAGATTTAACCGCAGTGATAACAAAAAGGCGCTTAAACAAAAACTGGGGATAGAGGAGAGCAAGAAAGTCATATTATTTGTTCACCGCCTTTCGTCGGTACGCAAAAGTTTGTTTTACATGCCCTATATATTACAAGAGTTTTATAAAGGCTCTTTTGATAATTATATTGCCATAGTAATAGGCGACGGTGGTGAAAAAAAGGAGTTGCAAGATATAGTAAACAAGGCTGGCCTACAGGATAAAATAAAAGTGATGGGGGGCATGCCCAATAATGTTATACAAGAATATTACAAAACTGCAGATATTTTTATCAACCCAACGTTTACAGAGGGTTTTCCGCGTGTACTTATCGAAGCTATGGCTGTTGGCCTGCCTATTATAACTACAAATGCCGGTGGCATAGGTGATATTTTAGGCGAAAAACAGTTGCAATTTATGGTTGATAAAAATGATAGAGATGATTTTGCAAATAAGTTAAAGGCGTTAGCCAGCAACAACCAAATGCAAAAAGAATTGAGTGATGAAAATTTAACCCGTGTTGTAAGATATTCAACAGAGGTTGTTGCACAGATGTATATTAATATAATTTTCGGCAACTAATGGCAGTACTCTTACATATAAGTGCAAATAAATATCCGCCTGTAAGCGAACACCATTTTACAAAAAAAAATTGGGTGGAGCTTGCCATTGGGTTTGAGCATTATCATGTATTTGCCAGAGCTAAAAATAATCGTTTTAATACAAGTACCGAGGGTAATATTACATTGCACTTAATACCAAAAATAATTAACAGAAGCGCCATATTTGTGTTTTCGAGCTTTTATTTACTGTTTATTATAAAGAAATATAAGATAACTCATTTGCTGGCTCAGTCATCTATACATGGAGGGGTGGCCGCTGCTGTAGCAAGCCAAATATTCAAAATACCATTAATGACTGAAATTCATGGTGAAGAGTATTTTCGATTTCTAAAAAAAGATTCGTTGAAAAATAAGGCCCTGGCTAAAATAATAGATTTTACCTTTAAGCGGTCTGCCAAAATCCGCTCTTTAAATAGGTTGATGACAGCCAAGTTAAACACGGCCGGTTATAGCCAAAATATTGTAGAAATTCCTAACCGGGTTAATTTGTCTGTATTTACCCGTAAAAAGGAGAACTTTGAAATAGGTAATATGGTTAAAATTACATCTGTAGGGCGATTTGTAAAAGAAAAAAATTATTTACAGCTTATAACCAATCTGCACCAGGCCAATATTAATTTCCATTTAACATTGATTGGCGGAGGACTTCTAAAGCCAGGCTATATGGAATATATAGCAACAAACGGCCTACAGGATAGCGTTACACTTATTGACTGGGTAGATCAAAGAAATCTCATTGATACGATCATTGCGTCGGATATATATATACAATACTCCATAAGCGAGGGTATGCCCCGTACAATTGTTGAAGCGATGGCTTTACAGATGCCGATTATTACCACTAATGTTGGGTCAATTTTGGGTGTAATTAAAGACATGAATAATGGGTTAGTATTAAGTGATTTTTCTGTAAATGAATTATCAGCTGCAATTAGTTGGCTTAAAAACAATGCCTCGGGTGCTGTAATAGCTAAAAATGCTTTTAATGATGTTAAAGAGAAATACGAATGGAATAAGGTGTTTGAAATTTACCGCAATGAGTTGCTGAATATGCATTGTAGTTGATATGAGCGGAATACGCATACTTAGAATTTACCCATTTATTAGTCATGGGCGCGGTGGTATGGAAAATCATATACGGACACTTAGTGCCTTGCAGCAGAAACAAGGACATACGGTAACACTATTATTTAGTGAAGGAGATAAGATATCTGATAGCGATATCCGGATATTAAAAAAATGGCCCTATCATAAAATAAAGCCTCAAGCAGTTTCTTTATTTGCATTTTATATACGCGCATTGGTACACTTCGCTTTTAAACCTCAAAGGTTTGATGCTATCCATGTGCACGGGGATTGGAGCTCTTTGGTTTTTATTAAGACATTAAAAAGATTAACCCGGGCAAAAACGGTAGTTTTTTCATTTCACGGGCAAATTAAT
>NZ_MPPL01000001.1:4405914-4430959 GCF_001911425.1 Mucilaginibacter polytrichastri | reverse complement strand
GCCCAGCTCATTATAAGCTGCTTCCATATTTATTAAAAAAAGTAAATCTTATTTTTACTACAGGTTTCGAATCTGGAAACCTGCTACATAAATTAACAGGCCGGAAAATAAATATACAACCCAGCGGCATACAGCCACATTTTTTTGAAAAACAGCAAACTAAAGACTTTGACCGCCCCCGATTTGAGATAATTACTGCGGCAAACCTGCACCCGGTTAAGAATATTGAATTTATATTAAATATCGCAGAGAAGTTAAAAGATATGAGTTTTAAAATAGCAGGGGCCGGGCCATTAAAGCAGGCTTTGCAAAGTATTATAGATAAAAAGCAATTAAATAATGTTTCTCTGCTAGGGTTTAAAGACACTTTCGACATAAAGAAATTATATGATAACAGCGATTGCTTTCTTTTAACATCTTTTGCCGAAGGCACGCCTACCGCGGTACTTGAAGCTATGGCATGTGGTTTGCCAATTATTGCTTCAAATGCAGGGGGCCTCGATAACATTGTAAAAGATGGGGAAAACGGATCTGTTTTAAAGGGGTTTGATGTTGATGCTTATCTTGAAAAGATTAAAATGCTTCAAATCAGTAAAGAATTAAGAATGTCAATTTTTACTAAAAACATTATCACTGCCGAAAGTTACAGATGGGAAGTTGTAGCTAAAAATATTACTGATAGCACAATTAAATGTTTAAATGGATAAACCCAAGGTTTTGCAACTTATTACAGGTTTAAACCCTGGCGGCGCAGAGAAAGTAGTGTTTGATTTAAGCCTCTACTTAAACAATAACGGTTTTGATGTACATGTTATTGGTTTAAGTGAGTTAGACAGGTTGTTGCAAAATTTTTTGGATAATAAAATAAATGCCCGTGTATTAAAGCTTACTAAAAACCCCTGGTTGTTTATTAAAGGGCTATTTGCAGTAAACAAATTTATAAAGCAAAACAATATAAAACTTATACATGCGCATTTAATGCATGCTTTGATATTTGCCTCGTTATTAAAAATCATTAACCCCAGCTTATCTGTTGTTTTTACATCTCACAGTTTTAATATTGGCTCTAAAATAAGATTTGGTATTGTGAAGTTTCTGAAACCATTTAGAAAAGCAGATATTTTGTTTTCCGAGAAAATGAGACGGCCTTGCTATAAGTCGGACGCGCTAATAATTCCAAACGGAATTAATGTTGAGAGTTACGCCACTTCGTATATTAAGTACCCAAAGTTTACTTTTTTGTGTATAGGCAGGTTGGAGCATGTTAAGAATCAAAAATGTTTAATTGATTTTGCAGCGTGTTTAAAGCATCAGTTTGAGTTTGAGATAAAACTGGTAGGAGACGGCGTTTTAAGAGCGCAGCTTATGCAATATGCACAAGAACAGGGTGTTGCAGATGTTGTTGATTTTTGTGGTTTTAGCAACAATATAGCAGAAATGTGTGCCAGGGCGCATGTGTTTTTGATGCCGTCTTTATGGGAAGGGTTGCCTATCTCTCTGCTCGAAGCCGGTGCTTCGGGGTTGCCTGTTTTAGCTACCCCGGTAGGTAGCATCCCCGAAGTAATTACTCCGGCCCATGGATATTTGGCTGAGGCTGCTTTGTTTCCACAAATGATGCTACACATTTATGAAAATTACGCAGAAGCTACAGCTAAAGCAGCGGCTTTGAAAATACTGGTTAAAGAAAAGTATAGTTTAGATGGCATTGCACAAAAGCATATCAATTTATATAAAAGTATGCTGATTGACTAGGTGTATTTAGTTAATTCCGGTTTGAAAAAAATGATACTAAATATTATCGTTAGTAAAAACATAGTATGTTATTAGGCCTACAAAATTTACACAAAAAACCTTTTAAATAGTGTAATGTAAATTATATTACTCAATTTAGGAGGTTAAAGTATAATAATGCCTAAGGTTTTACGAGTTTTAAATAGACTTAATGTAGGTGGCCCCACCTATAATGTAGCTTATTTATCTAAATACATTAATCCAAAATACCAAACTAAAGTACTTGCGGGTATTAAAGACCCGCATGAAGGGAGTTCGGAATATGTTTTAAATGATTTGGACGTGGCATATGAATACGTACCTGATATGTATAGAAGCATAAGCCCTTTAAAAGATGCGAAGGCTTTTAGGCATATTAAAAAGGTGGTTGAAAGTTATAATCCGGATATTGTACACACCCATGCTGCAAAGGCCGGTGTATTGGGCCGTTTGGCCGCTTACCATAGCGGTAAAAGGCCAAAAGCAATATTGCATACTTACCATGGTAATGTTTTCGACGGCTATTTTTCACCGTTAAAAACAAAAATATTTTTAAGTATTGAGCGTTATCTTGCAGGTTTAAGTAACGCAATTGTTGCCATTAGTGATCAGCAAAAATACGACCTTGTATATAAATACAGCATTGCCGCCGAAAACAAGATCCATGTAATAAAATTAGGTTTTGATTTAGCTAAATTTGCCGAGAATAACACGGAGAAACGTTTAAGCTTCCGTAGGTTTTACAATATTGCTGATAATGAGGTTGTAATAGCAATAACAGGCAGACTTGCACCAATTAAAAATCATTTTTTATTTATTGATGCATTAAAGATAATTAAGGAAACAAGCCCCGAAGTTAAGTTCAAGGCATTTATTGTGGGTGATGGTGAGTTATTGGAGCCTATAGTGCAGAGAATCAGCGAGTCTGGCCTAACATTTTGTAGCGCAAATGAAAACAATTTTGATGTAGATGTCGTATTTACTTCGTGGCGTAAGGATATTGATGTAATTAACGCAGGATCTGACATTATAGCACTTACTTCTTTAAACGAGGGCACACCTGTAAGTATCATAGAAGCAATGGCATCGGCCAAAGGTGTTATATGTACCAATGTGGGAGGCGTAAAAGATGTGGTAAAAGATGGGTACAGCGGTTTCTTATGCAAACAATCGGCAGTTGTTTATGCGGCTAAGCTAAAGGAACTAATCTTAAATAAAGGCCTGAGAGATACAATGGCTGCAAACGGTAAGCAGTTTGCATTACAAAATTATTCGTATACCCGCTTAGTGAGCGATACTGAAAAGTTGTACGACTATTTATTAAAATAAAAAAGATAATTTATTACATTGGATATAATATTAACCCATCGTTAAAAGAGGCATCTAACATCTAACTATTTATACGTTTACTATGATACGAATTCTAATAACAGGCGGGGCAGGTAATGTCGCTGGTGCGCTCGCTTGCCACTTGGTTCAAACAAAACATTACCATATTGTTGTTGCCGATAATTTAATTACCGGCTCTGTAAAAAACCTGCCAAAGGGATGCGATAACTTTACTTTTATAAAGTGTGATGTAAATGATTATAACGATTTATCGGCAATTATGCTGGCCTTCAAATTTGACTACGTGTTTCATTACGCAGCCTTAGTAGGCGTAAAAAGAACATTAAATAATCCTATAGCTGTACTGCAGGATATTGAAGGTATAAAAAACATACTTAACCTGTCTAAAAACACAGGTGTTAAACGCGTCTTTTATTCTTCGTCTTCAGAAGTTTATGGCGAGCCGGTAGAGTTCCCTCAAAACGAGCACACCACACCATTAAATTCAAGACTGCCCTATGCTATTGTAAAAAATGTGGGCGAGGCATTTTTTAAATCGTATTATAAAGAGTTTGGCCTGCCGTTTACAATATTTAGATTTTTTAATACTTACGGCCCTAAGCAAAGCAGCGATTTTGTTGTAAGTAAATTTATTGATGCCGCTTTAAACAACAACGATATTACAATTTACGGCAATGGCTTGCAAACCAGGACTTTTTGTTATATTGATGATAATATAGAGGCTACAACCAGGATATTTGAAAAATCACTTCACTTAAATGAAGTAGTAAATATTGGTAATTCTACAGAAACAACTATCGTTGAGCTAGCCGAAAGGATAATTGCAATGACCGGATCATCATCGTCAATCATCCACCTGGATCCCCTTAAAGAAGGAGACATGACCCGCAGGCAACCCGATAATTCTAAAATGCTAAGCGTGCTTAACCGTAAATTATTAACTATTGAACAAGGTATAAATAAAGTATTGGAGCTCAAGTATAGTTTAGTGAATAAATAGTTCTGCCATGATGTCTGTTGTACTTAAACCTATTATTACCGGCATCATATCCTTAGTAGCCTGTTTGGTAATTACACCATTAATTATAAAGCTGGCCTACCACAAAGGCTGGGTGGTGTATCCGCGTAATGATCGCTGGCATAAAAAACCGACCGCCCTTATGGGGGGGATAGGTATTTTTATTGCTTTTAGCGCTGCGCTGTTAGGTATGGAATTTGGTGAAATGCATTGGGCGCTTTATGGTGCTGCATCGGTTATGTTTTTTGTAGGCCTGGTAGATGATATCTGGGAAATAAAACCGGTAATTAAACTCTTAAGCCAAATTGCATGCTCATTTATTTTAATTTATAACGGTTTTATATTTGGCGGCGGCTTACTTGGCTGGGCCGGTATACCGTTAACGTTTATATGGGTAATTGGCATTACTAATGCCGTTAACCTGTTAGATAACATGGATGGGCTGGCAGCTGGTATATCTGGCATTGTAGCCCTTATTGCAGGTATCTTGGGTATTTTAAACGGCGAGTACGTATTGGCATCAATGGCGTTTGCTGTAACAGGCGCTACCTTTGGTTTCTTATTTTATAATTTCAAGCCTGCCCGCATTTTCATGGGCGATTCCGGCAGTTTATTTCTGGGGTTTTCCCTTTCTTTTTTAAGCGTTGCAGTACAGGGTAAACTAGGCTCGTCTTCGGCTATATTGGTATTGCTTATCCCTATAAGCTTAATGGCTATCCCAATTATGGATACTACACTGGTAACCATTAAGCGGCTTGCCGCCGGCCGCCGGGTTGACCAGGGAGGCAGAGACCATACCTCGCACCGGCTGGTAGCCTTAGGGCTTAGCGAAAAGAAAGCAGTTTTAACTTTATACTGTATTAGTGGTATATGGGGGCTATTGTGTGTTTTAATATGTAAAACGCAAATTAATAACCTGTTTCTGTGTATACTGATGCTGGCTGTTTTTTCAGTTATATTTTCAGTAGTACTATCTAAAGTAAAAGTTTATAACGAGTCGGAAGAGAAGCTTTCTTACCTGCGTATGCGCGGGCAAAAAAGCGGTAATAACCTTATGCTTCGTTTTTTTCTTTTCCACAAAAAACTTATCATAGGTGTATGTACAGACATTTTGATCATATACAGTGCTTTTTTAGTGGCTACAAAAGCCATGCACATTACCGGTTCAGAAAGTGATTATATTGTACTGGCTACGTTTATATGCATTAAGATATCCCTGTTTTATATTACCAACCTGTATTATCGCATGTGGCGGTATATGGAAGTTTTAGAAGCTGCGGGGTATTTTATTACCATTGTAATATCTACAGTTGCCTTGTCTGTTATCCTTTTTGTTAAAGGGAAAACTGAATATTCATTTTATTTTTTCCTGATAGATTTTCTGCTTACCTATATTGGTGTAATGTTTACCCGTCTTTTTTACAGATGGCTAAGCGATGTAATTAACAGGAACAGGCAAGGTGAAAAAAAGGTATTAATATATGGTGCGGGCGATAGCGGATATTTATTGATCAAAGAACTTTTACAGAATCATAGGCACAAACTGCGCCCAGTTGGCTGGATTGATGATGATGAAGCCAAGCATAATATGTACTTGCATGGTTATAAAATTTATGGTGGTAAGGAAAGTTTGCAGGCTATTTGCCAAAAAGTAAAACCCGATATGGTTTTAATATCATCGAAATTAATAGATCATGATCATGAATTACTTATTAAGAAAATATTAGATTCCCTTAATATCGGTCTGGGCCGTTTTTCGCTAACATTAACATATACCACATCTCCAGGTATTGACTTATCTGATAACGTGACCCTCGAGCTGCCAATAGATAAGTTCGACGTATAGTTTGTTAGAAGAGGCAAGTTCGGCTCGCCGCTTTTGCAGTTTTTTGCTTAATTCCCTGTCGGTAATATCTGTTTGTACCGATAAATGGCAAATTACATTGCCTGTTTGGGAGTTAATAAATTCGTAATGATTTAATTGCTGTTCCATGGCCTTAAAAAATTAAATCATAGCAACCGTTATTCCATACTTTCAATAGCTGTTGTTATGGCTTTTACTAATTGATTATCCAGATTATTGCCCAATAATATATTCCAACCTTGCTGGGTTTGCTGTAACCAGCACAACTGCGATTCACCACCACTGAGCCTGCTATTTAACACCACTTTATATACATAAGCAGGTTTACGGTAACCCACGCCAATTTTTAACACCCTGGTACGATGCAATTGTTGCGCGTAGCTAAAAGTTATTGAGAAATCATTTGGTGTGTCTTTATTGTCAATTACCTGCAATACCGGTTCGGAATTATTAGTAGCCGATAGTGTTTCTGTTTTACATGCGATAGCATGCAAACGCTCATCGGCATCTATTGTTACTTTATCTGTTACAATTTGTAACGGGGTAAGTTCGGTTTTTTGAAATGCAGACACTAACATATTACTTAAATTATTACCGGTCTTTTTATTAAGCGGTAGTATATAAACCATCAACAAGTTAAATTGGTTTTATATCGCGCCACTTAAATTATTTATTTATTGTATATTTATTGTCATAAAAAGAAATTCGAATAGATTTTAAATTTACTATTCACCGGCTTTTTAGTTAACTTGGTGTCCAGTTAAGCCACTTATGAAAATACTTTTTACTACGTTTCTTGCATGTTTGTTAGTAGGAACAGCCAATACTGCTGTTTTCGCTCAGAACAGCAATAAAGCATTTGGCGATTATTATCAGATCAGTATTTACCACACCAGTGGTAAAGCCCAAACAGATTCATTGAGCCAATATTTCGAAACCGCTTATCTGCCACAACTGCACAAAGCAGGGTTTAGTAAAATAGGTGTATTTATGCCGCTGGCAAATGATACCAGCGCCGATAAAAGGATTGTGGTATGGATGCCGTTAAAGGGATTGAACGATCTGCAAAAAATTAGCCTTAACAACGATTGCCCTAAATACAAGCGCCTCGAAAATGTGATTCTCACAGCTTTTGAAAAAGCCCCTCATTATAAATTACCCAACCTCAATGGCCCCAAAGCAGATCATATTTATGAGCTTAGAAGTTACGAAGGCCCAACGGAAGAACGTTACCTGCAAAAAGTAAAAATGTTTAATGTTGGTGATGAAGTGGGCTTATTTGCCCGTCTGAGGTTCAACGCCGTTTTCTATGCTCACGTACTGGCCGGCTCCCGCATGCCTAACCTCATGTACCTAACCAGCTTCGATAATATGGCCACACATGACGCCCATTGGAAGGCTTTTGGCGATGATGCTTACTGGAAAAAGTTATCGGCTTTGCCGGAGTATCAAAATACAGTATCAAAGGCTGATATTATTTTAATGCACGCAGCGGGATATTCGGATTTGTAATTAAATTTACGTGACACCCGTTTTCTATTTTTAATTAACAAAGGCATCTTTTAGGGATGCCTTTGTTAATTAAGGTATGTACCGCTTATTTGCTTTGCAGTTGTTTCACTTCTGTTCTTAACTCTTGCAATTCCCGGTTTATTTGGCGGTTTTCTAAGTAGAAGTATATCGTGCAGCCCAAAAAGATTTTACTTAATACAAATACAGCGGCAAAAACCCACCGCCACGATTTGTGAAGCCGCATCTGGCTCGATTCCGATTCTACCTCGATAAACTGCTGATCGCGTTTTTTTTGATAGGGTTCTTGAGGTTCACCAAGCTGTTTTAAACGGAGTGGCTCTGGTTCCGGCATTTCGATCAGTTCGTTCAGGTTTTCCTGAATTTTTAGCCAGGTGGTCGGCGGAGGTTTAATGGCCATTTGTTGGGCAATACGCTCCATGTCGGTTTCCAACTCAAAAAGGGCCTGCTTTACTTCAGGAAATTTTTCTTTATAATCCAGCAGTTCTTGGGTCTCCGCTTCGGATGCCGAGCCCAATACATAAATTTCGAGTATACCGCTATCTATATAATTCTGAATATTCATAGCCCCTTTCTGATTATCGCAAACGCTTCTTTTAAAGTAGTACGTATTAAATCCTCTGGTTTATTTAACTCTTTTGCCAGTTGTAATGTTGTTTTGTGGTTGTAATAAATGCTGGAAAAAATTAATTGTTGCTCGTCGGTCATTCGGTCAAGAAATTTATTTTTATCCTGCCGGGTGTTTATTCCATTTCCCAAATGGCTTCCTCCTCCAACAACGAACGAATCTGACAAGTGTTTCTTAGCTAAGCGTTGCAACTGACACCAAATGTTGGTATCTGTATTATTAATCTCGTGTAAATGTTGCGGAATAGCGTTAAAAATGCTTACTAAATGCTGTTCGGCCTTTTGATGATCTTTCACAATTTCTGAAAGATATCCCAAAAGCATACCTGCATACCTGTTATACAGATCTTGCAAAGTGTAAGGTGTTTGGTTCAGTAAAATCTGTCTTTGCGGTTCCAAATTGTCTAATCTAAATATTTGATCCAACTCTCCATAAGCCTACAGGAATATTCAGGTAGATGTTTATTTGCGGTTAAGCAAATAAATTCAATCGTAAAAATAAATAAAATTTGGTTAATCCGGCAAATCTTATTTCGCTGGCAGCAAGCAGTGCACAGGCTGAACAAAACAGGGTTTAATGAACAAAATGAATCGCTGTAAAGCCCTGTTTCCTAGATAAATTAGATAAATAGTTCCCCGGTTTATGCATCACATTACCATGATTTAGTATGGTTTCAGGCACCGGGAATAGCCAAACTATTATCACTTGCTGTGCACGGAAATAAAACATTAACCACTCTGTATCGCTACCTGGCTTTGCTATTATGCATAGCCGGCATCAGTGGTGTTGCACGGGCTCAATGTACCTATCCCGTCCGGCGATATGCTACCAGCCAACAGGTTAACGCTGGTGCGCTAACATCAGTTACCAACCCAACTAATGCGGCAGATGGCAACATTACTACCTACTCAGTAATAAACAGACCGTTAGGGGTGGGCAGCTTAATTACGGTTACGCAGTTCTTGTCTTTCAGCAGTCAAATTATTTCTGGCACGCCGGTTACGGTAAAGGTTAATATTCCGGCATCATTAGTCGCATTATTAGGTGGCGTTACAATTCAGCCATTTACCGGGTTAAAAAATGACATTAGTACAGGTTTCACCTGGCAAGCCACCGCTGCGGGTTCTGCAACTACGCTTTCATCGTTAGTAGGCGTTGCCAATGGCGCGGGTGATATGGAGCTAACCATTACGCCAACTGCTAATTACGATGGCGTGTGGGTTACAATGTCTGGCGTTGCCATAGGCCAGAGCATGAATTTATATGATGCCTATGTAATGCAAGCCACGCCTGCCGTTGCCGACTGCGGTACTGCGCTTGATGTGCTATCCGGCGTACGCGCAGGCGGCGTTAGCCTGGTTAACGCAACAGGTTCGGTAACTAACCCAACTAATGCTATTGACAATAGCTTAAGCACATATGCTACCCTCAATTTAGGCGCACAGGTTTTAAGTGAAGTGTATTTAACCGCAATTTTTAACACGCCATCGCAACCCGGCGATGTAGTGCGGATGATATTGCAAAATAACAGTGGTAGCGGGGTAATTAATCTGGGGGCATTGTCAAACTTTACAATTCAGCTCTATAATGGCAGTACTGCGGTGGGGGCTCCCATTCTAAGCAATTCTACTAATCTGTCGTTAACACTGTTACCCGGTACCACAGGTAATGAAGAATACCAACTGGATATCAAGTCGCTCCCTACCGGTACTGCATTTGATAGGGTAGATATACAATTAGGCGGCGTAGCTGCTGTGGGTACAGCTCTCCGCATTTATGATATAAAACGCTTGCCGGCCACCCCGGTAACTACCATTGGGGGTACTGTGGCTGCATCGCAAACTATTTGCCAGGGTAGCACAGCAACATTGGCCATTAACAATGCACAGCCAAATTGTACCACTTACAGCTGGTATAGTACAGCAACCGGCGGCACCGCTATTACAACAGGCACATCTTATACCCCACCCGCCGGCAGCCTGAGCACAACTGCTGCCAATACGTATTATGTACAAGCCAGCCGTACTGGCTGTACGGAGGTGAGCGACCGTATACCGGTAACTATAAATGTAAACCCGGCACCAACTATCACTAATTCTGCAATACCCAGAACTTGTAAGGGCACAACCACTGCAAGTATGCCTTATACCTCCAGTAACGCACCAACTAGCTACAGCATTGTTTGGGATCCTCCTGCTATTACGGCGGGTTTTGTAAACATCACAGATGCTGTTTTACCTCCGGGGGCTATTACGGTAGCAGTACCGGCCGGTGCCGCGGCAGGCACTTACACAGGCATCATTACCGTAAAAAACGGCACTACTACCTGCAGTAGCACAGGCCTGCCCTTTAGTGTAATTGTAGATACCAAACCAACACAACCAGTAGTAAACGTAACACTTTAAATATAAAACCCTAGAACCCAAAAAGAACATGAAAAAGTCAACATTATTCAGAATCCTGCTCACATTCATCATCATGATGGGGGGCATTACAGCAAAAGCCCAAATTAACACTTTGGCTGGTTTAACCGGCGCTGTAGCCGTTTATTGCCCGGCAGAACAGGTAAAAATGCTTGCGGCATCATCAGGTACAACATATGCATGGTTACGATACCCTGGTAAAGATTTAACAGGTACGCCGGTAACCCTGGCGGGTACTACAGCCAATTTGGTTGATGTACCGCCAGCGCCGGGTTATTATACCTATGTATCAACCTCATCTAACACTAATTGTACGTCAGATCCATCTACGCCTGTTGTTATATATGCTTTGCCTAATATTACAGCTACGGTAACAGGGCCCGCAGCTGCTTGCGTTAGCGCAATTGGTACCACCGTGTTAACGGCAACGGCCGCAAATACAGAAGCCACAGATACGGATGTATTTGGCTATACCTATCAGTGGTCAAAAAACGGAACAGCTATAACCGGTGCAACCAATACAACTTATACATTAAACGCCACTACTGATGCCACGCTGGGTGCCCAGGCATTTACGGTTAGCGTTAAGTACATCATCAGGCCGGCTTGTACAACTGCAGTATCAAATACACAAACCGTTACAGTTGAGCCTAACCCAACTAAACCAACTGTAACTATTGTACCATAGTTGAAAGTTATTGCACTAATTAATTTAAACCATACCCATGGGTAACCACAAAGTATTTGTTGCTTTTATGGTTGCACTAATACTTGCTGCAACGGGGAGCGCCGGCAACGCCGCTCCCCCAATAGCAGGTCAAACTGTAACTATACTGCAGGGGCAAACGGCTACATTACATGCCGCATCTGTTCATGGGGTGGCTTTTCAGTGGTTAAAAAATGGAGATAAGATAGCCAATGCTACTAAAGATTTTTACGTGGTTAACAGCCCCGGTACTTACCAGGTGATGAGTATAAATTCGGGCGACTGCGCTTCAGAACTATCAGATCCTATTAACGTAGTGGTTAAAATACCGGGCAACATCGTATCGGCAGATATGTCAATTTTACTTACATCCGCACTTAGTTCTATGAACTTAGAGACACCGTTTACCTATACCATCATGATTAAAAATAACGGGCCATCTACCGCTACAAGCGTTAACGTACAAAACCGCCTGCCCGGCGAAGTTGCTTTTCAGCAATTAACTGCACCGGCAATGGGTAACGCGGTATATACAGATTATAATAAGAAAATAACCTGGACGCTGGATAAACTCGAGACAGGGCAGTCAACCTCGTTTGATTATCGTGTGAAAGCGCTACAATATGCATCAATTACCAATACAGCCAGTGTAAGCGCGGCAGAAACAGACCCAGATCTGGCTAATAATACAGCAAGTAATACCATCGTGTTGCTGGGTTTAACCATACCTAATGTATTTACCCCTAATGGCGATGGTGTTAACGATACGTTTGAGATACCCGGTTTGGGTAACTACACGGGTAATGAGCTTATTGTGATGAACCGTTGGGGATCTACAGTGTACCAAAAGAAAGGCTATAATAACGAGTGGAATGGAGAAGGGCTTAATGAAGGCACTTATTTCTACCTGCTTAAAGTGCAGCAGCCAGGTAGTGGAAAATGGGACGTATATAAAGGGTATATCACCCTGTTGAGGGCTAAAACTAATTAACTGAAAAATGAAAAAGACCATTTTGCTGTTGGTGTTTGCCATAACCGCCCTTTGTGCCAGGGCACAGCAAGACACACAGGTTAGCCAGTATATTTTTAATGGTATTTATATTAACCCGGCCTATGCGGGTTATAAGGACGATCTGTTTATCCAATCGTACTACCGCTCGCAATGGGTGGGGGTTAATGGTGCGCCTAAAAGTTTTGCGGTGGCGGGTGATGGTTCTTTTCAAAACGGAAGTGTAGGCCTTGGGGTAATATTAAGCAGCGACCAGATAGGTGCGCAAAGTGTGGTAACCGGTTATTTAAATTATGCCTACCGCATTCGTGTGGGCGAAGACGAAAACTCTAAACTGTCTTTCGGCATTGCCGCCGGGATGATGCAGCTGGGTATTGACGGGGCAAAGTTAAATGCCATTACTCCCGGCGACCAGGCCGTGCCCGTAGGGTCGCAAAGCCGCCTGACACCCGATGCCAACTTTGGGATCTATTATTCTACAGCGCATTACTTTGCCGGGGCCTCCGCCACCAATATATTGGGTAAGTTTATATTAAAGAATAATGAATCGAGCATATTGGTACCTATACCTCAACCACACTTTTACTTAACCGCAGGTGCGCTTATTGGTATTAACGAGCAGATGAAATTTAAGCCGGTTATTTTGCTGAAGGATGATGTAAAAGGCCCGACATCTTTAGATATCGACGGTTTTATATTGATGAATGAGCGCCTGTCAATCGGGGCATTTTACCGCAGTTCTGTTAAGCTGTATCAAAAAAACAACCTGCAAAACGATTTGCCCAGCCAAAATGCTTTTGGCGGCATTATCGAATTTTTTGCCACCCCCAACCTGCGCATAGGCTACTCTTATGATCATGCGCTGAACGCCCTGGGTAATTATAACTACGGCAGTCATGAGCTGTCTGTAGGTTTATATATAGATAGAGGCTCATCAAGAAAATCGGGTAGTTATGTTGGGAGTGATGGGTCGAGGTGTTATAAGTTTTAGCTTCTAATATTTAATATTGTCATTGTTGTAAGGGTTATGTAATTCGGTAACAGAATTAGGTATTTATTATTTGTTGTTTAGGGTGCACATTTCGATAGGTTTTTTGCCGTTAATGCCTTGATGCGGTCTTTCCCAATTGTAATAAACAAGATATTTTAACAATTCGTCTTCTAACTCTTGCAGGGTATCAAAATCTGTTTCTTCGATAAGATCTTCTTTTAATGTCCTCCAAAAGCGTTCAACCTTGCCGTTGGTTTGTGGCCTGTAGGGTTTCATGTAACGGCGTTTAATGCCGGTTTCCATTAGCATTCTTTCAAACGGGTGCTTGTTTTTGTTTTGACTGCCAGCTGGCCCAAATTCAGGCCCGTTATCTGCGATCATTTCCTCGAACTGGATACCGAACTCTCTTTTGATTGCCTGCATGCAATGCATAGCAGTAAACATGGTGGTTAGTGCGGTGATGTCCTCCATCACCTGCGCCCAGGCTACGCGTGAATAATCATCCAGCACACACAGCAGATAAAGCTTCCTGTTTTGCCCCCTGATCACACTTTTGCTTAAGTGATGACAGTCGATATGCCCTAACTGGCCCATACGTTCCTTAATGATCTTTACCTTTAATTCCCGGTCTGCCGGCTTTAAACGATTCCGGTTATGCCGCTTCAGGACGTTGTATACCCCTGATGGTGATGGTGTAAAGTTATTTGATTTCTGTTTAAGTTGATTCGTGATCTCAAACTTATTGCAACCCCGGTCCCGAAGGTTTAATATCTGCTGCTCATCTTCATCAGATGGCCTGCGGTTCCCATACTTAGGTCCGCGCTTGCCTGGCAACAGATCATTTTCATTACCAGACTGTTTGAAAAGATTGTAATACTTTAAAAAAGCCCTTGCATCTGTATCATGAGCCAAATAGAAATCTTTGGCAAATCTGAATACAGGGTGCTCCCCGCGCTTTACCTGTTCATACTCTCCAATTAGAAAACGATATTTACTTAAATAGTTCCGTTTTAAGGTGAGGTCATTATTAATGTTCCGCATAACGTTAGCTTTAATTGTATAAAGCTAATTCTGTTACCGAATTACTTGACCTTTACAATTGTGAGCGATAGCGTGGCAATCTCGTAGCTATGTAGATCGAATTAGCGTGCGACGAGAATGCCACGTCGTTCCTCCTCGCCATGACAAATATTAGAGCAGACCTCACCCTAAAAATTAAAATACCCCTTCGCGTTATTATAGCTGATATCCTGCACAATTTTACCTACCCATTCATAATCTGCGGGTAGCTCACCCTTCTCAATATCTTCGCCCAGGATGCTGCAAAGTAACCTGCGGAAATATTCGTGACGGGGGAAGGACATAAAGCTGCGCGAATCTGTAAGCATACCAACCATGCGGCTTAGCAGGCCCATGTTAGAGAGTGTGTTAATCTGGCGGGTCATGCCATCCTTTTGGTCATTAAACCACCAGGCCGAACCAAACTGAACCTTGCCTGCTACAGAGCCGTCATTAAAATTACCCACCATGGCGGCCATCATTTCGTTATCAACAGGATTAAGGTTGTAGATGATGGTTTTAGCTAACCTGTCCTGGCTGTCCAGTTTATCCAGAAAACGGGATAACGACCGGGCCTGGCTAAAGTCGCCGATGGAGTCCCAGCCGGTATCGGGGCCTAATGTTCTTAAGGCACGGCTGTTGTTATTACGTAATGCACCTAAGTGATATTGCTGCACCCAGCCTTTTTTGTGATCCCACAGGGCAAATTCAAACAGCATTGCCGATTTAAATTTCAGGATCTCAAGCGGTAAAAGTGGGTGATTATCGCGGATCTTTTTAAAGATGCTCCTGATCTCTTCCTCCGTATAATCTTCGGCATAGATCTGCTCCAGGCCGTGGTCGGATAGTGAGCATCCGTTTGCTGCAAAATAATCATGACGGCTTTTCAATGCCTGTAAATAAGCATCGTAATCAGCAATATCGATATTTACTACTTGCGCCAGTTTATCGATATAAGTATTCAGTGCAGTTAAATCGTCCGCATTCATGGCTTTATCAGGGCGATAGGCAGGTAGTATCTTAGTGCTAAAACCAGACTGTTTAAGCTGCTGATGGTATTCGAGCTTATCTAATGGGTCATCGGTGGTACCAACCGCCTCTACGTTCATTTTGGTAAGCAGGCTGCGTACACTAAACTCAGGCGTTTGCAGTTTGGCGGTACAATCTTCATAGATTTTTCTTGCTGTACCCGGTCCCAGCAGGTCGGTGATGCCGAAATAGCGCTGCAATTCCAGGTGTGTCCAATGGTAAAGCGGGTTGCGCAGGGTATAAGGTACTGTAGCTGCCCATTTTTCAAACTTTTCAAAGTCGCTCTTATTACCGGTAACGTAGGCTTCGTTTACACCATTGGCACGCATGGCACGCCACTTGTAATGGTCGCCGTAAAGCCAGATCTGGGTAATGTTATCAAAACGAAGGTCCTGTGCAATCTGATCGGGCGGCAGGTGGCAATGATAATCAATGATCGGCATCTGTTTGGCATAATCATGATATAAGCGTTCTGCCGATTTATTGGGCAGTAAGAAATTATCGTCTAAAAAATTCTTCATAACTGGTTTTGCGTGGGCAACACAAATAAATGAGATAATTAGTAATGATACTAATATGGATTTAGAATTCTACGAAAACGTTTAAGCTTATTAAGCCCTCTCTTTTGGATAGGGCTGGGTGAGGCTCCATCAAAATTAAACATCAAAGTAAACATTGCCGCTAGGTACGTGTATATTACTATGCGCTTAACCATTTCTTAATAATAGCCAGGCGAAGAATAGATTTAACCCCTAGTATCATATAAAATGTCATTAAAAAATATAACAGTTATCCCCAGAAAAAACAGACTAAAGTATATTGGTTTAACAATGGCTTCGGGAGCGATATTCGCTCTATTGTCGTGTGCACCCAAAGCAGATTTTCTTAGTCCCGAAGGTTACAACCTCAACAAACCGGTAAAATATTTTATGCCAGATAATCTCGAAGAAATTTCGGGCATTGCCTTTAACAAAGGTAATGCTGCCATGCTTTATGCCGAAGAGGATGAGAACGGCCGTGTATACTACATGAAACCTGGCGATAAAGAAGCCAAGTTTTCCAGTTTTAAACAAACCGGCGATTTTGAGGATATGGCTATTGCTAACGGGCAGGTAGTGATGCTGCAAAGCAAGGGTAAACTATATACATTCCCGCTGAGCGATGTAAACGGGACTAAAATTGACAATGCGCAGGAGTTTAAAGGCCTGCTGCCCCCGGGCGAATTTGAAGGCATGTACGCCAACGAGCAGGGCCAGGTATATGTAATGTGTAAGCATTGCGATATCGACAAAACCAGCAAGCAAACCAGCGGCTTCATTTTTCAGCTGGGTGGCGATGGCAAACTAACTGCAAACGGAAATTTCAGGATCAATGTAAAACACATTGCCGATCAGCTAAATGATCAGAAAGTATCTTTTCATCCCTCGGCGCTGGCGCAAAACCCACGTAGCAAGCAATGGTATGTGGTATCATCTGTTAATAAATTATTGGTGATACTTAACGAGCAGTGGAAAGTGATGCAGGTATTTAAATTAAACCCGGCCGTGTTCCCGCAACCGGAGGGTATTGCGTTTGATAGTCAGAACAACTTATACATCTCTAACGAGGGCGACAAGATTGATCCCGGAACGGTATTGAAATTTAATTATTCGGGTAAATAATCCCGGTGTTTATATATGAAGAAACAACTACTGTGTTGCTTATTGTTGTTAATATCCTGCGCTGTACAAGCACAGGATAATGTTGTGCATCGTATTATTTATATTGGTGATGCAGGAGAAGCAGATAAGCAGCAGGGTGGTGTACTAACCCATGCGCAGTGTAAAATTATTACCGGTAAAACCACCGTAATTTATCTGGGCGATAATATTTACCCGACAGGGATGGGCCTGCCCGGCAGTAAAGAAGAAAAAGAAACCGAAGGCATTCTGCAATCGCAATACCAGCCGATGCGCAGCAAAGGCGCCCCGGTTTATTTTATCCCCGGCAACCATGATTGGGACCGGATGGGCCCGCAGGGTCTGGCAAAAATAAAGCAGCAGTGGGAATACATCAGCGAGCAAAAAGATTCCTTATTAAAGGTAGTGCCAGAGAATGGTTGCCCCGGCCCTTATGAAATTAAGATCAATGATAACCTGGTCGTTATTGCCTTCGATTCTGAGTGGTGGGTTTATATCTACAGTAAAGAAAACCCCGATGCCGATTGCGATTGCAAAACCGGTGATGAAATTACCGCCCGCTTCCGCGAGATATTAAACCGGAATCGCGATAAAATAATTATGCTGGCAGACCATCACCCGTTCTGGTCGTACGGGCACCATGGTGGCTATTATAATATCGTCGACTACTTTTTTCCGCTTACATCAGTTAATAAAAAATTATATGTGCCTTTGCCGGGCCTGGGAGCCTTATACCCTTTGTTGCGTGGTACATTTTCGATAACAGAAGATCAGGGGCATCCGCTATACCGCAACATGATTGCGAAGATTAACGGTGTATTTAAAGATTTCCCTAACGTGATCCATGTATCCGGGCACGAGCATGGGCTGCAGTTTATTAAAGATCATGAGCAGATCCAGGTGGTAAGCGGCTCGGGTGCCAAAGAGGCTTTTGTAAAAAAAGGGAAATATGCCCTGTATGCTCAAACCAAGCCTGGTTTTGTAACCGCCGATTTGATGGCTGATAAAAGTATTAAGTTTACCTACTACGCAGGTACTGATACTGTTTTTAACGAAGTATTCGCTTATACTAAGCCTTACAAACCCGTTGCCCCGCCGCTATTGAGCACTAATAAACCCATAACAGCCGACAGTGTAATTGTAAAAGCCCGGCCCGAATACGACCAGGTGGGCAACCTGCACCGCAAACTATATGGCGAAAATTACCGGAAAGAATGGGCTGCACCCGTAAAGTTGCCGGTTATTAAAGTAAGCAGCTTTAAAGGTGGGTTAACGCCGGTACAATTCGGCAGCGTACATCAAACCAAATCATTGCGGTTAAAGGATGCAAGCGGTAAGGAGTGGCTATTAAGCAGCATTGAAAAATATCCCGAAATTTTATTACCCGGTGCCCGGAGGGAAACTTTTGCCAAATCGTGGATAGATGATGCCATGTCGGGCCAGCACCCATATGCTTCGCTGATGGTACCTGTTTTGGCGAATGCCATTAAGGTGCCACATACTAAACCTGTTATTGGCTGGGTATCGCCGGATAGGAAACTGGGCTTTTATGAAAAAGATTTTGCCGGTACCATTTGCCTGCTCGAAGAAAGCGATCCCGGCCGCAAAACTGATAACACAGGTTTAATGATGCGGAAGCTGAATAAGGACAATGCTAACCGGGTTGATACCCTGGAATTTTACCGGGCAAGGCTGCTCGATTGGTTCATCGGCGATTGGGACCAGCAGCAGGACCAGTGGCGCTGGGCCGATAAGCAGCGGGGCAAAAACAAATATTACAGTGCCGAACCCCGCAACCGTGAGGCCGCATTTTTTATCAATGAGGGCCTGATACACAAACTGGCATCTGCCGACTGGGTGTCGCCCTACCTGAAAGGATATAAAGCTAAAAAGGACAATATCAATGATTTTTATTACAATGGCCGCGAGCTTGATGCCCGCTTTTTATCGGGCATTGTCTACGATACCTGGATGCAAACTGCCAAACAATTTACTGCAGCTATAACAGATTCGGTATTGAATGCATCTTTAAATCAATTGCCAAAAGCTGTTTATGATCTTCGTCATCATGAATTGCTAAAACTGATGCAACGCCGCCGCGATAATCTGGTAACCGCAGCAGACAAATATTACCGCTTTTTTAACCGCATAGTCGATATCAAAGCCACAGATGTGGATGAGCTGTTTATCATCAAAGATACAACAGACAACAACGTGCGGGTATCCGTTTACAAACGTACTCCAGATGGGGGTATCAGTTATGCATTGTTCTCTAAAGTGTTTGACCATCGTATCACCCGGGAGCTGCGCATTTATGCCGGCAAGGGGCAGGATAGTGTATCGGTTGATGATCAATCGGCTAAAATTAAAGTGAGGCTGATAGGCGGCAAGGGGCAAAAAAGTTATTACGTCACCAGTACTAATGCGCATACCAAAGTTTACGGTAAACAAAGTAACGCCATGTTCAGCGGCCCCGCGGCTGGCAGGGTGACTAAGCATTTTTCTGATGATTCTACCACGGTGGGTTATGTGCCGGTTAATTTGTTTAATAATACAATTCCCTTGCTTTCTACAGGCTACAATCCCGATGATGGCTTTTGGATTGAAGGTGGTGTTAAATTCATTCGTCAGGGTTTTCGCAAGGCACCGGGCAGCACGCAACAGGTTACGCTAATGCATGGCTTTGGTAATGATGCCAACCGCTTGCGCTATACCGGCGAGTGGTTCCACGCATTAAGTAAAGCCGACCTGGAATTGCAGGCCCACGTTTACACGCCAAACGTGATCAACTATTTTGGGCAGGGTAACAATACAGGCTTCAACAAAACAGGGGATTACCAAACCTACTACCGGGCTAAGTTTAATCTGATTGGGTTTGATGCTAATGCCCGTTTCCGCAATGCAGCCGGGTCAGAAAACGTGCGCATTGGGCCAACCTTCCAATACTACCATTACCAGGGCGATGATAACATTAGGTTAATTAATGACCCGGCCCTTATTCATAATTATGATAGCCGGTTTATTACCAAAGACAAGGTTTATGCCGGTATCAATGCCATTTATATTGATGACAAGCGCAACAATGCAACGCTGCCCGCCTGGGGCCTATACCTCGGCCTGAAGCTACAGGGCATGGCGGGCTTAAATGCCTATTCGAGCTCCTATTTTCAAATAACGCCGGAACTGCAATTGTATAAAAGTGTAACCACCAATTCGTCGTTTGTTATCAGTGATAAAATGGGTGGTGGCTTAACTTTCGGTAAAACGCCCTTTTATCAATCCATGTTTTTGGGCGGCCCCGATAATATGCCGGGGTTTCGCCAGTATCGTTTTGCAGGGCAGCAAATGTTTTATAATAACCTGTCGGCAAGGGTGAAAATTAATAATTTGGCTCCTTATATTTTGCCGGGCCAGTATGGCGTTACGGCAACTTACGGCCTGGGCAGGGTTTGGGGGAACGATCAGCCGTCGAAAGTTTGGCATAACAGTGTTGCAGGCGGTATGTATTTTGCACCTGCAGACCTGGTTTTGCTGCAATTACAAACGGGTTATTCTAAAGACGGTTGGTATCCGTATATTACCTTAAAACTAAATATCTAATTAATAACATCCAAAAGCAGGTTATCTTAGTATATAAATAGTAATGCAGTTTAACGTATTCCATATAGATAAAAAGCTGAAGCTGGCAGATGCGGTTGATGCCGCATTTTCATTCCATGTATTTGCGAATGATTTGAAGCGCCGCGTAGCTACAGAACAAACCATAAAGGCCGAATTTTATAAGCTGTTGCTCAATAAAATAGCCGAACACCCCGAATTGCAGTACCCCATTGCGGTAGAAGATGCGGCAAAATACAAACAGGTGTTAGAAACCATCTACGCCGTATTATCGCCGCCTATTGTTGATGAAGCCAATTTTTATTGGGGCATAGGTATGCCTATCCCCGGCGATGTGGTATATGGCACAGATGCCTTTGTGCAATTTATAACTGATTATAACGCAGACCCTAAAACCATTATTAACCAGGGTGCCAATGCTTTTAACAAGCGGCTGGAATTATATATTTATAGGCTTGTGCTCGAAAAACTATATCACATTTCGTCAGACGTAAATACCGATACCATTTACCAGAAAGAAGGTAATGCCGACGGGTTGGAGAAGTATTTCAGCATCCACATGGATACCAGTTTTGTGGAAGTTACGGCCAAACAAACACTCCCCGAGTTAAAGGCAGATTTAATTGAAGAATATTTACAGGCAGGCATAGGGGCAGAGGCACTGGCAGAGGTTATCCCGCTCAGTATGTTCAGGATTGAGGGCTTTGCCATTATTACTATTGAAGATATTACGGCAGATCAGTCTATCGAAAACATCAGGCTGGCGCTGGTTAATGATACTGCCAACCAAAATGATCTTTTTGAGCAGGTTACACATGCCCTGCAAACCCTTACCGGCAATAGTAGTGTTGAATTTGGCTTGCTACCCTTTTTAAAGGTAAACGGCAAATTGGTTTATGATACCGAAGAGTGTTTTACCAGCGTACTGGTTAAGGCTTATGCAGATCAGCATGTATCCGAAGAAACCTATGGGGCTCTTACCCAGGCGTACATCAAAAATCCCAAAGCCCTGTTCTATAACGAAATTTATGATGATAAGGCCAGGGAAAACATTTATCTGCAATCACTGAAAAAGGCCGGTATCATTTCATACGGGGTAATGCCGGTTTACCATAACCGCAAGCTGGCCGGGGTAATGGAGATTTATTCAAAAAAGGATATCATTCATTATGAAAAACTACTCTCTAAACTGGAGGCTGCCGTACCATTATTATCACAGCTGTTAAACAACAGTATTGTACAGTTTAATGAGCGTATTGAGGATATTATTAAAGATAAATTTACAACGCTGCAGCAATCTGTTGAGTGGAAATTTAATGAAGTAGCCTGGAACTATATCCGCCAGCGGCGTGATAACCCGGAAGATGTAGAAATAAAAACGATCTCATTTAAAAACGTGACCCCGCATTACGGTGCTATAGATATCCGTAGTTCTACCGCCAAAAGGAATATCGCCTTACAGCAGGATCTGAGCACGTTGCTTAACAAGCTGTCGGATATATTTAAAGTATTCTCTAAAATTGCAGGCCTATCTGTAGAAGAAGAGCTGATTAAACAATGTGAAGCATGGCTAATCCGTATAGGTAAACAAATTACAGACAGCGATGAGCTGAATATCAAAGAATTTTTAGAGATTAGAATCTATCCCGTACTGGATCAGATAAAAGTAGAATTCCCGGAAACCAAACCTTTAATTGACGCTTATTTTGAAGCCACCAACGAGCTGACAGGCGAAGGTTTTGCCGGCAGGCGCGAGCTGGAAGAGTCGATGACAATGATTAATACCGCGCTTAATAATTACTTTGAAAGGGCGCAGGGCAAGCTGCAGCAAATCTATCCCTGCTATTTCGAAAAATTTAGGACGGATGGCGTGGAGTATGATATTTATACCGGGCAGTCACTGGCCCCCGATCAACCGTTCGATCCGGATCATTTAGGCGCCTTTCGTCGCTGGCAGTTAAAATCTATGATTAAAATTGCACAGATCACCGGTAAACTTACCGGCCTGATGAAGTGTAAACTGGAAACCACGCAACTTATATTTGTACATTCGGCGCCTATTGATATTTGTTTTAGGAAAGATGAACGCCGTTTTGATGTAGAAGGTGCCTACAATATCCGCTACGAGGTGATCAAAAAACGAATTGATAAGGTGTTGATTAAAGATACGGATGAGCGGCTTACCCAGCCGGGCACCATAGCACTCATCTACTCCAGCGATAGTGAGGCAGATGAATTTATGCCCTACATTAAAGAGTTTCAGGATGAAAAAATGTTATCCGGAATTGTTGAACACCATAATCTGGAAGAATTGCAGGGCGTAACCGGCTTAAAAGCCTTAAGGCTCAACGTAGAAACTCATACTAATTAATCTGTAGTAACACTGATTAATGTGAATTATCCTTCGCACAAATGTTAACTATTTGTGTTATTGTATTAATTTGCTTCATGCAAAATGTTTAACCACAAAAATCATCGATTATAAGCTATACATGTACTTTAATAAAAGCATCAAAATTTCCATCGTTTTTTTAATAACGCTGCTGTGCAATAGCGTTATGCCTGCTTTTGCGCAAATTATAAAAGGCGATAGTATTAAAATTGCCGTAGCGCCCGAGTACGATAGCGTAACAAATTTTCACCGTACCTTATTTGGAGAAAACTACCGGAAGCTATGGGCTACGCCGGTAAATATGAAAGTTTTTTATCTTGAGAAAGAAAAAGGCGGCTTAAAAATTGTTGGAAAAGGTGGTGGTAAACAAACCCAATCGCTGCAGCTAAAAGATAGTCTGGGTAACGACTGGCGTTTACGTACGGTACAAAAATATCCAGATCGCGCATTACCGCCCGATTTGCGTAAAACTATTGTTAAAGATATTTTGCAGGATGAAGTTTCAACTTCGCACCCATTTTCGGCGTTGATTGTACCGCCATTAGCACAAGCATTGGGCATCCCGCACTCAGATCCGCAGATTGTTTATGTGGCTGATGACCCGGGCTTAGGAAAATATCGTAAAGATTATGCGAACCATGTTTTCCTGTTTGAAGACCGGGACCCGCTGGATGTAGACAAAAGCGATAACACTGAAAAAGCCGAAAAAAAACTGGAGGCCGATAATGATAACCGCGTTGAGCAAAAACTAGTATTACGTGCCCGTCTGCTGGATATTGTAATTGGCGACTGGGACCGCCACGAAGATCAATGGCGCTGGGTACATGATAAGGGTGACACCGGCATCGTTTATACCCCGATACCGCGCGACCGGGATAAGGTGTTTTATACCACATCCGGAATTTTTCCATGGGTATTGGCGCACCAGTTTTTAAAATCGCAGCTACAGCCCTACACGGGCGATATTCGTGATGTGCCGGGCTGGAACTTTAATGCCCGCTATTTCGACCGGTATTTTTTAACTCAATTAAGCGAAGCCGATTGGAAAGAGCAGATTGCTGATGTGCAGCGTTTGTTAACAGACAGCCTGATAATAAGCGCTATGAAACGGATGCCGGGTAATATCTACCGCATGTCGGGCGGGCATTTGATCACCGAATTAGAGAAACGCAGGGATAATCTCGAAAAAATAGGATTGATCTATTATAACTTCCTGGCAGACCATGTGGATATCCCCGCTACTAATAAAATGGAGCGTTTTGATATAGACGAGCAGGCTGGTGGTAAAGTAGAAGTAACTATCCATAAAATTAAAAAGAGCGGTGATACTGCCCAGGTAATCTACCACCGCGTATTTGATCCATCGGTTACCAAAGAGATCAGGCTGTATGGTTTGGGTGGTAAAGATGTTTTTAATGTAACCGGTACCGAGGCTTCGCCCATTAAAGTACGCATGATAGGCGGCGATGGTGTGGATAGCTTCTATGTAGATAAAAAACTGAATAACCGCAATGATCTGTATGTGTACGACCGGTCTGACGAGAAAAATAGCCTGCCATCGCGTGCCGATGCCAAAATTCGCACGGCTACGGATACGCTCGTAAATTCCTTTGATCGTACGGCTTTTAAATACAATAATAACTCGCCTATTGTACTGGCCAATTACAATACAGACGAAGGCATTACGCTGATAGGCGGGATGCTGTTCGAGAAACAGGGCTTCCGTAAAGAACCTTATGCTTATCATCAAACCTTACTGGCGGGTTATTCGCTGGGCAGGCAATCGTTTTTGTTTAGCTATACCGGTGATTTTAAAAAGGCCATTGGTAATAATGATCTGTATATCAGCGCGCTTTCGAGGGGGCCCAATAACATCGCCAACTTTTTTGGCATCGGTAATAACACGGTATTTAATAAGGATGATGACCATGGTATAGAATATTACCGTAATCACTACAATACCATTAACCTGGATGCCC
>NZ_MPPL01000001.1:4348587-4405904 GCF_001911425.1 Mucilaginibacter polytrichastri | reverse complement strand
ACAATACCATTAACCTGGATGCCCGCCTGTTTCGCACGGTTAATAACTGGCAATTAAGTGGCGGGGTAGCCAGCCAGATCTACTACAGCTCGGCATCAGAAAATGGCGGCCATTTTTTAGATACCTATAACCAGCAAAACCCCGATGCGGATGTATATAAAACCAGGTTATATGCCGGTGTAATTGCAGGTTTAAGGTATGATACGCGCAATAATATTACCAACCCAAGCAGCGGGGTGTTTTGGAATACCACAGTTACTGCATTAACCGGTGCTGTTAACAGTAACAATACCTATGCTTCGGTACTGTCTGAGTTTAACGCCTACTTTAATCCCGACCGCGATTCTATTCTTACCATCGCCAGCCGGGTTGGCGTGGGCACTATTTTAGGCCATGCCGAATTTTTTCAGCAGATGCGTTTAGGCGGTCCGCAAAACTTGCGTGGTTTCCACACCAACCGTTTTACAGGCCGTACCATGGCTTATAATAATTTAGAAATGCGTTTAAGGCTATTCAACTTTAACTCTTACCTGTTTCCGGGTACGGTTGGTTTGTTAGGCTTTAATGATATCGGGCGGGTATGGGTGCCTGGCGAAAAATCTGACGAATGGCATGATGGCTATGGCGGCGGTATTTTTGTAATACCTGCACGTGTGCTTATTGTACAGTTTGTAATGGGCTTCTCTAAAGACGGTTCATTGCCATATATAAATTTAGGGTTCAGGTTTTAAGGGATATATGGGCTCCCTCTCTCCCCCAGAGAGTGCTGAAGTGAGGGGTTTCTCAGGCATCTTTCAATTCTTTTTGCTATTTTTGTTAGCAATCTGCATCAGCCTATAACATCATGAACCGAATAGACCGTATCTCTGCTATATTAATCCAGCTACAATCGCGCCGAACGGTTAAGGCACAGGACGTAGCCACCCGGTTCAACATTAGTCTGCGTACAGTTTACCGGGATGTTAAAACTTTGGAGGAAGCAGGCATCCCCATTATTGGCGAAGCCGGGATAGGTTACTCACTGGTTGATGGTTATCGCCTGCCTCCGGTAATGTTTACCCGTGATGAAGCTGCGGCTTTTTTAACGGCCGAAAAGTTAGTTGCCCAGTTAACAGACGACGCCAATGGTGCCAGCTATAGTTCGGCCATGTATAAGATTAAAGCGGTGCTAAAAAGTGTAGATAAAGACTATCTCGAAATTATTGATAACCATATTGAAGTATTAAGATCGCGCAACCATCAGCAGATCAAAGATGATATTAACCCGCTGCAAACCATATTGCAGGCCATAGCCGAAAAAAAGGTATTATCAATTTGCTACACTGCGGCTTACAAACAAACATCAACCACCCGCGAGGTAGAACCCGTTGGTGTGTTTTACCTGGATAACCACTGGCACCTGATAGCTTACTGCCGCTTGCGAAATAATTACCGCGATTTTAGGTTCGACCGGTTGGAGCGATTGTCTGTTACTGGTGAAAATTTTGTAAAAATGCACCCCCCGCTGAAAGAACATTTAAAGACTTTATATAAAGAAACAGATTTGTTCTCTATCATTATCCGGGTTAAAAAAGAGGTTGCACGCTACATGGGCGATCAACGTTATTACAATGGCTTTGTATCAGAAACCATTATGGATGATGTAATTGAAATGCAGTTTCTGACACCCTATCTGGAGGGCTTTGCGCGCTGGTATATGACCTTTGCCGATCAATGCATTATTGTAGAGCCCGATTTGCTAAAGCAGAAGATACAAGGCATGGTAGAAAATATTTCAATTAATTTATCAACGTAAAAAGTTGTTGACATAGGGCTGTCATTACGGTGAGGTTTATTTGTAAGGTAAACTAAAAACAACACCGCTATGTCACTACTTGAAATTTTTTCGGAAGAACTCGAAAACGAAACCACCACCACACGCAAAATGCTGGAGCGTGTACCCGACGATAAATTCGGCTGGCAGCCTCACCCCAAAAGCATGACCATTAAAAGGTTGGCCACTCACATAACAGACTTGCCAAACTGGATTACGATGGCGCTTACTACAAACGAGCTTGATTTTGCCAATAACGATTGGGAAGAACCCCAATTAAATACCACCGCCCAGTTGTTGGCTAACTTAGAAAAAAGCGTTGTAAGTGGTAAAGCAGCCCTGGCTAATGCCGAAGAGGGTATACTGGATCAGCCCTGGGTACTTCGTTCTGGCGATCAGATCTACCTCACTTCCAAAAAACGAGAAATGATCCGCACCTCACTAAACCAGATTGTGCATCACAGGGCGCAATTAGGTGTTTTTTTAAGGCTATTAAATATCCCTATACCAGGCAGTTACGGACCAAGCGCAGACGAGAATGGCTTTGCATAAACATTTTATAATACAAGCAGTGATATTCTGCTTGTATTATTTATACGAGATACTATGTACGCTTAAGGGGTTAACAACATGATTAGCTTTGATTTTTTTACCAAGGGTGCTGAACTTGTTTCAGCATCCCATATGCTTAGTTTAATATGCAACATTTGTAACTTGTCCTGCGGGGTGCTGAAACTAGTTCAGCACCCTATTTTGTTAACATCTACAGCACTTCAACAACTTCATACCCCATGCCATTAACTTCAAAACTATCCCCGGCTTTTTTACCCCTGAGTTTGGTGCCAATGGGCGATGCCGTTGATACAGCAAAATAACTCTCGCCATTAAGGGTTAACGTGCCTGCGCTTATGGCCAGGTAAAAGCGGCCTTTGTTGGTAATTACAATACTGCCTGCATCGGCAATGTGGGCAGAACCTGCCGTGCTTACAGCATTGAGGGCAACCATCAATTTTTTAGCTTCGTTAAGGGCACCGAGGCTACGGTTTATTTCTTGCTGCATCATAGCACGGCCAGTTTCGTATTTATCACCGGCACTGCTTTTGGTTTCTTGTTGCTGGCCCTGCTGGGCTTCATCAATAGCATGCTGTGCATTGTTTATGCGCGCGGTTATATGGTCGGCACATTGCTGGTGCAACAGTTGCTTAAGGTTATTCATGCTGCTAAGTTAGCACCATAACAGGCTTGTAAAGAAAAGCCTTAAATAAAAAAGATCCTGCTTTTTACAGAGCAAGATCTTTTTTTAATGCAGAATAAGGTATTGCCGCAGTTATAGGTTATATAAAATTAAAATTATTAACTATTTGTTAAACAGTTACTTGAAAGAAATTACATAGCCATGTGATGGCCTTCGCGTGGGTCTTCGGGCAAAATTTCCATATCGGGGTAATGCACATAGTTGGCATACCATTGTATGGCGGCAACCACATCCAAGGCATCATCCGGTGTTATATTAATGGTTTCAAACGCATACAATTTATCATTTGCATAACCATACAGTTGAATTTCGTTACTATTGGGCGCAAAATTTTCATTGCTTACGCAAAACACCTTAACCCTTAGATCCGTATCGCGGGAGTGAATAACATCTCTACAGGGGTCCTTGGGGTCGGTTGCCAATAAAAAAACATTATGATCCATAATTTTAATAACAATAAATAATTGAGAAAGTTTAGTTTTTAACGCTAATGGGTTTTAAAATCAGTTGTTTGCACTTGCTTTTTCATAAACAAAAACCAGTTGCTTTTGTCTGCAATATAAAGCATCAGTATGAAAAAGTTATTAATGTTAGTAATGGCCTTAAGCGTAACCGGGATATTTACTTGTTGCCATAGCAATCCAAAAAACAGTTTCGGCGGGCCATCAAATAACCCAAAAGACACTGCTGCCAAAAAACGTGATACCAGTTCGGCAAGTCATTAACAGCTAACGCTATTGTTTGCTCAGCGCTTTCTGCCCAAATTTAATCAGATCGCTATAACCGATATAACCTACCGTGCCCAGTACCGGCTTACCGGCCGAATCAAAAATAATTAAGGTTGGATAAGCCCGCATACCCCATTCGCTTGCCAGGGCAGGGCCTTGGCCTTTTTCCATATCAATAGCTACATTAACAAAGTTTTTGTTGAAAAACTCGGCAGCTTTTGCATTTTTAAAAGTAGTATTCTTTAGCATTTTACAGGGGCCGCACCATGTTGCATAGGCATCAACAAAAATATATTTATGTTGTGCCGCAGCTTGTTTAAGGGCTTCGGTCCACGAATTTTCTATAAAATTGATTTGCGTATCGGTTTTTGTATCCTTCGTGGCGACTGATTTACTTTTAAAAGAAAAAAATAATACAGCCAACAAAATAAATGTTGCTATAGAAAGGCCGGCATATAGTTTACGCATGATACAATAGTATTTAAAATAAAAGTAGCACATATCTGCTATTAAACAGATATGTGCTACTTTTTATTTTACAGCAAGCCTTATTGTTGATGCTCGGGTTGTTGCTGAGGCTGCTGTTGTTGCGGCCTTTGCGGGCGCTGCTGCTGTTGTTGGCGTTGCTGCTGCTGACGCTGAGCGTTCTGTTGTTGACGTTGCTGGGCTTGCTGCTGTTGCTGCGCCTGTTGTTGTTGACGCTGCTGATTTTGTTGCTGTTGCTGCGCCTGTTGTTGTTGACGCTGCTGGTTTTGCTGCTGCTGCTGCGCCTGCTGTTGTTGACGCTGCTGGTTTTGCTGCTGCTGCTGCGCCTGCTGTTGTTGGCGCTGCTGATTTTGCTGCTGCTGTGCCTGTTGCTGTTGACGCTGCTGGTTTTGCTGCTGTTGCTGAGCTTGCTGCTGTTGGCGCTGCTGATATTCTTGGCGTTGCTGCATCTGTTGTTGTTGGCGTTGCGCTTGACCTTGTGCCTGCTGAGGTTGAGTTTGTTGTTGCTGATCCCTCTGTTGGCGTTGTTGTTCCAACTGCTGATTTCGTTGCGTTTCCTGTTGCTGGCGTTGTTGTTCTTGTTGCTGATCTTGCTGTGAACGGTCAGGACGAGTAGGTCTGCCTTGTTGTTCCTGCTGATTAGGCGTATTCGGTCTGCCTTGTTGACCTTGCTGATTAGGCGTATTTGGGCGACCTTGTTGTTCCTGCTGATTAGACGTATTTGGGCGACCTTGTTCCTGCTGATTAGGCATATTCGGTCTGCCTTGCTGATTAGGCATATTTGGGCGACCTTGTTGTTCCTGCTGATTCGGCGTATTCGGTCTGCCTTGTTGTCCTTGCTGGTCAGGCCTGTTATTTACCCTTACCACATTACGGTTAGCAGCGTCATTACTACGGGCTATAGCAGCCAGTTGCGCGGCATTATTATGGTTAACTGCGCCGGTACCACGGTGTGCTATGGTAGCATCAGGGTGCGCGTTACGGTAGGCATTACCATCAACCACGCGCGTTGGGCGTGCGGTATTTTCATGACTTACAGATGGCCTGTATATATTAACGGCATTGTTATTTATGCCCGGTCTGCCTGGCCTTTCGGCATTATTAATGCGGTAAACGGTTGGTTCCCTATGTGTGTAACGCTGTATATCATCCCTGCGCGGGCCGGCATAATACCTGCTGTTGTTATTAATATATACGTTATTAATATAAGTAGTTTGGCGTATATAATTTACCACCCTGGTACGCGGTACATAATAATCATAAATACGTGGGCTGTTAATATAAGCGGCTGCTGCAAATACCCAGTAGCTTTCCGGCACTTCGTAGCCACTGCCAAATGATACGCTTACATTAAGCCCGGGGCTTAATGGTGCCCATCCATAATAGCCGCCACCGCTACGCCAGTTAACCCAGGCTGGTCCCCATTCGTAACCGGGTATCCATTCCCATCCGTAATATTCGTCAAAGCGCCAGCGGCCGTAGTGAAACGGTGCCCAGCCCCACTCGTAATCAGACACCCAGGTGTTGCCATATTCTGTTAATACCCAGTGGCCGTCGCTGCCGTATGGCCTAAAATTGGGGCCAGCATCGGGTACCCATACATCGCCATAATTAGGGTCTTCTACCCAGGTACCATAGGGCTGTAATTCGTCGTAAAAAGTCTGGAAGGAAATTTCGCCTCCCTGTGCGTGGCCTTTATTTGGTAAAGCCAGTATAATGGCGAACAGCAATAAGCTTTGCCAGATATATTTTTTAAGCAGTTTCATAAGCTAATTAGTTGTTAAGTCAAAAGGTTTATAAGTGCAACTGTTTTAATTTGACTGTAATAAGTCACAAGCGTTTAATCCTTAAAATTGTTTGAATCATCTCAGTTCATTAAACTTTCGAGATAAAAAATTTTGGTCGAATGTTTGTGTTAATATGTTTATAAATTAATAATTTTATCAGTTATCAAATAACTATGAGCACAGTAAATATCCCAAGACTCGATCTTAACGATTATATCCATGGAACCGAAGGGCAACGTAAGCATTTTTCGGACGAGATAGGTAAGGCTTTTAACGAAACCGGTTTTGTAACCATTACCAACCACGGCCTTAGTAAAGAGCTGATTGATAAATTATATGAGCAGGTTAAAGCGTTATTTGCCTTGCCCGAGGATGTTAAATTAAAGTACGAAATAGCAGAACTGGCCGGCCAGCGTGGTTATACCAGCAAAGGTAAAGAAACAGCCAAAGGCTTTAAAGTGCCCGATTTGAAAGAGTTTTGGCAAATTGGCCAAACCGTTACTGATAACGACCCCGTTAAATTTGAGTATCCGGAAAACGTGCATGTTGAAGAACTGGTAGAGTTTAACGCTATAACCGGCGAAGTGTACCAAAAGCTTGAAGCAGCGGGCAAACACCTGTTACAGGCTATATCTGTATATTTAGGTTTGGATGAGCATTATTTTGATACCAATGTACACAATGGCAACTCCATACTGCGCACCCTGCACTATTTCCCGATTGAAGACCCGGATGCATTACCTGATGATGCCGTACGTGCAGGTGCCCACGAAGATATTAACCTCATTACCCTGCTGATTGGTGCCAGTGCAGATGGTCTGGAATTATTAACCCGCGAAAATACCTGGTTCCCGGTTAAGGCGCATGGCGAAGACGTGGTGGTAAATGTTGGCGATATGTTGCAGCGTTTAACTAACGGAAAGCTAAAATCAACTACGCACCGTGTGGTAAACCCGCCGCGCGAAATGATGAAGTTTTCGCGTTTTTCGGTTCCATTTTTTCTGCACCCAAAGGCTACAATGGATTTGAGCAGCCTGCCATCAACCATTGATGCAGCGCATCCAAAACAATTTACTGATATCACTGCCGGCGCATATCTGGACGAACGCTTGCGGGAAATAGGCTTGAAGAAATAGTTTCAAGAGAGTCAAGAATCAAGAGATAAGAATCAAGATAAAAAAGGAAAGGCTGTAAGTATTTATATACCACAGCCTTTCCCTTTTTATCTTATAAATCGTTTGTCTTTTAATCCTTCGTCTTTACTCTAATTAAAACAACTGTTCGATAATTCGATCTGTCGACATGCCTTCGGCCTCGGCCTGGTAGCTGCGCACAATGCGGTGCCTTAAAATGGCTTTGGCAACGGCTTGTACATCTTCAATATCGGGCGAGTATTTGCCGCTGATAACAGCATGGCATTTAGCACCCAACACCAAAAACTGCGATGCACGCGGGCCGGCTCCCCAGTTTAATAAACGCTTAACCAGTGGTGTGGCCAGTTCGCCTTGCGGGCGGGTTTTGGCAGCCAGCCTAACGGCATACTCCAACACATGGTCTGTAATGGGGATATTGCGCACCAGTTGTTGAAAATATATGATCTGCTCGCCGTTCAGTATTTTTTTAACCTCGGCAACCGTGGTACCTGTGGTGTTTTTTACCACTTGTAATTCTTCGGCAAAGGTTGGGTAATTGAGCGCCACGTTAAACATAAACCTGTCTAACTGCGCTTCGGGCAATGGGTAAGTTCCTTCTTGCTCAATAGGGTTTTGGGTAGCCAATACAAAAAATGGCTGCGCCAGTTTATACGTAACGCCCGATGCCGTAACAGATTTCTCTTGCATGGCTTCCAATAGGGCTGCCTGTGTTTTAGGCGGTGTACGATTTATTTCATCGGCCAGGATAATGTTTGAGAACACCGGGCCGTGTATAAATTTAAAATTGCGGTCTTCCCCCAAAATTTCCGAGCCGATAATGTCAGACGGCATCAAATCGGGAGTAAACTGTATGCGGTTAAAATTAAGGTCGAGCACACGTGCCACGGTTTGCACCAGCAGGGTTTTAGCCAGGCCGGGTACGCCAACCAGTAAGCAATGCCCGTTGCTGAATACGGCGATCAAAACAGATTTAACAACTTCATCCTGCCCAACAATAACCTTCGCTATTTCGGCACGTGTAAGTTCATAGGCCCGCTTTAAGGCGTCGGCCGCTTCTACTTCTGATCTGTATTCTGCTTGCATATTAAGGTTTAGCTGAAGCTACCGCAGGTGCTCCTGCCCATGATTTTAACTGCGGACAAGATTGGTATTCTGCGTCGACGCGGATAAATGTTTGTTTACGCTTTTTCTCAAACCATGCGCTTACTGTACGGTTAAGTTTATCGCTGTAAGCAGCATCTTTCAGTTTTGGTAAATCTTGCGCCATGTTAGCCTTATGTGCATCTGTAACAGATCTCAGCATTAATAGTCTGTAGCTTTTTTTGGTATCCTGCCCGGTATATAAAACCGGTTTAGAAACTTCACCAACCTTCATGGTATCAACTACCAACGCAATTTGAGGGTCTAGCTTATCAGTAGGGATAAATGTAGTACGGGTTTGTACGTTGTCTGCATTCAGCATCATACCGCCGTTGTACTTGGTTTCTTTATCGTCCGAGTAATAAGAAGCCGCGCTGGAGAAATCAACCTGTTTGTTTTTAGTAAGCAGGGTGTACACACTATCGGCCTTCAGTTTAGCACGATCTAAACTTGCCTGGGTAATTTGCGGCATAATTAAAATATGTCGAACGTGTACCTGCTCGCCCCGGCGCTCAATCACTTGTAAAAAGTGGAAACCAAAGTCGGTTTCAAATACCGGCGAAATTTCACCTGCTTTTAGCCTGAATGCCGTAGCGCTAAATTCTTTTACAAAAGTGCTGCGATCTGCAAAGCCTAAATCGCCACCATCAGGTGCCGAGCCCGGGTCTTGTGAGTATAATCTGGCCAGTGTACCAAAGTCTTCTCCTTTTTTAACCCGGTCATGCAATTCCTGTGCTTTTTGGCGGTAAAGTTCCTTCTCTTCCTTACTTAATACAGGGTTAAAAGCAATTTCGCCAACCTCTACTTCTTTGTTGTATGACGGTAAACTATCCTTCGGGATCTTCTTGTAATAGGTTTCGATCTCTTGCGGGGTTACGCTTATTTTTTCGGTGATCTTTCCGCGCATGCGGTCGGCCACCATACTTTCCCTTATCTCATTACGGATCTCGTCTTTATACTGAATAACAGACCGGCCCAAAAACTGCTCCAGCCTGTCTTGCCCGCCTGCGCGTTGCAACATGCTGCGCATCTTACGGTCAATCTCGCTGTCAACTTCATCTTCTTTCACGGTAACGCTATCAATAACAGCCTGTTGGGCTAATATTTTTTGCGTTAATAAATTTTGCATCACCTGGCATTTAATGGCTGGGTTTGGTGCCCCGCCCTGCGCAAGGTACTGCGCATATTGCATCTCGATGTCTGATTGTAAAATAATACCACTACCTACAACACCGGCAATCTTGTCCATAGAACGTTGCGCCTTTGAAACTGACACGATCAGTAAAAAACCTAATATGGCTATTCCGAATTTTCTCATTTATACTTTTAATAATCCCTAATCTGAACCTACGGCACGATTAACCTTCAAATTTCGCAAAATTTATTGAACTGCAGCCCCTTAAATGTTAATTAGCCTGTAAATGCTGATATTTTACGAATATGCAGATAATGACTCGCTTGCTTTAACTATTTTTGGTTAAATTTTGTTAAATCATGGCAACCGAAAATCCCGCGTTACTTCACTACTTTTTACAGGATGATCTGTACCTGCTTAGTGAAGATAAAAGCGTGTACAATGGCCAAGCTTTGCAACCGGCAATAACCCCGATAGAAGCCCCTGTTTTACAAGCTATAGAAACACCAAAACAACAAGTGGCCATACCAGTAGCACAAACGCCGAAACCAGATTTTAAGTACTTAGGCGCTAATAAAAAGCGGTTTTTAATATTGGTAAATTATCCAGCTGATGAACACATGCTGGCCGACCACTTAAGTAAGCTGGAAAGCACTCTTGGCCGAAAAACACTTTTAATGGATGATGTGGCTATTGTGAACACGGCGCACTACGTTCATAATAATCATCAGGAACTAGTTGCCTTTTTTTCGCCCGAAAAATTATTGATACTTGGTGCACCGGCTATTCCGGCAGGTTTAGCTTCACCCAAACTAAATAGCATTGAGCAGTTGGATAACAGGCTGCAGCTTTTTACCCACAGCTTTAACGAAATGCTGGCCGACCGTGAAATGGCTAAAGCATTTTGGGAACAAATGAAGAACTTATAATATGCCATACCAGTTAGTATTTGCCACCAATAACCGCCATAAATTAGAGGAGGTTGCCGCTAAAACCGGCGATAAATTCAGCTTGCTTACCCTCAGCGACATTGGCTGCACCGATGAAATTGAAGAGAATGGAAGCACATTTAACGAAAACGCATCCATTAAAAGCAATTATGTATTTAACCATTACCAGCTAGATTGCTTTGGTGATGATAGCGGCCTCGAGATAGATGCCCTTAACGGTGAACCTGGGATTTACTCGGCACGGTATGCGGGCACCCACGGCGACCATGATGCCAATATTAATAAGGTGCTGGATAAGCTGAAAAACGAAACCAATTGCAAAGCCCGTTTCCGTACGGTGATATCACTGCTATGGAAAGGGGAGGAGCACTTTTTTGAAGGTACGGTAGAAGGTACCATCCGCCCACATCGCTCGGGTGCTGAGGGTTTTGGGTATGACCCCATTTTTCAGCCAGATGGTTACGATGTTACCTTTGCCGAAATGAGTATGGAGGAGAAAAACGCCATCAGCCACAGGGCCATTGCCATGGAGAAGCTACTGGAGTTTTTGAAGGAGCGTTAAGAGAGCGGTAAGAATCGAGAATCAAGAAACAAGACTTATTGCTGTCGCAAGTTTAGCGTAGCGTAACTTGTGACCCGCATAGAAAGCTAATATCCCCTAATGTTTTACTGTATCTGCCTTAGCCGGAATTTTCTTTAACACAGAATCTTTGGCGGCTTTAACGCCCGGTTGTTTCAATAGGTTAGTAACTGTAGTGTCCTGCATCAGTTTACCAGCTTGCTTAATCGCTTTATTAATCAGCGTATCTTTTACAGACTTGCTGCCGGGTTGTTTCATTAAATTATTTAAGCCGTCCTTTACGCTTTTGCTATCAGTTTTTTTGATTAAATGCTTTAAGCTATCCGTTACACCCTTGGCACCGGGTTGCTGTATCAGTTTGTTGAGCAGCGAATCTTTTCCGGCTAAAATGCCGGGTAGGCCGCCTGGTTTACTTTTGGCTGGTGGTTTTACTGCCGGGTGTTTATACTTGCCGGTTTTATCCAGTTCGGGTATAATAGCTTCTTTAGATACCGGGCGATCTTTAGGCTTCCAGATAAAACCTTTTAAAATTTTATCATCCTCTGTAAATTTATTGAGCGGGCCGTAGCGGTGCTCGGGTTTTACCAGGTTCATGATATTGGCTGCCTTGTTATCCTTGAAATTTACCCTGATCCTGCTGGAAAGAGACCGCTCCATGCCGGTCACTTTTCCGCTATCGCGCGAAAAATAGATACTTTCGGCATTGCCGTCTACAAACATCCGGCTTAGTTTATTATCAGCAAAAAAGCCCCGCATCTTTTTACCGGCTACCTGGTTAAAATGGGTAGTATCCGTCCCCTCAATATTTACAATAAACGATTTGGGGAAGATGTCCATATTATCCAGCTTCTTATTTTTCATTTGCAGAAAAATAGTATCGCCGCTCATTTGTGAGCCTTGCGACCAGATCATCGGGTTTACATAGCACCGGATGGTAGAGTCGCTCGAACTATAGAAAATAGAATCGGCCTTGGCTTGTAAGTCCGATTTAAAGATCTTCGCGTTATGATGCCCAAACAGTACCCGGATGCGGGAGGTATCGGAAAGTACCGGTATTTTGCTGACCAGATTAACCGAATCTACTACAGGTTTAACATTTGCCGCCGGCTTTTTGTCGCCGGTCCCGCCTTTCGTAACCTTAGGCGGTGCTTGTTTTATAACTCTAACGGGGGCCTTTCTAGGCGGCCCAAAAAAGTTAGTGTGCCTGTAATTGGTATCAGGTGCAAACTTAGGCGGGGTGATATTTAGAAACTTAGATGGTTTGGCGTTTTTGGCCAGTCTTTTAGCCATTCCTGCTGCCGATGTATCTATAATAGATGCCAGTCGGCGTTGCTCCTGCATATCTTTAAGGGCTTTGAAGGTCATTACGCGGGTTTCCAGCGTATCGGCAACCATGTAAATAGTATCACGCTTTATTTTAGCGGTTGTGTCTTTTGCAACCACAGGTTTCAGGTCTGTAACTTGGGCGTTTTTGTTCTTTTTAGTATCGCTGCGTTTTGTAGCCGCAACACTATCTTTACTTGCAGGCTGTTTACCAGGTTCAACCTTTGGTTTGCTATCCGGCTTTGTATCTTTTTGTTTAATACTGCTGGTATCAACAGGGGGCTTTACTATAACCTTAGCTAGGTTATCTTTTTTTGCCAATGTATCTGCAATTGGTTTGGCTGGCACATTGCCTTTAACAGGTGTGCTGTTTTTGGTATCACCCGGTTTTATTTCGGCAACATTTGCTACCGGTTTGGTATTGGGCACTGGTTTTAAGGCCGGGTTATTTTTGTCATCCTTAATTGAGGTAACCGGCTTGGCTAATGAGGTATCTGTTTTTGTAGTGTCTTTCTCTTCGGTAGTAATGGTTACCCATGGGTTTTGAGTAACAACCGTGCGCTCGGGATTTTGATAGTAGTTGCCCAGCTGCCCGTGCAGGGTTATTTTTTGCTCTCTATCATCAAATACTACATTTTTAATAGCACGGCCATAGCCTTTCAGCCTGTCGTAAAATAAGCTGTCGCCTTTTAATGATTTGGTATTTTGGGTGTATAAATTCTTTTTGCCAAAAAAGGCCTGCTCTGTAATGGTATTATAAGTACCGTTTTCGGTGTACAGGGTATCCTTGTTTTTACTGCCGTAAATATGGGTAGGCCCGTAAAAATAAGCGATGCGGGTACCTGTATTATAACGTAGCGTATCGGTTTTAATAACAGCATCGGTAGTGGTTAATACGGCATTATACCTAAAGTACGAATCGCGTGTGTAGGCATAATAGTAACCGTTAATACTGGTAAGCGTATTGCCTTTGTTAACCAGCTTGCCGCCGCCGGTATAGGTGCCCACGCGGGTTGCTGTGTTATAGGTAAGGTAGTTGGTGGTAAGGGTAGCATCTTTATCAACCATTTTAACATTGTCGGTAAGCAGGGCTATGTGGGTATTACCATTATAGTTTAGCTTATCTGAGTAAATGTTTAGTGTATCGCCCTGGTTAATGTTTACATGGCCAAAGGCATCGAAAGCGTTAAGCTGCGGATAAAAGTAAGCACTGTCTGACCGCAGGATAGAATAGTCCTGCTTAAAAACACCATGGTAAACTTTTATAACATTATTACCTTTAACGCCCTGGCTCCGTTCTGAAGAAATAAGGTTTACTACCGATGATTTCTTGGGCTGGCACATGGCGCCAAGCCCTGTAAGCAGTAATAAACTAATAAACACGTATCTTATCACAGTACAAAATTACTTTTTTGGTTGCGGTTATTAAATTAAATAATTTTGAGCATGCTACCACTTGCCCTTTTTAATGCCTTTGCCCAACAAAACAGCCTGTTTACGCGGCAAAGTAAAATAATTGCGGCCGTAAGCGGTGGCATGGATTCGGTATTAATGGCCCATTTGCTTCATACGGGCGGCTACAATTTTATAATTGCCCACTGCAATTTCCAGCTGCGTGGCGATGAAGCCCTGCGCGACCAAACTTTTAGCAGGCAACTGGCTGCTGATCTCAATGTCCCCTTCCATACCGTTAACTTTGATACCACTGGTTATGCTGCAGAACATAAGCTATCTATACAAATGGCAGCCCGCGATATGCGATACGCGTGGTTCGAACAATTAAGGCAGCAGTTGGGGTTTGATGTTATTGCATTGGCTCACCATCAAAACGATACGATTGAAACGATATTGTTAAACCTTACCCGTGGTACCGGTATTGCGGGGTTGCACGGCATCCAACCCAAGGTGGGTAACTTGGTGAGGCCTTTGCTTTGCTTGACACGCGATGAGGTAGTTGCCAGCATTAAAGCTGATAAAATTGCGTTTGTAGAAGACAGCAGCAATGCATCTGTAAAATATGCGCGCAATAAAATAAGGCATGAGGTGGTGCCGAAGCTGAAAGAACTTAACCCAAACCTCGAAAATACTTTTCAGGATCATCTGCAGCATTTTAATGAACTGGAGCAATTGCTCGAAATGCAACTGGATGGGTTAAGGGAAACCATGTTTGTTCGACATCAAAATGAGATCCATATCCCGATAGCGCAACTGCAAAAACTAAAGCCACAGCACCTGCTTATTTATGGCTTGCTTAAACCCTATGGCTTTAACGTAACCAGCGTTAATGATCTTATTGCTTCACTGGGTAAACACGCCGGCCGTAAGTTTGAAGCAGCAGAATGGAGTTTAATTGTAGATAGGGATAAAGTGATTATTAGCCCTGTAAAAATAGCAGATACACAGCTAATTGCGGTAGGTGAACAAGCCCATGGAATTACTTTTGGCAATTACCGGTTTAACTTTTTGCATACGATACCACCCTATACCATCGTTAATAACAACAATATTGCCGCTTTTGATGGCGGGTTGCTTAGCTATCCGTTAAGCATCCGCACCTGGCAGCAGGGCGACTATTTTTACCCTTTGGGGATGAAAACACGTAAAAAGTTGAGTGATTTTTTTATTGCCCAAAAAGTACCTTTGCACCGTAAAAATCAAATCCCGGTGCTGGTTAATGGTAATGGGGATATAATTTGGATAGCTGGTTTCCGGGTTGATAACAGGTACAAAATAACGCCGGGAACTAAAAAAATTTCTATCTTCGAACTAACAGAACTATAGATGGCCGATAAACCCGTTTTTACTGAAAAACAATACTTAGGACGCGAATGGATACCAGTTACCATTAGGCTGATGCTGGCCCTCATCTGTTTTGCCGTTTACTTTTTTACAGACGAACGCGAACGCAACGGCGATCTGCTGGTGGTTGTGGGTTTCGGTATTGTGATTATATCCATTATTATGGGCTTTATGCTGCATTTTCGCACCCGGGTAATTAACAAAAGCATTTTGTTAGATGGCCTGTGGACCAGCCGCCTGGTTAAAATAGATTTGAACAGTATTGTTAAAGTAGAAAGCGGAACTTACAGCCGTTACCTGTTTAATAACCCGGTGTATAACCTGCACAAAAAAGGCACCATTCGTTTTTTTACAGCGGGTAATGATGCCATCCACCTTACAGACCGCGACGGATTGCTTTACATCATCGGCTCGCAGCATTGCAATGAGTTTTTGCGGGCGATAAAAGAAGAAATGAAACGGTAGGGAAGAGAAGCGAGAATCTGAGAGATAAGCATCAAGATAATGGCCTCTGCACCATCCTCACTTGCGCTCTCTTGCAACGAGGACGGGATTTGCACATTCCTGGGAAATAGAATCTTAAGCCTTGTTTTCGTATTGTTTGGTTGCTTTTCGCTCGTAAAAATAACTTAGCACATAAAGGCAAACAATGCCTATCAATACCCCGCCTACTACATCAGTAAACCAGTGTGCACCCAGATAAATCCTGGAGAATGGGATTGAAAATATAAGGAACACCGAAAACGAACCGATTATAATTCTGATTGATTTAGGAAGATCCTTTAGCTGGATCATCAGCATTGTTAAAAAACCGAAATATACTATATAGAACAGTACATGCCCGCTTGGGAAACTTTGCTGAGATGCTTTTTTAAATACGTGCACCAATGGCTCGGACGGCCTTGGGCGGTTAACGATGATCTTGAAGATGGTGCTAACCACGCCAGCGAAAGCAGTAGAGAGCATAAATAAGGCTTCGCGCTTGTATTTAAGCAGTAAGAAAATGCCTGTAGCCAATACAACCATAATAATAGAGCCAGGGAAATAACCAAACCAGCTGATAATTTCCATTGCAGTATCCAATACCGGGTTTTGATATTGCTGTACATCTTTGCTAAAACGCTCATCTAATATGTTGACCGGCGAGTATTTCACAAACAAACTCAACGCCAAAAAGCCGACGCAGATGAGTACAAGCACAACGGCCATTATTTTTTTTCTTCTTTCAGCGATCATAGTTTTATGCAGCGTATGCCCAACAGGAATATTTTTATAGTGTGCATTGGTTATTAATACGGCGTTTTTTTTAAATAAGAAGAGCATCTGCCACAGGCAAATGCTCTTCTTAGCATATTTTTAAAAGCGGAATTATTCGTTCTCTATGGCCGAAAATATTTCGAGTACAATGTTCCAGCGGTGGTTGGCATCTGGTTGCCAGATGCGTACATAGCTGTAATTGCTTACAATGTTGCCTTTTTTAATGCGGGCTTTACCATAGCTGTAAGCGAGATCGCCACTGGTTGAGCGGCCTGCCGTTAGTGTTTCGGCAGATATGCTGATACCTTCATTGTTTAAAAACTTCATAGTTTTATCAATGCCGGTAATTGGCTGAAAACCCGGGAAGTAAAAATGGCCTTCGGGATTAAAAAATTCTTTATAAGTACCCAGGGTAGAGATATCCAGTGTATGGTTAAAGGTTTTATCGGTATTAACAATAATGCCCTTACCTAAAAACGGATCTTTACTCGGGGCCGATTTTGGCGGCTCCGGATCTTTAAAATCGGTATTGGCGGTCAACTCAGTTTCGGGGTGCTGGATACCCAGGTCAATAAGCAATTTTAACTTGTTATCTGCATCGGCGCGCCATATGGAAACATAATCGCCATACACCTTGTCTTCATCGCTTTTGCCGTTTTGGTATACGTAAGGGCCGGCGGTAAAGGCCATATCGCCATTGGCAGATATGCGGGCGTATTTAGGGATCCAGCTTAACGTGCCGGGTTGTTTATCAATTTTGCTGTAAAATTCGTTAATCTTAATGGCTTCGGGTTTAAATACAATTCCTTCTGCATCGGCTACGCTTAAAAAGCCATCTTTAATGCCTTTACGGGCTACTAGTTTATTAAAATTATCTTCGGCGGTTATTACTGTTTGTACCTGGGCTGCTTTTTGTTGTGCAGATACAGAAAGCCCGGTGCTGCTTAATGCAATAATAATTAAGGATTTTTTAAAATTCATTTTTAGAATAAAAAGTAAATAAATAGTAAACCTAGCGGGTAGTAACTAATTTACAATTATAGCTAACTGATTAACTTAAATTGTGTGGTTTTAGTATAAAACAATGATGCTAAGTTTATGTGTTAATGTTTAATATAAAAGTAATTAATAATGAGGCAGCTGTAAGCGATTGAAAAAAAGCTTAGTTAATGCCTGGAATATGCTATTACATTGGTAAAAGCTTAATGCTTATACAATGTTATTATATTTTAGTTTTAAATGTGTAGATTTGGATAATTAGGGTTGATAAATATCATTTGCTGTTATTTTATTTACTTTAATGTTAATCAATTAATTAAGGCTACAAATGCACATTAATAATTTTTAACACTATTGACAATATAATGAGGCACTGGTTTAAGCAAACCGATATTAAATACTAAAATGGCCGGATAAACATTTATCTGGCCATTTTAGGTTCGGGTGTTATTACAGATCTGTTAGGCATCTTATATTTTGGTCCAGGTGGTGCCTTCTTTGGCGTCTTTAAGTTGGATTCCTATTTTTTGCAAGCCATCGCGTATTTTGTCTGATGTGGCATAATCGCGGTTGGTTTTAGCTTCGTTGCGCAGGTTAACAATAAAATCAACCACTTTGGGCAGTTCGTCTGTGGATGCTTGTTCGTTTTTGAGGCCCAATATTTCGGTCACAAAATCGTTCATCAGGTCTTTTAGCTGCTGCAGATTGGCTGCATCGATAGCCATTTTACCATCATGTACCGAATTAATAATGCGCGATGCCTCAAACAGTTCGGCAATTAAAACCGGGCTGTTAAAATCGTCATTAAGAGCTTCGTAGCAACGTTCGCGTAATGGCGTTATCTCTGCTTCTGTAGTGGCAGATGCTTTGAGCCCATCCAGTAAGCTAAAGGCATTCATCAGTCGTTTAAAGCCTTTCTCTGATGCCTCCATCGCTTCATTACCAAAATCGAGCGTGCTGCGGTAATGCGCCTGTAACATAAAGAACCTCACGGTCATCGGGCTGTAGCCCTTGTTTAATATGGCGTTGTGCCCGGTAAAAAGCTCATGTGGTAAAAAGCTGTTACCTAACGATTTCGACATTTTTTGGCCGTTAACCGTCAGCATATTGGTATGCACCCAGTACTTGGCCGGGGTTTTATTAAAGCAGGCTTCGTTTTGGGCAATCTCGTTGGTATGGTGAGTAGGCACCAGGTCAAGTCCGCCGCCGTGGATATCAAACTGGTCGCCCAGGTATTTGTGGCTCATGGCCGAGCATTCCAAATGCCAGCCCGGGAAACCCACACCCCAGGGCGAAGGCCATTTCATGAGGTGCTCGGGCTTGGCTTTTATCCAAAGGGCAAAATCAAGCTTGCCATGCTTTTCTTCCTGTCCGCCGAGGCTTCGGGTGTTATTCAGCATATCTTCGAGGTTACGGCCGCTCAGTACGCCGTAATCAAAGTTTTTATTATACTTCTCTACATCAAAGTAAATAGAGCCATCAACCTCATAAGCATAGCCGTTGGCAATCATTTCTTTCACCAGTTCTATCTGCTCAATAATATGGCCGGTAGCGGTAGGCTCAATGCTGGGCGGCAGGGTATTAAATATGCCCAATACTTCGCGGAAACCCACTGTATATTTCTGGGCAATTTCCATTGGCTCTACTTTGGCAATTTTTGCTTTTTTAGAGATCTTGTCTTCGCCTGTGTCAGAGTCGTCTTCCAGGTGGCCGGCATCGGTAATGTTGCGTACGTAGCGCACCTTGTAACCCAAATGGTTAAGGTAGCGGAATATCAGATCGAACGAGATATAAGTACGGCAATTGCCCAGATGCACATCGCTGTAAACGGTAGGGCCGCAAACATACATGCCCACGTGAGGGGCGTTAAGCGGCGTAAACTCTTCTTTTTTACGTGTTAAAGTGTTGTAAACAAACAGGCTTTGTTTCATGGGCAGCAAACTTACGATTTTTTCGATATGTGTGTGAAGTTAAGCAGAACGGTTATTTATTTTGATGGGAATATGATGATTTGATAATCGATTTTTTTTATTCCCTCCTTGGGAGGGGCGCGATTGGCGGTGGAGTGGCAGGGAGGGGTTTATACTCCATCTATTTGAAGAAACCCTTCCCTAGCCCTCCCAAGGGAGGGAACTTTACCTATACACACTTAAATTACTTCAACAGCAAATCACTGTAAACCGGGTAATGGTCTGATAATTTTTTCTCTATTACGCGATAATCCTGCACATTGAAGCCGGGCGTGGTCAGTATATAATCGATCTGGTAATTGGGAAAATCGCCGTTATAAGTTCGGCCCAGGCCGCTGCCTTTTTCGCGGAAGGCATTTTTGAGGCCTTTAGCCATCTCGTGCAGCGCGTATGATGATGGTGTATCATTAAAGTCGCCGGCTATGATGTAGGGGTAGGGGCATTGCTTTGTATGTTCCTTAATTACATGTACCTGTTTACTGCGGGCTATAAAGGCTTGTTTAAGTTTGCTGCCTATGCGGCGAAACGAGTGCATATCTGTTTTCCCTTTTTTAGATACGCTATCCAGGTACTGATAATCTTCCTGATCAAACCCGATAGATTTAAGGTGTACGCAATAATAGCGGAAGGTTTGCTCCTTATATTTTACATCAATAAAAATGCACTGATTACCGTTACGGTCTTCCGAAAGGCGGATGAGGCCTTTGTTAATAATGGGATATTTAGAAAATACAGCTATCCCTTCTGCATCGCGGCTATTACTGTAATTAACAGGCTCAAAATAGTAGTTGCTATTATTAAGGATGCTTTTGATAGAATCTGTCATGGCGTATTCGCCCTTGTGCCGGGTATAATACTCCTGGAAGCCTATAATATCGGGTTGCCTTTCGCGGATTAGGTCCAGTATTTCGTGTTTGGTTGATACATCATTTTTAGCGCCATATTTTTTAAACGAATGCACATTGTACGTCATAATGCGAATGGCATCGCGGGTTTCTTTTTGCTTGTAGGTGCGGGCGGCGTTAACGCCAAAACTATTTTGTAATACGCTATACCCCGCAACAATGCATAGCAATGATATTAAGGCAAACCAGCTTTTTTTGAAAAGCCAGATGACAATAAAAATAATGTTAAACAGTAAAAGTGGTGGGTAACCCAGCCCAAAAAATGCAATTAACCATACCTTGCCCGGATCTGTAACAGGTGCCAGATAGCTGATAAGCAATGCGATGGCTAACCCGGCATTGATACAAAGCAAAAGTTTGGTGAAAAAGCCTAACCCTTTTTTAGCCTTCATTTAATCGTTATTGCTGGCTCTGAACAGCGTTTCTTTCTCGCTTTTGTTCAGACTGTCGTACCCTGTTTGCGAAATTTTATCCAGTATACGGTCTATTTCTTCCTGGTGGGGTGCGGTGTTGATGTTTCTGCCTGGTTTCTGGTAGCCTGCGTTATTGCTCACTACCTTAATTTTAGGGCTGGCTTTAAATACCTTGCCAAAGCTTTCGCCCCAATTGTTACCGCGTTGTAGTTGCTTAATGTAAATAAAGCCCAGCAGTGCGCCGCCCAGGTGCGCAATTTCGCCGCCGGCATTGGGGCCTGCAATACTTAAAAAGTCGAGCACTACGTAAAATATGGCTATCCATTTTAATTTTACAGGGCCTAAAAACATCAGGAAAATAGTGTAATTGGGCACCAGGGTGGCGGTAGCCACAACAATGGCCATCACACTGGCCGAAGCGCCTAAAATAGGGATCTGTAAAAACTCTGGCGTGTGCGCAAAGGCAGGGATAAAATTAAATGCCGCTATATAGGCTGCGGCACCCGCTAAACCACCTGCTATATATAAGCCTATGGTTTTTTTATTGCCCAGATATTCTTCAAAAATTTGGCCCAGCCAGTAAAGCCACAGCATGTTAAATAAGATGTGGAAAACCCCCTCATGCATAAACATGTAGGTAAGCGGTGTCCAGAACCGGGTAAGCAGTTTGGGTAGTGAGGCAACCATGTCCAGGTATTCTACCGAATAGCTTTTAATGATGCTGGGCTGACTAAAGCCGGTAATAAACAGCTGCTCTAAAATAGCCGGGATATTTATAAGCAAAAATACGCACACATTAATAGCGATGAGCACATTTACTTTGCTGCCCGAGTGCAATACTTTGTAGCGTATATCTTGCCAGGTGGTATTCATATCGATGTTTTTTAGGGTAGGCGTTTATGTATATAACTTACATAGTTTACATAAAATTGTTTGGCCTTTGTACACGCCACAATTTAATTAAAAGAAACCCAAATAAAGCACCGCCTATATGGGCAAAATGCGCTACAGAATCTCCGGCAAATTGGCCAAGGCCAGAACCCAATTCATATATCATATAGACAGGTACTACGTACTTTGCTTTTACCGGTACAGGGATAAACATAATCATTAATTCGGCATTCGGTAAAAGGTAGGCAAAAGCAATTAGTACACCAAAAATAGCACCAGATGCGCCAACCATGGGGTTTTCATAAATGTCTTTTAATTTTGCAAATTCTTCGGTAGTAAGTCTAAGATTTGATGATGGATCAAGTGTAAAATGACCTATTAATGAATGTACTTCAAGTCCCTGTACAAACATTTGTAATGCAAGGGCACCAAGGCCACAAATGAAGTAGAAATTTAAAAAACGTTTTGAACCTAAAATATATTCTAAAATAGGACCGAATGAATATAAAGCAAACATGTTAAAAACGATATGCCAAATACCCCCATGCATAAACATATGCGTAATAATTTGCCAAGCTTTGAAATGAGGTGAATTAAAATAAAAAACTCCAAAAAGATCTACATATGCATTTGGAAGATCGGGGCCCTTATCATAAATATAGTACGGTATAAAACAGATCACGTTAATGATCAGCAAATTTTTTACAACCGGGGGTAAATTGGCTAAAGGGTTCTGCCTAAGTGCACTCATATTAGTTACAAAAGCTTATTAAAGCTATTTTTCAAATCGTTCTGTTAATTCATTTAACGTAAAAGTACTGATCACTGGTTTTCCGTTCAACGCCTGATTTGGCATTTGGCAGGCAAAAAGCTGGTCGATCAATAAATTCATCTCATCCAGCGATAGCCGGGTACCTGCTTTGGTAGCCGCATTACGTGCCAGTGTACGTGCAAGCGTATCGCGCTTGTCTAACTTTAATATGGCGGTATTGTTTTTAAATCCTTCCAGCAGGCTTTCTAATAATTCGTGCTCGCTGTTGTGGTTAATATCAGCCGGAATACCTTCAACAATAACGGTATTAGGCCCAAATTCGCGTATGTCGAAGCCAAGATTACGTATGTCTGGCAATAGCTCTTTTAATAACTCAAAATCGCTGCTGTTCAAGCTTACCGTTTCGGGGAACAGGCTTTGCTGGCTGAGGCCCGAATGGTTTTGCAGTTGCGCCAAGAAACGTTCGTACAAAATACGCTCGTGTGCCCATTGCTGATGAATGAGCATAAAGCCCGACTTAATTTGCGACAGAATAAATTTATGATGGATCTGGAACAGTTGGCGTTCGCTGTTTTTAATCACCTGCTCTTCGTCCAATGTCACATTGGGCGCATTGTTATCCAGGTCGATGGTGTGCTGTTCTTCCGTATCGCGCTTGCTGATCTGGTATAGCGTGTCCCAGTTATTCGGGATGCCCTTTTTCTCAAAATAAGCCGACTCGCTGCTGTAGCTGCGCTCACTTTTCTTTTCGCCCGGTACGCTAAAGGGGTTAAAGTTGGGGTTAAAGCTGATGCTAGGCTGTACAATTTCCTCAAAAGGTTTCGGGGTAATCAGGTGTTCAATACTGTTCTCCTGGTCAAAATCCAGGCTAGGGGTGATGTTGTATCGACCCAAAGAACGCTTAACCGCCGAGCGGATAATGGCGTAGATAGATTTCTCGTCCTGGTACTTAATCTCTGTTTTGGTAGGGTGTACGTTAATATCAATCTTCGACGGATCGATCTCGATAAACAGCACATACAGTGGGAAGGTGTCATCGGGCAGTAACTGCTCAAAAGCAGTGAGTACCGCATGGTTAAGGTAAGCATCCTTTATAAAACGGTTATTTACAAAAAAGAACTGCTCGCCGCGTGTTTTGCGGGCAAACTCGGGCTTGCCTACAAAGCCCTGTAGTTTAATAATGCTGGTATCTTCTTCAACAGGAACCAGCCGCTGGTTATAGTTATTGCCCAGTAAATGCACAATACGCTGCTTTAACGTAGTGCCAGGCAGGTGATAAACCTCCTGGCCTTCGTGGTGCAGGGTGAAAAATATCTTAGGATTAGCTAAAGCTACCCGCTGAAATTCGTCGAGGATATGGCGCATCTCTACCGGGTTGCTTTTTAAAAAGTTACGGCGCGCGGGGGTGTTATAAAATAAGTTTTTGATGGATATAATCGTACCGGCAGGGGTAGCACAGGGCTCCTGGCTCAATACTTCGCTTCCTTCTATACAAATGCAGGTGCCCAGTTCATCTTCATGGCGGCGGGTTTTCATTTCTACCTGTGCAATGGCGGCAATAGAAGCCATTGCTTCGCCGCGGAAACCCATGGTGCGGATGGCAAACAGGTCTTCGGCTTTGCGTATTTTAGACGTGGCATGACGCTCAAAACACATACGTGCATCGGTAATGCTCATACCGGCCCCGTTATCAATAACCTGGATCAGTGATTTTCCGGCATCTTTAAGTATCAGCTGAATTTTATCTGCGCCGGCATCAATAGCATTTTCAACCAGTTCTTTTACCGCCGAGGCCGGGCGTTGTACCACCTCGCCGGCTGCTATCTGGTTGGCAACCGCGTCTGGTAAAAGCTGTATGATGTCAAACATTTATTTAATTTCCCTTCAATTTCGTTGTCGGATGCTAAATTAAATATTTGATACCATAACTTTAGCTTCTGATAGTTGTATATAGTTTTGTAACTAAGCTGTTAACTAACCTCTATGTTTGAAAAACTAAGAAAAATGTGGCCCCTGCTGCTCTGTATAGCGTTTGTAGCATGCCAGCAAAAAGAATATAATGCCGATCTGTTAGTGAAAAATGCGGTTGTTTATACCGTTGATAGTAATTTTACTACCGCCAACTGTTTGGTAGTAAGCAGCGGAAAAATAATTGCCGTTGGAAATGCCGATACCCTCGAGAAAAAATACAAGGCCCGCAAAGTGGTTGATGCAGGTGGCAAGCCGATTTACCCCGGGTTTATAGATGCCCATGCCCACTTTTACGAATACGGCATGAGCTTGCAGGAAGTACACCTGGAAGGCACCCAAAGCTGGAAAGAAATTACAGACTCGGTGCAAAGCTTTGCCAAACGCAATACCGAAGGCTGGATTATTGGCCGCGGCTGGGACCAAAATGATTGGAAAGACAAGCAATTTCCTAACAAAGCCAAACTGGATTCTTTGTTCCCGGTAAGGCCGGTTATGCTATCGCGGGTGGATGGGCATGCCATTGTTGTAAACCAGGCTGCCTTAAATATTGCCGGTATTAAACCCGGACAAACCATTGCCGGCGGGCAAATAGAAACTATTAATGGTAAACTAACCGGTATTTTGGTTGATAACGCCATGAAACTGGTTGAACATAAAATACCCGCCCCGACAGATGCCATGGTAGAGGAAGCCTTTACCGATGCCCAGCGTAACTGTTTTGGCGTAGGCCTAACCACGGTTGATGATTGCGGTTTACCTTATACTATGGTAAGCACTATTGCACAGCTACAGCACAAAGGCGCATTAAAAATGCGGATGTACGTAATGCTGTCAGACAATCCCGAAAATTACGAGTACCTGTTTAAACGAGGCGTTTTTAAAACACCGGGCCTTGATGTACGCGCTTTTAAGGTGTATGCCGATGGCGCTTTGGGCTCGCGCGGGGCAGCCTTGCTTAAACCTTACGCTGATAAAGCCGGCTGGAGCGGCTCGTTGCTGAATACGCCCAAACACTACGAAGAAATTGCCACCAAACTAGCGGCAAAAGGCTTCCAGATGTGTACCCATGCCATTGGCGACTCGGCCAACCGGCTGATGCTGCATATTTATGCTAAAGCGCTTAAAGGCAAAAATAACCTGCGCTGGCGTATTGAGCATGCACAAATTGTAGCACCCGAAGATGTAAAGCTGTTTGGCGAGAACAGCATTATCCCATCAGTGCAGCCTACCCATGCCACATCTGATATGTATTGGGCTGGTCAGCGTTTGGGCTCCGGGCGTTTAAAAACTGCTTATGCCTACAAAACCCTGTTGAAGCAAAACAGCTGGATGCCTTTGGGTACAGACTTTCCCGTAGAAAATATTAACCCGCTGTATACATTTTACGCAGCAACCGAACGGATGGACCTGAAAGGTTTCCCGGCTGGTGGTTTCCAGAAAGATAATGCCCTGAGCCGCCAGGAAGCTTTAAAGGGGATGACCATCTGGGCCGCCAAAGCTAATTTTGAAGAAAAAGAAAAAGGAAGCATTGAACCCGGTAAATACGCCGATTTTGTGATCCTCGATCAGGATATTATGAAAGTAGGTGGTGCACAACTACCCAAAGTGAAAGTGATGAAGACTTATGTTAATGGTGAAAAAGTTTATGAGAAAAAATAGGCACCCCCTTGCCGTACTGCTATTAGCAGTATTTATTATTACCCAAACTGCTTGCGCACAACAGCCGCAGCCTAAAAATATTACCAATCAGCAGTTTTTGGCCGAAACTAAGGATGCTGAAAAAACTACTGTACTGCTAAATAACGAGTATCAGCTGGTGCCGCTAAAAAATCTGGAACAGATTAAAGTAGCGAGTATCCATTTTAACTATTCGTACTCAGCAGGCTTCGATAGTATCCTTACCAAGTATACCGCCATTAAACTTATTAACGGTAACACCTACGGTAATAAAATTGCCGCACTGGGCGATGATTTGAAACTGTACAATACGCTTGTTTTTCAGTTAACAGAAACCGATGTAAACAACAGCCAGTTAATGGCTTATATCGTCGCTACCCAAAAGGTAAAAAATATTGTAATTGCCTTTTATGGCCCGGGCAGGGCTTTAACTATGCTGAATGATGTTATGGCACCGATTATCTGGTGCGAAAAGCCTTCGCCGGTTACCGCGCAGTATGTGCCGCAGCTTATATTTGGCGGGGTAGCAGCTACACAAAAGTTAGCCAATAGCTTTTCATCCAAATATACATCGGGTGCAGGTTTCGAAACTGCTAAAATACGTCTGGGGTACAGCGTACCCGAAGATGTGGGCATTAACTCGCTGAACCTTTCGGGCATCGATCTGATAGCTCAGGAAGCCATTCGTAATCATGCCACACCGGGCTGCGTGGTATTGGTGGCTAAAGACGGTAAGGTGATCTTTAACAAAGCTTACGGTAACCACACTTATGATACCAGCGTACTGCCCGATAAGGTCACTGATATTTTTGATATGGCATCAGTAACCAAAGTATCTGCTACAACACCTGCAGCTATGCAGCTGGTACAAGCAGGCAAGCTAAACCTCGACTCTACCATGGGTACGTATTTGCCCGAGGCACGAAATACCAATAAAAGCGATATCCGCCTGCGTGAATTATTGCTGCACCAGGCAGGTTTGATTCCTTTTATTCCGTTTTATGAAACCATAAAGCCGGCCGATCACAGCAGCGACTCATCAGCAATATACCCAACCAAAGTAGCTGATGGTTATTATATCCGTAAGGACTATTATAAGGATACAATGCTGCCGCGCATGCTTAATAGTGCATTACGCACCCGCGGGCAATATGTGTACAGCGACCTGAGCATGTATTTTACCAAAGAAATTGTAGAAACTGTAGCAGCACAGCCAATAAACGAGTATGCACAACAGCATTTTTATAACCCGCTGGGGATGCAAACAGCCGGGTTTTTACCCCGTAACCGTTTCACACGAGATCAGATCATCCCTACAGAAGATGATACCTATTTTCGGCATACCTTGTTAGTAGGTTATGTACACGATCAGGGTGCCGCAATGGCAGGTGGCGTATCCGGCCATGCAGGTTATTTTGGTAGTGCTAATGATGAAGCTATCCTATTCCAGATGCTGCTGAATAAAGGCAGCTACGGCGGGGTACAATACATTAAACCCGAAATTGTAGAACAGTTTACGTCCCGCCAATCAAACGTAAGTCGCCGCGGCTTGGGCTTCGATGGCTGGGGGCCGATAGTAGACAGCCATTACCCATCATACAATGCTAACCCCGGTACCTTTGGTCATACCGGCTATACCGGCACTTGTGTATGGGTGGACCCGAAAGATAACTTGGTTTATATTTTCCTATCTAATCGGGTTTATCCTAAAGTAACCGACAAGTTATCGAGCCTCAATATCCGCCCACGGATAATGGACACGATTTATGATGCAATAACGAAGGGGTTGTAATTTGTTGATGAAATTTTAGTTCCCTCCCTCGGGAGGGTTAGGGAGGGGTTATTCGATTTGCAATTAGATAAACCCCTCTCTGCCATTACACTATCCGGCCCGCTCCTCCCAAGGGAGGGAATTAAAAAAGGCTGATGATAGCTCGATACTAACAACGGGTAAATTTCCTATATTACCCCGTACTTATAACCAATTACACTTCATGAAACCTCAAAACTTACTGGCAATGCTTGCGCTTGGCTTAGCAGCGTGTAACCAACCGAAACCAGCCGAACCAAAAGCTTCTATTATTGGTACTTGGCAACTGGTATCAGATGTTATTATTACCAAAGGTGATACCGCAATTACTTATCCGGTGAAGGGTAAAGAAGATGAGATGATTAAGATGTATAACGACACGCATTTTGCTTTTACCCAGCACGATTTAAAAAAAGGTAAAATTGATACCCCATTCTTTAGTTCGGGCGCCGGGACTTACACCTTAAAAGGTGATGACTACACAGAACACCTGATGTACTGCACCGACCGCGTATGGGAAGGCCACGAATTTAATTTTAAACTTACCATCCACAACGATACGCTCATACAAAAAGGCATAGAGCGGCTCGATAGCTTGAAAATCAACCGTGAGATTGTAGAAACTTATGTGAGGAAGAAATAATCTCTTTCATCATTATCAGTTGCTGTAAAATAGGTATATCATCAAACCGGGCTGGGTAAATCATAGTTATAATATTGCTATTGCACTTGTTAAAGGTTTTAAAGTAAATAATAAAGCTGATGAGTGGCAAGTGCAAAGCCACCAAAACATGTTAATTTGTTTTGCCGCAGCATTACCCGGTAAGGCTGTAATGGCAATAAGTTAGAGGAGGTTGAATTTTTTTAGACGAACATTTTTTCCTTTCTTATTTTGCCGGCTGTATGATCGGCAAATCCCAATGAGTTGTACAACTGCAAAAGGACAATACGAATATCCAGACTAGTTTTGATGTTTTTCGTGACACAACTGCGTCAGTAACAAAAATAATGAGTGCGTGAAAGAATAGCGTGTTTATAAATACGATAAACTCCCCCACAATTCATTAAAATTCGGTCTCATAAACTTTACATCAGTTTAACACTTTTGCCGTAAATTGCTGTTAAACTTGCAACGATATATGAGCCTTAATTTATAGGCAGTTGTATCTCAATTTAACCCGTATCCATATTAAATGAAAATCGGAATTGTATGTTACCCAACGTTTGGCGGCAGCGGCGTTGTGGCTACAGAGTTGGGTAAAGCACTGGCCGACCGCGGTCACCAGGTGCATTTTGTTACCTATAACCAACCTGCCCGGCTCGACCTGTTTTCAGAGAACCTGTTTTACCATGAAGTTACCGTAAGCAAATATCCACTGTTTGATTTCCCGCCTTATGAACTGGCACTAGCCAGCCGTTTGGTTGATGTGGTACGTTTCGAAAAATTGGATGTATTGCACGTGCATTATGCTATTCCACATGCTTCGGCTGCGTTTATGGCTAAACAAATACTGGCTACTTATGGTATCAGCATCCCGGTGGTTACTACCCTGCATGGTACCGATATTACCCTGGTGGGTAACGATCGTACTTACAAACCGGTAGTTGAATTTTCGATTAATAAAAGTGATGGTGTAACTGCTGTATCAGAGCATTTAAAAAAAGACACTTACCGATTTTTCGATATTCAGAAAGATATCAGGGTGATCACTAACTTTATTGATCTGAGCCGCTTTAGCTTAAAACCCAAAGATCACTTTAAAAAGGCAATAGCACCTGAGGGTGAAAAAATACTGGTACACACTTCTAATTTCCGCAGGGTTAAACACGCCCAGGATGTAATTAGGATTTTTGCTAAAGTGAATGCTGTGATCCCATCTAAACTGTTGATGGTAGGTGACGGGCAGGATCGCCCGGAATGTGAGCAACTGGCCCGCGATTTAGGTGTGAGCCAAAATGTGCGCTTTTTGGGTAAGCAGGATGCGGTAGAAGAAATTTTATCAGTGTCTGATCTTTTCCTTATGCCATCTCAGTCAGAAAGTTTTGGTTTAGCTGCGCTGGAAGCCATGGCCTGTAAAGTACCTGTAGTGAGTACCAACACCGGTGGTTTGCCGGAGCTGAATGTAGAAGGTGTAACCGGCTTCCTTAGGGATGTTGGCGATGTTGACGGTATGGCCGAACGTGCAATTTATATTCTGGAAGATGAAGAGCGCCTGGCACAGTTCAAAGAAAATGCTTTGGAGCATGCACGCACCTTTGAACTTTCTAATATATTACCACAATATGAAGCTATGTACCAGGAGGTTATTGATAACCTGCAGCCTGTTACAACAGCCCCATAAGTAACTTAATAGTAATTATTAAAACTACTTAGCCATATTTGTGTATTATACTTGATACAAAAATATATTACGATGAAGAAAATTATTACGCTGGCACTAGTTATGTCGGCCTTTGCTCTGCTGATCTCGGCATGTTCTGCCACCAAAAGTGTTGTTAACGGTGGGGCTACACGATCTGCTTATGTAGGTACCTGGACGCTTACCGACGTAGGGTATCAAAACCTGGTAGAAGGTGCAGTGCAAACTATTTTTGATCAGGGCCCGCCTGCCTCATTTATAGGTAGTACATGGTCTTTCACCAATAGTGGTAATGGGTCGTACACTTTAAGCAGCGGCACGTCACAAAAAATATTCTGGTCGCTAAACGGAGATACTTTTCAGTTTAAGAAGATATTTGAAGGCGATAAAGCCAAAAATGTAGCAGAAGGCTATCAATTGGCCATAGTCTCTAACGACGGCTCAAATATGAAAATTAAAGCGCCAGTAGGCATAGGCAGCACAGGTACAGGCTATGTAGTTTATACATTTGCCAAAAGCAAATAAATCACAATAGCACCAATAAGAAAAGGGCTTTCTGATTAATCAGGAAGCCCTTTTCTTATTGGCTCGTACCAGTTGTTATTGTAGCTAAGAATCTTTAAGCGTAAGTTTTATAGTATCATTATGATTTAGTAAAATTACAGCCAACGGGTCATAGGCTAATAAGAATATTCAGAAACTCACCTGCACTTATAATTCTCACAGCAGGGAATTTTAAATTCTTTATGATGTTGAAGTGAGCATCGTTAGTGACTAAATAATCAACATTAGAGGCTACTGCCACATCAAAGAATTTATTGTCATCAGGATCAGCTTCGATTGCTTCCCATTTGTAAAATATCTGCTGAATAGAAACATCCGGTGATTCTATAAAAATTTCTTTTACAAAGTCGGCGATACCTGGAGCAGAATGTTGAATAAGAATTTCTTCATATTCATGAATAATGTCCTCTGAAATAATGAGTTGATATTTACCCTCAATAAAGGCATTCCAGATGGGCCTGTATTGACTTCTTCGCCCTATAGCAACTAATAGAACATTAGAATCCAATACAATTTTCATTGGATTTATTTAGAAGTACGGAAATGGCCTTGACTTAACTGATTATAAGTATCCTTATCGATACCTTTTTCCTGTTCCCATTGATCAAGAGTTGCGTCCATTTTTTTTGAAAGAAGTTGTACTGCAAGACGGCGAATTTGGGTGAAATCTTCATTTGACAAAGGAACTTTAAACAAACGAAGCATCATTACCTGTTGTTCATTTAACGAATCCATAAGTGCTTCATTACCCTTCATGTATTCAAATTTAAGCATTAACAATTGTAAATGCTAATCCTTTAATTTCCCTAAATCATCAATATTATTTAACTTTCTTACCAGTACCCTTTGGGTTTGGTACTTTATAAACTATCCCCCATTGCTGTACATAATATTCCAAAGGCGCCAATCCTACAGCTGCACGCCGATTATTTACATTAGGCTCATCCTCAATAGGATCTATATAGTATTTACCTGTTTTAGTGTCTTGCCCAATCTGGCTGCCATAAAGTTGCTTGTTGCCGGCCTCTAATGCAGCCCTGTCTTCCATCAATGCAAGGTCTGGTGCCTCTGCCTGCCCTTTTTTAACGGCCTCCCGCATCATGGGCAAATATTTTGTACGGGTATCTTTATCCGCGTGCTGTATAACCAAAAATAGGGTCATGTTACCGGCCCTGCCTATTATATCGGGGCCAAGCCAACCATATTGGTCTAATATAGCTTCAACTTTTATTAGGTTAACAGAATCTTTACTATTTATAGCAGCCCATAAATCATTGAGTTCTTTTGAATTAATGCCGAATTTCTTTTGTACCGAATCGAGCTTTAACCGGCTATTTTGATCATCACGGTATATGGTATCCAACTCCTTTACCAAAGGCATATTATACCCGGCTTCTGCCACTATACGGTTCCCGTTCACTCTTTTTAATAGAGGAAGCCATCGTTTATCTGAAAAAAGTGACATCATATCCATATCCCGAAAAAGGTGGTTGCTATTGCTGTAGTCTAATTTCTTAACCAGGTACTCCAAACTTGCAAAAGCGCTATCCGGCACATTGGCCAATGCCCAAGAACAAGCCGCATTATAACGATCAGTATAAGTTCCTTTCCCTTTGGCTACCTTAAAGCCATTTGAATAAGCCATACCCGAAGCCTGGTAATTTTTGGCTTGATACAACGAGTCGGCTTTATGTATGTACCTGTGATATTGTATTGGGAAATTCTGAGCATTGGCTGTAAATGATAATGCACAAAAACAAACGCCTAAAATGATAAGCTTAACAGAATTGGTTAACATAGTCTATAAAAATAAAAGGTGTTAGATAATGCAATCTAACACCTTTTAACTAAATAATTAGTTTTTATTTCACATTTATCTTCATCTCTTTAGCCAGAAACTTACCTGTAAAGCTTTCTTTTACCTTACATAAGCCTTCAGGCGTACCGGAGAATAGGATAGTGCCACCACCAGATCCGCCTTCGGGGCCAAGATCAATAACGTGGTCTACCACCTTAATTACATCGAGGTTGTGCTCTATCACCAAAACGGTGTTGCCTTTATCAACCAGTTGCTGCAGTACGCCAAGTAATACGTTAATATCCTCAAAGTGTAAGCCGGTAGTAGGTTCATCTAATATGTAGAAAGTATTCCCGGTGTCTTTTTTCGATAATTCGGTAGCGAGCTTTACGCGCTGTGCCTCGCCACCGGACAGGGTTAAGGAAGACTGGCCTAAAGTAATATAACCCAAGCCCACGTCATTCAGTGTTTTTACCTTGCGGTAAATAGATGGGATGTGTTCAAAGAAAGTTGTAGCATCCTCAATACTCATATCCAACACATCGCTGATAGATTTACCACGGTAACGCACTTCCAGTGTTTCGCGGTTATAACGTTTACCGCCGCACTCTTCGCAAGGTACGTGTACATCTGGCAAAAAGTTCATCTCGATAAGCTTCATACCAGCACCCTGGCATGTTTCGCAGCGGCCACCCTTAACATTGAATGAGAAACGGCCGGGTTTATAACCACGTATCTTTGATTCTGGCAACGCCACATACAGGTTACGAATATCTGAGAATACACTGGTATAAGTAGCCGGATTTGAACGCGGTGTACGGCCAATAGGTGTTTGATCAATCTCGATCACCTTATCGATATCTTCCAGGCCTTCTATCTTTTTGTAAGGCAGCGGATGTTTCTTAGCCCTGAAGAAGTGGTGATTAAGCACCGGGTACAAAGTCTCGGTAATTAAGCTTGATTTACCACTGCCCGATACGCCGGTAATGCCGATCAGTTTCCCTAAGGGGAAAGTAACCGATACATTTTTAAGGTTATGGCCTGTTGCGTTTTTCAGCGATAAGGTTTTGCCATTGCCTTCGCGGCGTTTTTTAGGGATGGCAATTTCGCGCTCGCCGTTTAAATATTGCGTGGTCAACGTATGCTTGGCCATCAGTTCGGCAGGTGTACCTTCGGCAACAATTTGCCCGCCGTGTACGCCGGCAGCCGGGCCCATGTCAATTACATAGTCGGCCTCTAATATCATGTCCTTATCGTGCTCAACAACCAAAACGGTATTGCCCAGGTCGCGCAGGTTTTTAAGTGCATTAATTAAGCGGTCGTTATCGCGCTGGTGCAGGCCAATGCTCGGCTCATCCAGAATGTACATTACATTCATTAGCTGCGAACCGATCTGGGTAGCCAAGCGAATCCGCTGTGCTTCACCGCCTGATAGGGTACGCGCGGTACGGTCGAGCGTTAAATAGCTCAAGCCAACATCAAGCAAAAAGCCGATACGGGCGCGAATCTCTTTCAGGATCTCTTTACCGATGATGTTCTGACGATCATTAAGCCTATCTTCCAACCCTTCAAACCAAGCTTGCAGCGTGGTGATATCCATGGTAGCCAGCTCAAATATGTTTTTATTGTCTACCTTAAAGTGAAGCGACTCTTTTTTTAACCTTGCCCCGGCACAAACCGGGCAAACTTTAAGAACGCGGTAAGCCTCCATATCATCAGATATATCTTCGCTGCGTTTTTCCTGCTGCTCTTCCAGCATGCGGATCAAGCCGTCGAACGTTACCTGGTAGCTTTGTACATTCCATTTGTTGTACTCAACCGCCACAGTAATCACTTCGTGCGAACCATTAAGGATAATGTCCAGCTTTTCGCGCGGTAGTTTCTCAATCGGTACAGATAATGAGAACTCGTACTTTTTGGCCAGTGCTTTCAATACCTGGAAAATCCAGGTTTCTTTATACTCACCAATTGGCGCCAAACCACCGTTCAGGATGCTTAGTTTCGGGTTTGGGATAACCGAGTTTTCATCCACCTCGAAGATATAACCAAGGCCGTCGCATTTTTCGCAGGCGCCATAAGGCGAGTTGAACGAGAAAGTATTAGGCTGAGGTTCATCATAAGAGATGCCCGAAACCGGGTCCATCAGGTATTTACTAAAATAGGATACGTTACCATCTTTATCGCTTACGCGGATAATTCCCTTCGCCGTTTTTAATGCCGACTGGATAGAGGTATATAAACGCTTGCTATCCTTATCAGTAACCACCAAACGATCTACCACAATATCAATATCGTGAATCTTGTAGCGGTCTACCTGCATTTTAGGCTCCACATCTATAATAGCCCCATCCACCCAAACCTTTAAAAAGCCCTGCTTACGAATCTGCTCAAACAATTCGCGGTAATGCCCTTTACGGCCTTTAACCACCGGTGCCAGTATGTTAACCGGCTGCCCATCAAACCGGGTAAGGATGGTATTATAGATCTGGTCTTCAGACATACGCTCCATCTTCTCGCCCGTAACGTACGAATAAGCTTGGCCGGCACGCGCAAAAAGCAAACGCATAAAGTCATAGATCTCGGTAATGGTTCCAACAGTCGAACGCGGATTTTTGCTGGTAGTTTTTTGCTCAATGGCAATAACCGGGCTAAGGCCCGATACCTTGTCAACATCAGGCCGTTCCATACCGCCCATAAACTGGCGCGAGTAGGCCGAAAATGTTTCCATATAACGGCGCTGCCCTTCGGCATAAATGGTATCAAATGCCAGCGATGATTTCCCGCTGCCACTCAACCCGGTTATAACAACCAGCTTGTTGCGCGGAAAGGAAACATCTATATTTTTTAGGTTATGTACCCGGGCTCCAAAAACTTCAACTTCACTTTGCTCGCCCAGATCTACCGTAATTTCATTCATAGTTTATGTCAGAAAACATTAGTAACCCTGCCACCACAACTTGGTTTTAAAGCCTGTTGTAAATAGCAGAAAAAGAGGCACAAATATACAAAAAAAAGGTCGCTTTGCTGTTCTGCAAAGCGACCTTCAAATGCTCCGTAATAATTTTACTTTTAGTTTACAGCCAGCAATTCTGCAGGCTGTAAATAAGAGGCATACACGTTATGGTAGCCATAGTCTTTGGGTTTTTTGATCACCTCTTTCATGGCAATCAGCTTGTAAACATAACTTGCTGTTTCACGGTTAAGGCTCATATAATAATAGTTGCCCTGGTTTTTGTGATTAATAGCATGGCGTATGCGTGGCGAGCCGCCGTTGTAGGCCGCCGCAGTAAGCGTCCAGCTGTTAAAAACGCCGTAAAGTTCGCGCAGGTATTTACAAGCGGCAATGGTAGATTTGCGTACGTTTAAACGATCATCCTGCCCACCGCCAACCCGCAGGCCGTAATCGCGTGCGGTTTGCGGCATAAACTGCCATAAACCAGCCGCTCCTTTAGGAGATACGCCTGACTTTAAACCAGATTCTACAAGCGGGATGTACTTAAAATCTTCGGGGATGCCATACGCACGTAGTATGGGTTCAATTATTGGAAATAATTTACTGGCCTTTTTATGAAGCACTACAGACCCCACGGTATTATAGCTATGCCGCCAAAGGGATACTTTGAACTTCCTGCCCACCTTTTTGTTGGTAACAGGGATAGCTTCGTGAGCAAAATTGTAGCCTTCGCTTTCTTCCGGGCGTAGCGCTATGTAACCTGCAAAGCGGGTACTTTTAACTACGTTCTTACTTTCAGTTGTACTGCAGACAAACAGTTTCAAAATGACAACCGACACCAATATTACGGAGCACGTAAATAAGTGTTTCTTAATCATTCAATCTATTTTAATTCAACATTTGGCTTAGGTTTGGCTGCAAAGGTAAGTATATTATGCACAATATCAAGCAATTGCAAAACAGCCCCTGTTAACACCGTGTTGAAAACTTTGAAAAACAGCGTTTTAAAGTATGATAGGCATAGATTTTTTGTTAAAAAATTTCTTTTAACTTTCATTAATTGTTGTAACTTTACCCTCCCGCTGAGATAGCGTTAAACAAAAAAGTATGGCTTTTAGAAAACCAGGCAATAGTCGCGACGACAGGCCTTCAGGATCTTCAGGTAGAAATGCCAAAGACGGAAAGAAAGATTGGAACAAACCTTCAGATTCCAGATCATCCGCACCAAAATCAAACAACAAAAACGGTAGTGATTCGCCACGTGCAGGCCGCAGGCCAAATACGGGCTCAGCAGATCGCGCAAGCAATACAGACAAACCTTATGGTGATCGTCCGTCTCGCGGTAATTCGTCAGACAGGCCTTACACTGGCCGTCCGGAACGTGGCGCTTCAGACAAGCCGTACGGCGACCGCCCGTCAAGGGGCACCTCATCAGATCGTCCATACAGTGGCCGACCTGAACGCAGCGCTTCAGACAAACCTTTCGGCGAACGCCCAAAACGTACTTCATCAGACAGGCCATACAGCCCACGTGCAGAACGCAGTGGCGGTGATAAGCCTTACGGCGACCGCCCATCACGCGGTGCATCAGATCGCCCATACAGTGGCCGGCCTGAACGCAGCAGCGAAGGTGGCGAAAAATCATACGGCGACCGCCCATCATCACGCGGTGGATCTGACAGGCCAACCGGCGACCGCCCTTACCGCAAGCCATCATTAGGCGAAAAAAGCTTTTCACGCCGCCCACCATCAACCCAGCGCCCGCAAACGGAGCAGGTTCCTGGTAAAGACAACCGTGGTTATACCAAAACTTACGAAAAACGCGAAAAGTCACGCCCGGGCGATTATGATGCCAATGGTAACAAACCAGAGCGTACTTTAAGAGCTAAAAAACCAAGCACTACTACAATAAAAGACGACGGCTTAATGCGCTTAAACCGTTACATCTCTAATGCAGGCATCTGCTCTCGCCGTAAGGCCGATGAGCTGATTATGGCCGGTGTAGTTTCGGTTAACGGCGAAGTGATATCTGAACTGGGCCACAAAGTTGATCCTTATAAAGATGTGATCAAATACAACGGCGAAACCTTAAAGCGTGAGAAAAACGTTTACGTATTGCTGAACAAACCAAAGGATTATCTGACCACTACTGATGACCCGATGGAACGCCGTACCGTAATGCAATTGGTTGATAAAGCCAGCAAAGAACGTATTTACCCTGTTGGCCGATTAGACCGTAACACAACCGGTTTATTATTAATGACCAACGATGGTGATTTAGCGGATAAATTATCCCATCCAAAAAATAACATCTCTAAATTGTACATGGTTGAGCTTGATAAAGGCTTAATACAAGGCGATTTAAATAAGATAGGCTTTGGCCTTGAGCTGGAAGATGGTTTTATAAAACCAGACTCGGTATCATACGTAGCCGGTGGTACCAAAAAAGAAGTGGGCATCCAGATTCACAGCGGGCGTAACCGTATTGTTCGCCGCATATTTGAGCACCTGGGTTACGAAGTTGTAAAACTTGACCGCTCGGTGTACGCCAACCTTACCAAAAAAGACTTACCACGCGGACGCTGGAGATACCTCGACGAAAAAGAGGTGATCCAACTGAAACATTTGGTTTAATAAATATTGAAACTGCCCGGTGAGAACCGGGCAGTTTTCGTTTAGCTCTCCTTTGTCATTCTGAGTGTAACGAAGAATCTTCTTCGAGAGGACAAATCTTAGCGCAGAAGATTCTTCGTTACACTCAGAACGACAAGTGTTTTTTTTACTAATTTGCGTCCCAATAAATAAATGCTGCCTCTATGAAAAAATTACTGTTTATTATAATGCTACTGGCTTCGGGTTTAACTTATGCCCAGAAACCTGCTCCAAAAACCTTCGATCTGGTTATCGGTACTTACACCAAGGGCACTAGCAAGGGTATTTATGTTTACCGTTTTTATACCGAAACCGGCCGCTTGGCATATCTAAGCCAGGTGGCAACTAGTAACCCATCTTACCTGTGCGTATGCAGTAACAACAAATTTGTTTATGCTGTAAATGAAGATGGTAAAGATGGCGGTGTTAGCTCGTTTGGTTTTGATGCTAAAACAGGCATATTGCAACCCATTAACAGCCAGCCTTCGCAAGGGGCAGACCCATGCTATATATCGGTAGATAAAGCACAGAAAAATGTTTTTGTAGCCAACTACTCCAGCGGAAACTTAAGCGTATTGCCCATTAATACCGATGGATCGTTAGGTGTGGTAAAGCAAAATATTAAAGATGAAGGTAAAGGCCCTAATGAAGCCCGCCAAGAGGGCCCGCATGTACACACAGCAGTATTATCGCCAGATGAGAAATATGTATTTTACAGCGACCTGGGTACCGATAAGCTAAATGCTACCCGTTATAAGGCATCAGATGCGCAACCGTTAACCCCGCTGCCCGAGAACCTGACTACTGTAATGGCCGGTAATGGCCCGCGCCATATTGATTTTTCGCCCGACCATAAATATGTATACCTGATTACAGAAATGGGCGGTAATATTTACAGCTTCGAATATCATGGCGGCAAGCTAAAACAAACCCAGTCTATCACCATGCTGCCAGACGGTTTCACCGGCGAAGTAGGTGCTGCCGATATCCATGTATCGCCCGATGGCCGGTTCTTATATGCATCAAACCGTGGCACAGCAAATGATATTGTAACCTTTGCTATTAATAAAGATAATGGCCAGTTAACGTATGTAGATCGTGTATCGAGCCTGGGTAAAGGTCCGCGTAATTTTGTGATAGACCCTACAGGTTCGTTCCTGCTGGTTGCTAACCAAAACAGCGATAGTGTTGTTCTTTACAAAATAGACAAAACCACAGGTAAACTAACCACTACCGGAGCCCGCTTAAGCATTGGTAACCCGGTATGTTTAAAGTTTACGCCGGCGCAATAGGTTATTTTGTCATTCCGGGTGCTAACGACGAATCTTTTTCGCTTTGTAAAGCCTTGTTGTGCAAAACGTAGAAAAATTCTTCCGAGGTTCCGAACAGCAAAAGAATTAATACCAAGAAGGGCTTTCCACTTAGGATGGCCTTTCTTGGTATATAAGGACAATTTGTTTTTCAATAAACCTTTTGCTTTCGCCAAACAAACCTGTTAATTGTTACTTTTAACAATATGCAGCCTTTACTCACCGCCTCGCAAATTCACGAAGCCGATACTTATACCATTAGTCATGAGCCCATCTCATCTATCGATTTGATGGAGCGTGCCGCCAAGGCCTTTGAACAGGTATTTACTGCTCGATATGGCGATATAGAAAAATCAATTGCTATTTATTGCGGTACCGGAAACAATGGGGGAGATGGCCTGGCTATTGCGCGCTTGCTTACCGATTATGGCTTTGAAAAGGTGGATGTTAAGATTGCCCGCTTTTCTGAAAAGACATCAGTTGATTTTAATACTAACCTCGAGCGTTTGCAGCAAACTGGTGTTATTATTAAGGAGTTTAAATCAACGGCAGAATTAATTATAGAACCGGCCGATATCATCATTGATGCCTTACTAGGCAATGGCCTTAACAAGCCGCTTACCGGCGAGTACGCCCAGTTGGGTCAGCAAATTAATAGCTGGGGTAAAACGGTAGTAGCTGTTGATGTACCTACTGGTTTTTATGGCGAAGGAGAAATTGAAGAGGTTGCTGTGGTGATCAAAGCAGACCTGGCGATCACCTTTCAGCAGCCAAAAATTAATTTCCTGCTGCCCGAATCCAAATATGCTGTTAAAAACTGGGTAGCTGTAGGCATTGGCATTAATAAAACCTACACACAGCAGCTTAATTCGCCTTATCAATACCTGGAAGAGGCGGACATTAAACAAATTTTGGAACCACGAGAGCGGTTCAGTAATAAAGGTACTTATGGGCATGCTTTAATTGTAGCGGGGCATGCCGAAACTATGGGCGCGGCATTGCTATGCTCTTCGGCTTGTGCACAGGCAGGGGCGGGGTTAACAACAGCTTGCATTCCGCAAAGTGGATTGGTTGCCCTGAATAGCTACATGCCCGAAATAATGGCTATTGTACGCGAGGGCGAGACAATACCCGAAATTGACTGGGCGAAATTTAGTACCATGGGTATTGGCCCGGGGTTAGGCAAAGATGATAATGCACTTGCCCTGCTTACAGAAATATTTACCAATTACACCAGGCCGGTTGTTATTGATGCCGATGCGCTTAATTTACTGGCTACGTATAAACAACTATGGGCCTGCCTGCCCAAAGGCAGTATACTAACACCGCATATGAAAGAGTTCGACCGTTTGTTTGGCGAGCATAAAACTTGGTGGCAGCGCCTGCAAACGGCTCAGCAAAAAGCTAAAGAACTGGAGATTTATATCGTGTTAAAAAATGATTATACCATTGTTGCATCGCCGGATGAGAAATTGTATTTCAACGCTACAAGCAATGCAGCTATGGCAAGCGGCGGTATGGGCGATGTGTTAACAGGGGTGATCACAGCTTTGCTGGCTCAACAATATTCGGCATTAGAGGCTTGTTTAGCCGGTGTTTATTTACACGGTAAAGCGGGTGATGATTTGGCCTTGCCCAATAAATTAACGGTGGTTTTGCCGGGTAGGGTAGCAGCACAGGTGGCTGCGAGTATGGCGGGTTTAATGGCTTAAAGATAAGCGGTTTTAGTATTATCAACCGCTCTTCTAACTAACTGACCATAAAGAACAAATACTGACTATAAGATGCGTTCTCTTACCAAATAGTTACAAAAAATATTAAAAATATGAAAACTATCTTTTAGGTAGAGTTTGTTCTGTCGAAAACGTGCGTTCAATGCACTGTGGGCATTTTACATTGCCTTATTTAGGATTATAACATTGTATAATCACTAGCATTAAGCGCGATTTTTTATAAAATACTCCTGATAAGGGTACAGCAAAGCCTCTTTTCTGCTTATATTTCTTAAATACTGTTGAAAAAAAGAGGCGCATGGTATACAGCCGGGCGACTCTTTCTTTTAACTTGTATCATACCATTAATAATGGTACAACATCAATGGTGAGGATTACGATACGGTTAATTCACCCCTGATGTCCATCTCCATATACTCTTTAATTTGTTTAGGGTCATCATAGTTACCCAGCAGGTACATGGCTTTGGTAATGGCGGCTTCGTAGGTCATGTCGTAGCCGTTGGCTACGCCAATGTCTTTCAGTTGCTTGCTGGTTTCGTAGCGGCCCAGTTCTACCGTGCCTACTTTACACTGCGATATATCGATAATTACCTTGCCGCTGTCAATGGCCTGCTTAAGCAGGTCTATAAACCAGGGATCGGTACTGGTATTGCCTGCGCCAAAGGTTTCCATTACAACACCCCTTACATCGGCAGAAAGAATATTTTCGACCACCTTGGCTCCAATACCGGGATATAGCTTCAATACCGCTACATCGCTGGTTAATTTTTGATGGATGATGAGTTTTTGATCTGGCTGCGGATGGCGGATATCGTTGATGCTAAACCGCAAGTGCACGCCCGACTCGGCCAGGATCGGATAATTTGGCGAGCGGAATGCCTCGAACTTAGAGGAGTTATATTTAAAAGCGCGGTTACCGCGGAATAATTTATAGTCGAAATAAATACAAACCTCGGGCACGCGTGCCAGGCCATTCTTTTTGGCTTTAGCAATTTCAATGGCGGTCATCAGGTTTTCCTTAGCATCGGTACGGATAGCGCTGATGGGCAATTGAGAACCTGTAAAAATAACCGGTTTGCCCAGGTTTTCGAGCATAAAGCTCAGGGCAGCTGCCGAGAAGGCCATGGTATCAGACCCGTGAAGAATCACAAAGCCATCCACATCGTCGTAGTGCTCTTGTATAAGCCCTGCAAGTTTGCTCCAGATAGCTGGGTTCATGTTGGATGAGTCGATAACCTCGTCAAAAGAGTGAACCTTAATGCGGCAGTTCAGCCGTTCCAGTTCGGGCACATTATCCATGATCTGCTCAAAGTTAATGGGCCTTAGTACTTTTGTTTTGGGATCGCTCATCATACCTATTGTCCCTCCGGTATAAATGATCAGTATCTGGCACATGTATTATTATGGTTTATTGATAAAATTATAAAAATAAGTCAATATTGCATGGTCATATTGCAAATATGACTTTTGAATTCTCTGTAGTAATGCGGGCAACCTCGGCAACATCAACCCGGTGCAGGTCGGCAATTTTTTCGGCCACGTATTTAAGATACGAGCTTTCGTTGGGTTTACCCCTAAAAGGTACCGGGGTTAAGTAAGGCGAATCTGTTTCTAAAACCAGGTGTTTCAGATCAATTTGCTCTACCACTTTATCCAGCCCTGCATTTTTGTAGGTAACTACGCCGCCTATCCCCAGGTAAAAACCAAGCTCAATAACTTTGTGTGCCTGCGCTACCGTGCCCGAAAAGCAATGGAATATACCGCGAAGTTTTTCATCGTTCAGCCGTTGTAAAACTTCGTAGGTTTCGTCAAAGGCATCCCGGCAATGGATCACAATGGGCAGGTTGAGTTCCTTGGCCCATTGTATCTGTAGCTCAAAGGCCTGTAGTTGCTCGTCCAAAAGGGTTTTGTCCCAGTACAGGTCAATTCCTATTTCGCCAATAGCGTATATTTTTCTCCCGGCACCGGCTTCTTTTATCTTATTGATCTCGTTTTGCCAGTTCGCTTTTACATCGCAAGGGTGCAGGCCCAGCATCGGGAAAAAGTTTTCGGGCCATCGGTCAACAATGTTAAACATCAGCTCAACCGAGGAGGCATCAACATTGGGCAAAAATAAACGGGAGATATGATTATCCAGGCACCGCTGCAGCATTTCGGCTTGTTTGCCGGCATCGGTCTCGTAATAAAAATGGGTATGCGTATCTGTGAATACCATGCTGCAAATGTAAAAAGCCTTCTGTTATTGGCAGAAGGCTTTTTGATATTTATTACTTATTTGTTTTTTTTGTCGTCGTCGTCTTTTTGGTGATCGACTTCTTGGTCGTTGTAGCAGGTTTAGCTGCCGGTGCCTTGTGCGGTGCCGGGCTTACTTTTACCAGTTCTACATCAAATACCAGCGTGCTGTATGGGGCAATATCTTCACCTGCGCCTTGTGCGCCATAGGCGAGGTTAGAGGGGATTACAAATATTGCTTTCGACCCCTGGTTGAGCAATAACAAACCTTCGTCCCAACCAGGTATAACCTGGCCCTGGCCAACTACTACCTTAATGGGTTCGTACTTGCGGTCTGGCTGTTGCAAGCCTGCTGCCTGTGCTACCGCTTTTACGCTTGTATCGAAAACCTTACCATTTAAAGTACGGCCGGTATAATTTACCAGCAGGGTATCGCCAACGGCAGGTTTACGTGCGGTTGATGGTTGGGTTATTATATATTTTAAACCACTTGGTGTAGCTTTTACAAACAGTTTATTGTCGGCAATGTATTTATTGGCATTCACCATTTCGTCTTGCTGCATTTTAGCTATGCCTGCATTTCTTTCGGCAATGGCTTCGGCTAGTGATTGTACCTTTACAATTTTAATGGCAAACACAATGTTACTTTTTGCCGGTAAAAAAGCAGGGCGCTCGGTTTCATGGCCTTTAAATACAGAATCTACGGGTACGCGTACAATAGCACTGTCTTTAACGGTTAATAATGGGAAAATATCCATCAGGTCGGCAACGTTTGATGATGCCTGCACCTTAATTTGTACCGGGTGGCCGGCAGCATACGTGCTAAACAATACAGAATCCTTCTCGGTTTTTTCAACCACCTGGAAGGTTACAATATCATCCAGTTTAATTTTAGGGCCCACGTTATGGGTTAAAACCTGGTACTGTGCGCCTTTAGGTGTTAGGGTGGTAACCTGTGCACTTGCCACTGTGCCCAGCAGGCTAAGGCCTAAGGCATATAAAAAAAATCTTTTCATGGGTATATTACAGAAAAAAGGCTGCACACTTTTGATGTACAGCCTCTTAGTTTAGTTGTTAATTATTTTGCAGCTGGCTGCCCCGGTAATACAGGTACCACTGGTTTTGGTGCATTAGGGTTTGGGTGGATAATGTTGATGATCTCTACCTCAAAAGTAAGCGGGGTGTATGGGCCAATAGCCTGCATACCACGCTCGCCGTAAGCCAGTTTAGATGGTATTACAAAAGTAGCTTTAGCACCTTTGTTTAACAGTTGTAAACCTTGGTCCCAGCCTGCTATAACACCGCCCACACCTACAGGGATGTGTATTGGCTGGTATGGTTGCATTGGGTTAAAGATTTTAGCCTTTTGAGCTGTTTCTTTATTGCTGGTATCAAATACCTTACCGTTTAAGAACCTGCCGGTATAGTTAACTACAACAGTATCGCCTTTATTTGGCACAGCACCAGTACCAGGTGTGGTAATCTGGTAGTATAAGCCAGAATCTGTTTTGGTAACATTCAGTTTGTTATCGGCAATGTATTTAGAGATCTTGCCTGCTTCTAAACCTTTTACTTTAGCAGCTTCGCCTTTAAAGTAATCGTCAATTTTGGCAGCAAAAAGCTGATCTGTTAATGTGCCTTTTTGAATTACCTTGTTAATTTTAACCTCGTAAATAATGTATTTACCTTTAAAACCCGGGGGCTTAGGCAAATTCTTTTTAAATAACGAATCGGCATTGATCTTGATCACCGCGCTATCGCCTTCGCTCATCATTAATAAAGCAGAGTAAACATCACCCTTGTACGGCAATTTAGCCGGCATTGGGAAAGCTACCGGTTTACCGGCATCATAGCTGCTGTATAATACAGAGTCGCCATCGGTTTTGGTAATAATGTTGGCGCTTATAAAGTCGCCACCTTTAATAACAGGCGTTGTTTTGTCATCAACGATATTATAAAGTAATCCGCCGTCTCCTTGTTTAAATCCACCGTTACAGCTGGCAAGGCCAATAGCTGCAACCGCAAAAACGATTAAGTTTTTTTTCATTTCTATTGCTTATTGTATTAAAAGTGTTTTATAATTTGGTAATAGTGCTTTAAATTGTGCAATTACATTTTCGAGTGTATCATCACTTGCGCCCCCGGCTGCATTACGGTGGCCACCGCCATTGAAATACTTTTTACAGATCTCGTTTGCCGGAAATTCTCCCCGCGATCGTAAAGAAAGCTTTACCTTATCCTTACGTTGTACCATAAAGGCTGCCAGCTTTATACCCGAAATAGATAATGCATAGTTAACAATACCTTCTGTATCGCCGGTGTTAATATCATATTTTTTTAGCTCTTCTTCTGTAACAGAAATATAAGCGGTGTTAAACTCTTGTAAAACCACTAGTTTGTTAGCTAAACAATGCCCCAGAAAGCGTAAACGGTTTTCGGTAGCGCTATCGTATACCAGTTCGTGGATTCTCCAGTTAACTGCGCCAGCATCAATCAGATCTGCAACTACGCGGTGTACTGCCGCTGTAGTATTTGGTAAACGGAACGACCCCGAGTCTGTCATGATACCGGTGTACAAACAGGTAGCTACATCCTTGTTAACCAGAGCTTTATCGTTAAGCTCGGTGGCAATAAAATCGTATACTAATTGTGCCGTAGCACAGGCATTAATATTCCAGTAACGATAATCGTCAAAATCCTGTGGTTCCAGGTGATGATCGATCATTATTTTATAGGCACTGCTGTTTTGTACCTGCTCACCCATTTCGTTGATACGGCCAAGGGCATTAAAATCTAAACAGAAAATTAATTGGGCCTCGGCAATCAATTGGTTCGATTGTTCTACAGTATCGGTATAAATGATTACCTCTTCGTTACCCGGCATCCAATCAAAATACTGCGGATAGTCTGTTGGGGTAATTACTTTGGCGTGGTGCCCACGTTGTATTAAATAATTATATAAGCCCAGCGACGAACCTAAAGCATCACCATCGGGTTTATGATGGGTAGTGATAACTATTCTTTTGGGCTGCTCTAAAAGGGCTGCAAGCGAAGCAATATCTAACATTAATCAAAAAAAACGAAGTGCAAAGCTAATTAAATAAATTAAATAGCAATTAGCTTTATTTCGGTTAAACTCTTTAATTATCAGCATAAAGAGTTATTTTTGCGGCAATTTTGCAACACTATGGAAAATAATAGAACTTTTACAATGATTAAACCCGATGCCGTTGCTAACGGACATATCGGAGGTATTTTAGACCAGATCATCAAAGCCGGATTCAGTATAAAAGCAATGAAGTTAACTTCACTTAGCGCCGAAAAAGCGGGTGAGTTTTACGCGGTACATAAAGAACGCCCTTTTTATGGCGACCTTGTTAAATTTATGTCTGGCGGACCAATTGTGGCAGCTATTCTTGAAAAAGACAATGCTGTTGAAGAGTTCCGTAAGCTGATTGGTGCTACTGATCCTAAAAAAGCAGACGAAGGCACAATTCGTAACCGTTTTGCAGAATCTATCGAGGCTAACGCTGTGCATGGTTCCGACTCTGACGAGAATGCGGCTATCGAAGGCAGCTTTTTCTTCTCGGCTTTCGAGAGAGTTTAATTGCTATTTCTCTTAAGGAAAATTTTATAACGAGTGGTAAAATATCACTCGTTATTTTTGTTTGTAGTGGGAAATAAAAATAGTTATCGTAGCTTTACTTTAGTGCATAGGTAACCAATTATTTGTACACTGATAACCAAATAATACCCCGAACTAACTAATTTTATAACACTACAATAAAATAGCTGCGATGAACAATTTTAAATTAGTACTGAGATATTTTATTTATATAGTTACCTTCCCTTTACTTATTATAGGCGGGCTCGAACTGTTTGCTAACCACCCGGAAGTGCAACTGGCATTTTGGGTACCAGGCATTATGCTTATTGCCTACTCTGTAATTCGTGATGATGTATTTGCGCGTTTACGCCTGGTTAAAGGAAGATAATATCCTCAACAAGTACCGAGCCTGAGCGCTCATTGATGTTCCCTATAATTTGGGTGCGGATAAGCATCAGCTCATTTTTTATAACCGAAGATTCTATTTTCAGAAAGAGCTTTTTATCACGGATGAAAAGCTCTTTTGTTCTGTTAGCTACAGACTTACCCACCAGCTCGGGCCATAAGGCCGAGATCCCGGTTTCATCAAACTTGCGTTTTATCTTGTATACCTGCATCATTTGCTCAATAGCATCTTTCAGGGTTTTATCGTTAGTCTTGCGCATTTACTTCTCCTCCGGTTACTTTAAATAACTTATAATTTACTTCAATGCCGTTTAGCACGCCGGCAACGCGCTGTTCGCTGGTATCGGTTATAAAAACCTGCCCAAAATTATGGTCAGATACCATTTGCATCAGTTTGGTAACCCTAAACTCGTCAAGCTTGTCAAAAATGTCATCAAGCAACAGCAATGGCTTAAATCCTTTTTGCTGATACAGAAAGGTGTATTGTGCCAGCTTGAGGGCTATCAAAAATGATTTTTGCTGGCCCTGAGAACCAAATTTCTTCATCGGCATGCCGTGGATGCTAAACAGCAGGTCGTCGCGGTGGATGCCTGCCGATGTGCGTTGCAGCACCCGGTCGCGGTCGGCATATTTTACCAGCAGGTCGGCCAGGTTATCCTGTAATAACTGTGACTCATAAACCAGTTCTACCTGCTCGGCTTCATTGCTGATGAAATGGTAGTGCGCATTAAATATCGGGGTAAACACATCCATAAAAGCTTTGCGCTTTTCAAAAATGCGGGCCCCCAGGGCAACCAGTTGTTCATCAAATACTTCGAGCAGGCTGATGTCAAACCTGCCGCTTTCATTCATTCGTTTTAAAACTGCATTACGGTTGATCAGGATCTTATTATAGGCAATCAGTTCGTCGAGGTACTGGTTGTCGGTTTGCGAAATCACGTTATCCACAAAACGGCGGCGTTCTTCGCTGCCCTCTATAATAATAGATACATCATACGGCGAAACCATTACCAGCGGAAACAAGCCAATATGATCTGCCAGGCGCTGATAATCTTTTTTATTACGTTTAAACTGTTTCTTTTGGTTGCGCTTTACCGAGCAGGCCACGGTATCAGTCTGCTCGTTTTTCATAAAGGTGCCGCTTACCATAAAAACGTCAGTGCCCTGCATTATCTGCTGGGTATCTATCGGGTTAAAATAGCTTTTACAAAGCGACAAGTAGTGGATGGCATCCAGCAAATTGGTTTTACCCGCGCCGTTATTGCCTGTAAAAGCATTAACACCGGGGCTAAGCTCCAGCCTGGCTTCGGCGTAGTTTTTAAAGTTAATAACAGATAATTGCTGCAGGTACATAATAAGGTTTCAAAGTTAGCAATTAGCCGTATGGTTTTGGGTAATGTGTATATTTAAACTGGTAAGATACTTTATGGTTATTTAGTAGGATATACTATCATTATAGCCAAAGCTCCAAAACTTCTTCTTAAAATGGATAGGGTAGTACAAAGCATGTTGCCTCAAAAAAAGTAACAATTCTACATAAACGTGAATTTTTTACGTCGAAAAAACAATATTACACTGCTTTATACGTGGCTTAACATGCTAAGTATAACTATTTAACTTAAAAGCTATTGTATAAAATTTATAAAAACGTATTTTTGCACTCCTAATTTCAAAATAAAAATGTCGAATACTCAGGTGAATACTAAAGTAGAAAACCAAACAAAAGATGCTGGGCATACCGGAAACTTTGTGCGCGAGAACCAAAAAAGCCTAACATTTATTATTGCAGCCGTAGTTGCACTGGTTGTTATTTACTTTGTTTATCAGAAAGTATACCTGGGCCCACGTGAAACCCAAGCCGCAGATCAAATGCACGTAGCGCAAGATTTTTGGGCGAAAAAAGACTGGGATAAAGCTATTAAAGGCGATGCCGGTTACCCTGGTTTCGAAAAAATCATTTCAGACTATAGCAATACAAAAGCCGCTAACCTGGCTTATTACTACCTGGGTATAGCTTATTTAAACAAAGGCGAATACCGCAAAGCGGTTGACAACTTGGGTAACTACCACGGCGATGATTCGATGGTTGCTGCCGAAGCTTTAGGTGGTACCGGTGATGCTTATGTAGAGTTAAAAGATTTGGATAAAGCAGCAAGCTACTTTAAAAAAGCAGCTGATAAAGCTAACAACAAGTTTTTATCTCCAATTTATTTAAAGAAACTGGGCTTAGTTTACGAAGCGCAAAAAGATAACCAGTCGGCAGTTGATGCTTACAAAAAAATAAAAACCGACTATAGCGATAGCCCTGAAGGCCAGAACGTAGACGAATATATTGCCCGCGCCGAAGCAAAAATATAATGGCAACACAACTAAAAAATTTATCAGATTTTTTTGAAACCACTGTTCCCTCTGCCGCTCCGTACCGTTTTGGTATTGTAACGGCCGAGTGGAACGCGGTTATTACCAACGCACTTTACGAAGGCGCATACCAAAGCCTGATAAATCACGGTGCCGAGCCAGACAATATTTATACCTACGCTGTACCCGGCAGTTTTGAATTAATTTCGGGAGCCGATATTTTATTAAGAAATATCGTTAACTTAGATGCAGTAATTTGCCTTGGATGCGTAATACAAGGCGAAACCAGGCACTTTGACTTTATTTGCAACGCTGTAGCCAATGGTTTAAGCAATGTTGGTTTAAAATATAATAAGCCCGTTATTTTTGGTGTGCTTACTACAGATAACCAACAACAGGCTATAGACCGTGCAGGTGGCAAACATGGCAATAAGGGAGATGAAGGTGCAATTACAGCCATTAAAATGGCCGACCTGGCTGATAGTTTTAAACGCTAATACTTACACAAGATAACGATATGAAAAAAATTATTTACTTAGCACTGGTTACTGTAGCCCTGGGTTGCGTATTTACATCTTGCTCAAACAAGTTGTGCCCTGCTTACGGTTCTTACCACAGTAAAAGATAACAGTAGGCATCTGTAATAGATATAACGCATAAGCCTATCATCATGGCTCTTGGTTCTTATCTCCTAATTCTATTCTATGCCTTTTTACCATCTTTTTACATTCCAACCAAACAAGTCTGCTGTTTAGCCATTACTTTTGCATAATAATTAATATCGTATTTTATTATGAAATGGATTCCGTTGGAAAGTGCTGAGCAGGTAGGTGAAATAAAGCAGCACGAAGGTTACAGCATTATTTTTAAGCATAGTACCCGCTGCTCTATCAGTATGATGGCCCGTAAAAAATTCGAAATGGATTGGGATCAGATGCCCGGCAACATCCCGCTTTACTTCCTGGATTTAATTAAGTTTCGCAATATCTCCAGCCAGGTGGCCGAAGATTTTCAGGTTCACCACGAGTCGCCGCAGTTATTGCTGATTAAAGAAGGCGAATGCATCCTTGACCAATCGCACGGTGGTATCTCGGTAGAAGAAGCCCTGGTAATGGTTCAATAAAACTAATACAGCCTGTAAGGGCTCTTAATAAACATAAATAACAAAGCCTGTAAATCATTAATTTACAGGCTTTGTTATTTATATAAACTTTACAAGTTGTTACCAACCAAAATCAACCGTCTTTTTCAAGTCTGGGTGCAGGCTAAAGTATACAGGGCAGGTTAGGGCCGCACGCTCTAATATGGTTTGCTCTTTCTCGGTGTAAGTTTTCGGGAACTTAAAGCTTATCGCGATTTCGCTTACCCGGCGTGGGTCGGCAGCCATTATTTTAGTGGTTGATGCCTGGGTGTTATCAATATCAATACCGTGCGTACGTGCAGTAATGCCCATTATGGTAAGCATGCAACTTGTAAGTGATGCCGAAAGCAGGTCTGTTGGTGAAAACGCTTCGCCCTTACCCTGGTTATCAGTAGGTGCATCGGTAATTATTTTAGTGCCAGATTGTACGTGGGTAGCTTCGGTACGCAGGCCGCCCAGGTAGGTAGTTTCAACAGTAGCCATTATATTTAATTTTAATTAAAGTAAAACTACAACAACAGCCGTTATTATCATAAAATTGCAAGCATTATATATATGCCGGTATGAATAGCGCACCGGGGTATACTTTGCATTAATACTTTTAATTACTTTTGTGTAATGATTGATTTACCCGTAATACCGGCAAACCAAGTTCAACGCAAGCCAGATTGGCTTCGGGTTAAGCTGCCAGTTGGAAAAGAGTACGCTCATGTACGCAGTTTGGTTGATACGCATAAGCTGCACACCATTTGCGAAAGCGGTAATTGCCCTAACATGGGCGAATGCTGGGGAGCCGGTACGGCTACCTTTATGATACTGGGCAATATTTGTACCCGGTCGTGCTCGTTTTGTGCAGTGGCAACGGGCAGGCCCTTGGCTGTTGATATGGACGAACCTAACCGGGTTGCCAATTCGGTAAAGTTAATGCAGGTTAAGCACTGTGTAATAACTTCTGTAGACCGCGACGACCTTAAAGATGGTGGTTCTATTATCTGGGCAGAAACTATTAACGCCATCCGCAGGGAAAGCCCCGAAACTACGCTCGAAACTTTAATCCCCGATTTTAGGGGTAACTGGGATAACCTTAAACGCGTTACTGATGTAAGGCCCGAGGTGGTATCGCACAATATAGAAACCGTACGCCGCCTAACCCGCGAAGTACGCATACAAGCCAAATACGACCGTAGCTTAGCCTGCCTGAGCCATATTGCAGCAGCCGGTTTACGCACAAAGTCTGGCATTATGCTGGGCCTGGGCGAAACAGAGGAAGATGTTGTAGAAGCCATGGACGATATGCTGCAAGCCGGTGTACAGATACTTACACTGGGCCAGTATTTGCAGCCAACCCGTAACCACCACCCGGTTGTGGACTGGATACACCCCGATCAGTTTAAACGATATAAAGATATTGGTGAAGAAAAAGGTTTCAGATATGTAGAAAGTGGGCCATTGGTTCGGTCATCTTATCATGCAGAAAAACATTTGTTTGAAATCTGATAAATCCTTATTACATTCACACCATTGAGCCGAAAGACTAAAATATCATTAACTGAGGAGGAACTGGTACACGCTTTGCGCCACCGTGAAAAAATGGCGGCCGAGGCATTGTATGATATGTACTCTGCTTCTTTATATGGTGTTATTGTAAGGATAGTAATTGATACTGCCGTTGCCGAAGACGTATTACAAGAAAGTTTTGTCAAAATTTGGCAATCGTTTGCGAGCTACAGCTCAGAAAAAGGCCGTCTCTTTACCTGGATGGTCAATATTGCCCGAAATCTATCTATAGATAAAATTCGATCTAAAGACTTTAAGAACCAAACGAAAAACCAGGAACTTGAAAATAACGTAACTTTTATAGACGAGCAAAGAAACACGGTTTACAAACCGGAATTGCTCGGCATAAGGGATTTAGTTCAAAAACTAAAGCCTGAACAAAAGTCTATTCTTGACCTGGTGTACTTTAAAGGTTACACCCATGTGGAAGCTGCCGACGAGCTTGGCGTACCACTGGGCACTATTAAAACACGATTAAGAATGGCTATTCAGCAGTTAAGAAAAAGTTTTAATTAAAAGTGGAAGACGTAAAAGCATATATGGAATCTGGCATACTTGAGCTTTATGTACTGGGCGATATTAACCCGGACGATAAGCACCAGGTGGAAGCAATGGCTTTGCAACATCCGGCTATTAAAGCTGAGCTGGAGGCGATAGAAAAGTCGATGGAATTATATGCGGAAATATATGCTATAGAACCTTCGGAAAATTTACGTAAACAGGTACTCAACTCTTTAGTAACCAACCTGGGCGACGATAGAAATTTTAAACCCAGCCATGCATCGGCACATCAGGCTAAAGTAATTGAAATGACGCAGCAAAAGTCTGTTAATTTTTATAAATATGCATTTGCGGCATGTTTAGCTTTATTAGTTTTGAGCGTAGCCACGCTATTTGCGGTTTACAATAAATTGAAAAACACCGATAGCGAATTGGTGACCATGCAGCTGCAAACGCAAAAGTTTAGCAACAAGGTTAACCTCATGGATCATCAGTTGGATATATTCCGCGACCCGTCGTTTAAGATCATTAAACTGGATGGTACGCCTAAATCTCCTAAAGCTGCACTTGCTGTTGCCTGGAGCCCTGCCAAACAGAAAGTAATGATTGACTTGGGCCGCATGAAACTACCAGCAAATGACGATCAGCACAGTTACCAACTTTGGGCTTTGGTTGATGGCAAACCGGTTGATCTGGGTGTGTTCAATGCTGTTGATGACAGTACAGGACTGATTGAAATGAAATCAATAGCCCGTGCACAAGCATTCGCGGTAACACTCGAAGCACGAGGCGGGGTTGCATCACCAACAATGGCAAACCTGGTACTGGTTGGTAAAACAGAATAACAACACAAAAACAACATAAGGAAAACGCCCGGAGTAATTTACTTCAGGCGTTTTTTTGTGGGTAGAGATTTGTTATTCATAACAGCGTGCATCTTCTGCGATATGCTAGTATTATATACCGGGCGAAGAAGATTCTTCCTACGTCAGAATGACAAGTAGTTATTAGCCTGGGGCGACTGCTTAGTAGAAATAAAATAGGGATATTTGTAGCTGTTTTTAATGGAATAATAGTGGAACGTTCCACATGTTCCACTAGTTCCATATTGCATACTTAAAAGTCATTTTTTAAGGTATGAATTCTATTTAAAATATTAATATCCAGTAATTTAAAAGTGTTTTTAGATTAGTGCCATGTTCCACTTTTAACGACTTAAATTTATTATTACTGACAAATTGTTGTCACAAGTCTTTGCATTGATTTTGCAACGGGGCACAAAAAAGCCGGGCATTTACCCGGCTCAAATATTATTACTTAAATAAGGTATGCTATTTGTGCAGTTTACTTACAGATTTACCCGAAAGTATTACCGAACAGCTATCGCCCATATTTAATTTCAGATCGTTGGCGAAACCGGCACCAATATTTAGTGTAGCGCGATTATATAAATCAGCGTTAATATGCTGAAAGTTGAGTGCTCTGGGTCCTTTGTAGCCAGAGGAAAAATCAAATATAGCCATTGTTGAATCGCGCTGGATAATTTTAAGTGTATCAATATTACTAACCATACTCTCAACCCTAAAACCAGATTTACCTCTCATATTAACGTTAAGGCTGTTCTGTTTTAAGTCATCCCACTCGAAGTTAGTATTATTAATATTAACAGATAACAGCTGCGGCGCAGAAATGCGGATTAAAGAAGTATTGCTCATCCACTCGCGGTTAGCCCCACTTTTAGGGTTATAAACCATAGTAATGTGCAGGGTATCCTTACTTACATAAGCTTTAAAATTACTTTCATTTTTATACCCGGTCCAGTATTTAGCTATGCGCAGGGCAGAGGTTGGGGCTTGTTCAAAAACAATCTGGGTTATGTTACCGCCCTCAATTTTTAGGTGCTTAAAAGGCTGCCTCAATACGGTGTTGAAGTTCCAGTACTTGTCGTTTTTGTCAAGTTTGTTATACGCTGTTTTAAGGGCCATGTTTGATGCAAACAAGCCAATTGTAATTAATATTAGCGAAACAAGCAATATTATAGTGCTTAATTTCAGGGCTGTTCTTTTAAATATCATGATCTATTTTTCTTTAAAATTGTCGTCAATAAATTGATTATAGCGCGCTTGTATCTCCTCTAAAGGCATTTTAAGCAGGTATACATTCCTGAAAAATACAGGTAGTTCGTGCTCAATAAATTGCTCCCTGCGCAGGGCTATTACTTTAGCAATAGCGCCTTCTGCTACAAAATAACCCACGCCACGTTTGTTTACGATGATTTCGCGCTGCTGCAAAAAATCATAGGCGCGCTGTACCGTGTTGGGGTTTACTTCCATCATTACGGCCAGGTCGCGGATGCTTAAAACCTTGGCATTAAGCGGCCATTGTTTAAGCAATATCTGCTCGCACACATACTCGGCTATTTGCAGGTATATGGCTTGTTGTTCTCTAAATTCCATGTTAAATTTCTTTTTCGCGCAAGCGGATGTAAGCAGTAAGCCAAAGTATAACCGGTACTACATATTTAAGGCATGCCGTAAATCTTTTTTCAGCTTCTGGCGATACGTTGATGTTGCGGTATTCGTTCCCAATCTGCAAGCCCACACTTAGGTAGGGGAATGCCGAATTAACGTTAGAGAAAAACATACGGGCAATAAGCCAATTAACACCCATCATAAAAGCAAACAGGGCAATTATAACCATGGCCGTTTTTATAAAATTGGCCTTATTAAAATATAACGAACCCAATAGCGAAGCTCCTGCAAAGTTCAGGAAAACGTAATAATCAAACTGTACTTGCCTGTCATCAAACGGAAAAATATTGGCCGAGTTATACAAATGCTTGTAATCGGCGGTAGTTTTATCAAGGTTATTATGATAAATAGCTATTGCCATGGTATCCATTAAACGGAAAAATAGCAAGAATACAACGGTAAACAAAACGCCTGAAATGAGCACCCCGCAAAACCATTTCTCAAAGGATGATGCCGGTAGGGTTAGGTAAGCCGCGCCGCCTGCATTGGTGTTAAAATAGCTGAAAATAACGGATGACAGGATAATGCCACCACCAACATAGCCCCATGCAAATGATAGCACATGCGCATCTTTCCAGTGGTTTAAATAAACGGAAATAGAAAAAATAGTTAGCGTGGCGATTAATGAAAGCGCCATAATACCCAGCAATTGTAGGGGGCGCTCCATAATGGTTTTCTTAAACAGAAAGCCAAATCGTTGTAAGTTAAAGGTGTCGTTCATGATGATGAGGTTTAGGCGGTTTCAAATATTTTTTTGCTGAGCGAAGGGTTTTCTACAATACCATTAAAAAGGTGTTCGAGGTTTAATTTCGAATCCTCGCCTTTGGTGTTTTCTATCACAATTGCGCTTCCATGCAGGCTGCGTTCCTGGTATAATACATTGGCACCTGCAGGTATTTCGCTCACTGTTTTAAAACAAAGTTTGCCTGTAATATTGCCAACAGGCTCGTGTAGTAAAATATCGCCATTGTCTACTATAATGATATTATCGATCATGTTCTCCAAATCGCGCACCTGATGGGTTGAAATGAGGATAATCCTGTCATCATTCATCACCGAGGCAATCAGTTTTCTAAACTGCGATTTAGATGGAATGTCCAGGCCGTTGGTAGGCTCATCCATCAATAAAACCGGGGTGTTGCAAGCGAGTGCAAAAGCTATCACAAACTTTTTTTGCTGGCCAAATGAGAGCCTGTTCAGTTTGCTATCCACGTTCACTTCCAATTCTTTCAGGTATTGATAAAAGCTGTCGGAATTAAATTGAGGATAAAAAGGTGCAAATAGGTTTTTGTATTTGCGCACGGTTAGGGCCGGTACGTATACATCTTCGGGAATGTAATAAATACCCGACAAAAATGAGGGTTTGCGCTTTTGCGGCTGCATACCATTTATGGTAATGTTGCCATCGACCGGGAACAGCGTGCCCGCCATGTTTTTAAGCAAGGTTGATTTACCGGCTCCGTTTTTGCCCAGCAGCCCATAAATGCTTCCGTTTTTGATTGTGAGGTTTAGGTTTCTGTACAGCAATTTATTGCGACTATAACCAAAGGATAAATTATCAAATCGTATCATTAGTGTATTAGTTTAGTAGTACACTACAAATGTATACGTAAATTTCAATCTTCCAAATATTTTGTAAAATAATTTTTTGAATTGTGTTTGAGCAGGATCTAGGAGAGTACTTGCGCAAACTTAAACACAAACATAAAGCCCCCTCTAAATCTCCCCCGGTAGGGGAGACTTAACTTTAACCCACACGTTAATTTTTAAAGTCCTCCCTTGTGTTTCAGCAGGGTCT
>NZ_MPPL01000001.1:4342296-4348577 GCF_001911425.1 Mucilaginibacter polytrichastri | reverse complement strand
TCGGAGAGGACCCTGCGTTTTGCGAAATTGTAGACATGTCCTATTGCGCAGGGTCCTCTTCGAGAGACCCTGCTGAGACGTGAAGGCAATGTCATTAAGTTAAGCCCACCTAAATCCTCTCCGGTAGGGAGGACTTAAAAAAGCACGGGCGAAGCTAAAGTCTCCCCTACCGGGGGAGATTTAGAGGGGGCTTTATTAGCCGATTTAAGCCTTATTTAAACTAATTATAAATAATTATTGCTTTGTAACGGTGCTGTTTTATCTTTGCACTTAGAATCAATCTAAATAAAATGAATAATTTTTACATCTTTTTAAGATCCGGAATACTTTTTAGCTGCATCATGTTGATGAATATTTTTGCCTTTGCAGAAGGCGTTGATGCTAACTATGGTAAAATAGCAGGTACCGTAAAAACTACAGATGGCAAACCCGCTGCCGATGTAACAGTAACTATTAAAGAACTTAATAAAGCAACAGCTACCAAAGAAAACGGAACGTATTTGTTTCAAAACGTAAAGCCCGGCACCTATACCATTGTGGTTACCCTGGTAGGTTCAAAAACAGAACAGTTAACCGTAACCGTAAGCGCAGGCAAGTTAAGTAATGCCGACTTTAACCTCTCAGAAACCGCTTCGCAATTAAAGGAAGTAGTGATTAGTACAGGCAAAACATTAAACAATACTAAGGCTACTTTAGATAAAGCCGGCATTCGCCCTTTAGATTTACCTCAAAGTACAGGTGTGGTAAGCAGCCAGGTAATTCAAGACCAACAGATTAACCGTTTGGGCGATGCCGTACGTAACGTGAGTGGTGTATCTTTAACCCAAACCCGGGGTGGTGTTGGCGAAACCTTTACCGCACGTGGCTATAGTATTGGTATTGGCGGTGGTTCTGGCAGTATATTTAAAAATGGAGTGCTTACCAATACAGCAGGTTTCCCAGAGGCGGCCACATTAGAGTCTGTAGAAATTCTTAAAGGAAGCTCGGCGCTGATGTATGGTAACGTATCGGGTGGTTTAATCATTAATATGGTAACCAAAAAACCTAAGTTTGAATACGGTGGAGAAGTTTCTATGCGAGTGGGCAGCTACAGTGCTTACAAGCCTGTTGTAGATGTTTACGGCCCGATCTCTAATAATATTGCATTTAGAGTTATAGGCGTTTACGAAAATGATGGCAGCTATCGCAACCATGTTAAAACAGAGCGTGTGTATGCCAATCCATCGTTTTTATTTAACCTGGGCAAAAGCACCACTTTATTGGTTGAAGGCGATTTCCTGAAATCTAACCTTACGCCAGATTGGGGTGTTGGATCTTTAAATAACGGGCAGGCGATAAATACCACGGTACCACGTTCGCAATTTATTAATACCAATTGGGCTTACAGCCATATGGACCAGTATAGCGGTATGGCAACTTTAAACCACAGTTTTAGTGATACCTGGAAACTGAATGCCATCTTATCTACCCAAAGCACCAAGATAGATTCATACGGATCAAGCCTGCCTAATAATACGGCTGCAAACGGCGACTGGAACCGTGGCCTGCAACGCGCTAATACGCTCGAGAATAATTACACCGGCCAGGTTAATTTAACAGGGCGCTTTAACACAGGTTTTTTAGGCCACCAGTTATTGGTAGGTACAGATGTTACCAAGGTTAATAACCAAACAAATGCCTATAGTGTTAATGGTAAAAACATAAGCACGTATGCTTATGATAAAATTAATATTATCGACCTTAACAAATTTGTACCCCGTACAGATATTCCTAACGCAGTTGATACCGCTTTAACCCACGCACCGGTTTATCGTTTTGGCGCATATATTCAGGATTTGATGACGATTACCAGCAAACTGAAACTCCTGGCAGGTGTGCGTTGGTCGTGGCAGCAAACTTCGCAAACCACTATCGACTTTTTACAAAAAGGTACTACCGGTTTGGGTACAGCAAAAACCAAGTACGACAGGGCTTTCTCACCAAAGGTATCGCTTATCTACCAGCCAATACCAACAAGCTCCATCTATGCCAGCTACAGCAGTAACTTTATTGTAAATACGGGTACAGATATTAATGGCCGCGGGCTCGATCCATCTACTGTTAACCAATACGAGGCAGGGATTAAAAACGAGTTCTTTAACGGTAAGTTATCTGCTAACTTAAGTGTATACCGTATTATTAACAGCAACCTTTCTATTGCAGATCCAAATAATACGGCATTCCGCATGCTTAACGGCGAAACCACAAGCGATGGTTTTGAGGTTGATGTGACCGGCAACTTTACCAGAGACTTTTATTTTATTTTAGGTTATGGTTACAATAATGCCCGTTATACCAATGGCACAGGTTTAAAAGGATCTCCGCTTGAAGGCGAACGTTTGGTAATAAACCCCAAACAAACAGCTAATGCTACCGCATTTTACACGTTTCATAACTATGCTTTACGTGGGTTTAAAGTTGGGGCATCGGTATTTTACACCGGCGAGCGTTTGGCAGGATATAATAACACTGTGGGGCAAACACAAAACTATAGCCGCTTATTGCCGGTTGGCGGTTTTGCAACGCTCGATCTTTCTGCCGGATATACTTATCACAAGCTTTCTATCCTGGCACAGGTATCAAACATCACCAATACGTTTAATTACCTGATACATGATAACTACAGTGTTACACCAATACCACCGCGCCAGTTTTTAACAACTGTTGCCTATAAATTTTAATAATATCAAAACAGGCTGCTTCAAAATGGTGTGACCCCAAAAGTTGGACAGATTACAAGATTAAGTTTTTTTGTGCGAGAGCTCGGTATTCTACCGGGCTCTTTCTATTTAACCTGTTTTTTTATTCTCTTATTGTTGTAGTAATGAATGTATTTTTTTAACGAAGCTGTAAGCTGCTTCCGCAGTTTTAAAGCTTTGTGTGATTAGTCGGCGAGCATTTCCTGCCGGATACCTTCAATTCTTGAAAATTAAATTTTGCAAAAAATATTAAATAATGCTTCTTTTTTAATGATTTTATCAGTTATTTAATTATTAAATTTAAATGGTTTGATAAAAATTGATATTTTAACAAAGATTTAACTTTAATTTCAAATAAACGGGTAAAACTATATGTACAAGGCAGAGCATTTCGATGGCTATCATTCAATTCCTGGCGTTTGGGACGAAATGTATCTTCAAGATTCAAATATCAGGGCTCATTATCAACGGGTGATTGATTATTTGTCTAAAGAATCACCCGATGATCTGGGCAAGAAAGAAGAATTAGCCCAGCGCCTGTTTATGAAACAGGGTATAACCTTTACCGTGTATAACAGCGGTGAAGGCATAGAGAAAATATTTCCGTTTGATATTATTCCGCGTATTATTACCGGCGACGAGTGGAGCTTTGTGGAGAAGGGGATTAAGCAGCGCCTTACTGCCCTTAACTTGTTTTTGAAAGACATTTACCACAACCAGTTTATTATTAAAGATGGTATTATACCTATTGATGCCATTTACTCGTGCCCGCACTTTTTGCGCGAAATGTACCAGGTTGACGTTCCTTATGATATTTATGTACACATAGCAGGTATTGACCTTATCCGGGACGAGGAAGGTACCTTCTATGTGCTGGAAGATAACCTGCGCACGCCATCGGGTGTAAGCTATATGCTGGAGAACCGCGAAATTACCAAGCGTTTATTTCCAGACCTGCTGCCTAATTGCGGTGTACGCAGTGTTACCCAATACCCAAACATCCTGTATAAGAACCTGCAGTCGTTATCGCCAAGGCGCATCAGTAACCCCACTATTGTGCTGTTAAGCCCTGGTATTTATAACTCGGCCTATTTTGAGCATACCACCCTGGCCCGTTTAATGGGGGTAGAACTCGTAGAGGGGCGTGACCTTGTGGTGAACAACCAAAAGGTATACATGAAAACCACCACCGGCCTGCAGCAGGTAGATGTAATTTATCGCCGGGTTGATGATGAGTTCCTCGATCCGCTGGTATTTAACCCGAACAGCATATTAGGTGTACCCGGCATTATGGGCGCTTACCGCAAAGGCAATGTGGCCATTGTAAATGCCATAGGTAATGGCGTGGCCGATGATAAGGCGATTTACATTTACGTACCCGATATGATTAAGTATTACCTGAACGAGGAACCGATACTTAAAAACGTACCCACCTATCGCCTCAATAACCCCGACGAGCAGAAGTATGTGTTCGAAAACATCAATAAAATGGTGGTTAAAAAAACTAACGGAAGCGGCGGTTACGGTATGCTGATGGGCCATGCGGCTACTGAACAGGAAATTGATGAGTACAAACTGGAGATATTAAAAGAGCCCCGCGATTTTATTGCGCAGCCCACCATCAGCCTGTCTGCCGCACCCTGTTACATACAGGGGTCATTACGGCCTCGGCGGATAGATCTTCGCCCTTATGCCTTGTGCGGCCCCGATGGAATAGAGATTGTACCGGGCGGCTTAACGCGCGTGGCGCTGAAAGAAGGGTCGCTGGTGGTAAACAGTTCGCAGGGCGGTGGGAGTAAAGATACCTGGGTACTGGCGTAGAGAGAGAATCAAGAATCGAGAGTCAAGAAACAAGACTCGAATCAAAAAAAAATAAATCCGAAATACTAATTCCGATATCCGAAATACAAAAGATGTTAAGCAGAGTAGCAGCAAGTTTTTATTGGTTAAGCAGATACATAGAGCGTAGCGACGGTATTTTAAGGATGCTGAAAATTAATTACGCCTCGTCACAGGATGCCATACAGGATTTTACCTGGGAGCCCGTAATCCGGATTTTTTCGGGGCCGGATCAGGAACTGATCGATAAGTTAAACAACGACAGCCGCATGGTAATTAATTATATGGTTACAGAGAAGGCGAATCATAACTCCATCATCAGCATTATTACCCACTCGCGCGAGAATGCGCGTGGTGTGCAGGAACACATTAATACCGATTTATGGCAGTGCCTTAATGAATACTATCACTGTGTGAAAGATAATAGCCTGGCCTCGAGATTAAAGAAGGAAGACCCTATTAGTGTGCTGGATACATTGATTAAGCAGGTAATGCTTTATTACGGTACAGCCGAAGTTACTATGGAGCGTGGCCCCGGCCGCAGTTTTATGAATATCGGTAAATACCTCGAGCGGGCAATTCAATCGATAGATATTCTCGACATCAAGTTTGGTTCTATCAATAATAACCCCGATTTGCTAACCGATACCACCTATTGGAAACACCTGCTGCAATCATTGGGTGGCTACGAGCTTTACCTCAAAACCTATCGCGATGGACTGGAAGCGCATAACGTTTTAGAGCAGGTAATTTTAAACAATGACTTCCCGCGGTCTGTTATATACTCGGTAAACAACATACAGCGTTATTTCGACAGGCTGAAACTGGATAGCAGCATGACTGATTACCAGGAGCTATCGTTCTTTATCGGTAAGTTGCAAAGCCATATCAAATACAGTTCGGTAAAAGGCATCCAGAATGATGGCCTGCACCTGTATTTAACCCAATTAAAAGATCAGCTTTACCAGATCGGGAACCTGTTGAACGAGCGTTATTTCGCCCATTCCTGATCGCTGAAAGCACCTAAAAAATTGACCCATGCCAGAATTTAAAATTCAACATATTACCCGTTATACTTATGATGGCGCCGTACGCGACAGCGCCAACCAGGTTATTCTGTTCCCGATAGTGGATGTTTATCAGAATGTGTTAAAGCACGATCTGCAAATTTCGGGCAATCCCATTGTAGATACCCATATTGATTATTACGGCAATGAGGTGGGCAGCTTTACTTATTCGGTGCCCCATAACCAAATGATCATCAATTCGCAGCTGGTAGTTAATACGCATCACCATGCATTACCGGTTGATGATATTTTTCCGGCAGAGCAATGGGATACCCTATCTGCGTTGCAATATACCGTACCTTATATTGATTTTTTAAAGCACGAATACTTTGATGGCTTGCCCGAATTGCAGGCTATAGTTGCCAGCGAAAAAAAAGATGGCGATACACCCTACCAGATAGCCCTGCGCTTTTGCCAGTATGTGTACAAAAATTTTGAATACATTAAAGGGGTAACCACCGTTGAATCTAAACTGGACGAAATCTGGAAATTAAAAGCAGGTGTTTGCCAGGATTTTGCCCATATGCTTACCGAAATGCTCCGGCTGGTAAACATCCCTGCCCGTTATGTAAGCGGTTACATTTGCCCCAACACTACCGGTATGCGCGGCGAAGGTGCTACCCATGCTTGGGCCGAG
>NZ_MPPL01000001.1:4233094-4342286 GCF_001911425.1 Mucilaginibacter polytrichastri | reverse complement strand
TATATACCCAATTACGGCTGGCTAGGCTTAGACCCTACCAATAACTGCGTGGCTAACGAAACCCACGTACGCCTGGCCGTGGGCCGTAACTTTTTAGATTGCTCACCGGTGAAGGGTGTGTACAAAGGCTCATCGGGCCACCACCTGGAAGTTGCTGTATCTGTAGGCTACCAGGACCATGAACCAGAACCAGCTATAGATCAGTTTGTGGACAGGGTAACCAAACCCGGGCCGTTTGCAGGGCTGGAAAACGATACCTCTAAAAATAGTTATCAGCGCTATATGGAAATGATCCAGCAGCAGCAACAACAGCAGCAATAATGCTTTAGGCGTTACCTAAAAATATACCAAGTACAAACACAATGCCGCCGCCCACTATTACCTGTAAAATGGTTGATAGCAGCGGCGTTTTCATAAACTTATACCTGATAAAGGCAATGGCCAATAATTCAAATACCACTACTGCATAAGCCAGGTGCAGGGCGTGTTGTAAGTTGCCGATCAAAAATGGCAAGGTATGCAGCATGCCACCAAGTGCCGTGCTAAAGCCGGTAATACTTCCCCGCAATATAGGGTTGCCCCGCCCGGTAACGGTGCCATCGTCAGATAGTGCTTCGGCCAGGCCCATACTTATCCCGGCCCCTAATGATGCAGCTAAACCTACATAAAAAGCTTTAATAGGTGTACCGGTTAACCCGGCTGTGGCAAATATGGGTGCCAGTGTAGATACCGAACCATCCATTAAACCTAACAGCGCAGGCTGTACTTTCTGTATTACAAATTGATTTTCTTTTGTGCGGGCCATTAGGTGTTGCAGTGTTTATTTGTTTAAGACGATTAAACTTATTGAATTTTAATCCATCTATTACTATATAAAACGATAATTAGGAAAGCGAAAATATTTGGAGGTTTATTAATCGCAGCTTTGGCTGTTACTTCAGTTGCAGAAGCTCAAATATAGCGCGGAAAGATATTACTATTGATTGATAAGTGTGGTTGAATGATGGAGGCGGGGCTGTAAAAGGCTTCGCCTTTTTTGTTGTTATACCTATATATTATTATACTTTTGCAAACTTGTTAATCAAGGGAGGTTTACAGCCTTCAAAGTTTAGCAATGTTTATAATAATAGGAGAAGTGTCTGAGTGGTCGAAAGAGCACGCCTGGAAAGTGTGTATACGTCACAAGCGTATCGAGGGTTCGAATCCCTCCTTCTCCGCAAGAAAATGAAAGAATACGCTGAATTTTAAAGATTTAGCGGATTTTCTTTTTTCACATACAAGATTCCATGCAAAGGGTTCAATGATTTCGACTACATGGCCTCTACGGTGCCAGCTAATCGCTTTTCCTGTAAGGCCCAGATCTTTCCAAAACCACAAACTGGTAATGCCCATCATTGCAGGTACGATGATGAAATCAGAAAGATTAACATACCAAGTCCCGTGCTGTTTTTGTAGTGGTATTGCTGATTCCAACTACAAAAGGTCAGCAAGTTGTCCCCAAAAAGCCTTTAAACTCTGTGCATTTCTTTTATCATTCATTTTATGGTAAAGTTTTAGGAATGATGAATATGATTAATTTTTAGTGGTAGTCAAAATATTGTTTAAGGCTGTTTCTGCATCAGGAAACATGAATGTAAACCCGCTATCAGTTAATTTTTTAGGCAGCACCCAGCGGCTTTTTAAAATCAGTTCTGTTTCTGTGCCGATAATAACAGCGCCTATCTGCAACAGCCAGGCAGGGGCAGGTAGCCCCAATATTACATGGGCAGCTTTACGTATATCGGCCATAAAAGCTTTGTTTTTAATAGGTTGAGGTGATGTGCAATTGAATACGCCATTCAACTCGGGATGTTGTAATAGCCATTCGGTACAACGGGCTGCATCGTGTTCATGCACCCATGATACATATTGCATGCCACTGCCTTGCATTCCGCCTAATCCAAATTTTACCAGGTTAAGTAATCGTGGAAAAGCGCCATCGGCAGCACCCATTACAATGCTCATGCGCAAGGCAACTTTGCGGGTTCGCGGTGTTGGGGCTTTAAAAAACGTGTCTTCCCATTGGCGACAAACATCGATAGAAAAACCGGTTCCAATTTCGCCGGTTTCTTCGTCTTGCGGGCGGTCTTCTGCGTGGCGGTAAATGGTTGCAGATGTTACATTGATCCAAAGTTGGGGAGGGTTTTTGAGTTTTGCTATCGCATTTCCCAATAAGGTAGTTGGTAATACTCTTGAATCAATAATCGCCTCGCGATTAGCGGGCGTATACCTGCAATTTACATTCTTGCCGCATAGGTTTATGAGCAAATCGGCACCATCAATTTCGTTAATCCAGTCGCCTTCTGTCTGTCCATCCCAAACAAGGGTTTTAATGTTACCATCATCAGCTTTAGGAGTACGGCTTAAAATGATGATCTGCTGGGCCTTTTCGCGATAGTAATTGGCCAGTACGGTACCGATGTAGCCGTTACCACCAGCCAGTATAATTTTATTGTAAAGCATATTATTTGGCTAAGAAAATGAATAATAAAACCAATAAACGATAGCAGGCCCAGCTAACAGTAAGTACCCAGCCAAGGTTTAATAATTGGGTTCTGCGGATATGTTCCAAAAACATCAGGCCTGCAACACTCATAAAATAGCATACATAGAAAATGGAAGGGAGGTTGAAGAAAGCGGCTATCAATAAACCTGGCAATAGTAGTAAGGCACCGGCAAAAGAGATAGTCATCATATTACCGAGGTAGGCCCACTTTTTGTTATGGGCAATTAAGCTAACTATTACACCTTGAAAAAAGATCTGCCCACCGCAAACTAAATATTCGCGATAAGCAGTTCCAATAGGCAGCAGGCCGTACATCAAGTGTACATAAGCGGTTAAAATATAGGCGGTAACAGCCCAGGTAAATAATAAATATGCTATGCGATAGTGCAGTTTAAAAGTTGGCTGATATAAATATTGCTCGTTATTGGCTGGGATAATTACACGCCTGTTGTAAGAGATAAATGCATATACTTTGCTCATTAGCCATACAAAAGGTGCAAACTCAAACAAGGGTTTAAGGAAGGGGACGGTTACAGAAAATATTTTAAATAAACTTTTAATACCATAAGTAACTTCGCCGGTTTCCTGATTTATAAGGGCGATCTCGTTAGCTGCACGTTGCCTGTCAACCATTGGGCAAGTCTCAATTGCGGTTTCCTGATAGGCGGCGCGGCCATTTTTTTCTAATAAGCCAGTGCTTACAAATGCCTTAGTATACAGGTTGCACATAGGGCACTCAGCATCAAACAGTATCAGGTGTTTCTTTAAGGTATTCATAATATTTAAGTTTCAGTAATAAATGAAAGTTTTAGTGCAAAAAAAATCTTACTTAAATATTTTAAAAATTGATCCCCAAAACCAGCTCTCTTCAGCCTTAAGCATGGTTTCTAAAGTTTTATCCACGTTTTTAGCCAGCTTGTTTATATCAGTTACCGATTTATTGAAGGTTTGGTAGGCTGGATCTTTCTTATCACCTTCTACTTTGGTTAGCTCGTCTAATATTTTTAATACCGGGTCAAGCTCTCTTTTGCGGCGCTCTTTGGCAACCTGGCGTGCAATGTTCCAGGTATTTTTATCAGCATAAAAATATTCTTTACGCTCGCCTGCTTTGTGTTGCTTTTCAACCAGTCCCCAGCTCATCAAATCACGAAGCGTCATATTGGCGTTTCCTCTTGAGATGCTTAGGGCTTCCATAATTTCTTCGGTAGTTAAGGTCTCCGGTGTTACCAGTAGTAGCGCATGTACCTGTGCCATGGTGCGGTTAATGCCCCACTCAGATCCCAACTTGCCCCATGCCTCAATAAACTTCTGCTTTGCTTCTGGTAATTCCATAAACAAAGGTACGTTTTGTATTGAACTTTCAAAATATATTGAAAGTTTAATTTTTTAAAATATTTGTAATGAAAATAATTTCGGTAAAGGCCAACATACTAAATTTATTGCTGGTGAGTTAGAACCGGATATGGTAACGGTTTCTCTAAAAGACAGCTAGAATATTTTCGTCAATTTTATCGCAATTGGGCTGGACACATTATAAGGTTTTATTGCGTATTGATAGTCAGGACAAAGAACAAGAAGAGGCTGTCTCATAAAGCGAGGCAGCCTCTTGTTGGTCTGATTCAATAAGTTGAATAGTAACTTTTATTTAAGACTGGATAAAAGCTAATATATCGGCATTGATGGTTGCTGCTTCTGTAGTAGGCATCCCATGGGGGAAACCGGGGTAAGAAATCAGTTTTCCATTTTTTAATAATTTTGCAGCTTTGGGGCCCGAAATTGCATATGGCACAACCTGGTCATCTTCGCCGTGTAATACCAATACCGGGATCTCTACACTTTTTAAATCTTCTGTAAAGTCAAATTCAGAGAATGCCTTAATACCATCATAATGTGCTTTAATGCCGCCCATCATTCCCTGGCGCCACCAGTTGTCCCTGATGCCTTGCGAAATTTTGGCTCCTTCGCGGTTATATCCGTAAAATGGAATAGTAAAGTCCTGGAAAAACTGCGGTCTGTTTGTTGCGGTATTTAAACGTATTTCATCTAAAACAGCAATAGGCACACCATCTGGGTTGGTATCGCTTTTTAACATTATAGGGGTAACTGCGCTAATAAGTACTGCCTTGGCAACACGGTTTTTACCATATTTTGCAATATAGCGAATAACCTCGCCGCCACCTGTTGAGTGGCCAATATGGATGGCATCTTTCAAATCAAGAAATTCGGCAAGTTCGGCAACATCAGCTGCGTAGGTATCCATATCGTGGCCGATAGAGCCCTGGCTTGATCGGCCGTGGCCTCTGCGGTCATGTGCAATTACACGGTATCCTTTTTCGAGGAAAAACATCATCTGCGCATCCCAATCATCGCCTGATAAAGGCCAGCCATGGTGAAATACTAAAGGTTGGCCAGTTCCCCAATCTTTGTAATAAATTTCGGTTCCGTCTTTTACTGTGATTTTCATGTTGTTGTATATGTATGTGTTAATAATGTATTTCCTGATTTAAGCCTGGCAATAATCTGCTTATTGATCTGAAGCACATTTTGTTTACTTGTAACCGCAACTATAATAGCTATCTGTGTGCCATATTTTTAATATATTGCAAATCAGTTATTTGCGTTTTTCTTCCATTTTTTTTGGTTACGATATATCGTTAATTTACGTTAATTAACGCTTTATAGCTAATCAATACTTGGACAACAAAGTTATGTCATTGATATTAACGGAGTTTACCTTCCTCTGTATCTATGCGGCATTTAATATTTTTAGTTTCAAATGGTCACCACTAATCGTTGCCCATCGGGTACTTCCATATTCCAGAGACTGGCTATGTTTGCCAGTTTAACCTCAGTGGTTTTTACCTTTAGCTTTCCATCGGCTGCCAACTGAAACATCTCCGGTAGTATTTCAGTAAAAAGCTGCCGTACATGGCTCTTCGGCCAGCTACCTAAGCCAGAGCCCGTTAACTGGAGGTCTACGCTTCTTAAATTTGCGGCAGATAGCTGGATCAGATCTCCGGCCATGCTGCCTACAGAAACAAACCTGGTTTTGTGGGTAAATGAGCCCTTGCCCATTAAGCTGGCTAATATCATTTCGGCCGTGTGGCCCCACAGGTAATCAATAATAATATCTATCGGCGTGCTGTTGTGTGTTTCTTTTAATTGCGAAATAAACTGTTCATCTTCCTGTTTTAAAGAAATAATTTCATCGGCACCCAGTTCCAGTAAATCTTTTAGCGATTGCTCGTTTCTTCCGGTCGCAATTACTTTCTTCGCACCGTAGTGTTTGGCTATCTGCACAGCTACGCGCCCGGTAAAACCTGTTGCGCCATTAATTAACACAACATCGCCGGGCTGTATATCTGCTTTAAACCGTAAGCCCATTGCCGCACCTATTACGGCATTGGCCAGGGCCGCCGCATCTGTATCACTTACGCCGGCTGGTAGTTTTACAATCCTGTCTTTTTCAATGGTTGCTTTTTCGGCCATCATGCCACTTACCCCCATCCCGTATACCCTGGTGCCATCTTTTAGCAGGCAAACGCCATCGCCGCCAATTACGCGGCCATCTTCTTTTGGGCCACCGCTCGAATAATGTTTACCTGTAGCGGTGCCTTTGTCAAAATGTTTAAGGGCAACTGCTTTAACGGTTACTAATACTTCATCTGTGCTTTGAGCGGTTGGCTCGGGAAAGTCTATATACTGGGGCAGTTCGCCCTTCTGATACATTACTGCTGCTTTCATTTTCGTCGTGTTTTTGTTAAGCAAAATTACTTAGTGCCTAATCGGCAGACGATAACATATGTTACCAAGTTTAAAAATGAGACTGGCCTTTGGCTATTTTACTTTTAATACGGCTAAGGTGTACCGTAGTAACGCCCAGGTAAGAAGCAATATAATGCTGAGGTACCCGCTGTATAATATGCGGCCTTTCATTTAAAAGGTTTTGATAACGTTGTTCGGGCGTATCCCTGATAAAAGATACAAACTCGTGCATGTAATGTAGTTGCCGTTCGGCAAAAACGGCTAAAATTATATTTAGAAAGCCCGGCTCGCCGCTCAGTTCGGCCATTAATTTATTAACGTATACTTTGGGTAGCAAATAAATGATGGAAGGCTCAATGGTTTCGATGGTAAACAGGCTTGGCGTGTTTTTTAAAAAACTTTGCAAGGAGGTAAGGCCTTCTTTCTCAAAGAAAAACTGGATGGTTTTATCAACCCCGTTATTGTTAAGAGCCGCACGGATGCAGCCTTTTTCTACAAAAATGTACTGGCCGGATATCTTTCCTTCTTCCAATAAAACGGTCTTGGCGGGTACTTCAATCCGTTTCTGAAACTCCAGGTACTTATCCCAGTAAGGCGCCAGTTGAGGAAATTTATCTTTGAAATGGAAAAGCATACATTAGCAATATGATTTGCTAATGTAGTTACAAATTGTATTGGTTGTACTTTGTACAAGCATGTGTAACTGTATTAAATAGTTGAAACGAAACTTCAATCAGTAAAGCCTGTTGATCTATATATAATAACAAAATAAACAATGGAAATTAAACGCAACGGTTCGCAGCCATCGGGTAAAGGCCCGGCAGAATATTTTACAGGCACGGTACGCATCGACCCGCTGATTAACCCGCCCGAGCCGTCGCGCGTTGCGATGGCATTAGTAACCTTCGAGCCGGGGGCACGTACGGCATGGCATACGCATCCGTTTGGGCAAACTTTAATTGTTACCGCAGGTGCCGGCTGGGTACAACGCGAAGGGGAGGCGAGGCAAGAGATTTATCAGGGCGATGTGGTGTACTTTTTCCCTAATGAAAAGCACTGGCACGGCGCAACTGCCACCACGGCAATGAGCCATATAGCCATACAGGAAAAACTTAATGGTTCGCCTGTAGATTGGATGGAACAGGTAACAGACGAGCAGTACGGTAAATAAATGGCTAAGTTTTCCGTTTGCGGATCATGCTTAAAAAAACAGGGGTAATGCCCAGGTAAGAGGCAATCTGTTTCTGCGCAATTCTTAATTCTAACTGCGGGTACTGCTTTTGAAAAAGCGCATAACGTTCTTCGGCTGATTTTGAAAGGTTGGAGGTTACGCGTAGCTGATATAGGTAGAAACCGTTTTGTGTCAAAATTCTAAAAAAACGTTCAAGTTTAGGGATTTCTATATACAGCTGCTCCAGTGTAGGATAACTAAAATAAAGCACCTCGGTATCTTCTAACGCAGCAATGGAATAGAAGGCAGGTGTTTGGCCCGAGAAACTGGCTATATCTACCGCCCACCAATTTTCGGGGCAAAACAAAATGTTATGTTCCAGCCCTTCCTGGTCGCTGTTGAAGATGCGCAGGCAGCCTTTTTTTACAAAATAAATGTTCTTAGCTATTGCACCCGCATCCAGCAATACGGTGTTCTTTTTCACGGTTTTATATTGGAGCCGGGATACTACAAGTTCGGTTTCTGCAGCATCGAGCACAATGTGCATGGAAAAATTTTTAAGGATGAGCCGGTACATTTTAGTTTTTAGTAAAGATAAAATGTACAGGCTCATATATACTGCACACAATAGAAATTAATACAGCGTGCGGCTTACACCCTATAAGGGCTTGTTAGAAAAAGCTAACAATACGGGTAATTTGATGTGCCTCATTAAACTCAAAATAGTCGAAACCTTGCTTGGTTTCTTCGGGCAAAATAACTTTCCAGGTATAGCGGCCAACATTATTATGGTGCTCTGGTTGGGTAAGTACATGGAAAGTGCGCGTAGGTACGTGCTCTAACGAGATCTGCGCAAGCCCGGCAATGCCGTCTACGCCTTTTACAAGTGCATAATCAGGGTCGGTGTAAATCGCATCGGCTGCCCAAACAGGTGCAAACGCAGCTTTAAATTCTTCCGGCCCATTATTGTTCCAGGCGGCTACATATTGTTTAATCATTTCTTCAACTGATAGTATCATGTTTTTCAATTTTTAGTGTATTACAAAAAACGGGCACCCCGGCCACAATAAAATTAAAGTAGTTTAATAAATGAAATATCCGGAAACGTGTATAGAGCAGTGTTTTTAATCATTTAAAATGTTGTTAACCCTCAATCGTCTCTCTTATTAAACTGGGTTCATTTTTATAAAGCCCCGATTTATAATAACACAACATGAATAATCTTACCAATAAAAAGATAGCCATAATAGGCGGCGGCCCTGGTGGCTTAACACTTGCCAGGCTTTTACAACTAAGCGGTGCCGATGTAAAGGTTTACGAAAGAGATGTTGACAAGGATGCCCGCATGAAGGGAGCCACGCTCGATTTGCATCACGAGTCGGGCTTAAAAGCATTACACGCTGCCGGGTTAATGGAGGCTTTTTGGGCCAACTACCGCCCCGGGGCAGATTATATGCGCATTACAGATCAGCACGCAACCATTGTAATGGAAGATAACGCGGACGGCGAAGGTGAATATGCCCGGCCGGAAATTGACCGCGGGCCGCTTCAAAATATTTTGCTGGAATCGTTGCAACCCGGTACCGTGGTATGGGGCAGCCAGTTTGTTGCGCTTACCCCGCAGGGTAGCTCCTGGAAGGTAGACTTTAAAAACGGTACTGCTATTGTAGCCGATCTGGTGATTGCGGCAGATGGGGCCAACTCCAAAATTCGCCCATATATTACGCCCATTAAGCCATTTTATGCCGGCGTTACCGCGATAGAAGGTGCTGTTTATAATGCTGCAACAGCAAGCCCCAAAATACACGAACTGCTAAACGGTGGAAAGATCTTTGCCTTTGGCGATGAAAAATCTTTAATTGTAAGTGCAAAAGGGGATGGTAGCCTGGTGTTTTACCCCGGTTTTAAAGCTGATGAAAACTGGGTGAAAAAAAGCGGGATAGATTTTGCAGATAAAGCACAGTTAACCGAATGGTTTAAAGAAACCTACATCGGCTGGAATAGTATATGGCTGGAATTATTTGAAAACGCAAGTGCAGCCTTTATACCCCGGGCACAATACTGCATGCCCCTCAACCAAACCTGGGAAGCTTTACCCAACCTCACCATGCTGGGCGATGCTGCCCACCTGATGCCGCCCTATGCCGGCGAAGGTGTAAATATGGCCATGCTGGATGCCTTGGAACTAAGCGAGTGCCTAACCAGCGAAGATTTTCCTGATACACTAGCGGCCATTACAACTTATGAAAAACAAATGCGTGCCAGGGCTTCAGAAACGGCAGACATGACCATGCAATCAACCGCGGCACTGCACTCGCCGGATGCTATTTCTTTTATGCTCAATATATTCAGTTGAATAATTAATAACTATGATTAATTTGTGATGAACATATTAATCATCATCGTCTTTTTTCTTTTTTTCTAATATTACAAAGGCACTGCGCTTAGGTGCGGGCATTACAGCTTCTTCGCCTTTAACAGATTTCCAAATCACTTCGTTAAGGTCAAGATCGGGCGCAGCATCTTCTTTTAAAAAGTTAAAAGATTCAGACCGTTTACTGCTTTTATTCACCGCAACATTGCGTTGGTCCAGATTAACCTTTACTGGTTTGCATTGGTAGGGGGTTAAATCTGCTTTATTGGTAAAACACTCGTATAGCGGTAATGCAGCTGCATCATACTGGCTCATGGGTGGTAAACCTAATATTAATTCAATAGTACGTAACACGCCCGACGTTGAGTACATGCTATGTACAACTGCATTGCGTTTTACATAAGGCCCTGCTACAAATACCGGCGACCGGTGCGCATCAACATGGTCCGGGCCATTTTGGGCATCATCTTCCAAAATAAAGACAACCGATTCCTTCCATATCGGGCTATTTGAAAGGTGTGCCAGGAAACGGCCAATAGCCAGGTCGTTATCTCCAACAGCAGCAATAGGTGTATATTTCCCTATTTTTTGTCCGCTGGTATGGTCATTACAAATGCGGATGGTGCTAAATTGCGGCACTTCATTAATGGTTAACAGCGAGTCGAAATCATGTTGCCAGGCATCTACTCTAACCTGGTCTTTAATGTCGAGATCAAACCCCGGCGATTGCGGGCTCATATGCCCCTGTAAAGATTTAAGTCCGGTTCTGTTATACTCGCCAAATTCGCCATAACTACGGTAGCTCACCCCAGCTCTTTTGCAATAGTCCCATATAAAGCCGTCTCGTGGATAAGTTGCAGGGCGGCCGCCTTCGTAATTACCAGTACCGCCGCGTTTGCCGTAACCTGTTGGCCAGGTTTTTTCTACTACATCTGTTGCATAAGCTGCCATGCTCCAGTTATGGCCATCGGCGCTTACTTCGGCATCAACATAAAAATTATCCATCAGCACAAACTCGTTGGCAAGGGCATGGTGATTGGGGGTAATTTCTTTGCCAAAAAGGCATAATGACTTATCGCCGTTTCCTGCAGATACATCGCCCAATACCTGGTCGTATGTACGGTTTTCCTTTATAATATAAAAAACATGCTTAATGGGCGATTTCTCCCCTTGTTTACGTGGAATTGGGTTTCCCGTTTCGCCATCGGCAATGAGTGTACGCTTAGTGGTAAAGGGCGTATTAGCGTATACCTGTTTGGTGTAAACTTTTAGCTGGTCGAAATTAGGGATCTCAATAAATGACAATGTACCTTTAAATAACCCGGCTATGTATTGCAGCTGATCATTCGCGGTACTGCCGGTCTGATACCCGCTGTTATCTGCTTTAGATATTGGCTGTGGCCCTTTTGGGTTGGGTAATGATGTTTCGCCTTTGCCATTGCTTACCAATAGTTTGCTCCCAAGTACCTTCACACAAGTAGGGTACCACCCTACAGGTATAAAACCCTGGCTCTTGCTGTTACCGGTTTGGCTAACATCAAATACAGCCAGGCAATTATTGTCGGCATTGGCAATATAAAGGGTTTTATTATTGGCAGACAACGCCAGTCCGTTGGTGGTTGAACCAGTTAAGGTAGTAGGGTATAGAGATGTTGAAATTGTTTCTATTACTTTGTTGGTTGTAGTGTTAATAATAGAAACAGAATTGTCGTTAGCATTGGCTACATAAAGTAGTGTGCCTTTATTATTCAGTAGCAATTCATTAGGATGGCAGCCTGTTTTTATCGTATTTGTAATGCTTGCCGATTCGGTACTCAATGCAACAACTTCGTCGCCTCCCCATAAAGAAACGTACAGCGTTTTTTCATCTTTAGATAATACACAGCTATAAGCAATGGTAGACAATTGTATTTTATTGATAATACTCTTCTTTTTAAGATCGATGATATAAACGCTGCTATCTTCTTTGGTAACGGTATATAGGCGGCTATTATCTTTTGTAACCACAATACCTGCCGGGCTCACTTTACCCTTGGGCCATGGCGCGCCCAGGCTAATGGTATCGGGCAGCCCTAACTTGTTGTTTTTTATACCGAAATTGAGGATCGTATTATCGTTACCGGTGGATACATAAAGGTTTTTTTCGTCATTACTAAACGCCAGCCCGTACCACGATTTATCCAGCACATGCTCATCCAGCAACTTCTGGTGTTGCGGATCTATCAATTGGATAGATTGTGTGCTTTGCCCGTTATTAGTAATAGCCAGTAATTTGCCGGAGGGACTCAGCTGCATGTTCAATGGTAAATCGCCAAGGGGTATCGATTGCCCTGCCGGACTAAGCTTCCACCCATTAGGTAATAATATTTGCCCTTTTTGCTTGTCCTTGCCCGGTATTTGTGCCAAAGCTGTACTCGCTAAAAAGGTCAAAGCAAAAACAGTAACCAAGCCGGATTTTTTGAAGAAATTACGCATAACCTAATGTACAAATTAATGGCAGCACGGCTGCCAAGCTGGTAAAGATCGCTTGTTGTGGTTACGTAATTGTTAAGGTTATGTTATAACTTGGTTGCTGTTTGGAGCCAAAAAAAGGGCACAAAAAAAGCGGCTTATGCCGCTAAATAATGAAACAGGTATAGGAAGTTATTTATAACACTACGGCCAGTATCATGGCAATATGTATGAGTGTGCTGGCTGCTAAACAGGTTAATGTGGTACGGATACCTTCGCCGCCCATGTTGGCAATAAGCGTTGTGAAAAAGCATACCATGGTAATGGCCAATACAATAATTGGGGCATCATAATAATACATTAATACAGCAGGGATGGGCAAAAATAATACCCCCTGGCCTACCAGTGTAATAAAGAACCAAAGGGTGTGGTTGGGTTTCTGGCTGTCTGCAAATGCCATGAATCTGGCCCATGGGTTAAAGCTGAATGTTTCTTCTTTATGATTTCCGGCGGCCCAGCTTGCGGGACTGATTGTTTTTAAAGTTGCCATGTTGTTGTTGTTTTGATAGAACAAATATGGCCTTAAACACTAACCCACACCATGACGGGTGTCAGGCTAAAATATGATCGTAATCACTTTTTATCAAACAGGTAGGTATGGTATTAGCGGGGGTATATAAATGCAAAACCCAATAGCCGTTAGGCTATTGGGTTTGCTGATTAAGTTTATGAAAGATATTTTTTCTATTGGTTACAATACCCCGTTGATGCCGTTCACAACACCATTGGTACCCACCATGTCATACAATACCACTTCGGCAGACTGGCCTGTGGCATTAGTAAGTTGCAGGGTTTTGTTAGGGCTAACAGATAGGGTTAACGTTTGCCCGTCTATAGTGGTTAAAGCGGCTTTACCTTTACCTGCGGTAAGGGCTTTAATAATTTCGGCCTTGGTGTAATGGCCGGCAACTACGTGTCCTTTTAATAGGGGGCCTAGTTTTGCAGGGTCTTTCAACAGGCTGTCCAATTTACCCGCGGGCAATTTGCTAAATGCTACATTGTTTGGCGCAAATATGGTAAATGGCCCAGTTGCTTTTAAAGCGGTTTCTAAACCGGCCGATTTAACGGCTGCATTTGCAGAAGAATAATCCGGGTTACCGGCTAATATAGTTGCAACATCTGCTGTTGGCGCTGTTGCCGTGGTGCTTGTAGTTGTTGTGGTAGTTTTTTTAGTAGTGTCTTGCGTTTGTGCAAAAACTTGGTTTGCAGTAAAACACGTGAACAAAGATGCGGCTACTATTACAAGTGACTTTTTCATAATTTTTAAGTATTTAAAATGAATGGATCTGGATTAATAATAAGTAGTTTTTTCGCTATATGCTGTACATTAAATAAATACTTTTTCTGCTATTTATTAATTATAACTTAAATAAAGGCATTTTTGTTTCCCTTAAATTTAAAATGGCCGTTACTACGCTGATATTCAAACTTTAAAAAAGCATAGAATTTTTTTCTCACAACCGATTAATCAGATAAAATCAGTTGTATTATACTACGGCAGGTATTTAATTTTATTTCCTTTCACTAGTGTGACATATATGTTAGCCCAAGGCTGTTAAATTTGAATTATGCGTATGGGCATGTATAGGCCTGCGTAATTTTCATCTTTTAACTACACAACTATGGAATACAGACAATTAGGTGCATCCGGGTTAAATGTGCCTGTACTGAGCTTTGGTACAGCCACTTTTGGCGGCGGCAATGAATTTTTTAAAGCCTGGGGCGATACCCAGCTCGACGATGCTAAGAAACTGATACACCTTTGCCTTGATGCAGGCGTAAACCTGTTTGACACTGCCGATGTATACTCTAATGGCCTGGCCGAAGAAATTCTGGGCAAGGCGCTGGAAGGGATCCGCAACAGGGTGCTCATCTCTACCAAAGCTACTTTTACAATGGGCGAAGGTGCCAATGATTATGGATCATCGCGCTTTCACCTTATCGAATCGGTAAACAATAGCCTGAAGCGTTTACAAACAGACCATGTTGACATCTACCACCTGCACGGTTTCGACGGTAATACCCCGGTTGAAGAAACCCTACGCGCGCTGGACGACCTGGTTACCAGCGGCAAGGTGCGTTACATTGCCTGCTCTAATTTTTCGGGCTGGCACTTAATGAAATCGCTTTCGGTATCAGAGCGTTATGGCTGGTCGCGCTATATTGCACACCAGGCGTATTATTCGCTGCTCGATCGTGAGTTTGAGTGGGAACTGATGCCTTTAGGTATTGACCAAAAAGTAGGTACCATTGTTTGGAGCCCATTGGCAAGCGGGCAGTTGGGGGGCAAGTTCCGCAGGGGGCAGCCTATCCCGCAGGATAACCGCCGCAGCCAGGGTGGCAGCCACGGCCCGGCTACAGATTTTGAGCACTTATATAATATTGTTGATGCTTTGGATGAAGTAGCAGAAGAAACCGGCAAATCTGTAGCGCAGGTATCATTAAACTGGCTATTACAGCGCCCAACCGTTGCCAACCTGGTTATAGGTGCCCGTAACGAAGAGCAGTTGAAGCAAAATTTGGCCGCAGTAGGATGGAACCTTACCACTGAGCAAGTTAAAAAACTAGACGATGCCAGCTTTAAAGATCCTATTTATCCATACTGGCACCAACGCCAAAATACTAAATTGAATCCGCCGCCTAAATTCTATTAGTATAGTAAATAGTGTTATGGATTTAGTTTCCTCCAAAGGAGGCTATGGAGGGGTTTCTACGATTTAACATCGACAAAAACCCCTCTTTTGCGTTAACTTTCTTTAACACTAAATAACATTTTTTTACAACTGATACCGGTAGTTTAGATGATGTAACCTCACACCATCATCATGCGTATCAAGTTGTTTTTCTTATCCTCTTTCTTCCTCGTTTTTGGCTGTAATGATGATTGCAAAATCAATAATATCCCGGCTCATACAGCCTGTAGCTTCACCGCCACAGATATGGTATGGTGGATAGGTACCCGGTAGTATAAATCTGCCCTAAATTAAACTAGCTGATAGTGTACCAGGTAAAAGGCTTCATTATTACTGCTGTCGGTTATTTCATCAACAAACAAGGTATCTGCCTCGGTATACTCATCGGGCAATAAATACAAAGGTACAGATATGGTGCCGTTATCATTTAAAATATGGCTTTGCGGTACGGTTACTTTAATAATTTGCTGAGGCGTAGCTTTCACTTCTTCTACACCCATACTGTAAGGGTATTCGCCCAGGGCCAACCTGCCTTTACCACGTACAAATTTACCGAAGTAACCATTGTTAAGCACGCCTTCTGATGCACGGCCATTCTCGATATAAAATTGAAACGCACCGGTATCAATAACCAGTACCAGCATGCCGTTAATGGTCATCTCAGAAATTACCTTGCCGCCAAACTCATACTCGGCAAAGGTGGAGTTGGTTAGGTAGCTGTCGCCCATTTCGCGCACTTGCAGGCGGGCTGCAACTACCATCCAAAATTTAACATTTACTGCTTTACCTACTTTAACAGGCAGATGGTCATTTACACTATATCCCGGCAGATGTGCCCAAATGGTTGACATATTAATTCAGTTTTATAAGCTGCAAATTAAGCGTAAAGTTAGCAATGGTAAAGAACAGGATGGGTTTGTTTACAATTTGCTGTCTGTTTATAATGTTGATGCTTATCTTTAAACCCATGCTTCCCGATTTGTTGGCCCCTAACCTAAAACTGGTTTTCTGCGGTACCGCCGCCAGCGAACAGTCGGCACTAAAGCAGGCTTACTATGCCGGCCCGGGGAATAAATTTTATAAAGCCTTATACGCCGCCGGTTTAACACCACATCTGCTTACCCCGCCCGAATACCCAACGTTATTGAACTATGGCATCGGCTTAACCGACCTGGTAAAAGGGCGCTCTGGCATGGACAATACCCTGAGACGCGAACACTATGATGCTACATCTGTAAGGCAAAAGATCGAATATTATCAACCCTGCATCCTCTGCTTTAATGGCAAACAAGCTGCGCGGATGTTTATGGGTTTAAGTTCCACTACAGTTATTACTTATGGCTTACAGGATTTTGTAATTGGCAATACAAAAGTATTTATTGCACCTTCCACATCCGGTGCGGCCAATGGCGCATGGGATATGGAATGGTGGCTTGGGTTGGGGAGAATAGTGGAGTGACGTCATGTTGAAACAAGTTACAGCATGACGAGCAGAATTATTTTTTCTCCCCACCCAAAAACTCATCTGTAAAATGTTCCTTATGTTTTGGCTTGGCAAACTTGCCTGCGTTATAAACTTCAGAATTTCCCCGTGGGATAGATAGCGATGCCCATTGCTCGTTCAAAGCCATTTTGCCTATAAAAACAATCTGGCCAATGTGATAGGGGTAGTGTGCCAGTTGCCTGTTAATGGCTTCTGTTACGGTATGGCCCATGTTGCGGATGTAAATAGTGGTATCGATATTATCACCATTAACACTATCTATCGCCGTGAATAAACATTGCCAGCCTTCGTTCCATTTCTGCATTAATTCGGCTCGGTCTGTTATGTCGTTATCAAACTCTGCTTCACGTTTGCGTGATGCCTTTTCGCCGTCGGTGGTTAAAAAGTCAGTCCACCGCGATAGCATGTTGCCCCAAAGGTGTTTAACAATGGTTGCAATACTATTGCTCTCTGTATTGTATTGCCAAAAAAGCTGCTCATCTGTAAGCTGCGCAAATGTTTTTTCGCCCAGCATTTTATAATATTCAAATTGCTTTCTGGCGCTTTGTAAATAGTCTGGTTGCATAGTGTTGGTGTTTAATTTTTTAATCGGTATAAACACACCTCTTGTTAAAGTTAGTGCCAGAAGCTACTGCACAATAATTCCCCTCTCGAGAGGGGAAAGCATAGGCACTGCAATTTGCAGTTGCGCTCATTGGGGTGTGTTACGTCGGTGAGTGAATTTACTCTACCCCCTTAACCTTCATCTTCAGTGTATAAATCGCTTTCGACGCCGTCACAAACAACACATCCTTGTTTTTACCGGCGAAGCAAATGTTAGCCGTCCACGGTTCTGGAATATCGATGTGGGCAATTTGAATACCTGCCGAATTATAAACGGTTACGCCTTTGCCGCACAGGTAAATGTTGTTCTGCTCATCAATCGTCATGCCGTCCGATCCCTGGTTTACAAATACCTGCTGGTCGGTTAGCTTACCGTCGGCCTGGCGGGTAAAGCGGTAGGTTTTATTTCCTTCAATATCGGCTGCGTATAAATATTTACCATCGGGCGTGCCGGTAATACCGTTGGGCTTTTTCAGCTTATCGTTTACCACAATAGCTTCCTGCGCGTCTTTGGGTAGGTAGTAAACCTTCATCCCATCCAGGTCAGGTTGCTTGCGGGTCCAGTAATCGCGCTGGTAGTAGGGGTCGGTAAAGTAAATACCGCCCGTGCTGCGGTCAACCCAAACATCGTTGGGGCCATTAAACAATTTCCCGCCGTATGATTTGGCCAGTACAGTTACCTTTTTATTTGGCGCAATAGACCATAGCTGATCGTTTTCATCTGCACACGAGATTAAATTCCCTTTCTTATCAAAATACATCCCATTGCTGCGGCCTGCACTATCCATAAACAGGGTAAGCTTGCCATCGGTATTGTATTCCCAGATCTTATTATTAGGCTGATCTGTGAAAAATACATTCCCTTTTTTATCAGTAGCCGGGCCTTCGGTAAAGCTGAACTGATTGGAAATCAGCTGCGCTTTGGTTGTGGTATCATATAGCGTATTGGCGCTGGCAGGCTGCGCTGTACAATGTGTTGCCGCTTGTGCAATAATAAATAATGCTAATGCACTTATAGGGATCAGGTTTTTGAAATTCATAATTGGTAATGTCGTGGTATACAAATGTAAGATTCGTTTTTTATTAAGAAGGGCTTGTAAACGAATGAATGTTGATCTGCAGTAATTGAGCGGGACTAAAACTTATAGCCTGTAAAGTTCTGCCATATATGGTACTTGATTATAATATAGCACGCAACTCAATTAACTACATAAAACAAACCATTTCCAGCAACAAACATGTCAGTTTTCCTCTTCCTGTATATTGAGAAAATAATTTTAGCTATGTTTGCCACACGGCCATAAAGGCCAAATGCACAAATAAAAAGCTTGTTTAAGATCGATGCTGAGCATTAACGAGATCAAAAAACCCATCGCTGCGGATATTGATGTTTTTGAGGAAAAATTCAGATCCTCTATGCATAGCTCGGTACCCCTGTTAGACCGTATTACCCATTACATCGTAAAACGCAAAGGCAAGCAAATAAGGCCCATGTTTGTGTTTTTTTCGGCCAGTACCTGTGGTGGTATAAATGAGGCGACCCATCGTGGGGCATCATTGGTAGAACTGCTGCACACTGCTAGCCTGGTACATGACGACGTGGTTGATAACTCTTACCAGCGCCGCGGCTTTTTCTCTATCAATGCTTTATGGAAAAATAAGATAGCTGTTTTGGTGGGCGATTACCTGCTTTCTAAGGGCCTGCTGCTTTCTTTAGAGAACGATGATTTCCTGATACTTAAAATTGTTTCTGAGGCGGTAAGGCAAATGAGTGAGGGCGAATTGCTGCAGATGGAAAAGGTACGCCGCATGGATATCAGCGAAGATATTTACTATGAGGTGATCCGTAATAAAACGGCTTCTTTAATAGCGGCATGCTGCGCCGCAGGCGCGGCTTCGGCCAATGCAGATGCCGAGACGGTAGAGAAAATGCGCTTGTTTGGCGAAAAAACCGGCATTGCTTTCCAGATCAAGGATGATATGTTTGATTTTGGTACCGATGACGTAGGCAAACCGCTGGGTATCGACATTAAAGAAAAAAAGATGACCTTACCGCTCATCTATGCTTTAAATACAACAACTACTAAAGAGAAAAAACGCATTATTAATTTGGTGAAGAACCATAATAACGATGTGGACAAGATAGCCGAGATCATTAAGTTTGTAAAAGACACCGGCGGGCTGCAATATGCCGAAAGCCAGATGAAGAAATACCAGGACGAGGCTTTTACCATACTGAACACCCTGCCCGATGGCGATGCCCGGCGCGGACTGGAACAATTAGTACGCTTCACGACTGAAAGAAATAAGTAGATGTACAGCGAAATAGAATTTATTGCAGGATTTTTGGTTTTTATTGCCTTAATGCTGGCGATAGATCTGGGGCTGTTTAGTAAATCTGACAAGCCGGTAAGTATTAAACAGGCCGGTATTATGAGCGCTGTTTGGGTTACATTTGCGCTTATATTCTATGCCATTATTTACAATTACGGGCACCTGTTGCATAACATTCATGATTTTGCCAGGCTTCAACAGGTAAACGTTAGCCACCTCCATCGCCTTAAATTAAACCCAGCCGATTTTGAAGACAGCCTGGCCCTTTACCGTAAAAACCTTTCGCTCGAATTTATTACCGGTTATATTGTAGAGTACGCGCTCTCTGTAGATAACATCTTTGTGATGATCCTTATTTTTACCGCTTTTTCGGTAGACCAGAAGCATTACCATAAGGTGTTAATCTGGGGCATTATCGGTGCGGTGATTATGCGATTCCTGTTTATTTTTATAGGGTCATCATTAATTACCCACTTTCATTGGGTGCTGTATATTTTCGGAGCCTTTTTGGTTTACACAGGCATTATGATGTTTGTAAACCGCAACAAGGAAGATGAGGTTGATACGCAAAACCACCCGATGGTAAAATTCGCGTCTAAATATTTTGCAGTTTATCCGCAATTTTCGGGCAGTAAGTTTTTTATCAAGGTTGATAAAAAGAAGATGATCACACCGCTGTTTCTGGTGCTGATGATTATCGAGGTAACAGATTTGGTGTTCGCGGTTGATTCTATCCCGGCTATATTTTCGGTTACTAAAGATCCTTATATCGTATTTTTCTCCAATATTTTTGCCATACTGGGCCTGCGGTCTATGTTCTTTTTGCTGGTCAATATTATCGACAAATTCCATTATTTAAAAACCGGCCTGGCCATCCTGCTGGCATTTATTGGCCTTAAAATGCTGGCTGGTGAGTATGCCGAAATGGTGGGTGTAACCACATCAACATCATTGTTTGTTATTTTGGGGATACTGGTAATTAGCGTTGTAGCATCACTTGTATTTCCGAAGCAACCAAGTCCCCTAAAAGGGGAGTGAGACAGAATCAGGAAAGAAAACTGCAACTGCTAATCCATAACCCCATGGGCGCGGTACGGCGTAGCGCAGATAGCGGGGCTGCAGACACCCATGTGTTACTGCATGCTCATTTTCAAAAAGTATTTAATACCAATAGCAAACATCACAACTATTGCATGCCGCAGATCATTTGCGTTTACGCATATAAATAAATCTTTATAACTTGCGGTGCATGCATAACTTCGACTTCAGTTTCCTGAAATTTAGTTTTTTCGATGTACTGGATATTGTGCTGGTAGCCCTTATTATCTATCAGTTGTATAACCTTATCCGTGGTACCATTGCAGCCAATATTTTTATTGGTCTGGCCATTATCTGCCTGCTGTATTTTGTAGTAAAAGCGTTGCATATGACGCTACTTACAAACATACTGGGCAACTTCATGAATGTGGGCATTATTGCCGTTATTGTTGTTTTTCAGCAGGAAATAAGACGATTTTTATTGTTGGTAGGTAAAAATGCGTCGCTGCAAAGAAACAAAGCATGGTGGAAATATTTCTTTGGCAAGGCCGAAACCGAAAAAAATAACTACATCCGCATTAAGCCTATTATAGATGCCTGTAAAAGCCTTAAACAAACTCGCACAGGGGCACTGATTGTGTTCGCCAAGTTTTATGATGAGCAGTTTTATCAAAATAGCTGCGAGGTAATTGATGGTAAAATATCGAAACGTTTACTAGAGAGTATTTTCCAAAAAACAAGCCCGCTGCACGACGGTGCGGTGGTGATATCAGAGAATAAAATAAAATCGGCCAGCTGTATTTTACCCCTTACAGAAAACACAGATCTGCCGCCTCAGTTTGGCTTACGCCATCGGGCAGGTATTGGCGTAACCGAGGCTAATGAAGCTACAGCCATCATTGTATCAGAAGAAACCGGCGAAATCTCTTACGCCAAGCAGGGCCGCGTAAAAATGAATATCAGTTTTGCTGAGTTGGAAAAGTTGCTAAACAAAGATTTTTAACAAACAATAGGGAGGCTCCCAATGGCAGCCTCTCTATTGTTTATTTCTTTTCGTCATTGAGGTACGAAGTAATAACGGGTGGTTGTTTTTATGCCAGTTAACTACTTAACCCACACCGGGACGCTAAGATTATCCCAGTCTAAAGTAAAGCCTTTATCAGAGATTTTATAAACCAGGCGTTCGTTCATGGTAGCAGATTTCACGGGTTTAACGGTTACTACCAACACATCTTTAGCAGGGTCTTCGGTGGTAGAACCATCGCGTTTAATACCCCATTGGCCGGTTTGCGAGTTGAAGATGATCTTCCATTCTTTTTCACCAGGTGTAGCATACAGGCTGTATTTGCCTGCAGGCAAGGTTTTACCTTGTATGGTTAATGGCTTATCTGTAGTGAAAATAGTTGCCTCATTAGCACCTGCGCGCCATACTTTATCATAAGGAACCAAACCACCCCAAATTTGGCGGCCTTTAACGGCAGGGCTGCTGTAAGCGATACTTACATTAACACCTTTTATGGTACCTTTTGCTACTTCGGCAGGGCTTGCCGGGGCTGGTTTATCTTGTGCCATCATAGTTAATGACATCATTGTGCCGAATAATGACAGCAAGAGTGACCTTTTTAGTGTGATACTTTTCATACGATTTTTAATGTTTTCTTTTGGTTAATAATAGGCAAGTTACAAGATATTGATGAATAAAAATTATTAAATAGCTAAGGCTGCCAATTGGCAGCCTTAGCTATTTATTTCTGGATTTTTATCCAATTGTCATCACAATGACGGTAAACTTTGAATATTAAAAGCAACAAGGGAAATTAAATTTGTCATTCTGAACGTAGTGAAGAATCTTCTTCGATTGCAAAGTGCACATCTGCTTAACAACCTTAATGAAGCAGAAGATTCTTCACTACGTTCAGAATGACAAACTTGATATAGGCAACGATAGTCTATTTATTTACTGAATCGCCTTAATGGCATCAGTAGCAGCTTTAGCCGAAGCCTCGTCTTTCATTTTTGTGCGTTGGTCTTTAACCTGCGTAAGCATTTCTATAATTGCGGGCACAAGGCCAGGAGTTTCTTTGTAGCGTTTGGCAGTTGCTATTAACTCTGCGATGCCTTGTTGCGCATAAGCTGGGTTTATTACACGGGTAGTCATCTGGGCAAAGTTTTCCAACAATTCCATGCGTTCGGCACGGCGCGATGCTTTAAATTGCTCGTAGATAAATGGCCATTCATTATCGCTGCCGGCTGTGCCCAGTATGGTAGCCACACGCGATTTTAACGGGCCTTCGCTATCGCCTTTTAATTTATTTGCATATTGTAAGCCATCTGTAGGGTTTAATTGATAAATGCCGTTTAACGCAGCCGCTTGTACGGCATAAGATTCACTACTGATGGCTTGTTTAAACAAGTTATAATTTGCCTGCGATTTTTGTTTAGCCAAAATATTTAATGCTGCAGCCTGCACCAAAGTATTTTTGGTAGTTTGCGCAACTGTAAACAGAACCGGTAATGCGGCATTGCGTACATCATCATTCTTTAAATTAAGGCCTTCTATGGCTTCAATTTGTAAGGGGGCATATTTATCCTGCAAGGCAGCTATCAGCACTTTACGGGCGCCTTCATTATCCTGGTGTGAGGCAAGGGCTTCTAAAGCCTCGTGCCTGTCCAGGTATAACGGGCCGTTAAAATACTGGTAAGCAAATTCGGCCGGGGTTTTATTGTCAATCTTTAAGGCTAGCAGCACTTTGTCTGCATCCACATTTACCAGGTTAGGCTTGGCACCTAATTTAAAGCTTAAAGTATCGGCTTTGTTGCGCATCCATACCTGTTTGTGCTCTTTATTGCTATTGTTGTATACGTCCACATTCAGTGGTAAAATAAAGGCATCACCATCCTGCGTTTGTTGTAAAAAAACCTTTTGGGTTTTGGTATCCTCATCCCACTGGTAGCTGATATTTAGCACCGGGTGGCCTGCGCGATAGTACCATTGGTTAAAAAACCAGTTAAGGTCTTTTCCGCTGGCTTCTTCCATGGCTAAACGTACCTGTTGTGCTTCGCCGGTTTTAAAGGCGTTGGTTTTTAAGTAGATGTTAAGGCCTTTATAAAAGGCTTCGTTACCTAAATAATGGCGTAGCATATTTAAAATACGGCCGCCTTTTTCGTAAGTAACCACGTCAAAAACATCTTCCTTATCATCATAATGGAAACGTACCAGTGGCTCTGTATAGGCTTTTGGCGATGACAGGTATTTTTGCATCGATTTATAGTTATACTCATTACCCGCGTCCATGCCATTCTTATGCTCCATCCACATGGTTTCGCTAAAATCTGCGAATGATTCATTAACGGTGAGGTTGCTCCAGCTTTCGGCCGTTACATAATCGCCAAACCACTGGTGAAAAAGCTCGTGTACAATATCAATGCGGCTTTCGTCTCCACCGTCAATTAGTTCGCGGCGGGTATGTTGCACCTGCTCGCCGTGCAGCGTGGCCGATGTGTTTTCCATGGCACCACTTACATAATCGCGCACTACAATCTGGGCATACTTGTTCCAAGGGTAATCAACACCCAAAGTTTTAGAGTAAAACTCCATTACTTCCGGCGTAAAGCCGAAAATGTCTTTGGCGTAAGGCGCATACTTGGGTTCCAGGTAATAGCTTACCTCTTTGCCGCGCCATTGATCGCGGTAGATCTTAAAATTACCCACGGCCATCATAAACAGGTACGGGGCATGTGGCAAATCCATTTTCCAGGTATCGGTGCGGGTACCGTCGGCATTTTTTTTCTGCGAAGCCAGGCGCCCGTTAGATAGCGTTACATATTTGCCCGGCACGGTCATGCTGATCTCGTCGGTAGTTTTTTGGTTCGGCTTGTCAATGGTAGGGAACCAGGCCGATGAGCTTTCAGATTCGCCCTGTGTCCAGATCTGTACCGGCTTGCCTTTTTCGGTGCTATCCGGGTTAATAAAGTATAAACCCTTGGCATCATTAATAGCTGCACTGCCCTCAACCTTTAATTCGTTTGGTTTGGACGTGTAATCGATATAAATAGTGTAGCTCTCGTTATTGGTATACTTTTTATCCAGGTGGATATTCAGCGTCAGCTGATTGTAAGTATACTTTAATGGAACATTCCGGCCGTTTTTAACAACAGAAATGTTCTTAATATCCATACCCTTGGCATCCAGCCTTAGCGAATCTGTAGGGTAAATATGGGGCTTCAAGGTAACCCACTCTTTACCATACAGGTAGCGTTTTTTGTAGTCAAACCGCACATCGAGTTTGGTATGTACCAAATCATTAACCTTGGTTACGGTTTCGCGGTAAATGTTCATCGGGTCGGCGCTATTCTCTGTTTGTGCCTGTACCTCAGTTGTTTTAAGCGATACTATAAACAGTGCTGCTATCGCTAAAGCAGGGTATTTTAAATGCATAATGTATTATTGGTTCTTGTAAATCTTTCCTTCTTTCATCACAAAGGCCATATTGCCCATTGTTTTGATGTCCTGCAGCGGGTCTCCGTCAACGGCCACAATATCTGCAAATTTACCTGTAGTAATGCTACCGGTTATTGCCGTTATGCCTAATAAGTCAGCAGCGCTGGTGGTTGCAGCTTTAATCGCAGCCATTGGAGGCATACCGGCTTCAACCATGTAACCAAACTCCATCCAGTTTTTGCCATGCGGGTAAACGCCTGCATCGGTACCGAAAGCAATTTTTACACCGGCTTTGTAGGCTTTGCCAAACGTATTCTGAATTACCGGGCCAACTTCTAAGGCTTTGCGGGCAATTACCGGCGGGAAATAACCTTTGATCTTGGCCGAATCCATTACAGAACGACCGGCAATAATAGTCGGCACTAAATAAACGCCGTTCTTTTTAGCCAGTTCCATGCCTTCGGCATCCATAAAGGTGCCATGCTCTATAGAGGTTACGCCGCCCAAAATGGCACGCTTTATACCTTCGGCACCGTGTGCGTGGCAGGCTACCTTCATGCCGTAATCTTTGGCGGTTTCTACCACGGCCTTAATTTCTTCAATGCTAAACTGTGCGCCCGAGCCGTCTTCGCTCAAATCTAATACCCCACCGGTTGAAGCAATTTTTATGAGGTTAGAGCCGCGTTTAAATTGCAGGCGTACGGCTTTTATCAATTCATCCTTCCCGTCGGCAATGCCTTCATCGGGGCCCGGGCGATGCTGAAATGCATCATCTCTGAAACCATCAGACTCATCCATGTGGCCGCCGCTTGCAGAGATAGCACGGCCGGCTGTATAAATACGCGGGCCATCTACCAGGCCCTGTGCCACTGCTTTACGCAGGCTAATGTTTACACCAGACCCGCCCAAATCTCGCACGGTGGTAAAGCCGGCCATCAACGTGGTTTTGGCATGTATGGCAGCGTGGTAAGCAATGTCGGCATCTGTAAAACGAAAGCGGTCCATAGCCGAAGTTTTGGTAAACTCACTTTCCAGGTGCACATGGCAATCAATTAAACCCGGCATTACGGTTTTGTTTTTAAGTTCGATCACATGGTCTGTAGAGGTTCCCGAGGTGTAGCCTTTTTCAATACCGGAGATCTTGTTGCCATCAACCACAATGGTCATCTCACTTTGGGGAGAATTAGCCACACCGTCAATTAATTTCCCACAATGGATGTAAGTTTTTTGGGCTACAGCAAGTTGCGCAGCGGCCATAAAGAGCAGGGGTAAAAGTTTTTTCATAATACTTTTGGGTTGTTTTTTTCTTATGGTAAGTTAGTTAAGCTTGAAGATATAAACTTTTGGCAATTAGTGGTATGCAATAATTCATTAAAATAATGTTCGTTTGTGTGCGAACTTAACCTGTATAAATTGCCAGATAGGCGTTTCAATTACATTTGAAGCACATGGCCGTAGCAACGCTGCAATGATTTATCGCCATTGCAAAAGGTGGTTGTTATAAAAATGTATTGGCGATGCGGGGATGCTGTTTGCTCTTAATTTATAATCCAAACGGGTTTCGGCTATTTTACAAATGTTTGCTGGCATTGTAGTTGCCATATATATTGTTGTTAACAAATAAATAAGGAGGAGCAAATGAATTCGTTTAGGGTGGTTTTATTGTTGGCTATGATATTTATAATAGCCGTTGTTGCAAATACAGTTACAGGTTATATGTTTTTTTACAGGCACATCAATGTTTTATTATTGATAGGCAGCGTAAGTTTTGTGTTGTTTGTAGTGGGCACTACAGTTTTTAGAAAAATAAAAAAGGAAACTTTATTGTAATATAAGAGTCTCTGTTTGGAGGCCTTTGTGCTGTGATCTATTGATAGATACTGATTGAGCGCGCGGATCGGTTGTAAATAATCATCATTGAGTTAAGATATTAAAACAATACGTAAGATAATGGCTTACCATATAAGAAACTATTATTTATAATATGGGGAGTATGCAAGCATGCCGGATTTTCTCGATTACCGGTTTTCTTTTAATTATTATTTTCGGAATCGGCCATATGATGTGGCATAATCCGGTCGACAGGTTTTTTATAGCGCCGCTAATCTGTGTTACTGCAATTATTATAACCAGCCTGGGCATGATGTTTAAAAGAACATTAAAGCCTAGCCGAATAAAGCGTTAATTAAGATTTGAGGTAGTTTAAGGACAAATCATTACAATAAATAGCAATAAAAAAACTTTTTTAAATACCTAATATTTAGTAACTTAGTTAAGTATTTCGAGGTTGTATCATGTTAATCTTTGTAAAGATGAGCTTTCTTAAACAGTTATTAAAAGATTTTGCTTTAGCTACAATAGTTATATTTATATTTCACTATAGCTTTGATTCCCGGCTTGTTTTTAAAACCATTGTGCTGGATTCTATATATACGGGGATAGGCGTATCATTAGGTATTGCTTCACTTAAATTGATGAAAAAAAACTACAGTAAGCAACGAGCCTAAATAAATCAGAAGATATTTTAAAATAAAAAAAGTCCCCTGGCAGTATACCAGGGGACTTTTTTTATTTTCATTTTGCTTAGCAATATTGATCGAAAGCGTGCATCAGGTTATCAGCAATCATTTGGGCGTTGCGGCCTTCAATCTGGTGGCGCTCTATCATGTGTACCAATTTACCATCTTTAAACAGAGCCATAGATGGCGATGACGGAGGGTAAGGCAGCATGTAATTACGTGCGCTATCAACAGCCTCTTTTTCCATACCTGCAAATACAGTAACTAACTTAGTTGGGCGTTTTTCGTAACCGGCAGCCATTTTTGCAGCAGGGCGTGCATTGGCAGCAGCACAACCGCAAACAGAGTTTACCATTACCAATACAGTGCCTTCGCTTTCAACCGCGCCTTTTACAGCATCGGCATCCAACAGCTCCTCAAAGCCTGCGTTGGTTAATTCTGCCCGCATTGGGGCAACTAAATATTCTGGGTACATCATTTTCTTATATATTTGGATTACAAAAATAACGATTATGTAATGAAATAATTTTACACTGTAAAATATTAACATTGTGTTGACGTTATTTTTAATGCTTGTGCCTGCATAAGGTGCTGGCAAAACCCTGATTAAAAATTTAAACTATTGTATGAACTTAAAACAAGCAGATTTAGGTGTGAGTGAGGTATTGGTGGAGAGCGAGTTTCAGGCTAAAGTATTGCAAGTAAAAGCTAAACATTTTAAAAGATTAAAGTTAACAGCCGTAACCGCGGTTTGTTTGGCAGCATGTTTAACATACACCGTTAAACAGCTGCATGATAGCGGCGAGCAAAAGGCTCAGGAAAACGCCAGGCTAATGTCGCAGATCTCGGCCCTGAGAAATGAGGTTGACGAAAGCTCGACCAAGCTGGATGCCATTACGGCATCGAGCGACAGCACCAACAACAAGGCCTTAAATTACATAGACGGTATCCAAACCAAACTAAAAAAAATTAACGATTACCTGGGCAAGCGTGGCTTAAAGGCGGTTACCTTTAAAGGCATAAACACTGGTAAAGCCAGTACCGATAAAAAAGTAAGCAACCTGCAGCTTTATGCAAAGTATAACAGCTACCTGGAGCAATTGGTTACCAATGTGGCCATGGTGCCTATGGGCTACCCGCGCATCAGCAGCTTTACTTCGTTTTTTGGCTACCGTGGTAACCCCTTTGATTTTGGCCGTAACGAGTTTCATCCCGGCATTGATTTTAAAGGCAAAGTGGGCGACCCTGTTAAATGCACTGCCAGTGGTAAAGTAATTTTTACCGGTAAGGCAGGTGGTTATGGCAACTGTGTACGCATACAGCATATTGGTAATATCGAAACCTGGTACGGGCATCTGTCGCGCATTAATGTACACGAGGGCCAGCGGGTAACTGTGGGCGATGTAATTGGCAAGGTAGGCTCAACAGGCCGCTCAACCGGGCCGCATTTGCATTACGAGGTGCGCCGCAATGGTAAGCCTGTCAACCCCGTGCAATATTTAACACTTAACCAATAAAGGTTAGGCTGCGGTATTAGTAAAAGCATTTATAAAATACGCGTTGCAAACGCGCGCAAGGCTGGTATAGCCGGGAGTTTTCTCCTGTCTTGATTCTTGACGCTCAATTATTAGTTGTAACTAATCTATTTCATTTTCATATACTTATTAGTTAATTTTGCAGTCTAAAAAAACAAACACTATGTCATCAGTAGAGACTGCGTACGTAAAGAGTAAAGTAAAAGACCCATCGTTAGCTGCGTGGGGACGTAAGGAAATAGAACTTGCCGAAGCAGAAATGCCGGGCTTAATGTCGCTTCGTGCAGAGTATGGCCCGTCTAAGCCATTGGCCGGTGCGCGTATTGCAGGTTGCCTGCACATGACTATCCAAACAGCGGTTTTAATTGAAACCCTGATTGATCTGGGTGCCGAAGTTACCTGGTCGTCATGTAATATCTTCTCCACACAAGATCATGCTGCTGCTGCTATTGCTGCCGCAGGTACTTCTGTTTACGCCTGGAAGGGTTTAAACGAAGAAGAATTTAACTGGTGTATTGAGCAAACTTTATTTTTTGGCGAAGACCGCAAACCATTAAACATGATTTTGGATGATGGCGGCGATTTAACCAATATGGTATTTGATAAATACCCTGAACTGATATCAGGTATTAAAGGTTTATCTGAAGAAACTACTACCGGTGTACACCGTTTATATGAGCGCATGAAAAATGGTACTTTACCAGTTCCTGCAATCAATATCAATGATTCGGTTACTAAATCGAAATTCGATAACAAATACGGTTGCCGCGAATCATTGGTAGACGCGATCCGCCGTGCTACCGACGTAATGATGGCTGGTAAAGTAGCTGTTGTTTGCGGTTATGGCGATGTGGGTAAAGGTTCTGCAGATTCATTGCGTAATGCAGGTGTCCGCGTTATTGTTACTGAGATCGACCCGATCTGCGCATTACAAGCTGCAATGGAAGGCTTTGAAGTTAAAAAACTAGGTACTGCAATTAAAGAAGCAGATATCGTTGTAACGGCTACAGGTAACTGTAACATTGTTCGCGAAGAGCATTTCCGCGCATTGAAAGATAAAGCCATTGTTTGTAACATCGGCCACTTTGATAACGAGATCGATATGGCTTGGTTAAACGACGCTTACGGCCACTCTAAAATTGAAATTAAACCACAGGTTGATAAATATACAATTGACGGTAGCGATGTGATCATACTAGCCGAAGGCCGTTTAGTTAACTTAGGTTGTGCAACAGGCCACCCAAGCTTTGTAATGTCAAACTCTTTCACCAACCAAACACTGGCACAATTAGAGCTTTGGTTACACACAGATCAATACGAAAACAAAGTTTATACTTTACCTAAACACCTGGACGAAAAAGTTGCCCGTTTACACCTTGCCAAAATTGGTGTAGAACTGGAAGTACTGGATCAGGATCAGGCCGAGTATATCGGTGTAACTGTTGATGGTCCGTTTAAACCAGAGTATTACAGATATTAATATTTTTTAGTCGAAAGGCTAATTTGATAGTAAAAGGCTTCAGATCATGTGATCTGAAGCCTTTTTTGTTTCCGAATAAAATATAATAGCCTAATCTCTTGTTCTTTACAATAATATTTAGATATTTGTCTAAATATATAATCAGCCAAAGTATTGAACCTTCTTTTTAAAGCATTAAACGACCAAACCCGACGGGAAATATTGGAGTACCTGAAAGAGAAAGACCTGACAGCCGGTGAAATAGCCGACAAGTTCAATATTTCGAAACCCAGCATATCCCATCATCTCGACCTGTTGCGACAGGCCGGCCTGGTGGTATCTGTTAAAGAGGGCCAGTTTGTTTATTACGCTTTAAACACCACGGTAATGGATGAAATGCTGAAGTGGATTATGCAATTTAAATCTTAAAAATAACCTTGCACCATCATGAAAAAGTTTAACCCGAGCGATCTGCTCCTTTTAATTATCTGGGTATTACCCTTTGTTTATCTGGCTGTGGTTTATAAGCAACTACCGGAAACTGTCCCCATTCATTTCGGCATTCAGGGAAAGCCGGATGGTTTTGGTCCACGCGCAGATGTTATTTTTTTAATGGCCATTACGGGCGGTGCAAGCGCGGCTGCTTATTTGTTAATGAGGTTTTTACCATCAATTGATCCTAAAAGGCAGGTGAAATATGGCGAGGATAATTTTAACAAAATAGGTTTCGGTATTGTATCGTTTTTGTCGCTGATATCGCTAACCATTATTTATGCAGTGGTGCATAATGGGTTTAAATACGATAACTTAGAGTTCGTAATTATAAGCCTGCTGTTTGTATTTTTGGGTAACATGATGTACAATGTAAAACCTAATTATTTTGTAGGTATCCGTATCCCCTGGACATTGGAAAGCGAAGATAACTGGCGTGCTACACACCGTTTGGCAGGTAAACTATGGGTAGGCGGTGGCATTGTGCTAACGGCGCTTATGCTAATTATCCATGGCCAGCTGGGTGTAGATGTATTTTTAGGTTTTATAGCCTTACTATCCATCGTACCGATGGTTTATTCTTACCGGTATTTTAAAATGCATACGGCTAAGTAATATCTATTAACAGATAAATTAAAGAGTTCCGGAATTTACCGGAACCTCTTTAATATGAATAATTATACTGTTTTTTCTACTATCACCGCTGTACCGTAAGCCAGCACCTCGGTTATACCCTGCATAATTTCATTAGCATCATAACGCATGTTAATAATGGCATTAGCGCCAATGGCCTGGGCATGTTGTATTAATAACTGGTAGGCTTCTTCGCGGGTATTCTCGCACAGTTCTACATAGATAGATAACCGGCCGCCAAATAACGATTGAAACCCACCGGCAATATTGCCCAGCGCACTGCGGCTGCGCACAGTAATGCCACGTACAACACCCAAATGCTTTGTTATTTTATACCCTTCTAAACTGGTACTGGTTGTTATTAATGAATGGTCCATGATTTGTTTTTATTTGTTATTGGATGGGTTTGTAGATAAAATGTTACGGTTTGTTGTATAAAACATGGTGTGGCGATGAATGTTTTTTAGGTGATCGTTATTGCTGAAGTACAAGTGATATACTACTTGTCATCTGCAAATTCTTCATCAACACTCTCCCGCAAATCATACAATAACCATTGCTTGTTGGCAATCGATTTAGTTTTTGATTGCAGTAGTTTAATGAAATCATTCACACCTACAGGTTCATTCCCGTTGCCGTGTATCAGCACAATACTGCCCGCCTGCGGTTGCTGCCCTTTGGCCAGCCATGCATCGGTACCAATGGGTATCAGCCCGAAACTGGTAATGCTGAAAACCAATTGCTGATCTGATACCAGGCCCGGGAAGCGGAAAAATACCGACGGCAGTAGTCCGTTTGCCAGCATGTCTTTCTCGGTCTTCAAAACTTCATAACTGATGTTGGTGCCCGGCTCCAGCAAAAAGTTTTCTTTTAAAGGTGCGCTTTTGCTTACCCGGTGATTGTACGAATGATTGATCCACGTGATATAGATCTCATGTTTGGCCTGCATGTCTTTTAGCCAGGCCAGGTCTTCCTGGTGTTTGTTCATCCAAATGCCGGTTACAGAAAGCGCCACGGGTACAGGCCGCTCTACCTTTTTAAATTCGTTAAATATGTCGGTAAAAATGCGGCGGTCTAAAGGCTTGTGCGATGGGCATAGGTCGGCCGTTAGGCTGATGCCTGTTTCTTTAGGCAGGCCGCGCTCTATCCCGGCATCCTGTATCATGATAGAGGAGTTTTCTGCCTTACGCAACGCCTTTTCGTATGGGGTACTTTTAAAAAACACTTTGGCTTCATCCGCACTCATGGGTTTTACCTGGTAAAAGCTGCTGTCATCAACTTTGGTTTCCAGGGTTTGCGGGTTCACCAGCAGGTAATAACTTTTGTTGTAGTCTGTAAACTGGCGGATAGCTACCCAATCTTGCGGTGCATGATGCGCCCAGCCAAAAAAAACTTTATAATCTTTTATCTGGTTATACCTGGCCTGTGAGCGGGCCTGCAGAGTGTATATGAGTAGGAAAAGCGTAAATAATTTAAGTTTCATAAGTAGCGGTTAAGCAATATTTAAAAATAAATTAATCATAAAAATGTTTGCGTTGTTAAACACTAATAGGATATTTACCTCCGTACTTCAATATTACAACAATGACCCGATTATCTGTCAATATCAATAAAATTGCAACACTGCGTAATTCAAGAGGTGGTAACAACCCCGATTTGCTGCAAGTAGCCAAAGATTGCGAAGCCTTTGGCGCGCAAGGCATCACCGTGCACCCGCGGCCCGATGAGCGCCACATCCGTTATGCCGATGTTTACGCGCTGAAACAGAGCTTAACTACAGAGTTTAATATTGAAGGCAACTGCGACGAAGAAAAATTTGTAGAGTTGGTATTGGCTACAAAACCACACCAGGTAACTTTAGTGCCCGATGCATTGGGGCAGCTAACCTCCAACCACGGCTGGGATACTATTACTAACAAGGCATACCTTACAGATGTGGTAAAGCGCTTTAAAGACCAGGGCATCCGCGTGTCTTTATTTGTTGACCCCATTGCCGAGATGATAGAAGCTGCTGCCGAAACCGGGACAGACAGGGTAGAGCTTTATACCGAAGGTTATGCCATCCATTATAACCAGGGCAATGAGCTTGCTGCCGCTCCGTATATTCTGGCTGCAAAAAAAGCGCAGCAAGTAGGCTTGGGTTTAAACGCAGGCCACGATCTGGACCTGAACAACCTGAAATATTTTGCTGATAACGTACCCGGTTTGCTGGAGGTAAGCATAGGCCATGCACTCATCAGCGATGCTTTATATTATGGTTTGGAGAACACGATACAGATGTATTTACAGCGTTTATCAAACATTCCGTCTGACGGGGAAGAGGTAGGTACTGCTGGTACGATATAAACTCTTCCAATACTCTATAAAATCGGTCGTTTTTAAGGTCTAATAATAATGTTAATTCTATTGTAAGTATTGCTTTACTAATTGTTACTCAACTGGTAAAATCTTACCTTTGCGGCATTAAAACGCGAGGGGTTCCGTACATGAGTATCAATATCAATTACCAGGAAAAATTTCAAGCCAGACATATTGCGACTAACGAAGCAGATACAGCCAAAATGCTGAAAACTGTAAAGGCCGAATCATTAGATCAGCTGATTGAGCAAACCGTGCCGGCTAAGATCAGGTTAAAGCAACCGCTTAACCTGCCCGCTGCCAAAAGCGAGTTCGATTACCTGAATACCCTGAAGCAAACTGCTTCGAAAAACAAGGTGTTTAAATCATACATCGGTCAGGGTTATTATGATGTAATTGTACCGGGCGTTATCCAGCGCAATATCCTGGAAAACCCGGGATGGTATACGCAATACACACCTTACCAGGCCGAAATTGCACAAGGCCGTTTACAGGCATTGTTAAACTTCCAAACCATGGTTATTGATTTAACCGGGATGGAAATTGCCAATGCATCTTTACTGGATGAAGGTACCGCAGCTGCCGAAGCCATGTTTATGCAATATAGTTTGCGTAAAAATACGGCAGCAAACATTTTCTTCGTTTCTGAAGATGTGTTCCCGCAAACTATCGATATTTTAAAAACACGTTCTGAGCCTTACGGTATCCAACTACAAATTGGCGACTACCGTACTGCTGAACTAAACGACCAGATGTTTGGCGCGATAGTTCAATATCCGGCAGGCGATGGTAACGTATATAACTACACAGATTTTGCCGCCGCAGCGCATCAAAAAAATATAAAATTAACCGTAGTAGCCGACTTAATGAGTTTGGTACTGCTAACGCCACCGGGACAATGGGGTGCTGATATTGTGGTTGGTACTTCGCAACGCTTTGGCATACCTATGGGATTTGGTGGCCCGCACGCTGCGTTTTTTGCTACTAAAGAAGAATACAAACGTTCTATCCCCGGCCGTATCATCGGTGTAACTATCGATAGCGCTGGCAACTATGCACTGCGTATGGCCTTGCAAACCCGCGAGCAGCACATCCGCCGCGATAAAGCAACTTCAAATATTTGTACCGCACAAGCATTATTAGCTATTATGGCTGGTATGTATGCCGTTTATCATGGCCCGCAAGGCATTAAGTTAATTGCCGAGCGTATCCATGGCTTAAGTGTTTTATTGGCCGAGTCGTTAAAACAATTAGGCTACGAGCAGTTAAACGATACGTATTTCGATACACTTAAGTTTGACTTAGGCGTATTAGCTAACCCGGTACACAGCGAGGCATTAAACAACGAAATGAACCTGCACTACAAAGGTTCGGTAGTAACCATCTCTTTAGATGAAACTACCAGCCCGCAGGATATCGAAACCATCGTTCGTTTCTTCGCCAAGGTTAAAGGCAAAACCATTAATGATGTAGCTTTCGAAGAATTGAAGGGCAGCATTGAGACCGTTATCCCTGCCGATTTACAACGTACGGGCGAAATTTTAACCCACGCTATCTTTAACTCGCACCATTCAGAACATGAAATGCTGCGTTACATTAAATCGCTGGAAGCTAAAGATCTTTCATTATGCCATTCGATGATTGCCTTAGGGTCATGTACCATGAAACTAAATGCAACCACCGAAATGGTACCGGTTACCTGGGCCGAGTTTAGCAAAATGCACCCATTTGCACCAACCGATCAGGTTGGCGGTTATATGCAGATCTTTAGCGAACTGAACGACTGGTTAAGTGAAATCACCGGCTTTGCAGCCATGAGCTTACAGCCAAATGCAGGCGCACAAGGCGAATACGCAGGTTTAATGGTAATTCGTGCTTATCATAACGATAGGGGCGACAGCCACCGCAATATTGCGCTGATCCCTTCATCTGCACATGGTACTAACCCGGCATCGGCAGCTATGGCCGGTATGAAGATAGTGGTAGTTAAATGCGACGATAACGGAAATATAGATGTGGCTGATTTAAAAGCCCGCGCCGAGCAATATAAAAACGAACTATCTTGTTTGATGGTAACTTACCCATCAACCCATGGTGTGTTCGAAGAATCTATCATCGAGATCTGCGAAATTATACACGCTAACGGTGGCCAAGTTTATATGGATGGCGCCAACATGAACGCACAGGTAGGCCTAACTAGTCCTGCTAATATTGGTGCCGATGTTTGTCACCTTAACTTACATAAAACTTTCTGTATCCCTCACGGTGGCGGGGGCCCGGGCATGGGCCCAATTGGTGTAGCAGCACACTTAGTACCTTACTTACCCGGCCATGCGGTTGTTGATATTGATAAAGGCAAATCTATCCCTGCTGTTTCTGCAGCACCCTGGGGGTCTGCATCTATCCTCATCATCTCTCATGCTTATATAGCCATGATGGGCGGCGAGGGATTAACCAACGCTACAAAATATGCTATCCTGAACGCTAACTATATTAAATCGCGTCTGGAGGCTCATTACCCTGTGCTTTACATAGGTAGTAACGGCCGTTGTGCACACGAAATGATTTTGGATTGCCGTTCATTTAAAAACTTTGGCGTTGAGGTTACCGATATTGCTAAACGTTTAATGGATTATGGTTTCCACGCGCCAACTGTATCATTCCCGGTTGCGGGTACGGTAATGGTTGAGCCAACCGAATCTGAGCCAAAACACGAGCTCGACCGTTTCTGCGATGCTATGATTGCTATCCGTTACGAGATTGACAGTGTAGAAAAAGGCATCTCAGATAAAACAGATAACCCATTGAAAAATGCACCCCACACCGCTGCTGTAATTACAGCCAACGAGTGGGAACATTCATACACCCGCCAAAAAGCAGCTTTCCCGCTGCCTTACGTAGCGCAATACAAATTCTGGCCCTCAGTTGGCCGCGTAAACGATACCTATGGCGATCGTACTTTAATTTGCTCATGTCCTCCGTTAACGGATTATGAGTTTGAAGAAAGCGAAGTAACCACACCAGAATACGGTACCTGAGAATAATCAGCGTTCGAAAAATACTTGTAAATTGAGGCTCCTTATTTAGGGAGCCTTTTTTATGGAATATATAAACAAGAATGAAGACTTAATTGAGCAGTCTGTTACCGAGAAGTTTTATCCGCTTAATGCTATAGTTATAAGATTCGATATTTATCAACAAGATCATCGCCTATATATCGATGTCTATTTTTCACTGCCATATCACAGATTTCAATCTGAAAAAATATTGAAACTCTCTTTTATTGATGTAATAGAGTATTCGTTTTATTGGAATGCCGCCGATTATTTCTACAATGTGGAGCGGTGCAAATTCTTTAAATCAGGAAAAGGTTATTACATGAGTCTTGACCCTGCTAATGAATCTGAAGAATTAACAGAAGAAGATCAGGATATTATTTTAAGTAAAGAATTAGAGGGATATTTCATGTGATTATTGAATGTTTTATAAATTTTGTCATTCCGAACGTAGTGAAGAATCTTCTTAGATATGCATAGCGAGAATAAATGTCGAAGAAGACTCCTCGTTCCTCGTAATGAAAGAGAAGGTAAATCCGCCAGTCATGCTGAACTTGTTTCAGCATCCCATAGGACAGGTGGTAAGTTTTGCACTTCTACGCTTGGCATGTCATAGACCTAGCATGTGGGATGCTGACAAGTTCAGCACGACGGGTGTAGAGATTAGCTAACGTTTTTGCTCCTTTATCTTTTCTTTCCCCCACACCATAATCATTCATTAGCTCATGGTGTTAATATGCTGGCGTACACCTGCGTTAATATCGCTTTTAAAAGGTGTACTATTGCTGCCGGGGGTATTAAAGTTTTGCTTTACAAAGCAGCAAGGTTAAAACCGGGTTTATTGTTTAAGGCCTCGTAATCTTTCATGATTTTTTCGGGTTGCTGCTGTGGTGAAGCATCGGGGAAGGTTTTACCGTCGGGATATATTTTCTGCATTTGCACAACATCAAATAAATCGCCGTATAATTGTGCAGTGCTTTTGGGTTGCGCCTGTATAAAACCGTAGCAGCAATTCAATATCAATAATACTAATATCTTTCGCATAACGTTTCTCTCCCTGTATTATCTAAGCATAACCCCAATTGTCAGCACAAAGCAAAAAATAAAACTACATGTTGTAACATATATTTTTTAATTATATTTGTGTCACAATTTTGAAACAAGAAAAAAAATGAAAGCACTTAAATCAATCGCTGCAGCATTAGTAGTAACAAGCATGTTTGCTTTTACAGCAGTAAAAAATGAAACTTATAAAGTTGACACTCAAAAAAGCAATATTGAGTGGACAGGTAAAAAAATTGGTGGCGAGCACAAAGGTACCATCAAAGTATCTGGCGGTAGCGTAGTTACCAACGGTAAAGCACCAGTAAGCGGTACTTTTACTATGGATATGAAAACCATTGCCAATACAGATTTAACTGATGCAGATTATAATGCAAAATTAGTTGGCCACTTAAAATCTGATGATTTTTTTGGTGTTGACAAATATCCAACTGCAACTTTTGTAGCTACTAAAATTACCCCTGCAGGTAACGGTGTTGCGAACGTAACAGGTAACTTAACTATCAAAGGCACAACTAACCCGGTTACTTTCCCGGTTAATTATACTATCAGCGGTAATACTTTAACTGCAGTGGCTAAAGGTGTAGCTGTTGACCGTGCAAAATACAATGTAAAATACGGTTCTAAAAGCTTCTTCGAAAGCATTGGCGATAAAGCAATTGAAGACAACTTTTTGTTAGACATTACGCTTGTAGCGCAAAAATAATTGTCTTAGCAGTAAGATTTTATACAAAAACCCGGAATAATAATTTGTTCCGGGTTTTTTATTTATCACATTTGATAATAAAACCTTTTATTTGTGATTGGCGTATAAATATCTATATGAGTAATAACCCCCGTTCCGTTAGTATTTTGCTTGTTGATGATGATGAAATTAATAATTTTATCTCCATTAAACTGATTAAAAAGGCGTTGGTAAGCAGTGAAATTAAGGCTTGCCTGAATGGAAAGTTTGCCATTGATGAGCTCTTAAAAACACAGGCCAGCGGTGCAGAAAATTTGCCCGATTATATATTGCTGGATATTAATATGCCCTTAATGAACGGATGGGAGTTTTTGGACGAATACAAAAGGTTAAACATAGACCCGGCGGGCAAATCCAAGATCTTTATTATCTCGTCATCAGTTTTTAGCAACGATATCAACAAAGCAAAATCTTATACCCTGGTAAAAGACTTCATCTCGAAACCTTTAAACATCGATAAAATCCGCGAACTGTTTGAAACAGAAAAACACGTTTAGGCAGGCACTACGCTAAATGCGTCGTGCTCTAAAAGTTTTACTGTACCAATAGGTGTGCTTTTGGCATGATAAAATAAGCAGGTCCACCCTTCGTTGGCTGCTTTATGCCCGTAAATATCACGTAACTCCATTGCCTTGCGGCCGTCATAGTCATACTTGGCTATAAACTTACGCAGCAGTTGCTCGGGCTCGGGCAGTTCATCTCCTCCAAAAAATATCTTTTTACCTTCTATATCAAACCAAAATACCTGGTGAAAAGGGCAGTGCCCGCCAGAAAGTTCGTAATTGATACCCGGCATAAATTGGCCCGAGCCTTCCAGGAAAGTAACATCGGCCGAGCGTTGCAGCGATTCAAAAATTTCCGGCCGGTATGAATATGATTTGCCCGAGAAGGCAGTTTCCCATTCGTTGCGCTGTATCACGTGCTGCGCCTGCGGGAAGCTGGGGTGCAGGCGGCCATTCTCTTCAAATACCAAACCGCTGGCATGGTCGTAATGCAGGTGCGACATCAGTACCTTAGTTACATCATCGGGTTTAAAACCATGTTTACGGATGTTTTTATGGATAATTAGTTCACCGTCTTCGGCCTTCATGCCTAGGCCGGTATCCAGTACCATTAGGTCGGTTTCTGTTTTGATCAGAAAAGGGTTTACATGGATAAATATAGAACCGGGGCGTGATTTAACATCGTCCTTAGCAGGATCGAAGGGGATAAACTTTTTTGTAGAATCAACCGAATACGAACCTTCTCCCAATGCAAAAACTTCCATGTTGTGTTATATGTGCTTTTTTGACCTTACCTTTGTTTGTTAAATTAACCGGATAATTATATTTACGGCTTAATAAACAAACAAAGATATGCAAAAACGGTGGTCAGTACGCGAAAAGCCGGATCAGGGAAATGTAGAAAAGCTGGCTTCCGAACTAAACATCGACCCGGTACTGAGTGCGTTGCTGCTGCAACGTGGCATTGCCGGCTTTGAAGAGGCCCGTTTTTTCTTCCGGCCCGATATTCGCCACCTGCATGATCCTTTCCTGATGGCTGATATGGAAAAGGCCATCATCCGCATAGAACAGGCTATTGCTACCGGCGAAAAAATGATGATCTACGGCGATTACGACGTAGATGGCACCACGGCAGTAGCTATTGTATACAGCTTTTTTAAAAAACTTACAGATAATATCGAATTTTATATCCCCAACCGCTATACCGAAGGTTACGGCATTTCTACCCAGGGCATTGATTACGCCGCAGCAAATGGCTTTGGCTTAATTGTAGCGCTGGATTGCGGGATTAAATCGGTTGATAAGGTTGAGCATGCCAATAGCCTGGGGGTGGATTTTATTATCTGCGACCACCACTTACCCGGCGATGAGCTGCCTGCGGCAGTGGCTGTGCTAGACCCTAAACGGAGCGACTGCGACTACCCTTACAAAGAACTTTCGGGCTGCGGTATAGGGTTTAAACTGATACAGGCTTATGCCGAGAAAAATGGGATGCCTTTTGAAGATATCAGCTGTTACCTTGACCTGGTAGCCATTAGCATAGCCTGCGATATTGTACACATTACCGGCGAAAATCGTACGCTGGCTTATTATGGCCTGCAGCAGTTAAATACCGACCCATGTACCGGTGTAAAGGTGCTGATGGAGGTTGCGGGCAGAAAAGAACGCGTTAATATCTCTGATGTCGTATTCCTGATTGGCCCGCGTATTAACGCTGCCGGGAGGATAGATGATGCCAAACATGCGGTTGAATTGTTAATAGCTACCTCTATTGATGCCGCCCGGGAAAAGGGCGCATTGATTAATATCCAGAATACCGAACGTAAGGGGCACGACCTCTCTATCACAGATGAGGCGCTGAATATTATTAAAGGCGATGAAGTGCTGATTAACCGTAAATCGACCGTGGTTTTTAATGAAACCTGGCATAAGGGGGTTATCGGTATTGTGGCATCGCGCTTAACAGAAAAATATTACCGCCCCACCGTAGTGCTTACACGCTCTAACGGGCACGTAGCGGGCTCTGCAAGGTCTGTGCATGGGTTCGATCTTTACGAGGCGCTAAGCGGCTGCAGCGACCTGCTAACACAGTATGGCGGGCACAAGTACGCGGCAGGCTTAACCATGCCGCCCGAAAACGTACCTGCCTTTATGGCCCGCTTTGAAGAAGTAGTAGGCCTCAGCATTACACCAGAGCAGCTAATACAGGAAATAAGGATTGATGCCGAGCTGAAACTGGAGCAGGTGGATAGCAAATTCTTCCGGGTGTTGAGCCAGTACGGGCCATTTGGGCCGGAGAATATGACGCCGGTGTTTTTGTCGCGCAATGTAAGCATACAGGGCCAGCCATCAGTGGTAGGGGCCGATCATTTAAAAATGTGTGTAATGCAGCAAGGTTCAGCTATATTTGATTGCATTGCCTTTGGGCAGGCTAGTTGGCTGACGGAATTAAAACGCGGCTTGCCTTTTGATATTTGTTATTGTATAGAAGAACATGTTTGGCGCGATAAGCGTTCCATTCAATTAAACATTAAGGGGATTAGATTAAGCGATCAATAATTCCGTTTATAAACCTGGCCGCCATAATTGGTTTTTAGGCTTAAATTTAAGATATGATATTACGTGCCGAGCACCTGGTAAAAAAATATAAACAGCGTACTGTTGTTAATGATGTGTCGTTTGATGTAGCGCAGGGCGAAATTGTAGGTTTGCTGGGCCCTAATGGTGCCGGTAAAACAACGTCGTTTTATATGATTGTGGGGTTAATTAAACCCAATGAAGGCCGTATTTATTTAGAAGAAAAAGATATTACCGGCGACCCAATGTACCGCCGTGCCCAAAAAGGCATTGGTTACCTGGCGCAGGAAGCCTCTATTTTCCGTAAGCTTACGGTAGAAGATAATATTAAGGCCGTTTTAGAAATGGGCGATATGCCTAAAGACAAGCAGCAGAACAAACTGGAAGAACTGATTGACGAGTTTAGCCTGCACAAAGTACGCCGTAACCGGGGCGACCTGCTTTCGGGTGGTGAACGCCGCCGTACAGAAATTGCCCGCGCCCTGGCTGCCGAGCCTAACTTTATTTTGCTGGATGAACCCTTTGCCGGGGTAGACCCTATTGCAGTAGAAGAAATCCAGGCGATGGTGGCCAAACTGAAGCACCGTAACATTGGCATCCTGATTACCGACCACAACGTGCAGGAGACCTTATCTATTACAGACCGCGCTTACCTGCTGTTTGAAGGTAAGATCCTGGAATCGGGCGTGCCCGAAATACTGGCTGCCAATGAAATGGTGCGTAAGGTATACCTGGGTGCCAACTTTGTACTCAAACGCAAAACCTTTTTATAAGCCAAGTTCATAATCCATCTATGACACTCATTAACTCCGTTGCTACCTGGCTCATGAAAAAGCGCATGCACCAGATTGAGCTTTTTATGAAGTACCCCAACGAAGTGCAGGAGGAGTGGTTTGAGAAATTAATATCGGGTGCAGAAAGTACAGAGTGGGGTAAAAGCCACTACTATAAGAGTATCGAAAACCTAAGTCAGTTTAAAGAGCAGGTACCCATACAAACTTATGATACCTTAAAGCCTTACATAGAGCGCATGCTCAAAGGCGAACAAAACGTGCTTTGGCCGTCTGAAATTAAATGGTTTGCCAAGTCATCGGGTACCACTAATGACAGGAGCAAGTTTATCCCTGTAAGCGAGGAAGCTTTAGAAGAGTGCCACTTTAAAGGCGGCAAGGATATGCTTACCATGTACTTTAACAACCGCCCCGACTCCAAGCTTTTTACTGGGAAAATTTTGACGCTAGGCGGTAGCCACCAGGTGAGCCAGTTAAATGCCGATACCTTTTTTGGGGATCTTTCGGCTGTAATTATGATGAATCTGCCGTTGTGGGCACAGTTTTACCGTACCCCGCATTTGGATATTGCCCTGCTCGATAATTTTGAAGAAAAAATAGAGAAAATGGCCCGTGCCACTATAGATTCTAATATGACAGGCATCAGCGGTGTACCCACCTGGAATATCCTGCTGTTTAAACGAATACTGGAAATTACCGGCAAAGATAATTTATTGGAGGTTTGGCCCAACCTCGAACTCTATTTTCATGGTGCGGTAAACTTTACCCCTTACCGCGAGCAGTTTAAAAAACTGATCCCGGATCGTGAAATGTATTATCTCGAAACCTACAACGCTACAGAAGGTTTCTTTGGGATACAGGATCAGGAAGAGCCTGGCGAAATGTTACTGATGCTTGATTATGGCATTTTCTACGAGTTTTTACCGATTGAGAATCTACATAAAGAAAACCCCGAAACGCTAACGTTAGACGAGGTGCAGCTGGGCGAAAACTATGCGCTGATCATTAGTACCAATGCCGGCTTATGGCGTTATTTAATAGGGGATACCATCCGTTTTACATCACTGGCCCCATACCGTATCCAGATTACAGGCCGTACCAAGCACTATATTAATGCTTTTGGCGAAGAAGTAATTGTTGATAATGCCGACCGTGCCCTGGAAGAAGCCTGCCGCCAAACCGGTGCCATTATACAGGAATATACCGCAGGCCCGGTTTATTTTTCTGACAATAAAGGTGGCGGCCACGAATGGATTATTGAGTTTGATAAGAAACCTGCCGAGTTTGAACGTTTTGTTGACTTGCTGGATGAAACCCTGCGCAAGCTAAACTCTGACTATGATGCCAAGCGGTTCAAGGATATGGCCCTGCACCGTCCGCTGGTGCATGTAGCCCCCCGCGGCACCTTTTTTAAATGGATGAAGGAAAAAGGAAAGCTGGGTGGCCAGCACAAAGTACCGCGTTTGGCAAATAACCGCGAGTACGTGGATAGCATTTTAAAGTATCTTAACTAACAGTAAACTTTGATTTTATGGGCAGGAATGCGTATTTTCATACCCATGAAAAAAACATTTCTGCTACTGATATTATCAATATGCAGCTGTAGCGTTTTTTCACAAACCATACTGCCAGATTTTGTAAGCAACCTAAGGTATGAAAGCAATATTGATACCCTGTTGCGAAGCCATGTAAAGCAATTCGACCTTATTATTGCTTTAAGAACCCATTATAACTGGAAATATGATGCTGATTATCATTTGTTGGTGCATAGGAACGGGCAGTGGCAAAAAATGAACCTTCGCAATAAGAAGGGGAGCCTGGCCAAATTTGATCCACCCGTACCTGTGGCAAATAAGTTTAAAGGGGAGGCCGATTCGCTTTATTTAAAGTTGGTAGCCAATAATATTTTCACCATCGATGATGATGATATTTATCCCACCTGCAACCAGGTGGATACGGTAATAAACGGCAGGCACCGCAAGTTCCCCATCGGTGTAGAAAACGCCGCCGGGTATTCGCTCTGGATCATCAAGCCCCAAAAATCGCGCCTGTTATACTATTATGCCCCCGAATATTTTATCAGGTATTGTTCGCCCTATTGGGACAGGCGAAATGCCATCGATATTATCACCCTGTTAAACCATAACTGGTAGGTGCGTTTACTGCTGTAGCATATTATAAATGCTCACAACCTCTACAGCTTCTTTTACATCATGTACCCGCAAAATATCAGCGCCTTTTGTTAATGCAATGGTGTTTACTACTGTAGTGCCGTTTAAAGCATCGGCAGCGGTACCGCCAGTTATGTTATAGATCATGCGCTTGCGCGATACACCAACCAATATAGGCAGCCCCAGCATATCAAAATCGTGCATGCGGTTAAGCAGCTCATAGCTTTGCTCACTCTTTTTTGCAAAGCCGAAGCCAGGGTCTAGGATCACATCGTGTACACCTAATCTTTTTAGTTCGGCATATTTTTGTTGCAGGTAATCAAATACTTCGGTAAAAATATCGTCGTATTCGGTTAGCTGTGTCATAGTTTGGGGGGTGCCCCGCATATGCATCAGGATATAGGGAACCTGTAAGCGAGCCGCGGTTTCAAACATCTTGTCGTCGAGCTGCCCGCCCGATATATCATTGATAATGTGCGCGCCGCCAGTAACGGCAGCCTCCGCAACAGAAGCGCGAAAGGTATCGACAGACATGATAGCCTGCGGAAATGCTGCCGCAATGGCCTCAACAACAGGCACCAGGCGGTCGGTTTCTTCCTGCGCCGAGATATCAACCGCGTTGGGGCGCGATGAGTAAGCGCCAAGGTCCAAAAATGCAGCCCCGTCGGCCAGCATTTTTTCGGCTTGCAGCAGGGCATCGGCTACTTGGGGTTTACGGCTTTGGCTATAAAAGGAATCGGGGGTAAGGTTAATGATGCCCATTACTTTCGGGGTGCTCAGGTCAATCAGTGTTCCGCGTGCATTCAGGGTTGTCTTTTTCCGAAAATATGTATCTTTAGCCATTGCCTTTGGGATGGTAATTTATCCCTTGCGGCAAATATCGAAGAAAATTTTAACACTACCGTTTTGAGTAAAACAACAGCAGAATACGACGCAGTTATTAAGATATGTAAGGGCCTTTTTATGAAAAAAACCCGCGATTATGGCACCGCGTGGCGTATTTTAAGGCCACCATCCATCACCGACCAGATCTTTATTAAAGCGCAGCGCATCCGCACGCTCGAAGAAAAAAAGGTATCAAAAGTTGGCGATGATATCCTGGGCGAATATATCGGCATTGTGAATTATTGCGTTATAGCTATGATGCAATTAGAATGTGGCAATGAAACATCAACAGAGCTTGCACCCGACCACGTGGAGCAGCTGTTTGATGCCAAAGTAAAAGAAACCCAGGAGCTGATGTTTGCTAAAAATCACGATTATGGCGAAGCCTGGCGCGATATGCGCATCAGTTCGCTAACAGACCTGATACTGCAAAAGATTTTTCGTGTTAAGCAAATAGAAGATAATAAGGGCCTTACAGAGGCGTCTGAAGGGGTAAAAGCCAATTACCAGGATATGCTGAACTATGCCGTTTTTGCACTCATTAAAATGGATGTAAAATGAAGGCAGTAGTTTGGATTTGCCGCATAGCCGTGGGCTTGCTGTTTATATTTTCGGGCTTAATAAAGGCGAATGACCCGTTGGGGTTCTCCTACAAGCTGCAGGAATATTTCGAGGTATTTCACCTGATGTTTTTAAACCCGCTGGCCTTAACTACAGCCATTATATTATGCGCTATAGAAATGCTGCTGGGCTTTGCATTGCTTATAGGCACCCGCGCTAATGCCGTAGCCTGGGGATTACTGTTGTTGATTTTCTTCTTCGGATTTTTGACCTTTTACTCGGCCTTTTTTAAGGTGGTACAAACCTGCGGTTGCTTTGGCGATGCCATCCCGCTTACCCCTTGGCAATCGTTTAGTAAAGACATGGTTTTACTGGCTTTAGTACTCGTAATATTCGTAAAACGGCATACAATTCAGCCTTTATTTCTTACTCATTTAAGTAATGCCTTATTTGCAGGTGCAGTGGTGTTTTCATTCGGGTTTGGCCTGTATACATACAACTTTTTACCGGTTATTGACTTCCTGCCTTACAAGGTTGGCGCCAATTTATTAGACGAGATGAAAACCCCTCCCGGGGCAAAACCGGATGAATACGAGATCACCTATCAGCTTAAAAATAAACAGACCGGCGCCACCCGGAGCATGACCGATAAGGAGTACATGAAAACCGGGATCTGGAAAGATGCCAACTGGCAGGTAGTGGGTAACCCAGAGTCGCGCCTGGTGAAAAAAGGTTTCGAACCTAAAATTCGGGACCTGGCTATCCAGGATGCGCAGGGGACCAACTATACACAGGAATTGTTAGGCAGCCCTTTCTATAACCTCGTTATTGTGGCTTACGACCTGAGTCACACTGACGAGCAGGCCATTGCCCGGATTAATGCCCTGGCCGTTAACCTCACTGATAATTATAATATCCGCACCGTATTGCTTACCTCGAACTCGGCACCGGATGCTACTGCCTTTGCCAAAAAGCATCATCTCATATCTGAAGTTTACTACGCCGATGGTGTGCCACTGAAAACCATTGTACGGGCTAACCCCGGCATTTTATTGATGAAGGGCGGTACGGTAGTTGCCAAATGGCATTACCACAGCCTGCCCAAGTATGATGATATTGTTAAACATTATTTACGCCAGCAACCATGAAGATTTTTTTAGTAGGGTTTATGGGTTGCGGCAAATCAACCCTGGGGCGTAAGCTGGCAGCCAGGCTGGGCTATAAGTTTATTGACCTGGATGAACTTTTTGAGCAAAAGGAAGGGACCACTATTGCCAAATACTTTGTGAGCCACGGCGAAGAAGCTTTCAGGCAGGAAGAATCTAACATATTGAAGTATACCGATTTTGGGGAGCAGAGCATTATCTCTACAGGTGGCGGGCTGCCCTGCTATTTCGACCATATGGATTGGATGAATGCCAATGGTAAGGTAATTTATATCCAGATGTCGCCCAAGGCACTGGCCAGCCGATTGGAGTATGGTAAAGAGGAGCGCCCGTTACTGCATGGCAAGCATGGCGAAGACCTGGTTGCCTTTATTGCCGAAAAACTGGCTGAGCGCGAAACTCACTATCTCAAATCGGGCATTGTGGCCGATGGCATGAGTTTAACTGCCGAGAAACTGGAAGAGATATTAGCGAATAGCTAATTACCCCAGCCAAACTGCATCGTTTTCGCCGCTTTCGGTAAGTTGTACATCTACATGCTCATTGAGCAGGGTTGATAGCGCAATGCCCGAATAATCTGTAGTAACCGGGAAGCTTTTGTGGTTACGGTCTACCAGTACCACGGTGCGCAGTTTTTTAAGCGGCACATCCAAAAATACGCCGAAGCCGTAAGCCAGGGTTTTGCCGCTGTTCATCACGTCGTCAACCAGGATGATCACTTTGTTGGTGCATTCTTCAATCGGCGTATCGAGGTTGAATTTCAGACTGCTGCCATGTTTATCCAGTTCGATGTTGATGAGCGTGCTTTTAAACGGCGCAATCTGATCCAGGATGGCTTTAATTCTTAGTGCAATATTGGTTCCCTGCGGTAAAATACCGGCAATAACAATTTCCTGTTCCTCAAAATTATCTTCGAGGATCTGGTAAGCAATACGATCTATCTTTTGCTGTATTTGCTGTGGATCGAGTATAAGCAGCCTTTTTTCTGACATGTCTGTGTTAGCTAACAACCGAAACTACTATTATTCTTTTGAATATGGAAAAAATACAAAATTGGCACCCTCGGGTACAATCACAAACACGCACATAAAATCGTCGGCACTTTTATAGTTGTCTATAAAGCGTTGCTTTAGTTCGGCCTTAATGATGCCACGCTCTACAAATTCTTCGAGGGTGGAGGCGTTGATGTTCCAGTCGGTGCTCAGGTCTTCTTTGTTAAGAATTTCTTCACCCAGTTTAACCTCGTGCTGGTGAGCCACGAAGATGGGGTACAGGGATAGGCCTTCTACCATAATTTCAACCGCCACTTCGCGCATCGATTCGCTGAACAGTTTTAAGTCCACACTCAGGCTGGCTAAGGGGCTGTCTTTTTGGGGTTGGTTACCCTCGTTTAATAATTCTTCCGGATCCATTTGATCAATATTTTTATTCTAAATTCTATCATCATCTCTTTTGTCATTCTGAACGTAGTGAAGAATCTTCTGCTTCGTGTTTGTCCTCTTGAAGAAGATCCTTCGCTATCGCTCTGGATGACAAATTAAGATCATCGCCCGTCATGCTGAACTTGCTTCAGCATCCCACTTACTAAGTCTGCTACCCGTACGGCGCATAACCTCTGTCCTGTGGATCCCGAAACAAGTTCGGGATGACGTTTGGATTATTTTTTCATCGCCCGTCATGCTGAACTTGTTTCAGCATCCCACTTGCTAAGTCTGCTACCCGTACGGCGCATAGCCTGTCCTGTGGGATCCCGAAACAAGTTCGGGATGACGTTCGGGTTGTTTTTTCATCGCCCGTCATGCTGAACTTGTTTCAGCACCCCACTTGCTAAGTCTGCTACCCGTATGGCGCATAAGCTGTCCTGTGGGATCCCGAAACAAGTTCGGGGTGACGTTTGGATTGTTTTTTCACCACCCGTCATGCTGAACTTGTTTCAGCATCCCACTTGCTAAGTCTGCTACCTGTATGGCGCATAGCCTGTCCTGTGGGATCCCGAAACAAGTTCGGGATGACGTTTGGGTTGTTTTTTCATCGCCCGTCATGCTGAACTTGTTTCAGCATCCCACTTGCTAAGTCTGCTACCCGTACGGCGCATAACTTGTTCTGTGGGATCCCGAAACAAGTTCGGGATGACGTTTGGGTTATTTTTTCACCACCCGTCATGCTGAACTTGTTTCAGCACCCCAATTGCTAAGTCTGCTACCCGTACGGCGCATAACTTGTTCTGTGGGATCCCGAAACAAGTTCGGGATGACGTTTGGATTATTTTTTTCACCACCCGTCATGCTGAACTTGTTTCAGCATTCCACTTGCTAAGTCTGCTACCCGTACGGCGCATAGCTTGTCCTGTGGGATCCCGAAACAAGTTCGGGATGACGTTTGGGTTATTTTTTCATCGCCCGTCATGCTGAACTTGTTTCAGCATCCCACTTGCTAAGTCTGCTACTCGTACGGCGTATAACCCGTTCTATGGGATCCCGAAACAAGTTCGGGATGACGTTTGGATTATTTTTTCACCACCCGTCATGCTGAACTTGTTTCAGCACCCCACTTACTAAGTCTGCTACCTGTATGGCGCATAACTTGTTCTGTGGAATCCCGAAACAAGTTCGGGATGACATTTGGGTTATTTTTTCACCACCTGTCATGCTTGGCTTGCTTCAGCATCCCACTTGCTAAGTCTGCTACCCGTACGGCGTATAACCTGTTCTGTGGGATCCCGAAACAAGTTCGGGATGACGTTTGGATTGTTTTTTCACCACCCGTCATGCTTGGCTTGTTTCAGCACCCCACATGCTAAGTCTGCTACCTGTATGGCGCATAGCCAGTCCTGTGGGATCCCGAAACAAGTTCGGGATGACGTTTGGGTTATTTTTTCACCACCTGTCATGCTTGGCTTGCTTCAGCACCCCAATTGCTAAGTCTGCTACCCGTATGGCGCATAACCTGTCCTGTGGGATCCCGAAACAAGTTCGGGATGACGTTTGGGTTATTTTTTCACCACCTGTCATGCTGAACTTGTTTCAACATCCCACTTGCTAAGTCTGCTACCCGTATGGCGCATAAGCTGTCCTGTGGGATCCCGAAACAAGTTCGGGATGACGTAGTGATTATTTTCTTAACCTTAACAGCATCACATTCTCCACGTGCTGGGTATGCGGAAACATATCCACCGGTTGAATTTTTACGCTGTCGTATTTTTCTTTCAGTACCAGCATATCGCGTGCCTGTGTGGCGGGGTTACAGCTTACGTAAACAATTTTTTCTGCCTCAATTTCCATCAGGCGGGCTACCACATCGGGGTGCATGCCTGCGCGCGGCGGGTCGGTTATAATCACATCCGGCTTGCCGTGTGTTAATACAAACTCAGCATCCAACACATCTTTCATATCACCTGCATAAAAATCGGTATTGGTGATATTGTTGATCTGCGAATTGATCTTAGCATCTTCAATAGCCGATGGCACATACTCTACCCCAACAACCTTGTTTACATGTTTGGCCACAAAGTTGGCAATGGTGCCTGCGCCGGTGTACAGATCGTAAACCAGTTCGGTGCCGGTAAAACCTGCAAAATCGCGGGTTATTTCGTATAATTTTTTAGCCTGGATGGCATTGGTTTGGTAAAATGATTTAGGCCCGATACGGAACCTGATCTCATCCATACCCTCATGTATATATTGCGGACCTTTCCAACTGATCACTTCCTGATCGAAGAAAGTATCGTTCTTTTTTTGGTTGATGATGTACAACAGCGAAGTGATCTCGGGGAAACCCTGCTCCACAAAATCCATCATCAGTTTCACTTCATCTTCGCTTACATAAGCGAAAATGACGATCACCATCAGTTCACCGGTTGATGAAGTGCGGATTACGAGGTTACGCAAAGCGCCTTCGTGGTTTTTTAAGTTATAAAAGCTGATGTTGTTTTGTTTGGCAAAATCGCGCACGCTTAAACGCAATTCGTTAGACGGATTGGCTTGCAGGTAACAATGGTTAATATCCAATATCTTATCAAACCGGCCGGGGATGTGGAAACCCAAAGCATTCAGGTCCAGCGTTTCGTTTTCGCGGTTTTCGCCGTCGTTCAGCCAGCGTTTGTCAGAGAAGGTATACTCTAGTTTATTGCGATAATATTTATCTTCCGGCGAGCCTACAATGGGCATCATGTCGCTTACATCAATTTTAGCTAAGCGGCTTAATGCGTCGGCAACGGTTTTTTGTTTAAACTGCAATTGGGCGGGGTAGGTCATGTGTTGCCATTTGCAACCGCCGCAGGTGCCAAAGTGTTCGCAAAATGGTGTGGTGCGATGCTCAGAAGGTTTTATCAGTGTTTTAATACGGGCTTCGCCAAAGTTTTTCTTTTTACGGTAAACCTCTACGTCGGCCACATCGCCGGGTACGGCTTTCTCAATAAAAAGCACCAGATCATCGGCCTTACCAACGCCCTTACCTTCTTCGGCAATATCAATTACAGTAACGCCTTCAATCAGTGTATAATTCGCAGTCTTTCTCATCAGGCTGCAAAGTTAACCCAATTATTTAAAACCTTAAATGTAAAACCGCCTTGCCTGTGTGGTTACAATCAGGAAAAGATGGCTACCAGAAAAAACCAGAAACTATTAGTGTCAGCGTATGCCAGGTCGAACTGTTCATCAATCTGTGCTGAAAAATCATTCAATTCTCGGCTCATGATGCATTAATTTTATTATGCTAACATAGTATTTTTTATACCGAAAACCAAATTGGTATAGTGAAATTTAAAATCAAAAAATTTAAGGAGAAAAGACCAAGGGTTGAAGAAGCTAAAGCTTTGTTAAACCGTAATAGCCGCCTTTACCAAATAAGGCAAAATTTCTTTCTGGAAGGATACAAAGTTTTTGCGTACATCGGCATCGCTAACCGAGGTAAAGGCGAAGCTGAAAACGATGCTTTTACTGCATTTAATGAGGAAGCGCAGGCGCTGGTGATAGCTTTCTATCTTGCGCATGCCGCTTAGTTTGGTGAATGAACTGAGGAGTAGTTCTTCGAGTTCGTTCGACAGGTTTTTGAGGAATTCCTGTGAGTTGGTTGATTCGCGGATAAAGTCCCAGCCAATAAATTCGTTACAGATGGTGTAAGAGAGGCGGCTGGTTTTGAGGATGAGGTTGGTGAGGTGGGCTTCTTCGTCCATCTGGTGGCTGTCGTTGTTAATCAGCTCGTCCACACTCAACTTAATATAATCCATCAGCAGGGCATGCAGGATATCTTCCTTGCTGTCGAAATATTTGTAAATGGTGGCTTTAGCAATTTTAGCGCGTTTGGCAATTTCGTTGACACTGGTTTTGTGGTACCCGAATTTGCGGAACAACTCCTGCGCGGCCCGCTTAATGCTTTCTTTTATTTTATCGGCTTCCATGTATCAATTAGACACAAATATAGTATTATTCGCCACTTGAATACTGTATGATTTTAACGAGCGGCTTGCCGGCCCTTTTACCGGTGTACCATCTGCCAGTGAAAATTTTGAACCGCTGCAAGGGTCATCTACCTGGAAGCCGGTATTGTCTATAGTTACCGCACATTTTTTTTCGGGCTGATAGCTGCTGCAGCGGTCGAAAGCCTCGTAACTGCCGTCGGGATTATGGTAAAGTACCAGGCCGGCCACACCATAACCGCTTACCGTTACCGCGCCGCCCACACTGTTTAACTTGATATAACGCGGGTCGGATATGGGGGATTGAAAGTTAACAGAAACGTTAGGGATGCCCGATGAATTATCTTTTCCGCACGAAATCAAGCCCAGTACACCTATCAGCAGCAAACCTAAACGTTGCATCATATCATTTCTGTTTTAAACTGTTTTAAAAAGCGCACATCGTTCTCAGAGAATAAACGAAGATCCTTGATCACATATTTTAGGTTGGTGATACGTTCTACCCCCATGCCGAAAGCAAAGCCGGTAAACTTTTTACTGTCGATGCCGCAGTTTTCTAAAACGTTAGGATCTACCATGCCGCAGCCTAAAATCTCTACCCAGCCCGAGTGCTTGCACATGTTACAGCCTGCGCCTTTACAAATGGTGCAAGAAATATCCATCTCGGCCGATGGCTCGGTGAACGGGAAGTAAGACGGGCGGAAACGTACCTTAGTGCCTTCGCCATACAGCTCCTGCACAAAGTGATACAGGGTTTGTTTCAGGTCGGCAAATGATACGTTCTCGTCGATATATAAACCTTCTACCTGGTGAAAAAAGCAATGCGCACGGGCAGATATCGCCTCGTTACGGTAAACGCGACCGGGCATAATGGCGCGGAACGGCGGCTTGCCGTTCTCCATCATGCGTACCTGTACCGATGAGGTATGGGTACGCAGGGCGATATCATCCTTACCACTGTTTTTCTTGATAAAAAAGGTATCCTGCATATCACGCGCCGGGTGCTCATCCGGGAAGTTAAGGGCCGAGAAATTGTGCCAATCGTCCTCAATCTCCGGGCCTTCGGCAACCACAAAGCCCAGGCGTTTAAAGATATCAACGATTTCGCTTTGTACTAACGACAGCGGGTGGCGCGAGCCAACCTCGAAACCGTTACCAGGTAAGGTGAGATCAATTTCGGATTTCGAATTTTCGATTTCGGAATTGAAATTTTCTTTCAGGTCGGTATATTTGGCTTCGGCCATTTGCTTAAACTGGTTAAGCACCTTGCCAAATACGCGTTTCTCTTCTGGCCCAACGCTTTTAAATTGCTCAAAAAGGTCTTTAATAAGTCCTTTGGTCCCTAAATATTTAATCCGGAAAGCTTCCAGCTCATCTGCATTAGCAGGGCTGAAGGCCTCGATCTCGGCGGTATATTGATTGATCTGATCTTGCATTATATCTCTCTATTCTGAAGCGTATTTGTGCTTCGGCTACAAACCGCTAATTTACTTATAATTATTTAATCACTTCCAGTGCCTTACCCACTTTGGTAAATGCTGCAATAGCTTTATCTAAATGTTCCACTTCATGCGCAGCAGAAATTTGCACCCTGATCCGCGCTTTACCCTGCGGAACAACCGGGTAATAAAAACCGATTACATAAATGCCTTCTTCCAGCATTTTGGCGGCAAACTCCTGGGCCAGCTTGGCATCGTACAGCATAACCGGTACAATAGGGTGTACACCCGGTTTAATATCGAAACCCGCTTCGGTCATTTTTTCGCGGAAGTATTTGGTATTGCTTTCCAGCTTATCGCGCAGCTCGGTGGTTTCACTCAGCATATTTAATACACCGATTGATGCACCTGTAATAGCCGGAGCAAGTGTATTAGAGAACAAATACGGGCGCGAACGCTGACGCAGCATATCGATAATCTCTTTACGGCCAGATGTAAACCCGCCTGATGCGCCGCCCAAAGCTTTACCTAATGTGCCGGTGATAATATCGATACGGCCCATTACATTGTGATGCTCGTGCGTGCCACGACCGGTTTTGCCCATAAAGCCCGAGCAATGGCTTTCGTCTATCATAACCAAAGCCTTGTATTTATCGGCCAGGTCGCAAATTTTATCAAGTTGGGCAATGGTACCATCCATTGAGAAGGCGCCATCTGTAACGATAATACGATGGCGCAGATTTTGGGTAGCTATTAGCTTTTCTTCCAGGTCGGCCATGTCATCGTGTTTGTAACGCTGGCGCTGGGCCTTGCATAAACGCACACCATCTATAATAGAAGCATGGTTCAGCTCGTCTGATATAATGGCATCCTGCTCATTAAACAGGGGCTCGAACACACCGCCGTTGGCATCAAATGCTGCGGCGTAAAGGATGGTATCTTCGGTGCCTAAAAATTCAGCTATTTTGGCTTCCAGTTCTTTATGGATATCCTGGGTACCGCAAATAAAACGTACGGATGATAAGCCGTAACCGTGCGTGTCCATCACTTGCTTGGCTGCTTCAATAACCCTCGGGTTTGATGATAAGCCCAGGTAATTATTGGCACAGAAGTTTATTACTTCCTGGCCGCCCTGTACCGTAATATCGGCACCCTGCGGGGAAGTGATGATGCGTTCTCTTTTATATAATCCGGCTTCTTCTATTTGGGCAAGTTCCTGTTGCAGCACAGGTTTCAGCGTATCATACATGGCGTTATAATTTTAAGGTGCAAAATTAAGCATTAACAAATTATTTAACGTGTTAATGTGATGATAGCCCGTCATAAAAATATATCATGGGTTAACGCCCCTTATTTGCCGTATTGTAACGATAGCGGAATTGGCCTGCCGTTTTCATTATCCGGCGTAATATAGATAAGGTTGATTGAAGCCTTGCCGGTCTTTTCAAAATACTGCAAGCGGAAATTATGAAAGCCTTTTGCTAAAGGCAGCACATACGATTTGAAATTACCGCGTGCGTGCAGCGTGCCGTCATCAATCACGAGTTTATTATCTATATACAGCCTGGCACCGCCGTCGCAATTGATGGCGAAAATATGATAACCGGCTGCCTGCACTTCTATTTGCCCCGAAAATACGCAGGCAAAGTTTTGCTGCTTAGGCAATCTGGTCGGGTCGAAGTCTTTACCGGCCTTGCCGGTTTGCAGGGGTTTCAGGTTCTTAAAATCTGGCATACTGTCCCAGCTACCTTCGTAATAGGCATAGCTCCAGCCTTCGGGTGTAAGGCCTTTTAGTTTGGCTTTGGCCGGTAATGTTTCGCCCAATACATAGTCGGCAGTAGCTTGCTGTTCATATACCGGGCGGTTGCTTAGTGCTTTAATAGTTAAGCGGGCTGGGTTTTGCAAGGTAATGGTTTGGTCAACTACAGCTGTTGACGCTTCAGTAGGCTGGCTGCCATCTGTGGTGTAACGCAGTTGTTTTAAAAGGTCTCCGTTGATGTTTATTTTAATAGGCTGGCCTTTCAGCATAATACCATTTTGCGGGTGAAACTGCATCGGTTCTTTGCTGTATCCGTAATAGGTATATTTCAGCCCGTCGTACAGCGTGCGGAATATCATCGAATTATGGGTTTCATCGTTATAATACATGGTTTTCCAATGTAAGCCGGCCGGTGCCTGCTTCCGGAATATCGAATCCATTTTTACAATGCCCATACCAATGGCTGCCGGGCCTTCGCGGCCGGTCATTAACAGGGTAATGTCTTTTAAGTTTAATTTGCCCAGGTTGTCATCAGCCAGTTTAAAAGCGTAACCATTATCCCACCACAAAGCAGGGTCTGCCAGCAGGTATGATTGAAACAGCCTCGGCTCTTTTATTATCGCATACATGGTAAATATACCGGCCAACGAGCTGCCGTATAAGGTATTCATGCCGCTGGTGCGATACTTTTTGTTGATGTACGGCATTACTTCGTTTTTAATAAATGCCAGGTATTTACCTGCCCCGCCCGATACTGGTACATTATTAATATGCGTTGGCGTACAATCGCGCTCACGCATATTTTCACCGTTTTTATACACATTGGGCATACTTACAATGATGTTGGAGGGTATAAACTGGATCTCTAAAAAACGATCGATATTGGTTACAATCTGGGTATTCCATTCGCCGTCGGTAACATAGGTGGCGTCGTATTTTTTGGCAGGTGCAGTAGCATAATCTGCAGGCAGCACAATTTCTAAAGCACGCTTTTCCTGCAATTCATTAGAGTAAATGGTGTCGCGAATAATTACGGCATTTTTAAGCTGTGCATACGCTGGCGAAGCCACGCAAAATAATAACGCCAGAAAATACAGTGTGTATTTAATTTTCATGTTTTACGAGGTTGATGTTAAACGAAATGTACTGAATTATTATTAAGACAACATGAGCATACAGAAAGTTACAGGAATTTCTTAACTGCTTTCACACTTGTTATAAATTTACCTTCCCAACTCTGTTATACGCAGGGTACGCTGTTGAGAAATTCCTGTGACGTTACGAAAAGCACGGTCAGCCCCGTTTTAAATCTGCGCTAACGTCATCTAATAATGATATTGATCACTTCCCAACTTTCGGTATTGCCCACTTCGGCTCTTTTGCTTAAATTTGCACCTCATTTAACGCTGTTTGCAGCAGCATCAATGTACGTAATGACAACATATCAAACACTATTATACTATTGTTATTCAACAATAGCAGAGGCCGAGCAATTTGCCGAAAAGCATCTCCAGTTTTGTAAAAGCCTTGGTTTAACCGGCCGCATTATTGTAGCCGACGAAGGCCTTAATGGTACCGTATCCGGCACCAAAGAAGCCTGCGAAACTTACATGGCTGCTATACATGCCGAAGAACGCTTTGCCAAAACAGAGTTTAAGATCGACGATGTAGACCAGCCATCATTTGTGAAAATGCATGTGCGCTACAAAAGCGAAATTGTACACTCGGGCCTGCGCGACCCTAATATCATTAACCCCCAGCTACAAACCGGCAAGCATTTAGAACCAAAAGATTTTTTGGCGATGAAGGATGATGAGGATGTAATTATCCTCGATGTTCGCTCCAACTATGAGCATTCGTTAGGCCGTTTTAAAAATGCCATTACGCTCGATATCGATAACTTCCGCGATTTCCCGGCGCAGATTAATGAGCTGGCCAAATACAAGGACAAAAAAGTATTAACCTATTGCACCGGCGGCATTAAATGCGAAAAAGCATCGGCCTTGTTACTGCACGAAGGTTTTACAGATGTTTATCAGCTGCACGGCGGGATCATTAAATACGGTAAAGAAGCAGGTGGCGAAGACTTTGAAGGTAAATGTTATGTGTTTGATAACCGTTTATCTGTCGATGTAAATTCGGTGAACCCGGTTACCGTATCTGTATGCTACAACTGTGGCAAGCATACCGAAAAAATGATCAATTGCGCCAACCCCGAATGCAATGAGCACTTTACCCAGTGCGACGAATGCGGTACCGCCCTTGATGGTTGCTGCAGCGATGATTGCAAAGCACACCCGCGCAAGCGCATTTATGATGGTACCGGCTACTATGTAAAGGTGCCGCAACCGGTTGCGGCTAAGAAAACTAAGGTTCAATTAGCAGAATAAATGTAAAAATGATAAAGGGGGCATGCTGAGGCCCTCGAGGCATTTCGCTGAATGAGGGTAGTGCTTGGATTGAAGTAATTATCTTTTATGATTACAAAGTGGGCCCATTTACGTCAGTCTGCTCATTGCCGCAGGGGCTAGCTACTTTTGGCTTGATCCAAAAGTAGCCAAAAGATCAAGACGCAAAAAAGCTCCACCGCACAAAGCCATTACACTGCCCCGCTTTTGCGTAAGGCAACCGCTCGCAGGGTTTCGCTACCCACTCCTAATTTAAGAGCCCGAATCCACCATAACCTCAAATATCGTTTTTAGGGCAGCATTGGTAATGTTGCGGCAACCATTGCCATTACCTTGGCCTAAGCACTGAAAATTCATAGCAACAGAACCCGTCAAAATTTGATGGGCTTTTGTCGTATCCGCGTAAATTGAAAAAATCGCAAAAAATAACCTAAACATTACAGCTAAATTGCTGTTTCTTTAAATAATAGCAAAGAAACCGGCTATTTAAATACCCCTACAACTACTTCTACGTCTACTTCAGCCTATCGTTAGGTTTTACTTAAACATCGTATTACTATGAAAAATTCTTTTACTTTTTTATTTCTTGCGCTTTTTATGTGTTGGGGACTGCAAACCCGTGCCCAAAACACAGCTATAAAAGGCAAGGTAACCGACGCCACCAATGGCGACGCGCTTATTGGGGTATCCGTAAGCATCAAAGGGACAACAAGCGGTACACAAACAGATGTCAATGGCGCATTTTCGCTAAGTGCGCCGGCCACGGCGACATTAGTTTTTAGTTATATTGGTTATGCCTCGCAGGAAGCCCCTGCAGGCAACGGCCAGGCACCGCTCGAAATTAAGCTGGGGGCGCAGGCGCGCGAATTGCAGCAGGTGGTTGTAATTGGTTACGGCGTGCAGCGCAAGCGCGATGTTACGGGTGCTGTAGGGAGCGTAAGCGGCGCTGCCATAACCCGGCAGGTAGTGCAAACCCCAACGCAGGCTTTGCAGGGGCAGGTTGCCGGTGTGCAGGTTATCTCTTCGGGCCAACCAAACTCAACGCCGCAATTGCGCATCAGGGGTACGGGTTCTTTACTGGGCGGTGTTAACCCACTCTATGTAGTAGATGGGGTATTAACAAACGATATTCGCAACATCAACAATAATGATATTGTAAGTGTGGATGTTTTAAAAGATGCCTCGGCCGCCATTTATGGTGTGCGTGGTGCCAATGGTGTGGTTATTATCACCACCAAAAAAGGTAAGAAAGGCCCGCCAATGGTAAGTTATGATGCCAACCTGGGTTTCCAGGAAGCAGCCAAAACGATCCAGATGGCCAACAGGCAACAATATGTGGCCTACCAAACCGATGTTAATGCAGGCTCACTCTCTGCAGACCAGTCGCCTTTAACCTACTCGGGCAGCACCAACTGGTACAGTGCCGTGTTGCGCAAAAGCTTTGAGATGAACCACAATATCTCGGTATCGGGCGGTGGCGATAACAATACCTATTTCATCAGCGCCAGCTATCTGGATGATGATGGTATTGTAAAAACCAATGGTTATAAACGCTTTACCTTACGTGCCAATAACGAGGTGCAGCTGAGTAAGAAACTAAAGTTCAGCGAGCAGTTATCCTTAAGCCGTTCGGCAGAAAGGCCGGTAGATGCATCAAGCATTTTTAGTAATGTATACAGGGCTGCACCGCTCATTATTCCGCAGGATGCGGGTGGTTTGTATGGTAATACATCGGCCTGGGGTAACGTGGGTAATCCATTATTACAGCTGGATAAAATAAATAATTTTACCAGCAGCAACCGGGTGCAGGGCAATGTAGCTTTAGATTATGATATCATCCCCGGCCTGCGTGCCCATAGTGCCTTCAACGTAGATGGGTTTTGGAACAATCAGCGTAATTACCTCACCCAGTTTGGTGCAAACAACAGCACCTTTACTACCGGTGGCGGTAACCAGTACCAGAATAACAGTTCATTATTTATCCAGCAGGATAACTCTTATAATTTTAATTGGGATAATACTTTAACATACGATAAGCGATTTGATAAGCATCATGTAACTGCTTTGGTAGGTTACACGAGCGAAAAATTCAGATCGAGCTATATCAACGGTACCCGCTTAAATGTTCCTAACAACCCGGATCAATGGTACCTGGACCTGGGCGACCCAAGTTTAGCTACATCGCTAAATAACAATGGCGATAAATATACCCGGCAATCATTACTGGCCCGTGTTAATTATGACTTTGCAGGTAAATATTTGTTAACCGGATCATTCAGGCGCGATGGTAGCTCGAAGTTTGCCGAAAAGTGGGGTAACTTTTATACCATAGGTGGTGGCTGGGTAATATCCGAAGAGGATTTTATGAAGGAACAAAAGATCTTCAATTACCTGAAACTAAGGGCCAGTTACGGCCAGCTGGGTAACGATAATATCCCATCCAGCTTATACATTGTAACGGCTACATCAAACCTGCCTTATTATTATAACGGTCAGTTAACAGAAGGTACAGCCATACAACAAATTAAAGATCCTAACCTAAAATGGGAAGTTACCAATCAACTGGATATTGGTTTTGAGTATGCCTTTTTCAATAACCGCTTAACCGGTGAAGCCGATTATTATAAAAAGAAGGTTAATGATGCACTTATTAATGTAAGCATCCCAGCCATACTGGGTTCAAATTTAACCTATTACACAACCAATGCAGCCTCATTTCAAAACCAGGGTTTCGAGTTTGCTTTGAAATGGGCCGATAAAATAGGCACCAAGTTTTCTTATACCGCCAGCGCCAACATCAACATTAATAAAAATAAGCTATTAGGCTTAAATGGCGGGCAATACCTGCCGGGCGGTGGTATTAACGGGCAATACGTTACCCGTACAGATAATGGCCAGGCTATAGCCAGTTATTATGTGCTGAATGCCATTGGCGTTTTCCAGAACCAGGCCGAGGTTAATGCTGCACCGGCTAACTCGCTGGGCGAGGCTAACCATGTGGGCGGCTTAAGATATGCCGATACCAACGGAGATGGTAAAATTGATGGCAATGACCGGATCTATGCCGGTTCGTATCAGCCTAAATATTATGGGGGCTTTAGCCTGGGTGTTAAATACACAGCCTTTGACCTCAGCACCGATTTTTATTATAACTGGGGCAACAAGATTTACAACGGTAACAAAAATGCCAAAAGCGATTTGCGCGATAACATCGATGCCGATTATGCCACCAGTCGTTTTACTACCGCCAATCCATCATCATCAATACCTAATGTAATTACATCAAACACACCGCCATCAACCTACTTTATCGAGTCGGGCGCATTTTTAAGGTTAAACAATGTAACCCTGGGTTATAGTTTGCCTGCCGAAATGCTTAAAAAAATAGCGATCTCTAAGCTGCGGGTATTTGTAACCGCGCAAAACCTGCTTACCATTACCGGTTACAGCGGCATCTCGCCCGAGTTGTTGCCTGCCAATGCAGCAACCACTGCCGGTATCCTGGCATCGGGCATAGACCAGGCTATTTACCCGGTTGTGCGTACATTTTCATTTGGTGTAAATGTTCAATTCTAATATTAAGTATATGAAAAAGATCTTCAACATAAAATATATCATACTGGCTACTGTTTTTAGCACCGTAGCTATTACAATTAATGCCTGTAAAAACTACCTTGATGTAGCGCCGCAGGGGCAAATAACCCAGGCTCAAATTATAACCGACCCCGTACAGGCCAGCAACCTGGTAACCGGAATTTACAATGTATTTTATAATGGTGGTTTTGACCCCGATATTGAAAGTCTGCAGTATGTTTTTATGACAGATGTAGCGTCGGACGATGCCGATAAAGGTAGTTCGCCAACAGATAGCGGCGACGGGCTGCAAATAGATAATTTAACAACCACACCATCAAACGGTACCATTAACCTGGTATGGACAGGTTATTACCAGGGGATTGCACGGGCCAACCAGGCATTGGGTGTTTTACAGAATGCCCAGTTTGATGCCACTACCAAAAACAAGTTAATGGGCGAGTCCCGGTTTTTACGTGCCTGGTTTTACTTTAACATGGTGCGTTTTTTTGGTGGGGTACCGCTGTTAGACCGCGTGCCTACAGCAGCCGAAGCCAACCAGGACCAGTTTCAAACCCGGGCTGCTGTTGCCGACGTTTACAAGTTAATTACCGGCGACCTTGATTTTGCGGTAGCCAACCTGCCCGAAAAAGGCGCTACTGATGTTGGCCGTGCCACTAAGGGAGCCGCCGAAGCATTAGAGGCAAAGGTGTATCTGTATCTTAAAGATTATCAAAAAGCATACGATTTGTCAGAAGCTGTAATTACTGGCGGCAAATACAGCCTGGTGAAAGATTACTCCTTAATATGGCGCGAAAATGCGGTGAATGGCGATGGAGGGATCAATAATTCCGAATCTATTTTCGAGATCCAGGCAGGGATTAACCAGGATTGTTCATCGGGTGTAAACCTTTATGTGGTTTCGCAAGGCCCGCGGGCGGGCGGTAAATTTGGCTGGTCAGACTTGGGCTTCGGGTTCAATAACCCATCGGCAAGTTTGGTGAATGATTATGAAGCAACCGATGCCCGTAAAAACGGTACGATAATTTTTATTAAACCAGGTGGTACCGTGCTGTTCGATGGTTTCAGGATTCCCGGTCCCGATTCGGTGCAGAACTCAACCTATAGCTACAAGGCCTATCATAGCCGTACTTTAGAGCGAAACTGCAGCGGTAATACAGATCACCTGCCTAAACAACTACGCTTGATCCGTTTGGGCGAAGTATTATTGATCAATGCCGAAGCTGCGTTCCAGTTAGGGAAAACCGGCGATGCCATTACCGATATCGGCATGCTGCGTACCCGCGCAGGTTTAGTAGCTACGCCTCCGGCAGGTATCAGCCTGGCCAGCATCTGGCATGAGCACCGTATTGAAATGGCCGAAGAGCATGACCGTTTCTTTGACCTGGTACGCCAGGATGCGGTGCAACCCGGCCGTGCTGCTGCTGCCTTTGCTGCCGATGGCGGCAAAGCCTGGAAAGCCACCAATGCCCTGTTCCCGATACCGCAACAACAAATTGATTTAAGCGGCGGCAGGTTAAAACAAAACCCCGGCTATTAAGCAATAGCTGTTTTACAGGCCTAACTATCGCTTACGTATTAATAATTTTAGTACATAAGCGATTATTATTTTATAGAGATGAAGAAGATACTTATAATCATCACGTTACTGTGCGCGGGCTTCTATTCAAACGCACAAAAGAAAAGTAATGCACCAACAGATGGTATTAAGCCAGTAGGGATCATCAAGAACCTGACGGATAGTGCCCTGCTGGATGTGGTACAGCGGCAAACATTCCGCTACTTCTGGGACTTTGGGCACCCAGTAAGCGGGCTGGCGCGCGAGCGCAGCAACGTGGCCTATAATTACGGCAACGAGGTGGTAACCACAGGCGGCTCGGGCTTTGGCATTATGGCCATGCTGGTAGCCGACAAACGCAAGTGGATTACCCATGAGCAATCGGTTGACCGGATGTTGAAGATCGTTGACTTTTTATACAAAGCCGATGCCTTCCATGGCGTGTTTCCGCATTGGATGGATGGCAAAACCGGCAAGGTGATTCCCTTTAGCCGCAAGGATGATGGTGCCGATTTGGTAGAAACATCGTTCCTGTTCCAGGGGCTGTTATGTGCCCGCCAATACTATAATGGCAATAATGATAAGGAACGCCACATCCGTGATGTAATTAACTGGATGTGGGGCGAAATAGAATGGAACTGGTTTACCCGCGACGGCAGAGATGTGCTGTACTGGCACTGGTCGCCCAATAACGGCTGGGCCATGAACTTCCCGCTGCGCGGATATAACGAGTGCTTAATAACGTATGTGTTGGCCGCTTCGGGTACGCGTTACCCGGTGCCTACCGAAGTGTATAACCGTGGCTGGGCGCAAAGCGATTTCTTTAAAAACGGTAAAATGTTTTACGGCCATGTATTGCCCTTGGGTTTTGATTATGGCGGCCCGCTGTTTTATACCCATTACTCTTTTTTAGGTTTAAACCCTAAAGGCTTGAAAGACCAGTATGCCGATTACTGGCAGCAGAACCTTAACCACACATTAATCAACCATGATTATTGCGTGGATAACCCCAAAAAATTCAAAGGCTACGGCCCCGACTGCTGGGGCTTAACCGCCAGCGATAACCATGAAGGATACAATGCCCATTCGCCAACCAATGATCTGGGGGTGATTACGCCTACGGCCGCCTTATCGGCATTCCCTTACACGCCCGAATATTCTATGAAAGCCCTGCGCCATTTTTATTATGACCTGGGCGACAAGATCTGGGGCGAATACGGCTTTACCGATGCCTTTAACGAGAGTAAAAATTGGTACGCAAAATCGTACCTTGCTATAGACCAGGGGCCAATAGTTGTGATGATTGAGAACTATCGCAGCGGCATGCTCTGGAATTTATTTATGAGCTGCCCCGAAGTACAGCAGGGTTTAAAAAAACTCGACTTCGAGAGCAGTACGTACCACATAAACCGCCAATAACAACCTTCAATTATAAAACCATGTATTACAAAAAAATAAGTTGCGTGCTGGTTGCGGCAGCCATTACGGTAAGCGGATTTGCCCAGCCCAAAAAGGTAGCTGCACCGCAAAGTAAAATGGACCAGTTTGTAACCAACCTGATGCAAAAAATGACGCTGGAAGAAAAGATCGGTCAGCTTACGCAATACACCAGCGATATGGCTTTAACAGGGCCAAGCATCCGCGCCGGTTATAAAGATGATATACAGAAAGGTAATGTAGGTTCGATATTTAACGCTTATACCCCGGCCTATACCCGCCAGCTGCAGGAAATGGCAGTGAAAAACACGCGCCTGCACATTCCGCTGATTTTCGGGTACGATGTTATCCACGGGCATAAAACGATATTCCCTATCCCGCTTGGCGAAAGCTCGAGCTGGGACCTGGCAGCGATGGAGAAGAGCGCACACATTGCCGCAGCAGAGGCTTCGGCAGATGGCTTGCACTGGACATTTGCGCCCATGGTTGATATTGCCCGCGACCCACGCTGGGGCCGTGTTGCCGAAGGTGCCGGTGAAGATGTTTGGCTGGGCAGCCAGATAGCCACAGCCCGTGTAAAAGGTTTCCAGGGAGCGGGTTTTGATGGCACTACCATTATGGCCTGTACCAAGCATTATGCCGGTTATGGTTTTGTGCAAGGCGGCCGTGATTATAACGTGGTTGATGTAAGTCAGCGCACGTTATGGGAAACCATTCTTCCTCCGTTTAAGGCTACAGTTGATGCAGGTGTGGGCAGCTTCATGACCTCGTTTAACGAAATTGCAGGCGTGCCCGCTACCGCCAACAAATGGCTGGTTAATGATGTGCTGAAAAAGCAATGGAACTACAAAGGTTTTGTGGTAACAGACTATACCGCCATTAATGAAATGGTGAACCACGGCAATGTAGCCAACGAAAAAGAAGCCGGCGAAGCTGCCATTAACGCAGGTATCGATATGGATATGCAGGGCGCTGTATTTGCCAAATACCTTAAACAATCGGTAAGCGAAGGCAAGGTAAAAATTCAAACAGTTAACGATGCGGTGCGCCGCGTGCTGGAAGCCAAATACAAACTTGGCTTGTTTGCCGATCCTTATAAATATTGCAATGAAGAGCGTGCTAAAACTGAAATTATGAGCACTGCCAATCTGGATGCTGCGCGTGATATTGCCCGTAAATCATTAGTGTTGCTGAAGAACTATCAGCAGGTATTACCCTTGAAAAAATCGGGTTCCATTGCGCTGATTGGTCCGCTGGGTGATGACAAGCGGGATATGATCGGTAACTGGTCGGGCGCGGGCGACTGGCATAAATCTGTTTCGCTGTTAGAAGGTATGAAAGCCGTTGCCGGGGCAGGTGTAGAAATCAACTATGCCAAAGGCGCTAACTTTACAGATAATAAAGCTATTGTAGATCAAATGAACACGCAAGGCGGAGATTTGGTAACTGATGATCCGGAAACGTTATTGAAACAAGCGATGGATGTAGCCCGCAAGGCCGATGTGATTGTAATGGCCGTAGGTGAATCGCAAGGTATGACCGGCGAGGCCGCCAGCCGCTCTGATATCAGCATTCCCGAAAGCCAGCAACGTTTAATGCGAGAAATTTATACATTGGGTAAACCTGTGGTATTGGTGCTGATGAATGGCCGCCCGCTTACGCTGCAATGGGAAGATGCGCATTTTCCTGCCATACTCGAAACCTGGTTTGCAGGCACCGAGGCAGGTAATGCCATTGCTGATGTTTTATTCGGCAACTACAATCCGGCAGGAAAACTAACCATCAGCTTTCCGCGCAGCGTGGGGCAGATCCCTGTTTATTATGATATGAAAAAAACCGGCCGACCGGCTGATCCTAACAATAAGTATTCATCCAAATATTTGGATATTCCTAATGATCCTTTGTATCCCTTCGGTTATGGTTTAAGCTATACTAACTTTAGCTATACACAGCCCGTTGTTGATAAAAAAGCGATCAAAACTACCGACAAGCTAAACGTAAGTGTAACAGTAAGCAACACCGGTAACTACGATGGGGAAGAAGTGGTACAGCTTTACATCCGTGATGTGGTAGGCTCGGTAACCCGCCCTATGAAACAGCTGCGTAACTTCAGGAAAGTGTTTTTGCGCAAGGGCGAATCAAAAGAAATTAAGTTTACGTTAACCAATGAGGATTTGAAATTTTATGATGCCAACATGAAATATACCAGCGAGCCCGGCGATTTCAAAGTGTTTGTAGGCTCAAATTCGCGCGATACACAAGAGGCAGACTTTAAACTGATCCCATAATGATGTTCAAAAATATGTATTAGTGGAATGCTGGGCTTGGGCCTGGCATAAAGCGACGGCAAATTTGAGAAAGGTTTTTATGCCGCTAAAAAAGATACCTTGCCCTATCATATTGTAATGCCGCGCAATTAGCGAAGTTTCTTCTTCGCCCTGCAGTATCTGCTTTTACGCGGAAGAAGATTCTTCCTTCGTCAGAATGACAAATGGGAGATATAAAGAAGTAGATTTTTACTGCTGTGGTGGTTTAAAGCGCGGCTTAAACCCAATTTTAGGAGGGTGCTGTTGCTTTCGCATCTCGCGCACGTGTGATAACGCGCAAGTGTTATAGGTATATATCTAAATTGTCATCCAAAGCGCTAGCGAAGGATCATCTTCGCCCTGTAATTCTGCTCGTATATTAAAGAAGATTCTTCCTTCGTCAGAATGGTAAATGGGCGAGATAAGGCAGTGAAATTTTACTGCTGCGGTGGTTTAAAGCGCGGCTTAAACCCAATTTTAGGAGGTGCTGTTGCTTTCGGTAGTTCTTCTATATCAGTCTTTTCTTCAACAGGTGGTAGTATGGGATTTTCTTCTGTTATCTTGGGTTCGCTTAGTGCAGCCGTAATACCTTCTTCAACTTTAGGCTGTTCTATTGGTGGTGCGATCTTTGTAATCCCGGCTTTAAATCTCGGTGTAAAACCAACTTTAGCAGGCTGAATAGGCTCTGCTAGCTTTTCTTCTTCAGCTTTGGGCGCTTCTGCCGGAATATCTGTTATAGGTGTTGAAGGTTTGGTAACACCAGCTTTAAATCTTGGTGTAAATCCAACTTTTGCAGGTTCGGTAGGTTTTTCTTCTTCAACTTTAGGCTCTTCTGCCGAAGTTTCTGTTGCAGGCTTAGTGACTCCGGCCTTAAATCTTGGCGTAAAACCAACTTTTGCCGGTATTGCAGGCACATCTGCTTGTGCTGCATTTTCAGCCTCAGCAGGAGTTTCTGGTTTCTCTTCTTTTGGGGCAGATGTAACGCCTGCTTTAAATCTTGGTGTAAATCCTGGTTTAGCAGTAGGCATTTCGATTAATGCAGGATCTGCTTTTGGCTGTTCTGCCTCTGGCGAAACAGGTATTGCAGGTAGCTCTACGGGTTTGGCGGCGGTTGCGCCTGCTTTAAATCTTGGTGTAAATCCTGTTTTGGGCTTGTCAGCAGTTGGCTCAGTAAGCGTCTCGGTAATAGTTTGCTCGGCCAGTGGGTTTTCAATAATTACCTTCTCGGCTTTAACCTCTACAGGTGCAGGGAACTGGCGGCGTAATTTATTGAACCAGTATTTTTTGGTATGGTCGAAGCTTTTTTCGCCCATTAACTCAAAGTGGTTTTTGAATTCAGCAAAAAGGGTTCCTTCTGCCTGTTGTAAGGTAGTAAGGTTGATCTTTTTCTTCTTAAAAAACTCTTCGAAGGTCATGGGTTAATTTGTTGATTTGTCAATTAGCTAATTTGTCAATGACTTGTGGCCGTATAAGCATTAACAAATCAACAAATTATCTCATTAGCAAATTATATAGTAACTGTCAGTCCTAATTTGTTCCAGCGGATACCGTTACCGGCATGCGTCCAATCGGCACGATCTTCTTCGCTGGCATCACGCAGTGCCGGGAAAAATGCAAGTGGAAAAACCTGTTGCTTGCCATCGGGCATTTCTATCACCAGCATATCATTGTCAAAAGTGATTTTAAGATTTTGCTTTTGCTTACGTGAGGTGAATACGGCCATGTTTTTTGAATTTGTTGATTTGTTAATGAGGTAATTTGTCAATTATCCGGCCACGTTTAGAGCATTAACAAATCGACAAATTATCTCATTAACAAATTGATATTTACTCTGCCATATTATGATAAACGGCAAGTACGTCATCGTCCTCATCCAGTTTATCAATTAGTTTTAGGGCATCTGCTGCCTGCTCTTCAGTAACTTCGGCAGTCGAAAGCGGGATGCGCTCTAACTTTGCCGATTTTACTTCGAAGCCCTGCTCTTCCAGTGCTTTTTGCATTTTGCCGAAATCTTCAAAAGCAGCAGTGATAACGCCAACATCATTTCCTTCTTCGTCGGTTTCTACATAAAGGTCTTCCAGCCCGGCGTCAATCAGTTCAAATTCCAGTTCTTCGAGGTCGCGCTCGCCTGGTACAAAACGGAAGATTGATTTACGGCTGAAAATAAAATCAAGCGAACCGGTTTTACCTAATGTGCCGCCCACTTTGGTAAAGTAGCTGCGTACGTTGGCAACGGTACGGTTGGTATTATCGGTAGCGGTTTCAACCAAAATGGCTACACCGTGCGGGGCGTATCCTTCGTATACAAATTCTTCGTAGTTTGATGCATCTTTGTCGGTTGCGCGTTTAATAGCAGCCTCAACACGGTCTTTAGGCATGTTTACTGCCTTGGCATTTTGCATGGCCGTGCGTAAACGCGAGTTGGTTTCGGGGTGGCCGCCACCTTCTTTAACAGCCATTACAATTTCTTTCCCTAAACGGGTAAACTGGATGGCCATTTTGGCCCAACGCTTAAATTTTCTTTCTTTACGGAATTCGAATGCTCTTCCCATAGTATATTATGATTTCACTGATATTTCTATGAATTCACCGATTGGTTCGTGATTTCATAGATTTTAATTGATGGTACGAATTTCACAAATTATAGCGAATTGTACGAACCTCAAAGTTAATAACTGAATAACAAATAACTGAATAACTATTTACTCAGGTTCGTCAACATTTCCTCCGTCATTTTTTCGATGCCAAACTCTAGTTTCCAACCCCAGTCTTGCTGAGCCTGGCTATCGTCTATCGATTTTGGCCAGCTATCTGCAATGGCTTGGCGCGGGTCGTTATCAGCATAGCTGATGGTGAACTCCGGGATATGTTTTTTGATCTCACTTGCCAATTGCTCAGGATTAAAACTAATCCCTGCTAAATTATAGCTCGACCGGATACTGATCTGTTCGGCAGGGGCATCCATTAAACTGATGGTAGCGCGGATGGCATCATCCATATACATCATAGGCAAAGCTGTATTAGCCGATAAAAAACTAGTATATGTTTTAGTTTTTAAAGCCTCGTGGAAAATGTGGATAGCATAATCTGTAGTACCACCACCCGGTGCTGCTTTCCAGCTGATGAGGCCCGGGTAGCGGATGCTGCGTACATCGAGGCCGTGTTTGGCGTGGTAGTATTCGCACCAGCGTTCGCCGGCCAGTTTGCTGAAACCATAAACCGTGTTAGGATCCATTATACAATATTGCGGCGTATTATGCTGTGGCGAGTGCGGCCCGAAAACAGCGATAGAACTTGGCCAGAAAACTTTAGCTGTTTTAAATTCAACGGCAAGGTCTAATATAGAGAGCAGGCCGTTCATATTTAAGTCCCAGGCCAGCTTTGGTTTTTGTTCGCCTACGGCAGATAGCACAGCTGCCAGTAAGTAAACCTGTGTGGGCTTGTGTTTTTCGAAAACGTTACGCAGGTTATCCTTATCCAGTACGTTAACAAACTCAAAAGGGCCGTTTTTAATAGCCTCTGCAGCGTTATTTATATCAGAGGCAATCACTTGTTCTGCACCGTAAATATCACGCAAAGCCAGTACCAGTTCTGTCCCTATCTGGCCGTTTGCGCCTATCACTAAAATCTTTTCGCTCATGCAAAATCAGTTAAAGCGCAAAGGTAAAAAAATGCACCAAATCGATCTATAATAATGCTGTCACAATCATTAAACGCCCTGTTTAGTAGCATATTTGATAAAAAAATCTCATATTTGGATTCAGGTTTAATGTTAATTTATATTTTAAAACAAAGATGAAAGTCGCAGTAGTAGGTGCTACAGGTTTAGTAGGCACCAAAATGTTGCAGGTTCTGGCAGAACGCAACTTCCCAGTTACAGAGTTAATCCCGGTTGCTTCGGCAAAAAGTGTAGGTAAAGAAGTTACTTATAAGGGTAAGCAATATAAAATTGTTTCTGCTGAGGATGCGATAAAGCAAAAGCCTGAAATTGCCATTTTCTCTGCCGGCGGAAGCACTTCTTTAGAGCAAGCGCCGTTATTTGCAGCTGCAGGTATCACCGTTATCGATAACTCATCTGCATGGCGTATGGACCCAACCAAAAAATTGGTTGTGCCAGAAGTTAATGCCGATGTTTTAACTGTTGATGACAAAATCATCGCAAACCCAAATTGTTCTACAATTCAAATGGTAGTGGCTTTAAAACCCCTGCACGATAAATATAAAATTAAACGCGTAGTGGTATCAACCTATCAATCGGTAACCGGTACCGGTGTAAAAGCGGTAGAGCAGTTGATGAACGAGCGCGCAGGTATTGAGGGCCCAATGGCTTACCCGTATAAGATAGATTTGAACGTGTTGCCGCACATTGATGTTTTTACTGAGAATGGTTACACCAAGGAAGAAATGAAGATGGTGCTCGAAACCAAAAAGATAATGGGCGACGATAGCATCCGTGTTACAGCTACCACCGTGCGTATCCCGGTTATGGGCGGCCACTCGGAGTCTGTTAACGTGGAGTTTGCCAATGATTTTGATTTGGCCGAAGTACGCGAGCTGTTAAGCAAAGCGCCGGGCATTATTGTGGTTGACGATGTTGCCAACCTGCAATACCCAACCCCGCTGGAAGCACATGATAAAGACGAAGTATTTGTTGGCCGCATCCGCCGTGATGAGACCCAGCCGAACACACTGAACTGCTGGATAGTGTCTGACAACCTGCGTAAAGGCGCCGCTACCAATGCCGTACAAATTGCCGAATACCTGGTTGCTAATCATTTGGTTGGCCAGCCTGTAGAAGCGTAAGGATTTTGGAATTTCGAATTTAATATATAATAGCCGTGTGAACATTAATGTTTACGCGGCTATTTGTTTTTTTAGGATATTTATACCGTAGCCAACCTCTCCCGCTTCGCAAAATACCCATAGTATACAATCACCACACCGATAAATATCATCACCCAGGTGATATAGGTATATTGCCTCAAGAAGTCAGTCATGGTTTGGCCAATTGAGCCTTTGGTCATAAAGTTCATGAGCAGGCATAATAAAAAACTAATGCCGAAAAGTATTTTCTTATCCCGCAACAGTATAAACAGGTAGGTATAAATAAAGCTGGTACAAACATGGTGGTGCCCCCAAACCCGGCCGGGTAATAAAAGGGTAATGAGGAATATGATGCACAGGTCCGCAGCAGAAAAATCATCGTTGTGGTTTACGTATTTGTCATAAACAACCTTAATTGTCAAAGCCCCCACAATCAATACCTGGATAGCCAGTATCAGTATTTTTAAAGCATACTCGCTTAAATGTAAAACCGGTTCATAACCTAATTCGGCATTGCCGGTGTTGAGTTTGTTAAGTATTACCGGGATACCCAGGCTGATGATGTTATCATCTGTTTGCCCTTTAGAGAAAGGGGCGATAAAGGCTTCGTAATAGCCCTGCCAGTCGGCAATGCCCGCGCTGATGCTACCCCGCAGCAGCATAGGCAGAATAATAAATGGCAATGCCATCAGGATGATCTTCGGCCACTCTTTAACCGGGCGTTTTAGCGCTGCAAAAAACAGGAAAATAATGGGTGTTACCTTAAAGAATGCCCCGGCCCAAAAAAACAGGTAGCTGTAATTGAATTTTTTATTGATGTAAAACCAGATGCCCAGCAGCGTAAGGCAAAGCACTGGCATATTGGCATTCATCCAAATAAAGTTGTGCCAGTAAAAGCCAATGGATAATAAGGATGCCAGTATAAAAGGCATCACTATATTTTGGCCGGGTAACAGGTGATCGAAGATCTTTTTAACCAGTATTAATGATACTACCCAAAGCCCGTAATCTACAAAATACGAATATAAAAATGCGGAGGTATGGAATGGCATCCATGAAAACAAGCTGAAAAACAATGCCGCAAATGGGGGATAGGTAAAGCCACCGTCCAATAAGCCGGGCGTGTATAACTTTTGCCCGCCGAAAAAGTTGCGTCCGGTTTCCCAGTAAATATGATAGTCGCCGTTTACGTCGGCTTTCATGCCCCGGGTGTAAGCAATAAAAATGAAAATGACGGATAAGGCTGCGAGGCCCAAATAGGTATAATTCTTATTGTTAAACGGGGTGGGTTTCAATCGCCGGGATGATAAAAGTATAAACTTGTAAAGTATTGGCGGTAAAAGTAATAATTTGCCTGGGCAGGTTATCAAATTCATTACTAATACTCAGATGCTGCTGTTAAAATATTTACTTTTGATGAATCCGAATTGAAAACCGCTCATATAAACCCTGCTATTTGTGATCTCTTTTAGCCACCGTGTATTTTTAGAAGTTGCCGCCAACCTCAGCTTTTCTAAAGCGGCGCAGGTATTATTTGTAACCCAGCCGGCCATCAGCAAACACATTAAGGCAATGGAAGACCGTTACAAGGTGCCGTTTTTTGAGCGGAAAGGAAACAGCATCATCCTCACCGAAGCCGGTAAAAAGATGAACGAATACCTGCTGCAAGCCACCGAGATTGAGCGGAAGATTGAGTACGATCTGTCTATCCTCACCAACCTGTCGCATGCGGCGGGGCATTTACGTTTGGGGGCCAGTACTACCATTGCCTTGTATATTTTGCCTTCGATACTTTCCGGCTTTCAGCGCGAATACACCAGTGTGGATATTCAGCTGGTGAACCGTAATTCTGAATATATTTTAAATGCCTTGCTTACCCACGAAGTTGATGTGGGGATTATTGAGGTAGATAATAAGCTGACCACGGTTGCCTATAAACCCTTTATGAGCGATGAAGTAATCCCCGTTTGCTCGGCAAATAGTCCGCTGGCGGGTAAAAAGCTAACGCTTAAACAATTATTGAAAACGCCGCTTGCTTTGCGCGAACGTGGTTCGGGTACGCTGAATGCTTTATTGAAGGCACTGGCAGGTCATCACATTACGCCGGCAGATCTGTCGGTTAAGATCAGGTTGGGTGGTACCGAGGCCTTAAAAAATTTCCTGCTGGCCGATCAATGCCTCGGCTTTATGCCACGACCATCTATTGTAAGACAACTGGCAGAGGGCGACCTGGTTGAGGTTCCTATTGAAGGATTGAAGATTACCCGCGACTTCTATTTCATTCGCCGCAAGGGTACCGAGGACTATGGCCTCACCAGTAATTTTATTGATTATGCCTTGAATAATCAAAATACAAAAATCTAAAACCATCCTTAAATTAGGCTGTAGTATTAGTATAAATAAATTAACTAATAGTAAAGCAATGGCCCAGTTAAGTGATAAAAAAATAGCTATCCTTACCGAAGAAGGATTTGAACAGATTGAATTAACCAGCCCAAAAGAAGCCCTGGAAGCAGCAGGTGCTACCGTGCATGTAATTTCGCCTCAAAGCGGCAAAGTTAAAGCGTGGGATAAAGATCACTGGGGTATTGAAGTGGACGTTGACAAACCACTAAGCGAAGTTAGCCCGGATGATTATGACGCTTTGATATTGCCCGGCGGTGTGCTGAACCCAGACAAATTACGCCAGAATAAAGATGCTGTGGCATTTGTATCTGCGTTTTTAGACGAGCGCAAACCTGTAGCCGCCATATGCCACGGCCCGCAAATGCTGATTGAAACCGGCATGATTAAGGGCAGAACGCTAACGTCATTCCCATCGTTACAAACCGATTTGAAAAATGCAGGCGCAAACTGGGTTGACGAAGAAGTGGTAGTTGATAATGGTTTGGTAACCAGCCGTACCCCGGCAGATCTGGATGCCTTTAACCGGAAAACGATTGAAGAGATTGCCGAGGGAATACACGCGTAAGCCCCCAGCCCCTAAAGGGAGCAATTTAAAAGTATAATATTATAACATTTAGTAAAGTTCCAAAGTCTCCCCCTTTAGGGGGAGATTTAGAGGGGGCTTCCCTTATATTTGTACGTGTCATCAAAAAAAGCCCTTATTATTGGTGCCGGTATTGCCGGAATTGCGACAGCCATCCGTTTGGCTGTAAAAGGTTATGACGTTGAGGTTTTTGAGGCCAATAGCTACCCCGGTGGTAAGCTGACTTCGATAGCGCAAAATGGATACCGCTTTGATGCCGGGCCGAGCCTTTTTACTATGCCGCAATATGTAGACGAACTGTTTAAACTGGCCGGTAAAAATCCCCGCGATTATTTTAATTACCAAAGGCTTGATGTGGTTTGCCGGTATTTTTATGAGGATGGCACAAAGCTTACCGCGTATGCCGATGAGCAAAAACTGGCCGATGAAATTACCGCAAAAACCGGAGAGCCGGCCAAAGCGATGCAGCAATTTGCAGATAATAGCCGGAGCATTTATAACATTACCAATCATGTTTTTTTAGAACGCTCATTACATCGCGTTGCAACTTATTTGCGCTGGGATACGCTGAAATCTATATTCAGCTTATTGCGGATAGATGCCATGCGCACCATGCACAAGGCTAACCAAAGCTTTTTTAAGGATAAACATATGGTGCAATACTTTGACAGGTATGCTACCTACAACGGTTCTAATCCCTACCAGGCACCTGCAACTTTAAATGTAATTCCGCACCTCGAGCAACATTACGGTGCGTGGTTCCCCGAGGGGGGCATGCAGGCCATAACCGATAGCCTGGTAAAACTGGCAGAGGTTACAGGGGTAAAATTTCATTATAATTCGCCGGTGCAGGAAATTGTTATTGAAGATAAAAAGATTAAGGGATTAAAAGTTAAGGATACTATTCTGGCGGCAGATATTGTAGTCTCTAATATGGACGTATGGTTTACCTACCATAAATTACTAAGCAACTATCCTGAACTTAAACCCGAAAAAATTTTACAGCAGGAGCGGAGCAGTTCTGCATTGATATTTTACTGGGGCATTAAAAAACAGTTCAAGCAACTTGATCTGCATAATATTTTTTTCAGTGCCGATTATGAGGCTGAGTTTGGGCACATCTGGCAGGATAAAAACATCAGTGACGACCCGACTATCTATCTTAACATCAGTTCTAAATGCAAACCCGATGATGCGCCGGCAGGACATGAAAATTGGTTCGTAATGATTAATGTGCCGAATAACACCGGGCAGGATTGGGACTTGTTAATAACTCAGGCCCGTGAAAATATCCGTAAAAAGTTATTCCGCATCCTGGGCGAAGATGTAAAACAACTCATTACCAGCGAAAGCATTCTCGACCCAAGAAGTATTGAAGGTAAAACCTCGTCATACCAGGGTTCATTATATGGCAATAGTTCTAATACACAGTTCGCGGCATTTTTAAGGCATGCCAACCGCTCTGCTAAAATTAAGAATTTGTATTTCTGCGGCGGCAGCGTACACCCTGGCGGCGGGATACCATTGGCTTTGTTATCGGCAAAGATTGTGGGAGATTGGGTGTAGGCTTAGAGGCCTCACCACGGCCCTCTCCATAGTAGAGGGGGTAAAAGAAGACTCTCTGTCTTGCGCGCGTTTGCAACGCGTGTTTAAGCAGGAGGGCATTTGTAATGCCCATAATTCAAGAAGGCATTGCAAATGCCCAGGCAGTCCGCATGCGTCACAGATGCGCGCGCGTTAAAAACCCTAATCTTGTTTCTTGTCTCTCGGTTCTTGCCTCTCTTTTTCCTATCTTGCCGGGGCATGATTCGTCCCCAGAAAAACTTCCTGATCACCGGTTTTTTCAGCAGGTATATTCCTTATATTATAGGGCGGCATTTCCATGCTTTTAATTATAATGGGGTAGCGATAGATCCGCATAAATCTGTGTTGCTGCTGCCCAATCATTACAGCTGGTGGGATGGTTTCCTGATGTTTCATCTCAATAAATTGCTGTTTAAAAAGAAGTTCTATGTAATGATACTGGAAGAAACAGGCAAGAAGTTTTCATTTCTGAAATACCTTGGCGCCTATACCGTGCAAAAGGGAACCCGTGATATCGTCACTTCGTTAGATTATACGGCGAGCCTGCTGGCCGAGCCGGGTAACCTGGTGCTCATCTTTCCGCAGGGTACTTTGTACTCCAATTTTACGGATGAAATTAAGTTTCAGAATGGCCTTTCGCGGGTAATTAAGCTGGCGGGGACACAATTTCAAACTGTGTTTGCAGTTAGTTTTATGGAGAGTATGCAAAATAAGAAGCCCACCGTAAATATTAATTTAGAGGTACGGCCCGAAAATTTTTCAGATATTAATACTTTGCAGCAGGCATTTCAATCCTATTATCAATCGGCCAAACTAGCGCAAAGTAAAAACGTTGTATAAAAGTGATCATCATTCTATCAGTTATATTCTTCTTCCTGATTCTGCGGTTTGTGGTAACCCTGTTCAACTTTATATCTAACCCCAAACTAAGGCGGGTTGCCAAACGCTACCACGAAAAGGTTTCGATATTGATACCCGTGCGTAATGAGGCAGGGAACATTTTATTTCTGCTCGAATCTATTGCCACGCAAGACTATACCGATTACGAGGTTATAATTCTGGACGATGATTCTACAGATGCCACATTCGAGATCTGCACCAAGTTTGCAGCTCAAAATCCAAAGTTTAATATTATTAAGGGCGAACCCTTACCTGCCGGTTGGTTAGGTAAAAACTATGCCTGCCATCAATTGGCGCAGCAGGCTACAGGGCGGTATTTACTTTACCTGGATGCCGATGAGCAGATAGGCAGCGGCCTAATTAACAGTGCATTGCACCGGATGGAAATTAACAACCTGGCCCTGCTTAGTTTATTTACAGACCAGGAAATGTTAACCCTCGGCGAAAAAGCCGTAGTGCCTTTAATGCACTACATCCTCATTAATTTATTGCCCGTCCGTTTGGTTTATTTATCTAAAAATCCGGCATTCGCGGCTGCAAGCGGCCAGTTTATGCTGTTCGATGCCGCAATATATCGTAAACACAGGTGGCACCAGCGGGTGCAGCACAAAGTGGTAGAGGATGTAGAAATTATGAAACTGGTTAAAACAGAAGGATTAAAGGGCGAAGCATTGCTGGCCAACGGGATGATAAGCTGCCGTATGTATACCGGTTACCGGGATGCAATAGATGGGTTCAGTAAAAACTTTTTGGCGGCATTTAATTACAGCATTATTGGGTTTTTAATTTATCTGGCAGTTATAATTGGCGGCCCGCTGGTTGTAATTGCTACCCTTAATTTACAGCTTATAGTTTTTATGTGCGGTATTATTATGCTAACCCGTAGTATGGTCTCTTTACTATCGGGGCAAAGCAATGGCTTTAATACTTTCCTGCACCCGGTGCAAATGGCCAATATGGCTATCATCGGTTTTCTGGCTATCCAAAAACATTTAACAAAAACCACCCTATGGAAAGGCCGTCGCGTTTAAACCCCACTATAGCAAAGGGTGTTATCGTATTGTTTCATACGGTAGGGCTGGTTGGGTTAATGGTCCCTGCAACACAATCCCTTTTTTTACAAATTGTGCCGTTTCATTTACTGCTGATGTTGCTGGTTGTGGTGTTTAGCCATAAATATATCGATGAACGTTTTATCGGCTTTGCCATCATCATTTACCTGTTGGGTTTTACTGCCGAATGGATAGGTGTGCACACCGGCTGGCTTTTTGGCAATTATGCTTACGGTGCAACTTTGGGCACTAAAGCGCTGGATATCCCCCTAACAATAGGCATTAACTGGTTTTTATTGATTTATGCGGTGGGGGTAACCATGCAGCGGCTGAGGATACGCAGTATATGGGCGCGAATTATTTTAGGTGCACTGCTAATGGTATTACTTGACTTGCAGATTGAACCTGTTGCTATTAAATTTGATTACTGGCACTGGGCAAATAACGTTATCCCAATAAAGAATTATATAGGCTGGTTTGCTGTGAGCGGCGTTATGTTGTGGATCTTCGAACTATTTAAATTCAGGAAACAAAGCTGGGTAGCACCGGTGCTATTATTGGTGCAGTTTTTATTTTTCGGTATTTTAAATCTGATATGGTAATGATATGCGGTTTAAAATTTTAGCGTAAATTTGCAGGCATGGGCGAGTACAATCTTCAGGTAAGTATCGATCAGGATTCAGGGTTTTGTTTCGGGGTGGTTTATGCCATTGATATGGCCGAAGAAATACTCGAAGAGCAGGGCTATTTATATTGCCTGGGCGATATTGTACATAACGATGAAGAGGTAGAACGCCTGAAAGCCAAAGGCCTGCGTATTATCGACCATGAAGAACTGAAGGGTCTGCATAACGAAAAAGTATTGATCCGCGCACACGGCGAAGCTCCAGACACTTATCGTACCGCGCTCGAAAATAATATTATGCTGATAGATGCATCCTGCCCGGTGGTTTTAAAACTACAGCACAGGATCAAAACTTCGCACGATGCTAAAGAAAATATCCTCATTTTCGGTAAGCACGGCCACGCAGAAGTGATAGGCCTGCAAGGCCAAACAAATGGTGATGCCCTGGTATTTCAGGACATAGCCGAACTGGATAATGCCGAGCTGCCGCAACAAATTACGCTATACAGCCAAACCACCAAAAGCACCGATAAATTTTACGCCATAAAAAACGAACTGATTAATCGGGGTTACGAGGTAAAAGCAAACGATACCATTTGTCGCCAGGTATCAAACCGGGATAAAGACCTGCATAATTTTGTGGTTAACTTTAATAAGATTGTGTTTGTATCGGGCAAAAAGTCATCTAACGGCAAGGTGTTATTTGAGGTTTGCAAAAAGTATAATCCTAACACTTACTTTATTTCTTCGGCAAGCGAGCTTACTGCCGATATGTTTATGCCGGGTGATACCATTGGCATTGCCGGGGCAACATCAACTCCCATGTGGCTGATGCTGGATGTGAAGGCCGCGCTGGAAGTGTTTTAATGCATGACCTCTAAAGAGGAATAAAACACAATTTGCAAAATTTTATGTTGGATGAGTGATGTCTTTAATAGAGCAAAAACATATTAACTCAGTTACTTCTACTCCTTCTTCAGGGGGCTGGGGGGCCGGAGCTTTCTTTGCTGTCCTCATTATAGGCGGCTGGGCTTTATCTACCATTTTATTAATGCAATGGCATTTTAGCTTTACCAATCCTTTAGTATATATTTTTGTTCTGGTCCAAATGCATTTGTATACCGGGCTATTTATTACGGCACATGATGCCATGCACGGTACGGTATCAGCAAACAAAACAATTAACAATGCGGCAGGCTTTATAGCAACCTTTGTTTATGCCGCTTTTTGGTATCCAAAATTATATACCAAGCATCACCAGCATCATCAGCATGTACATACCGAGGAAGATCCCGACTATCATCAGGGTGGTTTTTTCAGCTGGTATACCCGGTTTATCCGTAACTATTTATCCATATGGCAGGTGGTTTGGATGGCTGTGCTTTTTAATATTCTAAAGATCTGGATTTCGCAGCCCAACCTTTTGCTGTTTTGGGTGGCACCATCTTTACTAAGTACTTTGCAGCTGTTTTATTTCGGTACTTATCAGCCGCATAAAGGCGAGCACGATAACGTTTATCATTCGCGCACGCAGAAGCGGAACCATGTAGTGGCATTTTTATCCTGCTACTTTTTCGGTTATCATTATGAGCATCATGCCTCGCCGGGCACACCCTGGTGGCGGTTGTGGAAAGCCCCCCTGCCCCCTAAAGGGGGAGTATAGCGGTATCGGTTTTGAAAATATGATTTGCGTCATCTGCCGGAGTATTACAAATAGTTGACAAAAAATATTCGATATTTGCGGTACTGAATTATGTCGAAAAAAGGAATATTATTAGTCAATTTAGGTACACCGGATAGTCCGCAAACACCAGATGTACGCAAGTATTTAAACGAGTTTTTGATGGATGGAAGGGTTATTGACATTAACCCGGTGCTGCGTACCTTTTTAGTAAGGGGCATCATTGCACCTTTCCGCAGCCCTAAATCGGCTAAATTGTACCAGGAGATCTGGTCGGAAGAGAATGGCTCGCCATTGTTATACTATAGCATTATTCAACAGAAATTATTGCAAGAACGTTTGGGCGATGAATACCAGGTAGAACTGGCGATGCGTTACCAAACCCCATCTATAGAAGAAGCTTTAGTGAGGCTGAAAGATAACCTGGTAGAAAATATCCGGGTGATCCCCATGTTTCCGCAATACGCTTCGGCAAGTACGGGTTCTGTAATGGATAAAGTGATGGGCCTGGTGCGCAGCTGGCAAACCATCCCAAATATTTCCTTTGTCAACTCGTTCCATAGCGAGCCTTCTATGATTAAGGCCTTTGCAGAAAACGGCAAAAAGCATGGGGTAGAAAATTTTGATCACGTATTGTTCAGCTTCCACGGTTTGCCGCAACGCCAGCTCATTAAGTGCGACCACACCGGCAAGCATTGCTTAAAGGTGGATGGCTGCTGCAATACCCTTACGGATGTAAACAAATTCTGCTATTCGGCACAATCGCATGATACGGCGCGCTTAATAGCCGAAGAATTAGGCATACCGAAAGAAAAATATACCATCTGTTTTCAATCGCGCCTGGGTAACGACCCATGGGTGAAGCCTTATACCAGTGAGATAGTTGCCGATTTGGCTAAGCAAGGTAAAAAGCGCATGCTGGTATTTTGCCCTGCCTTTGTAGCCGATTGCCTGGAAACCGTTTACGAGGTATCTGAAGAATATAACGAAGAATTTAAAGCCCTCGGCGGTGAGCACATTCAACTGGTAGAAAGCCTGAACGACAACCCACTGTTTATTGATACGCTGGAAGGTTTAGCGAAGGGAAATTAAGCGGAAATTCTTTTTCATTAAGAATACCTCAGCATACAATGTCATTAAGTTAGGACTTCATACCCCGTTAGGGGTTACCTGTTTATAGTAATTTGTTATAAACAGATTGTGCGCCGTAGGTGGTGCCCTTGTAATAGGCCTATTTAAGGGTAACCTCTACGAGGTATAAAACATTTTTACGTGTTTCTATAAACAGGCAGCTCCTACGGAGCATCCTCATTTCCTTAACTAATAGTATTGCGGCTGGCAGGCCGAAAAATGCTTACCCGATAGCCTCCAAAATATTCTCTGTAGCGCCGGTATTTTGCTGCACAAAAGCTGTGATCTTCTTCGAGGCAAAATCGCGATACTCAGCATCATTCATCAGTAAGTCAGATGCTTCTGTTAACTGCTCTGCATCGCTAATGCTGATTCCTGCTTTCAATTCAACAATGTCCCTGGCTTCTTTAAAAGCCAAATAATTTGGGCCGAAAATTACCGGTAAGCCAAAAGCTGCGGCTTCCAATGTGTTGTGTATGCCCCTGCCGAATCCACCGCCTATGTAAGCTACTTCACCATATTGATAAAGGGAGGAGAGCATGCCGATGTTATCGATAACTAATATTCGGGTGCCTATTATTGGTTGTGTGTTATTTTTGAGCTGCGAGTAGCGAATCGTGCCTTCATATGGTAACAAATTCAGCAGCTTTGCAATTCTTTCTTCACCAATTTCATGTGGGGCGAATATCCATTTCCAGTCGGGGTGTTTGCTAATCAGTATGCTTAGCAATTCTTCATCCTCGGGCCAGGTACTGCCTGCTATTAATATTTTTTGCTTGTTCTTAAATTCGGCTATTAAAGGCAGTGTTTTCGGGTTTGATGCATTGGCCCATACCCGGTCGAAACGGGTATCGCCGCTCACGGTGGCGGTGGTAATATTAATGGATTTTAACAAATTTACCGAGGCCTGATCCTGCACAAAAAAGTGGGTAACCATTTGCAGCATATTGCGGTGCAGGCTGCCGTACCATTTAAAAAATACCTGTTTTGGCCTGAATATGCCCGACACAATATAGAGCGGAATTTGTTGCTGTTGTAATTCATTGAAATAATGATACCAATATTCGTACTTGGTAAAAATGGCCTTTTGGGGTTTAATAGTATTTATAAAGAGGCGGGCATTGGCAGCGGTATCTAAAGGGAGGTAGTAAACGGCATCGGCCAAGGGCGTATTTTTCCTGATCTCGTAACCGGATGGCGAAAAAAAGGTAACCACAATTTTGATGCCGGCATCTTTAATTTTTAAGGCTTCCAGCACCGGCCGCCCCTGTTCAAACTCGCCAAGTGAGGCAAAATGGAACCAGGTACAATCATCTGTTGCGCTGATTTGCTGACGCCTGCGGCCATTGATCCATAGTTTAGCCTTGGCGTTAAAAAATGAAGCTATGTAAACAGCTAAAAAGTAAAGTCGTATGCCAATATTATATAAAAACACCATTAAAAAATGAAATTCATTATATTCGTCCGGAGGTAAAAATAGGGGTTTTAGTTCATAGTCGGGAGCCTATAGTTCATAGTTCATGGATCATAGCCGAAAACAGGGAAGGATGAGCTACTATGAACCATGAACTATTGTCTATGACCTTCAATTAACAAATCGACAAATTAATAAATAATGAGCAAAATACTAGTTACCGGAGGCTTGGGCTTCATAGGGTCGCATACTGTTGTTGAATTGGTAAACGCAGGTTACGAACCGATTATAGTTGATGATCTGTCGAACTCTAATATCAAAATATTAGATCAGTTGACTACCATTTTAGGCTTCAAGCCGGTTTTTCACCAGCTTGACCTATGCGATGAAGCCGCCGTGATCAATATGGCAACCGCTATTCCTGATCTGTCGGGCATTATTCATTTTGCTGCCTTTAAGGCCGTGGGCGAATCTGTTAAGTTGCCTTTGAAATACTATCGCAACAACTTTTACTCATTAATTAACCTGTTGAATGCTTATTACAGCAAGCCGTTAAACTTTGTATTCTCATCCAGCTGTACCGTATATGGCCAGCCGGATCAATTGCCTGTGACGGAAGATGCGCCTGTAAAACCGGCACAATCTCCTTACGGTAACACCAAACAAATTGCCGAAGAAATACTGACCGATATGGTGGCTTCGGGTACCAATTATAAAGTGATCTCATTACGTTATTTTAATCCGGTGGGTGCGCACGAATCTGCCTTAATTGGCGAATTACCAATTGGCGTGCCGCAAAATCTGGTGCCATTTATTACCCAAACAGCTATTGGCAAACGCGAAAAAGTAACCGTATTTGGCGATAAATATAATACACCTGATGGCAGCGCCGTTAGAGATTATATCCACGTGGTTGATTTGGCCAAGGCACATGTTATTGCCTTAAAACTAATGGAGAAAGATAGCTACAAAGGCTACGATGTATTTAACCTGGGCACCGGTAACGGCAGTTCTGTTTTAGAAGTGATCCATGCCTTTGAAAAAGCAACAGATGTGAAACTGGCTTATGAAATTGGCCCCGCGCGTGAGGGTGATGTAGAGCAGGTTTGGGGCGATGTAAACAAGTCTGCCAATGTGCTGGGATGGCGTGCCGAGCTAAGCCTGGATACGATGATGGCATCTGCCTGGGCATGGGAAAAGTATCTGAACCAAAACCCATTATAATACGTATTACTAATAACATGAAAAAAATTATCATCACCGGTGGGGCAGGTTTTATCGGTTCGCACGTAGTGCGCCGCTTTGTTAAAAACCACCCCGAATACCATATCATCAACCTCGATAAATTAACTTATGCCGGTAACCTGGCTAACTTAAAGGATATTGAGAACGAACCTAATTACAGTTTTGTTAAGGGTGATATTGTTGATGCAGCCTTTATCCAGAACTTGTTTGACGAGGTACAGCCCTATGCAGTGATCCATCTGGCAGCCGAGTCGCACGTAGACCGTTCTATCATTAACCCCCTGGAGTTTGTGATGACCAATGTAATTGGTACGGTTAACCTGTTAAATGCAGCACGCCACGTGTGGAAAGACGAATACGATCAGCACCGTTTTTACCATGTATCAACCGATGAGGTTTACGGTACATTAGGCGAAACCGGTATGTTTACCGAGACTACCGCTTATGATCCGCATTCGCCATACTCTGCTTCAAAGGCTGGGTCAGATCATTTTGTGCGTGCTTATCATGATACTTATGGTATGGATGTAGTGATCTCTAACTGCTCAAATAACTACGGCTCATTCCACTTTCCGGAGAAACTGATTCCGTTGGCCATCCATAACATTAAGCAAAATAAAGCGGTGCCGGTTTACGGTAAAGGCGAAAACATCCGCGATTGGTTATGGGTTGAAGACCATGCCCGTGCAATAGAACTAATTTTCCACGAAGCTAAAGCCGGCGCTACTTATAATATTGGCGGCCATAACGAGTGGAAAAATATCGACCTAATCCATACCCTATGCGCAATTTTAGATAAAAAACTGGGCAGGCCAGAAGGCGAATCCGCCAAGCTGATCACTTTTGTAACCGACCGTGCAGGGCACGATCTGCGTTATGCCATTGATGCCACCAAATTGAAAAACGAACTGGGCTGGACACCGAGTGTGACTTTTGAGGAAGGCCTGGAGAAAACAGTAGATTGGTTTTTAGAAAACGAAGAGTGGCTTAATGATGTAACAACTGGTAACTACCAGCAATATTATCAAAGCCAGTACGCAAACAGATAAGTATGTTCGGGCTTTTTAAGCGGAAAAAGAAAGATGCCGATATCCCGGTTGTTGGGTTTAATTACGACAGCATAGCAGTTGATATGCACTCGCATGTACTGCCAGGTATAGATGATGGCGCACAAACGGTAGAAGAATCTATCGTACTTATCCAAAAAATGATGGATCTGGGCATAAAGAAAATTATTGCCACGCCACACGTTATGGCCGATTTATACAAGAATACGCCGGAAACAATTAACGCCTCACTCAATTTGTTGAAGGCTAAATTGAGTGAAGAACGTATAGATATCGACATTAGCGCTGCTGCCGAACATATGTATGATGAGCTGTTTGAAAAACGGATTGACGAAGGGACGTTAATAACGATGGGCGATAATTACGTTTTATTTGAGCTGTCGTTTGTAAGCAAGCCGCCAGCCATTATTGATATTATTAAAAAAATGCGGGCAAATGGTTACCGGCCTATCCTGGCCCACCCCGAACGATACCCTTATTTAACCATGAAGGAATATATAGAGATGAGGGAATGGGGAAGCTTGCTGCAGTTAAATACCAATTCAATTGTTGGCTATTATGGCCAGAGCTGTAAGCAAACTGCACAAGAGCTGATAGATGCGCAGTTAATTGATTTTATATCGAGCGATATGCATCATCCGCGCCACGCAGCGGCATTTGAAGATACGTTAAGAGAACCTTATTTAAAAAAGCTGCTGTTTGACCAGCAGCCTTTAAAAAACAATTTGTTATTATAGTTAATAGTTAAGCTTCAGTATTTATTATTCGTAGCGCAGGGCTTCAACAGGGTCGAGTTTCGACGCTTTTTTTGCCGGATAATACCCCGAACCCAAGCCAATACCGGTACAAATTAACAGGGCTACAAACAGCCACATCCAGGGTACTACAAAGTGCCCGCTAATTTGTATGGCTATCAGGTTGCCTACACCCATACCTAGTATAATACCGCCTATGCAGCCAATAAGGCATATTACAATGGCTTCAATTAAAAATTGCTTGCGTATAATGGATGGTGTTGCGCCAATGGCTTTGCGTACGCCAATTTCGCGGGTACGCTCGGTTACCGATACCAGCATAATGTTCATTAAGCCAATAGCTGCGCCAAGCAGGGTTATAATACCCACAGCAAAACCGGCAAGCTGTATCCCCGCAAGCTGACCAGCCAATTGCTGCTGGACCGAGTCGCTCCGGGTAATTTCAAAATTGTTATCCTTATCAACAGTTAAACCACGGATATTGCGGAATGCCGAAGTGGCTTCGCCGGTTGTGGCTTCAAGCGCGCCCGGTGTATTTACCATTACACTTATGGTAAATGATGGGTTGGTGCTGGTGGTTATTTGCTTGGCCTTAAATACCGGGATAATGCAGATCTTATCGCCACCAAGGCCTGCGCTTGATCCTTTGGTTTGCAATAACCCAATAACCCTGAATTTATTGGCACCTATCAGCATCAACTTGTTGATGGGGCTTTCTGCCTTAAATAAACGTTTGCGGATATCGTCGCCAATAATTACAACGTTGGTACCATGCTCTAATTCTGACGATGAAAAATTACGACCCGCAGCCAGTTTATAACCGCCGGTTAGTAAGTAATTTTCATCGGCACCCAAAATTACGGTATTAGGGTTCGTTTTAAGATCGCCGTATTTTGCTGTTGCAGCTTGTGATGCATAGGTATTGATGGAGATCTGGACTGGTAAGTTAAAATTTTTCTTAAACCTTTCGGCCTCATCATAGCGTATGGCCTTGTAGTATTTACGGTGCCCGCCATCGCCAAAGCTAATGCCCGAGCCCCGGTTACGGATAGTGAACGAATTGGCCCCCATGCTGGAGAAAGCCTCATTTGTCCACTGGCTAATGCCCTCAATAGCGGTTAAAATGCCAACCAGCGCCATAATACCAATGGCAATAATTAAGGCGGTAAGGGAGGTGCGCAGCCTGTTGCCACTAATGGATTGCAGGGCTATAGCCACATTCTCTTTAAAGCTGGTTTGTACAGGCATGCTATAAAATTATGAATTTATACGGGGGTTAGACCACCGGCCTGTATGCATTGTTACAGTACTTTATCAGTTATGTAAATAAATTTGTTGGGTAAGGTAATAATAGGGGTAAAACAGGTGGTGCAATACCAGGTTTTTAGGATCTTCCGCAAAAATTTTACTGTAATTATTATCGGGCACTAAAATAACCGGCGTGCCGCAACGCACGTAATTGTTGGTTTGTGCATAGTCAGGTTCTGCCAGCTGTGGCATCTCTTTTTTAATAAAACTATATACCTTGTGCCCCAGGTATTTCTCATAGTTTTTCTGCGCTTTGTACGATGGCTTTTTAAGCTGGTTATAAACATGATTTAAATAAAGCCGTACAAAAAACTTTTGCTTGCCCACAATGGTACTTACGTCTTTAAATGGGTTTACCGCATTGAAATCGCTAAGGGTTTGTACCGAGAAGGGAGTTTCGGGTACCCAGTCTAAAATATTAACCACAGCCAATCCCCAGCCGCCGCGGGTAAGGTATTCGTAATCGTAAGCGTAATAGGTATTGCCGGGTTTAGGTGGTGCGCTGCAATAGGTTTTAAAGGTAATATCGGCAGGTATAACTTTTTGGTCCTGCAAATCGGCAATGTAAGAGCGCAACAAATAGGCAATAGCCCCACCCTGGCTATGCCCGAAAATGATAAAGCTTTTAATGTGTTGCTCGGCGTATAGTTTATTAATTTGCGGTACAATGGTTTTAGATAGGTAGGCCATGCCTAATAACCAGCCTACATGCACGGCGGCTTTAGGGTTTTGCGCCAAATGATAATTAAAGGTGGTGCTATCATTAATATGTAGTTGCCCGGTGGCCGGCACCATAGCGGCATAAAAGTTTTCCATCCAGCTGCTTGGCGCTACGGTTGTGCCGCGTATAACTATGGCGGCTGTTTCGCCGTAGGTAAATAAATCCCAGCGGTTTTGCAGCGGGCCGATAGGTGAATGGTATATCTGTTTAAAACGAAGTGGTAATGGAGTTTTATCTTTCTTTAAAGCAGTATCGCTCTGTTGTTTTGAGGCGCGAAGCATCTCTAAATATTCCTGTGGGTCGAAGCCGGGTTTTAATTGGGCAAAGGTGCCGGTATTTATCAGGATAAAAAGAACAAAACTGAACAGGGTTTTCATATGGATATTATAGCAATGGCTTAGTAAATTTGTTTTCGAACGATAATATAAATATATTTAGATCTAACCTAATCACATTTTTCAATTATGAAAAAGCTGACCTTATTATTTACAATTGCTTGGTTTGGTATTTTAACCACCGCTTTGGCGCAACAGTCAAATTCAAAAGCAACCGCACAACCTGGCCGGTTTCATCCGCCTGATGAAAATACGATAGTTAAAGATTCAAGTGGTACTGTATACCCTTATGTGGTTTGGCGAAAGCTACTCACGTCTGGCGATTATAACATGAGGTCGTACAATATTAAGCCCGATTCGATGATATATATTATAAGCCAACGATCGGAGCAGGAAAAGGATGCGATGATGGTAGCAATGCCCAAGCCGGCTGAGAGTAAGCAGTTTGTAATTGGCAGCGTTTTTAATCCTTTCAAAGAAAAAGACATGGCCGGCGAAAAGCTTGATCTAAAAAAGATGCCGGGTAAGGTTATAGTACTCAACTTTTGGTTTATCGGTTGCCCGCCATGTCGTGCAGAAATCCCGGACCTTAATAAGTTGGTTGACCATTATAAAGACAACCCCAATGTAGTATTTGTGGCTGTTGCTTTAGATGAGGCTTATGATTTGAAAGACTTTCTAAAAACCACTCCGTTTAAATATCATGTAATAGACAATGGCAGGTATATAGCAGGGAAATACGGAGTGCGGTTGTATCCTACCAACGCGATAATTGACAAGGACGAAAAAGTGGCTTACTCCAGCGAAGGCGGGCACATGAATAATGTATATTGGATGCGAAAAACTATAGATGCAGCGTTGGCAGCAACAGAAAAAACAACAGCAGCGCAATAGTTAATTACGCTGCTGTTGTCCAGATCAAAAAAGGAATGACCTTTATACCGAAAATGATGTTCCGCAACCGCAAGTGCTGGCAGCATTTGGGTTATTAAAGGTAAAGCCACGGGCGTTTAAGCCATCCTGAAAATCAATTTGCATGCCGGCCAGGTACATGCCATGTGCCTTGTGCATATAAACTTTAACGTCATTAATCATATAGATCTGGTCGCCGTCTTTCAGTTGGTCAAAGCCAAGTATATAATTCATACCGGCACAACCACCACCTTCAACACCAATGCGCAGGCCAAAATCGTCATTCAGCTCTTGCTGGTATTTTAATTTTTTTATCTCTTTTATAGCACCATCGGTAAAAGTAACAGGCGCCACTAAGGTTTCAACAACAGTACTCATCTTATATTTTTATTTAGCTATACAAATATAAGCTAAAATGCAGATTTTTGTTGCAGTAACCTTTTATTTGACCGTTACCTAACATTTTACATTTACACATGATTTCAATCAATTACCTGCTGGATATTTTGAAGTACCTTATTGCGGGCTTAGGTGTTGTGGGCGTTGCCTTTGTTTTAATTAAGCCGTACATCCAAAGGGCCGAGCGTATCCAGATTCTCGAGATAAAGAAATCAATCAGTAACCAAACCCTGCCACTGCGTTTGCAGGCTTATGAGCGCATGGTTTTGTTGATAGAACGTGTTAATCCATCTAACCTGCTGGTGCGCATTAATGCCCCGGCTTATACCCCGCAAGAGCTGCATGTTATTGTCTTGAATGAGATCAGTACCGAGTATCAGCACAACATCAGCCAGCAAATTTATGTGAGTAACGAAGCCTGGCAGGTGGTTAAAAAGGTAAAAGAAGATACCATAAACCTGTTTAACAACGTAATACGCACCCTGCCCGAAAATGCAACAGGGATGGATGTAAGCAGGTTAATGCTGACCCACTTAAATCAACTGGAAACAGACCCGTACGATATTGCCACTGCTATGATTAAAAAAGACCTGGACTTTATATTCTAAATTATGGCGGAGAAAAGGGTCACCTCATCGGGTATAGAAATTAAACCTGTATATAAAGCAGAGGGGGGCGAAGTACCCGGCGAGTTTCCATACACCAGGGGCGTACAGCCCGATATGTATCGCGGTAAATTGTGGACCATGCGGCAATATGCCGGTTTCTCTACCGCCGAAGAATCTAACAAGCGTTATCATTACCTGCTGCAACAAGGCACCACAGGTTTGTCGGTAGCGTTCGACCTGCCAACCCAGATCGGTTACGATTCGGATCATGAGCTATCCGAAGGGGAAGTTGGTAAAGTTGGCGTAGCTATTGACTCGTTAATGGATATCGAGATTTTGTTTGAGGGCATTACCCTGCAAAACATTACCACCTCCATGACTATTAATGCCACCGCCAGTATTTTGCTGGCTATGTATATTGCCCTGGCCAAAAAGCAAGGGGCAGATCTGAAGCAGTTATCCGGCACTATACAGAATGACATTTTAAAGGAGTACGCCGCGCGCGGTACCTATATCTATCCGCCCGCGCCATCCATGCGATTAATTACCGATGTTTTTGCTTATTGCAGTACAGAGGTACCCAAATGGAACACCATATCTATCTCGGGTTACCATATCCGCGAAGCGGGCTCAACCGCCGTGCAAGAGCTGGCTTTTACACTGGCTAATGGCAAAGCTTATTTGCAAGCCGCACAAAGCAAAGGCCTCGATATTAATGTATTTGCCAAACGGTTATCATTCTTTTTTAACTGCCATAATAATTTTTTCGAAGAGATTGCCAAGTTTAGGGCAGCCCGGCGTATGTGGGCGCATATAACTAAAGGTCTCGGTGCAACAGATGCATCGGCGCAAAAGCTGCGGTTTCATACACAAACCGGTGGGTCAACTTTAACGGCGCAGCAACCTTTAAATAATATAGTGAGGGTGAGCAACCAGGCCATGGCAGCTGTGCTGGGCGGTACGCAATCGTTGCATACTAATGGTTATGACGAGGCCTTGTCGCTGCCTACCGAAGAGGCCGCTAAAATAGCGTTGCGCACCCAGCAGATCATTGCTTTTGAAAGCGGCGTTACCGATACGGTCGATCCCCTGGCTGGGTCTTACTTTGTAGAATCACTTACCGATGAAATTGAAGCTGCCGCGCAGATCTACATAGACAAGATAGATGCCATGGGTGGGTCTGTAAAAGCCATTGAGCAGGATTACATGCAGCGTGAAATTGCTGCATCAGCCTATCAGTATCAAAAGGATATAGAAAGTAATGAGCGGGTACTGGTTGGTGTAAACCGGTTTACGGAAGAAGCCGTTCACTTAAAGGATGTATTTAGGGTTGATGACTCCATTCGGACACATCAGGTAGAAAAACTGAAACATTTAAAAGCACAGCGCGTTAAAAGTGAAGTTGTTCTTTTATTAGAACAACTAAAGGTAGCAGCCGCAGGAGATGAGAATTTGATGCCCTATATATTACGGGCAGTTGAAGCTTACGCCACCCTGGGTGAGATAGCAGATGTGCTGCGAAGTGTGTTTGGCGAGTATTAATTAGTGTGTTTTGTCGGCCTGCTGACAGCACCTAAATCGACTGAAAAAATATAATAACCGCCATTGCAGGCACTTGTAAATTTAGGGGTAAAAACAACTAAAAATGGCGTAAAAGTTGCTATCTTGGGTTGTTAACAATTGTTAGTTATTCGTCACTGTGGTTAATTTTCTTAGGACGAAAATCATAAAACATTAGAATTAAGAGAAAAAACGGGCATGCTTGGAAAAGTTTGTTTTTGAGGTGTTTAAGGCATTTTTTGACATTAGTATAACATAAATTTAATGTTAGAAAAATTTAAAATTTAATTTTTTAATCCGATTTTTTTCTGAATATTCGATGTTCCGTAGCGGGCTGTAACTAAGTTTTGTTGTAGGTTACTAATCAGTGTTTTATTAAAATATATATGGAAAAAACTTGTACTAGCGTTTGGAATAGCTGCCTTCAGATCATTAAAGATAACATCCCGGCTCAGAGTTTTAAAACTTGGTTTGAGCCGATAAAAGCTTTAAGGGTTGACGGTAGTGTTTTGACGATACAAGTACCAAGTTTATTTTTTTACGAATGGTTAGAAGAACATTATGTAGGGTTGCTGCGTAAAACCATTAAGAAGCAACTTGGTGACGAAGGCCGGTTAGAATACAATATTGTTGTAGAACAATCGTCTTCAAGTAAACCATATACTACTAACATGCCTTCTAACGGTAATGGTGCCGAAGCGAAAAATCAATCAATGCCAATCCCCATCTCTATCAATAAGGACATCAAAAATCCGTTTGTAATACCGGGGCTTAAAAAGCTGCACGTAGATCCGCAGCTTAATCAAAATTATACGTTCGAAAACTTTGTTGAAGGAGATTGTAACCGTTTGGCACGTTCTGCCGGTTATGCCGTTGCTGCCAAACCGGGTGGTACCTCTTTTAACCCTTTAATGATATACGGCGGTGTTGGTTTGGGTAAAACCCACCTGGCACAAGCCATTGGTAACGAAATTAAACGTACCCTGCCAGATAAGCTAGTACTATATGTATCGTGCGAGAAATTTACACAGCAATTTGTTGACGCCTTAAAGCACAACAACATTAATGACTTTGTGAATTTTTACCAGGCCATTGATGTGTTAATTATGGATGATGTGCACAATTTTGCCGGTAAAGAAAAAACACAGGATTTCTTCTTCCACATTTTTAACCACCTGCATCAATCGGGCAGGCAGCTAATTATCACATCAGATAAAGCGCCAAAGGATCTGGCTGGTTTAGAAGAGCGTTTGTTATCACGTTTTAAATGGGGCCTTTCTGCAGATTTGCAAATACCTGATCTGGAAACCCGTATGGCGATCCTTAAAAACAAGATCTATCAGGATGGTATTGAACTATCTAATGATGTGATCGAGTACGTAGCTCATAACATCGATAATAACGTACGTGAGCTGGAAGGTGCCATGGTATCTTTATTAGCACAATCAACCCTTAACCGTAAGGAGATTGATCTGGCTTTGGCTAAGCAAATGCTGAAGAACTTCGTTAAAAACTCGACCAAGGAAATTTCGATGGAATACATCCAGAGCCTGGTTTGCGAGTACTTTGAAGTGCCTATCGAAATGCTGAAGTCACAAACCCGTAAGCGCGAAATTGTGCAAGCTCGTCAAATATCGATGTACCTGGCCAAAGCGCATACCAAAAGCTCACTTAAAACTATTGGAAACTTCTTCGGAGGCCGCGATCACTCCACCGTGATCTATGCCTGCCAAACGGTAGAAGACCTGATTGATACTGACAAAAAGTTTAAAGGCTACGTAGCCGACATTCAGAAAAAATTAAAAATGTCTTAATTATTTTAAGATTCAAAACGGAAAAGCCTTGCATTTGCAGGGCTTTTCCGTTTAAATGTATTCTGTGTCATTGCAATGACAAGTTAGGATAAGGATGAGACAAAGAATTAAAATATTAGTTCTAAACTAATCTGTTCAATAAACAGCTTTCCTTTATCTGAAGACTTTTGTATATACCTATTATCCTTTAACAGATAATGCCATAAGTCTTTAGTTTCAGGATCAATAATGTATTCGGGAACCAGATTCTGGCGGTATAATTCAAGCTTCCTTTCCTGATCGTGGATTTTATTGGTTGATAGTATTTCGATAATCAGGTCGGGCGCGCCGTATATTCCTTGGTTTTGGATAATGCTTTCACGTTCTTTTTTGATGAACAGAATGTCTGGTTGCACCACGTTCTGTTCATCATTTAAATAAACATCGCATGGAGCTACAAAAACTTTTCCTGATATGTTTTCTTTAGAAAATACTTGAATTTGTGAAGCCAAGTTTAGTAGTAGCTCCTAATGTGTTGTTGTAGGCGAAGGCGACACATAAATAGTATTGTCAATAACTTCACAGGTAGTCTCATCAGGCAGCATTTCAAATACTTCCTTGGCAGTACGTGGTATGTTAAGTATATCTTTCATAACAACTCTAATAATATGAATAATAAAACTGCTTCAAAAAGGTTTTATTGCTTACTTCAACTCACCCAGCTTCACCAAAGCATAAAACAATGCCGTGCAATGCAGGGCCTGCGGAATCTTATTACCCAACAGCAGTTGTTTTACTTCTTCAATAGTATACTCTTCTATAATGATCTCTTCGTGCTCATCTAATGATTGCCCGCTTACTTTTTTACCGCCTGTTGCCAGGTAGGCATAGGTTATATTATTAGCAGTTGCGGGGTTGGCGAATACAGAGCCCAATAGTTCTATCTTGTCAAACTCGTAGCCGGTTTCTTCCAGTAGTTCGCGTTTGGCGGCGTGCTCGGGTGTTTCGTCGCCATCAATTACACCACCGGGAATTTCGAGTGAAACAATGCCACCCGAATGGCGGTATTGGCGTACCATAATTACTTTATTATCTGCTGTTATGGCTACGGCGTTTACCCAGTTTGGGTATTCGAGCACAAAGTAATCTTCAACAATGCGGCCATCGGGCATCTCGCATTTATCCTGTCTAAGTGTGGCCCATGGGCCTTTATGTATATAGGTGGATGATAGTTTTTTCCAGGTAAGGTCTCTCATTAAATAAATATATGTAGTAGTGTACGCAAATGTGTAAATAAAAAATAAAAGGTGCCCGTTAAATCACAGGCACCTTTTGATAAATATAATGGATTTCGTCTCGTCTCTTGATTCTCGGTTCTTGACTCTAAAATAACTACCAGCTGCCACTGCTGCCGCCGCCGCCAAAACTACCGCCGCCAAAACCACCGAAGCCGCCTCCGCCTCCGGAGCCACCGCCACCACCAGAGAAACCTCCCCAATCGCTGCCACTGCGGCCGCTGTTGCCGAGCATGCTGCCGGCCAGAAACCACCAGAATGGGTTAGCGCCACCTCGGCGACCAATAATTTGGCCACCGCCACCGCCGCCACGGTTTTTAAATACCAGTACCAATATCACAATTACAATAATGATAATAAAGCCGGCACTGCCGCCGCCGTTATCCTTGCTTTTCTTTTTAGGGTCGGCTTTGTACTCGCCTTTGGTGTATTTAATAATATGGTCGGTCGCCAGGTCTAGGCCGCCATAATAGTCGCCTTGTTTAAAGTGCGGCTTAATATCTTCCTGAATAATTTTGTTGGTAATAGCATCTGGCAAAGCGCCTTCGGCGCCGTAACCGGTTTGTATCGTAACCTTATGATCGTTCATGGCTACTAATACCAAAATACCGTTGTTTTTTCCTTTGGTGCCAATACCCCAGTTACGGCCAAGCTTGGTGCCGTACTCGTTAATATCATATTCGCCTACCGATTTCATGATTACCACGGCTACCTGGGTAGATGTAGAATCATCAAATTCAACCAGCTTACGTTCTAGCAGTTGCCGCTCGCTGTCGTTAAGGGTGTTGGTATAATCGGTAACGAGGGTGTTTGATTTAGGTGGAAACTGTTGCGACCAGGCCAGGCTGCAGGTTAAGGCCAGGCTAAAAACAAGTAATAATTTCTTAAACATTATAATAGGGGTTAGTTACCATCCATAAATGCGATGTCGTCGGGAAGTTCATTTTTATCATCCAGCTGATGCGGGAAATATTTTTGCAGCTGTAAGCCGGCCAGGTTCAGGCCAACAACAATACCTTCTACCATGTTGCCTTGCTTAAATTCATTCAGCATGGCATGCTTGGTTTCGTCCCAAAATTCGGGAGTAACAACAGAATTTATGCCGCTATCGCCAATAACGGCAAACTTACGGTCAACCGTTGCCAGGTAAATCAGTACGCCGTTACGCAGCCTGGTTTTTTCCATATCCAGCTGGTAAAAATATTTGGCGGCACGGTCCAGCACTTCATCGCTGCAAGTTTTTTCTACACATACCCTTATCTCGCCGGATGTGTTTTTCTCGGCAGCCTCAATCGCTTTGCGGATCTGCTGTTGCTCTTCGTCGTTAAATAGGGCCATAGGGTATCATTATTTAAGGATTTGTAGATGTGAATTAAGGACGAAAAGAAATGTTTCTTTCGTCCTTAATCTTTTATCAAAAATTAAAATGCCACTTTCGGTGCAGCTTGCGAGGCCGCATCTGCCTGGAAGTATCCTTTGGGTGTAAAGCCAAACATTTTGGCAGTAAGGTTAGCCGGGAATACGCGGATTGCGCTGTTGTAGCCTTGTACAGAAGTATTGAAATCCATACGTGCAACGCTGATGCGGTTTTCTGTACCTTCTAACTGTGCCTGCAGGGCGGTAAAGTTTTCGTTAGCCTTTAGGTTAGGATAGTTTTCTGATGCTACCAGTAAACGGCCTAAAGCGGTACTTAACTGGCCTTGTGCCTGTTGATATTTCTGTATGGTTTCCGGAGTTAACTTGGTAGGGTCAACCTGTATAGAGGTGGCTTTGGCGCGGGCCTCGGTAACTGCGGTTAGTGTGCTTTTTTCGAAATTGGCAACACCTTTAACAGTAGCAACCAGGTTAGGGATCAAATCGGCACGGCGCTGATACTGGCTTTGTACAGTACCCCACTTAGCTTTGGTATCTTCATCCATTTTAACAATACTATTGTAGCTGCAAGAGCTTAGTGACATTACTGCTACCAGTGCAAATATTGCTGTGAATAATCTTTTCATTTTTTTAACTGTTTTTTATTTGAGTTGAATATATTGAATTAGATACAAATAACATACCGTTGTTACATTTAGTAAATGTAATGACAACTTGGCAATATATGTCGGGGTAACTTACGGCTAAGTTTTTATATTTGGTGCACAACTCATCTACATGAAAAAAAAACTGCTTTTTATGGCATTGCTGCTGGGCAATATAGCCGCAAATGCACAAACTGTTAAAAACGAGAATCTGATACAGTATGTAAAGCCTATTATTGGCACCCAGCGTATGGGGCATACCTATCCGGGTGCTACAGTGCCTTTTGGTATGGTGCAGTTAAGCCCCGAAACTGATACAGCAAGTTACGTGCTAGATGGTAAATATAACCCCGATGTATATAAATATTGCGCCGGGTACCAGTATGACGATAAAACCATTGTAGGCTTTAGCCATACACATTTCAGCGGTACAGGACACGCTGACTTGGGCGATATCCTGGTTATGCCCACAACCGGCAAGCTGCAATTGAATCCAGGCACAGCAGATAAGCCTTTAAGCGGTTACCGTTCGGCGTTTTCGCACCAAAACGAAGTGAGCGAAGCCAACTACTATAAAGTACAACTCGACGACCACCATATTACGGCCGAACTAACCACTACAACCCGTGTTGGTGTGCATCAGTATACCTTCCCAAAGGCAGATGATGCGCATATTATTGTGGACATGATGGCCAACCTGTATAACTATCCCGGTAAAAACGTGTGGACGTATTTAAGGGTGGTTAATGATAGTACGGTTGTCGGTTTCCGCGAAACCAGCGGATGGGCACGCACCCGTAAACAGTATTTTGCCATGTCGTTCTCTAAACCTTTCAATAGTCATGGTTTTAAAAGCTATGACGGCAAAAGTGTTTACCGTGGTTTTTGGGGTAAATTTAATGCTAATAAAAACTTCCCTGAGATGGCCGGTCGTGAAATTAAGGCATGGTTTGATTTTAAAACCGAAGAAGGAGAGAAGATCAAACTAAAAGTGGCCCTATCTCCGGTGAGTATGGATGGTGCCTTAGCCAACATGAAAGCCGAAGCACCGGGCTGGGACTTTAACCAGATTAAAGCAGCCGGGCAACAGCAATGGGAAACCGAACTGCATAAAATTGTGATCCAATCGCCAAGTGTAGCTGAGAAACAGAATTTTTATACGGCCATGTATCATGCAATGATCAACCCAACTATTTATATGGATGTGGATGGCAATTATAAAGGCTTGGATCAGAATGTACACCAGGCAAAAGGCTTTACCAATTATACCACCTTCTCGCTGTGGGATACTTACCGTGCATTGCACCCGCTGTTCAATATCATTGACCCGAAACGGAATACAGATATGATTAATTCCATGTTGATGCATTACGACCAAAGCCCGGAGCACATGTTGCCCGTATGGTCAAATTCGGGTAATGAGAATTGGTGCATGAGCGGCTATCACAGCGTTGCCGTAATTGCCGATGCCATTGTAAAAGGTAATGTTGATTTTGATGTTAATAAAGCGCTTGATGCCTGTGTAGCCACCGCCCGCCACCGCGATTATGAAGGTATTGGCGAGTATATGGATAAAGGATATATCCCCGATGAAAGAAGCGGGGTTTCTGTTTCGTCAACCCTTGAGTATGCGTATGACGATTGGGCTATTGCGCAGTTAGCTAAAAAGCTGAACCGTGATGATATTTACCAGGAGTTTATCAAGCGTTCGCAAAACTACAAGAACGTATACGATCCTAAAGTTGGTTTTATGCGCCCTAAACTGGCCGACGGTACCTTCCGCAAAAACTTTGATGCCTTGACAACCATAAACCAAGGCTTTATTGAAGGCAACTCATGGAACTATACCCTGTTTGCTCCGCAAGATCCAAAAGGATTGATCGAATTAATGGGTGGTAATAAAAGAGTGGTAAGATACCTCGACTCGCTATTCACGATGCAATTGCCGGATAAGTTTTTTGCCGAGACCGAAGATATTACCCGTGATGGTATTATAGGTAACTATGTGCACGGTAATGAGCCGAGCCACCACGTAGCCTATTTATATAACTGGACTGATAAACCCTGGAAAACGCAGGAGCGGATCCGTATGATCCTGAAAAAAATGTACGGAACAGCACCGGACGGTTTAGGTGGAAATGATGATACCGGCCAAATGAGTGCCTGGTACATTTTCAGCACTATTGGCTTTTACCCGGTAGCGCCAGGATCGGATGAATACTCGATAGGTAGCCCGGCTATTAACAATGCTGTTATTAAGCTCGATAATGGCAAAACGTTTACCATCAATGTGAAAAACCAAAGCGATAAAAACGTTTACATTCAAAAGATGACTTTAAACGGCCAACCGCTTACCGGCCTAACCATAAAACACAGCGACATTACTAATGGCGGCGAACTGGTGTTTTATATGGGTAGCAGTCATAAATAGTTTAGAAAATAAAGAATCTTTAACCCCTTATGGCAATAGTTATAAGGGGTTAATTACTTAAATGGACACGAGCGGCACGCTCGCGCCAGCACTGGGGGCGTCCTCGAATTGGTTCGTTTTTTATTAAGTAGATGTCATGATTTGGAAAAGTGAATTTGAAAAATACGAGTGTAATAAAGATTGGAAATCTGCAATTGACTTTATGCAGGAAAATAGCAATGCTGGTTTTACAGATGCTGAAATCTATATAAGGATTATCTATTTATTACACATAGTACTTTTAGAGGAAGATCTTCAGATAGGTGAACTTGAAATAGTAGAGACTTCACTAAAGGCATATTATAACAAATCATATCAGATATTTGGTGAAGACTCCGAATACTTGTTTTTTATTGGCAAAATTCTTTTTATAGCTGAATGGTATTTCGGACTTAATGATGATTTAAAACCTATGGAGGAAAGAAAGGCTTTCAAAATGCAAAAGAAGGCCGTAGATAAGGACCCTGGGAATAACTTATTTGAATGGGCCGTTCATTTTTCACTTGGTCATGAAAAGGCTGGACGTTTAGCCAAACAGATAATTGATCATGATAATATTAAAGTCGAATGGCTTAAATCGAAAGGTTATCCAGGTGAATATATCTCACAGGCATTATTGCAAAGTAAGGATATCTTTGAGAAAATGTCTTAAATTAATAATACAACAACAAAGCCCGATGCTACCGCAAGCGTCCCGCTTGTGGTATTATAGTAAATACTTTTCTACGAACCACAAGCGGGACGCTTGCGGTAGCGGGGAATCAAATGGAGAAAAAAATGAAGAATAAGAATTTAAAGATCTTTTTGTGCTTATATTTTTTGTCGATGGAATTTTGCTGTACGACTGAAAGAAAGAGAGATTTTTTTCAACACATGAACTCTTCATACATTGATATGAAGATCAATGACAATATTTATTTCGTAAAATCTTTCGGTCTTTCAGATAGCTCATATTTGATTCATTGGAATAGGTATTGGAAGATCAAATCAGGTAACGCCTTTTTTTATTTATCAGGATTTATCAGGGAAAAAAAAAGTACCATTCTCTTTATACCAGAGGCTTATAGGAATAATCTGTTTAATATTTCTGAGTTTAAGTTGTTTGATTTCAATGCAAAAGCAAACGATTCGTGGAAAATAATTTACGACAAAGACAATGAAAAATCGATTAGAGGTGATTCAATTACTTTCATTGGAAAGAAAGTGATAAAAAATGATACACTATACAGATTTTCTATGGTTAAATTTTCATTTAACTCTGAAAAACACAAAAATAATTATGCGGGAAATACATTGTTCTTGGAAGTAAGTAAACAAAACGGAATTGTTAAAATAACAAAGTATGATCTTTTACAAAGAATAGATTGTCAGGCAATACTTTATCCCAAAGAAAGGTTCGTTAATAATATAAATCCAAATTCATTAGAATTATAAATGTGTCTATTAAAAAGGGAAAGACGATTTTCAATATTATTTCTCCCAGTGCTGGCGCGAGCGCGCTCGTGTCCATTTAAGAAAGCTACTTGTGCTAACCGGCAATTAATTCGAAATAATATCACAATCAATTAGCCTGATAAGCCTCCAACTGCAAAACTTTCTTTTTCAAAATACCACGGGCACGGTGCAGGGTAGTGCGCGATAATAGTTCTGTAATACCCAGCATGGTGCCTATTTCCTGGTGGCTATAGCCTTCAATAGCATACAGGTTAAATACAGAACGGTAATTGCCGGGTAACTGCTGAATAATGTTCATCAGTTCCTGCGCTTCCATTTTATTATTCTGATTGGTTGAATAGCAGGGCACGCTGTTTTCAGAAATTTCTTCGCTCAACAGCATTGGTTTTAGTTTGCGATAACGGGATATAGCGGTATGTGTCATTATCCTGCGGATCCATCCTTCTAGGCTGCCTTCGCCTCTATAGTTTTGCAGATTTTTAAAGATCTTGATAAAGCCTTCCTGTAAAACATCTTGTGCTTCATCGCGGTCGGTGGTGTAGCGCATGCATACGGCAAGCATTTTGGGAGCTAACACTTTATATAATAATTCTTGTTGTTTACGGTCGTTAACTTTGCAACCTTCCCAAATTCTTAGTAAACTATTTTCTGCGATCATGACTTGTTCGTTTGATGTATACCCTATGCCAATTATGGCACCAACTGTATAAGTTATTGATATACAGTTGTTTTATTTTGATATGACAATCCAAACCGTACGTTACCGTACAGTAAGCGTACATGCCCGAACACTTTCTGTGTCCAATAAATATGATTTTGCTTAGCTTTGCATCATCCGGGATAAAAACCCGGCAATAGCATTATGATTAAAGAAACCGAGATCGTTTGTTCGCCAGAACAACATGAAGATATAGAGGCACTAAAGCTGATTGCAGCAACGGCGTTAAAAACATCGGCACAACAAATCACCGGGATTAAAATATTAAAACGATCTATCGATGCGCGTGGCCGTAAGGTGGTTTACCGTATGCAGGTTCGTGCTTATATCAATGAGCCTGTGCCGCAGCAGCACCAGGTAGTTAATTATCCTAATGTTAAAAATGCCCGCCCGGTTATAATTATAGGTGCGGGCCCGGCCGGATTATTTGCTGCCCTGCAGTGTATAAAGCAAGGCATGAAACCCATTGTGCTGGAACGTGGTAAAGATGTAAAACAACGCCGCCGCGATTTAGCCAACATTAATAAACAAGGCCTGGTTAACCCCGACTCTAATTATTGCTTTGGCGAAGGTGGTGCAGGCACTTATTCGGACGGTAAACTCTACACCCGCTCGACCAAACGAGGTGACGTTAACGAAGTACTTAAAGTATTTACAGACCACGGCGCTACCGAAGATATTTTGGTAGATGCCCGCCCGCACATCGGCACAAACAAACTACCGCAAATCATCACCGCCATGCGCGAAACCATAGAGAATGCCGGTGGCGAAGTTAGGTTTGATGCAAAAGTGGTTAACCTGTTGGTAAACTTTGATAAAATAGAAGGTGTTGAATTATCATCGGGCGAAAAACTGGAAGCCAAAGCTGTGATCCTGGCAACAGGACACTCAGCTCGCGATGTGTTCGAGATGCTGCACCGTCAAAATATATTAATAGAAGCTAAAGCATTTGCATTGGGGGTCCGCATAGAACATCCGCAGGAAATTATAGACCAGGCGCAATATCATTGTGAAGTTAGAGGCGAGTACCTGCCGCCATCTTATTATAGTTTGGTAGAACAGGTGGATGACCGTGGTGTATTCTCATTCTGTATGTGCCCCGGCGGTATTATCGCGCCTTGCGCAACAGACCATAACGAGATTGTGGTTAACGGTTGGAGCCCATCCAAACGAAATAATCCCTTTGCTAATTCGGGTACAGTAGTCCAGGTTAATCTGGAAGATGTACCGGGCAGGAATGATGATCCTTTTAGATTGCTAAATTTCCAGCACCAGATAGAGCAATTAGCTTTTGTAGCCGGCGGTGGTAATTTGGTTGCCCCCGCGCAGCGGATGATCGATTTTGTGGAAGGCCGGGTTTCTGTAGATTTGCCCACAAACTCTTACCTGCCGGGCTGCAAAAGCGTAGACCTTAAAAATGTACTGCCCGACTGGATTCATCAGCGATTACAAAAAGCTTTGCCGGTTTTTGGTAAAAAAATGAAAGGCTACTATACTAACGAGGCCATATTGGTAGGGGTAGAGTCGCGCACCTCATCCCCGGTAAAAGTTCCGCGCGATAAGGAGACTTTGCAGCACCCGCAGGTTGCCGGTTTATTTCCATGCGGCGAGGGCGCGGGTTATGCCGGTGGCATTATTTCTGCTGCGATAGATGGGATTAACTGTGCCGATGCGGCATTTAAATTTTTAAACTAATGAGCACCACTGCCGAGCTTTTAGAAAAAAAACTGGATAATATATTATATGGCCAGCCCTGGTATGGTAAGCCTATTTATACAATTATTGAAAATGTAACCTTCGAAACTGCTTTCGAAAAGCCAAGCAGCGCCGCTCACAACATTGCAGAAATAGTACTCCACATGTTCAGTTGGACAGAAGAAGTGCTTGATCGTCTAAACGGTAAAACAGCGGGACTACCAGTAAGCGGCGACTGGCCTCCTCCGGGAAAGCCCGATGAAGAAACCTGGAAACTTTGGATCTCGGACCTGAAACTGGTTAACGTAAACCTGGTAAAAGCAATCCGTAACCTCCCTGCCGACCAATGGGACGAACCCATTAACGATGAGCGTGGCGGCGAACCCGTTACCACTCATGCGGAATTAGTTGATGGATTTATCCAGCATCAGGTTTATCACGCAGGGCAAATCGCTATCCTAACTAAAATCATTAACGGATAATGGAACGTGTCCAAAAATATTGGATAACCGTTGTATCTAAAGATCATGCGATGCGTGCTGTTGCCGGTGGCTTTATTCAAATTAATCACGGCAAGGAGGCCCCGCTTAAAAGAATGAGTCCCAATGATTATATCCTTATTTATTCGTCCAAACTCTCTATGGAAGGAGATGCAAAGCTTCAGGCATTTACAGCCATTGGGCAAGTGGTAGATCAGCATATTTATCAGCATGCCATGTCTGATAGTTTTATTCCTTTCAGAAGAAATATAAAATTCTATGACTGTGTTGAGGTACCGATAGCACCGCTTATCCCCAATCTCGATTTTATCACGAATAAGCAGTCCTGGGGATATCCATTCCGTTTTGGCTTTTTCGAAATTGAAAAAGCCGATTTCGAGCTGATTAGTTACCGGATGCTGGGTACAGATAATAGTACCAAAGTTTAGTCATCCAGTTCCTGGCAGCTAAAGCCTGCAGTTTGCAAAACAGATTCTACCTGTCGCGGCGATAGCTGATCGGCAATTACCCGAAGAATATTATCAGGATCATCCAGATCAAAATTCCATTTAATAACAGCCGGGATAGAAGTTAGTAAGGTTTTTACCTTACTAACTTGTTGTGCTTGCGTAACACTTGTTTTAAAAACTAAAATATCCATATCGTACTCTAATCAATATTAATTAAGCATTTGGGGTTGTTGTTTCGGTAGTCGTATTGTCGTCCCAGTTGTATCTTCCCCAACCGCGTCTGCCACCCGGGCCGCACATCCGGTTTTTCATTTGTTCTTTAAAACGTTCGCGCTCTTCGGGGCTCATAGTTTTTAACCTTTCTTCCATTCGCTTGCGCATCCAGGGCGAGCCACCACGGCCAAAACCGCCGCCACCTTTGCCACCAATGCCAAATAATATTTTGCTTAAAACAAATATGCCCATGGCCTGCCAAAAGGTAATTGCCCCTACGTGCAAAATATCGGGCAGTAAATGGTTCCATAATTGCATCACCACCAAACTAATGAGCGATAAAAATGCTGCTATGGAAAGCGGGATAAATATGAACCGTTGTGGTCCTTCATAAAATACTTTTCTCATTTTTTTAATTTTTAATATTTTGTAATGTCTTCATACAATTGTTTCAACCGCTTACGTAAGTGTAAAACTGCATAGCGCTTGCGCGATACCAGGGTTTGTACAGGTACACCGGTCAACTCTGCCATTTCCTGAAATGGTATATCATCCAGTTCATTCCATACAAAAGCCTGTTTTTGCTCTTCGGGTAGTTCATCCAGTGCCACAAATAACTGCTCCCAAAAAAGGTTGCGCACATATTCTGTCTCTGGCGTATTGGCTTCTGTTAATAATATAGCCCGGTAGTCTGCATCTTCGTCGCTGTCGTCATCGCTAATAAACAAATCGTCCAATAATGATTCAGATCGCTTTTTGTGCTTGTCTGTAATTTTATTCCGCGCTACCTTATATAGCCATGCACCTGTTTGTGTTATCGGCTCGGCATTAACCACCGCACTAAACTGGTACCATACATCCTGCAGAATGTCTTCGGCGTCCGCATCGTTCTTCACCCGCCTGCGGATAAAAGCCAGCAAACTATTACCATACGCTTTGATGGTATTAAGTGTATGGCTGTTTTTATCTTCCGGCATCAGGGCTGTTGTAACCAATTGTAATCTCGTTTAATAGAGAAGACGATTGGGGTTTGATAACATTTTAAATAAATTGAAATTATTTTTGATAGCCTAAATTAAGCCTTTTCTGTTACATGGTTTTACACCTTGTAGACAAGCTATTCATCGTCCGGCGCGATATTTGAGTGTATTAATATTATGGCCGATAAAAAAACATTAGTATTAGGGGCAACACCCGACCCAAGCCGTTATGCTTACCTGGCATCTAACCGTTTGGTACGCACCGGACACACTATAGTTAACGTAGGCATTAAACCCGGCGAAGCCGCCGGCGTAGAAATAGAAAAGCCAGAAACAATTCATAACGATATAGATACCATCACACTATATATTGGCCCGCAAAACCAACCTGCATTATACGATTACATACTGGCCACCAATCCCAAACGGATCATCTTTAACCCCGGCACCGAAAACGGAGAGTTACGCCGAATGGCAAGGGAGAAAGGGATTGAAACATTGTCGGCTTGTACGTTGGTAATGTTGAGTACGGGAGAGTATTAATCGAAATTTACAGAATCTAAGAATTATCAAAATTTTGTGCTAGTTATTCAGACTAAGGAACTCATATATTAGTGTGGTCAATTCGAATAACTTATGCGGAAAATCTTCTTTTGCTTATTGCTCTATTTTACTGCCAGCACGTCTTCTAACGACTATGCTCAATTTATAAATTTAAAGCCAATTACATTTATAGAATATGAAAAGACGAGTATGGATAAGTTCTTTAACCATGCTGTAAAATCTAGGAATAAACAAATAATGGTTTGGGCAAAAGTTAAAGGTAAGCCTATTGCTATTAAAGTAAATAATGGAAAATGGCCTGATAATATTGAGTACAGTTATAATCTAATAACTGATACGGTAAATCATACTACCTTGGTGCTGGCAAGCCCGTATAGCGAAAGTGGCGACTGGGATATCGATTACCTCTATTATTTTGATGCCAATGGCAAACTATTTTCTTTCGAAAGAAGAACTGGTTTCTTCAATAGCGAATGCACCACTGATGACGATGCTGCACATGAAACTATAACCTATTATTATAATTCACAATTTAAGCAAATCAGAAAGTTTTATAGGCTTCAGGACAGTAAAGGAAGAAACCTTATAAAGAGTAAGTGCATTTTAAATTATGATTTTACCGATTATAAGATTTACAAAACTTTAAATGATTGTTTAAAAGGGAACCATATTAATATTCAATAAACTTTCCCTCCAGAGGAGAGAGCTGGGGCGAGGCTTCTTATCTTGTTTCCTGTTTCTTGTCTCTTGCTTCTAAAGTAGACATGATGCGGAGCTCTTTCGGATAGTAATTATTAATCCTATTCGGCAATAATTTTGCCCAGCCTAAAGCCTTTCCTTTAAAAGTCATCAAACTCCATCCTTTTTGGTTGATCTCTATATCGATATTGTCCCGGCGTAAATAAGCGATAGCTTGGTCTTCCGTCAACTCTGTTTCCTGAAATTCTTCTTTATTAATGATAAGGCTTAAAGCAAGTTCATGGTCGGGGATCAGATCTCGGCCGGCCAGCTTACCAATCCGCACGCCCGATTTTTTAATATACAGTTTGTCCTGCAAGGCCAGCATACTATCGCGGTGTATATCGGCTATTACCAGCCAATCTTCTGCCACTTTAAAAAAGTGATATTTCTCGCTCTCGTTTACATATGGCCTTAACGGGTCAATTTCTTTGAAGTTCAATTTCTGGAACTTGTTTTTATGGGTTGATGCTCTTGGTGTTTCCTCTCGTTTAATAAGGCATGATGCAAACAAACCTTCACCCTTTACTTTATCCGGATAAAAGCGGTAACCCCAGGCTTTGTTTTTGGTAGATTGAGTTTCTACAATCCCCCAATCGCTATCTATATTAATACGTACGCTTTCCATGCCAAAGGTTTCGCAAAGCCAGTCGAGTATATTTTCATTTTCTTCTGCCGAATAAGAACAGGTACTATATATAAGGTATCCGTTTTCTTTTAATGCCGGGTATACATCTGCAAGTATGCGCTCCTGCCGTTGGTGGCAAAGTTTAACATTCCCTTCAGACCATTCGTCCATCGCCGCCGGGTCTTTACGAAACATGCCCGAACCCGAGCATGGCGCATCAACCAGTATCACGTCAAAAAAACCGGGCAGGCGCGCAAAATCTTTAGCATCGTTATTAGTAACAATGGTATTGGTATTTCCCCAGCGTGTTAAATTATCGGTAAGTACCGGTACGCGGGTTTTGATAATTTCATTGGCCACCAAAAGGTCGTCTTCCTGCATGGTCGATGCCAGTAATGTGCTTTTTCCTCCAGGTGCAGCACACAGATCCAGAATTTTAAAGGCTTCTTCTTCGGCAGTTTCCCTTATTTGACGAACGATTGTATCTATAAACATAGACGAAGCCTCCTGCACATAATAACTACCCGCATGGAATAATGGGTCGAAAGTAAATGACGGCCGCTCTGCCAGGTAGTAAGCACCCTTGCACCAGGGTACAGGTTGTGCATTAATAAATGCTGTTTTTTTATTCGGGTTGATGCGAACTGAAGTAGGCGCGGGAGCTAATTCATGCGCTTTTACAAAGTTTTCGCGATCAAAACCGGGCGCATGTGCCAGGTCATCCAAAAAATTTTCGGGGAAATGCAGGTTATCCATATACATTTCAAAGATACTAATTACTGTGGATGGCAGGTTGCGAGGATTGACTATGAAATTAATGCAGTTTCATAGCTGCTAATTAACAGGCACTTACAGCCGTTTACAAAAAAATAGAAAATTTGTTTGGGCAAAATCCATAAAACAATGTACATTTGAAGCCCGCAATTGATATAGTGGGGCGTTCATTGAAGAAGTAAAGAGAGAAAAAGAGTTTGAGAAAAGTTTAAATAAAACTTGTAGAAAACGATAAAGATTCTCATCTTTGCATCCGCTTCCGAAAGGGTGCGGCGTTCTTAGCAAGGCAGATGAAAAAGGGAGATTAGGTTGTCAGTAATGGCGGTGGAAAACCTGAAGAAAAGGCGGAATAAAAAACGTTTTGCCCATCTGAGAGGCTTCAA
>NZ_MPPL01000001.1:4215881-4227353 GCF_001911425.1 Mucilaginibacter polytrichastri | reverse complement strand
TAAAATGTGGAAGAGTAGGTCGGCGCCAAATCTTATCAGGGTATAAAGCCTTTGTCTAACCGGCAAAGGCTTTCCTGTTTTTATAACTGGCCATGTTGCCAGCTTATTGTTCTTTATGAATCCAAACGTTTTGGTGAGTAGTAAATAGTTGAATGAGTGAGTAGTTAGAAAAGAACGACTTAACCATTCACCTAATCAACCACTCACTAATAACTCAAAATATTCAGGTGCCTATATCGGTGGTGTCTACCTCTTCCCATTTCGAACAGAGCAGTCAAGCCCACCAGAGCCGATGGTACTGCAGTAAAATGTGGAAGAGTAGGTCGGTGCCAAATCTTAAAAGTAGCCCCGTTCAGCAATGAGCGGGGCTTTCTTTGTTTTGTATAAGTCCCAAAGTCGGTGAAGACGGCAAGTCCGGAAGAAAGAATCAAGGGCCAATACACCATTCCCCCTAAACCCGATAGCAGCGGATACCGGCCACCGTGGCTAAGGCCTGTGGAGTATGAGCGTATAGCGGGACTGCATACGCCGATTAGTGCTACCGTGGTTTTACTTGACCAATAAGCTTATTGGTAGCTGTAATAAATGCAATTAACAGTAAATTAATCATAAAAAAAGCAATCAAGATATGTACCTGATTGCTTAATAAATATTGTATTGCTTGACTTATGTTAACGGCAGCTAATTATAGAATTACAATACCTGGAACAAGATCCAGTTATCGGTTTCAAACACTTTACGTAAGCTCACATTACTATTGGCCGATTTATAAAGTGCCACATACTTTGTATTTAGTTCTGTGTAGCTATTAGCCGAGTTTTTATTGCTGGCTATAAGAATATATCTGTCGTATTTTTGAGGGGCTTCTATGGCGCTTAAATAGTCGTCCTGGTAAGGTAAGGTTAGTGAACGTATATCTCTTGAAAAGCTGGCTATAGGATAAGCAATGGCGTCATCTAATAATACGTGTGATTCTTGCGGTAAATTATTGATATAAGCAGCAACACTTTTTACTTCTTCCTGGCTATCTGTTACTTTTTTGTGTAAGATGCACGAAATAAAGTTGTTTTCTTCAGCTATCGCTGATGTGTACATAATGCTGTAACCAGTATAAACCGAAAGTACGATCATTAGCGTAAGTATCACTTTAAACATACCTTCGTTACGCACTGTATTGATTTTGGTAACAATACACAATAAAGCCAGTATAAGGAAGATGATATAGTATTGCTCTGTTATAAATACTTTGGCGTATTTGATTTTTAGAAACTCAATAAAAAAGAATGGCGTTAACAGGGTAAGCATTTGGTAAGTGTTATCCCTGAAAAGGTAGAAAGCAAGCAATATTAACGGGAAAAATATAATAACCCTGGCTGATATGATGATGGAAATTTCTGGTAGTTTATGGTTTACGGTGTCTTGCAGTGTACTGTAATCAATTTTTTCGGCTAGTACGCTCCAGTTAGAATATGGGCTGTCGATAAAATAATTAAGATCATTAGCATGGGTAAGGTTAAGCATCTTATAAATTAAGATGGATGCCAACGGAAGTATAAAAAGGATAACGAAAATAGCCATCGACTTACTAATCAGCTTACGCCTTAAGGAAGGGTTATTGAAACTGAGAAATAGCCTGAAGATAGATTCTTTTTCGCCCAGGTTTAAGGTATGTATTGAAATTGAGAGTACAAGCGGGATGAAAAATAAGGTAAGCCATACAAACTTATAATCGCAAAATATAAGTACAACCAGGCAGATACTTGATATGGATACGTGAAATGTGGTGTTGGAGTTGTAAAATTTAAATATGTTGAGGAAGAACAAATAGAAAAAGATAAGTACCATATAGGTTGACTTACCCGCACTGCCCACATATAAAAGCCCTGGATGGAACAGAAACAGTAATAATATGGCCAGGATGTAAAACTCATCATTGGTACGTTTAATAAGCGTACTGCAAATAAGATAAAATAATATACCCGTACCAAAAGCAGACGCTAGAATAGGGGCTACTGTATAACTAATGGTGGTAAATATAAATGTATTATAAAATGGAAGCAAGGGCGATGTTAAGCCCATTACTTTTAACCGGTTGCCCGTACCTTCAAAAATTATCTTAGCTTTTTCTATCAGAAATAATTCTTCTTTATTAAAAAAGCCAAGCTTAGCCAGGTATACGCCCCAAACTAAGTAATAAACTGCGAGTACGAAGGCGAGAATAGCAATGTATAAGGTTTTAGACTGCTGTTTCATTTAACTACGTTAACTGCATTATTTACCTTACTTAAACCATGGTTAGTTTTTTCCCAGTAAAATGGTTTAACAATTAATTGATATAAGCCTTTATATGCTGCTACGGAATGCATTAACCAATAAACGGGGTTGGCAATGGCAAATAAAATAAGTTCGTAATAGCGTCTTTTAAATACAGCCATCATGTTTACATAGATCATGAGGATATTGCCGATAAGCAGGTTGAAAATAGAGATGAACAGTACCCAATCTGGAAACAACAAGCGTATGGTACGTAAGTCGAACACCAGGTAGGCAATAAAAACACTCAGCAAAAAAGGATAGAGTAAAAACGTTATTGGTGTGGCACCGATAAAGAAGTTAAATCCTAAAAAGCCTTTCCAGCCAATTTTACGCCATAAGGCTACCGGGTTGCGCATATGCACCAGGTAGGTTTGCATGTAACCTTTAATCCACCTCGAGCGTTGACGAATCCAGTTAAAGGGTTCGTTGTTGGCTTCTTCGTAAGTAGTAGAATTTACAATGGCTATTTTATAACCTTTGGCGTAGGCTCGCACCCCTAAATCTGCATCTTCGGTAACGTTAAAGGGGTCCCAGGCGCCTAGTTCAACAAGGGCATCTAATTTAAAGTGGTTACTGGTACCACCCAATGGAATAGGGATATCCAATGTATCCAGCCCAGGCAGCATATAGTCAAACCAGTACGAATATTCTAACGTAAACATACGGGTAAGGAAGTTCTCGTTACGGTTAAAGTAGTTTAAAGCACACTGAATACAAATAAAATTCTCGGGCATTTTATTAAATAAACTAACTACTTTTTTAAGCTGATCGGTATCCGGGATATCTTCGGCGTCATAAATAGTTAAATACTCGCCGCGTGCAAAGTGAAGGCCATAGTTACAAGCTTTTGGCTTGGTTTTAGGCATATGATAAGGTACAACTACCACTTCAAAAACGGCGGGGAAGTCGAGGTTACGTACGGCATTAAGCGTTTTGTCGTCATCCTCTTCTATCAGCAGTTTAATATCCAGTTGCTCGCGCGGATAATCCAGACTTTGCAGGTTCCATACCAGTTTCTTAATTAGTTTATCTTCGCGATACACCGGCAATAATATGGTGTATATCGGCAACTCGTTATCAACAACCTGCTTCACTTCTTCTTTTGTTACAGCTTGATGTAGCTCAAAGCGCGAACCTACCAAAGCCAGGAATAGTTTGAAGATGATGGCCACCAGGAATATGACGCTGATAAACACATTGATAACGATAGCGGTTATAGTAAAGCTGAGTACTAAAAAGATACACATTACCGCTATTGAACCGAATAGAAAGATTAGCTGGGCGCTTGTAAAAGTAATTAAAGCCGAACTTTTAGGGTCGTGATTTAATAATTCAAACACGGCCGATTTTACATAAGGTATCCCTATTAATTTGTGGCTTAACCAGGTAATGTCCAGATCGGGTGCCAGGATAATTTCCGGCTCGCAATCATAGGTTGCCCTAATGAATTCAATAAACAGCTGATCGCTCGGATCGGCCATTAGTACGATTATTTTATCATCCTCTTTGCGGATGGGTAAAGCTACATGCTCGTCGGCAAACTTAAGTTCAATCTGGTTAAGTATGTCCATGTCATAAGCTTCTTCTCTTATTTGATGGAATACGTGCCCTGCGTTTGTTAGTGAGCGTTCATAATTTTTGCGCGAAACATAACCGAAGTTTAAGATGATCTTAATCATTGACAGGCCCGAGCGTTCTGAAAAGGCCTTTATCTTGATCAGATCTGCTACAGACATAAAGCCATCCTTAACCAGCAGATCTGGTATGGGCATGCTTTTGTAGTCTGTTTGGGCGCTGGTGTAACCAGAACCCAAATTTACAGCACTTAACTCATTGATATCTTCCGGCATGAATGTTACTTTACAAAAATGATTAAATGCTTGCTTTCGTTATTCGTTAATGATCTCTTGTGATTTCTGAACTTTAAACCTTACATAAAGGAAAGAAGCCAGGATAAGGATCAGTATGCCTAATAGTATAAACAGGTTGTAATTTTCCCAGAAACGTGATAATGCGCTTTTGGTATCTACATATTCCAGGTTTTCGCTCGATTTGCTGATGTTGAACAAGTATTTATTATTGTTTACATCGGCAATACACACGTTGCTGGATAGGGTTGATAACTGCTCGGTAATAGAACGTGATGCTGCCAGGAAGGCGTTGCTGAGGTTTTTACCGGTTGCGGTTAACACCAGGCAGGCATTATTGCTCCGGCCGTAAAATATTTGCGCCAAACCATTGGATACGGAGTCGGACACGGTGTAAACTACCTCGTTGTTGTTATTGTTATAGAGCCTGAAATCATGGTCGAACTTGATCGGCGCGTCGGGGAATTCTTCTATCAAGGGGTCATTGCGCGATAAGAGGGCAACAATGTTATACTTCTTTAAATCACCTTTATTGTTCTTCAGGTCCTCCGAGTAAACAAATTCTGGGAAATTATTTGCGTTGATATTGTTGTTCAGCTCATAAATAATTTCGCCCATTGCGCCTGCTGCATATTTAGCATAATCTCTGCTCACTACAATTTTGGTAGTGCCCGAGTTAAATGCTTCAGGGTATTGGTAAAAGCTCAGGTCATTGGTAATAAAAGGATTCTTTGATTCGAGGTATGATTTATCAACGTCAATTTCGGCAAAGAAGTTGGTAAAGCTGTTGGCGCAGTTACCAGTAGTTGGGTGGAACCTGAACTCGGCCACCAACGTGTTATATTTATGGTGCTGATAACGGTTAATGGTTACCGCAGTATTTAATTTACCCGATGCATCAAGTTTCTCACTGCTGATAAGCATACCATTAAGGTAAATGTTAAAGTAACCACGATCATTAAGGTTAAGCGCACTATAGTTGGCCACAAAACGTATTTCAACTTCTTTAGGGGTGAAGCTAAAATCACTGTTTTTAAAGTTGTAAACTGTTTTTAACGAACCAACGCCCGATGCAAAGTTTGTTAAACCGCCAAGCTGGCGTAAAGTTAGTTTAGAACGGTTTTCGTCAATCGTTTTAAAGAAGTTGTTAGCCGCATTGTTAATCAGCAAATAATCGCCAAAGGTTGAGTTTAAGATATTCATATTACCCAGGGCGGTAATTGTTTTCTCATAACCAGGCTCATCGCCACCGGTAACAAATAAAATTTCTTCTGGTATCTGGTGTGTTTGTACAGAACGGGCAGGTACCATCTGGCCATTCATGGTTATTAAGTTGGTAACGGTATCTGTAACAGAAATTACGGCTTTGTGCAGGTAAAATAAACCCTGGCCGCTGCTTGGGTTAACTTTAATTAAATTACGTTTATCGGGGTTAATTTGGCCCATAGAGCCAACCATAATATAGTTATGGATAGAATCTGGTATATGATCGGCCTGTATTACCTGGATGTTTTTAACATCAGATTTTTTTAAGCGGGCATAAGCCCAGGCAACTGCTTTTAAATCGTGCAGGGTTGGGTTAACCGGATAAACAATAGCAGACTTTGAATCGAACGAGTTAGAGATATTAACGTTGTTAAAGAAATTAGTGCTGCTTCTGTTAAGTGCCAGGTAAGAATTACCTTTAACTTTTAACCACATGGCCGGGTTATCCAAATCGCGGCACTTATCGTCTGTAATGGTTAACAGCGTGCGGATCTGGATTTTAATGTAGCGGCGATCTGGTGAAAGATCGGCACGGCTAAGTCCCAGAACTACTTTTTGGATAGAATCTCCTGTTAAGTGAGCACTGTATACGGGTTTATCATTAATGAGTACGTTGATGTATGATTTGTCTTTAATAAGGGCTTGTGATGGTTCGAAAAAAAGAACCATTTTACTGCCGTTTACTTCCATAAACGGATCAATTTTAATGTAATAAGCGCTCGATCCGCTCATACCTGTTATAGCATCATCATCGCGCCCTAAAGACTTAAAAGTTACAATGGTTTGCTGGGCTGATGCTGCCTTGCCAAAAAGAACAATAAAAAAAAGTAGTGATAAAAGCTTATTCATCGGGTTTTTGTGCTAATAATTTAGTTGATCACGTTAAATTCTACTCGGAAATAGTTGCCGTTATAATCGCTGCGGTAAGATAATTCGCCACCCATTTCCTGGGTCATTAGTTTGGCAATGGATAAACCAAGGCCCAAACGGCTGCCGGTGGCATTGCTGCTGTTGGCATCGTTTAATGTTTTTAATTTACCAAACATATTGTCCAGCTCTTCCTGGCCAATGGCTATACCTTCGTCAATAATTTCGAATACAAATTTTTGACGCTGCAGGCTGGTAGCCACTTTGATGTTATTATTAGTTTGCGAAAATTTAATAGCGTTTGAAAGCAGGTTTTGAAAAACCTGGCCGGTGAATACCTTATCCAGCCTTACATTAAGCGGAAGCTTCAGGATATTATCTACCAGGGTAATGTTTTTCATTTGGGCAGTTTCCTGCAGGCCTTTATATACATACTGCACCTCAGAGTTAATATCAAAAATTTCGGAGTTGAATTTAATCTCCGGCGATTCGATTTCCTTAACATCCATTAGCATGTTAAGCATGTACTGCATTTTTTCGGCAGCCTCCTGTATGTATTGTAAAAATTCTTTCTGGTCTGTGCTCAGGCGGTACTCCTCATCCTTAATCATGTTATTACTCATAATAACAGATCCGATAAGGTTTTTAAGGTCGTGGCCTGCAATATTAATAAAGCTGTTCTTTTGCTCGTCGAGCTTGCGCAGCTTTTCGTACTGCATGTCAATAATGTTGTTCTTGTCAACAATATCTTTGTTTTGCTGCTTCAGCTGCTCGTTAGATTTTTCGATCATGATCTGCGATTTTACATCGCGTTCGGTCACTTTATAACGGGCACTTACAATAAGGCAGGAGATAACACTAATGATAAAGAAGTATTGGCCGCCATTGCTGATAAACAAGTCTAACGAATATTGGTTAAGTGTATTAAAGAACACAGCTAACAATACCAATGCAATAATTACCTGTATAACCGAGTTAATAGGCTCCCAAAATACCTGTAGGTTAAAAAACAGGATAATAGCAGAGTATATTAAAAAGAAAACTGTTAACTCTTGTATGTTTACAATATTGCAAAGTACGGCAGACGGTATGGAAAGTAGCAGGAAAGTAATGTGGAGCAGTATTCGATAATCGTATTTACGGGTTTGGAAAAATGTGTAAAGGCCGAGTATTATTAAAACCAGTATTATCCTTACAATTAAAAACTGGATCCAGATATCGCTTGCATATATAAAATCGACTATGCTAAGAATGGGATATAGAAATATAATTGTCCAAATGATGTTATTAGTCTGGTACCAGGCTTTTTTGTTGCTTTCTTTGGCAAATTCTTCTTTACTTATTTGAACAAACATTATCTAATATCGTAAATTAATCAGTTTAAGCAATGAGTTTGGGTGTGAAGTTAAACCGAAAAAACCAATTTTTTAAAAAATCAGCCGGTTTATTTAGTCCTGTATTACACCTGTATGCGGTTTTATTGTTATCAGTATTGCATCTAAGCGCGCAATGTCAAACTGCAAAAACTAAACCAATTGCCAATAGTCAGCGTAATGTCTTATTCAATAAAGCACTAGGGTTGGATAACGGCATAAATATTTCGTGGCTGGAGCAAACGTGGAACGCGGAGGCCCTGAAACATAAACCTTTTGGGAATGAAGATTTTGTTTTACTTAAACAGTTGGGTTTTAAAAGCATTCGCCTGCCGGTTGCTTTTGAATATTACAGCAGCAGGCATATACCGTTAAAGCAAGTATTGGCCCGGGTTGATGCCGTACTTAGCCAGTGCAAGCACTATGGCTTTAAATTGATTATAGACTATCATGGAGGCAAAATAAATGATAATAACTATGCTGCAGCCACCACAGAAGCTATTAATAACTGGTTATTAATTTGCAAGCATTATAAAAATGAAAATACAGGCCGCTTATTTTATGATATATATAACGAGCCGCCACACATGGATCCACAGCGGTGGAAAGACGCTGCCTATAACATTATAACAGCCATAAGGAAGGTTGATAAAGAGCGAACGCTACTGGTAGGTGCTTCAAATTTTAACAGTATTTATGAACTGAGCCGAACCCAACGGATGGCCGACAATAATATTATTTACACGTTTCATTTTTATGAACCTTTTTTCTTTACCCATCAGGGCGCGGCATGGGTTGGCGATCAGGTGAGTACAACCGGGGTACCTTTTCCTTACGATGGGGAAAAATTTCCGCAATTAAATCCAAAAGCTAAAGGTACCTGGGGCGAAATTAATTACGCCCAATACCAGCGCGACGGTAATGAACAATCGGTTAAAGATAAATTGCAAATTGTGAAAAACTGGAGCAATAAATATAATGTACCCATATTATGTGCCGAATATGGCGTATATAATAAATACGCCGATGTTGATAGCCGGTGCAGATATATTAAAGCGGTAAGAAAATCATTAGCAGAATTGGGTATACCCGGTATGCTTTGGGATTATAATACAAACTTTTCTATTTTTGCCGGAAAACCGTCTTTAGCGCATCTCTCACCCTGTTTTAAGGATGCTTTGAAGTACGTAATTAAAACTGATTAAAAATAGGTATAAGTATTTAAAACTACTAACTTTACCGCCTGTTATAGATGATATGAAGTTTTTTGCTGAGCAGCGTAAAGAAGTAATGACGCATATTGAAAAATATATGCTGGAAAAAATGTGGGATTTTTTGAAGCCCATTGATGAAAACTGGCAACCGTCTGATCTGCTTCCGGATTCAACGCGTGACTCTTTCTTTTCAGAAATAAAAGAATTACAGGAAAGCGCCCGTGGCTTATCATATGATTTAATGGCCGTATTAATTGGCGACACCATTACCGAAGAAGCCCTGCCAACTTACGAATCATGGTTAACCATGGTTGACGGTGTTGATTTGGGTGAAGATAATGGCTGGATGAAATGGACCCGCCACTGGACTGCCGAAGAAAACCGCCACGGCGATTTACTGAATAAATATTTATACCTGAGTGGCCGTGTAGATATGCGCGCCATGGAGGTATCAACGCAATACCTTATTGCGGATGGTTTCGACATAGGTACTGGTACAGATCCTTACCGCAACTTTATATACACTTCTTTCCAGGAGATGGCTACCAATGTTTCGCACAGGCGTGTAGCTGCGTTGGCTAAAAAAGATGGTGATGCACTACTGGCTAAAATGTGTGGCGTAATTGCATCTGACGAGGCCCGCCATGCTAAGGCATACAAACACTTTATGACCAAAATTTTTGAAGTTGACCCTAACGAAGCTATGGTTGCCTTTGAAGATATGATGCGTCAGAAGATTGTAATGCCTGCACACTTTTTGCGTGAGGTTGGCTTGAAGATTGGTCAAACCTTTGGTCACTTTACAGATGCTGCACAGCGCCTTGGTGTTTACACCGCGTTGGATTATGTAGACATTATGAAAAGCCTGATTGAGGAATGGCACATTGAAAGCATGCCAGACCTTAACGAAGCCGGTGAAAAAGCACGCGATTATATTACAGCGCTGCCAGATCGTTTGATCCGCGTGGCAGAACGTATGAAGAACCCCGGTTTGGAGTACAAGTTCAGCTGGATAGCAGGCTAAGATTCATCTTCGATATTCTTAATATTATTTCGCCCCGGAAATTCGAGGAAGAAACCGTTCAGGATTTCTTCGAGGGTTAATAAATTAACATCATCTGTATAATGCTCAGATTTGGTGACATTTATCTCATTACTTTGTATTTCTACTCGGAACAAAAAGCCGTCGTAAAATTCTGTGTTGATGATCTCGATAGCACCGTCGCGGTTTACAATAGCAAGCTCATATCAATCTGGCGTTGGTCATGAAACAGCGGGTTCAGCTTTTCATTAAATAATCTTTCTATTTCATCAACCGATACCGGTTTTTCTGTATTAATGATTTTCATAGTAGTATAATTAAAAGCAGCTCTGCGCTATTGTTTTGCCGTATTTTTTAGGTTTTAAAGATTAAAACAGATATAATTGGTAAAACGTTCTACCATTATGCAATACAAATTACTGGGCCGCTCGGGCCTTAAAGTTTCTGAACTGTGCCTGGGCACAATGGGTTTTGGTACCGAAGGCGGCTGGGGTGCTGATAAAGATACCAGCTTTGCCATTATGGATGAGTTTGCCAACGCTGGCGGCAATTTCCTGGACACTGCCAATGTATATAAGCTGGGTACCAGTGAAAAGATTATCGGCGAGTACATGAGTAACCATGACCGCGATTACTTTGTGCTGGCTACCAAATACACGTTAAAGGATAACCTCACTAACCCCAATGCATCGGGCAATAACCGTAAAAACATGATGCGCAGCGTGGAGGAAAGCCTGAAGCGATTAAAAACTGATTTTCTCGACGTATTATACCTGCACATTTGGGATGATATAACCCCGATAGATGAAGTGCTGCGCGGGCTGGATGACCTAATTCGCCAGGGGAAGATCAATTACGCCGCCATAAGCGATACCCCGGCCTGGGTTGTAGCCAAGGGGAATACCCTGGCCGAACTAATGGGCTGGAGCCAGTTCATTGCCTTGCAGGTAGAGTATAGTTTGATACAGCGCACGCCGGAGCGGGAACTGATCCCGATGGCTAAACACTTCGGCATGACGGTTACTCCATGGGCACCCTTAGCAGGCGGGGCCCTAACCGGTAAATACCTGAAAGGTGAGCAAGGCCGCGTGAAAGCAGAAAGTAACCGCCGCGACGAAAACAGCGAGCGCATTACCAAAGTAGTAATGGCCATTGCCGATGAAATTGGTGTATCGCCGGCACATGTAGCCCTTAAGTGGACCATGCAACAAGGTTTTTCCTGTACCCCAATTGTAGGTGCCACCAAAGTAGACCAGCTAAAAGACAATTTAAAAACGTTAGATGTAACGCTGACCGTCGATCAGTTGAAACGTTTGGATGAAGTAAGCGCCATCAAGCTAGGTTTCCCCGGCGATTTCTTTAACGAGGATGCCGTGAAGGTTAATTCGTTTGGCGGATTTTACGATAAAGTGGAGAAGAGGCGATAATTTCATTTCCCCTCTCGAGAGGAATTAGGGGTGTGTTATTTATCAGTGCTGCTTTGCCATACGCATAACACACCCCTTCCACCACGCAATCTTCCGCGC
>NZ_MPPL01000001.1:4202311-4215041 GCF_001911425.1 Mucilaginibacter polytrichastri | reverse complement strand
AATACCTTGCAAGCACTTCTATTATATTCATTATCATAAAGATAACTTTTTATCCTGTCTTTTCATAGGCTATTACTCTCTCAAGAGGGGAATGAGAATTATCGGCGGCATGTATCCTTACATATTCCTTCTATACTGCCCACCCACTGCGTACAAGGCATTAGAGATTTGCCCAAGAGAGCAATATTTACAAACATCCATCAGTTGTTCAAAAGTATTTTCGCCATCTACGGCTGTTTGTTGCAATGTTTTTAGCAGGGCGGGTGCTTTATCGGCGTTTCGCTGTTTAAAGGCTTCCAGCGTGGTTATCTGTAATTGCTTTTCTTCTTCTGTAGCACGGATCACTTCGGCAGGCACCAGGGTTGGCGAACCTTTTTTATTAAGGAAAGTATTTACCCCGATGATCGGAAACTCGCCAGTATGTTTCAAGGTTTCGTAGTACAGAGATTCTTCCTGAATTTTGCTGCGTTGATACATGGTTTCCATAGCGCCCAGTACACCGCCACGGTCATTGATCCGTTTAAACTCGGCAAGTACGGCTTCTTCTACCAGATCGGTCAGTTCTTCAATAATAAATGCGCCCTGTATAGGGTTCTCGTTTTTAGTAAGCCCCAGTTCGCGGTTAATAATGAGTTGGATAGCCATTGCGCGGCGGACAGATTCTTCGGTAGGGGTAGTAATAGCCTCGTCGTACGCATTGGTATGGAGCGAATTGCAGTTATCATAAATGGCATACAGGGCCTGCAAGGTTGTGCGGATATCATTAAAGTCGATCTCTTGTGCATGCAAAGAACGGCCACTTGTTTGGATATGGTATTTAAGCTTCTGCGAGCGATCATTACCTTTATATTTATTCTTGATGGCCTTAGCCCAGATACGGCGCGCTACCCGGCCAATTACCGAATACTCGGGGTCGATACCATTGGAGAAGAAGAAAGACAGGTTGGGTGCAAAATCGTCGATATTCATTCCCCTGCTTAAGTAGTACTCTACATAAGTAAAGCCGTTAGCCAGGGTAAAGGCCAGCTGCGTAACCGGGTTAGCCCCGGCCTCGGCAATGTGATAGCCCGAAATGGATACCGAATAAAAGTTACGTACCTTTTCATCAATAAAATATTGCTGAATATCGCCCATTAACCGCAATGCAAACTCGGTAGAAAATATACAGGTATTCTGCGCCTGGTCTTCCTTCAAAATATCTGCCTGTACCGTACCGCGAACGTTGGCTATGGCATAAGCCTTAATTTTTGCGTAAGTATCTGGTGGAAGGATCTGATCACCGGTTAGGCCGAGAAGCAGGAGGCCGAGGCCGTTGTTGCCTTCGGGGAGAGATGCTTGTTTAGCCTCACCCCAGCCCTCTCCGGGGGAGAGGGAGTTAGAAATAAAAGTTTGAGTTTTTTTATCCTGTTGAGTATTTAGTGTTAGGGTAATTTTTTTTATAACGTTTTCTGTGTCGTTTATAACCTCATCATTAGTAAATCTAATAACGTCAAAACCTTCTTCCTTGAGAATAGCTGTCCTTACTTCATCTTGCTCTACGGTAAAATCGTGATAGCCGCCATCTACTTCGATGATAAGCCCTTTGGATAAACAAATGAAATCTGCGATGTAGCCATCTACAGCATGCTGCCTGCGAATTTTGTATTTCGTTTTGCTATTACGAAGCTGCTGCCATAAAATGTTTTCGGCCTCAGTTTGATTTTTTCTATTATCTCTTGAATTGGATTTCAAAATTTCCCATATCCGGGTATCCGCAGTTTTATAACCACGATCATTCTGCCCCCTCTCCTCCGGAGAGGGCTGGGGTGAGGCTTTTACGGTCGAAGAGGAAACATACACCGGCCGCTCCAATCCCTTATCATCATAAAACTCCTTAAACTTCGCCTCAACCAAATATTCCAGCTTGTTTTCTATAATATATTTTTCACACTGCTGATCTATAGCCGCATTCATAAAAAAGCCAAGCAACATAGGTGCAGGGCCATTAATAGTCATGGATACAGAGGTTGACGGACTGCAAAGATCAAAGCCGGAATACAGTTTCTTAGCATCATCCAAAGTGGCAATGCTTACGCCTGCGTTACCAATTTTACCGTAAATATCAGGGCGTATATGCGGGTCTTCGCCATAAAGGGTAACCGAATCAAAGGCGGTTGAGAGCCTGTGTGCAGGCTGACCTAGTGACACATAGTGGAAACGTTTATTGGTACGCTCGGGGCCGCCTTCGCCGGCAAACATGCGGGTTGGGTCTTCACCCTCGCGTTTCAGCGGGAACACACCAGCGGCATAAGGAAATTCGCCCGGCAAATTCTCTGTCAGCAACCAGCGTAAAACATCGCCCCATGCTTCATACTTAGGCAACGATATTTTAGGGATGCGCAATTGTGACAGCGAAGTACTAAACAACGGCTGTTTAATTTCCTTATCCCGCACCTTATAAATAAAGTTATCGGCCTTGTATTTCTGTATTGTATCCGGCCATTCTTTCAATAACCGTTTGCAATCAGGATACAGGTGATCTTCTAAATATTGATAAATTTCTTGCAAACCATCTTTAACCCCATCTCCTTTGGAGAGGGTTGGGGTGAGGTTTTTCCCCTCTTGAGAGGGGTTAGGCGTGTGTTCTTTAAGCGATGTGTTTTCTGCTAATAAATCCATCGTCCCCTTAACCATAAACAGCTGTTTCGCAATTTTACACTGCTCATTTACCCACGTGGTATAAGCAACACTGCTCTCCGCAATCTCAGCCAGGTATCGGATCCGGTCGGGCGGAATAATATAGATTTTGTCCTGCTCAATGGTTTGCTCAGGTAAATTAGGATGAAAGTCGATGCCTGTTTTAGCAGCAATGGTTTTCATCAGGGCATCAAACAAACTGTTCATGCCCGGGTCGTTAAATTGTGATGCCATAGTGCCAAAAACTGGCATGCTATCATCGCTTGCATCAAACAGCAGGTGGTTGCGTTTATATTGGCGGCGTACATCGCGTATGGCATCCAGTGCGCCGCGCTTGTCGAATTTGTTAACGGCGACCAGATCAGCAAAATCCAGCATGTCAATTTTTTCCAATTGCGTGGCTGCGCCAAATTCGGGCGTCATTACGTAGAGTGTTACATCGCAATAATCGGTAATCATGGTATCGCTCTGGCCAATGCCCGATGTTTCTACAATAATGAGATCGAAGCCTGCGGCTTTACAAATATTTATCGACTCTTGCACGTAGCCCGACAAAGCGAGATTGGCCTGCCGGGTAGCCAATGATCGCATGTAAATGCGTGGGTTATTGATGGCATTCATCCGGATACGGTCGCCCAGCAAAGCACCGCCTGTTTTGCGTTTGGATGGATCGACGGAAATGATGGCCATCGTTTTGTCTGTCTCGGCCAAAAAACGCCGAACGATCTCATCTACTAAAGATGATTTACCCGAGCCGCCGGTGCCGGTAATACCAAGTACGGGGATAGCTTTATTGGCAGTTTTATCCGAAGCAGATGGGGCTGTTATTGATTTGGGTAATTGCTCGTAATGGTTCTCGGCAAGGGTAATTAACTGGGCAATTGCCTTAGCATCTTTTTGTGGCAAATGCTTCATTTCGCCGTTCAGGGTTACTTTGGTTTCAAAGTCGCACTGCTGCAGCATATCGTTAATCATGCCTTGCAGGCCCATACGGCGGCCATCATCCGGTGAATATATTTTACTGATACCGTAAGCTTGTAATTCCTCAATTTCCTTTGGCAGAAAAACACCGCCACCACCGCCAAATATTTTGATGTGGCCGGCACCGCGTTCCTTCAACAGATCGTGCATATACTTAAAATACTCGATGTGCCCGCCCTGGTAAGAGGTTAAAGCAATGCCCTGCACATCTTCCTGTATAGCGCAATTCACCACTTCATCTACCGAGCGGTTGTGCCCCAGGTGGATTACTTCGGCCCCGCTGGATTGCAGGATGCGGCGCATAATATTGATCGTAGCATCGTGCCCGTCGAACAATGAGGCGGCCGTTACAAAACGGATTTTGTAAGTATTTTTATATACAGGAACATTTTCCATGCAGCAGGAATAATTGGTTACAAAACAAATTTAGTCATTAATACTATGCGTGCATAATATTAGTTTTGAAGGAGTGAGGGAGGGAAGGAGTGAGTAGCTGAAGGTTGATAAGGTTTATTGACTTGCGCGCGTTTGCAACGCGTGCTTAATACGGCAGGGCATTTGTAATGCCCGATCCAAGAGCGTTATAAACACCCAACCAATCCGCACGCGTTGCAAACACGCGCGGGATATCTTCAAAAAACTGACAGCCCAATAACACACTTACTCTATTACAGGACTGATTACCCATGTTTTAGCTGTTATAATTTGTATCTTTGCGCCGATGGAAGTTAAAGAGGCTGCAGTTGCGCAAGGGTTTAAGGGTTACAATAATTACGGTGCCTGGCTGCGCGAAAAGTACAACGGTCAGCGTGTATTTAAGGTTATTGTTGATGGCGGGTTTACCTGCCCCAACCGCGATGGCTCTAAAGGTTACGGCGGCTGTACCTATTGTAATGTAGATTCTTTCACACCATCTGTTTCGCGCCAGGCACCTACTTTAAGGGAACAGGTGATACAAGGCATGGAACGTGCCCGTAAGGGTAATAAGGCCGACAAGTTTATTATCTACTTTCAGCCCAATACCAATACTTATGCACCTACGCATTATTTGAAAATGCTTTATGACGAGGCATTAAGTATCGATACCGAAAACATTGTAGGCCTATCTGTAGGCACGCGCCCGGATTGTATAGATGCCGAAAAAATAGCCCTGCTGGAAAGCTATACCGACCGCTTTGATGTGGATCTGGAAATGGGTATGGAATCGATTTATAACGAAACACTCGGTCAGATTAACCGTGGCTGTAGTCACGAGGATCTGCTAAATGCACTCGAACTGGTTAAGAACAGCAAACTGGATATTTGCGTACACACCATTTTCGGTTTCCCATGGGAAACTAAGGAGATGATGCTGAAATATGCCGACGAGATTAACCGCCACAAACAAATTAAGTTTGTGAAGTTTCATCACCTGCACATTGTAGAGGGTTCTGTAATGGGGGTGAAATACAAGCGCGAACCATTTAAGCTTTTTACGCTTGATGAGTACGCCAACTTTTTATGCGAACTGTTACCATTGGTAAGGCCGGATGTTGTTGTGCAGCGCCTGTTTGGCCTCTCCGATCGCGAACTACTTATTGCGCCTAACTGGCAATTGAAAAAGTCTGAAATACAATATTATATAGATCAAAAGCTGGCCAATAATGGTATTATACAAGGGTCTGCATTACTGTAGTCTTGTTTGCTTCTTCATGGTATTGTAATTGCGTTGATAGTACTATAAATTACTAGCCTATTAATAAATAATACATAAACTTTGTCACAAAAAACGCTGCAAAATTACATACCTGCCCTAACAGGTGTACGTGCTTTAGCTGCATACCTGGTTTTTATTTCCCACTACGAGTATGCTTTTGATGAATCTTTTCCCCATAGTGTGAAAAGATTTCTGCAAGAGTTCCATTTTGGGGTAACTATCTTTTTTGTTTTATCAGGTTTTTTGATTGCTTATCGTTATTACAACAATTTTTATTTAACCGCAGATTGGTTTAAGCAGTACCTTAAAAACAGGGTAGCCCGCATATACCCCATGTACTTTTTTCTTACTATCGGGGCATTCATCTATTATTACTTTACGGGCGATGCACAGGTAACGGCAGGCTTTGCACATCCCTTTGGTTTAATGCTGATGAACATTACCTTTTTGCGCGGTTTTTTCAATGATTTAAAGTTTACGGGCATAGCCCAGGGATGGTCGCTTACGGTTGAGGAATGCTTTTACTTTTCGGCGCCATTCATTTTTCTAGTTGCTAAAAAGTATAACAAATTCTATATTCAACCGCTATTTGTAACAGGCTTAGGTGCTTTGTTGGTGCTGGTATTTCGCAACTTCATTTGGTACGGTTTCTTCGGAAATTTTACCTTTATGATGGTTTACACCTTCTTGGGCCGCTGTTTCGAGTTTTTTGTGGGCATTCAATTAGCGCTTATCATTCATAAAAAAGGAGTAGCACGCAGCAATAACTTACTATATACCTACATCGGTATTTTAATGGTGTTTATTTGCCCGTTAATTATGTCACTACTGTCAATTCCAAAAGGTTGGTCGGCAGGTTTGCACAACCCCTGGGGTATTGTTACCAATAACTATTTACTGGCTATATCTATCGCTGTTTTCTTTTACGGGTTGCTTACCGAAACAACTGTTTTAAAGAAGGTACTATCCAACAAGTTTGTAGAACTGCTGGGCAAAAGTTCTTATATATTTTACCTTATCCATTTGGGCTATATGTACAGGTATTTACATGATGGTGTAAACTGGCTTAATGATAAGGTATTTGAATGGTACGATAAATGGGGAATAGCATGGCATTCGCCATTTGAATATGATGCATTGAACTTGCTTTATATATTTATTATATTGAATGGCATATCTATCCTGCTGTTTAAAACAATAGAAGAGCCATTGAATCATTACATTCGTAAATCCGATTTTTTAATTAAGAATAAGGATGCTAATAAGGTATCGCCTCAAAGTCCTGGTTCTGCAACTACTGTGCACTCAAAATGAAGAAAAACACCTATTGCATACTTATAGCTATATTGATGATGCCGGCATTTATGTACGGGCAACATAATCCAGCCGGCGAGCTGATTCCGAGTTTACCGCTTAAGGAAGCAAAAGTAACAAAAGCAAAGGCCCTGGTGCCTGCCGAAACTCCGGTAGATGGCGAGATGGAAATTAAGGTAAATGCGTCGCCTAAAAAATCTCTTTTTAAAGAAGACGATAAAATAAGGTATGCTTTTGATGTTAAAAGCACCTACCCAACCAAACAGCAAGGTAAACTAACCGTGTTGGTTAATACAGACCTGGGCGACAAGGTTTACGAAAAAAGCTACGACTTTAAGGTAAGTAAAAACGGTAGCCAAAGTATGGTTATTAGCCTGCCGCACCAAACAGCAGGCTTTTACCAGGTTAAGTTTATGCTTAATTTAACAGATTACGATGATACCGTAAAGCGAATATTTGGTGTTGCGCCCGAAAAAATTAAGGCTACGGTAGTTAATAAACCAAATGATTTTGATGCTTTTTGGGATAGTGGCAAAGAGACGCTGAAAAAAATTGCGCCGCAATTTAAAGTAACCAAAGACCCCGAACAATCTACTAAGCAAAAAGATGTATACCTGGTAGAGATGCACTCGTGGGGTAATGCCATTATACGTGGCTGGTTAACCATGCCTGTAAAGCGCCCGCACCACATACCTGTTAAATATCGTTTGCCGGGATATATTGTAACCATGAAGCCCACTATGGACGATGACGATTTTGCTGTATTTAACCTCAATGTGCGCGGCAATGGCAACAGTAAGGATGCGATAAAGTATTACGGACAATATAACCTGTTTCATATTGATTCGCGGGATGAATATATTTACCGGGGTGTATACATGGATTGTATACGTGGTTTGGATTTTATTACTGCCTATGCAGATTTTTTTGGATTTGATACCGAAAGAGTTGGGGTAGTTGGTGGTAGCCAGGGTGCCGGTTTAGCGATAGCCTTAGCCGGGCTTGATAACCGCGTAAAACTGGTAACTGCCGAGCTGCCGCTTTACGCTGATTTGCGTGATGCCATTAAGATTGGCCCAACTCTGTATCCGGAGAAAAAATCGCCAATATGGATGCTTAATGATTATGTACAAAGAACGCACTCTTTTACAGAGAAGAAATTATTTGCCCTTTGGGATTATTACGACCCTATTAACTTTGCGCCCCAGGTAAAATGCCCCGTACTGCTGGCTATTAGTTTGCTTGACGAACTTTGCCCGCCCAGATGTAGCTATGCCATGTATAACCAGTTGGGGAGTAAAAAGAAAGAAACCTGGGTTAGCCCCGATCTTACACACGAGGTTGATGATAACTATTACCAGTTTCAATACTACTGGATTAAAGAAACGTTTATTTTACCGTAGCTTTTAGCACAACATTAACATGAAGAAAGTTTTTACGCTTATATTAATACTTACATTTCTTGCTACTCAGCAACAGGCATATGCAGGTTGGCCAATGGGCAAGCAACGCTTTTTATTGGGTACCAGTGCTACCATTTATGCCGCTAAAGACTACTGGGATATTTACGGGAAACTGCATACCAATAGTAAAACCGCTTTTACATCTTATACTTTAGGCCTTTTTGGCAGTTATGGGCTTTCGCGCCGTACAGATTTTATTTTTAGTGTGCCTTTTTCGCGCCAGGTATCAAATCAAAGCACTACAGATAAATATCATAACGGCCTCGGCGATTTGCAATTGGGCTTAAGTTATAATTTGATTAACTATAAATACAAAAATTATACTTCCATATACGTGGGTGCCATAGTGCCGATGTATGATAAGTATGATGCACAAACCCTTGGCTTAGGCATGTATGGGTCTGAGGTTAAGTTAATGAATACCGGCGCTTATACCCTAAACAGCAAAAAAGGTTATTATAACCTGGAAGCCGGTTACAGACAGTTTTTTGGTTCGGAAGCACCGTGGCAGTTTACTTACCTGGCAGCTATAGGCTTATCTTTAGATAAAGCTAATCATGTTTCTGTAGATGTATCGGGTGTATACTCACACAGTTCAGATTCTACTGCTAACTCGGCTGTTGTTTTGGCCGGCGCTGCCCGTAATTACAGTTATACCCGTACTTCATTAACCTACGGCCATACGTTTTCGCGCAGGATTTCTTTAGCTGTTTCCGGCTTCTACACTTTAACAGGTGTAAATACCGGTGTTGGTTACGGTGGCAGTTTGCAAGGTTCGTTCAGATTTTAATTACTAACCTGCAAAAGCAGGCTATATAATTATACCGGCTTGTAGTAAGGGCCAAAAAGCTCTATTACTGCTTTTTCTCGATAGGTAAAAATACCCCTTACTTTTTTTGCCACTAACAGTTTATCGGCAAATCCGCCTATCGGGCCGTAGCCAATGGCGTAGGTAAGCAGATCTGTCATGAGCACTCCGCCGTCAATTTCTTTAAAATGATGCTCGTGATGCCATAAGGCGTAAGGGCCAAAGCGTTGCTCATCTACAAAATATTCTTTGTCTTTGACATGGGTAATCTCGGTAACCCAATTTAGCTTTAAGCCCATTAAAGGCGACACCTTGTAGGTAATAAGCATCCCCGGGTACATTACGGTTTGTTCCGAATAATCAGACGTTACCGTAAAGTTCATCTCGGCCGGGGTAATTTTGGCGAGGTTTAACGGCGACGAAAAAAAGCTCCAGGCGGTTTCCATGCTTACCGGCATGGCTTGCTCCCATTTGAATTGATAGGTTTTCACAATTGCTTAACCCAATATTACATTAAAGGTTTGTTAATGTGTGTATCCAATATTTTAAGTAGTTCGGCAAAATCTTTTTCGCTGTAACCTATCGATTGATAAATGATTTTTCCGGTTTCATCAAGTACTACATTACGGGGTATAGATTGTGTGGCAAACAGGCTGAAAATTTTACGGCCTTCATCGGGTAAAATGCTAAAAGTGTAGTTATTGCTTTCTTTAAAGGGGAGTACTTTATCCCAGCCTTGCTCGCGGCCAAATACAAACAATGCAAATTTGGGGTTGTCTTTATATTTGTCCCAAATTTCTTTTTGTACACGCGGCAACTCCAGTCGGCATGGTGGGCACCAGGTAGCAAAAAAGTTAAGCAGTACAATTTTGCTTTTGTAGCTTTCTATCGATGCTGTTTTGGTTTGGTCGGTATAAAAATCAAAGGCAGGCACTTGCTGGCCAACCTTGGTAAGGGTTGATTTGTCCTCGGCAGGGGCTTGCGCTTTAACATATATTGCGCCTATAAGCAGGGCAATAAACAGGGCATACTTTTTCATGGCAGATTATTTGTTTAGCCAATATAGCCAAAACAGATTAATCTATGCAGAAAAATTATTGCACCATTTTGTTAGCGCAGTACGAACTTGCAAACGCTTCTGGCTTGGCTTTAAAAACAAAGCCCATGCTTAAAATATAACCCATGGCCTCGTGCAGGGCCTGGTTCGATTTAAACATCGGGTTGGTGTTAATGTCGGCATGTACTTCCAGGTCAACTTCGTACAAATCCAGCAGATCGCAAAGCTTGTAGGCAATATCAATTGATTTTTGCACTTCAGACAGCATCCTTTCTTTAATGCTCATTTTTTGTGAGGTACGTTCCTGGTGGATGTACATAAAGCCGCCGCGCTGTTCGCGTAAAAAAACAATAACCGTTGCAAAATCGGTAACAGAACCTTTTACTTGCGAGTCTGTACCAATGCAAACTTTAAGCTTGTTACCCAGCAGGGTTTCGCGCTCAATTGTTCTTTCTACTTCTTCAATAATGGGGGTTTGCAGTATTTCACCGCTAAATTTTCTCCAGGTCATAAAAATTGTATTAAGTATAAATTTTCAGAAACCTTGCCAGTGGTTTATAAAAGTATGCAATTAGTTTCCATAAATAAATGAAGCCCAGATTATTTATTTGTTAACACAAGCCTAATTATCAACAGCTTAAAGCACAATTATGGATTGAAAATGGCGTTTTAATATTTGCTTGCGGTTACGCATCTTTACGTAAATATAATTTCAATGAATATCAAACCCCTATTATGGCTGGCTGTGCCTGCAGTTTTAACCGCTGCATGTAATACCAAAAAAAGCCAGCAAAGTACCGAAGCACCCAAGCGTACCGTGTTTTTTGATAAAGCCGGTATGGATACCACAGTTAAGCCTGGCGACAACTTTTTTGAATATGCTAACGGAGACTGGCTTAAAAAAACCGAAATACCTGCGTCTGAAACGGGCTGGGGTTTAGCCAAGCAATTATTTAACAATACCCAAAAAAGTTTACACCAAATTTTAGAAGACGCAGTTAAACAAGATGCTGCTAAAGGCAGCGCCGAGCAAAAAGTAGGCGATTTGTATAACAGCGGTATGGATACTACAGCTATAGATAAGCTGGGCGACTCGCCAATTAAACCAACGCTTGCAGCAATTGATGCACTTAAAGATTATAAAGACCTGATTAATTATGTAGCAGGCAGCTATAAAGATGGCGATGGTTATCTGTTTGGCTTTTATGTAGCGCCTGATGGCCGCAACAGCAAGCAAAATGTTGCCCAGTTTGACCAGGATGGTTTAGGCCTGCCTAACCGCGATTACTATTTTAAAACAGATGCCGATACCAAAAAGATCCGCGAAGCATATGTTGCCTATATTACCAAGCTGTTTATTTTAACTGGTGTAGATGCAGCTAATGCGGCAAAAAATGCACAAGATATTTTAAAACTCGAAACCGAACTGGCAAAATCGCACTCTACCCCGGTTGAATTGCGCGACCCGATAAAAAACTATAACAAGTTTGCTGTTGCCGATATTCAGAAAAAAATAACAGATGTTGATTTGAACGACTTGTTTAAACGCATGGGCTTTAAAACTGATACCGTATTAGTTGGCCAGCCAAAGTATGATATTGCCTTGTTTAAAATGCTAAAAGCTGAACCGATAGCTACCTGGAAAACCAAGCTTAAGTTTATGGCTTTGAGCGGTAGCGCCAATTACCTGAGCAAAGATTTTAGAGCGGCAAGCTTCGAGTTTAACGACAAAACCCTTAACGGGCAAAAGCAACCTAAAGAACGTTGGAAAACAATGGTTACTACTGTTGATGGCGGTTTGGGCGAATTGCTTGGGCAGATCTATGTAAAAAAGTATTTTACACCCGAGGCTAAAAAACGGATCACCGACCTGGTAAATAACCTGCAGGCTGTTTATAAAGAACGGATTGAAAAACTGGACTGGATGAGCCCGGCTACCAAGGAGAAAGCAATTATTAAACTAAATGCTTTCACTAAAAAGGTAGGTTATCCTGATAAGTGGAAAAAATATGATGATGTGACGATTAGCAAAGATGCTTTTTATAACAACATGCAATCTATCTCTAAGCATAACTATAAAGAGATGGTTGATAAGGTAAATAAGCCGGTAGACAGAACCGAATGGGGGATGACACCGCCAACGCTGAATGCTTATTACAATCCAAGTTTTAATGAAATTGTGTTCCCTGCGGGGATATTGCAATATCCGTTTTTTGACAAGGATGCCGATGATGCCATTAATTACGGCGGCATAGGGATGGTAATTGGCCACGAAATGACCCACGGTTTTGACGACCAGGGCAGCCAGTATGATAAGGATGGTAACCTGAATGTATGGTGGACCAAAGAGGACAATGACAAATTTAAAGCTAAAACTCAGGCAGTAGCCAAGCAATATGATGCCTACACTGTTTTAGGAGATACGCATGTAAATGGTAACCTGACTTTGGGCGAAAACATTGCTGATAACGGTGGTGTAGCTTTAGCCTACGAAGCCTTTAAAAGAACAGCCGAAGGCAAAAGCGACCACAAGATAGACGGTTTTACGCCAGACCAGCGCTTCTTTTTATCCCTTGCCCAAATTTGGCGTAGTAAAAACAGGGATGAGTCTACCCGGATGCGAATCAACAACGACCCGCACTCACCCGCCATGTATCGTGTAAACGGCCCAATCTCGAATACGGATGCCTGGTACAAAGCATTTGATGTGAAACCCGGCGATAAATTATACAAGC
>NZ_MPPL01000001.1:4184608-4202301 GCF_001911425.1 Mucilaginibacter polytrichastri | reverse complement strand
AGAAAACGCGAGAGTGAAAATCTGGTAAGATAAATTTATAATTAACGCAGAAAGCCGCTCTATTTGAGCGGCTTTCTGCGTTAAAATTCGTAACGACACAATACCTTGTGTCGCTCATGTTGTTATCCTACCAATTTTTTGTACCGCAACCTTTTGGGTGCAATATCACCTAAACGTTTCTTGCGGTTTTCTTCGTAATCAGAATAATTACCTTCGAAGAAGTAAACCTGCGATTCACCTTCGAAAGCAAGAATGTGCGTACAGATCCTGTCAAGGAACCAGCGATCGTGGCTGATGACTACGGCACAGCCTGCAAAGTTCTCCAGGGCTTCTTCCAAAGCACGTAATGTATTTACGTCGATATCGTTGGTCGGCTCATCCAATAGCAATACGTTCGAGCTTTTCTTTAAGGTAATGGCCAAGTGTACGCGGTTACGCTCGCCACCGGATAGTACACCAACTTTTTTCTGCTGATCGGCACCGTTGAAGTTAAACTTGGATACATACGCACGGGAGTTAATCGCTTTGTTACCCAGCATCATATTGTCCAGCCCGTCGGTTACGTTTTCCCATACCGATTTCTCCGGGTCAAGGTCATCATGGTTTTGATCCACATAACCCAGGGCTACGGTATCACCTACACGGAAAGTACCGGCATCCGGTTCGTCCTGGCCGGTAATTAATCTAAACAGCGTAGTTTTACCCGCGCCATTTGGGCCGATGATACCTACTATGCCGTTCGGCGGCAATGAGAAGGTAAGGTTGTCAAATAATATTTTATCGCCATAGGCTTTGGTTACACCGTTGGCCTCAATTACCACATTACCCAAACGCGGGCCCGGCGGAATGAACAGCTCCAGTTTGTCTTCTTTCTCCCTTGTTTCCTCCGAAGCCAATTTGTCATAGTTTGACAGACGTGCTTTACCTTTAGCATGGCGGGCTTTTGGTGCCATACGTACCCACTCCAGCTCGCGCTCCAAAGTTTTCTGGCGTTTGCTTTCGGTTTTCTCTTCCTGGGCCAGGCGTTTTGATTTTTGCTCCAGCCACGATGAGTAATTGCCTTTCCAAGGGATACCTTCACCACGGTCAAGTTCCAGGATCCAGCCGGCTACGTTATCCAGGAAGTAACGGTCGTGGGTTACAGCGATAACGGTTCCTTTGTATTGTTTTAAGTGTTGCTCCAGCCAATCTATAGATTCTGCATCTAGGTGATTGGTAGGCTCATCCAATAAAAGCACATCTGGTTCTTGTAATAGCAGGCGGCACAAGGCCACGCGGCGGCGCTCACCACCAGAGAGTACGCTAATCTTGGTGTCAGGTTCCGGGCAGCGCAAGGCATCCATAGCACGCTCCAGTTTGGTATCCAGTTCCCAGGCATTTACAGCATCAATTTTATCCTGCAATACACCCTGTCGGGCCATTAGTTTATCCATGGCATCGGCATCTTCGTAAACTTCGGGCAGGCCGAAGCTTTCGTTAATCTCTTCGTACTCTTTTAGTATGGCGGTAATTTCGGCCACACCCTCTTCTACGATTTCGCGTACTGTTTTTTCAGGATCGAGGATAGGCTCCTGGGCTAAGTAACCAACCGTAAAGCCCGGTGAAAACACCACTTCGCCCTGGTAGGCTTTATCTAAACCGGCAATAATTTTTAATACCGATGATTTACCCGAACCGTTTAAACCAATAACACCAATTTTGGCGCCATAGAAAAACGACAGGTATATATTTTTGAGTACTTGTTTTTGAGGCGGGTAAACTTTATTTACACCGGCCATCGAGAATATGATCTTTTCGTCTGCCATTTTTAGATTTATGAGATAGTCCCAAATATCTGTTTTATAAGTTTGGATTACAAGAGAGCCGAAAGGATTGCATAAAAATTAAGGCGATTCGAATACAATAGCAAAAAAGATGGTATAGCAATGTTGAATACTTATACACTAACACATGGACCAGAAAGGGCATCATTATTCTATCCTTTATAGCATATTTAGGAGATAATTATTTCTTCAAATAAACAAACGACACCGTTTGTTCACTTACCAAGCCACTCATGTTTTGGCCAACATAAGTGATGGTGTATTTGCCGGGTTGGGTTATGGCAAAACCTTTTAGCAGATCAACGTTGCTGGTCATGCTATCTTTGGGGTTAACTTTAATGTAGCTGCTTACGGGCGGCGGCATAATTCTTTTGGCCATTGCGCCGCGATAATCTGCTTCGGTGCCGGCTTCGTTTTTAACCTCCAGGTATTTGCTTAGCAGCGGCTCAAATGGGGTATGCCATTTGCAAAACTGCTGTGTGCTGTCGGCCGGGTTATGTACCGTGAATTTCAACAATACAGAATCGCCCACGTTAATGGTGTCTTTGATCTGCATGTTTACAAAGAGGGCTTTGCTGGCATTTTTTGCGGTATCGTTGTGCGATAAGGAATCTGTTGTGTTAGTGCTGGTGGTTTTCGAATTAACGTTACATGCTGCCAAAGCTAGCAGGGCAGCAAAGCTTAATAATTTGTAGTTTTTCATAAAGTTATAGTTTCTGAGTGTGCTATGCACGCCTTAAGTACAGACGTTGCCCGGAGTTGTTTTGATACAGAGTCGCTATGATTTCTTGTTTTCACACGCAACACACGTGGGTTAGCAACGTTGACCAACCGGCGGCTATATATTTCTAAGCTTTATTTCTTTTTTCAGGTCATTCCAATTGTTGAGCAAAACAATTAAAAGGGGCAGTAAAGCAATTGGGGTAACTATTAATACGCTAATCCCTTTTTTTACGGATAATAATAGGAGGGCAAAAAACAAAACGAGTAATAACCCGGCAAAAACTAGGGTAATTGCTTTTATCTTTTTTTCGTTTTTAAGTAATTCTTCGTTACTAAGATCGGAAAGGGTTTTTTTTGTCATTTAGTTTTTTACTATTTATGAGCTCAAGGCTACTTATGGTGCCAATCGGGGCAATATTAATGTTTTACTTCTTTTGGTTACATAAAATAGGAAGAAGTATTTGAATCAAATATATATACATTTTTTATAGGCTTGAAAGTCAATAATATAAGGTCTTATGTAACATTATTCCGACATTCTACGTCAACTATAGTAGAATAGTGTCCCCATTTACAGCTGTATTTTACCCGGCCCTGCAACTGCGCATAAGTATATATCGTATATCATAAAATAAGCACTATGCAATGACTTTGTTAATGAAATGTGGAAATGTATAAAACTTGTATGCCTTAATGTCATATTTAATGCCGAAATTGCTTATACACACAAGGGACATAAGGTTTATGTCATTATAGAATAAACCATTTTGTGAATAAATACTCAAACAGGTAGTTAAATGTCAAAAAACTATCTTTTGATGAATAATAATTATCGTTTTAAAGCAATATTTAATAGATTGCCCATCAATAAAGCGAAGTATCGGTAGCGGTTAAAAAGTTGGCAATATTGTTGTAATTACTATTTATCCGCACCTGTATAGAACAAACCAGATCAACAGGGCGTTTAACAATTAATTTGAAAGGTATTTTATGGAAGCTAAATTTTCGCCGCGTGTAAAAGACGTTATCTCGTATAGCAGGGAAGAGGCTTTACGCTTAGGCCATGACTATATAGGTACAGAACATCTTTTGCTCGGGCTTATCCGCGACGGAGACGGGATAGCTATCAAATTGCTGAAAGGCTTAAATGTTGATACATCCAGGTTACGCCGTGCCGTTGAGGATGCCGTAAAGGGCACAACAGGTACAAATGTGCACATAGGCAGCATTCCGCTAACTAAACAGGCAGAGAAGGTATTAAAGATCACCTACCTGGAAGCTAAAATATTTAAAAGCGACGTGATTGGTACAGAGCATTTGCTGCTGTCCATTCTGCGCGATGAAGATAATATAGCATCACAGTTATTGATGCAGTTCCATGTGAACTACGAGATATTTAAAAGTGAGGTAGAAGCCCACAAAAATAATATCACAGACGAAATGCCAGGTTCATCAACCGGCGGCGATGATGACTTTAAAGAAGAAGAATCATTTAGCCAGCCTAAAAAGGTGTCTGACATTAAATCAAAAACACCGGTACTTGATAATTTTGGACGCGATTTAACCAAGGCTGCCGAAGATGGCAAGCTTGACCCGATCGTTGGCCGCGAAAAAGAAATTGAACGCGTGTCGCAAATTTTATCACGCCGTAAAAAGAACAACCCGATCCTGATAGGTGAGCCGGGTGTTGGTAAATCTGCCATTGCAGAAGGGCTGGCATTACGTATCGTACAGCGTAAGGTATCAAGGGTGTTATTTAACAAACGCGTTGTTACGCTCGATTTAGCTTCATTAGTGGCAGGTACCAAATACCGTGGCCAGTTTGAAGAGCGGATGAAAGCCGTAATGAACGAATTGGAAAAATCACCAGATGTAATTTTATTTATCGACGAGATACATACTATTGTTGGTGCCGGTGGTGCTTCTGGGTCATTGGATGCCTCAAATATGTTTAAACCTGCTTTGGCAAGGGGCGAGATACAATGCATCGGCGCTACAACGCTTGATGAGTACCGCCAGTACATTGAGAAAGATGGCGCGTTAGACCGTCGTTTCCAAAAAGTAATGGTAGAGCCTGCCACGCCAGATGAAACCATCGAGATATTAAACCGTATTAAGGAAAAATATGAAGAGCACCATGGTGTAACTTATACCGACGAAGCTATTAAAGCATGCGTTGCTTTAACTGCACGTTACATTACAGACCGTTTTTTACCAGACAAGGCTATTGATGCTTTGGATGAGTCGGGCTCACGCGTTCACTTAACCAACATCCATGTGCCTCAAAACATTTTGGATATTGAGTCTAAAATTGAACAAATTAAAGTGGAGAAAAACCGTGTGGTTCGCAGCCAGAAATATGAAGAAGCTGCTAAACTGCGCGATACCGAAAAACACTTGTTAGAAGAATTAGAACAAGCTAAAGGTGTTTGGGAAGCCGAAACAAAATCTAAACGTTATACTGTAACCGAAGATAATGTGGCCGAGGTTGTTGCCATGATGACAGGTATCCCGGTTCAAAAAGTTGGACAAGGTGACAGCCAAAAATTATTGCATATGGGCGAAAGCATCCAGAACAAAATTATTGGTCAGGAAGATGCGGTTAAGAAATTAACCAAAGCCATACAACGTACCCGTGCCGGACTAAAAGATCCTAAAAAGCCAATCGGTTCGTTCATATTCTTAGGCCCAACCGGTGTTGGTAAAACAGAGCTTGCCAAAGAGCTTGCCCGTTTTATGTTTGATACCGAGGATGCGCTGATCCAGATAGACATGAGTGAATACATGGAAAAATTTGCCGTGTCTCGTTTAGTTGGAGCGCCTCCGGGTTACGTAGGTTACGAAGAAGGCGGGCAGTTAACAGAAAAAGTACGCCGTAAACCATATGCTGTTGTATTGCTGGACGAGATTGAAAAAGCGCACCCGGATGTATTCAACATCTTGCTGCAAGTGTTAGACGAAGGTCAGTTGACTGATTCATTAGGCCGAAAGGTTGATTTCAGGAATACGATCATCATCATGACATCAAACATTGGTGCCCGTCAGTTAAAAGATTTTGGTCAGGGTGTTGGTTTCAGCACTTCGGCAAAAACTACACAAGCCGATGCACACTCAAGAGGTGTTATTGAAAACGCTTTACGCCGTGCATTTGCGCCGGAATTTTTAAACCGTGTTGATGATGTGATCGTGTTTAACTCTTTAACCAAAGAAGACATCTTCAAAATTATCGATATCGAGTTGGCTAGCTTATTCGGACGTATCAACAGCTTAGGCTACAAAATTGAGCTTACGTTGAATGCTAAAGAAGCCATTGCCGAAAAAGGATATGATTCGCAATTTGGTGCACGCCCATTGAAACGTGCCATCCAGAAATACCTGGAAGACCCAATTGCAGAAGAGATTCTAAAAGGTGAAATGAACGAAGGCGATACCATGGAGGTTGACTTTGACAAGGAAACTGAAGCCATTAAGATTGTTGCCCGTACAAATGATGAAGGCAAACCTACTGAAGAAGAGCAGAAGTAGGTTAAAGTTATAGCTTAAAATATGAGGCCCGCTACGATTAAGTAGCGGGCCTTTTTTATGTCTACATCGTCGTGCCGAAACAAGCAGCATGATATTTTCTATTTTAACATTTATTCGCCCGTCATCCCGAACTTGTTTCGGGATCTCACAGGACAGGTATGTGCCATACAGGTAGTAAACTTAGCAGTGGGATGCCGAAACAAGTTCGGCACGACGGGTTGTTATAATCTACAAACTATTGCGGTGGCCCCGATGGCTCATAATCAATAGGCAACATGCCCGATACCCGGTTTTTGCCCCAGGCACCTTCTGTAACAATGGATAGCGGGTTCATAATGTGCCCGTTGTCATCAAAATAAACACGAGGTTCTGAGAATGTCAGGATGCTAGTCGAATAATTAGGCGTATCAGTGGGGCGATACACCAAAGAGTTCGAACTGTTATCAAGCGTTTTGGTGTACATTACATATAGGTAGTCGGTATACGTCATCACATATACACCGGTTTGGTTGGTACGTTTAACCAGCATAGATGGGTATACCGGTGGATCTTTAACTACAGAAAAGATAGTTTTAGGCAGTCGTTTCAACCGCTCCAAATTATAAAGCGAATCTTCTGATGACCGCGTGAAATTGCCAATGGTATTAAAATAAGCCATTCTAGATTTGATCTCTTCATCAGATGGCCGCTTCGGATTTGGAATTTTCACCATCTGGAGTGCCTTAAAGCCATCGTCCTCGGCCCGGTTATGCAATGCTGCCTTCAAAAAGTGCTGCATCGAACCATAGTAAGCCCTTTCGCGGGCCTTTTTATAACGCTCTACCTGTTCAGGAGAACTGGTTGGCAGATCCTCAAACAATACAGATCCCTCATAAAAGATCATGCTCTTTTTGTAATCCTTATTAAAGGCGCTTAACAGGTATTTTACCCGGTAGCCTAACGCCCGGTTTTCAATCTCGATAAAATCTGTACTGGAACCAATAAGCTGATTCTTGCCCTCGTCGAAACGTAACTTCACTACGTCTGGATTCAGGATCTTGCATTGCTTAGAATCCGGCCCTTCGCCTAAAAGTTCTGTCTTAAATATTTCATAATTCCTAAACCACTCTGCATCGGGCTTAATAATAACCTCTTGCAGGTTGATGCTTTTGGGTAATAATTCTATAGGGGGAATGGTTAGGTTGGCATTGCTCACCATTAGCGTAATCTGGTAGGTTTCATAACCAACTATAGATGCCACCAGGTCGTATTGCCCGGGCTTAACATTGCGTAACACAAATATGCCGGTAGTATCTGTCCTGTTACCAACAGACGAATTACTCAATATCACACTGGCATAACCTATTGGTTTGTGTGTAGTAATATCAGTAACCTTACCGGTAATAGTTACCTGCCCAAACACTACAAACGGGAAAAATATAAGCAGAAACAGGGTACACTTAAACATACTGCAAAATAACTGCAATATTAGATAGTTAGTATGAAGAGGGGATGAGTTTTGATTAATAATATGTAACAGGTTAGTGAGATAGGGATTAAGGCGAGTAATTATATATGCCTTGCCATTGCTGTACGATGCAATTTCATCGCCCATCTTGTTATTTAGAACGAAGGTCGTACGTACAAAAAAGTTATAAAATATTTGTCATTCAGAACGCAGTGAAGAATCTTCTTCAATACAATATCATTAAAAGATATTTTGAAAACGAAAGGGTAGTGTTAGTCGGTAAATGCAGCCCCGTCTTTCGCTCATACTGCACAAGCCTTAGCCACAATGGCCTGTATCCGCTTCAGCCGGGTTTATTATTAAACGTTTGCCGGCATTGTAAATGCCCAACCGATTAAGTACGCGTTGCAAACGTGTTTAAATGGAATTAAAGGAATGGATTAAAGCTTTGTATATTTACATAACAGGTACCTGCAAAACGCATCACAATGATTTCGAAGGGGGAGTTAAAAGATATTTACTTTAATAAAGGGGATGTTAACTTAAATAGCTATCCCTTTTCGCTCCCGTTTTTCAAGAATGCAGATAAGTTGAAAATTCATCCGCAGGTTACCTTTTTAGTGGGCGAAAATGGTGCCGGTAAGTCTACATTGCTCGAGGCAATTGCTGTGGCTTCCGGCTTTAATCCGGAAGGAGGCACAGCTAATTTTAATTTTGGTACCCGGCAATCGCATTCTGAACTGTACAAGCATATAACTACATCGAGGGGTACCTACCGGCATACCGATGGTTTTTTTTTAAGAAGCGAAAGCCTCTTTAATGTAGCAACAGAAATTGAAAAATTGGATGCCGAAGGTGGTGAGCCCTTTATTATTAATTCATATGGAGGCACATCATTACACGAGCAATCACACGGTGAATCTTTTTGGTCCATTTTTTTGCACCGGTTTAGGGGAAATGGATTTTATATTCTGGATGAGCCCGAAGCTGCCTTGTCACCATCACGCCAAATGGCCATGCTTATCAGGATGCATGAACTGATTGCAGAACGATCGCAATTTATTATCGCAACACATTCGCCAATACTTTTGGCTTATCCCGATTCCCTAATTTATGAGTTTAGTGATAATGGTGTACAAATACGCAGTTATGAGCAAACCCAGCTATTCCAGTCATACAATGATTTCTTTCGCGATCCTCCGTATGTGGTAAAGCAATTGCTTGGTAGGTAAGTATCTTTTTATTACATCTAACTGTTCAACAATTCCCTCGCATTTTGTAACGCACTTTCACCAGGTTTATCGCCGCTTAGCATTTTGGCAATTTCGGTAATACGCTCCTGTTCGGTGAGTTGTTTAATGCGGGTTTTGGTAATCTCGGCTTCATCGTCTTTGTAAACAAAGTAATGGCTGCTGCCTTTACTGGCAATTTGCGGCAGGTGGGTAATGGTAATTACCTGTAGGTTTTGAGCAAGCTGCTCCATAATTTGCCCTACTTTGTTGGCTACCTCGCCGGAAACACCGGTGTCTATCTCATCAAAAATAATAGTCGGTAAAGCGGTGTAGCGTGCAATGAGCGATTTAATGCTCAGCATTAAACGTGATAACTCACCGCCCGAAGCTACTTTGCTCATCTCTGACAGCGCGTGCCCTTTATTGGCGGTAAACATAAAGCGGATCTGGTCGGTACCGGTATTGCTCAGTTCAGTCAAAACTTTATGTTCGATATTGAGCACTGCATTGCCCATGCCCATTTCGGCGAGGGTTTGCATTACCTGGGTTTCAATATCGGGGATGGCAGCAACACGATTGTTGGATAACCGGGCTGCCAGTTCTTCCAGTTCCTGCTTTTGCTGGGTTATTTCTTTTTGTAGCTGCTCAATGGCATCATCGCTAAATAATGCTTGTTGTATTTTTTCAGAGAGCTCATTTTGTAATTGCAGCAGTTCGGCATTGGTATTTACACGATGCTTTTTCTGTAGGTTGTAAATGAGGCTCAGGCGGGTATTTACTTCTTCGGCACGGGCTTCATTGGTTTGGGTATGCTGTTCCAACTGATCTGTTTCTGCCGAAATGTCTTTCAGCTCAATGATCACGCTGTTCAACCTCTCTTTTAATTCGCCAATGGCTGCGTTAAATTTTTCGAGCGATCCCAATTGCTGTGCTGCTTCTTTCAGTTGTAAAAGTGCTGCTGCTTCGCCATCCTGCATCAGGTAATTAGCACCTAACAGGTTACGCTTAATTTCTTCGGCATTGTTAAGGGTATACAGTTCTTGCTCTAAGGGTTCCTGCTCATCGGCATCCAAATTTACTTTTTCCAGTTCGTCGTACTGAAACTGGTAGTAATCCAGATCGGCTTTGGCTTTATCGCTTTCGGCAATTAATTGTTGTAGTTGCGTGTTTGATTTTTTATATCGGCGGTATTTAGTCTGATAATCGGTTAACAGCGCTTCGTGCTTCGCAACAGCATCAACAACTAAGAGTTGAAATATGGGATCATTAATCTCGGCCGTGGCATGCTGCGAATGGATATCAATCAGTTTTTCGCCAACCTGCTTTAACAAAGTAAGGTTTACAGGCGAATCATTAATAAACGCCCGCGATTTACCATCAGCAGAAATTTCACGCCGAAGGATAGTTTCGGCATCATAATCCAGGTCATTCTCCTCAAAAAAACTTTTAAGGTGCAGGAAACCCGCAATACTGAACTGACCTTCTATAACGCATTTTTTTTGCTGGTTAAAAAAGTAGCGGCTCTCGGCGCGTTGCCCCAATATGAGCGACAATGCCCCTAAAATAATGGATTTACCTGCCCCGGTTTCGCCGGTTAATATGTTTAAGCTGCCATCAAAACTGATCTGCAGGTTATCAATTAAAGCGTAATTGTTTATACTGAGCTGTTTAAGCATAAAAAAGTATCCCCGTTTTGAGGATACTAAATTACAAAATCAATATTTAAGGAAAGGGATTATCTTGCTATTAGTTTTAGTATTTATGGTTTTGTAGGTGCAGGTGGTGCCGGGGGTACAACCATTGGTGCAGCTACCGGTACCGGAATAGCAATTGCAGCAGGGGCTGTTACCGGCGTTGGTACATCAGGAGGTGTTGGTATATCTACATTAAAGTTGTCGTTAAAATCCCAGTTGGCAGCTTTCATGCTGTTTTTCCATTCTTCTGCACGTTTTTTAAACTCAGGGCTGTTGGTGTATTCCCGCATTTTTTCGCCCAGGGCTTTCATCTGCTGTTGCAGCTTTTTAACCTCGGGGTTAGCAGTATAGGCACGCATCTGCTCGCCTAGTTTACGCATTTCGTCCTGCTGTGATTTTATGCGCGGATTGTTAAATGCCCTGCGCATACTATCGCCCATGGAGCGCATTTTTTCCTGAGCTGCTTTTCTTTCGGGAGTGTTAAAGTGGTTACTCATCTGCTCGCCTAGTTTTGTCATGTCATCGCTATAACCTGTTACTTCGGCCGGGATGTTTTTCTTTAATTCAGCCTGGTATTTATCGTAGTTTTCATCGCGCTTGTAGCCGCTGCTCGAGTAATTGTAGTTTTCGGGGATGCCATACTTTTTCATCAGTTTGGCATTCATGGCCTTAAACTCAGGGCTGTTATAATAGGTATCCATTTTTTTGCCAATGGCTTCCATTTGTTTGCCTATTTTTTCGGGCTCGCTGTTATCGCCATAAGCAGCTTCAAATTCATGGCTTACTTTCTCCTGGCTGTCTTGTATTCTTTTTAAATCCGGATTGTTGTAAAATGCTTCGATCTCTTTGCCTTTACTTTCCAGGCCTTGCTCTAATTTCTTAAAATCAGCACTGCCATAATATTTATCCAGTTGTTTGCCATACTCGTCCATTTGCCTACCCATAGCCTCCAGTTTAGGATCTTCCATGCCGGTTGAATAGTAATAGGTTTTGCCATTTTTGGTATAAACCCTTACTCCCTTAGCAGCAACATGGCTTTTATGCGCTACTGTTGCTTTAGATGCTTTTGCACTTTTTTTGCTGGTATCGCTAATTGAGTTCAGGCTATTGATGATGCCCGAAAAATTGGTGATTTTTACAGACAGTTTGCCGCTGCCTATGGCGGGGTTTAACCAGGCTATGCTGGTAATGCTACCCAAAAGTATAGTAAACGCCAACACTACATGACGGATGTTGGTCATCGGTTTTTTAGTTTTCATAATACGTTCAATTCTGTTAAGTAAATGATATTTTTTACCTGTGGCAGCCAAAGCAAGCGGCAGGTAGCGCACATTGTTTTGTTCGATCTTTAAAAGCGCCTGTGCATAAACCAGGGGTTCGCCGGTAAGGGCAACAACCATATCGTCGCAGCTATTTTCGCGTTCCTGGTTTACAATGCGGTTCATTAATAAAACAAAAGGATTAAAGAAAAGAATTACCGACATTACATGCTGCAGCAAGTTTACGAGGTAATCATTACGTTTTACATGGGCAAGTTCGTGCAGTAAAATGGCTTCTACCTCTTTGGCCGAAAGGTAGGTAGAGAGCGACAATGGCAACAGTATCAATGGTTTTAAATAACCTGTAACACAAGGTACATCAATACGGTTGGCATAGCTTACAATTACGGCACGTTTGTTATTAAGCATTACAGAGAGCTGGTTTAGCCGTTTTTGCAGTTGGCTATCGGGCACTGCGTTTTGCTTAAGTTGTTGCATCTGAAACCAGGCCGATGCTAAACGAAGCGTATGGAACAATAAGCCTATAATATATATAGTTGTAATATAAGGCAGGTAACGTTCTATGGTAACTTCGTAACGCTCGTTGGCATGGGTAATTTCTTTAAGGGCAGTAATAAGCGGCAGGTGTTGTGGCCCATCTGTTACTGTTTGCGCAGTAAGTTGCCAGGTATAATTTGCAGCTTGAGCAAACAGCGTGTAGATGAACCAGCCTGTGGCTGTAAAAAGTGCGGTTACTGTAGTTTTATATTTTACCGCTGCAGATAGCCTGACGATATCTGCCAGAAAAATGCGCAATAGCAAATAAATTACCAGGCACTGCCACAGCGAATGGATAATACTTACCGCAAAAACTTCACTTAAATTATGCAACAACGTTTCCATAACAATTATTTTTCAGGGTTTTCAAATTGGTTAAGGTAGTTCTTAATAGCCTCTATCTCACTTTGCGATGCCCGGTGCGTACCCAATGCCTGGATCACCAAATCGGCCGTTGAGCCGGTGAACACAGTATTCAGTATTTTGTCGAGCGCGCTTTTCTGGGCATCCTTACGGGTTACCAATGCTTTGTAGACGTGTGTTTTGGCCGATGTGTTACGCTCGACCAAACCTTTTTCGTGCATTATTTGCATTAGCTTTAAAGTAGTAGTGTAACCCGAGTCTTTTGTCTTGGCTATTTCTTCATGTACTTCGCGTACGGTACAAAGGCCTTTGTGCCATAACACTTGTAAAATTTCTAGTTCTCCCTCGGTTGCTTTAATCTCGCTGCTCATATGTTATACGAATTTCTTCGTACAAATATCTACGATAAGTTTCGTATATGCAATAGGTATTGAAAAATATTTTTAATTTTTTTGTAAAGCTTGGTATTTGGGCCCGTTAGATGGGTCGGCCTGTATTAGTATATTGTATGCGGCCAGTTTTTCGGCAGGTGGGGCACCGCTGTAAACACCAACAAATTCATCTTCTTTGGCTGTAAAAAACAAAGTTGGCAGGGTAGCGCCAAGGCGTTGCCGGTCTAACTGGGTTAGTATGGGTAAAATGCCGTCGATGTTCCGTCGGGCCATTTCGGCATTATCCACCATCAGGTCGAGGCCTTTGCGGTGGTAGTCATAATAAAAGCTGCGGAGGGGGATGTAGGTTTTATTCACCAGGTTTTCTGACAGCCAGTAGCGGTTAAAGTTATTACTGTCGAAAGCTTTCCAGCCACTATAAGAAGTAGTTTGTGCATTAATAACCACGTTTTGCGCATTGGCAAAATAAGGTGTGCCGCCATAGCGCGAAAAACTGTCATAATCAAAGCCCAAAATGATATAGGCATAATAAGCCATTATCGAACTTAAATTACTCTGAAAATTCTGGGCATTAAAATCGATGGTTTGGCCTTCGGTATAAGTAAAATCAATATCCTTATCGTTGATGCTGAAAAGAGTAGTGGTGTAGGAGGAGTTAAAAACCGGTCGGCTGGATTGTACCTGCAGTTCGCCGCTAAAGGCACTGCTGCCATCCCACGAGGTAATGTTTAATAAGAAGTTGCAATCAATTTTTTCAGCCGGGCCAATCTGGTCGGCGCTCCATTTGCGGCCATTTAAAAAATCCTTCATCGCGTTTTCCAGCGTTTGAAAGATGCGCTTATTGGTAGTCTGAATTTTGGGCGAAAGTACCTGTACCCGTGCGTTCAGATCCTGGGCAGCTAAACTACCCGTTAAGCAAATTAAAATGGCTATTGCAAACAGCTTTCTCATGCCAGTATCAGTTCGGTTAGTTTGGCGCAAATATCCTGGGCCACCTGTATTTTACTTTTTAAGCTATACGTGGTTTTCTGTAGTTTGTTATCAATAATAGTAATTTTGTTGGTATCTGTTTTAAAACCGGCTCCTGCATCGTTTAACGAATTAAGTACAATAAAGTCGAGGTTCTTTTTTTGCAACTTGGCAATAGCATTTTCTTCTTCATGGTCTGTCTCCAGTGCAAAGCCTGCCAGCACCTGGTCGGGGCGTTTCATCCCGCCTAATACCTTTAATATATCAACCGTTTTTTTTAGTTCGATGTGCAGGTTGGTATCTTGCTTTTTAATTTTTTGAGGCTCGGTATATACCGGGGTATAATCGGCCACTGCAGCGCTCATTACACACGCTTTGGCTGTTTTAAAATGCAGCTCGCATGCCTTCAGCATTTCATCGGCCGAAGTAACATCGTACCGGTTGATGTTTTTGGCATGAATAACTTGCGAAGTTGGGCCAGCAATCAGCGTAACATTAGCACCCATTTCTGCCAGTTCATTGGCAATGGCAAAACCCATTTTTCCAGACGAATGATTGCCGATATACCGTACCGGGTCAATAGCCTCATAAGTAGGGCCGGCAGTTACTACAATATGCTGATTGGCCAGCAATAGTTTTTTGTTAAGCGACGCGGCTAAAAAATCAATAATATGTTCGGGCTCGGCCATACGGCCTGCACCGTGTAAACCACTTGCCAGTTCACCACTTTCGGGCGCGATCATGATATTACCGAAAGATTGCAGCCTGTTCACATTATCCTGTGTTGCCGGGTGCGCCCACATATCCAGATCCATTGCCGGTGCAAAGTATACCGGGCATCTGGCCGAAAGGTAAATGGCAGTTAATAAATTATCACATTGTCCGTTTGCTATTTTGGCCAGCGTATCGGCGCTTGCAGGGGCAATTACCATCATGTCTGCCCAAAGGCCCAGAGCTACATGGTTATTCCATTCGCCGGTTTCGGGTGCGAAGTAATTAACCAGTACCGGTTTTTTAGATAGGGTAGATAGTGTAAGCGGGGTAATAAAGTCGGTAGCGCTATTGGTCATTACCACTTGTACATCTGCGCCTTTTTTAACTAAAGCACGCACCAGTGTGGCCGATTTATAAGCGGCTATGCTGCCGCAAACACCCAGAAGTATCTTTTTGCCCTCAAGCATATCGATATTAGTATATTTCATTTCAAAGCACCCTTATTTCAAAGCACGGTTTAAAGATACCTAACGGGAGCGATACAAGCAAAGTTCATTATTGGGCATGTTTTGATTTTTGGTACAGAGATGCTGTGCGCCATTCCGCGTTAGGGATAGGAATGAAAAGCCCGGAGCGGAGCGAGGACTTGCAATGGATAGCCCGGCCCGAAGGGAGCGCCCGTAAAATAGAGTCAAGATATAAAATACGAGAATCAAGATAAAAGATGATCTGGAATTTTCTCTTTGATAATGATTGATACGTGGGGAAGGTTAAAACTTCGCAACCCCGCCCTAGCCCTCCCAGGGGAAGGACTATAATTTTACTTAAAAACCTAAATCTCCTTAAACAAAATAAGCCCCTCCGGATACCGAAGAGGCTGTTATATTGTAAAAACGAACTTACAATAGTTCTTTTAAGGCCTCTTTTTGAGGGTTACGATAGTATACTTTTTCCTCTAAAAACTCCTGGATAGCAACTAAAGTAGGTTTTGGCATTCTTTCGTAATGCTTAGAAATTTCAATTTGCTCACGGTTTTCGAAAACCTCTTCCAGGTTATCATTTGATGAAGCAAATTCAGATAATTTCTGGTGCAATTCTTCCTTGATGTTGTTAGAGATCTGGTTAGCCCTTTTAGACATGATCACGATTGATTCGTAAAGATTGTCTGTAGTTCTATCCAAATCGCGTAAATCGCGGGTTACTGTGCTGCTTGCTACAGTATGTTGCTTTGGTGTAGTATTGCTGGTATTGCTCATAATCTTTTCTATAAATCTTTTATTAACCTGTTACGGCATTTTTGTATTCCCGTTGCCTTTTTCAGACGGCGGTTGTGTTTTAACAGTATCTTTTTTGGCTAGTTTTTTGGCAAGCTTAGGGTCAATGGCGGCTTCTGCAATTAATGCTTTGGCGCGTTTGATACCATACTCACTATCTTGTTTAATAACTAATGCTTCGTGCAGGTATTTGCTTTGCGGGTATTTTTCTGCAAACTGGTCATAAAAACTCATTGCCTGTCCAAAACGTTCTTCCTGGCGGTAGTCGGTACTTGCTTTTGCGTATTTATATTGCGCCCTTATGGTCAGAAACTCCATCTCTTCTGCATATTTAGTATCCGGGTAATCGCGCAATGCATTACCGAATGCTATAACTGCCGATTGGAAATCGCCAATGGTTAAATACAACTTAGCATTAGCATAAGCTTTCTCTTCCAGTTTATCGCGCAGGTTTTGGATCAGCTTGCTAGCTTCTGCTACACGTTCACTTTTAGGATATAAGTTGATAAACAATTGCAGGGTTTCGATAGCCTTTAAAGTGTTTTCCTGATCCAGCGAGAATATAGGCGAATCGAGGTAGTAACAATAAGCTGCCATAAAACGGCATTCTTCGGCCCTGGCGCTGTTGGGATAGGTATCGGCAAAGTTTTTAAAGTGGTACCTGGCCGATGTATAATCTTTTAGTTTATAGTTGGTGTAAGCGTTGTAGTAAAAAAGATCCTCAGCCTCAGTTTGTCCGCGGTAACGCTGTGTTAAGCCGTCAAACAGGTCCAATGCTTTCGTGTATTCTTTTTTATTGTAATACTTCATGGCCTCCTGATACTTCTTAGCGTTATCATTACTGGCCTTAAGTTTTTCAAATTTGCTTTTGCAACTGCCCAATGCAAGTATACTGCATATAATTAAGCCTGTTAGTAGTGAGCGTTGTTGTTTAAACATCCTGCAAAGATAGTTGATTATTGTAAATGCGTCAATTATTTATTTGGGTACTAATATAGGTATGCTATTTTATGGCAATTAATAAACAGTGCGTATTTAACATCTTTTAACTAATGCCCGCTTTATACTATATATGCTGTGCTAAATGCACTATATATATAGTATAGCTAATAAGGTATGCCACCTTATTCGTGGTATTAGCGAGTAAGAGACAAATGTATTTTTAAGGGCATATTATATCAATGGATTGTAAGCGTTGGTAATGTTTACACTATTATATACATGGTATAAGTGAAACAAGTGTGTTGTTATATTACAGCATGCTTTTTTCTGTGGATGCTGATATGCTATATACTATAGTGTATTTAGGTAGATAATCTATTCCTGCATGGCTGAATGTGAATAACAGCCCCTTATATGTTAATATTAAAGTGCTTGCTAAAGATTTTAACATTGAAAAGCAGATGGTTATAAACAATTGATGTTAAAAACATGCGAAGTATTTGCAAAATCAAGAAGCTTGCGTACCTTTGCAGCCCGCTAAAGAGATAGCGGATTGTTCATTGAAGTAAAGTTAGAGCATGAAATTAAAGTTAAAGAAATGTTAAAAAAACATTTCGAGATTTAAATTGAAATGTTCATCTTTGCATCCGCTTCCGAAAGGGTGCGGCGTTCTTAGTAAGGCAGATGAAAAAGGGTGATTAAGCGGTCAGCGATGGCGGCAGAAAACCTGAAGAAAAGGCGGAATAAAAAACGTTTTTGCGCATCACAGAGGCTTTAG
>NZ_MPPL01000001.1:4107242-4178850 GCF_001911425.1 Mucilaginibacter polytrichastri | reverse complement strand
TTCCCATTCCGAACAGAGAAGTCAAGCCCGCCAGAGCCGATGGTACTGCAGTAAAATGTGGAAGAGTAGGTCGGCGCCAAACCTTATCAGGGTATAAAGCCTTTGTCTAACCGGCAAAGGCTTTCCTGTTTTATACAGCTTTTTTTATTATATAGCACACCGCTTCCTGTTAAACCCGATAGCAGCGGATACCGGCCCGTGGCTAAGGCCTGTGGAGTATGAGCGCATAGCGGGGCTGCATATCGCCATTATCACTACTGTACATTTACGGATTTCAATACATTGTTATCTTAAACCTATATAATGGATAATGCTAAATTATTCAGGATGCTATTTGCCAATAACAATACAATCTTTTTTACTTCCTATTTAATCTGCTATTTTTACTATTCATCTATCAATATATGAAAAGAATAGTACTTGCCGTTTTAATATTATGCGGAGCAGTAAACTTACATGCGCAGCAACAGCCTATACCAAATAAAGTAAGCACGAATACCTCGGGCAATCCTATATTCCCGGGCTGGTATGCAGATCCGGATGCGGCTATTTTTGGGGACACGTATTGGGTTTATCCAACCTATTCTGCGAAATATAATAAACAGGTGTTTCTTGACGCTTTCTCGTCTAAGGATCTGGTGCACTGGAATAAACATCATGCTGTATTAGATACAGCTAGTATTAAATGGGCGCATAAGGCCATATGGGCACCGGCTATTGTGCAGAAGGATAAAAAATATTATCTGTTTTTTGGTGCCAACGATATGCATCAGGGCGAGGAAGGAGGTATTGGCGTAGCGGTTGCCAATAACCCGGCTGGGCCGTACATAGATCACATTGGCAAAGCGCTTATTGATACTGTAGTTAATGGAGCGCAACCGATAGATCAGTTTGTGTTTAAGGATAAGGACGGCAAATATTATATTTTATATGGCGGCTGGGGCCATGCTAACATTGCCAGGTTGAAGGATGATTTTAAGGGCTTGGCCAAGCTGCCCGACGGCAATATATTTAAGGAAATAACCCCGGAAGGATTTGTGGAAGGGATCTATATGATTCTTAAGGATAACAAATACTACCTGATGTGGTCTGAAGGTGGTTGGACCGGGCCCGATTATTCTGTTGCTTATGCCATTGCCGATTCCCCTTTCGGACCGTTTAAACGGATTGGAAAAATCTTACAACAGGATATGGCTGTTGCTAGAGGCGCAGGCCATCACTCCTTATTACATAATGCCAAAACAGATACCTGGTATATTGTATACCACCGCAGGCCGCTTACTGAAATCGACGGTAACCATAGGGTGGTTTGTATAGACAGGCTATATTTTGATAAAAACGGGCTAATTAAACCTGTAAAAATTACAACCGAAGGTGTGGCTGCTCAAAGGGTAAAATAAATAGTATAAAGCGCTTAAATTACTTTAACCGGGTTCTTGTGTTCGTCTACTGCCACAAAGGTAAAAGTGCCTGTAATAGCCTTATCACGCACGTCTGAATACATTTCTTCAATAAATATTTCTACCAAAACCTTCAGGCTGGTATTACCTATTTTACTGATACTGCCAACCAGTTCTATGATGGTGCCGGCAGGTATGGGTTTGTTAAAATCAATCCGGTCTGACGATACAGTTACCATCCTTTTACGAGAAAAACGAGTGGCAGTAATAAAGGCAACTTCGTCCATTAAAAGCATTGCGGTGCCACCAAACAACGTATCGTAATGGTTGGTGGTATTTGGGAATACGGCTTTGAATATCCTTGTTTCTGATAGTTGAATTCGCTCTTCAATATTTTTCTCTAAGTGCATGGTGCAAGATTACGTGTTTTGTGATTGTTAAAAGTAATGGGGCTGCAATTATTATGCATTTGTGATGCACAGGCGTAGATTATCAACATAAAAAAACGCCCCGGTAATTTACCGGGACGTTTTTATTTATACTAGGCAGGATATATTAATTAAAGATATATCTGATACCAAGTTGTGCTTGCCAGCGTGATAAAATGCTGGTGTCGTTTTTGTAAGATTGGGTAATAGGAATTTGATTAGCAGCATCTAAGAACGGTACAGTGTATTGCGCACGGCCAGTTGCAGCATCGATACCAGTATAACGTAATACTGGAACAGTGCCACTTGCTAAACCATTAATAGCTGATACCTTATAAGTACCCCAGCTACGGTTAAGGAAGTTACCAAGGTTAATCATATCTAATGTAAGACGGATGGTATTTCTGGTTTTGCCTGCTTTAACAAAGAAATCCTGGGTGATGTTTAAATCTGCACGTTTGAAGTAAGGCATGATAGCCCCATTTCTTTCTGCAAATTGGCCTCTGTGGGTATTTAAGTACTTATCCTGGCTGATAAATGCGTTTAATTGATTCCATATTTGGGTAGCACTCCGAGTGTCGGTTGCACCATTAGGAACTAATAAAATATCGCTTTGAGCTCTTGGGATATACATTAAATCATTAGCAGCACCATCATTGTTGGGGTCATTTGCTGTAATGTAAGATACCGCACCATTGTTAGCAGCTTCGAAAGTTAAACCAACTGAAGTTGCATAGTTTTTACCATACTCTTTACGATAAGCTACAGTAGCAATAATACGGCTTGGCTGAACATAAGAGCTATTGGTAAGTTGTGTGCCATTTGGATTACCATCCATTGCACGGGTGCTCCAAATAGTACCTGCTGTAGAACCACCGTCATTTACATCTTTTGAAGTGGTGTGCGTGTAAGCTATATTAGTATAAAAGCCGCTTGAAAAGCTTTTTTGTAATTGGCCGGTCACGAAGTATGAATAACCTTTGTTAGTGTTAGTCATGTAGTACATACCGGTAATTGCCGGATTAACAGCAGTTGGAGCAGTTGGAAGATAGGCATTTTTAGATGTGTAACGAACCTGTCCTTCAACACCCGGTAAAGTAGCGTAACTATCAGATAATACTAAATTCTGGTGATAAATGGCATTGATATCCTTGCTGTAAGATGCTTCAATGGTACCAATGATACCCCATGGTAATTTTTGGTCAACAGCTAAGTTTGTTCTGATGATCTTAGGGTATTTCAGGTTCGGGTCTGCAGCATCTAATTCGTAAGATGTATTGGCTGCAACAGCACCAGTAGGGCGGTTTGCATTGACGTTTGGATTGTAAATTAACCTTGTATCGTTTGGAGTAGCTGCTTTAGTAACAGTGTATGAACCAAATAATAAACCATTGTTAGATGCCTGGTTAGAAATCCATACAAATGGAACTGTACCGGCAAACAAACCGCTACCACCGCGGATTTGGGTTGACTGATCGCCGTTTACATCCCAGTTAAAGCCTACACGAGGAGATAACTGGATACGGTTTTTAGGCAATTTAGATACATCAACGTGGATACCTTGCTGGAAAGTAATGTTTGCTGCATTTGCGTTAGGAGATAATGAAGTAGGATATACATCATAATCTGCACGCAAACCATAAGTTAAACGGAAGTTATCAGTAATATGCCATTTATCTTGTGCATATAAACTAAAGATCGAAGCTTTGATTTTTGCATAAGGGAAATCATTACCAACTGCAGAGTAACGGGTAGTGTAAGCCGCTGCCGGTAAACCGTTAATAAAATCAGAAGCAGAGTTATACGTATATAAACCATTGTAATCAGGAGCAAAGCCGTTTACATAGCTTTGTATCTGGTTGCTGGTACCGATAGTGATTTCATGTTTACCTGCAAAGATGCTGTAATCATCAGCAAACTGCCAGATGTTGGTACTTAATAAGTTACCAGCAGTGTATAGCTCGTAACCAAAGCTGGTTGCTGTAGCATTAGCTGCAGTTATAACTGCACCTGTAACTGTACTAGTACCGTTGCCAATATCAACCATTGGTACATTTGAACTACCTAAAGAGGCACGATAATCACGTAAAGCAGAATAGCCAACCGTTAATTTGTTTGACATGTTGTTGCTTACGCGTGTAGCTAACTCAACAATACCGATATTAAAGTTGTTGTTGATACGGTATCCTGAACCAAAGAAAGGAAGGCTATTTACGCCCGGAGCACGTGTTGTACCAAAGCCAACACCATTATTGGTGATACCTGAATTACTTGCGTTAACATCTCTGTATGATTTTAAGTAAAAATATTTAGCACTTAAAACGTTATTTTTGTCGATGTTCCAATCCAGTTTAGCGGTTAATTTGTCGCTATAGGTATTGTAGTTATAGTTTTCGTATGGTCCCGGATCGTAGCCATATTTAGTTTTAAGTGTGTTAGAGATCGCATCAAGCGTTGCTGCTTGTACTTGTGATACGTTTGCACCGCTAACACCTGGCCTGGTTGCCAGGTATGCACCGCTCGAAATTGGCTCTGCTTTACGTTCTTGCTCGCCAGAAACAAATATGAATAATTTGTTTTTAATAATTGGTGCACCAATGCTCACACCTGTTGTGCGGTAAGTAAAATGAGTTTCTGGTAAACGGGTTGCATCAACTTTATAACCGGTTAAACCCGGGCCACGCACGTAATCATAAACTGTTCCTTTTACCTGGTTAGTACCAGATTTTACTACGGTATTAACACCCGCGCCGGTAAAGTTACCTTGCCTAACATCATAAGGTGCAATATCAACCTGTATCTGGTCAATCGCATCTAATGAAATTGGCTGTGAATTGGTTTGGCCACCTAAAGTACCTGATAAACCAAAAGAGTTGTTAAATAAAGCACCATCAACAGTAATATTGTTGAATAAGTTACTACGACCACCAAAACTGTTTGAATACGTACCATTGCTGCTTGCAGAGGGGGTAAGTTTGGTGAAATCACTTAACGAACGGTTAATGGTTGGTAACGCTTCGATTTGCTGGCGATTAATGGTCTCTCTTGCGCCTGTGCGTGATGAGTTGATCACTTTACCGGCAGTACCCGAAATGGTTACTTCCTTAAGCGTGGTGTTGTTTTCTTCAAGTTTGGCATTCATCCTTTGATCCTGGCCGATTGACAGGGTGATGTTTTCCTGAATAAATGGTTTAAAACCTATAAAAGACACTTTAAAAGTGTAAGGACCACCTACTCTTAAGTTAGGCAAGTTGAAACGACCATCGCCACGGCTAACGGTTGAATAAACTGAACCTGTGGGTAAGTGGGTAATAATAACTGTAGCGCCGGGGATGGCACCTTTACTGTCGGTAACGATACCGTTAACGCTGGCAGTAGTTACACCCTGTGCATTAGCCTTATTATTTAATAAGACTACGCCGAGTAATAAAGAAAAAATAAGTAAAATTTTTCGCATACTTTGTTGATTAGACGTTTAATTAATTATCTATCTGCAAAGTTAAGATTATTATAATACTAAATCTTTAAGGTAGTGTTAAGTATTTTTGATTTTTGTTAACATTTACTTAACAATGAATTTATTTTAGTGAATAAATGTCTAAAACTGTGGAAAAGTCAAAAATAAAGTGAGAATAATTGCCATTTACTGCAAATAGTATCGCATTATATTATTTAATAACTACTATTTTGATAGATTAATGAATTTTATTAAAATATATAATTTTATTTGCACGATTATATGATAAACGCAAAAAGACCCTGATGAGGGCCTTTTGCGTTTAAGGAGTTAAGCAAGTCTTTTATCTTATGGCAATGCAACTGATTATTTAACAGCAGGGCTGTTAATTTCTATCCAATAACCGTCAGGATCTTGAAAATAGAGTTGCAGGACACCGTCGGCACGCAGGGTGGGTTGCTCGCTGTCGCCTTTCCAATTACTGTAAGGGATGTTTAGTTTTTTAAGGTCTTTGGCAAACGTTGCCACAGAGGCAACTGTAAAGCAAAGATGATCTGATTTTTGGTGCGATACCGTGCAGTTACCCTGTATGGCATGCATTTTTATGTTGTTACCTATATTATACCACTGGTGTACGGTATCGGCAAATGGGTTATCTGTTTTTTGCAGATGCATTACCTGGGTGTAAAAGGCTGTGCTTTTTTTAAGGTCTTTTACACAAATGGCAATATGATCTACCGTTGCTGTGGTTTGTGCCCATGTTATGGATGGCAAAGCCAGCGCAAGTATTATAACAGCAAATTTGATGTGGTTACTAATAGGGTTCGATAAAGAGCTCATTAATTGGTTTTTTTATGAACTCCAATATAAGGTGTTATTGCAGGAAAGCCATTGTGTTATGTGTTCTTTTTTATTGGTTATGTTATCCACAATAAAAAAATCCCCCGACTATAAAGTACGAGGGATCATCAAATTGAAACGTGAAAATTTTTTTACGACGGCGTACGCCACATTTTTTATTAACGGGCTAAGTAACCACCATCAATATTATAGTAAGAACCGGTTACAAATGATGCCTTATCAGAACTTAACCAAAGTACCAGTTCTGCCACTTCATCAGATTCGCCTAAACGACCTATCGGGTGCAGCGCAATCAGTGCGTTTCTTGCTGCTTCGTCCATGGCTTTTTCAATGAGCGGGGTTTTAATAAAACCTGGGCCAACGGCATTAACGCGAATACCTTGTGCTGCATATTCAATGGCGGCAGTTTCTGTAAGGCCAATTACGCCATGCTTTGCAGCTACATACGCTGCCGAATTAGCAAAGCCTACTTTACCCAGTATAGAAGCCATGTTAACAATATTGCCACCGCCCGATTTAAGGATGGCTGGTAACTGGTAGCGCATACCATAAAATACACCACTCAGGTTTACTTTAATTACTTTCTCCCAGCCATCAAGCGGGTATTCGCCGGTTGGGGCAGCCGGGCCACCTATACCTGCGTTGTTGCAGGCAATATGCAAGGCACCGTATTTTGCAACGGTTTGTTGTACCAGGTACTCATTGTCTTCGGGTTTGCTGGTATCGGCCATTATAAAGAAGGCTTCGCCACCGGCGGCTATAATTTCGACTACAGTTTCTTTACCACCTTTTTCAACAATATCACTTACGATTACTTTGGCGCCTTCGGCAGCATATTTAAGTGCAACGTGTTTACCAATGCCAGAACCGGCTCCGGTTACAAGGGCAACTCTATCTTTTAAAATTGACATGACTTTGTATTTAAATGTATGTATAAAATTATTGTGCGGTATAACCACCATCAACGGCTATGGTAATGCCGGTAATAAATTTGGCATCGTCGCTAGCCAGGAATGCTACCGTGGCTGCAATATCTGCTGCTTCGGGAATGCCGGGTATCGGGTTCATTGTTTCCATGTGTTGTTTCATAGCTGCAGGATCTTCTGCCGAATCTATAAAATGCTGAACCAGCGGAGTTAGTACCGTAGTGGGGGCCACAGCGTTTACGCGGATATGGTATTTACCATATTCAACAGCGGTTGACCGGGTTAAATTAATAAGGGCAGCCTTGGTAGCTGTATAAGGCGGGATGTTTGCAAATCCTACCATACCCACTATCGATACCGTATTAATAATAGTACCCCCGGTATTTTGCTTAACAAATTGAGTAAGCGCATATTTTAAACCGTAAAAGGCCCCGTTAAGATTAATATCTATCACCTTGTGCCAGTTTTCCAGGGTGCTTTCATGGGTGGGGGCCTGCGCGCCGTCTATACCGGCATTGTTTACAAAAATATCGAGCTTGCCGGCCTTTTCTACCGTATATGCCACGGCAGCCTCTACCGATGCGGCATCGGTAACATTGGTTTTAATAAAGTAACCTTTAAGTTTTTCGGCTAATTCTTTTCCTGCATCTTCATTTAAATCAGCTATTACAACTGTTGCGCCTTCTTCGGTAAGCCTTTCTGCAATTGCTTTACCTAATCCGGATGCACCGCCTGTAATCAATGCTGTTTTTTTAGTTAATCCTCTCATGGCTTTTATTAATTGTGTTATGCTATAATAACGCCCGGAAACAGAAAATGAGTTAAATAATCGATCTCACAATTGTCGCCTGTATTAGCACTATTTGGAAATGGAAGGCAGGTAGGGGTTAGAGATTTTCCTGGCGGAAACGTTCGGGCGTGTAGCCGGTTTGCTTTTTAAAAAATCGGCTGAAATAAGATTGCCCTTTAAAGCCAAGCTCTATGGCTATTTCTTTAAGGGACTTGGTACTGTGGCTAATCTCGCGCTTAGCTTCTATCAGTGTATAATTGTAAATAAGCTGGCTTACAGACAGGGCCAGTTTTTCTTTCACTATTTGGTTGATGCGTTTTGCAGTAAGGCCTATTTTATCGGCATAAAATTCTACCAATTTTTGAGTTTTATAATGTGTGCTGATCAATTCAAATAGTTTACGTAAACGCTCGTCATGATAGGCAGAGCGGCCTGCAGAATTATGGCTTAGCCTGTATAAATGTAACAGCAGTGCATTGGTATAAATATGCAGTAAGCGGGCATCGTTGCTGGTGTTGTTTTCCAGCAGGATAAGATTGAATAAATTAGAGAGGGGTTCCACCATCTCATCCGGAATGGCAATGCCTTCGTTACTGAAGGGTGCGAAGATAAAGCGCAGATCGTCATCTTCAATACTATCAAAGAAAGCCTTGGAAAGCATAATAACCCGCGACTTTGGCCGCTTGCCCGGCAGGGCATGAACCTGGTTGCGGGCCAGCAGGTATACCAGGTTCTTTTTTACAGGATAAGGGTTAAAATCAATATAATGCAAGCCCTCATCGGAACCAAACCATACGATTGCAAAAAAATCAATACGATGACTTACACTGAAATCGCCCAGGTTAATACCCTCAGTATAGGAGGCATAAAAATCTTTGTCGGCCAGGCGGTGTACAGGTATTTCTTTTGTTTTTTTCAATGTGGGTGGCTGTATGTACAATAGGCGGATATACAAATATACAAAGCCGGGGCATGTTTGGTTGAGGTAAGGATAACATTATCCGGCCATTGCGATATAGTAATCAAAGTCATCGGGTAAATTAGGCTTGTTGATCACCTCTTGTCCATAAGGAGATCCCAGTAAACGTACTGCCATAGGTCCCGAAACACCTTTAAGATGAACCATCTTTTGCTCGTGCTGGCAATCCGGCTTGTCCAGTAAGCGGTAAGCTTCTTCAGACATTACAAAATTATTGTTCAGTTCTTTGGTTTCAGACTGCAGGCGTGAGGCTATGTTTACCGGCAGGCCCATCACCGTCATATGCTCATTGTATTCCAGGTCGTACTGGCCAACAATCACATTGCCTTTGTGCAGGCCAACGCCAATTTCGAAATTGAGGTTAAAGTAAGGCTGCGCGTAGGTAGCATTAAAAACTTCCAGATCATGAAATATAGCTGAAGATGCATTTGTTGATGCTTTAACTGCATTACTGATGTCGGTATCTAAACCAAAAACAGCATAAATGCTATCGCCGGCTGTTTCAACAATACGGCCGCCTGCTTCTTTAATAGAGTCGCTGAATAAAACAAATAATTTACGGATCACGTAAATTACGTCATAAGCCGAGCGGGCTTCCATAAAGGCAGTAAAGTTGCGGATATCCAGAAACAATAAAGCCAGTTCTTTTTCATCACCTAATGATGCTGTGAGTGGAAGTGTTTCATTGGTCAGCGTATCTTTACAACGGATGCTATTATCGGGCATGCGGATGCATGGAGCATTATTATTAATAGGCGACCTTTTACCAGGAATAGAATGGGCAAAGCGAGCCAGCGTATTCATGTTTTTATAGGTTTGGGTACAAATTTTCATTTTTTTCTATTTTCTTAAACAAAGGTAAACTCAGTTGACTATTTATGCTTACGAAATTCAAACAATACGTATCTTTTTTGGGCGCTTAATACGGTTATAGCATTAGGATGACTTTATCGGTAAACTGTGATGACAATTGGAGCGGTAATGTGCCTCTCGTCAATATTAAAGGATTTGATTATATTACAGAACCCTAAAAAACGATGCAATGAAATTCAATGCTTACTTATTATCTGTGGCTTTATTATTTGGTGCTAATGTGCTATCGGCACAAAGCAATATTCAAAAAATTACCGCATTTCGTAAAGCCAATGAGCAGGATATTATTAAAGAATACCTCAAACTGGTAGCCATACCCGATGAAACTAATGACTCGGCTAATGTTTTACTTAATGCAGGCTATATTAAAGAAATGCTGGTTAAACGGGGTATAAGTAATGCAGAACTGCTGACTTCACCCAGTGCTAACCCGGTTGTGTATGGCGATGTTAAAGTGCCCGGTGCCACCAAAACAATAATTTTTTATGCCCACTACGATGGGCAGCCGGTTAACCCCAAACAATGGTCGCCGGGGTTAAAGCCCTTCGAGCCTGTTTTTATTACCGCACCTATTGAGCAGGGCGGCCACATCATTGACTATAAACCTAGCGATGCCATAGACCCGGCCTGGCGTTTAAGCGGCCGTGCCAGTGCCGATGATAAAGCCGGTGTAATGTGCATCGTAAACGCTTATGATGCCCTGGTAAAAAGCAAGCTGAAACCAACCTATAATATTAAGTTCTTTTTTGAGGGTGAGGAGGAAAGAGGATCTACCCACTTGGCAGATTTTTTAGCGAAATACAAAAGCAAGCTGGCATCAGACCTGTGGATTATATGCGATGGACCACGGCATGTATCCGGGAAAAAGATGGTATCATTTGGTGTAAGGGGCGACATTAATATGGCGTTAACCATTTATGGGCCTAAACGCCCGCTGCATAGTGGCAACTATGGTAATTGGGCACCCAACCCGGGCTTAATGATGGCGCAGCTGCTGGCCGGTATGAAAGATGATAACGGCCATGTAACTATTAAAGGCTTTTATGATGATGTAACCCCGCTAAGCGCACGCGAAAAGGAAGCCATTAGCAAAATACCGGCTGTTGAACCTGCCCTCAAAAAAGATTTGGGCGTAGCCGAACCAGAAGGTGGTGTACGCCCGCTGATAGAAGCGATTATGCTGCCAACCTTAAATATTAACGGCATGGCCAGCGGTAATGTAGGTGCACTTGCAGCCAATGTAATACCAACCAAAGCCGAGGCTATGTTGGATCTGCGCTTGGTTTTAGGTAATGATGTAGAACGGCAGGTAAAAAAAGTAACCGATTATATTAAAGCAAAGGGCTACTACATAACAGATAAAGACCCTACTGATGAAGAGCGTACAAAATATGGTAAAATTATAAAGATTAGCCATGATGCAGGTTACAATGCCCAGCGCACACCGATGGATCTGCCCATTGCACAATCTGTAATTACGGCTATCCAGTCAACGGTAGCATATCCGCTAATACTTACGCCAAGTTCTGGCGGTAGCTTGCCTTTGTTTGTGTTTGAAAAAGCATTGGGTGCCAAAGTAATTACCATACCTATGGTAAATTATGATAGTAATCAGCATGCCGAAAACGAGAATGTTAAGATAAGCTACCTGTGGGAAGGGATAGAAACTATAGCTGCCTTAATGCAAATGAAGTAAGCCTGATTAAATAAATAATGGTGATTTTTGTACCGTATGATACAGCGGAAAAACGAGAATTGGTTCAGGATGCTTTTTGTGTGGGAAGGGTCTGTACTGCACAAAGTATTGCCCAGGCTTATCCTGTTGCTTGTTTTTTCTATTAGCATTGTTTATTTTAAAGGTAAGCTGTTTGATTTTAAAATACCTTTAAATCCGGCGCCGTTTACGCTGTTTGGTATTGCGCTTGCCCTTTTTCTGGGGTTCAGGAATACCGCCAGTTACGACCGCTTTTGGGAAGCCCGCAAAATATGGGGCGCTTTGCTTAATGATTCGCGCTCGTTAGCACGGCAGGCATTAACCATAAGCGGGTACCCGCGGGATAGTAAAGAGACTGCAATATTTATCAATTACCTCATTGCTTTTACATATGCGCTTAAACACCAGTTAAGGCATACAGACGCAATGGCAGACCTGGAACAAAGATTGGAGCCATCATTGGCGGGGCAATTGCAGCTTGTGAAATATAAGCCCGTAATGCTGATAACGGAAATGGGCCTTTGGGTACAGCAAGCGAAAGAGACAGGTAAGATAGATACCATATTACAGGCCGCTTTTGATAATAATCTCAATAAACTATCAGACATAGTGGGTGGTTGCGAACGTATTGCATCTACGCCAATACCATATTCATACCATGTATTACTACACCGTACCGTTTATATTTATTGCTTTTTACTACCCTTTGGTTTTGTTGACAGCTTAGGCTGGATGATGCCTGTTGTAGTAACCTTTATCGCTTATACCTTTGTAGCCCTGGAGGCTATTGCCGACGAGATTGAAGAACCATTTGGTACCGAGCCTAATGACATGGCACTAAACGCAATGTGCAAAATGATAGAAAATACCTTACTGGAGATGGCCGGCAAACCCATTGCCAATGAAGATTCTGTAAAGGGCTATGTGCTTGATTAATCTAACCCCGGTGCCAGTAATTCGGGGTCTATGGCGCCATCGTTAGCCTTGGTTATCTTACTGAGGTTGTAGTATGTTGCCCCATTCTTATTAATTCCTTTAATAAGGCCTTTCTCATACAGGATGTGTAATACCGATGCCGCTTTGGTTTTAAAGTGCTCTGCATTTATGGATGAATCATGTTTGGAAATTTCCATCGCGACTTCGTCCGGCGTGCCTTCTTCCAGTTGCGCCAAGGCATAAATAATTTTATCCTCGTCGCTGTCATCCGGCATATAATGTGCAGGGATGTGCAATGGCTTAAATTCTTCGCGAAAATCCTGATCAGATACACTCATGATGATATAAAGCATTTGGGGCAAAAATGTTTTATATGATTATTATTTTGTCAGGATAAATAAGGGAAGAAAAATATTTTTAATATTATATAATTTAAACTATGTTTACATATATAATAAGGCTGCTATCAACTTGATAGCTAAGCATTAGCACCAGTTATAAAACTTAATATTGAAAAAGTTAATTGCAATTACACTGCTTAGTGTGCATCTGCTAAATATTGGCGGGCAATTGGCTATATATCAATATTTGCTTTTTAAGAGTAATATTTTTTACAATGAGCAGGTTAACAAAAATCGCTACAATATTAAAGATGTAACCGAAATTAGCATCCCTGTAAACTTACCCCACATAACAGATTGGGTACAATATGAAAGTATAGCTGGCCAAATTCAGTTTAATAATGTAAGCTACAATTATGTAAAAATGCGGATGACCAGGCATGCCATGTATTTAATATGTGTGCCTAACTATGCAACAACCCACTTGTCGGGCGATAATATCATTGACGCCAGGCAAACCAAACAGGTGCCGCCGGTTTCTAAAAAAGAGCATGTGCCTTCGGGGAAGATGCTTTTAATTGCTGCCTGCAACCATCACGTGCATCAATACAGCGTTGCGCTAACTACTATCGTATTTAAAAGATCAATACACGGCGATTCGCCCGATATAATCAACTGCATGATTGCCGGCCCGGGGCAACCGCCGGATAGCCGGGCCATTTTTTCCTAGCCGGAATTTCCTATTCGGCATCAATTCAACAAACATTTTTTACTTAATCTATTGCCTCAATAACGGTGTTATTGGCAAACTGATGCTGTATTATCGTATACATTCAGTAGCCAAAGTATCGTGATAACGGGTAATGATTTAGCAAACTAAACTTTAATGGCTTAGCGCATCTGCTGCAATTATATGTACAGATGCAGAAATTAATCAATCATGATTATTAAAATTAAATCTACAGCGGTAGTAATACTGTTATCAACCCTGTTTATAGCTTGTCAGCAATCTCCGCATCAGCAAATGATAACCCTGTTGCAGCAACTAAGTAAGCGCAATCATTCGGTATTAAATCCTTTTCACCCCGAAGTAAAAATAGCGTACTATGATTCTTTAATCAATGCCAATCACGGTAATGCCAATATCAGGTTGCTGGCATCTAAAGCATCACTGGGCTTGCAAACCGGGCAGGAGCAGCAATCAGTTAATATGTACGATTCGCTGGTTAAAAAAGTCGATTTTATGTCGATAGAAGATATGATGCCCGATGTTGGCATCGCCTACATGCGCCTCGGCGAACGGAGTAATTGCATGCTTAACCACACAGGTTCGTCGTGCGTGTTTCCGATTAAAAACGAAGGAATACACCGGCTGCAAACAGGTTCGCAAAAGGCAATTGCGACTTACCAGGCCATTTTGCGGGTAAGCTCGCACGATGTAGAATCGAAATGGTTATTAAATATTGCCTACATGACATTGGGCGAATATCCGCAAAGCGTACCTCCCGAATTTTTGATTCCGGGCTTAAATAAAGCAGATGAACACCCGGTAAAACCGTTTACGGATGTAGCGCCCGACCTGGGCGTAGGTATTAACAGTAGAGCTGGGGGTGTTATTGTTGACGATTTTAACAATGACGGCTACATGGATATTGTGACCTCGGGCTGGGATCTGGATGACCCCATGCACTATTTTCAGAATAATAAAGACGGTTCATTTACCGACATGACCAAGCAAAGCGGCCTCACCGGGATAACCGGCGGCCTGAATATTCAGCAAACGGATTATAATAACGACGGCAATATTGACATTTTTGTTTTACGCGGTGCCTGGAATATGGGCGGTTTTGGCAACCAGCCAAGCTCATTACTGCGTAACAATGGCGATGGTACATTTACCGATGTGACCATGCCGAGCGGCCTGTTATTTTTTCACCCGACCCAAACTGCTACCTGGGCCGATTTTAATAACGATGGCTGGCTGGATGTATTTATAGGCACAGAAAATAATAATACAATGGACGCGGGAGGTACCCATGCCTGCATGTTATATCTTAACAACCACAATGGTACCTTTACTAATATTACCGCACAAGCCCATTGCGAAATTACCTCGTTTGTAAAAGGTGTTACCTCTGCCGATTATAATAACGACGGCTGGCCGGATATTTTTATCTCGACCATGGATGGTAGAAAATACCTTTTGAAAAACAAATGCAAGCCGGGTATGACGGCCGATTTTGAAAATGTAACATCGAAATCTGGCATCGACCAAAATAGGGAGAAAACATTTACCACGTTTTTTTATGATTACAACAACGATGGCTGGCCGGATATACTGGTAAGTAATTATCATTTCAACAAAAGTTTAGCCTTTTACGCAGGCGCAGAAGCTATGGGAATACCCATACCGGAAGCCGGGCACGTTTATTTGTACAGAAATAACCACGATGGTACCTTTACCGAGATGAGTAAGGAAACCGGGCTGGATAAAGTTGTTTATAGTATGGGCGGCAATTTTGGCGATATTGATAACGATGGCTACCCCGATATGTACTTCGGGACAGGTTCGCCCGATTTTAAATCGCTGGTGCCTAATAAAATGTTTAGAAATGTTGGCGGCAAACGCTTTGATGATGTAACCACGTCATCGCGCACAGGCAACCTGCAAAAGGGGCATGGTGTGGCTTTTGCCGATTTCAGGAATACAGGAGTGCAGGACATATTTGCTGAAATGGGTGGTGCCTACATTGGCGATGCCTACACAAGCTCGTTATACATGAACCCCGGCCAAAGCAATAATAATTGGATAAGCTTAAAACTTAGAGGTGTAAAAGCAAATGCATCGGCTATTGGCAGCCACATTAAGGTAACCTTTACAGAAAATGGCGTTAAACGCAGCGTTTATAAAGATGTAAACTCGGGCGGCAGCTTTGGCTCGTCGCCATTGCAGCAGGAAATTGGGATTGGCCAGGCCAAAGTAATTGACGAAATTGAAATTAAATGGGCGGGCAGCCGTGCGGTGCAGCATTTTACAAATGTATTACCTAACCAGTTTTTAAAGATTACAGAAGGCGATAGCCGGGTTAAGGTAAATCATTTGGCCAAACTGGTGTTTAAAACTAAACACAACCCCTCGGTTTGTATACCGATGGTGGCCAGTTTAAATAATTGATATTTAATGTATTGTAGTTTATAAAATGTATTCTAAATTAGGGTCAATAAAATCAATTAAAAAAACATGAGAAAAATCCTCTTACTATGCTGTCTCTTAGTTGGGCTAAGCACAGCAGGCTTTAGCCAGGCTAAAAACACTTCAGACCCTGATGTAAAGGCTAAGCAATTGCAAAAGCAATTAAAATTGAATGACGGTCAAACTAAAAAGGTAGCCGCGATATATGAAGAGTCGGCTAAGAAATATGCTAAAATTAAAGCCGATGAGCATGGCGATACCAATAAAATGCTGACAGCTATTAAACCACTGCGTACTACTACTATCACTAAAATTAAAGCAGTACTAACACCCAAACAGTCTGCCGAGTACAACGAATTACTAAAAAGTAAAAAAGGTGAAGATGGGAATGGCTGGGGCGACGGCTGGAGTTCTACAAGCAATTAATTGCTATTGCTATACAAAAAGAGCCATCTGTTAATAACGCATGGCTCTTTTTGTATTAAAAAATAAATATATTTTACTGTTTATCGTGCTTGGTCCAAACGAGGTTATCGGTATCATAGCCTAAATTTCTGGCTTTTTGCAGGTATTGTGTTTTTATCGTGTCGGGGATGGTTTTTTCACGGGATAAAATCCACAGATAATTTAAATTATTGCCTACAACTAAAGCATATTGGTATTTTTTGTCGACGGCTATTACATTGTAGCCTGCATAAAACGGGCCGAAGAATGACACCTTTAACCGTGCATTATCACTATCGCCCACAAATTTTGCTTTACCTACGCTTTCTTTCCATTTGTTTTTAGTGTAATCATAACCTTTATTATCAACCTTAATACTACCGTTATCATTAAGCGAATAATTGGCGGTTACATTATCCAGATTTTTTTCGAATTTGAAATCCAGGCGTGCAATTTCGTACCACTGGCCAAGGTATTTGTCTTTGTCAAAAGGGCGTACTGCCTTAGCACCCTTTGGTATGGTAACGCATGATGTATAGCTTGCCGCTATTGCTGTAGCGCCTGCGCCTAATGCCAGTGCTAAATACCATTTATTTATTTTCATAACTAATAATGGATTGAACTGGATTAACTACTAAAAGGTATTGATTGTTTGATTAGGCTAAGCACTAGCCTGGCTTGGCAACCTAAAGTAAAAAGTTAATCTTTACCCAATCGCTATCTATTGCTATCTGCCCATATTTTACCTTGTTGGCGTGCAATAAATAATCTGCAAATAAGTATAGCTTTTACGGCTTGGCGATGGTCCATTTAGGCACATAGCCTACCTGGTTATTAAAAGCTATTTTATAAAAGCTTTGTTTCTGTGCTAATACCCGCACCTTGGCGTTGCTGGGCAATAAGGTTACCACTGCCGACATATAATCTGCCAGTTGATGCAGGTATACAGAGCCAGCCAAGTTGGGTTTAAGGTAAGCCGTGTAAGAAGAATCGATAGGGGTAACAATAGCAGCCTGTTTAACAACAGGGGCAATAATAGGCGGTGAAGAAATAACAGCGGGGTTAGACTTTACAGATATAGATTTAGCAATTTTAACCTGCGCTGTATCTTTTACAGTTGGTTTGGTAACAACAGGTGGGGCAACCCTGGTATATAGTCTTTTTTTGTAATGCCTGGCCTTGTGCGGTTTAATTTGGGGTATTGCTACTACAGGCACAGCGGCTCTTACAACTTCGGCTGGTTTGGAGGTGTTAAGTAACCTCACCACGTAGAAACCAAAAAGTGTTGTAAATAATATTAATGCACCGGTAAGAGCGATATTAATGGGCCTGGTTTTAAAATTGGCCAGATGCCTTTGATGTGTTTTTTTGAAAGCAGCATCATAGGTACGTCGCCGGTTAGGGTCGCTTAATATTTCGTAAGCTTCGGTGATTTCCCTGAAATGACTTTGTAGGAAATGGTCATTCTCATGGGACGCGGGCCCGAGCTTTTGGGCCAATTTACGGTAGGCCTCATTGATCTCGCCTGCAGTACATCTGCTATCCGTGCCCAAAATATAGTAGAAATCTTTCATCCCTGATTCAACAATAACGTAATGTGTTATTTTGATTGATTTTTTTACTTATAGTTTAATCAGGGTGGGTTTTTTTAACTTCAAATCCATTAAATATCAGAACCGTGTGTTAAAATGTTTGATTTAAGCCTTTAGTTTGTTTTTTTATTCATATTTGGCCAACCAATTGTAGCTACGTATAAATTTGAGCTTATCCTGAATGAAAGAGCAATTGCCTTTTTTTAATTTTTCTTTGAAGAAGGTACTGGCCCTGGAGCCCAATTCTTTAAAAAGGGCCAAGATCCAGATTATCCTTACGGCGCTTGTGTTCACAATTATAAAGGCGCTGGTTATTGTTTTTGTGGCATACAAGTATGGGCAAAACCTGCAAGTATTACGTGCGGGTATTGTAATTAGCATAGCTGTTGTTTTCATTAAAATTCTTTTGTCGCGGCCGGCCAGTATGCCTGTAATTTCGCATATTATACTATTAATTGGGTTGCTTGTAATCTGGTCAAATTTGCTGGTGTTTGTACACCATATCAATATCGTCACCATCCAGATGATTTTTCTGAGTACCCTGGTTAGCTATTACCTTATTGGCGGGTTGCGGGCTGCCTGCTATACCGTACTGGTTATGATGCCGGTACTGTATTGTTTCTTATTTAGTAAAGAAGGGATTGCACCACCCGGTATTGTATCACAAGAACTGGTTTCATCTGGTACAGACCCTATAATTCTGCTCAATTTCCTCACCTTTATAATTACACACTATCTATATTACCGGGCGTTTAAGCAAAATTTGCAAGAAAAAGAGGCCTTAAACATGCAGCTGCAAAAAAACATTGCAGAAGTAAAAGCACTTGCAGAATCCCGGTCTGTATTTTTATCTACCATGTCGCATGAGTTACGCACCCCATTAAATGGTGTAATTGGTATGGCGCATTTGCTTAAGGATGCAGCAGTGGAAGAACAAAAAGATACCTTAAATATTTTAGAGTTTTCGGCCAACAACCTATTGTCGGTTATTAATGACGTGCTGGATTATAATAAAAGCGAACTGGATAAGATAGAATTAGAGTTATTACCTGTTAATCTTACCGCTTTAATGGGCAAAATACATTCGGGCCTTAGCCATAAAGCGGCTGAGAAGGGGCTAGATTTGGTATTATACCTGGATGACCGGCTAAAGAATATGGTGGTACTTACAGACCCAACCAGGCTTACGCAGGTAATTTATAACCTGGCCGGTAATGCAATTAAGTTTACAGAGGAAGGAACGGTAAAGATAAGCCTGCAGGCTAAAAGCATTGAGAATGATAAAATTGATATTCATTTTTCTGTCAGTGATACCGGTATCGGCATTGCGCCAGAACGGCAGGATGCCATTTTTGACCCTTTTACGCAGGCCTCAACTGATACTACCCGCAAATTTGGGGGTACGGGTTTGGGCCTGGCTATTGTAAAGCGACTGCTTAAACTTTTTAACAGTACTATTCATCTGGATAGCGGATCGGAAGTGGGGGCTACCTTTTCTTTTCTGATCAATTTTAAGTTATGCAGTGAAGAAATGCAAACCCGGGAAATACTTCAAGCTACACCCGTTGCTTTGAAAGGGCTTAAACTGCTGATTGTTGAGGATAACCGGATCAATGTATTGCTGCTGGAGAAATTACTTTCTAAATGGGAAGTGGCTACTGGCGTTGCCTGGAACGGGCAGGAGGCGGTAGATAAATTGTTAACAGAAAACTTTGACGGTATTTTAATGGATATCCATATGCCGGTGATGGATGGCTACAATGCTACCAGGGCCATCCGCCTGTTAAGCGACCCTGCTAAAGCTAACATCCCGATCATTGCAATTACGGCATCTGTTTCGCATCAACTATATGCTAAAATTACCACAGCAGGCATGCAGGATTATATCCATAAGCCTTTCCAGCCAGATCAACTCTGCGAAAAGTTGAATCAGATTTTAAAACCTGTTCATTTATAGGATAGCTAGCACTGCGTAGCTTAATTACTAAACCTTTTTGCGAAAGAAAATTTGGGATGCTGCATCGCTGTTTCGTTGGTGCTTGTTTCCTGTTGTGCTTCTTTTGCATAAGCTAACATCTGCTGCTCATAATTGCTGATTGCAGCTGCTATGGTTTTAAATTTTCCGTTAGTGAGGTTACCAGATAAAATTAACGCATCAACCAGCCCGGTATTAGCACCCTGGCCAGCAAAAGGAGGCATTAAATGTGCGGCATCCCCAATAAGGGTTACAGGCAAAGGGCGATCATTTTTCCAGGGTTTATCCAGCGGTAGCTTTCTCGTCGGTAATCCCCAGAAGGAGGATGTTGCCAGGAGTAATTGTTTATAACGAGCATCCCAATGAGAGAACATGGTTGAAAGCAATGTACGGATGTTCTCCTTGTTCTGAAAGTCTAACCCGTTTTCAACAACCCACGCTTCGGGCGATTTGAAAATAATATTATAGGTTAATGCGCCCTTATTGTTGGGATTGGCAACCAGTAAATTGCCTTGGTATGCGCTCATGAGTATATTATTGTTGCATAGCCGGTAAAACTCCGGGCACTTTATTGCCGGTTCAAACACTTCGCCCTGTATAATAAAGGTACCGGTATCTGCTACTTTTGCATCGGTAACATAATTTCTTACATTAGACATCCCGCCATTGGCACCGATAATAAGATCTGCGGTTGCGTCGGGTTTGTTTTCAAAATGTATCAGCCATTTTCTATTGTGCTCTTCAAGCCCTGTAAATTTGCTGTCCCAGGCAACGGTATCGCTTGTTAAGCTGGCAAGCAATATTTTTCTTAAATCGTTTCTGTTTATTTCGGGGTTGTCATGTTGGAGGTTTACAGAGTACAGTACTGTGCATTGCTCGTCAGTTATGGTTCTCCCCATTGGTATTGCCAGCGCATAGTAATTATCCAGCAGGCCTGCCTTTTTCATGGCTTCCTGCCCTGAATCTTTATGGAGGTCAAGCGTGCCGCCCCAAATTCTTGCTTGCGGGTTTTTGTCTCTTTCGTAAACGGTTACATCTACGCCTTTTTGCTGTAATAACCTGGCCATTGTAAGGCCTGCCGGCCCTGCACCAATAATGGCTATCTTTTTATTTCTGAGTAACATGTTTTTTGCCTCGTTTATTTACAATGCAAAAATGTTGAGTATATTGGAGATAAAATAACCGCCTTAGGTACAAAAATAGCTATAAAAGACTTTTAATAAAAAGAGAAAAATTGCAAACAGAACCGAATATCCTAAAAAAGCTTGCGCATTTATTATGGACAGATGTAAAGAACCGGAGACTGGAAATCCCCGAAAAGTTTGGCAAGGGGTATTGCACTGGTTATGTTTTTAATGAGCACATCCGGATGATGATCTTTAATTATGAACTGAGAGAGAACATAGTTATTGAAAACCCGGACGCCGGTGTTGCTGCGAGGACAATTCTTTTTAAGTTTCAAAATATTATCCCGCAAACAGATCTATTACCAGCAGGAAAGCCATTAAAAATAACTCCATCAGTTTTAATTGCTACCAGTAGCATAAATGCCGACGTGGTTATCATCCATACCAATACGGCTACTATTAATATAGAAGTGGATGCCGATTATTTAAACGGCTTATTTACCTCGGCAGACAAATCGCCGGTTTTACAAAGCCTGTTGCAGAATACGCGGCCCTTACTGTTTGAACAAATGATGTATCCTGCTTTACAGAAAATTTTGGATGAAATTATGTCTGATTTGGTTGATGAAAATTTCAAGTTGTTTTTTCTGCGGGTAAAGGCAGAAGAATTGATTTGCAGGCTATTAATGGAATTGGAAAAGCGGGATGAGAAACAACTGTACGCCTTAAACATCCGGGATATACAAACCATTTACAAGGTAAAAGAGCAAATGCTGGGGCATCTGGCAAAGCCGCCGGTTATTAAAGAATTAGCCATTGATGCCGGTATGAGCCCATCCAAACTGAAACGTTTGTTCAGGCAAATTTTTGGCAACAGTATTTTCAATTACTACCAGGAGTTCAGGATGAAAGAAGCCGCCCTATTGTTGAAAGACGAAAAGCTATCTGTTTCTGATGTAGGTTACAGGCTGGGCTTTACTAACTTAAGCCATTTTTCGAAAGTTTTTGCGGCACATACCGGGATGAAGCCCAAACAATATAGCCGGTCTTAAAAATTAAAAAGGGTTTGCCGGTCCTTTTTAATTCACGGTTTTGATGTGGTAATAAGGGATGACGATTTAAAAGCTGGTATTGTTGTCGTAAAATAAAAGATGTAACTTATTCATACATTTATTTTCCGCCGGTTTTAACGTACATATATACTACGGCTACAACAATGGTTATAATCACCACCACCAGGCCAGTTACGCCTTTCTTTTTATCCTGGCGCATTAGCCAAATTAAAAAAGCAAAAAGAGGCACTGCAAAAACCAGCCAGAATATTAAAGAGGGTCCGTTCATTTTTTAGTTTTGAATGATTGATTCACTAATCGATGTCAAAAGTAATGATAATTACCAACTGAGTAAATTATTCACTAACTCAAAACGCACTCATTAAAAACTGTACTAAAAAGGCATCCTCGCTAGCGGCGCTACCTGCTGACCAATAAATTCACCTTTTAAAAATTTATAATGGCCTGCAATGGCAATCATGGCGGCATTATCTGTGCAGTACTCAAACGCCGGGATAAAGCTTTTCCAGTTATGCTTATCGGCCAGTTGCTGTATCCCTAAACGTAAACCCGTATTGGCAGATACGCCGCCTGCCAGCGCAATGGTTTTAACATCGTAGGCTTTGGCCGCTTTTTCCAGCTTGTTTAATAGTATGGTAACCACCCGTTTTTCTACCGAAGCACAAATATCTGCCATATTCTGCGCTACAAAATCGGGGTTCTTGGCCTGATTATCGCGGATAAAATACATGATCGAAGTTTTTAACCCGCTAAAACTAAAATCAAAATCCGGGATATTGGGTTCCGGAAACTTAAAGGCGTCGGGGTTACCTAAACGGGCATATTTATCAATGAGCGGGCCACCGGGGTAAGGCAGGCCGAGCACTTTACTGGTCTTATCAAGCGCTTCGCCGGCAGCATCATCCTGGGTTTGGCCAACAATTTCCATGTCGAAATAATCCTTCACCAAAACTATTTGTGTGTGTCCGCCAGAAACAGTCAAACATAAGAAGGGGAATTGGGGTTTATCTATACCAATGAAATGGGCAAGGATATGGGCCTGCATGTGGTTAATGTCGATAAGTGGAACGTTTTGAGCAAGGGCAAATGCCTTTGCAAAAGATACCCCTACCAACAATGAACCTAAAAGACCTGGTCCGCGCGTAAAAGCTACTGCATCAATGTCATTTTTGCTTACTTTTGCGTTTATTATAGCTTGTTGTACAGCAGGAATAATATTTTGTTGATGAACCCGCGAAGCAAGCTCTGGCACTACGCCCCCGTAAGCTTCGTGTATGGTTTGGTTGGCAATAATATTGCTTAGCATGATACCGTCTGCACAAATAGCGGCAGAGGTTTCATCGCAAGAAGATTCGATTCCTAGTATTACAGGCACAGCAGTGTTTTAAAAAGCAAAGTTATTAAAAAAGTACTCAAAATAGCGCTAAGTATTGTACTGATCATCTTCTTGATGTTAAGTATACTTTTGCTCATCATTCAATACAAACCCGTACAAACCTGGGCCGCGCGCAAGGCTACGGCTTACCTGTCTAAAGAATTAAATACCACCGTAGATATTAAAAGCTTATACATTAAGCCCTTTTCTTCTATCGTGCTCGAAGATCTATACGTGCTGGATAAGCAACATGATACACTGTTGCGTACCCCAAAGCTTACAATTGACCTCAGCAAGTTTTCGCTGTTTAAAAGTATCCCCGCCCGTACCATTAATTTCGATTCCATCAGGCTGGATAACGGTTCTGTATACCTCAAAAAATTAAAAGACAGTTCAACAAACCTGAGCTTTATAATCAACTATTTTAATTCGGGGCCACCGGATACTACCAAAAAAGTAAGCAGGCCTTGGACGCTTAACTTCGGGCAGATTATGGTGAATAACCTGCATTTCAGGTACAAAAACCAACTGGATACCAGCGTACTGAAACACGAGGTAAACTTTGAAGATATTGACGTAAGCAAGTTTAGCGCTGTGATCCGCAATATGGATCTGAAAGAACACCTGTTTAAGGCCCGGCTTTCGCACTTAACTTTAAGAGAAAAAAGCGGCTTTTATGTAAAAAGTTTAAGCGGTACGGCAACTGTTGATACCAACCAGATCCTGGTGCAAAACTTCTACATCGTTACGCCGAACTCGAGGCTCAAAGATTATTTCAGGATGAAATTTAAATCATTTAGTGATTTTGGCAACTTCGAAAACAAGGTGTACATGGATGGCGACTTTAAACAATCATTCATCTCATCAAAAGATGTAGCTTACTTTACAAATACGCTCGATAAGACACAGTTTGACCTTGGCGTTGATGGCCGCATTAAAGGCAAGGTAAATTACCTTTCTGCCAAACACCTTACCATTACCGGTGGACAAGCCACTTATATAAAAGGAGATTTTAGCCTGAAAGGATTACCCGACTGGGAAAAAACACATTTGAACTTAAAGTTTGACCAACTGGCCAGTAATAAAAAAGATCTCGATTACTTACTAAGACGCTTTGCAGGCGACCCTAAAATGAGCCTGCCCGATTTTCTGACCAAGTTTGGCAACATCAATTTCACCGGCGAGCTTAATGGCTTGTCTGATAACTTTGTAACTAAAGGTACATTCAAAACAAAACTAGGCCGTTTTGCCCCTGATGTAAGGCTTGTCTTTAATAAGATACCGGCTTATATTGGTAAGGTTACACTGTATGATTTTGATTTGGGCACCATGCTGGATAATACTTCGCTGGGCCGTACATCACTTACTGCCAATGTAGATGGTAGCGGTGATGAGCTAAAAAATTTAAAAATTAAAACAGACGCTAAAATTGCTTACCTCGATTTTAACAAATACCATTACAGCAACCTTACTGTAAAAGGCTCATTTATTAATGATCTTGCTAATGGTAAAATTACCGTTAACGACCGCAACCTGAAGCTTAACTTACAAGGCAGTGTAAATTTAAAACCAAAGTTGCCCGCTTACCAGTTTAATGCCACAATTGGCGATGCCAAACTGTATGCACTTAAATTATTGGGCGATACCATTACGCTAAGTACGCAACTCAAAACCAGTTTTACTGGTAATGATCTTAAGAATTTGCAAGGCTCTGTTATACTGTCGCCTGTTCGCGTGGTTGATCCAAGGCATAATTACCTCATAGATTCTGTGAGCCTTACCTCAAAAGGGTTTGGTAAAGAAAGAGAGATCAGCCTGCGGTCTGACCTGCTTGACGGCACCCTGAAAGGTAACGCCGACCTGGCTACGCTGCCATCGTATTTTAAAACAATTGTTAAGCAATACATACCATCGTTAAAAACTGATATTGTAAAACCAGGCCCGCAGGATTTTGAATTTAATTTGCAACTCAAAAACCTCGACCCGATAACGGCCATGTTTGCACCCGATTTAAAGGTGCCGGAACAAGGAACGTTTAATGGTAAGTTTAACTCAGAAACGCATACGGCCACGCTTAACGGCTATGTTAAAACTTTTAAATATGGCACTACCGTTTTCCACGATTTTATTATTGATGAAAACACCAATGACCAATTTCTGGGACTCAACGTATCGTTAAGCCGAGTTGACTTAACCGACAGCTTGTTTATTAAGAACATTAACATCACCAACTTTTTAAAGAAAGACAGCCTTAACTTCAATATAAAACTATCTGACAAGGATGCAACAAACCAGTTAGACCTTTACGGTTTGGTGCAGTTTGGGCGAGACACAACAGCCAAACTGATGCTGCTACCATCAGACGTGATACTGGAGCACCAAACCTGGCGACTAAGTGATAAGGTACGTATCCGCTTTTTGAATGGCAAAACACAGGTATCCGGCTTTTCATTGGCCAATGGCAGCCAGAAGGTAAACATCAACGGGTTTATATCAGACAATCCTGAAGACAAACTCAAGCTGGAGTTCGATCATTTTAGCATGTCTACTTTAAATCAGCTTACCAAAGCCGGGGGAGTACTGCTTAAAGGCTCAATGAACGGCGATGTGCAGTTTACCTCCATTCTTAAAAACCCTGGTGTGGATGCACATCTTGGTATCGATTCGTTAAACATGAACGGCACGCAAGTGGGCAATGTAAAAATTGTATCAACCTTGGATAATAGCCGCAAAGACGCAAACATCAACCTTAATATCCTCAACCGTGGTTTAGAAACTATGAAAATTGCCGGCGTTTACCACTTGGGGCGCGATGCAGACAACCTGGATTTTGATGTGAACATGAACCAAACCGAGGCCGTTATCTTCGACCCGTTTGTAAAGGGCCTGGTATCAAACTTAAAAGGGACGCTATCAACCAATTTAAAACTAACTGGCACACCAAGTAAGCCCATGCTTAATGGCGATATTACTTTAGCCAACACCGGGGTAACGGTTGACTACTTAAAAACCTCTTATATTATCAATGATAAGCTTACAGTAGCCAACAGTGTGATCAACATCACCGACATGAAGCTAACCGATGGGCGGGGTGGTTCGGGCACAGCCAATGGCAAAGTTGACCTTACCAACCTCTCTAACCCGGATATTGAAGTTGCGCTTACTGCCAAAAAACTGCTGGCCCTAAACACCAGTTTTAAGGATAATAAGCTCTACTTTGGGAAGGCAATTGCCACCGGTCGCTTTAATTTTAGTGGCCCTGTTGATAACATGAAAATTGACATTAAGGCCCGAACTGAGGACAGTACGGTTTTTAATATCCCCCTTAATACTTCATTAGTTGCAGGTGATTATGAATTCATCCACTTTGTAAGCCACAAAGATTCTGCAAAGGTTACCCCTACGGTTAATGCCTTTAATGGCGTTACCCTAAATTTTGACCTTACCGTTGACGAAAAAACCCTGGTAATTATTGGTACGGATTACGGACAATTGGAAGGCCGCGGTAACACCAGTAATTTACAGCTGAATATTAACAGCCTGGGCGATTTCCAGATGTTTGGAGACTTCCTGATCTCATCTGGTAAGTTTGAGTTTACGGCCAAAAACTTCATCAGTAAAGTGTTCCAGGTAAATGAAGGTGGTACCATCCGCTGGACGGGCGACCCATCGAACGCGAGCATCAATATGCAGGCCATATACGAGGTGCGTACAGACATATCTAACCTTTACCGGGCAGCAGGCCTGCAATCGCCAAAGGGTAACCTGCAAGAGCTGGTACAGGCACAGCTGGTATTAACCAAAACGCTTTTAGCGCCAAATATCGACTTTGACTTTACCTTCCCTACCGACCCTTCTGTTAAGGATGATCTGGGCACTTACCTTACCGATTATAATAACCGGAGCCAGCAGGCGCTAAGCTTAATTGTACGCAGGCAGTTTGCATCGGGCTATGGTAATAATATTACAGACCAGGTTAAGCAAACAGCCCAGGATGCGGTAAGTGAATTTGCGTTTAATAAGTTGAATAACCTGATCTCGCAATCAAACATCAAGAACCTCGACATTAACTTTCGCTCGGCAAGTGATGCCAGTGCGTCTTTACACTTGTTTAAAGACCGTTTGCTATTAAACGGAAGCCTTTACAATACCAACCAAAACAATAATTTATTTGGTAGCAATACGCAAAGCCTCTTCAACTCTAATCTTAATAACTTTACGAAAGATTTTGAGGCCGATTACCTCATCAGGCCGGATGGCAGGTTACGTGCGCGTTACTCTTACAGGGTGCTAAACAGTACCACGTTAAACAGTATTAACAACCTTGATGTGCAGTATGTAAACGGAATTGGTTTAATATACCAGCGCGACTTTGATACCTTTGGCGAGTTTTTGAGGAGTATATTTACCAGGCGTAAACGTACCAGCAGCAATTCTAACAATACGGCAACTCCTGCTGGTAACGATAACGATTTTGATAAACCCGAAGACGATAAACGCGATTAGTGATTCAGCAAAATAGAATGATCCATTCTGTCGCGTTTGGTTTTCAGGTATAATTCATTGTGTGGGTTGGGTGCAATTTCAATAGGCAGGGTTTCGGTAACCTCTAAACCGTAACCAACCAGGCCCGCACGTTTTTTAGGATTGTTACTTAATAGCCTCATTTTAGAAATGCCCAGGTCGCGTAATATTTGTGCACCAATGCCATAATCGCGCTGATCCATCGGGAAACCCAATTGCAAGTTAGCATCTACAGTATCAAAACCATTCTCTTGCAGTTGGTAAGCCTTTAATTTATTAATTAAACCTATACCGCGGCCTTCCTGGTTCATGTATACAATTACACCCTTACCTTCTTTCTGGATAATTTCCATGGCTTTGTGTAATTGCGGGCCGCAATCGCATCGGCACGAACCGAAAATATCGCCCGTTACACATGAACTGTGCACGCGTACCAGTATCGGTTCGCCCGGCTCCCAGGTACCTTTTACAAGGGCAAGGTGGTTTTCGTTGGTAGTAAGCTGGGTATAGGCTATCATATCAAAATCGCCCCATTGGGTAGGCATCTTTACAGATACTTCCTTGCGGATCAGCGATTCGGCATCTAAGCGGTATTCGATCAGATCTTTGATCGAGATAATCTTCATGTCAAACTTCTTGGCAATTTCCAGCAGTTCGGGCAGGCGGGCCATTTCACCAGCCTCGTCCATAATTTCGCAAATTACACCTGCAGGTTCAAAACCGGCAAGCACGGCCAGATCTACAGCTGCCTCTGTATGGCCCGAGCGGCGCAATACACCACCTTCTTTTGCAATAAGCGGAAATATGTGCCCCGGGCGGCCCAGGTCTTCGGGCTTAATAGCCGGATTAATTAATGCCAGCGTAGTTTTTGAACGGTCTGTGGCAGAGATACCAGTGGTACATCCATAACCCAGCAAATCAATAGATACGGTAAAGTTGGTTTCGTGCGATGTGGTATTTCTACCTACCATGGGGTTTAACTCCAGCTCTTTTGCCCGTTCAACGGTAATGGGTGCGCAAACTAAACCACGGCCGTGGGTAACCATAAAGTTAATGGTTTCGGGGGTTGCATTGCGTGCAGCAGTTAAAAAATCACCTTCATTCTCGCGATCTTCATCATCTACTACTATAATGGTTTTGCCAGCTTTAATGGCGTCTATAGCTTCAGGGATAGTATTAAGCATACTTAATAATGGTTTGCAGGCGGTATAAAACACCTGTTGTTAAACAAAGTTACATCAAATTGTATTACACAGCGTCGGCACTGTGTAAAATGAATACGTAGCTAAGCTGCCTTTCGTTTAAACAGGCGGTTAAAAAATTTCTTGTAAGAATCCATATCAAATAATACCGAATCTGTAGCTGCTTTATAGGACAAGAAAAAACCGATTGGCGTAAGGATACCGATGGCGATCCACATACCGATAACCGGCGACAAGCTCCCCTCTTTAACCGACTTTTCGCCAATGGTTGAAATAATATAATAGATGAGGAAAAATACCACGGCCACCACAACCGGTAAGCCAAGCCCACCTTTACGGATAATTGCCCCAAGCGGTGCCCCGATCAGGAACAGCGCCAAACAGGCTGCTGAGAGTGTGAATTTTTTCTGGTATTCGATAATTGATTTCCGGATATCTTTTGATACTTCTTTATATCTTTCGTTGCGGCCTTTTACCAGGTCTTTGATTGATCGCGCCTCATTAGCTGCATTATTAACGGTTGATATTTGCGCATAAATGTCAACCTTTTTTAAATAATCGGGTTTCAGAGGCGCATAAGGCTTCCCTTTTACAGGCCTGTGCGAGAAATTGAAATATTTGTAATAAGCCGACATGAGCCTAAAGTTGGCATGTAGCCCGCTATCAACCTGGTGTTGGGTAGAATCTCTGAAAAATCTTAATTGCTTAAGGTTCATCATTTGATAGGCGCGCGAAAATTCACCCTCATTGGTACGCTTAAGTTTAAAACCCGAAAGATCAAATTTTTGCTCTGTTTCCTTGAACCTTAACCTGCTAAAACGCTGCCTGGCATTCCCGGTTTCGCCCGGCGACTCTTCGTAACGGATACCATCCTTGAGGCGCAATACCAGAAACTTATCATTAGGCGTGCGATACATTACGCCCTGCTTGGCAAAAAGCACGCTGTTGTTGTTCTGCGCTGCATTACGCGTGTAAATCATTACGCCATGCAGCGTTTGGCCATCTTCGTCCTTATTGTTTACCCGGATAGAGTAGCCGGGGAAACTATTATTAAAAACGCCCTCCTTAATTAAAAAACCGGATTTTTGCTGGCGCGCATCCCACAACAACGAATAATATTTGAGGTTGGCAACGGGCAGCATATAATCGGAAAAAATGAAGGCCGACATGGCTAATAAAGTTACCACGATAACCATGGGGTACATAGCCCGGCTAAGAGAAATACCGGCAGATTTTATAGCCACCAACTCGTAGTTTTCGCCCAGGCTGCCATACGTCATGATTGACGAAAGCAGCACAGAAAGCGGCAGCGCCATGGCCACATTGGTAGCCGATGCATACATCATCAGCTCTAAAATTATATACCACTCAAATCCTTTGCCTATCAGGTCGTCGATGTATTTAAATAAAAACAGCATCAGCAACACAAACATTACAATGAAAAAGGTAACGATAAAAGGCCGTATAAAGGACTTAAGTATTAAGAGGTGTATCTTCTTCACAATACAAATTTAGCGAATTTTTGGTTGCCTCTAGGCACCCAAAACGCTAATAAGATAGTCGATCTGGTTGTCCCATATCAGCTTGCGCTCGGCTATGGTTTCTTCGGCAGCAAAATCTGTAATTGCCAAAGCCACATCGTTGGTCAATTCGTCCTGCACAACTTCCATCTCGAAATAGCACTGCGGCTCGTCGTCAATCCATTTAAAACGTACCAGTTTATTCTCTTTGGTAAGCAGCAATTTGGCTTGTTGCTCCTCATCATCCCAGATAAAAGTATAAACCTGGTCGCGTACGCTTACACTATCTGCAAACCATTGCATTAGCCCGTTGGCCTCACTAATAAAACTATAAAGTATTCGGGGTGACGATCTTATCTCATATTCTATATGAAATTTCTTCTTCTCAGACATAAGGGGAGCAATAGTTTAAAGTGCTAAGGGGTAAAATTTGAACATTTTTTCTAAAGAAAAGTATTTTCTGCTATATTTGCAAACCTTTTTAAGAAAGGGGGCTTGGTTGAGCGATTAGTTATCAACATAATGGCCCGAACTCTTAAATAACCATAAACAAGGTTACGCCAGTAATTATAGCAAACCTTGCAATACACTCGGCGGGGTAGCTCAGATGGTTAGAGCGTAGGATTCATAATCCTACGAGTTTGACACAATATGATCTGATATGGGCTAAAATAGATGTTGCTTCGGTTATAATATCCCATAAGACACCATCACACCGCAGGTTGAGCCAGCCAAACCGTTAACAATTCCGTTAACAAAACGCGACCTTTGAACGGGGCGTGGAAACAAATTTTTACTTAAAAATGTTTCCACATGGCCACTGCAAAAATCATCACTTGGAGCCGTTTAGACAAAAACGGTCAATTTCCCATCGGAATTAAAGTATCTCAAAAAGGCATTCCTGCTTATTTATTTGAAGGCAACGTCCTTGCTTCCCGTGAATTATGGGATGCAACAAAACAGCAAGTCAAAAAAGCGCACCCACATGCGCTACGGCTGACAAACTTCTTGTCAAAACGGCTTTCTGAAATCAATGGAAAAATTCTCGAATTTGAAACCGACCAAAGAACGTATACGGCAGAAGACGTTATTAATGCTATCAAGCCTAAGCCAGTGGTAGATGTGCCTATGCCGCCAGCTCTAAAATTGCCTTTATTTAAAGACGTCGCCGATCAATATCTTGCGGAACAAAAAGGCCTGGGCAATTACGATGTTTATAACACCGATAAAAGCCGCCTGAAACGCTTTTATGAATTTGCCGGGGAGCAAGTTACGTTTGCTAATATTACCGTTGAACTCCTACGCCGCTTTACATTATATCTGCGAATGGATCGCAACAGAAATCATAAAGAGCATAAGCCATTAAGTGACCGCACGGTTACAAATCATTTACTGGTAATTCGCACTATGTACAACCGCGCTAAAACCGCCGGGCTGATTGGGAATGATACCTATCCGTTTGGCGGCAAAGAAAAGATAGTTATCAAATTCGGCAAGACGGAAAAAATCGGGCTGGTGGCCGAAGAAATCACCCAATTAAAAGAATATAAATTTGATAAATACCAAACGCATCTGCACCATAGTCGTAATATATGGCTAACCTGTTTTTATTTTGCCGGGATGCGTATCACGGATGCGCTATTATTGAAGTGGTCGGATTTTCAAAACGGGCGTTTCTACTATGTGATGTCAAAGAATGGTGAACCGGGTTCTTTAGCAACCCCTGCGGTAATTGCGGCCATTCTTGAAGAATATAAAAATAACAACCATGTCCATGATCTTGTATTCCCATACCTTAACGAAGTTAATAATCTCGAAGACCGTTTTGAACTGCGAAAGCGGATTAGTTTTGTAACGAAAATGCTCGGTGAACATATGGGCATTGTCATGGGATTGCTTGCCATTAATAAAAACGCATCACCGCACAAGGCCCGTCATGCATTTGCACAACTCGCCGAGGAAAAAGAAATACACCCGAAAGTATTACAAAAGCTTTATCGCCATGAAAGTATGCTGACAACAATGGGCTATCAATCTAATTTCTCAAACAAAAAGGCCGACGAAGCTTTAGAGGCGGTGATTGATTTTTAATTCGTTACACAACTGCATTTAGAAAAATGCTAACTTTATATAAAATAATAAAACATGGCAAAATTAACAAGAGCAGGCTCTGGCTTCATAAAATATGGTGACGAACTTATAAATCTAATAGGATATAAAGGGATAACAAAAATAGACGAAATGGATGACTCTATGATTGGTTTTACGCCATTCATACCATCAAATGAAGACTTGGAAAACGGCGTAGAAGGTACTTGGGTTATTACATATGAAACAGTTTCTGAAAGGGACGAAGATTTTAAACTAATTGAAACGGTACTTGCAGATTAGTACCATGATTTCAGAGCATAAATTTAATCCTGCAAAGACGAGAATGATTGTGCATTAAAAATTTGAATAACTTTGTAGCAGTTAAGCATCTCGCTTAGCTATTGTGATAAGGTTTAGGTTGAAAGTCCCCGGCAGCGAGTGCAGGGGACTTTCTTTTTATTGGTAATTTCTTCTTTTAATTTTAACGAAACATTTTTCTTCGCAGTTAGTTATCTAATAAAACCACCAACCTTATGGAGTACGAGATAACACCTAAATTATCCGGCGGAATATCTTACAGTAACAATATCCTAAACGGATTAAATAACGCAGGCCGCTCTTATCAGTCGAACTATGCGGCTAAAGTCATCACCTATATCAAGGCAAATTTTAATATTCGACAGCTCAGTCCCAAAGGGGACACGTCTGTACAGTATTATTTATATAATGATATTTTCAGCATCAATAACCGCAAGGTCTTAACGTATTATCCGGTTTCAAATACGATTTATTTCGGCTTTGCCGTTCCCAATGCCGGGGAAATTTCTCTTAACTTTAATGGCAATACCTTATACGTTAATCAGGTTGGTATAACAGGTTCAATGATTTCTAAAATGAGTATCCCGGCACTGTCAGGGATTAAGCGTAACGGGATTTATCTATTAGACCCGCTGCCCAACGGCGATTATACCGTTAATAATGGGCACCATCGCGGGAAAGACGAACAACGTGGCGGGTTTTATAGAGATGGTGTAGGTTTCACCTTTGATATAACGCCGCTCTTTGCCTCATTAAACGGCAAAAAGATGGAAAGAAGCTTGCTCCGTATACACCCGGACGGCAATAGCCCAGGGAGCGCGGGTTGCATCGCCCTCGGTGTTGATCGCCCTGTATTAACGGCTTTCTATGATGCTATGAAAGAGTATATGGCTAAGAAAGGCGCGGTGCGTCTGAAAGTTGAAGACCCCAATAATCCGAATATCATGTATAACAGACATAAAGGAGTAAAAAGCCATGAATAAGCTTTTAAAAGGGTTAGTCCTTTGTTCGATTATTTGGCTGATTGCTGGCAATTGCTTCGCGCAACAAAAGACCTGTTCCGCTACGTTCAAACATGATACCGGCGTGTCCGGCATAAAATTGCAAAGTGCAAACAGCACGATGGCCACTTTGGGAAAAAACTCGTGGGGCCGGGAATTTGAGAAAGAAGACGGCTTTGGTATGCCAAGGATTGAGGTTACCAATGCCGATAAAACGCAGTTGCTGCGCTTAGGATTCTTTGAAGGGGATTTTGAAAACAACGTACAAGCGTTTCAAATTCAGTATCTGCCAGCAAATTACAAGCGTTCTGCAAAAACTGCCAAGATCAACACCCCGGCCTTTATCTCTGCCCTGAATATCAAATTAGGCATGACTAAGGCAGAAGTTATTAAACGAATTGGGAACAGCTATAAATCCACTAAAGACAAGGGCTTTGCAAAACTGAAATGGTACACCAATGACCCTAATAGTGCTTTTCTAAAGGAATATAAAGCTGTTGGATATTCGATTGAATGTAAGTTTGATACCAGCGGTAAACTAACCCAATATTACTTCGGCTTTGAATATCCGTAAGTCGATTCTGACGGCAACCCTAACATGTTGACGGCAACTGTCACCTGTCTAATTTATACGAAAAGGGGTAGCACGAACTATAAATTTTTCTTTATCGTAAAAAGCCCTTCAATAATTACTCCATATTATTGGATTATGATCTCCAATAATTAAATGGCCGAGCTCCTGAAAGTTACTTATTTCTTTTATATCGGCAATCGCCCAAATATTAATTAACCCTAATTGGCTGTCTACTTCCCGTTGCCTAAAGTACACTTGTAACTGTTGCGTCTTAACCCTTTTTTGTTGCTCTGTAAAAACTTGTTTTATGCCTTTAAGATTTTTAATCGATGCCCTCATCAGTTTATTAGTAAAATCGGTATCTAATAAACTTTTGATCGTTTGAACCTGCGCCTGGTTTACACCGCTGTACTTGATCTTATTAACCAGTTCTGCAAAATCAGCAATAAACTTATCGAAATCTTCGATTGTGTATTCAATTAATTTTTTTTGTTCCGGTGCTATTTGAATTTCGTAGCTTGCTTCGAAATATATTTTGCAGGATGCAAATTTATCATGGGACATACCTTCTTTGTAGACTTGAATATCCCAAATCCGAATAGAATTCGGGAAAATATAAATGAGATTGAAAAAATCGCTACTAAATATTAGTTCATTGTCGTCCCATTTTTCTTCTCTGCTGAGCGGATGCCAGTAATCAAAGGCCATATTGAACTTGTGCGCATGTATCGCCGAGATGTATTGCTTTATCAAATCTTCAATTTCTATTTTATCATAATCTTCTTCGCTTAATTCTTTAATGGCTGATACTACTGCTTGTGGTTGGATTGTGAAAGAAACATCAACTTGCGTAATTTCTTTTTGTTCAGCATTAATAACAGCAGTTTCATTAATCTGTGTTTCAAAAGCCAATTGAGAGCCTTCTATTGAAGCGATATTTTTTTGAGCATTTTTCCTTTTTCTTTCTTTAGCGTCAGCAAGAGCAATTTTAATTTCTTCTAATTTCCCAGTTATATCAATCAGCGAACTTTCACCTGTTTTATGAATTAAGAAGCCCTCTTCGATCTTAAATAAGTCAGAATACCGTTTCATATAAACTTGCAACAATACGTAACCCTGTTGATCTGGATTATCAAAGTCTTTTTCTCTGATCTTTTTAGGGATTTTACAGCCGATATATTTAGATAAGGCCGTTATCATCAGCGATGTATTAACGGGCCAATATTTGGACATTGATTTCCTTGCATCGCTTTCAGTTTTGGAAAAATATAACAAGTCATGCCCTGTACCAGTACCAAAAAGATGTTCAAAAACAGCGATGGTTGTACCTGATGTGTTCTGCTTCCACATTTTTCCTTTGGGCCTAACCAATGCCTCCCGTTGACCAGGCGTAAAGCAGTTATCCCAAGCGTAGTTAGCCAACTCTTTATAAAATTTTATGAATACATTAACTGGTACATACATTTTGAAATAGAATAAATTCCTGCAGTTCCTGTAAAACTATAATTTTCTCCCGTAAAAAATCAAAGGAAAGGCAGATTTCCTGTAACATAAAAATCTGAAATGCAACCACGACTTTTGAATTATCAATCGGGCTGATTGTTGTTCTTTGATTTTTTGGGAGAGATAGAAGTTTTGCAAACTTCTAAGAGACGTTGGTTTTTAACAGCCAGCTTAATTAATTCCTTGCGTGTTTTACCATCGGAATTACTTATTAAGTTTATGGTATCTGTAGCGTCATATGTATACAATATATGAAATATTTTGTATGTGATATCAGAAACTGCTTGAAGATATCCGGTAGCGGTTTCACTGCCGTATTTATCTATAAATGCGGCGAGATCTTTTTCAATCGTTTTTTGATCGTTTAGATCAAGAAAATCTTTACCATCAAGAAAATCATCAAATACGCACATTATACACCTTCAATGATATGTATAAACAAAGGTTTGACGAATGTCAACTGAAATGAGATAAAAGTATAGTGAGAGCGCCTAAACACTTAAAAAAGAGGCACCGGATCGCGAAAACGGCTAAAAGAGTAGCATGTAAATTAAATCCTTAAAGTAATGGGAAACTATTCAGATAAGGAAAAAAGCACTATGCGTGACGGTGGTTATCGCCAAACTTCGGATTCCGATGTTTGGAAAAAAGATAATCATACTATCACCCGTAGGAATGAGACGACTATCTTTAACACAGATCGTCACACTACTAATGGTAGTGGTATCTCAGATAGCCTTTTTTCAAAGAAAGCGAAATAGCGTTGCTATTAACCATTCATGGTCGGCCAACCATGAATGGTTTTAAAAAGAACATTAAACCCACGTATAACATGGCGACAGTAATTCAGGCTGTTTACAAATAATATTTGAATCCTGAATTATACTTTCTAATTTAGAGCATATTATTTCTTGTAATAGCGAACTCGTTTAAGCTTCCGAACCGTCGAAACTTCTAAAGCAAAAACACACGAGTATGAGTTACTGCCATGTTATGCGTGGGGTTAATCATTCGTGTGTACGCTTTTCGACGGGCGTGGAAGCTGGTGAGGCCCCACGCTGTTTTTTAATAACCCGTCTTATTAGGGGCTAAGGCACATTAGCTCCTTTATGAAACATTTTTTATTTTCTTGTTTTTTGCTGATTACGATTATCAGCAGTTTTTCCTATGCACAAACCAAATCAAAAAAAGCAACTTCGGCAAGTGCAGAAGTACTGACCAATGCCTCGCTTATCAGCCTGCACAAAGCCGGACTGGACGATGAAGTCATTATCTCCAAGATTGAAACGTCACCAACCAATTTTGATGTATCAACTGACCGTCTGATTGACTTAAAAAATGCAGGCGTTAGCAACGCCATTATAAAGGCGCTAATTGATAAAGGGAGTGGCAAGAGCGCAAAGGGTAGTACCATCCCTAATATTAAAAGAGACATTGTAACCGCTGCTGCCCCAGATGTGGATATGATAAACAATCCCTATTATCTTGACAAAGCAGCAGGCAAGGCAACGGGTTTAGAAAGTACAACAGCGAAAGCCAAGATCAAAATCAACCCGCTTAAAGCGTTTATTCCAACGTCATCATTTCCGGTTATGCTGCGCGTCGATGGTGAAAAATCACCAGTCCAATTACAGGCTAATTCAACCTTTATTGTCAATTGCGGCAATACGATGACGCCTGAAGTTGTCTTCGGCCTGTATCGCTATAGCACCATCAAAAAGGGCTATCGGGAAACTATCTGGCAGAAAGTAAGCGGCATCAATACCGGGCAAGATAAAGATATGGTAAGCTTTAACTATAAGAAGCTGAAAGATGGCGTTTATGAGATCATCCCCAATGCACCGCTTGATAAAGGGGAATACTGCTTTGTAAACCGCATGTCTTACACTAACTATAAAGAAATGAAAGCCGATGTATTTGCTTTCGGTGTCGAATAATCAAACTTAAAATCATATAAAACTTACAGCAATGGGAGAAGTAATTTTTGTCCTAATCATTATAGGACTAATCGGGTTTTACCTGTATCGTGTATTCACAGAAGGCAGAATGGAAGAAACGCCGGAATATTTCAAGCAAGGTAAAGTTACCGTTGAATATAAAACGCAGAAGATCAAAATAGGCAAACAGGCTTATGATGTTAGCCAGGTCACAGGAATCAGTTCTAATACCAAATTTAACGGGCGAAGGGAACGTAACCACGTTCAAATTGAGGTCGATGATTTAAGGCACCCTGTGCATTTTATCCCGATCATCGGCGGCAAGGCAAGAGCAGATCAGTTAAACCAAAGAATATGCGTTGCCCTTCGTAAAGCAGGCGGGCCGAATTTTTATTAATCAATAAATCACCTTTATGAAACAGATATATATATTATCATTGGTTATTTTTCTTTTCTCGGCCTGTAAAAAAGATAATGGTGGGCAGGCCGTATACGTATCACCAAAGGATGCGGTAACGATAACTGATTTTACCCCGAAATCTGCGCAGCCCGGTGCAAAAATTACGATTACAGGCACAGGTTTTGGCAGCGATGCATCAGCCGTGGCTGTGGCCGTTAATAGTACGCCTTACTTTACATTAGTTTCAGTGTCGCCTACCACAATTGTTATTCAAACTAATTTAGGCACGCCGAGCGGCAAAATAAGGGTGACGGTTAATGGTAATGCAGCCGTTAGCACAACTGATTTTACCGCTTTATTGGAAGATTTGAGAATTGTGGGTTTCGATGACCAAGTCCAGCTTGGTCATCAGTTCAATATGTATGCGGATGGTTTTGGAACAGACACTAATAAGATTAGTATGTCCTTCGGCGGCACTACTCCGGTTAAAGCAAATTATATTGGCCCATCTTCTTCCGTAGTGGGCGCTATGGTGCCAAGATATGCACAAGGCGGTAAAGTTACTTTGACCCTTAACGGTAAATCAGTAATCAGTGATAAGATTTTAACTCTTGCAATGTCCATGCGGGATTTTTCACCTAAGACTATAAAAACAGGCGACACAGTAAAAATCACGGGTGTACAGTTCACTAACCAAGATGAAATGTGGGCAAGTTTTAACAATCTCTTAGATAAGCAGGAAAAGCCAATTAAGGTTACGCCAACGGAAATGTGGTTTATCGTTCCGTCCTATGCGAAATCTGGATATCTTGAAATAGGGCAGCGGTTCGGTCTAACCGATATAAGCGACACCAAGTTTACTTTCATTCCCAAGTAATCGCATGTTATTGCATGATAGAATATTGTGATAGGTTTAGGTTAAGCCCCCAAGCAGCGATTGCGAAGGGGCTTTGTTTCACAAACAAATAACAACATACAGCAAGGCGCATTATTGTCCTTCGGGACTATAGGAACCATAGTTAGAAACAATCCTTGCTGTTACTTATATACTTTATAATGACAAGGAGACTTAATCGCCGTCAGAGGCATAGTGCTTATCTTATGATTTAAGCCTTGTCATTACAATGTAGTTTGAAAGAAAATATACAGTAAGGCGCATTATTGTCCCTCTGGATTAGGAGCCATAGCTTGAAACAATCCTTGCTGTAATTAAACACTTTATAAATGACAAGGGGACTTAATCGCCGTCAGAGGCATAGTGCCTATCGTATGATTCAAGCCTTGTCATTTACAAAGTTGCCGGATACCTAAAAATATAACAGCAAGGCGTATTACTGTCCTTCTGGATTAAGAACCATAGTTGGAAAAAATCCTTGCTGTTTTTTTAGATACAAATGACAAGGGGACTTATTTGCCTTCAAAAGCCTATTGCTTATCTTATGATATAAGCCTTGTCATTTTAAAAACTTAATAATACGAAGACATAACAGCAAGACGCATTATTGTCCCTCTGGATTAAGAACCATAGTTAGAAGAAATCCTTGCTGTTTAAATATTAAAACGGCTTATAAGTGGCAAGGAGACTTAATCTACGTCGAAGGAAAAATACCTAACGAATGATACAAGCCCTGCCGCTTAAAAGTTAAATTAATATCTATGGAAGTTTCAAAAGCTAAAAAATACACTTACTTTATTGGAATAGACATTTCTCGCAACGAACTTGATTTTGCAGTCATGCAAGGAAATAAATTCTTATTTCATCGCGAAATAAAAAATGAAAGCTCCGAAATAAACGCCATAATCGATAGTTTAAAAAAACTACCGAAGTTTGTCATGAGCAGGGCGGTGTTTGGATTGGAAAATACCGGCATTTACGGGAACCATCTTCTGAACTGCCTGAAAAGGGTAAAAACAAATATTGTTAATGAGAATGCGCTGCATATTAGAAACTCCCTCGGCAATATCCGTGGAAAATACGATAAGATTGATGCCATACGCATCGCTCAATATTTGTATAAAAATCGGGATGAGCTAAATATCTGGAAACCAAAGCGACCAATCGTGCAACAGTTGGCGCATCTTTCCACTTTGAGAAACAGAATAATGACATTGGAAAAAGCCTTGGTTACCCCCTTGAAAGAAGATACTAATTTTGTCCAAAAGAAAATCGTTGCTCAAAGTAAAAAATTAATCAAAAACAGTTCCGATGCTTTATTGGCGGATTTTGCCGCCATAGATGCATTTATATTTGAACTTATCAACTCTGATACGAATTTAAAACGCATGTTCGGAATTATTACTTCAGTGCCAAGCGTAGGCCCTGTAACCGCATTACAGATAATTATAACAACAAACGAGTTCCAGGATATTCGCAATCCTAAAAAGTTCGCCTGTTATGCAGGCGTTGCTCCGTTTAAACGGGATTCCGGCTTAATTGAAGGTAAGGCCAAAATCTCAAACATGGCTAATAAGCGGGTAAAGGCCTTATTGCATACGTGTGCGTTAAGTGCTGTTAGGCATGACCCGGAGCTAAAAGCGTACTACGAAAGAAAAACCAAGACCGACGGCAAGCCCAAAATGGCCGTTCTAAATGCGGTGCGCAATAAAATAGTTTTAAGAATATTTGCTTGCCTTAATCAGGATAGATGCTTTGAACGAAATTATCAAAGACAAGCAATGTAGAAGTTTAGCCGCTAAACGTGTTCTTTTGTTTAACTTAGGGCTTATATGTTCCCAATGGGAATATTTTCTAATCATACTTTTGGATTAAGCGTAATAAACTCAAACGTGGAAGATACTTTTAGAAATTTCATTTCATCGCATAAGCTACAATTTTCCGTTCATAAGATACTTCGTCAACTGGATTCGCCTGGACTAAAAGCCATTCGCGAAGCAAGGAAGAGAATTGACGATTTACAAAGTCCTTCCGTTCAAAATATTTTAGAATATCAATCCATTCTAAAAAAAATCCCTGGGATTGGCCAGCAACTGACATTAATTAATCAGGTTAACTACTTTAATTTAAGGATGGCTAAACAGGTCGATTATTTAAGTGGCATCCTTGACTCTCACACTCTTCTTTCGCCAACGATTGAGTTTATAAGAAATATAGACTTTTCTAAATATGATATTCATTTCGAGGAAGACGACGAACTTCAACTAACGTCTTATGAGATCATGGCTGATCCAGAGACAAATACGATGCAGCAAAAAATAATTCTTCTGGATGAGGTAACGAATATAAGAAGGATTATATCTGATATTTATAGAGATCACACGCAGCTTTATAAGCTTCAGCCAAGAGCATTTGAAAAAATGATCGCCGAATTATTGAGGCATCATAATTTTGAAGTGCAATTAACCCAGCAAACACGAGATGGCGGTCTTGATATTATTGCACTCCAAAATATTTCTGGCTTCCCCTTAAAGTTTTTAGTGGAATGCAAAAAATACTCTCCTGAAAGAAAAGTAGGTGTAGGAATAATAAGGGAGTTTAGTCATGTAATAAATACTAATAGAGCTAATAAGGGTATTATATTCACCACATCATACTTTTCACCTGACGCTCTGCGAGAACAAATGCAAAACATGCCGAACCTTTTGGATTTACGAGACTGTAACGATATTATTGGTTGGGTTAATAATTATTCAGAGAAGCATTAACGAAGCCCCAAGCATCGAGTGCGAGATGGCTTTGTTGTTTTACGATTGCATATGCTTAATACGATGGCTGAACGTAATTATATCTTTTAGTAAGTTCCTCAATGAAAACTTTATCTATATAATCCGCGTAACGCTGCATCATTTCTGTACGTTGATCTAAGAACTCGGCCCGATCATAAGCTTTGTCGTTATTGTTTTTGCGTACATGTGCAAGCTGTCGATCAGCAATTTCATGAGTATAACCTAACTTTTCTTTTAAAATTCCCAAAGCTAAAGATCTAAAACCATGGCCAGTCATGTGTGTTTCAAACTTCATCCTTTTTAAAGCTTGAAGTATGGTTCCATTGCTCATGGGTTTAAGTGGCCGTGGGATGCTTGGGAAAATATATTCTCTTTTACCGTTCATTTCTTTCAGCTCTTTTAAAATGGCGATTGCCTGCCTTGATAGGGGGGTAAGATGGTCTTTCTTTTTTTTCATTCGCTTTCCAGGAATGCGCCATATAGCTGTTTCAAAATTAATTTCGCTCCATGTGGCTTTATTAAGTTCAGTAGTTCGAACAAAAGTCAGTAACATAAACTGGATAGCTAAATAAGTTTGGCGATGAATTTTGGTTTGCCTGAAGTCGTGCAGGGCTATTAAAAAATTTGCGAGTTCATCAACGTCAATAGATGCAAAATGGCCTTTTTCGTATTTACGAAGACCTTTTTCAAGTCCGGTGGTTATATCGCTTTGCACGCGATTTGTGTTTTTAGCGTAGACAAATACATTACTGCAAAGCTGTTTAATGCGCCGCGCCATATCGGGCGCGTTTTCGTCAATTTTACGAAGGCAGGATAGAATGATAACAGGTGTTAGCAAAGTGATTGGATATGATCCAATATCCGGGAAAAGGTATTTTTCCAAACGATGCAATATTGTTTTCGCGTATCGAGGATTCCAAGCAGGTGCATTCTGTGAATGCCATTCTTTTCCGATGAGTTCAAAAGTTTGTGCGTGTGCAAACACAGCTGTCTGCTGTTGTTCAAGTTTAACCAATATTGGGTCATGCCCAGATTTCAGTTGGGCTTTAATTTTATCCTTTTCTTGCCTTGCCTCCAAAAGCGTAACAAGTGGATAGTTGCCTAATGAAATTCTTTTTTCTTTTCGGTGGTATCTGTATTTAAGGCGCCAAAGCTTGGAGCCAGTCGGATAAACCTCTAAATACAACCCGTTGCGGTCAAAGATTTTATAAGGTTTGGCTTTGGACTTGGCTGTACGGCATAGCATATCATTAAGCGACATGGGATGAGGCCTTTCTGCTTGAAAAAAAATGATTTTTTAACTTTTGGGGGCAAGTCAATATGCAAATGGGCTGACTTGCCCCCAACTTGCCCCCATTTTTTGTTAATGTGGGTGAGTAACCATGATTGAAATTAAAATGAATTATACGCCAGGAAACTTTTGAAAGCCCTGTTTTCAATGGGTTATTAACGATAATTAATGTCTGTGAATGAATGCTAAGGTTAGCATGTGCCGAATTTTGGGCTTTTATTTGGTTAGTTGGCTCCCTGGGCAGGATTACCATTTGATCACCTATATATTTATTTTCATTGTGTTGCTGTATCAGGGTTTGTATTTAGGCACCCCAAATTTGCCCCCATTGTAATTTGCTTTCCTCGTTGGCAGCTTTCAAATTATACCATAAGCCATTTTTCATTCCAAGCATTTTCGCAGTCATTTATTTTATTTCGAATTTAGTTTTTAAACATTCTTCGGCTGGCCTCGAATAAGAGATTATCCTATTTAAAATTATTAATGGCCTTAGCAATAAGGTCAATGTTTGCTTCCGTTACATGATGGTTTTTGGCTAAATCTTTCCAATCACCCAAAGAACTCATTGTTTGATCAATAATTTCATCTATCAGGTTTTTAGATAGCTTTGCTTCCTGGCCAAGTTTTATCAAATGGCTGATCTTCGGATTTCTGCCTTCACCCATGACCATTGTGCTTTGTTCACCATTGGGGCCGCTGGAAAAAGTAAGATCGTATGCAGGGGCTAATTTCCATGTTCCGTTTTCATCCATTAGAAAACTGAAATTTTTAGCGTGATCATCCCGGTTATGCGCCAATACATTGAAAACCGCGAGGCGATACATTTTCTCTATTTCGCGAGTATCTTTTGTAAGAGCGCCAGTCAAAGTGAGCAAGTCTTCGTAATCCTGGGAAGGGGTTCTGAAATCGCTATGCAACAATCCACTTGCTGTATGCGTGTGTAGTCGTTTTTTACCGTCTCTGTCAAAACGTTTAACCGCAAAATAGCCAGCGCTTTTTTGCGATGAAAACAGGTGTACGTCCGGCATCACCAAACCTGCTTCTTTTGCCATCAAAGCATAAACGTATTCAATTGCACCGGCATCCTGACCGTCTTGGGAATTGGAAAACTTGACCAGCCAGGGTTCAAACCCTTCATCAAGTTTTTTTGTGCCATAAGCAATCTCCTTACGGTCATCGCTCAAAACAATAAGGGCTTTGGGGCGGGCACCGGCAGATGATCCATTCAAGGCCAATAATTCTTTTAAAACTTCTTCAGAACTGCCCTGTAAAACTTCTTCCGTCTGCGAGGCCAGGTGATCCAGGCCAATAAATTCCTGGTTATCTAATGGACTGTTATCCGGTTCATACACCAGTGCGCCCATGCCCGATAAGCCAACATGGGCCAAACGATCCAAAGGCGTTATGCTGGCAGGTAAAATGCCTTGTGATCTTATTAGGCGATCAAAAAGCAATCGACCCCAGCCATCAGGCAAACTATCGCTGAAAACACCGGCCAGCCCGTCAAATGGACGTTGAGGTAATTCGATAACATTTTGTTGCAATGGCAATCGGATGGGAGAAATTTCAATGTCCTTCTGGATGAAGGCATCGTTATATTCAAAATAAATGATGCGGTCGCGCATGGCCAACCGCCCTACAGGCTGAGTTTCTGAACCGAAATTTACGCCAACTTTTACTTCTGTTATGGGCTGGCTCATTTAATACTCCCTCTTTTTCGAGCAATGTTATTTGTGTCTTTCAACACGTCATCTATCGATTTGAAAATTGGCTTTGACGGTTTCAGTACATCGATTGTTTCTTCCATACCACCAACGACCATCAGTAGTTTCAAAAAGGACTCCAGCGAAATTGAACCTTTCTGTTCAAATTTCCGTAGGGTCGCAAGGGGAACGCCCGACCGTTCAGCCAAGCCTTCTTGGGTTAATGCCAAGAATAACCGTCTTGCTCGAATATTTTCAGCAATTTTCGCTTGCGCTTTTGATGGAGAAATAAGTGATATCATAATGGTAGTAATTGCACCAATAGGGTTAATACTAATACTATAGTATCACAAATTTAATAAAATTCAATTAAAATTTAAGCATATTAAAAAGGTATTTGCATAGGATATCGGATAAAGACGTTAATCTCCGAATTTGATAATGAGTGTTCTAATATCTTTAAAGTAGCGTTTGGCTTGGATAATATAAAAATTACACCAACGTAATTACTCGTAATTTAAAATTAAGGTCTGATTATTCTATCTCCTAACCAGTCTTCCAATTTACTTTTACAAAAAACATACTCTCCGTTTTTGATTTCAAACGGCATACCTTCTTTTGCAATTAAATTGTCCAAAGTATATTTGGTAGTTTTAAAATGCTTGAGAACGGCGTCGTAATTCATGAATTCTTCGGTCATAGATACGGTTATATATAACAGGCTACTTAAGATTGAAAGTTAGATGATGACCTAAGTTGGCCGATTTAATCGGTAACCCCGTTTTCGAAAAGTCGATTAAATTGTTTGTTAGATGTTCAGTGTTATTTCTAAAACCCTGTACAGCGTGAGAAACTGTTTTTTCCGTCTTATTTTTTAAAGGATATTGGTTATCATCCGAATGCTTTTTGAAAAGCATTTCGCTTGCTATTTCAAATACCACACCGCATGAAAATCCGACTAACAAAGTTTCCCATTTTTTCATTTCAAATCCTCAATAAATATTTTTACAAATCCTTGTATATCATATAAGAAGTTTTGTAAATTGTATACAAGTAAGAGTTATTATTCATTAACTACTTAAATTAAACATTATGTCCTACAAACAAGCAATGTCGCATCAAAACCTGAACAGTTCCAGCCAGGTAAAGTACCACCTCGGCGGTGGTCAAAGGCGAATGGAATTCTCAACAAAGTTTCCTGTAACACAGAGTAATGACGACGGATTCGCACAGCGAAAAGAAAAATCTTCCTCCGGAGGTGGGCACCAGCAAATAATGCCGTTTGCGGTTATTCCGTTTATGGAGAATTATCATGAACAAAAAAACAATTTTATCGGATGTAGCTAATGTATTATCAATTTTAAAAGGTTTACCTGAGCTACTTAAGCAAGTGTATCCCCATGTTTTAACTTGGGGCGGGCTATTATTTGCTTATATAAGCTATCATGCCAATCTTACTAACACAGTTGTTTTAAGTGCTATTTGCATTACTGTGGTAGGAGGCATTACTTTTGTTTTCAAAGACAGAATACGTAGGGCTTTGACTGTATTAAGAAAGTCAAAGAAATTAGTTCGTCCTGAACAATTTTCCACAATTTACAATGAAGTTGTAATCGATATTGCATCTAATCGTAGAAAAGCTAAATTAACACAGAAAAGATTTGTGCAATGTTTAGTTGCAAATGTTCTCTATTATCAATATCGTTTTTATCCAGCATATAAATACACAAACATTCAGCATAATGTTGGGAAACGTATCATTGACCCCAATAAAGATGATGCAGTCGATGTGCTTATTGAATTTAATAAACCTTTAAAAGTTAAATCTAAAGCTTTATTTGAACTGTCATGTGACATGCTCGACGTTTTTCCAACAGCCGACGAATATTGGTGCCTAAGCCAATTTTATAGAATTGATGGGCCATATAAATTAAAAATTCTTTTTCCTGCCAGTTCTTTTCCGACATGGTATAAGGGTGAAATAATCGAAAATGATGATTTTGACAATCCAATTCCAGTTGATGTATTTTCAAATCACCAAAGAAGGAGAAAACCATCCCTTAATATGGATGTAACTTTAAAAGAAGGCCAAGATTTATACCTTCGTTTTGTTTGGTGATTACCATCAGCAGTAGTAAAGTATGGCATTATACTTTACTTTCTAAACTATTACTGGGTCATTTAACAACATTCAGTTGGCTGCAACTTAATTTTATTTAATAGGAATATGCTTTAAGTATTCGTGTCCTATTAGAGTTAGTTTAATTTCTGTCGTAGGTCTATAAATCGTTAAAAATCCTTTATCAACGAGCGATACTATCCCTTTATCAAAGTTGTCTCTCAATGAAAGGTCTATCATTTCTTTGAGGTCAATGAGAAATCCTAAGCCATAACTGTCACCGGGGTGCATGTCGTTCTGTATAGCATATACCAACATTTTGGCCTCTACCTCTGTCGGGGTCATCAATATCTTTTTCATACTTAAACTTTCAAATTAAGTAAATTCCCCGGTAATTTAATTTTTTCGTAGGTATTTGATCCAACGATGTTTGCTTTAGCACCACTCAACGACCACAGCCATTTGTAAATCATATTCAGGTGTTTTAATTGCAAATCTTCTGCTTTTTAATTGCCCTCCTGCATCGCCTTCACATGACCTTTGATTGAGGCGAATTTATACCTCTTCGGCAGTCAAGGCCATGCCACAGTGCCGCTAAAAAAATCTCCACACCTGCGCTGCGCTTCGGGTAGTATTTTTTTCCGTCAGCCTTGCCTGCCAGCCCACCCCGCAAATATCTATGCCTCTATCAAAGGCCACGTGAGGCTCACGCCGAAAGGCCTTTGGTAGCAATAGATTATTTACACTTAAAACCCATTAAAAATGGATTTACAACACGCGAATGGCGCTGACGTTAAGAACGCCGCTACAAAAGAAAACAACAATGTTTCACAAAACGCAACAGCGAAAGCAACCGCTAATGCAAAACCGGAGGTTGCAAAGCCCCAACCTGCGAAACCACAGGAACCTGCTAAGGACGAACCCAAAGCAGCTCAAGAACCGCCCGTTGTTACAACCGAAATTTCAAAGCCAGTCCTGACACTGGAAACCAAATTGAGAAAGGTTGACGAACTGCACCGCAAAAGCGTGCAACGATTAAACCTGATCTCACGCATCAAACAGCTCGAAGCCTTTGAAGTAAACTTAGCGCAAGAGAATGACGAACTGGAAGACAACCCGTACCAGGGATGCAGACTAATCATCGAGGATGACAAAAAACGTCAATTCATTACAACCACACCGGGACTGATCCGATTGGTGTCTCAATTTATCTACGGATCATGTAACGAAAAACTGGTTGAGATTGAAGACAGCATCAATTTCCCCAACGCGTAACGTTGGGAATGCCCCTGCATTGCAGGGGCATTTTTTACATCCATACGATTGCATGTAAATCGCATAGCAATATGGCTAACGCTTTTAATTGTATTTAACAATTGGCATAAAATACTCTTTAGGCGTGTATTATCATATATAAGCTTGTTTCACCGTATGCATGTTCATGCATACAGATTCTTCCATATATATCACAAAGGCATTTTAATGAGAGACGTCCCTACGGATACGTTGCTCGACCGAAAAACGGCGGCAAAATATCTCGGTCTTAAAAACCACAACACCTTAGCCGTCTGGGATTGCACCCGGCGGTATGACCTATCGCCCATAAAAGTTGGCGGTGCCGTGCGCTACCGCCAGTCCAGCCTGGACAAATTCCTCGAATCCCGTTTGAAACGATAGGAGCCTATTTTGAATTACGAAGAAGCTAAATGCATCCCGATCAGCGCCGTTCGGGAAAAGATCAGACGTATCAAATTTACAGTGCCGAAAAATGCTAATACCGTGGAATTTTTAGAGGCCTACCTCAAAGCAATAGGCGAAGATTACACTCGGGTTGATGCCTTACGATGGCTTAACAATATGTTTGGCGAGAGCGGGAACTACGTATGCTCTAAAAAAGCGGCAAAAGTAAAGAAGGAGAAACGCAGTAGTGATTGGCGGATATTACAGGAAATAGAGCTTGAAGATCTGGCTTTAGTTCGTTGTCTGGAAAGGAAAGGTATTGGTCTTGATATAGCAAGGCAATACCTCAAAGAAATCTATATTCGAAATCGGAAAAAACGCGAGTCGATGTATGCACTCGGGTTTAAAAATGAGGAGGGCGATTATGTTGCGTTTAACCCTTTTATCGATGAACAAATTGGTAAGCCTGGAATCACTATCATCCGTTGCAATAAAAAATCTCGTAAGGTAATTCACGTCTTTGAAAATTTTATGGATATGCTTGCAGCTTTTACCGCTTTTCCAAAATTGCCTAAGAACTATGATGTGATTTGCCTGAATTCTCCAAATCTGATTACCCAGTCCTTTGCTTATTTAACAAGCGATACGTATAAAAAAGTATATAGCTGGATGCCAAATAATAAGCGCGGTATCAAGCAAATTAAGCAACTAAATGCGTCTATCAAAAAGCAGCAGGGCATGAAACACATGATTTGCAACGAGGTATATCACGGTCATGTTGATGTGATTAGCTGGTGGAAGCATCAAAGTAAAACGGCGTAAATAAAACATCCGGCGCACGGATAATAGGTTTTTGCACGTCCCGTGCCTTACCTGTGTGGAATGAAGTGAATGGTTTTGCTTGAGATTAGCGAAGCCGTTCACTCCACCAACTATTATTTTCCTCTGCCGCTACGCGTCATTCACCCGCCCATCCAAAATAACAGCCGGTTCATTCACTTAGACCTCGCTGTTCATCTCCTGCAACCATTAACTCCAAACAGGAAAGGCACAAGCCATGCAAAAACAATTATCCCCCTCAGAGCGCGGCGAGAAATTCACAGTCCCACGTCTTGACGTTCACGATCTTGTAACAGCAACGATTATCGAACAACTTGAAGAAGGCACAATCCCGTGGCGACAACCCTGGAGAGGGCCAAACCATAAATTATTAGGCTTACCGGAAAACTACATCACCGGAAACAAATACCGGGGCATCAACATCGTTTTGCTTTGGTGTTCAGCTATCAAAAACAATTACCAGTCCAGCGAATGGGGTAGCTTCAAACAATGGCAATCCAAAAATGAGACAATCCGCAAGGGCGAGAAAGGTAATCTGGTCGTTTATTACGATACGTTTGAAAAAGAAAAAGATGGCGAAATTCAGAAAATACCGTTTCTTAAATCATCCTACGTTTTCAATCGCTGCCAGTTAGCCAGTTATGAACCACTTGCGAACGTTGATGTGCCAATCGATACTTTTAGCTTAGTCGAAAAGATTGATGCGGTAGAGCAGTTCATAAGTAATACAAAAGCGATCATTGCACACGAAAAAAACGGTGGTTTTTACCTGCCAGGCGAAGATAAAATCGTTCTGCCACATCCTGAAAGCTTTAAAGCTACTGCAACGTGTACAGCAACTGAAGGGTATTACTCAACTGCTTTTCATGAATTGACCCACTGGACGGGCCATGAAAAGCGTTTAAACCGATTGCAACCTGGCCGATTTGGTAATCAAACTTATGCTGTCGAGGAATTGGTAGCTGAGTTTGGTGCAGCATTCCTTTGTGCTGGATTTGGTATCGCCACGGTAGAGAAGGGCGATCATGCTAGCTATATTGGCGGATGGTTGAAAGCGCTTAAAGAAAATAAGCAGTTTTTATTTACAGCCGCCAGTGAGGCTTCAAAAGCTGTAGACTATTTAAATAAAGTATCTATGTAATAAATGGGTCAAAGTAGGTTACAATAAACCTACTTTGACCATAGCAGTTGCTAATCTTTTGGTAAAAGATCTATTTTTATCACTTTATCAATTACTCTGAATGCTTCGGCTAACTCTTGAATTTTCGAATTATGTTTCACGTCTAATAATCTTTGTACTTTTTTATATCTGGGCGGCAATGATGGCTTTAGGTGTATCGTTTTACTTAATTGCCATTCATCTGCCTTAACGTCATGCTCTGTTAGAGCCAATAAATTTGCCAATTGAGTTTTTGTAATATTTCGTTCGATCATCTCTTTATGAAGTAACATTTTTAGTTCGATACTCAATGGCAAATTAAATGTGCCACGACCTCTTGGATAATTTAATCTATTGTCAATTGAAATATTTTCTGGAAATTTTTCACCAGATAAAATAATCCGATTTATTTCTTGGCTTAATTTTGAGAAAAAATCCTTAGTCGTTTCTAATTCTGAATTACCAACGCCTAAAATTTGCGGAAATTGAGGGCTTGTTGAAGTGAATATTTTATTTAGTTTTTTTAGTTGTAGTTCGTAAGAAAGCATCTTAGCTCCTATTCAATAATTCGATTATACCATGTTTGGACATATCTGTCAAAACTAATTTGTTTAATGATTTTAAAAGAGCTAACTTGTATTAAAACAGATAATTATGGAAAATATAACCGCTATGGTGTATAACAGATTTTCACATGCTGATGTGATAGAGCCGTTGGCTGAAAACGAAAAAGAATGCTTAGAAGAAATTAGATGTATTCTAACGAAGTATGACAAATTAGATCGATTTGGCATTACTTTACTACATAAGCATTTTGAATTATTCAATGACGAAATATTGATAGAAACTACTGATGAGGAAACGCGTCAACAAATAATTCAACCAATGAAGAAGTCTGACTTAGATCTGATTGATGGATCTATTCTTGAAACAAGTTGGGCATTAAAAAATTCTGAAACGTTGGTGGTCTGCCAAAGATCGTGTGTTAAACAAGATCATGGTCATTACAGTGGTGTCCATGTAAAAACTTTTTAATTAATATTGCTAAAAGGAATAAAAATTTGCTGTAATATAAATAATTGATAACTTGTCATTTAAGAAGCCAAAGCCTATTACTTAAATGAAGAGATTTTTAATTGTATTCCTTACCCCTTTAGTTACTTCAGTCGCCATACTTATTAGGTTTGATTTCGTTCAATCAGTTCTGAAAAGTTATTTCGGCACAAACTCAGGCGATATTATCGGATCTATTTTGCTACTACTTTCGTTATATATCTATTATTTTAACATTTATATACCTTTTGTTACGTATGAGCGTATTGCTAAGTCAAGATGGACAGCATTACAGCAGACGATTGAAGGATTTATCTTAGGCTATTCCGGTATTATGGAATTGAATGTTAATATCATGATACCTGAAAGAAAATATTTTAAACGTATTGAACCTGTTATTAATAATAAGAAAAAGAAGAAATTTTCTAGAAGAGTAGAAGTTTTTAAAATTATTTGGCAAGACGAGAAAAGCTCTATTGATCAAAGATTTAAGCTCACAATAAACCAAGGGCTATGTGGGGAGGTCTATAAAGCAGGCAAAAGGACGGAAGGTGCGGCATTAATTTCTTCAGAATTAGGTAAATATAAATTTAACTTTACAGAAGACCAGGAAAGTTTGACAAAAGATTTAGTAATTTTGGCCTCTTGTCCAATAAAAATATTTGAACAAACACAAGATGGGTTATCGAAAAAAGTAATCGCTGTGCTAAATGTCGAAAGTAAAACACTAGGGTCGGAAGAATGGATTTTAGACAGGGGTAAACGTAATACCTTTTTTAAAAGCATAGATGACCTAGAAAAATTAATAAGGAACTTGATATAACAACAAAACAATTTAGACTACGTAATAGTCTATATAACTTAAGGAGGAAAGATATGTCTCTAAGTAAAAAAGAAGAAGATAGAAGCAAAAACGGATTTTTCATAAATGATTATGACGAAAGTGATGATGCTAATATGAATTTAATTCAAGCTGCTAAAAACTTTGCAAGTTCAATGAACGAAGTTAAAAGGATAGCTGAAGCTCAAAAACATCATAATACTGCTGTTTCGTCTGTTTCCGTTGCACATAGCCATTATACGCCATAAAATATGCTCCTCAACGTAGGAGATAAAAAAAGAATGGCCTTTTGTATTACAAAAGGCCATTCTTTTTTTGACATTCGATCCCTTAATAAGTCTACAAATAATTATGGGTTGCGTGAAAAATTGTCGATAATAATTTCATTTACAATAAAATCCTTCATTTCTATGATTTCGTACCGATTATTGGAGCAAATAACTGTATTAGCGAGATGTAGAAAAAGTTGATTGAATAATAGTTCTAATCTTATCCCCTTAATTGTTATTACCTCGCTAGTAAAAATGAGTTTTAAAACATTACGTTCTGGCTCAAAATCAGCAGATACTAAATAAGCGTAATTCAAAAATTTCTTCCGACCATCCGGCCACTCAAAGCATAAGTTTCGAACATTACCTGGCTGACTGTAAATATTGTTGTCATTTTCAGTAGACTGGCCTTTTTCATCGCCACCCTTAAAATTAAATTTAAAATCCTGGCTCATAATCCCGTTCCTGATTTCGTTGAATGCTTTCTATTGATTTATTCTGTGATGGCGTAACCATATATTTTCCACGTTCCAGTTTTTGAACATACTCGTCATGGCTTGGTTGTTTCTGTACCAATTCTAAAGCAGATTGCCTGTCACCAATCTCGGAGGCATGTTGCAGTAACGCTGCTTTGTCATCTGTATAAATGGTGACTGCATGCTGACCGCGCGAAACAGATACATAAAATTGTTTTGCGTTTGTCGCGCCAAACGTTCCGGCAGGCTGTGAGATAAATACCTCATCAACGGTTTTACCCTGTGCTGAATGTGATGTCGTGCAGTAATCATGCGACAGGTGCCCAAAATCTTTAGATAGGTGGAACGTAGCCTTACTTGCCTTATTCCGCAGGATGATGTCGCCTTTTTTACTTACAGAAGCAACTTCGAGTGATGTTCCGTTATTCAGCCTTTTATCCTGCTTATCAAAGCTATTTTTAGTAATCTTAACATTATCTCCTTTAGCGAGGCCGATTTCTTTTGCTTTAAATACGTCATACGCCGTTGGCTTATCCCTGGGTAGGGTGCGTTGCTCATTTTCGGTGTTTTGCAAGACTACCTTTTGTTCGTCTACATCCTGTACAACCCACGAACTACCGCGTTTAATTTTCGGTACGTTCTGGTTAAATTGGATAATTTGCCCTTTTTCAAACTTTCGCCAGTCTGACTTTTCGGCCTCGGTTAAATTAAGATTACTGAGTTTGGTTGCTTGTACTTCTTTTTTACCGAGCAGGCCGGTTGCCTTTAATCGTTCGCGTACATCATCGGTAACGCTATCTCCCTGTTTGTGCGTAGGAGAAACGATCAGTGCGGATTTTCCGCGCTTGATCGTAGCTACATAATCATTGACCAGTTTTTCGTTTGGTTTTGACGGGTCAATTTCTTCTATCGCGCCAATATCATCCAGCTTGTTAAAAGCTTTTTCAATATTACCCTCTGAAAGATCCTGTACGGCTGACCTGTACGCCTCATTCTTTTGACGTTGCACAATGCTCAACTGCGCGGTCTTAATGCCGCCTACGGTGTTTAAAATCCTTAATGCATCGCCCCTAACGACACTGGCATGCTGCCGCGTGTCTCCAACGAGGATTAAGCGAGCATTTTGCTTATCCGCGAGCGAAAGCAGGGAGCTCATATCCCTGGTGCCAAGCATGCCAGCCTCGTCAACGATCAACACCTGACCATATAGGCTTTCCTGCATTTCTTTATCGACCAGCAGCTTTGCCACGGTTTCGGCATTGGCAAAACCTTCCTGGGCCAAAACACCACGCGAAGCCTGGGCAGTTGGTGCCACCAGCGTTACCTTTTTGCCGCTATTTTTTATATGTTGGACCGCTTCTTTTAGCAGGGTGGTTTTACCAGCCCCGGCAGCACCGCGAATAATGGAGACCTGGTGTTTTGTGGTAAGCACATGCTCAATAGCTGTGGCCGCTTGCCCTTTGGCTTTCAGGGCAGGGGTTTCTAAGAACAATGGCTGAAACCGTCCTTGGCCTTTACGGGCCAGCATCACCATGCGCTGTTCTTCTTTTAAAACCTCTTTTGTGGTGCAAAAGGTTCGGCCTTTTTCCTTCACCCGGATAATGCGCCCATCCGAATTGAATTTATCCGTCATCGCAGGCAGGGAAACGTTTCTATGGCCGACACTGTGCCGATAGACATTTTCTAACAACCGCCGTTCTGGCATGACCGAAGCCCTCTCATAGCAGTGTTTTAAAGCATACTCTACACAATCATCAGCAATGATCCTGGGCGTGGGACGCTTCGCATAGCGCACCGGTCTTTCCGCTTCGGCAGCATCCACTTCAGAATAAGCCTTGATCTGTTGCCGCCATTCGGCTTTCAGATCAATCATGCTCAACCCCTTTTGTTTTTTTGCGCGGGTTCGTGCGCCTAAGTTGCTTAACTCATGCGCATCGGTTATTCCTTTTTCTTTAGCAAACTCACCAATTTCATTCGTGCGTTTGCTAAACAGGTTGATCACGTTTTGTGGTACGCCTTCAATCTCAAAAGATTTTTCTGTACGGCGGATCTGGTAGCCTAAATCTTCCAGATTGTCGGCCAGCCGTTTGTGAAACATCGCCTGGTAATAAGGCATGTCGCGGTTGATGTCTTTGAACTGCCCAGCCTTAATCATTTTTTCCTGAGCGTCCCAAGTCGCATTGAATACAAAGCAATGGCTATGCAGGTGCGGGTCGGGCGCCGAGCCATCAACCGGCCTTGCGGTCTGATGGGTAAACTCAGCCCAAAGTAATTCGCCTGTTTGGCGGTCAAATGATTTGCCGCCCTTTCTAACCCGTGCCTGGCTATCAGCCTCAATGTCTTTCATCGTTTCAAGCACGCTCTTTTGGAATGCTTCCAAAATATGGCTGTCATTGCTTAATGCATTTACGACCGATACAGATTTCGGGCAGTGGAAATTTATATCATAACCGGTTGTCCGATCATCCCGCTTGCGCGGTGTCATCGGTTTTCCCGTTACCGGGTTGATGTTCTCACATAATGCGAAGAAAGTCTCTTTGCTCGCCCCGCCTTGTAGGCCGATGCGCTCAGCTAACTTGCCATGGTATTGCCCCTGCAATTCCTGGTCATTCAGATAATAATCTGACTTTAGAAGTGCATCGGAAAAATAGGCTTTTGCATGACTGGCAGATGTACTTGGTATCATTCTGATCATGGCACGAAGTGTAAATCAGGTTTGTATTGCAGCCCGTGTGTTTGTGATTTTGTTAGTGACTATCAATCTTGGTTAAACAACCAGACAGTGATAAGCAGTGCTTGGAAAGCTGTTAAACCCCATTAATAAAATATCATCAGACGTCTTCCCTAAGCACTGCTTTGGGGTTAATTTACATCGGGAATATGCTCATCGTCGTAAAACATATGCGCCACTCTACGCCGAAATTCTTTATTAGCAGGCTTGTGAAAGAATTGCTCATAGCCTCTAGAATTTTCGGGGCCTCGATCATCTATAAACGAATCGGCCATCTCCTCATTCGCTATTAACTGATCTAACATATCCATTATGTACTGGTCTCCCAAATAATAAGCACCAGCGTATCCTAGGCTGTAAATAATGCTGCAAATTATTATCAAGAATCCAATATTTTGACCAAGGAGGGCTAGCACTAAACCAATGATTAAAAAGAATGCCGGTTCATAGTATATAGATATAATACGGGAAGTTGTCTCGACATCGAAAAGCTCTAGCTCCCAAAATCGCCTATTTATATTGCCAGTATATAATGTGTATTTCGCGCAATCGAAGATTCCAGGTTCCCGTTTAACTTCCTGCCATCTACGCCAAGCGAAATATAAGAACAGTAACACAAAAGCATACCAACTTAGATGATGCCAGACATAGCTTAAAAAACTCGGATGCTCATAAAAGGGATTGACTGTGGCATACATGTAAGGAACCCCGCCAACGAGTATTGCAAGTATAACTGAAGTTGAAAAAGAGAAATATCGCTCACCGAAACTTCTTCGGATGAACACCTCCAACAATAGTCGTGGTAACGAACTAAGGCCTAAAAATATTTTTAAAAGGAATCGCTTGATTACGTTGTCTCTCCCAAATTCGGTTTTGTAAGATAATTTCTTGGTGCGTTTCATGATTTCTATGTTTAATTGTTTACAATATATTTTGGTTAAATCGTACTTTTTTAAAGCTTTCACCACTGAACAATTTGTCGCCTTGTACGTGAATGATAGCCTCTACCTTGCCACCGTTTCGTTTGCCTCCTGTCTTCATTCCGACAAATTCTTCAGGGCGAATTCGGCGATCAATTTTGAGGCTTACACTATCACTTCGTGAAAATTCTTTTGCCGTAGTAATTGAACTGGAGGGTTCGTAAAACGTCGTATCTCCTACAAGATCACTTCCTAGCCGATTACTCGCGAGATCCGCATTTGCGTGAAAAATTTTGGTCGATAGTGTACCTAAAAAGCTATCAACCCGATCATCTGAACTTGATCCACCCATCGAAGCTTTATATTGATGAATGTTTTGTGTCAGGTATACGGTTGCAATCCGGCAGCTTCTTGCCGTGGCCTGAAAAAGAGCATCATGTTCATGTAGAAAAAACTGGCTTTCATCTGCCCAAAGAAAGCAGGGCCGGTCGTTTTTAAGGATGTCTCTTTTTTCCATTGCAACCTGCCAGATATATTTAAATAGCACCTGGCAATCGCGACCGACGTTATGATATAATTTCACCGGTAAATTGATCAAAATTATTTTACCAGTGAGGCAGTCTTCTGGCTTTAAATTCAATGAGCCTTTGCAGAACAAAGAATATACAGGATCTCTGAGCAAGCGAAACAAAAATGCCGAAAATGAGAATTCTACAATACTTCTTGTCTTGCTACTTAAGTCCTTAAACGTTTCGTAAAAAAATGTATCAAGATGTTTCATTAAGCGCGCATTGGGGAGATGTTCCACAACAGCATTTTCGTAAGCCTCCTGATCTGCAAATCTGGCTCGCTGTTCTTTCGATAATGATTTATACCAAAGATCTATGTCATTTTGAACAATGGTCTTTGCTTTTAACATTGCCTTTTTAAAAGCATTTTCGGGTGCTGGTTGGCCATTCTGGGCATTAGTCGAGCTGACTTTAGGAAGCGTTTGAACTATTTCATATAATAGTTTTACGCTGATTTTTTGGTACGCAATCATACACAAGTCCATCACGTGAAACAACAACATATCGACCGCAGATTCCCAAAATGGATCGTCTGATTTTCCTGTGGATTTTTCGTTTCCTGCGCGAATTACAGTTTTCAGTGTTTCAAGTGCTTGAGCTGTAATCGCTTCGCTACTAATGTTACCAACCGATAAATATTGCAGGAAATCAAATCCGAAACTTCCGCCAGGTTCGATGATTATCAAATCATTTTCTCGTCCGGTTTCCTTGCAGTAATGACGCCATAAATCAGCTTCATCTGTTTTTGCTGTTAGAACGAGCCCCCCGAAGCCGTGTTGCAAATATTTGACTGCAAGTGTCTTACCACTGCCGCTGGTTTTGCCGCTGCCTATTCCTCCGAAAATTTGTACGCCTTCTACAGCGTTTCTAATTGTCCAAGCTTGATCCTCTTGAGAGTCGCCGAATTGGAGAATAGGGGTATCTAAGTCAAATTTTTTCATATGCTATTTGGTTAGTTTAAATTGCCGCCCATTGCATTGCAATGGGCGGCTTAACGGTGTGACTTACTTCTTAAGTCTGTTGTTGAAATCGGTAGATGACATGCTACCGTAACTGTTATGGCGAGAAGTATTGAAAATGTTGCTCTCGCCATCTTTCTTAACCCAATGATTACCGTTAATCATTTTGTTCGGGTCGCTGCTTGACTCTTGATAGCCTGCTTTTTTTAATGAGCTTGCTTCGTCTTTTGACCATCCCATGGTTTTTAAAGATTAAATGGTGCCTTACTCTACTAGTTTTTCTGCATCTCCTGCCTGCTGTTAAGGATCTCGGCTTGCTTCCTTGGTTCACAAATATTTTAGTTGACAGTTATATCGAGATATGTTAAGTCATAAACTTTTTAAGGGGAATGAACATGCCTATCTTCAGAGACTATTCCGAAAACGGCAACCTCATTGGAGAAAGAGCAGAACCGCTTTCTTCGAAAAACTTTGAACGATATGTTCAAGAAGGTGGAAAACTCCGAACGCTTGGCTATTTGGAGGCGTTGGCTGATATAGTAAGTGAAGTCCAACAAATATTGAGACCAGAACAGTTGAGCTGCCCGCAAACGCCACATCTTGTTAAAACCAATCTGAAAAAATTTCTTGTCCATAAAGAATCCATTTTAAATGCTCTAAGTATTTTAGTGGAGACTCAACCAGTCGGTGAGCCGTCGAAAAATACATATTGATACAAATGGACACAGTTTGATTCATTTAATGTAAATCGGAAAAAACATTATTTTCTGATCAAATTTTCTTTTCTGTCATAAATTTCTGAAATTTCAGAAACGCTAAACTTATCATGGATATATCTACTATTGCCTTCAAAAGAATGTATGAGTTATTAACTCAAAAAATCTGGGATGACGAATTAACTGATGCCCAAAAAAAGAAATTGAAAAAAATGAGTTACGCTATTTGGGCTGAGGATGATCCCGGAAAGAAAGGTGCAAATTTTTTTGACACTATTTTTAACGGTGTTGGCTTAGATAGAAATCACTATTGGAGGAAAGCCAGGGACTTTAACCCTAATACTGGGCGGAACCTCTTACCATTAGATGATAAAGCATTGATTGCGATCAGCCTATACATTGGTGTTACCTATCCTAAAAATGTAAACAAGAAAGACATCAGAGACGATGATCAAAAAGCGAATGTACTGTACCAAGAGTTTAAGGCTACTCTTTTAGATGACGACGAACGTCTTGAGGTCGAAGCGCAAGACAGATTTGATGTCAACGCTGCTGAAAAAATTATCGGTAGCAACAAAAAGGATTTAAATAAAACAAAGAATAAGGAAATTTCAATAGAAGGAATGAATTATGATATAGAAAAGGTTGTGGGTGATTTTTATCACTTGCTTTCGGCCAGTCAAATTGAAAAAGCTTGGTCACTTTTAACTAAAAATTTTCAACAGCGGGGATGGAAAGGAAAATACGAGGATTTTGCTATCGGCTATACAAACTTGCTGGCTATAAAAGATGTCCACGTGTGGGATATTAATATTCAAGACATTACAGCAGATTGTAAGGTTTTCTACATGGACAAGGTTTTGACCTTCACTGATCGAATATTAACCGATCTTGACAAAATAACTATTGGCGACGTTGAAGAACTTGTACGAGTAATAAAAAAAGTTTTAGAGAAGGCAGGTGATACTGAGCTAAAGGGCTTTGAGAACATCGAAGTTTGTAAACTTTTCGAGCCGGCAGCAAGTGAATATATTTGGTATAAATGCGGTAAGAATCCCGAGTATATAAAAAGTTTAATGCCAATAGAAAAGACAATGGAGCTTCCACGTCTTTATAACTTAACTTTTTCTCTCGTTGATGGAGCCTGGCTAATTTCAAGTATCACGCCGATAAGAAGCCATTTATACAGATAGTGAGCTTAAATTGCTTCCTATTAGAGGGATAATATCTGCGGTTGCCTTACCATGTTCGTAAAGTGCAGTCCTATAGGTAATAAGTGTAACTGCTTTGATATCATAAGTAGTGATTTTTTCATCTAAATAGATGGTATCATCTGCTAAGATTTTGCGAATAAACATTTCCGCCTCGGCTGAATATTCAACAGGTGGTGCATAACCTAAAAATTTTGCAATTCGTTCTTTCGCTTTATGAGCAAATAAGGATAAAAATGAGGAATACAGTTCGTATGTTGAGTGATCATATTCCAAGGTTGTGTTTCGTCTGATATCTTCGTTTCGAGCCAACTTAATATATCTGTCCGCTTGCTCGAGCATGATATCAAATGTCGTTTCGCCTTTTTGATATGCCATTAGCAAAGCACGTATGTTTGGCTCAATCGCTAGCGTTACATTTAACGACGGCAAGTAGCCCAACCGTTCTTTAATTAGCATCCGCCCAGCGGTTTCAAGGTCGGGAAGCGTTGTTGATGATGCTTGAAGATCCGACCATTTAATTGCATCGTTTCGTCCCTCCATAGAGTCATCAAATGGAAGTTCAGCAGGGAGGTTTTTGTTAGATGGGGGATTTGTAGTTGTCATTATCGCCCTCGCGTTATTAGGAATAATATAAAACATCAAATAAATCAACTAAAATATGGAACAGGCAAATGATTTTGAGCCGCTTTTCCCCCCTGAATTTAGCTCATTGCAGCAGCCGGTAAAAGACGCTCAGGAAGAAATTAATCGGATCGATAACTTATTATCTAATATACCTGCCGATAGAGGATTACGATTTGATTTTAGCCCGCCAGGCACTAGAAATAACGATCAAATCAACCAAAGCAGACGCAAGGAATTATTGGAAAGAAAAGTATATATTCAAGATACTGTTAGGGCGAAGGTCGAAAACACCTTATCAGGGATTGACCCCAAAAAAGCTAAACAAGTCAGAGATACCGTAGAAATACACATCGGAGATAATGATTTCAAAAACCTCAATAGGTTTCAATTAAAGGATGCACGCAGCGCAGAAAGGGATTTTAATACCTCTGGAGATTATATGGCAAAGAGAGCGTCTGACGAGCGGGCGGATCAGGGCTATAAACAGCTTATCGCAGACCAAAGCGCGGCAGATAGGTTTTTCAATAGTTTTTCGTCTCAAAAGGTTAATGAAGACGTTGGGCCAGGCAAAAATTTTGAACCCGGAAAAGAAGATCCTGATAAAGAGTAATCGCTCATAAAAAACAATTGTCGGTAGTATGGATTTAAAAGTTATTTGTCTCGAAGAACCAGCATTTTACGAATTGCTAGAGCGATTGTATAAAAGGCTAAATCAGGAAAAAGAAATAAAGCAGGATAAATGGATTTCTGGGGAAGAGGCGATGCAACGGTTGCGGATTAAAAGCAAAACAACTTTGCAAAAGTTGAGGGATGAGGGCAAAATTCGCTACAGTCAGCCTGAGAAGAAAATAATTCTCTATGATGGAGATTCTATTAATGATTATCTTAATGATTTTATTTACGAACCATTTTAATTATGGAACAGGAAATTGACCCAGCTGAAGAGTATATCCGAAACTTTAATTTAGGGTACGGTATAAATAGAGATTCACCTGAAATTGCAGAGTTACTTGATGGTTTGAAACCAGACGGCGAACGATGGAAGGCATTTAAAGCTGGTATAGACCAATATTCGAAGGAATTACATTCGTCGAGAACATTGAGCTGGCTTAGTAGAGATAGGTTAGAACCCCCAATTGATCCTAGTTTGGACAGAGAGAGTCCGGATTTGGAACTTGACCGAGAGTGATGTTTACCTCTAATACCTTTGACCTTTAGCGCGTAAAATCATTCGTGCGCTCAAGCATCAAAACATAATAGTATCAAAATCTAATAAAATTTTCTGCACACATTGCATTTAAAATATTTTTATATATTTGATATACCCCTATTACAATAAACTTCACGACACCCATATTGGGTTTACATTGATTATTTTCTTGAATTTTTCAATTAATGCCATTTGCGGTTCGAACAGGGCACGTATTTATTGTCATGCTTAAAATCTAATATTTACTTATATCTAAACTTTATTATGAACAAACCACAATTAAAAAAATTAAATGAGGCTACAGGTTCTAAGGTTAATTCGGTCTGCGGACAATGCTCATCAAGAGCGGATGCCATTGATGGCGATGATGACGACGGCGGATGCTGTGATGACGATGGCGGCGATGATGACGGCGGTGGAGGAGATGGTGGTGATGGAGATGGTGACGGAGATGCTGGAGATGGAGATGCCGGTGAAGGAGATGATGGGCAAGCTGATGACGACGACGATGATGATGATGACGACAATCCTGGCACAGGAATTACCAGTGGCGATATCGTTTACATTGACCAGGATGGAAACCAGTATGTTTTGCCAAAGGGAGGGACATACACTTTAGATGATGGTCAAGTTGTAACAATCAGTGATGATGGTACAGTTCAGAATACAACATTACCGACAGTTACAGTTTCAGCTACGATAACGCCATCAACGGGAGAAGTCTTTCTTTCTGCTTTTACTTTGGGTGCAGACATACAATCTACCACTTTCAGTGGTGTTCAGTTAGCTACTGAGGGGATTGAAGTTCTGGAAAATTTGGGTAGCGGTTTTGGTGTTGCCAGTATTATCGCCGGAGGCTTTCCGTCCGCTGTTAATATCATTATAAGTTTATATAATGGACAACAGATTTCCCTTAAAGATGCTGTTAATGTTTTTTTCGCAGTAATTGCAGCGTTAGGTCTTTACTTTGGAATTTCCGAATTTGTATCATTTGTATTAGCTCTCGGAGCAACAATCAATGATGTTATACAGGCGATGAATTAGTCTATAATAATTAAAATCAATTGAAGAAATTTGAGATAACTATATTTCGATCTGGCAAAGGTGCTGGAATGATGGCTATTGCGTTTTGTATAAGCGCCGTAATAGGAGTTTGCATGCCGTTTATCTTAAAGGGAGCGCATGGCTCGTTCACTTTCGGCGCGATTATATTTTTTGCGTTACCACTCTTGAGTTATCCTTTCATCAAACAGAAGTGCATGGAAAAAGCACTTCTGTTTTTTGATGACCAAGGATTTAAGTTGGAAGAGTTAGAAAATGATCAGACAATTTCTTTGAATTGGAATGAGCTAGAAAGTTTTAGGATACAGCCTTTTAAAAACATCTCTGGAAAAGGCTTTATTTTAAAACTCAAATTTAGAGATGGAAGGAAGTATAGTCTCCCAGTAATTGGTGTAAACCTTTGGGAAGAATCCACAATTGATGACAATGCTGGCTTGCTTTTTACGTTTTTCAAGCAAGTAAAAGCTTATAACGAACAACCAATATTTAAAGATAAAGAGATACTTTTTCTGCCAAATTTTTTTGCAACTAATTTGGGGCAGTATTTATTGGTACTTCCGGTAATATTACTAATTATTGATTTAGAATACAGATCTCTACATCACATTCCACTTAAAAGAAATTATCCTTTTCTATTTATGACTGTAGTATTAGCAGTCGGTTTTTGGGATCAGAGAAAGAAGGATCGCCAGATTTATCAAACATTGTCTAATCTCTTGTAACGCAAGTAGTCCCAAGCTTTTTACTTGATATAAAATCCATTGTTTAGGATGATATAATTTTAATCACAGTTATCATCTCGTCAATGTGCTGATACTGATGCTCGATTTTAAAAATTCCTATCGTTGTGATGCTGCACGTTCCTCAATCCTTTAGATTTGAAATTTAAAACTATGCGATACATCCTTTTTATCATCTTCAATGAAATTAACGGACAGAAATGACCTATTTGACGCTGGGGCTAATTGTGTGAACTATTTAGTCAACTGCATTCAGAGCGACGGTTCTTTCATATATCAGCAAAATGCAGAGAGCGGTGTAAGATCCTATAAGTATAATATCCTCAGACATTCAGGAGCTATTTTTGAATTATGTTTGTGGTTAAAAGATAACCATGATAACTATCAATTAGAGTTATTGGAACAACCGATAAAGTTTCTACTAAATCATCTTTTTGAATGGGATGAACATCTATGCATTGTGGAACGAGGCACAGCTAAACTTGGCGGAGTAGCATTAGCACTACTCGCTTTATCATCTTTTTATGAATTAAAAAAAGTTGAGGCATTGATCCCAATAATGAAAAGACTTGCAGGTTTTCTTGAGGTTTGCCAACTGCCTGATGGCGACTTTATCTCAAAGATATATTATGATGGGCGTAGTTCATCTGAATTTGTTTCTGCCTACTATCCAGGCCAGGCTATACTTGCCCTAATTAGTTTTTATAAGATAGATCGTAATGAAAGGTGGTTAAACTCTGCTAGAAAATCGGCGGATTTTATTGTATCTAAGCCGCTCCTCACTGGTTTAGACCGCTCACGTAATCGCAACTTTGATACTTGGTTATCCAAAGCACTTTATCAATTGTTATCTGTTGAATATAAAGTTTCGTACGTCAAAAAAATAAATGACATTGTTGAGTTGGATCTTGATATTATGAATCGGTTTTTTCGGAGGAATATTGACGCTAATGAAATCTTTGATCAATCCACGTCTGCGTCCATGGCAAGCCTTTGCGAAGCCTTACTCGCGGGGATTCATTGGAGTATATTGTCAGACAATAGAGAAGAAGCAGTCAAAATCTTTAATTCATTAAATGCGGCTAGGAATTATTGCCTCAGTTTGCAAGTTACCCAAAAAGTAAACGGAACCCAATTTATCGGTGGAATTAAGAAAAACAGAAGGGATGCTAGTATTCGGATAGACTTCGTGCAGCATGTTTTGTCGGTTATTACAAGTATGCTTCAGATCAAAAAACAATTAAATTGAGTTTTGTCACAGATAAACCTGGTGGTATAATTTGCACGAGAAATAAAAAATTGCGGGGTAAGTTGCACAGAATGCCCAGACAAACGTATTCAGTCCCATTACAAATGCAATTCCGAGATGTAAACACAAACCTATGAGAAGAATACACAAGCATATTTTTGGCGGAAATAGTACTGAAATTGACAATAGAATATCGCCGAATACAACAATGAAAGAGGCGGCAAACCTTAACATTATACGCTTACTAAAATAATCTAAAATCTTTCTATTTCCGAAAGTAGACGTTTTCAATATCTCTAACACGTAAGTTCCATTAAGCCAACCTGCTTTAGTTAACTTTAAAAAGCCTGATGTACCATAAGCAAGCAGGGCCTGGGCGGTAATAAAAGCAAGCGCAATATCTAAGCTATGCTTTGTAGATGCAACTTTTCCCAAAGCAAGAGCAGCAATGACAATTCCACTCATCTGGTCTGCACCGTTGTTACTACGATAATTTCTATAAATTGTAAGTAGTGAAACCAGCGCTAATAGCAGTATTAATAAAATGACTGAATTTCCTATCCATAGCTGGAATATAATTGTTACAGCTATGCAAAGTTTAAAAACAAGTAAGAAGATATAATTTGGGTAAGAGAATAGGTGGTTAAAGCCCAGCCGATGAATAAATCGAGCAAATTTTGGATGTGCAAATCGGTTTACCTCCCAAGATATTAGCCCCGAATCTTTAAATAGCTGATAACTGAATAAATATTCTGATGTCGAGATAATGACTTGTATTGAAAAAATCAGCAGTACTAAGTTGTAACAATATAACTGATTCATATTAACAGCAGCATTTATGCCAGTGCGAATAAAATACTACCTTGTTGGTAGCATTTGGGTTAAAATCTTGAGTAAAGACCGCTCTAAACTTTATGCATTTACAGTCTCTCGGGGTCTCAAGATGTTGCAAGTAATTCAAAATACACAGATATGAATTAGTTTTTGCTGCCCTGTTTAATCCCGAGCTTTCATAGGTCTTTTTAATTCGGTTAAGCGCTGTTGTTAATGCCTTTCGCTGACGTTTTTCAGGGTACCAAATTGTACACCAGATTTTACGTTCAGGTAACGTAAGGCATGTTGCCCATTGTGTTTTTATACCAGATGCCAATAGATATCGATATTCTAAACGAAAGTCATTTCTGATAGGCAGAGGCGCAAAGAAACGCCAATTAGGAATAAGTCTAAACCAATCGTTGGGATGCCATTTGCCAACAAATGACAGTTTTGCCTGTGCACATGCCGACAAAATAAACCAATAGGAAAAAATCAATATTAAAATATAGTCCGCTATTTTCATTGAACTAACTATAATTTATGTTTTTTTTTAAGTGCTTCAATAATCTCCTTTGATGAAGGGTAAATGAGCAATGCTCGGTTTTTCTTGGAATTTTCCCTTCTGGTGATATCGATTTGAGCCCCGATTTGGTATTTTGATTGTGGGAGATTCATAAGGTTATAAGCAATATCTTCTAAAGATACAAAGCAATTTAATTAATATCAAGATTGAGACTTCTGTAGTTAATTATAATATGATCTTTCATATGAATAGGTTTATTATTTTGAACCTTATGTATGAATTGATATTTCGATATGCTTAATTAAATTCGTTTAAGGAAAATTATCGTCGTAAATTGTGATATGCCTTTGAACTTGCATCTGGCATAATTAATAGAAATTGGCTTAGTGTTATCAGTTTAATTTGAAATCCAGCTTTTAATAATGACTATGCTTTGATTTTCGTTAGTTGACTTGCGCCCCTTTCTAAGAACGGACTTATCCCCAGAAATAGGTACTCATGAGTTTACTGCATAGTCATTATTAATAGCCTTCTATGATATAGCTATATGGTTTTATCCTAATCTACAAATTGTATGAATGTTAGTAAACCTAAAAAGTTCACATACTTTATCGGCATCGACGTGTCTCGAAACGAACTTGATTTCGCAATTCATTACGGTCAAACATTTATATTTCATAAAGAGATTGCAAACGAACTCACTGCTATTAAAAATGTAATTGAAGAGATAAAAAAGCAGCCTAAATTTATGATGAGCAAAGCTGTGTTTTGCATGGAAAATACAGGCATATATTGTAACATATTAATCAATGCACTTAAAAAATTTAAAGCTAACATAGTTCAAGAAAATGCCCTTCAAATACGTAATTCCTTGGGAAATATTCGAGGCAAGCATGATAAAATTGATGCGATACGAATTGCACAATATGCTTACCGACATAGGGAAGAACTCAGGCTTTGGCAATCTAAGCGCAAGATTGTCCAGCAAGTTGCCTATTTATCCACCATTCGCTTTCGGCTCATGTCAATACAACTTGCTTTAAAAGCCCCATTAAAAGAGCAACAGGATTTTTTATCTAAGAAAGAATCTAAAGAGAATGTTGAAGTCTGTAAGCGTAGTATGACGAGTATTAGGCAAGATATTGAAGGAATTGAAATGCGCATTCTGGAATTAATCGCAAGTGACGAAAATCTTAAAAATTTATTAGATATAATAACCTCTATAACAAGTATTGGTGTTGTAACCGCGGTGCAGATGATCATTCGCACGAATGAATTTCGGGGCATTACCACAGCCAAAAAATTCGCTTGTTATGCAGGTGTAGCACCATTTAAAGATGAATCGGGCACAGTTATTAAAAAGGCACGGGTATCACACATAGCCAATAAGAAAATGAAATCATTATTGCATATCTGTGCAGTGGGAGCTATGCGCTATGATAAGGATATTAAAGCCTATTATGAACGTAAAGTAGCCGAAGGTAAACCTAAGATGCTTATTATAAACGCCATCCGTTTTAAGTTAATCACACGAGTATTTACGTGTGTGCATCAAAATAGACAATATGAGAAGGAATATAAACGGCGAGATGAATCATATTCCGTTTAAGGTTTAGGACCTACAAAAGGATTTGGCTCTTGCCGTTTATCTTTTATTGTTCGCATAGAAAAGTGGGGGTTTTCTTACTTTTTATGCCCGGACTTTTTAGTCTGCTTTTGACTTTTTTAGGTCTTTTGCTGTCGATATAAGCTTCAATCATTGCAAAGAAAGCGCTATCTTCAAAACAGATAACTTCCATACAGGCAAGGTGATAAGTTTTTTGATGGGAACAAAAGTGAAAAAGATTATAAAATAAACGCGGTAAATCTTACCTTTGCACTCCACGCACCGAAAGGCGCAACCGTTAACAAAACCATTAACGGGTTTGGAAGCTGAAAAATAGCCATTACGACTTAGATTGTAAAAGCCTAAAAATCAGCAAGAGATACACCCGGCGGGGTAGCTCAGATGGTTAGAGCGTAGGATTCATAACCCTAAGGTCGGCAGTTCGATCCTGCTCCCCGCTACCAAACAGGCGAAAGCGGCAAAATCCAGATTTAATTCTGGTATGCCGCTTTTTTTATTGCCTATAAGTTGCTGAAGATAAGCAAGATACAAAAACACAAAATTTATTCGCGGGGTTCGAACTTCTTCTTTTTTCTTGCTAAAAGTAATGCCATCAGGAAACACTAATGTCTGGATCTTTTGCTTACCTACGTAATCGCTTAAAACCCACTTTTTACCTATTTCTGAGGCTATTTCCAAAGAAATATCTATACAATTTCCAAGGTTCGAACTTTTTTTTGAGGCTTTCATAATCTTGTCTTCCAATTCGCCTTTTTCCGATAGGTATTTTTCCGAATACTTGTTATATAAGTCACTATTAATTTCTTCTTCAACATAACGTTCTTCAAGACGATCTATCTTTTTCTTCAATTCGTTATATTGGTTTGCCAAAGAAACGTAAGCCTCTTCGTCTCCTTTAAACAGTTGGTTAAAAGTTGTCACGGCCTGTTGTCGGATGAGATGTAAAAAATCTTGATCTAAATTTAGCGTGAAACTGTTTAGTAAATTATGAAATGTTTCGTTAAGAGATTTGGCGTTCTTGTTGGTGTTACAGCCCCGCGTTTTACATTTATAATAATGGATATTCTTTTTGCGCATCAGGTAGCCTGTGAGGGGTTTTCCGCATTCAGCACATTTAGTAAATCTTTTTAAGGGGATAGCGTCATTTTCTTCCTTTAATGAGTACCCATGAGCATTTTGGTCTAAAATACCATTGACTTTTAAAAAGGTTGCTTTGGAAACCAATTTTTCCTGATTGCCATCAACCACGCGTCCTTCCAGCATATTGTGAGCCATCAAACCGCAATAGAATGGATTTCTAAAAATCTCCGATATTCTTTGATGGTTTAATTTCAGGCCCTTTTCACCAAGTTTCTCGCGAATGGCTTCATTGGATAAATTGTATTGTGATTTCCATTCGAAAGCATGCCTTAAGAGTTTGCCTTTCTGGTTAACGATAATTTTTCGAACGCCATTGCTGCGTACAATATCAAAACCAAGTGGTGCAGCCGTTGGCCAGTCCCCACGCATCAGCATTTCCTTTATTCCTGCGGTGCATTTTTGTTTCCTGAGCTGATTATCAAATTCACCGAATAAAAACAACATTTTTTGTTGCATCTGTCCTGAAGCACTGGAGGTATCAATTGGCTGAGTGACTGATACGATCTCTATTCCTAACTTTCTCAACTCACCGCTTAACCAAATGGAATTGTCATTCCTGGAAAAGCGCTCCAAGCTGTAAACTAATATGTAAGACACTTTTTCTTTAGCCTTTTTTACAAAGGCCAGCATTGCGATGAATTCCTTTCGTTCATCATTTTCCGCACTTTCATAAGTTCCTCCAAATTGCGCTAAGACTTTATATTTTAACCTTTCGGCATATTGATTACATCCTTTCAGCTGAGTGCCAAGGCTTAAATTATCAGCTTGCTCCCTGCTGCTAACTCTTGTGTAAATAACACAGTTTGTACCACGTACTTTACTTGACGTTATTGTGCCTTTGGCAAACGTGTCAAATGGTGATATTTCGATCATAAATAAGAGCTTTTGTTAGACTTACAATTTAGCGACTTTCAGACTTTTTTCCAAGGGTTTGTTTGAAATATCATTAAAATTAAAGGCAATTTCTGTAATGGTTTTTATAGTAATTATGATTTCTTGTATTTGGTTTTCGGGGAGATTGGCGAATGCGGGATGGCGCTTTACTTCTTCTACGGTAAGATCTGTCTTACGTAAAACATCTAAGTCCTGAAATTTATTCACCTGTCATTTATTAATATCATTTGGAAGTGTCGAGACGATTGTCTTGCACTTGAGTAGGAAGAGGCTTAAGAGTCTGCCCATTACTAAGATTATAAGTTTAGGGACCAAATTTGCTAGCAAATCTAAATCCCATTGTTTTAGAAGAAAATCGCATAAAGAGACTTTTAACGCCAATCCGAATTACTTTCCTATAATAAATTTCGCCTAACAGCGAAAGCCCCATTGAAAACGCCTATGATGCGAATTCAACGGGGACATCGGAAAAATGATGGATTTTCAGTTCTCCAGAATTAGTGCTGCTGTTGTTTGGAACCATCAATAAATTAAGTGATGAACTAACGGATTGCCAAGCTGAGAAGGAATAAGTTTAAAAAACAAAAATCCCCAAACACTCGCTGCCGGGGACTTTTAACCTAAACCTTATCACAATTGCGGGCAGATCGCCCGCTTTTAAGATTTTGTAAATTAACAATTATAGTTTAATAATGTCTGTTAAATGCTGAACTGCGCATATATTCATTAAACCTGCGCTCGTATTCCCGTTCCTCGTTTAACCTTCGGTTGAGTACAGAACATCTCCATGCGCATAATCCACAGGCTAAGAAAGCCACTGACAAGCAGGTCAAAGTTTCCTTCCTTGCTTCAATTTTCTGAGCGGGTGTCATTTTGGTATGTTTCCTGCCTACTGCCCCGAAAAAGGCAAATGTGGTTATTAAACAAGCTAACAAAATGTTACGA
>NZ_MPPL01000001.1:3917715-4107232 GCF_001911425.1 Mucilaginibacter polytrichastri | reverse complement strand
AGCTTTCATAATGGTAATTTATTAATTAAAAATACTAAAATAATTAGTATATTCCAAGCGCTTTTTAATTTAATTCGTAAATATTATTGTTTTTTCGGGCAGCCAATACCCTGTCCCTGATAGTATCAGTGATGGTAGATTCAGGGATTCCCTGAAATTGTATCACCGAATTTTCGGGATCAGTGCTTTTTAATGTCAGGTACATCAATTTGAATAGCTGTAAGATAAACGATTGGGTAATAATATAATCCTTCACCCTGAACATTTCAAGCTGGTCAATTCGCTTAAAGAAAATTCCGCGCGTCAACCGGATATATTCATTAGTAATCAGGTATTGGAAACTACGGATGTATAATAGCCGATACCAGGCGAAGCCACAAACTACCAGGCTGAATAAAATAAAGTATGGGGACAACCACCAGGACAACAAAAGAAAAGTGATGGCTAATAAAATCAGCGGCAGGGCTTTCAGGAATGCAAACAGCATGGCCGGCCTTAATAAAATATCATCGTTCGGAGTCATATTTTAATTGATCTAAAAAGGTTAGTGAATTAACCGGCTTACCGGTTCGGAAACGTGGGCGAATACCGAAGGCTTCCTGAAAAGCATGCAGGGAGATGTGTTCCTGTTTAAAAATCCGTGAACTGTCATCGCGATAAATATGAATTTCAGCGGCCTTATAAAATATACGGATGGGGATATTTTTTATAACAGCTACTAACTTAATATCGGTGATATGACCTACCAGGTCTTTGCCAAATACCAGTGTAACCTTACGGCCAGGAAAAGTTTGCCTGATCCAATCACCCTGTTCGACATGTAGCCTGTTGCCGATAGCGACAAAGGCCAGTTGCTCCAGCCGGGGATACCGGTGGCGGTTCAGTGTTATGAACGCCATCGCCTCCATTACCGAATGGGTAATGATCAAGTGTGTCGCATTTTGAGTTCCTGCAAACCAAAGGTTTGTCGTAGCCGGTACGATGTGAAATCGTTCATCATAATGTTCATATTGATCGCCATAGCAAAAGGAAAGGTCAGCAGCTATATTAAAAAAGGCCTGGACTTCCAATGGAATTCCAAGGCCTGTTAAAATGCGGTTCATCGTCCTTACCGTCCTTTACGCGATTGGGACCGTTCAAACTCGTGGGGCTTAAATCCATGCTGGTTCTCGATATCCTTGATCGCCTGGTAATAACCGGGGCTCAGTTTCTCAGCAGCCTTTTGGTCGCGCTTTTGGTTGAATAACGCATTTAGTCCTTTAAATACCATATAAGATAAACCGCCATCCATTAAGATGGAAGCAACCAGTGCCAGTTTATTGGAGCGGATTCCGTGCTTGTCTGTTGCCGAATAGCTGAAGCGGGTGCCGTCCGGTATCTGCACTTCCTTGCCCTTCCGGTATTGCTCTTTTTGAGCCTGGGTTAGGAATTCGTTATTAACCATATCAGGGGCTAAGATCTTCTCCGTATCCGAAACGATAAATTCCCTTGTTTCAGGATCGTATTCGACCAGCATTTCCTTTTTATTGCCATGGTTATCAAGGGCGATTCTCAGCACGCTGCCTACTTCACCCTTTTCTAATTGCAGGGCTTCATTTTTGGTCAACAGATCAGGTATTTCCGCATCCCGGTAAATCGGGTGAATCAAAAGGTCAAGCTGGCCCTTTTCATTTGGCTTCAGTGATATTTTTGCATTGATAGATTTGATCTTAATATTTTCCGCTTCCAGGTCATGCAATTCCATTAGGCCAGTACGGCGACCTGAAAGCAAAGCTTTCAGGTCATCGACATTTAACAAGAGCTGACCGCCTGAGGCCAGCCCGATGGTTTCCAGGTCCTTGACCGGGAGATCATTTTCGTGAAACTTTATCGGGTCCATGTTAACGGCCTATTTTTTGAGTTTGCCCCTGTTCCTCGGACTGACCCTGTTCTTCTTCCAAAACCATTTCCGGTTCACGAGGGTTGGTTTTAGCTTCTAACAGGGATTTATAAAGGCCATAGTCGGGCTTCAATACCTTGCGGGTACCGTCGGCATCTTCCACCTTGATACTTTTTGTTTTGTAAGTTTCCAGCACCTTATAGGTGGTATCCAGGTAATTAATCTCGTCACCTTTCTTAAACCCCGGCTCAGCGCCTTGCTTCTGTTCCCGCTTTTGACTGGTACCTAATAAAAGATTAGCGATCTTTTGAGCGTCCCTTGTCGCTTTGGCAATCTCAAATGGCTCATCCTTTAAGATCTTGGCAAAGGTGCTCATGTAAGCAGCTTGCTGACCGAAGTTATGGCCGATCTTTAATTCCCCGCCGATCAGAATCCCGGCAATGGCTGCCCGCATTTCTTCTCTTGCGTAATCCAATGATCCGAATTTGCCTTCCATCGGGCGGTTAAGACGGCTTTCATGGCCGCTCCAATGTGCCAACTGATGAATGGCAGTCTGCAGGTATTTAGTTTCGTTCTCAAAATGTTCCGGCTCGGGCATAATTATGGCATCGCGCAGCTTATCATAATAAGCTTCCTGCCCGCCGTGGATGATTACCGCTTTGCTGTCGTCGATCATTTTTGCCGCCCGTTCATTTGGTGACAGTGTTTGACCCTCATTTTGCTTGGCCAAAAATTCTTCCAATGGCTGTAAGTCTTTCAACTGACTTCCATTGAACAGGAATGCCTGACCACGCTGCGGTTTTTCAAATTCCACAGTTTTAGTTTGTGTCACACCTGCATCATCCTTGATAACCTTACCCTCTGCGGTACGGATAGCCTGAATATCGCTGGTCTTTGGAAACTCGATCATGGTACCCTTTTCGTCTTTTTTAACCCAATTGCCGGCGTAACGCGCGGCGTCAGCTGACATCCAGCGTGGGTCGTCATGACGTTGCATGCCGAGGATCAGCGCATTCATTGCGCTGTAGCCTTTACCGGTAGTTGGATTGATCGGTTTAACAAAGGCAGGCATGCCATTTTCTTTAATCGGTTTTTGAAACAGGGAATTACCCTCTTTAATTTCTGCCACCAGCTTGTCTGAAAGCTGGATCGGCAGGGCTTTGAAAGTTTTGCTCATTTTCTTGTTTAATTAGCAGTTCATATAAAAATTTAATTGGATTGATGTATTTGTGCCTGTAGCAGATGCTGAAGTGCAGGTGTTCGCCTGTCACATGCCCGGTAGCACCCGTAAGGCCGATTGGCTCACCCGCACTCACGCTATCCTGGGTAACTACCCATATTTGGCTGAGGTGACCGTAAACTGATTCTATGTCGCCATGGGCCAACCTGATGTTAATCCCTAATCCTGTGTCGTAGCCAGTGGATTTTACCAAGCCATCCAGAATGGCAAAAACGGTGTCATGGCGTGCCTTGAGATCAACACCTAAATGCATGGCAGATTTGCCGGTAAGCGGGTGGATACGGTAACCGAAGTCAGAATTAATTTTGAGGTGCTTAAGGGGCAGGCAGACCAGGCAAAAACTGATCAGAAATTTCATCGGCTGTGGGTCTTAGCCAATTCCTGTTTATAGGAAGGATTAATAAAGTCCAGTACCTTTTCCTGCACTCCGGGATGGTCGTTGGCAATGGCCAATGCCGAATACAAAGCCTGTGACGTGCCCCTATCCTGCAGCAGCATGATTTTGTACATGGCCTTGAAATCATCAAGCGGCATCGATGAACCATTATTGGTCAGGTCGTCGAAGACCTGCTGCTTGTCTTTGAGCATCATGACCTGCCCGGCGGGGTAATATGCTTCGCCCCCCTCCGGAAAACGTACATAGTTTTCAGTTTCAGACCTGGCGTAGGTTAAAACGCCTATTTGACCTTTCTTCATTTCCGGATCATTTTCTACATCCGGTTGTACCAGAACGAGTGTTCCGGCTAAACTTCCGTTAATTTCCATAATTTTAGTTGTTAATTTTTACCTGCCCCGTTTGTAGGATTGTTGGTGGCCGAGGCTGTCCTCCAGAGATACCAATGCAGCGGAAACCGCATCCGGATTCTTTTGCGCGATCTTCATCGCCTTAAGGTGCTGCGGAGCCGTACCGTAGTCCAGCAGCAGTGCTATATTTTTGAGGTCTTTAAATGTCGCGGGGGTCATCGTCATGATATTATCTTCGATGTGCTGATAAATCTGATCGGATGTTTTGAATACTAAAACCGCATCCATGCGGTAAAGCCCACGCCGGTCATCATCAAATCTTACCCTCACCAGATCTTCCGCAAGTGATCCTACAGTTATACTTCCTATTTCTCCTTGTTTCTCGGCCGGATCTTCGGGCAATTCGGGATGAACCATTACAGCCATGCCCGTTAAGTCTTCATCTGTCATGTTACAATTATTGGGTTAGTCGTTTTTCTTCATGGAGGCTTTGGCAGGAGTGCCCGATGCCTTCGGCTTAAAAGCCAGTACCATTTCCTGAATCTGCTGGCTGATATGGTTGAAGTTCTGACGAAGCTTTTCGTCCATTTTTCCATCAAAATCATAAAAGGATGGTAAAGTCTTGTAGTTTTTTTCTTCCTGGTTGATAGCCTCCAGATCAAGATTAATCCGACAGTTTACGGCTGAAGTTTCAAACTGCCCGGTATACTTTTCCTGCACATCAGCCGCAATTACACCCACCATCTCTCCCGAGTTTAATGAAGCGATCTTTCCGGCAGGGATCAATACTTCCAGCTTTTCATTTAAGGAGGTTGACGTTTTGTTACGGTCGATGGACAGCCCTTCACCGATCTGTTTGGATTTACCAAAAAGCCGTTCCAGCCATTCTAATGTTTCTTTATTCCTTACAGAACCGGAAAGGACAGTCCCAACGACAGCGGTAATTGTGGCTGCTGTATCTTTACCATATTGCTGATTGAATTGGGGCAGTTCTTGTAATCCCATTAATACAGCGACCTTGTTCGATCTTGCGGTTGCAATCAGGTTTTCCACCCGGTGAACAAACAGCGTGGGTACTTCGTCCACGATGAGCGCCGAAGGCAAATTACCTTTGGTGTTGATCAGCTTCGTCAGGCGGTTAATGATAATAGAATAGCAGGCCGAATTGATATTTTGGGTATTCGGGTCGTTTGCCAGCACCAGTATTCCGGGATTTTCCTTTGCTGAAATTTTCAGGTCAAAGTCATTCCCTGAAAAAACCCAATACATTTCTTTTGTTGCTAAACGGCTGATAAAGATCTTTAAAGTACCGATCTGGCCTTCTAACTGGTCTGTAGCCTTCGCATTATAAGCGGTCATAAAGGGAGACAGCAGGGAGCGCAATTCAGGTTCAGAGGTCAGGGCATTAAAAATATCCTCATAGGAATGGTTAAGCAGTGCCAGCACATGGGGAAAGCTGGAATAAATGCCGCCTTTATATTTGCTCATGAAATACACACATGACGCTAAGAAATTAATGGCAGATTGCGTAAAGAACTGGTCACTGCCGCCGGAACGGTCACCTTTTTTCAAGGCCTCCACCAAAGCTTCGGCAGTTTCTGCCGCATCTGCAAGTGACTTGATATAGTCTGCCCGCCAGGGGTTGATCCTGCGGCTTTTTTCAATATCATTTAAATTGATGACATGAAAGGCAAAGCCATTCAGTTTTCCGTTTTGCTTGGCCAATAAGTAATGGTAGTAAGCAATATGGCCGAGGTCGGGAAACTTAAAATCGTACAGGCATACCGCAAACTCTTTAGCAATCAGCTGACGAATAAAGGGATTGACGATGCTAAACGATTTACCCGAGCCTGGCGTTCCGATGACCATGGTGCCACGAAAAACATTGCAGATATTGATCCAGCCATTCCTGACTTTGCCCTTGTAATAGAAAAGCATGGGGATGTTGACCGAGTATGGTGTATCCACGCGCTTGACCGGCTGCATGAAGCTCTCCGCTTCGGAATTCCATTTGTCCTTGCCCAGGCCGGATTTGATGAACTTGGAAATGTTGTCCATAGACACGCTTACCATGAGCGCCCCCGCGAATGAGCAAATCATGTAAAGCAGGTTATACCAGCTGGTATAGGCAAATGCTACCGGGGAGGCACGACCCTCGAACACAATGCTGCCGAAGAACAGGAACAGACCGATTGCAAGCGGATAGATGATATGCTTTTTAGGGTCGAGGTCTGTTTTCTTTTTTGCCAGCGTACCGATGCTGACCAGGCAGATGAGGCCAAACGTGGTCAGCTTACTATAGACCAGGACAGAATAAATTATAAGGTGACTGAGCTTATCCAGTGGAGTAAAAAAAATGCCCCAGAATCGGAATAAGTGCCGAAGGCTGAGGGAACGAGGTACGAGTGACCGAATTATGCCGAAGTCTTTTGCAAACCCCACGACAACTCCGGGCTTGATTTTAGCTGCGCTTTTTACCCGTTTCGTTTAAAATAATTATTGATTAAATAAAAAAATGCCATTGGAGCCGTAGGCGATAAAGACTTCAGACAACAAAAAAAGGGAAACCAAAAAGGCAAATCATTGGACCTCCGCTGCCTGCAAAAAAAGAAACACCATTCACTTTTCGCATCATGGATTGCAGCGGCATCCTTCGTAGAAGATATAGCGGAAAGCCAGGCCCGAAGGGGATGCCCTAATTTTGAGGATTTTTTTAGGAAAAATTAAAGGGAGAATGAATCCGGAAGATCTCAGGGTTTAAACTACTAAAGGATGTTAACACGATGTTAACCTTTGGCTCTTTATCTTTGGACCATGAAGAAAAGTGTATGGACCATTTTGATGGTATTTGTTGCGGTGATATTGATTTCGTGGGGAAGTGTAGGCCATAAGACAGTGGCCACGATTGCGGAGGCTCATCTTAACCCGGCTGCTAAAAACTCAATTAAGGCATTGCTTGGTGATCAGGCCATTGGAGATATTGCATCCTGGGCGGATGAAGTAAGGAATACGCCGGAATATAAAAAAACCGGTCCCTGGCATTATGTAGATCTGCCTTTGGGTTATTCCTTTGCGCAATTTTCTGAGGAGGTAAAAAAACAGGGTGCAGATAATGTCTATGGCGCGATATAGCACTGCGAAGAACAATTAAAAAGTAATACGACGAGTAATGAGGAAAAAGCCACCGCACTGAAATTCCTGGTACATTTCATCGGTGATAGCCACCAGCCCATGCATGTCAGCCGTGCGGAAGATAAAGGCGGCAACACCATACAAGTTCAATTTAACAGTAAAGGCAGTAACCTTCATAGCCTATGGGACAGCGGGCTGATCGGCCGCGAAAGAAAACATTTGATCAGATGGCCAAAGATTATGACAATGCCAATCCACAACAAATAGCCCAATGGCAAAAAGATAGCCCCATGCAGTGGCTATGGGAAAGCTACCAGGTCAGTACCAAGATTTATGGCGATGTAGCAAAGAGCAACAAACTGGATGATGCCTATTACCAGGCGAATATCCCGGTGGTGCAGCAGCGTATCGAGATGGCGGGTATCCGTTTAGCGGGTGAGCTTAATAAAATATTTGCTGCCTATCCGGTTACGGGTAAAGCTGAAACGCATATCGGAACACCAATGGCAGCCAACGTTCCTAAAGTGATCGATATTAAAGATGCAGCTTCGCACCTGAATGAATGGGTGTCGCTAACAGCAAAAGCCTACAGCACAAGAACAATGGGTGAAATGACCCTGGTTAATCTTGGCGCTGCCTATCCTGATCAGTTGCTAACCCTTGTGTTAAGAGAGGGCGCGAAGGATAAGTTCAAAGACCTGGAAGGTAAAATTATCACCGTATCGGGGAAGGTGATCGACTACAAGGGTAAACCTGAAATCATCGTAACCGATGAACAGCAATTAAAGATAAATGAATAATGATTGCAAGGCTCCCGCCTGAACAGCCGGCGCATTATTAATGAACATTGGAACTATAAATAAAAATGCCCTCAACACTGTATTAATATTGAGGGCATTTACGCTCATTCTTGTCAGGAAAGCTCCGAAATTGCTTATGCTAATTCATCTTGGTAATCATTTCGTCTGCCTGCGCAGCCAAATTTGCCACATGTCCAATCAAAAAATGTTCGAACATTGTCCATAATTGCTCACGATCAATAGGGAGCATTTCCTCATTCAAAAGATTATCCACGAAACCTTCAGCATCCCAAAGTTTGCGGGTTGGCTCGGGATGGAGTGGTTCCATACGCTCTATGACGTAATCAAAGACACCGTTTGCCATCTCTACAAATTCAGCACGATCTGCCTCACTCAACGGTAGGGAAGTAATTTTTACGCTTGTTTCAGGGTCATACACTTTCCGTGGTTCGTCGCTTTCATTATCAGTCATTTCGGCTAAACTTTTATCTAAAAGATAAGTGGGAGAAAATATGACAGATTCATCATAATGACTGAGGCAATATTTGTAGTAATCCAATTCATCATTAGGGTCGAAAACCATATCATGTTCGCGCTCGACACCCGCGACTTGGATGTCCCATTCCACTAAAGGAATTTTATTTTGATTGATAAATTTCAGCTTTGCTAATTCCAGTTGAGGCTTGGTGGCGTTTATTAAATCCGACCATTTATTAAGCCTGAGCATTTTTGCTACGAGGTGTTGCGCGCTCATCAGACTGAAATCTTCATTGTCGATTTCGTAGTCCTCGAAAATGGCATCGATGTCAAAGAATTTTGGTTCATATTCCAAATATGACTTGCCATTCTCAGCTGAAATAGTTTTTTTGGTTTTGTAATCTCGATGGAGATTTTTTGCTTGAAGTTTGAAAAAATCGATGTGGTTCATAATATATCCTTACGTTAACCAAGCCGATTACCTGAAATTTGCGTCCGTAATCTGTGGTTCGATAATAAGCCTGGTATAAGTTTATATTATCTAATAATTGGATGATGAGATCTTTGCACGGACGAGCGGGCTTACCAACAAGCACACCCAAAAGTAAATTGATTTTGCCTGAAAAACAATAGCCGTTTTGTTTTTCAATTTACATCAAAAGATAAATGGTATTGTGGAATAAGTAACCTTTCAATCTGAAATATAATCATACCTATCACTTGAAATAAAATAAATTAGAGGTTAAAACAGTGTGTTTGTTACCTTGTTATCAATAGACATGTAAAACAATGAAACTATGGCAACAAGAGGATCAAAAGTGGAGCGGAGTTCCGTATCGGAACAACCACATGAATTAAAGTATGAAGCAAAGAAAGAAGGCACATCACCTAAAAAGGTAGAAGAAGCCAAAAAGGCTACCGGCAGTAACAAACGTGCTGTGGTTGAAAAGAAACTTGAAGGAAAAAAATAAGGAAAGCCCCGCAAGGGGCTTTGTTGTCCGGGGATCATACAAGATATGAATAGAAAAATTAAGGTTAACACGCCGGATACTCGTTCGGTAGATATTGATGACGCCTACGCCCTTGAATTTTGGGCGAGGGAATTCAATGTATCCCAGGAAAAAGTAAAAGCAGCAGTCTTGGCTGCCGGAACTGCCGCGTTGGATGTAAAGCGTGAACTAAAAAAATAGCAAATGGGTCTTACCGAATACGCCAAAAAGCGGGACTTTAAAAAGACCGCAGAACCCAAAGCCGGGAAAAGTAAAGACAAAGACAACTTGATTTTTGTAGTACAAAAGCATGATGCCTCCAGGCTGCATTATGATTTCCGGCTGGAAATGGATGGCGTATTAAAAAGCTGGGCAATACCAAAAGGGCCAAGCCTCGACCCAAAGGTCAAACACCTGGCTATGATGGTCGAAGACCATCCCTTCGATTATTTAAACTTTGAGGGTATCATTCCGAAAGGGGAATATGGTGGAGGGACGGTCATCGTTTGGGACGAGGGTACCTATGAGCCGATTGAACCGATCAAGGGGAAAAAGGCGCAGGAAAAACACCTGCTGAAGCAACTGGCTTCCGGCCAGCTAAAAATCAAACTGCATGGCGAAAAACTTAATGGCGAATTTGCTATGGTTAAAACGCACGGCATGGGTGAGAACGGCTGGCTGATGATCAAGCATAAGGATGAGTTTGCCACCGATAAGGATATTACTAAGCAGGACAAATCCGTACTTTCTGGTAAGACCATTGAAACGATGGAAAAAACCAGTGAAAAGGTGTGGCAGAACGGCCATGAAGAAGATGTGGTACCTGATGAAGAATTGGCAGACGAGGTAGAAACGGAAGATACGCCGGATATCGATTTGAAAGCCATACTTAAGTCTGCTCCGAAATCAAAAGTGCCAGGTAGCATTTCGCCGATGAAGGCGACTTTAGTAGACGAGCCTTTTGACGAGCCGGGATGGCTTTTCGAAGTGAAGTGGGACGGGTATCGTGCCATCGCCAATATTCAAAAAGAAGAAGTTTCGCTGATCTCCCGCAAAAACCTGCCCTTTGAAAAATATTACCCGATCAACGCTGCGTTGGCAAAATGGGGCATAAACGCCGTCCTCGACGGGGAATTGATGGTACTCAATGAAAAGGGTATATCCGATTTTGGCGCGATGCAAAACTGGCGGAGCGAAGCTGACGGCAACCTGGTATTTTACATTTTCGATATCCTTTGGTATGAGGGCAAAAACCTGATGGGCCTGCCACTCATTGAACGGCAGGCGATCCTGCAATCAATTCTCCCGACTGATAACGACCATATCCGCCAAAGCAAAGTATTCGATGCAAACGGTATCGACTTTTTCGCCGCTGCAGAAAAAATGGGTTTGGAAGGTATCATCGCCAAAAAAGCTGATAGCGTGTACACTTCTGACCTGCGCAGTAAAGAATGGCTGAAAGTTAAGGTACAGCGCAGGCAGGAAGTAGTGATCGCGGGATATACCAAAAACGAAGGTACTGGTAAATCATTCAGCGCATTGGTGCTTGGCGTTTATAAAGGCAAGGAACTGCAATTTGTAGGCAAGGTTGGTACTGGCTTTTCCGATAAACTGCAAAAAGAAATGATGGCGCAATTTAAACCGCTGATCACGGATGATAGCCCATTCAACTATGAAGTGGATGTCGACAAGCCTACCCGTTTCCGCCCGAAGCGCATGGGCGCAAAACCGACCTGGCTAAAACCTGAACTGGTTTGCGAAGTAGGTTTTGCGGAAGTGACCAGCGATGGCGTATTCCGCCAGGCATCATTTAAGGGGATGCGCAATGACAAAAAAGCGAAAGATGTCGTTTTGGAAACCCCGGTGGACACAGAAGAAACCATTGCTGAATCGGAAAATATAAACATAGAGACTACAGAAACGCCATCTGCCAAAGAAACACATCAAGCAAAGGCAAAAGCCAAAGCGAAAGAGACGGACCTGAAACTGGAGCCGGTTAAAACCAATGAACGTAAAACTCTACTGAACCCTACTGAGGACTCCCAAACCAAAAAGGTTTGCGGGCACGACCTTAAATTCAATCACGTTACGAAATTATATTGGCCGGAGGATAAGATCACCAAAGGCCAGATGCTTAATTATTATTATAAGGTAGGCGAGTATATGATGCCTTACCTGAAAGACCGCCCTATGTCTTTAAACCGCTTTCCAGGCGGCATACACGGACAGAGCTTCTACCAAAAGAATGTAACTGATAAAGCACCCGATTGGGCCAAAACATTTGATCATGTAACAGGAGAAGGAAAAGTAACCAAATACTTAGTAGCAACTGATGAGGCAAGCCTGCTATGGATGAACTCCTTAGGCTGCATCGAGATCAACCCATGGTTTAGCCGCGCGGATACCCCGGACAATCCCGATTATTGTGTGATTGATCTTGATCCGGATAAACATACTTATGACCAGGTAGTACAAGCCGCACTGGAAGTCAAAAAAATATTGGATGCTATAGATGTACCATCTTACCCAAAAACTTCCGGGTCAACCGGGATGCACATCTACATTCCATTGGAGGGTAAATATACCTACGACCAATCCCAGATGTTTGCCAACATCATTGTCAAACTGGTACACAAAGAAATACCGGATTTTACCAGCCTTGAACGCAGCATTGCTGCCCGTAAAGGCAAAATGTATCTTGACTTTTTACAAAACCGACCTGGTGCGACTATTGCCGGCCCTTATTCATTAAGGCCTAAACCAGGTGCGACGGTTTCCATGCCGCTCACCTGGGATGAGGTAAAACCCGGCCTGACCATTCAGCACTTCAACATCGATAATGCTTTGAATCGCCTCAAAGAAACCGGAGATCTGTTTAAAGGCGTGTTAGGTGAAGGTATAGATCTGGCTAAAACAATTAAAAAAGCACAAAGCATATTCGGATAACAGGAAAAAACTAACCAACAGTACTATTGGCGCGGTTCTTCCTGCATTTGTCCGAACAGTATTTAACTTCTTCCCAAACCTTTTCCCATTTTTTACGCCAGGAAAACGGTCTACCGCAAACTATGCAAATCTTTTGCGGGAGGTCGTGTTTTTTATCCCCTTTCATGCTTCCATTGTTTTTTCATTGCGGCATAGGTTTCTGTAGCTTCAGCAGCCTTCCAGCAGTCATAGAATATACGGGCCGCCGCGGCCTTTTCGGGATCGCCTGTACCCCGTTCTAATTGCGCATAATTTCTTTCGGCGTCGTATTTTTTTCCGCCTTTGTAATTTGCATACCGGCGCGCTCGGGTGAAACCCATTTGGAGATACTTGCGCGCCATATCGGCACCGACGAAATCATCGTCAGATAGGTAAGTTAAGAATAGGCCATAGATTTTTGCACTGCTTTCTTTAGCAATTGCTTCAGTTCTAAACCGCCAGTATAGGCCAATCTCACTTTTGTAAGGCTCACAGATAAGCACGCCCTGTTCGCCTTTGCCTACGCGGTATTGTTCCGGTTCGGCCCGGTAATCAATATTCGGGTGCCAGGCATATTTACTTTTGTCAAAATTAAGATAACTGGGTTGATCTGACATGACTTTACGCTTCGCTGAGTTCGATCCAAACAGGTGCATGGTCGCTGGTATGTTTCCAGCCCCGGACTTCTTTATCAACTCCGGCGGAAACTAATCTTGCTTCCAGTAAGTTATTAAGCAGGAAATGGTCCAATCTTAAACCTGCATCCCGGCCGTAGGCGTTACGCAGGTAGTCCCAAAAGGTGTAAAAGCGCTCATTAGGGTATAATTTTCGGATAGCGTCTGTCCAACCAGTTTTTAACAATTCCCGCCAAAGCTTGCGTGACTCAGGGCGGAACAAAGCATTATCTACATATTTTTCTGGTTTATAGGTGTCGAGTTCCGTCGGCATAATATTATAATCGCCAATGAGTGCGACTGGCAAACCAAAACCCTGCAATTTTTTGCCGTGAGCCGTAAGTCGTTTGATCCATTTGAGTTTGTAGTCGAATTTTGGACCAGGGTACGGATTGCCGTTTGGCAGGTAAAGGCAGCCGATAACCACTCCATTAATAAACGCCTCGATATAACGACTATGGGAATCATTCGGATCACCGTCCAGGCCACGGCGGGTTTCCTGTATTTCGCCATAGCGTGAAAGAATAGCCACACCATTCCAGCTTTTTTGGCCTTGCCAAATCGCATGGTAGCCAGCATCCAGTAATGCCCGCTCAGGAAATTTATGATCTTCGGCTTTCAGTTCTTGTAAACAAACCACATCCGGTTTTGCATCTGCCAGCCAACGCAGCAAATTCTCAATCCGGCCGTTGATGCCGTTGATATTATAGGTAGCGATCTTCACGCCCTAATAACACCATTCTAAATATATAGTTCCTATCAATCGAAACTTAATACCATCCTATCGCTTGTCTAATTATATGACAAGTATTAAAAACGTTCAGCCACTTAGCGCAGAAAAGCTGTTTGACTTATTAAAAACAGACTTCGCGGATTATATCAACCAAAAATTGGGTTCTAACCTGGCTATCGAATATGCGCATGTGTTCGATGAGATCAATGTATCATTTCCTGAAGTAATCGAAGGCCCGGCGCTCAATATCACGGTAACAGATGTGGAACTGACCGTTACCTTAATGGCGACGGAGTCGGATTATAACGCAGAATTATTGGAAGAGCACTTGATTAGTTTTCTGGAAGAAAAGGCGGGATAAGATGAGCAATAATTTAAAACGCTTTAAAGAAGCCCAGGACCGCGATTATGAAACCGCCTTGATGGAAGTAAAAAGCGGCCACAAAACCAGCCACTGGATGTGGTTTATTTTTCCGCAAATAGACGGCCTTGGCAAAACGGATATCGCGAGACACTATGCCATTAAAGACATTCACGAGGCGACAGAATTCCTGATGGACCAGGAACTTAGCTTACGCTTGGTCAATATTTGCAAAGCCTTGCTGGAATTGGCGACGAATGATGCCTACCAAATATTCGGTAGCCCTGACCACCTGAAGTTGAAGTCCTCCATGACCTTGTTCGATGCGGTACCGGCAACCTTTCCCGTGTTCGGGCAAGTGCTGGATAAATTTTACGGCGGTGAGAAAGACGTGCGTACGCTGCAATTATTGGGTATATCAGCTAATTGATTTCCTTCAGGTTCTGTAAACGGAATATTTCCCGTGTAATTAGTTTAGTGTTTTCGCACAACTCGTCCAGCGTACAGCCAATCGTTTTAATTTTAACCGGTAATTCATCAACCATTTCCATCAGGTCAACATGCAGCATCGCCTGATCGACCGGACTGGTTCCTTTTAACTGCTTGAATAATCCCTCGGCGGCTTCTCCGTTATTACCAATAAAATATTGACCATAGTTCACGAAGCCCTTAGGCGTTTTTAAACTCAATAAGATATAAAATTGTGTTTTCATTTGCCATAAAAAAAAGCTCCTGCAAAGCAGGAGCCCTTTTAATTAATAAACTATTACTCTTATTTAATTTCAATCTGGCGGCGTACCATTTTAGCTTCCTCACGTTTTGCGATATCTATACGTAAAATGCCATCAGTGTAGGAAGCGTCGATCTGGCTGTGGTCCGCGCTATCAGGCAGGGTAAACGAACGCACAAAAGAACTGTAGCCAAATTCGCGTTTGCTGTAATTATTTTGTTGGTCTTGTTGCTCAGCGGATTTTTCCACAGAAATACTCAGGCTGTTGCGTTCCAGGTTCAGTTTAAAATCGTCTTTCTTTAAACCTGGTGCAGCTAGTTCCACATGATAATGTGACTCGCTTTCGCTGATGTTAACGGCGGGAACGCGGCTCACCATACGGTCGCCAAAGAAAGTGTCGTTGAAAATGGAATTGAACACATCATCAATGCCTGGCATTAAAGTGTTAGCTGGTTTGTTGTTGAATTTAACTAAGGTCATGGCCTTCTCTTTTTTAAAGTTGAACAATAAATTAATTAAACTGTAACATATATTACAACCCCTGTGCCAACCCCTGATGACTGAAATTTTTTCAGTTTTCGCTGTCAAAATTTCAGCGCAAACCTAAAGGCTATATCCCTGTTACCAATTCATGGACTATTTCCTGCAGATCAATCAATTCCTAAAAGACTCCTTATTTTTTTATACCATCGCTATCGGAATGGATGGCCGATATACTTACGTAAGTAAAAACTATGACAGGAATTTTGGATTTACAGGCGGGACCTTGTTGGGCGCGGCTTTCAGCGTGACTTTACATCCCGAAGATATAGCTATTTGCGAACGGGTAGGCGCGGCGTGTTTTGGAGCGCCTGGGGAACTATGTGCTGCAACATTGCGCAAGCATGACGGCATAGGCGGTTATGTTACAACACAATGGGAGATGCAGGCGCTTTTTAATGAACAAGGACAGCCTGACGGCATTTTTTGCATAGGATACAATATTACAGAAGTAGTAACAACACGTACCAGGCTAACAGAAATCGGCTTTATCCAATCCCACCAGGTCCGTAAACCGCTCGCGAATATTATTGGCCTTTCAACTATGATACAACAGGAATCTGATGAACGCGTACAAGAACTTTGCGTCATGCTTGAAAAAAGCACATCGGAACTGGACGAAGTGATTAAAGATATTTCTGCTAAGACGGATCAATAATCCATCCATTCCAATTTGCTGATGTCAAAACCCAGGCTAATCGCCATTTGTAAAAATCGTTGTTTCATTTCCTCCGGCATACTGCTTTCGCGGGACAATAGCCACAAGTAGCCCAGCCCACTACCTGATACTAACGCAAACTGATAATTATCATCAATGTCCAGTATATTATAGTCAAGATAGATCGGCAGGAAGTAGGCGACCTCTAATTGACCACGGGTTTCAGCACTTTTAAATTTAACGGTGCCCGTGGCTTCCACCGGTTTGTTTTTCATTTGATTGAATGCGCGGGTCACGACCTTGATCGTCCCATCCTCATTCAATGAATATTCTTCGGTCAGGTCCCGCAAATCCTTTTCTATCAGATTGGGCAATCGGGCTACTTCGTTCCATTTCCCAAGGTATCGTTCCTTATCAAAAGGGTCAACGATAGCACCAGCCGGGATTTTCTTCTTAGGCCAGAGCGCGTACGCGATTCCAGCCGCTCCGGCAGCCGCTGCTACCGCAATGAATGTCGTTCCCTTTTTCATAACCTTAATCTTTGATCACCGCGTCAGTTGCTACCTTCGCGACTTTTTTCGGGATAATCGTTTTTTTATCGATCAATCCAGCCGCTGAATCGCTGATCCCTTCTTTAATTTTCCGGGTGATCTGGCGGCGGTATTGTGCGCCTTTGTCGGTTAAAAATAACCAGCCCAGGCCAATGCCCGCTGTAATGCCAACTGCGATACCAACGATAAGGCCGGTATGATCTTCTTTTTTAAATGGGTTTTTCATATGTAATTTTTAAATATCGGGTACCTGGTAACTTTCGATGAACACGGCAAGGTAAGCCTGCTCCGCTACACTTAATACTTGTCCCTCAAAGTGCTTTATACTGCCGCTTTCAAATACGAATTTTCCCAAATAGTCCGGGTTTTGTTCATCGGGCAGATCATCATTTTCGCCGCCAAACTCTGCCGGTTCGGTGAACAAGTGAGTTTCATCACCAAATGCGTCTTTATAAATCTTATACTCCCCGCTGGAACGCCAACCACGTTCGCCTTCCTTTTCATACATTGGCTCTATGATCACGTAACGGTTGCTGCCGTCCGCCTGTGGAATACTGGTTTGCACCGGATTCATCATATTATGCACCTTTTTTAGCGGATAAGCTACTCATTAATTGATCGTAAAGATCATCTCCTTTAGCTTTAACCGGTTTCAATTTCTTAATAGTCGGGCGTTTACCTTTGGCCTTTTGTTCAATGATCTTTATCAATTCATCATGATATTCATCTTTGTATTTGGTTAAATCCATAGGCTCGGTATATTGCTCGATCAATGCCAGGCCCATGTCCAGTTCTTTCTTGCTTACCTCAATTTTCTCATCAAGCTCCAGATCTTCCTGCTCGCGGATCTGCTGGGCGAAACGGATACGTGTTACCACTAAGGCCTGATCGACCGGGTGCACAATGCATAAACTTTCGGTGCTGCGTAAAACGAAACGCGCAAGCCCGGCCTTCCCTGATTTCTTCAATGCCGCCAGCAACAGCGCGTAGGCCTTATTTCTTTTGGTTGCCGGTGCTGTGTAATAGGAGGTTTCATAAAACATGGGATTGACGGCAGCGATCTCCACGAAATTTTCGATAACGATCTCTTTGGTTTTTTCGGGCGCGGCAGCTTCAAAATCGGCTTCTTCAATGATCACATAGTCATCGTCATATTTATAGCCTTTAACAATTTTATCATACGGGACTTCTTTTTTGGTGTTTTCATTGACCCGCTGAAATTTAATGTGCGCATGGTCACGACTGTCCAGCATATCCAGGTCAAGCCTTGTCTCTTGTACGGCTGAATATAATTTAACGGGGATACTCACCAGACCGAAACCGATTGAACCTGTCCAGATACTTCTCATAGCTTTAATTTTCTAATATTATCATTAATTCCGTGGGGATGGTGCGCCTCGATCTTATCAGCCAAGAAGTGCAATATTTGCTCGCCAACGTTTCCTGGGTTTTGGCAGATTTGCAAAAAATCATGATCATCCGGCGTAAAACTTGCCACATAAGCGCCGTTCTCGTACACCCTGTATTTACATTTATCATCATCATGGTGCGCGTATTCACCCACCTCGAAATGATGTATTTCCTTATCCACACTAATGGTGATCGGGTAATTTTCCATGTTGATATAACCAATGGAGCGCCTTATTGTTTATGACGAATGGGGCAGCGCTAAAGTTCGTATAAAGACAGATTAAACATTAAGCCGGTCAACTTGTTGTTTAAGAAAAGGAGATATTATGCCCTGGACTAAAGGAGATTACCCGCCATCTTATAAGAACCAACCCGAATACTTGCGGGACAAAGCCGTAGAGATCGCGAACGAAGTTTTAAAAAGCACCGGCGATGAGGGCGAAGCCATCGCCACCGGTTTAAAACACGCACGTAAACATTTTGATGAACACTCGGACGAAGTGCCGGCTAAGGAGAAATAGGATGGAAAAGCAGGAGATATTAGAAACTTTTACCTTTTGCGAATTGGAGCAAAAGAAAGAACACAGCTATCGCGTAACCGCGCATGAGGAGCAATATGTCTTAGAACGGGATGGACAGTTTATCGCTGAACTTAATCACGGAAACGGCACCTGGCAACAAGCCAGCGGAACACCGCTTAGTGCAAAAATGATCAACAGAATAGGCGAACGCATCGAAGCCCATTATTGCTAACACGACATGGCTGAATTACCTGACCTTACCGTTTTTGCACAAATACTGAATCACCGTTTCAAAGGAAAAACGCTGAAACAACTGGAAGTAACTGAGCACCGCAAATTAAATGTGAGCGCAAAAGATCTACAGGACGCGCTTGAAAACCAAAAATTAACCAACGTCACCCGCGAAGGCAAAACGTTGCAGTTCCATTTTTCCAATGACCAGGTGCTTGGCCTCCATCTGATGCTGCGTGGCGAATTAGTTGCCATTGAGAACAATGAAAAACCCCGCTTTCAGATCCTCGCTTTTCATTTTGCACAAGGTGATGGTTTTGCAGTCATCGATCTGCAAAAGCAGGCAACACCGACACTCAATCCCCAACCGGTCGCAGCACCTGATGCACTTAATCTGGACAAAAAGGCGTTTGTTGATCTGTTATCTAAAAAGCGCACCGTCATCAAAACTTTGCTCATGGATCAAAAATCCATGCGTGGCATCGGCAATTCCTACGCTGATGAAATTCTTTACCATGCGGTTCTGTCCCCCTTTTCAACCGCCAAAGCCATACCTGTAAAAGAGATTGATAAGCTATTCAAGAGTATCGGGACCGTATTGCAAAAGGCAATTAAGGAAATTGGCGAAGCCAATGGCAATAACCTGAAAGGTGAGCTAAAAGACTTTATGGAAATACACAGTCCGCTTTTAAAAGCTACCAGAAAAGGTGAGCCTATTAAAACTGATAAAATTGGCGGACGCACTACTTACTACACCGATCAGCAGCAACTATTTCTTTAACAGGTAGCTACAGGAACGTAGATAAAGTGCAAACGGAGGCCGAAAACATTAATTTTTAGCGGTAAACTTTTATCTTTAAGCATGGAAGATGATATACCAAGCGCAGAAGAAACGCAGCTCCGGGACTGGCTAAACAACAACCAAGTTTACCCCGGCAAACTTGAAATGCAGTCATTAGTCATCAATTCTTTTTACAGTGAATTCGAAGACCAACCTAATGACGACGACCTCACTCCACTGGACGAACTGGACCCGGACGAATTAGGTATCAGTGAAGGCTTCGACTATAAGACTTTTGAAAAAAGTGATGCAGAAGAAGAACAAGCCTGGCATGAGCGTATCGCTTATGCGCTGAATAACCTTGACCGGTTTCTGGTTTATATTAACGAGGAGTGGCGCGATTTGCCCGAAGAATAACCCCAATGGACTACATGAATAACAAGAACAGCCGCCTGCTATGCTATCCATGAATTACTTCCTGTTACCTGATGCACGGCGTGATATTATTGTTCACGGACCTACCGGGTTGAGGTTGAACGTTTATAGCCTGGAAAACGAAGATTTCCGACCCGCAAAAGGCGAATTGCATGTTTTTGGCGATGATCATGGCGAGTGGATGGCGTTTGAAACCGAAGGTTGGAATGGCGGCGACACGCAAATCTTTTCAAATGCGGTGTTATGGTATGCTGTTTACCTGGATTACCCTTTCATGGAAATCACCACAGACGACCCTCGCCCCGAATACCGGCTGAAAAAAATCGAATAACCAGGCAAAATCGCGTAGTTTAAAAAAGACTAGCCTGTTCTGGCGGTGGTTCTTCCTGACCGTAGACCGGCAGCTTTCTCCCCCAGTCATAATAGGCGTTTGGTACGATACCTTCAGGTTTCGGCTTACGGCTGCGAATGGAGTAAACCGGATAATGCGCGATGGCATCCGATGGCATTTCAAAATGGAAAAACTCATCCATGTCATCATCTCCCAGATCATCCAACACCCAAGCTTGTTCCATTTCAGGTGTCAAGAATAATGGCATCCGGTGCTTATTGTCCCCGGCATTGTGTATCCACTGCATTTTTTCGTTGGCATGCCGCGTGATCATGGTGAATGACGCTAAATTTCGAATATCACCCGTATACTGATCTACTTCCTGGCTAACCTGGTAAAGGGCCGGCACATAAAATCCCTTACGGCCTTCGAGGCTGATATGATACGGGATCTTATTTTTAAATCCTTTTACTTCCCGGTGCTCATAAATGCCAGTAACCGGGATCAGGCAGCGATTGTTACGTATTCTATACCAATAAGATTTTTTATCTCCAATGATCCGTTCAGAGCGGGCATTAACATAGTTTAGTCGCTGTTTTTGTCTCTCGTTAGGGTCGTCAATGAACGTCGGTACCACACCCCAGCTCATATTTGCTAATACTAAAGCTTTCCTGTTGACCACAATCGGGTGGGTTGGCAATACCTCACAGGTTACGTGCAGCATTTCATTTGGATAATGCGACAGGCTAGGGGCCAGTTGAATGCCTTTAAAGTCCTGGGTGACTATCTGTATTTCTGAATGAAAGCTGATATCTCTGCACATAAGCTATTTGATCATGTCATAAAAAAGGGCGGTATGGCTTTGTTCACCCGAGGTGATCTCTGCTTTTAGCCGGCCGTACTCCGTAAATATACGCACATCATAATGATCTTCCTTTTTCATGCGGATATAGTGAATATACGCAGAAACACCCTTCACGTAAGCTTTTTGCAGCCTTTTTTCATGCCTGGCATCTATGGTACCATTATAGAACATTGAAATGCCGGAATCGTTTTTCAACAGCTTAACTACGCCCTGGTATTGGTTCGGGTCCAGCAAGTTTTGGGCCTTACCTTCCTTAGGTGCTAATTCCTTTTCATGGCAATTTGATTCCTGTTCGTCCGCATAGGCCGACAGTAAAAACGTTTTTTGTGATGGTTGGCCCGGCCATTGAAAGCGCTGGATGACCACATAAGGCTTGCCCGCCCCCATGAGTTTCTTCAGGGTGTCCTCCTTGATGCGCAGGAATGGGTTATAAAACAAGCTATCAGTCATTTAGCCCCGCTCTAAAATTATTTTCAAATATAAACAAAATGCTAATATTTTTAGTATTAGTTTTGTTATCCGTTTTCTGAACGAATAAAAGCAAAAAAAATACAATGATTAAACACTGAAGTTTTAATACTAAAATCCGTAGGCATTATGAGCACAGACCGCCAGATCATCCACATGGACCAGGATGCATTTTTTGTATCCGTTGAAGTCCGTAAAAATCCAGAACTGACAGGCAAACCGGTGATCATCGGCAGCCTCTCGGATCGTGGCGTGGTCGCTTCATGCAGTTATGAGGCGCGGAAATTCGGCGTTTACTCAGCAATGCCGGCAAGAATGGCGCGGATGCTTTGCCCGCATGGGGTTTGGATCAAAGGCAACATGGACGAATATTCCAAGGCCTCCCATGAAATCACTGAGATATTAAAGGAAAATGTACCGCTCATTGAAAAGGCCAGCATCGACGAACATTATATCGATATGACCGGCATGGATAAACATTTTGGCACGCTGCTTTATGCAAAGGAATTGCGCGCCAAAGTCATCCGGGAAACGGCGTTGCCAATTTCGTTCGGCCTTTCGGTGAATAAAACTGTTTCCAAAATGGCTACTAACGAATGTAAGCCAAATGGAGAACTGAATATCGAAAAAGCCGTTGTACAACCCTTCCTCAACCCCTTGTCCATTCGCAAAATTCCCGGCTTAGGAGAGAAAACTTTTATTAAGCTGAGCGACATGGGTATTAAGAAGATCTATGAACTTTCACAGGTCCATCCGGAATATATGAACAGTATTTTGGGAAAGAACGGCATCTGGCTGCTACAAAAAGCCAAAGGCATAGATGACTCGCCGATTATTCCCTATCAGGAGCAAAAATCCATCGGCACACAATCAACCTTCAAAAATGACAGCATCGATCTGGTAGCCATTAATTACCTGTTAACTTCCATGGTGATGGAGCTGGCCTTTGAACTGCGCCAAAAAAAGAAACAAACGGCCTGTATCACTGTGACCGTCCGCTATTCCACAAGGGAAGACGTTACTAAACAGGCCGTTATTCCTTATACGGCTTTAGATGGACCGCTCATTAAAAAGGTAAAGGAATTATTCAAGGCGGCCTATCAAAAAAGATTACTGATCCGGCTGGTGGGCGTTCGCCTTTCAAATCTGGTCAATGGCTTTGAGCAAATCGACCTCTATTCGGAATCTGAAGAACAATACAGCCTTTGCCAGGCGATGGATAAAATACGCCGCAGGTTCGGCCCTGATTCCATAAAACTGGCTTCCGGTATCAATCTAAACCTTTAATTCCCATGTACCTTAACGTTCACTCCCAATATAGCCTCCGCTTTGGCACCATGTCAATCCCGGCATTGGTGGAGGAAGCTATTGCCTGCGGTGTGACCCAGATGGTGCTCACGGATATCAACAATTCCACCGGCATCATGGAATTTATGCGGGAGTGCGACGAAAAAGGGATTAAGCCCATCGCAGGACTGGAATTCAGAAGTAATAAACGATTGCTTTACTTTGGCATCGCTCTTAACAAGGAAGGCATGAAGGAATTGAATGATTTCCTCACGGAGCATAACCTGGAACAAAAAACCTTGCCCAATCTTGCTCCAGCATTTAAAAATGCTTGTATCGTTTATCCTTATGGTCATAAGGAGCCGTTGAGAGAAAACGAATTCCTGGGCATCCATTATGGCCAGCTCAACAGCTTATTTAACAAAGACCTTAGCATTATCAGGGACAAACTTGTGGCTTTGCAGCCGGTATTTGTCGCTGATAAAATTGAATACCGCTTACATGAATACTTGCGGAGCATTGATCTGAACGTGGTACTGACAGAGGTAACTGCTGAGGATAAATGTGCCCCCACAGATAAATTTCTCGCACCCGGCCAACTGGAAGCTAAATTTTCCAGGTATGCCTTTATACTTGACAACACCCGGAACCTGATGAACCGCTGTGTGATGGATTATCCCAAAGGCAGGGTTAATTTAAACCGTAAAACCTTTACCGGCAATAAGAAGAATGACCGGGAGCTTTTGGAAAAGCTGGCGATCAGCGGTATGGAATATCGTTACGGCAAATCCAATAAAGAAGCCCTAAAAAGGGTTAAACATGAATTAAAGGTCATTTATGAACTGGACTTTTGCGCTTACTTTTTGATTACCTGGGATATTATCCGTTACTCCAGCTCTCAGGGCTATTATCATGTAGGCCGGGGTTCCGGGGCAAACAGCATTGTGGCCTATTGTCTAAAAATTACGGATGTTGACCCTATCGAACTTGACTTATATTTTGAAAGGTTCCTGAACGCACAGCGGACTTCGCCGCCCGATTTCGATATCGATTATTCCTGGGATGAAAGGGAAGACGTGCAGGATTATATTTTTAAGCGCTACGGCAGTCAGCATACGGCTTTGTTGGGAACCATGTCCACCTTTAAAGATCGCAGCATTATCCGGGAGATCGGTAAGGTTATGGGTTTGCCTAAGTCAGAGATTGACGGCTTCACTGACCAGACGCGGGCGGCAGTCAACCAAAACAATGATACCTTCAGAAAAATCGTAGCTATCCATGAAAGGATGGCCAATATGCCGAACCAGCGCTCCATTCATGCAGGAGGCGTATTGATCACCGAAGAGCCGATTACGTATTATACGGCACTTGACCTGCCGCCAAAAGGTATGGCAACCGTACAGTGGGATATGTATGAAGCCGAAAAGATCGGGTTTGATAAGTATGACATTCTGAGCCAGCGGGGTATTGGGCATATCAAAATGGCGGTCAAGTTGGTTGAAGAAAACCAGCAGCGCAAGATCGATATTCATCAGGTCAAAATTTTCATGAAAGACCCGGTAGTTAACGCCAATCTAAGAAAAGGTAATACCAAAGGCTGCTTTTACATCGAGTCACCGGCGATGATTCAGCTTAACCGGAAACTCAAATGTGATAGTTATTTGGTTTTGGTTGCGGCGAGTTCCATTATCCGGCCAGGTGTTGCCAGTTCAGGTATGATGGGAATGTTTATCAAATACCACCATGCTCCTGACACCGTGCAATACCTGCACCCGGTCATGGAAGAAATATTAAAGGAAACTTACGGCGTGATGGTTTACCAGGAAGATGTAATCAAGGTTTGTATCCATTTTGCAGGGATGGACGGTACCGATGCTGACATTTTAAGGCGGGGAATGAGCGGCAAGTACCGTTCAAAAAAGGAATTTGAAAGATTGGTGGAAAGGTTTCACCAGGAAGCCGTTGCTTTGGGCCGTCCGGAGGATATTGTAAAGGAAGTATGGCGACAGGTATCTTCCTTTGCGGGTTACAGTTTTTCCAAAGCGCATTCTGCCAGCTTCGCCGTGGAAAGCTACCAAAGTCTGTATTTGAAAACCTACTTCCCACGGGAATTTATGGTGGCGGTATTAAATAATTATGGTGGATTTTATGACCGGGCACTATATGTGCAGGAGTTGCAGCGCTCCGGGGGAATTGTACATCTGCCCTGTGTAAATAACAGCGACAGCATTGTCAATATTATCGGGGTAGATGTTTACCTTGGCTTCGTGGGTATTCACGGTTTGAACGAAACATACATTGAACTGATCCCGGAAGAGCGCCGGAAAAACGGACTATACCAAAGCCTGGAGGATTTTATCAAAAGAACCGGTATGGGATTGGAACACGCGATAACACTCATCCGAGTAGGCGCGCTCCGGTTTACCGGAAGGAGCAAAAAGGAATTATTATGGGCGATACATCTTTTATTGGGAGCCAAAGCAAAGCCCAACAATAACGCGGAACTATTTTGCCTGGAGGCAAAGAATTATTCCTTACCCGTTCTGGTCAATACCCAATTGGAGAACGCATATCATGAACTGGAATTGCTTGGATTTCCCTTAAGTATGAACATGTTTGATCTACTGCAAACAGACTATCGTGGCGAAATGGGTGCCAACGATTTGATCAATCATGTGGGTCAGGTGGTTAGGATGGTAGGTCAGTACATATGTGAAAAAACAGTTCATACCAAAAACAATAAAAGAATGTGGTTTGGTAATTTCCTTGATGTAGAAGGGAACAGCTTTGATACGGTACACTTTCCAAACAACACACCGGTTTATCCATTTCGCGGCACAGGATGTTATTTGATACTCGGCAAGGTAGTTGCTGAATTCGGCTTTGCCAGCCTGGAAGTGCAAAAATTTGCCAAGCTGCCCATTTTACCTAATCCCGTAATTTCTTAACTAATAAAAAATGGACAGAATTATTATTAAATGCGCAATTCAAGGCCTGGAGTCAGAACTGCAATTGGATAAAAAGGCGATGCCTGGCGAGGCAGGGCCATGTTTTATGATTACAACAAGCGGAAGTTTTAAAGGCTATATAGCGCGCCAGAAAAACGGCAGTTATAAATCATTAGGAACGTCATATTATACCAGCGAAGATTTACAAATCATCACGGTCCAATTAAGTAAAAGTACTCAATGAAGCAATACAGTCCGCGCCCGCATGCTCAAGCTGTATCGCAATGCCTGATAACATTTTTTCTACGGCATCCCAGTCGCCTGCACTTTGTAGTGAACTAAATTCTTCAAAGTCCACCGAATAGAGCAGTAGTTTAGAAGAATGCGCGCTGCCAAGCCGCTGATTTGTTAGTTGATTAAGCGTCTTATAATAAACAGATGTAGCATACCAGCTAACCCCACCAATCAGTCCTAATGTCTTCATAAATTATTTATTACTTTGGTTATTATTTTCGTGAAGCTGGGTGCTTTTAAGTAGCCGCCAACGGTAGTGTTTATTACTGTTCATTCAATACTCTATTTTTATCTACCCAATATGACAAGCCAACGATTATGGCCATCATTACAACAAAAGAGTAAAACAAAACCATAACAGAGTCGGGCGGTGTGGGGCCGAAAGTATTAGAGAGCGTAATGAGCAAAAGCAATATAACCAATGTCCAAAGCCCCCAGTTACCCGCTTTATTTTTGGCCTTGGTAACGCTGGTATAAACGAATACGCCTGCTAAGAAAATCGCAGTTTCTACTATTAACGTAACGGCTACATGATTCCAAAGACCGAGGCCTACCTTATAATCTCCAAATGGCGACAGGGGTAAGTCTGCTACATGCACTATAACATCCAGCAGCCAATGGCTGAGCACACAAAGACCGATAACTATAGCGCTTCGGTTGTCACGCTTCACCAGCCAGTGAATGCCACCTACAATGATGCCCCACACCAAACCCATAAACAAACTATGTGTATAGGGGTAATGCAGAAATTCAAAGGCGTTCGTTTTTGTATAGCCGGGCTTAACGGCTACTTTTTCTACGCCAAAGACCAGTAAAAAAGGCCAAAGAATGTCAACAAATTGTGTCGCAATAAAAAGCGTGGCTAAAGAAACTTTGGGGGCTGCTTTTTTTGCGGCGAAGGAAACGCCAAAATGACCTATAAACATAATGTTTTGATTTCTTGTGAGTTGTAAAGGTGACAAGAAATTTAAACATTACTCTTGACAAAAATCAAGAAGTTACAGACTTTGTTTTTTTCTTATCCTGCTAAAAGTTTCTGGAGTCATTCCCAACATGGAAGCAATGTATTGTAAAGGCACCTGGTTAAAAAGGGCAGGGTTTTGTTCAAAAAGGCCTGATATCTCTCTTCAGCAGTCATAGATAAATGGCTGAAAATCCTTTGTTCCATGGTAATAAAACCACGGGCAATAAATAATTTTTCAAATTCGTGCCACTTAGGTAGCAAATCGCCCAGTCGATTATAGTTATATTTTGAAATGGTTGAAATTTCAGCATCCGCCAATGCCTGAATGGATAAATGGGCAGGAGTTTCAAATATAAAACTGGATAGATCCCCCGTGAAATAGCCTTTTGTTGAGATCCATTGCGTTACTTCTTTTGTGGCAGTGCTTGCAAACATTCGCAGAATCCCCGAATGCACAAAGCTCAAACCATTACAGCGGTTACCCGATCTCAATAAGAAGTCTCCTTTTTTAATTGTCGTTACTTTAAAAAATGAAACTATTGTGTCCAAATCGTTCGATTCAACAACGCCAAAGTAAGATTTTATGTATTGTTCAAGTTCTGTCATGATTGTGGTGGGTATTCAACATTACCATTAAGGCAATAGTATTGTATGGGAAATCAGGGAATGTGAGTCGAACTCTTTTACAAGAGCCAAATTAAAATACAATAATAATATTTGAATTTTTATCTGTTCATCTCCTATACGCTAAGCATTGTCAGTTGTTCACCGCAGATGTGTTTTTGCAATCCTGTCGGGGTCTTTCCGAATTGCCTTTTGAAAGGTATGAAAAGTGCGACAGGTTTTAAAACCAGGTCAAGATAAATGTATAAATAATACACATTCGGATCGCTTAACAAAATATCAAATATAAAAAATGAAAGACTACGTATTTATTCTTCGATTGAAAGCAATAACCCCAGAGAACATTGCGCAGGTTGGGCCAAAGTGGGCCGAATTGGTTCCTAAATGGGCAGTACAAGGGCATTTGTAGGCAACTCAGTAATGGCAAACGAAAGGTACCTTATTTGGGGTAAAGGCCATACCATTGTCAATTACCCTGTTAGAAGCAATGGCCTTATTGTCCTAGACGTATTTCGCATCAAGCTGGAAGTTTGGAACAAGCCCTTGAACTGGCAAAACAATGCCCGACACTTGATGCGGGAGGTTCAGTGGAAGTTCGCGAGGTTCAGCCGATTCCGTAAGTGCCACATCATTAATTTGTGAAAACTAATGACATTCGCGGGGTAGAATCATTCGTTTTACCCCGTTTGTTCCTGATTAATAGGAGATTCAATTCTCGTTTTTATCCATCAGCTAAATAAAAAATTTAAATCAAAATCACATGAGTATAAATACATCTTCTACGAAATTTTTTCATGCAAATCAAAGGGCTTAAATATAAGCTTATGGATTGCACAATCGCTTCTGGCAGCTTTTTTTCTGTCTACAGGACGACTTAAACTTGTAAACCCAGGTATGGTTGAAGACTTGCCGTTGGCGTTAATTTTTTGAGGCTTGATTTATTTTTCGTGCCATTTAAACTACGCACCGCCTATAATTTACGTTGTTTTTTACTTTATAGCCTATCACAAAAGAACTATTAACGCTAATTTCCAGTTCAATTAAAAACGCCCCGGTTATGCTGCCGGGGCATTTTATTTTAAACCAATTAAATTGTACAGTTGAGAAAGATTATAGCATTCAACCTAAAAATTTAATTTTGAGATTTTAACAATTTTCTAACTCTTGCATAATTAATCATTTTTGGTTTCGTGTAGGATAAATAGCCTTAAATTAATAAATTTATAAACACCAAATTATCACATGACATTTGACAAATTGGAGGATAAACTGCTAACAGTTCGGATTAGTTCTATTAGTCGTGCTAAAAAAACTTATTAAAGTTCTCTTACGCCACCATCCAGCAATAGTTCAGCACCCAACATAAAAGATGAGTCATCTGAAGCCAGGTAAAGTGCGGCGGCTGCAAGTTCTGATGCTTCGGCTACACGTTTAACCGGGGTGAAATTGCCCATTGCTTCTTTCATTGCTGCGGCTCCTTCCGGGCTACCTGCAACTGTTGCAAATACCGGGGTATCAACCGGTCCAGGGGTTAATGCGTTAACACGTATTTTGCGATCAAGCAGTTCAGCAGAGAAGCTACGTGCCAATGAACGTACAGCAGCTTTGGTTGCTGAATAAGCCGCATGGTTAGGAACACCTTTTGCGTTTACAGTTGAAGAAATCAATACTACAGATGCACCGTCGTTTAACACTGGAAGAGCTTTTTGTACTGAAAAGAACGCGCCTTTGAAATTGATGTCGCTAACCTGGTCAAATTGGTCTTCAGTAAAATCTGCCAATGGACCTAAGATATAAACTCCTGCGTTAACAACCAGGGTGTCCACTTTACCAAAATGGTCGGCTACAGTTTGATAGATACGGGTAAGGTCAGCCAGGCTAGAAACGTCGCCCTGGATACCCAGGCCGTTTGCGCCGATTTCGGCAACTGCCTGATCAATCGATTTTTGGTTACGGCCGGTAACGGCTACTTTAGCGCCTTCCTGCGCAAAACGTTTCGCGATGGCTAAGCCAATGCCGCTGGTACCGCCTGTAACAACGGCTACCTTATTGCTCAATTTTTGTGACATAATTTTTAAATTTTAGACCACAAAGTTGCGGGCAATTGTACCTTCAGAACGATGAACTAGCTTAAGAAAAACATGTGAACTAGTTCACTTTTTTTCGCACTTTATCGTTACGAATCTTTGATAAAAACTCTCGGGTCATATTCAAATATGAGGCGAGCGCGTATTGTGGCAGACGCTGCACTACTTTTGGGTATTTGGCAACAAAGTCGTTATACCGCTCCTCGGCGCTCTGGGTTAAATTAGATACAATACGCCGTGCAAGATAAGCTGCTGAATGTTCGGCCATTAGCCTGAACAATGTTGCTAACTCTAAATTAGCATCTTTGAGCTCTTGTTCTGTTTGATGATCGATCTGAAGAATAATACTATTTTCCAAAGCTTCGACAAACTGCGTTGCAGGGGTTTGATGAATATAGCTGTTGTAGTCCGAAAGCCACCAGTCTTCCACCGCAAATTGTATAGTATGTTCGTTCCCCTTATCGTCAATCACATAAGAATGGAAAGCCCCCTTTAATATGTAGATTCGGTATTTGGCAACAAATCCGGGTTGAATCAGCAATTGTTTTCTTTTCACCTTTACTACCTGAAAAGCACTCATTAACCGCCCCATGTTTTCAGGCGAAAGCCGGGTCTTATGATTTATGTTTTCTATAAAGCGCGAAAGATCTTCCATGTTGTAAATACAAATTAACGCATTTTCCAGGCAGCAATTTATGTGAACCAGTTCACCTTTTTTAAGACTTAGCTTGGATAACTTTGCCGTCCGCGATCAGGGCTAATCCTGATTAGCGGATTTAAAGCATTAAAAAAATAATATCATGGAAAAATTTGCATTACTTGCACGCCTGGAAGCCAAACCCGGCAAAGAACAGGAGGTCGCTGATTTTATAAAAAGCGCATTGCCTTTGGCCCAGGCCGAAACACAAACCGTACGTTGGTACGCGCTTCAGCTCGGGCCATCTACTTTCGGAATCTTCGACACCTTCACAGATGAACACGGCCGGGACGCACACTTGGGTGGAGAAATCGCCAAGGCACTGATGGCCCATGCGCCTGAGCTGTTAGCTACCGATCCGGTTATCGAAAAGGTAGATTTACTGGCGGTTAAATAAATAGTAGCTGCTCGGCAGCTAACTTCGGAGATACTTTCGATTAACTCCGGACATCCTATCAGGTTAACAACCCGATGGGATGTTTTTGTTTTAGAACTTTCATTGCAGCAACAAAACGTGAAGTAGTTCACCTTAATTTCTTAAGCTAGTTCATCTTTCTTTAGGTACTCAATCCGGAAATTTGCTTTATCAATTGGAAAATTGATTAAAGTAATATCATGGAAAATAAACAACAGAATTCAATGTCAGGATTATTTCCTGTGATTGATGATATACCGGGAGAAATCAGGTTGCCCCAGCCGTTATATCAACGACAGATTTTGATTAACGGGCAACTCCAAGACTGGGACGGACCCACTCATTTAGTTACTTCTCCAGTCTTTGTAAAACACAATAAAGACGGAAAAGCAGAACCCTTTATGATTGGCAGCTATCCATTAGCAACTGAAAAAGAAGCCAATGATGCATTGGAAGCTGCGCTCAGCGCTTTCGACCATGGAAGAGGCCAATGGCCGTCTATGTATATGCAAGAACGTGTCGACTGCCTGGAAGACTTTCTGGTAAAGATGAAAGCTAAACGTGAAGAGGTCGTTCGTTTATTGGTATGGGAAATAGGTAAGACTGTTCCAGACGCGGAAAAGGAGTTTGATCGTACGGTAGAATATATTTACGAAACGGTTAAAGCTGCCAGCCGCTTACGCAATAAAAACTCCGCAATTATTTGTGCTAACGATTTTATCGGGCACAGTACTAAAGTTCCATTTGGTGTTGTTTTATGTATGGGCCCATTCAATTATCCGCTTAATGAAACGTTCACCACACTGATACCGGCACTGATCATGGGCAATACCATTTTGTTTAAACCGCCAAAGCACGGTACACTCTTATTTGCGCCGTTGCTGGATGCATTTGCCGAATCATTTCCCGCAGGTGTGGTAAATACTGTTTACGGTCGGGGCCGGGATATTGTGCCCACCTTAATGGAAAGCGGCAAAGTAGATGTGCTGGCATTAATCGGCAGCAGCAAAGTAGCTGACAGTCTGAAAAAAATGCATCCTAAGTCTAACCGGTTGAAAGCAATATTAGGCTTAGACGCCAAAAATGCAGCGATCATTTTGGCAGATGCTGACCTGGATAATGCAGTCCGCGAAAGTGTCGCAGGGGCATTGTCATTTAATGGACAGCGTTGTACCGCATTGAAAATCTTATTTGTCCACCGTGACATCGTAGAAGAATTTAATCAGCGACTAATTTACGCGGTGAATCAGTTAAAAGTTGGTATGCCCTGGACAAAAGGTGTAAATATTACCCCGTTGGCAGAACCTGCTAAACCTGCTTACCTGAAGGATGTTATTGGCGATGCGTTAAGCCACGGAGCACAGGTGATCAACAGAACAGATGATGAAGAAGATAGCTTTGAATCTATCGTTAAGCCTGCCATCGTTTATCCTGTAAACAAAAACATGCGGCTTTATCATGAAGAGCAGTTCGGCCCGGTTATCCCGGTGGTGCCTTTCGAAGATTTGGACATGCCGGTGTCTTTTATCAGCAACTCCCCATACGGGCAGCAGGTGAGCATTTTCAGCGGAGATACGAAAAAAATAGCTTATCTTATCGATACCCTTAATGGTGAAGTGGGCAGGATCAATATTAATGTGCAATGCCAGCGTGGCCCGGATTCATTTGCCTTTAACGGTAGAAAAGACTCGGCAGCAGGAACACTATCTATTGATGAAGCTTTACTGGCCTTTTCGACAGATTCTGTGATTGCCACTAAGCAAAGTGATGCGAACAGCAAAATATTTGAAACAATCCTGGCGGAAAATCAGTCCAAACGTTTGAATAGCCAGTCCACCGTTTGTCCTTTTTAATTAATGGTGAGAATTCATTTATCATGCTTTAGTATATTCAAAGAAAAAAGCTCTGGCTGCATTGGGCCGGAGCGTTTAATGACTGGCTAGAAGATGGCATAAATCTAAGTCTGACATGATAATAAATATGCTAGCTTAATTAAGCACCGAAAAGAGTTTTTGTACGGTCTATCTTAGCATCTTTAAAATTTAGTGTTAGTAATAAGCTAATGGGTTTGTTTTTTAATTCTGATGCGGCAGTTTGTAAGATTTTGAATGAGGCCGTCTCCATGTTGGCAATGTTGTATAGGTAATATCGTAATGACATATCACGCAACGACGGACTATCTCCAAAAAATGGAATCGAGCTAAATGCATTCTCAACAACACAAATAAGACTACCGCTGTTATTAACTGTGGGTTCTGCATCAAGCAATTTGAATATGGCATTCAAACTTGATAATTGGAGAGTTACATCCTCAGTCAGTTTTTCAATTGGTTTTTTAAGATCTTCGAAGTAACCTTGTAATCCAATTTCAGGCAATCTTTCGACAAAATGCGATTTTGCTGTATAGATGTGATTTAAATGGACTACAAAAAACGTACGTACCTTTTCAGGTACTAATTTATTAATCGTCTTGTCGTAATAAAGTTTGTTTTTCATAAATCAGTTTGATAGACATGGAGTGAAATTGCTAAAGAGATAATGTCGGCGGTAAATCATTGGAGAGTATTTTTATTACAAACGGGATAAAGATTTTCAATTGTGACTGAAAAAATGTTAGCGATTTTTATGAAATTGCTAAAGGAACAAAATGCGCAAATCAAGCGGCCAACTGTTTTTTTATTCTTTCAAGTAAGTAATCTATATCAAAAGGCTTGGCAACAAAATCATTTGGCGCACCAGGCAGGTTAAGCGATGCAGCAAGGTCATGTGTCCCTGAAATCAGAATAACGGGTACTGAACAGGTCAGGTTATTCGACTTCATCTCTTTGCAAATCGAGCGGCCATCCATGCCGCCAAGCATTACATCCATCGCCAGTCACGAATTAAAGACTCCTCTTACCTCGATTAAAATGTTCATTCAGGCGATGTTGGATAAAGTGAAACCTGATGAGGGTAGTTTTGAACACGATGCGTTACAACGTGTCAACCGCCAGGTTAACAAAATGACAACCCTGATTCAAAATCTACTGAATAACACCAAATTACTTGACGGAACAATGGAGCTCCATTGTGAACGATTCAACCTTCATCAATTGATTGAAGAAGTTGTATTCGAAGCTAAATTAACTTTGCCCGGTTATTTTTATATTTTGAAAGATTGCTCAACAGCTTACGTGTATGCGGATCGCCTCAAGATCAGCCAGGTGCTGGACAACCTGATCAGCAATGCAGCTAAATATTCGCCTAAAGGAAGTGAGATCACTATAAAGTGCAAGGTTGAACAAGAAAAAGTACACCTTTCTATAACAGACAATGGAATTGGGATAGCTAAAAATGAACAGGAAAGATTATTTGACCGCTATTATCGTGTAAATAATGACAAGATTAGAAATATATCCGGATTCGGTATTGGATTGTACGTGGTGGCCGAAATACTACATTCACATAACAGTAAGATCTACCTTGAAAGTGAAGAAAACGTAGGATCTACTTTTTTCTTTGAACTTCCCGATGCACTGTAAGAGGCATAAAGAATTTTAATAAAACTATTTATAGTCTTCGGTATAAAAATTGTACCGCAGGAGTTAAATTGAAAATTATGGCATCGAAAATACTCGTTATAGATGACGATCCTGATATCAATGCAATTCTCGAAATGGTGTTAAAGGATAAAGGTTATGAAGTCTATTGTTCGTTAACATCCCTTCCAATTCGGGAAATAGCTGACATCAAGCCCGAGCTTATATTACTCGATTTACGCCTTACTGGTTCAGATAGAAATGGAGATGTTATATGCAAGGATATAAAAAACGATGAAGTTATTGAACAAATACCTGTAATCATTATGTCGGCTGAATTCGATATTGCAAAAATTGCAAGCGATTGTCATGCCGACAATTTCCTCCCAAAACCATTTGAGATTGAAAATCTATATAAAATGATTGAGCATTATATTTAAAACGTTTATATTCAAAAATTCACAGAAATAGCGTTAAATACTGCCATAATTGTCCATTGTGCGGGTGGTTTTCGCTGCACAGCTGGCGGCGATATTATCCATAAGGTTTTTGGCGATAAAGTCAAAGTTTATGAATTATGTGAATCTATAAAATGCGTTTTTATAAAATGAATTTATTGCCCAATTCATAATAAGCAGACCCTTGCGTTGTATTAAAAGTTTGTCCAGCTTTAATGGAACAATCAATGACTTTACCTCCTTTTTGGATAAAAAATATTTTATACTCTTGTCCTTTTATTGGTAAAAAATTAAATCGGCAAGGTAAACCAAAAGGTTGAACCTTCTCCCAAGGTGCTTTCTACGCCTATCGTTCCGCCATGCCGCTCGATGATCTCTGCGCAGATAGATAATCCAAGGCCGAGTCCGGTATAAGTGCTGGATGATTTATTGGCCTGCCAGTAACGGTCAAATAGCTTTGGGATCTGCTGCTGGGAAATCCCCGGACCGAAATCCCTTACCGAAATTTTGGCATATTGATCTATTTTTTCAACGATAAGATGAATTTGGTTTGACCCGGGGGCATATTTAACTGCATTGTTTACCAAGTTTACCAGCACCTGTTCGATACGGAGTTCATCGGCAAAGACGTTAAGGTTCTTTTCTCCGGTCAGGATCAGCTCATGGTTTCCCTCAATACGCACATGGCTACAGCAGGTATCTAAAATCTGTGGGATATCGAACCATTTTTTCTGGAGTTCAAGCTTTCCACCCGAATGCTTGCTCAGGTTGAGCAGATCCTCTACCAAAATGCTCACCTTTGACATGGAAGCACTGGCCCCTTCGATCAATTGATGCGCTTTTGGGTTCGTTATCTGTGTTTTAATGCGTTCAAGCAGCTGCAGATTGGCCTTAAGTACGGTGAGCGGTGTTTTAAGCTCATGGGCGGCTACTGATAGAAAATCGTCACGACGTTGTTCATAGGCTTTGCGCTGGGTGATATCCAGGGTAACCCCAATCATTCTTGAGGGATTGTTTTGGGCGTCGTAGCGTGGACTGCCGGAGGCGTGAATCCATCGCTTTCCGCCATCCGGTAGCTGGATCTCATATTCTGATTCGTATATTCCGTTATTTGCTATGGCACCGGCTACCGCTTTTTGAACGGTTTCTCTATATTGGGGGAGGATGGCTTCCATAAGGTCTGGGAAGTTAAAATCCTCTGCTATATTTCTTCCGAAGTTTAGTTTGCAGCGGTCGCTGCATTCCATTTTTCCAGTTGCAAGTTCAAGGTCATAAGAACCCAAGCTGGCCGCGCTAAGGGCTACGGATAGCCGGTCTGAGATGTCTTGGGCAGAGTGAATGGCATTAACCTGCTCCGTTACTTCTCCCGCTACGATCATGATCGAGTGAGTGCGCCCTTTTCTGTCCTTGATCGGCTTATATATAAAATTGAAATAGCAGTCTTCCAGCTTGCCCTCGCGGTGCAATACGACTTTTTCGCCTGTTCCATAGGCAGATTTGCCGCTACTGTAAACCTGATAAAGTATTTCTGAAAACGGTTGTCCCTTCAATTCGGGAAGTGCTTCGTCCAAGGGCTTTTCCAATATGGCTCCTGTTTTCCCCCAAAGGCGAAGCAGTTCGGGGTTGGCTGAGATGATTGACAGCTCCGGGCCCGATAATAACCCAATGGCAACAGGGGCATCAAAGAACAGTTCCAATGCCCGCTTTTCGCTGTAAGCAAGTGCTATATTGCGTTTTTTGAGTTCGATGTTCAGCGAAGTGAGTTCAATATTTTCCTTATCACCTAGTATACCTGCTGCCACAAGGATCTGGTTTGCAGCGTTAAGTTCTTCATTGGTAACATGGAATTCCTCATTGAGCTGGGCAAGCTCTTCGTTTGTATTTTGGAATTCCTCATTTACCTGAGCAAGTTCCTCATTAGTTGCCATGTATTCCTCGTTCACCGCGGACAGCTGTTCGTTGGTTTGGTTAAGCTGTAGCTGGGTATCCTCCAGTACTTTCCTGACTGCGACGATCTGGGTAATATCGCTGACAGTCGCCATAATCTTTATAACCGTTCCATCGGTTCCAAGAAGGGGATGATAAGCGAAATCCACATAGTATTTTTTCGAGCTGCCATCGGGTGCGGTAATATCAACAGCTATTTCCTTGATCTCTAATGCATTTCCTGATGTCATCACTTCCCTTAACATTTCGGGGAAGGGCTGATCGAGTAGTTCCGGAAAAACCTCAAGGATCTTTTTGCCAATGGTTTGCTCTGGGCTGCGTCCCCATAGCTTAAAGATCGGTGCGTTGGCCATCTCAATAATGAATTCTTCTCCCTTCAAAATGGTCATGCCGATGGGTGAACTGGTGATCAATTGCGACCGTTCATTTTCCAGGGCTTGCAATTGGTCGGACAACTTTTGTAGCTGTTCGTTTGTAGCATTGAGTTCTTCATTGGTGGCCTGATATTCTTCGCTAACCGACTGTATTTCTTCGTTAGCTGCATTTAGTTCTTCGTTAGCCGCATTTATTTCTTCGTTGGCAGCTTGAAATTCTTCATTGATTGCCTCCAGTTGCTCATAGGCCAGTTGTTCGCCAAGCTGTTTTTCCTGGGCTAACTTGAGGGCATTGATCCGGTCAGATACTTCGGTCGCGGTGTGAAGTATGCAAATGACCTTACCTGTATCGTTCTTTATGGGGCGATAAATGAAATCAAAATAATAAGTTTGTTCGGTGTCCTCAATGTTGAGTTTAGCAGGGATATCCTTTGCTTTATAGGTCTGACCTGTGCGCTGGGCATCTTTTAGAGTATGGGTGAAAGGTTGTCCTTTTAGTTCAGGAAACGCTTGTTCGAAGGGCATTCCTTGTACCGATGTATCTTTTCCCAAGATATTGAGCATTCCCTGGTTGATAGCCTCAATCCTTAGGTCTTCTCCGGTGTAAATGGCTGTTGCATCATTAGAAAGCAGCAGAATGTCAAGAAGGGCTTTGCTGCCCAGTGAATTTACAAAATCTGTCATTAAAGGCGATAATGGAAACAGGCAATAGTTTCCCTTGATACAAAAATAAAAAAAGCAATGAAAAATAAAAATGTGTAGGAAAGATAACTATAGCTATATATTGGCTTTTATCTGAAATGTTTAGCACGCAATGGCCCATGCTAACGACTGCAACAATCTCTTTGGTCAATAAACGAAACGTTCATAGCGTCTATTTTATTAATTAGAGCCATGAAAAAATCACCTGTTCCTGCATGTATTAATTATATATCTATCTTATAATATAAATAAATCTTAATTGGCGAGCATCGGATTAGAAACAAAAACTAAACTGATCCCCAGACTGGACGTGATTCAAACCAATTATTGGCTACGGCAGGAACGCCTGTTTACAGGCCAGAAAACCTGGAATATCTGGCTATTCACTGCCGTTTTTTATTGGCCGAAAGTGTTAAATATCTTCTTGCTGTTTACGCTAATAATTCGCCCATGCCGAAGATCGTTAGGCCTTCTCCAAATTGCTCAGCAACAGCTTGGTTAGCTGCTTCGATGTATTCCCCTGTGATCGGGTCAACAACCGTCCTCAAAGGTCTTTTGCCTTTTTCTGTACCGATCAGCTTAACGATGGCGTCCGCCACATCCTGCGGATTGGGGTTTTTGGTTTGGATCAGCCCGCCTATCGCAGCCATCATTTTGTTCGGGATATCGGCGATCACACTGTAGCCTTCAAATACGGACTGGTCTGAAGCATACTGTGTTTTCTGCTGCATTTCGGTAGGAAAGGCACCCGGCTCCAGGATAGCCACGTCTATACCTAACCTTTTAACTTCGTAATGCAATCCTTCGCTTATTCCTTCCAGACCGAACTTAGACCCGGCGTATATGGTTGCGAACGGAAAAGAAACCCTGCCAAAGCCGCTGGTTACATTAATGATCAGGCCATCGTTCTGCTTACGCATAGCCGGCAGCACCTGCTTGATGAATCTCCAGGGCGCGAAAACGTTCACATCGAAAATGGCCTGTACGTCAGCGGTAGTGAAGCTTTCCGCTACACCGTTCATCGAAACCCCGGCATTGTTGACCAGTACATCGATGACGCCTTCTTTTGCGATGATGCTGTCGACCGCCGCTTTAACACTTTGGTCGTCGGTCAGTGTTACATCCAGAACGGTAACATTTTCTAATGCGGATAGGGTTTCGGCTTTTTCTGCATTTTTACCTTTGGTATCTCTCATCGTGGCATACACCTGGTGGCCTAAAGCAGCAACGCTATGTGCCGTTAGCCATCCGAAACCACTATTGGTTCCGGTTATTAATACGATCTTTTTGCTCATCTTTTTAATTGTTTAAATAAGGAAGCAAAAGTTGTGAAGTGAGGCAGGAATACTTTTACCATTTGGTAAAAAGCACTGTTTACCGTTAAAAAAGACACTTAACGGACATTTCGCCTGATGCGGCTTAAGGATTGCTGGGTAATGCCCAGGTAAGAAGCGACATGGGAAAGCGGCACCCGATTGACAAGGCCCGGAAAATGTTGATTGAATAACAGGTAACGGTTGGTCGCATCTTCGGAGACCAAAGGACTTCTGCGTTCGATCGCTTTCAACAGGCAGTTTTTTAAGATAAGGTTCTCGATGTCTTTCCAGCCAACGATGGTATTGCCGATCTCATCCCAGTCCTTTTTGGAAAAAACAAGGAATTTACAGACGGTTTCTGCCTGAATATATTCGGATGAAATGATCTGCGCCTCGAACCTTTGCTGGTCTGAAACAAAATTATTTTCTTCAACAAATGAATGCGTGATCTCTTCCCCTTTATTATTATAGTAACAAAACCGAACCACGCCTTCCAATAGAAACCCTACGTACCTTGGGACCTTACCGGCTTCAGAAAAATAGTCCTCTTTATGAAATTCAAGCGTTGTCGCCTTATTTAGAATAAGGTCTATTTGCTGCCTGTTTAGATTGCCGAATTGCAGTATGTAATTGATGAACGCTTCCATAGGTCAAATTACGTTTTTATTGTGGGTAATCTATTTATCATTTGGTAAAATCATGTTATGCAAACATAATCGAAAGCGAACAAAACTGGTGATACTAACGAACCACACCACCTAATTCCGGGCAAGATGATGTTGGGCCTCAACCGGCCTGATTTCTCCGAATTCGCTTTTGATTTGATTAAAAATCATGAAATCCAGCCTTTCGAACTTAAACGAGAACATCCCAATAATTCTAATTAAGTTATAAGTCTATTATAAGCAATTTACAAGTAGCATATTGTGAGCCGATTACCCCATGGGCTACAATTTATGACAGCCATCACAGGGATAAAATCGAAACGATTGACGCAAGCTTTGAAGATATTCATTAAAATTTAGTCTTCGATCAAGCTCATCCATTGGAATGGACAAATGGTTTTCTAACGGATATAAACGAATGATTACCCGTAATTAAATTGTAAAGGTTTATCCCGCATTAGACAATACTGCGCAGATAATGTATTTTTACTTTACCATAAAATATAACTTCAAGTAATAGATGCCCGGAACATCTGTAGATCAGAAAACAATTAATAACATTTGGGATATTCCCGATTTGCTGCCTATTTCAAGGGAGGGCTTCCAACCGTGGAACATTCACATTATTCCAAGGGCTCCCCATACCTGTAAAAATTATCTTTCACCGAACAGAAGGGATTTCTACAAAATAATGTATGTAACAAAAGGCATTGGCGTGTTTACACTGGGTTCAAACACTTATCATATAGACAGCCCTACGATCTTGTTTATTCATCCCGGTGAAATCATTTCCTGGAAAAAGTTGAACAAGGAGTCAGAAGGGTACGTTGGTTTTTTTAAAAGAAAATATGCCGACCGTTATCTTAGCTTAAGGGCATTGATTGAAAAATACGAATTATTTACTGACATAAATAAAAGTGTCATTAGATTAACCCAGGATGACATTGCTGTTTTAAATCCGTTGTTTGCTCAGATGCTTGAGGCTGAAAAATCAGGCGGCGCAATGGCGGAAGAAACCATGCAAGCTTACTTGCAGTTACTTTTATTAAACTGTACAAGGATAGCCAACTATGCTGAACCCGATGCAATTTCCGGCGACTATAAGCATCTGCATGAGTTTTTTCATTTGTTAGAAAAAGAAGCCAGCAAAATTAATTACGTAAATCCGATTCGTTTAAAAACAGCTACTGCATTCGCTGAAGAATTATTTATCCACCCAAATTACCTTAATGCGTTACTAAAAAAGCATACCGGCCAAAATGTAAGTGTGCATATCAAAGGCCGTTTACTGGAACAAAGTAAGATATTCCTGCTACAGACTGATTGGAGTTTGGAGGACATAGCCTATGCAGTTGGCTTCGCCGATCAATCCAATTTTAGCCATTTCTTCAAAAAACAGAGTGGGATGTCTCCTGCTAATTTTAAAAAAAATCATATTCTTTGATTTTCACAAATTTATCTTTGATTCTTCTTCAAAACAGCTAGCCAATCCTGATGACCTTTGTATCAGCAAAGAAAATCAGCGATGAAAGCTCAGTCAAAAAAGATAGCACTTTTTACACAGGTTAATGACCAACTAAGCCTGGCCAATGCGCAATTTCTTGGGCATGCAGGTTTTAATGTCGCTATCACTGCCTCAACCCAAACCGACCTTTCAACTGCTGTAGAATTTATAGGCCACGGTGCAATGGGCATATTAAATGAGTCGGAAAATATTGGCGGGTTATTTACTATCTATCAAAAAGTGGCCTGCTATTTTGGTGGCAGGATCAATTTGCTATTGCTTAATGCTAATATCTCATTTCAGGAGATTACTGACTTCAGTGAAGCCTATTTTACGATACAATATGCGCTTCCTTATCTGGACCCGGAAGCTGTCATCCTATTGAATACAGGACTTCTTACCAGGGAAATTTTGAGTTCCGCATTCCAAAAACGTAAAAAACAACAGGGTTTAAATACGGCACTCAAATGTGAATTGCCAAAACCATTATTGTCATCTTATTTCAATGATATAAAACTCGGGGACGAGCGTTCCTGATCTCTATATATTTCTTATCCATAAAAATTAAAAAAAAATGAAAAAGTTAGAAAACAAAGTAGCAGTAGTTACAGGAGCATCAAAAGGTATTGGTGCAAGTATTGCCAAACATTTAGGCGCAGCAGGTGCAAGCGTAGTCGTGAATTATGCATCAGCAAAAGATGGTGCAGATAAGGTAGTTGCTGAGATTACCGCCAATGGTGGAAAAGCCATTGCTGTTCAGGGTAGCGTAGCCAACGAAGCTGACATCAGCCGTTTATTTGCAGAAACCAAAAAAGCCTTCGGCGCAGTTGACATCCTGGTGAATAACGCAGGTGTTTACAAATTCGGTGGCTTAGAGGATGTGAATGCAGCTGATTTTCATAATCAGTTCGACACAAACGTACTTGGCCTGCTTTTGACTACCAAGGAAGCCGTTAAAAATTTTAACGAAAAAGGTGGCAGTATCATTAATATCGGTTCTGCCGTTAGCAAAACAACTCCTCCGGGAAGTTCAATTTACACAGCCACCAAGGGTGCCGTGGCAGCAATCACCGGCGTATTAGCGAGAGAACTTGGTGCCAAAACAATACGTGTAAACTCCCTTAACCCTGGTTTGGTGGAGACTGAAGGAACTCATACAGCAGGTTTTATCGGCAGCGATTTTGAAGCAGGACTGATCGCGACCGCCCCACTTGGCCGTACAGGTTTACCTGAAGATATTGCTAAAGTTGCTGTATTCCTGGCATCTGAAGATTCAAGCTGGGTAACCGGCGAGGAAGTGCTTGCAAGCGGAGGCGTAAGGTAATCCTGATGTCCTTGAATAATAACCATATCCAACAGCTCTTCTTGTTTAAGCGGGCTGTTGGATATGTTAATGATCAAAACAACATGAAAAAATTACAAAACAAAATAGCCGTAATTACTGGTGGTAACAGCGGCATAGGTTTGGCAACAGCAAAACTGTTTGCAAGTGAAGGTGCGAAAGTCGCAATAACAGGCCGCGACCAATTATCGGTTCAAAATGCCGTTAGTGACATCGGTTCAGATTCAATTGGATTGGTATCGGACATCGAAAATCTGGCTCAAATTGACGATACCTATCAACATATTACCGCCAAATTTTCAGGCAAAATTGATATACTGATCGTTAACGCTGCTGTATATATTACAGGCCCTCTTACAGGATATACTGAAGAGATGTTTGATAAGACCAGTGATATAAACTTTAAAGGTTCCTTTTTCTCCGTACAGCGCGCACTACCCTATCTTAATGATGGTGCATCGATTGTACTTACAGGTTCAACAGGAGCAGAAAAAGGAAATGGTAAAGGGGCAGCTTATTATGCGACAAAGGCAGCCTTACGATCATTGGCACGAAGCTTTTCATCTGAACTGCTTGACCGTAACATCCGCGTGAATGTGGTATCTCCAGGGCCTACAGAAACTCCGGCATTTGAAAGAACAGGCGCATCTCCTGAACAGGTTTTGAAAGTTAAGGAAGCGCTGATCAGTCATACTCCGGCAAAGCGGTTGGCGCAACCAGAAGAAATTGCCCAGGCTTTTCTTTACCTGGCTTCAGACGACTCAAAATATATGCTTGGATCAGAATTGCTAATAGACGGAGGTTACAGAACCCTCTAAAAGTTGATCCACTAATATCAACCAGGCTTACAATTAGGTAAAACACAAACCGGGTTATCAACTAATCGGAGTGTAAAACTATACTCATAAGAAAACGCATAGGCAAACATTAAAATTGAGTCTATTTATTAATATAAGAAATCATGTCAGACCAACAAAAAATCAACATTGCAGAGCAGCGGGTCCAACAAATTATAGATCAGGTTATCAATTTTTGGCTGGCCCAAAATAAAGCCATTGATACCTTCTTGAATCAGCATCCGGACGAGGTCTATTTACAAGAAGTTGCACCGGGTAGAAATAGGGCTGTTTATGTGCTGGCTCACCTAATCGCCACGAATGATGGCCTTTTGCCATTATTCGGGTTTGGCGAAAAATTATTTCCAGAAATCGCACCTCTTGCAACCGAGGGTGAAAGTGCTGTGGATTTTGAGCTCTCGTTTAAGGATTTGAAGAAACAATGGGAATCGTTGAACCTTTTCCTTGAAAAAAGATTTAGAGAATTAACACCCGAGGAGTGGCTTGGTAAACACAATTCTGTATCCGATGCAGATTTCTTACTGGATCCGCAGCGTAATAAACTGAATGTATTGATCAATCGGGCAAGTCATCAAAATTATCACAGAGGGCAGCTCATATTTTTAAATGAAAGAAAGGTGTTAGCCAAATTGAGTTGATAAAGATTGACTAAATCAAGAATCAGCGCAAACATTAAAATATTCAAATAAATAAATATATGTCAACAGATAATATCATGGACCGGGGAAAATTGTTCTCGCCGGTCAAATTAGGATCAATAAATTTAGATCACCGAATAGTAATGGCTCCGTTAACACGTATGCGTACTGTCGAGAATTTTATTCCAAACGACCTGATGGTGGAATATTATGCCCAGCGTACAACATATGGCGGTTTAATTATCGCTGAAGCTACCGTTGTATCAGAAACAGGCCATGGTTATTACGGTGCACCGGGAATATACACGATTGAACATGTCGCAGGATGGAAAAAGGTTACAGAAGCAGTACACGCAAAAGGAGGAAAGATATTTTTACAATTGTTTCATGCGGGCCGGGGATCTCATACTGAATTACAACCTAATGGCGCTTTACCGGTAGGTGCTTCCGAAGTTCCGCACAACAACGTCGTTTATACGCCAACAGGATGGAAACCGGCAACACCTAACCGGGCCTTGGAAACAGCCGAAATAGCAGGAGTTGTCGAGGATTTCCGTAACGCATCAGTGCTTGCGAAAGATGCAGGTTTTGATGGTATTGAATTGCATGGCGCAAACGGTTATTTAATTGACCAGTTTTTGCAGGACGGAACAAATAAAAGAACTGATGAATATGGCGGATCCGCAGAGAATCGTGTCCGTCTGCTATCTGAAGTGGTTGGGGCTATGGTTTCAGTTTGGGGAGGTGACCGCGTAGGCGTCAGGCTTTCACCAAGCGGTAGCTTCGGCGAAATGTCTGATCATAATCCCATTGCGTTATTCAGCCACGCGGCGGAAACATTAAACCAATTTGGATTAGCCTATCTGCATATCGTTGAACCGAGAGTTTATGGTAGCACAGTTGAAGTTGAAGGACTACGACCTATCGCTGCCGAGCATCTGCGTAAAATATTTAAAAACGCCATTATTTCAGTGGGTGGATATGAATTTGAAACGGCTAAAGAAGTCATTGAGAAAGGAGATGCGGATCTGGTTGCTTTTGGACGTCATTTTATTTCCAACCCGGATTTAGTTAGACGCTTCGCAGAGGGGCTGCCATTAAATGACTATGACCGGAATAGTTTTTATGGTGGGGACGCCAGGGGCTATACTGACTATCCTTTTTATAATCGTGAGGAAGCATGAATGATGATTTAAAGTGCCATCGCTATCTATAAACTAATACGATTATTTATAGGTTCGATTAGCTTAAATTTTGAATTTTCTCATTTTCAACCCTTTTATTTATAAGTGTTATTGCTTCAGTCAGACTAAGCTATACCAGCATTTAAAATTTGGGCCTTTAGTCAGGAGAGTTTGTCGGAATGGTAGTTGATGACCCAGATATTAATACAGATTGAAAATTTTATAACGTTAGTCAAAACGATCACGCAGCTTTACGCCGGGAGGAAGAACTTATTATTCAATGCCCGTAGTCACAAATGTTAACCAAGACAAGGTTATGATCATCACCAAGTAGAAGAATACATCCGAAATCTTAAAAGAAGGTTTTAAGTATTCGTTCTTAAGGTTTATCCGCTAAAATATCTTCATATTATTAAAATATGCTGGTCCGTTGATTATTTTCTGAAGTTACTTCCTTCTGGCGTTTAAGAACAAAACCGTATTTAGCTATTATCAATTTTGTTGAACTCCCTAATTCAACCTAAAAAGCTCTATGACCTGGGGATCAGACAATAGCTTAACACCCAGATCCTTGCCTCTGATAGCTTTTTGATAAGGCTGGCTGGTGAACAGGTAAAGATACTTTTGCTCCATCAAATAATCCAGTGCCTCATTCTTTTCATCAGCGAGGCTTCTGATGGAACTGGCGATATCACCAAAGAATTGTCCGGTATTGGTATCAACCAATCCGTCTTTCATAAATCCCTTAGTTTTTTTATGACAACGGCAACTGTTAGCAGGGTTCATGAGGCCACATTTATTATCCATAAAATTGAACAGGTCGGCCTTCGCCCTGGATAATTGCTTACGGAAGTTTTCAGGCGTCATATCCAATAGGTCCGCTGCAATATTTGATTTCAGATTAAAGATACTGCCTAAAATCAATATGATTCGCTGCTCACGGTTTAAGCATAACAGGGTGCTTGTCATACATTTATTCCTGATGGTGGTAATCTGCTCACTGTACTCCTCTTGTTCTTCCGTCGTCATCTCGTCCTGATTATGAACGGTCTCTACAAAATCTCCTAACTCATCAAAAGAATAAACTTCTTTTTCAGCTTTTTTTCTTTCCGTATTTAAGAAGTGATTAAATACTAACCGATACAGCCAGGTCTTGAAACTGCTCTTTTCCTGATACTGCTGAAGTTTAGTCACCATCTTGATCAGAACCTCCTGAGTAAGATCATGCGCATCATCCTGGTCCCTAACGAATTTCAGGGCCACATTATAAATAAAATGCTGGTGACGGTCAATCAACTCATTGATAGCAGTGGATGAACCATTTAAAGCCTGCTGTATCAGTAGATTATCTTCGTTTTCAATGTATTGTTCTGTATAAGGAAACATAGCAAAAATGATTAATGGAGCAACAAATATCAAAATTGGTCTGGTTGTTTGTCACATTATTTTGTCACACTTTTTTGCGGCCGTGTCTAAATAATAAATATTAAAAAATAGGAACCATGAAAACAAACACATTCAACGGAAAAACAGCATTAATTATTGGCGGCACAAGTGGCATGGGCAAAGCAACAGCTCAAACCTTATTGGAAGAAGGCGTAAATGTTATCGTTGCCAGCAAAACTCAACAAAGCATCGAAGACGCGATTACTGAATTATCAAATAACGGCGGTAATTTAACCGGTTTAAAAGTTGATCTGACCGATCAGGGTTCAGTGTCCGAATTTATATTGGAACTGAATAAGATAAATGAGATAAATTACCTGGTAAACGCTTCCGGTATTTTTAGGCCAAAGCCATTTTTGGACTCAAGTGTTGAAGAGTACGACGCTTTACTGGATATCAACCGAGGTTTCTTTATGATCACCAAAGCAGTAGCAGCCAAAATGAAGGAAGCGGGCAAAGGCGGTGCTATCGTTAACATCGGTTCTTATTGGTCAGAGCATGCCATCAAAGGTACGCCAACTGCTGCTTACGCTATGGCAAAAGCTGGCCTTCACGCCTTTACTCAGCAGATAGCGATGGAATTGGCTGAGTTTCAGATCCGCGTAAATGCTATTGCACCGGGCGTAGTTGAAACTAACGTTTTAACAAGTTTACTTGGTTCTGCTGATCAGGCCACTGAACTTTACCAGGGTTTAAACGCCATTCACCCACTTGGCCGTAATGGTCAGCCAAATGAGATCGCCGCCGCAATTAAATATCTATTATCAGATGCTGCTGCATGGACAACGGGCGCTATACTGCCAGTTGACGGCGGATTAAGTGCAGGCAGGAGTTAATTAAAGATTTGCTCCCTACGAAGCGATCAAGGTCTTCTTGGTAAATACTCAGCTAATCGGATAACTGTAAAATTTATAAACAGTTATCCGATTAGTTCATTTAATGATTTAACGAAATTGTTATCCAATACTAAAAATGTATGATGACCAAATCAACAAATCCTTATTATATTTCAAATGCAGATCAGACAGATACACCTTTTCTGGCTGTTTATCCGGATAAAGTTAAGGCCAATATCAGCCGGTTGATCAGCATTTTTAAAGATAAAAATCAGCTGCGACCGCATGTGAAAACGCATAAATGTCCTCAGGTTGTTCAATTGTGCATTGATGCAGGTATCACAAAATTCAAGTGCGCAACTATAGCTGAAGCCGAAATGCTGGCACTGGTTGGTGCCAGGGATATTTTAATGGCTTATCAGCCGGTGGGCCCAAAAGTTGCGCGTTTTATAAATCTGATGACTACTTATCCTAATGCACACTTTTCATGCCTGGTTGATAACCAAATCGCTGCGCAGTATATTGCTGATGAGGCCAAAAGATTTAACGTTACTGTTAATCTTTGGATTGATCTCAATGTCGGAATGAACCGTACAGGGATCGTACCGGATAAAGGTGTGCAGCTTTACAGCTTCTGCAAACAATTCCTGCATATTAAAGTGATAGGATTGCACGCATACGACGGTCATATCACTGATCCCGACAAGGAAACGCGAATAGCGCAGGCAGCGAAGGGTTTTACCGCTGTAAGAGAACTCTATCGTGAACTTATGGAAAGTGGAATTGACAGCTTGCGTTTAGCGGCAGGAAGCACACCGACACTGCAATTTTACGCGCAGCAAGGCGATGTTGAATGCAGCCCCGGCACTTTTATTTACTGGGATAAACACTACCAGGAGTTTTATCCTGAACTTGGTTTTCACCATGCGGCAACAGTTGTTACAAGGGTTATTTCCAAACCATCTTCAAGGAACGCCTGCCTGGATTTAGGTTACAAAGCGGTCTCATCCGAAGGCCCCGAGACAGAACGGGTAGAATTCATTCAATTTCCCGGAGCAGAGATCATTTCACAATCCGAGGAGCACTTACTGATTGATACTGGCATAAATTCAATGCAAATAGCTGAAACCGTTTACGGATTGCCCTATCACATTGGCCGCACAAGCAATCTTTACGACCGCTGCGCAATTATTACCGATAATCAGATTACGGAGCACTGGCCGCATATGGCAAGAAAAAGATAAATTTTTGAATTTGTATGAAATTCTAATCAAACGGACTTACAACGGTATAAATACAATAGGTTTTACGGCAGATGGCTAAGCAATTTCGAAACGACAGGAACGTAATGTGCTAGTTGAATTTAAACAGCTAATCGTCCTAAAAATATTGACGTACAATCGTGTTAATCTTTCCGACTTCTGTGTTAACAGGCACCCGTAATTGCGCCATAGTTTTGGGTTAACAAAAAAAATCATACAATGTCAAAAGTAATATTCATTTCAGGGGCCTCCAGGGGGTTCGGAAAGATCTGGGCAGAAGCGTTTTTAAATGAAGGTCACAGTGTGATCGCAACTGCCCGTAACACAGATTCTCTAGGTGATTTGGTCAGCAAATTTGGCGACCGGCTGCTACCGTTGCAACTAAACGTAAATGACCGCGGAGCCGCTGCCGCTGCCATTAAACAGGCAAATGACCACTTCGGCAGAATTGACGTGTTGATCAATAACGCAGGTTATGGCCTGATGGGTGCTGTAGAGGAAAGTTCTGAAGAGCAAGCCCGCAGTATAATGGACACTAATTTTTTCGGTTTGCTTTGGCTCACCCAGGCAGTACTACCGGTAATGAGGGCGCAAAACAGCGGTCACATTATTCAGATAGCTAGCGTACTTGGATTAGTAACCTGGCCAACAATCGGCCTGTACAATGCATCAAAATATGCAGTAGAGGGGTTGAGCGAAACCTTGGCACAGGAAGTTAAAGATTTTGGTGTTCATGTGACAATTGTGGAACCAGGTGCCTATGCAACCGACTTCGGTGGTTCTTCTGCGGTACATGCAACAGCTATCCCTGCTTATGATGAGTTGAAAGCTGGTTTTTATGCGGCGATTTCGGGAATCTCTTTAGGTAAACCGGAAGCTACCGTAGAAGCGATCCTGAAACTGGTGAACAGTGATAACCCGCCTCTGCACTTCCTGTTAGGCAAAGATGCTTTACCCTTAGTTACAAAAGAGTATGAGAATCGCTTAACTGAATGGAAAGCCTGGAATGAGGTTGCTGTAGCCGCTCACGGCGAATAACTAATGTATTAACAATGACAATCTGCAGCAGTTAATGATGCAGATTGTCTTTAACTTTGGATATGCTTCATTTCGAATCGATCAATGATATTAGGACGGCAAGTGGCTTGCCGCCAGCTGAGCATCCGCTGATCTCCGTGCTGGCTGGTCTAAAAACATGTCCGTTCGGCGGCCGGGAATTTACTACGAACTGTTACATGATCGCTTATAAAAAATTCATTTCCGGCGTGATGCTATATGGCCGTACCTCCTATGATCATAGAAACGGTTGCCTATCATTTATTAAACCCCGCCAGGTCATGCAGTTCAATAACCTCGACCTGGAAGAAGATAACTTCATTATTTGCGTACATGAAGATTTTTTAATTGGGCACCACCTTTACAATGATATTCAGAAATATAATTTTTTCGACTATGAAGTTAACGAAGCCCTGCATCTTTCACCTAAAGAAGAACAGACCATTTGGGAACTTTATCATAAAATAGAAGCGGAATACAACAATAATCTGGATGAATACAGCCAGGACATCATGCTGACGCATATTGATTCCATTCTTAAATACGCATTAAGATATTATAAACGCCAGTTTATTAATCGTACGGTCAGCTCGGGAAAAACCGTCTCCAAATTCAATGAAGTATTAGCGCGGTATTTTCAGGATGGCGCATTGCAAAATAGTGGCCTGCCCTCTGTCGCACAGATTGCTGAACACTTAAATATGTCACGTCGGTACCTAAGTGATCTGCTCAAACAGGAAACAGGTAAAACCGCCATCGAATTGATTCATCTGTCATTAATAAAAGAAGCTAAAAATCGTCTGCGGAATCAGGATCAAAATATTTCGGAAATAGCATACCAACTGGGATTTGATAACCTCTCTTACTTTTCAAAATTGTTTAAAAAAGAAGCCGGATTGAGCCCGATTGAATTCAAAAAGCAGTTGTTGAATTGATTCCGAAGATGCAGCTACGATAAAGCAAAAAAATATTTATGCGGTTGCTGCAGTCTCACTACCGCATAATTTTAAATTACTGAATGGTCTGCATAAGTGGGCAATCTCTTAATGATTCATATTGGCTTTGGTGCTATGCTTTATTGGTCAGAATGCAATTAAGATTAAATTTTCACAATCATTTTACCTTCGTTCTTCCCGGTAAATAAACCAATAAATGCTTCCGGCAATTTGTCAAAGTCGTTAACTATTGTTTCCATATTTTTTATTTTGCCATCTTTCAGCCATTGTTGTAATACTGCTCTTCCTTCGGCAAACCGGTCTTTATAGTCTCCTATTAAAAACCCTTGTATCAGCAATTTTTTAAATACAACTTGTGGCAGGAGCCTTGGTCCCATTGATATCGCTGTATCATTGTAATTAGCTATTGATCCGCAAACCACTACACGTCCGTAGTTGTTCATTCGAGCAATAACACCATCGGATATTTCACCGCCTACATTGTCGAAATAAACATCAACGCCGTCCTTGCACAGACCAATTATTGCAGCTTCGATATTTGGGGTAGTTTTATAATTGATCGCCCCGTCAAACCCCAGTTCCGATTGAATATAGTTTGCCTTCTCATCGTTTCCAACAATACCAATAACCCTGCAGCCAAGAAGTTTTCCTATTTGACCGGCAATACTACCAACAGCACCGGCAGCACCGGATACCACGATGGTTTCACCCTGCTTTGGCTTACCTATTTCTTTTAGTGCGAAATATGCCGACAAACCGGTAGTACCCAGGACGCCAAGGTAGGCGCTTAATGGCAACTCACTAATCTCAATGAGATTCAGCCCGTCTGTGTTCCGGATCATGTTGTTCCGCCATTCCATATACCCCGTAACGATATCACCGATTTTGAAACCCTTGTGCGTCGATTCAATCACCTCAGCTATGGCACGCGAAACAATAACATCTCCAGGGTGAAGCAACGGCGGGTGTTCTCCTGCCATTGCGGCTCGCAGATAAGGATCAACCGAAAAATAAAGCGGCTTAAGCCATAGTTCGTTTTCCGCTACACCTACCATCGGCTCTTCTTCTAATTTGAAATCTGTTACCCGGGGGAGCCCATGCGGCGCATGCGCCAGCTTAATTATCTTGCTTTTCATATCATTGCTTTGATTAAATACCATAATTACCGGTCATCGCTTTCTTTTCTATGCTTTTAGCAAACAGGGGTGTTTCCTCGTGATTATGGGCATCGGAAGCAATTTGGCGTTCGTTCGCCGCCTGAGCAAGTGATATGTTATGTGTTTTGATATATTCCAAGAACTCCGGCGTTGCCGTAGCATGAATCTCGTTGTCGTATTCGCAGGTATGGTCATCCAATTTGGTAACTTTCAGTTCCCATAATACCTGTACTTTGCTGCGGCCATTGGTAGTAATCGCATCAGAAACGGATAACATACGGCAATAATCCGGTCGATATTCGGTAGCCACGTAGTGCTGAATAATTAGCGCTGTACCGATTGTTTCTACGTTAATAGACATAGGCGTACCATCAAAAGTCCGGGTAAAACCGGCTGCAATATGAGCGGAAGAGCAAGCTTGATATTCTTCATCGGGGAGGTTAAAAAGCCAGTCGGCAATATTTACTTTTTCAATTGGTGCATTGATAATCGCTTTTACTGTAGAGTGTGAAAGTGCATTTTCGGGAGTTTGTTTAATTTCCATTGCTTGTTTTAATTTGATAAATCAAAGTTCGGGCGTTTAATATTATCGTCTAAACTCTTTTTTTCGATATAGTTCATCGTTAAAACCGATTATTATTATCTTCATTTTATGGAACTTCGTCAACTGAAATACTTTATTAAAGCCGCAGAATTGCAAAACTTCACCGATGCGGCGGGTAGGCTTTTTATTACTCAAAGCACTTTGTCGCAACAGATTAAGCAACTGGAGGATGAACTAAAATTGCCGCTGTTTGATCGAATTGCAAAAAGGGTGAGGCTCACGGAAGCTGGTATAACTTTTCTGCCGTACGCCCGCAAAACTGTTAAAGATGCAGAAGATGGCAAAGAAATACTCAACGATCTGATGAACCTGCATAGGGGTACCTTAATGGTAGGTGTAACCTACGGACTAACTAATCTGCTGACCAAAGCTATATTCGATTTCACCGAACAGTTTCCTGACATCCATTTAAAGATCGGTTTTGGAACTACCCAGGATTTGCTGCGCAGCTTGGACGAAGGTAAACTTGATTTCATCTTATCCTATTACCAGGATGACAAGAATGGCAACTATGTTATAGAGAGGTTGTTCTCATCTTGTATGGCGCTAATAGTGCATGAGAGCCACCCGATGGCAGGTAAAAAGCAGGTCGGCATCAAAGAATTACAGCATATACCTTTATTGCTACCTTCCGGCGGATACAGTATCCGGAATTATCTCGACCGCATATTGACAAAGCACCAATTGCCGCTTGATATCAGGATGGAAGTTAATGATATCAACACCTTGTTACAACTGGTTGGCAGTGGTCGTTGGGCTACGGTGCTGATGGGCTCGTCGGTATTTAACCATCCCGAATTGAAAGTAATTAAGATCACCGGTGATGGAATGACCAGATTTGGTACAGTTACCTGGCCCAATGGCGCATACCGAAAGAAAGCCGCATACATGTTGTATAACAGCCTTGTTGAAAACGCAAAAGATTATCATGTTGAAAGTTCATTAGAATTTTAGCGATAACTTTCGGTGTAGCAAACTTAATTTATAGGCTTTAAACGACCCTGAAGTAAGCCTTTTATCAACATGCGGTAAGATTCGATGAAGTGCGCTGAATCTCTGACAATAACTTCGGATAATTTGGAAGCGCATTGCAGAAATTAAAGAGGGGTGAAAGCTCGAATACAGTCGAGTACCGTCACATGGTGAATTGGCGAAAAGAGGTCAACGTGTTGAACTTTTATCCTACGATACCATTGACGTCTCATCCTCGCATGTGATCCGGGTAATCTGCCAGGTAAATACATCCAAAGTTTTATCCGTGAAGTCAACCGTAAACAGCTCAACGTTTAACGATATATCATTTCAGCTGGTCGTGTACTGCTTAGTCAAAAACTCTCGCTTTATTTTCCAGGTCTTCTCATAACTCTCAGCCGCCACTTGTTAAATAATAGTTTTCTTTTCGGGGATGTCTGCCTATTTTAGCTTTCTTATGGCTAAGAGCAGGGACGAATTCAGCAAATCAACAAAGTTAAAACTGGCGCAGCGTGTTGCCTATCAATGCAGCAGTCCGGGCTGTACCAATATTACTATTGGCCCGCATCAATCAGATCCTAACAAAGTAATGAACCTGGGCCAGGCTGCACATATTCATGCAGCTGCCGTAGGTGGGCCCCGCTATTTAGGGAGCATGACACCGGAAGAGCGCTCGTCGCCTGATAACGGTATATGGTTGTGTAATATGCATGCACGGGCGGTCGATCTAGATGCAGCTACTTATACGGATGCTTTACTCAAGGTCTGGAAAAAAGCTGCTGAGGATAAAGCGGCTAGAGCTTTACTTAACGCTGAGCGCGAGATTGAAACCGGTATGGAAACGTTAATTGTCCTTGATGTTGATCTGATGTTTACGGGTGAATGGATTGGCGCCCGGGGGGATCAATGGACTTTTGTGGTTAAGGATTTTTTATTCGGTAATGTCGAACGCCTTAGAAACTTCGGCAAGAACGAACTGTTACCGCGCCGCCGCTACCTTATTATCGAGTCACAGAACGAGGGACGATTGTTGCAGGAAGGGTGTGACTGGCATGTTAATGCCAAAGGCCAGCACGAAATTACAGTAAGGGTTTATCCGGAGATTAGCCGGATATCACTGAAAGAACTGGGTTCGGATATAGCGAGTGCTTATGATGGCGATCTGTTGATAGCTGATGGCGACTTCCAAAAGGTGAGCGGTGCGCAACATGCGAAGCAGGTGATCGAACGTAATCTAGGCTTACCATTCGGCAGTTGGATCTTCAAGCCGATGATGGGTTCTTATTTCCCGATGTATTATGCGGCCTATCAGGACAATTTGCCGATGCTTAATCGCCTAACGCGGATGGAACTGATACGGCTAATGACCATACCTACCTCGCTATTGGAAACAGAAAAGGATGCACCACTGAATTTTGTGAAAAGCATCACGGAGGTTTCGGTGATGGCACCATTAAAAGGACTTGCAGGTATTTTTATATCGCTGCTTTGGTCAGATGGTACCGCCTGGTCAGACACGCTATATGTCAACTACAAACAGGACGATACGGAGCCGGATGAAGAAGACCAGGAAATCATTGCTTTGTTGCGGCAGACTTTTGAGCAGCCACCATTGGCGCTCCTGCAAAAAGCGGCCAGTGTTTTTAAGGGAGAGGAATTAAAGTTGAAACGGGATAATACGGTGATCCAGCGTTTATTCAACGAAACCTTGCCTACAATCGTAGCAATTGCACAGCCTGCTATGCAAGAAGAAATTTACCCCTTGTTTGATTCCTACGAAACATCATCTTCCATAGACCGCAGAGCGTTCGGATTTTATACTACTGCCGATATCGAATTAGCGGTCACCAAAGGAAACGTAGCGGAGATCGGCTTACATATTATTCTCCGGGGTTTCAAGAAAGCGGGCGTCGATGCTTTTGATGTTTATGGCGACTTGTATATTTTCTTTGATGACTATTACTTTGCGGTGAAACCTTCCCATCACGGGCCTGTGTGGCACAAGAAATTATATGATGTCGAAATTACCAGCGAAGATATCCGGGCAATCGCGGCGCAATGGGTAGAGCACCTGGCTACACTCACAACGCGGCAAATCAATGCTTTGAAATAACATTTAAAAGAATGTTAAATTTAACCGATGAACCGAAACCCGCAATTGCCACGTTCCAGCCGGCAGGAAACTTTAGAGACGGACTCCCGCAACCGGCTTGCGCCGTTGTTTAATGTTGAGCTGTTTGAACTCCGACCGGAAAATCTGCGGGATAAAGGCATTGATATTATTGGAGAAATCAAACAGGATAATGCGTACACGAACTTTCGTTTTGCTATCCAGCTAAAGGCAACGGAATCGGTTAAAAAACAAAAGGACGGTGCTATGTCCTATCCAATCGAGGTCAATAATCTGCAATATCTGCTGAACTTCGGCTCACCTGCTTTTTATATCCTGCATGACCATCCGGAAAATCAGTTTTACATCGCGTCGGTTGCAGAGGTGTACCGCAGTTTAATGAGCAAACACCGGCCTGATCAATTGCCCAAAACTTTCAAAGTTAAGTTTATTGACTTGTTGAATAAAGCGCAGTTTGACCGCATATACAAAGAAACTTTTGACAATGGGACGCTGCTGAAAAAGCTGAGCAGTCATATCCGGATGCAATCGCAGAACGAGCGGCCGCCTACAGGTTTTGTGATCGATGAGCTTCAGGATGTTTACAGTGTTGAACAAAACATCGCTTTTATTGAGCAAGTAGGTCATCATCTGCTCAATCAACACGCGCTTCCACAGATCGTAGACATTGAGCAGCGCAGTCACCCGCGTGGCAAAGTATCAGCGATCTTTAATATGATTTGCGGAGTGGCTTACTTGCACCAGGCTAACCTTTTTAAAGCGGTTGAGCTGTTGAAGCTAGCCTATAACGATAGGGATAGCTTGCACCCGGAAGACCGGAGCATGGTCGCCTATCAATTCTTCCACGCAAAATATTTGCTTGGCCTGACTGACGTAGAGGAGTTCAGTAAAGTGGCCGCGGAGATTATGGCCAATGAAGACGCAGGTACTTTCCTGCAATTGTCGAATTTGCATAATCAGTTTGTTGCGAGTAAAGAACCGGATCAGGGTAAAAAGCTAAGGACTTATTATGAAGGTGCCATGCGGATTGCCAATAAGCATCCGGGATTTCATGATATGCGGGTTGTTGCCTATGCAAAGGTATTGCATGCTGAAGCTATCTTGCTTTTGCACGAGCTGGCTAAAAACTCTTTACTGACGATGGGGCGCAAAGTAGATGCTTTTTATGACCTCGTCGAGGCCGACTGGCTGAAATTCGATGAGCAGTTTTTGAACCAATTGCAAGCGTTATACGGTTACGCGTTGAAACACCGGAACTTCCCGGCTTTAAGCAACCTGATGATGGAAAAGATCGAATGGGAGTTTGCAAAGATTTATCATTTTCATTCTTTCTGCAGCTGGAATAAGGATACGTTAAGCATAGGCACGGAAGTTATTGAGGAAGATAGGGTGCTTTTAGAGAAATTCCTAACTGACATTGATAAGATAGCGGAAACTTATGACCGCTTACAGCAGCGGGAAAACCAGTTCAATTGTCTGCGTTGTAAATATGAGATACTTGATTTTTTGGGTAATACAGAGGAAGCTGCGCAGATCACGGAAGAGATGAAAACGTTGATTTCCACTTATGACATGAATGCCTTGCGTCGAACCTATGAGCAGCTATTACAGGGAGATATCAAGCACCGCAAATTTATGGCTGACTTAACCGAGCGGCGCGCGATGGTTGACCGGATTGCGAAAAACAGTGGCATTTACGAGCATCTTTATAAGGATATCGATGAAGAAATGAACCGGGTATTGAAACGACAGCCCGAATGGTCGCTCACGGAGCTGTTCCCGTTAAGCTATCCTGGAGAAAAAGTGAGTAATGAATAAGGCCAGTTTGATACTGGCCTTATGGTTAATTATCTTTATACATTATTTGTTCTAAATGGCTGGCAGCAAAGACCCAAACATTTTTACTTTTCAAAATACGGAGGAACAGCTAAATCAATTTTTAGATGCTTACCATCCTGAATTGATTATGATTCCGCCGGATGAACCCATGAGAAATTTTAAAGCAAGAAATCTAAGGGTTTGTCGGTTTTGCAATGCCCCGGCAGGTACAAAAAAATTTAAAAAAGTAGCCCATGTAATTCCGGAATCGCTCGGTAATAAATATTTGCATTCGGATTTTGAATGCGATGATTGCAACGCGCTTTTCGGAGAAAATGAAAATGATCTGGCCAATTGGTTAGGTATCGCCAGGTCAATATTAGGTACGACGGGTAAAAATGGCATACCAACGTTCAAATCCGCCAATGATTTAATTACAGCACGCCTGGTTGATTTTTTTAGCGGCAAAGCCACGAAGATCAGCACGCCCGGCGTAGGAACCGATGCCATTAATTTTGATCCTAAGACAGGCAGAACGGTAATCAAATACACTAAGAAACCTTACTCACCGATCAGGGTTTATAAGGCACTTCTAAAAATGGGATTATCCATGATCCCAAACGAGGAAGTAGAACAATACCGACCAGCTTTTAAATACCTATTTAATCCAGCCCCCAACGGCTTGTTTGATGAGTTTGCAAAAATCATGAGGCATCTGCTACCAATGGAACATCGGTTTATTAAACCGGCGGGAATGTTATACAGGAAAAATGATCCGGCGGCAAAATTACCGCGGCATGTGTTCGTCCTTTATTATGAAACTTATATTTACGCGTTCCCTTTACCATTTAACGAACTTGATTGGAACGCAGGTTTATATAAGGATTTAGAAATGGGTTGTTTGTTTCCGCCGCCTATCGTATTCCATCCGCCCCATGAGTTGAGTGTGGCATTCAGCCATAATGTAAACTTATCCAGGTACGAAAAGGTAGTTGGCGAAGAAGATGCGGTTTCATTTGAAATGAAACTTGAAGACTTAAAAAACATGACAAGCTTTGACCCTAAAACGGGAATTTCAAAACATGGAATTGTCGACCCCGGCGAAATTGTCGGCATGTTTATCGCACCTGCGGGAACCACCTTGGACACGACCAAGACTTACGAAAATCCTTTTTTAAAGAATGAATAACAGCCCATCGGTTTTTGCCAAAAAGACACTAACCAAGAAAGAATTAGCCAATATCCGTAAAAACGTTAGCCGCTCAAATTTTGTCGAATGGCTGAAGCATAACTACCATGCTATCCGCTGCTATCATGCTGCCCGGCCGACAAACATCGATCTATACTTTGACAATGGCTTTCGGCCAAGTGACCTCCAAAAGTCCTTCGCATCTTTTGAAATACTTTTAAAAGAAATCGGGTACAAAGGGCCGGTCGATGTGCAAGAAACCATGGAATTATTTGAGGGTAAAAGCAACCGTTTTATTTACTTTATACTGGACGACTACGATTTTATTGATCTCGCGCCGCATTATTGGATATATGGAAGTGAGTTTATGCTTTGCCTCGCCCAAAATACAGCCTATCATATCAAAGAGCATCTCAGGAATACGGGTACACCCACTATTTTCGCCTGCGATATTCCGTTTAGCGAAATTGATGATCGTGAATTACTGAGTTTGCATGACCGCATCTTAGACGCTACGGGGACGATTGAACAAATGCGAAATAATATCTTTTCCAACTATTCGATCATTATCGAAGGTCATCTCGATGGCGCTTACATTTCAGGACACGCACATCCGACGGCAAGAGTTTATGACGCGCATGATAGCCGTTATTATACCAACCACACTCAGACCTGTTCCAGGTGCGCAATGTGATACCTTAAATATCATTGAATAAAGTTGCAGGTAGGATGATTACATTTGTTCGATAACCTTAACACCATGCAAAGGGAAAGTTTCATTTTAGCTATAGGGATCGACAATTATCCCGGCCCTCATTTTGGGTCGTTGGAGAATGCGAGCGGTGATGCTAAACGCTTTTCTGAACTGTTAGTAAGCCGTTATGGTTTTCAGGAGGTAATGCCGCCTTTATTGAATGAAAAAGCCACACAGGAGAACATAACAAACGCCCTTGATGGCCTTGCTTTCCGGATCGGCAAAGAAGATAATCTGATCATTTATTTTGCTGGACATGGCGGTAAAAATCCCACCAGCGATATTGGTTATTGGGTACCCGTTGATGAGGGTCAAAAAACATTTCAACGGATTCAAAATAGCTATGTACTGGATTGTATCGAAGGAATAACCGCCAAGCACATCATATTAATTTCTGATTCCTGTTTCTCAGGAACCTTACTGGAGAAAGACCGAGCGGGAAATCCGGACCTATCTCATGAATATCTAGACAGCCTGAACTCCGGCTGGATATTGGTTTCCGGCGGTATTGAAAAAGTAACCGACGGCGAAAAAGGTAAAGGGACTCCGTTTAATCAGACCATCTGTGAATTTCTGGAGAAGAATACGAAGCCAAGCGTCGCAGCCGGGGAATTCTTTGACGAGGTGATCAGGATTACGCGAGAGCGTACGTTACAGTCGCCAGGCGTTGCACCGATCAAACGGGGTGAAATTCATCATGGCGGCCAGATGATCTTTAGATTGAACGAAACGAATCGGGGAAGTGGGATTAGTGACATTAGCGGCGGCGCTACCGCCTTTTCAAAGCCTGTATTTGCTTTACCAAACACCACACTACCGCCGGCTTACCTCCCGCGTACCCTGACCTATTACGATATACAAAAACCTGCAATTACCTGGTTTTATGAACCTGAAGTTGGCGAACTGTTTTTAAAGGATATCATAACAACACAGAAAAGGATCGTTGTCTTAGGAAGTGCCGGCTCGGGCAAGTCAATTGAATTACAGCAATTGATGAAAACCTTGCAGGAAGATACCAACAGTGAGTTTATACCTATTTATAAAAAATTCAACACGTATACTGACGAAGACATCGCTGATTACCTCCCCCAAAATTGGGAACAGGCGGACAAATCAGCCTTGGTGTTATTTTTGGATGGGCTTGACGAGATTCAGCCAAAGTTCTTTTCAACAGCTTTGCGAAAGCTGGGGGCGTTTTCAGATCGCAATCCGCAAATAAGGATAGTAGTGTCCTCCCGCACCAACTTTTATGAGCTACCTGATGCCAGCTTTTCAGGCACCTTAGATGGTTATGCAGTCTACACCCTAAATGACATTTCGCTCGCGCAAATAAAAAAATATGTCGCCGATAGCCACGGTATTAACGGTGACGAGTTTATTTATGCAATTTATCAGCGGGGTTATCTTGATTTGGTGCAAAAACCATATTTCCTGAACATCCTGGTAAATTATTTTATAAAGCATGGCAATTTTGATTCGGGTAGGGCTGCCATTTTGGAAGACGCGATCAATCAATACGAAACGGCCAATAAACAGCAATATCATTCAACTGATCCTCCCCTCAAACATAAGGATTTGCTGCCGTTACAGGAGAAGATCGCATTTATACTGGAGCGGACCGGCAGAAATTTCATTGACGATAAGGAGTTGGCCAGTGTATTGACTGCGGATGAATATGAAGCCGCAAAATATCTTTCAGCCTTCAAGTTGGAACCTGATAAAGCACAATGGCATTTTGAGCATAATAATATTCAGGAATACCTCGCCTCAAGAGTCTTATCGCATCTGTCTTTCGAGGGGATGATGAAGGTATTGACGGTTTCATCAGCAGGTGAACCAAAGATTAAACCAAATTGGGTGAACACCCTCTCATTTTTGATCAGTGTTGGGGAAAAAGAAAAAATTAAACCATTGCTGGATTGGCTGATTGCTAACGATCCTGAGATACTCGTTCGCTTTGACCCTGACAGGGTGCCAAAAGAGAATAGGATAGCATTATTCAAAGATATTTTTAATTTCTACAGCCAAAAACAAGTATGGCTTTCATCTAATAAATTTTCAGATACCGATCTGGCGCGTTTCGGACATTTCGAAGAGGTGTTGATTTTCCTTTTGGAAATATTGAAAGATGGAAAAGCTACTCGTATAGATGTTTTAAACGCTCTGCATGTTTTATACCGCTTCGATATCAGCAAGTTCAGTAGCTATAAAGAAGCATTAAAAGATATATTGATTTCTTTGATCAAACGGCCCGATTTTAATAGCAGTGATATATACACCGTCATTGGGGCTTTATCTAAATTAGGTATTGATGATCCGGAAACAATTGAATTTTTATACCAGCAATACGGGCAACGAGAAAATCAATATTTAAGAGCCGCGCTTTATAAAATCATCGGTAATTCTGAGGTCCTTGATAAATATGTTCGCGTGTTCACCGATGGGTTGCGGATGAACGGCTTTAACTATCAAAGTGAGGACCGGGATACCGTTACCCTGATGGATGAGGGCATGCAGCTCAAGGAAGGGCTGGAGAAGATCAAAACGCCAGCAGCCATAGCAGAATTATTGACCATAGTTGCCGGCGATATAAATACGGTACATCGCTTTTTTTCGGAATATAAAGAAAGCATGGAAAAAATACTGGCTCATGTTTTCGACGCTTATATAGAAGATAAAAGTCTCTTCAAACTTATAGTTCAGCTTTATGCCAGGCAGGCCACAGAAACGAACAAGCCTCATATTGATCAGTTCCTGTCATTTTTTGATAAAAACGATCTTAGATGGGAAACAACTTTTTATTTGCTTAATGAGGTCTCTATCAGGGATTACGAAAAAAGTTCCGGCATTGGTGCGTTAGTAAATGAACATATAATTGATAATTTGATTACGCAATATTCAAAGGGTATTATCTCAAAGGAAAGTCTTGAAAAGGTCTACAGGGATTTCAAATGGAGAGAAAGTGGTAGCGGCAACTTCGAGGATATATTATCGTATTTCAAACAACAACTTTCCCAAACGGATATCGAAATTCAAAACGAACCAGAGATTGACCGTGCAAAACTATTCCGCGAAGCCGCACAAAAAGGTTTTAATCTTTTATTCGATAAAGAAGGTTTTATAGCAGAAGTAAATCAAATATTTGATTTTTTTGAGAAAGAAGAAATCATCGGCGAGGATTTATACTCGTATAAAAGTGGGGAATACGTTGATCTGAGTCAGCGGTTTAGTACCTCAACCGTCGATCTAATCAGGGAGTTTACTTACCGGGGCAGCGTCGCCCAAAGGGAACATCTTAATCATTGGATGAATGAAAGTGAAGAATTTACCAATTTCAGGATTCAACTGATTAAATCACGGCTTACTGCATTGCCCGAACTGGAGGTTTCACAGGAACAAGAACAATATATCAGGAATTGGAGCCAGGAGAAAGCACCTACTGGAGGCTTACTTTGGTATTTTATTAATAGATTTAAAATAGAATTACCCGAAGAACGATTGCTCACATTTACACGGTACTATAATCAAAGCGACGAGATCAATATTGAAACTGGCGGGTTTATTGAGCTGCTGGAGAAATTCGTTAAGCCTGATGTACTAAGGAAAACTGTAACGGAAAACTTAAATAATGGCCTACAGAACATTTTAACATGGACCTCGAACGCCGGTTATGCGTTGAGAAATGACCTTACCCAATCGTTCCCGCTGATCTTATCGCAAATCGAAGGGTTTAATGAAACTGAGTATAAATTTGCTGATTTGTTGAAACTGTGGTTTAGTAAAACAGGAGATACCAAGCGCCTGATTAAATTTGTGGCCAACACGCAATCACCAGACATGAAAGAGCGCGCCATTAGATTATTGCGTGACTCCGGGGAGGAAAATGACTACCTTATTGGATATTTCAGGTCGATAGCAGATAATGACTCTGTTAGTGACGAGGAAAAATTGGATGCGGCGAATCGCCTATTAAAACTGGGGATCATTGACGGTTTTTACATCATCACCAATCATTTTTTGAGCAATCCAAACCCACTTTTCGACTTCAAGAGACATTTCAGGAATATTAATTATGCCAGTAATCCACAGGTGATACCAGTGTTGATGGAATTATTATATATCGGCAAGCAGGATGATTATAAAAAGGATGTATTCAATGACCTGGAGACAAAAGTATTGGAAGTCCTATTTGAAATTGGCGTGCAATCTAATAAAAGCTTCAATGAGGTAAAATCTGCATTGGAAGAATTTATCGCCGTTAATCAGGGTAAATTGGCAAATATTAACTTTCTGCATTTTACAATTATCAGGATGCAGGAGCAGCTAAGTTTAAAGCTCTCAAAAGAACTCACCGTAGAAGAAGCATTACAGGAATTTCAGTTATTGGGCAAAAGCGAGGCGACTGTAGCGAACCAGGTCAATATTAATGTAAAAAAACTTATCATCAATAAAAGAATGAAGATTGAAAAAGTAATAGCCAAGAAAGGTAGCCAGGTCAACATTGCGGATGTAATTAAAAAAATAGAATTTAATCCGGTTTTGAATTCAGCAACGAAAAATGATTTTGACCAGGTGAAGCAACTGCTTGTTCAACTGGATAACGATGATTTACAGGAGATTCAGGCAAATGTCGAAGCTTTACCGGCCGAGTCTTCAGATCTTACAATTTATGAAAGCGTTCGCGTTCAACTGGACAATTTCGCCCTAAAACATGGTGTGCCAATTATTGATGGAATTGCCGCCACCGTACTTTACGAAGTGCTAAAATCAATTTTCAAAATTTAAACGATGGATAGTCCGCCTCCATCATCCAAACCTAAGCGACACCACTACGTACCGCGTTGTTACCTTAATAACTTTTTGTCCAAAGACCACCTTTATATTCTTGACATCAGGAAAGTACAAGAGGGTTTAAAAGAACGGCCAAAAGAAAGTCACCCAAATAAGATTTGCATAGACGAAAATTTCTATAGTATCAAATCCGAACACCGTGGCACTAATTTTCAGCTTGATCAGTATGATGAGCTTTTTGTCGAATCCACAGTTTTACATGAGTTAGAAAATCGTTACACGCAAATTTTTATGGCACTTACGCGTAGTGAGCCATTAAAAATGGCAGACGCAATCTATCTGTGTGACTTTATTATTCAAATGAAGATCAGGAACCCGTTTTGGTTAACCGAAGTGATCAGCAAAAATAAAGACAAATGGATTGATGATAGCATTGCGCAGATCATAAAAGAAAAAGGCAATGATAACCCCCACTTTAAAAGATTACCAGAGGAATTCCGGCAGTTTGTAATAGAATCGGTTAGGGCGGATCAAAAAGGAAATAAAACGTTTGCAAAGCAGATGCAACTTTTTGGCCTCATCCAACGATCTGGTTTTGATAATGAAAGAAATGAAAAATATCGAAATGCTATTATTAATTGTAAATGGCAACTTTTAAAAACACCGCTTGGCGGACCCCTATTGATCACTTCTGATAATCCTGGTTTTGCAAAAAGCCTGATCGGATTGATCCATAATAGTTACTTTAAAGATGATTCCGCCTTTTATTTTCCGCTTTCACCCCATTATTGTCTGTTAATAAATGGTTTTGAAAAGGATAATGCATACACCATTAAGGTCGCTGAAAAAAGAATTGACCTTGGGATGTTGACTTCTGAGCAAGTTATACAAATTAACGACCATACTATTCAAAGAATTAACAGGTTGTTGATAGCCCAGGACACTTGGTATATCAAACAGATTTCGGATTTAAATAATCCTAAAAAATAAAAGTATGGCGTCCTATGATGTCTTAGGTGGTTCAATTTGTTGAATGAGATCTGCGATATTGACCTGCCCGCCGTTTTCAGCTACTACCTTGTTAATCTGAAGGCTTGCTTCAACATTCAGCGTGTTAACATATAAATTTAAATGATTAATGCCGGCGTTTCCATGGAAACCGCTTTTTTTCTCAGTAATCCAAACACGGAATGCGTCGGCCTTAGGGATACTGGAGCCTTGAAAAGTCGAATGAAGATTCGCGTTGCCGAGTTTTTCTACCAGCTCAACAAAGGCTTGCTTTGGCGCTGGGGTCATACGATATTGATGATCTAAGAATTCCGCAAGATTCTCTGCGGTTGTTTTCTTAAATTTCGATATGAAAATTGTTTCTAAAACGATTTGGCGGTACTTCCAAATACTCTGTTCATTTTCCTGAGCAGTTAAATTAGGATCATTGCTGAATCTGTAATTATTCAAATCAAAAGAGAAATAGCGGATACTGGTATCTTGATTATTATTCTGTTCAGATTTTTCGTTAACCTTGAATTTTCTGGCAAAATCGATGACCCGGCTGCATATCTGCGCCAAGGTGAAATTATCTGCCAAATATCTAAAAGGATAGTTACCGCGGCCAGCGATATTAGTTTCAAGCGTTGACAGATTCGCACCGAAATAAATACTATCTATTTGGTGATCGTAAACCTTAACAACTGCCATATTTTTTTCCAAATCGTCTATCCTTTCCTGAAAAGGACGTGCATGGTCGACCAAAAAATCATCTACAATTGTATTGCCTCTGGTGAGTTTTGTCTCATAATATTCAACCGCAGTAGTTGCATTTGCTTCTAATTCAGCTAACTGATTGTGAAACAAGGTCAAATTGTTAGCGACTTCAAAACGTTGTGTCATTTGTTCCTTGAAGTCCTGGATATTAAATATCTCCGTATTGGAAAGCAGGTCGAAATTCTGAATATACCGCCCATCAATGCCATCTTCTCCTTTTTCATTCAAAATAAGGGGATATGGGAATTGAACTTGATTGTCAAACTTTTTGAATTGGGATTCATATATAGTTAAGATCAAAGCTAGTTCGCGCAAAACGCGATCCACCAGCGTAATCTTGGGCTTTTGGCCAGGTACTGAAAAAGTGGGCTGATTGAAATTAGGAATCGCAAAACTCTGCAATTCGCTTTTATTTAATGTAAGCTCTTTGTTCAATAATTCATCCGCTAACGTTTTCAGGACGTTGTACCTTACGCGAATACCCTCGCTATCCTCGTTTGGTCTTAAATACAACAAAATTTGCAATTGGGCATCATTGCTTTCGCCGCTATCGAGTAATGCAGATAATAGCTCTTGTCCCAGGCCGGGTATCTGCAATTTGTTAGTTAAAGTAATAATGTTACTGATCGATGCTGTAGCATATCCTCGGTAGTTGTCGACATTTTTATCAAGGACAACATATTTTTTAAATTCATCTATTTTATTGACTATTGTTCGAAGTAATTTTATCGTTTCTGAATCTTCAAGATGCCTGCCACAGTATTGAGGTTCGACAGTGTTCTTAATTATCATTTGCTGAAAATCCCTGATAATTTCATTGGCTCGCTTTTCAGTATCGCTCATTGCAACCATAGATGCGGCAACAGGATAGTTGCCGGGCTTGACGACAGTTGCTTTTCCAGCTGTCATCGCTTTCGACCATTCTTCATCGCTTATAAATTCCTTGAAGTATAAGTGAAGTTTTGGCCGAGCGCTTATTTTTTTAAACTCTGCAAAAAGAAAGGAACTGTATAATTCGTTATTCCGGAATAGTTCCAGGTAAGGAAAGGTACCTATTGATAACTCATAAAAGTAATCTTGCTCTATCTCCTGGCTCATCCTGAACGGTCATAATATTTAAGATAACTAAGTTAAGACGATTTCCCGCAATTACCGGATATTAGCACATTTTACCTAAACAACCCTGCAATTATCGGGGTGGTAATGGTATGCGTAAAGTTATCGTTATTCGAATAGTGCCTTCATTCACTTACCACGATTGGAAGAATTAAAAACACAAATTCTTACGGTCGGAATCAAACTTTTATTTAAAATGAGTTGTGGTTTCAATGATTTTATTTGCATCTACAATAGCTTCAATATCACCATGAAAGTTAGAACTTTTGCCGCTCGACCTACTTAAGGAAACACCATACCATCGGTGTTTCCTTTTTTTATGCCAATAAAAATCTGTGACCCAAATCGTTAAGTCTCGTCATTTTTAGTTCGAACTTTGCTGACAAAATCCTTAGACTTTTATTCAATTTGGTCTAAAAAGGGAACTGAAAGTTGCTTTTAAGCTGTTTTCTCAAGGTTCGAATTCTCCTTAAGGTTAGGCGCATTTTGATTGGCTTTATGTTTGTTGTAATTCTTTGCTATAATATACAGAAATTCTAATATAACGCTCGCCTCAGTATCATCCACTTGTATGCCATTTTTAGCTAATATCGACATAGCCTGTTTGACGGAAGTCTTTTTATCTATAAAATTCATTTTTATGAAATGGTTTGTCTGTTTGTGATAATATTTTTGATAATGCATTGTTTAAATCTAAGGAAACGTCACCTGTTTGGAGATTGAGATTACCCGGAGGAATCAGGATGGCGAGACTCTTTTTATCAGCAATATCAAAATTCGAGTATCCCTGAAAAATATTCACAAATGGATAATTACCCGATTGCCGTTGCTTATCAATGCTTTTTAGTTTGATAACAATGTCGTCCAGCTCCTTTTTTAAACAATCCAAATTTGCTTTGCACTCTTTTTTCAAGTCGCTGTAATCATCATATTTCAGTATATCTGATACGAACAACTTTCGGGCTTTTGATAGCGTAGCTTCTTGTTCTTCAAGTTGCCTTATTATTATTTTTCGCACCTGCAGATATTCTGCTTTTTGTGTAATTGTATTAGAATCTTCTACAATACAATTGAACAATTCCGTTACTTTATTTGAAAGTGAAAATTGTTGAAGTTGGTGTTTGTAGCTGTCATTAAGCTTGAATGCATTGATCCTTGTTTTACATTTTCTAGGACAATGGTAATAAGGGTATTTTTTCGTTGAACCTTGGGAAAAGCTTCCAGTAAGTTTCCGAGCGCAAACAGGGCAGACTAAAAATTCTTTTAAGAAAAACGTTGCTTTTAACTCGTCTGTTTTACTGTTGATTTTTCTTTTTGTATTGATGATATCTTGAACCTCGTAAAACAGCGCTTCGGAGATTAATGGATCATGAATTCCTTTAATCATTTGTCGCTCCAAAGAATCCAATTTTATCGAAATAAGGCCACAGTAAACCGGATTACGAATAAGCTTAGAAAAATTTGAGCTGGAACATCTAAAGCCTTTGGCATAGGCCATATTTCTGACCTCCGCAATCTTATAGATATTTTTAGCAAGCTGTTGAAATACCCATCTAATAATTCCAGCTTCGGGCTGTGTTGGTGCAATGAATTTTTTGCCATCCAATCCTGTCAAGTTAATAAAACCCAAAGGCGCTTTATTCGGGTATCTACCCATTTGCTTTGCTCTACGAATGCCGTTCGTTGTGTTCAATGCCCGTCTCGTATTTTCTGCCTCGGGGACTGATAAATAAACCGCCAGCATCACGGAACTTTCTGGTATGGTTAAGTCGATTGGCTGATCGATAGCCATAACTGCAGTATTATGTTTTCGCAATATGCCTATCATCTCATAGGCATACTGAATATTGCGACTAAACCGGTCCCATTTGATAAATAAAATATTATTTTCCTCATGAGATGATTTCTTCTTGACCATGGCAATCAGTTTCTTCCACTCTGGTCTGTTAAAGTTCTTTGCCGAAAAGTCTTCCCGATAGATGCCTTTAACTTTTATATCGTTATGGTCGCAATGTTTTAATAATCGGTCCTCTTGCTCAGGGAGAGAGTAACCTTTTCTTTTTTGTTCGTCCGTACTGACACGGACATATATATAAGCTGATTTCATATGGACAGTACATAAACCTTATTATAAGTTCGGCATTTTTTCTCAAAAAAGAAATAAATACTAGCATGCTGCCCTCAACAATATGGGTAATCTCGACGAATATGTTCGTTATCAGCGCCTATTAAGCATGCTTACTACACGGAGCTAATTCAATTGAACGAGCAATACTTTGTCAAACAAATATTCATCGGGTATATATGGTAATATGATTATCTTACCCGTTCCAAATCACAAATTATTACGACTTAAACCGCATGACACCAAGTGAGCTATCTTCAGACTTAATTGAAGCAATAGATGAAAAACTATCTTCAGAAGTATTGCAGGCAATAATTACTAGAATTTTTAGAGGCAACTACAATCGCGATGCCATTGCTTTGCATTCAGACCGTGGCGTTCAAAACCATTTTACAAAATCCTACCAATCAAGATTCTTTTTGGAACTTTTGCAAAATTCCCGAGATGCCATTTCCCTGGATAAAGTTAAAGAAGGCAAAATCAAGGCCTGGGTTAGTAGCGATGTCTTCTATTTTGCCAATAACGGTGCAGAGTTTAATGAGAACGGTATTAAAAGTATTTGTTATCCGGCGATAAGTACCAAAAGTGATAGAGGAATGATCGGGCATAAAGGTATCGGCTTCAACGCTATTTTGGAGATCACCAATCACCCTGCAATTATTACAAACTATGGGACAATGTATTTCAGCAACGAGGATGCGGCTGCCATTATTAACGACGATGCCAAACCTGCAAACCTGCTGCCGCTGTTTCAGTTGCCACTATTTGACGAAACAAGCCTGTCTGATTTATATCCAGAACTGGCCAGTGAAGGTTTTACCACCTTGTTTAAATTCCCGCTCGATAAAAAAACGGACGGACAGTTAGTATTGAAGCAAGCAAAGGAAATTACCGCGCAGGATATTATTTTCTTAGCTGACATTTCGGAATTAGCTATTGGGGATAACTTAAAAAGAATAACGGATAAAGAACCTTTTATCAAATTACAGGATGGAAGCAACGACAGGTATTTTAGACAATATAACCACCCCTTTAAACTCTCGAAAGAAACTATTGATACATTTCCGGAAGATGAGGCCGAGCAGTTTAAGACAGACTTCTCGGTTGAATGCAAATTTCTTCTAGAGGTTAATGAAAAAGGCACATTCATTCCGGCCAGTAGTTCAAAATTGTATTTGTACTATGCCCTTGAACCTGTTACAGGATTATCGTTTGGTTTCCATAGCTTTTTTTCGGTCACTATTGAAAGAAAGTCTCTTACCAAAATCAGCCCGCTGAACGATTATTTATTTAAAGAAGCGGCCCGTTATTACGGGGATGAATTTTTAACGCTCATTAAATCACATCACCCTGAGTCAGTACTGGAAATACTGGCCTATGAGCGGAAGGACAACGCAGGCTTGGAAAGTTTCTATACACTCCTGAAGACGAACTTAACGGGAAAGGCATTTATCAATCATCCCTTATCTGACCACTACCTTCGTGCGGATGAAGTTTTACTGGTGAATAAAGAAGAATATAATCTCTTCAACGGGAAGCTCGGCGATAAGTATTTATTTCAGGCACCCAGTAAAACCCTTGAATCATGGCTGATTAAGGAAGGCAATGTCGGAACACTTAACAACACATATATATTTAACCAAATTGAGTCGAAGTGCGAAGAAAACAATAGAAATCCAGCATTTTTTCAAACCTTATACAACTTAAACAAGACATGGAAAATAGACTTTGGGGCAAAAAAAATCCTGTTAACGGAAAACGGGACTTTAATTGCCGGTAACGATACGGAAGTATTTTTCCTTTCAAAGGCTGAGTATTCCACCCCTGAAATTTTGGAACGATCCCTGGCTTTTTTAAAAGCAGGTTTAAAAGTAGATGATTTTAATGACCAGCAGCGCAAGCAACTGGGCTTAACTGAATACAGTGAAGAAAAACTACTTTCAGCGGCTTGACTGCGACAATACAGCGTAGATGACAAAGGTGTGGAGCATATTGTACAACTGTACATTGAAAATTATTGGGCAAGCGACCGTGAAAGCGCCGTCATGCTTACACCATCGAAATATTATATTGATGCCTGGGAAGATACCGAGCTACTCATTGCCACAGTAGCAGACATGCTGGAGCTGATAGAAAAAATGCCCTCATTTGGACAAATGACAAGATTAATGGATCAGAGAAGTTTCATTGCTTCTCAGCGAAGATTGAATTCTACCATTAGTAATGCAGCAGAAAAACGTTATGAAGAATTTGCCGCAAACCATCCTCAGTTTATTCAACGATTTCCCCAACATCTCATTGCTTCTTTTTTGGGTATAACTAAAGAAACTTTAAGCAGAATCAGAAAGCAAGCAAGTAAGTAACTTCTATTTTTAAATTTTGGTTTTACAAAACCGTTGACATTTGTCAACGGTTTTTTTTATCATATCTCATCGTCCTAAGGCGTGCTGTTGCTGCAATTTTACATTATAAAACAAACAAATGGAAAAGCAGACAATAGTAGTAATTGGAGCAACGGGCTCACAAGGCAAGGGTATTGTAAATGCCCTTATAAACGAAGGCTCTTTTAATGTAAGGGCAATAACCCGTAATCCGGAAAAATATACTGGCCAGGCTGGTGAAGCAGTTTATGCAGATTTACAAAATTTGCAATCCTTAAAAGATGCATTTACAAATGCTTATGGCGTATTTGTAGTAACCAACTTTTGGGAAGGTGCAGATGAAATTGCCCAAGGTAAAAATGCCATCGAAGCGGCAAAAGCAACAGGAGTAAAACACTTTATTTGGTCAACACTTCCAAATGTAGAGATCATTAGTGAAGCAGCGTTTGAAGTCCCTCATTTTACCGACAAGGCCAAGGTAGATGACTTGGTGAAAAGTGCGGGGTTTAAATACACCACATTTGTTCAGCCCCCATTTTATTATCAAAATTTGGTTGGAATGCTGGGTCCACAACCAAAACAAGATGGAACAACAGGCTGGACACTGCCGATTGACCCCGCAAAAAAAGCGATCCATATGTCAGACATTAATGATCTGGGAAAAGCAGTTACCGGTGCATTTTTGCAGCCTGAAAAGGTTGGAAATGGCAGTTATCTTTCAGTTGCCACCGAGTTGAATAGTTTCAATGATATTATTGAGGCCTATAAAGCTAATGGCAAAGAGTACAGCTTTTCACAGGTGCCGGTTGAATTGTTCTCAACTTTTTTTGAAGGGGCAAAAGAGCTCGCTGAAATGTTTGAATATTTTGAAAAACACACGTACATGGGACCAGGTTCAGCATCAAGGATTGAATTGGCAAAAGAAATTGCCACTGGCGACTTTGTGTCTCTCCAGGAATGGCTGAGTAAAAACAATTAAGAAAATGAAAAAAAAACGAGTTTCTCAACAAAAGGCAACAGTACTACAGTAGGCACTCTGTCTATCCAGCGACTGTTACCTAATCGGTATGCCAACAAGGTTGGTCCGTTTGTATTTTTAGATTATGTCGTTCCAGTTGTTAAAGAAATTATAACCGAAAATGGTATGGGAGCGCATCCCCACCGGGGCATTGCAACATTAACATATATTCTTCAGGGCGAAGTTGAGCATTTTGATAGTGCCGGAAACGGAGCGATAATTCATTCAGGAGGTGCACAATGGATGAAAGCGGGTACCGGGATAATCCATGATGAAAATTTAAATTATGACCCCCAAACAGAGAGCAAATTTATTCAGGGTTTTCAGTTTTGGATAAATTTACCTGCAAAAAATAAGGCTGAAAAGCCTGCACATATAGCGATACAAGCTGGCGAAGTCCCCAGAAAAGAATTGCCGGATGAAAGTGGTTGGTTAAAGGTTATTGTTGGGAAGTATGAAGAATTGAGTTCGCAGATCCCGAATTATTCTGAGCAGTTTTTGTATCATATTCAATTGAAAGCAGGCAAAAGCCTTTCGATACAAATTGATAACGAAATAGAAGTTGCTGCTTTTCTGCCCACTCATAATGCTAAGCTAAATGACACTGAATATCAAAAAGGAGAGTTTGTAGAATTTGACAGAATTGCCGGAGAAATTGAAGTAAAAAACACCTCTCAGATAGCTATTGATATCCTGTTATTTGGTGGCGAAGAATATACAGAACCTGTGGTAGCCGAAGGCCCTTTTGTGATGAACTCACAAGCCGAAATAGCTGCTGCTTACCGGGATTTCTATGAAGGTAAATATGGCAAAATAAAACCTCAGCAAAAACAAATTAGTCCGGTATCAGTGAATTGAAAATTCCCTGATCTGCAACCTTGTACTTTTTAAGTTTTAAAAAATCAAAGATTAATAATATAAATAAGGCAATAAATGTAACCTATTAAAAATAACAACACAAGCATCCTCAAGGGCTTTGCCACTGCTGCCGGTGAAGGCGAACGCATCTGGTTTGTGGCAGACACATTAACGCTTAAAGCAACTGCTGCGAGCACCGGTAAAAGCTATACGGTGGTTGAGTGCCTGACCACCCCCGGCGGCGGGCCTCCGCCACACATCCACACCAACGAAGACGAGTTCTGGTATGTGCTCGACGGGACTTTCGAAATCCATATCGGCGACGATGTGCATGCCATCGGTCCTGGCGGGTTCGCCTTCGGGCCACGCGGCATACCGCATTACTTCCGCAATACCGCGGCTACCCCGAGCCGTATCCTCCTGGCCTTCACGCCCGGCGGAATAGAAGATTTATTCCGCGAGTCCGGTCAGCCCGCCACCAACGACGGACCTGCACCCGCGGTTGACGAGGCCGAAATCGCCCGCATGAAGGCGGCGGCACCGAAGTACGGCATTGAGCGCGCCGCCATTGAGGACTAAGTGTGAGCAGCAAAGCTCAAAATGCTATTTTCCTCAAGTCATCCATAAAACAGTTCAAGAATTGCCCAGTAAGGGCTACCAAACAGGCGAAAGCGGAAAAATCCAGACTTAATTCTGGTATGCCGCTTTTTTTATTGTCTATAAGTTGCTGAAGATAAGTAAGATAAAAAAATAAAAAATTTATTCGAGGGATTCGAACTTTTTTTTCTTGCTAAAAGTAATACCATCAGGAAATACTAATGTTTGGATCTTTTGCTTACCTACATAGTCGCTTAAAACCCACTTTTTACCTATTTCTGAAGATATTTCCAGTGTATTGTCCAGTTTGATGGTGTTTGTTGCTGTCATCTTGATTTCGTGGGGAAGTGTAGGCCACAAGACAGTGGCAACTATTGCGGAGAATCATCTTAGCCATTCCGCTAAAAATTCAATAAAGGCACTACTTGGCGATCTTATACTAATTACTTTACCTCTCACTTTAACATTATAGACGGCGACGCATTGCTTGAACAATATTTGATAACTTATAATTGCTACATTTAATCTAAGTTAAATCACTTTATTAATAGCCGAAGCTTATTCAAATCCCTCAAAAATTAACTCTCTACACGCATTTACTTTTTCAACTAATTTCTTGGCATCTACAGCAGCCTGTATATCACTATGAAAGTTAGAACGTCGCCGCTGTCCTCTATAAAATTGCACTTACGATAAGCTTACAGAACTACGATAAACGCTTAATTGGGTGAGATCGAATGATTTTATATTTTAATTTTTTTGTGCAAGTTTTGTGCAAATAAAAAAAACAGCTTGACAGGGCTGGGTTAAGTTATTGCTCTTCAGACTACTGGGCTGGGCTCGAATTAGCGACCCTTTGATTACTAAGCCTAATTCGCTGTAATCGAGAGGTTCCATATTTTAGAATTAACTTACCAAGACCTTGAATTGATAACCCTGTCGGCATTAACCAGTCTCGGTGATTACCAATAATGACTGTAAGACTTTCTTAGTTAAGGTTGAACATCGTTTTAATCTCACTATTAAACAATAAAGACTGAACGATCTTATCTGCAACTTCATGCTTTTCATAATTTTGCGCTTTAAAAAAGCCCATGTAGTTGTCGTCCATCAATTGGTCCAGTTCATCATTTATCTGAGGTGAGACCGACCGGATGGTTTCTATAGCTTCGGGTATGAATTTTCTTTGCGTGGGTTCTACCTTGCCTTCCTTAATAAACCCCATTGTTTTTTTATGACAACGGCAAGGATTGGCGGGATTCACCAGGCCGCACTTATTTTCCATAAATTGAAAAAGGTCGGCCCGCGCCCTCGACAATTGTTTCCGGAAATTTTCCGGAGAAATTTGCAACAATGGCGCAGCAACAGTAGATTTCAGGTTAAAGATGGCCCCCAGTATAAAAATAATTCTTTGCTGTTTGTCCATACAAAGCAACATACCACTCATGCATTTATTTCGTGTATCATCAATCAGATCGCTATAAATAAACTGCTCTTCAACACTCATTTCTTCGGATGTATGCGCATTTTCGAGAAAATCACCAAGTTCTTCAAGGGAGGCTGTTTCCAGCCTCCTTTTATTACCTTGATTTTGGATAAAATGGTTGAAAACTATACGGTACAACCATGTTCTGAAACTGCTTTTGCCCTTGAACTGGCTCAACCTGGTCACCATCTTTATCAAGCCTTCCTGGGTTAGATCGGCCGCATCTTCAGCATTTCGGGCTAATCGCAGCGCAACATTATAAATAAATTGCTGATGCAGCTTTATCAATCTTTCCAAAGCAGACTTTGATCCTTCCTGCGCCTCTTTTATAAAACGCATCTCCTCACCGGTATCATAAGCAACTAAAAAAGGATTCATCATATTGCTATTGGATGCAGACATATTCAGATCATTTAAATTTAAGAATTAATTGCGTCCTGCCATAACACCGCCGTCAACATCCCAAATGGCACCGGTAACCCATGATGCTTTTTCCGAAAGCAGGTATACAATGGTATTGGCTACATCTTCCGGTTTTCCGTTCCGGCCGATCGGCTGAAATCCGTTAAAGCTCTTTAAAGCTTCAACAGCAGCTTCCTTCCCTCCAAAAACTCCGTCATACACCGGTGTTTCAACCACTGCCGGGGACACCGCATTAACCCGGATATTGTACTGAGCCAGTTCCATTGCCAAATGCTGGGTTAGAGAGTGCAGCCCCGCTTTCTGCATAGAATAAGCAGATGAAGGTGTGGCCCTTACAGATTGCTTTGCCCACATTGAACCAATATTAACGATGGAACCGGTTTTATTATCAGCCATTAGTTGGGCTACTGCCTGTGTTACAAAGAACAACCCCCTGTTTAGATCAAGATAAGAATCATAGTCGGTAGATGTATGATCCAAAAATGGCTTCGGGCTAAAAATACCCGAAGCATTTACCAGGTAGTCGACCCGGCTAACAACAGTGCCGAACTGATTTATAAAATCAGCAGTTTGCAGACGATCTGTCAAGTCAACTTTGTAACCTTTAATATTTCCACTGCCAGACAATTCGTTGATGGTTTGATCAATATTAACCTGGTTCTTACCAACAATAATTACTGCAGCTTCATTTTGTAGTAACAATGCCGTTGTAGCTTTACCAATTCCGCTTGATCCTCCAAGTACCAAGGCGATTTTACCTTTAAATTCGTTTTCCATGTTTTCGTTTTTATAATTAGACACCTTTTTTAAAAAGTGTGACAATCACTGGCTGTCCGAAGTGTTTTTCCTATAGACAATATGCCGGTAGCTGATAAAGAAACCCATTAGCTGGATGATGCGACACGGCCTGATAGGGCCAATGAAACGAACAATTTGTTCCAGCCTTGTTTAACATACATCTTACTTCATCAGATCGGACATTTGCTGCTGCATATAGGTCTGGCCGATGCGTTAGTAACAACTAAACATGGTTCACAGTCAAACCTTCGAAGATTCTTTAAATTGGCGATATTAAAAGATTCAATATTGGCTAAAAATAAATGCCTACTATTAGGGGCATCGCTACTGAATATTATTTACGCTTTAAAAGGCTATTGTATATTGAAAGTTGATAACACCGCTTCTCGTTAATCCGTCTGGGCGGACCTTTCTCACAATAAATGGCGTTCCCACTACAATCTCGAACCGGTTTGCATTTTTAAAGGTCTTTGTTGCCACTATGCTACCGTTTAAGGTCAAGCCTTGTGAACCGTCAATAAGAACCCGGTTGCCAAACCGGTTTTCATAGCTGTCATTGCCTACGTGGTATATTCCGGAAATGCTTGGCTTAAGCGTAATAGAAGATTGAGGTAGATAAAAATAATAACCAATTCTGGCTAGCAGGTCGCTTTTTCGTCTGAAATTATTTGTCGGTGCAAACTTGAGCGTTCGCGGATCAGTATATTCATCTGGGAAGTAGGTGCTTTTATTGATTTGTACTATAGGAACCTGAACAGCTCCGTCAAATTCCCATTTGCGGTTTACGATATAGTTAACGCCACCTATGGCGTCATAGGAACCAATGCTTGCCTGGTAATCTAATGGCAACGGTTTACCGTTTGCGTTTTTACCATTCCCGGAAGTAAGCGGAATCTTTACGCCACCAATAAAATTAAGGCTATTGTTTGAATTTGTTTTGAGGGCATAATTGATGGTTCCGTAAACATCACCGATATCGAACTGGTCGTTTTAAAGAAAGCAATGCTTTGCGAATTAAATACAGCATTAGGACTTTGAAGTATTGAATTAATAACTTACTATCAAATCCATTTTAGTTTTTATCAAGCTTTTCATCAATGCTACCCTGTAATTTCCTTTTAAAATCATCGTCTAATTTAAGCTCATTCAGTTTTGGCTCATGGAACAGATCGTGAACCATTTTATTAATTACTATACTTTGTTGCTCAAATGTCCGGCATACAGCGCAGCCAGCCAGGTGTATCTTCAACTCCAGTTTCTCGCGTACAGTTATGCTGCCGACCTGCTTTTTTTCAATCAGAAATGTCGCCTTCTTGCAGTTGTAAGCAATTTTTCTTAATGTATTGTCGTTCATTTTATTTATTTTAAATCCAATTCTTTTGCAGGCATGCCCGCAAATTTACTTTCGCCCTGTGAATGATTACCCAATAATTGGCAGGTGTAACTCTAAGTTCCGAACATATCGTTTCAGTCGTTTCCTCATCCATATGCTTCATCGTAAAAACTGACAACCACAGTACAGGCAGCTTTTGCATACATTGTTTCAGTATGTGGTCAAATTCCTTGCCAATAAGTGGATTGTATACCTCTAAACCAAAGGCTTGTGGCTGATGCTGTACCTTCCAATGGCCGTCATCCACCTCAAAAAAATCATCCGATTCTGAAACTTCTACAGGAACCTCCTGTCTTTTTAAAAGACCAGATGATTTTTTACGGTAGATATCTATAATCTTATTTTTCAGGATAGCGGTCAACCAGGTGCTTTCCGAACTTCTCCCCTCAAACTTAGCTGCCTTCTCCAAAGCAGCTAAGAATGTTTCCTGTACCAAGTCACGGGCTAATTCTCCATCGTTAATGCGGGTTACCGCATAACTGTATAAGTAATCGGCATATTTAGCCACCCATTGCTGGGGATCGCAGGTATGAACCTTTGTATCGACTTGTTGATTATTTTCTGTATGCATTCGTGATTCGAGCATAAATGGTTTATTACTAGTAATATTTAACTGGGTGAACTTTTAACTTATTCTTTTATGCTTTAGTCGTGGCACCCACTTATTCCTTACATTTTTTTTTATTTTTTGTAAGGATTTTATACATCTGGCGACAAATCAGGAAAACATTAAATAAATCATCAAATGGTACCTTCCATTAAAATTACCGTAATAGCCTGGGGGGCTGTTATGGCTATGTGTTCGTTTTCTTTTGTTTTAAAAGATAAAACACATGTAGCCCCCATCCATCATTCAAAAGCTGCCAAAGGCTTTGCCGTGGTAGAACTGTTTACATCAGAAGGCTGCTCCAGTTGCCCGCCTGCAGATGAGCTGATCGCGAAAGTACAGCGCGAAAACAACGACCAGCCAATTTACATTCTTGCTTACCATGTAGATTACTGGAACCGTTTGGGCTGGAAAGACCAATTCAGCAGCGCCGCTTACTCGCAAAGACAGAACCGCTATGCCAGTTGGTTAAGCGCTTCGGTTTATACGCCCCAGGCAGTAGTAAACGGAACCAGGGAATTTGTCGGTTCTGATGAAGGCACCTTACGTGATGCTATAGATAAAGGGCTTCAAAAAGCAACTTCGGCAGAATTAACGTTGACTACCGTAAAGCCTGAGCCGGGAGTAGTTAATATCCATTACCATACCACTGCAGTGCCGGCTCATACGGCATTACTAATCGCATTAGTGCAACGCAATGCGGTAAGTAAAGTACTCAGCGGTGAAAATAATGGCCGTACGCTGTCTCATGTACAAATTGTCCGCTCCCTGAAGAACATTAATTTAAACGGTAAAAACGAAGGTTCAGCCACAATTGCTAACACGAGTGGCCTAAACAAACAAGGCCTGGAAATTATCGCGTTTCTGCAAAATACAGATACCGGGGCAATTATTGCTGCCACAAAAGCCAGCCTGTTGAATGAAACTTCAATGGCAAAAGCCGGCATGCCCGGAACCAAATAAAAGGCCTTATCTCTCGAATTTAAATATAACAACATTGATGAAGAAACGTAGAATAATATTGACATTATTGTGCGGGTGGGTGATTTTTTGCCAGTCATGTATGATGATGCGCATAACAGATAAAAAGGCTGAAGCAGAATTTGATCAGCAAGGGCTGCAACCACGTTATGTCTACCTGAAACTAGGAAAACTGCGTTTACATTATGTGAAGATGGGTGGCGATACGTTGCCGACGCTGTTTTTTATTCATGGTTCCCCAGGCAGTTGGGATGGGTATAAACGATATTTAATGGATACAGCCCTGTTAAAACATTTCAGGTTAATTGCCATTGACCGGCCAGGCTTCGGATACAGTAATTTCGGTCATGCTTATCACTTGTCAGAGCAGTCGCAATTGATCTATGCTATTATAAAGAGAGAAGAAAATGGCCGCCCATTTCACTTGATCGGGCATAGCCTCGGCGGCCCGGTTGTGGTTAAACTGGCAGAGGACCACCCGGGTGCATATGCCTCCCTGACCTTACTTGCAGGGTCTATTTCCCCTTTTGATGAACCGACAGAGAAATGGCGATCCATTTTTGTTCATACGCCATTACAATATTTAATACCGGGAGCATTCCGTACCTGCAATACCGAAATTTGGTATTTTAAGAAAGAGCTTTTCGGATTGGATACCTGTTATCAGCGGCTAAACATGCCGGTGACCTTTATTCATGGGGATAAAGATCCGCTGGTTACCGTAAAAAATGTGGCTTACGGCCGGCAAAAATTGGCTTTTAACAAGCATGTTGAAGTGATCATTATACCTGGGGCAAATCACTTTATTCCCTGGGAACATTATGATATTATTAAAAAGCATCTGCTTTCGCTAGCGAAGTAAAATTGATCATCAGGAATATTATTTTGTAAATTAAAATAGCAGCGTGGCACTTGTCCTGAGCCCAAATTTGGTAACGTTAGGATGGTCAAGATAATTAAAGCGACGGACAAGGCTGACACCAATGAATTTAAAAATATTCTCAACGCCCACACTACCCTCCAGATACGGTATTTTACCCAGCGCATAAGTAATCGGTTTACCGTTTCCATCAATTAGGAACTGGTATAAGCCAGGGTGCAGTTTGGTTGCTAACGCCTCCGTACAGGGCTTTAAAGGAAGCCGTTTCTCTCCATTTAAGCCTTTTAAATAACGGGATTTTATTTAAAAAGAAGCCGTTAAAGTGCTGTGTATAATTAAAGCTTTCGTAGTGATCACTCACGAATTCTAGGAAGTTCATTAAATTATAAGCGTCTGGGTCAAAGGAGTAAGTTTGATTGGCGCGGTGTATGGTAAGCAAAGGATAAGGGAGTTTCCCGAATATATGCCCTCCTTCCAGGGACACGTCGGCATATCCCAATTGGGACAGGTACAAATGTTTGTCAAGACGTGCATGTAGAGTTTGGTAATTATATTCCCCGCCAAAGGCATCTTTTATCCCTTCAGTAAAATCAAGCGCGAGTACCGGGTATTTGTTTGGTATCGGGATCCGATAGATCCTATCCTGGTAAAATTCTTCGTGCGGTGCATACCGCAGTCCTACTGTTGCCTCTGTAGAAGTAAGGCTGCTATGGTTTACATTTACCCCACCAACGTGGTTGATAAAGCTCAATGATCCGGCGGGTGACTGCGTCAGGTTCCTGAAACCCAGGGTATATGAAAAATGGCTTTGAAATTCCTTGACGTAGTCCAGCTTATAAAAGTCATTATACAGGTATTTGTCGTTGTTCCCCCTTTTAAAAGAAAGCAGGAAATTATTTTCCACTACGAACTGCAAAGGATCTCCCGGAATCCGGGTATCACGTTCAAAACTGCCCCTGATGTAATTTTGTGGAAATTTGTAGATGGAATTGCTGTTAAAGGAATAAGTGCCACTTAGAAAATACTTCCATCGCTCGTCTTTGAAACCATAGGCTGCATAGGTCTCGAAATAATAGCGCTTACTTAGCTCCGGAGTCGTTCGCCCGCCAACCCGTAGTTTTAGTCCTTCAATCGGGTTGAAGCTGTAAAATGTATTGGCCGGCCCCAGCTCAAAAGGCCCGAATGACTTATATCCCGCTATGACAAAGGTTACTAATGCGATTGTCCGTTTATAAGAAGGAATAGTCTGGAGCGTATCAATATTATGATAAACTTTAGCTTCGGCAGTCGTAAGCGTGTCCAGCCGGTTTTGAGCCCAGTAATCATCGGTCCGCTTGTTCGCGTTGTCAGCTATTACGGCCTCCTGACCAGCATAGGTGGAATCGGGTAATGCTTTATCACCCAAATAATCTTTAATGGTGATCGTCCGGTTTCCAATTGCTCCGCCTTTGCCGTTCTGATTAAGTCCAAAATCAACCAGAATATTACTTTTACTTAAATGGTAACGGCCGTTGGTGTTCTGTTCAAAATCAAGGCTGACGTTCATTGACCGTACAAAGTTGATATTGATATTTTTATTAATGTAAATGATCGCTTTCTGCACGGCATAATTGCCATCCATAGTGATATATATTTTGCCTTCAAAAAGAAGGTCACTGGAATTACGGGGGGTAAAACTCAGCTCGATTACTTTGGAATTATTTACGGTAATGGTATCTGTAATAAAGAATTTGTAAAAAGTCGGAGCTGTTCCCGCGATTGGGCTAAGGAATAGTTTAGAAAGAAGGTAGACATCGTTTGAATAAATGTCAACATCGTATAGGAGGTGCTTGTAATATTTAGCAATACCTTCATTATCTATATAATTGGCGAGGTTAATATTCTTTTGGGCAAGGACAATATTTTTCTTTTTTTTCGGATTTTTCCGGTAATAAACCTGGGTTAATTTTTCATCCAGGTAAATAGGCAGCAGGGATTTGCCCGGCACCATTGTTGTGTCCCGGTTATCCAGGAAAAATTTGTATTTCCTAAAAAACTTCTTATCGGACAAAGCAGGTGAAAGATTGGCCAAAGAAAGCTGTAACTTATCATATTCCTTATATTGAACATAGGCATTGTTTTCCGGTCTGTTCTGCTCTTTATGGGCAATAACCTGCCTGATCAGTTCTACCGCAGGATTATCTTTATTCCGGTACTTTCCTCGTTTGGCAGACCTGATAATAACCTCGTTTAGCTTTCGTGTATTGGATATCAGTTCGACATTGATCGTTTGGGTTTTGCCGGGAATCACAGGGGCATAAAAAGTAGCATATCCGGAATAAGAGATCTTGACCTGTGTAAATGCGTTATCAGCTTTCAATGAAAAATTTCCCCTGCTGTCTGTTGAAGTACCTACTGTCGATTTAAAGAAAGTTACACTTACATAGGCAAGCGGGAGCTTGGTTTCGGCATCGATAACTTTTCCGTTTATTTTCGTTTGCTGTGCAAATAGCGTCACCGGAAAATACAGGGCAACTAATAAGATGTAAGTCCACTGGTAGGAATGCTTAACGCTCATAAGTAAATGGTAAGAAAAATTTATAAGGGAAGTAAGCTGACATGAAAATTGCACCTTGATTTCCTGATTTTCTCTTTGGTCGGAAAGGCGGCAGAATCCTTACAAAAAAATTAAAAAAATTAAAAGGCGTTACTAGCTGACCGGACCAGGCATTTATGTTCCAAAAAAAATAATTCAAATTTTTTTGTAAGGGTTATCTTTTTTCTGCGACAAAGCCAGAAAAAAGAATCAAACCATGAAAAAATTATTCACCATTCTGCTGTTTTCCGTCATTACTGTAGGGATAGCATCTGCACAGGACCAGACAGGGCTGCGTAAAAAACAATACAATATTGATAAATCAGGTTTGGCGATAAAAGGATATGACCCGGTAAGCTATTTCACGACTCAGAAAGCAATCGAAGGAAAATCAGAATTCTCGCTGACCGAACAGGGTGTAACCTATCATTTCGCCTCGGCCCAAAACAGGGATTTGTTTAAAGGAGAGCCAGCCAAATATGAACCCCAGTACGGCGGTTGGTGTGCTTATGCCATGGGTGCTACCGGTGAAAAGGTAGATGTTGACCCCGGAACCTTCAAATTGCTTGATGGTAAATTATACCTTTTTTATAACGCGTTTTTTAACAACACCAAAAAAACCTGGAATAAGGACGAAAAAAACCTCAAAACCAAGGCAGACGCAAACTGGACTAAAATCAACCGGTAAGCTGTCACCCTTCTACCTATTTTCCATTATTAACTTATTTAAATAACTCAAAATGAAACAGTTAATTATCATCGCCCTATTTGCTTTTTTTAGCATTGTAGAGGCTAAAGCACAACAATCAGAAATTTTCGTTACCGGCGGAAAGGCTATTAAAGGCTACGATGCGGTAGCATTCTTCAAACAATCCAAAGCGGTAAAAGGGGCGGATAGCCTTTCTTACCAATGGAAAGGCGCTACCTGGCTTTTCGCCAGTCAGGAAGATTTAAACGCCTTTAAAGCAACACCAGAAAAATATGCTCCTCAGTATGGTGGCTATTGTGCCTACGGAACCTCACAGGGTCATAAAGCGCCAACTCAGACAGAAACCTGGACGGTTGTTGACGACAAGCTATATTTCAATTACAATGCTAAAGTTAAAGAGATATGGACTAAGGATCAGGCAAATTTCATACAGACAGCCGACCAGAAATGGCCCGACCTGAAAAAATAACTAATTATCCATCATAACGGTGTATGGCCTCTAAAATGTGGCCATACACTTTGAGACAATCATTTCCAAAGTATATGAGCGCCATATTTCAAAAGCCAATCGTACTGATTACAGCCGGTCCAACCAGGGAAGCGATAGACCCGGTACGCTACATTACCAACCATTCTTCGGGTAAGATGGGTTATGCCATAGCAGAATCATTTCTTGAAAAGGGTTTTGCAGTAGTATTGGTTTCGGGCCCTGTAACGCTAAAACTCGCCCATCCGAACCTTACCAATATCGCTGTTACATCTGCGGATGAAATGTATAATGCATGTCGCCCTTACTTTCTTACAGCCCAAATCGCAGTTTTTGCCGCTGCCGTTGCCGATTACAAATCAGCAGAGGTATGTACACAGAAAATGAAAAAATCCGGAAACGAACTTAACCTTCGACTTGTCAAAAATGTGGATATCGCTTATGAGTTTGGACAGCTTAAACAAAAAGGTCAGTTGTCAGTCGGTTTTGCCCTGGAAACGAATGATGAGGAGCAGAACGCGCTCAAAAAGCTAAATACTAAGAATCTTGATATGGTGATCTTGAATTCCGTACAGGATGAAGGGGCCACCTTCGGTTATGATACCAACAAGATCACTATTATTAACCAAGATCTGGTGAGCCGCACTTTCCCTTTAAAATCTAAAAAGGAAGTCGGAAAAGATATTGCAGACGCTGCGATCAGCTATGCCAACAACCAAAGTTCATTTCAACAAACACTTAAAACCAATCATCATGAGTTACACACAGTTTAATGTAATGGTTTGGGCACTGCGCCTTGTTGCCGCAGGTATTATGCTGCAAACCTTGTTTTTCAAATTTACCGCTGCTCCGGAATCCGTTTACATTTTCACTAAACTGGGTTTAGAACCATGGGGGAGGATTGGCATAGGTTCACTGGAATTAATAGCGTCTATTCTGGTGCTTATCCCGCGCACCACCAGCTACGGCGCTTTACTGGCAGTCGGTGTTATGGCCGGCGCCCTGTTTTCTCATCTAACCCAATTGGGGATCGTAGTACAGGATGACGGAGGCCAGTTGTTCATTTTAGCGCTTATTGTTTTCGTAGCCTGCTCGCTGCTGCTGATCATCTTCCGGAAACAGAACTTTCTACACTACATTCTCCGCTAAACAAGCTTGTAATTAACCTAATAATCAAATGAAACTCAGAGAACCCATTTCCAATTTATTGGAGCAATTACAGTTTGTACTTGACGGACTGACCAATGAACAATACGCGCAGCCGGTAAGTGTATTGTCTGGATCAACAACCGGGCAGCATACCCGCCATATCCTGGAATTTTTTATAGAACTCAACCAGGGATATGTAAGTGGAATCGTCAACTATGACAAGCGCACACGTAACCGTATGATCGAAACCGATAAAAATTTTGCCATAAAGACACTGCTTGAGATTGTAGCGGGATTGGTTAAACCCGACCGGGAACTGTTGTTGCATGTCGAATATTTAGAAAGCGATCCTGAACCAATTCCGGTTTTTACCAACTACTCGCGGGAATTAGTTTATAACCTGGAACACATGGTTCACCATATGGCACTAATCCGCATTGGGGTAAATGCTGTTGCCGACCTGGAAATCCCGGAAGGTTTTGGTATAGCTGCATCTACGCTCAAATTCAGGAAGGCATGTGCACAGTAACTTATATCCCGTCAAAAGAAGGTTTTTACCTGACTTCTAATCGGGACGAAAGTATTAACCGGGGTCAGGCCATTGCGCCCAGGGAATATGATGGCGGCAAAAGCAAACTCATTTATCCAAAAGATGCGGATAAAAACGGCAGCTGGATCGCAGCAAAAAACAATGGCGATGCGGTCGTCCTGCTGAATGGCGCTTTCATTAAGCACGCTGTTCAACCGCATTATAAAACAAGCAGGGGACTGGTTTTAATGGATATTATCCAAGCCGACTACCCGGACTTATTTTACAAAGCCATGGATCTTGTTGGTGTCGAGCCATTTACTATCGTGCTTTATGTATCAGGAAAATTATATGAGTGCCGCTGGGATGGGGAAAGGAAACAAATCCTATTACTGGATAGATCAAAATCCTATATATGGTCATCTGCTACCCTATACGACAAAATGGCCATTGCTAAAAGAAAAAGTTGGTTTAATGAATTTCGAAAATCAAGACTATCACAGGTAAAGGAGGGGATACTACACTTTCACAGGTATGGCGGAGCGGGTGATGTAAAAGACGGTCTGGTGATTGACAGGGATGGCAAGATGAAGACGATGAGCATTACCAACATAACCATTAGTCCACTGGGAATAACCATGATCTACAATGATCTTAAGGATCAAAAGCAGTATACAAGCAAGCTCGCCTTAGAACCCGGTATTGAATCAACCAAGGGTAAAGCCGCGAAAATCCGGCTACTGATGTTAAGGATTTTTTTCATCAAATTATTCAATTGGGAATACTGGCCATTCCGGGCGGTCTATCTGCTAATCATGCCTTATTGGTTTTGGCTTGGCCTTAAAGCCCGTTCGCTTTTCTTTTTTAACACCTCCAATCCGTTGATCCAGAACGGTGGCTTTGCTATGGAAAGCAAAGACCTGATCTATGCACTAATGCCGGATGAGTATTATCCTCGGACGTTGTGTTTTAAGGCCGGAACTGATATAGCTTACATACAGGCAAAACTTCAATCGAAAAAGCTGACATACCCGGCTATAGCTAAGCCAGACATTGGCGGCAGAGGGGTTCTTGTTAAAAAGGTCCATAACGACGAGGAACTTGCTGGTTACATCAAAAACATGAAGGTTGATTTCCTGTTGCAGGAATTCGTAGAATTCAAGAAGGAAGTAGGCATATTTTATTACCGGATACCGGGAGAAGAGAAAGGCCATATATCAGGTATCGTAGGTAAAGAATTCTTAACGGTTACAGGGGATGGATCGTCAACTATTGAAGAGTTATTAATTAATGAGTCGCGCTTCCTGTTACAACTGAAGGTATTACAGCATTCACATCAGGAGGTTCTCCAACAGATATTAAATCGGGGACAAAATAAAACACTGGTGCCCTATGGCAACCATGCCCGCGGAGCTAAGTTTATTGACCTGAGCCACCTGATCAGTGAGAAGCTTACCAATACCATTGATGCCGTATGCCGCCAGATTCCTGAATTTTATTTTGGCCGGATGGATGTGATGTATAATAACTGGGAAGATCTTTGTGAAGGCCGAAACTTTTCTATTGTTGAATTGAATGGCGCAGGCAGCGAACCTACCCATATTTATGACTCGAGGCATTCTATTTTCTTTGCCTGGAAGGAAATAATCAGACACTGGAAACTGTTATACCGCATCAGCAAGCTGAACCATGAACAACAAGGGCTGCCCTATATGACTTACCGCCAGGGAACCGAGATGTTGAAAAATAATACAGCGTACGAAAAATTAGTTTCATGAGCCTTTCCAGATATACCAAACTTTTCTTTGTTGCCTTTAGCATCAGTTTTATTGGCTCTTTACCAATAGGAACCTTAAACGCAAGCGTTGCCAATTTTGCATTGAACAATAATTTCACGGGCGCATTCCAATTCGGCTCTGCCGCAATCCTGGTAGAAATTATCCTCGTCCGGATTGCCCTGATCGTGATCGATAAGCTTACTTATTTAAAAAGACTCTTTCTTTTACTGAGTATAGCTGTCTGTATCGTTATTTTATTATTGGCTTATCGCACACTGGAAGCTGCATTTCATATGAAAAACTTTGAGGATGTTTTACCGTTTGTGGGCATGAATGCTTTTTATTCCGGGTTGGCCCTTAGTTTGCTTAACCCGCTTCATTTACCTTTCTGGATGGGTTGGACTGCTGTATTGAAAGGACGAAATGTATTGATCAGTACACCCAGGGCCTACAATCTATATATTATAGCCATCGGCCTGGGTACCAGCACTTCCTTTATTATTTACGGCTTTGCGGGTAATTATTTAATGGACGCGCTAAAGGCACAGCATAACCTGATCAACTGGATATTGGGTGCCACCTTACTATTAACCGGCCTGGTGCTGGCTTATAAACTGATCAACAAACAGTTTTTAAAGCCTAAAACTACTTCAGTCGAATAAACTAAATTCCATCAATAAATCTGATCACGCTTTGCCTTTTCCTGTAAACCGAAAGCTGAACAATGTCAGGCCTCGAATAGTGCCCTGAGGGATCAATGTTCTGGCGCTCTTCCATAACGGGCGTATGTTCAATAGCCGTAACAATTAATTTTTCTTCGTTACCCTGCTAAGATAATAAACCGCAATTCGATAGAAGATTCACCTATAAATTATTGTCGATTTTTAGTGTAAGGAAACTTCATTTCTACCGACTAAATAGCAAAACCATTAGGTTTTTATTTATTAATGAACATATGAAAAAGACAGTTTCAATATTATCAATGTTGGTGATCGCTGTGGGCATCTGCCTTTACATGGCCTCCTGTAGGACCAGTTATAAGCCCCTGCTACATTCACAGGAAGGTATTAATTTTAAAGTTACAACACTGGCGGATGCCAGGCAAAGCGCTGAAGCTCAAAACAAGCCGCTATTTGTTTTTGCACACGCGTCTTGGTGCCCAACCTGTAAAAAGATGGAACAGGAAGTGCTTATTCAAAAAGAATTGGGGGCTGCATATAACCAGGATTTCGTAAATGTGGCTATTGATATCGACAGTCCTGATGGAAAAGAACTGCAAAAAATTTATCCCATAAGAGCAACGCCGACACTGTTTTTCTTTAATAAAGGAGGGAACATTGCCAAGAAAATCGAGGGCTACACGACCGCAGAAAAACTATTAGCGGAAGCAAAAACCATCAAATAAGCCGTAATCAGATAACAAAATTTTACTGTCTTCTGGAGTAGTTATTGAGAATTTTGGTGAGGATGTACCTGAAAATAATCTGATTGTGTAAATCAAAAATCCAAGCGCAAACCTGTTTACCGTCTGGTTTAGCCGAATGCTATTAGCTAGGTACACAATATTTCAATTATATGTGCCAGATAAAAACTGCTCATGAAAAATATTTTAATGTTCAACGATTTTTCTTCCGAGGCGGAGCATGCTATAGAATTCGCTCTGCTTTTGGCTGCTAAAACTAATTCCAAACTTTACATTTGGAACACCTTAGTGAAACGTAAAAATCTCATTGCAAAGGAACTTACTGTGGGACATTGCAGCGAAGAAATAGAAGTATCTGTTGATGGTAGCGGAGCGGTATCAAAGTTTGATTCCGGACTAACTTGGAATGGTGGGTTACCGTCCCAAGTTAGATTTATTGCAGGCATTGATTTTGCTGTTGGCAATGTGCTTTCCATTGTAGAAGAATTTGAAATAGGAATGCTGGTTATGGGATTAACGCCTAACAGTGAGGGTGTAAAGCTTATTGAAGCCGAAACAATTAAATGTGCTACAAAGTCAGGCTGTCCAATATTACTCATTCCGGAAAAGTTTGAATTTAAGTACTTTAAAAAAATTGTTTATCCCACTGATCTGCGTTATTCCCCGCATGAAATTTTATCATTTTTAAACCAACTTGCCGAGTCAGTCAATGCCAGCATCCTGATTGCCAATATAGCTTTGAGGGGATTACCTTTTATGGAAGATAGCTATGCTGTTACTATTTTTAAAGAGGCCATATCGAAGAGTGGCAAACGAGCGCAATTTTATTTTAATAATGTGAGAGAAAGGGATGTGCCCAGGGCTATAGATGTGCTGATAAACGGAATGAATAATGATCTGCTGGTGCTGATGAACAACAGGTTTCACTTTAATGAATTGTTAGGTTATAGCAAACCGTACGCCGTACCGTCTAATATCCGCGTGCCGTTATTAATTTTCCCCACATAAATAGTAATATTATCTATGAATTAAACGAACACAACTCTGTAAATCCGGCCTTAAGCTAATTAAAGGCTTTTGATTATTTAGTAAACTAATCTAAAGTTTGGGAACAGATAGTCTAAGAAATTCTTACTCCAATTAGTCTCCGCCGCCCGATTGGACTGTTCTTCTTTGAAGCAGGTCGCTAAACATGTGTTACGTGACAATTTTTGATTTTAATATGCTTATAGATCATTGAAACAAAGAATATACTTCCTTAGCCGGATCTGTATAAAAGACATACCAATTGTCATAGCGAAAAAGTGTTCCTGTTATTTTCACAGGCTCAGCAACAAACTTAATAACCTGTGCATTAATTTTCTCGCCATGCCTCCCAAGGAGAACGGCATACTGACTTTGACCGTGTATATCTTTAAATGCAAGCATGGGCATTATTCCACCGCTGATACATAAAATGGCACAGCTGCGATGAGGTTTTCCCTCGCCAGGATTCATTGCCCCCAAATAACATTTGGGATCTATGATTTCGCCAAATATAGCGGTGTCACACAATTTTCTTAATTGACCTGTCGGTAATCCATTATTTTTATTTAATATTTTAATTGATAAAGCTCCATAGGTAAGTTCCATAGCTGTCACTTTATTGCGTATGATAAATGCACCATTAATTTCGGCGGTGTAATTGTTAGTATTATACCTTTTCCTTATAGAATCTACCAATCCGTCCGCACCAAATTTAGCGTTATTAATAAGCGGATATGTTTTGATGGTCAAACGCCCAGATGCATCTTTTCCTGTAAGGGTTCTAATTGCTGGAAAAGGATATTCTATTAGCTGCCCGCGGACTATCTTCAAATTTTTGTAGTCAAAAGATGATAAAGCAATATGCTTTTGTTTAACAGTAAAACCCACTGCAATAATTAAACTTAGCGCAATAATTCCAATAATTGATCTGCTGACAAACTTTATAATTGACGCAGGGTTGTTGTCATTCCATCCAATAAAAAATCCTGATAATGGGCTTCTGATTTGCTCGGAGAGTATGATCGGTTCTACAGCGGTTCCTTCGGGCATCGCCTTCGTATTTATATAAATTGCATGCCCCTCTACTTTCAGATTATAGGTGGCCAGCTTTTCTGTAAACGGCGCGGGGGCGCAGCCGTCAACAGGCTGGTACTGGTAACCGTGCCAAGGGCAGATTATACACCCGTCAACAATTTTACCTTCGCCCAGCGGCCCGTTTTGATGCTTGCATACATTATAAACGGCACTTAATCTATTACCGTACTTGAAAATAGCAACTCTTTCATTATTTACAACAGCCATTTTCGCGTGGCTTTCCTGTATCTCACTGACAAGACATACATAAACCCAATTATTTTTATCTGGTAGATGCTTTCGGCTATCAAATTTCCATTCCTTATATCCTGAAATGATATGCACTGCTGCCACTGCTGCCAACCCGGTTATGAGCATACAAAATATTACCGGGCTATCTTCCAGTTGAATAACACCTAACAAAACATGCATAATAATGAGCCCATAAGCTAAATAGACCATCATGTGCAGGGCTTTCCAAATTCTGGGTGAAAGAAAATTGAGCCAGAAATCATGGCTGGTAAAAGCCATTACCATAAGGATAAGATAAGCTGCAAAGCCCAGTGTTTGAAACGGAAAAAATCTAAGTGAATCATAATGAGTATTCCCGGCAAATAAGGACACCAGCGGATGGACATTACCGCCTGAATGAAACCATATCAGGCTTAATATAGCATGTACGGATGTTATGAAAAACATAGTAACACCTAAATGCCTTCGGTTATACAGCATCGGTAAAAATTTTGGTTGCAGCCTGCAGAGGGGGCCAATCATCAGGATGATATGTAATAATATGATTGCCAGTAGGCCAAAACCACGTATTAAGACCGTGACAAGGATCAGTTGTGGAAATAATACACTGTTTAACAAAATGAAAACCGTGAAATATACCGCAATTGAAACCCACAAAAATAAGTCATACTTTTTTTTGAATTTATTCCATAAAACAGGGCTGTAGACTACACTCATAAGACGTAAAGATTTATTGTGGCAGGTAAGGAATTTTGATGTACGCGACTATACATAAGGTAAGGACAACTGCTGCAAGTATCAGCCAGATCAGGAAGTGAATCTTTCGGGACGCTATTATCATGATATGTAAATTTTAATAAGCATTACGGGCCACAAAACAATACTGCCGGGAATTATGATCAACCTGAACCACAATGATGTATGCCTGATACCAAATTCTCCTTTACCAGGATTAATAAAGGCAAACCAAATTGCGAATAGAAACCCCAGAAACAGGTAGGCATATAGAAAACAAATTATCAGCATATACTTTTTAAATCCAACATTTTATTACCGCGATGCTTAAGAAAATTACTTGCACAGTGTTGTACAAGTGATCTCCGTTTTTTTATAATTTGACGGCTAAGGTGTTGCATTTGCAATCGATTTTAGTTTTGAATTAGTTTAGCAATAAGACCTGTCCAACCGGTTTGATGTGAGGCACCTGCTCCGCGACCGGTATCTCCATGAAAGTATTCGTAAAACTGGATGTAATTATTAAAATAGGGATCGTTTTGCAACAAATCATTAGTTCCAAGAAACGGCCGCTTATTATACTCATCCTTTAAGAATAATTTCGTTAAACGCATCGAAAGTTCTTTTGAAACCTCGTCAAGATCCATGTAATTACCGCTGCCAACAGGATGCTCTACCTTAAATTCGGGCCCGTAATACTGATGAAATTTAGAAAGGCTCGTGATGATCATGTAGTTCACTGGCATCCATATCGGGCCGCGCCAGTTGCTGTTTCCACCAAATAAATCTGTAGTCGATTCACCGGGGGTATAATCCACCGTCAGGGTTTGACCATCTACGTAAAAATGATAGGGGTTCTTTTCGTGGAATTTGCTAAGCGCCCTGATGCCGTATTTACTCAAAAACTCGGTTTCATCCAGCATACGTAGCAGGATTTTTTTCATGCGATGCCCGCGCAGTAATGAAAGCAGGTGTTTATCTCCCATACCCTTCTCACCCCAATGGCTGACCAAGCCGGCCAAGTGCGGATTGTGATTAAGAAACCAGTTTAGCCGTTCAGAAAACTCAGGCAGTTCTTTTAGGATTTCATCGTCCAGTATCTCAACTGCGAAAAGAGGGATCAGGCCAACCATCGATCTCACTTTCAGCTTTATGCCTTCGTGGTGTGGTAATTTTAAATTATCATAAAAGAATTGATCCGCTTCGTCCCAAAGGCCCTTACCTCCCATGCCAGCCATTGCTGAAGCGATATAGAGGAAATGTTCGAAAAACTTAGTGCTCATATCAGCGTAGATCTTTCGGTGCCTTGCCAATTCCAATGAAATACGCATTAAGTTTAAAGCATACATGGCCATCCAGCTGGTACCATCCGATTGTTCAAGATGGCCGCCTGTGGGCAATGGGCTACTACGGTCAAAAACGCAAATATTATCTAAGCCTAAAAAGCCGCCTTCAAAGATGTTGTTACCCCTCGGAGTCTTTCCGGTTTACCCACCAGGTGAAGTTGATTATGAGTTTATGAAAGATCGATTCCAAAAAATCCAGATCAGGTTTGCCACCGTTATTGGACTTGTCGGTTTGATAAACCTCCCAGGCAGACCACGCATGTACGGGTGGATTTACATCGCCAAATGCCCATTCATAGGCTGGTAGCTGGCCATTAGGGTGCATATACCATTCCTTGGTGACCAATTGAAGTTGGCTTTTTGCAAATTCACTGTCCACCAATGCCAAAGGAATACAGTGAAAAGCCAGATCCCATGCCGCATACCAAGGGTATTCCCACTTATCGGGCATGGAGATAATGTCGGCATTATTAAGATGCTTCCATTCATTGTTGCGGCCATTGTTCCTGCTTGTCGAAGGTTGTGGCTGTGCGGGGTCGCCTTTTAACCATTGCGCTATATCAAAATAAAAAAATTGCTTGCTCCAAAGCATCCCGGCAAACGCTTGTCGCTGAACCAGCTTTTCGTCATCGGTCTTTATTCCCTGCTGCAGTTCTGTATAAAATTCTTTGCTATCAGCCAAGCATTCTTCAAACAGTTCATCGAAATCCTTAAAAGGAGATTTGTTTTTTTTGTTCTCCAACCTCAAATTAATTATATGTGATGAGTTTGCAGCAACAGTAACATCGTAATCTATGGTTACCTTAGTCCCGAAGTTTTCCTTATTAACCGCGTTGATTTTGTTATGAACCAGAAATTCGTTAATCCCATCCTTGCTAAAAGGCTTGTCATTGGCGTAGCTAAATAGTTTTTCGGTATTGGTTTCGTTATCGCAAAAAAGTAATGGTGCATTGTCCTTGACATGAAGCGTAAAACCGGGAAGTTGATCATGGTCAACAATAATGCTTCCATTGCCGTCAGCCTTTAACGATGGTTTATAATCGTCGTAACCCCAGGCCCAAGTATTCCTGAACCATAACGTCGGTAAAATATGCAGAGAGGCATTTTCATCACTACGGTTACAAACGTTTATTTTTATTAATATGTCTTCCGTGTCTGCCTTGGCATATTCAACAAACACATCAAAATATTTGCCCTTATTGAAAACCCCAGTATCGATCAACTCAAACTCGGGTTCCAGTTTCGAGCGTCCGCCATTAACATCGACCAACTCGGCATACGGGAATGCCGCCTGTGGATATTGTATAGCATTTTCATGTAGGAATGGCTGGGGGTTGAATCCAGATAATAGTATAATTCCTTTACGTCCTCTCCATGATTGCCTTCATGGTTGTTTAGGCCAAAGTAGCGTTCCTTGATAATAGGGTCTTTTTTGTTCCATAAGCTAATAGCAAAACACAGCAACTGGTCATTATCACATATACCGGCTATCCCATCTTCACCCCAGCGCCAGGCCTTGCTCCTTGCCATGTCATGCGTAGTATGATCCCATGGGGTGCCATCCTCACTATAATCCTCTCTTACCGTACCCCATTGCCGATCTGACAAGTACGGGCCCCATTTTTTGCTTTTAGGGTCGGCTAATCTTCTTTTCTCGCTCATTTATTTTTTTTTTTACCCTTTTGGACTACAGTCCGATAAAGCCTTACGCCGCCATCAAAAATGAAATTAGCTTATAAGACTCCGGCATTTGTTGACAGCCATTCGTTGTTCTTGCAATACCAACAGTATTTAAAGGCACTGATACTGGATTAATATCAGGGATTTCGATAAAACATTTGGCGTTTTGGGTTATCTGTTAATAGGATTGGGAATAGCGCCAAAATTGATGCTGTTGATCCTGCTATATTGTTTAATAAAAGTGTGTTGCATTTCATTTTGCTATTTGTCGGCGAAGTAGCAAATTCCTTACAGTCAAATGGAAAAAAATATGAAAATCTGGCGTAGCCTTTTTGAGCAGAAAAAAGAACCAAACATTTTTTTCGTTAAGTCTTTGGGAAATACCACTGCACAACAATCAACAAATTGATGACATCATTTAAAGGTTGTTTTTCATTTGTTACCTTCGAAAATATTTTATAGCATGAAAGATATCCTATTAGTTGAAGATGACCCGGAGATCGCCAAATTACTGCAACTACATTATAAAGAACCGAATTACAAACTGATTCACACCTACAGCGGTAAAGACGGGCTGGAGAAAGCATTAACGGGTAATTTCGATCTGATCATTCTTGACCTGACCTTGCCGGATATGGACGGCATGGAAGTTTGCAAGGGTATCAGGGATCATAAGGTGCCCAGCGCTATCCTTATGCTCACCTCCAAATCTGAGGAAATTGACAAAGTGCTTGCCCTTGAACTGGGCGCTGACGATTATGTAACCAAACCTTTTGGGATCAGGGAACTGATGGCGAGGTCAAAGGCGCTTATCAGGAGAGCAGAGCAGGTACCGCAACCATCTCCTGCGCTAGCTAAAGAAATAATCGTTAAAGAATTGGCCATTGACCTCAACCTCAGGAAGGTTACATTGAAAGGAATCCGGCTCGAACTTACTCACAAAGAATTCGACCTATTGGTGCTCCTTGCCTCCAACCCTGGAAAAGCATTTACCCGGCAGGAGTTGCTGGAGCAAGTCTGGGGTTATACCTTTTCGGGTTACGAGCATACGGTTACCGCGCATATAAACCGGCTAAGAATAAAAATCGAGTCAGACCTGGATCAACCAGAATATATATTAACCAGCTGGGGTATCGGCTACAGATTTATCGGATGAAAACAAAGCCGACAGGTATCTTTTCGCGCATCGGGATCTTTGTATTCCTGGTGATCGCTGCATTAGGTGTATTGTTTGTATATGTAACTTATACAGCAACCAGTGATTACTACCAGGGGAGCACGCAATTACTCAATAAAGATATCGCCGGGCATATTGCGAAACTTTCCGCCCCCTTTTCCAAAGAAGGCATTGATCACAAAAAGGCCGATTCTGTCTTTAACAGTACGATGATCATAAGCCCGAATACAGAAGTCTACTTTTTGGACACCATGGGGAACGTGAAATATTATTATGCTCCGGACTCTCTCGTCAAACAACGGAAAGTACCTATTGATAAGATTGAGACTTACTTAAGTGACCATTTACACCTGATCAAAAATACTGATCCTCGTGATCCCGGCACACCAAAAATATTTTCTGCGGCGCCAGTCATCTTCGCTGACCAAAAGATCGGCTATATTTATGTGATCCTGGCCGGCAAGGAATACCGGAACGTTGCTGAATTTGTATTTAAGTCGGAGGTAGGTGGCTGGGCCACTAAGGTCTTTTTCATTATTATACTGGCAACAGTCGTTTTTAGTTTACTGTATACTTCACGCCTGCAAAAAAGATTTAACCATGTTATTCATATTTTAGATCAGTTCAAAGAAGGTAACCTAAACGTCCGTTTTAATATCGGAGCGCAGGACGAGTTTTTCCCAATTGCCGATGCGTTTAATAAAATGGTGGCGATGCTCGACGATAATTTTACGCGATTAAAATTATTGGAAAACGAGCGTAAGAACTTCCTTGCGAATATCTCGCACGACCTGCGTACACCGCTGGCAGTGGCCAGAGGTTATACAGAAACGTTGTTAATAGAAACCACGGCTAGCCGGGATGAACAGGAAAATCACCTCGAAATAATTCTGAACAAGATCATGCAGGTTGAAAAATTAGTACTGCAGCTTTTTGAGCTTTCCAAAATGGAATCGGTCAATTTCACACCGCAAAAAGAGCCTTTTGTATTTTCAGAAATTCTACAGGAGGTCATTAAAGGGGCAGAATTCCAGGCCAGGAAAAAAGACATTGTCATTACCTGCGAAAACTGCGAGGATAGCAGCATGATTGAAGCCGACATCAGCATGATGGAACGGGTTGTACAAAACCTGTTGGAAAACGCTGTGAAATATACTGCCGAAAATGGATTTATCAGGATTGCCTTATCACGAGAGTCCGGTAAATTAATTGTCCTGCTGGAAAACAGCGGGATGCTGATAGCCGATGAATTGTTGGACTGGATTAATAACAGCAACGTAGAAGAGGTTATTAACAGGCCTAAAAAAGCAGGCTTGGGACTGGCGCTTGTTAAGCGCATCCTGCATTTACATCAGTTTGACTTTATTGCCGATATCTCTGACGGAAAACATAATCGATTTATTATCAGTATGGATAGTTATAAAAAGCCTACACAAAAAGTACTATAAACGGAGGATATGTTATACTTCTGTGATAACTTATAGGGGGTGAATGAGCGAGTTTTGGGGACATAAAGTTCTCGGAAAAACTCATGAAAAATCACATAAAGAATCACCTAAAAAAACTGCCCTATTTATTATTGGTATTGTTTTGCTTGCTGACTGTAAGGGTACAGGCTGCAAGCCCTGATCAAAAGGCTGACAGCGTTAGTACCGCTGATGTCCAGTTTAAACCACTGACAGCGGACACGGCAACAGTAGCTGCAACTCCTATAGTAAAGGCAACCTCACTAAGTCAACCGGCAGGAAAAACCGTCGGCGTGACTAACCCTGCAAAAGCACCGTTAAGCTTATGGACAATATTCATCGCCGGTTTTATCGGCGGTTTAGCAGCTTTATTGCTGCCCTGTATATTCCCGATGCTACCGCTTACCGTTGGTTTTTTTACCAAACGGCACAGCAACCCTAAAAAGGGTATATTGGATGCAGCCATTTATGGCCTGTCTATCATCCTGATCTATGTAGGATTGGGTATGCTGATTACAGTGATCTTCGGTGCCGATGCATTAAACGCCCTTTCTACAAATGGCATCTTTAATTTTGTTTTCTTCTTGTTGCTGGTAGTGTTCGCTGCTTCCTTCTTTGGCGCATTCGAAATTACCCTACCCAACAAATGGGCTAATAAAGCCGAAGAAAACACGGAAAGAAAGGGATTTGCCGGCATATTTTTCATGGCAGCCGCGCTTGCTTTGGTTTCTTTCAGCTGTACCGGGCCGATCATCGGCACACTATTGGTACAGGCAGCAACCTCAGGGGCTCGGTTGGGCCCGGCAGTCGGCATGCTGGGATTTTCGATTGCTTTGTCATTCCCCTTCGTACTATTTGCACTCTTCCCATCCTGGTTAAATAATCTCCCAAAATCGGGCGGCTGGTTAAACAGCGTCAAAGTGTTCCTTGGTTTCCTGGAACTGGCGCTATCCTTAAAGTTTCTAAGCAATGTGGATCTTACTTATCACTGGCATTTATTTGACAGGGAAGTGTTCCTGGTGCTGTGGATAATAATCGCAGCTTTAACAGGGTTCTACCTATTAGGTAAATTAAAACTCGGTCATGACTCGGACGTGGCTTACATCTCTGTGCCACGATTGTTCCTGGCGATCATCGTGCTTTCGTTTTCGGTTTATATGGTGCCGGGTTTATGGGGTGCACCTTTAAAATCTATCGCGGCATTTCTGCCACCGCAGGCCAGCCAGGATTTTGATCTATATACGCCTACATTATCAGGCGGGAACAGCAATACCGGTATTACGACATTGGCTAACGAAGCTCCGCACAAGTACGCCAACCTTTTTGATAAACCATTAAATCTGAATCCATTCTTTGATTACAGGGAAGGCGTTGCTTATGCGCAAAAAGTGCACAAACCGGTCATCATTGATTTTACAGGACATGCCTGTGTTAACTGCCGTAAAATGGAAGCAACCGTATGGCCTAATAAAAAGGTGCTGCCATTATTGAAAGACAGCTACGTGCTGATCCAGCTTTATGTCGATGATAAAACGGAACTGCCGGCAAACGAACAGTATGTCAGCAGCTTCAGCCGCAGGAAGATCACCAATATAGGTGCATTGAACAGCGACATCCAGGCAACACGTTTCAATACCAATTCCCAGCCCTATTATGTATTACTGAACCCGGTAACAGAAACAACACTGTTAACACCTGAAGGCGCAGATTATGACCCGGCAGCCTATTATACCTACCTGCAATCAGGCCTTAAGTTATTCAAATAATAAAACTAAAATGATGAAAAACATAATCATGCTATCCGGTATGTTGGCCTTAAGTGTGTCGCTGTTTTCCTGCAAGGATAACGCCGCATTTACCATCTCCGGGACCATTAAAAATCCGGCAAAACTCAAAACAGTTTACTTACTGGGCGCAGACAGTTCGGCGCAGTTTAAAGCAATTGACTCATCTGCTATAAATGCTGATGGCAGCTATAAGTTCAGGCATTCTTCACCTTACGTCAATTTATATAAACTAAAAGCTGATACCACCCAGTTTGACCTGGTGGCGCAAAACGGTGATGCGATTGAACTGAATACCGACCTGGCTGACAGCCAGCATCAATATATGATCGCCGGTTCTGAAACCTCTGAAAAAATAAAAGCATTCGATGATTTCAGCAAGACTTTTACGGACAAGAACAACAAGATAGTAGCCGAGTTTAATGCCAAATCTCAGCAGTTGGGGCAGCAACCGGATGCCTTATTGAAAATTTATATGCCCTTATTCCAAAAGAACCTCGCTGTTTACAGCGACGCGGTTTTAAAATTTATCGATGACAATAAGTATTCGCTGGCAGCATTCTATGCGTATACAGCACTGGATGCCGTGAAGTATGAGTCCAAACTGATTGCTTATGCGGATAATATCAGGAGCAACGGAAATTTAAATAAAAATCCTGCCGTCCGGAATTTTATATCGGCCATGGACAAAATCAAACCATTATCAATTGGCCATAAAGCGCCGGACTTTACGATCAGCAGCATTGATGGCAAGACAGTGAAACTATCTGATTATAGAGGCAAATACGTTATGGTCGATTTCTGGGCGTCCTGGTGCGTGCCCTGCCGGCAGGAAAATCCTAATGTATTAAAGCAGTACAATACCTTTCATTCAAAGGGCTTCAATGTACTTGGCGTATCACTGGATAAAGACAAGGCAGCGTGGCTAATAGCGGTGAATGACGATAAGCTCACCTGGACACAAACCTCTGATCTGGAAAGCTTCCAGGGTAGGGCTGAACAGCTTTATCATATCGAGGCCATTCCCTCCAACTTTATTATTGACCCGCAGGGGAACATCGCCGCCAAAAATATTCGTGGAGCCGACCTCGAAGTATTCCTGAATAAAACCATCCATTAAATCAACATCAAACCAAATTCAAAAAAGATGAAAAAGATCATTTGCTATATCCTGTTAACGGTGTCTGGTGCCTGTGCAGCATTTGCCCAATCGCCAAAAGAAAAAAGTCAATCCAGTATCAAAGCGGCACATTTAGACACGGCCACATTGGCTACCGGTTGCTTCTGGTGCACCGAAGCTAAATTCAAAGAACTTCGGGGCGTGGTAAAGGTAACCTCGGGTTTCGCGGGCGGCCATACCGTTAATCCCACCTATGAACAGGTATGTACCGGAACTACCGGTCACGCCGAGGCCTGTAACATCATATTCGATCCGAAACAGATCAGCTTTGATGAATTACTTGAAGTATTCTTTACTGATCATGACCCTACGCAATTAAACAGGCAGGGTAATGACGTAGGCACCCAATACCGCTCGGCTATCTTCTATCATAACAGCGCTCAAAAACAAAAGGCGCAGTACTACATCAAAAAAATCAATGACGAGAAGGCCTATCCAAACCCGGTTGTAACCCAGGTAGTTCCTTTCAAGGTTTTCTATAAAGCGGAAGGATATCACCAGAATTACTTCAGTAAAAATGGAAGCGTTCCCTACTGCAAGCTCGTTATTCAGCCGGAACTGGATAAGTTCAGAAAAGCTTTTGCCAACAAACTAAAAACCTCTAATAAATAATAATCATGAAATTAACCATCATTTTATCAGCTTTAATGCTGATCACAATAACCGGCGTTTTTGCGCAACACCTGAAGTCTGCTAACGGACACGTAAACAATCCCTATTATTCCAATACGGACACCAAAAAGTTAAACGTAACAGATGCTCAATGGAAAAAGATACTGCCTTCGGCTTTGTATGCCACAGCACGGGAGCAGGCAACCGAACCGCCATTCACCGGGCAGTACTGGAATAAGGATGCTAAAGGAACTTACTATTGTGCTGTTTGCGGTAATGAGCTTTTTAAGTCTGATGCTAAATTTTCCAGCACTTGCGGTTGGCCGAGTTTTTTCGCGCCTACAAGGAAGAACAGTGTGATTTACCGGGATGATCAATCTCATGGCATGGAGCGTACCGAAGTGATCTGCGCACGCTGCGGCTCACATCTAGGACATATCTTCAACGATGGACCTGCGCCCACATACAAGCGCTTTTGCATGAATTCGATATCACTGGACTTTCAGCCGGATCGTTTGGCAAGTAGGTAACAACAAAGAACAAGTAGATTTTAATTATAAAAAAATGAAAAAAATAGTGTTAATAATCTCTATAGCCCTAATAGGGACAAGCGCATTTAGTCAGATCGAAAAACCAGTAAAATGGTCTTTCGCCATCAAAAGAGAAAGTAAAGATGAGGCGGTTGTCTTTTTAAAGGCAGACATACAAAACAGCTGGCATATCTACTCCCTGGATCAAAAGGATGGAGGCCCAATTAAAACAGCCTTTACTTTTTTACCCTCTTCAGCTTATTCGCTAATAGGAAAAGCAACTCAGCCGAAGCCGTATACCAAGTTTGAAAGCGCATTCAATATGAATGTCTCTTATTTTGAAAATGCAGTAGTATTTCAGCAAAAGATCAAACTTAAATTGGGGAAAGGCACACTGCATGGAAAGTTGGAGTATATGACCTGCAACAATCAAAAATGTTTACCTCCGGAAGATCTGGACTTTGCAATTAACCTTTAATCCTGATAAAAATGTCAGCAGAAACTGAATACGTAAAATGCCTGATCATAGGTTCAGGCCCGGCGGGTTACACTGCCGCAATATACGCAGCACGCGCCGACCTAAAACCAGTATTATATACCGGTGTCATTGCCGGTGGCCAGCTTACTCAAACCACCGAGGTAGAAAATTATCCGGGCTACCCAGATGGAATCCAGGGGACTGAAATGATGGAAAACTTCCGTAAGCAGGCAGAACGCCTGGGAACAGATATCCGGTTTGGTTATATCACTTCAGTAGATTTTTCGACTCTCCCGCATAAAGTGGTAGTAGACGAAAATAAGATGCTCACAGCAGATGCTGTAATTATATTGACCGGAGCTTCTGCAAAATGGCTTGGGCTTGAATCAGAACAAAAATACAACGGCTTCGGCGTTTCGGCCTGTGCCGTTTGCGACGGCTTTTTCTTTAAAGGACAGGACGTGGCCATCGTCGGCGCGGTGGACTGAATGTTACCGGGGTTAGGGTGCTTAACACTAAAACTCGGAAAGAAAGTATTCTAGACATTACAGGATTTTTTGTTGCCATAGGCCATCATCCCAATACGGATATTTTTAAAGGCTGGATACATATGGACGAAGTCGGTTATATAAAAACCACACCAGGGGCATCCACAACCAATATCGAAGGTGTGTTTTGCTGCGGCGATGCACAGGATCATATCTACCGGCAAGCGGTTACTGCTGCAGGTAGTGGTTGCATGGCAGCCATTGACGCTGAACGATACCTGGCAGCTCAGGAACATATAGTGACCACCTGAGTATTTACATCCCTAAAAGATTAAATAAAAGGAAAAAGATGTTACCAAACCAAGCAAAGGCGAATCCCCACCAATGGGTGGAAATGTATGCAGATTATCTTTACGCCTACGCAATTACACGTATTGGCGATGAAGATCAGGTACGTGATTTAGTGCAGGAAACTTTCTTAGCGGGACTGGAACACGCAGATAATTTTGAGGGCAAAAGCTCTGAGCGTACTTGGCTAACAGCCATTTTGAAAAATAAGATCATTGATGTTTATCGCAAGAGGCCGAAACTGGCCACAACGAAAAGTATTGATGTGCATGAAGAGGAAACGCAGTTCTTTGATCAGGAAATGAACAACTGGAAAAAAGAGCACTGGCCAGAGACCTTTGGTATTGAGCAGGAAGACCCATTACAAAATAAGGAACTCCAAGTTATTTTGCGAAAATGCATGCAGAAGCTGCCGCCCTTATGGCTGGCTGTATTTTCGATGAAACATGTAGATGATGAATCCACCATGACTATTTGTTCGGAGCTAAAGGTTTCCGACGCCAACTTTTGGGTTATCATCCATCGCGCCAAAGTTAATTTGCGGGCATGCCTTCAAAAAAACTGGATTTGAGATGATGAATTAAGATCGAATTAACCAGCATTCTAAATAGAATAACGAGTAGATTAAAATTTGCCGAAAAGTATGGATCAAGGCAAATTCACTAAGGGATTAACAAGCAAATAACTATATCGCAGATAATTATCATAGTGCGATAATTAGATAATATAGCTAAATTTAGTTGGAGAACATTTATTTAAGTCGTTTAGTTGAATCCTAACTAAACGACTTAAGCTTTTGTGTTTAAAATGAATCTATTCCAGGAATTGTAATATCCCAAAACTTGCCGTTTACGTTGTTATTGATGATTCCAGTGTAAAGTCCATCTGCCGAATCTTTTGTCGTCAAAGGAGCCTGGTCACCACCCAGTTTGGTTTGAACCCACCCAGGATGAAAAGAAGTAACGGTTATCCCTTTTTCCGACAACCGTGTTGCGAGTATCGCAGCATACATGTTTATTGCTGCTTTTGACAATCTGTACCCAGGTCCATTAGGGGCCGCGTTTCTTGGTAAACCCATGTTACTTGATATAAAAGCCACTTTGCCTTCAGCGTTTATATGCGCTAACAATGGCTCAGTAAAGAAGACAACACCAGTAATGTTGGTGTTGATTGTCTGTGTAAAAGAATCATATTGCGGGTCAATGGAAAATATATCAGGTGCTGCCCCTGCATTATTTACAAGGAGGTCAATGTTGTCTGATATTTCCAATATTTGCTTAACGGCATTTTCACCACTTGACTTTTCAGTTGCTTCCAATTGAACAACTTCCAAATTGGGGTGTGAAAACCCACTGAGGTTTCCTGTTCTTGTAGTTCCTATTACATTGTAGTTTTCCTCTAACAATTTTTTTGTCAGCGCTAAACCTATACCACTGCTTACACCTGTAATTACTGCAGTTTTATTTGACTTGTCCATTTCTATTTTTTTGAATTAGTTGTTTGTTTTGAGTTTATCTGTGTTTAAGCAGCCATTAAAAACTTCCATGACTTGCTTATCATTTCCTAATATCCCTTTTAGCTTACGCCAATTGTAACACTAATTCTGCAATACGATTAGATATACCAAATTCATTATCATACCAAGCGACAATTTTAACCAGTTTGCCTATATTTTTTGTTAGGGTTCCATCAATGATAGAAGAATGAGGGTTACCAATAATGTCGGAAGAAACTAATAATTCTTCAGTATACTCCAAAATGCCTTTTAACGAACCATTGGCATATTCCTTTAGAATGCCGTTTATTTCCTCTGCTGCAACTTCTTTTCTAAGATTAATCGACATCTCAACTACCGAACCGTCGATAACAGGTACCCGGTAAGAATAACCATCTAATTTGCCTTTTAACTCTGGCAGTACATCACCGATTGCCTTTGCAGCGCCTGTAGAAGTTGGGATAATAGAGTATGTTGCGGCCCTGGCTCTTCGAAGATCCTTGTGCGGAGCGTCCTGCAAATTCTGATCTGCGGTAAAGGCATGAATAGTTGTTATAAATCCGTTTTCAATACCAAATTCCTTATCTAAAACGAAAAGTACAGGGGCAATTCCTCCGGTTGTACATGATGCTGTGGAATAAATATTATCGTCGCCAATAAGGCTATTGTTAACTCCATGAACAATAGTTTTAATGCCGCCTGTTGCCGGCGCAGTAATTAGTACCTTTTTCGAGCCTGCCATAATATGCGCTTGTGCCTTTTCTTTGTCAGTAAATCGCCCGGTAGACTCAATTACCAAGTCAATGTCTAACTTATCCCAAGGCAATTGAGCAGGATCTTTCTCGCTAAAAAGTAAGATCTTTTTTCCGTTCACAATGATGGAATCTTCTTCCGCCACTACTGTACCCGGAAAACGACCATGTGCCGTATCATATTTTAGTAAATGCGCTAAAGTTATGACGTCTGTCAGGTCATTAACGGCTACTACCTCAATATCGATTTTATCCTGTAGGGCCCGTAATACCATTCGGCCAATCCTTCCAAATCCGTTAATTGCTATTTTCATATGTATTAAAATTTAATGTTAATATCATCTTACAGCACATTCCTGAAATCATACATATTGTAAAATATTCATGTGCTTAGATATGTAGTAGGCAGTGCCCTACCATTACAAGATGTGCTATTTATTTAGGCAATCCAGCTAAAAATATTAATATATCATTGCTAATCTCCTTGCAATGGGTTTCCAGTGCAAAATGTCCGGTATCATAAAATTTGACAATCGCCGCCGGAATATCCCGTTTGTAAGCCTCTGCTCCTTCAGGAAGAAAGAATGGATCTTTGCTGCCCCAGACAGCCAGCATTTTCGGCTGATATTTTTTGAAATATGCATGGAATGCGGGGTACAGCTTTACATTCGTGCTGTAATCTTTGAGCAGGTCGAGTTGTATTTCTACATTGCCCGGACGGTCAAGAAAATGCTGATCTAACGTGTAAGATTCAGGTGCAATTAGGGATTTGTTGGTTACACCTTCCTCATATTGCCATTTGGTTAGTTTTATCGTGGTAAATTCTCTCAATGCATCCCGATTTTCTTGTGAAGGATTCTCCCAGTATTTTTGTATTGGGTTCCAGCCCTTACTTAGTCCTTCTTCATATGCGTTTCCATTCTGAGAAATAATTCCTGTAATCTTTTCAGGATTTGCAAGCGCCAGCCTAAAACCAACGGGGGCGCCATAATCAAATACATAAATAGCAAAGCGCTTTAAATCAAGTTTCTCTATAAACCCTTGCATTGTTTTGGCGAGGTTGTCAAAGGTATATTGATATTGGTCTCTATCTGGTGCATCTGAATAGCCAAACCCGGGGAGATCGGGAGCGATAACATGATACTGTTTGCTTAATAGCGGAATCAGGTTCCTGAACATATGTGAGGAAGTCGGATAGCCGTGTATTAAAAGCAGGATTGGCGCGTCCTTTGGTCCGGCTTCCCGATAAAATATATTTAACTCATTAATTTTGACGATACGATAATGAACAGAATTTGTTTCCATGATTTGGTTTTTTGATTTCGCAAGCTGTTTTGTTTGCGCCGTTGCTACTTTGGTAATTGCTAAACAGAAAATAATTCCGGCTATAATCGCGTGAAATGATCTTTTCATTTTATTTTTGTTTGTCCAAACATAACGCGCTTATTTGATTTTATAAAATGATAAATAGTGATTAAATCTATCACTATTTATGATTTTAAAATAACAAATGCTAGTGATTTAAATATTTTCAAATAGTAGCTACCTGCAAAAGTGCTTCTATGGTTATAGAAGTCATACTTTACTGTTCTACCTAACGTCACAGTACGGATTAGAATCTGGAAGAAGAATTTGGTACCGGACTCTTGCCAGGACTCCCCAATAAAGTTAATTTAACTTTGCCGGAAAACGCTGGTGCAATACTGTAGCGAATAGCTTACCTGGTAGATGAAGAAAAAGATATTCGAAATACGAATCATACAAGCAGTCGTCTCAAGGTGGGCATTTAGAAAACGATGGTGGTTCTGAAAACGCCCGCTCACTTATTATTTATTTCCAAGTTTGGAACGTGTAGGTTCTATGGATGAATTGTGTGGAGAATAAGCTTCTTTTTCGCAATGATCTGAAAACTAAAGCCATGAATTGTTTTACCTTCTTTACCTCGATTAAATTACACCGTGTTTAGCTGCGATGCTAGGTGAATACATCTCAATAAATACTTTTAAAGCCCGCGATTGTGGCACGTCCTCCCTGGAAATGAGAACAGTGTTCATGGTGCCCAGTTGCTTATTTAAACTATGACTCATTATTTTTCTCCCAGAATAATAATGAGAAATTACTTGCTCCGGTAACAAGCTAATGCCTAACCCTGCTTCAACAAAATTAATGATACCCTCGATAGAGTTTAATACGATGCTTTTGTACTGAATAATCCCTTTCGAACTCAGCCAAGATTCAAGCCTTGCCCTAAAAACACATCCTTCATCAAAGACAATGATTTTTAAAGGTTGCTTTTGCAATAATTCGTTTAATTTCGGACCATTTGATGAGGACAAAATTACCAATTGTTCTTCTTTAATATTTATTTGTGCCATCCCTTTTATATTCACTGGTGCGGTTACAAATGCAGCGTCAAGCTTATAATTCAATACATCGTTTATCAGGTTATTCCGCATATCCGATTTAAATTCCAGTTCCACATCAGGATACTCTTCTGCAAAACGATTAAGTATTTCGGGCACCTTAAATACCATAGTAGTTTCTATACAACCCACTTTTAAGTTGCCATTAATTTTGGTGCTACTTTGGATATTGCTTTTGGCCTCTGCAACTAAGTGCCCTATCTGCTTACAGTATTGCATCAATGTTTGGCCACCCTCTGTTAATTCTACTTTACGGGATGTGCGGGTAAATAATTCTGTACCAAACTCCTCCTCCAGACTCTTAATTCTTGCTGTAACATTTGATTGTACTGTAAACATAGCTGCCGCCGCTTTAGTAAAACTTCCGCTTGTTGCCACGGCTTCGAATATTTTCAGATCGTTGGTGTTCATTTAATTAATCATAAAAAGTGATTTATGAGATCACAACTTGTTGTTTTATACAATCAAATATGATGTTTAATTTTGATTAAATAATGATAATAAAAAAGGAAATAATTATTGTTGTTGATTTGCTTGCGCCCGATAGTTATTGATTTACAATGTTTTAAAGTAGTGCAGTAATTGAAATCTAATAATTAAGTTATGCAAAGCACCTGGTATTGCCGTACTATCGAAAAGCTGAAACTAATTATTTGCTATTTAGGCAGGCGTATCAATTTTTGTAGAAGAGCCCGGTCAATAATCGTGCAAATTCATAAATCTTAAAATTACTTGATCGGCGAATTATGCCTATTGATAAGGTCAAATGTATCATTGACCCGAAAAGGGAATTTCCATCCTGAAATATTGCTTGTTTTACCCAAATAAAAGTAATGATTTTGAAAAACTTATTAACGCATACCCCCTTGATTTAGTAACCGTTTTGAAGGGAATATGCCAACTATTTCCTGCAGGAATAAAGGGTTACAAAAGGATATACAGGATGCCATTCTGGGTGTAGATTTTCAGACATCATTAGTTGAGAACTAAAATTAATTAAAATTCAAAAGATGTTAATTACCCAACTTAAATTAAACCCTCATCAATGGGTTGAATTATATGCAGACTATTTTTATGCTTATACGATCACGCGTATTGGAGATAGCGAGCGGGCACGTGATTTAGTACAGGATACCTTTATGGCCGCCCTTGAACGTACAGACAAATTCGAAGGCAGATGTTCCGAACGCACCTGGTTAACTGCAATATTAAAAAATAAGATCATTGATGTTTATCGTAAAAGGTCGATACAATCCACAACAAAATGCGTCGAAGTGTTTGACGATGACACGCAATTTTTTGATCCTGAATTGAACAATTGGAAGAAAGAGCACTGGCCGGAGCCGTTTGGAATAGAACAGGGAGATCCATTACAAAATAAGGATCTAAAGATTATTTTACAAACCTGCATGCAGAAGCTCCCGCCTTTATGGCTGGCTGTATTTTCGATGAAACATGTTGATGATGAATCCACAACAACTATTTGTTCAGAACTAAAGATTTCGGATTCCAACTTTTGGGTAATCATTCATCGTGCTAAAGTCAATTTAAGGGCCTGCCTTCAAAAAACTGGCTTTAATTAACGTTACGCATTGGTTGGCAACAATGGATAAATTATACTATGATTAATTAAAAACCATGAATTATGCAAAATTAGCCTTTACGGATGCAGTAAAGGCCCTTCAGGAAAATAGCGGTAGTCGTGCAAGTTATGCCCGGTTAGAAAAGAACAGTTATACAAATGGCTTTTCAGATGCTGAAGAGGAGTTTATAAACGATCGGGATAGCTTTTATATGGCTTCCATTGGGGAAAATGGTTTTCCATATATGCAGCACAGAGGAGGACCCAAAGGCTTCATAAAGGTTTTGGATTCTCATACCTTGGGGGTTGTTGATTTTAGCGGTAACAAGCAATACATTACGGTTGGCAATGCGGTAACCAATCAAAAGATTTCCATTTTCCTGATGGATTATCCCCGTAAAGCAAGATTAAAACTCTATGCAGAAATCCGTATTGTCGAAATAACCGACGATCCACAGCTTTTTAAACTGCTCGACCCTGACACGTATAAACACAAAGCGGAGCGAATGATGATTTTTGACGTGAAGGCTTATGACTGGAACTGTCCACAACATATTACTCCCCGATACACGATGCAGGATATAGAAAAAGCCTTTGTAGAACGAAACGCCTATGTCAAAGAATTAGAGATGGAAGTTGAATATTTACGAAAGATGGTTTTAAAAAACGATCCAAAGCATCCATAACGAATAAAACAAACGGCCTGATTGTCCATGCAGTTACGCCCTTTATCCATGTTACCAAATATTAAAGCAATGCACCTTTGTATCGTCAATGAAGACAAACTAAAAACTTAAAAAATGTCACGTTTAACAGCACTAAATCCAGAAACAACAACCGGAAAATCTAAAGATCTTTTTAACGCCATCCAGGGCAAGCTAGGCATGGTTCCAAATATGATGAGGACCATGGGTAATTCACCTGCTGTTTTGAATGGATACCTTGCTTTCAGCAGCGCTTTAGGCGAAGGGACTTTAGGGGGCAAACTCGGAGAACTGATCGCACTAACCGTTGCTAACGCAAATAGCTGCGAATATTGTAATGCCGCACACAGCTTTATCGGCGAAAAATTGGTTCATATTGATGCCAAAAGTATTGCAGACGCCCGTGAAGGTAAATCAGTTGATGCAAAAATCCAGGCGGCGCTTGATTTTTCAAGGATAATCGTTGAAAAAAGAGGCCTGGTTAATGAAACTGATGTCAATGCATTGAAAGATGCCGGTTACGAAGAAGCAGGAATTGCAGAAATTATTGCGCATGTTAGCCTGAACATATTAACCAACTATTTTAACAATGCTGCCAAGGTAGTAGTAGATTTTCCTGCAGTTGAGTTGGTTGAAACAGCCGCTATTTAATCCTGTTTACCCACTAAGGACTGGATAAATTTGTCTTTATCCAGTCCTTAAATTTATAATTACGATGGAACAAAAACACCCCCTACCTCCGTTTACCATGGAGACTGCATTGGAAAAGGTGCAGCTTGCTGAAAATGCATGGAACAGCCGCGATCCCGAAAAGATTTGCCTGGCTTATACCATTGATACAGAATGGCGTAACCGCGCTGAATTCATTAATGGCAGAGAAGAGGTGAAAGCCTTTTTAACCAGGAAATGGGAGAAAGAGCTGGATTATAAACTTAAAAAGGAACTATGGGGATTTCGCGAGAACCGTATGGCAGTTCGCTTTGAATATGAATGGCACGATAAAGTAGGGCAGTGGTACCGCAGTTATGGAAATGAACTCTGGGAGTTTGACGAAAACGGATTGATGCGCAAACGTTACGCCAGCATCAATGATCTGGAAATTTCCGCTGAGGATCGAATATTACTTTAATTGGTAGCTAACTTAAATCATCGGACTTTGACAGCTCAAACCGCATTCACATTAATTAATCCGCAAACAAAAGCTTTAGCTTTCAAAATTTTTGCTTTTGAGGACGATTCCTATTTTAACCAGCAAAAAAATTACAATTACTATTCAATGATTCTGGTTATTAAGGGGAAAGGGAGGCTAAAAGCAGATTTTTCAGAATACGAATTTAAGGAAAACAGCCTGATGACCTTTTCTATTTACCAACCTTATATGATTAAGGCGGAAGGTGAATTTAATGGACTTTTGATCAATTTTCATCCTGATTTTTTTTGTATTCACAAGCACCATAATGAAGTTGCCTGTAATGGGGTACTCTTTAATAATATCTACGAATCGCCGCAGGTGCAGTTAAAGGAAACTGAAATGGAACTGCTAACTACTCTTGTTAATCAGTTAAAAGCTGAGATGCAAAATACAGCAGTTGCACAATATGAATTAATGATTGCATACCTGAAAATATTTTTGATTAATGCGTCCAGGATAAAGATTGGTACGCAATTACTTAAAGCATCCAGTACGGAGAAAGAACCATTCATATTGAAAACTTTAAAGGACGCTATTGAAGAACATTATAAAAGCAAACACAGCGCCAGTGATTATGCCGATTTACTCAATATCTCTGCCAAGGCACTAAACAGGATCAGTAAAACGCACTTCAATAAAACTTTAAGTAACCTGATCGCAGAACGGATTATTATTGAGGCAAAGCGAGAATTGTACCTTACCGAAAAGCCGGTTAAAACAATCGCATACGAACTCGGATTTAATGATGAGTTCTACTTCAGCCGGTTTTTTAAAAGCAATGCGGAAATCTCCCCCCAAATTTACAGAGATACGGTAGGGTTTGCAAGAGCTAACGCCTGATAGTACTGTTAACTTTTACAGCAAAGGGTAGTTGTTAATTCATTGCTAATCAGTGTTATATTTGGTATATGTAATGTTCAATGTAGGGTGGAGGAAGTGTGGGAAACCTGTGACGATAATAAACAACGAGATCAAGCCTGAAAACTAGTAGAAACTCATTTTTATAACGAATGATAAATTTCTTAAGATACCCTTTGGGTCAGCTTTGGGTTTTTATTCAGTGATCAAAAAAATAAAAGTATGTTAAACAGGGTGGTAGTAACTGGAATTGGGGCCTTAACACCCTTAGGAAACGACATAAAAACGTTCTGGGACGGAATAGTCCACGGTAAAAGCGGGGCGGCACCAATTAAAAAATTTGATGCAGGCCTTTTTAAAACAAAATTCGCTTGTGAATTAAAGGAATTTGATGCAGCTAATTACCTGGAAAGAGCAGACATAAAAAGGATGGATCCGTTTACCCAATATGCTATTATCGCTTCGGATGAAGCCATAAAAGATTCAGGGTTTGAATTAAATCGAATGGACCCATTTGACGTTGGGGTTATTTGGGGCTCCGGCCAGGGTGGTATGGAAACATTTGAAGACCAGGTCTTAGCATATGCAAGAGGTGATGGACAGCCCCGTTATAGCCCCTTTTTTGTTTCAAAAATAATTGCAAATATGGCGCCCGGCCTGATTTCTATCAGGAACGGATTTATGGGTATAAACTATACAACTGTTTCTGCCTGCGCCACTTCCAATACTGCTATCATGGATGCTTATAATTATATCCGTTTAGGGCAGGCGAAAATAATGGTTACAGGTGGGTCTGAGGCCCCAATTACAAGGGCGTCAATTGGTGGCTTCAGCTCAATGAAAGCCTTGTCTACCCGAAATGATGATCCGGCACATGCATCCCGGCCATTTGACGTAGAAAGAGATGGATTTGTCATGGGAGAAGGCGCAGGCGCGCTTATACTGGAGGATTACAAACATGCAAAAAAAAGAGGAGCGAATATTTATGCCGAAGTAACCGGCGCATCTATGACAGCAGATGCCTACCATATGACCGCAACCCATCCCGAAGGTTTGGGAGCTGCAAAAGCGATGGAAATTGCATTGCGGTCATCAGGTATAACTTTCAGGGAAGTGGACTATCTTAACATGCATGCAACTTCTACTTCGGTTGGTGATTTATCCGAGATAAAGGCGCTTCAGTCACTTATTGGTAATGAACAAAATAAGATACAAATCAGTGCAACTAAATCAATGACCGGGCATCTTTTAGGGGCTGCGGGTGCAATTGAAGCAATTATTTGTTTACTTGCGATTAAGGACCAGGTTATTCCACCTACTATCAATACCAGCCAGCTAGACCCTGCTATTCCGGATAATTTCAATATTATCCTCAATGAAGCCATTGACTATCCGGTTAAAGTTTCGATGAGTAATACGTTCGGATTTGGCGGTCATAATGGTATTGTGATTTTCAGTAAGCTTTAAATAACCAAGAAACGGTGCGGATAATGCACGCATGAGCTGTCTGACAACCGCAGCTTCGAGTTAATAATTTTTACTGACAATTTTATTTATTGGAAATTTAGAGATGATATTCTAGCTAAGGATGAGCTGGGAAAGTTGTTGGTTCCCATTTAAGGAGAACCACCGAATCAATCATAATAGCTAAAACAGCCACTAACGTTGTTTTAGAAAGCAATGAGTTACAATTACTACTCTCGATCCAGACATTTCATCATTACCAGCAATTTTACACGCGCAAAAGCGTCATCGTAAGCTACATAAAGCAAGATTGATAATCATATGATTTGCTTTGTGTGGCAGATTAGGTATTCTTAGGATAAAATTAGTTTAAAAACTGCTTTTTGAACTCGTTAGGGCTTATGCCTGTTTCCTTTTTGAATAATCGGGAAAAATAAGGAGGATTCTCAAACCCTAATGAATAAGCGATTTCGTTAATGGTCAGGTCTCCCTGGTTGAGTAGATTCTTAGCTTCGGAAACTAAAAATATATGTATCAGATCCATTGCAGTCTTACCAGTTTCCTGTTTCAGCAAATCACTTAGGTAGCGTGCAGACAAATTAAGTTCTTCTGCAAACATTGCTACAGTAGGCAAACCTTTTTTTTGGAGCAATCCTTGTTCAAAATACAAACTTAAAGCTTTATTAAATTTCGTGACAGTGGTTCCGGATAAGATAAAACGATTCATGAATTGCCGTTTGTAAAAACGGAGGGAATATTTGAGGATTGATTCTATATGGCCAAGGATGATATCTCTGGAAAATTCATCTTGGTTGTTACAATATTCATTAGCTATTTTCTCATATAGATCCCAAATAATTTGTTGTTCCTTTGGCGAAATATGCAGCGCTTCGTTAAGCTCGTAATTGAAATAGTTATACTTTTTTATTTCATTATGTAGCGGATGACCACTTAGATAATCTTCATGAAACCAGATTTCGAATCCAGTACTATCGAGCGCGATATCTTTCATTTGTATAACCTGTTGTGGCTTTAAAAAATACATTGACCCACTTTGGTGATCATACCGGGTTTTTCCATACCTAATTTCGCCTGCGGTTAATTTTTTAAAAGCAATTACATAGAAATCTGTAGTTAATTCATAACTAGTGACACTTCTTAACGGATTACACGTAAATAGTGTAAGCAACGGATGCTCCGGTTCCGGATAATTATTGAAGCGGTGAACATCGCTCAGGCTTTTAAAATGCATAGCATAAATATAAAGAATCAGCCCCCCCAAATTTAACGGGACTGATTGTTAAATAAAATTACGAATATCGATAAATTATAGGCCATGAGCCTTAATAGACACATCTTTCCATTCTTCCCAGCTTGCCAGACGATCAGCATAAGCAGCTTTAGCTAAAGGAAGTGCCTTTTTCCCAAGAAACAACCTCAGTGGGGGATTTGAAGTATCTACCAAATTCAATATGGCTTCTACTGTAGCATTGGGATCGCCGTAAGCATCGTTTGCCGATAGATTCGGATCAGCATATAGTTCAGCCTTCATTGTATCATAAGCTGAAATAGGTTTGCTCTGCACTGATGAGGAATTAAAATCGGTCGCAAATCCATTTGGTTCAACAAGAGTAATACTTATACCAAAGCCTTTTACTTCCAACGAGAGTGCCTCGCTGAAACCTTCTACAGCGAATTTGCTCGCGCTGTAAATGCCAACTGTGGGGAACGTATATATACCCATTGCGCTTGATAATTGAAGGATATGACCCTTTCCCTGTGCCCTCATTACAGGCAATACTGCTTGAGTTACCCATAGCGTACCAAACACATTGACATCTATAATGTCTCTGGCTTCCTGCTCGCCTAATTCTTCTATTGTACCAAAGACACCTGTACCTGCATTATTAATCACGACATCAATATGCCCAAAATGAGTATTTGCTTTCGCAATAGCGTCAAAGCAAGCTGTCCTGTCAGTAACCTGAAGTGTTAAAGGCAATACTGAACTGCCATATCTATCAACCAACTCGTTTAAACAATCAATATTTCTTGAAGTGGCAACTACCTTGTCACCCCTATCTAAAAAGGCTTCCGCCCATATTTTTCCCAACCCGCGGGATGCACCCGTAATAAAAATTATTTTTGACATTATATTGTTTTTTTAATAAAACAAACATAGAGACAATGCACGCTGGACAACGTATACAAAATACCGGAATAAGGATACATATTTACATTTATGATGTTCTTGCATAATGATTTATAAAATGTGAAATTGTAATTTCAGAACATGTATTTGACTGCGTACAGCGTTTTTTTTATTTTTAAAAATCAAACACCATCTATTTATTGGCCTGTTAGGTAGTTTTGTACCCAAGTAGCAATTAAGCTTCCGGCATAGACGGATTGTTGTTTTCGGCTCAGTAAATGATCAGCGCCGTTTAAAGAAATGAAGCTTTTAGGGTGTTTAGCCGATCTATATATCGCCGATGCATTTTCAATGCTGACAGTACTATCCTGCGGTGAGTGAAGTATCAAGAGCGCTTTATTCAATTTTGGTAGTAGACCTTCTAAATGCTGGAGCCCAATATCTTCTAGAAATTGTTTTTTAATGGTAAAAATCCTACCTCCTAAATCAACTTCAGCTTGTCCTAAATCATTAATTTCATTTAAGCTGTTTTTAAAAAGAAGTAATACATGAGCAGCATCAAAAGGTGCACCAATCGTAGCGACTGCTTTCACCGAAGGAAGAAACCCTGCCACCGATAATACTGCCGTACCGCCTAACGAATGGCCTACTAATAAGGACGGTGCCTCATAAGAGGTGGTCAAAAATGCTGAGGCTGAGATCAGGTCACGGATATTTGAAGAAAAATTTGATTCAGCAAATTCTCCGGCACTTTCTCCGAGGCCGGTAAAGTCAAAAAGTAAAACAGCGATATTTTGGTTGGTCAGAGCATTGCTGATGTTCCTTGCAGCATTCAAATTTTTATCACACGTAAAACAATGCGCAAAAATTGCATAAGCATCCGGTTTACCTTCAGGCAGTTCCAGTCTCGCGGAAAGTTCATGGCCCCGATCATTTTTAAACATTATTTTTAAAGAGTTCATAAGAGGGGCGTTTAAATCAGATTGTAAATTATCATTACCGTATTCGACTATTAGTCGGCAGATGGGTCATTAACTTACAATGTATTTATTGATAATTATCTGTAAGGTTTAAGTACTATAGCCGACTAATAGAAAAATGGGTTTTACGTGAAAGCCCCAATCATTAAAATAATTAATTGTAGAAGTATGCCAATTATCAATTTAAAATTGAGCGGTCAGGAAGATCCTGGTCTTGCAAAAAAGGTTGCTGAAGAAAGACGGTTCACAAGCCATGGAAGTCCATAGATTGGGAGCAAAAAATGTTAGGAGCAATTTTTCCGCAGGTACCTACAAAGATTTTTGTCGATTTCTGTATACGTGTAAATCAACCGAAGATAAATTTGATAACATTCGTATAATCCAGGACGGTGCGGTCGCGACCGTCAGTATGGATTACAGCTTTTGGGTGGATAACAAAATGACAAACTGGGGAGGCAAGTAAATGAGCTTAATAAAAATTGACGGTAAATGGAAGATTGCAAGCGTAATCTATTCGATAGAGTTTGTAGCATATTTCAAGCGGCCATTACTTAGCGACAGACAAAAACTCGGGCAGGAGTTTCGGGGAAAGTAACTTTTTAATTCCGTTCCACTCATCGGGGCCGCTAACTCTCCTGATAAACAAGGCCCGCGGAATACCCACCGGTTTATCCTTGGAAAAACGGATGGTGTGAAATGAACCAAAATTTTACGGTTAAAAATCAAATCTAGAATGAAATTAAGAAATATATTACTTTTTGTATTATTTCACCTGAGCATTCAAATTGTTCAGGGGCGCGAAGTTGCAGGAATACGCTGCATATCTTAAAACAAACTCCGCAGACAGTCTTAGAAATGAATTTTTAATCGGAGTGTAGATCAGCTAACAAAAACTTTCAGGATCTCATCACAAGTGGCCGAAAAGAACACCTGATTAATAACATTAACTAATTACCAATAACACGAGCCTCTGAATGACGGCTACTAACAGAACTTTATTATGACTTTTATTATCTTTCTTCAATTAATCACATTGTTTTTTGCTGCATTAGCCACAGGCGGATTAATGGTGAACTGGATCGGCCTTACAAGGGCCATGTCGCACATGTCCTCGGCCACCGCGTACACCGAGTTCCATCAGGCTACAAACTTAACCTTTGACCCATACATGCCAGCGGTTATACTGGGGGCTGTTCTGGGCAGCATAAGTTTGGTCATGACTTCGCCGCTGAGCTCTTCTTCTTTATCGGGATTTTTGTTAATAGGCGGTTCTGTATGCTACATCGCAGTTATCGCCATTACGATACCGACGAATTTGCGCATGAATAAGGTCATTGCTGCCTGGTCTGTTCAAACTCCCCCGGCAAACTGGACGGAGGTTCGGGCCCGATGGATTTACTTTCACATTTTTCGAACGCTTTTCTCTGTGCCGGCCCTGATCTGTTACATCTTATCCGTGTTACTCAGCTAATAATGTTTTAAGTGTGAGCCTTTGCTAAATCTTGTTTATGTCAAAAACGGTACAAGAAAGGAGCGGGTTGACCTGGCCTATGCTCTCAAATTGGACCAAACTATAAACCCCGATCTGGCGAGAATGTAAGCTAAACGAGCACACAATACCACGGTAAAAATTGAGCGGGACAAATTATGCTGTTTCGCTTTTTCACCCGAAGGATGTCGGTAAATTGATTTTCGACGCAGTTGAAAACGCTTCAACGCTACATAACCATATTCTTCCGATTGAATAGTTCTCGTAATTTTTATATAGTTACTACCTTGCTTAGATTTTAATAGCTTCTCAAAAGCGGAGGTTAGCATCCATATTAATGATAAAAAAATTGTCCTTAACCCCCAAATTAGGCTTACATCTGCTATTTTGGTTAGCTTTTATCGCTTATCAAATTATAAGCCTGGGTGTAATGAGCAATGATGTAGTATCATTTACTTTTGATGTACAGCAAATTACATTGGTATTAACAACAATAATTGTATGCTATACTAACCTCCTTATTTTTCTGCCCAAATTTTACGACAGCAAAAAATTTGCCACCTATATTTGTTTACTCTTACTCTTGGTATTCTTTGGAGCTTTATTAGATAGAGCCTGGGCACATTTCATCTGGCGAAGATGGGATAAATACCATTTTCCCGAAAGGTATTTGCTGGATAAAAATCAATTTTGGATCACGTTACGTATTCTGAGGAATGCGGTGCGGATTTTTTTAATGATAGCGTTAACAACATTTTTGCGACTTGCAAGAAGATCGTATCAAACTGAAAAAAATATCAAAGAATTAGAGATTGAAAAGATCTCTGCAGAACTCGGTTATTTAAAAGCACAGATCAATCCGCACTTTTTTTTCAATACGCTTAACAGCCTACATGCGCTAACCATCGATACTTCAGCAAAAGCCAATGCATTAGTGTTAAGGCTTTCGGATCTCATGCATTATATGCTCTATAAAACAGGCACTAGTAAAGTACTGCTTACAGAGGAAATTAAATACCTGGAGGATTACATCAGCATTGAAGATATACGTTTTGCTGACCGCCTGGAGGTATCGTTTCAATACTTTGGAGATTTAAACGGTAAAACGATAACCCCCTTGTTGCTGCTGCCTTTTATTGAAAATGCTTTTAAACATGGTATAACTAATGGCTCGGGATGGGTTACAATAAATCTGAAAGTTAGTGGCAATGAATTGGCCTTGAGGGTAAAAAACAGCTACCATCAAAGCATAGAAGTTCGGGAACATGGTCTGGGTGTTAAGAATTTGAAACGCAGGCTCGAGCTTACCTATCCTGATCGGCATGAATTGTTGCTGATCAAGCACGAAGAATATTTTGAAGCCTATTTAAAAATTGGATTATGAGTAAGATCAGATGTGTAATCGCCGACGATGAGCAGCTGGCTATTGACGTTATCGAAAGCCATTTAACCAAGTTGCCTGATTTTTCAATCACAGGAATTTGTCGTAACGGCACACAGGTTTACCAATTTTTAAAGAAGCAGCCTGTTGATCTGTTGTTTTTGGATATACAAATGCCGGAATTAACGGGCCTTGAATTATTACGTACGTTAAAAGATCCACCTCCGATAATATTGACTACTGCCTCCCGTGAATTCGCATTGGACGGCTTCGAATTTAATGTGGTAGATTATTTGCTCAAGCCTATTTCGTTTGAAAGATTTTTAAAAGCCATTTCAAAATTTGAGTCCATCGGGTCTGCAAAATTCATGAATTACCCTAGCGTCCTGCAGCCGTCAAATACCCTTGCCCAGCCCTTTATTTATGTGAAATCTGATAAAAAAATGGTTCGGGTTATGGTTCGGGATATTCAATATATTGAAGGACTGAAAGGTTTTATAAAAATACATACGGCAGATCGCGATATAATTACCTACCAAACCCTATATGAACTGGAGGAAAACCTATCGCCCGATCACTTTATAAGGATACACCGATCCTTTATTATCTCACTGAATTTTGTAACGGCATTCTCTGCTAGCCACGTTGAAATTGGTACGATAGAATTACCGATTGGCGGATCTTTTGCAGAAGCCTTGCAAATAAAACTTCGCAGCTAATTATTTTGCGATTTAGGCAGGCGCATCAATTTTTGAAAAGGCGCCTCGTCAATGATTTTTCAAAATCATCAATCTAAAATTTTTTCATCGGCGAATTATGCCTATTGGTAAGGTCGAATGTATCATTGACCCAAAAAGGGAATTTCCATCCAGAAATATTGCTTCTTTTGACCAAAATCAAAAAGCAATGATATTAAGAAACTTATTCCTGACCGTCCCTTTGATACTATTTTTTTGCTTTGACTGCCATGCACAAGTCAATAACAATCAGAAAATAATGATAATTCCTATCGAATCGTCCAGATGGGATACTACTGCCTCAAAAGCAGAGTTTGTAACTTATAAAGGAGTAAAGGCTGTAAGAATGAATCGAAACGGCGGGCAAATAAATATCAAAGGGATAGTTTTCACTAACGGCACAATTGAATTTGATACACAACCGATAGAAGCTGAAAAAAGTAATTTTAACCCAATAGGCGTTTACTTCCGTCAGCAGAATTCGAAAGAAAGCGAATATGTTTATCTGCGCACCAAAAGGGATGATAGCAAGCGTACCAACGATGATATCCAATATGCACCTGTTGTAAATGGCGTGCTGCTTTTTAATATGATGTCGCCCTATGATGGGCCGGCACCAGTACACAACAATGAATGGAACCATATAAAGCTGGTAGTTTCCGGTATGCAGATGCGTGTTTATGTAAACGATATGGATGAGCCTGTTTTAGAAATTCCGAGATTGGAAAGCAATAGCAAATCCGGAACAATTGGATTTGACGGACTTGCCTATTTTGCCAATTTGACAATTAAACCGAATGATGTTGGGAACTTATCGCCATTGGAAGGGATAGACCCTACTAAATACGATATAAATTACATAAGGGAATGGGAAGTAAGCACATCAAAGGTTATGAGCCGGGGAAAAGAATTAACAATCGGTGACCTGCCAAAAGATTCCACTCAATGGAGCAAGATTACAGCGGAAAGGCGTGGTGTGATCAACTTATCCCGAAAATTTGGAGTAAATGATACCGGCCGATACGTTTGGCTAAAAACTACCATTAATTCCACAAAGGATCAGGTAATGCAGATGCAGCTTGGATTTTGTGATGAAGTGTATGTTTTCGCAAATAATATTTTAATTGATGCAGATAAAAATCAATTCGGGTTACCGCTTGCAAAGTTTCCGAATGGATGCCTCAACATCGATAATTCTATGGTAAACATTCCGCTTAAAACCGGAAAGAATACTTTATTAATTGGTGTGGTTAATAACTTTTACAGTTGGGGTATTATTGCCAGGCTCAGGAATTTAAGCGGAATCACGGTACAAAATTAAAAAAGAAGGTGTTGAAAGAGGGGAATTAACAATCAAAGATGTTATTGAGTCACTAAATAAGCCTCTATTCCGGACAAAACTCGAGTCACTTCTTGAATCGGGTGAAGTTTTAATCGTTTTTTGAAAATTGATTTCCCCTTTTATGTTTCGAACGATATCTGGGTCTTTATTTATATTGGGACTTAAAGCATGTTGTTAAACAAGTATCTGAAATAATGGCTCTAACACGTCACGGTGAGTTTCTCCCCATTGCTCGGTTACTTCTATCAAAGGTATCAATGTCATACCCAGCGGTGTGAGTTCATAATCTACTTTTAAAGGCTGTTGATCAAAATTTGTTTTGTTGAGTATACCGAGCTTTGAAAGCTGCTTAAGCTGTATATCCAATAATCGACGGGATGCTTTAGGCATTTTAGAATGTAATTCACCCGGTCTTTTGACTCCGTTATAAATACACCAGATCAAGTTAATTTTTCATTTTCCATTCATCACCCCCGCCTGCTTTGCGAAAGTGCCTGTTTTTGCTGCGGGTTAAATAATTGAATTAGTCGTGTTACTTTATGTTAATCATTATAGATGATTAATGCAATCACTTATAATCATTTTGTGTCATTAAATTTGATGACTAATTTCGAGCCATCGAAAAAAGAGTTTAAAACACAACATTGATTTTACCTTCAGTTCTGCTGCCCAACTCAGCATAGGATCTGCAATTCATTCGAATAGCATACGCTATAAACGCTATCTGGAGTAAACATAAAATTATCGCTGCCGGTAATGGGTTTTAACAGGGTGCAACCCATTAAACTGGTTTAGAGATATTGCTTTAATGTGGAATTGTTCCTCTTTGCATAATAAATTGTTACAAAATGAAAAAAATATTTTCAATAATTCTTTTATGCGGTGCGCTTCACATTCAGGCGCAGGATACTGTTAAAAATGATGTAAATCATATGTCAACAGGTTCAAATTTGATAAAAACTGATACCAGAACGCGTTATAAAACTATCTTAATAAATGGAGTTCACGTCTTTTACCGGGAAGCCGGTTCTACGAGCGCCCCGGTTATTTTGCTATTGCATGGCTTTCCATCTTCGTCCCGTATGTTTAATACGCTATTGCCTTTGTTAGCGGATCGATACCATTTAATAGCTCCTGATTACCCTGGTTTTGGCAACAGTGAAATGCCGCCAGCCGCAGATTTTAAATATACGTTCGACCATCTGGGAGAATTTATTGGTGATTTTACCATTGCATTAGGTTTAACTAAATACAGTTTGTATGTGCAGGATTATGGTGGGCCTATTGGTTTCAGACTTGTTTTAGCCCACCCTGAAAAAATCACTTCCATTATTATTCAAAATGCGGTAAGCCATGAACAAGGTTTGTCCCCTCTTTGGACAACAAGACGTGCCTTTTGGAATGATAGCAAATCAAATGAATCATCAATTATAAAGAACTTCAGTTCGGCGGAAGCCACCAGGGGAAGGCATGTCGGAAATAACCCGGAACCTGATTTAATCAATCCCGACTACTGGACGGATGAATTGGCATGGTTAAACAAACCAGGGGTATTACAAATTCAACTTGATCTTTTTTATGATTATAAAAATAATTTGCCGTTTTATTTAAAGTTTCAAGATTGGATGCGAAAATTTCAACCGCGCCTGTTGGTGGTATGGGGGAAGTACGATCCTTCATTTACAGTAGCCGGTGCGGAGGCCTACAAAAAGGATGTACCAAATGCCGAGATACACTTGCTTAATGCTGGACATTTCGCATTAGACGAATCGGCGCAGGAAATAGCTGGATATATAAGGGCATTTTTAAAATAATCAACTCCAGGTCTTTCTAATATCAGGTTGTAATATAAATTATGTTTAACAATTAACAATAGGTGATTAACAGTTATGCTGAACCAGGATTTTGAACCGCTTGCAAGCCACATCCTACAAAGAGTGCCGTTAACGGTCGACGAATTAAATTTTATGCTTTCTCAATTTAAATTGACAAGGGTAAAAAAACGTCAGTTTATTGTACAGCCAGGTTTTACTGCAAATTATAGAAATTTTGTATGCGCTGGTGCTTTTAGGGCATATGTCGTTATTGATAACGGAGAAGATCATACCATCCAATTTGCAATTGAGGATTGGTGGATAACTGACTACAACAGTTATTATAATGCCGAGCAGGCTACCATGTTTGTAATTGCGCTGGAAGACAGCATCATTCTACAACTAAGCCGAGAAAATGAGGACATGCTTAAACAGGCAAATCACAAATATGAAACGTTTTTTCGTATTTCGGCAGAAAGGGCACAGGCATTCCATTTTCGGCAGCTAATCACAAATCTTACGCAAACAGCAGAATTCAGATATGAAAGCTTTCTGCATAAATACCCTAAAATTGTTAATCGTGTTCCTCAATATGCCCTTGCCTCATACTTGGGGATGACAACTGAATATCTTTCTAAATTGAGAAATAAAAGGGCAACTAAATAAAAGTTGTTGTTTAACGAACACTCAACTTAATAAGTTTATGCATCACAAAGAGCCGCCATTTGGTGGCTTTTTGTTTTTCGAAACGTGTTGCCCGATAAAAAGTTAATCTGGTTCAACTTTTTTGCCCTAACCAGTTCGCCCTTATTTCCTAATCTACTTCATTGGTACAGGCTCACCTTTGATAGCATCTTTGTATTGTCAATAACGACAGAAAGCAATTAAATAGTACAAAATGACACCTATAAGAAAAAGGACTTTCGATGTTCCCGCAAGAGCAGAAGTTTCTGCCACTAATCAACAATTGTTTGATAATCTGCAGAAAGGCTTAGGCTTTGTTCCTAACCTGTATGCCTACTTCGCCAAGAGCGAAACGGCTTTGGCTGATTATCTGACTTTTCAGAACCGAAAAAGCACGTTAAGAGCAAAAGAAAGAGAAGTAATTAATCTTGTGGTAAGCCAGGTAAATGGATGCCGCTATTGCCTAAGTGCACACACCGTACTTGGTAAAATGAATGGATTCACCGATGAGCAAGTTATTGATTTGAGAAACGGCAGCGCCGGTTTTGATAGTAAAATTGATGCACTTGTGAAATTAGCCAAAAGCATTACCGTAAGCCACGGGCGTGCTGATGACGCCCTTTTAGAAGCTTTTTTTGAGGCGGGTTACACAGAAGCCAATCTGGTCGACGTGATTATTGTAATCGGCGATAAAATTATCAGCAACTATATCCACAACCTTACCGCCTTTGAAATTGATTTCCCCCTTGCTGAGGAATTATAATTTGTCGCAAATCAATAATAAATATCTTTTAAACAAATCTAAAAAAAACATAAAATGAAAAATTACAAAGTAGCTTATAAAACAATAAATATTGATGGAGTCAACATTTTTTACCGTGAAGCCGGTGACAGCAACAAACCTACTATACTTTTATTAGGTGGTTTTCCTTCATCTTCCATTAGTTTCAGGAATTTAATTGAAGACCTGAAGAACGATTATCATTTGATAGCGCCCGATTACCCAGGATTCGGAAACAGCGAAGCCCCGTCAACTGCAGATTACAAATACAGCTTTGAAAATTTAACAATTACCGTAGAAAAGTTTATTGATCAAATTGGTATCAAAGCATTTACCTTATATGCTTTTGATTACGGCGGCCCAATTGGTTTTAGATTGGCATCTAAGAGACCTGAGTTAATTCAATCGTTAATTATTCAAAATGCTAATGCATACATGGAAGGTATCGGCGAAGGATTTGGCGCTGCAATGCCTTTTCTGGAAAACAGAAATGAAGAAACAGAGAAGCCGATACGATTTTTAATGACCCTGGACGGTATTAAAGTATTTTACTTTACAGGTATTGAGAACCCGGAATTGATAAGCCCGGATGCATTTTTATCCGACCTGCAAAACTTATCAAAACCGGGCTTGGATGAAATCCATCTTGATTTATTACACGATTATTCAAGCAATGTCGCAGAATATCCTAAATGGCAAGAATACTTTCGCACCCATCAACCTAAAACATTACTTGTTTGGGGTAAAAATGACCCTTTCTTTCCTGAAGCTGCGGCCAGAGCATTTTTAACCGACCTGCCAAATGCGGAATTACATTTATACAACACAAGCCATTTCGCTTTAGAAGAATATCATAAAGAAATTTCAGACAATATCACGTCCTTTTTAAGCAACCTAAACATAAAATAACTTAATCAAACCAGTAAAAACTGAAATTAAAATCAAGGCTTTTACTGGGTATTCTAAAAGCCTATGTCGCTTAAACCAATTTAAAAAAATGAAAAATTTATTAATAACAATCGCAATGAGTGTACTTGCTTACACCTCATTTGCATCAACAACTAAATCAAATAAAAAAATGGAAACAATTATTTTAGTCCATGGCGCATGGGCTGACGTATCTTCATGGGATGCCGTAGTACCACTATTAAAAGCACAAGGTCATGAGGTTATTGCTATTAACCTTACTGGCCACGGAAAAGACCAAACACCTTTTGCGAAAATAACTTTTCAAACCTATGTTGACCAGGTCAAAGCGGCAATCGGTTCCCGCAACAATGTGATTCTGGTTGGGCATAGTTTTGCGGGGTTAATAATTAGCCAAGTGGCTGAAGAAATACCTTCACAAATAAAAAAATTAGTTTACTTGGCGGCGGCGCTTCCAATTGATGGCGACAGCCTTTTAGGACTTGCAGGACAGGATTCGAATTCTCACATCAGCGGGAGCCTTACAGTAGATAAGGAACACGGTGCAGCAATAATTGCTAAAGAAGGTGTAGCAGACATTTTGGCGGCGGATGCGCCACAACAAGTTCAGGAATACCTTGCAGCTAATATTAAACCAGAGCCGTTAGCTCCTCTTGCTGAAAAGGTACACCTGACCGAAAAGAATTTTGGCAGTGTTAAGAAGGTATATATTTATACCATTAATGACCATACAATTAGCTACATTGCTCAGCAACGTATGGTAAAAGCCGGTAAAGTTGAAAAGGTTTACACACTGCAAAGCAGTCATACACCTTTCATTTCTATGCCGGATAAACTATCTGATATAATTATTGCTGAAAGTAAATAATCGATTTTTATCTAGTTTTATTCTGAAAACCAGGCCTTGAAATGACTTCAGGGCCTGGTTTTTTGTAATATAATAATTGAGCATTTCAATTCTTCTAAGTAATAATGACTGCCGAGAGGTGGTTTTTTTATAAAAAGACAAATTTTATTGGTCAAAAATTTCGTTATTGAAAAGAACACAACCACCAAGCAACGCCTTGTGGCTGTGTTACATGGGAACCAAAAACTTAATGACATTAACAATTTTTATTGATCATAAAAGACTGATTCATCATTCCGTCATAGGAAAAGTTGTGACGATTATAACTCCCTTGTAAATACTTAGATGCCTCGTGCTGATAAAACCCATCCAATACAAAATTCATATCCCACCAGGCGGCTGGGTGAAACGCTGCTGTTAATGTTGAACCAAGATTTGAACTTAGTCCCAGATTTTGATATGACGTATAAAACAGATTTTTAATGTTATCCTGTTGAGTTACATTCGTAAACAGGTCATGTGTGGTCGTGTAATATACAGTTAGGTTATAACCTCCAATAACAGATACGACGAAGCTAAAAAATCGCTCATCATAAGCAAACTCACGAGCTTCCTCATTGACAATCGGGTAGAAAATTCTTGAAGCGAAGAAAGTTTCTTCATTGCCAAATGATTGCTCACATTTGGCACAAAGCATTTTGTAAGCAGGGCCATCCTGAACTCGGATATTAAAATTGTCGCCACCTCTTAGATACCCTGAACCTGTTTCCTTAAGCCACTTGAATACAAATTTAGGAATCATATGACTATGTTTTAACTTTGCGATTTGTTCGCATAAAATGCATGATTCCATAATTGGAGTAAGATATGTAATAGTTATTTAGCCCGGTAAAATGAGTATTTTCTATGTGCGGATTATTTTTCCTGATGGTTTTATTAGTAAATTATAACTGAACATTATCATAACCATTTAGAAAACTTATCAAAATATTGATATTTCACTATTTGAGAAAATCAAGCTTTTATCTTAAAATGGCTGGTGATTTCAATAATTTTCTTCGCAGCTACAATTGCCTCTATATCACGATGAAAGTTAGAACTTTTGCCGCTCCCATTCTACTAAGACAGAAGGCTGTCCGTTTTTATCTGATGGCCTTTCTTGTTTACTTTAGATGCAATCTACAAGCATAGTGGTATGAAGTTTCAAAACTTCGGACAGCATGGTCACAGATCCGGAAAGTTTAAGCAGTAACGAAGTCGAAGTTCGCCGAGGAATATTTGATGATGATAAACCAACAACTTTCTCAAAGAAATAAGGTTAACATTTTCCATGCATGGGCATGCAAGCAGCGACCTTGATAGATTTGTGGAAATAAAAATTTTCTATTTCGGATTTAGCAGGCGTGAATACCTTTATGCTATTTGGTTTCCATTACTTTTCCCCATTCTGCCGGGGTTAGAATTTCTAAAAATTTATCACGAAAGTGCGATGCAGATACATAGCCAGCCAGCTGAGGCAATAAAACTGATTACCCAAGTAGTCTTTGCCTTTGGTATCTCACATGCTAAGTTTAAGACTTACAAAGTCTTGCAATATGTAGTACGTTTTACCTATCTTGTGGAGTGCCGAAACAAGTTCGGGATGACGGATTGGAAAGAAAAAAAGATGGGGTTGGAAAGAAAAAAGGCCGTTTGCTTACTAAGCGAACGGCCTTCACATACAATGTATTGTAAATACTATGCTTCTGCCAGTTTATCGGCAGTGATAGATGCTTTGATTTTTTCTTCCAGTTCTTCCGCTAATTCAGGGTTGTCAAGGATAAGCTGCTTAACCGCATCGCGGCCCTGGCCTAAGCGGGTATCGCCATAGCTAAACCATGAACCTGCTTTTTTAATGATGTTGAAATCAACACCCAGATCAATAATTTCACCTGCCTTGGAGATACCTTCGCCAAACATAATGTCGAACTCGGCAATACGAAATGGCGGTGCAATCTTATTTTTAACAACTTTTACTTTTACGCGGTTACCAGAAACTTCGTCGCTGTCTTTAATTTGAGAGATCCGGCGTACATCCAAACGTACCGAAGCATAAAATTTAAGGGCGTTACCACCGGTAGTAGTTTCGGGGTTACCAAACATTACACCAATTTTCTCGCGCAACTGGTTAATGAAGATACAGCAACAGCCTGTTTTGCTGATAGTACCGGTTAGCTTACGTAATGCTTGCGACATTAAGCGGGCATGTAAACCCATTTTAGAATCGCCCATTTCGCCTTCAATCTCGCTTTTAGGTACCAAGGCAGCCACAGAGTCAATTACGATAATATCGATAGCTCCAGAGCGGATTAGGTTATCGGCAATTTCCAAGGCTTGCTCTCCATTATCTGGTTGAGAGATTAGCAGGTTCTCTACATCTACACCTAATTTCTTAGCGTAAAAACGATCGAACGCATGCTCTGCATCAATAAATGCGGCAATACCGCCTTTTTTCTGGCACTCTGCAATGGCATGGATAGCCAGTGTAGTTTTACCGGAAGACTCCGGCCCGTATATTTCAATTACCCGGCCTTTAGGCAAACCGCCTATACCAAGTGCGATATCTAAACTTATTGAACCGGTTGAAATAAACTCCATAGGTTCTATGGTATTATCGCCCAATTTCATAACAGTTCCTTTGCCGTACGACTTTTCCAGCTTATCTAACGTAAGCTGCAATGCTTTCAATTTATCCGGGTTGCTCATCTTTATTGTTTCTTGAACAAATATAATATAAAATTATTAAATGCTAATAAAATTAGTAATTTATTTTTTAATTGTTTTTGTTTTGTCATTCTGAACGTAGTGAAGAATCTTCTTCGCTATTCTGGTTGAAACTTACTATTACAGAAGATTCTTCACTACGTTCAGAATGACAAGCGGTTTTATTTAATTAGTAAACTTACCTAAGATAGAAGGGAGAATCAAATATTCTTATCCACACTAATCTTCTTCAAAGCCTTGTGTGTAGTGGCATTCAGTTTTTTCTTCTTGGCGGCCTCTAGTTTCTTCTGTTGGGCGGTTGCTGCTTTTAATAAGGCAGATTCTGTATTAGCACGCTCGTAATAGCGGCAAAAATAGGTAAGTGGGCAAATTTCGCATTTAGGCCTGCGGGCCAGGCAAATATACCGCCCATGTAATATCAGCCAATGATGTGCCACACTTAGGGTTGATTTTGGCAGATGCTCTATCAGTTGCCGCTCTACCGCCAGTGGTGTGCGTGCATTTGTGGTTAAGCCAATACGGTTGGCCACCCGAAACACGTGGGTATCTACCGCGATGGCCGGGATGTCAAAGATAACCGATACAATAACGTTGGCCGTTTTTCGGCCTACGCCTGGGAGCTTTTGCAGGTCTTCCATATTACCGGGTACCTCGCTGTTAAATTTCTCTACCAACATCTGGCCCATGCCCGAAAGGTGTTTGGCTTTATTATTAGGATAGCTTACGCTGCGGATATAAGAAAATATTTCTTCAACAGTTGATTCGGCCAGCGACTCTGGCGTTGGGTAACGTTCAAAAAGGGCAGGGGTAACCTGGTTAATGCGCTTATCGGTGCATTGGGCAGAGAGTATTACAGCTACCAGTAACTCGAATGGGTTGGAATAGTGCAGTTCTGTAACAGCGTTAGGCTGGTTCTTTGAAAAATAATCTACAAAGTGGCGGTAGCGTTCTTGTTTAAGCATTGCACAAATATAATAAGAGCCCCGATGAAACCGGGGCTCTTATTATGAAGATCTTTAACGCAAGTGCTTAGAGTAATTCAATATATTATGAATGGTTTGCAGATTTGGTTTCAGTTGTAACTGATCCATATCTGTGCGGAGCGAGTGATAAAATAACATTTCATCGGCATCCATGTTCTCGATAACATTTGACTTATCCATAGCATCCTGGTTATTGATTACATTTAAAAACGTTGTTGTAAAAAGTTCACCCATAAGCTTGTAAAGTTTGTATATGATAACAAACGCAGCCTTAAATGGATTATTTTACTTAGCTTAAAAATTAATTAGTTTTTTAAACTCAACTCTTTAGTCTGCATCATTTTACGCAGGTTGTTTAGGGCATAGCGCATCCGGCCAAGGGCTGTATTGATGCTTACATCGGTTATATCGGCAATTTCTTTAAAACTTAGGTCGCCGTAGTGGCGCATAATTAATACTTCTTTCTGCTCGGACGGCAATAAGTGTATTAATGATTTTAAGTCTTTATGGGTTTGTTCGCGCACCATTTTGTCTTCCGTGCTCTCATCATAATTGCCCAGTACTTCAAAAATATCGAAGTCTTCGCCATTGCTAACTAAGGGTGTACGCTTTTCGCGACGGAAATGGTCTATCACCAGGTTATGGCCTATGCGGGTAACCCAGGGTAAAAATTTACCTTCTTCGTTATATTTCCCAGCCTTAAGGGTGTTAATTACCTTAATAAAGGTATCCTGAAAGATATCCTCGGCCAGATATTGATCTTTTACCAGTAAATAAATGGAAGTGTATATTTTGGATTGATAACGTCGGATTAACTCCACCAACCCACTTTCATCACCCGCAATATATAGATGGATTAATTCCTGATCACTTTTCAATTGAAAATCCATAGAACTACTACTTTAAACGTAATTAATTTAAAAAATACTTGTTTAAGTAAAGTTCTAATCTATAGGGGTTCCTCTTTCTTTTTTTAGAATTGTTATACCAAATAAAACAATTATTTCGTTAACAAACAAATTATTTTAAAAAACTGTTATGGGTGCTTTCTCTCTTATATGTAGTTTTTTAAGTGTCTATTTGGAATATGCTAAATCTTTTAGGATTTTTGCAACCTCTTAAAAGACAGGATATCCATACCGATGATTAAAGCAACAGAAGCAGATCCACAACATCATATTATTATAAAAGGAGCGCGGGTACACAACCTCAAAAACATTGATGTTGCTATACCAAAAAACAAGTTGGTTGTGATAACCGGCATGTCTGGTTCGGGCAAATCGTCTCTGGCTTTTGATACCCTTTATGCCGAGGGGCAGCGCCGGTATGTAGAGAGCTTATCCAGCTATGCACGCCAGTTTCTGGGCCGTATGAATAAGCCCGATGTTGATTATATCCGTGGTATTGCCCCCGCCATCGCTATTGAGCAAAAGGTGATCACCTCTAATCCGCGGTCAACCGTTGGTACCTCTACCGAGATCTATGATTACCTTAAATTATTGTTTTCGCGTATTGGGCATACTTTATCTCCGGTATCGGGCAAAAGGGTAAAAAAGGATAGTACTACAGATGTAATTAACTTTTTAACAGCCATGCCTGCCGAAACGCAGGTTACCATATTATGCCCCCTGCATCCGCATAACGATCGCTCTTTAAAAGAAGAGTTGGCCGTTTTGATGCAGAAAGGTTTTGTACGGATAGAATATAAGGGGGAAGTAAACCGGATAGAAAGTATCCTGGAAGATGAAACTGTTGTAAATGATTCGCTTGCCGAGAACCAGGTGCGGATTGTGGTCGACCGTATTTCTGTAAATGCCGATGATGAAACCATCAGCCGTATGGGCGACTCTATCCAGACTGCATTTTTTGAAGGCCGTGGCGATTGCTACGTACGTTACCCGCACCCGGATACCGAACACGAAACCGAAGCCTTTTTCTGCGACAGATTTGAGCTGGACGGCATCCGTTTCGAAGAACCTTCGCCCAACTTTTTTAGCTTTAATAATCCTTACGGCGCATGTAAACGTTGTGAAGGCTATGGCAAGATCATCGGCATTGATGAAGATCTTGTTGTGCCTGATAAAAGTAAAACCGTATACGAAGGTGCTATTGCCCCATGGCGCAGCGAAAAAATGCGCGAGTGGAATGATGCCCTTGTTAAGCATGCGCTTAAATTCGACTTTCCGATCCACCGGCAGTATAACCAGTTGACAGAAGCCGAGAAAGCTGTTTTGTGGAAGGGTAACAAATACTTTCGCGGGTTGGACGAGTTTTTTAAAGAACTGGAAGAGCAGACCTATAAGATCCAATACCGCGTAATTTTATCGCGTTACCGTGGTAAAACCGTTTGCCCCGAGTGTAAGGGCAGCCGCCTGCGCCAGGATGCATCGTATGTAAAAATAGCAGGCAAATCTATCACCGATATTGTATTGATGCCATTAGACAAGGCGCTGGAATTTTTCGGTAGCCTGGAGCTAAGCGCCCACGACGAAAAGATTGGCAAGCGTTTATTGCTGGAAATTAAAAATCGCTTAATATTTTTAAACGATGTAGGGTTAAGTTATTTAACGCTTAACCGTTTATCAAATACATTGTCGGGCGGGGAGTCGCAACGAATTAACCTGGCCACTTCATTAGGCAGTAGTTTGGTTGGTTCGATATATGTGCTGGACGAGCCAAGTATTGGCCTGCACCCACGCGATACACAACGACTGATCACGGTGTTGAAACTGTTGCGCGATGCCGGTAATACCGTATTAGTAGTAGAACACGAAGAAGAAATTATGCAGGCTGCAGATTACCTCATTGATATTGGCCCCGAAGCCGGTACGCATGGCGGTGAACTTATTTTTGCAGGCACGTACGATGAAATTATTACTGACTCGGATAGTTTAACCGGTAAGTATTTAAGCAGGCGTGAAGAGATCGTTATCCCCGCGCATCGCCGTAAATGGAGCGACTCTATTATTATAAAAGGAGCCAGGGAAAACAACCTGCAAAGTATTACAGCTAAGTTTCCGTTAGGGGTACTTACGGTGGTAACGGGTGTATCCGGCTCGGGCAAAACCAGTTTGGTGAAACGTATTTTAGCCCCTGCCCTGCAAAAGGTTTTGGGTAACTATAATGGCGAGCAAACAGGATCATATGATAGTATTGAAGGCGATTATGCGCAGATAGAACAGGTGGAAACGGTAGATCAAAACCCGATCGGCCGTTCGTCGCGCTCTAACCCGGTTACCTATGTTAAGGCTTGGGACGAGATTCGTAACTTATATGCTTCACAGCCTGCAGCTAAAGGTTCGGGCTTAAAGCCTTCGGCATTCTCTTTTAACGTAGAGGGGGGCCGTTGCGATGTTTGCCAGGGTGAGGGCGAAGTAAAAATTGAGATGCAGTTTATGGCTGATATATTTTTGCCTTGCGAAGCCTGTAACGGCAAACGCTTTAAGCAAAATGTGCTCGACGTAACTTACCAGGATAAAAACGTATCGGAAGTTTTGGAGATGACCATCGATAACGCGCTGGAATTCTTTAAAAAGGAAGTCAAGATCATTAACAAGCTGAAACCTTTGGTTGATGTTGGTTTGGGTTATGTGCAGTTGGGGCAATCATCTAATACACTATCGGGCGGCGAAGCGCAACGGATTAAGTTAGCCTCGTTTTTGATTAAGGGTAATAATACCAGCAAAACACTATTTATATTTGATGAGCCGACTACGGGCTTGCACTTCGCAGATATTAAGAAGTTGCTGAAATCGTTCGATGCGCTGTTAGATCAGGGTAATACTATTATTGTTATTGAACATAATATGGACGTGATTAAAAGTGCCGACTGGGTAATAGATATTGGCCCCGAAGGTGGCGATAAAGGCGGTAAGCTGGTGTTTGAAGGTTTGCCCGAAGACCTGGTGAATGATCTGGATTCTTATACCGGAAAATTCCTGAAAGAGCGTTTGGCTGAGTAATAGCCTTAGAGATATTCCTTGATGTACAACGTACATCTTTTTACAGCAGGACTTAAGTTTGATAATTGATAAGTCGATCTATAAAGACACTTATCAATTATCACTGCTGTTCGTTTCCATATTAGTTATTATTGATAGTTAATGCAATGCTTTTTACGATGAAGTAAAGTGGTGCTGCTGTTGTAATGGCTGTGATGATAATTGCGTTGCTCATGATATTGTTAAAGTTATTATTTGATAATAGATGTTGGTTGTCCCGGTGGATTAGTTGTTAACTCTTGCTGCTATGATCTTAACGATTAACACTAATGGAGCTGCTTGTGCTACGATGCCTGCGATTACGATTGCGTGGTTCATGATATTTGTTGTTTTATAATGTATAGATTATTTGATAATAGAAAGGTTTAATGCTTAGTTATTGAATTTTGCTGCGATAGTTTTAACTACAAAAAACAATGGAGCTGCTTGTGCTACGATACCTGCGATGATGATTGAGTTGTTCATGATTTTATGTTTTAAAAGTTTTAATTAACGTTTGATATATAGGTTAAGGCAAAACCTATACCGCAGCTGAGGGAATCTTGAAAAGTGCCTTTGAGTGTGTTTAATGCCACTTCTTAGTTCTTGGGAATATTTCTCCAAAAGAAATAGTGGGGAAAAAATTGTGGAAATGGGGAATTTGTTTCTTGCACAGCGTGGCATTACAAACGCTGGGAAGTATGCGCACACGATGTATTCGCGCGCGAGGAATAAGTAAGAAGGAAACTTGCGCGCGATTGCATCGCGTGCTTAAAACTTCTTCGCGTTTGTAACGCCTCTACGCCACGCCCAAATTTAAGATGGATATTTCCATTAAACCTGATAAACCCGCATAGTTACTTGCCGAACTATATAAATAATGCTCTTGCTCGGCTACAATTCCAGCCCTTACCGGGTTATCGTGGATATAGTCAAGCTTCTGCAGAAGTATTTCTATTCGATCACATGCAATACCATGATAACCATCTTGCCATACCTTGTAGTCCTGCACACGCTGGATGTATTTACCGTTATATGCAAACCTGAAAAGCAACCAGTTTCTGCGGCTCTCATTTTCCTGATCAATTAATTTGATGATTTGTTTACTAGTATGTTTTTTAAAATCACGGATAATATCGGCAAGCTTGGCTGGTAATTCTGCTGATACCAATAAGTGAATATGATTCGTCATTAAGCAATATGCATGTACTTCTAATTTTTTATGCTGCTGGCAGTAGATCAAAGATTCGATTATGAGTTGTTTATAGACAGGCCGTGTAAATATATCAACCCAATCAACTATTGTAAAAGTTACGAAGTAAATATCATCTGGGTTGCGGACTTTATATTGGTGAGACATATAGGCGGTTAGGTTAGCCTAAGATAATTATCCATACGTATAATTGCAAGTTTAAGCGTTGCAAACGCTATGAAGTTTTAAGCACGCGATGCAATCGCGCGCAAGAGAAATATCTTATGCGCTTTTCATTACGTGTTCTCACTCGCGCGCGATTGCATCGCGTGCGCAATACTTCCCAGCGTTTGCAACGCCACTATAAAACCAAAAAAGGGACGCTCATCGCGTCCCTTTTTATATTCACTAAACCGAAAGGTTAATTAGTTCATTTGTCTGCGGATGATGTTTAACGCACCCCCAGCTTTAAACCACTCAATTTGCTGAGCGTTATAAGTATGGTTAACAGGGAATGATTCTGTTGAACCATCTTTATGATGTAATACCACGGTTAACTGTACACCCGGTGTAAAGGTGGTTAAACCAACAATGTCAAATGTATCATCTTCCTGTATTTTATCATAGTCTGCAGTATCTGCGAAAGTGATACCCAGCATACCTTGTTTTTTAAGGTTGGTTTCGTGGATACGAGCAAATGATTTTACCAGGATAGCACGTACACCTAAGTGGCGTGGTTCCATAGCTGCGTGCTCGCGTGATGAACCTTCGCCATAGTTTTCGTCGCCCACTACGATTGAACCTATACCATGTGCTTTGTAATCGCGTTGAGTAGCCGGAACAGGACCGTATTCGCCGGTTAATTCGTTTTTAACAGAATCGGGGCTATTGTTAAAATAGTTGATCGCACCGATCAGCATGTTGTTAGAAATATTATCCAGGTGACCACGGAATTTCAACCATGGGCCAGCCATAGAGATATGATCTGTTGTACATTTACCTTTAGCTTTAATCAAAAGTTTTAAGCCGGTAATGTCTGTACCTTCCCAAGCTGCAAATGGCTCCAACAATTGTAAACGGGCTGATTTTGGATCAACCTTAACTTCAACGTGGCTGCCATCTTCGGCTGGTGCCTGGTAACCTGCATCTTCAACCGCATAACCTTTAATCGGCATTTCGATACCAACTGGTTCGTCAAATTTAACTTGCTCGCCAGCTTCGTTGGTTACAGTATCAGTTAACGGGTTAAAGCTTAAATCGCCCACAATAGCAAAAACGGTAACAATCTCCGGAGAGGCTACAAATGCGTGAGTATTAGGGTTACCATCCTGGCGTTTAGCGAAATTGCGGTTAAACGAAGTGATGATAGAGTTTTTGCGGGTTGGATCATCAGTATGGCGCGACCACTGACCGATACACGGACCGCAAGCATTTGCCAATACTACACCACCAATTTGCTCAAATGTATTTAAGTAACCATCGCGCTCTACCGTGTAACGTACAAGCTCAGAGCCTGGGGTTACAGTGTATTCTGCTTTGGCTTTTAGGTTTTTATCAATAGCCTGTTGTGCAATAGATGCTGCACGGGTAATATCTTCGTATGATGAGTTGGTACATGAACCTATCAAACCAACTTCTAATTTTACCGGCCAGTTGTTTTCCTTAACAGCGGCAGCAAATTTAGAGATAGGCCATGCCAAATCCGGAGTGAATGGGCCGTTTACGTGTGGTTCCAGTTCGCTCAAGTTAATTTCAATAACCTGGTCAAAATATTGTTCCGGGTTAGCGTAAACATCGGCATCACCGGTTAAGTACTCAGCGATAGCGTTAGCTGCATCAGCAATTTCGGCACGTTGTGTACCGCGCAGGTAAATTTCAGCTTTCTCGTCGTAACCGAAGATAGAAGTAGTAGCGCCGATTTCGGCACCCATGTTACAGATAGTACCTTTACCTGTTGCAGATAATGAACGGGCTCCTTCGCCAAAATATTCAACGATAGCGCCTGTACCACCTTTTACAGTAAGGATACCAGCCACTTTCAGGATAACGTCTTTAGCAGAAGTCCAGCCAGAAAGTTTACCTGTTAAGTGTACACCAATTAATTTAGGAAATTTTAGCTCCCAAGGTAAGCCTGCCATCACGTCGCAGGCATCAGCACCACCAACGCCAATAGCAACCATGCCCAAACCGCCTGCATTAGGTGTGTGCGAGTCGGTACCGATCATCATACCACCCGGGAAAGCGTAGTTCTCTAACACTACCTGGTGGATAATACCTGCACCAGGTTTCCAGAAGCCGATACCATATTTATCAGAAACAGACGATAGAAAATCGTATACTTCTTTATTAATGTCTTTTGCAGTAGAAAGATCCTGATCTGCGCCAATTTTAGCCTGGATCAGGTGATCGCAATGCACGGTAGAAGGTACAGCTACTTGCGGACGGCCAGCCTGCATAAATTGCAATAACGCCATTTGTGCAGTAGCATCTTGCATGGCTACACGGTCTGGTGCAAAGTCAACGTAGTCTACACCACGTGCAAATGCAGTTTTAGCATCGCCTTCAGAAAGGTGAGCATATAAAATTTTCTCTGTAAGCGTTAAAGATTTTCCGGTCGCTTTACGGGCAGCGTCAATACGCGTGCTGTAGCGGTCGTAAACCTTTTTAATCATGTCTAAATCAAAAGCCATTTGTATTTGATTTTATAAGTAAAAAGTAATTCCGATGTGTGAGCCTTTAACAGGCCTAACGCGGCGAATGTACAAAATTTAACACCCAAATGATAGTGTAGGTTTGGGCAAATGTTATTTGGATAAATTCTAAATAATAGATGCAAGAGCCAAGAGACAAGAATCAAGACAAAAGATAATCCTGATTGTGATTCTGGAATCAGGAATCGAGAACGAAAAATTGCGACTATTCTATCTTGTTTCTCGGCTCTTGTTTCTTGCATCTCTCTTAATATATTCCGTTCTCTTTGGTCAGTATCACTGGTACGCCATCTGTTACCATAATAGTATGCTCGTGCTGGGCAACGTAACCGCCTTTGTTGCCCGTTAAGGTCCATTCATCTGCGCCTTCATTGGCGTAGGTAGAGTGGGTGGCAATAAAAGTTTCGATAGCCACAATAGAATTTTTGCGGAAACGGGTTTTGTTATCGCGATCGTAACAGTTGAGTATTTCGTGCGGTTCTTCGTGCAGGCTGCGGCCTACACCATGGCCGGCCAGGTTTTTAATTACTTTGAAGCCACGTTTAGCAGCTTGTTTTTCGATCAGCATACCGATGTCGGCAATTTTAACACCGCCTTTAATCTGGCTAATTGCCGCTTGTAAGATTTGCTTTGATGCTTTTACTAGTGGCAGGTGATTATTGATATCCTCGCCCAAAACAAATGAACCGCCATTGTCGGCCCAAAAGCCATCCAGCTCGGCAGATACATCAATGTTGATGAGGTCGCCATTTTTCAGAATTTTATCGGCAGATGGGATACCATGCGCAACCTCATGATTAACAGATATACAGGTATGTCCGGGAAAATCATAAGTTAGTTTAGGAGCAGATTTTGCGCCCATCTCGGTTAGCATCACTCCGCCGAAATCGTCCAGTTCTTTGGCGCTCATGCCGGGTTGGCAATGCTCGCGCATGGCTTTCAATACCACGGCCACCGCTTCGCTTACTTTTTGCATCCCCGAAAGTTCTTCGTTTGAAGTAATTGACATTTGAGTTTATATAAAGGTATGTGCAAAGATACCAATTAATGATTAGGCATCATATTACATCGATTGCAGATGATATTGGGGTGGCAGTAAAAATTACTTTTAAGGGATGGAAACTATGGAATCTAAATAATCTGGAATGGATCTAATAAATGAAGTTCTTCAATCTTTTTTAAAATCCTTGTAGTTATGGCTTATTAAAGTGTAGCCATTCTTTAAAGCGGTAGCAGCTATTACAGCATCGGGAAGCTTTAAGTTGAATTGTTTTCTAATAGAAATAACTTCAGACTTTATATTTTGATCCAATTCAAAAACAGTTGCATCCGCGATGAATTTTTTAAGAATAGTAAGATCATTATCTGTAGCAGACCTCCAACATAATAATTCTATTTCAGTAATGACAGAAATGGCCGGTTTGTAATTATTGATAATATCATCCATCAATTGTTCCCGGGCAGGAGGGACGTGATTTTGTAAATAATAAATAACAGTATTAGTATCCCAAAGATATTTTAATTCCATTCGTTACTAAGATCATGTAACTGCTTTTCAATTTCTTCGCGAGATTGCTTAGACATCGCCCCTTTATATTTCTTCGACAAATTTTCTTTAGGGCGAATTTCCTCATCTTCGTTATGCAGGCGAATTACATTTAAAGCTTCAAGATCCTTTAATAGGTTAAGAGCTTCATCTTGTAAAATATCTACTGTTATCGTTTTCATTTTTTCGTCTCTAAGTAAAGTTGCAAAATTTCATTTAAAATTCTACCTCTCTTCCAGGGCTTCGAATTGATACCCTTTTTTACTCCAATATTCCATCGCCCTCGGCAACACATATTCCAACCGGTTAAATGCTTTCAAACTATCATGAAAAACCACGATTGATCCGTTCTCGGTATGCTTAATTACGTTGTTCAAGCACTTCTCCGGTTCTATACTCATATCAAAATCGCCGCTGAGTACATCCCACATGATAATCTTTAAATCGGGATACAGGCCTTTAAGCTTTTTTGCCTGCGACTTTTTAATGCGCCCATAAGGCGGGCGAAAGAGATTTGAATGTACAAGCTCATCACAGGCTTGCGTATCTTTTATATACGTATCATCATCTGTTATCCACCCTTTAAGGTGATGAAAGGTGTGATTCCCAATGGCGTGTCCGGCTGCTTTTATCTGCTCAAAAATATCAGGATTTTTGCGGATATTATCGCCAATACAAAAGAATGTGGCCTGGGCCTGGTACTGTTTTAAAATTTTTAATACAAACGGTGTAACAACAGGTATAGGGCCGTCGTCAAACGTTAAATAAATGATTCGCTTATCACGATCAGCATTCCACAATAAGTCGGAATAAAATTGCTTAAGCAGCCAGGGTGTTTTAACCAGGTACATTTACAAATTAATTAAATTAGTTCCACCTTCTAACAATAAATTTCGGGGATACAATATAAGCACTTGTGCAAAATTGTAAATACAACATTATGAAACACCTGTTTACTTTAAAAAAAATAAAACCGCTGGGTTTGCTGTTATTCCTGATCTCTGGCAGCACCGCCTTTGCCCAGGAAAAAATATCGTTGGAAAAAGCTGTTGACTATGCACTTACCCGTAACCTAACCATTAAACAGGCACAGTTTAGCGAGGCGCTATCCAACGAAGATTACAAACAATCGAAATATAATGAGTTACCCAGTTTAACCGGTAGTTCGCAAGGTTCGTACAACTTTGGTCGCAGCGCTAACTTAACTACGTATTCTTATACCAGCCAGTCGTTCTTATATATCAGCGGGCAGGCGCAGGCTGCTTTTACTTTGTTTCAGGGTGGCCAGTTAAGGAATTTGATACTGCAAAACAAGCTATCGCTCGATGCCAGCAAGGGCAGTACCGCCAAAGTAAAAAATGACCTCGTACTAAACGTAGTAACCATCTTTTTACAAGTATTGGCTAACCAGGATCTGGTAACTGCTGCAAAACAACAAATAGATATTGCTAATATAACGTTGGATAGGACGAACAAAACCTTTAAAGCAGGAAACTCTACCCTGGCAGACCTGTCGCAAGCTAAGGCTCAGTTATCAACCGCTGATTATAATTTAGTTAATGCGCAGAATCAGCTTGAACTTTCTACGCTTACCTTAAAGCAATATATGGAAATGGACCCTGCCGCTAATATCGCGATCGAAAGGCCGGATATCAGTAAGGTTACCGATGTTAAAACGCTTTATAATGCGCCGGATGTAATTAGTACAGCTTTAAAAATAAACCCCGATGTATTACTTGCAGAGACCCAGCAAAAGGTATATGAACAGGCCATTAAAGTAGCGAAAGGAGGCTATTACCCAACGCTTACTATGTTTGGTAATATTGGATCTAACTATTCGAGCATTGCGCAAAATGTTACAGGTGCGGTAACAACAACTCAGCAAATAGGTGTGATACAAGGCACAACCACACCCGTTGTAAGCCCGGTGCAGGTTCCTGTATTTTCGCCGTCATACGGTTTTACTAACCAGTTTGGCAATAATTTTAATCAGTCTTTCGGGCTTAATTTGCAAATTCCAATCTTTGGCCGTTTTCTGGCACGTACTACTGTACGCAAGGCTAAGATAAATTATCAAAATGCACAGGTAACCACCCAATTGGCTAAGAATACCCTGGCGAAAACAATAACCCAGGCTGTGTGGGATGTACAAGCGGCAGATAAAAAATACCAGTCGGCTATACAAACTTATCAAGCCAATAAGGATGCTTATAACGTTATCCAGCAACGCTACAATGTAGGTTTGGTAAATTCGCTTGATTATAATACCTCCCTTACTAATTTAAACAAATCACAAAATGATATGATCCAGGCCCGCTATGAATTAATTTTCAGAAGTAAGGTGATCGATTATTATCTTGGAAATCCGCTAACTCTTTAAACAATATCAAAATCCTTAATTAATAATGGGAAAGACTACAAAATACGTTTTAATTACTCTGGGAGTACTTATTGTATTAATCATCATAGGTAAAGCAACGGGTATTATCGGTAAGCCGGATAAAACACAGGTTGCTACCGAAAAGGCAGCAGCACGTGATATTAACGAAGTGGTATCTGCAAGCGGTAAAATTAAACCCGAGGTAGAGGTAAAGATCAGTTCGGAAGTTTCAGGCGAGGTTGTGGAACTGCCCATCAAAGAGGGTGATATTGTTAAAAAAGGTCAACTGCTTTGCCGCATTCGCCCGGATATCTTAAAATCTGGTTACGAGCGTGCGGTAGCATCTTACAACAGCCAAAAGGCAAGCGTTGGCAACGCCAGCGAGATGCTGCACCAGTCAGAAGCTAACTATGCTAACTCTGAGGCCAAGTACAAACGTACTAAAGAGCTTTACGAAAACAAAGTAGTTACCGCTGCCGAATTTGATGCCGCCAAGGCTGATTATGCCGGTGCTAAAGCCAACCTCGAGGCTTTAAAACAAAGTGTGGTAGGTTCGCGCTATGGTTTGGCACAATCTCAGGCATCTGTAAAAGAAGCCCAGGATAACCTGGCCAAAACCAGCATTTATTCGCCGGTTGATGGTGTGGTATCTAAATTATCTATTGAACAGGGCGAACGTGTAGTGGGTACGGCACAAATGACCGGTACCGAAATTATGACCATATCCGACCTGAGCAAAATGGATGTTAACGTTGATGTTAATGAAAATGATATTAACCGCGTACACACAGGCGATTCGTCTAAAATTGAGATAGACGCTTTTAGCGGTAAAACCTTTAACGGTGTTGTTTATGAAATTGGCAGTTCGGCCAACGTGGTAGGTACAAACGCCGACCAGGTAACCAACTTTACGGTTAAGGTACGGATCAACCCCGATTCATATAAGGATTTGATCAACAAAAGCGTTAATGGGCACTCGCCGTTCCGCCCGGGGTTAACGGCTACCGTTGATGTGCAAACCAACCACACGCATGCACTATCTGTACCTATCCAGTCTGTCACCACCCGCGAAGAGAAGAAAGATAATGGCATGAAGAAGGCCGACGATAACAGTACCGATAAGAAAAAGATAGGCAGCATTACCAAAGAATATGTTTTTGTATACAAAGCGGGTAAAGTAGCGCAGGTTGCGGTTACCACCGGTATACAGGATGATACCAACATACAAATACTCAGCGGCCTTAAAGATGGCGATGAGGTGGTTTCGGGGCCATACGCTGCTATCTCTAAAACATTGAAAGATAAGATGGATGTAGAGAAGGTTGATAAGTCGAAACTATTTAGTTCGGATAATAAAGGGAAAGATAACTAATAACTGGGTAATATTTTTTTATTTTGTCCTGCAAGAACAAATTGGTTCTTGCAGGACTTTTTATTTAATGGATACCCGAAACAAAATAGCAGTTATTGGTGGTGGCAGCTGGGCTACAGCAAACATCAAAATGCTTGCTGATAATACAGCAGAGAAAGAGATTTTTTGGTGGATGCGCAATGCTGATGCCGTAGGCCATATACGCGAATTTAATCACAACCCCAATTACCTGAGCTCGGTAGAGATCAGGTTGCCGAAGCATCATATATCCACAGATATAAAACACATTATCAGCGCGGCTGATTTTATTGTGCTTAATGTGCCTGCTGCTTTTTTAAAAGAGGCATTAACAGGTATTACACCTGCCGATCTGCAAGGGAAATTCATCGTATCGGCCATTAAGGGTATTGTGCCCGATGAAAACCAGATTATGGGTGAATTTTTAAATCAGCATTACCATATTCCGTTTGCGCATTTTCTGGTATTAAGCGGGCCCTGCCATGCCGAGGAGGTGGCACTGGAAAAACTATCCTATTTAACCATTGCATCCGGCGATTTGGAACTGGCTGCACGTTTTGCCGGGCTTATTAGTACACGTTACATCCGCACCATCGTGTCAGACGATATTTATGGTACCGAGTGGGCTGCAGTGCTTAAAAATATTTATGCTATTGCCAGTGGTATTTGCCACGGCATTGGTTATGGCGATAATTTTCAGGCGGTGCTTATCTCAAACGCCATCCGCGAGCTGGAGCGCTTTGTTGCTGTTGTGCACCCAATTAACCGCGATATTAAAGAATCGGCCTACCTGGGCGATTTACTGGTAACTGCCTATTCACAGTTTAGCCGTAACCGTACCTTTGGCAATATGATAGGGAAGGGTTATACCGTAAAATCTGCCCAGCTGGAAATGAATATGATTGCCGAGGGATATTATGCAGTAAATTGCCTACACCAGGTTAATAAACAGTACAAGGTTAACATGCCTATATGTGAGGCTGTTTATGCCATTTTATATAAAAAAAAGGCACCTGTGCCCCAAATGCAACATTTGGCAGGACAATTGAGTTAGTTTCTGAAATAAAAAGTCAGACACTATGAAAATCTTATTCAGACCCTTACTGTTAGCAGGTGCTATGTTTTGTGCAGCACAATCATATGCGCAAAGTGATGTAAAAAAAGCAGAACATAGCGTTGGCCATGCCGCTACAGCTGTAGGCCATAAAACCTCAGAAGTAGCCTCTAAAGGATCATCGGCAATTATAGACAAAAAATATAAAGGCAAATGCGGACCCAATGGCGAAACCATTTACATCAATAAAAAATCGCAATATTATTATGTAAATAAAAGAGGCCACCGTGTTTATCAAAAGAGGGCACAGTTGATGGATAAAAAAGATATGGAACATCATAAAATGTAATACTCAAGCCGGGCCTTTAACGGCCCGGCTTCTTTTAACTTTCCCATGAAAAACGTTGCCTTAATTATTATCCATTTTACTTTTGCTATTGTGCTGTTTGGCGTTGCCTGCGCAGGCAATACCCAAAGCAAGCTAAAAGGCAACTGGCGATCTAAAGACGGTAAAACAGGTTTAAAAATAACCGACAATGAATTTGTGGTTGACCATAACCCACCTGCGCCCGAAGATTATTTTTTAAAGGGCGATACCATTTACACTTCTTTTGAAGGCAACCAGCCTTATACCCGCTTTGCTATTGAGCACCTGGATGAGCATCAGCTTAAATTGCGTTATCCCGATTCTGCCACTGTAGAATTTACCAGGTGAGTAGTCCTGAAATAGGTTGACTATTTTTTGATTGCACAAACATTGATAAAAAAGCTCAAACATCCACTAAAGATGTTTGAGCTTTTTTGTTGTATGTCCTTAGTTTGATGGCTTGCTGGTTGTGCATTTGCTTTGGTGTAAGCATACTGCAGCTTAGGTGTGGTCTTTGATTATTATAAGTAACTATACTTTGGTCGGTTTGCAATGAGGCGTCTATAAGATCCTCCATTTGATCTGACAGGCCGAACTCATCTTTCAGAATACCATTTACTCGTTCGGCAATAGCATTTTCATAAGGGTCACCATTTTCTGTCATAGATATTCTTATTCCATTTCGAATAAGACAAGATGTATAAAGCTTACTGCAATACTGTAAACCGCGGTCTGAATGATGTATCAACACATTACTTTTATATTGCCGGTTCTCAATAGCCATTTGTAAGGCTTTAAGTGTTGAAGCTGCTTCCATGTTGTTGCAGAGTTCATATCCCATAATGCGTTTGGAATAGGCATCTGTAATTAAATGAAGATACAGATTGCCATCCTTTGCATCCAGGTAGGTAATATCGGCTACCCAAAGCTGTTCAGGACGAACAATGAGCATCTCTTTGATCAGATTAGGATATTTGCGCAACCAGTGTTTTGAGTTAGTCGTTAAAGTATACCTTTTCCGTTTTAAAACAAGCAACCCTTCGTCCCGAAGCAGGTCAAATAGATAATCCCTGCCTATCAAGACATTATTTTCTTTTAGCAAATAGTGAAGTTTGCGTGTGCCTAATCGCGGCATACTTCTGCGTAATTGCAAGACCGATGCTCTGGCCTGTTTGCGTAAAATAATCTTCTCTTGTCGTTGCTTAATCTGTTTATAGTAAGCCTGTTTACTCAGGCCAAACAATACGCAAAACATACTTACTTTTCTTGGATACATTTTGGCAAGCTCACTGATTGTTTGGCGCCGTCTTTTTTTAAGATGTTTATGCCATCTTCCTTTTCAGCAATCTCAATCAATTTCTCGTAAGCCACTAATTTAAGCTTGGCTTCTTCCAGTTGCTTCTCCAGGTCTTTGATACGTTGTTTTTGTGGATCTTTCATCGGCCGGCCTAATGCACCTTTTTCAGGATGGTGCAATTTACCATACTTACGGCACCATTGCAATATCACTGAATTGCCGCCTAAACCATATTTGGCTTGTAACTGATCTTTGTTCAAAAACCCTCGTTCATATTCCTGAACAACTTTCTTTTTGAACGATAAACTGTAGCGCCCGCCCGGGCTTACATGTTTTGATTTAATTCTTTGACTTTCCATTTGTTGACTATATTTTAGTCAACTTTTTTCAGGACGAGACAAGGTGATATAAAAGGCCTCCCGGATTGCTCCAAAAGGCCTTAACTAACTAAACTAAGACTAAAATTTTTATGATGTGTGTAAGCGTATTAATACGATTATACTATTTTGCTTAAAGAAATTTCTGAAACCCTCATTATCAGCATTTCTTTAGCTTCTTACCACTAAGACGCCTGCGCCGCAATTTTCGTTACAGCATCCCCAGATATTTTATAAAAAAAATCGAAACATTTACCCGTATAACACAAAAGCCCTCCGGATTACTCCGGAAGGCTTTAACTAACTAAACTAAAACTAAAATTTTATTGCGAACTTAAGCGTATTAGCTACGGTTACGGCGTTCTGAACGATCTTCGCGACGTTTGCCAGAGAAATCTCTGAAACCACCACCGCCACTAGCGCTTCTTTCGCCACCAGCACCGCCTTCGCGACGTTGGTAACCACCGCCACCGCCAGCACCACCTTCACGACGATTGCCTCTGAAGCCGCCGCCACCACCTCCTTCGCGACGTTGGTAACCACCACCAGAGCCACCTTCGCGACGATTGCCTCCTTCAGGACGGTCATCGCCAGATATTTCTATGCGAACCTCACGGCCTTTGTATTCGATCGATTTAAAAGCGTTCATTACAGTTTCCTTATCAGCATTAGCAACCTCAAAGAAAGAGTAAACACCCTTTACATCAATTTTACCAACTGTACGGCCAACTATACCGGTGTTGTTACAGATGTAACCAAGCATTTCGCCACGGCCAAACCCATCAACAGAACCTAAATTAATAAACAACCTGGTAAATTCACCATTGTTGCCACGCACAAAGCGTTCGCCTGTTGCACCATCTCTTTCTCTGAAACGAGCCTCTTCAGGAGCATTCAAATCAGGAGCGTTTTTGTAATATTCTAAAAAGCGGTTAAACTCTAAAGATGCAAAACGTTTAATCAGATCTTCTTTGGTCAGGTCGGCAAACTCATCCATAATACGTGGGATGTATTGCTCAATCTGGCTTTCATTCACAGTTACATTGTGTACTTTGTGAATAAGTGAGAATAATTGTTTTTCGCAAACATCAAAGCCATTAGGTATTTCGGCTTTAATAAAGCTTTTACCAATAACTCTTTCAATCTGGCGAATTTTGCCTAATTCTTTTGAGTTGATGATAGCGATAGATACACCTGTTTTACCTGCACGGGCTGTACGGCCGCTACGGTGGGTGTAGTTCTCAATTTCATCCGGTAACGAGTAGTTAATAACGTGTGTTACATCATTAACGTCAATACCACGTGCGGCAACGTCTGTAGCAATTAACAATTGCAGGCTGCGCTCGCGGTAACGTTTCATTACCTTATCGCGTTGTTGCTGTGATAAGTCACCATGTAAAGCATCGGCGTTGTAACCGTCTTTAATCAGTGATTCAGCAATTTCCTGAGTTTCTATTTTAGTACGGCAAAATACGATACCAAAAATATCAGGGTTAAAATCAACAATACGTTTAAAAGCAGCGTATTTGTCGCGGGCACGTACAACATAGTACTCGTGCTCAATGTTAACGTTTCCGGTGTTTTGCTTACCCATGGTAAGTTCATGCGGATCGGTCATGTATTTTTTAGCTATGCGCCTAACTTCTGGCGGCATAGTGGCAGAAAACAACCATGTTTTCTTTTCTGCAGGGGTTGTAGAAAGAATCTCATCGATATCTTCCTTAAATCCCATATTCAGCATTTCGTCTGCTTCGTCTAATACTACATAACGTATATCAGAAAAATCAATCGCTTTGCGGCCGATAATATCCAACATACGGCCCGGGGTAGCAACCACGATCTGAACACCACGCTTAATACTGCGCAGTTGGTCCATAATGCTTGTGCCACCATAAACAGCCACAACGTTAACGTTAGGCATATTTTTGGCGTAGTTTTTCAAATCACTTGCAATTTGCAGACACAGTTCGCGTGTAGGGCAAAGGATAAGTGCTTGTGGATGATTTTCTTCGAAATCAATTAATTCTAGTAGAGGCAGTCCGAATGCAGCCGTTTTTCCGGTTCCCGTTTGGGCTAATCCGACAAAATCGTTGCTGCCAGACAATAGTACAGGAATAGAAGCTTCCTGTATTGGAGTTGGGGCGGTAAAGCCTAACTCGCTAATGGCATTAACAATGTCATGACGGATTCCCAGTTCAATAAATGGGTTGTTCATGAATTTAAATAACGAACTTGGCAACATCGCCAAATCGGGTGCAAAGGTACGTTATTTAAATTTGATATGCAATGCTTGTTGCAAAATATCTATTCAACCGCGTAACTATTTGACGCTTTGAGGGATATTATCTTAGCCTATCTGCAGAACGCACCAATTTCTCATCTCTTTGTATGGCTTTGGCAGCTAGTATCAACATTAAAATGCTAACGCTCGATAAAAATAAGCCTATGCCCATGTTGTTGGTGCCAATGGTTATGCCGCCGGTAACTGCCTTTACGGTTTGTGCCATCCAGAAGCTATAACCTATAATAACCAATATAGCGCTGTAGCAAAAGGTAACTTGCTTTTTGCGGTTCTTGTATAAGAATATTACAATTAAAGGTATTAACCCAATAATACCTGTTACGGCAGTTAAAGCTACAAATACTTCGGTATGCACATCCTGGCCATTAACGTTTTGGTATAGCCCGGTAACCGAAATGGTGGTTGGGATACCATTTAACAAAACATTGTGCGCAAGCGGAAACAAGTAAAGCGCAAAAATTAAAAGGCCGGCAATTAGCAGGTATATAGATTGTATTCTTTGTATCATAGTTGTATTAAGAGCTGCAAAGATAATATTTGTTTCACTAAAACATAAGCGGGCATCGCTAAGGGTTTATTAACTTTGCGCCCGTGGCCCAACAACGTTATTTTATTGAACTTGCCTACAACGGTACCAATTATCACGGCTGGCAAATACAGCCTAATGCTATAGCGGTTCAGCAAGTGCTTAACCATGCTTTAACTACGTTGTTGAGGCATCCTGTTGAAACTTTGGGTTGCGGCCGTACCGATACCGGGGTGCATGCAACGGAGTTTTTTGCGCATTTAGATATCGATTCTGAAAGTGAGAATCCGAAATTCGAAATCAGATCTCTCAACGCTTTGCTGCCTTATGATATCGCTGTTAAGCGTATCATCCCGGTACATCCCGAAGCGCATGCCCGGTTTGATGCCACGCTGCGGTCGTACGAATATCATATCCATTTTCATAAAGATCCTTTTAAGCTCAACTATTCGTGGCTGCTGAGAGACAAGCCCGATATGGAATTGATGAACGAAGGGGCGATGATTATGATGGAGTACATCGATTTTAGCTGTTTTAGCAAATCAAATACGCAGGTATTTACCAACAACTGCAAAATAAGCCGTGCCGAATGGGGAGAGGCAGCCGACGGCAGTTTAATTTTTCATATCTCTGCCGACCGTTTTTTACGTAATATGGTAAGGGCTATTGTAGGAACCCTGCTCATGGTGGGCAAAAGGGAAATTGAACCCGAAGCCATCAGGCAAATTATAGAAAGCAAAAACCGCAGTAAAGCCGGAACATCTGTGCCTGCCTGCGGTTTATATTTAACAGAAGTAGTTTATCCATATTTGCCCCCTAGCTCCCTAAAGGGGAAATAGAAACAAGAGACGGGAATCAAGAATCAAGATAGAAAAATCCTGGCTCTTGGTTCTCGTTTCTTGTCTCTGTGTGAGGGAAACGAACACAAGAATGAGTACAGTAACCGGAAATGCCATCGACTGGCGATTAATGCGGCGGGTAATGCACTACGTAAAGCCATACAAGCTTACGTTTGCGCTGTCTGCTTTCCTAACCATATTTTTAGCAGTAATTGCATTGGTGCAGCCCATCCTTATTCAGCGTACGCTGGATAATTATATTGTGGTGGGCGATTATAACGGGCTGGTTTTAATGGTAGGGCTGATGGTTAGCCAACTGGTGATACAAACCATTGCACAGTATTACCAAACCTATTTAACCAACGCACTGGGGCAATCTGTAATTAAAGATTTGCGGATGGATGTATTTAACCACATTATTAGCCTGCGTTTAAAATATTTTGATAAAACGCCTATCGGGATGCTGATTACCCGTACGGTATCAGACCTGGAAACCATTGCCGATATCTTTTCCGAAGGCCTGATCTCTATAGCCGGCGATTTACTACTGGTGATTGCCATTGTAATATACATGCTTATAGAGGACTGGAAGCTCACGCTGATTACGCTAATCCCGATGCCATTCCTCTTTCTGGCTACTTATATATTTAAAGAGGCGATAAAAACCTCGTTTCAGGAAGTGCGTACGCAGGTATCACAACTCAATACCTTTTTGCAGGAGCATATCTCGGGCGTAAGTATAATCCAGTATTTTGCCCGCGAAGACCAGGAGATGCGCAAATTTATGGATGTAAACCGTAAATACCGCGATGCCAACATTCGCTCCAATTGGTATTACTCTATCTTTTTCCCGGTGGTTGAAATTTTGTTTGCCGTATGTATGGGCCTGCTGGTTTGGTATGGCTGTAAGCGGATCTTATCAGATGGCGAACTGGCTTCGATGTCGGCATCTAAACATGGCGTTACGCCGGGGCTGATTGTTGCTTTTATATCGTTGCTTAACTTATTGTTTCGCCCTATACGCCAGCTGGCAGATAAATTTAATACCCTGCAAATGGGTATGGTAGGTGCCGACAGGATTTTTAAAGTGCTGGATACCGACGAGGTGGCCATAAATACCGGCCATATAAAAGCCGGACCTATTGAAGGCGACATCGAATTTAATAAAGTATGGTTTGCTTACAACGAGGAGAACTGGGTACTGAAAGATATCAGCTTCCACATAAAACCGGGCGAAACGCTAGCCCTTGTTGGTGCTACAGGTGCAGGTAAATCATCAACCATTAATATCCTGAACCGTTTTTATGAGATAGGGAAGGGCGAGGTAAAGGTAGATGGCGTAAACCTGCAGGAGTATGAAACCGGCTTTTTACGGTCGAAGATTGCCACGGTGATACAGGATGTGTTCTTATTTTCAGATACCATTGCCAATAATATCAGCCTCAATAACCCAGATATAACCTTAGAAGAGATTATTAAAGCTGCCAAAGATGTGGGCGCGCACGAATTTATTGAACGTTTACCCGGCGGTTACCATTATAACGTAATGGAGCGTGGTGCAACCCTCTCGGCAGGGCAGGCCCAATTAATCTCTTTTATCCGGGCGTTGGTGTATAATCCGGCTATATTGGTTTTGGACGAGGCCACATCATCGGTAGATACCGAAACAGAAATCCTGATCCAGAATGCCATTAACAAGCTAATGGAGGGTCGTACAGCAATTGTAATTGCCCATCGCTTGTCGACCATCCAAAAGGCCGATAAGATCATCGTTTTAGATCATGGCGAGATCAAGGAAATGGGTACCCACCAGGAGTTACTAAGAATCCCTAACGGTTTCTACCGCAAACTGTACGATCTGCAATTTAACTCGGCAGGAATTTCGCGTTAGTTGTCGGTTATTGGTTGTCAGTAAGATAAGCCCGACAACCGACAACAGATAATTACTTAGTTGGCGGCGTTGTAATCGGGGTTACCGGTTCTTCGTCATTGCGGCGTTGTTTATCAACGTTGCCAAAGTCGGCATTGTCTTCATGGTATTCTTTATCTTCTTTTTTTACAACGCTTTTATGTCCATTATCATCCGGCCTGTCGGTTGGCGTATCTGATGGCGATGGTTTTTGCGGGTCGTTTGCTGGCTTTGTCATGGGTAGTGTTTTGTGTAATAACCCATAAGCATGTGCATTTGTTTATATAAGCGATTGCGTGCCGAAAATATCAATTGGATAATTAACATTAAACTTACATTATCATCATATCTTATTGATAAATAGCAGTATAAAATATTTACCCCATGAAAAAAATATTGATATTACTATTATTAGTAGCCCCAATCTATTGCTTCGCCCAAACTGATTCTTTAAAGTACAAGCAGAAAGAAGAATTCTGCGATGTGCAGTTTAGATATGCATTTGGTGGCAAGTATGTCATAATGATAGATGATGGACATGGAAAATCTATTCAGCCACCAGTATTAAAAGACGCTAATGGCGATAATATGAAATTTCCAACCATGGTGAATATATTAAATTACATGGCTAAACTTGGCTGGGTACTGGTTACCTCTTATTCGGAAGTATGGCAGGGATCAAGTAGTACGCATTTGATCTATAAGCGCGAATTTTAAGTGGTAATTGCCACAAATATATTACAATAAAGATTTTTTACTTTTTGTGCCGGGGTCTGTCTTACAGCAAATCACAGTTTAATACCCCTATGAAAAAGATGTTCAACCTCTTGCTGTTAGCTTCGCCATTTTATGCCCTGGCACAAACAGATTTAACCCAAAGCCTGCAAAGAGAAAAGTTTTGTTTGGTGTATGTATACCCGGTTGGCGCAAAGTACGAAGTAGCTATAGATGATGTTGCCACCAGGCAGGGTAAAAATAAAGAGGCTATGCAATTTGATGCTGTAGATGATATTCTTAATTATATGGCCCGGCACGGTTGGGTATTGAGTACTTCGGCATCAAACATCATAAAGCGTGGCACCACTTCAAATTTTGTACTTATTTATAAGCAGCTTCTGCATAACTAGTGATGCAGAAGTTATAAAAAGGTATAGTGGGTGTAAAATTAGCACGTTAATTTTTGTTAAATCGTGTTAAAACGGTTTACTTACTTGGCTGCAAAAGCAATAAATAGGGATAAAATTTTACCTTTATACCCGGAATTGTATTTTTGCAAATCAAAGCGCATTTATGGAAGAATTTGAAGCAAGCTCGTCGGCCAAAAAAACAAAAGCCATTTACATATCAACTGTATTTGGTATTGCCATGGTATTATTAATGGTTGGCTTACTGGGTTTGATACTGGTTCATGCTAATAACCTTTCGCGCTACGTGAAAGAAAACATCGTGGTAAACGTATATGTGGACGAAACCACCCGCGAAACCGATGTACTGCAATTGCAGAAACAACTGGACAGCCACCCTTTTGTAAAGCAAACCCAATATGTAAGTAAAGAACTTGCTGCCCGCAAAATGCAGAAAGACCTGGGCGAAGATTTTATCAAGTTTCTGGGGGTTAACCCGCTGTCAGAATCTATAGACGTTTACCTGAAGGCAGAACACGCCAACAATGCAGATATCGCTGCTTTTAAAGCAGAACTGCTAAAAAATCCGCTGGTAAAGGAAGTGAATTACCAGGCGCCTCTGGTTGATAAAATGAACCAGAACCTGGCGTCTATCACCCTCATCATCCTTGTTTTTGCAGGCATATTTGTGGTAGTATCAGTGGCGCTAATAAATAATACCATTCGGTTGGCTATTTACTCGCAGCGTTTTCTGATTAAATCAATGCAACTGGTGGGCGCCACCAAATCCTTTATCCGCAAGCCATTTTTGCTTTATGGTATATGGCATGGTTTGCTGGGGGCATTAATTGCTATCATCATATTGGTAGGTACTTTATACCTGGCCATCAGGCAAATTCCAGATTTGGTTATCCTGCAAAACTATACCGAATTTGGTATTGTATTTTTAGGAGTAATTGGCTTGGGTGTTTTAATAGCCGGTTTAAGCACCTTCCTGGCAGTAAACAGATTTTTACGTTTAAAAATATACGACCTATACAGATAAGTAATTATGGCACAAAAGTATACAGGTACAGCTAGAACAGCAGGTACATCAACAACCAAAACCACGGAGAACATTCAGCCGGTACAATTTATTTTCGAAAAAAGCAATTACATTTTACTGGCCGCAAGTGCTTTGGTAGTGGCATTGGGTTTTGTACTGATGAGTGGTACTACCGATATTTACAACACCACCAAAATTGTGATTGCACCATTGGTTGTATTAGCCGGTTTTGGCTTAGGTTTTTATGCTATCCTTAAAAAGCCCTCAGTTAAATAAGGCATGAATTTAATCCACGTTATTATCCTGGCAATTATTGAAGGGTTAACAGAGTTTCTACCCGTTTCATCAACTGGCCATATGATCATTGCATCATCTGTAATGGGTATTGCATCTAATGATTTTGTTAAACTATTTACCGTGGCCATTCAGTTAGGGGCTATATTATCGGTTGTGGTTTTATACTACAAAAGGTTTTTGCGGTCGATAGATTTTTATGTAAAGCTGTTGGTGGCATTTATTCCGGCTGCAATTTTTGGTTTGCTATTCGCCAAAAAAATTGATGCTTTATTAGAAAGTGCGCTTACCGTAGGTATCACCCTGTTTGTAGGTGGTATTGTATTGCTATTTGTAGATAAATGGTTTAACAAACCTACCGTAACAGAAGAAAGCCAGATTGATAAGCCAACTGCTTTAAAAATAGGTGTATTCCAATGTTTGGCTATGATCCCGGGTGTATCCCGTTCTGCTGCCAGTATTGTGGGTGGCATGTCGCAAAAGCTAACGCGTACCGCTGCTGCCGAATTTTCTTTCTTTTTAGCCGTACCAACCATGTTTGCTGCCACCGCTAAAAAGCTTTGGGATTTCCACAAAGAAGGCCACATTTTTACCGGCGAAGAAATTAAATTACTGGCTATAGGTAACGTTATTGCGTTTATTGTAGCCTTGCTGGCTATCAAAACCTTTATTACTTTTTTAGAGAAAAGAGGGTTCAAGCTATTCGGTTTCTACCGCATTATTGTAGGTGGCTTTATTATTGCCGTTTATCTTTCGGGCCATAGCTTGCAGGTGATTTAAGCTACCAGAGCCAAGAGGCCAGAAACAAGAGACAAGACAAAAAATATTACGTAGAGGCACAAAACTTTGTGCCTCTTTTTAGTGCCTCACCCCAACCTCTCTCCATTAGGAGAAGGGCTTTAAAACTGCTTTAAGGAACCCTCAATAAACTAAAATTGTGGCATCTTAATTTTCGGGCACAACACAGGCCTCAGCACACCCTTCAATAGAAAATTGAGCAGTCACGACTTTTTCTTTGCGTTACTTTATTTTTGAGAGAAAAAGAAAGTAACATCCACCGACCATCATTACAGCAATGCCTTTCCTAATGAAAAACGGATTGTGCAGTATTATGGGTAGTGCTAGTCGGTCTGAGATGGCTTCGTACCTCAATGACGAGTGAGGGGAAGGGCAGAATTATCGTCTTATCTCTTGATTCTAATAACTACCTTTGCATTTTACAGAAAATTACGATTGGAGAATTTCAACATAACCCTCGAAGAGTTTGCCCAGGGAAAACTGCTGCTTATTAACAAACCTTACAGCTGGACAAGCTTTGATGTGGTAGGCAAGATCCGTAACTCATTTAAACCTTTGAAGTTAAAGGTTGGTCACGCGGGTACACTAGATCCGCTGGCGACCGGCTTACTTATTGTGTGCACCGGTAAAATGACCAAGCAGATAGATACCTTTCAGGCTGAGGAAAAAGAATATACAGGTACATTGGTGCTGGGCGCTACTACGCCATCATACGATATGGAGACGGAGGTTGACGGAACTTTCGACACCGCCACAATTACCGAAGAGGCCATTTACAATGCTACCAAACAGTTTACCGGCGATATACAACAATACCCACCAGCACATTCGGCCATTAAAATAGATGGAGAACGTTTGTACGAAAAAGCCCGCAGGGGCGAAGAGGTAGAACGCCGGTTGCGGTTTGTTACCATCAGTGCGTTCGAGATTACGGCTATTAACCTACCAGAGGTAGAATTTAGGGTAGTTTGCAGTAAGGGAACCTATATCCGCTCATTGGTTTATGATTTTGGCAGGGCCTTGAATAATGGTGCTTATCTGTCTAAATTGCGCCGTACCCGTAGTGGTAATTTTCGTATCGAAGATGCGTTTGAGGTAATGGAATTGGTTAATAATATCCGCAGCCTTAAAGTGCAGCCCGAAGCTGTTAAATAATATCTTTGTTGCTATCTATGAAACTATATCATCACATTGATGAATTTGAGCCGGTAAAAAATGCAGTAGTAACCATCGGTACTTTTGATGGGGTACACCTGGGGCACCGCAAAATAATTAAACGGCTTAAAGAACTGGCCGATGAGATCGGGGGAGAATCGGTTATCCTGACTTTTTTTCCGCATCCGCGCATGATCCTGCACCCGGAAGATCAGAATTTAAAACTGATTACCACCATTGCCGAAAAGGCAGCTCTAATGGAAGAGCTAGGGGTAGACCACCTTATTATTACCCCGTTTTCCCGCGATTTCTCTAATCAGACAGCCGAAGAATACATTCGCGAAGTGCTGGTGAAAAAGATAGGGACCAAAAAAATTGTGATCGGTTATGACCACCGCTTTGGTAAAGACCGCCAGGGCGGCCTGGCTGATTTGCAACGCTTGGCCCCCGATTATGATTTCGAGGTAATGGAGATTCCCGAACAGGATATTAACGATGTGGCTGTGAGCTCAACCCGCATCCGCGAAGCATTGCTGCACGATAAAATTGAGTTAGCCAACGAGTTTTTAGGCTATCCGTTTTACATTACCGGTAAAGTAATTAAAGGCGACCAATTGGGCAGGCAACTGGGCTATCCCACGGCAAACCTTTTGGTAGAAGAAAAATACAAACTGATACCCGGCGACGGTATTTTCGCTGTTAAGGTGCACATAGACGGAGTTATTTATAAAGGCATGGCCTATATTGGTCAGCGGCCCACTATTAACGGGATGACGCGCAATATCGAGGTTAACATCTTTAATTTCAACGAAGAAATTTACAACCAAACCATCCGTATGGATTTCTACTATTTTGTACGTGGCGATGTGAAATTTGATTCGCTGGACGAACTGGTGGTGCAGTTGGGTAAGGATAAAGTTAATGTGATGAAGTTATTGAGTTAATAAGTTATTAGGTTATAAAACGAAACCTTGAGCAATATGTTAATATAATATGAAGAGTGTTATATTTGATAAGCACCAATAACTCAATAACCTAATAACCGAAAACGATCCATGCCCAAACTTAACCTCGATAAACAGGAAAGTGAATTTCTGAACCGGGCTATTGAAGTTTGGGAAAAAGATAACCTGGTTGATGGCGCAACTGCCGAAAAGCTCCGCCACTCTTACGAAGTAAAAGGGTTCGACTGGATGCGGCTGGCTAAATATTCATTTTGGATAGCGCTGGTTTGCGGCGGGGCATCTTTTTGCTACCTCATTGTTAACGATGCGGTAATTAACATGCTCAAAAACCTGTATTATACCCCAGATATCGTAATTAGTATATTATCGGGCGCGGCTGCAGCTTTTCTGTTCTTTTGGGGGCACAGGCTCGAGCGATTGACTCCGGAGCGTATTTTCAGTAACGAGGCCGTAGTTTTTACCGGCATATTATTTACCGCCTGTTGTATTGCTTATCTGGGCAAAACATTCGACAATGGTTCCGGCCATTATTCTCTTTTATTCCTGGTATCTATTTTTGTATATGGCTTTTTAGGCTGGCGCATGGATTCGCGGCTCATCTGGCTTTTTTCACTTATCTCGCTGGGCAGCTGGTTTGGTACAGAAACCGGCTATCAAACCCGTTGGAGCGATTATTTTCTGGGCATGAACTATCCGCTGCGTTTTGTGGTGTTCGGGGCTTTACTGGTACTGGCATGCGGTGTTTTAAGGCGCCAAAAGTGGTTTAACCGGTTTAATGAGCTTACTTATGTGGCTGGGTTACTTTACTTATTTTTATCGCTTTGGATGCTCAGCATCTTTGGTAACTATGGCAATATAGATAGCTGGTGGCATGTAAAACAGATCAGTTTATTTTACTGGGGCATCATCTCGGCTGCTGTTGCAGCTGGTTTCTTGCTTTACGGCTTAAAAGTAAAAGATGTAATAGCCCGCGAGTTTGGCATTACTTTTTTACTGATATTTATCTACACCAAATACTTCGAGTACTTTTGGGATCATACCAATAAAACCTTGTTCTTCGCTATACTGGCTGCCTCGTTCTGGCTTATAGGCCGCAAGGCAGAGAGGATCTGGAATATAAAAAGCAAAGAGGTATCGCTCGATTAATGGTGCTTAAACACTAATAAATATACCTGTTTTATAATGTGGTATGCTGCAAAAGCAAAGAATAGCAAAGCGATACTTACATTAATAACCTTAGTACTTAAAGCAAATTTTTCCTGAATATATTTCGCGAATTTGGCATATATAAACAAGCAGAGAAATGCACCCGCTGCAGAGCCTACACTAAAAACAAAAAGCCCCAGTTTGCCATCTACAATCCACTCGTGCGTAATTACATACGTACCTGCTATTAGCCAGAAAGGGATTTGCATAGGGTTTAAAAAGCCAAGCAAAATGCCGTATTTAATACTTTCTTTATCAGAATAATTGGTTTTAGCAGGTTGGTTACGGTGTATCCAGGTTATAATACCCATTGTGCCAAACAGCACGATCATCACAAAATCAATAATCGTATCCAGGTGCATCTGCTGGTGCAGCCAGTCGGCAGCGTGCATTATAAAGTAGGTAAAGAAAAATTCGACGCATGAAAATGCCGTTATAAACTGCAATGCCTGCTTAATACCGCGGTTAATGGTAAGCTGTACCAGGGTAAGGTTAATGTTGCCAGGGGGGATGTAACCAATAAAATTTGCTATCAGCCCGATAAAGAAGGTTAAAAAAATCATTCGGTCAAAGTTATAACAGGTTTTTAAACTTTATGTAAACAATATTTTATATGAATTGATTTTGCACTTTCTTTGCAATCTTGTTTATCAATACCATGGCCGATCAAAAAATTATATCCCTGCTACCCGCCGCAACAGAAATTGTTTGCGCCCTGGGCCTGCAGCAAAACCTGGTTGGGCGCTCGCACGAGTGCGATTTCCCCGAAGGCGTAGCACAGTTACCCATCTGTTCGGATGCCAATATGGATCATAATTTAAGTAGCTTGGAGATTGATAAACGGGTGAAAGAGATTTTAAGCGATGCCTTATCTGTATATACAGTTAACCGCGAAAAGATAAAGGAGTTGCAACCCGATGTGGTTATTACCCAGGCACAGTGCGAGGTTTGTGCCGTATCGCTAACAGAAGTTGAGCAGGCTTTAGTAAATTACCTCGATAAACCCGCCCAGATCATCTCGCTCGAACCGCAAAAGCTAAATGACATCTTTGCCGATATAGAAAACGTAGCAGCGGCATTAAATGTGGCCGAAAGAGGAGCTATTTTGGTAGAGGAACTACAAGAGCGGGTTGACATTATTAAACACAAGCTAAAATTTGCCGAAAATAAACCTACCGTAGCTTGCATTGAGTGGCTGGAACCCATGATGGTATCCGGCAATTGGATCCCCGAACTGATTGATATTGCCGGAGGGACTTCTATATTGGCTGAGGCGGGCAAGCATTCGCCCTATATAGAGTGGGTTGACATTAGGTTGACCGATCCGGAGATCATCGTGCTGATGCCTTGCGGGTTTTCTATCGAGCGTACTATGAAAGAAGTAGGCATCTTGTTAGAGCAACCAGGCTTTGCCGAACTGAAAGCCGTAAAAAATAACCGCGTTTACATAGCCGACGGTAACCAATACTTTAACCGCCCCGGCCCAAGGATTGTGGATTCGATAGAGATCCTCGCCGAGATCATCAACCCGAAACAGTTTATTTTTGGGTACGAAGGTAACGGGTGGATTAAGTTTGATATGTAAACGTTAGACATAATATGAACACTCTCTGGCGCAACCGCTTGTGACATGTATAAAGTTACAAGCGGACGTATGCGCCAGAGGCTTGCGTTTCTCCTTGCAATGTACTAGTCAACGTATAACCTCTTAAAGCAGCAAATTCACTCCCCCATAATAATTCCGCAAAGGCGCGGCATTATAGTAACGATTGCCCACGGCGTTTAAATCATTACCCAAACTATATTTCTGGTTTAACAGATTATCTGCTCCTGCGTATATTTCCAGTTTCGTTTTAGCGGCTATTAGCCACGTCCATGAGGCTTTGGCTTGCATCAGGTTGTAATGGCCTGCATATACCGTGTTACCATCATTAAGTGGCAGTTGCGAAGTATAATTATGCTGAACAAATACGTTGAAACGTTGCGGAAGTAAAACTTGCAGGCTGGTTACACTTACCTGTGCCGGTACGCCGGTTAGCTTGTTGCCGCTGTAATTGGCCCCCGCTACGTGGTAATCGCTAAAAGTAAATTTGCTTAACGTAAGCGCCTCCTTTAGTTGTAAGCCCCTGATAAAGCTACCTGTATTTTGTTTAATGATCCACGCAGTACCGTTAAGTTCTAAGCCCGGTTGTTTGGTGCCTCCGGCATTAATGTAATACTCGGTTTCATCGGGGTGCAGCTGGCGTACAATGGCGTTGCGCAAGTGATAGTAAAATACAGAGGCATCCAGCGAAAAGCGATCATAACTATCGCGGATGCGGAACCCGGTTTCGTAGTTGATGCCATCCTGGGCATTCAAGGCAGTATTAATTACATTGTCAGTCGGCCTTACTTCGGCTGTGGTAGGGGTAGAATATCCGCGACTTACTGATGCCCGCCAGATAAAGTTATTGGTGATCTGGTACGATAGCGCTAACCTTGGCATCCACTCCGGCGTAAAATCGCGATTGGTAAAACCGGTTTGGTGCAACGGATAGTTATTTTTGAAACTGTATTTGTAATAATTGATACTCACGGCAGCTTCGGCATGGAGGCGTTTAAACAAATTGGCCGCATAACGTGCAAAAAAGAAATGCTGATTGGTATTGATTCGGTCGGAAGTTTGCGTAGTGTCTTTGATGCCTTTTCTGTTGCCGTAATTGTTAATGTCCGAGTTGGTTTGCTGCCATTCCAGGCCCAGGTTCAGCTTCCAATCGTAATTGGGTTTGGGGGTGCCGCTTAGTTCAAAATAACTGCGCAGGCCAAAAGTGTTCTCGTTTCGCTGTTCGTAATTAGTAATAAAGGGGTTACTAAAATCAACATGGTTGCCAAATACCGAAGTTACGTTACGCAGGTGATCGGTAATATGCGCCTCATTAACCAGCCCGCCTAGTATCATTTTGGTGCTAATGCCAATATTTTGCGTAATGGCGCTCGGCAAGGTAGCCGTAGCATACCGCGATGCTTGCGGGTTGGCATTAAATTGTGCCAGCGTTAACCCGCCCGGTGTTTGGTAGTTCAAATCGCTGTAAAAAGCAATAGCCCTTAGTGTGTTATGGGGCAAATATTTCCACTGGTCTGTAGCCTGTATGTAATGCCTTTGCATATAGCTGTGGTCGCGGTAACCGTCATAGGTTTGGTACGCCTGGCTCAAGGTAAAACGGTTGGTGGCATTGCCTTCATCAACGGCCATGTGCTCGTGAAATAAGCCGTAAGAGCCCCCATTAAGGCCAACGGCTACTTGATTACTATCGGTATAGCGGTTTATAGGGTTAATAATAACAACCCCGCCAGAGTTTGCACCAAACAAGCTGCCATCAGGCCCTTTTAAAACTTCTATACTTTTAATGCTGTTAAAATCGAGTGCATTTAGGTAAGTATTTCCACCTGCATCTGTCAATGGGATCTCGTCAAAATAAACCTTTACATCCCGCACGCCAAATGGCGACCGCAACAAACTGCCGCGGATAGATAACCGGTAACTCCCCGGCGTACGTTCTTCCATCCGCACCCCTGGTATGGTGTTCATGGTGCTTACCAGCGAATTGTCGGCCTGTAATTTTAATTGGGCCGGAGTAATCACCGCCACCGAAGCTGGTATACTCAACACAGCCTGTTGTGATAAATAGCCACGTACAACAACGGGTTGCAGGATATGTATACTATCGGGTTTGGGGGCTGGCTTTTTATTTTGGGCGCTAAGGCTTAGTGCACAAATATTTAATAGGGATAGGGCGAAGTAAAGTTTGTTCATGCGTGGTATGAGCAAAAATAGCCCTTTTTTAATAGTATCGGGATATTTTGGGAGGCAACAATTGTTTTACAGTGAGCGGGGCTGTACCGTCACACTGTCCCGACTATCGTTGCGACGCACTCACTTTCCAAATTTTATTATCCGGATCGTCAGCAATCAATAACTGCCATCTTTTATTACCGCTATACTTGCTTGGGTCGGGTTTCTATGCAAGCAGGCAGTAAGCAGACTTATTGTAATAAATTAGTTTAATGATCGTAACGTATCTTAAATGGTTAAAATTTACTTTGATTAAAATAAATTAACCCGATTGTTTTTTTATTCTGAAAATGCCTGAAATAACAAAGTTTCTGAGTTGATGCAGAAACTTTGTTATTGGAATTACATAATATTAATTTTTACCGAAATAATAATTTACCCCAATAAATATTGAGTTAAGGTCTATTTTGCCATTTCTAGCCCTGGTTAAAGTAGTTGGTAACTGGTAGCTTCCCGAAATATCAAATCGCTTATTTATTTTTGCGCCAGCCTTAAGCGCAACTGTTGCTGCAACGGTATTAAACACTAGCAGTGGATCTATTGGTGTAATTGTACCCCCATTTATCTGGTTATAATGTGCATCTTTTTCGCTTAAAAATGCTATCTGTACGCCCGGACTTAAGTATAGCTTAAAGTTTTCGGTGTTATAAGCATTGTAAACAAATTGAGGTATTATGCTAACACCAATTAATGAAAACGAATAATCGAGCGGATAGTATGGTGAGGTAGCATTCGGGAATGCTTCTTTAAACTTATCTTGGGTTATTGCCGCCTCTACCCTAAAAAAGAATCTGCTTGTGGCCGGGTTAGCAATAATATCAATACCGGCGGTAATCATCGGCATTACGGAGGTGTTATTTAGTTTGCTGCTTGCCTGTACAGAGCTTAACTGAAAAGTCGCTAAGCTGGCACCAGTCCCGGCAAAAAACAATACTCTTGTTTTGTCTTCATACTTGAGTTTATACTCTGCCGGTGAAATATTATTAATGGCAGAAGCCGCTTTTAAAATATCTTCTTTTTTGTACTCAGCATGCTCGATGCTTGTTGCAGCTACTTCGTTATCGTTTTTAAATTCGGCAGCTAAGTCAAAAAGTTGTTTAACATATGTATTGTCATTAAATGTCTTAAAATCGCGTTTGTATATTTTGTAAATTAGTTCATAAGGCGGTTTCTCAGATGCGGTTTCTTTAACAAAAAAGCGGGTTTTTAAATGGTCGGTAAAAGAATAAAGCACTATGTTTTTTCCTTTTTGCAAGATTTTTAGAAATACAGTATCAGTCCTGAAACTCGTATCTCTAAACGTTTCGAGGTGCTGGATGTCTGTAATATCAGTGCTGATATTGATCTGGTATTTTTGATAAGCATCAAGCTGGCTTATCTCAACATAACTGGTGTTGATAGCTGTAAATCGTTGCGCATTTGCAGTGGAATTGGCTTTGAACCTGAATAATTTAGGGCTGCCTTCCCAATCCTGGTAATCAATTAACCCACGCAGCGTGTCGCCTTTGGCGGTAACAATGTAGCCTGGTTTGTAATTGCTTTGAGCGTTAGATAATAGGGGCAGGGCAATAAATAGAATTGCTAAATGATATAAATATTTCATGATAAGTTTAAGTGCAGCCGAAGATAACAATTGGATATAATGTATTCCAATAATTATTTAATGCACTTAAATTTTACCACTACGCTTAAAATGCTACAAACTTATCTATCTGCTCGTTAGTAAATTTCAAAGTATCTTCCATGTGCAGGTTGCCATCGGCGTTAATTTCCTGGCGTATGGCAGGGATATGGATGCGGAGCGGGTAAACGTGCAGGTGCATATAGTTACATACCCCCACAAAATGATCTACCCCGCGTATGTTGCCATACTTGCCCGACGAGATGCCTACTAATGCCGCTTTTTTCTCATAAAAGCTATTCGGAAAATCGCATGCATCCATAAAAACTTTAAGCACACCCGGGAAACTGCCGTTATACTCGGGGATGATAAATAAAAATTTATCGGTTTGATCGATGAGCTGTTGTATGGGTTCAAATTGCGTGCTGCGCTTACCATACAGGTCGCTCACAATAATATTATCGGGCAGGTCCATCAATGATAAAATGCCGGCATCAATGCCCTTTTCAGCCAGTAAACGCTTATAATAGTTAGCCAGTTTAAGTGTTGAACTGCCGGGCCTGTTGGTTGCTGCAACAATAGTTATCATTTGTGGATTGTTTGTAAGTTAAGAGAACGGGATTGCCTGCCTAATTGTTTAAATTTGTATCTTTAACCCCGGTTAAAACAGTGCGAAATTATAAAATATTTGATTTTATCTGTTGATAACCCGGATGGTTTTAATTATAAACTTTGAGTATTGATAATGAGTAAGATTATTGCGTTAGCCAATCAAAAAGGTGGGGTAGGTAAAACCACTTCATCTATCAATCTGGCAGCAAGTTTGGCTGTGCTGGAATATAAAACATTATTGGTTGATGCAGACCCGCAGGCCAACTCAACATCAGGCATAGGTTTTGACCCCCGTACTATTAAAAATAGTATCTACGAGTGCATTATCAATGATATTGATCCGCACGAGGCGATACAAAAAACAGATACTCCTAACCTTGATCTGCTGCCTGCCCATATTGACCTGGTAGGTGCCGAGATAGAGATGATTAACCTGGATGGCCGCGAGTACAAAATGAAAGAAGTACTGGCCAAGCTAAATGATGAGTACGACTTTATCATTATTGATTGTTCACCTTCTCTGGGTTTAATTACTATTAATGCGCTAACAGCCGCCAATTCGGTAATTATACCGGTGCAATGCGAGTACTTTGCATTAGAGGGTTTGGGTAAATTGTTAAACACCATTAAAATTGTACAAAACCGCTTAAACACCAAGCTGGATATCGAAGGTATATTGCTAACCATGTACGATGTGCGTTTGCGCCTATCTAACCAGGTGGTTGAAGAAGTGCGTACGCACTTTGAGAACCTGGTATTTGATACCATTATACAGCGTAATACCCGTTTAAGCGAGGCCCCGAGTTTTGGTGTATCTGTAATTATGCACGATGCCACCTGTAAGGGTGCTATTAACTATTTAAACCTGGCGCGCGAGATCATTAAAAAAAATGGTATTGTTAAAAAGACAGGCACGGTAACATCAGAAACTGTATAATAAAAAATGAGCGCAGATAAAAAAAGAGCATTAGGAAGAGGATTAAGCGCCCTGCTGGATGATACAACTGATACCGCCCAGACCATTAACAGGCATCAGCCGCAGCAGCACAATGTGGTTTCTGACAGCGACCTGGCCGGTGCCGGTTCTGTAAACGAGATCAATATCAACGAGATTGAGGTAAACCCGTTTCAGCCCCGTACAGATTTTGAGGCCGAAGCATTGCAGGAGCTATCAGATTCGATAAAATTACAGGGATTAATACAGCCTATTACTGTACGCCGCGTTAGCGCGCACCATTATCAACTGATATCGGGCGAGCGCCGTTTACGTGCCTCTAAACTGGCAGGTTTAAAACATATCCCAGCCTATGTACGGTCGGCCAATGACCAGCAAATGCTGGAAATGGCTTTGATAGAAAATATACAACGCGAAAACCTGAATGCCATTGAGGTGGCGTTAAGTTTTCAGCGGATGCTGGATGAGTGTAATTTAAAGCAGGAGGAGCTGGGCGAGCGTGTAAGCAAAAACCGATCGACTGTAACCAATTACCTGCGCTTGTTAAGATTACCGCCTGCTATACAGGCTGCCATCCGCGACGGGCAGGTAACCATGGGCCATGCCAAAGCACTCATTACAATAAATGACCCTACAAGGCAGTTATATATCAACCAGCAAATTATTGAGCAGGGTTTGTCTGTACGTAAGGTAGAGGAGTTGGTGCGTGCCATGCAAAAAGCACCCGAGAAAAAGGAGAGCAAAGCTGCAACGGCCGGACTATCATTTCAGATGAAAAAAATACAGGACGATTTGGCCTCGAAATTTAGCACGCGCGTACAGCTTAAAGTTGACCCGAAAGGTAAAGGTGCCATTGAGATCCCCTTTCTATCGGCCGACGACCTGCATCGTATACTCGAAATGCTGGATTGGTAAATATGCGTATTTGTTTCATCCTTTTCGCTTTAGTGGCTCTTAGCTTTAACGCAATGGCGCAAAAGCCAGATTTTGGCACCACAAGAAACTCGAAAGATAGCCTTAACCGGTCTAAAGATTCTGTTTCTTCAAAACCATTTGTGCCTAATGCATTTAATGCCAAGGTTTATCATCCAGATAGCTTGCATAGCCCGCATAAGGCATTTATAAGGTCGGCCATTTTGCCGGGATGGGGGCAGGTTTATAACCGTAAATACTGGAAGTTACCGATCATATATGGAGGCTTTACTCTATTGGGTATAGCCATTGTTTGGAACCATCAGCAATATAATATTTTTATAAAAGAAGCTAAAATACGAAGGGATGGTGGCGTCAGTACCGGGCCATATAAAAATTCTACAGCCAGTTACCAAGACTTTTTTGATGCAGCAGCAGCAGATCAGCGAAATCTTCAGCTAAGTATTTTAGGTGTTGTTGGCGTTTGGGGCATTAATTGTATCGATGCCTATATCGATGCCAAGTTTATTCATTCTTACTCGGTAGATAATAACCTTACCATTAAGGTTGCGCCCACCATGTTAAACCAACCGGTTTATGCTATAAATAATAATGGATATATTCCGGGCATAAAACTTACTTTAGGCTTTTAAAAGCATTTCAATAATAAACACAATGAAAATTGCATTATCAGGTTATGGGAAAATGGGTAAAATTATCGAAAAGATAGCCCTTGACCGTAAACATGAAGTGGTATTAACCATAGATCACAATAACCTGCACGATTTTACTGCCGAAAACCTGCAAAATGTAGCGGCTGATGTGGTGATAGAATTTAGCAACCCGCATGCTGTTTTAGATAATATACAGGTTTGTTTTGAGGCTGGCGTGCCGGTAATAGTGGGGACAACAGGCTGGTACGACCACCTGGCCGAGTTGAAAGAAATATGCGAAGAAACTGATAACACGATGCTTTACGCATCAAATTTCAGCGTAGGTGTTAATATATTTTTCCACGTAAACAAAGTACTGGCCAGGCTGATGAATAATTATCCGTACTACGAAGTACAGGTAGAAGAGATTCACCATACCCAAAAGCTGGATGCTCCGAGCGGTACCGCTATTACCATTGCCGAAGGTATTATTAACAGCCTTGACGGTAAAAGCGAGTGGAAAAATGTACTGACCGATGGCCACGATGTAGCAGGAGAAGTGGTAAAGAATAACCAGTTACTTATCGAATCTTTACGGGTAGAGAACGTACCGGGCACCCATACTGTAATGTACGATTCTGAAGTAGATAGTATCGAAATTAAACACACCGCACACAATCGCAATGGCTTTGCTTTGGGCGCCGTATTGGCAGCCGAATGGGTGCAAGACAAAAAGGGTTTTTATTCGGCACAAGATATGTTCCGTTTTGATTTATAAATAATTAACTTGTTGGCCAATATTTAAACATGAACTGGAAATTCTGGAATAAGAAAGATAAAGCAGCAGCAAAGAAAAAGAGCGCAGCCCGCGAATGGACCGACGCTATTATTTTCGCTGTAATTGCTGCTACATTAATTCGTACGCTTTTTATCGAAGCCTACACTATACCTACACCATCAATGGAAAGCTCGCTTTTAGTGGGCGACTTTTTGTTTGTAAGTAAGGTTAACTACGGCGCCCGTACGCCGATGACGCCAATTGCGTTTCCTTTTGCACACCATACCATGCCTATTATTGGTACTAAAGCATATTGGGATGGTATTAAATTACCTTACTATCGCTTGCCTGGTTTAAGCGAGGTTAAAAAAGGCGACGTGGTTGTATTTAACTACCCGATGGAGGCCGATTCGCCTTATAATCGCCCGGTTGATAAACGCGAAAACTATATTAAACGCTGCCAGGGTACCCCGGGTGATACCCTGAGCCTGGTTGATGCCCAGGTGTATGTAAACGGCAAAGCCGAAATTACACCAGTACACGGCGAAACCTCATACATGGTGCAAACTGATGGCATGGAGCTTAACCCGCAAATTATTGAAGACCTGCACTTGTCGGATATTCAGCAGATGACCAATACCGATTATATGATGAATATGACGGCACAGTCGGCTGCTACGTTACGCACGTATTCAAACATTAAAGCGGTTAAAGCTAATAACTCTTTACGTGGTGTTTATGATCCGGAGGTTTACCCGCACAACCCCCACTTTAAATGGAGCGTAGATAACTTTGGGCCGATCATCATCCCTAAAAGAGGCTGGACAATAACTTTGGATAGCCTTACATTGCCTATTTATAAACGTGCTATCACAGTTTATGAAGGTAATACCTTAGTAGTAAACGGTAACGACATAACCATTAACGGACAAAAAACTAACAAGTATACCTTCAAAATGAACTATTACTGGATGATGGGTGATAACCGCCATAATTCGCTCGACTCGCGTTTCTGGGGTTTTGTGCCAGAAGATCACATCGTTGGTAAAGCCCTGTTTGTTTGGATGAGCTGGGATGATAATGCCTCATTTGCCCACAAAATTCGTTGGAGCAGATTGTTTAGAGGGATTCATTAAGAGAATCAAGATACCAGGGTCAAGACATTAAAAAAGTTTGTCATTGCGAGGTACGAAGCAATCGCGTCGCCAATACATATCCGATCTGTATAGCTACGAGATTGCCACGCTATCGCTCGCAATGACAAAAAACATTATAAGGTTTTCTGCCAAACTTGCGAAGTAATAAAGCTACCGTAGAAAGTCTGCTGACTTAGTATACGGTAGCTTTTTTGTTTAAATAGCATGAGGATCTCAGGCATTGAAGTAGTTTCTACAGCGCCAAATACTTTAAAGAATGTATACATGGTTTGCAGTAATACTTTATGCCACCATTTGCCTGCCACCTGGAAATCGGTATTTAGCCACAACCCTCCCGGCTTTAATTGCTGATGGATGTGGGCATGTATGCGTTCTAAATTTTCCTGATTAAAGTTATCGAACAAAAAAGGAGTAATCACCACATCAACAGGCTGGGCTAATTTTACTTCTTCTATAGGTTTATTAATAAAAGTGACCTGGTTATTGCCATAGTCTCTTTTGCGGGATAAGGCCGTCATTTGGGTCGAGATCTCTACATAGATGATCTGTAGGCCATCGGCATATAGTTTAGCAATCTCTTCCAATATCCAGCCAGTGCCACCACCCACAATAAGTATGGTTGATGTTGTGGGTATACGTTTTAACAAAGCAATCTGCGCGTTTACAATGCTTTTGCCGAAAACCAATCTCGAAACCGGGTCGTAAAACCACGCTGTATGATCGTAGTTGGAGGCCATGGTTAAAGGTATTGAGATAGGTAACCGAATGCAGCTAATACTAAATATTGCAAAATCAGCACGCCATCCATGTAAAAGAAATAATAATACTCATTCTTTTCCCACTTGGATTTAAAAATAAGCCATCCTGTTAAAACTACGGTAATCGTTAAGGCCCAGAAATCGGTATTGAAGCCATTGTTTCTAAACACAAAAAGCAAAGCAACGTAGCCCGCCAGTAATACCTGGCAAAACAGGTAAGCATTTTTTTCGCCCCAGGCTACCGGGATGGTTTTAAGGTTGGTGATCTTATCCTGAAACAGGTCGCGTATATCAAATGGTATGGTTAACGCGCCGATGAATAAAAAGCGCTTGGCAATAAGGATGGTGGTGTCGCGCATAGAGATGCTGGTCATGTGCAGGTCTAGCGCCTCCAATACCGGTAGCAATACGCAGCTTAGTGTCCATACCAGGGTAATTAAGAAAGGCTTTAAGCCTGGTATATGCCGCAGGCCGTACTTTCTGTCACCAACGGTAAATAATGGCAAGCCATAGCCTACAGAGAGGATAGCCATAAAGATGAGCAGGATCTTTGATTCGAACGAAACGAAGAAGAACAACGGAATAAGCATTAGCACAGAAATGATGGTAAAACTTACCATTAACCTGTAATGCCCAAAAAACCAGCGGACACGTAAATAAGGTGATTTTTGAGGATGTGCTGGTTTAGATATAAGAATGCTGAAATTATAAAGCCCCAGCGTAGATGCAAAGAGTAGTACCAGCACCGGGTAAACCGGCTTAGCGCCAATTAAATGGAAGGTAACTAAAGCCTGCGCTACCGCACAAAGCGACATGAAAATATTGCTGAATAACAGGCAATCAAAGGCAGACTTTAAAAGTTTCTTCATTTAATGAAGTAATAGTTTTGCCCGCCTTTTACGCTGTAATTGGTTGCGGTGCGGCTTTTAATGTAAATATCGTAATCTCCGGCAATATTCCAACGCGGCCAGGATATCCTAAGAAACCATAACCAACATTTACATATAATTGTTGTGCGCCTTCGTGATATAAACCAGCCCATTCTTTGTAAACATATTCAATCGGGCTCCATTGAAACTCTTTGGTACGTACGCCAAACTGCATTCCATGCGTATGGCCCGAGAACATCACATCTATTTGCTTGTAATGCGGTACTACCTGCGCCTGCCAATGTGAGGGATCGTGCGAGAGCAGTAACTTTACTGGTAAGTCATCTGTGTTTTTTGTGGCCAGATCCATGCGGCCATATTTAGGGAAACGGCTCAGCAGGCCCCAGTTTTCTACACCTAGGATGCCTATTTCTTCACCATCAACTTTCAGGCGGCGGTTCTCGTTCATTAACAAGTCCCAGCCCATGCGCTTGTGAGTATCTTTTAAATCTTGCAGGTTTTTTTGTTTGGCGGCTTCATCAGGCCACCAGGCATAGTCGCCATAATCATGGTTACCCAGTGATGAATACACGCCTAGTGGGGCTTTTACTTTAGAGAAAATGTCCTGGTAGTCCCTCATCTCGGTGGTGAGGTCATTAACCAGATCACCGGTAAAAAAAATAAAGTCGGCTTTTTCTTTCATCAATATCTCAACACCGCCTAGCACCGCTTTTTTATTATAAAAGCTGCCCGAGTGAATATCTGAAATTTGCCCTAAGCGAATACCGTCAAACTTTTTAGGCAGGTTGGGTAAGTATAAAGTTTGCCGCCTTACCTGGTAATCATACACACCTGTAGCAATGCCATAACCTAAGCCGGCCAATGGTAATGCCGAAGCTAATAAGCCCGCTTTGACCAAAAATTCCGAACGGGGGATGGCATCTGTGTTAGTGGGTGTAGTGGGAGGATCCGTTTTTTCTAAAACGTCCGCCTCTTTATTGTTGCGGGTTAGGCGGATAACAAACCGCCGGATCTCGTCCAAAAACAAAAACGGAAGCAGACAAATACGGCCGACTAATAGCAGAAAGAACACCATGAGTATAGCAGCCCTAATGCCTACGCCTATTTTAAAAAATACGCTTAAAAACAAGCCGGCTATCAGCAATAGCGCAAATGCCCAGTAAGCCCTGGCAAACCATTTATTATGTAAAAAGCGCCATGTTAAAGCGCTTTTTAAACTTTTTATAATATACATATCGGCCAGTAGCAGGCCGATGGCAATTAAAATAACAATACTAGTTTGCCCCGTCATTTTTAATATTAGTAACGATCGTCTTCCAGATCTTCGTCGTCGGCCTGCAAATTAAACAAGCTGTCGAACATATCTGCAAAGGTAAAACCTTTGTCGAGGAATCCTTTATTGAGTTGCGAAAACTCTGCCAGGCCATGCAGTACAAACTCCATCAGCAACAACTGCTGGTTCTCTGCCAAACTCGGGTGAAACTGTTTTACAATCTCCTTTAAGCCGGTTACCGAATTTAAGGCCTTTTTGTAGGCGGGTAAGGATAGGTCATCGATCAGATCTAACGTATTGCCATCGCTAAACCAGTTTACAACTTCGGTGTAAGGATTGCCTTTTTTAGATTTTTTAGCTTTCTCCGGGTCAGGGAAAAATTGTAGCATCAAAGTTTTAATAGCCTTGCCTACTAATATATTAGCCACTTTGGCCGGGCCTTCCAGCTCGCCTTCGTAAACCAGCTCTATTTTACCGGTAATAGCCGGGATAACACCCAGAAAATCTGAGATGCGCACAAAAGTATTTTTCTCGCCGTTGATCAGCATGCGACGTTCTGCGTTACTGATTAGATTTTCATAAGCTGAGATAGTTAAACGTGCCGACACGCCCGATTTTTTGTCGATGTATTCAGAGTCGCGGGCCTCGAAAGCAATCTGTTCAACCAGATCTTTAACCAAGCCGTCAGATTCTACGGTGGCAATCTGCTCTGGGGTGAGGTTGGCTTCCTGCTGGGTAATGCGGCGGGAAATATCTAAAGAGCGTGGGTAGTGGGTGAGGATCTGGCTTTCTATCCTGTCTTTCAACGGTGTAACGATAGAACCACGGTTGGTATAATCTTCCGGATTGGCTGTAAATACAAACTGGATATCCAACGGTAAACGCAGTTTAAAACCACGAATCTGGATGTCTTTCTCTTGCAGGATGTTGAATAAAGATACCTGGATACGAGCCTGCAGATCGGGCAATTCGTTAATCACAAAAATACCACGGTGTGCGCGAGGGATCAAGCCGAAGTGGATTACGCGTTCATCAGCATAGGTTAATTTCAGGGTAGCTGCCTTAATCGGGTCAACATCGCCAATTAAATCGGCAACGGTAACATCGGGGGTAGCTAGTTTCTCGGTATAACGATCACTGCGGTGTACCCAGGCGATAGGGGTTTCATCGCCTTTAGTAGCTATCTCATTACGGCCAAACCAAGAGATAGGTGCCAGGGGATCGTCATACAGTTCAGATCCTTCTATAAAGGGCACATACTCATCCAGCAGGTTTACCAGCAGGCGTGCAATACGGGTTTTAGCTTGGCCGCGTAAGCCTAACAGCAAGGTATTGTGTCTTGATAAAATGGCAGTCTGCAGATCTGGTATAACGGTATCCTCATAACCGATAATACCTTCAAATCCCGCATCTTTATTCTGAAGTTGGGTAATCAGGTTCTGCCTTAATTCTTCTTTAACCGACCGGCTTTTGTAGCTGGTTTTTTTTAACTGACCGAGGGTCTTTATATTTAATAGTTCGCTCATTCTGTTTTAAGTCGGAAAGTCCGCAAGACCGGAAGTCCGTTTTTTAAAGTTTTACAATCACCCGCATACGGGTTTAATTTATTTTTTAAGCTGTTTCGTCTTCCGGACTTTCCGACTTTTCGGACTTCCGGACACACTCAACGTACAGTTTTTCTCCGGTTACGGATATAATCTTCAAAAATGTATTCGCCGAGTCCGTTTAGCGAGCTGTAAAATGCTTTACCGCCGTTGGTTTCTGTAAATTTACGTACAAACTGTTGCAGGTAAGGGTCTTTGGCAATCATAAACGTGGTAATCGGTATTTTTAACCGTTTACATTGTGCTGCCATATTCAGGGTTTTGTTAACTACCTTCCTGTCCAGCCCTATACTGTTTTTATAATACTTGGTGCCTTCCTTTAAGCAGGTTGGTTTACCATCTGTAATCATAAAAATTTGTTTATTACTGGTTTTGCGCCTGCGCAATAAATCTGTAGCCAGTTCTAAACCTGCATAGGTATTGGTATGGTAGGGGCCAACCTGTAAATAGGGAAGGTCCTTTAGTGTTATCGGCCAGGCATCATTACCAAACACCACAATATCCAGGGTATCCTTGGGATATTTAGTGCGGATGAGTTCGGCCAGTGCCATCGCTACTTTTTTGGCAGGGGTAATTCTGTCTTCACCATAAAGGATCATCGAGTGCGAAATGTCGATCATCAGCACGGTAGAGGTGAGGGTTTTATAGTCCATTTCCTCTACTTCCAGATCGCGCTCGGTCATTATAAAATCGCCGATGCCATGGTTTACCTGAGCGTTGTGGATAGATTGTGTAATATCAATCTGATCCAGGCTGTCTCCAAACTCAAATTCGCGGCGTTCGGCATTTTTTTCATCACCCTGACCCGATTGCGGCGAACGGTGATTGCCCTTGCCTGATTTTTTCAGCTTGCCGAAAATATCTTCCAGGGCCGATTGCCTAATGCTTTGTTCTGTTTTGGCGGTGATGTTAAATTCACCTTTTTCGTTGTCTTCGGTGAGGAAGCCTTTTTGCTTCAGCTCATCGAGGAAATCGCCCATACCATACTCATCATTGGTGATGTTGTATTGCTTATCCAGCTCGTTAAGCCATTGCAGGGCTTCGCCAGCATCACCAGACGTATAGTTCAGTAATTCCAGGAATAATTTTAGTAACTCGTCAAATCCGCCTTTGGGGATCTCACTGGGTATATATTTGGAGAATCCAAATCCTCGCATGTTTTTGCCTTTCTTCTAAAGTAAATTAACGGATAATTTCCCGGAAAAGTTTGGCCCGTCAACACCGTAAATTTCAGTTGCCACAATAATGACTGTTGAATGATGATACATCAATACAATTAATACCGTTTTAAACCTCAATTATAAAGCTGCAGAGTATACCGGGGTAGCGCCTTGCTGGCTGGCCACAAAAGCACCTATCTTGCAGGCGTTTTCTATAATTTGCTGCGGGGTTTTATTGTTAAGTAAACCGCATACCAGGGTTGCCAGAAAAGCATCACCTGCACCAACGGTATCAACCACCTCTACTTTAAAGCCCGGATGCTCATAAAATTCATCATCGTGCCATAGTATGGCGCCTTTGTCGCCCCGGGTAACGCAAATAGTTTGCGGGTGGTAAGTGCGCTGAAATTCGATGATCTTATCTTTTAATGAGCCGCTTCCACCGCCAATCAGCAAGTTGGCTTCTTCTTCGTTCATCTTAATTACTTTGGCTTTGGCCGCCAGGGTTTGTATGGTGTCCAGCTGGTAATGCGGCGCGCGCAGGTTAACGTCGAAAACGGTAAGGGCCGATGTTTCGTCGAGTAACTCGAACAAGGTATTGCGCGAAACCTTTTCGCGGCAAACCAAAGTGCCGAACACAATGGCTGCTGATGAACGGGCGGCTGCCAGCAACTCGTCGGTTACTGCAATGTTGTCCCATGATACCGGTTCTGGGATGATATAAGTAGCCTGCTGTTCGGCATCCAATTGCACGGTAACCTGGCAGGTGGGTAAATCTTCATCCTGCTGTACCAATGGCGAGTACAAGCCGTGTTTTTGTAAAAAGTTAATCAGCTCGTCGCCCAGCGGGTCGCTGCCTACGCTGCTGGCAAACAAAACATCGTTGCCTTGTTGCTTTAGGTTCCAGGCTACATTCATGGGTGCGCCGCCCGCTTTTTTAGTGGTACCAAAGGTGTCCCATAAAACTTCGCCGTAGCATAATACCTGGTTACTCATATCAGTAATGTTTTTTTAAGCAGAAAGCGTAAAGCTAAAAGATTTTAACATTCAAAATGTTTACTTTTAGTCATGAAGAAACTTATTCTGTCTTGTGCCATTATTCTTTTGTCCTGCATCTGCTTTGCGCAGGACAAGCAAGCTATCCTTAAAGTGTTGGCAACCCAACAGCAGGACTGGAACCGCGGCAATATCGATGCCTTTATGCAAAGCTACTGGAAATCAGATTCGCTATTGTTCTTAGGAACAAAAGGCCCCAACTATGGCTGGCAAACCACCTTGGATCATTATAAAAAAACTTACCCCGATAAAGCAACCATGGGGCAACTTACCTTTAAAATACTTAAGGTTGATGTGCTTGATAAAACCAATGCATTTGTATTAGGCGCCTGGAACTTAAAACGTGCCAAAGATGCACCCGGAGGATATTTTACACTTTGGTTTAAGAAATTTAACGGAGTTTGGAAGATAGTGGCAGATCATACCTCTTGATTTAGGGAATCAAGAGTCAAGAATCGGCAGCGAAAAAGTGCGGAAGTGACAACTACTTATAGAGGATCAGACTAATTTAGACATAATAATTTGTCATTCTGAGTGTAACGAAGAATCTTTTGAAGCAGTACAACTACTGTGCAGATCGAAGAAGATTCTTCACTATCGTTCAGAATGACAAATTTGGTTATTACTTATCTCGGTTTCCCCGCTGCTAAAGCTCTATCTGCCCATTTAATGGCCGTTTTTTCTCGAAATTTTGCGTAATCAGCTTTGAAAGCCATTTTTAGCAGGCTATCCACACCGCCTTTCATGGCTAGGTTGTATATGCTGGCCGCTTTGCGGGTAAGCGATGCATCCCAGGCGCGCAGGCTTAACGAGTATGATCCTTCGAGATATTTCATCCAGTGCCAGTAGCCGGTAGGCATAAACAGGGTATCGCCATGTTCCAGGATCACTTCCTGACCTTCCACACCTTCCAGTGCAGGGAACGCTTTGGTATCGGGGTTTAATACATCATAATCTTCCAGTGCATAAGTGGCATTTGGCAGGCAATATAAACGGCGTTTCCATTTGTTTTCGAACAAAATAACGTGTTTGGTGCCCCCAAAATGGGTGTGGAATATATGCGGAAGATCGATATCGTAATGTAAAAAGGTAACCGAGTTTGAGCCGCCAAAAAACATAGCAGGCATGCTTTCTATAAAGCCGCCCATTAAATCTTTAGGTAAAACAATATCATTCAAAAGCTCGGGAGCCTGTTTAAAGATATTGAAAAAAAACATGCGGAGTTCGGTTGGCTGCGAACGGATCAGATCCATATAATCGCCAAAAGGCATTTGAGCAGCTGAGGAATTGATAGGTTTAGATGGGTCGGCTTTTGAATTATCATACAAAGGCACCACTTGGTTATTCATGGCTGCCTTTAAGTATTCGGGCGTCCACTTTTCGCGCGCAGGCCAGCTTTTGGTTAAGCCTTTAATAACTAAAGGGCGACGAGGTTTTAAATACTTCGCGGTAAACTCGGCCTGATCGATGCTCTCTACCGTATCAACGGGACTAAGGATAAAACTCATATAACTAATTAGTGTCCGTAAATGAGCATAATTATGCCCCGGATTATGACCCTAAAGGTAACGCTTTATGTTAAAAAATAGTGCAGTTAATGATTATTTGACATTAGCTACACGGGTTATTATTGGGCAAAGCTTTATTTCGACTAAACAACCCCATCTACTTAATAATTTAACGTGTAAATATGCATTCAATGGTTTATTGTCAATATTGTTTATTTCCTGTCGGTATGTTCACAAAAAAGCCCGGCGCTTAAAGCTACCGGGCTAATCATTAAATTAAAATAGGAACTGCTAAAATTAATTTGGCATTAAAACGGTGTTTACCACATGTATCACACCATTTTTCTGGAAAACGTCTGCAATAGTAATCCATGATTTACCACCTTTTTCGTCAACCAGGTAAAGTTTTTTGCCATCCTGCATTACCCATAATTTGCCACCACTTACGGTAGTTAATTCGGTTTTGCCCATACCTGCTTTTACTTTAGCCATCAGTTCTGCAGCGCTTAAACGGCCTGCAACCACGTGGTAAGTTAATACTTTACTTAACAGCGCTTTGTTTTCTGGTTTCAGTAAAGTTGGTACTGTACCTTCGGGTAGCTTATTAAAAGCTTCGTTGGTAGGTGCGAACACAGTAAAGGGGCCATCGCCTTCTAAGGTTTCAACCAAACCGGCAGCTTTAACAGCGGCAACCAGTGTGGTATGGTCTTTAGAATTTATAGCGTTTTCGATAATATTTTTGGTAGGATACATGGCTGCACCGCCTACCATTTTGGTTTGTGCAAAAGTGTTGGGCGCAAATGCAATAGCTGCTAAAGCAAAGGCCGTAAAAATTAATTTTTTCATTGGTTGTGTTTAATAAATTATAACCACAATTACGGCGGTAGTTGGCTTACGGATTGTGCAGCGGTGGTATTTCGCAGTCGGTATAGTTGTGTGAATTATAAAACCGGATGGTGGTTTTTGGAGTAGATACGCGAGAGATGGGGGACGATTGTTGTTTGGATTATTTTATTCATAATCAGGATTTTATTATGAATTTTTATAATTCTTAAAGTAGTGAAGATTTTTCTGCTGTATATAAAATTATAGCAAGGCGAAGAAGATTATCTGTTATTACTAAACAAGGCAAATTTGTTATTGACTTTCACTGAAAGTCTTGATTCTTATTTCTTGCTTCTACTTTGGGCGTTGCCTTCGGCCGGGCTATCCGTTACAAGTCCTCGCTACGCTCCGGGCTTTCCACTGCTATCCCTAACGCGCAGTATCGAATATGATCCACCCTGTCCTTTCGAACTTGGTTCGGTATCCCAATCGCTAAATCTATGAGCGGCAAGCGTAAAAATTATGGCGTAGACCTGTCCTGCAGGATGCCGAAACAAGTTCGGCAGGATAGGTCAAGATAAACAGACCTTAAAAAAACAATTCTGCTGCGATGGTATCGGCATACAATTGCCCTTCGCGGGTAAGAATTAATTTATTGTCAACCTGCTTTATCCATTCGCGCTCTAAAAATTCTGCGGCAGGTTTTAGTAATTGGGTTTTGGCGCCAACGGCAATAGTTTCCAGTTTGTCTAGATCCAGGCCCCACATGGTGCGGAGGGAGGTCATTACATATTCGTTCAGGCGGTTACTTTCAGTAAGTATCTCGGTTTCAGCCGGGATTTCCTTTTTCTCAATCGCTGCTATGTATTTGGCGTTATTGGCTAAATTCCATTGGCGGGCTTCGCCGTTATACGAATGTGCGGATGGACCCAGGCCCAGGTAATTTACACCGCGCCAGTAATTAGTGTTGTGCTTAGAGTAATGGCCCGGTTTGGCATAGTTAGAGATCTCGTAATGTTCAAAACCTTTGGCCTGCATGGCATCTGCCAGTACCAAAAACTGCTCTGCACTTTGCTGTTCGTTAAGCGGGGCGTAAACCTTTTTCTTTATAAATGTGGCAAGAGCGGTCTGCGGCTCAACCGTCATGGAGTAAGCAGATACGTGGGGCACGTTGAGGGCAAATACCTTGTCAATATTCTGCTTCCACTTGGCATCTGTAAGTAAGGGATAACCAAATATCAGGTCGACGGTAATGTTTTCAAACCCGGCATCCTGGGCACGTTTTACAGATGCTTCGGCCTCTGTGCTGCGGTGGGCGCGGTTCATCCAAAACAGATCTTCATCAAAAAACGACTGGATGCCAATGCTAAACCGGTTAATAGGCGTATTGCGTAAGGTCTGTACCTTGGGCTGGTCCAAATCGTCGGGATTGGCTTCGAGGGTGATTTCGGCATCAGAACTAATGCTGTAATATTGGCTAATTTGATCTATAATGCGGTTTACATCGCCCGAATCTAACAAGGAAGGTGTGCCGCCGCCAAAATAAATAGTGTTGATGCTTTCGCCGGCAAGGTATGTTTTTTGAAGGTTAATTTCGTGGATAATGGCATCCAGCATTTCGGCCTTATACTTTAACGAGGTGCTGAAATGGAAATCACAATAATAGCAAGCCTGCTTGCAAAAAGGGATGTGGATATATATGCCGGCCATAAAAATACAAAGGTGGCAATAATTAATTGTGTTTATAGATATGTATCATCATTGCAAGGTTAATAAACGGATTATTAAATTAAATTTGTGCCGCTTAACTACATGGTATTTTATGCGCATAGCATTGTTTTGTATCTTATTTATCGGTTTATGGCAGGTTGGCTTTGCACAGCAGGATAGTGCTGCCACTTATACCCGGCCCGATACTTTTTACCGCAAGCGTGTACCCAGTGCTGCCCAGCAGCTGCTTGATTCTGTAGCAGCAGCACAACGCACACGCGATGCCTTTATGATAGATTCTGTAGCCATGCAGTACATTAAGCAACCCGATATTGCCCGTCATAATCAATTTGTTGACCTGATGCTGAAAACAGAAGCCTACCAGGGCTACGGTTTTATGGCAATGCCATCATCTAAACAAAGTATTGTACGCGAAGGCCACTACCGCCGCACACGCGACAGGGGTATTATATTAATTATTGTTGCGCTGATTACTTATGCCGCTTTGCTTAACCGGGCAGTGAGTAAAGACATTATTAATGTGGTACAATCCTTTTACAGTAAACGGGTATTATCGCAGGTAAGTAAAGAAGATGGCTTGCTGAGTTCGTGGGCATTTATAGGTTTGTTTTTGCTCTTTGGTTTAACTTTTGGCTTGTTTTTATACCAAATATCCAGCTATTACGAAATATTTTACCGCATTAGCGGCATCCAGCTATTCATCTCCTTATCCATCCTTATTATTGCCCTGTTTGCCGTTAAATTATTGATATTAAGATTTATTGGTTTTATATTTAATATCAGTAAAGTAGTGGCCGAATACATCACCACGCTGTATTTAACCTATTTTAATATCACATTTGTGTTTTTACCGGTATCATTATGCTTTAGTTTACTTGCTGCAAAATACATCCCGTATATGCTGGTAGTTGTATTGGTTATTGTGGTAATTATCTTCATTTGGCAGTATTTACGCAGCAGTGTTAATATTATTTCTACGTTTCAATTTCCTAAGTTTTATTTATTTATCTATCTTTGTGCCCTCGAAATTTGCCCGATTTTAATATTGATAAAGGCACTGAATATTAGGACTTAGGTAGCTAGAATAACGACAATTGGAAGACAGAAAAAAAAAGGTTAAAAGTATATTGGTTACTTTGCCAAAACCTGAAAACGACAAAAACCCCTACGCCGAGCTTGCCAAAAAGCATTCTTTGAAGATCGATTTCAGATCGTTCATTCATGTGGAAGGTGTACCTGCCAAAGATTTTCGTAAGGAGAAAATTAACCTTGCTGATTTTACAGCGGTTATTTTTACCAGTCGTAACTCAGCCGACCACTTTTTCCGTATTTGCGAAGAGATGCGTTTTGATGTACCAGTAGATATGAAATACTTCTGCCTGTCTGAAACCATTGCGCTTTACCTGCAAAAATATATTCAGTACCGTAAGCGTAAAATATTTTTCGGCAAACAAACCGCAGCCGACCTGGCTGAGGTATTGAAGAAACACTCGGGCGAGAAGTTCCTGTACCCATGTTCTGATGTTGCTGCAGAAGAAACCCAAAAGTTTTTGCTGGATAACGGCTATAACTTTACTCCTGCAGTATTATTTCGCACGGTATGCAGCGACCTGTCTGACCTGGCCGAGGTGTTTTATGATGTTATTGCCTTCTTTAGTCCGTCGAGCATACAGTCGCTCTACAAAAACTTCCCCGATTTTAAGCAAAATAATACCCGCATTGCAGCGTTTGGAGCTACAACGCATAAAGCTTTGCTGGAGACAGGGCTGATACTTGACATCCCTGCCCCAACGCCTAGCGCGCCTTCTATGACGATGGCTATAGAGCAGTATGTGAAGCAGGTAAACAAATAATTTAATTTTATAGAACCCTTTAAAGGGTAAAACCGTATAAGCGGGTAGTTTGGGATTTTGGTGTGTGCTAAATACACTCAAAATATGTTGTTATGCGAAAATTGCAAACATATTTTGCTAAAATTTTACTAAAAATAGCCTTTTGATATTCATATCAAAAAGTTTTTGTATTTTAGTTACCGAAATCACTTGCTTTGGGAATAAAATGTTACCCCTAAGTTAAGTACAAGCTAATTTTGTTACCGTTACATTGACTAATGATGAAAAAACTATACTATCTATTTGTCTTACTGATCGTTGGAATATTAAGCAGTTGTGGCCGTGGAAATGACAGAGGCGAGGTAAAGGGCGTTCCGCAACGTTCTTTCAGAGCCGAAATTCCTTATGGCATGGTTTATATCCCTGGCGGCTCCTTCTTAATGGGGCAAACAGATCAGGATGTAACATTTGCGCAGATTGCGCAAAACAAGCAAGTTACTATCCCTCCATTCTTTATGGATCAGACTGAGCTGAGCAACAGCCAGTACAAACAGTTTGTAAACTGGGTGCGCGATTCGATAGCTATAACTAGCTATGCAGGTGACGAAAAATATTACTTGAAACCAGCTAAAGGCGCTGCCGCCAGCAGCAATGGTAAAAAAATCATCAATTGGGATTATGTACGCCAACATCCGGTATTTGCATCTGGTAAGGGCACAAAAACTAACAACGCCTCTAAATTACAAGGTATGTACTACCAGGGCGATGACCGGGTATTTGACCGAAACGAACTTGATGTGCGTTTATTAAAATACAACTACTCTTTAATGGTAATGCGCGATGCCGCTAACAACCATAACGATAAGAGCAAAAAGCGTTCTGACTTTATTTTCCGCGATACTGTACCTGTCTATCCGGATACATTGGTGTGGTTAACAGATTTCTCTTACGCGGCTAACGAACCGATGGTTGAGGGTTACTTCTCTCACCCGGCTTACAAAAACTACCCGGTAGTTGGTGTAAACTGGCGCCAGGCACGTGCATTTACCGTATGGCGCACCCGTTATAACGATTCATACAAAGACTCTCATAAATTACCACATCGTTTACCTTACAGCTTGCCAAGTGAATCTGAATTTGAGTATGCTGCACGTGGCGGCAGGTTAGGTACAGACTATCCATGGGGCGGCCCTTACATTAAAAATGCTAAAGGCTGTTTACTGGCTAACTTTAAACCGGGCCGTGGTAACTATACAGATGATGGCGGTGCTTATACCGTAAACGTACGTTCTTATTTCCCTAATGATTATGGTTTATATAACATGGCAGGTAACGTAGCCGAATGGACTTCATCAGCTTACGATGAAGCAGCTGCTACGTTTGTACATGATATGGCGCCAACTTATACTTATGAGGCCAAAGCTAGTGACCCCGAATCGATGAAGCGTAAGGTAGTGAAAGGCGGCTCATGGAAGGATATCGGTTATTTCCTTCAAAACTCAACCCGTACTTATGAATACCAGGATACGGCCAAATCATACATCGGTTTCAGATGTGTGAGCCATTACATGGGCCGCGACATCCGCGACAAGCGTTAAACTACCAAAAACTCAATAATTAATTTAAACAACAATCATCTTCACTCACTACAAACTAACTTATGGCTGGGAAAAAAAAACCTTATGGAATTGGTAATATCGTGTCTTGGGGGGCAACGGTTGTAATCATTGGACTAATGTTCAAGATATTGCACTTACCTGGAAGTACTTATTTTATTGCAATCGGGCTATCAATGGAAGCATTCTTATTCTTCCTGTTAGGTTTCCAACGTGAAGACGTTGATGTAGACTGGACTAAAGCTTATCCCGAAATTGCCCCGGACTACACAGGCCAGCCTGTTGTGCGCGCACAAGCACAGCCATTACCAACCGGTAATACTGCCGCACTAGATAAAATGCTTTCTGATGCTAAAATTGGCCCTGAATTAATTACCAGCCTTGGTAATGGTTTAAGAACTTTTGGTGATAAAGTAGCTAACATATCAAACGTTGCAGATGCAGGTGCAGCAACTTCTGAATTTGCTGCTAAAGTAAAATCAGCAGGTGCAAGCTATGACAATCTGAGCAACGCATTTGCAAAAGCATCTGCCAACTTAACCGAGATGGCTAATACAGATGTTTCATCAAAAGCATACCACGAGCAGGTTACTAACCTTGCTAAAAATTTATCATCACTAAATGCCGTTTACGAATTAGAGTTACAGGATTCGAGCGCGCACTTAAAAGCTATGAACAAATTCTACGGAAGCCTTGCATCAACCATGCAAAACTTCAATGAGTCATTAGATGATAGCAGACAGTTTAAAGAAGAAGTGGGCCGTTTATCGAAAAACTTGGCATCATTAAATGCAATTTATGGTAACATGCTTTCGGCAATGAACCAGCCACGCGCTAACTAATTTATTTTAAACTTTCTACTCACTCATACTCACAATAGAAAAAAATGGCTGGAGGTAAAGAAACCCCAAGGCAGCGAATGATGGGTATCCTGTACCTGGTACTGTTAGGCTTAGTGGCCTTACAAATACCAGATAGCTTACTGGATGCCTTTAAAAACATCACGGACAGTCTTTCGCAATCGCAAACAAACGTACAAACAGGTATTAATAATACGTTTGATGCATTTGAAAAAACAAAATTAAAGGAACAACCCGAAAGGGCCAAGCCTATATATGATAAGGCAAAAGAAGTAAGTAAAGTAGCTTCGGATTTTACTACCTATGTTGAAACGCTTAAAAAAGAGCTGATAGAAATAGGTGGTGGTTATGATGAAAGTATCCACGATTATAAAGGCCGTGCAGATATGGACATCTCTGATCACTTTATGCTTACGCAAAAACATGGTTTAGAGCTGCGCCAGAAAGTTGATGAAACCCGCGAGAAATTATTATCTCTTTTAGATCCTAAAGACCGCGCAGGTATGAACATTAGCTTAAACGTTGTTGATCCGCCTAAAAATGGTGAGTTAACCCGTAAAACCTGGCAGGAAGCAACCTTCGGCGAAGGTATCCCGATGGGGGCATCTATTACAGCAATGACCAAGTTACAGGTTGATGCTAAAAATGCCGAGTCGGAAATTATAAAAAAGATTTTAGGTAAGGTAGATCAGGCTGTTGTTAACTTAGATAAATTTGTGGCCGTAGCGGTTGCACCAAGCAGCTATGTAATAGCAGGACAACCATATACTGCACAAGTATTTTTAACAGCATCTGACTCGAAATCTAACCCGAGTATTTCAGTAAATGGTTCGCCACTATCGGTAAAAGATGGCCAAGGTACCTATACAGTGGGTACCAGTAAAGAGGGTACTTATACATGGATCGGTAAAATTTCGGTTAAACAAAACGATGGCCAAATTAAAACATATCCAACTGCACCTCAAACTTATCAGGTAGCTAAGCCGTCGGCTGTTGTATCACCTGATAAAATGAACGTGCTTTATATAGGTGTACCAAACCCATTATCGGTTTCGGCCCCGGGTTTACCTAAAGACAAGTTGAGATTAAGTATTACTGAAGGTTCTATCAGCGGCTCGAACGGTTCGTTTACTGCCAATGTTAAAACCCCGGGTACTGTACATATCACTGTAACCGGCGAAGCCGGACCAGGCAAAACACAAATGTTAGGCAGCAGCGAGTTCCGTGTTAAACGTATCCCTGACCCTAAAGCTGTATTTGCAGGTAAAAGCAGTGGCTCTGTTGCAGCCGGAAACTTAAAAGCACAAGACAAGGTTTTTGCTAAATTAGAGAACTTTGAGTTTGACGCTAAGTTTAGCGTTACACGTTTTACCTTGTGGATAGTTAAACCACGCCAGGACCCTATTCAGATCACTGCTCAAGGTGCAGACCTTAGCGGTGCCATGAAATCGGCAATGGCTACTGTTACCCCGGGTACACGTGTTATTTTTGCCAACATTATTGCTGTTGGCCCTGATGGTTCTCAACGTGGACTTGACGATATTATATTAAGTGCAAATTAAAAGGATATGAAGAAGATTATAGTTGTTGTATTGTGCCTTTTATCAGTAGGTGTTATGGCGCAAAAGCGTACCACTAAGAAAAAAACTACTGCTAGAAAGAGACCGGCTACTGCCAAAAGCAGAACTATGGCACCGTCGTCTGTACAACCAAGTACAACCATGGCTACGCAGCCGGCTGTTGATACCTCTAAAAAGGTAGCAATAAAACCTTTTGACCGCCCGTTGGATGGCTATTTCAAAAAAAATAACATCAACAATGCCAAGGTAACACCGCTGCCAAACTTACGCGAGGCTGATGTTATGTTTGCTAAAAGGGTATGGCGCGAGGTTGATACAAGGGACAAGATGAACAAGTATATGTCTTCTCCAAAATCGGCCTTAATTACAATTTTGGTAGATGCCATTGCTAATGGCGAGCTTACTGCATATGACCCAACACCAACTAAAGAAGATCCTAACGGCGATACCTTCTCCAGGCCGTTAACTCCTGGCCAGGCTAAAAACCGGTTGGCTGATAGTGTTGTGGTAGATCAGTTTGATAAAAACACCGGTGATAAAATTGGTTCGGCTTTACAAGCGGGCGAATTTAACCCGGATAGTATTATCAGGTTCCGTATTAAGGAAGACTGGATCTTTGACAAACAACGTTCGGTTTTTGAGCCACGCATTATTGGTATCGCACCTTTAATGAAACCAAAAATTGCAGGCGGTGGCGTTGATTATGTACCTATTTTCTGGGTTTATTTCCCGGAAGCACGCCAGGTATTAGCCACTAAAGAAGTTGTAAGCCGTAATAACGATGCCACTGGCTTAAGCTACGACGACATTTTTATGAAAAGGCTTTTTAATAGCTACATTGTAAAAGTATCCAACGAGAAAGACGAACGTATTAAGGATTATGCACAAGGCATAGATCGTTTGTACGAGTCGGAGAAAGTTAAGAAGTCCTTAATGGATTGGGAACTTAATCTGTGGTCTTACTAAAAAAGACAATTACAAAATAAAATAACCCCGGAAGCATTAGCTTACCGGGGTATTTTTTTGGCCAAAATACAAGGCTATTGCATTGGCCTGTTTCAGGTTCACTACTTCCTGCAGTTCGGTAACGGTGGCTTCGCGAATTTTTTTAACCGACTTAAAGTATTTCAACAGTTTTTCGGAAGTTGTTTTACCAACGCCGTCAATTAGTTCCAGTTCGGTGGCCAGTGTGCTTTTATCCCGTTTTTTACGGTGGGCTGTAATCCCAAAACGGTGGGCCTCATCGCGCAGTTGCTGAATAATCTTTAACGTTTCCGATTTCTTGTCCAGGTACAATGGGTACTGGTCGCCGGGATAGTATAATTCTTCGAGGCGCTTGGCTATTCCAATTACGGTCATTTGTTTCTCGATGCCCAATAATCGTAAACTCTTTAATGCTGACGAGAGCTGCCCTTTACCACCATCAATGATAATGAGTTGAGGTAGTTCGGTGCCTTCATCCAGCATGCGCCTGTAGCGGCGGTGTACGGCCTCTTCCATGGTGGCAAAGTCATCTGGCCCAACAACGGTTTTAACGTTAAAAAAACGGTAATCTTTTTTAGATGGTTTACCGTCTCTGAAAACCACAATAGCTGATACCGGGTGCGTACCCTGAAAGTTGGAGTTATCAAAACACTCAATATGCTTGGGCAGCTGGTTCATGCGCAGGTCCTTCATCATTTGGGTTAGCAAACGTTCGGTACGCACATCGGGGTTCAGTCTTTCGTACTGATCTATTTTTTCAGTTTTAAAGAACATTACATTCTTGGCCGATAGGTCGAGCAGTTTCTTTTTTTCACCAAGCTTAGGTACGGTAAATTTTAGTTTATCATCATTCAGATCAATATCAAAAGGTACAATAATCTCTTTAGAGGTACTGTTGTAGCGTGTACGAAACTCTGATATGGCCAGGGTAAGCAACTCTTCATCACTTTCGTCCAGGCGCTTTTTAAGTTCGATGGTTTGCGTTTGTATAATGGTGCCGTGCATTACCTTCAGATAGTTTACAAAGGCATATTTCTCTTCTGATGCGATACTGAAAACATCAACCTCGGTAATAGATGAGTTAACCACGGTTGATTTGTGCTGGTATTTCTCCAGCAGATCGAACTTACGTTTCAGCTTATGGGCCAGTTCAAAATCTAGGTTCATGGCAGCATTGTCCATATCAGCTTTTAGTGTGCGGATCACCGTGTTGGTTTTGCCATTTAAAATGTCAGTTATTTCGCCAATGTTATGCTCATAATCATCAAAGGTCTGGTAGTTTTGACAGGGGCCTTTGCAGTTACCCAGCTGGTACTCTAAGCATACTTTAAACTTACCTGCATCAATATTCTCTTTTGTGAGGTTAAGGTTACAGGTACGCAGGGGATAGGTCTCCTTAATTAAACCAAGGATGGTATGCATCATGCTTACCGAAGCATATGGGCCCAGGTATTTTGAGCCATCTTTAACAATGCGCCTGGTCCAGTAAATGCGCGGGAAGCGTTCATTTTTGATGATGATCCAGGGATAGGTTTTATCATCCTTCAGCATCACATTATAGCGCGGCTGATGCTTCTTGATCATGCTGTTCTCCAGCAGCCAGGCATCAATCTCGGTATCAACAATTGTAAAGGTTATTTTACGGATCTTAGATACCAGTACCCGCGTTTTGGCATTTACATTATAATCTTTCACAAAGTAAGATGACACACGGTTGCGCAGGTCTTTTGCTTTGCCGATATAAATCAGCTCGTTCTCGCTGTCCCAGTATTGGTATACACCGGGCTTGTGTGGTATCTTCTTTAACTCTTCCTTATAATCAAACATATAATGTTACCCGGTCCCCTATAGGGAAGTAAAATACAATTCCTCTTCGCTTATTAAGTGAAGAGGAATTAAATTAATTTTTTAATAAATATGCCACGGCTTTACTAAGCAAAAGCTCCCCCTTTA
>NZ_MPPL01000001.1:3835596-3916884 GCF_001911425.1 Mucilaginibacter polytrichastri | reverse complement strand
AAATACCTTGCAAGCACTTCTATTATATTCATTATCATAAAGATAACTTTTTATCCTGTCTTTTCATAGGCTATTACTCTTTAAAGGGGCGGCGGGCTAAAACCCTAATTTCTTATCAACCTCATCAGTGCCCGGCTGGCTTTGCTGCTGCTGGTTATACTGGCCGCAATCAAGCACGGTGGTTACACCGTTTTTAGGCGGGGCAAAATCCACATTCTTTTTGATACCCAATGATGAATTGGCGTATACCTGCTTCATATACAGAGCAAAAATAGGCAAGGCCGTATTAGCCCCCTCGCCAAGCCTTGTACTGCGGAAGTGGATATCACGGTCTTCGCAACCTGTCCAGATCCCGGTAACCAGTTGCGGCGTAATGCCAATGAACCAACCATCTGAGTTTTGCTGAGTTGTACCGGTTTTACCGCCGATTGGATTAGTAAAGCCATATTTCCATCTCAGGCGTTGCCCGGTGCCTTCATCAATAACACCTTTAAGCATGTATGTCATTACGTAAGCCGTTTGCTCTTCCATGGCCTGTATTAAACGGGGTTTGTTTTCGTAGAGTACATTACCGTTTTTATCTTCAATGCGTACTAAGTAAGTAGGTTCAGTCCACAAGCCGTGATTTACAAAGGCCGAATACGCGCCTGTCATATCAAAAACAGAGGCATCAAAAACACCAAGGCAAATTGAAGGATAAGCCGGAACTGCCGAGGTGATACCCATTTTTTTAATTAAGGCGGCAACCGGTGTTGGTGTAACCTCTTTCATAACGTGGGCTGTTACCCAGTTTTGCGAATGGGCCAGAGCGGAGCGTAAAGTGATCATCCCCGGTATGGTTGAGCTGGCCTCCGAGCCGGGGCACCATGGCGTGCCATAACCGCGAATGGTATCTGGTACGTTATTTACCTGCATACACGGTGAGTATCCGTTTGCAATAGCTACCGCATAAGTAAACGGTTTTGCTGTTGAACCCACCTGCCGGGCACCCATTTGCACCTGGTCGTATTTATAATGTTTAAAATCTATACCACCCACCCAGGCTTTAATAGAACCCGTGGTTGGGTCCATGCTCATAAGGGCATTACGGAGGGTTAATTTGCTATATACGATAGAGTCTATCGGTTTCATGGTGGTATCAATATCACCTCGCCAGGTAAAAATATCCATGGCAGCCGGTGTATTGAAGTCTGTTTTGATCTCCTCTTCAGATTTTCCCTGTTGTTTTAGAGCGCGGTAACGGTCAGACCGGCGCATCCCCTGATCGATTAGCAGATCATAATTTTTGATCGATTTACGCAGGTTATATCCATGCCAGTGGTCATTAAATTGTGCCTGCAGTTCGCGCATGTATTTACGCTGCGCATCTTCGGCATACTGCTGCATGTCATAGTTAATGGTGGTATAGATCTTTAAACCGTCGCGGTCCAGGTCATACTGGGTGCCATCTGGTTTGGCAATACCTTTTTCTTCCATCACTTTTTGTACGTCCTTTTTCAATATGGCACGGAAATAAGTGGCAAGGCCCTCGGTATGATCTGTAGGGTGGAAGTTGAGGCCCAGCGGGCGCGCTTTAAACTCCTGGTACTGGCCGTCGGTCAAATAATTCTCCTGCGACATACGGTATAGTACAAAGTTGCGGCCTTCCATTGCTTTATCCGGGTGGCGTACAGGGTTAAACATGGTAGGCGCATTTACCATGCGCACCAATAGTGCGGCCTGCTCTGGCGTTAAATTAGCCGGTGCAGTATTAAAATAAGTTGCCGCTGCCGAACTGATGCCGAAAGTATTATAAGAACCAAAATCGACCGTGTTAAGGTACATGGTAATGATTTCTTCTTTAGTATAGTTACGCTCTATACGTACGGCTATGATCCATTCCTGTAATTTCTGGATAATCCGTTTTATCGGGTTATGTGCGCCTTGTGCGCCGTTAAATAAGTTTTTGGCCAGCTGTTGCGTAATCGTACTGCCACCTTGTTTGTGGCCTATCATATTGTAAAAAACAATACTGAAGGTACGCCCGAAATCGATCCCCGAGTGGTTGTAAAAACGGTTATCCTCGGTAGCGATCAAGGCATTAATTACATTGGGCGAAATTTGCTTAAAGGATACATTAGAGCGGTTTTGTACAAAGTATTTGCCCAGTACCCGTTTATCGTCAGACATGATTTCTGATGCCAGGTTGCTCTTCGGGTTTTCCAGATCGCGGAAGGAAGGCAGGGCACCAAATAAGCCAAAGTTTACACAGAGCAGCAACAGCACTATAAAGCTGAAACCACCTATTACAATACCCCATAAAGTACGGTTATAGCTTTTTATTTCCTGGGGGGTAAGTTTAATGATCATTTTTAATAGTTCTTTTGATAAAAGTCGATATAGCTATCCAGCGTTTTTTTGTCGGCTAATTTATCCAGATTTTCCTGGGTGATAACAAAAAAGCTGTATTTATCCGCAGGCACCTTCATAATCTGAGGCATCAGCGGTATAATGGCACGTGCATAATCTTTAACAGATGCCAAACTGTGGAAAACGCCCACAAAGATAAGCTGATTATTGTCACCTGCATCTTTTAACTGATGTTTAATGCCGGCTTCGGGCGCAAAGTTAGCACGATTAAACTGCCCGATACCAAAACGCGAAGACGACAAATTAGTTGTACCTGCATTTACATTAACCACAAAATAATACCGGCTGCTATCGCGAAGCGAATATAAACCCGCTCCCGATTTAAGGGCAGGCAGGTTTGGAGCTTGATTGGCCTGTGTTGACGGTTGTTTAACCACAGGCTTTGGCGCTACTGCAACCACTGGTTTTGCTATTATTAAAGATTGCGCAAAAGGCGAATCGTAAAGGTCATTATCTATCAGCACAACAGGGCGGGTAGCCAGCTCATTTTGGTTGGCATCTATATAACTTAAGTGCTCATTAACCAATGGGGCTATAAGTGCATCGTTAGGGTACTGGTTTAATATATTGTACAGATCGGCACGGAAAGGCAGCAGCTTTTCATTATGCCCGGCGGCCATGGCACGCAGGTAGGCCAGTTGTGCAGCCAGTTTGTTATTCGGGAACTGCTGCAAAAGCAGCTCTGCATTGGTTATAACATCTTTATATTGTTTGTGCGCATACAGATCGTACACCTTATTATATAAGGAATTCAGTTCGGCATCCTTATCGTTAAGCTTGCGGCCGTAATCAGGGTCGAGTATCACTTTGGCAAAAGGCGTTTCGGGGTAGCCTTTAATTAGCAGGTCTTTATAGTAGTCGGATTTTACAACGTCGATATTACTATACAGGCGGTACAGGTTATAATAAATAGCTGGTTTCTCGCTACCATCGGGGAAACGCTTCAATAAGGTTTCATAAGTGATAATGGCTTCTTTTGGATCTTCCAGCACATCGCGGTAAAAGTTGGCGATTGTAAAGTAAGCATTGTATACCCGCGCTTTTGACTGTGCAATGTTTTGCGGCGTAAGCGGCAGGGTTTGCACCAATTGCTGTTTGTAGCTGGTGGCTATCAGGTCGTCTGTCGATTTCTGATCTTTTTGCGGCAGCACTGTTGGGCCAACCTGCGTTGTGATGTTTTGGGTGTTGTTGGTAATATCACTGTTAGACCGGTTGCTGCGGCGCCAGTTATCTTCGAGCTTGCGGTTACCCCAGCGGCGTTTAAAATCTGAGAACCCCTGGCTTAGCGAGTTTACATTGTAAAAGTAAAACGTACTTGCGGTAGGGGTACCCGATGTTTGCACCTGCGCGTTTGGCGAATTGGTATTGGTAAATGCAGAATTGGTGCTGGCTACGGCAGCTGCCTTAACATCTGCTACGTGTTGTTTGGCTAGTACATCTATGCGTGCAGCACGGGCAGGTTCGTCCAGGCTGGCTAGCTGCTGCAGGGTATCTTCATGAGCTATAATGCGCAGCTGCTCGGCCAGTAATTGCAGGTTATTACTTTTAAGCTGGATAGACCGGTAACCCGGATAGTTTGGCGACAGGTTTAGCAGTGTGCTATCATACAGTTTTTTGGCACCCACATAATCGCCTTTGTTTTTAAAGCTGATATCGGCCAGGCGCAGGTAGGAGAGGCCTTTTTGGTTTTGATTTTTACTGCTGTTTTTAACAGACAAATGATAGTTTTTAATGGCATCATCCAGTTTGCTATCGGCCATGTACAATTCTGCAATCTGGAAATAGATCTGGTCAATAAACTCCTTGTTGTTTTCATTTCGCAGCAAGCTCTTCAACCTGTCGAGGCGGCTGATGTGGCGGTTGTTCTGCACATCCTCAATCCTGATGCGGTTAAGCTCGGCGTTGAATGACATTTCGAAAGCTGCATTGCTGTTTGCAATACGGCTGTAGCTGGCATAAGCATCTGCAGGTTCGTGGTTTAGTTCCTGTAGCTGGGCCAGTATAAAAGTTAGCCTGCGGCGCAGCCGGCTGTCGTTTGCTGTTTTAATGGCGCGTTTGGCCATGTCTTCGCCTGTTTTATAATTACCGGCATCGAGGTCGTACTGCAGGTGGGCGGCGTATACACTGGCTTCGTCATATTTCTTTTTGGCGTAAAATACAACCGTTAAGTTGGTATCTGCAACGGCTTTGGCCAGTGGCAGCTGGTGCAGGTTTAGTAAGGTGCGCACACGCCAGTTACGGGCCTGTTGAGATAGTTCGGGTTTGTCTGAGTAGTTTCTAATTACATAATTGCAAAACTCATCGGCCACAAAATAATTACCGTATAAATAATTAGCTTTTGCCAGCAGCAGGTATGCATCGCCTACATAGCGGCTTTGCTCTTTAATGTTAATAATGTTTTCGGCCTTGGCAATTACGGCCTCCAATTCTTTATCGGTACCGTTGTGGTAAACGGTATCCTGGTATACGCGTAAAAGCTGGTTGTAATTATCTATATAGGAGCCCGCATAAATTTCTTGTTTTTGGAGCAGCAGGTTATTGGCATTAAACAAGATGTTGTAATGCGCGGTAAGGTTTTGCATGTTACGGTTAAAACCGCTCTTTTTTTCGAGCGAACAACCGGCAAGCAGGCATAACAAGAATAGTATGGTTACAAGGTTTTTGATATGAATAGCCCAATAATGCTTCAAAGCGTAACAGTGTTTATAAAAAGCCTCGCTAATTTACTAAATACTATCCAACAGGATCAATAAATTTGCGGATGACCAAAAATGAACAAAAAGACGAAGATAACAGCCGGAAGCCTGTTAACAGTTACATTAAGTATAGCAGTATAGGTTTTCAGATGATAGCCACTATTGGCATTACTACATTTATAGGCTATAAAATAGATGCATCCATGCATCACCAAACGCAGTGGGTAACGGCGGTGCTTGCGCTTATTGGGGTTTTTATATCTTTGTACCTCGTTATTAATTCGCTTAAAGATTGATCCGCTTAACTGTTAATTTTCTCGCATTTTCTTTGTTGATTGCTATTTTACCTTTGTGGGTAAGTTTCTCACCTTATAGTGAATGGCTGGTGCCTAAGTTTTGGTTTATATACCTGTTTTATTTTTTAATCACGTATGTGGTTTGCAGCATTGTGGTGCTCGGGCAAGAAAAAGGCGATAAACCCGGTGTGCAATTGTTTCTGGGCGCAACTACGGTTAAGTTGCTTGCGTGTATGACTTTTGCCGTAATATATCTGCTATATATACGTATAAACGCCTCCAGGTTTATCCTTTGCTTTTTTTCTTTATATTTCTTAAATACAGCCTTTGAAATATACACGCTATTAAGTAACTTGCGCATCCAAAATAAAAAGTAAAAATCTCCGCGTAAATGGATTTTAGCCACATTTTGAACTCAAAAAAAATTACTTTAAGCGTTGTTTTAAGCGTTTTTCTGAGTTTATTAGCATGTAAAAGTTTCGCTATACAAGGCGAAAAAGAGTCAGTAAGCGAAAAAAATGCCAAAGAAGAGGCATTTAATCCTACTACTGCCATATTAGAGCATATTGGTGATTCTCACTACTGGCATGTAGGTGGAGAAGTATCAATTCCGCTGCCGGTAATTATTTTTACCGAAAAAGGCACCGAGTCTTTCTCGGCATCTAAGTTTAACAGCGAAGGTGTTGCTGTAGGTAAATATCACAACTATAAATTGGTTGATGATAAGATCAGGGTTGTTGATGCAGCCGGAAATGTAGATAAAGAGGCATCGCATCATATCTATGATTTCTCGATCACTAAAAATGTGGTTGCTTTATGGATTGCCGGGACTTTATTGCTGCTTATCTTTATAAGTGTGGCATCTGCCTATAAAAAGCGTGAGGGTAAAGCACCAAAGGGCTTACAATCATTTATCGAGCCTATCATTATGTTTGTTCGTGATGAGATAGCCCGCCCAAACATCGGTTACCGCTACCAAAAATATATGCCGGTATTATTAACCATATTCTTTTTTATATGGATGAATAATATGTTGGGCTTAATTCCATTATTTCCGGGTGGTGCTAACGTTACAGGTAACATATTATTAACTTTTGTACTGGCTACCATCGTATTATTGATTGTTAACTTTAGTGCTAATAAGTACTATTGGAAACACATTTTTATGCCGGATGTACCACTTTGGTTATACCCGATCATGATCCCGGTTGAGTTAATCGGTATCATCTCTAAGCCTTTCGCGTTAATGATCCGTCTATATGCTAACATATCTGCGGGCCACATTATCGTGCTGAGCTTAATATCACTGATCTTTATTTTTAAATCGCTGTACATAGCGCCGGTATCAGTAGCATTCGTATTGTTTATGGATGTGCTGGAGTTACTGGTTGCGTTTCTGCAAGCGTTTATTTTCACGATGCTTACCGCCCTGTTTATTGGCACCGCGGTAGAGGAGCATCACCATTAATATCGTAAATAATTATACACTATATTTAACTTTTAAATTTTAACAAACATGACTGGAAGTATTGCTGCATTAGGTGCAGGTTTAGCGGTTATCGGTGCAGGTATCGGTATCGGTCAGATTGGTGGTAAAGCAATGGAAGGTATTGCTCGTCAGCCTGAAGCTTCTTCAAAAATCCAAACTGCCATGATCATCGCTGCAGCCCTTGTAGAAGGTGTTGCTTTATTCGGTGTGGTAGTAGCATTATTAGGCAAGTAATTGCCGATTAAATAGTAAAGCCTGTAGCGATTGGCGACGGGCTTTACTTATTGAAAATTGACAAAGATTTTAAATACATAATGGAAGAATTATTTGACGGTTTATTAAATGATCACTTAGGCTTTGTAGTTTGGTCTACAGTTGCGTTTGTGATATTATTAATATTGCTGGGTAAATTTGCCTGGAAACCTATCATGGCTGCAATTAACGATAGAGAACGCTCTATTGAAGATGCACTTTTAAAAGCAGAGGCTGCTAAAGAAGAGATGGCGCGTTTAACCAACGAAAACCAGAGCTTATTGAAACAAGCCCGTGCCGAGCGCGACCTGATTTTGAAAGAAGCACGCCACATGAAAGATCAGATCATTAACGAGGCTAAAGAAGCTGCACAGGCTGAAGGTGCCCGTATGATTGAGAAAGCAAGCATTGAAATTAACAACCAGAAAGCAATTGCCATTGCTGATGTTAAAAATCAGGTGGCTAACCTTTCTATCGATATTGCTGAGAAATTATTGCGCAAGCAATTTGAAAACCAAAGAGAGCAGGACCAACTTGTTGCCGACCTGTTAAAAGAAGTTAAAGTTAATTAGGTTGTCTGTTGTCTGTTGTCCGTTGTCTGAAGATTGATAACTGATAACTGACAACTGATAACTGACAACTATAAGATATATGTCTGAAACAACAGTTGCAACCAGGTACGCCAAATCACTGATAGACTTAGCCAAAGAGCAAAACGCACTGGAAGCCGTAAGGGCCGATATGAGTTTGTTTGAACAAACCGTAAAAGCTAATTCGCAGCTGGAAGCCGTATTGCGTAACCCAATTATCCCACAGGATAAAAAAACGGGTGTATTGGTAGGCATTTTTGGCGATAAGGTTAATAAAATGACCCTTGCCTTTTTTAAACTGGTAGTAAGCAAAGGCCGCGCAGAACTTTTATACCCAACAGCGCAGGCGTTTGTAAACCAGTATGATGTATTTAAACATATCGTAAGGGCTACGGTAGTATCTGCAGCCCCGCTATCTGAAAGTAACCGTATACAGGTTATTGACGAAGTGAAAAAAATAGCCGCCGGCGAAGTGATATTGACTGAAAAAGTTGATGCCTCATTAATTGGCGGGTTTATATTAACCGTTGGAGATAAGCAAATTGATACAAGCGTATCAAGCAGCTTAACGAAGTTGAGAAAAGATTTCGGCCAGCCGGTAGTTCAATAATTAAATAGAAAAGCAAACGCTAAAACAGATAAAATAAAATGGCAGAGGTTAGACCAGACGAAGTATCAGCCATATTGCGCCAGCAATTGTCAGGCTTCAAGTCAGAAACTGAATTAGAAGAAGTGGGTACCGTACTCCAGGTGGGTGACGGTATTGCACGCGTTTATGGATTAACGCAAGTACAATCAGGCGAGCTGGTTGAATTTGATAATGGCCTGCAAGGCATTGTACTGAATCTTGAAGAAGATAATGTGGGTGTGGTATTGTTAGGTCAGTCTGACGGTGTTAGCGAAGGCGATACCATTAAACGTACCCGCAAAATAGCCTCACTACGTGTAGGCGAAGGTATGTTGGGCCGTGTGGTGAACACACTGGGCGAGCCTATTGATGGTAAAGGACCAATTAAAGGCGAAACTTACGAGATGCCTTTAGAGCGTAAAGCACCGGGTGTAATCTATCGTCAGCCGGTAACCGAGCCTCTGCAAACAGGTATCAAAGCTATCGATGCCATGATCCCTATCGGTCGCGGACAACGTGAGCTGGTAATTGGTGACCGCCAGATTGGTAAAACTGCGGTTTGTATTGATACCATCATCAACCAAAAAGAATTTTATGAAGCCGGCCAGCCGGTAATTTGTATATATGTTGCCTGCGGCCAAAAAGCATCAACAGTAGCAAACATTGTACGTACACTGGAAGAAAAAGGTGCTATGCCTTATTCAATCGTTGTGGCGTCAAACGCATCAGACCCTGCAGCAATGCAGTTTTTTGCGCCGTTTGCAGGTGCTGCAGTAGGTGAGTACTTCCGCGATACGGGCCGCCCTGCATTGATCGTTTATGATGATCTTTCTAAACAGGCAGTTGCTTACCGCGAGGTATCATTATTATTACGCCGCCCACCGGGCCGTGAGGCTTACCCGGGTGACGTATTTTACCTGCACAGCCGTTTATTAGAGCGTGCTGCAAAAATCAACGCCAATGACGACATCGCTAAAGCGATGAACGATTTGCCGGAATCTATCCGTCACCTGGTTAAGGGTGGTGGTTCATTAACCGCATTACCAATCATCGAAACCCAAGCGGGCGACGTATCTGCATATATCCCAACCAACGTAATTTCGATTACCGATGGTCAGATCTTCCTGGAGTCTAACTTGTTTAACGCAGGTGTTCGCCCGGCAATTAACGTAGGTATCTCGGTATCACGTGTGGGTGGTAATGCGCAGATTAAATCAATGAAAAAAGTAGCCGGTACCTTAAAACTGGATCAGGCACAATACCGCGAGCTTGAGGCTTTCTCTAAATTCGGATCAGACCTTGATGCTTCAACCAAATTGGTTATTGATAAAGGCGCCCGTAACGTAGAAATGTTAAAGCAAGCGCAATACTCACCTGTAACTGTTGAAAAACAAGTTGCCATTATTTACTTAGGTACTAAAAACCTGATGCGTAATGTACCTGTAAACAAGGTTAGAGAGTTTGAAGTAGAATTTACCAGCCAACTGGAACTGCGCCACCCAGAGACTTTAGCTGCCCTTAAAGCAGGTAAGTTTGATGACCAGATTACCGCTGTACTGGAAACTGTAGCTAAAGAGCTTACAGGGAAATATTAATTTAGATATGAGATATGAGATGTGGGATTTGAGAAAGAATCGCACATCTCATTCTAAAAAAAGAAGAAGGAGCCGAGAGGTGTGGAGTAGCAGAGCAATCTCAATACTCATATCTCAAATCTCACATCTCCAAAAAGAATGGCTAATTTAAAGGAAGTAAGAAATCGTATTGCATCTGTAAACTCAACGCAGCAGATTACCAAGGCCATGAAAATGGTTTCGGCTGCTAAGTTAAAGCGTGCAACCAATGCCATAGTGCAGCTTCGTCCGTATGCTACCAAGCTAAATGAGATGCTGGCTAACCTTTCGGCAAGCCTGGAGGATGGTTCATCGCCATACCTGCAAGAGCGCGAGCCGGTACGTGTACTGGTTGTGGTTGTAACCTCTAATCGTGGTTTGGCCGGTGCTTTTAATGCTAACGCGATAAAAACAGCTAATAACCTTATTGCAGATAAATACCCCGAGCAGTTAAAAGCCGGTAAGGTATCTATTGTGGCAATTGGTAAAAAAGCACAGGAATATTATCAGCGCCGCAGTTACAACGTTATTGGCAATAACAACGAGCTATACACCAACATTAACTTTGTTGACGTATCTAAAGTAACTGAAAGCATTATGGCAGGTTTTATTAATGGCGACTATGACCGTGTTGAGTTGGTGTATAACCATTTCAAAAACGCAGGTTTACAGCTATTAGTAGCCGAGCAATTATTGCCGGTACCAAAATCTGAAGTTAAGGCTGAGATTAAAGCAGCCTCGCAGGTTGATTATATCCTGGAGCCTTCGCAAGAAGAGATCGTAGCGCAGCTGATCCCTAAAAATATTAAGATACAGTTATACCGTGCCGTATTAGATTCTAACGCATCTGAGCATGGCGCACGTATGACAGCGATGGACAAAGCCACCGAAAACGCAGGTGACCTGTTACGCGCCCTGAAACTATCATACAACCAGGCACGCCAGGCAGCTATTACTACCGAGCTTACAGAAATTGTGAGCGGTGCAGCAGCATTGTCTAACGGATAAAAAGTATTAAACAACTTATTGAAAGCGCCGTTCCGATTTTTCGGGACGGCGCTTTTGGCTTTTAAGGGTTTTGTAACGATGATACGGTGTAGGGTTACCTATTTCTGATTACCAGTATTAAAACATAAAACCTATGATCATGAAAACAAAAAAATTAAATGCTATGCTGTTGATCGGTGTAGTGTTATTCGCCGCTTGTAAAGGTTCATCTTCACGTTACGAAGCTCTCAATATTGCAGATACTGTTATTGCAAATAAAGATAACAGCCAGTCCGCAACGAAACTGATAAAAACGGCATCTATGAATTTTAAGGTGAAAGATGTGGAGCATACCAATGAAGCCATTGGAAACTTAACGAATAAATATAATGGGATGTTACTTCATCATAATGTGACATCGACTATCGAACAAACCAAAGATTTTCGCCAGACTGACGACTCGGTAAAGAGGGTGTCATCTATTAGGACAGTAGCTGATATAACAGTTAAAATACCATCTGCAAAACTTGAGGATTTTATGAATGACGTGGGTAAGTTAAGTGTTTATGTAACTGAGCGAAAACTTGATATTACAGATAAAAGCTTAGATTATTTGTCGGGTCGGCTTAAATTGAAAAGCAGAAGCCAGATTATTGCACAGCAAAAAAGTGGTAAAATAGTTGTTAAAGATCCGTCTGCAGTATTGTATTTAAAGGATGATATGATAGATGAACAAGTTAATAATCTAAAAATTGATGATGCTGTGAACTATAGTGTGCTTGATCTGCATTGCTATCAAAGCAACCGCATTAATAAAGAGATTATAGCCAATGATAATCCGTCTGCTTATCAAAACTCGTATTTCAACAGGTTTGGAATGGCTTTACAAAACGGAGTTGTACTTTTTGAGGAATTAATTTTAGGGATAGCAAATTTTTGGTTATTGATTTTACTTGGGGTATTCAGCTGGGTAGGTTATCGCTATTACAGGCACAAAAAGCAAAAACCGATTCTAAATAACATTTAAAAATAAAAAGTACTGTTAGTTTTGGTAAACATTTATATTTTTGTGCCATTAAATAAAGACAGACATCTTATGAGCACTAATACTACACAACAAGCAAACGACGAGCGCCATTACTTAGTTTTGGTAGTAGCTATAGCTATCGGCTTAGCTGGTGTTTTTCTTCGTTTTGCAGGCGAGGCACCAATTTGGTCAATAGTATCTAATACAATTTTAGTATTAGCCGTTATACTTGGTTTAAGAACTGTTTTTGGAATATTGAAATAAACAGCTTTTAACGCAATATATAAAGCTCCGATGTGTAAACATCGGGGCTTTTTTTGTAGCCTACTAACGAGCAGGTTTTAAATAAGGTCTTATCTCTTAATTCTCGATTCTTGTCTCTAACTCTTCGGCCTGTACTTCGAATCGTTGAGTATCTTTTGCGCGTCATCATCAGCCATTAGCTGGGCTATGGTAACGTCTGGATGCTTATTCATATATGCGCGTACGATTTGCCAGCCGGTCCATACACCCAATTTGGGAGCTGATTCATTTTTTTCGCCGAGGCCGGGGGTAAAAGGGGCATCGTTAAAGTATTGCTGGGTTTTCAGCACATCGGTATCGTACAATAAATTTTCTTCTAAAATATAACCCCAGATCTGCGCTTTGAAATCATTGCACCATTTAAGCTGCGCAGTTGTATAGCGGATCTTGGTGGTGTCGCTAACATCAGGTAGTATCTGGTCCATCAGGTACATGATCTTTCCATTATAAACCATCTTCTGTAGCACAGATTTATCTTTTAGCTGCTCGGGGAACATATCCTCGCGCAGTATACCTTCCACCACCCGTGGCGTGATATTTTCGGGCGTAAAATAGCGCGATATATAGTGCGGGAAGTTATCTACCAGTGCCGGGTAAAATTTAGAGTTAGCACCCAGAAAAAGATCTAAGCCAATCCCGAAATAACCATTGCCTATAGAAGTTTGCGCCTGGAAGCCCGAAATGTAAGCGTATACATTCGGCAAAGTTTTTTTTGGGAAATAATATTTAATGCGGCGGAAGGCATCGGTCAGTTCGGCGTTCTGTTTATCGAGGTTGGGGAAAACAGAATCAACATCGTGTTTTAAAACGTTATAATCTTTACTGGCAAAAACCTTTTTTAACGTACCCAGATAGGCTGTATCTTTAATACTGCCGGCCGGTAAAATACGTTCCATATAGTCCTGGTAAAACAGGCCGTACTTTTTTTGCAGGGCTAAGGCTTGTGGTTGAATAGGCGTGTTGCGCAGTTTATCCAGATCGTGGTCGAAACGCTGAATGGTAACATCAACCGGAATATTGCTTACATCAACTTTTTTATGCCCATTGCACGCACTGAGCAATATTAACGTTATAAAAATTAAGTAAATTTGTATTGCTTTGCCAGGGGTAGAAATCATATTTTAGCCTTTGAACAAAAATAACGCTTTTGAGTTGCAATTATAGCGCAACGTTAACAATCTACAAACATGAAGATCGCACTAGCCCAGCTTAACTATCATATCGGGAATTTTGAAGCTAATACAGCCAAAATAATCGAGGCCATTAACCATGCGAAAGCCAAAGGCACCGATCTGATTGTTTTTAGCGAGCTATGCATTTGCGGTTACCCATCGCGCGATTTTCTGGAGTTTAAGGAGTTCATAGGCCTGTGCGAAGATGCAGCCCAAAAGGTAGCCGCTGCTTGTACTGACATAGCCTGTATTATAGGCATCCCAACATTTAACAATAAGCCCGAAGGCAAGGAACTGAGTAACTCTGCTTATTTTATAGAAGCCGGTAAAGTGCAAGCTGTAGTGAACAAGGCCCTGTTACCTAATTACGATGTGTTTGACGAGTACCGTTATTTTGAACCCGAAACCGAGTTTAAATGTATCGATTTTAAAGGCCACCGTATAGCGTTGACCATCTGCGAGGATCTTTGGAATACCATCGAAAACCCGCTATACATTACCCGGCCAATGGATAAGCTGATTGAAGAAAAGCCGGACGTGATGATTAATATAGCTGCTTCGCCGTTTGCTTATACGCATGATGAGGAGCGTATTGGCATATTGAAAGACAACGCCAGCCGTTATAAACTGCCTCTGTTTTATGTAAACCACGTAGGCGCTCAAACAGAGCTGATCTTCGACGGTGGTTCGCTGGTGTTTGATAATGTAGGTAACATGGTTGATGAGCTACCTTATTTTGAAGAAAAGATCGCCTATTACACCCTTAATGATGATGCGAGCATCACACCCGATCAGCCGGTTACCCTGATGGTAGAACGCCAGAGCAATATCGAACAGATTTACTTGGGCTTAAAACTGGGCATCAAAGATTATTTTACCAAGTCTGGCTTCAGCCGGGCTATATTGGGATTATCAGGTGGTATCGATTCGGCCGTGGTTTGTGCACTGGCTGCTGAGGCTTTAGGGCCAGAAAATGTAATGTCGGTGTTACTGCCATCCCGTTTCTCTACAGATCATTCCATTAAAGATGCGCAGGATCTGGTAGATAACCTGGGCTGTAAATCTGAGATCATTGCTATAAAAAATATTACAGAGGCTTTTGAATCGGCCTTGTCGCCGCAGTTTAAAAACCTGCCGTTTAACATAGCCGAAGAAAATATCCAGGCCCGCAGCCGTGCCGTGTTATTGATGGCCATGAGCAATAAGTTTGGCTACATATTGCTCAATACATCCAATAAAAGCGAGGCTGCTGTAGGCTACGGTACGCTTTATGGCGATATGTGCGGTGGTATTTCGGTACTGGGCGATGTTTATAAATCGCAGGTGTTTCAGCTGGCGCGATACATTAACCGCGAGCGCGAGATCATCCCCGAGAATACCATTGTTAAACCGCCATCGGCAGAATTAAGGCCCGACCAGAAAGACAGTGATTCGCTGCCCGACTACGACGTGCTGGATAAAATACTGAAAGAATATGTGGAACACCGCTGCTCATCTACAGAAATTATTAAGATGGGTTACGAAGAAGCGCTGGTAAAAAAAGTGATTCGTTTGGTGAATATTTCAGAGCATAAAAGATATCAGACTCCGCCAATACTAAGGGTATCACCTAAAGCGTTTGGTATGGGCCGGAGGATGCCGCTGGTGGGTAAATATCTTTCTTAAAAAAACTCACAAAATATTCATGTTGCGGTTAAACCTTTGTAAACGTATGAGTCTAACAAAGTACATTCAAATAAACTTATGAAAAGGGTAGTCAATGCAACGCTGATGCTACTCAGCGTGGTTCTTATTTCAGCATGTTCATCGTATAATTATTACAAAGCAGGTACTACGAAGCTAAGCACTACGGAGTATAAGTCTTTTGCCTGGGTACAAGATCCCGATCAAAGCAACCCAAAGCCGGCAGTGAGGGGTAAAATGTATGCGGGAAACGCATACTATAATAACCAGAGTGCTACACAAAGTATAAAGCAGGCTACTATATTAAGCCTGCAAAGTAAAGGTTTAAGAATGCAGGACGAAAACCCGGATCTGCTGGTACATTACTCATCATCAGTTGGCCGCGGCACAAGGCTCGATTATTACAGCGCTTCTCCATTTTATTATGGTGGCGGTTTTTATCGCCCATACTGGGGGCGTGGTTTTGGCTATGGCGGCTGGGGTATGGGCTACGGTTGGGGTGGCTGGGGCGGCTTCGGTTACGGTGGTGGCTGGGGTGGTTACGGCGGTTGGGGTCCAACTTATGCAGTACCCGAAAACTATAAAGAAGGTACAATTATCATCGACCTGATAGACCGTAAAACCAAGCGTATTGTATGGCGAGGTTTCGGCGTAGGCGAACTGCACCGCAACCCTCAAAAAACGATTGCCGAATTACCAAAAGTGGTTGAAGGCATCTTTAAACAATTGCCGGTTACCATGTAAGCAAGATTTTTGCTATTCCATTATACAAAAGCCCGTTACAGATTAGCTGTAACGGGCTTTTTGTTTGTTTTTAGTGCCTTAAAACCAGCACCTCATTACGAAGTACGTAGCCATCTCCGGTCTACAGCATCAAACTCAAATATCGCACAATCCTTTTATTATGTCCGGGCTAACCCACAAGCGGGCGCTTGCGGTAGCGAAGGTCATTAATAAACTGCCCCAATCCTCAATTTGAAATTACGATCAGTAACCTTGTTAACCATAACTTCTACAGGGTTTAAGATGCCCTCCCCATCACTTTCATCGGCAAAAAAGGTTCCTTTATCGGTTCTTATAAACACCGAATACTTGCCGACCGGTAAATTCAAGCTATAATGGCCTGCACTATCGGTATGGGCTATGGTAATTAATTTAGTGCTTACTGCGGTAAAAACAGTAGCATCTCCGGTGGTTTGCTTTAGTGTGGTGGGCTGATAAATGTACAAGTCGCATTTAATGCCTTTGGGTTTTCGGGGGGCACGGTTGGGCGATGGCATCTGGTTACCGGTTTCGCGGTATACATAACCTGCTATCCCTTGTGTTGGTACCATTGGTTTTTGTGTGTGGCAAGCCATTAGCAGGGCTGCAGAAATGATTGAAAATATTTTCATGGCCTTAAACTAAATCGTGTAATTTTTAACGTATATAATATACCTTTAACAAAATAAACATACACATCGTATAACTAATTGCACAATATTGGTTGGCATAAGTATTAAATGTTGTGTATTTGCTGTAACCGCCCCATCATGAATAAACCCCGTTTTGCTTTAATTGTATGCTTGGTATCCTGCCTGTTGTTTAACCGTGCATGGGCTCAGCAAGCATTGGTAAGCGAAACAAAAAAGGCCGAACTCAGTGCATTATCGCAGCAATATAGCCAGCAATACCAGGCCGGCAAATTACAACTGCAAAGCCTGGCTGCCAAACACAACTGGAAACTTACCAATAAACGCAAAGATGGCGGCATTACTGTTTTACATGCCATAAGTAAATTGGGTTTCCCTATTTATGTAAAAACGGATAATAATGTAATATCGGCGGCTACAACCCGTACTAACCTGGTGCAGCCCGGCGGCAGCTTGAATTTAAACCTTAATGGCTCCAGCAGTTACTTAAATGGTAAATTGGCTATATGGGATGGCGGCTCGGTACTAACTACACACCAGGAGTTTGCCGGTAAAACCATTACACTTAAAGACCCCAATAGTGCAGTAAGCGAACACAGTACCCATGTGGCAGGCACCATGATTGCACGCGGTGCTTATGCACCTGCAAAGGGAATGGCATTTGGCGCAACCACACTATTATCTTACGACTTTGATAATGATATTACCGAAATGGCTGCCGCGGCCCCAAACCTGTTGCTCTCCAACCATTCGTACGGTACTATTGCCGGTTGGGATTATGATAGTGATGCAAGCCGATGGAACTGGTATGGTTTACCGGGAGATAACGTTGATTACAATTTTGGCTTTTATGATAGCCAGGCTCAGGCCTGGGATAAAATTGCTTACACACAGCCTTATTATTTAATTGTGGAATCGGCCGGTAATAACAGGGGCTACCCGGGGCCCGCAGTAGGTGATGATTATTGGGGATATAAAACGCGCGTAAACCCAACTACCCTGGTAGATATGGGGCCAAGACCGGCCAATATTAGCAGTAATACCGGTTATGATATTATACCAGATTTTGCTAACGCCAAAAATATACTCACGGTTGGCGCGGTTAACCAGCTGCCCTTTGGGCCAAGTACCCGTAGTGATGTGGCTATTGCCTACTTTAGCAGTTGGGGCCCTACAGATGATGGCCGGATAAAGCCCGATATTTGCGGGATGGGGGTAGATGTGCTGTCGTCGGGTTCGGGGAGTAATACCAGTTATGTAACCCTGTCCGGCACCTCTATGGCATCGCCAAATGTTACTGGCTCGCTATACCTGTTGCAGGAGTATTACGCCAAACAAAATGCAGGCGTATTTATGAAATCGGCTACGTTAAAAGGGCTGGCTTGCCATACTGCTTTTGATGGAGGCAACGTTGGCCCCGATTATATTTATGGCTGGGGATTGCTGGATATGCAAAAAGCTGCGCAAGCCATTACCGATAACGGCACCAAAAGCCTGATTAGTGAAAATACATTAACTCAGGGCCAAACCAAAACCTTTACAGTAACGGCATCGGGGGCAGGCGCACTGGTTGCTTCTATTACCTGGACAGATCCGCAGGGAACGCTTTCTGCAGATGGCACTATTAATGACCGTACCCCAAAACTGGTTAATGATCTGGATATCCGCGTGAGCGATGGTACCAACACTTTTATGCCCTGGGTGCTAAACCCCGACCAGCCTGCAGCTACAGCCACAACAGGAGATAATATCCGTGATAATATAGAACAGGTGTATGTTGATAAAGTGGTACCGGGTAAGCAATACACTATTACCGTTACACATAAAAAAACACTGCCTGCTGCGGGGCAAGACTATTCGCTGGTTGTTACCGGTATTGGCGGCTCGGCCTATTGTGCTTCTGTACCGGCGGCTACAGATTCGCGGATCAATAACTTTAAGTTTGCTTCTATTGATAACACACCTGCGGCAGGCTGTACTACTTATACAGACTATTCGGGTACATTAACGGCGCAGTTAGAGCCGGGTAAAACCTACCCGTTGAGTTTAGCGGTTGGTGCCTGCAGTGGTAATAATTTAAACAAAATTGCCAAAGTATTTGCCGATTGGAACGGCGACGGCGATTTTGACGACACCGGCGAACTGATAGGTACATCTAATGTCATTAGTGCAACCGGAACCTTTGTAACCAATATTACCATACCCGGTAATGTAACGGTTGGCAATTATTCGCGCCTGCGCATTGTATTAACCGAAACAACAGACCCCAGTGCCGTTACCGCGTGCAGTAGCATTAAGGGCCAGACGCAGGATTACCGCCTGCAATTTATTCAGCCTGCTCTTGATGCCGGTGCTATTGCCGTTAGCGGTAATACAGCTGCCGGCAACTGTGCCGGCAAAACCAATTTTACAGTCACTATTAAAAATTTTGGTACCAGCACATTAGCCAGCATCCCGGTAACATTAACCATTACCGCGCCCGATAATACCATAACCACTTTTAATGAAACCTACACCGGCTCATTAACACCGGGCACACAGGCAGAGTATACGTTCAATAATACCTATACTACCGTAGCCGGTGCTACCTATGCCCTTACAGGGGCAACTAATTTACCCGGCGATTTTGTATCATCCAATAATAATGCAACTGCTACGCTGGTAATTGCAGCCTTGCCCGTAGCTAATAACTTAACAGCATACTATTGTAATAACACTAAAAGTTATCAGCTCGCTGGTACTGCAGATGGTGCTTTGTTGTGGTATCAGAACGCTAATGATGTAATACCTATTGCAGTTGGCGCATCTGTAACAACAGGGACACCCCCAGTTAATAATACCTATTATGCAGGTATCAATGATTTTAGCGGCACCGTTGGCCCGGCAACCAAAGGTGTATTTACCGGCGGGGGGTATAATCAGTTTACCCCAGCAGTTAACGTAACTACGCAAATACCAATAGTGATAGAGAGTGCACGGCTTTATATAGGTTATGGCGGCAAAATAACTTTTAATGCTACAGATGCTTCGGGCCAAATTGTTTCTACCGTTACCATCAATGCTGCCGCCACACGTACTACGCCAGTGTTAGGCACTGCAACAGACGATCCTGCCGACCAAGGTAAAGTATATGATCTTAACCTGATACTACCTGCTGCGGGCAGCTATACTATTAGCGTTGCCTATGATGATAGTGCGTCTATATTTCGTAGTAATGCAGGCGTAACGGGGTATCCCTTTACCATTGGCGGCATATTTAGTATTACAGGCAATACAGCTACACCGGGTTCAACCGGGTATTACTATTACTTGTATAATGTAAAAGTACATAGTTATGGTTGTGTATCGGCAAGCAGGCAGGCTGTGGCTTTAATAAAGCCGGTAATTACACAAAATGGCAATGTGCTGAGCTCGAATTATACAACAGGCAATCAATGGTATTATAACGGTACTATGATAACCGGCGCTACGGGGCAAACCTATACAGCAACAGAAAGCGGCAATTACCAGGTAAGTGTAGTTGTTGGTACCGGCTGCGAATCCATTTCAGATAATTACGCTTTTGCCATTATTGCACTCCACCCCGATAATAGTACCGATATAGGGCTTACCATTTACCCTGTACCGGCATCAACAGCATTAAATGTATTGTTTGTAGCCAAAGCTGCCGGTGATGTTCAACTATCTTTTGTTAATAGTGTAGGGCAGGTGGCTTTTACAGATAACCGTACTATTGATGCCGGTAATTTCAGTACCGCGCTTAATGTGTCGGGGTTGTCACCGGGCACTTATGTATTAAGAGTGTTACTGGCAGGTAAGCTGTATGCTAAAAAGGTAATTATAATACGCTAATTAAAAGGAATATTTGAGGCCAAGTGCAGGCGCTATATCAAATACAGAACCTGTTGCCAATTCCAGGCGCGGATCAATATCCACACTGATGCTGATAGGGGAGTTGGGTATGGTATATTCTGCCCCGATAACACCGTCGAAACCAATTAATATGCGCCTGTTCGTATAAATATCGCGGCCGTCGTTGTAAGTGCCTTTGTCTATGCCACCAATGTGGGCACCGCCGCCGTAAAAGAAGTTCAGCTTATCTACATTAAATATGGGTACATGCATTTCATAAAGCCCGGTTACAACAACGCCACCTTTACGAAAACCAAATATACCTTCTAATGCCTGGTTGTTATTGAAAAACCATTTAATGGATGGCCCAATTTCGTAGCCGCCAAATTTTAGTCCAACAGCAGTATTGTAACTATTGTCTTGCGCCCGGGCCTGGTTGCCTGTAATAATAAATGCTGCTATAGCAATAATAAAGTATATCGTCTTTTTCATAGTATGCGTTTAATACAAATTAACGTCCACAATTACTTTTTATGACTTTAAATGTCTCGAAAATGTTACTTAATAGGGTTATGCTTTTGATTTACTGATGTTAAAAATGAATTAAGCGCTTATAATCAAAGCTGTTGAAAAGAGAAATTGACTGAGAAAATTAAACAAATCCTTAACATACGCCTGTTATTCCCCAATAAAATCCTTAATTAGTAAAATCAATTCTGTGATATATGATCCTGCGGTTAAAAACTTCAACACGTTTATTATTTAGTGCATTACTATTAACAGCTGTAACAGGCTATGGGCAGCAAGCGGCACCATTATACCACAATGGTATGGTAGTTTGTGCATATCCGGATGCATCGCAGGTAGGTGTGGATATTTTAAAAAAAGGTGGTAATGCAGTTGATGCGGCTGTAGCCGTGCAATTTGCCCTTGCCGTAACCTTACCCGAAGCAGGGAATATTGGCGGAGGCGGTTTTATGGTATTTCGCCCGGCAAAAGGGCTGCCCAATACATTAGACTTTAGGGAGAAGGCCCCCGCTGCTGCCAACAAGAATATGTTTTTAGATGCCAATGGTAACGTGGTGCCCAACATGAGTATAGCCACCCATCAGGCCTCGGGCGTCCCTGGCTCGGTTGATGGCATGGTAGAGGCGCACAACAAATACGGCAAGCTAAAATGGGCCGAACTGGTGCAGCCCGCTATCAACCTGGCGCGTAGCGGTTTCAAAATTACCCCGCACCTGGCATCGGACCTGAACCGGAATGCCGAAAGTTTTAAACAACTGAACCCCGGTAAAACGTACTTTTTAAAAGATACCCCATGGGAGGCAGGCCAGTTACTGATCCAGGAAGACCTGGCTAAAACCCTGGAACAGATTCGCGATAAAGGCCGTGCCGGTTTTTATGAAGGTAAAGTAGCCGCACAGCTAACTGCCGAAATGAAAAGCGGTAACGGTATGATCACCGAGTCCGATCTTAAAAACTACCACTCGGTGTGGCGTAAGCCCATTATTGGGCGATATAAAGATTATAAGATCATTACCATGCCGCCGCCATCAAGCGGAGGGATAGCCTTGTTGCAGTTGCTGCACTCGGTAGAAAAATATCCGTTGCACCGTTGGGGTTATAACCAGGACTCTACCGTACAGGTAGTGGTTGAGGCCGAACGCCGGGTATATGCAGATCGTTCTAAATATTTAGGCGACCCGGACTTTTTCAAAGTGCCCGTTGATAGCTTGTTGAAACCCGAATACATTACATCGCGTATGCAAAACTTTAGCTGGGACAAGGCAACCCCAAGCAGCGATATTAAGCCCGGTACTTTTGCCGGTTACGAAAGCGACCAAACCACCCATTACTCTATCGTAGATAAAGAAGGTAATTCGGTATCCATCACCACCACATTAAACGGAGGCTTCGGCTCTAAAATAGTGGTAAAAGGAGCAGGCTTTTTGTTGAATAATGAGATGGACGATTTTAGCGCCAAGGTTGGTGTACCCAATATGTTTGGCTTAACAGGTGGCACGGCCAACAGCATACAGCCGGGCAAAAGGATGCTCTCATCTATGACGCCTACCATTATAGAGAAAGATGGCAAACTGGTTATGGTAGTAGGCACTCCTGGTGGATCGACCATCATTACTTCGGTTTTTCAAACGATATTAAATGTGATAGAGTTTAACCAGGATATGCAGCAGGCGGTGGCCTCTAAACGCTTTCACCACCAATGGTTGCCCGATGAAGTTTATATAGAAACCGCTGGTACTTTTACGGAAGCGGTAAAAGATAAATTGCAGCAAAAGGGCTATAAAGTAATTGTACACGGGCCAAGTGGCCGGGTTGATGCTATTTTGGTGACAAAAGGCAGCATGCTGCAAGGCGGTGCCGACCCGCGCGCTGATGATACTGCTGCAGGCTGGTAAGTAAAAAATTATAGTTGCTTAGTAGATAATATCAGCTTACATTTGATATGCATGCATAATAAGGCAAAAAACCACGAAACGATCGACTATTTGCTCAAGATCGTTTGGCAAACAATGGCCAATCGTTACAACCAAATTGTAGTTGATTTTGGTATTACCCAATCTATTGGCTATTTGTTGATTAATATTGATGAGGAAGAAGGCAGCACAGTTTCGCAGGTTGCTGCATTGGTTGGTGCCAAATCAACCAGCCTTTCGCGCATGCTGAGCCAGGTAGAAAAAATGGGTTTAATTTACCGCGAACTTAATAAAGGCGATAAGCGCTCTGTTAAAATATACCTCACAGATTTGGGTAAAGAAAAACGGCGTATGGCCCGTGGTGTGGTAAAGGAATTTAACAATTACCTTAACGACCATATTACCGAAAAAGAAAAAGACGGCTTAACTGATATCCTTAAAAAGTTAAACAAACTCACTGTTAACTATAAGCCTCAATCGTAAAAAATTAGCTTCATGTGGCTGCGCTATAATTTCTGTACAACTGTTTCCGTTAGTTGTAAATGTTAAAATATGTTAACCTGCCGTTTTTGAAATTTAAAACAATAAATTTGCCATTTGAAAAAAGCTGTATGAACAGGTGGTTGGGTATAATATTATGCCTGGTAATTTTTGCCGGCTGTAAGAAAACAGATGATGTAGCTGCCAGCGTAAAGGCCCAGTCGGCAATTGATGATGCCAGCCTGGTTGCTTATATAAAGGCAAACAATTTAACCGCTGTGCAGGTAGGGTCGCCTAAAACCGATACCATAGGTGTTTGGTATGTGATAGAAGACCCGGGTACAATACCGGCCTTATATACCAGTTCTACATCGGTAACGGTGTCGTATACTGCCAGTGTAATTAATGGTACCACATTGGGTGCCCCGTTTACCAGTACTACCGATAGTGGTTTTAATCCGTCGTACGTATTGGGGGCAACCATAAAGGGCTGGCAATTAGGGATAGAGGCTGCTAAAATTAATAAAGGTGGTAAAATACGATTGCTAATGTCGTCACGTTATGCATACGGCCCATACCCGCAAACGCAATATGGCCAGTATGACAACGGGAATTATAAATTACCGGCCAATGCTTTACTAGATTTTGAGATAACAATATTTGATGTAACTAATTAATAAATGAAACAAACGCTTACTACGCTTCTGCTACTTTGTACAATCGGGTTTATGTCTGCAGGATTAATTTCGTGCAAAAAAGACAGTAATAAAAACAGTACCATTAAAGAGTACGATCAGCAGCAGATTCAAAATTATATAACTGCCAACGGCCTTACCGGTATGAAACGCGACCTGAGCGGCGGCGATACAACCGGTATGTATTACCAGATATTAAGGCCCGGAAAAGGTAAAGTACTTGATTATTCTGACGCGGTATCTTTTGTATACACCATTAAAACACTCGACGGACAGTACACCGTTGTTGACACTGTTTTAAACCATGCTTATAACTACGTTGGCCACCTTGCCCCTAGTGGATTAATACTGGCCATAAAAAATATTTTAGTAAATGATGGTACACAAGCCAGAATATTAATTCCATCGCGCCTTGCTTATGGTGCTGCAGGTTCTGGTACGGGCAGTACTAGGTTACCGGGTAATGAAAGCCTCGACTATTATATTAATATGATAAATACTACAGTACTGGATGTGCCTAATAGTAACCTTCAGCCTATTTACGATGATATGGTTATACAGAACTATATGAAAACTAACGGGCTTACTGGTTATACAAAAACTGCATCTGGCTTATATTATAAGATTGCACAGGTGGGTACGGGTACTGTGCCGGTAACATCAAGTTCTGTTGTTGGCTTGCAATACACTGGTAAATTATTTAACGGAACCGTTTTTGATCAGTACAATGCTGTTGATACTACCGCAACTGCGGTAAACTATCAAAATATGATATTAGGTTGGCAAGAAGGTTTAAAACTGGTAACCAAAGGTGCAAAGTTATCGTTAATCATTCCATCGGCACTGGCTTTTGGCAAAACACCAGCTAGCAGCGGCTACTCGTTTTCTACACAAACACCGCCTGCAAACAGCTGCCTGGCTTATGATTTCAATATAGAATACGTAACTAACTAAAAAATTATCGCCCAAGGGCTTGCTTGTATGCCTTAAGGCAACGCGCACGCGCTTCGGTATTATCAACTATGGGTTCTGGATATTGGCTTGTGCCATACTCCGGAACCCATTTTTTTATGTACTCCATTTTAGGATCAAACTTTGTTAACTGCGAATCCGGGTTAAAGATCCTGAAATAAGGCATGGTATCTGTACCCGAGCCTGCCACCCATTGCCAGTTACCCACATTGGCCGATGCATCATAATCCAGCAATTTACGTGCAAAATAATGTTCGCCCCAGCGCCAGTCTATCAATAAATGTTTTACCAGCAGGCTGGCTACTACCATGCGTACGCGGTTGTGCATAAAACCGGTAGCATTTAACTCGCGCATACCGGCATCAACTAGTGGGTAGCCAGTTTTGCCATGGCACCAGGCTTCAAATTCTTTTTGGTTGTTACGCCACGCTATCCGGTCATATTCTGGCCGGTAAGCACTGTCAATGGTCTGCGGAAAGAAGTCAAGCGACATCATGTAAAACTCGCGCCATATCAATTCACTCAGCCAGGTACGTTCGGGGTATTGGGTAGCTTCGGTTACCAACTGCCTGATGCTTACGGTGCCAAAGCGCAAATGCAGGGCAACGTGCGATGTCCCTTTAATAGCAGGAAAGTCGCGCTTTTTAGCGTAATCTTCAATTACACTTTTATATTCAATAGGCGGAAACACTGCCTCACTTTCTATAAAGCCCATTTGCTGTAAAGTAATATCCTTTAGTGGTTGGGTTTTATAAAAGTTGGTAAAGTATTTCTCGGTAGGGTAAGCTTTAAGATGAAAAGATGTGAGGTTATTTAACCACCGTTTTTTGTAGGGCGTAAAAACGGTATAAGGTGTTTTGTCATCCTTTACCACTTCCTGGCCCTCTAAAATTACCTGGTCTTTAAAGGTTTTAAACTCAATTTGATGCTGCGCTAAAAAGCTACCCAGTTCTGCATCCCGTTTTTTGGCGTAGGGCTCATAGTCATGGTTGGTGTAAACTGCAGCCACATCATAATCATTAATGATCTCTTTCCATGCATTTGCCGGTTTATCGTATTTTAGTAATAAGCTGCTGCCGTGGTTTTGCAATTCTTTATCAATTGCCTCAATCTGGTTGTAAATAAACGTTACCCGGGCATCATCTCTATCTTCCAGATGATCTAAAATTTCTTTATCGAAGATGAACAGGCATAATACCGTGTTGCCGCTTTTAAGAGCCCGGTACAGGCCTGCATTATCATGCAACCGCAAATCGCGGCGAAACCAAAAGATGGTCAGTGGTTTTTTATCCATATATATTTTTAAGAGCGTCGGCTAGTTTGGGATATTTAAATGTAAAGTTAGTGCTTTCAATCTTTTCGGCCGATACTTTTGTGCTGCCCAATACAACTAAACTTAATTTCCCAAGCATTACGCGCAGCAAAAATGAAGGCACATTTGGCAACCAGTAAGGCCTGCGCAATTGTTTGGCAACAGCTTTGGTTAGTTGTTTGTTGGTAACAGGGTATGGGGCTACCATGTTATATACGGATTGTATGGTTGTGTTTTCAATAGCATGCAGGTACATGTCAACCGCATCTTCAATGTGTATCCAGGGTATCCATTGCTTGCCTGTACCCAATGCGGTACCCATGCCCAGTTTTATAGGGAGTGCCAGTTGCGGTAAAGCACCGCCTTTTTTACTTAGTACAACGCCGGTGCGTAATTTCACAATTCGCAGGTTCAGGTCTTTACCCTGGTCTACGGCTTGCTCCCATACTACGCAGCAATAACCCAGAAAATCTTTGGCTGGTTGGCTTTCTTCGGTCAGCAATTCATCGCCCCGATTACTGTAGTAACCCGTTGCAGATGCCGAAATAATATGTTTAACCAGGTTTGGTTTACGCCTCATGAGGTCATAAATTAATCCGATAGATTTTGTGCGGCTATCTATTAGTTCTCTTTTCCGCTTTTTAGTCCAGCGTTTGTCTGCAATACCTGCGCCGGCCAAATGGATAATAGTATCAACCCCAGTGAGGCAGTTCTCATCTATCTGGCCGCGATCCACATTCCATTGATAGGTTTTAATGCGGCTGTCGTGCCCTTTGCCACGGCTCAGGTGGCTAACTGTGTATCCTTTAGTAAGTAATAGTTCCGTTAAACCTTTACCAATTAAACCGCTGCCCCCGGTAATTAAAATGTGTTGGTTATGCATACCAAAGTACCCGCTAATATCATGCCTGTTGTAAGGCTTCTTTAAAAGTAAGTCGTTTCATGGGCACAATATCCAATATCGCATCATCGCGCGATATCAAATCGTACTTCAAATTTTCTACCAGCGTTTTGGCATGCGAATAACTGATAGGCGTTAAAAAGTTAAGCCAGTAAGAAGACAGTGCAGCCGATACCTGCGGTACAGTAACAATTTTGGTAACGGTATTACGGCAAATTTCGCCGTAGATCATCAGCATTTGCCTAAAGCTAATTACATCCGGCCCGCTGATATGGAACTCGCTGTTGTACGAAGCCTCATTAAGCAGGCAGCCTGTTAAGTAATTAATTACATCACAAACGGCAATGGGCTGCTCTTGTGCCTTGGCCCAGTTTGTAGCAATTATAACAGGCATTTTGCGGGTAAGCCCATCCAGCAGTTCGGTAGCAATGCTGCCCGAGCCTACCATCATAGTGGTTTTCAATATCGTAATAGCTGGGTCGGCCTTGGCCAAAATATCTTCTACATGCTGGCGCGAGAGGCCAACAGTGGTTAAATGATCGTCGATATCGCTCAGCGAAATAATTTGCTTACAATAAGTTTTGTCGATGGCGTCAACAAAGTTTTGAGCCACAATAGCCTCTAAACCGGCAAAGCCCGATGTTTGTACCATGGCATTAACCAGGTAATAAGCCACATCAATATCTGTTGGCAGGGGCTCCATACTATGGCTGCGCAGCAAATCACCAGTGATAATAGTTACCCTATCGGCATAAGCACTTTGTTTGGCAAATAAATTTTTGTCGCGTACAAGGCATACCACTTCATGACCTTTCTCCAGCAATGCCGGGATCAATAAAGTACCTATGTAACCATTCGCTCCGGTAAGCAGCACTTTCATATCTGTAATTGCAACAATAAAAAGAGCAGGGGGTTTTTACAATAGATGTTTAAAAGTTTTTAGGCCTGATTTTTTAGGCGTTTATGAAAGGGGGGGCGACTGGGAACAGATTAGTATCGGTCTAAAATACTTCGTCATCCTATGTTTGCATAGGATGACGAAGGGGGATATAAAATACTGAACCTCGACAGCTATGAGGTTGTAATCCCGATAGCTTTTAAGCCTATCAATAATAAGGTTGGATTTTATGCTCCAACCAAATGCGGCTTAAAAGTATCTGTCCTTACCTCAGCCTTTAACTCGTGCAAAATATTGTACAAGCCAAAATTGGTACGGTTTACATAAATAAAGTGTTTTACCCCACGAGCCTGTTTAAACTCAGGCATTTTGGCTATTTGCTCGCCAAAACTGTACAGGTCATCAAAAAAGGCAGTTTCGCCAAAATTAAAGGTAGTACCCAGATAAGGTTTGGCAAAAAGGCCGATCATTTGCTTATACTGAGTATAGTAAAACTCTATTTGCTGCGGCGAATCTTTCGGTAAAATCATTTCCAGTTCACGGAAAGCTTTGATGGTTTCGGCCTTGTCATCTAACAAATTGGTTGACGTAAGCGAGAAGAAAGGATAATAAAAATCTTCGGGCATCTCTTTAATACAGCCAAAATCAATACAGCCCAGTTTGCCTTCGGGGGTTATCATAAAGTTACCCGGGTGCGGGTCGGCGTGTACGGCACGCAGTTCGTGCTGCTGGAAGTTGTAGAAGTCCCACAATGCCTGGCCTATCTGGTTACGTAATTCCTGTGAAGGATTAGTAGCCATAAATTCCTTTAAATGTTGCCCATCAATCCAACTCATGGTAATAATACGTTTGCTGGATAGTGCAGGGAAATATTCGGGGAATACCACATTGTTCAGATTGGCGCATGCGGTAGAAAACTCGATAGAACGGCGTACTTCCAGCTCGTAATCAGTTTCTTCGAGCAGGCGTTCTTCCACCTCGCGCATGTAAACATCCAGTTCTTTTTCGCTCATGCCCAGCAGGCGGAAAGCAAAAGGCTTTACCAGCTTAAGGTCGGATGAAATGGAGTCGCCCACGCCGGGGTACTGGATTTTTACAGCCAGCTTACGGCCATCCAGTTCGGCCTCGTGAACCTGGCCTATTGAAGCAGCATTGGTAGACCGCAGGTTAAACTTATCGTAGATTTGCTCGGGCGATTTACCAAAATACTTTTTAAAAGTCTGCACAATCAGCGGGCCCGACAGTGGAGGGGCGTTATATTGCGATTGAGAAAATTTGTCCACATACGCTGTAGGCAGCAGGTTTTTATCCATGCTCAGCATTTGGGCTACTTTCAGCGCGCTGCCTTTCAGTTCGCTTAATGAGGCGTAGATATCTGTAGCATTATCCTCATTCAACTGGCTCTTGTCCATATCGGGATTGAAGAGTTTTTTAGAATAATGCTTAATATAATTACCGCCAACCTGGAAGCCGGTTTTTACAAAGCGGGCAGATCGCTCCACTTTGGAGGTTGGCATGCTGTTTTGTTCTTTACTTTGGTCACTCATCTTTTATCGTCAAATAATGCAGCCAGTTTGTTAAGGTCGATGTCTGTATAATCGTTAATTAAAATATCAACGGGTTTCAGTTCACCGGGTTTGTGTGTAGTGGTAATGGCTACCACTTTCATGCCGGCGCTATTTGCTGCTTTAACGCCGGAGATCGAATCTTCAAAAACCACACAATCGGCAGGCTGCATGTTAAGTGCAGTGGCTGCCTTTAAAAATATTTCAGGGTCGGGCTTGCCACGGGTAAGCCCTGTATTATCAACTATAGCATCAAAATACTGGCGGATGTTTAAATGCCCGAACACATAATCAACATTGCCACGCGATGCCGATGTGGCTACCGCCATAATCACACCAGCGTCTTTCAGTTCAGCCAAAAAGTGCTCTAAACCGGTAATTGGTTTAATAAAAGGCGCGTACAGCTTTTTGTAAAGCTCATTCTTTTCCTCAAACATGGCTTTCAGTTCGTCATCGTTAAACTGGCCGTCGAGGATGTGGTGCAGCCCCATTAAGCCAGGTACACCGCTCAGCTGCTCATTAAATAATTGTTGCGAAAGCGCCGGTAAACCGTGTGTTTCAAATAATTGCTGATAAGCTTTGAAATGGTAAACGTTATTGTCAATTAGTGTTCCGTCCATATCAAATATGGCAGCAAATTTTCTCATAGAAAAGCCCCCTCTAAATCTCCCCCGGTTGGGGAGACTTTGGGATTTAAAAATTAATATTATGATTAAACATCAAGCCCTCTCTTCAGGGAGGGCTTGGAGGGGTTACACCCCCATTCGCTCTTTAAACTTACCATTCTTGGCCAAAAACTTGCCATATTCCAGCAGGTTATCAATCGGCGAGCGTTGAAACAGGTCGAAGGTTACGTTAACGCCTTTCTCAATAGCTTCGTCGGTTTTTTCGAACCCGGCCGAGTTATCGTTAATCCAGAAGTTAAGTACAAAGCCAAACTGCATCCAAAGTCCGTCTTTATATCTTTTAGACAGGAAGCGGCGGTCTGCCAGTTCGCCCGTTTCCAGGCCTTGCTTAATCACATCGTCTGCAAAATTCTCAACAATCACCTTTAGTGTATCTAAAACCCGTGGATGCGATAAGCTTTTAGGCTGCCTGTTAATGCTGTAAATGGCAAAACTGCGGCTGCCTTTCAATAATTCGAAAAAGCTGTAAAAGAAAGACAGGGCTTTTTCTCTCGATGAGTATTGTAGCCAGATCTCCTGGGTTTTAATTTCGGTAATGGTTTTTGTAGCAATTTCGGCCCAGATGTTTTGCTCTAATGCCTCAAACGAACCAAAGAAACGATAAAACTCTTCTTCAGTAATTTCATTGTGTTTCGCAAATACGTATACCGACTTAGGTTGCTCGCCCTGGGTAAGTACATAATCTATATAAGCGGATTGTATGCTCTCAATAGTGGCCATAATGCTGCTTGTTTATGCTTTAAAGTTACAGTAATATCTACAAGCAAATGTCATGCTTGTATTATAAATTCGGCAGATAATTATGTAATACATAAACAATATGCTTAATATTTACATTCATTAAACAATGCCAGCACCGAAAAGAATCCTGAAAGAAAACCTGCCGACTAAAATATGCGCGCATTGCAGCTTACCTTTTGCCTGGCGCAAAAAATGGGAAAAGAACTGGGATGATGTAAAATATTGTAGCGAAAGATGCAGAAGAAGTAAATGATTACAAAACGCGTTTGTTTGTATGGTGCCATTAGTATGCACTTGTTGATTTAAAAATGAACAGGCAAAATTTATGTTACGCTATATTTTATCTTTCAACAATATATTACCTTTATACAATAATCTGTAAGTGCGCCCATGTACCCCTGGGTGGATGAAATGTTGGGAAGATGTCAAAAATTGATTGAGTGTGTGCAAATGACACAAATAATTGCAATTTTTACAAATCCGCTAGGCTAAAGCTATAGAATGAGCAATAAGACAATATTGGTTTGGTTCAGAAATGATTTGCGTGTAAACGATAACGAGATATTGTTAGAAGCTACACGCAAAGCCGATAAAGTATTGCCTGTTTATATCTTCGATCCCTATTATTTTACAACAACCGAAGCTGGTGCGCCTAAAACAGGTAACATCCGCGCCCGGTTTTTAATAGAGTCTGTAGCCAACCTGCGCCAAAACCTGCAAGCCCTGGGCGGCGATCTGATTGTGCGCACAGGTAACCCTGCCGAATTAATCCCTCAACTGGCGCAAGAGTACCAGGTGAATGAAGTTTACCATCACCGTGAGGTGTCTTTTGAGGAAACTGCCATCTCTGAAGCCTTGGAAGCTGCACTTTGGAAGATCAAACTTAATCTTAAACATTTTATAGGCCATACCCTTTACCATAAAGAAGACCTGCCTTTCCCGATAAAGGATATCCCCGATAGCTTTGCCGTTTTTAAAAAGAAGGTAGAACGCGATAGCGATGTACGACCAAGTGTACAAGCGCCTGAGCGTATTGATTTGCCCGATAATGCAGAACCCGGAGAAATACCAACCCTGCAACAATTAGGCTTAGAAGAGCCGCTTGCCGATAGCCGTGCCCGCTTTACCTTTACAGGTGGCGAAACTGCGGGTAGCGAGCAGTTGCAACTCTACATTACGCATGCCCTGGCAGCAATGGGCTCGAAGCCTGCGCGCAATGGTATGCAAACTTATGTTTCAGGCATATCTCCATGGCTGGCGCTGGGTTGTTTATCGCCCAGGCAGGTGTATTGGAGTGTGATGCAGCATTTTCATCATAACAACAACCCACTGGTGCTCGAGTTGTTGTGGCGCGATTACTTTAGGTTTATGTTTAAGAAACACGGCAGTACCAAGTTTTTTAATGCCGAAGGTTTTAAAGCCGAAGCACCTGAAGTTGCCCCAAAACAAGACGAACTTTTTGAGAGTTGGAAAAACGGTACCACTGGTAACGCCGCCATCGATGCAGCCATGACCGAGCTTAACCATACTGGTTTTATCAATAACCAAACCCGCCAGGCCCTGGCCGCTTATCTTATCAAGGAATTAAAAGTAGACTGGACCCGCGGTGCGCTTTATTTTGAGAGTGTACTGATAGATTATTCGCCTGCCAGCAACTGGGGCAACTGGATTTTTGTAGCCGGTGTAGGTAACGACCCCCGCGAAAACAAATACTTTGATACGGCTAAATTAAATGCCGAAAGTAAGGATGATTACCTGGCATTGTGGTTATCGCATAGTAAAGACGTAGCATAATTAGGTATCCCTTGATATAACCTGATATAACCGCCCGTCATCCTGAACTTGTTTCAGGATCCTACAGGACAGGTAATAAACATTGCATTTTATATACCAGGCATATGGAATCTTGAAGCAAGTGATCATCGTGACGGCAGTTAGATTAGATGACACTATTCTGATGCCTTAACTGTAACTTTTTCTGTGCAAAAGCGTTCTATATCATATAAATAAATACGTAATTTCGTATTGTTAATAAACCAAAAATGAACTCCTTCGAAGAATTTACCGTAATTATAGGCATCGCCGCCATTGCGTTCGAAGGCTTTGATTATTTCAAAGACTTCGTTAAGAAGCTATTTCATAAAGCCCACCAATAACCGTTTAAGCTTTTTTCCTGAACTTTTAAGGCATGTCTAAACTAACCATGCGTATAAGCGTTGTAGCCATATGACAAAAACACTCCGGCTTATTCTTGGCGATCAGTTAAACAGCAAGCATAGCTGGTTTGCTAAAAATGACCTCGAAGTATATTATGTGCTGATGGAAGTAATGCAGGAACAGCAATACGTAATGCATCATGTACAAAAAATACTGGCCTTTTTTGCAGCCATGCGCAATTTTGCGCATCAGCTTACTAAAGCTGGTCACCGGGTTATTTATATAAAGTTGGATGATACAGATAATCTGCAAAACTTCGATACAAACCTGCAACAGCTTATTTCTAGGCATAAGATCAACCGTTTTGAATATCAATTGCCCGACGAATACCGGCTTGACGAACAACTTAAAGCCTTTTGCCAAACACTCTCCATTGACAGCGGTGTAGCCGATACCGAACATTTTTTAACCACCCGTTACGAAGTGCGCGATTTTTTTGGCGACCGTAAAAGTTATCTGATGGAGACCTTTTACCGGAACATGCGCACCCGTTTAGGGATCCTGATGCAAGGCAAAGACCCACTGGGTAATAAGTGGAACTTTGATCATGATAACCGCAAGAAATACGATTACAAAGTACCATTGCAGGAGCCTATCCGGTTTGATCATAACGTGTTGGCGTTAAAAGCAATGATCGATAAAATGGGAGTGAAGTATTTTGGTAAGGTAGATGCTGAGGAATTCGGTTGGCCACTATCGCGCACGGAAGCGTTGCAATCGCTCAGCTATTTTTGCGAAAACCTGCTACCGCATTTTGGTACTTATGAGGATGCCATGCTTAACGAGCATATCAGCTTGTTTCACTCGCGCTTGTCGTTCGCCCAAAATGTTAAAATGATCTCGCCGGTCGAAATTACTACGGCAGTACTTGCCCAATGGGATAAAAATAAAGAAGCCATTACACTTGCACAGGTAGAGGGCTTTGTGAGGCAGGTAATTGGCTGGCGCGAATTTATGCGCGGAGTTTATTGGGCTAAGATGCCAGCATATGAAACGCTGAATTTCTTTAACCATCAAAGCAAACTGCCCAAATGGTTTTGGGATGGTAACACGAAGATGAATTGCCTCGGCAAGTGTATAGGCCAGTCGCTCGATAGCGCCTGGGCGCACCACATCCAGCGGCTGATGGTGATCGGTAACTTTGCGCTACTTTCGGGTTCTAATCCCGATGAGGTAGATCAATGGTATTTGGGTGTATACATTGATGCCCTGCAATGGGTAGAAATTACCAATACCCGCGGCATGAGCCAATTTGCAGATGGCGGCATTATTGCATCCAAGCCCTACGTATCCTCGGCTGCGTACATCAACAAAATGAGCGACTACTGCAAAAATTGCCACTACGACTACAAAAAGAAATACGGCGACCGTGCCTGCCCGTTCAATAGCCTCTATTGGAACTTCTTTGACCGCAATGCCGAAGCGTTAGAACGTAACCCACGCATTGGTATGATGTATAAAATTATGCGCAAGTTTCCGGCTGAAGAGTTGAGAAAGATTAATGAGCAGGCCGAGGTTTATTTGGGAATGGTTGATGACTTGTAGTGGGGGAGTTCATTACATAATTTTGCGTTATTCAGAACGAAGCAATCGCCAACTTATACAGACAGTGCTTTGATTAATGTGGTTGCTACTAATTAAAGGGAGTAATTTAATTATCGTCAGTCTGCTCATTGCAGGGGCTACCTACTTTTGGCTTGATCCAAAAGTAGGCAAACGATCAAGACAGAAAAATGCTTCGCCACACAAGGCCTACGCATGGCCCGCGTTTCTGTCAGGCCACCGCTCATAATTTGAGATCTACTGCGCTGATGATCCCCAAATAACCTAACAATTGTGGCATCTTAATTTTCGGGCAGCACAATACTCGCTTCAGCACATCCATTAATAGAAAATTGAGCAGCCACGAGTTTTTCTTTGGTGACTTTCTTTTTGCGGAAAAAAGAAAGTTACATCCACTGACGATGCCTAAACCACCCCGCCCATCCTAATGAAAAACGGATTTCTGCTGTATGAAAGTCAGTGCGAATTGGTCTGAGATTGCTTCGTACCTCGCAAAGACGTGCTAGGTTTGCGGGAGCTATGTAACGTTAAAAAAGCGCAGCGGCTATGAACCATTAACTACTAACTATGAACCTCTATCAAAAACTTACTAATTGGTTCATATATTACCTGAATATGAATTTATTTTAAACGGAAATACGAGGTAATTGTCTTAGTTTTGCACTGTTTTACAGATTGATTTCTAAGATGGATCGTTTCACATATCTAAATAACGAAAACACAGCCTATATTGACTCCTTATATGAAGCCTACCAGCAGGACCCTGCCTCGGTAGATTACGGTTGGCAAAAGTTTTTTGAAGGGTTTGACTTTGGTAAAGGTTCGGAAGGTGCGCATGCTGTTGCAGGTAGTGCCGAGACTCCGCCCAACCATGTGTTAAAAGAAATAAACGTTTTAAATATGATAAACGGGTACCGCTCACGCGGGCACTTGTTTACCCATACCAACCCGGTGCGCGAGCGTCGCCAATACTTTCCGGGTAAAGAGCTGGAAACCTTTGGCTTAAGCGATGCCGATCTGGACACTGTATTTAATGCAGGTGTTGAGATTGGTTTAGGCAAAGCTACCTTGCGCGATATCCGCCAGTTATTGGAGGATACCTATTGCCAAACAATAGGTGCCGAGTATAAATACATCCGCAACCCGATAAAAACCAAGTGGTTTGAGGACAGGATGGAGAAAACCCGCAACCAGCCTTCGTTTTCGGCAGATGAGAAAAAACGCATCCTGAACAAGCTGAACCAGGCTGTAGTTTTCGAAAACTTCCTGGGTACAAAGTTCCTTGGTCAGAAACGTTTCTCGCTGGAAGGTGCAGAGGCATTGATCCCGGCGCTTGATTCGGTGATTGAAAAAGGTTCTAAACTGGGTATCGAAGAGTTTACCATTGGTATGGCTCACCGTGGCCGTTTAAACGTATTGGCTAACATTATGGGCAAATCATACAAAGAGATCTTCTCTGAGTTTGAAGGTAAAAACTATGATGTTAATACCGTTTACGGTGGCGATGTTAAATATCACTTAGGTTTCTCTACCGATGTAGAAACATCAAACGGTAAAAGCGTTCACTTAAGCTTATGCCCAAATCCTTCTCACCTGGAAACTGTTGACCCGGTTGTTGAAGGCCAAACCCGCTCTAAAATAGACTTTAAATATAACGGCGATTATAACCGTATTGCACCCATATTAATACACGGTGATGCTTCTGTAGCAGGCCAGGGTATTATTTATGAAGTGCTGCAAATGGAAAAACTGGAAGGTTACCGCACTGGTGGTACCGTTCACCTTGTTATTAACAACCAGATCGGTTTTACCACCAACTATAAAGACGCCCGTTCTAGCACCTACTGTACAGATATTGCTAAAACCGTATTATCTCCTGTTTTCCACGTAAATGGTGACGATGCCGAGGCATTAGCTTATACCATTAACCTGGCCATGGAGTATCGCCAAACATTTAACGAAGATGTTTTTATTGATATCTTATGTTATAGAAGATACGGCCATAACGAAAGTGACGAGCCTAAATTTACCCAGCCGGTATTGTATAAGGCTATAGAGGCACACGCTAATCCACGCGAAATTTACCTGCAAAAATTACTGGCGCAGGGCGATATATCTGCTGATGCGGCTAAGGAAATGGAAAAAACTTTCCGCGACCTGCTACAGCAACAACTAAACGAAAGTAAATCTGAAGACCGTTTTACCGAAAGCAAACCAATGTTTGCCGGTGCATGGGATGGTTTACACATCGGTTCTGAAAAAGAAGTGGCTGCACCTACAACTACCTCGGTATCTACCGAAGAGTTAAAAGCAATTGGTGATAAGTTAACAGAGTTACCTGCTAACAAGCCGCTGTTTAAAAAGATAGAAAAACTGTTTGAAGACCGCCGCAAGATGGTTAATGAAACCCACATGTTCGATTGGGCAATGGGTGAGTTAATGGCTTATGGTTCGTTATTAAAAGAAGGGCACCCCGTACGCTTAAGCGGTGAGGATGTTAAACGTGGTACTTTCTCGCACCGCCACGCAGTAATTACACTGCCTGATACGGATGAGGAATATACACCGATGGATCACCTGGGTGCCGAAGCAAAATTCAGCATCTATAATTCATTACTTTCTGAGTATGGCGTTTTGGGTTTTGAGTATGGTTACGCTTTGGCTAACCCGCATGCCCTAACCATTTGGGAAGCACAATTTGGCGACTTTGTTAACGGTGCCCAAATTATTGTTGACCAGTATATAACCAGTGCCGAAACTAAATGGCAACGGGGTAACGGTTTGGTAATGTTATTGCCTCACGGTTACGAAGGCCAGGGCCCCGAGCATTCATCGGCACGTATAGAGCGCTTTATGGAGCTTTGTGCCGATAACAATATCCAGGTAGCCAATTGTACTACGCCTGCAAACTTTTTCCACGTATTACGCCGCCAACTACATCGCGATTTCCGCAAGCCGCTGGTTGTGTTTACACCGAAAAGCTTACTGCGCCACCCGGCTTGTGTGTCTCCATTGGCAGACTTTACCGACGGCCAGTTTCAGGAAATGATCGACGATACCTTTGTTGATGCCAAAAAAGTAAAACGCGTGTTGTTTTGCTCTGGTAAAATCTATTACGATTTGTTAGAGAAACAACAAACCGATAACCGTAAAGATGTCGCTGTTGTACGTGTAGAGCAGTTGTATCCTACGCCTAAAGACCAGATGGAGAAGCTTAAAGCTAAATACAGCAAAGCCGACGAATTTATCTGGGTACAGGAAGAACCCGAAAATATGGGCGCATGGCCATATATGTTGCGCAAGTTCCGCAAGAGCGAGCTGCAATTGGATGTAATTTCACGTAAAGAAAGTGCAAGTACAGCTACCGGTTATGCTAAACAGCACAATTCGCAGCAATTGTACATTATCGGCAAGGCATTTGAGTCGCCTGCTGTTGGCGCTGTGAAAGACACAGTAAAAGATACCACAAAAAAAATGGCTGAAACCAGCGCGGATTAAGTTCGGTTGTCAGTTGTCGGTTGTCAGTTGTCAGGATTAGTACCGACAACCGACAACTGACAACCGACAACTCATAACCGATAACAGACAACTATTATATATAAAGTATGAGTTTAGAAATAAAAGTTCCGCCGGTAGGCGAATCAATTACCGAAGTTACCTTGTCGCGCTGGATTAAAAAAGATGGCGACGCTGTGGAGATGGATGAAGTGATCGCTGAGCTAGAGTCAGACAAAGCAACGTTTGAACTAACTGCCGAACAAGCAGGGACTTTAAAAACAATTGCGAACGAAGGCGATGTTTTAGCCATCGGCGCTCCTGTGGCAAGTATTGAAGGTGGTGGTGGTGCTGCTGCACCCGCGCCTGCTCCGGTTGCAGAAAGTGCACCCGCTGCGGCTCCTGTTGCCGAAGCTCCTGCTACTGCCCCGGCAGCGCCAGCAGCAGCTACGGGTTCAATAGAAATAAAAGTTCCGCCGGTGGGCGAGTCTATTACTGAGGTTACCTTATCGCGCTGGATTAAAAAAGACGGTGATGAAGTAGCCATGGACGAAGCCATTGCCGAACTTGAATCTGACAAAGCAACATTTGAATTAACTGCCGAAAGCGCTGGTGTCTTAAAAACCATTGCTAAAGAAGGCGATACACTAGAGATTGGTGCTGTAGTTTGCAGCATCACAACCGGTGGCGCTTCTGCACCTGCAGCGGCTCCGCAAGCAACTGCGCCTGCTGCACAACCGGTTCAGGCTAATGCAGCTCCGGCTGGCCCTGCATCTTATGCAGCCGGCACGCCATCGCCTGCGGCAGCAAAAATACTGGCAGAAAAAGGTGTCGACCCACAATCTGTAACAGGTAATGGCGTTGGTGGCCGTATTACTAAAGAAGATGCTGTAAATGCACAAGCAGGGGCTAAACCTGCCGCTGCACCTGTGCCAGCTTCAACCCCGGCTCCTGTGGCTTCAAAAGCTCCTGCAGCTGCACCTGCTGTAACGGGCGCACGTAACGAGCGTCGCGAAAAAATGACCTCCTTGCGTAAAACCATTGCTAAGCGTTTGGTTGCCGTTAAAAATGAAACTGCCATGTTAACCACCTTTAACGAGGTTGATATGGCTCCAATTATGGAGTTACGCGGTAAATACAAAGATAAATTTAAAGAGAAACATGGTGTAGGCTTAGGCTTTATGTCGTTTTTCACCAAGGCAGTTTGCGAGGCATTAAAAGAATGGCCTGCGGTAGGCGCCCGTATAGAAGGTGATGAAATCGTTTACAGCGATTTTGTTGACGTATCAATCGCGGTATCAGCACCACGTGGCCTGGTTGTTCCGGTTATCCGCAACGCAGATAAAATGGGCCTTGCCGATATTGAGAAAGCAGTTGTTGCACTGGCTGGTAAAGCCCGCGAAAACAAACTGACTATTGAAGAAATGACAGGCGGCTCATTTACCATCACCAACGGTGGTGTGTTTGGGTCGATGTTATCTACCCCGATCATCAATTCGCCGCAATCGGCTATACTGGGTATGCACAATATTATTGAGCGCCCGGTAGCAGTTAACGGCCAGGTGGTAATTCGCCCGATGATGTATCTGGCATTATCTTACGATCACCGTGTAATTGACGGCCGCGAGTCTGTTAGCTTCCTGGTAAGGGTAAAACAATTACTGGAAGATCCTGCAAGGTTATTATTAGGCGTTTAATACGCATCCAAATAAAGCAAAGCCTTTCAGATTTTCTGGAAGGCTTTGTTGTTTAATGCTTGCGGGGCTAAAAGAGCAAGGATAAAAGATAGATTGAAAGAGTAAGGATAAAAGAAAAAAGAACACACCCCTATGAAAGGAACTGCATTTTGTAGGGGTCTGTGCGTCCCTTCTCGAGAGGGGAATTGTAGTTCAGTACATATAGTACAAACGTTAACAGGGGTGTGTCACTAAGCAAGATTATAATACATATATAACATGAAAAAAAATAAGCCAACTATACTCATCGTAAACGACGATGGCATTACTGCACCTGGTATCAAGGCCTTAATGGAAACCATGGCCGAAATTGGCCGCGTAGTGGTTGTAGCACCGGATAGTCCGCAATCTGGGATGGGGCATGCCATTACTATTGGCAAGCCGTTACGTTTAGATAAAGTTGAACTGTATGACGGCTTTGAAACCTACAGTTGCTCCGGTACCCCGGTCGACTGTGTAAAGCTGGCCGTTAACCTCATTTTCAAAGGGCAAAAACCAGATCTATGCGTATCGGGTATTAACCATGGTTTGAATAATTCGATCAATGTGCTTTACTCGGGCACTATGTCGGCAGCTGTTGAGGGGGCTATAGAAGGCATCCCTTCTATTGGCTATTCGCTGGATGATTTTACTTTGCAGGCCAATTTTAGCCATGCCCTTAAATATGTAAAGGAAATTGCCTTGCAGGTATTAGCTAATGGCTTGCCCACGGCTACTTTATTAAATGTGAACTTCCCAAATACGGCTGATCTGAAAGGAATTAAGATCTGCCGCCAGGCGCGTGCCAAGTGGGCCGAAGAGTTTGACGAAAGGCTTGATCCGCATAAACGGCCTTATTACTGGCTGACCGGTGTTTTTCAGCTGGATGACCAGGGCGAAGATACCGACGTTTGGGCATTAGATCATGGTTATGTATCGATAGTACCAGTACAGTTTGATATGACGGCACACCATGCTATTGCGGTTTTAAACGGATGGAAATTTAATTGATTTTTATATTTGTTGCTCATTCTTCTATAACCTATGAAAACCCCATCTAAATATTTTACCCTGGCAACCCGGTTGTTTTTTCTACTGCTGACGTGCGCCGTTTCAGCGTTTGCGCAGGATAATGTTGTGAAAACAAATAAAGGCTACATTAAAGGAGAAAAGGAAAATCAAGCCATCGTATTTAAAGGCGTGCCTTACGCGCAGCCACCGGTTGGTGTTTTACGTTTTAAAGCTCCAGAGCCGCACGAAAAATGGAAAGATACTTTATCATGCACCAATTTCGGTAATATAGCTTCTCAATATGATGATGGTAAGAAGGTAGCTAAAGGTGCCGAAGATTGTCTGTTGCTTAATATATACACACCAGCTACCAATGCTAATGTTAAAATGCCGGTTGTAGTTTGGGTACATGGAGGTTCTTTAACTTCGGGATCGGGCATGGGTAAAAACGGTCATGCCTTTGCAGATAGGGATAGTGTTGTAGCTGTTACCATTAATTACCGTTTAGGTGTGTTTGGTTTTATGTATTTAGGCGATGTAGATAAGTCATTAAAAACCTCGGGCAACAATGGTTTGCTTGATTTAGAGATGGCTTTGCAGTGGATCAAGGAAAATATTGAATCTTTTGGTGGCGATCCTTCAAGGGTAACCGTAATGGGCGAATCGGCAGGGGCGAAGCTGAGCAGCACTTTGCTGTTATCGCCAAAGGCCAAAGGCTTATTTAGTCAGTTGGTTTTAGAGAGTGGCGGTGTGCAATGCGTTCGCGATACTGTAACAGCCAAAGCAATCCGCCAAAGGGTTATGAACGAACTCCATATAAGCAAGGCCAAGGATTTACTAACCATACCAACTAATCAGTTGATAGAAGCGCAAGGCAAGGTTTGTAACGGGGCTATGGGGACAAACTATTTCGGCCCGGTTAGTGATGGCGTAATTATTTCTGGTGACCCTTACGAATGGATTGTCAAACAAAAAAATAAAGGCATCAAACTTTTAATAGGCACCAATAAGCGAGAAAGTATTGCATTTATGAATGCCGATAAACGTTTATACCAACCCGATTCTGTGTCCCTGCATGATTGGTTTGGCGACAATTATAAATATTCCTTAGCCAGTTATCAATCAGAATCCAAAAGAATAGGGCCGGATTCGGCAGCTGTGAGTGTACTTACCCAATATATGTATCAGATGCACTCCTATCGTTTGGCCGATGCTTTAGCCAAAGCCGGTAACGAGTTATGGATGTACCGTTTTGACTATAGTAAAGACGGGAAGGGCGCTACCCACGGCGAAGAGCTGCCTTATGTTTGGTATCTGCCAAGCGAACATCATTCAGATACCTTTAATATCCCATTGGCTGTGCAAATGCATACGGCATGGGTTAACTTCATTAAAGGGAACAAGCCTGGAAAAATTAATTATGCCGATTGGCCACCTTATCAGGGTATTTTTCGGTCGGTTATGATATTTAATAATGTATCAGGGCCCGCCGTGTTGAAAGAGGTGTTTAATGATGCTAATCATCCATCGGGCAGTCTGGTGCTCAATTAGCAAATCAATATAAATTGTACATTTGGCCTAATCATGCTAAAAAAGAATAATATCTATTTGGGGATAGCTTTAGGGCTGGTGTTTCCTGCTATATCCTGGTTGCTGTTTGGGTACCTTTATAAAGGTGTTGTGTTTATGCACAAACCTGCAATTCCATATTTGGTAGCGATAGCTTTGAATTTGGCCGTTATGAAGTTTATAGGCCAGCAGCAAAATAAAACAGCGCAAGGTATTATGCTATCTACCTTTTTGTTCATGATCGTGATATTTTTACTGGTACTAAAATTCTGATATGAAGTATTACCTGGTTGCTGGTGAAGCCTCGGGCGATTTGCACGGAGCTAACCTGATGAAGGAACTTAAAAAGCTCGATCAGCAGGCTGAGTTTCGTTACTACGGCGGCGACCTGATGCAGGCCGAAGGCGGCGACTTAGTGAAACATTATGCCGATATGGCTTTTATGGGTTTTGTAGAAGTGGTGGCTAATCTGCGTACCATCTTAAAAAATATGGCTGCCTGTAAAAAGGACATCAAGGCGTATCAGCCCGAAGTATTGATTTTGATCGACTTTCCCGGCTTTAATCTTAAAATAGCCGAATTTGCCAAAAAGCAAGGGTTCCCGGTTTACTATTATATCTCGCCCAAAGTTTGGGCCTGGAACCAGAAACGTGTACTGAAAATTAAACGGGTGGTTGATCACCTGTTCTGTATCCTCCCTTTCGAAGTAGAATTTTATAAAGGCTGGGGGATGGATGTAGATTATGTGGGAAACCCATTATTGGATGCCATATCTGCCTTTAAACCCAACAATAATTTTATAGAAGAGCACCAGCTTGGTAATAAAAAAATAGTTGCCCTATTGCCGGGCAGCCGCAAGCAAGAAATTAACTTTTTATTGCCCGATATGCTGGCGGCCGCCAAGCAATTCCCCGATTATCAGTTTGTTATTGCCGGTGCGCCATCATTTAATGCGGAGTACTATGATCAGTACCTTGCCGGTGAAACTATCCCTATTGTATTTAATGCTACCTACGATCTGCTTAGTAATGCCGAAGCTGCAATTGTAGCCTCGGGTACTGCAACGTTGGAGACGGCGTTATTCCATGTGCCACAGGCAGTGGTGTATAAAGGCGGGGCTGTAACTATTGCTATTGCACGGGCGCTGATCAAGATCAGGTTTATATCATTGGTAAATTTAATTGTAGACCGCCAGATTGTTAAAGAACTGATACAGCAGGATTGTAACCCGCAAACTATAGGGGCTGAGTTAGAACTGATACTGAACGATACAAGCTATCGCCGGCAAATGCTAGATGATTACGCTAAACTCGATGAGCGGATGGGAGAGCCGGGGGCTTCGGCCAAAACTGCCGGGCTGATTGTAAAGTATGCACAAAAAAATAGAGACCTGGCAGCTGCCAAATCTCTATCGTTTTCATAGGTGTTGATGTATATTTTATAGGTAGATGATGTGCGGTGTATTAAGCTGCAGACAAGTTTTTGCCTTGCACGCTCTGAGCTATTTTTTCTATCAGCTCATTTTTAGTACGTTTTACAGCTATCAAATCTGCTTGTAAAATGGCTCTTAATTCGTTATCGAAACGGTTAACTAATTTGGTAACGGTTGCTATTTTTTCGATTTTCATAACTGTAATTTTTTCAGGTTAAAATATTTATTAACTAATTCTTTTTTACTTTATCAATGTGACCTTTTTTGGTCAGGTTATTTTTTCTGCGTTTAGCCTCTGTGTATTGCCTTGCCACTTGTTCTTTGTCGCGCTCGTCAGAAGGCTTCTCAGGATTCATGGGGTTTTCCCATTCCTGTTTTACATTTTCCTGATTGTCGGTTTTAATAACTATCATGTCATTGTATTTGATAAGAGTTATTCCAATACAATGCCAAAAAAGTATACTGGGTTGCAAAAGTACGTAGCCTGAAATTGGTTTTGGTTCAGAAATGTCTGATTAGTGTCATAGAGGCTCATTTGTTTTTGAAAAAAATATCAAAAAAAATTAAATTAGAGTTTTAAAAATACTAATTGGGTTATACAGAAACTATTTAACCTGCATCTTTTTGTGATTAGCCAGGTGTACAATTAGTACGATAACAGACAGTATTGTACCAATTGCGCACACGCCGTTCCATTGGTAGTGGCCCCAAAGCTGGCTGGCCAGAAATGTACCTGCCGAGCCGCCGACAAAATAGGACACCATGTAAACCGTATTAACCCTATTGCGTGCTTCTTCTGTTAATGAAAAAATGATAGCCTGGTTAGAGATGTGCGTAGCCTGTACACCCATATCCATAATAATAACCCCGATAACAAGGCCTATAATACTATGGCTGGAAAAGTAAAAGATGATAAATGATACAACCACCAGCAAAATAGTAAAGGTGGAAAGTTTGTAAGCATCAACCCTATCTGTTAAGCGCCCCATTAAGCCAACTGCCACAGCGCCAAATGCACCAACCAGCCCGAAGGCGCCGGCCACATCACTGCCTTTATTAAATTGTGGCAGCTTAAGCAAAAATATCAGGGTAGACCAAAATGCGCTGAATGCTGCAAAGCACAAGGCCCCACGGAAAGCAGCCAGGCGTAATTTAGGCTCGGCCATAAAGAGGTGGCCCAGGGATTTCATAAGGTCAGTGTATTTGCCAGTGTACGATGGCTCAATTTCGGGCAGTAACCAATAAATGAGTCCCCATAAAGCAACCATCATTATAGCTGCAACATAAAATATAGCCTGCCAGCCAAAGTGTGCGCCTACAAAACCACTGACGGTACGCGACAGTAAAATACCGATCAATAGGCCACTCATTACAAAACCAATTTTTTTTCCACGTTCTTTAGGGTGTGCCAGGTGGGCAGCCATGGGGATTAATAATTGCGGTATAATAGATGATAGGCCTACTAAGAAACTGGCTATATATAATAAAGGAAGTGAAGGGGCTAAGGCAACCCCTAAAAGTGAGATCACAACTAAGGCAAAATCAATCAGCATTAGTTTTTTGCGTTTAAACATATCGCCAAGCGGTACGATGAACAATAAGCCTGCTGCATACCCAATTTGCGTAAACATAGATACCTGGCCGGCTTTGCTGTTACTCACATGGAAGGTATCGGCAATATCGGTAAGTAAAGGCTGGTTGTAATAGATGTTTGCAACCACCAAACCGGTAGTAATTGTCATTACCCACAATGTTAACGGGCTCAGTTCGTTATTAGCTGCAGTTGGTGTATCATTATGCATTTGCAATAATAAAAATACTATTTGCCGAAATTTTATTTTTTGAAATTATAGGCGTAATTTTTATGTAATTTTTAGATGTATAAATAACATTTATTGAACATATAATAACGTTATTAAAGAAACGTTTGTATATTCGTAACGGTTGATCGAAATAAATAAAAATAATTTTTAAAAATATTTTGTGGTTTCGAAACTTAGTGTTACTTTTACACCATCGGAAACGATAACAAAAATGTCTTCTCATAATTTAGGTTTATAATTGGTTAGTAAAGGCCTCCTGCCCATCAGGAGGCTTTACTGTTTTTAAGCCTTTTGTGTTTTCAGTATCTCCCGCAAATTATCCAACGTTTACCTTTAATGTTCTCTTTTTATCATCTGCCGGATGTTGTTGCTTTGTATTATCGGAAACACAGGAATAAAATTTAAACAATGGTAATAGAAGCACGCTGGCGTATAATGGGCAATACCGTTATGTATATCAATTTGAAAACTTACCTGCAATCGAAATTTAATATAAATAGTTTAAAATGTAAACGATTGTAAATCGTCTTATATATTAGGCTAGGAAAGAATTCTTTATTTCGATAGGTTATAGTTTAATAAACTGGTACCCATTGGTTTAAACAGGCAGTATCATTGTTGGGTTTTCTTTCCATGTCAGATTAAAATGTGATTAACATTAAAAATTATGGAAATTTTTATTTATTTACTAACAAGGTTTGTATTACTGCTCTGCTTAATAGCGATAGTTTATGTAATTGTTAAACCAGAGAAAGAACTATCCGAACATTCTGATATTTTTTAGGTGCCGGAAAGGCTGTAAAACGAATATTAACAAATTTTAACTACCAGGAGAGCGAGAATTTGTTGATATTGGTAATACACCCTAATCAACCTTTAAAATGCATCTTAATTATCGATTGTTATGCGTTTGGTTATTGATGCTTGCATCTCATCAACTTTATGCGCAAACTGTAACGGGCCTGGTAATAGAAAGGAGTACCATGCTTCCTGTATCAGGCGCTACAGTTACGGCACAAAATTATAAAGGATACACCGGTTATAATGGCTATTTTAAAATAGCCCGGGTTAATGCGGGCGACACAATTAAAATTGTATATGCGGGGTTTAAACCTTACAGGTTTAGTTACAGGCCCAAAAACAAGCCCGATACGGTCAAAATTATGCTGGAACCGGTTTCATTAATGCTCAACGAGGTATCTGTTAGGGCCTCAAGAAATATAAATTTGGATTCTGTTAAAAACAGGGATCAATTTAAAGCTGTATTTAATCACAAATACAAAGGTTTGCAGGATATATTTATTTCAAATGCGAGGGTCAACAAATTTATTCCGTACGATAATATAACAGCACCCAATAGTACAACCACTATTTTGAGTGTAAACTTGTTGCAGGTTGCCGGCCTGATAACCCAAAAAAAATCTAAAGTCTCTAAACTACAACAGACACTTATTGCCGACGAGCAGTTTAACTATGCAGGTCAGCGGTTTTCCAGGCAAAAAATAACTGCCATAACCGGGTTGAAAGGTGATTCTTTACAGAAATTTACAGAAAAGTGTCAGCTTGGATTAGGAAATACCCAAAGTATGACCGATTACGACATTATGGTATATATTAAAAAAAGCTATGCCGACTTTGTTAAAAGGTAAGCGTTAAAATAAATGAATTATCAGTTTCATTTTAATGCTTAAAATAATATATTTGCCACCCGAACACGGGGGATTAGCTCAGCTGGCTAGAGCGCTTGCATGGCATGCAAGAGGTCATCGGTTCGACTCCGATATTCTCCACAATAATAATCAAGGCTTTACGATTTTTCGTAAAGCCTTTTTTACTAGATAAAGTTTTAAACGAAGCATGAATTTGATTTTCCTTGCACAAAGGCAGTAGCTCGAGATCAAGCACCTTCATCGATGATTTAATGTTAATTTTCTTATACTATTGATTATTTAAAACGCTGCCGGCTGAATATTTTTAAAATAACTCATTGTTACCCTAAAGATCGCTGAGGGAATAGATATGCGTCAGCTCAGAAGGTGCCTTACCGAATTTTTTCTTGAAGGAATGCGAGAAGTGCGATAAGCTTTCAAAGCCTAAGTCAAGATAGATGGCCGAAGGCTTTTGGTGCTTAATCTCGATGAGGAATTTTGCTACGTTCAGTCGCTTGTTTTGTAGCCACTGACGTGGCGGTAAGCCGAATGTCTTTTGGAAATCGCGCTTGAACCCCGCCAGGCTGCGACCAGTTAGCTGTGCAAATTTTTCAATAGGAACGTTGAAGTGATAATTGCTAAGCATAAACTTTTCCAGGTCTATCTTGTAAGGTTCTGAAAAATCAAATAGAAAGTTGCGAAGGCCTGGGAGGGCAAGCATTAGTAATTTAACTCCTTCTTTTACCTTCAGGATGCCCATTTCGTCCGTCATCTCAGCTCCAGAGCTTCGGGCGTATGGAACAATGGATTGAAAATAACCCTGCAGGAATTCGTTAGATGGAATTAAAATATTTGGCGGGCCGATATATTTCCGGTCCGCTTCAAGCTTTTCTTCTAACACAATTTTTCTTAACAGGTCCTCTTGTAGGGATATCACTATTGTTTCGTAGTTACCTCCCGGAAGCGGTGTTTTGGTGAGCGTACCCAACTGATTTTTGCCGATCAGCAGCATTTCTCCACCGGTCATCGAAATGCTTTGTCCGGAGGTTTCCATAATTAACTGTCCTGAAACCTGCAATATCAAGGTATGGTGGTTCCAGAAACATACTTTCTCTTTCCGCTCGGTAGAGAGGTATGAATAGAAGATGACGCCGGGGAGAATTTCTGCAGGACTGGTCATTTAGCGTTGTAAGTAAGTGCCGCCAAGTATAGCGCCTGGTGCAAAAGTAGTGTTTAAGGTGTTCATTTCTTCTGGTGTAAATACGATATCCATCGCTGCGATATTTTCCGGCAAGCGCGACCTGCGACTCATGCTTACTAAAGGCATAATATTATGCCCTTGCTCCTTCACCCAGGCAATCGCAACCTGTGTTGGTGTATATCCTTTGTTGTTGGCTAATTGCTTTAAAACTTCTACTTTTTCCAGATTATGAATTAGGTTTTCACCTTGAAAGCGAGAGAAATGGTTACGGTAATCGTTTTCGGCAAGCGGAGCTTTCATTTCACCGGTCAATAAACTTTCAGCTGTATTAGCGAAAGCCACTATGCTAATACCTAATTCTTTTGCTGCTGGCAGCAGTTCGCTTTCTATCCCGCGCTCGGCTAGCGAATAGCCGATCTCCAGTGCGCTTATTGGGTAAATGCCGTTTGCTTTACGGAGCTGGTCAGCCGTAATTTCTGATACGCCGATGTGGCGTACTTTACCTTCTTTAATCAGATCGGCAACCGTGCCTATAATGTCTTCTACCGGTACGCTGTTATCCATTCGGCTGGGTTGGTAAAGGTCAATAGTTTCAATACCCAAGCGGGTTAGCGAATAGTTGATAAAATTCTTGATAGCGATAGGCCGCAGATCCATTCCTATTGGCAGGCCATTGTGAAAGATAGCACCGAATTTTACGCTGATAAAGGCATCGTCGCGCCTTCCTTTAATAGCTTTGCCCACCAGTATTTCATTATGGCCGGCACCGTAAAAGTCGCCGGTATTCAAAAAATTAATGCCATTATCCAACGCTTCATGGATCGTGGCAATACTTTCTGCTTCGTCAGGGGTAGAGCCACCCCATATAGCGGACATGCGCATACAACCTAAACCAAGTTTGGATACGAACGGGCCATTTTGGCCCAATTGAATTTGTGTGATGTTTTTCATGATACAAATATCAAAGTTCAAAATACGTTATAGTTTATTCCACGGCTCAAATATTTTGTCTGTACGGCTCATTAAAGCTTTTTTGTTTCAAGCTCATTTAACGCAAATTTATCTTAAGCAGCCCGGTCTGCATGTCGTAGCGGTTTAATAAATCTAAAACGGTGGCCAGGAATATTTCTGTTTTTCCTGTTGTTGGCTACAGCCTGTCAAATGGGATGGTATTGGAGGAAGAAAATATAAGTCAGCAAAAAATAAAATACCACTAACAACTTCAAGCTATAAGGCTTTAAAAACTAAGTATTTAAAAACCTGTTGGTACTCTGTTGTTTACGATGATGAAATACATTTTGAAACTACATGTCGATAAAGCGACTTCAGTAAAAACGCTGCTTCCACTAATTACGTAAGCATTTATGATGATGGATAAAAGTTTAAAAAGGATACCGGTACTGCGTTATGGTCTTATTGTTTTGTTGGTATCTATCCTTTTTTCGGGAGCATTTTATCTTTATTTGCGCTACGATAGTACCCGGCAATTACGTTATAAAATTAGCAACCTGCTTAGCGCACGTGCTAATTCTGATTTGGTAGACAGCTGCCTGCTTAACCTTTACACTGCCGATAACAATAGTCGTTTATATGCCCTTACCGGCGACAAAAAGTACATCGATCTGTTTTCGGCCCAAATTAACACTTTAAGCAAGCAATTGGCGCGCATTAAATTTGGTAACAGCAATATAACTGCCCTAAACGCTGATAAACTAAGCGGGCTGGTATCAGAAAAGAAAGCAAAAACCAATAACTATATCAGGCTGAGGCTGCTTACCGACAGCCTCATTACATCTGCCCTTAAGATTGACAGTATGTTAACGTACACTAAAGCAAGTGTGCCTGTGCCGGTAATAAAAACGGTAAAAACTGTTGTGCATATAGATACCATTAAGCCGGTAGCCATTGTTACAGAAGCGCCTAAGAGGCGTAAATTGTTTGGACGAATCCTTTCAGCCATTTCGGGTAAAGACAAGCAGAGCAAAAACATAGCACCGGCACCGGTAGTTGTTAAAAAAGATACACTTATTAAAACCATCGTACAATCTGGCGCTGCTTTTAACATGGTGGCGGGTAAAACACATCGCAACCACCACCAGCTTTATTTGGCAAACACCAACTTGCGGAAAGATGAACGCGATATCTTAATCATCAATAATAATCTTATCATTAACATTATATCAGAACTAAGCAGGTATAAAAAATTAGAGCTAAAGTACGCAGCCGATAGCAAGGCCGAGCTGGCTGATAAGGTTACTAATATGCTAAGAGAGTATAACCACATTTCCCAATTTACAATATTGGCCCTCGTGTTGTTATTAATAGCGGTGTTTTATAACATCTGGAAAATATTTGGAAATGAGATGGCCCTTATCGCCGATTCTGAAAAGGCAGAGCAATATGCCAATAACAAAAGCAGTTTTATGGCCAACATGAGCCACGAGATCCGCACGCCGCTTAACTCGGTGATCGGTTTTTCTGAACAGTTGGGTATGAGTAAGCTCTCGCCAGATCAAACCTTGCAGATCAATGCCATCAGAAGCTCATCAGTAATGTTGTTGGAGGTGGTTAACGAGATTCTGGATTTTACCAAGTATGAAACCGGTAAAATGACTTTTGAGCAGCAGCCGTTTATTCCTCACACGGTACTAAATGATGTATTTAATACCGTAGGTATTCAAGCCGCTAAAAAGGGATTGGCTTTAAAACAGGATATTTTATTGAACGAGGATATTTGTATCAGCGGTGATGTATTGCGGCTAAAACAGGTGGTGATGAACCTGCTGGTTAATGCCATTAAATTTACCCCTTCGGGCGAAATATCGCTGCATGCTAAACTTGTTATCACTAACAATAAACCGGTATTAAAAGTAAGGGTTAAGGATACGGGTATCGGTATCAAAAAGCACGATCTGCCAACCCTATTCGACGAATTTTCGCAGGTTGATGATGCACAAAAGATTACCCGCCACAAGGGTACAGGATTGGGCCTGGCCATTTGTAAAAAAATAATTGAGCTACAGGGTGGCCGTATAAAAGTAACCAGCGAAGCAGGGAAGGGGTCGGTGTTTAGTTTTGAGCTGCCGGTTAGTATGGCAAGTAAAGAAGATTATATTATAGAACAGCAAGTAAGCCCGGATGAGTTAGCCTCGCTGGTAATGGGAGCAAATGTACTATTGGCCGAAGATAATGAACTGAATGTACTACTGGCTAAAACGATACTTAAAAAGTGGAACATTACCTGCGATGTTGCCTACAATGGGCAGGAGGCTTTTACGTTGTTTGAAGAAAATAAATATGACCTGATACTCACCGATATACAAATGCCCATTATGGGCGGGCTGGAACTTTTAGCATTGGTACGGCAATCTCCCAATGCATTAAAAGCTGAAGTGCCTGTTATTGCGCTTACCGCAAATGTACTGAAGGAAGCCCGCGATGCTTATTTTAAAGCAGGGATTGATGATATAGTATTGAAGCCATTTAACGAGCGTAACCTCATTGAAAGAATAAGTTTTGCTTTAAAGAATAAGTATACCCAAACCGACAACTTTTTGACCCAAAATATGACTGACAGTAATGCATCAGCAAGCTAAATATTAAGATGGTGGACGCACATTGTGTTGTTTTCTTAATAATTAGCTTGCTTTCTTCATGCGTCAATTAAATCTCGGCCAGGTACTTATGCACAAAGCTAATGGCCATTGAGCCTTCGCCCACGGCAGATGCCACACGGTTCATTGCGCCCGAACGTACATCGCCTGCGGCAAATATGCCCGGGCAACTGGTTTCCAGCGAATATGGGTCGCGTTTTGATTTCCATATTTTACCAAATCTTTCATTGCGCTGCAAGTCAGAGCCAGTTTGTACAAAGCCGCGGTTATCTGTAATAATGGCATCGCAAAGCCATTCGGTATAAGGTTTTGCGCCAATAAATATATAAAGCGCGGCTGCCTCTTCTGTTGCTGTTGTGCCGTTTTTTAAATCTTCAATAACCAATTCTTCCAACCTGTCTGTACCCTTGGCTTCCTTAATTTCAGAACAGCCACGGATAGTAATATTACCTACCTGTTTAATTTGGTCGATGAGATAAGATGACATGGTGGACGATAAATCGGGCTTACGGATTACCAAAAAAACATGTTTTGCAAATTTAGACAGGTACATAGCGCCTTGCCCGGCAGAGTTACCGCCACCAACCACATAAACCATTTTATCGCAACAGGCAGATGCTTCTGTGGTTGCAGCACCATAATAGACGCCTGCGCCTGTAAAGCTGGCAATGCCCGGCGTATCCAGTTTCCGGTAATCAACCCCGGTGGTAATTACAATGGCACGGGTGGTAATGGTGGTGTCATCATCCATCGTTATCATTTTATAACCATCCTTAAAATTAATCTCTTTAACAGATTGCGGGGTTAAAAATTCTGTACCAAACCTAGATGCCTGCGTTAAGGCCCTACGGGTAAGGTCAGAGCCGCTTAGCCCTGTCGGGAAGCCCAGGTAATTTTCAATTCTTGAGCTTGTACCCGCTTGCCCACCTGGCGATTTACGCTCTATCAGTAAGGTTTTCAATCCTTCAGATGCGCCGTATACAGAGGCTGCCAGCCCGGCGGGGCCTGCGCCAATAATGGCTACGTCATAAACCTCGCTTTTAGCTTTAGAGGTCAACCCAATTTTTTCGGCAATGTCTTGTATGGTCGGGCATGTACTTACCACGCCATCGGTATAAATAATGGCAGGCAGATCTTTCAGATCAATTTTGTTGATCGCTAACAGCTGTTTACCCTCGGGGCTGTCTACATCTATCCATAAATAGGGCACCAGGTAGCCGGTAAGGAAAGCCTTAACATCATGTGTTTTTGGCGAAAAGTTATAGCCCAGCACCTTAATGCCGCTAAAATCGGGGCGGTAGTGGCTTTGCCAATCATCTAGCAGATCGTCAACCACGGGGTATAATTTTTCCTGTGGCGGGTCCCAAGGCTTGCTCAGGTAATAATCAAGCCTTACTTCATTAATGGCTTTAATGGCAGCATTTGTATCTGAGTAGGCGGTAAGCAATATGCGTTTGGCATCGGGGTAAAATTCTATGGTTTTGGTCAAAAAGTCTACGCCTTCCATCTCGGGCATGCGCTGGTCCGAGATAAACATGGCCACTACCTCGCCTTTGTTTTTTAGTTCAACCAAACTGGCTAAAGCTTCATTGGCAGATGTAGTGCTTAAAATGCGGTATTCTTTATGGTAATGTGCTCTTAAATCGCGGGTAATGGCCCTTAATACGCTATTATCGTCATCTATAGAAAATATGATAGGTTGTTTCATGAGGGATGTTTTTAGATGATGTTACTTTTCGTTAATTGGGATACAAACAATAAATGAGGTTTGCCCCGGTACAGATTTTAATTTAACAGAGCCGTGGTGCTGCTCAATAATGCGCATTACAACATCGAGGCCAAGGCCGGTTCCTTTGCCAATTTCTTTGGTGGTAAAAAAGGGATCAAATATCATAGGGCTGATATCCTCCGGTATGCCGGGGCCGTTGTCTGTAATGGTAACCACCACGCTGTTTCGTTCTTGCTTGGTGTTTATAGTTAGTGTGCCTTTATTGTTTATGGCCATGGCATCAATGGCATTATCAATAATGTTAGTCCAAACCTGGTTTAGTTCGCCGGCCAGGGCTTTAGCCAGGGGCAAATCGTGTGCAAAATCAAGGACTATTTTAATGTTACCTTTCTTTATCTTGTAGTTCAGCAGGGTTATAGTGCTCTCCAGCCCGCTATGGATGCTGATAAATTGCTTATCGCCGCCGCGGTCCATGTGGCTAAAGTTTTTTACAGCGCCAACCAGTTCAGAGATACGGGTTGAGGCTTCTGCAATTTCTTTTACAATTTTGCTGGTACTTAAGTGATAACTCAGCCATTTAAATACAGGCACCAGGGCATTCTCCGGTGGTATCACGGCAAGGTACTCCAGGTCGGTTACGTTAATGCCGTAGTCTACCAGTATTTCGGCAAAGGTGTAGTCATCAATGCCATGTTCTTCCAGCCAATCGGTCAATTCATCTTCCATCGCCGATTTCTCCAGCATGCTGAGCTCGTTTTCCTGTTCACGATCAATGATCGCATGCAACCTTTCCTGAAAAATTTCCATCTGCGCCGGGTCGAGCTTCAAGCCGGCTGTTTGTTTGAAAATTTTCGGGATGTTTTGAAGCAATTCCGAAAGTGATGCTGCGTTGCGGCCAATGGCTGCAGCCGGGTTATTTAGTTCGTGTGCCAGGCCTGCCGACAGCTTGCCCAGGGCAAACATTTTTTCGTATTGCTGCTGGCGTGTTGTGGCATATCTAACCCGTGTAATCATGGTGTGTACCAGTGCCTCGGTAAGCTCAAAGTATAGCTTGGTTGCCTTCTTAATGTTTTCAATAGATACCGACATTACAACAGCATCCTGCACGCAAATAACATACACGGTAGAAATTTTTCCGCGCGAGAAAGGCAGGTAACCGCTAATGGCACCACTTTCGAAAATGCCAATTTCATTGGCTTGTTTACCCTGCTGTATAGACACGCTAAATTTTCCTTCGAGCAGGAAATCAGTGGAGTGAAAGGTATCACCTATTTCATATATGGTTTCTCCCGTTTTTATTTCACGGCATTCGCCAATATCCAGTAACCATTGCAATTGATCATCCGGTACTTCGGCAAGGGGCTCAAAACTTTTTAATAGTTCAACAGTACATGGCTGCATAATGGATTTTTTATGTTTTTAAAATGCCATTGCAGGCATTTTTTGGGTAGATTAAATGTTTGTTATAATAGATACTGCCAAGATAAGCAGAGTAGTAGAAAAATAATTCAATAATAATTTCCAATAGTTATATAGATATACAAGTTTACCGCATTGTTACATCCGGCTGTATTAAATTGTCGTTAATTTATATTTTTAAGTAGCCAGGGCTGGCGAAATATAAATATAATACCGGGTGGAGCATGGCGGGTATTATATGAAATGAAAATGCCGGCACAATTAAAGCGTGCGCCGGCAAATCTATAAAGAATATTATTAAAAGAAATAATTAAACGAAGAATTATTGGCAGCTAAAGTTTTGTGTTTCATGGAAGCTGATTAGTTTCAGCATTACATCAATAGCAATTTCATAATTTTTGGCACCAACCAGCTTTTTATATTGCTCTTCGAGTGCTAATATCTGCGATTTAATGTGGTTGTAAAAAGCTTCGCCATCGGGTGTTAAGTATAATACCATTGAGCGCGCATCTGTTGCGCTTTTTTCGCTTCGCACCATATTGGTAGCTTCCAGCTCTTTAATTATTTTACTGGTAGCCTGTTTAGTTACATTTAACCTCTCGGCCAAGGCACTGTTAGACATGCCTGTGGTACCTATGCTCATAAACAACGGCAAGTGCGAATAATTAAAGCAGGGCTGATCGCCGCAACACAGTTGCTTGTTGATCCACTCGTCTGTGAGGCGCTTTAATATATATACCAGCTTTGCAGCAATTCTGTCTGTACCTTCCATATTTAATTTATTTGGGCTATAAGCTTTACAACAAATTTTTGATGTTGTTTTTGCGGCAACCTTTTATACGGTCGTTAGTCAACTTAGTTTACCAAGTTAGTATTAAAAATCGAATTTTACTAATGCTCTTACACCCCATTTTGGTGCTTCAGGGTCATCCAGGTAGGTAAAACGCCTAACCAGGTCTAATCTTAACACTTTAAAGATGTTACCTACACCAACGCTGCCTTCCACATAAGGGCCGTTGCTTAATGAGCGGGTAGTAGCAACACCTTCTTCGTTAACCGGGTATTGTAATAATGCCGGGTTATTGGCCGGGTTGTTTTCGGCTCTAACACCACCCCATAGGGCTTTAACGTCTACAATTTCGCGGAGTTTTAATTTTTTCAGCAAGGGTACTTTGTTAAACAAAAAGCCATTAAAATTATGATCTACAATTATGCTGGCGTAATGGTCGCTCACAAACTCCAGGAAATTCATTAAGTTGTACGACTGTAGCTGCAATGCATAAGACTGGTTGGCATGGTGAATATCCAGCAGTGCAAATGGCAGCGTACCGAAAATGTAACCACCTTCTACTGTAACATCTGTATAACCTAATTGCGATACATAAAAACGCTTGTTAACGTTACCTGTAAAGCTGGAATATTTATACTGGCCGCCCAGTAAGCCATCAAAGCCCTGGTTGTAGCGTAAGGTAAAAATGGGGTATTTATCAATAATAGGGATACGGTAAAGTTTACCCTGGTAAAAACGTTCGTGCGGTGCATAACGCAACTCTAAGTTAAGCTCGGTAGTGCTTAGTCTGTCTACATTGCTGATGCTGCTGTTAATATCGGCAGAGTTTGCCGGTAAATGGCCGTATCCGTTTAGGAAATATAATGAACCGGCAGACGTTTGGCCCCATTTTTTAAACCCTACTTTATAAGAGAAGTGGTTTAAAAACTCGTGCACATAATCTAAACGGAAAATATCATTGTACAGCCACATGTCGTTGTCGCCACGTTTAAAAGAAAGCAAAAAGTTATCTTCCTGCACAAACTGTAATTCTTGTCCCGGTATTTTGGTATCGTGCTGAAAACTTGCCCGCACATAATTTTGGGGGAAAGAGTAGATCGATTTATCGTTAAGTGAGTAGGTAGTACTTAAAAAGTATTTAAACTTCTCGTCTTTAACACCATAGGCCCCATAAGTTTCGAGGTAAAACCGCTTGCTAAGGTTAGGCGTGGTACGGCCACCAATACGTGGGCGGAAACCTTCTACCGGGTTAAAACTGTAAAAGGTATTAACCGGGCCAACTTCAAACGCGCCGTAGCTTTTATAGCCGGCCACAAATAAGGTAACCAAATCCATAGTGCGTTTAAACGATGGGATGGTTTGCAGGCTATCAATGTTTTTGTAAATGTTGGCCTGTGCTGCCGGTAGGCTATCCGGGCGGCTCATAGACCAGTACTTATCGTCTTTGGCATCAGAGTTGGTGGCAACAACCTGTGCCGGGCCTTCGTAAGTTTGCTTAGGGCGCGGGTTGTTAATAGCAAAGTTGGTGAGGATAACCTTACGCTCACCATAAATACCGCCGCCTTTGTTTTTGCTGATCCCGAAGTCCATTTTCAGGTCGCTCTGGCTTAAGTGGTAGCGGCCATCTGTGTTTTTCTCAAACTCAAGCGTGGCCTGCATTTGGCGCACAAAGTTTAAGTTGATGTTTTTATTAACGGTTAACACCGCGTTTTCTACCGCGAAGTTACCATCCATAGTTACATATAGTTTACCCTCAAACAATAAGTCATTAGTGTTACGGGGGGTAAAGCTCAACTCAATTAAGTTGGGCGACTGGTCTTTTAAGGTATCGGTAATAAAGAATTTATAAAAATCGGGCGAGTGGTCTGCAATAGGGCTTAATATCTGGTTGGTTAACAGCGATACGTTGTTATCATAAATATTAATGTCCTGGTAAATACGGTTAAAGTAGGCAGATAGGCCCTGGTTGTCAATAAAATTCTCGTCGTATTTTACTTGCTTGGTAGCTTCAACAATTTGCTTTTTGGTATAAGGAGCCTTGCGGTAGTAGTTGTTAGATAACTTTTCTTCCATGTACATCGGCAACAAAGTTTTGCCACCTATAGCGGTAGAATCTTGCTGCTGAAACAAAAACTGGTAATTCTTAAATAATTTCTTGTTCCTGAATTTGTCTGATAAGTTACTCAGGTAAAAGTTCATCCGCTCGTACTGCTGGTACTCGGTATAGTCGTAGCTCTCTAAACGGTTTTGGTTTTTATGCGCAATAACCTGGCGTATCAATTCTACAGCCGGGTTATCCTTGTTACGGTATTTAGCTTTTTTGCCGGCCTTTACCACTACTTCATTTAATAAGCGCTGGTCTACACCTAAGGCAATATTAATAACCTGCTCTTTACCCGGCTCAATGGTTCGCACTACGGTTTTGTAACCAACAAATGAAACCTTAATCTGCGTATAAGTATTATTAGAAGTGGTAAGGCTAAACTTGCCTTGGTTATCTGTGCTTATACCCTGTGTGCTGCCCGCAAATACTACAGTTACATAAGGTAAAGTCTCTTTTGTTTTAGCATCGGTTACTGTACCCTTTACAATAGTATTTTGTGCATGGGCCAGCAAGCTGGTACTTAACAGAAAAAGCACCAGTAAAGTGCCACGATATAAATTTTTAGTAAAAGTAAAACTCATTATAGTTGTGAACGTGTTAATTAGCTAAGGTGTTGTTATGATGATTGTAGTAAGCTTCACTGCCATCTTTATGCGCGGTAAGTTGCTTAACCGCGTTTGGCTGACTGGCCATGTGCAGCAATGTTTGGCCGTAAGTGCGGATAGAGAATACTAAAAACTCCATATCAATTTCTGCACCTAATAGATTTTGTTTAAGGCCTTCTTTAATGGCACCCATCAGGTATGTTTTAATCTGTTTGCCAGATGCTGCATCTACAGGAAAGTTAACTTTTGGCAAATGCAATTGAACCGGATTTCTTAACGCAAGCTTATGGCGCAGAGCCAAAAGACGGGCATGTAAATCGTTCAATGGATTGTGGTGTAAGTCAAGTGCTTTCATTATCGTTCTGATTGATGATACAAAGGTAAACTAAGTTGACTAATATGGTCAACTTAGTTTACGATTTAACGATTTTTAACAGTGTTATGACATAGCCCCGTATTTTAGAATATTTAGCAATTGTAAATAAGATGTTAAGTTTTCTTCGGGATGAAGTAAGGAAATTTACAGCAGGCATTCTTTTATACTTATAAGCACATATACTTACATGTATTTATTGGATTAATATTAAAAAGTCGGAATTTAATTTGGTAATACAGAGATGTAGAATAGCCCATTTTTAGAATTACTACGATTTTTATTTAAATTTAATTTTAGTGGATTAGTTTTGTGATGATAACCATATAGCGAAAACACTTAACTGTAAATGGCCCGCGCATATTGGTAGTTAATTCAAAAGCAAAACATCGAAAAATAAATAAGCCCATAACCCCTTTTACCGTAATATATGCCGTTCAATAAAATACCCCAACATATTCTGAAAATTTGCTTAACTGTATTTTTTATAATAAGTGCTTTTTATAACAGCCTTGCGCAGGCCCCCCTGGCTGGCGATAGCATTAAGGTAGCCATTGAACCGGGGTACGATAGCGTTGGTAATTCGCAACGGTTCTTCTTCGGCGAAAATTATCGGGGATTGTGGGCTGCGCCTGTCAAGATGAAAATCTTTCGCTTGAGCCAGGAAAAAGGCGGCCTTAAGATCTTGCAGAAGGGCGGGGGCATGCAAACCAAATCACTGCGCCTCAAAGATTCTACCGGGCAGGAGTGGGTTATCCGTACCATCCAAAAATATCCCGATGCGGTGTTGCCGCCAACATTAAGGCCAACCGTTGCCGCGGCAATTATACAAGATCAAATTTCGGCCGAGCATCCTTACGCGGCTTTAACTGTACCGCCGCTGGCCAAAGCGCTTGATGTACCGCATGCCAACCCGCAAATTGTTTTTATGCCAGATGACCCTGCCCTTGGCGAGTTTAGGAAGGATTTTGCTAACCAGGTTTTCTTGTTTGAAGAGCGCGAACCGGGAGATGAAAAAACCGACAATACACCCAAGGCCCAAAAGAAACTTAAGAACGATAACGACAATCATGTTGACCAGAAACTGGTATTAAGAGCGCGTTTACTCGATATGCTATTGGGCGACTGGGACCGCCACGAAGACCAATGGCGCTGGGAACGTAATGAAGATGATAAAGGAAACATCAACTATAAACCAGTACCCCGCGACAGGGACCAGGTATATAACAGCGCCGGCGGGCTTTTCCCCTGGTTAGTTTCGCGGCATTTAATGATGGCCAAGTTTCAGGATTATCGCGACCATATCAGATCTATTAACCGCTGGAACCTGAACGCCCGGAATGTTGACCGTTACTTTTTAAATGGCCTGGATGAAAAGGACTGGAAAGAGCAGATTGCCTATGTGCAAAGTAAGCTTACCGATCAGGTAATTACCAATGCCATTAAACAAATGCCAGACACCATTTTTAAACTAAGCGGTGCCAAACTGATCCATAACTTAATTGCCCGCAGAAATATACTGGATAAACAGGCTATTAAATACTATAAATTTATAGCCACCATAGTAGAAATACCGGCATCAGACAAGCGTGAGAAGTTTGAAATTGTAAACCAGCCCGATGGGATGTTAAACGTAGCCATCCATAAGTATAAGGATGAAAAAGAGGGCAAGATTACCTACCAGCGCACTTTCGACCCTAAGGTAACTCATGAAGTAAGGCTTTATGGCTTTGATGGTAAAGATATGTTTGCTGTACATGGCGAACATGCATCGCCCATTACAGTGAGAATGATTGGCGGGGATGACGAAGATACCTTTGCGATTGACAGCAATGTGCATGAAAAAGGCAGGCTGTATATTTACGATCGGTCTGACGAAAAGAATAACCTGCCTAAATCGTCGCAGGCACGCATCCGCACCTCTACCGATACTACGGTTAACCAGTATCAAAGCAAGGGTTTTAAGTATAACTTTTTGCAGCCACTTATTTTGGGAAGTTATAATAAGGATTACGGCGTACAGTTTATCGGCGATTTTATTTACGAGAAACAAGGTTTCCGTAAATATCCGTACGCTTTCAGACAGAGCCTGATTGTTAATTATGGCTTTGCGACCAACTCGCTGATGTTAAACTATAACGGCGAGTTTAAGCAGGTAACCGGTAAGTCAGATCTGGTGGTTAATGTGTTATCTAAAGGGCCTAATTATACCAGTAACTTTTTTGGGGTAGGGAATGAGAGCCAGTTTATAAATGAGGGCAATAAAAAGATCCGTTACTATCGTGGCATTTATGATTATATAGGCGCAGATGTAAGGCTGCGGCACACCTATGGTAAATGGACGGTGAGCGGAGGCGTGATGGGCCAATTCTACAATGGATCTGAAGATAAAAACAACGATAGGTTTTTAAATACCTATAACCAGGAAAACCCCGGGCAGCAGGTTTATGGGTCGCATGTTTATGCCGGGGTGGTGAGTACCGTTGCTGTAGATACGCGCGACAAAGCATCAGACCCGCATAAGGGAATTTACTGGACTACCACACTATCCGATATGCAGGGCATCAATAATGGTAACCATAACTACGGGCAAATTGTGTCGGAGTTTAGTTTCTACATCAACCCGGATAAAGATTCGACATTTGTAATAGCCAACCGCATTGGCGGCGGTACCACTTTAGGTAATGCCGAGTACTTTCAACAGTTAAAACTGGGTGGCAGCCAAAGCCTGCGCGGCTTTTACCTATGGCGTTTTACAGGTAAAAGCATGGCCTACAATAACCTCGAACTGCGCTTAAAACTATTCTATATTAAATCATATGTATTGCCGGGTACCATTGGTATTGTGGGTTTTAATGATGTGGGCAGGGTATGGTCACCGGGCGAATCATCTGATGTATGGCACGATGGTTACGGCGGTGGTATATGGTTTAGCCCGGCCCGGTTGGTAATGATCCAAGCGGTAGTTGGGGCTTCTAAGGAAGGTACATATCCATACATCTCTGCAGGATTTAGATTTTAAACAGCTTTTATTATACGGATAAACAAAAGCGCCGCAGAATAATTTCTGCAGCTCTTTTAGGAGCCTTAAATCTGTACCTCATTTAATTGCTCATACAGATCATCGTACGAGTATACGTTTTCGGCGCAGGTTATATGCTCATATAAAACGCTTACCCTTAATGCCTTTAAGCCCGATACGCCTTGCAGGTCTTCAATGTCAAACTGCTCGATACCTTCTGCTAATATACGTTTGGCCTGCAGCAGGGCAATGTATTTTTTGTACTCTTCGGCCTCCTCGTGTTTGGTGTATACGATTGTTATTTTTCCTTGCTGGGTAATCCGCTCGATAGAATCTTTTACATGGGCCTTATCAATCCGTTTTTTAATTACCTCGTAACGGATGTTGTAGGCACCATCCACATCAAAATGCTTTTCATCCATCCTGAACCTGATGGCAATTGGTGTGCTAAATACCAGCAGCAGCCCGGTTACACCTAAATGGTAAGGCAGCCTGGCTTTAAGGTAATGTTCTTCTATAGCCATTTCGCTTAGCACCTGTAACTGCCATAAGCGCAAATGTTGCAGGTGGTTTTCGTCAAAACCTTTGTTGGGAGTAATGGAATTGCCGATATATAAATTGTGTTCCACCCCATCGGTTTTAAAACGCTCGAAATAATGCGGAAAATAACGTTGTATTTCCAACTGGCGTTTATCCATTATGGCCACCATTTTTTCATTAATTACAGACAGTGTTTTTTCATAATCGCGGCGATTACTGTTAAACTGACCGGTTAGCGGGTCGGTACCATAAAAATAAGTCTCGATGCTTGCTTTAACAGCCGGGCTAAAATTAGTTGTATTTTCTAAAATCGGGTAAATATGTGTTCGTAAATAATTTTGGATCTGCTGCTCTGTATCAGCCTTAATGCTGATGGTAAGATCTTCGATAAACTCTTTCAGATCAAAAATTTGTTGTTCTGCAACAGCTACAAGCTTGTTTTGGTTTAAATCTTCCAGTATGGTCACCAATTGAGTTAACTGGTTAATCAGGTCATTTTTAACGCTGGCGTTGCGGGTAACAGACGAATCTTTGATATCGATCTGGCCATATAAAGGATATACATCCTTAAACTTTATTTCTTTCAAGGTATAATCTATACCCTCGTTTTGGCTGAGGATATAGTTTTTGGCTTCCCGCTTAAATTTCCAGTGCACACTGGGGTGCAGGGTCGTATAGTTGTTTTGTATAACAGCCTGAATTTGGTTTTGCAGTTCGTTAACCTTACGGTCAAGCGTATCCACAATAAAGGGCATCACAATGTCCAGCTTTTTTGCCGTAACACTGTTAAAGTCTTTGGTACGGCACGATACCAGCTCTAACAATCCTAATAGATTGCCGTTTTTAACTACCGGCGCCAATATAAAGCTCTTTATATTTTGCTTCTGAAAGTGGCGTAACAGGTTACTCTCGGGTATTTGCGATAGCATCTCATCTACATCTGCAATAGCCAAAAAGCGGTGCTCGTCTATCAGCATCTGGTACGAGTCGGCACGCAGTATTTTCTGGCAGTCTTCCTCAAATTGCTCGGGTAGTATATAACTCTGAAACTTGTTAATTAAGCCGGTATGGGTAAATTTCTTTTCCTCTTTCTCATAAGCGGTAAAGCCAATGTGCATATCCGCAATGTTAAAGATTGACCGGAAAATAGACTCGAGGTTTTGGTGCACATCCGGATCGGATGAGTTGCCTAGCAACGTGCCTTTTAAAATAGATAGTGCGTTTTCGGTGGTGGCATCGTACAGGGTCATGATGGCAAAACCTTTAAGGCTCCAGCTGCCCGGCGGAAATTTTTCTTTCCACAAAGCCAGGTCATCATAATTATTCATGAGCTGCATAATGTCTTCCTCAGACAGATCTACTGACTTATCTGTAGCGGTTATCTCCAAAAAATCTGCATTGTATAAAATGCGGTAATGTCTTGAAACACCTTCGGCAGTGGGTATGTCATAAAACAGCGGTTTGCTAAAATCGAGGTTAGTGCCATAATGCGCGTTAAGAATAATGCAGCAACTCATGATATAAAATTGCTGGTAATCAAAATCGCGGATGTTAATCTCGAAGTTGGTGCCGGCAGCTTTTAATATATTTTGAAACCTTTTGGTATAATTAAAGGTAAGCCCTAAAAATGGAATGCTTACAGCTTTGATCTCGTTAAGGGATAGCGCCGGCGGGAATAACTCATCAAGTAACTGATGTATCAGCTCTTTATTAGCTTCCAGTTGGTCAACATCAGCAATTCCATCCCTTAATTCGGGATGCGGCGCTATCTTTTGCAATAAGGCATCGGCCTTACGGGCATGGAAACTACCATCTGTTGCTGCAGTCTCTTCCAGCATTTCAATTATTTTATGAAACGAAAGCTTAATTTGGAAGGGGCTGTCAGGAAATTGCGGAAGCATCATAGTGCGATGTATTAAATCAACACAAATTTATCTAAAAAAAAGTGCTTATGCAGGTTGGTTAACAGGTTTTTACAAGCAGGTGAATTTCAGGTAGCAGTTATATGACGATTGTGTCATTTTTAATAATAATGTACTTGCTTACAATATATTATTTATCTCTTCATGAAAGAAAAAGCGGCGGCAGTGCCTGCGCCCAGCGCGGCACCGGCGGCCACATCTGTAGGGAAGTGTTCGCCCAGGTACATACGCGAATAGCCGATAGAGCCAGCCCATAAAAACGATGGTGCAATTACATACCATTTGGGGTATGCAATTGACAGGGCCGTAGCTGTAGAAAACGCTGTTGAGGCATGCCCCGACGGGAATGACGTACTGCCCGCCCGGTAAACCGGGATAAAGGTTATGTTTTTAATAAAAGGCCTGGGGCGTTTAACAAAGTGTTTAACAAGTAAGGTTACGCCATAGCTTATGGCGGTACTGCTGGCAACATAAAAAGAGTTTTGGCGCATCTCTTTGTTATTGCTGATAATGCCGCCCACCAGTAAGCCGGCCGGTACGCCCACATCTACATAATGAATGGAGTGGGTTATAAAAAGCATGGCTTCGGTTTGTTGGGGTGTACGGCTTTTAGCCAGATCAACCATAATACTGTTGTCAAATTGCTGAATACCCGATTGTGCCGATAGTTTAAAACAACAAAGTAGCAGAATATTGGTTATGAAGAATAAACGTATTAAAAGGCTCCCGGGGACTAATTTCATCAGTGGCGGCTAAAAAATTTAATATTATATTTAACCCAGTCCGCATACATTTACGGGCAGGGTTAAAACCAAATTACAATTATAAAGTGATTTGCACCAAATGATTAAAAATGGTGACAGATTTCAAACATAAGGATATATGAATTATCAGCATTTGTTAGACCAGGTTTATGATTATGCGTTAAAATACTTTAAAACGCATGATACCTCCAAGCTGGTATATCATAATAAAAAACATACCGAAGATGTAGCGAAGGCTACCACGCAAATAGCCAATCACTATCAATTAAATGATCGTGATTTTTTTCTGGTTGCGGCTGCTGCCTGGTTTCATGACCTGGGCTATATGCTAAGCCTTATTAATCATGAAGAGCATAGCGTAACCATTGCCAAAGCATTTTTAGCAGAACATAAAGTTGATGCCGAAGATATAAAAGTTATTGAGGCTTGTATACTGGCTACCCGCATGCCGCAAAAACCAGCCAACCAGTTAGAAAATATTTTGTGCGATGCCGATCTGTTTCACCTGGGTACAGATGATTTTAAGAAGAAAGATGAACTGATGCATGAAGAGTATAACGAACTGAATCATGCCGATCTCAATAAACTCGCCTGGCGGCAAAAAAGCATTAAGTTTTTAGAAGATCACCAGTACCATACAGATTATTGCCGGTTGCTGCTCAATACACAGAAAGCAAAAAACATTGAAGATTTAAAAGAAAAAGTAGCTAACGCCGTGACCAAGTTTGAAGATAAGCCCCAAAAGAAAGCGGATGAAAAATCGGGAGAAATAAATCCCGCTTTCCCTGTGCCGGAGATTGCATCCATCAAGAAAAAAGATAAAAAGGAGCGGCCTGAAAAGGGTATTGAAACCATGTTCAGGATCAGCTCCAGCAATCACCAGCGTTTGAGTGATATGGCCGATAACAAGGCGCATATTATGATCACCGTAAACTCCATTATTTTATCGGCTATCATCAGTTTATTACTGCGCCGTTTAAGTGAGTACGGCTACCTTATTGTACCAACATTTATTTTGCTTACAGTAAGTTTACTGGCCATGACGTTCTCTATCCTGTCTACCCGGCCATCCATCCCACCAGGAATATTTACAAAGCAAGATGTGGACGATAAAACCGTGAACCTGCTGTTTTTTGGTAACTTTTACAAAATGCCGTTAGAAGATTACCAGTATGGGATGAAGAAGGTGATGGAGGATAAAGACTTTTTGTACGGCAGTTTAATTAAAGATGTTTATACGCAGGGGGTAGTGCTGGGTAAAAAATACCGGCTGCTGCGCATTGGCTATAACATATTTATGTTTGGCCTTATTATTTCTGTAGTAGCGTTTATTGTGGCTTCGGCATTTTTTGGTAACAAACCGGCTTAATTGATGAAACAATACCGTTTTTTTGACCGCGACCTGAGCTGGTTGGGCTTTAATGAGCGCGTTATGGAAGAGGCCGCCAATACGCAGGTACCGCTATTTGAAAGGCTTAAGTTTCTGAGCATCTTCTCATCCAACCTCGACGAGTTTTACCGGGTACGCATGCCCGTAATAAGGGCGTTAAAAAAGATTGGCGAAAAGGATAATAACAACATTGATGCCGATGAGCAGGCGGGTGTTTTGTACCAGGCCATTAGCCTAATTAATACACAGCAAGCCCGTTTTGGCGAAATACTAACCCAGCAATTGTTGCCTGCCTTTAAGGCGCAAAACATCCACCTGCTGTATAATGAGGATTGCCCAGATGTTATTAAAAAACCAATAACCGAATATTTTTTGGCAGAAGTAATGGCTTTTTTGCAGCCGGTTTTGCTGAATGGAAAAACAGACTTTTTCCCCGAGAATAACAAGCTGTACCTGATTGTGCAGCTAAAGGACAAGCAGGGCCTGGAGCAGGTAATGATCCTGAATATCCCGTCTGATGAGTTGCCCCGCTTTTTTTCCGTAAAAACTGATGGTACACACTTTATTGTTTTTCTGGATGATGTGATCAGGTACAACCTGGATAAGGTTTTTGAGGGCTACACCGTTGAAGGCTGCTTTGCCTTTAAAGTAACCCGCGATGCAGAACTGGATTTGACAGATGATTATTCGGGCAGTTTATCAGACCAGATCGAAAAGCAACTCAACAAAAGAGATTTTGGCCTGGCCACACGCTTTTTGCACCAGCCCGGTATTCCGTTGCGTATTTTACATTTGTTAAAGCAGCAACTCAGCCTGCTCAATGCTACCAATATAGAAGGCGGCCGCTACCACAACCTTAAAGACTTTTTTTCGCTGCCGGTTAAAGGTCCGGATATGGCTTTCGAATCCTGGCATGCCATCAGTTCTGATGAAATAAAAACGGACGAAACACTGATAGCACAGATTGCCAAAAGAGATTTTGTAGTGCATACCCCGTATGAGAACTACGATACCATTCTGCGCTTTTTTAATGAGGCTGCCGTTAATCCCGATGTTAAAGAGATCTATATCACGCTGTACCGGGTTGCCAGTAATTCGCGCATTGTACATGCACTCATCAGTGCCGCCAAGAACGGTAAAAAAGTGCACGTAATGGTAGAACTTAAAGCCCGGTTTGATGAAGCCAATAACCTTAAATGGGCCAGGGTGATGAAGAATGCCGGTGTGCAAATCACCTACAGCGTTACAGCATTAAAGGTACATGCTAAGGTAGGCCTGGTTAAAATGGAACAGGAGGGCCGCATGGTATACGCTGGTTTGCTGGCTACCGGTAATTTTAATGAGAGCACCGCTAAGTTTTATACCGATCATATCCTGTTTACCGGTAACCGCGATTTGCTGAGTGAAATAGAACTTTTGTTTATGTTTTTGGCTAAACGCGAAAAGCCTTCCAAGTCAAGCACTATTAATTTTAAGCATTTACTGGTGGCGCAGTTTAACCTGCAAACTAAGTTTATTGAACTGATAGACCGCGAAATTGGATACGCCAAAAAAGGCCTCCCGGCAGCGCTTACCCTCAAAATGAACAACCTTGAAGAGCAGGTGCTGATTAGTAAACTGTATGAGGCATCGCAGGCTGGGGTTAAAATTTCGCTGATTATCCGCAGTATTTGCTGTTTGATCCCCGGCGTTAAGGGTATGAGCGAAAACATCAGCATCAAGCGGATAGTAGACCGCTTTTTAGAGCATGGGCGCATCTTTATCTTTAACAATAACGGCAACAAAGAAGTGTTTATGGGCTCTGCCGATTGGATGAACCGTAATGTTTACCACCGCATAGAGGTATGTTTCCCAGTTTATGACGAAGCCGTTAAGCAAGCCATGATCCAAATCATCGACCTGCAGATGCAGGACAATGTGCAGGCAGTGCAGCTTAATGAGCAAATGCAAAATATTCCAATCCTGGAAAAAGCGCCGTTCATGAGGTCGCAGGAGGCGATTTATAAATTGCTGTCCGGCAAAAAATAAAAGGCAGCGCACATCCCGGTGCGCTGGTCATAAAATGATCTTACCTGCACGGTAAGATCATTTTATTCATTATCGTAATCGATACAATCTTTTGATTTACAATATTTTAACTTGTGTATGTCTTTATATCACTAAAGTGTTGTGATTAAACGATATATCATGTTTTAGTAAATTTGATTTTGTTCTATCTATTTGACAGTCAGATTTATAGATAAATGGTATGTGCTTTGGCGTACATGTAATAAGATGAGACGTTTAGAAGCGTAAGTTTAATATTTACCGGCTATTAAAATTGATGGGTATGGAAAACTATACTACTAAAGCAGAGGCAATAATTGCTTTACAGGAGCGGGGTTACGATCAGGATTTTGTTTGGAAAGATGAGTACTTGTTTTATGTACAGCAAAGCGAAATGATTAAACCAGATGATTTTGAAATAACAGAAACTTACCGTTTTGAAGGCAAGCGCCGGCTATGCGATAACTACATTATATATGCCGTTCGGGGTATCAACAAAGATATTAGGGGCATATTGATGACCCCATACAGTGTTTACAGCAAACACAAATCTATCCATTTTGTGGAGCCGGCTAGGCGATAACCTTAAATAGGGCTACTATCCTTTGCCGGGTTTTGCGTAAATATCAGGCTCAGCAGGTCATAAAGCTCGGGGTGCTTGTGCTGCAATTGTTCCGGCTTTTCAAAAAAGTACTCAGATGCCACGGCTAAAAACTCGGCCTCGTTGGTTAAAGCGTAAGGGTTAATGTCAGATTTTCCGCTCTCTATTTTGTGCATTTCCTGGTGTATTTGTTTTAGCCAGGGCACGGTATATTGGTGTTGCATCAGCATTTCGGGGATGCCGTCTGTGGCGCCGTCTGCCTTATCAAGCAGGTGTACAAACTCATGGATGGCCGTATTCTCCTTGCCTGCCGAATCCGAAAATCCCTTGATTAAGGCGGCCCGCGAAAGCAGCATTTGCCCGTTCATGTAGCCCGAACCCACCATGCCCAGAATGTTACGGTTCTCGCCGCCCTCAAACTGAAAGTCGTTGTCGAAGGTATCCGGGTAAAGGATTACGTTGGTGAGGTTCTTGTATTTCCAGTCTTCCCCAAACCCAAAAATTGGGATCACTGCGCTGGATGCAACCAGTATCTTATCCAGTTCGGTTATCTCGGTGCCAACACCTTCAATGTGCACATATTGCAGAAAATTGTTAACCTTGGTTTCAAACTTTGCCTTGCCCGCTTCGTCCAGCCTGGCATAGTAGGCTACGTGCTGTTCCAGTAAGGGTTCATGTGTATCCGGTTCATCATCAATAACTTCGGTAGTGTTGGCCGTCGTTTTTTTGCGGATCAAAAAATAAACGATTACAACAAGCAGCAGGGCAGCAAGGGCGATATTCATGGGGCAAAAGGTAAGTATTTTAGCTGTATTAACAGGAAATAGTGTGCCTGGTTTTTTTTAGTATCGGTAATAGTTGGTAGCAATTGATTACTTATAATTGTACAAACAACATAAATATGCGCGTCTGCCTGACTAAGATTCTATATTGCATTATTATCCCGTTTGCTTTATTTACTACCAATGTTTATGCCGGGGCTGTCTGTAAACCGGTTGGCCTTAAGTGCGAATATTTAACCAACCCCATCGGTTTGGATGCCCCGCATCCCCGCTTTACCTGGTACATGCAGGATGCCAGATTGGGCGCTAAACAAACCGCTTACCAGATTGATATTTCTGCAGATTCTGCCGTGTTAAGCAAGGGAGACGGTACAATTTGGCATACCGGAAAGGTTAATTCTGCGGTTAATTTAGTTACTTATTTAAGTAATGCCTTAAAGCCGTTTACAAGGTACTTTTGGAGGGTTTATGTATGGGATAAGGACGGGGTAAGGGCAACATCTGCCATAGCCAGTTTTGAGATGGGCATGATGGAAACCCAAAATTGGAAAGGCGACTGGATCAGCGATACCAAAAGTAAGGAAGTAAAAGAAGCGCCTTATTTTCGGCAGATATTCCGGGCCGGGAAAAAAATAAAATCGGCAAGGGCTTATATGGCCGCCGCCGGTTTATACGAATTATATATCAACGGAAAAAAGATCGGCAACCACCGGCTCGACCCGATGTACACCCGGTTCGACAGGCGCAACCTATATGTTACCTATGATGTTACTGCTCAGTTGCAGCAAGGGCAAAATGCAATTGGGGTTTTATTGGGTAATGGCTGGTACAATCACCAGTCTACCGCGGTGTGGAACTTTCACCAGGTGGGCTGGCGCAACAGGCCTGCCTTTTGCCTGGATTTGCGTATTATCTACGAAGACGGTACCACTGAAACCATCACCACTGACCCTACCTGGAAATCGTCGCTCGGGCCGCTGGTTTTCAACAGTATTTACACCGCAGAGCATTACGATGCCCGCCGCGAAATGCCAGGATGGAACACCATTAACTATACCGATACCGCCAAATGGAAAAACGTTTACCTGCGCCAGGCACCATCGCGCAATATTGTGGCGCAGGCCATGCAGCCGATTAGGGATATAGAGCAGATCCAAGCTCAGTCTGTCAATAAGTTTGATAATAAAACCTATGTGTTTGACCTGGGGCGCAACATTTCGGGCGTAAGCAGGATTACTTTGCACGGCGATTCGGGTACGGTGATCCGCCTGAAACATGGCGAGCGTTTGTATAAAAACGGCCATGTAGATCAGTCTAACATCGATCTGCATTACCGCCCTACAGATGATACCGACCCTTTCCAAACCGATATTTATACCCTGAACGGCAATGGCGAGGAAACCTTTATGCCACGCTTTAACTACAAGGGCTTTCAGTATGTAGAGCTTACCAGCAGCAAGCCCGTACAGCTAACCAAAGAAAGTTTGACCGGGGTGTTTATGCACAGCGATGTGGCCCCAATTGGTACCATCAGCTCATCAAACCCTGTTATTGATAAAATATGGCAAGCTACCAATAACTCTTACCTCAGCAACCTGTTTGGCTACCCCACAGATTGCCCGCAGCGTGAAAAGAATGGCTGGACAGGCGATGCCCATATTGCCGTGGAAACCGGCTTGTACGGTTTTGATGGCATCACCATTTACGAGAAATGGCTGGCCGACCATCGCGACGAGCAGCAGCCTAACGGCGTACTGCCCGCCATTATCCCTACCAGCGGCTGGGGCTACTCCTGGGCGAACGGCCCCGACTGGACCAGCACCATTGCCATTATTCCCTGGAATATTTACATGTTTTATGGCGATAAAAAGCTACTGGCCGATTGCTATGACAATATTAAGCTATATGTAGATCACCTGGATAATATTACCCCAACCGGCTTAACCACCTGGGGGCTTGGCGACTGGGTGCCGGTAAAATCGGTTTCTCCGGTGGAGTTAATTACTTCGACCTATTATTTTACAGATGCCAGCATTTTGGCAAAGTCGGCAAAGTTATTAGGTAAGCAGGCAGATTATATAAAGTATACCGCCCTGGCCAACAAGATTAAAAATGCCATCAATAATAAATACCTTAACCGTACTACCGGTATATATGGCAAAGGCTTGCAAACAGAATTAAGCATGCCGCTGTACTGGGGCCTGGTGCCAGAGGAGTTAAAAGCCAAAGTTGCCGCTAACCTGGCTAAGCGGGTTGCTGCCGATAACTTCCATTTGGATGTTGGTATTTTGGGTGCTAAAGCCATTTTAAATGCTTTGAGCGATAACGGCTATGCCGACATTGCCTACAAAATTGCATCGCAGGAAACTTACCCCTCATGGGGTTGGTGGATAGTGAACAACGCCACCACGCTTTACGAAAACTGGAACATCGATGCAAAATCCGACATTTCCCTTAACCACATTATGTTTGGCGAAATTAATGCCTGGCTGTACAAAGGCATTGCAGGTATTAAGGTAGATCCTGCCGATCCCGGTTTTAAGCACGTGCTGCTGGAGCCTAATTTTGTGGAGGGGCTAAATAGGTTCGAGGCTAAACATACAGGGCCTTATGGCGAGGTTGTGTCTTCCTGGGAAAAGAAGGGTAAAAAGATAAGCTATCAAGTAACAGTCCCGGCTAATTCTACGGCTACTGTTAAATTTCCGTTGGGTAAAAAAGTGTACTCAGCTAATAAACCCTTGGCAATTAATGCCGGTTTGTACAACATCCCGGCGGGGAGTTACACCTTCGAAATTATGTAGCCAAACAGCAGGGTATTAATGGTTAAATAATTTCCGGATGCGTCAATAAAAACATTGTGTTTTATTGACGCATTGTTATTTTTAAGATATATTAGCTTTTATAAACCAATTAATACCATGTTAAACAGAAGAAACTTCCTGAAAAGCTCGGGTGTTATCGGCTTGAGTGCACTTTTTTTGCCACAGGCAGAGGCCGCTTTATTCAACGCAGCCAATCACCCGTTAGGGGTACAGCTTTATACCTTATTTAATACCATTGATGCCGATGTTAAGGGTTCGCTGAAAAAGTTAGCCGCCATAGGTTATAAAGAAATAGAGTCGGCATTTAGTAAACAGCCCGGTTATTACGGGATGACACCTAAGCAATTTGCAGCCTTGTGCAAAAGCCTGGGCCTAAGCTGGAAATCGCACCATGTTTTGGGTGCGCCGTTTAAACTACCCCCGGGAGCTAAAATGCCTTTAGGTGCCGATGGTAAGCCGATCAAGCTTTCGGCCGTTAAAAATCTGAAATATAACATGCAGGAACTGGTAGATCAGGCTGCCGAAGGTGGTGTCCCTTTCCTGGTATGCGCCAATACACCAACCGCAACAACCGCCGAGATTAAAAGCTCTATCGATGTGCTTACCAAAACAGGTGAGGCTTGTAAAAAAGCCGGCTTGCAGCTTTGCTACCATAACCACGATATGGAATTTAAGGCTGTTGATGGCAAATTACCTTATAATATGCTGCTGGACGAAATTAACCCCGAGCTGCTGAAAATGGAGCTCGACCTGGCCTGGGCTACCAAAGCTAAGGTTGATATCCCGGCCATGTTTGCCAAACATGCGGGTCGTTTCCCGCTGCTGCACGTTAAAGATATTACGGCCAATTCGGTTTTAGGACCGGTTGGCAGCGGTATTGTCGATTTTAAAACTGTATTTGCAAACGCGGCTGTAGGCGGTGTTAAGCACTATTTTGTAGAGCATGATATGCCTAAAGATGCTTATGCCAGTTTAACGCAAAGTTATAAGGCTTTAAGGGCTATGGGTTTATAGTAAAACTTGCTATATTGTTCTGCAATTATAAACCAATAGAAGAACATTTATGCGTAAGCTATTTTTAATGGCTGCTGTATGGCTAATGGCCATACCAGCCTTTGCTAAGTCTGTATTAATTTTCAGCAAAACAGCCGGTTATCACCACAACTCGATAGCGGCGGGCATCCCGGCCATTATTAAACTGGGGCAGGAGAACGGTTTCAGCGTGGATACCACAACCAATGCTGCCCTTTTTACCGAGAGCAATTTGAAGAAGTACGATGCTGTGATTTTTTTAAGCACCACTGGCGATGTATTGAATGATGAGCAGCAGGAAGCTTTTAAAAAATATATCGAATCGGGTAAGGGATTTGTGGGGGTACATGCCGCCACAGATACCGAGTATGACTGGCCCTGGTATGGCGATCTGGTAGGTGCTTATTTTAAAAGCCACCCCAAGCAACAACAGGCTACCTTCCACGTGGTAGACCGCAATTTTATTGCCACCAAACACCTGCCCGAAACATGGAGCCGGTTCGACGAATTATACAACTTTAAATACATTGCCAAAGGCTTGCACATCCTCATTACCATTGATGAGAAAAGCTATACCGGCGGCGAAAACGGCGATAACCACCCTATGAGCTGGTATCATGATTATGACGGCGGCCGTTCGTTTTATACCGAACTTGGGCATACTGATGAGTCATACGTTGATCCGCTTTATCTGAAGCACCTTTTAGGCGGTATTAAATACGCAGCACGCATTAAATAATACCAGCTGTAAATTAAACCCATGATCAATACCCATAAGTTATTCATCGGCGTGCTCGCCGGGGTCATTTTATCGTCGTGCAATCAGCCAAAAACCAAAGATACTGATGGCTGGCGTGTTTACGGCGGCAATAAGCAAAGCACCCGGTATTCATCGCTTACGCAGATAGATACCAATAACGTAAAGGATTTGACGGTGGCGTGGACGCACCATACCCATGATGCCGATACTAATGCGCACTCGCAAATTCAGTGTAATCCAATTATTGTGGATGGGGTGCTGTATGCCACAACGCCGCATTTAAAACTGGTTGCACTAAACGCCGCAACAGGCGAGCAGAAATGGGCGTTCGACCCCGATCAGCAGAATATTACCAGCACCAGCCCTAACCGTTTTGCCTTGAATAATAGCCGCGGCGTTACCTATTGGGAAGATGGCGACGACAAGCGGATCATCTTTTGCGCGGGTTCATTCATTTACGCTGTTAATGCCGTAAACGGACAACCCATTAAAGATTTTGGCAGTGATGGTAAGGTTAATATGCATGATAACCTCGATAGGGTGGTGAAGGATGCCTACATTACTGCCACCACGCCGGGCATTATTTATAAAGACTTATACATTGTTGGTAGCCGGGTTAACGAAACCTCAGACGCGGCACCGGGCCATATCCGCGCTTATGATTTGCGGACAGGTAAATTCAAATGGATTTTCCACACCATCCCGCACCCCGGCGAAAAGGGGTACGAAACATGGGATGATCCCAACGCCTGGAAACATATTGGCGCGGCCAACTCCTGGAGTGGTTTTAGTTTGGACGAAGCACGCGGATTACTGTTTGCACCTACCGGATCTGCCGCGTTTGATTTTTATGGCGGCAAGCGAAAAGGGGCAGGGCTTTATGCCAATAGCCTGCTGGCTTTAGATGCCGCTACCGGGAAACTGGTTTGGCATTACCAGGTGATCCATCATGATGTTTGGGATAAGGATCTGCCAACGGCACCGTCGTTAGTTACCATTAGAAAGGATGGCAAAAATATTGATGCCGTAGCCCAGCCAACCAAACACGGTTTTATATTTGTGCTAGACAGGGCAACGGGCAAACCATTATTCCCGGTTGATGAAAAGCAAATGGATATCCACACCGAACTGGTGGGCGAGAAACTTTGGCCCACACAACCAATCCCCCGTTTACCGGAACCATTTGCCAGGCAATCACTATCTGAAAAAGACATTAACCCCAACCTTTCTGCCGATGAAAGGGCCGATGTGCTGAACCAGTTGAAAGGCTACCGTTATGGCAGTATGTTTATCCCGCCGGGCAAGCAGCCTTCGGTAATATTTCCCGGCTTTGATGGCGGTGCCGAATGGGGTGGACCTGCTGCCGACCCAACCACAGGCTGGCTCTACATTAATGCCAACGAAATGGCCTGGGTATTAACCATGATAGATGCAACCAAACAACCAACAGGCGCAGAAGATTTCGGCCAGGCCGGTCAGCGTTTGTTTGCCCAAAACTGCATGGGCTGCCACGGGCAGGACCGTAAAGGCTCGGGTAATTATCCCTCGCTCATCAACATCAACAAAAAATATCGCGATGAAGAGATCCTAAACCTCATTGCCAGCGGCAGGCGCATGATGCCCTCCTTTAAGCAATTAAGTTTGCAGGACAGGCAGGCCGTTGTATCATTCATCACCAATAATACAACCAACCAAACCAGGAAGTTTACCGAAGCCAAAGCGCCAATAGATACCTTCCTGAACCTGCCTTACCAGATGACGGGTTATAAGAAATTTTTAAGTAAAGACGGTTCGCCGGCCATAGCACCACCCTGGGGAACGCTGAATGCCATTAACCTGAACACCGGTAAACGTGAGTGGCGCATCCCACTGGGCGACGACCCTAAAATTAAAAACGCCGGCACCGAAAACTATGGCGGCCCGGCAGTAACCGCCGGCGGGCTGGTATTTATAGCTGCCACAAAAGACAGTAAGATAAGGGCTTTCAACAAAACCACGGGCAAACTCCTCTGGCAAGCCGACCTACCCGCATCCGGCTTTGCCACACCAAGTATTTACGAGGTAGATGGCAGGCAGTATGTAGTAATTGCCTGCGGAGGCGGTAAGTTAAAAACAAAATCGGGCGATGCCTATGTGGCGTTTGCTTTGGCAGGGAAATAAATAGGTTGCGATTACGTATTGAGTTTTCTTTGTCATTGCGAGGTACGAAGCAATCTCGTAGCTATACAGATCGAAACTACTAACGACGAGATTGCCACGCTATCGCTCGCAATGACAAATTGTAAAAGTTAAATAAAGAGTGTTGGTCGCAGAAATAGATGAGTTATTAATAGATGATGATGCTTAGTGAAGTGCAACAGCAAAATTTAGATATAGATTAATAGGAGGGGTGTGTTTCTACTCTATATATGTAGCAGAAACACACCCCTAGTTCATCTCAAAAGGCAATAAGATTTTTATACTAAGCAACCTCCTTCACCTCTTCCTCTTCAGCTAGTATCAACGGGTTTACACTTTCATCATCCTTTTCAACACGCAGGTTTTGTACAATGTGCTGCTGGCGGGTTGGGGTGTTTTTGCCCATAAAGTACTCGAGCATGCCTTTAATGTTGGCATCTCTAAGTATTACCGGGTCCAGGCGCATATCCTTACCAATGAATAGCCCAAACTCATCGGGCGAAATTTCTCCCAGTCCTTTAAATCGGGTAATCTCCGGCTTGTTGCCTAATTTGGCTATGGCGTTACGGCGTTCTTCGTCGCTGTAACAGTAAATGGTTTCTTTTTTATTACGCACCCTAAATAACGGCGTCTGCAGGATAGATACGTGCCCGGCCTTTACCAGATCTGGGAAAAACTGTAAAAAGAAGGTCATCAGTAACAGACGGATGTGCATCCCATCCACATCGGCATCGGTAGCTACTACAATATTATTGTAGCTTAAGCCATCCAGGCCGTCCTCAATATTAAGGGCATGTTGCAGCAGATTAAATTCTTCGTTTTCGTAAACCACCTTTTTGGTTAGTCCGTAGCAGTTTAAGGGTTTACCCTTTAAGCTAAAAACAGCCTGGGTTTGCACATCGCGCGATTTTGTGATCGATCCGCTTGCCGAATCACCCTCGGTAATAAACAAGGTGGTATCACGGCGGCGCTCGTGGTTATCGCTAAAATGCAGCTTGCAATCGCGTAATTTACGGTTGTGTAACGATGCCTTTTTAGCGCGCTCGTTAGCCAATTTTTTAATGCCAGCAATATCCTTACGCTCGCGTTCTGACTGCAATATGCGTTTTAAAAGTGCATCGGCAGCCGCCGGGTTTTTGTGCAGGTAGTTATCCAGTTCGGTTTTAACAAAATCATTAATAAAACCACGAACGGTAGGCCCGTCTGGTGCAATATTTTGCGAACCAAGCTTGGTTTTAGTTTGCGACTCGAATACCGGCTCTTGTACCTTTATGGCAATAGCCGCCACGATAGAGCCGCGCACATCGGCAGCATCAAACTCTTTTTTATAAAACTCGCGGATGGTTTTCACCACCGCTTCGCGGAAAGCTGCCTGGTGGGTACCACCCTGGGTAGTATTTTGTCCGTTTACAAATGAGTAGTATTCTTCGCCATATTGCTGGCCGTGCGTCATGGCTACTTCTATATCATTACCCTTAAGGTGAATGATGGGGTAACGCAGTGTTTCGGCATCGGTATTACGCAGTAAAAGATCGTGAAGACCTTTTTCTGAAAAGTATTTTTGTCCGTTAAAATTTACAGTGAGCCCGGCATTCAGGAAAACATAGTTCCAGATCATGTTATCCACAAACTCGGGGATAAAACGGTAATGGCGAAAGATGCTTTCGTCTGGTATAAAGTTTATAGCGGTACCATTACGTTGCGTAGTTTCTTTTTCGGCTTCTTCGCGCACCAGTTCGCCTTTGGCAAATTCGGCTATCTTGGTACGGCTATCGCGGTATGATTGTACTACAAAGGTTGACGAAAGCGCATTAACCGCCTTGGTACCCACCCCGTTTAAGCCTACCGATTTCTGGAAAGCCTTGCTATCGTATTTACCCCCGGTATTGATCTTGGATACGCAATCAATAACCTTTCCCAAGGGAATACCACGGCCATAATCACGAACAGAAACTTTATGGTCGCTCATGTTGATATCGATGGTTTTACCCGCCCCCATCACAAACTCATCTATCGAGTTATCTACAATCTCTTTCAGCAGCACATAAACACCATCATCATAGGCAGATCCATCACCCAGCTTACCGATGTACATACCGGGGCGCAGGCGGATATGCTCTTTCCAATCGAGCGATCGTATACTATCCTCACTATAATTTACTTCTTCCATGATGCTTTTTTTGGGTTGGGACGTTCTAGGTCGAATATACTAAATTTCGATAATACATACCACGCTTGTAACCTTGCGTCAAAGGTACAACGCGAAAGCTATTACATCAAACATGTAACGCTATTACTTAAATTTAATGCAGTTGCGGGCTTTATCTATGTATTTGAAAAACTCGGGGCCTTTGTCGTTGGTTAAACAAATGGCCATTATGGTGCCTGTGTGGTCTTTTTGCAGGGTAATAACCAAGGCATATTTATAATGGCGCGTAACCGGCGAATCGCTCAGGTTAACCAGGTATGATTTGCCGGCATCGGCATTGTATTGGGTAAGTATGCGCTCATCCAGATTACGGGTAAAGTAGGCATTATCTGCGCTAAAAACAGATACCTGTTCTTTAGCAATATTAATATAAGCCGAATCGGCATTGGCATAATATTTAGTGACCTGTTTATAAGGCTTTATCTCAAACCAAACCTCAAACTCCTGGCCTGGTAGGGTAATCCCATAATCATAAGCTACATCCTCATTGTTTACGGGGGCAATTTCTTTAAAACCTTCGGGAAGTGTAAATGCAATGTTTGCTTCGGTGGCTAAACGGCAAAATTCTTTCATTTGCCTGTCAACCTGCGCGTATTTGGTTTGCGCACAGGCCTGCCGGCCGTAACCAAACAGACACACTAACACAAACAATTGCTTAAATAGCCTTAGGGTAGCTTTCATTAATTATAACAATGGTAATAGGTAGATCTTAAATCCGAACGAATAACATATATAAATTACATTCGGTATCGTAACGCTAAAACAACTCATACATAACAAGTATAAAGCCAAACCCCACCTGGTTTAGCCACTTGTTTTTTAAAGCACACATATCGCATTTTAAAAAGACGATTTTGCATCATTATGGTTACACATTATGATATGCAACCTTTTTAACGAGACCAAGGCGAAAAAGGTTAATACCAGCATTTAAAAAATGACACCATCAAAAGTTATTTCGATTGCCATAATTGGGTATTATTTTCCCCTTATTTCCCCATTAAAGAATTTGATGATATTTAACAATAGCTCCTCATATATAAATTTATGTGCTTAAGTTTATTGCACTTAATTTTTTAAATAAAAAAAAGAACGGATATTTTAACTGGTGCTTAAACTTAGGCCGGCAAAAATAGTTCAATATTACATGGCAGATTCCGGCATGTGCGTAAGCAGTATCAATTATATGGCGTATTGATTGCTCCAAGCCCCGTTCGTTATACCAATACGATTTAATTAAAAGGAATGATACAAATAGTCAAAAACTAATTATCAGCCAGCCATAACTTTTTTCAGCTAATAATGGCCTAATAAATGCAAGCAATTCTTACTGCATAGTATAATTATTGTTGCGCAATACTATCTAATTTAATTAGTCAGGTATTAGGAGAGTTACTTTGCAGTTGGGGCATAACTGCAATTTGCCCCGGTATAATCTATGCGTATACAACCACTTAAAGGATTAAATTAGCCTCGCTAATACCTTAAAGTAGGTATTATTACATTTTTGCAGGTTTTATGTGTATTTTAATACCATAAACTTTATAAGCGTTATTTTTACTGATGTTAATTTAAAAAGCCAGACCAATATATTAATGACCCCTCCTGCTTATAACATAGCCCGAAAACCTTATTTAATTATTGACAACTACTCCGGTGTTATGAAGATACTTGCTGTGCTACTTTTATTGTTACCTTTTGGGAGCTTCGCCCAAACGCAAACAGCCGAGCAATTAATAAAAAGCGGGAATACCAAAGCCAACCAAAAAGATTACCAGGGAGCCATAGCCGATTTTACGCAGGCTATAGAA
>NZ_MPPL01000001.1:3805137-3835586 GCF_001911425.1 Mucilaginibacter polytrichastri | reverse complement strand
AACCCTAAAATTGCCGACGCTTATTTTTTTAGGGGCAATGCCAACAGTAACCTTAAAAATAACGAAGCAGCCATTGCCGACTTTACCAAAACTATTGAGCTTAACCCCAACAATGCCGATGCTTATTACTATCGCGGTAACGCCAACAGTAATTTACGGGCGTTTGTTAATGCCATAGATGATTTTACCAAAGCCATCGCCTTAAAGAAAAAGCCCGATGCCAACCTTTACCACTACAGGGCAAACGCCAAAACAAATACCGGCGATAATGTTGGCGCCATTGCCGACTTTAACAAGGCCATAGCGCTTAGCCCAAAAAGCGCCGAACTTTATGAATACCGCGGGCTGGCCAAGGCCAATATTAATAATGGTTGGGGGGCTGTGCTCGATTATAACATAGCTATTAAACTCGACCCAGAGAATGGCGAGCTGTATTACTACCGCGCCAACGCAGCATCAGGATTGGGCTCGTATGCCTCGGCGGTAACAGATTATACCCGGTCATTAAGATATAATCCTAACCGGGCCGAAGCTTATTATTACCGCGGTAATGCCAAAAGCAACCTGCATGATAACCTTGGTGCCATACAAGATTATAAAAAGGCAATTGAGCTTAACCCAAATATTGCCGAACTGTACCACTACCTGGGTAATGCCCGCACCAATACAGCAGATAACCAGGGTGCCATAACCGACTTTGACAAAGCAATTTCGCTTAACGGTAATAATGCCGAGTTGTACATGTTTCGTGGTATTGCCAAAAATAATATCAAAGATACTACTGGAGCCCTTGCAGATTTTGATAAGGCAATCACCCTAAATCCTAAATACACTGAAGCCTACCAAAACAGGGCCGGTTTGCTTATTAAGGCTAAAAATTATGACGCCGCCTTTGCCGATGCTGACACTATAATTGCCTTTAGCCCCAAAAGTGAAGTTGCTTATCTCATTAGGGGGTCGGCTAAATATGCGCTTAAGGATAGCCTGGGGGCTATAACAGATTATACAAAAGCCATTGAGTTAAACCCCAACAATGACCGATCTTATATAGAACGGGGTAAAATGAAAGAGCAACAGCTTGATTACAACGGTGCCATAGAAGATTATAACAAAGCAATAGCCCTAAAACCGCAAAATACCGAAGGTTATAGTAAACGCGGTAATAGCCGCATCAACATTAAAGATTACAACGGCGCTATACAAGACTATCAAAGGGTATTGCAAATGGACCCTAAAAATGCAGATGCTTATGCCAAATTGAGTGCAGCATTAACTTTTTCTAAAAACTACCCCGAAGCACTTAAACTGGCAAACGCTGGTTTAAAGCTTCAACCAAACAATGCCGATCTGTATGTAAAACGGGGTATATTATATGATGCCATGCAGAACCCTCGCGAAGCCATGCTCGACTTTAATAAGGCAATTGTATTAGATTCTGCTTCTTTTGATGCTTATACCTATCGTGGTAACACCAAAATAAAACTAAAAGATTATAACGGCGCTGTTGACGATTTAGAAAAAGCCACCAGTTTGCGTATTACAGAAGATAATTTGTTGTTTTTGGGTGATGCTAAAATGGCCCAAAAAGATTACAATGGTGGTATTGAAAACTATGATAAAGCCGTTGACCAGTACCCCAAAACGCTGCGGGGCCTCTTAGCCCGTGCAACTGCAAAAAGCACCATACCAGATTCGTCTGGCGCTATGCAGGATTTTAACAAAGCACTGGAAGCACAGCCGCACAACGAAAATATCTTTATTAAGCGCGGGGATGCCTATTTGTTATTAAAAGACTCTATTAACGCCATACAAGATTATAACACAGCTATTGAAATTACCCCGCAAAGTTCTGATGCTTATCTGGCCCGTGGTATTGCCAAGTATAAATTAAAAGACGTACGTGGTGCATTAATTGATTACAATATGGCAATACAGCTGCTACCATCTAACCAAAAGGCTTATGTTAAACGCGGGGAAGCTAAAGCACTGGTAAAAGATTATAATGGCGCAATAGCAGATTATAACGCAGCCATTAACCTTGCCCCGAGAGATAAACAAACTTATTTTGATAGAGGGATGCTCAAGATCAACAACATTACCGATAAAAATAGCGGTTGCCTCGACCTTAGTAAAGCAGGCGAACTGGGATTGAAGGAAGCTTACGACGCTATTAAGAAATACTGCTACTAAAAGCAGCTAAGCCGGGCTCGAAAAAGCCCGACTTTATTTCTAAGTACTTTTTACTTATCAGTAAAAAGTACCATAAGCCAAACGTTTATTACCATAGCTAAGGCAATTTTCGTGGTATCTTTGTATATCATGAAAAAGAGCTTCCCTGTTTACGATATATGCACCCTGTCTGAATTTAAGGAGGAAGATATTCTGATCAGCCGGTTTGCGCCTTATTTAAAATCGCACCATAACCTGCACCTGGCGCATAAACATACCTTTTATCATTTGGTATTGTTTACAGAAGGCGGTGGTACACATGCCATAGATTTTCAAAATTTCCAGGTTAAGCCGTACCAGATCTATTTTATGATTCCCGGCCAGGTACACAGCTGGAGTTTTGATGGTAATGTAGATGGTTATGTGATTAATTTTTCGGTGCCTTTCTTTCAGTCTTTTCTGTTACAATCTGATTATCTGGAGCAGTTCCCATTCTTCAGCGGGGCATCAAACGAAGAGGTGATTGATATACCCGAAAATTTGCAAGATGAAATCATAGCGCTTTTTGAACAGATTATTACCGAAAGCGAAGTGCCGGGCCGGTTGGCTTTGGATATGGTACGCACGTTAATGCTGCAAGTGTTTATTTTACTAAGCCGATTAACATTGCCGCATCATATTACCAATACCACACCTTATAATTATACCCTGCTGCGTAACTTTCAGAAACTGATTGATAAAAACTTTACCACTTTAAAGCTCCCGAAAGATTATGCAGCCCTGTTATACATTACCCCCAACCACCTCAATGCTTTATGTAATGATGTGCTCGATATTTCGGCAGGTGAGGTAATACGTAACCGGATTGTTCTGGAAGCCAAACGTTTGCTGGTGAACCTCGGCCTAACCATATCTGAAGTGGCAGACCAGCTGCACTTTGCCGACTACTCGTACTTTACAAAATACTTCAAAAAGCAAACCGGCGTAACACCCGAAGAATTCAGGAAACAGATCACAAAACAAGCATAACATGAAAACTTTAACTTTAGATACACAAGCCATGGCCATATCACAAACCTATGCAGCACTCCATGCCAAATGCCCAAAATGCCGGGTAGGCAACATGTTTGCCACGCCAATGTACACCATTAGCGGGCAAAAAATGAATGAATCATGCCCGCACTGCCGTTTTCATTTCGAGATAGAACCGGGTTACTTTTACGTGGCTATGTTTGTAAGCTATGCACTCAATGTGGCACAAATGGTAACACTGGCAGTAGGCACCTACATTTTAACCGGCAGCGAAAACCCGTGGATTTATGCAGGTATTTTATTGGGGGTGGCATTGCTGTTATCTCCTTTTAACTTCAGGTACTCGAGGGTTGCACTGCTATACTGGTTAACACCCGGTGTACATTACGAGCCAAAAAGGTCAGCCCCCGATTATGATCCTAATCACCCGGAGGGATAAGTATTCTTCTCCTGTTGAGTAGGGCTAGGGGCAATGTTATTAATTAAGCCTTGATGCTCTGTAGTAGCAACCTGTTTATAGTATTTGTTATGGATTTATTTCTATAAACAAGTAACTACAGGGAAATCGCTTTTAACTTTTATAGCGGCTTTTTTGGTGTTCGAAAGCAAGAAAGGCGATGTCATGCCGAATTTATTTCGGCATCCCACAGCACATTCCCGCTTGACCGCTCTAAGGCTTACATGTAGCATACTTTTCTATTGCCTACCTTCTGATGGGATGCCGAAACAAGTTCGGCATGACGTAATGTTTTTTAAACGCGATTTCCCTGCAAGTAACTACTACGGAGCATCCGCATTTCCTTAACTTAATTACATTGGGTTCTACTATTGTATACCGCAGAAACACAGCCTTCCCATTATACAGCTTTTTTGCATCGGCATCAAAGGAGAATGATAAAGATTGCCAGGTTATTTCTTTTTACCAATCCTTATCCTTATATTGTTTCCCCCTCTTTTTTACCACGGGGATATAGATGAATAACCACGAAATAAAAATAAGTTTCGATGAATATGATGCCCTGACCGATTTGAATGATTCAGACAATGCATTATGTATCGAAGCAAAAAATGCACTGAAACATTCGCACTCCCCATATTCAAAATTTAGTGTAGGCGCTGCATTGCGGTTACAAAGCGGAAAGATAATTTATGGCAGTAACCAGGAAAACGTGGCTTACCCATCTGGTTTGTGTGCCGAGCGGGTGGCCTTGTTTCATTGGGGTGCAAATTATCCTAACGACCCGATAGAGAGTATGGCCATAACAGCCCATACCGATGCCTTTAAGCTGAATCAGCCGGTAACACCATGCGGCTCATGCCTGCAGGTAATGGCCGAGTACGAGAAAAAACAAGATCAAAAAATAAGGATACTGTTGTTTTGCGAAGGCGGGCCTATCTGGGCCGTACAGGGAAGCGAAAGCTTTTTACCATTTTTGTTTTTTGAAGACCGATTAGCAAAATCATAACCAAACCAATGAAACCTAAATTTTTGATGCTTTTGCTGCTGTTGTTAATAGCAGGTAAGCCCTTATTTGCCCAGCAGGGATTTCCCTTTGCTGATGAGCTGCGTAAATTTAAAATAACCGATAGTTTGCATTTTCCTAAACCGGGCAGCAACTTGTTTATCGGTAGTTCGTCTATCCGTATGTGGGAAGATTTGGAACAGCGTTTCCCCGATAAGCGGATAGTGCGGCGTGGGGTGGGCGGTTCTACCCTGGAGCAGTGGGTTAAATATTATACCAATTACATTTTATTTCCCTACCAGCCCGAGCGTGTTTTTGTATATGCAGGCGAAAACGATATTAACGCCGGCCGTACACCACAGCAGGTGTACGATGATTTTGTGGCATTGTATACCATGATACAACAAAAGCTGCCCGGCAGCAAAACCTACTGGATGTCTATCAAAAAAAGCCCGAGCCGCGCAGTACACTATGCAGCTGTTGATAGTACCAATACAATGATTAAAGATTTTATAGGCCACCACAATGGCTGTAAGTACATTGATGTAAATACACCTTTATATGATGCAAAAACTTCCCTGCCAGATTCGGCTCTGTTTAAGCCAGACTACCTGCACCTTAAAAAAGAGGGGTATGACCGTTGGCAAAAGGCAATAAAACGTTATGTAGAATAAACAGAGAAGGCCTCCCGGTAATACCGGGAGGCCTTCTCTGTTTTAATTTAAATGTTTTGCTTATTTAAATACGCTATAAACATTTGTAATTTTCCAACCGCTACCGGTATTGGTAAGTGTTACATAGTTGCTGCGTACAAAGCCATCGTATTGCATATCAACTCTGGCCACGGTAACGTCGGTATTGGTACTAACAATAGAGCTGGTTACTGTACATGCTTGTTCTGTATTTGCATTTTCGTTTGCAAAATTAACCATTTCGGTTTTATCAAAGCTGATAAGGTTTTTACCGCGCAGCATGCTAAATTTTGCAGTTTTGTCTATTACCGATTCTAAGTCGGCAACTTTACCACGGCTTACCGCATCAACATAAGTGTTGATAGCGAAATAAGGAGAAGCTGATTTGTCATCAGAAATTTTATTAGCTTTTGCAACTGTGCAAGCTAAGAAAAGGCAAACGCCAAGTGCAACTGATTTTAAGGTTTTCATAATATTTTGTATTTAGTGTTTTAATAAATTTTATACTCATAAGACAGCGGCACTACCCCATACGTTACACTTGCAGGTGTTAATTTTTTGTGAAGCTTTTCCGGCTTTTCGTAAACGGGCAACAACTTGGCTGTTTTATTGATAAACTGACAATGTTTTGTGCCGTAAAGCATTGCCACGGGTAAAAAACACCATAAATAATTGTAAAAGTTTTTTTTAATAAAAAGTGTATTAACAACAAAAGCCACCCCAATTAAGTAGGGCGGCCTTTGCTGTTAATACTAACTTAACCTAAATTACCTTACAACGCTGTAAACGCTTGTAATTTCCCAGCCGTTGCCGGTATTGGTAAGGGTTACATAGTTGCTGCGTACAAAATCGGTGTATTGCATATCAACCTTTACAACAGTCATGTCGTTGTTTGATTCTACTACAGATGTGCTGATGGTACAAGCCTGGTCAATATTTTTGTTCTCTTTAACATAAGCCATCATATCGGCCTTGCTGAAGCTCAAAATGTTTTTACCCTGTAATATGCTGAATTTGGCAGATTTGTCTATTACCTGGCTCAGGCCTTCGGCTTTACCATGGCTTATGGCATCTACATAGGTATTAACCGCATTGTTGGGCGATGCTGCATTATCGTCATTTAATTTGTTGTTAGCTTTTGCAAAGGCTACTGTCATTAATAAACAAGCCGCAATTGTAACTGATTTTAACATTTTCATTTTTATGGTATATTTTATTTACACCATTATAGACGTACTTAAGAGGCAAAAGTTATGTTGTGCAACGGCCTTGTTACCCTGGTAAAAACTTTTTGTAAATTGACTTTAAAACCGCATTTTGTATAACAGGATGATAAATTTTACTACCATTATTTACCAATTTGCAGCGCAGGGAGATAAAACCGGATGGACGTACATTAACATTCCGCAAGATTTGGCGTTGGAATTAAAGCCCGGCAACAAAAAATCCTTCCGGGTGAAGGGCTTTTTAGATCATTTCCCCATTGGTGGCGTAGCATTGATGCCCTGGGGCGATGGTAGTTTTATTATGGCCATTAATGCAGATATGCGTAAAGGCATCTATAAAAGCAAAGGGGCAACCCTGTCTGTACAACTGGAAACCCACGATGATTTTGTAATAGAAATGCCCGAAGACCTGCAAGAGTGCTTCGACTACGAACCCGATGCGCTGGGATTTTTCAATACCTTACCCAAAGGCCACCGCGATTACTTTATCAAATGGATTAACAGCGCCAAAACAGAGCCAACCCGCACAACCCGCATTGCTAATACCATTAATGCAGCTGTAAGCCGAATGGGGTATCCGGAAATGATAAGGGATTTAAAAGCCAAGAAAGGTATGTGATTTCGAAATTCGGATGTTCGATTTCGGATTTGTAGAAAAGGGCATACTGCGAGGTACGAAGCACCCACCACAAAGGTAGTACTTCGATTAACCCTGGTCATGCTCATTATTAGCTAATATTATTGTTATCAAAGAAGTTTACAGTGGTGAGCTCTTCGCAAATGCCTATTGATGATATATCCTCGATGCTTCCTATCTTAATGTCTAATACTTTATTCTCACTATTGTGAATGAAAAGTCTAAATTCATTTTGATAGGAAAGTTTAATATCTTTTTCAAATATTGTTTTTTTTCCTGTATAGGTTAAAAAATCTTTATATTGTATGTAGCCATACCTTGCGTCCAACTTTAATTCAGTTAGCTTATTTTTTACTCTAGTTAGAAATTCATTGGCATCCTTTATAATGAGGTAATGATCTCCTAAAGATTTGCATTCTACGGGAATAGTAAATTCTTTTCCTAAATGGAATTTATGTAACCGAATAGAATATAGACAAAAGATGTTTCCTATGTTAGTTTCGCCTCTGTTTATTAATTGCCCACTATTTATCTTAATTCTTTTATACTCAGAATCAGGATCGCCAACATTTTTAATATTAACGATCGTATTTTCATCTAAATAATACAGATCTGTAACTGTTTCTAAGCTGTCTCCTCTGCCAATTGTGTCTTCTATATCGGAAAAATATTGTAACGTTTCACAATGTAGATGTCCCTCTTTTTGCAACGCCAATAAGTGCCGCTTTTCTGAAAATTTAAATAATGCTAAGAATTCTGTCATATATTATTTTTTAAGCATCCACAGCATCATAAACAATAACCTTTTCCCAAAGGTGGCTGCAATTTTTAATAAACTCCAGGTGGATGGGGTGGGTTTGATACACCGCCTGCCCGGCCAGGTCGCTAAAGAACATGAGCTCGGATACCGCCCAGCTGTTATCAACCACGTCGCGTTTCTCAGTGCTGGCTACTACGCCTACCCGCAACTCGCGGATGGTTTCAATTTTCGATAAGGTTTTTACGCCGGCAACTAGTTTGTCGCGATCGTCTATAGAGCCCGGGTTTTTAAGCCAGAAAAACACGTGGTGAACCACCGGATATTTATTTGCCATAGATGTTAAAGGTAATGCCGATGCTGCCGCGCCTGTAGCAAGGGCAGCGGTAGTGATTATAAATTTTCTTCTGTTTGATGTTTTCATAAGGTAATGGTAATAAATGGTAAGTTATTAAAATGATAATATAATTGAAAAGAAAATGTGCATAAGCTCGGCCATGCGGGAACGCCCATTTAGAGAGTCAAGAATCGAGAGTCAGGAATCAAGACAAAAAAACAATTCTGTTAATTCCTAAATTCTGCAAATTCCGATTCCAGACAAGAAAAATCCGAAATCGAACATCCGAATTCCAAAATCAAAACACATTCTTTATCCACACGATGCAGCTAAACGCTAATAATGTTAGCCGTTCTGCTTATATTTACACATCCGAATAGTTTTTAAGAATGAGTGAAGAAATAACCCCGGAGGAATTCCCTGCTTCCGGTTCTGAAAATAATAATATGCATAATACCATCTCATTGGATGGTTTGTACGAGAACTGGTTTCTGGATTATGCCTCTTATGTAATACTCGACCGTGCCGTTCCGCACATTTATGATGGGCTAAAGCCCGTACAGCGACGTATTTTGCACTCGCTGAAAGAGATGGACGACGGGCGTTTCAACAAAGCAGCCAACGTAATTGGTAACACCATGAAGTACCACCCGCATGGTGATGCTTCTATTGGCGATGCCATGGTACAGATTGGCCAGAAAAACCTGCTGATTGATTGCCAGGGCAACTGGGGCGACCCGGTAACGGGCGATTCAGCCGCGGCACCGCGTTATATCGAGGCGCGCTTATCGAAATTTGCGCTCGATGTTGTTTTCAACGCCGATACTACCATTTGGCAAGCCAGTTATGACGGCCGTAATAAAGAGCCGATCACCTTACCGGTAAAGTTTCCATTACTATTGGCGCAGGGTGCCGAAGGTATTGCTGTTGGTTTGGCCACCAAAATTATGCCTCATAACTTTAATGAGCTGATTGATGCTGCCATTGGTGTGTTAAAAGGTATCCGCCCGGATCTGGTACCCGATTTCCCGACCGGAGGCATGGCCGATTGCAGTAACTATAATGAAGGGCAGCGTGGTGGCAAAGTACGCGTACGTGCCAAAATTGTAGAGCGCGATAAAAAGACGCTGGCCATTACAGAAATACCTTTCAGCACTACTACAGGTAGTTTGATAGATAGCGTGATCTCGGCTAATGATAAGGGTAAGATTAAGATTAAGAAGATTGAGGATAATACCGCCCAGCACGTAGAGATCGTAATTCACCTGGCACCGGGCATTTCACCCGATGTAACTATAGATGCGCTTTATGCCTTTACAGATTGCGAAGTTTCGATATCGCCCAATACCTGCGTAATTAAAGGAGACAAGCCGCACTTTATGAGTGTGAACGACATCCTGACTGAGAGCGCACATTATACCAAAGACCTGCTGAAGCAGGAACTGGAGATCCGCCTCAAGGAACTGATGGAGAAAATATTTTTTAGCTCATTGCTGAAAATATTTATCCAGGAGGGGATGTACAAAAACAAAGACTACGAAAATTCGGGTAACTTCGAGAACGTGCTGGAGGTTTTAAACCGACTGTTTGAGCCATTCTTCCCGCAGTTTTACCGCGAGATATTGCCCGAGGACTATAAAAAGCTGATTGATAAACCAATGAGCAGCATTACCCGCTTTGATGTTAAAAAAGCGGATGAGCAGATGAATACCCTCGAGAAAGAAATTAAAGAGGTTAAACATCACCTGAAACACCTTACCGATTATACCATTGCCTGGTACGAACGCCTGAAAGAGAAATACGGCAAAGACCGTGGCCGTAAAACCGAGCTGCGTACTTTTGATAGGGTGGAAGCCACACAGGTAGCCCTGGCCAACGTTAAGTTATACGTAAACCGCGAAGATGGGTTTATAGGCAGCGGTATTAAAAAGGATGAGTTTGTGTGCGATTGCTCGGATATTGACGAAATTATTGTTTTCCGTGAGGATGGCCGCTGCATGATAACCAAGGTGCAGGATAAAACATTTGTGGGTAAAGGGATTGTACATGTGGCTGTGTTTAAGAAAAACGACGAGCGCACCATCTACAATATAATTTATAAGGATGGCCAGAGTGGCGTAGGCTATATTAAACGCTTTGCCGTAGCTGGTGTAACCCGCGATAAGGAATACGACCTGACCAAAGGCAGCAAGGGTAGTAAAGTACTTTACTTTACCGCCAACCCCAACGGCGAGGCCGAGGTAGTTAACATACAGCTGAAACCGCACTCTAAATTAAAGAAACTACAGTTTGATGAGGATTTTGCCGCCATTGCCATTAAAGGCCGTGGCAGTATTGGTAATATGGTTACCAAATACCCCATCAAGAAAATAGTACTGAAAACCAAAGGGGTATCAACCCTGGCGGGGCGTAAAATTTGGTTTGATGACGTTTTACGCCGCCTGAATGCCGATGGCCGCGGTACTTACCTTGGTGAGTTTGATGGCGACGACCGTATCCTGACCATACATAACAATGGAATGTACGAACTCACCAGTTTCGACCTTAATAATCACTTTGATGATAAGATGATGCTGATTGAGAAGTATAACCCCGAAAAGGTGTTCTCGGTTGTGCATTACGAGGGCAAGTCGAAAAACTACATGGTGAAGCGCTTTTTGTTTGAGAATACCGCCATTGGCCGCCAAACAAGCATTATTAGTGAAGAGAACGGCTCTAAACTGGTATTACTATCGGGCGCTGCGCAGCCACTGATAAAAATTGAGCAATTAAAAGGCAAAGCACTAGTACCCGAATTGGCCGAGCTTAACCTGGCCGATTTAATTGATGTGAAAGGAATGAAAGCAATGGGTAACCGCCTGTCGGCCCATACCATCCAAACCATTGAGCTGATTGCCGAGCATGACGATGCCGAAGATGTACCAGACCCGGCACCAGATTCGGTAGAGGACACAGAACCAATTGTGATAGCCGAAGAAAAACCGGCCCCCGATGTAGCACCGCCGCCGGCAGAGAAACCAAAGTTTGTTTCTGCCCCAGTGGTAAAACCAACGCCTGAGCCTGCTAAGCCATCTGCTATTGAACCTAAGCCAGAGCCGATTGCCGATAAGCCAATTAAAAAGGTTGATCTGGAGATCACCAATCCGGATGATATTAAGATTGATGATAAAGGGCAGAGCAGTTTATTTTAGGATCTTTTATTTCCCTTCTTGAGAGGTGTTAGGTGTGTGTCTCTGCGCTAAGTTAGTTGTAGAAACACACCCCTTCCATTACACTGTCTTCCGCGCCCCCTCTCAAGAGGGGAATTAAAAAAAGTTGACGATAAATAGGAAACAAAGGTTTTTTATTCCCCTCTTGAGAGGGGTTAGGGGTGTGTTTCTGCGCTAAGTTAGTTGTGGAAACACACCCCTTCCATTACACTGTCTTCCGCGCCCCCTCTCAAGAGTAATAGCCTATGAAAAGACAGGAGTATTGTTTTGTAAGGCGCATTTGTTAATTAGTGTATCAAATATTGATTTGTTATCCCTATGATTATATTTAAAGGTGAACTCATTTAGATAGGCTTGGAGGGGCTTTACAGATACTTTGTGGTATTGTCCATAAACGCCTCGTTTGAGTAGCGTCCAAAAGCCTTCTATCGTATTAGTATGGTACTTACCTCTTGTATATTCCTCCTTCTCCTTATTAAGTATCTGGTGTTCTTTGTATTGTTTACCTAAGCCCGCGTAGCCGCCAAAGCCGTCAGTGACCAGACTTGCATCCTTGCTTACTGTTTGCTCAATAACAGGCTTGATCGTTTTTCCTTGCGGCTTGTCAAGTACCTGGAGTTTTATCCGACCCGAACGCTCCAGCATACCGAGAACAGCTTGTTTATCCTGCATTCCTGTGATCTGCAATCCATTATCGCGTCTTTCCTGACGCTTTTTTTTTGAATGGTTTGCTTTCTTACCACCGATATACGTCTCATCTATCTCCACGATGCCAGTAAACAGATCCTGATCTTCGCCCTCCTGCATCGCCTTGCGGATGCGCATTTGCAAATACCATGCGGTGTTACGGTTAACATCTATATCACGCCCTAATTGCATAGAAGATAATCCCTTCTTTGCATTCAGAATAAGCGTTATTGCCAGGAACCATTTGGGCAGGAGCAATTTAGTGGCTTCAAAAATAGTCCCAACCAAAACGCTATAGCTCTTATTACAGCCATTACACTGATAACGCGATGTTTCTTTTCGTTTTGTACTTTGTTTGCTCTTACAATAAGGGCATTGCGGCGCCCCTTGCCATCTAATGCTTTCCAAATGTTCAATGCAGGTGTCCTGTTCAAAATACCTTGCAAGCACTTCTATTATATTCATTATCATAAAGATAACTTTTTATCCTGTCTTTTCATAGGCTATTACTCTTGAGAGGGGTTAGGGGTGTGTTTCTGCGCTAAGTTATCGCAGATATACACCCCTTTTTATAATAAATTCCGTCATGCCGAACTTGTTTCGGCATCTCACTTGCTAAGTCTGCGAAATACATATTTATAACCTGTCCTGTGGGATGCCGAAACAAGTAATCAGCATGACGGATAGATAGGATTTAAATTAACTTACACCTTCCCCACATACATCATTGTATCGTACACAAAGCTCACTTTGCCATCAATTTGGTACGCTTTGAAAATTGCTTTTAAGTCCTTTAAAAAAGTATGACCTTCAGGAGTCTCGGGCATTGGCACATATGACGATGATAATGCCCTGCCGATCAGTCCTTCTTCATCAAAAACCTGTTGGTTGGGGTAAGAGATGGTCTCAAACTTGCCTTGGTTAAAAAAACGTGCCAGGCGTTCGTCATTTAAGGTTTTTTCTTTTACGTCTTTATAATCAGATGCGTAGCTTATTAAAAGCTGGTCGTAAGCTACAGCAAAAGCATCTGCCGCAGGTTTGCGAACGTTCCAGATTAACGCTACGGAACCGTCTGTTTTTAATATGCGTTTAAATTCAGCACGCGATTTATCCACATCAAACCAGTGGAATGCGGTTGCGCTGGTAATCAGATCGATGCTATTTGGGGGCAAGTTACTATGTTCTGCCGTACCGGCTACTGAGGTGAAATTTTTGTAAGCTTTCAGATCTTGCTCAGCAGCCTGTTTCATGGGCTCATTGGGTTCAACGGCAAAAACCTGGTAGCCTTGGTCAAGCAATAATCTGGTGAAAATACCTGTGCCCGAACCAATGTCGGCTATGTGTGCATCCTCATTGAGTTGAAACTGCTTTTGCAGATATTCAATTACACCCGCCGGATAACCCGGACGGTATTTGATATAGTTTTCTACACGGTTAGAAAAACGTGCCGTAGGTTCGGCACCGGGAGATGTTGTTTGCTGCATGCGATTACAGTAAATATTTAAACAAGTGATTTAAATACTAACGTAAAAAGCGGCCTCAAATACATGCCCTTGTTCTAATTTTTGGATGCCGTCTTTTTTGGTGATGTCTGTAGGTCCATCTACCGAGTCGGCGCAGCCCAGCCACGGTTCAATACAAACAAAATCGGCACCGGGCTTAGCCCAGATTCCCAAATAGTTAAAATGAGGAAACTCTACCGATAAAGTATGTTCATGCTTATCGCTTTTAATGGTTACCTGCCGGCTGTTCAGTTTTTTAAATACCAACGCATCGTCATCAAACAAGTGGCGGGTTAAATGTAGCTTAGGCCCATCTAAAGGTACATGCCTGGTTTCACCGGTAAAAAAACCATCGGCAGAAAGCATGTGAGTGTCCAGCTTTTCACCGGTTTCAAACTCCAGATAGTAATCTTCGTAAGCAGAACCTTCGGTACTGCTAAAGGGCACGTTAAAAGCAGGGTGCCCGCCTACCGAAAACCAAATCGCTTTTTTATCCATGTTTACTACCTTGTAGGTTACACGCAGCGCATTGCCTATCAAATCGTAAATAATCTGGTAGTTAAATTTAAACGGGTATATAGCAAGTGTACTGTCTGAATAAGGTAATGTGAACAGTGCATGCTGTTTGGTGGTTTCTGATGCCAGTTTCATTTCGGTAGGGCGAATAAAACCATGTCTTTGCATCGGGTAGGTTTTACCATCAACCAATAACTCATTGTTAATTAACCCACCCACCACCGGGAACAGGTTGGGTGCATGCCAGCCCCATATTGTTGGGTCGCCCTGCCACAAATGTTCAATACCTGCGGCTTTGTTATAAATAGAAGTCAACTCGCCGCCCTGCGATCGGATGGTTACTTTAAGGTATTCGTTTTCAATGATAGTCATGTTGTGGGGATTTATTACTAAGGTAGCATTCACAACAATTCAATTAGCATCCTGTTTAATTTTGTGACAAAGAGTTGGAAAGAGAGGCAAGAATCGAGATAAGGAAAGTTTATAAAAAAATGTCATGCTTGTTTTCAGCATCCCACGGGACAGGTCGGTGATGAATAGCACGTGGGGTCCCGAAACAAGTTCGGGAAGACGCGGAGTTAGATTATAAAAAATGTCATGCTGATTTGTTCAGCATCCCACGGGACAGGTCGGTGATGAATAGCACGTGGGATCCCGAAACAAGTTCGGGAAGACGCGAAGCTAGATTATAAAAAGAATGCCATGCTGATTTGTTCAGCATCCCACGGGACATGTATAGCGCATACTTAACATGTGGGATGCTGAAACAAGTTCGGGAAGACGCGGAGCTAAATCCAAAAATTTAATTAGTCTTGCTTCAGACTCACCTTAATTACAGAATCTTTCTGCGCGGGTGTAAGCTTGTAATTAAACTTAAACATCGAGCTCTCCCAGTCGCCGTATGACGGGTTGGGCAGCACAATATATTTACTGCCGAATTTTTGTTTCAACTGTTCGGTGGTAGTAGTACGGTTGTCCTCGGCGGGGTGGTTATCATACAGGGCATCAAAATCGGCCAGGTTATCGCCGCAAAGCAATACGATGTTATAGTTGGCCAATACCTGCTGGCGGCGTGCTTCTTTGCTGGATACTTTGCCTTTTAATAGTAAATGGCTATCATCTGCAAATGGCAGGTTATAACGTTGCAGGTTTTTAAGGGTGCCGGCACGCTCGTCTTCATCGCGGTTTGTAATGTAAAATACCGTTACACCTTTGGCTGCGGCGTATTTAAAAAAGTCGGGTGCGCCGGGTACGGTATCAGCAACTGCTTGGGCAGTCCACTTTTTCCAGGCTACGCTGTTAAACTCTTCGTTATTGAGTGCTGCACGCGCACCTTCGGGGCTGTTATCTAGCAGGGTTTCGTCAATATCTGTAACTACTGCCAATGGCTTGCCACCGGGTTGTTTGGTTGCTTCATCAATGCGCAGCTTAGCTATATTATAAGCCTGAAAGCATAACGCTTTGTACTCGGCAGCACGCTGTTGAAATATAGCCGCCCATGCTTTGCCATTATTGGCTATTGATGTTTGGGCAATAGCCGATGTAGCACTAGTTTTGCGTTGAGTACTGCAGGCAGAAAATAATACCGCGCAGCTAATGATATAGATATTGAGTTTTTTCATAATAAGCCCTGTTGAGGATTCGCTCGGCAATTTTAAGAATTTTATACTAAACTGCATTAGTAACCAACATTTGTTGCTTGTAACTTTATCTAAGCCCGGAATGCTAGCGGCGTAAAAGAAGTCTGCTTTTTAAAGTAGTTAGAAAAATGGGCCAAGTCATCATACCCCAAAGCATAAGCAATTTCGCCTACACTCCAGTGTGTTTGTTTCAGCAGGATCTTGGCTTCCTGGATAATTCTATTGCCAATGATCTGGGTTGTGGTATTGCCTGTAACATCTTTTAAAACTTTGTTTAGATGGTTTACATGCACAGCCAGGCGGTCGGCATAATCTTTAGCGCTTCGTAAAGATAGTTTTTGACTGGGTGATGCCAGCGGAAACTGCCGTTCCAGTAACTCGATAAACAGTGACGAGATCCTTTCAGATGCATTTTGCGAGGCGCTTAATGCCGACATGGGTTGCAACTTCTGCCCGTAGTGGATAAGCTCTAAAACCAGGTTGCGCAGCAGGTTATATTTATACTGATAGTCGGCCCGTAACTCTTTGTGCATCTTTCGGAAAATGTATTCAATTTCCGTCATCTCTTCGTCCGAGAGCTGGAATACGGGTAACTGACCGGGTTGAAATATCGGCAGCTCATCCAGCGATACGCCTGTTTTGCCTTGCGAAAGAAAATCTGGCGTAAAAATGCAGAACATGCCGGTTTGGTTGCTATCCTCGGGCACCCAGTGATAGGGTATTTTTGGCGTGGCAAATAGCAGCGCATTTTGCTCAATCGCGATCACTTTATCGGCATATTCGGCCTTGCTTTTACCCTTTAGCCAGCTTATTTTGTAATAGGCACGCCTGCTGTAAGGCATAATACGTGCGCCTGTTTTTTTGTCGAATAGTTTCTCTGCTTCGAATACATTAAAATGGCCTATTTCACGCGCAATTCCTTCGGGAAGCGACGCTCCGTTTCTTTGATAAAAATCATCTAAAGAAGAATTGGTGATCATAGCGTTTTGTAAAAATCAAATAAAGCGGCCTGTATTAATAAAGTTAGTAATTAAAGCAAAAAAGCAGGCATTGTTTACTGCCTGCTTTTCTAGATCGGTTTATGTTATAAAAACATACCACCAGATGCTTCAATACGTTGGCCGGTTATCCAGCGCGCATCTTCGGTGCAAAGAAAAGCTGCAATGCCGCTAATATCTTCGGCCACACCCGGCCTGCCAAGTGCGGTTACACTGCTTATCATTTTGCTAACCTGCTCGTTATCGCGTACATGCGCGCCGTTAAAGTCGGTAGCTATAGCACCCGGTGCAATAGTATTAGCCCTTATACCGCGCGGGCCGAGCTCTTTGGCCAGGTAGCGGGTAAATACTTCTACCGCACCCTTCATGCAGGCATAGGGCGATGAGCCAACCATGCTAATGCGGGTTAGCCCCGAAGATATGTTGATGATACCGCCACCGTCATTAAGTAGGGTCAGCATTTTTTGCGTCAAAAAGTAAACACCTTTAAAGTGTACGTTCAACAAATCATCAAACAATTCTTCGGTTACATCGGCAATGGGGCTAATGGCTCCAATACCGGCGTTATTGATCAGAAAATCAATATGATCAGTGTTAAACTTATCAGCCAGGATTTTTTCAAGCTGGCCAATAAATGTATCGAAGCTTTTTAAATCGCCGGTGTTTAATTGTAAGGTTGCAGCCTTTTGGCCGGCTTGTTCAATTTGCGCAACAACGGTTTTTGCCTCTGCAGCCTTGCTGTTGTAGGTGAGTATTACGTCAATCCCTCTTTGGGCAAGCCTAAGTGCCATATCTTTACCTAAGCCCCGGCTACCGCCGGTTACCAGTGCTATTTTACTTTTAGTTTCCATCTTATAGTATCGTTTATGATATATACAAAGGTGGAAACAATAACCGCCCGGCTGTTTGTAACAATCAATCGGTTATTTGTAAAATTCAAACAATGTTATAAAAGCTCGGGCTTAATCTTGTCTGTAAATTCTTTGGCAAACTTGTTTAGTTTGGGCTGAATTACAAATGAGCAGTAAGGCTTATTGGTATTATCGTTAAAATAATTCTGGTGGTAATCTTCTGCCTTGTAAAAAGTATCAGCAGGCACAATTTGCGTAACAATAGGCTTGTCAAAAACCTGCTCATCGGTCAGTGTTTTGATCATGGCTTCGGCCTGTTGTTTTTGCTCGTTGTTATGGTAAAATACGGCAGAGCGGTATTGTGTGCCCACATCATTACCCTGGCGGTTTAGCGTGGTTGGGTTGTGGGTTTTAAAAAATACCAGTAATAATTCGTCGTAAGTTAATACGTCGGCATCAAATTCTATTTCAATGGCCTCGGCGTGGCCGGTATCGCCATTGCAGATTTCCATGTAGGTGGGGTTTTTAATTTCCCCGCCGGTATAGCCCGATGTTACAGCTGTTACACCTTTTAATGTCTGAAATATAGCTTCTGTGCACCAGAAGCAGCCGTTTGCAAATGTTGCTTTTTGTAAGTTCATGGTTGTAAAAATTACGGGCCGCTTTTAGGTTTAAACTGTCTGAAATTTTGGCAGATAGCTCAAATACTACGAACCCAGTGCATATACTACAATATTTACGCCGAACTTGGTATTATCTTCAGACAGGAACCTTTTGTTGCGGAAATCATAGTCCCACTCGCAACCGTAATCTTTATTACTGTAGAGTACAGCAATGCGGCCGTTAATTATAATGGCCTTTAAATAGTCGTGCACCAGGTCATCGCCCCAGCCATTAAGCTCAAATGAGGTATTGGGAGGCCCTTTTTCGAAGGTGAAAAAAGAGCGGTAGATTGAATGGGTATTGGGAATTTTCTTCAGTGCGTTAGGCCCGAACAGCGAACTCATCTGCGCTTCGAATGATTTGGCAAAAAGTCCGTCTATGTCATGATTGCAGTCATCAGCAAAAACAAACCCGCCATTTTCTACATACTTTTTAAAGTTGGCGCGTTCTACCGCATCAAACTGTACCAGTTTGTGGCCGCTTAAATAGGCAAACGGATAGTTAAAGATATCGTTACTGCTTAGCGCCACCACCTTTTCCTTTGGTTCAATAGGTATAGTGGTATACTCTATTAAAGAATTAAGAATGTTGGCCGGCATCCGCTGGTCGGTATCCCAATCGCCCGAATGATAACTAAAACGGGCAAACGTAAATTTTTTCCCTAAAGACATTGTTCTTAAAACTCTAAAATTACTACAATATTTTTTGTAAAAAACGCAATGGGTTACGTCTGTTGTAATTTTTTGGATACTTTATTCAATTTTTTACAACAAAGCATTGTAATTCCCTTAAAACAGCAATATCTTGTGTCAGAAAATTAACCCATCCAAATTTTTAAACGCAATATAACTTTGGAACTTACCGAAAATAATATAAAAACGCTGTTGGCCAAGCTTCCGCAGCTGAAAAACGAAATCCAGAAGGTGATAGTAGGGCAGGATGCCATATTAGACGAGCTGCTGGTTGCATTTTTAGCAGGCGGCCACTGTTTGCTGGAGGGTGTACCCGGGCTGGCAAAAACGTTGATCGTTAAAACCATGTCGCAGGCCCTGCACCTTTCTTTCAGAAGAATTCAGTTTACGCCCGATCTGATGCCTACCGATATTGTGGGCACCGAGATTTTGGAAGAAGATCACGTAACCGGCAAACGTTTTTTTAAGTTTAACAAAGGCCCGCTGTTTGCCAATATTGTTTTGGCCGATGAGATTAACCGTACGCCACCTAAAACCCAGGCAGCCTTGTTAGAGGCCATGCAGGAGTTTGAGGTAACGTACGGGGGGCAAACCTATCCGCTGGATAGGCCCTTCTTTATATTGGCTACACAGAACCCCATTGAGCAGGCAGGTACCTATCCGTTACCGGAGGCACAGCTCGACAGGTTTTTATTACTGATAAAGATGGGATACCCAACCGAGCAGGAAGAGTTTGAAGTATTGAACCGTACCACCGGTACCCGCAAGGTAGAAGTACTACCCGTAATTACTGCCGAAGAAATTACGCAGGCACAGGCCCTGGTTCGCCAGGTTACCATCAGCGAAGATCTGGTTAGGTATGTAAGCAATATTATCCGCGCTACCCGCCCGGATACCACCACGGTTGATTACGTTAAAGAATGGGTACGCTGGGGCGCAGGCCCGCGTGCAGGCCAGGCTTTGATTTTAACTGCCAAAGCGCGTGCTTTACTAAAAGGGCGTTATGCAGTGTTGGAAGAAGACATCCAGGCTATGGCTGTATCGGTATTGCGTCACCGGATATTAATGAACTTTAAGGCAGAGTCTGAAGGTATAACTTCTGATACTGCGACACTGGAATTGATTAAGTTGGTTGGCAGGCCGAAGGCACTTTAGGAAAGAATCGGGAATCAAAACAAAAAAATAATAAATATAGAACGTCATGCTGAACTTGTTTCAGCACCCCACAGGACAGGTATAGCGTATACTTAACATGTGGGATCCCGAAACAAGTTCGGGATGACGGGCGGATAAATTATAAAAATAGAATGTCATGCTGAACTTGTTTCAGCACCCCACGGGACAGGTATAGCGCATACTTAACATGTGGGATCCCGAAACAAGTTCGGGATGACGGGCGAATAGATTATAAAAAAAGAATGTCATGCTGAACTTGTTTCAGCACCCCACGGGACAGGTATAGTTCATACTTAGCATGTGGGATTCCGAAACAAGTTCGGGATGACGTGTGAATAAATTATAAAAATAGAATGTCATGCTGAACTTGTTTCAGCACCCCACAGGACAGGTATAGCGCATACTTAGCATGTGGGATCCCGAAACAAGTTCGGGATGACGGGCGGATAAATTATAAAAAAGAACGTCATGCTGAACTTGTTTCAGCACCCCACGGGACAGGTATAGCGCATACTTAACATGTGGGATCCCGAAACAAGTTCGGGATGACAGGCGATAGATTATAAAAAAAGAATGTCATACTGAACTTGTTTCAGCAACCCACAGGACAGGTCGGTGACTTATCATGTGGGATCCCGAAACAAGTTCGGGATGACGGGCGAATAAATTATAAAAAAAGAACGTCATGCTGAACTTGTTTCAGCAGCCACAGGACAGGTCGGTGACTTAGCAAGTGGGATCCCGAAACAAGTTCGGGATGACGGGTGGGGTATTTCCGACAACAGACAACTGATAACAGACAACCAATATGCAACTCGACCCTAAAGTATTAATGACCATTAAGACTTTGCCACTACTGGCAAAAACGGTTATTGATGGCTTTATGAATGGTTTTAATAAAAGCACCGTAAAGGGGCCGGGACTGGAGTTTAGCCAGTACCGCAGCTACCAACCGGGCGACGATCTGCGCTGGCTGGACTGGCGCATGTTTGCCCGGTCTGACAGGTATTATATCCGCGAGTCGGAGGTGGAAACCAGTATTTCGGTAAAGTTTTTGGTGGATGCCAGCGCATCGATGAACCACGACGATAACGGTATTAAGAAAATAGACTATGCCCGTTACCTGGCGGCTTCATTAGCTTATCTGGTTAATTTGCAGGGCGATGCCGCAGGCTTATATGTGTTTCAGGATGGGGGATTGTTTACGCTTTCGTCCAAAGCAGATCCGCAGCATTTGCAGCGCATTTATTATCAGCTTGACAAGATGAAGGCGGGTGGTACGTTTACGCAGCCTGCGCATTATAAAGAATTGTTTACCGGATCGAGCCGGAAGGAACTGCTGGTTTTTATAACCGATATGTATCAAACAGATGGTGAGATTTATAAAGTGCTGGATTCATTAGCCGCCCTTAAACACGAGGTGGTGGTATTTCACCTGATGGGTGACAATGAACTGAATTTTGATTTTAAAGGTTACTCTGCATTAGAAGACCTTGAAACCGGCGAAACCATTGAGATCGATACACAGCAGGGCCGAAAAACGTATAAGGAAACACTGGACGCACATTTAGCGTCTATTAAAATGCAGCTGCTGGCCAAGCATATCGTGTACCGCATGATCAATACTTCGCAGCCGCTTGATGAAGCTTTGAGAGCGTTTTTGGTACAAAGGAAAAAGGGGATATAAATTGAGCTACACAATCAAATACAACAAATTTGTCATTGCGAGCGATAGCGTGGCAATCTCGTCGGTATACATTAACGATTTACCCAGGCTACGAGATTGCTTCGTACCTCGCAATGACAAGGGGGAGAACATACTATAATGCTTCAATTTTTAAATCCAATATGGTTTTTTGCTGCGGCCGCGATATTGATCCCGGTGGTGATACATCTGTGGAATATCAGGCCGGGGAAGGTTTTAAAAGTTGGCAGTACTTCGCTCATTGTATCAGCATCGCGCAAAAGTAGTCGTAGTTTTAAACTGCTGGATATTTTACTGCTGTTGCTGCGCTGTCTGTTGCTGTTATTAATAGCTATGCTGTTAACTGCGCCCATCTGGCAAAAAAAGATTACTGCAGCCAAAGTAAAAGGTTGGATATTATTGCCTAAAGAAAATTTTAGCGAAGGCTACCGGCATTATAAAACCAGTATAGATTCGCTTACCAAATTAGGCTACGAGTTTCATTACTTCAATAATGGTTTCCCTAAAGCTGATCTCACTAAATTACTGGTTGAAACCAAAGACCTTAAAACTTTAGATACCGCTGCAAAGCAAACAACCATTTACTGGAACTTGCTAAGCCAATTAAACAGCCAGTTACCTACTGATCGCCCGGTTTATTTGTATACCGCAAACAGCGCCAATCATTTTGCGGGCGATAAACCACAATCGGCGCTTAACCTGCACTGGCAAACTTTTACCCCTGCCGATTCTGTGAATACCTGGGTGCAGGATGCCTGGTTTAATAATAACAACACGGTTAAAGTTGTGCAAGGTACCAGCAAACCATCGGGCACCACTTATAATTATTTCAATATTCAGGCTGATAAAGGCGATGCCCGGTTTGCGGTTAATGTAAACAACGGCCAGCCCGAAGTAAGCCTCGTGAACAGTAAAGCCAAAGCTGTACCTGTTGATACCACAACCTTACGCATGGCTATCTACACCGACCGTAACACGGCTGATGTTAATTATTTGAAAGCTGCTTTAGATGCAGTAGCAAAATTCACCCAGCGTAAAACTGTTATTAAACAATACAGTAGTATAAGTGCTATCCCGGCAGGGCAAAGCTGGATCTTCTGGATCTCTGAACAACCTTTTGCTGCGCGGCTTTTGCAGCAGCATACCAATATATTTGCTTACCAGGTGGGTAAGCAGCAAAGTGTAAACACCCACATCAGTTCGGTAAGCGATATTGCTTTGCCAAATGGATCAGAACAGATCCCCTTATTTAAACTGATTGGCGCTACGCACCAAAAAGGGGAGATCATTTGGCACGATGGCTTTGGCCGCCCGGTTTTGGATGTAGAAAAACAGGATAATGCTGCCGTTTATCATTTTTACAGCCGCTTTAGTCCAACCTGGAATGATTTGGCCTGGAGCAGTAGTTTCCCTAAACTGATGCTGCAATTAATTAATGTGCCGTCGAAAAATACAATAACAGATCAGGATAGAACCAGCTTGAGTAATGAGCAGATCCAACCTATTAAAATAGCAGAAATGCATGCCGCAGTGGCCGATAAATTTACCGTTCAGAATGATTTGGGCAAATATTTCTGGCTGGCATTAATTGTGGTATTTATGGTAGAAAGATGGCTGGCAACACGTACTAAAATAATACAGAGCAATGGCTGAGCAGGAAGGATTACATAAAATAAAAGCTTTACAGCAACGCTGGATCGGTTACCAGTTAGCCGCCGATGTGTTATTGTCGGCTTCTGCGGCTATTTTGTCGGGCAGCGCTTTGCATTATATTTTCGATGCGCCGTTTATATTGGCTGTACTTATTTTTATCGTAGTGTTTGGCATATTGTCGGCTATCCGTCGCCCATGGCAGATCAATATTCAATCAATCCTTACATTCCTTAACCAAAGCTATCCTGAATTAGAAGAAAGTAGCCAACTGGTAATGAAACCAGCCGGTACCTTAAATATATTAGAAAGCCTGCAACTGGCAAAAGTAGAGCAGGCATTACAGCAAGTACCGGGTAGCCCGCAGCAATTTGGCCGCCGGCTAAAACAGGCAGTCATCTTTGTAATAGTAGCGCTGGTGCTCAGTTTCGCACTGGCTAAGCTGCCTATTAAATGGCACGCGGCTATGGGTAAACTGGTAACAGATACCATGGGTGTAAGCGCGAAAAACCTGCCGCCGGAGAAGATTTTACCGCAAATTAAATCAACCGGTTTAACAATAGTACCACCTGCGTATACCAACCGCCCAGCACGTAAACAGGATAGATATACTTTAGATGTAGAAGATGGCTCGACCGTAAAATGGAACATCCAAACTAACATCGATGTAAAACAAATATCGCTGATATTTAACGAGCACGAGGTTTTGAAAATGCAGGCCGGTGCCGATAAATCAAACTGGCATCTGTCTAAATTAATCTCGACCCCCGGTTTTTACCAAGTGAGTGTGGATGGTAAATTATCTGACCTTTACCCGGTAACGGTTATTAAGGATGCGCCGCCGGTGATCCGCATTAAAACGCCTAAACAATATACCCACATTGATGCCGGCGAAGCGCCCAGGGTAACCATTAATGCTTCTGTGAATGATGATTATGGCATCAGCAATGCCATCATCAACGCAACGGTAGCCAAAGGAAGCGGAGAGGCCGTGAAGTTTAAAGAATACAAGCTCAACTTTACCGAGGCTTTTGGTGCGCACAGCCGCCAGTATAACCTGCAAAAATTGGTAGACCTGCCTAAGCTGGATATGGAACCGGGCGATGAGCTGTACTTCTACATCCAGGCGCAGGATACCCACCAGCAAACAAGCCGTACCGATGTGTACATTGTTTCGATACAGGATACTGCCCAGCTATTAAGTATGGACGGGCTGGTAGCCGGCGTAAACATTAAACCCGAGTTTTTTAGAAGCGAGCGCCAGATCATTATCGATTCGCAATACCTCATTCACGCTAAAGATAGCCTGAGCAAGGAAGAATTTAACAGGCGATGTAACGACTTGGGGGCCGATCAAAAAATGCTGCGCCTGCGTTACGGTAAGTTTTTGGGAGAAGAGGATGAATCTAAAATAGGCTCTGAAACCGGCACAGAATTAGGCAAGGCCGAAAACTTTAGCAATACCACCATGATTATGGATGCTTATACCGATAAGCACGATAACGCCGAAGATGCCAGTTTTTTAGAACCCGCAGTTAAAGAACAGTTAAAAGCAACGCTTACCGAAATGTGGAAAGCCGAACTGCAATTGCGCATGTATAAACCAAGTGATGCCTTACCGTTTGAGTATAAGGCTTTGCGTTTGCTGAAAGATCTTCAGCAGAAATCACGCGCTTATGTGGCCAAAACGGGTTATAACCCGCCGCCCCTTAAATTAGAAAAACGTATGACCGGCGACCTGAGCAAAATCGCAGAACCCATCAGTCACGAAGATATTAAGAAACAAGGCGACCAGTTTGAAACCCTGAAAAAAGCGGTGGTGATACTGGAACAGTTAAAAACAGACCCTAAATTAAACGCTGTCGATCAGCATACCTTACAGGTGGCTTCGGCGCAATTAAGTGTTAAGGCAACCGCCCAGCCGGGTATTTATTTACCGGCTGTAAGCGCCATGAAACAAATTGTGAGCACCGGCAAAGCCAGTAACAGAAACATTGCCGTGGTAGAGAAAGCCATACAAAAAGCATTGCCTGTAAACCGGGCCATGCCGCAATCGTCAACCTCATCTGCCGATATCGGCTTGTCGCAGGGGTATTTTAAAAATCTAAACCGCATAAACAGATAGTAAATGAATTGGACCTATATCGTTTTACTCATTTGTTTAGTGCTTGCCGTATTTGCCATATGGCGCGAAATTCAGCGCGAAAGCAAGCGTAATCTGGCCTTGCGTGTGGTGGCTGTTTTAGTAGCTATAGCAGGTTTAGCCTGTATTATTTTACCCCTTACTTACGAGGGCGACATCAGCCTGAATGAAAAAAATCAAGCCTTTTTATTAACCGAAGGTTATAGTGCTGATAGTTTAAATACTGCTGCTAACCCCCGCATTTATACGCTGAGCAAAACCATTAAAAAAGATTATCCCAAAGCCATTCTGCTTAGCAGTGCCGAAGAACTTACGCAGGCTAAACCGGCTATCGGCAGTTTGCAGGTGTTAGGTTATGGTTTAAATGAAGATGAGCTTGCGCAACTGCATAACCTGCCTGTTAAATTTCATCCGGCAAAAGTTCCTGCAGGAATAAACAGCATAAGCTGGAACGCCCAGTTAAAAACCGGCGAAAAACTGATTGTGCAGGGCTCATTTACCAATGCAAGCAGTAAAGCGGTTAAGGTATCTTTAAAAGGATTGGGTACCACGCTCGATTCTGCTTTTATACAAGCCAACACTACTTCAGTATTCGATTTAAATGCTACACCGCGCCATACAGGGCGTGCGGTATATCGCCTTATTGGTACTTCGTATGCTGATACACTGGCTAACGAAAGCATCCCGGTTACGGTAGATGGCATTAAGCCGCTTAAGGTTTTAATGCTGGCCGGTGCACCAAACTTTGAAGATAAGTTCCTGAAAAACTGGCTGACTGCCAATGGTTACGGCGTAGCTGTACGCTCGGCTATCAGTAAAGATAAATTTAGCCAGGAATTTGTGAATGTAGATCAGCAATCGCTGGCGCGTTTAACAACCGGGCTAGTGGATAAATTCGACATTGTGCTCAGCGATCTTGATGTTTTAAAAACGCTGAATGCTTCAGAAAGCGCAGCCTTGAAACAAGAGGTATTGCAAAAAGGAGTAGGCATTATTGTACGGGCAGATAGTACGGCGCACTCCAACTTTTGGCTGCAACAAAACTTCCCGGTTAATAAAGTTTCTACGGCAGGGCAGGTGGTGTCTTCGCTTAAGATCCAGGGGCAGGATGCCGCAAGTGCCAAATTGCTGCTCGATCCGGCTTACATTACCCCACAAAACTATACCCAGCCGCTGGTTACAGATCAGCAAAACCGCATACTGGCCAGCAGTAGTCTGGCAGGCAGTGGTAAAGAGGTTTTTACCGTACTAAACGCCACGCGCGACTGGATGCTGAGCGGCGATGAAACTGACTATACCGCGCTATGGTCGCTGTTGATTACCAAGGCCGCCAAACATACACCGGCCCCCGAGCAATGGGCTATAGTGAGTAATGTACCATCGGTAAATACCCACACTAAATTACAGCTGGAAACATCTGCTTCGCAGCCGGTAATCAAGATCAATCAATCGCCAGTTTCGCTGGCAAGGCAAGCCGGTTTGCCTTTTGCCTGGCAGGCGGGTTACTGGCCGCAACATGCTGGCTGGCAACAGGTACAGCAGGGTACAGGCGCCGCGCAATGGTGGTTTGCTTACCCGCAAAACGAGTGGATGGCATTAAAGTATAGCCAGGCACTTCGCGATACCCGTAAATACGCTTCAGTATTTGATAATCAGCAATCTGTAACAAAACAAATACACCAAAAAGTACAGATTCCGGTATCTAAAATATACTTTTATGTACTGCTTTTGGCTGCCTGCACATACCTGTGGGCCGAGGCCAAATTTGCATCCTGAACAAGAAAAAACTTTAACTAAACTATATTAACCAAGCAAACAAAGGAGGATTAACTTTGAGACGTAGAGACTTTATTTATCTATCGGGATTAGGGGCCGGCACTGCTATGGTTGCAAATTCTGCCTTCGGTAAGTCAATTTACCAGGAGCAGCTATTAACAACTATCGATGTTCGCGCCAAAAAAGAACTTGCCGATGTTGCCCTTAACACAGCGAAAGCTAAAGGTGCATCGTATGCCGATATTCGCATTGGCCGGTATTTAAACCAGGCCATTGTAACCCGCGAAACCAGGGTGCTAAACGTTGCCAACTCCGAGTCGTTCGGGGTAGGTATCCGCGTTTTGGCCGATGGCTGCTGGGGCTTTGCAGCCGGTAACACCGTAACCAAAGAGGGTGTTGCCAAAATTGCAGAACGCGCAGTTGCCGTAGCCAAAGCCAATGCTAAGCTAGGGAGTAAACCCGTACAATTAGCCCCGCAAAAAGGTTATGGCGAGGTAAGCTGGAAAACACCTATAGAGCGTAACGCTTTTGAGGTGCCTATTAAAGAAAAAATAGACCTGTTGCTTACCGCAAATGCCGAAGCCATGAAAGGTGGTGCCAGCTTTGTAAACTCAACTATTTTCTCTATAAACGAGCAAAAATATTTTGCATCAACAGATGGTTCGTATATCGATCAGGATATCCACAGGTTATACCCTAACTTTCAGGTAACCAAAATTGACCAGACAATGGGTGCCTTTGAAACCCGTGCGGCATTAAGTTCGCCGGTGGGTATGGGTTACGAATATTTGACCCCAACCGAGTCTGAAAAAATAGGTGGTGTGGTAACCCGGTACAAAAACCGGTACGACATGATCGAGGATATTAAAAATGCCACTAAAAATGCTGCCGAAAAGGTAGCCGCAAAATCGGTAGAGCCGGGTAAATATGACTTGGTGCTCGATCCGTCGCACCTTTGGTTAACCATCCACGAGTCTGTTGCCCACCCAACCGAGCTTGACCGTGTATTGGGTTACGAAGCTAACTATGCCGGTACCAGCTTCCTTTCATTAGAGAAACTGAAATCGGGCAACTTCCACTTCGGTAGCAAGAACATGAACATTGTGGCCGATAAACTTCAGCCGGGTTCATTAGGCTTGGTGGGTTATGATGACGAAGGTGTTAAAACCGGTAAATGGGATATTGTTAAAGATGGCGTACTGGTTAACTTCCAGGCCATCCGCGACCAGGCGCACATGCTGGGTTTAGACCATTCGCAGGGATGCTGCTATGCACAAAGCTGGGACGATGTACAGTTTCAGCGGATGCCTAACGTATCCTTACAACCGGGTAAAGATAAATTAAGCGTTGATGATATGATCAAGAACGTAGAGAAGGGTATCTACATTGTAGGTAACGGTTCATTCTCTATCGATCAGCAGCGTTACAACTTCCAGTTTGGCGGTCAGTTATATTACGAGATCAAAAACGGAAAAATTGTGGGTATGCTAAACGATGTTTCTTACCAGGCAACCAACCAGGAATTCTGGAACTCGCTGGTAGCTGTGTGCGATGAGCGCGATTACCGTTTAGGCGGCGCGTTTAATGATGGTAAAGGCCAGCCAAGCCAGTCGAACGCTGTGTCTCATGGTTCATCAACCGCACGTTTTAATGGAGTTAACGTAATTAATACTAAAAGAAAAATCGGATAATTGATATGCCTATATTTAGCAAAGAAGAAGCACAGGCTTTATTAAAGAAGGTGCTTAGTTATTCAAAAGCCGATGAGTGTGAAGTGAGTTTAAGGGGTAACGACGGTGGCAACATCCGTACAGCTCTCAACGCAGTTTCTACCGCCGGTGATATCAGTACTGTTGGCCTGGCCGTAAGCTCTGTTTATGGTAAAAAAACAGGTACAGCAACCATCAACGAGTTTGATGATGCATCGTTAGAGAAAGTGGTTCGCCGCTCGGAAGAACTGGCACAGCTGGCACCCGAAAATTCGGAAACCATGCCGATGTTAGGCCCGCAAAAGTTTGAAGATGCTATTGGCTACAATGCAAAAACTGCAGCCATGACACCCGAAAGTCGCGCCGAAATGATAGGCAAAGCTTTTGAGGTAACCAAAGCTGCAAACCTGCAAGCCGCAGGCTTCCTGGAAAATACAACGCGCTTTACCGCGGTAATGAACTCTAAAGGTTTATTTGCTTACGATAAATCAACAGATGTTATTTACTCTGTAACTACCCGTAATGCTGTGGGCACTATATCCGGCTATGCGGCACGCGGGTTTACCGATGTAAGCAAAATGGATACGGCAAGTGCAACTAAAATTGCATCACAAAAAGCATTAAGCTCGGCCAATGCCAAAGCTATTGAGCCTGGTAAATATACTGTTATCCTTGAGCCTGTTGCCGGTGTTTACATGCTGGAAAACATGTTTCGTTTTGATGCGCGCAGCGCAGAAGAAGGCCGCAGCTTTTTAAGCAAAAAAGGTGGCGGTACCCGTTTGGGCGAAAAGCTGGTGGACGAGAAAGTAAATATCTACTCAGACCCGTTCAATACCGAATTGCCTGGCCCAACCTGGAGCAATGAAGGCCAGCGTTTGGAGCGTACCGACTGGATAAAAGGTGGTGTGGTTAAAAACCTGAGTTACTCGCGCTACTGGGCACAAAAGAAAGGTGTACAACCGGTACCGAACCCAAGTAACATTATTATGGATGGCGGTACTACCAGCCTCGAGGAAATGATTAAGAGCACCGAGCGTGGTATCCTGGTATCGCGTTTATGGTACATCCGTATGGTTGATCCGCAATCGCTGCTACTAACCGGCTTAACCCGTGATGGTACGTTTTATATCGAGAACGGTAAAATTATGTTCCCGATTAAAAATTTCCGTTTTAACGAAAGCCCGGTAATTATGCTGAACAACGTAGAAGCCCTGGGTAA
>NZ_MPPL01000001.1:3736411-3805120 GCF_001911425.1 Mucilaginibacter polytrichastri | reverse complement strand
CCAGAGCGTACCATCAGTGTAGAAAGCTACCGTAGTTATCTTATCCCGCCGATGAAGATCAGGGACTTTACGTTCACTTCACTGTCAGACGCAGTTTAGAAAAGAGAGGCAAGAATCGAGAATCAAGAAGTAAGACAAAGCTTATAATTACTGTTAAGTCTGATCTTGATATTAAATTTTTTGGAAATAATATTCAAGCCTTCCTGCCATTGGCAGGGAGGCTTTTTTTTGGAATTAATTGGAACGTTCCACTTGTGCCACCTGTTCCACTTTGCAGACTTAAAAGTCATAAAAATCAATTTGAATTGTGGTTAATTATTTGATATTTAGTTTATTATATATAAATATCGATTGCTTTCTATGTTCCACTTTTCGAACTTAAAAGTCTGTATTTGTGACAGGATTTTGTCAGCTGAAATCTTGATTCCTGATTCTCGATTCTGGACTGTCTTTAAACCTTTTAACAAATTTTAACTCATTGTTAAGGCAATTATTTTTATTTTTGAAGAATGCGTAGTTGGTGTTTGTTATTTTTTCTCTCATTAATGGCTTCTTTTAGCTATGCTCAGCATGCCCAGGAGGGTGTTGTTTTTGAGAACAAAACCCATGTTGCACTGGCTGGTATAACGGTCGAAAATTTGAACGGTAAATACAAAACCGTTACCGATAAACAAGGCCGGTTTAGCTTAACAGCCAAAATTAGCGACATGCTGGTGCTTAACGGGTTTGGCTACAAGCCAGATACCGTGGTAGTGACTGATCTGCATGCACGCGAGTTTTACATGGACCCGCTGCAACACCTGCTGAACGAGGTAGAAATCAACGGCAAAGGCGCTGTTAATGAATCTATATTTAAACAGCGAAAAGACCCCGACTTCCATAACCAGACCATGACTTACCAGCGTAATAAAGATGGTACGGTAAAGGGTGGTATTAATCTGAGAATATGGTCGAACAAGAAGACCGAGAATGAGGCCAAAAAGCGCGAGTTGGAAGCTAAAAATGATAAGATAACTGCGCAGATTCAACAAGCTTTCAGTAAAGAAAGCATCGAAAAATACGTCCCCCTTAAAGACCAGGAACTGCATAGCTTCATCATGCGCTATTCGCCCGATATAGAAACTTTTACCAGTGAAGAATTTAACCTGGCAGCATACCTCAACAAATGCTACAAAGAGTTTGTAAAACTCTCGCCCGAAGAAAGATTGAAGGCGTCTATTTTTGGAAATTAAAGTTTTAGAAGCCTCTCTCCAGCCCTATTGTTTAAATAAATTTGTCATTGCGAGGTACGAAGCAATCTCGTAACTATACAGATCGGACAAATACACGCGACGAGATTGCTTCGTACCTCGCAATTGTAAGGGTTATGTAATTCGGTAACAGAATTAGGTATTTATTATTTGTTGTTTAGGGTGCACATTTCGATAGGTTTTTTGCCGTTAATGCCTTGATGCGGTCTTTCCCAATTGTAATAAACAAGATATTTTAACAATTCGTCTTCTAACTCTTGCAGGGTATCAAAATCTGTTTCTTCGATAAGATCTTCTTTTAATGTCCTCCAAAAGCGTTCAACCTTGCCGTTGGTTTGTGGCCTGTAGGGTTTCATGTAACGGCGTTTAATGCCGGTTTCCATTAGCATTCTTTCAAACGGGTGCTTGTTTTTGTTTTGACTGCCAGCTGGCCCAAATTCAGGCCCGTTATCTGCGATCATTTCCTCGAACTGGATACCGAACTCTCTTTTGATTGCCTGCATGCAATGCATAGCAGTAAACATGGTGGTTAGTGCGGTGATGTCCTCCATCACCTGCGCCCAGGCTACGCGTGAATAATCATCCAGCACACACAGCAGATAAAGCTTCCTGTTTTGCCCCCTGATCACACTTTTGCTTAAGTGATGACAGTCGATATGCCCTAACTGGCCCATACGTTCCTTAATGATCTTTACCTTTAATTCCCGGTCTGCCGGCTTTAAACGATTCCGGTTATGCCGCTTCAGGACGTTGTATACCCCTGATGGTGATGGTGTAAAGTTATTTGATTTCTGTTTAAGTTGATTCGTGATCTCAAACTTATTGCAACCCCGGTCCCGAAGGTTTAATATCTGCTGCTCATCTTCATCAGATGGCCTGCGGTTCCCATACTTAGGTCCGCGCTTGCCTGGCAACAGATCATTTTCATTACCAGACTGTTTGAAAAGATTGTAATACTTTAAAAAAGCCCTTGCATCTGTATCATGAGCCAAATAGAAATCTTTGGCAAATCTGAATACAGGGTGCTCCCCGCGCTTTACCTGTTCATACTCTCCAATTAGAAAACGATATTTACTTAAATAGTTCCGTTTTAAGGTGAGGTCATTATTAATGTTCCGCATAACGTTAGCTTTAATTGTATAAAGCTAATTCTGTTACCGAATTACTTGACCTTTACAGCAATGACAAATTTGAGGTTTCGTTATATTTTCCATCCGATTCCTGACTCTCAATTTCCGATTCCAAAACCGCACATTCTTGTCTCCTGTTCTTGCCTCTTGCTTCTAAAAAAACTATATTAGGCTCTTAAAACTATAGCCTTGAAAAGAAAAGATTTCCTTTATTTGAGCGGGATGGGATTGGGTGCAGCCATGTTCTCCAATATCCCCGTTATGGGTTCGCCGGTACACCCGGAGGCCGCGCTGCAAGCTGTTGACATAGCTAATAAAAAGCGCATGGCCGATGTGGCCCTTAACGCTGCCAAATCAAGGGGTGCTTCTTATGCCGATGTAAGGATAGGCAGGTATCTTAATCAATCTATAATAACCCGCGAAACCCGGGTGCAAAATATAGCCAATACCGAAAGTTATGGTATGGGCGTACGTGTGCTGGCCAATGGTTGCTGGGGCTTTGCCGCTACCGATAAAATGGACAACGACAGCATTGCCAGGGCGGCAGAGTTAGCCGTACGCATTGCCAAAGAAAATTCTAAGTTACTGAGCGAGCCTGTACAACTGGCACCGCAAAAAGGCTATGGCGAGGTAAGCTGGAAAACCCCGATAGAGAAAAATGCTTTTGAGGTTCCTATAAAAGATAAAGTAGACTTGCTGCTGGCTGCTAACAATGCAGCGCTTAGCGCAGGGGCTAACTTTATAAGTAACCAGTTATTTATGATTAACGAGCAGAAGTATTTTGCTTCTACAGACGGCTCATACATCGACCAGGATATCCATCGCATCTGGCCCAGCTTTACCATCACCAAAACAGATAGCAAGAGCGGCAAGTTTGAAACCCGCAACTCGCTTGGCGCGCCGATGGGCATGGGGTATGAGTATCTTATCCCCGATAAATCTACCGTGCTAAATGGTATTTTTCCCATCTATCGCGACCGTTTTGATATGGTTGAAGATGCCAAAACTGCTGTTGCCCAACTAGACCAAAAACTAAAAGCCAAACCGATTGAACCCGGTAAATACGATCTGATTTTAGACCCAACCAACCTTTTCTTAACCATCCACGAATCTGTAGGCCACCCAACAGAATTAGACCGTGTGCTGGGTTACGAAGCCAACTTTGCCGGTACCAGTTTCCTTACCCTGGATAAATGGAAATCGGGTAAATTTAACTTTGGCAGCAACATCGTAAACTTTGCAGGCGATAAGCTGCAGGCCGGTGGTTTAGCCACGGTTGGTTATGATGACGAAGGTGTTAAATGTGGTAAGTGGGATATTATTAAAGATGGCGTTTTGGTTAACTATCAAACCATTCGCGACCAGGCGCACATCCTCGGCCTCAATGCTTCGCAAGGCTGCTGCTACGCCCAAAGCTGGGACGATGTGCAGTTTCAGCGCATGCCAAATGTAAGCCTGCAGCCCGGTAAAGCCAAATTGGCACCAGCCGATTTAATTAAAAATACCGAGAAAGGGCTTTACATGTTTGGCCGTAACTCATACTCTATAGATCAACAACGGTATAACTTCCAGTTTAGCAGCCAGCTTTGTTACGAAATTAAAGACGGTAAAATAGCCGGTATGGTAAGCGGGGCAGCGTATCAGGCCAATACCCAGGAGTTCTGGAATTCATGCTCTGCCATTTGCGATCAAAGCGATTACCGTTTAGGCGGTTCATTCTTCGATGGTAAAGGCCAGCCATCCCAAGTAAGCGCGGTATCACACGGATGTTCAACCAGTAAGTTCGATAAAGTGAATGTGATTAATACAAGCAGGAAGATATAAAGGGAGGTGGAAGATTCTCCACCGTCATGCCGAACTTGTTTCGGCATCTCATATGCTAAGTTTACTGTAAGTAATTATGCTATTTAAAATGATAAAGGGGATGAGCAGGGAGCAAAAGACTCTCCGCCCGTCATGCCGAACTTGTTTCGGCATCCCACATGCTAAGTATGCGAGAACCAAATAAACAATATGCTATTTAAACAGGGCCATGTTTATATCATGTCCAATCAATACCGAACCACTTTTTACATCGGTGTAACAAGTGATCTGCGATCAAGAGTTTGGCAACACTTAAATAACAATGAAGGTTCAGCTTATGTAAAAAAATATAAGTTGTTCGATTTAGTATATTATGAACATTTTGACCGTATTACGGATGCTATTGATAGAGAAAAGCAATTGAAAAACTGGCATCATGAATGGAAAGTAAATTTAATCAAGTCTGTGAATCCAGAAATGAAGGACTTGAAAGTAGAAATTGACTATCAGGAATAACAGTTACAGATTTGTCCTATGGGATGCCGAAACAAGTTCGGCATGACGGGCTTATGGGGGAAGTTGGTATTACGGAGAGTAGAGGAAAGGAAATTCACCATGTCGTCCTGAACATGTTTCAGAATCTCACGGGACAGGTCTGCTACTTTTAAGTCTTAGAGCTTAGCAAGTGGGATGCCGAAACGAGTTCGGCATGACGGGCGGCTTATTGGGGAAGTTGGTATTACGGAGAGTAGAGGAAAGGAAATTCACCATGTCGTCCTGAACTTGTTTCAGGATCTCACGGGACAGGTCTGGTACTTTAAAGTCGTAGAGCTTAGCAAGTGGGGTGCCGAAACGAGTTCGCCATGACGGGCGGCTTATGGAATGGGTCTGCTGCTTTAAAGTCGTAGAGTTTAGCAAGTGGGATGCCGAAACAAGTTCGGCATGACGGGCGGCTTATGGGGGGATTTGGTATTACGGATAGGGCAGGAAAGGAAATCCACCATGTCGTCCTGAACTTGTTTCAGGATCTCACGGGACAGGTCTGCCACTTTTAAGTCTTAGAGCTTAGCAAGTGGGATGCCGAAACAAGTTCGGCATGACGGGCGGTTTATGGGACAGGTCTGCTGCTTTTAAGCATATTTAAAATCAACAAATACCGTAACAAATTAATTGTAACCAGCGTCTAACCAAAATACAATCAACCTAAATAATTATTAACTTAAGCACCAATTATACTCAACCATACCACTAACTGACAATCGATATATAGTTTAAATCATTTACTAAACTCTTACTACTTTGAACAGAAAAAATTTCCTTTATCTCACAGGCATGGGCATAAGCGGCGCCATGCTGGCGGGGATACCAGTTATCGGTTCGCCCATATCTGCCGAGGCAGCTATGCAGGGCGGTATCGACGTTGCCCTTAAAAAACGAATGGCCGATGTTGCGCTCAATGCCGCACGGTCAAAAGGTGCAACTTATACAGATGTCCGTATCGGGCGTTATTTGCGCCAATTTGTGGTAACGCGCGAAGAAAAAGTGCAAAACGTAGTAAATACCGAGAGTTATGGCATGGGTATACGTGTACTAGCCAACGGTTGCTGGGGTTTTGCGGCTACCGATAAAATGGACAACGATAGTATTGCCAAAGCAGCAGCAGCGGCAGTAGCCATTGCCAAAGAGAATGCGCGCATCCAGTCGGAACCCGTTCAGTTAGCCCCTCAAAAAGGTTACGGCGAGGTAAGCTGGAAAACACCAATCGAAAAAAATGCTTTCGAGGTGCCTATTAAAGATAAGGTTGACTTATTATTGAAGGTGAATGATACGGCCATGAAAGCTGGTGCTAATTATATCACTTCCATCATCTTTTCTGTTAACGAGCAAAAATATTTTGCATCCAGCGATGGTTCATACATAGACCAGGATGTACACCGCATTTGGCCAACATTTTTTGCAACCCACGTGGATGCTAAAAGTGGCAAATTTGAAACCCGTAATGCACTGAGTTCGCCGCGTGGTATGGGTTATGAGTACCTGATACCCAAAGCGGCAGATAAAATTACAAACATGCCGACCCCGCTTTATCGTAACAGCTACGATATGATAGAGGATGCAGGTTTTGCAGGTAAACAAGGTGCTGAAAAAATGGCTGCCAAATCTGTTGAAGCGGGTAAATATGATTTGATCTTAGATCCATCAAATCTCTGGTTAACTATCCACGAGTCTGTTGGCCACCCTACAGAGCTTGACCGTGTGCTGGGTTACGAGGCTAACTTTGCCGGTACCAGTTTCCTTACTTTAGATAAATGGAAAACGGGCAAATTTAACTTCGGCAGCAAGAATGTAAACATTGTGGCCGATAAACTGCAACCGGGTTCGCTGGGTGCGGTGGGTTATGATGACGAAGGTGTTAAATGCGGCCAGTGGGATATTATTAAAGATGGTATTTTGGTTAACTATCAAACCATCCGCGATCAGGCGCACATCATTGGGCTTAATGCCTCGCAGGGTTGTTGCTATGCCGATGCCTGGAGCGATGTGCAGTTTCAACGGATGCCAAATATTTCGTTGCAGCCGGGTAAAACACCGCTTACACCAGCCGAACTGATTAAAGATGTAGAGAAAGGTATTTATGTAGTGGGCGACAGCTCATTCTCTATCGATCAGCAACGTTACAACTTCCAGTTTAGCGGCCAGCTTTATTACGAGGTAAAGAACGGTAAAATTGTAGGTATGCTTAACGATGTGGCTTACCAATCAAACACCCAGGAGTTCTGGAACTCATGCTCGGCCGTATGTGATAAAAGCGATTACCGTTTAGGCGGTTCGTTCTTTGACGGTAAAGGTCAGCCAGAGCAGGTAAGCGCCGTGTCGCACGGTTCATCTACCACACGATTTAATGGAGTTAATATCATCAACACAGCAAGAAAAATCTAAAAAATATTATGGCTATATTAAGTGAAGAAGAAGCGCGCTCGCTCATGAAAAAGGCGCTCAGCTATTCTAAAGCCGATGAGTGTGAAATTAATTTGAACGGTTCGGATAGCGCAAACATTCGTTATGCCCGTAACTCGGTATCAACAAGTGGTGCCATTGCCCAAACCAGTTTGGTGGTATCATCAGCATTCGGCAAAAAACTAGGCGTAGCAACTATTAACGAGTACGACGATGCCTCGTTAGAAAAAGTAGTTCGCCGCTCGGAAGAACTGGCCCAACTGGCGCCGGAGAATCCGGAGTTTATGCCTTTCCTGGGTCCGCAAACTTACGCCGCGCCAAACCCTAAATTATTTGACCAGAAAACGGCAGACATGTCGCCTAAGCTGCGTACCGATATGGTAGCACAAAGCTTACAGGTAGCAAAAGATAGCAAGCTTACCGCCGCTGGCTTTTTGCAAAATACCGGCAGCTTTGCCGCCATGATGAACTCGCACGGTTTATTCGCGTATAACAAATACAGCGATATTAATTTTTCGGTAACGCTGCGTAGCGAAGATGGTAAAGGTTCTGGCTATGCCTCGAGAGATTATGAGGACTATACCAAAATGGATACCCTTAAATTAACCAAGGTATCTGCCCAAAAGGCAACCGGATCGATAACAGCCAAAGCCATTGAGCCCGGTAAGTACACCGTAATTCTGGAGCCATCTGCAGGTATTGTATTGTTAGAGCAATTATACGGCGGTTTAGATGCACGTAGCGCAGATGAAGGCCGCAGCTTTTTAAGCAAAGCCGGTGGTGGTACCAAACTGGGTGATAAACTGGTTGACGAACGTGTAACCATTTACTCTGACCCGCAAAACCCTGACCTGCCAAGTAGTACCTGGAATGGCGACGGTCGCCCGCAGGAACGCATTAACTGGATAGAAAAAGGTGTGGTAAAAAACCTCTACTATTCTCGTTATTGGGCACAGAAAAAAGGTGTTAAAGCCATCCCGGGCCCCGATGCAATAACCATGTTAGGTGGAGATGCCTCGCTGGAAGACCTGATTAAGAGTACAGAAAGAGGTATCCTGGTTACCCGTTTGTGGTATATCCGCCCGGTTGATCCGCAAACTTTACTGTACACCGGCTTAACCCGAGATGGTACTTTCTATATCGAGAACGGGCAAATTAAGTTCCCGGTTAAAAACTTCCGTTTTAACGAAAGCCCCATCATTATGCTCAACAACCTGGAAGCCCTTGGCCGCCCGGAACGTGCAGTAAGCGGTGAGTCATTCCAAAGTGCCATGATCCCGCCAATGAAGATCAGAGACTTTACGTTCAGCTCGTTATCAGACGCAGTTTAGTTTTTAGACTCAAGAATCCAGAGACAAGAATCAAGATAGGAAGGCCCCGATGTTCGGGTCCTTTTTTTATGGTTTTATTGACCAAATTAAAATTTGTTCTGAACGACAGCGAAGAACCTGCTACGTAATTGCCTGTCGAAGAAGATATTTCGCTGTCGCTCAATATGACAAATGGAAAAAGAGCGTCAAATCCGGTAACAGTCTTTACAATTTTCATAAAAAGGTTGTAATTCATCCAAATAAAAATTTATTTAAATAGTAAATAGATATATTTAGGAATAAATCTTACCATTTTGAAAAGAAAAGACTTCCTCTATTTGTCCGGGATGAGTTTTGGGGCGGCAATGCTCAACAAAATTCCGGTAATGGGTTCGCCAATACCACACGATTTGCTTACGCAGGGTGTTGATGTTGCCGTAAAAAAGCGAATGGCCGATGTGGTATTAAACACAGCCAAATCCAAGGGTGCTACTTATGCTGATGTACGTATTGGCCGGTATCTTAACCAGTATGTAATTACCCGCGAGGATAAGGTGCAAAATGTGGTGAATACCGAATCATACGGGATGGGCATCCGGGTTATCGCCAATGGTAGCTGGGGCTTTTCTGCCACCAGCGATATGACAACCGATGGCATTGCCGCTGCAACAGCCCTGGCCGTGCAGATAGCTAAAGAAAACTCGCGGTTATTAACCAAGCCTGTTGAACTGGCCCCGCAAAAAGGCTACGGTGAGGTAAGCTGGAAAACTCCTATCGAGATCAATGCCTTTGAAGTACCTGTTAAGGAGAAGATAGACCTGCTGCTTGCCGTAAACAATGCCGCCATAACGGCCGGCGCAAGCTATGTAGATTCGGCCATGTTTACGGTTAACGAGCAAAAGTATTTTGCATCAACAGATGGTTCATACATCGATCAGGATATCCATCGTTTGTGGCCTGTTTTCAATGTAACTAAAATCGACGCTAAAAGCGGCAAGTTCGAAACCCGTAATTCGCTGGGCTCACCGGTGGGGATGGGATACGAATATTTAACGCCTAAAGAATCGGAAAAAATCCATAGCCAGACCACCCTGTACCGTAACCGGTATGATATGGTGGAGGATGCCAAGCTTGCCGCCGTGCAAGCCGCAGAAAAGCACAAAGCCAAATCGGTAGATGCAGGTAAGTATGACCTAGTGCTCGACCCTACAAACTTATATTTAACCATCCACGAATCGGCTGGCCACCCCTCCGAGCTCGACCGTGTGCTGGGTTACGAAGCCAATTTTGCCGGTACAAGTTTCCTTACGCTGGATAAATGGAAATCGGGTAAGTTTAATTACGGCAGCAAGCTGGTTAACATTGCTGCAGATAAAACCCAACCCAATTCACTGGGCTATGTAGGTTATGATGACGAAGGCGTTAAGTGCGGTAAATGGGATATTATTAAAGACGGTGTGTTGGTTAACTACCAGGCCATCCGCGATCAGGCGCATATTATCGGCCTTAAAGAATCGCAAGGTTGTTGTTATGCCGAAAGTTGGGATAATGTACAGTTTCAGCGTATGGCCAATATTTCTTTACAACCCGGCAAAACGCCACTCGCACCTGCCGAACTGATTAAAAATGTAGAGAAAGGTATTTACATTATCGGTGATGGTTCGTACTCTATCGATCAGCAGCGTTATAACTTTCAGTTTAGCGGGCAGTTGTTTTACGAGATCAAAGAGGGCAAAATTACCGGCATGCTGAAAGATGTAGCCTACCAATCTAACACTCAGGAGTTCTGGAACTCCTGCAGCGCCATTTGCGATGAAAAAGATTACCGTTTAGGTGGTACCTTCTTCGATGGCAAAGGCCAGCCGGCGCAAAGTAATGCGGTATCGCACGGTTCATCTACCGCCCGTTTTAACGGCGTAAACGTAATTAACACCTCAAGAAAAATCTGATATGCCATTGTTAACTCAAGAAGAGGCCAAAACTTTATTAAAGAAAGTCCTCAGTTATTCAAAAGCCGACGAGTGCGAAGTTAATCTGTCCGGCTCGGATGTAGGTAATATCCGGTATGCACTTAATTCCGTATCAACCAGTGGTGGCATCAGCGAAAAAATGTTGGTGGTAAGCTCGGCATTCGGTAAAAAAGCGGGTGTGGCTACCATTAACGAGTTTGATGATGCCTCGCTGGAGAAAGTGGTGCGCCGCTCGGAAGAGCTGGCCAAACTGGCTCCCGAAAACCCGGAGTATATGCCCTTGCTAGGTCCGCAAACCTATCTCGAGTCAAAAACTTATGTAGAGGCAACAGCCGCCATCAGCCCTAAAACACGGGCCGACGCTGTGGCTACCAGTTTGGAGATTTCTAAGGCCGGTAACCTTAATGCAGCTGGCTTTTACAACAACAGCACCGGCTTTAGCGCCATGATGAACTCTAAGGGGTTGTTTGCTTACAATACCGCTACCAGCGTAGCCTTTAACGTTACCGTGCGCACGCCGGATGGTAAGGGCTCGGGCTATGCATCAAAAGGGTATAATGATGTAAGTAAGCTTGATGTGGCGGCTGCTACCCGTATTGCAGCCCAAAAGGCATCAGCTTCTATAACCGCCAAGGCGATAGAGCCGGGCAAGTATACCGTGATATTAGAGCCGGCCGCAGTAATTGTATTGCTGGAAAACATGCTTTACGAACTGGATGCCCGTAATGCCGATGAAGGCCGGAGCTTTTTAAGCAAGCCGGGCGGCACCACCAAGTTAGGCGACAAATTGGTAGACGAACGCATAAATATTTATTCCGACCCGCAAAATGCCGATCTTCCTACAGCAACCTGGGCCGGCGATGGCCGCCCGCAGGAAAAAATTGCCTGGATTGATAAAGGCGTGGTGAAAAACCTGTTCTACTCGCGCTATTGGGCGCAGAAAAAAGGCGTAAAGGCCACTCCGCAACCCGATGCCGTAATTATGGAAGGCGGTAGTGCATCGCTCGAAGAATTGATTAAAGGTACAGAGCGCGGTATATTGGTTACCCGTTTATGGTATATCCGCTCGGTAGATCCACAAACGCTGCTCTTTACCGGCCTTACCCGCGACGGTACTTTCTATATCGAGAACGGTAAAATCGCATTCCCAGTTAAGAATTTCCGTTTTAATGAAAGTCCGGTTATTATGCTCAACAACCTGGAAGCCCTTGGTAAATCAGAACGTACCGTAAGTGGCGAATCTGGCCAGGGGGCGATGATCCCACCGTTGAAGATCAGGGACTTTACGTTTACGTCATTGTCGGACGCGGTTTAGGAAGAGAATTAAAATTAATATATTAAAGGAAAGCCATTCTGGTTCAGAATCGCTTTCTTTGATTTAGCTTTTCACGTCATTGCGAACGAAGCAATGACGTGTTTTTATTATAAAGACTTTTTAGTTAACTTTATAAATATGAAAACGCTTACTTTTGATATACCTGAAGATGTTGATGAAAGCGAAGTAAGGTTATCTGTCGCTTATGTGTTGTTTGACAAAGGTAGTATGTCATCAGGCGAAGCTGCGCAGTTTGCAGGGGTTTCTAAAAGGTGGTTTCTGGAAAATGCTGCGCGTTATGGAACATCTATTTTTGGTGAATCAGAGGAAGATTTAAGATCTGCAGATTGAAGTGAGTAACATTGTGATATCTGATACAAGTTGCCTTATCGCTTTAGACAGAATCGGGTACTTAAATATTTTGCATGAAACTTTTCCTGTAATTTATATCACTCCCAAAATAAAAGAGGAGTTTGAATTCCCATTACCTGATTGGATATTAGTTAAACAAATTTCGAATCAAGAACAATTAAAGTCTCTTGAAAATATTCTTGACGCAGGAGAGGCGAGCGCAATTACATTGGCGTTGGAAATTAAGGCTATTTTAATTATTGACGAAAGGAAGGGACGGTCTGTAGCAAAAGCTATGGATATTAAAATAATGGGCACCTTAAAAGTTTTATTGCTTGCGAAACAAAAAGGAGTTATCAATTCTGTAAAGGAAATTATAGATTTATTAGAAGAACATTCTTTTAGATTTAGCAAGAATATTAAGGATGAAGTTTTAAAGCTCGCAAACGAGGACTAATCTACACCAACCTATCCTTCACCACCAAAGTCCCAGCCATCATATCATGCAAACACTGTTGCTTTTTGTTGAAAAAGTTGAGGACGTACCCAACCCCCAAAGTAAGCACAGAAAATATCTTGGCGAAGTTTCTACCTGTTGCAGCGCTGCTGTTAATGGGGTAGCCCTGCATGTCGGTTACTTTAATTTTTAAGATCTGCTTGCCGTAAGTGGCTTGCCTGGGGCCGCTTTCCATTACAATATGGTAAATGAGGTAGGCAATGGGGATTATAGCCAGTAAACTGCCGCTGAGTATCATGTTAAACATTTTGCCCTGCGATATTAATACGATGAGTAAGGCAGGTATCACAAATACTGCGGTAACAATCAGCCAGTCTATTACAGCAGCAAGCAAACGCTGGTCGAAACTGCCGAAGTATTGCGGAATAACCGGCGGCTTGCTAAAGCCAAGCACCTCGCGCAGTTCGGGTATTTCGTGGGCTTCTTTGTAATCAATCATGGCTTCGGTTTTAACAAAGTCGGCAGGTTTAAGTCCTTTGGCTTTTAGCTCTGTAATGCTGAAAGGGCCTTCGGGTTTACCGCCTATGACCATGATATATGTTTGAGACATTGTTTAAATATAAAAAAACCGCTTTGTAAATCACAAAGCGGTTAAACTATGGTAGTGTTTGGTTTTAGTATCTGCGAACTTTAAAATCTGATAAGCCACCGCTTATGGTAATGTAGATCTTGTTTTTGGCGGCATCAAATCCCGGGGTTTTGTATTCGTTATCGCCGTTATTGCTAAAACCGTCGAAGTTGTTTGACGACAGGCCTGTACTGCTATTAATCATGCAGGCTGCATCTTTAGGCACGCTCACGGTAATGTCAGACACGCCGGATGAAATATTAACCCGGGTATTGTTTTCTACCGGCTGGCCCAGCTTAATGCTGAATGAGGCTGCGCCGCCGCTTAATACCAACGACCGTACTTTAAACTTAGCGAGGTCAAAGTCCAAACTAGTTGCACCCGCTTTGATGTTTACATCCCATAGCGGGTTCGGGTTTAATTTCAGCGTGGCCGTATTGGCTTTATTATCGCCCCAGGTAAAGCTTTTGCGATGCTGATTGTTCATGTTAAAATCAACCACGCTTACAGAATCGTCGGTATGGTTTTTCAACGTGTAACGGCCCGAGAACTCTTTTACGTTAGCCGCAAACAGGTCATTAGTGGTATCGCTCAGGTTGTAAGTGGTACCGCCGCCGCTTAAGTTTAAACGCGCTATCCGGGTGCCTGGTGCAAAGGCGGTGTGGTAAAAACTATTGCCATCAACCTTAACAATATCGCTTGTATTAGTAGTAGTGCTGTCGCTATCGTCTTTATCATCGCCCAGGTCAATATCCATATCGTCGTCATCATTGTCTTTATGATGATGCCCGTTAAAGTAAAAGGTTGGGAAAAACCTGTTCCGGTCGCCAAAATCGCCAAATAGCAATAAACCAACACCAACCACTATAACAGTTAGCTTTATAACCGTAGCCCAGATGCTGCGGTTATTGGCAAATATGAGGTTAACACCACCAATCACTAAAAATATAGGCCACAGGTGCAGTATGTTGCTCCAGTGAAAGTGTAGGTATCCAAAATTTCTCAGCAGGACAACGGCCCCAATGAGCACCAGGATAACACCTGGTGTAAGTCTGTCTCTTCTCATTATAATTCGGTTGAAGGGTTATCGGTTGCTGGTTCTTCTTTTACTTCGGATTTTACAGGCTCTGCCGGTTGCTGCCATGCTTGTGCCGGTTTGGGTTTGTTGCCGCCTTTAAAAATTAAGGCAATACCAATTACCACCAATATTACCGGCCACCATTGGTCAAAACGCCAATCGGGGATAATGTCAAACTCGTCCAGTAAAAAACCTCCGCCTAAAAGTATTAATACTAAACCGCCAATTAATGCGGCTGTTGTTGGGTGCTTTTGTGGTTGCGGCACAAAAGTAGGCGTAGGCTGGTATGGGTTTGCAGCATTATATTGTTGATAAGGCGAACCCGAGCCCGGAGGCACGGTATAATCAACCGGAGGTACAAAGCTGAATGGTTTTTTAGGTAATACAATCCAAAGTACAATGTATAGCAAACCGCCGCCGCCTTTTAAAATTAAAGTTAATACAAAAACCAGGCGTACAATAGATACATCAATACCAAAGTAATCGGCTAGTCCGGCGCAAACACCACTTATTACTTTGTGCTGTTCGTCGCGATATAATTTCTTTTCCATAACAATTAGTTTTTTGAGTGATTTTATAACTGGCCGAAAACGGGTGTTATGGTGATCTCGTTAACATTGGCTCCGGCGCTCATATTATAAATCGCGATTACTGCCGAAGCGATGTCGTCTGGTAATACCATTTTGTTGGCATCAACCGCAACTCCATCCCAGGAAGAAGTTAAGGTTGAGCCCGGAATTACCGAGGTTACTTTTACACCATATTGTTGCATTTCCAGCCTCATTATACTACTAAGACTAAGTGTCGCTGCTTTTGTTACACTATACATACCGGCATTTACTACCGGGTTTATAGCCGCTATAGAGCAAATGTTAAAGATGTGCCCGTTTTGTGCAGCGGCCAGCTTTTTGCCAAAATAGCGATAAAGTTCGTAAGCCGGGCGCAGGTTGGCGCTTAACTGAAAATCGAAGGTGTCTTCGGCATCATCTAAAATAGAGGTAGGCTGGTAAATGCCCACATTATTAACAATTACGTGGATATAGCCCAGCTGAGCCTCGGCAGTTTGGGCAAAATTTAGCAGCTGATCTTTTTTGGTAGCGTCGGCTTCAACGGTTATTATGCTGATCTGTTGATTAATACTGAGCAGTTCTGCTTTTATTTGTTCTAAATCTTTTATATTTCGTGAACAAATTGCAAGGTTCAATCCTTGTTTAGCGAAAGCAAAAGCGATAGCCCGGCCCATGCCCTTGGTAGCACCTGTAATTAGAGCGGTTTTCATGCTTAAAATTACCCATTTGTTATAAGCTGTAAAGCCTGCTGATTAAAAAATGTATTTTTGAATCAAATTATTTAAAATAGTAGCATGTTTACTTCTTTTGGCAGATACATCTTGTTGTTGCGTTTAAGCTTCAGAAAGCCCGAAAAATTTAGTGTTTACTGGGGCGAAGTAATGCGCGAAATGGTATCAATCGGTATTGGGTCTCTCGGTATCATTAGTATCATTTCTGTGTTTATCGGTGCAGCAACTACCATACAAATTGCGTTTCAGCTGGCAAGCCCTTTAATACCACGCAGTATTGCCGGTAGTATTGGGCGCGATACCACCATCCTGGAGTTTAGCCCCACCATATCATCATTGGTGCTGGCGGGCAGGGTAGGCTCGAGCATTGCATCACAAATTGGTACCATGCGGGTTACCGAGCAAATAGACGCTTTAGAGATTATGGGTGTTAATGCGCCCGGATATCTCATCGCCCCTAAAATTATTGGTGGCATAACCATGGTGCCTTTGCTGGTAATTGTATCTATTTTTTTAGGTATTGGGGGTGGTTACTTGGCCTGTTTTACATCAAGTGATGTATCTACATCAGATTATGTTTCCGGTTTGCGAGATGGTTTCGATCCGCTTACCATCCAGGTAGCGTTAGTTAAATCATTGGTTTTTGGGTTTATCATCACTTCTATTTGTGCTTATCAGGGATTTTATACCAGCGGCGGCGCTTTAGAGGTTGGCCAGTCTGCCACCCGTGGCGTTGTATACAGCTGCGTAATGATTTTATTTGCTGACCTTGTTATTACCCGTTTAATGTTATGATTGAGATTAAAGATATTTATAAAACGTTTGGTGATAACGATGTTTTAAAAGGCATTACTGCAAATTTTAAACCCGGCAAAAATAATCTCATCATCGGTGGCTCCGGTTCTGGTAAAACTACTTTGCTTAAATGCATAGTAGGCTTACACGCCCCAACCAAGGGAGATGTAATTTTTGACGGTGAAAATTTTACCGATATGGATTTTGAGCAGCGTGTGCCTATCAGAAAGCAAATTGGTATGTTGTTTCAAAACTCGGCATTGTTCGATTCGATGACGGTGGAGGATAATATTATCTTCCCGCTCAATTTGTTTAGTACCATGTCCAAATCAGAAAAACTTGACCGTGCTAACTTTTGTTTAGAGCGTGTTAACCTGGAGGGGAAAAATAAGCTGTTTCCGTCAGAACTTTCGGGTGGTATGAAAAAACGGGTGGGTATAGCACGCGCTATTTCTATGGAACCCAAATATCTATTTGTGGATGAGCCAAACTCTGGCCTCGACCCACAAACATCTATTGTAATTGACGAACTGATTAGCGAATTAACCCTCGAATACAAGATCACAACCGTAATGGTTACCCACGATATGAACTCGGTAATGGGTATTGGCGATAATATTTTGTTTTTATACCAGGGTAAAAAATGGTGGGAGGGTTCTAACAAAGAAATAGCCCATACCGATAATAAAGAACTGAACGACTTTGTATTTGCCAGTAAATTTACACAGGCAGCCCGCGAAAAGTTATAATTCTTATGTCAGAAGTCATGAGTTCTTAGTCATTGGTAAATATTATCTTTGCAGTATATAAGTCTGTAATACGACTTCATATACAGGAAACTTTAAAACTTGTGGCCAGTAACCCTGACTCGCAATTCGGCACTCAAAACTAAAATATGATCCAACTCCTTACGCCTCAGCACTGGAAAGACTACGAATTAATTGATTGCGGCAATTTTGAAAAGCTGGAACGTTTTGGCGATGTAATATTGGTTAGGCCCGAGCCACAAGCCGTTTGGGCTAAAATATTGCCGGATAGCGAATGGCTGCGTTTGCAAACCATCCGTTTTAGAGGCCGGTCTGCCACATCGGGCGATTGGGTGAAAAAGAATCCTAAAACGGCCGACCGCTGGCACATTGGCTATAAGAATGATGATGTGGCTATCCAGTTTCGTTTAGCATTAACATCATTTAAGCACGTAGGTATTTTCCCCGAGCAGGCTGTAAACTGGGATTATATTTCCAGCCATGTTAAACAAATAAAAGCAAAAAGCCCCAAAGTACTTAACCTGTTTGCTTACACCGGTGGCGCCTCGTTAATAGCCAGGGCTGCAGGTGCAGATACCACACACGTAGATTCGATACGCCAAGTGGTAAGCTGGGCTAATGAAAACCAGGAACTGTCAAACCTCGAAAACATCCGCTGGGTGGTAGAGGATGCCTTGAAATTTGTGAAGCGCGAATTAAAGCGTGGTAAAAAATATAATGGTATCATCCTTGATCCTCCGGCTTACGGGCATGGCCCCAATGGCGAAAAATGGAAACTGGAAGATCATATCAATGAAATGATGCATGATGTAGTGCAACTCCTCGACCCCGAAGAGCATTTCCTCATCCTCAACACTTATTCAATGGGCTTTTCATCTGTTATTGTAGAAAACCTCATCCGCAGTGCTTTTCCGCAGGTAGAAAATCTGGAGTGCGGCGAGCTTTATCTACAAGCCACATCTGGTATTAAATTACCGTTGGGCGTATTTGGTAAGTTCTATAAAACAAAAAAATAACTGCTGGTTAATTATTGTACGAATGTTTTACGAAATTAAATCAACTATCAAATAATTTTAAGCATATTCGGGCCTAATTTGAAACCTTAGCGCTGCATACTTTACAATAACATCAAATGAAATTTAAAGCTTTCTTACTAACGGGCTCCATGGCTTTGGCATCCGTATTACTGTTTACCAATTGCAGTAACGGTACTAAAACCACCGCAAAAACTACCACCACCAAAACAACAACTAAAGACAGTACAGGCACTGCTGCGGCAACCGATACTGATACTTTATCTGTTGTAAAAACAACCTACCCGCCGCTTGACAAAGCTAAGTATGATTCATTAATGAAATATTTGGCAAATGGCGATACTACTGGTAAATGGCCTGTTAAAAATGCACCTTACCCGTTAGATGGCGCAATATTACCGTTTAAAAGGGTAGTAGCTTACTATGGTAACTTATATTCTAAAAAAATGGGCATTTTGGGCGAATTGCCACCCAATGAAATGCTTGCCAAATTAAAAGGCGAAGTAAAAGCATGGGAAAAGGTAGACCCGAAAATACCCGTACAGCCTGCCTTGCACTACATTGCAGTAGTGGCCAGCGGCGATGCCGGTAAAGATGGTAAATACCGCCACCGTATGCCGTTTAAACAAATTGACAGCATTTTGGTACTGGCCAAAAAAGCACATGCTATTGTGTTTTTAGATGTGCAGGTATCGTTAAGCACCATACAGGCAGAATTACCTTTGCTGGAAAAATACCTGATGATGCCGCAAGTGCATTTTGGTATGGACCCTGAGTTTTCGATGAAAGATGGCTCGCTTCCGGGTAAAAGAATTGGTACTTATGATGCTGCCGATGTAAATTATGTATCTGGCTACCTGGCTAACCTGGTTACTAAATACCACTTGCCTCCCAAAATTTTAATCGTACACCGCTTTACTAAAAAAATGCTGACTAACTATCAGAACATTAAACTGCGTAAAGAAATTCAAATGGTTATTGATATGGATGGCTGGGGCGAACCAGACCTGAAAACAGGTACTTACCGTTACTTTATCCATAATGAGCCGGTACAGTTTACAGGTTTTAAATTGTTCTACAAAAACGATATCAAGAAAGCGCCGCACCATATGTTTACGCCTGCCGAAGTGATAAAAAATTACAAACCACACCCTATCTACATTCAATACCAATAAAAGGTGTATGGTACGCTGGGGTATAATAGGTACCGGCCGGATATCGCACCGGTTTATGCAGGGGCTTGCCACTGTTAAAACTGCAACCTTAACGGGTGCATGGTCGCGCAGGGCAGCGCCGGTAGCAGAATTTATAACTCAGTACGGAGGCAGGGCATTTGCATCTGTCGATGAACTTTTAGCCGCATCAGATATTGATGCGGTTTATATTGCCACCCTGCCCGATAGCCACATGCAATACAGCATTGCAGCACTCAAGGCAGGCAAGCACATGCTTTGCGAAAAACCGTCGGCTGTAAACCTGGCTCAGTTAGAAGAAATATTGGCTGTTGCCAAACAGCAAAACTTATTATTTATGGAGGCCATGAAGCCTCCATTTTTTCCTTTATACCAAGCCCTCAAAAAACATCTCGAAACCGACCCGATCGGCCCGGTTGGTTATGTACGTGCCGGCTCGTCTGTCGCCGGTTTAGAGCCAGAGCATCCTAATTTTAGTCACGCAGGTATTGGCGGCGGCTTAATGGCTATTGCACCCTACGAAGTATTCCTGGCGGCCGACTGGCTCGGCCAAGCCCTCGAAGTGCAAACCATGGGGCATTTTGGCAATAAAAAGGTGGATATGTTCAGCATGTTTCAGACCAGGCACCAAGGCGGTTATGCCCAGCTTTATTGTGGGTTTGAGCTGCATGGCAAAGGCGATGCGCTTATTTGCGGTACGCTCGGTAATATCAAGATCCACAAAAACTGGTGGAACCCATCAAAAGCTACCATTGATTATTTAGACGGGCACGTGGTTGAATTGGACGAACCTTTCACCGCCGGCGGCCTTAATTATGAAATTGAGCATTTTTGCCGGTTGATTGAAAAAGGCTCAATTGAAAGCACGGTGATTACACATGATCTATCCCGTGAGATGATGAGTATGCTGGATAGAGCACGAGCGCAGATAGGGCTGAAATTTGATGGGGATTGAAGGCACGGCTGGCAGAAGCAGAGCGACACAATAGTTTGTTTCTCTTTTTGTTTTAACGTGGTTTTAAATTATGTATCTTGATTTTCAAATCATTACCCCAATGAAAATCAAATTCCTATTCCTCACATTTATACTATTTAGCCAGCTAAGCTTTGGCCAACTTACTGCTAAAACGAATGCAGTTATTAGCCTGATCGGCAATCAGATCAATAGTGATCTTCAAAAAGATAATCTGCATGGCAGCATTTCAGTAGCCATTTTGAAAAATGATCGGGTGATCTGGGCCGGTGCTTTTGGGCATTCGCAAATGGAAAAAGATGTGCCTGCTGATACCAATAATATTTACAGGATAGGCTCTATCACCAAAGTTTTTACCGCTACTTTATTGATGCAGATGGTAGAAGAGGGTAAAATTAAACTGGACGACCCGGTTGAAAATTACCTGCCCGAAATTAAGAATCTGAAGGATTATGATAAATACAGCAAAATTACCTTCAGGCAACTGGCCTCACACACCGCAGGATTAAAACGTGAACCCGAGCTACGTGGTGCCGATGTTGGCCCGCTGGATCAATGGGAACAAAAAGTTTTAGCATGTATTTCCAAAACATCCTATAATAGTAAGCCTGGCGAACAATTTCTGTACTCTAATATTGGTTTTGCCATGCTTGGGCTGGCTATTTCGAGAGCCGCCGGAGTGCCTTACATGCAAATGGTACAGCAGCGCATCCTGGATCCGCTGCATATGACCGATACTTATTTTGCGTTAACAGATGATAAACTATCGCGACTGGCGCAAGGCATGTCTAACGGAAACGGAGGAGTAAATATTGATTTACCGGCGCGCGAATTGAAAGGCCGTGGCTATCGTGTACCAAACGGAGGTATCTACTCAACCCCGCGCGATCTGGCTAAGTTTGCGATGTCGCTGACAGGCAAGCTTGCCTTGCTTTCAGCTAAAAGCTGGAAACAAATGCAGGAAGTGCCGCCTGGGGGTGAAAAATACGGACTTGGATTGATGCTCTACAAAAGTGCAGATCTGGATGTGATTGGGCATAATGGTTCGGTACCGGGTTATACTTCAGAAATGGGTATCGATCAACCAAGTGGTTATGCCGTTATCTTGATGCGTAATTATAATATAGGCAGTACTAATTTAACGAGCATAGCGCATTTGGCTTTGAAAGCGTTGAAGCAGGCTGATTAAATAAAAAAGCGGCACAAAATATTGTGCCGCTACATTCATGTTTTCCGTAGAGACACAATACCTTGTGTCTCTTTTTAAGTCCTTATTTAACCTTAATAGCCACACTCGCCCCCTGCAACCCTTCACTCTCCGCAGTTAAATTAACAACCCCGCCTTTTTCCTTCGCCTGTATAATGGCTAAGGCCAGGCCATGGAATGCTTTGCGGTAGCTGGCTTTAAACGGATCGTGGCTTACAGGATCGCCGTTATCAACACTGGCTATAAAACCCTGGCCGTTAATTTTAAAGTTAACGCGGTTCTCGGCATCTGGCACCACGTTGCCGTCTTTATCTAATATTTTAACGGTTACGAATGATAGGTCTTTGCCATCAGCTTTAATATTGCTGCGGTCTGCTGTCAGCTCAATTTTTGCAGCTTTGCCTGCGGTGTTGATAGTGCGGGTTAGTACCACTTTACCATTTAAGCGCGATACTGCTTTTAATGTTCCGGGCTCAAAAGGGATACGCCACATTACGTGCAGGTCTTCGCCTTGTTTCTTTTTAATACCTAGTGATTTTCCATTCAAAAACAATTCAACTTCATCGGCATGGTTGTAGTATGCCCAAACGTCAACCACTTTGCCGGGCTGCCAGTTCCAATGCGGGAAAATGTGGAGCACAGTTTTATCGGTCCACTCGCTTTGGTACATATAGTAAACATCTTTAGGGAAACCAGCCAGGTCAATAATACCAAAGTACGAACTGCGCGAAGGCCAGCTATAAGGCGTGGGTTCGCCCAGGTAGTCAAAGCCGGTCCAGATGTACATGCCCGACAGGTAATCGTTTTTCTTAATCAGTTTCCAGGTTTCTTCATGTAAAGATCCCCATGGGGCCGAAACATTGTCATAGGCAGATACCACGTTGCCCAACCCTCCAGGATGTTTAAAACTATCACCAATTGGCCACCTACGGATACTATCAGACGGCATCTCATAATAACCACGGGTTTCTAATGCTGAGGTAGTTTCGGTGCCGATGAATTTCATGCCCGGAAAATCGTCATGGAATTTCTCATAAATCTGGTGATGGTAATTATAACCAACCAAATCAAGAGCGCCAGATTTAATGATCTGGTTATTTTTATTAGGCCGGTCATTAGCTGTAGTAATTGGCCTGCTCACATCCAGGCTGTGTACAATACGTGCCAGTTCGGGTGCTATGCGCAATGCGGCAGTATCAGTCTGTTGCGGAATTTCGTTACCAATGCTCCAGATAAAAACGCTTGGGTGGTTACGGTCGCGCAGTATCTGATCTTCCAGATCGCGTTTGTGCCATTGTTTAAAATACAGGTGGTAATCATAATCAACCTTGCCTTTTTCCCAGCAATCAAAAGCCTCATCCATCACAATGAACCCCATTTTATCGCACAGGTCTAAAAGCTCGGGTGCTGGTGGATTGTGCGACGTACGGATACCGTTACAGCCCATCTCTTTTAAAATTTGCAGCTGGCGCTCCAAGGCACGGGTGTTAACGGCCGAACCTAAGCTGCCCAGATCGTGGTGATCGCATACGCCTAAAATTTTAAGCGGTTTGCCATTCAGGATAAAACCTTTATCGGCATCAAAAACAAAAGAGCGGATGCCTACCGTAGTTGCATAAGTATCGAGCAAGGTTTTGCCTTGGGTAATTTTGGTAACCGCATTGTATAAATAAGGTTGATCTACCGACCATAATACCGGGTTTTTAACCGTTAAGGTTTGATTTACGGTTGATATAGAATCTGACAGGTTAATATCGTTGTTAGTTATGGTTGATACGGCCTTGCCCTTGGCATCAAAAATGGTAGTACTTACAGTAACGTTTGATGAAGAAGACATTTTTAGCCTCACCTTAGTACTCAGCAATACTTCGGCAGCCGCTGCGCTTACCTTCGGCGTGGTTACATAAGTGCCCCAGTGATTTACCGCAATTTTGTTGGTTTTAACCAGCCATACATTACGATAAATGCCCGAACCGGAGTACCAGCGCGAGTTAGGCTGAACGGTATTATCAACCTTAACAACAATAACGTTTGTACCACCGAATTTTAGATAAGGAGTAAGCTCGTACCGGAAAGAGATATAGCCATTGGGCCTGAAACCCAGGTGATGCCCGTTGACCCATACATCGCTTTTTAGGTAAACACCGTCAAAATCGATATAAATAAGTTTGTTTTTGTCTGTAGCTGGTACAGTGAATGTTTTACGGTAAAAACCTAAGCCACCGGGTAAAGCGCCACCTTCTGGAGTAGCTTTGTTCTCTTTACTAAAGGTGCCTTCAATGCTCCAATCGTGCGGTAAATCGAGTGTGCGCCATTGCTGGTCGTTAAATGAGGTACTTTCTACATTTTTAACATCGCCCAAATGGAAACGCCAGCCTTTGTCGAAATTGAGTGTAGTACGGGGCGATTGTGCTTTAACCTCACCAAAAGATAAAAGTGTTACCGCAACAAGCAGTAACCGGCCGGCCTTATTGGGCCATGTTTTAAATGAATACATAGTTATTTGATATTAAATGTAATAACGACACTAATTAACAATAATTAAAACGTATTATCAAAAACTAAAAATGATAACGCTTCTAAAATTTGGCATAAACTACCTTGATTTTATTTAATTCGTCGTTTTTAATAAAGGTTCTTAACTTTTTATCGTAAGTTATTTTCAATACATCATTAGATAACCATGTTAACCGAACAGCATTTGAATCGAGCCTGGTCGAATCATGGTTTGCGTCGACTGTAAATACATTACCAACTGTAGTACTATCCATTTTATCTTTAGAATTTAAAATTGAAACCTGAAATGAATCTTCGCTTAATGCTGTGGTTTTTGAAAAGAGAACTGCTTGTAGAGATTTAGAAGGACAATATCTTTTATAAATTAGAGTATTGGGCCCCATGCCATCTAATTGAAAGCAACTGCTAATAAAGGTGCAACAAATTACTAATAAGCAGATATGCCATCTTAGAGAAATCATACTTTGGATTTATATTATCAAAAACTAAATGAAGCGTCAGCCTCGGGGTTATCCAGCTTGGTGCTTTTGCGTTCGCCGTTTACGGTGGCATGTATCATATTAATTTGTTCGGGGTGTGCAGGGTACAGCAAATCATCATGCACGGTAAGCTGTTTTACTTTGCTAATGCCCTTTACTTCGAAATAACTCCATGCACCATCTTCCTGTATTTCGTAACCTACAAAGCTTAAAGTTAATATTTTACCATCAGCTTTAATGGTCAGGTGTTTTTTTACATAGTCGGTAATCATGCGGTTTACTTCGGTCTTGTCTTTCGGTTTCACAATATCAATCTGGCTATGGTTGGTTTTATTCAACTCGCGCTCCAGATCGTCATAAAACATCCGGCAACTAATCTCTATCGATTGATTTTTGGCGTTATGGTTGATCTCGGTAACGCTTACATAGAAGGGGTGGAACAGCGAAAGCCAGCAAATAGTTAAAAATTGTAACATCATTGTGTTTAAACATGGAATTTAGGCCAAAATACACTAATATTATCCTTTTATTTTTAGCCCGTGCAAGATTTTGGTTTATATTTCGAGTTAGGTTGGCAACATATATGTAATTGGGCTGGTTATGACCATATTTTGTTTGTAACCGTACTCTGCGGAATGTATTTATTAGCCGATTGGCGTAAAGTTTTAATCCTGGTTACTGCATTTACCATAGGCCATTCGGTAACTTTGGCTTTGAGTGTACTAAATGTGATCCATATTAATAGTTCTTTGATCGAATTTTTAATTCCGGTTACTATTGTTTTTACCAGTTTGGTTAACATCCTGAAAACGCAGCGCAGCAGTGCCACCATGAAGCTGAATTATGTGCTTGCAATGTTTTTCGGGCTGATCCATGGCATGGGGTTTTCTAACTATTTAAAAAGTTTGCTGGGTACCAGTACTAATATTGTAGGGCAATTATTTGCCTTTAACCTGGGGCTCGAGTTTGGGCAGGTGCTTATTGTGCTGGCTGCCTTATTTATATCTTTTGTGTGTATTAATTTTATGAAGGTAAAACGGCGCGACTGGACCCTGTTCCTGTCGTCGGCCATATTTGGTATTGCCTTTATTATGTGTATAGAACGTTTTCAATTAATAAAATTTAGATGAGAAAAATCTACATTTCGGTTTTTGCTTTATTAGTAGGTTCTGCCGCGTTTGCGCAGAACGACAACAACCCCAAATCTAACCACGGCAACAAGTTTGAACAGTTGGGCCAAATGCTGGCCGACCCGAACATGTACCGTTCGGCATCAGGAGCCCCAGGGCCTAAGTACTGGCAACAAAAAGCCGATTACGACATTACCGCCACGCTTGATGATGACAAACAACGTTTGGATGGTGTTGAAACCATTACTTACTATAATAACTCGCCAGATCCGCTGAGTTATATGTGGATTCAGCTTGACGAAAACCAGCACAAAAAAGATGGGGAAAGCGCCAAGTTTGATGAAAGCAAAATGAAAGACAAAATGACCCTGCGCGATTTGCAAGGTATTATGGGACATAACCTCGATCTGGGCGACCATATTGTGAGCCTGAAAGATGCCGAAGGCAACCCGCTTACTTATATCATTAACGAAACCATGATGCGGGTAGAGCTGCCTAAAACATTGGCCCCTGGCGAGAAATTTAAATTTAAAATTGCCTGGTGGTATAACATATCAGACCGATTGACTATTGGCGGTCGTGGTGGTTATGAATACTTCCCCGAGGATAAAAACTACCTGTACACCATGGCACAGTGGTACCCGCGTATGGCGGTTTACAGCGATTTTCAGGGTTGGCAAAATAAGCAGTTTACCGGCCGTGGCGAGTTTGCGCTAACCTTTGGCGATTTTAAGGTACACCTTAATGTACCGGCAGATCATTTTGTGGGTGGCACAGGCGAATGCTCTAACTATGCGCAAACCCTTACTGCTGAACAACTACACCGCTGGGAACAAGCAAAAACCGCTAAAGAACCGGTAGAGATTGTAACCCTTGCCGAGGTTAAAAAGCAAATGCAGGGCCACGCTACTGCCCGTAAAACATGGGAATTGCACGCCGAAAACGTACGCGATTTTGCCTGGGTATCATCGCGCCGTGTAGTGTGGGATGCTATGGCTACGCATATTGATGGTGGTAAAACCGTAATGGCGATGAGTATTTACGGCCCGGAAGCTTACCCGTTGTACCGCCGTTATTCAACCAAACTGGTTGCGCATACGTTGAAGGTTTATTCTAAACATACCTTCCCTTATCCTTACCCGGCTGCAACTTCGGTTGAGGCATCAAACGGGATGGAGTACCCGATGATCTGTTTCAATAATGGCCGTGCAGATAAAGATGGCACCTACAGCGAAGCGGTTAAATATGCCATGACGGGGGTAATTATCCATGAGGTTGGCCACAACTTTTTCCCGATGATCGTTAACTCAGACGAGCGCCAGTGGAGCTGGATGGACGAGGGTTTAAATACTTTTTGCCAGTTTTTGGCCGAGCAGGAATGGGATAACAAATACCCATCGCAACGTGGCCCGGCTGCAAAAATTGTTGATTACATGAAACTGCCTGCCGATCAGCTGGAGCCGATTATGACCAACTCTGAGAATATTGTTCGCTTCGGCCCTAATGCTTATGCAAAACCGGCTACGGCGTTAAATATTTTGCGCGAAACCGTAATGGGCCGCCAATTATTTGATTATGCATTTAAAACCTATGCACACCGCTGGGCATTTAAGCATCCAACTCCTTCAGACTTTTTCCGCACCATGGAAGATGCTTCGGCAGTTGACCTGGATTGGTTTTGGAGAGGCTGGTTTTATGGGATAGACCCGGTTGATATTTCGTTAGACAGTGTTAAATATTACCGCGTAGATACCAAGAACCCCGAAATAGAAGGTACTTATAATAAGGCTTTGGCCGATAAAGGCTTGCAGCACATCAGCGCGCAGCGTAATAAAGAAGAGGGAATTAAATTTGCTGTAGAGGCCGATACTTCCCTGAAAGATTTTTATGGTAAGTATGATAAGTTTGCCGCTACCCCCTTAAGCAAACAAAGCTACCAGGCCATGTACGATGGTTTGAGCCCGGAAGAGAAAAAATTCTATGAAAATAAAAGCTATTTCTACGAGCTGGATCTGAGCAATAAAGGCGGTTGCGTAATGCCGCTGATTATCGAGTGGACCTATGCCGACGGCACCAAAGAAGTAGAACGGATTTCGGCCTACATCTGGCGTAAAAATGAAAAAAACATCACCAAGGTGTTCGCCAAGACCAAAGAAGTAAAATCGATCAAAATAGATCCGTTTAAAGAAACGGCCGATATTGACGAGAACAACAACTCGTGGCCGCGCGAATACACCCCATCGAGGTTCGAGCTGTTTAAAAGCCAGGCCGGCCCGAGGGGGGCATCATCAGGCAGTAATCCGATGAAAGAATCATTGCAAAAATCAAACTAATAACAAAGAAAGCCCCGATTTTTCATCGGGGCTTTCTTGTTTTAATACATTTACTAAAAGCTTTGTCATTCAGAGCGTAGCGAAGAATCTTCTTCATTTAGCATTTACGTCAATGCATTTACGCAGAAGATTATTCGCTACGCTCTGAATGACAAGAAAGAAATAATAAGTTTTACACCACTGGCTTTGCCGTAAACATTGGCTTGTAATAATTAAAGTACGCATACCCTAAAAATAGATGCACTGCCAATATTCCTACACCCATCGGCATGCCCGCAGGTGCCAGTATGGTATGGAACAAAAAGATATTAAGCGATATAGGGAACAGCACAATTAAAAAGAAAGCGGTAAAACGGTTAATCAATAAAAACAGGCCGCTAATAACTTCCGTCACTTTCAAAAACTGGAAGAAATAACCCGAGCCAAACAATCCACCCTGAAAAGCAGTTGCTGCTGCCGACATTGGTGGTGTTTTCATCGGTATAAAATGAAAGAAAAAATTCAGGCCGAATACCAGGTAAATTAATCCAAGTAATGAACGGGTAATTAATACTGCAATTTTCATAATGTAGTAGTTAGTTATTGGTTGAAGATAAATTTACCAGTTAAGAATTTAAATAGCAATACTTTATGAAAATGAATACGTATTGTTAACCCCTTCTTCTTTGGAGAGCACCGGGGAGAGGTTTTAATAACACAGCGTTAAAACCTTTAATATTTATAATCCTTATCTTTGCATTATCAATTGATTGCTTGTTTATGGATGCTGAAGCATTGAAATTATTACCCGGACGTTATTGTAATTCATTAACCGATTATTCGCGGTTTATTACCCGCGAGGTAACCATTGGCGATGTGCCGATGGGAGGGAACAACCCGATCCGCATTCAGAGCATGACCACCACCGATACCATGGACACCATGGGTACTGTAGCGCAATCCATCCGCATGATTGAGGCCGGTTGCGAATATATCCGTATCACCGCACCAAGCATTAAGGAAGCCCAAAACCTGGCTAATATTAAAAAAGAACTGCGCCAGCGTGGTTATACTGCGCCTTTGGTAGCGGATATCCACTTTACCCCAAATGCTGCCGAAGTAGCCGCCCGTATTGTTGAAAAGGTACGTGTAAACCCTGGCAACTATGCCGACAAAAAGAAATTCGACATTTTAGAATATACAGATGCAGAATACCAGGGAGAGTTGGAGCGCATCAACTCCAAATTTACGCCGCTGGTAAATATTTGTAAAGAGTACGGTACTGCCATGCGTATTGGTACCAACCATGGTTCGCTGAGCGACAGGATTATGAGCCGCTATGGTGATACCCCGCAAGGGATGGTAGAATCGGCTATGGAGTTTATCCGCATGTGCGAGGCCATGAATTATTATAATTTGTGCATCTCCATGAAATCGAGCAACCCGCAGGTAATGGTGCAAGCCTACCGCCTGCTGGTACAAACCATGGTTGCCGAAAATATGAACTACCCACTGCACCTGGGTGTAACCGAAGCTGGTGACGGCGAAGATGGCCGTATCAAATCTGCCGTAGGCATTGGTACTTTACTGGAAGATGGCCTGGGTGATACAGTCCGTGTCTCATTAACCGAAGAACCCGAAGCAGAAGCCCCGGTTGCTATTGCACTGGTAGAACGCTACTCAGCGCGCAGCAAAGCTGCTCAAGAGAATCAAACATCGAGAATCAATAATCAAAATAGCGAAGTCCTTTCCCCCGGAGAGGATTTAGGTGAGGCTTTTACTACAACGCACTCTCCCTACGAATATAAAAAGCGCGAAACCTACGAAGCCAATGCCTTCATTGGCGGCCACATGGTGCCCCGCGTGGTAGTTGATCTTTCTAAAGAAAACCTGAAAGATCCTGCTGTGCTTAACGCAGCCGGTTACCTGTATTCGGCCATGCTGGATAAATATAACATGGCAGACCAGTCGGTTGATTTTGCTTACATGGGCGATCAGTTGCCATCGTTTAACTTCCCCGGTAATTTAAAGCAGTTGTACAATTACAATACCTGGAAAACGCTGGCCAGCAAAACCAATTGCCATCCGTTGTTTACCTTGCAGGAATATATAAATGCCGATGACCGTACATCAACCTTAAACCTGGTACGCATAACCAATGCCGATCTGGAAACTGACCTGTTCGGGCAAATTCAATTGGATAAATCCCTGATATTTGTTTTAGAAACTACCAAACCACATGGCATGGCCGACCAACGCGCTTTCTTCTTCAAAATGGAAGAGTTTGGTTTGGATGTACCGGTGATAGTGAAGAGAACTTATGATTTTGTGGGAAATCAAGATTCTGAAGCCCTCTCCCCCGGAGAGGGTTTGGGTGAGGCTGAACAGACAACCTTCCTCCAACTCTACGCCGCCACAGATTTAGGCGCTTTACTGGTTGATGGTTTCGGCGATGGTATCTGGATCGATGCACCACAGCTATCAACTAACGTAATTACATCTACCGCTTTCGGTATTTTGCAAGCCACCCGCTCCAGGATCTCGAAAACAGAATATATCTCGTGCCCAAGCTGTGGCCGTACGTTGTTTGATCTGCAGGAAACCACACAAATGATCCGTACCCGTACAAGTCATTTAAAAGGTTTGAAAATCGCTATTATGGGCTGTATCGTCAATGGCCCCGGCGAAATGGCGGATGCCGATTATGGCTATGTAGGTGCAGGCCCGGGTAAAATTACCCTATACCGTGGTAAAGAGGTAGTGAAAAAGAATGTGAATACAGTTATCGCTGTTGACGAACTGATCAGTATTATTCAGGGAGATGGTAACTGGGTAGAGCCGGCTATTTAATCTATTTTTTGGAGCCTTTGCAGGCGGTGGAAATCGTGGCTGTAAACGTAGGCGCTCTTTATCATACGGAGGGGCTATCAAGGCCTTTCCAATAAATGAATCTTGCTTATTTAGGTGTTTGCTTTAAAATAACTTCTTTAAGGTTTTTGTCAGCATTACCACATCCGGCAAAATTAAAGCCAATCAACACCATCGCAGCAGAAAACCATCTTTTCCAAAAGGGAATAATTGCTGCGTTGTGTCTAATTGATCTGCTGTAAATCTTCCGAAAATATTGTAATTGTTTTCGGCCAAAATTTTTCTAAACTCATCCGCTTTGCTGTTGGTGAAATCATATACCACTTTATGGCATTGGGTGCAGTGCCTGCCTCCATTTTGGTGAGGTTGCATCGCATCCCATTTTTCTCCGCAGGAGAATTTGAGGTTTATGGAGGTAATATCTTCAGGCATTTGTAATAAAGATAGATGATTATCAAATATAGAAAACTTGAACCTGTTTTCTTAGTTATCTTGACATACATCATTCCCTCAACCCCATGGCTCAAAACGTAGCAGAACAACTGGTAGATATGCTGATATCAGCCGGTATTAAAAGAATTTATGCCGTTACCGGCGATAGTTTAAACGAAGTTAACGATGCCGTGCGCCGTACAAACGGTAAAGTACAATGGATCCATGTGCGCCATGAAGAAGCCGGTGCCTATGCAGCCGCTGCCGAATCTGAACTAAGCGGACTGGCTTGCTGTGCAGGCAGCAGCGGCCCCGGCCATGTGCATTTAATCAATGGTTTATATGATGCCCATCGCTCGGGTACGCCGGTTATTGCCATCGCGTCTACCTGTGCCACCAATGAATTTGGTTCGGAGTTTTTCCAGGAAACCAATACCATTAAACTTTTTGACGATTGCAGCCATTACAACCAGATAGCCACCACACCAGCCCAATTACCACGCATGTTGCAAGCCGGGATCCAGCATGCCTTAGGTAAAAAGGGGGTATCGGTTATCGGGTTACCCGGCGATATTACCAAGATGGATGCTGAGGAAATAACCACTTCGATCATCAATTATGTAACTGCCCCGGTTATTCGTCCGGCAGATCAGGAGTTGCAAAACCTGGCTGCACTGTTAAATTCGCACGAGAAGATCACTATATTTTGTGGTATCGGCGCATCAAAAGCACATGATGAAGTTGTCCAATTATCTAAGAAGCTCAATGCCCCGGTTGGATACTCCTTCCGTGGAAAAATGAGCATTCAGTATGATAACCCCAATGAAGTAGGAATGACGGGCTTGCTTGGCTTGCCATCTGCTTTTCATAGCATGCACGAGTCTGATTTGATTTTACTGCTGGGTACCGATTTTCCTTATACCCAATTTATACCTACTGATATTAAAATAGTTCAGTTAGAAACCAAGCCCGAGCGTATTGGCCGCCGTGCCAAAGTAGATATGGGCTTATGCGGAACTACCGAAGATAGCTTGAAAGCCTTATTGCCGCTGATTGAGCAAAAAGCAGATGATAGCTTTTTGCAAACCCAGTTGAAATTTTATGATAAGGTGAAAGACAATCTGCAAACTTATGTAGATGATAAAGGCACAAAAAATAAGATCCATCCCGAATATGTGGCCTCAACGATCAACAAACTGGCCACCAACGATGCCATATTTACCGTTGATACAGGCATGTGCTGCGTTTGGGGTGCACGTTATATTCACGCTACGGGTAAACGTACCATGATCGGTTCATTCAACCACGGATCGATGGCTAATGCTATGCCGCAGGCTATTGGCGCTGCATTAACCTGCCCCGACAGGCAGGTAATTGCCATGTGTGGCGATGGTGGTATCTCGATGCTACTGGGCGATCTGGCAACCATATCGCAGTATAATTTGCCAATTAAAATTGTGGTGTTTAACAACCGCTCGTTAGGTATGGTGAAACTGGAAATGGAAGTGGCAGGTTTGCCCGACTATCAAACCGATATGCACAACCCTGATTTTGCAATGGTTGCCCAAGCTATGGGCATTAAGGGTGTTACTGTAGATGACCCGGAAATGGTAGAGCAAGCATTACGTGAAGCCCTGATGTTTAACGGCCCGGTTTTATTGAATGTAATGACCGACCCTAATGCCTTGGCTATGCCTCCAAAAATCGAGTTCGACCAGGTAAAGGGGATGGCATTATCCATGTCTAAACTTATCCTGAACGGCCAGATGGACGAGGTTTTAAACACTGTGAAATCAAACTACAAGCATGTTAAAGATTTGCTCTAGTTCATAGATCATAGTTGATGGTTCATAGTAAAACTTAGCTTCGTCTATGAACTATGAACCATCAACTATGATCTAACTACCTATACCTTCTCCACCAGCCCGATATAAATGGGAGGTCATTGATCTGGGTAGGCTGTCCCGGTTCGGGAGCAAACAGCCGGATCTGTTTTTCTTTGGCTAATTGTATCAGGCGTTCAATGGGTTCATACCAGGCATGCAGGGCCAGGTTAAAAGTACCCCAGTGGATAGGCATCATCAAGCCGCCTTTCAGGGCGATATGTGCATTGGATGCATGGTCTGGCCCCATGTGTATATCCGGCCAGTTTGCACCGTAAGCGCCAATCTCCAGCATGGTGAGATCAAATGGGCCGTAGGCTTCGCCTATATCTGTAAAGCCCTCAAACCAGCCCGAATCTGCCCCGAAAAAGATGTTATGTTTATTGCCCTTAATTACAAATGCCGACCACAAAGTTTCGTTGCGATGGGTAATCCCACGGCCCGAAAAATGGCGTGTTGGCGTGGTAGTAATGGTTAGGTCGTCTCCTACTTTGGCGGTATCTCCCCAGTCCATTTCGGTAATACGGTTTTTGGCGATCCCCCATTTTTCGAGGTAAAAACCAACACCCAGCGAACAGTAAAACGGTACCGATAGATTTGCAAAATGTTCGATAGTTGCCTTATCGAAGTGGTCATAATGGTCATGCGAAACAATAATTGCATCTAAAGGCGGCAAGCTATCCAGTGCTATAGGTGCATCAAAAAAACGTTTTGGACCAAAACTTTGCGAGAAAGAGGCACGCTGGCTCCAAACAGGGTCGGTCAGGATTCTCTTTCCGTCAATCTCAATTAATATGCTCGAGTGGCCTATCCAGGTAATGCGCAATCCGCTTTCTGGCGGCGTGTTAAATATCTCGGGATTAGTTGTAAAGGGGCCTAATTGTTTTTTAGGGACAGTTTCGGCTTTGTTTTTGATGTACTCCCACAAAATGGATGGCATTTTGTCAAACCCTGCTTCATCAGTAGGGATCGGGTTTATATATTTCGCCCCTTCTTTTCGGGAGCCTTTTAAGTTGATTGGCATTGATGTTTTTTTCTTTAGTTTTTATTCCCCTCTCGGAGCACGCGCGAAAGCATGTGTTGTTGCAGGGGGGATCTGCGCGGTAAAGAACACACCCCCTAACCCCTCTCAAGAGGGGAATTATATTGTAAAGCTAGTTTTACCCTTTGTTTTGATCGTTCGCTTTTAAAAATGTTACAGATTTTTTGCACAATTCGTGTAATGCTGTCGGCAAGGTATCCTTAAAATACGGATGGTAAGCATTAAATGCATGGTCGGCATTGGGTAGTATCAATAATTCGGCATGGGGTTGCATACGTTTTAAATCGTGCGCATGGCTTATGGCCACGGTATTATCGGCGGTGCCATGTGTAATTAACCAGGGCTGTTTAACGCTGGCAGCTTGCGCAAGTATATTTAAGCGTGCCGCATTTTTATCCAGATCGTCCAGTAAAGTTGCCTTTACCGGCATCTGTTGCCCGGTGCGCGAATTAGGGAAATAGAATGTGCCTGTTAGCTTCCATTGCGCTTCCAGTTGTTTAGGCCACAGGTTACGGAAATTAGCTACCGATGCCATGGTAATTAAATGGCTTACGCGATCATCTTCGGCAGCTTTAATAATGCTGATGCCACCACCCATGCTGTGCCCCAGCAATATAACGCTATCGGCAATTGATATGGCCGAACCACCGGCCACAAAATCAATCACGTAGTTGAGATCTTCCAGTTCGATAGAAAAAGTGTTTTCACTAAAAGCGATCAGGTCACCAAACTCCAGCGGGGCATCGGGCGTTGTGCCATTATGCGAGAAATTAAATTTCAGCACCCGGTAACCGTTTTCGGCAAAGTAACTGGCCACCAGGTGGTGGGTTCCCCAATCTTTAAAGCCCTTAAAGCCATGCACAAAAATAATGAGAGGTGCATTAGGGTTAACATCGTTATAGGTAAGGTCGGCCAGCATTAAACGGCCTTTAGCGCCCGGTATGGTATAAGTTTTATTCTGGATCATTTGGGTGTTATAACGCATGTGAAGATACATTGTTACCAAATAATCATACTTTATACAGTAGGAAAACAAAACGGGAAAAACAAATGTAAATTTGGATATGGAAACAATGATTATGCACCCCAAAAACAAAGAGCAGTTAACTGCTTTGAAGGCAATTGCAAAAGCGTTGAAAATTGATTTTGAAACCAAAAAAAGCCCCTACGATCCGGAATTTGTTAAAGATATTTTACAAGCCAGAGAAGATATAAAAAATGGTAAAGGCGTAAAAACTGCCATTGAAGATTTATGGAAGTAGTTTTTGCTCCCAAGGCTGTTGTACATTTGCAATATTGGAAGCAAACCGGTAATAAATCTATTCAGAAAAAGATTCAACAATTGATAACTGCTATACAAGAAAATCCTTTTGAGGGTATTGGCAAACCCGAGCCATTAAAACATGAGCTTTCAGGTTCGTGGTCTCGGAAAATTAACGGGGAGCATAGGATCATTTATCAGATGTATGCCAAAACAAGATCGTAATTCTGGAAATACAATCGCTAAAAGGACATTATTAATATTAACCCAGCCTACACCCTCGTACTCCACCAGGCCCAATACATTAACGCCGGTTGCAAAAGCAGCCTTGCCCAGGCAATAAAGGGTGTAACTTCGAGCTTCCCTAGCCTCATCGGGGCGTCATAAACCATGGTAATGTGTACCGGTAAAAATGCAGCCAGCATGGCTACAATAAGCCATCCTGCAAGCGGCCGGGTTGCCGGAAAAATCATCATAACGCTGAATATCAGTTCACATGCGCCTGATAGGATGTTCATTAGCGAAGGGTAGGGAATATAATCGGGGATGATCTTGATATATCCCTTTGGATGCCAAAAATGATTGATGCCTGCAATTGCATAAAAAATGACGAGGATCACTACGTTAATATTTCTAAAGATTCGCATATTTGCTGGCTTTGTTTATGTACGTAAACAGCTTAAGTTACAGTTTTAATAACTATTTAAACCTAATTTAAAATCGTTCTATTTTGTTTTCCTTTGACAAATCATTGACAAAGGAAGGATATATTGAACGTAATTTTGTTGAGTCAAATTTATAACGGCATTGAAGTATTTAAAGGTTATAGCATTTTCACATAAACAGATCGAACTGAAGGAACTAGGCAAACTGGTTATTTGTCAGGAAGACCTGACCCCTAAGCTTAAACAAGTAAAGGAACTGTTTGACATTCCGGAGATTTTTTACCTTTCTACCTGCAACCGCGTTGCCTTTGTAATGGCTACCCCGCAAGTTGTAGACCGCGACTTCACCCGTAAATTTTTTCATGCTTTAGATATGGGCCTTTGCCCGGGTTATACCGAAACCTTTTTAGATGCCGCTAATATCTATGAAGATCAGGAAGCGTTGAACCACCTGCTGCGCACCTCTTGCTCTTTAGAAAGTTTAATTGTTGGCGAAAAAGAAATTTTAGCCCAATTACGTAAAGCTTACGAAAGCTGCCGCATGGCAGGCCTAACAGACGATTACCTGCGTATGGTAATGAGCTGTGTAGTTAAAGCTGCTAAAGAAGTTTATACCCATACCAATATTTCTAAAAATCCTATTTCGGTTGTATCATTAGCTTACCGTAAGCTTAAAGACCTTAAACTTTCTTCGGATGCACGTATCTTAATTATTGGTGCAGGCGAAACCAACCGTAATATTTCTAAATACCTGCAAAAGCATAAGTACTCCAACTTCTCGGTTTTTAACCGTACGCTAGGTAGCGCACAAGAATTAGCCGTAGAATTAAAAGGTACTGCTTATGATCTGGAAACATTAAAAACCTACAAAAAAGGTTTCGATGTAATTATTACTTGTACAGCTGCCACACAGCCCATTATTACACCGGAGATCTATGCTTCGTTGCTGAATGGCGATACGGATAAAAAAACCATTGTAGATCTGGCTATCCCTAATGATACTGATCCCGAAGTGCTGGTTAATTTTCCGGTTAACTTTATCGAAGTTCACTCGCTAAACGAAATTGCTAAAAAGAACATGCAGGAGCGTTACCAGGAACTGGTACATGCAGAAAAAATCATTGCAGAAAACATTCACGACTTTATCCCACAACTAAAGCAACGCCGTATTGAAGTGGCTATGCGCCAGGTGCCCGAGAAGATCAAAGAGATCCGCAATACCGCCATCAATTCTGTTTTTGCAGATGAAGTGCAGGGCATGGATCAACAATCGCGCGAAATACTTGAGAAAGTAATGAATTACATGGAGAAAAAGTACATCAGCGTACCCATGGTAATGGCCAAAGAGATTTTGATCGCTAATAATTAGTTTTATATTTTACAAAACATTCGTCTTCATTTCCGTCATTGCGAGGAGGTACGACGAAGCAATCCCCGAGCGATAAGTTCTGACTTTAATAGCGCAGAACCTATATTATATTGACTTGCCTTTTCTTAAGCCATTCCCGCCATTTATCCCCTAAAAATTCTTATTTTCAACAAAGCAAAGCTAATGTGTGATATGTAATATCCACACAGTCAGCTAATCTTCACATTGCAATAAAAATTGTGGGTACGTCCTTATAAAAATTAAATTTGCAGATCAAATAATTACACTCTTTGGAAAGAAAATTACTTATAGGAACACGCGGCAGCGATTTGGCTTTATGGCAGGCAAATTTTGTAAAAAATGAGCTGGCCAGCATTGGTATAACTGCCGAGCTTAAGATTATTAAAACACAGGGCGATCGTATCCTGAACCTCAGCTTTGATAAGTTGGAGGGTAAAGGGTTTTTCACCAAAGAGATTGAAGAAGAATTATTGGCAGGCAAAGTAGATATAGCGGTTCATTCGCACAAAGACCTGCCGACAGAGAACCCGCCGGGACTTATCATTGCAGCGGTTTCAGAAAGGGAAGACCCGTCTGAGTTGTTGTTGATCCTGAAAGACTGTGTGGATGTTCACCAAAAGCTGTCGGTAAAGTTTGGCGGCCGGGTTGGTACCTCTTCAAATCGCAGGCGTGCGCAGTTATTAGCTGTACGCCCCGATCTGGAAATTGATGACCTGCGCGGTAACGTAAATACCCGTATCCAAAAACTGCGCGACGAAAAATATGATGCCATTATGCTGGCTAAAGCCGGTATCTCTCGTTTGGGTTTAGACTTGAGTGAATTTCTGGTAGAAGAATTACCGCCAACAGAATTAATCCCGGCACCGGCACAGGGTGTTATGGCCATTCAGATTCGCGAGAATGACCACGAGCTGTTTGAACGTTTACAATCCATTAACCACCCCGATGTGGCCGAACAGCTATTTGTTGAGCGTAAAGTGTTAAACTTATTTGGCGGCGGTTGCCACTTACCATTAGGCGTTTATTGCCGCAAGCACGAGGGTGCTTTCCAGATATTTACTTCAAAGGCCGATGATGGCGAAGGTTTCCCCGATAGGTTGTTTATCCAAACTAATAACCTGGATGGTTTACCCGAGCAAATTGTTGCGCGCTTTAGTAAAGACCGCAAGTACCCGGCAAAAGTATTTATCTCCCGCGATCTGGGTTCGCAAAGTTATTTCCGCCGTGCGTTGGAGAAACATGGCATTGAGATAGAGGACCGCTCGCTGATCCGTACCGTACCGGTGATCAACAAGTTTGATTCTTATATTTTGCGCAGTGTGGAGTGGGTGTTTTTTACCAGCAAAAACGCTGTAGAATATTTTTTCCAACTGGAGCCTAAGTTTCCGCACCCGGTAAAATTTGGTGTAATGGGTAGCGGATCTGAAGACATGCTGCGTAAAAAAGGCCATTTTGCAGATTACGTAGGCCAAAGCAATGATACTGCCGAGGTTGCACGCGATTTTGCTAAACTGGCAAATGGCAGTACCATATTATTTCCAGGTGCCGAGAACCCGATGAGGAGTATCCACCAGGGCTTATCTGCCGATACCAAGATCATCGACTTACCGGTATATGAAACAGTTTTGGATGAAACCGCGCCTGCATCATCAGCCGATGTACTGGTATTTACCAGCCCATCTAACGTAGAGAATTATTTTGAGCGTCACCTGCTTGATAATCACCAGCAAATTGTGGCCATCGGTAAATCAACCGGCCGCACGTTGGATGAATTGAATATAAAATACACATTGCCTTTTTCGCCCGATGAAATCGGGTTGTCTGAGGCAGTGTTTGGGTTATAAATAGTTTTCAGTCCATGGTCTATAGTCGATAGTCCATGGCGTAATATTTATAAAGAAGCGTCTATCGACTATAGACCATGGACTATTGACTAATTATGTTACAGAGACCAAGAAGGAACAGGAAAAGTGAAGTGATACGCCAAATGGTGCAGGAAACACATGTTAGTGCAGCTAACCTTATTTTTCCACTGTTTATAGTAGAAGGTAATAATCAAAAAACAGAAGTATCATCTATGCCGGGTATTTTCCGTTATTCTATTGATAATTTACTGCGTGAAGTAGAAAGCTGTATGAACCTGGGCTTAAAGGCCTTTGATCTTTTCCCTAATATTGATGAGGCGCTGAAAGATAAGTACGCTACAGAAAGTCATCGCGAAGAAAGCCTTTACCTGCGTGCCATTAGTGAAGTGAAAAAACATTTCCCTGAAGCCTGTGTGGTAACCGATGTAGCGATGGACCCGTACAGCAGCGACGGCCACGATGGGATTGTTGAAAACGGCGAGATTCTGAATGACGAAACTTTAGCCGTTTTAGCCAAAATGTCGATAGCGCATGCACGCGCAGGTGCCGATATTATTGCCCCATCAGATATGATGGATGGCCGCGTGGGTTATATTCGCGAGGCATTGGATAATGAAGGTTTTACCAACGTATCCATCATGTCGTACACTGCTAAATATGCCAGTGCATTTTATGGCCCCTTTAGGGATGCGTTGGGTTCTGCACCCAAATTTGGTGATAAAAAAAGCTACCAGATGAACCCTGCCAACCAGCGCGAAGCTCTTATTGAGGCCCGTTTAGATGAGGCAGAGGGTGCCGACTTTTTAATGGTAAAGCCAGGTTTGCCATATTTGGATGTAATTAAATTATTGAAAGATAGTACTGAACTGCCCATTGCAGCGTATAATGTAAGCGGTGAGTATGCCATGATAAAGGCTGCTGTACAAAATGGCTGGTTAAATGAGCAACGTGCCATCACAGAAGTTTTAACAAGCTTTAAACGTGCCGGTGCAACATCGATATTAACCTACCACGCTAAAGAAGTATTGTTGAATAAATGGCTATAAAATGAGTTGTCGGTTGTCTGTTATCAGTTGTCTGCATTAAGCAGGGTCACTGACAACTGACAACTGATAACAGACAACTGAAACAAAAATGTTCGATTCGTTTAAAAAAATATTTTCTGGTAAAGAGGGTGAAGAGCCTGTGAATACCACAGGCAAGGCAGATATCGTTCGCGAAAAATCTGCCGAATTGTATGAGAAGGCTAAAACGTATTTTCCGGGTGGGGTAAACTCGCCGGTGCGTGCGTTTAAATCTGTATATGGTACGCCCTTGTTTATTGAAAAAGGCGATGGCAGCTACCTGTGGGATGCCGATGGTAACCAGTTTATTGATTACTGCTGCTCTTGGGGGCCGCTTATTTTGGGCCATAACAATGCCAAAATACGCGAAAAAGTAATTGATGTGCTGCAACATGGCATGTCGTTCGGTGCACCAACTGCGTTGGAAAATGAATTGGCCGAATTGATCCTGAAGAATAATAAATACATCCAGAAAATACGTTTTGTAAGCTCGGGTACCGAGGCAGTAATGTCGGCCATCCGTTTAGCCCGTGGCTTTACCAAACGCGATAAGATCTTAAAGTTTGAGGGCTGCTACCACGGGCACTCAGATTCATTACTGGTTAAGGCAGGCAGTGGTTTGGTTACCTTTGGCGAAACCTCATCAGCAGGGATCCCTAAAGCATTTGCCGAGCAAACCATTGTAGTATCATTAAATGACCGTGAAGCTTTAAAAGAAGCCTTTGCCGAATTTAAAGATCAGATAGCAGCGGTAATCATTGAGCCGGTACCGGCCAACAACGGTTTGCTATTACAGGAGAAAGAATACCTGCAGTTTCTGCGCGAGATCTGTACCGAAAGCGGAACCTTGTTAATCTTCGACGAAGTGATCTCTGGTTTTCGTTTAGGTTTTGAGGGTGCGGCTGGGTATTACCAGATTAAACCGGATATTCTTACCTATGGCAAAATTATAGGTGGTGGTTTGCCGGTTGGCGCTTATGGTGCCTCTGCCGAAATTATGGACCATGTTTCGCCTGTAGGTACCGTTTATCAGGCAGGTACCTTGTCTGGCAACCCGGTTGCTATGGCAGCAGGTATTGCCCAAGTAACAGAACTGTTGCGCATGGGTTTTTACCGCGACCTGAACAATAAAACAGAAGAATTTGCCGAGTCGATACAGCGTTTTGCTACGGCGCGTAACTATAAATTTAAAGTATTCTATATCGGTTCTATATTTTGGTTTGCGTTTACCGGCCAGGCGGCTATCCGCAGGGCCGAAGATATTGACCCGGCCAGCATGGAAAAATTCAAAAAAATGCACCGCGAGCTGCTAAACCGCGGCATTTATTTGGGCCCCTCGGGCTACGAAGTTGGATTTATTTCATCTGCCCACACAAAAACTGATCTGGAACGAACAAAACGTGCTATTTTTGATAGTTTAGATATTGTATTTAAAGACAAGTAAGCAATGAAAAGGCCTTTTGTAATTTTTTATGCACTCATTATCTACGCCGTTGCCGAGCTTGGCTGGTGGGGATATATGCTGGTACATCTGCAACCAGGGCGTTTTGGGATGATTATGGGCGAAGGATCGGTATTTGTATTGGTTTTTTTACTGGGCGCTTATAACCTGCATGCATCAATTAACAAAGAGCGCCGTTTACAGGAGCAAAAGCGAAATTTTCTGCTTTCGGTAACGCACGAACTTAAATCGCCGCTGGCTTCCATTAAATTATACATGGAAACCATCCAGAAAAGAAAACTCGAACATTCGCAGATCATCGACTTTACCGGCAAGTGTTTGCTTGATGTTGATCGTTTGAATGATATGGTAGAGAATATGTTACTTGCTTCGAAAATTGAAAACCGATCATATACTTTTCCTAAAGAACAGTTTAACCTTTCACTATTGGTAGATAGCGTGGTGAACCGCCTGCAGATTAACAAATGTGATTTTAGTCAGCAATTGATTAACGCGGAGATTGAACCCAAGGTAGAGATCACCGGTGATAAGTTTGCCCTTACATCTGTAGTAACCAACCTGATTGAAAATGCCGTTAAATACTCGCAGCCCTGTGCCGAGGTTAACGTTAAACTGTTTAGAAAAGACGGCCAGGTTTACCTCATGGTGGCCGACCAGGGGATAGGTATCGCTGATAATGAAAAAAGCCGTATTTTCGACAAGTTTTACCGTGTAGGCAGTGAGGATACCCGTAACACAAAGGGGACGGGGTTAGGTTTATACATAGTGAAGCAAGTTTTAGAAAAACATGAAGCCAGCATCAGGGTTAAAGATAACATCCCTGAAGGCAGTGTGTTCGAAGTTGTTTTTGGTTAACCTAAATTAGATATGTCAAAGAAAAGAATTCTATTGGCCGAAGATGAAGAGCATTTGCTCGAGGCCATCAAATTAAACCTGGAATTAGAGGGATACAAAGTATCAACTGCTAATAATGGTAAAAAAGCGTTACAGATCTTCAAAGAGGAGCGTTTTAACCTGATTATATTGGACGTAATGATGCCTGAGGTTGATGGCTTTGTTGTAGCCGAAACCATCAGGTTGGAAAACTCTGAGGTGCCGATCATGTTCCTGACGGCGAAAAATACGAATGAGGATAAAATTGCAGGCCTTAAAAAAGGTGCGGATGATTATCTGACTAAGCCCTTTAATCTGGAAGAACTAATTTTACGGGTAAATAACCTGGTAAAACGCAGCCTGAAAGGTGAGGACCTGAAAGAGTTTAACAGCTATAAAATTGGTGAGAAAACCATTCACTTCAATTCTTTCGAGTTGATTAATGAGGATGGATCAATCACCCCTTTAACTAAAAAGGAAACTATGTTGCTTAAATTACTGATAGAGCGCCGTAACGATGCTGTATCGCGCGAGCAGATCCTGGAAACTGTTTGGAACTATGATGTATATCCATCAACACGTACCATCGATAACTTTATACTTACCTTCCGTAAGTATTTTGAGCCAGACCCTAAAAATCCGGTTTATTTCCATTCTATCAGAGGCGTGGGTTATAAGTTTACCGATACACAGCATTAATGTTAACAAACCAGGCACGATTAATTATAGTCGGCATCTTTTTTCTGATGCTGGTGTTTTTTGTCCAGCAGCATGTTTATGAGCTGGCCGGGGTGGCGTTTATGTTTTGCATGCTGTTGATATGGGGCTATTTTAAAGAAGGCCCTATTGTTGTGGCAGCCAAAAGCTTCCATAATAAGGAATATGACAAGGCTGAGCAATTACTGCTGAGCATAAAAAAACCCGAATGGCTGAACAAAAAACGCCGGGGTTTTTACGAATTTATGCTGGGTGGTATTAGCCTGCAACGGCAGGATTATGACGCAGCCGAACGCCATTACGAAGTAGCTGTGCAGTACCCGCTACGGTCAATTAATGACCACGTGGCCGCACTGGCCCATGTGGCTAATATTAGCATCAGGCAGCATAATTATGACAAAGCTGAGGCTTATATCGGGCTGGCAGAAAAACACCATGAAAATATAACTGCAAAAATGAAAACGGTAATAGAGCGCTTGCAGACGGAATTAAAGAAACACAAAACTAAATAAAAGGAGGGGCGTGAGCCCTTTCCTGGTATTATATGAAAGATTCATTATTTATAAAAGCCGCATTTTCAGCGCAAACAGAGCGCCCACCTGTATGGATGATGCGACAAGCTGGCCGTTTTATGCCGGAGTATTGGGAAATTAAGAACAAGTACTCTTTTCTGGAAATGTGCAAAACCCCGGAGTTAGCCGCAGATGTAACCATGTTGCCGGTTAATTTACTGGATATTGATGCTGCTATTTTATTCTCAGATATTTTAGTTACCGGCGAAGCCATGGGCGGCGACCTGAGCTTTACCCAAAACGTAGGCCCAAGGTTTGCCAACCCTGTACGCACACAAGCTGATATCGATAATTTAAACGTTGACGTGATAGATAAGCTGCAATACGTGGCAGATGCTATTAAAGTAATTCAGCAACGTTTAAATGGTAAAATTCCCTTGATAGGTTTTGCAGGTGCACCCTTTACGGTAATGAGTTATTTGGTTGAAGGTGGATCTTCAAAAGATTTTAAACTAACCAAGCTCATGCTACACAACGAGCCCGCAATGGCCCACCAGTTGTTGGCTAAAATAGCTAAGGTTACGGCTGCTTATTTAAACCTGCAGATTGAAGCCGGCGTTAATGCCGTGCAGATATTCGATAGCTGGGCGCAGGCTTTGGCCTGGGACGATTACAAAGAGTTTTCCCACCGTTATATCCAGGAAATTATCGCTAACCTGGATAGGAAAGATATCCCGGTGATATCTTTCTGTAAAGGCAGTTCTGTTTTTGCGCCGCTAATGGCGGAGGCTAAACCCGATGTCATTTCTATCGACTGGAACGTTGACCTGCTGGATATTAAAAACCGTTTGCCACAAGGCATGGCTGTACAAGGCAACCTGGACCCACATGTTCTGTATGCCGGTAAGCCGGTGATTAAAGATCGCATCCACAAATTATTTGAGCGCATGCGTGGTGAGAAAGGCTTTATTTTCAACCTCGGCCACGGTATTATGCCGGATATTCCGTTTGATAACGTGAAATATGCGGTTGAAGTAATAAAGGAATATCGTTATTAATAATAAGTTTTGTCATTGCGAGCGATAGCGTAGCAATCTCGTCGCAGTCATTATTCGATATGCACAGCTACGAGATTGCTTCGTACCTCGCAATGACACATTTGAGAAGGCATGTATCTATACTTAAAATCCATACACATCATATTTGTAGTCAGCTGGATGGCGGGGCTCTTTTATATTGTGCGGCTTTTTATTTACCATACCGAAGCCCAGGAAAGGGTAGCGGCAGAGCGTAAAGTACTGTCAGACCAGTTTGAGATGATGGAGCGCAAGCTCATGAACATCATTACTACACCAGCCATGACGCTTACCCTCATTGCCGGTATCGGAATGCTATTTATACAGCCCGAATGGCTTAAACAACCCTGGATGCATGTTAAGCTGGCATTTGTAGGAGGCTTGGTTGCTTATCATTTTATCTGCATTTACAAAATGAAACAAATGCGTAGGGGTATCTACACCTGGACCTCTACCCAACTCCGCATCTGGAACGAGGTTGCTACGATATTCCTTTTTGCTATTGTGTTTTTAGTAGTACTTAAAAATGCACTAAGCTGGATTTTTGGAGTGTTAGGGATAATCGCCTTCTCGATGATCATCATGTCGGCGGTAAAGATCTATAAGTATTATAGGTTGAAGGGGGAGAAGAGGGACAAGAAATAAGAGGCAAGAGCCAAGACATACTTTAAATCTAAAATACGTCATGCTAAACTTGTCTCAGCACCCCACGTGCTAAGTGTACAGTATGATGATAGCCTATCCTCTGGGTTCCTGAAACAAGTTCGGGATGACGAGGGAACTCACTTTATTTACCCTCTCTTCAACACATACACAGCATAATTATCTTCCGCAGGTTCATTAGCATTCAGCTCAAAACCATTACGGTTTAAAACCTTTATCGAACTTTGATTATCTATCCTGGGGAAGGCCGTGATAGCATTCAACTGCATTGTCTCAAATCCGTAATCAATTACTTTTTTAATAGCCTCCTGCATAATGCCTTGCCCATGATAAGTAGGGTTCAGTTCGTAGCCAATTTCGGCAATGTTATTTTCTAAATCAAAATTGTAATAACATATAGTTCCTATTAGTGTATCGTTGGTATTAAGGGCAATAGCCCAGTAAACCCCTTCTTGGTTTTGGAGTATTTTTTTAATCTTTTGGATAAAGTCTTTGGCTTCCTGAATAGTTTTGGCTGGAGCTCTGTCGAGGTGAGCGTTTACAATATTGTTTGAGCGGAGATAGAATATTGCATCGGCATCTTTTGTATTAAGTTTTCGTAATGTGAGGCGTTCAGTTGTGAGTGTTGGGAAGGGGGAGAGGTTGATGTTCATTGTTTAGTTCTGTTATATAATTTGTCATTGAGGAGGTACGAAGCAATCTCGTAGCTGTGCATATTGAATAAGCATTGGAGACGAGATTGCCGCGCTATCGCTCGCAATGAAAAAAATTATTTAATTTGACTTTCTAAAATTCCATCAATTCTATAAATAACCCCATTCTTCATCACCAGCTTCACATCCTTCACCGCTTTAATATCTTCAACAGGGTTGCCATTTACCACCACAATATCTGCCAGATAACCGGCTTTAATGAGTCCTAATGCCTTCATTCCGAATACATCTGCATTGACAGATGTGGCCGATTTTAGCACTTCAATGGGTTTCATACCATACTCAGCCATTAAGATTATTTCGCGGGCGTTATCCCCATGGGCGAATACGCCAACATCGCCACCCATACAAATGGTAACGCCCGATTTTAGCGCTGCGGTAAACATGCTACGTTTGCGTTTAATATTTTCTGTCTCCGGGTCAATGCCTTTTCGCCATCCTCTATAGCTTGCAATGGCTTCTGTAGCTGCCAGTGTTGGGCAAAGCGCTATTCCTTTATCTTTCATTAGCTTAAATATTTCGGCATTGCCGCCGTCGCCATGTTCAATGGTTTTAACACCGGCGGCTATAGCGCGACGCATCCCTTCTTCGGTTGAGGAATGCACAACTACCATACGCCCGCTGCTGCCGGCAACCTGTACGGCTAGTTTCAATTCATCGGCGGTAAAAGTAGGTTCAGATGTGCCATCCAGTCCCCAGCGGTAATCGGCATATAATTTTATAACATCGGCCCCATAACCAATTTGTGAGCGGATTACGCGCGTTAACCCGTCAATGCCATCAGCTTCTTCTGCACCTTTAGGCAAAATGGATTCGGTTACAGTGCTTTTGGGCCCATAACTGCCGGTGGCCACAATGGCGCGGGTAGCTACCAGCAATCGTGGGCCGGGTATTACGCCTTTGTTAATAGCTGATTTTAGTCCTGCGTCATCATAACCTGCACCTTCGGTACCTAAGTCGCGGGCCGAAGTGAAACCGGCCATTAAAGTTTCGCGGGCATGGTTTACCGCACGGGCGGTTCGCTCTGCGCGGCTTTCGGTTAAAACCTGGTCGTCCCACTTTACTTCGTTATAAGGGTGCAGAAACATGTGTGAGTGCCCTTCAATAAAGCCGGGTAGCAGGGTGGTGCCTTTAAGGTCTATAACCTGTGTATTGGGGGCGATGATTATACTATTGGTTTCGCCTGCTGCTTCTATGTGATTGTCTTTAATTAAAACCGACCATCCCATATGCATGGTTTGCCCGTCGAAGACGCGATCGGGCTTTAAAAGGATCAATTTATGCTCTTGCGCCAACATGATTGAGGCACTTAAAACGAAGATAAACAGCAGGATAAACTTTTTCATGACACATAAAGATAAAAACATACCCCGAACCATAGTTAAAAGTATATTTATAAATAAAAAAAGATGTTAGCCCTTGCAACCATTTGCACTGATGTATCATCTTACTATTAAATGCTGTTTTTAAAACATAAACCATCTATCGACGATTTGATAAACGACTGCAAAGCAGGCAGTCGTAAGGCGCAGGAATTGCTTTATAAGCAGTTTGCGGCTAAGATGCTGGCGGTATGTATGCGATACGCGGTAGATAAGATGGAGGCGGAAGATATGTTGCAGAATGGTTTTGTACGGGTGTTCCAAAAAATGAATGATTACCGCGGTGAGGGTTCGTTTGAAGGATGGGTACGCAGGATTATGGTACACAGCTCGATAGAATATTATCGCAAGCATCACAAAATGATGCACGTAGAAATAGACGAGAATACCCCGCAGCAATCTGTTAATGCGGCGGCAGCGGCCAATTTGGATGCAAAGGATCTGCTGGTAATGATCCAGAAGCTATCGCCGGGTTACCGTATGGTGTTTAACCTTTACGCTATAGAAGGGTATACACACAGGGAAATCGGTGAGATGATGGGGATCTCGGAAGGGGCTTCAAAGTCGCAGCTATCAAGGGCACGCACTATTTTGAAAGAACAGATCATTAAAATGGAAGGAAGAAATTATGAGTATGCAGGATAAAGATATGGATGAGTTATTCCGCTCTAAACTGGATAATCTGGAGGTTGAACCTACCGGCAAGGTTTGGAAAGGAATTGTTGTGGAGCTCGACGGTGCAAAACGTAAGCGTTCGCTGGTACCGTTGATGCGTATTGCGGCAGGCATTGCCTTATTTACAGCTATTGGTTTGTTCTTTTTATTAAAAGATACTGAGCCGGACAATAGCCAGGCCAACAATCATATCCACGGGAAAAACCATATTATAAAACAACTGGATAAGGGCGAAACAGAAACAACCGATGAAAAGGATGAAGATTTGAGCCAGGCCAAACAGGATGCTCAGCAAATTGCTGCTGAAGCTGTTAAACAAGCGCAAATCGAACAAACTCAATCAGTAAAATCAAATCGTAATATAGCTGTAATTAATCAAGTGGCATACGTTAGCCGTACAAAACATCAGGGTATTAAAACTGCTCAGAAAACTGAAAAGGAAGTATCAGACGAACAACAAACATTGCCTGCAGAGCGCGAAAATTTAGCTGTGTTATCTGCCAATGACCATAAAATAATCCAATCTGTGGTGCCCGATGAGTCGCTTACCGCTATTAAACCGGTAATGCCTCTGACCGACGATTTTAAAACAACTAATCAGGTGGCTTCTATTCAATTGCCGTCCAACAAACCAACAAAGGCACCTGTTAAAAAACACGGTATCCGTAGCTTTGGCGACCTAATTAATGTGGTAGTAGCCAAGGTTGATAAACGGCAGGATAAAGTGATTGTATTTAGCGATACAGATGATGATGAATCTACCATAACCGGCATTAACCTGGGCTTTGTTAAAGTAAAAACAGATAAATAAGCTATACACTCAATCTAAATATATACCAACCATGAAACGATTAATAATTATCGCGATGTTATTTGCGGGTGCTACGGGTGCATTTGCACAAAGTACAGATACTACAAAAACTGTTACCGACACAGCCAAAACCAAAAAAGGCTTCCACATTAGCTTTGGCAAGGGTGAAGGCGCCAGCCATCTTAATCTCAATAATAAGGATACTACCGAATATCGTGAGCATAGTAAAGCGCCGGGTTTTGCATGGGGTATCACATTTACCAGGTTCGACCTGGGTTTAACCACCCTGGTTGATAATGGCAGCTTTAAACTATCTCCGCAGAATGATTTTTTAAGATACCGCTCCTGGAAAACTAGTAATGTTGGGTTTGATGTATTGCAGTTTAGCTATCGTTTCAACAGCACCTTTAAAATATATGTATCGGGTGGTTTCGACTGGACACTGATCCGTTTACGTGATAATATCACCATTCAACGCGACCAGTCAACGTTGACTTATGTGCAGGATAATATCGACTATAGCAAAAACCGTTTCTCATCTACTTATATCCGTGTACCCTTATCATTCGATTTTCGTACCCACGAGGATGCAAGCGGCCGCCGCTGGCACTTTGTAGCCGGCCCAGACTTAGGCTTTCTGATTAATGGCCGTGTAAAACAAATAAGTGACGAAAACGGAAAACAGAAAATGAATGGCGACTATCACTTTGCCAAAACACGTTACGGTGCCTTTACCCGTGTGGGTTACGGTTCTATGGGGATATTTGCCAAATATTACTTTAATGATATGTTTGAGAACAGCCCCGCACAGGAAGGACTTAAAAACTTTGCCTTTGGTATAATGGTTGGGTTTTAATAATCGCTTTAATAGGTATCACAAAGGCTCCGGGTATATCGGGGCCTTTGTTGTTTTATGTATCTTTACTGCCCATGGCAGATCAACCTTTTTTACAGGCCAAAGCAGTTAGCAAAATTTACAATGGCAAGCACGCTGCTGGTGTGCGCAATATTACTATAGATATTAAGCCGGCTATTATTACCGCCATTATTGGCGAAAGCGGCAGCGGCAAAAGCACCTTGCTTCGATTATTATATGGGCTGCTATCGCCGCAAGAGGGCAGGGTAAGTTTTAAGGGCGAAATGATTTGGGGGCCGGAAGAAAAACTGATACCCGGGCATGACCAGATGAAGATGGTTACCCAGCATGCAGATGACCTAAACCTGTTTGCCAACGTATGGGATAACATTGCCACCCTGCTACCCAATACCAATTTGGCCTATAAAAAGGAACGGTCTGAGCAGCTATTGCGGCAACTAAATATGTTGCACATGGCCGATAAAAAAGTAGCCATGTTAAGCGGCGGCGAAAAACAAAGGGTAGCCATAGCCCGTGCCTTGGCCTTAAAGCCCGAAGTGTTGTTTTTGGATGAGCCTTTTAACCAGGTAGATACTTCTTTCCGCGAGGGCCTTCAGCGTGATATCCGGCGGATTGTGGATGAAACAGGTATTGCCGTAATTATGGTATCGCATGACCCTGCCGAGGTGCTTTCGATGGCTGATGAACTGGTGGTGATTCGCAATGGGGAGATCATAGAACATGGCGCTCCGCAGGAATTGTATAATCATCCGCAGAATTTCTATACCGCCAAATTACTAAGTAATTGCACCGTGTTGGATAATCAGCAAGCCAAATCACTAGGTATCGAAACCGAACTGCAAAAAGTGGTGATCTACCCCGAATGGATTAGCATTGTACAAAGTTTTATGCCCAAGAAATGGATAGTAACGCACAGCCTTTTTAAAGGCCCTTATGAAGAACTGGTTTTAACGCATGATGACGTAAGCATTAAAATGTTTAACCTCGAAATGGGTAAATATCCGTTAGGCAAAGGGGTGAATATCAAGGTGAGTAAACATTTGGCGTATTGAGTACTGTAGAGTCAATAATAAGTTGTCATTGCGAGCGATAGCGTGGCAATCTTGTCACATGTTATTTGATCTGTATGGCTACGAGATTGCTTAGTACCTCAATGACAGAATTTAAATTATGGAGTTTTATCTCAATCTTACCGCTAAACTCAACGTACCCACCAATCTTTTACTAAATTTAGCTCCTGCTTGGTTCTTGTAATGGCCGTATACCACCATTTACAAAGTTCTGGTGCGGGCATGCCGTACATGCTTTTATCCAAAAAAAGGAATACATTGTTCCATTCGCCCCCTTGCGATTTGTGGCAGGTAACCGCATAGCCGAAAGTAGCTTTTAAGCAACTCAGGTATTCATCGGCCATCATGGCTTTCCGGTACTCGGGCGTGTTGGGCGAAACATTCTTCCGGCGCATCCGGTGATTAAAATCCATCATCAGTAAATGCGACTGATCTTCGTCCAGATTGCCGGTAATACTATTTAGGACATCGAGCGAAAGTAATAGGGTATATTCGAGCCCGGTAGTTACGGCTTTTACCGTAATCCGCTGAAAACGCAGATCTTCTTTGCTACTGATGCCGCCAATGTCGCAAACGGTAACAAAATCGCCGTTGGTAAGCGGCACTGCATAGTTATTTTGCGTAACCAACAATACATCGCCCAATTGCATAGGCATGTGCAGTTTCCCAAACAAATCGCGGCGCATGGCCATGTTAATGTTCTGTACAGTTTTGTTGCTTCGGGCTATAGCCAATGCCCCATTGGCGCCTTCGGTACGGTATTTTTTCTGATAACTTTTAAATAGCTCTTCTTCCGAGCTATGCAGCCTAACATGATTGAGATTATTGGCCGGAAGCCTGATAAAGCGTTCGAATGTTTTTTGCTGGCCCAGCGTACGTACCAATCCTGCTAGTTTTAAAATATCATTATCAGATGAAGTACGTTCAATTTTTTCTAAAGTAAAAGAAATAGCAACCCGCTCTTTAGCAGCCAGCCAATCGGTATCTAATGCCGGGCTGGTTACCTGCTTTACTGGTGGCAACTGGCAAGGGTCGCCCACAAAAACAATCTTGTTTTTCCCGGCAGCCATAAACAGGTCGTTTAACAGGTTGCCCGTACCAAATGTAGCAAAACTACTGTCCGTACTGGCCTCGCCCGATAGCATCGATGCTTCATCTACGATATAAAGCACTTGGTTTTCGTCGGGGACGCGTACAGTAAACTGCAGCGACATCTGGTTACTGTATGTAGCCGAAGCACTTTCTGCCTGCCCGCCATCGGCACCGTTTACCTTGCTGAAATTATAAACTTCGCTATGCACAGTTTTGGCATCAAAGCCGGTTTTACCCCTTAACACACTTGCCGCCCTGCCTGTAGAGGCCAGCATGCAAAAGCTATGATTATTGCTTTCGAGCCATTTGCCCAGATATTGCATCAGAAAGGTTTTTCCGGTACCGGCATAGCCTTTCAACACAAATGTGTTGGCGGTTGGGTGGTCAATAAATTTTTGGAGGGCTTTAAAAGCAATCTTTTGGTCGGCATTTAAGATTGGCTTATCGGCCATAAAAAAGATGGAGTTTTGAGGGGCTAAATATAATAGATTTTGCTATTTATTTTAGTATTTAAAATGTGAATTATTGTAGAGACACAATACTTTGTGTCTCTACAAATGCAGTTAAATAAAAAAGATACAAAGTATTGTGTCTCTAAGTATTGTCTTGATTGGGTTTATCGCAGGATGACGTAAGCATCAAAATGTTTAACCTCCAAATGCGTAAGTATCCGTTAGGCAAAGAGATGATATAAAGGTGAGTAAGCATATGGAGTTTTAAGCCCAATACTATTCTGATTTGCGGGCCTCTATTTTAAGGCCATAATTAATTAAGTAGCTATGTGCCACATTACCTTGTTTATCTAATTCAAACTCAATCTGGATATCTGCCCTATTGCTATAAAAAAACTTGGTGGGAGATTCGGGTTTGAGTTCAACATCCGAATTAATACTCCGGCCAGGTAAATGCCTGTACAGTTTTCCATCTCTTTTTACTAATTCAATTTTTAAAGTGAACATGTATGTCCCTACATATTTATCTAAAATTGCAGGATCAACATTGGTTTCCTGATGCCGGTAAGGCTGTACAACGGCACGGCCGTTTAATATATGGCAAAGTGCTTGTGAAATGCCTACAGCGTTAGATTCATTGTTCGATAAAACAATTACCGTATAATCTCCCGTTTCGTAATGAGTAAGCACAGAAGTGTAACCCGGCCAGCTGCCGCTATGTGTGGTAAAATTGCCCAATTCATCTTTCAATATATCAATCCCATAACCATAGTGGGCATTGGTAATTGTATCTGTAAGTACATGAGGGGAAAGCATATCTTTCTGATCAAGAGCGTTAATTAGCTTGTTGCTAAGCAATGCATTGTTCCATTTCAATAAATCTCTGGTGGTAGAGTTTACAGTGCCATCGCCGGTTATACCGTCGAGCCAATAAACAAAATCAAATTTCTTTAAGCTATCCGGCAGCACGTACTTTTTATACGCTGCGTTATAAACATAGCCGTAGGCATAATTGGCAATAGTATCTTGTTTGGATCGGCGGGTATTGTACACGCGTGAACTATCCATACCCAGTGGTTTAAATATCTGTTGCTTTAGATAATTGTTGTAGCTCTCCCCCGTCAATTTTTCGATAATGCTGGCTAATATAACGTAGCCTGTATTTGAATATTCGTACTGTGATCCTGGCGTAAAGAGTAGTTTTGGTTTATTAATGGCCAAAAAATCAATAACATCGTTATTAAAAGCTATTTGTTTATGATCCCACTTTTTAATCATTTGATTCAAATAATCGGGCAAGCCAGATGTATGAGTAAGCAGGTTTTGTATGGTGATATTGTGATAGGGAAGTTGTGGGAAATAAGCTCGTAGCGAATCAGTAAGTTTAAGTTTGCCCTGCTCCTTCAACTGCAAAATGCTTAGAGCGGTAAACTGCTTTGAAACCGAGGCTAACTCAAATACCGATGAATTATTAAGCGGTAGCTTTAAATCGATATTACGGTAACCAAATGCCTTCTGGTAAATAGTTTTACCATGCTGTGCGATTAGCACATTGCCATTAAAGCTTTGCTGGTATTCGCCGTTAAGATACAGGTCAATTAGTTTAATATTATTGGATTGTGCATTGCCCATAAAGGGTAGGCAGCAAAACAAGATAAGGGCTTTACGCATATTAAGGTATTGCTCTAAAGATAATTATTTAGAGATAAAATGTACGTATGTTAAAGATGTGCTAAATAAAAAAGACACAATGTATTGTGTCTCTACGGTTTCTTATCTCTTGCCTCTAACCTATACCAGGTACTCAAACAGCGTCTGGTCCCTGTTGATTTCAATTACCTCAAAACGGTTGGCTTCCATGCGTTCTAATAGGGCCTTGTAATCATCGGCAGATCTTAGTTCGATACCTACCAGGGCAGGGCCGCTTTCGCGCTCGGTTTTTTTGATAAACTCGAAACGGGTAATATCATCGTGCGGGCCTAAAACCTCGCTTACAAATAGTTTTAAAGCGCCCGGGCGTTGCGGGAAACGAACGATGAAGTAATGTTTCAATCCTTCGTAAAGCAGTGATTGCTCTTTAATATCCTGCATACGGTCAATATCGTTATTACCGCCGCTGATAATGCATACTACCTTTTTGCCCCTGATCTGCTCTTTGTACAGATCGAGCACAGCAACAGATAGCGCACCTGCGGGCTCAACCACTATCGCATCCTCGTTATAGAGCTTTAGCATGGCGGTACAGATCTTACCTTCGGGCACGGTAAGCATATCATCCAGTATTTGCTGGCAGATCTCGAAGTTGATACTCCCCACACGTTTAACCGATGCACCATCAACAAAGCGATTTACCTTAGCTAAGGTTATCGGTTCGCCGGCCTCCAGCGCCATAAACATAGATGGCGCACCTTCTGGCTCAACTCCGGCTAATATAATGTTGGGGTTTTGTTGTTTCAGGTAAGTACCGGCACCGGCTGCAAGGCCGCCGCCACCAATGGGCATAATTACCACTTCGGCATCGGGCAGGTCTTCATATATTTCAACGCCAACGGTGCCCTGGCCTTCTACAATCCGTTCATTGTCGAAAGGGGGTACAAAGGTCATGCCGTGTTCTTCGGTATACGCCAGGGCTTCTTTCAGGCAATCGTCGAAAGTGTCGCCCACCAGTATAATATCTATGCTGCCATTGCCAAACATCTGGGTTTGTTTAACCTTTTGGTTCGGGGTAATTTCGGGCATAAAGATTACGCCGCGTATACCTAATTTTTTGCAGGAAAAAGCCACACCCTGTGCATGGTTACCCGCACTTGCGCAAACAATGCCACGGCGCATCTGATCCTCATTTAGCTGACTAATCATATTATAGGCACCACGCAATTTGTAGGAACGTACTACCTGCAGGTCTTCGCGTTTCAGGTAGATCTCGCAATCGAAACGATCAGAAAGTACCTGGTTAAACTCCAGCGGTGTACGGCGTATAACACCTTTTAGCCTTTGCGCGGCCGACTCAAAATCAAGATGATATTTAGTTTCGGTACTCATTATTGTTTTACTAGCTGAGCAACCATCAGGCTTTTCAGATCATCATCATTAATGTCGAGCTTATTGTCGGCAAGGGTTAAAAATTTGGTATAAACATCGGCGAGGTCATCTTTGCTTAAGTTGTAACCCAAACGCTCTAAGTGAAATTTTAAAGCATGGCGGCCACTGCGTGCTGTTAGTACAATACTTGCACTCGGGAAGCCCACATCTTCGGGGCGAATGATCTCGTAGTTTTCCCTGTTTTTTAAGAACCCATCCTGATGGATGCCCGAACTGTGTGCAAAAGCATTGGCACCAACAATAGCTTTGTTAGCCTGCACAGGCATCCGCATTTGCGTGCTTACCATGCGGCTTAATTCAAAAAACATTTTAGTGTTGATGTTAGTATGCAGGCCAAGCACCTGGTGCGTTTTCAGCACCATGACGACTTCTTCGATAGAGGTATTGCCTGCACGCTCGCCAATCCCGTTAATGGTACCTTCTATCTGCCGGGCACCATTTTGCAAACCTGCGATAGAGTTGGCAGTGGCCAGGCCTAAATCGTTATGGCAATGTACCGAGATGATGGCTTTATCAATGTTTTTGACATTTTCTTTCAGGTACTTGATCTTGCTGCCGTATTGATCGGGCAGGCAATAACCATTAGTATCGGGGATGTTTACAACCGTTGCACCGGCAGCAATAACGGCTTCAACCATTTGCGCCAGGTAAACAATATCGGCACGGCCGGCATCTTCGGCATAAAACTCAATATCTTCTACCGATTTTTTAGCGTATTTAACCGCAGCAACAGCACGTTCCAGAATCTCTTCGCGGGTGCTGTTAAATTTGGTTTTAATGTGCATGTCAGACGAGCCGATACCGGTATGGATGCGCGGATGCTTAGCATATTTAAGGGCCTCAACAGCGGCATCAATATCTTTTTGATGTGCGCGTGTTAAAGCACAAATAGTAGGGTTATTTACAGCCTTGGCAATTTCAACAACGCTTTGAAAATCGCCGGGGCTTGATGCCGGGAAACCAGCCTCGATAATATCTACGCCCAGGAGTTCCAGTTCGCGGGCTATCTCTATCTTTTCAGGCGTTGTCAACTGGCAGCCCGGTACCTGCTCACCATCACGTAGGGTGGTGTCAAATACATAAACGCGGTTTGGATCGTGTAGCATATTTTCTTAAATTTTAGATGTGAGATATGAGATTTGAGACTTTTACTTGTCTGTCGATCCTGCTCTCACATGTGTTCTTTTTATTTCTTATTATCTTATACGTCTGCAAATGAATTTAGAGATTATCTCAAATCTCTTTAACAGCTATAAATCTTAATCTTTTATAATCGGCATACCATTGTCCGTTTTCGTCATAGTAGGGGCGAAGTATTTCGGTAATTTCTGCCAGTATTTGTTGTTTATCTTGCTCGGGGATATCTTTAAAATACACCGAGCCGAACATTTCTATCCATTTGGCCACGCCTTGAGCACCATCCTGCAACGGTGTTTTACGGTCGAAGTGCGAAGCAAAGGTTACGCGAAAACCATGCGACTCTAAACGGCTGGCATACTCGCCTAATGATGGGAAATACCATTGATTGATTTTGGCCTGTTCGTGGTAGCCGTATTTAGCCAGTGTGCTTTGTGTAGCAGCCAGTAGTTTATCAACATTACCTTTGCCACCCATTTCGGCCACAAAGCGGCCGCCGGGTTTCAGGCTGTTATAAACCGAAGCAATCATACCGTCCTGGTTTTTTACCCAGTGCAGCGCCGCATTGCTGAACACGGCATCAAAAGGTTCTATAAATTGATGGTTGCCCGCATCGGCTACAGCAAATTTTACTTCGGGATATAGCTTTTGCGCTTGCGCGATCATTTCCGGAGAGTAATCTGTACCCACAACATCAGCACCCAGATTTTTGATCTGCCGGGTGAGGTAGCCTGTACCACAACCTACATCATGGATGCGTTCGCCGGGTTTAACATCCAGCAGCTCCACCACGTTTTCACCAAATTGGTAAACGAATGCGTGTTTTTGATCGTATAAATCAGCGTTCCAGTTCATAAGAGCCTCTCCTAGCCCTCTCCAAAGGAGAAGGAATTATTATTTAATTTTTGTCCTTTGTATAAAAGTCCTTTGTCCTATTATCCCTTCAAGTATTCCAAAACTTTTTGTCCCATTGCCTGGGTACCTAGTATTTTGGCTTTGTCGGTATTGGCATCGGCGATGTCGCCGGTGCGGTAGCCGTCTTTTAATGTTTTGTCGATGGCGTCGGTAATCTTTTTGGCTTCGTCTTTCAGGCCAAAACTAATCTCCAGCATCAAAGCCACAGATAAGATAGATGCCAGCGGATTAGCTTTGTCCTGACCGGCAATATCATGCGCCGAACCGTGGATAGGCTCAAAGAAACCGGTACCGTCGCCAATAGAGGCAGATGCCAGCATACCCATCGAACCTGCAATTTGCGAAGCCTCATCAGTTAAAATATCTCCGAATAAATTGGCTGTAAGCACCACATCAAATTTTTTAGGGTTCTTAACCAGTTGCATGGCTGCATTGTCGATGAACATGTGCTCTGTTTCCACATCAGGGTATTGTTTAGCCAGTTCCTGTACCACTTCGCGCCATAGGCGTGACGATTCCAATACGTTAGCTTTATCTACAGAACAAAGGCGTTTACCACGCACTTGTGCAGCTTCGAATGCTTTTTTAGCAATTCGTTCCACCTCGTAACGATGATAGATCATTAGGTCTGATGCTGTGTTTCTGTCTTCGCTACGAGTTTTTTCGCCGAAGTAAACATCACCGGTCAGCTCGCGGAAAAACAAGATATCGGTACCGCGTAATACTTCTGGCTTTAAGCTCGATGCATCCAGCAGCTCATCAAACAGCATGATGGGGCGCAGGTTAGCATATAACCCAAGTTCTTTACGGATTTTCAATAACCCCTGCTCGGGGCGAACCTTTGCAGACGGATCGTTATCATATTTAATATGGCCAATGGCGCCAAACAGGATGGCATCGCTGGCTTTTGCTTTTTCTAAAGTCTCGTCGGGCAAGGGATTGCCAGTGGCTTCGATGCCCGCATGACCCATTAACGCCTCGTCAAAAGTAAATTCGTGATTGTATTGTGCAGCAATTTCTTCCAAAACAGCTTTGCCCCAGGTCGTAACCTCGGGGCCAATGCCATCACCTGGAATAACTAAGATGTGTTTTTTCATGTTTAGTTTTATCTAACCGTCATGCCGAACTTGTTTCGGCATCTCACGTGCAAAGTCTGCAAAATGCTTAGCAGATGGAAATGTCCTGTGGGATGCTGAAACAAGTTCAGCATGACGGTCCTTTTTATATTTAAAGATTTTGTCCTCTTGTTTCTTTCAATTTCATTATCATTTGCTTGGCATCGGTGGCAATCCATTGGTTGTAATCTTCAATGGCTTGCAGCCTGTCTGCGTCGCTGATGTAGCCTTCTTCCACAATCTGATTCATGGCTGCTACTTTACTCCAGATGCTGATCTTGTGCTCAAAATCAGGCTGACCTTTTTCGTATACTTCATCAGCATTCAGCACTTCGATGTTCTGGAAACCCAGTTCTTCGAAAAAGCCTTTAGCATCTTCGGCAACCTCGTTGTTCATGCCTGCATCAGATCGCCATCTTAAAAAAGTGGCGTAGAATCTGCGCATGCTTAAAGGTGGCTCCGGTATCCAGGCTAAAGCGGTATGGTCATAATCTAAAACAGATAACCAGCCGCCTGGCTTCAACATACTTTTCATTTTGGCAATAGCTTCCTGCGGATTACTTAACCACTGAATAGTACGTGCCGAAACTATGAGGTCGAATTTTTCTTCCGGATTAAAATCAAACAGATCTGTGTGGATCAGTTCCAGATTTTCGACATCATTATAAGTTTCCTTGCCACTTTCAATAAAATGACCTGTGTTATCGATGCCGGTAACTTGCCCCTGCGGCCCTATTATATTTGCTATATCTTTCGATATAGCACCTGTACCACAGCCAACATCAAGCACCTGCATGCCCGGTTTTAACAAAGACGCAAGCGTTGCGTAATCTCTTTGCAGACTACGCTCATCAAACAATTTACTTGTTGATGGATCACGTTTGATGAATTTGTTTGTGGTTGCCATATCTTTTACTTTGTCATTGCGAGGAACGAAGCAATCTCGTTGCGTTTATAATCTCCGACGAGATTGCCACGCTATCGCTCGCAATGACATATTGGTTAATTATCGTTTACTTTCAAATTCTTCTACCAGTGCCTTATTGCTAAGTATATAATCGATATCATCATACCCATTAGTAAGGCAAGCCTTTTTGTACGCGTTGATTTCGAAAGCTTCTTCATCACCTGTATTGCTGATGCGGATTACTTGCTGCTCCAGGTCAATTTCGATCTGGGCATCTTTGTCACTGTACAGTTCGTCGAAAATTTTAGCTAAAAAATCATCGCTTACCTGTACGGGTAGTAAGCCGTTGTTAAGTGCGTTGCCTTTAAATATATCTGCAAAAAAGCTGCTTACCACGGCGTCGAAACCATAGTCAGACAGTGCCCAGGCAGCATGCTCGCGGCTGCTTCCGCAACCAAAGTTTTTGCCTGCTACCAGTACCTTACCAGCGTAGGTTGGGTTGTTGAGTACGAACTCTTGTTTAGGGTTATCGTTCTCATCAAAACGCCAGTCACGGAAAAGGTTATTACCAAAGCCATCGCGGGTGGTGGCTTTTAAAAACCTTGCCGGGATAATCTGGTCGGTATCAATATTTTCAATCGGCAACGGTACTGCTGTTGATTGAATGTGTTTAAAAATTTTCGTTGACATTATATTTTCGTTTATGTCATGTAGTCAGCCTCACCCAACCCTCTCCAGAGGAGAGGGCTTTAAAGCGCCCCGTAATGACAATTTTTTTTTATTGATAATGTTCTACAGTTGGAAAAGGATCATAAAAATGATGCAATAAACTTTTCCATTCTATATATTCTTTTGATTTCCGGAAGCCTTCTGTATGGTCTGATAGTTTTACCCATTCGACCAGTAAAATGAATCGGCTTGCATTTTCTACACATCTTTTTAATTGATGCGAAATGTAACCGGCCATACCAGATATAATATGTTGTGCTTTTGCAAACGCAGCAATGAAATCATTTTCAGATCCCGGTATTACATCTAATATGGCAACTTCTAGTATCATATATTTTAGTTTTTGTCATTGCGTTGCCTCACCCAATCCTCTCCAAAGTAGAGGGCTTTAAACGTCTCGTAATGACAATGTTTATTTATCCTACTAATTCTCCTTCGGCAAGTAACTCACGTATATCCGTAATCTTACCAGTCACCGCCGCTGCTGCTGCAGTTAACGGACTTGCCAGTATCGTACGTGAATTAGGACCCTGACGGCCTTCAAAGTTTCTGTTTGAGGTTGATACGCAGTATTTACCTGCCGGGATCTTGTCCTCATTCATACCTAAGCAAGCACTGCAACCAGGTTCGCGTAGCGGAAAACCTGCTGCTTCGAAAACCTTGTCCAACCCTTCGGCAATGGCTTGTTCCTGTACTTGTTTAGAGCCCGGTACCACCCATACGGTAACGTGATCTGCTTTGTGGCGGCCTTTAAAAAAGGTTGCTACTTCGCGCAGGTCTTCGATACGGGAGTTCGTACAACTGCCTATGAATACATAATCAATCGGTTTACCGATCAATGATTCATCATCATGCACGCCCATATAGGCTAACGAGTTAGCATATGATTTTTGTTCTGTTGGATCAACATCAGCTGTAACCGGTACATGCTGTGTTACGCCGATGCCCATGCCCGGATTAGTTCCGTAGGTGATCATCGGCTCAATATCTTCGGCGTTGAAGTTTAATACACTGTCAAACTGTGCATCATCATCAGAGTAAAGCGTATTCCAGTAAGCAACTGCTTTATCCCAGTCTTCGCCTTTAGGGGCAAATTCGCGACCTTGTACGTATTCTATAGTGGTATCATCAGGCGCAATCAGTCCGCAACGGGCACCCATTTCGATGCTCATGTTACAGATGGTCATGCGGCCCTCCATGCTTAACGAGCGGATGGTATCACCGGCATATTCAACCGCATAACCAGTACCGCCGGCAGCGGTGGTTTTAGAGATGATGTATAGGATAATATCTTTAGCGCCAACACCGTTTTGCAGTTTACCGTTAACTTCAATTTTCATTCTTTTAGGGCGAGACTGAAGCAGGCATTGTGTAGCCATAACCTGTTCTACCTGCGATGTGCCGATACCAAACGCAATAGCACCAAACGCGCCATGGGTTGAAGTATGGCTATCGCCACAAACGTAAGTACCACCGGGGCGGGTAATACCAAGTTCGGGACCAATTACGTGTACAATGCCTTGGTAAGGGTGGCCTAAACCATAAAGCTCAACACCAAACTCAGCACAGTTTTTAGTCAGCATATCAACCTGGTAACGCGAAAGCTCTTCCTTGATAGGTAAGTGCTGGTCCCAGGTTGGCACGTTATGATCTGCTGTGGCAACAGTTTGTTGTGGCCTAAGTACTGGTAAACCGCGTTTACGCAAACCATCAAATGCCTGCGGACTGGTTACCTCGTGTATAAAATGGGTATCGATATATAAAATATCCGGAAATCCTTCCTTACTGCTCACCACGTGGGCATCCCAAATCTTATCGAATAATGTATTTCCCATAATTGAAAAATTTGTCAGTGCGAAAGAGCCTCACCCAACCCTCTCCGGGGGAGAGGGCTTTAAAAGCCTTTCGCAATGACAAGTAGTATAATTTATATTTAACCTTTTCTTACCTTCTTATTCTTCATGAGAGGGCCGGGTTGAGGCTATATTAGCTAATGCTTTCTACAGCCTGGTTCTCAGGGCGTAAGCTGCGTACAGTTTTACCTGCTTGCCATAATTCGCTATCGCGTAATTCTTTCAATTCTGCATCCAGTTTTTCGCGGTAATCCGGTTGGCTGTTCAGGTCGATAGAGCGTTGTGACTCTTTGCCTGTAGCAACACTTTCGTACAATTCTTCAAATACCGGTTTTGTAGCATCACGGAATTTTTTCCACCAGTCTAACGCACCACGTTGTGCAGTAGTAGAACAGTTTGCATACATCCAGTCCATACCGTTTTCTGCAACTAATGGCATTAACGATTGAGTTAATTCTTCAACAGTTTCGTTAAATGCTTCTGATGGCGTGTGGCCTTTGCTACGTAATACATCGTATTGAGCAGCAAAAATACCCTGGATACAACCCATCAGCGTACCACGCTCGCCTGTTAAATCACTGAATACTTCTTTTTTGAAATCTGTTTCGAACAGGTAACCACTACCTACAGCAATACCTAAGGCAACAACTCTTTCCCAAGCTTTACCAGTTGCATCCTGGAAGATAGCGAAGCTTGAGTTTAAGCCACGACCCTGCAAGAACATACGGCGTAATGAAGTACCAGAACCTTTAGGCGCAACTAAAAATACGTCAACATCTGCAGGAGGGATGATGCCGGTTTGCTCTTTAAAAGTGATACCGAAACCATGAGAGAAGTATAATGCTTTACCCGGAGTTAAGTGTTTTTTAACAGTTGGCCACAATTCAATTTGTGCAGCATCGCTTAATAAGTAGCAATAGATAGTTCCTTTTTCAAGGGCTTCTTCAATTTCGAAAAGGGTTTCGCCCGGTACAAAGCCATCACTTACAGCTTTATCCCAGCTTTTTGAACCTTTACGCTGACCAACGATAACATTAATACCATTGTCTTTTTGATTTAGCGCCTGGCCTGGCCCTTGAACTCCGTAACCAATAACGGCTACTACTTCTTTGCTTAATACTTCCTGTGCTTTCGAAAGTGGAAATTCATCGCGGGTTACTACGTTTTCTTCAGTGCCGCCAAAATTTAATTGTGCCATTGTTTTTTGTTTTTTTATTTCTTTGATTTCACCGATGTTTTTTGATTTCACCGATGGGTTTTATGATGTTACTTAATTGTTTTTAGTTCATAGTTAATGGTTGATAGTTCATAGTAGCTCTAATTCGGCTATGATCCATGATCTATTACTTATCAACTCACTACATGGTAAATACCTTTTGTCCTTTGTTCAGGTATTCGTTTTCGATAACCTCTTCGCTTGGGTCTAAACGTTCAAACTCGCGAATCTTAGAGTTAAAACCTTCGCTGTCTTTGATGATGGCGATACGCGCGCTGCGAACAAATTCGATCAGGCCGTAAGGTTGTAAAACTTTGATCAGGTTGTCGGTTTCCTCGCGGTGTCCGGTGGTTTCAAACACGATATAATCTTTACGGATCACTACCGCACGGGCACCGTTCTCGCGCAGTAAACGCTCAACGCTGGCCTTCTCGGCAATAAGCTCGGTAGGTACTTTATAAAGCGCCATCTCTTGCCAAATAACGTCGGCATTGGTATGGTAGTATGCTTTTAATACTTCCACCTGTTTCTCAATCTGGCGGCAAAGTTTGCGTACTACTTCTTCAGTTTCATCAATTACGATGTTGAAACGGTGGATACCATTGATCTCAGAAGGAGAGGTATTCAGGCTATCGATATTGATTTTCCTGCGGGTGAAAATGATGGCGATGCGATTCAGCAGACCAATCTGGTTTTCGGTATATACGGTGATGTTAAATTCCTGCTTGTCCATGTTTGTTTCTTTAAAACGCTCTGGGATTATTTTAATCTGATTTCGCTAACGCTGCATCCTTGTGGTACCATCGGGAAAACATTGTTTTCTTTAGTAACCATCACTTCTAATAAGAAAGAACCTTTGTTGTTAAGCATTTGCTCAAGCGCCGGTTGTAATTCTTCGCGTTCGCTTATGCATTTACCGGGGATGCGGTAACCTGCTGCCACCTGAACGAAGTCCGGGCTTTGGATGTCAACAAATGAGTAACGACGCTCGTTAAACAACTCCTGCCATTGGCGAACCATGCCTAAGAAACGGTTGTTTAAGATGATGATCTTTACATCAACACCGCTCTGCATAATGGTACCCAGTTCCTGGATGGTCATTTGCATACCACCATCGCCAATGATGGCTACCACGGTGCGATCTTGCGCACCATATTTTGCGCCGATAGCAGCTGGCAATGCAAAGCCCATGGTGCCTAAACCACCGCTGGTAATATTGCTACGGGTTTGTTTAAAGTCGGCATAACGGCAGGCTACCATTTGGTGCTGGCCTACGTCGCTCACAATAACAGCTTCGCCTTTGGTTAATATATTCAGCTGATTTATTACCTCGCCCATAGTCATTTCGCCTGTAGTTGGGTGTAGTTCTGCATCAATTACTGCTTCAACTTCTTTGGCAGTGTATTCGTTAAATAAATTTAACCACTCGGTATGTTGCTTCTGATCAACCAAGGCGGTAAGCAAGGGTAAAGTTTCTTTACAATCGCCCCATACCGGTACGGTACTTTTTACGTTTTTGTCGATCTCTGCCGGGTCAATATCCAAATGGATAACTTGTGCCTGTTTAGCGTATTTATCTAAACGGCCGGTTACACGATCATCAAAACGCATACCGATGGCAATTAGCACATCGCACTCGTTGGTTAATACGTTAGGGCCGTAGTTGCCGTGCATACCCAACATACCCACATTTTGCGGATGATCTGTAGGGATAGCGCCTGCCCCTAAAATGGTCCATGCGGCAGGGATGCCAGATTTTTCGACAAAAGTTTTAAACTCTTTTTCTGCTTCGCCCAAAATAACACCCTGGCCAAATAAGATAAATGGTTTTTTAGCCTGATTGATCAGCGCGGCTGCCTGCTCAACATATTCGTTACGAACAATTGGTTTTGGCCTGTAGCTGCGGATATGGTTGCAAGGCGTATAACCCTTGAACTGAAATTTCTGGATCTGTGCGTTCTTGGTAATATCGATCAAAACCGGACCCGGCCGACCGCTGCGGGCAATGTAAAATGCCTTAGCCAGTACTTCCGGAATTTCGGTAGCATCTGTAACCTGGTAGTTCCACTTGGTAACCGGTGATGAAATGTTGATGATATCAGTTTCCTGAAAAGCATCGGTACCCAACAGGTGTGCAAAAACCTGACCGGTGATACAAACCAATGGTGTGCTATCAATCTGTGCATCGGCCAGGCCGGTGATTAAGTTAGTAGCGCCTGGGCCGCTGGTTGCAAACACAACACCCACTTTACCAGAGGTACGTGCATAACCCTGACCGGCGTGGATACCACCTTGCTCGTGGCGAACCAGTATATGGTTAAGCTTTTCTTTATAATCATACAAAGCATCGTAGACGGGCATAATTGCGCCACCGGGGTATCCAAAAATAGTATCGACGCCTTCGACCAGTAGCGCTTCTAATAAAGCGGCCGATCCTGTAAGCTCTACTGCTACCTCGTTTTCGGGTGCAGTTACTAACTCCTGCTGTGCAATTGCTGTCTCGTTCATATTACTTTGTTTTTATTCTATTTGTTTGTCATTGGTCAATCATTACTTATTCTCGACCTCCGGACTTTTATTACTATTATATAATCTGTTGATTATATATATCTACTGCACGTTTCAAATGCTGCTTTTTCTTATTGGCAAAAATAAATTCGGGTATTATAATCCACATCCTACACCAAATAACACTTTACCCGAAGTGCTTTTCCATGAGCTTGAGCCTTTATCAACTATTAAAGATGCTACTAAGCATGACATCGCTGCCCCAAAAGAATAAGCGGTTAGGTGCTTATATTTATTGTACTCTTTAAGTTCATTAGCCGATGCCGTAGAATTTTTTAACTTGTTATAAACAACTTTATTAGTTGTTGGCACATCGCCAATCGTATAATTACCCCGAACCCAAAAACTACCTTTTTTCCATTGAATTGTGCTGTCTGAAAGTGATTTTGAGTCACTAACCTGGGCGTAAATAATGGTAGAAAAAAAACTAAAAATTAACAGTGATAAGATCTTTTTCATTTAGGTTTGGTCGGCTGTAAGGTTTCTTTATTCGTATCAGCAATATTATTTATTCGCCATCCGTTACACAACCCTCTGCAGCCGTGGTAACGCTTTTGGCGTATTTGTATAAAACGCCTTTAGTCACTTTTAATTTAGGCTGAACCCATGCTGCTTTGCGGGCTGCCATTTCTTCATCGCTGATGATGAGGTTGATCTGGTTTGTTTTTGAATCGATGATGATCTTGTCTTCATCTTTTACAAAAGCAATAGCACCGCCGTCAAATGCCTCGGGTGTGATGTGCCCTACTACGAAACCATGTGTACCACCAGAGAAACGGCCATCTGTAATTAACGCTACCGAACTACCCAAACCAGCACCGAAAATAGCAGAGGTTGGTTTTAGCATTTCTGGCATTCCTGGTGCACCCTTAGGGCCTACATTGCGGATAACCACTACATCGCCAGATTTAACACGGCCGCTTTGAATCCCATGAATCAGTTCGAACTCGCCATCAAATACGCGGGCGGGGCCTTCAAAGTGGTCGCCCTCTTTACCTGTAATTTTGGCAACGCTACCACCGGTAGCAATGTTTCCGTAAAGGATCTGTAAGTGACCGGTTGCTTTAATCGCTTCTTCTTTTGGTAAGAATACTTTTTGCTTATCGAAATCTAATGCAGGTACAGATTCCAGGTTTTCGGCAATGGTTTTACCTGTTACAGTTAAGCAATCGCCGTGTAACCAACCTAACGATAATAAATATTTCATTACTGCAGGGATACCACCTACTTTATGTAAATCTTCCATCATGTATTTACCGCTTGGCTTCATATCGGCCAGTAATGGGATCCGGTTACTGATGGTTTGGAAATCATCCTGAGTTAATGGTACATCAACACTTTTTGCCATGGCAATTAAGTGCAACACCGCATTTGTTGATCCACCCATTACCATAATGGTAACAATGGCGTTCTCAAATGCCTTGCGGGTCATGATGTCCGAAGGTTTGATATCTTTCTCTAATAAAGTTAAGATCGCTTTTCCTGCTGCAGTACATTCTTCCAGTTTCTCCGGGCTCAAAGCCGGGGTAGAAGAGGAGTAAGGCAAGCTCATACCCAAAGCCTCGATAGCGGCAGCCATGGTGTTAGCGGTATAAATACCACCACAAGCACCAGCGCCAGGGCAAGCATTTCTGATGATCTGCTGAAAATCGAACTCATCCATCTGGCCGGCAATTTTTTTACCTAAAGCCTCAAATGCAGATACAATGTTTAAATCTTCGCCTTTGTAATGCCCCGGTTTAATAGTACCACCGTAAACCATAATAGAGGGACGGTTTAAACGGCCCATTGCAATTACAGAACCCGGCATATTTTTATCACAACCGGGAATGGTAATTAAGCCATCATAATATTGAGCACCACAAACGGCCTCAATAGAATCGGCAATAATATCGCGGCTTACTAATGAGTAACGCATACCTTCTGTACCGTTGCTCATGCCATCGCTTACGCCAATGGTATTAAATATAAGGCCTACCATGTTTTCATTCCATGTACTTTTCTTCACCACTTTGGCTAAATCATTTAAGTGCATGTTACAGGTATTGCCATCGTAACCCATGCTGGCGATGCCAACCTGGGGTTTTTTCATATCATCATCAGTTAAACCAATACCATAAAGCATGGCCTGCGCAGCCGGTTGGGTAGGGTCGGCGGTTAAGGTTTTACTGTAGCGGTTTAATTCTACGCTTTGTTCGGTATCAGTAGTAGTACTCATTATTTGTTATATTTTTATTTGTGGGTTTACAGCAACTGGTATATTTGGTATGCGCTTGTGTCTATTTCAGCTGCTTGTAAATTTGTTATTTGTAAATTAGAGAGATGCAAATTAAGAAGCAATAGACAATCAAAAAAAATAAAATAA
>NZ_MPPL01000001.1:3736060-3736308 GCF_001911425.1 Mucilaginibacter polytrichastri | reverse complement strand
AATATAATTTTACTAATTTATAAATATCAAATTTTAATTCTGTATTTATTAAAATATAAAGAATTAAATATTTATGCTACTATACCAAAGTTGAAATTGGTATTCGGTATGTTCGTTATGCATGCATAGTATGAGGGTCGGTTTTCGGCGTAAAACTGACGGAGTGGTGAGAAAAGTTGTTGGAATGGGTTCGATCATTTGCTTTAGTATTAAGCGTAGAAGCCCTCACCACCGTACTTCGAGTGCCT
>NZ_MPPL01000001.1:3719279-3736050 GCF_001911425.1 Mucilaginibacter polytrichastri | reverse complement strand
AGCATGCAATGTCATTAAGTTAAGCCTTCATGCTCTGTAGGAGCTACCCGTTTATAGCACTTGCCTAAACTATTAAATCTGCACAGGCATTGCAAATCCCTTTTTCTTCGATGAAGTAAAATTCATGTCTTTTTCTTGTCGGTAATAATATTCCTGAAGGGGGTAAATACTCAATCCATAAGTTAAGTATTTATACGCTGTTTACTTGTAGGGCTGCCCACTAGATTTGGTGTATCAAAAGCTTTTGAAAAACCGGTGGAGCAGAACCCACTTTAAAAAACGGTCTGCCCGTACAGATTTCTTAAAGCGGGGGCGTAATCCGAAAAGCCATATAAGTAGGAAGGCAAATAAATAAAAAAATGTCTATTATTAACATTCAAATTTTAGTTGATGCAGCAGCAATCGTTGCGAAAGCATTGCCTGCGGGTTCTGAAACTAACCCAACAGGCCTTGGTTCATGGAGTCAATCAGATGTTTATATCTCAATGACTACCCAAAGTGGCAATGTCAACAATAATGAAGGCCAGTCTGAACTTGAAGTAAACGCAAATTCGGGCGATACTATTGAATGGTCAATTAATACATTCGATAATAATGCGGATAATACAGTTTATCTGTATAACGGAACATTTAATTCGCAAACTCAAGGCATCCCAGCGTCACAGGCAATAAGCCCTTTGGTTTACCTTTCTGTAAAAGTAAATAATTATTTACCTCCAAGCGGCAATGTCACTGGTACCCCTACGCTGTATCAAAACCAGGTTGCTTTTGCCCAGGCCACTTTGTTACAGCCGGGTGTAGTTTTACAATATACGCTATCGTTTATTGTAATAAATAATACCACAGGCAGCATCGTGGGCTATTATTCATGGGATCCATTTATCAATGTTATTGGTTAGGCCACGGCCATTATCAGAATACCTAACTTATATCATTACGGCATAACTGCTCTTGTTTACAGAGTTGTTATGCCGTTTTTATTTGATGGTTTTACAGGGATAGGAAATGTAAAAGATCGATCTAAAGTATTAAATCCAAGGCTAGCGCTCAATACGGCAAACGGGATATAATTACCCACAAAAAAGCCCTTCGAAACTCGAAGGGCTTTTTATAAATATCAGTTTAACAGCTTAACGGTGGGTAATGCCTTCTGCAAGCACCATTACTTTGTTATCTAAAACTTCAACAACACCGCCGTGTATCAGGAAAACTTCCTGCTTGGCATTGTTGCCTGCACGAACAATCAGCTTACCATCTTCTAAAGTAGAGATGATAGGAGCGTGGTTGTTTAATATTTCAAATGATCCCAGTGTGCCGGGTACTGTAACCGAAGCTACTTCGCCTTCAAACACTTTTTTATCGGGAGTTAAGATTTCTAAAATCATATTTTGATGTGCAAATATGCTAATGTGCAAATGTGCAGATGATGATTTGCATATCTGCACATTTACTCATCTGCATATTAATTGTTTGCTTCTGCTAATAATTTTTTACCCTTTTCGATAGCATCTTCAATGCTGCCTACTAAGTTAAATGCAGCTTCCGGATACTCATCCACTTCGCCGTCCATAATCATGTTAAAGCCTTTAATGGTATCTTTAATGTCAACCAAAACGCCTTTTAAACCAGTGAACTGCTCTGCTACGTGGAATGGCTGAGATAAGAAACGTTGCACACGGCGAGCGCGTGATACAGTTAACCTATCTTCTTCAGAAAGCTCATCCATACCTAAAATGGCGATGATATCCTGTAATTCTTTATAGCGTTGTAAAGTTTCTTTTACGCGTTGTGCAGTATTGTAATGCTCATCACCTAATACAGCAGCGCTAAGGATACGTGAAGTTGAATCCAATGGATCAACCGCAGGATAGATACCTAGCTCGGCAATTTTACGTGATAATACGGTAGTAGCATCTAAGTGGGCGAAGGTTGTAGCCGGCGCAGGGTCAGTTAAATCATCAGCAGGTACGTAAACCGCTTGTACCGAAGTGATTGAACCACGTTTTGTAGAAGTGATACGCTCTTGCATCATACCCATCTCAGTAGCCAACGTTGGTTGGTAACCTACCGCTGATGGCATACGGCCTAATAACGCTGATACCTCAGAACCTGCCTGGGTGAAGCGGAAGATGTTATCGATAAAGAACAGGATATCGCGGCCTTTGCCTTCACCATCACCATCGCGGAAATACTCGGCAATGGTTAAACCTGATAAAGCTACGCGGGCACGGGCACCAGGAGGCTCGTTCATTTGACCGAACACAAATGTTGCTTTTGAATCTTTTAATACTTCTTTATCTACTTTAGACAGATCCCATCCGCCTTTTTCCATCGAGTGTAAAAATTCTTCACCATAAGTGATAATGCCAGACTCGATCATCTCGCGCAGTAAGTCGTTACCTTCACGGGTACGCTCACCTACACCTGCAAACACTGATAAACCAGAATATGCTTTCGCGATGTTGTTGATCAATTCCTGGATTAATACGGTTTTACCAACACCGGCACCACCAAACAATCCAATTTTACCACCTTTAGCATAAGGCTCTAATAAGTCGATAACCTTAATACCGGTAAACAGTACTTCGGTTTCTGTTGATAGATCTTCAAAGCGTGGCGGCTGGTTGTGGATAGGACGACCGTTAGTTCTGTCTAAGTCTTCGATACCGTCAATTGCTTGACCAACCACGTTAAATACGCGGCCTTTGATATCCTCGCCTATCGGCATTTTGATCGGCGATCCCAGATCGGTAACCGGCATTCCGCGCAGTAGTCCGTCAGTCGAGTCCATTGCTATGGCACGCACGCGGTCTTCACCTAAGTGCTGCTGTACTTCTAAAACAACTTTCTGACCATTGGCCCTGGTAATTTCCAGTGCATTGTAAATCCTTGGCAGATGAGCATCATCGCTAAAGCTTACGTCAACTACCGGACCGATGATCTGTGATATTTTTCCAATGTTTGGCATATATAACCTGGTATTTAAAAAAAGTATTGTACTTACTGAGTATATATTATTAATACATAATATTTCAGAGGCGCAAAGTTAAGGTTTGTAACCGATTTTTTAAATACTTATATTAAAGTTTTTTAGGTAAAAAAAATTAACATATTGTTAAGCCCTTTTTAGGCTATTTATCTATGTTTGCAGACCAATTTTATTGTTTTTTTAGATAAACCTAGGTTTAATTATGAGAAAAATTTTACTTTTTTTGCTGGCATTGCTGCCTGCACTTTCATTTGCGCAAGGCTTCCAGGTCAATTTAGAGGGCCAGAAACAGATCGGTATGGGGCATACCGGCACGGGTTTATTACAAGATGGTGCCTCTGTATTTTTCAATCCGGGGGCCATGGCCATGCTGCCCCAAAACTACATCCAGGGTGGGATAAGCCCGTTAATTTTCAAATCGGTATTTAATCCCTCGGGCAGCAACGATCAGTTTTACACCAAAAACAAAATTGCAACACCTTTTAGCTTTTACGCGGTATGGGGCCCTAAAAGCAACTGGTGGAAATTTGGCGTGGGTGTATATACACCCTTTGGTGGTTTAACCGACTGGGGCAACCAGTGGCAGGGAAAGTACGCGCTGGAAAGCCTTAACCTGAAAGCCATTTACATCCAACCTACCTTAAGTATCAAGCTGGCCGACTTTGTAAGCATTGGCGGTGGTTTTGTGTACAACATAGGCAGCGTGGATTTAACCAGGGCCATCCCGGTATCTGACGCCAATGGCAACGACGGCCAGGCCCGCCTGAAAGGCACCGGCCATGGCTATGGCTGGAATGCAGGTGTCTTTTTCAAAACAGAATCGGGTATAACGGTTGGTATCGATTACCGCTCTAAGGTGAATACCACTATTAAAAATGGCAACGCCATTTTTGGTGTAGCACCTTCCCTGGCAGCAAATTTCCCGCAGCCAAATACTTTTACAGCTAGTATCCCGCTGCCGTCAACAACCTCTTTAGGCTTTGGTTTTTATCCTTCGAAAAGATGGACACTGGCAGCCGATGTAAATTATGTGCACTGGAGTGTATATAAAGTATTGGCGTTTGATTATGCGCAGAATACTGCAACCTTACAGGATACCTACTCGCCCCGTAATTATAAGGATGCGGTAAGTTTAAGAGGCGGTGCGCAATATGCCGCTTCTGATAAGCTGTTTTTACGTGCCGGTGGTGGTTATGCCACAACCGCCGTTTTAGATGGTTATGTAACACCCGAAGCACCGGATGCTAACCGTTATTATTTTACCGGTGGCCTGGGCTATAAACTGGCCAGTCGTTTAGATCTGGATGTATCATTCGAGTATGAGAAACTCCTGTCGCGTACCCAAACCAATATCGAATCGCAACTATCGGGTACGTTTAAAACACATGTTTATATCCCCGGCGTATCATTAGCTTATCATTGGTAAACCCTTATTATTTAATTAGATGAAAAACTTTAAACTATACTTATATATACTGCTGCTTACCGGCCTTTATGCCTGTAAACCCAGCGTACAAACGCCGGCGCCAAGCCACGGCTCGGCCGATTTCTCGAGATATATTTCGGTAGGTAACTCGCTAACGGCAGGTTATGCCGATGGCGGCCTGTACCTGGAAGGGCAGCAAAACTCTTACCCATCTATCATTGCCAAACAAATGGCATCGGTAGGTGGCGGTAGCTTCACCCAGCCTTTGTTTGCAGATGCCCAGGCTAACGGCTCGGGTTATTTACAATTAACCGGCTTTACCGCCACCGGCTCGCCGATCACGGCATCGGTAACCACCAATTTAGCGGTAACCGGGCAAACGGCTATCCCCGGCTTTGGTAATGTAATTACGTATGCCAAATACACAGGTACCGATTTAAACAACTATGGTGTACCGGGTATTAAACTACTACACGTAACCTTAGCCAGCTATGGCAACCTCAACGGTTTTTACGAAAGACTGCTTACCGGAGCCGAAGGCACCCACAATACCGCATACCTGGATTTCATCACAGCCAAGCCTTTTACTTTTTTCTCAAACTGGCTGGGTAATAATGATGCGCTGGGTTATGCCACCTCGGGTGGTGCAGGCGATTTACTGACGGATAAAGGCACTTTCGCTACCCTGTACAGTACCGTAATGACCAGGCTGACTGCCAGCGGACAGAAAGGCGTGGTGGCTACCATCCCCGATGTAACGTCGATTCCATACTTTAATACGGTAACTGTGGCTGCCATCCTTGCCGGTGTGCAAAAAGCCAACCCAGCGGTGCAGGCCTTGTTTATCAATGCCAAAAGCGATGCCACGGCAGCAGGCACTACCTATGCCGCCAGGCCGGCTACTGCAAACGACCTGATCGTGTTAACCTTCCCGACAGCAAAGATCGGTACACTGGTATCTACCCCTGCAGGTATGCTGCCTTATGGCTTAACCCCGTACAGCCCGATAGAGAACCAGTATGTACTGGATGCGAATGAAGTAGCCTTAACAAAAGATTATGTAATTGCTTACAACAATACCATTAAATCGGTAGCGGCATCAAAAAACATAGCGGTGAATGATATGTACACCTTTTTAAACAATTTAAAGGCGCATGGTTTGGTGGTAGACGGGGTGAGCCTGAGCTCGGCCTACATCAGCGGCGGCATTTTCTCGCTGGATGGCGTCCACTTAACGCCAAGAGGTTATTCTGTAGTGGCTAATGAGTTTATCAAAGCCATCAATACCCAATATGGTTCTAACATCCCATTGGCCAATGTGGCTAATTACAGGGGCGTTAAGTTTCCGTAGTTTTTAATTCATGGATTATAGCTGATAGTTCATAGTAGCTCAATGGCTCAAATACTATAAAAACAAAAGACCTGCAAGTTAATAACTTGCAGGTCTTTTGTTTTTATGTCAAATAGGCGGTTCCTGCTATGATCTATGAACCATCAACTATGATTAAAAGCTCAACACAATCTTTCCCTTATGCGAGCCTTCTTCCATCAGTTCGTGTGCCTGGGCAGCCTGGCTTGCCGGGAATACTTCATAGATAACCGGCCTAATCTGGTTAGATATTAACAACGGCCACACATGCTCCTCCAGGCTTTTGGCTATAGCTGCTTTAAATGCTGCTTCGCGGCTGCGGAGCATAGAGCCTGTGATGAATAACCGCTTACGCATTACCAGCGCAGATCAACCTGAACGTCTTTGCCTTCCATAGCATTAATCATCACTAAGTGGCCTTCATCTGCCAATGATAGCAGGTTGTCGGGCGTGTAATTGCCGCCTATCATGTCCAGTATCACGTTTACGCCTTTACCTTCAGTCAGCTTTTTAATTTCGTCCTTAAAGTTTTGTGTTTTATAATTGATTGCTTTATCGGCACCTAAGTGCTCACAAAAGGCGCATTTATCATCAGAGCCGGCAGTTGCGTAAACGATACTGCCCATGGCTTTAGCTGTCTGGATAGCCGCAACACCAATACCGCTGCTGCCGCCATGTACTAGTAGGCTTTGGCCAGGCTTCAGTTGTCCGCGGTCGAATACATTACTCCATACGGTGAAGAAAGTTTCTGGTAGTGATGCTGCCTCCATCATGGTTAAATTATCAGGTACGGGGAGGCATTGGCCTTCGGGGGCTATACAATATTCGGCGTAACCACCGCCGCTAATGAGAGCGCAAACTTTGTCGCCAATCTGCCATCGGGTAACGTTGGGTCCAAGTTCTTCGATAGTGCCAGCAACCTCTAATCCCGGTATATCCTGTGGGGCGTTAGCAGGTGGCGGGTAATTACCTTTTCGTTGAAAAACATCGGGCCGGTTAATGCCTGCCGCCGAAACTTTAATCAATACTTCGTTGGCTGCAGGTTTGGGTTGTGGCCGTTCTTGTATTTGCAATACATCCGGCGCGCCGGGTTTGGTAATTACTACTGCTTTCATGGTTAGGATAACCTTTGCTATGCTGATACTGTTTGCTGCTATTGCTTATCAATATTACCCTTCACCTTTTTTAGCTGCTCCAGTTGGGCAACAGCAGCATCTTCGGTGTTGGTGCGTTTAATAACCGGATTATTTTTCCAGTATTCGGCATCGTAGGCAATGCTTTTGAATTTATCTTCCTCCTTTTGTAACTTACTAATAGTTACATCTTCCAACCCTGCTTTATTTGCCGGGTTCGGATAATCAATGGCAAAGATCTGCCCGGTATAAGTGAGTTGTTTAAGGCCCACAAAACCGGCTTTCAAGGTAGATTTTAAGGTGAAGTTAGAATAATCGAGCACCATATTGCTGTCGGCATCCATTTTATATTGCGTTACAATTCTTACCTCTTTCACCTTTAGGCTAAATGGCCCGCTGGCCGACATGATAAAATGATGTATTGTGCCATCCGTTTTTAATATGGCGTAGTTATCAGTGTCAATATAATAGTCGCCTACAAAAGCAGCATGCGGATAATCTTCGTCTTTTAGTTCGCATTTGATAACCGCTACCTCGTGGCCGTTGGCCTTAAAAGTTTCTTTGATACTAAACTTGTACAACGAATCTGGCTTGTGAAATATGGGCGATGCAATGAGGCTGTTACCCATATAGCCACTGCTCAGCATGCTAAACAAGGCCAAATTGTTATAGCTAACGCTATTATCGTTTTGCAGGTAACGGCTATTGGTAATGGTGTATTTAGTCAGCCCCCAGCTTTGCCATTGGGCGTTTAAGAAACTTTCGGCAATAAAGGTAGGCTTGTCGCCCTCCAGCGTAAACCTCCGTAAAAATACTTTTGGGAAATACTCGTTATGTGCAGTTTTGCCGGCTCTGGCTACGGCCGAACGCATAATGGCTAGTGCAGGGTTGCCAACCGTAACTTCGGGCAACTGGATGGTTTGGGGTTTTAACGATATTACTAATAATTGCCCCGAACTAACTGCAATCTCTTTAAGTTCGTAACTTAAATGGCTGATAACTAATGTTGCGGGTAATGAGGTGCTAATTGAAAATTCGCCTTGTTCATTTGTAACAGTACCTATATTTGAACCTTTAACCGCGATAGATACAAAAGCTATGGGTTCGTTTGTGTTGGCATCTTTTACAGAACCGCTTATTTGCTGGGCCTGGGCATTGGTGATTAAACAGGTAAAGAGTAGGAATGCAATGACGTGTTTCATGAAGGTGGGGCTTTTTGTAAAAATAAATACATTAAGGTAACACGCAATTGTTGGGAGATATTTATTTTTACCGCAAAACCAATAAATATGTCATTACAAATCGGCCAGCCGGCCCCACAGTTTACATTATACTCTACCGAGGTTAAAGAGGTATCACTAGCTGATTTTAAAGGAAAGAAAGTAGTGATCCACTTTTTTCCCTTAGCTTTTACAGGTGTTTGTACTACGCAACTTTGCACCATGCGCGATAGCTTTGGTTATTATGACGGCTTAAATGCACAGATCTTAGGTATTTCTGTCGACTCGCCTTTTACTTTGGCTAAGTTTAAAGAAGAAAATAACTACCAGTTTCCATTGCTTTCTGATTTTAATAAAGAAGTATCTGCTGCTTACGAAGCCTTATACCAGGAGTTTGCCTTCGGTTTAAAGGGCGTTTCTAAGCGTGCCGCCTTTGTTTTGGATGAAGAACAGAACGTGATTTATGCAGAAGTATTAGAGAATGCAGGTGACTTGCCTGACTTTGAGGCTATTGCAGAAAAGGTTAAATAATTTTTAATTTTTTTAGGAGATATTGAAAAGGATTTCTATTTTTGCATTCCGTTTCGGAGACGCAATTAGTAATAACGAAATCTCTGAATAAATATCGTTTGGACCTGTAGCTTAATTGGATAGAGCACCTGACTACGGATCAGGAGGTTAGGGGTTCGACTCCCTTCAGGTCCACTTTTAAAATTAAGCCTTTCTGTATTTTTTGTACTGAAAGGCTTTTTAAATTTAAAATCAAAGCATGCTGAATTTAGTACTGTTTGGTCCTCCCGGAGCCGGGAAGGGTACACAATCTCAAAACATTATTGAAAAGTTCGGGCTGATACACCTTTCAACCGGTGATTTGCTGCGGAGCGAAATTGCAAATGGTACCGAACTTGGCCTCGAAGCTAAGAAACTGATGGACGATGGTTTATTAGTGCCCGATGCTGTTGTAATTGGTATGATCAGTAATAAACTGGATAGCAATAAAGATGCTAAAGGATTCATTTTTGATGGTTTCCCGCGTACGGTTGCACAAGCCGAAGCATTGGATAGCCTGTTAGCAAGTAAAGATTCGCAAATTGACGGTATGGTTGCACTGGAGGTTGATGCCGAAGAATTGAAGCAAAGATTATTATTGAGAGGAAAAGAATCTGGCCGCCCGGATGATGCAAACCCTGAAGTGATTGCCAAACGTATTAAAGAATATAACGATAAAACTGCCCCGGTGGCCGAGTTTTATAAAGCACAAAATAAATTCACCAGCATTAATGGTATCGGCTCTATCAATGAGATCTTTGATTCTATTCATGAGGTGATACAAGGTTTTTAATTTTTAAGTCTGGAAGTCGGGAAAGTCAGCAAAGACCGAAAGACGAAGGATTTATTGACTGAAACACATTATCGTATAACATTAACCAAGAAGTTCCGGAAAATCCGCTAGTTGGAGATTTCGGAACTTTGTATATTTTAAACACTTTCGGACTTTCCGTCTTTTCGGACTTTCCGGCTATAAAAATAAGCTTTCGGACTTACGGTCTTTCCGACTTCCGGACTAACATTATGTCTCAAGGTTCAAATTTTGTTGATTACGTAAAAATATGCTGTCGTTCGGGGCATGGTGGGGCTGGGTCTTCGCACTTGCACCGCGATATTTTAACAGCAAAAGGCGGCCCTGATGGTGGTGATGGAGGCCGTGGCGGGCATGTTATAGTAAAAGGCAATGCCCAGTTGTGGACTATGCTGCACCTTAAGTTTCGTAAGCACGTAATTGCAGGTGATGGTGGTGCGGGTGGCAGCTCATTAAAATCTGGCAAAACCGGCAGGGATGAAATACTGGAAGTACCACTGGGTACTATTGCCCGTGATTCTGAAACCGGTGAGGTTGTTTTTGAGATAACGCAAGACGGTGAAACTAAAATATTAACCGATGGTGGCCGGGGCGGTTTAGGCAACTGGCACTTTAAATCATCAACCAACCAAACCCCGCGCTTTGCCCAACCCGGTGAAGAAGGCAAAGAGGTTTGGAACGTACTCGAACTTAAATTACTGGCCGATGTGGGTTTAGTGGGTTTCCCAAATGCGGGTAAATCAACCCTACTTTCTGTAGTGTCTGCAGCCAAGCCGGAGATTGCCGACTATGCCTTTACCACACTGGTACCTAACCTGGGCATTGTGGCTTACCGCGATAACAAATCTTTTGTAATGGCCGATATTCCGGGTATTATTGAAGGTGCATCTAAGGGTAAGGGTTTAGGTTTCCGTTTTCTGCGCCATATCGAGCGTAACTCCGTATTGCTGTTTATGATCCCTGCGGATACCAACCGTACCTTGAAACAAGAGTACGACATTTTGCTGAATGAGTTGGAAGAATACAACCCCGAGCTGATCCATAAGCCAAGGGTGCTGGCAGTTACTAAATCAGATTTATTAGACGACGAACTATTGGCCGAAATGAAACTGGAACTGCCTGCTGATATCCCGGCTACATTTATATCGTCCGTTGCACAAAAAGGCCTTTTAGAATTAAAAGACCTGCTTTGGAAGGAAATTAACCGCCCGGTTTAATCGGCAGAGTACATTACGTAATCTAAACTTAGCTGGGTTAGTTTAAAGCCCTTATAATCTTCAAATGATTTTAAGATCATAGCTGCCTTAGCACCTTTGTAATTAGAAGGCAGGAAAATATGTAAAGGCCCCGAGTGGCCGCAATGCTGGTAATCTTCATAATTGATCTTCATGGTCTGGTCAATAGGGTCGAGAGTTATGAAGCGGTTGTTGCGAACTTCCAAGGCCAGATCCGGACTAAGGAAAACAAATACGGCATTTGTATGTGAGTTATCTAATTTGGTTACTTCGTTAATGCCGGCCTGATCTAAGAATTGTTGAGTAATGCCCGAAGTACCATGCGAACCCTGATCCCTGTTTGTAATGTAGCCATTAATAACGTATTGCAGGCTGGCATAAGTAATACCCATCCATACCAGTGCAAACATTACTCTATAGCCTACCTGTAGCCGGCTTACAAGGTATACAGCCCCAGGTATAAATACCAGCCCCACCATTCTGAAATGCCGGCCCTCGTAGGATATAGCCAGCTGGCGCAAAAAGGCCATGCCGAAAAACAGCACACTTACAATATAAACCACACTAAGCACCAACTTGTATTCGGTATAGGGTACTGTTTTAAGAATGCGTATCACAATAAATACGGTGGCGATAGCGAGTGCAACTATAATAAATACGCTTATCGCATAGCTAAACATGGGGCCATCCGGGTGATATAATAAACCGTGGGTAAGGTCATCAACAGAAAAACCGGATAACAGCGGGGAGGCCAGCGGAAAGCCAAAGGTTTCCCAAAGTAATTTTAACCCGTTACCACCCGATGTAGGGTTATAGCCCCTGGATAGGTAAGTGACGTAAATACCCGCAAAAGAAGCCACTGCCGGTACGCCAATCCATAACCCATTAACAATCCATTTGCCTAAAATAGTGTGGGTACGCGATACCCTTATCCAGATGATGCACAAACCTGCTGCATAAAACCACATAAATGATGATTTGCAGATAAAGCCTATCCAGCCCGAAAGCAGGATGAAGAGAATGAGCCGCCAGTCTTTAACCCGGTTGAATGACAAACAGCAGTATAAGAACCATCCGCCGAAGGCGAAAAGCAATACTTCGCCGCCATTGTAAAATACAAAAGGTACCACATAAAACATCTGGCAGGCCATAAATGCAATACTGATAGCCGATATGTTGGCTGAAAAACCAGCCTTTTTAAAAAACTGGTAAAAGCCGAATAAACCTACTATTTCGCAAGTTAATATGGTTAGCGCACAGGCCTGGCCCACATTTACATGGAAAATATTGATAAAGAAATAAGGTGCCAAGTACTGCCCCGGTGACCACCAGCTTAAAAACTCGCTATAGTTGTGGGCGATATTGCCCTGATCTGGTATGATTTTCATATTAAAACCCCCGCCATGCTGCATAGAACGCATCACCTGGAAACCCCAGCTTGGGTCCGGGAAAATAGCCATAGGATGCCTGAAAATAGCATACCCTGCAATGGCTGTAAGAACAATAAGTAGTATAAATATAATTTTAGGAAGCTGTTTAGGAAACGCCATTAAAACTGTTTTAATAAATAGATGGAGCAAATTTAATATAAATATTTAATGTAAGTTTTGGATGACAAGCTACCCCCGCTTTTTAGTTAATTTTGCAGCCGCTAATACAACAGGGTGATGAGGATTGCAATAAACGGATTTGGCCGTATAGGCCGTATATTTTTACGTAACATCATAAGCCAGCCTAACATAACCGTGGTGGCTATAAACGATATAACCGATACGGCTACGCTGGCGCATTTGTTTAAATATGATTCTGTACACCGTGGCTTTAAGGGTACGGTGAAAGCGGATGCGGATAATCTGTATATAAACGACCTGAAAATAAAAGTACTGGCCGAGCGCGACCCTGCCCAACTGCCGTGGAAAGAACTGGGTATTGACCTGGTAATTGAATCAACCGGTAAGTTTGCTACGCATGCCGGTGGCCAAATGCACCTGGCTGCAGGTGCCAAACAAGTTATCCTATCGGCCCCGGCAGATAAAGGCGTACCCACCATTGTATTGGGTGTTAATGATGAAAAGATTGACCTGCATGCATCCATATTATCCAATGCCTCCTGCACCACCAATAACGTAGCCGCAATGGTTAAGGTGCTGGATGATAACTGGGGAGTAAAAGAAGGTTACATTACCACTATACACTCCATGACGGGCGACCAAAACCTGCACGATGCCCCGCATAAAGACCTGCGCCGCGCACGTGCAGCATCGGCTTCAATTATCCCAACTTCAACAGGTGCGGCAAAGGCTATTACCTCAATATTTCCGCATTTAGATGGTATGCTGGGTGGGGCCGGTATCCGCGTGCCTGTATTGAATGGTTCGCTCACCGATTTTACCTGCGAATTGAATAATCCTGCTACCGTGTCTGAAATCAATGCCGCCTTTAAAGCAGCTGCAGATGGCCCGATGAAAGATATTTTAGAATATACTGAAGACCCGATAGTTTCCACAGATATTCTGGATAACCCGCATAGTTGTATCTTCGATTCATTGTTAACCTCGGTTGTTGGCGGTTTAACCAAGGTTGTTGGCTGGTACGATAACGAAATGGGGTACTCGAGCCGCTTGGCAGATCTGGTGCTGATGATTGAGAAAGAATCAAGAACCAGGAGAAAAGAATAAAGAACCGTAGAGGCACAATACTTTGTGTCTCGTTTGTATATTTCAAATCCCGTACAGAGACACAAGGTATTGTGCCTCTGCGGAGAATTAATTAACAAGAGACACAAAATATTGTGTCTCTACAATAGAAAACATTAAAACTCCCTCTCCCCCGGAGAGGGTTGTGGTGAGGATTTTATGATAAAATTTATTTCTGCTGATGACGTGCTGCCGCTTCGCAATACTATTTTGCGCGAAGGACGGCTTACTTTAGATGAATGCCGCTTTAAAGGCGACGATGGTGAAAGTGCTTTTCACCTGGGCTATTACGCCGGTGATGAACTGGTTTGTGTAGCATCATTTCACTTACAGCAACATCCTGAATTTGAAGGAGCAGGCTACCAGCTACGCGGCATGGCTACAGCAGCAACATACCAGGGCAAAGGGATAGGCAATCAACTGGTTAACTTTGCCATTGTATATATGCGTGGCCAAAAGGTTAATTATGTATGGTGCAACGCCCGTAAAGTGGCAGCTAAATTTTATGCCAGCCTGGGGTTCGAAATTATTTCTGAAGAATTTGACATCCCCGGTATCGGCCCGCATTATGTGATGTATTTGAAAATACAGTAAAGCATCCTGTTAACAATTCCCTACCCACGGGAGGGGTGCGGTGGATTGTGAAATGGGAGGGAGGGGTTTCTGTATCAACCACACACCTTTTTCAATTAAACATTCGGTTTTCAGAATTAATTTATCAGATTTGGAACCGTTTACGTACCGACAATAATCAACATGAAAACAATAGACCAAGTTAATTTCTCAGGTAAAAAAGCCCTTATCCGGGTAGACTTCAACGTTCCGCTTGATAAAGACTATAACATTACCGACGATAACCGCATTACGGGTGCTTTGCCAACTATTCAAAAAATTTTGAAAGAAGGTGGAGCTGTGATCCTGATGTCGCATTTGGGTCGCCCGAAAGATGGTCCGACTGAAAAATATTCATTAAAACATGTGGTTAAGCACTTATCTGACCTGTTGGGCCAGCAAGTAGAGTTTGCTGATGACTGTATTGGCGAACAAGCTGTAGAAAAAGCAAAAGACCTTAAAGCAGGCGAAGTTTTATTGCTGGAGAATCTTCGTTTCTACAAAGAAGAAGAAAAAGGCGATAAAGATTTTGCAGAAAAGCTTTCGAAGCTAGGTGATGTATATGTGAACGATGCCTTTGGTACAGCTCACCGTGCGCACGCTTCTACAGCGATAATTGCACAGTTTTTCCCTAACGCAAAATACTTTGGTTATTTAATGGCCGGCGAATTAGCTAATGCCGAGAAAATCCTTAACCATGCCGAGAGACCATTCACCGCTATTATGGGTGGTGCCAAAGTTTCAGACAAAATTGAGCTGATCGAGAAACTTTTAGAGAAGGTTGATAACCTGATCATCGGTGGTGGTATGGCTTACACTTTTGCTAAAGCACAAGGTGGTACTATCGGTAACTCATTATTAGAAGCCGATAAGCAAGAATTAGCACTAAGCCTTTTGGAAAAAGCAAAGGCAAAAGGTGTTAATATCATTTTGCCTACAGATACCATTATTGCAGATGACTTCTCTAACGATGCTAAAACTGGTGTTGCCCCAACCAAAGCTATCCCCGACGGATGGCAAGGTCTGGACATCGGCCCTGAAACTGTTAAAGCTTTCAGCAAGGTGATCGAAGAATCAAAAACCCTATTATGGAATGGCCCGATGGGTGTGTTCGAAATGGAATCATTTGATAAAGGAACCAAAGCAGTTGCCGAAGCAGTAGTGCGTGCAACTCAAAACGGTGCTTTCTCGCTGATTGGTGGTGGCGATTCTGCAGCAGCAGTTGCTAAATTTGGCTTGAGCAATGATGTAAGCTATGTATCAACAGGCGGTGGCGCATTGTTAGAGTACATGGAAGGTAAAGAACTGCCAGGCGTAAAAGCAATCAACGAATAATTTTATTTTTCTTATATGTGGAAAGGCTTCGAGTGATCGGGGCCTTTCTTGTTTAGAATCTTCGCCATACAGTCGCTCGTCCCTTGCCGAGTGACTGCGGAAGCAGTTATTTAATTGTATAGCTCACTAACTAAACCCATTCGGGGTTGTTAACAATTCAGTATGACTATTGCAACGAATCTCCATATCCGCAAATTCACTGAAGCTGATCGTGATGCTTTGAAACGTATCTACCTCGAAACGCGTTCTGTTACATTTTACTGGATGCGGAAATCGAAGTTTGAGCTAAATGATTTTGACGAGGATACCAAAGGCGAAGCAATTTGGGTGGCAGAAGTAGGCGGAATAGTTGCCGGTTTTATGGCATTATGGATGCCAGGTAACTTTGTACACCATTTATACCTCGACAAGCTTTACCACCGCAAAGGTATCGGCAAAGCTTTGCTTAATAAAGCTTCAGAGGTATGCCGGGTACCCTTAACCTTGAAATGCCTTATCCGCAATAAGCAAGCTTTTAACTTTTATATATCACTAGGCTGGCGAATCAGAGCCAACGAAATAGATGATCTGGGGAGATACTTTTTATTAAGCCAGGTTTAATTTCATTCTTGCGCGTGCTTAAAACTTTCGGGCGATTGTATCGCCACACATCTTCCTCCTTTTTTATTACTTTAGTTCTAAATAAAAAACGCAATGCGCATATTCCTATCCCTTGTTATCCTGCTTACGGGTTTCTCGGTTTTTGCTCAACAACAAGCACCGCCCGACGCCGCTTACATTAAAGATAATTACACCAAGTATGAGTACCAGATACCCATGCGCGATGGTAAGAAACTGTTTACCTCGGTTTACGTACCCAAAGATTCGAGCAAGAAATATCCGATTATGATGGACCGTACCTGCTACAGTGTTGCGCCCTACGGACCGGATAAATATAAAGGCAGCCTTGGCCCATCGTCGCAGTTTGTTCATGACGGCTATATTTTTGTTTATCAGGACGTGCGCGGGCGTTGGATGAGCGAGGGTATCTACGAGGAAATGACTCCCGAACTGGAAGTGCACAAAACCAACAAAGATGTTGACGAGGGAACGGATACTTACGATACCATCGACTGGCTAATTAAAAACTTACCGAACAACAACGGTAAAGTAGGGGTATGGGGAATTTCTTATCCTGGCTTTTATACCACAACGGCATTACTGAGCCGCCATCCTGCCTTAGTAGCTGCATCACCTCAAGCTCCAATTGCAGATTTATGGCGCGATGATGGCTGGCACAACGGCGCATTCTTTTTAGTGGCTAACTTTGGATTTTATCCGGGCTTCACTAATCGCCAGGACGATAAGCCGACGCAACGCCGTGCGAAAGGTTTTGATGCCGGTACCGAAGATGGGT
>NZ_MPPL01000001.1:3636254-3719269 GCF_001911425.1 Mucilaginibacter polytrichastri | reverse complement strand
GAGTTTTTTATGCGCATGGGCCCAACCCGCAACACCAACGACAAATATTATAAAGATACCATCCGCCTGTGGAGCGAAATGCTGAACCACCCAAACTACGACCAGCATTGGAAGGACCGTAACGTGTTGCCGCACCTGCACGATATTAAGACTGCTGTACTGGTAACGGGTGGCTGGTACGATGCCGAAGATTTATACGGAGCCATTAATACCTATAAAACGCTGGTTAAAAAGAATCCGACTACACCGGTTTATTTCGCAATGGGCCCTTGGGTGCACGGCGGCTGGGCACGCGGCCCGGGCGATCATTTGGGCGATGTTGATTTCGGCGGGCCCACCGGTCCGTATTACAGGGAGAAGATTGAGTTTGCTTTCTTTAGCCACTATCTGAAGGGTACAGATTTAAATATCGAACCGGTTAATAATTTCGAAACCGGGGTTAACCAATGGAAAACCTACAAAACCTGGCCGCCGAAAGAAGCCGGGGATAAAAAGTTATACTTTTTACCTAATGGTAAGCTGTCATTCACAGCCCCATCAGCAGTGAAAAATACTTACGAAGAATATATCTCCGACCCATGGCACCCGGTGCCGTTTATCAACGGTATTGATATGGACATGAAACGCGAATATATGACCGGCGACCAGCGCTTTGCCGCCCAACGCCCCGATGTGCTAACCTGGCAAACAGATAGCCTTGATCATGATGTTACCCTAGCAGGTAATATCTGGGCTAACCTTAAAGTAGCTACAACCTGCACAGATGCCGACTGGGTGGTGAAGGTGATCGACGTTTACCCGGATTCGACCCAAAACAATAAATGGGTTGGTACAGATGTACACCTATCTGGCTACCAGCAAATGGTGCGCAGCGAAAGTATGCGCGGTAAATACCGTAATAGCACCGAACACCCTGAGCCTTTTGTACCCGGACAAATTACCCCGGTAAACTTCGAATTACAAGATATACTGCATACTTTTAAAAAGGGGCACCGTATTATGGTGCAGGTGCAAAGCACCTGGTTTCCGCTTATTGACCGTAACCCGCAAAAGTTTGTAGATATTATGAAAGCCACGGACAAAGACTTTCAGAAAGCTACGCATAAGGTTTACACCAGTAAGGAGCATCCAAGCTTTTTGAAGGTAAGGGTGATAGAGTAAGATGTTGTATGTTTGACGTTCCAGATTTCTGAGAAGTTTGTCATTGCGAGGTACGAAGCAATCTCGTCGTATGTTATTTGATCTGAATAGCTACGAGATTGCTTCGTACCTCGCAATGACATAATCGGGAAAGTGCCGTTTATTTATACTTGTAGACCTTTAAAAACTTCAAACGCTCACTTACCTGTTTAATCCATTCGCGGGCCATTAATTCGTGGGCGGGTACTGTTGGGTGTATGCCATCCCAAATCCAGTAAGTAACAGGCGTGTCTTTCATCACTTTATCCAACATGGCAGGGTAGTCAACCACCACGGCATTAAATTCGGCGGCTAATTTGCGTACTATTTGCTGGCGTTGGGTTACACTTTTTTTCCAAAGGTCAAAGTACTCATTGGTGCGGCTGCCGGGATAGGCAAACGGTAGGCCCATTACCAGAAGCAGGTCTGGGTTTTGTTTTTTGCTTTGGTTAAGTATGTCCCGGTAATTATACTCGAACTGATCCAGCGGATCGCTTCTGTCTTTATTTTTAATATATACATTGGTATCATTAACACCTACCAAAATACTCAACACATTGGGCTTGATATCAAGCGCATCGGCCTGCCAGCGGCCTTGCAGATCAGACACGGTATTGCCGCTTATGCCACGGTTAAAGAAATGAAAATTATTGTGGGCAAAGTCGGCACCAATGCGGCCTGTAATGTTGCAGGCATAACCATGCCCCATTACGTGGTTTAAGTCACTCTGATCGCGGCCTCGGTTGCCATCTGTTATAGAATCGCCCTGAAATAAAAATATAAGCCCGTTTTTATCGGGGATGTCATTAGTGTTTTCTGCTAATAAATCAGTAGCTAATCCTAGAGATAAGCTGGCGAGAGTTGATGCTTTAATAAAGGTACGTCTTGATGATTCCATTTTTTATTTCAGGTTTATTGTTCCCGTCGTGCCGAATTTGTTTCGGGATCCTATAGGACAAGCAATGTTGCTCGGTATGATTCATACTTATCCCATGGGGTGCTGAAACAAGTTCAGCACGACAGTCGGGTTGTGTGTTGGTCTCTCATTAAATACCCAATTCTTTCATCAATTTATCCAGACCTTCGCGCATGGTAGCCAGCTCTTCTTCCAGCCTGGTAACCCGTGCTTCGAGGCCGGCTACAGACGGTTTGGTTGATACTTCAATCTCATCATCCTCCGGGAAATCTAAACTTTCGCCAAGCAGGTGCATATAGCGCTGCTCTTTTTGCCCGGCGCGTTTAGGCAGCTGGGTAAGGTAAGGCATCTCGCCGCTGCCCAATTTCTCAAGGGCTTCCTGCACATCATCCAGGGACTCAAATTCGTATAAACGGCCCGAGTTGGTATTAAGTTCGCCCGGTGTTTGCGGCCCACGCAGCAGGAGCAGGCAAATTATGGCTACTTCATATGGCAGTACCGGGAACACAATGGCAAAGTTATGTTTGTACTTAATGGCACGGCTGGATCCACCTGTGGCTGTCGAGATCAGTCCTTTTCTTTTTAACGTATCGAGCGATTTAATTACGGTATCGTCATCGTACTCCACAACAGGTTTGCGTGCCGATTTTTGGTTACAGGCGGCAACCAGTGCATTAAGGGTCATGGGGTAGTAGTCGGGGGTAGTGCGGCTCTTCTCCATTAATGCGCCGAGCACGCGTATTTCTTCGCTCGTTAATTTAGGTAAGTTATCCATTTGGTCTATAGTTCTAAAAAATCAATATTACAATAAAAAACGAGTTCGCGGACAACCGATAACTGACCTATTCAAAAACTACCGTCTTATTCTTATAAACAAATATCCTGTCATCAAAAACCAATTCAAGCGCTTTGGCTAGTACGGCAGTTTCAATCTCCTTGCCGGCCTTTATCATGTCGTCGGCGCTATAAGTATGGTTTACGTGGATGGTTTGCTGGGTAATGATGGGGCCTTCGTCCAGTTCGTTGGTTACAAAGTGTGCTGTAGCGCCAATCAGTTTTACGCCCCGGTGGTAAGCCTGGCGGTAGGGGTTTGCACCCACAAATGCCGGTAAAAAAGAGTGATGGATATTGATGAGTTGCATCTTAAAATGAGCGACAAAATCTGGCGAAAGTATCCGCATAAATTTGGCCAATACCACGTAGTCGGGCTGATATTGATGGATTTTTTCAATTATTTCATTTTCAAATACTGCTTTGGTTTTCTGCTCATGGCTCACCAGGTAAAACGGAATATCGAAACGCGCGCAAATATCCTGCAGCGTTGCATGGTTGCCAATAACGCATTGCACCGAAGCACCTAGTGTGCCAAAGTAATTACGCACTAATATATCTGCCAGGCAATGGTACTCTTTGGTTACCAGCACGGCTATCTTTTTCTGTGGCAGCGGGTTAATGGTAATCAGGCTGTTATCGGGCAGTACGTTTTTTAACTCTTGCTCAAGTAGCAAGGCATCGGCAGGTTGTTCTACATTTAGGCGGATGTAAAAACGGTTCTCGTCTTTGTCCACATGTTCGCCCAGTGAAATAATATTGAGTTGATGTTTGGCCAAAACGGCGGTAATAGCGGCCACTAAGCCCACCTGATCGGGGCACTGTATAATGATGATCATAACGGGGTTAAGATATAAATTATTGAGGCAACAAACCCATAATCAGTCAGTAGGAAAACCCTTTATTGTTTAAGTTAAAATTGTTAAAAACTTTTTGTGGGGAAAAGTGGTATAAAGTGGAAGTTACATGTTACTTTTACGTTAGTTTTTTACCACAACTGTATAGATGTCTCACTTTTTAGGAGAATTTGAATGTAAACTGGATGCCAAAGGGCGGATGATGATCCCCACTGGCCTCAAGCGTCAGCTTCCAGAAGCTGAGGCAGAGGGCCTTGTGATCAACCGTGGCTTTGAAAAACATCTGGTTATCTATACCCGTAAGGAATGGAATCTTATCATTGAAGACTTAGCGAAGCTTAATCAGTATGAGAAAAGAACCCGCGAATTTATAAGATATTTTACACGCGGCGCTACAGAATTATCATTAGATGCCAGCGGACGCATTTTATTGCCAAAAGCACTGCTTGAATATGCAGGTATTGGTAATGATGTTGTGCTGGCTTGCCAATTAAATAAAATAGAGGTTTGGGACCAAAAAGCATATGATGCGCAGATGGATAGCGAGCCCGAAAACTTTGCCAACCTGGCCGAAGAGGTGATGGGTGGTTTAGGAAGGAGGAACGATGGATAACGTTTACCATACTCCTGTAATGCTTGCTGAGTGTATTGAGGGTTTAGAAATTAAACCTAACGGTATTTATGTAGATGTAACATTCGGCGGCGGTGGCCATTCGCGCGAAATCATTAAACACCTGGGCGAAAAAGGTAAACTGGTTGCTTTTGACCAGGATGCCGATGCGCAGCAAAATATGATAGCCGATGATCGCTTCATTTTTGTTGATCAGAATTTTCGCTACCTCAAAAATTTTGCCCGTTTACATGGGGTTATTCCTGTGGATGGAATCCTTGCCGATTTGGGTGTGTCATCCTATCAGTTTGACCAGGCTGATCGTGGCTTTTCGATCCGCTTTGATGCCGAACTGGATATGCGGATGAACCAATCTGGCGACCTGACGGCCAAGCAGGTGATAAATACTTATGCCGAGGCCGATCTTCATAAAATTTTTGGCATTTATGGGGAAATCCAAAATGCAAAATCACTGGCGCGGACCATTGTAACTGCCAGGCTAAATGGTTCGATTGATACCATTGCAGATTTAAAAAACACCATAGCGGGATTAATACCCCGCGGTAAAGAAAATAAATACCTGGCGCAGGTTTTTCAGGCGCTCAGGATAGAGGTAAACCAGGAGTTGGAAGCACTGAAAGAGTTTTTATTTCAGGCTGCAGATATCCTGAAGCCGGGCGGAAGGTTGGTAGTAATGTCGTACCATTCGCTGGAAGACAGGCTGGTTAAAAATTTCATCGCAAAAGGCAAATTTAGCGGCGAGCTGGAGAAAGATATTTACGGTAACGATGACCGCCAGCTGATAGCCATAAGCCGGGGGGCTGTAACGGCATCAGAAGAAGAGATTAAAATAAATAACAGGGCACGTAGCGCCAAATTAAGGATAGCTGTAAAAAAATGAACCGTTTAATTGCAGACATAGCCGAAGAGGAAGCAGAAAAAGAAGTGGTGCCCCCAAAGCCCACGGTACAAAAGCCGGAGAGCTTTTTTTCTGTTTTTTTAAGAAAGGGTTTCATCTCTACAGATGATGCTACGCGTGCGCTGCCGTTTATTTTATACCTGTCGTTTCTGGCTATGTTATACATTGCCAACAGGCATTTGGCCGAGAAAAATTTACGTGATATAGATAAGTACGGTAAGGAAGTAAAAGAATTGAGCTGGGATTTTAAAAGCACCAAAGCCGAACTGGCCTTTAAAAGCACCTTAACAGAAGTTGCCAAGCGTGCTGATACTTTGGGTGTAAGGGTTTCATTAGGGCCGCCGCAAAAGATAGTAGTGAAAGAGGAGGGCGACAAATGAGTATCAGGACCAATATCTTATTAAGGGTTTACCTGGCTTTCGGGCTCATTTTGCTATTTGCGGTAGCTGTAGTAGCGCAGTTGTTTAACGTGCAGTTTAAGCAGGGTGCCAAATGGAAGTCGATGGCGCAAACACTGTCTACCCGGTATATGAACGTAGAGGCCGCCCGTGGTAATATTTTTGCAATTGATGGCAGTTTGCTGGCTACCTCTGTACCCGAGTACGAGCTGCATATGGATATGCTGGCCGCTGGTATTGCAGACGATAAAATATTTTATGCCAAGGTTGATTCATTGGCATTGAAGATGTCGCAGTTTTTTGGCGACCGCTCGGCGAGAGAATATTCGATGATTTTGCGCGATGCACGTAAGGATAGCGCCCGTTACCAGCTTATCCGCCGTAAGGTGGGTTACCAGGAGTTGAAGAAAATTCGCCAGTTCCCCATCTTCAATATGGGTAAATACAAGGGCGGGCTAATTATCGTACAAAAAAATAGAAGGATAATGCCGTTCCGCGCTTTGGCCATGCGTACCATCGGTTACAAAAATGAGAATGTAAAAAATGGCGTAGGCCTGGAAGGCGCTTATGCTAACTATATTGATGGCGAAAGCGGCAAACGCTTAATGCAGCGTATTGCAGGCGGTGTTTGGATGCCGGTTAACAGCGAAGAAGAAATTTCATCAAAAGATGGTGCCGATATCATGTCGACCATTGATGTTAACTACCAGGATGTATTGCAAAACGCGCTGGAAAAACAACTGATTAAAAGCGATGCCGATCACGGTGCTGCCATACTGATGGAAGTACAAACCGGTGAAGTGCGTGCGGTGGCCAATTTTAACAAAATTGCACCGGGTGAATATAAAGAACAATTTAATTACGCCATAGCCGGTAATCAGGATCCCGGTTCTACCTTCAAGGTAGCATCGTACATGGCCCTGTTGGAAGATCATAAGGTAGATACCGGCACCCGTGTTAACACAGGTACTTACTCAGTCCCCGGTAAAATAATTACAGACTCACACGGTAGTATCGGTGTGGTATCAGTAAAGCGTGCGTTTGAAGAATCATCAAACGCTGCGGTTGCCTACCTGGTAAATAATGCTTACCACGATAATCAGGCCCAGTTTACTAATCACTTATACGATTGGCACCTGAACGAAAAAATGGGCTTACAGATTCCCGGCGAAGCACAACCGGTTGTAAAGAACCCAAAAAACAGGAGCTGGAATAAAAATTTAACGCTGCCACAAATGGCCTATGGCTACGAGATGCAGTTGACGCCTTTAAAAATGCTGTCGTTTTATAACGCCATTGCCAATAACGGTAAGTATGTAACACCAATTTTTGTAAAAGAGATCCGCCGGTTGGGTAGTACGGTAGAGCATTTTCAAACCCGTGTTATTAACGAAAAAATGTGCTCTGATGTAACCCTGCGCAAAATGCAAAGCATGCTGGAAGGTGTAATTACCGAGGGTACTGGTAAGGGTATAGTTTATAACCCGCTATATAAAGTTGCCGGAAAAAGCGGTACCGCGCAGGTGGCCGATGGCAATAAAGGTTATAAGGCCAAGAAACAATACCAGGCGTCTTTCTGCGGATATTTCCCTGCAGATAAGCCTAAGTATTCATTGATTGTGGTTATAAATGACCCTAAGAACGGTTATTATGGTGCTGCAGTGGCGGGCCCGGTTTTCAGGGAAATTGCTGATAAAGTTTATTCGAGCGACCTGGGAATGAACCAGCAGCCACAATCGCTTCAATATAGCGAGGTAACTAAGCCTGCAATAAAAGGTGGTAATGCCAGGGCACTACAGCAGGTTTACGGCAAATTGGGTGTAAAAGGTAAACCTGTACCAGATAGCGGCGATTTTGAATCAGACACCAGCGACCGCCCCGTTGGGCCGTTGGCCAAAAAGAAAATATTAACCGTACCCTCTGTAACCGGTATGGATTTAAGCGATGCCCTGTATATACTCGGTAACGCAGGTTATAAAGTAGCCGTTCGTGGAAGCGGGCTGGTTAAAAGACAGTCGGTAGACGGTGGAAGTATAATACCCAAGGGATCTAAAATATTAATAGAACTGGAATGAGGTACCTGAGCGAGATATTAGATGGTGTAGCCTTTACAGAATTGCAGGGCAGCGCCGACGTGGAAATTACTTCGGTAACGGCCGATTCGCGCAAAGTGAGTGCGGGTACTTTATTTGTTGCTGTTAAAGGCACACTGGTAGACGGGCACGATTATATAGAACAAGCTGTTAAAGATGGTGCCGTAGTAGTTATCTGTGAAGAACTACCCGGCCATACCGTAGGCGAAGTTGATTACCTGATGGTGGCCAACTCTGCTGCTGCTTTAGGTAAGCTGGCATCCAATTATTACGATACGCCTTCGGCTAAATTGAAGCTGGTGGGTGTAACCGGTACCAATGGTAAAACTACGGTAGCCACGCTGCTGTACCAACTATTTACAGACTTGGGTTATAAATGCGGGTTGATCTCGACCGTTGAAAATAAGATTGGCGGGAAGATTATCCCATCAACCCATACCACGCCAGATCCTGTTGCTTTAAACAGTTTGCTGAACGATATGGTGGAGTCGGGCTGCGATTATGCCTTTATGGAAGTAAGCTCGCACGCGGTTGCGCAACACCGGATAGAAGGCTTGCAGTTTTCGGGCGGGATATTTACCAACTTAACGCATGACCATTTAGACTATCATAAAACATTTGATAATTATCTGAAAGCTAAAAAGGCATTCTTTGATGCCTTGCCTAAAAATGCTTTTGCACTTACCAATATAGATGACCGTAACGGCAACGTAATGCTGCAAAATACCAGGGCTCATAAAAAAAGCTACGCCTTAAAAAGCATGGCCGATTTTAAAGTAAAGGTACTGGAAGATCAGTTTAGCGGTTTACTGCTAAACATTGATGGCGAAGAAGTATGGTTTAAAATGGTAGGTATGTTTAATGCTTACAACCTGCTTGCAGCTTATGCAACAGCCATGCTGCTCGATCAGGATAAAGCTAAAACCTTAACCAGCCTGAGCAAATTGACAGGTGCCGAAGGCCGCTTTGATTATGTGATTTCGCCCAATAAGATTATTGGTATTGTTGATTATGCCCACACACCGGATGCCGTGCAGAATGTGTTGAGCACAATTAAAGACATTCGCAAGGGTACCGAAAAGGTGATTACCATTATAGGTTGCGGTGGCGACAGGGATAAAACCAAACGCCCTGTAATGGCCAAAGTAGCCTGCGACTGGAGCGATAAAGTGATCCTGACATCAGATAACCCAAGGTCGGAAGACCCGGCGCAGATCATTAAGGATATGGAAGCCGGCGTAGATACATCTAACCAAAGGAAAACCATTAGCATAATAGACAGGAGAGAGGCCATTAAAACGGCAGTCCACCTGGCGCAACCGGGCGATATTATTTTACTTGCCGGTAAAGGACACGAAAAATATCAGGACGTTAAAGGAGTGAAAACTCATTTCGACGATAAGGAAGAGTTAATAAAACTATTTAAAACGGTAAGCTAAGACATCAGCCCAACTGCCAAAAAGAGAAGAGCATGTTATATTATCTGTTTAGCTATTTAGACAAGAACTACAGTTTCCCGGGATCGGGGCTGTTTCAGTACATCACATTCAGGATGGCACTGGCAGTTATCACCTCACTTATCGTAACTACGGTTTGGGGCAGGAGACTGATTGACTATATCCGCTACAAACAGGTTGGAGAAACAGTGCGGAATTTAGGTTTGGAAGGCCAGATGCAAAAACAGGGTACCCCTACAATGGGTGGTATTATAATTTTGCTGGGTATTTTAATTCCTACTTTATTGTTTGCCAAGCTGGGTAATATCTATGTGATCCTGATGCTGATTACCACGGTTTGGTTAGGTGCTATCGGTTTTTTAGACGATTATATTAAAGTATTTAAAAAGAATAAAGAAGGATTAGCAGGCAGGTTTAAAATTATTGGACAGGTTGGTTTGTCGCTCATTATCGGCTGGACAATGTATTTCCATACAGACATCATCATCCGCCAGGAAGTAAAACTTCCGGTTAAATATGATGCCCCTGTTGATTTTCATTGGAAGGGCAAAACCCCGGTTTATACCCAGGATGTAAAATCGACTAAAACCACTATGCCGTTCTATAAGAATAACGAGCTTGATTACGCCAAGGTGTTAAAGTTTTTTGGCCACGGTTACGAGGAGTATGCGCTGGTAGTGTTTCTGTTTTTTGTGATTTTCATTGTCACATTTATTTCCAACGGGGCTAATATTACCGATGGTATAGATGGTTTGGCAACAGGTACTTCTGCCATTATCGGTATTACGCTGGCTGTACTGGCTTATGTATCGGGTAACACCATGATAGCAGATTATCTCAATATTATGTACATCCCCAATTCGGGCGAACTGGTGGTTTTTGCCGGTGCATTTGTTGGGGCCTGCGTAGGGTTTTTATGGTATAATTCATACCCGGCCCAGGTATTTATGGGCGATACAGGCAGTTTGGCAATAGGCGGTATCATCGCCGTTTTTGCCATCATGATTCGCAAGGAATTATTGCTACCCATATTATGTGGCGTGTTTTTGGTCGAGAACTTTTCGGTTATCATCCAGGTGGGGTGGTTTAAATTCACCAAGAAGCGCTTTGGCGAGGGCCGCAGGGTTTTCCTGATGGCGCCGCTGCATCACCACTATCAGAAAAAAGGTTTCCACGAGGCGAAAATTGTAACCCGCTTCTGGATCATCGGCATAATGCTGGCCATAGTAACGGTGCTGATGCTGAAGATACGATAGGGGAGAGAACCAAGAATCGAGAGACAAGAATCAAGACTTTCTATAAGTAAGAGATAAAAAAAAGAGAATAAATAATAACTCAAAACTCCCTCTCCCCCGGAGAGGGTTGGGGTGAGGCTAAATAAAATGAGCGAAAAAAATAACATATCGAAAAAACTTGTCATCCTGGGTGCCGGCGAAAGCGGTGTTGGGGCGGCGTATCTTGCCCAACAGCAGGGTTTTGATGTGTTTGTTTCTGACATGGGCACCATTGCCGGTAAATATAAAACCCAGTTGCAAAACTGGAATATCCGCTTTGAAGAAGGGCAGCATACCGAAAGCGAGATTTTAAATGCTACCGAAGTAGTAAAAAGCCCTGGTATACCCGAGGAAGCCGCAATGGTGAAAAAACTAAGGGCGCAAGGCACGCCGGTAATCTCGGAGATTGAGTTTGCAGGCCGCTATACCGATGCTAAAATGATCTGCATTACGGGGTCGAATGGTAAAACAACCACTACCGCACTTACCTATCATATTTTGAGCAAGGCGGGCTTAAACGTGGGTTTAGCAGGTAACATAGGTAAAAGCTTTGCTTACCAGGTGGCTACCGAGCAGTTCGACTACTACGTGTTAGAGATCAGCAGTTTTATGCTCGACGATATGTACAGGTTTAAGGCTGATATAGCCATACTGCTCAACATTACGCCCGACCATTTAGACCGGTATGATTACAAACTGGAAAACTATGTGGCATCAAAATTCCGCATTACACAAAATCAAACGGCCGCAGATTATTTTATCTATTGCGCCGATGACGAAGAAACGATAAAAGGAATGGAAAGCCGCACTTTTGGTGCGCAACAGCTTCCGTTCTCCATTATAAATAAAATACAGCCTGGTGCTTATTTAAACCAGGATGATAACATCATTATACAAACTAACCAACTACAAGAAACATTTATTATGTCGATCAACGAACTGGCGCTGCAGGGAAAGCACAACATTCACAATTCTATGGCCTCCGGGATTGTAGCAAAAGTGCTTGAGTTAAGAAATTCAACCATTCGCGAAAGCATGGGCGATTTCAAGAATATTGAACACAGGCTAGAGCAGTTGGGTAAAATATCTGGTATCAACTTCGTTAACGATTCAAAGGCCACCAACGTTAACTCAACCTGGTATGCATTAGAGAGCACACCAAAAGAGATCATCCTCATTATGGGCGGTGTTGATAAAGGCAACGACTATACCATGCTGAACGATTTGGTTAAGCAAAAGGTTAAAGCCATTGTTTGCTTAGGTAAAGATAATCAACGGATACACGACGCTTTTAAAGGCCTGGTTACGGAGATTGTTGATACCCAGTCGGCGCAAGAAGCAGTATATGTAGCTTACCACCTGGCTAAAAAAGGCGATACCGTTTTATTATCACCGGCTTGCGCCAGCTACGATTTATTTAAAAGTTACGAAGACAGGGGCGACCAGTTTAAAAAAGCAGTAATGGATTTGTAAGAGAATCAAGAATTATATAAAAAAAACGTCATGCTGAACTTGTTTCAGCACCCCACATCACAGGTCGGCAACTTAGCAAGTGGGATCCCGAAACAAGTTCGGGATGGCGGGAGGATAGGTTATATGAAAAAAGAACGTCATGCTGAACTTGTTTCAGCACCCCACAGCACAGGTATAAGATATACTTAGCAAGTGGGATCCCGAAACAAGTTCGGGATGACGGGAGGATAGGTTATATAAAAAAGAGCGTCATGCTGAACTTGTTTCAGCAGCGCACATCACAGGTATAAGATATACTTAGCATGTGGGGCCCCGAAACAAGTCCGGGATGGTGGGATGGTAAATCCTATAAACATAGAGAAGACATGAACATAGCATTGGATAACATACTTAGCAGAACAAAAGGCGATCGCTGGATCTGGTTGATCGTAATACTGCTGTCTACCATTTCTATGATGGCAGTTTATAGCTCAACGGGTACCATTGCATATCAGCATGATACCGGTGCAGAGCGGTATCTGATGAAACACATGTTCATGATCTTCGGCGGTATTGCGCTGATGTATATTTCGCACAAGTTGGATTACCGTTATTACGCCGGTATATCCAAAGTGCTGATGGCTATCACCATTCCATTACTTATTTATACGCTGATATTTGGTAGCCACGTAAATGATGCCAGCCGTTGGGTGGCTATCCCGGGCACAGGCTTAACCTTCCAAACGTCGGATTTGGCCAAGCTGGCTTTGATTACTTACCTGGCACGTACGTTATCGCGTAAGCAGGAAAATATTAAGGATGTTAAGCAATCCTTTATCCCTATTATGGGTTCGGTTTGTGTGGTATTTATTTTAATTGCACTGGCAAATCTTTCTACCGCTTTAATGCTTTTTGGTGTAAGTATTTTGCTGCTCATTATGGGCCGTATCAGCGTTAAGCAAATTGCGGTAGTATGTTTGGCAGGTGCATTTCTATTAGCAGGTGTGGTGTTGTTAGGCCCAAGGCGCGCTACTTACAAATCGCGGATCGAAGCCTTTATGCACCCCGAACATACCAATTCGGATAAATCATTTCAGGCCGACCATGCCAAGATAGCTATCGCTACCGGCGGCGTGTTTGGTAAGGGGCCGGGTAATAGTACAGAGCGTAATTATTTACCGCAATCGTATTCAGATTTTATTTATGCAACAATAGTAGAAGAGTATGGTTTAATCGGTGGCCTATTAGTTATCGCCATCTATCTTTTTCTGCTTTACCGGTGTGTTAAAATAGTAACCAAAGCGCCCAAGGCCTTTGGTGCATTGCTGGCGGCTGGGCTAAGTTTTAGTTTAACCATACAGGCATTTGCCAATATGGCTATTGCGGTAGGTTTGGGCCCGGTGAGCGGGGTGCCATTACCGCTGGTAAGTATGGGTGGTACATCGATATTGTTCACAAGTGTGGCGTTCGGGATTATCCTGTCGGTTAGCAGGCATATTGATGAAACCACCGGCGAAAATGCGGTTGGTAAAGAAGGAAGTTTAAAAGAGACTAATAAAAGAGAAAGCAATAAAGTAGTAGTTGGCGAAATAGAAATGGCGTAAGCTACCCGACCCTGAAGGGAAGGAAGAGACAAAAGATTAAGGATAAAGATACTAAATGGGAAAGCAGCACGATACAAAAGATTCAGCACCACGCATCATTATAAGTGGTGGTGGTACTGGCGGGCATATATTCCCGGCGGTATCAATTGCCAATGCTTTAAAGGCGCTTAATCCCGATACCGAGATTTTGTTTGTTGGTGCGCTTGGCCGTATGGAAATGGAAAAAGTTCCGGCGGCAGGTTATAAAATTATTGGGTTAAATATTCAGGGTATCCAGCGTGGCTCTATCATGAAAAACCTGATGTTCCCCATTAAATTGGCGCAGAGTGTGATTAAGGCTATCCAAATCATCAAAGATTTTAAACCTGATGCTGCAGTTGGTGTTGGTGGTTATGCATCTGGCCCACTGTTGTATGCTGCTTCGTTAAAGGGGATACCATACCTAATTCAAGAGCAAAACTCTTATGCAGGTATAACTAATAAATGGCTGGGTAAAAAGGCCGAAAAAATTTGTGTGGCTTTTGATGGCATGGAGCAATTTTTTCCTGCCGATAAGATCATCAAGACTGGTAATCCCGTTCGTAAAGATTCGGTTGATATAGCCAAAAAACGTTTGGCAGCTTTAGAGCTGTTAAAGCTATCGAGCGAAAAGAAAACGATACTAATTACAGGCGGAAGCCTTGGTGCACGCACGCTGAATAAAAGTATCCATGCCGGTTTGCAAAAACTGATTGATGCTGATGTACAGGTGATCTGGCAAACAGGCAAAACCTATTACAAAACGGTGATGGATGAACTGGGTAAAGAGCATCACGAAAACGTGGTGATCACCGAGTTTCTGAGTCGCATGGATCTGGCTTATGCCGCTGCCGATGTAATTATCTCACGTGCAGGTGCTGGCACTATTGCAGAATTGTGCATCGTTAAAAAGCCGGTGATCCTGGTGCCTTCGCCAAATGTGGCCGAAGACCACCAGACTAAAAATGCTTTAGCCCTGGTACATGATAATGCTGCACTTTTTGTGGCAGATCGTGATGCCGAAGCAAAACTGGTTGACCGGGTTTTAGAGTTATTGAATGATAAAAACAAGCAGGTTACATTAAGTAAAAACATCGGTGCGCTGGCTCAGCCAAATGCCGATAAAGACATCGCTTACGAAGTAATTAAGCTAATTAAATAAAGAGAGATTTAACCGATTATGAAATTAAGTAACATACAACGGGTTTACCTGGTAGGCATTGGCGGCATAGGCATGAGTGGCCTTGCCCGCTACTTTGCACACCTGGGCTACGCTGTTTGTGGTTACGATAAAACCAGTACCCCGCTTACGAGTGAATTAAGTAAAGAAGGTATTGGAATTGTATTTGAAGATAACAGTGCATTGATCCCGGCCGATTTTCATTCGCCGGATGAGCATACGCTGGTAATCTGGACGCCGGCTATCCCTAAAAATTCGAAGATCCTGAATTTCTTTATTGATAAAGGATTTGAGCTGTTTAAGCGTTCGCAGGTGCTTGGTATTTTAAGCGAGGGCATGTATACCATTGCTGTTGCCGGTACGCATGGTAAAACCACTACATCGTGCATGGTGGCGCATATCCTTAAACATTCGGGCAGAGATTGCTCGGCGTTCTTAGGGGGTATAGCATCAAACTACAACACCAATGTGCTGTACGGTAAAAACAATATTATGGTGGTTGAGGCAGATGAGTATGACCGCTCGTTCCTCACCCTGCACCCCGATATTGCCATTGTTACTTCGATGGATGCCGATCATTTGGATATTTATGGAGATCATAATCATCTGAATGAATCATTCAAGCTATTCGTTTCGCAATTGAAACCAGGCGGTAATGTGATTGCTAAAAAAGGTTTGGAGATTGATAGTACGCTAACCTACAGCATTAAAGAGCATGCCGATGTTTATGCCGAAAATATCAGGATAGAAAAAGGAGAGTTCTACTTCGATTTTAAGAATGCTGAAGTTAGCATCAATGATATTCATTTAGGCATCCCCGGCATCCATAATGTAGAAAATGCCGTAGCTGCTATACAGGCTGCTTTATTGGTTGATGTAGAGCCGGAGAAAGTTAAAGCGGCACTGACTGCTTTCCGTGGGGTTAAACGCAGGTTCGAGTATCTGGTTAAAACACCTGAGCATGTTTATATAGATGATTATGCCCACCACCCCGAAGAATTGCGGGCGGCCATATCATCCGTAAAAAGAATTTACCCGGATAAAAAGCTGACGGCCATATTTCAGCCACACCTGTTTACCCGCACGCGCGATTTTGCCGACGGTTTTGCAGAAGTGCTGAGCATGGCAGACGAGCTGATACTGCTGGATATTTACCCGGCACGCGAGTTACCTATTGAAGGTGTGACTTCGCAAATGCTGCTGGATAAAATAACCCTGGCAGATAAAAAGATATTAAGCAAAGCCGAAACGCTGGCGCACATCAAAAGCGAAATGCCGGAGCTGGTGCTTACCGTAGGTGCAGGAGATATAGATCAATTGGTTCAACCTTTAAAACACATACTAAGCGATGTTTAAAAAAAAGGTTTGGAAACCAATATTGATCGGGCTGGCATGGGTAGCATCTCTTAGTGGGGTTGTTGTGCTCATGAGTTTCATCAGTAGTAAAGAGTCTGGTGTAATTTGCAGGGATGTGAAGGTGTACATACCGGGCAACCAATATTTTATAGACAAGGAGGAGATTGATAATATTTTACATTTAAACAGTACCAATACATTAATAGGTCGCAGAATTGCAGGTATCAACATGCACGACCTCGAGAATAAATTAAAGGCTAATGCTTTTATAGAAACGGCACAAGTATATGCCGACATGGATGGTGTAATAAGGGTAGAGGTTACGCAGCGCACGCCTATTTTACGTATGATGACCCAGTTTGATAGGGATTTTTACGTAGATGAGCATGGTTTAAAAGTGCCGCTGTCTAACAACTTTACCGCACGGGTGCTTGCCGCCAACGGTTTTATCGAAGAGCCTTTTGGCAATAAGATAGATACCCTGCATACAGACATGGCCAAACAGGTTTTTAAAACGGCTGCTTTTATATCTAAAGACACTTTATGGAATGCGCAGATAGCGCAGATCTATGTAAATGAGCAGCACGAAATGGAGCTGATACCACGCGTGGGTAACGACAGGATTTTGCTGGGTAATGCAGATTCGTTACAAAGCAAATTCAGCAATCTGCTTGCTTTTTACAAGCAGGCTATACCGAGAGTAGGCTGGGAGGCCTATAAACTCATTAATATTAAGTACGCCAACCAGGTTATTGGCGTAAAAAAAGACAGTACTAATAAAGACGGTTCGGTTAAACCAGCTTCGGCTGTGGCAAAACCGGATACGTTAAAGAAACAGATTCAGGACACATCGCATATTAAGAATTGATTATGGACAAAAGCTCAACACTCGACAAAACTTCGCCAATTATTGTAGGCCTCGACATTGGTACTACAAAAATTTGTGCAATTGTGGGCCGCCGTAGCAAAAACGGAAAAATAGAAATACTGGGTATCGGCAAAGCCGAATCGGCCGGTGTTACGCGTGGTATGGTATCTAATATCGATAAAACGGTACAGGGCATTACCCAGGCGGTAGAAGTTGCAGGCGCACAATCAAACGTAGAAATTAGGGTGGTTAACGTGGGTATTGCCGGCCAGCATATTAAAAGCCTGCAGCACCGCGGATTAATAACCCGTCGCGATTTAAATTCTGAGATCAGCCGTAAGGATATCGAGAAACTGATCGAAGACATGTATAACCTGGTAATGCCTCCGGGAGAGGAGATTATCCATGTGTTACCGCAGGAGTTTACGGTAGATAACGAACCGGGCGTTAAAGACCCTATTGGTATGGCAGGCGTACGTCTTGAAGCTAACTTCCATATTATATCGGGCCAGGTAACGGCCATTAAAAATATTGTGAAATGTGTAACCAAAGCCCATCTGGAAAGCCAGGAGCTTATTTTGGAGCCGTTAGCATCCTCTGAATCTGTTTTAAGCGATGAAGAAAAAGAGGCTGGTATTGTGCTGGTTGATATAGGTGGCGGTACTACAGATGTGGCTATCTTCCACGAAGGTATCATCCGTCATACTGCGGTTATCCCTTTTGGTGGTAACAGCGTAACTGAAGATATCCGCGAGGGTTGTTCTGTAATGCGTAACATCGCCGAGCAACTGAAAGTGAGATTCGGTTCTGCTTTGGCTGATGAAAATAAAGAGAACGAGATTGTATGCGTACCCGGTTTGCGTGGCCGCGAATCGAAAGAAATCTCTGTTAAAAACCTGGCCTATGTAATACAGGCCCGTATGGAAGAGATCGTAGAGCATATTTATTACGAGATCAAATCATCAGGCTACGAGAAAAAACTGATTGGTGGTATTGTAATTACTGGTGGTGGCGCGCAATTAAAGCACTTGCCACAACTGGTAGAGTACGTAACTGGTTTAGATTGCCGCGTGGGTTACCCTAACGAGCATTTAGCTAAAAACGAAGTGTTGCCTAAAAATATTTACGAAGAACTGCAAAGCCCAACTTACGCAACCGGTATCGGGCTGCTGATAAAGGGGATTCAGAAGACGGAATATGATAACATGGAGCAAACAGCACCAACCCAAGCTAAAATTGAGAAACAGAAATATACAGACGACAAGAAGTTCGGCTTGTTAGGCAAGATCCTTGAAACGGGTAAACGTTTCATTAAAGACGACATCAAAGACGAGGATTTTCTTAAATAAACTAACAATTAAGAAGTTTTCCACATTGTTGACATTTGTTAATAAACTGTGTGGAAAAACATTTATTATTACAATAAGCAAAATCAAATATTATCCAGTATTCATTTAGCTGAAAATTAAGATCATGCAGTTTGAAATGTTAAAAGAAAAATCCTCGATCATCAAAGTAATTGGTGTTGGAGGCGGCGGTGGTAATGCAGTGAACCACATGTACCGTCAAGGTATTATGGGGGTAGACTTCATTATATGTAATACAGATGCCCAGGCATTGGAGTTAAGTCCGATTCCTAACAAGGTACAATTAGGCGCCAGTTTAACCGAAGGGATGGGAGCAGGGTCTATACCAGAAGTTGGTAAAAATTCGGCTATCGAAAACATCGATGATATTAAACAAATGCTGGGTGTTAACACCAAAATGCTTTTTATTACTGCCGGTATGGGTGGTGGTACAGGTACAGGTGCAAGCCCAATTATAGCCAAGGCAGCCCGCGAAATGGATATCCTTACCGTGGGTATTATTACCATGCCTTTCTCTTTTGAGGGTAAGCGCCGGAAAATGCAGGCCGAAGAAGGTTTGGAAGAACTGAAAAGAAACGTAGATTCTTTTCTGGTAATTTCTAATGACCGCCTTCGCCAGATATTTGGAAACTTAACACTAGGTTCTGCCTTTGCGCAGGCCGATGATATATTAACTACTGCCGCCAAAGGTATTGCCGAGATTATCACCTTACCGGGTTATATCAACGTAGACTTTAAAGATGTGCGCACAGTAATGCGCGACAGTGGTGTATCTATAATGGGTAGCTGCGCAGCAGAAGGTGAAAACCGTGCATTGCGCGCTGTAGAAGGTGCTTTATCATCTCCGTTGTTGAAAGATAACGAGATTGAAGGCGCACGCTACATCCTGTTAAACATCAGCTCTGGCGATAAAGAGGTTACGATGGATGAGGTATCTGTAATTACAGACTACATACAGGAAGAAGCCGGTTTAGCTGCCGACCTGATCTGGGGTAACTGTAAAGATGAGGCCCTGGGCGATAAGCTTTCGGTAACCATCATTGCAACCGGCTTCCAAACTAAAGACGAACGCGAAAAAGAGCATAACAATAAAAAGGTAGTATCTATGCTGGTGCCCGAGAATGCACCGCTGATTAGACCGATTAATGAGTTTGTAACGCCAAAAACAGAAGAGGCAAATGCTAATGCCGAGATGTTCCTGAAAAAAGAGGGACAAAAACAAACCGGTTTATTTGACCTGTTTGCCAAAGGCGAAGAAGCACAACAGCAGCAACAGCCCGCGGTTATTAAGCACAGCTTAATGCCGGAAGAGCCTGCAGCACCAGTTGCAGAAACAGACCCGGGCATGGAATTTACCTTTAAGGTAACAGAATCTGTAATGAATTTTGCACCGGTGGCGCAAGCAGAGCCTGTGGCACAGCCTGAACCCGAACCAGAACCGGTTGCAGGAGCAGACGACCATAAGACAGACGAAACTATCGAGGAGCAGTTGCGTAAATCTCGCGAGCGTATTATGCGCTTAAAAGACCTGAGCATGAAGCTGCGCAATGGTAATTTGCAGGAGTTGGAAAACGTACCTGCCTATAAACGTAAAGAAATTGCGTTGCAGCAAACACCAATGTCAGACGAGAGCCAGATCTCCAGATTCTCATTAACTGATACTGATGGGCAAACCGAGATCAGAAAGAACAACTCGTTTTTGCATGACAATGTAGATTAATTTGCTAACCAATGATAAACTAAGCCTTTATATAACTTTACAAAGGCTTTTTTGTTATAACCCATTATAAAAAGTTATAACCATTGTCTGAGCGTTAAATACGGTTATATTTGTATATTATTGGCAAAATTTAGAATAAGAAGTTTTGGATTTATTTGACAAGATAGCAAAAAGCATGGGCGGGCCGCTGGGCCAGCATCAAAAATGGTCGCACGGATATTTTTCATTCCCCAAACTGGAGGGTGAAATAGCGCCGCACATGTATTTTAAAGGGAAAGAGCATTTGGTGTGGAGTTTAAATAACTATCTGGGCCTGGCCAATCATCCCGAAGTAAGAGCGGCAGATGCAAAAGCAGCTGCAGATTACGGTATGGCGTACCCAATGGGTGCCCGCATGATGTCTGGTAACTCTACGCAGCATGAAACCCTTGAAAAAGGCCTGGCCGAGTTTGTAGGTAAAGAAGATGCATTTCTACTGAACTACGGTTACCAGGGCATGGTATCTATTATAGATGCACTGGTTGATCGTAATGATGTAATTGTGTACGATGCCGAATCGCATGCCTGTATTATTGATGGTGTACGCCTGCATATGGGTAAACGCTTTGTTTACCAGCATAATGATATCGAAAGCTTTGAGAAGCAACTGGAGCGTGCAACTCGCTTAACTGGCCAAACCGGCGGCGGTATCCTGGTAATTACCGAAGGTGTATTTGGCATGTCGGGTGCGCAGGGTAAGCTTAAAGAGATCATTGCCTTAAAGCAGAAATTTAACTTCCGTTTGCTGATAGATGATGCACATGGTTTTGGTACCATGGGTAAAACAGGCGCCGGCACGCACGAAGAACAGGATTGTATTGAAGATATAGATGTTTACTTTGGTACGTTTGCCAAATCAATGGCCGGTATAGGTGCGTTTGTGGCCGCCAACCAGGATATTGTAAACTACTTACGTTATAACATGCGTTCGCAAACATTTGCCAAGGCATTGCCTATGCCAATGGTAATTGGTTTACAGAAGCGTTTCGAACTGCTAAAATCACGCCCCGAGTTACGCGATAACCTGTGGAAAATTGCCACTACCCTGCAAAATGGTTTAAAGGATAACGGTTTTGATATCGGTATCACCAATACCATGGTTACCCCGGTATTTTTAAAAGGCGATCTGCTGGAAGCAACCAGTTTAACCCGCGACCTGCGCGAAAATCACAGTATCTTCTGCTCAATAGTGGTTTATCCGGTTATACCTAAAGGTTTAATAGAATTGCGTTTGATACCTACCGCATTGCATACCATCGAAGATGTTGAGGCTACTTTAAAAGCCCTGAGCATTGTACATGAAAAGCTTAAAGCGGGTGATTATAAAGAAAATGTTGTTGTAGCTTAATACAATAACACCATCATAAACAAAAAAGACTTTCAGCTAGCTGAAAGTCTTTTTTGTTTACTATATAACGCTGTTCAAGCCTAATGCCTTGACCGGGAGGCCTTGTAGGTATAAATACGTTGTTGAGCGGGTATTAATACGTGCTTAAAATACCGCTCGTTTATTATAAGTTTTAAAATTATAGGGCATCTGTTAAAATAATGATGAGGAATACTATTTAGCATCCCGAAAAATGCTAAAAAAGCACTTTAGAGCCATATTTCGACCTGTAAATTTTTTTTTAATAAAAAAAGAGTTTAGATTAGCCTTAGTTAAAACAATTAAACCTCAACTAATTAAAGGAGTAACTTAAAATGAAAAAATTTACTGAAGTGAAAGATCTGATCGCCTCTTTGGAAGGTGATGCGGACAAATTCTACAACAAAGGTAACAGCGCTGCCGGAACACGCGTTCGTAAGGGTATGCAAGACTTAAAAAACTTAGCTCAGGCTATCCGTTTAGAAGTTCAGGAATCAAAAAACACAGCGACTAAATAATTATATTATTAGCGCTTTTTACATTGCTTTGCAGCGTAAAGTAAAATACTAAAGAACCCCGTTACTCTATTGTCGCGGGGTTTTTTAGTAATATGCGAAACGTATTGCTTCAAATTGTCATTGCTTCATATTCCGCAATAATAATGGGGGAATTAGCCCAAACTCCCCACAACTACAAACTTCTCAAATACTGTTTCTGTATGTGGGGCGTCAGCCAGTTCGGCTGTTAAATCCTGGCCGGCCCAATGCTCGTAATGTTTGCCGTTGCGCCACAGTCGGCTTTCGGTAACGTCATAAATAATGCCGTTGAGGGCAACCCATATCTGTGGCTTATCCTGCCCGTTACGCAAGGCCAGCTGCGATTTGGTATACACAGGTAGTTCGCTCATACAGGGCTGGTTTTTTTATGCCTGAAGTATTCAAAAAAGCCTACATTCATCATCAATAGGGTCATAGAGTAAAAATGATCTTCAAAGGGAATAGTGCCTATCCTTAAGCCCATATTTTGATGATTATTGTATAGTACAATCGGGATAGATGTTAATATGCCATTCACAACATAAAATGGTATCAGGCTTACTATAAAGGCCAAATAAAAACGGTTAAGCCATTGTGCTTTAAATATTAACTGCACCAAACCTGTTAAGGCATAAAGCAGGCTGAAGGTAACTATGGTATATAAGCTGTTTGGGTACACAACCGCAAGCACTAAGCTAACCAGCATTAGTGCAACTGATATAGCTTTACTAAACCCCTGTGGTATTTGCCATTTAACGTAATAGTTAAGGCATTCGTAAATAAAAATGCAGGAGAAAGGCACCGTGAGGAAAAAAAGTACTTCTTCCAGCGGAAGCTGAAATATACGGATGCCGATAATGTAATGATCGTTAAATGACCATACGCCTTTAACAGTGAATAACACATCCCAAAATAAAAAGATTAAACCGGTAATAGCCATGCCCGGCCATATAAACCGCCAGTTTTTATAAAAATGCACCCTTTTATCAAACGACAGCGCAATTGGGAAAATAACCGTTAGCAAGTTAATAAGCAGGTAGGTATATTTCACTTTAGGGCAGCTAACTGTTTATGGAGGCTTGTGTTTTCATCACTATTACACTGTTTGGAATCGATCATAAATTTAATAACCGTTACTACCAGTTCTTTATCTGCAGTGCCATAGTTTTTTAACTCAATCTGGCGGATCATTTCTTGCTTGTCTATAGCTAGGTTTTTGTTATAGCCCAAAAAGCCCGGTACATTATGCTCAACAGAAAATCGCATAAACCTGATCTCTATGTTATGCGGATCTTGTGAAACGGCCTGTTTAAAGGTGCCTTCGGCGTCATTAAGGTATTTGATTTTGTAGTATGGGTTCCAGGTATGTTTGGCTTTGAGCGCCTCTAAAGCACCCATATAGCCATTAATTAAGCCCGACCGTTGTTCCATTGAGCCCAGGCTTTGGTATAATGAATCTGTGGTTTGTTTACGGTCAATGGCTTGCATCAGCTGTTTACGCAGGTTGGCTATATTGGGCTGCGGACTGTCTGCCAAACCAATTACAGTGGTTAGAATAAGCACCAGGAATAGTAAATACTTTTTAATCATTAAATTGCTTTTAACTTTTGCTGCAACACTGCTTTAAAGTACAACGCTATTTTACGCCTGTTAGATATCCGGATGCGTTTTTGTACGATGATACTTGCTGGTGTCTGGCTTATTTTTTTAAAGAGCTGCAGGTAATATACGTAAGCCACATAAACACCCAGTTTAGCGCCAGTGGGCAGTTTTATAATGCCTTCTAAAGCTGCATCAAAATCGCGTTTTATCTCCTTTTCTATATGTTGCTTATCTGTTTCTGTAAAGTTATTAAAATCAATGTTAGGAAAGTAGGTACGGCCACGCTCTTCAAAATCTGACTTTACGTCGCGCAAAAAGTTGATTTTTTGAAATGCCGCTCCAAGGCTGCATGCTTTGGGTCGCAGTTGCTCGTATAATACGGTGTCGTTTTCGCAAAACACCTGCAGGCACATTAGTCCAATTACTTCGGCCGAGCCGTAGATGTAGGTGCAATAACTTTCGCGGTTATAAACCTTGTTATCCAGGTCCATTTCCATAGATCGTAAAAACGAATCGATAAGATCATGATGGATGCCATATTGATTAACCACCTGTTGGAAAGATTGCAGCACAGGGTTGGTACTGATACCGCGAGAAATAGCCTCAAAAGCATCGGCTCTGAACTCACTGATCAGTTGTAATTTATCGTGTTCATGGAAGGTGTCTACTATCTCATCGGCATACCTTACAAAGCCATAGATGGCGTAAATAGGATTACGAAAACGTTTATCAAAAGATTTAATTCCTTTACTGAAAGATGTGCTGTATTTGGCTGTGATTAGCTTACTGCACTCGAAACAAGTTTCATCGTATAATGTCATGGGGGTCATCAGCGCTATAATCAAATGTACATATTTTAAGGATTAGCGTGTAGCTACAACAAACAATTGCTTACTTTGTGATGTCTGCAACATATGAATAATAGCACACCCCCCAATATTATTATTATCGGTGCCGGTTTTGCCGGCCTGTCTGCCGCCAGCGTTTTGGCTAAGGCGGGCTTTAAAGTTACTATTTTAGAAAAAAACGATCAGCCTGGTGGGCGTGCACGCATCTGGGAATCTGATGGTTTTAAGTTTGATATGGGCCCCAGCTGGTATTGGATGCCGGATGTGTTCGAAAATTATTTTGCTTTGTTTGGGCACAAGCCGTCAGATTTTTATGATTTGAAACGCCTTGATCCAGGTTACCGCATTTATTACGGTAAAGCTGATTTTATGGATGTGCCTGCCGATATGCAGCAACTCGAAGCCTTGTTTGAAGAACTGGAACCCGGCAGCAGCACCAGACTAAAAGAATTTTTACAGCAAGCCGAATATAAATATAAGGTTGGCATGGGCGAATACGTATTTCGCCCTTCGCATAATATAGGTGAGTTTATTGATTGGAACCTTATTAAAAAAAGTTTCAGTATCCAATTGCTTACCAGCATGAGCAAGCATGTGCGTAAATACTTTAAAAACCCGAAGCTGATTAAAATGCTGGAGTTCCCGGTATTGTTTCTGGGTGCCACGGCACAGGACACTCCGGCAATGTACAGCATGATGAACTATGCCGACCTGGCATTGGGTACCTGGTACCCAATGGGTGGCATGCACGAAATTGTGAAAGCCATGGTTAAAACTGCCGAGGAACTAGGCGTAGAGATTAAACTAAATACAGAGGTGCTTTCGATTGAAACGGCAGCCGGAGTTGTCTCTAATATAAAAACTAACCAAGGAGATTTTAAAGCCGATTTTGTAGTAGCCGGTGCCGATTATGAGCACGTAGACCAAACTCTGTTAACGAAAGCAGATCGTAATTACAGTCCAGAATATTGGGACAAGCGGGTTATGTCTCCATCGAGCTTATTATTCTATATTGGCACTAATTGTAAGATAGAGGGCATCCAGCATCATAACTTATTCTTCGACGAAGATTTTGAACAGCATGCTGCCGATATTTACACCCAGCCTAAGTGGCCGGATAAGCCTTTGTTTTATGTTGCCTGCACTTCTAAAACTGATGATAATGTTGCCCCGGCTAATGGTGAGAATCTTTTTTTTCTGATGCCCATTGCTCCCGGACTGGAAGACAATGCCGATACCCGTGAAAAATACTTCGACCTGATGCTGGATCGTTTTGAGCGAATTACCGGTTCCAATATCCGCAACCATATTGTAGTAAAGCGTAGCTATGCACTGGATGATTTTAAGGCAGATTACCATTCGTTTAAAGGTAATGCTTACGGATTATCGAATATCCTGTCACAAACGGCATTTTTTAAACCAAGTATGCGCGCCAGGAAGGTTAAGAATATGTTATATACCGGTCAGCTTACGGTGCCGGGCCCGGGTGTGCCGCCTGCATTAATATCCGGGCAGGTTGCGGCAGGGGAGGTGATTAAGTATTTTAAGGATAAGTGAGCTGTCTAAAATTGTGATTGCGAGCGATAGCGTGGCAATCTCGACGCATGTGTCGCTACGGGATTTTTAGTCGTTCCTCTTCAGCAATAACGCAATTTTTAATCAACAAAAAAGGTCGGGCTAACTAAGCCCGACCTTCTCATTTATATATTGTTGAGTTTAAATATCAATTATTCTTCTTCGGCGTATACCGGTTTTTTAACACCACTATCGTAAGCCTTTAAATTTTTCTTAAGCAATTTGCGGGCAACGTGGATACGTGTTTTAACGGTTCCAATAGGTATGATCAAGTGGTCTGCAATTTCGTGGTATTTATGGCCTTCAAAATACATGGTGAAGGGTACATAATAATCTTCAGGTAACTTGTCTAAAGCGCGGCGGATATCATCCATCACAAATTTAGCTTCACCTTGATTTTTTGTTGAGCTGAAAACCAGATTAGCAGAAGATATTTCTTCGGACTTGGTTACGAATGTGCTCATTTTCACAAAACGACGATAGTTGTTTATGAAAGTATTTTTCATGATGGTGTATAACCATCCTTTTAAATTTGTGCCTTCTTTAAACTTATTATAATAAGTTATTGCCTTAAGCATTGTATCCTGCACAAGATCGTTAGCATCATCTGCATCATGTGTGAAGTGCAATGCGTATGAACGTAGTGAACTGGCCTGACGAAGCACCATGGTGTTAAACTCAATCTTTGTCATATTGTTTGTGTTTTGTATTAATACTTAAACAAACACGGTGCCGTTTTGGCCAAACATGGCATTAGCTTATTGTTAACAATGGCGTAAGATGATTTAACGTGTATAATTATTGTTTAGCGATATTTTTTCCTCCGTCATGTAAATGTCTGTAAATAAGTACTTTTATGAAGGTTTTATGAGTTTTATAGCTAAGGTGTATCGTGTAAAAAGGGCTTGAAATTTGTTTTGTAACAATAATGGTACACTTTACAGAGGTGTAATATTTCTTTCAGAATAATAAAATTAACTAATAATATTTACTTCTCTCTCCAGTATAACGCCAAATTTAGTGTACACACTGTCTATGATTTGCGACGATAATGTATACACTTCGCTTCCGGTGGCCCCTCCGTGGTTCACTAATACCAAAGCCTGGTTTTTCCAGGTGCCGGTATTGCCTACAGTTTTACCCTTCCAGCCACACTGTTCAATAAGCCAGCCTGCAGCCAGTTTAATAACGCCATCAGTAGTAGGGTAGTTCACCACATCCGGAAACTGGTTGTGGATCTGTTTAAACAACTCCTCGCCAATTACCGGGTTTTTAAAAAAACTGCCCGCATTACCAATGGTAGATGGATCTGGTAGTTTTGATACCCTAATGCGCGACACCACTGCTGATATATCCTTAATAGTAGGATTGGCAATATTGTTTTTTTCGAGTTCCTGTTGTATCGCACCGTAACCCAAATTGAGGTTAGGGTTTAAAGAGAGCTCAAACTTAACCTGTGTAATAATGTATTGCCCTTTGAGTGCCGATTTAAATACACTTTCCCGATAACCGAAACCGCACTCATCCTTCAGGAAAGTTTTAAATTCACCTGTTGCAATCTCAAACGCGCGGCAGCTATGGAATACATCTTTTAATTCCACACCATAAGCACCGATATTTTGGATAGGAGATGCCCCAACCGAACCGGGAATCAAACTCAGGTTTTCCATGCCGGCAAAGCCATAGTTAACACAGTAGGTTACTAGCTCATTCCAAACTTCGCCTGCACCTGCTTCAACAATAACATGGTCATGGCTAATACGGTGCTCAATACCACGAATATTCATGCGGATCACCAGCCCATCAAAATCAGTAACGAACAGCATATTGCTGCCTCCGCCCAAAATTAGTCGTGGCAGGTGCCGCCATTGCTCATCCAGGAATAGCTCAACCAAATCATCTTCGTGGGTAATCTCAGTAAAATAACGTGCGTTAGCCGCTATACCAAAGGTGTTGAAGTTTGTAAGTGAAGCGTTTTCCTGTATCTGAAGCATGGCGTGTATTGGTGTTTGGGGCGAATTTCGGAATTAATTTGTTAAACCAGTTTGTCATTCCAATATATTACATCGTCATGCCGAACTTGTTTCGGCATCCCAAATGCTAAGTATAAAAGCGATAAGTATATGGCAATGTAAAGGTGAATATCCACGTGTAAACCTGTCCTGTGGGGTGCCGAAACAAGTTCGGCATGACGGGTGGAGAGGGCACTTGTATTAAAATCGCTTCCTACTTCTTCCCATACTTCTTGCTCGCCACCAGCAACCCGAACTCTTCACTTGGCCATTTCTTCATACTTTTATGATGGATCTTGTGCGCCCTGCGGATATTTAGCAGATAGCCATTGTTGGTTTTAAAAGGCTTAAAGCGGTTATGAATAAACCAATCGTGAAAAATGAAGTATATTATACCATATAAGCTAATACCGACACCAATCCACATTCGATAATCTAAATTAAAATGACCAGCCCACATCAGCCATAAGGATAACCCGGCAAACAGGATACTAAATATATCATTCAATTCAAACCATTTGTGCTTGTTGTGCCCGTGATGTGTTTTATGGATAAACCATAGTGGCCCATGGAACAAGTACTTATGCATCGCCCATGAGAGTGCTTCCATTATGGCGATGGTGAGGAGGGTGATGGCTATGTAAGTTGTGATGTTCATTTATATTGTCTAAGCCCGGTCCGATCGTTCTAAACTCTGCCCGTCACTGCTGCGAGGTACGAAGCAATGACGGCAAAGTTGTAAATCTTTTTATATTCTCTAAAAATACAAAAGGCTGCAGGATATGTTTCCTGCAACCTTATAATAACTTAATCAACCAGGCAAAACTCACCTAATCAACAGCTCACTATTAACTAAATATGTATCGCACGCTTAGCAGTTGCATCTAGGCAGGCCTCGCGTATAGCTTCGGTATAAGTTGGGTGGGCGTGGCTCATGCGCGAAATATCTTCGGCGCTGGCACGGTACTCCATGGCAACTACGGCTTCGGCAATCATATCTGCCGCACGCGGGCCTATCATGTGTACACCTAAAATTTCGTCTGTAGCTTCATCGGCCAGTACTTTAACAAAACCGTCGGTATCCATACTTGCACGGGCGCGTCCGCTGGCTTTGAAAGGGAATACACCCAGTTTAAACTTAACGCCTTTTTCTTTCAGCTGCTCTTCGGTATAACCCACGCTGGCAACTTCTGGCCAGGTGTAAACTACACCCGGTATCAGGTTATAGTTAATGTGTGGTTTTTGTCCGGCTATAATTTCTGCCACAAAAGTACCTTCATCTTCGGCTTTGTGGGCCAGCATAGCACCGCGTACCACATCGCCAATGGCGTAAACGCCTTTAACGCTGGTTTCCAGATGCTCGTCAACCGTAATTTTGCGGCCACGTTCTTCAACGGTAAGGCCAATGTTTTCTAAGTCTAATTTATCTGTGTAGGCAACACGGCCAACAGCTACCAGGCAATAATCGCCTTTTAGTTCTTTCTTTTCGCCTTTAGGTGTATCAAACGTTACGGTAACGTTGGTGCCTTTAACACTGGCACCGGTAACCTTGTGGCCCAGGTAAAACTCCATACCTTGTTTGGCCAATACCTTTTGCAACTCTTTCCCCAATGATTTATCCATGGTAGGGATAATAGAATCCATGTATTCTATCACAGACACCTTGGCGCCTAAGCGGGCATAAACAGAACCCAGCTCCAGGCCAATAACACCGCCACCAATCAGTATCAGGTGTTTAGGTACTTCTTTAAGCGTTAAAGCTTCGGTAGATGTTATGATGCGTTTTTTATCAATTGGTAAAAACGGCAGGTTAGATGGTTTAGAACCGGTAGCAATAATTACATTTTTACCGCTGATGGTTTCTTCAGTGCCATCGGTTTTAGTGATCTTGATAGTGTTTTTATCAATAAACGAACCCATACCCTGGTACGAGGTGATCTTGTTTTTTTTGAACAAGAAAGAGATCCCACCAGTAGTTTGCGCTACCACTTCGCTCTTCCTTTTAATCATTTGTTCAAAATCAACCTTTAGGTTATCCAGGCTGATACCGTGGGTTTTAAAGGTGTGCGAAGCATTATAAAAATGTTCAGACGAATCGAGCAATGCTTTTGATGGGATACAGCCTACGTTTAAGCAGGTGCCGCCAAAAGTTGAATATTTTTCGATACAGGCTGTTTTTAAGCCAAGCTGGGCGCAACGGATGGCAGCCACATAGCCACCTGGTCCCGAGCCAATAACAATCACATCGTACTGCATAGTAGGTTTTTAAATTGTTGCAAAGGTAAACATTCTGCAAAATTACCATGCCCTTTTTTGTCCGCTTTTGGTAACAAAATGTCAGTTAAAACATTGCAGTTGGTAACCCGTCCAAACTCACCCGGTTTTTCTCTTCGCGATAGGCTAATAAACCATCCTCGCCCTTGTTTTCGGCCCATTTGTATGATTGATCTCGTTCGCCGGTGTACTCATAAATTGGTACGCCAAAACCACAGGATGTTTGAACCTTGTCAACATCGGCCACAATAATTTGCCGGGTGGAGGGGTGCAGGCTAAAGTGTGCGGATAGTTCGGCCCATTCTTCATCGACGGGTAAAACTGTTCGACCTTGTCCAAACAGGCGCATAATATTAGGCGCGCCGTCAAAGGCGCAAAACATAATCGTGATTCGCCCATTCTCCAGGATGTGTGCCGATGTTTCATTACCGCTGCCGGTAATATCCATATAAGCTACCTTGTTGGGGTTGATGACGCGGAAACTATCCAGCCCTTTGGGCGAAACATTAACATGCCCGTTTGCGCTCAGTGGAGCAGAGGCCACAAAGAACATCTTTTGGTGTTCGATAAATTTGGTATGGGCTGGGAGGATCGTATCGAAAAACTTGGCCATATTGATTGGGTTTCTGATGTGTGATAATCAAATATAGTAAATCAGAGGTTGTGGTTTTATTAATATACCGTTAGTTTACAAGGTGCTGTTTTACAAACAGTCGTAATAATTTTAATACAATCCCCGCGTTTAGTGCAACTTAGATGCATTAACTACTTAAAATAGTTATTAAGTCAGTTTTACTTTATATTTTAGCTCAACTAAATACCCAACTGATATAAGTTCATGAAGAAAATTTATGTTTTAGTGCTGGCCTTATTGGTTACCCATGTTGTAACCCAGGCGCAAAGCACTTCTCCAGCGTCGACCTACGCTAAAGAAAACTACACCAAGAAAGAAGTTTACATTACCATGCGCGATGGTATCAAGCTGTTCACTTCCATTTATACGCCAAAGGATGCTTCGGCGCAGAAGAAATATCCAATTGTGATGCAGCGTACCTGCTACAGCATTGCTCCTTATGGCGAAGATAAAATTCCGGCGCGTTTAGGCCCGTCAGAAATTATGATGAAGCAGGGTTACATTGTGGTTTACCAGGATGTGCGCGGCCGCTACAAAAGCGAAGGCACCTGGACCAACATGACCCCGGTTATAGACAATAAAAAAACTAAAAAAGATGTTGACGAAGGTTCTGATACCTACGATACCATCGATTGGCTAGTTAAAAATGCCGCCTTTAATAATGGCCGCGTAGGGCAGTGGGGTATCTCATATCCGGGTTTTTACACTGCAGCGGGTATCCTGTCAAACCACCCGGCATTGAAAGCCTCATCGCCGCAGGCACCGATTTCTGATTTTTGGTTTGATGATTTTCACCACAATGGTGCTTTGTTAGAGAGTTATTTCTTCACATATCCTGTATTTGGTGTACAAAAGAAAGATACCACCAGCAAAGCCTGGTATAACGACCAAAATATTAAAGCTAATACCCGCGATGGCTACCAGTTTTTGTTAGATATGGGCCCGCTTAAAAATGCTGACAAATATTATAAAGACAACTTTTACTGGCAAGAAACCGTGAACCACCCTAACTATGATGAGTTTTGGAAAGCACGCGGACTAACCCAGCATTACGGCAAGGTTATGCCGGCGGTTATGTTTGTAGGCGGCTGGTATGATGCCGAAGATTTAAGCGGCCCGCTGGATATGTTTAAAAAGATCAACAAAACAGACCCTAACGCTTATAATACTATCGTGATGGGGCCATTTGGTCATGGCCGCTGGTCGCGCGAGACAGGGCATACTATGCACAGCAACGTATACTTTGGCGATAGCATTGCTACCTTTTACCAAAAAGATATCGAGGCTAAATTCTTCGAACATTTCCTGAAAGGTAGCGGCGACAAAAAAACTTCTGATCTGCCTAAAGCTTACATGTACGATACAGGTAAGAAGGAATGGGAGAAATTTGCGCAGTGGCCGGCTGCAAACGCAACAAGCCAAAAGTTATTCCTGAATGCTGATGGTAAATTGGCTAAAGAGCAACCTGCTTCAAGCGGTTCAGTATCTTATGTGAGCGATCCGTTAAAACCGGTTCCTTACACTGAGGATAACACAACTACCATGGGCTTCACCCCGCACAACTACATGAGCGAAGATCAGCGTTTTGCCGGTCGCCGTACAGATGTGCTGGTGTACCAATCAGAAGTTTTAGCGGATGATGTAACCCTGGGTGGCCAGATTATAGCGCACCTTAAAGTGGCCAACAGCAGCACTGATGCAGATTATATTGTGAAGCTGATCGACGTTTACCCAATGGATGAGAAAAACAACGATTACATGCCGAACAAAAATATCATCCTGAGCAATTACTGGCAAATGGTACGTTCTGAAATTATGCCGGCACGTTTCCGCAATAGTTTCGAGACACCAGTAGCGATGGTTCCCGGACAAAAAACGGATGTTAATGTACGTTTGCAAGATGTGCTGCATACCTTCAAAAAAGGCCACCGCATTATGATCCAGGTACAAAGCACCGCTTTCCCGCTGTTTGCGCGTAACCCACAAACATTTGTGGCTAACCCTTACAAAGCAAACGAAAGCGATTATGTAAAAGCGACAGAAACTGTTTACAACGACAGTTATGTTGATGTACAAGTTATAAAATAATACACATGCTTAAATTAAAAGCAATACTAACAGGAGCGGCCTTTGCTGCTCTTGTTTCGTTTACGGCTGACGCACAATTGTTAGGCCATGCAGGAATGTTCACCCGTGCCGATAGTTTGCGCGGATCGTTAACCAGCCCACTACGTACCTGTTACGATATTAATTACTATCACCTGGATGTGAAGTTTAATATCGATCAAAAATTTATCAGCGGCAGCAACTTGTTTAAGTTTACTGCTACGCAGGATTTTGATAAGCTGCAGTTTGATCTGTTTGCTAATTTAAAGGTGGAGAAGATCATCTACAAGGGAAAAGAGCTTCCATACACCCGCGAGTTTAACGCGGTGTTTGTAAGCTTTCCGCAAACGATAAAGCAAGGTGTTAAGGATGAATTTACGGTCTACTATTCGGGTAACCCAACCGTGGCTAAACATGCGCCCTGGGATGGCGGCATTATGTTTAGTACCGATTCGTTAGGTAAACCATGGGTAGCCTCGGCTTGCCAAGGAATGGGTGCCAGCGTGTGGTGGCCTAATAAAGATCAGCAAGCAGATGAGGTGGATAGCGTGTTGATCAGCATCAGCGTACCTAATGGCTTAAAAGATGTATCGAACGGTCGACTGCGTAAAGTAACCAAATTAAAAGATGGCTATACCCGTTTCGATTGGTTTGTAAGCAACCCCATTAATAACTATGATATAGCCGCTAACATTGGCGACTATACGCACTTTAATGACATTTATGACGGTGAAAAAGGCAAGCTGACTTTGGATTACTGGGTGCTTCCTTATAACCTGGAAAAAGCCAAAAAACAATTCGGCCGGGATGTTAAGCCAATGATTAAGGCTTTTGAGCACTGGTTTGGTCCATATCCTTTTTATGAGGACGGCTACAAACTGGTAGAAACCCCGCACCTGGGTATGGAACACCAAAGCGCCGTAGCTTATGGTAACAAATACAAAAACGGTTACTCGGGTACCGACCGCTCGCAAACCGGCTGGGGGTTGAAATGGGATTTTATCATCATACATGAAAGCGGCCACGAGTGGTTTGGCAATAACATTACCTCAAAAGATTTGGCCGATAGCTGGATTCATGAAGGCTTTACCAATTATTCGGAAGCGTTATTTACCGAAAGCATGTGGGGCAAGCAGGGAGGGCAGGAGTATACCCACGGTCAGCGGCATTTAATACAAAACAAGGAACCTGTTATTGCGCCTCATTTGGGTGTAAACGAAGATGGTTCGGGCGATATGTATGATAAAGGCGGTAACATGCTCAACATGATCCGCACGGTTATTAATGATGATGAAAAATGGCGCTCAATCCTACGCGGATTGAATAAAACCTTCTATCACCAAACGGTAACTACCGAACAGGTTGTTACTTACATTAACCAGCAATCGGGTATGGATTTAACACCGATTTTCGATCAGTACCTGCGCCATGTAAACATCCCTACGCTGGAGTTTCGGTTTAGCCAGGGTAAAACCTATGCGCGCTGGATAGCCGATGTTGATAATTTTGAAATGCCTGTACTTATTAAAGTTAAAGGCGGCCAATATCAATTCATCAAACCAACGCGATCTTTTAAGCCGATAGAAATAAATGGATTAACTAAAGACAATTTGGAGGTTGATACGTTTAACTATTATATCGGTGTTTTGATAGATTAAATTACATGACCATATCGGCTAATCGTTTTCCGGCAATAATACCATCAGCATTAACTTTGCTGGTGGTATTGTTGTTTAGTGCCTGCTCCTACATTAATAATAAGCCGGAGCGCAAAATAGTTAACAAGCTGGCCGGTACCTGGAAACTGGATAGTGTGTTAGAAAACGACGGTAAATATCACCGGGTTGATACTAATGGCATCGACGTGGTGGTGTTTGATAAAGAAATGAACTTTGTGCGCAATCATTGGAGCGGCGATGTAGGCCACGATGATTCGGGCAAATATACCGTTGCTATAACCCCGCAGCGCGAAATAGCGAGTGTATCGCTGATCCCAAATTTGAAAATTAAGGGAAAAGACACCACCAGGCATTACTATAATTTTGATGTGGTGAAAATTACAGATTCGTTATTATACAAAATAGATGCAACCGAGCTAAGAGAGCAGGATGATGGTAAACCGGCTATAGTTTTTAATAAGCACTCGGTTTATAAAAGAATAGGGAAGAAATAAAGAAAATCCCCTTTTGAGAGGGCGCGCGGTGGAATGGTGTATGGCAGGGGTGTGTTGTTAGGCCAAACAAGAACACACCCCTGCACCCCTCTCAAGAGAGTAATAGCCTATGAAAAGACAGGATAAAAAGTTATCTTTATGATAATGAATATAATAGAAGTGCTTGCAAGGTATTTTGAACAGGACACCTGCATTGAACATTTGGAAAGCATTAGATGGCAAGGGGCGCCGCAATGCCCTTATTGTAAGAGCAAACAAAGTACAAAACGAAAAGAAACATCGCGTTATCAGTGTAATGGCTGTAATAAGAGCTATAGCGTTTTGGTTGGGACTATTTTTGAAGCCACTAAATTGCCCCTGCCCAAATGGTTCCTGGCAATAACGCTTATTCTGAATGCAAAGAAGGGATTATCTTCTTTGCAATTAGGGCGTGATATAGATGTTAACCGTAACACCGCATGGTATTTGCAAATGCGCATCCGCAAGGCGATGCAGGAGGGCGAAGATCAGGATCTGTTTACTGGCATCGTGGAGATAGATGAGACGTATATCGGTGGTAAGAAAGCAAACCATTCAAAAAAAAAGCGTCAGGAAAGACGCGATAATGGATTGCAGATCACAGGAATGCAGGATAAACAAGCTGTTCTCGGTATGCTGGAGCGTTCGGGTCGGATAAAACTCCAGGTACTTGACAAGGCGCAAGGAAAAACGATCAAGCCTGTTATTGAGCAAACAGTAAGCAAGGATGCAAGTCTGGTCACTGACGGCTTTGGCGGCTACGCGGGCTTAGGTAAACAATACAAAGAACACCAGATACTTAATAAGGAGAAGGAGGAATATACAAGAGGTAAGTACCATACTAATACGATAGAAGGCTTTTGGACGCTACTCAAACGAGGCGTTTATGGACAATACCACAAAGTATCTGTAAAGCACCTCCAAGCCTATCTAAATGAGTTCACCTTTAAATATAATCATAGGGATAACAAATCAATATTTGATACACTAATTAACAAATGCGCCTTACAAAACAATACTCCTGTCTTTTCATAGGCTATTACTCTCAAGAGGGGAATCGCGCGAGCCCTATGCTTTATCTTTTAACCCTTCCATTCCAAACCTCACCGCCAATTCATTCAAATCATTTATCACGGTATCTACCAGCGGGATGCCATTTTTTATACGGTCAGTTTCTGCTTCCAGTTCGGGTTCGCCGGGGATAATTACTTTTTGATCTGGGTTAATTGTTTCTGCCGATTTAAAGCGTTCTATCCAGTTATCGAGGTTGTCTTTAAACTCCTGTGCCGGGCGGAAACCATCTACCCGCATAGCGCCTACAAAATGGCCAATACCTTGCCCCGGAGGATTGGCTGATGGCTCCAGGAAAGCCACAAAAGGAGGTACCCATGGCCCATAAGCTGCGCCGGATAACACACCTGATAGAATATCTACTATCGACCCCAATCCAAAACCTTTATGGCTGCCATGATCGCGGTCGCTACCCAATGGTAACAATGAGCCGCCAGATTTCAAGCTATGCGGATCGGTTACGGCATTACCTTGTTTGTCTTGAATCCATCCTTCGGGTACATCGATACCTTTGCGCTGGGCTATCTCCAGTTTACCATTAGCCGCGGCCGAAGTTGCCATATCAACAATTACAGGCGGATATTTACCTGCGGGGAAAGCATAGCAAATAGGGTTGGTACCCAACATCCGCTCGTTAGAGAAAGTAGGTGCCACCAGCGGACTGGCGTTGGTTAGCGCATAACCAATCATATCTTGCTCAACAGCCATCAACGCATGATAACCCGCAATACCGAAGTGATTAGAATTGCGTACAGCAACCCATCCCGAACCATATTTTTCGGCTTTCTGTATTGCAATCTGCATGGCAAATGGCGCAACTACCAACCCCAGCCCGGCATCGCCATCTACAGTGGCTGTAGTGGCTGTTTCGTGTACAATACGGATAGTGGGTGTGGCGTTAATTCGTTGTTTCTCCCATAGCCTTACGTAGCCGCTTAAACGGGCCACACCGTGTGAGTCGATGCCGCGCAGATCTGCCTTGATTAATACATCAGCAGCAAGTTTTGCATGCTCTTGCGAGCAGCCAATGGCTAAAAATACATTTTTGGCAAAGGTGCGAAGGGTAGATTGGGGGATGAGCATGGGGCAAAGATAGTATTTATGTGTTTTTTGTCATTCAGAACGTAGTGAAGAATCTTCTGCGCCATACTATGTGGCTATACAGATCGGAGAAGATTCTTCGCTATCGCTTTGAATGACAAGTAGAGTTTCTCTATGCTGTTAACACATCAAACTTAAACGCCAACGGCTCAAAATTATTGATCAATTCATCAATAAAAGCCTGCCCATATTTAACGTAAAATAATCCGAAGTTTTCGTTACGCTCCTGCAAACCGCCGCTGGGGAAAAGGTCTGCTTTGATGCTGTCTATTTGCTCCAGACGGGTGCTATAGTTGCGTTTTTCGGCACGAAGTAATTTCTTTTCGAGGTTATCTATCGCGTGTTTTAAACGCGCTTGTACGGCTGCTGCTGATGGTGAAAGAGTTTCGTCGATTTTACAGGCGCGGAGTTTTATTTTCTCGAAAATGAGGCTTAATTCACGCCATTCATCTTTGAGGGACAGGTCGTGATCGGTATGTTTCTTTACCCAATCGCTTTTAATGGCGTCGGCGCTTTTAAATAGGTCTACATGGCAGAGCCCCATTTTTTTAACCTTGGTGGCAGTTTCCTGGCTCATTACCAAGCCCGAGTTACGGAGAATCAATAGCGGAAAATCAATCTGATAATGATCGAAGTTTGCTTTCAGTTCTAACCAGTAAACCAGCTCGCCTCCGCCGCCAATGTAGGCCAGGTTTGGCAAAATATATTCCTGGTATAGGGGGCGCATAGCTACGTTGGGGCTAAAGCGTTCGGGGTATTCGTTAATTTCTGTGCGCAGTTCTGCCTCGCTAAAGCTGATTTCTGTGTTTAGGATGTGATAACGGTTGTTCTCGAAAACAATACGTTCGCGCAAGCCGTCAGTGAGGTAAAAGAAGTTGATCTCGCGCGGGTTAACCTGTATATGTACATTAAGCAATTGCAGCAAAGCCGTAGTAGCCATGATGTTTTTATAGCTGTTTTGCTCAATAACATCGCGGGTAATGATTTCGGCAAAGTGTTTTTTCAATCGGGCATCGTCAGCATCAATAATTACCAAGCCATATTGGCCAAATAAAGCATTGGCTAAATAACGGGTACTATCGGCAAGGTTATCAAATTTTGCATAAGCCGTTTCCATAATTTCGGCTAGCTCGGCACCGTGACCCTCCATCCCTAAAACACCTTTATATTGGTTAAGGGCATCGCGAATGGTTTTAGTATTTAAACGGCCGGTTGCACCTGCAGCGTCAAGGCTCCACTGAACTTTTTTACCACCGATGTTGGTATAGTTGATCTCGGCAAAGTCGTGATCTTCGGTAGCCATCCAATAAACCGGGACAAAGTTTTTATCAGGGAAAGCATCCTTTAACTGGCGGGCCAGCTTAATAGCGCTGATTATTTTGTAAATAAAATACAGCGGACCGGCAAAAATATTGAGCTGGTGGCCGGTGGTAACGGTGTACGTGTTTTCGTCAGCTAATGCAGTAATGTTTCCCTGCGGGATAACAGCTTCGGCATTAACAGCAGAGATGCTTTGATATTGTTGGGTAAGTACGTTAACCAGCAAAGGGCGGTCGGCAGTTACCTTTTTATCACTGAAAATTTCAGCAAAACCTTTCAGATCCGGGCGATAAGAATAGAATGAACGGAGATTGGGTTGATCTTCCAGGTAATCTGTAACCGTTTTCGAAAAATATCCGGTGTCTTTATAGCTTATGCAGGTAGCATCCATTGGGTCAAATGTATAGGATTGATTGAAATGCCATGCTACATGTGTAATTATTTTACAATTTGTCCATAAAGATCAAAATCCTCGGCATTTTGAATCTCCACGTTTACAAAGGTACCAATGGTAGCATATTGCGTAGTAGCATCGATTAAAACCTCGTTATCAACTTCCGGCGAATCATATTCGGTTCGGCCCGCAAAATAGCCGCCTTCCATTTTATCAATTAATACTTTGTAAGTAATGCCAATTTTTTCCTGGTTTTTATCGAACGAAATACCTTGCTGAATTTCCATAATAGCATCAGCACGTTCCTGTTTTACTTCTTCGGGTACATCATCAATCAGGTTATGGGCAGCAGTTTTTTCTTCGTGCGAGTAGGTGAAGCATCCTAAGCGATCAAACTTAGTATCCTCAACCCATTGGGCCATTTCTTCAAAATCCTGTTGGGTTTCGCCAGGATAACCTGTAATAAGGGTAGTACGCATGGCAATGCCCGGTACTTTATCACGGATCTGGTTAACAATGTCGATGGTTTTTTGCTTGGTGATGCCACGGCGCATCGATTTAAGCATGTTATCTGTAATGTGCTGTAACGGCATATCCAGGTATTTGCAAATGTTATCGCGTTCGTTCATCGCATCCAGAATTTCCATCGGGAAGCCGGAAGGGTAGGCGTATTGCAAGCGGATCCACTCGATACCGTTAACGTCAGACAAGCGGCGAAGCAGCTCGTCGAGGTTACGCTTACCGTATAGATCTAAACCATAATAAGTTAGATCCTGAGCAATCAGGATCAGTTCTTTAGTGCCTTGTTTAGCTAGCGACTCTGCATTTTTAACCAGCTGATCCATCGGCGTGCTTACGTGCTTACCACGCATCAGCGGGATGGCACAGAAAGAGCACGGGCGGTTACAGCCTTCAGCAATTTTAAAATAAGCAAAGTGCGAAGGGGTAGTTAAAAGGCGTTCGCCCAGTAACTCGTATTTATAATCGGCACCGATGGATTGCAGTAAATTTTGCAGATCATTGGTACCAAAGTAATTATCAATGTTGGGTATTTCGGCTTCTAATTCAGGTTTGTAACGTTCAGAAAGACAACCGGTAACAATTACCTTGCCAACCTTACCCTGCTCTTTCAGCTGGCTGTATTGAAGAATAGTATCAATAGATTCCTGCTTGGCATTATCAATAAAACCGCAGGTGTTAATTACCACAATGTCGTTTTTGCCCACACGGTCGCTCTCGTGCACCACATCAAACATATTACCTTTGAGCTGACCCATCAGTATTTCCGAGTCGTATGTGTTTTTAGAGCAACCGAGGGTAACTACGTTTACACGGGGTTTTGCGGTAATAATGGTTTTGTCTATTGCTTTTGTTCTCATTAATTTTTCTTATCTCACTATATCATATTTGTCATTGCGAGGTACGAAGCAATCTCGTAGCTATACAAATCGGATATGCTTACGACGAGATTGCCACGCTGTCGCTCGCAATGACAAATAGGGTATATTTTACTTATTGAATAAACTATTGACGAATGCTTTCCTATCAAATAGCTGTAAATCATTGACACCTTCGCCAACACCGATGTATTTTACCGGGATCTTAAACTGATCTGAGATGCCGATAACCACACCACCTTTGGCGGTGCCATCCAGTTTGGTTAGGGCAAGGGCGTTTACATCGGTTGCCTGGGTAAACTGTTTGCATTGCTCAATGGCGTTTTGCCCGGTTGATGCATCCAGTACCAACAAAATCTCATGCGGGGCGCCCGGAACAACCTTTTGCATTACGTTTTTAATTTTGGTAAGCTCGTTCATCAGGTTCACCTTGTTATGCAAACGGCCTGCTGTATCTATAATAGCTACATCGTCGCCGTTGGCAACTGCCGATTTCAGGGTGTCATAAGCTACCGAAGCGGGGTCAGACCCCATGGGCTGTGCTACAACGCGTACATCAACACGCTTGCCCCAAAGTAAAATCTGGTCGACCGCGGCAGCACGAAATGTATCTGCAGCGCCTAAAACCACTTTGTTACCGGCCTGCTTAAGCTGATGCGCCAGCTTACCGATGGTGGTAGTTTTACCAACACCATTAACGCCCACTACCATAATTACATAAGGTTTATGGGTGCCGTATTCAAAGCTATTAAAATCGTTGCTGTTATTTTCTGCTAAAAGATGCTGGATCTCGTCGCGCAGCAGGGTATTCAGCTCGGTTGTGCTTACATATTTATCGCGGGCAACGCGTTCTTGTATCCGCCCGATAATTTTAAGGGTGGTACTAACACCAACGTCGCTGGTAACCAGTATTTCTTCCAACTCATCCAGCACATCATCATCAACGGTTGATTTACCGGCGATGGCTTTGGATATTTTGGAAAGGAAATTGTCTTTGGTTTTTTCCAGCCCGGTATCCAGCGCCTGCTGTTCTAGTGGTGTACTTTCTTTTTTCTTGAAAAAATCAAATAATCCCATATTTAATGTGCAGATGTGATGATTTGCAAATGTGCGAATAAATTAGGCAGCCCCACCTAAATCCTCCCCGGAAGGGAAGACTTTAGTATACTTTGAAAGTAAATTTTACTCTTTAAATTTAAAAAGCCCTCTCCTCTGGGGAGGGTTGGGTGGGGCCAAAAAAAAGCCCTCTGGCTAACGCAAGACGGCTTTTATACTTTAAAGTAAAGGTTTAATTAAGCTTTAGCTTCGTTAATTGCATCTTTAACGTGATCGTTATGTACAATTGCTTCTTTAAATGAATAAGCACCAGTTTTAGGTGATTTAATCATGGTAATCACTTTCGAGTACTCTTTACCTTTACCTGTTTTCAGGGTTGCAACTACTTTCTTTGCCATCTTTTTTGGTTATTGAGTTAGTGGGTTATGAGTTATTTGAGCTTAAATTGAATCTAATCAACTTGGTAACTCAATCAACTAATCAACCAATAACAATTACTTAATTTCTTTATGAACGGTTACTTTTCTTAAAACCGGGTTAAATTTCTTTAACTCTAATCTTTCAGTTGTATTTTTCTTGTTCTTAGTGGTAATGTAACGTGACATTCCTGGCATACCGCTTTCTTTATGCTCGGTGCACTCTAATATTACCTGAACTCTGTTGCCTTTTTTAGCCATTTTCTTGGGTTATTATGTTATTCGGTTGTTATTAAGTTATTGGTTACTCAGTTATTATTTAACAACTTAATCAACCCAATAACCGGTTTACCTCGTAACGATCTACTAAATATATCCTTTTTTTACAAATTTATTGATGCAAGCAGTTATACCATTTTTGCTGATGGTTTTCACAGCCGAAGTAGATACTTTTAAGGTGATCCATTTGTCTTCTTCTGGTATATAAAACTTCTTGATCTGTAAATTAGGATAAAACTTACGGTTAGTCTTAACGTTTGAATTAGAAACGTTATGGCCGCTCAATGGGCTTTTTCCTGTTAAATCACAAATTCTTGACATGACAAATCTTTTAAATTGATTACGCTTTTTCTCAAAAGAGTTTGCAAATATCAGCTTTTTCTTTCAAAAAGTCAACAGTGCCTCAAAAATAATTCAAAAAGATATTAACATAGCCCAGAGCCCTTCTTTGTTGAAAACAAGGGGCTTATCGCGTAAATATATCGGAGATGTTAAATACTGGTTTAAGTGCCTGAATAGGGAATGAATAAACATAAACCCTAAAAGGAAACGTTTACTTAACAGCTATTATGCCAATTTTTACTAATTTACGCCACCATTATACACGATCATGAGTAACATGAAAATATCATCCTTTGAAGAATACCACCAGGTTTATAAACATAGTATTGAGCAGCCCGAAGAATTTTGGGCAGGCATAGCCGATAACTTTCAATGGCGAAAAAAGTGGGATAATGTTTTAAGCTGGAACTTCAAAGAACCTAATATTAAGTGGTTTGAAGGTGCTAAGCTCAACATTACCGAAAATTGCCTCGACCGCCATCTGGAAACCCTTGGCGATACACCTGCCATTATCTGGGAGCCTAATGACCCCACCGAAAACCACCGCGTATTAACCTATAAACAACTGCACGATAAAGTTTGCCAGTTTGCCAATGTATTGAAAAATAATGGCGTACAAAAAGGCGACCGCATTTGTATTTATATGCCCATGCTGCCCGAACTGGCTATTGCTGTTTTGGCCTGTGCCCGTATCGGCGCCATCCATTCAGTAGTTTTTGGCGGCTTTTCGGCCCAATCAATCGCCGACCGGATTAAGGATGCCGAATGCAAAGTAGTAATTACTGCCGATGGCGGTTTTCGCGGCACAAAGGATTTGCCCTTAAAATCGGTAATTGATGATGCCCTTGTGCAATGCCCCTCTGTTAAGCGCGTAATTGTACTTACCCGTAGCCGCACGCCTGTGTCTATGATTAAAGGCCGCGATGTTTGGTGGGAGGATGAGATCAAGAAAGTAGAAACACAGGGCAATCCCGAATGCCCGGCAGAAGAAATGGACGCTGAGGATATGTTGTTTATCCTGTATACATCCGGCTCTACCGGTAAACCTAAGGGGGTAGTGCATACTTGTGGTGGTTACATGGTATATGCTGGTTATACCTTTGCCAACACTTTCCAGTACAACCCTGGCGATGTTTATTTCTGTACGGCAGATATTGGCTGGATTACCGGCCACTCCTATATAGTATACGGCCCGCTTTCGCAGGGGGCAACAACATTGATATTTGAAGGGATCCCGACCTACCCGGATGCCGGCCGTTTTTGGGACATTGTAGAAAAATATAAAGTAAATATACTGTACACGGCTCCAACGGCTATCCGCTCGCTGATGAGCTTTGGCCTCGATCCTTTAAAAGATAAGGACTTGAGTTCGATCAAAGTTTTAGGCTCTGTAGGCGAGCCCATTAATGAGGAAGCATGGCATTGGTTTGATGACCATATTGGCTACAATAAAGCGCCCATTGTGGATACCTGGTGGCAAACCGAAAACGGCGGACACATGATTACGCCTATTGCTGGTATCACGCCAACCAAGCCGGGGTACGCTACATTGCCTTTACCAGGTATACAGCCTGTTTTGGTTGATGAGAACGGTAAAGAGATTGAAGGCAACGGCGTAAGCGGTAACCTGTGTATCAAGTTCCCTTGGCCGGGTATTTTGCGTACCACCTACGGCGATCACGAGCGCTGCCGCCTGACTTATTTTGCCACTTATGAGAATATGTATTTTACCGGCGACGGTTGCCTGCGCGACGACGATGGCTATTATAGAATAACCGGCCGTGTAGATGACGTGCTCAATGTATCCGGCCACCGTATTGGTACGGCTGAGGTAGAAAACGCCATCAATATGCACAGCAGCGTGGTAGAATCGGCCGTGGTTGGTTACCCTCATGATATTAAAGGCCAGGGCGTATATGCCTTTGTGGTAAGCCCTAATCAGCATGGTGGTGATGCAGAGCTGAATAAGAAGGACATCATCATGACCGTTCAGCGTATCATCGGCCCGATTGCCAAACCCGATAAAATTCAGTTTGTAAGCGGTTTACCCAAAACACGATCAGGCAAAATTATGCGCCGTATATTAAGAAAGATCGCCGAAGGCGATACAGCTAACCTCGGTGACACCAGTACGCTGTTAGATCCGAGTGTGGTGGATGAAATTAAGGCTGGGGCGTTGTAATTTAAATATATGAAAGAGACTATTTTGTACAGGCCAGTTGGGCCGGAGGAACTTGCATTAATTGAAGCATCCGGCTGGAAGAAATTTCCGCCAAGACTACCAGAGCAGCCCATTTTTTATCCTGTTATGAACGAGGATTATGCAATACAGATAGCAAGAGATTGGAATGTGCCGGCTTCAGGATCTGGGCATGTTACCAAATTTGCTATTGATGAAGAATATTTAAAGAAATTTGCTGTCCAAAATGTGGGTGGACCTATTCATAATGAATTATGGGTGCCTGCAGAAGAACTTGAAATCTTTAATGACCATATTGTTGGTGTAATAGAGGTTGTGAAAAGCTTCTTTAGCGCAAAGGTTGAAAGATAGTCTCATAGAAAACTTAAAACCAATTTTATTTAGCACTGTTATACACACACATCTAAATAAAACCAACATGGATAAGTTAGAAATAAAAGGTACCTGGAATGAGTTGAAAGGTAAGATAAAACAAGCTTACGGTGATTTAACCGAAGATGATTTAACACACGAAGAGGGCAAAGACGATGAAACGCTGGGCAAGCTTCAACAGAAAACCGGTAAAACCCGCGAAGAGCTGGTGAAGTGGATTAATAGTTTATAATCATTTCGGAATCTCGATTTCGGATTTGAATACCGAATCATAAAAGAGAAAGCCTCAAACGGAAACGTTTGAGGCTTTCTCTTTTAATCCCCCTGTGTCTTTGCGAGGTACGAAGCAATCTCGTCGCATGCATTGTTCGATTTGTATAGCTACGAGGTTGCCACGCTATCGCTCGCAATGCCAAATTTTTATTTAAGCGCCAATTATGCGTTTAGTCTCCGCAATAATCTTCGCCTTAATGTCCTCATTAACTTGTACCAATGGCAACCGTACCGTATCATCGCAAACGCCAATCTCTTTCAGCGCAGTTTTAACACCGGCCGGGCTGCCGTCAACAAACATTAAACGGGTAAACTCAATCAGGTCGAAATGGCCATGTTGGGCTTCTTTAAATTTGCCTTCGAGGCAAAGATCAATCATGGTAGAAAACTGTTTAGGCAACGCATTACCTACCACAGAGATCACACCCACAGCCCCCATGGCAATCATCGGGAACGAGATCGGGTCATCGCCGGAGATCATCAAAAACTCTTCGGGCTTATCGCGCATAATATGATTCAGCTGATCGAAGTTGCCTGATGCTTCTTTGATACCGATAATATTCTTAAAATCTTTAGCCAGTTTTACCGTAGTATCGGCGCTGATGTTGCTGCCGGTACGGCTGGGTACGTTATATAAAATGATGGGCAGGGTTGCTGCTTCGGCAATAGCTTTGTAATGCAGGTAAATACCTTGTTGTGTTGGCTTATTGTAGTTAGGGCTGGCAGAAAGTATGGCATCATAACCTGTGGTATCAAAAGCTTTAATTTCTTCCACAACTTCGGCAGTATTGTTGCCGCCAATGCCGGCTACCAATGGTACACGGCCATTATTAACTTCGGCAGTAAATGCCCAAACCTTCTTCTTCTCGTCCTTATTTAAAGTGGCGCTCTCGCCGGTTGTACCTAATGAAACCAGGTAATCGATGCCACCCTCAATCAGGTAGTCGATCAACTTTTTCAGGGCGTTGTAATCAACTTGTCCGCTCCCGTCAAATGGGGTTACCATGGCTACCCCTGTACCGTAAAATTTGTTCATGGTTTAATATAAAGGGTGCTAATTTAATCAAATAAGTGAATAGTTGACTGCGTTTATTAGGTTGAATGCGTGCCCATGTTTATGGAATTGACAAACAAAACTGCTACTGCCACTTGCCACTGCTACTTCTTAAACCATGCGTTGTCAACTAATAAATCCACTTTCTTTTCCACTTCAGGGTCTTTAATCAGCTCGGGTGCGTGGTGCGGTTTCATGCGGGCATCAATAATCAGCGGGCCTTTGCAACCCCAGTGTTTATGCTCTGTAAAACTATTGATACCAAAAATATCGTGCGATGGGTTGCTGCGTGTAAACGTAACCCAAACCAGGTTATTGATGGTTGCAGCGGTAAATTCGGCATCGTCACATAAAACTATTAATGGCAGGCCGTTAAGATCTGCAGCTTGGAGATGATCGTTCAATACAGATATCAGCTTTTCTGTTTCTTGTTCGTTAATGTATTTAGGTGCTTTAACGGCCAGTACTCCAGGCATAGCTAATTGATGGACCGTAAAAATTCCGGGTAAAGTAAAGTCGGTAGGTGTAATAGTCCAAAGGTCTCTTTTTACATCACCAGCTACGGTTATGGCTACTTTACTGCCGCTGTTCAGGCTGCTGCCGCTGTAGTCGAGGGTATCTATGGTGGTACGGGTATGGAAGTGCAGGTCGCGGGTTAAATCAATCCGCTCGAGACAATGTTTCAGAAACGCATAGATGTTGTTCACATCCAATGTTGGGTCGTCCTCCTGTGCAGCAATAAACAGGTACTTAGCCAAACTCAGCTGGTTTTTGCCGAAAATGTGGTTGGCAATGGTCAATATCTCTTGCGGTTTACGCTCTTTAATATAAGGGGTATAACGCTCGCTGCCTGTGGCAAATAATAAAGGGTGTACACCCGCAGCATCAACCGCGTTAACAGCATGCAGGCCGGGGATCTCTTTTGGCAATGCCGAACCTGTGATCTCATGAATGAGCGCGCCGAAGCTGGTATCCTCCTGCGGTGGACGGCCTACCACTGTGAACGACCAGATAGCATCCTTGCGGTGGTACACGTTATGCACCTTCATCAGCGGGAAAGGATGCGTTAAGCTATAATACCCCAGGTGATCGCCAAACGGACCTTCGGGTTTATTCTCATGCGGCATTACTGTGCCGGTGATCACGAAATCGGCGTCGGCAGAAATACAGAAACCTTCGGGATCATAGAAGTAGCGGAAACGGCGATTACCCAAAGCGCCGGCAAAAATCATTTCAGACAAACCTTCGGGCAGGGGCATAACTGCGCCAACAGGGTGCGATGGTGGTCCACCTACAAAAATGCTTACTTTAAGCGGTTCGCCTTTGGCATTAGCCTTGGTTTGATGGATGCCGATACCCCGGTGCAATTGATAGTGCAAACCGATCTCTTTATCCTGAATATAGTCGTTACCACCCAACTGGATGCGGTACATACCCAGGTTGGCGTTCATGATGCCTGGCTTGTGTATGTCTTCGGTGTAAACCTGGGGCATGGTTACAAATGGGCCGCCATCCATGGGCCAGTTTACAATCTGCGGTAAAGCGCTGATGGTAGTTTTGCTGAAATTTTTAATATAACTGCTGCTCAATTTCATGGGCAGGGCAGAGAGGGCGGTTAGTGCAACGTTGGCATATTTAAAAGGGTTTTTGATGGCCAGCATGGGGTCGCTTTTAATGTCAACCAGCGTTTTGATCTTCTCTAGCGTATCCCTGAAAATAAACTCCGACCGCTCCAGCGTGCCAAACAGGTTAGATACTGCCGGGAATTTGCTGCCCTTTACTTTTTCAAAAAGCAGGGCAGGGCCCTGCTGCTCAAACACACGCAGGTGTATGGCAGCCATTTCTAAATAAGGGTCAACCTCTTCTTTAATGCGGATGAGGTGACCGTGTTTTTCCAGATCGGTAATACAGGCTTGTAAGCTTTTGTAACCCATGTAATGTAATAAGTCTGAGCTTTTTCAATTCCCCTCTTGAGAGGGGGCGGGCCGGAATTGTGTGATGGCAGGGGGTGTGTTATTCGGTAGAAAGACACACCCTTGCCCCTCTTAAGAGGGGAATCGCACGGGCCATTCAGACTGCCTCAAAAGTAATAATTAATGTGATTTTACTTGTGACACACTTACGTCACGAAAAGTTATTATTCTGTTTGTTTTCTTTGTAATGCTCTTAATGCCGAGGGTATTAACAAACCTGTTTTAAAATGAAATAGAATGAGGGAAATTATCTGTATTCAATTGCAGGTGTTCGGGCCAGGCCCGGAACGGATATTAATAGTTTAGTTATTCACTTTAAATATTTACTTAAAATTGTCATCCGGAACGGAGTGAAGGATCTTCTTCGCTATGCTCACCATGTTGAAGAAAATATTTCGCATACGTTAGATATGACATAACGAAAAAAGAATTCTGATAATTCATTAATTCTGAGAATTCTGATGCGTATTTTGCCGGCCCAATAAAATAACGCATCTATGAATATCAAAAACATAAAGTTATCTCTGCTTACAGCCTGCTTAACAGGCAGCTTATACCCGGCACTGGCTCAAACGGCCGACGGATTAAATAGCTTCAGTGAGGCTAGTTACCGCAAATACGTAAGCGAGGTATCATCTGATAAATTAATGGGCCGCCTGCCATTTAGCAAAGGAGAAACCGCAACGCTAAACTATTTAGAACAGCAGTTTAAAGCTTTGGGCTTAGAGCCGGGCAATAAAGGCAGCTTTTTGCAGCCCGTGCCGATGGTATCTATTTATACAAACCCCGACCCACAAATGAAAGTGACTGGTGCCAATGCCAGTTTCGACCTGGAAGGTTTAAAAGATTACGTTTTGTGGACGCGCAGAACCGATGCCCGCATCGACCTGAAGAATGAAGAACTGGTATTTGCAGGTTTTGGTATCTCGGCGCCGGAGTTTAACCACGATGATTATGCCGGGCTGGATGTGAAAGGCAAAATTGTGGTAGTGCTTGTTAATGACCCCGGTTATTATGATGCCAAACAGTTTAAAGGCAAAACCATGACCTACTATGGCCGCTGGACTTACAAGTATGACGAGGCTGCAAAACACGGTGCCAAAGGTTGTTTAATTATTCACGATACAGCCCCGGCTGCCTATGGTTTCAGCGTTGTGGCTAATAGCTGGAAGGCATCAAAACTATACCTCGACCCGCGCGGGCACGAAAGCTACAAAAGTGCTTTTGAAGGTTGGTTAACCCTGCCTGCTTCCGAAAAGTTGTTTGCTACCATCGGCACAGATTATAAAACGATGCTTGCTAAAGCTTTGGCCCCGGGTTTTAAAGGCGAATCTTTGAAATTAAACATCACTACCGGCCTGAGTACAACTTGCACCTATAACCAATCGCATAACGTAATTGCCAAAATTACCGGTACCAAACATGCTGATGAATGCATTATTTATTCTGCACATTGGGACCACTTCGGTATCAGCAAACCGGATGCAAAAGGCGATAGTATTTACAATGGCGCTATTGACAATGGCAGCGGAACAGCAGGTTTACTGGAACTGGCCAAGGTATTTAAAGGTTTAAAAGTTAAGCCCGAACGTACCATCATATTCCTGTCGGTTACAGCAGAAGAGCAGGGCCTTTGGGGATCTGCCTATTATGCCGAGAACCCGGTGTTCCCCAAAAATAAAACGGTGGCCGATATCAATATGGACATGTTTTATCCTTACGGGAAAACCAAAGATATATCTGTAGTAGGTTACGGGCAATCGCAGCTCGAAGATTACTTGTCGGCCGCTGCCAAAACGCAAGGTCGCCATATAGAGCCCGAAGCTGTGCCGTCTAAAGGGATGTATTTTCGGTCAGATCACTTTAACTTTGCCAAAATTGGCGTCCCTGCGCTATACATCGAAACCGGCACAGACCTGGTAACCCAGGGCAAAGAAGCCGGCCTGAAAATGCACGATTACTATAACACCAGCGTATACCACAAACCTAACGACGAGTACGATGCCGCCAAATGGGATGTAAGCGGAACCATACAGGATCTGCAACTGGTGTTTTTAGTCGGCAAAAAATTAGCCTACAGCAACGAATGGCCGCAATGGAAATCAGGATCGGAGTTTAAAGCGGTAAGGGAAAGTTATTTGAAGAGGTAGACAATTTTATCATTCCCTCCTCGGGGAGGGGGCGGCTGACTGAGCGCAAATGCAGGGAGGGGTTTATGAAGTTTGCTAATCAAACTGTACAAACCCCTCCCTGCCACTACACAATTCCATCACACCCCTCCCAGGGGAGGGAATTGGGTTATTATTTAACGCTTACGCTAACCCTATCTCCTTTGCCAAATACACATCCTGTATATTATGCAAAAAGTCTACACCCTCAGCAAAAGGGCGTTGGAAAGAGCGGCGGCCTAATATTAACCCCGAGCCACCGGCGCGTTTGTTAATCACGGCGTTTTTTACAGAATCGGCCAGGTCGCTTGCGCCTTTGGATTCGCCTCCTGAGTTGATGAGCCCGGCACGGCCCATGTAGCAGTTGGCTACCTGGTAGCGGCACATATCAATCGGGTGGTCGGTGGTGAGTTCACTGTACATCAATGGGTCTGTTTTAGAGAAACCGATGGTGGTAAAGCCTGCGTTTACATCCGGCATTTTTTGTTTAATAATGTCGGCCTGTATGGTTACACCAAGGTGGTTGGCCTGTGCGGTAATATCGGCGGCGGTTTCATAATTCACGCCGTCTTTTTTAAAGGCGTTGTTGCGTGTGTAGCACCACAAAACGGTAGGCAGGCCTAGTTGGTGGGCACGTTCAAAAGCTTTGGCAACTTCCACAATCTGGCGGTCGGATTCTTCGGAACCGAAATAAATGGTAGCGCCAACTGCGGCTGCACCCAAGTTCCATGCATCTTCTACCGAACCGAACATAATCTGGTCGTACTTGGTTGGGTAGGTCAGCAGTTCGTTATGGTTTAGCTTTACCAGGAAAGGGATTTTGTGGGCATATTTACGGGCCACACTGGCCAGGTTGCCAAAGGTGGTAGCCACCGCGTTTGATCCGGCTTCCAGTGCCAGCTTAATAATATTTTCCGGGTCGAAGTACATCGGGTTCTTGGCGAACGATGCACCTGCGGTATGCTCAATGCCCTGGTCTACCGGTAGTATCGACAAATAGCCCGTACCGCCTAAGCGGCCGTGGTTGTAAATAGCAGCCAGGTTACGTAACACCTGCGGGTTGCGGTTGCTGTTTACAAATACGTTGTCAATAAAATCGGGGGATGGGGCATGTAACAGCTCTTTAGGGAAGGTTTTACATGCGTGCTGTAAAAGGGAGTCCGCTTCTTTACCTAACAGGTCTGTGATTTTTTGGTACGACATAGCTATGTTTTGTTAAGGGTATTAATGTGATGATCTGCCAAGCCTGAGAGCTATCCAAAAGCTGAAACTTTATTGATCAAAAGTGAAGTTCAAAGCACATTTAGCAGCAATTTTATGGGCTTACAGGGTGGCAATTTTTTTATATCAAACTTACAAAATACAACAGGCCGTACCTGTTATTTGTTGAGAAAAGTTTGTGCAGAAAGTGTTAAATAGTGCCGGATTGACTACATTTATGTTAACCAATTGTAAATTATTTACCCCTTATGTTTTTCAGATGAAACCACTTATAGTTTTAGCCTCGGTTTTTGGATTAACAATGCTTTTTACCTACGCCTTTCAGCAACGCGAAGACTTGTTTTTTAGCGGGCGGCTGGCTTTGTGCGTGATGCTGCTATTTACCTCACTGGCGCATTTTGTATTTATAAAAGGCATGATTTTGATGGTGCCGCCGTTTATACCCAATGCCGTTAAAAAGCTGATTGTTATTATTACCGGTTTAATTGAAATAGCTGGCGCCGCAGGGATAATGATTGCCGAAACAAGGGTTACAGCAGGTTACCTGCTGGTGGTTTTTTTAATAGCCATGCTGCCCGCCAATGTGTATGCCACACAGCGAAGGGTAAATATGGAAGAGGGCGACTTTAGCGGCCCCGGTATGTATTACCTGCTTTTTAGGTTGCCGCTACAGATCTTTTTAATATTCTGGACTTTTTATTTTACCATTATCCATCACTATTAATGTACCTGGGTGCTAAAGGCATCTAATGCTTGTTTGGCAAGGTCAGGGTCGCCAAGGTAAGTCCAGCGCAAGCCGCCAATGTATTTTAGCATGGCTGCGTTAATCTGTTCTGTGGTTACGGCATTAATCAGTTCGGGCATTTTTTCGGCAAACTCCCATCCTCCGTTAATTTCGGCCGAGCCTAAGTTGGAGGTTATAGCTCCGGAGCCTTGCTGTTTTATGTAGTTAGAGGTGATAAAACTGCTCTTCAGGTATTTTAAACCATCGTCTGAGATGCCCAGTTCTTTCAGGCGGCTCAGGGTTCTGTCGGTTGCTTCTACGGCTTGTTTGGGGCTGTTTGTACTCACCTTGAGTACGCCATAAGCCATTTGTAAGGATACGGCATAAGCAGCAGGATCATAAGACAGGTTGAGCTTGGTGCGCAGCTCATTAAATAAGGTACCGCCAAAGGCCGAAATACCCATCCGGTAGGCCAAAAAATCGGGACTGTTTACAGGTGGTGCATTAAAGGCAGCCGCTATATAATTAGTAGCCAGCTGGCGGCTTTCTACATCCAATTTATTCTCTTTCCAAACCGGTGGTTTAGGGCTTGGCGCGGTATATGGTTTTTCTGGGAGGGTGGCAAAACTAGCTTTGATCTTTTCTTCAATTTGCTGCCGGGTAACGTTGCCCGCCACTACAATAAACATGCGGTTCTTATTCAGCAAGTTGTAATAGTATTCTTTCAGATCGGCGCTGTTGAAGGTGCTTAAGGTTTGCTCGTTACCATCAGGATCGGTAGCGTAAGGTGTACCGGCAAAGGCGTTTTGTGCCAGCAGATCATCCAGGTGCTGGTCGGGGTCGCTTTGCTGGCCGTTGGCGTAAGTAATCTGTTTCGATTTCAGTAGTTGTACTTCGGCTTCTTCAAATACCGGGTTGTTGATGGCCTCGGCAAACAGATCCCAGCTTTGGTTAAAGTATTTGGCTACGCAATCAATACCAATATTACCATAATCGTAGGTTGATGTACCGCCTATGGATACCCCAAATTCATCGGCCAGGTCGCGGAATTTGTCGGCATTATATTTCTTGGTGCCGCATTCAGTAGCCGCTTTCAGGGCCAGACTTTCTATACCAGCCTGCATGCCCGGGTAATTGTATACGCCGCCACGGTAATACATCCGCACGCTGATCACATCTTTAACTGTGGGCTTAAATATTACTTTTAGTCCATTCACCATAAAAGAGGTGGTGGTATTGGTAGGCAAGGATTGGGCTGTACCTGCACTAATGATAAGGCACAGGGAAAATATGGTGGTTATAAATTTCTTCATTGATCAGAATTTATAGAATTTAAGGATTAACAAAATATTAATTGTTGTCTTTAACCCGAATTGATAATTTCTAGGAATTAACCGAATTATTGTTTCCTGAGTTTCTGTCTTGTTTCTTGATTCTCGTCTCTTGCGTTTTTACCTACTTTGCTTTAAAAAATGTTTCGGGCATTATCTGCTGTTGCATGTTTGGGTTAATCAATAAGCCCGCACAATATGGTTTGTTGATGATGTACTTACGCACATAAGCCCGCAGGTTATCCTTCGTCATCTTCTTCAGGTTATCATTATAGGTCGTAAAATAATCGATAGAAGCCGATGCCCACCAGAACGAAAGTACCTGTGTAAAATCGCTGGTTACCTCTGCTTCGCGGATCTGTTTAATTTCCAGCTTGCGTTTGGCTGTTTCCAACTGTTCGTCGGTTACATAATCGGGCGTATCCCAAAGGGCTATCTGGTGCTTAATTTCGGCAAAGCAAGCTTCTACCTTATTAGGGTTAGGCACCACGGTAAGGGTAATTGGCCCGGTATGGCTAAGGGTTAAATAACTAAAATCCACGTTAAGTGCCAGACCCGATTGGATGAGCGCCTTACTCAGTTTAGATGAATTTTGGTCGAGGATATAAGAGAACACATCGGCCGCATAAGTAGATGGAATATCGGTACGGGTATCGGGCCCAAACCAGCTCATCTGGATAAATGGAATATTGGTGAGGCTGGATTTTACCACAAAATAATCCACCTTGGTTAGGGGTTTAAACTCTGGTATCGGCCATTTTTTAAAAGGGTCGAATGTTGAGGCAGGCCAACTGTTAAAGATCGTAGCTACCTCGTTAAAAACATCTTCATGCTTTACCGCACCGGCAATGGTAAGCAGCGAATTGTTGGGGTAATAATATTTATTCTTGATCGAATCCATCAGCGCAGGCGTGGCAGATCGGATCACATTATGGTCACCGGTTGGGTTTTTGCGGCTGTACAGCTTGCCCCACATGCGGTGGTCCATGCTATCAATTAAAGCAAAGGCCGGGGTAGATTCATGGCGTTGAAACTCGTCATCAACCACAATGTTTTCCTTAGCCATTTCTTCGGGGTTAAAAAGCGGGTAGCGGATGGCCGAGTTCATGAGCTCTAAGCCGGGTTTAAGATTAGCGCTTGGAAGGGTAAAAAAGTAGTTCACGTTTTCGTAAGTGGTCGATCCGTTAAAATCAATCCCCAGCTCACTGATGCGGTTCATCAAATCTTCCTGAGTGGGGTAATCTTTATTGGCCTTAAAAAACATGTGCTCGTATAAATGGCTCAGTCCATTAAACTTAGGCGTTTCGGTAAACGAGCCGTTTTTACAGGTAATCATCACAGTAGCCAGGGGTACGCTATTGTCTTCAATTACCAATACATCCAGGCCATTGGGCAGCTTGTGTAAAAACATATTAGCAGGTAGCTTGCTTTGGGCAAAAAGCCGGCAACTAACCAGGCAGCATATTATAAACAGGAAATACTTGATTTTCATACGATGTTATAAACGGTTAAAGTAGCCATTTCTATCTAATTTAAAGTTAAAATTAACGTTACACTAAAAACCCGGTGCCTAAAAAAGTATTTATTACTTTAGCAACTTCAACACCATCACCACTATATGTCGGTACTCGTTTTAACATTAATTATACTGGTGGGCGCTTATTTCGCAGGCCTTTTGGGTTCATTAACCGGTCTGGGCGGCGGTGTGGTTATTATCCCTTTATTAACCATTGGTTTGGGGATAAATATCCATTATGCTATAGGTGCTTCGCTGGTATCTGTTATTGCCACCTCATCGGGTTCGGCAGCGGCTTATGTTAAGGAGGGGATAACCAACATGCGGATTGGGATGTTTCTGGAAATTGCCACCACAACAGGTGCTTTGATAGGGGCCATGCTTTCGTTGGTGATCCACGCACCTATTATTGCTGTAATATTTGGGGTGATCCTTATCTTTTCGGCCATCATGTCGCTGCGTAAAAAAGATACCACTGTTTTGCAGACAGAAAGCGTTTGGGCTGAAAAACTCAAATTAAACGGAAGCTACCCCACTGCCGATGGCGAAGTAAAATATGGTGTACGCAAAGTAGGCGGCGGTTTTGTAATGATGCTTTTTGCCGGTGTTATCTCGGGCTTGCTGGGCATTGGCTCGGGTTCACTTAAAGTGGTGGCTATGGATAGTATTATGCGCATCCCGTTTAAGGTATCAACAACAACCAGTAATTTTATGATAGGTGTTACCGCTGCTGCAAGCGCGGTGGTTTATTTACAAAGAGGATATATTGACCCGGCACTTGCTATGCCTGTAGTAATAGGTGTATTGCTGGGCGCTTTAACGGGATCTAAAATATTGGTCAAATCTACCTCATCGGGGTGGTTGCGTTGGGTATTTGCGGTTATTGTAACCATACTGGCCGGGCAAATGATATACAATGGTTTAACCGGTAAAATTTAAACAATGGCAAACCAAACTAAATTTAAAGATACCGACATAGAAGCCCTTATTGGCTGGGTGTTGCGCATCGGGGTTTTTGTATCGATGATTGTTGTTTTTATTGGCGGGGTAATTTACCTGAGCCGCCACAGCACCGAGCATATAGATTACCACGATTTTAAAGGCGTGCCAGATTTTGTGCATACCCTGCCTGGGATTTTCCATGGTATACTGGCAGGCCGCGGCCGGGCAATTATACAGGCAGGTATTATTTTGCTGATAGCCACACCGGTAGTCAGGATCATATTTTCTGCCATAGGCTTTATTATAGAAAAAGACTATCTGTATGTGGGCATTACACTGCTGGTGTTGTGTATTATTATTACCGGCATGTTAACAGGGCACGGAGGTTAATTACTGCCACTCATTCGTTTTAATTCCTCATTATTACCAACGGCATGCTTACGTGCTGCCTTTACGGTGTGCTTGCCAAAGTTGTAAACAAAGGTAAGGCGCGCAATCCTGCTTTCTTTTTTATCGTAGGTGCTAATGTCCAGGTTTCTGTAAGTAGTGGTGGTGCGGTCGCGCAGGGTATTAAAAATATCGCTGCAGGTAAAGCTGATACTGCCCGCTTTATTAAACAATTGCTTCCGGATGCCGGGCGTTGCATAAAAAACAGGTTTATTATCAGAAATACCATAAAACACATCCGATTCGTAATGGGTGTATAAAGTTGCAGAGATGGTTTTGGTGAGCTCAAAATTCTGGCTAAGATCCAGAATCAAGTCTTTAGACCATTTATTTAAGTTACCCGAATAGTCTTTAAACTGATAGTAAGAAAAATCGGGGTTGAAATTAATATCCCACCATTTAGCCGGTCGCAACGGCAAATCCAATTTAGCGCCATAGTTGTTTACCCTTTTTAAATTACGCTTGGTTGTAACCAGTATATTGCTTGTGTTACTTTGTAAAAAGTAGCTGAAATCAAAAAAGTCGGCCACTGTTAGGGCGTGTACTGTTATTCTGTAGTTTGATTTACCCTTGTACGCTAATTCAAAATTATCGGTATACTGTGGCTTTAAGTAAGCATTGCCTGTGCGGTAATTATAATTATCCTGGTAAGATATGGTTGTGTTAAGGTTCTCATAAGCCGGAGGATCAATACGGCGATTATAAATAAAAGTAAGCTGCTGCGCCTGATCTAAATTGTAAGTAAGCCTTACAGATGGAAACAGCTTGGTAAAAGTACGTTTAATATCAACCCCCACTGTTTGCGTATTAGCGTCTGATATGGTACGCTCTAGCCTTAAGCCTGCATTATAGCTAAATTTATTGCTGGTGCCTGCGTAGTTGACGTAAGCGGCTCCCTTTTTTTCGGTGTAAAAAAACTGATTTGTTAATATATTTACAGGTTGGAATATATTGTTAACCAGTACGTTAAATGTTTGGGTGTTATCGCTTTTTACATAGCTTGCTTTTACGCCGGCTTCCAGCCTGCTGTTTTTAGTAATGGGGTTGCTGTAATCTACCTTAACAGATTCATTGATGATGCGGGTAGGGGCAACATTGCGCAAGGTATCATTATTGTAAACGCTTGGGCTTGAGTTTACCGCCGCTGTTGGATAGGTACTGCTAATTATATCCTCGTACGAATGCCGGTTAAGGATAGACAGATCTGCATCGGCACTCAGGGTTTGTTTGGTATGCCCAAGTGTGCCTGCATAGTTAATATTGTAATTAATGTTTTCTCTCGACCGTTTTAAGTTTGATAGGGTAGTGATGGTGGTATCGCCCACACCTTTAAAATACATGTAGCTGTTGGTTGCTTTATCAAACCGGTTGGTTTCATGGCTGCCTTTAATTAAAAAACCGATGGTGTGGGTAGCATTAATTGCATAGTCGGTACCTAGGGTGTAGTTAAAAGAAGGTGTGCGCTGGGTATTGTAATAATAGGTATCAAAGGTGGTAACGTCGGCTGCGTTTACGTTGCGCAGGTTGTTAATAGTATGGTCTGTTTTAACGTATTTATAACCAAAGCCTCCAAATACATTTATTTTTTCTGTACGGTAGTTGCCGTTAAATGAAGCGCCGGCTTTTCCAAAAGTGCCATAATCGGCGTTGGTGGTTATATTGCCATTAAAACCAACGTTTTTGCCCCTTTTTAATATCACGTTAATAATACCCCCGCTACCTGTTGCATCGTATTTTGCGGTTGGGTTTTGGATCAGTTCTATTTGCTCTACATCTGCAGTGGCCAGGGTTTGCAGGTAAGCGGTAAGGTCGTCGCCTTCTAAACGTATTTGTTTGCCGTTTACAAATATGGTAGCCCTTAGCCCGGCACGTAAAAATATATCGCCGCTGCCGTTAACCTTTACGCCGGGCGAAGTGCTTAATATATTAAATACTGTTGAGCCGCTTGCCAGTATGCTCCGGTCTACATTTAAAACGGTTTTATCGGGCCTTACTTCGTAATATTTACGTTTATCGGTTATCACAACCTCGCGCAAACTAACTTCAGCTATTTGTAGTTTAATGGGGTCTATAATAATAATGCGGCCTGCAGTAACCAGGTAAGGGCCACTCACCATTTTGTGATAGCCTGTTTTAGTGACCTGTAAAATGTATTTATCGGGCTTTACACCGTTAAATTCAAAAACGCCATTATTATTGCTGATGGTTGATTGAACCATGGCCGAATCTCGAAAGCGCCTTAATAGAATAGTAGCAGCTTCGGCAACGGCATCTTTTTCATTAATTATTTTACCCTGAAGCCCGGAGATTTTAGTTTGAGCATAGGTATGGTAAACAATACTGGCTAGAATGAGCAATAATAGAAAAGTAAACGTTTTTTTCATCCAAAAACTTAGTATTGTGCGGTCTGGTTCGCTAAATTAAAAATTTAATATAATAAGTTTCTGACATACAAGTCCGTTTTTTACGTTTTTATCTTAATTTGGTTACAAATTATTTAACTGAGACTTATTTTACTAGATTTTAAGCCGGCAATAAGACCTTTAGTTAAATGATTAATTTTGATGAAGTATAATTAACTTCGCCCCTGATACAAGTACAAGAATGAAGAAATTGCTTTTAGTATTTATTGTGATTGCAGTAAATGCACATGCCCAGTCTGAGCCTAAGAATTATAAGGTTGCTATTACCCGTTTTCAGCAATATTATAACCTTAACCAGCCCGATAGTATATTTAATATGTTTGCGCCCGAAGTGCGTACTGCCTTGCCTGAGGATAAAAACCAGGTGATGATTAATCAGCTTCAATCGCAATTGGGCCGGTTGCAGCAAATCTCATTTGTGGGTATTGATAAAAATATAGCCACTTATAAGGTTAGCTTTACCAAATCTGTACTGGCCATGAAAGTGAGCCTTAACGATAAAGACCAGATGGGAGGGTTACTTTTTGATAACTATACCAGCCCATCTGACGCTGCTAAAGCTGCCGAAGCGCTTAAACTGTTAAATGTTGACCCATCGCTCGGCGAATCTGCTTACACGGTAAAAGGTTTTTCGGGCACCATTGCCGGCACATTAACCATGCCTGCCAATGCTGCTGCAAAAGTGCCTTTGGTACTTATTATTGCCGGTGCCGGCCCTACAGACCGTAATGGCAACAATGCTAAACAGGGTTTAAACACCAATGCCTATAAACAACTGGCCGAAGCCTTGAGCAAAAGCGGCATTGCCAGTTTACGTTATGATAAGCGTATGGTAGGCGAAAGCACTAGCAGTACTAAAGAAGATCAATTGCGGATAGAAGATTATGCAGAGGATGCCATGAGCCTGATTAATAAGCTGCATGATGATACCCGTTTTTCTAAAATAATTGTATTTGGCCACAACGAAGGCTCATTAGTTGGGATGCTTGCTTCTGCAGAAAACCCGGTGAGTGCCTTTATTTCTGTTGGTGGTGCCGCACAGCCTGCTTATTATTTATTAAAAGACCAGGTAAAAGCTTTGCCTGATTATATCTCTACCCGGTTTGGAAATATTGTAGACAGTTTGGCCCGCAAGGGTAAATTGCAGCCCGATGTAGATGCCTCATTATATCCGTATGTACGCCCAAGCATACAGCCTTTCCTGTTATCATGGATGAGGTATGCCCCATTAAGGGAGATCAAAAAGTTAAAAATGCCGATATTGATCGTTCAGGGTACAACAGATTTACAGATAAAAACAGAAGAAGCTGATAAACTGAAAAAGGCTAAAACGGAAGCTACCTTGCTGATTATCCCCAACATGAATCATGTATTAAAGGACGCGCCTGCTGATAAAGATAAAAACCTGGCCACCTACAGCCAGCCCGACCTCCCAATTAAACCCGAGCTGGTTACCGGCGTGGTAGATTTTATTAATAAGCTGAAATAATTTAAATAACGCTATAATAAAATGCCCCTTATAAAGCTATTTTGGTAAGGGGCATTTTAGTTTTATAATATAAATTTTCTTATTTCCATGCCTTAAACAAGCGTCGAATAATGATGATCTCGCTGATGTGATAGCTGGTATGATCTGCCATTTGCAGGGCCTCGCGCAAAATAGTTTGCCCGTCGCCATGCGAAAGCTCTTTGTAGATATCATCTTGCTGAATCAGGTTGATAAAGTTTTCGAGGTCGAGGTCAATTTGGTGGATGGCGTTTTTCCAGGCAGTTTCATCGGCCGGGGCTGCTTCCTTGGGCCAATAACCATCCGGCCATTTCGGCGATTGGTGGTTAGGGTCGCGACTAAACTCCAGCATATCCCATTGTGCAATACGGATGTGCTCTACCAGTTGCCAGATACTGTAGGGAAGATCATAGGGTTTAACACCGCGTAGTTCGGCCGGTAAATCTTTAATGGCATCTTTTAACGAGGCATGGGCACTGCCGCCGCGCAACAATTTAACCAGTTCGTCAATTAATATATTATGTTGTTTATCCATTGGTTTTTATTTGTAGGTTAACAATGTTAATTGGTAATAGTTGCGTTGTAATTGTAAAGCTGTTTTTACACAATGGTAGTAATTATAAATATTTAACGTAAATGTTTAAGTTTATGCTCGATTTTAAACCCCTACCCAAGTGATCAAAAAGTCAGTTTTAATAGTCGCAGCGGCGCTTACCTTTTTTATAGGTTGTAAAAAAGATGGCGCAGGTGTAGCACCGCAACAGAAAGATAGTACGGCCTTTGGCGCATATGAAGAACGTTTTTTAGACGGTTTATGGAAAATTAACCCTGATTTGGCTACGCAGGTTGGCTACCATAAATATGATAGCATCCTGATTATTCCCAATGCAGACAGCCGCCAAAAGCAGCTTACCTTTACCCGCAAAACGCTCGACTCGCTGGGTAACTTCGACTTAAACAGCCTGACTGATAATGGGAAAATTGATTACCATTTGATGGAAAACCAGATGCAGTATACCCAGTGGGGGCTGCAGCAGGAAAAAGCATACGAGTGGGACCCATCTGCCTATAATGTGATTGGTACGTTCGCTTTTATATTGAATGAGAAATACGAGCCCTTAGATAAGCGCCTGCGTAATTTTTATATGAAGATGCTTAACATCCCGGTTTACTACAAAGAAGCCGAAAAGCAACTTAAAAACCCGGTTGCCGAGCTAACTGCTTTGGCGATAGATCAGCATACCGGCGGGGTATCGGTTTTTGAGTCGGACTTTGCAGACTCATTGAAGAAAACCACCATCCCTCAACCCGAAAAGCAAAAGATGCTGGATAGGGCCAAGCTATCTGCCGATGCCATAAAGGGATATGCTGCCTGGTTAAAGGGCATGAAGAATGACCATCCCCGCAGTTTCCGTTTGGGTAAGGAGCTGTACCAGGATAAATTTAAGTACGAAGTACAGTCTGCCAGCACACCGCAGCAGATCTATAATGCCGCTATAGAACGCAAAAAATATCTGCATAAAGAGATGGCCAAATACAGTAAGCAGCTTTGGCCTAAATATTTTGGCAAAGCAGCCATGCCAACAGATACGCTGGAACTGATTGGTAAGATGATAGATACACTGTCTGCTAAGCATGTGCAGCCGGATGAGTTTCAATCGGCTATTTCGGCGCAGATCCCAAAACTTACTGCTTTTGTGAAGAGCAAAGATCTGCTGTATATAGATCCATCCAAACCATTGGTAGTGCGTAAAGAGCCGGCTTACATGGCTGGTGTTGCCGGTGCTTCGGTAACTTCGCCGGGCCCTTATGATAAAACCGGGAATACTTATTTTAACGTGGGGAGCCTCAGTGGCTGGCCTGCTGCAAAAGCCGAAAGCTACCTGCGCGAGTACAATCAGTACATTTTACAGATCTTGTGTATTCACGAAGCTATACCGGGCCATTATACGCAACTGGTTTACGCTAACAAATCGCCAAGTTTAATCAAGTCTATTTTGGGTAATGGGGCCATGATAGAAGGCTGGGCCGTATACACCGAGCAAATGATGCTGGAAAACGGCTACGGTAATAATGAACCCGAAATGTGGCTGATGTGGTACAAATGGAACCTGCGTTCGGTTTGTAATACCATAGTTGACTACAGCGTACACACCGGCACCATGACCAAAGAACAGGTAGTTAAAATGCTGACCCATGAGGCTTTCCAGCAGCAAGCCGAAGCTGACAACAAATGGAAGCGTGTAAGCGTAACCAGCGTGCAATTAACCAGCTACTACAGCGGCTACAAAGAGATCATAGACCTGCGCGAAGCCTATAAAAAGAAAGTAGGCGATAAGCTGTTTAAGCTAAAGGACTTCAACGAAAAATTCCTGGGCTATGGCAGCGCGCCTGTTAAATATATCAGCGAGTTGATGCTGAAGAAGAAATAGTTACTAGAATCAATGCAAAGCTTTGATTACTTATTTTGTCATCCAGAGCGATAGCGAAGGATCTTCTTCGCCATGCTAAGCCGATTTGCTTATCGAAGAAGATTCATTACTACGTTCGGAATGACAAGATGAGTATTTTATTTCCCTCCCCAAGGGGGAATAATATCAAGCTTCTGGTTTGTCTAACAAAAATCTTATCTTCGTAATGTCCTTATAACATAAGGCATTACTCCAATGGTAATATAAACGGCCTGCAGGCAATAAGTTATTATTTCAACCTTAATTAGGGATCGCAGGTCGCTTAAATTTCATCGTGCTGTTTAACAAATAGCATATTCCATTAAAATTTTCAAGCATTAAATTTATATGACAGAACATGGTCCTGATGTGGCTGTGGTGCATCCGCTGGCTACTTATACCAATTTGGTTTTCCTTAAAAATATTATTACCCGCCCCAATATTATTGTGGGCGACTATACCTATTACGATGATCACGATGACCCCTATAACTTTGAAAAGAATGTTTTATACCATTTCGATTTCCTGGGCGATAAACTGGTAATCGGTAGGTTTTGTGCCATTGCATCGGGCGTAAAGTTTATCATGAACGGCGCTAATCATGAAACTAAACCGATATCAACCTTCCCATTCGCCATATTTGGCAATGGTTGGGAAAAAGTAAACGAAGGGGCAGATCATCTTAACAAATATCCTTTTAAGGGCGATACCATTATCGGTAATGATGTTTGGCTGGGTTATGGCGCTACTATAATGCCCGGTGTTAACATTGGCAACGGTGCTATTATAGCCACGATGTCTGTAGTAACTAAAAACGTACCCGACTATGCTATTATAGGTGGCAACCCCGCACAGATTATCCGCATGCGGTTTGATGAGGCAACCATTGCCCGCTTGCTCAGAATTGCCTGGTGGAAGTGGAGCGCTGAGAAGATCAGTGAAAATATTAGGGTGGTTAACTTGGGAGATGTGGATGAATTGGAGCGTGTTTTGTAAAAACTATTTCCACCCGTCGTCCCGAACTTGTTTCGGTAGCCCACATGCTAAGTCTGCTACATGTATTGTGAGATGCTGAAACAAGTTCAGCACGACATATTTTTCTTCCCTGCATAGGGGAGGGTTAGGAAAAGAAAATCATAATCTAAACAAAGAAACCCGCAATCAGCAGGTTTCTTTGTTTTCAGGAGGCCGACTTGTTGTACTCGTTACGTATCCAGTCTTCCAGTTCGCCTGCTTTATCTTTCCTGATCAAGCGTTCTATATCAGAATCCTTAATATGGGTTGGCTCAGCTTTATATTTTGCAATGAGCGCTTTAATGGCTGCCAAGTTTGCCTCGTCTTTAGTAAATGCCGGGTGCTCAATAGCATACTTGGCGTAAGTGCCCATAAAAATGGCCAATAGCTTATTATTTCTATCGGTAAGGGTCATCAGCTCGGGCATTAGTTCAACGGTAATGGTTGGCGTGTCCTGTATCCACTTAAATAAAAAGTCTGTGGCGGCGCGGCGTTTCTGTAACTCTTCGGTCCAGGAGGTTTCCTGCAGCCAGTCAACCGTGGCAACTACGTTGGGCTCATATTTTACATAATCTGCCTGGCTTGCCATTTTGTACCCCACAGGCACGGTATAAGATTGCGCCTTAACGGTTGCACCCGCTAACAACAATAATATAAAAGTGAGCATGCCGTGCCTTTTCATGTGCAAAGTGTTGTTCAGTAGTTATTTAACTACAAAAGAAACCTTTTTATCGCCCCAAACAAAAGAAACTTTACCAGAAGTTTCAATACTGAATTTAAAACGCTCTACCGTTTCGGCAGATTTATCTGTTTTTACCGTTACGCGCAATGCATCATCGGCTTCTTTATATTCGGTGCCCGATTGCATGGCGGTTTTGTTGATAATAATCACCCATTCCTTTTCGCCGGGGATAGAATATAAACTGTACTTGCCGGCAGGTAGTGCTTTGCCTTCAACTTTTACATCCTTGCTGAATGATATGGTGGTAGCCTCATTAGCACCTGTGCGCCAAACCTTACCATAAGGAGCAATATCTTTACCAATGGTACGGCCTTTTACGGCAGGCTGACTGTAAGCTATTTCAATGGCTACGCCATTTTTAGTGGTTGCTTTTACGGTATCTGCCGGGCTTGGGCGCGGGCCTTTAGGTGCAGCCATTTGTGCCGATGCGTTGAAGGCGCTAAAACTGCCAATAGTTAGCAACGCGAATAGAATTAGTTTTTTCATTTTAAGTTAAATAAGTAGGTAGATTATTGATTTTTAGTAAAGGTATCTATTATTTCCATCAGCGTAACCGCTTGCTCAATGCTGCAAGGATTGTCGCCCTCGCCATTAAAATAGGCTACTATCTTTTCGATCATGGGCTGCTGAATGTGCTGCGGGTGGGTAAACGTAACAGTGTCCTTGCCGGCTTCATCTTCCAGCGTAACGGTGTTGCCAAAGAAGGGGAAGGTAATCTTGCCTTTGGTACCCACAATTTCGCAGGTATCGGTAACCTGGCTTTCGCCCACGTTAAAACACCAGGAGCCATTGACTACAATGCCATTCTCGAACAAAATTTGGCCGCAAACATGGTCGTCTGCCGGGTATTTTTTGGTTTGGTTAAGCGAGTAGCCGTGCGATGCCTTCGGTTTGCCGAAGTAATACAACATTAAGTCCAGCTGATGCGGGGCCAGGTCATGAAAATAACCGCCGCCCGATAATTCGGGGTGTACGCGCCAGTTGGTATCTGTTTTGGCAATCATCTCGGCATTTTCGGTTTTCCACATCCTGATCTGCACTGTGCGAATTTCGCCCACGGCTTTATCATCAATCAGCTTTTTTACATGCAGAAACATGGGCAATGCCCGGCGATAATGGGCAACCGTGAGCTTTTTACTGCTTTTGGCAACAGCTTCGGCCATTTGGCGGGCTTCTTCGGCGTTGCGGGTAACCGGTTTTTCTACATACATATCGAAACCCTTTTCCAGTCCGCGCAATACGTATTCTAAATGCTGGGCTGGGGGAGTGGCTACATAAACGGCATCCAGTCCGGCCTCGTCCATCATTTTTTCGGCATCATCAAACCATTGCTCAACGCCGTGGCGCTGGGCATATTCGGCAGCCTTAATGGCATCTCTGCGCATTACGGCTGCCAGCTTGCTATTGGGTACTTTGTTAAAAGCAGGTCCGCTTTTAAGTTCGGTTACGTTTCCGCAGCCAATAATTCCCCATTTAATCTGCTTCATCGGTTATTTTAAAATGGCTTCAATTTTCGCTAATTCCTCAGCATCGAACCTGGTATTATCCAAACATTTCAATGAATCTGCCAGTTGCTCTGGTTTGCTTGCGCCAATTAATACAGAAGTAACACGCGGATCTTTTAACAACCACGATAAAGCCATTTGCGCCAGCGTTTGGTTGCGTTGCAAGGCGATGTCATTCAGCGCGCTGATCTGTTTGATCCTTTCGGGTGTAACCTGGCTGGCTTGTAAAAAGCCTGTTGACCGGGCCGCACGCGAATCATCCGGGATGCCGTGTAAATATTTATTGGTTAGCAAACCTTGCGCCAACGGTGAGAATGGGATACAGCCAACGCCATCTTTCTCTAAAACATCCAGCAAGCCACCTTCAACCCAACGTTCAAACATCGAGTATTTAGGTTGATGGATTAAACACGGAGTGCCCAGTTCTTTTAATATATCAATGGCTTTTTGGGCTTCGGCTTCGGGGTAGTTAGAAATACCTACGTACAGGGCCTTACCTTGGCGAACGATAAGATCCAAGGCTGCCATGGTTTCTTCCAGCGGTGTTTCGGGATCGGGGCGGTGATGGTAAAAAATGTCTACATAATCCAGCTCCATGCGTTTAAGGCTCTGGTCTAAACTGGCTATCAGGTATTTTTTAGAACCCCAGTCGCCATATGGGCCATCCCACATGGTGTAACCGGCTTTGGTTGATATGATCATTTCATCGCGGTAGCCGCGGAAATCATCTTTCAATAATTTACCAAAGTTTTCTTCGGCCGAACCCGGAGGCGGGCCGTAATTGTTAGCCAGATCGAAGTGGGTAATGCCACTATCAAACGCCAGCTGAACAGTTTTGCGGAAGTGCTGTAAAACATCCACATGGCCAAAGTTATGCCACAGGCCTAATGATACTGCAGGCAATTTGATGCCACTTTTACCGCAACGGCGGTATTCCATATTTTTGTAACGATCAACCGATGGTAGGTAGGTCATATGATATATTGGTTTTTATGACGCTAATTTATAATTTTTAGCGAGAACCCCTGCGCTGTGGCAAGAGAATACCAATACGTACGCCCGAATTTAACCGCACACCATCTTTAAATGACATGGCATACATTACCCTAAAGTTAAGGTAGTGCACACCCGCCGCTGCCTCGTAATAATTATGGGCTGTTGGGTTGCCCAAATAGTTGAAATTTACAATTTCCTGGAGTTTTAATTTGCGGATTAGCGGGATGTTGTTGAGGAAGTAGCCATGAAAATTTTGCTCCAGGTGGGCCTCAAAATATTTATCGGGTGTGCTATAGTCGTACATGTCCAATAAAATAAAACGGCTGGTGGCTATGCTGTATCCAAAACCATCGCTACCAAAAAACTGGGCATAATCTGGGTAGTACAGTTTTTTAGCATTAAAAAATTTGCCTGCGCCAATATAAAAGGCCGATTTACCAAACTTGCCCATGCCAATATCATCTTTAGCCAAACTAACCGCCAGTAAATTATAATCAACGTCAGACCCGAAAACGTTTTTAATACCCTTGGTATAATTAAGCTCGAGGGTTGGATAGTCTGACGGTAAATAATATTTGCCGCTTGGGTAGCTTACGTATTTGTTACTGAAGTTATAGCTGGTGCGCAGGTTTACTGTAAATGATTGGTTTTCTGGAAACAGGGGCTGATCAGAATCTGGCGTGTAAGGGTTGTTGGCGGTAAAAGCCTTGTCTCTTTTGAAGAAACTGTAAAAAGAACTATTTGGATACCATTTACGGTTGGCATATTCTGTTGATACGCTAGCCTGCCAACCGCCCACAATACGGTGCGATAACGAGAGCTGGCCAAACTCTTTTTCGTAAATTTTTTGAAGATTGCGCCTTCTTAGCAACGTATTGTAAGTGTTTGATAATACCGAAATTGGTTCGAGGTTGTTAAGATCATACATGCCCGTACCCCCGCTAAAACCGAGATTAAAATCGCCCAGGGGGATGGTACCATTGGTATTGGCATGGAACAGGTGATCTGCAAAGCCATAGCGCACGTGGCTGCTCAGCCGAATATATTTATTGGTAACGGTATCTATTTGCTTTACAAAAGTGGCACCGTAATTAATTGCAAAACCTTCTACAGTATTATACAGCAAAGCCGGGATAACAGGATCTAGAAGCAGGTATTCTTTTTTGTAACGGTTGCGGTGCGGCATACCGGTTAGCAAAAATTTGCCCGGTGTTATTTTATTATAAACCCTGTCTAACGAATCGAGATATGATTTTGATTCGCGCTTGGTAGCCAGTATCGCTTTTTTCTGGTAATCGGTAGTTTCTTCGGTAGTTAATGGGATGGGCCGTTCCTGCTGCCAGTAGGTAGAATCTTTTTTGTTAACACCCTTAGGCACGCGTAGCACCTCGGCAAAATCTTTTTTATTAAGGGTAGGGTTGAGGTCGTAATTGCTGTAAACGGCAATAAAGTAGCCGCCAAATTTAAAGCCTAAAAAGCCGCCGGTAAACTCAAACTTTACCGAAGCCGGCATCCACACTTTACTGCCGACAGGCATGTACTGCTCCTTTACCTTTAAGGTATCTACAATATTAAGGTTGGCGCTTTTGGTAATCTGTATATCGAAACTGTGGATACGCCAGCTATTTTCTACAATGTAGATCAAACCGCTGAATACAGGCTCGAAGGCATGCTTGGGAATCAGCTGGATCTTGTTAATGGTTTCGCCGTTCTCTTCAATAGTGCCCAGCCATTTGTAGTTATAAAAATTGAGGGCATTATCGGCAATGGGCGATATCAGCGGGCGGTTGCTCAACTGGTCCCAGTACTGGAAGTTTTCGTACATATTCACCCTAATGTCCGACGCCCGGTTAAAGCTGAATGCCTGGTTGCTGCCCGATACTTTAGACGAGATCATTTCTTCGTGAAACAAGTCCGGTTTTATAAAGCTGAGTTTAGATTGAGACTCTGATAAATAAACGATGCCACGGCGGTTAGAGTCGAGCCCTATTTCACGGCCTATCTGGTTAATATCCCGGCCCAGAAACTTTTTGGGTGCAGCCAGCAGCTTTTGTAAACCTTTAAGGTAAACATCGGCACTGTAAGCATTAACCTCGTTTAAATAAGTTTTACGCTTACGGATAGCCTTGCGGATAATGCCATAAGCGGGGTCTTCGCCACCGGCATGTACAACCACATCATTTAACTGGTACGATGCTATGGCCAGTTTAACATCTAAAACCACATTTTGGTTCACTGTTGCCTTCCGTGTTTCCTGCTGAAAACCGATGGCTTTAAATAGTAAATCATAATTACCGGCAGTAACGTTAATGCTGTAAACACCATCGCCATTGGCCGATGTCCCCTTGGTCGTATTGCGGATTAAGATACTGGCGAACGGAACCGGTTTGCCGGTATCATCTGTAATAGTGCCACTAATAGTGAGTTGTTGGGCCGATGCAATTGCATAGCTAAAAATAAAAAATAGGAATGCGATAACCTGTTTTTTCAGCATAGATAGGTAATAACCCTAAAGATGTGAAAAATCTGTTAGGTTACCGTAAGGTGGGGTGTTAAATTGTGTTAAAGAGAATTTAGATGTGCAAATGTTTATGAGGCGATACAAACGCCAAGAAGCGTTAATCACGCGTTGGAAACGTTCGCAAGGAGAAGTCTTTGCCCAAAGCCCGTAATTGGTGCGAAGCAATCGCGAACTATATAGAACTGCTCTGTAGGTCGGGGATTATTAATTCCGTGTCTATTTTCATCGGTATTAATGAGCTCCCTATAGTCGGTTGTCTTCGTACCTTACAGCAATGATGGGGTGGATATGAGCATCTGCATACTTGCACATCCTCTTATCTGCACATTCCTTATATCATCCCCAACAATTCCTCATCACTGATAATCGGGATATTGAGTTTATTGGCTTTCTCCAATTTAGCAGGACCCATGTTATCACCGGCTACCAGGTAGTTAAGTTTGGCAGAAATACTGCTGAGTATTTTACCGCCGTTTTGTTCAATAATATCCTTCAACTCATCGCGCGAGTATTTTTCGAATGTGCCCGAGATAATAAAAGTTTTGCCGCTCAGGCTTTCGCTTTGCAGTACCACTTCTTTTTCTTCTGATACAAATTGCAGGCCCTGGCTTTGTAGCTTGGTAATCTCTTCACGGTGTTTTTCGCCCTCGAAGTATTCGATAAGGCTTTGGGCTATGCGCTCGCCAATTTCGTCAACGGCTACCAGCTCTTCCAGAGAGGCGGCTTGCAGGCGCTCAATGGTTTTAAAATAAGCTACCAGTTTTTTGGCAACAGTTTCGCCAATGTAACGAATCCCCAAGCCGAATAACACCTTCTCAAACGGCATTTGCTTAGATTTCTCGATACCATCCAGCATATTACGGATCGATTTCTCACCGAAGCGGTCCATCGTTTTTAGTTCATCATAATGGAGGTGCAGATCGTAAATGTCGCTGATGTGCGCCAGGAAATCTTTTTGGTACATGGTTTCAATGGTTTCATCCCCCAGGCCATCAATATTCATGGCTTTACGGCCTACAAAATGCTGCATTTTGCTCACTATCTGCGGGGGGCATCCTTCATCGTTGGGGCAATAAAAGGCAGCTTCGCCTTCTTTGCGTTCCAGCAGGGTGCCGCAGGCAGGGCAATGGGTTATATATTCAATAGCAGGTGCGCCGGGTTTACGCTTAGCCGGGTTTACGCTGATGATCTTCGGGATAATTTCTCCGCCTTTTTCTACGTATACAGAATCGCCCTCGTGCAAATCGAGTAGCAAAATCTGGTTGGCATTGTGCAGGGTAGCACGCTTTACGGTTGTGCCTGCCAGTTGTATCGGTTTTAGGTTGGCAACCGGGGTTACCGCACCGGTACGGCCTACGTTGTATACCACACTTTCCAGCACGGTTTCTACCTGCTCGGCTTTGTATTTATAGGCGATGGCCCAGCGGGGTACTTTGGCGGTAAAGCCGAGTTCTTCCTGCTGGCTATAGTTGTTCACTTTAATAACAATACCGTCGATATCAAACGAAAGCCCAAAACGTTTCTCTTCCCAGTAATTAATAAAGTCAAGTACTTCGGTTATTGTGCCGCATAGTTTGCTGTGCTCGCTTACATGGAAACCCCAGCTTTTGGCAGCTTGCAGGCTTTCCCAATGGGTTTTAAATAATACCTTTTCGGTGTATAGAAAGTACAGAAAACAATCCAGCGGGCGTTTAGCCACCTCGCCCGAATCTTGCAATTTCATGGTGCCCGAAGCAAAGTTGCGGGGATTGGCATAAGCTACCTCTCCGCTTTCAATCCGGTCATCGTTCAATCGCTCAAAAGCTTTGCGGTGCATAAACACTTCGCCACGAATCTCGAACAGGTCAGGGTAATTGCCATGATCCAGCTTTTTGGGCACACTGTGTATGGTGCGTACATTGGTGGTAACCTCGTCGCCCTCTACACCATTACCTCGGGTTACGGCGCGTACCAGTTTGCCGTTTTCGTAAGTCATGCTCATGGATAGGCCGTCGAATTTAAGCTCGCATACATACTCAAAGTTATCACCAATGGCTTTACGTATCCGCTGATCAAAGTCCAGCAGTTCCTGCTCATTATAGGTGTTACCCAGCGACAGCATGGGCCAGCGGTGCTTTACTGTTTTAAACTCTTTGGTAATTTCGCCGCCCACCAGTTGCGTTGGCGAATCCGGGTCGGCAAACTCAGGGTGTTGCTTCTCCAGCGTGGCCAACTGCTCCAGCTTTTTGTCAAAATCATAATCTGATATAGATGGCTGAGCCAGAACGTAATAATTGTAATTATGCTGCCTTAATTCGGTAGTTAAGGTATCAATAAGTTGTTTTGCTTGCTGTACGGCTGACATGGTAACGAAGATAGTAATAGTTGTAAAAACATTGCAAAACAAACATTAATGATGTTTGGTCATCAAAACATAAAAATCAAATTGACGTTAAAAGCGCTATATTTAATGATTGTAAATTACCCGGCCAGCAGTTCAATTATGATTACAAAACTACCTACTATGCCATTTTATGCTAAACTTGCGCTTACGCTTATTGGCATTGTTGTACTTGGTTACCTGATTATTATTGGCAAGGAAATACTGGATCCGCTGATGTTTGGTTTTTTGTTTGCCATATTATTACTGCCACTATCCAACTTTCTCGAAAATAAATGCAGGCTGCCACGCAGCGCAGGTGCTTTTATATCCATACTTATTCTTATTGCTTTTATTGCAGGTATTTGTTACCTGGTTGGTACCCGTATATCCAGCCTGGCCGATGACTGGCCGATGCTGAAAAAACAGATAGACCAATCAACCGCAGATATACAACAATGGGTAGAAAGTACCTTCCATTTAAACATGGATAAGCAAATGGCTTATGTACATACCACTACCAACAAGTTAATGTCATCTGGTACTGCAGTTATAGGGCAAACCTTTTTGTCGGTATCCTCTTTAATGCTATTTTTTGCCTTCATCATCATATTTACTTTTTTGCTGATGCTATACCGTCGGTTGCTGCTGCAATTTGTACTTAAGGTATTTGGCCAAAAGCATACCCTGCTGGTACATGAAATAGCAGAGAATATCCAGTCTATCATACGGCAATACATTATAGGCTTGTTGCTCGAGATGTTGCTGGTATCGTGCATTGCCTGCGCCGTTTTTTGGATCATTGGTATAAAATACGCCGCATTGCTGGGCATCATTACCGGGTTATTTAATATAATACCTTACATAGGTATTTTTACAGCACTCATACTTAGTACCATTATTACATTTGCCACAGGTGCAATTAGCAAAGCGTTACTGGTTGCTGTTTGCGTAATTGCTATACATGCGGTTGATGCTAATTTTTTACTCCCTGTAATTGTGGGCTCTAAGGTTAGATTGAATGCATTAATTACTTTTTTGGGTATATTAATTGGCGAAATGTTATGGGGCCTTTCGGGCATGTTTCTTTCTATTCCTACTATCGCTATACTTAAAATCATTTTCGACAGAGTTGAAACCCTCAAGCCTTGGGGATACCTGTTTGGCGGCGATTATGAGCATAAAATTGAGGCAAAAAATCAGATTGAAATAGAATAAAATTAATCCTTGCGATAAATTGTTTTATTGGTTAACGTATAGTTAATTGATATGTAACTTTTATGTTACATACTAATTTGTTAATACCAAAAACGGCTTTCCCACCGTACAAAGCACTAATTTTATAATATAATTTAATATGTAATATTAAAGTTGTGCCCTAATAAAACAAAAATATCGGCTGTTTTAAGTCGGTATCTGCCTGGTTTCTCCGTTGGCAAACTTTACTATTGATTTTTTAAAAAATTAGCATGATTGCTCAAATGAATGTGACCCCAATTCAACAAAAGCAAACGTACCATAGCTGTAAAAAGTGCAAACAAATATTGCATTTAAGAGTGCCCCGCGGCCCTTTGGTTAAGTTACTGTTGTTTTGGTTGCCTATTAAAAGATACTTCTGCACCAATTGCCTTAAAAACCGGTATGTTTTGGCAAAAAATAACGGGGTAAGATGATCTTTTCTGATATTTAACATTCCTGTAATTTTAGTTTTATACATTGCGGTACTTTAATATTTTAATACTGTAATGCTACGTTTAAAACACATTATTACCCTGCTTTTTTGTTTTGTTATGGTTTCGGCTAAAGCGCAACATGCTTTTAAACTGGTACCCCTGGGTATTTTGGGTGGTGCCGATGAAAGCAACCTTTCGGCTTATATGCTGGCACCCGAAGGCTCTGAAAATTATATTTGCCTGGATGCCGGCACCCTTCATGCAGGCATCCAAAAAGCAGTGGCTAATAAAGTATTTAACGAGCCTGCCGAACACGTGTTAAGGCAATATATTAAAGGGTATTTTATTTCACATTCACACCTCGACCACGTATCGGGCTTGATCCTGAATTCGCCCGATGACAGCACGAAAAATATTTACGGTTTTGCCGACTGCCTGAAAACACTCGAAACCCATTATTTTACCTGGGCCAGTTGGGCCAACTTTGCCGATGCCGGCGAAGCGCCCGTACTTAAAAAATACCACTACGAAGCCTTAACCCCAGGCGAGGAAGTACCAATTAAAAATACAGAGATGACGGTAAGAGCTTTCCCGCTGAGCCACTCTAACCTAACCAGTACGGCCTTTTTAATAAAGAGCAATAATAGCTACGTGCTTTACTTAGGCGATACCGGCCCCGATGCCATTGAGAAAAGCACCAACATGCATAAACTGTGGGAAGCCATTGCCCCGCTGATTAAAAGCAAAAGCCTAAAGGCCATTATGATCGAAACATCTTTCCCAGATGAACAGCCTGATAAGACCCTGTTTGGTCACTTTACCCCCAAATGGCTAATGAGTGAATTTGCCAACCTGGAAACCCTGACCGGTGCAGGCGGCTTAAAAGGCTTCAATGTAATTATCACCCACCTTAAATTACCGCAAACTAACATTGTTAAGATAAAGCAACAGTTACAAGCGGAGAATAGATTACAGCTCCATTTGATATATCCGGAGCAAGGGAAAGCGATTTCTTTGTAGATCATTAAGTAATGAAGGGTGAAAATATCTATGCTTTAGCGATTACACTTCACAACGAAATGTATGCAGACTATCTAGGAAAAGAGGTTCGGGATAAGTTGTATTACAAATATTTTGAATGTATACGAAGGGCTGCCTATAAAGGCCATATCGAAGCTCTTTATGACATGGGGCAACAATATGAAAATATCAGCTTTTTAGGTATTCCAAATCCAATATACAATGCCAAGAAGTGTATATACTGGTATACTAAAGCTTGTAATCAAAGGCATGCTGAAGCCTGTAATAATTTATCGAATTTTTATGCAAAAGGAGAGGGATGCCAACAGAACTTCGATTTCTCTATGGAATTGCTCAAACGATCTGCAGAATTAGGATCAGTACTTGGGAAGAAAAACTACAAAAGGGAGCTTAAGCGAATATTTAAATAATAAAATAGCTTGCGGTAGCTTATAAACATGCTGCTCTAATATATTACTTCCGTTGCTTGGACTGAAAAACATTTCCTTTTGCTACCGCAAGCGTCCCGCTTGTGGAAACTGTGTAATTCTATTATTTACTTAGCAAACTTACCACAAGCGGAACGCTTGCGGTAGCAAATAAACATGCTGCTCTAATATATTACTTCCGTTGCTTGAACTGAAAAACATTTCCTTTTGCTACCGCAAGCGTCCCGCTTGTGGAAACTGTGTAATTCTAATTATTACTCAGCAAATTTATCACAAGCGGGACGTATGCGGTTGCATATGAACATACTGCTTTAATACATTACTTCCGTTGCTTTAACTGAAAAACATTGCCTTCCGGGTCTTCTCCATCACACAGCCAGTATGCGTAATTATCGAATGTCTTAATCTCCCGCATAGCCACATTTTGATCGATTAAGTGAGTCCTTACCTTGTTAAGGTCTTCCTCAATTTCAAATACAAGTTTGGCATTGTTATCAAATTTGAATGGGCCTTTGGTTTTGTCGAGGTATTGGTCGCCAATTTTGTGAAGTCCGAGATGGCAGTTGCCAGTCTTTAGTAATGCCCAGGTTGATTGGTATTCCTCAATAACCTTCAGTTTGAAAACTTCGGTGTAAAAAGATTTTAAGTTGTCTACGTCTTGTACGTAGAGGATAATAGTATTCAGGTTTAGCTTTATTTCCATGTTCTATAAATAATTATTCTATTCCACCTTTGCCTTAGTAGCCAATATCACCACACAAGTCCCCATCAGTGCAATAAACGTAAATGATACCCGCAGCGTAAATGCCCCGGCCAAAAAGCCGATAACCGGCGGGCCAACCAAAAAGCCCACAAAGCTAATGGTAGATACTGCTGCAATTGCCGCACCCGGCGACATGGTTTTTGACCGCCCTGCTGCACTGTACACCATCGGCACCACAGATGATACCCCAAAACCCACCAGTAAGAAGCCGCCAATTGCTGTATATAAAGTAGGGAATATAACGGCGATCATTAGCCCGATAGCAGTAAGCGTTCCGCTGATCTGTAAAGTTCTTTTTAAGCCAAAACGCGCAGCAAACCAATCGGCTATGAAGCGGCCGGTGGCCATGGTACACATAAAGGCCGTGTAGCCTGCGGCTATCCAGGCTTTTTCGGCCAGTACTATTTTCTTGAAGTAAATAACGCTCCAGTCGAACATGGCACCCTCGCAAATCATAGAGCAAAAGGCAATCAGTCCTAACTTAATTAATGATTTATCGGGGAGCACAAATGCAGGTCCGCTGTTAGTATGCGCGTCGCGATCATTATGCAGGTATTGCCAGCAAAATAAAACCACAATTACCGTCATGCCGCAAATGAGCATGAAATGGTACATGGGCAAAATATTTTTACCGATCATCAAAGTGCCTATACCCGCACCGGTAAAGCCCGCCAAACTCCATAGCCCGTGGAAAGAAGCCATAATGGGTTTGGTATACATTTTTTCAGTAGCTACAGCCTGCGTGTTTACCGCAATATTGGTGGCATTACTGGCAAAGCCAAAACCCACCAGGCAAATAACCAATTGGTAAACATGGTTAACAGAACCAAGGCTGATAAGTAAAATACTGTAAGCAACAATAGCAATAGTTAGCAGCAACCGGCTGCCTATTTTATTTACCGCCCAGCCCGAAAATGGGAGCGAGAGCATTAAGCCCACAGGTAAGGCAAAAAGTACACCGCCCAGGGCAGCATCAGAGAGGGATAACTTTTGCTGTATGGTGGCAATGCGCGACGCCCAACTGGCAAAGCACAAACCAGCCATAAAAAACATGGCCCCAACAGCCGCCCTTAATACTGCCGGTCGCAGTGCTGCAGATTTTACCTCGAGCCCCTCTGTTGTCATATACTATTGATATTTTTGTGCGTTGGGTGCAAAAGTACATTAATTTTAAAAGCCTAAAATCAGCATTTTTAAAACCTTGCACCGTCCCGACTGTAATTTAACAAATATGCTTTTATGCCACAAATTGTAAATATTTACCCAGCAGTATCGGCCCCAATTGCCGATTTGGTTACTTACCGGGCACTGCCTACCCAGCATGTTAATTATATCGACCCGTTTTTGTTTTTAAACCATCACGGTCCGCAGGTTTATAAGTCACATAACCGGGGGCTGCCTTTTGGCCCGCACCCGCACAGGGGCATGGAAACGGTTACGTTTATTATTGACGGCGATATCTCGCACAAAGACAGTAGCGGCCACGAAAGCGTAATTACGGCAGGTGGCGTACAATGGATGCGCGCCGGGAGCGGATTGATCCACGCAGAAATCTCATCGGCAGAATTTAAAGAACAAGGCGGGCCGTTAGAGATCCTGCAACTATGGGTCAACCTGCCTGCACGGCTTAAAATGTCTGATCCGTTTTATGTCGAGAAGCAAAAAACTGAGATACCTTCGATTATACTCAACGAGGGTAAGGTAGAAGTTGACCTGATCTTCGGCGAATGGGAGGGACTTCAACCGGCTTTTGAGTCAGATTTGGGTATCCAGATCAATACCATTAAATTTAAGGCAGGCGGTAAGCTAACGTTTAGCATCCCCGAAGGGCATAATGTATTCTTCTACGTGATCTGTGGCGAACTGGATGCTAACAACAAATTAGTAAAAGCATTAAACCTGGCCGAGTTTGATCAGCAAGGCGGCGAGTTGACGATTTCTTCTGCAACAGAAAGTATCTTATTGTTTGGCCATGCCATGCCTTATAATGAACCTGTGGTATCGCAAGGCCCGTTTGTAATGAATACGGAGGCAGAAATAAAACAGGCTTACCAGGATTATCAGCAAGGTAAATTCGGTAGCTGGGATTTTTAGGCTGATAATAGCAACGGTTAAAATAAACTTTTGATAAACCTTTCACAAGCAACCGGGTTCTTATAACTTACCCTGTAAATAAAAATAGCCGATGAGTTTATTGAGTTCCAGAATTAACGTCCGTCAACCGTTAAACAAACAAACCATTGTAATCACCGGCGCATCAAGCGGCATAGGCAGGGCAACTGCTATTGAGCTGGCGCAGTATGGCTGTAAGCTGGTACTTGCTGCCAGGCAAAAACAAGCGCTGGATGAATTGGTAGATGTTTGCGACCGCCTAGGTGCCAAAGCCATTGCCGTAGTTACAGATGTAACCGATGCCGATGCGGTAAAGCAACTGGCTAAGGATGCCTGTATTTTCGGTAGATGCATAGATGTGTGGATCAACATCGCCGGCGTTGGCTTGCTTGGCGAATTTACCGCTGTGCCGCTCGAAGCGCATAGCCAGGTAATCCAAACTAACTTGATGGGTTACTTAAACGGCGCCTATGCGGCTATGCCGTATTTTAAAAAGCAAAGGTATGGCACCATCATTAACATGAACTCGGCAGGTGGTTATGTGGCTATGCCTTACTCGGTAGCTTATACCGCCAGTAAGTTTGGTGTACGCGGTTATGCCGAAGCCCTGCGTACAGAAATGATCGACTTTCCGCATATTCATATTTGCGATGTGTACGCCGGTTTTGTAGATACCCCGGGCCCGGTTCATGCTGCAAACTATACAGGTAAAAAGCTGAAACCAATACCACCGGTAATACCAACCACCAGGGTAGCCGCCGAAATTGTAAGGCTGATACAAAATCCAAAAGATAGCGTAATGATTGGCAGCACAGCTTACATGGCTAAATTAGGGCAGTTAATATCGCCTAAAATTACCCGCTACGGCCTGCTTAAATTTATGCAGCACTACTTTAAAAATGCCGAACCCGAGCCGGTAACCAACGGAACAATATTTGAACCCAACGGCGAGGCTAACAGGATAGCCGGAGGTTATGCCTCTAAAAAAGTAACCACCAGCAGGGCAAAGCTGGCTGGTGTAATAGGTATGGCTGCAACTGGCGCCTTTTTTATTGTGCGAAAGTTGTTATAGCTAGATCAACCTATCCTAATAAAACATAATATCATTACCTTTAAGGCAACCCAATAATCTTAAAGGTAATGACTGCTATTTCCCCCCGCTTAAACCGCAATGTGGTATCCATGATTCTGATAGCCTTCGCGATATTTTTCGGGGGATTAATGATATTGCATGCGGTGCCTTTAGCGGTAAAGGACAAGGTAGCCAATGGTTTACTGGCCGATTTTGTACTTACTTTCCCGGTGCTGTTTTACTTTGTTATTGTGCGGCCTTTAAAGGTTTCGGCCAAAAGCTTGTTCCTGGTTTTTAGCATTTGCTGCGGGCTGGCTTACCTGTTGTTGCCGCAACAGCAAAGGGGATATATCTTACAGATCCGTAAGCTCTCTGTGCTGGCCGAGTTATTTGTGATCGGTTATGCCATTAGTCAGATTAAAAAACTAAGAGCAGCTTATAAACTCCATCAAAAACAATTTGCCGACCCTATTTACAACCTGCGGTTAAGCATGGCCGATGTGTTGGGTAAATCGCCAGCCATCAAATTACTGGCAGCAGAAGTGGCCATCATCAGATACGGCCTGCTCTTTTGGAAAAAAGAAAAAACAGACCCGCAATATCAATCTTTCAGCACACATAAGGACTGCGGCTATGTAGCGATGTGGAGCGTATTGCTTGCTGTAGTACTGATCGAGATCGTAGCTGTTCATTTTTTACTACTGAAGTGGAGCCATACAGCAGCAGTAACTTTAACTATATTCTCGCTATATGGCACTGTTATTTTTATAGCAGACCTTTCGGCCATGTTAAAGCGCAGGGTGTTAACAAACGGCGAAACCATTATTCTGCGTACCGGCTTACGCTGGCGGGCCATTACCGGTTTAGCCAATATCCAGTCGCTGCAAAAAATAACAAACGATTATACTTCAGACCAACCTTATTTTAAAGGAGGCGTGCTTAAAACCAGCGGCAATTTGCTCGTTACTTTTAAGCACCCTGTTAAGGTTGATAAACTTTACGGTGCATCTAAACAGTACAGCTCAATATTGATGCAGGTAGATGATGTAGACGTTTTTATTGCGTGTATTTCGTAAAATCCCAATAACCGTCGGCATCCTTTTCATAATAGGCCGTGTGCTGTTTTCCTTCAACAGTAATCTCGAATGAAAATGATTGTGCATGGGTATCTGCCGGTACATAGTGGCTCATCACCGTGTCTGATGCAAATTTAACAGCTTCAAAATGCTTGTCTTTAGGTGCTTTAGGTGCAGGTGGCAATGGTAACCAGTGGCTTACTTCGCGTAGGCCGGTATCTTTTCCTATCCATTGGTTACCGGCATGGTATGCCACTTGCATATTGTTAAATTTTATATGGTCGTCCTCTTCCGTGGTCATTAATACCAAAACCGGTTCGTGTTCTGCGGGTAATTTATCTTTTATTGAAATCCAATTCATAGTAGTGTGTAAATAGTGGCTTATTTGCCACTAATGCAAATTTAACCATTACGGCCTTACCCTTAGCCTTTTTAGTTATAAACTTTTTTACAGACACTACAATAAAATCTCCCGTTTACATATTGCCGGCATTTTATATGAGCCTAAATTCTCCGCCCGTCATGTTGAACTTGTTTTAACATCCCACATGCTAAGTATTCGGTGTGCAAGTCTGCGACCTGTCGTTTGAGGTGCTGAAACAAGTTCAGCATGACGTTTTATAATACTTAACTGCCCTGGCTAAATCCGATAGTCGGACGTTTTACCTCTTCAGAACAAAGGATAATGAAGGTGATCTCATCGCCATTCACTTCAACCTTTACGTTCTTTTCATCAAATACATAGGGTTTAACAGATTCTTTAATATCGTCGAAATTAAAGGGTTCTGTAACCAGGTGCCCGGCTTCTGTTGTATTTAGTTTTAGCTTTTTAACTACGATGATATGATTTTTTGTTTCTGTGCTCATGGTTCCAATTTATAAGTTATTTCTTATCCCTTCAACTTTAATGCAGGAATGTAGTTTGCCATGCCATACCTGGCACTCGCCTTTGTAGCCTGTGTTTTTAGATTGGTAATTCAAGGCCAGTTTGTAGCCTTTGCCCTGGTAAAGTTCCTGATGGCTATCGCCCGATTTATGTTCCTTAACTAGATCCAGTATCAATTCTTTACCCTGAACATGAATTACGGAAGCCCTGGTTACCTGATCTTCCAGGGTATCAAGCGTGCCGGTTTGAATCAGGATTTCGTTTAACTGTACAATAGAATCTCGGTTTACGGCAAATACCTTATCGCATTTGAGGTAGGCTGATGTTTCGAATGTTTTCTCCAGGTGGATGTCGTTATGGGAGGCACATCCTATAAGGTAAATAAGTAGGATTACGAAACATAGTACACAAATGCTATTTTTCATATGGATAAGGTAGGAAGATTTAATTTATCTTTCAGTTCATTTATGACCTATAAGTATAATTGGTTTTTAATAATTTGATAGTGTAAGCAGGAGAGTTACACCTGTATCTTCATTATAGTGGTAACTTTTTTGTTAAACCAATAATATTTAATCGGGTTTTGAGTAAAAAGCGTTACTTTTCTTGAAAAGTATTTCAATTTAATGCCAATCGGCATACTAATGCTTTATTATGATAGAAACTAACAAACTAATTACTCAAATTAATAAACTATGAAGTATTATTTACCCTTAACTGCGGCTATGCTTGCGTTAAGCGGGGTGTCGTTCGCACAGAACAGGCCATCTGCCGATGGCGGAGGCGCTGGCCGCGAAGCCAGGCCTGCGGCAACCATCGCTTCCATAACCCAAAACCTCAAAAAGTACGAAGGCTTTTACAACTTCTACTATGATGATAAAACCGGAAAGGTTTACCTCGAGATCAGCAGCTTTGATAAAGATTTCCTTTACTTTAATGCCCTTGTTGATGGCGTTGGTAATGGCGGGCCGGAGCGCGGACAATCTACATCGGTAATTACCCATTTTACCAGGGTTGGGCCCAAGGTATTTTTGGTACAGCCTGTAACCAATTACCGTTCTGTAAATGGCAATGCCGACGAAAAGAAAGCTGTAGAAAATGCTTTTGCCAAATCAATACTTTGGGGTTTTACCCCGGTAGCGGTTGAGGGCGATAAAGTGCTTGTAGATATTACCCCTTTCCTGGTTCGCGATAGCCAGAAGATAGGCGATAACCTGGGTACTGGCCGTGGTAACCTGGGCAGCGCTATTGCAGCAGCAGGCCGTGGTGCAGCACCTGCCGGGGGCGGTTACCGTTTAGATGAAACGCGCTCTGCTATTAACCTCGAAAACACGAAGAATTTTCCTAAAAACAGTGAGTTTGAAGCATTGATTACCTTTACAGGTGGCGCAAGCGGTGGCCGTGGTTTTGGCCGTGGCGGTGGTGTGGCTGCCGACCCAAGTGCGGTAACGGTACGCATGCACCAGGCCTTTGTTCAACTGCCTGATGATGGTTTTAAACCCCGCAAGTTCGACCCGCGATCGGGCTTTAATGATTTTAGTTATTACGATTTCTCGGCCCCTATGAAT
>NZ_MPPL01000001.1:3615503-3636228 GCF_001911425.1 Mucilaginibacter polytrichastri | reverse complement strand
GCCGCTGATGAAACGTTTTACAGCCCGTCACCGTTTAGAAAAAAAGAACCCGGGTGCCGCCATGAGCGAGCCGGTAGAACCGATAGTTTACTATATAGACCGTGGTGCGCCAGAGCTGATTAAAAAAGCCCTGATTGAAGGTGGATCATGGTGGAACCAGGCTTTCGAGGCAGCAGGTTATAAAAATGCCTTCATTGTTAAAGAACTTCCCGAAGGTGCCGACCCGATGGATATGCGCTATAACGTGGTAAATTGGGTTAACCGCTCGGGCAGCCCTCAAAGGGCATTCTCTTATGGTATGTCATACATCGACCCACGTACTGGTGAGATTCTGAAAGGCGAAGTAACGCTGGGCTCAGACCGCCACCGCCAGGATTACCTGCTTGCAGAAGGTTTATTACAGCCTTATATCGATGGCAAGCCGATACCAAAACAAATGGAACAACTGGCCCTGGCGCGCATTCGCCAGCTATCTGCACATGAGATAGGGCATACCCTCGGCTTGTACCACAACTATACCAGCAGCACGCATGACAGGGCTTCGGTAATGGATTATCCTTTCCCGCGCTTTAGCATGAAGGCAGATGGCAGCATTGATGTATCAGACGCTTACGCCAAAGGTATTGGTACCTGGGATAAACGTGCCATTACCTGGGGCTACTCAGATTTCCCTAAAGGAACTGATGAAAATGAAGCTTTGGACAAGATCATGAAAGAAACCCTGGCGCAGGGGCATATCTTTATCCCCGATATTGGCGGCGGTGTACATCCGTTGGCGCACCAGTGGGATGAAGGCCCTAATGCCGTAGATCAGCTGACTAAACTGATGACTATCCGTAGACATATTTTAGATAATTTCTCAGAAAAAGCGATCCGTCAGGATGCGCCTATGGCTACTTTAGAAGAGGTTTTGGTGCCGATGTACCTGCTGCACCGTTACCAGATCGAAGCGGTATCAAACTCTATCGGCGGCCTGTATTTTACCTACGCCCTTAAAAATGATGGCGAAGTGGTAACCAAAATGGTTGACCCAGCTGAGCAGTGGCGTTCTATCGATGGTTTATTATCAACCATTACCCCTGATGCCTTAGCTTTGCCCGAGGCTTTGATCGCTAAAATTCCACCGCGCCCGGTAGGGTATCCATCAACTGTAGAAACATTTGGTGGCCATACCGGCGTAACGTTCGACCCGCTTGGCGCTGCAGAGAGTGCAGCAAGTACCTCTTTGGGTTACCTGTTAGATGCAGAACGTGCTGCCCGTTTAATTGAGTACCAGGCCCGAGATAGCAAACAACCCGGCTTTATGCCATTGGTTGATAAACTGCTTGCCCAAACATGGAAAGCCCCGATTGAACCCGGCTACAAAGGCGAACTGCATATACTGGTTAACAACCTTACTATTAAATACCTGTTACAATTAGCGGCCAACACCCATGCCGGCGAAAACGTTAGGGGAGAGGCACTGCTGAAAATCAGCGAGCTATCAACCTGGATGGCAAGCCAACTGGTAAGCGCATCACCGAAACAAAAAGCGGCTATTTACTTTGCGCTTTCGCAGATTAATGAGTTTCAGAAAAACCCGGAGAAATTCCAACCTGCCGAGCCATTAGATATGCCACCTGGCGCACCAATCGGTATGCCATCAAACGAGTTTGAGTTTTAATATCAGATTCCTGCATAAAAGTAAAGCCGTCCGGAGTAATTATCCGGACGGCTTTCTTGTTTAATATTCTTGGTTCTGCTTAGCAATTATTACCATCAACATCACAGCTGTTATCTGTGCTGTCGGCTATAATTTCGGGCTGATGGTCGCTGTAGGCTTTTTGCAGGGCATCTAAAAATACGGCTTCGGGCTGTGCGCCTGATACTGCATATTTTTGATCCAGCACAAAAAATGGAACACCGCTAATACCTAATTCCTGTGCTTCGCGCAGGTCATATTGTACCTCATTTGAGTAAGCATCTGTGGCTAATATTTCTTTAATATTTTGGGGGTTTAAACCCAGGTTGCTGCCTAGTTCGGCAAGGGTATCATGGTCGGCAATGTTTTTACCGTCGGTAAAATAAGCGCGGAATAATTGTTCTTCTGCTTCAATACCTAAGCCGTTTAATTTGGCATAGTGCGAAAAGCGATGCGCATCAAAACTGTTGGCAACCACGGCCTGGTCCATGTTGTAGGTAAGGCCAACTTCAGCCGCCATTTCTGTAACCTGGTTGTTCATCTGGCGCGCATACTCGGGTTGCCAGCCTTTGGCTTCGGCCAGGTAATCATGTATGCTGATGTTGGGGTTGGTTTTCATCAGCGGGTTAAGCTGGAAACTTTTCCATTCTATCTCAATGTCGTCGCGGTGCTCAAACTGTGCAAGTGCATGTTCAAATCTCCTTTTGCCGATGTAGCAAAACGGACACATCACATCAGACCATATTTCAACCTTCATAACGGTATTTTTTTGTTTGTGCGAAGATAAGGACTGAGGCATGAAGTGTTGTAAGGGGAGGGTAAAAATGATTGGGCGACAAAATTCTTGCCTCTCTTCGAATTACTTAGCTCTTACCAGCACAGTATGTAATTTTGAACCCTGTACTTCAATATCAAGTGATACAGAATCTTTATAAAATTTACCCGACTGGGGGATTTCGTAGCCGCTTACGTTAGTGGTAAACGAAACAGAATCACCTTTAAATTTACCATTCTCTATTGCTGATGGGCCATAAGGAGATTCGGCTACACCGGTTAGTTTATCGCCGTCAACCTTAAAAGTATAGGTTAATGCCAGTGGGTTGCCGCTCATGTTTACCTGGCCAACCCATTTACCATCGAGGCCGGCAACAAAAGCTAATGATACCAATACACAGCCAAATACTAGTATTGATGTGGTTAAAGTTTTTTTGTACATAATTTGTGCTTAATAATTTACGCTAATAAAGATTACAATAACAAAACTGCATTTTTTTATATTATGTATAAGCAACATTATTATTAATTTTCAGTACAATGGCAAATAACACCAGGCACTTCAAATATATTAACAGCAAAACAGGTAACACGCTTTATTACTATTCAGTTAGTAGTGTAAGCGAGCCCGATAAGTTAAAGCAGGAATTGGATAAAATAAGGGATAAGGTAGCGTCTGACAATGGTATATTTATGGAAACCGTTTATTGGGAAGAAATTATCGAAAAAGCAGAATAACTACTAATTAATTGGCCGGGATAAAATACTTGTAGATAGGGGCATAAACCCCCTCGCTGGTAGTGAGGTATGCTTTACCATCGCGGGTAAATGCAATAGCTTCGCCCTGGTGTTCCTGTTCGTATGGTAGTTCTTTGGGTTTGCGTAACATGGCTTGCCATACAGTTTCTCCAGGCTGGCGCTGCCAGTAGTAAACATTTACGTAGCTTTTAAGTAGTATCTGTTTGCCATCGGCAGATATATCTCCGGCGGTAATCCATCTCAGCGGCCGTAACCCCTTAAAATATAACCGGCATTGCTTGGTCAGTGTTACCGTATCGCCGTTTTTGAATAAAAGCGGTGTGGTGTAAACCGTTACAGAATCCTGCCTTTTAGAAACAATGTATAACAGTTTCTCAAGCGGGTCTACCATTAAAGTCTCAGCATCGCGGGGGCCATCAGGATATTTTAAGTACAAAACGGCGGCATTGATATTACTCACACTGTCTTTAGCCGTTATTTTAGGCTCGTTGAAACGGTATATAGTGCTATTTTTATGAGTTGCGCCATTATCGCCAATGTCGCCCAGATAAATGTAGCTTTTGTTTTTAGCCGGCCCGGGGCCAACTGCTATATCTTCACAATCCCAAACACCAAACTTACCACCTGCCATACCGTGATAATAATAGGTAGCCTTTAACTTACCTTCGGCATTAATGGCAAAAAAGCGGCTTGTATCTCCGCTATCATTATGTACATAAAAAATATCCGGATTAATAGCCGAAGCAGCCATGCCAGATGTTTCATCCATTAGTTTATCTTGCAGGCGGCCCATGGTTACCGGTTGGTTGCCAAACTTATGGTGTGCATAGGCGGCAAAAAACATGGTAATAACAATGAGCAGCAGCGCAAACTTTCTTTTCTTTATTTTTTTACGGGTCATTTTTATTTAAGTGCAAATTAACGCATACAATATGAAGTTTCTATTAAGCATTTGTATTTATTGAAAATATGGCAGCTTTTTTACCTCATTTTAAGAAGACTTTATAATAATATACAAAACTTGGAAACTAAAATCAAAACCTATAGTTTCATCATCTTAAACTTCACAACGATATGCAATTATTGAGCCTCAAAATAAAATGTATGGCTGTGCTGGCCTTTTCGGCCGGTATTTTATCATCCTGCACTAATAATACAGCTAAAAATAACCTTACAATGACAGATACTATTGCTACAAGCAAAATGCTGCCCGCAACTTCGGGCTTCGAACAAACTATTGATGGTAAACAGGTAAAACTGTTTTATTTAAAAGGTAAAAACGGCATGCAAGCTGCTATTACCAATTATGGCGGCCGGGTAGTAAGCCTGCTGGTAAAGAGCCAGAGTGGTAAAATGATAGATGTTATTGCAGGTTTTGATAACCTGAAAGGCTACCAGGAAGCCGCAGGTAATTACTATGGGGCGTTAATTGGGCGCTATGGGAACCGTATTGCCAACGGTAAATTTAAAATTGATGGCAAAGAGTATAGCATGTTCATTAACAATGCACCTAACACGCTGCATGGCGGTAAGGTAGGTTTCGACTCTAAAGTTTGGGATGCCGTGCAGCCTAATGAACATACATTAGAGCTTACTTATCACTCGGCAGATATGGAAGAAGGCTTCCCCGGTAACCTGGAGGTAAAGGTTACTTATACTGTTACCCGTTACAATAGCCTGGAGATTAACTACGAGGCTAAAACTGATAAACCAACTGTAATTAACTTAACCAACCACGCTTATTTTAATTTAAACGGCCATGGTACAGGTACGGTACTTAAACACATTATGCAAATTAATGCCGATAACTATACCCCGGTTAATAAAAACCTGATACCTGTTGGCAAGGTAGAAACCGTAAAAGGCACGCCGTTTGATTTTAGAGCCCCTTTGCCTATTGGCGATGGTATTGAAAGCGATAACGAGCAAATTAAGTTTGGCCACGGTTACGACCATAATTATGTATTGAACAGCCACAACACGCAGGTGCCGGCTGCCACCGTAATTGGCGACCAAAGCGGCCTGGTAATGAAAGTATTTACCACTCAGCCTGGTGTGCAGTTTTACACCGGTAACTTTATGAAGGGGGCTTTCAAAATGAAAGGCGGCCACCCGGATGATTTCCGTACGGCGTTTTGTCTCGAAACCCAGCACTATCCCGATTCGCCTAATCAACCGGCTTTCCCATCCACCTTGTTAGAGCCCGGAAAAACCTTCAAGAGCGTTACGCTGTATCAGTTCGAAAGAAAATAAAAGCAAAAGAGCCGTTCCAATTACAGAAGCGGCTCTTTTGCTTTTATATCTTAATTACTGCTTGCTTACATCATCGTTATTGATGCTGCGCTGGTTCTTTTTAATCTCGCTGCTTAGTTTGCCAAATTTATAGTTAAGGCTGAAACTAAAGGTGCGGTAAATCTGGTAATTGGTATTGCTTTGATAAAAGTCGGGTGTTGAAGTGTACTGCTTAAATGTAAATAGCTTTTGAGTTGGGTTATTAACTACCCCGGTAATGGTCAGTTTTTTGTTGAATACTACCTTGCTTAAGGTTATAGACGAGTACATATAATCGTTATTGCTACCCTGCAATAAAATATACCTTCGGTTATAACCATAGCCGGCGCCAATAGTCCAGTCATCGCCGGGTTTGTAAGTGACATTTACATAGGTATTGGTACGTGGGCCTTTGTTACTGTAAAACTGGCCGTTGTAAGTTCCTTTAATCCAAACGTAAAACAAACCGGTGTTAATATTAGCATTCAGCTTTTTGGTAAAGGGGTAGCTACCATTCAAATTTAAACGGGCAATTTTATTTTGGCCCACATTGTCGTAAGTAGTTTCGGTAAGGGTGTCAGCTATTAACCTGGTAACGTTGATGATGCTGTTATTGGTGTACATATAACTTAGCTTGGCGCTAATGTTACCTATGCCAGAGCGGGTGTAGGTAAGCTCTGTTAAATGGCTTAGCACCGGGCGAAGGTTTGGGTTACCTGTGTTGATGATCTGCGGATTTGATCTGTCAATAAAAGGATTCAGCTGCCAGATACCCGGGCGCTCCAGCCTGTTGGTGAAACCAAATGTAAGGCTCTGGTTATTTTTAAGCGTACGCATAACAGATATCGATGGAATTACATTGGTGTAATCCATGTTAAGATTACTGCCGTTGGTAATAAAATTGGCATCTACGTGTGTATGCTCCATCCGTGCGCCGCCCTTAAAAGTCCAGGCCCCGGCTTTGTAAGTGTAGGAGTTATACAAACTGTAAACGTTTTGGTGGTAATTAAAATCGTTGCTCAGGGTTGGGTCTTCCACAAAAATATCCTGACCGTTAACGCTGGTCAGGTTTTCTACGTTTGATTGGCTAAAATTATTTCTGAAAATGGCTTTAGCGCCAGCCTCGATGGTTAATTGTTTAAGGGGATGCACATAATCAAGCTGTAAGGTGTGTTGCCGGGTCCCGGCTTTGTTTAGCTGATTATTATCTGGATTGTTATAATTTACCCGGTCTACAGAACTAATGTCACTATTGTTATCGTTCGAATAATAGGTGTATTGGTACGAGGCCGTAAGCAATTGCTGTTTGCTGCGTTTAAAACCGAGCTGATAATTTAAACCCAAATCGGTTTCATCCCAGCCGTATCCGCCATTGTTTAACAAGCGGTATGATTGCGGTAAGGAAGTTGGGTCTTCACTGGTAAACTGGGTAAACCGATCCAGCGTTTGATCAAAGCGCCCTTTATCATATTCTGCAGATGCTGTTAAAAGGTTTAGGGTATCTATTTCATAACTTAATTCAACAGAGCTGTAACCATATTTACCCTTCGTTTTATTACTGCCTGATTGCGAAAAATCTGTAACCGGGGCAAATGTTTGCCTTTCGTTTGCCGATTGATAAGTAACCCAGGGCCTGAAGCCCCCGCCCACATACCCCGAAACCCCAAACTTGCCTTGTTTAAGGGTGCCTGTAAGATTAAGGTTTGGCCCCCATGGCGAATTGTATCGCGCAGTAACGTTGCCGTTGTAACCATCATCAGCTGTTTTATTGGTGATAATGTTGATAATCCCCGCCAAACCTTCTGCATCGTATTTTGCAGGCGGGGTAGTAATTACCTCAATTTTTAAAATGTTGCTTGCTGGCATAGCCTTCAAAATATCTTTTGGGTTGTTGGCCAGCATTTGCGAAGGCTTGCCGTTGATAAAAATCTTATAACTGCCGCTGCCCTGCAGCTGTATATTATCATCACCATCCACAGAAATTAGCGGCACTTTACGCAGCATATCCATAGCAGTCTGGGCTTTGCTGTCTGGGTCGGCTTGCACATCGTAGCTTAGGCGATCAATCTCTTGTTTTACCAGTGGTTTGGGTGCGGTTACTTTCACCTCGTTAAGTTGCGAGCTGGACGGTGCCAGTATGATCTTGCCTAAATCTGTGCTTGGCTGGTCGGCTTTAAGGTTATTAACGGCTACGGTTTTGGTGCTGTAGCCTACAGATATTACGTTGAGCAGGTATGGTTTTAAAGGCAGTGAACTTAACTCGAACGAGCCGTTATCTTTAGTGAGTGTGCTTTTTACCGGTTGCTTGGTTTCTGCATCAATAACGGCTATGGTGGCAAAGCCAAGCGGTGCATTTTTGGCCGAATCGATAACAATACCTTTAATGCTGCCCGGGCCTTTGGGCGCAGCCGTTTGCGCATGCAGGGCCGTGACCAGGCACAGCAGGATACAAGTGAGTAAAGTGTTTTTCATAGGTTATAGCTTGTGATGTTTTGTGAGATTCAGAAAAAGAGACACAGGAAAAAGTGCCTCGTGACAACTGGATTGGAGAAAACTGAAAAAAAACAAAAACTACAGGCTTGCGGTTAGTTGTGGAGCCGGGTAAAAGCGCGATAGATTTGCCGGCAAAAAACTATCTTCAACAAAAAAATAAACTATGGAATTTGGCCGGGTTGACCCCTCAATATTAAAAGATATAGACTTCTCTTTACCGCCTGATACTGCATTAACAACCAGTGTGTTAAAGGCTGCAAAAGGCAAAGGTAAACTCGAAGTACACATGGGTTGCGCCAAGTGGGGGCGTAAGGAATGGGTGGGCCAGATTTATCCGCTAAAGACCAAAGAAGCCAACTTTTTAGATGAGTATGTAAAGCATTTCGACTCGATAGAATTGAACGCTACCTTTTACCAGGTTTACGGCCCCGATACAATTGGCAAGTGGGCCGAAAAGGCAAAGGCGAACCCCGATTTTAAATTTTGCCCCAAGTTTTCGCAGAGTATCAGCCACATCCGCAGGCTAAAAAATGCGGAAGAAATTACGACGCAGTTTTACAACGGTATTATGGCCTTCGGCGATAAATTGGGGCCATTGTTTTTGCAGCTGAGCGATAATTTTACCCCAAAAAGTTACCCCGAATTAAAAGCCTATCTGGAACACTTACCGCACGATGTACCCGTTTTTGTAGAAGTGCGCCACAAAGAATGGTTTAACACCACGGGCCAGGAAAACGATATATTTAAACTGTTGCACGATCTGAACATGGGGGCCGTAATAACAGATGCATCGGGCCGCCGCGATTGTGTGCACATGAATTTGCCCACGCCGCATGCCTTTATCCGCTTTGTGGGTAACAGCCTCGACCCTACAGATTACAAACGCATTGACGACTGGGTAAAACGCATTAAACAATGGGCCGACGAAGGTTTGCAATCGCTCTGGTTCTTTATGCACCAGCACGATGAGCGTTACTCGCCCGAACTGGCTGATTATACAGTTAAGAAGCTGAATGCAGAGCTTGGGTTAAATATTATGCGGCCTAAGTTTATTGAGAATAGTCCCACTTTGTTTTAAAGTCCTTGTCCTCATCGTGATTTAGGAGATACGATATGGCAATTTCGTCGCTATTGCTTATTCGCCTTGCGTAGTTGAGGGATTTCGTCGCTGTTGCTCGTAAAGACAAATTGGAGGCTGTCTTGATTCTTGTCTCTCGATTCTTGATTCTCTTTTTCCCCTTTTTTATTCATCTTTGCAGCATGAGCAAACTATGGCAAAAAGAAACGGATAGTAACCAATTGGTAGATCAGTTTACGGTGGGAAAAGACCGCGAACTGGATAATCAAATGGCAGCTTTTGATGTGCTGGGTTCATTGGCACACACCAAAATGCTGGAAACTATCGATTTGCTGAGCAGTGAAGATCTGGACGTAATTCAGAAAGAACTGAAAGCCATTTATCGCCAGATTGAGGCCGGTGATTTTGCTATAGAGGCCGATGTAGAAGATGTGCATTCGCAGATAGAACTGTTGCTAACCCGCCGCATTGGCGAGGCCGGTAAAAAGATCCACAGTGGCCGCTCACGTAACGACCAGGTTTTGGTTGATTTGAAGCTATTCTTCCGAAGTGAATTACAGCAGGTGGTTGAAGAAACCGATACCCTGTTTCGCCAATTGATTGAACTAAGCGAACAACATAAAGATGTGTTGTTACCGGGTTATACCCATTTACAGGTGGCCATGCCGTCATCATTCGGCCTGTGGTTTGGCGCTTATGCCGAAAGCCTGACCGATGACCTGGAACTGGTACGTGCCGCCTGGAATATCACCAATAAAAACCCGCTGGGTTCTGCTGCGGGTTACGGCTCGTCGTTCCCGCTTAACCGCACCATGACCACCCAATTACTGGGATTTGACGATCTGAATTATAACGTAGTTTACGCGCAAATGGGCCGAGGTAAAACCGAAAGGATTATTGCCCAGGCTTTATCTGCCATTGCCGCAACCGTTGGCCGTATGGCTATGGACCAGGCACTATACCTGAGCCAGAACTTTGCCTTTATCAGCTATCCGGAGAACCTTACCACTGGTTCGAGCATTATGCCGCACAAAAAGAACCCCGATGTTTGGGAAATTATGCGCGGCCGCTGCAACCGTATTCAGGCTTTGCCAAACGATGTAGCTATGATGACTACCAACCTGCCATCGGGCTATCACCGCGAGTTACAATTGCTGAAAGAGCTATTATTCCCCGCTTTTGCCGAGCTGAAGCAATGCCTGCAAATGGCAACCTTTATGCTGCAGCATATTACCGTAAAAACTAACATACTTGAAGACCCTAAATATACCTACCTGTTTAGTGTAGAAGAAGTGAACCGCCTGGTATTAAATGGCACGCCATTTCGCGATGCGTACAAACAAGTTGGCTTAGCGATAGAAAAAGGTGATTTTAACCCGGCCAAAGAAGTTAATCATACTCACGAAGGCAGCATTGGTAACTTAGGTAACGAGCATATTGTTGCCAATATGGATAAGATGTTGCAGAACTTTGGTTTTGATAAGATACAACAAGCGATTAGCGAGTTGACAAAGTAATTGTCGCTTAAAAGAATCCCTCCCTCGGGAGGGGTGAAATGGCTTGTGCTGAAATGGCAGGGAGGGTTATCTACAAATGGTTAGTACTCGAAATGACCCCTCCCTGCCACTACGCGGGCAACCGCACCCCTCTCCCCAAGTAGGGATGTATGCAAGCTTTTACTCCAACCCCATAAAGTACTCAGTCAGATCTCTGAAGTTATCAAACTTCATGTCATAATCATCCGTCTCTCCAAAGCCATAGCTTACAAACACAAACGGTATCCCCGCAATACGGCTCTGCTCGCCATCGCCGAGGGTATCGCCAATGTAAACCGGGTTTTTGAGGCCGTGTTTCTCTGCCAGTAATTTGATATTATGGTTTTTGGGCATGTAGTTTACACCATAGGCAAACTCATCTTTAATATGCTCATCAATCCCTGCCCAATCAATAAAGGACCGGATAATGCCTTTGGCGCAATTACTCAGTATAAACAGATCATATTTGGTAGCTAGTTGATGCAAACCTTCGCGTACGCCATCATACAGGGTGCCGCCCATAGTTGCAATAAGGCTGTGGCGGCCCGCATTTACGGTGGCATAAATCTGTTGGCGTTTTTCGTCGTCAAAGTCGGGCATTAGTTCTTTGATCACTTTTTTGCCTTCCCAACCCACCATACGGGCCAGGTTATCGCGCTCAACCACAATGTCAATCCCCATATCCTGAAAAACATTGTTCCACGACTGGGCATAGGTATCAACGGCATCCCAAAGGGTTCCGTCCATGTCGAATATGAGGCTATCTGGCTTTTGCATAGTATAAATCATAATTCCATTTTTGGAGGGAATTAGGGGGTGTATTCCTAATTATTTATTAAAAGTCCTCTCCTTTAGGAGGATTCAGGTGGGGCTACTTACCCCTCCACCAATCCCGTAATCACATTAATACTCAGCGCTACAATGGCAGTATTAAAAGCAAATGAGATCATGCCATGCATCCAGGCCAGTCGCCTGATCTTCCTGTCGGAGATCTCCACATCTGATACCTGGAACGTCATCCCGATCACAAAGGCAAAGTATACAAAGTCGAGGTAATCGGGGTTCTTTTCACTGGGGAAATCGAGTCCGCCCAGGGGTTTGGCGTCACCATCGTCGTCATCTGTATCGTAATACATATGGGCATAGCGGAGGGTAAAAAGGGTGTGTACTAATATCCACGATACGATAACAGAACTTATAACCAGCAAAATATGCCCGGTTACATCGGCATGGGGTGTTCCTTTGGCTGTTTTTAATAAAAATATAATGGCAAACAAGCTCACTAACGAGGCCCCGATCACAATGATAAATATCATCGTCCGGCTGGAGTCTTCCAGCGTGGCTACTTTTCTAAAATTGCGTGGATGTGCTGTTAAAATGATTACCCAGTCCATTATAATAGCACACAGGGCAAAGGTCATCCAGGTGAGCAATATGGTTGATGCTACAGATAACGTGTGCACTACGCTGAAGCATACAATAGCTGCTAATACCAGCGAAATGATAACCCTGTAATGGGTATCCAGCCTTAGCAGGGGTTTCGGGACTTTAGGAGTATTGGTCATGGTTTAAAAGTACTGTTTATATCAGATATTCAAAGCCATGGATACTACTCTTCTTCAAATATCTCAATAACCCGGCCAACCTGCCCGTCTTCTAAACGCACTTTAATGCCGCGGGTATGGTAGGGCGCACTGGTAAGCAGCCTGTCTACAAAACCACGGGTACGCGCACCGCTCCGCTGATCTTTTTTTAATATAATATCTACCTCCAGGCCGGGATAAATATCACTTCGGGTTTTTCCATCCATGGGGCAAAGATCGAAATAGAGAGGCAAGAAACAAGAGGCGAGAGCCAAGATAAAAAACCGGCTTATTGAATTAGCGTAATTCTCAAATGTTCGTTACTTGACTAGTGCCTAATGACTGCTGCAAAGGAAGCTTGTTTCTCGGCTCTCGCCTCTTATTTCTTGCTCTCCTCAAAAGTTAAATATTGTTAAAGAATGTTAAACGAAAGTTAAGAGAGATACAGGCCATCAAATTAAGCGGGATATTAGTGCTGAAACTAAATACCTGTACCTCATGAGCTATCAAAAAATCAATAACCTGTTTGGCTGGCTTTGCTTTACCGTTGCTGCCCTCACTTACATTTTAACTTTAGAACCCACTGTAAGTTTTTGGGACTGCGGCGAATTTATTTCCTGCGCATACCGTTTGCAGGTATCGCACCAGCCGGGTTATCCTTTGTTTGCCATGTTGGGCAAGGCGTTTTCGCTCTTATCATTGGGCGACAGAAGCAAGGTGGCTTATTTTACCAACTTAGGCTCTGCCTTGGCCAGCAGTGCCGCCATTATGTTTTTGTTTTGGACCATTACCGCACTGGCTAAAAAGCTGCTGGTAAAACGCGGTGAATTACAAACCACCACACAAACCATCATGATTATGGGTGCCGGTTTGGTTGGCGCACTAGGTTTTACGTATACCGATACCTTCTGGTTCTCGGCGGTAGAAACCATTGTGTTTTCGCCGGCAATGCTGTGTACAGCAGTAGTTTTCTGGGCCATCCTTAAATGGGAAGCCCATGCTGATGAACCCGGTGCCGACCGTTACCTGGTTTTAATCGCCTATGTAATGGGCCTCTCTATAGGTATCCACCTGCTTAACCTGTTAACTATCCCCGCGCTTACGCTGGTTTATTATTTCCGCAGGCATAAAAATATCAACTTCAAAAATACGCTGATCGCCTTTTTTGCAGGTGTGTTGCTGCTGGCTGCGGTGCAGTTCGGTATTATCCAGTACACCGTAAAGTTTGCTTCTTATTTTGATCTGTTTGCTGTAAACAATATGGGCATGCCATTCAATACTGGTGCCCTGGTATTTTTAATATTGCTGATAGGCGGTATTGCATGGGGCATTGCCTACAGCATTAAAAAGCAGAAGCCTATGCTTAACCTTATCATGGTTTGCCTGGCATTTTTGTATCTCGGCTACAGTTCATTCACCATGATCCCCATCCGGGCGCATGCCAACACCGATTTAAATAACTACCACCCAGATAACGCCTTTAAACTAGGCGAATACCTTGGCCGTGAGCAATACCTGGCACCACCGCTGCTTTACGGACCTTACTTTGATGGTAAAGCAATAGACCAGAAAGAGGGCGTTATGCAGTATCGTAAAGGCAAAAGCAAATACGAGGAAATTGGTAAAAAGCAGGAGTTGATCTACGACCATAACACCATTGCGCCGCGTATTTTCAGCAGCGACCCAAAAGATGTTTCGTTCTATAAAGACTGGCTGCACCTGGCCGATGGGCAAGCGCCAACTTTTACCGATAACCTTAACTGGATGTTTAGCTGGCAGTTATACCAAATGTATTTCCGCTATTTTATGTGGAACTTCTCTGGCCGGTATAACGACCAGGACGGCCAGTATAGTACCAAAGGCGTTGACGGCAACTGGACAACCGGCTGGCTGGATCATAACCGCCACCTGCCGCAATCATTACTAAACAATAATTCTTATACCCCATTATATGCCCTGCCGCTGATTATCGGTTTATTGGGTGCCATTTATCATTTTAAACGCCGTAAACAAGATGCAATGGTGATACTGGTAATGTACTTTTTTATGGGGATTGCCATTGTGCTCTACGTAAACCAATACAACCTGCAGCCCCGTGAGCGCGATTATTCGTACGTTGGCTCTTTTTATGCCTTTGCCATTTGGATAGGCCTCGGGGTATTGGCTATTGCCGATTTTTTAATGAAGAAGATGAACGCACGCACGGCTTCATATCTGTCTATCGGCATTTGCCTGCTGGCTGTACCTGCCTTACTGGCACATCAGGAATGGAAAGATCATGACCGGTCTACCAAAACCACTGCGCATGATATGGCTTATAATTACCTGATGTCGTGCCCTAAAAATGCCATTCTGTTTACCTATGGCGATAATGATACTTACCCTGTTTGGTACGATCAGGAGGTAGAAAACATTCGCCCAGATGTACGCATCGTTAATTTAAGCCTGTTTGCGGCCGACTGGTATATCCATCATCAGCAGCAGATCAGGATGAACCAGTCTGCCCCGCTGCCCATTACCATGGCTTACGATAAATACAAGGATGGCGTACGTGATGTGGTGCGTTTTAATGATGCCAAAATTCCCGATTCGGTAGAATTGAAAGAAGTTTTTGATTTTGTGACTTCGGAAGATGCCCGCGCCAAGGTGGAGTATCAGGATGGCAGCACAGAAAACTACCTGCCTACCAAAAACTTTAAGCTCAAGGTTAACAAGGCAGAAGTACTTAGCAACCACGTAGTTTCGCCGGACCAAAAGAACCGTTTGGCCGATACTATGGAGTGGAAATACCCCGGCAGTTACCTTACCAAAGGTAACCTGGCCATGATGGATATTATTGCACATAATGACTGGAAGCGCCCGATATGTTTTACCATGGGTATGCCCGACGGCGAAATGTTGGGTATGAAACCCTATATGTACAAAGAGGGTTTTATTTACCACATGATCCCGTTTGTTCCTGACCTGGCTGCAACTAACAACCAGATTGATAAAACTAATACCCTGGTGATGTACAATAACATGATGACCAAGTACAAATGGGGCAACATGAAGCACGCCCGTTATTTGGATGAACAGTCGGCAGGGTTGTTTTACCATATGATTATGATTAACTTCATTAACCTTTCGCAAAACCTGGCACAAGAGGGTCACCCCGATATGGCGCTTAAATCGCTGCATTGTTTTGATGATGTAATGCCGGCCATTACGCCTGACATGAATACGGTATCTAACAAATATTACATTGCCGACAGCGCCTACCACCTCAAGGATATTAACCTGGGTAATAAATATATTAACCATGTGGCTGCTTATGTTAAAGATCAGTTGGATTATAATTACAGCTTACTGAAGGATAATGCTGACACGGTAAACGTACGCGATATCCAGATGGGCGTGTCGGTTATTAACGCAATGGCCACTTTAACCAAACAATACAGGCAAACTGATCTTAACGCCAGGCTCGAAAACCAGTTAAAAGATTATGAAAATAAATTTTCGGCAGTGCTGCCCAAGCAATAACGGTTTGTAACTGTTATTGCTTAAAATTGCATTATGCCAGAGCTTCCCGATCTGCAGGTATTTAGCCGTAACCTGGATAAAAAATTAGGCGGTAAAAAACTGAAAACGGTTACCGTACACAGCAAGAAACTCAATGTTTCTGCTGATGAACTGCAGCACGCTTTGCATAATAAAACGCTGAAGAAGGTTTACCGCGAAGGCAAGGAGTTGTACTTCGATTTTGGTGAGCATACCCTGGCGCTTCATTTAATGCTGCACGGCCAGCTGTTTTTGTTTGAAGCTAAGAACGAGAATAAGTACACGGTAGTAGAACTGCACTTTACAGATGGCACAGGCCTGGCGCTAACAGATTTTCAATCTGCCGCCACACCAACGCTCGACCCGGCAAAGAAAGATGCGCCAGACGCGCTGGATGAGTCGGTGGACGCTAAGTGGTTATTCGCACAGTTGCAAAAGAAACGCACGGTAATTAAAAACCTGCTGCTCGATCAGAAATTTATCCGCGGCATTGGCAATGCCTACGCAGATGAGATTTTTTACGATGCCGGGATCTCGCCATTTTCTGTAGCTAATAAAATACCGGAGGATAAGGTTACAGTGCTAGCCAAATCCATTAACCATGTATTAACCCATGCCGAAAAAGAGATTGTAAAAGCCAGGCCGGATATTATCAGCGGGGAGTTCCGTGATTTTCTGCAGGTGCACCATACTAAGAAAAAAGAAACACCGAAAGGGGAGAAGATCCTGATTAACGATGGTACGAGGAAGACTTATTATACCGAGGGGCAGGAGCTTTTCTCTTAAGAAAATCTGGAATAAAGACGAGAAAAAAAGGCGCTGTGATTAAAAATCACAGCGCCTTTTTTTCTTTTTGTCATCCTGAGCGATAACGAAGGATCTTCTTCGCCATGCAAAGCCGATCTGCTTATCGAAGAAGATTCTTCACTCCGTTCAGAATGACAATGTGGTTGTAGTTTTTATCTTGATGCCTGATTCCCGATTCTCGTCCCGAGCTTAACAGATGCTCTCCAGCATTTTCACATACAACTCAATCCCTTCACGGATCTCATCTACATAAACAAACTCATCAGAGCTGTGTGACCTGGCCGAATCGCCGGGGCCAACTTTTACGGATGGAATATCTAATAATGATTGATCTGACGTGGTAGGGGAGCCATAAGTAGTTCTGCCCAAAGCTATGCCGGCTTGCACAATAGGGTGGTTCTTATCTATAGATGATGGTTTTAAGCGGATTGATCTCGGCTTCACATCACTGGTTACATGCTGGCGGATAATTTCCAACACTTCCTCATTACGGTAAGCATCGGTAACCCGTACATCAACGGTAAAAGTACACTCGGCAGGCACCACGTTATGTTGCGAGCCGGCATTGATAATGGTAACCGACATCTTGATCGGCCCAAATACTTCTGATTCTTTAGGGAATTTGTAGGTGCGGAACCACTCGATATCCTTTATAGCTTTGTAAATAGCGTTATCACCTTCTTCGCGGGCGGCATGGCCGGCTTTACCGTGGGCTACACAATCTAATACCATCAGGCCGCGTTCGGCTATGGCTAACTGCATCAGGGTGGGTTCGCCTACAATACCAAACTCCAGCTTGCCCAGGTCGGGGATAATGAGTTCCAGGCCGTTAACGCCCGAGATTTCTTCTTCGGCAGTAGCAGCCAGGCAGAAATTATATTTCAGATTTTCCTTTTCGTAAAAGTGCAAAAACGTGGCAATAAGCGATACCAGGCATCCACCGGCATCATTACTGCCCAAGCCGTAAAGTATACCATCTTCAATTTTTGCTTCAAATGGGTCGCGGGTATAGCCGGTGTTAGGTTTTACCGTGTCGTGGTGCGAGTTGAGTAATATGGTAGGCTTGGCGGCATCGTAATGCTTGTTCCAGGCCCATATATTGTTCATTTTACGGTGCGTTTTAACACCGTGCTGCTCCAGGTAAGCGTTAACTATATTGGCGGTAAGGTTCTCTTCTTTACTAAAAGATGGGGTTGATATTAAGTGCCGTAATAACTGTACGGCTTCCTGAAATAATGTATCAGTGTAAATCATAAATTTATAAGCGTGTAAACGCTATCTGGTGGTATATTGGTACAAACATAGGAGTTATTTTTAAGTGATTATGAATTTTGACGGACTGATACAAAGTAAATCAACCAACTTCTAGCCAAAAAGTGACAAAGGGTAAGCGCCGCCATTATTTATAATCCCTAATTTGCGCTTATGAAAACATTGCTTTTATTGTTTTGCGTTGCCTTTAGCTGCGCTGCATTTGCACAAACACCCGAGGTTACCAAAAAGGGTGGCTATACATTAACTTTTAGTAACAACGACCCTAACTTAGATCCGGTTGTTAAAGAAAAACTGATCAGCACTTTTTTTAAGGTATACCCCGAACTGGCCAAGGAATACAATAAAAAAACAGCGAAGGAAGTGTTTATGATGATCGATACGGCCTATGCAGGCGTTGCCGAAACGGATAATGCCCATGTACGCATCAGCAGCAAATGGATGCACAAAAAGCCCGAAGATATTGATGTGGTTACCCACGAAGTAATGCACATTGTGCAGGATTACGGCCAAAGCAATGGGCCTGGCTGGCTAACCGAGGGTATTGCAGATTATGCCCGTAACCAGTTTGGCGTTAATAATGCAGCAGCTAAATGGAGCTTGGGCGATTACAAACCAGGATCTAACTATGACAACGCTTACCGCATTACCGCGCGTTTTTTATTATGGATAGAAAGCCATCATAAAAAGGGCATTGTAAAAGTGTTGGACAAGCAAATGCGCGACCATGCTTATGTTGATAGTGTATGGAAAGACCAAACCGGCAAAACGCTTGATGAACTTTGGGCAGAATACATTGCCAGTCCGGCTTTGTAGTTAGGTTTATTTGGGGTAAATTGCAGGTAAATACCAACCCTTAGACAATGCTTTTTACCGAAGATTTTTTGTACCACGTATGGAAGTTCCGGTTGTATAACCGGAACTTGCTGCAAACCACCACTGGCGAAACGATCGAGGTAATTAATCCGGGCATGCAAAATACTAATGCAGGTCCAGATTTTCAGCAGGCGCGCATTAAGATAGGGGATACCCTTTGGGCCGGTAATGTAGAGATCCACGTAGCCGCATCCGATTGGCAAAAGCATAACCATCAAATCGATAAAGCGTATGACAATGTGGTACTGCATGTAGTTTACCGTGATGATGCCCCTGTTAAAACTACCGAAGGTAACCTGTTACCAACCCTCGAACTTGAGCACCGTATCCCTGCCGAATTATATAGCCGTTACCATAACCTGGTTTACGGTGATCAAAAGATCATCCCCTGCGAAAGCGCTATTCATTCGGTTGATGAACTCACCATGCGTACCTGGCTTACCCGTGTATTGGTAGAGCGTTTAGAAAAGAAGTCGGCCTATGTAGCCCAAACGCTAAAGCAAAATACCGGCGATTGGGAAGAAACCTTTTATCAGCACCTGGCAGCAAGTTTTGGATTTAAAATTAATTCGCTGCCATTCGAGATGCTGGCAAAATCATTACCGCAGGTAATATTGGCTAAGCACAAAAATAGTGCGCTGCAAATAGAGGCTTTAATATTTGGCCAGGCTGGTTTTCTGGAAGAAGATTTTACGGATACCTACCCCAATCAACTTAAAAAAGAATACCAGTTTTTAAGAAAGAAATATGGCTTTGAACCGGTAGATAAGTACTTGTTTAAGTTTTTAAGGCTGCGACCCCTCAACTTCCCCACCATTAGGCTGGCTCAGTTTGCCGCTTTGATAAGTAAGTCTAATCATCTTTTCTCTAAGGTGCTCGAGATCAGCGACGTGAAGTTGCTGCGTGGGTTATTTACCGATATAGAAGTGAACCCTTACTGGGAAACCCATTACCGGTTTGATGCAGAGAGTAAGCCATCGTCAAAAGAAATGGGCTTAAGTTCTATCAATAACTTGTTGCTTAATAGTTTGGCGTTATTTTTGTTTAGTTATGGGAGGCTGTTGCAGCAGGATAAATATGTTGACCGCAGCCTGAATTTATTAGAGCAGTTACCGGCCGAAGACAACTCAATTATTAGTAGCTTTGTAGAGCTGGGGGTTAAAACCAAAACAGCTTTTGAGTCGCAGGCACTGCTTGAGCTTAAAAATAACTATTGCAATTATAAGAAATGTCTGCAATGCAGCGTTGGAAATAAGATATTAAAACTGGTTTAGGATGTTACAACGAATATTGACCTTTTTCGAGCGTTATTCTTTTGGTGTTTGTACCTACCTGGGCGAGCGCTTCAACATATCTATCTCTAAAATAAGGCTTTTCTTTATCTATTCTTCGTTTTTGGCCGTGGGCTTCCCGTTTGTATTTTACTTCTTTGCCGGTATTGTGTTAGATATCCGCAACTACGTTAAGCGGGTACATACCCGGGTAACAGATCTGTAAGCCCGGTGGTGGCTGATTAAATTTGCTCTTCGTATTCTATTTTTACCTGTACATCTTTATCGTCGTGTATTTTGGCAAACTGGCCTGTATTACGTGTAAAATCGGGGTCTGTGTCTAAGTATATGCTTAACACATGAATAATCTGTGGCTTTGATGCAGAGCCGATGTTGTAAATGCATGGCTGCCCTTCATCAAGCTTATGTTTAATTTCCTGGTATTCTTTACCGGTGAGCATCACCATTTTTTCAGCTTTCATGCTTGTAGATTATTTCTTGTAATTATATAACATGTAAACTTACAGATTTGATTTAACAGGTGTCAGCATAATCTTAACCGGTGCTTAGCTTAATATGTCGGCAATTTCCTGAAATCCCTTTTCGCGGGCCAGGTCGGCAGGTAGTTTGCCGCCTTCCATACGGGCTTCTACAGATGCTCCTGCCTCTAAAAGCATAATCAGTATGTCCAGATTGCCGTTTTGTGCTGCACCATGCAAGGGCGTACTGCCTGCTTGCTGCATTACATTTACATTGGCGCCATTGTCAATCAGTAACCTGGTAAT
>NZ_MPPL01000001.1:3612443-3615476 GCF_001911425.1 Mucilaginibacter polytrichastri | reverse complement strand
ATGTCTGAAAAATTCCCCGCCACTGACGAATGTATCGGCGCCACCCTAAATCCGTTATCGGCAGGCTGGTTTACATTAGCCCCTTTTAATATTAAATAGCGCGCAACTTCGTGGTTGCCGAAGAAGCAGGCCAGGCCAAGCGGCGTAAAACCATCCGGGGCATAACTGTTAACGGCATCGGGGCTAGTTTGCACCAGGTAAGCAACAGCATCAAACTTACCAACGGCACATGCCTCGTATAAATTAATTTCTTTAAGGTATTGGAGTATAAGATCTGCCGCCTGCGGTTTTTTAAAATAACAGGCCAGCAAAAGGGGCGAAACATGGTAACTGGTATTGTTTGTGGCAAGGTCAGGCTGCTGCGTCAGCAGATTTTTTAGTCCGATAAGGTCACCGGCACCAATGTAAGCTTCCAGTTGTTCAACACTCATGAGTCAATAATACAAAAAAATTAAAAACTATTACAAATGGTGCTTTAATCTATTAAGTTTATATTTGTATTTAAATCTGTTGAAATCAGGATGCCGCCAAAAGGGAATCAGTTTAAATCTAATAGTTTCAAGGACGAAAGTAAGCCGCGTCAGGGTTCTGGTAAAGAAGAACGCGAAAGGAAGATGCCGCGGATAGAGCTACCCGAGTTTGACCTCCGTAGCAATGGCCGTTTGATCAAGATCATCGGTTTGTTTTTCCTCATCCTCTCCATTTTCTTTTTTATTGCCTTTACAGCCTACCTGTTTACCTGGCAGCAGGATCAAAGCTATGTGTCGCATGCTAACGGCGGCTGGCATAACCTGTTTAAAACCCAGCAAGAGCTGATGGATAACGGCATCAAAGACCCTATAGTTGATAACTGGATGGGTAAACTGGGTGCATTGTTATCAGATCAGTTTATTTACGAATGGTTTGGCCTGGCATCTTACATTTTTATAGGCATTTTCATCATCATTGGTTACCGCCTATTGTTTAAGATCAGGTTACTATCGTTAACCAAAACATTAGCTTACTCGTTTTTCTGCATTATATTTTTCTCTGTTGCCATTGGCTTTGTGCATGGTATGGTATCAGATTATCCGCACTTTTTAGAGGGCGAATTTGGCTTTTGGAGTAACCGTTTATTGGATGCCCAGATAGGGCAGGCCGGCACAGGTTGCTTACTTGTTTTTGCTGGTTTAACCGTACTTATTATTGCGTACAATATCGACTTTAAACTGCCCGAGCGTAAAACTAAGGGCGGCCTAATGCCATCGAACATGGGCGAGCACGGTATAGTGCCCGAACCTGCAGACCTGGAAGGTGAAATACCCGACCCGCTGGAATGGCAGGCAAACCGCGCCCGGTTTGAGCCGCTCGAAGATAAAAGCGATGTAGACGAGGCCCGCTTGCAACAAAATGTTATTGTACATAAACCAATGGTTGCCGTTGAGCCTGTAGAAACAGAGCGCATTGTACCGCATACCACAGCGCACACCACCATACTGCAGAATAATATTTTACACGAGCCCATTACTTTAACGCCGGAGCCTTTAATGGAAGAACCGGCATATGAAGAAGAAGAACCGGCAGAGATTCCATTAACGCTCGAGATAGAAGAGGTTCGCCCACAAGCCGAACTTAATATTGAGAAGGAAACACCAAAAACAGCTAACGAACTGGTTGAGAAATTTGGAGCGTTTGATCCCAAACTCGATCTGTCCGGCTATAAATATCCACCGCTGGATCTGTTGGAGAACTACGGCTCGAACAAAATTTCTGTTGATGCAGGCGAGCTGGAAGCCAACAAAAACAAAATTGTAGCCACGCTTAATCATTACAATATTGAAATTGATAAGATTAAGGCTACCATTGGCCCAACGGTTACGCTGTACGAAATTATCCCGGCACCGGGTGTACGGATCTCCAAGATCAAAAACCTGGAAGATGATATCGCCCTAAGTTTAGCGGCTTTGGGTATCCGTATCATTGCACCAATGCCGGGTAAGGGAACCATCGGTATCGAGGTGCCAAATCAGCATCCTGAGATGGTTTCTATGCGGTCTGTACTGATGTCGGAGAAGTTCCAGAATACGACGATGGATCTGCCGATTGCGCTTGGTAAAACGATATCCAACGAAGTTTTTATTGCCGATTTGGCCAAGATGCCTCACTTACTGGTAGCGGGTGCTACAGGTCAGGGTAAGTCTGTTGGTATCAATGCTATCCTGGTGTCCCTGTTGTACAAACGCCACCCGGCCGAATTGAAATTTGTACTGGTTGATCCTAAAAAGGTGGAGCTAACCCTGTTCCGCAAAATAGAGCGACACTTTTTGGCTAAACTGCCCGATGAGGCCGATGCTATTATCACCGATACCAAGAAGGTAATTAATACGCTGAATTCGCTGTGTATCGAAATGGACCAGCGTTACGATCTTTTAAAAGATGCACAGGTGCGTAACCTGAAAGAGTATAACGCCAAGTTTGTTAACCGCAAGCTTAACCCTAACGAAGGCCACCGCTTCCTACCATTCATTGTATTGATTGTGGATGAGTTTGCCGATTTAATGATGACTGCCGGTAAAGAGGTAGAAACACCGATTGCCCGTTTAGCACAGTTGGCACGTGCTATTGGTATCCACCTTGTTATTGCCACGCAGCGGCCATCTGTTAATATTATTACGGGTACTATTAAAGCCAATTTCCCGGCCCGTTTGGCATTCAGGGTATTGTCTAAGATTGATTCGCGTACCATTTTGGATTCGGGCGGTGCAGATCAATTGATTGGTCGCGGGGATATGCTGCTGGCCATGGGGAGCGATTTAATTCGTTTACAATGTGCCTTTGTAGATACGCCGGAAGTTGAAATGGTATCAGATTTTATTGGTAACCAACGCGGTTATGCAACAGCCATGTTATTACCCGAATATGTGGGTGAAGGTGAGGCTAACAGCCCGAAAGAATTTAACGCAGACGATCGTGATTCGATGTTTGAAGACGCAGCTCGTTTAATTGTATTGCATCAGCAGGGATCAACTTCATTAATTCAGCGTAAACTAAAAC
>NZ_MPPL01000001.1:3556905-3612433 GCF_001911425.1 Mucilaginibacter polytrichastri | reverse complement strand
GGGTTATAACCGTGCCGGCCGGATCATAGATCAGCTGGAAGCGGCGGGTATCGTAGGCCCGTTTGAAGGCAGCAAAGCCCGCGAGGTTTTATACCCCGATGAGTACAGCCTGGAACGCCACCTGGAAGAATTATCCAAACCGCGCGATTAGTTATGGGGTTTCTAAAAAAAATATTTGGCCTAAATAAGGAGATAAATCGAACTTCTGATGATACATTACAAAATGATGCTCATGTTTTTAAACCTGTTTTGAAAGAGGAATTGAAACCTGTTAAAGTAAAAAATGAATTAAGCTCAGTAACGGTTCATGTCGTAAAATTGGATGAAAATTATTCAGTTTTTTTATTGAATGTCCTTTCAAACAGTATAATTATAAAAGCAATCAATTGTGTTGAAAATGATATAGTTGATAAAAATAAGATACTCAGAATTGAACTATGCGATTTGCAAAACCAAGAGAGAAAAATTTTATTGTTAGATATTCCATTTACCGTTGGTGTTGTAAATTATGTCCATGATCTGAAGAGAAATGTGTTATCGGTCAAGCCAATAGCTATACTAAATACTAATACTGAGGTAGTAGGGACAAGGCTATTGGAAATAAAAAAAAATCGCTATATAAATGTTCCTTTAATAGAAGAAGATCCATTCACAAAGTCCCGAAACATAAAATGGCGAAATGTAGGAGGTGTGGTGGGTGTTTTGGATCTCGCAAAGTATGCAATAGCTACCTCTTCAGATGATGGCTTCTTACTCCTAATTGCATTCATTAAAAGAAACAATAAGTCATATCTTACTTTAAATTATTTTACTGACGGATTATCAAGTCAACTTTCAAGATTTAGAATAAGTGAAGGTGATACTATAGATTTTCTTTTTGATGATGGTTTAATACGTAGTTTTGTCATCAACGACAAAACATATAAACCATTAGATAAGACTGACCAATATGTTGATAGTCGATCTGTATCAGGGATACATCAAAATAATATAGAGATTGATCAGACTGCTATTAATGAGTTTGCAAGTAAGCGATTAGTGGCATGGAAGCTATCAATTAAGAAGTTTGATTTAGAAATAATAGGTAAAAAAAGTGGACACGGTGATTATAAGACGTGGAATGATTGCCAATTTGTCTTAAAAAATTTGGCCGCTGATTTCGAGATAGTGTCGTCCTTAGGGAGTGATTATTTGGACACTTATACATCAAATAAATTATCAGAGATCAAATCTAAAATTGAAAAACTAAATACTTTCGATCCAAATGAACGCGATTCAATGTTTGAAGATGCCGCACGTTTAATAGTATTACATCAGCAAGGCTCAACCTCATTAATTCAGCGTAAACTAAAACTGGGTTATAACCGTGCCGGCCGGATCATAGATCAGCTGGAAGCAGCAGGTATCGTAGGCACGTTTGAAGGCAGCAAAGCCCGCGAGGTTTTATACCCCGACGAGTACAGCCTGGAACGCCACCTGGAAGAATTATCCAAACCGCGCGATTAAACTATCTATACATTTTACTATCTAACTTAATAAACGCCCCCCTGTATGTTTTGGGGAGAAAAGCTCATGAAAAAATATACACTACTATTTATACTCGCCATTATAGGCATCAACCCATTATTTGCACAAAAGGATACACAGGCTAAAGGTATTTTAGACGAGGTTACTAAAAAATACAAAAGCTACGACGCTATAAAAACCGATTTTGTGTTTACGCTAGAGAATCCGCAGGCAAATATTAAAGAAAGCCAAACTGGTACTTTAGTAGCCAAATCGAAAAGCAGTAAATTTAAAGTTACCATTTATGGTAAAGCTGTTGCCGGCAAACCTGCTGTAGCCCAAGAGATTATAAGCGATGGTAAAAGCCAGTGGACTTACCTTAAAAAGGATAACGAAGTACAGGTTAGTGATGTAGATAAAAGCGGAGAAGGCTTAAACCCCGCCCAGATTTTTACCATTTACGAAAAAGGCTATAAATACCTGTACACCGGCGACCAAAAACTAAACGGTAAACTTTGCCAGGTAATAGAATTAAGCCCGACAGATACTAAAAAATCGGTGTTTAAGGTAAAGTTGTTTATTGACAAGGCACAGAAACAGATTTATAGCGCATTGATATTTGATAAAAACGGTAACAAGTATAACTACACAATTAAATCATTTGCAGCCAATGGCGCGGTGCCGGATAATACCTTCAGCTTTGATACCAAAGGGCATCCGGGTGTGGAAGTGGTTGATTTGCGTTAAGCAGATTAAATAGAAGCATATATAGGCCGGCCATGCTGGCCTTTTTTGTAAACATTTGGTAAGTTTTACAGCTTACTTTACTATTTTTGAAAAAGCCACGTTATATATCATAATGTTAACCGTCACTAATCATACTTTAGAAAAAGTTGAAAATCTGCTTAAATCTGCAGGTTACAAGGTGAGGTATGAAAAGGGTAATTTTAAAACGGGCGCATGCCTGCTGCAAAGCAGCCGGATGATTGTGGTCAACAAATTTTCTAACCTGGAAAGCAAGATCCAGGCCCTTGCCGAATTGATACGTGGTACAGATATTGATCAGAAACTATTGGACGAAAAACAGCTGGCCTTTTATCAGCAAATAAAACAAACCGAACTTCAGCTGTGACCATCACTTTTTTAGGAACCGGAACATCACAAGGCGTACCCGTTATTGCCTGCTGCTGCGAAGTGTGCACATCAACCGATAAGCACGATAAGCGGCTGCGTTCTTCTATTTTGGTAGAGGGCGATGGGAAGGTGATTATTATTGATACCGGGCCCGATTTTAGATATCAGATGCTACGGGCAGGCGTAATGCACCTCGATGCTGTAGTTTTTACCCACGAACATAAAGACCATATTGCCGGGCTGGATGATATCCGCGCTTTTAATTTTAAGCAGCAAGCGGCCATAGATGTATACGCAAACGAGCGTGTGCAAACTGCCCTAAAACGGGAGTTCTACTATATATTCAGTGATTTTAAGTATCCGGGTATCCCGCAGGTAAATCTGCATAATATAGATAAAGAAGCATTTAATATTGGCGATGTAGTATTAACACCTGTTGAGGTAATGCACTACAAGTTGCCGGTATTGGGTTTCAGGATTAAAGATTTTACTTACATCACCGATGCCAAAACCATTAGTGATTTTGAAAAGGAAAAGATTAAAGGAAGCAAGATATTGGTGATTAATGCCCTGCAGCGGCAGAGCCACATTTCGCATTTTACGCTTGAAGAAGCTATTGCTTTTGCGCAAGAGATAGGTGCGGAGCAAACTTACTTTACACATATTAGCCATCGCCTGGGTAAGCATGCCGATGTGAGTGCCGAGCTACCTGCAAACATCTATTTAGCTTATGATGGTTTGCAGATAACTATTTAACAAAACCTACACCTTATATATAATATATAGGTATAAGTTTTACCATCCGGCAGCCAATCCCTCTTTTAAAGCCTGCTGATATTTTTCCAGATTAAACGAATAGAGATAAGGTGCTTTGTGGGCACCGCCTTTGCGTGGATGCTCAGACCGGTTTAAGATATCAAAAGCCAGTATTTTACGCTGGAAGTTTCTACGGTCGAGTTTTTTATCCAGTATGGTTTCATAAAGCTTTTGCAACTCGGGCATGGTAAACTCGTGCGGCATCAGGTTGTAACCAATGGGTTGGTAATTAAGCTGCAGGCGCAGGGCATAAAGCGCATTATCCAGAATCTGTTTATGATCGAGAATAAATCCCGGAAGCGCATCCAAACCGCACCACACACATTTTTCTGATAAGCTATCCGGTGCAGGAACCGTATTATGAAAATCAACCAGGGCATAGTAGCCAATGGTTATAAAACGGTTGCTAAACCAGTTGTTTTCATTGTCGGCTACATCTTTATACATCTCATAATGCGGGCGCGAACGCTGCGGGTCGCCAAATACATGAAACTGCTGCAAAAATATTTGATCGAGGCCGGTACGCTCATTCAATATCCGGCTGGCAGAGTCATCCAGGTGCTCGTCTTTTAAAACAAAGCCGCCGGGTAGGTACCAGCTTTGTTCGTCCTTCATTTTTAAAAGTAAAACCTTCAGCTGGCCTTCGTGAAATCCAAAAACCACACAGTCAACAGATATATGATTCAGCCATTTTTCTTTGGCATCGCGGGTATAGTCAATTAATTCCTGTCTTGTAAACATTTAATAATAAGCTAATAACAAATTTTGTAATCAAAAATGAGCAATATATTTTAAATAGGGAACAAAGCATTAACAGTATTTTATTACTAATAGTAATGAAATTTTAACACTTGTATTTACCCTTGTTCAGGCTAAAAATCAACTCTCAAAAATAGCGTTTGTTTAAATTATGTTAAGGCAAATACAAAAGTTGCTTAACATAGGGATTGTTTTTGGCTTAGCTACCTATGTTTTACTATAAAAGGGTGTTATTAAAATCACAATCGCACGTGGTATGTTTTGTGATTAATCTAAAAAACACCTGTGTATGTTTTACACTTATTTGATAAATAAGGTATTTTTTAAATAAATAACAATTCTGCAAAACTCCTTGTGTAAGCCCTACACTTAATCTACTTTAGGATTAAGCCAATTATATAATACTATTGAATAGGGATACATTGAGATCCTGATAGTATTATAACAAAAAAAGATTACGTACGCTCTTCAAATCCATGTTTTAGTAATGGGTTTGTTAAAAGCAGATTTTTTGTAACTAATAGAAAATTATGGTAAAACCTTTACTTAAATTTCTTCTGGGTAAATTAAATCGTACTGCCAAACAGTGTGACGATTACTCTAAGGGCACATTCAATTCTGGCCCTTAGGGGTACGGATTATTGTATGATGCTTTGTGTCTCTCAACAAATAAGCTCAATAATAAATCAATTAAATTAATCAACTAAAATCTCAATCTCATGTTTAAAAGTTTACTCCTCAAGGTAAGGGTGCTGTGCATGCTACTATGCTGCATACTCTCTTCATTGGCAGTTACAGCGCAAACAAAGATCACCGGCCACATTGTTGGCAGTGATGACAAGCAGCCTGTAGTTGGTGCCGCTATTCGCATTAAAGGCACTACTATAGGTACTGTAACTGATGTTAACGGTAATTTTACCTTAAGCGCCTCTTCTGGCCAAACGCTGGTAATTACTTATGTAGGTTATGCTACCACAGAAGTTAACGTAACCGGCGCTGCCGCTTACCCTATTACTTTACAGGTAAATAACAAATCATTAAATGAGGTAATTGTAACCGGTTATTCTTCTCAACGCAAAAAGGATATCTCTGGTGCTGTTGCTGTAGTTAATGTTAGCGATGCTAAAAAACTGCCTACAGGTAGTTCTGAGCAATTGCTACAAGGCCAGGCTTCGGGTGTTAACGTAATTACTGCAGGTGCGCCGGGTGCGGGTAGTAATGTGTTTGTACGTGGTGTATCCAGCTTTGGTAATAGCTCACCATTGTATGTAATTGACGGTGTGCAAACCAACAGCATGTCTGATATTAACCCTAACGATATCGAAAGCATCAGCGTATTGAAAGATGCAGGTTCTGCAGCGATCTATGGTGTATCTGGTGGTAACGGTGTTATAGTTATTACGACTAAAAAAGGTAAAAGCGGTAAAACTACTATTAGTTACGATGGCTTTTACGGCAGGCAGGTGCCTCCCGGCGGAAACGTTTGGAATACGCTAAGCCCTCAGGACATGGCTAAACTTGCTTCTGCAGCAGGTGATAATGGTAATATCGGTACAAATAAAATTTATACCAGCGGCCTTGGTATCCCAACCTATGGCTGGAACGGTACATTGGGTACAGGTACAGGTGATAATATCGATTTGTCTACTTACAAATTTGATGCGAGTAACCCGGCTAATGATTTCCTGATCCAGAAATTTAACCAACAAGGTACAGATTGGTTTCACGCCATATTTAAAGCTGCACCTACACAAAGCCACAATATTACAGCAACAGGCGGTAATGATAAAAATGTTTACTTGTTTTCATTGGGCTATCTAAATCAGCAAGGTACTTTAATTGATACCTACCTAAAAAGATACCAGGCACGTATCAACAGTACGTTTGCGCTTAATGACCATATCCGTGTAGGCGAAACAGCTTATATGATTTACAGACAAACACCTTACGGTAATGCAAATGGTGGTGGTGGTTATGGTAACCAGGCCGAAAATAATGCAGTATCAATGAGTTACCGTATTATGCCGCAAATACCGGTGTATGATATTGCCGGTAACTTCGGTGGTACTTATGATGGCCCTGCCGCACCGCTTGGTAATGCAGCCAACCCGGTTGCCCAACAGGTAAGAACCAAAGATAACTACAACAAAACCTGGAGCGTACAAGGTTCTGCATTTGTTGAAGCAGATTTCTTGAAACACTTTACTGCAAAAACACAAATAGCCGGAACTTATATTAACAACTGGGAATATGGTTTTAGTTCATTAAATGCTTATAATGACTCTGAAAACCACGGAACTTCAAATGCTTATTTTGAGAATTCACAATACAACAGTAATTATAACTGGACAACCACTGTTAATTACAAAGAAATATTCGGCAAACACAATATCAATTTCTTAGCCGGTTATGAGCAAAAGCAGTTTTATGGAAGGTTTGTAAGTGGTGTTTCTACCAATCTTTTCTCTGTAGATCCTAATTATGCTAACGTAAGCAACGGTACCTTAAATAATAAGGCAGCAAGTTACGCGCTTCAGCCAACTGCTACACGCTCATTCTTTGGTAAGGTAGATTATATTTATAATGACCGTTATATCTTGAGCGGTACCATCCGTCGCGATGGTTACTCTCAATTTGGTACTCAAAAATGGGGTAATTTCCCTGCGGCAACTGCTGCATGGCGTGTATCTCAGGAAGATTTCATGAAAGGCTTAACTTGGGTTAACGATTTAAAATTACGTGGTAGCTACGGTGTTGGTGGTAACAATGCCAACGTAACCGGCCCTAACGCTTTTAGCCAATACGGTTCTGGTTTCGGCTCGTCATATTATGCTGTAAACGGTACAGTAACCAGCCAGGGCTTTAATAATACCCAAATTGGTAATGCAAGTACCAGCTGGGAAAAAGATAAAATCCTGAATATTGGTTTAGATGCATCTTTATTTAACAAGCTGGATCTTTCTGTAGAGTATTATAAGAAAACAATCACCGGGTTATTATACCCACAACCATTACCAGCTACTGTAGGTGGTGCTACTGCACCATTTGTAAACCTGGGTGACATTCAAAATCACGGTTTAGATATCTCTGCTACTTACCATGGTACTGCTGGCAGTGACTTTACTTACAGCATTGGTGCAAATATTACTACTTACAAAAATACCATTACTTATATCCCTGGTGATTATTTTGATGCTTCTAACTCTCGTGTTGGTTACATCACCCGTAACGAAGTTGGCCACCCAATTGGTGCATTCTATGGCTACCAGGTAACCGGTTTGTATAACAGTACCGCCGAAGCTTTAGCCGCTCCAACTTATTCTGGTGCTGCTGCCGGTTCATTTAAATACAAGGATGTAAATGGCGATGGCAAAATTGATGCTAATGACCGTACCTATATCGGTAACCCTAACCCCGATTTTACTTATGGCTTAAACCTTAACGCTGCTTACAAAGGATTTGACTTTACTGCAGTATTTTATGGTTCACAAGGCAATGATGATTTTAACTTTACCAAATACTATACAGATTTCTACTCATCATTTACCGGTGGGAAATCAACAGCTGCTCTATATAATTCATGGGGCTCGCCAGGTGTAACAAACCCAACGGTTACCAAAGCAAGTTATACTCAAAGCATGGGTTCAACTATTCCAAGCAGTTACTATGTTGAAAATGGTTCGTTCCTGAAAATGCGTGTTGCTCAAATTGGTTATACCATCCCTACTAACACTACCAAAAAAATTGGTATTAGTAAAGTACGTGTATACTTACAAGGTACCAACCTGTTTACCATTACCAAATACTCAGGTTTAGATCCAGAGTTGCAGCCATCTTCATATAATGGTGTTTCAAATGCTACGCAAAGTGCTGCTTTTGGTATTGATTATGGTAGCTACCCAACCAACCAAAGACAGTACATTTTAGGTGTTAACGTAACCTTTTAACATTTATAAAAAAGATAAAACATGAAAAAGTCAATATATAAAATCATTATACCAGGTACGTTAGCCTTGCTTTCTGTATCCTACTCATGTAAGAATTACCTGGATAAAGCGCCAACAGGTGTTTTAAACTCAGCTGTGCTTGCCAATAAGGCAGGTGTTGAGGGCTTGTTAATTGGTGCATATTCACTGTTAGATGGCGTATACCAGGGGCAACCTGTTGATGCCTGGGAAACCAGTGTTGATAACTGGAGTTTTGGTGGTATTGCGTCTGATGATGCTTACAAAGGTTCAAACCCTACAGATCAGCCGTATGCTGCCGAAATCATGACCCACACCACTAGCTCTGTTAATGAGTATGTGTTAAACAAATGGAAAAACCTTTACAATGGTATTCAACGTGCCAATGATGTTTTGAGGGAACTTCCGATGGTTACAGACGGATCTATCGATGCAACTTACAAAGCCCAATTAATTGGCGAGGCTCGCTTTTTAAGAGGTGTATATGAATTGGAGGCCTCAAAAATATGGAGAAACATACCTTATGTAGATGAAACCATCACCTATGATGCAGGTAACTTCAATGTAGGTAATCCGGGCCCTATCTGGGATAAAATAGAGGCTGATTTTGCTGCTGCGGTTGCTTCATTGCCAACTAAACAGGCACAAATTGGCCGTGTTAATAAATATGCTGCCGAAGCTTATTTGGCAAAAGCCTACATGTTTGATCATAAATATGATTTGGCCAGAACAGCATTAACGGATGTGATTACTAATGGCATAACATCTGGCGGTGCTAAGTATGCACTTGAGCCGTTTGCCAATAACTTTAATCCTTCAACCAAAAATGGCCCCGAAGCAGTATTCTCCGTGCAGATGACTGTATTAGATAACGCAAACGGTTATAATGGTAACTCGGGCGATGTGTTGAATTACCCAAGCGGTGGTCCTGCTGCCTGCTGCGGGTTTTACCAGCCATCTTTTAGCCTGGTAAACTCATACAAAGTAGATGCTGTTAGAGGTTTGCCTTTGCTGGATACTTATAATAATTCTGATTTAAAAAATGACCAAGGCGTTTTAGCTACAGATGTTACCTGGTTGCCAGATTCAACAACCCCGCTAGATCCACGCCTTGACTGGACCGTAGGCCGCAGAGGTATCCCTTATTTAGATTGGGGTATTCACCCGGGAGCTTCATGGGCACGTGACCAGGCAGATGGCGGTCCCTTTAGTCCGATTAAAAACGTTTATTACAAAGCGCAACAAGGTACCACCAGCGATACTTACAATGGCTGGGCTGCAAATCAGGCGAACTCAAATAACTATAATCTTATCCGTTTTGCCGATGTATTATTATGGGCTGCAGAATGTGAAATTGAGTCGACTGCAGGTAGCGTAGCACAAGCAGTAACTTATGTAAACCTTGTCAGAGCCCGTGCTGCTGATCCAACCGGTTGGGTTAAAGGCCGTGTAACCGGTTATACAGGTGGTGATGCAACCAAGCCAATTGTTGATAATACTTTACCGGCTGCAAACTACAAAGTAGGTTTATACTCAGCCGCAGATTTTACGTCAAAAGATCAGTCTCGTAAAATAATCTGGTTCGAGCGTAAGCTGGAGTTAGCTATGGAAGGTCATCGTTTCTTCGATTTACAACGCTATGATGGTTTATATGGTGGCCCGGGTGGTGCTGGATACATGAAAAACATACTTACCAATTATGTTGCACATGATGCCAACATTACCGGTTTTGCCAACCCAACTTTAAAAGGTGTTACCTTTACCCAGGGTAAAAACGAGCTTTATCCTATACCTCAAACTCAGATTGATGTTGAGCGCGGTGCGTTAAAACAAAACCCTAGTTATTAATAGGCATTAACATTATGTTTAAGGCGGAAACACACGTTTCCGCCTTTTTTATAAAACCAGATCATTGATTTTTGCCCATACCCCAAATGAAGTTTTTATATTATATAGCGCTTATTGTATGCTCATTTTCAATTGCTTCGTGCCATAAAAAAAGCATGTTCGAGCTTATACCTTCTGCTCATTCGGGTATAAAATTCAATAACCATATTGTCGAAACAGATTCTATAAACCCGCTTACCCGTATCAATATTTATAACGGCGGCGGTGTTGGTGTTGGCGATTTTAATAAAGATGGCAGGCCCGACCTGTACTTTACCGGCAATGCTGTTGCCAATAAGCTCTACTTAAATAAAGGCAATTTTCAATTTGATGATGTTACCACCGCGGCAGGCGTAGCCGGCAAAGGTGGCTGGGGCAGGGGTGTGGCTGTTGTTGATATTAATAATGATGGCTGGCCCGATATTTATGTTTGTAATACCCTGCTTGGCGATTCGTTGAAACGAACAAACCTGCTCTATATTAACCAGGGCAATGATAAAAATGGCATGCCGCACTTTAAAGAAATGGCTGCCGAATATGGGCTGAATGCGAGGGTACACTCTACGATGGCCTATTTCTTTGACTATGATAATGATGGCGACCTGGATATGTACCTGGTAGTTAATGAACTTAATCCGGGAGATAATCCCACCACTTTCAGACCCATTCACACAGATGGCTCTTACCACAGCACGGGGCGTTTGTACCGTAATGATTGGGACCCTACACTAAAGCATCCTGTTTATACAGATGTTTCTAAAAAAGCCGGCATCGACATAGAAGGATACGGCCACGCGGCCAGTATTGTTGATATAAATAACGATGGCTGGAAAGATATTTATGTGACCAATGATTTTATAACCAACGATATTTTATATATCAATAATCATGACGGCACTTTTACCGATGCTTCAAAGCAATATTTTAAGCATACATCCCTAACTGCAATGGGGCAGGATTTTGAGGACATTAATAATGATGGCCTTGTAGATATGTTTGCCTTAGACATGAACCCCGAAGATAATTTCAGGAAGAAAATGTTTATGAGCCCCAACAGTTATCAACTATACCAAAACACAGATTACTACGGTTATCAATATCAATATGTTCATAATACGCTCCAATTAAACCAGGGGTATAGCCTGGGCGAAGGTGATTCTGTTGGCCACCCGGTGTTTAGTGAGATAGGCTTTTTAAGCGGTGTATCGCAAACAGATTGGAGCTGGTGCCCGCTCATTACAGATTTTGACAATGATGGCTATCGCGATATTGTAGTTACCAACGGCTACCCCCGCGATGTAACAGACCATGACTTTACAACCTTTCGTTCGCAGGCTTACCAGGTGGCCAGCATGGAGCAAATACTCAGCCAGATACCAATAGTAAAGATCCACAACTATGCCTTTAAAAATGGCGGTAACCTGCAGTTTAGTGACGAAACCACCAACTGGGGCTTAACCATCCCGAGCTTTTCAAATGGGGCTGTTTATGTAGACCTGGATGGCGATGGCGATATGGATATGGTGGTTAATAATATTAATGATGAAGCCCTGGTTTATAAAAATACCCTGCGCGATAAAAGCGATACGCAGGCTGTACACTATTTAGGTATCAGTTTTAAAGGGGGCGATCAAAATATTAACGGCCTGGGTGCCTGGGCCAATATCTATTATGACCATGGTAAACAGCAGGTATATGAGAACACCCCGTACCGTGGGTACTTGTCTACCAATGATGCGATAGCGCACTTCGGTCTGGGTAATGTAACCAAGCTGGATTCGGTTGTTATTCGCTGGTCTAACCTTAAAAAACAGGTGTTAACCAATGTGGAGGCAAACCAGGTATTAAAGGTAAATATTGCTGATGCCAAACTGCCTTATAATTTTTTGCATCCTGCCATAGATAAACAGGCCATGTTTACCGAGGTTACCAAAGCCCGTAACATTACCTACAAACACCAGGACGAAGACTTTATCGATTTTAATATCCAGAAATTAATTCCGCATAAACTATCAGAATATGCACCGGCTACAGCAGTGGGCGATGTTAACGGCGATGGTTTGGACGATATTATAGTGGGAGGCAATGCTAAAAATCACGCCCAAATCTTGTTACAACAAGCTGATGGTAAGTTTAGCCAAAAAGATTTGATGCCAGGCGTTAATACTGCTGCACAAACGTTTAAAGACGAAGGCCTATTACTCTTTGATGCAGACGGCGACGGCGACCTCGACCTGTATATTGCCAGTGGCGGTTTCGAAAGCGAAACTAACTCACCAAATTACCGCGATCGTTTTTATGTAAACGATGGCAAAGGCAACTTTACGCAGGAAACATCGGCTATGCCGAATAACTTTACCAGCAAACTTTGTGTACGCGCAGTTGATTATGATAAGGACGGTGACCTTGATCTGTTTATTTCCGGCAGGGTTGATCCGTGGAATTATCCCAAACCGGTATCCAGCATCATTTTACGTAATGACAGTAAAAACGGGCACATCAAGTTTACCGATGTTACTGCCTCTGTAGCTAAAGACCTTAAAAATATTGGCCTGGTATGCGATGCCACTTTTACCGATTTTGACAACGATGGCTGGCCCGATCTGGTACTTGCCGGTGAGTGGATGCCTGTTACCTTCCTGAAAAACGATAAAGGCATATTTAAAAACGTAACTGCCGGAAGCGGTATAAGCGATAAGCTGGGCTGGTGGAACACCATTGCAGCCGGCGACTTCGACCACGACGGCGATATTGATTATATAGTTGGTAACACTGGTTTAAATACTTTTTATAAAGCTACAGAGCAATACCCGGTGTATATAACCGCCAAAGATTTTGATCATAACGGTAGTTATGATGCTTTTCCTTCGGTTTACCTGAAAGACCAAAAAGGGGAGATGAAAGAGTTTCCGGTTAATACCCGCGATGATGTTGTTAAGCAGGTAATCAGTACCCGTATCAGGTATCAGAATTACAAATCATTCGCGACAGCTACTATGGACGAGTTTTTGACGCCCGAAATGCGTAAGGGAGCGGTGAGGCTTAAAGCCAATACCCTGCAATCGTGCTATTTGCGTAATGATGGTGGTGGCAAGTTTACCGCTGTCCTATTGCCTGTGCAAGCGCAAATGTCTGAACTTTGTGGCATCACGGTTGATGATTTTGATGGCGATGGCAACCTGGATGTAGTGATGAACGGTAATGATTTTAGTACCGAAGTTACCACCGGCCGTTATGATGCCTTTAACGGGTTAATGTTAAAAGGCGATGGCAAAGGCGGTTTTAGCCCATTAAGTATTATGCAAAGCGGTATTTACATTCCCGGTGATGGCAAAGCGCTGGTTAAACTGCGCGGCGCCAATGGCAGTTATATGCTTGCAGCCAGCCAGCATTTGGGTGCACTTAAACTGTTTGAGCTAAAACGCCGTGTAAAAACGCTTAAACTGGATGCTTTAGACATGTTTGCGCTGGTTAAATATAAAAATGGTAAAGCTAGCCGGTTCGAATTTTATAATGGTTCTTCGTTCTTGTCACAGTCAGGGAGATTCTTTAATATTGAAAGTAATATGGCGTCTGTACGAGTAACCAATAGTACAGGCAAAACCAGAGACATTTCCCTAAATCAATAACATGTTTAATCCTAAATTATTTAAAGCAACTTGTGTCATTTTAGCCGGGTGCTTTGTTATTAGCTGTTCCCCAGGTAAGAAAACGCCGGTTAAAATTGATGATGCCGAAATATTGCATCAAAACGAAGATCAGTTAACGCAGGTAATTATATATGATGTATTTACCCCGCCGGTAGCCAGCCGTATTTACGGTTATGCGTCATTAGCTTCATACGAGGCTTTGCGTTACTCAGACCCTAAGTACAACTCTATTATTACTCAGTTAAAAGACTTTGGCAAACCGCCAGAGCCTCAAAAGGGTAAAACGTATAACTATACGTTAGCTGCCACCCATGCATTTTTTACCGTAGCGCATAAGGTTATTTTTTCTATAGATACGCTTAAAAAGTATGAAGATGGTGTGTATGCCAAATTCAAAAATAATCTCGACGATTCTACTTTCGCCCGTTCGGCCGCATTTGGCGATAGTATCGGTAGGCTGATTTTAAAGCGTGCGGCTTTTGATAATTACCCGCAAACCCGTGGTAAACCTCGTTTTCTGGGTAGCCGCGATCCGGGCAAGTGGCACCCAACACCTCCTGATTACCTGGACGGGGTTGAGTTTTGCTGGGGTACCATGAAACCTTTTGCCATTAATTCATCATCGCAGTTCCCGGTGCCACCTCCGCCGGCTTTTAGCGAAGATAAAAACAGCGAATACTATAAGCAAAATGTAGATCTGTATAACAAATGTACCCATCTAAGTAAAGAAGAAGAACTAATAGCCCGCTATTGGGACGATAACCCTTTTGTAATACAACATACCGGGCATATTATGTTTGCCAATAAAAAAATAACTCCGGGCGGGCACTGGATAGGTATAACCGCAATTGCCTGTAAAAAAACACATGCTAGCGCTATTAAAACAGCACAGGCCTATGCCTTAACTGCTGTTGCGTTGTATGATGCATTTATATGCTGCTGGCAAGAAAAATATACCACAAACTACATTCGCCCGGTAACAGTAATTGACGACAAGATAGATCACGGCTGGTTGCCGTTGCTGCAAACACCGCCTTTCCCCGAGTATCCAAGCGGGCACAGCGATATCAGCGCTGCATCATCAACCATGTTAACGCATTTATTTGGCGATAACTTTGCATTTCAGGATACCAGCGACTTACATTACATAGGTTTGCAACGCCATTTCGATTCATTCCTTAAAGCATCAGACGAAACCTCTGTGAGCCGGTATTACGGTGGTATCCATTACCTTAACAGTGTTAATGTGGGCGCAAAGCAAGGTCATGAGGTGGGCGAATACATCTGGAGCAAGCTTAAACTGACCAAGTAATTAAATAACCCCTGTAAAATACTAAATGAGCGTATCAACCAAATCTAAATATATTGTTGGCTTGTGTGCTTTTGTGTTGCTTTCATCCGGCACTATGCTGTTTAATGGCTGTAAATCAAAAACCAATACTTCGCAAATTCAGTTAACCGGCGATACCATAGCCGATGGTAAAATGCTTGCTGCTAAATATTGCACCAGCTGCCATAAACTGGTACCGGTAGATGCTTTAAGTAATGATGTTTGGCAATACCATACATTGCCCAATATGGCTAAGTATGTAGGCATATCTACCTATGGTAACGGTTTCTTTAAGCGCGACAGTGCCAGTGGTATTTCTATGAAAGATTGGGAAATCTTAACAGCTTATTACAAGAAAGCAGCTCCACAAACTTTGGCTCCGCAAAAAAGGCCCGAACCATTAATTAACGATTGGGCCAGTTTCTCGTTAAAACTACCTGCCGGTAATGCCGATATCCAAACGGCTTTCACCACAATGGTTGCTTTTGACCCTGCCGGGCATAAAATATACAGCAGCGATATTAATACCGAAAAGCTATACATATGGGATGCGCAGCTTAAGCCAACCGTGATGGCCAGTTTACCATCGGGAGCTGTAAATATGACTTTTGTAAAAGGTGCAGACGGAAAATATGATGGTGTACTATCATGCATCGGCAGGTTAGAGCCTGCAGATTATCCAAACGGGCGTTCTGTAAAGGTTAACTTAAAAGGTAAACCTGTGGTTACAAATATCGAAACGGATCTGTCGCGCCCGGTACAAACACAGGCTGCAGATTTTAATAAAGATGGTTTAACAGACTATGTGATATGTGCACAGGGTAATATTAAAGGGTATTTGTTTTGGATGAAACAGAATGCCGACCATACCTACACCCGTAACGAGATTAAGGGGGTGGCGGGTGCGGTACAAACTGTAGTCGGTGATTTTAATAATGATGGCTGGCCGGATGTAATGGCTTTGTTTGGCACGGGTAACGAAGGCTTATTTTTATTTTTAAACAATCAAAAGGGTGGCTTCACCGAGCGGATGCTCTTACAATTTCCACCGGTAAATGGCTCAACTAGTTTTCAGCTGGCAGATGTAAACCATGATGGCAAACCTGATCTCATCTATACCTGCGGTTATAACTTCCGCGATTCGCGGATCCTGAAGCCGTATCATGGTTTGTATATTTTTACCAATACCGGTAACTGGAACTTTAAGCAAAGCTTTTTTTATCCTATTAATGGTTGTACCAAAGCCATTGCTGCCGATTTTGATGGCGACGGCGATCTGGATATTGCCACGAGCGCCTATTTTGCCGATTTGAAAACTCAGCCTGCCGAAAGCTTTGTTTATTTTGAACAAGATAAGGCCATGCATTTTAAACCGCATGCCGTGCCAGTAAGTAAATATGGCCGTTGGTTTAGCATGGATGTTGGCGATTTTAATGGTGATGGTAAACCGGATATCGTATTGGGCAACTACAGTAAGGGTTTAAGTACCAATGAAAATTTAAATCCTAATCAAAATGGGCAAATCCCTTTGATTGTGCTCGAAAATCAAACTAAAAAATAAAATACCGGCATTTGTATTAAGCAATAAGGGAACCGCGTAGTTGTGCTTCCTTAAAGCTACCTGCAAAATTATAAGGCTATATGTTTAAAATTTCTAAATCAACAATTGTAAAGTTATGCGTGCTTGCCGGTATGTTTGCTGTTGCCGCAATAGCTTTTGAGAGTTGCCATACCAATACAACAACTAATCCGCAGGTTTTTGATGGGCAGCAGCTGGCCACAAAATATTGCACAAGCTGCCATATGTTGGCACAGCCCAATATGGCCGATAAAAAAAGCTGGGAAAAAAGCATCTTGCCTGCTATGGCCAAACAGCTGGGTTTGCAACAGTATATGGGGCAAATTTTTGCCGATCAGCATTCTGCGCTGTCTAGCGCCGAGTGGCAGGCTATTGCCAAATGGTATGTGTCAAAAGCGCCAGATTCATTAATAATCCCAAAACCTGCTGTGGCGCCATTGCGTGATTGGGCCGGTTTTACTTTGGTTCAACCTAAAAAGGTGAGTAAAGAAATGACGGCCATGACTACTATGGTATCCGTTAGCCCCGATGATCATCAACTTTATACAGCCGATGCTACCAATAATCTTTACAAATGGACACCGGATGGCAGATCGAAATTAGTTTATACATTCGACTCTCCGGTTACCGGGGTTGAATTTGTTAAAAGGCCCGAAGGTAACATAGGGGTATTTACCACTATTGGTAATATGATGCCTGTAGATGAATTGAAAGGCCGAATACAGGAGTTAAACCTAAGTGAGGGTAAGCCACAGCCACCGCTGGTAATTACCGATAGCCTGCCTCGCCCGGTACAAACGGTTACTGCCGATTTTAATAAAGATGGCTTAACTGATTATGTAGTATGCGGTTTTGGCCACGATAGGGGGGGCTTGTACTATGTACAGCAACTGCCAGGCAAAAAATATAAAAAACAACTGATGCTGGGCCTGCCCGGTGGGACGCAATTAATAAAAGGTGATTTTAATAACGATGGCTGGACTGATATAATGTGCTTGTTTGCGCAAAATGATGAAGGCATACGTATGTTTTTGAATAATAAAAAAGGGGGTTTTGATGTAAAAACCCTATTGCGTTTCCCGCCAATAAACGGTTCGAGTAGTTTTCAGCTGGTCGATTTTAATCATGACGGCAAGTTGGATATTTTGTATACCAGCGGCGATAATAGTGATTACTCTAAAGTATTGAAACCGTATCATGGAGTGTACATTTTTACCAACCTGGGTAACTGGAAGTTTAAGCAAACTTATTTTTACCATATAGATGGTTGTACAAAAGCAATGGCTGCTGATTTTGACGGTGATGGCGACCTGGATATTGCTGCTATCGGTTTTTTTAGTGATTTTAAATATCACCCCGAAGAAGGTTTTACCTATCTGGAACAAGCCGGTCTCAATAATTTTACTGCTCACCAAGTCCCGGTTGAAAAATATGGCCGCTGGATTAGTATGGATGTAAATGATGTGGACGGGAATGGTAGTCCGGATATTATTTTAGGCAACTTCTCGATAGGGCAAAGGGGTTTGTTGAATCAAAAAGGTTTTAAACCCCAATGGGATAATTTCGAGCCCATTATTATTCTGAAAAACAATATAAAGAAGCACTAAACGGTGCTTATAGTGAAATTATATCATAAAAGGGTAAATCAATACAACGGCAAACGATTGATGTTATGTAGTTTTGTTATAAATAGATATTCAATGAAGAAACTAATTCTTTCTACAATAGGAAGCCTTATTACCTGTTGCCTGCTGCCTTTTACTTTATGGGCACAAAGCGGCGCTGTTAAGCAGGTTAAATTAACTAATTTTCAATTACAGTCGTCATCGCTTATTGGTGAGTCGGGTACAGAGATCTCTAATCCAAAATACCATTCGAGTGTTTACTGGTTGCCGGTTAAGGTGCCGTCAACAGTACTTACGGGTTTGGTGGCCAACAAAATTTATCCCGATCCGTACCTGGGCTTAAACAATATGCTGATCCCCGATGCTTCGGATGAGTTTAACAAGCAATACAATCTGGCGCAATACAGCCACATAGCAGGCGAAAACCCCTGGAAAAAGCCTTATTGGTACCGTACCACATTTAAAGTGGCCGCTGCCGACAAGGGCCGTACTTTTCAATTGATATTTAAAGGTATTAACTACCGCGCTGCGGTTTGGGTTAATGGTAAACAAATTGCCGACTCGACCCAAATGGCCGGGATGTTTGCCGAATACAGCCTCGACATTAGTAAACACGTTAACGCAGGTGGCGATAACGTACTTGCCGTTAAAATATACCCGCTTGATTATCCCGGCTTACCGGATAAAGAGCAATTGGAAGCCATGGGTCCGTTTTACCTGAACGGTGGTCCAACCGGCGATATCGGTAAAAACGTAACCATGTTATGTTCTACAGGCTGGGACTGGATTCCGCCTGTGCGCGATCGTAACATGGGTATCTGGCAGCCGGTATTTTTGCGTACCACAGGTGGTGTAACCATCAGCCACCCTAAATTGGTGACCGACCTGCCTAAACTACCCGATACCAGCGTAGCCAAAATATCCTTAAATCTTACTTTAGATAACCACACTGGTGCATCAACCAACGGTAAACTAATTGTAAGCATTAAGCCCGAAAACTTTACCGGTGCTGCTGTGCAGTTTTCGCAAGCTATTAAGGTTAACGCTAATGCCAATACCGATGTGGCCCTGAATGCCGATAAGATCAGCCAGCTGATGGTTAGTCAGCCGCATTTATGGTGGCCTAATGGTTACGGTAAGCCTAACTTATACCGTATCCGTTTACAATATGCCGACGAAAAAGGCATGATGGATGATACCACCTTTTTATTCGGTATCCGTACGGTGGGCTCAAAGGCAACAACGGTTAATAACTATGTGCGCCGCGAGTTTTATGTGAACGGCCAGCGTATACACCTGAATGGTGGCGCATGGGTGCCTGATATGATGCTTAACCGCGACTCGGCCCGTTATGATTATGAGATGCACCTGTGCCGTAACGCCAACGTAAACCTGGTAAGGATTTGGGGTGGCGGGCCTACTCCGGGCGATGCCTTTTGGAATGCTGCCGATAAATATGGTCAGTTGGTATGGTCTGATTTCTGGATCACCGGCGATACTCAAGGCGAATTTAAAGGTTCGCAAGATTATCCGTTGGAGGGTGGTGTTTTTGTAAAAAATGTGATCAGTACCATACTGCGGGTGCGTAACCACCCAAGCTTATTAGTTTGGACTGGTGGTAACGAAGGCCATGCCCGTAAGGATCTTTATGATGCCATGCGTAACAACGTAATTAACCTGGATGGTACCCGTCCGTTTATCCCATGCTCATCCGGCCATGCGCATTTACCTGCCGACTGGAAAAAATCATGGCCCGATAACCTGGATGCCGGTGTTTACAGCGGTGGCCCTTATGATTGGAAAGACCCTAAAGAATATTATAAACTGGCAGACCTGCAGCACGACTGGGTATTTAAGGATGAAACAGGTATCCCGTCGCAGCCGCCATATACCACATTGCCGAAAATTATTACCAACCTAAGCTGGGACAAAAGCCTGCCATTCCCGCTCAACAACAGCTGGGGATACCATGATGCGGCAACAGGCGCAGGCAAGTATGACGAGTATTACAAGATAATGGCCAAAAGTTACGGCCAGCCAACCGATATCGTAGAGTTTTCGGATAAAATGCAGATGATGAATGCCGTGGGTTACCAGGGTATATTTGAAGCCGCAGGTTCTAAGCTAACCCAAACTGGTGGTGTAATGCTTTGGAAACTGAATGCAGCTTTTCCAAGTGTTATCTGGCAGATCTATGACTGGTACCTGGAGCCTAATGCAGGTTACTATGCTATGCAAAATGCGATAGAGCCATTACATATACAGTTTAATCAAAATGATTCAACAGTGGCTATCATAAACCGTAACCACCATGCAACAGGCAGGTTAAGTGCCGATGCTGCTATTTATACTACCGATACCAAACTGCTGAAATCAATCCACCTGGATAATTTAGGTTTGGCGCAAGAGGGTGTGCAATCAACCATCAAATTAAAAGAAACCCTTGCAGGTATTAAAGGTGTAAGCTTTGTGGTGCTGAATTTAAAGAACGCCGCAGGCAAAGTAGTATCGCATAACGTATACTGGATGGCCCCTGGAAACGATTTTACAGCTTTCAATAAAATGAAGCGTACCCAGGTAGTAGCCAAAGTATTAAAAGGCACCAAAGGTGTAAGCGAAAACAAGTGGACGGTGCAATTAAGCAACAATACGTCGCAAATCGCTTTCTTCGTTCGCCCGCAACTCATGAAGAACGGTGAAGAGGTAATGCCAAGTTACTGGTCTGCCAATTACTTTACACTGGCCCCGCATGAGAGCATTACCGTAACGGTAAGTGCGCCGGTTGCCAAATTAGGTACAACCACACCAACCATTTTAATAGAAGGTTGGAACATTGATAAGCAAACATTAAGCGCGCCATTGGCAAGCAAATAATAAAGAAACTCAATCAATCACTCTAAATCCGGCCGTCTCAAAACTTTTGAGGCGGCTTTTTTATTGTACGGTATTTCCGATTTCGGATTTATTATCTTGTCTCTTGGTTTTTGACTCTTGATTATGAAAATATGGAGAATATTATAGTTATAGGTGCTGGTGCCGCTGGCTTAATGGCTGCCTGTTTATTGGCCAGGGCGGGTAAAAGCGTAACTGTGCTCGAGGCGCGTAACCGTACCGGCGGGCGTATCCATACCATTACCGATGCTGCTTTTTCTAGTATTGAACTTGGAGCCGAATTTGTACATGGAGATTTGCCGGTAACACTTGCCTTACTTGATGAAGCCGGGATTGGCTACAAGCATGCGGGCGGCGAAATGTGGCACTACAAAGATGGCAGATTCTTTGCCGAAGATGAGCAGGTAGAAGGCTGGGATAAATTAATGGACAATCTTAAAAAGCTGAAGCATGATACCAGCATCAGTAGCTTTTTGGAGGAGTATTTTCCGGATGAAAAATATCAGCCCCTCAAAAAATCTGTATTAGGGTTTGTTGCGGGTTATGATACTGCCGACCCCGGCAATGCCAGTACATTTGCCCTGCGCGAAGAATGGCAGAACGAAGACTATAGCGCACAGCACCGGGTTGATGGCGGCTATTGCCGCATAATTAATTACTTGGTTGATGAGATTAAAGCTAGTGGAGGTAACATCCACCTTAACTCGCCGGTTAAGGCTGTAGAATGGACTGGTAACCCTGTAAAAGTAATTACCCTTTACGGAGATACCTATGAGGCCGATAAGGTATTAATTGCTTTATCATTGGGTGTTTTGCAATTACCGGCAGACAATCAGGAACGGATTATCTTTCAGCCTGAAATAACTATACATCATGACGCCTTGCAGCAAATAGGTTTTGGAGCAATTATTAAAATACTGTTGAGGTTTGATGAGGTATTCTGGCAGCAGGCCGGCGGGCAGGATATGACTGATATGGGTTTCCTTTTTTCTGATGAAAAGATACCTACCTGGTGGACACAAGCACCCGGGCACGAGCCTTTACTTACAGGCTGGCTGGGTGGTGGGCCTGCCAGGGAATTGGAACATGCAACCGAAGAAGAACTATTTGAAATGGCTCTCACCTCATTATCCAATATTTATGGCATTAGTATAGCAGATCTGAAACATAAGCTTATTGCCCATTATGTTGTGAACTGGACGGCAGACTTATATTCCCGTGGTTCTTATGCTTACGATACTGTTACGTCTGAAGCAGCGCGTGCTGTACTAAACCTCCCCGTACAGCACACTTTATACTTTGCAGGCGAATATTTGTACCAAGGGCCATCAATGGGTACTGTAGAAGCGGCGCTTACCAGTGGTAAAAATGCTTCAAAAAGTATATTAACTGATTTGCAATGATTTAACTGATATGATATAAATTATCTAAACGTCATAAATTTACTGACTTAAAAGTACGTGAAACTGAAATTATGATTTTTTATGATAGATTCTGACACTAATATTGTAAAAAAAATATCAAAGAAACAGGTTTATTACAAAAAGAGATGGTTTTAACGTTTAAATTTGCCCTATCTCATACACGTTACCCCATGTTTAATAAAATTGCTTTCTACGGCATCACGTCGATTTTTATTAGTTTTTATACGGTAAATGGATATGCTCAGCAAACGCTGAGTATGAAAGAGGCAGTAAGCTTAGGATTACAAAACTATCCTGCAGTTAAAGCAAAAGCTAACCAGCTGAATGCTTCAAAGGCTTATCTGTCAGAAACCCGTACCGAGTATCTTCCCAATTTAAACTTCTCCGGCCAGCAGGATTATGGTACCATTAACGGTACTAATGGTCCGTTGTATGGTTACCGGGGAGGTAATGTGGCTTCATCGGGCCCGGCATTGGCATCCCAAAATTGGAATGCTGCCTTTGGCGCCCTGTATCTTACCAATGTTGATTGGGACTTTTTTGCTTTTGGCCGCGCCGTTGAAAAGGTGAACGTGCAAAAGAAAATTGTGGCAAGAGATCAGAATGATCTTAACCAGGAATTATTTCAACACAAGGTACGTATCGCTGCGGCTTATTTAGATCTGCTGGCTGCGCAACGCATTGTAAAATCACAGCAAGATAACTTAAACCGCGCGCTCGAACTGCGCCGTGTTGTAGTTGCCCGTGTAACCAACGGCTTAAATGCCGGGGTAGATTCATCTTTGGCTAACTCAGAGGTTTCTAACGCCCGTATTGCATTAACCAACGCACAGCAAACCGCCCAGGATCGTAATAGCCAGCTGGTACAATACCTTGGTGTTACGCCGCGGCAATTTGCACTTGATAGTGTTTTTGTAACAGGCGTACCTCCAAACACAGATGCTGCATCTACCGTATCATTGCAAAACCACCCGTTATTGCAGTACTACCAAAGCCGCGTTAACGTAAGCGATAACCAGGCTAAGTATTTAAGTAAACTTGCCATGCCAACGTTTAGCTTCTTTGGTACTTTCCAGGGCAGGGGGTCGGGCTTTTCGCCGGGCGTAACCGCTACCGCGCCTAATGACTACAATGATAATTATGGTTCGGGTGTAGATCCTACCCGCTATAATTACCTGTTGGGCATAGGTGTAAACTGGAACTTCACCAGTTTGTTCAGGGTGCATTACCAGGTTAAATCGCAAAAATATACCTCGATGCAATATAAGGACGATTACGACCTGATAACCCAGCAATTGGTAGCACAACAGGCACTTGCAGAGATACGCATCGGTAATTCATTAAAGAATTATCGCGAAGCACCGATAGAGGTAAAAGCCGCTAATGATGCTTATGTGCAAAAGGGCACACTTTATCGCAACGGCTTATCGAGCATTGTTGATTTTACAACAGCGCTGTTTAATTTAAACCGTGCGCAGATAGACCGTGATATTGCTTACAACAACGTTTGGCAGGCGGTACTGTTAAAAGCTGCAGCAGCAGGTGATTTTGGAATATTTATAAACAACTTACAATAATATAAAGATGGGAATGATAAAAGGCGCACTACAAAGACCAATTACTGTGTTGGTTATTGTGGCCGGATTGTTTTTCTTTGGTATAAATGCTATACGCAATATCAAGATTGATATTTTCCCGGATCTTAACCTTCCGGTAATCTACGTTTCGCATCCGTTTGGTGGTTACACTGCCGATCAGATGGAATCATACTTTGGTAAACAATATGTAAACTTACTTTTGTACGTATCGGGTGTAAAAAGTATCGAAACCCGTAATATTACCGGTTTAACACTCATTAAATTAACTTTCTATCAGGGAACAAATATGGCACAAGCCGCGGCGGAGGTCACGGCTTACACCAACAGGGCCCAGGCTATCTTCCCCCCGGGAACACAGCCACCCTTTATTCTCCGTTTCGATGCTTCTACCTTGCCGGTTGGCCAGTTAGTATTAAGCAGCCCAACCCGTACCAATAACGAGTTGCTGGATATGGCCAACATTTATGTACGTTCTTCATTTACATCGGTACCAGGGTTGGTATCACCGGCGCCGTTTGGTGGTAATACCCGTACTGTAGTTGTTAAGATTGACCCGGAGCTGTTACGCTCGCATAGCTTAACGCCCGATCAGATTGTGGCCGCTATTCGCGATAATAATCAGAATACCCCGGCCGGTAACGTACGCATAGGCGACTTTAACTATGTAACCCCGGCCAACACTTCAATTAAGAAAATCCCTGACTTTGGTAATATTCCTATTTACCGCAATGGTATCCAAACCGTGTTTTTGCGCGATGTTGGTACGGTAGAAGATGGTGCAGATATAACCAGCAGTTATGCACTTATTAATGGTAAACGCTCTGTATACCTGCCTATCACCAAGTCTGCCGATGCATCTACCTGGGAAGTGGTTCAAAACCTGAAGAAAGCAATACCCCGTTTCCAGGCTTTATTGCCGGATGATGTAAAGCTATCTTATGAGTTTGACCAATCTATATATGTAATTAACGCAGTAAAAAGTTTGGCCGAAGAGGGTACCATTGGTGCCATACTTACAGGTTTAATGGTATTGCTGTTTTTGGGCGATAAGAGAGGGGCGCTTATTGTAATTTTAACTATCCCTACATCTCTTGTCTCTGGTATTTTATTCCTTTCGTTATTCCACCAAACCATCAACATTATGACGCTGAGCGGGTTGTCGCTGGCTATTGGTGTACTGGTAGATGAATCCACGGTAACGATAGAGAATATTCACCAGCATTTTGATATGGGTAAACCCAAAGCCCTGGCCATTTGGGATGCCTGTAAGGAAATTGCGTTCCCTAAATTGCTGATCCTGTTTTGTATCCTGGCGGTGTTTGCACCGGCCTTCACCATGACGGGTATCCCAGGTGCATTATTCTTACCATTAGCATTGGCTATCGGTTTCTCTATGATTACGTCTTATTTACTGGCACAAACCTTTGTACCGGTAATGGCCAACTGGATTATGATCAACAAGCATGAAAAAGCTGATTATGCCATGGAAGACGAGGGCGACCACGCTGCTCAAAAAGAAGAAGAGTTGCATCAAATGGAAGAAAGAGCTAAAGAGGGCGGCGGCTTCGATAAATTCAGGGTTAAATATTTGGGCCTGATAGATAGTATGCTAAAAACCCGTAAGCTCATCTCTATCGTTTATGTGGTTGGTGCTTTGGGTGCGGCATATTTTATTCTGAGTATTACCGGGCGCGATGTATTGCCTAAGGTAAATTCGGGCACCTTTCAGGTGAGATTACGCGCACCAGACGGCACACGTTTAGAGCGTACAGAAGCTGTTGTGATTAAAACACTGCACATGTTAAATGCGATGGTGGGCCGCAAAAATATCCAGGTTACATCTGCATTTGTTGGGCAGCACCCGTCGCAGTTTTCAACAAGCCCAATCTATTTATTTATGGCCGGCCCGCAAGAGGCTGTGCTACAAGTAAACCTGGCAGAAGACTATAAAGTAAACCTGGACGATTTTAAAGAGAAGTTTAGAGCGCGTATGGCTAAAGAGCAGCCCAACGTGTCGCTTTCGTTCGAACCAATCGATTTAACAGATAAAATTTTGAGCCAGGGTTCACCTACACCTGTTGAGGTGGCCATTTTGGGCAAAAATAAAAAGCAGAATATCCAGTTTGCTTACAAAGTACTCGAGAAGCTGAAGAAGCTGGATTATATGCGCGATGTACAATTAGGGCAAGCTGTAAAATACCCGGCTATTAATATCAACATAGATCGTGTTCGTGCTGCACAATTGGGCTTAAGCCTTAGTGATATATCGCGCTCATTAATCGCAGCAACATCTTCATCAAGGTTTACAGATAAAAACGTATGGCTGGATGAGAAAGTTGGCTTAAGCTACAACGTACAGGTACAGGTGCCAGAATACCAAATGGCCGATATTAATTCTATTAAGGAAATCCCGATTATGGCCAACCAGCAACGCCCTGTTTTAGGTGATGTTGCCGATATTAAAATGGGTACTACCTATGGTGAGGACGATGATATAGGTGCCATCCCAATGGTTACCGTAACCGCCAACCTCAACAAAAAGGATTTGGGTACCGCTTCAGACGATTTGCAAAAGGTAATTAAATCATTAGGTAAATTACCCCGTGGTTTAACAGTACAACCCCGCGGTTTAACCCAAACGCTTGATGATACCCTGGGTAGCTTACAAAACGGCTTATTAGTGGCTATCATTGTGATATTCCTGATGCTTACTGCCAACTTTCAATCCTTTAAAGTGGCATTGGTTGTGTTATCTACAGTACCGGCGGTACTATTTGGTTCATTGCTGTTGGTTAAAATAACCGGTTCTACACTAAACTTACAGTCTTATATGGGTATGATTATGTCCGTAGGGGTATCTATTTCCAACTCGGTATTATTGATCTCCAACGCCGAAGAGATTCGTAAATATAATGGTAATGCACTTAAAGCCGCCCGTGAAGCTGCTGCACTGCGTTTAAGGCCAATCCTCATGACCAGTTTGGCCATGATGGTGGGTATGATCCCGATGGCATCCGGCCTTGGCGAAGGTGGTGATCAAACATCGCCACTGGGCCGTGCGGTTATAGGTGGTTTATTTGCATCAACATTTGCTGCCTTGCTTATATTACCTTTAATATTTGCATGGGTACAAGGTAACGCTACTACAGATTCTGTATCACTAGATCCGGAAGATAAAGAAAGCAAATTCTATGTGCCATTGAAACATAGCCCAGAAGGCGGTAACGATCAGCATTTAATAGAATTACAATAATTAACAGAATTAGTCCCTGATACAGATCAGTAAGAAATACACATGAAAACTATAGCGTTAAAAATGCCGGTTAAATTATCAACAGCTTTGGTGGCTTTGATAGCATGCAGCTTAACTTTGAGCAGCTGCGGTGACAAAAAAGAAAAAGAGAAAGAAGACCAGGCTGCCGAGCAACAGGAGCAGGGTGTTGATAACCCGGTTGTAGAGACCGTTAGTTTACAAAAAGGTAAGCTAACCTCTAACATCCAGGTGCCGGGCGAACTGGCACCCTATCAACAGGTTGATCTTTATGCCAAAGTAAGTAGCTACGTTAAGCAATTAAAAGTTGACGTAGGTTCTGAAGTGCATTCCGGCCAGGTTTTAATGACCCTCGATGCACCGGAGATTAATTCACAATTGGCAGAAGCTAAAGCCCGTATAGCGCAGCAAACAGCGGCTTATGCGGCAAGCAAATCAAACTATGATCGTTTGGTTAATACAGCTAAAACGCCCGGTACCATCGCCCAAAATGATGTAGACCAGGCTGCTGCAAAAAAGGATGCTGATTATGCAAACATAGAGGCAGCCAAATCATTCTACAAACAAATTAGCGCCAACCTGGAGTACTTGGTTATCCGTGCACCGTTTGATGGCGTGATTACCGCCCGTAATGTAAACATTGGCGCTTATGTTGGCCCAAGTGGTACCGGGTCGGCCCTGCCGGTGCTGGTATTGCAACAACAGAGCAGGATGCGTTTAATTGTATCTATACCCGAGGCCTACACCGGTGGTTTAAGTAATAAGGATGAAGTTTCATTTACCGTTCGCTCTTTGCCTAACGAAACTTTTACCGCTAAAGTGGTACGTTTATCTGGCGCGCTTGATGCCCGTTTACGGTCTGAACGCTTAGAGATGGATGTTTATAATAAGAACAAAAAGCTTTTACCGGGAATGACTGCTGAAGTAAATATGCCGCTTCCGTCGCGCGATAGCAGTTTTATAGTTCCTAAGGCAGCGGTAGTACGTTCGACAGAGAAAGTGTTTATTGTTAAGGTTGACTCAAACCATCACGCTAAATGGGTTGATGTTAAACCCGGCCTGGAAGATGGCAGCGGAAACATTGAAATTTTTGGAAAAGGAATGACCGTTGGCGATAAGATACTGACTAAAGCCACCGACGAGATTAGAGATGGTATGCCGCTTAGGGATAAACCAGCCACTAAAGACGACGAAAAAGGCGGCGACGAATAATATTAATACCTACCTATGAATAAAAAAGACCGGCTCATTGAACCGGTCTTTTTTTTGATCTGAAAGTATTTTATCCCAATAAAACTCCTGAATTAAGATGCTTGTCCAGCTAATAAATATAATACTGCCATGCGGATGGCAACACCATTCTCCACCTGGTCTAATATAATAGATTGCTTGCTGTCGGCTACGTCGCTGGTGATCTCTACCCCGCGGTTAATAGGGCCCGGGTGCATTACCGTGATCTTTTTATCAAGGCCATCTAATATTTGTTTGTTTAAACCATAAAGCATGGTATACTCCCGCAGTGAAGGGAAGTACTTAATGTCCTGGCGTTCTAACTGGATGCGCAGCATATTGGCTACATCGCACCAGTTTAATGCTTTAATTAAGTTATGCTCTACCTTAACACCCAATGAACCGATGTACTTAGGGATTAGCGTAGTTGGCCCGCAAACCATTACTTCGGCGCCTAATTGTTTAAGGCAAAGTATGTTGGATAGTGCCACCCGCGAGTGCAGGATGTCGCCCACAATCACTACCTTTTTACCTGCCACATCACCATATTTTTCACGGATAGAAAAAGCATCGAGCAAAGCCTGAGTTGGGTGTTCATGCGCGCCGTCGCCAGCGTTTACAATCTGCGCTTTAACATGCTTTGATAAAAATACGCCAGCGCCGGCATAAGGGTGGCGCATTACCACTAAATCAACCTTCATGGCCAGGATGTTGTTCACGGTATCGATCAGGGTTTCGCCCTTGCTTACCGATGATGAAGATGCGGCAAAGTTTACCACATCGGCAGATAATCTGCGTTCGGCCAGCTCGAAAGATAAGCGGGTACGGGTAGAGTTTTCGAAAAAGATATTGGCGATGGTTACATCGCGCAGCGAAGGCACTTTTTTAATAGGGCGGTTTAAAACCGATTTAAATGTATCAGCAGTTTCAAATATCAGCTGAATATCAGCCGCGTTTAAATCTTTTATGCCTAATAGGTGCCGTGTGCTCAGTCCTGCCATGTTTGTTTATTTCGGATATCGGATGTTCGATATCGGATTTATTATTATTTCACTATAATTTGTCATCCTGAACGATAGTGAAGAATCTTCTTCGCTGTGCTATTAGAAGAGGATTCTTCGTGCCTCAGAATGACAAATAGTATTATTTATTGTCATGTCGTACAAGGAAATCCGATATCGAACATCCGAAATCCGACATTAAAAATTACTCATTCACTAATACAATCCTATCCTCGCTGTCGGCTTCTTTCCAGCTTACTACTACTTTTTGCGATGCGATAGAATCAACCTCAATACCTGTATAATCTGCAGCTACCGGCAGGTGCCTCGAATAGCGGCGATCTACCAATACCAATAATTCTACCTTTTCGGGGCGGCCAAAGGCTTGTAATGCGTCCATAGCGGCGCGGATGGTACGGCCGGTCCAGAGCACGTCGTCCATCATAATTACTTTTTTGCCTTCAGTAATAAAATCTATTTTGGTTTGATTGGGTACCAGTTGTTCTCCACGGCGGCGAAAGTCGTCGCGGTAGAAGGTAATGTCAAGGTCGCCCTGTAATATGGTTTTGCCGGGTAGTATTTTTCGAAGTTCTTCTGCAATGCGTTTAGCCAGGTAAATGCCGCGGGGCTGTATACCAATAATAACAGAATCAGAAAAATCATTATGATTTTCGATTAACTGACGACATAAACGCTGTATGGTTATCTGAAATTTCTGACCGTCGAGCAGCGTAAGATTTTGCATCGTTTGGGTGGATTTGGGCAAAGGTAATGAATTTGTTGATTTGTTGAGGAGGGAATTTGGAAATTGGTTGATGCAATCTTAAACCGTCATCCCGAATTTATTTCGGGATCCCACGGGGCAGGTGGGGTGTGCTATGTTGTATACAGTATACTGTATACTTAGCATGTGGGTTGCTGAAACAAGTTCGGCATGCCGTGCGGTTAGATTTGGATATTTACTAACTCTTGCCCTGTAGGGCAGAGATCCAGCAGCACGCAATCTGCACAGGCGGGCTTATAATAAAAGCACACTTGTTGCCCATGCCGCATCATTACCTGGTGATTGTCGAAAACTTCTTTCGCACTAAAGCTTTCGGGTAGTAAGTTCTCTAAAACTCTATTGGCTTTGCCTTCGCCAATTTTAGCGTCAATGATACCCAAACGTACAGCAACACGAAAATGATGAGAATCTACAGGCAAAGCCCTTGCCCGCAGATTGCTGAATGATAAAGTAGCCGCGCTTGATTTAGGGCCAACACCAGGTAGTTTCTCTAACCATTGTCTCGCATCATACACATCCATATCAGCCAAAAAGTCTAAGGTTAGTTCGCCACGGCGCTCCGTTATTAACCGTAATATTTGTTGTAGGCGCGGTGCTTTTTGTTCTGGCCATGTGCTGGGTTTGATGGCTTGCAATACTTCTTCTACTGGTGCATCACGAACTTTTTCCCAAGTGCCGAATTGCTCAATCAGGTTAGTGAATGCCTGTGCCGAATCACGATTTTTAGTGCGTTGAGATAATATGGTGTCCACTAGTTCACTCAAAGGATCACGTTTGTACAGATACCTTATTTTGCTACCATAAACCAGATACAATCTATGGTGTGCCTCTAATACAAATTCTGCTTTATCTAGAATAACGGTGAGCATGCTCTAATATACATCCGTCATGCCAAACTTGTTTCGGCATCCCACAGGACAAGTCTTAAACATTTCATTTCGTAAACTTAGCAAGTGGGGTGCCGAAACAAGTTCGGCATGACGTAAAGAAAAATTATAGCTCATAAAAAAAAGCCCCGTGCTTTTGGCACAGGGCTTTAAAAGGGAATTTATTTAATGCTTATTGAGCTTCTTCTTCCTCTTCAGATTTTTTAGGTGCTGCTGGAGTGGCTTTTTTTGCAGCAGCTTTGCTTTCTGCACCTTCCATTTGCTCTTTTAATTGAGCAAGTACACTTAAATCACCCAAGGTTGATTTCTCAACAGATTCTTTCACTTTCTTAACTGCAGAAACAGTAGATTTTGCTTCTTTTTTGCGGTTTTCGAAATCTTGCATTCTGGCTTCTGAACGAAGATCTTCCCAAATACGAGCATGTGAAATTACAATACGTTTTGTATCCTTATTAAATTCAATGATCTTAAATTCAGCAGTTTCTTCTGCTTTCAATGGAGAACCATTTTCTTTAACTAAGTGTTTGGTAGGCGCAAAGCCTTCAACACCGTAAGGTAAAGCTACAATTGCACCTTTATCTGTTACTTTTAACACAGTACCTTCGTGTACGCTATCTAAAGTAAAGATGGTTTCAAAAGTATCCCAAGGATTTTCTTCCAGTTGTTTGTGACCTAAGCTCAGCTTGCGGTTTTCAACATCCAGTTCAAGTACAACCACGTCTAATTTCTCACCAACTTTAGTGAATTCGTTAGGGTGATTTACTTTTTTAGACCATGAAAGGTCAGATATGTGGATTAAACCATCGATACCGTCTTCCAGTTCAACAAACACACCAAAGTTGGTCATGTTTTTAACTGTCGCGATGTGTTGTGTACCAACAGCATAACGATCAGCAGCTTGTTGCCATGGATCAGGCGTTAATTGTTTAATACCTAATGACATTTTACGTTCTTCACGATCCAATGTCAATACTTGTGCTTCAACTTCGTCGCCAACTTTCAAGAATTCTTGTGGGTTGCGTAAGTTTTGAGACCATGACATTTCTGACACGTGGATCAAACCTTCAACACCCGGGATGATTTCTAAGAATGCGCCGTAATCAGCAACAGTTACAATTTTACCTTTAACCTTAGAACCGATAACGATAGTCTCGTCAAGGTTTTGCCAAGGGTGTGGTGTTAATTGTTTTAAACCAAGGGCAATACGTTTTTTCTCGTCATCAAAGTCAAGAACAACCACGTTGATTTTTTGATCAAGTGCAAGTACTTCTCTCGGATGCTCGATACGGCCCCATGAAATGTCAGTAATGTGCAGTAAGCCGTCAACGCCACCAAGGTCGATGAATACACCGAAATCAGTAATGTTTTTAACTGTACCTTCCAATACCTGGCCTTTTTCAAGTTTGGCAACAATTTCTGTTTTTTGGTTTTCTAAATCGTCTTCAATCAGCACTTTGTGCGATACCACTACGTTTTTAAACTCGTGATTGATTTTAACAACTTTGAATTCCATTGTTTTGCCCACATAGATATCATAATCCCTGATAGGTTTGATATCGATTTGTGAACCTGGTAAAAAGGCTTCAACGCCCATTATATCAACAATTAAACCACCCTTAGTTCTGCTTTTTACAAAACCTGTGATGATCTCATCATTGTCAAGAGCTGCATTAATGCGCTCCCATGATTTCTGAGTTTTCGCACGTTTGCGTGATAATACTAACTGACCGTTAGCATCTTCTTGTGATTCTACAAATACGTCAACGGTATCACCTACTTTAAGGTCCGGAGTATCGCGGAATTCTGATAATGATACCATACCATCAGATTTAAATCCAATGTTTAATACCACATCTTTGTTATTGATGTTTACAACTGTACCAGTGATAATTTCGCCCTGATTGATTGAAGAGAACGTACCATCGTACATTTTCTCAAATTTTTCGCGTTCTTGATCGCTGTAGTTACCAAATTTTTTGTCATCAGCATCCCAGTCAAAATCGCCTGCGATAACGGTAACTTTAGATTTGATCTCATCAATAGAAATTGAATCAGCTTCTGACTCAATGCTTTCTTTTTCCTGCGGAAGCGCAACTGTTTCCAGTTCAGCCTCGTTAGACTTGAATTCTTTTTCTGTTTCTTGTTTTTTTGCCATTAAATAAATTGTCTCCTTTTCCCAAGTCAATTGGGACTGCAAAAGTACGGATATAATTTTGATTCAAAAAAATTTATTTAATGTTAATTGCTGATATTGAGGAAGTTTTTTGTATTTAATAGTACTTTAACATTGCGCTAAAGTGATTGTAGCAGGCTGGGACGAAAAATGTTAATAAGCAAACGGAGTGTAAGCTCATTTTTACATTCCATTAGTTTTCTATAAACACAAAACACCGATACTTGTCGTTTTATTCATATGTCTGCTGTATTCCGTTCATTAAAATACCCCAACTTTAGGCTTTATTTTGTTGGCCAGTCGCTCTCGCTCATTGGTACTTGGATGGAGCGTATAGCCGTTAACTGGCTCGTTTACACGGTTACACACTCGGCCTTAATGCTGGGTGTGGTCAACTTTTGTGGCCAGATACCTACCATGCTGCTTTCGCCTTACGGCGGTGCTATTGTAGACAGGCACAACCGCTACAAAGTATTATTAACCACCCAGATAGCTGCCATGATACAAGCTACCATAATGGCGGTGTTAATATTATCGCATATTTATTATATACCGGCCATTATTGGGTTGAGTATTGTGCTGGGTATTATTAATGCCTTTGATACCCCGGCCAGGCAATCGCTCATGATCAGGCTGATTGATGATAAAAACGATCTGCAAAATGCTATCGCCCTTAACTCGTCTATGGTAAACGTGGCCCGATTGGTTGGCCCGGCTGTAGCGGGTATATTGCTTACAACGGTTGGTATGGGCGTATGCTTTTTGGTAAATGCCATTAGTTTTATTGCGGTTATCGTATCGTTATTAATGATGAAGCTGGAACCCGAGAAGGTTAACAAGGCGGTGGGTAGCATCTGGGAAAATTTAAAAGGCGGTTATGAATACCTCAATAACGAAAAGAATATTAAGCTGATGATCTTACTGATGGCCTGCGTGAGTTTTTTTACCATGACGTATAGTACGCTGCTGCCCATCTTCGCTAAAGATATTTTTCATGGCAATGCATCAACCTATAGCTGGCTTAATAGTGTATCTGGCCTGGGTGCTCTTTGCGGGGCCATCTACATGGCTACCTTAAAATCGACAGAACACCTGCGTAAAACCGTAATTATTGCTTCCATGATTTGTGGTGCAAGTATTGCCGCTTTTGCCTGCAGCCCGCAGTTATGGCTGGCCTGCATATTTATTGCCACTGGTGGTTTGGGTATGATGATCCAGATTGCCGGGACTAATACTTTTATACAAACTACGGTATCGCCCCAAATGCGCGGCCGGGTAATAAGTTATTATGTGATGGCTTTTATGGGTGTGCAGCCTATCGGCAGCTTTTTTGCAGGGCTGGCAGCGCATCATTTTAATGCCCGTTATGTTTTGTTTGTACAGGGTATCGCCGGGCTAATTGCTGCTATACTGTTTGGGTTGTTTTTTAAACGGGCAAAAGAGCGAGAGATAGCCGTAGCTGCTGTTTCGCCTGCAGGGTCAGAGTTAATTCCCTAAGTTTTATTAATTAGTTTGGGCCGCAAGGCTGTTGCTAATATGGTCGAAGATGTCCATAAACGTAGGCTCCATAAGCTGGCGGTAGGCAATAATAATGTCGCCCATTTTAGCTTCCTGTTCTGGGGTAAATGGGTGAGCCCATACGCGCATACAGATACGCTTTAAGGCATAAGCCACTTGTGCCGTATCTATATAAGTATGCAGGTAGCGGCTCTTTTTAAAACCCTCAAAAAATTTCATAAACACATCTGGATTTTTCATCCCGCTGAAGATCAGGAACTCATAAATGATCCCACGCTCGCAACTGTCTAAATGATTGTAAAAGCCATCTACAGTAATTTTATGCGTAGTAAGCAGCAAATTATCCAGTATCAGTTCTGATGCAATATGCCCCAGAAAGAACGGCTTTACCGGTGACCCTACCAACGCCGGGAGTAAAACCAGCTTCAACTGGTGCGAGTGATGCTTGAAAAAATCGGAGGAATGGAAATAACGGTCCACATCCAGGTGTTTTTGCCAGCCGCCTATTAAACTTTGGATCCTGCTATCCGGATGGTGCAGTTTTTCGGGGTGCAAAATAATTGATTTATCGGCATTCTTTAACAGGTCAGGCAGTACGGTGCCTAAAATATGGTAGCAATTAGTAGCATCCCTGTCGAAATAAAAATGAGATAAAAAATTCATACAGCATAGGCAAAATAGCCAAATTAAAGCGGATAAGGAAATTTTAATGGTTGTTTTGTGTGATGATTGTGTTAAAAGTATGCTTCTACTCTGCCTTTCAACTTCGCACTTCATTGCGATGAACGAAGCAATCGCGAATCTAACAGAGTATTAAACTTCAAAATTTCACAATCCGTTTTTTATTAGGAAAGGGTGTAGGTATTGATCGTCAGTGGATGTTCATTTCTTTTTCTCTCAGAAAGAAACGAACCAAAGAAAAAGTCGCAGCCGGGCCCTGTTGCTTGAAAGTGTAGTGCTTTAGCAATCCGGTGGTTGCCGCAACATTGCCAATGCTGCATGGAGGAAAGGTTATGTTAAGGTAATGGTTAGTTCGGCAATATAGGCTTGCTTTTCCTTTTTTATCTTGATTCTTGGCTCTTGGTTCCTGATTCTTTTCTCCGGCAAACAGCTTCGGGCAAAAGAGGGCAGAACAATGGTGGCCTTGTGCGCTGGAAAGAGGCATTGGAGATTTTGCAGAAGGGTAAAGGCCTGAGCGAACGCAGTAGGGCGAAAGATCCCGGCCTGTGTTGTTCTGAACGCTTGTGCGGCATGGCCATGTGCCTAAAGAAGCCTTTTGCCGATGAGCCTTTTGATTACTTTTTGGCTAAAAAGTAATAGCCCTTCCCCGCGGCGATTGAGCGGGACTAACGATGATTACTTGTACCAACCATTCATAGTAGTATCTGCGTTAAACAAAGTCAGTTATAATCGGTCGGGCATTGCTTCGTACCGCAATGACGTGCGAAAACGAATGCTACGAGGTTGACATCCCGACAGATGTTGGAACTCGCAAAGACATCGTAATAATGAATAAACCACTCTCCCAATTTATCTTCATTATTCTATCTTTGCAATCCTTATTTATACGATAATGAACTTTGTTGAAGAATTAACCTGGCGTGGCATGCTGCATACCATTATGCCGGGTACCGAAGATATGCTGAATAAAGGCATGGCTTCAGGATATATTGGATTTGACCCGACTGCAGATTCATTGCATGTTGGCCACTTAACCCAAATCATGACTTTGATCCACTTTCAACGCGCGGGCCATAAGCCTTATGCGCTGGTAGGTGGGGCAACAGGTATGGTGGGTGATCCGTCTGGTAAATCTGCCGAACGTAATTTATTATCGGAAGATATACTACAGCATAATTTAGAATGCGTAGAAAAGCAATTAGCTAAGTTTCTAGATTTTGAAAGCGGCGCTAATAGTGCCGAAATGGTTAACAATTACGATTGGTTTAAGAATTTTACTTTCTTAGATTTTATCCGCGATGTGGGTAAACATATTACCGTTAACTATATGATGGCCAAAGACTCGGTAAAGAAACGCCTGGAAGGAGAAACCGGGATGTCATTCACCGAGTTTACTTACCAATTGGTACAAGGCTATGATTTTTACTACTTGTGGAAGCATAAAAATTGTGCCCTGCAAATGGGCGGCAGCGACCAGTGGGGCAATATCGTAACAGGTACAGAATTTATCCGCCGTAAGGACGGGGGCGAGGCTTTTGCCTTAACCACCCAATTGATTAAAAAGGCCGACGGTACCAAATTCGGTAAAACAGAAAGCGGCGCAGTATGGTTAGACCCTGCTAAAACCTCCCCATATAACTTTTACCAGTTTTGGTTAAATACTACCGATGTTGACGCTAAAAGCTATATCCGCATATTTACCCTGTTTGAGCAGGGCGTGATCTTAGCCATAGAGGCAGAACATGAGCAGGCCCCGCATCAGCGTGCTTTGCAAAAGGCTTTGGCTAAAGATATTACTATCCGGGTACATGGTGAGCAAGCTTATGAAAAAGCGATTAAATCATCTGAGTTTTTATTCGGTAACATTGGTATCGAATTTTTAAACGAATTGAATGATGAAGAGCTAAAAGGATTGTTTGAAGGTGTGCCGCATTACACCATATCAACGGCAGAGCTTGCCGAAGGCATTAACGCGGTAGAATTATTGGCTACCAAAACGGCGGTATTTCCTTCAAAAGGCGAGGCCCGGAAAATGATCCAGGCTGGTGGCACTGCGATCAACAAAACTAAAATTGCATCTGCCGAGCAGGTTTATACTTCGGCCGAACTGATTAACGGTAAATTCCTGATCGCCCAAAAAGGAAAGAAGAATTACTTTTTGATCATCGCTGAATAATTAACATTTCTATATAAAACAATGAAGGCCCGATCAACAGATCGGGCCTTCATTGTTTTATATCCTATCGATTAAAAATCGCTTAACAAATCTAATTTCTTGGCATTATATTCTTCCTGAGAAATCAAACCGTTATCGAAAAGTACTTTTAGTTTTTTCAGTTTTTCGGTTAGTTCATCCGGCTTAGCTGCTACAACCGGTTCAGGTATGTGAACTGGTTCTGGCTCTGGTGCAGGGATAGCTACAGGCGGGGCAACCGGCGCAGGGGCTGGCTGGTGTGCAACCGGTTGTTGTTCTGCCGGTATGTTGATGATGTGGCCTTCTTGCCTTTCTACACGCTTGCGTTCTTCTTCGCGGCATTGCTGCGAAAACTGGTATAGCTTGCGGGCTTGTACTTTAGGTAAATAATCTACACCCATTTCGGCGCCTTTGGTGGTGGTAACACTAAATACTGCACCTATAATTTCTTCTTTAACGCTTACGTCGGCAATATCTTTCCAGGTAAAATCCAGGAACTTGATAGACAGGCCCAGGTTTGCAGGGGTAAAAAACAGCACGCGCCTATTAGTAACCGCAATACAATCTGGCAGTATGTTTACCAAAGGTTTTTTTTGGGTGGCAATATATAGTGTTTCTTCGCCAGCGGGTAATAATTCTTTTAAGCGCGAATATACTTTTTCAACTGCTTTAGGTTCCTGCTGGTCACTTAAAAATTTGTCGATCATTTTGAGTTTGATTTTATAAACCGGGGGCAAAAATAAATAAAATTATGAGCTAACGTCAAGCAATCAGCAAATTACATCCGCGAATGTCGGCATTATCAAAACGGCCGAGCACTTCGAACGAACCATCCGGGTATATCTTGCCCAGATCCTGCGTGGCAATAAACGCGCAGGAGTTAATATTAGCCAGATCAATAATGTTAATACCACCGGTGCGGCCACTAGTTAAAGTGGTAATTGGGTCGTTGGTATCGCGGGTAATGATCTTCATCCAGGGCGGGCAGTTAAAAATACCTGAGCCTTTGGAGTATGCCTGCGAGAGCAATTCCGTCATCCCATACTCGGAGTGGATGTGCTTTACACCAAATCCATTAGTCAAAGTTTCATGCAATTCTTCGCGGATCATTTCTTTGCGACGGCCTTTCATCCCACCAGTTTCCATCACAATCAGTTCGGGGAAATTAATGAGGTACTGCTCTGCAAAATCTAACAGGGCAAACGTAACGCCGATCAATAAGGTTGGCTTACCTGCCGCCTGCTGCTTTTGCAACTGCTGGTAAAGGTCTTCATGATTATAAAGATAGAATCCGCTATCCGGGTTTTCTGATTGTTTGATCAGATCTTCGGCCATGTAAATGAGCGATGATCCTTCCCGCTCGAGGTAAGAGGGCAGGAGTGCCAGCACACAATAATTGCGGATATCTCCATAAAACAGGTCGAAAGCACGTCTAAAACTTTGCTCATACCAACTTACATCGGTTACCATATGGCGGCTGGTGATCATCCCTGTAGTACCCGAACTGGTAAAAATAACCTGCGGCTCATCAGCAGAACTTAAAATCTCCTGAGATTTAAAAAACTCGACAGGTAAAAAAGGGATTTTATAAATATCACTTATCAAAGCCGGATCAATATTTATGCCTTTGATAAACTGGTTATAAATGGCATTGTTTTCGGCCTGAAACCGGAATACCTGTAAGGCTGCTTCTTCAAACTGCTGATTGGTAGTAATAGAGAATACTTGTTGCTGATCGGGCTTTTGCACGGTGCAAAGATAATAATCAAATCACGCTTCTTAAAAGTATTAAGTCACCGTAATTACATTGTTAATTAACTTGTAATATAATTATTAAATTAAAAGTAGTAAGATGAAAACTTAATTTCCTTTAAGTAGTTGTATATACAATAAACTTAAATTATAAAGATATGCCAACTACCAAACACAGCCACCACGAAGATGCGGCTAAACACCATGACGAAGCTGCGAAAAGCCATCGTGCTGCTCACAAAGAACACACAGAAGGCAATGATGAGAAAGCTGCTCACCATGCACAAAAAGCACAAGGCCACCACACACAAGCTGGTGAACATGCTAAAGAAGCTTCAAAGAAACATGCTACAAAGCACGCTTCTAAATAAGCCCTCACTAAACTAAAAAAGCAAAGGGTCGCGATGGTATCGTGGCCCTTTGTACTTATAATGAGTTTTTCAATAAAATTAAACGTGTGTAAAAGCCCGCTTAACCAGCAAACCAGATAAGGCCGACATGCCGCCCAGTATACCACCAATAAGCATGGTAATGATGAGCAGATAGATCCAACCGGGCAGATGCACCATTTGTGCTACGCGCCCTGCCAAAATATGATCATTAGGCACACTTTTTAATAAGGCATGGATACCCCATACCAATGCCACCCCAAAAAAACCCGACCAAAACGACTGCGTTGCGGTACGGCCTGCATAAAAAGTAGCAACAAAAGCGATAATGGCGGCTGCCCACCAGGTAAATAAAAACCCGCTGCAAAAAGTGGCAATGAATATGATAACAAACAGCATTATTTGGCAGTTAAAGTTAGTGTGGATTTAATTTTGTTCGATTGGTCATTGGCGGATTGCATAAACAGTAGCGGGTTCAACTTACCGTTTTGCCATGTTTTTAACATATCGTCATAAAAGAAACTTCCCGGGTTACCAGACTCGCCGCCGGGGAAAACGCCATAGCCTTTTACCTGCGGCCCCATTTGCACCACCATGCGCCATGATGGCCCGTGCCCGTCTATCAATGCATTTACGGTTGTGGCTGTACCACCTGCTTTAAAATTACCGGCACCAAAGCCTGGTATATTGGCCAAATGATTAATATACGTTTTTTTTACATTGCCCCATTGCCATTTGCTGTTACCCGGTTTGCCATATTTACGGGTGAGCTGGCTCACGGTGGCAGCAAAAGAATTATTTAAAGCATCGCCTGCGGTTTCTGTAACCGGTGTAGTGGTGTTATCAAACCATTTAGATTGCGGGTCTTTCAGCAATAATTGCTCGGTACGGTCGCGGTTTGGCCATTTAAGGTTGTTATTGTCTGTTGGTTTGCCAAACTGATCTTGCCAGGTTTGGGTATAAAAGTTAACCCACCAGGCATTAAATATACTGGCGCCAACTTCATCGGCATCAAATCTTTTATTCCATTTCTTGACTATGTTAAGTACCTGCACCTGGTTCTCGTCCAATTTGCTGGGGTCAATGTATTTAATCATTTCGGCCAAAACATCCTGCGCAAAAATGCTGTAGTTGTCGGTTTGTAATGTTCGCATACTATCAACGGTGGCTTTCTGCATCACAGCCAGGCGGGTATTTATCCGTTTGCCACGTTCGTAAGGGCCAAACTGCCAATTGATATAATATGGATAACTCGGGTCTGTCGACCATTGGTTGGCCGAACTCAGATAGCCCTGCGCCGGGTTCCTGGCAGTAGGGTTTTGCGCTGCCGGGATCCAGCCGTGCCAGTCGTTATCCGCGTCGCTGCCATCCAGTATAAATTTACCCTGGTCTTTAAATTTCAGCGGCAGTTTACCGTTAGGTGTAATGGCAATGTCCTTATCGGCGCTGGCAAAAATAAAGTTTTGTGCAGGTGCTGTATAATAAGTTAAGGCTGTGCGATAATCAGCATAATTTTTACCCCGGTTAAGCAGGTAAAAAGTTTTAAACTCGTCCGATTCATCATGCGCTATCCATCTCAGCGCCGTACCCACCGGGATGTTTCCGTATGAATAATGAGGTTTTTTATTCGTATCCTCATACACAACCGGCCCATGGTGGGTATATAAAACGGTATCATACAATGTTTTTTCGCCGCGGATGTTAATCTCCTCAATACGGCGGGTTACCTTGTTCCATTTGTTATTGTACCAGTATTCGTTTTTAGACGCATCTTTAAATTTAATCTGGTACCAATCCAGCACATCGGCATCAACATTGGTTACGCCCCAGCTAATTTTGTTGTTGTAGCCAATAACCACACAAGGCGCCCCCGGCAGGGTAACGCCATATACGTTTACGCCAGGCGCTTCCATTTGCATCTGGTACCAAATGGATGGCAGCGTTAAATTTAAATGCGGGTCATTAGCCAGGATAGGGTAGCCGCTTGCAGTTTTACTGCCGGCAATTACCCAGTTATTACTGCCAATGCCCTCTACCTTTTGCGTGGTTTTAATATCGCTTTGCTCTGCCAAAAAGCTTTTTGATGGTTTGGGAATGGGCAGTGCCTTAAAATCCCATTTAGTACCTGCCGGAATGATGGGGTCTGTACGGAAAGGATAATCGGGGAAAAGATCTTTTACTGTGGCTGCGCCGAATTTCTTTAATGTACTGGTCATCAAAAACTCATCAGATCCGCCCGCTAAGGTTTCAGACATAAGTTTTAACAGAAAAGCACAGTTAATTGGTTTCCACTCTTCGGGTTTATAATCAAGTAGTTTAAATTCTATCGGGTAATCGCGCGGACTCAGATTGCGTACATAACTATTAACGCCTTCGGTGTAAGCAGTTATAACCTCACGCATCACAGGGTCTTTCATTATGCCTCTCAGCGTGTTCTCTGCACCATAAACCATCCCCATGCGGCGGTGATAACGGTCTACCTCCAGTGCCTTAGGTCCAACCACTTCGGCCAGTCTGCCAGATGCACTGCGGGTTTGTATGTCCATTTGCCAAAGCCTGTCGCGGGCGGTGATGTAGCCTTGCGCCAGGTAAAGGTCGTGGTTGTTTTTGGCGAATACATGTGGGATCATGTTGCTATCAAACCGGATGGTAACCGGCTGCTGCAAGCCCTCTATTTTTAATTCTTCGGATGTTAAAATGTGTTTGCTTTCTGCATTTTGCCAAAACCCGTTAGCCGGATTAAAGAAGTTGCCAATAGGCGGCAAGCTGCCAAACTTATGTTGCAAAGCCCATATCAGCGCTAAAGTTACAGCAACAGAAAAGATAGCCTTAAAGTATTTCATTGAGGGATATTGATGAGAACAAGATAAGGAATTTGTTGGAGCACTAATAACAAATTTGTCATTGCGAGCGATAGTGTGGCAATCTCATAGCTACCCTTGTTCGATTTGATTAGCTACGAGATTGCTTCGTACCTCGCAATGACAATTTTAATTTGAAATGAAACTACATCATCTCCTTATCCTTCTTCTCATGGTAAGTTTTATTGGCCAGGTAAAACAGCACGATAACCAGAAATACTTCGAAAGAAATAGATGCAAATTGTACAGCGGGGTAGGTGCTTGCAATGTTATAAATTAACAATGCAAGCGCCAGGATACCGCCAATGAGATATAGATAAAAGAATCTCGAATTAGTCATGTTAATTATCTTTGTTTTTTGAAGATAGCTGCGGCCAAAGGCGGCACATTAATACGGATAGAATTATCCCGGCCATGCCAGTTTTCGGGTTCCGAATTTATAGTATCGTAGTTAATGATGCCACTACCCCAATATGCTGTTTGGTCGGTGTTGAAAACCTCTTTCCATTGGCCTGCCACAGGTACGCCAATCCTGTAATCGTAACGTACAACCGGGGTCATGTTCAATACCACAACCAGGTCGTTTGTCTGGTCATTACCTTTACGGATGTAAATTAGTATCGAGTCATTCGCATTACCACCATCAATCCATTCAAAACCACTCCAGTCAAACTGCTTTTCGTACAGTGCAGGTTCTGTTTTATAAAGTTGATTAAGGCCTTTTATGGTTTCTTTTATACCGTTATGGCTTTCGTATTGCAGCAGGTGCCAGTCTAACGAGTGTTGGTAGTTCCATTCGCTGCTTTGGCCAAATTCGCTGCCCATAAATAACAGTTTGGTTCCGGGGTGGCTAAACATATAACCATACAGCAGGCGCAGGTTGGCAAAGCGCTGCCAGTCGTCGCCCGGCATTTTGCTTAGCATAGAACCTTTGCCGTAAACTACCTCATCGTGCGAAAAAGGCAGCATGAAATTCTCGGTAAAGGCATAGATTAAACTAAAGGTGATCTGCTCGTGGTGGTATTTGCGGTTAATAGGATCTTCGCTGAAATACTTGATGGTATCATGCATCCAGCCCATCATCCATTTCATTCCAAAGCCTAAGCCCCCCATAAACACCGGGCGACTAACGCCACTGAACGATGTAGATTCTTCTGCTATATTTTGTACATCGGGGAAGTTTTGGTAAACCGCCTCGTTAAATTCTTTCAAAAAAGAGATGGCTTCGAGATTTTCATTACCGCCGAAAACGTTTTGTTCCCATTCGCCATGTTTGCGCGAATAATCGAGGTAAAGCATAGATGCAACGGCATCTACACGTAAGCCATCTACGTGGTAACGATCCAGCCAAAAAAATGCATTACTGATTAAAAACGCACGTACCTCGTTACGGCCGTAATTAAATATATATGATTTCCAGTCGGGGTGGAAGCCTTTCTGCGGATCGGCATGCTCATATAAGTGTGTGCCATCAAAATTATACAAGCCATGTGCATCACCCGGGAAGTGGGATGGAACCCAATCCAGTATAACGCCAATGCCGGCTTTGTGTAGTTCTTCTACCAAAAACATCAAATCTTGCGGGGAACCATAGCGAGATGATGCCGCATAATAACCGGTGATCTGGTAGCCCCAGCTTGGATAATACGGGTGCTCTGCTATCGGCATAAACTCTACATGTGTAAAGCCCAGCTCTTTAACATAAGGCACCAGTTTTGCCGCAAGCTGGCGGTAGGTTAAAAATTCGTCGGGGCTTTCGGGGCTGCGCGCCCACGAGCCAACGTGCATCTCGTAAACCGAATAAGGTTTATTAATGCCATTATGCTGGCGGCGGTCATACATCCATTCTTCATCCTTCCACTCGTAATAAGTATCGGTTACGATAGATGCCGTGCTTGGCGGTATTTCCCAGCGCAGGGCAAAGGGATCACCTTTTTGCAGGTCTTCACCGGTATTTGAATTAATAAAATATTTATAAACCTCGCCATTGCCAACGTGTGGAATAAAGCCTTCCCAAATACCCGATCCATCCCAACGTGCATTTAATGGGTGCGAACCTGCACTCCAGTAATTGAAATTACCAATTACCGAAACATATTTGGCATTAGGCGCCCAAACGGCAAAATAAGTACCCGTTACACCCTGGTGCTGCACCACGTGCGAGCCCAGTTTTTCGTAAAGCTTAAAGTGCTTACCGGCCTTAAACAGGTTGATATCAAAATCGGTAAAGCGGCTGTAAAATTCTATGTAACCTGCATGGTTGCCGGTTATGGTGAGTGCTTCGGTTGGGTTGCCATCTTCTGTTGTAGATTTAACTGTTTTCGAAGCCTTCGGGATAATAACCTTATCAATCCCGGCTGCTTTTGTTGTCACTTTTTTTGCAGCAGCAGCAGCAGCAGCAGGTTTTATTGTTTTTGTTGATTCAGGAAACGGCGTTGCAGCTGAGGCAGTACTGTCGTTTAATGATGGTTCTGTGTTGGTTTTATTAGTTTGCTTTGCCATGGGTTTAGCATTAAGACCAGTCTGTATAAATTAAAAATGATGGCCTTTTAAGGTTGAACGTAAATATTTGCCGCTTGTTTGTGCAAGCTCATGTAAAGTAGCAATATTGTTGGTTAGATAAAAGTGTTTGCGTTAAACAGATGGATTATTCTATTATATTTAGAAACAAATCATGTTCTATCATTGGTTCAGAACAGGATATATTATTGCTGAAAAAGTTATTAAACTTGGAAATTTTTACTGATTAAAAAATTTAGCGTGAAATCAATAATCATAGCAGTATTAATACTTTTTAGCCAAGTAACTTTTGCTCAAAAAGTATCTAATATGTTATTTCCTCCGCCAGTACTTCCCGATGGCTATCCTAATTATGTTAACGCCTGCGATCTCAATGAACATAGGAAAGAATTGGTATACACGCGGTTTACTTACAGTGGAATAGAGGAGTATTGGAGTTTACATTCATGGAATAAAGATTGTAAGGACGTTGGTATTGAGTTAGAAATACCAGATAATATAAATATTAAAAGCCGTCATCTAAAAGAACTACGATATGTACATGAAAATTATTGGAAATGTTACTTAGTTATTGACGTTGTGGGTTTTTTTGAAGAAGGATATGTTTACGGTTATGGACATTTGGGAATGAATAAATCCAAATTTACTGTAAAGCAAATAATGAATATTCAAATAATGAACAAGAAATAATGCAAAGGCCCCGGTTTTATAGGGGCCTTTGCATTACTTAAGTATTTCGATATGCTTAAAGTTTTTGGAGAATTTAAACTCGTAGCATTTTTCTTCGGTGAGTACAAAATCGCCTACAGTTTTGCCATCGATAATTATTTTAGATGGTTTAAATGGCAGGCCAATGATTTTGAAGTGATAGTTTTCGTATCGTGGTGTATATAAGCCTTCCATCGTTTGCTCAATGGTTAGCAGTGTATCCTTACCGCTTACAATAAACTTTTTCTCCAGGTAAATATCCTGTTCGTAAGCAAAGGTTTCACCGTAATCTTCAAACAAGAACGAGTTTACCTCGTGGTTGCTGTAATAAACGTTCAGTTTAACTTCATCAATCTCTTTTTCGCCTACGTATTGCATTACCGGGTACTCCGGCAATACAGCACCGGCTTTAATAAATACCGGGATGGTTTCTAAGGGGGTAGGTACCATAACTTCCACGCCACCATCTGCTATTTCATTAGTCCAGAAGTTATACCACTGGCCTTTGGGCAGATAAACCGGGCGACTGGTTTGTCCGGGTTCCATAACCGGGCAAACTAATATTTTATCTCCGTAGGTAAATTCATCCTGGCGGGCCTGGTTGGCTAAAATGTCCTGCTCTTGCAAAACTACCGGCCTTAATATCGGGAAGCCATATCGGTGATGCTCCCAGAAGGTAGAATACAGGTAGGGTAGCAGGCGGTAACGCAGCTCAATAAATTTACGATTAATAGTAGTGTAAGGTTCGCCAAAGCTCCATGGTTCGCGCTCTTTGGTATCGCCGGCCGAGTGTGCACGCATAAACGGCGAGAAGGCGCCAAACTGGATCCAGCGGGTAAACAACTCGCCATCCGGCTCGCCGCTAAAGCCGCCTATATCTGTACCACAAAACGGCACGCCCGACATAGACAAACGCTGGCACTGGATATTACCCAAACGCAAATGTTCCCATGATGCTACGTTATCACCCGTCCAAACGGAGGCATAACGCTGCAGGCCCGAGTAACCCGCACGGGTAATGGTAAACGGACGTTTATTTTTCATCAGCTTGCGCAAACCTTCGTAGGTTGCACGCACCATCTGCATGCCGTAAACATTATGTGCCTTACGGTGCGACCCACGGAAACCATCGTATTGGTGGCGTACATCATCCGGGAAGGTACCTGCGCCAAAAACGGCAGGCTCGTTCATATCATTCCATACGCCGGCAACGCCAAGCTGTACTAATTCGTCGAATAAACCGCCCCACCAGGCACGTACTTCCGGATTGGTAAAATCAGGGAACTGGCAGCGGCCCGGCCAAACGTGGCCTTCCATAAAGTAATCATCACTACGGCGGCAGAAATAACGTTTCTCTTTACCTTCTTTAAATACGCTGTAATTATCATCCACACGGATACCCGGATCAATAATTACCACGGTTTTAAAACCATCAGCAGCCAGTTCCTTAATCATTTTTTTAGGATCGGGGAAATATTTGCGGTTCCAGGTAAAGCAGCGGTAGCCATCCATGTAATCAATATCCAGGTAAATACCATCGCAAGGGATCTGGTTTTTACGGAAGCCTTTAGCAACCGACATTACCTTACTCTCCGGATAATAACTCCAGCGGCATTGGTGATAGCCCAGCGCCCAAAGCGGCGGCATAGGGTGGGTGCCTGTTAACAGGTGGTAACTTTTTACCACGTCCATCATATGCGGGCCGTGGATGTAATAATATTGCAGTTCGCCGCCATCTGCCCAGAAACTGGTTTTGGTACGGTCTTCGGCACCAAAGTCAAATGTGGCTTTAAAAGTATTATCAAAAAAAATACCGTGGGCAATACCTTCGTTTAAGCTAATGTAGAAGGGGATACTCCGGTACAAAGGGTCCTGGTTCCAGCCGAAAGAATAGGCATCGGTGTTCCAGTTTTTAAACCGCCGGCCACGGAGATTAAGATCTGATGCTTTATCGCCCAGGCCATAAAAAGCTTCGTCGGTATTACATACCTTGGTGCCAAACACATAATAGCCACCAAACTGCGTGTTCTCTTCCCAGTGCATGGGTACAGCATCCTGGTTGGTAATATGGTTTTGAGTATCAGAAAAAGAGATAAAAAAATCTATTTTACGGATATGGCAGTTTACCGTACTGGTAGATACCCGGTATTCCAATTCGTCTTCGTGCAGTGAAAAAACAGAAACCTTTTGCTCCTGCTTGGGTACGGCGTAAGAGAATTCTTCTAAGAAAACACCGTGTGGCGCTAACCTTACCCGGATAATTTCGTCAGTTACTACGGTAACTTCAACCCTGGCTTCGCTGTCTGTAAAAAAGAACTTGTTACCAACCTCTTTAACGTCTGTTACCGTGCCTAAATATTTTTTAACAATGGGTTTTAGCCCCAGCACAGGATTATTGAGGTGATGAAACTCATCATCATCTTCTTCGCTGATGAGCTTGTTTCCTAATAAATCATCGGGATTAAGTATATTTTCGTCCATGAATTTGATTTCTTGGTGATCAGTAGTGCTTGAGCTTAAAGAAGCCAATATATTGATATTTACCAACAATTGCGCCAATAAATGTCAATCTAACGTTATTGCAACGTTTGCTTAACATTAATATCCTTACTGTCTTGCACAAATAGCACCGAAATTGCGGCGAAAAGCATGAAAATGCCAGCTAATAGAATGGCATAGATAGATTGCCCGTTGTAAAAATATTTTACGATCGGCCCGCCGAAAAAGCCGTTAACAATTTGCGGGAAAGTGATAAAGAAGTTAAAGATACCCATATATACCCCCATTTTTTTTGCCGGGATAGCGCTTGATAAAATGGCATAAGGCATAGCCAAAATACTACCCCATGCCAGGCCGATACCCACCATTGGCGCGATAAGCCACATAGGGTCTTTAATAAAAAATATTGATAATAAACTGATTCCACCCATTACCAAAGAGAAAGCATGTGCCTGTTTACGGCTGGTAGCTCTAGCAACAGAGGGTAGTACCAAAGCATAAATAGCAGATACACCATTGTAAACACCAAACAGGATGCCCACCCAATTACCCGCTTCGCTGTATTTTGCCGAAGAGGTATCGCCGGGAGCCACATGGTAAATGTGCGATGCAATGGCCGGGGTTGTAAATACCCACATTGAGAAAAGCGCGAACCAGGAAAAGAACTGAACCAACCCTAATTGCTTCATGGTTTTGGGCATCTTTTTTAAATCATTGAGTATTTCGGTAAGTCCACTTTTGGGTTTCTCCTCTACATCTTCAGTGGGATGAAAGCTGGCATACTCGGCGGGTGAGTATTCTTTTGTGCGGATGATAGTCCACAAAACGGTAAGCAGCAGCATGGTGCCACCCACATAAAAAGAATATTTTACGTTGTCTTCTACCTGCCCGTTTGGAGCGGTAGATGCTACATGAAACCAATTCGAGAAAATATAAGGCAGGCAGGAACCTACTACAGCACCCAACCCAATTAAGCAGGTTTGTACCGAGAAACCGATGCTGCGCTGGCTATCCGGCAGGTTATCGGCAACTAATGCACGGAAGGGTTCCATCGCTACGTTGAACGATGCATCCATAATCATCAACATACCTGCGCCTACCAAAATAGGAGGGGCGATAGAAGCGATGGCGGCCGAGTTTGGCATCAGGAATAAAGCGATAGCCGATAATATAGCCCCGGTTAAAAAGTAAGGACGACGGCGGCCCAGCCTGTTCCAGGTACGGTCGCTGTAATGGCCTATGATGGGCTGAACGATCATCCCGGTGATGGGTGCTGCCAGCCAAAACCATGACAAATGCTCTACATCTGCCCCGAACTTTGTCAGGATACGGCTGGCATTTCCGTTTTGTAAGGCAAAGCCAAATTGGATGCCCAGAAAGCCGAAGCTCATGTTCCAGATTTGCCAAAAACTTAGTCTGGGTTTTTCGGCTACAGCGGGTTTACTCATTTAATTAGGGTTTATTATTGGTTCGTTAGTTCATCGTTCATTGGTTGGGAACGGGTAAACTTTGTTTCATCTCTTCTTTAAATCATCTCCGCCCGTCATGCCGAACTTGTTTCGGCATCCCACAGGACAAGCCACGTGCTTAGTACACCGGTTACTTAGCATGTGGGGTGCTGAAACAAGTTCAGCATGACATAGTTTATTACTGAATTTTCAACATTACCCCACTAGTTGCCGGCAGCGTAATATCCAATCCATTATTAATATCACTCGTACTATACGCAGTGCCATTTAATAAATCGATAAAATTTACACTACCGCTTACGTGCAATTGCTGCAATAAGTCGGCAGGTAGTTTCACGTTTAAATGCTGTTCGTTTCTATTAAAGTTGGTAATTACTAATACTCTTTGGTTATCGGTATAGCGTAAATACATGTATACGCGCTGGTTAAAACCGGTGTTATGTTCGTTAGCCATCATCAGCTCGTAAAACCTACCACTGTTTAATGCTTCGTTATCTTTTACAGCGTTAAGCAGTTTACGGTAGAAACCGCGCAGTTGTTTTTGGCTGTCTGATAACTGCCCGCCATCGAACTGGCCATTGTTTAACCATTTTTGATGCTCGGGTACGCCCCAGTAATCGAAGATACTGCTGCGCCCATCCTGCCCGCCGAAGCCTTCTACGCCGGCTCCAGGTTCACCAACTTCCTGCCCGAAATAGATCATTACCGGGCCTGTATTTAAGGTTGCCGTAACGATCATCCCCGGGACTGCATACCAAGGGTTGCCTGCAAAATCGGGGGATGCAATGCGTTGCTCATCATGGTTTTCCATAAAGCGGATCATGTGCTCATCAATGCCTTTGCTATCGTTATTCCAAACACTGTTAATATCCCAGGTGCTGGCATGGCTATCATTACTAACCAATTTTCTCACAGCATCATACAAGCCAACCTTGTCATACAGGTAATCGAAATGTCCCTTAAATAAGTAATTATTGTATTCGGTTTTATTGTAAGCTTCGCCGATAAAAATAAGATGGGGGTGGGCTGCTTTTAGTTTTGGAATTACCCAGCCCCAAAACTCAAAAGGTACATACTCCACCATGTCGCAACGGAAACCATCGATGCCTTTGTTGCTCCAAAAGTTAAGGATATCGTACATCTTTTGCCAAACCGGGGGGATAGGGTCAAAGTGTGTTTGATGCCCGTTTTGGTAATCAACGCCATAATTTAGCTTGATGGTTTCGAACCAATCATCTAACGATGGTGCGGCACTGAATATATTGTTACCTGTTGCTTTGGCAGGGTTCTCATCAAAATGCCCATCTTTCAACGGACTATGGAAATCATTCCCGCCCGGGTTATACCCTCCGGGAACTTTAAATGGCTGACCGGGGATATAGTAGAAATCATTTTTAGGGTCGAATGCTTTGTTTTTATCATCGTCTTCACCAAAATTTCGCATACCTGCCGGCATTACATCCGAGTGATAGGTACGGGCTACGTGGTTGGGCACAAAATCCATCAATACCTGCATGCCATTGGTATGGGTACGTTTAATTAAGGCTTCGTATTCGGCCATGCGGTTTTTAACATCGATGGCAAGGTCGGGATCTACATCATAATAATCTTTAACCGCATAAGGCGAACCCGCGCGGCCTTTCACCACATCCGGATCATCGGGAATGATACCAAAAGCCGAGTAATCAGTCATGGTGGCGTGCTCAATTACACCGGTGTACCAAATGTGTGTAAAGCCCATCTTTTTGAGCTCCTGTAAACCGATATCAGTAATATCGTTAAACTTGCCAACGCCATTTTCTTCCACGGAGCCGTAAAACTTATTTACAGTTTTAGCATTGCCAAACAGCCGTGGCAACAGCTGGTATATCACTAGTTTATGGTTTGGATCGGATTGCATACGTTTTTTTGTTTTTTGCTGGGCAACAGTTAATTGATTAACGCATAAAGCGGCCAACAAAATGTAAAATCTGAATTTCATATTAGACTTTCTGCTCTGCCCTTGCTTTAATTACTTTCAGAATGTTTAGTTGAATATCTTTCATAATCCAATTTGCCCAGATGCTTGCGTAGAAATTAAATGTGGTACTCAGTTTAAAATTACTGTAAAGCTTTAACCGGCAAGTATGGCTATCAATTTGTTCCAATTCGTAAGTGCCGGTTAATACATCAAAAAAATCACCTCCAACAACAATATGCTTGTCCATTGTTGCTGATGGTATTTCGTAAGGATTGGCTTTGATGGTAAACGTCATTGATTTCAATGGCTGATAGGCAATCACGGTTTCGTGAAATACTAACCCCTTGTCAAAAATTGCCTCGCGTTTACCGCCAACACCCGCCGTATCTAATTCAGCTTTTATAGGTCGTGGAAACCCAAGGAAGCGTGTAAACGAGGCACTATCTTGCGCGGTAGAAATGGCGCGTACACGGGTTACATTTTGCCAAATCTGTGTTTTAGTGGCATGTATCTCAATTTCGGTATATGCTCTGTATTTACCAGGTATAACACTGATCATTTTTTCCAGCGGGGAAATCAAAAAAGGCAACAAAGCAACTATGAAAACGTAAGTGTTATTGATGCGATCTTCTTTTTTTAGCTTATAATATCGGGCTGTTAAACCGCCCAAACCTGCAAGTATTAGAAATACCGGTAGTATCATTATCCAACATGCAGCTCCCTCTATTTTTAAAAACAGCGTTAGTAAAAAGAAAGTTACTATCGGGATAAATGGAATAAAAAAAGCATTGGATTTATACCTAACTGTATCTAAATTACATAAGTACACAGTAATATAACCAACGGCAAATGGCAAGCCTACCAAAAAGGTAACAGTCATTACACTAAAAAAGCGACTAAAACTATCTATTGCGAAGACCCATCGCATAATTATGGCAAAGCCTAAAGCCGCTACTATACCTAAAATAAGCCGTTGGGTTTTGTTCATTCTATTAAGCTTCTAAAATGACATCGGCATTGGCTTTCACCAATTGTTCTTTGCCATGTACTATAACTACGATTTCTGCTTCAGAATGGTTAGTGATTTGCACACCTTCTTTGCTCACTTTAATATTAAGCAATGCGCCGCGGAAACCAACATGGAAAGAGAACGAATTCCATTTAGCCGGTAAAAACGGTTGGAATGATAGCTTGCCATCCTTAACGCGCATACCGCCAAAGCCTTCTACTACCGACATCCAAGTGCCTGCCATGGAGGTGGTGTGGCAACCATCTTCGGTATCGTTGTTATAATCGTCGAGATCTAAGCGTGAGGTACGCAGGTAAAACTCGTAAGCACGTGCCTCGTCGCCCAGTTTGGCAGCTAAAATAGCGTGTACGCATGGCGATAACGATGACTCATGCACCGTGCGCGGCTCATAAAAGTCGAAGTTTCTGCGGATGGTTTCCAAGTCGTATTCATCCTCGAAGAAATAAATACCCTGCAATACATCGGCCTGTTTAATATAGCAAGAGCGCAGGATACGGTCCCAGCTCCATTTTTGATTAATAGGGCGATCTGCAGCGGGTAGGTCTTTCACCAGGATCTGCTCTTTATCCAGGTAGCCGTCCTGCTGTAAAAATACGCCTAGCTTCTCTGAATACGGATAGTACATCTGCTCCACAATGTTACTCCATTTGGCAGTTTCCGAGTCGATACTAAAGTTGATCTTTGTTGCCAGTGCATTGTATTTGTCAGGCTCGTTTGCTTTTACCTGTTTTACAACTTCCAGTGTATATTTCATACACCAAACGGCTAATTTACTGGTGTACCAGTTGTTGTTAATGTTGTTTTCGTACTCGTTTGGACCGGTTACACCAAGCATCACATACTGTTGCTTATCATCGCTCCAATTAACACGCTGCGACCAAAAACGGGAGATGGCGATCAATACCTCTAAACCATAATCGGCCAGGTAAGCATCGTCGGCTGTGTAACGGACATAATTAAATATAGCATAAGCAATGGCGCCGTTACGGTGAATTTCCTCAAAGGTAATTTCCCACTCGTTATGGCATTCGGTACCGTCCATAGTAACCATGGGGTATAGGGCAGCACCATTGTTAAAGCCAAGTGAAGCCGCGTTTTCAATCGCTTTACCTAATTGCTTATAGCGGTAAAGCAACAAATTGCGGGTAACTTTTTGATCGGCTGTTGCCAGGTAAAAAGGCACGCAATAGGCTTCGGTATCCCAGTAGGTTGAGCCTCCGTATTTTTCGCCGGTGAAACCTTTGGGCCCGATGTTTAAACGATCATCCTCGCCGGTATAGGTTTGGTTTAGTTGGAATATATTAAAACGGATACCCTGCTGTGCAGAAGCATCGCCTTCGATAATAATATCGTTGTGTTTCCATTTCTCGGCCCAGGCAGCGGCTTGTTCGGCCAGCATGGTGTCAAAACCTTTGGCTGCAATGCGTTGGAGTGTGTCATTTAAAACTTCCTCTAACTGATCGGCAGGATGGTTTTGTGATGATAGGTTAGCTGCAAACTTATAGATAGTAACAGGCTCGTTGGCCTTTACCTGCAACGTGGTTTGCAGGGCTACATATTTCTCCTTTTCAACCGGTTTAAAACCGGCGTCAATTGGCTGATTGTTTTGCAAAATACTTACCAGCATCCCTGTAGCTACTTCAAAGCCTGTTTTTTTGGTACGAAGCTGTACAAAAGCACCATTAGTAGATGTGCCTTTTTTTACTTCATCCCAAAATTTTTCGTCGTAGTTGGCATCTTTATTTTTTACATCGCCATCAATGTAAGGTGTTATAGTAACCTCGCCGCTAAAGTTTAATGGGGTAAGGGCATAACGGATAGCGCCGGTCTCATCATCGGCCATGCTGCAAAAACGGGTAGATTCTACAGCTACCTGTTTGCCGTTTTTGGTGGTAGCAGTGAAGGTACGTTTAAGGTACCCTTCTTTCATGTTTAGCTCGCGGCTAAACTGTTGGGTGGTACATTGAGCCAGATCAAGTTGTTCGCCTTCAATAGTAATATCGATACCTATCCAGTTTGCTGCGTTTAATACTTTGGCAAAATATTCGGGGTAGCCGTTTTTCCACCAGCCTACACGTGTTTTATCGGGATAGTAAACGCCGGCTACGTAATTGCCTTGTAACGTGTCGCCGCTGTAGGCTTCCTCAAAATTGGCGCGCTGGCCCATGCGGCCATTACCTAAACTAAATATGCTTTCTGAAATCTTATTGTAGTGTGGATCAAACCCTTCTTCGATAATTTTCCACTCATCAACTTTGATGTAATCTTTCATGTATAATTCTTGTAATAAGTATCTCTTTTATTGTTTACCCCCTTTTGTCATTCTGAACGATAGTGAAGAATCTTCTTCGATTGCAAAGTGTTGAGCTTTGATGGTGCAGAAGATTCTTCGTTACACTCAGAATGACAAGACGGTTTTTATAATTTTTTGTAATG
>NZ_MPPL01000001.1:3480516-3556694 GCF_001911425.1 Mucilaginibacter polytrichastri | reverse complement strand
TGATGGTGCAGAAGATTCTTCGTTACACTCAGAATGACAAGACGGTTTTTATAATTTTTTGTAATGAGTATCTTTTTTATTTTTTACCCCCTTTTGTCATTCTGAACGATAGTGAAGAATCTTCTTCGCCTGCAAAGTGTTGAACCTTAATGGTGCAGAAGATTCTTCGTTACTCAGAATGACAAGACGGTTTTTATAATTTTTTGTAATAAGTATCTCTTTTGTTGTTTACCCCCTTTTGTCATTCTGAACGATAGTGAAGAATCTTCTTCGATTGCAAAGTGTTGAGCTTTGATGGTGCAGAAGATTCTTCGTTACACTCAGAATGACAAGACGGTTTTTATAATTTTTTGTAATAAGTATCTTTTTTATTGTTTACCCCCTTTTATCATTCTGAACGATAGTGAAGAATCTTCTTCGCCTGCAAAGTGTTGAGCTTTGATGATGTAGAAGATTCTTCGTTACACTCAGAATGACAAGACGGTTTTTATAATTTTTTGTAATAAGTATCTTTTTTATTGTTTACTCCCTTTTGTCATTCTGAACGGTAGTGAAGAATCTTCTTCGATTGCAAAGTGTTGAGCTTTGATGGCGCAGAAGATTCTTCGTTACACTCAGAATGGCAAGGTGGTTAGTAAATCGTTCTTATAATTCTTTCAATTTCTCAATCGTCATCTTATCCAAACCGCTAACCACCAAATCAGCCTGACTCAATGTTTCCGGCGAACCGATACCCACGGCTTTCATGCCGCCATTTTTGGCAGCCTGTACACCGGCAATAGCATCTTCAAAAACAACGCACTCGGTAGGGGATACCCCTAATGCTTCGGCTCCTTTTAAAAATACTTCGGGATCTGGTTTTGGTGCGCTCACGTGGTTACCATCAACAATGGTATCAAACAGGTGGGCAATGCCAACCTTGTTTAAAATGGTCATGGAGTTTTTACTTGCCGAACCTAATGCAGTTTTTAAACCTGCTGCGCGGCATGCTTCCAGGAAATCCAATGCACCGGGCAGTATCTCGGCCGGGGTCATCTGGTTAATCATGTCCACATACCAGTCGTTTTTGCGGGTAGCCAGTTCGGTTTGCTCGGCTTCGGTTTTGGTAACACCGCCCCAGCCTAAAATAAGTTGCAGGGAACGTACACGGCTCACGCCTTTTAGTTGCTCGTTCTGTTCTTCGGTAAAATCGAAACCCAGTTCGTTAGCCAGGCGTTTCCAGGCTTTATAGTGGTAAACTGCAGTATCAACAATCACTCCGTCGAGGTCGAATATGCAGGCTTTAATATCAGTCATTGTGGTATTTTATTATTTGGTTGCAGGCAAAAGTTCCAGTATTAAGGTTGATTTGCCGGGAATAGTCAGTTTATCTAAATTTATTGTTTCATCGCTGATTACATTTTTGGCTTTTTTTGCACCATTAATGCGTTCGGCAAAATAATCGGTAGTGGTGCTTGCTTCTTTTTCGTTGCTGTTATAAACCATCATTACAGATTTTTTATCGTCGTATCTAAAGTACACATAAATACCTTTTTGCGGTATAAATTGCATTAATTTACCGGTTTGTAAAGCAGTGGTATTTTTGCGGTAATTAGCCAGTTTACGTACATAGTTAAAAGCATCATTTTCTTTCTCGTTACGCCCTGCAGCGGTAAATTTATTAGCCTTATCGCCTTTCCATCCACCGGCAAAATCTTCACGAACCAGGCCATCGGGGTTCGATTCGCCTTTCATCAAAATCTCATCGCCATAATATAGCTGAGGTACGCCGCGCAGCGTAAGCAGCATGGCCATGCCCGATTTATATTTGGCATAGTCTTCATGTACGGTTGATAAGAAGCGGCTCATGTCATGGTTATCCAAAAAGATGGTATTCTTGGTTGGGTCGGCATATAAAAAATCTTGCGCAAGTACGGCGTATAGTCGGTTAACACCGTCTGTCCAGCTTTCTTTACCATTCAGGGTTTCTATAATGGCATCTTTTACTACGCCATCGGTAACGCCCGGCAAATGGGTATCGAAACCGCGGTTCACCTTGTCGCCCTGTACAAAGAAAGCCTGGTTGGCCACGCTCCACACCAGCGTTTCGCCGAAAATAGAAAGGCGCGGAAATTCTTTAGTTACATCCTGTGCCCATTTAGCCATGTAAGCGGCATCGTTATAAGGGTAAGTATCCAGGCGGAACCCATCTATACCGGCATATTCTACCCACCAGATATGGTTTTGGGTAAGGTAGTTTTGTACATAAGGGTTGGTTTCATCCAGATCTGCCATGCGGTGGTCGAACCAGCCATCAAGCATAATCTTTTTATCCAATGCCGAGCCATGCGGGTCCTCTACGGCCATATCCCTAAAGTTAGAGTTGGTGTATTTTGGCCACTGGTGTACCCAGCTTTTCATCGGCATATCTTTGATCAGGTAAGATTCTGTGCCTATGTGGTTATGCACCAAATCTTTAATAACCTTTAGGCCCATGGCGTGGCACTTCTCTACATATTGCTTATAAAGCTCGTTGGTACCATAGCGCGGGTCTATTTTATAATAATCGGTTACTGCATAGCCGTGATAAGAGGCGTGGGGCTCATCGTTCTCAATTTCGGGGGTCATCCAAACGGCTGTCACACCCAGATCTTTCAAATAATCCAGGTGGTTCATTAAGCCCTGGATATCGCCGCCGTGGCGGGCATACATAGAGTCGCGGTTTACGCCTTGCTCCAGCATGCCTGTTTTGGTATCATTGCCAGGGTCGCCGTTAGAGAAGCGATCTGGCATCAGCAGATAAATAAGGTCTTTATTGGTTACACCTTGTATCCGGTTGGCATCGTGATTGCGTGCCTTAATACTGTAGCTGTAAGTTAAATCCTTTTCGCCCTTTTTAACGAATTTTATCGGGAACGTTCCCGGTACTATACCGGAAAAAAGCTTAAGATCGATGAATAAGTAATTAGAATTTTCGACTTTATGCACTGCCACCAGCTTTACACCAGGGTAAGAAAGCTGCACCTGGCGGCTTGCAATATTGTTACCATGCACTATTAATTGCAGGTTAGGGTTTGCCATGCCAGCCCACCAAAACATGGGTTCTATGCGTTCTAACGCAGGTATTTGAGCACGAAGACCAAATGCCAGCATAACGCAGCACACAGTAAGCAGTAACGATTTTTTCATGAATTTCAATTTTATTCGGGTTGTAATTGGGCGTTACCGACAAAGCCGTTTCCGCATTTCAAATTTATAATAAAATTGATTCTCCGTAAGAAAAAGTAAAAATTGTTTGAATACCTCGTTGCCGGCTGTTTTTTTATGGGAACTGTACGGCTTTCAAATATTATATTTGGGAGTAATCTTCTACGCCTTCGTTACGCTCGGCAAAAACATTGCCCGGCGAGATACGGCCTGCCGCTTTCAACACAGATAATGCATCCGCGGTTACCCACTCATTAAGCCTGGTTTTACTGGTTGCTCCCCAGCTTACATAATCGGCCCCCAGGTGAAGCATGTTTGAGGTTTTATAGTGCGATCTTTCTACCGGCCAGCCGCCTTTTGCCAGCTCTTTGCGCTGTAGCAGATCGAGTGCGCTATTGCAGCGTTCATCATTAATAAAACCAGCCTCGGCCATTACCTTTAAACCACCCAGTATATCGTAATGCCAGTATAGCGGGTAATGCAGTAATGTAAATTCGGGGTGGATAATTTGGCCGGTTTGCTGGCTTTTGTAAAGATGCCTTTTCAGGAAAATATCTGCTGCTCTTTCGGCCGCCACCTTAGCCTCTGTATTGCCTGTTGTTTGGGCATACAATGAGATGCCGCGAAGGGGGAGTAATGTCTCCATAAAGGATGAGTTGTTGGCATTGGGGTTTTTGTCGCAGTTCCAGCCGCCATCGGGCCATTGCCACTTAATAAGGCGCTGAAATAACTCATCTATGCGGGTATCGTTTATCCCTAATTTTAACAACATATAAAGCAGGTTGCCTTGTTGCGAGGCACACCTGCGGTGCCTGCCCTGCATTACCGGGATGCCCATTTGCTGGTAAGCCTTTGACTTGGTTTCGGCAATAAACTCGTTTTGAAACTGATCTGAGAGCCAGAAATCCAATAACTGATCGGCCACGGGGATTAAGGATGGATCATTTGGGGGATAACCAATATCGGCCAGGGATGCCAGGATCCAATGGGCACCCTGCCACTTATCGTAAATATTGCGCTGCGATATAATTTTACCGCTTGCATCCTGCCGTGAGAGCAGCTTTTTTACGCGCATGGAGGCTTTAACCTCTTGTTGAAGTTGTTGAATTGCCGTCGAATTGGGGTCCTCGCCCAATACATTCACACGAACCTTATATTGAATAGAAGGTTCGGGCGACCGCAGCAAATAATTAATAATCATTTGATGGTCAATCAATAGTAAAAAGTCAGTTAGAGTATCGCATAGCCAATTTACATTTTTTTGTTTATATTTTATATAGTGCAAGAAAATATTGTAAAATAAATGATACAAAGCAATGTTTTTGCACTTCGCCAGCCTATAATTGCCAGTCAGATATGTACCGAAAACTTGATTTTTATAAAAGGCTGATCTTATGCCTGTTGTTATGCCTACCAATAGGCTGTACCCAAACAGCGCCCGATCTGCTAAAAGTGGTGAAGATTAAAGACGGTGATACCATTGTTGTGCTGACAAAGGATAACCAGATGATTACCGTGCGATTGGCCGAGGTTGATTGCCCCGAAAAAAGCCAGGCTTTTGGGCAGGCTGCCAGGCAGTTTACTGCCAACCTGTGCTTTGGCAAAGGTGTTAAATTACAAGGCAACGAACACGACCGTTATGGCCGCACCATTGCCCTGGTAATATTAGATAATGGCACCAATGTGAATTACGAACTGGTGAAAAACGGCTATGCCTGGCAATATAGCCAATACTCTAAAAACAACCCGATACTGGCTGGTTATCAACAACAAGCACAAATGCAGAAATTGGGTTTATGGCAGGATGCTAACCCTACACCGCCCTGGGAATTTAGGCGGGATAAGCGGGGGCAGGTACAGCCAAAGGCCCGGCAAAAGTATACGCCGCGCAAGCGAAGGGGGAGGAAACACAAAAGCCGCCCTGATACCATTGGGACGGCTTTTGAATACAGTAAATGATTAAGTTGTAGATTATTGGAGTTTATGAGCATAAATTATTAATATTTAGCATATTACACTATTATGCAATTTGAGATCGATAATCAAACGCTTAAAGACTTGGCTATTTTTCAAAATGGCGCCAATCAATCAATACGCGCTCTTTTTGATTGTGCTCAAACCCTGAAAGGACAAGAGAAATTCAATAATATATTCAATAATCCTTTAACCAATCCTGACGAGATACAGCAACGCATTGATGCGTTTAGTTATTTTCAAAAAACCGATATTGAGTTTGTTATTGATAGAGTAGCGTGCGATTTTGCCGATTTTTACTTAATGCAATATGGAAAGCCACGTGCTTTTCCTAAAATGTTAAACCTGTTAAACCGGGTTACTCATGTATTTTATAAGGAAAGTGAATATTATGTGATTCAACAAGGGGTTAGGAGTATCCTCGAATTGCTGAATAAGCTCAGCGAGTTTACTAATGCTACCAACTCTGGTACACTGCCAAAATTGCTGAAAGACATTCATACAAGTATTACCCAAATTTTGGATGATAAAGATTTTGAAACGGTTAAACAATTAACAGTAAAAGAAAATTTAAGCGCCTTAAATATTACCTATGCCGATTATTTGTTTCGCCACCTAAAGCGGGATAGTATTAAGGCCTTACTGGATATTGTTTATCAATTGGATGTATACACATCTGTAAGTTTACAGGGTAAGCGATTGGGTTTTAGCCTGCCGGTTATTAACAACGGAGGGAAAAAGATACTTTATATTGAAGGCTTATTTCATCCCTTTATCCACAACCCGGTTATTAACGATATTGAGTTTGACAATGCTCGAAACATCTGCTTTGTTACGGGTACTAATATGGCCGGTAAATCAACCTTATTAAAAGCTATCGGGGTTTCTGTCTACTTATCTCAACTAGGGTTCCCTGTTCCGGCTGCTTATATGGAAACGAGTACGTTTAAAGGATTATTTACAACAATCAATCTTTCGGACGATATCCAATTAGGGCACAGCCATTTTTACAGCGAAGTTTTACGGGTTAAACATGTGGCGCAAAAACTGAATGAATCGCAGGATATGCTTGTGATTTTTGACGAACTGTTTAGAGGCACTAATGTAAAAGATGCTTATGATGCTTCATTATTAATTATCTCGGCATTCTCTAAATTAAAAAATACTTTTTTTGTGATCTCGACCCATATTGTAGAGGTGGCGAAAGATCTGGTCCATACACCCAATATCAACTTTAAGTATATGGAGACATCCTTTAATAATGAAACTCCTACTTATAGCTACCAACTTAAAGATGGTATTACAGACGAGCGGCTAGGTTTATGGATTGTTAAAAATGAGGGAATTGTTGAGTTAATTGATAAGGCGATGGGGAATAAATGAGACGCTACTTATTTAATTGCTGTGAGTCTAATGGCGCTTTTAACATCATCTTTATAATACATCCTGAGAAATAAACCGCATTTATCATCGGTTTCACACATTTCTACATCATCAAACTCGTAAGTCCAGTCACCACTTTTAAATGTATAAGTCCACCCACCCATGGTGCCTTGAGCTTCTTCTTTTCCATGATATAAAATTAAATCTGGCTTATCGGAGATTGAATGTCCATGGCTCCATGATACATATCTGAACCCTTTATTGGTTTCGTCAATTCTGATTAAGAGATTTTTAGATTTTGCTACCCAAATATTCTCTTTCCACGAGTTAACGCTTGGATGCATTTTATTTTGGATTTGCTTTGTTAGTTGATCTTTTAATTTTAATTCTTGTTTTGAGCTATAATTAATACTTACAATTTTCCCATCGTCGCCAATCCACATATCACCGTTAAAAATCCCTCCAACTAATCCGTATTGTGCATTGTGATTAAATATTACAGAGTCATTGTAAGATCGTAGTTTCTTCCTAAAGGCATCATCAAATAATATATTGTAATATGCGATGAAAGCCTTGGCATTTGTTATATCCGGCAATGGATTTTGTCTTTTAAGCGGATATGAGATGAGTTTTGATAACTCATCTGCTTTTTTTTCTTCTATCAATTTTACTATGTGCTTATAGCTTTTTCTGACTTTAACAGGTACATCAGCAAGGCAATTAGAAATAACAAAAAGCAATAAGATAATATAAGCTATTCTTTTCACGGTAGGGAGGTATATAAGCAACTAAGATAGCTGTTTTTGAATATTGTAAAATACAAAAGCCGTCCCAACATTAATCGAAACGGCTTTTGAATATGTTTGGAAACTAATTACAGTTTACCGATCTCTTGAACTAAGTCAATGATTTTGTTTGAATAACCCCACTCGTTATCGTACCAAGATACAACTTTAACAAAGTTATCATTCAAAGCAATACCTGCTTTAGCATCAAAAATTGAAGTGCGTGAATCGCCTTTAAAGTCTTCAGATACAACTTCATCTTCAGTGTAACCAAGGATGCCTTTCATTTCGCCTTCAGAAGCTTCTTTCATAGCAGCTTTAACTTGCTCGTAAGTAGCAGGAGTTTTTAAGCGTACAGTTAAATCAACAACAGATACGTCTGCAACCGGTACACGGAAGCTCATACCGGTTAATTTACCTTTTAATTCTGGTAATACTAAACCTACAGCTTTAGCAGCACCGGTTGATGAAGGGATGATGTTTTGGTAAGCACCACGGCCACCTCTCCAGTCTTTAGCAGACGGGCCATCAACTGTTTTCTGCGTTGCAGTAACAGCGTGGATTGTGCTCATTAAACCTTCTTCGATACCAAATTTATCGTTTAATACTTTAGCAATTGGCGCTAAACAGTTGGTAGTACATGAAGCGTTAGAAACGATAGTTTGCTCAGCTTTCAGGCTTTTGTGGTTAACACCCATTACGAAAGTAGGGGTATCATCTTTTGCCGGTGCAGACATAACTACTTTTTTAGCACCTGCATCGATATGTTTTTGAGCAGTTTCCTGAGTTAAGAATAAACCGGTTGATTCGATAACAACCTCAGCACCAACTTCACCCCATTTAAGGTTAGCCGGGTCTTTTTCTGCAGTTACGCGGATGGTTTTGCCATTAACAACCAGGTGGCCACCTTCAACTTCAACAGTGCCAGTGAATTTACCGTGAGTTGAATCGTATTTTAACATGTAAGCCATATAATCCGGCTCAATAAGGTCGTTAATACCTACAACTTCAATATCAGGTCTTTCAATTGCAACTCTGAATGCCAGACGGCCGATACGGCCAAAGCCGTTGATTCCTATTTTCATGATTTTTTTTAATTTTTATTTGAATAGTACGTTAATAAATTATTGATAGGTTCTCTGATAATGTTACCGGCCTCTATGCCTGCTGCTGCGGTTGCTTCGCGAAGTTCCTCCTGAAAAATAGCGGCAACAGAACCTGTAAAATGTACAGGTGTGCCTGGATACTCGTTTTGTAAAGGCAGCAAATAGGTGTCGATCAGTAACTCAAAGCCCTGCTTTATCTTATTTTTAATGTAAGGGTCGGCATGGTTCTCTGTATAAAAATCTGTGAAGGAACTTAGAAACAGGGCAGGCTGGCGCAAACGGTAAACTTTTTCGAGAATAGTTTTACGGTCGGCATCGTAGCGGTGCTCAAACTTCTTTTTTAAATTTTCAGGCAGTGTTTCATTCATAAAAGCCTTTATCAATTGCCTTCCCAGCCAATTGGCCGATCCTTCATCGGCAAGTATATAGCCTAAACCGTAATTGTTGGGTTTAAGTTTTTTGCCATCATACCAGGCTGCGTTTGAACCGCTGCCACAAATGCAAACAATGCCGGGGCTGTTTTTGCAACAGGCAATAGCGGCAGCCAGCATATCGTGCTCAACAGATATTTTGGCAAATTTAAAAAAAGCAGACATTGATTTGTTAATCAAATCTTTTAATTCCGCAGTTGACGCGCCTGCGCTAAAAAAGTATAATCGCTTTACTTCTTCGGCGTGGTGTATGAGGTTAATGTTTTTATTAAGCAATTGCAGAATGTGCTTCTCATCATTAAACTGCGGGTTGATGCTGCTTGTTTTAAAAGACGCAATTGTTTTACCCTTGCTTGACAAGCGCCAGTCGGCTATGTGCGATCCGCTATATACTACTGCAATCATTCGTTTCTTTGTGTCAGATTGATAAGATCTCTACCATCTGCATCAAATCTTCCTCCAATTTGTACTCATGTACCATTAAGGCCTCTTCTAACGAGGTAAGCCTGACAGAATTACCTTTGAGGCCTGCCATTTTTTGTGTCTCGCCATTAATTAATCCTAAAACGGCAGCATAACCTAAGCGGCTCCCCAAAATACGATCGAAAGCACTTGGGCTGCCACCGCGCTGTAAGTGCCCTAATATGGTAACCTTAACGTCGTAGTTTTTAATTTCTTCTTTCACCATTTGGGCCACATCGTAGGCGCCACCGTGTTTATCGCCTTCGGCCACAATAACAATGCTTGATGATTTTTTATTGTGTTCGCCGGCTTTCAGGCTTGCTATCAGTTCGTGTATGGCGGTTTCTTTTTCTGGCAATAATATGGCTTCTGCACCGCAGGATATGCCTGCACGCAAAGCAATGCAGCCAGAGTCGCGGCCCATTACCTCAATAAAGAACAAGCGGTCGTGCGCATCGGCCGTATCGCGGATCTTATCCAGGGCTTCGATAACTGTATTGGTGGCGGTATCAAAACCTAAAGTATAATCGGTGCCGCAAAGGTCGTTATCAATGGTACCCGGTACGCCCATAACGGCTATGTCCGGATATTTTTTAGAAAAACGCAATGCACCGGTAAAGGTACCATCGCCGCCTATTACAACTAATGCTTCAATACCCTGCGCTTTAAGGTTGTTATAAGCTATCTCCATACCTTCATCGGTACGGAAAGGCAGGCAACGCGCAGTTTTCAGGATGGTGCCGCCGAGGTCGAGAATGTTACTCACCGACCGTGGCGACATGTCATACATGTTGTTATCAATTAAACCCTGGTAGCCTTGTCTTATACCAACAACATCAAGTTTATGGTAAATGGCGGTACGTACAACCGCTCTTATACAGGGATTCATGCCCGGGGCGTCGCCACCGGAGGTCAAAACAGCTATTTTTTTTATTTTACTCATGTTTTCAGGTATCCCGGAAAATTCGCCCTAAGATAATGTGTATATTCAACACGATGTAATTTTTATTTATTTTTTTCCATTTCAAAATTACAACTATATTTAAATCCTTAATAAAACCTAAAATAGTTTGGAAGTTAAATTACCTGAATTCGATTCCGTCTTTTCCATTGACTGTGTAATATTTGGCTTCGATGCAGGAGAGCTAAAGATATTACTAATTGAGCGTAATGAAGAGCCATTTAAAGATTGGCTTGCATTGCCCGGTTATATTGTGGAACAAAACGAAAGTATTGACACCGCTGCAGAGCGTATATTGTACGAGCTAACCGGCTTACGCGATTTGCATATGGAGCAGTTTCATACCTTTGGCGAGGTAAACCGGCACCCGCAAGGGCGCGTTATTACTGTTGCTTATTATGCATTAATACGCATAAATGGCCAAAAAGAATTGAGGCCGGTAACGCAATATGCCAAAAAAGCATTCTGGCACCCGGTAAATGAATTACCCAAACTGGCTTTTGACCACAGCGAAATTTTTAAAACAGGCTTCAACAAAATTCGCAGGCGGTTGAGCTATCAGCCGATTGCCTTTGAACTGCTGCCCGAAAAGTTTACGCTTACGCAACTGCAAATGCTTTACGAAGCCATTCTGAATAAAAAGCTGGATAAGCGCAACTTCAGAAAAAAGATGCTGAGCTACGGTTTTTTGAAAGAGCTGGACGAAAAACAGAAAGGCGTATCATATCGTGCGGCCAAGCTTTATAAGTTTGACAAGCGTAAATACACCAAAATATTTCAGAACGAACTGACTACGGTAGAGAGTTAAAACCAGGGTAACTGAAACAGAAAAAGGCGTTAATGTTAATTAACGCCTTTTTTATGTGGTATGATTTTTTAATCTTATAACTGGCTTGGAGAAAGCTCCAGGTGGTATTTTACCAGGCTATCTATAGGCGAGCGGATGATGTTACCCACTACCATGCCGTTTTCTGTAACCACTTCTTCCAGCACGTTGCGGAAATTGTAACCCACAGAACCGATGCAGTTAAAGGTATATTTTTTATAATCAGGGTAATGAGTTACCAGGTTACGGAAAAAGTCTTCGAATGAGGTACGTACCAGGTTGCGTGAGTATTCGATGTGTACATTGTTATCATAAACAAACTTGCTGAAGCTTGCGCAAAAACGGTTTGCTAATGGTTGTGAGTAAACACGATCGTTAACCTCGTCTGGCGTAAGTTTAAAGGTTTCCCAAAACAAGCTGCGTACAGCTTCTGGCATGTAACCTCTTAAATAATCAACCAGTAATTTTTTACCGATGTAGCAACCGCTGCCTTCGTCGCCCAAAATGTAAGCGCCAGAGTCAATATTGTGGGCAATTTTTTTACCATCGTAAATGCAGGAATTAGTGCCTGTACCTAAAATAGCGGCAAAACCTTCGTTGTTGCCAAGTAAAGCTCTTGCAGCAGCCAGTAAATCGTGGCCTATGTTAATTTTTGCTTTGGTGAATACCGCTTTCATGGCCTCCTCAACAATTTTGTTTTTCTCTGGTACAGAACAGCCCGCACCGTAATAGTTAACCTCTGTAATTTGGTCTTTTTCAAGATCAATAGGTAAGCTTTCGTTTAGTGATTGAATGATGTACTCAGTACTTGCAAAATAAGGATTGTAACCTTCAGTATTAAAGTAAACTTTTTTACCTTCTTCTGTAACCAAACACCAGTTTGTTTTTGTTGAGCCGCCGTCAGCGATGATTATCATGATAGTATTTTATTTAAAAATCTGTTAAAAGTATGATTTACTAATTGTAAAAAAAACACTTTGTACTTTTTTTACGTAAAACCCTTAACATTTGATTAACAATAGCCCTTCTAATGATTAATTAGGGCATATATGAAATTAGTTTTTTTATTAAGCCCCAGGTGTTATACAGTGTAAATTTTACACTGTGCGTAACAAAAGTAACAACTTTACGATGTTGTGGGTTTGTAAATAACTTTCTAAAAATAATAAATATTCTGGTTTATAATTTAACGGTAGTACGTATTAGTTTATTAATGCAATTAATTATTTTTATGCTATGAACAAGCGAAATGGTTCACTTGGGGTAGGCCTGGCTCTTGGTTTTGCATTAGGTTTGGCCATGCGCAGCGTTGGTTTGGGTATAGCTATCGGAGTAGTTTTCGGGGTTGCGCTGGATGGGCTATATTCAAGAAAAAAGAAGGACGGGCAGTAAGCGTCATCAAAAATTTAATATCATATACCCTGTTGATGCAACCGCAAAAATAACTTATTGTGGCGTAGTGGGCTTTACAGAGATAACGCTATCTACCACAAATACATTAACCCCGCGCCACGGCAAAGTATGCAGGTACTCTTTATAATGTAATTCCAAAAAAGCACCGGCACTTCTATTCAGCTGATCTGCTACTTTTTGATCAGTAACAGAAAAAGAAAACTCGTTAGATTGTATAGTACTGGCTGGTGAGCCTTTAATGCCTGTTTGTATCAGCTTGCCTTCATAGGTTTTAAACATATAGCCTTTGTGTACAAAATAGTTCATCGTCCCGGCTTTGGTACCATCGCCAAAAACAAAATAATAGCGGTAATAAAATATACCACACAATACCAGGATAAGAACAATTACGATGATTGGGACTATTTTGCGTTTCATGGTTTTATTACATTTGTTAGGACAACAACAATAATAATCAAAAAATGTAATTGCTGAGATGAATTATAATTTCATCTTGCTTGTAAGTAGTTGTATTAAGTTTGTTGATTGACTTGAGATTCTTGTACCTTCCCTTATAAGTACAAAATTGTTAAATTTATTAGATCTGCCTTTCCTTCAGATAACTTGTCAAATGCAGAGCAGTCACAGTCAAGGTGAGCATCTTCATCAAGGAATATGATGCCGATATTATCATCAATAAGCACTTTGAAGTAAACCGTAATTTTAAGGTTACGGCTGCCTTGTTGTATTATAGGTGTACTATCAATGTACTAACATTGCACTATCAAACAGCAGTTTTACAATATGCTTCCGCAACCCCGAGAAACCAAAAAAGCCTTCTAACTCATCGTTAAAAGGCTTTACAAAGTGATCTCAATTGGATTCGAACCAATGACCTACTGCTTAGAAGGCAGTTGCTCTATCCAACTGAGCTATGAGACCAGCGCAAGTATTTTGCGAGTGCAAATATGAGAATAATGTGCCTTTAAAGCAACTATTAAATCACATTTCGGTGTATTGGGTTTAAAGAATAGGCAACGGGAGATTTACATAATCCTTATTTGGAGTAAAATGGCGTTAAAACTGAACAATCTGTATAACGTTTACACGCATAAATAATATAAATTTACTGTCATTTGTATTGAGCCGGGACTTTAAAAAATACGAAGGCCTTGCGAAAGCATCTATAAAATATGGATATGCTTTACTTGCCGGGCAAATGTGTAAATTGGGGGATACATTTGGTGTTAATGATTATGAAGTTTTTATTGCTTACAATAAGTTTATTAATGGCTTGCCATTTGGCAAATGCTCAGGTAGCTCCTGTAATATCAAAAGCCTCGGACGGCAAAGCCGATTCTGCTGCAGGCAAAGTCATGATCCGTGTCTGTATGCCCAGTAAATCAGCTTTGTTGCAGCCTCCGCCATTGTATGTAATAAAATCTAGAAATGAAGAGTTTAAAATGAAAAGCACTATCGGCATGAGTTATATTGAACCGGGTGCTATAAAATCAATTCTTGTTTTAAAAGATTCTGTCACCACAAGTAAGTACGGTGCAGAAGCTAAATACGGGGTTATATTAGTTACTGTTAATGATGACAAATATCCCGATTTGTACAATAAAATAAAAAAGGCATCAAGACAAGGGAACTAATTTATTCATTGCATTTTTAATCCTTCATTAATACGCCGGTTCTTCGTGCCTCATTTAAAACCAGCTGCCAGTTTAAATATTGCGGATTTTTTGCGGCTTGTTTAATGGTTGTTAAATAGCCCGGGTCGAAGTAAGCTGCTAATGATAACAGGTAAATGCCGTTTTTAGGTTCGAATAAGGTTCCCGCTTCATAGCCTTTTTCGTGGTTCTCGGCCCGTTTTTTATCAAAAGGTACAGTACTCTTTACAAACTCGCTGTGCGTTTTTTCGCCGTTCATGTAAGGGATCATAAAGTCGGCACATTTTTTAATGGATGCGCCTTTGGGCGTTTGGTGCTCGAAATAGTTTTTGCCCGTGGCGCGGTATAGCGCAATGCAGGTAACTAACAGCGGCTCAATATCGTAGGTATGATAATGGAAGGCATCGCGCTCAATAAAATCGTGCGTGGTACCATCGGCATTAAGGTTTACCGCCAGTTGCTTTTCTAGTTCGGTGGTAATGTAGTTGTCGTATTTGCTGGTGTGCAGAGTGTAAGCAATCAGCGTTATCATTTTTATACGATGCGAGTTCCAGTTGTTAATGGCTGTACCCTTGCCCGGTTTGGCAGATATACTGTTTACTTCAGAATCAGCAATACTAACAAACCATTGGTCGATCAAAGTTTTATTTTCTGCGGACAAACTATTCCTTAACAGGTCATAACCGGTAACCATATCCTCGAGTTTGGTCTCGTCTATAGGGTCGCCGGTTGCTTTGTTGGTTTTGGCCCAGGCTATTAGAAATTCAGTTGCTTTATCCATGTATTTTTTTTGTTCACTGATGCGATAAGCCCAAGCCAATGCATATACTTTATAACAATCCTGTACTGCTTTTAAGCTGGCTGTTTTGGCCGGATTACCTTCCAATAAACCCTGCGATGTTATTTTTTCAATAGGGTTCGGCTCCTCTGTTAATGATTTATCTGCAGCAGACTGGAGCGGTTCGTAAACCTTTTGATAGGCTTCATCTTTGGCTATCATAGATTTTAACTTTTTAAGTTCGTCTTTATTCAGACTCACTTCCTGCGCTTTTACATTCATAATAACGACGATAAACCCAACAGCAAACAACAACTTTTTCATCAACAGAAATTAATAGCCAAATGCTTTTTTAATACCTAGTTCTAAACCGCGTAATTCGGCCAGCCCGCGTAAACGGCCAATTGCCGAGTAGCCAGGATTGGTTTTTTTATGCAGATCGTCCAGCATTTTATGCCCATGATCGGGGCGGAAAGGCATGGCAAGATCCTTGCGGCCCTGGCTTATGCGTTTTTGCTGTTCTTCCAATAAAGCTTTCATTACGGCATACATATCTACGTCGCCTGCCAAGTGGTCGGCTTCGTGGAAGTTGCCGTATTCATCGCGCTTGGTGCTGCGCAGGTGAATAAAGTGGATGCGGCTACCCAGGCGCTCAATCATGCCCGGCAAATCATTATCAGCATTTACCCCAAATGAACCTGTGCAAAAGGTTAGCCCATTGCTGTGGCTATCAACGGCATTATATATGTCTTCAATATCTTGTTCATTGCTTACCACACGGGGCAGGCCGAGTATAGGGTAGGGCGGGTCATCCGGGTGGATGCACATCACTACACCGGCATCTTCGGCAGTGGGTATTACCTGTTGTAAAAAATGGGCCAGGTTTGCTTTTAATTCCTTGGGGCCAACTTCATTATACGAAGCTAAAACCTTTAGAAATTCTTCCAGCGTATAACCCTCCTCAGACCCCGGTAAACCAGCTATGATATTTTTTACCAACAGCTTTTTAGCCTCTTCGGTCAGGCTTTCATAATAAGTTTTTGCTTTAGCGATAATGATGTCGGTATAGCTTTTTTCTGCATTAGGCCTTTTTAGTATCAGCATATCAAATGCAGCAAACGAAGCCAGATCAAAGTTTAAAGCGGTCGAGCCATCGGGCATCGGGTAATCCAGGTCGGTACGGGTCCAGTCAAGCACGGGCATAAAGTTGTAGCAAACGGTGTTAATACCGCATTGGCCCAGGTTGGCTAAACTTTGCTTGTAATTATCAATGTATAGCTGGTAGTTGCCGGTACGTTTTTTAATATCCTCGTGCACGGGTACACTCTCCACTACCGACCAGCTAAGGCCGGCTGCTTCCACTATTGCTTTTCTTTTCAGGATCTCTTCAACCGGCCATGTTTCGCCGTTGGGTATATGGTGCAGGGCGGTAACAATGCCGGTGGCACCCGCCTGTTTTACGTCTGCTAATGAAACCGGGTCATTGGGGCCGTACCAGCGCCATGTTTGTTCTAAACTCATCTTTATAATCGGTAATTAGTGCTTTGAAACGAAGATAACTTACAAAGCGTATTTTTCATTGTCTGTTTGTATAAAATCCCATCTCGCGGGGCTAAACGAATCAACCAACATACCCGCTTCCAGGCAAACACAACCATGTACGGTATAAGGCGGTACATAATAACCATCGCCTTTATTGATGATCTTTTTAGTGTCGCCAATCGTCATTTCAAAAACGCCGCTTTCTACATAGCTGGCCTGTGCATGCGGGTGGCTGTGCGGTTCGCCCACGCCGCCTTTTTCAAACTTTACTTTAACCAGCATCAGCTTATCATCATAGCCCAATACCTGGCGCTGTACGCCGGGCCCGGTAGTTTCCCAGGCGGCTTCGCCCTGCTGAAATAAATTGCTTTGTATCATGTTCGTTAATTCTTTTTTCACCCGTTAAATACGGACTTCATTTTCATTTTTAAAACAGGCTTAATAACCCAGCGGGCTTATGTTTATGTTGGTTTCTATGTCTTTTTTCAAACCATAGAATAGCCAATATTACGATGTATTGCTGTTAACTTAGTTATAAAGCGGCTATATTTTTACGCAAACGTTTGAGTAAAATAGCGTTTTTGGAGTCGCGGTATACCTCCGATAACGTTTGCGTAGAAATAACAATCCAATTGTTTTTAATTAAACGGCCATAGTTGTAGACTTGCTAAACCATTATAAAGAAGTTAAATCTCTTAAAGCAGTATATCTTGAAAGTATTACATAGCGTACATCCCGACGATTTTAAAACCTATCAGACCGCATTGATCCGTGAGCGTTTTTTGGCAGACGGAATTGTAAAGGCCGATGAGATCAATTGTGTATATACCCATTACGACCGGATGATTGTTGGCGGTGTAAACCCGGTAAGCCAACCTATTGAACTGGAGAACTACGCAAATCTGCGTGCCGAATACTTTCTGGAGCGCCGCGAAATCGGGATCATTAACGTGGGTAATGGTGCCGGTACAATAACTGCCGATGGTGTACCATACGATTTAAACAAACTGGATTGCCTTTATATTGGTAAAGGAGCCAAGCAGGTAACTTTTGCTGCTAAAGATGCTGCCAACCCGCCTGTATTCTATTTACTATCGGCTCCGGCGCATAAAACATACCCTATCACTTTAATGACTAACGAGCAGGCCGTTAAAGTGAATGCAGGTGATATAACCACCGCAAACCATCGTACCATCAATAAATATATTCATCTGGAAGGCATACAAAGTTGCCAGCTGGTAATGGGCCTAACCATTTTACATGGTGGCAGCGTTTGGAATACCATGCCGCCGCACGTGCATGACAGGCGGATGGAAGCCTATTTTTATTTCGATGTACCCCAAGGCCAGCGCATATTCCACTACATGGGCGAGGGTACAGAAACCCGCCACATTTTGATGGATAATTATGATGCGGTGGTTTCGCCGCCATGGAGCATTCACTCGGGTGTAGGTACGGCAAGCTACAGCTTTATATGGGGCATGGCCGGCGAAAATTTAGACTATACAGATATGGATGCCTTAAGCATCCCCGAAATAAGATAACCTAAACCTTATCACATTTAAACACTAAAACAACAGAAAAGGGAATAGAATAAAAAGTCTATGATGGAAAAGAGATTACAGGACTTAAGCAAGGAAGAAATAGGTCAATTATTTCCTGTTGAAATCAGCCCTTATAGCAAAAATTGGCCCGATCTGTTTGAAAAAGAAAAAAACTTGATTACTGATACGCTTGAACCGGGCCTGTTTTCCCGAATAGAACATTTTGGGAGCACCTCTGTACCAGGACTTTCAGCTAAAGATACCATTGATATTTTAATGGAAGTAGATTTTGAAGAAACAAAGAACCAAAAGCTCATTCAACAACTACAAACTTTAGGGTATGAGTTTAACTGGCAAAATGAAGGTCGTGATCCCCACATGGTATTTGTTAAAGGATACAATATTTCAAGTCCAAAAGATCAAACTTATCATATACATGCAGGCCCCCAAAATCATCCGTTATGGGATAGGCTACTTTTCAGAGATTATCTTATTGAAAATCCTCAAACTGCAAAAGAATACGAACAATTGAAGCGCAAACTATCCGCAAATTTCAAACATGAAAGAGTTGCATATCGCATTGCAAAAACAGAATTTGTTAAAGAAGTTACCGATAAAGCTAAACAGGGATTGTAAAAGTTATTTTTAGAGGAACCTTAATTACATTTAAACAACAAGATTTTAACAAGTGGAAAATAACTATTCATTAAAAGGTAAGGTAATTGTAGTTACCGGCGGCACAGGTATACTGGGCAATTCGTTTGTGAACGGCATTGTAGAGGCCGGTGGCGCAGTTGCTATACTTGGCCGCAACAAACAAGTGGCAGAAGAGCGGGCCGATGCAATTAATAAAAACGGCGGCCAGGCCATTGGCGTAGTTGCCGATGTTTTAGATGAAACTGCATTACAGGAGGCTAAAGCAACCATATTAGCAAAGTTTGGCCGCATAGATGGCCTGGTGAATGCCGCAGGCGGTAACATGCCCGAAGGTGTTTTACAACCCGAAGATGATATTTTTAAAATGAACATAGACGGGATGAAACGTGTGCTGGATGTAAACCTTTGGGGTACTTTAATACCTAGCCAGGTTTTTGGTGAGGCTATAGCCCAAACCGGCAAAGGCAGCATCGTTAACATATCGTCCATGAATTCTAAACAGGCGGTTACCAAGGTATTGGGTTACAATATGGGTAAAGCAGCGGTTGATTGCTATAACCAATGGTTTGCCGTTGAACTGGCTAACCGTTATGGCGATACCATCCGTATGAATGCCTTAGCACCGGGCTTTTTCCTTACAGAGCAAAACCGGAGCCTGTTAACCAAACCCGAAGGTGGTTATACCCCACGCGGAGAAGCGGTGATCAGGAAAACGCCTTTTAAACGCTTTGGCCGGCCGGATGAGCTGATTGGTGCACTGGTTTGGTTACTGAGCGATGCATCTGCCTTTGTAACAGGTTCGATGATATGTGTAGATGGCGGCTTTTCAATTTTTAGTGGCGTTTAAATTTTATTACATTTAAAAACCACTTAAACACTGATTAAAACATGGGATTACAGGTTGATGCTTCCGGCGCGGTTTTAACATTTGGCGAAATGCTGCTCAGGATTTGTCCGGATGGGGATAGTAATTGGCTGAAGGAAAATAACCTGCCGGTTTATGTTGGCGGTGCCGAGCTTAACGTAGCAACGGCATTGGCCAAGTGGGAAATTGAATCGAAATACTTTACAGCATTGCCGGCCAATGGCATGTCTGCGCAATTGATCGGGTACCTGCATCAGCGTAACATTGATACCTCTGCCATTTATCATGGCGGCAGCCGATTAGGCTTGTTCTTTTTAACCAAAGGCAGTGATATGAAGCACGATGCCCTTATTTATGACCGTGCTCACTCGGCCTTTGCCGAACTGAAGCCGGGAATGATTAACTGGGATGAGGTTTTGGCAGGCGTGAGGTGGTTTCACTTCAGTGCCATTTGCCCGGCACTAACACAGCAAACGGCAGATTTGTGCGAGGAAGCACTAATTGCAGCATCGAGGTTGGGTATTACCATCTCTGTTGATATGAACTATCGTGCCAAATTGTGGCAGTACGGTAAAGACCCCAAAGAAATTATGCCGCGGTTGGTTAAGTATTGCGACCTGATTATGGGTAATGTTTGGGCAAGTGAAAAAATGCTCGATATCCCGGTAACGCCTGATGTGAGCGAGTCGGGCCAGAAAAGCCTTTATCTGAAATCTGCCTTGCTGAGTTCGGAAGAGATCATGAAACAGTATCCGAAATGCAAAGCGGTGGCCAATACCTTTAGGTTTGATGGGGGGAAGGATATCAATTACTATTGCGCATTGTACACCGACGGACATTTGTACCACTCGGCCGAATACCAGACCGATGCCATGATTGATAAGGTAGGCAGCGGCGATTGCTTTATGGCCGGGTTAATTTATGGTTTCTGTAACCAGCTGGCAGCGGTTGAGGTGTTGGATTTTGCCACTGCAGCCGCTTTTGAAAAACTATTTATATGGGGCGATGCCACAACCAGCACCGTTGAACAAATTAAAAATGCAATTAAGTATGAAAACTAAGCAGGATATTTTAGATAGCATTATTACCCAGGGTATGCTGCCGCTGTTTTATCATAAAAGCGAAGAGGTAAGCCTGGATGTAACCCGCACGCTGTACAAAGCAGGCATCCGGGTTATTGAGTATACCAACCGGGGTGAGGCTGCGCTAGAAAACTTTAAGGCCCTTGTGCGCCTTCAAAAAGAAGAACTACCGGATCTTATTTTAGGTATCGGCACCATAAAAACTACGCAACAGGCTACAGACTATGTAGAAGCCGGAGCTCATTTTTTAATATCGCCGATAGTGAGCCCCGAAGTTGCCGCTGTTGCGCTTAAGCACGATTTGATGTGGGTGCCCGGTTGTATGACACCGACCGAAATACACCAGGCGCAGCAATTTGGTGCGCAACTCATTAAAATATTTCCGGCCAATATTTTAGGGCCGGCGTTTGTGTCATCAATTAAAGAACTATTCCCCGGCCAGCTTTTTATGCCGACTGGAGGCGTGGAGCTGGAGCACGAGAATATTTCGGGCTGGTTTCATGCAGGTGTGTGCGCAGTTGGGATGGGAAGCAAACTGATCACTAAAAATGTACTTGAATACAAAGAATACGACCAATTATATACAGAAACCTTGCGGGCATTGCAAATAGTGCAGTCGGCTAGATAACCAACCTAAAAATTATGGGAAAAAGTAATGTAGGCAAATACAGATGGGTAATTGCATCTCTTCTGCTGTTTTCTACTACAATTAATTACATGGACCGGCAGGTAATTAGTTACCTCAAAGAGTTCTTCTGTTCGCCTGTGGCAAGCGGGGGCTTTGGTTGGAGTAACATGCAATATGCCAACGTTACTTCGTTTTTTACGGCATTTTATGCCGGTATTACCATCGTAGCCGGTTTAGTTATCGATCGTATAGGCACTAAACTGGGCCTGGCATTCTCACTTATTATCTGGTCGGTTTTTGGTATGATGAATGCTTTTGCCGGTAGTAGTGTGGTATTGCACGTAGTTATCCGCAGTTTGTTTGGTTTGGGCGAGGCAGGTAATTTCCCGGCATCCATTAAAACCGTGGCCGAGTGGTTTCCTAAAAAAGAGCGCGCGTTGGCTACCGGGATCTTCAACAGCGGATCGAACATCGGTGCCATGATTGCCTCTTTATTTGTGCCCTGGTGCCTTGGGTATTTTGGTACAGAGCATGGCTGGAAGTATGCCTATTTAATTACGGGTGCCTCGGGTTTTGTGTGGTTAATCTTTTGGTTTTTATTGTATAACCCACCCTCAAAAAGTAAGCATTTAACTCCCGAAGAATATGACCATATCCATAGTGATGACCTGGTTATGCACGTGGCTGCATCAGAAGATGTGGCTGTGCGCGAAAAGGTATCATGGTGGAAGTTATTTAGATACAAGCAAACCTGGGCGTTTTTTACAGGCAAATTCCTGACTGATGGTATCTGGTGGTTCCTGCTGTTCTGGCTGCCCGATTATCTGAAGAAACAATTTGGGATGACGGGCCACGAAGTTATGCTGCCAACCTTTATCGTATATGGCACAGCTATTTTTGGTAGCGTGTTTGGTGGCAGTATCCCCATGTTTTTCATTAACAAAGGTATGGAAGTTTACAAAGCCCGGATGACGGCTATGCTCATGATTGCCATTGTGCCCATCAGCCTTTTATCAACACAATATTTTGCTAACAAAGCCACCTTTGGCGACTCAGCGGTAATATTTGCGGTAGCGGTAATCTGTTTGGGTGCGGCGGCGCACCAGGCATGGTCTGCCAATTTGTTCACCACTGTATCAGATATGTTCCCTAAAAAAGCAGTAGGCTCTGTTACCGGTATTGGTGGCATGGCCGGCGGTATTGGTGGCGTACTGATACAACAGCTGGCCGGCCGGTTAACTGATTTTTACAAAGCAACACCACATATTGCTTATGGGGTTATGTTTATGGTTTGTGCCTTTGCCTATGTTATTGCATGGAGTATTATGAAGCTGTTGGTGCCAAGGTTTAAGCAGATTGATTTGTAGCTTACCTGAGCCCTTTTTTGAGCATGTAACTAAGTTTTTTTATCTTGTGGCACTGCTTTAGCAAATTGCGATTGCAAGCTTAAGCGGGGAGGCCACTATGAACTTTAATGCGATAACAATCAGGGATATTGCGAAAGCGTTAAATCTTTCTGTATCAACAGTGTCAAAGGCGCTTCGGGATAGTCATGAAATTAGCGAAAAAACTAAAAAGCTGGTTTTAGCCTATGCCAAAGAAAATAATTACCGCCCAAATCCTATTGCGCAAAGCTTAAAACAAGGTTCAAGTAAATCTATCGGTATCGTGGTATCCACCATCGAGAACCAGTTTTTTTCGCAGGTAATTAACGGTATCGAGTCGGTTGCTTATAATGAGGGTTACAACGTCATTATCACCCAAACGCATGAGTCGTATGACCTGGAGGTTAAAAACGTTGGCCACCTTACGCACCGCTCTATCGATGGGCTGTTGATCTCTATTTCTACCGAAACCAAGGATATTGAGCATTTGCTAAGGCTACATAAGCAAGGCTTGCCAATCGTATTTTTTGATCGCGTGAGCAACGAGATAGAAACCCACAAGGTAATTGCCGATAATTATATGGGCGGCTACAATGCCACCAAGCACTTAATAGCATCGGGTTTCAGAAAGATAGCTCATATTACCAGCCCGCCTAATATTTCTATTACACAAGAGCGCCTGGCAGGTTACCACCAGGCATTGGCTGATGCCGGGATTAAACTACCCGAAAATTACGTTAAATATTGCCCGCACGGGGGCCGGGATGTCAGCGAGATTGAAAACGCGCTGAACGAGTTGCTGAATATGGACCCCAGGCCGGATGCTATTTTTACTACATCCGACAGGATCACCACCACCAGTTTGTCCCTGCTGTACAAGCTGGGTATCAAAATTCCGGATGACATTGCTTTGGTCGGTTACTCCAACACCAGCATGGCCGATGTTTTAAATCCGCCGCTTACTACCGTGTCCCAACCCGGTTTCGAAATGGGGCAAAAAGCTACAGAAATGCTGCTAAATCTTATTGCCAGCAAACACCCGGTTACAGAATTCAAAACGGTGGTGCTACCTACCACCTTAACTATACGAAAGTCCTCTATAAAGGGGTCATAACCTGCATATACTTTATTACTTATTTAAGTAATAAAAACGAAAACGATATCGTAAATAAATACAGTAAAGGGTTCAGATCTGTAGGTAATCTGTTAGTTTTGATCGGGCTGATGGTCGAAAAATAGTAGGCCAATTATAAGCACTGCACACCTTTAAAATTATTTACATGATACATAAACTATCTGTCGGTACACTGTTCGTATTGCTCACTGCTTGTAGTATGAGCTTTGCCCAAACGGTTACGCTTGATTATTATTTCAACCATGAAACCCGTACTCAAGATGGCATTGCCCAAAGGTTTCATTACCTGTGGGAAGATAAAAGCAATACGGGTTTTTCTATCTGGGGCGATATCTTTAAACAAGCCGGCGCAAATTTAAATAGCCTTGATGCTGCCCCAACCGTTGCTAATTTAAAAGGTACCGCTGTTTACATTATTGTTGATCCGGATACTAAGAAAGAAAACCCACAGCCCAACTATATCAGTAGCCAGAATGCCGATCAGATAGCCGAATGGGTAAAGGCAGGTGGCGTGCTGGTGCTAATGGCTAACGATAGCGCCAATGTAGAGCTGCCGCACTTTAATATACTGGCAGCCCGTTTTGGGATGCACTTTAATAACGATATGCAGAACCATGTAATTGATGATGCCCATTTTGCTGATGGTGCTGTGATGATGGTTAACAACCCGATTTTTAAAACCGTAAAAAAGGCTTTTTTAAAAGATGTGTGCAGTATTGAATTAAAGGGAAAAGCACAGCCTGCTTTTAAAGCTGCAAATGGCGCAGTAATAGCAGCAGTTGCCAAATATGGCAAGGGTACCGTGTTTGCCGTTGGCGACCCATGGCTGTATAACGAATATGTAAACGGCCGCTTACCGGCAGGTTTTGACAATGATAATGCCGCCCGCGACCTGGCTAAATGGTTGTTGGCACAAGCGGGCACTAAAAAAATGAACAGTAAATAAACATCAATGCTTTATCAAATCTTTAACGGGATAGAAGAGTAGAATTTTGTGCCGTATTGATTAGCAATGATAATTTAGCAGAATTGTTAGAGCACTGGCATCGGCCTGCCAAACTACGCATAGTGAAAATTACGCATGAAGGGATCAAATAGGCAGGTTATCCGCTCATCTGTTTGAATTGATGGTTTCGCTCAACAAATAATTGTTTCGGGGGTTTGTTTTATAATTAGAAGATAGGATTATGGCAGATTTAGCAAAGCGGTTCCCCGAAAATCCATTATTACGCCCGGCGCATGTGCACCCAAGTGCGGCAGGCATGCAGGTGATCTGTTTGTTAAATCCCGGTGTGTTTAGGTTCGAAGGCAAGATCTGGCTGATTGTGCGTGTGGCCGAAAATACAGCCGCCAAAGAAGGGATGATCTTAATCCCCGTGATTAATGAGGAAGGTAAAACATCTATCATCGAAATACCCGAAAAACACCCCGAACTGATTAACACCGATGCCCGGGTGCTGCGGTTTCAGGGATTGGATTATCTTACTACGTTATCGCATTTGCGACTACTTTGCAGCGATGATGGGATCCATTTTCACGAACCAGAAGGTTATGAACCACTTTTTGGCAAAGGCATGCTGGAGGCTTTTGGTATTGAAGATTGCCGGGTAGCTTTTTTGGAAGGTAAATATTGGCTCACTTATACAGCAGTATCTTCAAATGGGGTAACGGTTGGTTTGCGTACTACTACAGATTGGAAAACGTTTGAATCGCACGGTGTAATATTTCCACCGCACAATAAAGACTGCGCTATTTTTGAAGAAAAGGTAAACGGAATGTTTTATGCCCTGCACCGGCCAAGCAGTGTTGATCTGGGCGGTAATTTTATCTGGATTGCCGAATCGCCGGATGGGATACACTGGGGTAACCATCAATGCATCGTAAAAACCCGTAAGGACCATTGGGACGATGCCCGGGTGGGGGCAGGGGCAGCACCCATTAAAACAGATAAAGGCTGGCTCGAAATTTATCATGGCGCCAACTACAAGCATCAGTATTGCCTTGGAGCGTTGTTACTAGATTTAAACGACCCTAAAAAAGTAATTGCCCGCAGTAAAGACCCTTTAATGGTGCCCACAGAAGATTATGAAACCAGCGGCTTTTTTGGTAATGTGGTATTTACCAACGGGCACATTGTTGATGGGGATACAATAACCCTGTACTATGGCGCAGCTGATGAGTTTGTATGCGCTGCCAAGTTTTCAATAGCTGAAATCTTAAAAACGCTTAACGTATAGCCATTGTATTACCGATGATTAATGTTTTAATAGCAAGGTTATAAGCTCATAGAAAAAAAGGAAAAGCCGTTTTAAAGGTAGTATTGATGGTTATGCTACATTCTTTGTGGAGGCATTGGGCAACATAAAATTGGTTTTCATGACGGCTTAAATGATGACCCTGTTACGGTTCTGAATACTATAATGTGTGTAGATAATTCTGCTATACTTTCATGTCAAACCATGCGCCATATAACATAAGTGCCGAACCCAAAAACCATATGATGGCAACTATTTGCCTTATTAGGGGGCGCCTGGTAACAAAAAATTTGATGGGTTGTCTGCCTAAATTTTCAGCATTGTTTTTTTGATGAAAAGAAGCCATGCCATCCAAGCCGGCTTGGAATAGTTGGTTAAATAAATTGATCATCGATAAAATTACAAACGAAAAAAAGACTGAGAAAATGCTATTTGTAAATACCTGGCTGGGATTAAAGTGAATTAGGCGTAGGCCAAAAGCAACAAAAATTATTATAATACAGGCGGCAGGTATAGTCAATATGAAGGCCCTGATAAGGAAAGACCTACCGGCTTTTTTAGCAAAATAAAACAAAAGCCAGAAGTTTAGACTCACAAAAATTAACCAACCTAGAAGTTTCATCAGTTAAATAAATATATAATCAGTTTCCTGATAAAAGGGGTCCGGGTTTACAATTTCCATATCATCAGCTTCGTAGGTTAACGCAACCGCTGCGCCAAAAATAAGGTGGGCAATAAAAAGTTGTTTGTAGAAATTTTTCAGATTAACACCCGGCGGGTTTGGGTGGGCTTTAAAAGTAGCCTGCCAAATAGCAATCCCCGTTAAGCCGCCTAGCGAACCCATTAGTAAGGCATTTGCGAGCGTTGGCCTGGTTTTTTTTAGTTGCAAATATTTGTCGTAAGCACCTGTAAATAATATCCCTATGCCCAAGTGCGAGGCCCATCCGGTAACCATGGCCGTTTGTTTTTCGAGCGGGGTAACCCTGTTAAGTAGTTGGCCCAGTATGGAAGGTTCGAGATAATTGCTTTTAGCTGCCTTTGTAACAGCATAACTAAACAATGTCATAACCGCTGTACCTGCGGTGCCTGCTGCAAATATTTTTTTAAAATTCATAGTGGCTTCTTTGTTTTTAAATAAAACGTGCCATTTGTTTAAATGTTCTTATAGCGATTAGGAATATTTTGAACTCTGGCTTTAAAGCAAAAGATCCCTGCCACAACATCGCGCAGCAGGGATCTAAAATCAAATATATCGTTTAGTTTATTTTTGTGCTGTGTTGAAATTTAGCAGTGCGGGCATCTTTTATTACGCCTTTCCAATTCAGTCCGTAGGCAAAGTCATAAACATGGCCTTCGGCATCTTTGTAGCATTTCATATCCAACGGCAGGTCTTCGGCCTGTTGCTCAACGGTTGCCATATCTGCAGGCATTTGTAGGGGTAATAAGCCCGATGGTTCTGTGTTGCCGGTCAGGATATCCAAAACAGCCTGGTCTTGCACACCAAATTGCACCAGCAAGGCATTTGCGTTTTGCTCAAACTCACCAAATACGGTGGCATTATTCATCATTACAGATACTATAATCGGTTTACCCTTCATTTTGGCGTAAGTATCGGTAACCATATTTAAGTCGCTGGTATTGATGGCTGTTGATGTTTTACCCTTGTAACTACGGTTAGTAGTTTTTTCGAGCGGATCGCCGCCTGCTATGCTGGTTGCACGGGCACCTGTGGCCGTGTAAGGTTTGTATTGTAAGCTGATAGGCAGGTAACCATTGCCGCCATTCTTAGCGTCATCGGCACTGTAACCACCTTGCGATGCCGGGCTGTTAATAAACACCAGTGCATAATCGGCTTCGTCCGGATTTTCAGTTACGTTAAAGTATTTTTTAACCACTGCCATACTCACCGGATAATCCAATTTCTCCGGGTAAGGGATGCCTAAAAAGTTTTTGCCTGCCGGGGTAAATTGTTTAGGGATGTAAACGGTTTTATTTTTGGTAAGCGGTAACACATTGGCTTTGTTTTTCAGCATTACAATAGACTTTAGCTGGGCATCGTAACCTGCCGCCATGTATTCAGCTTTGCCCACGGTGGCCTGTGTTTCATCCGTATTCAGGTAAGGGTTTTCAAACAAGCCAACCCTGAAAATATTCTTCAGCAAACGCACGGCCGATTGCTCAAAACGTTTGCGCATAAACGCTTCACCATACTCTTTAACGCCCATCTTGTAAGCCGCAAGTACCGGTGCTGCATCGCTGTTGCCCCCAAACTGATCTACGCCGGCCATTAAGGCTTTATAATGACGTTGGTCCACGGTTAGTTTCTCCACACCCCATGATTTCCCCGACAGGAATACATCAACTGCAGTTTCATCGGCAGTAACCAGCCAGTCGGTACATACCACGCCATCGTATTTGTATTTGCCGCGCAGCATATCATTGATGATGTATTTATTATAGTTGTTACCAACGTTCTCGCCGTTTTTGGTATCCTGGGCATAAGAGATGGTATAGTAAGGCATCACTGCAGATGCCATACCGGTTTTACCTTTCAGTTTAAAAGCACCCTCGGTAAACGGCACCACATTTTTTTCGAACTGATGCGCCGGATAAACCGCATACTTACCATAGCCATAATGCGCATCGCGGCCACCCTCGCCACTGCCGCCGCTTGGCCAGTGTTTTACCATAGCGTTCACGCTGCTGTATCCCCAGCCCCCGGCTATTTCTTTGCTCCCTTCGGAGGTTTGGAAACCATCTATATAAGCCCTGGCCATATCAGTTGCCAGTTGCGGGTCTTCGCCAAAAGTGCCGCTTACGCGCCACCAGCGTGGCTCGCTGGCAATGTCAACCTGTGGCGATAGTGCGGTGGCAATCCCAAGTGCCCGGTACTCTGCTGCGGCGATATGGCCAAAGCCTTCGGTTATATCTGGGTTGAAAGTTGCGGCCATACCCAACGAGCCGGGCCACATAGAAATTTGCCCGCCTGCGCCGGCATTAAATTCGGCCGAGGCCACAATACCGTGGCGAGGGTCGGAGCTGTTATTGGCCGGGATCCCCAAACCAATACCTTCGGTGAGGGCTTGCATATTGTTGTTCCATTCGGCAGCAATGGACGGCGATTGTACGGAGGTTACCAGTACATGCCTTACATTGTCCTTAGTTAAAAAATCAATTTGCTGATCGGTCAAATCAGATGGTTTTGCGCCGCTTTCGGCAAACGCTTTACCGTGATAGGTGCCAGTAAACGGGCCTGCCGGTGGGGCAGGGATGGGCTGATGGCGGCTGTAAAGCATAAGCCCGGCAATTTGTGCAACGCTCATCTTAGCGGCAAGGTCTTTAGCCCGTACGTCGAAAGGTAAGCGCCAGTCTTCGTACTTATCCAGCTTGCCGTTCGTGTTCAGATCTTTAAAAGCCAGGCCATCAACCGTTAAAACTTTAACGCCCGAAGCCGGCGAATAACCCAGCGTTTGCCCGCCCTGATTTTTTACTACAGTGTAAGCACCTGCAGGTGTGCTGGTGTATTTTTGCTGTGCATAAGCAATTGGGGTACCCAGCATAGCCATGATAAATACGTACGAAGGAAGTTTCGTCTTCATAATAATCAGTAAATTGGTTAATGTTATTGGTTTGAGGGTTGGTTTGAAACCCTAAATTTATTGATATTAGCCACAAAACGTACGCGTTACATTTATTGCTTAATCAATGTGTTAAATTAACACATTAAACTTAAAAAGCAATTCATAAAAAATAATTATTAATGAAAACTATCGGTTTAATTGGCGGCATGTCGTGGGAGAGCTCGGTGCTGTATTACCAGCTGATCAACAGGAAAGTGAATCAGCTTTTGGGCGGCGTGCACTCCGGCAAGTCGGTTATGGTGACGGTAGATTTTGAAGACATAGCCCACCTGCAACGCCAGGGCGATTGGGATATCCTGGCCGAAAAAATGATCGATGCAGCCAAAGCTTTGCAAAGCGCGGGTGCCGATATGGTACTCATCTGCGCCAACACCATGCACAAGGTATCGGCAGAGGTGGCAAGCAGTATTGATATCCCGCTGCTGCATATAGGGGATGTTACTGCCGAAGCCATCAAAAAGCAAGGCCTTAAAAAAATAGGGTTGCTGGGTACTAAATATACCATGGAGCAGAATTTTATTAAAGATCGCATCCAAAATCAAGGCATTGAAGTTATTATTCCCGAAGAAGCTGACCGGGAGATCATTCACAACGTGATCTATAGCGAACTGGCGAAAGGTATTGTAAGCGACGATTCGCGTAAAGCCTACTTAACCATTATGGATAAGCTGGTAGCCAATGGAGCCGAAGGAATTATACTGGGCTGCACCGAAATCGGCATGCTCATTAAGGTTACAGATACCCCAATTCCCATTTTTGATACCACCACTATCCACGCCGGTAAAGCGGTTGAGTTGGCTTTAGAGAAATAGTATTTGCATAATTTATGAGAAAATTTTTTACGCTTTTAGCCTTTTTACTGCCCGTTATCGGTTACGCTCAATTCAATAAAACTGATGTGCAGCGCTGCCAATTGCAGGCTAAGCAGGTAACCATTGTAAGGGATGATTATGGCGTGCCGCACATTTATGGCAAAACCGATGCGGATGCCGTTTTCGGGCTGATGTATACCCAGTGCGAGGATAACTTTAAAGGCATAGAACGTAATTACTTGTATCAATTAGGCCGCCAGGCCGAGGCAGATGGCGAGAGCCGCGTATATGAAGACCTGCAAATGCAGCTGATTGCTGACACTGCCGATGCGATAAAAGATTACAAAGCCAGCCCGCTCTGGTTTAAAAAACTGCTGAATGCCTTTGCCGATGGCATTAACTATTACCTGTACAAACACCCCGAAGTGAAGCCGCTGGTTTTTAAACATTACGAACCCTGGTTTGCGCTGATGTTTACAGATGGTAGTGTTGCGGCTACCGATTATGGAGATATTACCCTGCAAGAATCGCAGCAATTTTATAGCCACGAACCGCAGCAAATGGGTGCAACAGATAAAGGTTTAAAACGCGAAATTGCAGAGGAAGTTGATAAGCGCGAAATGGGTTCAAACGGTTTTGCCATATCGCCTTCTAAGTCAAAATCGGGGCATGCTATGTTATACATTAACCCGCATGTGCCGTTCTATTTCCGGTCTGAAGTGCAGTTGGTGAGTAACGAGGGGCTCAATGTTTATGGCGCGGTAACCTGGGGCCAGTTTTTTGTATACCAGGGCTTTAACCAGCACTGCGGCTGGATGCACACCTCCAGCTATGCCGACGTGGCCGATGTGTATGCCGAAAAAGTGGCCAGCAAGAATGGCAAATGGGTTTATGAATACAACGGCGCGCAGAAACCGGTAACAGTAAAGCAGATCAACTTAACTTATTTGAAAGATGGCCAGCAGATATCTAAGCAATTCAGCGGCTACTTAACCCATCATGGGCCTGTATTGGCCAACAGAGACGGGCATTGGCTGGCGCTTAAGCACTATAACCGGTCGTACAATGCGCTGTTAGAATCGTGGCTCATTACCAAGGCCAATACTTTGGCCGAGTACCGCAAGGCAATGGAGCTACGCGCCAATACCAGCAACAATACGGTTTATGCCGATGATAAAGGCAACACAGCCTTTTGGTATGGCGACTTTATGCCGAAACGTAACCCCAAATATGATTGGCGACAGCCTGTTGATGGCACCACCCCAGCTACCGAATGGCAGGGCACACATCGTATTGATGAACTGGTACATGTATACAACCCGGCTAGCGGCTGGATCCAGAATTGCAATTCTACGCCGTTTACCTCGGCAGGTAAGAGCAGCCCGGATAAGGATAAGTACCCGGCATATATGGCACCTGATGGGCAAAACTATCGCGGGATAACCGCTGCTAAACTGCTCAGCCAATCCGGCAAGTTATCTATGGATGATATGATTGCAATGGGTTATAACCGATACTTGTCGGCCTTTGATGTTTTGCTGCCGGAGCTGATTGCAGCTTACAATCAATCTACCGATACATTGAAACAACAGTTGATGGAACCCATGCAGGAACTGCAAAAATGGGATAAGGTATCGGCTGTAAATTCTATAGCTACCACCCTGGCGGTAGAGTGGGGTACATTGATGTACAAAGGCCTGCCCAAAGCAACGTCTACACAAGCCGGCACTTACCAAACCGAACGCGTGGATGAAATGCTGAAGCATACACCTGCTGCACGCGAGCTGGAATACCTGGCAGACGTTGTTAAAAGTCTAACAGCACGTTTTGGAACCTGGAAGGTAAAATGGGGCGATGTTAACCGTTACCAACGCCCGGCCGATGGTGTGTTTGACGATAATAAGCCTAGCCTGCCTGCGGCTTATGTGGCCAGTACTTTCGGGCAACTGCCATCATTTGTGAGCCGTACACAGCCAAACACGCAGAAACGTTATGGCTACTCTGGCAACAGCTTTATAGCTGCTGTAGAGTTTGGGCCGAAGCTGAAAGCCAAAACCATTGAAACAGGTGGTACCGCGTTCGATCCAACATCTAAGCACTTTACAGACCAGGCACAAGGCTACCTGGATGGCAAGTTTAAGGACGTGCTTTTTTATAAAGAAGACGTGCTGAAACATGCTGAAAAAACCTATCACCCGGGTTTATAACACCTGCCGATTTTTTATATATTTGGTGTAATAAATTGATAATGAAGAAGTACTTACTTGTTTTAGTAATTTTTTTAGGCTTTTCTAAAGCCGAAGCACAGCATATTAACTTTCAGGATATGCTGAGTTTGGTTGGCGCCTCGACCGAGCAAATTAATCAGTTTTTAACTGTAGGTAAAAAGTTTGAGTTTTTATCAACTGATATGACAAAAGGGATTCCTGTTAATAGGTATCAGAACCGTTTTGGCGAAGATGGTTTTCGTGAAACAGTAATTACCGGTATGGGTACCCCGCAGGGTGGCGGCAAAACGTTGCATGTTTTAAGCTATACTACCACGTCTGTAAAACACATCAACGAGCTTATTAAACAAATTACCAAATACGGTTACCCTTTAACCTTTAAGGGAACTGACAATGATAAAAGCATCAGGCAGTACGAAAGTGATATGTATGCTATATCGGTTTATACCCCATTGCCCGGTAAAAGCGGTTATTACTCGGTAGAGGTTCACGAAAAGCACTTGATCACGCTCGATTAATTAATACACTAAAAATATTTTTCGGCTGTAAGGCCATAGCTTAACAGCGAATTTTCGCGCGCAGTGCGGTTCATTCGGTTATAATTATAAGAGGTGGTAAAGCTGAGCCATTTCCGAAGTTTAACAGACAGATTGGTTGTAGAACGTATAATGTAATCACTGCGCCTGGTTAATGAGTTTTGTATAAAATCGCTGCCATCAAAAACAATCAGATCTTTAATTACAAACTTAAAGAACACACGGAAAGAGTTACGGTAGGTGCTGTAAACATCGTGTGTACCATCGTCCAGAAACAGGTCGCCCCTATCGAAAAGTATTCCATCGCTAATATTAAAAACAGTATTCTTTTTGTTAACAATATAATAAGCACCGCCTGTACCTGCCTGTAGCTGGTTGTTGATTTTTAATGAAACACTGGTTGTGTAATTGGCCAATCCCCAGTAATAAAAACGGGCACTGTCGTTTCTCAGAAGATTGAAATCGAGCGAGGTAGCAAAGTCATTGTTAGAAATTATATGGTCTGCTTTACCATAGATCCAGTTATTGTTAAAGTTCATGGCAAAGGTTTTTTTCTTGATGCCAAACTTAAAGCTGTTGTTTAAAAGATAAGTACTGGTTTGGTCTGTTTTGTTGATAGACCCTGCCGAAGAAAAATTAGTATAGTAATGCGTGGTGTCATTAAACTGCGCCAGGCAGTGGTGGGTAATGAGTATAAACAGAGGTAGTAAAAAGTGTTTACATTTCATAAATAGAACGATGTTTTATAGGCAACAACAAGCATTCTATTATGTTTAGCTCACATAAACACAAACTTAATTCTCAATATCAAACAATTGTAAACGAGCATTGACCAATAACTATACTGTTAGATCATGCGTGTTGAAGCATTTGTTAAAGAGATCGGTAATCTGGGTGCGGTCTTTTTTGGGGCAGGGTTTTTTAAATGACAACCTGGGTTTAACACGGCTCTTACTTTCGTATACCGGGAAACCAGGATGCTCTATCTCAAAAAGGTCTTTATAGTTTGTTTGGTTAATTCGGCTCAGTTGCTGCACTAACTGGCCGAATGTTACTAGTCTTCTGTAAAACGGGCTCATTATATCATCGCATTTATCGCTGATTATAAGGCAATTAGTATGCCAGTTGCACTAGTGTTATTTCAACAAATGTTTATGAGTTTTCCACATTGTTAAAAATATTCTGGTGCCTTAAAGTCCCTTTAATATTAATGTTTAAATATGCTGATCGATGATTTGCTTAAGCTGTGCAGCTTGCATTACACCAGATTGTCGCCATTTGGCTTGCCCGCCTTTAAATAAAATTAATGTGGGTACACCCTGTATTTTATAAGCTTCGGCAGCAGCAGGGTTTTTGTCGATATCTATCTTCAATATCTTCAGGCTATCGCCTGTCATTTCCTTCAGTTGCTTTAAAATAGGAGCCATCATTTTACACGGGCCGCACCACTCTGCCGAAAAATCGACCAGTACGGGTTTCTCGTCCTTCAACAGATCTGCAAAAGTTGCCATAATTTTAGTTTTTAAACACGTACGCCGTCTTTACTTAGTTGTATACCGCCGTTGTGCCCAACGTGTACACTTTCGGCATAAATATCATCATCAATATAAAGTTTCTCATTATCAACTGTAATGTGATGTTCGCCAATCATAAAATCGCCACGGATGCGTAGTACATGGGTTTCGCCAACATTGTGCAGCTCGTTAATAATATGGCTCGACAAATGCCCGGCTGTTGCCGTATCCAGTTGCAAAACATCCAGCACAGTATGGTCTGTGCTGTTGGTAACATGAATCTGGTTATTTGTGCGTTTTACTTTGTAATCGCTATGCTCGTAATCATTGTCGGCCAGGGTAATGGTATGCCCCAGGGTATCGGTAATATGGGTATCAACAACCAGCACTTTTTGTTCTGCCGGATTGGTTGATGGTGCATAAATGCTTTTGATTCTTATGAGTTCGATGGGTTCACCATCTTGAAGATAAGTGATAACGGGTTGATCAACGATAAACGCGTTTGACCCGAATAGGAATGTGTATTTCATGGCTTGAGCTATTTTAATAGTTAATAGTAAACAACGCTTAAATGTTTAGGTTGTGGGCAATTAATTTACAACACTTTACATGATATTGATTACTGCAGTAAATAATTATTTTTTAACTATTATTGAAAGTTTATTTATAATAAGTAAAAAGCGTTAAATAAATAGAGCGATAGCCCTTATAAATGAAACTCTTAAAGGTTAATTTTCGTATATATTGTATTAATAAACTAGATTTTAAGCTCAAAGCCCCATCGGAGATCAATGATAAGTAGCGAAAGCAAAAGACTCGAGGCTGTAAGCCGGTTTATGACACTTGATGACAATATTACTAAAGACCTTAATGATATTGTAAATTTAACGGCTCAGATCTGCGAAACTCCCATTGCTATGATTACTCTTATAGATGAGGATATGCAATGGTTTAAGGCAAGTAAGGGCGTTGATATTTATTGCAATACCCGCGAAGCCTCTTTTTGCCGCTTTACTATTGAGCAGAACGAATTATTAATTATCCCTAATACCAGTATCGACGAAAGGTTTAAAGACCATCCCTTTGTAAAAGAGGGCCCGCAGATCCGTTTTTACGCAGGCGCTAATTTAACCACCCGCGACGGACAACATGTGGGCACCTTATGCATACTTGATGTAAAAACCAGGGAATTAACAGATAGCCAGCAAATTTCTTTAAATGTATTGTCCAGGCAAATAATAAACCTGATGGAGCTAAGCTGGAGCTTACAAGGCCTGGAGGAAAAACACCGGGAAGTATTGTTACAAAAAGAAGAGACGGATGTGTCTCAGCTATATCTGCGGGCAATTTTCGACAGCTCAAAAGACCTGTTTATTTTGCTGGGGAAACATTTAAATATTCTCTCTTTTAATAAATCGGCTAATTTATATTACGCTGTAGCTGCAAACAAAGAACTGGTTGCCGGTGGTTTCCTGTCAGACTATCTTGAACCGCGTATATTAAGAAAGCTGGTAAAGTATTATAGTGCGGCCCTGGCTGGCCATGCTGTTCGCAGCGAGTTTCACGTAAGAAAAGATATGCCGCATGCAACCTGGTTAGAGATTACCTTTACACCTGTTAAAAACGATAACGAAATATTAGGCGTGGCTTTAAATGCAGCTGATATTTCTACGCGTAAAAAACACGAAGAACAAATCACCTTGCAAAACGATGCTTTACAGCGTATAGCCATTATACAATCGCACGAGTTGCGCAGGCCGGTGGCCTCGTTAATGGGGATGATAGAACTGATTAAGCTGGAGCAAGAGCACCCCTATGATGATTATGCCTATTTTAAAATGATTGAGATCACGGTAAATGAGCTTGATACCAAAATCTGCGGTATCGTATCCGAGTCAGAAACTACCCTTAATAATACCATCACCGTTTATTAATTTTGAGTACATTAATGGTATAATTTATACCACTTTAATAGTTACACTAATGCACTTACCGTAACTATAACCGTTAGCGCTAATTTTTGTCAAAAGTAAGCTGTGATGCCTCAGTAATTACAATTTCGGGTTTGCCTTTGTAATCAATTATTTTGCCGGTAATACAAACTTTTTTATTCAGAAAAACAGTTTCAGGGTCGCCGGTAAATTTTTTACGGTCATCACCTTTTATCACCAGGGTAAGTAGTTCATTAGGGTGCGGCGCACCTACATTTAGCAGGGTAGTTTTTGAGTTGTCAAAATACTTGCCATCTACCACCTTGTCGCAAATCAGTACGGTTTCATTTAAATGTTTTGCAGCGTCTTTGGCTTCAATTTTTGTTTGTCCAAATCCTTTAATTGCACCGGCTACAACCAGCAGGCATACAATAGTTAATTTTTTCATACAGTTATATTAATAAGTAAAATTATAATTATTTAAACAAAAGCTTAGCAATTAACAGTAACAATTAAGTGGCATCTAAATATAACAGCCCGTGCCCTGATTGCGTATAATAATGTATATTTTATTGGGATTTAGTAATTGCTAATTAAATGTTTCATATATTTAATTACTGCCTCAACTTCTTTCATATTAACTTGTTTTTAAAGAGATTCTTTTTTAATAAAATTAGTTAACTAATTATTATGGTATCAGAAACGGGCAACGGCCACTCGCCAGATACAATATCCAACAACTTTGATGCACAGTTAAAAAGCCTGTTTGCACAAAGCCCGGGGCCGTCGGCTGTTTTGATGGGGCGCGAAGGGGTGTTCGCAATACTTAATCCTGTATTTATTAAAGTGCTGGGCTATCCTAATGTGCAAGGTAAGTCCATCAGCGAGGCATGGCCTGGGTTTCAGCGGTATTGGAATGATGTGTCGGCCCGTGTTTTTGAGCGCGGCCATACCGTTTACCATTACAGCTATGCAGCCGAGGCCGACTGGCACGATGATGGCAATGGCAATGTAGCTTATTTTGATTTTGTTTTTTCTCCGCATCGCGATGCTGCCGGCGTTATTAATGGTATTATAATTACCGGCCTCGATGTTACCAACCGTGTGATAACGCTAACCCGCCTTGCCCAGCACGAACTGGTACTTAAAAGTGTTACTGAGGCAGCTGCTACGGCTTTATGGATGATAGATGTACATGGCGACATTACTTACGTTAGCGATGCCTGGGTACGGTGGACGGGTAAGCCCTTTGAGATGCACTTAGGCAGGGGGTGGCTAAACAGTGTGGAGGAGGAAGACCGTGAACATGTTTTTCATCGGTTTGCACTATATTTTGCTGCTAAAAAAGTTTATAATATAGACTTTAGAATTATACGTGCAGATGGTAACCTGCAATGGATAGCTGCAATAGGGAAACCCCGTTACTCGGCCGAAGGCGAATTTGAAGGTTATATTGGGTCGTGCATGGATATTACCGAGCGTAAAGAAACAGAAAGGCATCTGAAAGAAAGCGAAGAGCGGTTTCGCAGAATTGCCGACTCTGCGCCGGTATTTATATGGATGGCTGATACTACAGGTAAAACCGTTTTTTTTAACCGAAGCTGGTTAGAATTTACCGGCAAAAGTTTTGATGAATCTATAAATAAAATGCAAACGGATGAGCTGCATCCGGATGATCAGGAAAATGTATACAATATATATCATGCGGCTTTTACCAAGAAAGAACCCTATTACCTGGAGTTTAGATTAAAGCGTTACGATGATATTTACCGCTTTATCGGTATGAGATCTGTACCGTACTATTCGCCCGACGGGGAATTTGAGGGCTACATCGGCTCGGGGATGGATATTACCGAAACTAAAGAACACGAACAGATTAAGAACGAGTTTATAGGGATGGCCAGCCATGAATTAAAAACGCCTATTACATCAATAAAAGCTTACGTACAGTTGTTACTTAGTATTTATAAGAACGATGATGATGACGAATTTTTGAAAAAGTCGTTAACCACAATAAATAAACAAATAAACAAGCTAACCCGGCTTATTACCGATTTGCTTGATGTATCAAAAATAGAAAGCGGCAGGTTAAGCCTCAATAATGAAGTTTTTGTATTGAATGATTTGCTTAGGGAATGTATTGATGAGGTGCAGTATACCGCACAGAAACATGATATTGTTTTTGAGCAGGAAGCCGATTTTGCTATCGATGCAGATCGCGACCGTATTGCGCAGGTAATAACCAACCTGTTAACCAATGCCATCAAATACTCGCCCGAAACGGACAGGATAGATGTGATGATAAGAAATATAGATAACCAGGTGCGGGTAACTGTGCATGATTATGGTATAGGCATTAGTAAAGAAGAACAAGACAAAGTGTTTAACCGTTTTTACAGGGTAGAGGGCCGTAATGAACAAACCTTCTCTGGTTTTGGTATCGGCCTTTTTGTGGCATCAGAAATTATCCATAGGCACAACGGCCGCATTTGGGTTGATAGCGAAAAAGGTAAAGGGTCGTTTTTCTCTTTCGAGTTACCCCTGGTAGCAAATAGTTGATGGGGTATAGTTTACAGCAGGCATAAGCAGAACTGTTTAGTGCCATAAACTATCAACTATGATCTATGAAATTTTCTTCAAACTAATTTCAATTTAAATTAAACACTAGTGTAAATATTTTGTTATTATAGCGAAACATCTACTAAAAAGTAAAAGATATGAAAGATCAAACTAAAGTAATAGCAGCACTTTTAGTGGGTGCTGCGGCTGGTGCAGCCATCGGTTTATTATTGGCCCCCGAAAGCGGAAGTGAATTACGTGAAGACATTACAGATTACGTGAATGATTTATTTGAAAAAGCAAAAAATCAGGCTCAAAACACAGTTGGCGACGTGAAAGATTACACCAGCAGTGTAGTTGACAAAGCAAAATCAAAATTTAATGGTATTGTTGGCGATGCTGCAGATTATAAAGATGAAGCTGTAGATGCAGCAGAATCAAAAGCTAACGAAGCAAAAGATAAAGTGAAAAGCACTGCTAACGATTGGAATAATTCTATTCAGCAAGCATAAGCTTATTAGCTGTACAAATAAAAAAACCCGCAATTGCGGGTTTTTTTATTTGTAATATTTTTGATAGCATGCTGTAAATGTTAAAGGCATGAGTTGTATATCATAAATATTTTTTATTTCTTTGTGATAGTTATTTTAATAGGGGTATTAAATGACTATGAATGAAAGCCGGACCTTTTGGTCCGGCTTTTCTTTTTTACACTATGCGCCCAGGTATTCATCTGCGATCATCAGAAACAGCTTATCATCATCCCGCGATTCGTCAAAACATTCTACCATTAGCTGTTCAATTTCTTTATAATTTAATAACGAAGCAAGGCGGCGCAGCATCCGGTACGATATAATGTTAACATGCTCAACCAATTGCATGTGCACCATAATATCCATATCGTTCACAATTACCAGGTCGGGATTGTTACGAATGTCGCAGGCATCCTTTATAATTGTTTTTATTGGTGCGTCGGTAATTTCAATTGGCTCGGTATCCAGCATTTTATAAATATCGTCCATACGGGCAAGTTGTGTTTTAACATCCTGCATCAATTCTTCTAATGCTTGCTGCAAAACTTTCAATTTGGTTTTTTTAATCACTTTGGGTAAATGATTATTCAGGTACAGCTTGCCATCATAAATTTTATTGAGATAATAAATAAAAAGGTCTTTTTGTACTAGTGGATCAGATGCTTTGTGCGATGTGTTTTCCATGGTTGGGTTTAGTTTTAATAGTTTTTGGTATTGGCTAAACGCAGTTATCTATTATGCTGTAAAGGCATGGTCAAAGTAACAAAATGTATACCATCATTTTTTTTATTTAATATGTGTAGCTTGATTTATAGTTTATTATGAAAAAAAGTTAAGAAACAAATGAACACATGCTACACTGGTAAAAATATTTGATGAGTCCGATTACCGGGAAATAGCACCTCGGCAACCGTAAAGAAGAAACTATAATAAAAATGGCTGCTGCCATCACCGAACGTACTGCTTAAATAAAATGCGTTACTTTGCAGCCAGATGAAGTGGAAACTTGGCGATTTTGTGCGTTTTGTAGATGAGCGGCGCGAAGGGTATATAACCCGTATTTTTGACGAACAAATGATTGGCGTTACCGGCGACGATGATTTTGAGATCCCGGTACTGGCTACCAAGGTAACATCGGTACACGGGCATCAAACCGCTGGCAGCAAGGCAGAAGATAGCTCGTCGGCAACTGCACAGTCAACAGCGGCATTTGTGCAACAGGGGGTTTACCTGGCCGTTGTGAGTGATGCACGTGCTGCATCGGTAGTGCATTTTCATTTGGTTAATGAAACCTCGTTTGAGTTGTTAGCTACCCTTACAACCCAAAGCCAGGAGAAATACAAAGGAGAGTTCTCGGGCGTTATTGCACCAAACTCTACTGTTGATATGTATGCTGCGCAGCTGGCAGATATACAGCTATGGCCAACGTTTGATTTGCAAGTGCTGTTTTACACCAAACTGCAGGTTAAACCGCAAAAGCCAATTTTATTGAGCGAAAAATTTAAAGCCAAAGATTTTGCAGGCACTAAAAAAACAGTGCCTATACTAAAACAGCCGGGCTGGCTAATCCGTTTGGACGAAGCAGAGTTGGTTATTGATGTACAAAAACTAAAAGAAAGCTTCTTTAAACCTGCTGAAGAAAAAATAGACCTCGACAAGCCACTGCATGATGTTGACCTGCACATAGAAAAACTGCGCGATGACTACCAGTTTTTAGATAGCAGCGAAATATTGCAGATCCAGCTGAATCATTTCCGTAAAATGCTGGATGCTGCTATTGTACACCAAATGGAATCCATTGTGTTTATACATGGCGCCGGCAATGGTATTTTAAGGCATGAAATTCATAAATTATTGGGCCGGAACCAAAAAGTTCAAACCTTTATGGATGCCCAGAAAGAGAAATTTGGCTTTGGTGCAACAAGGGTGCTGCTGAAATAATTATTATAGTTAATGTATAGCAAAGCCGCATCCGGTTAGGATGCGGCTTTGCTATTATTCATTCTGTTGTGGTATTCAGATCGACAATTATTCTGATCTTAAACTTTTTACCGGGTTTATGAGTGCCGCTTTTACAGCCTGGAAACTCACCGTAAGCAGGGTAATTAATAATGCTATTACCGCCGATAATGCAAACATCCACCATTGAATAGGGGTGTGGTAGGCAAAATTAGCCAGCCATTTATCCATACCGTACCAGGCCAGGGGTGAGGCTATAATAATGGAAATAACTACAAGTACCAAAAACTCTCCCGATAGGAGGGTAAACAGTGAAGCTATACTAGCACCTAGCACCTTGCGGATGCCAATTTCTTTAAAGCGTTGCTCGGCCGTAAACATGGCTAAACCCAGTAAGCCAAGGCACGATATAAATATAGCCAAGCCTGCAAACACATTTGATAGCTTACCAATTACCTGCTCGCTTAGGTAAAGCTTTTTATATTCATCGTCCGAAAAATTATAGCTGAACTTAAAGTTAGGGTTAAGTTTTTTGCTCAAACTTTCCAGGCTGGCTAAAGCCTGTTTTGTTTTGCCGGGTTGTGTGCGCACTAAAATGCTTCCATACTGGTTTTGTTCTTCAAGGCGGATAACCAGGGGTTGAATCTGCTCATGCACCGAGTTAAAGTGAAAATCTTTTACAATGCCAACTATGGTGCCTTTTTTGCCCCAAAAAGTAAGTGGCTGCCCAATAGGGCTTTTGTACCCAATTCTTTTAAGTGCAGTTTCGTTAATAATATAGCCAACAGAATCTGTACCGAAATCTTTAGAAAAATCGCGCCCTGCTGCCATTTTTAGTTTCATGGTATGTATAAAATCATACCCTACGGCAGCCTGAGAAAATTCTATATTAATATTGGGGTCTTTACCATTCCAAATAACACCGCCGGTACTCGATTGTATATTGGATGGGTCTGAAGTAATGCGGCTGATCGCTTGTATACCAGGCATTTTTAAGGCCTCGGTTTTAAAAACGCTGTATTGGGTTGTTAAATTACCATCAATATTAATATACAACAGGTTCTCGCGGTTAAAACCAAGGTTTTTTGATTGGATATAATCTATTTGCCTCGAAATAACAATGGTGCCAATTATCAGCACAATAGATAACGCAAACTGAAAAACAACCAGCCCTTTGCGAAACATTACCGCGCCCCAATCCAATTTAAGGGTGCCTTTTAAAACTTTAACCGGGCTAAAAGAAGATAAAAACAGCGCGGGGTAGCTGCCGGCTATCACACCGGTAATTAAGGTAATAGCAACTAAATTTAACCAAAACAAGGGCTGGCTAAATGGTAAGGCTATCTGTTTCATGGTAATACTGTTAAACAGCGGCATTAATAGTGTTACCAGCAGCAATGCAAAAATAACTGCTACAGCGGTAAGCATTAATGATTCGCCAATAAATTGTTTAATCAGCGAGCCACGCAGGGCACCTACCACTTTACGTACACCAATTTCGCGGGCACGTTTTACAGAGCGCGCTGTAGTAAGGTTCATGAAATTGATACAGGCTATTAGCAGTATAAAAATAGCTACAATGCTAAAAAGATGCACATACTCAATGAGGCCGCTATCTGCCTTGCCATCTGTAAACCGGCTATGCAGGTAAGCGTCTTTAAACTTTTGCATGCCCAATTCAACGGTAAATGTGCCTTTCTTTTGGTCTTTATTTAAATTATCTAAAAAGTGAGTGAGTTTTTTCTCTACTAAAGCGGCATTAGCATCGGGCCTAAGCATCATATAACAGTTAGGGCCGTTATTTCCCCAGTTTTTTGCCCAGCTGTTTTCGTCCATAAAGCTAAACCAGTTGATTATAAAATCAGATTTCTCAGTAGAGTTTTTGGGCATGTCTTCGTAAACACCGGTTACGGTAAAGTTTTTCTTGTTTTCGTAACGGATGCTTTTGCCAATGGCCAGCTGCGGACTGCCAAAAAACATAGTGGCCATTTTACGCGAAATTGCAATACCCGATGGCGAACTGAGGGCTGTTTTTGAATCGCCCTGTAAAAAGGGGAAGCTAAACATCTTAAAAAAATCGGCCCCGGCCGAATTACCTTGCAGCTTTACTATCTTATCACCCACCTGGAAAGTATTTAAATTTGGCCAGGCTTCATTTGCGGCATACTGTATTTCTGGTATTACTTTTTTCAACTCATCGCCTAATAAGGCTGGCGTGCTGTATTGGCCAATAATTTTATGATCATAATACTGGCGTTCGTAAACCGTGTATAATTGGTTTCCGTTTTTATGGAAGTTATTCATTCCCAGCTCATCCTGTACCCATAATAAAATGAGCAGGCTACAGGCCAAACCTACAGATAGGCCCAATATATTAATAAACGAGTGCGATTTGTTTTTAACCAAATTGCGCCAGGCGATTTTAAAGTAGTTTTTAAGCATAATGAATGTCTTTATCAGGTATTAATATTAATTCGATAACAGATTATTTAGAAGGTTAAACCTCCTAATCTGCCTTATTCTGTCTTTAAACTTTTTATAGGGTTAACAATAGCGGCTTTTACAGATTCATAGCTAACGGTTAGCCAAGCAATGCCCAAGGCTGCTACAGATGCGGTAAAGAATATTAACCAGCTAACATGTATATGGTATGCAAAACCAGCCAGCCAGCTATTTACGGCATACCAGGATAGGGGTATGGCTATACAGATGGCAATCAATATTAATTTGGTGATGCCGGTGGATAATAAGTAAACGAGGTTTAATACAGATGCACCCAGTACTTTGCGCACGCCAATCTCTTTGGTACGCTGCTCGGCCATAAAAGCTGATAAACCATATAAGCCCAGGCTGGAGATGAAAATACCCAGAATAGCAAAAAGGTTAAAAATGTTGCCCATTTGTTGTTCGCCTTTGTAAAGATTGGATAAGTCCTGGTCAAGAAAATCGAATTTAAAAGGGTAAGCGGGGTTAAATTGCTGGCTTATTTTTGCTAAAGCCTGTATGGTGGCGCTGGTTTTTCCGGGTAGGGTTCTTACCACTACAAAACCACCGGCTTTATTAAAACTCATAACCAATGGCTCTATAGCCTGATGTATCGGTTTAAAATTAAAGTCCTTTACAACGCCAATAATATTGCCTTTAACACCCTGTAAAGTTATTGTTTTACCTATTGCTGTAGTTGCATTTAAGCCCATAACAGTTATCATTTTTTCATTAACCATGTAATTGTTAGAATCGGCCAAAAAAGATCCTGAAAAACTTCGGCCCGACAATAAGTTCATCCTGAAAACACGGGTAAAATTCTCATTAACAGATATGCGTGGTATAGCAATTTGTAGGCGTGGGTCTTTGCCTTTCCAGTCTGCGCCGCTGGCATTAGATAAATTGGTTGGAAGGTCAGACGTGATGGTGAAATTATTGGTAAGCGAATTTTGGTTTAGCTCGTTCTTTAAAGCTTGCTCGCTGCTCCACATGTTTCCTGTTATCGGCATGTATAAGAGATTGGCTTTATCGAAACCCGGATTGCGATCTTTTATAAATTTAAGCTGATTATAAATAACTATTGTGCCCACCAGTAATACGATGGAGACCATAAACTGTACAACAACCAAACTATTACGAAACAATAAATTACTGCCCATTGATTTTATATTTCCCTTAAGTACTTTAACCGGGTTAAAACCAGAAAGGAATAAGGCCGGATAACTGCCGGAGATAAGCCCGGTTAAAAAAGCGATGCCTAAAAGACCTGCCGAAAATTTAACATCCGACAGATTTAGGGTGAGTTTTCTGTCGGCAAGTTGGTTGAATACCGGCAGGCATAAATAAACTATTCCAAGCGCAAATAGCAAGGATAGAAATGAAATAAACACCGATTCGCTTAAAAACTGGACAATCAATTGCCCGCGGACAGCGCCTGCAACCTTGCGTAAGCCAATTTCTTTGGCCCTGCGGGCCGAACGTGCTGTGGCCAGATTCATGAAATTAATACAGGCAACTATAACTATTAAAATAGATATTATAAAAAAGATGTTTACGTATTGCGCATTCCCGTGGCCCGGGAAATCGCCCATTTGCTCTGGTGCAAGGTGTGTTTTAGTTAAAGGCTGCAGTTGAAATAAGGCCGTCATTTCGGGGTTATGCTTATGAAATATCTGGTTAATTTGCGTTTCCAGCTTTAATAAATTCGCCGCAGAAGGGTCAAAACCTTTATCTAATTGAATATAGCTGTAAAAACTAAAGTCATCCCATGTGTTTTTTTGCAGGCCGGCATCTGTTTTGGCTAAAGAGGCCATTGGTAGTATAAAGTCAAATTGAAGTTGCGAGTTAGCAGGTATATTTGCAAAAACCCCGGTTACTATTACATTTTCACTATTATCTTTTTTTAAGAATTTACCAATCGGGTTTTGATTCCCAAAGTATTTTATTGCCATTTCCTGCGTTATTAAAACGCCGTCTATATTTTTTAATGCTGTAGAACGATTACCCTGCACAAGTGGAAAAGAAAACACATCCATAAAACTGGGGTCTGCAAAGAAAACACGTTTTTCTTCAAATTTCCTGTTGCCCCATTCAAGCAGGGAAGTTTTGATCGAGCTTAAGCGAGTAATATTTTTAATAACCGGCATTTCTGCTTTTAACCCGCCAGGCATACCTGCCGGGTTAATTGCGGCTTTAAATTCACCGATACTACAAGTTATACGATATATTTGACCCGCATTTTTATGAAACTTATCATAGCTTAATTCATTTTGCACCCAAAGCAAAATCAGGATACTGGAGGCCAGGCCAATCGCTAAACCGGTTATATTAATTATGGAATAAGCTTTATCCTTTATTATATTTCTGTAAGCCAGTTTAAAGTAGGTCTTCAACATAATTGTATATTTTAAAGTAACTGTTGTTTAAAATCCATGCCATATAAATAACTATTTGATAATGAAATGTTTATGATGATAATTTTATAAATACCGTACGGAAACGTTACAACTGGTGTGCGGTTTTATCAGTTTTAATTTGCCTGTAAAATATTAACACGCGCTAAACTTTTAAGTAAGTATGGAGTTAAACCCATAGCCAATTTGATATATAAGCGGTTACAGATTTTTAAAACCATTTTTTTATAGCATTTTTGCACCCTGAAATTAAAATGACGCTTCCTAACAAAATTTCCAAATTTATATGTGCTGTAGCCGGGGTTGTGCTTATTGCAACCTTGTGTAGTTTCAATTCACAGGCCGATACAGCAGGCGGTCCGTTTAGGTTTCATACCATTATCATTGATGCCGGGCATGGCGGTAAAGATCCCGGTGCGCATGGCGCTTATTCGCTCGAAAAAAATGTGGCCCTGGCTATTGCTCTAAAGTTGCAAAGAGCGATACAAGAGCAAATGCCGGAGATGAATGCGGTGATGACCCGAAACTCTGATAAGTTTATCGAACTAAATGAGCGTGCACGTATTGCCAATAGCAGCAAAGGGAACCTGTTTATCTCTATCCACTGTAACTCGTCGCCGGTATTAAAGGGTAGTAAAGAAAAAGGCGTGCTGCTGCTGGTGTATGGTTTCCACCGTAGCGAAGAGCAGCGCGAGGCCATTCGCGAAAATGCTTCGATATTTATAGAAAAAGATTACAAAGAAAAATATGGCGATTACGATCCTAATTCGCCATCGGCATCTATTGTTTTAAATAACTATATGCTTAAATACCGTAAGCAAAGCATCCTGTTTGGCAGTTTGGTAAACGAGGAACTAAAAACTACCGATAACCGCCGTAGCTTGGGTGTTAAAGAGCAGGGGGTACTGGTATTGGCACACAGCGCCATGCCCGCCGTATTGGTAGAAACCGGCTTTATTAATAATGCCGAAGAGGAAGACTATCTCAACTCAGAAGAAGGTCAAAATGCCATAGTCCGTTCTATCGTAAGGGCGGTAAAGGCCTATAAAGTAAAAACCAGCGCTAATTAATTACGCTCTTAATCAGTAGATTAATTCTTTAAGGGAAAAATATCTACTAAAATTATAGACTTTATATTTTTTCTCTATATTTGTCACAGTTTAACGTTCTTTTTTATACTTATCCAGAAAGACTGAGGGAAAGGCCCGATGACGTCTTAGCAACCTATATTGTTTTAAAAGGCAATAAAAGGTGCTAACTCCTGCTCCTGTATTCATTACCGGGGGAAGATAAGCAGCACAAGTACATTACTTGTTACAATGAGTTTTGCTCATTAGTCTGTCTGGATTTTAAGTTGAAAAAGTTAACACTTAATTTGAAAGACATACCATGAGAGTTTATTTGGACAACGCCGCTACCACGCCTTTAGACAAAGAAGTTTTTACAGCCATGACGCCCTACCTGCTGGATCATTTTGGCAACCCATCATCACTGCACGAGCATGGGCGCAAGGTAAAAGATGCCATAGAAACAGCCAGAGCCACCATTGCCCGTTTGCTTAACGCCGAGCCCGAAGAAATTATATTTACATCAGGAGGTACAGAGGCCGATAATACCGCAATTTTATCGGCAGTTAAAGGGCAGGGTATAACGCATGTAATTACCACCCGCTTTGAGCACCACGCCGTACTGCATACCCTGGAGGCTTTGCAACAAAAGGATGGTATTAAAGTAAGCTTTATTGATGCCGACCGGCAAGGTAACCTCGATCTTAACTATTTAGAATTACTGCTGGATGCTAACCCGCGTAGCCTGGTATCTGTAATGCATGCCAATAATGAGGTTGGTAATATAAATGATATTGCGGCTATTGGTAACCTGTGCGAAAAGTACAATGCCCTGTTTCATACCGATACGGTGCAAACCATAGGGCATTACCGCCACGATCTTAAAAAACTGAAAGTCCATTTCCTGGCTGCCTCGGCACATAAATTTCATGGACCGAAAGGAGTAGGATTTATCTATTGTAAAAAAGGGATCAAATTGGTGCAGCTTATCCACGGTGGTGGGCAGGAGGCCAAGCTACGGGCCGGTACAGAAAATATCCACGGTATTATCGGTTTGGCTAAAGCTTTAGAAATTGCTTACCAGGATATTGACCATCATCAACGATATATCCAGGGATTAAAAGATTATATGATCGCACAGTTAACCGATCTGATACCCGGTATCGGTTTCAACGGCAACTCGGCCGTTGCCAACAAAAGCCTTTACACCGTGTTGAGTGTAAGCCTGCCATCGCCGGTCTTTGCACGCAGCCTGCTGCAATGTTTGGACGAGGAAGGCATTTCTGTATCGGGCGGCAGCGCCTGCTCGGCGGGTGGTGTATCGCATGTGTTGCGGGCTTTAAAGGCCGATCCGTTAAAGGATACCATCAGGTTCTCATTCAGTAAACTAAATACAGTGCGGGAGATTGATTACGTGATCGAAAAATTAGCCGGTATTTTTCAATTCGAAGCCGCATAATAATTTATAAATTCAAACATAAAAATAAACAGCAATATGAGTTTAAGACTAGGCGATAAAGCGCCAAATTTCAAAGCTAAAACCTCCGAAGGAGATATAGATTTTTACGAATTTTTGGGCGATAGATGGGGCGTATTATTTTCGCACCCTGCAGATTATACACCGGTTTGTACTACCGAACTGGGCCGCACCGCATCATTAAAAGATGAATTTGAAAAACGTAACGTAAAAGTAGTTGCCCTGAGTGTAGATTCGGTTGAATCGCATAAAGAATGGATCAAGGACATTAACGAAACGCAGAATGTGGAAGTTAACTTCCCAATCATAGCGGACGAAAATCGCGAAATTGCAGAATCTTATGACATGATCCACCCCAATGCTTCGCTTACCGCTACCGTGCGTTCTCTGTTTATCATTGCGCCCGATAAAAGCATTAAACTCATCATTACCTACCCTGCATCTACCGGCAGAAACTTTGTGGAGATTTTACGCGTGATAGATTCACTGCAGTTAACCGCTAACTATAGTGTAGCTACCCCGGCCGATTGGAAAGACGGCGAGGATGTGGTGGTGGTACCGGCTATTAAAACAGAAGATATCCCGGCTAAATTCCCTAAGGGCCACGTTGTAGTTAAACCTTACCTGCGTTTAACCCCGCAGCCTAATAAATAATTTATGAACCAACTGATGCTGTGCCACAGGTATAGCATCGGTTTTAAACACATCATCACATGAAAAATTTGAGCATTGCATTATTGCTGGTACTTTTTGCATTTACAGCCAAAAGCCAATCGGCAGACGAACGCGGTTACATCGTTAAAGTAGGAGACCAGGCTCCGGATAACTTTGAACTGGTATTAGCCAACGGACAAAAAACTTCGCTAAAGCAATTGCGTGGTAAAGTAGTAATTCTGCAATTTACGGCTAGCTGGTGTTCTGTTTGCCGTACCGAAATGCCCCATTTAGAAAGTGATGTATGGAAAGCCTACCAAAATAAAAACGTGGTGCTGATAGGTGTCGACCGCGACGAACCACTAGCCAAAGTGCAGAAGTTCCACGAAGACATGAAGATCACCTACCCGCTGGCGCTTGACCCGGGTGCAGATATCTTCGGCCTGTTTGCGGATAAAAAGAGCGGTGTTACCCGTAACGTAGTCATTGATCAGAACGGTAAGATCGCTTACTTAACGCGATTGTATGACACCAACGAATTTAACCAGATGCTGAAAGCGATTGATGGTTTGGTGAAGAATCCGGTTGCGGCTTCGGAGTAAATTATTCCGATTTATTCTCCTGTTATTGATTTATTCAATTATATCGGCGAGCTTTACGATAGCCTAAACGTGCCGTAAATGGATAGAGACCTTAACGAAGAATTTAAAACACTTGTAAAGATAGGTGTAGCACCTAAATTAAAAGAATTAGGTTTCAAGAAAAGTAATTTCAATTTTAATCGTCCTCTTGATGAACTTGTTCAATGCATAAATATTCAAAGAAGTCAATGGAATCATAATGAAAGTGTTTCATTCACTTTTAATATTGGATTCTATAATGAAAAAATATATAGGCTACTAAGAAACCATATCAAGCTTTCCAATTTTATAAAGGTTACAGATTGTTTCATTTGGGGAAGGTCAGGAAGTTTAATATATAATAGGGATCATTGGTATGAACTGAATTTAGAGAAAAGCTACAGCGATGTTTTTTCTGAAGTAATCAATGATTTAGAAAATTATATTATTCCATTGTTCGAAAAATATTCAAAACTAAATACTCTAACACACTTTCTGGTAGCTAAATATGAAGACCAAACTTTTCACATAAGTGCTAATGAAATAGTAGTTTTTGAATTGCAATTTGGAGATTTTCAAAAAGGCAGGACGTTGTTAATTGATATTTATAAACAAGCTCTCATCCCTAAATCTGGCATGCAAAAAACTATTTATCCCGATGGCAGGGAAGAAATTAAGTGGTCTGAACCATCTGTTAATAATTTTAATATTCAAATGTTGGAGCAGTTGGCTGAACATTATGAAATTAATTTACAAGGATAAAATTCTCTCCAAATTATCCATAATCGCCTGAGCTTTATATGGATTAGGTCAATCCTATAAAATCCTTGGTGTAATTTTAACACGATTAGATTTATTTTTAATATACTTGAATAATTATTGTTGCCCGCTGCTATTTCGGCATGGTAGCAAAACCAATATAAACCGAAACGTCTGATCGTATCTATTTAATTTTATATGAAAAAAAGCAATCTTTTTCTTTACGCCACCATGTGTGGGTTCTTTGTCGTGCAGCAAGGTTTTGGTCAAACTAAACCTGGGCAAAAGTATACCGCAGCCAACAAAACTGTAAAAGTATACACCACAGCCAAAAATACCGATTTAAAAATCAGCTCGACCGAAAGTCTGAGCTTTACAGACAAGCCCCAGCCAGGCGAAACCGAGGTAAGCATTTTTGTTGATCCCGACAAAAAATTCCAAACCCTGGTAGGTATTGGTGGTGCGCTAACGGATGCATCGGCCGAAACTTTTTATAAGCTGCCTAAAGACAAGCAAAAAGAATTGATGACCGCTTACTTTGATAAAACCAAAGGAATCGGTTACACCATGGGCCGCACCCATATTCAAAGCAGTGATTTCTCGAGCGAATCATACAGCTACATTAAAGAGGGCGATGCCGAATTGAAAACCTTTAATGTAGATCATGATAAAAAATACCGCATCCCCTTTATTAAAGAAGCGATGAAAGCGGCCGGTGGCAAGCTCGATATTTTTGTAACGCCATGGAGCCCGCCGGCATTTATGAAAACTAATAACGACGTACTGCATGGTGGTAAATTGAAAAATCAGTTTGCACAAAGCTGGGCTAACTTCTATGTAAAGTTCATCAACACGTATGAAAAAGAAGGTATCCCGGTTTGGGGCTTATCGGTACAAAACGAGCCTATGGCCACTCAAACATGGGAGTCGTGCTTGTACACTGCAGATGACGAGCGCGTATTTATTAAAAAATATTTAGGCCCAACCTTAGCTAAAGCCGGTTTGGGGAGTAAAAAACTGATGGCATGGGATCACAACCGCGATTTAATGTATCAGCAGGCTTCTACTATCTTAGGTGATCCCGAAGCTGCTAAATATGTTTGGGGCATTGCTTTCCACTGGTACGAAACCTGGACAGGTGCCGGCATGAACTTTGAAAATGAGCGCCGCGTGCACGAAGCATTCCCGGATAAACAGTTAATGTTTACCGAAGGCTGCCTGGAAAAATTTGATTATGATAAAATTAAAGACTGGGCGCTGGGCGAGAAATACGGTTACTCCATGATTAATGACTTTAATGCAGGTACCGCAGGCTGGACCGACTGGAACATCCTTTTGGATGAAAAAGGCGGACCAAACCACGTGGGTAACTACTGCTTTGCACCTGTACATGCCGATACCCGCACCGGCCAGCTGATCTACACCAATGCGTTCTATTACATTGGCCAGATCTCTAAGTTTGTTAAACCGGGCGCAAAACGCATTATCAGTTCTGCAAGCCGCGACAAGTTGTTAACCACCGCGTTCCAAAATCCGGATGGTAAAGTTGTTGTAATTGTAATGAACCAAAGCGACGATAAAGTACCTTACTTTTTATGGATAAAAGGTAAAGCTGCTAAAGCAGAAGCCTTGCCGCACTCTATGGCCACATTGATAGTTGAGTAATAACAACTATAGGTAAAATAGCAGAAAGGCTCCCGATATCCACCGGGAGCCTTCTTATTTTAAATTAGGGGTATATGTGAAATTTGAAATGCTAAAATAAGGTGGTAGTTAAGCCAATATTAAAATTGAAGAAGCTAGGGGTAAGGTTGCTTTTGGTTGATAAATTTTGATAATAGGAAGGCTCAAATACCAGCGCAAAGTGCGGAACAATATAATACTCGATACCACCGGCCATTTTAAATATGGCATTATGCTGGGTAGCACTGCTAACGGTAATTTCATTGTTAACGTAGCTGTTTACTTTTTCGTAACCATGGTTAATTAAGCCGCTTTGCCCAAGTGCATAAATACCCCAACCTTTATATTTAAAACGATAACCTGCACCAATAACAAAGCAATTGCTGGTAAATTTGCCATTGGTTACATTAGTAGCAATAATGTTGTTTTTGGTATAGCTACTGTTTAATACATCAAAATTAAAGCGATAAAATACTGCATTAATGTAATGGGGGCGGTACTCGGCACCTGTATTAATAGAGATCCCATTTTTAAACGCAATACCTCCCGCATCACTATTTACTATATTATAGCCTACGCCGCCTGGGAAATAAAATCGTTCTGCAAATTTTTCGGTTTGTGCAAAAGCCGCATGCTGTATAAGCAAGAGCATGCTGGTGCAAACCAGGTTGCTAAACGTGTTGCTGATTGCCCGGGCGTTCAAACTTTTGGAATGGTATTTTAAGGATGTTGCCAAACTTGGAGTTCTGTTGTTCGTCCATGTGGGTATCAATGCCAAATACGGTATATTCTCTATCTAAATTGGCATAAGTACCAAACAGCCTGTCCCAGATACTTAATACATCGCCATAATTACGGTCTGTGTAAGGTAACTGGTAATGGTGGTGTACATGGTGCAAATTGGGTGTAATAAAAAGCCAGCTGGCAACCCTGTTAACACGTTCGGATAACCTGAACTCGGTATGGGCCGAGATATTAGCGATAGATTGAAACGTTTGCCTTAACACCAATACGCTCAGCATCGGCCCGCATAAAAACACCCAAAGCATTAAAAAGCAGGTTCTAACGGCAGTTTCACAAGGGTGTTCGCGTAGGGTTGTTGATACATCAACATGCAGATCGCTATGGTGTACCAGGTGAAATTTCCACAGAAATTCTGTTTTGTGCATAATCACATGATAAGTATACTCGCAGAGATCCAAAAGCAGAAATAGGCTGATGTAGTAAACCCAGGGATTATTATGATACGGTATAAAGTTGATAATACCCCAATGGTGCAAATTAGTCCATGCCGCAATCAACACCACAAACCCTGTGAAAAAGAGCTGGATGGGTAAACCAGTCAGGATAAATAAGTAATTGCTGCGTAAATGCTTCCATTTGCTTTTAAGGCTATTTTTAGCAAGTATAATTTCGGACACCCATAGCGAGATAATTAATATCGCATAAAGGGCAACCTGTACCTCATCTTCATGATGAGCAATAAATGCACGAATCTCGTTCATACTTAATTAGGGGGTATTAAGTTATGCCATCAAAATTAACAGATGTTTAAAATCTTAACGTTTCTTTTTTTCTGGCTTCATAAAAAGTTCATAAATGCAATAACTTTTGGCTACTGCATTTTATAAACCAGTACGGTAAATGTTCCGGGTAATGCTTTACGGGTGCCTGGTTCAAATTGGGCTACACTAAGGTATATTTTATGCGTTTTAGGGTCTAATGTCATTGTTCTGGCACGTACTTGTGTGGTTAAAGTTTGTACCACACTGTACTGGTCTGCGTTTTGCTGCTTAATAATGGTAGTGGTACCATCTCCATTGGATACAAAGATCAGTTTAGTTTCGGCATCATAAGCTACGGCATCAACACCTGCACCAATTGCTACAGTAGTAATCACTTTACCTGTGTTGATATCAACCACGCTCATTCCTTTGTTTTCGCGGCAAACGGTAAACGCACGGCTGTTCTTTAAATCTAAGGCCAGGCCTGTTGGGCCTCCACAAGGAGAGAGGCTGTAGGTTTTAATTACCTTTAAAGTTTTAGAGTCAATTACATTGAGACTACTTTTATCTTCGAGGTTGTTATATATTTTACCTTTACCATCTGGTACTGCAAACTCGGGGCCGCCACCTAAAGCTACGGTGCCAATCTGTTTTAAAGTTACCGGGTCAACTACCGATGAATTATTGCTCTCGCCGTTAAATGAAAAAACCTTCTCGGCATAGGGGTCATACATAATGGCATCGGGGCCTTTGGCATCAACCGGGATGGTTGCCAGTTTCTTCAATGTTTTCAAATCAAAAGCTACTACAGCGTTAGCTTTGCCGTCGCTGATAAAACCTTTGTTAAGTTTATTATCTATGGCAATGCCGTGTACACCTTTCATGTCGTCAATTACACCCACAGGCTGGTCTGTGGCCAGGTCTATCACATTAACCATAGTGCCGTGCGATACATATAAACGATTGTTTACATGGTCTATAGAAAGGTAATCATAACCGCCATCACCGGGCAGGGCAATTTTTTTATCCAGTACATAAGTTTGTGCATGCAATGCAACCGGTAACAATACTGTAGCCAGCAAAACGGCAATACCGTTATAAATATTTTTCATGTAGTTTTTTATTTAAAAGTGCATAACAATTCTGTATAAAAACTGTATTAACGAACCTCTGGTTTAACAAATTGATGGTTACGGTAAAACAGCCTGATCATACTCGGTAATACAATTAATAATAAAGGCAGTGCTGCCAAAAAGCCGCCTATAACTGCAATGGCCAATGGCTGATGTAATTGTGCACCGGCACCAATACCCAGCGCCAAAGGCATTAAGGCAATAATAGCGCCCAGGGCAGTCATTAATTTAGGGCGAAGCCGGGTTGATATGGAATAAACAATGGCATCGTCAATACTGGTTTCCATAGCACTTTGCTTAAATTGCCAAAAGGTGAAAATGGCATTTTCGCCAATGATGCCCACAATCATAATAAGGCCGGTATAGCTGCCCACATTTAAAGGTGTGTTGGTTAAATAGAGGGCTAAAAAGCTGCCCGCAATACCCAATACTGAAGTAACCAGGATGATTAACGCTATACGGAACTGCTTAAACAGAAACAATATCACGCAGAATACCAGTAAACTGGAAGTAACCAATATCAGCAGCAACTCCTTAAATGATTGTTGCTGCTCGGCATAAGCACCGCCATAGCTGATGTGATAGCCCGGTGGCAGGTTAATTTTATGAGCTATGCCGTTTTTAATAGCAGGGATAACGGTACCCAGGTCGCTATTGTCTAACCGGGCGCTTATTACGCCCATAGATTGCAGGTTTTCGCGGTTTACTTCTGCATCGCCTTGTCGCAGCTCAACCTTGGCCAGGCTGGTAATCGGAATCAACTTACCGTTGGGCAAAAATACATTGAGCGATTTAATACCATCTACATTAAGTGTGCGGTTATTAGGGTATACAATACGTATGGGCGAAAGTTGCTCTTTCTCAAACAGGTTGCCTACCACATTCCCCTCCAGTGCCGATTGAACCTGAAACTGAAGATTGGTGGGGTTTAAATTATATTGGGCCAGCTTGCTGTAATGCGGCTCAATACTTACCGAAGGCCCGGCAATTACAATCCCATCAAATACGTCGGCTGTACCTTTAACATGGGTTACAATTTCGGCTATTTGTTTGGATAGCGATTGCAGTTTGGCCTGGTTATCACCAAAAACTTTAATCTCTATGGGTTGGGTTGAGGTCATTAAGTCGCCCAGCATGTCGCCAATTACCTGGCCAAAATCTACACGCAGGGCAGGTTGCGAGGCTTCTATTTTACCACGCAGGTCGCTAATTACCTCTTCTGTAGTTTTATTATGCGATTTTTTGAGCTGGATAAGGTAATCGCCTGTATTTGGCTCAGTTATAAAAAAGCCCATCTGCGTACCTGTACGGCGTGAGTACGCTGCAACGTCTGGATCTTTGATAATAATTTTTTCTATTTCGCGCAGCATCCTGTCGGTTTCTTCTAACGAAGTACCGGGAGGGGAGGTGTAATCGAGCACAATACTGCCTTCATCCATATCCGGCAAAAAACCGGTGGCCAGGTTAGCTGGTATAAATATAATGACGGCGATTAACCCCACGATAATGATAATACTTATTACAGGTTTCAGGATAAAAAATTCTACCCATTTTTGTCTTTTAACTAAATGCGCTTCTTCTTTTTTTGCACCGGCACTTCCCGGTTTTTTATCGCGGCTAAGTAGTAAATAAATAACGGGTAAGCCTATCCAGGTTACAAAAAACGAGCATACAAGGGTAATGATCATCGTATTGGTCATTACATTAAAATAAGCACCGGCTACACCGGTCATCAGCATAAAAGGAATAAAAATAACAATGGTACTTATCGAAGAACCGATCATGGCTGGGAAAAGATAATCGATCGCTTTTTGTAAAAGCTTTACCGTAGGTTCGTCGGGATGCTCTTCGTGCGTACGGTGAATCTGCTCTACCACCACAATAGCATCGTCAATAATTAGCCCAATGGCCGCAGCAATTGCGCCCAGCGTCATGATGTTGAAGGTATAACCTATGGCATATAAAACGAGCAAGGTAAGGCATAGTGTAACTGGTATGGTTATTAAAATGGTAACACTGGCTTTAACAGAGCGCAGGAAAATAATAGCGACAATAATGGCCAGTACCAAGCCAATCCATAAACTGTCCGTCACACTTTTAATAGACTCGTTCACAAAATCGGCCTGTACATAATAGGGCTTAAGTGATACTCCCTTAGGGAGTATTTTTTGTAGTTCGGCCACCTTTTGCGTCATGGCCGATGATAATGATACCAAATTGGCGTTGGGTTGCTTAATTACCGCTACCAATACACCTTCGTGTCCGTTGGCGTTAATTTTGGTATACTCAATACCCGGGTTTATCTGTACATCGGCAATATCTTTAAGTTGGATAATCCGTTTTTTATTGCTGATTACCAGGTTGCTCAGCTGCTCCCTGGTAGATACTGTTGCATCTGTAACGGTTAAATAAAGAAGTTTATAATCGGCTAAATAACCTTCGGATTTAATGAAATTGGTTTGGGCCAGCGTATTGGTAATAATATCCGGAGTTAAACCCAGGGCACTCATTTTTTGCTGATTTAGCACCAGCCAGTATTCTTTTACCTTACCACCAATAATTCTGATCTCTGATACGCCGTCAACCTGCGACAGAAATGGTTTTATGGTATAGATAGCTAGTTGCTTTAACTCAATAGGCGATAAATTATGGCTTTCGAGCGTATAACCGCTAACAGGCAGGATAGACGGGTTCATCTTTTCTACCGTTACGTTTACATCGGCAGGCATATCATTCTTGATCTGGTTAATGCGCGATTCTATCCGTTGCTGGCTTAGGTCGATATCTGCATCCCAGTTCATAAAGGCCGATATCTCACAGCTGCCGCGGCTGGTGGTGCTGCGCACGTATTGCAGGTCTGGCACTTGTTTAATGGCATTCTCCAACGGTTTGGTAACCGTTACCATCATTTTATTTACCGGCTGCAGGCCTTCATCGGCAATGATCTTGATTTTAGGGAAGGTGATCTCGGGGAAAAGCGAGGTTTGTAGTTTACTGTAAGCAAATAAGCCCCCCATTATAATAATGGCCAATATCAGGCTGATTGGCTTTTTATGCGAAATGAAAAAATTGTTAAACATGTTCATGGCTGTACAACTTTTACTTTAGCGGTATCTGTAAGGCCATAATTGCCGGTTACTATAATTTTATCTTTTGGCAGAAATTTGGGCGACAGGATCTCTACCCTGTCATTGGTTTCAATGCCTTTGGTAATGGATACTTTAACAGCAGTGGTATCATTAATAAGCTTCATTACCCAAAATGCTGTCTGGGTTTCATTGGCCAGTACGGCCGATTTTGGTAAGGATACTGTATTGCTTTTTTCTGCTTTAATTAAATGAGCTTTAGCTATCAGGTTTTCGGGGATGGGGTGGCTGCTGTTCACTTTCAGCACAATACCCTGTGTTTGCGAAGCCGTATCAACAGCCGGCATTAATGAGTTTACCCTTGCGGTCAGCTTTTCGCCGTCGGGGAGGGTTAATTGCATCGACTGATTATTTTTTAACGTACTGTGCAGTTCGTAAGGCAATTGCAATAGAAATACAAAGCTCGATGCTTCGTTAATCACGGCCAGTTGCTCGCCATCCTGCACATAATCGCCGCTCTGGTGGCTTAGCTGTGTAATGTATCCGCTAGCCGAAGCCTTAATTTTATTAATGCCCGAAAATTTAAATGTGGTATCTAAAATACTAATGCGGTTACCAATACTTTGCGCCTCCTTTGTTTTCAGCACAAATAATAACTGCCCTTTGCTTACATACTGGCCGGGCTGCGCATTGCTTTTTTCGATGTAACCATTAATGTTAGCCTTCACATAGTTTTTTTGCAGATAGGCCGATGTGGCATTCAGGTCGATATAGTTACTCAATGAGGTATCGCCAATACTCGTAACGGTTACCGGCGTTTGCGATTTTACGGCAGCGTCTTCATCACCTCCTGCATCTGTTTTGCCTTTGCAGGCTGGCAGGCCTGCAGCTATACAGAGTATAAGCGTTATTTTAAAGAGTGATGTATGGTTTAAAAAGTTCATGCTATCGGTTGTAGTAATTGTACTGATTGATCAATTGCAGGCGGCTGATGGTGGTTTGGGTGAAAAGGTTTTTAACCGCGAGGTAGTTATTAATGGCGATGATAAGATCCGAAATTTTAAGGTCACCGGTGCGCATTAGTTCTGTATCTACCTTAATCAGGCTTTCGGTATACCTCATCTGGTCTTTGATTTGCACAATCAGGTTTTCATTTTCTGCAATTTGCTGGCTGTACTGGTCTATTTGCTGGTGATACTGATTGTAAAAAAAAGCTTTGTAGTTTAAACGGGTTTCTTCTTGGAGGCTTAGTTTTTTATACAGGAGTTTGCGCACACCCCCGTCATAAATGGGTACAACGAGGCTAAAGCCCGCGCTGGTGCCAAAATTACGGTAAGCCTGGTAGGTAAGGTCTGAGTTGTAGCCGCCGTCCGCAAATACATTAAGTTTAGGCCGGTAGCTATAATCAACCAGCTTGCGGCTGTTATTTAAGCGCAGGCTATCTAACTTATACTGTTTAAAAAAAACGCTGTTGGCTACCGAAGGTAACACTGCCTTTATAATGCCGGGCTCTGTAAGTTCGGCAAAAGAAGTATCCCTGATGCCGGAGAGATAATTAAGCAGGGCAAAGTCGTTTTTGTATTGTAACCTGCTTTGTGCCAGCTGTAATTGCTGTTGTTGCAGTGTAACTAAAAAAGTAAGATAATCACTTTGGCGATACACGTTTGAGCGGGTTAACTTCTTTAATAAATCTTCTTCCTTACCCAATAGGGCTACAACTTCTTTATTAAATTTGTATTGCTGCAAATCGCCATAGGCGGTAATATATTGGGTAATGATGTTCCTTTTAAGATCTTGTTCAGAGAGGTGAATGATATTGCCCAGCGAGTCGCGCGACAATTGCAGGGCGTAGTATTGCGATTTTAAATAACCATTGCCAACAAAGGTTTTATTGGCGCTTACCAAGGCATCAATACTTTGGCCGTTGGTAATAGCTGTTGAATAACCATAACCCCGAATTACCGGCGCATAGATGCCGCCGCTGTTTACGTTAACCTGTGGTTTTAAGCCAGCCTTTAAACGCAGGCTATCTAACCTCGACGACAGGATCTGGTTACTGAGATCTTTAAGTAAGGGGCTGTTGGTAAGGCTCTGATTTACATAATAGTCTAGCGTATGGTTTTGGGCTGATAGAGACCCATGCAGTAGCAGACAAAAGATATAACTTACAATATATTTCATTTAACTATTAGTAACATAGCGAAGTAAGCGTGCAATTCTGGATTTATTTTGGAATATGTTACAAGATACGTTTCAAAGTTAATCTTTGAAAGAGATGGACATAATATGGTAAAGATCATGATAACGGTAGCTTAACCCAAGCCCATAATTATCACAGATTTGCTTGGATATGGTAAGCCCCAAACCAGTACCTTCTGAGTGAGATGATTTGTTGAACCGCTTAAAAATATCATCGCTGTTTAAGGCGGGATTTTTACCTGTGTTTTTGATCGCCAGCTGGTTATAGTTAAGCGAAATCTCAATAAAACCATGTTGCTGGTTGTGCCTTATTGCATTACTCAACAGGTTATTAAGCAGTACCTCTAAAAGCGATTTACTGATGGTAATGTGTTTATCAGCCAGTTGAGTGGTAACCGTTATGCTTTTATCAGCATAAATTTCCTGAAACTGTGCCAGCAGTAGTTCAATAGTTTCTTTAACGTTTACCTGCTGATGATCATTGATGAGGTTGTTCTCTATTTTCACCAGCAACAACATAGAGCGGTTAAGGCGGGTGAGGCGGGCTACAGATTCATAAAGATCGCCAAGCAATTTGCTTTGCTGCTCACTGAACTGATCGGTTTGCAGCAGGGTATCCAGTTTGGAGTTGATAACGGCAATGGGGGTAAGCAGCTCATGCGAGGCATTCTCGGTGAAAGCCTTTAAATCCTGGTAATCGTTTTTAGCTTTGGCCGACATGGTGACGATAGCACTGTTCAGCTCGTTAAACTCGTCGGTATTGGATGATACGGATGCAATACCTTTTTTATCGGTAATGCTAAACGAACGCAGGTTATTTAATATTACATAAAAAGGTTTCCAAAGGCGGGTAATAGTTAGGCGGTTAATGATAAACAAGCTAACCACCAGCAGCAAGATCACAGCAATGGTAATAGAAAATATGATACGAATGAGGTATTCTGTCTCTACCTTAGATTCAACTACTGAGATCTGGTAATTACTGCCGTTTACTTTTACCGAACTGATGAGCCCCCGGCCCGATTCTGTATCTTTCTCTTCCTGGTTGATAAACGTGGTATCAATAAACCGCCGTGTAACCGGTTCATTAGCTTTACTGAAACTAATCTGCTGATCGTCTGACTTATAAACCTCGGGCAAATTATGATTGAGGCGAACGTGTTCAAAAATTTCATTCTCTTCTACCACCAGGTCTTTATCAACCTGGTTGGTTAAAATAACACTTACCGCTTTGTAGTAGATAATACCCGTAAACAGCATTACAACAACGGTTGTAATAAGGTTAATACGGTTGTATTTGGTAAGCAGCCTCATTTAGTCCGAAAATTTATAACCCATGCCATAAGCGGCGTGGATGTAATCGGTGCTGCCGGCCTCTACTAGTTTCTTCCGCAGATTTTTTATATGCGAATAAATAAAATCGAAGTTATCGGCCATGTCAATCTCATCGCCCCACAAATGCTCGGCAATAGCATTTTTAGATACAACCTTGCCTTTGTTGGCAATAAAATAAAGCAGTAAAGCATATTCTTTACGGGTTAACTTAACCGAGTTTGTGCCTACATTTACAGTCTTTGCCTGTAAATCTATCTCCACCTCATTAAACGTCATAATGTTGTTGCCGTTGTATGATTTACGGCGGATAATGGCTGTTACCCTTGCCCGTAATTCTGATAGATGGAAGGGCTTAACCAGGTAATCGTCTGCACCGAGGTCGAGGCCCTGCAGGCGGTCATCCAGTGAGTTTTTGGCAGAGATAATTAATATACCGTCGTTATGGCCATTGTTTTTCAGATCTTTTAAAATGCTGATACCGTTACCACCAGGGAGGTTTATATCCAGCAAAATACAATCGTACCGGTACATGTTTACCTTAACCATGGCTGATTGATAGTCGACAGCGGTTTCGCAAATATTGCCGGCTTCGGTAAAGTATTCCTGCATGCTTTCGCGCAGGCCCTGTTCATCTTCAACAATTAATAACTTCAAATCACAAATACTAATTTAATCTAAAATTAGGAATTAATATTGTAGAAATTCTGTGTTGTAACTTTAATGAATTGTACAGCAGAAATGTAGTATTAAACAGTTTAGTAATAACTCATTAACCCAATAACCAATATGTGGTGGATCTACGCACTCCTTTCAGCCCTGTTTGCAGCCCTTACAGCCATTTTTGCCAAAGTAGGTATTAAAGGGGTTGATACCAATGTGGCTACGGCCATTCGCACAGTTGTTATATTGATAGTGGCCTGGGGTATTGTGCTGTTTAAGGGCAGCCAGGGTTCCATCGGTACATTAACGCGCAACAACTGGATCTTCATTGTATTATCCGGCTTGGCAACTGGCCTGTCGTGGATCTTTTATTTTAAAGCACTGCAATTGGGCGAGGTATCGCAGGTGGCACCGGTGGATAAACTGAGTGTCGCACTAGCTATTGTACTGTCTATCGTATTTTTAGGCGAGCCGCTGACCTGGAAAAATGCCGTCGGCGCCTTACTCATCATCAGCGGTACACTGGTACTTATATTTTAATTTCTTCAATATAAATCGAATAAGTATCCGTTTACCGTATATTACATGATGAGAAAGAAATTGAACAAACTTTTTTTGTTACTGATGATGCCGCTTTTAATGGTTTCTACCGTTAAAGCGCAGACTAAAAAGCACCTGGCAGTAGGCGATCCTGTACCGGCTTTTAGCCTCACAGATCAGGATGGTAAAGCATTTGATATCAAAAACGAAATCGGCAAACACATCCTGGTGATCTATTTTTACCCGAAAGACGAAAGCATGGTTTGTACCAAAGAGGCCTGCTCTTTCCGCGATAGTTTTAATGATTTTACTAAGGCGGGTGCTAAGGTTATCGGCATTAATTCGGGCACGGTAGCCAGCCATAAAAGTTTTTCAGATCATTACAAATTACCCTTCACGCTGCTAAGCGATCCAGACAATAAGGTGCTGAACAAGTTTAAGGTAAAGGGTATGTGGTTCTTCTCCGGCAGGCAAACTTTTGTAATTGGGTTGGATGGTAAAGTGGCTTTTCAATACAGTGCCATGCTAGAGGGTAAGGAGCATTCTGACCAAGCCTTGCAGTATATTAAATCTGCTAAAAAATAACCCGATGATCACTTTTTTGAAAATCTTATTCAGCGTGGTGCTGGTATGGATGAGCTATATCGTAATAAGCACCTGCCTAAGCCATAACTTATTTAAGGAATGGAGTTACCTCGGCTCTATAGCATGGATGCGCGCTACCTTGTGGGACTTTTATGCCAACGAACTGGTGATCTATGTGTGGATTTGCTACAAGGAAAAAAACTGGGCCTTAAAAATTATGTGGCTGGTGCTGCTCTTTACCTTGGGCAGTATAGGTAGCTGTTTGTTTGTGCTCATCCAGTTATTTAAGCTGGAACCTAACGAGGGTTTAAAAGAATTTTTCGCAAAGCAAAATGGATAATATCCCGGTGTGGCATTTGGTTATTATTAGTTTGATAACCTGTTGCGTAATTATGGGGCTGGTATGGTTATGGGCGCATAAAATCAAAAATGCCGGCGTGGTTGATATCTTCTGGTCGTACAATTTTCCTGTAATTGCTATTATATTGCTGTTGCTGGCACCGGGTTTTGGTACACGGAAAACGATGATCTGCGCCATGGTCATTATTGCCGGGTTTAGGCTGGGCACGCATTTGGCTATCCGCATTGTTAGCCATATTAAGGAAGAGGAGGGGCGCTACCAGCAACTACGCAAAGAATGGGCGCCCAATGCCGAACGCCGTTTCTTCTTTTTCTTCCAGTTTCAGGGCATCTCGAATGTGTTGCTGGCCATTCCGTTTTTTGTGAGTGCTGTAAACCCTGCACCCGGGCTATCCCCGTTTGAATATGCAGGCTTCGCCCTCTGGTTCATCAGCGTAACCGGCGAAACTATAGCCGACCGCCAACTGGCCGCTTTCAAAAAAGATCCTGTCAATAAAGGCAAGGTATGTGATACAGGTTTATGGCACTATTCGCGCCACCCCAATTATTTTTTTGAGTGGCTGATGTGGGTATCCTACTTCGTATTTGCGCTGGGCTCGCCTTATGGGTATCTGGCGGTAATTAGCCCGGCGATAATTTTATACTTGTTGTTAAAGGTAACAGGCATTCCCGCTACCGAAGCGCAATCCCTGCGCTCGAAAGGAGAGGCATTTAAAAAATACCAGGCAAGTACAAGCGTGTTTGTACCGTGGTTTAAGAAGGGTTAAACTTGTTCTGACTCAGGAACACACCCCATCAATGGTAGTGTAATTTGTACGGACAGAAGTTTCCCCTCTCGAGAGGGGATTGCAGTTGCAGTACCTTAGTATTAGCTTAAATAGGGGTGTGTATCTACTTCCCACCAACTTTCTCCCAACAAAAAATCACCTGCTAAAAAATCCGCATCGTTTTAAAACACGTAATCTTATTAAATCCAATACAACCAAGGCCCCATGTGGTACGATAAACTGATAGAACAAAACCAGGTTCCCGACTTTTTGCTGAGGCAGGGAATCCGTAAGCTGTTAAAGCAGCGCTTAGCCGATGAAAATAAAGGCAGCGTTGAAGAGCAGCAAGCCCACCTGATGGCCTTGATCGCTAAACTGAAAGCATCGCCCATTGCCGTAAATACAGCCGATGCCAATGAGCAGCACTATGAGGTGCCAACCGAATTTTATAAATACTGCCTGGGCAAAAACTTAAAGTATTCTTCCGGTTACTGGAAACCGGGCGTTACAGATATCGATACTTCTGAAAAGGATATGCTGGAGCTGAGCTGCCAGCGTGCCGAACTTGAGAACGGGCAGGATGTGTTGGAGCTGGGTTGTGGGTGGGGTTCGTTATCGCTGTATATGTCGGCTAAGTATAAGGGCAGCAGGTTTACGGTGGTATCCAATTCGCGCACGCAGAAAATCTATATCGATGAGCAGGCCCAACTGCGCGGCATTAAAAACCTGACGGTAATTACTGCTGATATAAACGCTTTCAGCATTGACGAAAAGTTTGATAGGGTGGTATCGGTAGAGATGTTTGAACATATGCGTAATTACCAGTTGCTGATGGCTAAGGTGGCTTCGTTTTTAAAGCCACAGGGTAAATTATGGATCCATATTTTTACCCATAAAGAATATGCTTATCTTTTTGAAGTTATTGACGAAACCGACTGGATGAGCAAATATTTTTTTACGGGCGGCATTATGCCCAGCGACGACCTGATGTCGTATTTTAATGATGACCTGGTGGTAGAGAAGCACTGGCATGTAAACGGCACGCACTATGGTAAAACAGCCGAAGCCTGGCTGGCTAATATGGATGCCCATAAAAAAGAAATTATGCCCCTGTTTGAGCAAACTTACGGTAAAACCCAGGCTGTAAAATGGTGGGTGTACTGGCGCCTGTTTTACATGGCCTGTGCCGAACTTTGGAACTTTAACGAGGGTAACGAATGGATTGTAAGCCATTATATTTTCCATAAAACACAAAGATGATCAGGCTTATTTTACTCGTTATTTTATTGCTGTTATCGTTACTGGCAGTGTGTAAAGCACCAGCCTATTATCTGTGGCTGATGGCTATTATGGTAACAGAGTACCCGCTGATATTTGTTGGGATCTCTGTACTGTTAACCTCATGGGGTATCTGGAATATACCATACCGCCTGGCAGGTAATGTTATTGGCATAATAGCCATTGTGCTTTTCTTGTCGCCAATTGTCAGGGCTTACTGGATCTCAAAAAGCCTGAAGCAAGATATGGTGCAATCGCTAAGCGGTGCAGATACTGCACGTGTCAGTTATCCTTACCGCCAGCCGTTTAGTTTAAATAAACTTATTGCATCAGCTCAGCCATCGCAGTTTAAGACACATACTTATGTTAATTACCCCGATATAGCCTTGAAACTCGATTTTTATCAATCAAGGGTTTTGGGTAAACGGCCGGTTGTTATTGTGGTGCATGGCGGCTCGTGGAGCAGCGGCGACAGCCAGCAATTGCCAGAATTAAATGGCTTCCTGGCCGGGCGCGGTTACCATGTGGCTTCTATTAATTATCGTTTAGCACCCCAATACAAAACCCCGGCACCGGTTGAGGATATTGAAAATTGCATCAAATACCTGCGTAAGCATGCCGATAAGTTATATATCGATACCAATAAAATTATTTTGCTGGGCCGTTCGGCAGGCGCGCAAATTGCCTTGCTGGCTGCTTATACCCTGCACGATAAAGCGATTATCGGTGTAATTGATTTTTACGGGCCTGCCGATATGGTTTGGGGATACTCCATACCATCTAATCCGTTGATTATGGATTCGCGCAAGGTAATGGTGAACTACATAGGTGGTAAGTATGAGCAGGTACCTGCTAAATATGTGGCATGCTCTCCGCTGGAGTTTGTGGATAAGCAATCGCCGCCAACATTAATTATCCACGGGTATAACGATGTGCTGGTTGCTTATGAGCATAGCCGTAGGCTCAATGAAAAACTACAGCAAAACGGCATTCAACATTACTGGCTTAAACTACCCTGGGCAACGCACGGCTTCGATTACAATATTAACGGGCCGGGCGGGCAGCTATCAACCTACGCAGTAGAAACTTTTTTAAATACGATAACTCAATAGCTATGCATAAAACCGCAATTATTGGAACCGGTATTGCCGGTATGGGCTGCGGGCACTTTCTGCAAAACACAACCGACCTTACCTTTTACGAGCAGAACGATTATGTTGGCGGCCACACCAATACCGTAACGGTTGATGAAGATGGTAAACCGGTTTACATTGATACCGGGTTTATGGTGTTTAATTACAAAACCTATCCCAACCTTTGCAAGCTATTCAAAGAAATTAATGCGCCTGTTAAAAAAACAGATATGTCTTTCAGTGTGCAGCACGTGCCGAGCGGGTTGGAGTATAGCGGCTCGAGTGTTAATCATTTATTCGCACAGCGCAAGAATATCTTCAGCCCCAAGTACATTAAAATGCTGATGCAGATAGGCAGGTTTAATAAGGAGAGCGTTAAGATCCTCGACGATCCTAAATATGCCAATTACTCTATCGGCCAATATATCCGGGAGTTTAATTTTGGTGAGGAAATGCTGTGGAAGTATTTGGTGCCGATGAGCTCGGCAGTATGGTCTACACCGATGGAGCAGATGCTGGATTTCCCGGCTGTAACGCTGATTCGTTTTTTTCTGAACCATGGCTTTTTAGGCCTCGATACCCAGCACCAATGGTACACGCTGGATAACGGCAGCCAGGCTTACCGCGAAATATTGATTAAGCCTTTTAAAGATAAGATCCATATTAACCGCAAGGCCATCAGGGTATCGCATCAGGATGGTAAGGCCGTTGTACATGCCAGCGACGGCACGCAGGAAGTATTTGACCGGGTGATTATTGCTACGCATGGCGACCAGGCACTGGCCCTGCGGGATGATCCTACAGCGCTGGAGCAAAGCCTGCTTTCTAATTTTAAATACCAGTACAACAAAGCTACCCTACATACCGACGAAAGCATAATGCCCAAAGCTAAACTGGCCTGGGCCAGCTGGAACTATCGTATACAGGAACAAAACGGGCGTTTAGAACCCAGCACCATTTACTGGATGAACCGGTTGCAGCAGGTATCAAACAAAAAGAATTACTTCGTATCTGTTAACCCGCACAATGGGATCGACGAAAAGAAGATTATCAAGGAAATAGATTACGAGCACCCACTTTTTGATGTATCCGCAATTAATGCCCAGGCACAGCTGTATAAGCTTAATGAAACCGGCCCGGTCTATTATTGCGGCAGTTATTTTAAATATGGTTTTCATGAAGATGCCTTTGCCAGCGCAGTGCAGTTATGCTCGCAATTGCTGGGCAAACCTGTTTATGATGATAGTATCATCCGGCCGCCGGTTTAAAGCGTATGTATAGTATGGCAAAAGCCGCTATTAATTCGTGTTTATATAAGGCCAGGGTAATGCACCATCGTTTGGCGCCTAAAGTGCATCGTTTTCACTATGATATCTTTATGTTTTACCTCGATCTGGACGAGATTGACAGCCTTAATAAACGCCTGCGCTGGATGAGCCGGAACCGGTTCAACCTGTTTAACTTTCGGGATCAGGATCATTTACAGCTGCCGAAAGAAAATCCGGATAGATCTAAAAATATTCGCGAGCATATTACCGAATACCTGAAAACACAGGGTGTAAATATCGGCACCGGTCGCATTATGATGCTCACCAATTTATGTACGCTGGGCTACCAGTTTAACCCGGTATCATTTTACTTCTGTTACGATGAGCACGACGAACCGTTTTGCAGCGTGGTAGAAGTGTGCAATACCTACCTGGAGATTAAGCCCTATTTTTTAGGCATGGGTACCCAATACGGGGATAACTTCCGGCTTAACACCACTAAATATTTCTACGTATCGCCGTTTATTGATATGGATACCAATTTTGATTTTAACCTGGAGGTACCCGGCGAAAAATTAAATATTAAGATAGACGATTTTGATAAAGATGGTAACCGCTTTTTCATCAGCACGCTGCAAGGCAAACGGGTGCCGCTTACCGATGCTAAACTGTTGTATTACTTTTTTAGCTTCCCTTTAATTACGTTAAAAGTTATTGGTTTAATTCACTGGCAGGCTTTAAAGTTGTGGTTAAAGAAGCTGCCTTTTCATAGCAAGCAGGCAAATATCCATCTTCAAAAAGGAGTATATCGCCCATATCAGCCTAAATAAGCTAACCGGCAAAAACTTTAGGGTAAACAAAATCCGTAAGTACATAAAATACAGCTTAAAGCCGATAATTATTACCATGCCCAATACATTAACACTTGTAAAGAAAAGCAGTTTCTACCAAAATGTAGTTTTGGAGGTGCTCTCTTCCATGAATAAAGGCCACCTTCATTTAACGCTGCCCGATGGCGAAATGCTTGTTATTGGTAATGGCGAAGGCAATATTTCGGCCCGGATCTCTATTAACGATGAGGATTTTTACAAGCGCATTATTTTATATGGTGATATTGGTTTTGGCGAGGCTTATGTAGACGGATTGTGGGATACCGATAGTGTTACCAGTGTAATTAAATGGATACTGTTAAATATTGAAAATGCGCCTGGTGTATCCGGCAGCAAATCGCAATCAATGGCATTAAACCTGTTAAAATTGTTTAACAAGGTCTGCCAATCTAAAAGGGCTAATACGGTTACCGGATCACGCAAAAATATCTCGGAGCATTATGATCTCAATAATGATTTCTTCGCCAGTTTTCTCGACCCGACTATGACCTACTCTGCCGCTTACTTTTATAAAGAAGGTTTGTCGCTGGAGGAAGCCCAATATGCCAAATACGAGCGCCTTTGCCGCCAACTGCATTTAAAATCAACCGACCATGTGCTGGAAATTGGCAGCGGCTGGGGTGGTAATGCTATTTACATGGCTAAAAACTATGGCTGCAAGGTTACCTCGCTAACGATATCTGAAGAGCAATTGAAGATGGCCCGCGAACGGGTGGAGGCAGCCGGACTAAGCGATAGGGTAGAGATACTGATGAAAGACTATCGCCAGATGGAAGGCCGGTTTGACAAACTGGTATCTGTTGAAATGCTGGAAGCCGTAGGCCATAAATACCTCGACGAATATTTTAAACGCTGCCACGAAATGCTTAAACCCAACGGCATACTGGCCATACAAGTAATTACCAGTCCCGATTCGCGGTATGATAGTTTACGGAAAGGTGTGGATTGGATTCAGAAACATATTTTCCCGGGATCATTGCTTCCATCGGTAGGGGCCATTAACGCGGCCGTTAACCGTACCGGCGATTTAACCCTGGTTGATTTAAAAGACTTGGGCATTGATTACGCAACCACGCTTAAACTATGGCATAACCAGTTTAATGCCAGTTTACAAAATATTAAAGTGCTGGGTTTCGATGATCGCTTTATCCGCAAATGGAACTATTACCTGTGCTATTGCGAAGCCGCATTTGCCATGCGTAACATCAATGTAATGCACTTGGTTTACAGCAGGCCAAATAATATAGAGCGATAGCGAGGAGAGGGAGTAATATAGAAGCAGGAATCGAGAGACAAGAAACAAGATGAGATGGGTAAAATCCTGCCGTTGTTAAAAGTCGAAACTTGCTGGTTAATTCATTTATATAATCAACAATGCGAAGCGACCTGGTTACCGGGTCGCTTCGTTGTTAAATTGCATTTTCCAATACCAGTGTGCCAGTTTGGCAATCAGCTCATCAACTTTTATGGGTTTACCAATATAATCGTCCATGCCGGCGCGCAGGCAATCTTCGCGGTCGCCCTGCATGGTGTTGGCAGTAAGAGCCATAATTACCGGTTGCGTACTTAACGTGTTTCTAATTACCCGGGTAGCCTCCATGCCATCCATTTCGGGCATTTGCACGTCCATTAAAATAATATCGTAGGCTTTACCGGCAGCCATTTTTAATGCAATTGCTCCATCATCGGCAACATCAGCATCGTGGTATCCCAGCTTTTTAAGCACCTGGATCATTACACGCTGGTTAATCTTATTGTCTTCGGCAATTAAGATTTTAAGGGGATTGCTTTTGGCAAATTCACCGGATATTTTTTGTCCGGCTGCTTCATCTTTTGCAGGCACGTCGTTACTGCCCTTTAAAGCATCTGAGATATGTTTGCTTAAAATATATTCTTTAACAGGTTTAGTAAGTATAGATGTATATAAACCCGGTTTTTGAAGCTGGCTTTGGTCGCATACCGAGCTTAGCAACAATACTGGGATATTGGCATTTAGTTTTTTAATTTCTTCGGTAAGCCGGTGTCCATCCATGTCAGGCATGTTAAAATCGGTAATCACCAGGTCGAAGTCGCCCTGCTTAAATTCTGATAAACCCTCTGTGCTGCCATTGGCTATAACGGGTACCAGTTTCCATTTTTCCATCTGCTTTTTCAAGATGGTAAGGTTGGTGGCATTATCATCAACCACCAGCACCTTGCGGCCTGCAAAGGCGCTCATATTATATTGTGTATACGGGGTTAATACCCTTCTGCCAATAGTAGTGTGTATGGTAAAAATAAAGGTAGAGCCTTCGTTTGGTTTACTCTCTACACTCATGGTACCTTTCATCATTTTAACCAGTTTCTCTGATATTACCAGGCCCAGCCCAGTGCCGCCATAACGGCGCGTAGTTGATGAGTCGCCTTGAGAAAATGCTTTGAATAGTCGCTGCAGCTTTTCTTCGCTGATGCCAATGCCTGTGTCGCGCACTTCAAACTGCAGGGTCATGGAATTATCGTGGAAAATGCCCACCTTTTTTACGGTTACAAACACCTCGCCCTGCTCGGTAAATTTAAGTGCGTTGCCTAGCAGGTTGGTTAATATTTGTTGCAGGCGGGTTTTATCGCCCACAATTTGCAGGGGTACATCATCTTCAATCAGGTAACCTACTTCTATGCTTTTTTGCCCGGCTGTGGTGCTGCATATATCCAGTACATCTTCAATACAACTGCGCAGGTCGAGGTCGAAAATATCGAGCTCCATGCTGCCTGCTTCAATTTTAGAATAGTCTAATATATCATTAATTACAACCAGCAGGTTTTCGCCGCTGGCGGTTATGGTATCGGTATATAAGCGTTGCTGCTCGCTTAGTGGGGTGTCTGACAAGAGGTATGACATCCCTATAACCCCGTTCATCGGTGTTCTTATCTCGTGGCTCATGGTGGCCAAAAAGGTGCTTTTGGCCTGGTTGGCGCGTTCGGCCTCCAGCAATGCCTTCTCGGTTTGGCGGTGGGCTGTTTCTTCGGCTTCGCGGGCATTGTCTGCATCCAGGCGACTTTGCTCGGCCAGTAACTTGGATGCCATTAATTCATCATTAATCTTTTCAAGATCCTGCATGTAGGCCTTCATTACGCTCTCGTTGCGTTTTCTTTCCTCGTGCAGTTCCGATTCTTTTTGAAAACTACCAATTTTAATAGTCTGCCTGATCTGGATATCCCCGTACTTATCTAACTGGTATGCCCACAAACCGCATACAAAATAAATAACCACGGTAAGCACAAGGTGTATAACTAATGTGCCAAAATCATAATAAGGGAGTTGCGAAAAGTAGATACCATCTACCCCCATGTGTTGTAAATAACTAAATACAATATGGTGTACAGCCACAACAATAAACATGGGTAGCTGCAATTTCCAGTTTTGATAGGTGATAAGCATTGCACTGCCTATAAATGCAAAAAAGTGCATCTCGAACATACCGTGCATCTGGTAAATAAACAGTGCCATAAAAAAGCCCAGCACGGCGCTCATTACATATTGGTACAGATCTGATTTTGGCAGTGCCAGCTTTACCGAGTAATAAGCAAGCAACAAAACGCCGGTCACAGACAAAGCCATAAACCAGGTTTCATAAAATATGGCAAAAAATAATGCGGCGGCAGCATAGCAAAACAGAAAATAATCCATCAGCCTGTCAGACCGTTTGTTTACCTGTTGCTTAAGACGTTGTTTTTGTAATAAAAAATCTGGGTCCAGGTTGTTTGTTGTCATATCAATCATTCAGAAAGTTGGCATCCGTATGCCTTGGTAGCTAAAAAGTCTGTACTGCTGTTTGTCCTTTTGTTTACCAGGTCATCAAGTGCCTGGCGGGCATAAGCGGTTTGTGTATCTGTACAATATCTGCTGCGATTATAGTTTCCACGATAAAACAGTTTTTTATCACTATTTATAATTACAGCTTGTGGTGTTGAGTATACGCCGCATATAACTGCCAGTGCCGGATCATGTATAACGGGTATGCTCAGTTCAAATTTACGTTGAATTGCTTTAGCATCAAACGGTTGTGCAGATATTACGATAATTGCAAAATTTACCCTGTTGCTGTACTTAAGTGCTATTTCTTTAAAATGCTTAATATTAAACCTTGAGCATGGGCAATCCGGGTTAAAAAAGTGAAGGAAAACGGGTTTATTATTATTGAAGCTTAGCTGTTGATCTAATTTAACGTATTGCCCATTTTTAATTGCGTTATAATGCGGAGGTATTGGGGTTGGTAAGTTGTATCTGTATTCGTTGTACCAGAACAGGCTACATAGCAAAGCCGTAAGTGAGATCAACCAGGTGGCGATCAATGTATTTTTCATTTGTTTATTACAATAAATTTAACCTATAGATAATCCCTTAATGTTTGATTAATAATAGCTGGGTATATATCGGGTTGGTTAATATATAAGCTTATTTTAAATCAAAGTGTTGATTATCAGCAGAAAATGTTAAAGTTATTTAAAAAATATATAGCGAAAAACCGTTGAAGTGCTATTAAACACAAGGGTTGTGATTTAATACTTATGGCTGCAATTACTTTACTTTAAGTAGTGATTTTTAGCCGGAGATTTTATTTGGGGGAGGATATTTAACAAAAGAGCAACCCATTTGAGTTGCTGTTTTATTGATTGAAAAATTGTTTTTAAGCTTTTTTTGCCTTGGCAGCTTTTTTCTCAGCTTTCTTTTCTTTTTTCTCTGCCTTTAAAGCTTCATAGCCTGTTTTCTGGCTGGCGGTAAAAACAGCGTTTAGCTTAGCATCGGTTTGTTTGGCGATAGCTTCCTTTTGCTGTTTTTCATCTTTAGGTTTGGCTTTTTTTAACTTATCAGCCGCTGTTGCCTGTGTAAGCATAATGGCTTTTACCTTTGCGGTTTGGTCTGCCGTAAGGTTTAGTTTTTTCTTTAGTGTTTCTGTTTTTTGTGTTGCTTTTTGCTCAGGTGTTTTATCGCCCTTGGCATAAGTTAAAGTGCTTAATCCTGTTGCAAGGAATAATATTAAAATCAGTCGTTTCATCTTAATTGTTTTTTAGTATGAACACAAGCTAGCACTTAAGGTTTAATCTACCATATATATTATTATATTTTTACCTGTTTATTAAACTACTAATATCGTTTAGGTAATACTGAATCCAGAAGCTTACCATGAAACCTTACTGAATAATCGTTTCAAACAGGCTGATCTTTTACCCCGAAAACCTTATCTGAAAAAATATTAAACGGCAGTTTGCAATGGCCTTGCTATGCGTTTACCCCTCTTCGTTTTTCTGCGTTTACCCAGCCATATCAACAGGCCCGAAATTGGCAGGCTGGCTGTAAACAAACTCACAATTAAAGCTAATACCTTACCCGGCCAGCCCAACAGGCTGCCTGTATGTGCAGGTGTTATCATTTTGCGTATTTTGGCCCCAGTTGTTAGTTTCTCAAAGGGTACTTTCTTTAGCAGACTACCATTTTTGGCATCGAAATAAGCCATATCCGATGAGGCTATCACTGCGTTTGTATTTTCTTTGGTTACGGTAATAGCTTGCGATGGCTTAGGCGGAATAGTAATACCAATAAAACCTTCCCCCGGATAAATCTGGTTGGTTTGCTGTATAATATCCTGGTAAATACCCGCCTTAATTTCTTTACCTTTTGACGGGCTTTTTACTTTGGCTTCTTTAGCCATTTTGCCGTCGGCCATTTTCAGTATGGTATTCTCCAGCCAATCATAGCTCATCACTAAGCCTGTAAAAGTAACTACTAGTAAGAATATCGACAGGTAAAAACCAGTTACAGCATGCAAATCCCAATTAAGGCGTTTGCCCGATGCATTCCATTTAATTTTGAAGCGCTGTTTCATAGCGCTTTTATTAGCAGGCCACCATAATACCAACCCGCTGATGGTTAAAAAGAAACATATAGCGCATGATATACCGGTAATTATTTTGCCGGTATCGCCCAACAGTAAAAACCTGTGTAGTCCGCGTACCTGTTGAAAAAACTTTTTGGTATAAACACCTTTATAAAGTATTTGCCCGTTATATGGGTTAACGTATACTAATTTAACGCCTTTACTACCGTCGCCTTTTGCACCTACACGCACCTCTATGCTGCGGTTGGCTTCGGCGCGTACAATTACACGGCTTACCTTTTGCCCGGCACAAGCATTTTGTGCCAGGGTAATTACACTATCTAAAGGTAAACGCTGGCCAACCGGCTTTACTACATGATAATGGTTGAAAAAAATGGGCTCCAGTTCGGCTTCAAAAGCCAATAGTGTACCGGTTAAGGCAACAATTACAAGGATAATACCAGATGCCAGGCCTAACCAAAGGTGTAACCAGTTGGTGATGGATTTGAAGGTGGTTTTCTTAGTGCTCATTTTGATAATCAGTGTGGGCTTGATAATCTTATTAACTATTTAATTTTAAAGGTCATGCTAACCGAAACGCGGGCCGGGTTTTGCGGGGCCAAACGGAACGACCAGTATTTTTGATTTGTAAGGTTATCTACC
>NZ_MPPL01000001.1:3425169-3480506 GCF_001911425.1 Mucilaginibacter polytrichastri | reverse complement strand
AGGGCGATCATAAAATGCCGTAGCATCAATAAGTGTATAGGCGGGTATTATAAATTTAAAAGTCTGCGTATTGGTTTGGTACGCTTTACTGCCGTGATTGGCACCCGCGCCAAATCCTAAACCTTTAACCTGTCCATTCATAAACTGGTAGCTCATCCATAAGTTGGCTATACGCGCCGGGCCGGATGCTGCAGGGCGTAAACCTAAAATTGAAGCATCGCCGGCGGTGTATTTGCTATTGTTATAAGCATAACCAGCCACAATGTTGAACCCTGTAACCGGGTTAGCCAATAACTCGGCCTCTACGCCTTTACTTAGTTGTGTACCATCTTGTATGTTAAAACCGCTATGGTTAGGGTCGGGGTCAAGCCTCAGGGTATTGCTTACCGAGATGTCGTAATAGCTAATGGTAGAACTAATACGGTGCTGCCATAAATCAAGCTTTACTCCGCCTTCCCACTGGTTGGCTTGCGATGGCTTAAAAGTTCCGCCGGTATAATCAGTTCCGCCGTTGTTGCTGAAACCGTTCATGTAATTTCCAAATAACGAAACTTTATCTTTTATCACCTGGTAAACCAGCCCGAATTTAGGGGCAAGGGCAGTTTGGCCATACTTGCCTGTAGTAGAATCATTGTAGGCATAATAGGTGCCTTTATTTTCAAAACGGTCTACACGTAAACTTAGCATAGCGCTTAATTTATCAGTAAAATTAATTACATCAGACGCATAGGCGGCATAGGTGGTTTGATTGGTTTTGGTATAATTGGTTAACACCGGGGCTGCGGCAGCCATTAGTGCCGATACCTTATCTGGCGTGAAGTTATTGTAGGCAAGGCCGGGTTTTGTAAAATTGATAGGTGTCATATTTACATTAACCTGGGCAGGGGTACTTTTCTGGTTATAATAATCGCCACCAACAACCAACCTGTTTCTTAAACCTGCAATTTTAAAATCACCGATAATGTTTTGCTGGATATCAACCCCGTAATATGGAAAGTCCTCTTTAATAATATTTTGTCTGATCAAGGCATCGCTGGTTAATGTAAGCTGGGTTACATAGCCGTTGGTAGTTGAGTATGTTTTAACAAATGCAGTTTGCGATTTCCAGTTGTCGGAAATCTTGTAATTAATTGATCCGAATATGTCATATTGTTTCGAAGTGTAGTTAAGGTTATTATTGGCAAAAGACCGGTCATAATCAATGGGTAAGTCTTTAATATTATGATAAATGCTTTTGTTATAAGTAGCTAAACGATAGGCCGATGTAGCGCTATAGTTACTCAGTTCGGCTTCGAGCGAAACAATAAGCCTTTCGTTTATTTTAAAAATGAAACTTGGTGCGGCAAAAACACTGCGTGTGTAACCGGCATCCTGGAAACTATGCTCGCTATGCAATGCCGTGTTGACACGAAACAGGATGGTTTTATCGCTATTTAGCGGCGTGTTAATATCGGCAGTAAACCTGCTTAAATCAAAACCACCGGCAACGTAACCAATGTTGCCACCAAAAGTATCATAAGGTTTTTTAGTGATCCGGTTAAAAAGGCCGCCGAAAGAAGTAACACTACTGTTGAACAGCGTACCAGACGGGCCTTTAATAGCCTCTATTTTTTCGAGGTTGGCCGGGTCAACGCTGTTATAATCAAACCCCGAAATACTGTTTCGTACCAGATTTGCTGTAGTAAAACCGCGTGATAATTGCGAGCTGCGGCCATTATTATAAACTAGAGGGATACCTGCACCCGGTATGTTTTTAAAGGCATCGTTATAGTTGGTTACTATTTGCTCCTGTATCAGCTCGCTGGTAACAACGCTGTACACTTGCGGGTTTTCAAGGTTTTTTAAAGGGAGCTTGGCAATATCATCAGTTTCTTTACGTAAAAACTTATTGGCTTTATAATCTTTTACATAAACTTCTTCCAGCTGCTTTTTATTTTCATTAAGGGTAAAATCAGCAACAATGGTTTCGCCAGCTACAACAATTACCTGTTTGGTTTGGGTATTTAAACCTACAAAGCTTGCTACTACAGTATAAGTACCAGGTTTAATATTTTTTATGGCGTAATGGCCTTCGGTATTAACGGTAGTACCATAGTTGGTTTCTTTTAAAGCAATGGTCACAAATTCGGCAGGGGTGCCGTCTGATGTTTTTACAAAGCCCCTGATAGTGCCGGTTGCTGCTTGCTGTGCCAGAGCAAAGTTTGTTGCCGCCATAATCAAAGCTACAATTGCAGTGACGAATTTGATTTTAGAGATTAAAGAGGCGTATGTAGATTTTTGTTCAAATTGCATAATTTTGATTAGATAATAGACTGATTGAAGAATCAATATTGTTTGCCCGGTTGAAGTTTGCAGACTTAATGCCGGGCTTTTTTTTGCAAAGTTATTCTTATTTAGAATAAGTCCAAATAAAGATGATAGTATTTGCAATATTTAACGATATCGTTATAGTAAACAGTAATTTAGTGTGCTTTAATGAGCAAAGCAGCAGAAATACCGTACTTAACTACTCATTTGCCGTGCTCAGCGTTTTTGCTGATGTAATAAGCTTAGCTTTAGGTTCATTTGTATAAAAAGGTATAAACATGAGTACAAAAAACAAACGGCCACTTAAAACTAAATTGCTTTTTATAGTTGCCTTACTAGGCGTATGTTTTATACTGATCCAGTTTGCCCGCCCACAAATTGATAGCCCGCCCGTTAAAGCAGATTTTGAAGCCCCGGCTGAAGTAAAAAATATTATAACACGCGCTTGTTACGATTGCCACTCTAACCAAACCAACTTACGTTGGTATGATAAGGTGCAGCCGATATACTGGCAAGTTGCCGAACATGTTAAGGATGGCCGCAAAGGCCTTAATTTTTCTAACTGGAAAAACATGGCCCCGGCCGATCAGAAAGCCAAGCTATGGGAGGCCGTAAACCAGATAGCCGAAGGTGCTATGCCGATAAAGAGTTATACAATGGTGCATACAGAGGCTAAGGTACCCGCAAGTGACCTGGCCATATTGAAAGCTTACCTTGCCGTTATGGTGCACAGCAAACCAGCCGATACTTCAAAAACCAATGCCTTGGATAAGCAGTACCAGAAATGGCAAAAGGCCAAAACTGCCCACACCAAATTGCCCGTTGAACCCAACGGCATTGCCTACATCCCCGATTATAAAAACTGGCAGGTAATAAGTACTACCGAGCGGTTTGATAACGGCACCATGCGCGTAATTTTTGGTAATGATATAGCCATTAAAGCCGTTAAAGAGCACCATATTAACCCCTGGCCCAACGGAACCATATTTGCCAAAGTAGCGTGGGACCAGTTGCAAGACACCGCGGGTAACGTAAAAACCGGTGCCTTTAAACAGGTGGAATACATGATCAAAGACGATCATAAATATGCATCGACCAAAGGCTGGGGCTTTGCGCGATTTAAAACCCCTAAAATGGTGCCTTATGCAGCGGGCAATGCACTGTTTGCCAATGAGTGCGTAAACTGCCATCGCCCAATGAGCAACAACGATTTTGTATTTACCATGCCTGTTAAACACTAAGTAATAGCTATGAAAAAATTAACCTATATCATAATGGCAGGCATGGTAGCCATACTGTATGCCTGTGGCGATAGTGCCAATAATAACAATGCGGGTACTATTAATGCCAGGGCGTCGCTGCCCGATTCGCTTAAATTTACGGCTTTGGGGTACAAAGTTGTAACATTGTCTATTAATAAAAAACTGGGTACCATGTCAACATTGTATGGTAATAAACAAGCCCTGGATAATGCTATTGCCGGTGCCGATGATGTTAAGGCGGGCGAAGCGTTTGCGCTGATTACCTGGAAACAGCAAGACGATGATCGCTGGTTCGGTGCCAAAATACCGGGCAATCTGCAATCGGTAGAAATGATTAAAACTGCTGCTGATGCCAGTGGAAAGGTAGCCATAGCTTACACGCACCTGGAAGGTAAAAACCTGTCGCCAATTGCAGATACCCTGCACAACGCCGAAAGGATTAAGTATATATTTGACCAGAAACCCTCTGTAATGCCATGATTTTTGCCGAATATGTAAAACGCGACAAATAAAAAAGTTTTTACCGTATCGGCACGTGTAATTTGGTTTAGTGCACTGTTTATGGGGGTGCTGGCATCTATACCCAAAATACTGCAACTGCATATTACCATAGCCGAACTTATTGCCGATTCTTCTATCGCGTTTTTGTATTCGCTGTTTGTATAGTATCCTGTTTTTTAGCCTGGCTGGATAAGCGTTAATGGATATTTTGATACATTGCAAACAAAAAAATGCCTGTCAAAAAATGAAATTGTGTTTATATAGTTATATTTTCGAAGGCAATAAGTTAAACCACAATATACTATCTTGAAACGAAGAACATTTATACAAAACGCGGGCTTGTTAAGCGGGGGGGTATTACTCAGCAAACAAATGGCCATGGCTGCTGCACCGGCTTACCCGGTAGTGCGTACTGCCGCTGCTCAAAGACGTTTTAACAGCAAAGTAATAGAGCAGGCGATAACAGAGTTTAAAAGTAAAGTGAAAGACCCTGAACTGGGCTGGCTAATGGAAAATTGTTTCCCTAATACGCTGGATACCACGGTTACGTACACCACTAAAAATAACCGCCCGGATACTTATGTAATTACCGGTGATATTGATGCCATGTGGCTGCGTGATAGCAGTGCGCAGGTTTGGCCTTATATTGGCTTTATTAAGCAGGATCAGAAATTACAGCAGTTAATAGCCGGGGTAATTAATCACCAGGTTAAATGTATTTTGAAAGATCCTTACGCCAATGCATTTTATGATGACCCGAATAAAGTAGGGGAATGGGCAGACGATGTAACTAAAATGCAGCCCGGTATCCATGAGCGTAAATGGGAAATCGATTCGCTTTGTTACCCTATACGCCTGGCCTATAAATACTGGCAATTAACCGGCGATACCACGCCGTTTGACGCACAGTGGAAACAATCCATCGCCCTGATCTTAAAAACCTTTAAAGAGCAGCAGCGTAAAGATGGCGACGGGCCTTACAGCTTTCAGCGTAAAACAGCCTGGTCGTTAGATAGTGTGCCGCTTGGTGGTTTTGGTTACCCTGTTAACCCGGTTGGCCTTATCTGTTCTGCCTTCAGGCCGAGCGATGATGCCACTATTTACCTGTTTTTAATCCCATCTAACTTTTTTGCGGTGGTAAGTTTAAAACAGGCTGCCGAAATGATCAAAGCGATCAGTAAAGACGATGCCCTATCTGCCGAATTAGCTGCACTGGCAACCGAAGTAGAGCTGGCGCTTCAAAAATATGGCGTGATGGATCACCCAACTTATGGTAAAATTTATCCTTACGAAGTAAACGGATACGGCAGTTTTAATTTAATGGATGATGCCAATGTGCCAAGTTTACTGGGCTTACCTTATATCGGTGCGGTATCAGTTAATGATCCAGTTTATCAAAACACCCGTAAGATGCTGTTATCAACCAATAACCCATTTTATTACAAAGGCAAAGCAGCTGAGGGTATTGGCGGCCCGCATGCCGGTAAAAATATGATCTGGACACTCGGCGTTATTATGCGCGGGCTAACCAGTATAGATGATAAAGAAACCAAATTCTGTATTGATACCCTTAAGGCTACCCATGCCGGTACCGGTTTCATGCACGAGTCATTCCATAAAGATGATGCTAAAGTTTTTACCCGTAAGTGGTTTGCCTGGGCTAACACCCTCTTTGGCGAATTTTTGTGGGAGACTTATAAAGCTAAGCCGCAATTGTTGGGGTAGGTTGCCTACTCCCATTTTGTCATTCATAACCTAGTTCTGAATGACAGGGCTATATAAAAGAACAGTCCCTGCTGTTTAACGGCAGGGACTGTTCTTTTATACTGAAATATTTCTACAGCGATTTTAAAAACGCCAACAACGCATTTCTATCGGCAGTGCTCAAATGCGAGAAGTATGCTTTTGATGCTTCTGCTTCGCCGCCATGCCACATTATGGCTTCGGTTAAGGTACGTGCACGGCCATCATGCAGATAATAGCCCGGGCTATTAATGGTTTCAAACAACCCCAGCCCCCATAATGGAGCCGTACGCCAGTCTTGCCCGCCTGCTAAATAGTCTGGCCGGTTATCTGCCAGGCCTGCACCCATATCATGCACCAGCATATCGGTATAAGGGTGAATTACCTGGCTGGATATATATGGCCTCGATACATCTACACCTGTTGTAAAGGTTTGCTTATGGCAATTAACGCATTTGCCCAGGGCAAATAATTGTTCGCCGCGTTTAATGGTAGCGTTTGTTGTGTTTCTGCGGGCGGGTACGCACAAGGTTTGGGCGTAAAACTTAACGGCATTTACAATGGTATCGGCAACTTCAGGGTCGTCTTTCAGCCCATCATACTGTGGCTGGCCAAAGCTGTTTTCTACAGGTAATATGCTGGTGGTTAAACCCATATCCTGGTTAAAGGCAGATACAACCTGTGTTATCACTGTTGCTGTATTAGCTTTCCATCCAAAGCGGCCCAAAAGCCTGGTTTTGGTATTCACATCCCATACATAATTGGCTCTGCCTTTAATACCATCGCCGTTGCTATCGTTGGGGTCGGCACCGGCAACAATTTGGCTTTCAGGTATGGTTTCTAACAAACCTAAACCAATCATTGGCGGGGCCAAACGTGGCGAAAGCATATAACTGCTTGCTATTGGCGTATATAAATTACTTAAAGTATAAGTAGGTGTGCGCAGCTCGTAAGTTGTGCCATCATCTAAAGTGTAAGTATTGTAGGTATAGCTGATGTTAACTTTACACTCCGGCAGCTTACCGAAAACAGCTTTGTCCTGCAGTTGCACGCCATATCCCGGCACGGCAAGCGGGCCGCCATTGGCATCTGTACCCGGCTGACTGATCCTAACCAATAGTGATGACTGCAGCTCGCCGGCTGTGGGTAAACCGATACCATCATTATGGTGGCACGATATGCAAGATACGTTATTGTATAATGCGCCTAAGCCACTGTTGATAGGGGCAGGGGCCGAAACAAAAGAACGGCTAAAAACATCGTCGCCCAGTGAATGTACATAATTGTCATAGGTACCCATGCCGGTAAACATCTGGCTAAAGGCATGGCTGGTAGCATTAAAAACCGTTTCTCCACCTCCGGAAAGGCGATCATCATAATCTTCAGCAGGCAATACTGATGATTTTTGGCATTGCACCATCAAAACCACCAGTAATAATAAAATCCCGATAACCTTAATTTTTCTCACGTATATATGCCCTTAGTGGCTTAATTAGTCTTTAATATTTGTGTTAACGAAGGTTGTCAAATCGCCATCCAGCGAATCGTGCAGGGTGTTTATAGCAGCCTGTACCGCTTTTACCTGCGACTGGTTGGTGTAAATAGCCTTTTCGTAAGTGGTAGTAATAGTGCTGAATGATGCGATTGCAGCTTGCATTTGGGTTCGCAGTTTAAGGTCTAATGCCGCATTTTTTGCAGCCACCAGCTGGTTTAAGCCAGTACCTGTTGCACCATTATAAGTACACATATAAGCATTATAAATGCCGGTAATGTTGTTCTTAAAATCGGCAATTGAATTATGCGAAAAAGCCGACTCATCCTGTAAAGAATCTTGTGCTACCAGTGGTGTTTGCATTTTTGAGGTCGAAACTTCGTTGCAAATATCGGCCATTGAGCCAACCAGGGCAATAAAAAGATCTTTACGCGAAGCAAAAACGGTGCTTCCGCTACCTGCAGTGGTTACTTGCTTGGTATAGTTGCCGCCCGAGGCCGACCAACTGTTTTGTAGCTGTGTAGCAGTATTATACAGGCTTTGGGTAAGCGAGGTAAGATATATCTTTTCGCGTGCAGTAATATTTGCTGCTTTTTGAGTTCCACCTAAACCAAAAATAATATACTCAATAGCGTGGAAACCTTTTTGTGTGTCTTGCAGGGCATTAACATCGGTAACCCCTAATGCATTATTGCTGGCTAATATAGCATCAAGTTCGTTTTTATCAACCGGCCAGCTATCCATAGTAGGGTCATAGTTAAAATCTTCAACCGGGCCAAACAAGAATCCTTCGCAAGCCTCCCATGGTGCACGGGTATTTTTCCACGCTGTTTGTGCTGCAAGCAGGTTGGCATCGGTTGGGGTGGCAACCAATGTGGTTACGGCTGTATTTAAAAGTGAGGCTTTAGCTTGCAGGTCGGTATAATCCGGGTTGGCTACTACACTGGTAAAGTCTGTAATTACCTTGGTTTCTAAGGTAGCATCTGTTGTTTGCACATCGTCTTTGCTCGATTTTGAGCAACTGCTAAATGCAAGTACAGCAGCACAGGTTAAGAGAGAGAGTAAGTTATTTTTCATATCTATTTATGATAAGTGTATAATTATTTGTCCGTTATTAATTTCTGTTGGGTATTTATGTAAAGGCTTTTCTGCGGGGCCAATGGTTACTTGCCCTTCCTGGTTAAAGGCACTGCCATGCAGTGTGCATTTATAACCGTTACCTGTAGTTATCAGTTGGTTATCGGCATGTGTACAGCGCAGTAATAGTGCGGTGTAGCTGCCGTCGTTTTCTTTCTTCAGCGCTATATTGTAGTATAGGTTTTTAGGCTGAATGATCTGCAAATTGCTTTTCTCAAAAAGAGATGCCGGTACAGTAACCGTTTGGTTGCTGATAGCGGTTTGATAAACAGGGAGTGTAGAGCAAGATGCCAGGCTGCCAATAGCTACGCCTGCACTGGCTATCATGCATAATGCACAGGTCTGCTTCAAAAAGTCTCTTCTTTCCATAATTTTAAAATGAAAAAGCCATACCCAGATTAATCAGATTGTTCTCTTGCTGATATGGTACTGTTGCCGGGTTGGGGTTAATAATCAGATTAGGGTTTTGTGCGCCGGTATGCACTATGCGTACATCTGCCTTTAAAGCTATGTTACGAATAGGCAGATAAGTTAACCCTGTTACTACGTAATTTTGATCGAGCGTGCCATCTGTAATTCCGTTGCTGGGGATTTTTGAATTCATATCCAGTTTTTCATCCCGCACAAATAAAATAAGTTGCTGAGGATGCGAATGGCGAATCAGTTTATACAACAAATCGTAGCCCAATTCAGCATAAGCGCCATACTCTGTTTCGGGCGTGTTGTTGGCGTAAGCACGGTTAATGCTTGCGGCATCTTTGATAGAAACGATAGTGCCTAAAACTTTAGCCGAAAAACCGTTGTGTGCGTATTGTACATCGGCTTCGCCCAGGGCTACCGGTACTGCAAATAAGCCTGAGCTTAAACCCAGGCTATCAGCTTTTCTTTTACTTGCACCTATTGTACCACCATAATAGCCGGAGAGTTGTGCTTTAAAATTACCCGCGTAATATTGCAGCGATGCAGTAACTGCCAGGTTATTGGCCGATGCATTACGGCCTTCAAACCGGCCATCAATAAGCCCGGTGCCGTGTGTAAATGCAGCCGAACTTAAACCGTTCATAATACCGATGGTGTAATTGATGGGTAAGCGGTTGAGGCTGCCATACAGGCTAACACCCAGTTCGCGCCATGTGGCGGGGATAATAAAAGTTTCTACGTAGTTACGCTCGTTACCGTTGAAGGTATTAGGCAGGTGATTTTCGTTCAGTATACCAATGCGGGGGATAAACAAACCAGCCACTATGTATTGGTTGGCATTAAGGTTAAACTTAAGATACGCTTGTTCGAAGCTTACCTCGCCGCCGTTTTGGCCGCCGGCTACTTTGGCATCCTCAATTTCCAGCTCAGAGAAAAAAGAGATCTGGCTGTTGAATTTGTGCCCGAAGAAAAGTACCCCTCGCTCCAGGTCGGCACGGGCTGTTCCTAAATTAGAATTGCGTTGATAAAAAGCATTACCATACCCGCCTATGGTAGTAGATGTTTTAGAAAGGTTGCGTGATAATGAATCTTCTGAAGTTGTTGCTACAGGTTGCTGTGCGAACACACTTAATGAAGAAAATAATAACAAGACGAACGTAAATATTTTTTGCATCGATTATAATATGTCGAGCAAAAGTATGCATAATTAGATTAAATCCAAATAAGAATAGGCATTTGAGAAGCTGATTTACAGACGTATATGTCAGTTGTATGAAAATTAATCTATACAAATCAATGGATATTGCCTCGCGGGAATATTACAATGAATTATGAAGAAATTCTGAATTTTTTGATTGTAATTTAAATAGATTTAATAAATTTTAATATCCTTTTTAGCTTTGCGGCTAGCCTGATTTATTGCATTAAGGTGCTTAAAAGTTTAGTTAGGTTATGGATGTTTTTAAATGCCAAAGGCTGCGCGATTGCACAGCCTTTGGCATTTAAATTTCAGTATTGTGAAGGTATATTTAAGCTACTTCCTGCACCTTTGTCATTTCCAGATCGGGTTTCGATACATCTGTTAATGCAACCTTACCACGTTCTTTTCTCAGGATGCGGTTAAACATCGAGATCTCACGATCGAACAGGAAACGGAAAAATAAGATCGTCCATGATTTATGAGAATGCAGGGTATCGTAATAAACCGGTGCTGCCTTTTTAATCTGCGGTAACCTGTTCCATGGGATAGAAGGAAAATCGTGGTGCTCATTATGGAAACCTACGTTAAAGGCCACCAGGTTTAAGCCACCATAATAGCTGTAAGTTTCCTGCTCATCGCTGTGGGTTAAATAATGTTCCTGTATCCAGCGTGCGCCTAGCGGGTGCAAACCTACAGAGAATGAGAAACTAAGCAATAAAAACGCAATAGCATGCCAGCCCATAAAGTACCATATTACGGTAGTAAAGGCTATTTGTACTAAATAATTAGCCGCAACCCATTTATCAAATGCTTTAATTTCTTTTAAGCGCGATAATCTGGTTAATTGAAAAATAGGGAAAAATAATAACCACAAGGCTTTGCCAAAAAACGAGTTGTTTATTAGTTTAGCCTCCCAGTGATTTGGTAAATCGGCATCCAGCTCATGCACACCCTGAAAAGAGTGGTGCTTAATATGGTAATATTCGAATGAGATTGAACTTGGGAAAATTTGCGGGATGTTGGCAATAATACCTGCCCAGCGGTTGGCTGATCTGTTTTTAAACAGTAAATGGTGTGCGCACTCGTGTATTAAAACAAACAATGCGTGATCGCCAAAGGCACCTAAACAATAAGCTGCTAAAAACACTACCCACCACGATTGATCGCGTACCAACCATGCCAATACAACCATAAAAGCTACTACACCTAATATAGCGAAGATGGTTAGCGGGTTTTTGCCAATGAGTTCGCGGATGTGCGGAAACTCTTTAAGCATTTTTTTAGTACGGATGCGGTGTGGTTCAGACTCTTCTGAGTATACAAAATCAGTTTTCTTTATCATAAATTATAGAAACAATAAAAGCAAATTACGCTAAAAATAAACTTTTGTACTTACCTTTTATGAATTTTTGATGAAATAAATATTCGGCAGGCGACAAAATTTTTATAGAAAGTACTGTGTTACATTCAATGGATTCGTAACGCATTAAAATTAAACATCAATTTTGTGTTTTTGTTGTAGTTTGTATTTGTTATAAGTTAGTAAGGCAAATAGCATCGCGCTTACATTTGCAATTAAACCATCAATATAAAACTACAATAGTATGTATAAAATAAAAGTAATATCAGCTACCGTTCGCCCAGGCAGAAAAGGGCCATTAGTAGGCCAGTGGATAACAGAGCAGGTAAACCGGCACGGCGCATTTGAAGCCGAATTGCTGGACCTTGGTGAAGTTAATCTGCCATTAATGAATGAGGCTGTACACCCGGTAATGAAGCAATACGAACACGAGCATACCAAACAGTGGAGCGCAAAGATTGATGAAGCCGATGCCTTTATTTTTGTTACCGCCGAGTATGACTACAGTTACCCGGCATCGCTGAAAAACGCATTAGAGTACCTGGTACATGAGTGGGCTTTTAAACCTGCCGGTATGGTAAGTTATTCTATCGGCCCCTTTGCAGGGGTAAGGGCGGTATCGAGTTTAAAGGCCGATTTGTTATCATTAAAAGTGGTATCGCTATTAGAGATGGTGAATATACCCATGCTGAATGAATACCTTACGGAAGAAGGCGCCTTTATACCCAATGAAAGGATAATTGGCAACGCAAAAATTATGCTGGACCAGTTGCTGCGCTGGACCAAAGGCTTAAAAAGTATTAAAGAAGATAAGTAATAAATAACCGGGGTTGTAGCTAAACTACAACCCTGCTGTTGTTGCGTGTACGCAGCCATAGGGGTATTAACAATAAAACCAGTGCAGCACAAGAGTACAGCACGGTATAGCCAATTATATGGAAGCTATGGTCTGTTACCCCTGTATGGAATAGCACCTTGATTTGCGAACTGGAAATGATAGCGCCCAGATAACCAAACGTTCTGGATAAGCCGAAAGAAACACCTTTTTGGGCCAGCGGTGCTTCTGTATTTAAAAGTGCCTGGTTGGCAATGATATTAATACCTTCTGCGGTACCCATTACTAATGTAACCAGGAAGATGTAGCATATACTGCTTTGCTCATTTAAGGTAAGCCAGCAAATACAGGTAAGCAGCATAATTAATACACCCCATAAATTTTGCCTGAATACTTTGGTGCTTTTAGAAACTAAATAACCCATCAGCATCGCCATGGCCGACTCGGGCAGCATCATTAAACCGGTATTGGCGGGGCTCATGTGTTTAACAGCTTCCAGCCATTGCGGCATGGCATATAGTATTTGGTACAAAACATAAGTGGTAGCCAGTGCGCGGATGTATACCAGCAATAAAGCAGGTTTATTGGCCAGTAACCTTACATCAATAAAAGGAGATTGCTGGCTGCGTTCCCAAAATATCAGTACAACTAGCAGCATAACCGGGGCAACAAGCGATAATAAGGCGAAGCTATTGCTCATCAGCACATACAAAAGTGCAAGCAAGAATGCACTGAAGATAATGATGCCCGGTACATCCAGCCGTTTAAACAAGCTAATGCTGCGGTCTGCGGGAGCCGAACCATAATCTGGGATGGCCCTTGATAGATAAAGCGCTAAAAGCACCCAGGGGATGTTGATAAAGAAGATACCCCGCCAGCCAAACCACTGGGCAAGCAAGCCACCCAATACGGGCCCTAAAACCATACTTACCTGTGCCGATACGGCGATGATACCTAATACCCTGCCCGGTACGGGTTTGCCCTCCAGCGTATATTTTTTGCTGATGAGCGCCATTGCCGATGGATAGGCGGCAGAAGTACCCAACCCAAGCATAATGCGCGACAAAATAAGCCATGGAAAACTAGGCGCGAACACGCCAATTAAAGCGGCAATCAATACCAAAACAAAACCAAGTAAATTAATCTTCTTGGCACTAAAAATATCGGCCAGCCGCCCCATAAGCGGTTGGGCAATAGTGGCGGTTACATAAAGCGAAGTAATAAGTATAGCACCCTGCCCAATGCTTATTTTAAAAGAATTACACAGCGTAAGTAATGCCGTTGCCAGCATGGTAGAGTTCAGCGGGTTCATCATGGTGCCCAGTATTAGGGGCAACATAAACCGGTACGATACTTCTTCTTTTACTTCGTTTGGCATGTTTGTTTATTGAGTTAGCATGCTAATGATGGCGGCTGTATCATCAACCTCACCTATACGCGGGAAAATAGTTTTTACACTGTTTTCATGAGCCGATAAATGCATATCCGTCATGGCATCTTGTGCAAAGGTGATGTTGTAACCATGCTCGCTGGCAGCTCTTGCGGTGCCTTCTACACCTATACTGGTGGCTATGCCAGCCAGTACAATGTTGGTAATCCCGAATCTTTGCAGGCTATCATGTAAAACGGTATTATAAAAAGCGTTCCAGGTATTTTTGGTGATAAAAATATCATCGGGTGTGGTAATGTTTGCTATCTCTGGTACAATATCAAAAAAACCGGATTGCTCCATTGCGGCTTTGGCTTGTGCAATGGCTTCTTCCCCTTTGGGCGCGGTTGATTGCTCAACCCTGGCTTGGGTCCATTTAGCGCCAAGCGGGTTTACATTAACAATAATTACCGGCAGGTTTTTGCTCCGGAAAGCAGCCACCAGTTGCGCCGATTTTTCTACTATTTGTGATGTTAGATGCGCTGTAGGCAAACTAACGATGCCTTTTTGAAGGTCAATTAATACCAGCGCAGTTTTAGCGTCAATTGCAGTTATCATGTTATTATATTTTAGGGGTTATTATTTCGATTCAACCAGCCTGTTCATCAGTGCAACAGCTTCTTGTAATGTTTTTTTCTCCGCGGCAGAGAGGTTTTGTTCAATGGCGCCATCCAGCCACTTATCGCGCTCGTAGCGGGTTTGCTCAACCATTTGCCTGCCGTATGTTGATAAGGAAATAGCCACTTTCCTTTTATCAGTTTCTGAGGGAGTTTTAGTTATTAGTTTTAATTCATCCAGATGGGTGATTACCTGCGACATGGATTGAGCCTTTACCATTGCTATCTCAGCCATTTCAGAAGGGAATAACTCACCATTTTGATATAAGTAAGAAAGCGTAGTAATTTCTGTCAATGAAAGATTATCGGCAGATTTAATTTCCCTTTTAAGCCTTTTGTGCATCCTCGATGCAGTATCTCTGAGGGATGAAGCCAGTTCGCTATTTTTCATAAACAATAAGGTAAACTAATAAGTTTACCTTACAAAATTAACGTTTGTATTTTATATAAACAAGAAAGCCCGGAATAAAGGTTCCGGGCTTATAAATGTGGTAGAAGAAATAGGGTAAATTATTCGCCCAATATTTCATCAACCATCCCAAACGCTTTGGCCTCGTGGCCTACCATCCAGAAATCACGGTCTGATACCTCATGAACTTTTTCGTACGATTGGCCGCTATGGTCGGATATAATGGTATAAAGCTCTTTCTTAATCTTTAATACCTCGCGGGCGGTAATTTCAATATCAGATGCCTGGCCTTGCACGCCACCTAAAGGTTGGTGCAGCATTACCCGCGAGTGTTTCAATGCGGCGCGCTTGCCCGCTGCCCCGGCACAAAGGAGTACAGAGGCCATAGAGGCAGCCAGCCCGGTACAAATGGTAGCCACATCGGGTTTAATAAATTGCATGGTATCGTAAATGCCCAGCCCGGCATAAACAGAGCCACCCGGCGAGTTGATATAGATCTGGATGTCCCGCTTTTCATCTGCAGATTGCAGAAACAGGAGTTGCGCCTGGATAATATTGGCGATCTGATCGTTAATTTCTGTGCCCAGAAAAATAATCCGGTCCATCATCAGGCGCGAGAAAACATCCATTTGGGTAATGTTTAGCTGGCGCTCTTCCATAATATGGGGCGTCATGCCCATAGGGGTAAAGCTGGTGCTGACTTGTGCTATAAAACGGTCGACATGTAAACTTTGCACATGGCGATGCCCCACCGCATATTTGCGGAATTCATTTTGATTAATATTCATGATGGTGTGGTTACTTTTTAAAGAAGCTCAGTATTTTACTGACGAAGTTTTTATGCTCCGGATTGGTGAAGATCTGCTGATGGACGGCGTCAATTTCGGCCTTTAAAGTTTTGCGGCCGTATTGCTGTACAAGCATATAGGTTTGCTGTTGCAGCAAAACATTGCTACGCAGGTTACTGTCTAAAATTATTTTGGCTTCAAATAGTAAGGAATCCTCCGGAGGGGTTAACCGAAAAAGATGATCCTCTATCTGCTTAATCTCATTCAAGGAAGTCCTCATAAGTCAATGATTTTTGTTTAACGGCGTCCCTTACTTTCTCTAAACATTTATATTTCTGTACCGTGGCCGACCGGGTGCTGGTATAGCCAAACAGTTCTGCCAGTTGATTAACGGGCAGGTTATCGTAATAAAATGCCTTTAATATTTCCATACACTTTTGCCCGGCGGTTTCCAGGTAGTGTATTAGTTTTTCTGTAGCAGGTAGTGTTTCTGTTTCGTCAACGGCATTGGTACAAAAGCCATCGATTGGCACATTGTGCTTATCGGTACGATACTTTTGCAGCCACAGATTTTTGGAAATGCCCAGCAGGTATGCCTTCTCGTTGGTTTGGATGGCAATCTGTCCGCTTGCCGCTTTTTCATAATAGATCACCAGCGCATCCTGAAAAATATCTTTGGCCTCCTCAAAGCAGCCTCCCATTTTGCTGATGTACCCCGCCACAGCCGGGAATGCTTTTTGGTACAATGTTATAAATACCTGTTCCCGCGCTGCCTTGGTATTTTCGGAAATCATTATCGCTTCCATAAATAATGCTTTTAATAACAAGTGTAAGTTAGCAGCAATATATCACCCATAAAATTAAAATTTATTTGGTCGCGACAAAAAAACAAAACCCCGGACTAATGAGCCCGGGGTTTTATTAGAGAAGGATTAAAGTATTTGCTTACGACACTTGTGTTGCCAAAGCAGCAATGATTTTTTCTGCAACAGAGTGCGATGAAGCTGGGTTTTGCCCGGTGATTAAATTGCCATCCACAACGGCAAACGGTTGCCAGTCGGCACCCTTGGCATATTTTGCACCTTTTTCTATCAGCATATCTTCTAGCATAAATGGTACTTCGGCGGTACTTTGGCCTGCAATTTCTTCGGTATTGGTAAAACCTGCTACCTGTTTGCCTTTTACTAACGGATCTCCGTTTTTGGCTTTCACATTTTGCAATGCAGCAGGGGCGTGGCATACCAATGCTACCGGCTTACCGGCTTCGTAAAAAGATTGGATCAGTTCAATCGATTTTACATCCTCCGGCAAATCCCACATTGGGCCGTGGCCACCGGGGTAAAAAATTGCGTCGTAATCCGCAGCGTCCACATCGGTTAACTTAATGGTGTTGTTTAACCTGTTTTGTGCATCCTCATCGCCAAAAAAGCGTTTAACGTCATCGGTAGTGAAATCTGGTAGCGTACTTTTAGGGTCTATTGGAGCTTTGCCACCTTGGGGCGAAGCAATAGTTACTTCGATACCTTGTCCGGTTAGTAAATAATAAGGGGTAGCAAATTCTTCTATCCAGATACCGGTTTTGTGGCCGGTGCTTTTCACCTCATCAAATGAGGTAACTACGATAAGTACTTTTTTTGATTTTATATTGTTCATGGTATGTTTATTAAAATTTCTGACTATGTACTTCAACAGCAATAAGTAATAATAGTGATGTTATAAAAAGTTTTTTTTGAATTTAATAATGTTAATGTTTAGTCAAAGATGCAAAGAAATTATCCCTCAATTAAGGATGTAGATCACGATTTTGGTGTGATGCAGATCACACCAAAATCCCGGCATATCTGAGTTTCTACCTATATTGCGCCTATATTTAATAATCATGAATGTCGTTTTCAGGAAACATTTAGAAGAAATCATCACCTTAACAGATACAGAATTTGAGCAGATCCTGCTGCATTTTACCGTAAAAAGGTTGAAAAAGCACCAGTTTGTAATACAGGCTGGTAGCCTGATAGATCATGAGTATTTTGTGATAAGCGGTTTGCTAAGATCATCTTACACCAATGAAGACGGTAAGGTGCATATTATACAGTTTGCTATGGAAAACTGGTGGATTTCTGATTATCATGCCCTAATTACACAAACAAACGCCATTTTTGATATTGATTGCCTGGAAGATGTGGAGTTGCTTAGCCTGTCGTCCGGGAGCAAAAAGAAACTTTGCGAGGAATTTCCTATTATGGAGCATTTTTTTAGAGTGAAAACTACAGCGGGCTATGTTGGCTTGCAGCAACGCATTTTATCATTATTAAACAACGACGCCCAATCGCGCTATCAGAAACTGTTTGCGCAATATCCTGTGCTATTTCAGCGTGTGCCTAAGGCTTTAATAGCCTCTTACCTTGGGGTATCGAGAGAAACCCTGAGCCGGCTTTCTAATATATAAGGGCGGCTTGCTTATATGTTTATTGTGAGCAACTATTATTTAGCAGTACCTATTTGTTTATCCACTACCAGGCCTTGCGCAGGCACCCACTTATCGTACTCCATATATTTGGCAATTTGTACAGCCACATCCCGGCCCCGTACTTTTTCAACCAGGTGCAAAGCGCCGTCGATACCTGCCGAGATACCCGCTGTGGTTATTATTTTACCATTATCAACAAAGCGTACGTTTGACAGTACTTTGGCTTTGGGAAAGGCTTTTCTGAGCTCTTCTATACTCTCATGGAAGGTTGTAACTGTTAAATTATCTAACATGCCTGCTTTGCCTAATATAAATGCGCCTGTGCAAACAGAGAAATAATATTCTGGCTTGGGCGCATTTTGTACCCATTTAATTACCGCTGGATCATTTGTTGCATTGCCTGCAGCACCTCCAAAAAATGCCAGTATATCAGCAGGGGGGGCATCGTCAATACTATATTGGGGAATGATCTTTAACACGCCCTGCGCAACAATAGGATCTTTAGTTTTTGATACCACGGCCACATCAAAACCAGCGTAAGAAAATACTTCCATAGGGCCGGCAAAGTCTAACACCTCTACACCGTTTTGCAGGTAAAAAAGTACTTTCAACCGTTTTAAATTCATGTTTTTTTCGTGCGTTGCCACACTTTGCAAACTAAGGGCCATTCCGCAATGCGGACATTTACCTGGTTTGTTAAAAGCAATGCGGTCACATTCATTGCCGCAAGGTTCACAGAAATAGGCTGTTTTAGCTTTGGTTTGTGAAAAAGCCGGAAACATAGTAATTATGCTAAAGAAGATTAATAAATGATGGTATAACAACGTTTTCATAAATGATATTTTTATCAAATGTATGCGCTGCAAAACATCAAAAAAGGACAACAAGGTGCAGTATCAGGCCATTATTATTGGGAAAGCGAATGCTGATTATTGAGCAGATGCCTAAGGCTGTTAGCACTTTTTAAGCCACAATGCAGCGCGGCGGCCTGTATAGAATGGCCTTCATTAATAAGCTGCCCGGCGCGTTCGGTGCGCAGTTTATCAAGGTATTCGCCAATGGTAATTAGGGTAGTTTTTTTGAATGAGCGGGTAAGGTTGCGTGCACTCATGTTGACTTCGGCAGCCAGCTGATCTATAGAAAGTTTATGCTCGAGCGACTGCGATAAAATATCCTGAACCTGGTGAATACGGTTGTCCAGGTGATTGCGGTATTGGGTAAAAACGCTCAACTGCGGGTCATCAATAGTGCGGCGGAAATAAATTACCACTTCTTTGGCTATTTGCGCTGCAAAGTGTGCACCCCAGATCTGTTCAACCAGGTATAATGCCAAATCAATACCCGATGACACGCCGGCGCTGGTATAAATACGATCTTCCTGCACAAAAAGCCGGTTAGTTTGCAGTCTTGCTTTGGGATGTAGCTTTTTAAAGCGATCGGCATATTTCCAGTGTGTGGTACAGTTGCGGTTATCAAGCAATCCGGCAGCAGCCAGCAAAAAAGTGCCTGTACATACAGAACAGATAGTTACCCCGTTTTGATGCTGCGCTTTTAACCAGTATTGAAACGGGCGGGTGCTATCTATAAAGGTGTTTTCTAATAATAGCGACTTATCCAGCCCCGGTACAAATATCAGGTCGCCGGGTTTTAAAGCCAGTTTATCATAAGGCGTTAACTGGTGAAAGGCCAGCAAGCTGCTGCTCACGGCCTCTGTCTGTTGGCTGGCAATGGTGCTAAAGAGCAATTTTACAGGTGCACCATAGCAGGCGGCTTCATAAAAAATATGCGCAGGGCCGGTAATATCAAGCAAATGAACTTTGGGCGGTACCATAAATACTGCCTGAATAGGAGATTGCTGATTGGGCTGCATGGGCTAAAATTAGTTAATCGTTTTTAAAAGGCAGAACCTTAGTTTAATTAAGCAATTTATGCAGCGTTTATTAAATGTTCAAGCTTTTTATTCGCTCCTTAAACTTTTCACCGGGTTGGCCGTGGCCGCTTTTATCGCCTGAAAACTTACTGTTAGCAAGGTTATAAAAATAATAGAAGTGCCGGCAATTATAAATACGCCCGGGCCAATGCTAATGCGGTAAGCAAAGCCTTGCAGCCATTGATACATTACCCACCAGGCTATCGGGAACGCAACAAGCACGGCAATCAATACCAATTTAAGGAAATCTTTGGTGAGCATAATGGTTATGCTATTGACCGATGCCCCGATAACTTTGCGGACCCCTATTTCTTTCTGCCGTTTTTGCGCGGTAAAGGCAACAAGACCAAAAAGGCCGAGACAAGAGATCAATATAGCCAGGAATGAAAAATATTTAGCCAGAATGGATACCCTGGTTTCGGTTTCATATTGTTTTTGATAAGCATCATCCAAAAAGTTACAAGAGAATGGGAAACCGGGATTATAAGCTTCATATAAATGCTGTATTTGGGCAATGGTTTGTTTCTGCTGCGTACCTTTTATCCTTACTATTAACTTATACCAGGGATTAACATCTTGAGCCAGTACAATAAATGAAGGCCTAACCGCCTCGTGTAATGATTCGAAATGGAAATCTTTTACCACACCGATAACCTGCAGGCTCTTATTAAAAAGTTTGATGTTTTTACCCACCGGGTTTTTAAGGTGCATGGCCTCAATAGCTGTTTCATTTAATATTACTTTACCACCTTCGGTACCATAGTTTTTAGAAAACGCCCGGCCTGCTGCCATTTTCATGCCCAAGGTTTCGATAAAGTTATAACCACCATAAAAGCCCTCAAAATAAATATCCTGGTTAGTATTTCCTTCCCAGCTTACCACAGCGGTGCCATAATTACGACCAACCAAGCCGTGTTGTGTAAAGCTGGCATTGATAACGCCGGGGATGTTTTTAAGCTGGGCAGTAAAGTTATCTTCGTTCCCTTGCAGCTTGCCTTCAGAATCAAACCGGATCACGTTGTCTTTATCATACCCCGGCTTGGTAGATTGTATGTATTGTATTTGTTTATAAACTACCAGCACGGCCACAATAAGCATAACTGATAGCGTGAATTGAAATACTACCAAGCCATTACGCGCTAGCAATTCTGCAAATGACGAGCTTAGCTTACCTTTTAAAATAGCTAAAGGTTTAAATTTAGACAAGTATAAGGCCGGATAACTACCCGAGGCCAAACCTGTAAAAAGTGTAATGGCAATCAGCATCATTAATAATGGTGCATCAAACTCCAGGCGGATTTGTTTACCTGTTAGCTGGTTAAATTGTGGCAGTAACAACCAGGTGACAGCAATGGCAATTAACATGGTTAATAGCGCCATTAGTAATGATTCGGAAAGGAACTGTGTAATTAACTGGCCACGTGCGGCGCCTACCACCTTCTTAATGCCTACTTCTTTCATCCGTCCGGATGCTTTGGCGGTGGAGAGGTTCATAAAATTGATACAGGCTATAATGAGTATAAAAATAGCGATCAATGAAAATAGTTTAACATACGCTAACCGGTCCCCAACCCGCGACCCATGGTTAAACGTGTTGTGCAGGTAATTGTAAGAGAAACGGGTAACAAAAGCGCTACGGGTGGTGTCGCCATTGTTTTTGGTTACCATGCCGGCAATTTTCTTATTAAAGGTGTTGATATCGGTGCCCTTTTTTAGCATTATAAAATTATGAGGGCCGGCATCACCCCAGTTTTTAACCCAGCCCTGTACGTCGGCCAGGTAATCAAATGACAGCACGAAGTCGAACTGTTGGGAGGAGTGTACAGGCAGTTTTTCAAAAACGCCTGATACATAAAAATATTTGCCCTGCTGAAACTTAACTGGTTTACCGATGGCATTATCTGATGTATTGAAAAGTCTTTTGGCCAAATCGTCAGAAATAACAATTCCGTTTTTATTGTTCAATACTTTACCTCTGTCGCCTTGCAGCATTTTAAAAGAGAAAATATTGAAATAATCCTTTCCGGTATATTGGCCGGCAGCCTTAATGTTTTTATCGCCCGAGGTAAGCGTAAATTTCTGAAACCAATCTGACGGGGCAACAGCTGCGGCATATTCTACTTCAGAGTTTTGCAGCTTCAATACCTCACTCATCATGCCCGATGATTCATCGGTTAGCTGTTGGCTGCTGCTTTTCCGGTGTTCCAGTACCTGGTAAACCTGGTCGTCCTTGTCAAAAAACTGATCATACCGTAACTCATCATGTACCCATAAATAAATAAGAAGGGTACAAGCAAGTCCGGCAGAAAGGCCTAACACATTGAGCAACGTAAATTGCTTGTCTTTTTTTAAGTTACGCCAGGCTATTTTCAGATAATTTTTGATCATGATGCTGTACTTTAGAGAATCGGATTACCTGTATATGGTAAATATAATGCCTGATTTTTAATTATTTGATTTTTAAATGTTTATGATAAATAATCTGACCGGCACTGTATCGGAAACGGACAATTTCACGTTCGTTTTCAGCACATAAGTTCCACGTATACAGTGGCATCCTTAGCTGTGGGGTGTACTACTTCCTGCAGCCAATATAAAGCGAAACAGAATTTTAATTATATCGGGCTATCAACTGACTAATATATTGGTAATGAGTGTTCAATAAGTACGTTAAAACCTCTATAAATTTGATATTTGCAAAAAAAAGCATATATTTTTAAAACTATTAAGGCGTAAAATCCTTATTTTTGTAATATACATGTGGAAAAAGTGGTTCAATATCTTTTTATGTATTTGGCTGGTTAATGCAGTCACGTATTTCCACGCCGCCAATCCGTTTGAGGATAACAATGACAGTCAATCTTCAGTATTTGCATCAGCACATCCAAAATTAAATACCTGGGCCGATTGCTTTTTGCACCAAGCCCCCCTTGATGATGAGGCCATACCGATACTGCCGCATAAAATTAACAGCCACCGCAGGTATGTAAACAGCAGGTCGCACAGCTTTAGCATATTTGTATCCGGCACATTTTGCTCCTCGTTATTTACAGTCCCTAAATACCTGTTGTATAATTGCAGCAGCAACTATTCTATAGGCGTAGCCATGCTACCCGCTTACTATAATTTTCTCTTCCGGTTTAGTCCGTTTTAACTCTAATAGGTTCGTTTAGTATTCTATTAATTAATGGCGTAGCGGGTTATCAATACAGATTTCTGCCTGCGCCGGTATTATCCCTTAAACAACAATATTAGATTTTGCCGTAATGATAAAAAATCATACCGCTTTTGGCTGGTTACCATTATTTGGTGCCTTGCTATTGGCCAGCTGTTCAGCAAGTAATAAAAATAAAGACGTAGAAGATACCCTGCAACTACCTGTTGTAATCTTAAAACAAAAAGATACCGTATTGCAAACTGCCTACGTAGCCGATATACAGGCGCTTAAAAATGTAGAAGTGCGGTCGCGGTTAAAAGGTTTTCTGGACCAAATTTATGTAGACGAAGGCAAGCCGGTAAAAAAAGGCCAGTTGCTATTTAAAGTAAATGACGAAGAATACCGGGTAGCCTTAGCCAAGGCCAAAGCTGCCCTAAGTAATGCCATTGCCGATGCCGTAGCAACCCGCCTGGAAGTTGACCGGGTGAAAATGCTGGTTAATAAAAACGTGATCTCGCCATCAGAACTGGATGTAGCCAAATCAAAGTTAACGGCTGATGAAGCCTTGATTACCGAAGAGCGGACTAATGTACAGGCCGCACAAAACCATATTAATTATACCAGTATCCGTGCGCCGTACGATGGAATTATTGATCGGATCCCACTTAAAGCAGGTAGTTTAATTGATGAGGGCACCCTGCTAACCACCATATCAGACATCAGCTCGATGTATGCCTATTTTAGTTTCCCCGAAAACGAATACCTGAAATACCAGCGGGCTAAAAACAATAAGGAAGAAAAGAATGATGAGGTTAAGCTGGTATTGGCCGATGGCAGTAGTTATACTTATCCCGGTAATATTGAAACCATTGAAGGCGAGATTGAACAAAATACCGGCTCGATAGATCTTCGTGCTAAATTCCCTAACCCCAGCAAGCTGCTGCGCCATGGTGCCAGCGGTAAAATATATATAACAACCAAGCTGGATGCTGCTATTATGGTGCCGCAAAAGTCGGTATTTGATGTGCAGGATAAAAGCTATGTGTATATCGTTGGGCCAGATAATAAACTGAAGATGCACAATTTTACGCCGCTTACCCGCATGTCGCAATATTATATTGTTAAGGCAGGGCTTAAAGCAGGCGATAAAATCTTATACGAGGGTACGCAAAACGCCCATGATGGGATGGTTATTAAACCCAATATGCTTACTAAACCTGCCATGCTGGTTTTAAAATAGCTCCCTGCTTATTCAGGCTGTTTCAACCCGGAACGGCCATTTGTCTGACCTTTTAAAATAGTTGAAACCTCATGTTCAATATATTTATTAAGCGACCTATCTTGTCGCTGGTTATATCTTTAATTATAACCCTTTTGGGTGTGCTGGCTTTGTTAACATTGCCGGTAACCCAGTTTCCGGATATTGTGCCGCCATCGGTTACAGTAACGGCAAATTATACAGGCGCCAATGCCGAGGTATGCGCCAAGGCTGTAGCCACTCCGTTGGAGCGGGCTATCAATGGCGTACCGGGCATGACCTATATGTCTACCGTTTGCAGTAACGACGGATTAACCGTTATACAGATTTATTTTAACGTAGGTATCGACCCCGATCAGGCTGCGGTAAACGTACAGAATCGCGTGTCGACCATTATTGATGAGCTCCCTGAGGAAGTAATCAAGGCCGGTGTTACCACCGAAAAAGAGGTGAACAGCATGCTGATGTACCTCAACATTATGAGCCAGGACAGCACCCTTGATGAGAAATTCATTTACAACTTTACCGATATCAACGTACTGCAAGAGTTAAAACGGATTGATGGTGTAGGCCGTGCCGAAATTATGGGTGCCAAAGAGTACTCTATGCGGGTATGGCTTAAGCCCGACCGGATGATGGCTTACAAGGTTTCTGCCGATGATGTGATCGAAGCTATCCGTAACCAAAATGTAGAGGCTGCACCGGGCAAAACCGGGCAAAGCTCTGATAAAGCGCCGCAGGTATTGCAGTATGTGCTGCGCTATCCGGGTAAGTTTTTTGAACCCAAGCAGTACGAAAATATTGTGATCCGTGCGGATGAAAGCGGCACGGTGCTTAAGCTTAAAGAGGTGGCCAACGTAGAGTTTGGCTCGCTTACCTATGGCATGGTGTCAAAAACCGACGGCAAGCCTTCGGCATCCATCATGATTAAGCAGCGCCCAGGCTCTAATGCCCGCGAGGTTATTGCCAACATTAAAAGCCGCATGGCCGAGATGAAAAAAGAGTCGTTCCCTACCGGGATGACTTACAATGTAAACTATGACGTTTCGCGTTTTCTGGATGCTTCCATCCATGAAGTATTGCGTACGCTGGTCGAAGCGTTTTTGCTGGTATTTGTGGTGGTGTTCATCTTTTTGCAAGATTTTAGATCTACCTTAATTCCTGCATTAGCAGTACCCGTCGCGCTCATTGGTACACTGTTCTTTATGCAAACGCTGGGGTTCTCCATTAACCTGCTTACCCTGTTTGCGCTGGTACTTTCTATTGGTATAGTGGTAGATAATGCCATTGTGGTAGTGGAGGCCGTCCACGTAAAAATGGGGGAAGGTTTAAAGCCGATGGAAGCCACCATCAGCGCTATGAAAGATATCAGCGGGGCCATTGTGGCTATCACGCTGGTGATGTCGGCAGTGTTTGTGCCGGTAGCCTTTATGTCGGGCCCGGTAGGGGTGTTTTATCGCCAGTTTTCGTTAACCATGGCTATTGCCATTGTAATCTCCGGGATCAACGCCGTAACACTTACCCCGGCGCTATGTGCCATTATGCTAAAGCATACGCACTATGAGCATGGCAAAAAGGGATTAGTCCACAAGTTTTTTGATGGCTTTAACAATAAGTACGACTGGCTAAATAATCGTTATGCCCGCCTGATTGGCAAAATTGCCGGGCAGCGTGTGATAACCGTTGTGTTGCTGCTCATCTTCTTTGTAGCCACTTGGGGCATTAGCACCATATTACCTTCGGGCTTTATCCCTACGGAAGATCAGGGTATGATCTATGTAAACGTAACCACCCCGGCGGGTTCAACCGTTGAGCGTACCGAAGAGGTACTGTCTGAAATTCAAAGGCAAACCAAAACAATAAAAGCTATCGAGTCGGTATCAACCTTATCCGGCTATAGTTTGGTGAATGAAGTTGCCGGTGCATTTTACGGCATGGCCATGATTAACCTTAAAGGTTGGGACGAACGTAAAGAATCATTAGAAGAAGTGATTAAGCAACTGCAAGATAAAACCAGGAATATTGGTGATGCCTCTATCCAGTTTTTCCCGCCGCCTACGGTACCGGGCTTTGGTAACTCCAGCGGCTTCGAGATCAGGTTGCTGGATAAAACCGGCAGCGGCGATCTACAGCAAACCGGGAAAATATCTAAAGAATTTATCGATGCGCTTAACAAGTCGCCTGAGATTGAAAATGCCTTCTCGAGCTTTGATCCAAACTTCCCGCAGTATATGATCACGGTAGATCAGCAGATGGCGGCCAAGAAAGGCATCACGATTGATAAAGCAATGTCGACCCTGCAAACTTTAATGGGGAGTTATTATGCATCCAACTTTATCCGTTTCGGGCAAATGTACAAGGTAATGGTGCAAGCCTCGCCCGAATACCGTTCGCGGCCGGAAGATGTGCTGAGCCTGTACGCCAAAAATGATAAAGGCGAAATGGTGCCGTTTTCTACGTTTATTAAAATGGAAAAAGTGGTAGGGCCCGAGCAGTTAACGCGCTACAACATGTACACGTCTGCCATGATTAATGGTGATGCTGCACCGGGCTATAGCAGCGGCGATGCCAACAGCGCCATTGAACGGATAGCCAAGGAGAAACTACCGAAGGGCTACTCGTTTGATTGGTCGGGGATGACGCGCGAGCAGATCCTGTCGGGCAACCAGGCGATTTATATTTTTATCATCTGTTTAATCTTCGTATACCTGTTACTGGCCGCTCAATATGAGAGTTTATTGTTGCCATTGGCTGTAATACTATCATTGCCTACAGGGATTTTCGGGGCGTTTTTCTTCTTGAAGATACTGGGCCTCGAGAACAATATTTATGCCCAGGTAGCCCTGGTAATGCTCATCGGTTTACTGGGTAAAAATGCCATCCTGATTGTTGAGTTCGCCGTACAGCGTGAGAAAGAAGGTTTAACACCTGTAAAAGCCGCTGTAGAAGGTGCGGTATCACGGCTCCGGCCAATTTTGATGACTTCATTTGCATTTATTGCCGGTTTAATCCCGTTATGCGTGGCCAGCGGTGCTGGTGCTATGGGTAACCGATCTATCGGTACGGCTGCAGCAGGGGGGATGTTATTGGGAACTATTTTCGGGTTGATCCTTATTCCCGGCCTTTATGTAATTTTCTCCAGCATGGGCAAAAAGAAAAAGCCGGCCGAGGTTACAGAAGAAGCAGAATTACAAAGCACCTATTAATTTTACTATGCAAATTCATCAAATTAAATATAAATATTACGCTGCGTTTGTTGCTGTTTTGCTGGCAGCGGGTTGCGGCAATTACAAATCGGCTACGGTAACATCGAGCATGAAACTGCCCGATACCTTTGCCGTAGCTAAGGATACCGGCAATATCGCGGCTATTCCCATCAGTACGTTTTTTTCGGATACCTACCTGGTGAGCCTGATTGATACGGCTATGGCAGCCAATCTGGATATCCTTTCGGCTTTACAGCGGGTTGAGGTGGCTAATGCCAATTTGAGATACAGTGGCGGTGCCTTGCTGCCAAGCGTAAACCTTAATGTAAACGCCGGAATAGAAAAATATGGCGATTATACCATGAATGGTGTAGGTAATTACGATACCAACCTGTCATCAAACATTAATAAAGACCAGCGTATACCCACCAACCCAACGCCCGATTATTTTGTAGGCTTCAGAAGCTCATGGGAAATTGATTTGTGGGGGAAACTGCATAGCCGTAAACAAGCAGCATTTAGCCGGTTTTTGGCCAGCCAGAATGGTTACAAAATGGTAATGACCTCGCTAACCTCACAAATTGCAACGGCCTATTACCAATTGCTTGCGCTTGATTACGAACTGAAGGTGATCCGCAGAAATATTATCCTACAGAACAATGCGTTGGAAATTGTAAAGATCCAAAAATTGGGTGGCCGCGCTACAGAACTGGCTGTACAGCAGTTTCTGGCGCAATTGAAACGTACCCAGGGGTTGGAATACGCCACCTTGCAACAAATTACCGAAACAGAAAATCAGCTTAATTTTTTAACCGGTAAGTTTTCGCAGCCCATTAAAAGGGATACCTCTATCAATACGCTGGTATTGCCAAAGGCTTTAACAGCCGGTATCCCATCGCAATTGCTGCTAAACCGGCCCGACATTAAAGAGGCTGAACTTGAATTAAGAGCAATGAATGCCGACATTAAAGCGGCAAGGGCAGCGTTTTTTCCATCATTAACATTGTCGCCTTATGTGGGGTTTAACTCCTTTGCCTCGTCGCTATTGTTTAATACAGGCTCGTTTGTGTATGGTATTGTTGGTGGCGTTACCGCCCCAATATTTAACCGCAGGCAAATTAAGGCCGACTATGCGCGCAATATAGCCGAAGGAAAGCAGGCTTTGTATAGCTATCAGAAAACTATCCTTTCCAGTTTTCAGGAAGTAATGAATGGCTTAAAAGGTGTTGAAAATTACCAAAACTACTACCTGCAAAAGCAACAGGAAGTACAGGCTCTTAACAACGCGGTTGATGTAGCCAATGATCTGTACCTGGTAGGCCGGGCTAACTACCTGGAGGTAATAACTGCACAACGCAGCGTACTGGATGCCGAACTGGAACTGGCCAACACCCGGAAAAATATTTTTATCAATGCTATTAACCTGTACCGCTCGGTAGGCGGAGGCTGGCGATAGAGTATATTTGAATATTCCTTAAAGCAAAGAAGTCCCTGCTTTTTAGCAGGGACTTCTGTTTGTATAATTATTAGAAGTTATTCTTCCGGATACTTAGACCGTTTTCAATTGCTGTAATTAAGGGATCAGTACAATTTTGCCATGTGTATGGCGCTGTTCCAGTTCAGCGTAGGCATCACGTACCTTATCCAGTGGGTAAGTATTTGCAACGGTGATCTCTAATTTACCGGAGGCTAACAGTCCGGCTAATTCTGCTAATACTTCTGCTGTGGCTGCTTTTGCGCTGCCTTCAGTTTTTACGCCATGTTTTTGCGCCGCTTCAAAATCTATAATGGTATTGATCCGGTCGGCTGGCACACCCAATTCAAGAGCCAGATCTACATAACCTTTTCCAAACGTATCAATAAAAGCATCAACCTTGCCTGCAGATGCTGTTTTAATGCGGTCGGCCTGGCCATCGCCATAAATTACAGCGGTAATGCCGTGATCTTTTAACCATTGCTGGTTCGATTCTCCTGCTAGTCCAATCACGTTAGCTCCGGCATTTTTAGCCAACTGTACGGCAAGTGAACCAACACCCCCTGCGGCTCCGGATACTACTACCGTATCGCCGGGTTTAAGCGAAACGGCATGTACAGATGCCCACGCGGTAGTGCCGGCCACAAAAAGCGCCCCGGCTTGTTCCCACGGTACATTAGCCGGGCGGGGTACAATATGATCGGCTTCTGCCAAAACATATTCGGCATGGCTGGCTCTGTTATCTGTAAAACCAATTACCTCATCACCTGCATTAAAACCGGTGATACCTTTACCAACTTCTTCAATTATGCCGGCAAAATCGCTCCCCTCGCCCGAAGGAAAGGTAGTAGGGAATTGTTTGGCTAATTTTCCCTCACGTATCGACGCCTCGCCGGGGTTTATCCCTGCTGCTTTAACTTTTACCAGTACCTGGTTATCTGCAGGCACCGGGCGTTGTATATCTTCTATTTTAAGTACATCCAGGCCACCGTATTTTTCAAATTTTACTGCTTTCATAATTGTGGTATTTATAAATATGTATTTCAATAACGTTGCGCTACCGTGCATGTTTCTTTAATTAAAAGCTGCCGCGTTTTTTACGGTGTAGCGACAATAGCTGGTTATTATTTGACAAATACTTGTCAAAATTTGCAAAGAATAAAAAAGGCGGTGGTTTGTAGCCACCGCCATATTGTATGCGATCAGTATCTGGGTTAACCTTAATCCAATAAAGTCCAGGTGCGTTTGGCTTGTACGGTTTGCACCATTTGCTGCTCGGCCACCACAATGTTTTCTTTACGCTGGCCAATATATTCCAGTGTGCTTAATTTGTTCCACAAGGCAATGATCACCCTTAAAAACTCGTCTACCACGGTCATTGACGAGCGGATATCATGATGGTTATATACCACCTCAATTAAACGGGCCAGTAACTCTTCAAAATTACCGGGGGTAACATCTTTCCACTCGTAAAAGTATTTCAGCAGTTCCTCGCGTTCGGTACCGGCAATGCTTTTAACGGTGCTAAAAAATATGTGTGCCATCTCAGAAAAATAGCCAACAAGCACCAGCGGTGTTTGCTGAAATGCAATGTTGCGGTAACCGAAATAAATGCGGGCAATATAATCCAGCATTTTGTCGCACAGCAGCTTCACATTTTTACCGATGGGCGATATCGTATCCTTAGAGGTTATTTTATCGATAATACGGAATGACAACAGTTGAAAATCATTCAGCTGACTACTAAATGATTCATAATATTTTATCAGATCGTTATGGCTTAAAATAGCAGTACAAGGGGGGATATAGTCTGCAATTAATTGTATGCCCGCATTGCTGCGGGTAAACTTGCCCACTTCCAGATAATGGTTGTTTTTAATGCTGATCTGCGAAGCGGGCAAAATGGTGATGCCATAAAAGTTATCTACCTCGGGGTAGCGTAGGGGTGTTTCTTCCGGATCGGGTTTGCCGCTGGCTACACGTTCGTGCGGGTTAACAGTTAAAATAATATAATAAGTTTCAACGGCATCGGTCAGTTGTTCCTGGTTAAAGTAATGGTTAAACACTAACTCCTCGCCCAATGCTTCAGCCGAAATGTGAATGCGATAACCCTCAGCTGTAATGGCATTACATTGTTTGATCTTAACCTGAATCTGGTTTGATGCGCGCTCACTTATCTGGATATCCAGCGATGTGTTTTCGCCGCTGAAAGGGGGGAGCAGCCCGAAATTGTTATTATTAAGGGTGATAGAGTTACTATCCCGGATCATGTCCTGAATAAAATTATCTGTTTGTACAAAATGCCCGCTGGAAATTTTCATCCCATCCACCCAGTTAACAGATCTATACTTCAATGGTAAATACATACGATACTATTTTGTGAAATTTATAAATAAACAGCTTCATCACCTTTGCGCTCGGGTGTGCTTGCTACCTCAGAAACCCTTTTTGCAAAAATGGCAAAGGTTTCGGTAACGTTGTTTTGTTCAATATCAAGGTCGGGGTCAATAAACTGCCGTTGCTTAAAAAACGATGGTTTAATGTAAAAAATCCACCTATAACTTTCCTTGCCGGCATGCTGGTATTGTATAGGCGAATCGGGAAATTTTAAATTATAATCATCAATAAATTTCTGGAACCATAAACCAAAGTTCATGTTGCGCGGGGCTTTTGCTTTGACTTTTAAAGGCTCTGCATCATCGGTATGCTTATACAGGTTAACTTCTAATACCAGCAAATGATTAAAATCAAGATGCTCCATGCTGATATCGGCCGGAACAAGCGGGTATTGCCAAATTTTATAGATTTCCAGCGGGATATTTAAAAAGGCAATATAGGCCCACCAGAAAACAACCGGAACCAAAAATACAAATACAGAGCTAGCCGCCCATAAGCCATATTTAAGGTCATTTAACCAATCGAAGCCCAGTTTAAACAGAAACACACCCAGCAAGCATGCTATGAGGCAACATATAAAGAAAAAGCCTTTACGTTCCAATAGCTCGGTTTCGTAATAAACGCCGGCCAGCCATACAAATAGTATACCAAGGGTTATGTAATAAATTTGGCAGATAATGTATCCCCAAGGCATAAATTGCAGATCTAAAAAGCCCATTAAGCCTGGCAACCCAAGCAATAAACTGGTAACAAGAATAATAACAATAAGCTTTTTGTTATTAAGAAGTTTATTCTTTTTATTGATAATGGTCATTATTGCCGTGGCAACAACAAAAATTACCGGGAACAGCAAATAGCGGATAAAGAAGGATTTAACGTCCATAAAAGTTATAGGTGTAGATGGCTAAAAAAAGTCCAAATAATTAAATCTGAACTTTGTCTAATCAATTACCAATAATTGTGGTTATTGTTTTATATAACACTGCAAAAATCAAGTTAAATGATTGTTAAGCTACCAAACCAGCTCGATACAGATTACAAAGCCGTAACCCTTGCCGCCGAATTGATTGAGCAGGGACTTGTTAACGCCGATGAGGTAATTATTTTGCCCGTGGGTGCCAAGGAGCGCGCCTATGCTAAAGAAATAGCCGGGGTAACTAATTATGATTCGGCCTATCGAAACCGCAAAATGCTGTCTATCAGTATTAACCGGGAGGGTTTGTATGATATGCTGCCCGAAGGGTTGTTTCACCTGCCGCCATCATCCAGTGTGATGATCACCGAGGAAGAAATGATTAAAGATGTAGTTGCCCGCCGCGAAGAGGAAAAGCAGGCCCGCGCATTTTTTGCTCCCTTTGAAGCCGAGCTCTACCACATCCGCACTGTGGTTGAACTATACGAGAGCCGCCTTGACAAAAAAAGTGAGTATGATGAACTGGTTAATATATTTTTAAAAGAGTGGCGAGAGTTTAAATGTTTTACCAACGAGCAAATGGTAATACTGATGCATGTGCTGCCTGTAATACACGAACAGCGTAACAATCTCGATTTTATAAGCAATGTATTTAGTATTATGTTTAAGGCAGGCATCAGCCTTCAATACCAGCTTAGCGATAATAACACCATGGCTGCCGAAGCCAAGGCATTAGAAACCAAGTTAGGTTCGGGTGTTTTGGGTGTTAATTTTATTGCAGGGCAGGTTAACGAGCCGGAAGAAGAATTAATTATAACTATTGGACCGCTTACAGCCAAGCAAATGCTTGAGTTTTTGCCTGGTACCCGCGCTGCCGAAGCTATGGATGTGCTGTTGTCTTATTTTATTCCTCTGCAAACCGGTATCAGTACGCGGTATGTAGCCGAGCCCGATTATCAAAAACTGGTACTGGGTTTGGGCGAAGAAAACGCCTGCCTGGGTTTTACTACATTTTTAGGCAATTAATTAGTTTATAAACAACCTGTAGCTCGAGTTTATTACGCTGCGGCTGCTTAATTTAGATTGCAGCAGATTAAGCAGCGTATCCCAATCATCAGCAGAGAGCTTGATATTACCGGCAGGTTTTAAAAATATATCCACCGTTTTTTTGAAGCCCTCTTTCGGGTTGCTGGATACCACCAGCCCTTTGCCTATTTTAACATCGGTTATTTTATTGCCCAGTTCATAAAAGCAAAAGCTTACCAGATCTGCCTGGGTAACAATCCTGTCTTTAGTGGTCAGTCCGTATTTGTAGGCCTGGATACGTTCTGTAGCCCCAAGGCTGTTACGGCCGCCAACGGTACTGCTCATCAGGCGCAGGCTATCAGCCTTAATTTTAAGCATCTCGAACTGTTGCAGGCGCGCACCACGGCGTATGTTATTAGCTGCATCGGCCAGTGTGGTCCAATATTGTAAGTAAAGCATGGTAGCTTTTTCATTAGGCTTCACAATCAGATAATTAAACAGCTCATGACCGTTTTCGGCCAGGCGCGATTTTTTTTCGATCAGTGCCAAATTCTGTTCAAGTGTTTTCAGTATGTTGTTTAAAAAATCGCTTCCATAGCTGGCAAAAGCGGCTTTTTCATCCCTCAACAACTCAAATAAATACTCGATAAGCTGTTGCGCATTGCGCGAGTCGAACCGCTCGGCGCCACCATTGCGAATAGAGTAACTGCCCTCAAAACTTTGGTTGGCCTGGGTGTACGGTATCTCACTGTAATGTACGTTACGATCGTCAAACAAATCTTTAACCGATAAAAAATGGTCATTTGATGCCACCTTAATGGGTATAATATTGTTCATTTCCCTCAACCTGTATTTCTGCTCGTACCTGCGCCTGTTCACCACCGGGAAACAGTTAACTGATACCTGCAGTTCTTCTATAATATGCGGCGCAATAGCAGCCGGAAAGGTGATCTTAATCCAGGTACATGGCTTTAACCTGCTTAGCTCTGCCGTGTTAAAAGCATTAGTAAATGCTTCCGGAAACGCCAGGGTATAATTGGTAACATCAGTTAGCCGGATGTCTGTTAATGAGATAAACCTGTTGGTGTAAAACTCTTTAATATCGCGGGTAATAAGGTTTATTACGTTCTGCTCATAAAATACAGGCCTGTTCTTGGCGTCCAGATCTTCCCTGTAAACCAGCCCGGGCTGGGTCTCCAGCTCATAATCGCCGGCATAACATTTTACTACCGAAAGCAGCTTGTAAAAATCGTCATTAGCGGTGTAGTCTGGCCATTCAAAAAAGAGGGCCAGGTTTTGCAGGTTAATAAGGCCGGGTGCAGCTTCTATCCCAACCCACAGGGTATTACTTTCGGTATGGAGGGTAGAGGCAGCTGTAAGCAGGGTATTTTTACGCATGTTTTCATCATACTCATACAAATTGCGCCCGCTGCTTGCATAACGTATATTGGCATTAAATAGATTAACATCGCCCACTGGCGAAAAAAATATATCCTCGTTTTCGTTTTTTGCGGTATCTTTTGTGGCCTGCCTTTTATAAAAAAAATGATTGTTAACGTTTACTACTTCTTTGGCTTCTATAGGCTGCGCTTTTAAAACACCATGCGCGGGCAGGGCAGAAGTTAAATAATCTGAGGCCAGTATGCGCGATATTTTGCTTAATACCCGGTTCTCCAGGTTTTTTACATCGTTTGATACATTAAAGAGCTCGGTGCTTAGGGTTTCAATCAAAAGCTTAACCATCGGGTCAATATCATTAATGTTGGCGGTGCCCCAGTAATCCATGGCGTTGCGCAGCATGCGTGTTCTGATATCTTCTTTAGTATTAAAAAATATATTGCTCATAAGTTTAGGCTGATAAAGGACTTAGAAATAACGATGTTATAAACGTATAGTTTTCGCCGGTTTGTTGCATTTTACCGTTAATAATAATCTCCACTTTCTTTTTAATCTCATTTACGTTTCTTAATGGATAAAATTTGCTTACTTCTTTAATATGTGCGTCAATTTGCACGTCGTAAATGCGCTGTTCGTATTTGGTAATGGAGCGTAAAAGCGATTGCCGCAACTTTTCTTCCCACATTCTTTCGCTTACAATGAGCTCAAAATCAAGGTCCCAGATCTCGCATCCAAAATTTGGGTCGTAGCGGTGCTCTCCATATCTGGTAAAAATTATTAGTTCGATGTACTGCGATATAGAAGCGCCAATATCTTGTGTATCAAGATCTTGTCCTTGTAAAATTCGCCCCATGCCGAAAGGTTTTTTGTAAAGTGGTATAGGCATATTTATAGGTAAATTGTAACTGTGAGTTTAAATTTGTGTTATCTGTAAACAATTCATTTCTTAAATAGTTGTATTAATATTCGTGCAGGTTGAAAAGTTGTTTATCTCATCACAAGGAAAAGCAGCTTATGGGGCGCCAAACTAACGGGCGCTTAGTAATACTAAATCAATTATCAGAGATACTTAAACCGTTTATTGATAGATTTTTTTGATGAAACCAGTTAATAACAGCGAACTACGAAGTGCCTATTTAAAGTTCATTTTTTACTTTTTTATACTCATAGTATGCAGCATTGTTGCAGTCTATTTTTTCTTTATTACAGCTACCCGGGAAGTAGCCATACTTAATGATAAGGCTAAAGAATCGGACAGGCTGGTAACCATCCGTAACGATATCAACAACAACTTCGATATTATTTTACAGCGCATGCAGCAACTGTCGCAGTATACCAAAATGAATGCTGATGAGCTTAACAATCAGAATTTATTACTGAACGATATACAGGAGAGTAACCTGAAAATTCAAGCCAAATTGCAGCAAAACCCCATGCCATTAAAAAGCTTCGACTTGTATAAAAAGCTGAGCGATAATATCTCTACAGCAGCAAATGTTAAAGATTCGCTTTTTACTACCCGTTACCAGATAGAAAGCCTTCGTTCGCAACTCGAATCATGTAACAGAACCAATACCACCGCAGTAAACAAAATTAAAGGGCGATTTGGCCGGTAAATATTATGATGAAGTTTAGCTTAAAAGAAAAACGCGAACGTTTTTTATTTTTCCTGGCCCTGTTTTTATTTACAGCGGGTGTGCTGTGCACCGCTATATTTTACAATTACAATAATGGCAGTAACGTATCTAAAGACGAGTTTGCCAAACATCTGCAGGAAGAAGAACGATTTGAAAGTACTGTTGGCGAAGCCACACCAACTATAGATACCACTTACGCCCGCATTGTAAAATTTAATCCCAACGTGCAGGCGCTGTTTCTTGAAAATGATATTAAAAATTCTATTGTAGCCATACGTTCCTATTACAACAGCAGGCCTTATGATAGCCGGTACAAGTGTTTCATTTATGCATCTAAAATACATGAAAACCTTTTTTATGATAAGCGTGAGCTTAGAGGTAACTACAACGATATAAGCCGCTTAAATAAATTATTAGACGATTGTAAACTTTCTACCCGGCAGCTCCAGCAAAGCCTGGGCTCTGCGGGGCATTAATTAACCAGATCCTGTATAACAACCACAACCACCTTTACCCATGCAAGACGATTTTAACAACGGCAGGCCAATTAACACCAACAGGCAAAACTATATTTTCCTGTACATAATTGTGAGCATAATGCTCTTAGCAGGCCTTATTTTTCTGTTTAAAAGTTCGCTGTTTGACAAAAGAACAATTAACGCACGTATTTTAAAAGATGAGATATTTTTGAACGAAGACCTCGTTTACTCTGACAATACCGCCAACGCCAAAAACTGGCAATGGGAGTTTGGCAACGGCGACCGGGCAACACAGCAAAACGGTACTTACCGCTTTAAAAAACCAGGCGCCTATATTGTACGCGTAACTGTTGATGGTAAATTACAGCAACAGTTTCCGCTAAATGTTAAAGACACTGTAGCCACAGCTGCCAAAGATACCCTGCTTACCATTAATGGCCCTACCCGCGGTATTGTTAATGAAGAAGTAAGGCTGGAAGCGCAAGGCAATGCCCGTATTTACGAATGGTCATTCGGCGAAACTGGCCGGGTAGATATTAAAGGCCCTACAGCGTTGTATACTTACCATAACCCCGGTACTTATTTTGTGAAACTGAGCACCGATAACAGTACACACCCGGTGTTCCAGAAAATATTAATTACCAATCCCGATTCTACCGTTAATGCCATTGTTACACCCGGAGAGGGTGAGGCCAAGGTTATTGACGATATCCGCTCGCACTTGCAGGCTATTGCCAATGGTGCCGATTTTAACAACCAGTATTATTATCTGGTCAATAAATACTTCTGCGGAGACGAAAAAGTAACCGTAAATGTTGAATCGAACGGGGAAAGCAAGCAAACCGATTTTTACTCGTATTGCATGCGCTTAACCTTTGGCGGCGGGGTAAATATTGATGAAGCCCAGGTTACCCTTAAGCCTAAATCAACCTGCTCCAGCATGCTTACTGTAAAGCAGCATTCTGCAACATCAAATGGTACTAAACGCATCAAATAATTAGCCTATCCGCATTGCTATGAAAAATCTACTTTATATCACATTCCTGTTTATCACCCTGGCGGCCAATGCACAGTCGCCGGTTTCTATCAGTAAAAAAGTGGCCACCTTACCTGCCGCTTTCGAAAAACCCAACAATAAAACCAACGTGTATGATGATGGCAAAAGCACATCATTACCCTGGATTGTATTCTCTGACCGTGATGAGAACTATACCTATACTTCACCGGGTGGTTCGCTGGTAATGAAAAAAATTAAGTTTATGGAGCCGTTTTATGTAAGCGAAGCCCGCAACGGTTACCTTAAGCTAATTAAATATCAGGCCGGTATGGTACAGGGCCGTAAGCTAACCAATAAAAAAGCAGCCCAAAGCTACGGCTGGATTAATAAAGACAAGGTATTGCTTTGGCAGTCGGCCTATGTAAACGCACAAAGCGGTTACCCCGAAAAGGCGATTGCCATTGTATCTGGCAAAGGCCCGTTAATCAATCCGCGTGTTTATTACGATAAAAAAGATTCGCTTTATGTATACACCTCGCCCGAGATGGAGCATAAAAAAACGAAAGTAGCCCTTAACCAGCTTTTATATATATTCAAAAAATCGCCCGATGGTAAAACCGTATTGATTGGGTCAGAAGGGCAGCTCATTGCCGATAGTGCTGCTTACAGTATTTATGGCTGGGTACCATCAGACGCGGTGCACAGCTGGGGCGAAAGGTTATACATCGGTTCTGCAAAAAGCGGTTACGATGCAGAAGATTCTGCTGCTGTGGTTATCAATAGATCGATACAGTTTAATGGCCCTACAACAGCATTTGTTTTTGATCCGCTGATGGACTTTGACCAGCCGTTGTTGCGTAGTTTGCCGGTAACCTCTTACCCAACCGACAGCAATGCCACCGGTAATTTAAAAGTAGGCGTAGCTACCGATGTTTACGATAAATCTCAAAATAGTATTATTAATATAAAGGGTGGCCACTTAACCTATAAAGATTACCTGTCCATCCGCAGAAATATCCATAAGATCAACGTGATATTTGTAGTTGATGGCGGCAGTTCAATGCGAAGCTATTTTTCGGGCTTAACCAGCACCATACAATCATTCGAGAACATATTTTCATTATATAACAAGGGTAACCAAATTAACTATGGCGCCGTGGTGTATCGCAGCGCCAGTAACTGTACCGCAAGTGGTATAGAGCAACAGCCGTTAAATACCGATTACAGAAAAGTAATTGGCTTTTTAGATAAACAGGCCAGTGTTACCAACAATTGTGTTGTTGCGCCAAATAGCCAGCCCGTTTTTGAAGGTCTGCATACTTCTTTAAATATGTTTAATGCCCATAAAAATGAAACCAATTTGGTTGTGCTCATCGGTAGTACGGGTAATAACCCCGAATCTGACAATGTGTACGATATGGCTACGGAAGTGGCTAATGTCGATGCACGCTTGCTAGCCATACAGGTTTACAGCGATTATAACCCGATCTATAACAACTTTGTGATCCAGTCGCGCAAGCTGGTTTCAGAGTCTGCCGCTTTATTGGCCGAACGTAAAAAGAACCGTATGGTAATAGGCGAGGGCTTAAGCAATACGCAACAGTTTAACGTGTCGCTTTCAGACTCTATCTCTTTCTACCTCGATTATCCAAAAAATAGTTTGATCCAAGGTGCTGTAATTTTCCCGCCTAAGGGTGTGGTTAAAACCAACCAGGCTATGGATGCCGCACTTGCCCGTTTAATGAAAGAAACCCAGAATGATATTTACACGCAAACTCATTCACTGGATAGTGTTTTCAGGTTAACCGGCCGCGAACATCGATACGTAACATCGGTTGTAAACTCACAGTTTACAGCACCGGTGCCAGACAGCCTTGGCGACAATATGCCGCATAATGCGTTTAAGTATTACTTACCTGCCGAAGTGCCGGCGAAATTGGTAAGCGACAACCCTAAACAGTTGCAATACCTGGTGATATTGAACGAGGCAGAATACAAGCAAATGTCAGACCTGCTTTCCTTAATGATAGGTGAAAACTTACAGCAGGATGCCGGTAATTACCGCAGTAAGTTGTACAAGAATTACATTGACATTGTGCGCAAAAACCTGGGTTTAAAGGATACGCCAAAATCTGATATCAAGAACATGCTACTGGGCGATTACATCCGTAAAACCACCGGTATGGTTGCCCCGCCAAGCAAAAAGGACTTATTTAAATACAAGGTAATTGACCTGAAACACGATGGCGATATGCCGCAGCAACAGTTTGAAGCCTATATCAATTACCTTGTTAAAAGCCGTAACACCATTAAGCAACAGGCTTTGCTGCAACAGCATTTTACATCTAACGGCAAAGTTTATTATTACGTAACCCAGGCCAACTGGAATAATTAAACCCCATAAGCACTTAAAAAAATGAGCGTAATAAGTTTAAGCGAATCTGTAAGAACAGCCGTAAGGGTGGCGCAATCTTTAGCCAAAGAGTACCATCATAAAGAGTTTGGTCCGGCGCATTTACTCAAGGGTTTAATGCATAATGAGGTAGGGCTTAAAAACTTCCTCAACTCCATTGGCAAAGATGCAGCCTACATCAGCGATTGGGCCGATGTGCGGATGGAAGAGTACCCGCAATCTATCACCGTGCCTGATGAGATGCTGGGTAATGATGCCGTGAAACTGGTATTTGAAGAAACAGATAACGTACGGGTAAAATTTGGGCTCGATGCCATTACCCCGGTTTGTGTGCTGGTTGCCTTAACCAAACCCAATGTTGGGTTTGATGCCGGCCAGCTCAAATCATTCCCCGTAAAAGAGAAAGAACTGCTGGATGTATACATTCAGGATGAAGGTGTGCAGCATGCAGTGTCGGCATCATCACCGGGCGAGCAGGGGGAATCTGGCTCTAAATCGACCACCGCACTACTTAAATATTGTATTGACCGTACCGATTTGGCGCGCCAGGGTAAAATAGATCCCATTATTGGCCGCGATAAAGAAACGCGGATGATTATGGAGATATTGAGCCGCCGTACCAAGCCCAATGTAATTATTACCGGTGATGCAGGTGTGGGTAAAACGGCCTTAGTTGATGGCTTTGCGCTGGATATTGTAAATAACCTGGTACCACAATCACTGCTTAATGTGAACCTCTTTGAACTGGATCTGGGTTCATTAATTGCCGGTGCATCTTATAAGGGTGAGATAGAAGACCGGCTAAAAAATATTCTCCGCGAAATTAAGCAGTTTGATAAAGCCATCCTGTTTATCGACGAGATTCATACGCTTTTAGATAGCAAAGGCCCTATTGGCGGTGGCGTAGGCAATTTGTTAAAGCCAGAACTGGCCCGTGGCGAAATTACTGTGATTGGCGCTACCACCATAGATGAGTACCGCAAAATTATAGAGCCCGAGCAGGCATTTAGTCGCCGGTTTGAAGTGTTGCAAGTTAATGAGCCGGATATTGATACCGCCATTAAAATGCTCGAAAAACTGGTGCCTTATTATGAAGAACACCACAGCCTGAAGATAAGCAATGAGGCTGTGCAGGATTGCGTTCGCCTGGCCAAACGCTATATGAAAGACCGCAGGCTACCGGATTCGGCATTCGACTTAATGGACCGCACCATGGCCGCTATAAGGTTGATGAACGATACATCAGACATGACCCTGACCGAGCTTCAGGATAAATTTGATGAGCTAAAAAATGCCGAGGCTGATACCACCGACATAAGCGATTATAAATGGCTGTACAACCTGATGCAGAACAAAACCAGCGCAGTGCTATTAGGTAAGCTGGAAGACGAAACACAGGTGAGCGCATTTGAATCGACAGATGAATATATAGAATACTTTAACCGCAATTTGCCACTGCTGGAAGCCTTTGCAAAGGACAAGATCAGCGTGGTAGATAAGCAGGATATTGCTGCCATTATTTCCTATAAAACAGGTATCCCGCTGGGTAAAATACAGGCCCAGGAAAAAGAAAGGCTTTTAAATATGGAAAGTTTTTTGAAGAAACGGGTAGTAGGGCAAGATCAGGCCTTAAAGGCTGTGGCCGATGCCATCCTGGAATCGCGCAGCGGATTGAATAAAAAGGGCCAGCCCATAGGTTCATTCTTTTTACTGGGCCCAACAGGTACAGGTAAAACAGAACTGGCCAAATCAATCGCCGACTTTTTGTTTAATGACGAAAAAGCGATGATCCGGTTTGATATGTCGGAATTTAAGGAAGAACACTCTGCTGCCTTACTATACGGCGCGCCTCCGGGCTACGTTGGTTACGAAGAAGGCGGTTTACTGGTGAACAAGATCCGCCAAAATCCTTACTCGGTATTGCTGTTTGATGAGATCGAAAAGGCACACCCATCTGTATTCGATATTTTTTTACAAATCCTGGATGAAGGCCATATGCATGACAGGCTGGGTAAGGAGGGTGATTTTTCTAATTCGCTGGTACTGTTTACATCCAACATAGGTAGCGAATGGCTGGCCGAACAACTAAGCCAGGGCCATTTGCCAACCTCCAACCAACTGATGGAAGTAATGGCCAAACATTTCAGGCCCGAGTTTTTAGCCAGGCTGTCAGAAATTGTTCCGTTTAAGCCTATCTCGGAAGAAAACGTGGTGCGGATCTTCGATATCCAGTTAAAAAGCCTGACAGATTCGCTGGATAAAATGGGCATTGGCTTCTCAATTAGCGATGATGCCAAAAGCATGCTGGCACTGGGAGGCTTTACCCCTAAATACGGCGCAAGGCAATTATCGGGAGTAATACGTAACCAGTTAAGGCGGCCGATATCAAGATATATCATTTCGGGCGAATTAAAAAAAGGGCAAAGTATCAATATTACCAAACAGGATACTGCAGCCGAACTTACCTGGGCAATTAATTAATTACTAAACAGTTAATACCATTTGTTTAATAAAACAATTTTATAACAAAAGCATTATTATATAAATATTAAAACATCTACACTTATCCCACATACCTATGTTTAATTACGAAATAGGAGGAAACGAGAAAAAAGTCGATACCTCAGAATCATTTGGAGAAATTGCTCCTAACAAAACTTTGTTTATTCAAAAACTAACTGATAACGAGCCATTGCGCCCCGAAAAGGTAGAAGGTTTAAAAACAGTTGAAGAAGTTTTTGAACATTATAAACCAAACATAAACGTTTCGCTCGACAAGCAGGATGGGTCTACCGTGATGGAAAACCTGAAGTTTGCAAGCTTGGGCGATTTTGGTGTTAAAAAATTGGTGCAACAAAGTAGTTACCTGCGTAAGCTAAATATTGAGCGCGAAATGTATTTGAATATTATTAAGCAGCTTAAAACCAACAAAACATTAAAAACAACTTTAGACAACGAAGAAACAAGGGCTGCATTTGTAAGCGCGCTAAAAAACTTTGTTAAAGAACTTGAACAATAATCCGATACCTAATAGCAAATACCTACCAATATGGCAACACCAAACGAACAAGCTTTAAACGAAACCTCTTCTGCGCAGGGATTTAAACCCGCAGAAAAGGCAGCTGCCCCGGCGCTTAGTTTAAATGAGAGCCTCGATAAGCTTTCGAGGGTTGGCGGATTTGATTTACTGGAAACCACTATTGATGGTTTGCAGAACCTTAACCCCGAACGTAAAGCGCGTAAGCAAATATTTTTAACCGATGACGAAAAAAAGCTGGAGCGTGAAGAGCTTAAGCAAAAACTAAACCAATGGATTGAAGCCCTTGAAACCGGCGGCTCTGTTGGCGAAATGGTTGAAAAAAGCGCCGAAAAGCTTCAGTCGGCAGAAGAAAACCTGAATACAAACGTACACACGGTACTGCAAAGTACCCGCGAGTTGGAGCAGGCTTACCGCTCACTGCATTTATTTTATAAAAACACCGAGGCCGATAAGCTTAAAAATGTGGTGTTGATGAATGCCAGCCTGGATCAGTTAAAAGAACTGGATAACCCCCGTTTTATTGAATACGTGGGTAATGAGCTTAAACAAAATTATGATCGTTTAGATCTGCGCCAAAATTATTCTATCATGGTTGTGCCCGGATACCTGGGTTCGAACAAAGTGGTAGAGCGCTGGTCTAAAATCGCCTTTGATAACAAGGTAATGCTGGTAACAGATTTTGCCGATCTGGACCAGCCCGATGATGTGATCGATTTATTTACATCAGCCAACTTAACTGGTGGCGATGCTTTTAAATCAAACACTATCATGACCTGTAACTGGATGGTTGGCCGCGGCAAAGTTGCCGAGGTAGGCGAGGAAGATGACCTATATGTACCAGGATCGGCTGCGTTGGCCGGTAAAATGTATTATACCTTAATGTCGCAGGTTACAGCCGGTAAAAAGCATGGTGCCGTAAATGAAGTTGATGGCGTACGTTTTGATCTGAAAAAGAGCGAAATTTCGCACCTGGAGCGCATTGGTTTAGTGCCTATGGTTAACGAGTATGGTAAGGTAATGGCGTTTTCGGCCAAAACATTATTTAACGGCGATAATATCGGTCTGCAAACTTATTCGGTAGTGCGGGTATTCGATTATATTACCAAAGTATTATTTGATTTCCTGAACAGGCGTGCCTTTGAAAACTGGAACTCTAAAACAGAGCAAGACCTGCGTTCGCAGATTGTTAAGTTTTTGGATAACATACAAGGCCCGGATCGTTTGATAGAGCGCTTTAAGATCATCCGTTTTGAGCGTGATGAGCAACAGAAAGACAGGATACACCTGGACATTAATATTACACCTTATTTCCCGGCTAAAAGTTTTGTAGTAAAACTGGATGGGCATAAAGGCGAGGATGCGAGTACTACCTGGAATTCGGAGTACAAACAACAATAAAAACCTGAGATAATCCCATTTCTATTGCTGAAATGGGATTATTTTAATTTAATGTTAGCTTAAGTTTAACAGGGGATACCATTGTCGTTAATATCTGCTATTTTTGCCGAAGCGATGAGGCAGGTAATCATAATAAATGCAGATATTAATAAAAGTGAAACTACACAGGCACTCATAGCCGCCTATCGTAAAGGTGCCGAAAGTGTAGATGCTTTAGTTAAGGAAATTGTAATTACCGACCTTAAGTTTAACCCCAACAAACAACTGCCCAACCGCATTGCCGAACCCGAGCCTGATTTGATGGAGGCCATTGAAAAGTTAAAATGGGCAAGTCATATTGTAGTATTTTGCCCGGTTTTTAAAGAATCTATCAACTTTAAGATCAAGGGTTTTTTCGATCGCATCTTTTTGCCCGACCAGGTATTTGTAGTTAACCAGCCCAATTTTAGTAATGATTTTCGTGGCCGCTCGGCCCGTATTGTATCTATACTGGATGAGGCCGCATGGAACGACTGGCAAACTACCCAGCGGGCTACCTATATGTCTATAAAACGTAGCGTGCTCGAAAAATGCCACATAAAGCCTGTGCATACCAGCGCCATCGGGCATCTTTATACCTTAGAGAATGAATACGCCCAAAAGTGGCTTAAAAAGCTTTTTAGCTTTGGTAGTAAGTTAATTTAATAAAAGTATAAATTAATTATTTTTTCTTGAAACAATATATTGTATTCGCTTGTAGTTAATATATAAGTGGAATCGATGGTCGATTTCAATATTATTAACACTAACCTTAAAATTTATCGTTATGGCTTTCAAAGCAAGATTAAATTTTTCGGGCAAAGAGTATGATGTACTTAATTGCTCGTATGCCTTAAATCGCGATGTTGACTCTAAAGGACGCCCGTCTTCAGGAGTATATGGCGGCAGTATTGACATCGAAATAGAGTCTACCGAAGACACTTCAGTGATCGAATCCATGGTAAACAATCAGTACAAACCGCTTACCGGTACCTTACTGATCAAAAAATCTGAAGAAGATTCAAAAATGAAAGAGCTGACCTTTGAGGATGCTTACATTGTGAAATATTCTGAAGGATTGAACATCATCGGTGATACACCAATGAGCTACAAATTCACCATATCTGCACGTAAGCTAAAACTGGGCAGTGCAGAGCATGTGAACGACTGGCCGGGTGTAAGTGCCAACTAATCATTAGCTTATTTAAGGAGAATTTGAGGCCTGCTAAACAGCATGGCACGCAATCTCTGATTAATTAATTTTTTAAATTTTACTACCATGGCTTTTAAAGCAAGAATTAATATCGGCTCGAAAGAGTTTGACGTGCTGCAATGCAGTTATGCATTAAGCAGGGATGTTGACGCAAAAGGTCGTCCGTCATCAGGCGTGTATGGCGGTACCATACAGGTTGAGGTAGAATCTACCGAAGATACTTCGGTAATCGAATCTATGGTGAATAACCAATACAAACCATTGAGCGGCACCATCACCTTCAAAAAATCAGAAGAAGATGCCAAAATGAAAGAACTTTCTTTTCAGGATGGTTATATCATTCAATATAATGAAGGCTTATCAATTATTGGCAATACGCCAATGTCATTAAGTTTTGTAATCTCGGCCCGTACCTTAAAAATTGGTAATGCCGAGCACGAAAATGACTGGCCGAAATAAGCCCTACAGTGTTAAATATTGTATAGGATAAGTATGGAGGAGTTTTAACACTCCTCCATACTTTTACCCCATATCTTAATGCCGGTAGATATAAAGTATCACGCCAATTAAGAAACCTTCATCGCCTGTTCGCAATATATTATTATACCTTTTTATAAAGCGCCGGCCTTGTAGTATGCTCATATCACCACGGTTAAGTTTGTTTTATGGCTAAGAGTAAAAAAATAGGTAAAATATTATCACCCGCTGAGTATGTGAAGCTCTATTCAACTATGAAGCTCGATGGGAAAAAAATAGCCCAGATAGATTTACTGATCGATCACAAGATCATACCAAACAAAAACAGGTATGTAAGTATTCGTAATCAGGTGGTTGGTGCAGTTGATTCAAACATAACCCGTAATTTAATTTGTTTTGCCAACCCGGAAGATACGGCCTCGATAGCAAGTGTGCTTAAAGGCCAGGGCTTGCGAAACAATACCTTTACAATACCTGCCCCGGTTGCCGATAGCAAAGGAGTGCCGTGGTTTGTTATCGCACTCATTCATTATATCGAGTGCGATTTTAATTTTTCCAAGCATTTATTTAACGGCGATTCGCTAAAAGATTATACACACAGGTTTCCGCCGGGTTATCCCAAGGTGCATCATAAACCTCCGTTTACGTTTGATGAAAGTGCTGTAAATGCCTTAAAGTACGAGGGTTTTGATAAGATTGACCATTGGAACGTGCCCGTGATATTAAAGAACCTCGAAAAGTATAACGGCTTCGGTTACGAAATGTATCAAAACATGAACTCGCCTTATTTATGGAGCGGGTCTGATATCTATAAATCGGGTAAGTATATCGAGACAAAAAAGGATGGCAAGTGGAAATCTGATTTCTACCCCAAAGCTGTTTCCAGTCAGCTGGGTACAGCTGTTATTTTAAAAAGGATGGAAACCAGGGGCTTAATAACTATAATTTATAATTAAAGCAATGCGAAAGATTTTAGGCTGGCTATTGATTGTAAGTATTTTTTATGCCTGTACCAATAACGGGCATCCAAAAACCACAGCAGATACTGTAGCTAAACCTACCGCAGTAATTACTGATAAAGTTGCAACGCCTGACTTTAAACCATTTTGGGCCGAATTTACTAAAGCAGTTAAGCAAAAAGATGTGAAGGCTATTAACCGGCTCACCTATTTCCCGCTGCACAATTTGCACCCTTGTTACTTACCCACGGCAGGCGAAACCAGGCTAACAGATACTGCTGGATTATCGCCCGAAAACTTTAAAAAAATAACCCGTAAGGTATTTGATGATGAAACATCATGGCTTACCAGCACGTCGGCAGATAGTCTTTATCTCTACAACAAAAAAGATGATGATAAAAGCCTGCCAATTGACAGTATAACAGATAACAAAACCCCAGTGTATATATACGCTGTAGTATACAATCAAGGCAGAACAGGTGGCACCAAGAGCCTGTATTTTGGCATTGTAAAAGGGGCCTATAAATTAATATGGATTGATTGCGACGGTAACATAACCGGGCATTAATATTAAAGGAAGCGCATTTACTTGTAGTAAAACACGCTGATATTGTAAAGTAATTTATTAAGTGTTTACCAATTAACACACCAAAATGGAAACCAAGATCAAAGTAGATATTAGCATAGAAGGATCTCAGATTACGCATTTTTCGAGCTTTAGCCTCGAGCAGCGGTTTAACGAGCATCACTCATTTCAATTACGGTTTAACCACGATCAGATTGAGAATACTAATAATATAACCCTCGAAAAATCGAAAGAATTTATCGGTAAAAATCTTACCGTACAATTTGGCCGGGGCGAAGAATTTGAACATCAATTTATTGGCAAAATTACCAAAGTTGAAATTGCCCAAAGCCATGGCTTTCAGGGCGATGTGATTATCAGCGGCTTTAGCCCCAGTATATTGATTGACCGCGGGCCCGACCTGGGATCTTACTTAAACAAAGATCTGAAAACGATATTACAGCAGGCCACAGCCGATGCCCCGCAAAACGATATCAGCTTTAATATTAATCCTGCTTATACTTCGCCTATCGATTATATTATCCAGTACCGGGAAAGTGATTTTCAGTTTATAAACCGGCTCTCGGCCGAATACCATGAGTGGTTTTATTATGATGGCGTAAAGCTGAACTTTGGTAAACCGGCCAAATTAGATGAAGCCCCGTTAATATACGGCCGGGATTTGCACAGCCTGCAATATGGCATGCAGATAGCGCCGCTTAATTACAAGAAATTTTCATACCATTCGCAGCAGGACGAATTACTGAGTTCGCAGCCATCTGGCAATAGCTCGGGTTCGCCTGATTTGTCGCATGCTATAGCGGCATCAAATCAGGTTTACAGCAAACAATATAATGAGCCGCTGGGCGTAAGGGTTAATTCGCAAAAAGAGATAGACACTTTTGTAGATGACGAGCATAAAGCCCTGGTATCAGAGCTATTGTCTATCACTGGTAATGGCGATAATCCGCAGGTTAAGCTGGGCTGTGTTGTTAGCATTAGTACCAGCATGCGCGCCGATACCGGCTTCCAGGTGCAGGATTTTGGCAAGTTTCTGGTAACGGCAGTATACCATCAGTTAGATGGTGTGGGGCATTACCATAACACTTTCGAGGGCGTATCTGCCGATTCTGAAAAACTACCCGTAAAGCATCTGGGAAAACCCTCGCCAGATATGCAGCTGGCCACCGTGCTTGATAATGACGATCCACAAAAGCAAGGGCGTATTAAAGTGCAGTTTAAATGGCAATGCACCGCCAATGACCCTACCGAATGGCTACGGGTAATGAGCCCCAATGCCGGGCATGGCGATACCGGTAAAAACCGTGGCTTTTTAGTAGTACCAGAAAAAGGCGACCAGGTTATAATAGCATTTGAAGAAGGTAACATTGCACGCCCTGTAGTAATGGGCAGCGTTTACCATAGTAATAATGTGGATAGCGGCGGTTTTACCAATAGTAATATTAAAGGTATGATGTCGCGTAAGGGGAGCCACCTTAAGTTTGATGATGCTGAGCATGCATTATCATTGGCAACATCATTGTCAAATATGATACATGTTAATGAGCCTAATGGCACTATTGAAGCCACTGCAGCCAGCATTATAAGTAATAAGACCGGTAAAAATGCCATTGTAATGCAAAGCGGGCCGGGTACTATTGGTATTGCCGCAGAACATGAAGTTGCGCTTACAAGCGATGGAAATGGCATAAATATTACCCAAAAAAGTGGATCGATCTTAATCTCTGCAAACCAAAAAATAACTATACAATGCGGAGGAAGTTCGATTGTATTGACAACCGCAGGTATAATCATTAATGGTAAAGAAGTAGATATTAATTAAGTTAAACAATAAGAACTGACTAATGAATAACGACCAAATTAACCAGGATAATTCAACTTCCAATTATTTCGAAAAGGCATCAGCAAAGCCCGATTTGAAAAAGTGGAGCTTTTCGTCAACAGAAACAACAAATCTATCAAATCAGGAGACTAAACAAAATACGCCTTCTGAACATCTCTTTGCTGGATTGAGACAAGCAGGGTCAGATAAATATCGTTGCGAGGCTGTTTCATTATTTAAGATCGATCATGTGGTGGTAAGCAAATCATCTACAATGACTGATTTTACTATAGCAATTATTGAAAAAGATAATCGATATTCTGTTGCTGAAATAAGTGTGCAAAATACCTATTTAGATAATAGTATTGAGCAATTTGCCAGTTACAATGCCATGCTTAAAAATATTGCCAGTGTTAAAGATAAAATTATACTAAAGATTGATAATTCTGGCTTAATAATAAATGTTTTAAATAAGGATGAATTAAAAGAAAAGTGGCTGCAGGTAAAGGCCGATTTGCAGAGGGACAGGATGTTTAACACGTTTAAGCCAGAAGAACAAAAATTAATACTTCAGGGTGGTGACGATGAATATCTAAAAGATTTTGATATGGTATCCTTTATTAATAAGGGACATACTTTGTATCCGATGTTTTTTTGTGGGTACTGGAAAGAATACCAAATACAGGAAACTTACGATTTGAAACCTCAGCTAAAAAATTCTACAATATTTAAAGATGAGGTAATTCCTCTGGAGGTTTATGGTAAAGTAAAGAGATATACTAACAATAATAATAATTATCAGTTGGAAATTCAGGCCATAGAAAGCAGAAGCTTTGACACCGGGAAATTAAAAAAGTTATACAAAGAAAATTATCCGTTTGCCAAAGTTGAATTTGATGATTACTCATACGATTACAGTACCAAGATTGAGGCTGATGTTGATACCGGTTGGATAAAAACATTAGGAATGACAGTATTAGAGCAAGCAGGAAGTATAGTGATGTTTATGGATTGCACTATAAAACAGTTAAGTGATGAAAAAAGCAATATTACCGAGTAAAACATACCTGGTATGCAGTAGCGGGATGCGGAAGACTGAGCTTGAAGTTATTAGTCAACTCACCGTTTTCAATGATAGTAAGAACCGTAAAATAGCAACTATTGACGATCGATTTGGAGATTTTATATGTAAATATGCTTTGATAGTAGGTGCTTTTGTTGCCGCTGCAATTTTTGCATCTGGCGGTAGCTTGGCGTTTATAATTGGTGTGGCTTTAATAGCTGGTTTAGCAAGTTTAAGCATGTGCTTTATTGTAAACTTATTTAATAGCGGAGGGTGGAAAAATCCGCATCCTACAGCATTTATAGGCAAAGAGAAAAAGAAAAATTTACTTACAGATAAATCGTATTTCAGCTGCCCGATCGGTGGAACCATTATCCCCGTCTATGATGAAAAGATAGCCTCAAGGCAGGCGGAAATATTTCGGGATAAGGCAATAACTGAAATATTTATGTCGGCGGTGGGCGGATATTTTGCCGGTGGCTTTGCGGTTGCAAGTATTGCGGCCCAAGCAAGTTTTGGCACCGTTGCCAGCGGTTTTGGAGTAGGTTATCTGATAGGTGTAGGTGTTAGCACAGGTGAAGATGCAATTAAAGATGCTTATTATGGCAAATTAAGCAAAGAAGAGGAAGAAAGTCCGTTACATCATGAAGAAGGAGGAGAAGCCAAAGATCTGTCTTACGTAACTCCCAAAATGACTGGCGATGAAAATACCGTTGAGACTATAACTAAAGCTAAAGAGCTTAGTGAGGATAAGCAAAATATTATTGATGAAAAGGTTGACGAGAGTTTATCAAGTAATACTGGTCGTAATGGGGGATTGTTGAAAAATGACCCAAAAAAGGCTGCAAAAATAGCCAGGGATAATGGTAAGTTAAGTAATAAAGAATACCTTAAGCTCAGGAGAGATCTGGAAGCAAAGCAAATAAAAGATTTGAAAAATACTGAAGGAGTTAAGGGATATAGAGGTGAACAATTGAAAAATATAAAAGAAAGTGGTTCCAGGTTTTTAGACGGGTTTAGCCTTAAGACAAGCCCAGGAAAACTTTTCTGGGCGGCTACCTTAACCGAACTTATTAGTAATCTTATTACAGAGAAGATGCAAAGAAATTTATATGACGATTCAATTGATGCAGAAGCTGAAGCAAAAAAGGCACTTGGCGTTTACGCACAAAAATAATAGTACATAACTTTAAAATGACTGATTCAATATCTACATATGATCAATGGAAGGCAAACCGACCATTGGTAATTGGTTCTCTTATATATACCATAGTGATTTTTGTAATTTTATTTTATACTATTTATGCTTATTTTAATATGCAGCATATTAATGGCCGTGTTGCATCGGTTGATGTAGATCGCCAAAAGCATACTTACTTAACCTTAAAACTAACAGGCGACAAGCGAATATATTATCAGGTTTATGGAAAAAGATTTTATGACCCGGCAATCGAAAATCTTCATAAAAATGATAGCATTACATTATACACGTTTAATACTCCTGAAAAAAAACATGCTGCGATTAGTAGTTCAGGTGACCAGTCAAGTTTTCTGTATTATCCTGTATTTAATATCAATAAACAAAGCGCCGGAATATTAGATGTATTCTATTATTATATTTATGATAATCTAATCCTGTCTTTAATCGTTGCATTTTCCTGGGTACTGATATTATATAATGGGTTTTATATTTTTATACAGGCGGGCTGGGCTATAAAAATTCCTATCATAATTTGGACATTAATAATGGCCTGGATAATGATATAACTTAAATGATTGATCTTATATCAAGAAATTGGAAGGCCGATAAAGCTTTATTTGTTAGTGTTGCATTATTTATAGCAGCATTATTGGTGGTTGTGGTTAGTGTAATATTTTCATATGTCAATTTGCATGTTGTACAAGGCCGAGTGTCATTAATAGATGTTGATGCTGGAAAACATACCCATTTAACAATCAAACTGCTTAACGATAGTAACCGGTATTATCAGCAATATGAGAATAGGTTTTATGATGCCGGAATGAATAATGTCCACAACGGCGATAATGTTAAGTTTTATACATTCAGTAGCTAGGTAAGAAAAGCAACCCCATTATTCGCCAGTAAAGATCAGATTGGGTTTAATTATTATCCAATATTTTATATTAATAAAAATGAGGGGTTGTTGCAGCTATTTTATTTTTATGCTTATCACGCTTTTTATAGCCTCGCCTTATTATTTACCGGTTTATTAGTGTTATACAACGGTTTCCCTATGGTGTTCAATAAACAGCTTTTACCTAAAATACCATTATATCTTTTAACTATATTTTTGGTTTGGCTTTCATATTAATGCTCAATGTTTACTGGTAAGCCCAGGGAAATGGAAAGTAAGCCTGTATCTTACTTATATGATGCCTAAAGAGGATTTTAAGAAGCGTTTTGGTAAGTTGGAATTTAAACCAATTAAAGTGGCCTCAGTATTAAGCTAAGGCCATCTTTAATAAAAATATTTTCTATGCTAATTACCTGTTATCAAAAGCTCTTTCTATCCATTTGCAATCCATGCTTAACACCTTTTTACCGCTTTTAATAATGGAGAACTCCGAACGACGGTTTAGCTGTTGCTCGGCTTCAGTACAGGGTACCCCATCCGGGCAATCATTTACAAGGTTGTTTTCGCCAAAATGTTCGGTATATATCCTTGCAGCATCAATGCCATTGGCTACCAAATAGTCTTTTGCCGCCTGCGATCTGCGGAGCGAGAGCGCCATATTGTATGCTTTTGATTCGCGGCTGTCGCAATAGCTGGCTATCAGCAATTTTAGATCCGGCTGCTCATTAAGCAGTTTAATCAGTTTGGCTAACTGCACCTGGGCATCGGGGCGGATAAACGATTTATCCAGATCGTAATAGATCTTGTCGATGGTCAGTGTTTTCTTCAGCGAATCGCAATTAAAGGTGGATGCGCTGGTTTCCTTGTCCAGATCAAACGGCCGTTTGAGGCCGGTAATTTTAAGCACAATATTTATAGTAGTGTCCTTATGGATGCCCCTGGTGCTAAAATTGGCCACGGCAGTGCTGTAGCCATAGTTAGTAGCAGTTACATGATAATCTGTTTCTGGCTGCAGCAAGCTGCCAAAGCTACAAGGCATGTCCGGTTCCAGGTCTTTAAGGCCGTAAGGCTTTAGCAGTGCGGTGCTGTAGCAAATAGGTTCATTGGTATGCGCATCCACAATGGTACCATGCAGTTTAATTTCGAAGTCGTTATGTAAGAAACTGTAGATATCGTCGTTGCCATTACGGTTGCTGCTAAAGAAGCCATGCTTCCCATCCTCGCTTCTGATCAAGCCAAAATCGTCGACCGATGAGTTGATAGGCGAACCCAGGTTAATGGGGGCATGCAATGGTTTCAAATTGCTTAAGGCCACTTGGAAAACATCCAGCCCGCCCAAACCCGGGTGCCCGGTTGAAGAGAAGTAAAGGGTGCTATCCTTATATAAAGTTGGGAATAATTCATTGCCTTCGGTATTAATTATTGGGCCCATATTAACCGGCGTTTCCCATTCGCTGTTAGTAGTGGCGCGTTTGCAATAATAAAGGTCGGTACCGCCGTAACCACCGGGCTTATCTGATGCAAAGATCAATATAGTTCCTTCCTTATTTAAGGAAGGATGCCCTGTAGAATATTGGTCATTATTATACGGAAATGGCTCTATAATTTCCCATTTGGGTGCTTTTGCGGTGAAGATTTTTAGCTTGTTTACGCCATCTTTACTTTCGTTGTATTTACCCTTAAAATAATTGTTACGGGTAAACATTAAAGAGCCATCGGGAAGGAGGGTTGCCGAACCTTCATGATATGGCGAATTTACATTGCCCATTACCGGATCAGCCGCAACTTTTGCACTCAGATAATCGCCAATGGTATCCTGCAAAAACTTGGGATTGTAGTTGCCCTGGGTTTGGGAGTCGTTGGCAGTAGGCGGGGTGTCGTCGTCGTTCTCTTTGTATCTTTTGCCTTTTATTTTGGTGTCTTTTTTCAAAGCAGTTTTAAGGCTGTCCAGGTTAACGGCTTTAATATCTTGCCTATTTTTTACCTCATACAAATCGCTAAAAGGAGTTTGATCCCAGCCGAAAACCTTTTTGCTAAGCACACCCATTTTGCGGTTGCTGGCAAATATTAGCCCCTTTTTATAATACAACGGCGAATATTCTGATGCTGCTGTATTGATATTGAGATAGGAGATGCTCCAATCTTTACGGTTACGTAAAAAGCCATCTACCTGCGGGTAAACTTTTGCAAATGCAGCAGCCCGGTTATCGGTAGTTACCAGTTCCAGGTATTTCTGATACCATTTTTCTGAGCCTGTATAATCTTGCTTGTTGGCCAGCACTTCGGCATAATATAAAGCCCATTGTGGTTTAATGGTTGGTGCCTGGGTGAGTTGGGTATACCAGTAATCGGCTTTGCTGTAATCTTTAATATTACGATAGCTGTCGGCAATCATTTCCTGCGCCTCTAAAT
>NZ_MPPL01000001.1:3305282-3425159 GCF_001911425.1 Mucilaginibacter polytrichastri | reverse complement strand
TCAGGGTGGGCTTTAAGTTCGCGTTCCAGAAGTTTAGTGGCAGGGGTATATCTTAGTGCCATGTATTCTTTACGGGCTGCTTTTACCAGGCTGTTGCTCTCTTTTTTAGGCTGACTAAACACCAATGCCGGTAAAAGGAGTAAAGCAAATAAGGTTATGTATATCGTTTTCAGCATACTCTATGTTCTAAAAATAACGTGGAGACAGGATCTTACCTTTTGTAAAACCAAATTCGTAACGGATCATAATCTCGTGGCTGCCCGAATTAAATTGTACAAGCGGGGTAGTGCTATGATCGTACGAGTAACCCAGCCTGATCTGCGGCGAAACCTGGAATTCTATCAGGCCGGAAATATCAGCCTCGGTACGGTATTGTGCGCCTACGGCAAAAACGTCTTTAATCCATAATGTAGCATTCAGATCACCTTCTATCGGGGCACCTTTTACGTACTTAATTAAAACAGAGGGCTTAAGATGCAGGTCTTCATTCAGCGGAAAAACATAGCCTGTAGCCAGGAACAAGTGCATAGCCTGTCCGCTAAAGGTGTTGCTGCCTTCTACCGTAAAATTGTGCAGCTGGTTGTTCAGTAATTGGGGCGATGACAGGCCCAGGTAAAACTTATCTGTACTGTAGTAAACACCAACGCCAAAATCTATCAGCATTTTGTTGATGTTATTGCTGAAAGCCAGATCGGGCGAGGCATCAGAACCCAGGTTAACCGATGTAAAATCGGCCCGGTATTGGCTCACCCCGGCTTGCAAGCCCAAAGCCAAAGTCCCTTTATCCATCCTGATGCGGAAAGCGTAGCTGCCAAAAGCACCGCTTGTGTTGGTAATACCCAGGCGGTCATTAAAAACCTGTAAGCCTAAGCCTATTTTTTTATTGTCCAGTGGTGCATCAATGCTTAATGTTGCTGTTGTAGGTGCCCCTTGTATGCCAACCCACTGGCTGCGGTATAGTGCCGTAGCCGATGTAACATTACGGCTGCCTGCATAAGCCGGGTTAATGGCAAGGCTGTTAAACATATACTGGGTATACATGGCCTCCTGCTGTGCCAGGGCCTGCTTACCGGCACACGTTATTAAAATTAGTATAATTAATATTTTAAAGCTTTTCATAACTATCTGTTAAGGGTTATATAGCCCACATAGCGGTCTTTGTCATCAAATTTTACAATGTAGTAGTAGGTGCCTTCCGGCAAATCTTCGCCTATGTGTATACCCTGGTTACACTTGCCGCCCCAGTCGTTTTTGTAATCGCCGTTGCGGTAAACAAGGTTCCCCCAGCGGTTGTAAAACTCTAGTGAAACACGCCTGCCGCTTACATTTTCAATTACAAATGTGTCATGCACGCCGTCGCCGTTTGGTGAGAAGCCTTGCGGAATAAATTCGTTTGGCCGTTTCAGCTCCACAGGGGTAGGTACAGACGAGCTTACATCACCCGCGGTGGTTACATCTGGTTTCAGTCCGTCGGTTGATTGATCTGTGGTACTTGTCCCGGTAATTGATGTGCCCGAAGCCGTAGCACGGTTCTGATAGGTGGTACCACCCGATAAAACGGTTACATTTACCACCAGCTCTATCTCTTCTACCTGGCCAACAAACAACTGGTTGGCAGATGCCAGCATTTCTGTGTTGCCATTACCATTGTAACTGTTGTTAACCGTTAACTTGCCCAGCGTTCTGATGCTTTTAACCACCCATTGCTCGCCGCGGAAAGTTGAAGTAAGATCATCCTTAATGCTGATGTTATTAAGATCTGTTATGCCGTAGTTGCCCACGGTTAAAATATAAGTTACATCGAACGAGCCATTAACCGCCTTGACTGCAGCTGTTGCTGCTTTGGCCAAGCCAATAACCGGCCTGTCATTAGTGTTGATGGTTACTGTGGCTACATTACTCACGGCCCCGTTTTTATCCCTGATGGTATAGGTAAATTGATCTGGCCCTGCATAATTTAAGGCCGGGGTATAAGTTACCAGCCCGGTAACCGGGTCAACTATCAATGTACCGTGCGCCGGTTGGGTAATAATGGTAATCGTAGTTGGGTCGAGGTCGGCGCTGCCTGCCTGGTCATTGTTAATTACCGGGATACCCACAGGCCTGTTAGGTGTGGTGGTAACGTTATCATTTACAGCAGTTGGCCCCTTGGGAATTGTAACAGTAACGTTGGCTACGTTTGATACAAATCCGTTTTGGTCTTTAATGGTATACGTAAAATTATCCTGGCCAAAGTAGCCTGCATTAGGTGTATATGTAGCTGTGCCCGTAATAGTGTTAACAGTCACTGTACCATGCAATGGTTGCTGTACAATAATAACTGTTGAAGGTGCCAGCGCGGCATCGCCATTAACATCATTAACGGGGAGGTTAATAATTACAGGCGTGTTCATAGCTGTAATTGCGTTATCATCATTAGCAACAGGGGCTTTGTCTACAGTAATAGTTGCGGTGGCTATGTTTGATGTACCGCCATTAGCATCTGTAACCGTGTAGGTAAAAGTATCGGTGCCAGAATAGCCCGGGGTTGCCGTGTAGGTGGCTATACCAGTTGCAGGGTCTACAGTCACGGTGCCATGCTGAGGTGGAGTTATGATGGTTACCGTATTGGGCACCAGGTTATCAGCAGCCTTAACATCATTGGTTAATAAATTAATAGCTACCGGTGTATTTGAACCTGTTGTGGCAGCATCATTATTAGCTACAGGGAGCTGTTTAGGGGCAATGGTTACCTGGCTGCTGTTATTGGTCGGGTCGCTATCGGCCTCTGTACCTGTAACCGTTGCGGTATTGGTATAGCTGCCCGTAGTATTTACGCTGGCTGTAATGGTTAAAGTTTGGGTGCCTGCATTGGCCAGGTTGCCAATTGCCCATACGCCCATTGTATTGTTATAGGTTCCGGCATCCGGTGTTGCGCTTACATAGGTAAAGCCCGATGGCAGCAGATCGCTAACGCTAACATTGGTTGCCATACTAGGGCCATTATTGCTAACCGCAACTGTAAAGGTAATCCGGGTACCGATAGATGGCGTTAAGCCCGATGCCGTTTTTACTACCTTAAGATCGGTGATACTATTTGGTGTATCCCCATCTGTAGCCGTATTGTTTACCGGAGTAGGGTCATTTACACCGGTCGGCATCGTAACAGTAGTGGTATTGTTAAGGCTGGCAGCAGTAAAGTCAGACGGGATGGTTACTACATAAGTATAGGTAACAGTACCACCCGCTGGTACGTTTACCAGTTGGCCAATATTGCCTGTTCCCGAAGCTGCACCTGTGGCGCCGCCAGCATAAACTGCAGTCCAGGTACCGGTTACACCTGCCGGCAGGTTATTGGTTACTGTTGCGCCTGTTACGTCGCTTGGCCCGCTATTGGTTACTACAATGGTATAAGTGTTGGCTGTACCCGGTGTGTAAGTAGTTTTGCCATCGCTATTGGTAACGCTTAAATCTGCGCTGCTGCTTTGCGTATTAGAATAACTGGCAACATTATTAGCCGGGGTAGGGTCTGTAATACCGGCCGGAGCAGTAATTGTTGCCGTAGTGGTAACATCGCCGGTAACATTGCTTGCAATGGCTGCTGCTACTGTGTAGGTTACCGTTCCACCCGGCGGTATAGTTACAGTTTCGTTGATATTGCCCGTTCCGCTGGCATTACCGGTTGCGCCGCCCGCGTATACAGCTGTCCACGTGCCGCTTACTCCGGCTGGCAGTGGGTAACTAACTAATGCACCGGTAGCTGTGCTTAAGCCGGTATTGGTAGCTACTACGGTATAAGTATTAGTAGTACCCGGTGTATAAGTTGTTTTACCATCGGTATTGGTAATGTTCAAATCAACCTGACTAATTTGCGTGTCCGTATCAGATGCACTGTTATCACCCGGGGTAACATCTGTTAAGCCCGGTGGCGGGTTAACGGAGGCAATAGTGGTTAGATTGCCGGTTACGCCGCTTCCGATATTTGCTGTTACCACATAAGTAACGGAGCTGCCTACAGGCAAATTCACAATTTCATTAATTGCTGTAGTTCCGCTCGCTGTACCGCTTGCTGTACCTGTATAAGTGGCTGTCCATGTACCGGTTACCCCTGTTGGGAACGGGAAGGTTACCGTTGCGCCATTGGCATCACTTGTGCCGTTGTTGCTTGCTACAATAGTATATGTATTTATGGTACCCGGCGTATAATTGGTTTTACCGTCTGTATTGGTTATTCCCAAATCAATAACGCAATTGGCCACGGTGATGGTAATGTCGTCATGGCTGTCTGTACATTGCCCGGTAGATACTGTCCAGCGGAAGGTATAAGCACCAGCCACCAAGCCGCTTACGGATGCATGATTGTCGTTCACCGAACTAAATACCGGGTCTGCTGCGCCTGTGGGTTTGCTGAGCACCGTCCAGGTACCGGTACCGGATGTTGGCGCTGTTGCTGATAACACAGCCGGTGCAGACAGGCAATAATTAGCCGCCGGCGGACCTGCATCAGCGGTTGAAGGCGGATCGAATATGGTAAAGCTAACGTCGCTGGTTGATGTACATGCGCTGTTGTTGGCAATGGTCCATCTTAAGGTGTATGCGCCGGCTTTTAAGTTACTTGCAGTGGCTGTTGCGCTGTGCAAATTATCAAAAGTAACGGCAGGGCTAAATGGCGGCTGGGTAACAACCGTCCAGGTGCCCTGGTCATTTCCGGTTAAGGTTGTGTTGGTAGATGCCAGGGTAACCGAAGCCGTACTGCCCGCTGCCGGTGCACAGGTGTTGGCAACCGTACCAGCATTGGCAACAGCAGGCGTATTGTCCTTTACAGTAATATTTACATCGGCAGATGAAGCAGTACAGGTACCATTGGTAATGGTCCACCTAAATTTGTAAGGATTGGCTGCATTAATTACCAAACCCGAAACACTTGTGGTCGGGGCATTGGGTGCATCAATAATCGGTGTACGGGTATCGCCGGGGCCGTTGGGTACAAACGTCCAGGTACCTATGCCCACCGTAGGGGTGGTACCGGTTAAGGTTACATTACCCAAACAGGCAGCAGGCTGGTCTGTCATTGGCCCGGCAACTGTTGGCGGGGCAAAAACACTGATGCGCACAATATCATTGCTCGACTCATTCCCCGTACAATTGGCATTGGTAACGGTCCATTGTAAAAGGTAATCGCCCTGCACACTTAAATTATTAAATGTGGCATTAGGTGCAGTGGTTGATGATAAAGTGGCTAAACTACCTAAAGGGCGGCTAATGATGCTCCAGGTGCCTGTACCCACGGTAGGTGTTGCCGCAGCCAGGGTTACCGAAGTGCCCGAACTGGTACATAATTGCTGGTCGGGGCCTGCATCTGCGGTAGATGGCGGCCCACTTACTGCAACTGCCATGTCATCTGTTAAGGTACCGCAGCCGCCTGCATCTTTACCTGCAACCAAGCCGGTGTTTATGGTATATCTGAATACATAGTTACTGTTGGGTGTTAACCCGGTTACTATTGCTGTATTGCCGAAACCGGTGGACGAGCCATTTTTGGTGATCGTAACCGGGGGAGTGCCCCCAGGTAATGCTGATACCAGTGTCCAAACACCATCGCTACCCTCATTGCCCGATAATACAGTTACTGTAGTATTACATAAAGCCTGATCTGCACCTGCATTGGCGGACTGATGCACAATAATAGAGACATTGGAGGTAGATGCCGGGCAGATAGTACCGTTGCTTGACTGCCAGGTTAATACATAAGTCCCTAATATTAATCCACTGATGGTGGCGTGCGGGTCGTTAAGGCTGCTAAAAGTTGGTGCGTTAGGGCCGCTTTGTACTACCCATAACCCTGTGCCAACAGTTATGGTGTTGGCATCTAAAACGGTTGATGCGGCATTACAAAGTGTAATTGGGTTTGTGCCGCCTACAGCCGCTACTGCTGGTGTTGGCGGCGCGCTTATATTGTAAGTTACCTCTGCAAACGAGCTTGAACAGGCACCGTTAGTTATGGTATATCTGAATTTGTACCTGCCTTCTACCAATCCTGTAACCGTGGTAGAGGTGCCATTGGGCGATGTAATTACTGCACCACCTGGCCCGCCGGTTTGCGTCCATGTACCTGCTTCGCCTGCAGTTAATGCGGCATTGGTGGCTGTTAGGGTAACAGGGCCTAGTCCGCACACATCCTGCTGCGATGTGCCCGTACTGCCGTTAATGGCAGCTGTGGTTGTACCATTTGATATGGTTATAACAACCGTGTCGCGCGTGGTGGCACATCCGCCTTTACTTAGCTGCCATTCAAACCTGTAAGTACCCAGGGTGGCACCGGTAACGGTTTGGCTGCTGGCGTTGGTAAAAGCAGGAGTATTGGGGCTGCCGGGCAGTAATGTCCAGATCCCGGTTTCGCCTGCATCCGGCGCATTAGCACTTAAATTAAATATTGTTGAGCCGCCTCCTAAGCATTGGTCGGGCCCGGCAGCTGCCTGTTTGGGGCCATTGGTGCTATTGGTGTTAATAACTACCTGGTCTGTAAGGGTACCGCAGGCATTTTCTATGGTCCATTGCAGGGTATAAATTTTATTGGCCAGTAAGCCGGTTACAATAGCGTTAGGGTCGTTAACGTTAGAAAACGTAACCGTACTTGCAGGTGTGGCGGGGCTTTCTGAGAGTACGCTCCATGTGCCTTTTTCATTTGGCAGCGGTGCATCGGCTGCCAGTTTTATTGGGGTAGAATAGCACACCGTCATATCAGCGCCTGCATTAACATGCGTTGGGGCAGCGGCAACGATCACTTTTACATCAGATTGCGAATCGCCGCAGTCTGTACTGCCACCGCTAACTATCCATCTAAAAGTATATACACCGCTTACCAGGTTAGATATACCTGTGGTATTTAAAGATTTATCGGCAATAGTAGCATTATTAGGGCCGCTTACCTGGCTCCATTGCCCGGTGCCCGAGTCATCGCCCTGCGGGGCATTACCTGCCAGCGTAGCAGAGGTAACATTACACGATAAAAACTGCGAAGTACCTGCATTGGCCTGGTATGGTGCTTTGGATACCACAATCCTGATATCTGCATAGCTGTCATTACATCCTCCGGAAGCATCGTCGCTGTAACGCCTGAACCGGATTACATACGTGCCGATCTTATTCATCCCAACAAAGGGTTGAAAATCGTCGGCTGCGGTTGTAAAAGTATTAATCCCTGCATTGGCCTGCAGCTGGGAGCCCGGCGGCGCGCTTACCAGCGCCCATTGCGAACGGTTACCACCGGCCGCATTATAATGTACCGTTAGTTGCGTAGCATTGCAGGGCAAAAATGAAGGGTTAGGGGTTATGAAACCAACAAATGGTGCCGTGGTATAACGTACATGATATATAGCTACCGAAGAGCAATTGGTAACTGTGTTGGTAATGGTATAAATAAAATCATACGCCGAAGCACCATTGAGGCCTGATATGGTGGTAGATGGTGATGTGGGGTTGGCAATTACTACACCGCCGGGGTTGGTTGCTGCCGATACCCAGCTTACCACTTCGTTTTTATAAAGTGGTTTTACACCGTTTAGTGCGGTATTTGTACGGCCGTCGCAGTAAGTAAAGAAAGGCTCGCCGCCTGCACTGGTCACATCCTGCGATGGTGGCGAAACATTAACAGTAACATCTTTAAAACCATTAAAACATGGGCCGGTTACCGTCCAGCGTACAATATAGGTGCCGCCTATCAGGTCGCCGATACCGGTATTTTGATCGTGAATATCTCCAAAAGTAGGTGTACTTGGCCCGCTGATGAATGACCAGGTGCCAATTTGCCCGTTGCCGCTACCACCAAATGAGGCATGCAAACCTACAGCTGCTTTAATAGAATAGCAGCTTACGTTAACAGGCGTGGTAACAGCGATAGGTTCGCCGCCCAGGTTAGTAACCTTTACACTGTAAGTAGAAGAGCAATTACCACTGTTGCTGGTAATGGTCCAGGTGTAAACCGAACTGCCAACTGTATTGCCGGTTGCCGGTAAGCTAATTGTACCATTGGGTGATGTTACCGGGTTGGGCAGCGGCAGGTTGCCATTTACAGACCATATGCCGGTTTCGCCAGCCAGTGGCGTATTTGCCGCCATGGTTACAGCATTAAGGCCGGGGCACGATACAATATCGGGCCCTGCATTAGCCACTGTTAATGGCGAAACCGTATATACTGCATCATCAAAAACCGGCGTACCATCGGTACAGGTAGCAGAGAGGCGGAAACTATAACTTTGCCCAACTGTATAGCCGGTAACGGTTGCAGATGCTGTACCGCCATTTACCGTTGTAGCCGAAATGGTGACAGGCTGCCCGGCAATCTGCGTCCAGGTTGCTTGCTGGGTAAGCAGCCCCGTGGCGTTACCGTTCAATACGAAAGTGCTGCCTGGGCAAATGGTGCGGTCGGCACCTGCGTTAATAGTACAATTTTGTGCAAATGCAGATAGGTGTACTAAAAGCACAAGTAAAATTGCAGGAAAATAAAAACGTAAAAGTTTGATCATACGGTTGTATAAGCAAGTGAATAAATAGCAGATGCCGGTTTATTATATCTGGCTGCCGAGAAAGGTGTTGAGGCAGAAAAAAGTAATATGCGTTTTAGATAATCTAACATGTAAGGCCGGTTCATTTATTAAATATAATTATAAATGATAACTACCCCAATGAAATGATATCAAAGGGGGCGTTATTTACCTTTTACGACAAATACTTACAAATAGGTTTTAAATATTGACTTTTTTAGAAAATTGTACAAAATGAACAATCGCCCGGAAAGGAATGAGCTTTTAAGGTATTGTCATCTGAAGTTATTTGCAGTGGAAGGAATGCAAATCGGGCCAACAAAAAAGGCTGTCACTCGACAGCCTTTTTTACCCTAAACAGTTTATTGATTTAATTACTTTGCTTCGTTCTTTTTTTCAGTTACCTCGGTGCGGATGTCCTGAGCAAGTGTTTTTAACTGTTGCATAGCATTGCGAACCCTTGTTCCTGCTGCTTTATTTCCTTTTTCGTAGAATGCGGTGAAGTCAGCTTCTGAAGCAGCCACCAGCTCTTTAACTTTACTGAAGTTTTCCATAATAATCTTTATATGATAACAAAATAGGTGCGAATATAGCCAGAATCCTGAAAAAGCGATATAAAAACAACGTAAACAGCTGCGTATTATAAAGTGACTTCAATCATTTATTATATCAGCCGCCGTCATTTTTTTAAAGGAGTTTGCACCCCATTTTTGGGGGGTAAACAATTAACCCATGGCTATACATACTATTGATGCTACCACTTGTTACCATTGCGGCAATGATTGCACCGATGTACATTATGAGTTAGATGAAAAAAGCTTTTGCTGTAATGGCTGTAAAAGCGTTTATAAAATACTTTCTTCCACTGGTTTATGCAGCTATTATGCCTACAACGATCATCCGGGTGCTACGCGTGCAAGGGTAGAAAAACGGTTTGAATACCTGGACGAGCCATCCATCATTAAAGAACTGGTTGATTATAAGGATGAGCAGATGACCATCGTTACGCTGTATATCCCTTACATCCATTGCAGCTCCTGCATCTGGCTGCTGGAGCAGTTAAACAGAATTAACCCGGCCATTTACTACAGCCGCGTCGATTTTTTGAAAAAGCAGATCAACATCCGTTTTAAAACACAAGAAATAAGCCTGCGCGAAGTGGTTGAATTGATCTTTGATATCGGTTATGAGCCATTGATCAGTTTGCAGGATGTGATTAAAAAGCAAAATAAGGGTACAAGCGATAACCTGATCAGAAAAATTGCAGTTGCCGGGTTTTGCTTTGGCAATGTAATGCTGCTTAGTTTCCCAGAGTACCTGGGGCTATCGGTTAATGAGCAAAACTTCCGGCATTTTTTCGGATGGCTTAATATCCTGTTTGCTGTGCCTGTAGTATTTTATAGCGGCTGGGGATATTTTTCGTCGGTCCGGGTAAACCTCCGGAACAAGGTATTGAACATTGATTTCCCCTTAGCCCTGGGCATAGCCGTTTTGTTTATCCGCACAGTGGCCGAAATATTAACACATACCGGCGCAGGTTTTACCGATACGCTTTGCGGGCTGGTGTTTTTCTTACTGGTTGGTAAATACGTACAACAAAAAACCTATTACCATATCTCTTTCGAGCGCGATTATCGCTCGTTCTTCCCGGTGGCGGTGCAGGTAATGGAAGAGGGTATGGAAAAACCCGTGCCGCTTTCCAATATTGTAATCGGGCAACGTATCCGTATCAGGCATGGTGAAATTATCCCGGCTGATGCTATTTTGTTAAAAGGGGATGCCCGTATCGATTTTAGCTTTGTGACCGGCGAATCTGCCCCGGTAAATAAAATATTAGGAGAGGTGATCTATGCCGGAGGCCGCCAATTGGGCGAAGCCCTGGAGCTGGAAGTAATTAAACCGGTTTCGCAAAGCTATTTAACCCAATTGTGGAACAACGAAGCCTTTACACGCAAGCAGGACAACCGCATGCAAACCTTTAACCAAAAGGTAAGTAAATATTTTACAGTGATACTATTGTGTATCGCTTTTGGCTCGTTTATATATTGGGTACCTGCTAATGTGCAGCGGGCTTTCTCGGCGTTTACAGCAGTACTTATTGTGGCATGCCCGTGTGCATTGGCTTTAAGTACACCATTTACCATGTCGGCTGCACTAAGCATCTTCGACCGTAATTTATTTTACCTTAAAAATACTGATGTGGTTGAACAGCTTGCCCGCATTGATACCCTGGTTTTAGACAAAACCGGCACCATAACCATTGGCGGCGAGCAAAGCGTTACCATGCATGCCGACTTAAACAACCGGGAGAAACAATATATTTATTCGGTTTGCAGTAATTCCGGCCACCCCTTAAGCAGGCAGATCTGCGCGTACCTGGGCCATTACGAAAGTCTCTCGTCGGTTGCCTATCATGAAGCCACAGGTCAGGGCATTACCGCACAAATTAATAACCACCTTATCCGCATCGGCAGTATGGCATTTGTGCTGGGCAGTGGTAACATCATAGAGCTGGCCACAGAAGTACACGTAATGATTGATGGTATTTATGCAGGCTACTTTGCTTTTAAACAAGAGCAGCGCACCGGCCTTAATGAAGTTGCCGATTTATGCGATGCCGATTACCGTCTCTATCTTTTATCAGGCGATAATGATCATGACCGGCGGGCATTACTGCCTTATTTTATGGATCATCACATGCATTTCAGCAAATCGCCCCAGCAGAAACTGGACTTTATAAAATCATTGCAGCAATCACACCAAAAGGTATTGATGATGGGCGACGGTTTAAATGATTCGGGCGCTTTAAAGCAAAGCGACCTGGGGGTTGCCATTACAGATAATGTTAACAATTTTTCACCGGGCAGCGATGCCATTTTAGATGGCAGATCCCTCCGCAAATTACCGCAGTTTTTAAGGTTTTCTAAAGATACGGTTCAGATCATCCATGCATCCTTTCTTATTTCATTGGTATATAACCTGTTCGGTTTGAGCTATGCTGTAACAGGCAAACTATCACCATTAATAGCGGCTATTTTAATGCCTTTAAGTACGGCAACCATTATCTCGTTCACCAGTATTGCTACACATTTAGCGGCAAGGTTCAGAAAATTATTATGAGCATTATTTACTTTTTAATTGGCTGCAGCATTTTGCTGGCAGTGCTATTTTTATGTGCATTTTTTTGGGCGCAGCGCCATGGCCAGCACGACGACCTGTATACGCCGTCTGTGCGGATCTTGCTGGACGATGAACCGCGGGAAGAGCCTAAAAGTGACTAAGATCAGCTTTTTGCGCAACCGTCATCATTCTGCCGCAGGAGTTACCTGCCTACTTTTACATCATCCAAAACAGATACAACCACACGATTATTATGCAACCCGAAAAATTTTACTACGATAACAAAATTGTACGTGATTTCGGTATCGCAACGGTAATATGGGGCATCATCGGCATGACCGTTGGCCTCATCATCGCGATACAATTGTACCATCCTGCCGCCAATATGGGTAACCAATACACTTCCTTTGGCCGCATTCGCCCCCTGCACACCAATGCTGTAATTTTTGCCTTTGTGGGTAACGCCATATTTATGGGTGTATATTACTCCTTGCAACGGCTGCTTAAAGCGCGCATGTTTAGTGATGCGCTCAGCAAGATCCATTTTTGGGGCTGGCAAATTATTATTATTTCGGCAGTAATAACCTTACCGCTGGGTATTACCACATCGCACGAATACGCCGAACTGGAATGGCCGATAGATATTGCCATCACCGTAATTTGGGTGGTTTTTGGCATAAACATGTTCGGTACCATATTCAAACGCCGCGAAAGGCATTTGTACGTAGCCATTTGGTTTTACATTGCCACCTTTGTTACGGTAGCGGTATTACACATCGTTAACTCGCTCGAATTACCCATCTCTACCTGGAAAAGCTATTACCTGTTTGCCGGTGTGCAAGATGCACTGGTACAATGGTGGTATGGGCATAATGCGGTAGCGTTTTTCTTAACCACGCCCTACCTGGGTATGATGTATTACTTTTTACCTAAAATGGCTAACAGGCCTATTTACTCTTATAAATTAAGCATCCTGCACTTTTGGGCATTGATATTTATTTACATCTGGGCAGGCCCTCACCACTTGTTGTACACCACCTTACCGGGCTGGGCGCAATCATTAGGCGTAGCCTTTTCTATTATGCTTATTGCACCAAGCTGGGGTGGTATGATTAACGGTTTGCTTACCCTGCGTGGCGCATGGGACAAGGTGCGTGATGATGCTGTTTTGAAATTTATGGTGGTAGGCATTACCGCTTATGGTATGGCCACTTTTGAAGGCCCGATGCTGGCACTGAAACAAGTGAATGCCATTGGCCACTTTACAGATTGGATCATTGCACACGTACACGTAGGTGCTTTGGGGTGGAATGGCTTTTTAACCTTTGCTATTCTGTATTGGTTAATACCCCGCATTTATAAAACAGAGCTTTATTCTAAAAAACTGGCTTCGTTTCATTTTTGGATAGGCACACTGGGCATTTTGTTTTATGCCGTGCCGATGTATTGGGCAGGTTTTACCCAGGGCTTAATGTGGAAAGAGTTTACCGCGGAAGGTATGCTGAAATATCCTAATTTCCTGGAAACTACGCTGCGCATTATCCCAATGCATGTGTTACGGTCAGTAGGGGGCACGTTCTATCTGTCGGGGGTTATCATCATGGCTTATAACCTTACCCGCACGATGTTGCAAGGTAAGCTGGTAGCAAATGAAGCCGCCGAAGCCATGCCGCTTGCGCCGGAGTTTACGGAAGAGAAGGGCGCACACTGGCACCGTACATTAGAGCGCAGGCCTATCCAGCTAATGGTACTGGCCTTGCTGGTGATATTGGTGGGTACTTTTGTGGAGCTGATGCCAACCCTTACCATCTCATCAAACATCCCAACTATAGCCAGCGTAAAACCCTATAGTCCGCTCGAATTACAGGGGCGCGATCTTTATATCCGGGAGGGCTGCGTGGGCTGCCACTCGCAAACGGTTAGGCCTTTTCGGTCTGAGACGGAGCGCTACGGAGAATATAGCAAAGCCGGAGAATTTGTGTACGATCACCCGTTTCTATGGGGCTCTAAACGTACCGGGCCAGATCTGGCGCGTATAGGCGGCAAGTATGGCAATGCATGGCATTATAATCACTTAATGGACCCGAGGTTAATGTCGCCGGGGAGTATTATGCCTAATTACGACTGGTTAATTTCACAAACGCTGGACACCACCACCACGGCATCAAAAATTAATGCTATGCGCAAGCTGGGTGTTCCTTACGGCCCCGGTTACGAAAACATAGCAAACCGCGATCTGGACAAGCAGGCGAAAGGCATAGCCGATAACTTAGCGAAGGACCATATTAAGGTAAAAAGCACGAAAGAAATTGTGGCCATTATCGCTTACCTGCAGCGTTTGGGTATGGACATTAAAGCAAACAAAACCGCAACTCCAAATAACTAATACCATGTTTAAGCAGTTTACAGAAAATATTCACGGAAACGAGGGTTACCTGCTCTCTTCATTGGCCATCTTTTTATTGTTTTTTATTGTGGTGGCTGTGTGGCTTTTGCTCATTAAAAAACAGCATGTGGTTTACATGAGCGATATGCCACTACACGACAGTATTGCCGAAAACCAAGAAAACTTACAGCCATGAAATTGATTAAACCTATCCTCTTAATAGTTTTAGTGATGGCAGCCCAGGGAATAAAGGCCGATAGCCTTATCTCTGGCCAGGATAAAAACTATATTGCCTATGGTGCCATCATGATGATGCTGATCTTACTGGTTATCGTAATGCTGGTATTGCTGCGCACCTTTAAAGTACTCACCAAAATAATCATCGGCCCCGAAGCTTACGCCACCATGAAAGCTGAAGAGGCTGCTGCTAAAATTAAGCTAAAGCCTAAAACCAGTGTGGTAGAACGTTTGCTTGAACTAAAGCCGCTTGATGAAGAAGCCGCGCTGATTATACCGCATGATTATGACGGTATACAGGAAATAGATAACCCGATACCATCATGGTTTACCGGCTTGTTTTATGCCACTATAGTATTTGCTATAGGGTATCTGCTGGTATATCACGTATTTGGCATTGGCCAGTTACAGTATGCCGAGTATAATACAGAAATGGCCGTAGCCGCTAAAGAAAAAGAAGTATTTCTGTCGAAGTCTGCCAACCGGGTTGATGAGAATAGTGTGAAGCTAAGCGTAGAACCGGGTGTGATAGCAGATGGGCAATCCATCTTTAAACTCAATTGCGTACCCTGCCATGGCGACCATGCCCAGGGTGTTGTAGGGCCAAATTTAACAGATGATTACTGGCTGCACGGCAGCAAAATTAGCGATGTGTTTAAAACCGTAAAGTATGGTGTTGCCGCCAAAGGCATGCCAACCTGGGAAAAACAATTATCGCCCAAACAGATAGCAGATGTGGCCAACTATATAAAATCTTTGCATGGCAGCAACCCGGCAAATCCTAAAGAAGCGCAAGGGGAAAAAGAGGTGGAGGATGTGGTTAAAGCTGCCCCAAAAACAGCCAATGCTGCTGCCGCGAAATAGGGAATAACATGCAACTAACAGAAAATTTAAGTCGGCCACAAGCGGCTAGTAATAGCCGTAAATGGATGTACCCGGTTATTCGTAAAGGTAAACTTTACGAATACCGCACCTGGCTTAGTTATGCTTACCTGGTGATGTTTTTTGCTGGGCCATTTATTCGCATTAGCGGGCAGCCATTTTTGTTGCTCAATGTAATAGAACGCCGCTTTGTGCTATTTGGGCAGGTATTTTGGCCGCAGGATTTCTTTTTATTCGTACTGGCTATGCTTGCCGGCATCGTATGCATAGTGTTGTTTACTATTGCTTTCGGCCGAGTATTTTGTGGTTGGATCTGTCCGCAGACTATTTTTATGGAGATGGTGTTCCGCAAAATAGAAGTATGGATTGAAGGGGATGCTAAAAAGCGCAGAAAGCTGGATGAAGGAGCATGGACACAAGAAAAAGTCTTTAAAAAATCAGCTAAACACGTACTCTTTTTCCTGGTGTCCTTCCTCATCGCCAATACCTTTCTGGCTTACGTTATCGGTAGTGAAACCTTGATCAGAATTGTGACAGAGCCGGTAACCAGGCACTGGTCAGGCTTTTTCAGCATCTGCATATTTACAGTTGTTTTTTATCTTGTTTACAGCCAGGTGCGCGAGTTGGTATGTACAGTGATCTGTCCTTATGGCCGCTTACAGGGTGTTTTAACCGATAAGCATACCTTGGTGGTTGCCTATAATTATTTGAGGGGAGAACCCCGCGGCAAACGATCTAAAAAAGAGGAAGCGCCCAAAGGCGATTGTGTGGATTGCCACTTATGCGTAGATGTTTGCCCTACCGGGATAGATATCAGAAACGGTACGCAACTGGAGTGCATTAACTGCACCGCCTGTATCGATGTGTGTAACCATGTAATGGATAAGATCAATATGCCTATGAACCTGATTGGTTTCTATTCGGAAGAAATGATCAGACAGGATAAAAAACCATCATTTACCGGGCGGATGAAAGCATACTCGGCAGTGATATGTGTTTTGCTGGTAGGCCTTATCTATTTTATAGCCCAACGCAGTGATATAGATATTACCATTTTACGCTCGGCAGGGATGCTTTACCAGGAACAACCGGGGGGGTATATCAGCAATATTTACAATGCAGATATGATTAATAAAACCGACAGTAAACGTCGGATCTCTTTGGTTACGAGTAATCCATCCATCAAAATAAAATATATACAGGCACCGGGCATACTTGATAAAGAAGGTGCAGGCAAAGCCGTGTTTTTCTTAATGATACCGACTAAACAGATCCGCTCGATGAAAACGGAAATCACGATCAAAGTAATGGATCAGCATAAATTACTGCAAACGATAAATACAACATTTATAGGACCGGTTAACGGGGAGGATTAAATATGAACTGGGGAAAAGGAATTGTTTTGGGGTTGCTGGCATTCGTGATTTTCATTACGGCCATGGGCGTAAAGATGTTTGCACAGCCCGATGATGTAGACCACGAGTATTACGAAAAAGGCCTGGCCTTTGATGCTGATTATAACCGCGAAAAGCGGGTAGTTACTGAGAAGCTGCAACCCAATATCCGGTTTACGGATAAGGCTATGTGTGTAAAGTTTGTTAAGCCGCTGCAATGTAAAATTACTTTAATGCGGCCGTCTGACCGCCGGATGGACAAAATCATTAATATGGCCAGCGATGGAGTAAACGAAATAAACATCCCTATTGAAAAATTGGCCACCGGCCCATGGCAATTATCTTTTGAATGGGCCGACCACCATAAAAAGTACCTGTATAATCAAGAAGTGATGGTACCATGAACGCTAATGAACTTGCCTTTTTTATTGGGCTGTTTGGCAGTATCCATTGCATAGGTATGTGCGGGCCGCTGGCCTTTGCCATCCCCAATAATTACGCAGGTTTTATGCTGATTATTTGGGACAAGCTGATCTATAACCTTGGGCGGGTATTAAGTTATGCTACCCTGGGCTTGGTAACCGGTTTAATAGGCCGGCAAATATGGCTGTCTGGTTTGCAGCAGGGGGTAAGTGTTTTTAGCGGGGTGCTAATTATCCTTGCGGCATCATCCAGGTTTTTAAAGGTGTCAATTGCCAATAACAGGCTGGGTTCTGTACTTATAAAGCCGTTTAATAAGGTGCTCACCTACGCGCTTAAACACCGGGCCGGGCATTTAATTATAGGTGTGCTCAACGGGTTTTTACCTTGTGGCTTTGTTTACCTCGCGCTTATTGGGGCAGTTAATGCCAGTACGGTAATGGCATCTGTGAGTTATATGGCTTGTTTTGGGCTGGGTACAATCCCGCTAATGCTGGTGGCATCGGTAAGTACTGGCCTGTTAAATAATTCGGTACGCAGAAAAATGAATAAGGTGGTCCCTTATTTTATGCTGTGCCTTGGCGTATGGTTTGTATTGCGGGGACTGTCGCTTAACATCCCCTACATCAGCCCGGCAGCCAATACCGGTAAAGTAATATGCCGGTAGGATTTTGAAAAATGCTCAAGATCATTTTTAGCGGTGATTGTGGTCACGCCCTTCAACAGCCTTAACGTTCATATTTGCATCAGAGACAAGATAAAACAGCAATTATGAATACTTTAAACAAAGCAAATTTGACCCAATTATACAGCCGCGAGGTATTGCTTTTTGCCAAGAATCTGTAATCCCTTTCCTCGTAACTAATTTAAAGAAAGTGGCAAAACCCGCTTTTATTTCCTGCAAACACTTAAAATATAAACTATGCCACATACTTTTCATATTCCAGTATTAGGGTTAGGCTTTTCTATTGATACGCCTTTAAAAACTGCCAGGTACGGTATAGCATCGGTAGTTTCTATTGTTGATGATGAGCTTATTGAACGCATGCGTAAGTACCATGCGTTGCAAAATGAGGAAGCATACACGCCGATCATGAAATCTGCACCGGATGCCCGGGCAAAAAGAATCACCGCTTATCTGAACCTGCTTAACAAACTTGTAAATAAGCAATTTGAGCGGTTAAAAACCTTGCCATTTAATCAAAATAACGACCTGGATAGATACTTTAGCCTGCTGCCGGATTCATCGCACCTGAAACAGGGCTATGAATTGATGCAGGAGTATCCCGAAGGCATCAGCAAAAAGATCTTTCAAAATATTTTACTGAGCCGGATGCAGAAGGGCGCTATCGATGTTAATATTATGTCGAAAGTGGATAAGCTTAATTTTGATATTGACGGGCAGTATACCGGTGATGATAATACCGATGCGCTGGCTGGCATCAGGGGTTTTGTGAATAGCGATCTGCAATCGTCGGTAGTTCTTTCGGCAGGGATGAACCCGCGTTTATACAGCTATCTGGAATCGTTTGATTGCTTTTTTCCAGACAGTGATGGCGCGTTAAACAAAAAGATCATCTTAAAAGTGAGCGACTACCGGTCGGCTTATATACAGGCTAAATTTTTAGCTAAAAAGGGTCTGTGGGTTTCCGAGTTCAGGATAGAATCGGGCTTAAATTGCGGGGGCCATGCTTTTGCAACAGAAGGGCTTTTATTGGGCCCGATACTGGAAGAGTTTAAGCAAAAGCGCGAAACCATGATGGCCGAACTGCTTACTATTTACCAGGCTGCATTGATTGAAAAAGGCGCTAATGCTACTGCCATACCTCCCCAACGCATTAGTGTGCAGGGTGGGATAGGTACCGCTAACGAAAACGATTTTCTGCTGGAACACTATCAACTGCAGGCCACCGGCTGGGGCAGCCCTTTTTTACTGGTGCCCGAAGCTACCAACGTTGATGAGGAAACCCTGCAGCAATTAACCAGCGCCAGGCAGGAGGATTTTTACCTGAGCGCATCATCGCCACTGGGTATTTTGTTTAACAACTTCAAAAAATCAACCGGCGAGCAACAGCGACTGGAAAGGATTGAACAGGGGAGGCCTGGCAGCCCATGCGTGAAAAAGTATTTGTGTACCAATACCGAATTTACCGAGCAACCCATCTGTACAGCATCGCGCGAATACCAGCATCTTAAATTGCAACAGCTGCAAACGTTGGAGTTATCGCAGGCTGATTACCAGGAACGGGTAGAAAATATTACTGAGAAAGTTTGCCTTTGTGAAGGTTTATGCGCTTCGGCCTATCTGAAAAATGATATGTTAAAACCCAGGGAAAATGCTGCGGTAACTATTTGCCCGGGCCCTAACCTGGCTTATTTTTCTCAAGTTTATACGCTCGACGAAATGGTGGGGCACATTTACGGGCGGCAGGATCTGTTAAGCGATGTGGAGCGGCCCAGCCTTTTTATTAACGAATTGAACCTGTACCTCGACTATTTTAGAAAAGAAATTACCGGCTACCTGAAAAACGTTAACCAAAAAAAGGAGAAACAACTGGTGAACTTTAAAGATCAGCTGCAGCAGGGTATCATTTATTACAAACAGCTATTACCGCAGTTATATAACGAAACCATAAGCTACCGCGACGAAATGTATAAAAACTTAATTGTTTGCGAAGCGCACTTAAAAGCAATTGGTGCGGGTTTGTTAGCAGTGTAATACCGTAAATAGTCTTAAACAATAAAAGCGGCTGTGGCCGCTTTTATTGTTTAAGATCAATTAAGTTAGTTTAGCCCGCCATGCTGAATAATTGTGATGAGGGTTTATCGGCCCATAAGCGGGCATCTAGCGCCATGCAGATATTGCGGAGAAAACGTTTGCCTGACTGGGTTACACTAAGCTCCCCTGAGTTAAGCTCAATAAGGCCGTCGTCGGCAAGTAGCTGCATTCGTTCTATGCCTTGCAACAAGGCTTCACATTGGTGTTGGGGGTGGTTCCAGGAGGTTTTGCCTGTACACATAATATTGAGGATATGCTTGCGGATAATCAAATCTTCTGCCGTTAACATATGGCCTTTAAATACCGGCAACTCACCGGCGTTAACCAGTTTAACATATTCTTCTACCGACTTTACATTTTGAGCAAAACCATACCAGCTATCGCTGATAGATGATACCCCCAAACCAACCATTAGCTGGGTATACTGGTGTGTGTAGCCCATAAAATTACGGTGTAATGTGCCGCATTGTTCGGCGTGGTACAGGCTATCTGTTGGTAATGCAAAGTGGTCCATACCTATTTCTTTATAGCCCAGGTCAGTAAATAAATCTCGGCCGGTATTATATAAATGGCGTTTGGTATAGGCATCGGGCAAATCATGTTCTGTAAACTTACGCTGGCCGGGTTTAATCCAGGGCACATGGGCGTAGCTGTAAAAGGCAATCCGGTCTGGCATTAATTGTGCAACTTGCTGGATGGTTGCCGAAAGTCCTGTTGATGTTTGCAAAGGCAGGCCATATATTAAATCGAAATTAATGGAGGTATAGCCAATTTTCCGTGCCTGTCCGGTCACCGTTTTTACCTGGTCAAAACTTTGTATCCGGTTAATAATGAGTTGTACCGCCGGGTCGAAATCTTGTATGCCAAGGCTCAGCCTGCGGAAACCCAGATCGTGTAGTATTTGTAAATGTGCTGTAGTGGTATTGGCCGGATGGGCTTCAAAGCCAAACTCGGCATCTGGGTGCAAGGTAGAATGCATGAGTATGCCATCTATCAGTACTTTTAAATGCCCCGCGCTAAAAAATGTTGGTGTGCCACCACCCATGTGTATTTCGCGTATTACAGGTTTCTGTCCAAAAATATTGCGGTACATAGCCCATTCCAGTAAAACGGCTTTGATATAAGGTTCTTCAACTGTGTGGTTTTTGGTGATGCGGGTATTGCAGCCGCAATAGGTACATAGGTTTTCGCAGTAGGGCAGGTGTATATAAATGCTGATGCCATCGGCCTCGTTACTCTCGTTGAAAGAAAACTTAACGGAGTTTTTCCAATGGTCTGTATTAAAATTGTCTGCATCCCAATAGGGCACAGTAGGGTAGCTGGTGTAGCGGGGCACCGCTACATTGTATTTATCAATTAAATGAAGCGGTGTGTTCATAAAGGGAGGGAATTAAATTTTAGGATTGTTAATAGCATCCATAGCGCGGCAATTTTTTGCGCATACGCAGGCCTTGCCAACGCATTTATCCTGCTGCCAGTTATCGAGGTTTCTGATGGTCTGGTCTGCAATTTGTTGTAAAGCCTCATGGGTTAAAAATCCCTGGTGCGGGGTTATTAAAACATTAGGATACTCTAGTAACCTGGTTAGTAAAGGGTCGCGCACTTTATCTTGCTGATGATCCTCAAAAAATAAGCCCTTTTCAAATTCATACACATCAAGCCCCAGGTAGCCAATCTTACCACACTCAAGCGCTTCTAAAACATCCTCTGTATTTATCAGCGCGCCACGGGATGTGTTGATAAGCATAACGCCGTTTTTCATGGCGGCCAAACTGCCTGCATTAATAATATGCGCTGTAAATGTATTTAAGGGGGCATGTAAAGAAATGATATCAGCCTGCTTAAGCAGCTGGTTAAATGGTACTGCCTCAATCCCTTTCAAATCTTCGGGCACCATTACATCATAGCCGATAACATGGCAGCCCAAGCCATTAAAAATTTGCGCAACTGCCAGCCCGATATGGCCCAGCCCAATAATGCCTACCGTTTTACCGTAAAAATTAAAGCCAATTAATTCATCAAGCTTAAAATCAAAATTATGGCTGTGTGTATTTGCCCTGGTTAATTGCCTGCTTAGCGATAAAGCAAGCGCCACGGTATGTTCTGCAATGGCCTGGGGCGAATAAACAGGAACATTGGCTATTTTAATACCCCTGCTTGCGGCAGCATCCTTATCAATTTGGTCGGTACCTGCAGACCGGGTGGCAATGTATTTAATACCCATTTCGGCTAGCCGGTTAACCACCGGTGCCGAAACATCGTCATTAGTAAAAACTACAACTGCATCTTTCCCTTCGGCATAGGCTGCTGTTTCGAGGCTTAGCGAATTTGATATAAGGGTTATATCATGTTTTTTTTGATTGGCTTTCGCTAAAAATTCTTTTTCAAAGCTCTTAATACTATAAGCTACCACTTTCATCTGTCGAAGGTATTTTTGATTATCTACAAAAATACCTGTCGGCCAAAAGATATACTATGCGTTAGGTCATGCTACAAAGTGACTGTTATCAGTTTTTCATTTTAATAAGTCTGTTCATATCCAGAATATTAATGAGGCTGCCTTTTTTTTCAATCAGTTTCTCCTCCTTAAAATCACTTAGCGTTCTGCTCACTGTTTCTGTTGCCATGCCGGCCATAGCGGCAAGTTCATCGCGCGAGATCTTAAATTCATGGGCATCTGCAAACTGTTTACTCAGCCTGATAAGTACTTGTGCCAAACGTTTGCGCACAGATTTATAAGCAAGCTCAATAAGCTGTTCTTCTTTTTCGCGAATGTTGTTAGAGAGTAGCTTTATAAACTGCTGCCCAATTTCGGGATATTTATTTAGCAGTTTTACAACCTCTTCTTTAGGCAATAAACACAGGGTGGTGTCTTCTATCGCTTCGGCAGTTTCTGTAAATACATCATCCATTAGTAATGAATTAATGCCCAGATAATTATCGGCTTTAAATAAGCCTGTCATTAGCTCGCGGCCATCCTCGGCCATTTTTATAGTTTTTACCGCACCTTCCAGTATCAGGTATAAGCCCTGCGGCTGGTCTCCTTCGTAATATAATACCTGTTTTTTCTTAATCTGCCTTATTTTACGGTGGGCAATTAGTCCTTTTAATTCTTCTGCACCTTTGCTGTTGCCGTTAGCAATGTTTTCCAGCCCTTGTAAAGATTTGCTGTAAAAGGCTTCCTGTTTTTGCTTTTTGTTCAGGCGGCTTTCTATCGCGTTCAGCAATTCCATATCGTCAAAGGGTTTGGTCAGGTAATCGTCGGCACCCATTTCCATCCCTTTCCTAAAATCAATCCGCTCTGCCTTGGCTGTTAAAAATATAAAGGGTATGGCATCGGTTTCGGGGTTTTTGCCCAGCAGGTATAATACGCCATAACCGTCTAGTTCGGGCATCATAATATCACACAGTATCAGATCTGGTTTATGCTGAAAAGCCAGATCGATGCCTGCCTTGCCATTGTTTGCCTGTAATACATTAAAGCCGGATAGTCCAAGTATTTCGGCAGTGCTTTCCCTAATGTCGTTATTGTCTTCAATAATTAAGATCGTTTTCATTTTTGGATCGGGAATGAGAGTATAAATGAGGTGCCTTTATTTACTTCGCTTTTAAACTGGATGGTACCATCCATTAGTTTTACGTAACGGGTTACAATGTTTAAACCCAAGCCCGTGCCTGGGATATTACCGGTATTGTGTGCCCTGAAAAAAGCCTCGAACAAGTGTTTTTGGTCGTTCTCTGGTATGCCGATGCCGTTGTCTTTAATAATAACAAGCAACTGCTGCTGCGTTATTTCTGTATTAAATTCAATAAACGTGTTTTCGCCCGAGTATTTGATCGAGTTACTGATGAGGTTGATGATACAGTTTTTGAGCAGCGACTGATCGAGCTTGGCATTACTTAATACGCCTGTATGCTGATAGATGATGTTTTGATTTTGCTTGGCAACAAGCTGCATTTCTTCTGTTATCTCTTCGGCAAATTTTACAATATCAAACGCTGTAAAAATGGGTTCTACTTTGCCGGCCTCTAATTTTTCGAGTGATAAAAAATCATTCAGTATCCCGGTGAGGTTCTCTACTGCGCTTTTAATTTTACCAATATGTTTGGTGATGTTGGCATTGTTAAATTCCTGGGCATATCTTTCTATAAGTGATGCCGATAGTTGTATGGAGCTTAAAGGCGTCCTGAACTCGTGCGAAGCCATAGATACAAACCTGCTTTTGAGCTGCCCCAGCTCGCGTTCTTTTTCTAATGACTGGCTAACTTCTTCTTTGGCTTCCTGTAGGGCATCCAACGATTTTTTTAATGATTGTGTGCGCTCTTCAACCAGTTCTTCGAGGTGCGTTGCATAATCCTTTAACTGGCTTTCTGCTTCTTTCTCACGGCTTAGGTCATGGATAAAACCAGTGTAAATTTTTCGCCCCGAGTATTTGACCTCGCTTACACCCAAACGGAAAGGAAACGTGGTGCCATCTTTGCGCAGCCCCATTACTTCGCGCCCAATGCCGATAATATGTGCCTGGCCGGTGTGCTGGTACCGGTGCAAGTATTCGTCGTGCTGGCTTTTGTCTGGTTGGGGCATTAGTATGGCAATGTTGTTGCCAATTACTTCGCTAGCTTCATAACCAAATAAATTACATCCCGAAGGATTTATGGATTCAACCCTGCCACGCTCATCTATGGTAATAATACCGTCGATGGCATTTTTAATGATGGCTTGTAATAAGGCTGCATTTTCCATTTAAAAATAAATATGATACTTGTCACAAATATCAACAATGAAACATAGAATAGAGAATGATGAATATCTGCCAGAATAGTGACGGCGGTCATTTTTTAAGCGAGTGTATAGTTTGGGTGTATGAATTAGAAACCGGGGCTTTGATTGGGATTTAAAAAAAAATGAAGCGGCTCAATTCGGAATAAAATATATTTAGTAAATTGCTATTCATATATTTAAGAAAAATCATTTTACGCCAAACAGCACATTTTATCATGATTAAAACCTCTTGTTTATTAACATTTCTGCTTGTATCTGTATCTGCTTTTAATGCTTTGGCACAGAAGCACGACCAATCATATTCTACTACGCCCGTGGCTGATGAATTAGGCAGGGCTGTACCAGTAAATAAATATGGCAAAGTAAAGGGATCGCCCTTTTTGTTTGATGACTGGATGACTGGAAAGGTGGTTACCGAAGATGGCAAGACCTATAAAAAAATGCTTTTTAAGTATAATATAGAAACCGATATGCTGACTTTTGTTTACAACAAAACAGACGAGCCTTTAAAGTTTGCAGAGCCGGTAAAATCTTTTACACTTAATGCCGACCGGGAAAGAACCTTTGCCGATAACTTTCCTAAAATAGATGGGTATCATGCCACATCATTTTATGAAGTAGTAGCCCCCGGAAAAACGATGCTGCTTAAACACTACAAGGAAGTAATTAAGGACGTAAGAGATGATAATATGGCGCCAATTGATGGCCTTTATTTAAAGGGGGCATCTTATTACATATTCAGGGATGCCAAAATGTTTCGCACAAAACTTAATAAAGATGCTGTACTGCAAGCCTTATCTGATAAAGCACCGCAGATAAATACCTACCTCGCTAATACAGCAATTGATTTCCATAAAGAAGAAGACGTTAAAAAGCTGTTTGATTATTATAACGGTCTGCAATAAATCTTTAACAAATCAGCCTGATTTAAGTGTTTGTTTAGGCCGAAAATACGGGTAATGTAAACCAAAAAGTACTGCCATTACCCAGTTCGCTGTTAACGCCTATCTGGCCCTTGTGCTTTTTAATAATTTCTGTACAAATAAAAAGACCTAAACCTAAGCCTGCATACCTGCTGCCGCTACTGTCTGCACGGTAATAACGGTCAAAAAGATAACGCAATTTTTCGGGGGGGATGCCAGGTCCATGGTCTATCACGGATACTTTAACCGAGTCGTCTATTTTTTCGATATGGACGCTTACTTTATCAGAACTCTGTGCATATTTGGCAGCATTGTTAAAAAAGTTAACCAATACCTGCTCAATACGAGCGGCATCTGCTAAAACAGCTACGGTACGGTCGCCAGTTACCTCAATGCGTAAACTTTCTGTTTTATACTGGCGAATGCACTCCTCAGCCACATTGAAAACTACCATGCGTTTTGCCTGGATGTTTAGCTGGCCCTCATTTGCTTTGCTGGCGTTCAATAAATCTTCGATCAACGCGTTTACCTTTTCAGAACTTTTATTGGCCTGCTCTATAAGAGCCGGAAGTATCGGCGCAGATGGTTTGTTTTTAATCCTGTCCAGCATTTGCAGGGTCGCTTTTAGGCTGGTCATGGGGGTACGCAATTCGTGGCTGGCAATACTTATAAAATCGTCTTTTTGCTGTTGCAGCAGTCGCAACTCCTGGATATCAGTAGCAGTGCCTACCCAAAGCTGCATTTTACCGTCTATGCTTTTTATGGGCATCAGGCGCAGCAAGTGCCAGCGGTAAGTACCGTCGGCACGTTTACCGCGAATTTGGAATTCACCTCCCTGGTTAGTTTTCCTGATCTGCCTGAATTTGTTAAGACTATCTTTCAGATCATCGGGGTGGATGAAAACCTCTATATCCCAATTGTCCGTTTCAGGGTTCAGTCCCGTGTAATCATACCAGCGCTGGTTAAAAAAGTTTACCGTACCGGCCATGGTGTTAGTCCAGGCAATCTGCGGTATGGTTTCCATCATGTTGCGAAACCGGTATTCGCTTTCTACTAACGCCTTAGTTCTATTGGTTACCCTTTCTTCCAGTTCGGCATTCAGGTCAATTAGTTCGGCGGTCTGCGCTCGTAATCGCTCATCTGTAATTAACTTTTCGGCCGCTATTTCAGTATCCCTCAGCGCACGTTTGATCTTTGCCGATAAACTAACCAGTGTGTTTTTTGATACGTAATCGGTTACGCCTTTTTTAATGAGCTCAACCACGTTTTCTTCCCCTATAAACCCAGATACGATGATGAAGGGGATTTGTGGATGGCTTATTTGTTTAATATCAAAAGCAGTTTCCGCATCAAAAGAAGGCATGGAATAATCTGACAAAATAATGTCAGGGATAAAATTCGCCAGCGCCAGCTCATAAGCAATACGGGTTTGTACAAGTTGAAAAGTAAAGTTTAATCCGGATTTTTTTAGCTGCCGGCATAGCAGGTCGGCATCTGTTGAGTCATCCTCCAGAATCAGTATTTTAGGATCAGCTATCATAGAAATAGGCAATCTAATGTGCCGGCTGGCTCAAAATCATCCAGTACATGCCAATTTCTTTAATGGCATTGAAGAAATTGTCGCTATCAACAGGTTTAACAATGTAGCTGTTTGCGCCCAGTTCAAAGCATTTTTCAATGTCGGGGCTTTCTTTTGAGGAAGTTAACATCACAATCGGTATGGCTTTCAGAATAGGGTCAGACTTTACTTTTTCAAGCACTTGCATACCAGATACTTTCGGCATCTTCAAGTCAAGCAAAATTAGTTTTGGAAACTCTTTCGGATTACGGGATTCGTAAATGCCCCTGCAATAAAGAAAATCAAGAGCCATAGCACCGTCCATAACATGATGAAGTTTATTTGTAAAACCGCTTTTGTTAAGTGCACGGACAGTTAGTGCTGCATCATCTTTACTGTCTTCGGCAAATAGGATTTCGATGTTATCGTAATTCATAGTTTAGTTATTAAATTTTTGTAGGCTGAAATAAAAGCAGCTTCCTTCTTCCAGCACAGATTCGGCCCATATGGTACCGTTATGGCGGCTCACTATTTTTTGCACAATAGCCAAACCAATACCGGTGCCTTCAAACTCCTCTTGTGAGTGCAGGCGTTGAAAAACCCCGAATAGTTTATCGTAGTATTGCATATCAAAACCAGCCCCGGCATCTTTTACATAGTAAACAATCAGGTCGTCTTTTTCATAAGCCCCAATGCTGATTCTTGTTTCCGGCTTATTGCGCGAATATTTAATAGAGTTGGAAATAAGGTTGATCCATACCTGTTTAATCAATGATTTATCTGCATTGGCAGCAGGTAGTTCGGCAATCTCGAAAATCGGAATATTTTCACCCTCCTCAAAGCTAAGGTCTTCACGTACCGATGCTACCAGGGCGTTCATGTCTACTTCGGTAAAGCTCACCTGTTTTCTTCCCAGCTTAGAAAACGCAAGCAGGTCATCAATCAGTTCGCCCATTTTTTTGGAGTTGTGAATGATGGATTGCAGGATTCCGGTGCCATCTTCATCTAACAGGTCGCCATAATCTTCGGCCAGAATCTTGGTGTATCCGTTTATTGCCCGGATGGGGGCACGAAGATCATGTGATACCGAATAAGAGAATGAGCCCAACTCTTTATTAACTGCCTCCAGCTGCGCGGTACGATCTGTTACCTTTTGCTCTAGTTCGTCATTTAGTTTACGGATATCGTCCTCAGCATTTTTAAGCTCCCTGTTGGCAGTACTTAGTTCCTCCGCTCGTTTTTCTTTTTCTATATTCTGATAAGCCAGTTCTTTATTGGCGATAATTAGTTCGGCAGCCCGGTTTTCCTTTTCTTCATTTTGATAGGCCAGTTCTTTATTTAAAATAACCAGTTTAGCGGCAAGGTCCTCTTTTTCTGTGTTCTGATAAGCCAGTTCTTTATTGGCGATAATCAGTTCAGCGGCGCGGTTTTCTTTTTCTTTGTTCTGAAATACCAGTTCTTTATTGGCAATGATTAACTCTGCAGCCCGGTTTTCTTTCTCTTCGTTCTGAAATATTAATTCTTTATTGGCAATGATTAGTTCGGCAGCGCGGTTCTCTTTTTCTTCGTTTTGAAAAGCAAGCTCTTTATTGGCGATAATTAGTTCGGCAGCGCGGTTCTCTTTTTCTTCGTTCTGAAAAGCAAGCTCTTTATTGGCGATAATAAGTTCTGCAGCCCGGTTCTCTTTTTCTTCGTTTTGAAAAGCAAGCTCTTTATTGGCGATAGCTAACTCCGCAGCGCGGTTTTCTTTCTCTTCGTTCTGAAATATTAATTCTTTATTAGCTATGATCAGTTCTGCAGCCCGGTTTTCTTTTTCTGCATTTTGAAAAATTAACTCTTTATTGGCTATCACCAGTTCTGCAGCCCGGTTTTCTTTTTCTTCGTTTTGATAATCCAGTTCTTTATTGGCGATGATTAGTTCGGCGGCCCTTTTGTTTTTTTCCTGGTATTGAAGAGCGATCTCTTTATTAGCACTTACCAATTCGGCAGCCTGGCTCTCATTTTCCTCATATTGTTGACGAAGATTGCCATCACCATCTGGTAAATTATCGGGATCAATTTTTATCATAGAATGAAGAGAACTAAAGGTAAGATGCAGGAAATAATAATTATTCTTACAAGATTATAAAGCTAACATAATTAAGTAGATACTGGTGGATAAGCAACAATGAGAACATAAATAATAGGAAATGAGTTTAAATGTCGATTTTTATGAAAGCAATTAAACTTGAACTTAAAACTGGTTGAAGTAGAATAGGGAACAGGAACTTTCATTTACAGATATCTATTGTTTGCGGAAGGTCGCGTATATTTCAAAAAAAAGATCTTGCTTACACAGCGCAAGGTGACAGGATTAACCTTGCCAGCAATAACAATTTTTTATAAATTGTTGGCTCTTGCTTTTATATTCTCCAGCCTGATATACCCGTTGGTGCTTTTACCGGCCTTGTTGCCATAGTTAATAAATACCCACCCGCCCTGGCGTATGTTCTCTAAGTCAACAATTACCCGGTCGCCCATTAATAAGTATGCGTTTGACCGGCTATTTAAATTGGGTTTTTTATAAAAATAAGTTTTAACCGCCAGCTGGTATGCTCCGGGTACAACATCGGCAATTTTGTGGTAGATGCCAGAAAAATCATCGGGCAAATTATCGGCCATACAATCATTAAATTTCACCTTAAGCTCATCTTTGCCAAAACTCATGGCAATACTGCAATCTAGATCATCGGTACCGCCATTAAACACACAGGTGTTGGCCTTAATTATTCCTTCGCCGCTAAAGTTGCCGTTGCGGCCCGATGGTATGCCCCACCATGCAAAAATAGCTGCTTTGGCTTTAGTGCCGTGTTTTGCAACGGCAATGGTGCAGGAAGCCCCGCTTTGGTCTTGCTTTTCATAAGTGCCTGTTTGAGCGCGGGTACTGCTTATGGTGAATAGTAATATTGTTAAAAAAAAGAACGTTAATAATTTCATGTGTCACGATAATCTGAGTATTCAGGATCTTATTTATTGTTGTTTTTTTGCCGGGTCACGTTTATAAATCTCACTTGGATAAGCATTTGATATATGTAATTGTATTAAGGTTTTTTTGTATTTCTAATAAATATAGACAACCCAATACCAAACAGTAAAAATATTGTAACAAATGATTTCATAGTTAGGTGATGAAGGAGCTATGAATGATAACCCAAAAACGAATGAAACGTTTGAACGAACTGGCATAATACCGGGGAAATAGAATGCAACTTAAAAATATGGTGTTGCTTACACTGCAAATTTAAAGTGTAAAAATCTGATAAAAAAGCAGAGCCTAAACTCATTAGTAATTACTAATTTAATTAGTAATTAATGTAGAAATATGTAAATAATTTTCCACCTTTGCTTATCACATTATTAGATATGGCATTAACTTATTTAAAATCTGCAGATAGCCTGAAGCTTAAAAGAGAGGATAATACCTTTAGGCTTGTAAGGGTGGAACCTTTTGGTGAAGGTGAAATAGCCTACCGGCTTAGGGAGGATGATACAGGTGTTTTCTTTCAGTTTTTTGAGGGATTAGGCGAAATTGCAGGGGAAGATACAGGCTCAGATCTTGGACGGATTATGTTTGATGAGCAAGGTTACTGGGTTTATGACGGTACCGGCCTCACTATCCAGGAGCAGGAACAGCTTGCAGAACAAATAAGCCATGCCGAAATTAAATCAATAAAAGCTGGCATTAGCGGCTTTTTTGAAAGGCATCCATCGTCCTAAATAGCTTAAATTATAATATGAAAGAGTATAGATGATATAGAAGCCATTTAATCATCTATCATGTACGCTGCTTGAAAATTAATAGCTAAGTAATGGGCCGATAAAAAGTTTGAATGTAATTAAGCGGTCTTCGTTAAAAAGCTGTCTTCAAAAGCATGAATAAATTGTTGAGAATTCAGCGGTTTTATCATGTAATCGGTAATATCCGGGTGGTCGTGCCCGCGTTCAATATCCAGATAATTAATGGATGAGGTTACTAAATAGATAGCAATTTTTTTGAAACTGCGTTGCGCCTTAAAAATCTCAAATGCGTTCATGAATTTCCAGCAACCCATATTTTCCATATCTACGCTCAGAAAGATCACATCGGGCAAATTGAGCGCTTCTTGGAGGTTAGTTAAAGTGTCTATAGCGTCGCTTGTGTTGCCAAAATCAAAGAGATTTTTGCATAAGACTTTATTGGTCACAAATTTACGAAAGCCATATCTGTAAATATCATCGTCATCTATTATCCATGCCGTACTAATCATATTAATACCTCCTATGGTAGCTTATACGATTAATGTTTTATCAATGTTACATGAACCTTGGTATCAGGTAAGTTTAATCAGAAACTTAGTACCTGCGTTTACAGTACTTTCAACCTCGATACAACCACCGAGCGACTCAATTTGATTGCGGGTAATATAAAGGCCAACACCTTGCGCATCCTGGTTGTTGTGAAACTTCTGATAAAGGCCAAATACTTTATCACCATATCGTTTCATGTCGATGCCTATCCCGTTATCTTCAAAAACAATAAAAATATGATCATCTTTAATATAGCTTTCGCAAGTTATAATTAGTGGGCGGTCAGGATTTCTGTATTTTAATGAATTAGAAAGTAAATTATGAAAGATGCTCTCTAAATAGGCCGGTAAATAATAAACATGGCTGCACTTGGTAAAATCATAATTGATTGTGGCATTGGTTTCCTGTATATTACTTTTTAGCGCGTTAATTATATTTTTAAAAAGCAACTCAAATTCAATCAGCGTTTTCTCGTTGTTTTTGCTTGTATCTATCGTTACAATTTCGGTTAAATGCTTAATTGTTACATCCAAGCTATTACTTATGCTTTTGATATGCGACAAAATCTCCTTCCTATCGTCTGCATCTTTAGATTCGTCGTGCAGGTTCAGCATTAACTTTAAATTACCGGCATACGAACGTAAATTGTGTGAAACGATATATGCAAAGTTTTGCAACCTTTTATTGTTATCGTTAACAGTGTTAAGTGAGGTTTTTAAATTCTCTTCTTGCCTTTTAACAAGGTCTATGTCTTGAATTATACCTTTAATAAATAAGCATTTTCCGTAGCCGTCTATATCGGCAACGGCTTTTATCTTTACCCATATTACGTTACCCTTATCTGTTCTTACTAATAAATCTAAATGAAATGGCCTGCCTGTTTTGATGCAGTCATCAATGGCAACTTTCAACAGTGGCCGATGCTCGGGTTCAACATATTCAATTAGTTCTTCAATTGAATCGAATTGATTTTGCAATTCAAAAATATGAAGTGCTTCCTCGCTCAAAAACAGTTTGTTAGCTAATGGATCGATTTCCCAAGTGCCAAACTTGACCAATCTGTTGGTTTCCGAAACTAAATTACTATTGGTTTCTAACTCAAACTCCAGAAACTTAAATTGATTTATATTGATGATTGTACCAACCGTTTTTAGATTATCACGCCGTTGAATTGTATTTTGGAACCATTCAAAGCCGCTCTTTGTTAACAGTCTTAAATATGTTATTTCGGGTTGCTTAATGGTATCTGTATCTATGCTTGTTAAAAATGTTGCCCTGTCTTGATAATAAATAATGTTATCAACCAAATTTAAATAAGAACATTCAATTTCTCCGGGAGCGTAACCCAGGATATTATAAAAGCCAACAGACCATTTTACTTTTTTGGTGCTAATATCAAGTTCCCATATGCCGGCATTAATATTATTTATTGTTTGTGCGAGATCGGGTGTATCGTTATCAAAAAGATAAGTGTCAAATAAAGTCATAAATTTTCGCTACGCAAATGCTTTTGCGATAAGTTAACGTAAGCTATTAGCAATTAACATACCGTAAAAGGTTTTAAATGAAAATATTATCATTGTTGAGCTAGTAAATTAATCAACATAACGGGTAAATTTATAAAACTATTGTAAGTTTATTTCCAAAAAAGAAAAATACTTTCAATTGATAGTAATCGTATATTTTCCTTTAACTAAATATATATTCAATTATTTTTATTCACGAAAATAAAGTAATCAATAGGTAATATTTGATCGCGAAATTTACAATGCTTCCGCTACACATTTAATTAATAACAGTGTGTTTTGAATTAAAAGGTACTGATAATAGCGTTTAGGTATACAGTGCTGTCGATTTGTGTTTTATTTAAAACTGTTATTACATGATCTGCTTAATAATTACCGGCTGTAAATTGCTACTAAACTTTTTATACAAATACACTAATACCAGTCTCTGCAAAGTATAGGGTTTGGCTGTTCATCTATCAAAATTTATTGTAATAAATTACTTTTATCACACTATTGCCTCTAATGTTTTTAGTATCTTTCTACCAGTTATCCCCCTTAAATAGTTGATGGAAAAAAGTACTTGTACTAAAGATATTGCAGAAGCGACCAATCGCCTTTTCGAACAGGAAATGTCCGTATTTTTGCGGGCATGGGTTCAGAATCATGGGGATCAAACGCTGCTACAATTTGATCAGACATTGGAGGAGTACCTGGAAAATGATGCATTAAGAGATTTCTTTGTAAACATACAGCACCCTATTCAACATTTGTTAAAGAACGATTTTATCGCTTGCCATTTGGGCCGTTGTGCAAAAAGTGTTTATTTCGATCCGGTTAACGGCGATCCTTTTCTTGCCCGGGCAGAGCAGCGGATCTATAACCTTGGCCGCCGTATGGATAGCGAACGCATGCATGTACCGTTCCGTACGGTTCAGCCTAATAAACAAACCGATACAGGTGATACGGCTGAGGTGAGCAGCTACCCCCCGGAGTCAGAAGAAATACGTTACAATAGTGGCAATCATTTTATAAGCCGCCCGGCCAATGATAATGTTTTTGATGAAAACAGTAAGCGTTGTGTAGCAAAATCAGATGAAAATTTGCATATTCTCTTTAAGCGGGGTTTTTTGGAAGACCGCTTGCAGGATGTTAAAGATATTGCCGCCGCTGTGTTTGGTGCAGGAGAAAGGCAGCCGCAATTTTTTGTAATTTATAGCAGGCATTCGCTGAAAGAAGGGCATTTTGGGGTTTCTTTGGTAATAGTAGATCCTGCAAAACCTGAGTATCCAAAGCGTGTTTTAGTTTGTGATACCCTGTTAAAAGAGCTGCCGCAGCATCCGCGCTGGTGGCATCATTTTATCGCCGAATATTCGAATGTATTTGGCGATGGGATAGTGGAGATCATCGAGGATCTTTCGCATCCGCTCCAAAAGGTAAATATTAAAGGAGATGAGCCATACCGCCATGATTGGGATTGCCCTTACTATGCAGCCAGCATGGCCGATGCACTTGCCAATTTGGTGAAAAGCAATCCGGACCTGCTGTTAAACGGATGCGTAAATGATATCCACCAGGCCATGAAAGAACTAATGCCGGATTATTATTTGCCGGATTGTGAAGTTAAGGACAGGGCGGATATCAGGCAGACCAACCAGTTAAAACGGTGGGAAAGCGGCCGCAATTTGATACATGATTTGCTGGCCGAAATGAGCAGGGAATCATCTTATAAGGTTTAATTACGGTGATCTGTTTGAGTTAGCACTTTAAATGTATTCGGCGTTGATAAATTGTGCAAAATATGCTTTGGGTAAAAAGGCAGGATAAGCTGTTAGTTACCCTGCCTTTTACCTGTAATTAATTCTTATTTACTGATACTTTTTATCTATATAAACAATTCGTGCAGGTCATCATTATCTCGGTTATCTGGTTTAAATAACTATTAAGCTTTTCGAGCTTTAGTATATTTCAATTAAACCATTACGCCTCCCATTACTGGGTCACTGAAACTGCTTTTTCCGGTTTCAACACGGCCTGCATATCTTTTTTCAAAACTGTTATGGCCATCTACCTTAATACTGAAATCGTACCAGCCAAAACTCTTGGTAAGATCAAGCACAAAACTTGTTTTTGCTCCATCTTTCCCCGAAGCTACAAGTAACTTTTTGCGCTTGCCGGTTTTGTAAGCATTATCAACAACCTCAATGGTATAGTTTGTATCTTTACTTAAATTTTTGACTTTCAATTCTACATTACCGGTCAGCTTTTTATTGCTGGTAAGGCTTGGCTGATATTCAAAAACTGTTTCAATAGCAGGGTCTTGTGCATTGCCTTTAAACTCGCGGAAAAAGCCATTTGGGCCGTAGGTTCTTAAATGGTAGTTCGCATTTTCAAATTCATGTAATGGCCATTGGTCGCTCAATTCGTCATTAGGCTTAACGCCGTATGCCCAAGTACGTAGGTTATCAAATTTTTGGCTGTCATCTTTATGGATGTACTTTCCGGGTGCGTAAACATTAAAAGGACCGCCTGCGGTATGCTCGCCAAAAATGGTGTCTTTACTGGCAAATGTAATTTCGAAAGCTTTTTTATCTGCGCTCAGCTTGCCATCTGCATAAAGCTGGTAGGGCAGGGCGCAAGCCGCACGGATGCCTTTTTCTTGCTTGGGCATGTACGGCGAAAGGTGAGGGGCTTTATTGATCTGCGCTATTTCATCTTTGTTAAGTATTTTGAAATCGCCAGGTAGCTTCTTAAATTGTGCTTTGTGGATGCTTTCTAAAAATACATCTTTAGATAAAAATTCCGGGTCGGCTATTTTATCATTGTTATGCGGCCTAAAAGCAGAAGTAAGGTTGCCGCACATGTTGCGGCGCCAATCGCTGATATTCGTTTCCTTGATTTTTTTACCGGTTTTTTTATCTAAGAAATGTTCTAAAAACTGAAGGGTTGAAGTGTGGTCAAATACTTCTGAATTAACCCAGCCGCCGCGGCTCCATGGCGATGCAATAACCATTGGCACGCGAAACCCAAGGCCGATGGAACATTCGCGATCATATTTTTCGGGGAAGTCTTTCCTGGCCTCTTCCTGCTCCAGGGTTACATACTCTACGCGGGTATCTATACCTTCTGAAACCTTGCCGGTACCCGGTTTATGCGAGTGGGGCGCTGTAAAAGGCGGCACGTGGTCAAAGTAGCCATCGTTTTCATCATACGTAAGGATGAAAATCGTTTTTTTCCACACTTCCGGGTTTTGCGTCAGGATGTCCATTACCTCTGATACATACCATGCGCCATACCACGGTGCCGAAGGGTGATCTGAGAAGTTTTCGGGGGCGGTAAGCCATGATACCGTTGGCAGCTTATCTGCTTTTACGTCTTCCCTAAATTGGTGTAGTACATCGCCCGCAGGTGCTTTCATTGATCGTGGCGTGCCATCATCATTGTAAGGCAAGTCTGTCAGCGTATGGTATTTCGGGTCGCGCTTGTTGGTATCAAATGCCTTTAAATGGATGTTTTGCTGGTGCTGCGATAATTTTTCAAACTGGCCTGGTTCTAATAAATGCGCGTTCTTTTTGATATTATCCAAGTCCAGCTGTTTTTGCCTGGCCTGTAATTGTAAATGATCTATGTGGGCATCGCCGGCAGGCAGGGCTGCTATTTGTTTTTGCAACGCAGCTATTTCTTCGGGCAGGGTGGTCAGCTGTTTTTTTAGCTGTGCTATATGCTCAGGATGCAGGTTGATATTATATTGCTCAAAAAATTCTAAGGGATTATCCTGAAAGTTAGAAAGCCATGGGTCTTCTTCGCCCTTAAAACCAACGTCGATACTCATCTCATTTTGATAGCATTTCCAGCTTACGCCGTTTTCTTCCAAACGCTCGGGAAAGGTTTTCCATTTCAGGGTGCCGTAATCCATGTCGTCATTCCAAACATTGGCTTTAGCGGTTTCATTCTGCTCTTCGCGAATTGTACCCGACCAGAAAAATAAGCGGTTAGGATTGGTGCCTGTTAATGCCGAGCAAAAATTTTGATCGCAAACAGTAAATGAATCGGCCAGTGCATAGTAAAACGGGATATCCTGGCGGGTATGGTAGCCCAGCGTTAATGGCATGTGCGCATAACTTTTATAGCCGGATTGCTTAACATTAAGCCATTGATCAAACTTGCCGTCGTTGCGTGCGTTAACCTGGTTGGCCCAGCTATGCGGTAGCGAGCTCATCCATGTTGCTTTAGTATTTTTAATATCGAGGTGGAAAGGGGCATAAGTTTCGCCCTTTGTGTTTGATTGCAGCCAGACTTTATTTTTATCAGGCAGGTCTATTGCCCGTGGGTCATTATAACCACGTACGCCGCGTAAGGTGCCGTAACAATGATCGAAGGAACGGTTCTCCTGCATTAATATTACAATATGCTCAGCATCAAGGTAGGTACTGCCCGGTTGCGGGTCAATAGCTAATGCTTTTTGTATTGATGTTGGCAGCACATTAAATAAGCCTGTAGCGCCCGATAGAAGCGCTGCTTTTTTAATAAAGTCTCTTCTGTTATCCATGATGTAAAGTAAGTTACACAGATTTACTATAATGTAAAATATAGATTATGAATTTGATCTGCCTGCAATAATTTGTTCGCACAGGCCGAATGATAATGTCATGCCGTTGCCGCCCATTCCGTTAATAATAGTTACGCCCGGTTCGGCCTCCATTACCAATTCGGTTTGGCCGTTGGTCATTTTGGGGTAGATACCGTTCCAGGTTTGTGCCAGTTGCCAGTTTTTAAGGTTGGTAAAGGTGCGCAGGTATTTAAGGATCATCTGGTTAATAAAATCTTTATCAAAAGGGTCATGCACCAGGCCGTATTCGTGCGAATCGCCTACGGTAAGTTCGCCGGTGTGGTTTTGTGATACCATTACATGGATGCCCCATTTTAATTCATCGGCATATTGTTCTTCATACCGCTTTTTTAAGCCGGGTAAAGAAGCCGCCGACTGAAAACCCGGGTAATGGATCATGGATAAACCACCGCATAGCGATGGGCCAATGCGCCACCCATCCGGCTGTGCGGCCAATCGCAGCATTTGCAATTTGCATTTGGTAATAGGGGTAGCTGCAAAAAGTTGTGGGTAAAGTGTTTCAAACTCGCTACCGCTGCAAACAAATATCTCGTCGGCTTCCCAACTGTTATTGCCAGATATTACTGCAGGGTAAGCTATCCGGCTGATGGCCGTATTCCAGTAAAATTGCACCTCATATTTTTCGGTAAGGTATTTTGCCACCTGGCCTATAGCTGCGCGTGCTTCTACAATCATTTCGGTGCCGCTCCATAAAGCGCCTTTCAACCCTTCCGGATTTACCCCTGCCGATTTTTGTAGTGTTTGTGCAGGTGTTAGCAAGGTACAATCGCGCAGGTGTTGGTTGGCATCGGCGTATTCTGCCATTACCTGCAGCTCATCATCATGGTAAGCCATATGTAATGAGCCTACCTCGTCGTGCCATATTCCGGCTTCGGCGCAAACTTGTTTCCAGATACTGCGGGATAGCATAGCGCGGTCAAAAAGCGGGCCCGTGGGCTGCCCTATTGGCCATACCATTCCAAAATTACGGATGGATGCGCCCACAGCTCTTTCATTACGTTCAAATACGGTTACCTGGTAGCCCCTAATGGCTAATGCCCTTGCGGTAGCGAGGCCAACTATGCCGGCACCAATTATAATAGCAGATGGTTTGCTCATGCTGTAAAAAGTTTAAGTTGGGAGTTTCTGTTCTTTTTTTTGTTAGCGGTATGGCGAAAATATATTAAAGACAATATGCCGCCAATACTGCCTGCTACAGATAAAACAATTAAGCCCTGGTTGTAAAATACAGGCCAGCTTAAGCCGGGGTTACCTAATTCTTTAATTAATAAAATACTGATGCTGCCCAGGTAGCCAATGGCATCGGCCACGTACATAATAAAACCCACGTTGCTGCGGTATTTAAAGGAGGCGATCATCCGCTCAAAAAATATAGCGTTATAGGGTACGTAACCTAAATAAAGGCCCAGCCCTGCCAATGTCATCCATATGGTAGGGCTTATGGCCCCAAGGTTGAAAAGCATGGTTGAGATACCGGCCAGCAAACAGCCTGCTATTATTAACAAATGGATAATGCTAAAGGCCCGCATGTTATTTTTAACCAGTATGAGCAGGCTAAGCACAATTAATACAACAATGGAGATGATGGAGTCTATATTGGTATAAATGCTGTTACTTTTAATGCCAAGGCCGGTCCAGATCTCTACTTCGAAATTATCGCGGATGTCGCGCATAATGGTTAGCATTACATATACGATAATGGTAAGTATAATACCGGGCAGGAATCGTATTAAAAAACCTTTTCTTTCGGCAGCTGTCATCGGTACCCTTTCAGACCGTAGCATTTTATCTTCGGCCGTAGGGGGCGGCATTAATTCGAGCAAAAAGATGAAAAGTAACAGGGGCAGCACAAATAAGGCTCCTGTTAAAAAAGGCATCATATATTCACTAACATGGAAGCTATGCATCAATGACCGGCCAACAGTTTTTACAAAACCCGATGCAAATATGAGGCTGATGGATAATACGGCTGCCATAAATTCGGTAGCCTTTCTTCCCTCCAGATAGCCAAAAACCAGGCCCCAGATCATCCCCAGGGGGAAACCATTAATGAATAAGAATATGATGTTGATCGGGGCGGGCACAAGTGCAAAGCCCAACAAGGCCAGCCAGGATACGCCTATTAATATCAGGATGCTTTTTGCGCGATGTTTCCCACTTATTTCGGCAATAAAGCGGATGCCATAAAATTTACTGAGGGTGTAACCTAATACCTGTGCAATAACCAGCCATGCCTTATAATCAACATGTAAATATTGATGACTGCTGTAGATACCTGCGGCAAATGCTTTGCGAAAAGCATACATACATGTGTAAGTACCAAAGGCTGAAAGAGATGTTATAATACATATAACACTATAAGGCAACTGTGTAACCTTATGCTTTAACCGGCTGATCACAGGCATGTGATAATTAGTTAATGATGTTTATTACTTCGGCTATATCATCAATAATATGGGTGGGGGCATAGGGCTGTAAAGTTTCGCGGCTAAAGGTGCCGGTGGTTACGCCAATTACATAGCGGCAACCTGCATTTTGCCCTTCGCGAATATCAACCTCAGTATCGCCCACTTTGGCAACTTCCTGTGCATCTGTAATACCGGCAAGTTGCATCATGTTAAAAATCATGGCCGGGTCGGGGCGGCCGGCGGGTACTTCGTCCGATCCGATAAGGTAATCGAACAAACCTTTTTCGCGCCATTGTAAACGTGCTATAATGGTATCGGCAATAACACGCGAAAAGCCGGTGTTAATGCCAATCTTTACCCCTTTGCTGCGCAGGGCAGCCATGGTTTCTTCGGCATGCGGTAAGGCTGTAAGTTTTGGTGTTTGCAAATAATGACTAATCATCAGCTCCACAAATTTGTGGTGAATGCTGTCAATTAAAACGGTTGTTATTCGGGTATGGTCAGCTTCATATATATTCAGCATTTTAGTGATAGCAGTCTTTTTCTCGTACCCCATCAACGGATTAATAATTTCTGCAGGGATCTGGTAGCCATAAGCGGCAATGGCTGACTGAAATGCTGCCGTAACATCGTTATCATCTTTAACGGTAGTTCCGGCCATATCAAAAACAACAAGTTTAATCGGCATTTTACTAAATTTTGTTTAGCAAAATTAAACTATGTTTATTAAGGGTAAACTAATTGTATGTTAAGCAATCTTTAAAAGTCAGTCTTTTTCTTCAAAAAAATAAACAACCAGCATCCTGGCTATTTCTTTACCGGTGTTTTGCGGGGTATGAGGCAGGCGCCCGTCAAACAGCATGGAGTCTCCTGCGTTTAAAATGTATTGCTGTTCGCCAAACAGATACTTTACCTGGCCAGATAGGATGTATTTGTATTCAAAGGCCTCTGTTTCTACCTGCGGTCGGTGGGCGTTAGGTTCCAGTTCAAGGATCACAATATCAACCGTGGAGTTTTTTATAGAGCGGGTAAATATGCGCTGGTAATGAAAGCCTTCGGCATGCTCTTTTTCGAAATGATCGTATTCTGCCTGCTTCCGTATAATTAGCGGTGCTAGCGTGCCGCCAGATTGGATGTCTTTGAAGAAAATATTAAGATCGATTTCTAAGGCCTTTATAATATCAATTAATACCATTAATGATGGTATGGTACGGCTATTCTCTATTTGCGAAATTAGTCCCTTACTTACATTAGCCCGGGTGGCTAATTCTTGCACGGTAATGTTTTTATCTCTGCGGCGGTCTTTTATCCGGTTACTGATCTGTATCAGTATATCATCTTCCATTGTATCAACTTTAATTAAGAGCGAAGAAAATTAGATAATAAATAAGCTGTAAACAAGAGGGGAGAGGTTAAATACTGTTAATTTATGCGATAGCGCACAGGATAGCTTGGTTAATAACATTATATACAGGTAATAATTTGTTTATTTTAAATGTGTTATTTGAACAAATTTTCTCTTTATGACAACAATACCCACAAGCCCCGAATTGATAGTAGAAGAAGTTTTTGCTTTGTATACATTACATGGCGACGAAGATTATATTGGTGAGCCTGTTTCACAGATCGAGCACATGTCTCAGGCGGCTGCACTGGCTGAAGCAGAAGGGTATGATGATGAAGTTATACTGGCTGCCTTTTTTCATGACCTTGGCCACCTTTGCGCCAGTAACCAGGCAGCCAGTATGGATGGCTTTGGGGCTGTTGATCACGAGAAACTGGGTGCCGAATATTTACGGGAACGCGGTTTTTCTGACCGCCTGGCCAACCTGGTACAGGGGCATGTAATTGCCAAACGATACCTTACTTATAAGCACCCAGAATATTATAAAAAGCTCTCACCGGCAAGTAAGGCTACTTTAAATTTTCAAGGCGGGGTAATGAGTGCTGCCGAAGCTGCACAATTTGAACTGAACCCAGATGCTAACTTAATTGTAAGAATGCGTTATTGGGACGATGAGGCCAAGCTGGAAGAAATACCTGTAGATAATATTAACCACTTAATGGACATAGCCATTAATCATCTAAAACGCAACAGATAAGGTGAAATTTTATTGTAATGTTAATTTTACATAACTGTTTCGTGATGTTATAATTACCAATTTCGGGCTGCTTAACGCTTAGTGAACAAAGGTTTAAAGTTTACTTAATCTAAACTTAGTTTATAAATAATAAACAAAGTTTAGTATTGCTTAAATCAAATCCTCATTAAAGCAATAAGCAAATGAAACAACTCTACCCCAATTTAAAAAGGCTTGTCATTATTCTATTATGCTGCCTTTCTCCATCGTGGTTGTTTGCCCAGACCAAAATTACGGGTACAATAAACGACGAAAAAAATCAACCACTGCCGGGTGTAAATGTGGTGCTGAAAGGTACAAACAAAGGTACTACTACAGACATTTATGGCCGTTTTAGCATTAATGCCGAAGCCGGGCAAGTACTAACCATTAGGTTTGTAGGCTTTACCACCCAAGAGGCAACTGTTGGTACTAACCACAATATGGTTATTACCCTAACGGGCGACACCAAAACCCTAAACGAGGTTGTAGTAACCGCATTAGGTGTTAAAAAGGAAACCAGGCGTATTGGTTACGCGGTATCAACCGTAAATGGCGACGACCTAACGATGGCGCGCGACCCCAACCCGATTACCGGTTTGGTTGGTAAAGTGGCCGGTTTATCAGTTGGCCCATCTGCAGAGTTACTCGGTGTGCCTAATGTAAGCATCCGTGGTAACACCGTATCATTATATGTGGTGGATGGTTTCCCGATCAATACAGATACTTACAACATTAGCCCAGATGATATTGATACTTATACAGTATTAAAAGGCCCTGCTGCTGCTGCATTATATGGTAACCGCGCCTCATATGGTGCTATTTTAATTACTACCAAAAAAGGTAATAAAAATAAAAAAGGTTTAACTGTTGATTTCAACAGCAGTACTGTAATAAATAAAGGTTTCCTGGCTTTCCCGCGTGTGCAGCATTCATACGGGCCGGGCGAAAATACCTTTTACCAGTTTGTTGATGGTAAAGGTGGCGCACCAGGTGGTGTGGATTCTGATTATGATGTTTGGGGGCCGTATTTTGCAGGCCAGTTAATCCCTCAGTATGACAGCCCCGTTATTAATGGTGTGCGCCAGGGTACACCCTGGACGGCCAGAGGTGCTGACAACTTGAAGAATTTTTTACAAACCGGTTATCAAACCAATAACAACATATCGTTAAGCGCCAATGGCGATAATTACAATATCCGTTTTTCGGCTTCGCAACAGCACCAAACAAGCTATATCCCTAAACAATACCTGGATATTGCCAACGCTAACCTTTATGCTTCATTTAACCCAGACCCACGCTGGAAATTTGAAGGAAACATTAATTTTAACAGGCAGTCTACAGATAATTTCCCTGATGTTGATTATGGGCCTAACAGCTTAATCTATAACCTTGCCGTGTGGACAGGGGCCGACTGGAGCGTAAACTCGCCAGATATTAAAGGTATCTGGCAGCCGGGTAAAGTAGGTACACAATCATTATTTGAGGAGTATACCCGCTACCACAACCCCTGGTTTATGGTTAACGACTGGACCCGCGGACATTATAAAAATGATGTTTATGGTTACCTGTCAGCAAACTTTAAAATCAACAATAACTTAAACGCCACTTTGCGTTCGCAAATTGATACTTACAACATTTTGCGTACCGAAAATATGCCGTTTTCGGCCCACCCTTATGGTCGTGAAGGTAACCAGGGCGATTACCGCGAAGATCGCCGCGATTTGTTTGATAACAACACCGAGTTTATGTTAAACTATAACTACACGGTTAAAAAGTTTTTAAACATCTCTGGTTTAGTAGGTGGCAACCTGCGTAGTTTTAATTATAACTCAAGCTGGACGTCTACTGATTACCTGATAGTGCCTGAACTTTATTCATTCAGCAACTCTAAAAACCCGGTACAATCAACCAGCTTCAACTCGCAAATGCGTGTATTAAGTGCTTATTACTCAATGGACTTGTCTTTTGGTAAATATGCAACCTTATCAAGCACTGGCCGTATAGATAAGTCGTCGGCTTTTCAAACACCAACAACTTACTATTACCCAAGTTTATCAGCCGCTACTGTAATTTCAGATTACATTAAGCTTCCAGATTTTATCACGTACTTAAAAGCGCGTGCATCTTATTCAAACATCCGTTCTGATGCTACCGCTACCTCTATTGGCCCTGCCCCTTTTAACTCTATCACCGTTTATGGTGGTACAACAACAGGTGCCGGCCCATTGTATTATAACCCGCTTGGTTATGGATCAACCTATACCTCGCCTTATAACGGGCCCGATTATTCACTAACTACCTCGTATGCCATCAGCAAGCCTTATAATGGCCAGGCGGCTGGTTATGCGTCTGATTATTTATATCAAAACGGTATTAAAACTTCAACCCGTGTAAATTACGAGGAGGGTTTTGATGTTAAGTTCTTACAAAATCGTTTAGGCTTTAGCGGTACTGCATTCCAGTATATCGACGGTCCGCGAATTTTGGCGAATACCATTTCTACAGCAAGCGGTTATACTACCGAATACCTGAATGCCCTTAAAACCAAGAAAACAGGTTACGAGGCGTCTATCAGTGGTACGCCTATTAAAGATCTCGGTGGTTTTGGCTGGGATATATTATTAAACTTCTCAACCTTTAAGGAGGTTTACAAAGAACTGCCTCCGGGACAAGATTCCTACAACACATTTTTCCATACCGGCGACCGTACCGACAAATTATACGGAACAGCTTTTGTAAGAACACCGCAAGGACAAATTATTAATGATGCTGCAGGCAAGCCGTTAATTAACCCGGTTTCGCAATACCTGGGCAACGAAAATGCTAAATACAGTTGGAGCGCTTACAATAAACTACATTACAAAAACCTAAGCCTTGGCTTCCAGTTCGATGGTTCTGTAGGTGGTGTAATTGTTGATTACATGCACAATAAAACGATGCGCGGCGGTGCCAATATTGAAACCGCTGAAGGTGCTTTGGGTGCTGCCCGCTACCAGGATTGGCAAAACTTTGGTGTAAAAGGTTACAATGGTGCTTACATAGGCCCGGGTGTTGCGGTATCAAACGGAACAGCTATCAACTATGATTCTAAAACGGGAGCAGTACTTAATTATAGTTCATTGCAATATAGCCCCAATAAGCAAACTGCCTTTGTACAAGATTACGTGAGTAAGTATTACAATGCCGACGAAGCAAACTTAATGAGCAAAACATTCTCGAAGCTTCGTGAGGTATCAATCGGTTATGATTTCCCTGCCAAATGGTTGCACAAATCATTTATACAAAAAGCTACAGTTTCTGTATATGGCCGTAACCTGTTTTACTTCTACAGCGATAAAAGATTTAAAGACGTAGATCTGGATCAGTACAACTACTCTACCAATACCGGTGGTTTACAAACCTCAAACAGTTTAACCGGCTTGCAATCTCCAACGGTGCGCAGCTATGGTTTTAACCTTAATCTATCATTCTAAACAAGTAGCAATCATGAAAAAGATATTTAAAAACTATATGCCGCTACTGGCTTTACTTTTACTAGTAAGCAGTTGTAAAAAAAGTTTTGAGGAACTTACTCAGAATAATAATAAACCAAACAACGTACCGGCATCATTATTATTTAATGGTGTTGCAAATAGCCTGGCAAATTTGCAAGGCAACTCAGATTTGCCCGAGAACTCAAGCGAAATATACGACCAGTATTACCTATATAATTACGATTATTACGGTAACAACCGCTATGACTTTGGCGGTGGTCCGGATTATTATACCACATTAAAAAACGTAGTGTCGATGGAGCAGCAGGCTGCTAAAGCTGGCTTGCCGGCGTTAAATCCTTACACGGCGCTGGGTAAATTTTTCAGGGCATATTTTTTTAGCAAGATGAGCCTTGAAATGGGAGATATCCCAATGACCCAGGCTCTTCAGGGACTTGATGGTCTTGAAAGCGCTTACGATAAACAAAAAGCAGTAATGCAACAATCGTTAGCCTGGTTAGAGAGTGCCAATACAGATTTAACCAGCCTGATTGCTGCAGGTGATAACAATTTAACCAACGACATTTATTTTAGCAACAACCTGGTAAAGTGGCAACAAGTAGTAAATACTTTTAAATTGAGATTGCTTATTCAGCTCAGCAAAAAGGCAACTACAGATCCTGACATGAATATCCCGGCACAGTTTGCAGCTATTGTAAACGATAGCAAAAAATATCCGATCATGACCAGTTCGAGCGATAACATGCAGTATGTATTTGTTTCGCCAAATAATTATTACCCATCAAATCCGCAAAACTTTGGTCAAAGTGGTTCCCGAAAAAACACATCATCAACGTATATCAGCTTACTGACAACGCTAAAAGACCCCCGTGTTTTTGTTACTGCCGAACCTGCCCGTTATTCTGTTGATACGCTGAAAAAAAGCCCTACAGATTTTGCGTCATTTATCGGTGCAGACCCGGGTTTGGATTTGGGGATCATGTATAATAATGCAGGCTTACAACGCTATTCGTTTATTAACCGTAAGCACTTTTATTCTACTTTTACCGGCGAGCCAAGTATACAGATAGGTTACCCCGAGCTGATGTTTAATATTGCCGAAGGCATTAACCGCGGCTGGGTTACAGGCGGCGATGCCGAAGCTTATTACCAAGCAGGTATCAAAGCCTCTATGGCATCGTACAGCATCCCGGATAATGGTACATTTACCGCATATTTTTATCGCCCGGGTTCTACAGATGTAACTGCGGCGTCTAATTACGATACTTATCTTATCCCCACTAACTTTGCAACCTATTATAACCAAACAGGTGTAAAGTATAGCGCCGGGAATGATGGCTTAACCAAAATATTACAGCAAAAGTATATTGCACTTTTCAGGCATTCTGGTCTCGAGTCGTATTTCACTTACCGCCGTACGGGTATCCCTGTCTTTACTACCGGCCCTGGTACAGGTAACGGTAGCCGTATTGCTTCGCGCTTCAAATACCCATCGGCCGAGCAAACTGCTAATGCTGCTAATTATAATAAAGCCTTGCAGAGTCAATATGCTGGTAATGATGATATTAACGGTATAATGTGGGTTCTTAAATAATTGAATTAACATACATAAAGTAAAGCCATTAGCAATAATGGCTTTACTTTTTTAATAAAGTTGCAGATGAGATGCATTAACCCATTGTGCCTTTTCCTTTATGGAAGAACTCAAGCTAAAAATCCATATGCAAATACTCACAAATTCTGGGTTTGAAATAGAATGGTGTCGGTAAATACTGTTCAATAATTGTAACATAAACAATACAATTATCAAGTTTTCTTTAGGACAATGCATGTCAAATGTGATTTTTAACACAAAATATAATTTAACCAGACGGAAATTGGTTAATATTTTTTTAAAATGGTTCAATAATCAATAATCTAATTAGCTACAATTTGATTGGCAGGTAATTAAGAGCTGATTTATGATGTTTTTATAAATTTAAAAATAGTATTTTATGTGAAATATTTTTAACAATAAAGTAATTGATACTCCTTTTTCGTGTTTTGGCACGGTTATTTACTAGTGCTGAGCGCAAGAATAATCTGCAACAAAATACGAATAATGAAATCTACAATTACAAAATCTGCATTGATCCTATCTATGATCGGTGCATCTGCGTCGGCTTTTGCGCAGCAAACAACAATGTCAGATACAACTAAACGATTTGACAAAAAAGAATTCCGTACCTGGTCAATCGGCCTTAATGGTGGTATGTTAACACACTATACACCGTTTAACAATAACGCAAATGGCGATTTTAAAACACCGCAGGAAAGATGGGGTTACGGTGGTTATATCAAAAAACAAATACTTCCGGGTTTTGGTATCCAGGCAGATTTCCTTGCTGGTAAAATAAAAGGTTTCCGGTCAAACGATTTACTTGCAGGGAGCCAGGCGCAAGACAACAGCAGTTTTAAAACGCACATCGAGTGGTCTGGTTCATTAAGCGCTAATTTTACTATTGCCAACTTAAGCCTTAATCAGAAACGTAATTTCTTATCACCTTACTTAACTGCCGGTGCAGGTTACATGTCATACAATGCACAAACCTATAACACGCCAGGCGGAGAGAATAACGGATACCAACGCAACTGGTTTGTACCGGTAGGAGCTGGTTTTAAACTGGGTCTGTCAAAGGGTATTAACTTAGACTTGGGTTACACCGTTAGTTTCATGAAAACCAACAAGTTTGACGGTGTAGCGAGCGCTATGAATGATCGTTTTACTTATGCACATGCCGGTATCGAAATTGCCCTGGGCAAAAGAAAATCATCACAACTGCAAAACTACAGCTCTATTGCAGCCCTGCGCGAGGCTAATGCAGCAGAAAGCATGGAATTGAGAAACAAGTTAGCAATAGCAGAGCAACAGCGTTTGGCAGACGAGCAACAATATGCCAAAGATATGTCTGATGATGATATGGATGGTGTAGCTAACAAATTTGATAAATGCCCTGGAACACCAACTGGTACTACAGTTGACGGTTCTGGTTGCCCGTTAAAAGTACCTGCTCCGGTTGTTACCGAAAAAGTACGTGTAATTGTTACCGATGCTGACCGTAGAGTTGTTAACGAAGCGATCAGAAACCTGGAATTTGATTTAGGTAAATCTTCCATCCGCGAAAAATCTTTCCCTACCTTAAACCGTGTAGCTGCACTATTGGTAGAAAAGAACTTCAGTTTAAAATTGGCAGGCCATACTGATAACACAGGTTCTGCGGCATTAAACTTAAGCCTTTCTAAAGATCGTGCCGAAGCTATCAAAGCTTATCTAGTAGGTCAGGGTGCAAATGCATCAAGAATTGAAGCTACTGGTTATGGTCAAACTCAGCCAATCGCTTCTAACAAAACAGCAGCTGGCCGTCAAAAAAACAGACGCGTTGAATTCTCATTATTGTAATCTTTAAATATAATATCATGAAAAAATATTTAATATTTTCAATTATGGGGCTTATTGTGCTTAGCTTTTCTGCTAAAGCGCAGATTCAGCAAGGCAATGTATTGGTGGGTGGAAACTTTGCTAACCTTAGTTTAGGTTTAGATAACTCTAAAGTATTTAGCGTTGACTTAACGCCCAAAGCTGCATGGTTTATTCAAGATAATGTTGCACTGGGTGGTTATGTAAACTTTGGTCTTCAATCGGCACATAACAGCAGTACTACTACTAATTACGGTGTTGGCGCATTGGGCCGTTATTACACCGGTAAAGATGTGGAAGTATTACGTCACGGTCGTTTCTTCGGAGAAGCTACTGTTGGTGTGGGTGGTATCAATGTAAGTGATGGTGGTGGCCATACCAATGGACTGGATTTTAGTTTCGGCCCTGGTTTTGCCTACTTTGTAACACCTAGCATTGGTTTAGAAACCATGTTGAAATATAACGGTGTAGGTGGTTTCGGTAATGCCGGTTACCAAAGCACCCTTGGTTTGTCTTTTGGCTTGCAGGTTTACCTGCCAGGTAAGGGTACAGCCAGGAAAATAAAAAATGATATAAGATAATCGGTTAAGTATTTTATAAAAAAAGGCGACTAAATTGTCGCCTTTTTTTATAATGTAATTTAATCATCAAGGGGCATGCCTATCAAGTATATTAAACATATATCCATGCCGATATTTATAAACACAAAACCAAATTGTATCAATAACGTTACGTATATATCAATCATAACTTAAATGAAAAAAAATTACATCCCGCTATTACTGATCTTATTATCTCTAAGCAGCTGTACCGTTATTGGAGATATTTTTAAAGCTGGTGCTATTACAGCCATAATTGGTATAGTAATCGTTGTTGCCTTAGTAATCTGGATTATCTCATTATTCAGAGGAAAAAATTCATAACAGCCTATATGGATATTAAGCAATTTAAAGCGCTACCGTTTTATATTAAAATGGCAAGCATCCTGTTTATCCTGATGTCTTTGGTTTACATCGTTATTGTTGCCAAAGAAATTTTATCACCATTAATATTTTCTTGCCTGTTCTCTATACTGCTGCTGCCATTGGCATCTTTTTTAGAACACAAGGTTAGGTTGCCAAGAAGCGCAGCTTCAATGCTGTCTGTACTATTACTGCTCGGTTCAATTGGTATTATACTATACGTTATCGGGTCACAGATATCCGGATTGGCAAATGACTGGCCCCAGTTTCAGGACCAACTCACCAAATCGGTAGATAATTTACAGGAATGGATTGCGGCCACATTCCATGTGGGTTATTCCAAGCAATTAACTTACGTACATACTGCAACTACCAAAATAATGGCTTCGGGTACCGCTGTTGCTGGTGCTACCTTGCTTACACTTTCTTCATTGCTGTTGTTTTTTGTATTTACGTTTATTTATACTTTTTTCTTTCTGTTATACAGACGCCTCATTATGAAGTTTTTTGAATCTGTATTTCTGGAAGAAAACAAGCACCTGGTGCACGATATTATTGAACAGGTACAATATATCATCAGGAAGTATATCATCGGCTTATTGATTGAAATGGCTATAGTTGGCGGAGTAGTTGCCTTAGCATTGTGGGCTTTGGGTATTAAGTATGCGTTTTTGCTGGGGTTAATAACAGGTATCTTCAACATTATCCCTTATATAGGCATTTTTTCTGCGCTTGTTGTCAGTTCGCTAATCACCTTTGCTACAGCAACCGTTGTCAGTAAAGTTTTATTGGTAGCCGTTGTATTCGTTGTGGTCCACTTGGCAGACAGTAATATATTATTACCGGTTGTAGTGGGTTCAAAAGTGAGGATAAACGCCTTAATAACCGTATTAGGGGTAATTATAGGTGAAATGATCTGGGGAATACCCGGCATGTTCTTATCAATACCTGTTATTGCTGTGCTGAAAATTATATTCGATAGGGTAGAAAGCCTGCAATCATGGGGTATTATCCTTGGAGACGAGGAGCATAAGCAAAATAAACTGGCCACTAAAATGAAAGCTAAGAGTAAGGCTAAGGCCGTAATACCAACAGATAATAATTAATATAAAACCAAAATTAAGTATATGAACAAATTAAAATTCTTAATGATACCTGCATTATTGGTGTCTTTACATTCGTTTGCGCAAACATCCGACAAGGGTAGCGTAGGGAAAACAATCAATAAGATTGGTAATAAAACGGCTCAGGTTGCTGTAAAAGGTGCCTCGGCTGTTGCCGACAAAAAATATGATGGTAAAGTTGGCCCTGCCGGACAAACTATTTACATCAACAAAAAATCGCATTACTATTATGTAAATGCAAGAGGAAAAAAAGTTTACGTTAGTAAGTCAAAACTAAGAAACAAGCCAATGTAATAAGGAGAGCCCGGGAATAAAATCCGGGCTTTTTGATTAAATGTGCAGTCGCTTTTTATATAGTTATACCCGTTTTTTTCTTTTAAATATACTGTTCAAATGCCGCACATAAGCAAGTTGAAAATTTACTACAGTTACTTTAAATTCATTTTGGTAGGCATACACTGATTTGTTATTAATGAGCATCAGAAAGGATACAGACCAATTTGGCTTTTGATAAGTTGCAGATCCTTTGGCAAAGGCGGTTGGATAGATTCTGAATTTTCCGGTACCGGCCATTTGGGGTTCGTTTTCTGTATTGGCCCCAATTTTGGCTATGCCAGATAGCATCCAATAGTTATTAATTACCCACGAGTAGCCATAGCCCAGATTTACGCCAATCTGAAATGTACGAATAGGGGTGCTTGCATGAATTACCATCAGGCTATCAAGCCCGATCTTGAATAAGTAAACGCCACCTCCTAATATAAAGCTCCCGGCCGACTGGAGTTGTTTTTCGCTTTGCTCATACGCCGCTTTCCCCGAAAATTTATTTCCGTTGAAAATATAAGAGCCTTCTGCTCCGATCTGGGAAACCGACAGGTTGGGATAGTTAACGATCTGATGATTGTTTATATCGCTATTATAGAAGCCTTTATACTTTTGAAGAAACAGGTCGAGCATGAAATGCCTGCCGTAGTTGTGGATCTGGAAATCGGTTAATTTTGTTTTGCCATAGGTATTGCTTTTTAATGGCAGCAGCCCATAATCAAATGTTGCATTTATTACCGTGTTCTTTACAGCGAGCCCTAAACCAACATTAAGCGGATAATTGGGCAAATAAGTTTTTCCGGCAGTAACCAGCTCAATGTTATTAGTGGAAAAATAGCCCTGTATTATTATTTTTTGAGCATAACTCTTAATAAAGACTGTATCTATGGCTAATTTTTGCGCAAGCGCCGGGCAGGCGGTAACACTACAAAAGAAAAGCGCTAAACAGGTGAACTTCATGATGCTTTTATGATCGCGGGCTAAATGTTTTTATCCATGCTATTGATAAATTATTGGAGCAATAAAATATGCTAAGCTTAATATAAACACCAAACCCGCGTCGTTGATTAACGACACGGGTTTGGTGCATTATCAGATTTATTAATTGTGAAGCACTTTATTAAGAATTACGCCCCCGGTGGCAGTATCTGTTAAATAAAGGGTATATATTTTGCCGGCCACAAGATCGGCCACGGTAAAGTTGCCTATATTATCTCTTGAAGCGGTACCAAAAAATTGTACCGATAAAGCTCCCGGGGATACATATTTGTAACCACTAGAAATATCTCTGGCCAGTGTAGTTACCAAGTCATCGCCCGACGAGTTTTTGATTGTGATTACAGAAGGGGCATTATTACTCAGGTGGATAAATTTAATTTTCACCTGGCCATTATTAGGAGCACCTAAATCATCTTCGTAAGCTTTAACCCTGGCATTTGAGCCCTGTCCGGCAAGGTAAACCGTAAAATTTACACCATTGGTAGTGTAAAGCGAGCCCGAGGCATAAACGCTGCTGGTTCCTGCATTCTTGAACTCCATCGTCATGTTTTTTCCGGATGGTGCATTAATGTAGGCAGAAGCATCAGTATAATTAAGCCCGCCGCTTACCAGCACATTACCTGCCAGGGTAAAGCTTTGTGCGCCGGATGTTGCGGCTGCATTTACTACCTTAATATTAAATTGTCCGGAAGCGTCGATCGTGTCTTTTTTGCATGAAGAAATAGATATTGCTGCAATTACAAAGGCCAGCCCCGTAAATAGTTTGTTATAAATTGCTGTTGTTTTCATATTGATTTTAGTTTTCATTCGTTTGAAATTTAATGCTTAGTATTCCCTTATTTAATTGAAAGTTTGTTACATGTATTTTACCTTGATTTCTATTTTTTGCTGTGTTTTTAAATCGACTTTAAAATCATCGAACACTGGCTTTTTCATCTTCTGCATAAAGAAGTTGGAAAACCCGAATCCTTCTTTGGGCATCCCGATAATGTTTTTATCAATTTTACCATTGGAGTTTTCATCGTCTACCATGGTAAAGCCATAGATGCCTGGCTCCAGTTCGCAGCTTATGGTAAGCGTTCCGTCAGCGAGTGCGCTTTTTTCAAACGTTAACTTTTTGTAAGGCTGTTCATCATCATAGGTCGCCTTATCTTTAAATACGTTTAGCACAATTTTTCCTTTCGGCGATCTGATCCCGGTTACTTTAATAGCTGTTTCGTGCTGTGCCTGGATATAAGAAGCCAGGCAAATAAACAGCAGGCCCATTAACAGGTTAATGCCAAATACAATTGTCTTTTTCATGGTTTTTAAAATTAATTTGCAATTACTTATGGCATCAAAAGTAGAGGTACCCATTGTAGGCTGCTCATAAAAACCCGGTGAAGCGGGCATAATTATAGCTGAAGGTTATGATAAGGGATATGAAAAAATACGATCATACCAGCTTGCCTGCCGGTTATTTTGATGAGGTAAAATACATTGGCTGTTTAATGTTGTGTTTTTAATATTGGGAGCCCAATTTGCCTGCTTCGGTACAAAATCAGTGCAACGATCCGGCTAAATAAGTAACTTAGCCTATATGCAAGAAAAGTTGCCTTTAAGGCGTTTAACCCAACTAACCTGGTTACAAACGATTATTATCGGTTTTATTTTTTATCTGGTAGCCTCTAATACCGATAGGCCGGTTCATCATACTATTGCGTATACTTTGTTAACCATGTCGGGGATTTTGCTGGTAGGGTATTCAGATATCGTGCTAATGATTTTTTTAGCTAAAAAGAACCCGATCAGTTCAAAAAAATTTTCGTTTTTAAGGCGGCTGTCAACCTATCCTATAAGTGTGCTGATTTATCTTTTGCTGCGGCCTGCCTTTGGTTATTTTGGAGATATTCAATGGTCGTTTTTAGAAATCGGCTCCTTTTTTGCATTCGTAGGATCGGGTCTTGTTGTTAATACCTTAATTACCCTTCTGCACGATTCTGTGTTGTTATATGAGCATAAGATGTATAGCGAGCTTGAATTAGCACGTTTGCATACAGCCAATGCAGAAGCTATGAATTTGGCGCTTAAGCAACAGATCCATCCTCATTTTCTGTTCAACGCATTAAATACACTTAAAGCGCTTTACCATAAAGACACACAAGTGGCCGATGATTATATTGTGCACATGGCCAACTTTTTAAGGGCATCCATTTATCACCACAGCGCCAATGTATCTAAACTGAAGGATGAGGTTAATTTATGTTATGACTATTTGGCCATGCAGCGGATTCGGTTTGGTTCCGCGGTGGATTGCCGGATTACCTTAGCTGATGAAACGCTGGATAATTATTATCTTCCATCGTTTTCGCTTCAGCCACTACTTGAAAATGCCTTCAAGCATAATAATTTTACACTGGAGGATCCGCTGCAGGTTATGATCAGCCAGGATGGCGACCGTCTGGTGGTTAGCAATAACATTCAAAAGAAAAAAATCAAGGTCATGTCAACTAATTATGGGTTAGCTAATCTTGCTGAGCGGTACAGGCTATGGTCAGGCGATGAGATAATTATTAAAGACGGACAAGACAAGTTTTCAGTCAGTATTAAATTGTTAGATAATGAACATAGTAATCATTGAGGATGAGGGGGTCGTTGCAGACGATCTGGAATTGAATATCAGGAAACTGATGGATGAAACGGTAGACATCGTGCAGTTAAGATCGGTGAAGGAGGGTATTGCCTATTTTAATACGCATGATGCTCCGGACCTCATTTTTAGTGATATCCAATTGGGCGACGGGCTAAGTTTTGAGATATTTGTAAGTAAGCCCATTGATGTCCCTGTTATTTTTTGTACCGCGTATGATGAATATGCGCTGGATGCGTTCAAAGCCAACGGGATAGATTATATCTTAAAACCATTTACCAGGCAAACACTTGATACTGCTCTTAAAAAGTACAAGCAGCTGAAAAGGGTATTTTCTACCGATCAAACACCGCAGTTTGATGCTTTGCTGCAAATGCTGTCGGCAAAAAACACACAGGTTGTAGCATCAGTGCTGGTTTATCATCAGGATAAGATCATCCCGGTAAATCTGGATGACATTGCAATGTGCTACCTCAGCAATGAGATTACGCATTTGCTTACATTTTCTGGCAAAACCTTTTACCCAAATAAAAATCTGGATGAACTGGAAAGACTAAGCGGGAATTCTTTTTTCCGGGCCAACAGGCAGCACCTTATCTGTCGTAAGGCAATTATAGATGTCTCCAGTTTTTTCTCCAGGAAACTTTCTTTAAATCTTAACGTACCCTTTGCCGAGAAGGTAATTGTGAGCAAAGGAAAAGCACCACAATTTCTTAACTGGCTGGCCAAAGGATAGTTTTGGTTAATGTGTGAATGCATAATTCGGGTTATTTGTTTGACAGGTATAAATTTTTGAGCATAAACGTATGCTAAGCGTATTCTGCGCCCTATCAGCAAATTTCTACAAATGGCATGATGTTGCTCTGTAAGCTCTTTCTCTACTTTTTCCTTTTGGCACAATCCCCCCCCGCGTTATAAATTAAAACTCACATTTACGGGGTAATCTAATATTGCTCATTAATTGCTTATAACTAACGGAGTAAATCTTAATTATTTGGCAGGGAAGCATGCCTGCAATTTATAAAGCTGCCACCACTCAATGCAGCCTAAAAGGTTTGTGGTGCAGACAGCCTTTCTGCGCTATTATCCTTATTGTCGCTTTTTTTTCAATCTGGTTTAAACAGTTTCAACTGTGAATTTGCCCGCTTCGGTTACATTTTGCTAGAAAGCTTTTCTATGATGCCGCACCTTTGACTTAAATAAGCAGCTTGCTATATGCAAGCAACAAAATTTAAAAGTTACAACAAGTAAGAATTTATGAAAAAGTTACTATCAATTTTAGTCGTTTTGGTTGCAATAGCAAGCAAAAGTTTTAGTCAAACAACTACTGAAAATCAAAGCTTCGGGAAAAAACTCCTGAGTAAAATGGAATTTGGCTTAACAGCCGGTGGCAATGCCAGCAATTTTACAAGCGCCAATTTCCCTACAGACCCACTGCCGGGTTTCCAGGCCGGGCTTACAGTTGCCTACAAATTCACAGATAATTTTATGGTGCAGGAAGAATTTCTTTATGCCATGCAAGGTGCTAAAGTTAAGGGAGGGATACTCGGTACACAAGATATCAAACTTTCTTATGCCTCTGTTCCCATTCTTTTAAAATACCGTACCAATTCTGGCTTGTTTGTAGAAGCCGGCCCGCAAGCGGGTTTTAAAGTAAAAGAAGATATTGGCGGAATCACAGATGCCAAATATTTCAAAAAAGTTGATTTTGGCATGGTTGGCGGAGTTGGATACAAATCCAGCATAGGTTTAGGCATTGATGCAAGGTATGTTTACGGGTTGCAAAAAGTTCAGGAAGTACCATCTGTTGTTTTAGGAGACTTCAAAAACAATAGCATACAGGCCAGTATCTTCTACGTTTTTTAGAATCAGGAATCACTTAGTCTGCCGATGACCCAAGTCCCGGTCGCATTTGCGCCGGGGCTTTCGGCGATTATAAAAAGTATAGGCGCCCTGTTCCCGCTATTTAAGTTAAATAATTCCCGCAAATAACCACATAATAAGTATTTCTAAACTCATCATCAACACGCCCTGAATGTATAAAGTTGATGTTTGTTGGTTTTAATTGAAAGAATGGCGGAACTCTAGCGGCGAGTAGCTGGTTTTTGTTTTGAATAGCTTGCTGAAAGACTGCAGATGTTCAAAACCCAGTTCATAAGCGATTTCGCTAACGGAAAGATTGGTGGTCGACAATTTCTCTTTGGCCAGTTCGATAAGCTTGTTATGCAGGTGTTGCTGCGTATTCTGTCCGGTAAGGGATTTAAGCAGGGTGCTTAGGTAGCCTGGTGAAATATTTAATTTTTCTGCAATATAGGTAACGCTGGGCAGACCTTTCTGAGCAAGCGCGCCGCTATTAAAGTAATTGGTGAGCATATCTTCCAGCTTGGTTAGGATTTCATGGTTGGCGATTTTGCGGGTGATGAATTGCCGCTGGTAGAACCTTTCCGAATAAGTTAGCAATAGTTCCAGCTGTGCAATAATTACGCTTTGGCTAAACCGGTCGATATTAGCATGGTACTCTTGTTCAATATTTTGCGTGATGGTGGTGAGCATCGTTTCTTCTTTGTCTGAAAGATAGAGTGCTTCGTAAACAGAGTAATTAAAGTATTCGTATTGTTTAATGGTTTTGGCCAGCGGCGTATTCCATAAAAAATCCGGGTGGATCAGTATAATCCATCCTTCGGGGCGGTGCACCATGCTGCCTTTTTCAAAGTCCACACCAAAAACCTGGCCGGGCGACATAAAAAACAGTACGCCCTCATCAAAATCCCTGGCCTGCTGGCCGTATTTGAATTTGGCGTTTTTCACCCTTTTCATCGAGATCGAATAAAAATCATAAACCACACTGAACGAACTTTCGGCCAGTGGCCTGCTCAGGTCGTCCATGTGCACCAGGCTAATCAGCGGGTGCGCCGGTTTAGGCAGGCCCGCCGCCCGGTGATATTCGGTGATTGTTTGGAAACGGAAAAGCTGGTTACTATTCATAGCTAAGTTAAAGTTCGTTATTTTTATGGTAAGCTGCTGCAAACTCTTTAGCGAAATCTGCAAGCTTTACCTTACCCATTTTTGGCTTGCTCCGGTTAAAATTCTCAAGGGTTTTGCCGCTATGCATGGCCGCCTGCATTTCTACTAATGTTTCGGCCAGTTTTTCAGGCAACTTGGCCATCTTCAATCCCTGCAGCATTTCTTTATCCGATAGTAATACCCATTTTAGCCAGGGCTTACCTACAGCTGTACCAATTATTCTGGCTGCTTCGTTACAGGTTATTTCCTCGCTGCCTACGTAACGGATGGTTTTCTCTTTATGCACCAATTGCAGTTCTTCTGCAACGGCGTCGGCGATATCCTTTGGCGATACAAAAACTATCCGGTCTTCTCCGCCGTAGTTTCCCATCAGCAGGCCGGTTCTACCGGTCAGTAAGGCCCGAAGGCCGGAGTAACGCAGCGTTAGTAATTTGCCGATGAAGCCCTTGCCTTTGATCAGATCCATCGACTGGTAGAAATTGGTATAAAAGGCGGCTGGCCTCATAATAGTAATAGAGGCATCCAGCCCATCCAATACATGTTCTACGTTTTCGGCTTTAACCAAGTCTGCTGCCCAGCCGCTCATCAATACAATCCGTTTGATGCCAGCTTCTTTAAGAGCCTGTGCGTAGTTTTGCGCCATACGGTGCAAGTAATCGCCCAAATCAGGTTCGGTAAAACTCAAAGGAATCATGGCATAAACTGCGTCTGCACCTTTAAAAGTATCGGTTAAAAAGCTGACATCGGAGATCGAGCCAATGGCTGGTATTGCGCCTAAGTTTTTTATAGCTGTTTGTTTTTTGGGGTCGCTGCTTACCACGGTTACAGTATGGCCCTGTTTAACCAATATTTCTGTCAGCGGCTGGCTGATGTTCCCTATAGATCCTGTTACAATAATGTTCATCTTTTTTAATTCAATTTTATTGCTCGTTATTTGGTATAAACGCCGTTCTCAATATCGGTAAGCAGGGTAGGGTGTGTTGGGTGCCAGTTTAAATGCTCCTGTGTCCATACGCTAGATGCAGGGCAGTCAATGGCGGCCATTTGTGCAAACCAGCCAAAATGTTCTGCGGCAGCTTCTGGTGCGATTGATTTTACCGGGATATTCAGTTGTTTACCGATAGCTTCAGCAATAGATTTTACTGTGATGGCTTCTTCTGTAGAAGCATGATAGCGGGCACGCGGGGTAGTGTTTTCTAATGCCAGGCGGAATAGATGGGCAGCGTCCAGCCTGTGTACGGCATTCCACCTGTTGAGTCCCTCGCCAATATAAGCCGATGCACCTTTTTCTTTAGCGATATTAACCAGCATGGGGATAAATCCGTGTTTATCCTCGTCGCCATGTACTGATGGTGATAAACGAAGAGCTGCCGCACGGACACCCAGGGCGGCCATGGCATCTGCTGTTTGCTCTGAAGCCCGCGGCCATGCTGGGTTAAGCGGTGGGATGATGTCTTCGGTGGCCAGTTTTCCTGGGCTTACCAGCGCTGTTCCCGAGGTTACAATAAACGGGCGGTTAGAGCCGGCTAATACTTCGCCTATGGCTTCAATAGCTTTTTTATCTGCCTGGCAAACTTCCGCGAAGCGGGTAAAGTCATGGATGAATCCGGCGTGGATTACGCCGTCTGCCAACGCAGTGCCGCTTTTCAGGCTATCAAGATCTTCCAGGTCACCCCGGTGAACTTCTGCTCCGGCATCGATCAGCTTTTGGGTAGATGCATCCGACCGGGCCAGCCCTAATACCTGGTGGCCGGCACCTATTAACTCCTGCACAATGGCAGTACCAATGAAGCCTGTGGCTCCTGTTACAAATACGCGCATAATTGTTTTCTTTTGTTGATACAAAGATGTGCTGCTTTGGCCGTTAGGATTTATCCAAATCTGCTTTTTGTTTAGCCAAAACCATAAAAGCATGCAAAGATTAAGATCCTGAATTCGCTGCTACTTATTTCCGTTAATCGTACTTGTAAAATGTGAATTTATTTTCTGCCTTTAATTGGGTATTCATACTCAACTGTAGTCGGATGGCAGGTGAGTTCTTTTCACTATTTACTTTATTGCCTTTTGCCACCCCGAGCTGCATCAGTGACCACGCTTATTGCTCTCGATGTGATTTCAATAATATTGTTTTGTAATGCAAAAGTTACGTTTTGTAAAATGAATTAAGTGGCCAAAAAGTTATATTTTTAAGGGTTTGATCAACCAAACCACCTTGTCCTACATGAATAAATTTATACTGGCTTTATCACTGTTTTTGGTTTCCTTAATTTGTAAAGCTCAATCTCCACAAATTTCATACAATACACCACAGCAGTTTAATGTCGGGATGGCGATTACAAATACTGTACCCACCAATACGGGTGGCGCAGTTGTGTCGCCGGATGGCTACAGTTATACACGTGTTTTAGCTGGTAGCGGCTCCTATTCAACAGTCGATGGCACAGGTATAGCGGCAAGTTTTTATTATCCTACCGGCATTGCAGCAGACCAGGCTGGAAATATTTATGTAGCAGACCAATATGGTAACAGGATTCGAAAAATTGCAGCCGGAGGCGTTGTGACAACAATTGCCGGAAACAATACTGCAGGCAGCACCAATGGCACGGGCATTGCCGCAAGCTTTAATAATCCCTGTGGCATTGCGCTGGATGCTAACGGAAATATTTATGTAGCCGACAGGTTTAATAACCTGATCAGGAAAATAACTCCCCAGGGTGTCGTATCCACGTTTGCAGGCAACAGTTATTATGGTAGTGGAGACGGGGTGGGTACTAATGCCAGTTTTAATAGCCCTTATGGCATTGCTGTTGATGCCTTGGGTAATGTTTATGTGGCCGAGCTAAGCGGCAATAAGATCAGAAAAATTACTCCGGCAGGTGTGGTAACAACCTTTGCGGGAAGCGGTTCGGCTATGAGTGTTGATGGCACCGGGATAAATGCAAGTTTTAACGGGCCCACAGGTATTGTTTTTGATGCCGCAGGGGCACTTTACGTAACAGAAAATATAGGTAACCGCATCCGTAAAATAACCCCGGATGGCATAGTAACTACTATAGCCGGAAACGGCCTTACCGGTGCGGTAAATGCAAAAGGTGCCAACGCTACTTTTAATGCACCAACAGGTTTAACTATTGATGCCGGCGGTAATTTGTATATAGCAGATCAAGGCAATAACATGATCAGGATGCTAAACCCTTCGGGAGATGTTACAACACTTGCAGGAAACCTTAACAGCGGCAATAGCGACGGTTTAGGCAATGCAGCCAGGTTTAGCAGGCCAACAGGCGTTGTAATGATAAATGACAAAGTTTATGTAGCAGATTGTTACAACAATTTAATACGATCAATTAACGCGGCCGGCTATACCATTTACCCTGCATTAACAGAAGGACTGATTTTTAATTCTTCAACAGGTGCCATTAGTGGTAGTGCTAATATTACGGCTGCGGCAAAAGACTACACGGTTACCGCCATTAACCAATATGGAAGCAGTACAGCGGTAATTAATATAGCTGTTATTTCACCGGCTGTAGCCCCTGTAATTGCTGAGTTTTCACCTTCAAACAGTATTGCAGGTACTTATATCACAATTAGCGGTAGTAACTTTTATGAAGCTTCTGGTGTTATAATAGGAGGGAAGACGGCAGAGTTTACCATCCTATCTCCCAATAAGGTAGTGGCAAAGATACCCCCGGCAGCTATAGATGGTGCTGTAACAGTTATTAACCCCTATGGCAACGGAAGCAAAAGTGGATTTACCATCACAACGTTGCCCGCAGTTACTTATACAAGCCCTCAACAGTTAAAAACCGGCCAACCTGTAAATATAATACCAAGTGGCAATAGTAATATACCCAGGCAATATTTAGGTCAAAAAATACTTTTTGCAGGCAGTGGTGTACCTGGCGCTACTGATGGTACTGCGCAAACTGCCAGCTTTTATTCGCCTGTAAGTTTAACGGCAGATGACCAAGGAAATATTTATGTATGTGACCAGGTAAACAGGTTAATAAGAAAAATTACTCCTGAAGGTGTAGTAAGTACTTATCCGGGTAACTACAGTTCTTCCGGATTGGTAACAGACCATTTGGGGAATATTTATGTGGCTGATAAAACCAGTAATACAATATTAAAGATAACACCAAACGGCACTTCTACCCTAATTGCAGGTGCTGGTTACAACGGTTCAACAAACGGCACGGGCACTGCTGCAAGTTTCAATTACCCGGCATCAATTATCCGGGACAATAACGGCAACCTTTACGTTAGCGATGCGGGTAATAACATGATCCGCAAAATTACTCCGGCCGGGTTGGTAACAACCCTGGCAGGTGGCGGGCAGGGATTTGCTGATGGAGCAGGTACCGCAGCTAAGTTTTCAAACCCACAGGGCCTGGCACTTGATAACGCAGGAAATTTGTACGTGGCTGATCAGGGGAATAATCTTATTAGAAAAATTACTTCTGGTGGAGTAGTAACAACCCTGGCCGGTGGGAGTAATACAGGTCTTTTACAGGATGCAGATGGTGCAGGGACTGCTGCAATTTTTAATTTTCCATACAATTTAGTGTTTGATAACAGTAATAATCTATACATCTCTCAATATAACGGTGCGATAAGAAAGGTATCTTTACAGGGAGGGGTTACTACCTTTACGCATGCAACTAATACCAGCTATTCTGCTTTTGGAATCACTATTGATCAGGCTAATAACATCTATTATAGTGATGTATCAACCAACAATATCTATAAAATAGCATTAACGGGATATGCAATTTCACCGGCACTGCCAGATGGATTAATTTTAAATCAGGATGGTAAAATAACCGGCAGCGCAAATGTAACTTCACCGGCAACAGATTACACGGTAACAGTAGCTAACCTCGCAGGAAAAAATACAACTCCCATAAATATCGAAGTAAAGATTCCGGAACTACCGCCGGTAATTAGTGCCGTTTCGCCTCAAAATATAGGTGCGGGCATGCGATTAAAACTCACGGGGACGAATTTTGTTGGTGCTACAGCAGTTAAAGTCGGTTCTTCAAATGTCGATTTTTTTATTGTGTCACCTACCATTATTACCACCAGTATACCGCAGGGGAGTACAGCCACAGAAATAAAGGTTATAAATCCATTTGGTACTGCTACCTATAGCCAATTACAATTAAACCCGCCACCGGCCATATCGTATACGCTAACCCAAAGTTTTACTGTTGGCACGGCTATCACTTCTTTAACGCCGGCCAATAATGGCGGTGCTATATCCGGTACTTACGGCACCGTAACAACCTACGCAGGTAATGGCACACAGGGCTACACTAACGGCACACTTACAACTTCGCGTTTCAGTACACCGCAAGGGATGACTACAGACGGAGATGGTAATACATATGTTACCGATGATTATTATCAGATTCGTAAAATCACAAAAGACGGTAATGTAACCACGCTGGCCGGCGGTGTAAGTAACAATGGCTACAAAGATGGTACGGGTGCCGCGGCAAATTTTAATTACCCTAAAGGTTTAGCAGCCGATGCTGCGGGAAATATTTACGTGGCCGAACAGGGAAATAATAGGATAAGAAAAATAACACCAGATGGAACGGTAACCACATTTGCAGGAAATGCGCAGGGATTTACCAACGGAAGTGCTGCCAGCGCAAATTTTAATTCACCTACAGGGCTTGCTTTTGATGTAAAGGGTAATTTGTATGTATCGGATATGTATAACAATGCCATACGCAAAATTACACCCGATGGACAGGTAACCACTTTTGCCGGGGGAACTTATGGAACAAGTACAGATGGTGTGGGTGCAGCAGCTATTTTTTCAACCCCATCCGGGTTAGCATTTGATGCTTCAGATAATTTGTATGTAACTGAAGTAAATGGTAACAGGATCAGAAAAATAACTCCTTCCGGAAACGTTACAACCGTAGCGGGCAGTGTTAATGGTTATGCGGACGGCCCGGTTGCAGACGCAAAGTTTAGCAACCCAAGTGCTATAGTGGCAGATGGTTTTGGAAATCTTTTTGTGGCAGATCAAGGCAATCAGCGCATCCGTAAAATCAGCCCGGATGGGATGGTGAGCACCGTAGCCGGAGGCAACGGCAATAAGAGATTAACAGATGGAGTTGGTTCAGATGCAGGGTTCAATTATCCGTACAGCATTACAATAGGAGCAGACGGAAACCTGTATGTTAGTGATGCCTACAATTATGCGATAAGAAAAGTTGTTCAAACGGGTTATACGATTAGCCCGGCTTTACCTGAAGGCCTTAATTTAGATGGGGCTACCGGTGTAATAAGTGGTATCCCAACGGCCTCGTCTGGTTCAAAGTCTTATAAAATAACCGGCAGCAATATTTACGGCAGCAGCACATCCACCATAAGCTTTGAGGTAAAGATACCGGCAGTTGCACCGTCCATTACACTATTTGCACCCACAACGGCCACCCCCGGTAATGCGATAACCATAACCGGAAGTAATTTTACGGATGCTTCGGGCGTTCAGATTGGCGGTGTTAGTGTATCGCCATATACGGTTGTTTCTTCAACAACTATAAAGGCTATTGTCCCGGCGGGGGCGCAGGGCAACAGTGTTAAAGTAATCAATAGTTATGGTTCGGCTACAGCTTCGGGGTTTGCTTATGCTGCTGCGCCGGCTATCAGTTACCCTGCAACCGCGAGTTTTAAAGCTGGTGTTGCTGCAACAGCAATTAACGTAACTAATAACGGCAGCGCCGTGCCAGAGGCCATATATATGCAGGTAAAGTCTATTGCAGGCAGTACCGAAACACAAAGCTCTGCCAATATTAATCAGCCGGTGGCAGTAGTTATTGATGCCATAGGCAATGCTTACAGCGCAGAAAATACGCTTATACGAAAAACTACCCCGGCCGGAGTAACCACTGTATTTGCGGGCAGCACAACAGCAGCAAGTACCGATGGTGCAGGCACCGCCGCCGGTTTTCAACTCATAAATGCAATGGCAATAGATAAAGCCGGAAATTTATTTGTTGCTGATGCCGGGAATCACAAGATTAGAAAAGTAACGCCGACAGGGGTTGTAAGTACATTTGCGGGCGATGGTACCGCTGTGTTTAACGATGGAGCATCCGGTTCTGCATCATTTATTAATATCACCGGGTTAGCTTTTGATACAGAAGGAAACCTATTTGTGGTTGATGCCGGAAGCTACCGTATCCGGAAAATAACCACCGATGGTATTGTTTCTACAATTGCCGGCAATATTGGAGGTTCTGATAACCCGCTTGCTAATGCCGGTTTCGCAAGCCCCAAGGGTATCACGATTGATAATTATGACAACATTTATATAACCGATTATAATTTAATAAAAAAAATTACGCCTGCAGGGATAAGCACACTTGCAGGGAGTTTTCAACAAGGTAATGCTGATGGAAACGGCACAGCTGCTACATTTTATAATCCCCAGGGAATTACTTCAGATATGGTAGGTAACTTATACGTTGCCGACGTTAGTAATCACACTATTAGAAAAATTACACCGCAGGGCGTTGTAAGTACTATTGCAGGCACAGGCGTAGGTGCGCTGACTGATAAAGTTGGCACGTTGGCAAGTTTCAAAAATCCCTGGGACATCAGGTTTGCCAATAACTATTTGTACGTTGCTGATAAGGGGAATAATGCTATCAGAAAAATAGCGATTGTTGGTTACCAGGTAACTCCTATACTTCCTGCTGGTTTGTCAATTTCCGACTTAGGGACTATTAGCGGTACACCAACCGTCATTTCACCGGCAACAAATTATACAATTAGTGCTATTAACAGTGCCGGATCGGGATTGGCAACTATCAAAATTGATGTGGGGGTGCCCCTGGTAGCACCGGCAATTACAGCAATAACACCAACTTCGGCAAACGCAAACACAGTAGTTACTATAACCGGCAACAATTTTATCGGAGCTACAAGTGTAAGCTTTGGTGGTGTGGCGGCATTGTCTTACACTGTTACTTCGCCAACATCCATTGTCGCTACTTTGGCTCCGGGTACGGCATCGGGCAGTGTTGTAGTTAATAATGCTTATGGTAGTGGCAACATTACCGGCTTTAACTTTATTGCGGCTCCCCAAATAAGTTATGGAAATGTGAGTACGTATACAGCCGGTAAGGCTATCACGGATCTGCAGCCAAGTAACAGCGGGACTGCTATTGAACCGGTTGTTTATTCAATGGTGTCAACAGTGGCCATTGGCGCTAATTTTCCGGCGCCGGTAAGTAATCCATATCTCTATAACGCCATTGCCGGACTTGTAACAGACCAAGCCGGGAACATTTACATAGCAGACCAGAGTTTGAATTTAATCCGTAAAATTACGCCTGCCGGTGTAGTAACCAATTTTGCCGGAAATGGGAATTACGGCCTAAATAATGGTAGTGCGGCCACTGCCACGTTTAGCAGGCCAAAGGATTTAACCATTGATAGGGATGGCAACCTTTATGTGTTAGATCAGGGCAATAATGTGATCCGTAAAATTACGCCGGCAGGTGTGGTAAGCACCTTTGCAGGTAATACTGATAACAGGTCGGTGGATGGTGTTGGCGTGGCGGCTTCTTTTGCTACACCTAATAACATTACAATTGATGCCGTAGGAAATCTGTATGTGATAGATCAGTCATCAAACACTGTGCGGAAAATTACACCTGATGGTATTGTTAGCACGCTGGCGGGGAGTGGTATTTCGGGTTCGGCAAACGGTACCGGTACGGCGGCAAGCTTTAATTATCCAAGTGGTATTTGTGTGGATGCAAGCGGTAATTTATACGTAGGTGACTCGGGTAACCATCTCATCCGGAAAGTTACGCCTTCTGGGGTAGTTACTACTTTTTTTGCAGGCACCCCAAGCGGGCCAAACAGCAGTGGCGGCTACATTTATAATGGAAATGCACTGGCTATGGATAGAGCAGGGAATATCTATGTAGCAGACTGGTCTGTCAATAAGATCATGAAAATTTCATCTGCGGGCATAGCAACTGTGCTGGCGGGTAATGGTTCCAATCTTCTGGTCAATGCAGTTGGCACAATAGCGGCTTTCTCTGCGCCTATCGCTATTTGTTATGACCAGGCGTCTGGTAACTTATATGTGTCGGCTAATCAGCAAGTGCGAAAAGTTGTGTTAACAGGCTATGTCATAGATCTGGCTTTGCCGTCAGGATTGAATTTTGATAGTAAAACCGGTAAAATAAGCGGCACTGCAAATGAGGTGATGCCTGCCAAAACATATACCGTTACAGGGTATAACAGTAATGGAAGCAGTGCAACAACTATCAACCTTTCTGTAGCATATCCGGAAAAACCACAAATTAGTTATGCGGCCAGTCAAACTTTTACTGCCGGCGTTATTATAGCGCCGTTAGTGCCTGCTAACAGTGGTGGCGGCATACCTACGGGCGGATATGGAAGCGTAAGCCGGATTGCCGGTATCGGCCAATATGATTATATAGACGGCCCGGCTGATGTTGCGGCATTTAAATATCCTTCGGGTTTGGCTGTTGATGCTGCTAATAATATATATGTAACTCATCGTATTGATAATTTAGTGAGAAAGATCAGTCCGGCTGGTATTGTAAGTACCTATGCCGGTTCCTCTTTTTATAACCATTCTGATTTTCCCGCCTCATTAGATGACCCGATCGGCCTGGCTATCAACTCAAAAGATGAATTATTTATTGGTGTTGGTTCAAACTGGCCGGGCAGTGATGGCAATAACCGTATTATAAAAATAGCTAATGGGCAGGAAACTACATTTGTTGGCAGTAATAACTATGGGCTACAGGATGGCACAGGCGCCGGTGCATTATTCCATGGCAGTTATCAGTTCTCAATGGATAAGAATGATAATATGTATGTAGCTGATCAGCAGAATAATGCTATACGTAAAGTAACACCTGCCGGGGTTGTTACTACATTTGCCGGTAATGGTACAATGGGTGCTGCCAATGGTGCAGGTACCGCAGCTACCTTTTATAATCCCGACGCTGTAACCGCCAACATTGACGGTAATTTATATGTTGCTGATACAAAAAATAACCTGATCCGAAAAATCACACCGGCTGGCTTAGTCTCTACTTTTGCAGGCAGTGGTACAGCGGCCTCGGTTGATGGAAAATTAACTGCTGCAAGCTTTAATTACCCAACATGCATTATTGCAGATAAAATAGGTAACCTGTATGTATCAGATTATCATGGCCATGTGATCAGGAAGATAACAACCGACGGTACAGTAACAACCATCGCGGGCAATGGTACGGCAGCCTCGGTTTCAGGGATTGGTACAGCAGCCGGATTTAATGGCCCGGTAAGTTTAACGCTCACCAATAACCAGGATGCTTTAATTGTAGCTGAGTATGATGGGCACCTTATTAGTAAAGTTCATTTAACCGGGTATGCTATTGATAAGCCACTCCCTCGAGGCTTAAGTTTCGATGTTAACACTGGTATAATTACCGGTACCCCTAAAAAGGCTATGCCTGCCACAGATTATATGATTACTGCAAATAATGCTTCGGGCACAAGCAGTACTAAGTTAACTATTACTGTAACGGCAGATCCTGCACCGGCCATCAGTTACCTGCCATCAAAAGTTTATACTTATACACAGGTTAACATTGGGCCCGCTAATACCGGGGGGGCTGTTCCGGCAGTTATCTTTGGCAACACAACAACTATAGCAGGTAATATCCAATCGGGAAATATAGATGGGGTGCTAACTGATGCACGCTTTAATAATCCGGCAGGCATTGTTACTGATAATGTTGGCAACATATACATCGCCGACCAGGCAAATAATATGATCCGTAAAATTACGCCAGATGGGGTTGTAAGTACGCTTGCGGGCAATGGCACAGCCGGATTTTATGATGGCCCTGCTGCTGTTGCGATGTTTAACAACCCAAGTGGTGTTGCGCTTGATAGTTACGGAAATGTTTATGTAACAGACAGGTATAACAACATGATCAGGAAAATAACACCTGATGGCATGGTGTCTACCCTGGCTGGTAACCTCAATGCAAATTCGCATAGCGGAAAAGGGTCGGCAGCGGGGTTCTATTACCCTTACGGTATTATAGCGGATGCAAATGATAATTTATATGTAGCCGAACAAGGCGGAAGCTTAATAAGGAAAGTAACGCCTGACGGTACGGTTACCACATTTGCGGGTGATGGTGTTTATGGTGGTAGCAAAGATGGTACGGGTACCAGTGCCAGTTTTTATAACCCTACTGGTATTGCTGCAGACAGTAAAGGCAATTTCTTTATTGCAGATAATTATAACAATATGATTAGGAAAATTACCCCGGCAGGTGTAGTAACAACTTTTGCCGGAGCCATCTCCAGTATTTGGGAAAGTAAAGATGGTATCGGTTCTGCAGCCAGATTTTATCGTCCAACATCTATTGTTATTGACAATAACGATAATTTATATGTTACAGATCAGAGCACTAATCTGATTAGAAAAGTAACGCCTGATGCCGTAGTAACAACAATAGCCGGAAAAGGAGTAAGCGGATTTAACGATGGTGTGGGTTTAAATGCGAGTTTTAACAGGCCAACCGGTATTACAATTGCAACAGACGGGGCGTTACTTGTTACAGATTTTGGTAATAATACTTTAAGGCGAATATTACTTAATGGTTATCAGCTTAGCCAGCCATTGCCCGCCGGATTAGTTTTTGATGGCACAACAGGAACTATAACCGGTATAACCAGTAATGTAACCGCGGCTAATAATTACCCTGTAATTGCTGCCAATGTTTCTGGCATGAGTAATACCACACTCGCGCTTGAAGTGCTTGCATTGCCAGCACCAAACATCACTTACGATACGCCTGTGGCATTAGGCATTAATCAATCAGCCGGAAATATATCTCCGAAAAACACAGGGGGGCCAGTACCGGCTACAGTATATGCTCAAACAACAACGCTTGCGGGTTCGCAAGGTGTACGCGGATATGCTGATGGAGTTGGCGTAGCTGCGTCTTTTGGTACACTGGCTGGTTTAACAAGCAGCATAGACGGCAATATTTACGCACTTGATTCGCAATACGGGCTTATCAGAAAAATAACCCCGGCAGGTGTTGTTAGCACCTTTGCCGGAAATACTAACAACGGGTTGGCAGATGGTGCCGGTCAGCTTGCCAAATTTAGAAACCCTAGTGGTATAGTTGCCGATGCTTCAGGAAACCTGTATGTAGCAGATCGCGGAAATAATTTAATAAGAAAGATCTCACCATCAGGATATGTGAGTACATATGCAGGCACAGGCTATGCGTCGTCAATTGATGGCTACACTTATTTTGCCAGCTTAAATGCGCCCGATGCCATAACTATTGATGCAGCCGGTAATTTATATGTAAGTGAAAAAGGCGGGGCTAAAATCAGAAAAATTAATGTTTCGACCAGTATGATCACTACTGTAGCAACCATACCTAATGCAGGGGGCGATTCTTTTATTTCAGGTATAGTTACAGATAGCCGGGGAAATTTATTCGTAACAGATTATGCCAATAACCTGATCAGGAAAATAACGCCATCCGGTACGATAAGTATTTTTACAGGTAATGGTTTAACCGCAAATAAAGATGGTACCGGAACCGAAGCCGGGGTTATGGCGCCAGTTGCGCTTGCTATTGACATTAATGATAACCTATACGCAGCCACCAGTAACCGGATTAGAAAAATTACGGCTGATGGAATTGTAACAACAATAGCGGGTACAGATACACAAGGTGCTGCCAACGGAATTGGTACCGCTGCTACTTTTGGGCAGCCTCACGGGTTGCTGTTTGATAACTCGGGGAGGCTTATTATTGCAGATTTACAAAATTCGCTGCTCAGAACTTTAACGCTTACGGGTTATACCATCTCGGCCAAATTACCGGCAGGGCTAGCATTTGACCAAACTACAGGTATTATAAGCGGCACTGCTACAGAACTTTCAACGGCTACGGACTATACTGTTTCCGCATACAATGTAACTGGTGCAGGCCAATTTAAAATTAACCTGAATGTTAGAAAAATACCACAACAGGTTATCACTTTAGCACCAGATGCTTATGCTACTTATGGCGACGCCGACTTTACGCCTGCTGCATCAAGCAATAATCCGGATAATACAATAATTTATAGCGGAGATAACTCTGCGGTTGCATCTATTGTTGGTGGTAAGGTTCATATAATTGGTGCCGGTGTTGTTAATATCACAGCTTCACAGGCAGGCAGCATTAATTACCTGCCAGCTGTTAACGTTGCACAAAAGTTAATAATAAGCCCGCTTCAGGTTGCGGTTAAGGCAAATGATTTTAGCAAAACATATGGCGATAGTGATCCTGTATTTACCTACCAGGTTACCAGCGGGCGCCTTGTAAACGACGACCAGTTTTCGGGCAGCATAGCAAGAGCAGCTGGTGAAGCAGCTGGTTCTTATAAAATTGCTCAAGGTACATTAGCCCTAAATGCAAATTATAAACTTACCTTCACAAGCACACCATTTATTATTAGCAAAGCATCGCTTGCCATCACCGCTAATGATCAAACCCGTGCATACGGGCAAAATAATCCGGCTTTAACAGTAAGCTATAGTGGTTTTGTAAATGGCGATAGTCAAAGCAGTCTGAATACTTTACCCACCATATCTACCACTGCAGATAATACATCAGCAGAAGGTGTGTATGATTTGGTTCCGTCGGGGGCAGTATCCAATAATTATAGTTTTGTTTATAAAACGGGTAAACTTACCATTACTGTACCGGCAACTAATTTCAAAATATCCACTACCAGTGTAACCTGTAAAGGCTCAAACAATGGTATGATTACCATATCACCTGTACAAAAGTTAAATTACACCGCAACATTAACCAGTAACGGGCTAAACAAAACGTATAGTTTTACCGGAGATGTTACCATTGATCAGCTTTCGCCGGGTACTTATAATGTTTGTATCACCGCCGGGGGTGTTGCAAATTTCAATCAATGTTATGATTTGGTGATTACCGAACCTAAAGACCTGGCATTGTATGCTACGGTTAATAAGTCTGTAAACACAGTAACCCTAAGCCTGAACGGAAGTGATGTGTATAACATACAGCTTAATGGGGCATTATATACCACGCATAGTAATTCTATTACGCTGCCACTTATTAAAGGTGGGAATAAGCTATCTGTTAGCACAGATAAGCCATGCCAGGGAACAGTTGACCAGGTGATAAATACCAAAGATGAACAGGCGCCTTATCCTAACCCGTTTAACAATATTTTGTACGTTAACTTAGGCAGTGCAAATATTAAAATCTGCGATATCAAAATCTATGGTTTTTCTGATGCCCGGTTAAGATATAATCAAACATATAATAATACTTCAGGGGTGGTTAGTATCGATGCCAGTACACTTACAACAGGGTTTTATTCCATACATATTATCGCAGATGGAAAAGAGTCGGTTTATAAAATAATCAAGCAATGAAAAAACAACGCTATTTAATTTATACAATCGCCATATTTTCACTGATGCTTGCCGCATGCGGCGGTGGTGGGAATAATGATACAGACCCTGTACCAGTGGCGGCACCGGTGAAGGCCGTGTTGGTTTTTCCGGCCCAAAATGCACTTTGTACACAGGGCATAGTAATTTCAGCTGTGCAAAGTACCGTTACGCTTAAATGGAATGCCGCGGCAAATGCAGATAAGTATGAAATTAACGTCAAAAACTTGTTAACTGGCGTTGCAACCACACAAACCACCACCAGTATTCAGCAGGATGTCGTTTTAGATATTGCTACACCATATTTATGGTCTGTTAAGTCTCTATCATTTCAAAGTACCGATGTTGCAGTTAGTGATACGTGGAAGTTCTATAACGCAGGGCCAGGTAAAACCTCTTATGCCCCATATCCTGCAGAGGCTATATCGCCAACTCAAATGTTGAGTGTTTCTGCCAATAACGGCAAAGTAACATTGAACTGGAATGGGGCCGATGTAGATAATGATATTAGCGGCTATGACCTTTACTTTGGTACCACTACTACGCCTATACTATTTAAAAGCGGTTTAATGGATAGTAAATATGATGTGGACGTTTCCAGTACAATAACATACTATTGGAAAATAGTAACAAAAGATACAGCTGGAAATACGTCGCAATCTGTTATCTACCAGTTTAAAGTTAATTAATTGACGTGCAGATTGAGTTTAAATTATACATTGCTGAATATAAAAAATAGGTTGGGTAGCCTGATAAAATTGAAGGCTCACTATTCATTTATAAATGTTTTGAGTGCACAATGTTCTATGGCTTAACAAATATATACTAATCGATTTTGGTTATCTGCTCCTCTTGATGTTTCTGTACATTAATGAAGAGTAGCGCTTTGAAACGGAACTGCAAGCAAGCCAGCGCATGTAATTCAAAGGTTTTCAAATTGGCTAGCGAAGAACAGCGCTTTGGGGATATTGCCCAGTGAACAGAGAATGCTTTATATGCGATAAAAGAGCAGGGCAATTATGCCGAATTGACTTGAGGCAATAACGAACTTTTCAACCATGCTACAAAAGCTAATTAAGGGTAATGTTATAAGCCTCCTTGTCCCTTAGCAGACAGTGTTATAATGTTTGTGATCACCTTATCCAGATTCGATGCGCTTATATTTAACATTTTTATAATTGCTTTGTTATCAGGGTTTACTTCATCATTCTCTTCCAATAAGCTAATCAAACCTAATATGCTGGCTAAAGGAGCCCGTACCAGGTGTGATTGATTGTAAGCAACCTCCCTTAAAACCAGGCTTTGATTTTCATGCTCGCCTTTTGCCTTGTTTTTTTCGTTCAATAATTCTGCTTCAAATTTTTTTCGCTCTGCTATCTTAAAGATAATTCCATTGATAACTTTTCCTTCCACTTCCCTTAATTCACCTGTTACTGCGCTGAATAACACAGGGAGGCTTCCAGAAGGCGTCCGTATCTCCAGATTGATTTCATTTACTGCCGAATGCATTTGAAGCAAGGGCAGAATAAAGAGGTGGTAGTATAGGTTACCGCCTTTGTGCAGAAGTTCGGGGAATTTTTTTGTTTTTATTGCTGTCTCGTCATAACCTGTCCAATTTAGCAAAGTATGGTTTGCATATACTATCCGGCCATCAGGCTGAAAAGTGATCATCCCGCAAGCTGCGTTTTCATATAAAACTTCGTAATCAATTGGGTTTTTCATATTAGCAGTATTCCATTAACGGAACACTAACGTAGGATTTTATGGCTTCTATTGTTTCCTGAGGGGCGCTCAAATGCGGGCAATGTCCTGTTGCTTCTAAAATAGTTAGCGTATTGTTTGCTGTATGTTTGTAAATATAATTACCTACCGCCAAAGGTGCAAGCATGTCATCAGAACATTGGAGCGTAAAATTTGGAACTTCCAGCTTTTGAAGGTCGGGCCTGCTGTCAGACAGAAAAGTTACCCGGGCAAATTCCTTGGCAATATTTGGATCGGTTGAACAAAAGTTGGCAGTAAGCGCTTCCCCTAGTTCAGGCTTGTCAGCATTTCCCATAACCAGAGGGGCAATAGCAGATGACCAGCCCAAATAATTATTATCCATCATACTTAATAAATCTAACAGATCAGATTCTTCCATACCTCCAATATATTCACCATCGTTAATGTAATAGGGAGACGGGGATACAAAAATCATTTTACTGAAATAGCCGGGTTTTAATAATGCGGCTCGTACACCAATCATGGCACTAACAGAATGTCCCACAAAAACAGGTGCTTCGATTGCCAGTGCTTCACAGATATCCAAAACATCCTTTGCATATCCGTCTAATGTAGCATACTTATGCTTATCATACGCACTTAGATCCGAATTTCCGGCACCTACATAATCGAACAGGACACATCTAAAGTCGGATTCCAGTGCCTGTATTACAGGCAACCATACATTTTGGTTACAACCAAAACCATGAGCGAAAATCATCGTTTGGTCTCCACAGCCTGTTACACTAACATTGTTTCTTTGTATTATATCAACCATAATTATAGAAAGGAATTTTAAAGAAATGATAGCGACTCACTATCCTTTCTTGCACATCATACACGTCTACAGAAATTGTTTCAATAACCAGTCCAATTTGTTAAATTTTGAGGGATAAATTTATTTTTTTAAAAAAATTTCGTAATGGTTTAAATAATAATCATTAACGATTTTTTTTGACGTGCATTGATGGATAAACGTTAGTTTTCTAATTCGCTTTTTTAATTTCTTTCAATATATTCATACACATTTGATACATTAAATAAATTCAATACGTAACTCGGTTTTACACTTTAATTAAGCAGGATAATTATGAAATATAAGGAGGGCAGGACAAAATTGTTCGGGTAATCGGTTCACTATCCTAAACTGGTATCGCCTTGTTCATAAAAGTTGTCTATTGACAGCCCTTCTAGAAAAATAAATATTAATTCAATTATTTACTTGCGCTAGTCTGTTAATGAGTAATAGATTTTGCTTCCTTTTTTTGATTTGCCGAAACAGTTTGTGGCTCATAAATGGGGCTTGCAATGCCATTAAGGTCGTAAACAATGTTTCCGGCCCTGATGGTTAGTTCACACTCCAGTTTTTGGGTAGCATTAATCTTGTAGCCTGTGTAGTCAAACAGGCCGAAGTTGCCTTTCCTTAAGTTTAAGATGGCTACATCAGCATCGGTACCAATACTTAAATTCCCTAGTTCCGGATGGCCAATTTCTTTGGCTGGCGTAAAGGTGCTTGCAGTAATAACGCCTTTAAGATCCATCCCAATGGCCAGGAATTTCGACATCGTGGTTAGCATGTCTTTCATAGCATTATTCATGCTGCCGGCGTGCATATCTGTGCTGATAGAGTTTGGAAAAAAACCTTCTTTAATTGCGGGGATAGCTTGCGAAAAAGCAAAGCTGATACCACCATAACCTACATCGAAGTTTATGCCGCGTTCTCGGGCTTTCCAAACAAAGGATTTTATATGGTTGGTTTTCAAGTCTACAATGTATTCCCGGTTACCAAGCTGGCCAAAGCAGTGTGTAAAAATATCGCCGGGGCGCAAATGTTTCATAAATAGTTCTTCAATGGGCAGGGGCGGGGTACTGCCCCCAAAATCAACCATAAGGGGTATGTTGCCTGCTTGTTTCGAAGCTTCAACGGCGTTATCAACTGGTGTCCATTCGTGGCCTTCGTAATGTGCTATTTTAAAACCCACAATCAGGTTTTTATATTTTCTGGCTACAATCGCTGCCATTTTAGGGTCCATATCATTGGCATTTTGTTCATAGCCGCCGCGCATCCCTTCGCCAACAATATTCAGGAAGGCAAGCACCCGTGTTTGTGATTGATCAATAGTTTGTGCTTTAAAGGTAGGGAAGGTACGCCAGCCAGAACTGCCTGCATCTACAACCGTGGTTATACCATTACGAAACGTAAAGCCATCCGGCGGGAGTGCCAGGTTCCCGTTTTCATAAGCATGATCGGGTTCAGTACCCCAGAAGTTGTGTGAGTGGATATCAATTAAGCCCGGGGTAACCCAAAGGCCGGTGGCATCTACCACTTGTATGCCTTGTTTAGGGTCGATATTATCTGCCACGCGTACAATTTTACCATCGCTTATGGCTATGTCAGTTATTTTATCAATACTGTTTTTAGGGTCGATAACGTGCCCGTTTTTGATGACTATATTATAGGTTTGCGCTTGTGCCTTTACCTGGAAAACACACAATAAAAGTGCGATTACAAAAAATAATTTTCGCATTAATTAATTTATTAGAGAAATAATTTGAACCGTGTAGCGGCTTTTGGGATATTTAAACTGCCTGTTGCAATATCTCTTTTACACGCCTTGCAACTACATCTACCTGGTCGGGGCGCAACAGTACTACGCCAATATTTAATTTATCACCGTCGCTGTTTGCCACTATACTTGGCGTGCCGTTTTTTAAAGCAGTAAGCACAGCTTCGGGTTTTATCTTAATTTTTGAGGTATTCCAGGTTACGTTTAAACTTGGGAAGGCATTGGCCGGCCCCGGGCTGATGTAGGTTTCTGTTTTTACGGAGTAGAGAGTTTCTAACTGAGCGCCGATTCGTTTGGCTCGTTGTAGCCATTCTTCCCATTCTTTTTTATGATCCCGTTCGAGGTATGATTTTAGGGCGGCATACATGCCAAACATTTCTTCTTTATTTACCTTCATCGGCCTGCCGATGGGTGCCTCGTGCGGGCTGTGGTTTAAGCGTGCAGCAGTAATTAAATCTTTACGACCGAAAAGTAAGCCGGCACTTTGTGGGCCGTGCATCATTTTACCGCCCGAAAATGTTACCAGGTCGAAGCCCATTTTCTGAAATTTAAACAGGTTTTCAACCGGTGGCACATCTGCCGCGGCATCCAGAAAAGTTGGAATTTTGTGCTTTTGTGCTATAATTAAAAATTCCTGATGGGTAATACTGCTTTTTTCGGCGGCATTAAAAAACAAGGCCATAACAGTGTTTGTATTAACAGCATTCTCCATTTCGGGAACTCCTTCAACCTCTATAATCTTTGCGCCGGTGGTACTAACCGCTTGGTCAAATAGGTAACGGTGTGTTTTTTGCATAATTACCTCGGGGCGGGGGCCGGGCAAATTGGGCAGTTGTTTAATTTTTTCGGCATTTGTGCCGGTTATTGTTGCGGCAGTACCTAAAACCATGGCGCAGGCAGCGCCCGATGTTACCATCGCTGCCTCTACGTGTAGCATTTCTGCTATTTTTGCGCCAACCTTATCTTGCAATTCATACATGTTGGCAAAATCGTGCGCGGTTGAGTTGATGGCTTCCAACACTTCGGGCAACATTAAAGACCCCGATAAAAAGGTCATGGTTACACCTGCATTGATAACCGGGGTTACGCCTAGTTCTTTAAAAAAGTCGCGCTTGGGAGTGGTTGGGGCTGCTTTAACAGCCTGTGGAATTACGCTGCCTATAATGCCGCCTGCCAACGGTAGGGCAGTAAGGCTTTTGATAACGTCTCTGCGTTTCATATGGAGTTGTCTGATTATAATTTGATAAATTTTATAAGTAGGCGATGCAATCCATCTCTACTAAAGAATTACCGGGTACGCCGCCCTTTGCCACTGCTACCGTGGTACGTACCGGCGGGTTTTTGCCAAAGCGGCCTTTGTATACATCGTTCATGCCCTGGTAGTCGGCTATATCGTTTAGGTAAACATTTACCTTTAAAACCTTTTCCATTGACGAGCCTGCCCTTTTAAGCTCTTCTTCCAATTCTTTCAATACAATTTCGGTATGCGCTTTTATTTCAAAAGGGGCAACGTGCGCACCTTTACCGGCTATAAAAATCATGTTGCCTAATTTGGTAGAACCCGAAAAAAGCGGCACATCATTATGTGTGGTTATGTTGTTGGTTTCTTTTTTGTCTTTAGCCAAATAACTGGCCTTTGCCGACAAGCCCATTACCGAGATACCGGCAACCGAAGCCAGCATTTTTTTCAAAATAGATCTTCTTTGTGTTTCCATAGTTATTATAGTTTTTAAGTATTGGTGTTTATTTATTAGGGGTAGAAGGCGTTAACCGGCTAACCCTCCGGTTAAATTGAAAATTATTGCACACCCCTGTAAATTTTCGTTTCGCCTTCTACCTCTAAGTTTGATTGCTCTGCAACCGCTTTATATTCATATTGCTTGCCTTTTTGTAAGGCACTAACCATCAAGTCAAAGTCGCCGTTGGGTTTAATGCTTGTCCAACTGGTTTTAACCCAGGGGCTGGCATACAGGGTTTCTACCTGCCCAGTGTAGGGGCGATAGTAGAAGCACGCCCTTTGTGCGCTTTTAGGCACATAGTGCATGATTTTTCCCGATAAAATCCCACCGGTTGCGGTCGCTTTATTTTCGGCTGTTATTACCTGTACAGCTTCGTTTATCACGGGGGCTATGTGCTCCAGCTTAATTACAACCGGGTTAGGCCAACGGTGATCGTCATAAATTCGCTGTGCTTTTACAACAGAAACCTCCAGGCCCTCTGCCGTTTGGCGGAAGCGGCTGGTTACATCATCGTTTTTGTACTCAATAATTTTGCTGTTTTGCCCCAGTACATTAACTTTTGTATCGTTTGTGCTTTTTACAGAATGGATCATAAAGGTTTTGCGTTGGCCTTCTTTCCAATCTTTTACATCGGTTATAAAAGCGTACAGTGTATGCCCATTTTTGCTGGTAAACCAAACGTCTTTTTCGTGGCTTACCACCCAGCTCCTCACACTATCTACACTTTCGCGATTGATAAAATACCATCCTGCCATTTCGCGCAGGCGGTCTTCCTGTTCTTGCGCCAATTCGCCATTGGGTTTGGGGCCAACGTTTAGCAGCAGCGAGCCGCCTTTTGCCCGCGCCTCAATTAAAAGCTGTAACAGTTGGTTGCCAGATTTATAGCGATCATTTGTGGGTTGATATTGCCAGGCAGTGCCCATTGTAATGCACGAAAGCCAGGGAGCTGTAATTTTGGCGCCCGGTAATACCTGTTCGGGCGTTTTAATAGCTCCCCGGGTAATAAGGATGTCGGGTTGTAACTTCCAGGCCAGTTTCTTAACAGTTTCCTTCGGGTCGCCGTCTATAAACAGTACATCAATTTTGCCGTAATTGGTAAAGAGCTCTTTACATTGCCGGGCAGTGTATTCGTCGTATAGTTTAAGGGTGGCATCATCCATTTTTACATCAGTACGGCTAATGGGGATCTGGTGATCGTGCAAAAAGTTAAAATCCTCTGGCGAAAAATAAAATCCTACGCCTAAACCTACCTCGCGGGTAGCCTCTACATACTCTATTAAAAGATCTTTTTTATAGGGCGTTTTAGTGATGTTAAAATCGGTTGTTTTGGTATCCCACATGCAAAAACCAGAGTGGTGCTTGGTGGTGAACACAATGTACTTCATACCTGCCAGCTTAGCCAAAACAGCTATTTCGTGCGGGTTGAACTTTTTAGGGTCAAACGTTTTGGGCAACTCGGTAAAGTAACGATTCACAAAATCGTCTGAAGCGCCAACTAGGGCATGGCTAATTACTATACCCAACTGACCGTCAACCCCAAAATGGATAAAAAGGCCATCATTGGTGTTGCGCAACCACTCCACACGTTCGGGTTTATTAAGGTTAAAATCGCTTGCTTCGTCGTCTTTTACCACATCATTTTGTGCTAAAACTATTTGGTAACAGCACAGCATCACGAGTAGTAGATATAATTTCTGCTTCATATATAGGCATGGAAGTATATGCAGCGCGTATAAAACGCGCTGCATATGAGGTATAGAAAAATAGTTTAAGAGTTATTGTTTATCCCACCAAATCCGGGTCAGAAAACTGTCGGCTCCCTGCCTGGCTATTGCGGCCTTATATGAAACTGTATTTAAGTTTTGCTCAGAAAGCGGGTAAAGCATTCGCCTGAAAATAAGCCCGCCTGTGGCATTGCCAACGTAGTTATTAGGCGTTAATGCGGGGTAACCTGTGCGGCGATAGCTAGCAAAAACTTCCTGCGCATCCGGGAAAACACCTACCCAAAACTGGGTATAGATTTGTGCCATCTGCTGATCGAAAGTACCGCTGGTGGTTAGCTGATGATATTTAATATAGGTATCAATTTGGTTGGTGGTTATGCTGCCTGCCGAGCCTGCAATAACTGCCCACTGGCGCATAGAAGCGCTGATGCCATTTTGGTACGAAGCGCTTACAGTTGCACCACTATACCAACCCCGCAAAGCAGCTTCGGCCAGTAGGAAATAAGACTCGGCCGCTGTGAAAACCAATCTTGGCGACGATAGTAAAAGCAAAGTGTTTTGCCGAGGCTCTGAAAAAGTAACAAAATTGCTCGGCTTAGCACTTAACATAGCCGACATGCCTTTTTGATTAACAGATGTGGTATCGGCAGTGCCGGTGGTGTAAACAACAGAAATTACAGGTAAACGGGGATCGTTGTTTTGCTTTAAGTAGTTAATAAACACATCCTGATATTTGCCGCCTTCTGTATTACTGTTTCCATCGGCCTTAATATAATCTGAGTTAAGCAAACTTAAAGCCAGCGGATTTTTATTGATATCCTGGCCCGAACCCACGTAAGCAACCTTGGCGATATCGGCATCGGCCATAATTACACCCCCTGTGATGGCTTTGGTAACCCATGTTTGGGCAGCTGCGACATCAACCTTGGTCATCCGCATGCCTAAACGGAGCATTAAAGAGTAGGCGAACTTTTTCCACTGCGTGGTATTGCCACTATAAATCAGATCAGATGATCCGAAAGTTGCTTTAGATGCATCCAAGCTTTGGGCGGCTGCATCCAGCTCGGCTAGCATGTTGGCATAAATGTCCTTTTGGGCATCATAAACCGGAGAATAAATACTGCTGTTGTAACCTTGTGCAGCTTGCGAATAGGGGATATCTCCGTATAGGTCTGTTAAACGGCTAAAGCAGTAAACGCGCCATATACGTGCTTCGGCAAGTAAATTAACCTTTGTTGCATCGCCTGTAACTGCTTTAATTACCTCCGTAATCTCATTAATCTCGTTAGGGTAAGCGTTGCTGAAGGCTGACGATGATGAGGTACTTTGGCTTTGAATATATTTAGATCCAAAACCTGCTACATCATTATAACTGGTGGTGTATTGCATAGTGCCCAGCAAAAGATTAAGCATGTTTGATGTGCCATCGTACTGCGCTTTGGTAAAAATGAACTGCGGGGTGCTGGTAGCAACGGCATCGGGGTTGGTATTTATTTCAGCAAAGTTTTTGCTACAGGATTGCATGGAGGCCACTCCTGATATTAGCAATGCTGTTTTTAATAAGTGCTTTTTTATAAAATTCTTCATCAGGTTTGTCATTAAAATTTAACAGAAAAGTTTAAACCAAAAGAGCGGGTATGCGGCAAACCGATAGACTCGATGCCCTGAATGTTGCTATTTGTAAGGCTCGATTCGGGATCGAAATTATCTGTCTTTTTGTATAAAATAGCCAGGTTGCGTGCCACAAGCGATATATTGGCAGATTGTATTTTAACCAATCTAAGGTTGTTAACCGGTATGCTGTAGCTAAATATCAACTGGCGAAGTTTTACAAAGCTACCGTCGTGTAAAAACAGATCGGAGTAGGTTTTGTAGTTGTCGTAATAGCTACGTAAACCACTTACAGGTACTGTGCGTGTGTAAGCAGCGCCGGTTTGGTCAACCCCTTGCAGTACTAAACCGTTTTCCCTGCCAGGCAGGGTTGATTTTAACAAGCCTAAACGGGTTGCATAAACTTCTGTTACAGAAAATATCTTGTTGCCAAACTTGCCGTCTAACAGCACACCCAGTGTAAAGCGCTTGTAACGAAAATTGTTATTAAGCCCCATGGTGTAAGGCGCAACACTATTACCCAATACCTGTAATGGGGTTTGTACCGGGTAGCCTGTTGTTTTGTTGTAAACTACATTGCCGGCGTCATCGCGCTGCATGCGCGTGCCTACAATTTGCCCGGCCGAGGAGCCTACAATATTGTTAATATAAGCCCAGTTGCCAACCGAATTGGCCAGTTGCATAGAAGTAATGTTATCGGTTAATTTTAATACTTTGTTTTTATTGTAAGCAAAGTTAAAGCTAGGGTTCCAGCTAAAATCGTGCGATTGTACAGGCGTTCCGCTTAATAAAATCTCGATACCTCTGTTATCTACAGCGCCAACGTTTAACACTACGCTATTATAGCCGGAAGCCGATGATATGGTTGAGTTAACAATATCATTAGTGGTTTTGCGATCATAATAAGTAACGTCAAGATGTAGCCTGTTTTTTAACATTTGTAATTCGATACCACCTTCTTTTGTGGTTGACGTATAGGGCTTTAATTTCGAATTGGTAATTTGGGTGCTGGTTACATTTTGCAGCGTTGGGCCAGAGCTGGGTACGTTACTGTATGAAAGGTTGATTACATACGGGTCGGGGCCGCCGCCGCCTACTTGTGCGTATGATGCCCTGATTTTTGCCAGATCGAAAATAGCCGGCAATTTAACCGCGTCTGACAGGATAAAACTTCCGCCTACACTTGGGTAAAAGATGTTATTGTTAGACGGGCTTAAGGTAGAGAACCAATCTTTACGGCCGGTTAAGGTAAGGTAGAAGATGGTTTTGTAATTCAGATCTGCCGAGGCAAAAGCCGAATTGGTTTGGATACGTGCATTGTAAGGGATGGTAGATGCAGTAGCAAGGTTGGTATAGCTGTAAAAATAAGGGATGGTGAAAGTAGCACCATTCATATTCAATTGTTCGTTAACAAATTTCCGGCTGTTTACACCCGCCAAAACAGAGATGCCGTAATCTTTTAAGACCGTTGTTTTATAATTACCGGTAACCATACCATTGGTTTCTGATACGTCTGATTTGATACCACTGTACTGGCCGTTTGGTACATACAAAGTACCGGTTGGTAAAATGTTGGTATAGTTATAGTTGTAAAAATCGCGACTGATAGTTGCCTTGAAAATCAGGTTCTTAACAGGCTCATAGGCCACAGATCCCTGGCCGATGAAGCGATTTTTAGTGTCGTCTTCTTTATATTTGTTAATCACAAAATAGCCGTTTGATGCAATAGAGGCATCGTTCCAAACAGTTTCGTTTCCGCTAGCGTCATAGCCTGGTTTTATCCAGCGCACATCAACAGTGTTGGCAGCCATGTAAGGCAGCCAGTTTGGGTTACCCAGTGCATCACCTGCGCTGGCACGGTTGTGGCCATTTTCTAAGTTGTATTGTGCTAAAGCTTCGATGCTTATTTTGCTGCCTAGTTTGGCATTTACCGCTAGGTTACCTGTTTTACGCTTGTAGGTATTGCCGGGCAAAATACCACGGCTATCTAAATCAGAGGCAGAAAACCGGTAGGTTACAGCCTCGTTACCGCCGGTAAAAGCCAGTGTGTTTGTATAGGTTGAACCTGTTTGGTAAAAGTTTTTAAGGTTGTTTTTTTGCGCTGTATAGCTGTGCTTTTGCCCATCTACAGCCACAAATGTTTTTGAGGGATCAATTAATGAACCCCAAGAACGGCGCCCGGTAGATTGTGCAGTTCCCAGGTCTGTGGGCATTACGCCGCCATCACCCTGGCCGTAAGTATATTGATAGTCTGGAAAAACAGCAATATCTTCTAACGTAGCGGTACTGTTATATTCAACACCTATGCCTTTTTGTGCTTTACCTTTTTTTGTGGTAATTAAGATAACACCATTTGCAGCACGCGACCCATATAAAGCCGCAGCAGTTCCACCTTTTAAAACCGTCATGGTTTCGATATCGTCGGGGTTGATACCGCCAATACCATCGCCGCGATCCACGTTGCTGGTAATACCGTTAACTGTTGCCGAACCACCGGGTACAGAATTGTCAATTGGCATACCATTTACCACATATAAAGGCTGGTTTTCGCCCGTTAAAGATCCGTTACCGCGGATCACCACACGGCTCGACCCACCGGGGCCGGTTGATGTACCAATAGCGTTTACACCTGCTACTTTACCTGTTAAGGCATTAGCAACGTTATTTTCACGTGCCTGGGTAAATTCATCGCCCTTTAATTCGGTAACGGCATAACCTAATGATTTTTTTTGGCGGTTGATACCTAATGCCGTAACTACTACCTCATTTAAGCCACGGGTAGCTTCTGCCATTTTAAGGTTAACTACCTTTTGGTTATTAACCGCAAGTTCTTGCGTAATAAAACCTACATAAGTAAAAATCAATGTGCTGTTGCCATCGGCGATGGTGAGCGAAAAATTTCCGCTATTGTCTGTGACGGTACCGGTTGTGGTTCCCTTAATCATAACACTAACACCAGGCAGGGGTAGGCCCCTGCTATCTGTTACCTGGCCTTTAACGGGTTGAGCCTGGGTTGATTTATCTGTTTTTTCTTTTTTATCAATTACGATAATATTGTCTGATACCGAATAAGCCATGCCTATCGGATCTAAAATATCGTGCAGTACGGTTTCAAGTATCTTATCGTGTACCTGCAAATCAATTTTCTTTTCGCAGGGTACAATGTTGGGGCTGTAAGCAAAATTGATATGGTAATCTTTGCTTATTTTTAAGAAAACGTCTTTTACTGCAATGTTTTTAACGTTTAGTGTGATGCGGGTGTCTAAACTTTGATTGCTTTTTACAGCTGCACCGGCATTGTAAATTGTTAAAAGTAAGATTAAAATAATAGCCCGGCATTTGCTTAAAGCGAGTTGCTTTATGCAAAAGGGTGGTAAAAATTTTATCATATATTTGAATGATTGTTTTTATACAATTGTTAATTCTCCTGTGAGGGATGGATTTTCGAGTCGATGTTGCTTCCTGCAACCCGGCTTTTGGGTTGAATGTGCTGGTAACACATTCAGCCCTTTTTTAATTATATGCTTTTTTACATAGGCAACTAATGGGGCGTTTATTAAATTTATTTAGTTATCGTTGCAACCTTTGCCAGAAATTTCGGCAATGTTGTTATGTATTGTATAGGTAGATTTTGTAATTCTGGTAATCACATTCAGTATTTGCGTTAAGCTTTTATTCTGGAAAACTGCAGAGATTCTGCACTTTCTCAATTGGGGATTATCCATTGTGATTTTTACGCCAAATCTTAAACTGAGGTCGGTCGTAATTTCATCCATTGAGGCGTCTTCAAAAACCAACTTACCGTTTCGCCAGGCGATGCTATTTTCGGCATCGCTAATCAATACCTTATTAAATGCTGCTGTGCCGATGTTAAATACAGCTTGCTGATTTGGGGTAAGCATTAATAACCTGCCTGCTGTTGCCTCCTGCACGGCTACCTTACCGGTTACGACGGTAATTTTCATGCTGGTGGCTTTTTTATAGGCCTTAACATTAAATGAAGTACCCAAAACCTGCGTTTTTAGTAGGCCAGATTGCACAATAAACGGTTTGTTAACCATGTGGTGAATTTCAAAATAGGCTTCGCCGTTAAGGTTTACTTCGCGTGTTTTTGACGTAAATACTTTAGGATATTTAATAGTTGTACCAGCGTTAAGGGTAGCCTTACTTCCATCTGCAAATAAGATAGTTTTAGTATGGTTGTAAGGTACGGTGTAGGTAATGTAGTTAGTGCCTGACAAATTGCTACTGCTAAACGTTTTAGCATGAAATAGGGAGGCGACGGTAATTATTACTGCTATCGCTGCCGCTGCAGCGCTGTAATACCACAGTTTTGGGGTAATGAATTTCTGATTTAATTTGCTTTGTGACTTTTGATTAATTGAGTTCGAATATAACTTATCCCAGTTTGGTTGTTGGGCAGCTTCATTCTGCTGAAGGTTATTCCATAGCGAAAATAATTCAGTATCGAGGTTGTTGTGATCTGAAAAATATTTTATTGATTCAAATAGCTCAGATATTTCATCTTTGCTTGCATTATTATTTATGTATTTCTCAAAAAGATAATTTATTCTGTCTTTTTCTTGCATAATTGGTGTCAATTATACTAAAGACACAGAAATGACTATCAGGGACTAATCACATTTGGTTTTTTTTAAAATCTAGCTTAAAAAGAGGAATAAAATGGCGATCGAGATGCCATTTTCACTTAGATAGCTTCTGATATGTTTTAATGCAGAAACGATATGATTTTTTACAGTGTTCTTAGACAAGTTTAGTTGAACCGCAATTTCTTCATGATTTAACCCTTCGTGGCGGCTTAACTCATAAACCAGCCTGCGCTGCGATGATAAAGTATGCAGGGCTTTTTCCATCAGCATGCGATAATCGTCGGCAACCAATTTCTCATCTATGTTATTTTGCTCAACCGCCGCGAAAGACAGAATCTCTTTCAGCATGCGGTCATCCTGGGCAGCTTTGCGCAGATGGTTAAGCGCATGATTTTTTACAATTTTGAAGATAAACCCGTCGAGGTTGTTGATCTCATTCAGCTTATCACGGTATAACCACAGTTTTATAAATATTTCCTGGGTTATCTCCTCCGCCGAAAAAGGAGATTTAACTATAGTTAGTACGTAAAAATAAACTCGCTTTTTATAGATGTTAAAAATAGAATCGAAATCTGGTAAACAGTCAGTCTTCATTTTACTTATTCACAAAAGTTTAATAATCAGGTAATATTAGCTTAAATTAAGAAAAATATGATATATGCAATGGTACTTTTGAAATATTTTAAAATTGTTTACTAATGTAAGGCACTAACACGCCTAAAGGCTTTGATAAAGGCGTTTAACTTACCGAGGTTACCACCGGCATTTCAGATTGTCGGTTCTTTGCATCTGTGAATGATAAAAAGCTAGGTGTAAATGCTATTAATGATAGTGGAACTGTTTTGTGCGAAGCTGTAATTACAAAATGATAATTAAGGCAATTAACAAATTTAACACTACGCAACTAGCTTCGTATAAATTACCAATAATGATTAGATCAGTATTAAGCAGCCTTATTTGGGGTGCCCTTTCTTTACAGGCAATTGCCCAGCCAAATCCGGTTCCGCAGCAACGGCATAAATTTATAGTAATAGCTCACCGTGGCGACCATGTATACTTTCCCGAAAATACATTGGCTGCTTATGCCCAGGCAATTAAAGATGGTGCTGATTATGTGGAGATAGACTTGCGTACAACAAAAGACGGAAAATGGGTTAGTCTGCATAACGAGTCTGTCGACAGGATGACCAACGGTAAAGGGCTGATAAAAAACCTGACTTTTGATGAAATTAAAAAGCTGAAAATTGCTGGCAGTGATAGCTTGAAAAATCAAGTTTACAGGATACCGGGCTTTGAGGAAATACTCAGCTTGTGTAAAGATAAAATATACATCTACATTGATTTTAAAGAGGCTAACCCGGCGCTTATTTACCCTTTATTGAAAAAGTTTGGAATGGAAAAGCAAGTGTTGGTTTATATCAACAGCGCAGCGCAATTTACCCAGTGGAGGCAGGCCGCGCCAAAGATGCCTCTGATGTTAAGTTTGCCTGATGATGCAAAAGACAGCATAGGCGTAATTGGGTTTATTAATAAGTACCAACCGGATATATTGGATGGCGACTTTAAGCAGTACAATACAAAACTGGTGGCTTTAGCAACCAGCTATCACATACCCGTTTGGCCAGACGGGCAAAGCGGCTCTGAAGGGCCCGCTGTTTGGGATGAAGCAATAGGTAAAGGATTAGCCGGATTGCAAACAGATCATCCGGAAGCATTGATCAATTATTTAAAGTAAAAAGGACTGAGATAGGCAATCAGGCTTAGGATTGATGTTATTTCACAACATGTATCTTACTGAGTTTTTTGTAGAATAACGTGATGTTTTATATCAAATCCTTTATTTGATATAAAACATCAAATAGAGGATTTAACAATTATTTAACCTGTAATAATAAATAGCATCATAAGGTATCAGCATCTTTGCTGCGGATTATGACAGCGCAAATTAAAGCATTGAAAGACAGCAGCAGGGAGTGTTTTAATGCTGTGTATGCTCAGTATCACGCTAAATTATACCAGTATATCTATAACCGCACACAATCTGCTTATCTGGCCCAGGAGGTTGTTCAACTTACCTTTATTAAGCTTTGGGAAAACCGAATAAAACTGTCGGAAGAGTTTACTTTGGATATTCAACTCTTTAGAATTGCCAAGACAATTTTGATAGACCAGTTAAGAAAAGATAAGGTTAAACTAAGGTATAGTGATACTGTAATTAATACAACAGAACAGGTATACGAGGATAATCAGGTTGCCGACAAAGATACGCTGAAGCATATTTACGATAAGTTGGAAACCCTGCCCACTATGCGAAAAAAGGTTTTTAAGCTTAGCCGCATGCAAGGGCTTTCGTATAAACAAATTGCTGAGCAATTATCTATATCCCCCAAAACGGTCGAAAATCATATTTCTAAGGCCATAAAGCAAATTAGGAGTGCTATAAGTATTTTGCTTCTTTAATCGCTAATTTGTAATGCATTGTAATTTAAAATTGAATAATAAAAAAGTTAAGTAATATATTACCAGTAGGGGTAAAGTATTATTTAAACGTATTAGTAAGATATGGAAGTTACCAAAGAGCTGTTATCTAAGTTTTTCAGGCAGGAGTGTAAGCCCGAAGAGCATACGGCAGTGAGTGAATATTTCCATAACCACCCCGATGAATTGGAAAGCTATCTGGACGAGGAAGACTGGAATAACTTTAGTTTAGAAAATGAATTGGACCCGGCAGTATCACAGCAAATGTTTGATGTGATAGAAAGCCATATCAATCAAAAAGCCGGGCGAGTAATCTTGATTAGGATAGTAAGTATTGCCGCTTGTTTGGTAGCAGTATTGGGTATTGCTGTATTTATTGGTTTAAACAATTATAAGGTTTCGAAAATTAACTCATTAAACTTAAATACAGCTAATAAATCATCTAATGATACTGTTTATAATAAAACGGACCACGTAAAGTATATTGCGCTGAAAGATGGTTCGCAGATCTCACTTTCGCCGGTGAGTATGGTTGTATACCAACATAGTTTTGATCAGAAAAAGCGGGAAGTTTATTTAACAGGCGAAGCTTTTTTTAATGTAGCTAAAGACAAATCCCGGCCTTTTACGGTTTATGCAGGCGGCCTTTCTACAACGGCCCTTGGTACCAGTTTCAGGATTACTGCGTTTGCAAAAAGTAATTTAACCCGGGTACAGCTTTTTACAGGTAAGGTTGTTGTAAAGCAATTGAAAAAGAAAGACAATACCGCCAACACTGATGTTTACCTAACACCAGGCAAAATGGTAGCGTTAGACCGGGCCGGTTACAGCACAAAGGTTTCTGAAATTAATGAAGCACCTGCATCTGTAAATGGTAGCGTTGAACTCAATACCGCTGTAAAAGGTAATATCATTAGTTTTAATAATCAGCCTTTGACAACAGTTATTGATATTTTACAAAAAGCATATCAGGTTAAAATAAAGGCGGGTAAGGGTAATTTGGCCAACCGGTATTTCACAGGTGCGGTTAACATACAAAAAGAGCAGGTAGATGACGTGCTGCATACAGTGGCCATGCTTAATAAACTTAACTTAAGTAAACACAATGGCACATATATATTGGGTGAATAATGAGCCTTGCAATAAAGTGATATTTTATGGGCAATTTGCAATGTTCCGAAATATACATGCACTTAAAAAGGGCATTTAAACGAGGGAGAGATGTTTACTAAAAAATGGCTTTTTATTTTATTAATGCCATGCTGGTGTACATTATATGCCCAAAATGTTAAGTCGCTTGTTACCGGTATTGTTAAGGATGAACAAGGGAAATCTATTCCCAATACCAACATAAAGCTGCAAGGCAATAACAACACGTTTTATACACAAACAGATACCAACGGGGTATTCAAATTCGATAAAGTACAGCCTGGTGGCCCATATGCTTTGTTTTTTACCAGTATAGGTTTCGAAAGCCAGATACTTAGCGGTTATAACATAGCGCAAGGTAGTGTAATAGCGGTTTCGGTTAAAATGAAACAGGTACTAACTGAGCTAAACCAGGTTGTGATTGTTGGTTACGGCAAAACACTTAAAAAAGAATTGAGCAGTTCCATTTCTCCACTGTCGCCGGTTGATTTTAATATTGGAGTAATTACCTCACCTGTACAATTACTACAGGGTAGGGTAGCCGGGTTAAGCGTAACTCAGGATGGCAACCCTAATGGCATCCCAACTGTAATTCTAAGAGGGCCGTCAACATTAAATCTGGGGCAGCAACCATTTTACGTGATAGATGGTGTGCCAGATGCTTCGCTTAATTTAATCAGCCCGGCAGACATAGCAAGCATAGAAGTACTTAAAGATGCTTCGGCAGCAGCAATTTATGGTAATAGGGGTGCAAATGGTGTAATTATGATCACCACCCGGCGTGGCAAACCCGGCGACACTAAAATAACTTACAATGGTTATGGCTCTATTCAAAAAATCTCCAGCTTTATTGATGTGTCAACTGCTAACGAGTTGCGTAATTATTTAAGGGCTAATAATAAAGCACTCGCCCCTGCAGATGATAACGGCGCTAATACCAATTGGCAAAAAGAAGTAAGCCGCACCGGCAATGCACAAAATCACAATATTGGTTTCTCGGGGGGCACCGATAAATTCATATATAGCGGTAGCGTCAACTATTTTAGAAATGAAGCCGTTATTAGGGGATCATCTCTCGAACGGTTTATTGGCCGCCTAAACCTCGAACAAAAAGCCCTAAATAATCACCTGAAAGTTAAATTCTCTTTATCCAATTTGGTTAGTAAACAAAGTGATGTAGATACGCTGGTGTTTTATAACGTATTGCGCTTTTTGCCTACACTTAACGTATATAGCGCCGACGGTACATTTAAGGAAGACCTTACCCGCACACAAACATACAATCCGCTAGCGTTGATTAAGAATAACCAGTATGATACCAAAATAAATACCATTTTGGCCAATGGGGGTGTTGAGTTAAAATTACCATTGGGTATAATGTACAATTTAGATGCAGCCTACCAAACCCGTACTACTAATAGTAATACCTATTATAATCACTATTCATTATTGGCTTATAATACTAATGGCGAGGCAATCCGGTCAACTTACCAAGATACCAAAAAGGTGCTGGAAACCTATCTTTCCTATGATCATGAATTTAACGGCAATAATCATTTGAAATTTTTGCTGGGATACTCCTGGCAGCAAGATGCCAATGGAGACGGCTTTCAATCATCGAATATCAACTTTTCTTCAGATGCCACCACTTATTACAACCTGGGCCTGGGGCAGTCGCCGCCTGGTTATGTGCCCTTATATGGCGATATATCTATTGAAACACTGCGCTTAATCTCTTTTTATTCGCGACTCAATTATAATTATAAAGACAAATACCTGCTACAAGGTTCACTACGGCGAGATGGTTCGTCTGCCTTTGGCACCAATCATCGCTGGGGATATTTCCCAGCTGTTTCTGCAGCATGGCGGCTTATTGAAGAGACTTTTTTTAAAAAACAAACCTATTTAAGCGATTTGAAATTACGGGTGGGTTATGGTAATGCAGGCAATACTATAGGGTTTGACCCGCTTACCCCTTTGCTGCTTAATAGTTCTACAGGTTCATTTTATTACAACGGCAGCTACATCAAATCAATAGGGCCAGTGCAAAACCCTAACCCTAATTTGCAATGGGAAAAAACGGCGCAGCTGGATGTCGGGATTGATTTTGGATTTCTGAAAAACAGGATAACCGGGGCTTTAGATCTTTACAATAAAACCACAACAGGTATTATTTATAATTATCAGCAACCTGCGTCATTGTCTTACACGCCTGGCAGTATGATCTACGCCAATGCCGGTGAAATGAATAATAAAGGTATTGAACTAACCCTAACGGCAATGCCTGTAAGTAATAAAGATATAAGCTGGGCCAGCAGTTTCAATATCGCACATAATAAAAACGAAGTCGTGTCACTATCTAATAGTATTTATAAGCTAAGCTATATTTATACCAGTTATCCGGCTGGTACGGGGCAAAGCAATGTAAGCACCCAAATTATACAGGCAGGCCACCCGGTAGGGCAATTTTATACACTCCATTATTTGGGCAAAAACGCACAGGGTATTTCTATATTTCAGGATAGAAATGGTAACCCTACAACGTCGCCCAAATCTACCGATCAAACTTATTTGGGTAATGCCCAGCCCCAATTAATAATTGGTTTCAGCAATACATTTAAATACAGGAGTTTCGATCTCAATGTGTTTTTACGGGGGGTAACCGGTAATAAAATATTAAATGCTACGCTGGCTACACTTAATGCTCCAGGCGATGCCAGTAACCATAATATCCCGAAGCTTACCCTATCAGAGTCATATAACGATTACAACGCAAGCCTTTATTCTGATAGGTATCTCGAAAACGGATCTTATTTAAGGCTGGATAACGCTACGCTCGGTTATAATTTTAAACTCTCGGGCCAGTCGGTCAGGTCATTAAGGTTATATATAACAGGTACCAATTTATTTACCATTACCAGGTACTCCGGTATAGACCCTGAGATGAATCTGGGTACGGTAACCCCGGGCATTGATAATCATAATTATTATCCTAAAACCAGGTCATTTATTGCAGGCTTAGCGCTTGAACTATAGCTTATGAAGTACATAGCCAAGTTTAAATATTGTTTGATGATTGGTTTCATAGCGGCATTTGCCGCATGTACAAAGTTAGATGTTAATGTACAGTCGCAATTAACCAATTCTAATTTCCCGAAAACACCGGCCGAATATATTGCGGCATCGGGCCCGGTATATACACAATTGCGCAGCCAGTACGCGCAATCTTATTGGTTTATGCAGGAGTTATGTACCGATGAGGCGGTAATTGTAGCCCGCGCAGGCAACTGGTACGATGGTGGTAAATGGCGAGATTTGCATTATCACAGCTGGACTATAGATCACGAGCATGTAAACACAACCTGGCAATGGGGGTTTAGCGAAATTAGCACCTGTAACCGAATCATCGCTTTATTTAATACCCTGCCCGATAACACTACAAAACAAATTACCATAGCCGAAATACGTGCAACCCGCGCATTCGCCAATTTTATGATGATGGATCTGTATGGTAATATCCCGCTGCTGAAAAACTTTGGCGACACTACCAATCTGGTGACCACCAATCGAAGTCAGGTTTTTCAATATATCGAAACCGAACTGAAAGCTGCCTTACCAAACTTAAACACAGCCATTGGCAATATTACTTATGGCAGGCCTACGCGCTGGATGGCTTTTGCCTTATTGGCCAAAATGTATCTCAACGCCGAATATTATACCGGCACACCGAGGTATAATGATGCCGTTACCATGTGCGATAGCATTATACAGAGCAAAAACTTTTTACTGGATGCCAATTACATTGCTATGTTTAACATTGATAACGGCCCGCAGATAAGGGATTTTATTTTTGCCATTCCTTATGATAATATTCAAGCTAAAGGGCAATATTTCGCCAGATATAGCCTGCATACCGCTTTGAAGGACAAGTACGGCATCCCTTTTATCCCGAGCAACCCGATGGCAACATTACCCGCGTTTTATAACTTATATAACGACCCGGCTGATGCACGTAACAAACAATGGTTGGTTGGTAAACAGTATGATAATCTGGGTAACCCCATCATTATACAAACTACAAAAGCCGGGCTCGATCAAACCTATAGAGGTGCAGATGCAAGCACCCTGGTTAATTATCAGTTGGAATTTACCCCTAACCTAACCCTCGATCCTACGGTTGATCCTGCCAAACTCGATGTAGGTAATGATGAGCTTGGTAAAGCAAAGGGTTATCGTAATAATAAGTTCTTCCCGGATAAAACATCTACAGATCGTAACCAAAGCAACGACGTGCCGGTTTTCAGGCTGGCCGATGTAATGCTGACCAAAGCAGAAGCCATATTAAGGGGAGCTAATTCAACCTATGGCGAAACGCCTTTGGGCTTACTAAACCAGGTACGTGCCCGTTCTGGTGCCGGGGCTTTGTTACAAATAGATCTTCAAACCATATTGGACGAACGCGGGCGAGAACTGGCCTTTGAGGGATGGCGCAGAAACGATTTGATCCGTTTCGGAAAATGGGAAAATCAATGGGGCTACAAAACAGATGCTAACCCCAATCACCGCATTTATCCCATCCCGGCAATTCAGCGCCAGCTTAGCCCAAAGCTGTTGCAAAACCCGGGATATTAATAAAAAGACTCTTATATGTATCCTCATTGTAACGTAATGGGGTGTTTTGCAGGTGTGTATTAAATAATTGTTAAGCAGTAGGGGCAAGGGTTTCAATAGGCGTATTGGTTGTAAATAATAACTATCGATAAGCAATTAATTATTGAAACAATCTCTTAAAGCTCAAAAATCAAATTAACAATTAGCATCTATGAAAAAAATGTACCCCTTATTTTTAAGGCCATTTTGCAGCGTTGCAACAAAGACAGCACTTATGCTGCTGCTGCTGCTTATGCAACTAACTACAACTTTGTTTGCCCAAAACACAGGCACAGTTAAAGGTATCGTTACAGACGAGAACAACGCAACACTGCCTGGTGTTACTGTATCAATTAAAGGTACGAACCAGGCAACTACAACCGGTAATAATGGCGCTTACACTATTTCTGTAAAAAGCCCCGCCGATGTACTCAGGTTTACATTTGTAGGTTCTGTACCCAAAGAAGAAATTGTTGGCAACAAAAAAGTAATCAACGTTACTTTAGTGGCCGATTCCAAAGGCCTTAAAGAAGTAGTGGTAATTGGCTATGGAACATCCAGTAAAAAGGATATAACAGGCGCTATTACTTCTATTAAGGCAGATGAATTTAATGTAGGCGTAACCACTACACCGGCGGAATTACTACAAGGTAAAGTAGCAGGTTTAAATATTACAAAAAGCGGCGATCCGAATGCTGCTCCTGCTGTGATATTAAGAGGCCCTTCTACGATACGTACAGACAATGGGGCCCAGGAGCCTTTTTATGTAATTGATGGAGTGCCTGGTGCATCTATAGATGTTTTGGCTCCGGCCGATATCGAAAGTATAGATGTTTTAAAAGATGCATCTTCAACCGCTATTTATGGCTCGCGGGCTGCTAACGGTGTAATTATTATTACAACAAAAAAATCTAAGGCCGGGCAAACCAGGTTAAATTACAGTGGCTACGGCTCTGTTCAGGATGTTTCTAAGAAAATTGATATGCTTAGTGCCGATCAGTTGCGTAAATATTTATCAGATAACGGCGTAGCTGCATTGGCGAAACCACTTGATGATGATGGCTCCAATACAAACTGGCAGAATTTAGTAGAAAGAAAGGGCTACTCTCAAAATCATAACCTTTCTTACAGCGGCGCATCAGACAATGCCGAATATGGCGCCAGCGTAAACTATTTTAAAAACGAAGGCGTGCTTAAACGCAGCTCACTTGAGCGTACCATTTACCGTGGCTATGTTAACCAGCGTTTTTTTGATAATCGCTTAAAATTAAATTTAAGTGTTACGAATAGCAACAGTACTGATAATGATATTTACCAGCAATATATTTTACCTGGTATGTTATTTTATTTGCCTACAGTGAGCCCCTTTAACCCTGATGGCAGCTATAAAGAAAACTATCAGCGTACAGGTAGCGGAACGCTAAACCCGCTATCGTTATTAAATAATAACACCATAAAAAACACCAGCAACAAAACATTAATAAATGGTATTGCACAGGTTGATATATTAAGTGGCTTAAAGTTTACTATAAGTGGATCAACACAGCGCGATCAAACTAATGCTAATAGTTATTTAAACAGTCAGTCTGGTTTGGCCGTAAATTTAAACGGGGTTGCCAAGCGCACTGCTTATTTAAACACCAATACAATTGTTGAGTCGTATTTTAATTACGATAAAATGTTTGGTAAGCATGTAATCAAATTATTGGCAGGTTACTCTTACCAGCAAAACCGTACCAATGATGGATTCGGCGTACAAAGTCAAAACTTCTCGAACGATAATTTAACGTATAACAATCTGTTTTTATCAAACCCTTCTTCTTTATCGCAAATAGCTTTTGATAATAACCCCATTTCTACGTTAAGGCTTATTTCTTATTACGGTAGGGTACAATACCAATTTGCCGATAAATATCTGTTTCAGGCATCTTTACGTGATGATGGTTCCTCTGCATTTGGAGCCAATCATCGGTACGGGTTATTTCCTGCAGTGTCTGTAGGGTGGAGGATTATCGACGAAGATTTTATGAAGAAGGCTCCTGTGTTTAGTGATCTGAAATTAAGGGGTGGTTATGGAGTATCTGGTAATAGCGTAGGTTTTAATGCTTTTAGCTCCATATTGGTTTATGGTTCCCAGTCAAGCAGTAAGTTTGTGTATAACGGGAATGTAACCAACTCCATTGGGCCGGTTAGAAATGAGAACCCCGATTTGAAATGGGAAAGTACAGGAACAACAAATATTGGTGTTGATTTCGGGTTGTTTAAAAACCGTATTACAGGTTCGGTAGATTACTACATCAAAAAAACCTCCGATTTAATTTATGACCAGTATCCGGTTTCATTAACACAATATTTTGTACCTACAATCACAGCCAATGCAGGTAAAATAAAAAACTCGGGTATTGAGGTGGTATTAACAGGCACGCCGGTAAAAACAAAAGATTTTACCTGGAAAACCTCCATTAATGCATCGCACAATAAAAACGTTATTGAAAGCCTTTCAAACGGACAGTTTAACTTGCCACAATTTTATACTGCCCAATTAGGTGGTAAAGGCCAGTCGGGCAATTTTAGTCAAATTGTACAGCCTGGTTACGCTTTGGGTACCTATTACCTGTGGCACTACATGGGTAAAAATGCAGCAGGGGTAAGTACTTATTTAAATGCCGCAGGCAACACAATAGCTACGCAACCATTAACAACAGATCAGCGCATAGCAGGTAATGCACAACCATCGCTTATATACGGCTGGAGCAATACATTCTATTACAAGAATTTTGACTTAAATTTTTTAGTACGCGGTGTAATGGGTAATAAGATATTAAATGCTACGCTGGCCAGTTTAAATAACCCGGCCGATGCTAAACTTCAAAATATCCCAACGTATACATTAGGCGAGTCTTATAAAGATATCAATGCTTATTTAATTTCAGATCGTTACCTGGAAAGCGGCGCGTATTTACGTTTGGATAATGCAACCCTTGGTTATACCATCAAGCCTAAAGTTCAGGCTATTAAAAGCATCAGATTTTACCTTTCGGGCAACAATATCTTCGTAATCACTAAATACAAGGGTATAGATCCTGAAGTAAATATTGGTGGCTTAACCCCAGGTATAGATAATAATAACTATTACCCTAAAACGCGCACGTTTTTGTTCGGCGTAAACGCATCATTTTAAAAGTTTAGTCAAACATTGTAATCAAAATGAAAAAGAAAATATACTTATTAATAGCAGCATTTACAGTAATAACTGTCATAAATGCTTGCAAAAAATTAGATGTACCTGTTGAGTCGCAATATGTAAAGTCTAATTTCCCGTCTACTACAGCTGATTATACTGCCCTGGTAGGAACTATCTATTCTAACTTGTCGTCAAGCTTTGCCGTAAATTACTGGCGTATGCAAGAGTTATCTACAGACGAAGCCATTATACCGGCACGCGATGGTAACTTTGACGACGGCGGCCAATACAGGCAGTTACACTATCATAGCTGGACGTTTGATCATCCAAACGTAATTGGGATATGGCAGTGGGGCTTTAGTGGTATAAATACCTGTAACCGTCTGTTAACCGTAATTGACGGTTCAAACTCTTCGGCTACTTTAAAGGCCTCTTATACCGCAGAAATTAAGGCGATGAGGGCTTTGTATTATTATTTTATGATGGATTTGTATGGTAACGTTCCAATCATCACAACATTCCCGGTAGCTACTCCTCCGGCAAATCAACCAAGAGCAAAAGTTTTTCAGTTTATAGAAAGTGAATTACTTTCAGTTTTGCAACAATTACCTTCTAAAACCAATACGCTGTCAACCAATACGCTTCAATACGGTAGGCCAACTAAGGGAATGGTATTTGCACTTTTGGAGAAAATGTATTTAAATGCCGGTGTTTACACAGGTACAACCCGCTACCAGGATGTGGTTACCATGGCAGATAGTGTTCAGAAAAACCCTAATTACACATTAGATGGTAAATTCAGGGATATATTTTTACCAACCAACGGTCCGCAGGTAAATGAAACCATATTTGCTATTCCTTACGATCAGCAAATTCCGGGCAATCAATTTACACGTTTTGGTTTCTTTTATTATTTAGCGCAGGCTTACGGCTTTAATGTAGGGCTAAGTATAGCCATGAGCACCACGCCCGAATTTTATAACCGATTTAACATACCCGGTGATGCACGTACTAAAACATGGCTGGTTGGCCCTCAGTTTTATCCTGACGGTAATGGTGGCTTTACCCCCCAACCGGTTTATTATCCGAACACGACTACACAGGTTGTAATAACCCCGGATCTTATCCTGGTACCGCCTAAACCGATGGATGTTGGTAATACCATTGCCAGTCAGGCAGAAGGTGTAAGGTCGATTAAATATTACCCGGATCCTGCTATTATACAAGCCACGCGTTTAAACGGTAATGACGTGCCGGTGTTTCGCCTGGCAGATGTTTATTTAATGAAGGCGGAAGCTATATTACGTGGCGCTTCGGCTACAACAGTAAATGGCCAAATGCAAGACCCGCTTACCTTGGTAAATAAGTTGCGTGCGCGTGCCGGTGCTCAATTTGCTTCTTCAATAGATCTGACAGGCCTTTTAGACGAGCGCGCTCGCGAATTATCATGGGAGGCATGGCGCCGGAACGACCTGATTCGTTATGGATTGTTCGAGAAAGAGTATCCATTACCTAATGATGTTTTAAAATTAAATACCGATGTTACCAGGAGAATATTTCCTATCCCATCTACAGAATTGAAAACAAATCCTAACTTGGTGCAAAATCCTGGTTATTAAAATCTTCATGTAATACACTTTTTTTTGATTCAACCAGCGGTCTAAAGGCCGCTGGTTGACCTTTTAATTTATACTTATGAAAACGTTTTTAAGCACCCTGCTTATATTAACATTGCCGGTAATTAAACAACCGGCACCAGATAATCTGCCGATGAACAGGGTGCAGGTAATAGGCTCGCATAACAGCTATAAAAAAGCTATTGACCCGGCTTTGTTTAAGCTGTTTCAGCAAAAAGATTCTGTGTCTTCCAGCAAGATAGATTATGAGCACATCGGTATTGCTGATCAATTAAATATGGGTTTATTAAACCTGGAGATTGATGTATATGCAGATGTAAATGGTGGACGTTATGCCCATCCTAAAGGCCTGGACTGGGTTAAAAACCAGCCTGATTTTGATCCAGAGGGTAAAATGAAGGAACCTGGCTTTAAAGTGTTCCATATCATCGATCTTGATTTCCGCAGTCACATGCTGACATTTAAAGATGGTTTAAAACAGTTAAGGGATTGGTCGCTTGCTCATCCTGACCACAACCCTATTTTTATCACTTTAGAACCCAAAGACGGTACACCTAAAAATCCGGCTTCAACCCAACCCGAAAAATTTACCCCTGCGCTTTTTGATGCTTTGGATAAAGAGATGGTTGATTATTTGGGTAAAGACCAGATCATTACACCAGATATGGTTCGTGGAAAATACAAAACACTTGAAGATGCCGTATTGCACGATAACTGGCCAACATTAAAAAAAGCCCGTGGCAAATTTATTTTTGTTTTAGATGATCACGAAACTAAGAGAGACATGTACATTGCCGGTCATCCATCTTTAAAAGATCGCGTAGTATTCGCTAACGCTGTGCCTGGAACACCCGAAGCTGCAATGATGATCAGAAATAATCCCAAAGATCCTGAAATACCAGGATTGGTTAAAAAAGGCTACATCATCCGCACCCGTGCCGATGGCGATACAGAACAAGCAAGAGCAAACGATAAATCAGATTTCATTGCTGCCTGCAACTCTGGCGCGCAAATTATTACCACTGATTATTACTTGAAAAGCACCCATTTTAAATCAGACTATGTGGTAAACTTCGAAACAGGTAACAAATATTTCCGGCTTAATCCATTGTTTGCCGGTAAGTCGTCAACCTCATCTGTTCTGGTGAAATAAACATTTATACAGTCTTTAATTAAATAAATATGTCGTTTTACAGGGCAATCAGTGCTTTATTGTTGATAGCAGCATCCACCGGGGGAATATCGGTAAATGCGCAAAAAAAGGTACATCAATATGTCGATCCAATGATCGGCTCAGAGGGGCTTGGGCGTGTCTTTATTGGGCCATCTTATCCTTTTGGTATGATCAAACCAAGTCCGGATTGCACATCTAGCCCCAATAGCGGTTGGTTGCCCGATCCTAATCCTGTTACCGGTTTTAGCCAGGTGCATGTAAGTGGCACAGGCGGTGGCCCCAAATATGGTAATATCCAGATTATGCCTTTCGTGGGTGCACTCAATAAAACCGAGCAATCTTCCATGCGCGAAAACGAACATGCGGCCTTGGGTTACTATGGGGTTACACTTAAAAAGGATCATATCAAAGCCGAAATTACCGCTGCAGAAAGGGCAGCTATTTACCGGTTCACGTATCCTAAAAAAGCTCAAAAAGCTTTAAAAATCGATGCCGGGTTCTTTTTAGGGGAGCAACCTGAACCCGATGCCCGCGAGGCCCAGCAATTTGTAGGTTCTGAAATAGAAATTGTTTCGGCTAATGAAGTAAGGGGTTACAGCCGTATTCGCGGCGGATGGAATAATGGTGCTGCCTATACCGTGTTTTTTGATGCGGTATTTGATAGCCCGGTTACAGCCTATACTACCTGGAAGGGCGAAAAGCTTTATCCAGGCAAAAAACAACAATTCGATTCTGGTGAAAAAACGGGAGTCTTGTTGGCATTTAAAAGCAGTTTATCTGATACACTGAAAGTTAAAATCGGGATCTCTTTTATCAGCGAACTGAAGGCAAAAGAAAATATCGACCAGGAAATATCACATTGGAGTTTTGAACGGGTGCTAAGCGGTGTCCAAAATAAATGGGATGCGCTTTTAAGCCGGATTGAAATTAATGATGATGCCACCCTGGAGCAGAAAACGCTCTTTTATACAGGGTTATATCATACCATGTTAATGCCTGCAGATCGCACCGGTGAAAACCCGTTGTGGACAGTTGATAAGCCTTATTATGATGATTTTTATGCCATCTGGGATACCTTCAGATCTTCAAATCCGCTAATTACTTTGATCTCTCCAAAGCGCGAAACAGAGATCGTAAATGCGCTGCTTAATATTTACAAGCACGATGGCTATATGCCAGATTCGCGCAGTGGTAATTATAACGGGCGTACACAGGGCGGCTCCAATGCCGAGGTATTAATAGCAGATGCTTATGTGAAAAAACTACCCGGCATTGATTATAACCTGGCTTTAGAAGCCATGCTGAAAGATGCCACCGTGCCACCGGGCGGTAACGAGGAAAAGGAAGGAAGAGGCGGCCTTACAGACTATAATAAACTGGGTTATGTATCGTATGACTTTGTGCGCTCTGGTAATCGCACACTTGATTATGCTTATGATGATTATTGTATTGCCATTGTTGCCAAAGGTTTAGGAAAAGAAAAAATCTATCAGCGTTTTATTAAACAGGCTGATAACTGGCGTAACTTATGGCGTGATGATTATAAAGATCATGGCGCAACCGGCTTTATTATGCCTAAGGATGCAGCGGGACATTGGTTGGATAATATTGCTTATGGAGAGGCTAATAATCAGCATCCTACTTTTAAGTATACACCGCTTACGCGCGAGTTTCCATGGTATGTATGCCATTGGTGTGCTTTCTTTTATGAAGCCACATCGTGGGAGTATTCATTAAGCATCCCGCATCAGGTGCCCGTTGTGATTGCTAAATCCGGCGGTAAAGAAGCATTCCGCCGCAGGCTCGATACTTTGTTCGATAACAAATATTACAACGTAGCTAATGAGCCATCGTTTTTAACACCATGCCTTTATCACTGGATTGGCCGACCTGATCTAAGCAGTAAACGTATCAGACAAATCATCGCTCAAAATTATAACATTTCACATTTCGGTTTACCGGGCAATGATGATTCGGGTGCTATGTCGTCATGGCTGGCATTTCAGATGATGGGTTTGTATCCCAATGCAGGCCAGTCGTATTACCTTATCAACTCGCCTTTACTTAAGCAAAGCATATTACACCAGGAGAGTGGTAAGGATTTTAAGATCACAGCTAAAAATCTAACTGATAAAAATATATATATAAAATCTGCCACTTTAAATGGTAAGCCATTGAACCAAGCTTGGATAGAACATGACGACGTGATAAAAGGTGGAGAACTGCAACTTGAAATGGATGATAAACCATCTGCCTGGGGAACAGAAATACTGCCTCCCGTTAAATATTAATCAACCGGCATAACACATTATAAAATGAAAAAAGTAAGTTACATTATACTATTGCTGATGCTGGGCTTAGGCACATCGGCACAAAAGTTAACGCCGGTAATTAAAGAGGGCACTGTTTTTAAATACACGTTTTACCTGCACGGGCAAACCTCACCTTTTCAAATTACGCTAAACCATATCGCAGATTCATTACTTTTGGGTTGGAACATTCGTGGTTTGGCAGCCGGCACCTACATTGTCTCCGCTTCGGGGCTTAATAACGGTACTAGTTTAAGCTTTGCACAGCCCGAAGCTTTTAAGAAAGTTAAACTCGGGGCCAGTCAAACTTTTTGTATGATTTCGCGTAGCGCTTTTAAGGAACTGGTTGCCAAACACCAATTTACGTATGATAATACGGTTTATGAGTTACAGTCAGATTCGACTATGGTAATGATTGACAATCAGCCGTTGGATGTGCTGCATGTTACAGCCCAAAATGAGACCACGGAATTTTGGATACTCAACAATCCAGATTTTCCTATTATCTGCCAAAGCAAGGCTAATCCTTTAGGTATCAACATGAAGCTCAACGCCATCACTCAACCCTAACTCATTCTAATTCTTCAAACATTTAAGCTTTAATTAGAATGACAACCAGAAGTAATAAAACACAAGCATTGCGTATTGTAATTCTCCGTACTGCATTATTATTATTTACCGCTTGTATTGCCGGCAGTGCATTGGCACAAGAGGCTCACGTTAGTCCATGGGAGCCAACTATATCTGGGCCGCTGCCTCCCATTGCCAGCCTTAGTAAAGGTGTATGGTTAAAGGGCGAGCTGCATGTGCACTCGCGGCATAGTAAGGAATCATCAAATAATTCCATTTCAAAAATCATCAATTTCTCTAAATCTGTTGGGATAGATTATGTAGCTATTACAGACCATGATAACCATGTTAATGGCGATGTAGCGCATAACACCTGGGCCGATCCGGAGTTTAAGTCTGACTCTGTTTTGCTGCTGTATGCTGCGGAATGGACAACAACGCGTGGCCATGGTAACGCATTTTCTGCCACACCGTACGATCATCAGCGGCTGTATGACGTTCGCGACCAGCGTGACGTGGTGGTAGGAGAAGTGAAGAAACAATTGGGTATCCATTTATCGGCCAATCATCCGAGCGGGAAAGATCATTTCGGCTATTCGTACGATATGGTCAACTCTATTGAGGTTTGGAACTCTGCAATCTGGCCAAAAAACGCCAATGCGATTATGATTTGGGACGATATGCTTTCATCGGGGCGTAAATTAACTGGTAGAGGCGGAAGCGATGCACATCATGGAGAACCGGATTCGCCTGATCTGGCTACAAAAAATACCTATCAGAGAAAAGCTAACTATGTAGGCACGCCAACAACCTGGGTGTTTGCTACCGCACGCACCACGCAGGCTGTTATTGATGCGTTAACCAATGGCCGGGTTTGCGTAACATCAAATCCTTATGCCCCTCGTGTTGAGTTTTATGCAGATCTTGATCAGGATGGTAAGATGGATATGATGATGGGCGATAATGTAAAATCGACCGGTAAACCTGTAAAGTTTCGTATTCAATTAACGGGGAAAAGTATTATTCCAGGTGCAGCTTATACCATCAGCGTAGTTAAAAATGGCAACCCCTACAGCACCATACAAATGAATGGTAAAACGCCCATGGTAGAATTTACAGACGCACCGGCAACTGTTGGTCGTACCTACTATCGTGTTACTGTAGAAGGGCCCCCTACGGCTTATCCCCAGGTGCCAGAATCGGCTGGTCTAAGCGGTAATATGGTTGGACTATCTAATCCGATCTATTTTAATTTCGATCCTAATTTTTAAAGCGAGAAACATTTAAAAGTCTATTTCAGTTATTTTTATAATCTTATTAAAAGAGGAATAAGATAAATTTTCTTTTGCAAATTTTAGAATAAGCATTACCATAAGATACCAATAACATAATTTTTAGTAACATTTATCTGTAAGCTTGTACGCGAGCGGATAACGAAGTACTAGTTATCTAATAATGGCTGTTTACTTGCTATTCTTACCCAGCTCCAAATGCAACCTATCCCTGCCAGTATCTGCAAGGGGAGCAAGGTAGTCCTTACAAAAACACTAAAGCCATTTGCTTCTTTATAAATAAACGGGGTAATTTGATAGCTACCTTCTTTAAACATATACAAATAATAAATTAAGCAGCCACGTAGCAGCGTTATCAAAAGTACTGCGAGCACTACCGTATTAGGTTTTTTACCGGGCGCAAAATAGAGAACTGTTAATACCAAACCGAGAGTAACACATATAATTAGATCAAGCACATAAAAAATTACGCTATTCATGTCATAAGTGGCATGATAACCAGGCTCTGGGGAATGGAGGAGTGCCGAAAAATCCAGGCATTCAATGAGCAGGAACAGTGCATACAGAAAATAAGCAGCAATGCTGATTGATAACCAGGTACTGCCGTTTTCTTTGGTGCTACTTTCAATTTTACTTGTTGAAATGTTGTTTTTCTTCAATCATCTTCAGCAATTGATAAATGCACCATGCACTATAAAAGTTAATTATTAGTTATAGTTGGACTGCGTATAAAGTCTTGATTTTTGTATTTCTTTACTTTCAAAGTAAACTTATTAAAATGAAACATGAAAAGAAAAGTTAGTGTTTTACGAAGGATGTTTATAAAATCTACCATAATTACCGAAGTCGCCTTAATATTAATGATTGGGTTTACTGCTGCGCCGGCATTTTCACAGAAAAATCCAATCCGAATGGGTTCACACTCTTTCTCTATTCAGTGGATTAGCTTTAATAAGGCAAATGCAGGGGCTGTAATGATTAAACCGCTCGGACGAGGGAAATATAGCATTGAAGGAGAACAAAGGGATAAGCGTAAAAACGATTACGTAACCATAAAGGGTAGTTTTGAGGTAGCCGGCAGTCAGCTCTATTTTAATGGGAAGATTGTATCAAGAGTATCTTACATTAACAATGGGAAGCCCTGTGAAAGTAATGGCCCTTCCGTTTTCAACGCATCCGGTAAGCGAAAATACTGGCGATTGCAACAGATGCTAAACTGCGATGGCATTAGCACAGACTATATAGATATTTTCTTTTAATTACGATCACGAACAAACCCCATCCAGTTAATAGCTGAACCTACTTATGAGCCTATTAAAATATTTTGCTAAAGTGAAAAAATGCTATACATTGATAAGCCTGGTGGCCTTTGCATTTTTGACTGGATGTAATACACACGAAAAAAAACCAGTTAAGGTTAAATATAATAAAGAGATAAAGGTTGATACTACAACCGCTGTGGCAGCACCCATTCTGGCTTCTGCAGATACGATGAAACCTATAGATTGCCCTCGTGGCGCGGCTGGGCCGGTAGTAAAAAAATCAATTTTCCCGGGTGCGCATTTTGCATTACAGGCTGACGGTATTACCGGGATAGAAACACTCACCTTACCGCAAGGTGATAAAGTTACCATCAAACAATCTGGCTGCGAGTATTATATTCTGAATGTTGAGATAGAAACTTCCCGCTTTGCCGCAGATACTACCGATATCAATTACTGGTATACAGCCGCCTTAACACTAATGCGAGAATTAAATAGCGGGCTTAATACACCATTAGAGATCAACAAGGGGTTAAATAAGTTAGCCGGCCGGATTAAGGCAGGGCAGGCAGGTACCCAAAACCAGCTCAAATTAAATGACGAGATAGACTTTGGGGGCCCCGACCCACGGCAGTACCTCACCGTCGATCATATAAGCCAAATTGTAGATCATGGCTATTTAGTGAATCTCACTTTTAGTTACGGGCCTATATAGCCATTACATCTGCTTCAACTTCATTAATTAACTTAGCCGGCCGGATTAAGGCAGGGCAGGCAGGTACCCGAAACCAGCTCAAATTAAATGACGAGATAGACTTTGGGGGCCCCGACCCACGGCAGTCCCTCACCGTCGATCATATAAGCCAAATAGTAGATCATGGCTATTTAGTGAATCTCACTTTTAGTTACGGGCCTATATAGCCATTACATCTGCTTCAACTTCATTAATTAAGTTAGCCGGCCGGATTAAGGCAGGGCAGGCAGGTACCCAAAACCAGCTCAAATTAAATGACGAGATAGACTTTGGGGGCCCCGACCGCAGTACCTCACCGTCGATCATATAAGCCAAATTGTAGATCATGGCTATTTAGTGAATCTCACTTTTAGTTACGGGCCTATATAGCCATTACATCTGCTCCAACTTCATTAATCAACTACACGATGCGCATTTCCATTATCTGATAAAGCTCTTTAATAAAGCGATCAATGTCGGCACTCTTTCTTAACGAGCTCACCGTAAACAAATCTTGCTTGCCATTTTTATTCGGCACATCAAAATACATATTAATAATCAATCCAAACAGCAAACATTTGTTGTTTTAGCTGTTTAAGGAGTGTATTAATATAATTTTATTAAACTTCAGTATGCGTTTATATCACTACTTTATCATACTGCTAACGGGGATTAGTACACATATTATGGCACAAGAGCCCAAAATAGAGGTATCTGTTCCGGTTAATATGAAGCAGTTTATTTTAAAAGGCTATAATGTACTCGACCTAACCAAAGGCGATCTTAACAAAGATGCTTATCCTGACGCCGTTATGGTGTTGTATAAAAAAGGCGAAGAAAAAACCTCAGATGTGATCGATCATCCCGAAAAAAGACCTTTACTGGTGTTAATCGGGCAGGCAAATAATACATATAAACTAGCTGCCTACAGCGATAACGCGGTGTATTGTGTAGACTGCGGCGGGCAGATGGGCGACCCATTTACCGGGATTACCATAAAAAATGGCTATTTTTCTGTAGAGCACTATGGCGGCAGTGGCTGGCGTTGGACCCGCATCATTACATTTAAATATGCCCCTGCAGAAAAGGCCTGGTTTTTATACAAGGATGGAGGAGAGCATTTTCATGCCATATCACACGAAGAGGTAAAAACCCAGGTTAAAACTGTGAAAGATTTTGGAAAGGTGCCTTTTGAAAAGTTCGATATTTATAAGTAAACAGCGCTGCTAACAAATGCGAATTAATTTGCGAGGCAGTTAAGCATATTAAAAGCAAGTATTAAGTAAATTATTGATGACAAAAAAACAGTACTGTATATGAATTTTAAAAGATTATACCGATGCTTAATCGGGTGCGTTTTTGCGTTGGTTATAAATGTTTTGGCCGTACAAGCACAGGATAATTTTAACACCGAAGTGCCTAAAGACATTATAATTTTGCGAAGTACTAAGGATTACAAAATAGCTTTGACCACTGCTCAACAAGCGGCAAGCCGTTTACATAAAAAACTCGATCTACGTAAGTTAAGCCCAAACAAGGAGCTTGGCTTAACCATGAGCAAGGCCGACTGTGACGAAATAGGTTACCCTTGCTACCCGGCGCGAGGGGATGGCAACGCATTTAATGATAGTTATATTTCGGTAGAATATTCTAACGCTTATAAAGGGTTTGCAAAAGGATATTACATAGTGATGGCAGCGATCACAAATGTTAAATCTGCTTCTATGAAGGCTCAATTAGCAATCATCAATAAAGTATATCCGGATGCTTATGCCAAACGTACTTTCATTTGGTTAGGTTGTATGCACTAAAACATTGTCAGTTAATTAATTTATTGAAACATGCGTACTATTCTTTCTTTTACACTACTATTTATCAACTCTTGGGTTTATGGCCAAATAAAAATGCAACCGGTGGCCAATGCAAACTTGCCAAAAAATATAAGCTTCCAAGGTAAATCAGTGCAGTCTGTCAAATATCAGGATAATACGGGCAGCTACTTAGCCATAATTACACAAACTGGTATACAGCCGCAAAAAGGAGATGATGAATTTAAACAGGCCCATCTTTATGGTTACGTGTATCAGCTAAGAGAAGTAGGAGCACCTGTGCTATTATGGCAACTGCACGATATGGTTACCGATTGTAGCTTAGATATGGTAGCTAACTTTATACCTGGCTCCTTAACCATTACAGACCTGGATAAGAATGGAAAAGCTGAAGTATGGGTTGCCTACCGGTTAAGTTGCCGCGGAGATATAAGCCCAAGTGACTTTAAAATTATTATGCACGAAGGGGCTACCAAATATGCGATGAGAGGTATCAGCATGATAAAGGTTGGCAATGCTATTCAGCACGATGGCGGTGTAATTACCAGCGATGAGTTTAAAAAGGCACCGCTTAGTTTTAAAGTATATGCCGGGAAGCTGTGGAATAAATATGTGCTGGAAACTATGTAATGAGTTATTTTATAGATTTCAATGCCACAGCTATAAGTTTGTACCCATCAGTTGTTCTTAAAAACGAGTAGTGCTCCTGGTAATTTAGCTGGTGGCTGTTAGTGTAATGGCTGGTTATTACATCAAACGATGGGAACTTCGCCGTGTTGGGGGCGCCACAATCTGTATGGTAAGTTTTAAAAAGCCTGCTATTATAAATTAGCGTGTTCAATTCTTCACTAACGATACTTGTTTCAAGTTGGCGTTTTTTAACAGCGGCCAACTTTAACAGCAGCAATGCACTATACTTTTTTATAAAAATATCTTTGCTGTAATGCTTCCTAAGTGTTTGCTTCCACAACCCTTCAACGGTAAGTTCGTCAAAGCAGTAAGATGGTAAAGAGTTGCTTTGCAAACCGGAAAGGAAGTGCTGGTAAAACCAGTTTTCAAATTCTTTTTGGTAATTGATAAACGTGTAATACTTATTATTTTTAGCCTTAAACGAGGTATACAAAGTTGTATCGGCAGGGCCATCGGCAACTTTGCCAGAATACCAGTTTAAGTTTGCCGTGTTCATTATATTAATGCTGTCGGCTACTATTTCACCTTTTTTGTTGATTAGTGCGGTTATCCCATCCCAACTCCAGTGTTCGCAAAATTCAGCTTTGTATGGTGTCCCATCGGCACAAATACGTTTCCCGTCATGGATCACCAACGCCAATCCATTATAAAACGGCCTTGCATCATTGTAAACAGCCCTAATATTCACCTTGCCATTTTTATCTAAAAATCCAACCCTGTCTGTAACTGGGTCTCTAAATCTGATGGTGCCTTCCTGCTCGCAGTCGTATGTAAAGTCCCATACATACAAACTGTCTTTAGCCACATTTTGCCCATTCTTTAACAGGTAGTAGGAGGTGTGCGTGTCTGCATCATCTACGGCAATAATATTTCGGAATGTGGATGTATGGGTAAGGCCATTAAAATGTGCAGGGATCTTGATCTTTCCGTTTGCATCCTTATAGCCTATAGATTCCTTTTGAGCATTATAATAGCTAAACCAGTTATTGGCTATTTGTGCATGAAGTGAACTGATGGAAATGCAGAATAATAATAAAAGAAGATAGCGTTTTGTATTGCGCACGATGCTGTTATTTATTCGGGTACTTGCGCGTTAGTTAACCTTAACAAATCCCCGAGTGTTGTGAAGATCAATAAATAGAATATGAAATTAAAAAATAATGTACAAAAACGATGGAATATAGAGCCTCATTTTGTTACCATATAGCTTGTATTTTATCGATACACCTATTTATAGCGATCACAAGCAATAACACCTCAGAATTTTTAAGAAGCAATAGACCAGCCAGTAACAATGCCGTATAAAACGTATTGGCCGAGGCAAAACAGAACGCCTGTAACAATGTTTAACCACACATGGCGAAAGATATTAAAGCGATACAATGCCCTAAATGTGGCAGCACATACAAGAAAGAGATAAAGCCGGATTTTTACCAATGCCAAAACTGCCAAACAGAGTATTTTTTGGACAGTGACGATGTACATCATTATTATCACCATGACCGGGTGCCCCCCCTGCAAAATTCTGCACCGCCCGTGAATTCTAAACTGCCGGTTTATATCCTTTTAGGTGCAATAGCATTTATAGCAATTGCCTACATAACAACAATGCTTTTTCAAACAAAAATAAATACAACTAGCAGTTACACCAATAGTACTTATAAAATACCCCGGTCATATTACAGCAGTTATGTTTATACCAACACTGCCACCAATAACCCGGTTTATTTACGTATCGGCGTTGATTATATTAACAATGGTAATAATAAATCGTATCAAGAGCTGCATGCGCAGTTTAATAATGCATTGGATGGTAAGTTGATCGCAGACCGCATTATAACAGATGAACGGTTGCGAAATGACCGGTGCGCCTTAACGTTTAAAACCTACTCGCCTGATATGATCTATGCGATAGGGTGTAACAGCACGCTGCTGGAGTTAGATACCAGAAACAACCGCCTTATCGACATTACTAAAAGTACATTTAAAGACTATCCAAAACTGAGTTCGGGGGTGGCTAAACTGGATTTTGATTATCGCAAAGCAATGATAAAAGTAATGAGCAATGAAGGGGAGGCCTTTTATTATTTTCCGACTATAAAGAAGCTGGTTAGCAATGAGGAGCAGGCAAACGCAGTAGAGAAGCAGCTAACTAAGAAAAACTATTGTGAGTTCACCTATGCGAACGGCGACTTTGATAAACTTGATGTGCTCCAGTTATTTGAAATAAAATATGATGCAGGACGGATATTAAGGCGCGAAGTTACCCCTGGCAGAAAGTACTTTAGCCCAATAATTCTTTATCAGGATGCCAATCATTTGTTAATTGTTGTAAACACTACCGCTGCGCCCGACCCGCCAAAGAGCGTCCAGCTGATTGATACAAATACCGGAAAAATATTGTGGGCTTTGTCGCCCGATAATTTCAACCTATTTTCTACAACCAAATGCAAACAGGGTTTTGCACTAGAGTACCGTAAGGATGAAGAAGCAGACTATGTGCACGGTGTTATGGTGATATCTGATGGCGGGAAACTGGTGTATAATTATCAATTAGCCCGAACAGAATGATCGATCATAAGATCAGATAGTGGTTATCTAACCATTAAACGCACTAATATTTAAAAATTTAAAAGGTAATTAATTGATTAATAGAGCTATTTTTTTAAAGAATAGTTTCGTCTTACTGCCCGGTGCTAAAACCTTTACCAACTGATGGCTGTTAGTATATCTATAATTTCTTATCACTTACTCAATGGCTAAAGAAATAAAAGCGATACAATGCCCTAAATGTGGTTCCACACAAAATGTGGAGATTAAGCCAGATTATTTTAAATGCCTGAGTTGTGACACCGAATATTTTTTAGATAATGATGATATTACCATCAACCATAATGTTAATTATCAACAGGCACCTCAGCCTGCTCCAATAGCTTCACCCAAATTAGCCTCGCTAATCATTGGCGCCATATTAATTATATTCGTGCTTTTCGTTTTTTTACCAACACTGTTTAATAAGTCATCTAAATCTCTAAGTAATGTTTTGGATAGCAGCGCTTACCGTTGGAGTGATAAGGATTGTATTGCTTATGAGGATGGTACCGGTATGCTAATTATAGCGGTTATGGGTCATCGCGAATTTGATAATGATGAACACGATAGCAGATCAGGTAATTTTATTACTTTTTATAATGCCTTAAACGGAAAGGAATTGAAAAGCCAGCGTTTAGGTCAATTTCCTACAAAAGATCTAGATAAGATTAAGTTCCGGATGTTTAAAAATGGTGAAGTTTATGCGATTGCTAATGAAAGCATACTTTTTAAAGTCGACAAGAGCAACACCCAATTGCAAGAGGTACAGCCAAATTTTTTTACGCACCACCAGGAACTGGAAGCAGGCATTGCCCATATAGAATCTATTGGTGAAGAATATGGCGATGGCTTTAAGCTGATGACTAACGACGGCAAAAGCCGATTTTTTTTCCCCATTGCCGACAGTGTATATACCGAGAAAGCTTATTATGCCGCACAAAATGCCTTAGAAATTAAAGATGCAAGGGCCAAGGTAAACACATACTTTTTGTTTAGTGAACACAGTGATGATTTTCCGGATGAGAAAATAAAGTTGATGATGTATACACAGAAAGACGATAAGGGCGGCCGTAATGACCGTCCATTTTTTCAAAAAAAAGAATACTCAGACTACAATGGTGTAAAACATGTTACCGATTTTAGGCAAGGAAGCGATTTAGTGATCTCATATAAAGACCTGACGCCTGGCAGGCTATATTTTGCGCCAAAAGTACTTTATGGCGATGAGAAATATGTGCTGATAAGTTTTAACGCTGCGGCTGCCGAAAAGTCAAATACATCTGTTCAGTGCGTTTCGGTGCCAGATGGGCGTATTATTTTTACCCGGCCATTTAATGGAGAACAATATTTTACCGATGAAGCTTTTCGTTTTAAAAACGGCTTTGTTGTTAAAAAACCTATGAGTCGATGTTTATAATAGGCATGGATGGTAAATTGATTAACGAATTTAAAATAGCACAATAGTATGGGCATCGGCAACTTATTTAGAAATCAGCTTTCGGAAGTTATTGAATGGAAAAACCCGGAGCCTGATATCCTGGTATGGAAGTTTCCTTCAAATAGTGATGAGCTTAAAAATGCAGGAAAACTGATCGTTTCGCCGGGGCAAGGCGCCATATTAGTTTATGAGGGCAAGGTAACTGATAACTTAACTAACGATGGTATTTATAACCTGGAGACTAATAATCATCCATTTATAACCACATTACTAAAAATGCGCACCAACTTTGAGAGTGAGCATAAGATGAAGATTTGGTTTTACCGCACGTCCGACAATGTGAACCAAGGCTGGGGAACCCCACAGTTAATTAAGTACATGGACCCGATTTACAAAATACCGGTTGAATTGGGGGCGAATGGGACGTTTTCTTTCCGCATTTCTAACCCGCTATACTTGTTTTCAAACGTAATAGGTTCGAAGGATACCTATACGCTAACGGAGGCACGGCAGCTATTGCAAAACCGATTTCCGGAAAGCTTATCATCGGTGTTAGCGCAAAGCAGCGTTTCTTACCAACAAATTGATGCGCAGTTACCCTTGCTTTCTACCAGTATTAAAGCACTGCTAAATGCAGAGTTAGATAAACTGGGTTTTGAATTAACAGACTTTAAACTTAACGGGACTGTTTTTGATGACACAACTAAAGAACGTATAGGAAAAATAGCCGATATAACAGCCGAAGCCATGGCTGCCGGTGAAGGTGGTTTAACTTATGTAGAACTGGAAAAACTAAAAGCCTTGCGCGATGCAGCCCGTAACGAAGGTGGCCTGGCAGGTGCAGGCTTGCAATTGGGCGTGGGGATGGATTTAGGTAAAACCTTTAACACAGCTAAAGAGGAACAACTGAATGCCGGTAGTGCAGACCCGATAGTGAAGCTTAAACAATTAAAGCTATTGCTTGATGAAGGTATTATCACACAGGATGAGTTTGCGGCAAAGAAAAAGGAATGGTTGGATAAGCTTTAAATAACAAAATATGAAAACATTTATTGGCATACTTGCCGTGTTAATTAGTTTAGCCTTTATTAGTTTACTTGTGCTGCGGATCTGGGATATTCAAATAATAACCCTGCAAGCCATTATCCGGAGTAGCAAAACACTTGTAGTATTAGGCATTGCTGCAGTTTTGTTAATCGTTTATTATGGCGCTTTTTTTAGGAGTAGCGAACGCCTTTATAATGAAGACAGGGGTAACCGCGCACATCCAAAAGCGGGGCAATAAAGTTGACTGCGAAGTAAATTATGCAATCAAATGTTGCACGTTTATTGACCAATTATTTGGATATGAATAAAAAACTGCCGCCCGCTATTTTTGCCGCCCTCATATTCTATTTACCAATCACATTAAGTTCGTGTCATCCTCAACAAAAGCTTCAGGCAGAAATTACTCATAAAAAGCATACAGAAACAAAGGAAAATCAGGCGGTAAACCTGATCATAAATCTGGATGAGGTGAATCGCAAAAGCGCAGAGGTTAAAAAGGATAGCAAGGGTAAACAGCATTTAGCCATTTATGCCGAAACATTGCCAACTGATACCGACCCCAACTACTGGGTAAAAGTGGCTGAGGATAATGGTGATAATTACGTTGCTTATTACACGTTTGCCGTTAATATTAAAACGCGTACTATCGAATATTATGATGTAATGCAAAATTCCTTAATCACGCTAAGCAAATGGCGCAAATCAACACCGATTGATGAGCAATAGCAATACATACAGCTTCCTATCTGCTTTGGCTTCGGGCAGGGTGCTTTATTTACTTGGTTACTAATTAAGCTTTTTAAGGTCACTCAGCAACATATAACCAGATGTATCTTTACCTGCCTTGTTGGTAAAGTACACATAAACCCAGTTTTGTTTGCAAGCAGCTATTCTATCTATATCAAGTACCACCTTGTCTCCTTTAAGCACATAAGCTTTTTGCTTGCTGCCGGAATCCGCTGTTTTGTAAAAATAAGCTTTCGGAACAGTTACCTGATAATCGCCTGCCACAGCATCAGTAAATTTTGTGTATAAGCCGCTAAAGTCTGTCGGGAGGTGGTCTGTGCTGCAATTTGCAAATGAAGCTTTTATTTTATCGTTAACCACAGTCAATACTACCTTACACCCGGGCTCATTTAATTCACTGTTCAAAAGCACAGTATTATTTTTAAGGGTACCTTCCCCATTATAGCTGCCGGTTTGAGCGCTTGCGGTATTCCACCAGGAAAAAATATCCGCCTTTACCCGGTTGCCTGATCGTTGAAACGAGATAACGCAGTAAGCTCCATTAGCATCCTTTTTTTGGTAAGTGCCGTTTTGTGCATTAACGGTTAAAGACGAACATATAACAATAAGTAATAAAATAATCACTTTCTTAAATTGAGCTATTGGCTCAACCAGCATTAGTTTCATAGCAGTGTAATTATGATTTTTAAAATTGTACTAAAAATATGATGTAGATTATTTAGTTTGACTTTATGAAATCGCGTAGATAACTACATTCATCAACAGCTTCTTTATAAAACGATGTTGTTTTGTACTGTTGCAAATCAATGAAGTATTTATTATGGGTGAGTTGTTTGAGGTAAGCTTTTTCATGCTTATCAAAAGTGTCATAACTTTCCACAAATGAGGGTGCTTCATATTGCTTTTGTTCGCACTTGGCAGCCATAAAGGTGCATTTGGCCTTAAACTCCCGGCTTGTGCTTAAATCCCGCGCTTTTAAATAATACTGTTTTGCGAGTAGCGTTTTTATATAATCTGTATCGTAGTAATAAAGCGGCGTTCTGCCAAAATCGTAAGATGACCATTGATATGATATCATGTTCCAGGAGTTGCCATAAGTAGAGGTGTTGTAAATACCGGTAGCCATCTGGTAATAGGTATCAGCATTTTTTGGATCGCTTTTAAGCTTAACTTCCAGTGCTGCCATCTTTTTTGCAAATTCAAGCTTGTTAATGCCGCTTGTTGCAGTTTGGGGGTAATCGTTTATTTCTACCTCAAAAGGGTTGCCTGATGTAACGGCTGTCTCTTTCAACTTGGCAAAATTTTGTTTTACTTTTTCATTATTGAAAGAGGCCAGTGCATCCTGGTAATGGTGTTCGCGCAGCTGTGCAGTACCAAGTAGTTCATACAAATTGCCGTCGTCAATTTTTGCTAAGCCTGCACTCAAGAAAGTCATATAAGGCTCATTAGGGCGTTTCACCTTCCAGCTAATAATCTGTTTCAGCTCAGCTGCGTGTAGGTAATGATACCAAAAAGCAGGCATTTGCGAAGATGAGTTGTACCGGTAAGCCGTGCCGTTGCTATTATCACTCTTGAGCAAGGCAAGGGCTGCTTTAGTTGTATCGCCCTGGCGAAGGTAGGCCGGAGCCAGTACATAAGAATAAAAATTACGCTGGGTTAAAGCAAATTGGTTAGTACTTTCCGGCCTTGAAGGATAAACATCTGTTTGAGGTTTACCGCCGGCTATCACTTTATTATTCAGCCATTTTAATGCCGGCAATAATGCTGTCTCGTCAACTTCTTTTATCTGTTTAATCCGTTGGGCAGATAAAAGCAGGTTCAGAATTTGTTTTTCATCGGCTATTTTACTGCTGAGCGGCTTTCCTTCCATCTTACCCAGTGCTGATAACCCATCATCCGGTTTGTTTTGCATAAAATACAAATAAGCGTTAACCAATGTACCCACCTGTGGCTCGGGGTATTTGGCATCGCTGGTTAGTTTGGTGCAAAAGTTCCTCAGCGTCTCTATTTGTGCTTCGTATTTGCTTTTTACACTATCTGGCATGGCCACAAAAAAGCTACCTTGTGGTAACTGTTGTATTTCTTCAATAGTCTGTTTATGCTTATTTACATAGAACCATGACACACCAACTGCGCCAAACAATAGCAGCGCACCACCTATTACTTTAAAGCCAAGCCCGGCCTCCTGCTTTTTAAACGCCGTAATTAAGATGATCGCTCCTGAAAATAGAATTACGGCGGCTACCCATAAGAGCCATCTTTTTGTCATAGACATTGGCTGCGGCGACTTGGTTGTAACGAATGAACGATTACTGTAAAACTGATCGGTATTGTTACTTAATGCCGGTGTAAGGTAATATTGTTCGAGCTTATTAATTTCCCTTACCAGCAGTACGCCCACCAATGGCGAACCTGGCGCAAGATCATATACCTTTTCCAAATCAGCCGTACCAATCTCTGGGTCGGCAAAGGCTTTTATGGCGTACAAATTGGCTTTTTCTTGCGGGGTATTGGCAAGCTTTAACACATTTTCAAACGGTGCGCCAATGTAATGGTAATTGCGGTAGGCCTGTACCCTGCGTTCGGGGTAATTGGCAAACACCTTAGAGAATAGGTACGCCGCCTCTGTGGTATCGCCTAGGCGGCGTAGCTCTCCGGCCTTGAACGCCAATGCCCAGCCTTTTACATGGCTTTGCGATGGTGTTTTTGTAATATATTGATCATAGATGCTTTTAGCCTCTGCGTAATTCTCTGCATAATGATTAAGCTTTTGGGCCTGGTAAAAATACCGAAGCTTTAAAAAGCTGTCATTCTCATCTTTTGCCGCTTGTAAGGCTTGGGCGGCAGCGGTTTTTAAACCGGTAGTATCCACGGGTGCTGGTTCCCATGGGTTATAATTATGCTGCCCCAATTTTTCTGCCTGTAGCGAAAACTGATAATACATTCGAGCCGCTTTGTGCGCAGGGTTATTTAATGCCCCTAAAAAACTACTTGCTGCAAGGCTGCCGGCAACTGGCGGGTCTTGCTCAAAAAAATGATATACTTTTTCTTTTCCTGCGCTATCCAGATCATACATGATGTTTTCTACATCTGCTGCTTTTACCGGGGGGCCTAAATATTTTGCCCATTCTGCCGCGTTAATGGCGGCCTCGCTTGCAGGTTCTTCATCGGTGTAGGTAAAACTATAATCAGTGAAGTAAAAAGCACCAAAATCTTTCTTGCCTTGAATGTCCGGGTGAAAAAAGGACGTGTAATAATCGTATGGATCAGGTTCGTCCGAACATGCCACAATTACAGCAATGCCTATTAAAAAGCATCCGATCAGGCTAACGAAACAAATCAGCAGTTTCTTTAAGGGTGTCATAGGTGTAAAGTTTGAGTATCGGTTCGTCTAAATGAAAATAAATAATATTTACGGTATCTGATGATATGTATTGATGAATATACGAGGCGGTTACCTTTAATTTTTCGGCAGGTATATCTTCCCATCTTATTTCATCTCCGCGCTTCAACCCTAATGTTGGCATGTCTTGCTGTAACGTGTATAAATTATTACCGGCTGCTATAAATAGTTTTTTGTTTTTCAGGGTTTCGTTTTGCAGCCTTTTGGCTATCCCAATATATTGTTTTTGCCTAAATACAACCGCCCAGCTAAACAGGGGCAGGCCTATATCAATTGGTTTAGGGTAATCAGTTAAGTTGTTACCCATGTATTTTTCTAATTCGCTTTGGTCGAGAATGGAATTTTGTGTGCCGTATTTGCGCAGATTACCCATATTGTAACACATTAACATTACGCGGTTAACCGGCGGTACCCCGCTGCTTTTTTGGTTCTTTAGCTGATGCAGCCGCAATGTGGCCGATAGTTGTTTGTTTTTAAGCTGCGGGTTGGCTTTTATGCGTTGAAGCAGGTAAAAATAATTATCACGGGTGGTGCGTGTCCAGTCACAGTCAATCTGCAATTCATTAAACGTGGCTTTACCGGCCTGTTTAACTTTCCCATCTACATAATATACCATTTTTGTTGCCAAATTATCCAGTTGTGCACGTGTTTGGCTTTTGATTGCCTGGTTCACAATATAAACTACCGGCACTATTTGTACCTGTTGGGGTAGTGGGTTTTTGAAGTTAATGGGCGAAACGGGAACGGGGCCGGTATCGCCTGCCTCTACGTCCATTATTCGGATGTAAAGTCGTTTACAGTTCAGGCTACCCATGTATTGTTTTTCGACCGCGTTGTGCTCATATACCGTTTTCCAATAATAGAAAGAAGTATTTACAACCCGTTTTTTATGGCATGATGCCAACGTTAGCAAAATAACGAGGCTGGTGAAAGTAAGCGATCTCATCAACAAATGGCTCCCGTGGTAGTGTATAAATGAAGGCAATTATTGCTGTAAAATATCGGCGAGAGCAACTGTATGAAGGTTTGGTGCATTTGTGAATAATAAATTGGGGATGTACTATTGATTCGGTTTACGTAGAAATTATTTTCTTGGATAAATGATAATTAATTAGGTAAAAAATAATAGCAGTTACGGGGATAACTACAAT
>NZ_MPPL01000001.1:3213493-3305272 GCF_001911425.1 Mucilaginibacter polytrichastri | reverse complement strand
TAATGGCGAAACCTGCAAATATAAACCCTACCGACGGTGTAGCACACCTGGTACCGGCGGGTAAGTTATGAACATCGATGTAAGTAGCCAGTATAGAAAAAGCTACGCCCATAAACAGACATAAGATCGTAATTGCAGCAAGGGGTAGTTTAACACGTTTCTGAACATGTAGTATACTCCATATGATATGTATAACCGGGGCCACAATTAATAACAGAAAGCACAATAAAAATACCATATCTCAACAGTTTTTTTGACAACAATTAAGATGGCCAGTTGTTGACTTTACCTAGACAATGTTGATATTAATTTAACATTAAATAGGGGTGCTAACGATAAAAAAAATGCACTTTTTGATTCAATGTAGATTAGAATGGCTCAATTGTTGATAATTTGAGAGTTTATTTAATAGATATATATGCCGGACCAATCAACGTTATATGAGGCTTTAAGAAATGATAATATTCAAGAAGCAAGAGAAATATTAAACGACGAATCAAATTTCCCATCTGATCTTACACCTTTTGATAGGATACAGCTTTTTGAGAAACTAATTCAGCATAAAGCTTTTGATATCATCATCAAGTTTGTAGATCATAAACTTGTAGAAACCGATCTGTACGAATATGACACATTCAATAATACTCTTTTACATAAGGTATTATTTAACTTGAAGGATGACGATGAAAGCATCGCTTTTTTTAATGAATTACTGGCAAAGCTTGAAAATATTAACGATGCGGTGGATAACCAAACTTTATTAGGTTACGCATTTGAAATAGGGGCAGCACCAAACCTAATTAAGAGTTTGATCAATGCTGGCTGTGATATCAATTGGATAAATAATGCAGAGGACACATTTCTGCATAAAATTGCTGCGAATAACCGCATCCAGCCAGAAAAAGCCGCTGCTTACCTTAAGCTAATGTTACAGGAAGGATTAGCTGTAGATGCAGTGGATATTGTGCATAAAACACCTTTGCTAATCGCAATTTCAAACAATAAACCCTTATTGATAGACTTATTGCTCGAAAATGGCGCAAGCTGCAACATCCCCGACGATAAGGGAGAAACTGCATTTTACTATGCCGTGGTGCATCAACAAAGTTTAGCACTCTATTTAAAATTACGCGCATCAGAATCTCCTGATTTTGAGGTAGCTAACAAAAATGGCGAAACTATTTTATTCGAATTTCTGAACAGGTTAAGCCGTCCGTCTGATACAATACTCGAATTTTTAACCACACTAATTGAAGATGGTGCCGATTTATATTTACCCGCCACGTTTTATGGAAGAGAGAAAACACCGGCAGATGTAATTGCAGAGAAGCCTTTTGCTATTTTCAATACCGTATTTCAATTAGGTAAATTAGATGTAGGCAGGGTAGATAAAAATGGCAATTCGATTTTGCATAAAGTTTGTGCCTTTAATGTTAATTACGATAGCGAGATGGCAAAAGACACTTATAGAAAGGTGAAACTATTAATTGAAAACGGTGCCGATGTTAATTTAACCAACAATAACGATGAAACACCGCTCATGTTAGCTTCTACTGATAATCTTAAGTCTAAAACGGTGGAATTGCTGCTTACTCATAAATAATAACAATATATATGTCAATGTCATTTATAATTGCTTGTGAATCAGGCAAAAGAAAAATTGCAGAGATCCTGCTTAAGAATAACGAAGTTGATGTTGCTTATACAGATGAAAAAGGCAGAACCGCTTTACACTATGCCGCCCACAGAGGGTATCTGGATATTGTAAAAGCATTAATTGAGGCGGGATCAGATATTAATTACGAAGATCATAATGGAGAAACACCACTGTTTTTTGCGTGCCTGCAAAAGCAGAAACAAACTGCAATATACCTGATCGATAAAGGAGCGAGGCTTGACATTAAGGATCACCAGGGAAACAGCCTTTTACACTTAGCAGCACAACTAATGCAAGCAGAAGTATTGGAAGAACTGCTGAAAACGGACCACTCTGTTGATCAGGAAAATAATAGGGCTGAAACACCATTAATGTTTGCCGCAAGTAGTAAGAATAAAGATATTATTGCCCAATTTATAAATAAAGGTGCTAATGTAAATGCTGCTGATAAAGGCGGTAATGCGCCATTGTTTTTTGCAGTTAAATCTGGAAGTACGGCCGCTATATTATTTCTAATACAGGGTGGTGCAGATGTTAACCATGCCAACCACCTTGGCGAAACACCATTGCTATTAGCTTGCTACCAGAATAATAATATGGTTATAAAAGTATTGGTAGAGCAAGGTGCAGATCTTACTGTTTCTTCAAATAATGGTTTATCACCTATCTGGTACGCTTGTAATCATAATCAAAAGGAAATAGTGAAACTATTCATCCAAAACGGAATAGACGTCAACTACAGTAAGCCATTGTCTGACGATGCAGATTCGATAAGTTACTATTTGGAATGGGTTCAATCGGCTAATAACTTATCTATTGATAGCAGTTTTTCATTGAGAGAAACTTATGAATACGGTGGTGAAAGCCTGCTGCATGTAGCTGTAAAAAATGGGCATTTAAGTTTGGTTAAGCTTCTTATAGAGAACGGGTCGAACGTAAATATACAAGACGAAAGTGGTAACACACCTTTACACTATGCAGCAGCTAATGGTAAAATTGATATTGTTAAAACGCTGTTAGACCATGGAGCCGATACTGCCGTAGTGAATGTGAAGGAACAAAAAGCTATTGATTATTCAAATATTAAAGGCTTTAACGAAATCACAACACTGTTACTCTCCTATGGGCCGAAAGACCAAGCTAAATCAGAAATTGGCAACATAGCATCTATGGTTACCGAGCCTGCCGCCGCAAATACATCAATCAGTAACAAAAAACAAGGTTTATTAGATCTGAAAGATTTGTTGGATGCAGGCATACTTACCCAGTCAGAATTCGAAATAGAAAAACAAAAGATACTGCAGGGATAAAACAGTATTAATTAACCACTCAACTCTATGACAAATATTTTAAAATCTTTATCCGGTAAATTTTATGTCGCGCTTTTTCTAGTAATATCTGTTTTCTTTCAATCCTGTTCAGAACCTGCAGAAAAGTTTTTTGATGTTGCGCTTCTAAACACAAATACAATAGTTGATTTTGGTACACCTATTTTGGCCAAGCATATTAATGATGAAGCCACTGAGTATCCTAATATTCCGTCGAGCAAGAAAAAAGGTAATGAAGCTTTAACTAATGTGCAAAATAATGTTTTATATATGGAAAAAGCACTTAAAGATGTTAAAGCACTCTCGGCAAATGATGAAAAAAGAAAAGTTATAAAGGCACAATCAATTGCACTTTATGAATACGTAATTCCAGTATATAAAAAAGAATACACGGCTTATGCAAAACTATGCGATGCTAAAGCCCCGCAAGCACAAAAAGATGAGCTTATAAATTTGATTAGGCAAAAATACAATGCCGGATTTGAAAAGCAATATGCTGCTTTGGTATCAAATGGTAAAGCTTTCGCAAAAGACAATAATATAGATGTACACTGGAATTAAGTACAATTAGTTGGACCAATCGAGATATGCACATTTTCGCCGATAAATTTAACCCGTTCACCGGGTAAATATGCCTGTTTACATATTATCTGCCCTTTTGGATAAATTGGCTGTAACGTTTTGATAGTGAGCACGTCTTATTATCGTAATTAGCACAGAGGCTATTACAAATTAAAAGATCATCAAAACATTACAATCATATGAAAACTCAAATTTTAACCATTGCAACAGTGTTATCATTAGCATTAGCAACCAGCACAAACACATTCGCCGCCAACCACAGCAACAACGTTAGTACCGTATTAACAGATGTAAAACACATCAGCAAAATAGAAGTTCGCGGTAACGTTGAACTATACGTATCAGACGGCGCAACAGACAACGTTAAGGTATACGATAAATATTACAGCGAAAGCGCTTTGGTACAAAACCAAAATGGTGTATTGCGCATTTCATCTTACAAAAACGAAAAGTTAGTAGTTTGGGTAACCGCAGCAGAATTACAAAGCATCAGTGCTTACGATAATGCATCAGTAAAATCATTCGGTAAATTATCTGGTATTAACCTGGATGTAAATCTTTACAACCACGCAGCAGCTAACCTTAATATGGAAGCCTACAGCGCCAACATTAATGTAAACGACCAGGCAACTGCTAACTTAACAGGTACCGTTAACGATTTTAACTTAAAATACAACCAATCTGCCACCGTTAACAGCAGCAACCTGGTAGCTACCAACTTAAGCCGTAAAGTTAGCTACGATGGTTTTGCAAAAGCAGAACAGGTAGCCGGTTTATAAGCTAACACACTTTGCAAAAAGTTCATCATATATGTTCACAGCCATCAATTATTGATGGCTTTTTTTGTAGACTTTTCATTGAAGTGCTTGCCAAATCTTTAGAAAGCTTGCCGGCCGATAAGGAATCATCTTAGGTAAATGGATAAAGAATCACGAGGAGATTAAACGCGGAAGTCTGTAAGTGAGGTTAAGCGGCAATTGCTGGATATTTTAATTTTACAGAACTTAAGAATAGTAAATAAGTGCCAGGTAGTTACTAGTCAAATAGTTTTAGTGACAAAATATCAACAATATTGTGCTTAAATTGGCCTTTATTATCTATAGTTATATGAAGGCATTGTTTTCTGTTATCTTGTTGGTTACTTTTTCACATTTATGTTCTGCGCAACAAACTTATGCGCCCGCTGCGTCCTTACCCGCCAAAAATTTGGCCATATTTGGTAGAGGGTTATATCCGGGTAATGATACAACATACCGCTTATTGAAGCATAGCGGGTTTAATACGCTGCTATTATCCAGCTTTTATATTCATGAAAATGGAGACCTGTATTCGGGTGATTCTCATCAACCCATTATTCATAACGGCAAATGGGTAGGAGATTCTTCTTATGTATCAAGGGTGAAAGATCTCAAAAAAAAATCTTCTATATCCCGTATTGAAATTTTACTGGAAGGGCGTTGGTATGGGCAGCCGCCAAATACTTTTGATTTTATTCGTGACTGGTATGACCCATCTAAGACGGTGCCAGGCATCGTAACCGGTATTGGTGAGCAGAGTACGTTATATAATATTTGTAAGGTATTAAAAGAAGTGCTGGGCGCCGATGCATTTTGTATCGATGATGAGTCTGTGTATGACAGCCCTTCTATTATTGCGATGGGTAAGATTGCAGCAAAGCTAAACATGCATATGACACTATGCCCTTTTAGAGGATATGCTTATTGGGGCGATATTTTAAAGGCATCTGATGCAAATGTGGTAGACGCCTTGTATTTACAGTGTTATGATGGCGGTGCAAACAATGAAATTAAAGATTGGGTAGGGGCACTTAAGCCGAAACAGCCAATATATCCAATATTTATGGTACGTGGTTCATTTAGCACTTGCGACACTTACAAGGGAAGTAAATCAGTAGCGGAGATTAAGACCCAGCTCAAAGGCTTTAAGATTGATTATCCGGGAATAAGTGGTGCAGCGATATGGCAGGTAGAAGATTTGAAGAGTTTTGTAATGATGGGATGTGCCGTAAAGCAGCCAGCGTCTGGTAGTGCGGAAAGTGTAGCCGAATTTTTGAGCCAGTTGAAGAAGGCATTGAAAAGTGGATTGTAGTAGGCATAGGTCTGGAGGGAGATGCCTTGTGTAGTGACGCATAACAGTACCAGTAAAGCCTTAAGGTAATTGATTTGGTATGTATGTATTGATACCTCATAATAGCTTATAGCTAATATAGTCATGAAAAAAGCCGGGACAAGCCCGGCTTAACATTTAACTAGTAACCCTAAAAAACTAGTAATCAAGATTTTTATTTAACATCCCAGAATATTTTTGTTGTTCTGGTGTCTTTCGATTTTACACTGTTATAATTGGTATTATAGGCAGTCTCAACAGATGGATATAATAGCCTTGTTGGTGGGGTTTCATAACTAACCAGCGTTTGTGTTGGGAAAGTTAGTTGAGGGTATTTAGTCCTCCGGTATTCTGCCCAGGCTTCATCAGATTGCAAAAATCCAAAGTGTAACCATTTTTGTACATAGATCAATGCCAATTTTTGGGTTGACGTACCTGTGTAGGCTACGGTGGTATTAGCTAAAAAGGTACTAATATCTGTAGCCGTAGGTGCAGTAACGCTACCACCACCAATACTATTTAGATAGTAGTAAAAGTATACCGATTGTGTTAAGGCCGTATTGTATGCAGTTTGCGCATTGCCTAATCCCCAGCGTTCGTAAGCTTCTGCTTTCAGAAAATTAACCTCAGATGCTGTAATTACAATACCAGGCATCTTAATGTTGTTCAGAAAAGTAGTAGAATCTACAATTGAATAATTGGCATAAGCCGTATCCTGTTGCGCAGAGGTATAAGTAATAGGCATTGCTCTGTAATTCTTATTAGGTACAAATACGCTGTTAACCGTTTTACCATACTTATCATACATAACAGGTATGCGTGGGTCATTAGCTGGTAGCATTACCTTATTTAATTTATAATCTGTTGCCCAGTAACTATCAATTTCTGTTAAAGCACTGTACAGAGTACTGCTGGTTGTTGTAGTTAAGGGTTGTAAAAGAACATCTATATTAGCCGGGTTGTAAGTGCCAACGCCGTTACCATCTAAAAGCGGATAAGAAGCAGGACTGTTAAGCATGGTGGTTACCGCTGTTTTTGCAGTTGCTTCATCGTAATTAGAAATACGCATCAATAAACGCAAACGTACAGAGTTAGCATATTGCTGCCATTTTAGTAAACTACCGTTCAGCAAAATGTCAGATTTAGCAAAAGAAGTCTGTACATTGCTACTTGGTTTTGCTGTAGCAAAATAAGTGGCGGCATCGTCCAGGTCTTTTATAATTGTGGTATAAAGCGCCTTCTGATCATCAAATACCGGGTTCTTGATTGTACTTGCAGTTTCCAGATTTCCGGCTTGTGAATAGGGGATGTCTCCCCACATATCAATCATTTTTGCAGCGCGTTCATCCAATACAATTTTGGCTGCCTGCAAATAAATTTGTTGGTCTGCCTGATCGGATGCGGATAAAGTAGGAAGTGTGGCCTGCATAGAGCGATACAAAGCCATTGGGCCGCTTCCGTTACCAGATGGATAGTAAAAGTCTGACCAGTAATTCCCCAGGTATCCATCCGTTGCTTTATATGCAGTATTTACGATATCAAAGCTTGTTGTTTGCGCATAAATAGAAACCTGCGGAAAAAAGAAAGTACGAAGGTTCCAGTAGGCAGGCCTAACACGGTCGCTGTTGAGCATAGCCGTGAAAAATCCGCTGATACTCGGTTTGGTTGATAATTCTGGATTAATGTAATCTTTATCAATTGATTTTTTACATGCACTGAACGAGACAGCCAGTAAAATTATAATATTGATGTATATAAATATTTTTTTCATCGTTGATCAATTTAAATAGTTAAAAAGTGGCATTTAAAGAGAATCCGTAACTTCTGGTTGAAGGTATTGAACCATTATCTATACCCTGACTATACCACTGGCTTCCAATTGCCGTTTCCGGGTCAAGATTTTTTAGTGTGCGGTAGATGTACAGTAAATTGCGACCTATCAGCGAAAATCTTACTTTAGATAGCCCGATATGTTTCACCAGGTTTTGTGGTAACGAATACCCAAAAGCAACCTCACGCAACTTGATGTAGCTGTTATTGTAAATAGCAGTACCATCGTTTACAGAGTTGGGGTCACCGGCGCCAAATTGGTTTTCGTAGTAACTGGCAGCATCAAGTATGATATTATTCGCTTGCCCGTTGGCTAAAACACCCGGTTGGATTACTCCATCGTGGTAAACAGTTTCGCCGGTAGGGCCTGCTGTTGCACTAGAAGCTAATTGTACGTTAACACCCGCGCCATTGGTATAATAGGTTAAACCGCCATGTTGTGCATCCCTATACTTTAGGGTGCTGGTATACATACCTGCGTTTATGCCATATTTTAAAGGCGTAGATATTAACTGGCCACCCAACCTGTAATCAATTACAGTAGTTAATGAAAAGCGTTTGTAAGTAAACGTATTGGTAAAACCACCTACTGCTTTTGGCAAAATGTTGCCCACTTTAACGTAACGAGACTGGTCCATAATATAATAGCCGTTGCCATCTATCATTTTATTACCCTTGCTGTCTGTAGCAATTGGGTAGTCATAAATATTACCTAAAGCTTCGCCTGGTTTTGCAGTAACCTTAATAGAATTACTTTCGGCAGTGTAGAAATCAAGTTCTGGTTCATTAGGAGCCAGTGAATAAACCTTTGTTTTATAAAACGAATAATTCAAACGCACATCCCACTTGAAATTTGGGAATACGATTGGCGTAGCATTTAATGCTACCTCAAGCCCTTTATTGCCTATGGTACCAACGTTTACAATCTGGCTACTGGCGCCGTTACTTGGTGCAACGGTTAAAGGCAAAATCTGGTCATTAACTTTGTTGGTATAGTAGGTTACATCTGCGCCAAGCCTGTCATGTAAAAAACGGACTTCTAAACCTGCTTCATATTCATGTTTTCTTTCGGGCTTAAGGGTACTGTTACCATATGCCGAGGGGATAGTAAGCTGAGAGACCGAACCAGTATTGGTTTGCAGGGAGGTTTGGGCATAAGCAATATTGGAGACGTATGCTGGTGCCGGGTTGCCATTTTGAGTATAAGAAAGCCTTAATTTACCATAACTTAAAAACGATGGCATAGTGTTTTTAAACGCATCACTGAAAATGAAACTTCCGTTTACTGCGGGGTAGTAATAAGTATTATTTGCCGGAGGCAGTGTTGAAGTTGATTCCTGGCGGATTGCTCCTTCTAAAAACAGGTAATTTTTATAAGATAAATTAAGAAGGCCAAACGCACCTTCATTTAAAAGATACTGCCTGGTGTAGGTAGTGCTAAGGATACCGTATGAGTTATTTAAAGAAAAAAAGTTTGCCGATACCAAGCCGTTAGTGGTGCCAGAGGTTTGGTCAAGGTAGCTTTCATGCTTGGCTGTAAAACCAGCATTAACAGAGAAGTTTAAATCTTTTGTGATGTTGTTAGAATACGTTAATAAGGCATCTCCATACAAAATAGAATAAATACCCGATGCCACATTGTAAGCACCCGTACTTGAACTCCCTGCATTAAATGCCACAGGATAGGTGTTGTAATTTTCGGCATCTGTATTGCGGCCGGTGTAATCGTTACCTATTCTCGCCCTGAATTTAAGATGACTTAGTATATCCCAGTTTAAGGTGGCGCTCGAGTAAATACGATTTTCAGTTTCAGTATAGTTGTTTTTTAACGTGCTGAAAAAGTAATCATACAAATTAGGCCTAACGTTAAACACAAAAGCTTCTGCCGGGTTTAGCTGCGTTTTGTTGTATGGCGCATACTCATATCCCTGTGAGGTTAGATATTTTTGCCTAACTAAATCCATTTTCTCTTCCCGTCCAAAAAAACCATCGAATGATTGGGCCAGGCGGTTAGTTTGGTATGGGCGATTATCTGTAATGGTGTTCACATAATTGGCTACTAAGTCAACACTTACTTTTTTGCTCAGGTTAAGTGTGCTGTTTAAATTAAAGCTGTTTTTGTGTACACCAGATTCTCTTTGAATGCCACCATAATCAAGCCGTGTATATGAGATGCGATAATTGGCATTATCTGTTTGATTTGATAATGATACGTTAGCGCTCGAGCTGTAACCCGTTCTGAATATATCTTTATAATTGTTGGGCTGTGGCGAGTAAGACTGTATAGAACCATCCCACCAGCGAACTTGCTGGCCTTCCATTTTGGGGCCAAAGTCTGAATAAGCTCTAAAGTTAGGCCTCCAGCCGGCAGGAGATTTGGCATCTGGTACAGAACCATCTGCATTAAAACCAAGCGCCAGGTTAGTTGCACGGTCATAACCTTGCCCATATACATTTTGGTAATTTGGCAAATAAGCGGCTTGTTCCATTGTGCCGTAATAGTTGAAATCAACTGTAGGGCCTTTGCCTTTTACGCCTTTTTTTGTGGTAATAATAATTACACCGCCTTCGCCATCAGAACCATACAAAGCGGTTGCCGACCCTCCTTTAAGTATATTTAAACTTTCGATATCATTTGGGTTAATATCCAAAACCCCATTACCTTCAATACGTTGATCTGAGTAAAAGCCATTGTTATTGAAGCCGTTTACGCCATACTGCTGTTGGTTGCGGATAATTACTCCGTCTACCACATACAAAGGGGGCTTATTGTAACTTAAAGAGTTAATACCACGTATTTGCACCGTAACGCCGCTACTTGCACCTCCAGGTGCTGTATGTACACTAACACCTGCAACCTTGCCATATAAAGCAGATGCAAAGTTGGTGCTGCCGGCTTCGGTGATATCTTTTCCACTCACAGTGGTTGATGCATAGCCCAATGCTTTTTCCTGGCGTTTAATACCGAATGAAGTTACCACAACCTCATTCAGTCCGCCTGTGGCTGGCTGTAATTTAACAACCAGGGCATTGCCTTCGCCGGCAGGGATTTCCCTGGTGGCGAAACCTATGTAAGAAAAAACTAAAATACTTTTAGCATCAGGAACACTGATACTGAATTTACCATCGGCATCAGTAATCGCTCCTGTTTTACCGTCTTTTAACCTGATGCTTACACCTGGCAAAGGGTCGTTGTTATTATCAAGCACCCGGCCCACAATGGTAACAGAAGCGGCGGCATCAGCAGATATATTTTGATCAGGATCTGCAACCTGCAGTAAAATGGTTTTGTTAATTACTTTATACTTTAATGCGTTGCCTTTCAGGCATTCGCTTAAAGCTTCATCAAGCGAAGCGTCTTTTAATACAATATTGATAGTTTTATTATCAACATCTTTTGAATCGTAAAAGAAAACATAACCGGTTTGTTTGTTAATGTGTTGCAGCACCTGTTTTAAAGGCGTGTTTCTTTCATTCAGATTGATTTTTTGACTAAAGCCTTTTGCGCTGCATTGCAAAAGAGCTATAAACATAATTAGCGTGGTCAATTTCATAACCATTAATGTTTTGGGTAGCCATGCCTTGTGCACAACTAAAGAGAAAGCGTTAAATTTCATACATTTGATGAGTTTGGGTTAACAGAAGCAATACAGTAAAATTCCCGTAATAGGGAGGGTTAGCTCAAACTTTTAGCGCATTCCGATTGCCGTCGGAGTGCGTTTTTTTTGAACAGACCTAAGTGGGAAACCAAGAAATTTAAGGGAGTTTTCGTAAGTCTTTTTTCATAGAATTGGGTTAGTTAAAAAATAGTTTATTGATTTTTATTGTTATGGCATTATAATTATTGATTTTTCTTCTATCCGGTAATGGATTTTTTTGAATGTCAGGATGTCTAATATTTGTGATGCATTTACGTTTCTTGATATTTCGCCAGAGAAGTGCCTGGACGGCAATTTTCCTTCATATTTAATGTCCACATCATACCATCGCGAAAGTTGCCTCATCACTTCCTGAATACTGTTGTCATTAAAATTAAACAGGCCATTTTTCCAAGCCACGGCATCATCTACATTAACTGTTGCCACTTTGATCTTCCCGTCCTTAAACTGGGCTTGCTGGCCAGGCAAAATAGTAATGGCTGTATTGGCTGCTGTTACTTTAACACTGCCCTCAAGCAGGGTGGTATTAATAACGCCCTCATCATCATAAGCATTGATATTAAAGTGCGTCCCTAAAACCTCTACCTGCTGTTGATTGGATACTACCTTAAACGGTTTTTTTGCATCATGCGCTACTTCAAAATAAGCTTCGCCGGTAAGTTCAACTTTACGTTCGCTGCTACCAAAGGCTACCGGGAACTTAATTGATGAGGCAGAGTTTAACCAAACTTTTGTACCGTCTGAAAGGATGAACTGAAATTGGCCGCCACGCGGGGTTGATGCTGTATTATAAATTTCTGTTTCTACAGCAAAAGGTTGTGGTGCAGCGGCATAACTGATTGCGCCGCTTGATAACTTATTAATGGCAGTATTGCCCTGTGTAGCAAGTGTGCCATTTTTTGCGCCATTTAAAATAATTGACTGCCCATTAGATAAGGTTAACAGTGCCTTGTTGCTACCCGGAACCAGATCTGGTTTTGATATATTTTTAACCACTAAAGGCGGCATGGTTTGTTTTTTTATAAAATAAAAAAACAAACCTGCAGAAAGCAGTATAAGCAAGGATGCAGCTATTGATAAATATTGCCAATTTATACCAGAAGGTTTAGTTTTAATATGACGAATGATTTGGTTAAGGCTTTCCTTTTGATCATTTTCCAAAACATCTGCCGGAATGTTTTTTTCCGACGACTGATATTTCAAATACCAAGATTCTACCATGTCCACTTCTTCAGGGCTGGCTTTTCCGGTATTATATCGATCTATAAGTGCTTCTATTTCGTCAGGATCCATAATTAAATAAGGATATATTATCCTTATGTTAACTAAAACAACCTAAGTGTGGCTATGGAGTAGATGAATATTAAAAAAAATGAGAAAAAATGAACGGCAAGCTTAATTCTTAATATTTTGAGTGAATTATTTACCTGTTTTCGCACCGTAAGTGGACTTATGTTCAATTGGAGGGCGATTTCATTGTGCGATAGATTAGCATTTCTGCTCATTTCAAAAATCAAACGCATTTGTGGAGGAAGTGAGCTTACTTCAGCCTCTATAAGGGCCGCCAATTCCTTCATCCGGTATTGCTTATCTGCACTGGGGCTGTTATTGTCAATAAATAATTTGAAAGAACTTATATAGGCTGATTTAACTTTCTGGTGTTTAAAAATATTTAATATCCGGTTTCTTGCCGCAGTATATAAATAGCCTTTTAAATTTAAATCAAAGTTAATTTCATCTCTGTTGTTCCATAAGCCGGTAAACAGTTCCTGCAAAAGATCTTTTACTTCCTCCCTGTCGGGAAACATCTTGTAAGCATGAATATATAATATGCCATAATATCGTTTATGAATTGCCGCAAATGCTTTCAAATCTCCTTGTTTTAAAAGGTTGAGCAAGCTACAGTCATCATATGAGTCGTGTAAAGACATCTCCGATAGGTATGATTAAAGAATGTTTAAATTAATATTAACTTCTTCTCAAATATAAATATCTATAAGTTTATTCACTGATTTTTTTAGATAATAATGTTTATTGCCGTAACTCTTTTTCCTGCAATTTACACAGATACAGTTTCAATAAGTTAAAACGGATAGTAACAGAGCTGAAATTAATCTAACACCCAAAGAGTTTAACAAAGGTCGAAATAGGACTTTTATCTATCACGCACAAACTCAAAAAGTGGAAAGCCCAAAGTCTTTTCAACATTTTGGGCTTTCGATAGTTGAGCAAAATGGCGGAATCGGTCTATCAGCATCCAATCATCACAATCCATTTTTTATGATCTTCAAATAATAACGCCTCCTAATTGACTTATGAGACGGCCTCTTTTATCCCTAAAGCAATCCTAATTAATCAATACACGTTTTTCTGAATTGCTTAAAGTTAGTTTCTTGATATATGATTTTACCGCAGGTTCTATAAAGCCAAACATCTTTAGATAATTGCTTTCGCCCAAAATTTGAACCAATGCGGAAGCCTTAAATGTATCATAATCGCCGCCAATTTCATTATCTGCCAAAAAAGAGAATATGGCATTTCTATACCTTTTGCTGTTAGCATTTTCTGTAGCCTGCCGTTTAATGCCCAGCCATTGCTTGATTACAAACTTGTTATAAGAGTTTACCGGAAAGTTATTTAAGTGTGCATAAATGTTTTTCTGAAAATACAGTTCACCATATTGTTTATTTACCCGGCATTCGAGGTTTTTTCTAACAATGAGTTTAAAGGCAGTATTCAGCATTATTTCTTTAAGATAAGGCACTGCGTCTAACTTATAGTTACTCCAATCTCCACCAAAGCAGTTGTAATGCGTGTTTTTTAGCAAAATAAAACTCATGCGCCTGCAAGCATCAACCGCTTTTACATAATCCTTTTGGGCAAAGTAAATATTGATGAGGTTGATAACCTGCTCTATGCGCCGGTAAATTAAAAGTTCCAGGCCATTAGCTTCTAAAACTGCGCTTTCTGCAAGGCCTTGTAGTAAGTTACTTTCGGCAGTTTTATAATTGTGAGTGCAAAAGTGATAGTAGGCCCATCCCGATAGCCTGTATAAGTTTATAATAGCCCGTTGATCTGCATCGGTAATTAGCGCAAACATATCATCGCCCTTATTAAACGCTTGTCTGCTTTCTGCAACTGCCTTTTTTCGGCATAGCACAACACCATTTAAATAAACATTACAGATTTTTTGTACCTCGATCCTTTTTTCGGCAGAGATCTTTTGGTCTATTTGTTTAGCCAGCAGCAGCTCGTATATTTTGGCATCGTTAATGGTAGTTGCCTCTGTTTTTGGTGCAGGGCTAAAGTTTTTAATCGCTGTAAGAACCTGGTTATCGTAATAAGTTTTCATCGGGTGCTCAATTTAATTACCTAATTCCAGTTGATTTTTAATGAGGTTATAGTAATATCCTTTCCTGCCAACCAATTCATGATGGCTACCAGACTCAATTATCCCCCCTTTCTCTAGCACCACAATATTATCGGCATCCCTAACCGTACTTAAACGGTGCGCAATAACCACCACAGTACGGCCACGGCTAAATACTTTTAAGTTTTCCACAATATCTTTCTCATTATTAGCGTCTAAAGCGCTGGTTGCTTCATCTAAAAAAAGATAATCGGGCTCTTTATATAGTGCGCGAGCAATTAGCAACCGTTGCCTTTGCCCGCCGCTTACACCTTTACCCTGCGAGCCTATCTGGGTGTTTAAACCCAAAGGCTGTTCGCTTACATAATCGCTAAGGTTAACAGATCTTATAACATCTACCAGCTTGTTGGTATCCAGCTCGTTTTCGTTCAATACAATGTTACGGGCAATGGTGTCCGAAAATAAATAGCCATCCTGCATTACGCAGCCGCAACCGGCACGCCAGGCTTTAGGGCTAATCATATTAAAGCTGGTATTGCCCAGTTTTATTTTGCCCGAATCTGCATCGTACACCTTAAGCAGCAATTTCAGCAGTGTTGTTTTTCCGCTGCCGCTTGCGCCAACTATAGCGGTAACCTTGCCTGCCGGTATGGTGAACGATACATCTTTTATAGATGCAGTATTACCCGCGCCGGGGTAGGTAAATGTAAGGTCTTCAATTACAATGTTCTGGCTTACATCTACCTCGTTAATCAGTGAATCTGTAGTAGGTTCCTCATCATCCAGGCGTTGTATCTGTTCTAACCTTTCGGTGCTGATTTTGGCATCCTGGGCGGTTTGCAAAAAGCTCGATAACTGATCTAAAGGGACATTCATTTGCCCTATTACAAACTGTATAGCCAGCATTTCACCAATTGTTAACTGGCCTTCTATTACCGCTTTTGCCGATAAAAAAGAGATCATGATATTTTTGCTCTGGTTAATAAAATGAGCGCCGATCTGTTGAATTTGTGATAGTGACAATACGCTGGTACTTACCTTAAATAATTTGGCCTGGGTACTTTCCCAGCTCCATAACTTTTGGGTGGCACAGTCGTTAATTTTTATCTCATTAATGCCATTAATAATTTCGATGGTTTGCATCTGATTTTTTGCCAGCAGCTCAAATTTTTTGTAATCCAGACGTTTGCGTTTCTTTAAAAACAAGGCTGTCCATAAACAATACAGCGTGCTGCCTATTAAGAAAATCAATAGGATAAACATATTATAATTGGCCAGCACAATGCCGAACACAAAAAACGTCATTAACGAGAATATGGCATTAAGGCTATTATTGGTTAAGAAAGCCTCTATTCTTTTATGGTCGGTAATTCGTTGTAAAATATCGCCGGTCATCCGGGTATCAAAAAAGGATAAAGGCAAGCGGGTTAGCTTGAACAGAAATTCTGTAATGATGGATACATTGATACGCGTACTAATATGCAGGAAAATCCAGCTGCGGATCAACTCAATTGAGATTTGGCTTACCGACAAGATGATTTGCCCTAACAGGATGTAGTAAATAAACTGAAGATTATGTTCGGTTACCCCAACATCTAATATGGCCTTGGTTAAAAAAGGCGACATAAACATAATTAGGCTGCTTACACAGAAGCCGAGAAATAACTGAAACAGCAGCTTTTTAAATTTAAGAATGTATGACAGCAGGAAAACAAGGCCGCTGCTATGCTGAATGGCATCATCGGGTTGCACGTAAAAGGCGTCCAGAGGTTTCAGCAGTAATACAATTCCTTCATGGCCCTGATCTGTTTCTCTGTACGACCAGTTTTCGATAAACTCTTTGTGCGAATATTTAGAGAGTGACCCCACAGGATCGGCTATATAAACACCTCTGTTGGTTGCCTTGTATACAATTACAAAATGTTTTTTTTGCCAGTGTACTATACACGGGAAGTGTACCGACTCTAATAATTTACCAAAGTTAATGCGCCCGCCCACGGTTTGAAAACCGATAGATTCGGCCGCTTTACTAATGCCCAGCAATGATACCCCGGTTTTGCTGATTCTCGATAAATTGCGAATGCGGTCTACATTAAAATTGCGGCCGTAAAACTTCGAGATCATGCGCAGGCAGGTTGGCCCGCAGTCCATCATATCGTGCTGCCTGAAAAGGGGAAACCGCTTAGTTGTATATACCGCTCTCATGTGCTGATAGATTAAAAAGTTCGCTGATGCTGGCTATTACTTCACTTCTGTCTGTGGGTTCGAGGGCCATATTGTAAAAAATAATATCATCGTACCCATAGTTTATAATTAATGTCTCCATGTGGTCTTGCATCTCGGCAGGCGAGCCGATGAAGAGGTGGTCGGGGCTGTCTTTATAAAACGCTTTCATCGCCGCCACGTTTTTAGCATCGGTATGGCAATAACCGCCTATGCAAAGGGTAGTTTGGGGCCGGGTTTTATATTGCAGCTCAAAATTTTCATAATATTCTTGTATCAGATGTTTATCAAAGGCAAGGTCTACACCCGCGTGAAACAGGCTTCGCGAAAAATTGGTTTTGAGTTTTAATGCCGAAACCAAGCCTCGGTTCGATCCACCCAAACTCCATAAATAAGGCTTCACACCTTTATATGGAGGAATAATCACCATGTTTTCCGGATCATCATCTGCATGGGCTTCTTTTTCAAAGTAATCAATAACCGCTTGTACGTTTTCTGTAAAACGGTTCCTAATCTCTTTCATACTCAAACCATCAACCGTAATTTTTGATATGGCTTTATTAATGCCGCCGTTGGCAAAACCAAGATCAATACGATTATAAAACAGGTTAGCCAGCAACTTGTAATTAGCCGCAACCTCGTATGGGTTATGTATGCCCATTAAAATGCCGGCTGCGCCTATTTTTATGTTTTTGGTATAGCCTGCAATAAGTGGTAATAGAATGCTGGGATCTGTCCAGGCCTGCTTAATATCGGGGTTATGGTGTTCGGCCAACCAAAAACGGTTATAGCCAAGTGCTTCGGCACGCATGGCATAATCAAGTACATCACTCACCGCTAATAAACTGTTGGTGTTTTTGTCTCTGCGGCCAAAATCTAATAAGCCTATTTTAAAGTTTGCCATACCTGTTAAATTAAGTCTGTTAATGATTGTATAACCGGCAACTGCATGCTGCTGCCCAATAGATGTATCCCTATACCTGTTATACCAAAGCTGAAGCTAAAATTAGTTACCGGTTGGTTGTTGTAAAAGTGTGATTGAAAGCCAACTGTATCATTTTGCGCAACAGCAAATCCGGGCGTTTTATTATACCAGTACTGGCCGGCTTCTTTGAAATCCAGGATGCCGCTAGCCTCAAAAATTTTAGCGTAAGCAACAGAAGTGCCGCTGGTGCCATATAAAATGGATGCATCTTTAATTTGCGTTTCCTCCACGCTGGTTCTGCGTGTGGTGGCCAGTAAAACATGAAGGGCTTTATCCTGCAGTTTGTTGTTCTGTAAAACCTTGCCTACTTCCAGCAGCGCAAGGGCGGTGCCTAAATCGCCATAACATAAATTAAGGTTGGGCACAGTTGCCCGTTTGCCTGCAAATACCGGGAAATGCGAAATGTATTGCCTGGCTGATTGTTCATTATTTAATATAAAGGTTGCTGCCCCCAGTAAAAGTTCGTCGCATACTGCGGTGTATAGTTCATCTTTCCTTATTTCGATCAAAAAATTAATAATCATGGCATTGCCGTGTGAACTACCGGTATAAAGCCGGGGTTCGGTAAACTCATAATTTGTCCAGTACAAACCATTGTTATCATCGCTCAGTCTATTGGTAATCAGGTAATCAAGCATTTGTTTTTTAACCAGGTTTTGGTAATTGTGCTGAGTACTACGTTTAATGAAATAATAAAACGCGGCACCAGCGCCGTTATAAATGCCCAGATTTTTCCGCCCTATCTTTTTGCAAAACCAATCATATATAACAGTATCGGCGTTTAATAAAATAACATCGGGCAGTAAATCAATATATTTTTGCTGATGAATAAATTCTATTACCCGCCCAAATTCCTGTAAATCGTGGTAAAAGCTGCTGCCTAAAAAGGAGGTATATTGTTGAGGGTCTATGAGCGATAGGGCTTGTATTAAATCTTTTTCGGCCAGTGCAAGATGTTGTTTGCTATCCGTATGTTTGGCATACAGGCAGTTAAAAAGTATTTTTCCGGCCAGGCCGTTGCTTAAGCCAAAACTGTTAAAGCAATAATTGGGGCCATTAATAGCTGCCTCTATCTGGGTAAGTGCTTGCTGGTGCGATATGATTGTTTTGGTTGATAACATAACTTTTAATTAAAACAGCATTAAGTGCTATAGCTACAGGTTGTTTATTTTAGTTATAATTTATAATTTGCTCTTAATTGTTATACAAATCAATGTGATGTTTAACAGTAAACCTTATTATTTCGACAAAGGCAAGTAAAACTTCGACAAGTGATTAGATTAGACGGATTTAAGCAAAAGCTGCTCGTAACAATTGACAAGTGGAAAAAAATAGCCTTGGAAAAATTCCCGATGCGTACACGTATCTCGCTGCATCTAATTATGTGGATCTTTTTGTTTTCGGTTTATTACAGTACCAACAACAGGATCTTACAACCCAATACCACGCTTACACTCATTACCTCTTTTAAAGATCTGCTGCTGGTATGCATTATATTTTACAGCATTTGTTATTATGCTGTGCCACAGCTTTTAAAGTGGCGCATATGGGTATTTGCACTGGTACTGGTTTTATGCCTGGTAATGTGGGTTGTAGTTACGCACGAGTATGCCGTGTTTGTTTTAAATACCTTTAATATCAAAGGTACGCGGGGGTATTTTTATTATAAAAGCTTGGTAGTGGGCAATCTCATGTCGTCATTTTCTATCCAGCAACTTTATTTCTTTTCGCTGGATATTATATACATGGTAATGACGCCCATTGTTATTAAAGGTATTATTACCCTGGCACGCATCTCTTACAAAATGATTGTGCTGGAGCGTAATAAACTGAGTTTGGAGCGCGACAATTTATCGCTCGAGATCAACTTCCTGAAGTCACAGATTAATCCGCATTTTTTGTTTAATAACATGAACAATATTTACTCCATGATAGTGCGTAACGACTCGAGGGCACAAGAGCTGGTAATGAACCTCTCGGATGTAATGCGGTATACGCTTTACGAATCAAACGTATCTAAAATTGAGATTAAAAAGGAGATCGCATTTATAATTGATTACATTAGCTTAGAACAGGTTCGGTACGGCGATAATATTGTAATAAACTGCGACTACCAATACGATTCTGAAGAAAGTTCGATATCACCATTGTTGATGTTTCCTTTTATAGAAAATGCCTTTAAGTACGGCGCGCGAGATTCTATTGAGGATGCCTTTGTGGATATTAAGATCGATATTAAGGATGACGTGCTTAACTTTTCGGTAAAAAACACGTATGATAAAGAAGATGGCGTAAAGGTAGATGATGGCGTTGGAGGTATTGGTATTCAGAACGTTACCAAGCGCCTGCAATTACTTTATCCCGGACGACATCTTTTAAATATTGCCAACGATAGTAATCTTTTTTCGGTTGAAATGACCCTGATGTTAAACTAATAACCTAAAAACCCTTGCAAACTGTATGAGTATTTCCTGTTTAGTAGTAGATGATGAACCGGAAGCCCGGGAGCTGATTGTCAAATATGTTAATGATGTATCATTCCTTGAACTAAAGGGGGTGTGCAATAATGCTTTCGAAGCCATTGATATATTGCAGCAAGAAGATGTTGATCTGATTATATCCGACATACAGATGCCTAAAATTAATGGCTTGGAATTTATACGGTCATTAAAAAATCCGCCTTTTATAATTTTTATAACCGCTTATCCTAATTATGCAGTAGAAGGCTTTGAAATTAATGCGGTTGATTACCTGGTAAAGCCAACATCTTTTAATCGATTTTTTAAGGCCGTAAACAAAGCCGAATCCATGATTAAAAGCCGGATGCCTAACCCGGTAGCCATGGAAAAACGCCTGAAGAACATTTTCTTGAAGGATGGCTTTAAACTTCTGCGCGTACCGATTGATCAGATTGTGTATGTGGAGGGCTTAAGAGATTACGTTCAGATTATGCTGCCCGATAAAAAAGTGATCTCTTACATGCGGATGAAAAACATGGAAAGCATGTTACCGGCCGATCAGTTTATCAGGATCCATAAATCATTTATCATCAATATCGAATATATTAAAGCCATAAAGGGCAACATGATAGAAACCACTGCACAGGTAGAAATACCCATAGGCACGCAGTATAAAGAACACCTACTAAAGGTGATAGGCATGTAGTGCTAAAACAGAAAGCCGCCCTCGGTTATACCAAGGGGCGGCTTGTTATTTTAGGTTGATTGTTGTTGTTTATTTAGCCTGCGTATCATCGCAGGTTGCCAGCGAATTGTCGATACATGATACAAAGTGACAGGATACCTGGCCGCCATCGGTACCGCCTTCAATTTCTTTAAGCTGGTTCTCGTCCAGTTTGGCAATAATATCTTTTTGTAAGTCTAATGGCTGTATTAGGTTTTCTTTTGGCATGGCTTTAGGGTTTTATAATGCGGCTATAGTTAATAGGTAGATGTTGCTGTTATGGTTAGCGAGTTGTTTTTAGCTTCCGATTGAAACTGTGCCTCTATCAGATCTGGTTCTGTGTAAACAATGCTACCAAGATCTAATCTTGAAATAGTTTCTTTTTCAATTAATAAAGCCGGGATTGTGTTAGGTTGATTTTTCATGACATTGCTGGGTTTTGTTGAAACAATGATCACAAAAACGTTTCTCAAAAAAATTTTTATTCGACTAAGGTAAATTCTGATTCGACCAAATCAGGATTTGATAGGTAAAATAAGCGCATTCGTAAAATTTAATTTCAATAATTAATAAAAAACCTTTTATAAATACTGTATTTGCTTTTATTACCAAATTTTAATTAATGAATTGATAATATGGACGTGTTTTTTTAAGACCAAAAAAGAATGCTGAATTTTGTCGAATCAGAATTAGCATTGGTCGAAATAATTGGGCTGATAGTGGCCTGAATGCGTTTTTTGCTTTAATACTAAAATTAAACAAAGAACGATGAAGAACTTTACATTAAAGATTTCGCTACTCCTGACCATGCTACCCGGCGTTAAAGTATTGGGGCAAGGCCTCATTAAAGGCACTATATATGACGAGAAACAGCAGCCACTGTCGTACTCAACCGTAACCATTAAAGATTCAGTTAATAAAATAACGCTGAACCGCATTACCGATAACGACGGAGTGTTTTTGTTTGACAACGTTAAATACGGCAGCTATAAAATATATGTAAGCTCGATAGGTTATCAATCGTTCAGTAAAACAGTTGTGATAAGCAGCAGCGATAAGCAGGCTGAGCTGGGTAAGATTATTTTAAAAACCGACAGCAAAATGCTTGCTGCGGTAACCATTACCGGGCGTAAAAATTTGCTGAGCATACAAAACGGAAAAATTACACTCAATGTTGCCAATAGTGTATTGGGTAACGGTAGTACCGCTGCTGAAGTGTTAAAGGCTGCGCCCTCTGTAAGGGTTGATGAAAAGAGCATCACCATGAAAGGTAAGAGCAACGTACTAATTTTGATTGATGGTAAAGAGGTTCCTAAAAGTACCATGGCCGCTTTATTGAACTCAATGCCAAGCGATCAGATTGATAAAGTGGAATTATTATCTAACCCGCCTGCCAAATACGAGGCAAGTGCATCGGGCGGGGTTATTAATATTATAACAAAAAAAGGGCAGGCCCCTGGCCTTAATGGTACAGTTACCGGCGGCCTTAGCCAGGGTAAGGAGTTTGGCGAAAATGCATCGGGTACGCTTAATTACCGCGATGGCCGCTGGAGTATACTGGGTACGGGCTCGTATAGTAATCGCAACGATTTTGAAAGAGGATATAACGACCGTACTTTTACCCCTAATAATACTTATAGCCAAATACTTAACAGTGATTTTGATCTTGGTGCACAAAAGAGGGCAGCTACCTATAAAGTATCTGTAGACTACCTGGCCAGTAAAAATAATACGCTCACCTTTGCAGTTAATGGATTGTATAACAGGTTAACTAATAATGGCAACTCATTTACCGACGTAATTGAAAATGGTATTACCAGCCAGAATATCAATGCTGTAAGCCAAATGTACAACCGTATCTTTTTCCAAAATTATGATTTAACCGATCAATGGAATATCGATAGTTTGGGTAGCTCGTGGAGCAACAGTTTATTATTTAGCCGTTATAATGATAACTCTACCCAGTTTTTTAACCAGAACTTTGTTTACCCGGGGGGCATTACGCAAAATGGAGCTTTTAGAAATGGCACACCGTCGGTATTTAACTTATACACCTATAAATCTGATTTCGAAAAATATTTACCCGGCCATAATGTGCTGGATGCCGGAATTAAGCTAACAGGTATTAAAAGCAAAAGCGAACCATACCTGGATAGCCTGCTCAATAACCAGTTTATAAGGCAGCAAGATGCTACCCTCAATAAAATTGATTATAACGAAGTGATACTGGCCGCTTACGTAAGCGATACCAAAACTTACAATAAATTAACGGTAACACCAGGTTTGCGGGTAGAGAATACCTCGTATGATATTAAAAACATAGCAAAGCAAAATTATTTCAACCTGTTTCCAAGCCTGAACCTGAGCTATAAGGTAAGCGGCAATTTCACTACCTCGGCCAGCTACTCCCGCAAAATAGACAGGCCGAATTACAGTGATCTGATCCCATATAAACAATACCTGGATAATTACACCGTGCGCGAGGGCAACCCGCTGCTGCAGCCGCAATACTCTAACGTGATAGAGTTGAACGAAGCCTATAAAGACTACATATTCAGCGCTACTTATACCTATGCTACCGACCAGATTGTGCCTTTGTTTACTTATGATAACCAGCAATTACTATACATTTTACAACCCAGGAACTTAAAAAGTGCGCAGATGCTTAACCTGTCATTCAATACGCCGGTTAAGCTGGTAAAATGGCTGAACACGCAATTGGGTATTGATGGTAACTACCAGAATTTAAATATCGATAACATCAGCGGCATCAGCAATGTCTCGACTACCAAATGGACTTACGGTTTTAATGTATACAATAAGCTAACGCTTACCAAAACCATGTCGGCCGATGTGTTGTTTGTATACCAGGCACCGTCACGGTTAGGGTTGATAGATATTAATGCTTATAACACCCTTAATATTGCCATCCAAAAAAGCATCTTTAAGAAAAAGGGAACCATTAAGCTAGGCGCAAGCGATCTGTTCTATAAAACAGCGCCTATTATTACAACTAACTATTATCCGTTTGTAACCCACAGCATTGACCGCAGCGACTCGAGGCGCGCAACGCTCAGCTTTACCTATAGGTTTGGCAAACCGGCCAAGAAAGCCAACTCGAATCCAGATTACCGCGACGAAACTACTAAACGCCTGAACCTGTAAATAAACACTAACTAACTGACCCAAGCCCGCCAATACTGGTGGGCTTTTTCGTTTTATATCAGAATAGTTTCAAAGCTTCATGCTTTACAAGTTTATTGGTTTGCTTCGAAAGATGTGAGGACACTGTAGTTCCCATATCTTTGCCAGAGAAAGCTTTAGGACACGCTGCCACGTCGGGGCTACCTATTTGTAGATAGATCAATAAAAACAAGAAGGCTCCGTAGGTGCGTCCCTCGCTTAGCAGATAAATTACTTGGTTGTGAGTGGGTAGCCCCTAACGAGACAAAGCTCAATAAACATTTATTCCTACAAACAAGCAGCCCCCATGGGGCATGAAAAAATATGGATACACGAATTCTCTCCAAGAAAGGGAATCGCACATGCCCCAAATTCTGGAATATCATGTCTTTCATAGGCTATTACCTCCCAGGAGAGCGAAGATTAACATGTGCTACACCTCGTTACCAAATCCCTGCAAACAAAAAATGCCCCTTTCGGGGCATCTCAATTGTGGTGGTTTAGGTAGAAGATTTCGACGCTTAATTAAGCAGTTTGTTTAACAGGGTAATATGTTTGTTGGTTAATTCGGCAGTGGTAGCGTAGCCGTTTAATATGGGCATTTTGTTAAAGCTGTTTAGTTTATTGAGCTGTATATGGCCCGAAAAGGCAAAGTGATTTTCGGTTACAATTTGCGATACCTGGGTAACCTGGCCGTTAAGTGTACCATTGTTGCCTTTGCCGGTGTTGTATTTTAAATTTATTTTAACAGGCATACCTACGCGCACTTTATCAAAGTTGGCGAGATTTAATGTCCCCTTAAAGGTATAGCTGTTTTTATCGGGCACAACAACAGCAATGGTATCGCCTTTGGCCACACGATCGCCGGATGATTTGATATAGTATAGCGTGCCATTTTGCCTGGTATATAATGGAATCGACTGATTGCTGTCGTCGTGTATTTCACTTACGGCCTTGCCGGTAAGGGCAATAGAGTCGGTGCCGTGCGTGCACAGGCCAGGCTGGTTGGCAATAATGTAGGAGGCATTTTTCTCCAGCGATACAAAAACGTTGCTTTTAATCATATCGGGATACTGAATAAGCGAGGTAACACCGATAATTAATGAAATAGTAAATAATACCATGCTGGTGCCGTAAACCACAAGGCGTTTGGGCGGATCGCCGATAATTTCGGTAATCTCAGAAGAGTTTAAATAAGTATACTTATCCATAAATATTTACTAAGGCAGGTGAAGGGTTTCGGGCCAATACAGATTTATAATATTTGTGCAGGTAATGTGCCACAATAAGTTCGTGCTTGCGTTGGTTTGCCAAAAATACACGGTTTAAAAACATGTGTATATAACTGCTGATAACTTCTTTGCTAAAACCGGCCGTTATTATGCCATCGGCAGTTAACTGATTAATGCCTTGCACAGGCGCAATATTATTTTGCGAACGCAGCGTTAAAATATTGTTCATTATTTTAACGTCTTCACCAAAATAGGTGCCACTCAAAAATTTATAAATAAGGCCCGATACATTGCGATATCTATCGTTAAGCTGTACTTCGAAAGCTTTATCTACCTTAAATTCTTTAAAATAAGCATCCTTGTAACGGGTGATGGTTTCCATTTTTTCGGTCAATGAAAAATCAAAATCGTCCATCAGTTTGTCAACACCTTTGAGGGCAAACAACCAGCGGTAGCGTTCGCCTGCATCGCCATTTAGGTAGGTTAAAAATTCGGCAACAGCTTCGCTATCATTATAAAATATAGCTTCGGCCTGCTCTATACAGGCTGCACTGTAACGGTTTAATTCGCGCTTGTAGGTATCAATTTGTATTTGGGCAATCGTACCGTCGGTGAGGTAATCGGTCAGATGGGTGTATAAGGCATCCATTACATCCTTCCAGAAATCAGGTCGGCTGGAATGATAAAACCGTATACGCAAATGTGCATCAGGGTCTGCATAGCGGATAAAAAACCATTTTTCTATCTTTTGCTCAGCCAAAAAAGTGTTGATTAGCGGCAGCAAAGTTTTTTTCAAAATTTTGTCGGCAGTTTTATGCCCGGTATAAATTTTTATATAAAACCATTGGCTGCCTGGTGCAAATGCATGCGTAACAGCAGGTTTAAAAGTACTGGTAGTTGGCGATTTTTTAGCCAAAGCAATTGGTTTTTCGGCATCAATTGTTTTTACAGGGATTATCAGCTCGCTGCAATAACTGCCTTTGCCTGGCTCATTAATAATATGCCCGTATTGGGCGTCGAGGTTTTCTTTTATAGTTACGCCCCCTTTGGTAAGCTTGTCTGTAAGTATCTGGAGGCTGATACCCAAGGTGAGGTCAAGGGGCAGTTCGTTATCACCTTCAACAAGTGTAACCTGCTCAGGCAGGTTATAGGTGCTTTTTAAATTATCGTAGGTGATATTGGCTTCTTCGTTTTTCTTAATTGCAGCCAGTTTCCATTGGGCTCTTGATAAAATTATGCTGTTGTATTGTACCCGCGGTAAATAGGCTTCGTCGCTCATATAGCCCCAGCTCCAGGTAAAACCTGCCAGGCAACCCTGGCCTTGCAGGTCGCACAAAAATTTGTAGCTGTTTAAGCCAAGCGCATAATTGTGTGCATTGGTTAGTTTGGGTATAATTTCGCGGTCGAGCCGTTGCGATCTTAATATAATGCGGTTGTTTTTTACGCTTACCATTAAGTCTCTTAACGGTATTTGCTGTTCGGGGGGTAATAAAGATGGCGACAGTACCGGAATTTCTAACGCCCGCATATTAGGGCGCATTACCACATTACCAACGCGAGCTTCGGGCAGATGGATAATTTCTGCGAGTAACTTATCGTTGTTTTGCTGCTCGAATTCGGTGCAGTTTAAAAGGTTTTCCTTTAAGCCGGTACACGAGCTGCCAAATCTGCTCAATAAATCTGCACCCGAATTACCGCCGAATGATTTGAGGTTAAACAAGCAGCTATCTTCGGCCTTAAACAAGCTGCCCAGTATATAAGCTGTATGCGATAAATCCTGTTTTTGTTCAGGTTCTGCCAATTGGTCAATATCGGCATTGCTCAGTTGCATTACAGGCGTATTTGGGTTAAAGTTTGCCTTAAGCCAGCGGTTTAGCTTATCCATACTGAATGATTTTTCGGCAGCAACATATCCAGAGAAGATCAGCCCGTCTATAAGTGGGGTAAAGGTACTGCGGTCGCCTTTAGCAAGGCCATACCCAATGCCCGATTCGGCATCAATTGCTTTGAGCAAGGCAACCTCCTGGTCTTCGTAACGCGCTATAAAGCGGCTCTTAAAGTCGTCAAGGTTTTTGCTTTTTCTAACTTTTAGTAGTCGGCTTACCTGCTGTAAGTCGATTGTTAATGGTTCAATAACGTCATAGCCTAAGGTATTTTTTGAGGTATTAAAATAAAGGTCCGTCTGGATAAGGTCTTTTGTGCCTGGTGCAAAAAAATGTTCGGTTAACAATGTGCTGATTTGTTCAAACTTTAACTTTTCGCTCTCATTTGTACTAAGAATGTCTTTGATCTGTTTTAGCGGATCAATTAGGTGCACTATTTGTTGAAGCCCTTGCAGGCGATTAATGAGCGTTTCAAAGGCATCATCGCCACTCACTGAGGGTTCAAGATCTGATAAGATAATCTGGTTATCAATTAGCGAATGAATAAATTCCTGAGCTTGTTCAACTGGTATGTTAAGGGCCGTAATGCAGGCTACCAATTGATTAAATGATACAGGCTGCCTAGCTGCCGACAGGGCATCGTCAAGATAAACCGAACGCTTGATTTCTGAAGAAAAGTATTGGCGCTTGCCTTTGGCAAATTTATATTCGGTGTAGCGGTAATATTCTGTACCCTGGTTATACAGTGTATTGTTAACCGCGTAATTAAGCTGTGTTTTTATAAGCGGATGGTTGGTTAAAAAGCTGGCCAGCTCGGCCACGTGCCACATATCCAGCCTCGAGCTTTTATATAAGGGATTTTGCTGATCGAAGTTAACCTCATAGCCTTTGCCTGCTACCCCGCCCATACTGCAGCCCGCAAAAAGGCCAAATGGGGTGCACCGACCCGACATACGGAGCAAATATTGATATAATGTCTTTACTATTTTTTTGCTGTTTTTTGAATCCTGGTCATCCGCATTAATCCAATGAATCATCTGCTCAAAGAGCTCGGGCGACGAAATGTAGATAGCGTCCTGTATCAGCGGATCAGTGTAAAATTGTTTTAACGCGATAGTAAAACCGGCTTCCGAAGTTTTTAATATATCATTAATTCTGCTTATGGTTTGATACGGAAGCAGAGGTTTGCGCATGATAAAAAAATCGAAAGGGCTTATGTTTTTCATAATCGGTTTAATTAATGTCCACAAATATTTTGTTCACTATTCTCAGAAATTTCTCAAACAAGATGGGTTTATTGAGCAAATGGGTAATTTTTAAATCTGTAAGCATAGCTGCGGGATAGGCTGTGGTTAATATGCAGGTATATTGGTCCATGGCTTCGGCAAAAAATTCTTTCGAGCCCTTTACACTCAGATCTAAAAATATGGCATCTACCTGTGCTTCCTGCAAAAGTAGTTTTACACGGCTATCTATGTGGCTAAACTTACATACCAGAACCAATGAATCAACATTATTAATATAATGTTCAAGCAGGTCAATAGCCGGCTTTTCATCGTCAATTATTACACATTTTATAGGCTGTTCCATGATATTTGCAGTACATGTTGTTAAATAAAGAGCGCTTAAAATCGTATAATTTGCCCCTTGCGGCACTCTTTTTTGATAGTATCAAAGCTATCGGATAATTAACCTTTGGCTTTCTTTTTTCGACGAAGTGCTTAATCGGCTCGACAACGTTAACTATTTAGCTACACCAAAATTTAACTGTAAATTTAACTTTAAGCGGATGTGCCTTGAAGGTCTGAGTGCCAAAAGCAGATGAGCATTAAGCTACCAGTTATTTGGCAGCCTTTGCGGTATTAAGCTTCTTCCTGTATACCGCCTGTAAAGCACGATAAAATACCGCCGGTGCATGATGCCGGGGCTGTAGAACCGCCTTCAATTTCTTTCAGCTGTTCGTCATCAAGCTTGGCAATAATGTCTTTAACCAGCGCCAGGGGGATTGTTAAGTTTTCTTTTGACATGATATTATATTTTTTTTGAGGTGAATAATTTGCGTTGCTGCTGTTAATCCAGCAGGTCATCATCGGTTAATATGTCCCAGATGCCTGTAAAGTCGGTATCAAAGCCACCGCCGTGAACCTTGTCCAGTAGTTCATCATCCATCGGGTAAAAGCCCTGCAAAGCATCAGTGCTTTCAAAAAAATCGTTGCGTATGTTTTTTTCTTTCATGGTCTTTTTTGTTTTAACTAAAGGTATATAAGCTGCTGCTCAACAGGTATTTTATTCGACTAAAGCCCCATTTGGTTCGACAACATAATGGTTTGGCGGATAGCTGTCCTTAACATGTTCTTTTGTCTGTATACTTTAAGTCGCTCTATGCTATCCTTATTAATATTTGTGTTATTAGCAGTGCCGCTATACTCGGCGTTTAATGGAAAACTATTACCAGTGCAGATGCCAAACTCTCATAAAGGGTAATTTATGCTGGTTAAACTTGTGTATACTATAGTTCTGAAGGAATTATATAAAAACAAAAAGACCGCTCAAAATTTACTGAGACGGTCTGTTTTGTTTTGTACCGGGAAGTTTTGCTTATTGAGCTTCTTCAGTTTCTGAAGCAGTAAAGCAAGAAAGGATGCCACCGTTGCATGAAACTGGTACAGCAGTACCGCCTTCAACTTCTTTTAATTGTTCGTCATCTAATTTTGCAATTACTTCTTTGGCAAGGTCTAATGGTTGTTTAAAGTTTTCTTTTGACATGATGTTTGTTTTTTAAAATGTGAATTAAATTGGTTTATTGTATCTGTTAGCTAATTAGATCATTTTTGGCCGGCATCAGGTTTAAAATGCCGCTTGTGTCAGTGTCGAAACCACCACCATAAACTGTGTTTAGTGATTGCTCGTCCATTGGGTAAAAGCCCTGTGATGAATCAGAACCTTCAAAAAAATCATTAAGTAAGTTGCTCTCTTTCATGGTCTTTTGTTTTTCGTTGAATCAAATGTAGGCGAGTATTTGCGCAACAGGTATTTTATTCGACTAATGCTAGGATTGCTTCGACAACCTAAAGATTTTAACCGCAAATCATTAAATAATAGGAGGTAAAAAATAACCGGTTATCAAGAAGTAAGGGGAGGTGAGGCTGTTTAATTTGTGCTGTTTATGCAAAGGCATAATCATACCGTAATACCACTGCGGAGATGAATGCGCCGGAGGCTATTATGAATAGAAGAGAAAAACTTGCCGTATGGGCTGTAAAAGCGTGTAACCAGATACTTTCGTCGAGCGGTTCATGCAGTTATTATAATTATAACGACCTTCCCCGGTGCTAACCGTGTCTGTTTAGAAAAACGCTTTGAATAGCAAGCCAATGTGTATAGAAAAAACTAATTATCAGCATTTCTTTTTTATACTCACAACTTAAAAAAACAGAAGGTTATGACAATGCTAACTAGTAGGGAAAATGAGCGTAACTGAATTGATTATAAGAGCCAAAGATGTTGAAAAGCATTATTAGGGTCGTAAGTTAATGCTTGTTTGGCTATATTAAAATATCGGTTAAGTCTGGGGTCGTTACCTACGCCGGCAAGATAAGCCCAGTTTCCCCAGTTATTGCACACGTCATAGTCAATTAGCTGTTGCTCAAAATAAGCCGCGCCGTAGCGCCAGTCTAACTGTAAATCGTTGCAGAAATAGCTGGCAACGTTTTGCCGGCCCCTGTTGCTCATGAAACCGGTTAGTTTTAATTCGATCATATTAGCATCTATAAATGGCACGCCGGTTTGGCCATTGATCCACTTTTTTAATTTGGTTTTAAACTGCTCATTATCGGCTGATTTTAATTGTTGGTTACTTGATGGTAAGAAATAACGCAAGCTATTTTTCTCCATGCAGAATCCGAAAAAATCCCGCCAAAGCAACTCAAATATCAACCAATAAGTAGAGTCGTTTGCGCCATAAATTGCTTCATAATTTCTTATTGCTTCATAGATCTCTCTAGGAGAAATGCAGCCCAAAGCCAACCATGCAGAAAATTTAGAAGAATATTGTTCACCTACCATCCCGTTACGGGTTTCTTTATAGGTTGATAAAGCCTTTGTTTGATAAAAATAGTGTTGTATGCGTTCATGTGCGGCTTTCGCTCCACCCTCAAATTCTATAGCGGCGCGCGGATCAGCGATTACATTTGAAGTGATCAGGGTCAAATTCATAGCTTCAATTTCAGGAGAAGCGATTGATGGTGGCTTTGGCAGCACTTGCCTAATGGCAACCGTCTTTTCTATCCGCTTTCTAAATTCCGTAAACACATCCGGCAATTGCCCAATCGGGAACGGGAGATCTACCGAATGCAAAAGATTCCGGCATTCAAATGTTGAAAAAGTACAATTCAATTTCGACAGTTCACCGGCAACTTTTTGCTGAGTGTTCAACTCTTCGGGGGCTACTTCTTTTTCGGCATAAATACGTTGCGCACCTTGTTCTTTGGCGAGTTTAAAAATCACTTTTTCAGAGATTCCATTTAAGAGGACTAAACCAGAGCCTGCGCTACGTAGCTCTTCATCCAGTTGCTGCAAACTTTCTTTCAGGAATTTCAGCCGGAAATCTCCTGTCTTTTTAAACCCGAACTTAGATGTTCCAATAAGTTCGTCATCCATGCAATAAAACGGTACGATCAAGTCATTCTCGGCCACCGCTTTCGCCAAACATTCGTTATCCTGTAAACGAAGATTTGTTTTGAACCAGACTAAGGCAATTTTTTTAGAAAGCATGAAAGCGGTTAATTTCGTTTGCTGATTTTATTGTTACTAATTTGCTTTTGCCTGTCACATTTAAACCTGCCGGATAAATTGCCATGTTTAGTCTTCCTCCCTTGTACCCGTTTGCGCCACATCTTAAAGCTGGATGGCTTCATTTCTTTGCGCATCAATTCTATAACCTGCTGTTCGCCAATGCCGAATTGCAGCTTTATTACATCAAATGTAGTGCGGTCTTCCCAAGCCATCTCGATAATACGGTCAATAGCCTCTAAATCAAATTTACGATCAACCATAATTGTATAATTTTATACCAAAAATAAATTAATAAAACGATATTGTACCATTGCTGTCTTGTAAATCAGATTTAATTAGGTATTTCTAATATTGCAATTGTTGGTACCAAAATACCAATATGAAGTAGCTACGATCATCAGCATCAAATTATTTCCGGAGTTGGAAATAACTTTTAAATAAACCTTTGGGAACATTTTGGAAAAAATGATATATGACATAAAACCACTAGCGGTTACCAATGAAAAAGTAACCAGGTGGTAACCCGCTATACTGCACGTGAAAATAAAAAAACTCCTATAAATATTAATTTATAGGAGTTTTTTTATTGTATTATCGAGTAAGTAGGATTCAGGTCGAACACCTAATTCCATTTTTTTAGATTTTTAGATAAGCTTGCTGCAGGGCGGTATAATAACCGGTTATTCAATTACATTGTATATAGTTACAGAATTGGCTTTGTTCTTCAGATTCACAATACCAATTTTTTCGCACTTAAAGGATATCTGTGCTTGATTATGTATTTCCTCTGTAATAATAATCTGTCCGGCTTTTGCGGTTGATTGAAGGCGTTGGGCTACATTAACAACATCACCTATAACGGTATAATCGAGGCGTTTTAAGGATACAGAACCTATATTACCGGTTATCATTTCGCCTGAGTTAATACCGATTGAAATTTGCAGCTGATAGGTTTTATCGCCGGCCGTAAATTGTTCGAGCTCGTTTATTTGCGCTCTAACAGCCAAGGCGGTATCTATAGCCCGGTCTAAATGGAATTTGCCTTTAAAAACCGCCATCACGGCATCGCCCATAAATTTATCTATATGGCCACCCTGTGCTATAATCCCCTTTACAATGGTATCAAACAAACTGTTTAATAACTTTACAACCTCATTTGCTGATGCATGTTCGGTAATTGCGGTAAAGCTGCACACATCAATAAACATTACTGTACCCTCCAGCATTTCGTTTTTCAACAAGCTGCCTTCAAACTCTTTATGGGTCATAAAGTTTAGTACGTTCTCATCCACATACATTTTAAGTATGTTATTTTCTTTAATGGCCTTTATTGTTTCCTGTAATTGCTTTACATGGGTAATTGTTTTTTCCATGGTAACATCCAGGTCGTCAAAATCAACCGGCTTACATACAAAATCAAAAGCGCCCCGGTTCATAGCCATGCGGATATTCTGCATATCGCCATAGGCTGATACAACCACCGCCTTTAGCATGGGGTTGGCTTCGGGCAAACGGCTAAGCAGGGTTAGTCCGTCCATCACAGGCATGTTAATATCACTCAAAATAATATCCAGATCCGGGTGTTCTTTCACTTTCTCAAGCGCTTCTTCGCCGTTGCGGGCAAAAACAAACTCGTAGATATTTTCTCTGATTTTACGTCTGAACTTTTGTTTTATCAGCAACTCCAGATCTTCTTCATCGTCCACTACCAATATCTTGGCCATTATGCTAATAAGGTTTTAAGTTTTTCTTTTAGTAAACTAAAGTCTAACGGTTTGGTTAAAAAATCATTGGCACCGTTTTCAATTGCCTGGCGGTGATTTTCATCATCTCCATAAGCAGTTATCATCATCACTATTGGGGGAGGCGGGGCATTATAATCATGCCTTATTCTCGACAAGAGATCAATACCACTCATTCCCGGCATATTAATATCAGAAAGGATTAACACCACTTCAGAGTGTTTCTCCTGTAAATAAACAAGCGCCTCTTCGCCAGATAAAGCGAAATCAAATTCCAGCTCATGTTCCCGGATCTCTTTCCGGAAACGCTGTAAAAACAGAGGCTGTACATCAGCCTCGTCATCCACTACCAATATTTTCATTTGCCTTAAATATACTTCTTTTAATTATACAGGTAGCCTTATTTCAAATCTGGTATAGCTACCATCCTCGCTTAATATCTCTATTTTACCGCCATGCCCCTTTACCACAATGTCATAGCTTAATGATAAGCCTAAACCGGTACCTTCTCCACTTGGCTTGGTCGTAAAAAAGGGTTGCATTATTTTATCCTTTATTTCATTAGGAATGCCAATGCCATTATCCGTCACTGTAACAACGATGTAGCCGTTTTCTATACCGGTAGCTACAGAAACCTCGGGTTTGTACTCAGCGCCTTTTGTTTTCTTTTGCTGATTTACCGCGTAAAAAGCATTGTTAAAAAGATTGAGCAGCACCCTGCCTATATCCTGAGCTACGATATTAATTAGCGGCAGGTTATCATAAAAATGTGTGGTCAGATCTGCATTAAACGATTTGTCTTTTGCCCTAAGCCCGTGGTAAGAAAGCTTCAGAAACTCATCGGCTATAGTATTAATGTTAGAAATCTGCCGCTCGCCTGTATTACTGCGGCTGTGCTGCAGCATCCCCTTAACAATGTTATCGGCACGTTTACCATGCTGAATAATTTTTTCTTCGTTTTGCTGAATATCATTTGCAATGGCCAATGCTTCATCTACATTACCCGCTTTTAATTCTTCTTTCAATTCATCAATCATTTCACGGTTTACATCCGAAAAGTTATTGACAAAGTTTAACGGGTTTTGAATCTCATGCGCAATGCCTGCGGTAAGCTCGCCCAGGGAAGCCATTTTTTCTGATTGCACCAGTTGGGTTTGAGCTTTTTTGAGGTTCTCTAATGAATGCTGCAGTTCTGCAGTCCGCTCTGTTACCTGCTGTTCTAGCAAATCGTTTTGTTTGGCTATTAATTCGTTACGTTCTTCCTCCTTTTCACGCAATAGGCGTTCTTTATCCAGCGATTGCTGGATGCTTAGATTAAGCACCCCTTTATAACGGTTAAACAAAGACCAGGATATAACTACTACAGCCCATATAATGCTTAACTTAAGAACAACGTTAAACCAATCAGGCAGAAAAAATGAGCTGATAAAAAAAACAAAGAACGGAAAAACGGCTAGCATAAATAACCCTGCAGAACGCCTTTTCTTATACCAATCTATAATGCTGATTACTATAATGCTTAAGACTGAAACAACTACGAGCAGAGCAATAATATACTCCAATAAGTAATCATAGCCCTTCAATACCCTTATCTCAGAATTTATAAATAAAAACAGCAAAGCAATAACCAGTACCAAACTTATGGTACATTGTAGTTTGTATAACCGTGGATAGTTATGACGAACATCCAAAAACATTAGAGTAACTAAAATTGAAAGGCCAACACTAATAGCCCAGGGAAAAAGACTACCATAGAAGTAAATTTGAGGGTATTCTCTAAATAGCAGGCTGATACCTGGCGAAAATATACTTAACCCGCCCAACACAAGCATAATGCTGTAAAGAAGATATACCTTTTCGCGGATGATATAAAAAAAGAACAGGTTAATAAGTGCTGCAAATAGTAAAATTCCGAATATAACGGCGGCAAACAGATCTGCCGCATCACTATCATTATTAACATAACGTGCGTACAGTACTGCATCTTTAAAGCCGATAATGGGAATAGGGTCGGTATCTGAACTATAACAGATGTCGCGCTTGTAAACTGTAATTTCGTTTCCGGCAGGCAATTTATATATAATTTGATCAACTTTTTTTAGTCCATCCCTTTGGCTCCAAGGTACCTGGAAACCTGTACGGTAATAGTGCCATTTCCCATCAGAACCAGATATGAAAATAGCAGCATCCTGCCTACCCAGAATAGTAATTTCCAATACCTTGTTAAGCGTGTTCTTTACCTTATAACGAACCCAATATTCCTGGTATGATTTGTCCGCCTTATCATTCTTTTTAAACAATGTCGAATATTCCGGGCTCGAAACCTGTGCTATGGTAAGTGGTTTTTTTTCTAAAAGGTATTGCCAGTTAGCATCTGGGATATTCAGCGAGGCAGCGGTATCGGCAGTTATTTTAAAAGCTTCGGGAAATGTATTTTTTTGCGCTGCTGCATCAAAACTAATGAGTAATAGCAGTACGCATATCAATTTAAACACTTTCATTGTTTTTACTGGTTAAAGGCAGTTTAATGATAAATGAAGCACCCAATCCTTCCGTACTTTCTATTGCTATGCTTCCCGAATGCCCTTTAACTATAATATCATAGCTAAGTGATAAACCAAGCCCTGTACCTTCTCCTGTTGGTTTGGTAGTGAAAAAGGGCTGCATTATTTTATCTTTTATGGCATCAGATACGCCCTGGCCGTTATCCTTAACTATAATCTCGATAAAATTATCTTTTAAAACGGTGGTGACTTCAACTGTTGGTTTATAGTCTGCACCGGCAATTTTTTTCTTTTGATTAACCGCGTAGAACGCATTGTTAAACAGATTAAGTAATACCCGGCCAATATTTTGTGGTACCATATTAACCGACGGCAGGCTTTCAGCAAAATGGGTAACCAGATCGGCATTAAACGATTTGTCTTTCGCCCTTAGCCCGTGGTAAGAAAGTTTCAAAAATTCATCGGCAATGGTATTGATATCCGAAAGCTGCCGTTCGCCTGTATTGCTGCGGCTGTGTTGCAGCATGCCTTTTACAATATTATCTGCACGTTTACCATGCTGAATGATTTTTTCTTCGTTTTGCTGAATATCATTGGCAATGGCCAGGGCTTCATCTATATTCCCTGCTTTTAACTCTTCTTTAAGCTCGTCTATCATTTCCCGGTTTACGTCCGAGAAATTATTGACAAAGTTTAAAGGATTTTGAATCTCGTGGGCAATGCCTGCGGTAAGCTCGCCCAGTGAAGCCATTTTTTCTGATTGGATCAACTGGGTTTGAGCTGATTTAAGTTCACTGAGCGATCTTTGCAATTCACTGGTGCGCACAGCAACCTCGTTTTCCAGGTTGTCATTCTGCCGGGCAAGCAATTGTTGTTTCTCCTGCTCCTGCGCCAAATTTTGTACCGAAAGCGTTTCTACCTGTACCAGTTTTTTGCGCAGCAGGCTGCTATCCAGCGCAAATTCACGGGCCAGGTAAAGCGATATGCCCAATGCAGGTGCCAAAAATAAGATCAGAATTAATAGCTGATGCGTGAGGTCGCTAATGGTTACCCCGAATAAAAATGGGGCTAGCGCTACTACAGAAACTGCAAAGCCGGAAGCGATAATACCGGCACCACGTTTTTTCATACGTAAGGCCTTAACCGTAAGCCATATTTGTACCAGGCCAAAAATGATAAGCCCTGTAAAAAAGGGCCTATTGATTTGCCAAAATATAATTAAGAATGAAGTAATGATATAAACACACCATAAGCCTATTTCAAGTCGGTTTATTTTGAAACTGAATAAAGTACCCAAAGCCCTGATTACCCATACGGCCCCCATTAACGTAGTTAAAAAAGCTGGGACATATACGCACAGCCAAATTCTACAATCCTGAACCTCGCCTTGCATAACCACTCCCAAAAATCCTAAGGTTGAAATTATGGCATATACTGCAAAAAAAAGATTGGCCCGTTGTGTGGGGTCATACCTGTAAAAAGCGAGATGGAGCAGGCTTAACAGGAAAAAAACGGAAGTGAGCGCAATATAAACTTCATCGCCTTTAATGGTTGTTTTGGTTATTTCTATATATTGATTAGCATCTATGAGTGTTATTTGGCACAAATACAACCAGTTGGAGTTTATGGCAGGGCCGCGCCAGGGTGCAATTCTTACTGCAAATACGTGTTCGGCACCCTGTGTAAGATAAACTTCCTGATTTTGGAGGTTGAGGCCAAGCGGTACTACATTTGATGGATTGGCACTTAGGGTACCGTATTTACCTATTAATTTCCCATCAAGGTATATTTCGGAAGCAGCGCTTTGCAACATATCAAAAATAAATGGCCTGCTGCCCAAATTAGGCCCGGTTTTAAAATGCAACCTTAACCAACCTATTTTAGCTCCCTTAAGTTGTGGAATACGATGTGGCGGATATATTGGGTTAATGCCCCCCCACGAAGCATCGTTGAAAGCAGGCTCTGCAAATTGGGGATTATCCTGGGGGCTGTAACGCCATCCTGTATCCAGCGTAATGCCATTAGCAGGCATAGCATTATAGTTAACAGGTTTTACTTGCGCCTTAACAGTTAAAGTAAGCGTAAAAAGAATAGCAAAAAGTAACTGGAAAGGGTTAAGTGTCATTTAATTAGGGTTGAGGCTAAGATAACAGTAATCATGAACTTTCACAACTTAAAGCTCTTGCTACAATGCCTATTTTGCTAAGGGTAAGGAGATTATAAACTCTGTAAATTCACCTTCCTTGCTTTCTATCTCAATATTCCCGCCGTGCCCTTTAACAATAATATCATAGCTAAGTGATAAGCCTAAACCAGTACCCTCGCCAGTAGGTTTAGTAGTAAAGAAAGGCTGCATAATTTTATCCCTGATAGCATCGGGGATACCCATTCCATTATCTTTTACTGTTATCCTGATATTTTTGCCATCCAGTGTTGTGCTCAGTTCAATTGTTGGTTTATAATCTGCACCGGCATTTGCCTTTTTGTGCTGGGTGGCATAAAAAGCGTTGTTAAACAAATTGAGCAAAACCCTGCCCACATCCTGCGATATGATGTTTACCTCGGGTAAGTTTTCGGTAAAATGGGTTACCAGTTCGGCATTAAACAGTTTGTCTTTGGCACGCAGGCCGTGGTAGGCAAGGCGCAGGTATTCATCGGCCAATTTGTTGATATCCGTAGGCTCTTTAACGTCGCCACCAGAACGGCTGTGTTGCAGCATACCCTTAACAATGCCATCGGCACGTTTGCCATGGTGGATAATTTTTTCCAGGTTTTGCTTAATATCAGTGGCAATAGCAATAGCCTCTTTGGTATCGCCTTTGTTTAACTCTTCCTCCATTTCATCAATAAGTTCCATACTTACCTCCGAAAAGTTATTCACAAAGTTTAGCGGGTTCTGTATCTCATGCGCAATGCCGGCGGTAAGTTCGCCCAGCGAGGCCAGTTTTTCCTGTTGAATTAATTGCGCTTGGGTAGCCTGTAAAAGTTTTACTGTTTCCTGCAACTCATTTTTTTGTTTGGTAAGTTCGGCAGTACGTTCGGTTACAAGCCTGTCTAATTCGGTGTTCCGCTGGGTTGCTATTTGTAACTCTTCGCGTTGTTTTTTAGAGTTAAGCCAACGGGTGTATATCCAGGCAAAAGCAGCCAGTGTCGCAAAACCAAAGTAACTGTTCCATTTATCATGAAAATCGGGGGCTATTAATTCGGTAAGGGCATCTAATAAACCAACAGCAACTAATGGATAGTGTGCATCGATATAAAACTTAAAGGGTTCAAAATCGGGTTCCCTGTTTAAATATTGCAACAGACCAAGCAACACCAGGCAACCAACTATGCTAATGGCAATGCCACCCAATGTGCTTTGTGCAATAGCATAAATAACCCAAATTCCCCAGGCGTAATTGAGCTGATTCTTCCATTTATAATACATCGGTGTATTACTCAATATCTTTTTTAAACGGAGTGTCAGCAAAAATGCTGCGAGGAAGTAAATTATATACATTACTTATATTAAATTTATAGGATGATTGGTATTCGTTTAATTAAAATGGATATGACCATTAATTAGCCAAGATAATTAATTACTCAATTAACCAATTTATAGCCGGATAAACAAATGATGTGCACATAGTAATCTGATTAACAAAATATACCACAAGGTTAGTCAGATGTATTATCGCGTATGAAAACATTTAAATATATTAGCACGGCAAAACACGGCAAAGATGTTGTTTGAACAGGCGGGAGAATTTATTGTGAATAAACTGCGTACTGAGTTATCTGCGCATTTCACCTACCATAATGTAAATCATACTCTTGATGTGTACAGCGCAGCTGAAAGGATAGCTTTACAGGAAGGTATAGCCCCGCAGCAAATGAAACTGTTGCTTACTGCGGCATGGTATCATGATAGCGGCTTTCTGATTAGGACGGATGAGCATGAAGAAGAATCATGCCGGATAGCAATAGATAGTTTAACCGATTTTGAATACAGCACTGATGAAATTGACACATTATGTGCATTAATTCGCGCTACAAAAGTACCGCAATTACCTCAAAATCATTTAGAACAAATATTAGCCGATGCCGACCTTGATTACCTGGGCCGCGAGGATTTTTGGCCTATCAGTGATAAACTATATCAGGAACTTTTAGCTGTCGGCACTGTTAGCAACAAACAAGAGTGGAACTTAATACAGGTAAAATTTTTAGAAAATCATCATTTTTTTACCCAAACTGCAATTAACTCGCGCCAAGCTCAAAAAGACATTAACTTAGCAGCAATTAAAGCGCAGATAAAATAATTATAAAACTAAAGTGAAACAACCGCAATTACCCCATTGGCTTATTGATACCGTTTATATTGTGGCAGGTATATTATTTTGCGGGTTTGCCCTTAAAAGTTTTCTGGTACCCAATCAGTTTTTTGATGGTGGTGTTACCGGTATATCACTTCTATTGCACGAGCTTTATCATTTTAATATTGCTTACGTAATTGTAATATGTAATATTCCCTTTATTCTCATGGGGGCATTCCAAGTGAATAAAAGCTTTGCTATTAAAACCTTTATAGCAGTAATAGGATTGGGGTTATGTTTATCCTTTGTTCCTTATCCGCAAATTACATCCGATAAATTACTGGTATCTATATTTGGTGGTGCCTTTATGGGTATTGGCGTAGGCCTTGCTATACGCGGAGGTTGCGCGCTTGATGGCATCGAGGTGTTGGCATTATACACCGGCCGTCGCATTAGTTTCACCATCAGCGAAATTATTTTAGGCATCAACATTATTATATTTCTTATTGCCGCCATTGAACTGGGGCTGCCAACAGCTTTATACTCTATCTTAACTTACTACACGGCATCGCGCACTATTAACTTTGTAATTGAAGGCCTGGAAGAATATACGGGCGTAACCATTATTTCGAGCGAAAGCACGCAGGTTAAAGAACAATTGGTAATGTCGCTTGGCCGCGGCATAACTGTTTTTAAAGGCGAACGCGGCTTTTTAAAAGAAAGCTTTGATATTAGCCAACCGGTAGACATTGTTTTTACCATTGTAACACGCCTTGAAGTACGCCGCTTGCGTAACCTGGTACATGATATAGATCCCAAAGCATTTATTTTTACCAGCACCATCAAAGAAGCAGCCGGAGGCGTTCTGAAGCGTAAACCGCGCCATTAGTAAATTAACCTCAATAGTTGGCAACGGTCTGAATCTTAGAACGTTTATAAATATCCGATTTTCTATGGTATGGTTAACGGCGTAAATAAAAGTCGGATGCCTGCTTTTTTAACAAAAAATTAAATTAGTTATCCCAATGTGTTAATCGCATAAAAAGGAGATAATCATAATTCACTATCTCCTTAAGTGGAGCCGGAAGGAATGCGGAAAATAACGTAATTAGCTCAAATAAGAATGAAAAGCCCATTACGATTTCTCCTAACAAGCTAATTTTCAAGTATAAGGAACAAGCAATCGGTCAGCCTTTATTTGCTGATGTAGAGGCTATTATAAATGCTTAGAATATAATTGATAAAATTAATGGAGTTTATAATCTTAACTGGAGCATTAGCGGGAGTTACATTGGCTCAATTAAGGCTAAAATAGCCTTAATTGAGCCAATGATTAAAGGATGATTTGCTAATTTAGATGCTTCGGTTAATTTTTTATTACTAACCCAAATTACCTGGCTGTAAGTGCTTCTATCCGGGTAGCCGCATGTTTATTTTGCGGATCCAAGGCCAACGACTTTTTATAGTTAACCAGTGCTAATGTTGGGTTATTAGCAGCTTCCAACACTTCGGCCAGGCTATCATAAGCGTTTGCACTCTGCGGATACATCGACACGTTTAACTTGAAGATGGACAGGGCTGCGAGTATATTTTTTTGACCTAAAAGCTGATAACCCCAGCCGTTAAGTTCGTTCTCGCTCAGGCTAAAAGTTGGGTCATTCTTTTTTAAATGGGCGGCAACTGGTATCGCTTGGTCAAATCCTTGCTGCAATAGCCCGGCTCTTAATTTTTTCAGATTTTTCGGCAAGCCAAAACCGTTGGCCTCGTGCATTTCAGGAATATAGTAGCCCGCAATCTCGTCAATGAATTGATCCGGATTGCCTTGCAACAAATTGGTAAGCACTATAATAGAAAGGTCATCCTTTAAATAGACAAACAGCGCCGATCTGCCGCCACCCACCGGGCCAACCGCAGGGTGCTCCTCCCGAGTTACAGTAGGCCAGCCCAGCGCATAACCATTGGTGAGTCTATTAAAGCCTCCAATTTTGCCATTAATCAGGATAGCCGGTGTCCATAGCAGATCAATGCTGGAGGCTTGCTTGAGCAGCTTTCCACTTTTTAACGCAATTACCCAGTTAGCCATATCGGTAGCAGTAGATTGAATGCCAGCTGCTGTTCTGAAAAATATCGGGAATTGCATATACGCCTGGCCTGGGGTTCTATTTCGCACAAAGTCATCACCCATCTGCCGGGTCATGGTATAAGCACCTGCATAGTTGGGTATCACATCATAAGAATCACCAAAGCGCGTTAGTTTCATTCCTGCTATTTTGAACTGCCGTTCTTCAATGAATTGGGTAAAGTGCATACCACTCAGTTTGGTAATAATCTGCCCAACGAGCACATATCCGGTTTGGTTATAACGGAACTTCTCGCCCGGCTTAAACTCAATGGGTAGCATCTTTACTTTCTGCATGGCTTCCAGTTCATTGTTGTGGCCTATTACCTGCTCTTCGGCATCCAGAATATCTGGCAGGCCAGAGGTATGTGTCAGGACTTGTTGCAACGTAATATTCTTCCAGGTATCAGGTAGGCTATCCAGGTAACGGGAAAGTGGATCGGTAATTTTTAGCTTATGTTCCTCGGCCAGTTGCATCACGGCCACACCTACAAAAGCTTTGGTGATGGAGTTAACAGAAAAGATGGTCTGATCAGTAGCCTTTATATTGTATTCCAGGTTGGCTGTGCCAAAGGTAATATCTTTAATAATTTTGCCATTACGCACTACTGCTAGCTGCAAGCCCGGTATATGGCGCTGTAGCATTTTAGCTTTGATAAAATTATCTATGCTGTCTGAAGTGGAAAGTTGTTGTGCAATAGCAGATGCAGTTATTAAGGCTAATTGAATTAACAGTGATAAAGTAAAAAATTTAAATTTCATAAAGTATAAAAGCGATTGATATTATGAGCGCTAAAATATGTATTCAGTTACGCTCTTTTAAAGCATCTTTCCCCAAATTTCCAATTCTTCTTAATTTCTCAATAAATTGGTTCGAAAAAACGATACTATCGGGAGCTGGGAAAAGTTGAGTTATTTACAGTACTACTCAACTTTTTTCGTTTGCAAAACTATTTAAAGTATCTTGATCTAACAAATAGGCCTCATTATGATGAATTAGGGGTATTGCTCCATCAGATACTCACCCCCTTTATCGACAGCACCTTTAACTAAAACCTTAAACACAACAATTGGCAATGAATATAAAGACACTGCTCTCGTGTAACTGAATTGAATAATAAAGCCTCAATCTATTTTAAGGATATTTTTATTGATTCTTGTGTAGCATGTTTATATAAAAAGGCGATTAGTTTTTTGCCTAATCGCCTTTAATTAAAAAATCAGTTCATTAAGCAATACCTAAATTAAATATTTAGATTAACGTAGAGAATTAATTTACATCGAACCAAAGTTTAGTGGTTAAAACGTCCGGACCTTGATTTGCAACCGCGGCCGTATAGCTTGTGCCGTTAAGTGATTGCTCCGTTCCAGGATATATGAATCTTACAGGTATTTTGCCATTTAGTGTACCTGCAACAGCAGGTTGTAATTGCGGGTAGTCAAGCCTACGCCATTCCGCAAATGCCTCAAGGCCTTCGCCAAACAGCGCAATCCACTTTTGGTTACCTATTGATTTTTTATAATTTGAAGCGTCATATTTAACCGATGCCTGTGCTAAATAATTATTTAAAACTGTGTTATCGGTAATGCCGTACTGGTTGAGCGAGGCAGTTACGGCCTGATTATACAAACCGGCAGCGTCTCCTGATATAAATCCGCGGGCTACGGCCTCAGCCTGATCAAATAAAACTTCGGCATAACTCATTATTACTGCCGGTGCATGTGGCGCCCGGAAATATGCACCTGGTTTAGATGTTTTACTTAAACCCAGGTTACTGGCATCGCCAACTAACAAACCATTGGGAATACCCACGTAAGTTTGCGGAGTTGCGTCTGCTGTTGGGCTTGCGTAAATTGGCAAACGCGGGTCGTTCAGTTCAAATAATTTGTCGACAATAGTTTTACTGATGCGATAGTCATCGCGGGTATCAAACAAATTGCTGATCGGGTTTTGATTAGGCGAGTCGAGATAAACCATTTGTGCCATGCCTGCATTTGAGCTAATATAACCGCTTCCCTCGGCCTGAATATCGGCTAAAACTTGTTGAGCTTTAGCAGGTTCGCGGTCAGCAATGCGTAAAGCTATTCTTAAACGCAGTGAATTGGCGAATTTTTTCCATGCAGAGATATTATTTGTGTAAACAACATCACCGGCAATTGCTTTGCCATTAGGGTCAAGATCTGCCTGTGCTGCTTTCAAATCATCAAGTAATGCGAAATAAACATCCCTTTGCGTATCGTAAGCAGGAGTAAGGTACTGATCAATGTTAATGGCCTGTTTGTAAGGAACATTGCCATATTGATCGGTAAGCAGTGTAAATACCCACGAACGCAGTACCAGTGCTACTCCCTTGTAATTGGGGTTAGCCTGAGCGTCTGCCAAAGAAATGATCTTATTTAGGTTAACTATACTTTTAGAGTAGCCAATGCTCCAAAGATCTTGAAACGAGGTATTGGTAAAAATATACCTGTCGGGATCTGTGTATTGAATTTTGGCCCAATGCTGTACAATCAGCAAACCCGCACCCATATTGTTGCTTACGCCCCAATAAGTATCGGCAGTGTTTTTTATAGCTGCGGTTAACAGGTAATCCGGCTGTGGATTCTGAGTTGCATTTGGGTTTTGATTGGTATCTACAAGTTCCTTCTTGCATGATGTTACCATTGTTAACAATAGCGAACCCGATAGTAGTATAGAGATATATTTAAGTTTCATAATAATTAGAATTTAAGATTGATGTTAAAACCAATGTTGCGCACTGTAGGTAAAGTAAGATCTTCAAGCCCCTGGCCATTACCTGTATTAAATGCTGTTTCCGGGTCGATGTTGGGCGCATTTTTATGAATAATCAATAAGTTACGGCCTACTACAGCAAAGCTGGCCGCCTGGAAACCGATGGCTTTTGCCCATCTCTGAGGCACCGCGTAGCCTAATTTTATTTCTCTTAATTTTACATAAGTTGCATTGTATACAAACGGCGCATCAGCATTGGTAAGCGATTTATAGTAGGACTGTGCTGATATAATTGTGGTGTTTTGGCTGCCATTGGCATTTACGCCGTTGTAAATTATACCATCGTGATTAACAGTTTCGCCATTAGGGCCTGCCGAAGCGTTTGTTGCAATATTAGTAGAACCTACTGTATAATAACCTATACCACCGTTATTTGCACCGCGACCTGGTAGGGTTGATGCCAAGATACCCGTATAAGTGCCTGTGGCATTGGTTCCCGAATAGATCGAGCCGCCTACGTGTGCATCTATCAGTACACTTAAGTTAAAGTTCTTATAGGTAAAGCTATTATTAATACTTCCCAGCCAGTCTGGAGTGTATTTCCCTAAATATTGTATGGTAGGGTTAACAGCAGGTGTACCATCTGCGTTTACAATAACTTGTCCGTTGGCATTGCGTTGAAAGTCAAGCCCGTAAATAGAGCCATAAGGCTTGCCTACTGCTGCCAATACCTGTACTGTACCGTCTGAGCCTAACAGGTAGCTTTGTAAACTGGCCGTGTTATCCAATGAAACAACTTTACTTTTGTTGCGCGAATAATTTACATTAACATCCCAGCTAAAATCTTTAACTTTTACCGGGGTTAAACCTAATTGTACCTCTAAACCTTTGTTATTGATTTTACCGCCGTTAATAAGTTTTTGGATATAGCCGGTAGATTGGCTTACATTAACATTAAGTATTTGGTTAATAGTGTTGGTATTGTAAATGGTTGCATCTAAACGTATCCTGTTATTAAAAAAGGCTGCTTCAAATCCGGCCTCTGCAGATGTGGTGGTCTCTGGCTTTAAGTTTGGATTAAGATCTGTACTGTTAGCGCTTTGCTGCGGATTAGTGCCGAAGGGAGCGGTAAAGTCGTATGTATTGATCAACTGGTAGGGCGTAGTTGGCTTACCTACTTTAGACCAGCCGCCGCGCAGTTTTAAATAACTCAACACGTTGCTTTTAATATCCAGGGCTTCTGATAATACTAAACTTCCGTTAACAGAAGGATAGAAGTAAGATAAACTTGCTTTTGGCAGGGTAGACGACCAATCATTACGGGCAGTAAAATTTAAAAATGCATAGTTTCTGAAACCAAGTTGGCCCGATGCGAAATAGCTATACGTTTTATATTTACTGAAAACATTTGAAGAGATCAGCGGGTCGCGCGAATTGCTTAGTGTGTACAAACCGCTAACAGCCAGTTTAGGTGCCTTTTGGTCGTTTTCTTCAAAAGAGTTTGCTTGTATGTTACCACCCAGCAAAGCATCTATCGAGAAATCTTTATTTAATTTTTTGGTGTATTGCAACCTGCCTTCGGTATTAGTTTCGCTAACGTCATAGGCATCTTCTTCGTATGATCCATAGGGTGTACCGTTGGTACCGTAAGCTATTTTTATCTTGCGGCGGTCGTTGTAATAATCTGTACCCGTGCGGAAGTTTGCCGATAAGCCGTCTATAATCTTGTAGTTTAATTCGGCGCTTCCTATAAATCGGTTTTTTGTCTGGCCAACTGTATTTTCATAAGCCATAAAGTATGGGTTGCTGTAATAGCTGTTGTTCCAGTTAAAGGTGTTGCCATTGGCATTTATGTAGTTTTTTAACTGGCTTACATCAACCTGGCGGCCAAACCAGGTAAACTGTAACATGGTGCTGGTAGCTCTTCTACCGCCCGATCCTGGTAAATTGGCTGCATCATCTTTAATATAATTGGCAACAGTTGTTAAGGTTAGTTTGGGTGTAATTCTATAAGTAGCATTCAGTATAAATGAATTTCGGCCTTGTTCTGAGTTTGGAATTACACCGGTTTGATGAAGGTTATTATAACCCAGGCGAAAATCATATTTATCGCCAGAGCTTGCTAGCGAAACTCCATTATTTAAAGTAACACCTGTTTTAAAGAAACTGCGTACATTATCCGGATGCGCAACAAAAGGCACAGCCACACCATTTGAATTAAATTGAGGTATCAGCTGCCCGTTAAGTGCCGGCCCCCAGCTTTCATCAATACCATCATTAACGCCTCCGCCTTTGCCGTCAACATAGCTAAATTTACCATTTGAACCCTGGCCATATTCGTTTTGATATTTAGGCAAGCCCAGAATGTTTGAAAATGAGGTATTTGAGTTGATGGTAACGCCTAAACCTTTAGAACCTTTGCCATTTTTAGTTTTAATTAATATAACGCCGTTTGCCGCCCTGTAACCGTAAAGCGCAGCAGCATTTGGTCCTTTGAGTACGGTAAGTGACTCAATATCTTCCGAATTAATATCAGCTACACCGTTAGCAAAATCTCTGGAACCGCCTGTGCCTAAAAACTGGCTGTTATCAACAGGTACACCATCAACCACAAATAGAGGCTGGTTAGGACCAGAAATAGAGGTTTCACCGCGAATAACAATTCGTGATGACCCCATATCGCCCTGACTGTTTGTTACGTTTACACCTGCAATTTTACCGCTTAAAGCATTAACCAGGTTGGTTTCTTTAGCTTCGGATATATCCTTAGATTTTAAGCCCTGCACGGTATACCCTAACGACTTTTTGTCTTTAGAGATGTTAAGTGCCGTTACAACCACCTCGTTAAGTGCATTCTGCCCATCCAGCAATGCAATTTGTAAATTAGTTTCTGCTTGTTTTATAGTGATTTCCTGCGTGGAAAGACCGGTGAATGATACCCTGATAACATCGTTAATGTGGGGATGTAAGGTAAACTTACCATCGATATCTGTTTGGGTACCCGTGGTAGTTCCCTTTATCAATATACTAACGCCTGGTAATGGAAGTCCGTCTGACTTGGATGTAATAACTCCACTTACCACCACAGACTGTGCGTAAAGCGTTTGAGCGAAAATTAATGGCAACGCAAATGCCATTATGAATTTGTAAATTTTTAGCATAGTTTTAATTTTTAGCAGATTTATAAAGCATACAATAGTGGGATGAGCGTATTTAGGGCTCTCCGGGTAAGTATGTTTTATTAAAAAAATGATTTATTGGTGATAACCTAAGCGGGGCGCCAGCCTTAAGCGGGTATTAACTAAAAGATTATCGGCGGGATCAGCAACAACATCGTAAGATGCTCAGATGTGAAAATGACGCATAACATTTATATCCCAGGATATAAGATTTCTGGTGTGATATGTTTTTACGTTGGTGGGGGTAGGCGTTCGTTTTCATTATTGTTTATGGATAGGCTTATCAGACCATCCAGTATATTAATCATTTATTATATATATTATCCGGTTTGTAAGCTGCTAATCATGTATGGAAATTTCGATAACACAATTATAAATTATATAAGTACTAAGCATCCTAATAAATTCTTGTGACTAATTGTTATTACATTGATCACATTATCCGCTTTCAATAGAATATTATTACATGCCTAGTGTTGATCTGTGCAACAAACCTTGACAAAGCTACAATTAATTCTACTAAATCTATAGGATTAATTAAATTGTATCTATTTGTATTGATAACCAAATGCTTAATATAAAAGCAGTCGCGATTATTGTTTGTTACTGCCTTCAGTCACAGTATATTAAAGAATAGACTAATATCGGAATGGCTATGCACTTTGCATTGTTTATTATCCTCGTAATTATAAGATCATCGAACAGATGGAACAAAAAGCCAAATAACACCGCTTCTGAGCAACATCCATACCCGTTGCTATCGGGGGATTTATAGATTTCTGGACGTGTGTCATTAGCATGCATCTATGCCAGCAGGCAGCAATAAGGATGTAAAATAGTTACGTGTAAGCAAATGAATTCAATAAGGCAATAAAACTTTTAACGTTATAAAGCCTTTATTTGTAGACAAGGTATAACAATGAGCCTTCGGACAAAACACAAAATGGAAAAAGAGACAAAAAACGAAGACCTCAAAATTGAGCTGCGCACCCTCACCAAGTATGATTACCTGGGCCTGAAAGCATCGATGGTAGAAGCTTATTCAGAATGGGAAGGAGCATCTACTTGGGGCGAGAGCCACATTAGCAAATTAGTTGAGCTGTTTCCGGAAGGGCAGATCTGCATCCTGGTCAATGGACACATTGCTGGTTGCGCCCTTTCCCTCATTGTTGATTATGAAAAGTTTGGTGATAAACATACGTATGCCCAAATTACCGGTAATTACACTTTTTCAACTTATGATGAAAAAGGTGATGTACTCTATGGTATAGATTTTTTTGTACATCCGGATTTCCGGGGCATGCGTATCGGGCGGCGCTTGTACGATGCACGTAAAGAGATATGCGAAAGGCACAACCTGCGGGCTATTATTGCAGGAGGACGTATTCCGAAGTATAAAAACTATGCAGATAAGCTGACCCCAAAAGCCTATTTGGAAAAAGTTAAGGGTAAAGAAATACATGATCCGACTTTGTCTTTTCAGCTGGCAAATGATTTTCACGTCCGCAAAATTTTAAAAGGCTACTTGCCTGGCGATACCCAGTCGCTTGAATATGCTTCGTTATTGGAATGGAACAATATTTATTATAATGAAGAGGCTGCGCATATTAATTCCAAAAAATCCATTATCCGGTTAGGACTGGTTCAATGGCAAATGAGGCCTTTCCCTAATATGGAGTCTCTTTGCGAACAAATTGAATTTTTCGTAGATGTGATCAGTGATTATCAGAGTGATTTTGTTTTATTTCCAGAATTGTTTAACGCCCCCCTGATGACAGCCTATAACCACCTGAGTGGTGCAGATGCCATGCGCGAGATTGCAAATTTTACCATACCGCTTCGTGATAAGTTTATGGAGTACGCAATTAGCTATAACATCAATATCATAACAGGGAGCATGCCGTTTATGGAAGATGGTGTGTTGCAGAATGTAGGTTACCTGTGTCGCAGAGATGGCTCTTATGAGATGTACCGGAAGATACACCTGACGCCGGCTGAGCAAAGTGCCTGGGGCATGGTTGGCGGTGATACCATTTCAACCTACGATACAGACTGTGGCAAAATCGGTATTTTAATTTGTTATGATGTCGAGTTCCCGGAACTACCTCGTTTACTGGCCGAGGAAGGAATGCAGATCTTATTCGTTCCCTTTATGACAGATACGCAAAATGGTTATACCCGTGTACGTAGCTGTGCGCAAGCCAGGGCTATTGAAAATGAATGTTATGTGGCAATTGCAGGTAGTGTAGGCAATTTACCTAAAGTTCATAATATGGATATTCAATATGCGCAGTCTGCAGTCTTTACTCCTTCTGATTTTTCTTTTCCGAGTAATGGTATTAAGGCCGAAGCTACCCCCAATACCGAAACAACACTTATTGCTGATGTAGATGTTGATCTCTTAAAGGAACTGCATAGTTTCGGGGCGGTAAGGAATCTAAAAGATCGGAGGCTCGACATTTATAAGCTTATCAATAAAAGCAAAAAATAGTATTTAGTCATAGCATACCAACATTTGTGCTCATAACAGAAGCTTTAAAAGTTAATAAAAATACCACTTTGATGACCTAATTTATATCCATACACTGAAAAAAAACGGGTTGGCCGCCAACAGGCTGCTTTGCGATAAAGTGAGCTATACTTACACTTTCGAAAGATCTATTCAATAATTTGAAACACTTTGGATTTGGATCGTTGATTCAATAAGGTACTACCAAACACTCAGAAACAAAAGTTATGTCGCTTTTATCGCAATATTGTTTTCATTACCTAGTTTCCGGTTTGTTTTATGAATGCCACAGGGTTGACCTCCACCCTTAAATTAATTTAATGAAAAAAATAAACCCGGTCATTTAATAACCGGGTTTATTTTTTTCATTAAATGTTTTAGACAAATAGTTATCGAATTTGGTGATTATGCTTGGTTACCACACCACCTGCCGTATTTGTGCTTTTAGAGTCAGCCGGGAAGCCTGGGATATTATAATAAACAACAAAATTACCGTCATTCTGTACAACCCAGTAGAAATAAGGGCCGCCCGGACCAGGAGGAATAGCTGCCTGAGCGCCACCATTCGTTCTCCAGATCTCACCTCCGGCAGCATAAATTATGATGTTCATGTATTGATCGAACAACGCATACATTGGCGCACTGTGAACACTGCCTGATGACCATAACGCCTGTGACATACCGACCTTATAAAGGCAAAGGTTGGAGTCATCTTGGTAAGTTAAAAAGTATTGGCGATTTGAGGAGTAAACCCGTTCATTAACCCCGATGCGGCCACCAGCTTGGATCACATCAGTAGTACCAGGAACAGTAATTTGGGCATTTGATTTGAAGCTAAGGCAAATCAGAGATACGAACGCAAAAAGTAATGCGATTTTTTTCATTTTGATAACTTTAGGTTAATTATTTAATTTAGAATAATCAAATTTAACTATATCATTTAGAAAAGCAAGATGTCAGAAAATAATTTTTTGTAAAATTTCAATTAAATAATTGCGCTGTAAACAATTGCTTTAAGCATTTTCATAACATGGTTTCCAGATAACTCAGATCAACTATCCATACATTATGCCATTTTTAAGATCGGCCTTATCGTTAAAATGAGGTTGCCTGGATTTTAGCTAAAAATCCGGAACTGCCCTTTGTGAAGATCGCGTGTACCCGACGCGATAACACGCTGATTAAAACCACCAAAACAATTAAATCTTTATCTTTTGCTAAATTTCTCTAACGTGGTGCTTAAAGTTAAAAGTACGAAACGGGTAATGCTTTTTCTGGTAACATCAGTCGTTGTATTATTATCAGCATAGTACTGCAAATTATTTCCTTGGTTAAATAAATCATTGACCTGAAAACTTAGTGTAAGTCTGTTTTTGAAAAATTGCTGTGCCAGACCTGCATTGATGATCAGATGATCTGTATTGACAGCGGAGGAAATGCCGTAAATAACCTGTTTACTGGCATCACAATTCAGGGAGAAATTCTTTGCTATTTCCACCTGGCTTCTTAAACGATAGAGAAAGGTATTCACGTTACCAGCAATCTGTGACGTTTGGTTATAAAGCGTGTGATAATAATTATAGGTGACAGAACTGCTTAGGGAAAGATTGGCTAGGTTGATCCAGATTCGAACCGACTGATCGATATTCGTTATCCGGCCCTGATTTTTAATACCCTCGGAGTAGAATATATTTTTTCTTAACACCGAGTTACCATCCAGATCGAGATTTAATGCCTGTTTTCCAATGGTTGTAAGTGGAGCAGTAAAATTATAGCCTATGGAAATATTGTACGTTCCGTTGGTGTTAAGATAGTGAGTTACTTGTTTCAGGTTATTCAAGGTATCATTGATAAAAAGGATATTGCTGACGACCTGATTTTTAATCAAAGTCGCACCGGCTCTTAACGACAAATTCTGATTATGCTTTTGATTGAAGAAATTATACTTGACATTGATTGATTGATTAACCGCAGGCTTTAAATCAGGATTGCCCACGACAGTGTTTTGGGGATTTCTAACGTCCGCTACCGGCCTTAACTGATCGGTTGTGGGAAAAATAATGTCGCTGAAAGATTTAATTTCCAATGAAGAACTTTCCGAAAACAGATAGTTAACTTTCATGAGCGGGGCTATATTAAAATAGGTATTTCTTGATTTTGCGATTTGGTCATCAAGTGAAAAAGTAATCGAACCGGGCTGCAGAACAGCTCCTACGCTGGCACTTAGCTTGCCGCTGTTATAGTTATAACTAAAATTTAAGTTTTGGGTAACGATTACAGACTGGTAAGCCTGGCTAAGCGAATCTACTTCGGTCGGCACTCCCCGGTCAGACTTTTCTGTTACTAAAGAACTATTTTGATCCCATTTCAAATAACTATAAACAAGGTCTAATTTACTATTGGCGCTGAGTAATTTACTGGCAGAGAGTTTATAATTAATCCGTGTTGACTTATTGGTGGCTAACAGTTGTAAATTTGACAAGGAATCAATCTTTTGGGAGCCAAAGTAGTGAATCGTATCTATTCTATTCTCCAGTGAGCCGCTATTATTTTGACTAATTTGTAAAGACATGTCCATCAATATTCCAAGTCTTTTAAAGTTGTGTCCGGCAAGTATGGAAATGTCTTCACTGCGGTCATTGGAGGTGATCAAATCATTACTTCGAAGTTCCTGATTGATCAAGCCTTGCTGACGGGAAGCCAATTGGCTGGTCATGTTCCGCACGTGATATTGAAACACGGGCGATATGATGACGAAATTATCCGGATCGGGACGATAGTCAAGATTTGCCTTCAATATGGTACTCTTACCTGTTTCATCATTTAAGCTGTTCTGACTATTATCAATGTTACCCTGGTCATTAACCATTTCACTGTTGGATGTTATGCCCCAATTGTTATGCATTTTACTGTAATTTAAGGCGGTGCTCAGATTAAGATGTTCGGTTATGGGGTTTCTGTAAGATAAAACTGCATTGCTACCGGTGTTGATTCCTTCTCTATTCTCCGCAAGATTCAGATTTCCGCCTATAGACGTTTGCAGCATGTCGCGCCACAGATTGCCATTACCGGACAGACCGCGCCGGTCGTCAGATCCGCCGTTCAGGGAGAAGTTGCCAAAAGAACCGGAATTGATGCCGTCTTTAGTCGTGATGTTGAGGGTTTTTTGGGTTTCGCCTGTTTTTATACCTGTAAAATTGCCCAATGTCCCATAATCGTCGATCAGTTGTATCTTATTAAAAATTTCGGCCGGTAGCTGAGCGGCAAGTGCGTTAATATCTCCGCTAAAAAACTCCTTCCCATTGACCTTGATTTTATTGACAATCTCACTTTGAAATACGAAATTCCCTTCCTCGTTTATCTTTAAGCCCGGCAACATTTTAAGTAGTGCTTGTAAGCGCGCCCCTTTATTTACCCGGTATGCACTGGCATCGAATTCAATGGTATCTTTTTTATATTTGACAGGTATAGGCTTTGCCCTGATTATTACCTCTTTAAGCATATTGGCATGCATTTTCAAAATTATCGGCGATAATTTTATAATATGCCTGCCAGCGGTATCTTGAATGATAAAGCCGACATCGCCATAAAGCATCTTCCTTACCTCGAAATGAAATTTAGTTGATTTAACATGATTAAAATGGAAATAACCATGTGAGTCGGTTTGATTACTGGATGTGTCTTTTCCGTCGACCAAGTTTATTACTTCACCTTTTGAGGCTTTGCCTGCCGTATCAATCAATTGACCTTTTATCTCATAAAAGATTTGTGCTTTTGAAGGAAATATAAATGCAAGACAAAAGAAAAAAGAAAAGAATGAATTTCTTAAATACATTTATGATTTCGGTCTGGCCGTATCAAACCTACAAATAAAAGTTTAATTCTAAATTAATTGGGGGGAATAATTGCTGACTTAGTCCCACAACCTTTCCCTGCCATTCTGCTTTTGTTAGTTGAAACATAAAATCATCTGGAAAGCATAAGATATTACGTTTTACAGCTTGTTTTAATGCTCTATTTTCAGTTTCATAGAGCGAGGCAAGATCAAAATCAAACATTATTTTTATGCCCCTGATTTTATATATGCTGCCTAATATTGAATCATCTGTGATGACCTGGAGTATGCAATTTATTGGGTGATTTTGGTGACTTCTGAAAACAAAAAATGCCTTAAATGATACATTTAAGGCATTTTTGATCTGCTTTGAAAGATACTTAGTGGTGGTTAATGTGCAAATTTTCGAACTATTGATGTTAAAAAAATATCCGAGAGCCCTGATAGCGCTTCATGATTTTAAAAAAGCGGCTACCTGAAAATGGTTATAGAATCAAACTTTAGCAGATGGTAGAGGAAAAAGGTTATACAGTTCAGGGCTGTATGTTATGGGCGCGGCCGGCATTTACGTATCAGTAACTAGCTTTTACCTGTTTAATAATATAAAGCCCCAGGCGGAAATAGTCGAAGTGTTTTAACCATGTATAATGGGATAATTACTGTAAGTGGCAGCATTGCTATTAGCCAGCTATAACGAAGAAAGCCAGTCAGCCTAAGGCTCATGCAATCGACGCTGAAAGTAATTCTCTTTCTTATAAAATTAGAAGGTTAATAGTTGCGAGGAATCTCTTTAAATAAGTTAAACAAAAAATATAGATTAACTATTGTTGTAATGCTAGGGCAGTAGCTTAATTTAATCTGGAAAGGAGATGCTGCTGTCTTGTGCAGTATTCTAAACCGATACTTTAACGGTTCATAAAAACAGGGGCGACAGGATATTTTTTATCAGATCTATTTACAATGCTTAAAAAATCAAGTTTTGATTTCTTAACCGGCCTCGCCGGTAATAACCACAAAGATTGGTTCGACAAACATCGTATTGACTATCAGAATACTTTGGACGATTTCACACTGTTTAATCAAAATCTTATCGACGCGATATCCAAATTCGATAAGTCAATTGCTCAGTCAGATTTGCAGGGCCGGGATTGTATCCCCCGCTTAAATAGGGATCTGCGATTTGCAAAAGATAAATCACCTTACAAAACTTATTTTTATTCCATTATAAATGAGGGCGGAAGAAAAAGCGGCCAAGCCGGATATTTCATAGTAATAAATCCTGGTGAATGTTATATAGGTGCCGGAGCGTTTCAGCCTGAACCTGACCTGCTAAAAAAAATCCGCCAGGAAATTGATTATGATCTCGAGGCATGGAAGAAAATTGCTGAAGACAAAAAGCTGCTCAAAACATTTCCTGAAGGAATAACTGCACAGGAAATACTGCAAAAAGTACCAAAAGGTTTTGATAAGGATAGCCCGGCAAAAGACTTTTTGAGAATGAAAGGTTTTTTTGTCAGGAAATATTATCCTGATTCATTCTTTTGCGGCAAAGATAGTTTTTCAACCATCCTGGAAAGTTTTGAAGCATGTCAGCAGCTTATTAAGTTTATCAATACTATTTAACCACAACCATGAAAGAAATATTGAAAAATAAAAAATTGGTACTTCAGCACATTCCTGGTAAAGGTGCCTGGACCTATCACCTGGTAATTCCCGGTACGAAAGAGATTCGTGGAAGGTGGGGCTTTATGAAAGTGTCCGGCACTATTGATGGCTACGAATTTAAAGATTTAAATCTGGCACCGCTAACCGGAGAAGATAAGCGTATCTCTATCAACGGAGATATCCGCAAAGCAATTGGCAAAGGCGGTGGTGACAAAGTAGTCGTTACGATGTACAAAACTTCAGATAACCGGTTAACTCATGAAAACGAAGTAAAGGATTGTTTTAAAGATGCGGATGTGTACAAGAAATTTACCATACTGCCAAATGATGAACAGGAGCATGTCATCAGAGATATCCTGTCGCAATATGACGAGGATAGCCAAGAAAAGAAAATTATCGCCCATATTAAAAAGCTATCATAGGATTTAAAAAGCAATATCCGGGTAATTATCTTACTTTTTCAATCAAATGCTGGTCATCAGCCTTGCTGAAATTTCTGCCATGTTTTATTGTTGAAGCTCCAAAATATCGGTTCTGACGGATTAGAACATCGAACTAATCGGCTCAATGAAACTGCCTGTGCTATCTTATTTTTTAATAGAAGTTAGGGGCAAAAAAAACGCTGGACAAATTCAGAATTATCTGACTTGTCCAGCGTTGTGGAGCCGGAGGGTTCCGAACTATGTGCTTAAAACCCGCGGAAACACTGTTTTTCCTATTTCAAAAATCAAAAGTGCCACGATTGTGCCACAACTGGTTTTGAAAGTGAAAAAGCCACCTGAACCAGGTAGCTTTTTCACTTTTGGAGACAATTTTGTCTCCCAGTGGAGCCGGAGGGATTCGAACCCTCGTCCAAACATGGTATAAGGTAAGCTTTCTACGTGCTTAGTACTGTTTGGTTGTAGGGAAGGGGAAGGTCAGTTACTCACCTATACCGTCTTCCTTAGGTGCTTTATCTCGCCTGCTATGCACACCATTAAGCAGGCCAGTTTCATCTTTCGATGCCCCGTATACCGATCCGATGAAACGGAAAACCGGTGGGACAAAAGCTAGTTAATTCTAAATTAAGCAGCTAAGGCGTAAGTGTTTTCGCCATTTGAAAGTTTGAGCGTTCAGATTTAAGCGCTAATTCACCCAACGCGCTGCATGCTTACTTACTTATCTCCATCCTGTCAATTCCGGTCGACCCCATTTCTTATAGTCATCAGTCATTGATTGTTAGTTATTTAGAATAACTAACAATACCAGATTAGATTAGTGGGTACAAATGTACAAAAACTAAACCAGTTAGCAGGCCAATAGTTTTCACTAATGACTAAACTCTTCCCGGATAAACCTTCAGGGCCTCTTCCAGGCATGTCATTGCGCTTTGCAGGTCATCACTGTTTAAAACGTATGCCATCCTTACCTCGTTGGTTCCGGCACCGGGGGTACTGTAGAAACCTGTAGCAGGGGCCATCATTACAGTTTGGTTATTGTAACTAAATTCTTCCAACATCCATTGGCAAAACTTATCGGCATTGTCAATCGGGAATTTAGCTACCACGTAAAATGCACCACCAGGGTTGGGGCAATAAACGCCATCCATGCCGTTTAATGCTTTCACCAGTACATCTCGGCGGTGGGTATATTCTTTATTTACAGCCTCAAAATAGATATCTGGTGTATCAACCGCAGCTTCGCCGGCAATTTGCTCCAGCATCCCGGCGCTTAGGCGGGCTTGGGCAAACTTTAACCCGGTTTTAATTACTGCTTCGTTTTTAGTAATCAGGCAGCCAAGGCGGGCACCACACGCGCTGTAGCGCTTGCTTACGGTATCCATTACCAAAACGTTTTCGTCCAAACCATCCAGGTGCATGGGCGATATAAACTCGCGGCCATCGTAGCAAAACTCGCGGTAAGCTTCGTCAGAGAATAAAAACAAGTCGTATTTAAGGCACAGAGCCTTTAGCGCTTCCATTTCTTCTTTAGAATATAGGTAACCAGTAGGGTTATTGGGATTGCAGATAATGATCGCCTTGGTTTTATTAGTGATCACTTTCTCGAATTCGCTGATCTCGGGCAGGGCAAAACCATTTTCGATGTAAGACAGAATTGGTTTTACTACAATATCACTCTGGCAGGCAAAGCCGTTGTAGTTGGCGTAAAACGGTTCGGGTATAATTACCTCATCGCCCGGGTTAAGGCAGGTCATCATGGCTATGGTAATAGCTTCAGAGCCACCTGTGGTTACAATAATATTTTGCGGGGTAATGTTATACCCCAGTTTGTTATAGTATTCAGTTAGTTTTTGGCGGTACGATAATGTGCCTTCAGATGGGGTATAGGCCCATACTTTAAAAGTGCTGTTATGTATGGCGTCCAGCATCCCTTGCGGGGTTTCAATATCGGGCTGGCCGATATTTAAATGAAATACCTTTTTACCCTGCAGTTTAGCATTGTCGGCAAAGGGGGTTAGTTTACGTATAGGCGAGGCGGGCATTTGCTCACCTTTGTGCGAAATTTGCGGCATGGGTGCAAAGTTAACAAAAAGATAGCTGCCCTATAAACGAAGAGCGGCGCAAATTTTTTGCGCCGCTCTTCGTTTATGTTTTGTGTTAGAAGCAAATTACCTGCTGCTGGCAGCCGGTGCCGCAACCACTTCGCCCACAATGTTTAAATATTTTTGTGGTGTTTTAGCGTTAGAGGTTACAATAATAGTTTTGTTAAAAGGAGCTACAACAGCTGCATTGTAAGTGATCTTAATTACGCCCTTGTCGCCTTTTTTAACAGGTGTTTTGGTATAATCTGCAATGGTGCAGCCACATGTTGGTTTAACGTCGGCCAAAATTAGAGGCTCTTCGCCAATATTGGTAAAAGTAAACTCGGTAGTAACTGGTTTACCCTGAGGTATTTTACCGAAATCATGCTTTTCTTCGTTAAATTTAAACTCGGCTTTATTATCAGTCTGTGCTGAAGCAGTAAAGGCAAAACCTATGATTACTGCGCATAATATCATTAACTTTTTCATATCCTTGTATACTTTGTACAAATATAAAATGTTTCAGCGGAAACCAAAATTTTACACGAAACGGTTTAAAGAATTGTAAAAGCACAGAATAACAAAATACAATTTTATAACTTTGACTTCTAATCAAAATATAATATGCCTCAGACCGCACAACTTACTACCAACGGGTTTGATTCTGCCGAACTTAATTTTGAGGACTTTAAAAAGATAGTCATCAATGATTACCGTATTGGCTTTGAAAGCCGCCAGGCAGCATTGCTTGGCCGCCGCGAAGTGCTTACGGGTAAGGCAAAGTTTGGCATATTTGGTGACGGTAAAGAGGTAGCCCAACTGGCTATGGCCAAGGCTTTTAAAGCCGGCGATTGGCGCGCAGGCTACTACCGAGATCAAACTTTTATGTTTGCAACCGGCATGAGCACCATGAAAGAGTTTTTTGCGCAATTGTATGCCAATCCCGATGTGGATAAAGACCCTGCATCTGGCGGCCGCCAAATGAATTGCCACTACGCAACCCGCTATTTGGATGCAGATGGTAACTTTACCAATCAGGCCGAAACGATGAATTGTTCGTCTGATATTTCGACCACTGGCGGGCACATGCCCAGGTTATTAGGGTTAGCTTATGCCTCAAAACTGTATCGTAATAACCCCGAACTTGCCGATCAAAAACAGTTTTCTGTTAATGGCAATGAAGTAGCATTTGGTACCATAGGCAATGGCTCAACATCCGAAGGTTTGTTTATGGAAACCTTTAATGCAGCAGGCGTTTTACAGGTGCCTATGGCTATCTCTGTATGGGACGATGCTTACGCCATTTCTGTACCAGCCAGGCTGCAAACCACTAAAGAAGATATATCCGAAGTGCTCAAAGGTTTCCAGCGGGAAGAGGGTACTAACGGTTACGAAATATTTAAAGTGCGCGGGTGGGATTATGTTGCCCTTTGCGAAACCTATAGCCGCGCCATTGAAGTATGCCGCCGCGAGCAGGTGCCTGTTTTGGTGCATGTAACCGAGATGACCCAGCCGCAGGGCCACTCTACCTCCGGCTCGCACGAACGTTATAAATCAAAAGAAAGACTGGCCTGGGAAGCCGAGCACGATTGCCTTTTGCAAATGCGCAAATGGATCATCGCATCGGCCATAACCACAGAGCAGGAGCTTGATAAAATTGAGGCCGAAGCCAAAGTGCACGTGCGCGAATGCCAGCGCGAAGCATGGAACGAACTGGCTGATGTAATTAAGACTGAACTGGAAGAAGCTGCATCATTAATAGATGCTGTTGCGCAGGAAGCCAACGCGCAGGATGATGTGGAAGATGCCGCCATTGCATTGCGCTCATGCGTAGATCCCGGTCGAAAAGATATTGTGAGCGCCATCCGTAAAACGCTTCGCCTTACTATTAAACAAAATTTTGAAGCGAAGAAAACGCTTGTTCAATGGTTAAATCAGCATAATGAGCTAAACAACGAGCGGTATAATTCTAAGCTGTTTACAAATAGTGCAAATTCGCCGCTTAAGGTACCGGTAAATCCTGCTCAATATGAGCAGGATGCCCGCTTAATAGATGGCCGCGAAGTACTAAACGCTTGTTTTGATGCCAATTTTGGCCGTGATAAAACCATTGTTGCCTTTGGCGAAGATGTAGGTAACATTGGCGATGTTAATCAGGGCTTTGCCGGTTTACAAAGCAAATACGGCGATCTGCGGATTACCGACACCGGTATTCGCGAAGCTACTATTATAGGGCAGGGGCTGGGTTTAGCCATGCGTGGTTTACGCCCAATTGCCGAGATCCAATACCTCGATTACCTGCTTTACGCCATGACCGTATTAAGCGACGACCTGGCATCTTTAAGCTACCGCACCAGCGGCGGCCAAAAAGCGCCTGTTATTGTGCGCACGCGTGGCCACCGGTTAGAAGGGATCTGGCACTCCGGATCGCCACTGGGCGTAATATTAAACTCCATGCGTGGTTTACACATTTGCGTTCCGCGCGATATGACCCAGGCGGCGGGCATGTACAATACATTGTTAAGGGGAGATGAGCCGGCTTTAGTCATTGAAAGCCTGAATGGTTATCGCCTGAAAGAAAAGCTGCCGGCCAATGTTGGCGAGTTTACCGTTCCACTCGGCAAGGCCGAAATTATAAAAGAAGGTACCGATATTACGGTGATTTCTTATGGCTCAACATTACGTGTGGTGATTGAGGCTGTAGAAGAACTGGAGAAATTGGGTGTTAATATAGAAGTGATAGACCCGCAAACGCTTTATCCTTTTGATACCGATAAGCTGAGCTTGGCTTCGTTAAAGAAAACCAACAAGCTTTTGGTTATTGACGAGGATATCCCGGGTGGAGGGTCGGCCTATATACTACAGAAGGTGTTGGAAATGCAGGGCGGCTATTATCAACTGGATGCCCAGCCTAAAACCCTTTGTGCCAAGGAGCATCGCCCGCCTTATGGGTCAGACGGAGATTACTTTAGCAAGCCATCTGTTGATGATGTGATTGAGGCTGCTTACGCCATGATGAGTGAGGCTAATCCGGGTAAATATCCGCCGATTTATTAACATTGTAATAACTTAAATATTGTAAATTGCTTCATAATTAAACCTTATGAAGCAATTCCTTTTAGCGCTCATCTGTCTTGTAACAATTAAGGCCAGCGGCCAGGATACAACTAAGCATCTAACTCAACAATCATCTTTAAGGGTTAGATTAGATACCAATAAACTTGTTTACAATGAACAGGGGAAAGCCCTGCGTTATTATCAGTATGAAAAATTAATTAACACAGGCGATTACACAATTACCTACAATGGATCGCCTGCCGATCCGGCTACTAAAAGCACGCTAAAAAAGCTTACCGACCAGGAAAGAAATTCACGCTACGAAACTGTTAAAAAGTTCATGGTTGTAAAAAGTCCTCTGCTACAAGAAAATATGCAGCTTAGTATTACGCCTTTAACACCCACCATTAAACCTGCCGAATTAGAAAATAAAGTTATTGTGCTCATATTCTGGTCGGCCGAATGTCCGCCTTGTACCGAGAGCTTTGCCAGTTTGAACGAATTTTTGAAGCAGATTCATAATCCGGAAGATTTGGTGATATTGGCAATAACACCCGATGATCAAAAAGCAGCAGATGCCAAGCTTAAAGAAAAACCACTATTGTACGCGCAATTGTTGAGCAATGGCCTATCTATTATGAACGCTTACCAATTGAATAATTACCCCACTTTTGTTGTTGCCGATAAAAGCCGAATCATTAGATATGCTGTAACAGGGAGTGGCCCGCTTACACTACCCATGTTAAAAAGCACAATCAAAGCCGTACTTTTTCAATAAGCAGGGCAGGCTAACAGAATTATCTTATTTTTGCTCCGGGCATTAAAATGCCGATAAACGACATATGGATTCTACTACTTTTACGGCCGTAGCCGAAACTATTAAAAAACGCCGCACCATTAAACCGGCAACCATGAATGGCAACAAAATCCCTAACGGAAATGTTGCTGCATTATTGGAGCTGGCAGATTGGGCACCTACACATGCATTAACAGAGCCATGGCGCTTTATCGTTTACGAAAATCCGGCTGATTTTTGTTTGAAGCATGCCGAAATATACAAGGCAATTACCCCGGCCGAAAACTTTTCTGAAGCTACTTATACCGGTTTCCAGAATACAGGTAACAAGGCATCGCACGTGGTAGTTACTTATATGCACCGCAACGAATTGACTAAGATCCCGGTTTGGGAAGAGATTGTTGCCGTAGGTGCTTCGGTACAAAACTTATTGTTAGGTGCTGCTGCATTAAACATTGGTTGTTTTTGGAGCACCGGTGGTATGGCTTTAAAACCGGCTATGAAAGAGTTTTTAAATTTAGGCGAGCTTGACCAGGTAATTGGCGTGCTTTATTTAGGATATACCGACGACCAGCCTGAGGGTAAACGTAAAGTGCCTTTGGAAGAAAAGATAACCTGGGTATAATTACCCTTTAGTTTTTTCTTTTTGAAATAATTATTTAACTTTAGGATATTAATGAGACTGCCGTGACGGTGGATTATATGTAAAAAGGTATATTTGTATCATACCTCTACAATAATAAACCTGATAAGCCTGTTCTAATTTAAACTTATTGATTTACTCAAAAAGCAAAAAATGAAGAAAACATTTTGGTGGATAACTAGCGTTCTGGTATTGTGTATGATAATTACTGTAAGCTTTAAAGCCGCAGTTGATAGTAGCACAGTTAATGCCAATAATACCACGAAAACTGCTTCCTTAACAAGTGAAGTGCGTTTTGACAATATGGTATCTGATGTTTACAAAGCCGCCGGATTGCAAAATTCGGGCCTTGATCTGGGTACTTTTCAAAAGGCAATTACAGGTTTTTATAATCTTAAACTGGCGCACAAACTGCCTTTTAGCAGTAATATTTTAACTGTTGTCGATTTTAACAAACCCAGCCACGAAAAACGGTTGTGGATAGTTGACCTGCAAAGTAAACTATTGCTGTTAAACACATGGGTAGCGCACGGGCAGGGTAGTGGCAATGATTTGGCCGATCATTTCTCTAACAACGAAGAATCGCATCAAAGCAGCTTAGGCTTTTACGTTACAGATGATATTTACGTAGGTAAACATGGCCGCTCATTAAGATTGGATGGTATGGATAACGGCTTTAACGACAAGGCCCGCGAACGTGCCATTGTATTACATGCTGCAGATTATGTATGCCAGGGTACTATAAACCAATTAGGCCGTATAGGCCGCAGTTTTGGTTGCCCTGCTGTATCGCCCGATGTAATTAACCAGGTGATAGGTACTTTGAAGGGAAAAACGATGATTTTTATCAATGGCCCGGATACTAAATATAATTCAAAATATTTGAATACTAATCTGGCCGCGAGCTTTGCTGTTCCCGATACTGCGTCGCGCCCTGTTTTAAGTGCAAGATTATAAGTTTACTAACACTAAATAAAATACAAAGCCTCCCGGTACATCGGGAGGCTTTTGTTTTTTGTGACTTGCTGGCGTTCTGGTTACTTGAAGGATCTTCTGAAATATGCACACTGTAACCAATCGAAGAAGATTCTTCACGATGTTCAGAATGATAACGTGTCTCGGTTGTACAAGTTAGCGGCATTGCCACTATTAACTCAATGCCAATAATATTAAATTAACCCACCAGAAGCGACAAGTCTTTCGGCAGTGATCCATCCGGAAGCATCAGATGCCAGGAAGGTAACTACTTTGGCAATATCCAATGGCTGGCCAACGCGGCCGAGCGGGGTGGTTGCAATAAAGCTGGCTTCCATTTCGCTGCCTTTTACACCGGCTGTTACAAAACCTTCTGTTTCTACAGGCCCCGGCGCAACAACATTTACCCTGATGTTTTTAGGGCCTAATTCTACAGCCAATACTCTTGTCAGGGTATCTAAAGCTCCTTTTGTGGCCGAATAAACACTGGCACTATGCGTACGTGCAGTACTGGCTACAGAGCTGATGTTAATAATGCTGCCACCTGTTGCCGGGATGTATTTCAAGGCTTCCTGAGTGGTAAGGATTGGGCCTAATACGTTGATATTAAACTGGCGGTGAAACTCATCTTCTGTTACACCCTCTATAGGTGCAAATTGATAAACACCTGCATTATTTACAACAATATCAACCTTGCCATAGGTTTGGCCGGCGGTTGCAAATAGTTGTGCTACTTCGGCAGCGTTATCTACACTGGCTTTTACTGCAGTTGCTTTACCACCAGCATTGGTAATGGCTGTAACTACGTTATCAGCATCAGCCTGGCTGCTTGCATAGTTTACAATAACACTTACACCTTCGGCGGCTAATGCTTTGGCAATACCTGCGCCTATACCTTTAGAAGCGCCCGTTACTACGGCTACTTTCCCTTTTAAATTTAAGTCCATTTTAAAATCTAATTATTTAAATGTTTGAATGTATTTGATCGTTCTATTGCGTACATCAATAAAACTGAAGTAAAATTACATTAATACATTCAAATACTTTGATGTATTAATGTAATTTTTTTTAACCTTTTAATTGTTGCAAAAATTTTGTGTAAGTATCAACAACATCTTTGTCGACGGCATATTTAATATTTCGCCCCTGTTTTTCGGCAATCAAAAGGCCCGATTCAGTTAGTTGTTTGATGTGGTGAGATATGGCAGATTGTGTCAAATCAATCATCTCTACAATATCGGCACACTGCATGCAACCGGGCGATTTGCCCACTTGCTGCATAATCCTGATGCGATGCGGGTCGCCCAGTGCCTTTGAAATCCGTTCAAATTGTTTGATATCCATTGTATTTATAAATGCAAATATATCAATAAGTATTTTTATGTTGAGTTTTAGGTGTAAGGGATTATAAAAAGGCCTCATATCCGATAGGATATGAGGCCTTTTCAATTTAACGGATGTCGCATGCTGCGTAAGGTGGGCAGGCCACCGCCATTGATATTTTAAATTCCCAGAAATTTCTGCATGTGTGCAAAAAGCACAATATCTAAACCATATACATCCGGGCGGTACTGTAGGGTGCCGGTTTCGTCGGCCCAGCAGGTAACGTAGGTAATGTATACCGGTACTTTTTTAGGTAAGGCAACATCTGTAGGTTTCGGGTTGTCTTCGCTCATAAATTGCTTAATCATTTCGTATTTGTCACCATCACCAAACAGGCTGTGTGCCAAATCAAGCGGTTTTTCCAAACGCACGCAGCCATGGCTTACCGCACGCATTTTTAGGCCGAATGCAGCTTTTGCTGGTGTATCATGCAAATAAACACTGCTTTTATTAGGGAACAAGAATTTAATCTTACCCAACGAGTTATCATCGCCCGGTTTTTGTTTAAACTCGTATTTGGTGAGATCTTCAGAACCCCATTTAATATTCTCGGTGTCTTCCAGTTTTTTGCCATTCTGGTAAACTTCTATATTGTTGTTATCCAGGTAATATGGATCGTCTCCGGCATGCTTTACAATTTCTTTATTTACAATGCTTTGAGGGATATTCCAGATCGGGTTTACCTGTGCTTCGTAGATCAGGCTGTTTAACTGCGGTGTTTCGCGCGAGAATGGACGATCTGTTTTGTCGCTGTCATCATACTCAACCAGGTTATTGGTATAATCCTTATTACGGCCTTCGCCTACGCAAACTTTCATATTGAGGGATGATTTTCCACCTTCCATTACATCCAAACGGAAATCGGGGATGTTTACAACCACATATTTGTCTTCCGATGGTTTATTTTTCCAGCGCAGGCGTTCCAGATTCACTTTAATAATACGGTCTGTTTCTTCTTTGGTTAATCCTGGTGCGGTATTACCGGCGGCTAATGCTTTTTGTAAAGCTATATATTGCGGGTTTTTAGGCTGAATGCTATCCAGGTAAGTCTTGATATTTTTTATGCCCAAAACCTGATTAACCGAGTTACTATCGGGGCGCAAAGTTTTAGTGAAATAACGTGCATAAATACGGCGCGGACTAATTAAACCAAATTGTAACGCGTTTGAATAATTGATGAGTACATTAGCCGTCATCACCTCCAGCTCGGCCATATCGTGGTAGGCTTCATCAGTAGTTTTAATAGCGGTTTTGTCGTAAAACTTATTCAACAGGGCGTTATAAGCCTGGGCATTAAATATTTTTGGATCGAGGCCGTGCTCGCCTGCTTTTTGTAAATACGTGTTAAAAGATTTTAGGTCATTGTTACCTAAATGATCCATCACATAAATTGGATCATATTCATTCTGTGCGTAAAAAGCTGCAATCTGTTGCGGATTGGTGAGGTTTTTCTTTTCATCGGCCAGTACTTTTTGAAACACGGGAGTAAGGCCTTCGGGGGTAATGTTTTTGAACGCTTTGTTGGGCGTAATTTTGTAAAGCGCATTTGCCATGTCAGAACGCTTCTTTTTACAGCTTTCTACGGTTAGCAAGAGTAAAGCGCACACCATTAGTAATAAGCTAACGGGCGCTTTTTTTAGTTTATGAGTAATATGTTCCATTTATTAAATTAGTTGTATGTGCCAACTATAGCAATCATAATACCATAAAGTTTTAAGCAGGTTATTTTTATGTTGAAAATGATAAGCCAGCATTGTTAAATTTGAACCATGAGCGCAGAAAATTTGCCCGAAGTATGGTTACGCGGACCACTGGATGATATAACCGAATTATTACAACCTGTAGCGCACGCCTTAATGCAGGCCAGCGAAGAAATAGAGACTTTAATGCAGAACTTTCCAGAAGAATTATTGTGGAAAAGGGTAGCCGGTATGGCATCGCCTGCTTTTCATTTACAGCACATGGCCGGCGTGCTCGATAGGTTGTTTACTTATGCCAACAATAAACAATTAAGCCCGGCACAGCTCGAGTATCTGGCAGAAGAGGGTAAGTTTGAAGAAAGTGTTACATCCGGTCAATTAGTGAACACATTTGCCTTGGCGGTTCAACTATCGTTACGGCAGTTAAGCCGCATTGATGAAAGTATTTTGACGCAATACAGGGGCGTAGGCCGTAAAAATTTACCATCAACAGTAATGGGTCTGCTGGTGCATGTGGCAGAGCATACCATGCGGCATACAGGGCAATTGTTAGTTACTGTAACAGTTTTAAAAGCGGGCAGGTTAGAGCCGGTTAATAAAACCGGGGATCTGCTCAATGGTAAGTAAATGGTCTACAGGCAAGCTATCAACAGCATGTTGGGGCATATAAGGTACCTGGGCTGTTTTAGGGTCTTGCACGGCAATTATTCCTTTAAGTGATTTAATAATTTCCAAGCCTTCTACACCATCGGCATTTGCGCCCGACAGCAGGATACCGGTTACACCTGCCCCATACGCTTCGGCTGCGGTTTGGAAGGTAACGTCGATACTGGGGCGTGAAAAGTTTATTTTTTCAGAGTCGTCTAAAGAAAAATAGCCGTCTGTTTCTATCAATAAATGATAATCGGCAGGGGCAAGGTATATATGGCCCGGTAGTATGGCTTCTTTATCATCGGCCTCTTTTACGGGCAGGCTTGTACGTAAGCCCATTAACTGGCTCAGGCTCGAATCCGAGTCGTTTTTACGGTGCAAAATAATAACAACTGGGATGTTTAAATCGGGGCGCAGGTAGGTTAAAATATGCAGTATAACTTGCAAACTCCCAGCAGAGCCACCAATAACAACAATTTTTTTTTGAAAATCAGTTAGTGAATTTTGCGCCATATTTTTTCTTTACCTTCCTGCCGGTATTTAGAAATAATGGGTGACAGTTTTAATGTTTCTTTACTGCCAAGTGCCAAAAATCCTAAGTTTTCCAGGCTATCATCAAAAAGCGCAAAAACCCTGCCTTGAAGCTCTTTTTCGAAATAAATAAGTACATTTCTACACATAATGAGTTGAAACTGATTAAAAGAGCTTTCTGATACTAAATTATGTGTCGAAAAAACCATCCTTTGGCTCAGCTCCTCATCAAACTTAACTACATTATAACTGGCCGTATAATAACGGGAAAAATCCTCTTTCCCACCTGCTGCAATGTAGTTTTCTGAGTACTGTTTCATCTGGCTCATGGGGAATATCCCGGTGGTGGCCTTTTGTAAAACTTGCGAGTTAAGGTCTGTAGCATATAACAGTGACTTATGCAGTAAATTGGCTTCTTTAAGTAAAATAGCCATCGAAAAAACTTCTTCACCTGTAGAACATCCCGCATGCCAGATCCTGATAAAAGGGTAGGTAGCTAGCACAGGCAAAACATGCTCGCGCAGGTTTTGATAAAATTTAGGGTCGCGGAACATTTCGGTTACATTAACTGTAAGCTGTTCTACAAAGCGTTTAGCATAATCAGCATCGTTACACAGGCGGTATCTAAATTCTGCAAAGCTCGGAAAGCGATCGAGTGTAAACAGGCGGTTTATCCTTCTTTTTAACGAAGCTTTAGCATAGTCTGTAAAGTCATAGCCATACAGCTCGATCAAATCGTTTAGTAATAGTTTTATTTCCTGTTCACCGACGGGGGTATCCATTTAATTATAAGTAAGTGTTTAGCAAATCAATCAACAAATCCACATTAACTGGTTTGGATATGTAGGCATTAGCACCTGCTTCCAGGCATTTCTCCCTGTCGCCGGGCATAGCCTGGGCCGTTACGGCAAATACAGGTATATCCTGTATTTGTTTATTACCGCGTATGCGGCCCAGCGCTTCATATCCATCCATTTCGGGCATCATCATATCCATCAATACAACACCAATGCTATCATCTTGTTGTATCATATCAATAGCTTTTACGGCATCGGTTGATGACAGGCAGGCATAGCCTTTTGATCGTAAAGTGAGGCTCAACGCAAAAATATTGCGGGTATCGTCATCCACAATCAGTACTTTTTTGGCATTGGGAGTAGTGGTCATAACCAGAATTTAGTTTTTATCATATAGCCATACACGCAGCAACGATACCAGCTGATCAATATCAACCGGTTTAGAGATATAATCTGATGCACCCGCGCTAATGCATTTTTCGCGGTCGCCCATCATGGCTTTGGCGGTTACGGCAATAACCGGCAGGTTTTTAAACCGAGGGTTCTGCCTTATTTTGCTGGTACTTTCGTAGCCATCCATCTCGGGCATCATCATATCCATTAATACGATCGAGGTTTCGGGGTGATTTTGCAACTGCTGCAAGGCCTCTTTACCGTCTGTGGCAGATATTACGCGCATCTGGTGCTTCTCGAGCGATTTGGTGAGCGAAAAAATGTTGCGTACATCGTCATCGGCAATCAGCACGGTTTTATCTTTTAGTACCTCATTAAGCGGGCCGTTATTGTTAGTGCGCGATATATTGGGTTTAGTTGTAGTTTCTTCTACCAGGTGCATAAACAAAGCTACTTCATCCAGTATTCGCTGGTAGGAGTGGGCCGTTTTAACCACGATGGAGTCTGCATATTGCTTAATACGGCCTTCTTCTGCCGATGACAGGTTTTTGCCCGTAAAAACAATAATCGGCAGGTTTTCTAATCCCGGATTTTGTTTTACAACTTCCAGCGTTTCATAGGCATTTTTGTCCGGGAGGCCCATATCTAATATCACGCAGTCAACCTCGTTGTTTTTAAGTGTGTTTACACCATCACTCACGCTGCTTGATACGGTAGCTGATACATTAAAGCTCTCCAGGAAGTAAGCCAGCGCTTTAGCATGTTTGGCATTCTCTTCCACAATCAGCACCTTTTTTGGGCTTCGGCTTAAGGCATCTTCAAGCTTGGTAAACATCTGCTTCATCTGCTCCATGGCAACCGGCTTATTAATAAAGTCGACAGCGCCACGCAGGCGGCTTTCTTTTTTAGCTTCCATAGATGACATAATATGCACCGGGATAGGCTTGGTGAGTGGGTTGTTTTTCAACGCTTCCATTACCTCCCAGCCATCCATAACTGGTAATTGCAGGTCGAGCAGTATTGCCAGCGGGCGATATTTAAGGGCCATTTCTACTCCCTGGTCGCCACGTACGGTAATTACGCCTTTGTAGCCGCGCTGGCGGGTAAAGCCCAGCAGTGCTTTAGCAAATGCGGTATCATCTTCAATAATTAAAATGATCTTATCGCCTGTAACAATGCTTTCGCGGTCGTCATCAATATCGTTTGGTATCGTAGGCGATAGGTGCTTTACGCGGTCGCCTGCTTTTACCTCTTCAACAACTGTAGCTGGTGTGTCTATACGCAAGGGTTGCGGTAACGGCACGGTAGCAGGTTTTACTTTAGGTATAATTACGGTAAAGTTGCTACCTGTGCCCGGTTCGCTGGTTAGCTTAATTTCGCCGCCTAACAAGCGGGCCAGTTCGCGGCTGATAGACAGACCTAAACCTGTACCGCCAAACTTACGCTTGGTTGAACCATCGGCTTGTTTGAATGCCTCGAAAACCATTTCTTGCTTGTCTTTAGGGATACCTACGCCTGTATCTTCGACAGAAAATTCGATCGTTGAAGCATCATCTGCCGAAGGCTGGATCGTTAACTTAACAGATCCCGTGGCTGTAAACTTAAGCGCGTTACTCATCAGGTTTTTGATAATCTGCTCCAGGCGCATCTTATCGGTCTCGAAGGTATCAGTAGCTTTAAATTTATTGTCGATAATAAGTTCCAGTTTCTTTTCGCGGGCAATAGGGCTAAACAGCGATTGCATATCTGATGCCACACCGGCCAGATGGATGTTCTCATATTCGAGTTCCATTTTACCTGCTTCTATTTTAGAAAGGTCCAGCAACTCATCAATCAAATCCAATAAACCATTGCCAGAGTTAAGTATCACCCTTGCAGATTCGGTTTGCTCTTCGGTTAAGTTTTCTTCTGTATTCTCAGACAGGTATCTCGACAATAACAGGATAGAGTTTAGCGGCGTGCGCAACTCGTGCGACATGTTAGCCATAAACTCAGACTTGTACCGGGTAGTTTGTTCCAGTTCTGCCGCTTTACGCTGTATCTCTGTGTTACGCTCGTTGATAATTTTGTTGCGTTCTTCCAGTTCGCCGTTGGTTTGCTGTAGTTCTTCCTGCTGTACGCGCAGCTCTTCTTCTGATGTTTGCAAGCGCTGGGTATGCGCCTCCAGCTCGGTGTTCAGGTTTTCGAGTTCGCTGTGCTGTGCCTGTAACTCTTCAGACTGTGCCTGGGTTTCTTCCAGCAGCTCCTGCATTTTTTTGCGGTTTTGCGCACTTACTATGGCAATGCCGATGTTACCCGCTACTGTGCGTAAGAAATCGAATTTGCGTTCGGTGTAGCCATTAATAGAGGCCAGCTCAATAACACCACGCACCTTATTGTCTTGAAATACCGGGATGGCTATTACATTCTTAGGTTTAATACCACCGGTACCGTGGCTTACAGAAATATAATCAGGATCAATATCGTTCAAAAATATTTGCTTGCCGCTGGCGGCAACCTGCCCTAGTATGCCTTCGCCTGCGGGGATCAATTTATTGACATTTGTATTTAAGGCATAACCGCTTTGCAGTCTTAGCACATGGTTTTCAAAAGTATAAAAGGCACCTACCTGGCTTTTGGTATAGGTAGCCACAAAATCAAGTATATCATTAGCTACTTCGGCTACATCTTTTTCGCCCACCATACGGTCGTTAAGCTGGGCAATACCGGTTTGCAGCCATTCATTGTCAGAGAGTTTGGTAAAAGAGAAATCGAGCGATTCGGCCATTTTATTTAAAGAAACAGCCAGGCTGCCCAAGGTGTCTTTCTCTTTGTCAACAACCCTAATCTCATATTCGCCGTTAGATATTTTATCGGCAATACCTTGTATTACACCAATACGGTGTGATGTTTCAATATCTTTATCTTCCAGCGCTTTTTGCAAACGGTTACGCTCGGCCAAATCACTGGTTACTTTAAAGTAAGAGAATATCGAAATTATAATTGACAGGATAGCCGCAAACACTATTACAACTGGTGTAAAGGCCGAAAATTGTTTAAGCCTGGCAGTACGCTCCACCAACATCGCATTTTCGTCGTGCTCCATGGTGGCAACGGCTACACGTAAGGCATCCATATTGGCTTTGCCCTGGCGCAGGTCATCAACAGTAACAACCTGCCCCGATCTTTTTTTGTTTATTAGTTGTTCCAGCACGGTCATCCTTTTCAGCATGATCTGTTTTATCGCTCTCACATTTTCTTGTTGCCGGGCATTGTCTGTAGTTAAATCCTGAGCTCTGTTAGTGTTTAACAATGCTTTTTCATAAGAGCCGTTATACGGTTCCAGAAATTCGTCCCGGCTGGTTAATAAATAGCCACGCTGGCCTGTTTCGGCATCTTTCATGGTTGATATTACCGTTTCGAGCGATTGGATAACGCTGCTGCTATGGTCAACCATTTGCGAGCTGGCGAGCAGGTTTGTAATGCTGATGTACGAAACTATAGAGCTGATGATGAGCAACAGCAATGAAAGGCCGAATCCAATTTGCAGATTACGGGTTACAGTAGTTTTCATTGATAACTAAGTATATTTTTATAAGGTTTATTGCAATTTTTCTTTGTGGCTAGGGACGGTAAAGTAGAAGGTAGCACCATGGCCCGGTTCACTCTCTACACCAAATGTACCACCATGCCGCCTGATGATTTCGGCACAAATATAAAGGCCCATACCCAAGCCCTGAAAGCGGTTTGACGATTCTTCTACCCGGTAAAACTTATCAAAAAGCTGGTCCTGTTTTTCTTTAGGTATACCGATGCCTTTGTCGCGCACGCGCAATGTTACTTTATTGGCCGGTAATACGGCAACCTCAACAAAAATATCATTACTATCCGGCGAGTATTTAATAGCATTGGTGAGGTAGTTAAGCACTACCTGCTCTAAACGTAATGGGTCGCCCTGTATTTTAACATCGGCCAGGCCGGTTTTTATAATATGTTTGCCGGGGTACGATTGTTGAATAATATCGATAGCACTATCTACAAAGGGTTCAAAATCAAACTCTTTAAAATGATATTCGAGACTGCCTGAGATGATTTTTGAGGTATTGAGCAAATCTGCAACCAACTGGTTCAGCTTATTAAGCTGTGTTTTTGTACGGTCGAGGTACATGCGGGTATGCGGCTTATTATCTTTCTCGAAAGATTTTTCGGCCAGCTGTAAATAGCCTTTAACAGAGGTAAGCGGTGTGTTTAACTCGTGGCTGGCTATGCTGATAAATTCGTCTTTTTTACTTTCTGCTTCCTTACGGTACTCAATTTCTTCGAGTAGGGCAGCCTGTATGCGGTTAAGCTCGTCTGTTTGCTCGTAAAGTTTAATAAAGGTGCGAATCTTGAGTACCAGGATGTCCGGATCAATCGGTTTAACCAAATAATCGCGCCCGCCGGAGGCATAACCTTTACTGATAAACTGCTTATTAATTTTAACTGCCGATAGGAATATAATGGGGATATCCTTTGTTTTACTGTAGCCAACAATAGCTTCAGCCACTTCAAAGCCATCCATACCGGGCATTTGCACGTCCAGTATGATAAGTTTATAGGCGTATTTAAGTATTTTGCGTAAAGCTTCTTCTCCCGACAAGGCTGTATCGACGCTGAAATTATGCGTTTCTAAGATTTTTTTTAACGCAATAAGGTTTTCAGACTTATCGTCAACTATTAGTATCATGAATTTATCAATTCGGTAGATGAAAACGTAAATATAGAGCTCTGCGTTGTTTAAATCAATTATAAACAAGTGTTAACACTAAAATAATTTGTTGTAACTGTACTGTATGCTTTCGCATTAATCAATCATCGTCCGTAAGACTACGGGTTGTTGCTATAGAAAGTAAAATGTTCGTTTTTTGTTTTAATGTTTATCCGGCATTTTTTTAACATTCTTGGCAACCCAAAACAATTAAGTATTGCATAGCTTTGTTATATAACGGATATGGAAAGCAAAACTGCCAATTTTACGCATATTGATGCCAATACCAATTACCCAACCATGGTTGACGTAAGCGATAAACAGATTACCAAAAGAACCGCTGTAGCACAGAGTATTGTGGTTTTGGGCGATGAAATTATGGCGCTATTGAGCGGTAATGATATCCATACTAAAAAAGGTCCGGTTTTTCAGACGGCAATTATTGCGGGTACCATGGCGGCCAAAAAAACAGCCGATCTGATACCCCTGTGCCACCCCTTAGCGTTAGAAAATATTAAGGTTGATATCTGTATTAATGAAACCCGTGAAGTGGTGATTATGTGTACAGCTGTAATTACCTCGAAAACTGGGGTAGAAATGGAAGCCTTAACGGGGGCCAGTATAGCTGCCCTAACCATTTATGATATGTGCAAAGCTTTTTCGCACGATATTGTGATAAAGGAAACCAAACTGATACAAAAAACAGGAGGGAAAAGTGATTACCAAACCCAATAAACCACATCAGAAACACGCGCCTTTGGTGCGCCCCAACCTGGGTGATTTCGGCAAAAATGAACTTGGCATTTTGGGTGCGCCATGTGGTGTAATCCGCGGGTTGGTTGCACGTTGGCTCTTGTTGCTGGATGGTAAATGGAAGGTTGCTTACGTCGATGCCGATCATCGGGAAGATGGCTTGTCTGATGACCTGCTGGAGGGTGCTTCTTTGCAATATACCGACAAAATAAGCCACAAAAGGATAGATTTTAAACAGGAAAATATTACTCATTTAAGTAATAGAATATTGTTCAATAACCAGGACTTAGTACTGATTAACGGCAACCATTTTAACGCTAAAAAGCAGATTGTGATCATCCACCCCGGTAAGCCGCTGGATGAAAAGCTGGAAAAGCTGACCGATGTAGTTTTAATATTATTAAGCGAACATGCGCGCATTCCCGAATTTTTGGAAGCGCATTTACCAGATATTAAAAATATCCCTGTACTGGCTTTGCACGATGAAGCCCGGATCATTTCTTTCTTAACTATATTTTTGAATGAGGCTGTGGCCCCGCTGAGCGGGTTGGTTTTGGCTGGGGGGAAAAGTACCCGTATGCTTACCGATAAGGGTAGTATAGCTTATCACGGCATAACACAGCGAGCTTACATGTTTGAGATGCTGGGCCGGTTTTGCGCCCATGTTTACCTATCAGATAAGGGCCAGAATGGGTTCGAAACCATTGAAGACACTTTTACCGGGCTAGGGCCTTTCGGCGGGATATTATCTGCCATGCAGCGCAATCCAAATGCGGCATGGTTAACGGTGGCTTGCGATTTGCCTTATTTGAAGCCCGATACTATAGACTACCTGGTAAAGCACCGCAACCCATCTAAACTGGCAACGGCGTTTTTAGATAGCGACAGTAAATTTCCCGAACCGCTGATTACCATTTGGGAGCCGCGCGCTTACCCGGTAATGCTACAGTTTTTAGCGCAGGGATATTCGTGCCCGCGCAAAGTGCTGATTAATAGTGATATTGAATTGCTGACCGCGCCTGATGTAAGCGAGTTTAGAAACGCAAACAGCCCCGAAGAAAGAGACGAGGCCTTGCGCTTTTTCAAGTCAGAAAATCATTCTTTCTGATCTTCGATCAGCCATTTTAGCTTCTTGTAGCTTTGCTCGTGGTAAGTAACCTTGCCCGATTTAAAACGGCTTTCGGGATCGTACAGATAGGTTTTAATACCTAAATCCTGTGCCGCTTTTATTTCAGATTCGGGGTCATCACCTATGGCCAGCAACTCATTTTTATGGTAACCGTATTTCTCCATAATATCCACAAAAATATCGCGCTTGGTTTTAGAGCTGATCTCGGGATCGACTACAAAAACCTCTTTAAAATGGCTGCGAACACCCAATCCGTCAATTTTGCTTTGCTGTAGTTTTACAAAACCAAATGTGACCAAAAATTTGGGTAGGTTGATAGATTCAACAATCTCGTAATCTTTATAAGGCTTGATCGGCTTATTGTAGGTGGTGTTTTTCAATAGTTCGATAGCGTTGGTTGTAAACTCCTCGGTAAAACCATATTGACCTGCCACCTTTTGAAACGGAGTACGGCTTAATGCTGTTTTTGCTTCTGCTAACTGCTCATCATTAAGGTTGCCGCGATGCTCTTCCATCAAATGTTCAATTACTTCAAATATCTCGTCGCTGATTGATTTAGTTGGGAATATGGTGTTATCCATATCTAAAATAAGTGCCTTTATCATATTAATAAAAGGAAAAAAATATACGTAATGTTTTAACTATTGGTGATAGTTACCAGCTGATGCTGAAACCGCAGCTTATAAAGAAAAAAGAAACCCGTAGCCGAAACGCCGCATACTACCGCCATTGCCCACCACAAGGTAGTGTAACCCGATAGCGCAATGATCTGACTCCCAATAATTGGCGCTAATATCTGCGCGGTAGACCATGACATGGTGTACAAGGCTGCATACTGCCCGCGGTTATGATCGTTGGTGCGCACCACCCAAAAGGAGTTCATGAAAGGCATGGCAAACATTTCGCCAAAGGAGATAACAATGATAACCAATGTAGCCACCAGTACGCTTGGCGGCAGCCAGTTAACCATAGTAAGGGCAATGCCGGTTAATATTACACCCATGCAAATGTAGCGCAAAGGGTGCCGCTTACCTTCTAGTCCGCTTATTAGCACCATCTCTACAAAGGCCACCAGTAACCCATTCAATGCCATCATGCCGCCTATTACCTGTTCATTAAGGTGCCATTGTGTTTTATAAAATACCGGCTGTATGGTAAAGGTTTGAAAGAAGCACGTAGCAAATAAGGTGGTCAACAAAATAAAGACGAGGTATACAGTATCTTTGTAAGGCGAGCTTTTAGCGTCGGGATGGGTTACATCTGTATGTGGTTTTTTGTAGTTTGATCTCGGCATAATTTTCAGCAGCAACAAGCCCGACATTAGATTGGTGCAACCATCAACCCAAAACAATAAGTGATAGTTATGCGCAGCCAAAAAGCCGCCCAATGCACCACCGAACGACCAGCCCAGGTTTACCGCCAGCCTGTTGAGTGAATAAGAACGGGTTTTATTTTCGGCAGTGCTATAAGCCGCTATTGCGGTAGAGTTTGCCGGCCTAAAGGCATCATTGCACACACTTAATACATATACGCAGCAGCAAATGCTGATAAATGTAGTTTGATATCCTAATACAATAAATAAAAAACCTGCACTTATCAGCGAACCTACCTGCACATCATAAAATCCATATTTATCAGTAATTTTTCCGCCGATAAATGCCCCGGTGATAGAACCCACGCCAAACAAAGCCATGATGATACCTGCCTGCACAATAGTAAAATTCAGCGCCTGGGTGCAGTAAATAGTCATGAAGGGCAGTACCATGGTACCGCTTCGGTTAATTAAAACCACCAGCGACAAGTACCAACTGTTACGGGAGAGCCCGTTGTATGCTTTTTTGTAGAGTTGGATAGGGTTCATTTAGGAGATGTGCAATTGTGCGAATGTGCAAATATGCAGATGCTTTGATTTCGAATTTCAAATGTTCGATTTCGGATTTATTTGTACATCTGCATATTCAAATCATCCGCAGCTCAATGTCTTAATTTGCACATCTGCATATTCGCACATCTGCACATTAAAACAGCTTCGCCGTTCTGTTCCTCAAATAATGATCTGCAATAACCAATGCAGCCATAGCTTCAACAATAGGCACAGCGCGCGGTACTACACAAGGATCGTGGCGGCCTTTGCCTTGTATTTCGGCAGCATCGCCATTGGCATCAACCGTTTGCTGGTTGGTCATGATGGTAGCCACCGGTTTAAAGGCAACCTTGAACTCTATAGGCATGCCGTTGCTGATACCACCCTGGATACCACCAGAGAAATTGGTTAAGGTTTTGATCTGGTCGCCGGTGTTTACAAAGCGGTCATTATGCTCGGAGCCCTGCATTTCGCTGCCTTCAAAGCCCGAACCGTATTCGAAGCCGTGAACAGCATTAATGCTGAGCATCGCTTTGCCCAGATCGGCGTGTAGCTTATCAAAAACGGGCTCGCCCAAACCAACGGGGCAGTTGGTAATAAAGCAGGTTACTTTACCGCCAATGGTATCGCCCTGTTTGCGGATGATATCAATCTTTTCGATCATCTCCACAGCCGTAGCCGGGTCAACGCAACGGACAATGTTTTTCTCACGCTCCTCAATAAAAGCCTGCGGGTTGCTGATATCTACATTAGGCGCGTCAATTTTACCAACGCTGCTTACGTGGGCAATTACCTCGATGCCTTTTGCTTTCAGCATCAGTTTAGCCACGGCGCCTGCCGCTACACGCGCTGCAGTTTCGCGGGCCGATGAACGGCCGCCACCACGGTGATCGCGGATACCATATTTACTATGGTAAGTATAATCGGCATGCGATGGGCGGAACACGTCTGTATTATGGCTGTAATCTTTAGAGCGTTGATCTTCATTAGAGATGATCATCGCAATAGGCGTACCGGTAGTTTTACCTTCAAATACGCCCGAAAGGATTTTTACCGTATCTGCCTCTTTGCGTTGTGTAGTAATTTTAGACTGACCGGGTTTGCGCTTATCCAACTCAGATTGAATATAATCCAGATCAATGTCCAGTTGAGCCGGACAGCCGTCTATAATTACCCCAATCGCTTCGCCATGCGATTCGCCAAAAGTTGTTATCCTGAATATTTGCCCGAAGGTATTGCCTGCCATTGTCTGAGATGTATGTAGTCCGTAAGTCGGTAAGACCGAAAGTCCGGAAGATGTTAATAGTATTTTTGTCATTGCGAGCGATAGCGCGGCAATCTCGTAGTCAATGCTTATTCGATCTGCATAGCTACGAGATTGCTTCGTCGTACCTCCTCGCAATGACAATTTTTTTTTAACCGTCATGCCGAACTTGTTTCGGCATCCCACGTGCTAAGCAAACGTGCTTGTCCTGTGGGATGCTGAAACAAGTTCGGCATGACGGGGGTGTAAAACGTTAAACGTCAAGCGTTTCAAACCCTGCTTTTTCCAGATCTGTCCAGAATGCCGGGTATGATTTGTCAACCACTGCGGCTTCTTCAATTTCCAGTTCTGGAATTACCAGGGCCAGCGGTGCAAAGGCCATCGCCATGCGGTGATCTTCGTACGTTTTGATGGTCATTTTTTGAGGGATAAACTTCTCGCTGCAGTCCAATTTGTAAACCTGGCCTTTTTCAATCAGTTTAACACCCATTTTGCCCAACTCGTTTTGTAAGGCTGCAATACGGTCTGTTTCTTTAATTTTCAAAGTTTCCAGCCCGGTAAAGGTAGCTTCGTGGCCTAAAGCCGCACATACCACAATAACAGTCTGCGCCAAATCAGGGCATTGAATCATATCAAAGATCTTACGCACAATTGGCTTAGGTTCTTTCTTCAGATACACGCCACCGTCTTTAAACTGTGAGGTGATACCGAAGTTGGCCATAATTTCGCCAATTACGCTATCTCCTTGCAAACTGTATGAGGTTAGGCCGGGTAAAAATAGTTCGGCTTCGTCGCTTAGGGCTGCAATGGCATACCAGTACGATGCCGCGCTCCAGTCTGGCTCTACCCAAATGCTGGTTTCTGCAAATGGCTGCGGTGCAATGCTGATCACGTTATCTTCCCATTGGTGCTGGATGCCTGCCTGTTGCAGCATGCTCAACGTCATTTCTACATAAGGGCGCGATGTTAAGTCGCCTTCAATTTGTAGTCTTAATCCTTGGGTCAAACGAGCCGCGATCAATAATAGCGCAGTAATATACTGACTGCTGATATTACCCTGAATGCTTATCAGATCGGTTTTTTGTTCAAAGCCGCCTTTGATATGCAGGGGAGGGTAACCATCCTGTTCTACATAGGTAATATCTGCGCCAAGTGTACGCAAAGCATCAACCAAAATGCCAATAGGGCGTTGTTTCATACGCTCGCTGCCTGTAAGAATCACTTCTTCGTTAGCGATGGCATAATAGGCCGTAAGGAAACGCATGGCTGTGCCGGCAGGGCCAATGTTTATTTCAGTTGTCGGAGCCTCACCTAAATCCTCTCCGGAGGAGAGGATTTTAAGATCTTGATTCCTCAAAATATTGGCAAGTAGCACAGCATCTGCAGCGTCAGAAACGTTGGTTACTTTTACTTTACCCTGGCTTAAGGCCTCAATAACGAGTGCACGGTTGCACTCGCTTTTTGAGCCTGTGAGTTGTATTGTAGTATTTACCTTTTTACTGTTTTTACGCAGTATGATGTTTGGTTTCATCAGCAGTTATACGTGGGTTAAATTTTCCTTAACACCGGTACCAGCATTCATGATCTCGGTTTGTTTGCGGATTGATTCGCTGTGGATCAGCTCTAATAATTTCTCGGTAAAATCGTTATCTAGTTTCAGAGCTTTACCGTATTGAACGCCTTTTTTCAAAATCTCATCCCAACGGTTAACTTGTAAAATAGTGATGCCGTTATCTTTTTTGTAGTTACCGATTTTCTCAACAATCTGCATACGTTCAGCTAATTTCTGAATTACTAAATCGTCAATTTTATCGATGCTGCTGCGCAGGTCGGCTAAGGCATCTTTAATTTCAGCGCTTTTAACTTCCGGCTTACGTAATGTAAGGTGGTCAATCAGTTCGGCTAATGCTTTAGGGGTAACCTGTTGTTTAGCATCGGTCCATGCTACAGAAGGGTCGATGTGCGATTCGATCATTAAACCCTGCATATCCATATCCAAAGCTTTTTGGCTGATGTAAGGGATCAGGTCGCGGTTACCGGTAATGTGGCTTGGATCATTGATAATCGGCAGATCTGGTGCATGCGTTTTTAAGTTGATGGCCAGATCCCACATTGGCTCGTTACGGAAAGCAGATTTCTCGTAAGAAGAAAAACCACGGTGAATAGCCGCCAGTTTAGTAATACCTGCATTGTTGATGCGCTCTAAAGCACCTATCCACAAGGTAATATCAGGGTTTACCGGGTTTTTAACCATTACCGGTACATCAACACCGCGCAGTGCATCGGCAATTTCCTGTACGGTAAAAGGGTTAGCGGTAGAGCGTGCACCTACCCAAAGGATATCCACACCTGCTTTTAATGCTTCTTCTACGTGTTTAGCAGTGGCAACCTCCACAGCGGTTGGCAAGCCTGTTTCTGCTTTAGCGCGTTTTAACCATTCGAGGCCAATGCTGCCAATGCCTTCAAACTCTCCGGGGCGGGTACGTGGTTTCCAGATACCGGCGCGTAGCGCGCTTACTTTGCCTGTTTGGGCTAATAGGTGGGCAGTTGCTACTAACTGTTCTTCAGTTTCGGCACTGCAAGGGCCTGCAATTAAAAGCGGTTGATTGTCGTTGGTTGCTTTAATCCAGCTGCTAAGGGGTTGTATTTTAAGATCAAGTTTCATACTACGTTTTGTTGGTCCGAAAGTCCGTATGACCGAAAGTCCGGAAGTTTTATTTTATATTTTACTATTGTTATTTACTCTTGAATTTTTTTGTACTGTAATGTTTCATCTTACGGACTTTCCGACCCCGGACTTCCAGACTACTACACGCAAATTTACTCTTCTACATACCTTTTATATTCACCCAGTATGTTAAAATTGTGTGTATATTTTAATACCTGGCGAATGGCTGTATCGTAAGCTTTATCATCTTCCCATTCCACGTCCACATAAAAATTGTATTCGTTACGCTTGCCCAATACCGGCATCGACTGGATCTTGCTCATGTTAACACCTTCTTCAGCAAGAATATTTAACACCTTGGCCAATGAGCCGACTTCGTTACTTACCTGGAAGCACAATGATGCTTTATTAGCGTTGATATTAACCGCATTTTCGTGATGGGTAAGGATCAGGAAACGGGTGAAATTCTTTTTGTTCGATTCAATACGGCGCTCCAAGATTTGCAGGTCGTACAATTTGGCGGCCAGTGAGTTTGCAATAGCAACGGTATCGGTCAGTTGCTCTTCGCGGATGCGTTTGGCGCAGGCCGCAGTATCGCTGCTTTCAACTACTTTCAGTTGCGGGTGTTCGTTAAAGAAATCATCACACTGGCGGATGGCAATAGGGTGCGACATCGCAGTTTTTATATCCTCAAACTTAACACCCGGCAAACCCATTAAGTGCAGTTGGATAGGTAGGTATATTTCGCCGATTACAGGGAAATTGTAGCTCAGCAATAGCGAATAGTTTGGTAAAATGCTGCCTGCTATGCTGTTTTCGATAGCCATTACCACATAGTCGGCTTCGCGAGCCTGCAACTTGTCGAATGTTTGTTTAAACGAGTTGCACTCTATCGTTGTAATGTTTTCGCCAAAGAATTTAAAGGCCGCTTCTTCGTGAAAAGAGGCCCTGATTCCTTGTATAGCTACCCGTGGTTTCTGCTGTTCCATAATGCGTTAAAAAAAAAGTCCCGGCTGTTGGGCCGGGACTTTTTCTGATTTTTGTATGTCTTGTTATGGCATATATCAGTCCCGGCTCTTACTGCTAAAGTAAAAGTAGAAACCAAAATAATATGCACCTGTGTATTTCATTTTTATTATTACTGTGGTAAATGTACTGTTAAAAATTAAATTGTCAATAGAAAATTTTTATTTTGTTAAAATAAAGGGGGTAAACAGAATTTAATTGGGTAAAATAAAGATTTGGCAGTTATTGGGTGATTGAAAAAGTGGTCTTTTTAATAAGCTCCGAATTTAATTTGTTACTTATCAATAATTTTTAAATGGCGGTACAATGCTTATCTGTTTTATGGTTGTGCTATTTTTTATGATATGATTCAATTTGAAGAACGTTATTAAAGGTTGCGGAGCAGATCTAACATCGCTGAACGTTAGGAAAGAATCAGCAGGATTGGACCCGTTAATATCGCCATCGTTAACTTTATAATATATCTGCAGGTCCTTGAATTTCTTATTGCTTTTTAAATGAACAACATAATTGATGGACGAATCGATATTATATTTTTTGATCAGATGTGTATGATCTACTATAACTTGTTTTTCGCACCAACCATCGATGATTTTTAAAGTGTCGCTTTTGTAAATTATCTGCTTATCAGAGAATATAAGATCACCAATGAAAATATTGTTCTTTATTGAAATTGCTTTTGTTGCACTCGCATTAGTATTCTCAGTTAAGCCTAAGAAATCGAAATAGGAAAGATGAGCATAAGCGATTGCCAGCATTATTAGAGATGATGATATGATATAAATGGTTTTTTGTTTGTGATACTTAATTAAAACGGAAAGGATGATTATAGTAGAAACTACAACGTTGAATATGAAAAATAAATTAGTTAAACCGGCAGCTTCAAAGTCGTTACCATTATTGGTTAGTTTGATAGTTATATCAGTTACCAGTATTGGTGCTATTACCAATAGCATACATAACCATACGGGGGTATTGAATTTCGCTGATAAGTAGGCAATTATACCAGCTATAACGAAAGTAAAGATTAATGCGGCTATCGATAAGTAATGCCCTAAAATCGCATCTGCAATTATCAGTACAGTAGTAATCAGTATTACTTTAAGCGTGTTCATTAATATTGCGACAGGTTAGACATCGAACAATAATAACGAATTTAATTAAGTAAAATCTACGCTGCCTTCTCCTGCTTATATTCCCTTTGCAAGGCCCTTGCCGTTTGCGTGCTGCCATCGTGGCTCCAACCTGGTGGGTTAAATAGATAGCCGAGTTTGTTTTTAATACCAGGTGCTTTTTTTACATCATGCACCAGTGCTTTCCATTCGTGGAAAATGATGTTGACTGCGCTGGTATCTTCGGGTTGGTGGGTGAGGCCGTATTTGATAGGTTCGGGCAGGTTTTCATCCTGATAGGTGCCGAATAGGCGGTCCCAGATGATGAGCATCATGGCCATATTTTTATCGAGGTAGGGGATGTTGGAGGCGTGGTGTACCCGGTGGTGCGACGGGGTAACAAAGATCCAGCCGTACCATTTGGGCAGGTTAATCTGGAATTGGGTATGTACCAGATTACCGTAAAGTTGGGTGATGAGGTAGGCATACAATATATCTATAGCGTTAAAACCCATCAAAGCCAGTGGTAGGTAAAAGAAAACCCGGTACAAAGGCTCGAATACGGTAGACCGGAAACCGGTAGAAAAGTTAAAATGCTCCGACGAATGGTGGGTTACATGCATGGCCCAAAAAAAGCGGCAGTAATGGCCGGTGTAGTGTAACACCCAGTATAAAAAATCCTGCGTTACAATAAGCACAAACCAGTACCAAAATACATTGCTGATCTCGAACAACCTGAACTTGTAAAAGTATTGCAGTACAAAAAACGTGGATCCCTTAACAACCAGGTTAATAAAAAAGGTAATGGTAGTTAAATAGATATTAGTAAGCGTATCGCGTTTTTCGTAATAATGACGGTTTTCGCGGTAGCTAAGCCACATCTCTGTAATGGTTAAGGTAACCAACAGGGAAATTAATACTACTACAGCATCATTTTTAGCATTAAGGGGAATCATACTAACAATAACTAAAAAAAGAAAGAATGTGTTTTGAACGAATTACAACGCTGCGTAGTATTTTAAACTCTCGCAAAGTTCGTCTTCCGTACAAATCTGATTTATTTGATAAGCGCCTACAGCCTTTAATAACGTACAATTAATGGTATTTCCTTCGTTTTTCTTATCCTTCTTCATTAGTTCAATTAAAGCACCGAATGTTGATTCTTTAACTTTGTATTTAGGATAAAATCGGGTTAATACTTTAACTATATCATTAAGGCCGTCTTCGGTTAAGCCGGCATTCTTTTTAACGGAAAGCCAGGCCTCGCAAATCATCCCGATGGCAATAGCCTCGCCGTGGGTAAGGTGATCCGCATCGTTATCAAGCGAATAAGTTTCAACAGCATGGCCAACCGTGTGGCCAAAGTTTAAGGCCTTGCGGTGGCTTTTCTCCGTCGGGTCCGAAATTACGATCCGGTTCTTGATTATCACAGATTGCGCGATCAGATCAGTAGATGGGATAGATAGATCACTGTTTTTAAGCGCTTCCCAATAATCTGCATCAGCAATTAAGCCGTGCTTCAACATCTCGGCCAGGCCGGATAGTATTTCTCTTGATGGCAGGGTTTTCAGGAAAGCCTGCTCTATAAATACGGCTTTAGGTTGGGTAAAAGTACCGATGATGTTTTTAATACTATCCATATCGATACCGGTTTTGCCGCCAACAGAGGCATCAACTTGGGACAATACCGTAGTAGGAACGTTTACAAAATCAATACCCCGTTTAAAGGTTGATGCCGCAAAACCACCCAAGTCGGTAACCACACCGCCGCCTACATTAATGAGTAGGCTATGGCGGTCTGCACCAAAATCGATCAGCATTTTCCAAACACCGATGCAAAAGTCGATAGTCTTGTTTTCTTCGCCGGCGTTAATCTCTATCAGGTCGTAAGTTTTACCTGCAAATTTCTCTTCTACCAAGGGCAGGCAATGTACACTGGTATATTCGTCGGTAAGGATAAAAAATTTAGAGTAATTACCCTGCTCCACAAAATTGGCCAGCTCATTAAGGCTATCGTTTAAGTAAACATTGTAGCCAATGCTTTCTATCGTATTGTTTTGTACTGTATCCATAATTAAACTACCGTGATCTTTTGGCCCCTGAAGTCAACAACGTCACCTTTTTTTACTTTAAGGCGTTTACGGTAATCAACCTCACCATTGTATTTTACTTCGCCCTCAGATACTACAATTTGTGCTTCGCCGCCGGTTTGTACCAGGTTTGTTGCTTTTAACAGTTGTATAAGGGGGATATATTCGCCTTCGAGCTCAAAATTTATCATGATGGCAAAAATAAACTATTCGCAGGATAATGAGTTATAATAATGCATTTTCTAACTTTGCCAAATGGTTTCTAACGATACTTCCGCTGCACCCAAAAAAAACGTTCTTTCTTTCGAAAACACCGAGATTGCTTTTAAGCATCTTTCTAATGGTAGTTTAGATCGCGCTTACTGGTTATTTAAGGCTATTAACAATAACACACTGGTTAAAGTTGGCCCGCCAATGACCAATTTTGCGATGAAGATTGGCCTGCCGATTAAGAGTATAATTAAAGCCACCATATTTAAACAGTTTTGCGGCGGCGAAACCATTGCCGAATGCGATGCCGTGATTAAAGAATTACAAGCGGGGCATGTAGGTACAATTTTAGATTATTCTGTAGAGGGCGAAGATGAAGAATCTATATTCGATTTTACCCGCGACGAGATTATCCGCACCATTAACCGCGCAACAGGTGACAAAGCTGTGCCGATCACTGTATTTAAAGTTACCGGTGTAGGCCGTTTTGGCCTGCTCGAGAAATTAGATACAGGCGCTGCCCTTACTGCCGAAGAAGAGCAGGAGTGGCAAAAAGTGCAGGAACGTGTGTTGGCCATTTGCCAAAAGGCGTTTACCGCCGGCGTGCCCGTAATGGTTGATGCCGAAGAAACCTGGATACAGAAAACAATTGACGGCCTTGCCATGGATATGATGCGCAAGTTTAACCAGTACAAAGCCATTGTTTATAACACCTACCAGATCTATCGCCATGATAAGCTGGAATCATTAAAAGCCGATTTTAAAGTAGCCAAATTGGAAGGCTTTATCCTGGGTGCCAAGCTGGTGCGTGGCGCTTACATGGAAAAAGAGCGCAGGCGTGCTGCCGAAATGGGGTACCCTTCGCCCATACAAGCTACCAAAGAAGCAACCGATAAGGATTACAACGAAGCTCTGAAATTTTGTACCGATTACATTGAGAAAATTGCTTTTGTAGCCGGTACGCATAATGAGGATAGCTGCCTGGTACTTACCAACCTGATGACGCAGAAAGGCATCCCGCATAACCACCCGCATGTGTATTTTTCGCAACTGCTTGGTATGAGCGATAACCTGAGCTTTAACCTGGGCAGCGCCGATTATAATATTGCTAAATACGTACCTTATGGCCCTGTTAAGGCAGTGTTACCATACCTGTTTCGCCGGGCGCAGGAGAATACGGCTATTGCAGGCCAAATGAGCCGCGAGCTGAGTTTGATTTTAAAGGAAAAGAAACGCAGGAAGGTATAGTGGACTTACGGTGATGTTTAGAAGCCACTTCGAAAACACAAGGGGACTTTTTTATTTTACTTTTTCCCGGTACCTAGGTTTTATTTCAAATAGATCAAGGTCTTTTACATCTGTCAATTTATTTATTAATTCAGCGGTGCCTCCAATGAATGATATATCAATGTCAAAATCAGAAAACAATACACCATTCTTTTGAGTCAGGGAAAATTGCAGTTGGATTATCCTTTATTTCATTCTTAGCCCAAAGTTCTTCTAATTCGGAAAGTAACCCTTTATATATATGGTCTTCATTCCAATCACTGGTTTTCAAAAAGCAGTAATAATAATTTACTTCTACGTCGCCGTGTATTTCTATGATGGAGTCTCTGATTTTTGTAATTTGAGTATTATCTAAATCCCCTTCGCTAGGAAACCAAATATATTCCGGCCATTTCTTTTTTTCTTTTATAATTTCAAGTCTTATTTCTTCTGTTATAGAAACTGCTGTTTTTAAATCGAATTCTTTATTATACAAATGAAAGAAATTAGGCCACGTTAAGGATTTAAAATACATTCTATTCTGATCTTCTACTTCCTTCGTAATTTCGACCCCACTTTCTTTTAATTTTTTTATTTCAAAATTTATCCAAAATGGATGAAGGATAATCATATATCTTTCAAAAATCAGAGGGCAACATACCGTAAGAAGATCCCAAAAACGATCGTTAATTGAGTAGTCGTCTTTTCTATCTACTTCTACATTAGGTCCTAAGGATGCTTGCCTTGAGATCCAATCTGGTAACTCTGGATTAGCTTTGTTCATACAATGTTTTATTCTGTTAGAGTAGTCTAAAATATAAATCTAGAATCTCAAATATGACATTTGCATCAGTGGATTCGCCTCTTATAAGTCATATACGTTTACAAAGACATATTTCTGCAGTGGATTAGGCGTTGATCTCCGCTGAATTTGTATCGCGCATTTTTAAAAGAAGGCTATTACGACGGAATCCCTATAGCCGGATCAGGAAGAATATACCGTAACAATCAGCTTTGGATAACTCTTACTGCTCATCGCCGTGGCTCTTACTTTCTGTTGCTAAAATAATATCGCGAATTTTTTCGTCAAGCTCCTGGGTAGATGTTTCTACCATTAATAGCTCGTCTTTGCCAACCTCGTAATTGTGCGCTTTAAACACATTCATCAAGCCCAGTATAGAGGCCAGCGGTTTGCGCACCTCGTGCGATTGGATATGTGCTATTTTAAGCAAAGCCTCATTTAATATTTTGTTTTTATTACGGATAGCCTTGTTTTTACGCCTGATGATAAAGTACTGAAATATTAACACGATAGAGAGCCCCAGAAAAATAACTGAGCTTACCAATACTGTTATAATGGTTAGGTTCTTGGTTTTTTCAGACTGGTTGAGTAATAGGATCTGCTGGTCTTTTTTTACAGCTTCATATTTCAGCTGCATATCAGCGGTTTGCCTAACGCTTTTAACCATTTGTAAAGAATCGCGCATGCTGGCTACCTTGTTACTGGCCATTAAAGCCTGCTCGTAATTATGGTTGTACAGATAGCAAGCGTACATGGATTCGTAAACCTCCATTTGGCGGTAGGGTTCGTTGATCTTTCTGGTAATGGCAAGTGCCTGATTTAAATAGGCCAGGCCTTTATTATGTTGGCCCATGTAGTATAAAGCCTCCCCAAGCCAGCAATAAGAGTAAGTTAAAGAGCGTAACTGATTATACTTATTAGCCAGCGTAATGGCCTTATCAGTATAGTATAACGTTTTATCGTAAGCTTTTTGGTCTTTGTAGTTCTGTGCTATGTTATTGTAAAAGCGTATTCTGAGCTTTTCATAGGCATTGCTGGATTCTGCTATCTTAAGCCCCTCAAATTGAAGCTTGAGGCTGGTTAAATCATCTTGCGGGCGTTTTATTTTTAAATAATAGGTATGGGTAAACATGGCTTTCAGGCCAAGCATTTCTATTAGCCCGGTGGTATCATGGTGTAGTTTGGCAGCGTTTAAACCTTTGTCGGCAGTGCTGTTTGCCATTATATAATTACCGTTCTCTTTGTGCAGGTTGGCAATAATGCGGTAAATATGTGGCAATGGCTGGTTTATCTTCCACCTTTCGGCATCCTCCAGCGCTTTAATGGCAATTTGCATGGCTTGCGAATGGTTGGCAGATTGCCAGAAATAAGTTGACTGAAATATTTCGGCATATACCAATGCTTTCTTATTGCCGGTGTGGATGTTAATATGGTATAATTGCTGTATTATCGGTAGCAGCAGCTTTGTATCTGCATTCTCAATTTTACCAGCCCTGGCTATTAATTGGCTAACGTGTGCGGTATCGGCATAAGCATTCGGCTTGTAGGTATTTTGTGTACTTGCATGTTGCCGGCAAGATGACAATATAGCCAATGACCATAGTGCAATAACGAGGTAATATGTTTGATAAGGTTTATGCATTACTTCACCAAAGTGAACGAGATGCAAAGTACAAATTTTTATCCTGAAAAGATATTTACTTAATTAAAGCCAACAAAGTTTTGATTTTGTATAGCTGCCTGGCCAAATGCATACTTATGTTAATAGGACAGCGTATTTCTTCTGGCAAAATGCCGGCTATTTCTGCAAATACCTGCTGGGCCATTTTAACTAGCCGGTGGATATTTTAGAAATAGGCCGCTAAATAGAGATGAGTAATAAAAAAAACCGTAAACCATCTCTTTTAACTATCATGAAATTTAGTAGCATGATTTCTCAGTGCATATCTCACCAAGGTTGTTTGTAGTATTTAGCACTAATCAATACTGTAAATCATCCGGAAATTGATATTTTTAAACCATGGAGCAAGTTACCCTCAGTAAATCACAAATAATCAGGTCTCGTGTTAAAGGCGTTGTAGGCGGATCGATAGGTAATTTGGTGGAGTGGTACGATTGGTATGCTTACTCGGTGTTTGCGCTATACTTCGGTGGAGCATTTTTCCCGAAGCAAAATGAAACCGTACAGTTGCTTAACACGGCAGGGATATTTGCTATCGGGTTTTTAATGCGCCCCATAGGAGGGTGGGTAATGGGCACTTATGCAGATCGTAAAGGCCGTAAGGCGGCGCTTACCTTGTCTGTATTGCTAATGAGTGCAGGCTCATTAATAATTATGCTGGTACCGGGCTACAAGCACATTGGTATTGCTGCCCCAATTATACTGGTATTAGCCCGTATGCTGCAAGGTTTAAGCATTGGTGGCGAGTATGGAACCGCAGCGACTTACCTTAGCGAAATTGCACCTAAAAAACATCGTGGGTTTTACTCCAGCTTTCAATATGTAACATCGTGCATGGGGCAGTTAATTGCCCTTACCATCTTATTGGTGCTTCAGCGGTTTTTGCTAACCAAAGAACAACTGGGCGACTGGGGCTGGCGCATTCCGTTTGGCCTGGGTGCTGTGCTGGCCGTATCTGCCATTTACCTGCGCCGCAGTTTACTGGAAACAGAATCTTTTAAAAACGAAAAGGTATCCTTATCCCGCAAGGGCACATTAACCGAATTACTGAAGTACAAAAAAGAAGTACTGCTGATAGTTGGCTTTACTATAGGTACAACGGTGGCCTTTTATACGTTTA
>NZ_MPPL01000001.1:3193247-3213483 GCF_001911425.1 Mucilaginibacter polytrichastri | reverse complement strand
TTATATTCAAAAGTTTTTGGTTAATACGGCGGGCTTTTCTAAAAACGATTCGACCACCATTACCATGATAGCCCTGTTTGTGTTTATGATAGCCCACCCCATAGCGGGGGTAATAAGCGACAGGGTGGGACGTAAAAAAATGATGATTATTTATGGTGTGCTCAGTATGGTAACTACTTACCCTATTATGATGGCGCTGGGTACCACGCATAATTTTGTGACCGCAGTACTGCTGATTACGCTGGCCTTAATTATATTAAGTTTGTGTACCTCTATTTCGGCTATTATTAAGGCAGAATTGTTTCCGGCTAACGTACGCTCGTTAGGGGTAAGCTTTCCGTATGCCCTGGCTGTTGCCATTTTTGGCGGCACAGCCGAGTCGGTTGCTCTGGGCTTTAAACAGGCCGGGCATGCTAATTATTTCTTTTGGTATATAACGGCATGTTCTGTGGTTTCATTAATAGTGAGCTTTAGCTTGCCTAATATGGACAGGTTCTCTAAAATGGATGAAGAGTTAAAATAATTTAGTATATTAGTGCTGATATAAAACCAGTTATGAAAATATCTATTGTCTCTATCCCCGTTACGGACCAAGCCCGTGCTAAAGAATTTTACATTAAATTTGGTTTCCAGGTGCTTGTAGATGCACCCATGGGCGGCAGCCAGCGTTGGATACAACTTACTTTACCCGGTGCCGAAACCACCATTGCGCTGGTTAATTGGTTTGATGATATGCCCGCAGGCAGCGTTAGGGGGATGGTAATAAGTATAGATAATATAGAAGATAAAATTAAAGAATTGAATGCCCAAGGCATTGAGGTTGCGCCTGTTGAAACCACGCCATGGGGTAGGTTTGCCGCAGTTAAAGACCCTGACGGTAATACACTGAGCCTGCATCAGGAATAAGCCCGGGTAACAAAAAAAGGACAGATGCTCTCACCCATCTGTCCCCCACATTAAGTTAACTAAGCTAAAAACTCAATCATTTATAGCAGTAATAGTTAAGTTCTTCCATTCTCCGCCAGAACCATTACCCACCCAGAACCCAATCCGGGTGCCATTTAGCCTGGCCAGTTGCTGCACTACCAGTGCAGGTTTAGTATTATGATTTACATAAACGCTAATTGTTACGCCCTTTACTATAATTTTTGCATGGAACCAATTATTAGGGTCGGGAGCGGGAGCGATAGGCTGCTCATATTTGTTGGGGAATTTTTCGCGAAGTAAAGGCCAGTCGTACCCCGGCAGGCTGATGTATTGTACCGAATGCGATCTTCGTACCGGATCGTCTGCCCTGAAATTAAACGGTCGGAAATAAACAACATCATAAGTAAGGCTATCAACAGCATGCAAAGCCATGCCTACAAAACTTTGCTGTAATACGTCTTTACCCTTTATATCAAACTCAATGGTACCATTTTTAAATGCCGTTCCGGTTATCCAGGCAATACCGGCATCGGGCTGTTCGTCCATATGGATAACGGGTTCGGGAGCTTTAAGCACGCTGCTATGGCGGTTATAGGTGCTGATCTTTTTTTCTTGTTCTAGTTTTAAAAGATCAACCTTAACCGTAGTTTGTGCCATGCTGGCCAAAGCAGTGAAGAAAAGGATTGTAAATAAAGCCGGAGTTTTTAATAGCATAGCAATTACTTTTAAGGCCTGTGTCGCTATTGTATTGTACAATGGTAGTGCCATTGCTAAAAGCTGCCTTTAGCTGTAATCTGAAGCATTATGTACGTTTTAGGTGTGCGAAAACGGACGGTAACACGTACGGTTTTAAACAGGGAATAATAGATAAACCAGGCACGCTAAAAATTTATAACTGGTTTACACCCTACTACTAGCAGATGACAGTTTAAGCCACATGTTATTGCTGTATCCCATAAGTACCTTCCAGATGGTTTCGCCAGTTTTAGCATTTAAGGTATACATGTGGCTATCTTGTCGCCATATAGCCGCTCTATTTTGCACGATTGCATGAAATAGTTGTAGTTAGGCACAGTGATATCAGGCAACGCGTTAAAGCGTTGTTAGGCGGTATACTTTCATCAGCAGATGGAGTGTGTTTGGTATCTAAGCATGCCTCTTATGCAAAAATGCAGGTATCTGTTATGCTTTATAGCAGATATCCGCATTTTTAAGAATGGCAAATTTTAACTATAAAACAATACTGGCTATCGCTGTTTGCAATGCAGTATCTTTCAGGTTAGGGTAGGCAGAACCTTCTACCCTGAAAACCGTTAGGTCTGTCATCCCCATAAAGCCTAAAACGCTTTTAAGGTAAGGAGCAACAAAATCATAACCTTGCATTGGCCCGTTGCTGTAAATAGCGCCCGATGCCAGGGCAATATATACCTTTTTGCCTTTAACCAAACCTTCGGGGCCGTTTTCGTCATATTTAAAAGTAACGCCTGCGCGGGCAATATGGTCTATCCAGGCTTTAAGTGCCGATGGTATGCCGAAGTTGTAAAGCGGGGCATCAATTACAATTACATCTGCCTCCATAATTTCGGCAATAGCTTCGTCAGAGTGTTTAATGGCCTCTGCAAGTTCTGGTGTATGCTGTTCGGCCGGGGTGTAAAATGAGGTTAAATGCGCTTCTTCCAGATGTGGAAATCGTTTTGTAACCAGGTTGGTTTCTGTAACCGTACTGCCGGGGTTAGCTTCTTTAACTTTTGCTATAATGGCATTACCCAGTTTAATACTAAATGAGGCATCACCTTTGGGGCTTGAGATGATATGAAGGATCTTTTTCATTTGATTTGAAATTTAATTTATTGATGTTTTGTTAATTGATTATGGATTATTGAGGCATAGCAAGTCCATCGTTATATTTTTTAACTGGCAATGGTACACAGGTGCTTGCAGGCATCGGTAACCTCAAGTTTTATTGTACAGTTGTTTTACGTTGCTTATGGTAAGTGATGTAAGAAACTATTAACAGAATAAGAAAGATGAGCGGCATTAGACGGTTAGGCACAGGATCGCCGGAGGCCGAATGTGCTATAAAAGCCGAAACAAATGTGATAGCGAAGCCTGCGTAAGCCCATTCTTTTATCCGTGCGGTAAGCGGGACGAGGAGTAAAATAGCGCCTGTTATTTTGCCTATGGCCAGTTCTATCCTGAAGTAATCCGGGTAACCCAAATGTTTAAAGGCGGCTGCCATGGCAGGTTGTGTTAAGTAGGCCGATGCCGAATACAGCATCATTAATGCTACAATTGCTGTGGTTATCCAGTACGTAATTTTGGTTGCTTTCATTTTTTTTAATGTTTAATGAGGCAAACTTAAGTACCTTTGCTATCTAAAAGATACTACTATCCTAAAGGATACCGGTATCCTTTAGGATAGTAATTACATTTGTATGGTTATGGAAACTGCAATAGAAATACACGATGACGAGGCCATAAGATGGGCTGAGCATAGCACCGAAGCCTGCACCGCAAGTATAGCAGGGGTACGTGATGCGCTGTATGTATTAAACGGAAAGTGGAAGTTACCGTTGATCGTATCCCTGTCAAACGGGCCATTGCGTTTCAAAGATATTCAACGTGCGTTGGGCGAGATTACGCCCAAGATCTTATCTAAAGAATTAAAAGAACTGGAACTGAATGAATTTGTGATTCGCAAAGTATATTCAACCACACCGGTTACCATAACTTACCAGTTAACACCGTATAGCCAGTCGCTGGATAGGGTGATGGTAGAGCTCAGAAACTGGGGCATTCAGCACAGGCAGCGGATAGTAGCCAGCAGAAAATCGGGTAGGTAATATTGGGTTGTCTGTTATTGGTTGTCGGGAAGTTTCATTTTTTTATATTTTAGACAACAGACAACATCTTATTTAAGTAAGTCTTCAATCAATATGCCATTGATCTTTAACCCACCGATATTACAATTAGAAATATCCAGGCCGCTAAGATTACAATTTGTTATGGCTGCCCCGCTGAGGTTGCAATTGGTTATTGTGGTGCCCGACAAATAACAATCGTCAAACCTTAATGGCTTTTGCTTAACATTGGCATCATAATTTGGATGGCCCTTTGGTGGCATACCAATGTTATGGATGTAAGCACCGCCAAGTTGGGCATTTTCAATTTCCAGGTCGCTTAAATTGGCATCGGTAATTTTGCAATTGGTCATGTTGACATCCATAAACAACAAATGTGTCGAAGATACCATTTTAAACTCCGAATGGTCTATGCGCGAGCGTTGCACGTCCAGTACTTTATTATCGTCTGTAATTGAAAGCTTTTCCATCTCTGATTATCCTGATTTATTTGGTTAAGTAAATCTATATAAATTTGTTTTGAATAGCCCTGATGCTTAGTTTTTTATATCGATTCTAAGAATGCTTTTCAAAAACATAGCCTATTGGGAAATGTATTTAATTACTTCAGTAGTTTTTTGTAATTTGGTATATAAGATAAACCTATGCCCCAAAATGTAAAATATTGGTTGTTAATAGTAATTATTATTGCCAAAGTTGAGGCTAAATCGATTTCCGGTTTATCAACTGATGAACTTAACATACAGATAGAAGCTAATTCTAGTGTATCCAATAACCATTTTAAGATAAATATCCGGAAGAAACACAATATTGTTAACATTGCTTACTCGATTTTGGATAGTATAAGATATTCAGCTTTACATAAGGATACAGCATACATGCGTATAATTGATGAATTTAAAAAAGGAAAAAGTATTAAGGATTCGGTAGCCAAAAAACTTTTTGATGATCTAGTGGAAAGAAATTCAGTTTACAAGCGCGATTTAATAGTAGCTAATTTAAAATCTGATAAGGCGTATGACCATTTGCTTGGCTTGATGATGACTTCAAGTAAAGAGGAACTTGAAAATAAGGAGCAAAATAAAAGTAGAATAATACTTGACGATACTTACGTTAAGTACACTGTAAATATATCATCACAAACAAAAATAGCATTGGCACATTCGCCCAGCCAAATATCTAATCCTTTATTGTATCAATTATTAACGCAAACGCTTAATCTTTGCCGGGAAAAGCACAGAAATAATTTTCTAGATAAGGGGTTGACATCGGGTTATTGAATTAGGCTAAGCTTTATTAATAGAGTTTTTGTCCTTTTTATCGGTATCTAACACTTTGTCTATTGCAGCTTTCAACGTAAATGAAAATACCGAACCAATACCCGGAGTACTGCGAACGCTGATAGTACCCTCATTGGCATCTATAAACTCTTTAGATACCAGCAAACCCAGGCTGGTGCCTTTTTCGTTGTATGTGCCGTTACTACTAATGTTGTTGAGGCTGAAAATAGTATTTAACCGATCTGGTGCAATGCCCACACCCGTATCTTCAACCGTAATAGTTGCTATATTGCGGTGCACATCAAAAAACGATTTAAGGGTTACCTGCCCGCTTACGCCGGTAAACTTAATAGCGTTTGAGATAAGGTTACGCAATACAAACTCAACATGGTCTTTATCTGCAATAAGGATCAGATCGTCTGAGATCTGATTTTTAATAGTGATACGTTTATAGTTGGCTGTACCTGCCAGTAACAGCATTACCCTTTCTACAATGGGTTTAACGGCAAATTCATTACGGTTAATGCGTACACCCTTAATTTGCATTTCGCCCCACTTAAGTAGCCCGGTTAGGGTTTCGAGGGCGGCTTTACTGGTTACCGATAATTCTGATACCATTTCTTTGCGGGTATCGGCAGGCAGGTCTTCGTCATCTATCAGCTCTAAAATATTAATAACAGATACAAACGGCGAGCGCAGGTCATGACCCAGTATAGAAAATAGCTTATCCTTTAATTGGTTAGACTGGTCAAGGTCGGCATTGGCATTTTGCAGTTTTTTATTAAGCATCCAACTGCGGTAATAAGAAAAACCAATAACCAGCAATACCAAAATTGCGCAGCCTGCAATAGCCATAATAATTTTACGCTCCAGCATCTGGTGAATGTTAATGTACCGCAGCTGTTGAACCTTTGCCCGGGATTTACTCAATTCATAATCGCCCTGCAAACTGGTAACCTGTTTCGACATTTCTTTGTAGAAATATTTATCGGCCAGGTTATACTCTTCATTCTTGGCATCCAGGGCGGCTTTATAGTCCCCCTTTTTGGTATAAAGCTCGGCAATGCTTTGTAATGCTTCTATTACCTGTTTGTAGGCTTGCCTGCCTTCGGCAAGTGTTTTGGCTTTGTAAAGGTAATTAAGGCTGGTATCTATATTAATATTTTGGTAACTGTTGGCCAGCCCGTTTAAGGTAAGCAGTTGGCGTATGTAATTGTGTATCTGTATCGCTTTTTTCAGCGCCTGCTTTTGCAGCTTGATAGAATATTCAGTATTACCTTCTTTGGCATAAATAGTAGCCAGGGTATTGGTAAGCGTAATATTGAGCCCCTGAAACTGTGGTATATTACTAAGGGCAATGCCTTTTAATAAATAATCCTTGGCTTCTTCCAGCATGCCGGTTTCGCGGTATATAACGCCAAAATCATTAAAAAGGTTAAGGGATAAATTAGATAGCGGGATACTGTTGTTAATGCTTTCGGCTATTTTAAAGTAATGCAGGGCTATATCGTATTTATGCTGCCCCATGTAGCCTTCGCCCAGGGTAAGGTTGGCTTCGAGCAGGCCGGCGGGGTCTTTAATCCGCTCGCTTAATTGCAGCGCCTTTAAAAAGAAAGCAATGGCCTTGTCGTAATTACCCTTTCGCAATTCTACAACACCCAGTCTAATAGTTACGGTAGCCATACCCTTGGTTTTACCGATAGCTTTGTACAGGTTATAGGCTTCGAGGTAGTTATTTTGCGATTCAACAAACTGGCCACGGTTATCATTAATCATCCCCAATTGGTTCAGCATCATGGCGCGGCCTGCTGTATCCTTATTACCCCGGGCTAATTTTAGCCCTTTATTTACATAAAACAGTGCCGAGTCTGGGTTTTCGTAACGATAAAAGCTGATGAGCTTATTATATTTCTCTATTTCAGGAACTTTCTTGGGAGGGTTTAATGCTGCCGTACCTTGTACCTTGGTTAAAGGAGCAGCAAATAAGATGATAATGAGTGAAAATATTAATCCGCACTTAGCCATAGTAATGCAGGGCAAAACCAATTTAATTAGGGTTACGCAAATATAATTTTTTATTATTTATTAATAAAGAGTAATGAATATTTTCGTTTCAATTAATTCATAATGCTTGTATTTGTTCTTAAATGCTTCATAATCAAATTGTTTTTAAGGCCGGGTGCAGATTATACTTGCCGGCGATTATTAAAATACAATAGCTTACATTTGTGCTAACGTTCTTTACAAAGAAAAATCTTCAGCAGCAGAGGTTTCCGGTTAGCGCCGGGACTAAGAAGGAACCGTGTGTAAATCACGGGCTGTCGCGCAACTGTAAGTAACACAAAAGGTTAAGCCAATAATGCCCATTGTTTCTATAAAAGAGATGAGAAGGGCGGCTTAATGTTACAAGCCAGGAGACTTGCCCCCGCTGTATTAAAGACCTATGCTTTCGCGATTTGAAGCAGTAGTCGGTGAACCCTAAAGTATGCAAACCTGTGGCTTAATGCCCTAGGTGTGCCTGCCTGTGTTTACTTCTACAACTATTTCCGAAAACATACCCAAAACGTAAGGAGCATTAATTAATCATTAATGTTTAACTAAAGTTTTAGCGTATGCTTAAAAACAACCTCGGCTACCCACGCATGGGCAGCCACCGACAACTTAAAAAAGCCTGTGAACAGTACTGGGCAGGCAAAATTGACAAAAAAGAGCTGCACCAGGCAGCCCGGAAGATCAAGGAAGAAAACTGGCAGTTACAACTCAATACCGGTATAGACCTGGTACCTTGTAACGACTTTAGTTTTTATGACCAAGTGTTGGATATGAGCCTTTTATTAGGCGCTATCCCGTCCCGTTACACACCGGTACTTACCGATGTAAAAACTAACGAGGAGATTGATCTGTATTTTGCCATGGCGCGCGGCTATCAAAAAGACGGCCTTGATATTACCGCCATGGAGATGACCAAGTGGTTTGATACCAATTACCATTACATCGTCCCCGAGTTTACAGCCGGTCAAAAGTTCAGGATCTTTTCCGAGAATATTTTCTCGGAGTTTAACCATGCCTGCCAAATCTGTGGTAAGGCTGCCAAACCAGTATTACTGGGCCCTGTATCATACCTGTTGGCCGGCAAAGAAAAAGAAGCCGGTTTCGAAAAAATTGACCTTATTAAAGCGCTGGTGCCGGTTTATATCGAGATCATCAATCGCCTTAAAAACTTCGGTGCCGAGTGGATTCAACTCGATGAGCCTTTCCTGGTGCTTGACCTGAGCAAGAAAGAAAAGCAGGCTTTTGAGTATGCTTATGCCGAAATAGCCAAAGCCTGTAAAGGTGTTAAGCTATTGGTTGCTACTTATTTTGATGCCCTGCTGGATAACAGCCAGCTGGCAGTTAAACTGCCGGTTACCGCGCTGCATATCGATTTGGTACGTGCGCCGGAGCAACTGGATGAAGTTTTGGCTTTGATTCCGGCTGATCTCATCCTTTCATTAGGTGTTATTGATGGCCGTAATGTTTGGAAAAACGATTTCATGAAATCAAGCATCCAAATTAACAGAGCAGTTGCCTGCCTGGGTGAGGAGCGTGTTATGATAGCACCTTCTTGCTCTTTACTGCACACACCATTTGATTTGGATCAGGAAACAGAAATCCAGCCGGAAATTAAGAACTGGATGGCTTTTGCTAAGCAAAAATTGGAAGAAGTGAATGCCTTGTTCCAAATAATTAGTGGCAATACCGAATTGTTGCATGCCAACCAAAAAGCCATTGATGGGCGCAGAAGTTCATCTTTAATCCATAAGGAAGCTGTTAAACAACGGGTAGCAACCATTACAGAAAACGATGCCAAACGCATAAGTGCTTTCCCGGTAAGGCAGCAGTTGCAGCAGCAGCGGTTTAAATTACCATTGTTCCCTACTACAACAATCGGTTCGTTTCCGCAAACAGATGAGATCCGCCAATTGCGTTCTAAATTTAAAAAAGGCGAACTAACCGTTGAGCAATACGACGAAGCCATTGAAAAAGCAACCATCGATGCCATCCGCTTGCAAGAGCAAATTGGCCTGGATGTACTGGTGCATGGCGAGTTTGAGCGTAATGACATGGTTGAATATTTTGGCGAACAGTTGGATGGGTACCTGTTTACCAAAAACGGATGGGTGCAAAGCTATGGTAGCCGTTGCGTTAAGCCACCGGTAATTTTTGGCGATGTAAGTCGCCCTAAGGATATGACTGTACGCTGGAGCCATTTTGCACAGCAACAAACAAGCCGCCCGATGAAGGGGATGCTTACCGGGCCAATCACAATTTTGCAATGGTCTTTCGTGCGCGATGATCAGCCACGGTCTGTTACCGCCAATCAGATTGCATTGGCTATTCGTGATGAGGTGGTAGCGTTGGAAACTGCCGGTATAGGCATTATCCAGATTGATGAACCCGCTATTCGCGAAGGGCTGCCCTTACGCAAAGCCAACTGGCCGGCTTACCTAAACTGGGCTGTTAAAGCCTTCCGTATTTCGGCCAGCGGTGTGCAGGATCAAACGCAGATCCACACCCATATGTGCTACAGCGAGTTTAATGATATTATCGAAAATATTGCCGCCATGGATGCCGATGTGATTACAATTGAAACATCGCGTTCGCAAATGGACTTGCTGAATGCTTTTGCCGATTTTGAGTATCCCAATGAAATTGGCCCCGGTGTGTATGACATCCACTCGCCCCGTGTACCAACTACCGAAGAGATGGTAAGCCTGCTTGAAAAAGCTGCCACCCTGCTGCCTGCTCAAAACATTTGGGTAAATCCTGATTGCGGCTTAAAAACCCGCCATTGGCCCGAAACATTAGCAGCTCTGCAAAACATGGTTGCTGCTGCTAAGCAGGCACGCGCCAATTTGAAAGAGCCTCAGACCCTATAACGTACCTAAAGAAAGTTTATGCCAATGCCGTGCTGAAAAGCGCGGCATTTTTTGTTTACGGCTTTGTTACAAAAGATTATGTATGCTATTGCATTGTATAATGTGTCATAAAGACAATATTATAATAATTAAATATTGCGGGAAGCAAAAAAATTAATTACATTGCTTACTGGTGATTATAATTACAAGATTACTTTACTATTCTAACGATCTTATAAGCCCTGCAGATCGATCTGGAACTGATTCATCTAGTGCATTATTAAATTAAAAAATTAATAAAAAAAGTAAGACCTTTTTACCATAATATAATGCCGAACTTTAAACTTATCACGCCAGGATATGGAAAAGCCAACAAAATCAGACGATAAGATCCTTACTAAAAAAGAAGCGGTGCGGGAAAAAATAGAACGGGTTAAACACGCGGTGGCTTTAATTAATGCTAACAAAGAGGTTGCCCTGCAAAAAATAGATAAAGATAAACGCGCTGCCGAATTGGTAATAGCCAATAAGGAAGTTGCTTATGAAAAGGTAGAAAAGGGGAAGCGTGCCGCCGAATTGGTAATAGCCAACAAAGAAGTTGCCTTTGAAAAGATAGAAAAGAGAAAACGCGCCGCCGAACTCGTGATAGCCAACAAAGAAGTAGCCTATGAAAAAGTAGAAAAAAAGAAGCGCGCCGCCGAATTGCTAATAGCTAACAAAGAACTTGTTTTTCAAAATGCTGAGAAGGAAAAACTTGCTGCAGAGTTAATCATCGCCAATAAAGAACTTACTTTTCAGAATGGGGAGAAAGAAAAACGCGCCGCCGAATTAATTATAGCTAACCAGGAACTCACCTTTCAGAATACAGAAAAAGAGAAGCGTGCTGCCGAGTTAATTGTAGCCAACCACGAACTGGCTTTTCAGAACACCGAGAAAGAAAAACGCGCTGCCGAACTAATTATCGCTAATAAAGAACTGCGGTTTCAAAACCTGGAAAAAGAGAAGCGTGCTGCCGAATTGATTGTGGCCAATCACGAATTGGCCTTTCAGAATGCCGAGAAAGAGAAGCGTGCAGCCGAGCTTGTAGTTGCCAATAAAGAGTTAAGGTTTCAAAATATCGAAAAGGAAAAACGCGCAGCAGAATTAATTTTGGCCAACCACGAATTGGCCTTTCAAAATACGGAGAAAGGAAATCGTGCCGCAGAATTAGTGCTGGCTAATAAAGAGCTGGCTTTTCAAAATACAGAGAAAGGTAACCGGGCAGCAGAGTTGGTTATTGCTAATGAAGAGTTAACCTTTCAAAACACAGAGAAAGAACACCGCGCAGCCGAACTGGCCGTTGCCAATATTGAATTGACTTTCCAGAACACAGAAAAAGAAAACCGTGCAGCCGAATTGGCTATTGCTAACAACGAACTGGCTTTTCAAAATACAGAAAAAGAACTTCGTGCTGCAGAATTGGTAATTGCCAATTGCGAACTGGCGTTTCAAAATGCCGAGAAAGAAAACCGCGCGGCTGAGCTGGTAATTGCTAATAAAGAGTTAACTTTTCAGGGTGAAGAAAAAGAAAAGCGTGCCGACGAATTGAACCTTGCCTATCATGAACTAAAAAAAGCCGAAGAATATTTAAAGGAATATATAGAAGGCCTGGAAGAGATGATGTTTATCACTTCGCATAAGGTAAGGCAGCCTGTAGCCAATATTTTGGGCCTTACCAGTATGCTCGATCAGTTTATGAATTCGCCGGAGAATTTGAAAAAAATGATTGACTACCTGCAGGTTTCGGCCATCTCGCTCGATGGTTTTACCAAAGAACTTACTTTGTTTATTAGTGATCTGGAACAAAAAGGCCGTACTAATACCTCTTTTGGAGATTATGAGACTTACAATGCACACCTGCGTATATAGCAACTAAGAATTTGATACGCTCATGATATGTTTATATAATTTATGGTATAGTTTTACCTTAAATTACTAAATGGCTAAAAACAGGATAAATACCGACGATCTTTCCTTTAAGCAACGCCTTTCTGCATTAAGTAATTTGCCGCAGTTTTTTAAGCTGGTATGGCAAAGCAGCCCGTGGAAAACCTCCCTTAGTTTTATATTACGTATTATCCGCTCGGCTATGCCGGTAGCCTTGCTGTATGTGGGTAAGCTGATTGTTGACGAAGTGGTACACCTAAACAGCCATGGCGCAGGCAATGCGGATCATCATTACATATGGCAGTTGGTGGGTATTGAGTTTGGGTTAGCTATCCTCACAGATGGTTTAAACCGAATGATTAACCTGTTGGATAGTTTGCTGGGCGATCAGTTCTCTAACTATACCTCCATCCAGATCATGAAGCATGCCACCACGCTTGACCTGGACCAGTTTGAAGATTCTGTATTTTATGATAAGCTGGAACGTGCCCGGCAGCAAACCATAGGCCGTACCGTGCTGCTCTCGCAGGTAATGAGCCAGATACAGGATATGATTTCTATGGCTTTTTTAATTACCGGCTTACTGGCTTTTAATCCCTGGCTTATTTTGCTTTTGCTCATCGCTATTTTACCCGCTTTTTTAGGCGAATCGCATTTTAATAATCAAAGTTACGCCCTTACCCGTGGCCAAACCCCCGAACGCCGCGAATTGGATTATCTGCGTTTTTTAGGAGCCAGTGACGAAACTGCTAAAGAGGTTAAAACTTTCGGCCTGGCAGATTTTGTGATCAACCGTTTTACCACCCTATCCAATAAGTTTTATACCGATAATACCAAGTTGGCCGTAAGCCGCTCGGTATGGGGTACTTTCTTTTCTGTGCTGGGTACAGTGGGTTATTATGCGGCTTATGTGTTTATCATTATCCGTACGGTAAGCGGCAACATGTCTGTAGGTGATCTTACCTTCCTGGCAGGCTCTTTCAGGCAATTACGTTCGCTGATGGAAGGTATCTTAACACGTTTTACAGCAGTATCGCAGGGAGCAATATACCTCAATGATTTCCTGGAGTTCTTCGATATTAAACCCCGCATTGTTGTTGCCGAAAAACCATTACCTTTTCCAGATCCTATTAAACAAGGATTTACGTTTGAGGACGTTGGCTTCCGTTACCATAATGCCGAAAGCTGGGCCAACAGGCACCTTAACTTTACCCTGCACCCCGGCGAAAAGCTGGCATTGGTAGGCGAAAACGGCGCAGGTAAAACCACACTGGTAAAATTATTAGCCCGTTTATATGACCCAACCGAAGGCCGCATCTTATTAGATGGTGCAGATATCCGCGAGTATGCCATTGAAGACCTGCGTCACCATACCGGGGTTATCTTTCAGGATTATCTGCGCTACCAGATGAGCTTGTCGCAAAATATTGCCGTGGGTAATATTAACGAGATTGATAACATGCTCCTCATTAAAAAGGCTGCGCATGAAAGTTTGGCTGATGCATTGGCCGAAAAACTACCTCATCAGTACGATCAATGGCTGGGACGCCGCTTTAACGATGGGGTAGAACTATCGGGGGGCGAATGGCAAAAGGTGGCCCTGGCGCGTGCCTATATGAAAGATGCCCAACTGTTGATTTTGGATGAACCTACTGCTGCCTTAGATGCCCGTGCAGAGTACGAGGTGTTTCAGCGTTTTGCAGAACTTACCAAGGGTAAATCGGCGGTGTTGATCTCGCATCGGTTCTCGACTGCACGCCTCGCCGACCGCATCCTGGTGCTCGAAAAAGGAACTATTTTGGAGATTGGTACTCACGAAGAATTATTGGCCCGTGATGGCCGCTATGCCGAGTTATTTAAACTACAGGCAGCAGGGTATCAATAATTAGCCAATTTGTTGAAGCTCCTGGCTTAAGTGAGGTTAATGGATGCTTCGTATATTTCGCAGTCTAATTTGCCCAATGCTTATCATCGCCCATATTACGCCCAAACTTGTAAAGCCTACTCCGTAGGCCATTTTGCCATTATATATCAAAACCAAGCCTGCAATAAGGAACATTAAACCGATTGTAAAAAATGCCTTTAATGTCTTCTTGTTCATTTACTGCAAGTTACCAAATAACTTAATTAAAATATAGGCAGTAATTAATTGCCGGTAAAATAATTTGGTTTACCTATTTTGGCAGAATAATATAACCGGCAATTCAATAGCAACACAAAATGGCAACAGAAATAACAATAGGAGCAACAGTTAATGCACCCGTAGAGGTAGTTTGGGAGTATTGGACAGGCCCCGAGCACATTACCCAATGGAACAGCGCTTCGCCGGACTGGCACACCACAAAAGCCGAAAACGATTTGCGTGCCGGTGGTAAATTCCTTTCGCGTATGGAGGCTAAGGACGGTAGTTTTGGTTTCGATTTTGGGGGTGTTTATGATGAAGTAATACCTAATAAGCTCATCAGTTATACCCTGGGTGATGGCAGAAAGGCAAAAATCACTTTTACAGATGAAGACGAGGAAACTCAAATAACAACCGTTTTCGATGCCGAAAATCAAAACTCAATAGAAATGCAAAAAAGCGGCTGGCAAGCCATTCTGGATAACTTTAAAAAGTACACCGAAGCAAACTAAAATCAGCCGCTACAATACATCTATTACTATTACTATGACTTTACGAAAAATACTTGCGGTTTTAATTTGCCTGCTGCTTTTAAATGGCTTAACAAATGCGCAAACTGTTGAACAAAAACCATTAGCCCAACTACAACAGCAATTTGTTGATTTGCGGTTCGGGATGTTTATACATTTTAACATCCCCACCTATATGAACCAGGACTGGCCCGATCCGGATGCGCCGGCCTCAGCTTTTAATCCAAAGAAATTAAACTGCGATCAGTGGGCTAAAGCGGCAAAATCTGCCAATATGAGTTATGGTTGCTTAACAACTAAGCACCATAGCGGTTTTTGTATTTGGGATACCAAAACCACCGACTACAACGTAATGAACAGCCCGCTAAAACGCGATGTGGTTAAGGAATATGTAAATGCTTTTCGTGCTAACGGATTAAAGGTGATGTTGTACTATTCTATATTGGATACCCACCATCGCTTGCGTCCGCATCAAATTCAGCCTAAGCACATTGAGATGGTTAAGGCGCAAATTACGGAGCTTTTAAGTAATTATGGCCCTATCGAAGCATTGATTATTGATGGCTGGGATGCCCCATGGTCGAGGATTAGTTATGATGATATCCCGTTCGAGGATATTTATCTGCTGGTAAAAAAGCTACAGCCTAATTGCTTGCTGATGGATCTTAACGGTGCCAAATATCCCGGTGAGGGCCTGTATTACAGCGATATAAAAACATATGAGATGGGAGCTGGGCAAAGGATTTCGAAAGAAAGCAACCATATGCCTGCGCTGGCTTGTTTGCCTATCAACAGCGCCTGGTTCTGGAAAACAGATTTCCCGGCCACGCCGGTTAAGGATATTCCTAAGCTGGTTAACGAAACTTTAATTCCGCTAAATAATGCCCGTTGTAATTTTATCCTCAATGTAGCGCCCAACCGCGATGGGGTAATTGATGACAATGCCATTGCCGGTTTAAAGCAAATAGGCAGCATGTGGAAAAACGAAGGCCCCGTTGCTAAGTTGCCGCCCTTGGATGCACCTATTATTTCATCAAACCTCGCCAAAAATCAACCCTCAATTTCTAGCTGGAGTGATGATATGAATATTATGGATTTTGCCAATGATGATGATTTCGGTAGCTCGTGGATTTCAAATTCAACAGTTAAAAATCCTTTTTATGAAGTAGATTTTACACGCGAGCAAGCTTTTAACACCATTGTTATTGCCGAGCAGAAAGCTAATATTAAAAACTACCGTTTGGAGTATTTTGCCGAAGGACAATGGCACACCTTGCTAAGCGGCGATAATGCTACCAAAATAAAAGTACACCGGTTTAACAGGGTATGGGGTAACAAAGTTAGGGTATGGATTGATGGCTACAACAGCCAGCCTTCTATAGCCGAATTTCAGGTTTATAACGAGAGGCGATAATTATACGGCAAATAACTGCCCCATATCTTTAAAGGCTTTAAACTCCAGCGCGTTGCCAGATGGGTCAAGAAAAAACATAGTGGCCTGTTCGCCGGGCTTGCCGGCAAAACGGATGCCCGGTTCTATAATAAATTGTACACCATGGCTCCGTAATTTTGCCTCCAGATTGTGCCATGCATCCCATTCCAGCACCACGCCGTAATGAGGGATAGGCACATCATGGCCATCGACCGGGTTAAAGTGATGTTCTGTTTCGGTTTTAGGCCTTGGTTTAAGGTGTATCACAAACTGATGCCCAAATAAATTAAAGTCTACCCATTGGTCGCTGCTTCGCCCTTCGGCACAGCTTAACACTTCGCGGTAAAACTCGCGGGCTTGTTGCAGGTCATACACAGGTACCGCAACGTGGAAAGGGGTTAACTGATGCATAGTTTGATTTTACAGTATCACTTATTCGGGTTTATTTAAGCCTAAAATACATATTATTTGCAGGTAAGCTGTCCTTAAAGTCTAAATGATGGGCGAAAAACTAGCGGAATAACATCGGTTTCGTGTAACAATTGTGGTGTTCAATTTGGTGCAGGCGCTTATATTTATGCTGTTAGTCAGGCCGTTTGCAAATGAGTAAAAGCTAACTAAAAGGGTTTAATCACGGTAAATAGTGTCATTTATAAATATTTGCTGCAAACATTATCAAATTATTTATGTTTGAAATTCAAATCACTTAATATAGATGGACAAATTTAATGAACTGAAAGAACTGATCGCTTCGATAGAAGCAGATGCAGAGAGCTTTTATAGCAAAGGAAACAAAGCGGCTGGTACTCGTGTTAGAACCGGTTTTCAAAAAGTAAAAAACCTGGCGCAAGAAATTCGTCAAGGTGTTACTGATCTGAAAAATAAAGAGAAATAAGAATTTGTTTTTCTATAAAAAAGCCTTCCGATTTATCGGAGGGCTTTTTTGTTGGTGTATACCAACAGCCTTTTCTGTAACTTTATGTGTGCAAGCCGGGTTTAACATACACAATACCATGGCCATGAGCCATCTTTTTGATCTGTTAATAGTGTTCATGAGGGTGTGTGCTTAGTCTCGAATTGTATAAGTGGGCACTAGCTATCAATAAACCGCCTGCAGGCAAAAAAAGCCATTCGTAATATGGGTTAATCAACATCTTGCCAATAAAAATCACCATAAATCCTGTAGTTAATATAACAAGTGGCCAGATTTGCTTGTGCTTTCGCTGCGAAGTAGTTAAAGAGGTATAGCCTATTAACAGCGAAGCAGCAATGATTAATGCTTCGAAATAGTTATTAGCCAAAAAGCCAAGGCCTATTAAAGGGAGTAGGGTAATAACTAAAGGTAGTAACGCGCAATGTATGGCACATAGAATGGATACGCATATGCCTGCAACATCCATTTTATTACTGGTATTCTTAAACATAGTACAAAGATAATTTTAATTGCAACTTAGTTGCAATTAAAATTATAATACTTAGTTTTGTATCATATATCTGATACATGCTTAACAAGAAATTACCCGTAACCGTGCTGAGTGGATTTTTAGGAAGCGGCAAAACAACGCTGCTGAACCACATTTTGCACAATAAAAATGATTTGAAAGTTGCCGTCATTGTTAATGACATGAGCGAGGTTAACATTGATGCCCAACTGGTGGCAAATGAACATACCTTATCGCGTACCGACGAAAAACTGGTAGAGATGAGCAACGGCTGTATTTGCTGCACCCTGCGCGAAGATTTGATGATAGAGGTAGAGCGACTGGCTAAAGAAAATAGGTTTGATTATTTGCTGATTGAGAGTACCGGCATCTCTGAACCCATCCCGGTAGCACAAACTTTTACTTATGCTGATGATAATCAGGGTATAGACCTCAGCCGTTTTAGTACCCTGGATACCATGGTTACCGTGGTTGACTGCTTTAACTTTTTTAAGGATTATGTGAGCAATGAAAAATTGCTGGACAGAAACCTAACCGACGATGTAGCCGACCAACGGGCTATTGTTAATTTGCTCACCGACCAGATTGAGTTTGCCAATGTGATCATTCTTAATAAAACAGATCTGATATTACCGAACGATCTTGGCTTGTTGAAGGAGTATATCCACAAGTTAAACCCCGAAGCCGAGTTGATAGAAAGTGAGTTTAGTAAAGTACCGCTGGATAGAATTTTAAACACCGGTAAATTTGATTTTGATAAAGCATCACAAGCCGCCGGGTGGATCAAGGAACTGGAGGGGCATCATACCTCAGAAACAGAAGAATATGGCATCGGTTCTATTGTTTTTCGTTCACAAAAGCCGTTTCATCCCGAAAGATTGTGGCGGTATTTAAATGAGGAGTACCCCAATAATATCATCAGAGCCAAAGGTATGTTCTGGCTGGCCTCGCGGCGCAATGAAGCGCTTAACTTCTCGCAGGCAGGCGGCTCATTAAAGGTAGACTATGCCGGCGTTTGGTGGGCATCTATGCCGTACAAGGAAAGGATAGTGAACGGCGATTTTGCCTTTAACCAGCAACAGATAGAAGCACGTTGGTCTGCCCTTTATGGCGATAGAATAAACGAACTGGTGTTTATAGGGCAGGATATAGACAAAGTACAGATTACCTCCGATCTGGAAAGTTGTTTGATCACCAACGTGGAGAAGATCATGTACGAGCAGCAGTTTGAGTTTGAAGACCCCTTTAAAGCAATATTGTAATGGCGTTGGATAACAACTACGATGTAATTATTATTGGCGGCAGTTACGCAGGCCTGCAAGCCGCCTTAACGCTTGGCCGGGCTTTACGTAAAGTATTGATTATTGATAGTGGCGAACCCTGTAACCGGCAAACCCCGCACTCACATAATTTTTTAACGAGGGATGGAGAGACACCTGGGGCTATTGCAGCCAAAGCTAGGGAGCAGTTAGCGCAATATACCACAGTCAGTTTTTTTGAAGATAGGGCTGCTTATGGTATGCCTTATAATAATGGTTTTGAAATTGGCACATTATCCGGCCGGTTTTTTACGGCAGCCAAGCTGATTTTTGCATCAGGGATTAAAGATGTGATGCCAGAAATTACCGGCTTTGCCAAATGCTGGGGTATTTCGGTTTTGCATTGCCCGTATTGCCATGGCTATGAAGTTAGCAACCAGCCTACCGGGATACTGGCTAATGGAGATGCCGGTTTCGATTTTGCAAAACTCATCAGCAACTGGACTAATCATATCACACTGTTTACCAATGGAAAATCGTCTCTGAGCGAAGATCAGTTGATGAAGCTGAAAACTAAGCGTATTAAAGTTGTGGAAGCAGTGTTAAAAGAGATCATACACAAGGATGGGCAAATAAGCAGCGTATTATTTACAGATGGCAGTACTGTAGAAGTTTCGGTTTTATATGCCAGGTTACCATTTCATCAGCATTGCCATATACCGCAACAATTGAGTTGTCAGCTTACAGAAAGCGGTTTAATTAAGGCCGACGAATTTGGCCGCACAACAATACCGGGTTTGTACGCCGCAGGAGATTGCTTTACAGTTATGCGATCTGTGGCTTCTGCTGCGGCTACAGGCTCATTTGCAGCGGCTATGATTAATAAAGAATTAATTGATGCCGATTTTTAAAATAGGCAAAAGACACTTCCGGTGAGAAGTTAGTTAGTTTAGTTTAATTCATGCGGTTCTCTAGTAAAACAGGGAGCCGCTTTTTTATAGGTATAGGTATATGTATTGGCAGCAATAACAAAGCGACTAACCCAAAGGGTTAGTCGCTTTGTATAATTTGATTTTTTTATTATAGTGTAAACGTTAAACCAAGTGTAGTTTGTAATTCTGAGATCGGTTGCTTGGTTACAAATCTTCCGGCGGTATTATTGCGATTGTCATTGTCAATTTTGATGCCGTCAGAAGTAATATAATTTTCTTTCAATGCCAAGCCAATACATTTGGTTAGGCTATAGCGTAAACCAACGCTACCACCGTAAGCAAAAGCTGTAGCGGTTGAACTGTGCTGGGTAAAGGGATAGTCTTTATCATCATCAGTTAGCACTACGTCGATTTCTGGCGTCGAGAAACTTTTAATAATTCCTGCATTGGCGCGCAGGTCTACATACAACTTGTTAAACACAAATGTATATTGCGGACCAACCAACACGTTTAAGTTTTTGTAACGCTTGTTTGATGTTACAGCAGACTGATCTACCCCGAAACCATCGGTATAACCGGCAGAAAGGTTTTGCACATCGCTACTGTTTAGCTGGCCTTGATCCTGGT
>NZ_MPPL01000001.1:3189262-3193237 GCF_001911425.1 Mucilaginibacter polytrichastri | reverse complement strand
AGAAATTGTACCCGCCACAGCCCAATTTTTATAAAAATAGTAAGCGCCATCTAAACCAATGGTAAAGCCATTTTTAGCGTAACCGGCTTTGTTGTTCTCGTGGTAAATTTCGCCGTAATCGGCTTTCTTAAATTCTCCGGTAGGGTTAGATATACCTCCAAATATGCTAAGGTAGCTTTTAACCTGTGCGCTGGCACTAAGGGATAGCAAGCTAATAAAGGCCGTGGATATGATTATTAATTGTTTTTTCATGTTGGTAATGGTTTATTTAATAGTTACTTTAAAGTTTACGTCCAAATCGCTTGAGCCAGGCGCATACAGGCCGTTTTTAGCATTGGGTTGATGGCGTAGTACCAACCTTAAGTTACCTGTGCTGGCTGCGCCGGTGGTAAATAAATCTGTTAGGCCTACTTGCAATGGCGGCGTGTTGGTATCTAAATCTGTGCGGGCTACGGCTAAGTTGAGGTAAGGGCCTGTTGCGCTCGTAACTGTGCCAGAAATATACGGCGAACTAGTGCCGATAACCAGATTAGCAGATGAAATTGGGGTTGGCTGGAAGAAGAACAAGTGATAATTTTGACGTTGTTTAATCTCGTCTGATACGGTGAAGGTTGGGCTTTGGGTGGTATCCAGCATTACCACCTTTACATCGTACTTAGCATTGGCTTTGATTACCAGCGCGGTCGAATCGGTAGATTTAACATTGCCGTTGTTGTCCAGATGAAACCTGTACCTGCAAGATGTTGTATCAGAAGCATTTGCTTCGTTTGTTAATTTAAGGTAAGCAGAGGTCAGTTGTTCATTGGCGATGGTTGGTGCCACCGCTTGTTCTGATTTCGAACTGCAACTTGCATAAAATAGGGCTGTTCCCAACAGCACATACGTTGCGTGTTTTAGTTTTAGCATGGGTTTTTGATTTAATTGTTTAATTTTTATTTACTTATTATTTTGCAGGATGCTGAAAGGCACCCGTAATCTGAATATGATGTTGCGGCCCGGCTCATTGGCAAAGTATCTGAACCGGTCGAGGTAATCCTTATAAGCCACATTGGTAAGGTTGTTTACCGACAGGTCTATAGCTGCATAAGTGTGATTAATGATGAGTCTGAATCCCAAATGCGCATTATACAAGCTGTAGGCGCCCGGTGGCGGTGCATAATCCTGGTTAGCTGGAACCTTGGTTTGCTTAGCTACAAATACATTCTCGGCACCAAGCACTAAATTTTTAAAAGCCCCCAGGCTGCCAAAGTGATAGGTGACGCCATTTTGCAAGCGCATAGGCGGGGTATAGATTAAATAATCATGAATAGTTTTGTTGTAGGCATAAATGAGGGATGTTTTGGAATTGATCTCTAATGAATCTAACGGTTTTACAATTACGCCCAGGTCAATCCCTCTGAAAAATACATTGGCCTGCGTATAATCAAACATTAGCAAAGAGCCGCTTTGCACCCGGGTGTATTGCCCTGTGGGCTGCAGGAAAATGAAATTGTTGATGTTATTATAATAGCCCTGCAAATCAATAGCCACCCTATGCGACTGATAATTTAAATTAAGGCTGAAATTGCTGGCCCGCTCGGTTTTAAGATTTGGGTCGCCAACTTCATAAGAGATCAGGGTTTGATGTACACCATTTGAGTAAAGTTCATTAACTGTAGGGGCCCGGAATGCCGAACCAAAATTGCCGCTCAGGGAGAGATCGCTGGTAATATTATAAGTGGCACCCAGGGTAGAGCTGCTGCTTTGGTAATGTGTGGTGGTAGCCTCTATTTTGGCAACGGTATCATTAAACCGGTAGGCCTTCAGCCAGCGGTAATCGTAACGGATCCCGGCTTCGAAAAGTAGTTTTTTGTAGCGGTATCGTTCAATGATGTAAGCGCCACCATCATAATCTACAAAGTTGGGTATCAGGTATTGGTACATCCGCACGTTACCCTGGTTCATGCCGCTCACGCCGATAGATCCGGTTAAGCCGCCGATGGGTTTCTGGTCGAAATTGATATCCGCAGTAGAGGTATTAATTTTCAGATATAAAGATGGGTTGAGGCTTGTCGAATACGAAAGCAGATCATACTCAGACCGCTTATTGGTTTGGTAGGCGTACTGTATTTGCAGCTTGCTGCCATCATCAAAATTGTAAAAGCCGCGTACTTTGGCCGTAGCATGGTTTACGGTTTGGTAAGGACGGTCAATGGTGTAAGTAAAGTCAGCAGGTGTAGTGGGTACTGTTTCCTGTATGCGCGCCTTTAAATCTGCAATAGAACCAACTTCGGTGCCCGCTAAAATACCCAGTTTGGTATTAAAGTTGCTGTAATAGGTTTCTACACCATAGTTTTTGTGGTAGTACTGTAATGCAGCCGAGAAATCGTTTTCGCTTAAACCTGTGTTGCCCAATATATAATTAGGCGTACTGGTATTGCCCGCCCGTTTATAGCTGCCCTGTATGCGGTAGCTAAAACCCTCCAGCTTTTTACCCAAAGCACCTTCTACCATTGCAGAAAAGGCACCCAGGCGGCTGTTACTCATGCCTACAGCGTTAACTTCGCCATCCATTGTGCCGGGTGTTGTTGGCAATGCCTTGGGTTCGGCCAAAATAACCCCGGCTATGGCGTCTGATCCATATCTGATCCCGGCTGCACCTTTAATAACCTCAATTCTGTTGGCAATAAAGGGGTCTATCTCGGGTGCATGCTCAGATCCCCATTGCTGTGCTTCCAACCGTACGCCATTATTTAATATCAGGATTCGGTTACTGTACAGGCCATGTATAATAGGCTTGGCAATTGATGGCCCGGTTTGAAAAGTGGTTACCCCGGTAATAGATTTTAAAGATTCGCCCAGGCTTAAACCACGGGTGCGCTCTAATTCGGTACCCTGTAATACAGTGAGGCTTTGGGTTTCTATCGTTTTGCGGACTTCTGCTGTAGATTTTACCTGTACTTCTTTCAGAAACTGGTCTGATGGTTTTAGAGATACGTTTAATTTGATGTTAGTATTTACATTCAGTACCGTATCTATGGTAGCATACCCTACAAATTCAAATCTTATTTTATGTATCCCTGCCGGGATAACCAGTTTGTAAAACCCTGTACTATCGCTATGGGTTCCTGTTGATGTGCCTGTTACAGAGACAGTGGCCTGGCTAAGCGGTGTTTTAGTAGCCGCATCTTTTACTTTACCACTCAGTGTAAAACCTGTGTTTTGCCCGTAGCTTAAATTGGTACCAATAAGTAATAAAATAAATAATATGGTTATACGCATGCTTACTCTGTTCATTTATAACGCAACAAAGATGCATTATAAATGCAATAATATTGCATTTGATTATTGTAAAAAAGCAGATAGGTCGTTGCCGGGTTATTTTATTCATCAAAACTTCATTTTGCAGATGTGCTTAGTTAAAAGTCATTCGTTCTTTGTAATTTTGCATACTTTAGTACGTTAACCCATTCTAATGGCACAAACCAGGAATAAATTTGATTTCGAAGATCTTTTAGATAAACATCATTTAAAGAAAACCAGCCCCAGGCTTAGGGTTCTGTCAATGATGGCCTCTAAGAGCACAGCCACATCGCAACCCGATCTCGAAAGCGTGATGAACGATATAGACAGGGTTACCTTATATCGTATTTTAAATGCCTTTGAAGAAAAAGGAATTATCCATAAAGTATTTGACCTTAATGGTACAGCAAACTATGCCATGTGCTCTTCAAACTGCGGAGAGCATCATCACCACGATGAGCATTTGCACTTTAATTGCACGGTATGTAAAAATGTATACTGCCTCGACGATTTGCATTTGCCGCCCGTAAGCCTGCCCGAAGGTTTTAAAACCGAAGGTTTTACTTTATATGCCAACGGTACCTGCCCCAAATGCACTAAAAAGGCAGCGGCCAAATCAGCTTAAATTTGAAAAGGCATTAGCTACTAATATCTAAGTAATATTGTTTCTTTTCTATTGCAACTTAATTGCAT
>NZ_MPPL01000001.1:3142310-3189252 GCF_001911425.1 Mucilaginibacter polytrichastri | reverse complement strand
TAAATTATATATTTGATTAGATGTATTGAGGTGCATCTTTTTTATTGAAGTAATAAGCAGCGGTATCAACCAGGTTGATGCCGCTTTTTTTATGCCTTTTCTCCAAAGGTTGGGGGAGGATGAAGCCCATGAAATTTCCCGCATTTACCGAAACGGAAAAATTGGTTCTATACGCCGAAGTTTTGGAATTGATGTGCCTGGGTAGCCGCCATACCTTTGACCCGTCGAATGAAAAACAATAACAATGAAGACACAAGATCATCACAAAGCATTATTAAAAGGCAGGCTGCTGCACTGGTACCATCAGGCATATGAACTATGCTACCAGATTTACAGGTAACAATTTAATGAAAAACATTTCTACACTAATAATTATAATAAAAATGAAAACTTCAATTAAACTAAGTGTTTTAATACTTGCATTATCAAGCATATTTACTTTATCTACTAAAGCACAAACCAGTACTGCCCCTGCAAGTGCTGCAACACGTTCTGGCGTTATATTAAGTGTTGGGCCCGATGGTGGCGTTCCGGTAGGTAGCTTACACAACAGTTACAACTGGAACTTGGGCGGATCTTTACAGGCAGATTTCCCAATCTATAATAACCAGTTATATGTAACCGTTAATGCCGGTTTCGATAACTTCTTTGCCAAAACAAATGATGTAACCGGCCTTAAAGGCAGCGACCTGCAATTAATCCCTGTTAAAGCGGGTTTAAAATTCTATCCGGTAGGTAACTTCTACATCCAGGGCGAAGCCGGTGCTTCTTTTGTTACCGATAAAAATAAAGTAGGTGCCGATAAATCAACTGCGTTTGTTTACGCCCCACAAATAGGTTACCAGTTCCCGCTAGGTGGTAAAAACTATCTTGACGCTGGTGTTCGCTTCGAAAGTAATACCAAATTTGTTGACAACGGTAGCAACAACAACTTCTTCGGTCTGCGTGTTGCTTACGCCTTTGGCTTGTAAATATAAATCGTCTTATTGCTTAGTGATGATGGAAAAGCGGCCTGCTCTTTAATTTGAGCAGGCCGCTTTGTTGGTTTACAGCCATTGCTTGTATAAATATAGTTGCTATGTTAAATTAATGTTATGACTTTGCTCTGATACAAAAAACCTTCCCTATACACTGTTATGACAGTTTTTGTTTACAGTATCGTTTCTTTTGCAGCAGTCAACCCCAACTGAAAAAATGGAACAATTTGCAAAAACATTAGACATTTCTACTACTATCCGTCACTTTACATCTGCAGATCAACATCCACAGAACCACCCCCAATTTAAAGACGAACTTGTTGCCGAAGAAAACTTTGCCATTATTCGCCACACCGGCAATATGGTAGCGCAACTGCCCTTTAAAGCCGACCATTATGCCTTGGTATTATGCCTTGCAGGCAGCGCGGTACGCACCATCAATCAGTTTCGATTTGAGGTTACGGCCAATACCCTGCATCTTACCACGCCACATTCTTTAAATGCCTGGCACCAGGCTACCGAAGATCTGGACTTGTATATTGTATTATTTAAGAAAGAATTTTTGGCAGATGGGCTGATGCAGGAAGCCGTAGTTAATAACCTACTCGATCACGATGCAGATAAAGCCCCGGTTTGTTTGCTTGCTGAGCATAACAAGGTTACCATATATAGTTTATTGCAAAAGCTCGATCAGGAATTTCATAGCCAGCAGCCGTTTCACAGGCAAATGCTGCGATTGCTGTTTTTTGAATTATTATTTGAGTGTAACCGTGCCGTTGGCCGGGAGCAGCCGGCAGTAAGTATTACACACCCAAACCGCACCCAGCAGTTGGTAAACCATTATAAGAAACTGGTAGAGGCGCACTTTATGCAACTGCGTACGGTACAAGAGTACGCCGACCTGCTGTTTGTTACCGCCAAACATTTAAGCGAAGTGGTTAAGCATGAAACCGGGTTAACGCCACTACAGTTAATTCATAACCGCATTTACCAGGAAGCTAAATACTGGTTATGCGCATCAGAACTCAGCGTAAAGGAAATTGCCGATAAACTGAATTTTGATACCAGTTCGCATTTTAGTCGGTTTTTTAAACACTTTGCAGGTTGTAACCCAACAGAATTTCAGCGCATTAAATGCGCTATTTTATAATCTTAAACAGGTTATTATAAGTATTATGGTGCTATCAAATTATCGGCAACATAAATTCACGAAAATAAAGGCATTGAAGCATTTTGAGGAAAAAGAGATTGCCGCAGGCAGAAAATACGTTTATGAATTTGAAATAGACCCCATATGCGACTTGAGTTTCCCTGATGCAGGTGAGAAAAACACCTCGAATCGGGCGATTTTGTGATGATGACAGGGAGCCAAAAAATAAAATTCGGACTGTTAGACTAATCATATGCACCCATATTAAGTAGATCAGAAACAGCCCATTCCAATAAAAAATGGGCCGTTTCTATTTTCTGTTCGGGTTAAATATCTAAATAAATTAGCAAAGATTTTTCCACAACGGTTGTAATGCCGATGGGTTTCCGTAATTTCAGCCTGATTTATGGGACAGGCGCTGCGCATCACTTTTGAACAACAGGATTACACGATCAAGTTATTATCACCCAATCCTCCGGCTATTGGAACTACCGAGTTAGAGGTAGAAGTTTTGGACGAAAACCGGACACTGGTATGGGACGAAAAGGTTTGGCTTTTTAAAGAAAATCAAGACCCGGCACTTAACGGGCTGGCCGATGCCATTGGCAGATCTATCCGCTTACGTTACCGTATTTGATCACCTAACCGCGGTCTATGAAAGTAATTATCGCCGAAAAACCGTCGGTAGCACGCGAAATTGCCAAAGTATTTGGCGCTAACCAAAAGCGCGACGGTTACATTGAAGGCAAAGGCTATACGTTTACCTGGGCTTTTGGCCATTTACTGCAACTGGCCCCGCCGCAGGAGTATGGCTTTTATGGCTGGAGTGTACAAAACCTACCCATGCTGCCCGCTAAATTCAAACTTTCTATCCGCAAGGTAAAAAGTAAGGATGGCATGATCGAAGACCCATCAGTCCGCAAACAACTCGATATTATTAAAGGCCTGTTTGACGAAGCTACCGAAATTATCGTAGCAACGGATGCCGGGCGCGAAGGAGAATTGATTTTTCGCTATATCTACTACTATCTTAAATGTAAAAAGCCATTTAAAAGGCTTTGGATCTCGTCACAAACAGATGCCGCCATTAAAGAAGGTTTCCGCAATTTAAAGCCGGGTACCGATTACGATACGCTATTTAATTCGGCCCATTGCCGTTCACAGTCAGACTGGTTGGTGGGGATGAATGCCACACAGGCATTAAGTCTTTCGGCCGGTACAAGGTCGGTGCTTTCATTAGGCCGTGTACAAACACCGACGTTGGCCATGATCTGTTCGCGATATTTGGAGAATAAAAATTTCGTTCCGCAGATTTATTATCAGGTGGCCATACAGGTTGATAAGGACGGGCAAATGTTTCGTGCTATAGCGCCAGAGAATTTTAAGACTAAAGAAGACGCACAGGTAATATTAGATCAGGTACAGGATGTTGCCGCCGGTTTTCCAAACGGAGGCCATATTCTCAGTGTGGAAGCCAAACCCCGCAAGGAGCCGCCTCCATTATTACATGATCTGAGTAGTTTGCAGCAGGAGGCCAACAAACGCAAAGGTTTTACGGCAGATCAAACACTTTCACTACTGCAAAACCTGTACGAAAACAAACTGGTAACCTATCCGCGTACCGGGAGCCGCTACATTGGCGACGATGTTTTTGCCACCGTGCCGGCATTGATAGATAAATATAAAGACCATGCGCAGTTTGGCAAACAAGCCAGCTTTTTGGCCGAAAACAAGTTAAACAAGCGTAGCGTTAACGCAAAAAAAGTAACAGATCACCACGCTGTTTTGCCTACCGGTGAAGTGCCTTACCAACTATCGGACGATAAGCAGGCTATTTACGATATGGTGGTTGGTCGTATGCTCGAAGCCTTTCACCACGATTGTATTAAGGAGATCACTAAAATTACAGTTCAATCGGGCAGTAAATTTATAGCCAGTGGTACCGTGATTAGCTCGGCAGGCTGGCGGGCAGTTTTTAATGAGCCCGATGAGGAAAAGAAGGACGAAGAAAACGCTTCCCTGCCTAAAGTTGTACAGGGTGAAAACCTGCCGGTGCCTAACAAAGCTATACTAGAAAAACAAACCAAACCTAAGCCGCTTTACAACGAAGCCAGCTTATTAAAAGCACTCGAAACCGCAGGTAAGGAAATTGACGACGAAGAACTCCGCTACGCTATGAAAGATAGCGGACTGGGTACCCCGGCAACCCGTGCGTCTATAATTGAAACGCTGATTAAGCGCGATTATGTGATGCGTGAAAAAAAGAACCTGCTGCCCACTAAAATGGGTTTGGCGGTTTACACTGTGGTTAAAGATCAAAAAATAGCCCAGGCCGAACTCACCGGCTCCTGGGAAAAGCGATTGGAAGAGATCCGGTCTGGTGCATCTGTGGTTGATTTTCAGGAAGAGATAAAAACCTATACCCGCGCTATCACCACTGAATTGTTAATATCGGGCAAAGGTTTATCAACAACTCCCAAAGTATTAACTGTTAAGTAATTGGTAATCAAAATTGTAATGTTTGGCGTTTTAAAATAACAATAAAAAAGTGTATTAATATACTACACCTGTTTATAACAAACAGGTTTGTTACTTAAGTAAATCAACAAATTAATGATAAGTATGGCAGTTATACTTTAAATTATGCTTATAATAGTTCTTAATATCTGTAGCTGATACATTTAAATTCTGCGATGCATAAGAAACTGGAACTGTATGAAAAGGTTACACCTTTGGCTCAGCTGGGTATTTGGCAAAGAAATCTGATAACGGGCGAAATTTACTGGAACGAGTACATAAGGGATATTTATGAGGTTGGCCCCGAAGATTACCTTACGTTAAATGATGCCAGCGAGTCTTATTTAGACAAGGAAGCTGCCTGCGAAATGATAGAATATGCCATAAGTACAGGGCAACCCCAAGTAGGTGAATTTAAGATGCTGACTGTAAAGGGGACTTTTAAATGGGTACGAATGCGCGTTAATACCACATTTGAAGACGACCAGTGTACCGAAATATATGGCACGTTAGAAGACATAACCTCTCAGGTTAGTATGATACGCGCGCTCGAAGAGCGAGAAGAAAAATTTCATCAGGCTTTTGATCACGCACCTATTGGTATGGCTATTGTATCAACAGAGGGCCATTGGATTAAAGTAAATAACAGCCTTTGTAGTTTACTGGGCTATGACGAAGATGAATTTTTGAAGCATACATTTCAGGAGTTTACGCACCCGGATGATTTGGATATCGACCTGAGTTACATGCACCGCTTGTTAAACAAAGAGATACCTTCTTACAATATGGAAAAACGGTACTTCCATAAAGATGGCCATCAGATTTGGATTTACTTGAGTGTTACCCTGGTGCGCGATACCGATGGTTTACCGTTGTATTTTATTTCGCAGATCAAGGATATTACAGAGCGTAAGCGATCTACTGAGATTTTACTCCAAGAGAGGCAGCGGCTGGATAATATTATAAAAAGCACCCAGGTTGGTACCTGGGAGTGGAATGTGCAGACGGATGAAACCATCCATAATAAAAGATCGGCAGCGATATTTGGGTATCACCCCAATGAAATTGTAGCCAACATGATGAATACATGGCACAATTTTATCCATCCGGATGACCGGGAAATTAATTTTGCCGAATTGGAAAAATGTTTCAAAAAGCAGGAGAAGTTTTATGCCTGCGAATGCCGGATGATGCATAAAAACGGGAGCTGGCTTTGGGTAGAAATTAGGGGTAAAGTAATTAAGTGGGATGATAACAACAACCCAATATTGATGCTGGGTACCTATGCCGATATTCATCAGCGTAAAACAATGGAGCAGGAACGTAAAAAAGCAATGGAAGTTATTAGCGGGCAAAATGGCCGGCTGCTAAACTTTGCGCATATCGTTTCACACAATCTTCGTTCGCACACGGGCAATATCCAAATGCTGCTGGATATGATAAACCACGAAACGGAAGAAGATGAGAAGCAAAAAATGATGCAGATGCTGGTGATCAACACATCGAACCTGCAGCAAACGCTTTCCCATTTAAATGAAGTGGTTGATGTGCATAGTAAGGGCGAATACAGCAAAAAAATCTTAAACCTCCATAAGGAGGTTTACCGTATGCTGGAGGTGTTGTCGCAATCACTACGCCAGGTAAATGCCATTAAAATAGTGGAGGTAGATCCTGATATTAATATTCAGTATGATCCTGCTTATCTGGAAAGCATTTTGCTGAATCTGGTAACCAACTGTGTTAAATATCGTGATACCGATCGCCAGCTGCATATCCATATCAAAGCTTATAAAGAAGGAAATATTGTCGTATTGGAAATTACAGATAATGGTATAGGGATTGATCTTAAGCTGCATGGCCATAAGTTGTTTGGCATGTACAAAACTTTTCATGATAATAATGATGCACGCGGCATAGGCTTGTTTTTGGTTAAAAACCAAGTTGATGCAATGGGCGGTAAAATTGAAGCCTCGAGTGTTTTAGGGCAAGGAACAACATTTAGAATAGAATTTAGCTGATACGAATAAGAATGAAAAAACTCGACATTGCGTGTATTATAGACGACGATAAAATATTCACCTATGTTTTATCAAAACAAATGAAGGTGGTTGATTTTTGTGAGAACTTACTGGTATTTCATAATGGCCTCGAAGCTATTAAGTACCTAAAGCCCATTTTAGAATCGCCGGAAGTATTACCGGACGTGATACTGCTTGATTTAAATATGCCGATAATGGACGGCTGGCAGTTTTTAGATGAGTTTGTTAAGTTTAAGGTGAATAAAAAGATAACTGTTTACATTGTAAGCTCATCTATTGATGTTGCCGACCATGCTAAAGCAGCCACTTATAAAGCAATATCCAGTTTCTATATTAAGCCCATTTCCCGCCAGGATCTTGCTAATATGCTGGAGCAGGTAAGCCTCTCATAAATACCATACAACTAAGTGTTACCCCGACAATTTATAATAAAGAAAATCCTATATATTTGATACTGCATCAGATGGGTTTCGCCGTTTGCATCGCGTTGTAAAATTAATATACAATTAGAATATTCTAATTATTGAAGATAAACATGGGCTGCGGTGAGAGGCAGTGCATGTTGTTATAGTACAAAGGCTGCGCTTCTGCAGCCTTTGTCGTTTACTGTTGATTTATTTAATAAATTGCGTTAAGTTTATAAAGCCCTAATTATCAACTTAATTCTTAGCAGTATGGCTCAATTTAATCCGGCGTTCTTGGTTACTATGGGTAATGAAGGCGGATATGCAAATAACCCTAATGATCATAGTGGCGAAACGTACAAAGGCATTGTCAAAAAATATTGGCCTAATTGGCCGGGTTGGGCAATTGTAGATGGCACTATTGCTGCGCATCCGCCAAGTATAAACCAGGCATTGCACGGTAATGCACAATTGCAAACACAGGTACAAACCTTTTATAAAACCAATTTTTGGAATACAGAATCGTTAGATTATATTGACGATCAGCAGATTGCTAACCAGCTTTTTGATACTGCCGTAAATATGGGTACAGGGGTTGCTTCTTTGTTTTTGCAGGAAGGCGTAAACATGTTATCGCCGGGTAAATTATTAGTTGACGGGCAAATTGGCCCCTTAAGTATTGCCGCAGCAAATGCCGCAGATCCGGAAGATTTATATAATGCTATTTGCCAGTTGCGCAGGGCAAAGTACGAGGCAATTATTCAGCATAATCCCTCGCAGCAGCGGTTTGCCAGCTCATGGTTTAGTCGTATAACACCCTATCAAACCTAGGCTACAAGTTATTTGCCCTTTAAGCGCCTTACCAGCCAGGGAAGGCTTAATCCCTGCCCAATTAAAGTAAATAATACCACTATAACCGAAATTAAAATAATGGCGCTTCGTTGCGGAAAAGGGCTTCCGCTGCTTAGGGTAATGGGTAAGCCAATAGCAATAGCCAGCGATACGATACCCCGCATGCCAGACCAACTGATAATGAGGCTGTTTTTGAAATCAAGCAGCGCATTTTCTGTTATTCTACCTTTCCCTTTTTTAAACGCTTGTTGTAAATTAAGTTGCTGTAAAAATACCCTGCCCATCCGTAATACCAGGGCTACAACAGTAATAATGAAACCATAGCCTATATAAGGTAAAAGCTGGGCTTGGGTAATACCCTTAATTACTTGCGGTAACTGCAGGCCAATAAGAATAAAAATAAGGCCGTTAAGTAAGAAAATAATAATATCCCATATTGATTTTGATTGCTGTTTTAAATCCTCCGGAAAAACCGTGCGGCTAAAATGGGCTATACTTAAGCCCAGTATTACCACCGCAATAACGCCCGAAACATGTATTTCTTCGGCAACAAGGTAGGTTACAAAAGGGGTGAGCAGCATAAAGCTTATAGTTGCCAGCCTGTTTTGATGAATCCTTTTGATAACAAAAGCTAATATTTGCCCTATTATAGATCCAACCACAAAACCTCCGCCCATCAATATGGCAAATTGTAAAGTAGCTTTCCAAAGTACAAAGGCGGTGCCGGTAACGGCTGCTACCGCAAACTGATAGCTTACCAGTGCCGAAGCATCGTTAATTAAACTTTCGCCCTCCAATATGGTGCTGGTTTTGTGCGATATACCTAAGCCTTTTGTTATACTCATGGCGGCTACTGCGTCTGTTGCAGAGAGTATGGCGCCAAGCACAAAGGATAGCGGCCAGGTCATGCCGGGTATTAGGTAGTGTGCTACAACGGCTATGCCCGTTGTGGTGACAAAAACAAGTGTAACGGCCAGCGTAATAATGGTGTTGATGTTCGTTTTAAATTCCTGGTAGGATATATTAAAGGCAGCATCATATAAAAGCGGAGGCAGAAAGATTAGGAAAACGATCTCTGGATTTAATTCAATATCCGGCAAATTGGGTAGAAAACCTAAGCCAATACCTGCAATAATCAGTAAAACAGGATAGGGCAGCTTTATTTTATCGGCAACTGCCGAAAGGCCGATCATAATGGCCATGATAAAGATAACAATGCTGTAGTTTTCCATTAGCAGGGATTATAAGCTATATACTTGTATATGCTAAAAGTAAGTTTACTGGGCCTATTTTCATAAATTTGTTTTAAAGTCAATTGTACTCTGCACTGTTTTCCTGTAACGATAGTAGTAATACCTACTATTAATATCATGATGCATACTACCGGCAGGTGACCATCATCAAAACTAAAAACTACAAATTTTAATGAAGTTCTGTATGTTTAGCATCATTTATTGAGGCAAAAGCGTGTACAGCTTTCGTTATAATATTCATTGTGGTATCTTACTGTCGATTTTTATTGCCGAATGAATTAATTGAAATCCGCTTCCGGCAAAAAAACAACATTTGGTGTCATACAGCAATACATCATCAGGTAATTAATATGTTTTCCTGCATACTATTTTGGTAATTAATAATTGTGTAGTTGATGTGCTGCTTGTTGTAATAAGCCATTCGCTTTAACAATAGTGTAGCATTTCAAATGCTGTACAACACCCGTATCTGTTTAGTGCGATAAGCAATACTAATAATAAGAGTCTACTTAATTTAATAACATGTTTAAAAAACTACTATTAGTTTTATTTTTTATAGTGTCGGGGTTTTATAGCCAGGCTCAGCAAATTGCCCCGTCTGCCTGGCAAATATTCCCTGATAGTGTTATGGCAAGGGTGCATGCCTCTTACGATAATGTTAGTGGTGTACACCGCTGGTTATTTGGAGAAAATTTCCGGAAAGACTGGGCCATGCCGGTAAAATTGCCGCTTATTAAAATATCGCAGGTTAATGGTGGCTTAGTGCCTATTCGCGAAGGCGGGGGCATGCAATCAAAATCATTGCGGCTGAGAGATAAAAGTGGCAGGGAATGGGTAATCCGCAGTGTAGAAAAAGCGCCGGACAAATTGCTGCCGGATAACCTGAAAGGTACGTTTGCTGTTGACTGGATCGGGGACGAATTTAGCGGCCAGCACCCATACTCGGCCCTCATTGTGCCGCCACTGGCCGAGGCAGCCAATGTGCCGCATGCCAACCCTGTTATTGGCGTAATGGCAGCAGATACAGCCCTGGGTAATTATAATAAAATATTTACAGGCATGGTTTGCCTGCTGGAAGAGCGTGAGCCAACCGGAAAATCAGACAATACCATTGAAATGGAACATGCGCTGATTAAAAGTTACGAAAACCGATTTGATTCTCATGAATTTTTGCGCGCCCGTTTACTCGACCTGTTAATAGGCGACTGGGATCGCCACGAAGATCAATGGCGCTGGACTCCTGCTAAAGATGGCAAAAGTAAAATGTATACTGCCGTACCGCGCGACCGCGACCAGGTATTTCATGTTAATCAGGGAGTGTTTCCCAGCCTGGCAGAATTACCCTGGATAGATCCTATTTTGGGCGACTTTACACCCGAGATAAGACGGGTAAGATATGGAATTTATAAAACCCGCTTTATGAAAGGTTTTCCTGATAATCAGTTTACTTACGAAGAGTGGATGAAGGTAACCAACGATTTTGTAAAGGCCGAAACTGATGACGTACTGGAAGCCGCGCTTAAACGCCTGCCCGCAGAAAGCTATCGTTTTCGCCATACTGAATTATTGAATATATTAAAAAAACGGAGAAATAATTTGCCGGCAGCCATGTCATCTTATTACCGCTTTATCAATCGTGTAGTTGATATCCATACCACCGATAAAGATGAATTGTTTAACGTAACCGATGCACCGGATGGTGCCATGAGAATAGCAATTAATAAACTGGATAAGCATGGGGAGGTTAAAGGTAGTTTTATGGATATGACCTATCACCCCGATATTACTAAAGAGATCAGGGTATATGTATCCGGAGGTGACGATCATGTAGTGATCGATACCAAATCATCTATTAAATTGCGTTTTATAGATAGTACCGGGCAAAAAACCTACGAGGTTAAAAATGCTAAACGGGTTATCCCGGTTTATGGCTCGCAGGATAGTATTACTTTTACGGGTAAGGTTAATAAGATAAATAATCACATTTCTACCGATAGCAATGCCACCTTTTTCAAAGCAACCAATCCGTATAATGTATGGGTGCCGCTGGCAACTGCTGCATTAAATAAGGATGAAGGTTTTTTATTGGGACTTGGTTTTAGATACACGGGCTACGATGGTTTCCGCAAACAACCCTTCTCTACCCAGCAGGAATTGTTGCTTACACATTCATTTGCCACAAAAGCCTATCGATTTAAATACCAGGGGCAGTGGATGCAAGCTGTAGGTAAGGCCGATTTTACCATAAATGCCTATATACTGGCACCGGGTAACACGGTAAACTTTTTTGGCCAGGGTAATGAGACCCCTCTTTTAAAATTTGATGACTACCGCCGGTTTTACCGCACCCGTTACAATATTTACCAGTTCGATCCTGCTTTGCGCTGGCATACAGGTAAGGGCAGTACGCTGAGTATTGGCCCGTCTTTCCAGTTTTACCGTTTAGATAATGATGATAATGCAGGCCGCTATATTACACAAATGCCGCACATTACCTCTTATGATAGTGTTACTACCGATAAATCAAGGGCTCACTTAGGAATAAAAGCAATTTTCATCAGCAACAAAAGAAATAATAATATCCTCCCTTATAAGGGTTATTACTTTGAAGTTATGCTACAGGGCTATAATGGTTTAAACAGCAATTCAAAAGCATTTGCACAAATTAAGCCGGAGTTTACTTATTACCAGCCGCTTGATAGCAAAGGAGATTTTGTGCTTTCAGATCGTGTAGGTGGTGGTATCAGTGTGGGTAACCCTGCCTTTTACCAGTCTATGTTTTTAGGCGGGCAGGGTAACTTGCTGGGTTACCTGCAGTATCGTTTTGCCGGTAATGATATGTTGTACAACAATTTTCAGGCACGCTGGAAATTAGCAGATGTTGCCAGTTATATTTTGCCTGGCCAACTAGGCATAACCGGATTTTTTGATTCGGGCCGTGTTTGGGTTAAAGCCGAGCACTCAAACGTGTGGCATACTGGCACAGGTGGAGGCTTGTTTTTTGCACCTGCCAGCCTAACCGTGATACAACTAATGGCAGGCCACTCTAGCGAAGGCTGGTATCCTTATATTTCTATGAATTTCAGATTATAACAAATTGCTGATGAGGTAATAGGACGACTTCATTTTTAACCTTATATATAACAACCTACAAAGCTGTTTCCTTACATGGAAGCAGCTTTGTAGGTTGTTCCTTATTTTTGCAAACTGTCTTCAAAAAATCATAATCTGTGCCTATATAGTGCATGCTGTTTAAACCTGTTACTTTTGCCGCAGATAAGCTCATTAATCAATGTGGCTTATTAAATTTTTTCAGATCCGGTAATATGTCCTCTCTACTTTCAACGCCCAAACAAATTAAAGCACATCATCAGGGTATAGCTAATGTGCTGGCTTTTGCTTTGATGCCACTTTCTGGTTTTGCTACAGATATTTATATACCATCGCTGCCTAGCATGTCGGCCGAGATGGGAGTTACCAGTATACAGGTACAGCTAACATTAACTTTGTTTTTAATTAGCTACGGCATTACGCAGCTATTTATTGGCAGTGTGCTGGATAGTTTTGGCCGATATAACATCAGCCTGATTTGCCTGGTGATATTTGCAGCGGCCAGTATTGTAATAGCCAGTACGCACAGTATTTATGTGATATACCTGATGCGAATTGTACATGGCATAACCGTGGGTGGGGTAGTGGTGTCTAAACGGGCCTACTTTATCGATCTGTTTACGGGGGCAAAGCTGAAGAATTATTTAAGCCTGTTCTCCATTATTTGGTCAACGGGGCCAATTGTTGCACCTTTTATCGGGGGCTACCTGCAAACCGGTTTCGGCTGGAAATCTAATTTCTATTTCCTGGCTGGTTTTGCCATTGTGCTGGCTGTGCTGGAGCTTATATTCAGCGGCGAATCTTTACAAACATTCTCGACCTTTAACGTTAAGAAAATTGCCGGGGTATATAGTAAAATGATTAAGACTACAACCTTTACGCTTGCCCTCATTATGGTTGGCCTTTCCTACAGCATGGTGATGATCTATAACATGACGGGCCCTTTTATCATTGAGCACACCCTGCATCTTTCGCCTGTAATAGCCGGTTACAGCTCGCTTATTTTGGGCGTAGCCTGGATGACAGGCGGAATTATCGGTAAATCGACCATAGATCGTCCGTTCTTTAAAAAAGCAGCCGTTAACCTTACGTTACAGCTTGTATTTGTAATTGCCATGATCATTAGTATTAATTACCGGGCCGATTTATATACTTTAATATTCTTCGCCTTTATTATCCAGGTAGGGGCCGGTAATACCTTCAATAACTTTTTTACCTATTGCTTAAGCAGGTTCCCGCAAAATGCGGGTATTGCAAGCGGCTTGTCTGGCGGGGTAAATTATGTAATTGTGTCGATACTCAGCTATGGTATTGTTGCCCTGCTTCCTGCCAGGGATGAGCATCATTTGGGCTATAGTTACTTCGTGTTAATTATTTTATCAGTAATAGTAATGCTTATCTTAAAAACTAAAAAGGAAGTATTAACCGATAATGCCTGATTTTTATCTCTTATTTATCTCTCTATTTTTAACAGTTTAGCTCAACTCAGTAAGCTAATTTGAGCTAAACTATAGTTACATTGTAACAATAGTAGCACCTGTAAACTAAAACTATACCCTATACTGACTTATAAGTATGTGGAAGTTGTGTTTTTATTATCGAAAGCTGATTTTAACAATATTGTTACCCTCAATAACAGATGTTTTTATCAATTTTGAATCGCCCCTATTAATTAACCAGAGACACGCCAGTGCTTCTTGTATGCGACTATCTGCTTAAATAATTAGGAAATTTATTAGCGTTTTATTGACCAAGCATCATCCCCGTTAAGGATGTTGAATATTTAATTATATGGATAAAATCCGCATTCTATTATTAATTATCATTTTAAGTGCATCATCTGTATATGCACAAAAAGTGCCGCCACGCAAAAAGCCTGTAGCCGTTGAACCTGATCTTGTAATGCCCGATACCAGTAGCGTGGTGGTAAAGGCAGATAGCAGCCACAATGCCTCGGGCGAATTTATGTCGCTAAAACAATGTATTGATTATGCCATGATCCATCAGCCCGGGCTGAATAAATCATTGATCAATGTAAGCATTGCCAAAGAAACAAATGCTGTAAATATAGCTCCCTGGCTACCACAGGTTAGCGCCAGTGGAAACGTTACACATTATATCCAGTTTCCGGAAAGTGGTGTTATTACTACGCAGGGCGGTACAACTACCGCAACAGGAGGAGCCACAACTGGCGGAACTACCGCCGGAGGCACTACGGGTACAACTACGTCGACTTCAAGTTCGGGCGTTGCCACCCGCACAGCCAATACGTTTATACCGCAACTGGCTGTTTCGCAGGCTATATTTAGCCCAAGCTTATTGTATGCTGCCAAAACTGCCCCCTTATTGCTTAAAGAAGCACAACAGGTAACAGATAGCACCAGGATCTACCTGGTATCGGCTGTAAGTAAATCGTATTATAACGTACTGCTTACACTAGAGCAGATCAATGTTTTAAAAGAAGACACGGCCCGCCTGGGTAAAAATGTACGCGACACTTATCACCAATATATAGGTGGTATTGTTGACGAAACTGATTACGAAGAAGCTACCATTACCTTAAATAACTCAAAGGCCCAGTTAAAACAAGCCAATGAGAACGTGGTGCCGCAGTTTGCGACGCTAAAGCAACTGATGGGTTTCCCGCCCGAGCAGCAGTTTAACGTAAGCTTTAACACCGACCAGATGATGCAGGGCATTTACATAGATACTACCCAGCAGCTGAGTTACGAAAAAAGGATTGAGTTTCAACAACTCGGCACCCAAAAAGCTTTACAAGCTACCTTAACAGGGTATTATAAAACAGCTTTTTTGCCAACGCTGTCTGCTTTTTACAATTATAACAGGCAATTTGCTAATTCAAAATTCTCTAATGTTTTCGATAGTTCTTACCCAAGCTCTTTGGTGGGCTTATCTGTGAGCATTCCCATTTTTACGGGGCTTTCGAGGGTGCATAACATCCGCAAATCCAGGTTACAGGAGCAGCTGATCACTTGGGATGAAACCGACCTGAAACTACAGATTAATAAAGAATACACCACCGCCAATGCCAACTATAAAGGCAACTTGTACAATTTGCAACTGCTGCAAAAGAACGTAGCTATGGCCAGGCGGGTATATTTTGTGGTAACGCTGCAGTACAAACAAGGCATTGTAGCTTATCTTAACGTTATCACTGCCGAATCGAATTTAATCACGTCCGAAATAAACTATCTGAACGCGCTTTTCCAGACCCTATCAAGCAAAATAGATTTGCAAAAAGCGATGGGCAATATCAGTTATTAACTTATAAAAATTAACCACCTCTATGAATAGAGTACTTTTAAATACCATTTGTATAAGTTGCCTCATTTTGGGTGCCTGCAAAAAAAAGCAGCCGCCGGTAAGTACAGAGGTCCCCGTTAACTTAGTAAAGGTTCAGGCGCAGTCTGTTTTATATTACGATAAGTACCCATCTACCACAGCAGCCTTAAGCCAGGTAAGCTTATTACCGCAGGTTCAGGGTGCCGTTACCGGGATCTTTTTTACCGAAGGCAGCCACGTTACCAAAGGTCAAAAACTATATGAAATTGATACCCGTATTTATCAAAATAATTATGATGCTGCGGTAGCTAATCTGCGCGTTGCGCAGGGCACACTCAAGCAATCGCAACAGGATGCCGACCGGTATGATTATTTGAATAAATACAATGCCGTTGCCAAGCAGCTTTACGATCATGCAATGATCACCCTGGAAAATTCGAAAAGCCAGGTAAAAGCTGCAGATGAGGCGGTTAAAACTGCTAAAACTAATCTTAATTACGCTATAGTTACCGCGCCATTTTCGGGTACTATCGGGTTTAGCCAGGTTAAGCTGGGTAATGTGGTATCGGTAGGTACAACAGTGCTAAACACTATTTCTACCGATAGCCCGATGGCGGTTGATTTTGTGATCAATGAGAAACAACTGCCTAAATTTGAGAAACTGCAGATGGAGAAGAAAGCAAACGTAGATTCTCTTTTCACCCTTTTATTGCCGGATAATACGCTTTACCCGGAGAATGGTAAGATCTCGATAATTGACCGTGCAGTTGATTCGCAAACGGGTTCTATCCGTGTGCGTTTGGTATTTCCTAATGCTAAAAATATGTTAAGGGTTGGTATGAGCTGCGTGGTAAGGGTACATAACCAGGATACCCAGCCGCAATTGGTATTGCCTAACAAAGCCGTGGTTGAGCAAATGGGTGAATATTTTGTGTACATAGCTAAAGACAGCACCATTACCAACCCTAAAGCACCTGCTGATAGTGCAAAAACAAAAAAGACATTGGTTGCTGCACAAAAGAAAGTACAGATTGGCCAAACCATTGGGCCTAATGTGGTCATTAAAAGCGGCATCAATGCCGGCGACAGGGTGGTGACAGATGGTGTACAATCATTACATGACGGATCGCAGATTACAACTGCTAATAAAGTAGGCCCGGGCGCAGGCAAAGGCGGCAAGGGTTAATAAATAATTGATATACGCGTTTCTGCATCTTACGATAGATGAAAATATATGATTGCTAATACCTTTATAAAAAGACCGATAACCGCGATAGTGATATCCATTGTATTGGTAATTACCGGTACAGTGAGTATTTTGCTTTTGCCGATTGACCAGTACCCCGATATTACCCCGCCGGTTGTACAGGTGAACGGTCAGTTTACCGGTGCCGACGCCCAAACAGTGGAGCAAACGGTTGCTATCCCTATTGAGGAGCAGGTAAACGGTACGCCGGGTATGGAGTACATGCAAAGTAATAGCACCAACAACGGCCTCATGCAAATGAACGTAACCTTTAAAATAGGGACGGATATTGACGTGGCTGCGCTTGATGTACAAAACCGGGTAAGTATTGCCACGCCTTTATTACCGGCGGTAGTAAGCCGCTTAGGCCTTACCGTACGTGCGGTAAACCCAAGTATGCTGATGATGGTGGCCATTTACTCGCCAAAGGGAACGCACAACAATACTTTTCTGGATAATTATACCAACATATTTGTGCAGGATGCTTTGCTGCGTGTACCAGGGGTAGGCAGTATCAACCGTTTTACGGATGATTTTAGTATGCGTATCTGGATGAACCCGGATAAAATGGCATCCTACAGCTTAACACCGGCAGATGTTATTGCTGCGCTTAATGCACAAAATGTGCAGGTAGCAGCGGGTACGGCAGGTGTACCGCCGCAATCTTCCAGCCAGACTTATGAGCTGGGGATATTGGTTAACGGCCGTTTAAGTAAGGTATCTGAGTTCGAAAATATTATTGTTAAAAATACACCGTCAACAGGTGCATTGGTTTACATGAAAGATGTAGCGCGGGTTGAGTTGGGTAAGTTCACCTTTTCCAGCAATTCTTTTGTAGATGGTCACCGGGCATCGTACCTGCAAATTTACCAGGCACCGGGCAGCAACGCGCTCGAAACCGCCAATGGTATTTACAGCGAACTGGCCAAGTTAAAACAGTCGTTCCCGTCTGATGTGGAATACTCGGTTCCGTTCGAGTCGGTTACGGTGGTTAAAGTTTCCATGCAGGATGTAGTGGGTACTTTGCTTAAAACGCTCGGGTTGGTTGCTGTAGTGGTATTCCTGTTTCTGCAAAACTGGCGGTCTACCTTAATACCGGTATTGGCTATCCCGGTATCTATCTTCGGTACATTCTGTTTCTTTATCCCGCTAGGGTTTACTATCAATACCTTAACCATGTTTGGTTTTGTACTTGCCATTGGTATTGTTGTGGATGATGCCATTATCGTAGTCGAGGCTGTGCAGCATTACATCGATCATGATAAAATGTCGCCCAAGGAAGCTACCTACCAGGCCATGAAAGATATTTCGGCCCCGGTTATTGCCATTGCCTTAATTTTGGCTGCGGTATTCGTTCCGGTAGGGTTTATCCCCGGTATTGTAGGGCGTTTATATCAGCAATTTGCCATCACTATTGCTATATCTGTGATGATCTCTGCTTTTATCGCCCTATCGTTAACACCAGCTTTGTGTACACTGTTACTTAAGCCAACGCCGACCGGTAAAAAAGCAAATGCCTTAAACAGGTTCTTTAATAAATTTAACACCTGGTTTGATCGGATTACGGCCAGTTATACCAATGGTGTTCAGAAGAGCATCAAAGCATCGCGATTAATCATCATCTTACTGGTGTGTATTTGTGCGGGAGCTTATTTCATGTTTCAGCAAAAGCCATCCGGCTTTATCCCGTCAGAAGATGATGGAAACTTGTATGTGACTTACCAATTGCCTCCGGCATCATCAACAGCGCAATCTGTTGATGTAATGCAACGGTTAATGAAGGTAATATCATCAACGCCCGGTGTGGCACACTATGCTGCCTTATCTGGTTTAAACGTGGTAACCAATGCCAGTAACTCTAATAATGGTACTATTTACTGCCAGCTTAAACCATGGGATGATCGTAGCAAATCGAGCGAGCAGGTTCCCGGATTAATCGGTGTAATGCAAAAGCGCATTTCTGATGCAGGGATTAAAAATGCCAACATCCAGGTTATCCAGCCTTCGCCTTTACCGGGTGTGGGTGCAACGGTTGGTTTCAGCATGCAGATAGAGCAGCGCAATACCAACGATAACCTGCAGGATTTTGAAAAGGTGGTTGCCAAATTTGTGGCCGCCGCCAATAAAAACCCTGCCATATCCAAAGCCTTTAGTTATTACCAGGCACACACGCCAAACTACAACCTTACGGTCGATAGGGAGAAATGTGAGAAACTGGGCGTTAATATATCCGATGTGTTTACCACCATACAGGCTTACATGGGTAGCTTGTATATAAATGATTTTACTACCTATAACCGTACCTTCCATGTGGTGGTACAGGCCGACACGCTTTTCCGCAGTAAGATCTCGGATATGGACAAGTATTATGTACGCAATTCGGCAGGTACCATGGTACCGCTGGGTACATTAATCAGCTACAAACCTACGGAGGCACCGCCGCTGGTATCACATTTCAACATCTTCAGAACGGCCGAAATTGATGGCTCATCTGCCGAAGGCTACAGCAGCACCGAAGCATTAAATGCTTTGCAGGAACTGGCTACCAAAACTTTGCCAGAAGGATATACTTACGAGTTTTCGGGCTTGAGTTATGAAGAGAAGAAGGCGGGTTCAACCACCATCTATATCTTTATGTTCTCCATTACCTTCGTGTTCCTGTTTCTGGCGGCATTGTACGAGAGTTGGTCTGTACCGTTTTCGGTATTGCTTGCCGTACCGATTGGGGCTTTCGGGGCTATTATGGCCCTGCTCTTTGTGCCAACTTTAACTAATAACGTTTATGCGCAAATAGGGTTGATAACGCTCATTGGTTTGGCTGCAAAGAATGCGATTTTGATTGTAGAATTTGCCAAGGTGCGGGTTGATATGGGCGAGGAGCTCATTAAATCAACACTCGAGGCGGTTAGTCTTCGTTTGCGACCAATCATCATGACTTCGCTGGCCTTTATCCTGGGTGTATTACCACTAGTGTTGGCAACAGGTGCAGGCGCGGTGGCAAGGCAAACCATTGGCTACACGGTATTGGGTGGTATGTTTGCGGCATCAACAATTGCGATATTTATTGTACCGGTATTGTTTGTGGTGATCACCCGTTTCTCTTACGGGAAACATAAACTAGAATATTTGCAGGCTAACCGTGAAGAACTGATTGCCAAATCTAAAAAGGTAGAAGCTCAAAATATCGACCCTGAACTGGAGTACGAAATACAAAAATCACGTGAACTAAGTAAAGAAGGGTAGGCATGATAGCGAATACTTTTATCAAAAGACCGGTAACTGCGATCGTTATATCAGTTGTGTTGATGATCTCGGGCTTAATCTGTCTTTTTAACCTTGCGGTTGATCAATACCCCAATATATCTCCGCCGAGTGTTTCGGTTAACGGATCGTATACCGGTGCCGATGCCCAAACAGTTGAGCAAACTGTTGCGATACCAATTGAAGAGCAGGTAAATGGTACCCCCGGTATGGAGTATATGCAAAGTACAAACACCAACAGCGGTGGGGTGGGTATCCGGGTCACTTTTAAAATAGGTACCAATGTACAGGTGGCTGCATTAAATGTGCAAAACCGGGTCGGTATTGCTTCGCCCTTGCTGCCATCGGTAGTAAGTAAGCTGGGTTTAACCGTACGCGCCAGCAACCCCGATCAGCTAATGCTGGTCGCTATTTATTCGCCAAAGAAAACGCATAATATTACCTTTCTGGATAATTACACCAACGTATTTATTAAAGATGCCATATTGCGTGTGCCCGGTGTGGGCGATGTAAGTGCCCGTACCGATGTGTTTAGTATGCGCATCTGGATGAATCCGGATAAAATGGCTTCTTACGGGTTAACGCCTGCTGACGTTACCGCTGCGCTAAACGGCCAAAACGTTTATGTAGCGGCTGGTTCTGTAGGGGCACCCCCACAGCAGAGCTCGCAAACTTATGAAACCGGGATTTTGGTAAACGGGATGCTAAGCAAGGTGTCGGACTATGAGCAAATTGTAGTGCGTAGTATCCCTGCAACCGGCCAACTGGTTTATTTGAAAGATGTAGCCCGGGTTGAACTGGGTAAGTTTACCTTCTCGAGTAATGCTTTTGCCGATGGTAACCGCTGCTCAACCATACAGATTTATCAGTCGCCCGGAAGTAATGCCTTGCAAACAGCCGAAAATGTTTATGCAGAGCTAGCTAAGCTGAAGAAAGCTTTTCCTGCGGATGTAGACTACTCGGTGCCTTTTGAATCGGTAACCATTATTAAGGTTTCTATGGATGAGGTAATTGGCACGCTATTAAAGGCATTAGGCTTGGTTGCCATCGTGGTGTTCCTGTTTCTGCAAAACTGGCGGTCTACTTTGATACCTATATTTGCAATACCGGTATCTATCCTGGCCACCTTCTGCTTCTTTATACCGCTTGGGTTTACCATTAACACGTTAACCATGTTTGGGTTCGTGTTGGCTATTGGTATTGTGGTAGATGATGCTATTATTGTCGTCGAGGCGGTGCAGCACTACATAGATGAGCAGCATATGTCGCCCAAAGAGGCTACTTACCAGGCCATGAAAGAGATTTCGGCACCGGTAATTGCTATAGCCTTGATCTTGGCATCAGTGTTTGTGCCTGTAGGGTTTATACCGGGTATTGTAGGGCGGTTGTACCAACAGTTTGCTATTACTATTGCTATATCGGTTGTGGTATCGGCGTTTATAGCATTGTCGTTAACACCTGCATTATGTACGCTGTTGTTAAGGCCAAGCCATCATGAGCAATCAAACAACTGGTTAGATAAGTTCTTTTTCCATTTTAACAGAATCTTTGATAAAATAACCTTTAGGTATACTAATGGCGTACAGCGAAGCATTAAAGGTGCCCGCTATATTGTACTTTTGTTATTACTGATTTGTATCGGTACCTGGTTTTTATTCAAGATGAAACCATCGGGTTTTGTGCCTTCTGAAGACGGTGGGCGTTTATACATTACTTATCAACTGCCCGAGGCATCATCAACTACCCAATCGGTTAACGTGATGACCAAGATGATGAAGATAGTGACCGCAACACCGGGTATGTTACACTATACGGCTATCTCTGGTTTCAATATTCTTAATGGTGGCGCCAACTCCAATAACGGCTCCATGTTTTGTATGCTTAAGCCCTGGGATCAGCGTACTACACCGGCCACCCAGATTGAGGGTATTACCAAGGCGCTTAAGGTGCGCTTTGCCAAAGCGGGTATCAAGAATGCCAACATCGTGGTTATTCAACCGCCGCCTATCAGGGGTATTGGACTGGCTGCGGGTTTTAGTATGCAAATTGAGCAGGGCAACTCGAGCGATGATATTCATGCCTTTGAAAAAGTAGTTCAAAACTTTGTAGCCGAGGCGCATAAAGTACCTGCCATTGCCACATCGTTCAGTTATTTTTCGGCACATACCCCAAGTTATGAGTTAACGGTAGACCGTGAAAAATGTGAAAAGATTGGTGTAAGTATATCTGATGTATTTAGTACCATGCAGTCTTACATGGGTAGCTCGTTTGTTAACAATTTTACCCTTTACAACCGTACCTATCATACCGTGATCCAGGCAGATACTACCTACAGGGCTGTAATTGCCGATATGAACAAATATTACGTGCGTAACTCGGTTGGTAGCATGGTGCCATTAAGTACATTGATCAGCTACAAGCCGATCTCTACTGCACCGCTGATCTCGCATTTTAACATTTTCCGCTCGGCAGAAGTGGACGGTGCCATCCCTCCGGGCTATAGCAGTGGGCAAAGCCTTGATGAATTAAAGAAACTGGCCGCACGTGTTTTACCGCGTGGTTACACTGTCGAATTCTCGGGGCTCAGTTATGAAGAGATTAAGGCAGGTTCCACAACAGTATACATCTTTATGTTCAGTATCATGTTTGTGTTCCTGTTCTTGGCGGCTTTGTACGAGAGCTGGTCGGTGCCATTCTCGGTGATGCTGGCTGTACCTATCAGTGCCTTTGGTGCTATATTGGCATTAACCTGTGTACCTACGCTTACCAACAATGTGTATGCGCAGATTGGGTTGATCACCCTGATCGGGCTATCAGCCAAAAACGCGATCCTGATTGTAGAGTTTGCCAAGCTGCGGGTAGATAGGGGCGAAGAGCTCATTAAATCAACCCTCGAAGCGGTGAAACTGCGTTTGCGCCCAATTATCATGACTTCATTGGCCTTCATACTCGGTGTTTTACCACTTGCCCTGGCAACAGGGGCGGGTGCGGCATCGCGTAATACCATTGGCGTTACCGTTTTGGGCGGGATGATAGCATCGTCTACCATTTCAATATTTATTGTGCCGGTGCTGTTTGTGCTGTTTACCAAATTCTCTTACGGTAAAAAACAACTGGACTGGTTAGAGGCCCATCATGAAGAACTGATGGACAAAGCCAAACGGGTAGAAGAACAAAACATAGACGCAGAACTTGAATATGAAATAGAACAAGCGCAACGGGAGAATAAAGCCGACCGGGAAGCACATGGAAAATCTTAAATAGTAGTATAGTACCCCTTATATTCTAACAATTATGAAACACGTGCAACTGATATCACGGAGTTTAAGGCAGATCAACCATCTATATAAAAAGATGCTGACCAAAGAGCTATCCGCCTTTGAATTAGACCACCATTTTGAGGCCTTGCTAATGCTGGGCATACAAGACCATCCTGTTACGCAGAACCAGCTGGCCGAGCTGTTACAGGTCGATAAATCGCGGGTGGTAAGCATCATTGCTTACCTGGAGCAGAAGAAGCTGATAAAAATAGAAAAGAACCCGGCCGACAGGAGGGAGCACTATGTGCATTTATCGTCTGATGCGGTATCGTCTATCCCTTACATTGAACGCAGTGTTGAAAAGATCAACGAACTGGCCGAGTTTGGGATTGAGGATGAGAAACTGGCTACTTTCTTCGAAGTATCAGAAATGATCCAGCAGAACTTATTGAAGCAGGCTATTTAATAGTTGCTTCAATAAGTATACAAGTTCTTTTTTTGGAATTTAGCATAATGTTTATTTTTTTTTGACTGAAATATAGATAGTTATACAATTTTTTATAAAAAGACTACCAATTTAGTAGTTTATTTTATAGCTTTGTTTTACACAAACATAGAATCAGTATTTTATTGCCAGGCAATACGATAATGATCTTAAAATAAAGATGAAATTGATAAACACACCACACCTTAAATTCTTAAACAGCTACGCCTGCAGCTGTTGTATGTGTTGTTGTTGATTGGGAAAGAAGAGACCTTTCAGGTCCGTTATTTATTCATTTAATCATCTATTGTTTTATTATGTCTGTATCTAAACACCTATATCTAATCAGTAATGCTGCTTTCTACAAAGCTATTTATGGTTTAAGCAATTGTTGTAGTTGAGATCTGCCCATGCGTTCACAACAAAATTTCACAACATTTAAATATTAATTTATGCTTAACCAACATCTTAAATACCCATTATTTGATACACTCGAAGTTATTACCGAGCTGGAATATACTACGCAAACTTATGCCAAATTAAACCCCGCAAAACCGGGTGATTTTATTTATGGTTTAAGTGCGCCAAAAAACAGGGACAAATGGCATCCGTTTTTTGATGAGAATATTTATAACCAATCGGGTGTATCTTTCTCTTACACTAAAAAGCCATTGGTGCTTTATTTTTACTCCAGCCAGTGGGGCGAAGCCGGGATAGCTCACCTTAAACAATTGAGCACCTTGCAGCAGGAAATTCAATACCATTATGGTAACCTGCTGGTGATAACAGATAATGCAGAAGACCTGAAGCAGGCATTATGGGATCATAGTCTTTCGCTTCAATTTTACGCAGATCAGCAGCATGAACTTGCACAGTTAATAGGGATATATGGCGAGAATAGCCCCACATGGAACCGTTATGCAGGCGTAGAACATAATGTGCCTTTACCATCTGTTTATGTTTTGGATAGTTTAAGGCAGGTGGCGTTTGCCCATGTAAATGAAGATATTTTAGCCGGTTTACCATTAGCAGATATTACAGGTGCTGTTTATCAGTCTAATAAATATTTGGCCGATAAAAGATCGGCGTAGCGTTTAGCGCGTCAATTAATTTCCGATAACAAATTTGTCTGCCCGGCTTTACAAAGTACAGCACCGGGACAAAAGCTAAAGCAGAGAATAGCTGTTAAGGAAATTTTATGTGAAAATTTTATGTCTTAGGGAGTCATGAAAGGTAGGGTGGCCGAGTGGTTAGGCGGGGGTCTGCAAAACCTTTTACGGCGGTTCGAATCCGCCCCCATACCTCATTAGCAATTAAACTTATCTCATTAATAATATTATAACGTATGGCTACTATTTTAAAAAGAAATTTAACCAACAACCATAACCTTAAAGTATTAGAAAACACAACCGAAGTAAACGACGTGCTGCGGACTATAAGCACCCGGTGGAAAATGATGATACTTTATGATATATCGCTGGGGGTAAACCAGGTTAATAAAATAAAGGCCGCTTTCCCTACCGCGTCAGACCATATGCTAACCCAGCGCCTGCGCGAGTTGGAAACAGAAAAGTTTATAGAAAGGCATGTAGAGGGAAATGTAGCACCCTCATTAATAAGCTATACTTTAACTACCAAAAGCCGGGCGCTGCTGCAAATTATTAAGCAATTACAGCAATGGGGTTTACACTGGAAAGAATGATGAAAATATAAAGTTACCGGAAGGATCGACGTCTTCAATATTTCGCAACATTATTATCTACCATCTAACCCTGTAAGTTAAAACCTTACAGGGCTTTTTTATAATGTAAAGTGATAAATCTGCCAGGAGATTTAATACAAGGCTACGCTTGTAAAATATATATTACGATATATGCAATCGATTGCTTTTATTGAAAAAATAAATTCATATTTGTTTTCAGGAACATCAGTCAGATCTCCGCAACCAATTATAATTATCTTTCATGAAACATTGTCTCAGGCCGTCTGCAGTCATTTTATTGAGTTGGTTTTTACTAACCATCCCATCAGCCTATGCTCAGGTTAGCTTGCCTAAACTGGTTAGCGACAATATGGTATTGCAACGCGACACTAAAATTAAGCTTTGGGGCTGGGCAGGCAGACATGAAAAGGTAACCATAAAGTTTAATAACAAAACGGGCAAGGCTATTACCGGTGATGATGGCAAATGGATGATACTATTGCCAGTTATGAAAGCCGGCGGGCCATATACCATGGAAATCTCGGCCAGCAACCATATCACTATCCGTAACATTTTAATTGGCGATGTATGGTTCTGTTCGGGCCAGTCAAACATGGTGATTAATATGGAGCGTGTTAAAGAAAGGTACCCGGAAGATATAGCCCAGGCCAATTATCCGGAGATCAGAAACTTCTTTATCCCAACGGTAGCTGATGTGCGTAAAGTACATGATGAACTGCCCGCAAGCGAATGGAAAGCAGCTACGCCAACAAACACGCTTAATTTCGGCGCAGCATCATATTTCTTTGCAAGGAAACTCTATTTAAAATATCATGTGCCAATAGGGATTATCAATGCCAGCGTGGGCGGTACGCCCATTGAGGCATGGATAAGTGAGGGTGGGTTAAAGCAATTTCCAGAATATCAAACTAAACTAGCCAATTTTAAGGATTCGGTTTATATGGGTAAGCTGCTCGCTAAGAAAGATCCGCCAATTAAGAAACCAGAAGCCGATAAGGGATTAACCGGACCTGTAAAATGGTATGATACAACCTATGTTCCTCAAGGCTGGCACAAATTCTGGTTGCCCGGTTATTGGGCCGACCAGGGTGTTAAGGGATTAAATGGTACAGTTTGGTTTCGGAAAGAAATCAATATTCCCGCAAGCATGACCGGTACACCTGCCAAGCTATTCATGGGGCGAATTATAGATGCAGACCAAGCCTATGTTAACGGCGTTTTGGTAGGCGGCACCACCTATCAGTACCCACCACGCAGGTATGATGTAGCGCAAGGATTACTTAAGCCGGGCAAAAATATTATTGTGGTTCGCGTTGTTAATACTGCCGGCAAAGGTGGTTTTGTACCCGAAAAACCTTATTTCTTATCTGCAGGAGGCCAGAATATTGATCTGCGGGGCGACTGGCAATACCAGGTTGGCGAAGTATTTGAAACACAATGGGGAGCGGGATCAGCTAATAACTTTTCGGCCCAGAATGAACCTGCAGGTTTATATAATACGATGGTGGCACCTGTGATAAACTATGCTGTTAAAGGCTTTGTATGGTATCAAGGCGAATCTAATACGGCTAAACCTCAAGCATACCAATACTTGTTGCCGGCTTTGATTAGTGATTGGCGCAGTAAGTGGAATAATGTAAAACTGCCGTTCATTTATGCACAGCTGCCTAATTTTATGGAAGTGCAATATTCACCATCAGAAAGCCAATGGGCAGAGATGCGTGAGAGTCAGTTAAAGGCACTGGCTGTGCCCAACACGGCCATGTCTGTCAATATTGATGCCGGGGAGTGGAACGATATCCACCCGCTCGATAAAAAGGACGTAGGCGAACGGCTGGCACTCGGTGCAGAGAAGCTGGCCTATCATGATGAAACAGTAGTATTATCGGGACCTATCTACCAGTCGGCTAAAATTGAGGGCAATAAGATAACGCTCACTTTTAATAACATAGGCAGCGGATTGGCCGCTAAAGATGGCGGCGAACTTCAATATTTTGCTATAGCTGGGAAGAATAAAAAATACGTTTGGGCCAAAGCCCGCATTGAGGGTAATACAGTTGTGGTGTGGAACGATGATATTACCGAACCACTGTATGTTAGGTATGCCTGGGCAGACAATCCGGAAGGGGCTAATCTTTATAACAAGGATGGTTTGCCTGCATCTCCGTTTACTACAGATACGCAATAAATATTTATCAATTTGAAGATGAGGAAGTTATTTGTAATGGTATTGCCTTTATTAGCCGTGCATGCCATGGCGCAACAGACATCTAATTACCCTGCTCCTGTAAACTTTACAGCAGCACAGGATCATCAAAATATGATGGATCAATTGGGGATTAAAGCATTGCGACCGGGGCCAAGCGGCGATAATGCAGCGCCTAATCACGCCAATTATGAGGAGGCTTTAGCTAATCCGTACCCCAATTTGCCCGAGGTGTTAACTTTAAAGAATGGCAAAAAGGTAAGTACCGCCGAAATGTGGTGGAAACAGCGCCGCCCCGAACTTGTGGAAGACATGGAGCGCGAAGTATATGGCCGCATCCCTAAAAATGTACCCAAAGTAAGCTGGACGGTTAAGGTAACTGATAAAGAATATGTAGGATTTACCCCCGTTATTGCCAAACAACTGGTTGGCCATGTAGATAATTCGGCTTACCCACTTATCGATGTAAATATTAGCATGACGCTGGTATTGCCGGCCAATGCCAAGGGCCCTGTGCCTGTATTGATGATGTTTGGGCGAAGTACTTTACCTGCGCCGGCACAACCCAGCCCCGAAGCATTGGAGAAGATCAATACTGCCATGAAATCGCTTCTGGTAAAGGAAGATCCAACGTTAAAGGCAGTTTTTGAGCAGTATCCTGCCTATCAGCCTATTGCTTCACAAGTGCCGGCGTTTGGATTTGGAGGGCCAAGGCCTGCTGGCGATCCGCCATCTACGCAGCAATTAATAGCCGATGGATGGGGTTATGCGTTGATAGATCCCGGAAGCTTTCAGGCTGATAATGCGGAAGGACTGACCAGGGGAATTATTGGATTGGTAAATAGAGGCCAACCCCGAAAACCCGAAGATTGGGGTGCTTTACGTGCCTGGGCCTGGGGAGCAGCGCGCGGTCTGGATTATCTGGAAACTGAACCTGGTGTTGATGCCAAACATGTTGGTATAGAAGGCGTTTCGCGCTTTGGTAAAGCAGCTTTGGTTACTTTGGCTTTCGAGTCCCGGTTTAACATGGGCTTAATCGGTTCCTCCGGCGAGGGCGGAGCAAAGTTGCATCGCCGTAATTTTGGCGAAGCGGTAGAGAGCCTTACCGGCGGAGAATACTATTGGATGGCTGGAAACTTTATGAAGTACGGTGCTTCTGAAGCCACATTCGGCCCAAAAACGGCAAAGGATCTCCCGGTTGATGCACATGAGCTAATTGCTTTGTGTGCGCCGAGGTTAACCTTTATCAGCTATGGCGACCCGGCACAGGGCGATGCCAAATGGCTGGATCAGCAGGGCAGTTATATGGCCGCTGTTGCAGCAGGGCCGGTTTTTAAATTGCTGGGCGTTGAGGATTTGGGGGTATCTAATAATTATAATACTGAAAAAATGCCTGCTATTAACGTAGGTCCTATTGGTGGCGAGTTGGCTTGGCGGCAGCATGATGGCGGCCATACCGATGCCCCTAATATGAAATACTTTATCCAGTGGGCAGATGGGCTGATTAATCATCATGCCAAATAATCCCATTAAATTAATATCTTGAACGCATGAATTGTAAGTATCTGTTATCGATCTGTTTATTATTTAATGTGGTATTTGCCAGTGCGCAAGCCACAACAGCATGGAATAATAAACAATGCGCCGTAGTACTTACTTATGATGATGCAATCGATATCGACCTGGATAACGTGGTGCCTGCTTTAGATTCGATGAAGTTTAAAGGTACTTTCTACCTTATCGGTTCATCACCTGTTGTTAATAAACGGATGGAAGAGTGGCGATTGGCCGCAAAGCATGGGCATGAGTTGGGTAATCATACACTGTACCACCCATGTGATGGCAGCTTGCCTGGCCGCGGTTTTGTAACTCCAGCTACCGATTTAAGTAAATATACCGTAGCCCGTGCCGTAAGCGAAACCCGCATCAATAATACCCTGTTAAAAGCCATCGACGGAAAAGACAAACGAACTTTTGCCTACCCTTGCGGTGATACCAAAATAGGGGATTCGCTTTTTTATAACAGTTTACGAAACGATTTTGTAGCCGCCAGGGGTGTATCGCCCGGCTTAGAAAGCATTAACAGTGTGGATCTCGATAACGTACAATGCTACGCCATTAACGGCCAAAATGCTGATTATATGATTGGTTTAGTTAAAGAAGCGCAGAAAACGCACACCATGCTGGTGTTTCTATTTCATGGAGTAGGAGGTGGCCATAATTTAAATGTGGGTCTTGCCGATCATAGCAAACTGCTACATTATCTTCAACAAAATAAAAATACCATTTGGGTTACTACCATGGTTGATGCAGCAACTTATATCAGCGCTAATAAAAATCCAAAAGTATCTGGTAAATAATGTCTTTCGCAAGCTTTTCTGGCAATATTATCCTCATACTACAACCCCTAATTATTCTATTTATGCGTATTGTTCTGCAATGCCTGCAACGGGGTTTTTGAGCGCATAATAAGTGTATTTTTTAAGCTAAGTGCTGTGTTTCAGTGTTGTGTAATGGAAATACCAAAACTCTGCCAAACAGAACTAATGCTTGCCTAAAATCTAATATTTTAAATTTTTGATTTTCATATTTGTATCAATTGTATTTTAAAGTTATCAGTATGATTGTATTAATGTCATTTATTTCAATTAGTTATATCAAAAAATGTGGATATGAAAAAAAATTATAAATCGTTTTTAAGTTATGCAATCGATTGTATTTTATAATAGTTTTACAATTACCAATTACGACATAATACCAATTATTTGCCCGTCTATTTTCGGCGAAACTATTAACGTGGTAATCCACAAAAAATTTAAATGAAGAGCTTATGATAAAAGTTACTTGATAGATAAGTGCATAACACCGAACAGGGATTATTGCATGAACCCTAATATTTAACTCTTGCCAAATGGGTTTAAAAAATATACGCCCTTAAAGCCAAAATATAATTATGAAAAGACAATTACTCAAAAAATTACTTGAAGGCAATGCTGATAGTAAGCCGTTTATAAAAATATAATGCAGAGGCCGGCCCGAACGTTCAGTCTTTTATGAATTTGAGGCCAATACCACAAACCCAGATCAACCTGGTTACGCAAGGGCCTCCGTTTCCATAAAGCCCTGGTTTCTAATAATATTAATCCTTGTTTAAGGCTGGTCCCCGAGTCTTAAACAAGGTCTGCAAAGGGCTTATTGCTTTAGGGTAAAAATTATTTAGATGCCCGGCTAATAACCGGGCATTTATGCATGCTTTAAATTTTTGTATATGAAATTATCAAAAGGGCTTTTATTTATGATCCTGATGCCGTTTGCATTTAGTGCTAATGCGCAACAGGCAAATCCATCAAAAGGGTTAAAGGACTATTACGACAAATATTTCCCGATAGGGGTGGCTGTGTCGCCCTACAGCATTAAAAATCCAAAAGAATCGGCATTGATTCTGAAGGAGTTTAATAGCCTTACGCCCGAAAATGCCATGAAAATGGCACCGATCCATCCCGAAGAAAACCGCTACAACTGGAAAGATGCCGACTCGATTGTGGCATTTGCACAGGTACATGGTTTAAGGGTGCGTGGCCATAACCTTTGCTGGCATGAGCAAACGCCTAAATGGTTGTTTTATGATCAGCAAGGAAAATTGGTTACCAAAGAAATACTGCTGAAAAGATTGAAGGATCACATTTTTACTGTGGTAAACCGCTATAAAGGCAAAATATATGCCTGGGATGTAGTTAACGAAGCCATTGATGATGACAGCACCAAGTTTCTACGCAACTCGTTATGGTACCAGATCTGTGGCGAGGATTTTATCTTCAAAGCTTTTGAGTATGCGCATGAAGCTGATCCTAAAGCCGTTTTATTTTACAACGATTACAATACCGAACGCCCCGAAAAACGGGAGCGGGTTTATAAATTATTAAAAAAACTGGTTGATGCTAAAGTGCCCATCAACGCGGTTGGTTTGCAAGCGCATTGGTCGCTCGATGAACCTACACAGAAGGATTTGATTACCACAATTGAAAGGTTTTCGTCGCTTGGGTTAAAAGTGCAGATCACGGAGTTAGATATGTCGGTTTACCCATGGGAGAAAAACCGACGGGATTTAAGACCGGGCGAATCTGATACTTATACTCCTGAAGCAGAACAAAAACAGGCCGATCAATATGCGATGGTATTCAAAGTATTTCGTCAATATAAAAGTGTGGTTTCGGGCGTTACGTTCTGGAATATATCAGACAAACATACCTGGCTCGATGAATATCCTGTAAAAGGCAGAAAGAACTATCCGTTATTGTTCGACCAAAATCTTCAACCCAAAAAGGCCTATCAAAGCGTGGTAGCATTTTAACTTATTGAAAGCATGAAGTATATTCAAATATTTTTCCTTTTGGCCATTACCGGCATCGGTTCATTACAAGTTGATGGGCAGGCTCCAGGCCATCAAACTTATGTCGCAAATAAAAATGGTATTGGGTATTTTGCCTTATCAGCCAATGATAAAGCGGCGCCGATTTATACAGGTGCTGATGAATATCCTGGCGTAAAACGGGCGATAAATAGTTTGATAGGTGATGTGCGTTCGGTTACCAAGTCAGCCCCGGCTTTAGTAACTGAAACAAAAGGGCTAAAGCAAATTATGCTGATTGGTACACTGGGTAAGAACCCCAAGATCGATCAACTGGTAAAAGAAAATAAATTGAATGTTAGTGCCATTGCCGGTAAATGGGAAACCTACCTGATACAGGTAGTACAAAAACCGTTTCCGGGGGTAGACCAGGCTTTGGTAATTACAGGGAGCGATAAGCGGGGGACTATTTTCGGTGTTTATGATCTATCGGCCCAGATTGGCGTATCGCCCTGGTATTGGTGGGCAGATGTACCTGTTAAGCAACAGAAAAACGTATACGTAATACCCGGCAGGTATACTGATGGCAGCCCCGCTATAAAGTATCGCGGTATATTTATTAATGATGAAGCCCCTGCTTTTTCGGGTTGGACTAAGGAGAAATTTGGTGGTGTAAACCATAAGATGTACGAGAAAATGTTCGAGTTGATTCTGCGGCTCAAAGGTAATTATCTGTGGCCTGCCATGTGGGGTAACGCTTTTAATGATGATGATAGGCTGAACCCGGTACTGGCAGATGAATATGGCGTGGTAATGGGAACATCGCACCACGAGCCGATGGACAGGTCGCAGCAGGAATGGAAACGCTATGGAAAAGGCGACTGGAATTATGAAAACAATAAAACCGTGCTGCAGGATTTTTGGCGAAAGGGAATTGAGAATATGGGCAACAAGGAAACGCTGGTAACTGTTGGTATGCGCGGCGACGGCGATATGCCCATGACAGAAGGCAGCAATATTGCCTTGTTGGAAAATATTGTAAAAGATCAGCGGAAAATCATCAGTGAGGTTACAGGTAAGGATGCTTCCCAAACACCGCAAATGTGGGCCCTGTATAAAGAAGTACAGGCTTACTATGATAAAGGTATGCGTGTGCCCGATGATATTACATTGCTGCTTTGTGATGATAACTGGGGCAATATCCGTAAGCTGCCAAGTTTAGCAGAGCACCCGCGCAAGGGTGGGTACGGCATCTATTATCACTTTGATTATGTGGGCGACCCGCGGAATTATAAATGGGTCAACACAAACCCGATCTCTAAAACCTGGGAGCAATTGCACCTGGCTTATGCGTATGATGCCCGGCAGGTATGGATTGTAAATGTGGGCGATTTGAAGCCGATGGAATTCCCGATCAGCTTTTTTATGGATTATGCCTGGAACCCCAATAAATGGCCTGCGAGCAGCCTAAATGATTATACAATTGAGTGGGCGAAGCAACAATTCGGACCAGCGTATGCTACAGAAATCGCTAAAATATTAACGCTGTATACCAAATATAATGGCCGCCGCAAGCCGGAGCTAATAGATCAGAATACGTACAGTCTGACCAATTACCGTGAGTTTGAAGCCGTAGTAACAGCGTATAATGATCTAAAAAATGAAGCTGAAAAGTTATATGCCCAAATTCCGGCTAGTGATAAAGATGCTTACTATCAGTTGGTTTTACACCCGGTACAAGCCTGCGCTAACTTAAACGAGATGTACTACGAGGTTGCCAAAAACAAATGGTATGCCCAACAGGGCAGGGCAGCAACCAATGCAACCGCTGCTAGGGTAAAAGCATTGTTTGAAAGGGATAAACAAATTTCGCGCTATTACAATGATACACTTGCCAATGGTAAATGGAGCCATATGATGGACCAAACCCATATCAGTTACACTTACTGGCAGCAACCGCCGATTGATAAAGTACCTGAAACGTCGGAGATTAATATACCCGAAGAAGCCGCTATGGGGATATCACTAGAAGGTTCAACCAAGGCATGGACGGGTAATGAAAAGATTACTGATCTGCCGGCTTTTTATCCCCGGGAAAAAGGAGGGCATTATGTCGAAATTTTTAATAAAGGGAAAGCCGCATTTAATTATAAGGTTGCATCACCAGCTGCTTATGTAAGTGTTCAGCCAAAATCTGGAAAAATTACGGAGCAGGAACGGATATGGGTCAATATTGATTGGGCTAAAGCACCTGCCGGAACGAGCCATGTTCCGTTAAAAATTAAAGGCCCGCAGGGCGAAGTAACTATTGAAGTAACCATTAATAATGAAAAGGCTATACCGGGGGCGTTTAATGAGCACAACGGCTACATCGCTATTGAAGCTGCCCATTATACCAAGGCTATAGCAGCAAAACCTGTTAGCTGGATGATTATCCCTAATTATGGCCGAACCCTATCAGGAGTAACCCCATGGCCGGTAACCGCTAAAAGGCAGCAGCCCGGTGGTAACAGTCCGCATCTGGAATATAGCCTCAGCCTGAAAGACACTGGTACAGTTTCGCTGGAAACCTATGTATCGCCGACTATTGATTTTAAAAATCAGAAAGGATTACTTTATGCAATTTCTATAGATAACGAAAAGCCGCAACTGGTTGATATTAATACTACTGCAGGTAGTAAAGAGTGGAGCAGTGCAGTAAGTGATAATAGCCGTAAAATGATCACCAAGCATCATATTACCAAACCGGGAGTTCATACTTTGAAGTATTGGATGGTTGATGCAGGAGTAGTGTTGCAGAAGTTGGTTATTGATGCGGGAGGGTTGAAGGAAAGCTATTTAGGGCCGCCAGAGCGATAATTGTGGGGCTTAAAAACCTCCACGTGATTAATTAAATCGCAAGTTTAACGCAGTGTAACTTGCGACAGCGGCGAACAAAATCGAAATGCTCTATCTATTACAACTTTTTCATCTAGTTTTTTGCCTCTTGATTCTCTTTTACCGCTTTTTCTTCATCGTCGATGATCTGACAATCAGCTTCGGTTTAATACTAATGATCTTTGGCACGACAATGGTATCGCTGTTTTCCAGTTCCTGGAAATACAGGTTAGCTACCGTTTTGCCCATGTAAAAGCTAAACTGATCTATAGTGGTGATGGACGGGCTGGTAAGTTCGGTAAAAGCCTCGTTAGAGTAGCCGCAGATGCCCAGTTGCGATGGTACTTTGATATTCATAGCCGTAGCTACTTCGAGCACACCCAGGGCAGAGAAATCAGACGTGGAGGCAAAAATGGCATCCGGCGGTTCAGGTAAACTCAATAGCTGGCGGGTTGCTTTGGCACCCAGCTCTTTAGTCCATGTATTTTCAATAATCAGCTCATTAACCACCGGTATGTTGTGCTTTGCCAGGGCGTTTAAATATCCTTTTTTACGCTGACGAAAAATATCGAGATTTTGCGGGCCTTCCAGCAGGGCAATGCGTTTATAGCCTTGCTCAATAATGTGATCTACTGCTTCAAATGAGGCTTGCTCGTTATCGTTAATTACTTTAAGTGTTTCCAGTTCGTCGGCCACGCGGTCAAACTGAATGAGCTGGATGTTCTGGTCGAGCACATTCTGTAAATGTTTGTGGTCATTGCTTTCTATAGAAACCGAGATCACAATACAATCTACATGCTGATTAATGAGGGTATTAACAGATTGTACTTCTTTTTCATACGATTCGTTCGATTGACAGATAATGAGGTTGTAACCTTGTTTATAAGTGGCATCCTCAATACCGGCAATAACGTTCGAAAAAAAGTTTTGGTTAATACGCGGCACAACAACGCCGATAGTTTTCGAGTGCCCTTTGCGCAGGTTGGATGCCATGGTATTGCGCTTATAGTTAAGCTCTTCTGCCGTTTTCAGGATCAGTTTTTTGGTGGCCTCATTAACATAATTACTGTTGTTTAGCGCACGCGATACAGAAGAAGGAGTAACATTTAGCTTTTGGGCAATGTCGTAAATTGTTGTTCTCTTTTTAGGTTTCATAAATCAAAAAGTAAAAATGCGAAAAATAAATTTCAACAATCGATTGCATATTCAAAAATTAATTTAATTTCGTTGATTACTAACACAGTATTAAACCTGTTATAAACCAAAAATATGTTATTGTTAGGAATCGATATCGGAACCTCATCTGTTAAGGTTTCTGTTGTTGACGCAGCTACGCAAAAAGCGGTAGCCACGGCACAATACCCCGATACAGAATCACCGATTAAATCGCTCCAGTCGGGCTGGGCAGAGCAATCGCCATCCATGTGGTGGGATCAGGCTCAAAAAGCTATTTTACTTGCTAATCAAAGCGGTAGCTATAATCCGCAGGATATTGGCGCCATTGGTATTGCTTACCAAATGCACGGTTTGGTTTTGGTTGATAAAGCTCAAAATGTATTACGCGATAGTATTATCTGGTGCGATAGCCGCGCGGTTGAAATAGGTAACAAAGCATTTGAAACCATCGGCGAAGAACATTGCCTCTCGCATCTGCTCAATTCGCCCGGAAACTTTACGGCCTCCAAACTGGCCTGGGTTAAAGAGAACGAACCGGAGATCTATCAGCAGATCGATAAAATAATGTTACCCGGTGATTTCATCGGGATGAAATTAACCGGAAGCATCACTAGTTCGGTATCATCACTATCAGAAGGTGTATTTTTTGATTTTATCAGTGGAACACTTTCTGAAGATGTTATCAATTACTTCGGTTTTAGTAAAGATCTATTCCCCGAAATTCTTCCTGTGTTTTCAGAACATGGATACGTTACGGAAGAAATAGCCCAATTGCTTGGATTAAAAGCAGGAATCCCGCTTACTTATAAAGCAGGCGATCAGCCTAATAATGCCTTGTCGTTAAACGTATTACAACCCGGTGAGGTAGCTGCCACGGCGGGTACATCAGGCGTTATTTATGGGGTGAGCGATCAGCTTACCTACGATCAGCAATCGCGCGTAAATACATTTGCACATGTTAATTATGCCGAAGACCAAAAACGTTTAGGTGTGCTATTGTGTATTAACGGAACGGGCAGCCTTAACCGTTGGGCTAAAAACCTGTTCGGTTCGGCTATCAGTTACCAGGAAATGAATGACCTGGCACAAGGTATCCCGGTTGGTAGCGACTGCTTGCGCATTTTACCTTTTGGCAACGGTGCCGAGCGGATGCTGAATAATAAACTGGTGGGTGTGCATTTCCATAACATTGATCTTAACCTGCACACGCATGCGCATATTTTCCGTGCCGTGCAAGAGGGGATAGCCTGCGCCTTTAGATATGGGTTGGATATTATGCGCGAAAACGGCATGTCGCCATCCATCATCAGGGCAGGTAAAGCTAACCTGTTTTTGAGCGATGTATTTGCCCAAAGTTTTGTAAATGTAACTGGTGTACCGGTTGAGCTTTATAAAAACGACGGCAGTGTTGGCGCTGCTTTAGGCGCAGGTATTGGTGCCGGAACTTACAAAACAGAAGCTGAAGCATTTGCTAATATGAAACCAATACAATTGATAGAACCAACCGGCGAAAGCATGGAGACAATTTACCAGGAATGGAAAACGTTACTGGAAAGACAATTAGAGATTTTATAAAAAATATATTATTAACACGAACTTCAATTTTTACAACATGTCGAATATTATTACAGGAGAAAAGGAATTTTTTAAAGGTATCGGTGCTATCGGTTACGAAGGGCCCGAAAGTGATAACCCGTTTGCCTTTAGATGGTATGATGCCAACAAGGTAGTTGCAGGTAAAACCATGCAAGAGCATATGCGCTTTGCAGTTGCTTACTGGCATTCATTTGTTGGTAATGGCGGCGATCCGTTTGGCGAGCCAACACATGTACATCCCTGGGATGCCAAGGCCGATGCCGTAGAACGCGCCAAAGATAAAATGGATGCAGCATTTGAATTCATTACCAAATTAGGCCTTACTTATTACTGTTTCCATGATGTGGACGTGGTAGATTATACCAATGACATTAAAGAGAACGAGCGCCGTTTAAATGCGCTTGTTGAGTATGCTAAAGAAAAACAAGCTGCCAGCGGCGTTAAATTACTTTGGGGTACTGCCAACTTATTCTCACACCGTCGTTACATGAATGGCGCCTCAACCAATCCAGATTTTCATGTACTGGCTCATGGTGGTGCACAGGTTAAAGCGGCTTTGGATGCAACTATTGCTTTAGGCGGCGAAAACTATGTATTCTGGGGTGGCCGTGAAGGTTACATGTCGTTACTGAACACCAACATGAAACGTGAGCAGGAGCATTTTGCTAAATTTTTGCACACGGCTAAAGATTATGCACGTAAACAGGGCTTTAAAGGTACTTTCTTTATCGAACCAAAACCTTGCGAACCAACCAAACACCAGTACGATTACGATGCAGCTACTGTATTGGGTTTCTTGCAGAAATATGATTTGTTAAATGACTTTAAACTAAACCTGGAAGTTAACCACGCTACACTGGCCGGCCATACTTTCCAGCACGAATTGCAGGTTGCTGCTGATGCTGGTTTACTAGGTTCTATCGATGCCAACCGTGGCGATACGCAAAACGGCTGGGATACAGATCAGTTCCCGAATGATATTAATGAAATTACCGAATCTATGATGATTATCCTCGAAGCAGGTGGTTTACAGGGTGGTGGTATTAACTTTGATGCCAAGATCCGCCGTAACTCTACAGATCCTGCCGATTTGTTTTATGCACACATTGGTGGCATCGACATTTTTGCACGTGCTTTAATCACTGCTGATAACATCCTTCAAAAATCTGATTACAAAAAAATCCGTACCGACAGATATGCTTCTTTTGATGGTGGGAAAGGAAAAGAATTTGAAGAAGGCAAGCTATCTTTGGAAGACCTACGCAACTATGCAGCAGAAAATGGCGAGCCGGCAACAATTAGTGGAAAACAAGAATACCTGGAAAATTTGATTAATCGGTTTATATAATTATAATTGTCAAACAGACAAATTAAACCAAAGTCCTAACCAGACAATTAAACCTAAGTGTAAAAATGAACAGACTATCCACAGGCGATTATGTCGTATTCTTCGTGTATTTTATAATCGTATCATCGTACGGTTTTTGGGTGTACAAGCGCAAGCATAACGCCGATGCCACATCTAAAGATTATTTTTTGGCCGAAGGGTCATTAACATGGTGGGCCATTGGCGCCTCACTAATTGCCTCTAACATCTCGGCCGAGCAAATGATCGGTATGAGTGGTTCTGGCTTTAAAATGGGGTTGGCCATCGCAACTTACGAATGGATGGCATCCATCACGTTAATTATTGTGGCCGTATTTTTTATTCCTGTTTATCTCAAGAATAAAATTTTTACCATGCCGCAGTTTCTTTCACAGCGATATAATGGTACCGTAGCTATGATTATGGCCATATTTTGGCTGCTATTGTATATTGTGGTTAATCTTACTTCCATATTATACTTAGGTGCGCTTGCCGTAAATTCTATATCGGGTATCCCTTTCCAGGCTTGCTTATGGGGATTGGCAATTTTTGCAATTATCATCACCCTGGGCGGTATGAAGGTGATTGGCTTTACCGACGTTATACAGGTTTTCTTCCTGATCTTAGGCGGTTTGGTAACAACCTATATTGCACTTAACCTGGTAGCAACGCATTTTGGCCAGCATGGCGTATTATCTGGTTTTAACTTAATGATGCACCAGGCGAATGACCACTTCCACATGATTTTGAAGAAAGATAATCCGAGCTATATGGATTTACCGGGCCTTACTGTATTGTTGGGTGGTATGTGGATAGTAAACTTAAACTATTGGGGTTGTAATCAATACATTACCCAAAGGGCACTTGGCGCTAATTTAAAAACTGCGCGCGGCGGTCTTCTTTTTGCAGCATGCTTAAAATTACTGATGCCTGTAATTGTTGTATTGCCGGGTATAGCAGCTTATGTGCTTTATAAGCAAGACCTATTCCACGCAGACTTAATTCAAGGTGGCGAGGTTAACCCGGATAGGGCATACCCCGTATTGCTTAACTTATTGCCGGCGGGTTTAAAAGGCTTATCATTTGCGGCCTTAACAGCAGCAGTGGTGGCTTCTTTAGCGGGTAAAGCCAATAGTATTGCTACCATTTTTACGCTTGATGTATACAAAAAAGCCATTAAGCCCGATGCTACTGACAAAAGCCTCGTTTTTACAGGTAAAATTGCTGTGGTAGTAGCGATGGTATTAGGTATTATTATTTCTCCGTTTTTAGGGATCGATAAAAAAGGTGGTTTCCAGTATATACAAGAGTATACCGGGTTTGTATCGCCGGGTATATTTGCCATGTTTTTACTTGGCTTCTTCTGGAAACGTACTACCTCAACAGCTGCAGTGTTTAGTGCAGTCGGTGGATTTATCTTGTCGGTGTTCTTTAAGTTTTTGCCAACATTTGCTAACCTTTCATTTCTGGCCTCAACCGGTTTTTCTAAAAAGAGTGATGCCGGTGTTTATGAGATTCCATTTTTGGACAGGATGGGCATTGTGTTCCTGATCTGCGTTTTTGGGATGATTATTATTTCAATGATAGAAAACGCACGTGGTGTTAAAACAAACGGGCTTGAAATTGATAGCAGTATGTTTAAAACATCAAGAGCATTTACAGCAGGTGCATTAATACTATGCGGTATTATTGTTGCCTTATACTCTGTATTCTGGTAGCAAATTGATTTATTTATGAGTCATTTTTTTGATTTGTTAATGAAGAAGAACTGATTTATTGATGAGCTATTTGTTGAAACTGTCAATAAATGAATATGAAAAGGCGTTCCGGTTTATCGGAACGCCTTTCTTGTTTAAATGAGAATGTTGATTGATTTGCCAATTAGGTAATTTGTTATGATGCTTAGCGGGAAGCAGTCACTGACAAATTATCTAATGAACAAATTAAAATCCTATAGAGTTCCCGCCATCAACAGGTAATACCACACCGGTAATATATTTAGCAGCATCAGATGCCAGGAAGAGCACAGCATCTGCAATATCTTCGGGGAGGCCTAATTTGCCCATTGGTGTGCGTGATAATACTTTCTGTTTACGGGTAGGATCATTATCCAATGCCTTGGCCGACATATCTGTTGCGATAAATCCCGGCGCTACACAATTCACACGAATACCTTGTGGTGAAAGTTCGGTAGCCATGGCCCTTGTCATACCCTCAATGGCCGATTTGGTGGCTGTGTAGGCAATTACATAAGGGATACCGTATTGAGATGCCATAGAGCTGATATTAACGATACAGCCGCTGCCGGTAGGCATCATTTTTTTTACCACCTCGCGGCTCAATACAAATACCGAAGTGAGGTTGGTTTGCACAATGCTTTGAAAATCCTGATCGGTAACCTCAGCAAAAGGTTTCTTCATATTAATACCGGCATTGTTCACCAGTATATTGGGTACGCCATATTCTTGTACGATAGTATTAACTAGCGAGGGGATCTCTTCAATTTTGCTTAAGTCACAAACTTTGTAAATACAAAGGGAGCCAAATTTAGTGGCTGCTGCCTGTAGCTTGTTTTCATCGCGACCAATAATAATGGTTTTTATACCGGCTTCTATAAACTTTTGTGTAGTTGCCAGGCCTAAACCAGATGCGCCACCTGTAACTATGGCTATTTTAGTAGGATTCATTTAAATTGAACTGTTAATAATTAGAAGATTATTTATTGCGAAGCGAAGATTCGCGTACAATTAATTCGTATTTGAGTATTAAATTATGGGCAGGCTGAAACTCGTCTTTATTCATTAACCTGCTTATCATCTGTTTGGCAGCTACTTCGCCCATTTCATATCCTTTGTAATTAATGGTGGTAAGGTTGGGCTCTATTACACAGGTTAAAGGGTCGTTGTTAAACCCGGCGAATAACAGGTCATCCGGCAGGCGAATCCCATTTTTCTTGAGTGTTTGCATGCAGCTTACGGCACAGATGTCATTGGCCGAAAAAACAGCATCGGGCAGAGGGGCCATTTTTAAGATCTGGTTGGCGGCTTCATGCCCAGCCTCACTGCTCAGGTTGTTGATGATAACCAGTGCTTCTTCAAATTTTAGGTTATTATCCTCTAAGGCCTTTTTATATCCGGCCAGCCGGTCTGAGTATACATTACGTAACTGGCTGGCTGTGATGTGTACAATACGCTTACTACCTTGTTTAATCAAGTGAGCGGTTATCTCATAAGCTGCCTTAAAATTGTCGATATAGATTTGCGGGTAATCGTCTTGCTCAAACACCCTGTCGAAAAATATAACGGGGATGTTGCGTTTTACAAAAGGTTCAAAATGGTTAATATTGGTGGTATCATAAGCCAGGGATACCATCAGGCCATCAACACGGTTAACCAGCATATCGTTGGCGTTGCTGATCTCTTTAGTCATGGTTTCTAAAGATTGGCTGATGAACACATTATAGTTGTTATTATTCAGCACCTTCTCAATCCCGGCAATCACATCCGACATGAAATTACTATTGAGCCGGGGTACAATAAGCCCGATAATGTTGCTGCTTTTTTTACGCAAATTGCTGGCAAAAGAATTAGATAAATATCCCATCTCGGCTGCGGTTTTAACAATTAGTTTTTTGGTGTTCTTATTAACCCGTGGATGATCTTTAAGTGCCCTGCTTACTGTTGCTGCAGAAATATCGAGTTTGGCTGCTATATCGTATATCGTTGTTTCTTTTGCTCCAACCGTCATGGTTTGTATTTATGGTATCTATGTAGTAATGAGCGCATTTTTACGCGCAATAAATGTAAAATTAATTAGAGCATTATTTTAAATGTCAATAGCTTGTTATAAAGCTATCATTTGCACCTGTCGAAGTTCGTTTTTGGGGATTTGAATTAATCTATATAAATAATGTGCTGCTAAATTATAAAATAATACAATCGATTGCGCAAATTTATACATTTGTTTAACCAATAAAAAAATCCTACAATTAAACGCTATTTCCAGTATGATGATTCCAGATTTAGAACAAACTTTCAGGTGGTTCGGGCTCACAGATCCGGTTACCTTACAGGCTATTAGCCAAACCGGCGCAACCGGTATTGTTTCTGCATTGCACCACATCCCATGCGGTGAAGTTTGGACTTTGGAAGAAATTAACCAGCGGAAAAAGATTATTGAAGATGCAGGCTTTAGATGGTCGGTTGTAGAGAGCGTAAATATTCATGAAAGTATTAAACTGGGACAAAATGGCCGCGAGCAATACATTCAAAATTACATCGAAACCTTAAAGAACCTAGCTCAGGCGGGTATCCAAACTGTTTGCTATAATTTTATGCCCGTATTGGATTGGACCCGTACTCATTTAGATTATCGACTAGCCAATAATGCATCGGCTTTAAGATACGAGGCACCTGCGATAGCTGCATTTGATCTGTATATATTAGAGCGGGAGGGGGCTTACAGTGAGTTTACGACAGAACAGCAAAATGAAGCCAAACAATACTTTGATAGTTTAACTACACCCGAAATTGAATTATTAACTAATACCGTTCTGGCTGGTTTACCCGGTACAAATGAGGTGTTTACCACCTCGGAATTTAAAGAATATCTTAAAAAGTATAGCGGAACAGATAGCCAGGCGCTTCAACAAAATCTTTTTTATTTTTTAAATGCTATAATACCCGATGCTGAGCAATTGGGTATTAAGATGTGTATTCATCCGGACGATCCGCCATTCCCAATTTTGGGTTTACCGAGGGTGGCTTCATCAGAACAAAACCTAATAGAGATTATAGAAGCTTGTCCATCAACCAGTAATGGCATTACACTTTGTACCGGTTCTTTGGGGGCACGTGCTGATAATGATATCCCCGGGATAATAACTCGTTTAGGAGCGCATATCCACTTTTTACACCTTCGCAACGTAAAGCGCGAACCCAACGGCAGCTTTTATGAAGCCGAGCATCTGGCCGGAAGCACCGATATGTATGAGGTTATGAAAGCTGTAGTAAATGAGCAGCTAAATAGGAAAAAGCAGAGCCGGCAGGACATCGCCATACCCATGCGCCCGGACCATGGACATAAAATATTAGATGACTATCATTACAATACCTATCCCGGCTATTCTGTAATTGGCCGCTTAAAAGGTTTGGCCGAATTACGGGGATTAGAAATGGGAATTAAAAGGAGTCTGATATAAATATTATTGTATGTATTTGATTTGTTTCTGTTTGAGTAATTTATATATTTACAATCGATTGCATAAACCAAATTATTAATAAAGCCTTATTATTTAACCTTTTATTTCCATTTCTGTAAGTGCGACTGGCTATTTGCTATTGTTTGTTACTAATGGAGGTGAGTTATATCTTCAAAATTGATATCATGTTAAATTCAGCCATGTTACAAAAGAAGTTCGCGGTATTACTCTGCGCTGTAGTTTCTTTAGCCACAATGAACTCTCAGGCACAAAAACTAAAGGTAAAATACCTTTCGCAGCCTTTGATCAGCTCTATTTACACAGCCGACCCTTCGGCACATGTGTTTAACGGTAAAATTTATATCTATCCTTCGCATGATATTAACGCCGGTATCCCCGAGAATGATAACGGCGATCACTTTGCCATGCGCGATTACCATATTTTATCAATAGATAGGGTAGGCGGCCCGGTAACAGATCATGGTATAGGTTTAGATATCAAAAATATACCCTGGGCGGGTAGGCAGCTTTGGGCACCGGATGCGGCCTGCAAAAACGGTACTTATTACTTGTACTTCCCGGTGAAAGATAAAAATGATATTTTTAGGATAGGAGTAGCTACTTCTAAGAACCCGGCCGGCCCCTTTAAGGCGCAACCTAAACCAATAGCAGGCAGCTTTAGTATTGACCCTGCTGTGTTTACCGATACAGATGGAAGTACCTATATGTATTTCGGCGGTATTTGGGGGGGGCAACTACAGCGATGGGCTACCGGAAAATACGATGCCAATGGTTCTAAGACAGATTTAATGCACGATGATGAACCGGCGCTAAGCTGCAAAGTAGCCAAGCTAAAAGGCAACATGCTTGAATTTGATGGTAAGGTAAAAGACGTTATAGTTGTAGACCAAGCAGGCAAACCTTTATTAACCAAAGACCATAACCGCCGTTTTTTTGAAGGCTCGTGGATGCATAAGTATAAAGGAAAATATTATTTTACGTATTCTACCGGTGATACACACCTTTTGGCTTATGCAATAGGCAATAACCCATGGGGGCCGTTTGTGTATAAAGGAGTGTTTATGAACCCCGTACAAGGCTGGACAACCCACCACTCCATCATTGAGTTTAAAGGAAAGTGGTACATTTTTTACCATGACACTCAACTATCCGGTAAAACTTACTTACGCAATGTAAAGGTGACCGAGCTGCAGCACAATGCAGATGATTCTATTAAATTGATTAATACCTACACCGAATTAAAATAGCTAAAAAGCACTTAGATTAAAAAGGGTTCTGTATTATTATGCAGAACCCTTTTATTTATATTTTATGCCAATTTATAACAAACCATTGCGGCTAAAATAGGCCTGAATAGTATCCGGGGAGGTCATTAAGAAGGTATTTATTCCTAATTGCTTTGCCGCCGCTAAATGCTGCGGACTATCGTCTATAAATAATGTTTCTTCGGGTTTCAGATTGTTTTCTTCGAGCACTTGTATAAATATGGGTAATTCGGGCTTGCGTTTGCCTGTTAAATGGGAGTAATAGGCTTTCTCAAATAAATGGGCATTCCCATCAAACCCAAAATCGCGTTTCAGGTAATTCATAATAAAGTTGTAATGGATATCATTGATATTACTCAACAGAAATGTGCGGTATTTGCCTTTTAATTTAAGCAACAAATCGTGGTTACCATCGGCCACACCTACCAAAATACTATTCCAGGCATCATCAATTTGCTGATCGGTAAGATCCGGATTACCAATTTTTTCCCGAACACGGTCCCGAAACTCAGCCGGACTGATCTGCCCACGGTCGAATAAATCAAAAATAGGGTCTTGCTGTAAATGTCCAAAAAACTCATCTACATTGCTAATACCCAATAATTTGAAAGAGGACTGTACCCTTACAAAATCGATACTAAATATAACGTTACCGTAGTCGAAGATGATATTTTTGATGTTTTGCATATTTGATTTGGCTAATTGAGCACAAATATGTAAAAATTAAAGATAGCATTAAAACTGCGTTTAAAGCCTGTAGAGGCATTTTTTAAATTTTAGATTTGTTACTCAATGTGGCTTTAAAGGCTGTTAGAGCGTTTTGGTAAAGTAGTGTTACTCGATTAGTTACCCATATTTAATAATTTCTAATCACTAATGAGCACAAAGCATTTTAATAAACGGTTGTAAAACACCAGGTCTACCCAAAAGTGGTCGCCCTCCAAACTGATCCGGCGTTGGCGTCCTTCGAACAAAAATCCTTTGCCTAACTCCAGCATAAAATGTTCAAGTTTGTTAATGATAGCCGTCTCCAGGTCATTCTCGGTATAGCGGTGGTCTTCGTCGAGATTCAGGAACTCCAGTATTACCGGGCTTTTGAGGACGTCGGTTGATTTTTCGAGCAGCTGTCCTTCTTTTGCAAGTTTCCTTACACCTTCTTTATCCCGGCTTAATGCTAAGCGTTCATAAAGTGAGGAATTTATCTGTCGCTGCATTTCCCGCAAAGACCAGTTCTCTTTTTCCACTTCCAGTTCATAAAATCTTCGTTCATCAGCATCCTTGATCTTTAACAACCTGACATAGTGAGA
>NZ_MPPL01000001.1:3086739-3142300 GCF_001911425.1 Mucilaginibacter polytrichastri | reverse complement strand
CTTAACTTCAAGACCTCCGGCAAATTCCGAGACACTGTCTCGGAATTTGGAGAACCGGGAAGAGAATTACGAGACGGTGTCTCGTAATTCTGGTAAACAATGAAAAATGAACGCATATTCTCCAGGTTATCGACTGAATATCCTCTGCCGAAAACACCCGTTAAATACTGACTCAATCCCACCATGGTTTTTGTACCGTAAGCGGCATAGGTTTTTCCTTGCTGTTCATCTTCTACGATCATCCTACCGATTTGAAAGTAGGTTGACACCATCGTTGAATTAACATTCCTGACAATGCTGCGTTTGGCTTGTTCTATCAGTTCCTGGACCGATAGAAACAGTTCTTGTTGTGCCGCCGGTTTCATTAACTTACCTTTTTAAGATGATTGACTGAATTGCCTTTACGCACCGCTTTTCTTTTAGAGGTGGCTGGCTCCAACTTTTCCCTTAACACATGCATATCGTCACTGATCTTTTTGAGCAGCACCCTGGCATAAATTTGCGTGGTTGCGATCTTGGTATGCCCCATCATTTTACTGACCGTTTCAATTGGGACATTGTTGGAAAGTGTAATGGTGGTGGCAAATGTGTGCCTTGCTACGCCGAATGTCAGCACCTTTTTGATCTGATTAATAATGCCGATCTCTTTTAGGCAGCTATTAACTCTTTGATTGGAGATATTAGGAAATAAAGTTCCGGTTATCGCGGCACGATCAGTATGCCGGTAGCGTTCTAATATTTTAAGCGCTGTTGGCAGGATAGGTATATTGGTAGGTTCGTTACTTTTCTGCCGGAAGAATTTGATCCATTGGGCACCATCTTCTCCAATCCTGATGTTGCCTTCATTCAAATTCATCAGATCAACAAAAGAAAGACCGGTATAACAGCTAAAGATGAAAAGGTCACGCACCATGTTCAGCCGCTCCGCTGAAAACTCTTTATTTTGGATGGCATTTAATTCCGTCTGGTTGAGAAACGCAGTTTCTACTTTCTTATAACGGAACTTGTAATTCTTAAAAGGGTCTTTGGATATCCAGGTCAGTTTCAATGCTAGTGTGGTCATTTTACGCAGGCGGATCAGGTGTTTCATTACCCCGTTATTGTTCAGCGGCTTCTGGTGATCCTTCGGCTTATGATTTCGAAGAAAGGTTTCAAAGTCAATGATGAACTTATAGTCGATATCGTTAATGCGGACATCGGTTGTGTTACGCTTTTCTTTCAGGAATTTTTCCAGGTAGCGACGGGAAACCGCATAGTGTTTGAGCGTGCTCCAGGTCAGAGAAGCCGAGGCGACCTCATGATGATAGTCCATCAACTTGCTAAGAGAATAAGTTTCCTCCGTGTCCTCGCCCAGGAAAATGGATTTGAGTAATTGCGGTGTTACTTCTTTACCGGCGATCTGTAATTGCTGGTAGTAGGTGGTGATCGTAAATTTGACTTCTTCCAGGTAAGCGTTCGTGTCTTCTGCCTCTGGAACTTTTATTTTTACGCCGCCTTTTCCTTTGTCCCAATTTTCAACTTTAACATGATGCTTTAAAGCAAAATGTATCCGGTCTTTGTTAATGGTAATACAGGCGTAAACATTTGTTACACCATCCTTTGCTTTGTCTTTTTTAATGGTGAAATGCAAACCAAATGACTGCGATGTTCTCATCTTTTTTACAGTTTGAAATGAATAAATGATTAATTACATCCTGAAACCGTCATTTTCAGGGCGCATTTAAGGCGCAGGAATAAATGTTTATTTTAGTCTCTTTGAGTACTTTTTGGGCTATTTCAGTACCATTAACTAATTGTAAAACAAGTCCTTAACTCTTAAATACGCCCCGAAATTAAAAACTAATTTCAGGTAGCCGGATAGGGGTTCCAAAGTGTGTATTCGTAAGGACTGAAAAGGATTAGAATAAAATAAAAAACCCTCTAAATCAACGACTTAGAGGGTTTTAAGAAGCGGTTAAACTTCATTTTGTGCGCCCACCTGGGCTCGAACCAGGGACCAAAAGATTATGAGTCTTCTACTCTAACCGACTGAGCTATAGGCGCCGGAATTCTGTAGTGTTTTTCCGGGTGCAATTTTACATATTTGTGCTCAATTAGCCAAATCAAATATGCAAAACATCAAAAATATCATCTTCGACTACGGTAACGTTATATTCAGTATCGATTTTGGCCTCACTAACTAAGTGAGTAACAAGCCTGAGTAACATTTTGAGTAACAGTAGTAGAAAGAACGATTATTTTGCACTCGTTTACAAAACGTCACAAATATAGCTAAAAGCAACAAATTGCATCGAAATAGGACTCGTAATGTGTAAACAATCTGTACTTGCTTAAGCCTCAATTTTCATCAAAAGCTACTCCTGCTATTAGATTTAAAAGTCTTAATGGAAATATTACCAGTAAATTAAGACAGTAAAATATCAGTGTATAACCCCTTATATTTAGGTGTCTTATTTATAAATTAGAATATGCCTGCCGACACCCTAAAACAGTTGTTTGATTTTTTAAAAGACAACAGAATCTATAATAAAGAAGTACAACAAGCATTCTACAGATCAGTAATTTTGCCGTATCAATCTCCTAATGATAAAATTATATCGTTGCTACACCTGGAGATTCTGATGAACTAGACCACCTGATTCCGGGGCAAGCTGACCACCAATTCCGGGGCAAACTGACCAGGGGATTCCGGAACAAACTGACCACCCTCAACGTGTAGCAAATGCTGTAGAAGCAACCATCTTTCGGAGGCAACATATACCTCCAAACATGGCCAATTCGACGATCAGCATGAGTAAGATTAGAAAGATTTTAAGGATGTACAGCCAGCAGCGGCCCATAATGACCATCGCTGCTCAGACTGATGCATCCCGGAATACCGTAAAGAAGTACCTGGCAGCCTTTAAAGCCAGCAGCTTTACCTTTGAAGAGATCGATGCCCTTAACGATAAGGAACTCGAAGATCTCTTCGGGAAAAGCAAAGAACACCCGCCTACCAGCCGTATGCAGTCCATGCAGCGCTGTTTTCCCCAAGTAGATAAAGAACTCAAACGCACCGGTGTCAACCGGTATATGCTATGGGAATCCTACCGCAAAGAGTTTCCTGACGGTTACCAGTACAGCCAATTCTGCTTTTATTACAGCCAGTGGAAAGCCAGGGTCAACCCGACCATGCACATGGATCACAAAGCCGGTGATAAGCTTTATGTGGATTTTGCAGGCGAAAAGCTAAGCTATACCGATAAGGATACCGGTGAAGTTATTGCAGTAGAGGTCTTTGTGGCTATCCTCGGAGCCAGTCAGCTTACTTATGTAGAGGCGGTTCCGAGCCAGCAAAAGGAAGACTTTATAGCGGCCTGCGAGAATACGCTGCACTTTATCGGCGGCGTTCCTGCCGCCATTGTGCCGGATAACCTGAAGGCAGCTGTAACCAAAAGCAGCCGCTATGAACCTACTTTGAACGAAACGTTTGAGGACTTTGCAGACCATTACGGCACCACCATACTACCAGCGCGGGCGTACCGCCCGCGTGATAAAGCACTGGTAGAAGGTGCCGTTAAGGTCATCTATACCAAGATCTACGCACCTATCAACCGGGTTACCTATCATTCTTTAAAAGAGCTGAATACAGGTATATGGGAAGCATTGGAAACCCATAACAGCCAGTTGCTTAAAGGACGTAACTACAGCCGCAGGCTACAGTTTGAAGAGATCGAACGGCATACCCTGATGCCACTGCCTGTCCTGCTTTACCAGTTCAAAAAGCACTTTTATGCTAAGGTGATCAAGAATGGCCATGTCAACCTTGGCCCTGATAAACACTATTACAGCGTGCCTTACCGCTTCATCGGTAAACGGGTTAAGCTGTTGTATTCCCGCACCATCGTGGAGATCTATTCCAACTATGAACGTATTGCCCTGCATAAACGGGCAAAGAACCCTTACGGTTATACGACCGATAAAGACCACATGGCCACTACGCACCGCTTTGTAACTGACTGGACACCTGATAAGTTCTTAGATTGGGCAGCATCTATCCATGAGGATGTAAGGCTGTATATCCTAAAGATCCTTGACCGGAAGCAACACCCGGAGCAGGCTTACAAGTCTTGCCTGGGTGTACTTGGCTTCGCCAAGAAAGCCGGGAACGAACGCTTAACGATGGCCTGCCAGCGTGCACTCAGCTATGGTATTCATAACTATAAAACGATACAAACGATCCTGGAGAACAAGATGGATGGCTAGGAGGAAAGCCTGTTTGCCGACGAGCTGCCGATGCCTAACCATGATAATATCCGGGGAAAAGACTATTACAAATAACCATTAAACAACAAATAACATGAACACAAGTACATTGGACAAACTGCGGAAGATGAAGTTCTTCGGCATGTTCCATGCCTTCAAAAGCAGCATGGAAACGGGTAAAACAAATGATTATACAGCGGATGAACTGCTGGCTCACCTGGTAGATGCCGAGTGGGATGACCGGCAAAACAGGCGTATAGAACGGCAGATATTGTATGCTAAGTTCCGCTATAAAGCTTCGATAGAGGACGTGCATTACCATGCTGACCGAAGCATCGACCGTAACCAGATCATGCGGCTGGCAGACTGTACATTCATTGATCGCAATGAAAATATCCTGGTCACTGGCAGCACTGGTATCGGTAAAAGCTATGTGGCTTCTGCTGTGGGCTACCAGGCCTGTATGCTGGGCTACAGGGTGCTTTATGCCAGCACGCCTAAGCTGTTCGCTAAACTAAAGATGGCTAAGGCAGACGGCTCCTATATCAAGGAACTCGCCAAACTTGAACGGCAGCAATTGCTTATACTGGATGATTTCGGTATCCAGCCCTTTGATGCACAAAGCAGGGCTGCGCTAATGGAACTTATTGAGGACAGGCATGGCAAAACCTCGCTGATCATAACCTCACAGTTACCGGTAAGCAAATGGTTTGAAGTGATCGGTGAAAAAACGGTTGCTGATGCGATCCTGGACCGGATCGTTCATGATGCACACCGCATCGAATTGAAGGGGGGATCTATGAGAAGAAAACGTAACGTTGAACCGGAAACCAGCTACTAATGAAAATACCTTTTAAATAACTATTTTTGTACACGCTTTTATAGCGTTTGCTGCACGCCCCACGTCAGCTAATTGCCTGGTCAGTTTGGCCCGGAATCAGGTGGTCAACATCTCCATAACATACATTATGGAGGCCTATAATTTGAAAGAAGTTAGGATTCAAAAAGTCACTGAAGATATTACTTTGCAGATTTTAAAGCCTACAATTGGTACCGCTTTTTTAGCAGACCTTATATTTAAAACCAATCGTTTACCGCTAGATGAGTTTGGTAGAACAATCTACGATGCTTCTAAATTGATAGTGAGATCGGACACCGACGCACACAGTAAACTTATTGATAGAAAGGCTATAGAATTTATAGTTGCTCCACTTATTAAAAACAATGTTTTGTTTCTTGGAGAAATAGGAAATCATTTAGCTCAATGGAAATCTTTAGGTGGGCAGGATTAAACTAAAAATCATTTAGTCATTTGACCTATCTCCAGGCAGTAGTCCCTAATCAATATCATTTTCTTCATCCCTCACTGCTTTTGCGGCTTACTCATAGAATCAGCCATGCGTCTTAATCGACAATAATTATTCATTTAGTTACCAGGCTTAAATAAAATTCCGGATAGATACATACCAATTATCCAAGTCGGCCTTATATGTCGAAAATTTATTGAGAACAAATATATTAAAAGCTATTAGGCTAAGAGAATGAGCATATTGCGTGACCATCTGTACATCTTTCAAATATCTGATTTGAGTACTAGTAAAATCTCTTCGTCCATTCCAAACTTACCCTTCAAGATATCTTTCCGTACGCAGCTTTGGCGGTATGAAAATGGGGAAGACCTGTATTTTCATCCCTGTTAAAAGTGCTTAGAGCTTTGGATATTAGCCTATATGATTTTTTTTAAAGAAGGATTCGACAAAGCTGTTTAGTTAGTATGACTAACTGAAAACTCTTTTTGATAGGGTTATTATCCTAGCTATTCTTTTGTTTTTGTATCATATTAAGTTCGATCATTAACAAATTTTAATTAAGTAAATCTTATAACATTGTTAATTTACCTAATAAATTATTGTTTAGGTGCTCTTTGTGCATGGAAGTTGATTTTTAAGTTTTCAAACGCTTTAATAATATTAATTAATGATTAGAGCTGGAAACACTATCCCTGTTTGCAAGTCGATTTACTATCAGCTTTCATCTATCATTTCCATTGCTATGAGTTAATTGTTTGCTCATTAGTTAAGTGTAAATAACTGACACAGATTACAACTTCTATTGATATATTGTGGCCAAGTTTTAAAGCTTAAACGTATCACAATTTCATGAAAAAACTTCTACTGGCAATCTGCCTTTAATAGCGGCAAGTAATTCCTACGCACAAAGCACATTTCCAACTGATGGCAGCAATGTTGGCATCGAAGCAATAACGCCAGCAAACAAACTTGAGATCAAGGCAAACGTGGGTTCGAGCGCATTGCTTCGTCTTTATAATTCTAACGCTACGGATGGCCGGGCAAGCATACTCTTTGGGAGTGATAAGTTGCCCCTGCAACAATGGGAAGTAGGACAAAATGCGGGAGGTGGAAACAAATATTTCGGTATAAGGGATATAACAGCAAGCGGCTTTCCAGTAAGGTTCCTGGTTAATACGGATGGTAATATCGGGTTGGTACTTATACACCACAGGCAAGTCTTGATGTCAATAACAATTCAATAATTGGCACTAGAGCGGGTAAGCTTGTAACTGCTTTAACGCTAGTTAAAAATGGAGATGCAAATGGCACTGACTATTCAACGCTTCTAATTAAGCATAGCGGAGTAGGAAGTAATCAATTCACTAATTCTGCAACAGATGTTGGTGTTATAAGAATCCAGGGCTTTAACGCATCTGTTGCCAATAAGGCAATTAACTCAAATGATAATTTCTATGTTTTTACAAATGGTACAGTTGGCATAAACACCAATTATATACCAAGCGGGTTTAACTTGGCTGTTAATGGGAGTGCTACAGCAACCTCAGTCACTGTAATGGTCAGAAGTGCCTGGCCGGATTATATTTTTAACCCGTCTTATCATGCTCTAAATCTAAGTGATATTAAAGCCTACATAGACAAAAATCATCATTTACCTGAAATCCCTTCGGCGCAAGAAGTGGCTAAAAGCGGGATCAATTTAGGAGAGATGAATACGAAGCTTTTGAAAAAAATAGAAGAGTTGACTTTATACCTCATTGAAAAATGATAAGGAGCTAAAGTTACAAAAGAAATTACTTATCGATCAACAAAATCAACTTAATAACGTGAATAAAAAATTACATATCTAATTACACCATTTAAATCTTCCAAATTCCATAAAAAAAATCTTCGTCCTTGTTATACTGCTTTGCAGCTTGCAGTTTTGTTATGCGCAATGGACTACCGGCACAGATATCAGCAATACCAACACTGGAAATGTGGGTATTGGTATTACAACACCTACTTACAAGCTTGATGTAAATGGAATAATTAGAACAAATAATAATATAATAGCACCCTCATTAAATTCTCAATATTTAGGGTTTGGAGCCGATGGTAGCTCAACTGTTTCATTTGCAGCGGGCAATAATGTGCTCGGTAGCGCAACAAGTTCTTCTGAATATAATGTAGCGTTAGGCTTTCAAGTTTTGAACTCAAATACAACAGGAGTCGCAAATTTGGCAATAGGTTTCGGTACGTTAAATGCAAATACTACTGGTTCACAAAATATAGCGATAGGAATGTATGCATTAGGATTTGGCAATACTACTGGAGGTAACTCCATAGCTATTGGCCCTCAATCATTACGATATGCCACGGGCGGCCAAAACTTGGCTGTGGGCACCTATGCTGGACAAAGTTTAAGAACGGGCAGCAATAACATATTTTCGGTATCGGTTCTGGGTCTTCTGTAACAACAGGGAATAATAATTTACTCATTGGTCAGTGTGGTGCAGGATCGGACCCAGGCATTACCACCGGCTCAAATAATACTATAGTAGGGTCTTTCTTAAGAGGATTTTTACCCTCAATGAGTAATCATATTATTCTGGGTGATGGAAGTGGAAACCAACGACTGGTAATTGATGATCGGGGTTATACCGGGATTGGCACGACTAATCCAGATGCAAAACTTACACCGATGCCAACTCTAAGCAAGACCAAATTAACGGAATACCGTTTAACAGGCCAAGCCCGTAATATTATTAAAATAGATAAAAATAACGGGCTGGGTTATTGAAGAAAGTTCGAAACAGACGATGACTGGTAATGCAGAAATAATAGATAATCCCCGCGTCCCAGGTGGCGCCAACCTACCTTTAAGTTTCAGTTCAGATATAAAGACAACAAATAGATAGCATTAAGCTATTTTTAGAGTGAAAGAATATTTTACTGAATATGTTATATTTTTGCTGATTTTTTTAACAGTTTGGTAAACAAACTGTTATGTCGAACTGTTACATAAATTGTAGACTAAGCATTTGCCATGAACCCAAAAAGCGGCGAATATAGACCTTGATTTCGGTCATGGAAGAGTAGAAAAACGGACCTGCCAGGCCATAGACAACCTTACTTTTTTAGACGATGAAGAGGATTGGCCAGGACTAAAAAGCATCGCTAAAATCATCTTGGGAGGTACAGACAACGGAGCGGAAAAGAATCCACCGAAACGAGATATTATATATCTTCACTTCCGGCAAGGCCCAAAGTGCTCGGTAATGCTATCCGAAGACATTGGGCTGTAGAAAATATCTTCATTGGACACTTGATATGATTTTCAAGGAGGATAATTGACTCAAAAAGAAAGGAAACTCACCATTAAACTACAATATCATCGCAAAATGTGCCTAACTATCATCGAAAGAGAAACCGAATCGAAAGGTAGCAAATCGCAAGAAAGAAAACGGGCTGCTTTAGATGATGAGTTTAGAAGTATACTCATCGCTGATCAACAAGTTAAAAGCGATTTCCCTGCACCTCTCATGACCTACTTCACAAGTTTATAAAATTAATCCAAGCCCAGCACAATGCTGGAGTTTTTTTATAATCATAAATTGGTCTTACGCTACGTACTAATCCACCTAAAAAAAACACTCATCAGACACTATGATATTTCCATATAAAATTAATAGATTCGTTACATCCTTATCAAAATGCATAATACACCCCTAAAAACAGATAAAAATCGCTTAACCGCGTATACCCTCACTGAAATTTTAGTGGTTTTAGTGATCATCGGCATTCTGGTTTTGCTGGCACTACCCAACCTCCTCCCTTTAATTACCAAAGCAAAAAGCACCGAAGCCAAAGTACAGCTGGAACATATTCAAACGCTGGAAAAAAATTATTTTTACGAACATTCTAAGTATACAAACGACCTGACGGAATTGGGTTTCATCCAGGAGAAGTTAAGTACAGATACCAAAGACGGCAGGGCCAACTACCGTATCGAAATTACCAACTTCACTAATACCACTTTTACAGCCAAGGCAACTGCGGTGGTTGATTTTAATGGCAATGGTACCTTTAATGTCTGGCAAATAGATCAGGACAAAACTTTAAAAGAAGTAACGCCTGACTGAGATGTTCATTGTCAAAATGCTGGTTCTTATTTTTTTGTTAATCATTTTTATAGAAGATATGTTAAGCCGCTCGGTGCACTGGTTTTTATTTCCGATGCTGTACGCCGCCTTGTTGATTACCGGTTATTTTTCTGGTAATGGCTTAGCTTCGGTATTGCAGCACAGTTTATATAATACGTTATTTATCGTGTTGCAGCTGGTTGTTTTGACGGTTTACTTTTCTATAAAAAGCGGAAAGCTCACTAATATTGCTAACGGATTGCTGGGTTGGGGCGATATTCTACTACTGATCAGTATTACGGTCTGTTTCTCCTTAGTTAATTTCGTGCTCTTCTACACCAGCAGTTTAATTTTTGTGCTGCTGACTTGGGGTATGGTTAATTACTTTTCAAAGAACAAGCAACAGCATATTCCCCTGGCCGGACTGCAGGCTCTGGTATTTTCCGTACTATTTATTGCTACGTGGTTTCATCCGGCATTCGACTTAAATAACGATGAATGGATCATCAATAAACTACTAATCTACTGATGAACCTGGCAGAAGAAATTACTTTATCGGCAGACCAGGTACACCTGCTGACCAAAGAGCAGGCCTGGCATTATAAGATCCTGCCGAAGGCTAAAGGGCAGGGCGTGTTCAGCCTGTACTGCGAAGATAATATTGATGCCGATACTTTATTAGCCGAACTGGAGGTCTTAACCGGTGAAAATATCCGACTGGTGCCTACACCATCACCGGTGATCAATAAACTCCTTTCCAAATACTACCTGAAAGAAAGTGCTGGGCAAGGTGGGAATCAACTGAGCCTGAACAATGCTGACGATTTTCTAATTAACCTGATCCGGGAAGCCAAAAGTTTAAAGAGCAGCGATATTCATGTCGAAAACTACGAACACAAATGCCGGGTGAGGATTAGAATTGACGGGATGATGGTAGAGCGTTACTTATTAAAGCATGAAGATTACCCGGCGCTGATCAACAAGATCAAAATCCTTTCCAACCTGGATATCGCCGAAAAACGGTTGCCCCAGGATGGCCGCATCAACTTTAAAACAGGCGACCAGCAGTTTGACATCCGCGTATCGATACTCCCTACATTACACGGCGAAAAGGTAGTGCTGCGTTTGCTCAATAACGATGCAACAGACATTGACCTTTACAAGCTCGGTTTTTCCAAAGAAGATCTGGAAAACTATTTGCAGGGTGTAAAACGTCCTAATGGGATACTACTCATCAGCGGGCCTACAGGCTCCGGGAAAACGACCACTTTGTATGCCACACTAAAGCTCCTCAACAAAGAAACGCGGAATATCCTCACTATTGAAGACCCGATTGAGTATACTATGGAAGGCATCAACCAGGTGCAGTTAAAGGAAACGATCGGTTTGAGCTTTTCGGTTGCGCTAAAAACGTTCTTAAGGCAGGATCCGGACGTAATCATGGTAGGAGAGATCAGGGATAGTGAGACGGCCAACATGGCTATCCGGGCCGCATTAACCGGCCACCTCGTTTTATCAACCATACACACTAACTCCGCTTGGGGAACAGTCTCTCGTCTGATCGATATGGGCATTCCGCCATTCTTATTGGCTAATACGTTAAATACCACGGCTGCCCAGCGGTTGATCCGGTTGTTATGTCCGCATTGTAAAAAACAAGAGTATTTCGATCCTGCTTTGTATCCTAAGCAATTTAAACCCTACCGCGTGGTCAACCATCACAATATCCCACAAGGTTGTGAGAAATGCCATTATACAGGGTACAAAGGCCGTAAAGCGGTTTATGAAGTGATTCCTATTGACCAGGAATTTGCCCTAGCTATTAAAAATGCCGATATGAGCGTAGGTGATCTGCTTTCCGAACGCGGCATACAAACATTGGCAGAAAATGCTTTTAATCTTTTTAGCGAGGGTAATACCTCACTGGAGGAAATCTACCCCCTGTTATTTAACTATTGATTTAAAACCTATAAATGGATAAAGCTTTTACCCGATTACTATTATTCGTTTTCTTTGTTTTGTTAGCGCCGGTATGGTCAATGGCGCAGCAGCAAAATCGCATTGACCAGCTTAAACTACGGCTAGACAGCCTGTCTGCAACGATTCCCGGATTAAAAGAACAAGTGCAGATCTCCGTTGCAGGCGCATCGGTAAAGGATTATTTAAATGCGATAGCACGGGCTAATAAACTGAGTTTTCATGTCGATCCAGCTTTAGACTTTAAGATCAATACTACATTTACAAACGTTACAGCGGCTAACATCCTGATACTGATGGCTCAGCAATACAACCTGGATATCACGTCCATTGGATCGATCATCGTAGTTAAACCGTATCACGATCCTAAGGAAAATGTCAGGCCCGCTGCCAAAATTCTGGGCGTAAAATACCAGTCGGAACAAGGGCTTTTATCACTGGAACTTAATAATGATTCCCTAATGGCTGTCACCCGGAAAGTAACACAGCTTTCTGGCCGGAACATTATTGTCCCTGCTGCACTTCAAGGTAAAATGGTGAATGCCTATATCGCTTCAGCGCCGTTTGATATGGCAATCGAAAAACTGGCCTATGGTAACGAACTGAAAGTGGTCAAAACCAATGATAATTTCTATTTATTTCAACCCTTAGAGGATGGTGAACAGCTTTATGTAAATGGGGATAACCATACTGCGGTTCGTAAAACCTTTAAAGCCCAAACAGCTGCTGGTGCCACCGGTAATACCGGCTTGTTTAGCCGGGTTGTTAACGGGCAAAAACTGTTATCTGCTGATGCGACCAATGCGCCGATTCTGGATATGGTCAAAGCGGCATCGCATGAATGTAATAAGAGTTATTTTATCTATTCGGACATTAAAGGTACCATCTCCATGCATGCCGCTGATTTATCTTATGATGACTTTATGGACATGCTGTTTAAAAGTACGGGATATACTTACACGCAGGAAAAAGGAGTATATATGTTTGGTGAACGAGGCCTAGAAGGTTTAAGAACTAATAAAGTCATTCAATTGCAGAACCGCTCTATAGACACAGTGATGGCCATGATCCCGGCGGATTGGAAGAAAGGGGTAGAGATCAAAGAATTCAGAGAGCAGAATACCATTCTTTTATCAGGTTCTAAGCCCCAGATTGCAGAGATAGAATCTTTTATCAAGCAGATCGACCTGCTGGTACCTATGGTGTTGATAGAGGTAACACTGATTGACTTTCATAATACCAGGACGGTTTCTACGGGTATTGCTGCCGGCGTTTCGGACAGTGTTAAAACCGGGGGCAGCGTTTTACCGGGATTGAATTTTACCATGAGTGCTAATTCTGTAAATAGTTTTTTGAATAAGGTAAGTGGAGTTGCCCACATCAATCTGGGGCATGTTGTACCCAGTTTCTACGTGTCGCTACAGGCTTCGGAAAATAAAGACAATGTAGATATCCGTTCTGTGCCTAAACTTTCGACGCTAAACGGGCACTATGCAACGTTAAGTATTGGCAATAGCCGGTGGTATAAAAACACGCAGGCTAATGTGATTCCTTCTGCAGCAACCTCACAAACAATTCTCTCTAATACTTATACAGAAACTAAAGCTGATTTAAAAATTGACATCAAGCCTATCGTTTCCGGGGATGACCAAGTGACCTTAAATATCAAGGTAAATATTTCTGATTTTACATCTATTCCGACCGATGGTTCCCCTCCACCAAAATCTACCAGTAATTTTGAGTCGATCATCAGGGCTCATAATGAAGATACAATTGTGTTAGGTGGTATTGAACGTACAGAAAGTAATGAATCCGGCTCCGGAATCCCTATCCTTTCCCGTATCCCTATACTCAAGTATATCTTTAGTTCGAGGTCAAAAACAAATGCCAAAGTAGTAACCGTCGTATTTATCAAACCAACCATCATCCGTTAGCCGTTATGTTTGAAAAGTATTACCGTTTTAATAAAGTTGCAGGGCTTAACATCGAGGTCGATAAAGATGGGAATGCTAGTTATAGTGCGTGCTTATTAAGCATCACCGGTAATCAACTGGCTTTAGATCAGAAAATAACTGGTTTAAACGATATCAATGAATTAAAAAAACATATCCCCGCTAAAACGATTATTGCAGTGAATCTGGTAGGTAAGGGTGTATTAATTAAGCAAACAGCCAGTATTACATCAGAAGATGAGCTGAACTTTGCCAGCATTCTTCCTAATGCCCAAGAGCGTGATTTTTATACACAGCTCTTCAATTCAGGCGATAAATTATTTGTATCCTTCATCAGGCAGCAGGAAGCAGATAAGTGGATCGCCCAATTAAAAAATCTGGATTTTATACCAGTAGTATTTAGCCTTGGCCCGTTTGTGATTGGGCAGGTTATTAACCAGTTGAATATATACGGACAGGAGATCGTCTTTGATAACCATGTGATTCAACGCGATGAACAATTGAATTGGATCACTTATCAATACAGCTTATCAGCCTCATCTGCATATCCGTTCAAACTAGAGAATGAGCAAATTGATGAAGCGCTGTTACTGCCTTATGCAGCTGCTTTTCAACTGGCTTTATACCCCAACATTGATTTGATTAGGGCAAACCATGTTACCCTATCAGATCAACTACAAAAACGGTCAGATGGCATTAAGCTAAAAGTACAAAGTGCGACAGTATTAGTATGCTTTTTCGTACTGCTATTAGGTAACTTTTTATTGTTCTCTTATTACAATTCTGCCAATCTGAAACTGGCCGGTCAGGTAGGTCAAAGTGTAAAGTTGGCCAATAATGCAGAATCACTGGCTGACAGTTTAAAAGCTAAACAACAATTACTGGCAGCCATCGGCTGGGAGGGCAAGGTAGACAAAAGTATTATGATAGATCAGATAGCACAGTTGTTACCCGCAGAAGTGAACTGGCAGCAAGTGGCAGTAGACCCGCTGGGCCCGAATCCTGATCATGGGGTTAGTCAGGATGTTTTTGCCAGCAGACAGATCAGGATCAATGGCACATCTGCACGGATTATCCCGGTTAACGAGTGGATTGCCCGGTTGAAGACCAAAAGCTGGGTTAAGAATGTTCAGTTGCAGAGTTATTATTTCAATAATGAATTGAATACCGGGCAGTTTGTGGTTGCTATAAATTACTAATCATGATTAGAAAGCTTCGTTTAAATACTACTTACACGCTTATTGCCGGCGCTATATGCTTGCTGCTGATCAGCTATCAGTTAGCTCTAAAAAATACGCTGGAAGCTTGGCAGTTAAACAAGAAACTGAACGCACAGGTCAATAAGGTAACCATAGCGGAACAGCCTGCTTACCTGGAGCGACAGGACAAAGCATTGGCCGCCATTATTAAGGCCTATCAAACAGACACGGTTAATTACCGGAATACGATCGTTAGCCAAATCTCCGAGATCGGGGATAAAGAGCATGTACGCATTGTAGAGGTTCCAACACAAACCAATTTTTCCACGGGTCAATATCTCGTTCAAAAGATTAACCTGAAGGGTGACTTCTTTGCTTTGCTCAGAACGCTCAATCATTTACAGGAGTTGAATGGGATTGGCTATGTAAGGTCGGTTTTATTAAAGAAAAATGCAAATCCAAACCGCATGAAGGAAGATAAGGAGGTTTTGTTGGATTTATATTTAGAAGTAATAAAGCAAAGAGATTTTTAAATACAATATGCTATTAAATACAATTTGAGCAATAATCTCATCATAACATGAAAAAGCTATTTTTTGCTATTCTGCCATTGTTGGCTACAGCCAATGTTTACGGTCAGTTTAGTACCACTGGAACTATTACCTCAACACCTAACACAGTTGGAATCGGCACGACAAATCCATTGGGCCTTTTAGACGTAACAGGGACAGTTACAAATGCTGCATTGTCAAATACAGTGAAAATCAATGCGGCTATTTTAAAAGACCATACCAGTTATGGCGGTATTTATCTAGGTTATGATAATTTAAGCCAAACAGGTGTAATCGGGGGAGCTACAGCTGGAAATCCAAGTAATCTGGCCTTTGGAATTACAGTGGATCTACATGGTTCGACGCGATGCGACTAACCTCCACGGGAAATTTGGGTATAAGTACTGGAACTCCACAGGCGAGGTTCCACGTTCTTAGCACTGGATCTTCTATTAATGCCGCGATACAATATACAGGTGATTTGATCATCCAAGATAATCCGGGAGTTAGAAATTCCAGTACCGGCGCTTCGTTAGAATTTGTTATTCCAGCCAATACGGATGGAAGCAACCCATGGGGACAGGCACGAATTATTACTGTAGGAGCCAATGGGACAAATCAAGATGCAACGGGCAAGATGATTTTAGGCACGAGGAGGATGTTCGACAAGTGGATAGTCAATGGCACTACCTGGAATTATGGAGATGATCTGGTTATTGATGGGGCAGGCAATGTTGGTATCGGTACAATTAATCCTAATGGCTATAAACTTGCCGTCAAAGGACTAATGCATACGCAATCTATCCAGGTTGACATGAATGGGTGGTCTGATTATGTTTTCGACAAAGAATATGATCTTGCTACATTAAAAGATTTAAAATCTTATATCGACAAAAATAACCACTTACCCGAAATTCCATCAGCAGACGAAGTTGCCAGAGATGGTATCAATCTGGGAGAAATGAATGCTAAGCTGCTGAGGAAGATTGAAGAACTTACTTTGTACCTGATAGAAGAACATCAAAATAATCAGGAACTAAAATCTACTGTTGCAAATCTTAAAAATGAGGTGACTTTAGTGAAACGAAAACTTCGTAATAAATGATAAAATAATTTAAAATGAGAAATCTACTTTTATTGCTTTTCTTATGCTGCCCTTTTTTCGTAAAAGCCCAGTATAGCTATGCGCTTGTTTCTAATACGGATCGGCCAACACTACTTGTAGGTACATTGGGGCCTAACAATACTGGGAACTATCAGAAACTTCAGGTTGATGTATTTGGAGGTGGTTGGGGTGCCAATACATTGGGTAAGACTACTTATTATGTAGGAAACCGTAATGGTATAACCATTACGCAAACAACCATGGGAAGTGCGTCTTCGAGTTTTACGATCAAGGCATATGCCCAGTCGAATGGGACGACCAATATCTACCTAATATGTACAGCGGACTATGCTTCTTTTGCAGTAAACTCTTTGTTTTTTGCCTATAATACGGTTCAGGCTATAACAGTCGGCCCACAAACTCCAACAGGAATAGACATCACGCCAATAATATTGCCCGTTATGATTACAGATCAAAACGGTAATATCTCATTAAACACTATTGATAATAAAGGATATAAACTAGCCGTCAATGGAAGCGCAATTGCAACTTCAGTAACCGTTAAATTATATGACCAATGGTCTGACTATGTTTTCGACAAAGAATATGATCTTGCTACATTGAAGGACGTAAAATCTTACATCAATAAGCATCACCATTTATCCGAAATTCCCTCAGCAGACGAGGTTGCCAGAGATGGCGTCAATTTGGGAGAAATGAATGCCAAGCTTTTGAAAAAGATCGAGGAACTGACTTTGTATTTGATTGAAAAAGATAAACAGTTAAATGACCAGCAAGATCAGTTAAATAAAATTAAGAATAAACTCGGAATTAAATAGTTATCAACGCTTTACAGAAGTAATTTATCTTCATAACATGAACTCTAAAGTCGTATTCATTCTTTTATTACTTTCTGTTGGTGTTTCTTTAACACTTTCTTCCTGCAAGGATCTTATAGAACCTGATATAAGCAACAGGCAAGTTGTGGCGGAAGCTCCCGGAGACAAACTGCAAACGCAAAACTACAGCATGAATTTTTGGTGGGATGATTTAGAGGATGCGCTTCAATACAGGTTGCAAGTAGTCTCGCCCAAATTTGATTCCATTCCTTCGCTGGTGCTAGACACGATCATTAAGGGAACTAAGTTTTCGATTAATTTAAGTCCTGGCTATTATCAGTGGCATGTCCGTGCGGAAAATGGCAGTTCCAAAACAGCTTACTCACAGGCTAAATCATTTACGATTCTACAGTCATCAATTAAGCTACAAAAAGTGCAGCTGTCCACCCCTGCAAATAATTTTTTAACCAATCAAAATAGTTTATCTTTCAGCTGGAGCCCATTATATGGTGCTACACAATATCACCTGGAAATTGATACGGCTAATTTCGCTGATGAAAAAAGTATCTATTATGATAAAACCATTTCCGGCCAGCAAATCAATGTGACCCTTAGTAAGGACCAGGTTTATCAATGGCGTGTAATGGCCATCAATGATACGGCGCAGGCACAGTGGTCGGCTATTAATACATTCACGTATGACCGTACGCCACCGGCCGCAGTAAAACAAATTGCTCCGGGAGATAAGACCACGCTCAATAACCCGGTCAGTCTCCAGTGGAACACGGTCAGCACGGCAGTTAAGTACAAATTGTATGTGTATAAAGCTGATGGTACGACACCTTACAGCAGCAGTTTCCCAATGCTTTTGACGGCGACGAGTTATAATTTTACAACAGGCTCATCGGGAGATACGGTATACTGGAAAGTTACAGCAATTGATGCTGTAGGTAACGAAGGACCTGCAAGCGATACGCGAAGTTTTATGATCCAATAATTGTAATCATGAAAAATAAACCTGTTACTTATTTTTTGATTGCTGCAGTAATTGGTCTTTGGGGAATTATTATTTACCGGATAGTAGATGCTACGGGTAGCAATGAGGATCTTTCCATTAGTAATAATGCGATACTGCCACGTAAAAAAGCCTTGGAAGATTATACAAACATGAAAGATACTACGCATTTGTTGTTGAACTATCGTAACCCGTTTGATGAAGCAACTAAAAAAGAAGAGCAGGAAATCCCGGTGGCAAAATTGATCAACCAAGCGCCTGTGAATCACATCGCTCCGGCAAAGGTTTCTATGAACTGGAGTTTTATTACCTACACTGGTTATATTAGAAACTCGAAGTCGAAGCAATTGCTGGCAATCGTCAATATTCGCGGCGTAGAGTACATGATGGCAGAGGGAGAAACTGATGCCCAGGTTAAACTGGTTAAAAATTTAAGAGATTCTATTAAAATCACTTTCGGTGGTCAATCGAAGTTTATTGCGATGAATACGAAATAATGAAAAAATTAATCCTATTACTGCTATTACCGGTTTCGGCATTGGCACAAAAAATGCCCGATATGGGTTTAAATAAAATCCGGATTACAGAACAGGATCAAACGATTGTTGCCGAAATTGAACCTGTATCAGGGGATATCGCTATTCAGGATAACAAGCTTTATTTCTGGTATAGCAGTAATGGTATTCATACCACGCAGGGCGGTTACAGTGGTAGAGTATTAAATGGTTTGTATACGGCTTATTATTACAATAAAAATCTGAAAGAGCAGGGCGAATTTAAAAAGGGATTGAAAGATGGTACTTGGAAAACCTGGAATGAAAGCGGGAAGCTATCCAAAGAATTAACCTGGAAGAAAGGGACTATGGACGGTAATTTTACGCTATACGATGAAGCCGGCAACTTGAAACAAACCGGAAGGTACCAGGACAATTTACTAGAGGGCCAGTCGGTGCTTTATCTGGGAAAGGACTCTACCAAAACCATTAAGTATCACCACGGGCAGTTAAATAATACAAAAGATCTGACCATTTGGCAACGACTCTATCTCGTTAAAAAAAACAAAGATTCCACCAAAGTAAAGATTTCACCTAAAAAAGAGCATCAAGCTAAATCAAAGACCAATAAAACTCCATAAGCCATCATCGTGATTAAATCATCGGCCTTATATATTGTAATTGTAATTGCGCTAGTTATCGCCTTGCTATGCTCTTCTTTAATCGTAGCTGCCTATTTTTACAGAGCGCAATATCAACGAAAATTCAGGTATGATTTGCTCAAGAATAATGTGAATTCCGGTGTAAACATCCTACTTGCAGGAAGCGACCATGCTTATTCAACCAAAAAGATGAGTTTATTTGGTGGCGAACAGGATTCAGTTTTACTTAAAAATATTTGCTGGGGTATGTATGATGTAGGAGTAGCCCGTTCTTTCATCCACGCCGACACACTAACGGAAATATTTTCAATTGCCTCCAAAGTGGATTCCGTTAAATGGGCTGCATTATACCTGATCGATGAGGACAGACCCTTATCCGTTAGCGGAAAAACAGAAATCAAAGGCAACGCTTTTTTACCTAAAGCCGGAGTTAAAGAAGCTTATGTAGATAACATGGCCTATACCGGCAATAAGAAATTGGTTCAGGGTATAAAAAAAAACAGTGAAAAAGCATTGCCAGTTTTAGATGAAACCCGAATTGGTAACATTAAAAGTCTTTTTAATTGGAAGGCTGGCCGGGATAGTACTTTAAATGATGATTCTTTGAATAAGTCATTTATGGCTGATATCAAGGTCATTAGCCTTGGTAAAAAAACATTACTCATACGGCAAAAATTAGAGGGATATATCCTGATCCGGTCAGATACTATAGTCACTATAGCGAATACAGCACAATTAAATAACTTGGTCATTTGCGCCAGATTCATCAATGTTCAATCAGGTTTTAAAGGAACGTGCCAATTATTTGCGACAGATTCTATCCATATTGAAAAGAATTGTCAATTTGAATATCCATCCGCCATTGGAGTGCTCCAGTTCGAATCCACTACCCTGAAAGCCGCTCCGAAGATTATTATAGATGCGGGTACTATTATTAACGGTGCCGTGTTCAGTTATCAAAAATCCCAATCTGAGGTAAAACCACTGATAAGCCTGGGCGATCATACAACCATTATCGGGCAAATTTATTCTCAGGGTATTTTAAGTTACAAAAAGCAAATTGTCGTTAATGGAAGTGTCTTTACCAATCGGTTTATATATCAAAGCAGCAATACCATGTATGAGAACTACCTGATCAATATACTGATTAACAGCGATCGGCTCTCCCGTTACTATTTAACCAGCGACCTTTTGCCCGCTGCTTCAGCTAAACGTAAAGTATTGCAATGGCTCAAATAAAACAATACCGGACACGAAACCGCATGCAGGCATCATCTATACTGGAGGTTGTGATCGCTATGGTCATTATCGTATTTGTGATTGGTATTGCATTGATGATCCTGTCTAATGTTTTGCGGTTATCCTTGTCTGTAAAGCAAGTTAAGGCCAATGCCATTTTGCAACAGGAGTTGATAAAAACAAATCAAACTGGCAACGTAAGTGATGAAATTTTACACATTAATGAATGGCGGATGGAGAAAATCTTCAAATCATCCAATTTAGGTGGATCATTACTGGAAGCGGATTTTACGCTCTATGATCAAAATAATACGCGGATTACAGAACTCAAAAGTATGATCATTCATGAAACTAAATAAGCAACGCCTGGCTGCATTTACAATACTGGAGCTTACTGTGGTGATGCTACTCTCGGCTATTGTAATCGGGATCACATATACAGCTTACAGCATCATGAGCCAGTCCTACTTGAATTTCACCAATAAGAATGAGGCCATGGGGATGCTGATTAGGGTTGATGAATTATTGAGGAAAGATTTTGAAAGAAGTGAGGCCATAGCATTAGATCATCACTTAATTACATTTCAGGATTCAATAGCCATAATAAAATATCAGATCGAACCGGATTTTATTGTGAGAACTGGGCTCAGCACGGACACCTTTAAATTGAAAACAGCTGGAGTATGGACAGACTTTGAAAGTAATCCGGTTACTATTGATGAGCCAAGCACAGACACTGCCCAACAAATAGATGAATTGTCAATAAATCTTTTATTGAAAGCTGATACAATCACTTATCATTATCATAAAGTTTATAGTTCACAAAACTTAATTAAAGCAAACGCACATGCCGTCAATTGACTTACGCAGATACGAAGTTAAAAAAGTAACAAATAACGCGGTAAGGTTGGGTTCCGAACCCAGTATACTGGATTTGCTTAACCGCGATATCAGTTTTGGTAGTAAGGAGTTAAGCGATAAGCGGAAAGAATATCTGTACCTGGAATTAGGCTCATTGCTGCAAGCTGGAATTAACCTGAAAAGTAGTCTGGACCTCGTCACTGCTGATCAAAAAAAGGAAAAAGACAAAAAGCTCTTTGTTGCCATACAGCAAAGTGTGCTAAATGGATCAACCCTGTCTTTGGCGTTGAAAGAGAGCGGACAGTTTTCGCTTTACGAGGTCTTTAGCTTGCAAATTGGGGAAGAAACGGGAAAAATTATCGAGGTATTAACCGATCTGGCCAGGTATTACCAAAACAAGATCAAACAACGAAGAAAGATTGTTTCGGCCTTAACTTATCCATGTATCGTTATGGCATCCTCGCTTGGTGCTGTATTTTTTATGCTGAAATTTATTGTGCCCATGTTTGGTGACGTGTTCAGGCGATTCGGAGGGCATTTACCCTGGATTACCGAGAAAATTATCAATATCTCCAAAGCATTGGAAGATAACTTTTACAAAGGATTCATATTAACCGTACTGATCGCGATTGCTTTATTTACCTTTCGTAACAGCTTGAAATTTAAAAGGGTATTATCCAAAATGGTTTTGAAAATACCGGTAGTAGGTAATCTGGTGCAAAAGATCTACCTGGCACGCTTCTGTAATTCTATGCGACTATTGATCAACGCGCGATTGCCTTTGCTAAAGGCGATCGCATTAATTCGTCAAATGATTAATTATTATCCCATTGAATCCGCATTACTTATTATCGAAGACGATATCATGAAGGGAAAAACACTTTATCAAAGCATGCAGCAATTCGGAATCTTCCCAGCTAAAATGATCCAACTGGTAAAAGTTGGGGAGGAGACGAACCAGCTTGATTATTTCTTCGCTAAGATATCAGAACAATATATAGAAGAGGTTGAATATAAAACCAGTACGCTCAGCAGTGCTATGGAACCGCTGATCATTATTTTTCTGGGCTTTATCGTTGGGATTATCTTAATTTCTATGTATCTACCACTTTTTCAGATGAGTAATAGTTTTCAATAATTTGTGAAGAGTTAGATTTATTACTAAAATTAGATATAAATGGTTAACCGTATCACAATTTCATAAAAAACTGCTATTGGCAATTTTCCATTTATTAGCTATCAGCTATTCTCACGCACAAAATTTATTCCGCCTGCCTAATGGTATTATTGGCATCAGGACTGGATATTCCGCGAGGCTTGACCAGGCGATTCCATACGCTTTGGAGCATTGAGTGGTGTAGGCTAATAGGAACGATCACAATTGAAAATTAATAAATTAAAATGGTCACCCTTACGTAATCAACTGTTTGCTATTCCGTAACAGGGTGATCAATGGCTCTGGAATGTCCATATTTATGCTAAACCGAATAAAAGGAGAATTTGATTTTCGAGAGAATGTTCGAGGCTATAAAATAATTCCTTTATTCAAACTTAACGACAAGAAAGTATGTCGGCAACGGAAATCAATTGTTCTTTATAGAGCTAACCAACAATGATATTAATAAGAAAGGAAGAGCATCTCGGCTTGGCTGGATTCGAGCATAGATATAACCGCTTTTTTTATTTCAAAAGACTTTAAGGAAGTTTATTACGGAAAAGGAGATTTTACTCAAGCTTTGGTATTATGAAGGCAAGCAATGGTGAAAGCTGAAGAATAATTTGTCAGTTTATTAGATCTGCATTATGAAAATTAGATCCGTACGCTAAAAGCTGTAGATCAAAAGAAGTGTTATTAATTTTTGATTTAAATTATAATAATTGGTTTAAAATGGTTAATATATGAATTTAAGGGAAACCCATTTTGAATCGAATTGAGCCAAGATAAGTCAATAAGACCATAAAATACCTGTATAATTACTCTCGGCGGGACCACTAAAAACGTCATGCTTCAGTGTAAGAATGGCTTTTTTTGCTTTATGGGGCGAACAATAGGTAAATTCAGATGAGTTGTAATGGTAATGAATGATTCGATTTGAGCCAAAATAACTTTTAAGTTTATTCAACACAGCATCAAACTATACACGCTACTAAGCATCGCAAATTCCTCTTCAAATTAATCAAAGCCTTTGTGCATAAAAGTTGATTTTCAAGTTTTCGAACGCTTTAATGATATTGATTAATGGTTAGAGCTGGAAACACTATCCCTGTTTGCAAGTCGATTTACTATCAGCTTTCATCTATCATTTCCATTGCTATGAGTTAATTGTTTGCCCATTAGTTAAGTGTAAATAACTGACACAGATTACAACTTCTATTGATATATTTTAGCCAAGTTTTAAAACTTAAACGTATCACAATTTTATGAAAAAACTTCTATTGGCAATTCTGCCTTTAATAGCGGCAAGTTATTCCTAGGCACAAAGCACATTTTCAACTGATTAGGTCTTAAATAAAAGAATTGGAAAATTAGAAAATAAAAATTGAAATGAAAAACCTTTACCTTTTCTTGGTTCTGTTATTTACAACAAGTCAAATGATAGCACAAGATTATACAGACAGTATTACTTTCCAGCGTAATTACCATGTCGGTGACTATGTTGAATTTGTAGGTGTACATCCACCGGATGCGGTTGCATCTGGATATTATGAAATTTCAATTTCTTACACCCGGGGCAATATCGCAGCGGGCTCTACGCATTTAGCAAGCATCACACATGCCGACCCTGCACTGTGGAGAGAGGTTGGAAAGATAAATGGTAACCCCTATATTCTAGCTGGGTTGTACAATTTTACTGTCGACTTCAACACAGAATTCGCCAACCCCCGGTTTCGGATCAGGGCAACGAACACTTATGGAGATACGACTCGGGCACTAACCGTTCATATTAAAGTTCATTCAATTGGTATTAATTCATCATGGACACCTTTGAGGGTTTCCGGTAATGACGTAAGCACGTTGGGCTTCCTGCCGATGACGGATGAATGGAGTTTATATGTTGGTAATGATATTAGAACTCCCGGTGCAAAGTTGGCTATTCGGGCAATCGAGAATGGTTATGTAGGTATTAACAGCAGTATACCTGATGCACAATTAACGGTAGGTGGACTTATACATGCCACTGGAATTAAAATGGATCTTTCTGTACCAACACCTGATTATGTTTTCGATAAAGACTATGATCTCACTACGTTAAAAGACGTAAAGGCTTACATCGATAAAAATCATCACCTACCCGAAATTCCATCAGCTGCACAGGTAGCCAAAGATGGGATAAACCTAGGTGAGATGAATGCCAAGTTATTAAAGAAGATCGAAGAGTTAACATTGTATCTCATCGAGAAAGATAATGAACTGAAGTTACAAAAGAAATTACTTATCGATCAACAAAATCAACTTAATAACGTGAAGAAAAAATTGCATATCTAGTTAAGCCACCTAAATCTTCCAGAATATCATGAAAAAAATCTTCGGTCTTATTATACTGCTTTGCAGCTTGCAGTTTTGTTATGCGCAATGGACTACCGGCACAGACATATGAAAAGCTTTTACTTGCAATCCTGCCATTATTAATCGCAGACTATTCCAATGCGCAATCTCAAATTATTAACTATAGGTAATATTTTAACAGATATAACAATCGTAAAATAACTATTTGAACTATCAAATTATGAAGTTGCATTTTTTTGCTTTCTATCACTTATTCTCTGCAACAATATCTACGGACAATCGGGCGATCAGGATCCGCAACCACCAAGCCCCAATGCAGCTGCATTAGGCGTATTTTCCCAATATCCACAAAGCGGCTTTACTGGAGTTCCTGCTATTAATATACCCCTATACAATTTTTACTATGGAGGTTTATCGTTGCCCATTCAGTTAAGTTACAATCCTAATTTGGTAAAACCATTTCATAACGGAAGTTGGGTTGGGCTTGGTTTTAATTTAACAGCCGGAGGAAGTATAACCAGAGTTGTTAATGATAAACCCGATGATTGCTCATGGTACAACTCCAGTGTATTATTTACGAATGAGGTACACGGAGGCTTTTTCTACAACCACGGTTTTATGGCTTCCGCAGCCTGGGCTAGCAGTGGCAATTTAACGAACGCAATCAACGACTTAAGAAATTACGGCCTGAAAAATATTACGCAAAATTACGGCTACTTTGTTGTCAAGGACTATGCCCCCGATGAATTTTCGTTTACTATTGGTGAATTATCGGGCACTTTTTATATGGACGAAAACGGTAATTTCAAAGTGCGGTGCAATGAAAAAGTCAAAGTGGTTATCGGTAGCGGTGATATCTTAAGCGTTCCAACTCCACCATTACCTGGAACACCCGCTTTTGGGTCATTGCCAGCTATTCCGCCAACCCCTCTTCCGAACCAGACTTATTTAAATCGCATTACTTTAATTGATACTAAAGGTGTTCAATATGTATTTGGTGGCGCTGCAAATTCAATTGAGTTTGGCACTACCTGTCCAAAGACATGGTATATAACGTCTATAACGACCACAAATGGGAAAACCATCAATTATAGTTATCAGGCAGGACAAGCCGTTAGTTATAACTTACCTGGTTATTATGGAACCTATCAGGATGGCTTAGGGGGAAGGATAATTTTTCAGGAACCCACCCCCGCAGTAAAAAGCGAGTATCTTAAAGAAATTCGTACGGATGACCAAGTAATTACTTTTTTTAGCTCGTATAACAATCCCAATGAATTCTCAAAACTTGATTCTATCAAGGTAAACAGCTTGTCGAATGGTAGCGAGGTTTGGAATTTTGCTTTTGAGTACATTAACACTCCTATGGATCGGTTGAAGCTTGTAGATTTTTATCAAAAAGATTTAAATGGCCAAACTAATAACAAATACGCTTTCACATATAACGCTTTACAAATACAGGAGATAAAGTTCGTAAGGATGCAGTGTTGCCAGATGGGACACCTGTTATAATAAAACCAGACTCACCGACGGGTGAAAAGTCCGCTGAAAAGAGAGAGGAATATTGAAGAAGAATGGTTATAATGGAACTGATAAACCTTTGCCTCAAACCATATTATATAATCCATGGAATCCAGCATATCAGCCAGGTTCACCAAGTTATATAGGCCCTAAGAAATCTAATTAAAATGAAACTCACAAAGAATCAATTGATAAAGGCCACTAAAGCCGAAATTGAAATTCTGAATTATAGAGAAGTTAAAGATACAATCACTGGTGCACAGGGCTTATATATTAAGTCAATAGATAAGAATTTGTACTTAACACTGGGCTTGACTATTTCAAAGTACTATGAATCTAAGTTTACAAGGGCCTTTTATCTATCTAAACTAACATCTTGGTCAATGTTCGGAGGAGATATACCTAAGGAGTCCTACCAAAGAGTTGGACGCTTTTTAACAATTGAAGAGCGATCAAGGCTATTAGAAAGCGAATATTCAAAGAATGGAGTAATTGACGCATGGTGGGACATCAGCATAGAGCAATCTATTAATAACTTTATTGAGGCGATTAGGATAACGGAAGGACGTTTTCTAAATCAACCCCATTTAATTGATAACATACTTAGGAGCAACGATGTATCAAGATTAGAAACTAGAGTACAATTAGTTATTAAAAGAGTAAATTCAATAGACGATGTAATTTACAAATATATACCAACGAAGCCTGTTGACGATATTCCTATGGAATGGTTTAAGGCAGCTGAATTAGTCTTAATAGAAGAGCATGCGATATTGAATGCGAATGCGGTAAAGAGTTTGGGTGCTGATGCATATCGGCAAAATACCTTTAAAATACCTTTAAAATATAATTAAATTCAAGCCCAGCCTTCACGCTGGGCTTACTATTACCTACCTCTTAGCTTTGGAGTCTCTAATGAGCGGTTTAAGATAATAGCATCTAACTCAAGGTAATCTCTTGAATGCTAATTTATAATCAACCAATTATAATATATGGTTTAACAATTATAACATCAGGGGCAGGTTATTTATGCTTACCACGTCTTTTTCTTTTTGATACGACGTTTATTTGAAATAAGCGGCCTATTGGGATATTCCAGCATGCTGACCATGCTATTCCGTGCGCATAAAACCAATGACTTGTGTTGATTAATATTAATTTCGAATATTTAAATGGTCGCGGTCTTTAAGCATAATAAGATGTATGCAGTGGGGGAAAAATTAATAGCGTAAAGCTACGCTGGCAATTGTCTGTCAAATAGATCGATCCCGGCTGTTACACGGCATGTTTTCTCAATTTTACATAAAAAGACGTGCCTTCACCTGGTTTGCTTTCCATTCGGATATTACCACGGTGTAATTCGATGATTTGTTGGGTGATGTACATCCCCAAACCAGTTGATTGTTCGCCATTGGTACCCTTTCTTTGTGCCCTGGTGAACTTTTCAAAAATCCCGGGTTGTAACTCTATAGGGATACCAATCCCTGTATCACTAATCTTTATCAGATAATCGTTCGCTTGCGCTTTCATTTCAATAGTAACCGTACCACCTCGTGGTGTAAACTTAACGGCGTTGGAAAGCAGATTATTGAAAGCTCTTTTTAATTTGATAGCATCCGCCAGGATCATGGCCTTGCCTGGGTCGATGTTAACCACTAAATCCACTACCTTATTTGCAGCGGTGATATGGAACGAGCTAATGGCAGCTATCAATAGCCCGTTTAAATCCACGAGTTCCATTCTCAACGGATTCTTTTGTTGATCTTCACTAAATAAAAGGTCGTTTACAATTTCATTGGCATAGTTGCATGCCTCCTTTGCATAGCCAATCAGCTCCTTTTCCTCCAGGTAATGGCCGCTTTCCTCCAGTAAATAGGCGATGCTTAATACACTTGCCAAGGGGTTTTTTAGATCATGGGCAATGCTGTGCACCAGTGTTTTCTGCTGTTCCATTGTCTGGCACAGATAATCTGTAATATCATTTTTATGCAATACACCCAACATTTCATCACCGTCATAAACCATAAGGAGATCGGAGTGTACCTCTTTCATGATCGAAAGCACTTCGGGGATCATATGCTGCCTGGACAACACGGGTTTGGAGGTAATACAATCAATGACCAGATTATGATGCATGGTAGCCAGGTCATGGGCACTAATAATACCTACTGCCTTTGAGTCTTCCATCACCACTAAGGCGCCGCCATGGGCAGCTATTGTTTTCTTTAACTGATGGATACCATGAAAAGCATTAACAGTTGAAAAATCTTTTCTAATTAAATGACCGATCAGCATATTAATCCTGAAGTTTAATGTTTTGAACAGATACAGAAACTTTGAAATCGACCCGGATAATTTCGCCTTCAGAAATAAAGGGGAAAACATGTTGGCGAAGTATATTAATCACCTTTTCGGCCGACACTTTATGGAGAATGTTTTTTTGGACAAATACGGCATCAATTAACTCGTCCTCAACATCAAGCATTTCGAAACCATTGGGTAACAGCAGCTCAAATGAACGGCTCAGACCAATTTTACCCTGTGGCGAATTTTTGGCCAGAATTAAAATATCTTGAAACGGAGGTAGTTTAATTTGCTCGAAGCATAAATCAATATTGTATTTCACAGCAGGGTAAGGTAAAAAGTCCTGCTAAATTACAGATATTTTACTGGTAGTAAAGACTTTGGGAAAGGCATTAATTATCCAGAAAAAGTCATATTCTATATAGTTAATTTAATTAACTATATAGGGTGTTATATTTAACCTCAATATCCGGTTTTACGCCAGGGCGCCATTAAATACACATGAACTGAACATTGGAACGTTATGTGTTTATGATTTTAAACCTATGGTTTTAACAGCTTTACAGCAAGAAATGTTGTAAAGGCCTTGTTAAACAAGCCATCAGGATATTTGAATTTGAGGCTAGCCTGCACTTATTAAGAGAACATGATGGATTGTTGCGGTCAGAAGAAACTAAGCTGAGATCTTTATTTGAAAGTATCAGTTCCTGCCACCTGCTTTTGGATATGGAGCTTCGTGTAATCTCCTCCAACAGAACTCTGGTCAATGTGCCTATCGCCCGCCCGAGAAACGCCCCATGTTTTCCTATAGTTTAATGATCTTGTCCAATACCTGTAGCGCTGTGTTTTTGATGACACCAACTAACTTAGCTAAAAAAAGTGTAGACTAAAGTATGTCATCGTTGATCTTCTTTAAAATCTAAAAATTTATTGTACTTCATTCTTTGACTAGCAGCTTCAAATATGTAAAAATCTTCCCACTATGCTCCGCTTCGTGATAGTTAGCGGCTTGTAGTGCCTGGACATGATTTTTTACATGAAATCCGATGGGTAACTCAAAGGGGGCATAGTTAACAAATAATTTGGATTCCAGATCGGATTCAAGCTGGTTCACTGTATCAATCAATAAATGTTTAACCTCATTAACATCTGGAGTAACTTTCCAAGAAACTGGAGACGATCCAATTTTGAAACACTCCTCAAATTCTTTAGATATGTACATTGGTAATCCGCTACGCATATACATATGCCGCTGTTGAGAAGTGATACAATGACCAATTTGCCAAATTATATTATTGTTAAAACCGGCTGGAATTTTAAATAGTATTTCGTGATTACTTTTTTCAATCAGTTGTGATAGTCTGGTCCTGCTAGCTCTTAAAATTTCACATTCAAAACGTTCATTAATCATTTAAGTCTTAGCAACGGAAGAAACCGGGATGTCTTCTAAAATAACTTTTTCATATGAAAGTTAGACATTGATATTTCGTTTTTTTTGCTTCCATTTTCATAAATTTTAGTTTCGTATTTTATTATTTGCCCTTAAATCCATAATGAGGCTAATGCAGCGATCAAAGCAGTAGTCATGATCACGGTACCTAATTTCAAAAATGTCCAGGCACTTACTTCCTGATTTTCCCGTCGTAAAGCGACCAACCATAAAATAGTAGCCAAAGAGCCGGTAATAGAAAGGTTTGGCCCCAAGTCTACCCCAATTAGCACAGAACTTTTTACCATTTCCGGTGTGTGGCCACTTTGGAGTACATTACCGGCAATAAGCCCTGCGGGGAGGTTATTCATTAAATTACAGGCTACCGCAATTGCCGAGCCGCTAAGCCAGGCTGCACCGGTAACCGACTGAGCGATATTGTGATTCAACAAAGCAGTTAAACTTTGGATCATACCTGTTTTATTGAGTGCTTCGACAATAACGAAGAGGCCGGCAACTAAAGGAAGTACAGCCCACGATACCCCTTTTATAATAATCAGCGGGCTTTTTCTTGCTTTTATAAGTACAATGGCTGAGGTCAATATACCAGTTATTGCGGTTGGTAAACCCAGCTGTATATTTAATGCCGAAGAAACAAGCAGGATTATTGCCGTTGCGCCTATACCGATCAAAGCAGTTTTACCTCCATTCGATAAGTTGGGCAGGTTAATATCTGTTTTGATCTTATCCTTAAAACAGTTACGCTGAGTAAAGCGCAGCATAAAATAAGTTACCGTAATTGCGCAAACAGATGGTATTAAATACTGCCCCAGCCAATGTAACAAGGGTGGCATATGGCTGCCATAGATCACCAGGTTAGCCGGGTTCGAAATTGGAAGAACAAATGATGCTGCGTTGGCTATAAAAGCACATATCAATAAATATGGTAATGGTTTTTCTACCTTTGCGGCTTTAACGGCAGCCGCTACAGCAGGTGTTAGTACCACGGCGGCTGCGTCATTTGATAAAAAAGTGGTTACAACGACACCCACCAGATAAATTAACAGAAATAACTTTCCTGAAGATCCTTTAGCCATTAAGGTAGCATGTGCTGCCAGCCAATCGAAAAGTTTCTCTTCTCTTGCGGTTTCTGCAAGCAGCATCATGCCTGTCAAAAAAAGGTAAACGTCCAGGCCTTTAGAAATGCCAGAGAAAGCTTCTTGTGCGGTTATTAATCTAAATATCAATAGTAAAACTGCGCCTGTTACCGCGTATACAGCCTCTGTAACTTTAAACGGGCGTATGATAACCCCTGCAATAGCAAGGAACGAAATGATCCAGATCAATGTATTCATGATGGTTTTCCGTTACTTTTAGGCCCAAGTTGTGTACCCATTACGCCGTTTTCCGGCCAGGCGCCAATTGTATCTGCATCACTGTCATCTTGCACATGCTCGGGTATAATATAAAGCTGTGTTGCAGGTTGTATTGTCCACTGTCCCGGCCTGCCCGATTGATCGGTAGCTTGCACTGTTAAGCTATTAAGTGTTTTCTCTTCGGCTTTCGCTTCCGCATGCCAGACTTGTAGCTCATTATTCCAGTTCATTGCTATCAGTTCATTTGTTGTAATGGCTTTGGCCGTGTGAGGCGGGAAATTAACTTTTGCTGTTCCCTTTTCATTTGTTAATTCCAGCGCATCGATATCGGCGTGTTTATTTGCCCGGAAGCCCTGAAGCTTTCCGCTGATTTCAATTTGATTTTTTTCTACTATTTCCATGTTTATGGTTAACTCTTTAAATTTTTCCTTGTTTTTGAAGTGGTTTTGTATGAAGAGAATTAATTTGGGTAAAGTATTTAGCAAGCCTCCTTCAATGTTTTGGCGAAGAAGGTCCATAATAAAATAGATCCTATAGCAAAAGCGCCGAGTACCATAAATGTTGTGCTGTAACCGATGCTTTGCGCTATCCAACCGCCAATGGCAGGGCTGAACGAGGCACCTAAACCCTGAACAGTCATCACGGCACCCTGTCCGATGTTTACCCTGCCCGTACCATTTAATATGTGTGCTACCAAACCAGGTACGGCGACACTTTGCAAACCAGCCCCAATTCCGTCCAGAATTTGTACAGGGTATATACCTATGTGGCTTGATAGGTAGGCTGCTAATAAGCCACGCACCGGAAGCGATAGAAAGGAAATCAATAGCACCAGCCAGTAACCTTTATTTTCGGCCATGTGCATCGCCAACAAAGATGTTGCAATCATTACCACCTGCGCTATCACTATCGTCATTGCCACAAATACAGAAGCGTTACCCTGGTGGTTGGCGGCAGCAGCTAAACCATATAAAGGCAGCATTGCACCGTTACCCAAGTGGAAAAAAGCCAATGCCCCAGCAAGTATTAATAGTGGTTTACACTGTAACAAAACCTTTATACCGCTCGCCTTATCATCCTTGCCGCCTTCTTTCATGCCCCGTGCCGCGCGGTCGTCAATCGTTTTGGCAGGAATTAATAAAACTGAAAGTATGGCGAGTGCACCAAAAACTGCCGAAAGTATAAAGATAGCGGGCATGCCGAATTTATAGCCCAGGTATCCAGAAAGTGCTGCACCGACAACATTACCAGCGTGGTTATAAGCCTGGTTGTAACCATTTTGCCGGTTAAACCCTTTTTGTTTAACGATACCCAGAGTGATGCCGATAATTGCCGGGCCTATAGCGGAACCTGCAATGGCGGTAGCCACCTGTGATATGCTGACCAGCCAGAAGTTTTGCGTAACCAGGATAATTGCCGAGGCGATGATAGTGAATACCGCTGATATAACGACATAAAACCGCTTCCGTTTAGTAGCATCGATCAAAGCTCCGGCGGGAATAGTCATAATCATACCGGCTACGCCGCCGATGGTCATAACCGAACCGATAAGCCCGCTTTTCCAGCCATGTGCTAAAAGGAAGATGCCTAAAAATGGCCCTATGCCCGCCTGAAGATCAGCCATGCAAAAATTTAATGATTGTAAAGGCCAAATGATCCTCTTATCTATGGTGCTTGTGTTTTTAAGTTTGCTCATATCGAGTATTTTAACACGATATAAAGCAAGATGTTTAATTCTATAATTGTGCTTGTTTTATTTATTATATTGATTTTAAGTGCTTTACAATAAATAAGATAAGATTAATTTTTCTTCATATTGCATTGGTAGGTCTAAATTCATCATAGTGATAAAAATATTAATTTTTCCATTTCATAGCAACCTCATTGCCGCGGACTTTATTTGCAGCGGCGAAAAGCAGCAAATCAGCGTGGTCAATATTGGGAAGCTGGCTTAAAAAATCATCCATTCGTCTGGCAGGGTTTGTTTTTCGCTAGTGAAGGTAGAATGTATTGGGAGAAACATATTTGGGCATGATCCTGAACCAACTTTATTTAATTTTGACATTATTAAAAAAGCCATTACCTGTTTAACAAACAAGTTTTCCGAAAAGAGCTGTTTAATGATGATTTGTGGAAAAGCTGGGATGCTTCCAAAATAAAAAATCGGATTTTAAAAAACTCAAATATGATTTCTGCCGTAACCATTAATACAACACAAGTCTGATCAATCTATCTGCAATGGCCCAAAAAAACGCGAAGCCCCAGGACCTGGCATTACATGTATTAGAAAAATTGAACCATAGCAAATTACCTTTGCCTGTGCCGCCTATTACCGTGCTGGAAGAATTATTTGAATGTATGTTCTTTACCAGTATGCGTACAGAAGAAAGTGATTTGATCAAGGTCACCGTTACCTTGATTGACCCGGAGAACCCTGACCCCAGGCCACCTAAAAGGATCGTGGCTGAGCGTTGGAGCAGCATCTGTTTTGAATTGCCGCTGGAATTCACCATCAAGAATTTAGTTAAGCTCTCTAAAGCTTCAGACCCTTCCACAACATCACTGGCGGTTTATTATGATGCTCAGGGGAAGCTTTCCATCTGGGGAATGATAGATCAGGCGATCCATTATCACAATTTCCTGAACTATGAATCAGAGTCTGGTTCTGAGCAGCCAGGATTATTTCAGGTAACGATAAGCGATATCGGGACGCTAAATGTATTATTCGATTATGAACTGCTGGCCACCCTGAAGCAGAATACCTTAGTGACACGGTACCTTGACGTGTTTACCATTGGCCCTGTTTCTAAAATTTTAAAGGCCAATGCGGCTCATCTTAAGATAGACCTAATGGCGTTTTTAGCTGCAATGCACCCAGGTGAGGATTTCGAAGACTGGGAATCATTTATCAATGGCATCTGGATACAGACATTATCCCGGCTCTTGCTACGCATCCAAAACTATCATCACGGCGGGGCGATACTGATTACTGATGATGAACAGGAAATTGATATTAAGTACCGAATACGATATGACAGGTTGAAAATTGCTATCAGTAAATATGCAAAGGAAACCATCAATAATTACGTTGCAGAAAACCTGATAGATGGTAACCTCAACGGCGGCAGAAAGGTTATTTCCAAAACCTCTTATCTTGAAGAATCCCGTTCTTTGTATGCGAAAAATGAAATAGCCGATGAAATAAAGGGCGCAATCTCGTTTCTATCTTCACATACCTGTGTGGACGGTGTACTTCTTTTTGACCGGGATATGGTATCCAAAGGTTTCGGCGCTGTACTTAAGGCGCGAAGAATGCCTAAAAAGATCTTCGTTTCGGGGACCGCAACTGCAACGCCCAAATCAATGATGCCTGTCGATCCGAACCATTTCGGCACCAGGCATCGCTCTATGATCGCTTACTGTTGGAATTATCCCGGCAGTTTGGGTTTGGTTATTTCCCAGGATGGAGACATCCGGGCTTTTTACCGGATAGATGAAAAGCTGATCATGTGGGAGAATATTAAAACGCAGCAATTTCTGAAAAGCAGGAAATTGAAACGGCAGGCCGCGACCGACCGCATTTGATGATCATATCTTTAAATATTTTATCCGATATTTAAAAAAGATACCTTTTGCTAACTCAAAGGGTTGGTTATTTTAAGGCCAAACATGTTTGTTTAACTGGAAACGCAATTGTTTAAAATGCAAATTAATCTGTTTCTTGAAATACTGATCTCAGCATTCCACTTTGCAAATTAAGAAGGTTTTCAACGCTCTGACTTTTTTTAAAATAGTTGAGATACCAGATTTAATAGCCGCAATTTCCCCGAATCAACTACAAATTAATTAATCAAAAAGAGGCTATATTTGATCAATGATAAGCAGACACGTTCAATTAAGTGCATCATATGTTTGAGGTTCTTTTTTCTCATATTCAGGAAAAGGTTAATCTCGCTGATGAAGAAAAAGAAAGCTTGAAAAATTTCTTTATTCCTAAAAAGTTACGGAAAAGGCAATACTTGCTTCAGGAGGGTGATGTTTGTAAATACCTTTGCTTTGTGGTAAAGGGCTTATTACGGACGTACAATGTTGACGATAAGGGCGACGAGCACATGAGCCTTTTTGGATGGGAAGGCTGGTGGATATCTGATTTTAACAGTTTCTTGTCGGGTGAAAAGGCCGTGTTTAATATAGATGCCATTGAGGATACGGAATTACTAATGATCTCGCCTGAAAATTACGAAGCCCTTACGCTGGCAATTCCTGTAATGGATCGTTATTTCCGTATCTTATATCAAAACAGTATAGTTACCAAAGAGCGAAGGTTAATGAGTTCTATTACCCATACGGCAGAAGAGAAATACAGTCAGCTGGCCACTTCTCATCCCCAACTGATACAGCGAATTCCACAAAATTTAATTGCCTCATATTTGGGGCTTGCGCCAGAAACTTTAAGCCGGATCAAGAAGAATATTGCCATCCGCAAATAAGCCGGCTTGATCCAGATCAAGTGAATTTATTGCTACAGGTCAACTGCTGGTAAATATGTGGCAGGTAACTTTGTATCAATAAAATTTATTGATATGTCTCGCACAAAAAATTCTAAAATATTGATCACCGGTGCTACCGGCCAGGTGGGCAGTAAAACAATTAATTTCCTCAATCAACTAAAAGATATAGAACTTGTTGCTGCGATTCGTACGCCAGCAAAAGCTGCCCCTTTTACTGCAAAGGGAATTGCAACCGTTATCCTCGATTTTGATGACGAAAGTACACATCTGCCCGCTCTCGAAGGCATCGACCGAATTTTGATCGTTACCGGTTACACGGTTGATATGTTAAGGCAGAGCAAGGCATTACTGGATAATGCAAAAAAAGCAGGTGTACAGCATGTGGTACATTTGGGTGCCTGTGGCCGTGATGATACCACAGTTGCCCATTGGGCCTGGCATCAGCTGATTGAAAGGTACATCGAATGGTCTGGATTTTCTTATACGCATCTGCGCCCCGAAACCTTTATGCAAAATGTGTTGAGTTACGGTGGAAAAAAAGCCATTGAAAACGGGGTTATCCATGCCTATGTTGCGGGTGCACGGCTGAGCTGGGTAGATGTGGAAGATGTGGCGCAGGTTGCTGCTTTGGCTTTAGCTTACCCCGAACTACATACAGGCCAAACTTATCGCTTAGGCTATGATGCAGTTACTTTTGATGAAATGGCAGAATTGATGACTAAGCTTATTGGTCAGCCATTCCGTTATGAGCCGCTATCTCCGGATATTTTCTTACGTTCTATGATTGATGCAGGTGCAGAAATGGCCTATATGGGTTGTGTATATGAGCATTGGAAACGTTATGCGGCAGGTGCCATACCCGGAGCTGATGATACATTCGATAATTTTCAGGCCATTACCGGCAAACAACCAGTGAAATGGGCTGATTTTATTCAAAAGCATAAAACAGAACTTCAGTATTAATAGTGCAGTTGCCTAATGCAATTTAGTTATACCAGCATAAATAACTATCCTTATTCTCGGATAATTTGTTGCATAAAACACATAAGCCTATGAACTAAAATTAATTTCTATTTCATATCCTCTTCAGCCCGTCATGGTAGTTTTGAATTATTAAACAATTAGTAATTCAAATAATAGAAAGATGAAAAGTCAAATTAAAAAAATTGCAAGCCTCATTATGGATTTAGCAAAAGTTTGAGAAGGTAATTTATTGCATTGCTTGTGCATAAAATGTGATGTTATTTATTAAAATCAGGCAAGCCATTTATAGTATAACTCATATTTTTGTACTAAATACATTCAATGACATACCAGGAAAAACTGGCTGCCGTCCGTAAACAAATGGCAGAGCAGCATGCCGATGCATACATTATAACATCGTCAGACCCGCACATGAGCGAATATGTGCCCAATCATTATAAATGCCTCGAATTTGCTTCGGGTTTTACAGGATCGGCAGGTACGTTGGTAGTTACGCAGCATTTTGCGGGTTTATGGACAGATTTCAGATATTTTACCCAAGCCACCGAACAACTTGCCAATAGCGGGTATAAGCTGGTTAAATTGAAAATACAACATACCCCGGAGTATATAGACTGGCTATACCAAACCCTGCCCGATGGCGCTGTAGTTGCATTTGACGATAAACTGCTCTCTGTAACACTTGGCCAACTGCTGCAAAGCAAGCTTGCTGATAAAAATATAACTTTAAAAAGTTTCGATTTTTTAGATACGATATGGGCTGACAGGCCTCCACTCCCTATGAAGAAAGCCTTTTTAATAAATGAAAAATATACCGGCGAATCTGTTGCATCCAAGCTTCAACGGGTAAAAGCATCTTTAAAAATACAAAAGGCAGATTATCAATTGATCTCCTCGTTAGATGATATTGCCTGGCTGTTTAACATCAGGGGCGAGGATGTAACTTACAACCCCGTGGTACTGAGCTTTGCCCTGCTTGGCCCGTCCGAAACAACACTATTTATCGACGTAAATAAACTAACTGCTGAAGATAAAACAAGCTTACACCATAGCGGTGTGCAAATTTCCGGATATAGTGATGTAGAAGACGCCCTGGCCACTTTACCTGCCAATGCCACTATTTTTATCGACCCAAAACGCAATTGTTTTGGTTTGTATAATTTGCTGCCGGCCGGCGTTAGCATTGTGCAGGAAACCAACCCCAGCACTTACTTTAAAGCAATTAAGAACCCAATTGAAGTAGTAAACATGCGCAGTGTAATGATTAGGGATGGGGTGGCCCTAACGCAGTTTTTTAAATGGATAGAAGAGAATATTGGTAAAATTAAAATTACAGAGATGAGCGCTGCCGCACAGTTAAAAGAATTTAGGGCAGCGCAGGCTGGCTTTGCCGGTGCTAGTTTTAATATCATTGCAGGCTACAAAGCACACGGCGCTTTACCACACTACGCTGCAACAGCAGAGAGCGATAGCGAAATACTGCCCGAAGGTTTGTTCCTTGTAGATTCGGGCGGGCAATACCATTACGGTACAACCGATATTACGCGTGTTATTCCATTAGGCAACAACACCGAAGAAGAACGGACTGACTATACACTTGTGCTAAAAGCCATGATAGAGGGTTCAAAAACCTTCTTCCCCAAAGGTACAAAAGGCTACCAGATTGATGCCATTTGCCGTAAACCCCTGTGGGATTATAAAATTAACTATGGCCACGGCACAGGCCATGGTATTGGCTTTTATTTAAACGTACACGAAGGCCCGCAGGCATTTAACGGAACCAATAACCCGGTTGCTGTTGACCTGGGCATGATTACTTCGATAGAGCCGGGCGTTTACAGGCCGGGCAGGCATGGTGTACGTATAGAGAATTTAGTGATTACTATTGCTGCCGAAGTAAATGAGTTTGAAGAGTTTTACACTTTCGAAACATTAACCCTGGCATTGATCGATACTTCGCTGGTTAAAAAAGATTTGCTGGAAACACACCAGATAGCCTGGTTAAATAATTATAATCAAACTGTTTTTGAGAAACTAAGTCCTGCTCTGTCTGCAGACGAAGCCGCGTGGTTAAAAAATAAAAGCCGGGCTATTTAATAAGCCCGGCTTTGGTATTATAGCGGTATTTTAACAGGGGTGACTATTCAACGTCTACTAAATCGGCATTTTCTATTTTAGTAGTATTGCGCGCAAGGAAATAGTAAACAGGTATGCCGGCCAGTGTTATAATTAATCCCGGCCAGGTATAGTTGGGTTTGTAAGTAATTAGCAAAATGCAAAAGGTTAAGCCCATTAGTATATACACAATAGGTAAAACCGGGTAGCCAACTGCTTTGTAAGGGCGCTCTGCATCGGGCATTTTTTTACGGAGGATGAAGATGCCCGCAATGGTAAGCATATAGAAAACCACCACCACAAAAGAGATCATATCCAGCAGGTCGCCGTATTTACCGCTAAGGCACCAGGCGCAGGCAAATAAGCATTGTATCCATAAACCAAATCCGGGTACGGCGTTCTTGTTTAAGCTACCTGCTTTTTTAAAGAACAGCCCATCCTTAGCCATCGAATAATATACCCGCGCACCGGCCATAATTAAGCCGTTATTACAGCCAAAGGTTGATACCATAATGAGCAAAGCAATAATGGTGGTACCCGCGTAGCCAAATATTTGCTGTGATACGCTCACGGCAACCCGGTCTTTCTCGGCCAAAGCAATATCGTGCAGGGATAGTACCCCGGTGTACATAATGTTGGTAATAATGTAAATCAGCGTTACAATCATGGTACCCAGTGCCAGGCTTAAGCCAATATTACGCTTGGGGTTTTTAATTTCGCCGGCTATAAAGGTTACGTTATTCCACGAGTCGCTGCTGAAGATAGAACCTACCATGGCCGCTGCTATGGCACCCACTGCTGCAATACTGGTATAAGAGGCAATGCTACCATCTTTATTAAGCTTGTGCAAATCCCAGGCACTTTGCCAGTTGGCCGTCCAGATCTTAGCATTAAAGGCGTAGAAGCCAAACCCGATTAGCCCTATTAAGCTCAATAGCTTGGCCAGTGTAAAAATGGTTTGCACAATTTTACCGCTTTTAACACCGCGGTTATTAATTAATGTAAGTAACACAATTACCAATATGGCCAGCAGTTGTGCCGGAGATATTTTTAGGAAGCCCAGATTAACTGCTACTAAATCTTCGCTAAACTGCGGCAACAGGTAAGCTGTAAATTTGGCAAAGGCTACACCTACAGCCGCAATGGTTGCAGTTTGTATTACGGTAAAAAAACTCCAGCCGTACAAGAAGCCAATTAATGGATTGTAGGCTTGCTTTAAATAAACGTATTGCCCGCCTGCTTTTGGGAACATGGCGCTTAGCTCGCCATAACTTAGGGCGGCGGTAAGGGTCATAAAGCCGGTTATCAACCAAACAAATATCAGCCAGCCTGCGCTGCCTACATTGCGGGTTATGTCGGCACTTACAATAAATATTCCCGAACCAATCATGCTGCCGGCAACCAGCATGGTGGCGTCAATTAGTCTTAGTGATGGTTTAAATGCAGTATTATTATCGCTCATTTGATGGTTTGTATTTAGAGGGAATACTGATCTTAATTTTTAAAGTCGTAAAACTTCCAGCTGGTGGTAAAGTCGCGGGTTAACGGTTGGTTGGTCAGCGTAGCCCTTATCATTTCAATTGGGATCTGGTTTTCTTTCATCACCGCATCATGGTATTGTTTAAAGGTCATTTTGCCGCTGTCAACCAATTCTTTTTTCAAGCCCCAAAGTTCTAGACCACCTACCAGGTAAGCGATCTGGTAGAGCGGACTATAACCACCCTCGAATGACCGGCGTACTTCGCCCTCTGCATTAGCTTTTTCATGGCCCACGCGGTCAACTAAAAAGTCTACACATTGCTGCGGAGCCCAGTTACCCATGTGGTAGTTAAGCGAAAAAATAATCCTGGCGCAACGGTGCATCCTCCAGAATAGCATACCTATACGTTCTTCGGGCGTTTTGGCAAAGCCTTTATCATACAACAATAATTCCCAGTACAGCGACCAGCCTTCAACAGAAAACGGCGTAGAAAAATCGCTGCGGTAAGGCTTATAACGGCTGTTCATAAAGTATTGCAGGTTATGGCCCGGTATCAGTTCGTGCTGTACCGTACCGCGCGAAAAGTAAGGGTTGTTGCCGCGCATGCTCATTAGTTTATCGTTTTCCTGCATGGTATTGGTAGGGTAGGAGATACTGATCTCTTTACCACCTGTAAAAAACGGATTAACCAGCTGGCGTTCGGGCGTCATCATAATCATGCCCCAGGTTTCTTCGGCCAATGGCGGTATGGTAATCAGGTCGCGCTCTTTAATAAAGCTGATGGCATCGTTATATAATTTCAAAATTAGTTCGGGCTGATGGCCGGCGGGTACATAGCTGGTTTTAACCTTTTCCAGCGCAGCTTTCCAGTTGTCGCCATAACCCATCTCGCGCGATGCTTTTAACATTTCTTTATCGCACCAGGCAAACTCCTTATTCGCTAAAGATATCAGCTCTTCCGGTGTGTAAGAAATCATCTCGGTTTTTAACTGGCGCACCAGTTCTTCGCGGCCAATGGGTACACCTTTAATGCCGCTGCTATCGGGCTTCTGGGTGGTAATCAGTTTGCCTTTGCTGTCTATCAGCTTGGCATAGGTGGTTAATGAAGAGTCGAGCAGTTTATAAGGCTGTGGGACCCACCAGGTAAACATGGGGTCGTAACCCATGTAAAAGTCGTACACGTTTTTTAGGCGCTGTTGTAAGCCATGTACCGCATTTTTTCCTTTGGTAGCCAGTGGCTTATCAATTGATTCTGTTTTTTTAAATGATGCAATGGCATCTTTCAGCTGTTTGTTGATGCTGGTTAATTGAAGCGCAACCTGCTGGCCGTCTAAAAATGTACCGCGACGGCGTTTTTTTTCTAACTGGTAAATATCATCGGCATAGGGTATGTATTTGGTAATCTTATTGTACTCATCCTCTTCCTTTTTTAAGGCCCCTAAGTCAAAATCAATATCCTTTTTTAGCAAAATATAGTCAACCTTGCCATACACGCTCATGTTATCGAAATCGAGCTGTTTTAGTTTATTCAGGTAATCTGTGTGTACCTCTACCAGCCTCTGGCGTTCCTCGGGCGAATTAAGAACATATATTTTATCCTGCCATTCAATTTTTGGATTTAAGTTATAAGGCGAGTAAAAATCTTTAATAGCGCCAATATCCTGTCCGTGCTGAATAATCAGCCCAGATACCTCGCTGGCTTGTTCATATATAGCTGCCTTAAAATTGCCGCTTTGTGCAGCAACTTTTGGAGCTTGAAGCGTTACGGCACTAAAAATTCCAACAAACAGGGCCGGTAATAAATTGGTTTTTAGAACTGATTTAATAAAACAGGAAGGGATCATGCGGTAGTTAGTTAATCAAAAAATTAAAAAGGTAGAGCCCGGAATATCCATATTGCCGAATTAAGACCAATGCAGAAGCATTAATTATAAAACAGTTTGCCCTGCTATAAAAATAGGGTAGTATTAGGTATGGTTTTTATATAAAATTAGCCTGTTCTAGTATTTTTTTAACCAATATTATCTAATTATTAATAAGTTGCCCATATTAAGTGCAGTGTTTGCATCTAATTTCAGAAAAAAATGGCTAAAGACGTAAGTGTCGAGTATGTACGTTGATAAAATATTATAATTACATTAATTAACTGGCCGCTTTAGTTAAATTACTAAAATTTTTACCATAGTTATCTAAATATTCGCGTGGGGAGCTGCCAATAATGATGCGAAATACCCTGTTGAAATTGGTGATGCTATTAAAACCGCATTTATAAGCTACTGTAGAGATGCTGTCGAACTTATAATCTGTTAACTTTTTACAGGCTTCATTAATCCTGATCTCGTTTAAGAAAGAGATAAAGGTATGGCCGGTGTGTTTCTTAAAATAACGGCAAAAAGCCTGCGGGGTCATGTATGCTGCGTTGGCTACATCCTCAAGCGTAATAGGCTCGCTGTAGTGCTGCATAATGTAGTTATAAATATTACTGATCCGGATGCCCTCGTTCTCAGAAATGCTGTGCGAAGTACCGTATGATGAAAGCGGGTCTACTTTAGCGTTGATGTTTTGCAGCGTTTTCAATAACTGAAAAAACTGGATCAGCTGATCGGGGCCGAACGAGTTTTTGGTAGAAAGCAAGGTTTGAGATACTTCATTAAAGGCATCCTCCGGTATTTTAAAACCCTGCTGGTGCTGCTGTAAAAATGCTTTCAGTGGTTTCATCTCCGGCATATCCAGCAGCGGGGTAAGCATGCCCGAGGGGTTGAAAAACAGGCTGATTGCTTTTACACCTTTTTTTTCGTCGCCGTTAAAATATTCGGGGTTGCTTTTAAAAAGGTGGGGCAGGTCTGGCCCAAGTAAAAAGATATCGCCGGGGGCAAACGCATGCATGTTATTGCCAACAATTAAAGTGCCCTCGCCATCCTGTATCCAGGTGATCTGGGTTTCGTGATGGCGGTGCAGATACGGATAAAAATGCGGTAAGTTCACCATTTCAAAAATGATGCTCTTATCGTGCGCTACGGGGATCGTAAATTGCAGAACTTTCATCGGGGTATTTGTTTAATTGTTTTATGAACCTACAAATTTTAACCCTAAAAAGCAATATTTTAATCGGTTTGGGTTAAAATATAAGAAGAGTTGGCTAATTTACAGATGTGATAATCACACTTATTGCCGGTTTTAGTATATTATCAAGTAGTTAATATATGCTTAGCATCCATCAATAAATACGAAAGTATAGTCATTTATATTTATTTACTTTAAAGCTTATGTATTTATAATGAGATATTTATATACCCGGTTGTTTGTTTTTACTACTTTTTGTATAGCTGGTCAGTTTGTTTTTGCCAGGCAGATAAAACCTGCCGTTGATACAGTTAGCCTGCAAAAAATTAACCCATATTTTAACCTTGACTTTAACGGTGCCGGCCTTAGTTCAATTAAAAAGCCGGGAGATCATTTTCCGACTGATTATATTAGCAAGGGAAGGGCTTTTGGGGAGTTTACTTTAAAATATAAAACAGGAAAGCAAGACGCCTGGTCGGTTGTTAACACTGCCAATCTGCTTCATTTACAAAACAGCTCTGCTAGGGGTGTAGCCTATAATGCAGCAGATAATAATGCCGATATAAAGCTAAGTAACAGTTTTACGCTAAGCGGCGATGCCATAATTTACCAATTAAACATTACTAATTTAAGTAATGCCAAATTGCAAGTTGGAAGCCTGAGTTTGCCACTTAATTACAACAATCTGTCTGGTGAGAACCCGAAACAGATCTTTGAGGAGCGGGTAATGAAGCATCATTTTATTTCGGGCGATGGCTCCTATGTTTTTTGGGAACGGCCAACCGGTTTGGGCCCCTACCTGGTGATGACCCCGTTGCCGGGCACGCATCTGGAATATGACGACCTGGCGAAGAACGATTCGGACGAGAATGTTTTCCGCATGTTTATCCACTCTAAAGCCGAGGCCGAAAATGTAGCAGGTACCTGGCGGCAGCCGCAAACCGTGGGAGAGGTGTCTGCTAAATCTTCGGTTACTTATGGCTTCAAGTTTAGGTGGGCAAAAGATTACCAGGGTGTTCGGGATATTCTATACCAGGAAGGTTTGCCGGATATTAACATCATTCCGGGTATGACGGTTCCTGATGATTTGTTTGCCTTGTTCTCCATTCGTTGCAGGCAAAAGATCAATGCTATCGAATCCGAATTTCCGGCTGATACTAAACTGATTGATCAGGGTACTAAGCCCGATGGTACACATTTATATAAGGTACAGTTTAGCCATCATGGTGAAAACCGGCTGACGATTAATTATGGCAAGGGCTTAAAAACCTATCTCGAGTTTTTCTCTACAGAACCTTTGGCTACGCTTTATCAAAAGCGTGCTTCGTTTATTACCAGTCATCAGCAGCATAAGGTTCCGGGCAAATGGTATGATGGTGTTTTTTCGCAATGGGATATGTGCAACCAGGTTTTAAGAGGGCCGGATAATTCTGACGGGTTTGACGGCTGGTGGAGCTATGTGCTTACCTGCGATGACCCCGGTTTGTGCAAGGCCCCGTTTCTCGCCGCCAAGAATATGCACTACCCCGATCAAAAGCAGATTGATGCCTTAGAATATTACATCAAAAACTTTGTATGGGGCAAGCTGCAACGCACGGACCAAGAAAAACCTTATCCCTATGGCGTTTACGGCACGCCAAGTTGGTATGTAGACCGCGACCCGGAGAAGCGTAAACTGGTAACCACACAAAACCTCGATAAAGAACACATCTGGCGCTCGTACGATTATCCGCACATCATGATGCTGTATTTCCACATGTATCAGATTGCCAGCATGTATCCGGATAAAACGCATTACCTGGATAAAACCGGCTATCTCATTCGTGCAAAGGAGACAGCCAAAGCATTTTTTAAATACCCATATGAAATTATGCCCTGGTACGAAACCTATAAGTGGGGCTGTTATAATGAACTGTTACTGGTTGATCTGATTGCGGCCCTTAAAAAAGAAGGCTACCCACAAGATGCCGAATGGCTGCAGAAAGAATGGGAGAAAAAGGTAAAATACTTTATATATGATGATAAATATCCTTACCGGTCTGAGTATAGTATTGATGCTACAGCCTTTGAGTCGAGCCATGCGTTTGCAAAATATGCCATAGCTAATACCATGCAGCCTGATAGTAATTTATGGTATGATAAAAAACTGAAAAAATGGTACTCGCATCCGCACGTTACCAAACAGGACGCGGTAGATTTTATGCAGAAGCAAATGCAAGCTAATATAGCCTGTCGGGGTTGGCTGGAGAACGCTTACTACCTGAAAGGTAGCGATTTTAGAGGTAGCAGCGATGGTTATTTGTTGAGCTACATGGCGCAAATGGGCGGCTGGGCTATTGTAGATTATGCGCTCAATTATACAAACGACGCCGCTAAATACCTGCAACTGGGCTATGCCTCGTACCTCAGCTCGTTTGCGCTGATGAATACAGGTACGGCTAAAAGCAACTATGGCTATTGGTACCCGGGTAAAGAAAATGACGGCGCATCGGGCTGGGCTTTTGAACCTATGCGGCACAGTACTACCTGGATAAGAAAAGAGCAGGACAGGGGGGCCTGGTTCTATGATGGTGAAATTGACCTGGGGTACAGCGGCGCGCTGCGTACGGCCTCTACCATTGTAACTACCGACCCGGTATTCGGGCTGTTTGCATACGGGGGCCTGGTGAACAAAATAGGAGATCAATATGCTGTTTCGCCGAAGGATGGATTGCAACAACGATTTTACTATCGTAACAAAGGTCGCAAACTCGATGTTGAGCTAAATAGGGATGGCTTTGCCAATAATAAGTCAATCATATTTAATAAGCAGCTTACCGGCTTAACGCTTCATTTACAGAACCGTACGGGCGATGTACATACAGAAAAGATAACCGTATCTGGCTTAAGCCAGGGGAAATATAATGTACAGGTTGATGGAAAGGTTAACGGTATAATTACTATTGTAAATGATCAGCCATCGGTGTTAAGTGTTGCAGTTAATAAAAACTCCGGCACGGTTAAGCTAATCAAAAAATAAGGCCATAAAAAAGCTCCCTAGCATCGCGCCGGGGAGCTAATAAAAATTAAAATTTAACTAGAAACGATTAACTGAAAAAGCTTTTGTATCAATAGTGGTAGCCTTTTCTGAGATGATCTCGCTAACCAGGTTGCCGGTTGCCGGGCCTAAGCTTAAACCCATCATGCCGTGGCCTGTTGCTACCACTAAGTTGTTATATTTATTAGATCGGCCTATGTAAGGCAAACCATCCGGCGAAGCCGGACGGAAACCGAACCAAATGTCTTTCTGCGCCGGAACAGCCGGATGCAGATCTGGGAAGTATTTAGGGATCGATTCTACAATACCTTCCACACGGTTCATGTTAATGCGGGTATTAATCTTATCCAGCTCCATGGTGCCGCCATAACGCAACTGGCCATTCATTGGGGTAATGGCTACGCGGGCCTCTGCTAAAAGGGCGGGGATGGTCATGCGTTTTTCCGGTTCGGGTACCATAAATGAGTAGCCTTTGCCCGGTAACAACGAAATTTTCATATCCACCATTTTGGCAATAGCCGGCGACCATGAACCACCTGCAATGATGTATTGGTCGGCTGTCCATTCTTTGGCACCGGTAAAAACTTTGGTAATTTTAGTACCAGAAGTTTCTATGTGGGTAACCATTTGGTTTTTCTCGATTGCACCGCCATTTTTAAGCAGGTAATCTGTTAGGCCGGCAATAAGTGCATTAGGGTAAACGTGTGCATCGCAACGGTAATGTACTGCGCCTAAAACATCGAGCTTAAGTTCGGGCTGTAGTGCCACACACTCGGCAGGGGTAAGTACCTTCATATCTAACCCAAGCTCATTGGCTCTGTGTGCCAGGTGTGCTTCTTCTTCGGCAGCCTGCTCGGTTTTGTAAAACATCAGGATGCCTTTATCTACCAGGCCAAAGTTGAAGCCTGATTCCTGCTCTAAATTTTTATACAGTTTCTTGCTGAGTAAAGATAAGTCGCGCAGTGGTACAGCGGCAGCCTGCACATGCTTATCTGTAGCATGTTTCATAAACTTTAAGCCCCACGATATAAGGGTAGGGTTTAAAGATGGCTTTACGTAGAAAGGGCTTTTGCTGTTAAACATCCAACGGATACCCTGCTGAATCATGCCCGGCGTAGCCAGCGGAATAAAATGGCTGGGCACAATCATCCCGGCATTGCCCGATGAGCAATTGTCGGTAAGGTCGCCTTTGTCCAGTATGGTAACCTTGTGGCCGGCCTTTGTTAAGTAATAGGCAGAGCTGAGGCCAATAATTCCGCCGCCTATAATCAGTATTTCAGACATTAATTTCTCTTGAATAATAAATCTTTAAATCACCTGGAAACCGTGTGCATACGGGTCATCATCATCAATTTTAATGGTGTTGTATCCATATACACGGGCCCAGCCTTCAATACCGGGTACAATGGCATCTATATCTCCAATTTTTACTTCATCTTCTACAGTGCCAATAAATTTACTGCCGATGATGCTTTCGTGGATAAATACATCACCTTTTTTCAATAAGCCTTTAGCATGCCACTGCGCCATACGGGCCGATGTACCGGTACCGCAAGGAGAGCGGTCAATCGCCTTATCGCCATAAAAAACAGCGTTGCGGGCGGTTGCATCTTCAGATAGGGTGGCACCTGCCCACAAAATATGCGTACAGGTATTTATAGTAGGGTTTTGCGGATGCACAAAGGTATACAGCTCATTAATGCGCTGGCGTAAAACACGGCTCCAGGCAATAAGCTGCCCGGCTGTGTAATCTTCCAGCCCTGCAAAATTGGGCTGTGGGTCAACAATGGCGTAATAATTACCACCGTAAGCTACGTCAATGGTTAGCATACCCAGGTCCGGGCATTCTACCTGCAGGTTTTGTGCCGCAAGGTAAGCCGGTACATTGGTTAACTTAACAGATGTTACTTTAGCACCTTCTTGTTTATATTCAATCAGTACCAGCCCGGCAGGGACTTCCATGCGTACAATGCCCGGTGTTTTGGGTTTAATTAAACCTTCTTCAATGGCAATAGTGATGGTGCCAATGGTACCGTGGCCACACATGGGTAAACAGCCACTGGTTTCTATAAATAAAACAGCAACATCATTATCCGGGTTGTGAGGCGGGTATAAAATACTGCCAGACATCATATCGTGGCCACGCGGTTCAAACATTAAGCCGGTACGGATCCAGTCAAATTCACGCAGAAAATGCTGGCGTTTCTCGCTCATATTTTCACCAACAAGCTGGGGGCCGCCACCGGCAACCAAGCGAACCGGGTTACCGCAGGTATGCGCATCTATACAAAAAAATGTTTTACTTGCCATGTTAGTCTTTAGTCCATTGATTATTAACCTGTCTCCAGATATTAAGCGGGTTAGCGTGTTGCAGTTCGGCAGGCAACAGGGTGTCATCCCAGTCTTGCCAGGCCAGCGGCCTTACAAAACGGTAAATAGCAGCCGTACCTACAGAGGTATACCTGCTATCGCTGCTTGCCGGGAAAGGCCCGCCGTGTTGCATAGCCGCACAAACCTCAACACCGGTTGGTACGCCGTTCAGAATCAAACGGCCGGTTATCGAACTCAGTATATCTACTAAATCCGAATATTGTGCCAGTTCGGTTTTTTCGGCCATTATGGTTACGGTAAGCTGGCCTTCCAGTGAGGCCGCAACTGCTTCCAATTGTTGTGGGCTGTCGGCAATTACCAATAAAGATAATGGGCCGAAGATCTCTTCGCGCAGTTTAGGATTCGCTAAAAAGTCTGCAGCAGTCACTGTTAAAATTTTGGCTGTTGACTGATTAACCAGCTCGCTACTAATAGCTTTTGATTCGGCTACCAGGGTAATGCCGTTTTTCGCTGTAATACCTTCAGAAAGTTTCTGGTAATTTTTCCAGATGCCTTCGGTAAGCATGGTGGCAGAGGGTACGGTTTCAATAGCCTTAGCTATTTCCTGCACAAAGGTATCTAAGCCCGGCGATTTGATGGCCAGCATTAAACCGGGATTGGTACAAAACTGCCCTGCCCCCAATGTAATGGAAGCTGCATACTTAGCCGCCATTTCTTTAGGCTGATTCTGGATGATCTCTGGTAAAAATACAACCGGGTTAATGCTCCCCATTTCTGTAAATACAGGGATAAGAGCAGTGCGTTGCTGGGCTAATTTTATTAACGCCATACCACCATTAAACGAACCTGTAAAGGCTACGGCTTTAGTTTGCGGGTGTTTAACTAATTGCTCGCCTACGCTGTAACCGGTATCATACAATAGTGAAAATACGCCTGCCGGCATGCCTGTATCGGCCGCTGCTTTGCAAATAGCACCGCCAACCATAGCACTGGTGCCGGGGTGTGCAGGGTGTACTTTTACTACAACCGGGCAACCTGCTGCCAGTGCCGATGCGGTATCGCCGCCTGCTACAGAAAATGCAAGCGGGAAGTTGCTGGCGCCAAATACTACCACGGGGCCAATGGCAGTCAGCATTCTGCGCAAATCTGGTTTGGGTAGGGGGGCGCGTTCAGGTAGTGCGGTATCAATCACAGCATCTACCCAGCTTCCTTCTTCAACCATATCTGCAAACATGCGTAACTGGCCTGTTGTGCGGCCCATTTCGCCGGTTATGCGGCCTGCGGGTAAACCACTTTCGGCTACGGCACGGTTAATCAAGGTTTCGCCCAGGGCGGCAATTTCTGTGGCTATTGCCCGCAGAAATTCGGCTTTTTTTGCTTTGCCAATGTTTTTATACACTTTATAAGCATCGGTGGCGGCTGCAAGGGCGCTGTTAACAGTAGCTTCATCGGCCACTGTAAAATCGCCTTCCAGCTGTAAGCCTGTTGATGGTGCAAGCCCTTTAAAGCTTTTACCATCAACAGTAACATAATTACAGGCTACAATATTATTACCATTCATGCTGTAAAGATATTAAACAGTCACTTTATCTAATCTTCCCCAGCTACCTTCCGGCAATTGCGGGCGATTTGCCAATGCATCATTAATCACTTTTAATACACTTTCGCGTTCGGCACCTGCCAACGGTAAGCGTGGGGCGCGTGTGCGCTCGGTACCAATACCGGTAGCCACTTCGGCCAGTTTAATGTATTGTACCAGTTTCGGGTGGATGTCCAGCTCGAGTACAGGTAAAAACCAACGGTGGATAGCACGAGCCTCATCATAGCGGCCGGCTTTAACCAATCTGTAAATAGCTACAGTTTCTTTAGGGAAAGCATCAACCAAACCGGCAACCCAGCCATCGGCACCCATCATCAGGCTTTCGGTAGCAATAGGGTCAACACCGGTAAATATTTTAAAGCGGTTACCAAAGCGGTTAAACATGCGGGTTACATTGATAACGTCGCGGGTTGATTCTTTTACCGCCTGGATGTTTTCAAAAGAAGCAAGTTGCTCAAACATATCCAGCGTTACCTCAATTTTATAATCTACCGGGTTATTGTAAATCATAATTGGCAGCGGTGTGCTTTCGGCTATTTCGGCAAAGTAAGCAACGGTTTCATACTCATCTGCCTTGTAACGCATAGGTGGCAGCAGCATCAGGCCATCGGCACCGTACTCATAGGCTTTTTTTGCAATGGCAACTGCCGCTTTGGTAGTTTGTTCGGCAATATTTAAAATTACCGGTACCGAGCCTTTTACATACGCCAATGTGTGTTTAAGCAGTTCAAATTTTTCGTCGTCTGTTAAAACGCTTGCTTCACCTAATGATCCGCCTAATATTATTCCGTTTGCACCAGCTTCAAGCTGGGCGTTTATGTTAATGTCAAATGCTTCAAAATCAAGCTCGTCGTTGTCACCAAACTTGGTTGTTACTGCCGGGAATACACCGGTCCATTCAAATGCTATCATGTATCTTTTATATTTTTTACAAAATTAGTTGTGCGCCAAAAGGTTTGCAGGGTGTATTTTACCTCATACTTAGCCTATTTTAACAAGATAAAAATAACCCTGCGCCTATTTATAGTTTATCAAAAATATTACTTTACATCCCACCAAACCCGGTCTGTAAGCTTGGCGGTTTGCTGTGGTTGTACGTTAGATGTGATCTCTACCTGTGGATAAAGTATTCTGCGCGGAATACTAGCTACAGATGGATTGATAACAGTTTTTAATACCGGGTAGCCGGTACGTCTCCAATCGTTAAAGTTTTCGAGTGATAAGAAATCAGCAAGTTGTTTTTCTTCCATAATTAACTGGGTAGCGTTAGCACTCGTTAAAGTGCGGCTTGCCAGATAAGTGGCAGCGTCAGCACTGCTTACGCCCAATTTAGTCATGTGCGATTGCACGCCTGCGATGTAAAATGGCGCAGCAGCCGTATAGCCCGAAGTTACCAATGTTGCTTCGGCCTTAATAAACAAAGCTTCAGAGTAATTAACCATATAATCATAAGCACCTGCGCCTGCATAAAAATCAGCAGGGATAGAATATGCTGCTAAACTGCCAATGTTTGTTAACCCATTTTGGCGGCCGGTGTATAAGCCTGTTTGCGTAGCAGGTGCAACCATTTTGGTTAAACGCGGATCATTTCGGGCTATTAAGGCATTAACAAAAGTATCGCCTAGTACATAGGTTGATGTTGATAAGAAGTTTTGTTGCCAAGGATTTTCGCCACCAGCGGCACCTGTATAAGGCATTTTCATGTCATCATCATTTGATGCCATGCCGCTTTGCAGGGCAGTTAAAGCAAGTTGTGCTTGTGCCGCAGCACTGGTGCCGGGTGCTTTTGATAAATGCATGTAGTAACGGGCTTTAAGCGTATAGGCCAGTTTTAACCATTTGCTCATATCGCCATTATAGAGGTAATCATCGCCGCCGGGAGTAACAGTGCTATTCTTTTTGATGTCGGCAATACCGGCATCAAGCAAGCTTTGCATTTGGGTATAAATGCTTTGCTGCGAATCATATTTGGGGGTTAAGTTAGCTACTCCATTAAAAGCCTGTGAATATGGGATATCACCCCATAAATCTGTAGCTGTACCTAATGAATAGGCCGTTAAAATTTTAGCAATGCCGGCATAGTTGGTTTTACCATCGGCAGTGGCCATTTTATTAAGATTAACCAAGCTGTTAAGGCATTTTACGTAGATGCTGGTCCAATCGCCATCCATGTCTGAATTGTACATTAAATAGGTGCCCGAGTTTGGTGCAACCTGGTTAAGAGCCATTACCTGAAGGTACTCCTGCGCTATACAGGCTGCGCCACTCCCGCCAAAAACGTTTGATGATAGCTGTAGCTCAATTGGCGCCAGTATCAATGACTCCTGTACGTTTGTAGGGTTATTAGGGTCTTGATTTACGTCGACGTATTTTTTACAGCCCGTAAAACCAATGAGGCTGCCTGTTAATAATATGATGTATAATTTTTTCATGATAATTTATGTTATAGAGTTAACTTCAAACTAAAATCAAATGATCTTGAAGTAGGGGTAGAGAAGGAATAAATACCTTGTGAGGCACTTGACGCTCCGAATGAACTCACCTCCGGATCTCCGCCGGTAAAGTGCGGTGCATATACCCAAAGGTTACGGCCTGTTACGCTAAAATTAAGCGCTTTAAACGGTGTGCCTGTTAGCCATGATGGTTTTAGCGTATAGCCTATGCTTGCATTACGAAGTTTGATATAAGTACCATCTTGTATTACAGATTCTGTAATGCCATTAATACGTTGGTAGTAGCTTTGGCCGCTTACTGAAATAGTATTAGGTTGCCCTGTAGCTGCGCTGATACCATCTACTACTCTTGGTCCGCGATCTTCAGTTACCTTAGGTGTACCGTAGAAATAACCGTAACCATCTACGTTGTTTTGGATGTCGCCACCTTTTTTAACATCGAAGAAGAAGCTGAAATTAAATTGTTTGTATCTGAAGTTATTGGTAAAACCACCGGTCCATGTTGGGTTAATATTGCCAATTACACCTTGGGTGTCATCTGCATAGGGTAAGCCATCTGTGCCAATTAATAGTTTGCCTTGTGCGTTACGTGCATAGCGGGTACCATAAATAGTGCCGTATGGCTGGCCAACTATAATGGTGGTAAAACCATTGCCAATCTGTGGCAGGTCGCCATTTATGGATATTACTTTATTTCTAATCCGGCTAAAGTTAACGGTGAAATCCCAGCTAAAGTTTTTGGTTTTTAACGGCGTAACATTTAATAAGGCTTCAATACCACGGTTACGCATTACACCGGTATTTACTGTTGTACCACTGTAGCCTGTAGAAGGTGCAATAGTTACACCTGGGATAATACCGCTGGTGGTTTTCTTATCAAAATATGATGCTTCCAGCCTGATTCGGTTTTTAAAGAACCCAGTTTCTATACCTGTTTCAAATTCGTTAATCCGCTCGTTTTGCAGGTTAGGGTTACCCAATGTGGTATTTAATAAAAATCCTGCCTGGCCGTTATATGGGAAACTGATATTACGTACAGCTGTATTTGCACTAGCTGTTTGGCTTTGATAAGGCGTAAGTAATGAATAAGGGCTAACACCATCGTTACCTACTGTAGAATAAGAAACCCTTATTTTGGCAAAATTCATCACTTCCGATAAGCGTGGAGAGAAAAAGTCTGATAAAATAAAGCTTGTTGCAGCAGAACCATAAGGATAATAGGTATGATCTGTAGATAATACAGAACTGCCATCGTATCTGCCGGTTAACGATAATATTAAAAAGCGTTTATAATCAATATTTGATTGTGCATAAAAACCAATTTTTCGTTGTAAATAATGATTTTCTGTGTAGGTGATGTTTGATGCCGAACTTATATTGTCGAACCCGGTAATATTAAGCCCGGTGCCAACTGCATATAAATATTGGGTGTATTTAGAGTAAACATTGTTACCTAAAATTAAATCTGTGTTAAAATCGCCAAACTGTTTTTTTGCTGTCAAGAAAAAATCGTTATTAAACTGTCTGAAATTGATAGTTTGGTCAATTATTTTTCCGTTAGGGTTCGATACAGATCCGGCTGCTTCTTTGTATTTATCCTGTTCGGTGTAAACGTCGGCTCCAAATCTTTCTGTTACGGTTAACCAGCTTAGTGGTTTGTAATCTGTAGTAAAGGTTGGCAGGAAACGGTTTACTGATGATTTATTGTAAATGTTGTTCAATACCCAATATGGGTTATTGCGCGAGTAGCGGTATAAGCGCTGGTTACCGCTGGCATCTTCATACGGTTGCAGGTTGTATGATATAGGTGCTGTGTAAATAGTCCATACCGGGCTTTCTAATGCATAGCCTTCTGGTAATCTATAATTTTGTGAATTAGAATAGTTAAGTTGGAACGTAGTATTCAGATTTTTTAAGATCTGCGCGCTGTATTTTCCAAAAACTGTGTTTCTTAAAAAACTGGTGTTAGGGACAGTACCTTTCTGGTCGAAATTAGAATATGATATTAAATAGGTATTGTTATTATTACCGCCATTAACACTTACTGTATTATTACGTGTAGTACCTGTTTTAAAAAACTCTTTCATTTGGTTATACACAGGTGCTTTTTGGCCGTTAATTTTTAAGGTATCCATTAAAGCACCCCAGGATGTACTTGTTTTTTGGTTAACACCGTCAAAATATACACCATTATTACCTTGTGAATATTTGTTTTGAACTTGAGGAAGAAGTGCTTTTTCGAAAGAAAAATCGGACGAGAAATTTACTGTAGGGGC
>NZ_MPPL01000001.1:3009653-3086729 GCF_001911425.1 Mucilaginibacter polytrichastri | reverse complement strand
TTATCTTTAGCACCGCTTTTGGTGGTGATGATAATTACACCCGCAGCACCTGCCGAACCATAAAGTGCGGTAGCTGCCGAGCCTTTTAACACGTCCATACTTTCAATAATTGATGGGTCGATATCTGCCAGGCGGTTTGTACCGGGGCCTTGGTTAAGGTTACCGGTTTCGTCATTATTAACCGGGATACCATCAATTACCATTAGGGCCTGGTTGCTGCCGTAAAAGGAAGATGCCCCCCTGATAACGATGCTCGATGAACTACCCGGTGTACCAGATGATGTGGTTACCTGTACGCCAGATACCTTACCATCTAATGCATTAACCAGGTTGGGATCTTTTGATTGTTGAATTTCGTCGCTTTTAATTTGTTGCGTACTGTAAGTAAGTACCCGTTTTTCTCTTTTTACACCGAGTGCGGTTACTACTACCTCGTTAAGGCTTTGGTTGTTCTCTGTTAGTTTTACAGAGATGCTTTGCCCGGCGGGCACTTCCTGCGGGTTATACCCAATTGCAGAAATAATAATGGTGGCATTTTGCGGCGCTTGCAGTGCAAACGAGCCATCTACAGATGTGGTGGTGCCCTTGCTTGTGCCTTTGATTTTTACAGTTGCGCCGGGTAGTGGTGCGCCTTTGATGTCTAATACTTTTCCTTTTACGGGGAGCGTTTGGGAATAAGCATTACAACAAAGTACCACTACACAAAAGCAAGCAGAAGTTAGCTTTTTAAGTACATGTTTTAGCTTCATAACAATAGTTTAAGAAATTAATGTTTAATTAATTGTTGCAGTAAAATGATATTACTGTAAAGCTATTGCTAGTTTGACATTAAGATTTTGCTAAAATTCGCTAACAATTGCAATATCTTAACATAAATATTACTAAAAATTAGGCCGATTTGGAAATAATGATTATTAATTGTGCATTTTGTTGTCAATAATCAATTAATTAAGCTGTTTTTTGTGCGTTTTTATAATTCAGGCTTGTATTGGTTAATTCGTTAGGATAAAATACGGGTATTAGTTGCAAAAAATGATTAGTTATTATAAAGACAAGCCGCCTAACTTTACTGCACCAATATTTTTTCAAAAACAAAGCACTATGCGAAATAAAAATAACTGGCTATTGCTGCTTGCCGTATGTTTAGTTAATGTTAACAAGGTAAAAGCACAGTCGTATCTGCCGGAGTGGAATGATACCCGGATGAAAGTTAAGCTTGCCGTACCGGTTAAAGCCTATGCATTTAACCTTAAAGATGTACAACTATTAGAGAGCCCCTTTAAAGTAGCCATGCGGGCTGATGAAAAGTATCTGTTATCAATTGATCCCGACAGGTTGCTATCCGGTTTTCTTAGTCACTCGGGTTTAAAACCTAAAGGCGCTTTGTATGAAGGTTGGGAATCATCGGGTTTGGCCGGGCATACATTGGGGCATTATTTGTCTGCTATTTCTATGCTGTATGCGTCAAACCGCAACCCGGTAGTATTAAAGCGTATTAATTATGTGGTTGACCAACTAGCCGAATGCCAGCGCGCGCGCAAAACCGGCTATATAGGTGCTATCCCTAAAGAAGATACCATTTGGGCCGAAGTTGCTAAAGGCGATATCCGTTCGCGTGGGTTCGATTTAAATGGTGGCTGGTCGCCCTGGTATACCGTGCATAAGGTAATGGCCGGTTTGCTGGATGCTTATTTATATGCTAACAATACTAAAGCACTGAACATTTGTAAAGGCATGGCTGACTGGACTGGCCAAACCTTGAAAAACCTGAACGATGAGCAATTGCAAAAAATGTTGTTCTGCGAGTATGGCGGTATGGCCGAGCCATTGGCTAACTTATATGCCATAACCGGAGAGAAGAAGTATTTAGACCTGTCGTACAAGTTCTATGACAAACGGATTCTCGATCCGCTGGCTAAGCAGGAGGATGACCTGCCAGGCAAGCACTCTAATACCCAGATTCCTAAAGTTATTGCAGGCGCGCGCAGGTATGAATTAAATGGTGATAAGAAAGATAAGGAGATTGCCGATTTCTTTTGGAAAACAGTTACAGAAGACCACTCTTATGTAACAGGCGGCAATAGTAACTACGAATACCTGGGCGAACCCAATAAACTCAATGATAAACTGACTGAGAACACCACCGAAACTTGTAATACCTATAACATGCTAAAGCTTACCAGGCATCTGTTTGCGCTGCAGCCTTCGGCCGGGTTAATGGATTATTACGAAAAGGCATTATACAACCACATCCTGGCCTCGCAAAACCATGATGATGGCATGATGTGCTACTTTGTTTCGTTACGGATGGGGGGCAAAAAAGAATATAGCACGCCGTTTACCACCTTTACCTGCTGTGTAGGTTCGGGTATGGAAAACCATGTAAAGTATAACGAGAGCATTTATTTTAGAGGTGCAGATGGTAGCGTTTATGTAAACCTCTTTATCCCTTCGGTTTTAAACTATAAGGATAAAGGCATCAGCATAAAACAAGAAACTGCTTTGCCGGTAAATAACCATGTTACTTTTACCATTACCGCCGCCAAGCCGGTGCTGCTACCTATCAAAATCCGTAAACCAAAATGGAGCGGTAACCAAGCCATCACTATTAATGGTGTAAAACAGGCAGAGAACCTGAACAGCGAAGGTTATATTGTTTTAAACCATCGCTGGAAAACCAATGATAAAATTGAACTGACATTATCGGAAGACTTATATACCGAGGCCATGCCGGATAATGCTAACCGTAAGGCTGTATTTTACGGCCCGGTTTTATTAGCAGGTATTTTGGGTAATAAAGAACCCGATCCGGTTTCGGGTGTGCCTGTGCTGGTAACATCAGAAAAGGACCCGGCTAAGTGGCTGCAAATGGTTGATAAATCGCAATTAAGTTTCAGTACCAATAAGGTGGGCAAACCGGGCGATGTTAAACTGGTGCCTTTTAACACCACAAAAGATGAGTACTATACCGTGTATTGGGATGTATTTACGCCCGATGCCTGGACTGTGCAGCAAAAAGCTTATGACGAGCAAAAGAAAAAGCTGCAGGAAATGGAAGCTCACACCGTGGATGTGTTAAGACCCGGCGAAATGCAGCCCGAACGCGACCATAATTTTACCAGCGAAAAGGCCTTGACCGGCGAAGAGCACCTGCGTAAATGGCGTGCAACAGAGGAGGGCGGCTATTTGTCGTACGAAATGAAGGTTGATCCTAACGCGCAGAATACCATGATTAATACCTATTGGGGCATGGACAACCGCGGCCGTAAGTTTGATATTTTGATTGATGGTGTTGCTATTAATTCTGAAGACCTGAACCAATATAAAGAGAGCCGTTTTTATGATATCTCTTACCAGATCCCTATTGAGCGTACCAAAGGTAAAACCAAGGTGACGGTTAAGTTAATGCCGAAAGAGGCTAATGCTGTAGGCCCGGTTTACGGCAGCAGGGTGGTGAAAGATTGATCAGAATTCTCCGAATTTGAGAATTAACAGAATTTAAAAGAGACAGAAAAAATAGATGACAAAAAATATTATATCGGGTTTAGGATTCCTGGCAGCTATAGTTACCGTGAGCAATGCTTTTGCCCAGCAAAAAGATTACCCCATACAGCCGGTGCCTTTTACCCAGGTGCACGTGGACGACCAATTCTGGGAGCCTAAAATGGAGGTAAATGCCAAAGTAACTATCCCTTATGTTTTGCAGCAATGCAAATTACATGGCCGGGTTGATAACTTTTTGCGAGCCGCAAAAGAGCTCGACGGCGACAAACTGACTGAATACCCATTTGACGATACCGATATTTATAAGGTAATAGAAGGTGCATCATACGCCATGCAGGTTAAAAAAGACCCGCAATTGGACAGCCAGGTTGATTCGCTGATTACCATCATAGGTGCAGCGCAGGAGAAGGACGGCTACCTCTACACCTTCAGAACGGTGAATGCCAAAACGCCACACCCCTGGATTGGTACCAAACGCTGGGAAAAGGAAGAGGAGCTAAGCCACGAACTGTATAACGCAGGCCACCTTTATGAGGCTGCGGTGGCGCACTACCAGTCGACCGGTAAAAAAACTTTGCTCAACATCGCTATTAAAAACGCCGACCTGCTGGTGAAAGATTTTGGCCCCGGCAAGGTAGAGGAATATCCCGGCCATCAGATTGTTGAGATAGGCCTCACTAAATTATACCGGGTAACCGGCAACAAGCAATATTTAACGCTGGCTAAATTCTTTTTGGATGTACGCGGGCCTAAAGGCGACTCTTATAACCAGGCCGATAAAAAAGTGATCGATCAGCACGTGGCCGAAGGGCATGCTGTACGTGCAGCCTATATGTATACCGGCATGGCTGATGTGGCCGCCTTAACCGGTGATAGCCATTACTTGGCTGCTATTGATGATATCTGGGGCGATGTAGTGAATAAGAAATTATATATTACAGGTGGTATTGGAGCCACCAATGCAGGCGAAGCCTTTGGCGATGCCTATCAGTTGCCCAACATGTCGGCCTATGCCGAAACCTGTGCGGCTATTGGTAATGTTTACTGGAACAGCCGCATGTTTTTACTGCATGGCGATTCTAAATACATCGATGTGCTGGAGCGTACCTTGTATAACGGTTTATTGTCGGGCGTATCATTAAGCGGTAACCGCTTTTTCTATCCCAATCCGCTGGCATCTATTAATCAGCACCAGCGCAGTGCCTGGATTAGTTGTGCCTGCTGTATTTCTAACATGACCCGCTTTTTGCCTTCGGTACCGGGCTATGTATATGCTAAAGACAAAAATAACCTGTACATCAACCTGTTTATGAGCAACAGTAGCAATATTATGCTCAGCAGTGGTAAAGTAAATATTGTACAGAATACCAACTATCCCTGGAATGGTAAAATAGATATCACGGTAAATCCGGCTAAAAGCGGCGACTTTACATTACGCGTGCGCATACCTGGATGGGCGCAGCAAAAACCTGTACCCGGCGATCTGTATACCTTTACTGCAACCAAAACCTTGCCGGTAATGATTAAGATCAATGGCAAGCCGCAATCTTTTATTACCGAAAAAGGGTATGCCGTTTTAAAGCGTAACTGGAAAAAAGGCGACAAGGTAGTTGTAGACCTGCCTATGGAAACTGAGAAGGTAATGGCCAACGCACAGATTAAAGATGATGTAAACCGCTTTGCTTTTCAGCGCGGCCCGGTAGTTTATTGCCTGGAAGGGCCTGACAACAGAGACAGCCTGGTACAGAATATCGTGGTTGACAGATCTGCTAAAACAGAATCGCATTACATGCCCGATTTATTGAATGGTGTAGAGGTAATTACCGTAAAAGGTAAAAGCGGCAAAATACAGGCTGGTACAGATCATGTAATCCAAACAGACCAAAATGTTACCGCTATACCGTACTATGCCTGGGCCAACCGCGGGCCAAGCGAAATGACGGTGTGGATACCTTACGAAGCCTCGGCAGCTAAACCAAAACCTGCGCCAACCATTGCAAGTACCAGCAAGGTAACCTCATCGGCAAAAAGCGCTAAAATGAATGCCGCTATTAACGACCAATATGAGCCTGCAGACTCTAAAGATACCAACTTCCCATACCTGCACTGGTGGCCTAATACAAAATCGTTAGAGTTTGTGCAGTACGATTTTAAAGAAGAACACGAGGTGTCTGAATCAAAGGTGTACTGGTATGACGATGGACCATGGGGCGGTTGCCGGATCCCGGTATCATACAAAATTTATTACAAAAAAGACGGGCAATGGGTGCCGGTAAATAATACCTCGCCTTATGCTATTGCTAAAGATAATTACAATACCGTTTTGTTTAAACCTGTAAAAACTACAGCCTTAAAAATGGAAGTTCAGCTGCCGGACGATAACTCTGCCGGTATTCATGAGTGGATTGTTAAATAATTACTACAGCTTTTATCAGTAAAGTATACCAATTTATTTTATGCTGCGAAAAATAACCCTCCTGCTTTTACCGGGAGGGTTATTTTTTTAGTTAAAAACGGTATTTAAAACATACATATCGTGCTTAATTGCTTGTTAAATTCAGTTAGCAAGTGTATTATTAACACTATAACCCTGCAAATAAAGTATCACTATTTGTTATTAATGTTGCTGTTTTAAAGATTGTAAATCATTAAGTTTGGTTGCCAATTGTAACCCGATGTTTAAGAAAACCCCTTTCTTAACAGAGATTATTAACGACTTAGCTGTCCATAATAGCGAAGCCGCTTACAAAGCTCTGTTTAATAATTTATTTAACCCACTAAGGCGATTTTCATTTTGCTTACTAAAATCACGCGAACTTGCCGAAGAGGTGGCCAGCGATGTATTGTTTATCCTTTGGCAACGCCGGGCCGAGCTGCCGCTGGTACAAAATGTTCATTCTTATGCTTTTATAATTGCGCGTAACCTGTCTTTAAACATCATCAAAAAAAATGCAAAGTCGGATGTTGTATCCATTAATGACATCAGCATAGATATATTTTTGGATAACGAAACACCCGAGCAGATCCTGATCAGCAGCGAACTTAAAAACCAAATAGAACACAGTATTAACCAACTGCCGCCCAAGGGCAAACTGGTGTTTAAATTAATAAAGGAGGATGGTTTTAGTTATAAGGAGGTTGCAGAAATACTCAACATTTCTGTTAAAACGGTTGATGCCCACCTGGTAGCTGCACTCAAAAAAATAACCGGTATTTTAAACAAAGAATTTAATCTGGTATAAATATTTACTTTCCTACTAGGGAGTTCGCCAGTTATTATTGTCTTACACATATAACCAATAATAATCCTCTTCCCGAACATGCCTCAGAGAACAGTAATTGAATTACTTGCGCTTAAACTTTCCGGCGAAGCTACGCCCGAAGATCTATCCGAATTGGATGATCTGATGGCTAAAAGCCCGGAATCTGTTTACCATGAGGAATTATTGAATCAACTTTTTCATAATAAAGAAGAAGCGGAAGACAACGAATATAACTACCATCTCCATCGCTTAAAATACCAGGATAAGCTGGTTTTTGCCGAACAAAATGTTACGGCGTTTAATCATTTCAAGGCGGGCAGGTATCTTGTTGCGGCATGCAGCCTGGTATTCATTTTAATTTTGGGCGGCTTGTTCACCTATCGCTCACAGCAACGTGCAATTGTGCCGGTTTACAATACAGCCATATTCTCGGGTGAAGGAATGCGTAAAAAAATGATCCTGCCTGATGGTACCCAGGTTTGGCTAAACTCAGACAGTAAGCTGGAATATGATAAAGATATGATGAGCCGCAGTACCCGCCAGGTACGCCTCATCGGCGAGGCCTACTTTGATGTAGCGCACGATAAAAAGCATCCCTTTATAATTGCTACCGATAAAATAAGTGTAAAGGTTTTGGGTACTGCTTTTAATATCAAAGCCTATCCTAAAGACAAGAAAACCGAAACCACACTGATAAGAGGTTCTATCGAACTTACCGTGAACAGCCAGAATGCCGAAAAAGTAATCCTTAAACCGGCAGAGAAATTTGCGCTGATTGATAATAAGGTAAAAGTATTAAATGTTGCCGCAGCTGCACAGCCCATCGTGACCATGATGATACAGAACGTATTGCCGGTGAAACTGGCAGGTAAAGAATATACCGAAGAAACATCGTGGGTGGATAACCAGCTGGTTTTTAATAATGAAACCTTTGAAGAAATAGCCCCCAAACTGGAACGCTGGTACAATATAAAATTAGATATCCGGAACAGTGAGGTTAACGCCTATCATTTTACCGGGGTTTTTGACAAAGAAGACTTAACTGAGGCATTAACGGCCATGAAATTAATTAAACCGTTCAACTTTAAAATTAAAGCCCATGACGTAACGATTTACTAAAAAAACAAAGCGGACAATGCGCCAACATTCTCCGCCTTGAACCCTAAAGCAGGGAATCCCTGCTATTTCAGATTTTTTACAATTAAGACTCAAAATTATGAAAATTGATAAACTATGCAATAAAGTTTTATCTATTGAAATTCTCTTTAAATTTTTCCCAAAAAAGGTCCTTTTAATGCTCAACTGGGTTGTAATATTTACTTTTTTAACATGCCTGAATGTAACTGCAAGCAGTTACTCTCAGGGTGTTAAGGTTAATATGGATATCCATGAGATGCAGCTTAAAAAAGCATTCAGTGTATTACAGCAAAAAGGTAAAATCAGACTATTATACAGCGAAGAAGACCTCTCTTTAGAGAAAGGGGTTTCGCTAACTGTTAAAGACACACCTGCCCTGGATGCATTGCAGCTGCTGTTAAAAGATACCAAATTAAAATACCAGGTATTTGGCGATGGTTTAGTGGTTATAGTAGCCCCTAAAACGGAAGCCATTGTTGATTTAACCATCAAAGGTATCGTAAAAGATGCCAAGGGCGAAACCCTCCCCGGTGTAGGTATCAAACTTAAAGGCACCAACATAGCTACTACTACAGATATACAAGGAAGTTACTCGCTAAAGGTGCCCAACAAAGGTGTACTGGTATTCTCTTATGTAGGCTACACCACACAGGAAGTTGAAATTAATGATGTTACCACCGTAAACATCACCCTGCAAAACGATGTGAAATCGCTGAGCGAGGTAGTGGTTACGGCCCTGGGTATCAGAAAAGAAAAGAAAGCCCTGGGTTATGCCGTTACCGAATTAAAAGGCCAGGAGTTTACCGAAGCCCGCAGCGTTAACGTAGCCAGTTCGCTGGAAGGTAAGGTGGCGGGTTTAAACCTGTCTATGCCTGCCACAGGGGCAAACGGTTCCAGCCGTATAACTATCCGTGGTAATGGGTCTATATCGGGCAATAACCAGCCGCTTATTGTGGTTGATGGTGTGCCCATTAATAATGATAATGCGTTATTGGGTTCTACGGTTTCTATCAGCAACGGAACCTACGCAGGTTCTGACAGGGGCGATGGGATCTCGAGCATTAACCCCGATGAAATTGAATCGGTGAGTGTACTTAAAGGCGCTACTGCTGCGGCACTATACGGTTCAAGGGCATCAAACGGTGCGATATTATTCACGACCAAATCTGCCAAGGCAGGTAAGGGTTTTGGTGTAGAGTTTAACGAGAACGCCGTTGTTGAAGATATTTTATACAAGCACTTTAACGATTACCAGTATGAATATGGTAGTGGTACAGGCGGTGTAAAACCAACTACGATAGCACAGGCCAAAACAGGTCGTTTTAGCTGGGGCGGTAAATTAGATGGTACCCAGGCCATGTTTTACGATGGTATTTTACGCCCTTATGTAGCGCAAAAAAATAATCTGAGTAATTTCTACAACATGGGTTCTTCATTCTCCAGCTCGTTTGCGTTAAGCGGTGCAAGTGATAACATCAGGTACCGTTTTTCCTACACCCGCTTAGATTATAAAGGCGTTTTACCAACCAATACTTTAAAGCGCGATAACTTTGCTTTAAACCTCAACGGTAACTCGGGCAAACACTTCAGTTTTGTATTGAACACCAAATACAGCGACGAAAAAAATCATAACAGGCCGCGTGTAAATGATTCGCCGGGTAATGCAGCATTTACGCTGGATGCCTTACCAACCTCGTTGGGTGTTGATGTATTAAGGCAATCTAAGTACGATGCCAACGGCTATGAACTGGCCTGGTCTGATAACACATTTACAACCAACCCTTACTACGCCGAGGAAGACTTTAAACAAGACGACAAAAAGCGAAGGCTGATCGGTTCATTCGAGCCTAAGTATCAGTTTACAGATTGGTTGTACGTAAAAGGCCGTTTTGGTATCGATCATTTTAACTATGATAATACCACTATTGAACCTTATGGTACCGCTTACGAAATTCGCGGTTTATACCAGGTAAACAAAAGAGATTTTACCGAAACCAATATGGAAGCCTTATTGGGTGTTAATAAAAACTTTGCTAAAGATTTTAATGTAAACGCATTAGTAGCAGGTAACTTAATGAAACAGGCTACCAATGCTAATGATTATGGCGGTACAAACGCCTTCAACATTCCTTTCTTTTACGACATCTCTAATATCGACCCTTCGGCGCGTACCCTGTCACAGGCATATATTGAAAAACGGATTAATTCGGTTTATTCGTCGGCAGAGATTTCTTACAAAAGCTTCCTGTATTTAACCGGTACTGCCCGTAACGATTGGTTCTCTACCCTTGCTAAAGGCAAAAACAGCCTGTTGTATCCATCAGTAGGTGGCAGCTTTGTGGTATCTGAGGCATTTAAATTGCCCAACGTGATCGATTACTTAAAGGTAAGAACCTCATGGGCACAATCTGGTGGTGATACCGACCCTTATAACCTGTCGCTGTATTACCAGTTAAACGGTGCGCATTTGGGTTCGCCAACTGCGGTCATCAGCAGTAGCCAAGTACCTAATCCAAACCTGCAGCCATTAACATCAACTACCACAGAGGCCGGTATCGAAACCCGTTTATTTAAAAATAGGTTAACACTCGATCTTACTTTTTATAATCGTAAAACCACTAACGATATCGTAGGCGCTACCATTTCGGGAGCATCTGGTTTTAATACAGCACTGTTTAACGTAGGCGCTATCAGCAATAAAGGTATTGAGTTGTTACTCGGTTTTACGCCGGTTAAAACCAACAGCTTTACCTGGGATGCTTCCATTAATATGGGCTACAACAAAAGCGAAGTGCTTAGTTTGTACGGTGGTTTAACCACCCTGCGTGTAGACCAGGGACGGTATGGTTCAGCCTTTATACAACAAACTGTGGGCTTGCCTTACAGCCAGATTGTTGGGTTTGATTTTAAACGCGATGCCGCGGGTAACATCGTTTATGATGCTTCCGGTTTACCGCTTCAGGGTAATTTAAAAAACTTTGGTTCGGGCGTATCGCCCTATCAATTGGGTTTTACCAATACATTCAGATACAAACGTTTATCGTTCAGCTTTTTGGTTGATGGTAAGTTTGGCGGTCACATTTACTCTGGTTCAAATGCATTTGCTTACCGCTTTGGTTTGGCTAAAGAAACTCTGGAAGGCCGCGAAGGCGGCATTGTAGGCAAGGGTGTAAACCAGGCCGGGCAGCCAAATACGGTAGCTGCAAACGCACAAGCTTATTGGGGCAACCTGTATAGTAAAATTGCAACCATCAATGTGTTTTCGTCAGATTTTATCAAGTTAAGGCAGGTGGTGCTGAATTACAGTATCCCTAATTCGAAACTTAAAGGCACGCCAATTAAGGATGTTTCTTTAGGGCTGGTAGGGCGTAACCTGTTTACATTGATGAAACGGATCCCGAACATCGATCCGGAATCTACCTATAACAGCAGTAACGCACAGGGGCTTGAGTATGCCGGTGCACCCGCAACAAGGACGCTTGGTTTAAACCTAAACGTTAAGTTCTAACAAAATTTTAATGGGTTTAAGGATGATTCATAAACCGGTCATTCAGCCCTAAAAAACTACGATCATGACAAAGAGAATTTCGATTATATTTTGCCTGATGATATTGTTGGGATCTTGTACTAAAGATTTCCAAAAAATCAATGTCGACCCTAACAAGCCATCAACAGTACCGATAGATTATCTGCTGGGCGAATCCCAGCTTATGGTAGCCGGATCAAACGATGCCGGTGGAAAATCATGGCGGCCAAACATTGCCAATGCAGCCTGTATTATACAACAAATGGCATCAACAGATGCCGGCTTTTACGGCGGTAACTTTTACACCAGCGCCAGCAACACCTTTACAGCTTATTTCGATTCGGCTTATCCAAATGATATCAAAAGTCTGGTAAACTTAATTAACCAGGCCCAAGCAGATCCTAAAAATGTGAATGTGCTATCTATGGCACGCATATTAAAGGTGATGGACTTTGAGAAAATTACCGATCTGTATGGCGATGTGCCTTATTCTGAGGCAGGCAGGGCTTTTCTGGATAATAATTTTACGCCTAAATATGATGCCCAAAAGGATATTTACGCAGATATGCTGAAAGAGCTGGACCAGGCTGCAGTGGCTTTAAGCCCCACAGCTTATATACCAACCAAGGCAGATTATATATACAGTGGTGATGTTGCCAAATGGAAGCGCGCTGCTTATACGATAATGCTGCGTTTAGCTTTAAGGCTTCAAAAAATAGACCCGGCTTCGGCTGCTACATGGAGCGCTAAAGCGGTTGCAGGAGGTATAATAGCCAGCAATGATGAAACCATTGCTATTCGCTACGATAATACAGGTGCGCAGTTAAACTCAAACCCTAACTCGTGGATCTTTAACCCAAGCGGGCAAAATGTATCTGCTGTAAATGGTGCGCTATGGTCTAAAACGTTGATTGATATGATGCTGAGCCGCAAGGACCCGCGTTTAAATATTATCTCGGCTTTAAAAGGCGGTGATACCACTACTGCTAAGCAATTGGGTTTACCTAACGCAACTGATGCCAATGGTTTAACCAAGTTGCCGGTTACCGTGCTTGATAATTACTCCCGCCCGTCAACCCCTATGATTGCCCTGGCTAATTCATGGATTTTTATGAGCTACGCCGAAGCTAAACTACTATTGGCCGAAGCCATTGAAAGAGGTTATGTAACCACAGGCGGCCTTGCTGCCGATGCTTTTAAAGACGGACAATTAAGCGCCTTAAAACAGGTATCTATTTACGGGTTAACACCAAGCGCAGCAGGTATGGCCAATTATGCTGCTAAAAACCCATATCCTGCAGCCGGCACCATTGACGATAAGATGAAAGCCATCCATACCGAAATATTTTTACTGGATGCTGCTACCTTTAATCATATCGAAGCATGGGCCAACTGGAGAAGAAGCGGTTACCCGGTATTGGTAAATCTTAACCCGGTTGGTAATGAAACCAACGGAACTATACCACGTAGGTTAAAATACCCAACAAGCGAATATGGTGTAAACCCTAACATTACTACAGCTATTAGCCGCCAGGGAGCTGACCTGTTTACCACCCGGGTTTGGTGGGATAAGCAATAACCTACCAATAATTAAATACGCTGATTATGAAAGATAACCGCAGGGATTTTATTAAGAAGACTGCTTCGCTGGCCGCGGCACTCTCTTTGGGCGGAACGGTTGTTTCGGCAGCCGATATCCTTAATATTGCTGATGAACATACCAGGCAGGCAAAGGCGCAGGCCGCTTATGCCCGCGATGCCGGTATGCATTTATGCGAAGCCTATTTTGCAGGGATGGAAGAGCGCAAAATTGCCCTTACCAAACAAATGGACGTACTAGGGGCTGTAGGTGGTATTAACGCCAAACTGGCCGGCCCCGATGCCAAACCCTGGGATTATGAGGCTATTAAAGCCACGGTTGATGCCTGGGATAAGGTAGGTTTAAAACTCCGGGTAATTGAAGGCCCCCCATCGCTTGGCGAAAAAACCAAGCTGGGTTTGGAAGGGCGTGATGAGGAGATAGCCAACTTTATTACCTTTATGAAAAACCTGTCTAAGGCAGGCATTGATACCATTTGCTATAACTGGATGCCGGTTGTAAGCTGGTTTCGTACCAGTATGGATAAGCCGGGCCGGGGCGGAGCATTGGTTACCGCTTTTGATTATAATGATATTAAGGATGCTCCAATAACCAAATACGGCGTGGTAACCAAAGAAATCCTTTGGAAAAACCTGGAATATTTTATGAAGGCGGTAGTGCCCGAAGCAGAAAAGGCCGGTATAAAACTGGCCCTGCACCCGGACGACCCGCAGGTGGATAGTATTAAAGGGATCTCACGAATTATGACCACAGTACCCAATTTTGACAGGGCATTGAAATTGTATCCGAGCCCGAATAATGGGATCACCATGTGCCAGGGTAATTTCTCGCTGATGGGGGTTGATATCCCAACTACGGTACACCATTTTGGTAAAGAGAAGATCCATTTTGTACACTTCCGCAATGTACGCGGCGGCAAGTTTAAGTTCGAGGAGACTTTCCACGACGAAGGCCAGATTGATATGTACAAAGCGATGGAGGCGTATTATGATATCGGCTTTAAAGGGCCGCTTCGGCCAGATCACGTACCAACCATGGCCGGAGATAGTAATTCGTTCCCTGGATACAGCACCATCGGTATTTTATATGCCCATGGTTATATCCGCGGCTTAATGGATGCTGTGGTAAGAAATAAAAACAGATCTTAAAACTTTGTATATTGATTGATTACTTGTTTGTAGTTGCGGCCGGCCTGATAAGTCCGGTCGCATTGCAATTTCACGGCAACGCATCTATCCAGTAAAAAACCAATTAAAAACCAACCAAATATGAACAAAAGAATTGCACTGGCTGCCCTGTTAATTATGGGGAGCTCTTTTGCCCGGGCGCAACGGGTAGGTTCTTCGCCCGAATATATTAAAACCCTGACGGCTAACTGGAAAGGCGAACGTTTTGCCGATGGCCGCCCCAAAGTATCCGACGCATTGCTGGCTCGCCTGAAAAACATTTCGATAGAAGAGGCCTGGGGGGTGCTGAAGAATAAAGGTTTCTCTAATCAATTTGAAGGCGATTGGCAGATCATTACACCTGATAGCGCCATGGTGGGCCGTGTAGTTACGGCACAATACATGCCATCACGGCCGGATCTGATCTCTGTTGTACAGGAACAGGGTAAGGCAGAAGGGCGCGGACAGCAAGGCGGCACCAACTCGTGGCCTATTGATATTTTAACCGATGGTGATGTTTACGTGGCTGATGGTTACGGTAAAATGGCCGACGGTACTTTAATTGGCGATAACCTGGGTAACTCTATATATGCCAAATCGCACCGGGGCGTAATTTTTTACGGTTCTGTACGCGATGTAGAAGGGCTGAGCGAGATCAAAGGCTTTAATGCCTGGATCAAAGGCAGCGATCCATCATATATTAAAGAAATGATGCTGACCTCGATTAATGCACCAATCCGCGTGGGTAGGGCAGTAGTATTACCCGGCGATGTGGTTTTAGCTAAAAAATACGGAGCCATATTTATTCCTGCCTATTTGGTGCAAGACCTGGTGCTGACATCGGAAGTTACCGAACTGCGCGACGAATTTGGCCACCAACGCCTGCGCGAAAAAAAATACCTGACCGGGCAAATTGACAGCAAATGGAGCGATGATATTAAGAAAGACTTTTTAGACTGGCTGAAGCATTACCCGGGCAAATTACCGATGACTCAAAAAGAACTGGACGAGTACATGAAAGATCGTAACTACTAATACAGCGTTCAGCAAGCCAATAGCAAAACCATATAGCCAATCATAAATTGATGAAATGAAAAGTATTACGATATATAAAATAGCCATAGGGGTAGCCATAGTGTGTTTAATAGGTGGTTTAGGCATGGCCATCAGTGGCAATGGCGCCAAAGCAGGCCCGCTGCTCATCGCCTTTTTTGTGATCCTTGCACTTGGCTTCCGTGGGTACGAATTGTTGAAAGGCTTTGTTTACACCATTACAATTTTTGCGGCCGTAACTACAGCCTTATATTACCCGCAATACTTTGTAGAGGCAGGCGGCTTTAAATTCTCTAAACTAATAACGCCGCTCATCCAGATCATTATGTTTGGTATGGGTACATCCATGAGCTTTCATGATTTTGTGGGCGTGGTTAAAATGCCGAAAGGGGTTTTCATCGGTGTGTTCAGCCACTTTTTAATTATGCCTTTAATAGGTTTTACACTGGCAAGCGCAAGTGGTTTCCCGCCAGAGATTGCTGCCGGTATTATTCTCATAGGTTGCTCGCCTAATGGCATGGCATCTAATGTAATTTCTTACCTGGCTAAGGCTAACCTGGCGCTTTCTATTACCATTACAGCCGTATCAACCTTACTGGCCCCATTAATGACACCGCTTTTAATGAAATTCTTTGCAGGCGCATTTGTCCATATCGATGTTTTAAGCATGATGTGGGATATTATTAAAATGGTGATTTTACCAATTACCGCAGGTTTGGTATTTAATAAATTCCTGACTGGTAAAGCAACCTGGCTGGATAAGGCTATGCCGCTTGTATCTATGTTTGGTATCGCGTTTATCATCGTCATTATAACGGCAGCAGGGCGCGATAGCTTATTGTCGATCGGGCCGTTGTTGATCTTGTTGGTATTGATCCATAATCTGGCGGGTTACTTCCTGGGCTATTGGTCGGGCAGGCTGTTTAAAATGAGTGAGCGCGATTGCCGTACCATAGCCATTGAGGTTGGTATGCAAAATGGCGGGCTGGCATCCGGTTTGGCTAAAGAGATGGGTAAGATGGCAACCGTTGGCCTTGCGCCGGCTGTATTTGGCCCGCTGATGAATGTAACGGGTTCAATCCTGGCATCGTGGTGGCACCGCAAACCTCCCATGTCGAACGGTGATAATCAGAATCCGGCTATCGACCATCAGCCCGAAGTGGTGATTTAATGTCTATCTTGTATTAGAAAACCACTTACATGAAACTTCGTATTTTAACATTTATACTAATTGTAGCATTTTGTTATAGTTGTAGTAATGGATATAGACAAGTTGCCGATACCGATTGGCCGAAGTATGGAGGAGATAATTTCGGTAGCCGTTACTCACCGCTTAGTCAGATCAATAAGGATAATGTTAAAGATTTAAAGATTGCCTGGAGTTACGAAACCGGCGACAATAAGGATACGACCAAAAGGCCCATCAACCTGCAATGCCAGCCCATTGTGGTGCATGGCATTATGTATGGCACATCGCCCCGGTTAAAGGCTTTTGCTGTTGAAGCCAGTACCGGGAAAGAGCTTTGGCGTATCGACCCGTATAAAAATATAGAGCCGGTTTACCATCCCAGCCGTGGAGTTACTTATTGGGAAAACGGGAACGACAAGCGGATCTTGTATGCCGCAGGCAATTATGTTTATGCCTTAAATGCCTCAACAGGTAAACCGATTGACAGCTTTGCCGATCATGGCAAACTGGATATTTATACCGGCCTGGGCGATGGCCTGGATCACGATGTACATAAGCAATTTGTAACCGGTACAACACCCGGCATCGTTTATAAAAACACCTACATCATGAGCACCATGGCCACCGAAAGCGGCGACGCAGCACCGGGACCAATCCGCGCTTTTGATGTAGTTACCGGGAAACTAAAATGGGTTTTCCATACCATACCCTTACCCGGCGAATATGGTTACGATACCTGGCCACCGGGCGCTTATAAATATATGGGCGGTGCCAATAACTGGTCGGGTTTAACGCTGGATGAAAAACGGGGTACGGTGTACCTGGGTACAGGCTCGCCCTCTGTTGATTACTATGGCGCAGTGCGCCATGGTACCAACCTGTTTGCCAATTGTGTTTTGGCGTTAGATGCCGAAACCGGTAAACGTAAATGGCATTTCCAAACCATACACCACGATCTTTGGGACCGCGATATCCCCGCGCCGCCAAACCTGCTTACTGTTAAGCACAATGGTAAGATGGTAGATGCCGTAGCAGTGGCCGGCAAAGACGGGTTAATTTACGTGCTCGACCGCGATAGCGGCAAGCCGCTGTTCCCGGTTGTGGAAAATGCTGTGCCCACCAGCCCGGCTTTAAAAGGAGAGCAGCCATGGCCAACGCAGCCTTCCCCGATTAAACCTGCGCCATTCTCTACCCAATACATCACCGAAAAAGACCTGACCGACCTGACACCCGAAGACCACCAGTTTGCATTAGATCGTTTTTTAACCACTTCGCGAGGCACAAGTAAATTTATGCCACCAAGTAAGGATGGCACTATTGTATTTGGCATTGGTGGCGGAGCAGAGTGGGGCGGCGAAGCCACAGACCCTAAAGGTATTATGTATGTTAACGGTAACAACATGCCCTGGGATTTAAAACTGATGGAACTGGAAGCCTTTAACAGGGAAACTTCATCTAAAGGCAAAGCCTTGTTTATGCAAAACTGCGCCGTTTGCCACGGTGCCGACCGCAAAGGCGGGCAGGATTACCCAAGCCTGGTTGATATCGGCAAAAAGATGCCTAAAGAGAAAATTATTGGCATCATTACAACAGGTAATGGGCGGATGCCATCCTTTAAGCATCTATCTTATATGGAACGCTACAATATCATTGCCTTCCTCACCAATAACGAAAAGAACAAGATTGGTACCGATGCCCCGCACAATATTCCCGAACCAAAAGCGAATGCAAAGGTTGTTGCAAATAAACCGGGCGAAGCCGTTAAGTTTCCGTACGAATCACCTTATGTGAGCAATGGCTTTTTACAGTTTCGCGCGCCAAGCGGTTACCCGGCCACTAAACCACCATGGGGCACGCTAAATGCCATAGACCTTAATACCGGCGACTATGTATGGAAGGTGCCCTTGGGCGAATATGAAAAGCTTACAGCAAAAGGCATCAAACCAACAGGAACCGAAAACCACGGCGGCATGGTTGTTACCGCAGGCGGTTTGGTATTTATAGCCGCCACAGAAGATGAAATGATAAGGGCGTTTGATAAAGATAACGGCAAGGTACTATGGAAATACAAGTTGCCCGCAGGGGGCTTTGCCACACCAATTACTTATGCCATTGATGGTAAACAGTATGTAGTAATAGCATGCGGCGGTACACGCTACCATTTAAAACCGGGCGGTTCATTTGTGGCATTTGCGCTGCCATGATTTTACCTAAGCCTGTAATTCAGTTTATCCGGAGGGATAAAAAAAGACATCGTATAAATGATGAATAAGCGATATATTGAGGCACTTATGACGCTTAAAAAAAACCTGCAAAAATTAATCGTAGCGCTGTTGCTAGTTCATTGCTTTCAATCGGCATCTGCTCAAAAAGCGGTTATTACAAACCCTATTGTACCCGGATACTTTGCCGACCCTACCATTATTAAAGATAAAGGCATTTTTTACATCTATGCCACCATTGACCCCTGGGGCGGTAAAGAGTTGGGCGTACTAACCACCAAAGACTTCATCAGCTTTAAAACAGAACATATTAACTGGCCAACTAAAGCGGCATGCACCAGCCCTACGTCAAACAACTCAATGGTATGGGCGCCTAGCATAAGGAAAGCTACTGACGGCAAGTATTACATGTATGTAGCTGTTGGCAGCGAAATATGGGCAGGCGTGAGCGATAAACCGCTTGGCCCCTGGAAAAACGCGAAAGCCGATAATACACCTTTAATTGCAGGTAATGCATACCCGGGTGTGCACAATATTGATGCAGATTGTTTTATTGATACCGATGGCCAGGCTTATTTATACTGGGGGTCTGGCTTTAATTGGGTAAACGGGCATTGCATGGCGGTTAAGCTAAAAAAAGACATGGTTACATTTGATGGCACGCCGGTAGAAATTACACCTCCGCATTACTTCGAGGCCCCGCACATGGTTAAGCGAAAAGGCCTGTATTATTTAATGTACTCTTACGGTAAAGCTATTGATTCCACTTATCAAATAAGATATGCTATTGGCAAAACCCCGTTCGGCCCCTGGATGGAAGGCAAAGACGATCCCATCCTTTCAACAGATCTAAGCCATAAAACCACAGGCCCCGGCCATCATACTGTTTTTACGGAGAACGGGCAGTACTATATTTTGTACCACCGCATACACCCGCAAGACAAAGAATATGTGTTGCGCGAACTATGCCTGGATAGCCTTAATTTTGATACCAAAGGAAATATTTTGAAGATCAAGCCATCAGCCGGCGTAAAACCATTTGCCCATTAACAGCGGCAAATGGTTTTATAATTCGGCTTTGGCTGCCATCAGGTCTTGTATAAACTGGGTTGGCGTTTTGCCGTATTCCTTTTTAAAGGCCTTAGTAAAGTACGATTGTGTTTGCATGCCCAACCGGTAAATTACTTCGGTTAGCGGTATAGATATATCGTACTTCAATTAAATTGAAATGCCTCAATTGTACAGTTGGATGTACAAATGAGGCATTTCTGTTATAGCGAAATATTCATGATCTGTATATTTACCCGGCTCATAATTTTGCTGAATATTACCGCATGGTTAATTCGATAGCAAACGCAGAACATTATGTATGGGGCAACCAATGCGACGGCTGGCACCTGCTTAAGTCGGATACGCTGAGTGTGATCCAGGAGCGCATGCCGCCCGGAACTGCCGAGCTGTACCACTTTCACTATAAAGCCCGGCAGGTATTTTACATTTTGCAGGGGCAGGCAACGTTTAATATAGCAGGTGAGGCTGTTGTGGTTAATGCAGGCGAAAGTATTCATATCCCGGCTTTGACAAAGCACAGTATCAGTAACCAAAATTCGGAAGATCTCAGTATTATTGTTATCTCGGAACCTAAAGCACATGGCGACCGGGAAAATATTGGCTAACAATCAAAAATATAAATCAATGAGCAATTCAACAGAAGCCGTAGCGCACAATACTTATTTTGAAGGCAAAGTACAAAGCCTTGGGTTGGACACCGAATACGGCAAAGCAACCTTGGGTGTGATGAAAAAAGGGGCTTATGAATTTGGTACTTCTACACCAGAGAAGATCACTATTGTAGCAGGTGAGGCCACTATAAGTGTCGACAATGTTAATTATACCAGATATACAGCTGATGATGTGATCCTTCTGGAGGCCAACATCAAGTTTCAAATTGTATGCGATACCGACCTGGCCTACATTTGCTATTATGAATAAAGGTTTGCACTGGCATTATACCACCAAACTACGCTCGCAAACAGTGCTGAAGAGCTGCCCGAGTTTAATCAAAGCCTTCTCAATTTTAGGCTCCCACAAGTTGGTATAGCTGATGCGCAGGTAATTTGGGTAATCGCCATTAGCCGAAAATAGCTCGCCGGGGGCATAGTTTACATCTTTGCTGTAAGCTTCGTCCTGCAATTTTACGGTGTTTAAAACCTCGGGCAATTCAACCCAGATCACCATGCCGCCAATAGGGCGGCTGATCTTGGTGCCTTCCGGAAAATGCTGCTCAATTAAGGCGGTGGTCCGCACCAGGTTTTTATGCAGCTCCAGCCTGAACTTTTGTAAATGGCGGTCGTAAGTACCCGACTCCAATAGCTGCTGCACCACCTGCTGACTAAAGTTGGAGGTTGAGCCGTTATGCATGGATTTAACCCGCGCCACCTGATGCACAAATCGCCCCGGTGCGCACCAGCCAATCCTAAAGCCGGGCACCAGCGTTTTGGTGAAAGAGTTGCAGTACATTACCCAGCCATGCTCGTCATATGCCTTAATGGTATCTGGCCGGCTGCCATTAAAAAACAGTTCGCCGTACAGGTCATCTTCAATAACGGGCATTTTCTGCTCGTTGGCAAAGGCAGCAACCTGCTTTTTCTGTTCGGTGCTTAAACTGGCACCATCGGGATTGTTAAAGTTGCTTACCAGTAAACAGGCTTTAATGTTCAACTTTTTGCAGGCATCTTTTAAATCGGCTAGTTCAATGCCGGTTTCCGGGTGGGAGGGGATGGTTACAACCTTTAAATCCAGGCATTCCAGGGCCTGCATAATGCCATAGTAACATGGGTCTTGCACCAATACGGTATCGCCCGGTTTGGTTACCGTTTTAAGGCAGCAAATTATGGCTTCCATACAGCCGTTGGTAATAATTAATTCGTCGGCGTGGATAGCGCCTTTCCAAAAGAAAGAGCGTTTGGCTATTTCTTCGCGTAATTGCTGGTTGCCTTTACGCTGTTCCAGCTTTAAATAACTGCCGCTAATATCCCGTGATGTATTCTGTATCGCGCGTTTAATACTGTTAAAGGGCAACAGCCGGTTATCGGGCATGGCATTGGCAAAAGATACGAAGCCCCGGCCTATACCGTCTCGTCTCAGGTTCTGCAACAACTGGTCGATGTGTACCGTCCTTTCCGAAAATGAAACAGGCAAAGGTTGCGGTACCGGTAATATTTTACCCGAGCGATGGTTTACAAAATAGCCGGATTTTTCCTGCGAAATAACCAGCCCTTTATCAATCAGGTAATTAAAAGCCTGTAGTACAGTGCCAATGCTCAGGCCGTGCTCTTTATGTAAATTGCGTAGCGAGGGGAGCTTGTCTTCGGCTTTATAAATGCCGCTCTCAATCATCCGGGCAATTTTATTAGCCAGGCTTATATACGCAGGTTCCTTCATGCCGGTAAAGGTAATCTGTTATAGTTCAATAAACAAAATTTGCATCTGTTGTTATTCTTAAAAGTTAGTAGTATTAACAATGCCATTGTTTCCCCCTTTTAAGTGGAAAAATACTGTCTGTGCATGTTGCAAAAACTTTAATAAGGGGTAGAATTTAGGCTGAGCATAATTGTGGGTACACGGTAGCTCGGGATGGGGGCGTTTGGGAGGTGTTTGGGGCAGGGAGGGGGGGTGTTAGTACAGTCGTCCAGATTGCTTTTGCAAACCCCTCCCTAACCCTCCCAGGGAAGTGAATAAATAGCGGACTATTGGATCAGCACCTGCCTGAAGGCGATGCTGTCGCCTTTAAAGGTGTCAAAATCTACCGCGTGTTTAATGCCATTTACGGTTGCCTTGCTGGAGTGTTGCCAAAACTGCCATTTGGCAGCCTGGTTAACCTGGTCTTCGGGTTTATCGTAGTGGGCAATCCATAGCGGGTATTCATCAAAGTAGCCTTTCAGGTAATCGGTGTAAAAGCTAAGGCCAGAATAGATCATCGGTTTCACCGGGCTGCGGTATTTGAGGTAAGACAGGCAAGCATCCAGTTCAATGCGCATCTGGGCAGGCGATACGCCATCCAGCTTTTCAATATCAACCACAAGCGGCATATCGCTTCGCTCTAGTTTAGCAGTTTTTAAAAACCATTTTGCCTGCACCTTCCCATTATGCTCGGGCCTGAAAAAATGATAGGCACCGCAGATAATACCCGTTTTGGCAGCCTCGCGCCAATTGCGCTGAAAGGAGGGGTCTATAAAGTTTTGTCCGTCGGTTGCCTTAATAAAGGCAAAGCTAATGTGCAGCCCATTCTCATCCATGGCTTTTACCTTCGGCCAGTCAATTTTTCCCTGGGCATAAGATACATCGATGCCATGTATGGTATATTTTTCGGCCACGTGTATATTGAAACTCTTATAATTGCGGTAATTGGTGTCTTCGCCAATATCATTGATCCAGTGCCAGGTCGCGGTAAAAGCGCCAACCACATATTTATAGTAAAACGGTGAAAATAAGATCAGCATTAGTACGGCTATCACAATGGCCAGGTAACCAGAGCGCTTTCTTTCTGCCTTTTGAGGCACAGCTTTGGGTTTGGCAGGCCGCTTAGCTACCGGCTTTTTTCTGGCAACAGGAGTTTTGGCAGCAGGAATAGCAGGTTTTTTTGGGGCTGTGGTCACGGTGCAAATTTAGCTCAATTGCGCTTAACCCGGAGACGGATTTTAAGAAATGCATTAAAAAAATTCTAAATCTGTTAATACACAAACACATTTGTTTTTACTTCTGTCAATAGCTTTTCTGTGGATGAATGAATTACAATGGCCTGTTAACAGGAGATATTTATAATAGGGCTAAGTTGCTTTATTTATCAAAAAACTATTTTAAAGCATGTTTTTTGCTGATTTTTTAATTAGATAGCCATGCTTAAAAAGTATATTTGTTTATGGCCAAAATAAAGGTTGCAGGTTTAAGCCTGTTATGCATTTTACTGCTCACTTCCTTTAAAACATATCCGGATAAGCGGCAGTTTTTAATAATGGGTTTTGGTATTGTAGAACTTTTTACCTCCGAAGGGAATGCCAGTTGCCCGCCTGCCGACCAAACGCTCATTCGTTTAAGTAAAGAATTTGCCGGCAAACCTGTTTATCTGCTGAGTTTCCATGTTGATTACTGGGATAACAAAGGCTGGAAAGACCAATATAGCGACCGCGCCTATACCGAACGCCAGCGCTATTACAACAAAATATTGCACACCGACGCTTACACCCCACAAGCCGTTTTTAATGGCAAAAAAGAGATGATCGGGTCTGAAACAGATAACCTGCGTACCCTCATCAAAGCATCTTTAAAAGTATTTACATCTAACGTAATCAGCATTGCGGCGGCTATATCCGGCAATCAGCTTACGGTTAATTACCAGCTGCACTCGGTATCTGATGATGACCTTGTTAATGTAGCCATTGTACAAGAGCACGCAACAGACCGCGTAACAGGTGGCGAAAACCGGGGCACAACCATGAGCCATGTTAATGTAGTACGTAATTTTAAAACCGTTAACGCAAAGTTGAACGGCGGCACACAACTTACCATTCCGCCAGATCTGTATGGCATCCCGTTCCGTATCATTACCTATATTCAAAGTAAAAGCACCGGCGAAGTTATTGCAGGTAATACGGTGGTTATCGGTTCGCACCAGGTAATTACCGTACGTAAAGGCCAATAAGCGTATCTATCAAAATAGATACACCATCTTAATTGCTTGTTTTTAATAAATTGATTTACTTGCAGCTGCAATTCTGCCTGTAAGCCTAACCAATGAGAAAGAAAAACAACCTGCTATTGCTGCTTGCTATTTGTGCCGTTCAAGGTGCATCAGCCCAAAGTAAAGACATTTACCATAAGGGGTGGATCGACTTTAACAAGAACGGTAAAAAGGATGTATTTGAAGATCCGCAGCAACCCATAGATAAACGTGTAACCGACCTGCTGTCGCAAATGACGGTAGAAGAAAAAACCTGCCAGATGGCTACCCTGTATGGGTATAAAAGGGTTTTAAAAGACGAAATGCCGGTACCCAACTGGAAGAACGAAGTTTGGAAAGATGGCATAGCCAATATTGATGAAGAACTGAACAGCCTTACATCATACACCGATAACGCACAATCGCAATACTCATTCCCTTACAGCAAACATGCCGAAGCTATTAATACCATACAGCATTGGTTTGTAGAACAAACGCGCATTGGTATCCCGGTCGATTTTACTAACGAAGGTATCCACGGCTTAAATCATGATCGTGCTACCTCCCTGCCTGCACCAATTGGTATAGGCAGCACCTGGGATAAAAACCTAGTGAGGCAGGCCGGGCAAACCGTAGGTCGTGAGGCTAAAGCACTGGGTTATACTAATATTTACGCACCCATCCTCGATCCCGCCCGCGACCAGCGCTGGGGCCGTGTAGTGGAATGCTATGGCGAAGACCCGTTTCATATTGCCGAAATGGGTAAGCAAATGGTATTGGGTATCCAGGAAGAAGGTGTGGCTGCCACATTAAAGCATTTTGCCGTTTACAGCGTTCCCAAAGGCGGCCGCGATGGCAATGCCCGTACAGACCCGCATGTGGCACCGCGCGAGATGTACCAGATCTACCTTTATCCTTTCCGCAGGGTAATTCAGGAAGCGCACCCCTTGGGTGTAATGAGCAGTTATAACGATTGGGACGGCGTGCCCATAACCGGCAGCCATTATTTTTTGACAGAGTTGCTTCGCGAAAAATTTGGCTTCAATGGGTATGTGGTTTCTGATAGTGAAGCCGCCGAGTTTTTATACAGCAAGCACCACGTAGCCGAAGATTATAAGGAAGCCGTACGGCAGGTGGTAGAAGCAGGGCTTAATGTGCGCACCAATTTTACCATGCCGCAAACCTATATTATGCCGCTGCGCGAGTTGATTAAAGAAGGCAAACTTTCTATGAAAACCATCGACTCGCGAGTGGGCGATGTGCTGCGGGTTAAGTTTAAGCTGGGCTTGTTTGATAACCCGTATGTAGCCGACCCTAAAGCTGCCGATAAAATTGTGCATACAGCAGCATCAACAGCAATGGGTTTAGAGCTGAACCGGGAGAGCATGGTGTTGCTGAAAAACGAAAATAATTTACTGCCCCTCGATTTGAATAAAACCAAGCGGATACTGGTAACCGGCCCGCTGGCTGAGGAAACCAATTACGCCATCAGTCGTTACGGCCCTTCGCACAACCCGGTAACCAGCGTATTAAAGGGCATACAAGATTATGTTGGTGATAAAGGCCTGGTAGTGGGTGCCAAAGGCTGCGATATTATTGACGCTACCTGGCCCGAGAGCGAATTGATTGAAACGCCGCTGACTGATAAAGAGCAGATAGAAATTAATAATGCCGTTAATCAGGCTAAAAATGTAGATGTAATTATAGCCGTGGTAGGCGAGGATGCCAAGCGTGTGGGCGAAAGTTTATCGCGTACCGGGCTTGGCTTACCGGGCCGCCAGCTCAAATTAATCCAGGCCTTACAAGCCACTGGCAAGCCGGTTATTATGGTAATGATAAACGGGCAACCGTTAACCATCAATTGGGAAAACAGGTATGTGCCTGCCATTTTGGAAGCCTGGTTCCCCGGCCCCGAGAGCGGTAAGGTAATTGCAGAGACGCTTTTTGGCGATAACAACCCCGGTGGTAAGCTGCCCATTACTTTCCCCAAAACTGTGGGGCAGATCGAGTTGAATTTTCCTTTTAAACCTGCTTCGCAGGCAGATCAGCCTACATCTGGGCCAAACGGTTATGGTAAAACCAGTGTTAACGGTGCGCTGTATCCCTTTGGTTATGGTTTAAGTTATACTACGTTTGCGTATAGTAATTTGCAGGTAACGCCGAGTATGGCCAATAGCCAGGCAGATATACAGGTATCGGTACAGGTTACCAACACAGGCAAAGTAAAAGGCGACGATGTGGTGCAGCTTTACTTAAAGGACAAGGTAAGCAGTGTAACTACTTATGAGTTTGATCTGCGTGGCTTTGAGCGGGTTAAACTGGCCCCCGGCGAAACAAAAACGGTAAACTTTACCTTACACCCCGACGATTTGGCTTTACTGGATAAAAACATGAACTGGACGGTTGAACCCGGCGCTTTCGAAGTAATGATTGGCAGCTCGTCTGAAGATATTAAGCTAAAACAGGAGTTTGTAATTGAACAGTAATCATAAGGGGAGGCCACAAAATGTCTCCCGCTATGGTTTTATATCAACTGCTGAAATGATTGATGGTGATCATACGCCAGGGATAAAGTATAAATACGCATAGTTGAGTATCGGTATTTTTACGCTTTAATCGGCTTTTGGTTTGGTGCAACTTTGTATTGTCAGTTCGAAACAACGGGTTAAGCAACTTAATTTCGGGCAGATAGGAAAACTCAGACATCCTTAAAAAGCAGAGAAAACCAAACTAAAAACCAAATTTATCATGTCAACATTTATCCCAGGCGGAAGTTATGCTAAAACTTCAAAAGGTATTAAAAGCACCTTGTTTTGCCAATCAAAAAAAAGAAATCAAACCAGCATTCCTGCCGAGTTAGATCTTACCACGCTTTCACAAGCTAACGTAGAAAACCTTGACGGTTACCTGGTAAACCAACCAGGTAGCGCAGCGCCCAAAGGTTATGTACCTGGTGGCAGCTATGCTATTACCTCAACCGGCGAAGTCGTTATCTTATCGGCACAATGCCAGAAAAAAGATCAAAGCTGGCAATATTCAACTTTGGATATTACGCATTTGGCATCCGGTAAAACACTATCAAATATCGACGGTGTTTTAACAGTAGACTAAAACGCTTTTTTGACCGTTAAAATCTCCATAGTTTTAACGGTATATTAATCCCTGATAACTTAATTTGCCCGTGTAAGGGCAAGTAAGTTATCGGGGATTTTCCATAATATGCGAGGCATGTGTGTATAGTTTACTGAATATTGTGTTTCTGAAGCAACCGCGCCTGCAAAAGGTGGTATTAAAGCAGATACCGTAGGTTGCTGGTTTAAAGAATTGAAGCGATCGCGCTATGCTTATGGCTGGTTAGGACGGTTAAGGATAGCAGCTTAAAAGAGGTATGGCAGCACGGTTATGTAATTAAAGGCCAATCTGTGGTTTACCTTTATGCCGATAAAAAGAACCCCGGTAAAAAACAGGGTTGTAGAGAGCTTTGAACATAAGCCGGCAGCTGCTGCCGATGTAAAGTAAGCATTTAGTAATTTTCCACAAGTTTCATGCTTATTTGTTGCCCTAATAAGGTTATTGTATGGTATTGCCCATATTTTACCTGATGTTATACACATTACTTCATTTTAAATCATTTATGAGAAGTGTCGAAATGTATTTTTATAATTCGTATTTATTGATAGACTTGCAAAACCAATTGTAAATTTAACGCATGCAGAGATATACCGGGCAGAAAAGAATATTAGTAGCTGTTGATTGTATTGTATTTGGTTTTGATGGCAGCAGCATAAAACTGTTACTGGTAAAACGGTCTATAGAACCTCATAAAAATAAGTATAGCCTCATGGGCGGCTTTATCCAGCCCGACGAAACACCCAACGAAGCCGCTAACCGGGTACTGGAATACCGTACCGGGCTTAAAAATGTTTACCTGGAACAATTAAATGTGTTTGGCGACCCAAGCCGCGACCCTGTAGAGCGGACTCTATCTATTGCCTACTTCGCGCTGATCGATATTAACAAGTACGAGAAACAATTGAATGATGAGTTTCATGCTGAGTGGTTTTTGCTGACAGAAATGCCCGACCTGATATTTGACCATACAGAAATGGTACGTATGGCTAAAAAACAGTTGCGTTATAAAGCTGCGTTGCATCCTATCCTATTTCACCTGCTGCCAGAGCGTTTTACCATACCGCAGTTGCAATCGCTTTATGAGGGTATTTTCCAGGCTAAGTTTGATGATCGTAATTTTAGCCGTAAGGTACTATCTACCGGCTTATTGGTTAAACTGCCCGAAAAAGACAAGCAATCATCAAAAAAGGGGGCATTTTATTATAAACTTAACCAAACAGAATACCTGGAAAACTTCGAATCATTCCTCAACTTTGTACCCAACCCCGATAAGTTACTTACAGATAACCTGTAACCCTAAACAAGATTTTTTGGCAGTTTGATTAAAAAGCTGGTTCCACTTTCGGCGTCAGATAATACATCGATCGTACCCTTGTGCTTTTCTATGATCCCAAACACGATAGATAAGCCAAGGCCGGTACCTTCGCCAACATCTTTGGTGGTAAAAAAAGGTTCGTACATACGTTGTTTTACCCCATCTGGTATGCCGGGCCCGGTGTCACTTACCTCCACGCTAATGTAATCCACGTGGTCGTTAGTGGTTATCGAGATGCTTTCATGATAATGAATGCTTTTGCTTTTTATAGCCTGTATAGCATTGGTAATTAAATTAATGAGCACCTGGCCAATTTTACCCGGGTAGCAATTAATAAGTGGGAGTTTATTAAGTACAGGGGTAATGGCAATGTAGGCAGGTGTTGTGCTGCGTAAAATAACCAGGGTATTAAGTACGGCCTTATTAATATCAGCCATTCTAAGGCTTTGCTCATCGGTACGGCTAAAGGTACGCAGGCTGTCAACAATTTCTGTGGTACGGTTAGCGCCTTCTTCAATGCCTTCCAGTAAGGTTAATATTTCTTGCTGTATATATTTAATATCTATCTGGTTGCGGTAGTTAATAACGAGCTTGCGCAGCTCTTCATTATGCGGTTCGTTTTCGAGGGCAATGTATTTATCAATCAGGTTAAACACTTCTATAAAATCCAGGCGTAAAGGGTTTACGTTAGAGCTTACAAAGTTGATAGGGTTGTTTATTTCGTGCGCAATACCTGCAGTTAACTGCCCCAGCGAAGCCATTTTTTCGGTATCAACCAGTTGCCTTTGTGCCGCTTGCTGGTTTTCTATACTTTTTGAGAGGTTCAGGTTGCTTGCAATCAATTCGCGGGTACGGGCATTAACCATGTTTTCGAGAATGAGGTTTTGCTCGGTGATCAGCCTTTCGTTTTCAAGCGCTATGGCGAGGGAGGCCATCTGCGATTCATTTTTTTGTCGCCTGTAAAAATTAATTTTATCTGCCAGCGCTACAGAAAACAAGATAAGTTCGAGCGCCGATCCATACAGGATGATGTTGCCGGTAAAGGTATTGTATTGGATAAGCCCCTGGTTACGGGCTACGGAAGATATGATGGACAGGAAAAAGAACGTCCACCCGAACATGAAAAATTTGGCTGGTTTAAAGCCCTCTAAATATAATGTAGTACCGATAATGATGAGCGATACGGATATAGTTAAAGCGCTTATGCTGATAAGGTTATAGGCCAAATGGGTGTTGCCAATTACAATTGCCAGCAGGGGAGAGGTGTACAATAAAAAAAGTAACAAAAAAAATAAGTTAAGCGCTTTGCCATTGCGCCTGATGTGTAAAAACTCATAAACGAACATGAGAATAGAATAACCGAAAAATATACGGGTTAACGGTATAACGATATCATTAATAACAGATTTATTGCCGCTGATAAAATTAGTGCCATAGCCCTTAAGCAATATTTGATTTAAGCCTAAAAATATAATGTAGGATACATAATACAGGTAGCTGATATCTTTAACTATAATTAATAAGAGCAGGTTATATATCGCCATAATAATGATAATGCCAATAAACCCGCCCATGGCAATATTTTGCATACTTACACTTTGCAGAAACTCATTGGCGCTGTAAACCTGTATGGGTATCACGGTGTTTAAATTGCTCTTTACACGTAAAAAGATGGTACGGGTAGAGTCTGGGTAGATAATACAATTAATGTGGATTAAATTCTGCTCAAGCTGGTTTAAATTATAGTGCGGCGCATCGGTACGCAGATGTACAAATTTATTGCTGTTGGGGTACCTGAAATACAGGTCAAAATCGTCAATTACGCTGCTGGTGATAGAAAAAGGGATAAATGGCTGGGTGGTATTATTTTTTAACGCCAGCTTTAACCAGATAACTTTGGTAGAATAATCAACGAATGGAATTGGTTGATCGCTGTGGTGAAACTTTTTGCTGTTTGCTACGTCTTGTATGTTATAAGTACCTTCGGGGTCGTTAAGTAAGGTATAATAATTATTAGCAATAAATTTGGCATCGCCTTCGTTAACCTTAAGGGTGTCGATGGCGAAAGCGGTTGTAGTAAATTGAATTAAAAGAAGTAATAAGACTATAAACCGGCTCATTTATTATAATAATGGAAAATATATCGACTAAACTCGACACGCAATATAATAATTAACTTACTATTGTTTTTTTAGTAAAAAAACACTCAGTTTTGCACCTTAACTAACCACAATTTATGCAATACGGCGTACTATATGTCGATGATGAAATCAATAATCTGAATAGCTTTAAAGCCGCATTCAGACGCGATTTTACGATTTTTACCGCACAATCTGCCAAAGAAGGGCGGAAAATCCTGGACAATAACGAGATCGGCGTGATTATTACCGATCAACGGATGCCTCTGATGACCGGCATCGAATTTCTTGAATCTATTTTACCGGTGTATCCCGATACCATCCGCATTTTATTAACCGGCTTTGCCGATATTAATGCCGTGATGGATGCTATTAACCGTGGCCAGGTTTATAAATACCTGGTTAAGCCGTGGCAAAATGAAGAGTTGAAGATGTACATACAAAATGCACTCGAAATTTATCATTTGCGCCGCGAGAACAAAGAGCTGGCACAAAAGCTAAAACTAGCCAATATCGAACTCGAAAACTTATTGAAATCTCAATAGAGTAAAACAATAGGATATTTAAAATACCCGCTAAACAAAAAGGACTTAAACAGTTAATCACCGTTTAAGTCCTTTTTGTTTTAGATCTTTTATCTCTTCGTTTTTCGTCCAACTATACTTCCCTGCGCAACCTTGCTACCGGGATGTTCATTTGCTCGCGGTATTTGGCCACGGTACGGCGTGCTATGTTGTAGCCGCGCTCTTTTAATATGTCGGTTAGTTTTTCATCTGCAAGTGGGTGGCGTTTATCTTCGCCGCCAATGCAATCTTCCAATATCTTTTTAACTTCTTTGTTCGATACTTCTTCGCCACTCTCGGTTTGTATAGCCTCAGAGAAGAAAGATTTGAGCAGGAAGGTGCCATGCTCTGTTTGTACGTATTTGGAGTTAGCAACGCGCGATACGGTCGAAATATCCATCCCTATCCGGTCAGCAATGTCTTTTAATATCATGGGGCGCAGGTTCCGCTCATCTCCGGTTAAAAAGAAATCGTACTGGTACTGCATAATCGCATTCATGGTCTTTAGCAAAGTTTGCTGGCGTTGCTTAATGGCATCAATAAACCACTTGGCAGAATCTAGCTTTTGCTTTACAAACTGTACGGCTTCCTTCATCTTCCGGTCTTTTTGCGATGCCTTGTCGTAATGCTCAAACATATCCATGTACGAGCGGCTCACGCGCAGGTCTGGGGCATTTTTAGCGTTAAGGGTAAGTAGTAATCGGCCATCATCATTAATGATGTGAAAATCCGGGATAACCTGCAGCTGCTTGGTGTTTACCGCGTTCGAGTCGCCCGGCTTTGGATTAAGTTTTAAGATCTCGTTAATAACCGCACGCAGCTCTTCCGAGTTCATGTTTAATGAGCGCTCCAGCTTATCGTAGTGTTTGCGGGTAAACTCGTCAAGGTAGCTTTGCACAACCAGTATAGCCTTACGGATAATTGGGTCGGTAGCATCTTTACGTTTCAGTTGTAGCAGCAAACACTCCTGTAAAGTACGTGCACCAATACCCGGAGGGTCGAAAGACTGGATCACTTTCAGCATTTCTTCCACCTCTTCATCCTCGGCCATTACATTTTGCGAAAAGGCAAGGTCATCCGTTAGCGACATAATTGGGCGGCGCAGATAACCATCATCATCCAGGCTGCCAATTATTTGCTGGCCTATCATAAAGTCTTTGTCAGATACAGGCAGCAAGTCGAGCTGCGCCTGTAAGCTTTCAAAAAAGGAGGTTTGTATCGCTATGGGTATCTCTTTACGATCGTCGTCATCATCACCATTCTGGTCATAGCGCGATCCGTAATCGTTTACATTATCTTCCTGCAGGTAATCGTCGATATTAAACTCGTCGTACTCACCGTTATCATCGTCACTATTATAAGTATCCTCATCCGGGTCGCGGTCAGGGTACTGTTCTTCGGGCTCGTTAAGGTTAGTTAAGCTCAGATCTTCGAGTGCGGGGTTTTCTTCCAGCTCCTCTTTAATACGGGTATCCAGCGAAACAGTAGGTACCTGTAACAGCTTGATAAATTGTATCTGTTGAGGGGAAAGTTTTTGTAAAAGTTTTTGTTGAAGATTCTGTTTAAGCATATTTAGATAAAGCCAAAATTACATCAATTAACTATAATATAAAAGGCGTATTTGTTTAACGTATGAATTGTAAACGCAATAACGGGCAATTGTTTGGCAATAAATTAAACTCGTAGTGCTTTTTTTGTGTTGATATTTCTATATTAGTATTGAATAAACTTTTTAACAATGGGATTTGTAAAGGAATTTAAGGAATTTGCCATTAAAGGCAACGTATTGGATCTGGCCATTGCGGTGGTTATAGGTGGTGCTTTTGGTAAAATAATAAGCTCACTGGTAGAAGATATTATTACACCAGCGGTGCTAACGCCTGCTTTAAAAGCCGCGCATTTATCTAATTTAAGTCAATTGGTGGTGCCGGGTACTGCTATAAAGTACGGTAATTTTCTATCTCAGGTAATTTCATTTTTCATTATAGCTTTTGCATTGTTTTTGGTTATACAGGCTATAAACAAGTTTAAGAAGAATGAAGAAGTGGCACCAACGGTAGAGCCGGTACCAACTAAAGAAGAAGTTTTATTAACAGAGATCCGCGATTTACTGGCTAAAAAAAGCGTTTAATTACTCATTTTGGCCTTTATGCAGATTGTTTAGCAGCCAAACCAAAATGTTGATAATTATGTTAGGGTGCTATTTGAAAAGTAGAAATTAAACAGTAAATTTGCACTCTTAATTTTAAAGCAACGAATACAATAATACAGTTATGAAAAGAACGTTTCAGCCTTCTCAGCGTAAAAGAAGAAATAAACACGGTTTCCGTGAGCGTATGTCAACTGCTAATGGCAGAAGAATTTTAGCCGCTAGAAGAGCTAAAGGCAGAAAAAGATTAAGCGTATCTGACGAAAAACGTCACAAAGCATAATTTAGCGTTGCTTCCGTAACTGGGTTTGAACCGGTTATAATTTGTTTATTTCGGTTCAATAAAAAAGCAACATGTATACTTTCAGGAAAGAAGAACGATTGTGTAATAAAAGGCTCTTAGAAGAGCTTTTTCCCAAGGGTTCTTCTTTTTTATGTTATCCTTTCAGGGTTTCATGGCGCCTTGCCGATGCTGCACAAACTGTGCCTGTACAGGTAGTTTTCCCTGTGCCCAAAAAGCGTTACAAGCATGCCGTTGATCGTAATCTCATTCGCCGCCGCATGCGCGAGGCCTACCGGCTTCAAAAACAGCAAAATCTGTACGATATTTTAAACCAGGCTAATATAAAGCTTACGCTTTCGTTAAGTTATATTGGTAAGGAGATTGAACCTTACCAGCTGATGGAAAAAAAAATGTTAAAGATGTTTGCGCAACTTTGCGAACTGGTACCCCATGAGAGCGCTAAGCAAATTAATTAAAACCGTTTTCGGCTACATTTTTATCGTGCTGATTAAGCTGTATCAGTACCTGTTATCGCCAATACTTGGCGCATCGTGCCGTTATACCCCAACCTGTTCGCAATATGGTATCGAAGCCGTAAAAAAACATGGTGCATTTAAAGGCGGATGGTTAACTTTGAAGCGTATTGGGCGCTGCCATCCATGGGGAGGCCACGGGCATGATCCGGTACCATAAATTACATCCATGAGTTTAATCCTTCAAATAGAAACCGCTACCACTGTATGCTCTATCGCCCTGGCTCAAAACGGCCAACTACTGGCTGTTAAAGAAGTTAACGAGCGTAATATACATGCAGAAATGATTACCCTGTTTATTCAGGATGTTTGTGATACAGCAGGTAAGCAATTGAAGGATATTGACGCTGTAGCTGTAAGTAAAGGCCCGGGCTCGTATACCGGCTTACGCATTGGCGTATCAACAGCTAAGGGTATTTGCTTTGCGCTGGATAAGCCATTAATAGCTGTAGAAACCTTGCAGGCTATGGTAACTGGCGCTGCTGAGTTTTCCGCACTTTACGCAACAGAGGCTATTCTTTGCCCCATGATTGATGCCCGCCGTATGGAGGTTTACACCGCCCTGTACAGCACAACCGGCGAACTCATTAAACCTACCGCTGCCGAAATAATTGATGACAATAGCTTCGCTGATATTGCACCGGAAAAACAATTAGTAATATTTGGTGATGGTGCCGAAAAATGTATCCAAGCCCTGGCACACCGCGGTAAACTAACTTTCCTGCCCGATTTTTCTAACTCGGCCGCGCAGTTAACCCAGCTTGCTTTACAGAAATTTGAGGCCGGAGAATTTGAAAATATTGCTTATTTCGAGCCTTATTATCTGAAAGAGTTTGTGGCCGGCGTAAAGGCTATAAAGTAATTACCGCTCTGTTTTAGTAGAATCAACCTTGGCCAGCTTCATACAAAAGTTGGTGTAATAGTTATTGTCAGATGCTATTAACTGGTACGATGCCGCATAGTAGTTTTTAAAACCGGGGTCATTATGCTGAAAGGCATCATTAAAACCAGGCTTCAGGTCGCGCTTAAACACTTGCTTCATATTTTTAAAGTTAATGAAAAAGGCCACATTACTGCGCTCGGAGAGCATATCATCAAAATCGTTGAATGATTCTGTTTTGTTCAAAAATTTCTGGTTGTTGTAACTATCCGCATAAGCCCGCAGTTCTGAAGGTGTATTGGCCAGTATCAAATAGTTATTAATGATCATAAAGTATGGCTTGTTGAAAATACCGAAGGCATCTCCCAGCAGGTAAAACGGTATCCTGCTGTATTTAAACTGACCGATATTATCACTCACCGCGTTGCTGATGTTCATCATAGAGGGGAATAATTGCTGGCCGTTGCTTACCTCTATAATAGCCAGCTTTTCTTCAAACCGGGTGGTAACCACGGCAAATTCGGCACCCAAAACGCTGTTAAACTCCTTGTCTATATTAACGCCGGTTTCTGTTTTAATTTGTTTAAAAAGCGCTTGTTGCTTTTCTTTACTGCCGCTTTTATTGTTCCATGCGGCCAGGTCTTTAATAAATTTAACGGGGTTCGATACCGAGAAACTGGTGCTGTAGGCGGTGGTAGAAGGGAAGATCTCCTTTAAGTGATTCTCAACTGGTTTTTGCGATGTAAATAAATTAAGATAGCTAATGGGTTTATTAGGTTCCAGTTCCGTAAGGCCATTAAGCATCAGCGCGTCGGTTTTATAGTTTAAGCTCAAGGCTGCCTGTGCCGGTATAATACGAAACGCCCTGAACAAATCCGGGTTACTGTTCTCAAACATTTGCTGAAACAACGGCTGTAGCTGGGTATAGTTTACATACAATATGGCCATGGCATTGTTGTGCTGCTGCTCCGATAGCTGTAAAAAGGTGTGTTTATGCTGCTTAAAATCGTAGTTAATGCTCTTGCTGATCAATTCGTCGGAGAAACTGCCGGTAAAGATCTGGTGTTCGATTTCGGCCAGAAAGAAAGGGCGCTTTAGGCCGGTAATGTTTATTTGGTACAACTGCTTATCTCCCTTTTTAATCGGCTCAATAATAACACTGTCGCCGGCAGTATTTTTCAGCTGGGATAGTATCGATCCTTTAAAATCCTTATCTACAGAGGTGGTCAATAGAAAATCAACCTGGTTTGCAACAGAAGGATGGATGGATACATAGATAGGCTGATTATTAAAATACGGTTTTAGTGCAGTATTGTTCAAAAGGTATTTGCGCAGGGCATCCAGTTCGGTAGTTTTATCAGGCCCGGCAATGGCGGTTAGTAAATGGTTGCCGCTAAATGCTTCGTAAAAGCCTTCGTCGTTGCTAAATTCGGCAATCAACGAGGCATCTTCGGGGATGTGCTGCATCACTTCAACCGGCCTGCGCCCCGGCGGACTCAGGTTTTTGAAATAAACAACAGTTACCACTGCCGTAGCAATAAGCAAAATCAGGGTGGTAATCAGGTGTTTCATCGTATTTAGTTATAGCAAAGGTAGATTTTTACGCAATGCCCATAAAGTAATTCTTTCAAATGGTTAATTTAGCCAAATACCCATCATGAACAAACAAATAGTAGTAACAGGTGCATTATTAGGTGTGCTTGCCGTAATTACAGGTGCTTTTGGCGCACACGCATTAAAGGCTGTTTTAACACAATCGCAACTGGAAGTATGGCATACCGCCGTACAGTATCATTTTTACCATGTTTTCGCATTGCTGTTTTTATCCACCTTCGGGCGGTTCAAAAATAATGTAATTTTTACCGGGTACTGGCTTTTTACACTCGGCATTGTGCTTTTTTCGGGCTCGTTGTACTTGCTTGCATGCCGCGATGTTTTGGGCTGGAGCTGGCTACACTGGCTTGGCCCGGTTACGCCTGTAGGCGGTTTACTTTTTATATCCGGATGGATCACTTTGGCTGTTGCAGCCGTCAGACACAGATAATATAGATGCTCGAATTTGCGGAAACATACAACGCCGGCCGTAAAACGCTTTTTGTTGACGTTATTTTACCGTTGGCTATTGCCAAAAACTATACCTACCGCGTTCCGTTCGAACTGAACGATGCTGTGGCTATAGGCAAAAGGGTGGTGGTGCAGTTTGGTAAAAGCAAATTGTACACGGCCATTATTGCCGGTATCAGCGAGCACGCGCCCGAAAAGTACGAGGCCAAATACCTGATGGATGTGCTGGACGAGCAGCCCGTAGTTACCGATGTGCAATTGGGTTTTTGGCAATGGATGGCCAATTATTACCTGTGCAATACGGGCGAGGTAATGAATGCCGCCCTGCCATCGGCCTTAAAACTGGCCAGCGAAACTAAAATTGTACTGAACAAAGATTACGAGATCGATAGATCGGGCCTTAACGATAAAGAATACCTGATTGTTGATGCGCTCGACATACAGCCCGAGTTAACGGTTAGTGACATTGCCAAGCTGCTGGGCCAAAAAACGGTAATGCCGATTTTGAAAATAATGTTCGAGAAAAATCTAATCATGATTTCTGAAACGGTTAACGAACGTTATAAACCGCGCAAACGTACTTACATTAAACTAAATCCCATTTATCAGCACGACCAGATGCGGGAGTTGTTTGAGATACTGGAAAAGCGGGCGCCTAAACAGGCAGATGTGGTGCTGGCCTACCTCAACCTTTCTCGGGGTGGCAAAAAGGTTTCCAAGCCCGATTTGATCGAAGCATCCGGCGCAAGTTCGGCAGTGATTAAAGCTTTGGTTGAAAAAGAGATCATGATTGCCGAAGATGTAAACGTGAGCCGCCTGTTTTTTGAAGGCGATAATGACCCCGAACTCACCGCTGTTTTGAGTGATGAACAAGAAAACGTTTTAGCCAGCATTCGCGAGCAGTTTGAGCAGAAGGATGTGGTACTGCTGCATGGCATCACGTCGTCGGGCAAAACACAGCTTTATATTAAACTGATTGAGGAAATGATTGCCTCGGGCAGGCAGGTGCTTTACCTGTTGCCGGAGATTGCCCTCACCACCCATATTATAGAACGCTTGCGCCGGTATTTCGGCGAATCTATAGGTGTTTACCACTCCCGCTTTAACGACCAGGAGCGGGTGGAGGTATGGCAGAAAGTGCTGGACGGCAGCTACAAGATCGTACTTGGCGCGCGCTCGTCGGTGTTTTTGCCCTTTGCAGATCTGGGGCTGATTGTGGTGGATGAAGAGCATGAAACTTCTTACAAACAATTCGACCCGGCACCACGCTACAATGCGAGGGATGCCGCTATTTATCTTTCGGCCTTATACCAGGGTAAGGTGCTGCTGGGGTCTGCCACGCCATCCATCGAATCATACTATAATGCACAAAATGGCAAGTTCGGCTTTGCAGAACTAAAAACACGTTATGGCGGTGTAGAAATGCCGCAAATAGAGGTAGTGAACATTGCCGAAGAGTTGAAGAAAAAGACCATGCAATCGCACTTTACCAGTGTGCTGATGGATGATATGAAGCAAGCGATTGAGCGTAAAGAGCAGATCATCCTGTTTCAGAACCGCCGTGGTTATGCACCGGTAATGATGTGTAAAACCTGTGCCTTTACGCCCAAATGCATTAACTGCGATGTGAGTTTAACCTTCCATAAAAGCAGTGGTAAAATGCATTGCCATTACTGCGGCTATAAAGAAGATAGCCCAACCACTTGCCCGGCTTGTGGTTCGGCGCATTTAGAGTATAAGGGTTTTGGCACCGAAAAGGTGGAGGATGAACTTACCGTTTTAATGCCCGAAGCCCGCATTATGCGGATGGACCTGGATACTACCCGCGCCAAAAACGCCTTTCAGAACATTATGAATGACCTGGAAGAAAAACGCCTGGACATATTAGTGGGCACCCAAATGGTAGCCAAAGGGCTGGACTTTGCCGATGTTACAGTTATCGGTATTATCAATGCCGATAGCCTGTTAAAGTATCCCGATTTTCGTGCCAATGAGCGTAGTTTCCAGATGCTGGCCCAAGTAAGCGGCAGGGCTGGCCGCAGGGGCAAGCAGGGTAAGGTAGTGATACAAACTTACGACCCCAGCCACCGCGTAATACAGCAGGTGATAGATAACGATTATGCTGCGCTGTACAAAAATGAGATCGACGAACGAAAAAGTTTTAAGTACCCGCCATTTTACCGCCTTATCCAGCTGGATATTAAGCATAAGGATCCTGATATGCTTTATCAGCAGGCCGAGTTTCTGGGTACAGAACTCCGTAAGCATTTTGGCGACCGGGTTATTGGCCCCGAGTATCCGCTGGTAAGCCGCATCCGTAACTTCTATATTAAAACCATTATGCTGAAGTTTGAACGGGATGCCGACTCGCTTAACAAGGCTAAAGATATAATTCGTGCTGTGCTATTGCAGTTTCAAACCACCAAACTCAGTAAAGGCAGCCTTGTACAGCCGGATGTTGATCCGTATTAAATTTAATGTGCTTGTACTGTTAGTAAATTAAGCGGCTGAAAAACAACAGGCTTAAAACATGTCAATACTAACATTAAATTATAGCAGACTGTAGCATGGCCCAAATTGCCTAACTTTGTGCTAACAATGGCCTACAAGTTTATAGACAATTATCGCGAAAAGGGTGCCCGCAAAAGGCTGGTTGATATTTTAGCGAAGAAAGGCATTGATGACGAACGCGTGCTACAAGCTATTGGCAAAGTACCCCGCCACTACTTTTTCGACGAAACTTTCTGGAACCAGGCTTACAAGGATATTGCCTTCCCGATTGGCGAGGGGCAAACCATTTCGCAGCCTTATACCGTAGCTTACCAAACCCAACTGCTGCACGTTAGTAAAAACGACAAGGTATTGGAAATAGGTACAGGCTCGGGCTACCAAACCTGCATTTTGCTTGAACTAGGTGCTAAGGTTTATACTATAGAACGCCAGGAGAAGCTTTACGAGCGTACCAAACAGGTATTGCCGTATATGGGTTATAAACCACATTTCTTTTTAGGAGATGGCTCGAGAGGGATAGAATCTCATGCGCCTTACGATAAAATTATTGTCACCGCAGGTGCCCCAACCGTGCCCGAAATATTGCTGAAACAACTTAAAATAGGTGGCCTGCTTATTATACCCGTAGGCAGCGAAAGCGAACAAAAAATGGTAACCATACTTAAGGTTGCCGAAAATGATTATGAGAAGGTGGTGCTGGATACTTTCAGGTTTGTGCCGTTGGTAGGGGACAAGGCTTGGTGAATACCTAGAGCCAAGAAGGCCCGTTTAACACAACGCGTTATTGGGAGGTACGAAGCAATCCCAAACCTATTGGTACTGACCTAAATGTAGCACAAGCCGTTTTCCATTAGGAATGGTAGTGTGATGCATTAATCGTTAGTGGATGTACTTTTTCTTTTTCCGCAAAAGAAAAAGTACCAAAAAGAAAACTCGTGGCTACTCAATTTTCTGTTAAAGTGAGTGCTGGGGCTGGTGTTGTGCTACCCGAAAATTAAGAGGCCACAATTATGGGTTATTAAAGGTTCTTCGGTGCAATAACTTATTACTGCCACTGCTACTAATCCTACCACTACTTACCTTTTCATCGCTCTATCCATCTCAACCTTTGTATCACGTTCTTTCATAGTTTCGCGTTTGTCGAAGGTTTTTTTACCTTGGGCAAGGGCTATTTTTAGTTTGGCGAAACCACGGTCGCTCACAAATATGGCCAGCGGGATGATGGTGAAGCCTTTTTCTTCGGTGCGTGTTTTTAGCTTTTTGAGTTCCTTTTTATTCAATAATAAAACACGGTCGCGCTTGGCTTCGTGGTTATAGAACGAGCCGTGCGAATATTCTGCAATGTGCAGGTTACGGATATAGAGCTGGCTATCAATGAAAGTACAGAAAGCGTCATTCAAATTGGCTTTACCATCGCGAATAGATTTAATTTCGGTACCCAACAGTTTAATCCCGGCCACGTATTCATCGAGTACATGATATTCAAAGTATGCCTTTTTATTTTTTATATATAAGTCTTCAGCCATTAGTTTGCAAATATGCGAATTATTTAGGTAGAGGTTTTACAATTAACACCGGCACCTTTACCTTATGCCGTACCTCGTTAACGGTTGTGCCGAAAATAAGGTCTTTTAAAAATTTATGCCCGTGCGATCCCATCACCAAAAAATCAACGTTTTCATCCTTCACCACATCGGCAATCCCGGTAGCGGTAGAGCCGTAACCAATGCGGGCATGGGCATCATAACCTAAACTACAAAGTTCATCGGCATATTGTTGCAGGTTATTAGCATCACTTTGGGTTTCCATATCCATTACATCGGTACCGTGATATTTGGCCCCGGCGGTTTCCACTACGTGGATCAGGGTATACCGGGCTTCTTTGCCGCCCTGCATTACGCCGTGCCTGATAGATTCCCAATCGTTTCGCGAAAAATCTAACGATACACCAATGTGTCCGTAATGGATTCTGCCTATCTCGTGGATGGCGCTTGCTATGCCATGCGGTACATTGTTTGGTTTGTCTGGTGTTTTAAACAGAAACGGGCGAAGCGTTACGTAGATCAGCAAAATGCCTATGGCAATAATTACCGGGATAATGATGGAGTACAATACAAAAGGTGATACCGCGCCCGATTTGCTCCATTCGCCAATTTGCTGTATTACCAGTTGTACATTGAGTACCACAATCATCACTGCAAATACCCAGGCTGTAGCTTTAACCCATTTGTTAATCACAAATTTGCCCATCCGTACTTTGTCGGATGTAAAATGGATCAGCGGGATCACAGCAAACCCAAGCTGTAAGCTCAGCACCACTTGGCTTAATACCAGCAGGTGGCCAAGGGCATCTGTGCCCGCATATAACAGCGTAAAGTAGGCAGGTATAATAGCCAGTAACCTGGTAAGCAAGCGGCGAAGCCAGGGCGCTATGCGCAGGTTAATGTGGCCTTCCATTACAATTTGCCCGGCAAGGGTACCGGTTATGGTAGAACTTTGGCCGGAGGCGATCAGCGCGATGGCAAACAGTGTAGGTGCCATACTGCCGAAGATTTTCTCTAATAGTTTATAAGCATCCTGAATTTCTGCTACCTGGTGAAAGCCTTTGGTGAAAAATGCACTGGCAGCCAGTATCAATATAGCAGCGTTGACAAAAAAAGCCAGGTTAAGCGCAATTGTTGTATCCCAGATATTATATTTAATAGCATTCCTGATGCCCTCGTCAGTCCGCTCAATTTTGCGGGTTTGCACCAGCGAGGAATGCAGGTAAAGGTTATGCGGCATTACCGTAGCCCCAATAATACCAATGGCAATATATAAAGCACTACCCGATAAGGCATGCGGAATAAAGCCCCTGGCTATTGCGCCCACATCTGGTTTAACAATAAACATTTCTGTAAGGAAGGAAAGGCCCACAATAAATATCAGCGATACAATAAAGCCTTCGAGCTTGCGCATGCCCTTGTTCATTAGAAACAAGAGGAGCAGGGTATCCAGCAACGTGAGCGATACGCCCCAGATCATCGGTAAACCAAAAAGAAGGTTTAAGCCAATAGCCATACCTATAATCTCGGCCAAATCGCAGGCCACAATGGCTATCTGGGCCAGTATAAACAGGCAAAAGTTAATAAAGCGGCTATAAGCATGTTTGGATGCCTGGGCCAAATCCAGCCCGCGCACGATACCCAGGCGAGCGCTTAATGATTGCAGCAGTAAAGCCACAAGGTTTGAGAGCAGCAATACCCAAATGAGCCTGTACCCAAACTGACTGCCTGCAGCCAGGTCTGTTGCCCAGTTGCCGGGGTCCATATAACCAACACAGATTAAATAGGCAGGGCCAATAAATGATAAAAATCTGCGCCAGCCGGTGCTTTTATCAGTGGCTACCGAGCCGTGTACATTACCTAGAGATTCGCTCATGAGGTTACTAAAATATTTTTGGCAGCTTCTTTACTGATGCTGATCTTGTTTTCTGATTGATTAACTGTTAACACTACCGATTGGTCATAAACCAATACTTCGATCACCCTGATCTGGTTGCCCAGCATCAGGTTCAGTTTTTCGAGGTATTGCAAAAAGGCCGGGGAGTGCTCGCGCACGCCGGATATTACGCCGCATTCGTCAACACTTAACTGGCTGATTGGTTTAAATTCATGTTGTTTTATACGGCCATGCTTATCGGGGATGGGGTCGCCATGCGGGTCGTAAGCGGGGTGCCCCATAAACTGATCCAGCCGGTCAACCAGCTCTACCGACGAAATATGTTCCAGTTCTTCGGCCATTTCATGTACCTCGTCCCACTTAAAATTTAGCTTTTCTACCAAAAAGTATTCCCATAAACGGTGCCTGCGCACTACATCTACCGCTATTCTTTTGCCGGTTTCGGTAAGAGTTACGCCATAGTAAGGTATATAGTCTATCAGCTTTTTTTCCGAAAGTTTCTTCAGCATATCTGTAACAGATGCTGCCTTAGTGTGCAGTACAGCAGCCAGTTGATTGGTGGTAACTGATTCAGCATCTTCAGAGAGCTTGTAAATAGTTTTGAGGTAGTTTTCTTCTGTAAACGTTTGCATTTAAACGAATCTAACTTAAGTTTTAGACTAATCTAAATAATTTAACCGATAAAATTATTATTTGTTTAAATGCATTTTAAAAAAATTATATTTTGTTGACAGAGCATTCTATATTTGCATCATGGCAGCAGAGTTGGATAAAATTGATCTACAGATTTTAAAAATATTACAGGAAAACGGCAGGATAACCAATCTGCAACTATCAAACGAGATTGGTTTGTCTCCGGCCCCAACGCTGGAGCGTGTGCGTAAGCTGGAAAATGCCGAATATATAAAAAGCTACCATGCATTGGTAGATGAGGAGAAGTTGGGACTGGGCATTAAAACATTTATCCAGATTTCGCTCGATTTTCATAAAAACAACACTATCCAAATTTTCTTAGACGAGATCCAGAAAATTAAGGAAGTTACCGAGTGCCACCACGTAACCGGCCAGTGCGATTTTTTACTGAAGTGTTACGTACGCGATATTAAATCGTACGAGCAATTAATCATGGAGAAGATCAGCCGCATTAGTGTGGTGAAAACCTTCCAGACTATGATGATCATGTCTACCAGTAAAAAGGAACCGATTGTACCGCTGGAGTATTAGATTTTTTTGAACGGTTAAATTTTACAATGTAGTAGTGAAATTGAAAAATTGCTTGGATTTAAGCTCCAAACAATAATTTAATCATGTCATAACTATAACTAATTAAAAATTTTAATAAAAGTATGAATTGCTCTTTTTTTTAGATGAGCATAGTTCCTTTTTACCTTTTAAAAAGCGTTTTTAACCTTTTTTGTATCATCAGATTTAATTTTGTGTGATATTTCCCCTTATTGAGTCTTTTTTTGCTTCTGTAAATTATCATTCTCGTATTTCCATTTAACTTTTTTGTCCAAAATTTGAAATTTTATCAAATTATTTAATTTGGCTAAACTTTTTTTGATATTTAAAAATTTTTATTATAAACCAGCTTTTTTTATGCAATAATGTAATCTAAACATTGTTTTAAATGTATTTTTTTCAATATAAATGCATTAACGTTATGTTAATTATATATTAATAATTAGGTTTGTTTAAAAATAAGGACAATATGAAGAGAATTTTTACATTTTTTTTTACGTTGAGTATTTTTGCGATGAACTTTGCAATGGCTCAAAACACGAAACTAACTGGTAAGGTAGTTAGTGCTGATGATGGTCAGCCGTTACCTGGTGTATCTGTGTCAATTCAAGGTACAAAACAGGGCGTATTATCAGACGGAGACGGTAACTTTACATTAACCGCTTCGGTAGGGCAGGTGCTGGCGTTTTCATACGTTGGTTTTACTGGTCAACAAATTACTATACCTGCAGGGGCACTGCCGGTTATTAAATTAAAATCTGATAACCATATGCTATCTGATGTGGTTATTAAGGATTCGTACGGTACCCAGGCTAAAAAAACCTATACAGGTTCGGCCGGTGTGGTTAAAGGTGCGGAAAATGAGAACAAGCCATTTTCTACCTTTCAACAAGCTTTACAAGGCGAAATTGCAGGTGTAAATGTGCAGATTAACAGCGGCCAGCCAGGTGCACTTAACCAGGTTCGTATCCGTGGTATTAACTCTATTACAAGTGCAGCAGCAGCACAGCCATTGTACGTAATTGATGGTATGATTGTAAATGGCGGTGCTGATTTAACGCAAAGGGCCGGAGGAACACTTAGCCCGTTGGCCGGTATCAATAATAATGACATTGAGAATATTACCGTATTAAAAGATGCTGCTGCAACTGCAATTTATGGTTCACGTGGTTCAAATGGTGTTATTGTAATTAATACTAAAAGGGGTAAATCTGGCAAAACAGAAGTACGTTTTGATGCAGAAGGTGGTATAAGTTCTAACTTACCATTACCAGATGCAGGTAAGCCTTTAACCCCCGATCAATACCGGTCTATGTTTAATGAGGCTTTTGTTAATTCAGGCCAATATACAGCGGCCCAGATAACTGCATTAGGTACCAGTTATGGTTTAAACTCGGCAGGCAATAACTGGTATGATCTGGTAACCAAAAGAGGAAGCCAGCAACAATACAATGTTTCGGTAAACGGTGGTAATGAAAAAACAAGAATTTTTACATCAGCCGGATACTTTACACAGGATGCAACGGTTTTAAAATCTTATTTAAAAAGAATTACCGGTACCCTAAATTTAGACCATACCGTTAGCAAAAGTTTCTCTATTGCAACTAATTTAAACGTTTCGAGCATCAACCAAAATGCACCGTTACAGGGCAGCGCTTATTATAGCAGCCCTTTGGCGTCGGCGTATTTTTTGAGGCCGTTTCAGTTAGGTTATAATGCAGATGGCAGCATCAACTCAAGTGTAACCGGTAACGCTAACTTCCCAACATCATCTAATTCAAATCCGCTTTATATTGCAGCGCATGATGTAAGAGGAATCAATAACGTACGTCTTTTAGGTGCACAAACCATTAAATGGAATATCTGGGATCAATTGAAGTATACCGGCTATGCCAGTATGGACTATCAAACCAATGAAGAAACCAGTTTCTTAAATGCCCAAATGGGCGATGCCCGTAGCTTAAACGGATCTGGGACAAGCCAATATAGCCGTTACGCTAACTGGTTAGTTCGTAACCAATTGGATTATCGCTACAATATACATGGTGTAGAAGATTTTTATGTTGATGCCTCAGTTGGGTACGAAGCACAAAAATCGGCCGGTTATTTAAATACAGCATATGCTACAGGTTACCCGCTAACACAGCCTACATTAACTGCTGTTGGTAATGCAGCTACACCAGCTACAGCTTCAGAAAGTACATCTAACTACACTTTTGATGCATTGTATGCAAGGGCGAATATCAATTACAAAAATAGATATTCTTTAAGCGGATCGTTTAGAAGAGACGGTGGTTCGAGATTTGGTACCGACAAACAATATGGTAGTTTTTATTCAGTTGGCGGTGCCTGGAATATTGATGGAGAAGATTTCTTCAAAAAACAAAACATCCTTACTACTGCTAAAATCAGAAGCTCATACGGTACCACAGGTAATGCCAATGCTTTGGCTAATTATCAATGGAGACCAACAGCAGGTTATGGCTTTAACTATAACTCGGCTAACGGCCAGGCATACAATACCGTTGGTAACCCCAGCTTAACCTGGGAATCATCAAAGAAATTTGATATTGGTGTTGACTTCGGTTTCTTTAATGACCGCTTATTGTTTAACGTAGATTACTACAATAACAAAGTTGACGGTCTGATCCAGCTTGTGAATATCCCTTGGGAAAGCGGATTTGGCGCTACTCAAACTTCCCAGGCTCAAAACGTAGGTGCTTTACAAAACAAAGGATGGGAGTTTACAGTAAAAGGTGTACCAGTAAAAACAAAAGACTTTAGCTGGAATGTAAACCTTAATGCCGCTTACAACGCCAACCGTATGACTAAGCTGGCACAAAACAACCAGGTTAATGGTAACTACTGGTTAGCTAACAATTACGATTATTATACCTATTACACTCGCGCCTATGCAGGCGTTAATCCTGCAAATGGTAACGCATTGTGGTATACTGATGCCGGCAGAACTTCTACAACCACAAATTATTCTGCTGCAGCACGCGTGCCTTATGGCCATGCCGACCCGAAAATAACCAGTGGTTTCAGCAATACGTTCAATTATAAAGGTATCATCCTTGCGCTTGATTTCTATGGTAACTTTGGTAACCGCATCAGCGACAGTTGGTCATATTACTTAAATGATGGTACGTACATCACCGGTGCTAACAAATATCAATATACATGGCTAAACCGCTGGACAACTCCGGGCCAGGTAACAGATGTTCCCAAAAACGTTTACGGTGGTGGTAGCTCATCCAATTCTTCAAGTGGTTCTACACGTTTCTTATACTATGGTGATTACATCCGTTTAAAGAACGTGTCATTAGGTTATGATCTTAAGAATCTTGACGTGGTGAAGAAATGTGGTATCAGTAAATTATACCTGTATGCCCGTGCAACAAACTTGTGGACTAAAACCTACGATAAACGATTACCGTTTGATCCGGAAGTGCCTATTAATGGTTACAATACCGAAGATATTCCGCAAATCAGGACAATCACAATTGGTTTAAATGTTGGATTTTAATTAAGAGAAAAACATGAAATTTAATAAATTACTATATATACTATTAGCAGGAACGGCAACCTTAACGGCCTGCAAAAAGAGTTTTTTGGATGAGCAGCCTAGTACATCTGTAACGGTAACCGAATCTATCAAAACAACAAACGATTTGGCCGATGCTGTTAACGGGATGTATAACGTTATGAAGGCTACTACTTTGTTTGGACGTGATATCCCCGTTTTAGGCGATTTGCTGGCAGATAATACTTATGTAAATGTTACCAATTCGGGCCGTTATTTGCTCGAAAACAATTACCAGTTTATTTCTACCACTACCGAACCATCTAATATTTATTCACGTGCTTATTTTTCAATTTTGCAAGCTAACCGTATTATTTACGAAGGTAAAAAGCTGCCTGCTTCAGATGATAATAATCAGCTAATTGGCGAAGCTTATGCTTCAAGAGGTTTATTGTATCTGGAATTGGTGAACTGGTTTGGTGCGCCATATACCGTTAACCCAACTGCCAGCGGGGTACCTATAGTTACTACACCATCGTACGTAAGCGGTTTTAGCGTGAAAACGCCAAGAGCAACAGTGAGTGCAGTTTATACTCAAATTGTTAGCGATTTAGATAGTGCTTATGCTATTATGCCAACTGGCGGAACTTCGTTCCATGCAATCAATTCTGACTATATTGCTAAATATGCGGCAAAAGCTATTGAATCAAGAGCATACTTATATAAAGGCGATTATGCTAATGCACTTACAGCTGCTAAATTAGTTGTAGATAATGGGCAGTATACGCTTGCACAAAATGCAAGTGCGTTCACCGGCTTCTGGGCTAACCCTGCAGCACAAACCGGTAAACTGGAAACTATTTTCGAGCTTAACCAAAATGCCTCAAGTAACCTGGGTAACACCGGGTTAGATGCTATTTTCTCTCAGGCAGGTTATGGCGATATACAGGCAACAGACGATTTATACAGTGCCTATACTGCCACCGATTTAAGAAGAACATTGATGGTAAGCGGTTTAAGAGGTGGCCAACAAGCGTGGATTATCAATAAGTTTCCAAATTATTCTAACACAGATAAAGATGAAACTAAGATTATCCGTTATGCTGAGGTTTTAGTTACACTAGCCGAATCTTACGCCCGTACCGGAGATGAGGCTAATGCCAAAATCTATTTAAACCAACTGGCCAAAGTACGTGACCCATCATTTGCAGGTTATACTTCAACAGGTGCGCAGTTAATTACCGATATCTTAAATGAAAGAAGAAAAGAATTAGCCTTTGAAGGTTTGCGCTTTTTCGACTTCACAAGGTTAAATCTGGTAATTAACCGCCCAAAACAAGCTTATGGTTATGTATCATATCCAACGGTGTCTATCTCAGACTACCATAGAATTTTACCTATTCCACAGTCTGCACGCGATGCTAATAGTGCGTTAACGCAAAACCCTGGTTATTAATTTATAGCTTTGGTACAACACAAAAGGCTCAGAATTTATTCTGAGCCTTTTGTGTTGTGTTTAAGATCTACTTCAACACGCAGCTACTTAATGGATCTGCCAGTCAATCGGCGTTTCGCCTTCTTGTACCAGGTACTCATTTGCTTTAGAAAATGGTTTAGAACCATAAAACCCGCGCTCTACAGATAGCGGCGATGGGTGTACAGATTTGATGATATGATGCTTGGTTTGATCGATCAAACTCAATTTTGATTGGGCATAGTTGCCCCACAGAATAAATACAATACCCTTTTTTTGTTCAGATAATTTGCGGATCACTTCGTCTGTAAATACTTCCCATCCCTTTTTTTGGTGCGATGCAGATTCGCCGGCGCGTACCGTAAGGGTGGCGTTAAGGAGCAGCACACCCTGGCTGGCCCACTCTTCCAGGTTGCCATGCGCAGGCTTGGTAAAGCCCGGTATATCTGTTACCAGCTCTTTGTATATGTTTTGAAGCGACTTTGGTATGGCAATGCCCTTTTGTACCGAAAATGATAAGCCATGCGCCTGATGATCGCCGGGGTATGGGTCTTGCCCAAGGATAACCACTTTTACTTTATTAAAAGGTGTTTTGTTAAACGCATTAAAAATATCTGCGTTTTTGGGGTATATGCGTGCCCCATTTTGCTTCTCTTCTTTTAAAAATTCCCGCAGTTTTACCATGTAGGGTTTCTCAAATTCGTTCTGCAAAACTTCGAGCCATGATGGTTCCAGATCTATCGCCATAAATATTTAGTAATTGTTGATTAAACGTACAAATAAACGGATATTTGTGCTTTAATATATTCATAAACAATTATGTCAAATATTGTTAGGCTTGTTATAGCCTGTGTTGTGCTTGGAGCTGCTATTGCCATGAGTGCATTTGGTTTTTGGGGATGGGGGATTTTAGTGCTTTTGATAGGTGGTATCATTCTTTTAAGCTTCTTTTTTAACGAGAAAATGATCATAGCGCAGTTTTACCTGCGTAAAGAAAATAACGAAGAATCTGAAAAATGGTTGTTAAAAATTACAGATTACGAGAAAGAATTATGGAAAAACCAGTGGGGTTACTATAACCTGCTGATCGGTTTGATCGAATCGCGCAAGGCACCGATGAAATCTGAAAAATATTTTAAGAAAGCTTTATCCCTGGGTATGAAAATGTCGCACAATACGGCATTGGCAAAGTTAAGCCTGGCGGGTATTTCAATGGCAAAGCGCAACAAGCGCGAGGCGCAACAGTATTTGCAGGAAGCAACTAAAGAGGATACTAACAAGCTATTGGCCGAGCAGATAAAAATGATGAAAGGCCAGCTTGCGCAAATGGATAAACAGGTACAACGCGGCTACCGCAATTACTAATTAGCAGGCGCTAATTAGTGCAACAAATATAAGTGTACGGATTATTTTTCTTCGATAGAACCAAAATAATCCGGCTCTGAAGAGTGGTTCTGGCTTGGTTGTATGTGTCTGTCCGGGATGAAAGATTCTTCATCAGACGGGTGCGCAACTTCTACTTGTTTAAGCAGGCTGCGGATGAATGAAAGGCCGAATTTCTTGCGGTCTAGTTTGATCAGGTATTCCTGTTCTGTTATTTCTAAAGTCATATGCTTATATTTATGTTCTTCTTCCATAAAGTTAGAACAGGAAAATAAACAAAAAGTTATCTAAGCTTTAAATTTCAGTTAATATTTGACGTTTAAAATATAAAAGCGGCCCGATTTACTACTAAATCGGGCCGCTTTGTGTTATATCATGTTACTAAACTTAGTTTTAGTTAAACCAAATCATCGCGTCTTCTTTAGTCGGCATGGTAATGTCCAGCTTTAGTTTTTTGCGCATACCGCCAAGGTCGTTAAATACTTTGTTTGGGTTGGCTGCCTTTAATTCTTCTACCGTATTAAAGCCCATTTTGTTCAGTACCGGTACCCACTCGGCAGGTACGCCAATTTCAACAAAATCGTCAATGGTAACCACTTTAGCTTTTTTCTCGGGCCGCATCTGCGGAAAGAATAATACTTCCTGTATCGTGCTTTGGTTTGTCAGCATCATTACCAGTCTGTCTATACCGATACCTAAACCAGATGTTGGCGGCATACCGTATTCAAGGGCGCGTAAAAAGTCTTCGTCCATCGCCATCGCCTCGTCATCACCACGGCCAGCAAGGATCAGCTGATCCTCTAAACGCTGGCGCTGATCCAGCGGGTCATTTAATTCAGAGTAGGCATTGGCAATTTCTTTTCCGTTTACAAAAAGCTCGAACCGCTCTACCAAGCCGTCTTTACTGCGGTGCTTTTTGGCAAGCGGGGTCATTTCTATAGGGTAATCGGTAATGTAAGTAGGCTGGATTAAATTCGCTTCTACCTTTGCGCCGAAAATCTCGTCTATCAGTTTACCTTTACCCATGCTTTGGTCAACATCAATGGCCATATCGCGGCAGGTTTGGCGTAAAGCAGGCTCATCCATCATTGATACATCGATGCCGGTATATTTCAAGATCGAATCATACATCGATAATCTTTCGTAAGGGCCTGTAAAGTTGATCTGGTTTTCGCCCACCTGTGCTATTGCGGTACCGTTAACGGCTAAAGCAATTTTTTCCAGGCATTGCTCCACCATCTCCATCATCCAGATATAGTCTTTGTAAGCTACATAGATCTCCATAGAGGTAAACTCCGGGTTGTGGGTACGGTCCATGCCCTCGTTACGGAACATTTTACCGAACTCATATACGCCATCAAAACCGGCTACGATCAAGCGTTTCAGATAAAGCTCATTGGCAATACGTAGAAACAATGGCATATCCAGCGTATTGTGGTGCGTAGCAAAAGGCCTTGCAGCCGCGCCACCGTGTACCGGTTGCAGTATCGGGGTTTCTACCTCAATCCATCCCTGCTCGTTAAAATAATTACGCATAGTGCTAATTACCTTGGTACGTTTCAGGAAAATCTGTTTAAAATCTGGGTTAACGGTTAAATCCACATAGCGCTGGCGGTAACGCATTTCGGGGTCTGTAAAACCATCGAAGGTGTTGCCTTCCTCGTCACGTTTTACAACGGGCAGTGGTTTTAGCGATTTTGCCAGAATGGTCATTTCCTGTGTATGCACAGAAATTTCGCCGGTCTGGGTTAAAAAAACATAGCCTTTTATACCAACGTAATCGCCGATATCTAATAGCTTTTTAAATACGGTATTGTAAAGTGTTTTATCTTCTCCAGGGCAAATGTCATCGCGTTTCAGGTAAACCTGTACACGGCCGGTAGAGTCCTGCAGCTCTAAGAAAGAGGCATTACCCATAATACGGCGGGTCATGATACGGCCTGCAAGTTGTACCTGCTGGTAAGCATCCGGATTGCTGTTAAAATTATCTTTAATATCCTGAGCCCAGGCATTTACGGCATAAGCTTCGGCCGGGTAGGGGTTAATCCCCAGGGCGCGGAGTTGCTGTAAAGATTCGCGACGTAAAATTTCCTGCTCAGATAAGGCTGCAATACTCATAGTAAAACACTAAAAATTATAAGGTTGCAAAAATACGGTTTTCGGTTGAAATAATTAGTCGATTTACTGATTTGTCAATTTGTTAATTGCCTATTAAAGAATTATCTCGTTGACAGATTAAGCTTGTGACGCACTTGTGTCACGAAAAGTTAAAAAGTAAGGTGTTTACTTTGTAAAGCCCGGTAAATCACCAGGCTTTAATTCACAGAATAATTTATGATGAAACGAATAAGATCGCCGCCATAAAGGGATATGGAGAGGCACAAAGTGTTATGTCGCTACCTGCATATTTAAATTGCAGATGCCCGGACAAGGTTCGGGCGGTGTTAATGGTTTAGTTATTTACTTAAAAAAACGTTTATTCTGAACGCATGTGAAGAAGCTTCTGCTATATGCTTGTATTAGCGCAGAAGATATTTCGCTATCGCTCAATATGACAAAAATTAAGAACTTTTATGCTGATGTGAAATCAGCACAATGCTGTTCTTTGAAATCTTACAATTTCCTGATCACTTTTGCCGGATTACCAACCGCCAATGAATCATCAGGAATATCTTTGGTAACTACCGAACCCGCGCCAATAACGCATCGGCTGCCAATGGTTACTCCCGGACAAATGATCGTCCCTCCGCCTATCCAGCAATCATCGCCAATGGTAATGGGTTTGCCGAACTCGGTGCTGCGGCGTTCTGTGGCATCTAATGGATGGGTTGCCGTGTAAACCTGCACGGCAGGGGCGAAGAATACATTGCTGCCGATAGTTACCTTACAAACATCCAGCACCACGCAGTTAACGTTAAAATATACATTGGTGCCGCAATGGATATTATAGCCATAATCAGCATGAAAAGAAGGTTCGATATACAAACCTTCGCCGGCATTTGGGATGAGTTCTTTAACAATCTCCTTAGCTACATCATTAAACAAATACTCGGTAACATTTAACCGGTGAAGTAATTTCTTGGCATCGGTACGGCCTTTTATCAGTTCAGGGTCGTTAGCAAGATAGGCTTCACCATCGAGCATCTTTTGTTTTTCTGTTTTCATGCAGAGGCTAAGATAGTGAAGATGACTTGCGGAAGCAATGAAGTTTTAAGAACGCGTTATAATTACTACTTACTCTAATAATTGTTTATCAAGTATTTTAATTACTTCTGACGTAACGGTAGTTTCCGGCATATATATTTGTAACGGCTCAGTTGTTACAGGATATTCATCGATGAAGTTGAGATCGTCAATTTGATGTATGGAGAAACTATCCGCAATGTTTTTGAATTTCTCGAAATCCATACCCCAGTATTGGATGTATTTACCTTTTTTGATGAACACTTCTTCTAAATAATCTTCGGTGTTATGAATTATACCCAATTCTAAAAAGCCGTCTTTGACAATTTCAATCTCAAAAACACTAAGTATATTTAATATTTCGAATTTATCCTTATATAATGAATAGGTTGGTTCATCATCACAATGATGATAAATAACTGCAATCTCTTCGGGGAAGGATAATAGAAATGCTTTAAAGAATGTCCATAGGTTTGAGTTGTTAATATTGATTTCGCAGGAGAATTTATGGGGAAATTCCTCCGAATGATTATCCCGATAGGTGAATCCTTCAACAAGATTTGCATTACGGCTTAGATTGATGCGATCAAGTATGTCCTGATCTTGTGGGACCTCATTAGGATACGAGGTTCTTAATGTAACAGGAAGTTCTAATTGCATGCTTGTGGTTTATATCGTAAAAATCTACAGACATGACGTGTAAATGGAAATAATTCGAAATAAACTATTCTTCCCCTTCACCTACGTACATCTCATCAATGGCACCGGCGTATTTGTTTTCAATTACCTTGCGTTTGGCTTTCATGGTAACTGTCATTTCGCCTTCGTCCATGCTGAAAGGGTTGCGCTTTACCTTGAAGCTTTTGATCCGTTCAAATTTAGCCAGTTCGTTGCTTAGTTTTTTAATATCTACACCAATCCAGTCGGTTACCTGCTTGTCGCTGATAAACTGCTCGGGTTGTTCGAAGTACTGCTCGGTAAGGCCGAAGGTTTCCTCCAAACCTTCGCGCGATGGTACGATGATGGCCGTAACATATTCACGTTTATCGCCTACCAAAAATACCTGCTCAATTTTAGGGCTTTTGAGGTAGGTGTTTTCTACCGGGGTAGGGTATATGTTTTTGCCGTAAGCGTTTACCAGCATGTTTTTAAGGCGGTCGGTAATTTGCAGGTTGCCTTTATAAAAGCGGCCAATATCGCCGGTATGGAACCAGCCGTCTTTATCAATGGCAGCCTTGGTTTCTTCGGGTTTATTCCAGTAACCTTTCATTACACATATCCCGCGAATGATGATCTCGCCTTCTTCCGAAATAAATTCGGGATCGAAGCTGTCGTGGTTTTGCACAGTGTAGATCTTGCCGGTTTCAATATTTTGGATACCAACTTCGGTGCCTTTTAAAATACGGCCAACGGTGCCATAAACTTGGCGTTCAAACTCGGTAACGGCCATCGGCCCGGTGGTTTCTGTTAAGCCGAAGCCTTCCAGAATGGGGATGCCCAGATTACCAAAAAATTCACCTACGTTTTTAGGCAACGCACCACCGCCCGAGATGAGGAATTTTAACTTTCCGCCGGTTTTTTCGATGATTTTACTAAAAACCAGTTTGTGTGCAATTTTATATTCGCGGGTAAGTATAAAGCCCGGGGTTTTACCACTTTCTTTAACGTTGCGGTATTTTTGGCCAATCTCCATCGCCCAGCTAAAAATTTTGGTTTTGATGCCGCCGGCACTCATGCCATTTTTGTTGGCTTTATCATGGATGCGTTCCAGCAAACGCGGTACGCAGTTCATAATCGTAGGCTGAACCTCCATCAGGTTTTTGGCCAGCAGTTCCAGGCTTTGGGCAAAGGCAATTTGGCAGCCTGCGCCACAGCAAATGTAATAAGTAGCCGCGCGTTCAAAAACGTGCGAAAGGGGCAGGAACGATAGGAATTTATCGTCCTTATCAACAATAGAAATCTGATCTAAGCTGTAACGAATGGTTTCTACAAAATTACTATGGGTAAGCATTACACCTTTTGGTGTGCCGGTGGTGCCCGAAGTATAAATAAGGCAAGCCAGGTCTGACGGTAAAATGGCTTCGCGGGCAATATTAATAGCCAGCTTATACTGATCTACAACTATTTTTCCCTCGGCTACAGCACTTTCAAAACTAATTACCCCTGTGGTAAGATCCAGTTTTTCGGTATACTTTTCAAAATCATCAAACGCCGGGATAATGCGAATGAGTGCAGGGCAGTTATTGGCCACCTTAAGTACTTTGCGGAATAAAAAAGGATTGCCAACCAACAAAGTTTTTAAACCCGAATCATTTAAAATGTACTCAATTTCGGCTTCGGTAAGGGTGGGGTATATGGAGGCATTTACAGCACCAATTTGCTGTATGGCCTGGTCGTAATAAATATATTCGGGGCCGTTTTCTATTAACAAGCCTAAACGATCACCTTTTTTTATGCCGATGCTCAGAAACCAGGCCGATAGTGCATCGGCTTTGTCGAGCGTTTCTTTGTACGAAATTTCTTGCCAGGTATCTTTTACTTTATGTATTAAAAAAGTATGGCTATCCGGATGAATATTTTTTACAACGTTTCTAAGCAGTTCAGGAACTGTTGCAATATCTTTATTCAGGTTCATTAAATTTGTTGGGGTTTATATAATTAACAAATTTAGTTATTTAAACATAAAAACAAATTAGGGGTTGTTTTTATGTTTTTTAGTAGTCTCCTAAGGGGGATTATTAATATAACTATTGAAGAATCTTTTTCCTTAGAAATGTAAAGCGAAAAAATACTTCGATCACTTCGAATAACAAAAAAAGGCGCTTACAAAGCGCCTTTTCAATATAATATCAAACTGGTTTTTATACCGAGAAACTCTCGCCGCAACCGCAGGTACGGCTGGCGTTGGGGTTGTTGAAGTTGAAACCTTTGCCATTTAGCCCGTCCGAAAAATCTAATTCGGTACCGGCCAGGTAAAGGAATGATTTCATATCGAGCGCCATTTTAACACCTTGATCTTCAAAAAACTGGTCGCCTTTTTTCTCCTCGTTATCAAAATCGAGGTTGTATGACAGGCCAGAACAACCGCCACCCTGAACAGACACCCGTAAAAAATACGAGGCATCCAGACCAGCATCGCTCATCAGGTGTTCTATTTTACTTTTTGCTTTATCAGTTACAGTTACCATTGTAGTAGATTTGAGATGTGAGATTTGAGATGTGAGACGAACTCGCAAATCAAACCTTACAAATTTAATTTTTATATTAATGTTAGATAAAAGATCTCAAATCTCATATCTAACATCTCACATCTTTTTTAGTGGTGTGTTTTTTCGCTTTCGATAGGTGCCATGCCGTTTTTAACGCGGTAATCGTTAATTGCAGCTTTAATTGCATCTTCTGCCAAAACAGAGCAGTGAATTTTTACCGGTGGTAAAGCCAGCTCTTCTACAATGTCCATGTTATCGATGGTCATTGCATCTTCGATTGATTTGCCTTTTAACCACTCGGTAGCCAATGATGATGATGCAATTGCAGAACCACAGCCAAATGTTTTAAATTTAGCATCGGTGATTACATTGTTGTCATCAACTTCAATTTGCAGGCGCATTACGTCGCCGCACTCTGGTGCACCAACAAGGCCGGTACCCACCTTGTTGCTCGATTTATCTAAGGTACCCACGTTACGCGGGTTGGTGTAATGATCAATTACTTTATCTGAATAAGCCATAGCTTTCTTTTTTTTTTTATTTGTTATCAGTTGTCGGTTATCAGTTGTCTGGGTAGCCGATAGATTGTATGCTAAATTTTATGCCAGATAAATCCGAAATCGAAAATCTGACATCCGAATTTTTAGTGTTCTGCCCACTCTATTGAGTCAAGGTCGATACCTTCTTTAAACATTTCCCACAATGGAGAAAGTTCGCGCAGGTGGGTAACAGACTTTAAAGTTACTTCAATAGCGTAATCAATTTCTTCTTCGGTTGTAAAGCGGCCTAACCCAAAACGGATAGAAGAGTGTGCCAGGTCATCAGATAAACCTAATGATTTTAACACGTATGATGGCTCTAACGATGCCGAAGTACAGGCAGATCCTGATGATACTGCTAAGTCTTTCATGGCCATCATTAAACCTTCGCCCTCTACATATTTAAAAGATATATTGGCAACGTGCGGCAGGCGGTGTTCAACGTTTCCGTTTACATAGCTTTCTTCCAGCACAGTTAAGGCACTTTCTAATTTGTCGCGCAGTTTCGATAAACGTGCAGCATCATCGGCCATTTCTAAACGGGCAAGTTCGCATGCTTTACCTAAACCAACAATGCCGGGTACGTTTAAGGTACCAGAGCGCATACCGCGTTCGTGGCCGCCACCGTCCATTTGGGCAGTAACTTTAACCCTTGGGTTTTTACGGCGAACGTATAATACACCAACACCTTTAGGGCCATACATTTTATGCGCCGAAAAAGCTAACAGGTCAATACCGTCTGCAATAACGTCAACAGGTATTTTACCTACTGCCTGGGTAGCATCGGTCATAAATAAAGCGCCGTATTTGTGTGCAATGGCAGCAATTTCTTTAACCGGTTGTATTACACCAATTTCGTTGTTACCATACATAATAGAAACCAGTATGGTTTCCGGGGTCATGGCAGCTTCCAGTACAGCTAAATCAACCAAGCCATCTTCTTTAACAGGAAGGTAAGTTACGCGTGCACCCAATTTCTCGATGTGCTTGCAGGTATCTAAAACAGCTTTATGCTCGGTAACGGTAGTAATAATGTGGTTACCTTTTTCTTTATACATTTCAAACACACCTTTAATAGCCAGGTTATCTGACTCGGTTGCGCCTGAGGTAAAAATGATCTCTTTTTCGTTAGCGCCAATTATTTTAGCAGCTTGTTCGCGGGCATAGTCTACCGCTTCTTCTGCAACCCAGCCAAAGGCGTGGTTACGGCTTGCCGCATTACCAAACTTTTGTACAAAGTAAGGTACCATCGCTTCTAAAACCCTTGGGTCCATCGGCGTGGTTGCGTTATTATCTAAATATACAGGAATGTTCATAGCTGTTTAATTACAAATACAAAGATAGTTAAACTTTAAATAGAAATATTTCAATCTTTTGTTATAAATGTACCACCGTAGTCATTAATTTGCAATTTTTAGTATATGAAAAAGGTAGAACATATTGGCATAGCCGTAAACAACCTTGCAGATGCCTCGGCCCTGTATGAGAAGCTGCTGAATACCGGTGTGTACAAAACCGAAGAAGTGGCCTCCGAGCATGTGCTGACCGCCTTTTTACAATGCGGCCCTAATAAAATAGAATTGCTGCAGGCCACATCTGCTGATAGTGCCATAGCCACATTTTTAGCCAAAAAAGGGGAGGGTATCCACCATATTGCTTTTGACGTAGCGGACATTGAAGCCGAGATGGCGCGCCTGAAAAATGAAGGTTTTATTTTGCTGAACGATAAGCCTAAGCGTGGTGCTGATAATAAACTGGTTTGCTTTGTACACCCCAGGAGTGCAGGTGGTGTTTTGATAGAGCTTTGCCAGGAGGCGAGGGAGTCAGGAATCGAGAATCAAGAATCGAGACAATTATAGAGTTTGTCATTCTGACGAAGGAAGAATCTTCTGCACAATTCAGGGGTAACACTACAGGGCGAATAAGATTCTTCCTACGTCAGAATGACAAAAGGGAGAGAACAGCCGTTATCCCTAAACCCGATTGCCGCGGCACGCAGTAAAGCAGAAAGCGGGGCTGGCGGGAGCGATTGATGGTGAACGTGGGTTTACAATAAATGGTCCAACCAACTCTCCCCAAAAGAAAAGGGCTTAATACTACTTATATAACAATCATTCTAACTCCTTCTCCCCCGGAGAAGGTTGGGGTGAGGTTCATCACCAAGGCTCCTAAAACAAGCATTCTTTACAATGTTTAAAACTTTTTAACCCACTCTTTTATAATTTGAAATAAAGCTGTATATTTGCACCTCTTTTATAAGGAAAGTAATAATATGAAACAGGACCTGCATCCCAAAAATTATAGATTAGTTGTGTTTAAAGATATGTCTAACGACTATTCTTTCATGACTAAATCATGCATCGATACCCGCGAAACCGTTAAATGGGAAGACGGCAATGAGTATCCGCTAATTAAATTAGAAATCTCTCATACGTCTCATCCGTTTTATACCGGAAAAATGAAACTGGTAGATACTGCCGGACGTATTGACAAATTCCGTAGCCGTTACAACAAAAAGTAATCGCTTACCGGTAATAAATATTAGAAAGTCCCCCGTACTACGGGGGACTTTTTTATTTTTGCGCAATGGCAATCATTTTATTTGACGATAACGCTTACCAAACCCTACTTCCATTAACGTTTACGCGCCCGGTTGCCAATTTACGTATCGGTATTTTGACTATAGCCGAAAAATGGGCTAAGCATCTTAATACCACTTATTCTTACCATACTCAGCCATACCTGCAGGCTAAGTTTCCGCTGGAGATTGCCGAAAAAAATATATTCATTAACGGATCTTTTTGCCCCGATGAGTTTTTGCTCGAATCTATCGATAAACTGCAAAGCGGCGAAGCACTGCGACACAACGGGCATCTGGTTGCCATTAAACTTAACCGTACCGAAGCACAAGCTGTTGATTTTAACCAGGCTTTTAGCCGGATAATTGATCATACGCATACACCGGTATCTATCAAATACCCCGAAGATATTTTCAGGAAGAATGATATAGAACTGCGGAAAGATTTTCAGTTACTGACCAAAGGCCGCACCAGCGCTACCATTAGCAGTACCAATACCATTATAGGCGACGACTTTTTTGCCGAAGATGATGCCACTGCAGAATGCTCCACCTTTAATACCAAAAACGGGCCCATATATTTAGGTAATAACAGCGATGTGTGGGAGGGGGTACACATTCGTGGTGCGTTTGCGCTTTGCAATAACTCGCAGGTAAAAATGGGTGCCAAAATTTATGGTGCTACTACCATAGGCCCTTTTAGCCGGGTAGGCGGCGAGATAAATAACTCAATTATATGGGGATATTCATCTAAAGGGCACGAAGGTTACCTGGGTAATGCGGTAATGGGCGAGTGGTGCAACATAGGTGCCGACTCTAATAACTCGAACCTTAAAAATAATTATGCCGAAGTGAAATTGTGGGATTATACCACAGCGCACTTCCGCAAAACAGGCCTGCAATTTTGCGGACTGATTATGGGTGATCACTCTAAATGTGCCATTAACACCATGTTTAACACAGGTACGGTAGTGGGGGTAAGCGCCAATGTTTTTGGTGCCGGCTTTCCGCATAATTTTGTGCCAGATTTTAGCTGGGGTGGCGCTGGTGGCTTTGAAGAATATAGCATTAAAAAGATGTTCGAAACCTCGCAAAAAGTATTCGAACGCCGGGAAAACCGCCCGTTTGACCAGGTAGAGCAAGATATTTTAAAACACATATTTGAATTAACTGCACAATACAGAAATGCCCGGCTTAAATAGCGGGTGCTTTAACTAATATATAATAGGAAACTCAATAAAAAAGAAATGAGAAAAAAAATTGTTGCCGGCAACTGGAAAATGAACCTTGATTATAGCGAAGGTTTATCATTATTCTCTGAAATAGTGAACATGGTAAAAGATGAAGTAACAGGTGATCAGATTGCTGTTGTTTGCAGCCCGTTTATTCATTTACATAGCCTGGCACAACTGGCAAAAGGTTATGATAAAGTAGCCATTGGCGCACAAAACGCACACCAGGCAGAGAGTGGCGCTTACACAGGCGAAACTTCGGCTAAAATGGTTAAATCAACCGGTGCCGAATATGTTATTTTAGGCCACTCAGAGCGCCGCCAGTATTTTGGCGAAAACAACGAATTGCTGGCAGCTAAAACTGATACTGCTTTAAAAAATGGCTTAAAACCAATTTTCTGCATCGGCGAAACTTTAGAAGAGCGTGAAACAGAAGTGCATTTCAGCCTGATCCAAACGCAATTGGAGGAAGGTGTATTTCATTTATCTACGGAGCAGTTTGCACAAATTGTTTTGGCTTATGAGCCGGTTTGGGCTATCGGTACAGGTAAAACTGCAACAGCCGGGCAAGCGCAGGAAGTACATGCTTTTATCCGCAATGCAATTGCCGAAAAATATAATCAGCAAGTGGCCGATGATACCAGTATCCTTTACGGTGGCAGTGCTAACCCTAAAAACGCGTCTGAGTTATTTTCTCAACCCGATATCGATGGCGGCCTAATCGGTGGCGCATCATTAAAATCGCGCGACTTTTTAGATATCGTTAAGGTGTTTAATTAGTAGATAGCTTACAACATTACGAGAGGAAACATTGGTAACGATGTTTCCTCTTTTTGTTTAATAGGTTGCGCCAGATCAATTAAATATCTGCACCATAAAAAACACGATTTATATTTGATGTAGCTATAAGTATTGAGATATTTGTTGCAGCTATCTGATTGTTTTGTATCTCACATCTCAATACTTAAATCTAAAAGCTATGAACTACTACGAACTTGTATTTACCCTTACAGATGGGGAAGACTATCAGCAGGATTTGCTGATAGATGCGTTGGGCGGACTAGGTTTCGACACGTTTGAAGAGACTGAAATAGGTTTTAAAGCCTACACACCTGCCGAAAGTTTTGATAAATACAAGGTTGATGAGGCTTTGAGTGAGTATGACGATATGTTTACGTTTAATTACGAGGTAAACCTTATCCCGCAAAAAAACTGGAATGAGGAGTGGGAGAGCAATTTTCAGCCCATGCAGGTTGACGGTAAGGTACGCATCAGGGCAACGTTTCATCCAACAGATCCTGCATATCCGTACGAGATTGTGATAGACCCTAAGATGGCTTTTGGCACCGGACACCACGAAACCACCACCATGATGATGAGCCACATACTGGAGGCCGACCTGGCAGGTAAGTATGTTTTAGATATGGGTTGCGGCACAGGTATTTTAGCTATACTGGCATCAAAAGTTGGCGCTTCAGAAATTGTTGCGATAGATTATGATCCGCTGAGTTACGAAAGCACGATCGAAAATTCTAAGCTTAACAAGGCTGATAACGTTTTGGCTATTTGCGGCTCGAAAGATGTAATACCCGACGCTCATTTTGATACCATACTGGCTAATATTAACCGGAACATCCTGTTAGACCAGATGCAGCGCTACGGCGAGGTATTAAAGCCCGAAGGCACAATTTATTTCAGTGGTTTTTATGAAACTCCGGATCTGGATATCATTAAAGAAGAAGCCGGAAAACATGGCATGAATTACATAGAACACAAAAAAATGAAAGACTGGGTTGCTGCCCGGTTTGTTAAAGCATAAAACAGCAAGGGCTCCAAATAGGAGCCCTTGCTGTTTTTATAATCTTTTATGATGGTGACGGTACCGGATCCTGATCGTCATCCTCGTAAGGCTCATTTTGTGAATAGTCCTTTTCCGGATCAGGTTCCTTAACGTCATCACCTACACGTATTTCATGTAGGTCGTCTTCGTCTTCTATACCGGTTTCATTTTCATCAGGGTCTGTACTTGTTAAAAACTTATCGTTATTAAACGTATTGTTTGTAGCAAAGCTTAAAGGTGATTGCCCGGTTTGTTCTTCAGTAATTTTCATAACGCTTTTAATTAAGTAAACACTTTTAAAATGCCAGATAAATTCTGGAACAATACTTTAACAACAGTCCTTTTACTCGATAGGTTTTAACTAAAGCGATAATAAGTTATTAACTTGCTTAAAACTGCTTGTCATTCTGCGCTAACGCTTAGTAACCGATGCATCGAAGAGGATTCTTCGCTAGCGCTCTGAATAGCAACAGTTATCTCATTTATTGAAAACGAACGCTTAGTAGCATATCTGTTCCTTTATTCCCGCTTTCTGCTTTACTCCGTGCCGCGTCAATCGGGTTTATAGATGAATGGTCTTGATCTTTTTATTCAGAAGGTAGTGAAACTGGGGTAGAATAATTAGCAAATCCTCTTTCGGAAGGATTTGCTAATTATTCTACCCCAGCCTTGAACTTGTTTCAGGATCTCATTTGCTATGTGTAAAGTTTACAATGCCTGCAAACATCCTGTGGGGACGCCGAAACAAGTTCGGTATAACGGTTGGATATGTAATTAATAACCTACAGTAAACCGTTGTTTAGCAAATTGTTTATTTTCTACCTCATCAACAATAGCTACAGCCAGGTCTCCAACAGAGATAGCGCATTTGCCATCAGCATCAAATACCGGGCTTTCTGTACCGATGCGAAACTTGCGTGTAGGCTCGCCGGGGTGCAAGTCAATGGCGGGGCTCAGGAAAGTCCAGTCCAGTTCTTCTTCTGTTCTAAGCTCGGTCAGGTAGTCACGTGCTGCAGTTGCACCGGTTTTCCACTCGGCAGGGAATTCAGGCGAATCCACCAGTTGCTTGCCATCAATAAATAAACTGCCCGCACCGCCTATAACCAGTAAGCGTTCCACGCCTGCTTGTTTGGTGGCTGCTTGTACCGCTTCCGATCCTTTAATAAAGGCATTATACAGATCAGGATTAGCCCATCCGGCATTATACGAGCTGATTACGATATCGTTTCCGGCTAAAACTTCGGCCAGTTTGTCGGTATCCAATACATCAACGGCTACCTTGGTCAGGTTCTCGTTTTCTGTTTCAATTTTGTCGATGTTACGCGCAATAGCTGTCACGGTAAAACCGCGTTGCAATGCTTCTTTTAAAATTGGGGTGCCTGTATAACCAGAGGCGCCTATTAATGCTACTTTCATATCTTATTGTTTTAATTGTAAGTAAATTTGTTACAGTTATATATAAAAAAATTAAGCGAATTTTTTGCCAAAGTCGGCAAGGGTAATGCTATCGAGTTGCTGGGTAATGTTATGGTCTATATCCTGGTAAAGCACGCTAATATGCTTGTTTACCTGTTTGCCAACTAAGCACTCCGGATGCGGCTGGTTTTTTGCCAATCCAAGTGGCGATGCCGGTTTTACAGCGTTGTAAATATCTGCCAGGGTAATTAAACCGGCAGATTTGCTTAATGTATAGCCGCCGGTTTTACCTTCTTTGCTTTCTATCAGGCCGTGTTTACGCAGGTTGCTCAATTCTTTTCTAATTAGCGCAGGGTTGGCGTTAACACTGCCCGAAATAAAGTCAGACGAGTATACTTCACCATTTGCATGGTAAAGTAACGTGAGTATATGTACTGCTATTTGAAATCTGGCGTTCATCTGTAATATTTATTATTACAGTACAAAGGTATCAAAGTTTTAAACAACCAAGATAATTTTTAACTTTTCTTAGAAAAACTTCCAATACCGCGCATAAACCTTGTTAATACACCATCAATATTTTTTATTTTATGTTAATTTTGCGGCACGTTTAAACTATGAAAGTACACTTCATAGCCATTGGTGGCAGTGCAATGCATAACCTGGCTATTGCCTTACATAAAAAAGGATTTCAGATCACCGGGTCGGACGATGTTGTGTTCGAACCATCTGCAACGCGCTTAGCTAAATACGGCCTGTTACCGGCCGAGCAAGGCTGGTATCCCGAAAAATTAAGCACTGATCTGGATGCTGTTGTTTTGGGGATGCACGCCCGGATTGATAACCCCGAGCTGCTGAAGGCGCAGGAACTGGGGCTGAAGATCTACTCGTATCCCGAATATATTTACGAACAATCTAAAGATAAACTGCGCGTAGTAATAGGGGGGAGCCATGGCAAAACTACTATCACCTCTATGATTTTGCATGTGTTGCAGGCCGCGGGTAAAGAGTTTGATTATCTGGTTGGTGCGCAGCTTGCCGGTTTTGATACCATGGTGAAACTGAGCGATGCCCCGATTATTGTAATAGAGGGGGACGAGTACCTTTCGTCGCCCATTGACCGCAGGCCTAAGTTTCATTTATACAAAGCCAATATTGCCGTATTAAGCGGCATTGCATGGGATCATATAAACGTGTTCCCTACGTTTGATAATTATATTGAGCAGTTTAGGATCTTTATTAAAACCATTATGGTAGGCGGCTCGCTGTTTTACAGCGAAACAGATGAGGTACTTAAACAAGCCGTACTGAATGATGACTCTGAAATTAATAAATTGGGTTATGCCTTACCGCCTTACCAAATTACAGATGGTATAACCTATATAGAATACAATGGAAAATCGTATCCGCTGAATGTTTTCGGTCAGCATAATTTACTGAATATAGAAGCTGCCAGGTACGTTTGCGGTATGTTTGATATTACTACCGATGCGTTCTACCAATACATTAGTACTTTTAAGGGGGCTGCCAGGCGGCTGGAATTATTGGGTAACAATAGCCACGTAAACGTTTATAAAGATTTTGCGCATTCGCCCTCGAAACTTATAGCTACCATACAGGCGGTAAAAGCCCAATTCCCTAACCGGAAATTACTGGCTTGCATGGAGCTTCATACCTTTAGCAGCCTTAATGCCGACTTTTTGCATGAATACGCCGGCACTATGGATGAGGCAGATACAGCAGTAGTATTTATAGATCAAAAAACCTTTGAGCAAAAGAAAATGCAGCCCTATGGCGCGGCAGAAGTAAAGGCAGCTTTTGAGCGCGACGACCTGGTGTTTTTTAATCAGCCGGCATCATTACTTACACTGTTTGACGATTTGGATGCGGTTGATTACAGCGTTTTGCTTATGAGTTCAGGGAATTTCGGGGGGCTTGATCTGAACATATTGACACAGAACATTTTAAAAAAGTATTTTGATAAATAACTTTTTAATTTGAAATATAATTGTAACTTTATTAACTATTGAGAAACCTACATCCTAACTTAATTTAAAAATGAAAACACTGGGAAAAAAGATCAGATTATTACGCCACCAAAAAGGTTGGAGTCAGGAAGATGTTGCAAAAAGATTAGATATTTCGATACCTGCTTTTTCAAAAATAGAAACCGGGATTACCGACATTAACTTATCCCGCCTGGAGCAAATAGCTGATTTGTTTGAAATGTCAGTGGTTCAATTGCTAACGTTTAATGATGCAGAGGGAGAGTTGAAATACGCAAACGAACTTGAAACTGTAAACAAGAAATTGATGGATCGCGAAACCGAGGTTATCGATCTGCAAAAAAAGGTTATCGAATTATTTGAAGAATTACGCCAAACTAAAGCAACCGCATAACTTGCGATATCGGTTGTTAGGCTATTAAATAATTTATAAGTCCGTTATGGTTTTCATAACGGACTTTTTTTGTTAAAACTTGTATAGCATGGTGGCATGCTTTTTACTGGCCGTAGCCCCCATGGCATAATGAACAGACAGCATCTTTTCATTAAAGTCGCCCACCCACGATAGTTCCAGCTCGTAATATTGATTAAGCGGGTACACATACTCCTTGAGTTTAATAAATATAGCCGACTCGAGCCCGTGGTTCTGAAATTTTTGCTTGGTACCCATTACTACGGCCCGCATGTGCGATACGCCTTTCCACCTTTTATAGGCAAACTTCAGCTTGCCTATCAGGTTTAACTTGCCGTTAATACCTTTAATCATTTGGTTGGCATCGGGCAAAATTACAACGGCGGCAGCCGGTTCGCCATTGATGTAGGCAAACCAGATCAGGCTCTCGTCCATAATAGGTTTCATCTGCCTGAAACTGTCTAATATGGCTTCCTGTGTTATAGGTACAAAGTTTTCAAAATCTTGCCAGGCATCGTTATAAATCTCCCTGAAATCTGCCGCAAACTCATCTATCTTATTTGCATCGAGGTGTTTAAACTCGTAGCCCGGTTTTTTTGCAACCCACTTGGCTATCTTGGTAAACCGTTCTGGAAACTCATCATACACAATCAGTTTATTAGTAATCTGCTCGTACGATGTTGTAAAACCGTAGCCGTCAAAAAGCGCTTTATAGTAAGGCAAATGATAGTTCATGCCGTATGACGGGGGGATGAAGCCTTCAATCAGCAGGCCCCAGTTGTTATCGTTTTCGCCAAAATTAATAGGGCCTTCCATTGCTTGCATGCCGTTTTGCTGCAACCAGTTTTTAGCTGTATCAAATAGTTTATTGGCAGCTTCCTGGTTGTTGATGCATTCAAAAAAGCCCATGCCACCGGTGGGCTGTTCGTGGCCGAAAGCCTTTTTCTCGTTAATAAAGGCTGCAACCCTGCCTATCAATTGTCCCTGTTCATCCTTAAGTATCCAGCGGCTGGCTTTGCCATGCTGGTAAAAGCTGTTTTTTTCGGGGTTAAAAGTAGCCTCAACATCATTATCAAGCGGGCAAACCCAGTTAGGGTCGTCTTTATAAATCAGGCGTGCTGTATCTAAAAAGGCCTTGCGGCTTTGTTTATCATTAACTTCGGTAACTGTCATGCACTAAAATGGGTATGGCAAAGGGTATAAAAATAAAAAAGCACTCAGCTTCTTAAACTGAATGCTTGTGTGTGAGTATGTTTAAACTATTTTAATAGTCGTCGTCCTCATCAAAATCTTGCAGCTGATCGTAATCAATATCGTCATAAGACGCATCAAAATCATCGTCATCATCGTCAAAAGACTTCTTTTTTGCTTTTGGATCAGCAGGTTTATCAGTCTTTTTTGGTATAGCGCCTTTAGATGCTGCTTTCTTTTTTTCGGGTTTTTTGGGCGTTGCCATTGCACTTAAAACTAAATGTATAATTGTATAAGCAAGATAACTAATATTTATTGGTGTTATTGCGAGCTGTACAAATTTAATGTTTCTGGAAAATAAAAAAATCGGTTGGGATAAAAAGATTTAAAAATTATTCAACCTGGTTGCCTATGGTAGCTGTTTCGTTAATCATGTCCTTTATCTGTGGTAATTCGCTAATGTTATTGATGCCAAAGTAATCCATAAATAGCGTACTGGTGGCGTACAAAATAGGCTTACCAACAGTTTCAGATTTTCCGGCAATGCTAATCAGTTCTTTTTCCAGTAATCGCTGTACGGTATAGTCGCAGTTAACCCCACGAATCTGCTCTATCTCTACCTTGGTAATAGGTTGGCGGTAGGCAATTATTGCCAAAGTTTCTATAGCGGCCTGGCTTAATTTCTTTTTTGAGCGTTGCAATTGTAATTGATTTATTGCTAAATGATACTCCTTTTTGGTGAGAAACTGGTAGCCATTTCCTATTTTTAAGAGCTCTATTGCAAAGCGTTTATCAGCATATTTTGCTTGTATCGCATTGATGGATTTGTTAATAATATCTACGCTAAAGTCCTCATTAAAAACGCTTTGTAAGCAATATTGAAGTTCTTCCAGCCGGATGCTTTGTTCGGAAGCAAATATCAAAGCCTCTAAATATTGTTCTATATTTTCCACACTGTAAATATAGATAATCAATATAAAACTTTAGGCTCTGCGAAACCGGCTAACATTATATCGCGTACGTTGTACTATACTGTAATTATAAAAATCAAACTAAAAGTTAACCTTCTATCGTTTATGAAAACATTAACACAAGACTTACAAAGTGAAGGAATGGCACGCCGCCAGTTTCTACGCTATGCAGGTACCGGGGCCGCAGTGATGGCCGGGGTGCTTACAATGGCCTCATGCTCTAAAGATCATAGTGCAACTGTAACCAATGATCACGTTGATTTAGGTTCTGGCGATATTGCCATATTAAACTATGCCTACGCTTTAGAACAATTAGAAGCCGCTTTTTATGTACAGGTAGCAGCAACCCCTTACTCGGGTATTACTACTTACGAAAGCGCATTATTAACAGATATCCGCGATCATGAGGTTGCCCACCGCGAATTTTTTAAAGCCGCGCTTGCCGGTAATGCAATCCCCGGTTTAACGCCTAATTTTAGCACTATTAATTTCTCTGACCGTACCAGTGTACTGGGTGCTGCAAAAGCATTTGAAGATTTAGGTGTATCTGCCTATAATGGCGCAGGTTACCTCATTAAGGATGTTAACTATCTGGCCCTGGCAGGTAAAATTGTTTCTGTTGAAGCACGCCACGCTTCGCTGATCCGTAACCTTATTGCCCCGGGATCATTTGCAGATAGCACTGTTATCGATGCAAACGGACTTGATGGCGCAAAATCGCCTCAGCAAGTTGTGCCTATTGCTAACACTTTTTTAAGTGGTAAAAAACTGGCAGCACCAAGTTTAGGAATTTATTAATCTCAGCTAAAACACAGACAAGTCATGAATTTATTTAACGTAATAGACGAAATACAAAAAGTTGACCCTGAGTTTCAGGACAGGATCAGCCCGCGCCGCGACGCGATAAAAAATATTACCAGCTTTGGTACCAAGGTAGCTGCTGCAGCTTTACCTTTTGCTTTCAGTACGCTATTTAAAAAAGCATACGGCCAAACTACATCGAGTGTAAATGATGTTTTAAACTTTGCTTTAACATTAGAATACCTGGAAGCTTATTTTTACAACCAGGGTTTAGCTAAAACCAACCTGATACCTGCTGCCGATAAAGGTTATTTTACAACCGTAGCAGGCCACGAAAATGCACATGTTGCTTTTTTGAAAACTGTTTTGGGTAGCGCAGCTGTATCATCACCAACGTTTGATTTAACTGCTAAAGGTACTTTTGCCGATGTATTAACCAACTACAATACTTACCTGGCCGTTGCCGAAACTTTTGAAGATACTGGTGTACGTGCCTATAAAGGCCAGGCCGGTAACTTATTGGGTAACCAGATTGTATTGACTGCTGCTTTACAGATCCACGCTGTTGAGGCACGCCACGCATCTGCTATCCGTTACCTGCGCGCTTCAAAAGGCGTAACCATCAAACCATGGATTTCTGGTAGCGCAAGTGTATTTAACGATACAGGTATTGCTGCAGTAAATGCATCATACGCAGGCGAAAATAACACCGTACAGGGTGGCGTTGATATTACCACGCTTAATGCAGTTAGTGGTAAAACATCTATCACCGCAGCTATCGAATCATTTGATGAGCCATTAACTAAAGATGCTGTTTTAGCTATCGTTAGTCCGTTTATCGTATCGTAATTAAGTTAACGATCTAACTATTAAAAGGCACCCTTTATGGGTGTCTTTTTTTTATATGTAGAATTTTTAACCTGATAAGAGAACAATATTCCCCATATTGAGTAACGAACCTGTTACATAAAGTGTCGCTATTGCTTGAAACGCAGCATTAGCAGGCTGGCACAGGCTTTGTCTATATACAATTAATCCTCCATAAGGATTATGTTTTTCATAGGTAGATGTAGGGTCGGGTTAACTGCGAGAGTGAAACCGACCTTTTTTATGCATTCTATTTTATAACTCTCCCTGGAATTTGCTTCCTTATCATATTTCTGATTTTTTCTTCGTGTTTTAAATATTAATTGGTACAGCAGGTGTACTTTGATTTTTGTAAATCAATTACTCAATTTTTCATAAATGGGGAATATTTATCTCAATGGGTAGGCGAATTTTCTACATATGGATATTTGTTAATTATAAAAACATTGTTTGTTGCCTCAAACGCAATGTTTGGCATGCTGGTACAGCTATTGTATATATATTCATGTCCTTCCAAAGGACATGTTTTTCATAGGTAGATGTAAGGTCGGATTAACTGCGAGAGTGAATCCGACCTTTTTTTTTAATGTAGTTAATAAGTTATAAATTACTGGTTATCATAATAGCAGCTTCCAATAACTTAATAACCAATAAGTTTAAGACCTCCACTTAAAAGATTGCCCATCAACAGCCCGCATGGTACAGAGAATACCATCTAAATGATCAAATTCGTGCTGCAATAATTCAGACAAATCATTTTCCATTTGCCATTGCTGCGGTTCCCAATTTTCGTTCAGGTATTTAATGGTTAGTGATTGATGCCTTTTTACCTTCACCAACAAATTAGGGAAACTCATACAATCGTCCCATAGTTCAAAAAGTTCGGGGCTTAGGTTTGTTAGTTCCGGGTTGATGAAAACAACAGGCTTATCAATGTGCATATAGATCAACCGCTTCATGATCCCCAATTGAGGGGCGGCAATAGCCCGGCCGAAATTATGCTTGGCTCTCACTTCCTGCATAACGTTGTCAAGATCGGCCACCCATTGTTTTACCAATGGCAGTTCTGATTGTTGGATAGGTTCGCAAATCTCATATAGGCGCGGGTCGCCGAGGAGGAGGAGATCTTTAAGGGTTTTCATGGATGAATTTTCTACTCCGGTCATGCCGAACTTGTTTCGGCATCCCACAGGACAGGTTATATGCTATGCATTTACAGACTTAGCATGTGGGGTGCTGAAACAAGTTCAGCATTACGTTTTGTTTTATAGCTGCGTGAAATATTAATGACGACTGGCTAATGTCCCAATGACTAATAATCAATCACCTGCTCTTCCAGTTCGGCAGGCATTTCGCGCCATTCGTATTTCTGGTTGCGTAATTGCGACTCAAAGCCGGCTTCTTCAATAGCAGTCTGGATACCTTTGGCAGTAAAGCGGTGCGGTGCGCCTGCGGCAGATACCACGTTCTCTTCAATCATGATAGAGCCAAAATCATTAGCGCCTGCATGTAAGCAAATTTGTGCTACCTGCTTGCCCACTGTTAACCAGGATGCCTGGATGTTTTTAACATTGGGCAGCATAATGCGGCAAAGGGCAATCATGCGGATATACTCGTCGCCGGTTACATTGTTGGTGATACCGCGGACTTTACGCAGCAGGGTACCATCATCCTGGAAAGGCCAGGGGATAAATGCTGTAAAACCATAATGGCCTTCCGGTTTTTCTGATTGTACCTGGCGAATCCACACCAAATGCTCAAAGCGTTCTTCAATGGTTTCCACATGGCCAAACATCATAGTGGCAGATGATGGCAGGTTAAGTTGATGGGCAGCACGCATTACGTCCAGCCATTCTTTACCACCGCATTTTCCTTTTGAGATGAGGCGACGTACACGGTCGTTCAAAATTTCGGCACCTGCACCGGGCAACGAGTCGAGGCCGGCTTCCTTCATGGCGCTCAATACATCGTAGTGGCTCATGTTTTCGAGCTTGGCTACGTGCGCAATTTCGGGCGGGCCTAAAGAGTGCAGTTTCAGTGCAGGGTAAAGTTCCTTTAGTTTTCTAAAAAGATCAGTATAAAAAGCTAGGCCTAAATCAGGGTGGTGGCCGCCTTGCAGTAGCAATTGGTCGCCGCCAAACTTAAAGGTTTCTTCTATTTTACGTTTGTAGGTTTCAATATCGGTAATGTAGCTATCCTCATGGCCGGGGCGGCGGAAGAAGTTACAGAACTTACAGTTGGCAATACAAACGTTGGTGGTATTAACATTACGGTCGATCTGCCAGGTTACTTTGCCGTGCGGCACCTGTATCTTGCGCAGTTCATTGGCAGTGTACATCAAATCTGGGGTAGAAGCATGCTCATATAAATAAACACCCTCTTCCTGGCTCAAAAATTCAAACTGCAACGCGCGTTGTAACAGATCGGCTGTATTCATATAACAAAGATAGTGGCAATTACTTTAATATTCAATCGCCTGCTAAATATGATATTAGCTTGATACGGTTTCTACCCGCGCAACTTCGCCTTTTTGCAGGTGCATGTAACGGTCAACCGCATTTGGTATCTCGTGTGGGTAATGCGTTACATATATTAAGGTGATGTTGCTCTTACTGCAAATGGTATCAACCAGGTGTTTAAATAGCTGCTGTTGCTGGTTGTCCATGCCTTGGCAGGGTTCATCTAAAATTAGCAGGGTCGGGTTTTTAACCAGGGCGCGGGCCAGTAAGCAAAGCCGCTGCGCACTTGCCGGCACATTTTTCAATAGCTGGCGGGCATATTTATCAATGTCGAATACCTTCATCCAACGCAATACAATTGCTGCCCGGCTCGGGTCGCTCTGTCTGAATAAGCCCAGCGTATCGTAAAAACCTGATTCTATTACCTGGGCGCAGCTGTTATCCATCGGGAAAAACTGGTACAGCTCGGGCGATACAAAACCGCATTTGCGCTTAATATCCCAAATGCTTTCGCCGGTACCGCGCTTTTTGTCGAACAGGATAATATCGTTTGCATAGGCTTGCGGGTTATCGCCGTAGGCGAGGCTTAGTAAGGTAGATTTACCGGCACCGTTTGGCCCGAGTAGCGCCCAGCGTTCGCCTTGTTTAACTTGCCAGGTTATATTATGCAGAACCTGTATTTCGCCATAACGAACATTAACATCACTCATTTTAATGATCCACTCGAAGGTTGGATTTTCTGTCAGGCTTAATAATGATGCTATCTCGGCTTCGTCTACATCGGGCGTACTGCTGGCCCAGCTAAAATGTTGTGCGGCAGTTTCTGCAGGGGTAAGGGTTTGGGTTAGCTTGCCATTCTCTAAAACAGCCACCTTTTGGATCATGTCTGGGATTTCATGTGGCGAAGTTGCCATTACGATAGTAATGCCCGATGCTGCAATTTCTTGCAACAAAGTATTAAAATACTGGCGCGAATTAAGATCCAACCCGGTCATCGGCTGATCTAACAGCAGCAGTGTAGGGTTTTTAACCAGGGCAGCGGCAATGCGCAGGCGTTTGGTTTCACCGTTGGATAGTTTGATGAGTTGCTTCTGGTATAGGTCTGTAAGGCGTAACCTGTCTAGGGCTTTTTCAAGTGTCCAGTAGTGCGCTTCGGTAACATGGGCCAGTATGGCATTAAGGTATTGCTCAACGGTAAGCGCATCTTCCGAGTCGGACGAATTGTAGCGTTGCTGGTAATAAAAATCAGCCGTATTAGAGAAGTTCTTGAAATGATGGCGAGACTCTATCAGTGCCATGCGCTGGGAGGCCAATGTTTCAGCGGTATGCTGTTGGTGAGCAGGTTTAAAGTTATGTTCTATAGACCCTGCTGTAATACTTTGTTTGCCAACAATAGCTTTAAGCAGTACACTTTTGCCCGAACCGCTTTTACCTATAACTGCCCAGTGCTGGCCGGGGTTAACAATTAGTGAAACATCATCTAAAACCTTTTTACCTTGTATAGCCGCGCTGATGCGGCTGAGCGTTATAAGTGGAGCATTCATTTGCGGCCAAATTACAAAAACTTAATTGCGACCGGAAAAACATAAAATAGAATCGCCAGGCGTAATTAATACCGGGTAATATCGCTACGGGTGTTTTTCCTTACCCCGTAAATTAAGTAGAAAATAAGCCCTACAACTGGAGCTAAGAAAAGTACAGCCGCCCAAAAGGCCTTTACAGGCAGTAAAATGTCTCTCCTGCGGAAAAGTGTATAAATGGATATTATTAATACCACAAGCCATAGTAAAAATAAGGCGATGAATATGTTTAACAGAGTTGATGTTGTACTACCCATGTTTGATGATTTGTTGAAGATTATACACGGCAGCTGCAAATAAGTTTGTTTGGAGGGAGGAAACAGATGCATTGTCCTAAATAGCTTACAGGTTTATGTTTTTAATATTTATAAACACGCTATAAAATTAAGTTTAAGGCATAATTAAACTGCTTTTAAGTATAAAAGAGTTGTTTTTATGGCCCAATTTCAATAAGGTATAGTTATTGTATTTATTGGAACATCACTTTATTTAAAACACTTATGAAACGTTTACCTGTATTATTATTCGCACTGGCTATGATGTTGTTCAATAGCTGTGCAGTTGTTGGCGGCATATTTAAAGCCGGTGCAGCAGTTGGCATTATTGCTGTAATTGTAGTTATATTAATAATTGTGTGGCTATTATCTTTCTTTAGAGGGAAAAATTAAAAAGAAATTTTGTTAATTATTAGTAAACAATTGCGCAGGCATAGCGTTACTTAAAAACACATTGAATCATGGAAAACACACAAGCAACAATTGAAACATTGAATGATCTGGTAAAGATTAACAATGACCGTATAGCAGGCTATGAAAAAGCCACAAAAGATATTGGCGATGAAAATGGCGACCTGAAAGTTCTTTTCACAAGCTTAATCGGTGAAAGCCACCAATATAAAATGGAACTGGGTACCGAAATCGAAGCTTTAGGCAAGGATATCGAAAATACTACCAGCACCAGCGGTTCATTACACAGAACCTGGTTACAGGTTAAAGCTGCATTTACCAGCAATAGCGCTAAAAGTATTTTAGAAGAATGCGAGTTTGGCGAAGATGCAATTAAAAAAGCTTATCAAACTGCTATTGAAGAAGAACACTTGCCTGCTTACATTAAAGATATCCTTGTTAACGAAAAGGTATCTATTGATGCAGCGCACGATAAGATTAAACAATTACGCGATCAGTTCGAAAACGCAGAATAATTTGCAGCTTAAAAAGCATATTAAAAGCATATTGGATAACCAATATGCTTTTTTTTTGTTAAAAGTGCTTAATATTGTGCAGAATTAACAAGATAAGCAACATAGATGAAAAATTACAAATTGATATTACTGGCAGTAGTTGCAAGCTGTGCTTTTAGCGCTTGCAGCGGCGATCATAGTCCTAACAACGCACCGGACTCTACAACAGATAATCCTGCCTTCAGGCAATTAAATGTGGATACATCTAAAGTAACTCATGCCATGGGCGAGGCTACCACAGTACCTAATGAGGCATCCGGTGGTGTAACGATAGTAAAAGATACCACCCACATGAAAGTTAGAACGGTAACTATTGCGCCAAGTGCGGCTGCTGCACCAGCGCCTGCTGCAAAAGATACTACAGCTAAGAAATAAATAAGAATTATATTATTAAAACAAGAAAGGCCCCGATAATTATCGGGGCCTTTCTTGTTTTTCCTAAGAAATGGGAATTACATTTTCTTAGTAGTGTCTTTTTTAGTAGAGTCAACTTTAACGCTGTCTTTTTTTACAGAGTCAACTTTAACAGTAGAATCAAC
>NZ_MPPL01000001.1:2994364-3009453 GCF_001911425.1 Mucilaginibacter polytrichastri | reverse complement strand
ACCGTACAAATTTAAAATTTTTAACAATTAGCCCTTTTTATTATAAAAAGCAATTACTGCTTCTTGGTAACTTCTTTTTTCTCAGTGGTTTTAACCGTAACTTTTTTGCTAACGGTATCAACAGTTTTCTTGGTTGTGTCTGCTGTAGTAGAATCTTTCTTTAAAGAATCAACCTTTACAGTAGTATCTGCAACAGTAGAAACTGATGAATCTGCCTTAGCAGTGTCGCTGCCATTAGCAGATCCTTTGCCTTTGCAAGCAACAAGTGAAGCAGATACTGCTAAAACTACAAGCGCATTTTTAAATAAGCTTTTCATGGGGTATTTATTTATATAATTTACTGTTAATACTGTAAAATGAAAAAGGTAACCCTTGTGAGGTTACCTTTTTCAAAGATCTTATGATCTGTAAGGAATTACATTTTTTTAGTAGTATCCTTTGCAGTAGTATCAGCTTTAGCCGAATCAACTTTAGCAGTTGAATCAACAGTAGTAACAGTAGCAGTAGAATCAACTTTAGTTGAATCTGTAGTTGAAGTAGTTTTGCTACCTGAACAAGCTGCGAATGATAAAGCTACAACTGCTGCGAAAGCTAATTTTACGATGTTTTTCATAATAATTTTATTTAAAAGTTTTTAAAGTTACCATCTGTTAATACCGTAAACTTGAAAAGGTAACCCCGGCATGGCAAATTATTTTTAATTAATTATTTTTGGCATTTATGGGTTACCATTCCTAATAAAAGGTATTAATAGTGAGTAAAGTGTTAAAAGGTTCAGCACCAACAGATAGTGAGGTAATACTCGGCATCCTTAATAATTCGGAAGTCGTTTTAGAGCGGTTATATGTTGCGTACTTCCCGATGGTATTGCAGCTTATAATTAACAATAACGGCTCTACAGATGATGCTAAGGACATTTACCAGGAAGCTATCATTGTTCTTTACAATAAAATTAAGAGTGGCGATTTTGAATTAAGCAGCAAGCTTAAAACATTTATCTACTCGGTATGCAGGCGGCTTTGGTTAAAAAGGCTAAACCAGATGAGCCGGTTTGATGGCGATATTAAAGACTTTCAGGATCATTTACCTGTAGAGGATGAGGTAGAAAAACAAACCGACCGCGATTTGCAGTTCACCAAAATGGAAGGTGCACTGGCTTTATTAGGTGAACCCTGCAAAACCATAATAGAAGATTTTTACATGCACGACAGATCCATGCAGGAAATCTGTGAGCGTTTTGGGTATACCAATGCAGACAATGCCAAAACGCAGAAATATAAATGTTTGCAAAGGCTGAAGAAGTTATTTTTTCAGCATAATCAGGAGGAGAGGAAAATATGAACGACAGGCAGTTACACGACGAGATTGAACGTTATCTGAACGGCGAAATGAGCCGCGAAGAACGATTGGCGTTTGACGTACTTCGTAAAGACAATGCAGAAGTTGGCCGCCAGGTTAACGAGCACCGCCAGTTTGTTGGCTTACTAAAACAATACAACGAGCGCCGCGAACTGGAACAGCGACTAAACGCCATACACCAGGAAATAGATGTACACGCGCTGAAGGAAGAGCTGACAGATCGCCCGTCGTGGGTGGTGCAGTTGTGGCGTAACCATCATTCAAAAATATCTGTAGCTGCATCTATAGCGATATTTGCCATGTTGGGTACCTTGTTTTTCACAGGCTACTTTGCCGGGCACGATTCTAACTATACCCAGTTACGTATGCAGCTGGAAAACTACAAACGTAGCACTGATAAATTAAACCGTTCTACCAACGCTTTACTGCACGATATTAAAGCAGGCAAACGAGTAATTGAACCGGCCAAGTTTGGCGGTACCGGTTTTGCCGTGTCAGCAAACGGCTATGTGGTAACCAACTACCACGTGGTAAACGGTGCCGATTCTGTATACGTACAGGATGCCGCCGGCGAATCTTTTCATGCACGTGTAGTATACACAGAGCCGCAATATGATGTTGCCTTATTAAGGATAGACGACTCGACCTTTAAAAGCCAAAGTGCGCTCCCTTACACGCTTAAACGCACACAAAGCGATTTGGGCGAAGATGTTTATACCATTGGTTACCCGCGCAACGATGTTGTTTATGGTAAAGGTTACCTGTCATCTTCTACCGGTTTCCATGATGATACTACAGCTTACCAAGTTTCTATACCGGTAAACCCGGGTAACAGCGGCGCACCGTTGCTGGATAATAAAGGTAATATCATCGGCATCATCAGCGGTAAACAATCACTGATGGAAGGTGCAGCCTTCGCCGTAAAATCTGAATACCTGTTAAAGGCCATCAAAAATATGCCTGTAGATTCGGCTAATAAAAAGATTGTGCTTAATAGTAAAAATACACTGGCCAGCCTAACCCGTGCCCAGCAGATTAAAAAAGTACAAAACTATGTATACCAGATTAAGGTATACAGCCACTAAGCAACCCACTATATATATTATAAAACGAAAGCCCCTGTGAAGAGTAATAGCCTATGAAAAGACAGGAGTATTGTTTTGTAAGGCGCATTTGTTAATTAGTGTATCAAATATTGATTTGTTATCCCTATGATTATATTTAAAGGTGAACTCATTTAGATAGGCTTGGAGGTGCTTTACAGATACTTTGTGGTATTGTCCATAAACGCCTCGTTTGAGTAGCGTCCAAAAGCCTTCTATCGTATTAGTATGGTACTTACCTCTTGTATATTCCTCCTTCTCCTTATTAAGTATCTGGTGTTCTTTGTATTGTTTACCTAAGCCCGCGTAGCCGCCAAAGCCGTCAGTGACCAGACTTGCATCCTTGCTTACTGTTTGCTCAATAACAGGCTTGATCGTTTTTCCTTGCGCCTTGTCAAGTACCTGGAGTTTTATCCGACCCGAACGCTCCAGCATACCGAGAACAGCTTGTTTATCCTGCATTCCTGTGATCTGCAATCCATTATCGCGTCTTTCCTGACGCTTTTTTTTTGAATGGTTTGCTTTCTTACCACCGATATACGTCTCATCTATCTCCACGATGCCAGTAAACAGATCCTGATCTTCGCCCTCCTGCATCGCCTTGCGGATGCGCATTTGCAAATACCATGCGGTGTTACGGTTAACATCTATATCACGCCCTAATTGCAAAGAAGATAATCCCTTCTTTGCATTCAGAATAAGCGTTATTGCCAGGAACCATTTGGGCAGGGGCAATTTAGTGGCTTCAAAAATAGTCCCAACCAAAACGCTATAGCTCTTATTACAGCCATTACACTGATAACGCGATGTTTCTTTTCGTTTTGTACTTTGTTTGCTCTTACAATAAGGGCATTGCGGCGCCCCTTGCCATCTAATGCTTTCCAAATGTTCAATGCAGGTGTCCTGTTCAAAATACCTTGCAAGCACTTCTATTATATTCATTATCATAAAGATAACTTTTTATCCTGTCTTTTCATAGGCTATTACTCTGTGAAGGGGCTTTTTGTTTTATATCACCGCCCGTCATGCTGAACTTGTTTCAGCATCTCATAGGACAGGTCGCAGACTTTGTAATGTTTATTTTATTCCGCGCCCGTCATGCTGAACTTGTTTCAGCATCTCATAGGACAGGTCGCAGACTTTGTAATGTTTATTTTATTCCGCGCCCGTCATGCTGAACTTGTTTCAGCATCCCACAGGACAGGTCGCAAACATAATATGTTATATACTTAGCAAGTGGGATGCTGAAACAAGTTCAGCACGACGGGCGGAGTAGATACACAATACTTTGTGTCTCCCTTTGTGTCCCAAATAGACTAATTCACATCATCAACCGTCTTCGTAGCAGCAGTACGTACGGTTGGATAAGTGATGCCTAACTGCTCCAAATACGAACCATACTTGGCCGGGTTGTAATAGTATTTCTTCATTTCGGGGCGATACTCGGCCATAATAGATTTGTTGAGTGAGATGGCCGGTTTATCTGTTTTAGATACAAACGGGATATACTTGGTCTCTTTGGTTTGTACCTCGTTAAAATACTTCCAGGCGTTGGCAATTATTTCGGGCTTAACCAGCATATCTAATAGGGTAAGGGCTTCGGCTTTTGCACCGGCCACTACACCCTTATGGGCAATAGGCGTAGCCATAGATATAGCGTTTGACCAATGGTGGCCCGGCAAACCCGGGATATTAGAAGGGTAACCCAGTACAATGGTTGGCACGTTCCATGATATATCAGCAATATCATCGCTACCACCACCTATCGAAAATTTAACAGGGCCTTTCAGGCTATCCAGCTTGGTGGCCAAGCCATCAATTTTATTGCCTGTGTTATCTGTAGGCGGCGCTTTCATTTCTTTTTGCGCAGCACGTGCCAGGGCCTGGTCGGCTTCGCTCCATTGGGGCAGGCCTACCATTTTAATATTATCGTACATGTCTTCGGCAATAGGTTTATTGAAATGGCCCGGCCATGCAGTACCTAGCAGTTCCCAGGTAACGGTGGTATTAGTCATGAGGGTGGCGCCTTTGGCTATGTTGTTGCCAAAATCCCACATGTCTTTAATTTTTTGATAAGTGCGGTCTCTGAAATAATACCATACCGAGGCCTTTGAAGGCACTACATTGGGTTGGTCGCCGCCATCTACAATTACATAGTGGGATCGCTGGGTAGGCTCCATATGCTCGCGATGGAAGTTCCAGCCAACATCCATCAGTTCCACAGCATCGAGGGCACTACGGCCACGCCATGGCGCACCTGCAGAGTGTGCCGCCTGCCCACTGAAACTGTATTTAATAGATACCAATCCGTTGTTACCGTTATCGCCATAGCCAACTGATAAATTATTGGCAACGTGGGTAAATATACAGGCATCTACATCTTTAAAATAACCATCGCGAATGTAGTAAGCCTTGGTGCCTACCAGTTCTTCTGCAACACCGGGCCAAAGCATTAAAGTGCCCTGGATATGCTCGCGCTCCATAATTTTTTTAAGTGCCAAAACGGCCAGTATATTTAAAGGTTCGCCCGAATTATGGCCTTCGCCATGGCCGGGTGCACCCTCAATAATGGGGTCATGATAGGCTACGCCCGGTTTTTGCGATGCTTTGGGGATACAGTCAATATCGCTGCCAATGGCAATAAGCGGTTTGCCCGATCCCCATTTTGCAACCCATGCGGTTGGGATACCGGCAACACCCTGTTCTACCATAAAGCCGTTCTTTTTTAAAATGTCTGTTAAATATTTGGAGGTTTCATACTCCTGAAAGCCGAGTTCGCCAAAGCTGAAAACCATATCTACCATTTGCTGGGCAGATTTTTGCTGGTTGCCGATTTCGGTGATCAGCTCTTTTTTAAGGGCATCGATTTTTGCTTGCGAAATAGTTGGGGTGGCAGTTTGCGCCAATGTGCGGGAGGGGAGTACGGTGCCGATAGCGAGCATAGCCACAGACGCAACCACGCAACCATACCTTTTTAAAGTAAAGTTTTTTTCCATTTGATTAATTAAGAAGGTCAGAATTAAAGTTGATACAAAATAGTATTTTCTATTGAAAATCAATGTATTGTATCAAAATGGTTATGACTTTTTTAATTTGTCATATTGAGCGGAAGCGAAATATCTTCTTCGCCTTGCATGGGCTAAGTGTATCGAAGAAGATTATTAATAAGGTGTTGTTTTTATCGGTATTAATGATCACCCTCTGGTCAGTTTTACACTGCGTTCTGAACAACAAAAGGAAGGATGTTTTTATCTTGTCTCTCGTTTCTTGCCTCTCTCTTACCTGTCTACTTCACCCAGTACAATATCAATTGAACCCAAAATAGCAATCAGATCGGCAATCATAACGCCTTTGGAGAGTTCGGAGATCACGGATAGGTTATTAAAACTTGGCCCACGGGCTTTAACGCGGAAAGGGATCTCGGTTTTGCCATCAGCCATAAAATAGAAACCAACCTCGCCACGGGCACCCTCGGCACGCATGTAATAGTCTTGCGCTTTAGGGATAATCTTGCGGGGCATGTTAGCTCTTGGGTCAAAATCAGGGCTGCGTTTTAAATCTTTTTGCAAGCGTTCTACACACTGCTCAATTATTTTTAACGATTCGGAAATTTCGTCAACACGTACTTTATAGCGGTCCCAGCAGTCGCCCACTGTACCCATTTCGCCTTTACCAACCGGGATTTCAAAATCCAGTTCGGGGTAGGCAGAATAATTATCAATACGGCGAAGATCCCACTTTACGCCCGAACCTCGTAATACCGGGCCAGAGCAGCCATAGTTAATAGCCACGTTAAGCGGTAATACACCCACATTTGCGGTACGCTTGATAAAGATCTGGTTATCAGTAAGCAGTTCGTTCAGTTCTTTTAGTTTGGGTTTAAAGTAGGTTACAAACTCTGCGCAGCGCTCTTCGAACCCAACCGGAAGATCATAGAACAAGCCTCCTATCCAGATGTAGTTATAGAGCAGGCGTGAACCCGAAGCCCACTCCAGCATACCCATAATATGTTCGCGATCGCGGAAACACCATAAAAAAGGGGTAAAGGCACCAATATCGATACCATAAGTACCCAAGGCAATTAAGTGCGATCCGATGCGATTTAATTCGCAAACCAGCACACGAATATATTCAACCCGTTTAGGGATATCCTGATCGATGCCCAGCATGCGCTCAACACCCATTACCCAGGCGTGGCTGTTATTCATGGAGGCCAGGTAATCCATCCTGTCTGTAAACGGAATAGTTTGCTGATAGGTAAGTGCTTCGGCATGTTTCTCGAAACAGCGGTGCAGGTAACCTACATGCGGGATGGCTTCCTTCACAATCTCGCCATCGGTAATTAACTCCAGCCGCAAAACCCCATGCGTAGACGGGTGCTGCGGCCCCATGTTAAGCACCATGTCTTCGGTGGCAGCAGTGGCTATTTTTTGTTGATATAGATCAAATGCTTTATTAGTCATTTCTGATTTATATTGGTTGTCATTGCGAGCGATAGCGTGGCAATCTCGTCGCATGTTATTCGATCTGCATAGCTACGAGATTGCTTCGTACCTCGCAATGACAAAATGGAGAATCAATCGATCTTAATCCCTTTATAATACTCGGCAGCCTGGTAATCTCTCCTCATGGGGAAACCTTCCCAATCATCGGGCAGTAAAATTCGTCGTAAATCAGTGTGACCTTCAAAAAAAATCCCTAGCAGGTCGTATGCTTCACGCTCATGCCAGTCGGCCGTCTTATAAACATCAACCAGGCTGGGGAACGTGGGTAGATTTTCCAGACTCCGGCCATGCTCCAGGCTAATCTTTAAAGTCAACTGTGTTTGGTAGGGGATGGATGCCAGGTTATAAACCACGCCAAATCTACCCGCTTCAACACCGTAATCAACACCGGTAAGGCACGATAGGTAATCGAAATAGGTAGCCTCGTTGTCTCTCAACTCGTGGCAAACCTCAACAATGCGGTTGGGGGCAATAAGCAGGGCAGGCTGTAAAATGCCTGCCTCTTCACCCGCAATAACATCGCTGCCAAACTTGGCAATAAGCAGATCTTTAATCTCCAAAAGGATCATGGCGCAAGGCGAACAATTTTCCAGTTACTTTTATCGGCTTTTTTAAATATAATCCGGTCGTGCAAACGGCTGGTACGGCCTTGCCAAAATTCAAACAGGCGTGGTTTTAAAATATAGCCACCCCAATGTGCCGGTTTAGCAATGTCTTTATCTTCGTACTCTTTTTCAACCTGTTTCCATCTTTCTTCCAGCCCTTCGCGGCCGTCAATTTCCTGGCTTTGCGGCGAAACCACAGCACCAATCTGGCTGCCTTTGGGGCGCGAAATAAAATAAGCTTCAGAATCATATTTGCTTATTTTTTCAATGGTACCCTCAATACGGATCTGGCGCTCCAGCGGCCCCCACCAAAAAGTGATGGCACCCAGCGGGTTTTTCGCAATTTCTTTACCTTTACGGCTCAGGTAGTTGGTATAAAATATAAAGCCTTCGGCGTTGTAGCCTTTAAGCAGTACAATGCGCGACGATGGCCTGCCGTCAGTAGTTGCCGTAGCAAGGTTCATGGCGTTGGGCTCGTGCATTTCTGCTGCGCGTGCCTGGTTAAACCAGCTATCAAACTGGGTAAAGGGATCTTGTTTAATATCTTTTTCTGACAGAGATGCCGCGCGGTAATCTTGTCTAAGATCTTGTATGTCTTTTTGGCTCATTGTTGCAAATCTACAAATACGCTTTAGTAATATTTTATAAATCCGTTGTGTTGTATACAACGTTATTAAAAAAGAACATTAATTTAACGTTTGTGTTATAATTTAAATTAAACTGTATGCTTAGCACCATTTCTGCCGCTGCCGGCCGCTTGCTTATTTCGGAGCCTTTTATGATGGACCCGAACTTTAAACGATCGGTGATATTATTGACCGAATACTCAGACCTGGGTGCTATGGGCTTTGTGCTCAACCATCAGAGTGAATATATGATAGGCGATCTGCTACCCGATATTTCGTACTCCGAACTGCCTGTTTATGTGGGCGGGCCGGTTGGCAACAATACACTGCATTTTATACATCGCTGCCCCGAGAAGATAACCGGTGGCACCGAAATAGGGGATGGCATATACTGGAGCGGCGATTTTGAGCAGGTAAAGGATTTAATTAATACCTACCAGCTAAAGGATGACGAGATTAAATTTTTTGCCGGATACTCTGGCTGGACGCCCGGCCAGCTTGATGACGAACTAGCAGAAGATACCTGGATAGTTGCCAACAAATTTAGCTCCGACCTGGTTTTTACCCACGATGAGCAAAACCTTTGGAAAGAAGTTGTAATTGGTTTAGGCCAGCGATATGCTCATATTGCCAACTTCCCCGAAAACCCGGCACTGAATTAGTTGATTACGCGTTTTTGCGGAAAGAAATAATAAAGTAATCGCCCCAGTATTTAAATGGGAAACTGCTTTTAAAACGGTTTTCTAAGGATTGAAGCATGCGGAAACTTGCCGGGTACTTTTCTGCAAAACCTTCTATATAGGACGGCGGAACAAATGTGCACAGCCCTTCTAGCCCTACCAATTCGTAATTGTTTTTTAAACGCTTAGTGAGGTACGACGGGTTATAATACCAGCAGGTAAAGTATTTGCCATCGATGTGCGCAGTGCGGCCTTTGCCGGCAAACCACCTGCGGGTAGCCGTTTTAAACTTCCCTTTAAATATCAATAATGATTCCCATAAACAAAATTTGGGGATAATAACCATGGTTACTACGCCGCCGGGTTTTAGCAACCTATCGAATGAAGCCAATACAACGCCTAACTGATCGGTACAATTTAGCCCTCCAAAATTGGAGAAGATAGCATCATAAGGGCCGCGTTGTTTCAGATTATCTAACTGAGTAAATGAGCAGAGTTCGGTACTAATCTTCCTCTGATCAATAAACGTATCAGCTTTTTGCCGCAACTTTTGCTGCATACCTTCGGCTATATCTGTAGCATGTACCCGGTGACCTTGTTGGGCAAAATAAATGGCATCTTCGCCTGTACCGCTATTTAGTTCCAGGATTTTACTACCGGGTTTAAGCAGACTTATAAAATGCTCCCGAACCCGCTTACGCTTATAATGCACAATGGTGTTATCAGCATAAATTTTATCAAAAATGGCTGCCTGCTTAGAGAATGCAGATCCGGCCTGCTGTTCGTGCGGTATGGTGGTTATGCTGCTCATGCGGTTTCTGCCCGGTTTAGTTTAGCCTGTTGTACCCAGGTGGCAGGGGTATAATAAATGATAGATAAAGCTTTCTTAACTGTATTAATATTTGCCTGTAAAGGTGCTTTAAGCAATTGCAATAGCCCAGCACGGGCTAAATGGCGGTGATAGTTTTGGTGTACATATTTGTGCAGCTGCTTGTAAAATACCGGCGGATAAGTGTTTTGAAACATCAGCGCCATTTCGTTCGAGTCGGTCCAGTTGGTTTTATCTTTTAGTTCTTCTTTAACCCGGTTAAAAAATACCGTTCCCGGCAGGGGATAGGATACCGAGATCCCTATTTCATAAGGCAGCAGGTTATTAATCATCTGTACCGTTTGGGCAATATCTTCTTTAGTTTCTGACGGATAACCAAACTGGATAAAGAAGGATGGATGGATACCATGCTTCTTCAATAGAGCAGTAGCTGTATGGATCTGTGCTATGGTTGTGCCTTTATCCATTGCATCCAGTATGCGTTGCGACCCGCTTTCGGCGCCTATCCAGGCATTTTCGCAACCGGCCAGGGCAAGGGCCTCCACCTCGGCATCGTCTAGCAATAAGTCGGCACGGGATTGGATTTTAAATTTAAAATCAAGTCCGCTTTGCTGAACCAGCCCGGCAAATGCCTGTACCCAGCCGGGTTTTAACCCAAAAATATCGTCACAAAACCAAATATGATCGAACCGGAATAGCTGGTGCATCTGTTTGAGCTCCTCCATCACATGCTCCGGCGAGCGGGAATTATAGCGGTTGCCGTAAATAGGCTTGGCACACCAGTTACACTTAAAGGGGCAACCCCGGGTGGTGCTCATATTCATAGAGAAATAGCCTTTGCTCTTGAGCCATGCATTGCGGTAGGGTGCAATATCAATCAAATCCCAGGCGGCAAAAGGCAGGCGGTCTAAATCTTTAATAACCCTGCGGGGAACTGTTTTAATGGCTGTGCCGTTTTTAAGGTAACTAATGCCGGGTATTTCGCCGGCTTCGAAAGTATCGCCTGATGTTAATGTGCCGATCAGCTCGGGCAGGGTATCATCGGCTTCGCCAATGAGTACATAATCTGCGCCCTCGTTCAGGTATTCTTTATAACGATCTGTAGCATCAGAGCTGGATACAATTACGGTGCAGCCCTGCGCTTTGGCCATTTTACACATTTCAAATGCGGCCTCACGCATATTGGTAAGGCACATTTTAGTGAGGTAGTTAAAGCCATCATCATAGATCACAAAAAAGTTGGGTTTCGTTTGTAGCTGGCTTTCAATATCCATCGGGCCATGCGCAAACATGGTGTCGAAAAACGTTACCTCGTAGGCTTGGTTGCGCAAAATGGCGGCCGCATATAACGTAGCCAGCGGTGCATAAGGCTGGCTAATCTGCCATTGTTTTTTATCAAACCGCAGAAAATAGGAATGGGTTAATAATACGCTGACTGCCATAACTTAATTTAAACGGGTACTAGGCGGCAAATTCAATGAACACACGCAGCGTGCGCAGGTATCATTTTGCCCGGTTTTTAATAGTTTGCGGAAGGCAATAGCTTCCGGGGTATTTAAAATCTCATTCAGGCTTTTATCCCTGATATTGCCCATCGATTCATGAAAGAAGCAGGGTTTTACGCTGCCATCGGCCTCGATAACCGTAGATACCCAGGGCGCATTACACTTTTTAAAAGGGAAGGGGTTAAGGCCATAAAAGGCGGCATAGTAACGGTAAATGTTGTACAGCTTCTCGTCAGATTCGGCTACCAAGCCCGGGTGGCGGCGACTAATGATCACCACCTTATTCACCATTTTAATCAGTTCCTGCAATTCGTTCTCTTGGATTAATAGCTCATTTTGTCGCGGTGTTTCCCAGGCCATCTGGCGGTTAAAAGCATGGCTGCTTACATCGGCAGGCAAAAAGCTGATCTGCTGGATACCCAGGCTGCGGGCCGTTTGTACAATATCGGGCCATTTTTGGTAGTTCATCCGGTGGATCACTGTACGGGCCGTGATCTTAAAATCGGGTTTCAGGAACTTGATAAAAGCCAGCCCTTCCTTCATTTTACGGAAGGCATTGGGGATGTTGCGAATCTGGTCGTGCAGTTGCTCATCGCCGTCCAGAGATACGATCAGTTCATCTACATATTTAATAATATCATAAGCATGCTTACGTACCGAAAGGCCGGTGGTAAGCAGTACAATGCTGATGTTGTGGGGCTTAAGCAATTCGCACAGCTTAAAGAAATTGGGGTTAAGCAAGGCCTCGCCACCCGACATCAATACTTGTTGCGTGCCCAGTTTTTTAAAGGTCGACAGGAGGTCGCTTATATCAGCCTCGGTCAGCTGTTTCAGGTTCTTATTATCCTTCCAAATATCACACATTACGCAGCGGCAATTGCAGGCGCTGTGTGGCATCAGTATGGCTATTGGCAGGGCGTGGATCCGGTCTGTTTCGAGCGTCCGCGTGCGTTGCAGGGTATGGTAGAGATTTTTGATTTGCATAAAGGGTCAGTTTTAAAATCCCTGAATTTCTGGCTGGCGGTAATGCCAAACCTTTTGTAATAGTTTAATCTCGTATGGGTAATGGTAAATGCTGGTACGGTATCGTAAATTGGCCAACAGTTTAATTGCTTTGCGTTTTAAAACGTTGAGCTTAATATCGGTAACGGTAGGGTAACAGCCATTGAGCACTGTTTCGAAGTTGCGGATCTTGTCAATCATCTCCGGTTTTAACCAGGGTGTAAGCGGGTTTTTACGCAGGTCGAAGTTTTCCCAGGCCGGGCTTATCCAGTCTTCCAACACCTGTGGGAAGGTAAACCCGGCTTCTACCACCTGCTTGTACAATTCAGAGCCCTCAGTGGCAACCGGACTATAAGTATAGATCACAATCTCGGTTTTAGGGTTGATGGCTTTTACCTTCTTAATAAAATCGATATCAAAATCAATCTGCTTCATTACCTCTTCGGGGGTAGGTGCAGGCGTGCCAAGCACGAACGAATATTCGGGGATGATGTCGAACTTCTTCAATCGCTCGGCAAAGCTTAAGATCTGCGCACCGCTTTGGGTACCGCCTTTATCCATTTGCTCCAGTATAGCATCATTACCGCTTTCGGCACCGAAGAAGATGATCTTACAGCCAGATTTCCGGATAATGGCTAATGATTCATCTTTAAACTTATCCATGGTATCAATGCGCGCCATGCCCCACCAGGTCATGTTATCATTCATTACCAGTTTGGCAAAATCAACCGCGCGTTTTTCGGATACAAAGAAGTTATTGTCATGAAATTCAATAGCATCGGCACCCCATTTATCTTTGATATACTTAACGTCTTTATAAATATTTGCGGCCGATTTTCCCTTCCAGCGGGCTTCATAAATAGGCACCACCGAGCAAAATGAGCAGGTGAAAGGGCAACCGATACTTGAATGATAGGCCATGGTATGATTGCCCAGGTAGGTCTTTCCCAGAAACTTGGTTAGCGGATAAAAGTTATTCAGCTTATCATAGGGTAGGGGCGGCAGCGTGTCCTGGTCAAGCAGGTCGGCCTTAGCAGTTTTATAGATCTTGCCGTCAATTTTATAGATCAGGTTTTTGATCAGTTCGTAGGGCTGAAAGTTTTCGAGTGCATCAACCAGCTTTAAAAAAGCATGGTCGCCGGGGCCGTTGATGATAAAATCGACGTAGCCGGAGTTCAGCGAAACCTGGTCATAGATCGACGGAAAATACCCGCCCCAAACCATGGTGGTATCGGGGTAGTGTTCTTTAATATATTTAGAGATCGGTATGGCCTGCCTCAGTTGCGGGCCGGGCATTACAGTGAAGCCAAGGTAACGGAACTCGCCCGTGTCGAGGTAATCGGTAATCTTTTTCAGGGCATCGTGTTCGCAGTTACCATCAACAATTACCCATTCGTATTTGCCCTCTACAGATGCGGCAATATTGAGGATAGAGTTGGGTATGCGGTATTTATTGTTAGCGCTACGGGGGTTAAACAGCAGTATTTTGTTCATTTTAGCGTGCTTCTGATATAAAGGTTACGCGGCCCGTTTGGCATAGGTTGCCTTGCGGGTATATTAAATTATGTGGCAACCATTATGCGGTTTTGGGCGTAATGTTATAAAGCTACCCACCACATGATTGCTCAATTAAAAGGTTACCTTAACCACTTTTTGTTTACTAAGAAAGTACCCGACACACCATCGGAGGCGGCTTACGACCTGTGGGCTGCCGATTACGATAACCAGCCCGATAACCTGATGCTGGCGCTGGACGAGCAAGTCTTTAGCGTGTTATTGGATACGATTGATGTTGAAAATAAAATAGTGGCCGATATGGGCTGCGGCACTGGCAGGCACTGGCCGAAACTGTTGGCTAAGCACCCCGCCAAACTTACAGGCTATGATGTATCCGGCGGTATGCTGGATGGGTTGAAAATAAAATATCCGCAGGGCGATGTGGTGAAGCTGGAAGGCGATCTGGTACCTCAGCTTAAAGAAAATTCTATCGACATAATCGTATCTACCTTGACTGTGGCACATATTGGCAATATAGATGACGTTTTGCAGGCTTGGGCGAAAGCTTTAAAGCCCAATGCTTCAGTTATTATTACCGATTTTCATCCCGAAGCGCTGGCGATGGGTGGTAAAAGGACTTTCAGCGTGCAGGGCCAAAAGGTATCTATCCGTAACCATGTACACCCGGTTAGTATGCTGATTACTAAGTTGGCGGCTTATGGATTTACGGTTGCTGCTTTAGAAGAACGCCTGGTTGATGAACGCGTTAAGCATTATTACGAAAAGAAAAATGCCCTGAGCGTTTATGAGAAATTTAAAGGCCGCCCCATTATATATGGCATGTGTTTAACCCGAACCAAAAATGGTATTCAGCAATTTAAATCTAATTAACGGCAATGAGCCTGTTAGCATTAAGGTTGAAGGCAGACTGATTAAATCGGTAACACCAACGGCAACAAGTACTGATGAATTGGTGCTTGATTTTGATAACGCCATCGTTTTTCCGGGTCTGATCAATTCGCACGATCATCTGGATTTTAATTTGTTCCCGCAGTTTGGCGACCGGTTCTATCAAAATTATACGGAGTGGGGGGCGCAAATCCACCGGCAATATAAAGAACAAATTAAGCAGGTTTTGCAGGTGCCGCAGCAGCTTAGGGCTGCCTGGGGTGTTTATAAAAACTTGCTGGCAGGGGTAACCACTGTGGTAGATCATAGCGATGGGCCGGGACCGGGGTATCAGACAGACCTGATCAATGTTGTACAGGCTTACCATTGCCTGCATTCGGTGCAGTTTGAGAAACGTTGGAAATGGAAGCTAAATAACCCGATGAAGTTTAATTATCCTTATGTGATACACACAGGTGAGGGTATTGAT
>NZ_MPPL01000001.1:2925150-2994354 GCF_001911425.1 Mucilaginibacter polytrichastri | reverse complement strand
AGTTGGCACATCAGGAAATTGACCAGCTTTTAAAAGCAAATCTGTTTAATAAAAAGCTGATCGGTATACATGGCGTGGCTATGCAAGCCCGGCAGGCCGAAAAGTTTAAAGCCCTGGTATGGTGCCCGCAATCCAATTTTTTTTTGCTGAACCAAACCGCGGATATTAAAAACCTGAAACAGCATACGTCCATTTTGTTCGGCACAGATTCGGCCCTGACCAGCGACTGGAATATCTGGGAACATCTGCGCCTGGCAGTAAAGACGGGGCATTTAAATGCAGCAGAATTATTAGCCAGCCTTACCACTGGCCCCGCTCAAATCTGGAAACTCAATACTGGTGAACTGACTGCCAATAAGGATGCTGATATGGTAATAGGCAGAAAAAAGCCTGGTAGCCTCTACAGCCTTAATCCCGAAGATATACTGCTGGTGATGCACCGGGGTAAAATCATATTGTTTGATGCCGAGATCCATCAGCAGTTAGCAGATAAAAATTTCCCGTTACAGCAGTTTGATAGGGTTAAGATTGGAGATGCTTACAAATATGCTATTGGCAATATAACCGGGTTGATGGAGCAGATCAGATCGTATTATCCCGAAGCCCTGTTCCCGGTAGTGGCCGCATAATTATACGCAGATGATTAAACTGGTTGACGTTACATATTACACCCACCTCGAGTATAGCAAGCCCGAAGAGGTATTGCAGCGCCATCGCTTGGTTACCCGTTATGCCGAAATGCTGCCGGATAAAATGGACATCCAGTTTGTAAAGCATGCTGGTTTCGAGGGCTTTTGTGTGGGTGGTGGGTTGCAGTATCACTTTTTTAAAGGCATCAATAAATTCAGGTATTTGCCATTTAAGGCTAATCAGTTCATCAGTCGCCAGCAGCCCGATGTAGTTTTAGTACAGGGGCTGGTGTTTCCATTACAGGTTATTTTACTGAGACTGCAATGTAACAGCAACTGCAAAATTATAGCGCAGCACCACGGCGAATTACCATTTAAAGGCATTAAAGGTTGGTGCCAAAAACTGGCCTCGAGGTTTGTAGACGCCTACCTGTTTACATCAGCCGGTAATGCAAACATCTGGGAGCAAAAGGGCGTGATTAGCAAAAATCAAAAAGTATTTGAAGTGCTGGAAGCTTCTACTAATTTCTTAGCCCAGGATAAATGCCAAAGCCGTAAAGTGCTTAATATGCAGGGAAGAGGGCCGGTTTTTTTGTGGGTAGGCCGGTTAAATGCTAATAAAAACCCGTTGATGGTGTTAAAGGCTTTTGCCCAATATTTACATTTTAAGCCGTTGGCCCGGTTATACATGATCTACCAAACCAGCGAACAACTGGACGATATCAAGACTATGCTCAGCAGTGATGAACGGCTTAAAGCGGCAACTCATCTGGTTGGTAGTGTTTCTCATGATGAATTGCCGCAATGGTTCAGTGCGGCAGATTATTATCTTTCTGGCAGTTATAAAGAGGGGAGCGGTTACGCACTGTTAGAGGCCATGGCCTGCGGCTGCATACCGGTGGTTACTGATATCCCACCTTTTAGAAAAATTACAAATAATGGCCAATATGGTTACCTGTATCAACCGGGCGATCACCTCGATCTGTATAAAACTTTATGCAGCCTGGATGAACCGCATATTAGTGCAGAAGACGTGATCTGCTATTTTAATCAAAACCTGTCTTTTGATAGTATTGCGGAGGATGTTTATGCAGCTTGTCAATCCATCGCCCATCGCCCTTAATCCTTTACCCAATAAAGTTCCATCATTTGCCGGGCAATTTGTTCTGCGGTGTAAAGCAACACAGGTTGATGATCGAGGTTTTTTTGTATCAGTAATTCAATAACCCGCTTTTGCAATTCGTTAATATTATCAACCACGTGATGATGATCGATTACCCCGTTCATTGGCCTGCAAAAGGAAACCACATGCGTACCTGCATACAAGGCTTCGGCTATTACGGCCCCAAAACCCTCATATGCTGACGGATGTACAAACAAGCGGGAACGCTGCATCAGCTTAATTACTTCACTATGCGGCACTTCGCCCAACAGGTTAATATTGTTTTCGAGTTGATACTGCCAGATGAGTTGTTTTAGCTTTTCTTCCTCGGGCCCTTTGCCGCAAATAGCTACGTGGATGGTCGGGAAATACAATTTAGCAAAGCGTACAGTTTCTATCAGTAAATGGTATTGCTTAAGCGGGATCAGCGAGCCTGCGCCCAGTATATCAATATCCCTTTTAACAGGCAGATTGCTAAATAACCCCACATCAATACCCACCGGGATGGTATGCTGCGGCTTGATGCCATATCCCTGCTCAAAACGCTCTGCCACAAAATCAGATAAGGCAATCAGTGTGTTGCCATCAGGTTTGGTCCGTTTAAAATAGCGGTTGCCGGCCTTGGCATCCTGCCCCAACAGCCAGATGTGGTGTTTTAAACCATGCCGACCCGCAAATCGCTGTCCCACCAGCGCACACTCGCCCAGCCAAAAACTGAGGATGCCCAGCAGGTGATATTGCTTATTTAAGGTACCAAGCTTTTTCCAAACCTTTATCCAGGTATTTAATCTAAAGCCTTTGCCCCAATCTTTGCCGTTAAAACTAACTACCTCACAGCCATGCCAGTGATAATGATCGGTACGAAAAGGGTAGTGGAAAGTAAGAATGATGATTTGGACATTTGGGTAAGCCTGTTTTAACGCTTTTGCAAAAACCTGCTGTGGCGGCAGGCAGGTGGTATCGCCCTCGTCTGCCGCAAAACCGGGCGTTAAGATCACCAGTGCTTCAGGCTTCATCGAGAGTAATTATTTTATTGCAAAAATTGAGGCTTTGCTGGTTATGGGTAATAAATAATATCATTTTACCCTGTTCAGCCAGTTGTTTCAAATGCGTCAGGATCTTTCGTTCCGAGGCATCGTCCAACTCGTTAAATGGTTCATCCAATATTAACAGATCAAAATCTTTATACAGGGCACGTGCCAGCATAATGCGTTGCCGCTGCCCGCCGCTGAGGTTGTTGCCATTTTCGGTAATCAGTTGGCTGATGCCATCCGGGTATTGTGTGATGAGATCATTTAGGCCGGTCAGCTGTAAAGCATTGTTTAACCGGGCTGCGTCATAGTCGCCATCGGTTAAAACAATGTTTTTTAAAATGGTATCGTGCAACAATAAAACAGACTGCTTTACATAACTAACGCGCTTGCGGTAAGCGGCAAGTATGGGCATGTCTACAGGCAGCGTATTAATGCAAATTTCACCATATGCCGGGTTAATAAAGCCGAGCAACATGTTAATCAGCGTAGTCTTCCCCCGGCCCGAAAAGCCGCTGATGCCGGCAAAATTGCCTTTAGATAATTCGAAATTAAGGTTGTTAAACACCACCCGGTCTTTGTAACTGAATTGAATACGGGAGAAGCTGATGTGTTGAATGGCTTTGATGTTGTGATTTGTTTGGTGAGGCGTGCTAACCTCTTCGGGCATCATGTTGTTAAGCACGTGGTCAAAGGCCTTCATCTGCCCGCTATAGCTGATGATTTTCACCAGGCCGGGAATAATTTTGTAAGCGGCTGCCATAAATATACCCACGGCAATTAAATTAGCAGTATTGCCATGCTCCCGGCTATTAATCAGCATAATGATAAAGATACCTGCAATGGCAAACACCTCGAACAAACGGGATGGCAGCATTTGGATGCTTTGCAGGTTAGCCAGATTGGTATTAAGTTGGTGCTGATATTTAATATACCTGCCTGAAAAAAAAGTGTGCTTGTTATAAATATGGCTTTCTATATAAGCAGAGAGCGATTCTTTTAGATATTGCAGGCTTTTTTCGCTGTTGATACGTGTGGTACTGCGGATACTTTTTAGTTGCCTGCGGATAAGATAGGCTATAATAAGCACCGGCGGCACAATAAAAATAGAGATGAGCAAAAACAATTTGGTATCGTAAATCAATATGGCAATAACCGCTAATACAATCAGCGCAGCCTGAACAATAATTTGCTGCAAGCCCGAAAGCAGGTATTGCGAAAACTCGACCGGTTGCTGCCCAATCTGGTACATATAAACAGACGAGTCGGTATCTACATAGTTAAAATAGTCGCTGTGCAGGTATTGGATGAGTTTGGTGTTTGATAAACGGCCTGCCACCTTATAACTGTAATTGTACTGTGCCTGGGTAATAAGGTAGCCAATTAAGTTTTTGATGCCGAAAAGCGCCAGGGTAATTAAGGCAACTGCTAATAAATTATTATTTACCCAGGCAGATACGAAGTAGCCGTTAATTACTACTATATGATGGCTTGCAGTAATGTTAACTAGCCATACAATAATTGCCAGGGACAGGATATCCAGCAAACTGATTAAAATACCCAACAGCAGGTGCCGGTTTAAAGCCCGCCTTTCTGCAGGTATCAATACTGCCCTTATCTTTTTGGCGGTGGTGTACAAAGCTTATTTTTTTAATTAGAAAAAGTTATTTTTTGGCAAAAGAATTCCTGTTTGCCTTCGTTTAATAGTCAGGCATTATTACAAACCATATTTCTGTATCGTACTATTTTGGTCTCGAAGAACTTAGGTACCAGCTTACGCCCACAGCCACACCGGTAGATTGCAGATCTACCTTGCCATAACCGATATTGGTAAGTGGCAGTTTCATGTAGGGTTGTACATTTAAGCCAAACTTTTCATTAATGCGCCGCTGGTAGGTAGCATTAATATTAAGTACCCCGAATATATGCTGGTTCTGATTGCTGATATTGTAATCACTTGGCCCGGGTGTGCCGGTATAATCAAAATGATAGTTTTCGCGTAGCATAAAGTACGATGAGATACCCGTACCTACAGCAAACAGGTTTCTGCCCTTACTGTAAAGGCGGTAATCTATATTAATGGGTATATCCAGCACACGGCAATCTGCGTATACATTAGTGGGGTTATCTTTAAATTGAAACGTGGTATTGTACTGGCTAAAGCTAGCCATGTAAGGTTTTTTAGAATACATAGCCCCCATACTTACGGTTAACCTGTGCGTTAAACCCACCGATAGCATAAGCCCGCTGGTAGTACCAAGCTGCCCTTGGCTAAATGAGCTGCCCACGCCATTTACATCTGGAGCGGTTAATATGCTGAGTATAACGTTATGTGGGTTGCCAGTTGCGCTTATGGCTGCTTTTTGTTTTTGCTTAACTGCGGCAACATAACGGTTACTGCTGTTATTCAATTGTTTGTCGGTAGCACTTAAGTTGGCTACGGCTAAGCCGGTATCAATACTCAATACAGCAGTTCCGGAAGCATTAGCAAGGTCGGCATTGCTATTTTTTATAGCTGTCTCATCTGTCGTATTCAAGATGTCTGTTTTACTTCCATTATGCTGATACACCAGTTTACCATCGTTTGATATTCCGCTTTCTATATCACTATTTTTAACAACACCATTTGTTTTCCCCGTGACTTTTTTGTGGGGTTTAGTATTTAAACCAGCGACTAACTCAGTTGAGTTTTTAACGATAGGTTGATTTTTTAACGTGCCACGAGCAGCAGAATTTCCTTTTGACGGATTTTTATAAGTAGATGTTTTATCGATAGTGTTGGGGTTATTGTTTGCCAGGTTAGTGCCATTGCTGATGGCCGTATCCGTGGTGTTGTTTAATGAATTTGGATGAGCTGGTTTTACGTTTGCCACATCATTTTTATTTGCTCCGGGTTTGTTTCCGGTGCGTAAAAAGAAGAAGCCTAAGGCCATTAACAGCATAGCTGCTATGCCGCTTATGATGACAGGCAGGCGGAAAATAAAGCCTTTGCGCCTTTTCTTTTCATCCAATAATTTTTCCATAGCATCCCAGTCAGCATTGCGAAACGCAATGTTGTCCTCGGCATTGGATAGGCCTTCCTTAAATCTATGGTCTAAGTTATTTTCTTCGTCGTCTATCATAACCTTATCCCATTATTCAAAAAGCCCAGGTACAGGTTGCCATTGCTAATGGCTACAATTTGTGTATTATTAGTGCCGTTAAAATTTTTAGGTATTTCGGCAGCTTTCAATATCATTTTCTTCAGTTTTTCTCTTGCTTTAAATAAGTTAGATTTAGAAGTGCCGGCAGATATGCCCAGCAGCTCACCAATTTCTTCGTGCGAGTAGCCTTCAATAGCGAAAAGGTTAAATACTGTCCGGGCAGCTTGGGGCAGCTGCTGTATCATGGCTAGCAGTTCGTTATAGTGTAGTTTTTGGTCTGGTAAATCGTTATGCGTTATATTTTCGGCCTTTTCCAGGTCGTCTGTGTAGGCCATCTTAAGGTTACTGCGATAGTAATCTATCGACATGTTCATCATAATGCGGCCCATCCAGGCTTTAAACGGCCGCGAGCTATCGTATTTATGCAAGCTGGTAAATACCTTCATAAAGCCCTGGTTCATAATTTCAGAAGCTTCATAGCGGTTATTGGCATACCGCAAACATATACCCATAGCGAAGCCATAAAATGCATTATACAGCATTTTTTGACTTTTTCTTTCCTGCTGAATACAAGCGGAAATTAGTTCGTGTAAGTCTGCTTCTCCCATACAGGATCGTACTGCTACTTTATGGTTTAAACATTCATTTTATACCTATCACGTAAAGCCTCATCAAAAGGTTGCCAGCGTATATAAATTATTTAATAATAGCCTGCAATATATTAATAATACAATAAATATAGTGTTTATAAAAGCCAGATGCATGCAAGTTAATAAGCCTTAGTGTGGTTGTTTTTAAGCAAGGTAGCAGTTACTATTCCTGTCAATATAGCACAAAAAAATGCTTTGATAATAAAAGTTTACATCTCAGCTATTGTTTTTATTTGTATTGGGTAATAGGTGAAGGTATCAATAATGACCATATTCATCATCACCAGCCCTGCGAATTATAAACCAATTCTTTTTGCTTTTCAAGGATTTTAACAAGGCTCTCTTTAGTAAGGGTTAAGTGGGGGCTATTGCCTTTTTGAAAACAAAAAATATTACCGTAAGCAATAGTACTTGAACCAAACGAAATGAAGCTAAAGCATTACAAAGGAACTGATTTTTTACTTCCTGCCTGTGTATCAGTAGCAAGCAGCCGGATAAATATATAAGAAAAGCAGAACCAGGTAAACTTAACTAACTATAAAAACATACATGAAAAACCTATTTAAGAAGTACATTTCGGAGAACAACACCCCGAAGCAAACTATAACCGTGGAGGACAAGCAGCCCGACAACCGACGAGATTTTATAAAGAAGGCAGCTTTGGGAGGCGGGCTGGCCCTGGGCGGCTTTATGTTTTCGCCGATAGAGGATACGCTGGCACAATCAACCTCTAAAGTAAACCGCAATAGTAACCCCTCTGAGTTGAAAATTACCGATATGCGCTATTGCGTGCCGATGACAACCGTTGGCCGTTGCCCGATTATCCGCATTGATACCAACCAGGGTATTTACGGTTTGGGCGAAGTGCGTGATGGCGGCGATGTACGCTATGCCCTAATGCTGAAAAGCCGTTTACTGGGCATGAACCCCTGCAATGTAGAACTGTTGTTTAAAAGCATTAAACAGTTTGGGCATCATGGCCGCCAGGCCGGTGGCGTATGCGGCGTTGAGATGGCCCTGTGGGATTTGGCCGGTAAAGCCTATAATGTGCCTGCCTATCAGCTATTGGGCGGTAAATATCGTGATACCATCAGGTTGTATGCCGATACCCCGGAAGAGGAAGATTCTAACGTGTTTAGCGCGAAGGTAAAAGACCGTTTGCAGGACAAAGGTTATACCTGGCTTAAAATGGACCTGGGTATTGAGCTGGTGAAAGATATCCCCGGTACAACCGTAAACTCCAACTTTTGGAAAGGTAAAGGCGGCCAGTGGAACGACAGGCCGATGACGCTGGGCAATACCAAACACCCTTTTACACAGGTGCAGCTTACTGATAAGGGTTTGGATGAGATTGCCAAATATGTAGATAAGGTGCGCACCGCGGTTGGTTATGATGTGCCGCTCTCGTCAGACCATTTTGGGCATTTTGATATGAATAATATTATCCGCCTGGCCAAAAAGCTGGAACCATACCGGTTGGCCTGGATGGAGGATACCGTGCCCTGGGAATTTACCGAACAGCTAAAAGAGATTTCTCAAACGGTAGATACCCCAATTGCTACCGGCGAGGATATTTACCTGAAAGAAGAATTTATGAAATTGGTAGATGCCCACGCGGTGGATATAATTCACCCCGATCTGTCCTCATCGGGCGGTTTGCTCGAAACCAAAAAGATAGGCGATTATGCGCAGGAAAAAGGCGTGGCCATGGCTATGCACTTTGCCGGTACACCGGTTGCGTTTATGGCCAACGTGCATTGTGCCGCCGCTACAGAGAATTTCCTGGCGCTGGAACACCATAATATCGACCTGCCTTACTGGCCTGATTTTGTGAAAACGGTAGATAAAAATCCGCTCATTACCAAAGGATTTGCCAACGTGCCTAATTCGCCGGGTTTGGGTATTGAGCTTAATGATGAGGTGCTGAAACAACACCTCGACCCGAAAGATAAATCGTATTTTGTACCTACTCCAGAGTGGAACGAAAAACGATCGTGGGATAGGTTGTGGAGTTAAACAAGCATTATATTTGCCACCCGTAATGGTTTTTAATCATATACATTGCAACAACCTGACGCAGGCTTGGCTACCGATTGCTGCAATGTTGTTTTAATATAAATGTGACCATAATTCGATCTGAGGGATTAATGGGCTATATCCAAATGAATAATGACAAATGAATAATGACAAATAACCCATGGCAAAAATGAAACTGTGTTTGTACCTGCTAACATTGCTGCCGTTTACGGCTTTTGCCCAGCGCGATTCGACCATTATTCCACTTTGGAAAAGCGGCGCACCGGGTTTCGAGAACCGTAAGGACGAACCGGAGAAAGGCGGTAAGTATCCCTACAATATCAATAACCCAACTATTACGGTTTACATGCCGCCCAAAGATAAAGCCAATGGTGCGGCAATATTGATTTGCCCGGGTGGTGGCCACCGCATGCTCGTAATCAATTCTGAAGGGCGCGAAGCCGCACAGCTTTTAACCCGGCAGGGTTTTGTGGTTGCCGTATTGAAATACCGTTTGGCGCGCGATACCAATTCGCCCTATAAACTGCAGGTACATGCCAAACAGGATGCTGAACGTGCCATGCGGATAGTACGTAGTAATGCCGGTAAATGGAACTTCGACCCAAACCGTTTGGGTATCATGGGCTTTTCGGCAGGTGGTGAGGTGGTAGATTGGATCGCATTCGAAAAAGGTACCGGCAACCCCAAAGCTACCGACCCCATTGAACAGGCCAATTTTAAACCCAATTTTATGATCCTGGTATACCCCGGTCCGCTGGGTGTGCCCGATGTAATTCCACCCGATGCGCCTCCGGCCTTTTTAGTGGTGGCCAATGATGACGAATGCTGCTCGCCGCCGGTAGTTAAATTGCTGCAAAAGTATCGCGAAGCAGGTGTCTCTGTCGAAGCGCATATCTTCTCTAAGGGTAATCATGCCTTTAACACCGGCATACGTTCTACACTGCAAAGCCTCAAAAACTGGCCCGGCCGGTTAACAGATTGGTTTGTAGATAATGATTGTTTTAAGACGCCGATTGCTCCGGTTAAAAAGTATTAGAGATTACATATGTTTATTGTCATCCAGAGCGTTAGCGAAGAATCTTCTTCACTTTGTATTGCACACTTTTATAGTGAAGAAGATTCTTCCTTCGTCGATATGACAAAGGAATTTAACGGCTTATTTATTAATCAAAATACTATTAAACTCATTCAAATTCTTCACAGTAAAGCTTACGTATCCATCCTTCCACAAAAAATTAATAGGTTGCTGTGTGGTCATGGTAACCAATTTAGTTGGTTTAAAGTCGGATTTGATTTTAAAAGTTAGGTTATACAGCGGAAGCGGATCAAAGTAGGTAGCCCCGCTAAAACCGGTGAGGTTAATGAGGTGGAGGATCAAGCCATCTTTTTTGCTTCGATTAACTGCATTGTTTTTACCGTATTGCTGCAGCAGTACTTCAACCCGGGCAGGAGCATTGGTAATTATTTGCTGCGCTGCTTGCGGATAAATGCGGTCTATTACATCTAAAAAGATGTTCTTGTGCTCTTCATAGCCATTTTGATAATACAGCCTGCCAATGTTAAACGGCATAAGTACTGCCGAACTAGCCCCATGTTTTTTGATTGCCATACCATAATTACCGGTTGGCTTATGCCCGCCAATAATCTCCGGTGGGCCGGGGCGGCCTTTGCTCAGGATAGGCAAAAACCTTTCATCCGCAGCCGAAAGATCATATAGACCTAGGTTGAATTTCAGGAAAACCATGGTTTGCTTGCTTAGCCGTTTAAAGGTGGTTTTGTTATCGATGCTTAGATAATTACCGCCGCCATCATAGTCTTTGGTGGTGATCTTTGCTCCAAATAAATTCATCAGGGCTTCGGGATTGTCATTCAGCGCGGTATTGGTGGCAATAATGTTGCTGCCGTGTTCCGCGGCATCTTTCAATACATCAATAGCTTTTGTGTTGAGATAGGTAATATCGGGCAATATCAAAAGTTTATAAGCTTTGATCTTATCTGGCAGGTTTTGGATCTGTTCATCCACAATTATATCGAAAGGGATATGCGCTTCTTTCAGTATTAATTGTATGCCGCGATATTCCTGCATGGGCAAGCCGCTAGGCCATAAGCCCGGTGCAATAAGGGCTACTTTGGCCACCGAAGTATAGTTACCAAAATAAGATTCGTACTTTTTATGCAGGCCGTAAATTTTTTTGATCACATCAAAATTGCGTTCATCTTCATAACCCCGCATATCGCCCATCATGCTCATATCCAAGCCCGAGCCATTGGCTATATTTTCGTATAACCTGATGGCAACTTCCTGTGGTTCTACCGCATTGTAGCGCGATTGAAAGGAGATTTGCTGGATACTGGCATTGCTGATAATATGCGTTGGATAGGAGTGTGCTGCATTATTCACATTGTCAGACGCGGTGTATGGCCAGTAGGGCAGGCTGCTGTTCGCCTGCGATTCGTGTCGTATAATATCCACATACTTATCGGTATAGGTGCATATCGCAATCTGCGGGTTCTTAGCTTTCACCAAATCATACAGTCGCTTTGACCAGTCATCACCCGTGAATTTTTTAAATTCCAGGTACTTTTGGTATACCGGGTCGGCTTTGTTTTCTTCTTTGGGCAGCACCATGCCTTTGCTGTAGTCGGCAAAGCGTTTTTTATCATACTCGTTTTGGTCTATGCCCAGGTATTTGCCTTCGTATGAGTTGTTTACCTGGTAGCCCGGCATATTCAGGAATATACCATCTACGGGGTATTTATCCATCACTTCGCTAATGATCTGGAAAGCATGCTGCTGTACATAAGGTGCGTTGATGGATACCGCATACATATCTGTATTAATAATGCGCTCGCCCTTGGGCGAAATATAGCACCAGTCGGGGTGAGCTTTAAAAATGCTTTCGTGCACCCGGCTAAAATCAAACCGAACAATTACCTTAATACCATGCTGATGGCATTTGGCAACCACATTACCCAGCATGTTATTGGGTTTTAGGTATGGATTGGTGTATTCAAAATCCAGCTTAGTGGGATAAAAAGCCATAATGCCGCCCGCATTAATAATCAGCGTATTAGCCGAACATGCCATGAGGTCTTCAACCAGCGAATCGGGGTTGAGGGTAGCTGCTTTATAATCTGGCAGGTTGGCCTGGATAACCCGCAGGTTATTTTGTTTCCACCAAAGTTTTTGAGATCCATTTTGGGCGCTAACATTAAGTAAGCCAAGTATAAAACACAGTAACAGGCAGCATTTTCTCATGTCGTGTAATTATACTGCTATTAAGGTATGCTCTTTACGGATATAGTGCGACCGGTACTCGAGCGGGTGTTTGTTGGTAATGGTTTTAAACTGGTGGTAAAAGTGCGAAATGTTATTGTATCCGCAGGAATAGCCAATTTCGGCTACATTAAGGTCTTGCTCAACCAGCAGTCGGCAGGCGTGGCCAATGCGTACTTCAATTAAAAAATCGAGGTAAGTTTTCTTGGTTTTGGCTTTAAAGTACCGGCAAAAAGAATGCTTGCCCATGGCAATCAGCGCGGCAACATCTTCTACCAGTATTTTGCGCTGAAAGTTATTAAAGGTGTATTCGAAGATTCTGTTAATCCGCGATTTATCGAGACTGTTAACCTCGTGGAAAAAGCCATTGCTGGATATGGTTTCGTACTCCTGGGTGGATGCAATAATCTCGAGCGCCGAGAGCAGGTGGATCATCCTTTTGGTGGGCGATTCATGCATCATTTCTTCAATTATTTTAGCCACTTTTCTGCGCGATTCGCCTTTAATACGTAAGCCCAGGCGGGCAGATTCGAGCAGGCGGAGCAGGCATTGGGTTTCGGGCAGGCTTAAAAAATAGTTGCCCCACAATTCCTGCTGAAAAAGCACGACTACAGATTCGCCTATTTTTTCATCGGTACGGTGCAGGTATTTTCTTTCGTGCCTGAAGGTATGCGGCAGGTTTGACCCTAAAAGGTATACATCATTGTTTTTAAACGGGCCGACAAAATCGCCGATGAGGCAGGTGCCCGAGCTGCGCTTAATAAGCAGTAACTCTATTTCGGGGTGATAATGCCACGAGCTTAGCATGGCTGCACCCACATCTTTGTGGATATTGAATGAATGATCGGGTGTGGTGGTCGTTTTTTTTAAGATTGCTTTCATGATGATAATTATTGGCGTAATTATTTTTGAAACCGTTATTTTGAAATCATTTAATTTGAGACCATAATTTTAACTACTACTCTTTTATCGGTATCGTAACCATCGGTTTTTAAACCGGCGCGGTGCACCTGCCCGGGAAAGAACAATAAAATTTGCCCCGGTTTAACCGTGTATGATGCATCTGTAGTGGCATTATAATTAATGTTATCTGTTTTAGCATCATAAGGGTTGCTGATGGTAGCCGTACTCATGGGGGCGGTTTGCATTGTTTCAGCATCTTTAAGCACACATTGAAAATCAATATACTTGAGGTGCGATTCCCATTTGGCTTGTTCGGGCGTTTTGGTGGGGCCTTGTATCACAATGGCGTATACGCTATCGCCGGCAATGGCATACCTGCCGGGTGCGGTGTTATCAAAATCTGTTTTGGCCAGGTAATCAAAAGCCCGATCCCAAAGGGCCTTGTTGCCTGTATATTGTTTTAGAAATGTGGCTTTGTTGATAGATGAGTCGGGGATAAGGGGCGTGCCATTAACCAGTTTCTTGTTTTTAAAGATCTTGTTAACTTGTGATGCCTGTTTTTTTGCCTGTGCAGCCGCATTTGAATGCAGCGCCACGATGGCAAAAAGACTCACGAATAATACGGGTAATAGTCTTTTCATCCTGATGGAAATTGGGTGCCGGTATAAAATGTATAAACGACGTTAAATTGGTTGAGTTAAAATTACATAAAACGGTAGCATTTTTAGTATGTAATATTTAACTAAAGGTTGTAGTTTATTTTCAAATTACGACATCATGTTGCCTCATTTATAGGTATGGTTTTTACACTATCTCCAACCTGTTTTCCGCTTTATAAATCATAATTAAAAATAAAATGCCTGTCCAGTTAGTATAGCACAGGCATTAATTGTCATTTCATAAAGCCAGCCCATAATTATTCTATTAAATTACCCAATGTTATTAAGGAAGTAACATTTTGGTTACTAGTGAGTTGCTTATTTAAAAGGTCAGGTTTTAATTCAATCCCGGCTCTGCCGGGTGTTGCTTGCAAATGCTGCAAATGAGCAACAGCAGGGAAGTGTTGGAAACCAGTGTGGTGGGAAGAGTTTTTTTATTCCTGGATACGGAAGATTTTTACCGCGATTATAATCGTATGTAGGCTAACAACATCACTTTTTGTGCGCGATCCATTAGTTGAAAGTTACGGTACTGTTACAGTCTTTAAGGACTTGTACGGGAACCTATGGTACCTTATTCAACGATCAAATCGTGTTTAATTTTATCCTGATTTTTTAAGTGAACAAACTAACAACCTGTTATGCTTAGCTAATTAAAGGATGCTTTCAGCTTGCAGCAAGGTGGCCAGTAGCTCATTTCCGGCATCTTCCAGCAGTCCATCATTATGTATGCTCGTAAACAGTTCGCTGTGGGTATCAATCATTTTACTACGGTTAATACGTTCGTTAATGCTTTCGCTGTCTTCGCGGCCACGTCTTAACAGTCTTTCCCTAAGCGTTTCGGCAGTTGCTTCTATCAATATGGGTTTTATTGCAGGGTATTTTTCCATGGCTATGGGCAGGTACTCGCGCGAGCCATTGATCACCACATTAAAGTCGTTTTTTAACCACAGGTTTATTTCAATGCCTATACCGTAGTACAAACCATGGCTTACCCAGTGCATGGCAAACAGTCTATTTTTTAAGCGTAGTTTAAATTCTTCTTCGCTGAGGCTTACATGGTTTTCGCCGCCTGCATTGGCCGGGCGGGTAATGTAACGATGTGCAAAAATAACCGGTAACATCCCGTCAATCTGGTTGCGGCAATAGTTAATCAAAGTGTCTTTACCTGCACCGGATGCCCCGGCGATATAAAATAGGGTGCCCATTTTTAATATAAAATAAGGTAATTGTTAAAGGAGTATTGGTGATGCAATGTTTTTGTTTTTCATGTGTTTAAGCGGTGTTTAGTGTAGTGCTTATACCAAAATGGTCGCTGGCGTACATGCCAGAATCATCCGGAAGGTTCAATACCGTGGCAGATTTTATTACGTTTGGGTATTCACTCAATCTGCCTGCGGGTAAGGCAAAAATGTAATCAACATTTCGCTCTGTTCCGTTTTCTTTCAGGCTAACTCTCGGTGCCTTACCGCCGCCGGTTTCATAGCAATCAATAGCTTCTGATTGTGTTTTAAAATGAATTAGCTCTGCAGAATCGGGTGTGGTGTTAAAATCGCCGCAAATAATATTATAATCAAAGTTTTTCCCGGCTGTTTTATGGGCTATCTGTGTTAGCTGGTTTTTACGCAATGTTGCGGCATTATGTAAGTGGGTAAGGTGTACATTAGTTAACAATAGCCTTTTATGCTCAGTTATTTCAATACTAACCTGCTGCACTTTGCGTTCGCCATCGGCCTCATTAAAAGGCAGGTCAAATGCTGCCAGCACCTTAATAGGGAAGGCAGAGAGCACACCCAGCCCCGAGTAACTGTTCACCTCATCATCGCCTAACAATCGGGGCTTCAGGCGGGCAGGGGTAAAGTGGTAATACATGTCCAGTTCTTCGGCCAAAAAACGCAGGGTGTCTACCTTTTCGTCTTCGGTCAAAAAGCATTCCTGGCAGGCTACAATGTGTGGTGTAAGGGCTTTAAGCTGGTTGGCAAGCAATTGGCGGCGGTTGTAATAGTCGCCATCGCACTTCCAGGTATTAAGGGTAACAATTTGTATCTGCATGTAGTACTGTGCTTATTATTTACTGTAAAAGTGTAAATCAGGTATTCGATATTAATTAGCCTCATGTTATTTGTTTGTTAAAATCGGGTTTTGAATTAAAGCACAACATAAATTAGGGGGTACACCCTGTAATTGTTAGCCAAATGTTAGCCAATGGCTATTAAAGCACTTTTGGTATAATAATTTAACAGTAAATGGCCATTTCTTATCAGAATTTAATATTTGGCTAAAGTTAGCTTCAAGTTATAGCGGTAATATTATACTGTAATTTAATAGGGGCAGTAAAAGCTTCGGGATGTACCGCTTAAACAAATTGCGATGAGGAAAAACAGGCTGGTTATTATTGACGATCATTACGATGTGCTGGAGCTGCTTAAGTACAATTTTGTGAAAGAAGGGTACGAGGTGAAATTCTTTTTTACCGCGGTAGATGCACTCAAATACATCACCAACGAAAACACCGATCTGGTAGTTACCGACTGGATGCTGCCCGAAATGGATGGCCTCGAATTATGTAAAAACCTTAAGCTAAGCCCTGCTACAAAAGATATCCCTTTGGTGATGCTGACGGGTAAGAATGATGAGATAGATGCCGTAACCGCCCTGGAAGTTGGCGCTGATGATTACCTGGTTAAGCCCCTGCGGGTAAAAGAAATGCTGACGCGGGTTAAAAAGATCCTTCGCCGTACAGACGCAGCGCAATTGATGCCGGCCAGGAATGATGGCAGGGAATACCTCGAATTCGGTGCTTTAAAGATAGACCTGATTAGTTATAAAGTATTTTTGAACAGTGCCGTGCTCGACCTTACCATGGGCGAGTTTAAATTACTGGAACTAATTGCCAAATACCCCGGCAAGGTTTTTTCGCGCAACCAGATCATCGAAAAAATTAACGGCCCGCAATATTTTGCCACAGAGCGATCTACCGATGTGCAAATTGTGGGCCTGCGCAAAAAACTAGGTATTTATAAGGATGCCATAGAAACCGTACGCTCCATAGGTTACCGTTTTAATGGTAATAAATTCGAGCTGGCATAGTCGCCCACTCCCCAACCCCTTACGAAAGAGTGGTACTTTTCTTCTAATTGCTCATCATTCGCTAATAATCCATTCTAACGGTTTGCTAACAAAACAATATTTCTGCACTAATTAAGTGCAAATAATTGCCGGGTACTTTTGAAATAAATAATCGAACCCCAATGCAAGATCAGGATTATATACTGTGCGAATGCGAGTTACAACTACTGGAAGCCTTTGTGGTAACGCTCGAAACAACGGTAGAAGTGCAACTGGTAAAACAACCGGCCTTATGCATGACCATGATACAGGCAGAAGACTCTGTAGAATTTCAACCCTTTTATTTAGGCGAAGCCCTTACTACCGAATGCGAATTGTTAGTTAATGGCACCCGCGGTATAGGTATTTGCCTGGGCGATGAACCGGTACGCGCTTATTGTATTGCCTTTATAGATGCTTACAGCCAACTAAGCGACGTACCTATGCAGCCGGTTGCTGATTTCCTGTCTCAGCAAGCTGCAATTATTGAGCATAACGCCAAAATAGAGAACGATTTAATACTGCGTACCAAGGTTGACTTTAAACTAATGGAACAAGATTAATATGCAAAGCGAAATAATTTACGACGAAATATTTGATGCCCAGGAGCATTTTCGTTTGATATTAGATAGCATGGCCAGGCCGGGTAAGATCAATGTGATCCCAGATCTGGATATAAGGATGACGGCCGGTATCAGCAAAGCAAGTACGCTTATTGCCTTCTCGCTGCTAAATACCGATGCCAGTTTTTGTGCCATTGGTGAATTAAGCAATGATATAGAAGAATTTATCACCCTGCATACCACTGCCAAAATTGAAACCCTGCAAAAGGCAGACTTCGTTTTTGTAAAAGGCGACCAAAGCGCAGGTTTTATAGCAGAACTTAAAATTGGAACCCTGCCTTACCCCGAAGACAGCGCCACCATTGTAGTTGACGTATTAAACATCAGTATAGACGAAACTGCAGATTCCATACAGCTTAACCTGAAAGGGCCCGGTGTAAAAACTATAGAAACGGTTTATGTTACCGGTTTAAACCACGCCATACTGGATGCAGTAAGAGAGCAGAACTATGAGTTTCCGTTAGGGATAGACCTGGTACTAACGGATCTCGAAAACAACATGATCTGCATCCCCCGGAGTAATGATTTTACTTACGAACTGGCGGAAACAGACAATCAGCCTTATTACAATTAACCAATCACCCTATGGGATACGTTGCAGTAAAAGGTGGTACCGATGCCATACATAACTCACAGCAATTAGTTGAGTTTTACAGGCTGAAGGATGCTACCACGCCGCTTGATATTAAACAAATAAGAACGCAGCTGCGCATGGCAGTTGATAAAGTAATGGGCGAGGGAGGTGTTTATGCACCCGAGTATGCCGCCATTGCCCTAAAGCAAGCCGAAGGCGAAGTTTTTGAAGCTGCTTTTATATTACGTGCTTTTCGCGCAACTTTACAACGCAAATACTATTCGGAAGCGATTAATACCCGCGAGATGTTTGTGCGCCGCAAAATCTCGGCATCGTTTCGCGAGATCCCGGGTGGGCAAATTCTCGGTCCGACACGTGACTATACCCAGCGCATTCTGGATACCACCAAAGCATTTGAAGATCAGGAAGCGATTAAGAAGTTCCTAACCGATTTTAAGGTGCCGGTAAACAGCGATAAACTGGCGGAGATCACTACGTTCGCCAAAGTAATTGATCTGTTAAAAAACGAAGGTTTGCTAAAACCTATCGACCCCGATGAAGACCGCACACTGAAAGATATTACCCGCGAGGCGATCAAATTTCCGGCCCCGCGTTCGGCAAGGTTGCAGATGCTGGCCCGTGCCGAAACCGGCGGCTTAATGGCCCTGGGTTATGCCAGCATGCGCGGCTTTGGCAGTGTGCACCCAACAGTGGGCGAGCTAAGATATGGCGCTGTAAAGGTAAAAGTAAAAGATGCCACAGGCCGCTCGCGCTATATTGGTAAAATAGAAGTAACCGAGGCCGAAACAATTTCAGCCGGAAAATCGGCCAAAAAAAAATCAGCCCCTTATTACAATATTGGATATGGTTTATGTTTTGGGCAGAACGATACCAAGGTAATCTGTATGGGCATTCTGGACACCGCCATGCGTACACCCGATGTGAACTCGCCGGCTAACGACCAGGAATTTGTACTGTACCATACCGAGGGTATCGAATCTATGGGTTTTGTAAACCACCTCAAATTGCCGCATTACGTAACCTTCCAGTCCGAATTAAAAAACATTCGCGGAGCTGTTGAGCGGAGTGCCGAAAAGCCGACTGAACAGGCTATCCAATCACCTCAATTACAATCAGTTTAAACATGGTTGAAAATATAAAGTACGCTAACAAGTACAACTTTGCCTTTATTGATGAGGCTACAAAAAAAGAGATTAGGCGCAAACTCTTGAAGGCTGTTGCTATACCGGGTTACCAGGTGCCCTATTCATCGCCCGAGATGCCCATTGCCAGGGGTTGGGGCACAGGAGGTTTGCATGTAACGTTAGCGATCATTGGCCGTGAGGATATATTCAAAATTATTGATCAGGGTAGCGATGCCAGTGTTAATGCCTGCAACCTACGCGAGTTTGTACACCAGATGACTAACTGCCAAACCACTTACGATACCTCGGAAGCCACCCTTATACAAACCCGCCACCGCATTACCGAAGAAGAACTGACCGAAAATCAAATCTTTGTATACCAGGTACCGCAACCCGAGCCACTGCGCAGTGTAGAGCGTTACGAATACCGCACCCGCCAAATGCACGGCGAGGCCGATTATGCCAAAATGTGGGTATCGTTATATGAATCTTATGTGCGCAGCGGCGATATTATGCTGGGCGCCGGTTACCCGGTAAAGGTTAACAAGCGTTATATTATGGCGCCATCGCCAATACCAAGATGGGATGTGCCGAATTTAAATCAATCTAAAGCTTTACACCTATTTGGTGCCGGCCGCGAAAAAAGGTTGTACGCCGTGCCGCCATACACCACCGTAGAGGCGCTGGAGTTTGAGGATGTGAAATTCCATACCGAAGATTTTAAGGGTACCGAATGCTATAAAACAGGTTATAAAAAAGCTTTTTTAGATGAATTGTATTTCGATGATGGTTCTAAGCACTTCATCATCAACGACAGCAATTTTCTGGATAAGCTGGTGGAAAAAGAATCGCCCAAACAACACGAAAATAAATACATCAAGCAACTGCAATCATGAGCCGTAATGCCGACAACTGGTTGCTGCGCGTAACCAACCTCACCAAAATTTACGGTGAACCCAATGAAAATACGGTAGACCAAACCGGCCCCAAATTTAACTCCAACATTTGCCCCGAAACGGATAGCATTGTGGCCTGTGCCGATATCAGCTTCGATCTTTATCCCGGCGAAGTGCTGGGCATAGTAGGCGAAAGCGGCTCGGGTAAAAGTACCGTGGTAAAGCTGCTGTACTTTGATATGGAGAAAACCGGCGGCGCTGCCTGGCTTAAGCCTTATGCCGATGGCTCGATAGATATGCTAAGCGAATCGAACCAGAAGAAACGCTTTATACGCAATAACCTGATGGGAATGGTTTATCAGAACCCGCGCGACGGTCTGAATTTCAACTTTACATCGGGCGGTAACATTGCCGAAAAACTAATTATGGCAGGTAACTACCATGTGGGCGAAATCCGCGGGCGAGCTTCAGACTTACTCAATAAAACGGAAGTGCCTGTACTACGTATGGATGACCGCCCGGCCAATTTTAGCGGTGGCATGCAGCAGCGTGTGCAGATCTCTAAAGCCATAGCCAACAACCCGCCGCTCTTATTTTTGGATGAGGTTACTACAGGTTTGGATGTATCGGTACAAGCTAAAGTTTTGGACCTGATCCGCGAGTTGCAGCAGGACCTGGGTATCGCCATGATCGTGGTGTCGCATGACTTGTCGGTGATCCGCATGCTGACCGACCGAACCATTGTGATGAAGAACGGCCGCATTGTAGAGAGCGGTTTAACCGACCAGATTTTACAAGACCCGCAGCACGAATACTCACAGCTACTTGTCAGCTCATTGCTATAAACCTTAACCATAACCACGTATAATGAACATACTGGAAGTTACTCATTTAAGTAAGGAATTTAACCTGCATATTTTAAATAATAAGCGGATTGAATCCCTTAAAGACATCAATTTCACCATGAAAGAGGGTGAGATCATCGGGCTTACCGGTAAATCTGGTTCGGGTAAATCCAGCCTCATGAAATGCCTGTACCGCACCTACCTGGCCTCAACCGGCGAGATTATTTACCTGTCGAAAAATGGTGCGGTCGATCTGGTAAAAGCCGACGATCACCGCATCATTGACCTGCGCAAAAATGAGATCACTTACTGTTCGCAGTTTCTAAGTGTAATCCCGCGGGTAGCGGCCATAGATGTGGTTTGCGAGAATTTATTCCGGGTAGAAAAGGATAAAGACTTTGCCCGCAGCCAATCTAAAAACATGCTGGAGCAGTTAGGCCTGCCTTATGATTTATGGGATGCTTTCCCGGTAACTTTTAGCGGTGGCGAGCAGCAGCGTATTAATGTGGCTCGTGCCATTATAGCCAAGCCGCGGTTTTTGCTGATAGACGAACCAACCGCATCGCTGGATGCTAAGACCAAAGATGTGGTGGTAGATATGATTTTGCGATTGAAAGCTGAAGGCACATCTGTGTTGGTGATCTCGCACGACGAATACACACTTGACCGCCTTTGCGACCGCCGCATCGACCTGAAATTTGGTGAAATAATATCTGAAGAAATGGCTACTAACCAATAAAAAAATGAACTCATTTATCATTTATAACGCAACGATAATTACTACCAACGAGGTAATTGAGAATGCCTCGCTACTGGTAGAAGACGGTATAATTGCAAGTATAGACAGGGCCAATATCCTGTCGGATAACGACTGCGATCTGATTGATGCCCAGGGTGCTATGGTGATGCCGGGCATTATCGATATCCATACCGATGCGCTGGATGCCGAAATTATCCCAAGACCGGGTGCCGATATCCCGGTAGCAATTGCCTTCCGCGAGTTGGAGCGCAAAATGAGCGGTTGTGGCTTTACCACCGTTTATCACTCCCTGCACATAGGCTATGAGGTTGCCGAACTAACTTCGCGCAGCAAATATACCCGTAAGGAGGTGTTTGATACGGTTTACAGATCATCTTTGGGGCAAACCCTGTTGAATAATAAGATCCACATGCGGTATGAATTATCGGGCGTAAATGCTTATAATGCATGTATAGATCTGATTGATAGTGGCTACGTATCTATGCTGTCGGTAATGGACCATACACCCGGGCAGGGGCAGTACCCTAAGCCGGTGTTTATAGTACAGATGCTGAAAAGTGGTAAAACAGAAGAACAAGCTTTAGCCGAATATAATCAACGTGTGTCGCGCCCCAAAATACAGGGCGAAAAACTGGCAGCCTTAATTGCATATGCGGTAAAAAAAGGCATCCCTGTGGCCTCGCACGATGATGATACGGTTGAAAAAGTAAACCTGATGCATAGCATGGGCGTAAAGATCTGCGAGTTCCCGATCAACCTGGAAACTGCAGAACATGCCATTAACCTGGGTATGCATGTGGTTGGCGGCGCATCAAACATATTGCGCGGCGGCTCGCTTACCGGTAATGCCAACATGACGCAGGCTGTTAACCAAGGCCTTGTTGATACCTTATGTTCAGATTATTATCCACCCGCTATACTGCACGCTGTATTTAAACTGCACCGGCAAGAAGGTTTATCATTACCCGATGCTGTAAAACTGGCTACCCTGCACCCGGCCAAAGCCGCAGGCATTGCCAACCAGACAGGCAGCATTGAAGAAGGCAAAGATGCCGACCTGCTGATTGTTAAAATGGTTGATAATATCCCGATGGTTACCCATACTATTGTGCGGGGCAGCATAGTATCGCAGGCTGCGCTCAAAGCACCCGAGGAAAAATTTCAAACTGCATTTTAATAATGATGTACGAGAGGAGGTTAAAATGATAAGCAACGAAGTTAGGGTGAGAGAATTGGCTTTCCACGCTTACAACCAACGGCAGAATCTGGAAATTTCGGCCGAAAGGATTTTGGAAACAGCAACCAAGGTTGTTCCGGCAGGTAATTTTACTTTTAATGGCCGCAGTTGGGTGCCTAATGAATACATGGGTTATGCGGTAGTATCTATGCTGAATGCTAACCCGGGCAACGAGAATTTAGCCAAATTCCTGAAAGAGATCCAGTCTTTGTTAAACGAAAACCTGCAGCCTGTTAATGGTTTCTATATGCTGCCGCCCGATAGCTTCCATCAAACAGTGGCCAACACCCTTTCTGCCGATCGTTTTAAAACCAATATCCTGAATGCCGGCATAGAACCGGTGTATCCCGAAATGGTGAAACAGGCTTTCGATAAAATCCCGATGAGCCGTTTGCAAAGCCCGATTAAAATGCGTGCTACCGGGTTAGGTATTATGGGTACTGCTATAGGTATGCTGTTTACCTTTGATACTGAGGCTGACTATAACCGCATTATGCGGTTTAGAGCAGGTTTATACGATAACGAAAAACTGGCCGCCATTGATGTAAAGATGACCCGCCCTTTCATAGGGCACATTACATTGGCTTATGCCGAGCAAAAGCTCAATAAAAACCAAAAGGAACACCTGGCCACTATTATTAATGAGATCAATGAGTACATCCGCGCTAGAAAGAATTACTTTCTGATATCCAAAACAGGCTTGCGCCGGTACGATCATTTAGCTGAGTTCAAAAATGCGGATAACTATCCTGTTTATCATTTTACTGCCTAACAACAATTATCGATGAAATATATTGATAACTATCCGCCCGTAGCCGACCCCAAGCTTGCCCACGTGCTGACTAAAGAACCAAATATCCACCCCAGTTGCAAAATAAAAGACAGCACCATAGGTGACTATACGGCCCTTGCCGAAAATACTGTGATGGTTGAAACTTCATTCGGTGATTATAGCTATACAGCAGGCAACGTCCATATGATGTATGCCGAGATTGGTAAATATTGCTCGATAGCCATTAACGTGCGTATTAACCCAAGTAACCACCCGCAATGGCGCGTTACGCAGCACCATATGACGTATCGCCGCATAGATTATGGTTTGGATACGGTTGATGATACGGAGTTTTTTAACTGGCGCCGTGAACATAAATGTACCATTGGCCATGATGTATGGATAGGGCATGGGGCATTAATTATGCCGGGCGTAAAAATAGGTACAGGTGCAATTATAGGCAGCGGTGCCGTGGTTACCAAAGATGTTGGCCCTTACGAAATTGCAGTAGGCATACCCGCCAAAGTAATTAAAAAACGGTTTGATGAGGTAACCATAGCTAAACTACTGGATAGCCAATGGTGGGACTGGGACCGCGAAACGCTGGAGCAAAACTTTAAAGACCTGTTTGATGTAGCGGTTTTTTTGAACAAACACAGCACAGAAAAATTAGTATGAGAAAGATTTCCATAATGCGTTTGTACCGTACTAACTTGCCGCTAATATTAAGGGATAGTTTGATGACCGATACAAGCCTAAGCTATCTATACCAAAACACATGAAAATTGGTATCATCAGCGATATTCACGAGGATATTGTTTCTTTAAAAAGCGCGTTCCAATTACTGGAACAACTGGGATGCAGCGAAGTGATTTGCCTGGGTGATATTGCCGGTTATAAAGTTACCACCTATAATTACCTGGATACCCGCAGCGCGCACGAGTGTGTGGCCATGATAAGGGCCAACTGCAGCACCGTGGTTATTGGCAACAACGACCTTTTCCAGATCCGTAAAAACCCGGTATACCACGAGGGTGGGTTTGAGTTTCCTGAAAACTGGTACGATCTCGACTTTTTTGAGCGTAAACAATTAGGCGGCGATAAAGTTTTTTTGTATGAAGATGTACAATTACCGGCCCTGCTAACCAAAGCCGATACGGCATGGCTGCAATCTTTACCAGAGCATGCCATCCGCACTTTTAACGGCAAAAATGTCTTCTTTTCGCACTTTGCCTACCCGGATATGACGGGGATGAAAACCAGCTTCCCCAAGATGGCCGGAGACTACTATGAACACCTGCAATTCATCGCCCAAAATAACAGTAATATTGGCTTCTCGGGCCATATGCATTTTGAGGGGGTGAGTATATGTGATGTAAATAATATTCAAAGAAATATTTTTGGTAAATATTATTTATCAAGCGAATTGCAATGGCTTTACGGCCCCTGTGTGGCCCGCTGTTACTTTGCAAATGGCGCACTTGTTTTTGACCCGGATACCATGGAGATCGAAGCATTAACTATCGTGTAGCCAATGTGATAAATATTAGCTAACTGTTAGTATTGTGTTATTTTTTTAATAATAAAGTAGTTTTTGATTGAAATATCATTCCTGTTTATGCTGTAATTACTCACCCTCTCAGATGGTTTACAAGCGCAACTAACGCTATCTCAACAAAAAAAGTTTTGATTACCAAAATTGGAATTTAACCATAAGTTACAATATTTCTTTATTGCTATTAAGTGACCTTAATATTAACAATATCTAAATAATGGTAGTGTTTCATTACCATATGGTAAAGTATTGTTATTGAATAGTGACTATTTTCTTAACAATGCCAGGGTAGTTTTGCTTCAAAAAGTTATACATGAAACAAGTTTTACTTAGATTTAAATGGCTGATAATGTGCATCGTAATAACGATGGCATACGGCAATCTTTATGCCCAAAATGTGATCAGGGGTGTAATCACTGATGAAAACAATCAGCCGATGCCCGGGGTAAGTGTGTTGCTTAACAGCACCCATCAGGGTACAACCACCAATGAGGGTGGGCGTTTTACCATTTCTGCACAGAAAGGTCAAACGTTAACTGTACGTTTTTTAGGTTATCAGCAACAGGATGTTGTTATCGGTGCCGAAAATACGATAGCTATCCAGATGAAATCTGAAGGCAAAAACTTAACTGAGGTAGTAGTAACTGCCTTGGGTGTAAAAAAAGAAGTACAAAAATTAGGTTACTCGCAATCTCAAATCAGGGGCGACGAGTTAACAACTGCACGTGATGCCAACCCGCTTAACTCAATGGCCGGTAAAGTAGCCGGTTTAAGTATTGGTGCCAATGCCGAATTTGGCGCTGCACCAACTGTTGTTTTACGTGGTAGTAAAGATGTATTGTATGTGGTAGATGGTGAACCGGTAAACTCGGACACTTATGACTACAATGCAGATGATGTTGATACCTACACCGTATTAAAAGGCCCAAATGCTGCTGCGCTTTACGGTTTTAGAGGTATTAATGGTGCTATTGTTATTACTACCAAAAAAGGCAGTAAGGATAAAAAAGGCTGGCAGGTAGATTTTAACAGTACCAATATGGCCGAAAAAGGTTTCCTGGTAATGCCTAAAAGCCAGACTGAATATGGCCGTGGTAGCAACTTTGCTTATACTTACGGTAACGTATTATATGATAATACCCAGCGTTTGCCAGAATGGGGCCCGCGTTTTGATGGTATTTTCCAAACCCAGCAATACGATAGCCCATATGATCCAATAACCGGTATCAGAGGAAAAACACCTTGGTTGGCCCGTGGTGCAAACAACTTCGATAACTTTGTACAAACAGGTTATACCTCTACCAATACCATATCATTAGGAGCAAGCGGATCAAACTATGATATCCATACTTCTTATGGTCACACTTTTCAACAGGGTGATTTCCCTAACACAAAATATAACATCGATAACTTTAAGTTAGCCGCAGGTTATGATATTACTCCTAAGCTGCGTGTTGATGCTGATATTAACCTGAACGAGCAATACTCGCCAAACATCCCCGATGTTGACTATAGCCCGCAAAGTTATGTGTACATGTTTAAGGTTTACGGCTCTGCAGATTATGATGTCCGTAGCATGAAAAATTATTACCAGGGTCCGCAGGGTGTACCGGGTTTAACCCAGTATGCAGCAGAATACGGCCGTTTAAATAACCCTTACTTTGTAGCTGATAAATGGTTGAAAGGCAGGACTAAACAAACTATCAATGGTTCGTTAAAATTAACTTATAAGTTCACTAAAGATCTGAGCTTATTTGTACGCACATCATTAAATACATATAACGAAAAGAATACAGAAGATGTACCTGCAGGTGCTAACCTTAACCAATACCTAAGCTGGTATAGTTTTGGTTATTACGGTGATTACAGGCAAGATCAGCGTAACCTGTTAGAGAACAACACAGATGCGATACTGAATTATAGTCACAAATTTGGCAATTGGAATGTTTCTGCCTTAGCAGGTGGTAACGAGCGCTCTTTCACCTATACATCTGATTGGGCAACCACGCAGAACTTATCGCTTCCGGGCGTATTCGATTTGGCAAACTCTGCCGGTAAACCATACATCTACAGTTTCGATTCAAAAATGCAGGTTAACAGTGGTTTCTATTCATTTGATGTGGGTTACAAAAACTACTTTAACATTAATACTACAGGCCGTGTAGATCATCTTTCTACCTTGCCTTCCGGAAACAATACTTTCTTCTATCCATCTGTATCATTAAGCAGTGTGGTGACAGATTATATTAAATTCCCTGAAGTTATCTCTTTCTTTAAAGTGCGTGGCTCGTTTGCCGATGTTAAGGGTGGTTTAACATCAACAACTATCGGTAGCTCATACAACGCTTTACAATCTACCGCATTAGGTACCGGTTGGAACACTAAACCGGTTAGCGGTTTGCTGGGTTACGGTACAGAGCGTTACACCCCTTACAACGGCCCTACTTATGTAAATGAGTCGCCATCTGCATCTGCTACTTATTATAATGGTACACCATCTGTATCTTTATCAAATACCATAGCAAATGCTAATATCAAGCCTTATGACGTTGAATCGTACGAGGCAGGTTTCGATGCTAAGTTTTTAGGAAACAGGTTAGGTTTAAACGCCACTTATTTTACAACTACCAACGGCCCGAACATTTTCCAATTGCCGGTATCAACAGCTACAGGTAACATTAACCAATTGGTAAATGGTGTAACTACACTAAAAAAAGGTTTCGAAATTGAATTAATGGGTTCTGTTTTGAAAAACAGGGATGGTTTAAATTGGGATGTTAACGTTAACTACTCAACCTACAAAGAAACCCTGAAATCAATTTATGGCGATCAGCAATTGTTACAACAGAATGGTCACAATTATAAAGTTGGCGAAAGACTGGATGACATCTACGGTACCAAGTTTGTAAGAGACGGTAACGGTAATATTGTTAACGCAGGTGGTTTACCTGTAACATCACCGGGTGGTATCAATAACAATGGTTTATTAGGCCATGCCAACCCTGATTTCTCTTTCGGTATTACCAACAGTTTCAGCTATCATGGCTTCTCTTTAAGCTTTCAGTTTGATGGCCGCATAGGTGGTAAAATGTACGACAGAACTTACTACCAGGCTATGAATGGTGGTACAGACCTTGAAACGGCTACCGGCGCTTATGGCGCAGCACGTTTAGCAGAGTGGAACAGCACTGCCGAGGGTACTAAATCTGCAACGCCGGCATATATTGGCCAGGGTGTTGTAATTACCAGTGGTACACCGGTGTATGCCAATGGCCAGATCACCAATTTAAGCCAGTTAACCTTTGCTAAAAATAATGTGCCTGTTTTGGTTCAATCTTATGTATCAAGCGGTATAGGAGGTAATTTTGACGAATACTATATGATTAGCCGCTCTTACGCTAAGCTGCGTGAGGCTACACTTGGCTACTCGCTGCCATCTAAATTACTGCAAGGTACATTTATTAAAAAAGCAACTTTCTCTATTGTAGGCAGAAACCTGTTATACTTTGCAGCACGTAAAGACATTGACCTTGACCAGTATGCTTCTGGTTACAATGCAACAGACCGTACCCTGGTTGGCGCAAACAGCGGTGCTGACCTGGAAAGCCCTACCGCCCGCCGTTATGGTTTTAACGTCCACCTAACATTCTAATTGATCATCAATTACAAAAAATATTATGAAAATAAGATCATACATTATTCCACTGGCCTTAGCCATAACAGGCATGGTATCTTTTACCGGCTGTCAGAAAGGCGATCTGGTTGCCAACCCCAATGTTTCTGGTGCTAATGCACTTGTGCCGCCCCCATTATTGCTTAACGCACTTACAGCTACTTTAATCCGCCAAAGTGAGTTACCATGGGGTTCATCTGCGCTTGCCTCACAATACGTAGTATCTAACTATGCTTACTACAGGAGTTCTAACAGTTACAACTTTGGTAATACAACAGATAGTTATGATATCCTGAAATATGCGATAAAATTGCAACAGCAGGCTGTGGCACAACAGGGAAATTCAACCAATAAATATTACGCTTTAGCTCAATTTTTTAAGGCTTATGCAGGTATCTGGTTAACACAAAGAGTGGGTGATATTCCATTCTCGCAAGCGGGAGATGCTACCAATCTTACGCCTAAATATGATACCCAGCACGATGTTTACCAAAGCGCCCTTACACTATTAGATAATGCGAATACCTTATTAGGCAATCTCATCACTACTACACCGGCTCTTTCGAGTACTGTTTTAGATACCAATGATATTTTTGGATTTACCTACCTGCAGTGGCAAAAATTAATTAATACCTATCGTTTAAGGGTATTAATAAGCCTCAGCAAACGTGCTGCAGATAATGCCGACCTGCAAATTCCGCAGCAGTTTGCAACCATTATCGGTAACCCAACCAAATACCCGATCATGACATCTAACACCGATAACATGATCCTGAAATCTACCACAGTATCGCGTTATTCTATCTTCTCGTTAAACTATAACCCGTATAATAACTACGCAAATATTGGTAATGCTTATTTGAGCATCACCACTGCAAACTTAGATCCACGTACTTATCTATCGGCCACACCTGCGCCAATACAATTGGTAAATGGTAAAACGGTGAGCGACTTTACAGCGTATGTTGGTTCAAGCCCTAATACAGCGCAAGGTACCTTATTAAGCAATGCCAGTGCAGGCAGCCCGGCTTATAGCCAGAGCCCATATTCATTTGCTAATTATAACCGCTATTATACTTCTAACGTAGGTGCCAATGCCGAGCCGTTTGTATTTATCGGTTACCCGGAATTGTGCTTCAATATTGCCGAAGCTGTTAACAGAGGATGGGTAGGCGGAAGCGCATCAACATGGTATAACAATGGTATCACTGCTTCATTTGGTGTATATGGTTTAACCAATGGCCAGTCTATCACTATTGGTGACCTTGCCGGTAAAACATTGGGTACCGTTACGGTAAACATTCCGCAGTTCTTGACCAAAGTTGCTTACTCTGCCGACCCTGCAACAGGCTTAAAACAAATCTGGACCCAGAAATATACCGCGTTATTTAACAACTCGGGCTGGGAAGGATTTTACTTATACCTGCGTACAGGTGTACCTGCTTTAGACCAGGGTGGTGCCGGTATTGGTACGCCTAATAGCTTAATATCACGCCGTTGGATGTACCCTGCTACAGAAGCTGTTTATAATGCAGCCAATTACAAAGCAGCTATTACCTCGCAATACGGTGGTACCGATGACATGACTAAAGACATGTGGCTTTATAAATAGAATTTTCAGTTCAATTTTTTATACCGACAGGGGTTGCGCGATGCGACTCCTGTTTTTTTAATTAAATCAAAAAATGAGAAAGAATATCATCTTATCAATATTCACACTGGTGCTTAGCCACACTGCGTTTTCGCAGGTGGCCGATAGTGTGCAGCGCCATGTTGTGTTACAGGGTGCCGCCAACTTTAGAGATTTGGGTGGATACAAAACCAAAGATGGCCACGAGGTTAAATGGGGTAAGGTTTATCGCAGCGCCGATATCAGCAAATTAACCGATGCCGATTTGCAGGTATTGCAGAACAAGCACATTACTGCCGACATTGATTTTCGCGGTCATCAGGAATCTGCTTCCGCGCCAGATAAAATGAACCCTAATACTGATTATATACTTTGCCCTGCCGGCAGCGATAGTCTTAATAATTCGATGATGAAGGGTTTGATGGCACACCGTAATAATGGCGATTCGCTCATTACATCCTTTTACAGTAATACCAAATATTTGAAAGACCGTTACAAACCATTTTTTGATAAGCTGATTAACCTGCCCGATGAGCAGAGTCTGCTGTTCCATTGCACCGCAGGTAAAGACCGTACAGGTATTGGTGCAGCTTTATTTTTATACAGTTTAGGCGTACCTTACAACACCATTGTAGAAGATTATACAGCAACCAACTATTACCGCAAAGATGAAAACGTTAAGGCAATTGCCGGTATGACAAAGATGATGAATATTGACCCCAATGCTGCCAAAGCAATGATGGCTGCTAAAAAAGAATATCTGGATGCTGCGTTTGCGGCTATTAACCAGCAGTATGGCTCGGTAGATAACTTTTTGAAAACACAAATTGGCCTAACCAGCCAGCAAATTAAAACGCTTAAAGCTAAATATTTGCAATAGTTTATAATACCCTCCCCGGGTGGGTTTGCTCACCCGGGTTAATTAGTAATATGTCTGATCAATTTATAATCAGGGACGCTAGGGCAGAAGATGTTTCGCAGCTGAGTACGTTAATTACCCAGCTTGGCTATCCCAGTACCGCAGAAGAAGTACAGATCCGTTTTAGTGATATTAGCCAAAACCCGGACTACCGTAGCCTGGTAATTGCCGAAGGTGAAAATGTAATAGCATTTGCCGGTTTGGTAAAAGGGCTTTGGTATGAAAAAAATGGCACTTATGTACGTCTGCTCTCCTTTGTGGTGCGCGAAGATTACCGGGGCAGGGGCATCGGGAAAATACTGATTAAAGCGGTAGAGGACTGGGCCACAGCATTGGGCTGCAACTCGGTAGTATTGGGTAGCGGTAACCGCGACGACAGGATAACAGCCCATCATTTTTACAAAGCGCAGGGCTACGAGATCAAATCGTCGGGCTTTATAAAGGTGCTTTAAGCTATAGCTATATTTATTGCTGTAGGTTCATCTGCAAAACAGCTAACGCTTTTGTTTTCTTACTGTTGGCGTTCTGCATAAAGTAAATAAGCGACAGCACCGTACTGATACCGCCGATTACAGCTACTGCCATAGCGCCCTTGTTAAAAAACAACAACCAGCTGATTGTACCGCCATTAAGTTCTTTTACCAACAGAATGCTTACACTCCCCAGGTAGGCAATAGCATCGGCCACGTATACCACAAAGCCAACATTACTGCGGCATTTAAAAACGGCTATCATGCGTTCAAAAAACACGGCGTTATAGGGTACATAGCCCAGGTAAAGGCCCAGGCCAGCCATCGTCATCCAGGCTACAGGGCCAATTAAATGCAGGTTGAATAAAATGGTACCGCCGCCCACTAATATATACCCGCCAATAATTAGGAAGTGGATGATCCCGAATGCAAATAAATTCTTTTTAATCAGTATCAGCAGGCTCAGAATAACCAGTACGATGATAGAGATAAGTGAATCTATGCTGGCATAAATGGAGGTTGTTTTGATGCCCATGCCGGCCCATATTTCTACCTCGAAGTTATCCCGTATATCGCGCATCACCGTCAGCATAATATAGCTGATCACCGAGAGTATAATGCCGGGTAAAAAACGGATGAGAAAGCGTTTGCGGTCATCCCCATTCATTGGTACACGCTCTGCCCGGAGTAGTTTGTCTTCTTCGGTTGGCGGGGGTAGCAGTTCGAGGCAAAATATAAATAGCAGCAAGGGCAAGGCAAATATGGCACCGGTAGCAAAAGGCATGTGGTATTCATTAACATGAAAAGTGCTCATTAGGGTACGCCCCACTGTTTTAACAAAACCCGATGCAAATATTAAACTGATGGACATTACTGCTGCCATAAATTCGGTAGACCGGCGGCCTTCTATGTAACCGAAGATCAGCCCCCAGATCATTCCCAAAGGCAAGCCGTTAACAAACAGAAAAATAATATTATACGGTGCAGGCACAACAGCAAAAGCCAGCAGGGCCAGCCATGCAATGCCAATAAACAGCAGGATACTCTTTGCACGGTTACCATGCGTTACCTCGGCAATAAAACGAATGCCGTAAAACTTGCTTAAGGTATAGCCGATAATTTGCGCAATAACCAGCCATACTTTATAATCAATGTGCAGGTACTGGTGCCCTGTAAACGTACCGGCTGTAAATGCTTTGCGAAAAGAGTACATACAGGTATAAGCCCCAAATGCCGAAAATGCTGCCATTACAGAGAGTAATGCATAAGGCATACGGGCTACTTTTGCGCTTAATTTATCTTTTATAACCATTTACTTTAACCTCATTGGCAGTAGCTAAATAGTTACTGCACAGTTAAATCAATAATAAGCCGGTATTATAAATACCAAACCAACTGCGGGTTAAGGATAAATTAAGGATCATAAGAAACCGCCGCGTAATATGAATTTAATGTGAGGGATAGCGTTCTATATCCGTAGTGCCAAACTAACTTGTTTCGGCATTCCACAGCACAGTTATATGACTTAGTAAATCTGCAACTTGTATCCGTCAACTCAGCACATTTTATATTGGTATGCGGAATGCCGAAATAACTTCGTGCTCTATGCCCGTCGTGCCGAACTTGTTTCGGCATCCCACAGAGCAGGTGTATGACTTAGCAAATCTGCAACTGGTATCCGTCAACTCAGCACATTTTATCTTAGTATATGGGATACTGAACAAGTTTAGGACGACGGACTGGTACAACCCGAACCCCAACCTTAATACTAAATTAACCAGCAGGTAAAGCGCAAAGCGTTACTTCGCCCGTACAAACATCAACATGAAAAGAAGAGAGTTTTTTCGCAATGGTACCCTGGCAACTTTGGGCGCTACCCTGTTTAATCCGTTTAATTCGGTAGCGAACGTACTGAACCCAATTGCAGCTAACGGCAAGGCTAAAAATATTATATTTATGGTAAGCGACGGCATGAGTACCGGGACACTCAATATGGCCGATCTGTTTTTGAATCGTAAATATGGCCGTTCTAGCAACTGGTTGGGTTTATATCGCGAAAGCCGGGGTACCAGGGCGTTGATGGATACGGCATCTGCCAGTTCGCTGGTTACAGACTCTGCGGCCGCAAGCTCATCATGGGGTGGTGGTGTAAGGGTTAACAATGGTTCGTTAAACGTTGGCCCCAATGGCGAAGAGCATAAACCTATTCTTCAAAAGTTTAAAGCAGCCGGTAAAGCGGTTGGCTGTGTTACCACTGTGCCTATTACCCATGCAACACCGGCTGGGTTCTGCATAAATGTAGGCAGCCGCGGCGACCAGTCTAAAATTGCCGAACTGTACCTGCCGCTAAAATTTGATGTAATGATGGGCGGCGGTAACGATTATTTTAGCGCAGCCAAACGCAAGGACGCAAAGGATATGTACAAGCAGTTTGATCTCAACGGTTATAACATTGTTAGAAACCGTATCGAGATGATGGCTCTAAAACCCGGAAAACCGATTTTAGGTGTGTTTGCAGATGATGGCCTGCCTTATACGCTTGACCATAATCAGGATAAAGACCTCCAGAATACCGTACCCACATTGGCCGAGATGACCAAAACGGCCATTGCTATCATGAATAAAAACAGTAAGGGTTTTGTACTCCAGGTAGAAGGTGGTAAAGTTGACTGGGCTGCCCATGGTAATGATGCAGGCGCTTTGATCTACGACCAGATTGCTTTTGATGAGGCCATTGGCGAGGCTTTAGCCTTTGCCGAAAAAGATGGTAACACACTGGTTGTGATGACTACAGATCATGGTAACTCGAACCCCGGCCTGTTTTACAGCGATAAAGCCAATGCCAATTTTGATAACTTCCAGAACTTTAAACACTCTAACGAGTGGGTTTTAAAGCAAATTCATAAAGGTGATACTGCCGGGAGGGTAATAGAGCAAATCTCCAATGCGCAAAATATTGTGATCACTTCTGCAGAAGCTACTGATCTGTTAAAATACTATAACACAGTAGACGAGGCTGGCCTATACAACGAAGCTAACTTGCCGCTTCGTAAACTGGCCGAAATTCAGCAGAAATATACCTCTGTAGGCTGGGGTGCCATGGAGCACTCGGCAGATTATGTAGAACTGGCCATGTTTGGCCCTGGCAGTAATTTGCTGAAGCCATTTGTAAAAAATACCGATTTGCACAATTTAATGTTGCATGCTACTGGGATGATGTAGTCATTGGTAGGTGTGAGTGTTAATTACTTAAGTATTTTGTCATTCTGATCGTAGTGAAGAATCTGCTACTACTCGTTAAGCGGCTAAGTAGATCGAAGAAGATTTTTCACTACGATCAGAATGACAAATAGGAGATGGGCAGAATGTTATCTGTCAAATACGCGCGCGAATGTTTGGATCCACCGTCATCCTGAAACAAGTTCAGCACGACGGTCGAAGAGAACGAGTAACTCTGTCACCTATAAATCATAATCGGCAAACAAACTACCGCATTTAGTTTTTGTGTATAGTATCTACGTAACATTTGCCGTAGCTTATCATCCAACACAAAAACACAGAATAAAGCGTGGAAAACATACTTCATATTGCTGATCTCAGCAAAACATATCAAAGTGCGGGGCGTACCCTTACCGTGCTCGATAATATTAACTTCTCGGTTACTGCAGGCTCAACCAATGCCATTGTAGGGCCGTCGGGTAGCGGCAAAACTACATTGCTGGGGCTTTGCGCCGGCTTGGATCGTTCCAGTTCGGGTATTGTCGAATTAAATGGCATCAACCTCGGAAATATGAGCGAGGATAAGCGCGCGCAGGTGCGCAATCAGTACGTAGGCTTCATTTTTCAAAACTTTCAATTACTACCCACGCTTACAGCTTTAGAGAATGTGATGGTGCCTTTAGAACTTCGCGGCGAACGTAACATTAAAGCCCGTGCGCTCGATCTTTTGGATAAAGTAGGTTTGGCCGAACGCAGCCATCATTACCCAACACAACTTTCGGGTGGCGAGCAGCAGCGGGTATCATTGGCCAGGGCCTTTAGCAATCAGCCTAAAATTTTATTTGCAGATGAACCTACCGGTAACCTGGATGCTGAAACTAGCGAAAAGGTAATTAAACTCATCTTCGACCTTAATAAAGAAGCGGGCACTACCCTGGTTGTGGTAACGCACGATCTGGAACTGGCTGCGAAAACGCAGCGTATTATCAGAATAAAAGGTGGCAAACTGGTGTCGGACGAAAAAACTAGTGTCAATGTCTGAACCAAATCAACTGGAAAAACCGCCGCTTAAATTAGGCTGGCTTTTTGAAATGGCCTGGCGCGATAGCCGTAAAAACCGGTCGCGCTTGTTCTTGTTCATTTCGTCTATCATATTTGGTATTGCGGCTATTGTGGCTATCTATTCGTTTGGGTACAACGTAAAGAAGGATGTAGATAACCAGGCTGCCACGCTGATTGGTGCCGACTTATCTATCTCGGCCAGTAAGCCTGCCGATGAATCTATGATGCCGCTGCTTAACTCTTTGGGCGACCGCAGATCGCAGGAGCGGAGCTTTGCTTCGATGATCTATTTCCCCAAGGGGGACGGAACGCGCTTAGTGCAGGTGCGTGCCCTGCAAGGTGAATTTCCATACTACGGGACTTTGGAAACCACGCCAACTGCCGCCGGAACCGATTTTAAGAACGGCAAAAAAGCATTGGTAGACCAAACCCTGATGCTGCAGTTTAATGCACAGGTGGGCGACTCGATTAAGGTGGGGAATTCTACCTTTTTAATAGCCGGTATACTAAACAAAGCACCCGGACAAACCGGTATTGCATCCGGCATAGCGCCGATAGTTTATATCCCGCTGCAATATCTGGATCAAACTGGGTTGATGCAAAAAGGCAGTCGCATTAATTATAACTACTATTACAAGTACGACCATGATGTAAACGTAACCAAGCTGGTTAAAGGCATGGAAACCCGGCTAGAGAAAGCCAACCTGAACTACGATACCATTGATACCCGCAAGGAAAATACCGGCCGTAGCTTTGAAGACTTGACCCGGTTTTTATCCCTGGTAGGTTTTATTGCTTTGCTGTTGGGCTGTGTAGGTGTGGCCAGCGCTATTCATATTTATATCCGCGAGAAAATTGCCTCTATAGCCATTATGCGCTGTTTAGGCGTACGCTCTACTCAGGCGTTTTTAATTTATCTTATTCAAATTATTAGTATAGGGTTGATAGGTTCTGTTATTGGCGCTGCACTGGGTAGCGGGATAGAACATTTATTGCCGCTGGTATTTAAAGATTTTCTGCCGATCAGTGTATCTACGGCTATATCGTGGATGGCTATTGGTCAGGGGATTTTGTTAGGAGTTGTTATATCGGTATTGTTTGCTTTGCTGCCGTTAATTGCTATCCGCAATATTTCGCCGTTAAATACCTTGCGCATGTCATACGAAAACATAAACCTGCTGCGCGATCCTTTACGCTGGCTGGTGTATACGCTTATTGTGGGTTTCATTGTGGTGTTCAGCTATTTTCAACTGAGCAGCTGGCAGGCGAGTATTTTCTTTACTATCGGCATACTTGTTGCTTTTTTAATCCTAACCTTAATTGCCAAGCTATTAATGCGACTGGCCAAATTGGTATTAAGCAACTCCTGGAGCTATTTATGGCGACAAGGTTTTGCCAATTTATACCGGCCTAATAACCAGACGATTATACTGATCGTCTCTATCGGCTTAAGCACTACATTTATCTGTACTTTGTTTTTCATCCAAAGCATGCTGGTAAAACAGGTAAGTATTTCTGCTACTACCAATAGCGCCAACATGATTTTGTTTGATATCCAAACCAGCCAGAAAAAGCAGCTGGAAGCCTTAACCGCGCACTATCATTTACCGGTAATACAACAGGTGCCCGTAGTAACCATGCGGATTAATAAGGTGAACGGTAAAAATGCAACACAGGTAAAAAAAGATACTACCATACAGCTATCGCCGCATGTGTTTAGTTATGAATATCGCGCTACTTACAGGGATACCATTATACCTACCGAGAAGGTTATAGATGGCACGTGGAAAGGTACTGCGGTAAGCGGTACTGAAGTCCCAATTTCTATCGAAGACCGTTATGCTAAAAAGAATCACCTGAAACTTGGCGACCATATTGAGTTTAATGTGCAAGGCTCGCCGGTGCAAACAGTGATAGCCAGTATCCGTACCGTAAACTGGACTAAGATGCAGACCAACTTCCTGGTCGTTTTCCCGAAAGGAGTACTCGAGGATGCGCCGCAGTTTTATGCCATGTTAACCCATGTACCATCCAAACAGGTATCGGCCAAATATCAGCAGGCGGTGGTAAAGCAATTTCCAAATGTATCGCTGATTGATCTGGGGCAGGTATTGAGCGTACTCGACGAACTGTTGGATAAACTAGGTGATATCATTAAGTTTATGAGTGCATTCAGCATCATTACCGGCATTGTGGTACTCATTGCTTCGGTAAGGATCAGCAAATATCAGCGCATCCAGGAGAGCGTATTATTAAGAACCATGGGGGCAAGCCGCAGGCAGATATTAACAATAACCGCACTGGAATATTTGTTCTTGGGTGCACTATCGGCCCTAACCGGTACTTTGATTGCTTTTACAGGCAGCTGGTTACTGGCTAAGTTTAGCTTTGATATTCCGTTCTCGGCAGATGTAACGCCGGCGGCTGGCATATTTTTAGCTATTACTTTGTTAACCATTACCATCGGCCTGTTAAATAGCCGGGGTGTGTTGAATAAACCGCCGCTAGAAATTTTAAGGGGCGACTCGTAATTTTATAAACATGTATCCATTTAAAAAAAGTGCCGCCATCTTATTATCCCTGCTCGTCATTAGCTGTGGTGATAAGAAAACTGCTAAAAATACCCTGGCAGACACGCTAGCCAACAAAGCTGACCTGGCTGGGCAAACTACGCCCACAAGCACCAAAACGATTTTGGTTTTTGGCGATAGCCTGACCGCAGGTTATGGTTTGGACGATCCATCAGATGCATTTCCGGGGGTAATTAAGGCTAAAATAGATTCGCTTAAATTGCCTTATGCCGTTATAAACTCCGGCGTAAGCGGCGAAACTTCCGCAGGGGGCTTAAGCCGCATTGACTGGGTGCTGAAACAAAAGCCGGATATATTTCTGCTGGAACTTGGTGCAAATGATGGACTGCGTGGTAATTCTGTGGCGCAAACCATTACCAACTTACAGGCAATTATTGATAAGGTAAAGGCTAAATATCCCGATGCAAAGATCATACTGTTAGGTATGCAGGTGCCGCCAAGCATGGGCCAGCAATATGTAAATGACTTCAAGAAAATGTACCCTGATCTGGCCGCGAAAAACCACATCGGCCTGGTGCCTTTTTTATTAGAAAACGTGGGTGGTATTACTAAACTAAATCAGGCAGATGGTATCCACCCAAACCCGACCGGTGCTAAAATAGTAGCCGAAAACGTTTGGAAAGTATTGCAACCAGAGCTTCACTAAATTTTACCTATTCATTTATATATTCCCAAGCGCTCTCGTAACCGTTCAGCTGTTCGGTATAACCAACAAAGTCAGCGTAGAAAGGTAACTGTGATAGGGTAGAACTATCGCCGATAACCACCAGTTTCTTGCGTGCGCGGGTCATGGCTACGTTCATGCGGCGGATGTCTGACAGGAACCCGATCTGGCCATCGGCATTACTACGCACCATACTGATGTATACGATGTCGCGCTCCTGCCCCTGGAAACTATCTATGGTATTTACCGTGATCTTATCCTGGTGTAAAAGCAGCAATGGGAAGTCGGGCAGTTGCTCTTTTAGTAGCCTGATCTGCTCTTTGTAAGGCGAGATTACGGCCACTGTCGGGAAGTTCTCAACGGTGTAATTGGCATCCAGTATACCAAACAGGCGGTCTAGATGTTTTAATACAAATGCGGCTTCTTCGGGGTTGGTACTGCTGGTGCCTTCCAGTTTTTCGTCGAAACCACAGCCTGCGGTATCTATAAAATTTACCGGTAAATCATCGGCAAATAACAACTGTTTGGCAACCGAAGCATTAGCTTTTAACAGGCCGTCATAAAATATGCGGGATGAAAAACCCATAATATGTTCATTCATCCGGTATTGCTCGTTTAATAGCACAACTGCTTCGGGATGCAGGGCGGCACATTTCTCGAGCAGGGTGGTGCTTAGTCCGTTCCGTGCTGCCTCTGCCGATTTAATGGTGGGCGGCAACTGGCAATGATCGCCCGCCAGAATTACTTTTTGCGCTTTCAATATCGGGATCCAGCAGGCGGGCTCTAAGGCTTGCCCGGCTTCGTCAATTACCACAGTATTAAATTTTAGCTTGCGGATGGTATAATGGTTAGCGCCAACTAGGGTAGCGGTAATCACCTGCGATTTTGCCACCACATCATCAATTATGTATTGCTCTGTTTTCTCCACATCGCGCATAATCTTGTGGGCTTCATCAAACAGGGCCTTGCGTTGGTCGCGCTCGGCTTTGCCAAAGCTGCGCTTGTATTTATGCGCCATGTTTTTGTATTCTGATGCCTGTTTTTTGAGTTTCTTAATCTCTTTGGTCATGGCATGGTCGGTCATCTTGCTATCCAAAGTGAGCGACATCAACCGGTCTGATACCCTGGCCGGGTTCCCGATGCGTAAAACATTTAACCCTTCGCCTGATAGCTTTTCGCTCAATAGGTCTACAGCCGTATTGCTTGGCGCAACCACTAAGATCTGCTGTTTATTTTGTGCCGATAAAGCCTTAATAGCCTGCACCAATGTGGTTGTTTTGCCCGTACCAGGCGGCCCATGCACTACGGCCAGCTCATTGGCATTCAGTATTTTATTAACTGCTAATTGCTGCGAAGGGTTTAAATTATTGGGCTTGGTATAAACTACCTCCGACTGAAATGTGGGCGCCTTATTACCCGTTAGGATCTGGATCAGCCGGCCTTCTTCTGGTTTATCTGCCAGGATATTACCCATCTTAAGGGCATTCTGCATTTCGTCGTAGCTGTTATCATCAAACAGCAGGTCAATGCCCAGTTTGCCATCGCGTGCCCAGTCGGGGAGTTCTTCGGTGAGTAAAGTGATCTTAAGTTTATTGCCGCCCTGGTAAGTTACTGTCCCATCAACACGATCTTTTTTAGGATCGTGGTTGGAGAATAAAGCTGCCGAAGCCCCAAATCTTAGCTGGTGGCTTACATCCTGGTGGGTGGTTCGTTCTACTTCAACGCTGATATAATCACCACGGCTGGGTTCTGTTCCCCTGATTGCAATCGGGTACCAGGTAACACCCGCCATACGGCGGTCGGCCACAGATGCAGTTTCGGTTAATTTTTGATAAGCACGTTTGTCTTCATCACGTTCAATTTTGAGTAAGTCAAGCAGCTTTTTGAAATAGTCCATAAAAGCAAAGGTAGTTTTTAGTCGGGAAGTTTACTTGCGCGCGTTTGCAACGCGTGCTCAATTCGGTCGGGCATTTGTAATGCCCTCTCTATCCGTTGGGTATTACAAATGCCCAACCAGTACGCACGCGTCAAAAGACGCGCGAGAGAGTTATTCAACTATCCCTTCAACCTTGCATAACACTGGTTGGCAATCTCCAACTCTTCATTAGTCGGTATTACTAAAATTTTTACAGGCGAATCTGCTGTACTTATTTCGCGGATACCTGGCGAACGGGTGTAGTTGACGTCTTTATCTATATTGATACCCATGTATTGCATGTCTTCGCAGCTTAACTGACGTACCTGGGCATCGTTTTCGCCCACGCCTGCGGTAAATATGATGGCATCTATGCCATTAAGCACGGCAGCGTACGAGCCGATGAACTTTTTAATGCGGTAGGCATACATATCGTAAGCCAGTTTGGCATCTTCATTACCTTCATTAATGGCTTTGGTAATGTCGCGCATATCGCTAAAGCCGGTTAGGCCCAGCATGCCGCTTTGCTTATTAACCAGGTCGCTTACTTTATCTATACTATAGCCCAGTTCGTTAACCAAGTAAAAGATAACGGTTGGATCGATATCCCCGGTACGGGTACCCATAATTAAGCCGCTAAGCGGACCAAAACCCATGCTGGTATCTAATGATTGCCCGTTTTGGATAGCCGTCATGCTGCAGCCGTTGCCCAAGTGGATAGAGATCAGCTTGGCATCAGGCTTATTAAGGTAGGCAACTGCCTGCTCTGATACGTATTTATGGCTGGTGCCGTGGAAGCCGTATCCGCGGATATGATAGTCTTTATAATAAGATACAGGTAGCGCAAAACGGTAAGCCTTTGCCGGCCTGGTTTGATGGAAAGCGGTATCAAAAACTGCCAGTTGTACGGCGTTGGTAAAAATAGTTTCGGCAACTTCTATGCCTTTATAGGCAGATGGGTTATGCAGTGGCGCAAGTTGAAATGTAAGCTTTAATTCTTCCTTTACCTCGGGTGTAATTTGGGTAAGCTCGGTAAAGCGTTCGCCGCCGTGTACAATGCGGTGGCCTACCGCTATAATTTCTGATGTGTCTTTAATCACACCCAGCTCCGGATCGCTAAGCAGGCGGTTTACTTCGTTTAGTCCGGTTTCATAATCGGGAATGGGCATGGTATGCGTTACCGATTTTTCTTCGCCATTAATATAAGTTTTATGGGTGATGGAAGCATCGCCATAGCCAACACGCTCAACCAAACCCACACAAACCGGGCTGGTTGAGGGCATTTTAAATAACTGATATTTGATAGAGCTGCTGCCCGAGTTAATTACAAAAATATTCACTTCGAAAATGTTTATTAGTTTACTGTTAGTCCTGGCATTGTATGGCGGTAATAATTACCGTGTTAAAAATATCGTCTACGGTACAACCTCGGCTCAGGTCGTTTACGGGTTTGTTTAAACCTTGCAGCATCGGGCCAATGGCCAATGCGCCGGTTTCGCGCTGAACTGCCTTATAGGTGTTATTACCGGTATTGAGATCTGGGAAAATCAATACACTGGCCCGGCCCGCCACCTCAGATCCCGGTAATTTACTGCTGCCCACAACAGGGTCAACCGCGGCATCATACTGGATCGGGCCTTCCACCTTCAGATCCGGACGTTTTGTTTTAACAATTTCTGTAGCGCGGCGTACTTTCTCTACATCCTCGCCCTCGCCAGATGTGCCTGATGAGTAAGACAGCATAGCCACCCTTGGTTCGATACCAAACCGCTGACTACTTTCTGCTGATGAAATCGCTATCTCGGCCAGTTGCTCGGCAGTAGGATTAGGGTTAACGGCACAATCGCCAAAAACAGAGATCCTATCTGGCAGGCACATAAAGAAGATGGATGATACCACTGAGATGCCCGGTTTGGTTTTAATAAACTGCAATGCAGGCCTTATGGTGTGCAAGGTAGTATGTACAGCGCCTGATACCATACCATCGGCATGGCCTTTGTAAACCATCATGGTGCCGAAGTAAGATACGTCGGTCATTAAATCGCGGGCCATTTCGAGGTTTACGTTTTTGGTTTTGCGCAACTCGTAAAGTGTATTTACATAGTCGTCGTAGTTCTCATCATCGGCCGGGTTAATAATGCGGATGGCGTTGAGGTCGAGGTTAATATCCAGCCGGTTAATGGTGGCGGTTATCTCGGTAACGTTGCCCAAAAGGGTAAGGTTAACAATGCCTTGGTTGATAAGCCTTGCAGCTGCTTTTAGTATGCGTTCGTCGTTACCTTCGGGCAGTACAATATGTTTCTTTGCACTCTTGGCCCATTCGGTTAGCTGGTACTGGAACATACGCGGAGTAATGCCAGATGGTTTAAAGCTGAACAGGCGTTTATCCAGTTCTACGGTGTTAATGCAGCGGTTAAAGGTATCAATAGCAAGTTGAATTTTCTTGGTATTGTCTGACGTTATCTTAGAGCGAATGGCCCCAATCTCGTTACTGGTTTGGAAAGTACCTGTTTCTACTGCGATGATCGGGAAAATGGTCTGTAAACCATTGATTAGCCTGATGATGGGCTCCTCGGGCTCGTAACCTGCTGTGAGGATAATGCCTGCTACTTTGGGATAGTTAGTAGAGAGATTGGCCTGCAAGGCGCTGATGATAATATCGCCACGGTCGCCAGGGGTAATAATTAAGGTGTTTTCTTTCAGGTAATTTAAAAAATTAGGTACCTGCATGGCACCGGTTACAAAATTATCGGCAAGGTTGCTCAATTGGTTTTCACCAAACAATAATTTACCATTCAATTTATGGTAAATCTCTTTCATAGTGGGGCTATTTAAGCTCGAATTGCTCGGTATAACGGCTAAAAGAATATCAGCAGACAATTGTGCTTTAAGTAGGTCTTCAATGTCTTTCGCATTCTCCGGCTTTACTTTATTAGCTACCAACGCTAAAACCTGTACCTCGCGCTCATCAAAATTACGGATGGAGTTTAAAGCACCATTCACAACCTGCGCGGTGGTTTTATCCTCACCGCTTACCACAATGATAACTGGGGCACGCAGGTTTTTGGCTATTTGCACATTAATTTCAAATTCAAAGGCTGCACCTTCGCCCAGGTAGTCGGTGCCTTCTACAACCGTAAAATCGTTCTGACTTTCCAGGCTTTTAAACTTGCGGATAATCGTATCTATCATCTCGCCTCTTCGTTCGCTTTCCATCTGGTGCGTGGCCTCTTCCCAGGTAAAGGAATAGGTATCGGCATAGGTCATCGGTAAATCGAAGTGGCTGATAATGGCATCCGTATGATGTTCCTTGTATAATAAAGGGTCGTGGCTGATGATCGGTTTGTAGTAACCAATTTTTTGCGCCTTGCCCAAAAGCATATTCACCAGGCCAATAGATATAATAGATTTGCCGCTATGCGGCTCTGTACTGGCAATAAAAACAGTTTTGATCATTTTAGTATTTTGATTTCACCGATATGATTTTGATTTCACGGACTATACTGTGCTTCCACCAATTTCGGTGAATTTTCACATATCATCATATAATTTCAGGGATATAATAACATTTAGCCAATAGTTGTTTGCTAACATTGGCCATACTGTTTATATCAATAAAATTCAGTTGGGCCGCAAGTTACCCACTGCGGCTGTAATAGGCAAAAAAATTAATTTAATTGAGACGGCTATGATATAAACACAAAAGCTCACCGAAATACAGTGAGCTTGTTATAAGCTTAGAGCGTACTGGTTATTACTGCGCTATTTCTTTCAAATACTTATTCATATCGTCATTCATATTTACACCGTACCCGTTTAGTTTTTTGATGTAAAAGGCTTTCAAATCGCTCCATTTGTAGTAGGGGTAGTTGCTGGTTTGTAAACCTATAATGCGGGCTTCTTTCTCGTTCAACAATACTTTAACCAAATAGCTTGGGTTGTTGGCTTTTTTGTAAAGTATCCATTGGATGTTGGAGCTTAGTGGTGCTACCTGTGCGGCCTGCCAGTCTTTGTTGATGCGGCTTAGGTCTTTAGTAGCTTTATTAGCTATGTCTATGCCTAACAAAGCAGCATAAGGTGCAATTGTTTCTGCATGGGCAAAACGTAGCTGGGCAGTATATTTACCCGTAGCTATAAACTCGTCGGTCGTTTTGATAAAGTTGATGAGTAAGGGTACCGCAATACGAACCTGGATACCGTTAACATCCATACCCGGGCCTTTTTTATAAAAATCATCGGCCACGTCAACCTGGCTTAAGTGCTGTAATTCGGCACAGGTGAACAGCGATTTAAAGTTGAGTTCTGCTACCGAAAAACCTGCCCGTACAATTTCGTTCTTTAAGGAGTATACAATGGTGGTAAAGCCAAATATATCGCCTGTAAACTTATCCAGTTGTTTTGGCGAAAGGGCGGCGATAAAATCAGGCTTAAAAATCCGGCTGGCCAAGGCTTTGTTTACTTCGGCAATATGTTCACTCTTTTCCAACGATTCCATGAGGGGTGCCCAGGGGCCGCTTTGCTCAAAGGCTTTGTAGGCAGGTGCGGTGTCATAAAAACGCAGGTCGGTATCGTCGTTATATTGATTAATAGCGGGCTGATCTTTAATACCTTCTTTCAATCCGCTCAAAAAAGCATCTGCGCTTTGTTTGGTGCGGATCTCTTTGGTAATACCTACGTTTAAATTCGCCGTTTTAGCAAATACGTTTTTGTTTTGTGCGTACATGCGGCGGGCAATATCCTGTAACTCGATACGGCCTTCTTCCGAGATCGATTTAACGTCCACCCCCTCAACCTTCTCTAAACGTAATATCATTTGCTTAAGCAGCTGGCCTTGCTTAGTTAAAGCATTTGCACTGTCGGCTTTTTGCAAAAGCTGGTAGGCGTAGGCAATTTTAACTTCTTTGGTTAAATGCCTGGCACCATGGCGGCCTACATGGTTTATAAATACCGGTTCGTAACCTTTGGGTACCGGCGCATATTTTTGGTTAGGGGCTGGGTATAGGGTTTTAGTACCCAAAAATGTATCGGGGCAGTTTTGCGCTAATGCAGCTGTGCTGATGGTGCTGCAAAATAAAAGGGCTTTAAATATCTTCATGCTGATTGCGGGTGCTAAATATAGCATTTATGAAAAACCCGAGAATGTTTTTAAGCATTCCCGGGTTAAATTATGATGAGGTTTAGAGATTAGTGCTGGTTGCCCGTACCATCATTCTGGTAAGCGCCAATGTCTTTACCCGGCAGTGTAATGGTAGTACCATAAGTGCCGGTTGTTTTTACCGAAGCTAAAGGCGAAAAGTCTGTTTTACCTTTACCCAATCCCGGTGATGATGCCTGTAGTTTAAAGTTACCTGTACCAATAGCAATAACAGCATAAGGTTGCAGCGTAGCACTTATAGGGCCCGGGTTGGCCGTGAAGTTGTACTGATTTACATCATAACCATAAAACATCGGGTTGTTGGCTTGTGGTGTGGTTGATAAAATATCATTAGCTTGTTTTACGCCTACACCATCTGTAGAATAAAATTGGGTTACAATAGCCGGAGAATAACCATATAAATACTGGTTATTGTATTTAATATTAGCTACATCTGCATCGCTGGTAATACGGGTACCAAAACGGCAGTTAACAATAAGGTTGTTGTAAATGCTGCCTTTAGCGCTTTTTTCATAATCGATAGAGCCACCACGACCAGTTTTGGTTTGGCGGTAGCCACCGTTAACCATGGTGTTATTATACATGTTTACGTTACACTGTGTGCCTGTAGTACCAGCATCAGATGCTTTTAGTGAGTTTGTAGCAGCGCCGATACACATGTTGTAAGCCAAATCGCCAACGGTGCCGCTTTTCATATTAAAGAACTCGCCGCCTACGCCGCCGCAAAGTTCGAAGGTATTACGCATGACACTGATTTTGCCGCCGGATACACGGATATTGTCATCTTTAGATCCAAAGAACCAAGAATCTTCAATGATTAAATTTTTAGTGATGTTGGCAAAATACATATTATAGCGCGGAGAACCTGTTGTGTAAAAGGACTGGTCATCGCTGGTTCCGGCAGGCCCGCCGCCAAATTCAATGTGCGTCCATTTGATAATGGCATCACCACCGGTTGGGCTTGGATGGGTTACAGTGGCCGTGGCAGGGGTACAGGTTATACCTCCCCACCAACCTTTTAGTGCATTTGTATAGTTTTGAGCAGTAGCTTGTGTATGCAGATCTGCGGCATTTTGTACAGTAATGTAGTTTGGTGCTGCTTGTGTACCTAAGCTAATAAAGGTGCCATGCATAAATATTTCTGGGCTGGTAGCGGGTGTTAAGCCATCGCCTATGGCAACTAAGTGTACACCGCTTTGCATCATTAGCGTATCGCCATCGTTAACGGTAATATCACTTTTAAAGTAATAGGTTTTACCGGCAAGCATGGTGCCTTTAACGGTACCTTTTAAAGTATCTGAAGTAATGCCGTTTGCGGTTGATACCAGCGGTTGTGATATATTAACCATCTCTGCCTTATGACAAGCACTTAGCATTATACCCAGGCCGGCTAGTACGGCTAATTGAGTGAATATCTTTTTCATTTTCAGTTAGATTATAATTTGTAGTGCAAACCAAGTATGTAATATTGCTGGTAGGTATCACGGCGTACAAAGGTGTCTTCGCCCGCAGCCTGGTACTCAACCGCCTGGCCGCTGGCACCCGGTTTACCCAGTGGAGGGTAAGGCAATTTGATAAACAATTTATAAGGCGTGTTTAACAAGTTGGTAGCCTTGGCATAGATGTACAGGTTTTTGTAGATCTTTTTCTCGGTAGAAAAATCTAACGTTACGAAACCTTTTTGCCATACATCATTATTAAGGTAGGCAGATACACTGTTGATGCGTTCGCCGGTATACACAGCAGAGATCTGCGCATCGAAACCGCTCTTGGCATCTTTATAGAGTAATGATAAGTTACCTATGTTTTTAGATTGGCCTTGCAGCGGGCGGCTTTGATCAACCGTTCTGAAGGTATTGTTGCCGTTGGCATCTTTATAATCTTCCCGTTTAGAAGAAGTGATCTTGGACTGGGTATAAGCGTAATTGGCCCTGATACCAAAATGGCGGATATATTTAGTAACATCTAACTCGAAACCATAGTTATGTGCGGTACCAAAGTTGCCGGCCTGCGAAACATAATCTAAAGATGAGCCTTGTTTTACCAATGCATATTCAATCGGGTTTTCTATGCGTTTGTAGAAAACACCGGCCAGGAACTGATCTAATGCTTTAGGGAAAAACTCGTAGCGTAAATCGTAGTTATCGGCAGTGGCACGTTTCAGGTTAGGGTTACCCACTTCCTGGTAATCGGCATCCGGGTCGCCGGTTGTATGCGGGATTAACTCGTAAAAGTTAGGGCGGCTAATGGCCGAATAATAAGTGGCGCGGATGTTTTGCTTATCACTCAGTTCGTACTTTAAGTTTAAGCTCGGTAAAAAGTCGTAATATTTAATTGAACCTGTTTTACCTAGTTGGGTAACCGGCAAAGCGTCAGTCCAGTTTTGGTCTGTATGTTCGTAACGCACACCACCTAATACGTTTAATTTACCTACAGCAAATTTAACCTGGCCGTATCCGCCACCTATGTTCTCGGTAAAGTCATAGTTAAGCGGGTCTGACGCGGTACCTTGCAGGGTTGATACGATAAAGGTATTATTGTCGATATTGCCGTTGTAAGTTTGTGTAGAGTTGGTTAACGGTAAACCCAGGGTATAGCTATCATAAGTACTGTTACGGGTTTTGTTACGGTACATACCACCTGCGGTAAATTCAACTTTGGTACCTGCTATGGTTGGCGAGTAAACAAAGTTTAAATAGCCACTTTTATCCTGATCTGCGTTGTAAGCAAAAGTTTGGGTCTGGCCTTTCAAAGCATCGATAGTAACCGGCTGCTGGGCTACAGAACCATCCGTTTGTAAAGTACGGCCTGTAATTAAAGCTAACTGGTAGCGGTTTTCGTTAGCGGTTGCCTTAGAGTAAATACCTGTCCAGTTGATACTGAATTTATCAGACAGTTTATGATCGCCGTGTAACTTAAAGTTATAGATCTTTTGTACCATACGGTCGCTGCGCGGATTTTCTGTAACACGGCCCTGGCCTATGCCTGTACGGGCAAGGTTTAAGCTGGTATCAGATACATAACGATATTGGTTTTGCGCCAGGTCAATAAATGACGAGGTTAAATCAATTTTGTTATTACGGTTAAATATATAATCGAACTTGCCAATTGCACTTGTACGTTGCTGTTGCGTGCTGTAAGTTCTAGCTTGGATGTCAGTAACCAGCGGTGCGTTGCTAACCGGATCAACATCTGTTTGGAAGAAAGTGCCTTTTGTGTTTTTGTAAATGTTTTGATAGCTCACCGCTACAATTGCGCCGAATTTTTTATCAGCACTTCTGCCGCCGATGCTTAAGCCGGCAATGGTACCAAGCGGCGATTTAGAATTGTTAAAATGCTGCCCGTTATTAGAGAAATCATTAATTATAGCATTATAACTGTTGCCATTGTTAATTCTCGGTGAGCGGAATGTTTTGTCATTGTTGCCAAAGTTGGTAAAACCATGGTCGAGCACGCTTTGTGATAAGCCTGTACCCAGATTAAATTTCATAGTGAAATCATCTGGTGCGGTTTTTAATACTAAGTTAATCGCGCCGCCAATTGCATCGCCTTCCATACTTGGGGTAAGTGATTTGTATACTTCCAGGCGTTCAATAATATCAGCCGGGAAAATATCCAGTGGTACATAACGGTTTTTGTTGTCGGGGCTTGGAATCTTAAAGCCGTCTATCAGCGTATAGGTATAACGTTTTTCCATACCACGGATAATGGCATACTGGCCTTCGCCATTGTTGCTACGCTCTATAGATACGCCGGATACACGCTGGGTAACGTTGGCCACGGTAATATCCGGTGATACTTCGATAGTTTTGGCCGATACTGCGTTTAAAACCTGGTCAGACCGTTGCTCCAGTTTGCGGGCGCTTTGGTCGCTTTCGCGGTTACTGTGGCCGCTAACTATAACATCCTTCAGGTTGTTTATTTTGGCTTCTAATTGTATTTTAAAGTAGCGGGGAGTGCCGCTCTTTATTTCAAAATTTAACTCTGCTTTTTGAAACGATATATATTTTACTTCAATTTCCAAATTGCCATCGGGCACATTTTTAAAAACGAAGCTACCATCTAAGCCGGTGCCTGATGATTTAGCATAACCAGATTTGTTTTTTAACGTAACCATAGCACCAAGCATGGGTTCGCCGGTTTGTTTGTCTATTACTACACCTTTAACACTGGCTACACCTTGTGCAAATGTAAAGGCAGAATAAAACAATAAAATTAATAGGGGGAGCAGTTTTTTCATCTATTAGATAATTTACCGCAAAGGAATAGTTGTAATATAATGGCAGCATCAACCCAATGTTAACATATTGTAATCATTGCATTGGATGTAACATCTATGTAACAATGAATTAACCTTTGAGAAAATGATTTGCTCAGATTGAGGCAGTAACTGAGTAGATGTTTCAGATCGCTAGAGAATACGCCAGAATGACTTTTAAGCTATCCTGGCCTGCTGTCTGTTCTGTAAGATACCGAAACAAGTTCGGTACAACTGGCGAAAACTAAATTCCTAAACCTCAATATTCTCCAGGTACTTATACCCGCTACCTGTATTGATGAGTAGTATTTGTTCGCCGGGTTGTATCCAATTGGATGCTTTAAGTTTTTTGTACGCTTGCCATAGGGCGGCGCCTTCCGGGGCTATCAACATGCCTTCGTGGCGGGCTATTTCTTTAAGGGCATGGCTCATTTCGCCGTCACTGATTGTTAAGGCAGTCCCTTTACTTTCGCGCAGCACGTTTAAAATTTGTTTATCGGCATAAGGCTTGGGCACCCGCAGCCCGTTGGCTATGGTAAAGCCACCGTCGGCAAATTCAGAAACCGGCATGCCGGCATTAAATGCATTAACAATCCCATCGCAGCTTTGCGATTGTACGGCCACCATACGCGGGCGTTTGCTGCCAATCCAGCCCAGTTGTTCCAGCTCGTCAAATGCCTTCCAGATACCAATTAGGCCCGTACCACCGCCGGTAGGGTATAAGATAACGTCGGGCACCTGCCAGTTAAACTGCTCGGCAATTTCGTAGCCCATGGTTTTTTTGCCTTCCAAACGGTAAGGCTCTTTCAGGGTAGATACCTGGAACCAATTGTTGATTAAAGCATGCTCGTGGATCAGTTTGCCGCAGTCGCTGATGTTGCCATCTACTTCCAGTAGTTCGGCACCGTACAGGCGGCATTCATCCTTAAAAACCTGTGGGGTTTGTTTGGGCATATATACTACAGCCTTTATGCCTGCACGTGCGGCATAAGCCGCTAATGCGCCACCTGCATTGCCAGCAGTGGGCGTGGCAATGGCTTCGATACCCAGTTCTTTAGCCTTAGATACTGCCGCGCTGATTCCCCTGGCTTTGAATGATCCTGTTGGGTTGCCAGATTCATCTTTCCATAATACCTCGTTACCGCCGGTAAACTGTTTCAGGTTTTCAATAGGGATAATAGGGGTGAAGCCTTCGCCCAGCGTAATAATATTTTTTGGATCGATAACAGGTAAAAACTCTTGGTACCGCCACATGGTTGCCGGGCGGCCCTGTAAAATGGTTTTGCTAATACCCGTAGATAAATTGTACTGTGCAAACAAAGTAGATTTGCAAGCCTCATTAATGCAAACTGTATTTACAAGGGCAGCATTATGTATGGTGCCACATTCGGGGCATTGCAAGTTTGTTAGCAGGGAATGCACTTCCAGTTCAGTCGGAGTAATCATTAAAATACAGATCTATTATTCTAACGTTATAAAAACGTTTGAAGTTGCTTGTGGTTGAAACTTATTTGGTGGCAAATATATCGCCGGTATTCCAGGTTGGCCTTGCCGGGTCTTGTGCTACCAGGTAGCCGATTAAGAAATTGAGCTGCGCATATTTTTTACCCGCTTCAAAATCAAAGATACCATTAATATCATCTTGTGGTTTATGGTAATATTTGGCGCGCCAGGTGGCTACAAAATCATTCAGGTTGTTTTTGCCATCAGCTGTTTTAGCACCGTATTTAACATGCAAAGCGGGGATACCTTCGAGCACAAAACTGTATTGATCGCTGCGGGTAAAGCGGGCCTGTTTAGGCTCCGGGTCGGGTTCAACATCCAACCCTAAATAAGCTGCTGCCTGTGCTACATTTTTCTCCAGCGAAGAATGTTCGGCCCCCAAAGCGGTGATAGACAGCAACGGAGCAATGATAGTGGGCATATCGGTATTTACGTCGGCCACCATGCTTTTAACCGGCACGGTTGGGTGTTTGGCAAAGTAGTTAGATCCCAGGTCGCCCAATTCTTCACCGGTAACCAGTACCACCAATATAGAACGCTTTGGTTTTAGTTTGATGTTATGATAGATCTTAGCAATGCTGATCACACTTGCTACGCCAGATGCATTATCATGTGCGCCGTTATAAATAGAATCGCCCTGAACCGGTGTGCCGATACCCAGGTGATCAAGGTGGGCGCTGTGCACTACATATTCTTTCTTTAATTTAGGGTCTGATCCTTCTATTTTACCGATCACATTGTAGCTTAAAATGTCCTGATAGGTAGAGCTTAGTGAAGCGCCAACACTTGCTTTTAACAAGGCCGACGATGGCTGACCAGCCTTTAATTGTGGCAATACGGTTTGCAGGTTTTTATCTGCTTGTTGTAATAGCGCCTTAAATAAGGCATAGTTAATGGAAGCATACAGACTAATCTGCTTTGAATAAAAAGTACGCGATACAGAAACTGCACCCTTATCATCCATAATACTGTAAACGCCACGACTGATATTGGGTACACGCGCAGCAGAATCTGCAGAAGCCATAATTACACCTACTGCGCCATGCTGTGCAGCCACTTTCAAAATCTGCGAAGCATTCATCACATGGGCCGAAACTGACGACGAAAATTTCTCGGGTGCGCCACGGGTAATGATCACAATTTTGCCTTTAACATCTAGCCCGGCATAATCATCATAGCCTAAATTAGGTTCGCTAATGCCGTAACCCAAAAATGCCAGCGGCGCACTTATGCTTACCTTTGGTAATAAAGGATTGGGGTAAATGACGTAATCTTTGCCTTTGCTTATGTTGGTATTGGCCGGGGCATCAGATAGGGTTAGGTTGGCATCGCCGATAAATGCTTTGCGTAACCTTACCGTTTGCAGCCAGGTATTATTTTCGCCGGCAGGTTTAACATCGAGGCCTTTAAGCTGGCCAACCACGTAATCAACAGCCATCTGGTAGCCTTCTGTACCGGGGCCACGGCCTTTCAGCTTATCATCGGCCAAATAAGTAATGTGCGCCTTAATATCATCCGGACTAACCTGTTGCATGGCCTGCTCAACTTCGGTGCTTAATTTTACCTGTTGCGCAAAGCTGCCGGTTGCCGATAGCAGGAGAGCTGCACTTAGTAAGTGCTTATATAGTTTAATCATTTGTAACGCTTTTATATACTGCCGTAAAAGGCAGTAAGCAGCAAGGTATTAACTAAGCAAATTACAGGCAAGTTTTTAGCGATAATGTTACTTGTTGAATATCGTTATGGTGGCATTCTCCAAATTACCCTTCGGAGTGAGGATAATGCAATAGCAGTTAGTTAATTTTGATACTTTTGATGATGTTTTCAATGACTATTAACTCATTTTCGTTCTCAAAAGAGTTTTCTTGATCTTTATCAATAACAAAAGAGCAAGTAAATAAATAATTATTGAGCCCTGTTATCCAATAATATATTAAAAGATCGTCATTCCCCTGAATCAGGTTTTTCTCGAAATAAGCACATTTATAATCCCCAATCTGAACTGTTATTGTAATATTGTTTCCTGCAATTTCTTCTGAGATCACATCAATGACACTATTGTTTGTCTTAAATATTATAGGTGTAATTCGAAGATTACCTGTCCATGATGTTGTATTGAAGAAGGCGTATGTACCTTCATCGTCTTCATATTCAGACCAAGTTGCGGGGATGTCCCAACTAAATAATTTATCTGAGGAAATAAAAAACTTGTAGTTACTGGATGTTTGCATAATTAAGCGTCATATTCGCTTGGGTATCCCTCATCTTTCATGCCCCTGGCCGATTCTTCTACTTTACTGGCAAGGTCTGCTTTGTATTTAATGAGGTTTTGAGTGATGTATTCGTCAGCGGTAGAAAGGATTTGAGCCGCCAATATGCCCGCATTTTTAGCCGCGTTTAAAGCTACCGTAGCCACAGGGATACCATTAGGCATTTGCAGAATTGATAATACAGAATCCCAACCATCGATAGAATTGCTGGATTTTACAGGTACGCCGATAACCGGTAAGTGGGTTAACGAAGCCACCATGCCCGGTAAATGCGCTGCGCCGCCGGCACCGGCAATAATTACCTTCAGGCCACGATCTGCCGCAGATTTGGCGTAGCTAAACATACGGTCTGGTGTGCGGTGGGCTGATACTACGGTAATTTCGTAATCAACACCCAGCTCTTTTAATACATCAGCAGCATCCTGCATAATATGAAGGTCGGACTTGCTGCCCATGATGATTCCGATTTTAGCGCTCATTGGTTTATATCTGTTTTTGATCTGGTGATCGGTGTAAAGTTTTATTTATTAATAGCCCCCTGTCAGAAGGTTTGGCACTGGCCAAATTTACAATTAAGCCGGTTAATTTTTCATGGTCGATATTGCTTACGGGGCCAAGGTCGATGTTTATTTCTTCGTAGCCCATCGCTTTGGATAGCTTCCTTAGTTTTTCATTGCCTTCAATTAAATGTTTAAACTCATCTTTAATAATGAGGCAAACAAACGCTTGTTTGTACGATGTGTTCCAATAAGCATGATCTATAATGTCCCAGTTGATGAAATCTTTATAGGCCGACCGGTCAAAAATACCGGTTTCGTTAATAATGATCTGCGGCCGCTTGTCGAACAAATTAAAAATGCCAAAAGGTATGCCTAATCCAAAGAAACAAATACAGCACCACGATACCCAATCTGACTCGAAATTATGGTAAGACAAGTCCAATACCCCTAAAACTACAAACGGCAGGCAAAGTAACAGCAACCTTATTGCTTTCCATGGCGATTTATATAACTTTATTTCATTCAATTATAAGGTATCTTGATTCCTGATTCTTTTCTAAGAAACTACCTTCAATATCTGCTGCACGTAGCGTGCCCGTTCAATCGCCTTATCGCGGTCGGCATCTACAATAGTAATATGCCCCATTTTACGGAAAGGTTTAGTTAAGGCCTTACCATATAGGTGAATGTATACGCCAGGGCACTTCAGTGCTTTTTCAATTCCCTGGTATATTGCCGGGCCTTCGTGGCCGGGTTCGCCCAGCAGGTTAATCATAATGGCATTGTTCAGGCAATCAGTTTCTCCCAATGGCTGGTTAAATATGGCGCGTAAATGCTGCTCAAACTGCGATACAATGTTGCCCTCAATGGTTTGGTGGCCGCTGTTGTGCGGGCGCGGGGCAAGTTCGTTAACCAGTATGCGGCCATGCTTATCTAAAAACATTTCGACCGCTAACAGGCCCACTATTTTAAGTTGGCTTGCAATGTTCTTTGCTATTTGCTCGGCCTGCTCATGCACCTCGAAAGGTAGGGTAGATGGGGCTATTAAAAACTCAACCAGGTTGGCTTCGGGATTAAACTCCATCTCCACCATCGGGAAGGTTTTAATGTCGCCTTTTTCGTTGCGGGCAACTATTACGGCAATTTCCTTTTCAAAATCAATCCAGCGCTCAATAAGGCTGGGTTCGGTAAATGCTTTGGCTAATGATTGCTCATCAACCACTTTATAAACCCCTTTGCCGTCATAACCGTCGCGTCTTAATTTTTGAATATAAGGGAAAGGGATATGCGTTTTATTAAAATCCTCCGGCGATGAAATGATCTGAAATTCGGCTGTTGGGATACTGTTTTCTTGAAAGAACTGTTTTTGCAGGCCTTTATCCTGTATCAGCCTGATCACACGCGGTTGCGGGTAAACCTGCACGCCTTCACGTTCCAGTTGCTCCAGTGCGTCCACATTTACTTTCTCAATTTCAATGGTTAATAGATCAACTTTTTTACCAAAATTATACACGGTTTCATAATCGCTCAGTGAGCCAACTACAAATTCGTCGCACAGTTTACGGCATGGCGCTTCCCGGTCAGGGTCAAGTACTTTAACCGTAACATTATAGTTTAAAGCTTGTTGTATCAGCATGCGGCCTAACTGCCCGCCGCCTAATATACCTAATTTGAGGTCTCCGTAAAATGCTTTCATTTGCTAGTGCAAGTTTACCGCAAATCTTTTAAAAAGCCTAAGTGAATATAATATCCATTATTCGCAGTATTCGTTACTCGAATGAATTATCCCATTTTCATTGTCGGATAAGCCTTAACCATCCTGTAATATAAAATAACCTGCACCACAAAAAACGAAATACCGCAGGAAGCATAAAATACTTTATTGGATTCGCTCATTTGGTGGATAAAAACATAAGCCATAAATGCAACGGTACCGCCAAAAAATACCAGCAGGCGTAAAAACAGGTTCACATAAATGCTTTTGTGCATTAAAAGCATGGTAGCAAAAGCCATCATGGTAAGGATGGTGTTGAGCAGTAGCGAACCGGACACAATTGAGGGCATAGCCTGCACGTAATTGCCCGTTTTAAATGTAACAATATAATAGATAGACCCCAGTATTAAAGATAGGGCAAAAGAGAAGGCAAGGGCCTTAAATAGTAGTTGAAGCAGGTATTTAGCAGTCATAAGGTGTGCAAGGTATAAATAATTGAATAGATGTCATAAAAACAGCTATAACTAGTGCTTTGGCCTCAAAATTGTGTGTTTAGCCGTATATTTGCAGCGTTTTTTACATGCAGGAGATTATCTATGAAAACTAAAATAGCAGTAGCAAAGGGCGACGGTATAGGTCCCGAAATAATGGATGCCGTAATTAAAGTATTTGAAGCAGCTGATGTGCAACTGGAATATGATTTTGTTGAAATGGGTAAATCTTATTTCGACGCAGGGCACTCAACCGGGATGACAGCTAAGGCTAAAGAAACTATCGAAGATCTGGGTATCCTTTTTAAAGGCCCCATGGAAACCCCTAAGGGTAAAGGTGTAAAAAGTATTAATGTTACCGCACGTAAAGTGTGGAATACCTATGCCAACCAACGCGATTTCCGTACGTTAAATGGTGTGGAAACTGTTTTTTCTAAAGCTGGTATCCCGATTAATCTTACCATAGTTCGCGAAAATATTGAAGATACTTATGGAGGTATTGAGCACATGATGACCAATGATGTTGCCGTGGGCCGCCGTATTATTACCCGTGCAGGCTCGGCGCAGGTAATCCGTTATGCTTTTGAAATGGCGCGCCGTAAGGGTTACAAAAAAGTAGCCTGCGGACACAAAGCCAACATTATGAAATTAACGGATGGTTTGTTTTTAGAAACCTTCCAGGAAATAGCTAAAGAATATCCGGACCTGGAGGCCAGCGATATCATCGTGGATGATTTGTGTATGAAACTGGTTGGCCGCCCGCAATTGTTTGAGGTAATTGTGTTGCCTAACTTACAAGGCGATATCGTGTCTGACCTTTGCGCCGGCTTAGTTGGCGGCTTGGGTTTTGCACCATCTGCAAACATTGGCGATAACATTTCTATTTTTGAAGCCGTACACGGTACCGCACCAGATATTGCAGGTCGTAACATAGCCAACCCAACTGCTTTGTTATTATCAGGTATTTCTATGCTGCGTTATATGGGCTTTACTGCCAATGCTGCAAGTATCGAAAACGCTTTATTATACACACTGGAACAAGGTATCCACACTGGAGATTTTGGTGACCGTGCAACCCCGGCATCAAATACCACAGAATTTGCCGAAGCCATTATTGCTAACTTAGGTAAAGAGCCTGCCAACGGCGGGGCATTTGCCCAGGCTAATTTCGAGTCTAAAACCGAAGCGCGTTTTCGCCCTACAACAAACAAGATGACCGTATCTGATCCTGATATTAAGGAAGAGATTTTAGGTATCGATTTGTTTGTAGAGTATACCGGTCAGCCTGCAGAATTAGCTACTTTGGCTAAAACTAAGATGAGTGATGCATTTAAAATGGTAATGATCTCTAACCGCGGTACACAGGTTTGGCCTACCGGATCTATTTTTACAGAACTGGTTAACCAATACCGTATCCGCTTTGAAAGCGCAACCGATGGTACTTTTACCCAGCGCGAAGTATTAGGCTTAGCTGCCGAAGTATCAGACGTGGTTAAAGTATGCTCAACTGAAATGCTGATGAAATTTGGAGATAAGCTTGGCTACTCTTTGGCGCAAGGACAGTAGTTGTTAGAGCCAAGAAATAAGAGACAAGAAACAAGATAAGAGAAGGGGCAGGTACCGAGAGGTAGCTGCTCTTTTTGTTTTTGTCAATTGCGAGGAGTACGACGTGGAAATCTCGTAGCAATTGCTTATTCGCCCTGTATAGTTAAGAGATTGCCACGCTATCGCTATTCATGACAACAAAAGAGAATTTATTTCTTTTCAACTTCAACTTTTACTTTTCGGGCATTCTTATAATACTCACTAGCCATTAAAGCGGTTGGCAAGCCAATACACAACACCAATGTTGCCATGCCTATACCTGCGCCATACAAGGTCATCCCGTGGGTTCCTTTAGGCGTATGGCTAAGCGGAATCACAATAAAGCTCATGATAAGCCAGGTGAAGAGGCCGTATAGCGTGCCAATCACAAATTTATTTCTAAACAGCCTGGTAAATAGGGGGAAGCTGATAAACCAGGTAGTGGTAAAAACGTAACTGATCATATAATGGAATATAATGCCATAGGCAACCATTTTGCCCGATAAGGTAAACGCTGCTTTACCAAAAACTCCACTGGCAATAAAGCAGAATACCTGGCTTACGGGTACTTTACTATTCAATAACAGCGTGGCTGTAGCATCGAGTGTGCCGGTTATAAAAACGGTTAGTATTAAGGCGAGGTAAAGATTATTAATGCGCACGGTGATTCGAGATAGATTGTGGTGCTAAAATAAGAAAAATGTACGTTGCCATTCACAGCGATAGCGAAGAATCTTCGCTTTGTATAGCTGTTATGGATATTAAATAGGATTCTTCATTATATTAAGAATAATAAAGGGGCTAAAACGACAAAAGGTGAAGTCCTTATTCCCTTGTCTTTCCTCCTTCATCTTTTCTCCCCCTTCAGGGGGCAGGGAGGCTCACATGCTCAGCACATGCTCTCCCTCAATCTTCTTTTGAAGCTCGAGTACAGCACCAATCAGAGCTTCGGGGCGGGGAGGGCAGCCTTGTACGTATACATCAACAGGGATTACCCGGTCAACACCTTTAACTACATGATAGCCGTGCTGCCAGTAGGGGCCGCCACAGTTGGAGCAAGAGCCCATTGAGATTACATATTTTGGCTCGGGCATTTGTTCGTAAAGGCGTTTAATGCGTTCTGCCATTTTAAAAGTTACGGTACCGGCAATAATAATTACATCTGCCTGGCGTGCAGATGGGCGGGGGAATACGCCAAATCTTTCAAAATCGTATGTAGAAGCATAAGAGCCCATCATTTCTATCGCGCAACAGGCAATGCCAAAACTAAGCGGCCACAGGGATGATAAACGTGCCCAGTTAAGCAGGTCATTTACTTTGGTAATCACTACACCACCATTTTCGTTCATATCCTGGGTCATTCGCTTGCTTTTTTAAATGCTGGTTTAAACATGGGTCTTTTACTGGCGGTTACGGTATCTGTTGCGGGTTCTGATGGAGTAGCACTTGTCAGCGCAGCCCTTTCTGTTTGGATAGAAAATGGTTTTACTTTAAATGCGCTTTGCTCCAAATTCAATTTTTCGTAAACTGAAGATGGAATTTTTACATCAACAGCTGGTATCACAGGGCTGGCTTTAATCCATTCCAGGTCGCCTTTTACCCAAACGTAAACTAAACCTAATATCAGGATGCCTACAAATACAAACATTTCGATTAGGCTTAAGGCCGTCCATCGCGAATCGACGGCGGCTATTTCCTTGCTGCTAAAAACAGTAGCCCAAGGAAAAATGAACATCATTTCTACATCAAACAGCAAAAATATAAGTGCAATAACGTAAAAACGCGAGTTAAATGGTAACCACGCGCTGCCGGTAGGTTCTTCGCCGCACTCGTACGATGTTAATTTTTCGGGATTAGGATTATTGGGTGCTACCAGCTTGTTGGCAAAAAAAGCAGCCCCGGTCATCACAATACCGATAATTAAGAAGATAAGTATCTTTCCAAATTCAGATATTTGCGCAACTTCGCCCATGGTTGCAAAAATAACAAAACAAACCCAGTTTGATGCTATAATAATAGGAGCAGGTGCATGCGGATTAATGTGCGCCGTGCAAGCCGGTTATTTAGGCAAACGCACCCTCATTATTGAGCATAATGATAAACCCGGTGCCAAAATCCTCATTAGTGGGGGCGGGCGCTGCAACTATACCAACATGTATGCTTCGGCAGCGCAGTTTATTTCGCAGAATGAGCATTTTGCGAAGTCGGCCTTTGCGCAATGGACGGTAGAAGATACGATCACCTTTTTTGAAACCTATGGTATTGAAGGCGCTGAGAAAACCCTTGGTCAGCTCTTCCCGGCTAATGGTAAAGCTAAAGATGTGGTGCAAATGTTCACCGATCTGTGCGATCAGCTAGAGCAGGGACTTTGGCTTGATACCCGTGTAACTGATGTTGCCAAAAATGAAGATGAAAGCTTTACACTCAGTTACGAGCGTTACGGAAAAGTCTCAACCATCAATACGGATAAGGTAGTAATAGCTACCGGCGGGTTGCCCATCAGCAAGTTGGGTGCCACCGATTTTGGCTTACGTATTGCCCGTAAGTTTGGGTTAAAGATTGTAGAGACTGTGCCAGCATTAGTACCGCTTACTATTACAGGTAAGCAACAAAGCTGGTACGAACAATTATCTGGTAGCAGCATTTTTTGCAGGGTATGGAATGAGGAGATCAGCTTTGATGAAAATATCCTGTTTACCCATTGGGGATTGAGCGGCCCGGCTATATTGCAAATTTCTTCCTACTGGAAACCGGGAGAAAGCATTTACATTGATCTGCTGCCTAATCAGTCAATACTCGATATCATTAATAACGAGCAACGCACCAATAGTAAACAGCTATTGCAAACGCTGTTATCAGGCTTATTTACCCGCAAGTTTGCCGAGGCATTAGGGCTATATCTGCCCATTACTAAAAATCTGGCTACGCTAAGTAAATCAGATCTCGAAACGATAGATAACCTGATTCATAATTTTAAGGTTACCCCCGCAGGTACTAAAGGCTATGATAAGGCCGAAGTAATGCGGGGTGGTATATCAACCGATGAACTATCGTCCAAAACCCTGGAAGCTAAAAAAGTGCCCGGCTTGTTTTTCGGCGGCGAATGTGTAGATGTTACCGGCTGGCTGGGTGGTTATAACTTTCAATGGGCTTGGGCAAGCGGCTTCGTAATTGCTCAACATATATAATTGCAACGTAAAAGTAACATAAAAGTTACTTTTACGTTGTGGACTTAAAAAAGGAAATATATCTTTGTCACAGCTCTGTTACAAGTGACTAAAAAATTCCCCTTTTTAACCAACTATAGATTGGTGTGCCTGCTTTGGATCGCAGTAGCTGCGTTCTGCTGGCAATACAAATATTTCCATAACAGGTATAATAATTACCTTATCTTTAAATACGTATACTACCATACGGTAGCAGAAACCAACCTTTATAGTTACTACCCCCAATACGTTGACTCTAACCATTATGGCCCTTTGTTTAGCGTAATAGTTGCGCCAATGGCCCTAATGCCCGATGCCTGGGGCTTTTTCTTTTGGTCGGTTTTAAATGCGGTGGTGCTGATATGTGCCATCCATTTGTTGCCACTTAGCGAGAAGAAAAAGATGCTCTTATTGCTGCTCTGTGCCATAGAGTTTGCCAATGCCGAGCATTATATCCAGTTTAACCCCATAGTTACAGCTTTTATATTTTTCAGTTTTGTACTGGTAGAAAAAAAGCGCGACGAATGGGCTACGCTTTTTATTGTATTGGGTACGCTTATTAAGCTATACCCTGTTGTAGGCTTTGTGTTCTTCCTGTTTTCAAAGGATAAAAAGAAATTCATCTGGTCAACCGTGATGTGGTTTGCTGTTTTTCTTGCTTTGCCAATGGCTATATCCAGTCCTCATTTTATCATACAATCTTATGCCGACTGGTTTCATTCACTACAGGAAAAAAATGGTTTTAATGTAGGCTTAACCTCCTCGCAGGATATTTGCCTCATGGGTACTATCCGCCATTTAACCCGCGATGCTACAATCCCTAATATGCCTTTCCTATTAGCGGGGGCTGCTATTTTTGGGGCGGCATTACTTCGGTTTAAACAATATCCGTCGCAAATATTCAGGATGCAGATCCTGGCATCTGCGCTTATTATGGTAGTAATATTTAGTACAGGATCAGAACATCCCACTTATATTATTGCAGTACCCGGCGCCTTTTTATGGATGCTGATACAGGAGAAGCCATTTACCCGTACCAACATTGTTTTACTGGTATTGTTGCTCGTAATAACCGGCTTAGGCCCAACAGATGCCATGCCTGCATTAATTAGAAGGGGCTACATTAATAAGTATGTAATGAAGGCATGGCCTTGCATTATTGTTTGGTTCATCATTTCTTACCAGTTGCTGTTTAACGATTTTACAACGGCAAATAATGTAAATAGTAACGAGCGGACATTACAACCGGCACAAGAGGAAAATTTAGAGCCTGCCTGATTTTATTGATGCGATGCCTGGACTTGCTTAAAATAAGCGATTAGCTTATCGATATTGCCAAGATTATACATATGGCTTTTTATACGGTCGACAACATCGGGTTCATCACCCATAATTTCGGCCATAATATCTTCAAAGTTTAGCGGGCTAAGTTCGCGCAATTCGGCTGTATTGTTGCCATAATAATAGGTAATTACGTGTTTGGCACCACCGCCGCCAAATGATATGCCCAAGCCGCCGCCTACATAGCTGCCGCCTGTACCTGCACCAAGGCCTAGCCCCGGTGATATTTGTACAGGGCTTCCACCTTTAATAGTGCCACGGTATACGTACAATTTAAGTTCTTCATTAAGTACCACGCGTACAAAATCAAACTCGTTGGGCCAAACCTCGCCCATAGCAGGGTGGGTAACCACAAAACTGTCTTTACCGGCAACAAAATATTTAAGCTCGCCTGCGCTCAGCTTCATTTCGTTAGCATCTTTGTTTTGTTTGTAAACAATAAATGCCTGGCCCTTAACCGGTGCCTTGCCACCTGGATAAGGCTGAATGAGGCCATCCATCCGGTTGTCTTTACTGTCGATAAAATATCCGGGTTGCCATTTTTGGGCAAAAGATAAAAGGCTTGTTGCTGCTAAAAAAGCAGTTAGAATGATACGGCGCATAAAATATAAAACTGATTAACGTAGTAAAGACGATTTAAATATAAGCAGGTTTAATATTCGCTGTATTTTTTATCATTTGGATTGTAGGGAATCTCGCCGGTGTGGTAATAAGTGAGCAGATCATCCATTAAAAAAATATCAAAGCTTTTGTCTTTTATCTTGGCAACCACTTCTGGTTTGTCGGCCAGGATGCTGCTCATGATCTCTATAAAGTTTTTACGGGTTATCAGTTGCAGTGTATCTGGGTTTGATCCGTAAAAATAGGCCGCACTAAAACCTTTTGTAAGGTTTGATTTCGCTTTTGGTGAAGCAACTGCGGCATTAATTACACCGCCAACCGCGCCAAAATAAGTACCCCAGTTAACTACTTCTGCCGTCCAGTAATATAGTTTGGTTGGGCTGTTAACTAACACTTTTAATACCGGGGCATAATACAGCGCTTTATGGTGCGATATGGTAAAGCTATCTGTACCCATGGTAAAGGATGAAACTCTAAACGTGGGGATCTTTATTTTATCGCTGTTTTTCTCGGTTTTATAATATATATAATCGCCCGAATCCTTAGACATCTTTTCGGGGCGCTGCCAGGCTATTAAACCAGTAGTTTTATTCCCAAGCGTATCGTAATAGCTGCCTTTCGTCCAGTTTCTTCCAAAAACCTGAGCTTTAGTAGTAGATGTAACGCTGAAAATACAAAAGAGAATAAAAATAGATACAACAGAACGCATAAGATTTAGATATTTGAAAAAGCGAAAATAATAGAATTAAACAAAACTATGATAACTGTTGATCTGCGCAGCGATACTGTAACCAAGCCAACCCCGGGTATGCTCGAAGCCATGTGGAGTGCCAAAGTAGGGGATGATGTTTTTGGTGAAGATGAAAGCATAAACGAGCTGGAAGCCAAAGCCGCTACTATGTTCGGCATGGAAGCCGGGATGTTTTGTCCATCTGGTACCATGACCAACCAGATTGCCATTAAATGCTTTACCCAACCGCTCGACGAATTAATTGCCGACCAAACCGCCCACGTTTACCGTTACGAGGGTGGGGGTATCGCCTTTAACTCGGGCGTATCAACCCGGTTGCTGAATGGTTACCGTGGTATTATTACTGCCGAAATGATTGAGCCCGAGATTAACGCCGAAAATATACATTACCCCCATACCAGTTTGGTAGTGCTTGAAAACACGGTGAATAAAGGCGGAGGTAGTTGCTATACCTTGGATCAAATTGCACCCATCGCACATTTGTGTAAAGCCAATAACTTAAAACTGCACCTGGATGGTGCGCGTATTTTTAACGCGCTTGCCCATACTGGCGATAAATCGGTTGATTATGGTAAATACTTTAACGGTGTATCGGTCTGTTTATCGAAAGGACTGGGTGCGCCTGTGGGTTCGGTTTTACTGGCCGATACAGCAACCATTAAATATGCCCGCCGTATCCGTAAGGTATTGGGTGGCGGTATGCGCCAGGCAGGCTTTTTGGCTGCTGCAGCAATTTACGCCTTAGATCATCATGTAGAGCGTTTAAAGATAGATCACGCCCATGCCCAAATCTTGGCCGACGAATTAACCAAATTAGATTGGGTAACCGGCGTTTTACCTGCCGAAACCAATATCGTATTATTTGATACCGTACAACCGGCAGACCAGGTACTGGCCAAGTTATTAGAAAAAGGCATTAAAGCCAGTGGTACAGATAAACACCGCATCCGTTTTGTGACCCATTTGGATGTACACCCCGAACAGGTGGAGTATACGGTGCAGGTATTAAAGAGTCTTTAGTTCATAGATAATGGTTCATAGATCATAGCCGTATGAATGTTTCTTACCATGATCTATGAACCATCAACTACAATCTCTTTAAATCCGATCCCCGGCCTGTCTCTCTACCATCCAGCCCGGATATTCTTTAGCTAATGCGCTTACTTCGTCAATTTTTTTCAGATCGAAATCAGAAAGCTCGATATCTGTAGATTTAATATTGTCCAGTAACTGATCCACACGCTTAGCACCTATAATAGTACTGGTAACGCCTTTTTGTAAACGAACCCAGGCTAAGGCGATCTGTGCAGCAGATACATTGTATTGGTGGCCAATTTCGGTGATCACGTCAATCACATCATATGCTTTGTCTTTATTCAGCGGTGGGAAATCGAAACTATCCCTGCGCGAACCATCTGCTGTTTGGTTATTACGGGTGTACTTGCCCGATAAAAAGCCACCTGCCAATGGGCTCCATGGCATTACACCCAGGTTCTGGTCGGCTGCAACGGGGAGGATTTCTCTTTCAATATCGCGGCTGGCTACCGAATAGTAGTACTGCATGCCGATAAATTTGTTCCAGCCTTGTTTGTCGGCAATGCCTTGGGCTTTCATCACCATCCACGACGGCCAGTTACACACGGCTATGTAGCGCACCTTACCGGTCAATACAATATCATTCAAAGCGCGCATGGTTTCTTCTACAGGTGTTTTAGGGTCTACACCGTGTACGTATAAAATATCGATATGGTCCAGTTGTAAACGTTTCAGACTCTCATCAACCGATTGGAAAATATGGTAGCGCGACAGGCCCACGTTGTTAACCGCTTCGCCCATTTTGCCGCGTACTTTGGTAGCAATCACCAATTCGTTACGGTTGAGGCCAAGGTCGATAATAGACTGCCCCAGCATTTTTTCAGATTCGCCAAAAGAATAAACATTGGCGGTGTCGATAAAATTTATACCGTTTTCTACCACGGTTTTCATTAGTTCATTTACATCCTTTTGTGGCACTTTGCCAATGGCTTCCCAATAGCCTTTGCCGCCAAAGGTCATGGTACCGAAACAAAGCTCGGATACCAAAAGACCGGTATGGCCCAGATAATTATATTTCATGTTTTTTGCTGGTTTTTGTATTCAAACTTAACTTATCTAGCTTAAGTATTGTTTAATCAGATGGTCAGTTTGGGGTAAAACTTATGTTACCCAACCTTGTTGTAATTCAATATTTCTCTTATGAACCGTCTAATCAAAAAACTGGAAAAAATAGGCCGCGATCCTAAGATCACGGCTAAGGCTATTGGCTTACGCTACGTATCTGACAGTTCGCCGGGGTATACCCGCAAAAAAGCGGGCAATGGCTTTAGTTTTTATGATGCCGACGGTAAATTGGTTAAAGATAAAGAACTGGTACAGCGCTTTACTAAAATGGTGATTCCGCCTGCTTATACCAACGTGTGGATATCGCCTTTTGAGAACAGCCACCTGCAGTTTACCGGTGTAGATGCCGCTGGCCGAAAACAATACCGCTATCATGCTGGCTGGAACCAGATCCGCAATCAATCCAAATATCATCGCTTGCAGGCTTTTGCTGCACACCTGCCAACTATCCGCGAGCATGTAGATAAAGACCTGGCACGCCGTAATCTCGATCATGATAAAGTTGTGGCTCTTATCGTACGGTTAATGGAACTAACCAGTATCCGGGTGGGTAATGAATCGTACAAAAAACTTTATGGTTCATTTGGTCTAACCACGTTACAAGACCGGCATGTGAAAATCGAGGGCTCAGCAATGAAGTTTGAATTCAAGGGCAAGAAAGGTGTTTTTCATAAAATAGATCTCAAGAGTAAAAAGCTGGCCCGCTTGGTTAAGCAATGTCGCGATATACCGGGTAAAGAACTTTTTCAATATTATAATGAAGACGGTAGTCGTTGCTCGGTAGGATCGGGAGATGTAAATACTTATCTCAAGAATATTACGGGTGAAGATTTTACCGCTAAAGATTTCCGTACCTGGGCGGGTAGCGTAAGCAGTTTGTACGCATTTAAAGAAGCCGGTGAATTTAATAACCAGTCGGATTGCCGTAAAAAGATTATCAGCGTGCTGGATGAAGTGGCGCTTAACCTGGGGAATACCCGTACGGTTTGTAAAAAGTACTATGTACACCCAACCATTATAAAAAGTTACGAAGCGGGCACATTATATAAATACATTAGTAATTTGGAAGAGGAGCATGACAACAGGGCGTCAGAATTAAATAATGCCGAGAAAGCTTTACTGCATATTTTAGAACACGAAAAACTAGCTGATGCAAGTTGATGTTTTAAGACGGTTTATAACAATATGCTAAGGGCTTACCAACGAAAAAGTAGCTTTTGTAATGAAAATATTATATTGTCATATTAATGTAATGCAATAATCATTTATTAACTTAGGTGTTTCAACTGATAAACGTTTATGATCCTGATTAACAAGAAACTCATTGTAACTCTTGGGCTATCGTCTGTTGTGGTATTTTCTGCCATGACTGCTATACAACCCGGCCCGCCCCAACCGGAAATGAAAGCGCAAAATTTAAAAGTGCTTCCAAAAAATTTAACCCACAAACAGTTAGATCATATCATGGACGATTGGTCGCACTCGTTGGGTGTACGTTGTAACTTTTGCCACGCTCGCAACGATGAAACCAAAAAAATGGATTGGGCAAGCGATGCCAAACCAGAAAAAGAGATGGCCCGCGAGATGTTTAAAATGACGGCATCTATCAACAAAAAATATTTTAAAGCAGGTAAAGATTCGTTAAATATGGTATTGTATACCGGTGTTAACTGTTATAGCTGCCACCAAGGTAAAGAGCACCCCGAAGTAGTGGATGCACCAGCACCTAAACGTATGGGCCCTCCGCCAGGAGGTATGCCAGCACCAGGCACACCTCCCCAAGGAACTCCTCCGGCTGGCACGCCGCCAAACAACGGACGATAAATATTTGAGAGCCTGTGTATTTTTACACGGGCTCTTTTGTTTTGTGTGATTTGAGCGTAACAGGGACGGCCCAATACCCACCCGTCATGCTGAATTTATTTCAGCATCCCACACGCTAATTATGCATTTTGAATTGCATGTGGTTAACCTATCCTGTGAGATGCTGAAATAAATTCAGCATGATGGGCAAAGAATTATTCAAGTCTTGATTCTCGATTCTCTTCTATTGTCTGTTTCCTCTAAAAAGTTAACTTTGAAACCATCATGCAAAAGATTCTGGTAGCCAACCGTGGCGAAATTGCCATCAGGGTAATGCGCTCTGCGCGCGAAATGGGGATAAAGACCGTAGCTGTTTATTCGGCTGCAGATCGTACTGCTTTGCATGTACGTTATGCAGATGAAGCAGTTTTTATTGGCGAAGCCCCGGCTAATCAATCTTACCTGGTTGGCGAAAAAATTATTGAAGCATGCCGCTTAACAGGCGCCACGGCTATCCACCCCGGTTATGGTTTCCTGTCAGAAAATTCTGCTTTTGCGGCTAAGGTGCGCGAGGCAGGTTTAACCTTAATCGGCCCATCGCCAGAGGCTATGGAAATTATGGGTAATAAGCTATCGGCAAAGGCTGCGGCTTTAAAATATAATATCCCGATGGTGCCAGGTACCGAAGAAGCAATTAC
>NZ_MPPL01000001.1:2857881-2925140 GCF_001911425.1 Mucilaginibacter polytrichastri | reverse complement strand
GACGTGCCCGAAGCCAAGCTGCGGGCCATTGAGGTGGGTTTCCCGATATTGATTAAAGCCGCCGCAGGCGGCGGGGGCAAAGGCATGCGCATTGTAGAGCAGGCCGATGATTTTGAAGAACAAATGCAACTGGCTGTTTCTGAAGCTACTTCGGCTTTTGGCGATGGTTCGGTGTTTATAGAGCGTTATGTATCGTCGCCAAGGCATATAGAGATCCAGGTACTGGGCGATACGCATGGCAATATTGTACACCTGTTTGAGCGGGATTGCTCGGTACAGCGCCGCCACCAGAAAGTAATTGAAGAAGCGCCGTCGTTTATATTAACCGAAGCCATCCGTGCCGAAATGGGACGGTGCGCGGTGGATGTAGCCCGTTCTGTAAATTATACAGGCGCAGGTACTGTCGAGTTTATTTTGGATGACGACCTTAACTTTTACTTCCTGGAGATGAACACCCGTTTACAGGTAGAACACCCCGTTAGCGAACTCATTACCGGCCTCGACTTGGTAAAAGAACAAATTAAAATAGCACGCGGAGAAGAACTCAGTTTTAAACAGGAAGATTTAAAAATAAGCGGGCACGCCATGGAACTGCGCGTTTATGCAGAAGACCCTGCCAACAACTTTTTGCCGGATATCGGCACGTTACAAACCTACACTACCCCAAAAGGACCCGGTGTGCGGGTTGATGACGGCTTTGAGCAAGGCATGGAAATCCCTATTTATTACGACCCTATGATAGCCAAACTGATTACCTACGGAGCCAACCGCGAAGAAGCCATAGCCCGCATGATCCGCGCCATTGATGAGTACCAGATCACCGGGATAAAAACCACGCTTGGCTTCGGCAAATTTGTAATGCAGCACGAAGCCTTTACTTCGGGTCAGTTCGATACGCACTTTGTTAAAAAGTATTTCACCCCCGAAGCCTTAGAGCAGCATAATGATGACGAAGCTCTTATTGCTGCCCTGGTAATGGAGCAATTACTGAACAACAAATCATCGGCACCAAATACAGTTGCAAATAACGGGCAGCAGAGTAACTGGGTGAAGAATAGGAGGGGGTAAACAAAACTTTGTTATTGCTGACATAATTATAATAATTCCACCAATTCTTCAATAAAAGCCACCTGCGCGATATTAATCTTCTCTTTAGCAGTATCTACATTAAACCAGCCACCCTTATCAACCTCGGGGATATCAATGAACTTGCCCGATTTATAAGGCCATTCAATAGGGAAAATATTGCTTACAATGTTGTCGGCATCAACATCGCCTTCTACTGCCCAGCAGTGTACTACTTTGCCGCTTTTAAGTTTTACAGGGGACAGCTTAATAAATTCGCCATCAATGGTTTGTCCGGTTTCTTCAGTAAACTCGCGTTGGGCAGCAGCCAGCGGTTCTTCATCGTCCAAAAACTCTCCTTTGGGGACAGACCACACGCCACCTTCCTTTTTAGCCCAAAATGGTCCGCCGGGATGCATGAGGAATAACTGTAGTTGGCTATCAATGTATTTGTAAACTAAAATTCCGGCGCTTTGCTTAGGCATGGTTTTTATTTCGATATGACAAATGGCTGATTGACATATAATCATCAGTACACAAAACTAACTTGATTATATTTAGTTTTGCATCAAATAAATATACCCGGGAGGGTACGCAATATGTTTACCGGAATCATAGAAAACTTAGGCAAAATTACCGATCTGAAACACGATCTGGGCAACCTTCATATCACAGTACAATCAACCATTTCAACAGAGTTAAAGATAGACCAGTCGGTTGCCCATAATGGGGTTTGCCTAACGGTTGTTGCTTTGGCCGATGGCCTGCATACCGTTACCGCTATTGAAGAAACGTTGAACAAAACAAGCCTCGGCAGCCTTAAAACCGGCGATGTGGTAAACCTGGAACGCTGCATGCAAATGAATGCGCGCCTGGACGGCCATATTGTACAAGGCCACGTAGATCAAACCGCCACCTGCACCCTGGTAGAAGATATGGACGGTAGCTGGATGTATACCTTTGACTATGATCCTTCGGTAGGTAATGTTACGGTAGAAAAAGGTTCCATCTGTGTAAACGGCATCAGCTTAACGGTGGTTAACTCTACCGCGCATGGTTTCTCTGTAGCTATTATTCCTTACACTCACGAGCATACTAACTTACACAGCGTTAAAGCAGGCGATACGGTAAACCTCGAGTTTGATATTATTGGCAAATATGTAGCCCGCTTAATGCAGCGCTAACGTTTAAGGTCAACAATTCGCTTAGTTGTAAAATCAATGTACGACTGTTGCTTTTCTACCGGTGGCTTGGTGGATAAATACTTTTTATAGTATTTTACCGCGTTCATAGTATCCTTAAGGTTACTGTCGTAAATAGAAGCCATGGCATAATATACCATCGGTTTTTCGCCAAACGTTAAACCCCGCTGGTAAGAGGTCAAAGCTTTTTTAGGCAAATGCAGGCGATCGTAAGAATCAGCTATCTCGCTGTAATAAGTATCTGTGTTTGGTGATATACCTTCGGTAATAGCTTGCTGCAAATAATATATTGCTTTAGCATCTTGTTTTAGGGCTTTGTGGCTCATCCCCAGATAATAATAAGACGATTCGTTTTGCATGTTGCCATTATCCAGCAGGTGGAAAGTTGTAATGCAGTCGGCAAATTTCTTCAACATAAATTCAGAGATTCCCTTATAATTAATTACCTGCGATGATTGGTCGCCGTTTATGATGAGCTTTTTACAGATTTCGATAGCCTCCGGGTACTTTTTAAGCGCATAAGAAATCTGGGCTTTACCACGTAATAAGGTAAGGTTGGCTGTGTCGGCTTTTAAGGCAATATCTATTACTTTTTCGGCAATCAATTCCTGGTGCATAGGGATCAACTCAACAACCAGATCAAATGCAATACCCGCATCCTGTGGGTTGATATGATTGGCATTGGTAAGATATATAGTGGCCGCTGCAGGGTCTGAAATGGATAGGCCGGCTAGTTGTTTATAGGCGTTAAAGTTGAGGGTGTCTATTTTAATAATACGTTTATAAAAGCCAATAGCCTTTTCATTATTGCCCCTGCGTGCATGGATGCCGGCCATGCTAAAAAGCGTTGCAATATTGGTCGAATCTGTATTAAACAAGCGCTGATAATATCCTTCGGCATCGGGTAGCCTGCCTGCCATGCTGGATGTATAAGCTAACTGGGTGATGATCTTTGTGTTGGCAACAGGTTCTGGATAAATCTTTTTCAGATAGTCAGCTGCTTCGGCAAACTTTTGGGTTTGATAATATTCCAGCAGCAAAGAATCTGCTTTGGGGTCTTTTTGTTGGGCAAAAGTAGCCGTGGTAAACAGGCAGCAAATAATGATAAGGTTTAGAATTTTCATAGTAACAATGATTTAAACTAAGTTATTAGTTGTTTTTCATTATTGCAAGAAAATAAATTTATTTTATCCGTAGCGACACAATACTTTGTGTCGCTGATGCTGAGGTATAAAGAAATGCCGTAAGTCTGGCCAGGCGATTGCGTATTTGGGATGAAGGGAGCTACAAACAAAAAAAGAGACACAATGTGCCTCTACGATTAATATTTTATCTAACGTAATTATTCTATCGCCTTACCCTTCATGGCATGGCTAATAGCCACATCCATTACACGCTCTGCAAATGGGCGGGTATAATCGTTAAGCTCATCCAGTTTTTTGTGGATGGCATCTTTGTCGCCACCGGTTAAGGCTTCTTGCAGGGCTTTAATGTGTTCTACAGTCTGCGTTATTTCTGCAATAGAAAGGTGTTCTTTATTTTTTTCGATAAAGCGGTTGGCGGTATACACCATTTGCTCCCCTTCGGTGCGGGCTTCAATCAGCATGCGCTGGGCAACGTCGTCTTTGGCATGGGTAATACTGTCAATCAGCATTTGCTCTACCTGGTCGTCAGTAATACCATAGGTTGGTTTTACTTCAACTTCCTGTTTGGTGCCAGAACGTAGTTCAATAGCCTGCACTTTCAGTATGCCGTCTGCGTTTAGCAAAAAGTTGATATCTACTTTAGGGAAACCGGCAGGCATGGCAGGGATTCCTTTCAGATCGAACTCAGCCAATTTGCGGTTCTCTTTTACCAGGTCGCGCTCGCCCTGGTAAACGGTGATCTTCATATTCACCTGTCCATCTACCGAGGTCGTGTATTGGCGGCCTGCTTTAGTCGGGATCTTAGAGTTACGCGGGACGATCACATCCATCAAACCACCCATGGTTTCAATACCGAGGGATAGTGGCGTAACATCAAGCAGTAAGATATCGCTGCGGTTACCGGCTAAAATATCTGCTTGTAAAGCAGCGCCGAGGGCAACCACTTCATCGGGGTTTACATCATCATGTACCGGTCGGCCAAAAAATTCAGCAACCTTTTGTTTTACCAAGGCGGTACGGGTTGATCCACCCACCATAATTACCTCATCAATATCAGTAACCTTTAAGCCGGCATCTGCCAATGCATTGCGGCAAGCTGTAATGGTTTCGTTTACCTTGGCCGAGATTAGCTCTTCAAACTTGGCACGATCTATCGTACACCAGATTTCGCCGATCTTCTCGTTAAAAATGCTTTGGTGCGCAAATGATTTTTTAGCTTCCTCGGCTTTCAGGCGTAGTTGCTGCACCAGTTCACCGTTATTATCAAGCGTGGCCTTATCAATTTTATTTTCGGCAATCCAGTAATCTGCAATGGCACGGTCGAAATCATCGCCGCCTAAAAAGGTATTGCCATTGGTTGATAATACCTCGAAAATACCATTCTGAATTTGCAGGATAGATACATCAAAAGTACCTCCGCCTAAATCATACACAGCTACCGTTTTAGTTTCCTCGGGGTTTAAACCAATGCCGTAAGCTAAACTAGCCGCTGTAGGCTCGTTCACAATCCGTAGTACATCCAATCCGGCAAGTTTGCCGGCATCGCGGGTGGCCTGGCGCTGCGAATCGTTAAAATAAGCAGGTACGGTAATTACCGCACGGTTTACCGGGGTTTTAAGGGCATGCTCGGCACGTTCTTTCAGTTCTTTTAATATCAGCGACGATAGCTCTATCGGGGTGTAAAACTTATCACCAACCTTAATTTTTACCAGGCTTTCGGTATCGTCATCAATTACTTTGTAGGAGAAAAAATCCTGGTAGTTTTCAATGTCTTTGTACGAGCGGCCTAACAGGCGTTTCACAGAGAAAATTGTGTTGGTAGGGTCGGTAGTTAAATACTCCTTAGCTTCGTTTCCAACAGTAATATCACCCGTTTGCCCAAAGTGGATCACCGAGGGTACCAAAACGCCTTTACCGGCATCATTAATTACCAACGGTTGCTTATCCGGATTAATAAAGGCCACCAATGAGTTGGTTGTGCCCAAATCAATACCCACAATTATATCTTCTTTTTGCAATGAACCTGTTGCCAGGTTGATAGAAACTTTAGCCATGGTATTACTACTTCTTAGAGTGGCAAATGTAGCGAGATTTGTTGTATGCACTGTCATATCATTGTATATTGCCTTTACATTGTATTAGGGCCGATTATTGGCTTTTAAGAATGATGATAATAAATGTTAAAAAATTTCGGTCAATTTATTAATTCCATAAATTCGGGTCTAATTCTCAGTATGTTTAAACTGCTATCCCCTAAAAAAATACTGTTTTGTTTTGCGCTGTCAGTCTGTACCTTAATTGCAAAGGCACAGTTTGGTGGTAACCCGCCGGCTATTAACTGGCGGCAGATAAATACCCCGGCAGCCAGGATCATTTTCCCTAACGGGCTCGATTCTGTGGGGCTGCGTGTGGCCAGTATTATTGCCCAAATGAACGGTGCCGTGAAGCCCACTATCGGTAACAAGCAAAGGCAGGTGAACATATTGCTGCAAAACCAAACCATAATATCAAACGGGTTTGTAATGCTGGCACCCTTTAAAAGTGAATTTTATTTAACACCCGATCAAAATAGTTTTGAATTAGGCAGTTTAAGCTGGAACGAGCAACTGGCCATCCACGAGTTTAGGCATGTGCAGCAATACAATAACTTCAATGTGGGCCTGTCCAGGTTTCTGCATATCCTTTTTGGCGAAAGCGGCCAGGCATTGGGTAACGAAATTGCCATACCCGATTGGTTTTTTGAAGGCGATGCTGTTTTTAACGAAACCCATGTAAGCGAACAGGGCAGGGGCCGCCTGCCGTATTTTTTCAACGGTTTTCATGGCTTGTGGGATGCCGGGAAAGATTATAGCTGGATGAAGCTGCGTAACGGATCATACAAAGATTACGTACCCGATTGGTACCCCCTGGGTTATATGATGAACGCCTATGGCCGCGAAAAATACGGGCCCATGTTTTGGCGCAATGTAACGCACGATGCTGCTGCTTATAAAAGCCTGTTTTATCCTTTTGAGCACGGCGTTCAAAAATATTCGGGCGTAAGTTATACCCGGTTCAGAAATGATGCTTTGGGGTATTTTAAACAACAAATAGCTACCCCTGTTGATAAGGTGGTAGGACCAAAATATAAAAAGAGCCAGCATTTTATTGCAGATATCGAATACCCTGCCGTTGTGAATGATAGCACGGTGATCTATGTGAAAAGCTCCTACAAAAAGATCCCGGCATTTGTGATCCGTACCGGGAACAGGGAAAAGCAGATCGCAGTTAAAGACCTGAGCTTGGATCGTTATTTTAACTACCATAACGGCAAAATTGTATACGCCTCTTACCGGCCAGATCTGCGTTGGGGATACAGAAACTATAACGAATTAAAGGTAATTGACGTAGTAACAGGTGAGCAAAAGCGGATTACCAGCCGGTCTAAATATTTTTCGCCGGCCTTTAGTGATGATGGTAAAAGTATTGTAGCAGTACAGGTTGATCCATCTGGCCAAAGCAAGTTACTGATCCTGGATACAGAAACCGGGAAGCTGATGAATGAGATACATTCCAAAACAGGTATATTTTATACTTATCCCAAATTTTTCGGCACAGATAAGATCATTGCAGCGGTAAGGAATACAAAGGGTAAAATGACCATTGCCTCGGTTGATATTAAAACCGGCAGTATGGAAAATTTGCTGGCTTACAACATTGCCCCGGTAGGTTTTACGGCAGTACAAAAAGATACCATTTACTTTACAGCAACCACCGGCGTGAACGACAGGTTGTATGCCTTATCTGTAACCGATAAAAAGTTGTACCGCTTGCAAAGCGATACCCTGCAATACGGCATAGGCAATTACGAGCCATCTGTTGCAGGCAACAAGCTGGCCTGGGTAAGTTTTAGCGCCTATGGTTACCAGTTACATCAGGCCGATAAACAGAGCCTGCAACGGCAGCCCGTGGATGTGCCATCGCCGGGGAGTTTGAGTGAATATAAGATCACGGCTTTAAAGAAAGATTCGGCTGCTAATTTGCTGGCAGCGGTAGAAACACAGCCGTTTAAAGTAAGCAAGTACAACAAGCTGCACAACCTGTTTAATTTTCACAGCATCCTGCCAGATTTTGAAGATCCTAACTACACGCTTTCACTAGCCGGGCAAAACGTGCTGAACACGTTTCAATCGGCATTATCGGGTACTTACAACCGTAACGAGGGCTATAAGCAAATTGGTTATAACGCGGTTTATGGTGCCTGGTTTCCGTATGTTTCGGCAGGGGCCGATTACACGTTTGACCGTAAAGGCTATTACCGCGGCCAAAGTATTTACTGGAACGAAGCGCAGATCCACGCAGGGGCTTCGGTTCCTTTTAATTTTAGTTCGGGGCAGCACAGTACTTATTTAAGCATAGGTAGTTCGGCTTATTATAATACGGTCAATTTTCAATCGGCTTACCGCAGCTTGTTTAAAGACCAGAACTTTGTATACCTGAGTAATAGCATCAGTTTCAGTAACAGTATGCAGCAGGCGGTACAGCAAATTTATCCTCACCTAGCACAAGCTGTAACGTTAAACTTTAAAAAAGGAGTTATTAATGCTGATAACTTCCAGTTTTTGGCCACCGGTAATTTTTATTTCCCCGGGCTGGTTAACAGCCATAGTTTTGTAGTGGCGCTGGCACACCAGCAAAGAAGTGAAAATACAGTTATTGATTTCTCTAACGATTTTCCTTTTTCGAGGGGATATACTGTTTATAACCTGTATAAAATGGATAAGGTAGGGGTTAACTATCATTTTCCGATAGCCTATCCCGATGCCGGCTTTGCAAACTTGATTTATATTTTAAGAATGCGCGGCAACCTGTTTTTTGATTACACCAAGGGGAAAGATTTTTACACAAATGGTTCGGTATTCAAAGGTGATTTCCGTTCTACAGGTATGGAGGTATTTTTTGATACCCAATGGTTTAACCAGGCACCCATTACATTTGGCATCAGGTATACCCATCTGTTAGATCAGGATTTGGGCAGCCATGGCTCAAACCGTATAGAGCTGGTAGTGCCGTTAACTATATTTTAAACCGGCTGGTTGCTCTGCGCATTGGCCAGTATCGTTTGTACACGCCCTGCGTTTGTACTTTCAAAAGTGTACAGATCATGGTAGCGGTTACCCATCATAATGTAATCGTTATGGTAATCCATATTGCTCTGGTTCCACATTTTGGCCGAAGTATGCACTTCGTGGATACCTGTAAAGTTGATCAGATCTCTTACGTTTTGCTCATTAACGCCGCTGCCCGCCATAATGCTAATGCGGCCTGCCGCCTTTTCAACCAGGTGGGCAATAGTCCCTGCACCTTCCATAGCCGTGGTTTTACCGCCTGATGTAAGGATGCGTTCGCAGCCAATATCAATAATGTCTTCTAAAGCCTGGTAGTAATCGTTGCAAACATCAAATGCCCGGTGAAAGGTAACCCCCAGGCCATTCTTACGAGCCAGATCAGCCAGAATACCGGAGCGTTCTTTATCTATGCTGCCATCTTTTTTCAGCATACCAATTACCACACCGTCGCAGCCTGTGTTAATGCAGTTGTTAACGTCGGCCAGCATAATTTCGAATTCGTAATCGTTATACAAAAAATCACCCGCCCGCGGCCTGATAAGCGTATATATTTTAATTTCTAAAAGCTTACGTGCTAAAATTATTTGCCCGTACGATGGGGTAGTGCCGGCTTCTTTCAGGTTTTCACATAATTCTATACGTGCGGCCCCCCCTTGCTGGGCGGCTATTGCAGACGTAACAGAGTTAGCACATATTTCTAGTGTAACAGTATTTTGCATAAAAAGGATGGAGCTAGTATAGTTGTACTAATATACGCAGGTTATTTATAAAAACTTTCGCCTTTAATAAGCAGGTCTTGCTTTTCGGCATTACAAACTGCGTAAGAGAAACCTTCCTGGATGGCATATGCGCCGTATTCGCCTTTTTTGTTGATAGCCAAAAAGCCTACCTGTATTTTCTTGGCAATTTCGGGTTTCTTTTTAATGATGCGTTTAACAGCCGCCTCACAAGCCTCTTGCGGCGAGTGCCCCTGGCGCATTAGTTCTACCACCAGAAAGCTGCCCACATTACGGATCACCTCTTCGCCTACACCGGTTGAGGTAGCACCGCCAACTTCATTATCCACATACAAACCCGCACCAATAATCGGGCTGTCGCCTACGCGGCCATGCAGTTTCCAGGCCATGCCGCTGGTGGTACATGCCCCGGATATATTGCCTTTAGCATCCAGTGCCAGCATACCTATGGTATCGTGGTTATATTTATTGCCCAGTTTATAATCTTTGTTTTCGCTATTAATTGTGGGCTCGTATTTCGCGGTCTTCAGCCATTCTTTCCACGCTTTTTCAGATTCGGGAGTTAATAGCTTTTCGTTTTTAAATCCGTTTTCAACAGCAAACTGGGTTGCGCCATCGCCTGCCAGCATTACGTGCGGGGTTTTCTCCATCACCAGCCGGGCTACAGATATCGGGTGTGCAATGTTTTCCATAGCGGCTACAGAACCGCAATTGCCTTGCTCGTCCATAATGCAGGCATCAAGGGTAACGTGGCCATCACGGTCGGGATATCCGGCACGGCCAACGCTGTGGTTTTTCATATCGGCTTCGGGTATTCTGGCCCCGGCTTCAACGGCATCCAGGGCACGGCCACCCTTTTTAAGTATGCTCCAGGCACCCTGATTGGCTGCTACACCAAAATCCCAGGTAGAAATTACTACAGGTAGGGGTGATTTTAAAGGCTCTTTTGTTTTAGCTAAAACTTTGTCAGTGAGTGTAGTTAGATAAGCGCTTGCAGCAGTAAGCGTAATGAATTTACGGCGATTTAACATGTAGCCTAAGTTATAAGTTTACGGTTATAACCTAAAATTATATCACAATAAAGATACGTTGGGTGTTGTATTATCGCTCAAAAGTTAATCGGGTGCCAGATCCAACTTCAACCAGGCTGCCGTTTTGGTAAGCTAACTTGCCCGATACAATGGTATGCACCACTTTAGAATTGAAGGTAGTGCCCTCAAACGGGCTCCAGTTACATTTGTAAAGAATGTTCTCTTTGCTTACTGTCCATGGGTTATTCAGATTTACCAATACCATATCTGCCCAGTAACCTTCGCGAATAAAGCCACGTTTTTCGATCTGGAAACAGGTGGCCACATTGTGTGCCATTTTTTCAGCAATTTGTTCTAGCGTGATCTTGCCCTGGTGGTAAAGTTCCAGCATGGCAGGCAAAGCATGTTGTACTAATGGGCCGCCGGAAGGGGCCTGCATGTAAGTTTGCGCTTTTTCTTCAGTAGTATGTGGGGCATGGTCGGTGGCAATTACATCAATACGCCCATCTAAAACGGCCTTCAGGATACCATCGCGGTCTTCTGCCGATTTTATGGCCGGATTCCATTTAATAAGGTTCCCTTTGGTTTCGTAATCTTCGTCGCTAAACCAAAGGTGATGTACACAGGCCTCGGCGGTGATCCTTTTCTCGCGCAGCGGAATGTTATTACTAAACAGATGCGTTTCTTTTTCGGTAGAGATATGCAGAATATGCAGCCTGGTATTGTGTTTTTTGGCCAGCTCGACTGCCATCGATGATGACAGATAACAAGCGTCTACGTTACGAATCTTTGGATGAAATTTAACCGTTAAATTAGCTTCGCCAATCAGTTGTTTATAATGTTCGAGGTTAGCTTTAATAGTTGCCTCATCCTCGCAATGGGTGGCAATCAGCATGGGAGACTCTGCAAATAAATGCTCCAGCGTTTTGGGGTTATCAACCAGCATGTTACCTGTAGATGAACCCATAAATACTTTAATACCACAAACCTTGCTGGTATCGGTTTTTAGCACCTCGTCGAGATTATCATTAGATGCGCCCATAAAAAACGAGTAGTTGGCTAATGACTTTTGCGCCCCAATCTGGTATTTCTGCTCCAGTAATTCCTGGGTTAGGGTATTGGGCACGGTGTTAGGCATCTCCATAAAAGAGGTAATGCCGCCTGCTACAGCCGCGCGCGATTCGGTATAGATTTCGCCTTTATGGGTTAAACCCGGTTCGCGAAAATGTACCTGGTCATCAATACAACCCGGCAACAGGTGCAGGCCTTCGGCATTAATTTCCTGATCGGCTTTTACATCAATATGTCCGTCAATCCGCTCAATAATGCCGTCTCTGATTAGCAGGTCGGCAGTAAACTGTTTATTTTCGTTAACAATGGTGGCGGATTTGATGAGGATTGATGACATAGTACAAAGATAGTTTAAGAGAGTCAAGAATCGAGAATCAGTAATGAAGATTTTTGAAAAGCTAACATGTTGGATGAGTGATTTGTCCCGACTCTTGATTCCCGATTCCTGACTCCCTATAAAAACCCTATCTTTGCCAAATGGGTGTAGTTTTTGAAGATTTTGATTTTAACCGGCAGATATTGAATGCAATTGCCGATGCCGGTTACACTGAGGCTACGCCTATACAAGAGAAAGCGATCCCGCCGTTGTTGAACGGGCAGGATGTTTTGGGGATAGCGCAAACCGGTACGGGTAAAACCGCGGCTTATGTGCTGCCCATTATTATGAAGCTTAAATATGCACAGGGCGAGCACGCGCGGGCATTAATTATTGCGCCGACACGCGAGCTGGCTATGCAGATAGAAGAGAATGTAAAGGCTTATGCCAAATACACCGATCTGCGCACGGTTATTTTATACGGTGGCCTTGGCCCTAAGCCACAAATTGAGGCGCTAAAAAAAGGTGTTGATATTATTGTAGCCACCCCGGGCCGCTTTATGGATCTGTATTTAGCCGGCCATATTGTTACCGCAGGTTTCAAATTTCTGGTACTGGACGAGGCTGATAAGATGATGGATATGGGCTTTATGCCACAGATCAATCGCATACTAGAGGTGGTACCGCGTAAAAGGCAGAACCTGTTGTTTTCGGCAACCATGTCTGACAGGATTCAGATGCTGGCCGGTAACTTCCTGGAGTTTCCTACAGTTATTGAGGTTACGCCACAGGCTACGGCAGCTACTACGGTAGCGCAAAGCATCTATATGGTGCCGGGTATGAAAACCAAGATCAATTTGCTGCGATACATGCTGGACCATACCGAGAACATCCAAAAGATGATCATCTTTTGTAAAACCCGGGTTTCTGCAGAAGATGTATATAAATTTTTAGTGCGTAAGTTCAGTGAGAAAGAAGTAAAGGTATTGCATGCCAATAAAGGCCAAAATACCCGGATCAACTCTATCAATGCGTTTAAAAATGACGAGGTAAAAATACTGGTAGCTACAGATGTGGCGGCCCGTGGTATTGATGTAAGTAACGTAAGCCACGTTATAAATTTCGATGTCCCCGTAGTTATCGAAGATTATGTACACCGTATTGGCCGTACCGGCAGGGCATATAACCTGGGTGAGGCAATTACCTTTTGTATGCCGTCTGAAGATTATTACATGAAGAAGGTGCAAAGGCTTATTAAGCAAACCATTTTAATTAATGAGTTGCCTGCCGATGTATTTGTTGAGCAGCCCGGTTATGAGGAGCGCCAGGCCCAGGCTAAGGAAATTGATATGCAAAAGCGGAAGGATGACCCTGATTTTAAAGGAGCTTTCCACGAGAAAAAACTATCAAACACCAAAGAAGGTGCCGATGCTAAAAAGTTGTATCTTAAAAAGCTGAAAGACGCTTCGAAAAAGAAATACTATAAGCCAAAAAGAAAATAATAAGCAATGAAATTTAAAATTACGCCGTTAAATTTTTGTACAGCATTTTTTCTGCTGCTGGCAGGTTACGTTTGGGTATATGGCGGCGGCAAGGTAACCGGGGGCGTATATGCCCATTTTACAAATACCATAGCTCTTATATTTTTGCTGTTTGCGTTTGTTGTGTCATTTCTGGATATAATTTTGCGCAATTTCTTTCCCGAGCTTAAAAAATTGTGGATTGTGGAACTAAGCTTTATAACTTTGACTGCAATACTATTTTTAATACTTAAAAAGTAAATACTTTTAATGAAAACTGCTGAGATAAAACTGACCATCGAATTAGACGATAATAACGTACCTGAAAATATTTTATGGGAATCCACCGACTCTGAAAACAAGGAAGCGCTACCTGTAAAATCAATGATGCTGGCCCTTTGGGATAATAGCTATAAAAATACCCTGCGTATTGACCTTTGGACCAAAGATATGCCTGTTGATGAAATGAAACGTTTCTTCTACGAAACCCTGCAAACCATGGGCGATAGCTTTTTACGTGCAACAGGCGAAACCAACATTGTAGAAGACCTGCGCGACTACTGTGTACATTTTGCCGAAAAAATGGAAATTATTAAATAATTAAGATGTTACCCCGCTCTTTTTTATCATTTGCCGGCTTTGTAGCAATTATAGCAGGTACCTTTTGCCCGCTGTTAAGGCCGCTTCGCCTGTTTAACTGGAATATATACGATTTAAATAAACCCTATGGCATCATCGTACTGGTGATAGCCATAGCGGGTTTAATAGCGCTGATTGCAAAAGCCAATACCATTGTAAAAGCAACCGCCTGGACATCATTAATTTTAATGGTGCTGCTGTTGCTTGCCGCTTTTATGAAAGTGCATACCGCCTTTAGTTTTATACCATTTAAAGGTATATCTGCTGCGCTTAGCCGCATGATTAAATTTAAATGGGGTTGGTGGGTTTTATTTGCAGGTGCCGTAGCCGCATTAATTGGCAGCAGAGGCCGCGAAAAAAATGTTCAGTACCAAAAGTTGTAAAGATCGCGATTACATCATACGTAGAGTGGCTATATAGTTAGTAACACTTTACTATATTAGTGCATTATTACAACTCTCAAATTTATCGATGATTAAATTATCCTTTCGTCAGCAGGTGTTCACCGGCTTTGGCTTATCTATATTTTTAGTTTTATTCGTCGGTTTGTTTTCCTACAAAAGCATTAAGCAATTGCAGGAAAACCAAACCGAGATGGAATATAGTCAGCAATTGATTAATACATCAGACCATATCCTGCAATTATTAATTGATGCCGAAACTGGTATGCGGGGCTATGTGGCCACTGATAAGGAAGTATTTTTAGACCCGTACAATGCCGCTTTACCCCGGCTTTCCGTTGATCTGAGCAAGATTAAAGAGCTGGAAGCAGGGAATAAAAGCCAGGTTAAGGATTTAGAATTACTGACTACTTTAACCTACAAGCAGTTAGATTTGCTGAAAACAAACGTTGATAATCGCGATAAAATAGGGTTGGAAGAAATAGTTAAGCGCGATTATTTGCTTAACGGTAAACAGGTGATGGACAACATCCGTAACACCATTATCCGTATTAACACCAGGGAGCAACAAGCGCTCAGCGATCGAAAAACAGCAACAGAAAAAGCTGTTCAGCTTACTATCATTACTATTGTAGGTGGTTCTACCGTGTTTTTCTTCATTATTCTGGGTATGCTATACTATATACTTGGTACGTTTAAAAAGCAAAAAATTATTGAGGATGAGATCAAGGAATCAAATACACAGCTTGAAGTAGTTTTAACAGAAAACAGAGCTCAAAACTGGCAGCTAACAGGTTCTGGCATATTGAATGAGAAGATGCAGGGCCAGCAAACAGAATTAGAACTAACCCAAAATATACTGGCCGAGGTTTGCGATTATACCAAAGCTATTACGGGTACGCTATATCTTTTTGATGATAAAGAAGATGTACTGAAGTTAAGCGCCTGGTATGCATTTCATGATTTGAGCCTGATTAAAAAGAGCATTAAGCTTTCAGAAAGCTGGTTGGGCCAGGTAGCTAAGGATAAGAAAGCAGCCACTATCAAAGGCAGCTTAAACCAAAAGCTGGAACTAGAAACATCGATCATCAGCCAGGAATTGGCCGAAATATTTATTGTTCCGTTATTTTTTGATAAACGCCTGATGGGGGTGATGGAAGTTGCTTACCAGGAAACTATCCATGAAGCGGTTAAGGCCTATATATTAAGTGTAGCTAATGATATTGGCGTAGCCATAAATACAGCCCGAGCCCGTACCATTATGCAGGATCTGTTTGAGGAAACCCAGCAGCAGGCCGAAGAACTGGAAGCACAGCAAGAAGAAATGCGTGTTACCAATGAAGAGCTGCTAAACAAAACCGAAATGCTGCAGGCATCTGAAGAAGAGCTGCGCGTACAGCAGGAAGAACTAAGATCTATTAATGCCGAACTGGAAGAAAAGGCCAGCTTGCTGGAAGAGAAAAACCAGGCGGTAGAAGAAGCCCGCAGAGATATCACCGAAAAGGTTAACCAACTGGAAACCACAGGCCGATATAAGTCTGAGTTTCTGGCCAACATGAGTCACGAACTGCGCACACCGTTAAACAGTATACTGGTGTTGGCGCGTATACTTAAAGATAATAAAGCCGATAACCTGTCAGACGATCAGATTAAATATGCCAGTGTAATATTTAACGCCGGCAATGATCTGCTTACGCTGATCAATGATATTCTCGATCTGGCTAAGATAGAATCGGGCAAAATAGAGTTACAAAATGAGCGTACTTCTGTAGAAGGTATTGTTGGAGACATGGAATTGCTGTTTGCAGAAGTGGCCGGCAATAAAAAGATCAGCTTTAAACGCGAAGTGGGCGATGTGCCAGACTTTATATTGGCCGATAAGATGCGGGTAGAACAGGTACTTAAAAATCTGCTTTCTAACGCATTTAAATTTACGCCCGAGCGTGGCGAGATTATTATTAAAGCCATGCCCGGGGCACTGGAAGATACTATAGCCTTCAGCATTAAAGATTCGGGCATAGGTATACAGCCGGATAAACAGAAACTTATATTTGAAGCATTTCAGCAGGAGGATGGTTCAACCAGCCGCAAATATGGCGGTACTGGTTTAGGCTTGTCCATTAGCCGCGAGCTGGCAGCTTTATTGGGTGGTTCAATTACCTTGGAAAGTGAACCAGGCAAGGGTAGCGAATTTACGTTTAACCTGCCTGTAAAAGGTGTGTTAACATCGGTTATAGACGAGGAGGACGATGTGCCTACCGTACAAAGCTTTACAGCGCCGCTGGAAATGCCGAAGCTGGCCAAAATATTATCTACCGACCCTGATAGGCAACCGCTGGTGGTAATTGTGGAAGACGATCGTAATTTCTCTGAGATATTACAAAACTATGCCAGTGAATATGGTTACCAATCCATACTGGTAAATGAAGGTACAGATGCCGCTGCAATTATTGCCGAAAACAAGCCGGATGCTGTGATATTAGACATTATGCTGCCGGGTAAGGATGGCTGGCAGATATTAAAAGAGCTGAAGCAAAACCCGGAAACAAAGGATATACCGGTACACATGATGTCGGCAGGCGAGGCAGCAGCTAAGCGTGTAAAAAGCGAGGGTGCCATCAGCTTTATGAAAAAACCTATTAACACCGAAGCTCTAAATAAGCTTTTTGCCGATATTATTGAACAAAGCAGCACAGGTGTTAAACAAATATTGCTGGTTGAAGACCATGAGGCCCAAAGTGATGCATTAAAAGAATTAATGCAGAAACAAGGCATTGCTGTAGCACAGGCTTACACAGGTGAGGCTGCCTTTAAAATGCTGCATGAAAATGATTATCAGTGTGTAATATTGGATTTAAACCTGCCCGATATTTCGGGGCTTGATTTGCTCGATAAAATTAAAGCGATTGAGCGGTTTACTTCGTTGCCTATTATTATCAATACCGCAATGGAGCTTGATAAAAATTCAGTAAGCAGGCTTATGCAATATGCTAATGCCATGGTAGTGAAAACAAGTAAATCATCAGACCGGCTAATTGACGAGGTAAACCTGTTTTTACATAAGCTTAATACTGGTACAGCCCAAGCTGCACCGGCTAATAAAGTACGCCAGATAACAACGGGTGGTAAAGCTACGCTAAAGGGCAAAAAGGTGTTGCTGGTAGATGATGATATGCGTAACATATTTGCACTAAGCAGCGCATTGCAGTCATATGATTTGGAGGTTGAAATTGCCAACGATGGTGAAGAAGCATTAACCAAACTGGAAAGTTTAGCACAGGTAGATATTGTGTTAATGGATATTATGATGCCTGTAATGGATGGATATGAAGCCATGAGGCAGATAAGAAAGCAAAACAAATGGGCCAAATTACCCGTAATAGCACTTACGGCCAAGGCTATGAAAGACGACCGGGAGAAGTGTATAGCCGCAGGCGCAAATGATTATATTACAAAACCTGTTGATGTAGACAGGCTGATCTCGCTAATGCAGTTGTGGTTGGATAATTAAAACAATGGATACCCATTTTACAGACAATATAAATACTGCGCAGATCGGTGATCTGGTTGATTTGATTAAAAAGATCCATGGGTTTGATTTTTCACAGTATTCTAAGGCATCTTTTAAACGGAGGGTAGTACGTGTAATGCAGCTTAAAAAGCTGGATTATGTAGATCTGAAACAGTTACTTGTAAATAATGAGGATTTCTTTTATGATTTTTTAAAGGAGATTACGGTGAACGTTACTGAGATGTTTCGCGATCCTTTATTTTATAAATCTGTTTATAAAGATGTAATTCCCTATCTTTCGTCTTATCAGCATATTAAGTTATGGAGTGCAGGGTGTTCAACGGGCGAGGAAGTTTATTCGCTTGCAATTTTATTACAAGCGGCCGGTTTAAAGAATAAATATTTTATTTACGGCACAGACGTTAATGCCGATGTGTTAAATGTAGCCCGCAAGGGGATATATACTTTGCGCAAAATAAAAAGCTTTGCAGAAAGCTATCAGCTTACAGGTTTGCCCGGTTCTGTTACAGATCATTTTACGATGATGTATGATGCTGCCAGTATCCGTACCGAATTGAAGCAGAATACCTTGTTTTCGTTGCATAATCTAATTTCTGACCAGGTATTTAATGAGTTCCAGATGATTAGCTGCCGCAATGTATTCATCTATTTTGAGCAGGAACTACAAGAGAAAATACTTGATCTTTTTTACCGTAGCTTGTGTCCGCTTGGTTTTTTATGTCTTGGGAGCAAAGAAACTATCAGATCTGAAAGTTTTAAGCGTAAATTTAAGGTGATTAATAAAAAAGAAAATATTTATCAAAAAGTAGGGATTTAAAAAAAAAGACGATTTGTGAAAATAATCGTGATTATAGCAAACCATTTTTGATAAAATATCGTACATATAATAGTATATTAAACAAATATTTAAAAATCAAGCTATTACATTAATAATATGGTAATGATTATATCTGCTCATCACTATTTATTATTGCGATTGATGGCTTTTTTTGACCCCAATCACTTTTAAATGTCTTTAATCAACATACTGATCGTTGATGATCGTGAAGAAAATATCGTAGCACTAGAAGCCCTGCTTCAGCGCGACGATATACAGCTATTTACGACCACTTCGCCAAACGAAGCTCTTAAACTGGCGTGGGATAATCAAATCTCCATTGCGCTGGTTGATGTGCAAATGCCAGAAATGGATGGCTTTGAGTTGGTAGAGATGCTTAAATCAAACCCGCGTACTCGTGATATACTGGTGCTTTTTGTAACAGCTATTTCTAAAGAAACCAAATATGCTGTTAAAGGTTTGGGTGCTGGTGCAGTAGATTATTTGTTTAAGCCGCTGGATCCGTACGTAACATCGGCCAAGGTTGATTCATTTATACAATTGGCCCGCAGCCAGAGCGAATTAAAAAGGAAGAACGAAGAATTGCAGAACTATGCCATTGTGGTGAAAAACTCTGCAGATATTATATGTACGGTTAACGCCGAAAGTCTTAAAATTCAATCAATAAATCCGGCTGTAGAGAAAATTACAGGCAGGGTACCCGCATCGCTTATTGGTAAAAATATTACCTCGCTGGTATCTGATGCAGAACGGCCCTCGTTCAGAGATCATTTGATGAATATTATTGCAGACCGCACGGCTTATGGTGTTTTTGAATGTATGTTTGAAGCACTTAACAGAACTTTTAAATGGGTAGAATGCCGGGTAAGTTACCGAGGCCAAACCTTGTTTGTTAATATTAGTGATATTACCAACCAAAAGAATTATCAGTCGGAGTTGATCCGTTCTAAAGAAGTGGCAGAATATGGCCGTAAGGTAAAAGAGAACTTTTTGGCCAACATGAGTCACGAGTTGCGTACACCTGTAAATGGTATAATCGGGCTAACAGATATGCTGCGCAAAACAGAGATGAACGATCAGCAAATGGGCATGATCAGTTTACTCGAAACCACTTCACAGTCTCTGTTAGGTGTAATTAATGATGTGTTAGACATATCAAAAATTGAAGCAGGCAAGTTTAGTATAGTACGTACATCTAACGATGTACACAATATTATTAAATCTGTTTATGCCTTGTTGAAGTATAAAGCAGACGAAAGAAATATTGAGTTTGTATTAGATATAGAAGCAGCTGTACCGCATTTTATTATGGTTGATTCGTTACGTTTGAACCAGATTTTAATGAACCTGCTTAGCAATGCCATTAAGTTTACCGAAAGTGGTTTTGTAAAATTAAGTGTAAAAGTACTGCAAACACACCTGGATAAAACAAAGCTGCAATTTAGTATTGAAGATAGCGGTATTGGTATTTCTAAAGATCGTATTGCGCGTATTTTCGACTCATTTGAGCAGGCCGATGATGATACTGCTGCTAAATATGGTGGTACCGGCTTAGGTTTGGCCATTGTAAAAAAGCTGGTAGAACTTAAAGGTGGCGAACTTGATGTAACCAGTGTACCTGGAAAAGGCAGTACGTTTAGTTTTACAAATTGGTATAATTTAGCTGCACGCCCTAGTGAAGTAAAAACTACCAAACCAAGTGTTAAAAGCTTGCAACCATTTAATAATGTTAAGGTGCTGGTGGCAGAAGATAACCTGGTGAATCAGTTTATGCTTTCTAAAATATTAAAAGACTGGCATGTTACTATAGATTTGGTTGATAATGGCCGTAAAGCCATTGATAAGCTAATGGAGAATGATTACGACCTGATATTAATGGATACACATATGCCTGAAATGGATGGTTATGCAGCAACAAGACATATCCGCAACGAATTTAGCGAACCTAAGAGCAGCATCCCAATCATCTCGTTATCAGCAGCATCTTTCGATCATGAGCAGGAAGAAGCCCTGGCTTCGGGCATGAACGAGGTACTGGCCAAGCCATTTCAGCCCTATCAACTGCACGAAAAAATGCGTAAGTATTTAAACATACTACAGGTAGAGCAATAGTTACAAAGCCAACTTAACCTGGCCTTGCCCACATACTTGGGCTTCATGCTCTAATAGCCATTGCTTGCGCCGCAAGCCGCCTGCATACCCGGTAAGGCTGCCATCAGACCCGATAACCCGATGGCAGGGCACAATGATCCATAACTTATTTTTACCATTGGCGGCAGCAATAGCCCTGATGGCTAAAGGGTTTTCCATTTGTTTGGAAAGCTGTGCATAGCTAATGGTTTTACCGTAGCCTATTTGTAAAAGATGCTGCCATACATCCTGCTGAAAAATGGTTCCTGGTTGTTGCAGCGGCAGGTCAAATACCTTGCGATCGCCGGAAAAATATTCATCCAGTTGCTTAATTGCTAGCTTTAGGAGGCTATGATCTCCTGTGGGCGCATCTGATTTTACGGGGTCAATAATAACTGAAGTTATAAATTCATCATCAGCAGTAATTTGCACTGTTCCCAGGGGAGTAAGATGATGGGCGGTGTACATGTTGCTAAGATAGGTTTATAAAGTAAAAGGTTATTAGTCAATAATCTGGGTTAGTTACTAAATGGAAAAATAAATCCGAAATCGAACATCCGACCTCCGAAATCAAAACAATATCTTTACAGCATGCAACTCCTCAGTCAAACCAAGCATCTGCTTAAAAAGGAAATCCTGCTCGAGTGGCGGTCTAAGTACGCTTTTAACGGGGTACTGTTGTATATTGTATCAACCGTATTTGTATGTTATATCGCGTTTAACTTAAGCGCCGGTTTTGCCCAAAGCCAGGGATACGCAGTAGTTTGGAATGCGCTGTTCTGGATTATTATGCTGTTTGCCGCGGTTAATGCCATGGCTAAAAGTTTTATGCAGGAGAGCAAGAGCAGGTTATTATACTATTATTCTATAGCCAGTCCGCAGGCTATTATCCTTTCTAAGATCATTTACAACGTGTTATTGATGAGCTTGCTGAGTGTGCTGGCGTTAATCGTGTACATGCTCTTTTTTACCAATACTCTTGGCGACGCTTTTTTCTACTTTGTAGTGGTGTTATTAGGCAGCATTAGTTTTGCTACCGTATTTACTATGATCTCGGCTATTGCGGCCAAGGCAGGCAATGGCGGTACGCTGATGGCTGTTTTAAGCTTTCCTGTAATTATCCCGGTGATCCTGCTGTTGATCCGTACCAGCAAAATAGCCATGGACGGCCTGGAACGAAGCTTAAGTTATGGTAACATAGGCATATTATGCGCCATTAACGTAATTGTGGTAGCGGCATCCCTGATATTGTTCCCATATCTTTGGCAGGATTAATCTTTTAATAAATGGATGAAGAAAATTTTATCTCTCAGCTTATAGGAGAGTTTCCTGAGATTAAAGATGATATTCTCGATGAAGATAATTTGGGGCTTATTTCATTGCAAATTATCTCATTCAAAGTATTTACACAAAAAGCTATTGATGCTGAAGATTTAAAATTAGTTAAAAGGTGCTTTTTGTTTGTTGATCGCGTCTTTGATGCCGTGAGTCCATCAACTAACAATTCACTGGTTATTTCTTATTTAGTTAAATTAGTTTTCAAAGAGAATTGTCAAGCAATAAATCTCCTTTCATTTAAATTGTCAAAAGTTATAGTTGAGTACAATCAAGCCTTCTATGTTGGTTCTGAAAATAATAAACTAAATAGGTTTATAAGAAACTTCGATTTAGACCAATCGTAAAATGTTAATATTTCTATTAGGTTCACCAACACTTCATTTTCAATAGCTATACTTGTTGTAAATTCCGGTTAATACTATGCGTTCATTACTAATGCTGTTTATGGGTTTCTTTCTGGTAGTTAATTGCCAGGCCCAAAACGGGACTATTACAGGTAAGGTTACAGTAAAATCCAGCCATGCCCCATTGGCCAAAGCCAGTGTATTTTTAAGTAATGCCACATTTGGCACCGTTACCGGCGAGGATGGTAGCTTTACCCTGAGTGGTGTACGGCCCGGGCAGTACGAACTGGTAGTAACCACCGTAGGTTACGAAGATTATATGCAAACCATATTAGTGGGAGCCAAGCCCGTAACTGTGGAGGCAGAAATGGTTCCTAAAGTTACCGAACTGCGCGAAGTGGTAATTACCAGCGGCGGCAGCTGGAAGAGGAACTACGACAACTTTGTACACGACTTTTTAGGTACTTCTGAGGATGCCAAAAAATGCCGAATCCTTAACCCAAAAGATCTTAACCTGCTGAATCATAAAACTAAGCGTTATTTAGAAGGCTATTCGTATGATTTTTTGGATATTGATAACTATGCCTTGGGTTATAAGGTAAAAATTTTACTAAAGTCATTTAAAACAGATTATCTGAACCATATTATATCTTGGACGGGCAAGGTACTATACCAGGAACTACCCGGCACGGCCGAGCAGAAAAAGAAATGGGCAGCCCGACGGGAAGAACTGTATTATGGTTCTGCTATGCATTTTTACAGATCACTTGCCACCAATACAATGGATAAGGATGGCTTTGTGATCAGGATACTACAGCGTAAGCCCAATCGCAAACGGCCCGAAGAGGAGGTGATACAGCAAAAGATTGATAAATTTAGAATGACTAACCGCGATTCACTCAACTACTGGGTAGGCCTGTCAGAACTTTCTAAATATGATGAAAACTTAATCCGCCAGCCACTTAAGGTAGAAGACGTGTTGCATAAAACAGAAGACCCGGGAGTGTTTGCTATAGCCTTCCCCAAATATCTGTATGTAGTTTATACCCGCAGGCGCGAAACCGTTTATTTTAAAGATCTGTTTCGCCCACTTGATATGGAAAACTTCGAAACCAGTATCATAAACCTGTACGGCAACTATGCATTTTTTGATACCAATGGTATTGTGCTTTCGCCGGATAGTACCATGCTCGAAGGGGCGTGGTCGTTATCAAAAGTGGCCGAAATGTTACCGGTGGATTATGTGCCTGCTGATACCAAAAACTAACTTTTATTATAACTTAACACAGCAATAGGCAGGTAACAATATTACTATTGTAAATCTTCTATGCACGCATAATAAAATTGTGTTATTTGCTTAGCTTTGCTGCGTTTTTCTAAACAAATGAAGTTTATTTATCAAACCTGGTGGAAAGTACTTACCGTACTTGTTATCCTTTACACGTTAGTTGCAGGCCTGCTTTTGGGAGTACCCCGGCTGCCCATTATGCACGAAACCATCCGAAATGTTTATTTTCACGTACCTATGTGGATGGCCATGTTTACAGTCTTTACCATATCGGTGGTTTACAGCATCAAATACCTGATGACAGGCAAACCCGAGCACGATCTTATTGCAGTTGAATGCGCCAATACAGGTGTGTTTTTCTTTGTAGTGGGTTTGGTTACCGGTATGATGTGGGCCAAGTATACCTGGGGCGAATATTGGAGCAACGACCCTAAGCAAAACAGTGCAGCTATTGCCTTTTTGCTTTATTGTGCCTACCTGGTGTTGCGTAACTCTATCGATGAAGAACAAAAACGCGCCAAAATTTCGGCAGTATATAACATATTTGCCTTCCCGGTAATGGTGGTGCTAATTATGATATTACCGCGCATGACAGATTCATTACACCCCGGCAATGGTGGTAACCCTGCCTTTGGTAAGCTGGATCTGGATAACCGCATGCGTGTGGTGCTTTACCCTGCGTTTATAGCATGGAGCTTTATGGGCGTATGGATAGCCTCGGTTCGCTACCGCATCAGCCTGATTGAATACAAAAAAAATGCGATTGAATAATATGAAGAAAATTGCCCTTATAGTACTGCTGCTCATCAGTTTTATACCTGTTTTTGCCCAGCCGGGCCAGGATGTAGAGATGGCAGACACGCTTCGCAGTAGTGGTAGAATATATGTTGTGGTAGCCACCATAACCATTGTTTTTATTGGATTGGCTATCTATTTATTCACAATTGACAGGCGTTTGAAAAAACTTGAAAACGATAAATAGTTTTCACTGTATTTAAACCAATTATATACTCAATATTTTAATTATGGCTAATAATATGAATGCCGCATACGGGGACACCCACTTTTTTGGAGACGTATGTAAAAACTTTGATTACGCAGCCCAATTCACCAAACATGATGCAGGTTTGTTAGATCAGATTAAATCATGTAATAGTGTTTACCGTTTCCGTTTCCCTATCCGTAAAGGAAACGGTTTCGAGGTTATTGATGCATGGCGTGTAGAGCACTCGCACCACCAGTCGCCAACCAAAGGCGGTATCCGCTACAGCGAAATGGTTAATGAGGACGAAGTAATGGCGCTTGCTGCCTTAATGACCTACAAATGTGCCATTGTAAATGTGCCGTTTGGTGGTGCAAAAGGTGGTATCAAAATCAACCCAAAAAACTATACCGTACAAGAGCTTGAAAATATAACCCGCCGTTATACAGTAGAGTTAATTAAAAAGAATTTCATCGGTCCAAGTATCGACGTACCCGCACCAGATTATGGATCGGGCGAACGCGAGATGAGCTGGATTGCCGATACATACGCAACCATGAACCCGGGCCAGCTGGACGCTTTGGGCTGCGTTACCGGTAAACCAATTGCATTGCACGGTATTGCCGGTAGAAGAGAAGCTACCGGTCGTGGTGTGGCGATTGCCATCCGTGAGTGTGTGAGCGTTGGTGAGGATATGCAAAAGATTGGCCTAACCGCTGGTATTGCCGGTAAAAGGGTAATTGTACAGGGTTTAGGTAATGTGGGCTTTTACTCAGCTAAGTTTTTGGCCGAATTTGGTGCCATCATCGTTGGCCTTTGCGAGTTTGAAGGCGCTATCTACAACGATAACGGTTTAGATGTTGAAGCCGTATTTAATCATCGTAAAGAAACCGGATCTATTTTAGGATACCCTGGTGCAAAAGAATTTAAAAACTCAGGAGAAGGCCTAGAGCAACCATGTGATATATTAGTACCTGCAGCGCTGGAGAATCAGATTACTGCTGAAAACGTTGGCCGCCTGCAAACCAAAATTATTGCAGAAGGTGCCAACGGGCCAACCAGCCCCGAAGCGGAGGCTGCATTTTATGAAGCTGGTGGTATGATTATCCCGGATATGTATGCTAACGCCGGTGGTGTTACCGTATCATATTTCGAATGGTTAAAAAACCTTTCGCACGTGGCATTTGGCCGTATGAACCGCCGTTTCGAAGAAAACTCGAATCTTAACCTGGTTAACATGGTTGAGGGTATTACAGGTACTTCATTAACGCCTTTACAACGTACTACGATTATCAAAGGTGCATCTGAGTTAGAGTTGGTAAACTCTGGCTTAGAAGACACCATGATCCGTTCATACCACGAGATCCGCGAGATATTCAAAGGCGAAAGCAAAATTGATACTTTGCGTACCGCTGCATTAGTAGGCTCTATTAATAAAATCGCAGTGTCATACCAAAATTTAGGTATCTGGCCGTGATCTTTTAATAGAATCAAGAAATAAGAATCAAGATAGAAAAGCCGCTTTGCATTGCAGAGTGGCTTTTTTTGATGGATAATTTCACAAATTTGTCAATGCAATGACAAATTTGTCAGGCGCCCCGGTTCTTTACTCGCTTTTGAATTAATTACCAAAGAACGATTCTAAATAAGAGATATGTGCTGTAATAAACATTATTAGCCACACGTTTTGTATTTTTGCAGTTCAGTTTTCAGGAAACCAAATTATTCATGAAAAAAAGTTCAATCATCGGCATCATCGTAATTGCTGTCGCAATAGCGGTTATCATCAGTACATATTCAAGCTCCAGTACATACGGTTCTTTTAAAGATGCTGCAAAAACAACGAGTTCGTTACAGGTTGTTGGCCATTTAGTTAAAGACAAACAACTGTATTACGATGCCCACAAGGATGCCAATTACTTCTCTTTTTACATGACCGATAACAAAGGCCAGGAGTGTAAAATTGTTTTTACGGGTACCAAACCACAAGATTTTGAGCGTTCGGAGCAAATTGTATTAACCGGCCAAATGCAGGGTAATGAGTTCCATGCTTCAAAAATTTTGATGAAGTGCCCGTCTAAATACACGCAGGATAAAGTAGAGATCACAGAAACCAAAGCCAAAACGGCTAATATTTAATTTGAATGGATACAGCTTTTAAAGGCGAACACCTTTTACCGGGCCACTTAGGCCAGTTCTTTATTATTTTAGCATTCGGTTCTGCGCTTTTATCGGCCATCAGCTATTACTTTGCAACTACCTCCACTAATAAGCTCGACAAATCGTGGTTCTTTTTAGGGCGAATAAGCTTTTTTGTGAACAGCCTCTCTGTAGTAAGTATTGGTGCATGTTTATTCTACATCATTTACAATAACCTTTTCGAATACCATTACGCCTGGGCGCACTCATCGCGTAAGTTGCCTGTATATTACATCATTTCCAGTTATTGGGAAGGGCAGGAGGGTAGTTTCTGGCTGTGGGGTTTCTGGCAGGCGGTTTTAGGTAACCTAATGATCTGGAAAGCCAAGACTTTTGAAAAACCGGTGATGACGGTTATTGCCCTATCACAAACCTTACTGGCTTCTATGCTTATAGGTGTGGAGTTATTTGGTACACGCGTAGGTAGCTCGCCGTTCATCCTGTTACGCCAGGCTATTGAAGGGCCAATTTTCAGTCGCCCGGATTATCTTACTTTTATAAAGGATGGTAACGGTTTAAACCCGCTGCTGCAAAATTACTGGATGGTTATCCACCCGCCAACCTTGTTCTTAGGCTTTGCATCAATGGTAATTCCGTTTGCTTATGCTGTAGCAGGTTTATGGCAGCGGAGGTATAAAGAGTGGGTTCAGCCTGCTATATCTTATGCTTTGTTTGCCGTAATGGTATTAGGTACTGGTATTATTATGGGTTCATTCTGGGCTTATGAATCATTAAATTTTGGCGGTTTTTGGGCCTGGGACCCGGTAGAGAATGCTTCGGTTATCCCGTGGTTAACCCTTATTGCTGCCGTACACGTGCTGATTGTTTACAAAAATACTGGTCACTCTTATTTTACAGCTACTTTTTTAGTATTAATCAGCTTTGTGCTGGTACTATATGCATCTTTCCTTACCCGTAGTGGTATTTTGGGCGAAACTTCGGTACACGCTTTTACCGACCTGGGGATGAAATGGCACCTGGTTATAGATGTGCTGATATTTTTGGCTATCTGTATTTACCTGGTGGTATCCCGCTGGAAAGAACTGCCAATTACCAAAAAAGACGAGGAAACTTATTCGCGCGAGTTTTGGATGTTTGTGGGCGCTATATTTTTAGGCCTGTCATGTTTCCACCTAACGCTGGTTACCTCTATCCCCGTTTGGAACTGGATCTTCGGCACTAAACTGGCCCCGCCTACAGAGCCTATTAAACATTACAACGTAATACAAGCCTCGTTTGCAGTAGTAGTAACTCTGCTTACAGGTTTTGCACAGTTTTTAAAGTATAAAAAAACAGATAGCGCAAGGTTTTTTATCACTGCTGTAGTGTACCTGGTATTCTCTGTTTTAGTAGGCGGACTGATTATCTATGTAACCGGTATCTACAAACTCCACTTTGTATTCTCGCTGGTAATGATGGGGGCAGTGTTCACCGTACTGGCAAATGCTAAGGTACTGGCTGATGTATTGAAAGGCAAGGTAAAACTAGCCGGATCTGCCGTGGCGCACATCGGGTTTGGCCTGATACTGGTAGGTGCACTTATTGCTGCAGGTACAAGCACTGTGGTTTCGCAGAATAATAGCGGTATTGGTTACGGTGATGAATTTGCCAAAACATCAAACCCGAAAGAAAACATTATGCTGTACAAAAACCAGCCTATCCAAATGGGTGGTTATACAGTAACTTATTTTGGCGATTCGGTAGTTGCGCCTAACCACTACTTTAAGGTTGATTATAAAAAGATAAATGCGGCCGGTAAAGTGACGGAAGAGTTTGTGTTGAAACCAAATTCGCAGGCTAACAACAAGATGGGATTGGTTTCATCGCCGGACACCAAGCATTACCTGTTTCATGATCTGTACACACACGTTACCATGGCGCCAATTAAGGCCGATCTGGATGGCGAAGATGGCGGCCACAGCGAAACAGATGATGATAAAAACTACGATGCCCCGGTATCGCATGAAGTTGCCGTTGGTGATACCATCCGTTTTAGAGAAGGTTTTATGGTTTTAAAAAGCCTTAATAAAGAAAGCCACGTAGAAAACATCCCGTTAAAAGGTACCGATGTTGCCGTTGGTGCAGCATTCGAGATCTTTTCGCACGAAAAAACTTATAAAGCCGAGCCTGTATTTATGATCAAAGGCGGCAATGCTTTTGACTTTGCCCGTAAGGTTGATGATGCCGGTTTAAAACTGCGTTTCTCTAAAATTATCCCGGAGCAAAACAAAGTTGAGATCCAGGTTTTCCAACAACCGGAGAGCAAGAAACCATATATTGTAATGAAGGCTATTAATTTCCCTTACATTAACTTCTTCTGGTCTGGTACCATTATTATGGTTATTGGCTTCCTGATGTCAATCTTCCGCAGAAATAAAGAGCTGAGAATTGCAGAAGCTAACGCAGAAAGTAAAAGTGCGAAACCAGGTAAGTTGCAAAAAGCATAACGGAGTATAAATTCGTAAACAAAGAAGCCTGATCAATCTAATTGATCAGGCTTCTTAATTTTGTAGTGTCCCGGTTTTAATTCCCAGGCTGATAAAATACTTCTTTAGTATATCATATTTTTGATTGCACAACGTTCCTATGCCTATTCTTTGTGAGAGTGATTTCGCATTTTGGCATTCAAAGCAAATCTCTATGTAATCAAATACTTTTCCATTTCTATCCAAAAAGATAAGAGCGTTTCTTGGCTCAAAGCAAGTTCCCTGCGAAAAACCGGCAATCTCATCTTTTAAACGATAATCGGTATTAAAAATAATATTCGTCAAAGCATTAATTTGCTGCTCATTTAGCGCAATAAATTCGGTTAACGTTCTCGTATCAATTTTTCCTTCTTTGATGTGCAAACCTGTTGGAAGCTGAATTCTCACGGAATCGGGGTTAAACCGTTTCCCATCCTTTCCAATGTATATATTTGGCTCAGGCTCTTCAGCGTGATAAGAAACTACAACTATCTTTGATGCTTCAACAAAGGGATATTTCTTTAAGCGTTGGCTTATGGAATAGCGTTTTGTGAAAACACAATCATCGTAGTAATCTTTATGCCTGTTTTGTAATTCGAACAGTGCTTTGGGAGTTTTATATAGGGACTTATTCTTTACATGGGTTGGATGTTGTAACCATAAATGGCACAATAGTGAAATGAAGCTTAAGGTATTAATCATTACTGTTTTAAAAACGACGTAATCTTAGCATTAACCGTATCAGCTTTTTCAATAGATGGCAGGTGAGCTGCATCAGCAACCGGGAAGAAATCTGTTTTTAATACACTTCGTATCGAGTCGCTGTATTTAAAGGGCACAGTCTGGTCTTCTTTTCCCCAGATTAATAGCACCGGTTTGTTATTAGTGTTAAGGCAAGCGCTGCTTTCAAGTCCGTTATATGGGTAATTATAAAAGGTTGACGCAATGGCCCACCTGAAGTTTTTGTAGCCCATTTGTACTTTATATTGCGTTACCCAATGGGGATGTTTGAGCGGGTATTTAAAATCGCTTAATTGCCCCATTGCACGGTCGTCGGCGGTAATGGCTTCTTCAAATATGGTTACAAACTGGGGTACTGCAGGCCGCACATTCTTATATCCGGGATCAATCAATACCACTTTGTTTACAAGCTCGGGGTGCAGGCAGGCAAAATCGGTAGTAACTTCGCCGCCAAATGAAATACCTGCCAAACTAACGGGTGTACGTAAATGAAGTTTAGTGATCAATTCACTAAGCTGATCCATATACAGGGCTTTATTATAACTGATGTATGGGCGATCGGAGAAACCCCTGCCATACATATCGTAACGAATAACCCTGAATCCTTGCTTAACCAAATATTCAAAGGTGCCATCCCAAATATAATAGGGAACACTAAAGCCATGGATCAGTATAACTGCTTTACCAGTATCGGGCCCGGCTATCTGGTAGTGTGTATAACCGTGGCCCAGCATCACATATTGACCGCCTGCGTTTTTACGGTCAGCATCAGTAATTTTTTTCTTTTCCTGATCTTTTAAGAGGTATAAGCCTCCTATTAAAATACTTATTGTGACCAGCAGAAACAGAATAGTTACGGTAATTACTTTAAATATTTTCATAAGGAAGCAATTAATAACAGATGACCCTAATATAGCACTTTTTAAAAAGTTAATTTTGGTATTTAATATTGTAACAAAAAAAGTATGCGAATTACAATGATAGGCTCGGGCAACGTTAGTACACACTTAGCTGCTGCCCTAAAAAATGCCGGGCATCGTATAGTGCAGGTATATAGCCCTAACATGGGGCATGCATCACTATTAGCTTATCATGTAGGGGCCGAAGCAACTGATGATATCAGCCTGATTATGGCAGATACAGATCTGTTTATCATAGCAGTTAAAGATGATGCCATTGAGGCTGTTGCAAAGCAGCTGGTGCTACATGAACGACTCATTGTGCATACATCAGGCGCTACCGAATTACAGGTTTTAATGCAGGCAACAGCCAATGCAGGCGTTTTTTACCCTTTACAAACCTTTAGCAAGGATAAAGAGCTGGATTTTCGCACTGTACCCTTATGCATTGAGGGGGCAAACGAAGCTATCACCAAACAACTGATTGAACTGGGGCAAACTATCAGCAATAATATTTACCGGGTTGATAGCGCCCAGCGGAAAATATTGCACCTTTCGGCGGTGTTTGCCTGTAATTTCCCTAATTACTTATACTACGTAGCGCAAAAAATATTGGCTCAGCACCAGCTTGATTTTAACCTGTTAAGGCCATTAATTATGGAAACGGCAGTGAAAGTTCAGCAGCAATTTCCGGCAGTGGTGCAAACCGGCCCGGCGGTGCGTAATGACAGGCAAACCATAGCTGCTCACCTGCAATTATTGGATGATAATGTTTTTTTACAAACCCTTTACCAATTACTGAGTGAAGGTGTGATGAAAATGGATAAAAACTGAACCACGGCCTAAGTAATTTTGTTACTTTTGCGCCGATGAATGTTTATAACATTAAAATAAATTTTGAGGAAAAGAACCACGAAGCTGTGGTGCTACCAATAGCCGAAGGAGAATCGGTTTTGGATGTTTGCCTGGAGAACGGAATTGAGCTGCAGCACAATTGCGGAGGTGTTTGCGGTTGCAGTACCTGCCACATATATGTTAACAAGGGAATGGATAACGTGCAGGAGATCTCTGATAAAGAAGAGGACTTTATTGACCGTGCCGTTAACCCGCATATTACATCGAGACTGGGTTGCCAGTGTGTGATGATTGGTGGTGATATTGAAGTTACCCTGCCAGATCAGTCGGCATTTATGGGGCACTAATTTACCTTGACGTTTTACGGTTAAAGTAATACGTTTTGAATGATTACAATTGATAAATAACGTAAACGCACAGCGTTAAGCGTATAACATAAAAATATGCAAGATAAATTTGCCCTACCAATCCATTGGAATGATCACGAAGACATTGCAATGGGACTTTATGAAAAGTTTGGCGATGATTTTGGTGAATCGAAAATATACCGCATCAGGTTTACAGACCTATTAGAATGGGTTTTATCTATACCTGATTTTGCTGGTACCCGCGAGGAAAGTACTGAAGGGCACCTGGAGCAAATTCAGAGTGCCTGGGTTTATGAATGGCGCGATAATCAATAACATATAAAATGCTGGACAAACTTAAAGATATAACCACCTTTATATTTGATGTGGATGGTGTGCTTACAGACGGCTCTGTATATGTAACAGATTCGGGCGAGCAGGGCCGGCAGTTTAATATTAAAGATGGTTATGCCATTCAGCTGGCTGTTAAATGCGGCTATAATGTGTGTGCCATATCGGGCAGCCGTTCTAAAATTGCGCTGCACCGCTTAAATAGTTTAGGTGTGCAGGATGTGCATATTGGCGCACATACCAAAACACTTAACTTTAAAAGTTACGTGGAAGAAAAAGGGATTAACCCGCAAAATGTATTATACATGGGCGATGATATCCCCGACCTGGAAGTAATGAAACTGGTTGGATTACCCGTTTGCCCCGCCGATGCTGCCGAAGAAATCAAAGCTGTAAGTACTTATATTTCGCCAATTGCAGGTGGCCGTGGTTGCGTACGCGATGTGATTGAGAAAGTGCTTAAAATTCAGCAAAAATGGATGGGAGAGCAGGCCTACAGCTGGTAAATCAGTTGTGAGTTGCCAGTTACGAGTTGTGAGTGAAACATACAATGACTAACCAATGTCCAATGACTAAATAAATGAAAGCAATACATCATCTTCCCCCAATTATATTAGCATCTAAATCTCCGCGCAGGCAAGAATTGCTGCGGCTGATGGACGTTGACTTTAAAGTGGTATTGAAAGAGGTAGACGAATCGTACCCGGATAATCTTACCCCCGAAGAAGTAGCTGTTTATATAGCCGAGAAAAAGGCCAAAGCTTATGACGAGGCATTAGGTGATGAAATTGTGCTTACTGCCGATACCATTGTTTGCATTGATGATCTGATACTGGGTAAACCCGAGTCTGCCGAACACGCCGTAGAAATGCTGCAACTGTTATCTGGCCGTGTACACCGCGTAATAACAGGTGTGTGTATCCTATATAAACATCAATACAATAAGTTTTTTGATGTGTCTGAGGTGTTTTTCCGTAAACTAACTGATACAGAGATCATAACCTACGTGGAAAAATACAAGCCATTAGATAAAGCAGGGGCCTATGGCATCCAGGAGTGGATTGGCTTAACCGGCATTGAAAAAATCAATGGTTCATATACCAATGTAGTTGGCCTGCCAACAGAAAAATTATATCAACAGTTAATAAGAGTGATTAAGTAGAGTAAGTACAGACTAGCTTTACGCAATAGTATAAATCCCAGGATAAAAAAGAAACGGCCAGATTATTAATCTGGCCGTTTCTTTTTTATCACCGACCGTCATGCTTAACTTGTTTCAGCATCTCACAGGGCGGGCCTGCTGCTAAGTATGCGACAATAGATAACTTGCAATCTTACTTCACCTTTATTACATTATTGGCCCTGTTAATATCGGGCAGGGCGTGGTCTGGATCTAATTTTATCTCGCTTACTTCCTTGGTAGTTGGTATGCTAATAGTAGTGGTACGGTTTTGCAACCAGGTTTCAACCGGTAATTGCATGCGTGATTGTCCGCCGTTTTTAAAAGTTACTTCTATTGTTAAAGGCATGGCCATTTGCTCCTTATTGGCTATGGTTATCTGGAGACCTTTTTTAGCGTTTTTGTCAATATATTTGGCCTCGATAAGGGCAATGTCCAGTTTGTAGTTATTAAGGTACCAGCCGCGCCAAAACCATGCTAGATCTTCACCTGCACCATTCTCCATCGAGCGGAAAAAATCTTCGGGCTGCGGGTGTTTATAAGCCCATTTCTGGATATAGTTTTTAAAGGCATAGTCAAAGCGGTCTTTACCTAAAATTTGCTCGCGCAGTAATACCAATCCTAAAGCGGGTTTAAAGTAAACAATAGGGTGGCGGTATTTCTCGGGCACGGCATCGGCATTGGTCATAATAACGGGGGCATCCGGGTCGCTGATGATGGGTACAATTTCATCGGCAGGGTAACCGCCGCCGGGCGCATATTCGCCATCACGTTTAGGGGCAAATTCGCCGTGATTTACCACGTCAGAAGCATAGATATCAATAAAGGTGTTAAAGCCTTCATCCATCCAGCCAAAGCGACGCTCGTCCGATCCTACAATCATCGGGAACCAGTTGTGCCCAATCTCGTGCGCGGTGATCCAGAACAAGTCTTTACCACTATCGGTTATGCCATCAAATACAATGCCTGGGTATTCCATACCACCGGCTATACCGGCTTCGTTAATGGCAACTGGATAAGGATATACAAACCATTTTTGCGAAAAGTATTCAATCGATTTTTTGAGGTATTCGGTCGCGCGGTCCCATTTGTCGGTACCGGCGCTTTCTACCGGATAAACAGACATGGCCAATGATGTTTTATTGTTAGGCAAATTAACTTTTGCTGCATCCCAAACATAAGCCGCCGAGGCGCCAAAGGCTACATCGCGGGTGTTTTGCATTTTAAAGTGCCAGGTAAGCTCGGCTTTGGCCGGGCGCGATTTTGGATCGGTTACCTCGGCAACTGTACGAATCATCACTGTTTTATCACTGTTCCTCGCTGCATTTAAACGGCTGATCTGCGCAGGGGTTAATACCTCAGCGGAATTAACCAATTCGCCCGACCCGGCTACGATCATATTACCGGGCACGGTAACCTCGTAATCAAAATCGCCGTACTCACAGTAAAACTCGCCGCTGCCTAAAAATGGAAGTGTATCCCAGCCTTGCGAATCGTCATAAACGCACATACGCGGGTACCACTGTGCAATTTCATAGATCTTGCCATTTTTGGTATCGGTATAATCGGTGCGGTTACCAAATGAGCCGGGTATGGTGTATTTATAAGTGATCAGGATATTGATCTTGCCACCGTTTGCCGCTAGGTCTTTATTTAACCTGATCTGTAAACGGGTGTCTGTTACGGTATAATTTACTTTATCAATCTTGCCATTCTGGCTTACCTGCACAGAGGCCAGCTGGTAGCCGTTGGTATGCTGCGTAGCACCCAAGCCGGTGAAATAGTTAGATCGGGCATCAGATTTGTAAGTATTTTGATCCAGCTGAAGCCACAGGTAGCCCAGGTCTTCTGGGCTGTTATTAGTGTAGGTGATTATCTCTGTTGCGCTTAGTGTTTTATTAGTAGTGTCAATTTTAGCCTTAAGTATATAGTCGGCCCGGTTTTGCCAGTACTTTGGCCCCGGGTTACCGTTTGCCGAATGAAATTCATTCCCTTTTTGTTGGTGAAACAGCGGCTTGAACAAATCGGGTGCGTAATAATTTGAGGTAACGGTATCCGCAGCTGTAGTTTGGTGTTTTTGGGCATTAACAGAAGCGGCAAACAGCAAAATGCTGCAGCATAGGGTCGATGTAATCTTCATGGGGCAGTGTAAAAGATGCAGCAATATACAACGTTTTTAATATTCTGTAAAATGTGCGCATTCAATTGATTCAAATACTTGTTATGATACTGAGAATAGAGATACTTTAACTATATTTTATTCTTTGCCGGCGGTGTATCAAAATCGCACACCTGCTGTTCACAAACGTACGTAGATGAGTTGTTGTTTATTTTTAATTAATTGATTATTAATATTTTATGTATTTGGTACGGTATTGTTAACCAATTTTTCGATTAATCGGTTTTATCATGATTAGAAATTACTTTAAAATAGCATTTCGTAATTTTTGGCGGCATAAGTTATTTACGCTGATTAACATCATTGGCTTAACCATCGGCATTACCGCGGCTTTGGTAATCTATCTTATTGTATATTTTGATTTTACGTTTGATAAGTTGCATCCCGAAGGCGACCGGATTTACCGTGTAGTTTCTTACTATGGTTATAATGGTGAAAGTGGATATAATGATGGAGTAACAGCGGCATTGCCGCTTGCTGTGAAGGGCGAAGTTTCGGGGCTTACGGAGTCTGCACCCTTGCGTACCATGTACCAACCGAACATTTTGGTTCCAGATGGATCTAAGGCACCGGCGAAGTTTAGAAACCAGTCTGACGTGATATTGGCTGACGGAAGATTTTTTAATATTTTCTAGTATCAATGGCTGGCCGGGTCGGCAAAAACTTCATTAAAGGCGCCCTTTCAGGTTGTATTAACCGCTAAACAAGCCAAAATATATTTCCCTAAGCTTAATTACAGTCAGATGCTGGGTAAGCAAATTATTTATGGCGACAGCATTAAAACGTTTGTTAGCGGTATAGTGGCCGATTTAAAGGGAAACACCGACATTACATTTCATGATTTTGTTTCATTCAGCACTATTTATAGGGTGAAGGAATTATATGACGATGTAGCGGAAAAACAATGGGGGTCTACAAGTTCGTCGTCGCAATTTTATATTAAGCTAAACAAGAATGTTACTGCCGAAAATGTGGAACGGCAGATGAATGATCTGATTAAAAAGCGCAATCCCGAAATGAAGCAAAATAGTGTGGATTTTCATAAGTTTATATTGGAGCCATTAAGTGATCTGCACTTTAACGGAAACTTTAATACTTACAGCAACGGCAGGGTTGCAAATAAAAACACACTTTATGGCCTGCTACTTATTGCCCTGTTTTTATTGGTGCTAGGCTGCATTAATTTTATAAACCTTACCACTGCGCAAGCTTCTCAACGGGCTAAAGAAATAGGCATCCGTAAAACAATGGGGAGCAGCCGTGCACAATTGGTTGTTCAGTTACTAAGCGAAACCTTTGTAATTACCCTATTTTCGGTAATTATAGCAATAGGTTTGTCTCCGTTTATATTAAAACTCTTTGCCGATTTTATTCCCAAGGGAGTAGAAGCCGACCTATTACAATTACCGATAATTGCGTTTCTTATTTTGCTTACGCTTACAGTAAGCTTTTTATCCGGTTTTTATCCGGCTATTGTATTATCAAGCTTTAAGCCTGCAGCGGTATTAAAAAATCAGGTAAATACATCTACCAATAAAAGCCGTAATGCCTGGCTGCGAAAATCTTTAACAGTTACGCAGTTTGTAATAGCGCAGTTTTTTATCATGGCAACTGTGCTGGTTAGCAAGCAGATTTACTTTGTATTACATAAAGATCTTGGCTTTAAAAAAGATGCCATTGTTGTAATTGACACGCCTTATAAAAGTATGAATACCAACAAAAGGCAAATTTTGATGGACAAGTTAAACGCCATGCCACAAATTAGGTTGATGAGCTATGGTGATGAACCACCTTCGTCTGATAATACCAACAGTTATGGTAGCAGTTACAAGGACGGAAAAAAAGAGATAAAATCTGATTTACAGGTAAAATACGGAGATCCTAATTATCTAAATGTATATCAGTTTAAATTATTAAGTGGCCGCAACTTAAGATTGGGTGATAGTTCAAAAGCAATTGTGATTAACGCTTCGTACGCCAAACTAATAGGCTTTAAAGATCCAAGTGACGCGGAAGGCACTTACATTAATTTTAATGAGGCCAATACAGAAGTTGTAGGTATAATATCAGATTTTTACCAGCAATCTTTACATAATGGAATTAAGCCCTTGGGTATTATTTTACCCGATAAATATCATAAACGTATTATCCATATTGCCTTAAAACCACAAACCGCCAATGGAAATGAATGGAAAACGGCAATAAGCGGCATGCAAAAAGCTTGGAAAGAAGTATACCCTGAAGATGATTTTGAATATCATTTTTTTGATGAAAAAATTGCTAAGTTTTATGAAAGCGAACAGCATACGTCTACCTTATTAAGTTGGGCTACCGGCTTATGTATTTTTATCAGCTGCCTCGGCCTGTTAGGCTTAGCCATGTACACTACTAACCTGCGTACCAAAGAAATAGGCGTGCGGAAGGTGCTTGGTGCTACAGTAGCGCAAATTGTAACCCTGCTATCGGCCGAATTGGTATGGCTGGTATTGCTGGCTTTTGTGCTGGTAACCCCGATAGCCTGGTTTGCCATGCAAAAATGGATGCAGAATTTTACCTATCGTACTACCATTAGTTGGTGGGTATTTGCGCTAAGCGGGGGAGGGATGTTGCTAACAGCATTCATTACGCTAAGTTTTCAAACAATTAAGGCAGCGATTGCAAACCCCGCAAGGAGTTTAAAAAGCGAATAGGGCAGTTATAGGTCAATGATGATTAATGGAAGCTAATTTGTCTTGATTCCTTGACTCTCGATTCTATTTCCTAAGACATCATTTCGGCTAATACGCCTTCTTTCAAAGAGTAGGCCGACATGCAAACTTTGTTGATATTTAGCTTTTGCATGAGGTATCGGGTAACTATGGATGCAACAACGATCATGTCAACCCGTACCGGAATAATAGATGGATTGTTGAGCCTTTGCTGGTGCGAAGAATGGATAAGGTTGTCGGTTAAGTTAATAAGATCTGCGGTGTCAAACTGGTAACTTTTAAATTTCTTGAGGTCGAATTCGTTGCCTTTCGTTCGTTCGGACAGTTCGGCAAAGGTTTCAAATGCACCCGATGAGCCAATCAGGTTTTCGATATTATAGCGCCCGGCTACCATATAAAAGTCGGGAAGTATGCTATCAATATATTGGTGTATTTCGGTAATAGAATCTGCCGGTATAGGGTCAATCTGATGAAACTTATCCATCAACCGTGCCGCACCAATTTCGAAGCTTTGCTTCCAGAAAATCTGCTTATTATTGGCAATGATAAACTCGATGCTCCCCCCGCCAATATCCAGTATCAGGCTGGTTGCTTCGCTTAATACATCCGATGCCTTAACGCCGTAAAATATATAGCTGGCTTCGCTGTCGCCATTAATGGTTTCTATCCGGATGCCTGTTTCGGCTTTTACCTGGTCTATAAAATCTTTGCCATTGGCGGCACTGCGCATGGCCGAGGTTGCAATGGCCTTAACTTCCTTAACACCATAATATTCGATGTATTGCTGAAAGCTTTTCATGGTTTGCAACCCGCGTTCAAAAGCAGCCGGCTGTATAAGGCCCTTATTAATGCCGCCTTCGCCCAGTTTCACGGCAACGTGGTCATGGCGTAGCTCTTTCAGGTCGTTTGATAGGCCCTCTACTATGAGCAAATGAAAAGTGTTTGTGCCGAGGTCCATTACGGCTACCCGTTTTCGCATAGGTTTGTTCACTTATCCCAAAGGAGAGAATCGACTGTTTTGTTTTTAAATGTAAAAACTAATCGGCATAATTTACACTCATCGCAAAGTGATATTATACTTAAGCTATTTAAAATCTCCTTTAGGGGGCAGAGGGGCTTACTCTTTATAAAAGAACCATTTAACTATTTCTTTATAGCTGGCTTTTTTGCCATACATTAATACGCCAACCCGGTAAATACGCGATGCGACATAAGTTGTAAACAAAAAACCCACCACCATTAAAAACATAGAAAGCTCCAGTTGCCATGCAGGCACACCAAAGGGTAACCGTACCATCATAGCTACAGGCGCGGTAAAAGGTATTATAGATAACCAAACCGCTAAAGGGCTATCTGGTGCTTGAAACAAAATACTTACAGATAGGATATAAGTAAAAAGCAGTGGTAAGGTAATTGGGAACATAAATTGCTGCGTCTCCGTTTCGCTGTCAACTGCCGAACCTACAGCGGCAAATAAGGCGCTATAAAGCAGATAGCCGGTTAAAAAATAAAATATGAAACAGCCAAGTATGTACCCAAATGGGATGGTTTGCAAAACGGCCAAAATACTCATCATAGAACCTTGTGGTGAATGCAAAGCCTGACCTGCAATTTTTGTGGATATAACAGACAGTATGATCCATGCTGCAAATTGCGTAAGCCCAACCAGCCCAACGCCAATGATTTTACCCAGCATTAACTGAAATGGTTTTACTGACGAAATGATCACCTCGATAATACGGCTTGTTTTTTCTTCTATAACCCCACGCATTACCTGTGCGCCATAAATAAATAACGACATGTAAATTAATATAGCGCAGGCAATGCCAACGGTAACATTGGCGCCAACATTGGCATTTTTATCCCCCGTTTCTGTAATTTCAATCGCATTTAATGAGATGCTGCTTTTTATAGAATGCAGAAATGCGGTATCAATATGATGCTCCATTAAGCTCGTATTCACGGCAATATCATTCATTTGCTTCTCAATTTCTCCTGTCAACTTAAACGATGGCTTCTTTTTGGAGAAAATTTCGACACTATTAGGCTTGCTGTTATAATTGGCAGGGATATAGAGTGTTAATACGCTGTCTGTTGTTATGTTCGATTTCGCTTCTTTTAAAGATTGATTGATGGTTTGGAACTTAATTTTTTTAGAGTTGTGAAATTTTCCTTTAAAAATACCGCTTTCGTCAACAACTTTAACGGTTTGTTCGCTCGTTATCTGATCGCTGTTTTTGCTTACCATCGCAATAATGCCGCCCATAGCCAAAATAAGGGCGGGCACCACAAATATCATAATGATAAAAGACTTCTTTCTGACGCGGGTTAGATACTCGCGCTGTATGATGAGTAAAACTTTTTGCATGGCTTAAGGGATTAGGTTTACTTTTTCGATAAATATTTCGTTCATGCTTGGGATTACCTCCTGCAGCATATTTACACGAACGCGTGGAATCATATATTGCAGTACGTGATTAGAGTTATGGCCTTCTTTAAGCTTGATCTTGATGATGTAAGTACTGTCGCCCTCGTTAATTTCCGAATTAACTTCAAAGGGCTGGTTGCCATCAAAATCAATTCTTTCGCCCGCATACTCAATCAAATAGGTATCGTTACGGTACGAGTTGCGGATGTGCTTAACTTTACCATCCAATATTTTGTGCGATTTGTGGATCAGCGCTATCGAGTCGCAGAGTTCTTCGACAGATTCCATACGGTGGGTAGAAAAAAGGATGGTTGCACCTTTACGGTTCAGATCCAGGATTTCATCTTTAATGATCTCGGCATTAACCGGGTCGAAACCACTGAACGGTTCATCCAGGATTATAAGTTCCGGCTCGTGCAATACAGTGGCTACAAACTGGGCTTTTTGCTGCATGCCCTTGGATAGTTCTTCTATCTTCATTTTCCACCAGCTTTCCATGCCGAGCTTTTCGAACCAGAATTTCAGCCTTTTTCTGGCTTCATCGCGGCTTAACCCTTTGAGCCTGGCCAGGTAAATCATCTGTTCGCCAATCTCCATCTTTTTGTACAGGCCACGTTCTTCGGGCAGATACCCGATCTGCTCAATGTGTGATTGATTAAGTTTTACACCGTTAAAAATTACCTCGCCCGAATCTGGTGCGGTAATTTGATTGATGATGCGGATAAGCGAAGTTTTACCGGCGCCATTAGGCCCAAGAAGGCCAAATATTTTGCCCTGTTCAACTTCTAAACTTACATCGCTCAACGCCGTGTGGCCGGCATATTGTTTCACAATGTTGCGAATACTAAGCATGGGATAGTTTGAGGTTAATTAGATTTCTAAATTAGAGAAATGATTGGTGATATTGTTACATAGGTACTCTTATTTCTATATTTATAAAATGAACCTCGATCTGGAAATAGAATTTAGCAAAGCCGATATTATTAAGGACGTTGAAAGTCTGAAAAATCAGATAGATGCTATGCGCCCTTTGCCTGCTGATGTGGAGGGTAGGGTGATGCAAAAACTCCGTTTGGATTGGAATTATAACTCCAATGCAATTGAAGGTAATAAGTTGAATTATGGGGAAACAACAGCTCTGTTAATGCATGGAATTACAGCAAAAGGAAAACCTTTAAAAGATCATTTAGATATACAAGGACATAATGAAGCTATTAATTATTTAATAGGTTTGGTAAAAGATCCGCGACCTATTACTGAAACAGATATTCGCACATTGCATGAAATTATTCTTGGTGAACCTAAGGTGATCCAGGCAGAAACTACAGAAGGGTTGCCAACTACTAAAACAATGATAGTAGGGGATTATAAAAAGCTACCGAACCATGTTAGAACTAAAACCGGAGAGATACATTATTATGCAACTCCTGAAGAAGTCCCTGCTAAGATGGAGGAGTTAATGAATTGGTATTATGAAGCACTAAATAATTCACAAATTAATCCTGTAGTAGTAAGTGCTTTATTTCATCATAAATTCGTTGCTATACATCCATTTGATGATGGGAATGGTAGGATGGCAAGAATTCTAATGAATCTAATTTTGATGAGAAGCGGTTATCCTGTAACAGTAATTAAGACCGATAATAAAGATAATTATTATGCATTATTAAGTAGAGCAGATGTTGGAGATAACTGGCCGTTTATTGAATATATAGTTGAACGAGCAAAAAATTCATTACAGTTATATCTCAAAGCGGCGAGGGGAGGGGACATTGATGAAGATGAGGATATAGACAAAGAAATTGCTTTGTTTAAGATGGAGCTGAAAAATGAAATAACTCTCAAAGAGAAAAAAACAAAAGATATAGTTATTAAGGTGATTACCAATGAATTATTTCCTTTAATAGAAAGTATAATAACTAAAGAAAAAAAAATAAGCGAATTCTTTTTTAGTTCTTCTTTTCAAATAAGAATTTACTATAAAGCGGATTCGAAAGATCAATATGAATATGATAGCTACCCCTTCGCTGATTCATTTATTAAGAAATTAGATCAAAGTTATTCAAAACTTGAATTTGAAAGTCGATACATAGAATTTAAAGATGATAAAAATAGTTTTAACTCAATATTAAAGGTGTATTTCGAGTTTGATACTTACCATTATAGATTCAATGTCGAACAGGAATCAAATATGATAAATAAACTGTATCATGAATCTTTTAGCATTGAAGAGAAAAATTTAATTACTAAGGTTATCATCAATAATATACAAAAACTTATAAAAGATAGTTTAACAAAAAAGGCATAATAATATGCCTTTTTTGTTAAACTATTTTTATTCTTCAACCGTTACTCAAAATATTCCTTCATCCGTTCGAAAAAGCTTTTTTCGTTTTTGCCGGGGTTGGGTTTGAAGTTTGGTGAGCTTTGCAGCTTTTCGAGAGTTTCGCGTTCTTCGCGACTCAGGGCTTTTGGAGTCCAGATGTTGATGTGTACCAGCTGGTCGCCGCGATGGTAGGAGTTAACCTCGGGTACGCCTTTGCCTTTTAATCTTAATATTTTACCACCTTGTGTGCCCGGCTCAATTTTAATTTTGGCTTTGCCATCAATTGTAGGTACTTCAACGCTCGATCCTATTGCGGCATCAACAAAGTTAATATGCAGGTCGTAGATGATGTTGTTACCATCGCGTTTTAAAGTTTCGTGAGGTATTTCTTCAATCAGGATGATCAAATCGCCCGGTACGCCACCACGAGGGGCTGCATTACCTTTACCGCTCATGCTCAACTGCATGCCTTCGCTTACGCCGGCAGGGATGTTGATGCTGATGGTTTCTTCGCCGCGTACAACACCATCGCCGTGGCATACATTACATTTTGAAGTAATTACAGAACCTTCGCCATTACAGGTAGGGCAGGTGCTGGTAGTTTGCATCTGGCCTAAAATGGTATTGGTAACCCGCCTAACCGCGCCCGAACCACCACAAGTAGAACAGGTTTGAAAAGCAGATTTATCTTTAGCGCCGCTACCTTCGCAGGTTTTACAAACTACTTGCTTGTTTACTTTAATTTTCTTTTCGGCTCCGCTGGCAATTTCTTCCAGGGTTAGCTTTACTTTAATGCGTAGGTTGCTGCCACGTGCTACCCTGCGGCCACCTGCACCACCACCCTGGCGACCGCCGCCGCCACCGAAAAAGCCTTCGAATGGGCTGCCACCGCCAAATATGTCGCCAAACTGGCTAAATATGTCGTTCATATCCATACCGCCACCGCCATAGCCGCCGCCTCCGTTTGGAGAGCTTGCGTTAGCTGCGTGGCCGAACTGATCGTACCGCTGGCGTTTTTCAGGGTTGCTTAATACTTCGTAAGCTTCTGCTGCTTCTTTAAAGCTTTCTTCTGCTTCCTTATCGCCCGGGTTTTTATCCGGGTGGTATTTAATGGCCATTTTGCGGTAAGCCTTTTTTACCTCATCCGCAGGTGCACCTTTTGCAACACCCAGTATATCATAATAATCTCTTTTTGCCATAATATTTTGAGTTATTAAGTTATTGGCTTATTAAGTTATTATTTTATCAACAACAACCATTTTACTCAATAACCTAATAGCTTAATAAACTTTAATAACTAAACTTATGCTCCAATTACCACTTTAGCAAAACGTATTACCTTATCATTCAGATAATAGCCTTTTTCCAGTTCGTCAACTACTTTACCTTTAAGGGCATCTGTAGGTGCGGGGATAGTGGTAATGCCTTCGTGTATGTCGGCATCAAAAGTGGTGCCTTTGGTTTCCATTTCTTTAAGGCCTTTAGCAGCCAGGATGCTTTTTAATTTGTTTTGCACTAATGCTACACCTTCTTTAACTGGTATAACATCTGTAGCGGTTTCCATGGCTTTAAGTGCACGTTCAAAATCGTCCAATACCGGCAGCATTGCAACTACGGTATCTTTACCGGCAGCCAGTCTTTCTTCAGCGCGTTCTTTGGTGGTACGTCGGCGGAAGTTATCAAACTCGGCATATAAACGCAGGTATTTATCATTTGCGCTTACCAGGTCGGCTTTCAATTTTTCTTCAACAGATAATCCCGGGGTTTCATCCTGGGCATCTTCAATAACCGGTGCATTCGGGTCAATATTCAATTCGTCTGCAAGCGGGTTTTCGTTTTGTTCGGTGTTTTCTGTAGTCACGTTATTTTTATTTTGAGATGCATTGTCAGTTTTTTTCTTACGCAGCATGTTCTTAAATATCATATTCAATAGGTGCAAAACAAGTATCCTGCCATAGCTGTATGTCAGTCAGCTTGGCAGTTTTTACTATAGTAGCAGTTGCAAAGTGGCAGATGGGGTGTTGTAGTGGCAGTGTTGGCTGGCAGTAGCAGCCAGTTCATAGTTCATGGCCGAAGCTTGTCTATGATCCATGAACTATGATCTATTAGCTTAGGCTATTTGCGCGTCTTCCAAAACTTTGCCGTTTTCGCACTTAATAATGCGCGAAGGGAAGGCTCGGATAATATGGTAATCGTGCGTGGCAATTAATACCGCCGTGCCCGATTGGCTGATCTGTTTCAGCAGCATTACAATTTCTTCTGAAGTATCAGGGTCTAAGTTACCGGTAGGTTCATCGGCCAAAATAATTTCCGGATCGTTTAACAGCGCACGTGCAATAACCACACGTTGCTGCTCGCCGCCCGAAAGTTCATGAGGCATTTTACGAACCTTGGACCGCAAGCCGACTTTTTCAAGCACGTCCATTGTTTTATCGGCAATCAGCTTTTTGTCTTTCCAGCCGGTTGCTTTCATTACAAATTGCAGGTTTTGCTCAACGGTACGGTCTGTTAATAACTGAAAATCCTGAAATACAATGCCCAGTTTACGGCGCAGGTAGGGAACCTCTTTAGATGCCAGGTTTTTTAACTGGTAACCGCATGCAGTACCTTCGCCGGCCGAAATTCCAAGGTCGCCGTAGATGATTTTTAGCAAGCTGCTTTTGCCCGAACCTGTTTGCCCGATAAGCCAAACAAAATCACCTTTATCAACATGCAGGTTAACGTTTGACAGTACCAGGTGTTTTTGCTGAAAAATGTCAACGTTTTGAAGTTTTATAATGGAGTTTCCAATCATCTTAATTAGAGTTCGAGTTTTAAAATTTGTCCAAAAGGCAGTTCATTAACCAGGTTCATAATGTATTCGGCTTTATCGGCCAATCCTACCTTATCAAGCGATTTCTCGGGCCTGTCTACACGGAAATAGGCCAGCAGTGTAAACTTTTCGTCGCGCAGCTGTACATAGTCTGGTATTTTGGCTACGCCTTTTACTTTTATAATGTACATTTTTTTAGCCCTTGCTTAGTGGTTAATAGTTAATATATTATGGTTCATAAGATCATAGTAGGAAATATAAACCAGACTCTTAATACCCACATACCAAAGGTATCGTTATTTTAAAGATTTGGCAAGAGTAGCTTACTATCAACTATGATCTATTAACTATCATCTATTAAAGATTTGACAAGAAATGCATCGTATCGATCCCATCTGCATAATCCCATAATTGGGGGTACTGGCTTTGGCCAAATGGTACCACCTGGCTGTTAATTTCCAGCCTCATCTGGCTTACTACGCATTGTATCTCCTGGCTGCGGTTGTTCAAGGTTTCAATGGCAGCATCAAGCGTGTCGTAATATTGATAAAACGTTACGGCAAGGGGCGAGGCTAAACGCTCATCTTCTTTAATCAACAAAAAGCCGTTGTCTAGATGCTTGTCGCGGTTTACCAGATAGATGGCCTTGTTATAATCGTAATTGTTATGGAACTTGTGATGATCGCCAACCGGGTTATACTCTTCTATCGCCTCAAAAAACGGAATAAAATCATAATCGCGCGGTACCAGCATGCTCGATACATTACGGCAACCCAGGCCGTAGTAATCAAAAATATCATGCCCAAGGCGGGTTAACTCTTCCGGGGTTTCGTACCCGCTGATCATGGCTACGCTGTTGCGGTTTTTGCGGATGATGTTGGGCACCTTGCCAAAATAGTAATCGAAATAGCGGGATGTATTATTGCTGCCGGTTGCTATTACGGCATCAAATTCTATCAAACGTTCTGTAAATACAAGCTGATTTGCCAAGGCCGGCTCAATTTCTACCAGCATTTGTAATATATGGGTAATTAGCCGCGAATCTTGAGTGGATAGCTTAATCAGTGCAATATTACCGGTAGCAAGCACGCAGATAATATCATGAAAACCAACCATGGGGATATTGCCGGCCAATATTAATCCAACCCGTTTTGGAGTAGCAGGATGATTGGGGTATTTATCCAGCCAGGTATGCAGGTCGGCATCGTTTAGCATGTTGCCTGCGGCTTTAACAGCTTGCATAACACTGGCTTGTGTAAACCATGCATTATGATAATGTTCATTGTTAATTACAGCCGATAAGGTTTCATCCGGTGCAGATAAGCGTTGCCCTAGTGTGTTAAATACGTTTATTATGTAATTTTTATCTTTTTGCGTCATATAGGATAAGGTTTTTTAAACCCTCGAAAAGCTTTTTTGTTATATTTGCAGTTGTATTTCCGAAAATACAAAGGTAACTCAGATATATAAGATTATAATAATTATGGCGATCAAAATCACCGACGAATGTATAAACTGCGGGGCATGTGAACCGGAATGTCCAAATAACGCTATTTACGACGCTGGCGCAGCATGGCGCTTTTCGGACGGTACAGGTTTGCGTGGGGTTATAGATTTTGGCGAAGGCAATACGCTGAATGCTGAAGAAACCCAGGCGGCTCTGTCTGACGATATATACTACATTGTACCCGATAAATGTACCGAGTGTGTGGGTTTCCACGACGAGCCTCAGTGTGCAGCCGTTTGCCCGGTTGATTGTTGTGTGGATGACGAAGATATCCGCGAAAGCGAAGAAGAATTATTAGCTAAAAAAGAGTGGCTTCACCTGGGTGAATAAGCATTCGTTTTGTTTAGTTTAAAAAAGGGTTCCGGTATTAACGGAACCTTTTTTATTGCCATTTATTGTAAAGAGTTTAAAATCTTTCTCCCTTGTTTGTTGGCTTTAATTCTAAATAAATATATTCGCCCTATATGGAATACGGTATTAGTAACCTGGCAATTATCCCTATGCGGAAAGAAGCCCGCGAACAAAGTGAAATGGTTTCGCAGCTTTTGTTTGGCGAGGTTTATGAAATAATGGAACGTACCGAAAAATGGGCCCGCATTATTGCTGCGCATGATGGGTATGAGGGCTGGATGAGTGTTAACCAAATTACCGCCATTACAGAAAGCGAGTACCTGCAATTTGCAGCAGATACTTTATTAACCAACAAAGCTATCAGTGCTATTGTAAAGCAATCAGACAGTACATTGGTGTACATTCCCTTCGGCAGTTTGTTACCCGGGGTTACCAATGGCTTATTGAAAATTGGTGAAGAACGTTACGAGGTGAGCAATACCACAGCCACTGGTGTTGACCTGCTGGCGCTGGCCCAATCATTTTTAAACACTCCTTATCTTTGGGGTGGCCGCACACACTTTGGCATTGATTGCTCCGGTTTGGTGCAGGCAGTTTTTCGCCAGCGTGGGCTAACTTTAAAGCGTGATGCCTATTTGCAGGCAGAAGAAGGTACCGTGGTTGACTTTTTGCCAGAAGTTAAGCCGGGCGATGTGGCATTTTTTGACAATGACGAAGGCCGTATTGTACACGTGGGCATCATGATGAATAATGAGCAAATTATCCATGCATCTGGCAGGGTGAAAATAGAGCGAATGGACGGTCAAGGCATTTATTCTGAAGAGTTTAAACGCTATACCCACAAACTGCGCATCATTAAGCGGTTTACTTAAAATTCAATATCCCAGCCCAGTACACGTTTATCATCACTTACGGAGATCAGCTGATCGCCAACCCAAGCCAGCTTATTGATAGAAAGCAGGTGGCATGCATAACCCTTTTCGCGGCTGATGATTTTGTACAGCTTAAAATCATCGGCACCCCAAATTTTAATGCTTTTATCCATACTTGCCGTAGCAAAATAGGGCAGGGTAGGGTGTGCTAAAATATGGTTCACTGCAAATAAATGTGCAGGTATGCTTTTTACTAATTCGAATGTAGTGGTATCCCAAATTTTAACCTGGGCATCGCGCCCGCCTGATAAAATGTAGCGCCCATCATTGGTATATTGTGTGGTAAATACAGCCATAGTATGGCCATACAACGTACTGAGCGGTGCATAATCATCGGTATGGTAAACCTGTACATTATTATCCCTGCAGCCAATAGCCATTTGTTTTTGGTTGGGCGATATGGCAATGGAACGGATGGTATCTGTTGATATTTTAATGGTGTGCAAAAGGTTCAGATCTTTTAAGTTCCAAACTGAAACTGAGCCGTCTTCTGATGCTATTAACAATTCGCCCTTATCTGCGATAGATTTAATGTCAAAAATCGGCTTGGTGTGCTGTTTAAGTGTAGTAATGATTTTTTGTTCGATAAAATTAAAAACTAAAACCTGCCCGTTACGCAAACCTACAAACATTAATGGTAAACCGACAGGGCAGTGTATAGCATAAACTGAACCGGGCACCTGGAACATTACTTTAATAAATTCCTGCTTTGTTAAGCTCCATTCTACCACCCCCTTATCGTTACCGCCGGTAAACAGCAGCCCCGGTTTTTGCGATAGTTCGGCAGAAAATATGGGGTTTTGGTGGCCTGTTAGTTCAAATGCTTGTTCTGCTTTCATGGTTACTGTTTAACTGCATTGTCGTAAGCTGCTTTAGCTATACGGGCAATTACAGATTCGCGGGTTGGCATATCAACAGATGAATTACTTAAAAGTATGGCAATTGCTAAATGAATTCCATCGGGCAAAGTAATAATACCAACATCATTAGTAGCAGCACTGATGCCCTGCGCATTGGTACCCGATCTGCCGGTTTTATGATATACTATTGTACCCTCAGGCAACAAGCCTTTAATTTGCTTTGGCCCGGTAGATGTAGCCTGCATAATTTTCCATAAATAAGCATAGCTTGGCGGAGAAAGGAAGTCGGGTTTAAAAGAAATTTTAAGAAGTCGGGTAAGTTCTTTGGGTTGTACCCAGTTAGTAAATTGCACATCCCATGCTTGGGCCATCTGGTATTCGGATGCTTTAATAGCTATATTATTAATGCCGATGGTATGCATGTAGGCATCAACTTTATCCGTGCCGCCAAGTGTTTTAAGCAGCACATCGCAGGCGATGTTATCACTTAATGAAACCATGTAGCTCAACAATTCTTTGATAGAGACATTAATGTTCCCTTCGGGATATTTATCTTTAAGGGGGCTGTAGGTATCGTAATAGTCACTTTTATCAACATGGATGGGTTGATCAATGGTAAACTTACCCTTATCAATCTCATGCAGCACGGTAATTGCAATAGGGTACTTCATCACACTTTGCATCGGGAAATGTTTATACCCGTTATAAGATAAAGTATCACCGGTTTCGATGTTCAAAACAGAAACGCCTACTATACCCTTGGCCTCCTTTGCAATTTCGGCGATGTGGTTTCTTAAAGTTTCTGACTGCGCACTGCAGTTAAAGATACCGAGAGCGCAAATAAGCAAAGTATTGAGAAATATCTTCGTCAACATAACTTAAGCAATAAACTATTTATGTCTCGCCTCCAGGTTTTTAGCTATTGTTTCAAGCGATAAGCCTTTTTCGCGCAGCAGAACCAAGAGGTGAAAAACGAGGTCTGATGATTCATTGATCATATCGGTCTCTGTTTCTGCCAGGGCAGCAATAACGGTTTCAACAGCTTCTTCGCCAACCTTTTGTGCTATTTTGTTAAGGCCTTTATTGCGCAGTTTGTTAACGTACGATCCTTCCTGTGGGTCTTCATAACGGTTGCGGATAATGTTTTCCAGTTCCAGTATAAAGTTTTGATTGTAAGCGGTATCAAAACAGCTTCGCGCGCCCGTATGGCAGGTAGCTCCTTGCGGCCTAACCATAATCAGGATTGTGTCTTTATCGCAATCGATATGTACGCTTTTTACATGTAAGAAATTGCCACTGGTTTCGCCCTTGGTCCATAAGCGATTTTTAGAACGGGAGAAAAACGTAACTATATTTTCTTTGATGGTTTTTTGATAAGCCTCGGCATTCATATAGCCCAGCATCAATACCTCAAGTGTTTGTACATCCTGTATCACAACCGGAACCAGTCCGTCGGTTTTATCGAAATCTATTTCCATTATTCTTTGGTAAAAAACCACCTTACAAGCGGTTCGCAAATATAGCCGTTAAGCTAAGTATCAATTATCTTACGTTAATGTTTTGGTTTTTTAAAGCCAATTTTAAATCGGGTATTAAAATTTGCCCGTAATGAAATACCGATGCAGCCAAAGCGGCATCCACATTGGTTTTCTGAAACACATCTACAAAATGCTGTACACTCCCCGCACCACCAGAGGCAATAACCGGGATGTTGACCACATCATTAACTATCTTCAGGAGGTTGTTATCAAATCCGGCTTTGGTACCGTCATGATCCATCGAGGTCAATAGTATTTCGCCTGCACCACGGCTTTCTGCTTCTGTAATCCAATCTAAAGTTTCCTTTTCAGTTGGTATCCGTCCGCCATTTAGATGAACTATATTGGCATTACCATCGTAACGTGTATCAACAGCAACGACAACAAATTGTACACCGAAGGCTTTAGCTAATTCGTCAATAAAACCAGGGTTTCGTACCGCGGCAGAATTGATCGAAATTTTATCGGCTCCGGCATTTAACAGTGCATCAGCATCTGCAATCTCCATAATACCACCACCAATGGTAAATGGGATATTGATTTGCCTGGCTACTGCTTTAACCATCTCGATCATGGTTTTGCGGCGCTCGTGCGTAGCGGTGATGTCCAGAAACACCAATTCGTCGGCACCCTGGCGCGAATAGTTCCAGGCCAGCTCTACCGGGTCGCCGGCATCACGTAGGTCTACAAAGTTTACGCCTTTAACCGTACGGCCGTCTTTTACATCAAGGCAGGGGATGATTCGTTTTGCGAGCATGGGGTTTTAACTTGTCATTGCGAGGTACGAATCAATCTCGTAGCTGTGCAGAGCGACCCTGTAAGTAGGGGATTGCTTCGTACCTCGCAATGACGATATTATTTAATCTACTTGTCATGCCGAACTTGTTTCGGCAACCCACGTGCTAAGTATAACGTATACCTGTACTGTAGGATCCTGAAACAAGTTCAGGATGACGGGTGGAAAGGTTTAAATAGAGATCAGCGACTGTAAATTCCAGTCTTTGATCTCTTCAATAGTAACCAGACCTTCATAAATGGCTTTACCTACTACAACAGATTCTACCTTAATTTTGCTGAGCTGTTCTATATCTTTCATGGAACTTACACCACCTGAGGCGATCAGTTTGATGAAAGGAGAGTGATCCAGCAGTTTTTCATATAGTTCGATGCCTGCGCCGCCCAGTTTACCGTCTTTATTGATATCGGTACACAGGAAGCGGAAGAAACCTAAAGCCAGGCATTTATCAACATAGTCCATTAACTTAATAGGCGAACTTTCCATCCAGCCGGAGTATTTGATTACTTCGTCGAGTACGTCAATAGCCACCACAACCTGGTCTGAGCAGCGTTCTTTACCGCAAAGGGCTTTGCTCAGGTCTTCCAGAAAGCTGGGATTGGTGATGGCCTGTGTACCTACAATAACGCGGTGGATGCCAGCGTCTATCAGTTCTTTAACCTTTTCAATACTGCGAACGCCGCCGCCGTATTGTACTTTCATATCCGTTTTTTTGATCACGTTGAACAGATACTCCTGATTAGAGAAATCATTTTTGGCGCCATTCAAATCAATAACATGAATGAAATTTGTGCCGTTGGATTGATACCTTTCGATCATCTCTTCCAGTGTAACATCGTAATGAGTTACCTGTTCGTAGTTACCTTCACGAAGGCGAACTACTTTTTTATCGAGTATGTCGATGGCAGGGATTATATACATGCCTTTAAAGTTTTGAAAAGTTTTTAAGTAAAGTTTCGCCGTACTCACCTGATTTTTCAGGATGGAATTGCACGCCGAAAAAATTATTATGCCAAATTGATGCCGAAAAATTATTGATATAATTGGTTGACGCTAAAGTGTATGCCCCATCATATTCAATATAGTATGAATGTACAAAGTAAAAATGAGCGTCAGCAGGAATATTTTCAAAAAGTGGATTTCCGGCTTGTGGATATACGTTGTTCCAGCCGGTGTGTGGCACCTTAAAACCGGGCTCATCCTTAAATTTTAAGGTTTTTACCGGGATGATATTGAGCAGATCGGCGTCGCCTTCTTCAGAATGTGCGGTTAGCAGCTGCATACCCACACAGATACCCAAGGTTGGTTTGTTTAACGCCTTGATCTTTGGCACCAGCCCTGTATTTTCAAGCTTAGCCATGGCCGCACCTGCATGCCCTACACCGGGGATAATATAGCGGTCAAACTGTTCAAAATCAGCTTCATTATTGATCATGCCGTAGGTAATGCCCAGCCTGTCTAAAGCCGAAGTTAGTGAGAAAATGTTCCCTGCGCCGTAACGTACTATTCCTATCATATTCTATCTAGAGACAAGAGCCGAGAAACAAGAGACAAGATAAAAAACAAAATGTACAGTGCTATCTTGTTTCTTGGCTCTGGTTTCTTTCATCTCTCTTAAAGCATCCCTTTAGTGCTTGGTAAAACCATATTATTTGCGTCCCTTCTTACAGCCATTTTAATGGCTTTGGCAAAGGCTTTAAATATTGCTTCTATTTTGTGATGTTCGTTTTGGCCTTCGGCTTTGATGTTGAGGTTTGATTTCGAAGCGTCTGAGAACGATTTAAAGAAATGTAAAAACATTTCTGTAGGTACATCGCCCACTTTTTCGCGTTTAAAATCTGCATCCCAAACCAGCCAGTTGCGGCCGCCAAAGTCTATCGCTGCCTGTGCCAGGCAATCGTCCATTGGCAGGCAGAAACCGTAACGTTCAATCCCACGTTTATCGCCTAAAGCTGTTGCAAAAACCTCGCCTAAAGCAATTGCGGTATCTTCTATGGTGTGATGCTCATCTATATGCAAATCGCCTTTGGCCTCAACCACCAAATCAATACTGCCGTGACGGGCAATCTGATCCAGCATATGATCAAAGAAATGCAGGCCTGTATTTACTTTCGCTTCACCTGTACCATCTAAATTAATTTTAATAAAAACATCAGTTTCTTTGGTGGTACGGCGGCGTTCTGCAACGCGTTCGCCTAGTTTTAAAAACTCGTAGATCTTTTGCCAGTCGGTACTTTCTAAGGCAACAACGTCTTTAATGGCTGCGTTTTCTTCTTCAGTAAATTCTTTTGCGCCTAATCCCGAATTATTGTTTAGCCAAATGGCTTTTGCTCCTAAGTTTTTGGCAAGCAGTACATCGTTTTTACGATCGCCGATTACGAATGAGCCTTGCAGATCATACTTTTCAGTATCTAAATATTCGGTAAGCATACCGGTACCCGGTTTGCGGGTAGGGGCATGCTGGTATGGAAATGTGCGGTCGATGTGTACGGCAGAAAATACTACACCTTCGTTAGCGAAGGTTTTAAGCACCATGTCTTGTACCGGGAAAAAGTTTTCGTCAGGGTGGCTGATGGTTCCCAAGCCATCCTGGTTAGTTACCATTACCAGCTTAAAATCAAGCTCGGCAGCTATACGTGGCAGGTATTGCAGGGCTTTGTTATAAAACTCTAGCTTGTAGAAAGAGTCTATCTGCTCGTCGGCACATTCTTTAATTAATGTACCATCTCTGTCTATAAACAATATTTTCTGGGGACCGATCATTTGTATAGCTGTAAAGTTTCTAATAATTTTTGGTTTTCGTCCGGTGTTCCAACAGTTATTCTTAACGAACCCTGGCAAAGCTCTACTTTAGAACGATCGCGAACGATGATTCCATATCCAACCAGGAAGTTGTAGATGCCCTTTGCATCGGTAGTTTTAACCAGGATAAAGTTGGCGTCAGACGGATAAATATCCAGCACGAAATCAAAATCCTTCAGTTTCAAAACTAGTTTATCGCGCTCGGCCAATAGCTCTTTGATCCAAAGGTTTACCAGATCGGTATTTTGCAAAGCCTGTAATGCTAATTGCTGCGAAGCTTCGTTGATGTTGTAAGGTGGTTTAACCTTGTTCATCACCTCAATAATTTCTTCACTGGCAAATGCCATACCTACACGTAAGCCAGCTAAGCCCCATGCTTTTGACAGCGTTTGCATTACCACCAAATTGGCGTACTCTGTCAGTTCCTGAATAAAAGTTTTTTGACGGCTGAAGTTGATATAAGCTTCATCAACCACAATTATACCGCTAAAATTGGCCAGCAGGGTTTCAATATCATCACGATTGATAGAATTACCTGTAGGGTTATTAGGCGAGCAGATGAAAATCAGTTTAGTGTTTTTGTCAATAGCTTCGGAAATCCCTTCAACGTTCAACTGATACTCTTCTGTCAGCGGAACTTTACGGGCTTCCACGTCATTAATGTTAGCCGAAACTTCGTACATGCCATAAGTAGGCGGTACCAAAATTACGTTATCAACCCCCGGGTTGCAGAAACTGCGGAACAGAATATCGATAGCCTCATCGCTGCCATTACCTAAAAAGATGTTTCGGGCAGGTACGCCTTTAATTTCGCTCAGGCGCATTTTAACCTGGTACTGCATCGGGTCGGGGTAGCGGTTGTACGCTTTATCCAACGGCGAACCAAATGCATTCTCGTTAGCATCCAGGTATATGCTGGCTTCACCCTTAAATTCATCACGTGCGGATGAGTAGGGAACCAGGTTTTTTATATTTTCTCTGAGTATGTTATTAATGTCGAACATCTCTTTTTTGTTATGTTGTCATTGTAGAAGCCTCACCCAACTCTCTCCGGAGCAGAGGGCTTTAAAAAGTCTCTCCTTTTGGAGTAGAGTTAGGAGGGGATACCTCATGATGCCGGTTAAAATTTTGTCTTGTTTCTTGATTCTTGTCTCTTACTTCTATTTTTGTAGTCGCACTGTCACCGCGTTCTTGTGCGCATGCAATCCTTCCAACTCGGCCAAAATCTCCACAGTTGGGCCAATGTTATTAATACCTTGCGGACTAATGTGCTGAAACGTGATCTTCTTTACAAAAGAATCAACCGAAACACCTGAATACGCCCGTGCATAAGTGCTGGTAGGCAGGGTATGGTTAGTACCCGATGCATAATCGCCCACGCTCTCGGGCGTTAAGTTGCCTAAGAAAACAGAACCTGCGTTGATAATATCACCGGTGATCTGTTCCCAGCTTTCTGTTGCCAGGATCAAGTGTTCCGGTGCATACAGGTTACTGAATTGCATGGCCTGGTTAAGGCTGTTTACAATAACTGCGTATGAGTTGGCAATTGCTTGCCCGGCAATTTCGGCGCGTGGTAATGTAGGTAACTGTTTGGCAAGTTCTGCAATAACAGCTTCGGCCATTTGCTCTGATGTGGTTACCAGAACAGCCTGGCTATCACTCCCATGTTCTGCCTGCGCCAGTAAATCCGCAGCTACAAAAATTGGGTTGGCGGTTTCATCAGCAATTACTAAAACTTCTGACGGGCCGGCAGGCATATCGATGGCCGTTGTGGTGGTAGATTGAATGATGGTCTTCGCCTTGGTTACAAACTGGTTGCCGGGGCCAAAGATCTTGTCAACCTTGGCAATGCTTTCTGTGCCATAAGCCATGGCTGCAATAGCCTGCGCGCCTCCGGCAAAGTAAATACGGTCGATGTCAAGCAGTTCGGCAACGTAAGCAATAAAGGCGTTAACCTTGCCGCTTTTTTGCGGCGGCGAGCATACAACAATCTCTTTACAGCCTGCTATGCGAGCGGGGATACCCAGCATTAAAAATGTACTGGGCAAAACCGCGCTACCACCGGGAATGTACAAGCCAACTTTTTCAATCGGCCTTAATTCGCGCCAGCAGGTTACGCCAGGCATGGTTTCAATTTTGTCTTCTTTAACTAATTGAGCCTTGTGAAATTTGTAGATATTATTGTATGCCGTTTTAAGTGCTTCTTTTTGCTCTGGTTGCAGGGCATTAGCCAATTCGGATAGCTCGGCTTTATCGAGGTAAAGCTTGTCGAGTTTAACTTTGTCAAACTTGTGTGCATAATCCAACAGGGCATTATCGCCATGCTCGCGCACGGTGTCGATAATCGTTTCCACAATCGAGCGGATCTCGTTGGCCGGGTCAACATTACGTTGAACCAGTTGCTGCAGGTCATCAGTATTTAAATCCTGATAATTATATATTCTTAACATGTTGCCTCACCTCAGCCCTCTCTAAATGAGAGGGAGTTTTTTAATGTGAAATTCTGTTAATTGTAAAATTCGGTAATTCTGAGAATTCCCAAATTCAGTAAATTCTGATTAAAGAATTATCTTCTCTATCGGCATCACTACAATACCTTCTGCACCGGCTTGCTTCATGCTGCTAATACGGTCCCAAAAATCGCGTTCAGGGATTACGGTATGTACAGCAACCCAATCTGCCTCGGCCAATGGTACTATTGTAGGGCTTTTAACACCGGGTAGTAAACTCATTATTTTAGGCAAATTATCGCGGTGGATATTTAATACAACGTATTTAGTTTCTTTTGCGCGTAATACAGATTGAATACGTTGAATTAATTCCTGGATCAGGATGTTATCCTCGTCACCTTTACGACCAATTAAAACTGCTTCAGACGACATGACATCGGCAAAAGGTTTCAAGCCATTGCTTTTCAGCGTTCCGCCTGTTGATACCAGATCGCAAATGGCATCAGCCAATCCCAAACCCGGCGCAATTTCTACCGAACCGGAAATGTTACGAATATCAGACTGAATGTTGTTCTCTTTTAAAAACTTACCCAAAATAGCAGGGTAGGTGGTAGCGATTGATTTACCGTTTAGATGTTGCAAATCGGTGATATCACTGTTATTAGTAATGGCAATTTTTAATGCGCATTTACCAAAGCCTAACCTTTGCAGGTAGTTAACTTCAACCTCAGTTTCTTGAATTACGTTTTCGCCAACAATACCCAAATCGGCAATGCCGTCTTGTACGTATTCTGGGATATCGTCATCACGAAGAAAAAGGATTTCCAATGGGAAATTTGACACCGGCGAGATCAATGAACTTTTGTAGTTCTCGAAATTAAGGCCACAATTTTTAAGCAGTTCAACGGACTTTTCGTTGAGCCGACCCGATTTTTGGATCGCTATTTTTAATGTTTTCAAAGCTGGAATTGATTATACTATAAGATAAACGGAGGTTTAATATTTCACGTAGAAACATCATTATTTGATCGCCACATGGTGGCGATGGTGCAGGTGCAAATGATGTAAAGTGAAAACCTTCATTTTTATAGCTAACTTTTGGTGAGCAGTGCAAATATATAATTTATTTAGAAAATCAAAAATCAATTTCTATGAAATGAGTAGTTTATCATTTCGCAGGTTGATCAGACTCGCTGTATTCATAAATGCTTCCGTCGGCAAATTGTTGTAATTTTTTCAGGGTTTTTTTCTGCTGAATATATTTCAGGTTAATCAGCTCGGGATTATCGAGGTTATCAAACCAGATGAGGTAATAATGTTTTTGATCCAAAAATTTCTCTACTGTTTTAGGGAAATAGCGGTGTGGCAGCAACCTGGTGCCGGTGTGCCCGCCCAGAAAGTAAACAGCTTCGGGCGCATCAGAGTAGATAGGCGCATTGGTTTTAAAGAAAGCCCCGTTGCTACGCATATACTTAACCAGGCCCGAATCTTTCCAATCGTCGTCGGCATAGCCGGGGTTGCCATATTCGCGCTGATCGTCCCAGCGCTGGTAGTCCACTTTATATAAACGATATTCAATCACCAAAGCACAAATACCCAAAAAAACATAGACAGGAATTTTAGCAGCTTGCGACCATCTTTTAGGCATGTGTATAATCCACCAGGTTAAAGCCCATATGGTTGGGATATACATAGGGGCCAGCAGCCTGTCGTTAATGCGCTCATAGCGCGAAAACGTGGACGATAGCACAATAAACAAACCGTAGATCAGCGAAAATGTAATGGATATAATGAGATAGTTATTCAGGTTTCTTCTGAAGGCGTGGAACCACAAGGCAACCATTAATGCCACTATAGTAATAATACCTACGACTAAAGCTACAGAATCAGCCTCGCTTGGTATGGTAATCCAATCTACAATGGTGCCACCAAAATAGATCATGTTTTGCCAAAAGCCTGTGATTGACGCCTCGCGGGGGCCTGTGCCCGTACCGCTCATAATGCGGTTACGAATGAGGTTGGCAATTAATAACGAGCAAGATATAGCGCCGAAGATGAAAATCCGCTTCCACCGTTCTTTAAAAGGCAATGCGTTCTCAATCAAAAGTAATAAGCAGCCTGTACCAATTACAGTTATACCGGCGTAGCGGGTTATACAACTAATACCTGCAACCAAGGCGGCAACGACTAACGTTATATAGGTATGCGTTTTTAAATATTGAGAGAAGGTGATAAAGAAAGCAAACACCAGGAATATAAACAGCGTCTCCGACCATAAATAGGTATAGATCTGCAACAATGCCGGGCTTAATATTATCGCACCCAAAACCAACCATTTATAGATAGTGCTTTTAGCCGCAAAATGCTGCATTAGTAACCCGCTGATTAATATCACTCCCGCAAAAAGCAAACCATTAATAACAGGCCCGGCAACAACAGGGTCGATGCCGCTAATAAAGAAAGTCAGCCCTAAGAAAATAGGGTAGAAAACCGGGAAGTCAACAATGGGATGTCCGTTGAAGGTTGTTAAGGCACCATCAGCATGGAGGCTTCGTGCTGCACTGGTATACATAATAGAATCTGGCGATATGCCGATGCCATTATATTTGGTAAAAAGATAAATAGCATAATAACCAATAGCCGCTGCAATAACCGAATCGATATTTTTTAAGTAGGCGCTTAGTTTCATGCTATATATTAAGGTTAAGCTATCTGATCAAGTACTTCGCTGATAGGCTGATCGCTGTTTATCAATATGCCTTTTACACCGGCTGCCGTACCCGCTTCTACATCACGCTCGCGGTCGCCAATAAAATAAGATTGGGCAGGGTCTATATTATATGCTGCAATCCCCCTTAATAATAAACCCGGTTTAGGTTTGCGGCAATCACAATCGCCGGTAAAATTGGGGTGGTGCGGGCAATAGTATATATCTGTAAACTCAACACCATGCTCGGCGTAAAGTTTTTTGAGGTGTGCATGCATTTCGGCCAGCTGATCTTCAGTGTACCAGCTTTTGGCAATGCCGCCCTGGTTGGTAGCTACAATTAACAGGTAACCACGGTCTTGCAGCTCTTTTAGTGTACCAAAGTTATGTTCAAGTACGTGGAAGTCTTCCAGCTTGCACACGTAATCGCCCATTTCCTGGTTTAAAACCCCGTCTCTATCTAAAAAAACAGCTTTATTCTTTTCCGACATGCTTTTTACAATTAAGCTGCAAAAATAGACTAATCATTTAATGCCGCAAAAGTAAATGAGCAGGTTGCCAAATACACCATTCTTAACATTATCATAATTTTAGGTAGGCATTGAGTTTTTATACACTTATAGCCGTTTGTTGCCTAAGCAACAAAAAATGCCACAATGTGCAGTTACGGTATTAGCAGATATGAGCCTTGTAAGCTATTTTAATTAAGATATTTTTATAGAAGTGTAATAAATATTAAGAAATTTTCATTAATTGTAGCCGATGAATAGATTTTGTTGCGACCTTTTTAAAAATTTAAGCACTATTTAAAATGTTTTCTAAAAATAGTAATTTCGTTGTTACACCTTTTTCAAATTGGTTCTTTTAATATGGATTTAACTGATTGCCCCCAGCAGGGTTTGTACCGGCCCGAATTTGAACATGACTCCTGTGGTACAGGATTTATAACTAACATTAACGGACATAAATCTAACCAGATCGTTCGTGATGCCCTTACTATTCTCGAAAACATGGAGCACCGCGGTGCTTGCGGCTGTGACCCTGATAGCGGTGACGGTGCAGGTATCCTGATTCAACTGCCCCATGAATTTTTGATGGAAGAATGCTCGAACCTGGAAATGAGCTTACCCGAGGCCGGAGATTACGGCGTAGGGATGATCTTTTTTCCTAAAGATTCTGTGCTCAAGAAGGCTTGCCGTAATATTATCAGCAGCGCTGCCGAGAAATTAGGACTGCATATTTTAGGTTACCGCAAGGTACCAGTAGATAATACCGTTATAGGCGAAACGGCCCGCCAGGCAGAACCCGATGCCGAGCAACTGTTTATTTTAAAGCCGCATAGCATTACCACTGCAGATGTTTTTGAACGTAAACTTTTTGTATTACGAAGATATATTAACAAAACAGTTTTAGAAACTGTGCCGCAGGCAGGTGAGCATTTTTACTTTACCTCACTATCCAGCAAAACCATTATTTATAAAGGCCAGCTAACTACTTACCAGTTACGCCAGTATTACACAGACCTTGCAGATCCACGTGTGGCTTCGGGCTTTGCCATGATCCACTCGCGTTTCTCAACCAATACATTCCCTTCGTGGAAACTTGCTCAGCCATTCCGTTTAATTGCCCATAATGGAGAGATTAACACGCTGACAGGTAACCTAAACTGGTTTTATGCCGGTGTTAAATCATTAGCATCATCATACTTCACCAGCGAAGAAATGGATATGCTGTTGCCGGTTATTGATAATAATCAGTCAGATTCTGCTTGTTTGGATAACATTATCGAAGTGTTATTGCACTCTGGCCGTTCATTACCGCACGTAATGATGATGCTGATCCCAGAGGCCTGGGATGGTAACGAGCAAATGGACCCGATAAAAAAGGCGTTCTATGAGTATCACGCCACCATTATGGAGCCTTGGGATGGCCCCGCCGCTATCTCATTTACAGATGGCAGACTGGTTGGTGCTTTGTTAGATCGTAATGGCCTGCGCCCGCTGCGTTATGTAATTACCAATGACAACCGTGTTATTGCAGCATCAGAAGCCGGTGTATTAACCATCGACGAAAGTACGGTGATTAGCAAAGGCCGCCTGCAGCCGGGTAAAATGTTATTGATCGATACCGTAAAAGGTAAGATCATTAAAGACGAAGAAATTAAACAGCAAATAGCTTCACAACAGCCTTATGGCCGTTGGTTAGATAATTATCAGATCCGTATGGAAGAACTGGCCGAGCCGCGTTTGGCTTTCGCCAGCCTTACACCTGATTCTGTTTTTCGTTACCAGCAGGTGTTTGGTTATAGCCGTGAGGATATCGAGGTAATCATTAAACCGATGGCGGTTGATGGTAAAGAACCAATTGGCTCCATGGGTACAGATGTGCCTTTGGCTGTATTGTCTGATAAACCTCAGCATTTATCGAGCTACTTTAAGCAGTTTTTCGCACAGGTAACCAACCCGCCGATAGATCCTATCCGTGAGCGTTTGGTAATGAGTTTGGCTACTTTTATCGGTAACAACGGTAACCTGTTGGATGAAGATAAAATGCATTGCCATTGCGTAAAGCTGAAACACCCTATATTGAATAACCACGAAGTTGAAAAACTGAGGAGTATTGATACCGGCTTATTCCACGCCAAAACATTACAAACATACTTTAAGGCCGATGGACAGCCGGGCTCGCTGGAAAAAGGTATAGCAAGGCTTTGCCGTTATGCCGAAGATGCGGTTGAAGATGGTTTCGAAGTATTGATCCTTTCAGACCGTGCTATCGATTCTGAGCATGCGCCCATTCCGTCATTATTGGCGGTATCTGCGGTGCATCACCACTTGATTAAAAAAGGCTGCCGTGGTTCGGTAGGTTTGGTTGTTGAAGCTGGCGACGCTTGGGAAGTACATCACTTTGCTGCTTTACTAGCGTTTGGTGCAAGTGCTATTAACCCATATCTGGCACTGTCTACCATAGAAAATTTAAAAATTAGCGGTGACCTGGAAACTACGCTGGAAACCGATAAACTTTTTTATAACTACGTTAAATCAATTTGCGATGGCTTGTTGAAGATCTTTTCTAAAATGGGGATTTCTACACTTCAATCGTACCATGGTTCTCAGGTGTTTGAGATCCTGGGTTTGAATAAAGCAGTTGTCGATAAATATTTTTGCGGTGCTGTTACCCGTATAGAAGGTTTGGGACTCGACGAAATTGCCCGCGAAGCATTGGGTAAACACAGCATGGGCTTTAACCACTCTAAAGGCGAAACCCGTTTATTGCAAGAAGGTGGTATTTACCAGTGGAAACGCCGCGGCGAGCAGCACTTGTTTAATCCGCAAACGGTTCACTTACTGCAACATGCAACCCGTACCAATGATTTTGCTGTTTATAAAAGCTACGCAAAACTGGTTAACGAGCAAACCGAAAAGCACTTTACCATCCGCGGTCTGTTAGATTTTACACACCACCGCGAAGCGATCTCGATAGAAGAAGTTGAACCGGTAGAAAGCATCATGAAGCGTTTCGCTACAGGTGCCATGTCGTTCGGTTCAATATCGCACGAGGCGCATAGCACACTGGCTATTGCTATGAACCGCATTGGCGGCAAAAGCAATACCGGCGAGGGTGGAGAAGACGAAATGCGTTACGAAACCATGCCTAACGGCGATTCGATGCGTTCGGCCATTAAGCAAATTGCCTCGGCACGTTTTGGGGTAACTTCAAACTACCTGACTAATGCTGATGAGTTGCAGATTAAAATGGCGCAAGGTGCAAAACCGGGCGAAGGTGGGCAACTGCCGGGCCACAAGGTTGATGATTGGATTGCGAAAACCCGTCACTCAACGCCTGGCGTAGGCTTAATTTCTCCGCCACCGCATCACGATATTTATTCTATCGAAGATTTAGCACAGCTTATCTTCGACCTTAAAAACGCTAACCGTGCCGCACGTATCAACGTTAAGTTGGTATCAAAAGCAGGCGTTGGTACTATTGCAGCAGGTGTGGCTAAAGCACATGCCGATGTAATCCTGATTGCCGGCTATGATGGTGGTACAGGTGCATCGCCAATGAGTTCTATTAAACATGCAGGTTTACCATGGGAACTTGGCTTGGCAGAAGCACACCAGACCCTGGTGCGTAACAAACTGCGCAGCCGCGTAGTGTTACAGGCTGACGGGCAGATGAAAACCGGTCGTGATTTGGTTATTGCTGCATTAATGGGTGCCGAAGAATGGGGGGTTGCAACTGCAGCACTTGTTGTAGGTGGCTGTATCATGATGCGTAAATGCCATTTAAATACTTGCCCTGTTGGCGTGGCCACACAAGATCCTGAACTGCGTAAACTGTTCAGCGGTAAGCCGGAGCATATCGTTAACCTGTTCCGTTTCCTGGCTGAGGACATGCGCGAAATTATGGCCGAGCTTGGTTTCCGTACCATACAAGAGATGGTTGGCCGTGTACAGTTTTTAAGAGTAAGAGACAATATACAAAGCTGGAAAGCTAAAAAGGTAGACTTATCGGGCATATTACACCCGGTTACTAACCAAAAAGGCTTAACACTTTACAATAGCGAAAGCCAGGATCACGGCATGGCCGATATCATTGACTGGAAGCTGTTAGAAACAGCCCAGCAGGCATTGGCTGATAAAACACCGGTTTTTGCTACGTTTGATGTTAAAAACATTGACCGTACCATCGGTACCCTGTTATCAAACGAGATCTCTAAAAAATACGGCTCTGTTGGTTTGCCGGATAATACCATCAATTACAAATTCAAAGGTTCGGCCGGACAAAGCTTTGGTGCTTTTGCCGCAAAAGGGATCTCTTTTGAATTAGAAGGTGAAGCCAATGATTATGTAGGTAAAGGTTTATCTGGCGCTCAGCTGGCTATTTACCCGGCTGCGAACTCAACGTTTACACCAGAAAATAACATTATCATTGGTAACGTAGCCATGTATGGTGCAACATCGGGCGAGTTATTTGCGCGTGGTATGGCCGGCGAGCGTTTCGCCGTACGTAACTCTGGTGCAACTGCGGTTGTAGAGGGTGTGGGCGATCACGGTTGTGAGTACATGACTGGTGGCCGTGCGCTGATACTTGGCAAAACAGGCCGCAACTTTGCAGCCGGCATGAGCGGTGGTTTAGCCTGGATCTACGACCAGGACCATACGTTTGCCGAAAACTGTAACCCGGAAATGGTTGATCTGGACCCACTTTCACCAAAGGATGAAGAGCAGATTCTCACCTTGCTTAAAAAGCATGCTAACCTTACCCAGAGCGAAGTAGCAAAAAGACTGTTAAGCAACTGGGCCGAAGCCAAATTGGATTTTGTTAAAGTATTTCCGAAAGAGTACAAAAGAGTTTTACAAGAAAAAGAATATCAAGCTGTCAGCAAATAAATATGGGAAAGCCTACCGGATTTCAGGAGTTTAACAGAGAACTTCCTGGTAAAACAGCACCCGATACAAGGGTGAAAAACTATAACGAGTTTGTTGGCCTGTACACTGCTGATAAACTAAACGAACAATCGGCACGGTGCATGAATTGTGGCATACCTTTTTGCCACTCGGGTTGCCCGCTCGGTAATATTATCCCCGAGTTTAACGATGCCGTTTACCGTAAAAACTGGGTTGAAGCCTATGAAATACTATCTTCAACCAATAATTTCCCCGAGTTTACAGGCCGTATTTGCCCTGCACCCTGCGAATCTGCATGTGTGTTAGGCATTAACAAGCCGCCTGTAGCCATTGAGGAAATTGAGAAACACATTATCGAGATTGCCTATGAAAAGAACCTCGTTAAACCTGTTGCGCCGTTAATTAAAACGGGTAAAAAGGTGGCTGTTGTAGGTTCTGGCCCTGCGGGTTTAGCTGCTGCAGCACAATTGAGCAAAGCAGGCCACACTGTAACTGTTTACGAACGCGACGACAAGCCGGGAGGTTTATTACGTTATGGCATCCCCGATTTTAAATTAGAGAAATGGGTAATAGACCGCCGTATCCAGGTTCTGGAAGCAGATGGTATTGAATTTATCTGCAATACAGAAATTGGCAAAGACCTGGCAGCCGATGAACTGGTTCGTGGTTACGATGCCGTTGTTATGGCGGGTGGCTCAACCATACCGCGTGATTTACCTATCCCGGGCCGTGAGTTTAAGGGCGTTTATTTTGCAATGGACTTCCTGAAACAACAAAATAAGCGGGTTGGCAACAGCGCATTTACTGCCGAAGATATTTTAGCTACAGATAAAGATGTAGTGGTAATAGGCGGTGGTGATACCGGATCAGACTGTGTGGGTACTTCAAACCGTCATGGTGCAAAATCTATCCTGCAATTTGAGTTTATGCCGCAGCCGCCAACAGCGCGTACTGCTGCTATGCCTTGGCCAAGCTACCCAATGGTGCTAAAAACAACCAGCTCGCACGAGGAAGGTTGCCAGCGCCATTTCGGTATCAATACCAAAGCGTTTTTGGGTGACGATGAAGGTAACCTGCGTGCCCTTAAGGTAACCGACGTAAGCTGGGAAACTGACTTTTTAGGTCGCCCTACCAAGTTTGCCGAGATTGAAGGATCAGAGCGCGAGCTACCTTGCCAGCGTGTGTTCTTAGCCATGGGCTTTGTAAACCCGCAATACAATGGCATGCTGGAAAGCCTGGGCATTGAAATAGATGAGCGCAAAAACGTAAAAGCCAAAGAAGGCGTTTATCGTACCAACATCAGTAAGGTATTTGCCTGCGGCGATATGCGCCGCGGACAATCACTGGTGGTTTGGGCCATATCTGAAGGCCGCGAAGCTGCCCGCAAAGTCGATGAGTTTTTAATGGGACATACCCTGTTAGAAAGCAAAGACGCTGTTAATTTCTACGAACAAGCTTTTTAGAACATCACTCTAAATAGATCAGACCCTGCGATAGGCCGTCCCGGTTATCGTAGGGTTACTTTTATCCAGTCCTGGAGCATCTGCCTCAACTCCTCATACGTTTCTTTCACGGTTATGTACGAATCTTTATCGCCAATCAGGTAAATTCTTACTTCCTCCTCCGGGTCTTTATAAATTACAACAGAAGTTATATTGTCCACATTAATTAATGTGTTACGGTCGTTTTTGTCAAGTAGTTCTATGAAGTTTGCCATGGGAGTAT
>NZ_MPPL01000001.1:2784264-2857871 GCF_001911425.1 Mucilaginibacter polytrichastri | reverse complement strand
CAGGAGTGAGGGGGGAAAGGTTGGGGGAATTTGACAATTTGTTGATTTGGTAATTTGTCAATGCTTTGATGGGAGAGAAATAAGATTAATAAACTCGCGTCATTGCGAGGAACGAAGCAATCTCAGACCTAAAAGGCATTGACTTTAATAAAGCAGAATCTGTCTCATAATCCGTTTTCTATTAGGAGGGTAGGGTAAACTATTATCGTTAGTGGATGTCACATTTCTTTGACCGCCAAAGAAATGTAATCAAAAGAAAGCTCGCAGCCGGGTTCTGTTGCTATTAAGTGCAGTGGTTGGACAGGGATAGTGGTTGCCGCAACATTACCAATGCTGCATGAGAAGAGGTTATGTTAAGGTAGTAGTTGTATGGCAATTATAAACTTTGTCATTGCGAGCGATAGCGTGGCAATCTCGTCGCATACTTATTCGATCTGTATAGTCACGAGATTGCTTCGTACCTCGCAATGACAAATTTTTGAACTGTTTGCAGATACTTGGATCAAGCTATAGGTTTGGCTGACCTGTTTTAGATTTGTTGGTCAATATTAAAAAATTATCATATAGAAAGCCTCCAAATCTTAACATCAACCAATTAAAAAAAGCCCAGATCAAACCGAAAAATGGTGTACTCAAAATCGAAATTATTAATGCTTTTATGCCATATACTGGGGTATCATTAAAATACATGGCTTTAATGTTGAAAAATGACAGAATGCCACATAATATAAATACAGGCGCAACACAAAACGTGTAAGACCAGAACATTCTTTTGAATGAATATTTATTCATAAGTATTAAGTGTATAAGTACAAGCGAATGCTTTATTTAAGTTCCGTACAATGTAGGCTTGACTCGAAATAAGTGCTGTATGAATGTGTCTTTGCAGATGTTACTTTTCTGATAGATTCTTCTTTCCATTCACCAACATCTTCATCAATTGCCAAACTTTTCTGTCAATTCTACCTTGTTTTTGACAAAGATCTATATACCACAATCTGCCCATGATTTAATAAGCAGCTTTTGGCAATCGGTTTATTGAAGATTCAATTTCGCGAAAAAATCCCAAAGTACAATACCTGCCGATACTACAATATTAAATGAATGCTTGGTGCCAAACTGAGGGATTTCGATGCAATGGTCGATAGTAGCCATTACACCTTCGCTTACGCCATTTACCTCGTTACCAAATATGAGGGCGTATTTTTTATCCTGTTCGGGTTCAAAAGTATTCAGCATGATGCTGTTTTCGGCTTGTTCTACCGCTATAATTACATATCCTGCCTGCCTTAGTTTTTCAACAGCGATAACAGTATCAGTTTCGTAACTCCAGTTAATAGATTGGGTAGCGCCAAGCGCTGTTTTCTCAATTTCGCGGTGAGGGGGCTGGGCAGTGATGCCACAAAGTACAATCTGCTCAACCGCAAAACCATCGCTGGTACGGAAGATGGAACCCACATTGTGCATACTGCGCACATTATCCATTACCACAGCCACAGGGAGTTTATCCTGAGCTTTAAATTCAGAAACCGAAGGACGGTTTAGCTCGTCCAATTTTAATTTACGCATGTTTATCCGTTATACACGCCAACACCCGGCCCAATCAGCGAACTGTATACGGACGGTGCATAGCCTATTTTCCCGGTGTAAAATTCGGTAATTCCTTTGGTGAATTCATCAAAAGCATTCTTTTTTACTAAAGCTATGGCGCAGCCGCCAAATCCGGCGCCTGTCATGCGTGCTCCGGCTACATCAGGAGCATTTTTGGCGTATTCAGCAATGGTATCTAATTCTACGCCGCTTACTTCGTAAAGTTTGCTGAGAGAATCGTGCGAGGCATACATCAGTTTGCCAAACTCTAGCAGGTTATGGGCAGCTAATTCTTTAGCAGCCAGTTTTACCCGGTCATTCTCTTCAATTACGTGTTGTGCACGGTTTTTAACCGTTTGGTCGGTAATTAGATGCTCGTATTGTTTAAACTTGGCGGCATCAATGTCGCACAAGTTTTGAATATCTAGTTCGGTTTGTAATGCTGCTAAAGCTGTCTGGCACTCTTGTACACGTTCGTTATATTTAGATTCGGCCAGTTTGCGGGGTTTGTTGGTATTGATAATAGCCAGCAGGTATTCGCCCAAATGGCAATCTACTGCCTGGTAATCCAGCGTATCGCAATTTAGCATTAGTGCCTTTTCTGCTTCGCCGAAGGCAACAGCAAACTGATCCATTATACCGCTATTTAAGCCGATGAAGCTATTCTCTACCCATTTAGAGAGTTTAACCAGATCCAGCTTGCTATAACCTGACTTAAATAATTCGTTAAGTGCAAAAGCGGTAACCACCTCGATAGATGCCGAAGAAGAAAGGCCCGAACCAATAGGAATATCACCATAATAAAGCATATCCAGGCCTTGTAACTGATGGCCGTCTTTTAAAAAATGGGCCATTACCCCAAGCGGATAGTTAAACCAAAACTTATCCTGCTTGGTATAAGTGGTTTGCAGATCAATATCTAACTGTTCTTCAAAGTTGATGCTTCTTAAACGGAATTTGCCTTCTGTATTGGGGGCAACAAGCAGGTAAGTACCAAAAGTAATGGCACAAGGCATTACCAGGCCACCGTTGTAATCAATATGTTCGCCAATAAGGTTTACCCTGCCCGGTGAAAAATAGGCATTGGTAGCTTCGCTATTAAATAGTTTTTTAAACTGCTGATGTAAGTTGTGGCTCATAAAATTGGTTATTCTCAAAGAAAACAAATATGTAAAAAAATACTGTAAAATGTACAGTTATTCCGTTTGTTAGTTGATCTCAATTTTAGCGAACTTTTCTGTTCAAACGAAACAATTGTAACACTTGTGCATTTAAATAACAGCACTAACAAAAACTATAGATCATGAATCAATATCTTATTACCGCATACGATTATACAGACACCGAAGCTTTTGAAAGACGTGCAAATGTACGCCCGCACCATTTAGATACCGTGCGCGAGTTGAAAGCGAATGGTAATTATATAATAGGGGGCGCTATACTTAATGAAGATGGCAAAATGATCGGCTCTACGATGATTGTTCAATTCGAATCGGAAGAATTGCTGGAAGCCTGGAAAAACAATGATCCGTATGTAACCCAAAAGGTATGGGAAACCGTCGACATTAAGCCCTTTAAAGTTGCAGAATTGTAATGTTTATCCCATAGCTAAATGCGGCTATTATTAATTACAATAGCCTTACCATTATTGGTAAACATTAAGCTTAAATCGAACGTTTTTTAACATCAAACATCAAACCAAATGAGTAACGTAACATTTAAAAAAGATTTTACCATAGGTGGCGATTTAACCGTTAACCGGGTAGGTTATGGTGCCATGCGTATAACCGGTAAAGGTATATGGGGCCCGCCTGCAGATAAAGATGAAGCCATTAAAGTTTTAAAACGCGCGGTAGAACTGGGCGTTAATTTTATAGACACAGCAGATAGCTACGGACCCAATGTATCGGAAGAATTAATAGCCGAGGCCTTATACCCATACCCCGAAGGTTTGGTTATTGGCACTAAAGGCGGTTTGCTAAGAACAGGCCCCGATCAATGGCCGGTAGACTCAAGCCCGGAGCACTTGAAAGAAGCTCTGAATGGCAGTTTAAAGCGCCTGAAACTTGACCGGATAGATTTGTACCAACTCCACCGCATTGACACAAAGGTACCTGCAGAAAAAACTTTCGAGTTTTTAAAACAGGCACAGCAAGAAGGCAAAATTAAACACATTGGCTTATCAGAAGTAAGTGTGGATGATATTAAACATGCGCAGCAATTTTTTGAGGTGGTGTCTGTGCAAAATATGTACAGTGTGGATAACCGCAAATGGGAACCGGTTCTAGAGTATTGCAAGGAGCACCACATTGCCTTCATCCCATGGTATCCGCTAAGCTCTGGTAATGTTAAAGGATTAGCGGCTTTGCAAAAAGTAGCTTATAAGCACAATGCTACCGTACACCAGGTTGCACTAAGCTGGTTGCTGCACCATGCAGATAATATTTTACTGATACCGGGTACATCAAGCGTAGCTCACCTGGAAGATAATCTGAAAACCGCAAATGTTGAGTTAACAGAGCAGGACATGAAGGATTTGGATAACTTATCAGCATAAAACGTATTATTTAAATAAGTAAGGTGCAGCTTGGTTAAGCTGCACCTTTTTTTATGGTTATTAATTCATATATAGTTTCATTTATTAAGATATACTCCTATATTCACTTCTGTAACCCAAAAGAACCTCATTCCCTAATTGAGACGATTGATTGCCATAGTACTGTTAAGTATACTTCTGTTTACAACAGGCGGTTATTCTGTGCTGTTTGAGTATTTCTTTCACCAGTCTGATGTGCAGATTGTGAAAGAGGTTTATGATAATAAGATCGATAAAAAACTGATTGAGATAAAGATACCGGTACACTTACCGGGTATGCATGCCTGGCCCCGCTACGAACATATTGAAGGTCAGATACAGCTTAAGGGCACTTTTTACAACTATGTAAGGCTAAAAATGAGCCCCGATACTATGGCTATGCTGTGTATCCCTAATACAGTTAAAACCCGGTTATTTAATGCCAATATAATTATAGCCAAAGAAATTAATGATGTGCCGTTGGGTAAAAAGGCGCATGATTCTGTCAAAAGAACTATTGATGCACAATATGATTACCCGGTAGTAAATTACCAGTTTACCACTATAGCATCACTAATTAAAAAGGAATACGTTAATACCTATTCCTGCCTGCTTAATCCCTTCGTAGAAACACGAGGGCAACCTCCCGATTTCAGTTGTTAAATACTTCTTTTTTTGCTGATCTGTAAGGTTTAATGTGGCTTATAAAGCCATATGTAATACTTTTTGTTCAGCTTGCAGATTCCTCATGCTTTCACTTTAACGGTCATAATTTGTTGTGGTGCTATTTATTAGTATCATCAATATATTTTGATGATGTCCAGGTATTATTTATGCCTGTGAGCCATTACGTTATGCTGCCTAAGCTGTTGTATCTGTCCATTTATTATCAATCAGTTTTAACAACAATTCAACATTTAAATTTGAAATGAAATCTACTTTAAAATTGCTTGCAGTTTCTGCAATGCTTATTTGCGCGTTATATAATCATGTTTCTGCACAAGGTTGTGTAGCTATCCGCAGCACCGGCGGCTTATGTACTATGGATGAGCATCCCGACAGTGTAAATGCCAACGGTGGTGCATGGCTGTTTAACAGCAATAGCCGTTACTATAAATCTTTCAGGCACTTTATTGGTACACAAGAGCAAAAACAACGTATTGCGCTGGGTACTAATGTAATTAACCATGCCTATACCAACGATTTAACCCTTACTCGCATTTTTAATCAGCGTTGGTCTATCTCTGTCGATGTACCAGTTATTGCCAACAGCCGTTCGTCGCTGTACGAACATGGCGGCGTAAGCAGGGAAACAACGCATTCATTTGGCATAGGCGATATTCGCTTTAGCGGTTATGTATGGCTGCTTAACCCGCAAACAAATCGTAAAGGCAATATCCAGGCTGGTTTGGGCATTAAGTTCCCTACAGGTAATTACCAGTACCAGGATTATTTTTACAATGTTGGCCCCAACGGTACACGCCGCTTAGGCCCTGTAGATCAATCTATCCAGTTGGGTGATGGTGGTACCGGTATTACTACAGAGATAAATGCTTACTATAACTTTAGCCACAAATTTGGCCTGTACGGGAACTTTTATTACCTGCTAAGCCCGCGCGAGCAAAATGGTGTATCAAGTGCCCGTGGCGGCACACCAAGTGCTACGTCTGTAGCCAATAGCAGCGATGTGATGAGCGTACCCGATCAATACCTGTTAAGAGGTGGTGTAAGCTATGGTTTATCGCACTTTGTATTTACCGCAGGCGTGCGCGATGAGTGTTTGCCGGCACATGATCTGGTAGGTGGCAGCGCAGGTTTCCGCAGGCCGGGTTACATTATTTCGGCCGAACCGGGTGTTACCTTCAGACTTAAAAACCTATCGATATATGCTTATGTACCGGTGGCTGTAGTGCGCGACCGTACCATAAGTTTTGCAGACCATATTACCACAGAGTTAACCGGTGTACCAGCGCATGGCGACGCAGCCTTTGCCGACTATGCCGTTAATTTAGGAATTACATACAGATTGAAATAGGCTTGATTAGCCCTTGAGTTAAGCAAGCCGGAGGTGAGAGCCCGGCTTACGTTGATTAATTTACGCGAAAAGGTCGGGTTGAGATCCCGGCCTTTTTCTGTTTTATGGATGTCTTTTAGTTGATCAGAGGGTTAGTTCTTCATAAGCGGCAGTCAGGCTGCGCTCAATGCCCTGGCCTTGCCATTCGGTTATGCCGGGGATAGCCGTTGCTGATATAATATCGGCCTTTGTTCTGCCATTATTTATTGCGCCTTGTACAAAGGCCACCAGTTTTTCCATGTAGTTTTGCATGGCTTTCAGGTCATCCAGGGTACCGGTTACTTTTTCAGGATCGAATGCATGGCCAAATACAAACAGGGTATCTTTGTCAAATTGTTTCTGCGCTTTTTCAAGTGCCAGGGCCCAGTTCACAACAGACGCACCGGCTTTACGGTCTACAAACGGATATCGGCGGTTAAAAACAAGGTCGCCGGTATGTACAATGTTGGCATTCTCAAAATGGATCATCGTGTCGCCATTGGTATGGCCCGGCCCCCAGTAATAAGTCTTTATTTTTTCATCACCCACTTTAATCTTCCAGTGGTTGGTATACGTAATATCCGGGTAAAGTTGCTTGTCCTCGGTTTTGGCCTCTACGGCAACAGCCTTTTGGTTTTTAAGGGAGTTTTCGTGTGCGGCAACGTGTTTAACCAATCCTTTAAAGGAGATATTGCCCGATGTATGGTCGCCGTGGTGGTGGGTATTAATAAGGTACTGAAACGGCTTGTCCGATTGCTTTTTTAATTCGGCTATCAGGTCTGTAGCCGGTGCCGGAAACTCGGCATCAACAACCACAATGCCATCGTTATTAGATAGCCAGGCTATGGTGCCGCCCTGCTCGGCAAACATGCCTACATTACGGCGTAATGGTTTAAACTGATAGGGTGTTGCCGCCATGGCAGCAAAAGTTTTATTGCCGGATACGGCTAATGAGGCCAACGACAGCGCGGTTGACGATAAAAAGTGACGACGTTTCATAAGCAGCGCTAATATACAGCGGCAGACGCAGATATTTTAACGCTATGTTATAATTGTAATGTAATTAATTGCTTAGGCTTTGTGCCGAAATAACTCACCGCCCGTCATGCCGAACTCGTTTCGGCATCTCACATGCTGAGTATAAGAGTGCTAAGTTGAAGAATTCAAGTTACAGATACGCTAGGGCATACACTCGTCACGTGAGGTGCTGAAACAAGTTCAGCATGACTGAAAGATATGAAAAAAAGCCCTCCGATGTTATCGGAAGGCTTTGGCATTTCGCTGCTTTATATCAGTCGAAATAAAATTATTTGGCTTTGGCAAACTCGCCGTCAACTTTAATGGTAACATCATCGCTTAACATTGGCGCAGGGAACTTGCTGCCGAAGTTAAAATCAGAACGTTTGATTATACCGCTAACCTGGAAGCCTGCATCGTCTGCTTTGCTCATCGGGTTGGTAATGGTACCGCGGTACCAAATATCTAAAGTAACCGGTTTGGTAACACCGTGGATGGTTAAATCGCCCGTTACCTTGAATTTACCCGCGCCCGAAGCTTTAACGCCTGTGCTGGTAAAAGTCATTTGCGGGAAGTTAGCCACGTCGAAAAAATCGGCGCTTTGTAAGTGCTGATCGCGCATGTCAACGCCGGTCCATACAGATGCTGTTTTAGCAGTAAGCTCAAATTTAGCATCGCTGAAATCAGCTTTAGAAGCAATGATTTTAGCGTCAAAATCTTTAAATAAACCACTTACATCAGATACACCTAAGTGTGTGATAGTAAATTTTACCTGCGAATGCATTTTGTCATTCGTCCAGGTGGTTTGTGCAAATAATGCCGTTTGCATTAATGCCAGTGCGAAAAGTAAGGCTAGCTTTTTCATAATCGTGTGGTTTTAATATTGATGATATAATGTAACAAATATAGTGTTTAGGTTGAGTGTTTAAACTTATAGTTTTAGGGATGAATCCAGAATAGATAGACAAGAATCAAGGCAATAATTTAAAACACAACTGTTATATCTTATAACTAATTTGCGTATTATGCTTATAACCCCTTACAAATGAAATATAAAGTAATCATCTGCCTTTTGTTGGCTATCGTTTTTTCAGCTTGTAAAAAATCAAATGATGCTGTACCAAGTTCGGCCTCAATTGTTGGCAGCTGGAAGCTGGCCGAATCATACAACATTACCATAGCCGGTACGCAAAAAACCGAAGCGGATATTGCGAAGCCTATTCTGCTTAATTTTAACACTTCTTTGTACAGCGAAGCTACATCAGGGACGGTAACCCGAAGCGGTACTTATTTACTGTTAGATAAATACCAATATTATCCCGGCTATTATGCAAGCCATGTATTAAAAACAGATACCGTGATTAGAGGCACTTATGCAATTCACGTTGGTAAGCCGGATACTTTATTGATTAATTCTATTAACCAGGGGCCGGATAATGGGAGCGGGAGTGTTTATTTAAGAGTGAAATAGATTTTTGGAGAAATGCGATAAAAGGAAGACGAGCAAACTCCAACTTGCCATTGCTTCGTTACCTCAATGATAAGTTGCATAGATAAATTGGCCTACTCCCGCGTTAAGGATAGAAGTGAAAAGCCCGGAGTGGAGCGAGGACTTGTAACGGATAGCCTGGGCCGAAGGCAACGCCCATGGTAATGAGGTGGAGGTTGAGTTTTGAAGGAGTGAATAATTTAGGGATAATGCTTAATTTACATCACCATCAGTCGCTCGGGGATTATTAATGTTAGGTTGCTTTTTATAAGGTATTAATGAACTTCCTCCGGTCGGTTGTCTTCGTACCAATGACGTGTTTGATAGGCATCCGAAATCATCAATCTCTCCACACCCCTTCAAATTTTTCCACACCTGCCATAAATACACGGATAAGCCCTTAACTTTACCCATTAATTTAAAATCCGTTTGGCAAAAACCGTTCAGAAAGAAACGCCGCTCATGCAGCAATACAACGAGATCAAGACCAAGTACCCTGGTGCTTTGTTGTTATTCCGCGTTGGCGATTTTTACGAAACATTTGGGGCCGATGCTATTAAGGCAGCAGGCATTTTGGGGATCACGCTTACCAGGCGTGCTAATGGCGCGGCCACATATATCGAACTGGCGGGCTTTCCGCATCACTCTATCGAGACTTACCTGCCCAAGCTGGTACGTGCCGGTCAGCGGGTGGCCATCTGCGATCAGCTCGAAGACCCGAAGACTACCAAAACCATTGTGAAACGCGGGGTTACCGAACTGGTTACGCCCGGCGTAGCCACTAATGATAACATACTGCAACAAAAACGCAATAACTACCTGGCCTCGTTATATTTCGAGAAAAACAGCATTGGTATTGCACTGCTCGATATTTCTACAGGTGAGTTCCTGACCGCGCAGGGAAATGTGGGCTACATAGATAAACTATTGCAAAGCTTTGCGCCAAGCGAGGTAATCTACCCTAAAAGCCGGAACCACGACTTTAAGGAAAGCTTTGGCGACCGCTTTTATACCTACACGCTTGACGACTGGCCTTACAGCGGCGACTATGCACAGGAAACACTGCTGAAGCATTTCGGCGTAAAATCACTCAAAGGTTTCGGTATAGACCGATTGAATTTGGGGATTGTTGCGGCAGGTGTTGCGTTACATTATTTGAATGAAACAGAGCACCGTAAACTGCAGCATATCTCGGCTATATCACGGATTGAGGAAGACCGCTATCTGTGGCTCGACCGGTTCAGCATCCGTAACCTGGAACTGATAGGCTCTAACAACGAGAACGCCATTACGCTTGCCGATGTACTCGACCATACCTGCTCGCCTATGGGTGCGCGCTTGCTGCGCCGTTGGATTGTGATGCCTTTGAAGGAGATTAAACCCATTACCGACAGGCTAAATGTAGTGGAACACCTGATGGCCCATGAAGAACTGCGCGAAGAATTGAAACAAAACATTCGCCAGATAGGCGACCTGGAAAGGCTGATCTCGAAGATTGGTTTGCAGAAGGCCAACCCAAGGGAAGTTAGTCAGCTGAAAAGGGCATTGTCTGCTATTGATACTATTAAGGGCATGTGCAGCCAGGCCAATAGCGAACCGCTGAAAGCCATTGGTGAGCAACTGAACCCATGTACCATCATCTGCGAAAAAATAGGGAAGGAGCTTAACCCCGAGCCCCCGGTAATGATTGCCAAAGGCGGCGTAATGGCCGAAGGCATTAATGAGGAGCTTGACCGTTTGCGAAAAATTGCTTTCGGTGGTAAAGGTTATTTGCTGGAGATCCAGAAACGTGAAGCAGAATCGACAGGGATACCATCATTGAAGGTATCGTTCAATAACGTGTTTGGCTATTACCTGGAAGTTACCCATTCGCACCGCGATAAGGTACCTACGGAGTGGATCCGCAAGCAAACACTGGTAAACGCTGAGCGTTACATTACCCCCGAACTAAAAGAATATGAGGAGCAGATTTTAGGTGCCGAAGAAAAGATACTGGCTTTAGAAACCAGGCTTTACAACGAACTACTTTACGCTCTCGCCGAATATATTAAGCCAATTCAACTCAATGCGCAGCTGATAGCCCGTTTGGATGTGTTGCTGAATTTCGCAACTATATCTGAAAAGAACTATTACGTTAAACCGCAGATTAATGATAGCCGGGTAATTGACATTAAAGGTGGCCGCCACCCGGTTATTGAGCAAAATTTGCCGCCGGGCGAAGCCTATATCACCAATGATGTTTTCCTGGATTCGGAGTCGCAGCAGATAATTATCATAACCGGCCCCAATATGGCGGGTAAATCTGCCTTGCTGAGGCAAACCGGCTTAATTGTACTGATGGCGCAGATGGGCTGCTTTGTGCCGGCCAAAGAAGCTTCTATTGGTGTGGTTGATAAGATCTTTACCCGTGTGGGTGCATCAGATAACCTGTCGTCGGGCGAATCGACCTTTATGGTGGAGATGAACGAGACGGCCAGTATCCTGAATAACCTTTCTGACCGGAGCCTGATCCTGTTGGATGAGATCGGTAGAGGAACATCTACCTACGATGGTATTTCTATCGCCTGGTCTATTGCCGAGTATCTGCATGGGCATCCAACCGCGCAAGCCAAAACATTGTTTGCAACCCACTACCACGAGTTGAATGAATTAAGCAACTCCTTCCCCCGCATTAAAAACTTTAATGTTACGGTTAAAGAGGTTGGCCACCAAATCATCTTTCTACGTAAGCTGGTGCCGGGTGGCAGCGAGCATAGCTTTGGTATCCACGTAGCCAAGCTGGCTGGTATGCCGCCTAAAGTGCTGGCACGGGCTAATGATGTACTCAAAAAGCTGGAACACGAGCGTACCGGAGGTGAGCATATTAAAGAGAGTATTAAAAAGGTGCAGAAACAAGCATTGCAGCTACAAATGTTTTCGATAGATGACCCGGTATTAGTAAAGATTCGTGATACGCTAAACAACCTCGACGTAAACACCCTTACCCCGGTTGAAGCCATGATGAAACTGGATGAAATCCAGCGAATGCTGAAAGCTTAAGTGATTGATTGTGTGTTGTCTGTTACGTTTGCCAGTTAGGTTGTCTTAAACTTAATCGGTATATTTAGTAACAGTTTTGGCGCTTTGGTGTCAAACATGCAAATACTTAACCCCTCATCATGAAAGGTTCTTTACTTATCCTGTTGTTTTGCTTCTGTTTTATCGGTGTTTCTTTCGCTGCGGCTGATAGTGCTGCCACGGTGCAGAAGACAGATACCGCTATCAAAAAATTTAATTACGAAGCCGCTACACAGGCTTATATGGATAGCATCCCGCAAAAGGATAAGGCCAAATCTGATGCTTATTTTGAGGGCGGTTACTGGCTCATTTTATGGAACCTCATTTACGGTATTGCCGTGGTGGTTATATTCTATTTTACAGGGATAGCGGTTTGGCTTAAAAAGCTGGTAACCAGGATCAGCAAAAACAGCAATATTCAGAATTTTTTATACGTGGCCATCTACGCTTTAATCTCTTATGTATTAAGCTTTCCGCTGGGTGTTTATGTAGGCTACTTTAGGGAGCATCAGTACAACCTCTCGAACCTGAGCTTTGTGCAGTGGTTGCGTGAGGAAATGATTAGCCTTGGCCTTGCTGTAGTTTTTGGAAGCCTGGTTATTATGGTGTTTTACATCTTTATCAGGCGTACCGGCCAAAACTGGTGGAAATGGTGTACCGGTATTGCATTAATATTTTTAATTATAGGCGCTTTGGTGGCCCCGGTATTTATCAGCCCGCTGTTTAATAAATACCAGCCACTGGCAGATACCAAGGTAAAAGAGGGGATATTATCTATGGCCCGTGCCAATAATGTACCGGCTACCAATGTTTATCAGTTTGATGCCTCTAAACAAAGCGACCGTATCAGCGCCAATGTAAGCGGCTTTGCAGGTACTACCAGGGTTTCGCTGAATGATAACCTCCTTAAACAATGTACTCCGCAGGAGATACAAGCTGTAATGGGGCACGAGTTGGGCCATTATGTGCTTAACCACATCTACAAAATGGTCGCCATGTTTCTGATCATTATATTTATCGGTTTTGCCTTTGTTAACTGGGCTTTAAATAAAGTGCTGGCAAGGGGAACTTTCCGGTCAATGATCGTGGATCTAAAAGATATTGCAGGTTATCCGCTACTAATGTTGATATTCTCTGTATTTATGTTTTTTGCTACCCCGGTTTTTAATACGATAATCCGCACGCAAGAAATTGAGGCCGATATGTTTGGCCTCAATACTGCACGGCAACCCGATGCTTTTGCCAGGGTGGCCATCAAGCTATCCACTTACCGTAAAATGAACCCGGGTTACTGGGAAGAGATCTTCTTTTTTGATCACCCAAGCGGCCACAACCGTATACTGGAAGCCATGCGCTGGAAAGCCGAACACCTGAACGAGGGTGTGGGTAAACAGTAATTGTTGATATGTTTATAAGATTGATTTTAACTTACAATTAAAGCCCGCTATATTGGGCACATGATTACGAGCCGTACCTGTAAATTAGTCTTTATTTTATTTGCTGCCGTGTTTTTGATCACCTCGTGTAAATCAAAAAAAGCGGTACTAAAGGGTAGTCCCGGTGAAGTAGTTAAACCACAGGGCTTTATTGCCGATAAGTATGCCGAAATTATGGGTGTAGATAAAAGCAGTATCCAAAATGGGCGCTTATACAATTTTATTGAAGAGTGGAGCGGTACGCCTTACCGTTTCGGCGGTCTGGATAAAAATGGGGTAGACTGCTCCGGCCTGGCTTATTTATTAGAGCAGCAGGTATTCGGCATCAATATACCACGGATGACCAGCCAGCAGATCAACGTGATCAAACGCAAGTACGAAGACGAATTACAGGAGGGCGACCTGGTGTTCTTCGATTTCGATGGTAAAAAGTTTAGCCACGTGGGTGTATATCTGCAAAATGGGTATGTGGTGCATGCCAGTACCCGCAGGGGTGTTATTATTATTAAACTGCGCGATCCGTCTATGTATAAATACTTCTCAAGGGCGGGTTCAATTATGTCGGCAACCACTGCAGATGCTTCGGGTGCTCAGTAGGTTTTGTTACGCTTCTATTTGTTTTTAACCATGGTAATGGTATAATTATCGGCATCTACTACGGCCTGGTAAAAGTCAACCAACTCATTGTAGGCTTCTTTGGTATAGGTGCCGTCTATCAATTGCATTTTACGGGTGTACACCAGCCGATTATCTTTAATGGTTATATTAGCTATGTAATTACCAAAGTCCTTATGCAATTTAACGTCTAGCAATGCCCTGTCGGCGTGGTAGCCATCTGGTAGGGTATAGGTAATTACATCTTCATCTGTATAACCCCTGTTAATGTACATTGGGTTAACGCGGTTACGTATTTCATGCGGCGTGGTTGATATGCGGTTAACCGAGTTTATCATAAAATGTAATTTTCCGTCTTCGGTTGTGGCATATTCATGCGCCGTGAGTTTTAACTGCTCGGTGAGTACCGGCTTAATGTTTTTATCTGCCGTAAATTTCAGTGTCTCTATCTCCATGTTGTTAATAGGATACTGTTTTTGTGTGTGTTTAACCTGGTCCTGGTACGATTCTGTAAGCATACCGTCTTCGTTTTCATATTGCGAACCTCTTGATGTAGTTACTATATCGCCTTTAAGTTCACCGTTCTCATTAAGGGCAAAGTTTGCTTTTATTTCCTCTTTGTTTTCTGGTGCGGCATATTTGGGGGTGTGTAAAAGTTTACCACCATCCGGGGTACAGGCCAACACCCATCTATCGTCGGTAAAATCGCCTAAATATCCAAACGGAATAGTTTTATTGGTACACTCTAACCAGGTAGTGTCGCTCTTAAAAGGCATGCATAAGATAATATGATCGGCCTGATCCATACTGGCAAAATCACTTTTAAGGCTTGCCTTTTCACTGCCCGACTTTACAACACAGTAATAAGAATCGATATTTACTGCTTTTAACAAGGCTTGGGTATAGTTTACCAGTCCTTTGCAATCACCATAACTCAATTGGTCTACTTCTTTGGCCGGGAAAGGCTGGTAACCGCCAATACCGATCTGGATGCTCACATAGCGTGATTTGTGTTGCATATACTCATAGATCTTCCTGGCTTTTTCTTTAGGGTCGGTGATGCCTGCCGTCAGGTCTTTCATTTGCTGTACAGTTTCCGGCGATAATTGCGAACGGCTGATGAGTAGCTTATCATAGATCCATTTACCTAATTCGTTCCAATTGGTGTAGCTGCCTGCAACACCCTCATAAATAAAATCTTTTGGAGCGATGTGTACACTGGTGATGTAATTTAACTTATTAGGGCTATAAGGCTCGGCCCTGCGTGCCGGTATGTTATCTAGTTTCCAGTTATAGCTTTTCATACCTTTATCATCAGTAGCGGTTTCAACCGTGTCGGGGTAGCTTGTTTCTTTGTACCTGATGTTTGTACCTGGTTTACACAGCAGCGTGTAAGTGCTATGCTCCACAGACACACCGCTTGAATTAACCGGGAACCATGGACTTATATTTAAACTCTGATTGGTACGCAAGTCGTATTCACATTCAACCGTGTAAGGATAAGTGGTAACCGGTGGATTATAATATTTTACCCGCTCATCTTCAAATAGCGAAAAGCCATCGTAGGCATTATCATCCTTAAAGTTACTTTCGCTAAACTTACTTACAGGCTGGCCGTATTCGTTATAAATGATGCCTTTTACAGATTTAATAATCCTGCTTTTATTATGCCACAAAACTATTTCGGCCTCATCTGCACCATTTTTATTTAATACCGTAATCGCATGCTTTACATGGTAGGTTACGTTGTCATTATCTTTTATGGTAATGGTTGTTTCATCAGTGCGTACTACTGCACCGGCATAGGGTAGCAGTTTTTTGGGTATAAGGTCAATTCCGTAATTCTGTGCCTGGCTCAATTGGCAAATGCCGAGGCATAAAGCAGCCGCAAATAAAATGGTCTTCATTATTTTTTCTTGAAAATTATTTCCGAACCTTCTGATTGGATGATCTTGTTGAAAAACTCCTTTAGGTAGGGATATTCGGAAACGCTGTACACGGGCTTGGCAAATACAATAGCCTCAGAATAGGTGCAACTTTCGGTATTGTTTGTAAAATCAGTGATGATCCGGCCTCCGTTGTTTGGCAAGCCAATAGCAATATTTTTAGTGCCGCTTTCTACTACAAAATTGGCTGGTAAATGTATGGTTAGGTTAAACCTGTCTTCCGTAGGCATACCCATATCTATAGGGAAACTCCTGTCTTCTAATTTAAAGGGATTTACTTTAATATGGCCAAAAATAAATGGGTTGAGGCTTAACGATTGATGATCCAGCCCTTTGTAAGCATTTATTTCAACCTCATAAGATTCGGCCAGATATCCGCTAAGGCTATCCAAGCCTTGTATTTCTGATTTTAGAATCTTAACTTTAGGATAACGGCCATCCAAATCTTCTACATATTCATCAACAGAATTAAATTTTTTAATTTCTTTGCGTTTCAAATATCCGGCATACCCGCTCGAAAACTCTTTAAATGTGCCGGTCAGTTTTCCATCCGGCTGCAAGGTAAGATCGAAAGCGGTAGTTGTAGTTTTCTTTTGCGGTTCTGTAATGTCGAGCCAGTAAGATGGTTTCTCAAAACTAATTACCCGGCCCTGGTCATTAATACAACGAAGTGGCAACATGCCAAATGCAAGCAAGGGGTCTGAGGCATCTAGCAGGTAACTTTTGTCGCCAATGTTAATCTTGGCTACTACGTAATCAAAGTCGCTCGCCACTGGGAAAAGCCTGTTGATAACCCCATGGTCACGAGTGGATATTAACACGGCTTCTGTATTAATATCTGCAGCTTTAAGTGCGGCAATTAGCGAAAGGTTTATATCGCCTATGTTACCTGTATGTATATCCTGTGCTTTGCGTATGCCATCTTCGCTAAATACACCGTAGTAGTCATTCCACTTAAATGTTTTTTGCATGTACTGATAAATGGCCTGCGCTTTTGAAAGGTCATCTGGCTTATTAGCAATTAAACCGCCAATGCGGTCTTTCATTAAACCGCTCCGTTTTATCTGGCTGCCAAAAAGCTCATGGGTTTTAAAAAGATAATCTATATCCTTCCACTCTTTGGTAAGCTTCATTTTTACACCATTATTAAAGTTAACGTATTCTGATAGCTCGAAATAAATGGCCGACATGAAGTTTTTAGATGCCGTCATATGCTCTTCCTCAACAAACGCGGGGATATTATCCATTATAAACGTGAGGTTGCTGCAATCGCACTTGGTGCCGTAAAACGAAAAGCAATCCCTATCCAGTTCTGATGTGTTTTTTGTAAGTTTTAAAGCGCCTCTTAAACTAATGTTATATTGATAAACAGCCGGGATATTAGCATGGTACTCCGAATGTATTTTAGGAATCTCTGACTGAAATTTCCAGGTTTCAAAATTGAATACAAATGGCGACTCTGTGGTATACTTATATTCAATAACACAGCCTTTACGCATATTAGGCATATCAAACTTAACCAGGTTATGGTGTTTGTTTTGGTTAACCTTGAAAATTTTTGCCGGGTCTAATTGTGTTTGCCGCATAATACCATCATTATCAAGGTAAGTGGTTACGGCATCAATATTACCCGCTGTTTCAAAACTGTCGTTATCTTCCTTATAAAGGTCTATAACAATGTTGCCTTGCTGCTCAAAAGCCTTGCTGTCAAAAATCTTAATTTTAACGTGGTGCTCAAATTGCAGCCTGATATGGTCGCCGCCAGTGGTCATGTAGGCTTTGCCGTATTCATTCAATACAACGGCGTGCGCACTGGTATCCTTGTCATAGCTTTTCATCTGCATTTCCTGTTCGGTGGTTTTTCCGAAATCAAAATTCTGGGCAAATGATTGATAATAAGTAATAAAGGATAAAAAAAGAAGGGGTAAAAAACGCTTCATTAAAATTGCAATTAGGTGGGCATTAAATTAATACTTTATCTCAGAATGCTAAATACATTTAAAAAATATATTGTGCGGGTATAAGCAGACTTTTTCCGATTTTTGCAGTGTAGACTTTACACAAATGAAATTGAATTTAAAGCGCCCATTGGCTTTCTTTGATCTGGAAGCAACAGGTACACACATAGGGGTTGATCGTATTGTAGAAATTTCTGTTATCAGGTTATTGCCCGATGGTAGTGAAGAGGTGAAAACATGGCGTGTAAATCCCGAAATGCCGATCCCTTATGAAACATCTATCATCCATGGTATATATGATGAAGATATTAAAGATGAACCTAACTTTAAAGCGTTAGCGCCAGCCGTTGCCGAGTTTATTGGCGACAGCGACCTGGCCGGGTTTAACTCTAATAAATTTGATATCCCGATGATTATGGAGGAGTTTTTGCGTGCCGGGGTACCGTTTGATATTGATAACCGCCACCTGGTTGATGTGCAAAATATATTTCACCAAATGGAGCAGCGTACTTTAAAGGCGGCCTACCGCTTTTACTGTGGCAAGGACATTATTAATGCGCACAGCGCCGAAGCCGATACCCGTGCCACTATGGAAGTATTGCTTGCACAACTGGAACGTTACGAAAACACCGAGTTTGAAGATCGTGAAGGCAATAAATCTGTACCTGTAGTTGCTGATGTTGAGGCGTTGCATGTATTTACCAACATGAATAAAAATGTTGACTTTGCCGGCCGTATGGTATTTAATGCCGATGGTTTCGAGGTGTTTAACTTTGGCAAACATAAAGGCAAAAAGGTAGAGGATGTATTTGATGTAGAGCCAAGCTATTATTCATGGATGATGCAGGGTGATTTTCCGCTGTATACCAAGCGTAAAATAGAAACCATTTACAAACGCTGGAACGATGCCCGTAATGCCGCCAGGCTTAAGCCTGTGCAGCAGCCCAAGCCGGCCCCGGTAGCAAAACCGGCAGAAGGCGCCGCAACTGCTGCAAAACCTGCAGAACAACGCCCATACACTAAACCATACCAGCAAAACCCTAACCAGCAACAACCGGTTAGGAAAAAAGACGAACCGGCTAAACCTGTTAATGAGGATATGCTGAAACTATTGGCTGATAAGTTTAAAAAGGGATAATTTCCTATTTTGTCATTGCGGGCGAAGCGTGGCAATCTCATCGCGTGCTATATCTGTATAGCTATGAGATTGCTTCGTATCTCGCAATTGACAAATTTTTAATTACTATATTTTCTTCAAAAAGCTGATATTCCTGGTCAGCCCGTCAAATTTGGTGCGCTTTACGGCCGAGTTTTTAAATACTTTTCTAAACACATCTTCGGTAATGTCATTCCAGTCGGCGGTGTTCATGCCTAAAAGTTCGGGATGGGGGGCAAAAGATTGTTCCTGATGTAATAAAGAAAACTTGTTCCATGGGCAAACGTCCTGGCAAATATCGCATCCAAACATCCATCCATCCATTTTGCCCTTAAATTCTGCTGGTATTTCGTTTTTAAGTTCGATGGTAAGGTAAGATATACAACGGCTGCCGTTAACTACCTGCGGGGCCACAATTGCCTCGGTAGGGCAGGCATCAATACAACGGGTGCAGGTACCGCAATGGTCGGCAGTGGGTTCAATGTCGTACTCCAGTTCGATGTCTACAATCAGTTCGGCCAAAAAGAAAAATGAGCCGGTTTTTTTACTAATGAGGTTGGAATTTTTACCAATCCAACCCAACCCGGCTTTTTTTGCCCAGGCTTTATCCAGCACCGGGGCCGAGTCTACAAATGCACGGCCGCCAACTTCGCCAATCTGTTCGTTAATTACTGCCAGTAGTTGCTTCAGTTTATCTTTAATTACCGTATGGTAATCGGCCCCGAAGGCATATTTGGAAATTTTAGGGGCGTTGGGGTCTGACTGTTGATGATCTGAGTAATAATTTAAGCCTAGCGATATCACCGACTTTGCACCATCCACGAGTAACCGTGGATCGAGCCGCTTATCGAAATAGTTTTCCATGTAAGCCATTTCTCCGTGCATACCCTTTTGCAGCCAGCTTTCTAAACGGGGGGCTTCCTGCTCCAAAAACTCGGCCTTAGCTATACCGCAAAACAAAAAACCAAGCTTTTGGGCCTCAGCTTTAATGAGTTGACTATATGCGTTGCGGTTATTGAGCATTGATGCAAAGATACGCATCTGCATTTAAGTTAATAACAGTAGGTTTTAATTTGCAATTAATTAAATAATCCTTGAGTTTAAACTGGGCAAACACATTGCGATGTATAACGTTGTACTTATAACAAAGAGAGGTTGTTAAAATAATAAACAACACTCATTTATTTACCTGTAAAACAACAATTATGATGAGCGATCAAATAAAAACAGCCGATCCTAAGAATAAGGATATAGCCATAGTACAGACAAAACTGATGATATGCTTGGCGAAAACGTAGGGGATTCGGCTCTTGACCAGAGCGACAACGACCCCAACGTACAGGATAAGCCATACGAGAACCGCGTTAAAACGGTTACCCCATCTAGAGATGGAGATCCAAGCCCAGAAGATAGGAAACCGATTACCAACTCATCTGCAGAGCAACCGGTAACCAATTCATCCAACAAAGGCCAGGGCCCATCGGGCGAAAATTTATAAGAAGCTGTCTCATAATTATGGCAATATCCTCTTTTTCTTTAAATTATTCGGGTAGGTGGTGGCAAACGTTTTCGTATAGACGATACTCAGAGTCCCGGTTTTACTTATGAGACGGCCTCTTGCATTTAACTATATAAATATGAGGCATATTTGTGTAGTTAAATGGTTTTAAATATCGTCTGCGTGTTTTGCACTCATTTGTTTACAGCATTAACTATCAATATGGGTATTATTTGTGCCAGGTAATATTTATAATATAAATGGAGCCACATTTAATATTACTTAGACATATTACTAACTCAACACCTTATGAAAAAAATCGGTTTATTATCTATTATATTATTTACATTAACAAACTGTCTTTTTGCTCAAAGGGCAAAAACTAAAAAAATGCATTTTGGCGTTTTTTTTCACTATTTGCATTTTTTTCAAAATGAAAAGGAACCATGGAATCAAGGAAAAACAACCTCTTGGGATAGTTGCGTTAATTCTTTAAATGTTAATTTAATTGCAGATCAAGCAAGTAAGATGAAGGCAGAATATGTGATTTTTACAACCCAACAAGCAGACCAATTTTTATGCTTGCCGAATGCAACTTATGAAAAAATGACAGGTTATAAAAGAGGAGAAGTAACCCCTAATCGCGATTTGATTTCCGATTTATATACAGCATTGGCAAAAAAACATATTAAACTATTTTTGTATGCAACGGGCGACGGACCCCGTGCTGATAGAAAAGCAAGTTTAGCCTTGCATAACCCAAGTATCAATCCTGATGCTAAACCAAACACTTTTAATGTAGATCAACAATGGGTAACAAGTTGGTCAACTATTATTCGTAGTATTAGCCTTAAATATAAAAATAAAATTTCGGGATGGTGGATTGACGGATGTTACCCTTTTATTGGCTACAACAAAAAATTCTTAATTCAAATGGTAGCCGCTGCAAAGGCCGGCAATAAAAATGCGCTGGTTGGATTAAATAGCGGCCCGGCGGATAAAGTTGTTGTTTATAATGTAGATGGTTACAATATTGGTAATTATACAGCAGGCGAATCAAATAAATTTGAAGATTTGCCTGCTGTTAAATCTAAAAAAGGGGTTCAATGGCATATACTGTCGTACTTGGGTTCCAATTGGGCTCAACCTGGATTACGTTATTCGCCTGAATATATGTCACTATATATTAATAAGATCGCAAAGGCTAACGGTATGGTTACGGTAGATTTGAATTTAAGGCGAGACGGTTCTATTGATCCGCAACAGTATGATTTTATGCTGAAATTAAAACACTAATATGTTCAGAAAATTTAAAAGCAGATACACTTATTGAGTATCTGCTTTTAAGTTATAATCATTTGGCCTTGCCTCTTATTAAATATTCTGCTACTTACTAAAAACTATGTTTAATGCTGTTGCTTAAAGTTTTGGTGCTCCAGTAACCGCTATCCAAGATACGCCTTACGGTCATTAGCGGGTCATTAGCACCACGTTTATCAGCTAATTGAAACGCCATAATAAAGCCACGTTTGTGCAGCTCTGGCAAGCCTTGTTCGTTCCATAAACCAAACGGGTATGCGAAGTATTTAATTGGTTTGCCGGTAATTTCAACCAGTTTTTTGGTTGGTTTATCAATCTGGGTTTCCCAGTCTTTACCTGCAAATTTTTTAAAGTTATGGTGATCCCAGGTATGGCTGCCAATTACGTTGCCTTCGTCAGATAATTGTTTTACCTGCTCTTTGCTCATGTAATGCGGTCGTCCCAGCGATACCGTCATAATAAAGAATACGCCTTTAAAGCCATATTTTTTCATTTCCGGGCGGGCAATGGTAAATTGGTCGAGGTCTGTATCGTCAAACGTTAATACAATAGGTTTGCTTGGCAATGAGCCTCCGTTAGCCAGGTAGGCGTATAGCTGATCTGGCAATATGGTATGGTAACCACTATCGGCCAGCATTTTCATATGTTCTTTAAAGGCAGCAATAGGGATGATATAATCTTTAGCTGTTTTAGAGTCGGTAGGGCGCCAATCGCGGATCTGGTGGTAACATAATACCGGCACTTGTTTGCGACCCATAATAACCGATGCCGAAGCAACCGGACCAGATGTTACCAATTTACTAACTGATGTTTCTGTTGATGTTTTAGTAGTGGTGGCTTTTTCAACCGGTTTTGACTGGCATGAAGCTGCAGCCAGCAGACAGAGGGGTAGGATAGTAGATAACAACTTTGACATATTAGAAATATAATTTATTAGCGGCTAAATTAAGATAATAAATGTACTGTAAGTAAAATTATTTAACGTAATGGCACCTTATGTATAACAAAAAACCACCATGAGGCAGAGAATAAACTGCATCATGGTGGTTGGGTATATTTTATTTGTCGCCTTGTACAGACAGTGAATAAGGGAATGACGTTTCCTTAGTACCCCTGCTTTTATTGGGCTGGGCAGTCATGTTAAAGTTGATAGTTGCGCCCTGCATTAAACCGCTATGGCTTACCCAGTTTAAATCATATGGTTTGCCATTGTATTGCATGGTATTAACATACTTGTTTGTAGCGCTGTTGGCAGGTGCGTTAATAACAACTGTTTTACCATTCTCTAATTTTAAGGTTACTTTCTTAAATAACGGCGCACCCAGTACGTATTGGTCTACCGCGGGGCAAACCGGGTAAAAGCCCAGTGCCGAGAATACATACCAGGCCGAAGTTTGGCCGTTATCCTCATCACCGCAATAACCATCTGGTGTTGCTTTATACAGGCGGTTCATTACCTCGCGTGCCCAGTATTGGGTTTTCCATGGCTGGCCTGCATAGTTGTACAGATATATCATGTGCTGGATGGGTTGGTTGCCGTGTGCATATTGGCCCATGTTCATGATCTGCATTTCACGGATTTCGTGAATTACCTGACCGTAATAGCTGTCATCAAATGTAGGTGGAAGCAAGAATACAGAATCGAGTTTGTTTACGAAATTCTGTTTACCACCCATTAATTTAATAAGGCCGTTCATATCATGCATAACGCCCCAGCTGTAGTGCCAGCTATTACCTTCGGTAAAGGCATCGCCCCATTTAAGCGGGTTAAACGGCGTTTGGAAACTTCCATCCTTGTTTTTACCTCGCATTAAACCGGTTTGCGGATCGAACAGGTTTTTATAGTTTAGTGAACGGTTTTTGTAAAGATCAGTTTCTTCTTTAGGGCGATGAAGTGCCTTGCCTAGCTGGTAAATTGCAAAATCGTCATAGGCATACTCAATTGTGCGGGCAGCATTCTCGTCAATTTTTACATCGTAAGGTACATAACCCAGTTTGTTATAATATTTTACACCGTAACGGCCAACAGCCGATATAGGGCCTTCATTGTTCGCACCGTGCAACAAGGCTTCGTATAGTTTATTAATATCGTATCCGCGTAATCCTTTGGCATAAGCATCAGATACTACCGAGGCCGAGTTATTACCCACCATAATATCTGAATAGCCAGGGCTAGACCATTCGGGCAGCCAACCGCCCTCTTTGTAATCGTTGATCAGGCCTTCCTGCATTTCTTTGTTTATAGAAGGATACATCAGGTTTAAAAACGGATACAATGCTCTGAAGGTATCCCAGAAACCTGTACCGGCAAACATATAACCAGGCAATGTTTTACCATTGTATGGGCTCCAGTGCACAATTTCATTTTTGGCGTTAACCTCATACAGTTTGTTTGGGAAAAACAGCATGCGGTACAAGCACGAATAGAAAGTACGCATCTGATCTATGGTGCCGCCTTGCACATTAATGCGGCTTAGGGTTTTAGTCCAGGTATCATGCGCTTTTTGTTTGGTTACATCAAAGCTGTCGTGGCCCAGTTCGCGCTGCAGGTTTAACTCCGCCTGGTCTGCACTGATAAATGATGAAGCTACACGCAGGTGTACCTGTTCGCCTTTAATTGTTTTAAAGCCGATGATAGCGCCTGCATGGTCGTTCTGCAGTTCTAAAGTATCTGCGCCTGCAAAGGTTTTTCCATGCCAGGTACGTTTGTAGGTAAATGGCTTATCGATATATATTACAAAGTAGTTTTTAAAATTGGTGTACTTACCGCGCGAGTAACGGGTAGTATAGCCGATTATCTTTTGTTCTTTAGGCAAAATTTTAATGTACGACCCTTTATTAAACGGATCAACTACAATAAAAGAACTGTCTGTTTTAGGGAAGGTGAAGCGAAATTGTGCTGCACGTTCTGTAGGGGTTATTTCTGTAGTTACATCTGCATCGGCGAGGTAAACACTGTAATAATACGGTTTAGAGATCTCCGCTTTGTGGCTAAACCAGCTTGCGCGATCATCTTGTGTAAATTTAGCCTTGCCGGTTACAGCCATAATAGCAAACTGCCCATAATCATTCATCCATGGCGATGGCTGGTGGGTTTGCTTAAATCCACGAATTTTGTCGGCATCGTAAGTGTACATCCAGCCGTCGCCCATAACGCCCGTTTGCGGCGACCAAGTGTTCATACCCCATGGCAGGGCAATGGCAGGGTAGGTGTTCCCGTTAGAAAGATCTACTTTAGATTGGCTGCCCATTAAGGGGTTAACAAGATCAGCGGGATCGGTTACCTGCTGGGCAAACGTGTTAATCCCCGCAAGGAGCAGTAACGGAAGAAAAAGTTTTTTCATGTTTGATATAGAATGGATGGTTGTATTAAAATAAGGTAGCATTGCCTCCGGCTCTAAATAATCCTAAATGTTTGTAAGCAAAATCGGTAACCTCACGGCCGCGTGCGGTGCGCATCAGGTAACCTTCTTGTATTAAAAAGGGCTCGTATACTTCTTCAATAGTGCCTTCGTCTTCGCCTACAGCGGTGGCAATGGTTTTAAGCCCTACCGGCCCGCCTTTAAATTTCTCGATGATGGTTACTAATATTTTATTGTCCATTTCGTCGAGGCCATGCTCGTCAACATTCAGGGCATTCAAGGCATACTTGGCAATCTCGGTATCAATGGTTCCATTGCCTTTAATTTGAGCAAAATCGCGCGTGCGGCGTAATAGGGCATTGGCTATACGTGGTGTACCACGGCTGCGGCGTGCAATTTCATAAGCGCCCTCATCATTAATGGGTGTTTTTAATATGTCTGATGATCGTAGTACAATGGTAGTTAATAACTTGGCATCGTAGTATTGCAGCCTCGAGTTAATACCGAAACGTGCACGAAGCGGGGCTGTAAGCAAGCCGGAGCGGGTAGTAGCGCCAACCAGTGTGAATGGATTTAAAGAGATCTGCACCGAACGGGCATTTGGGCCAGATTCGAGCATGATATCAATCTTAAAATCTTCCATGGCCGAGTATAGGTATTCCTCAACCAGTGGGCTCAGGCGGTGTATCTCATCTATAAACAGGATATCGCCGGGTTCGAGGTTGGTAAGCAGGCCGGCAAGGTCGCCGGGTTTATCCAGCACCGGGCCCGAGGTGATCTTGATACCCACACCCATCTCGTTAGCAATAATTTGCGACAGGGTAGTTTTACCCAAACCCGGGGGGCCATGCAATAAAACATGATCGAGCGCTTCGCCACGCTGGCGGGCAGCCTGTACAAAAATCCTTAAGTTGGCTAATATTTTATGCTGACCGGTAAAGTCTTCAAATGATTGCGGCCGCAACACTTTTTCAATGTCGCGCTCTGCAGATGTGAGGCGCTCGTGGTCGGGATCAAGATTTTCATTCATTACCAACGAAATTAGCAAAAATAGTTGATGTGCAAATGTGCGGATGTGCAAATGTGCAGATAATTAACAAGGGCTGTTGGCTTCAAATGATGAAAGGCATTTAACACCAACAGCCATCTCATTCGCACATCTGCATATCTGCACATCCTCATCCTTCCGGATACTTCCTGAATATACTGTTGATCTTCATCTGGATCACACCGATAAAGGCTTCGCGGAAAATACCTGTCGACATTTTAGAGGTGCCTTCGGTACGGTCTGTAAATATGATTGGTACTTCTACCAGGTTAAAACCATGTTTAATAGCCGTATATTTCATCTCTATCTGGAAGGCGTAGCCCACAAACTTAATTTTATCGAGATTTAATACATCAAAAACACGGCTTTTGTAGCATACAAAACCGGCAGTTGAGTCCTGCACATTAATGCCGGTAATAAACCGCACATATACCGATGCAAAATAGCTCATCAGTACCCGGCTCATGGGCCAGTTAACTACGTTTACACCTTTAATATAACGGGAGCCCACAGCAACATCGGCACCGTCAACACAGGCCTGCCTTAATTTAATAAGATCATTGGGGTTGTGTGAAAAGTCGGCATCCATTTCAAAAATGTAGTCGTATTTGCGTTTGGTAGCCCATTTAAAACCATGGATATATGCAGTACCCAAGCCTTGTTTGCCTGCGCGCTCTTCTAGAAATAATTTGTTTGGATACTCATACTGCAGATTTTTCACAATGTTGGCTGTGCCATCGGGCGAGCCATCATCAATGATCAGCAAATGGAAATCATGAGCAAGAGAAAACACCTTACGGATCATCCGTTCAATGTTCTCTTTTTCATTATAGGTGGGAATAATGACTAAGCTGTCGGGCACTTAATAAATAGGATAAGTTAACTAATGTACAAAACAAATGTTTTTTTTAGACAATCGGGTTATCCGGATGTATTTCGGTTGTTGTATTACCATGTATATTTAAACCATCTGCTAGTGTAGCATCCTCTGCCAGGTATACCTTTTCTTTAATATAAGGGCTTACCAGCAAAAACAGCACAAAAAAGAAAGCCATGATACCAACAAACAGCCAGTAATATTTCTCTCCCGAAAAATAGGCAAAAAGGCCTTTGTTGGATATGTTGACGTTAATTAAGGTAGTAAAAAATGTACCGATAGAATAGGTTAAATACCAGATGGCGGTCATGGTGCTTTTCATTGACGGGGGCGATTGCGTATAGGCATACTCCAAACCAGTGATAGATACTAATACCTCACCGGCAGAAAGCATAAAGAATGCAAAGATCTGCCACCAAACAGATGGGTGGCCGCCTGCATCTATATCACGTTGCAGGAGCGCTACAATTACAAAGCTAAAAGCGGTAATAAATAAACCGGCACCAATTTTTTTTAATGGTGTAAGCTTAATGCCCATTTTGCCCACAAGTGGATAAATGCCGTAGTTAAACACAGGAATCATCAACAATAGAAACAACGCATTAACAAACTGAATTTGCGATGGTAAAATATGGATGTTGTAGAAACCGATGCTCAGATCGAGTTTTGTAGCCTGTAAAATCCATTCAGAACCGTTCATGTCCCACATGCCCCAAAAAATAGGGATAAAGGCAAACACAGCAATTACACCCCAAACGGCTTTTATGGCTTCTACTTTCTCAATGCCATACTTGTCTATAGCTTGTTCCCAGGCTGTTTTGCCCGGCGCTTTTTTGGCAATAAAGCTTTTTAAAACAAAAAAGTTTACGGTTACAAAATTGTCTTTCTTAATGCCTCCGGCCGGTAGCTTTACATACCGTTTACTCCCAGAGAAGAAGATAAGCGTTGCTAAAGCCATTAATATACCCGGTACGCCAAAGGCCCAGGCAGCGCCGAATTTATCATATATTAAAGGGATCAATAAAAGGCTGATCATAGAACCTGCGTTGATACTGAAATAAAACCAGCCGTAAATACTGCTCATTAAATGCTGGTTCTTATGATCGAACTGATCGCCCACATTGGCCGATACGCAGGATTTTATAGCGCCTGCCGAAAAAGCGATCACTATTAAACCGGTTACAAAACCCGGTAAAGAGGTATCGAACATGGACAATAAGAAGTGCCCGATTGTATAAATAAGCGAACCAATTAAGATTACCCGGTATTTACCAAAAAACCAATCGGCCAGTATGGCACCCAGTAAAGGGGTAAAGTATACTAAGGTTGAAAAAGCGTGGTTTATGGCGTTGGCTTTGGCGTTAGCTACATCAGAGGTTTCGTGACTGAAAAATTGATGTACTAAAAATACGGCAATGATGCTGCGCATGCCGTAAAAACTAAACCTTTCTGCAAATTCATTCCCTATAATAAACGGAACGCTACTTGGTATTTTCCCTATTTGCTTATTTTGATCGGCAGTTTTTTCTTGCATTATTGTTATATAAAAAATTTTCTAAAAATAGGATAAATCTTACAAATCAAAATTAAATTCTGTTAACACTGGTATTGGTTACTATTGCTTCTGATAATGCGATGTAGATCAGTTAATTATGCCCGGCCCTGGCGGCGGCTCCGTCCTGGCGTGCCTGCTTCTTAGGGTCTATGTCTACATCGTTGGGGTCCGCAACATTGCGCAGATCTATGTTCTCCTGAAATATCCATACAGCATTTTGTAGGCGGTAATTATCGTAACTTAGGTCAGGGCCAAACGTATCGGGCTTATCCTTAAATCGCTTATCGGGCGGCGAAAGGTGATCGAAAATAATGGTGTGCTGCTCGGGCAAATACTTTAACATCATAGATACCTGGCGCGAGTATTCAAATACCACCCGGTTTTTGGACCCAAGCTTATCAGTAAATACGGGTAAGCCCAGCACCGGCTTGCCGTTTTTAAAAGATAAAACCTCAATTACTTTTTTTGTTGATTTTACGGTATTGCCCTTCCAACCTAATAATACATAATAAGGGTTAGCGGCATTTACCGGGATAATCTGGTAATACTGTGCACCATACCAATGGGTGTTGTCTGTTACAGTATCTTGCGGATTAGCTATAAACGGCGAATAATCTGCAAGAGGATACATTTCGAGCGGGGCAGTACCTGTGTTTATTTGTATAGTACCGTAAAAGCGGTAACTGCCGTCCTGGTTCATTACATGCCAGCTAAAAATACGGAAACGGTCATCGGGCGAGGTAATGATGCTTACAGTTTTAACAGAATCGAATTTAAAGCCAAATGATCCCGGCAGCTTTAACGTGGCGGTTAATGTTTTAATGAAATCGTAATTGGCGCTCTTGCGTTCCACATCCTCTTCATTGTTTATCATTTTATAGCCGAGGTGCTTAAGGCTGTCCTGATAAACGGTTAGCATGCTTTTTTGCGGCCGAACCTGTGCCTGTATTAACGCCGGGACGAAAATTAAAAAACAGATGAGCAGTCGTTTGATCATAAATTTATTAACGCAAATTTTCAATAACCATTGCGCTGGCACCACCACCGCCGTTGCAAATTCCGGCAGCACCGTAGCGGGCTTTGTTTTGTTGGAGAACATGCACTAAAGTAACAATAATTCGGGCACCCGATGCACCCAGTGGATGGCCTAATGATACCGCACCACCATTTACGTTTACTTTTGCTGGGTCGAGCTTCAAAATCTGGTTGTTTGCAATAGACACGACAGAGAAAGCCTCATTAATTTCAAAATAATCAATTTCATCGGCCGGGAGCCCTGCACGCTGCAAGGCCAGGGGGATAGCTTTAGACGGGGCGGTGGTAAACCACTCCGGTGCTTGCTGTGCATCGGCATAACTTATAATGCGGGCAATAGGCTTTATACCAAGGGCTTCGGCACGCTCTTTACTCATAAGTACCAATGCGGCAGCACCGTCATTAAGGCTCGATGCGTTGGCCGCAGTTACTGTACCTTGTTTGTCAAACACGGGTTTTAACCTGGCTACTTTATCATATTTAACAGTACCGGGTTCTTCATCCTGGTCAAAAATAGTAATGTTGCCTTTTTTATCTTTGATTTCAACAGGGGTTATCTCTGCCTTAAAAAGGCCATCGGCCTGTGCATTTTGTGCACGGTGATATGATTCAATAGCGTAAGCGTCTTGCGCTTCGCGGCTAATATGGCATTCTGTAGCACATAATTCTGCAGCTGAGCCCATGTGATAATCGTTGTAAACATCCCATAAACCATCTTTTACCAAGCCGTCTGTTATCTGGCCGTGGCCTAAACGATAACCTGTGCGGGCTTTATCTAAATAGTAAGGTACATTGCTCATGTTCTCCATGCCGCCTGCTACAATAATATCTTGTTGGCCTAATGCAATACTTTGGGCAGCCAACATAATGGCTTTCATGCCAGATGCGCATACTTTGTTAACCGTGGTAGCGGGGATATCGGGCAAACCGGCAAAGCGGGTAGCTTGGGTTGCAGGTGCCTGCCCCAAATTGGCCGACATAACGTTGCCCATGTAAACTTCCTGCACATATGCGGGTACTAGTCCGGCTTTTTCTACAGCCGATTTAATAGCCAGTGCGCCTAATTGCGTTGCAGTAAAGGGGGTAAGGCTGCCCCCAAAACTGCCAATGGCTGTGCGGGTAGCAGCAACTATATATACTTCTTTCATAATCTGCGTTATAATTTGGTGACGCAATTTAACTTTTTGCTTTGAATGATAAAGATTAACTTATTACCATGATTGTTTAAATACTGAAAATATAGTAGTTAATGTAACGCACAGAAATTTTTTAATTTCGGAGGCGAATGTGTGAGAATATGAGTAATATTGAACTAAATGCGATGCTAACAATATTAAAACTCCTACCCGGATTATAGTAATAATTTAATTAATACATGAACTTATATAATTCAAAATATCACCTTCAAGACATATCTGCAAATACTTTTTTAGTAACTGGTGGCGCTGGTTTTATTGGCAGTAACCTGGTTCAATATTTAATAACACATGGTGCAGGTCATGTTAAGGTACTCGACAACCTGTCTAACGGTTATTACAGTAATATTGAAGAGTATGAAGGGCTTGGTAATTTTGAGTTTATTAAAGGTGATATACGTGATCTGGAAACCTGCAAAGCGGCACTTGCCGGGGTTGATTATGTTAGCCACCAAGCGGCACTAGGCTCGGTGCCTCGGTCTATTACAGACCCCATCACCACTAATGATGTAAATATATCGGGCTTTTTAAATATGCTTACTGCCGTTAAGGACACACCCTCTGTTAAAAGAATGGTTTATGCGGCCTCATCGTCTACTTACGGGGATAGTAAAGCGCTGCCAAAGGTAGAGGGCGAAGAGGGTAAGGCGTTATCGCCTTATGCTGTTACTAAAGCAGTTAATGAAATGTACGCCGATGTTTTTAGTAAAGTATATGGTTGCCATACCATAGGGTTACGTTACTTCAATATTTTTGGGCCAAAACAAAATCCGGATAATCCTTATGCTGCGGTTATCCCTATTTTTTGCAAATCTTTTATAGACGGTGTACAACCTGTTATTAACGGTGACGGAAAAACGAGCCGCGACTTTACTTTTGTAGCCAATGCGGTACAAGCCAACATAAAATCGATGTTGTTTGAAAGACTTACCGGGCACGAGGTTTTTAATGTAGCCTGCGGCGGCCAAATTGATTTAAATGGTGTTATAGATATCTTAAAACAAATCACCGGTAAAGATATTAGCCCTATATACAGGCATGAGCGCGCAGGTGATGTGAAGCATTCGCTTGCCAGTATTGACAAAATAAGAGGGGCAATTGGTTATGAGTGCGAATACTCTTTTAAACAAGGCCTCGAGCTTGTTTATGAATGGTATTTAAGCAATAATAACCAAAAGGTTTTAAGCTAATTGTTATCTTTCAATTGGTTTTCAGGAGTTTTATGTGTTAATTGTTTTTTAGCTTAAACAGTTAATTTGCACACTTAAGGTAAGTGGCAGAAACTTTCTTAATTTTGTGAGCTAATATATTCAATGGCAAAACTCTCGTCTTCGCGCCAAAAGGCCCTTTTACGCAAGTATGCATTTAATCTGAAGATCGTAATGATTCTGACGAGTATTTGTGTAATTGTTTTTACGCTCCCCAAACAAGCCAAATTCAGATATGAATATGAAAAAGGCCGGATCTGGAACCAGAAAGATCTGATATCGCCATACAATTTCGCGATCCTGAAAACCACTCAGGAAATAGAGAGCGATAAGGCATCGGCGCTTAAAACTATAAAGCCTGTTTACCAGCTTGATAATGATATAAAGCAGGAACAAGAAGATGGCTTTAAAAACGATTTTGAAATTAAGTGGCATGATGCTGGCTTAAATGACCGTTTAAAGGCCCGTTATCTTACGGTAGGGCTTAATCTATTGGGCGATATTTATGATAAAGGCGTATTATCATTAAATGTAAAATATCAGCACAATGCAGAGAATTACCCGGTTACGGTATTAAACCATAACGTGGCCGGCGAAAAGAATACGGCCGACCTTTTAACTAAGGAACGCGCACAAAGCTATTGTGAAAAGGTGCTTAATACCACCAATCTTGATAAGGCATTTTTACTAAACCTGCTGCAGAACCGGATACAGAATAACCTTATTTATGATGATAAGCTTACCAACCGTTTAGAGAAAGAAGTACTGGAAGGTATTTCTGTAACCAGCGGAATGGTACAAAAGGGAGAGGTTATTGTAATTAAAGGTTCTGTTATCAATAATGATGTATATCAAAAGCTTGAATCGTACAAGAAAGCATTTGAAGACAATGCCCGTATAAATGGTAACAGAAACCTGGTACTGCTGGGGCAATTTTTGCTGGTTTCTATCGTAATTACGTTACTTATCGTTTTCCTTTATCTTTTTCGTAAGGATATCTATTACGATAACCGGCTGGTCGGGCTTATTTTATTGGTAATAACGGCCATGCTGGGTACGCTTTCATGGGCAATTAAAATACAGTTACCCAACCTTTATTACATTCCTTACTGCATTGTGCCGCTCATCATCCGCATATTGTTTGATACGCGTTTGGCGCTTAATATACACCTGCTGGTTATATTGGTTGCAGGCTTTTTTGTACCAAATAGTTTCGAGTTTGCCTTTTTCGAGATCACCTCGGGTATGGTTGCCATCTACAGCATTAAAAATCTTATCCGTAGAGACCAGTTCTTAACATCGGCAGCTATTATTACCTTTAATTATTTTGTGGCCTTTGTGGGGATCTCCTTTATTCGTGAGGGTAGCTTTATGAATATAGATTGGATGGACTTTTTTCCATTTGTGGTAAGTGTACTATTAACTTTATTAGCCTATCCGCTTATTTATGCTTTTGAACGTGTGTTTGGCATAACATCAGAAATTACACTGATAGAGCTTACCAATACCAATGCTACTTTACTGCGCGAACTGGCATTTAGTGCACCGGGTACATTTCAGCACTCTTTGCAGGTGGCAAACCTGGCCGAGAATGCTATTTATAGCATCGGTGGCAATGCATTGCTGGTTAGGGCGGGGGCATTATACCATGATATTGGCAAGTTGGAGAATCCTTTATATTTTATAGAAAATCAGAGCTCGGGTTTTAATCCGCACGATAAGCTGCCTTACGAAGAGAGCGCGCAGATCATTATCCGCCATGTAAGCAAGGGTGCAGAACTGGCGAGGAAACATAGCCTGCCCGAAATTGTGGTTGATTTTATACGCACCCATCATGGCAATACGAGGGTAGATTATTTCTACCAATCGTTTTTAAAGAACTATCCGGAGAAGGGAATAGATGAAAATATCTTTCGTTACCCCGGCCCGGTGCCATTTTCTAAGGAAACGGGAGTGTTAATGTTGGCAGATTCTGTAGAAGCTGCATCCCGGTCTTTACGCGAACCTGACGCACAATCTATCAGTAATTTGGTAGACCGTATTGTGAGTTATAAGCTTGACCAGGGGCAACTTAACGATTGTGACATTACCCTTAAAGACCTACAAACTATAAAGGACATTTTTAAGAAAATGCTTATGAGCATATACCACGTGCGAATTGATTACTAGAAATTGTAAAATTTATTTTGACACGCTTTCTGTTTTACTATATTTGCAATCCCAAAACGGGACATTATATTCACAAAAGGTGAGGTGCCTGAGAGGCCGAAAGGATCAGTTTGCTAAACTGACGTACGGGAAACTGTACCGAGGGTTCGAATCCCTCCTTCACCGCTGATAACGCTATCAAAGAGTAACAAAAGCCTGTAAATCTACTGATTTACAGGCTTTTGGGTTTTACAAGATATCAAAATGAATCATTGAATTTGGGTGAGTGATTCGTGGAGTCATTCATGCTCTAAAAGAATGACTCACTCAAAGTAGTATAAATCGCTATTAACTACGTGTTCGATTATTATACACCATTTTATTTTCCTATTTCATAATCGATATTTAATCACCTTAAAACTATCGTTATGTTAGAAAAAGCTTCGTGTTACTATTCTATCTGAAAAAGCCAAAGTATTATGAACAGGGACCAATTCCTGTTTATTTGAGAATTACTGTCGATGGGTTGGAAAAAGACCTTTCCACCAAAAGAGCCTGGGAACCCTCCAGGTGGAACAACAAATCAAACCGTTCCTCAGGTACGAAAGAGGACAGTAGTTCGCTTAAGGAGTACCTGGATGTTTTGCAAAACAAGGTTTATGATGCGAGAAAGTATCTGATCGATTGGGGGAAGATAGTAACCGCCGGCGAAATTCGAAATTTGGCTGGATATTAAATGATCCCTTTGCGAAATTTTCAATGTCCAGAGATGACGTCGATACGGTTTATTAGATAAAAAGGAACTCCAGGCAATTACTACAACAATGCCCTGGCACTCATTTGTTTGTAGAGGGCTTAAGTCATTTCATTGCCCGGTTTTCATAGTTTGAAAATTTATCACTCACCAATATTGGCATCAATGATTAGAAATACACTATAAGTTATGTGTTATGCTAGTATGCGGAATATCCCTGCGCCAATAATTCCCCATAATATATTTAATTATAATTCTTAAAGATATTAATTTCATAAGATCGCTATTTGTAAGTTTTTACACAAAAATATAGTGACGAATTTTATATCATCCCAACCATTTTACTTCACCTTATCAATTGATATCAGTAAACTAAGCATATTTTGTTGGAGAGATCTAATACTCGCCTGTAATTGGTTATTCATACTTTCGATTTTTTGAAGATCTTCTGCAGAAAATAGACCGCCTTTTTTAAAGAATTGATTTGTCGTTTTTTCAGATATACTTCCATCAAAAGAATACTGTAACCAGCGCTTTTTTATACTTTCTGCAAGCGATACTTCCCCCGAGTTGCTAAAAGCTTTTTCGTTCATTATTTTCCAAATTGGCATTGGAAAAGCGTTGTCAGTGTTTTGATTGTTCCAAATATTTGCAACCAAACTTCTTGAAAAACTCACTTCTACCTTTCTGCCTTTGGGGTTTAGCGTTAAAAATCCTAATCCTGCACTAGCTACTCCACCACTAATGTTCACGGCTATATCGGTATTTTTATTGCCAATTAACGAGGATGCTATCGCCACTAATGCTCCTGTTGAAATAGATGCTATTGTTACTTTTCTAAGGTTTTTATTGTTAATATCATTTAAGTAGTTGGAAAGTTGAGAATACCTTTCTCCGTTACAGTCCAGTTCGGCAGAAACGGCATTTAACTCTGTATTTACAAGAAATATTCTATCGCTAATCTTTTGTCTGTAAGCCATTTTAGCTAATGTATCTTTAGTCAAAACGAAATCTGAAAGCAAAGAAAGTATACCGATATTCTTTGCAAAAAGATAATCACTTTTCTGCATTTTACCAACTAATAAACTGTCTTGAAGATTCGATACCCTATCTTGATATTCTTCCTTAGAAGAAAAATAATCTGATTGAGGTTTGCAATAATCTGTAGTTAAAGCTAAAACTTGGGGATTTCTCAAAACAGATGAACAAGAAAATAAAGCGACTGCTAAAAATAAAAAAAGCACAAGTTTTATTTGTTTCATTCCAAAAATTACGATTTGTAAGTCTTATTTTTTTAAAAATCTTTTGGCGTTTTTAGGTAGTTTATCAGCAATATCTTCTGAAATCTGAAAATTACCTTCTAATATATCATTGGGATTTTTTGCTATCCAATCGCTTAAGTCTACAGATTGGTAATGTCCATTATTGAATCCAATCAACACTTTCAAAACCTTATCTCCAGTATTTTTTATATAATGTCCAGCTCCCATTGGAGCATAACCAATATCGCCTGCTTCGTATTGATCTATTACAATATTTCCTTGTGCCAAAAAAATGCCTACTTCTGCATTTCCTTCAATAAAATATTGCCACTCATCGGCATTAGGATGCCAATGAAGTTCACGCAAAGCATTTGGCTGAAGCTCTATAACAGAACCGCATAAATTTTGTGATATAGGAAAATCGTCTTGTGTTACCACTCTTTGTATACCTCCTTCAAAAATGCGGGGTGTTTGTGCCATTAAAGGATATTTGTGCATAGTAGTGAGAGAACATTCCTCACGAGTTGATAGCAGTCCATTTTCGTTTGTTGGTATTTCACACTTTGCAAAATAGGCTTCCCCTTGATATAATTTTTCAAGTTGTTCCAAGGACAAGCCTAAATTTTGAGCTGCAATTTCTTTTGGTACGCTTGAAACAAAATCGGTGATACTGAATGTATGGTCTTCAGAAAAATTTCCATTATCGAATATCAGGATAAAATGGGCATCCTCATCACTTACGCCTTGTAAAACATGTCCATATCCTTTTGGAAAATACCAAACGTCGCCGGGATAGAAATAGTCTATGTAAAAACTACCATCGGGGTGCAATATGGTAGTGCGCACACAACCCTTTAATACATATCCCCATTCCGATGCATTGGCATGCCAATGCAATTCACGTATGACACCGGATTCGAGATGCATGCTAACTCCTGCCAAGCCAATTGATGCAGGAAAATCTTTTACTGAAGCCCCTCTGGTAACACCCCCATTGCCTATACGGGGTTCTTTTTTTTCGAGTTCAAATTTAAATTTTGGTAGTTGGCCCATGATTGTTTGTAACTTTGTGAAATAGTTTTATTAATTAACGGGAAAAGGTTAAAGTCCCAAATCCCAATTGGTCATAGCTGCCGCTTGTAGTTCCATAGTCTCCACCACCGCCTTCTGGCCTTACCTTGGCGGCAAATTGTGTTGTAAAAGGCGCAGCTTTACCTTTAAATTTAACGTAATAGTTGTATATCAGTTCCCAGCCCGGTCGTATGGTACCCCTGCCATTACTTGAAATAGCTGTTTGGTTTACATTGTCGCAATTATTGTAGGGAGTATAGGGCACTGTATTGGTGCTATCCATATTATAGCTTGCCACATACTCGCTTGCACCCAATAAACGTGGATTAACCTCATTCCACGGGTTATAATCCAAAAGGTTTTTTCCTTGATTGGTGGCCATTGTACAAAATGCGCCTAAGAGAGGTACAATCATACTGGCATGACCCTGATCTCTTCCAGCTTCCTGAGGTTGAGACATACCATTTGGATAAACGGCAGCACACACCCGGCCAATGTACCCGTTACCAACTCCATTGTTTTTGTAGTAATTAATGGCATAATTCACTTTTGCTGTGTCGTCACATAAAATGCCTATAGCAAGCACTGTACACATGTTTGACATATCCCAATTTAACCAATAATGTGTATTACAAGTTCCGTTGTGCCTGTTCAAAAAATCGTACGATACTGGATAGTAAACATTGAGCATCCAGTTTTTAAAAGCCTTAAAGTCATCAGGGCCCCATCCGCTGTAATCCCTCATAATTTCTGCGGCGTTTGCCCATTGGTAACCCTGTAATCCTGCAGCCAGATCCGCATTAGAATCTCCGTCAATTGATGTGCAGGTCTTCGCCCACGCATTCATTATTTTTATGGCATTATTTCCACATGCCACATCTCCCTTTATTTTCCAGCGCAGTGCTTCCTGATAGGCTGCGGCTGCATCCTGGCAAGCTAAAATATAATTCTCCGGCGCTTTATTGGCTGGGGTGCCCCTTACTATGGTTTTCACCGGCCTTGGTGTATAGGTTGAAGAGGAGTGAGGGTTAGCAACTAGCTTGTTCCATCCGCTAAGCCAGGGTTGGGTTCCTGCATTTACATTAGTTGTCATTCTGATAAAATCGGTCGCGTTATGGAGCATGCCGGGGTGTGCAATTGAGGTTACCGCGTTGGATGTAACTTCGGCCATGCTCAAAGTTTCAGCAGCAGGAGATTGCTGTGACAGTGTTTTTTTACAGGCTAAAATAAGTAACAATATAACACAACCAGCAACTATTTTTAGAGAGATTATCTTCATGATTATATTTTGTTTGCTCATATCTAAGATGGAAAAAAATTCAGCAATGTACCACAAATGTTAACGAATAATAGTTGATGAGTTATCGCTTACTGTATAGTGGCCTTGGTAATATTGAACAATGCGAACGCAAATTCCGGTAGCTATTTTTTGTTAAAATGAACTTCACATTATAGCTGGCAGATTTATTATCCTATTTACCAAGGATAAAAAAATAGCTTTCAAAACTAAAGTACTGTTGCTATTAGCATGTTAGTCTTGCATATTTAAAAAGAATATATATTCTATAGATTTTATATAAATTGTTATACTTGCATCTTATCAGTTCAATAATTAGGAAATATGCCAACGAAAGCCTGAAGACTTTTAAACTATAGTTAACAGCGGTATAAATGTAAGTTTCATCAGTAAAATCGAAAGTATTTGTAACATCGTTATTGTTCTGACGATGAATCTCTTATTGTTACAAGTATAATAATGATGAGTTAACGATATTACAAAATAATTAATACTTCGGTTGGATAAGAGCCCAATAAGCTATCTTAATTAGGAGGTAAAAGTCTTTATATTCTGCCTGGGATTTTAATTATCTGCGCTTTTGTCGTTGAAATTGTGCTGCTTAGATGTTGCAAACGGTCGATTGAAATTTTAATGCTTTTTATTATATTGGTCGTTCTTGTGTTTTAAGAATATGGCTTTGTACAACGAACTTCATGATCAAGAATTAGTTGCCCTTTTAAGAGCGGGTAAACATTCTGCATATGAGGTTATTTACCGCAGATATTGGGCCTTACTTTTTAAACATGCCCGAAGGATATTGCAAAATGATGAGGAAGCCAAAGATGTGGTACAGGATATATTTGCAATGGTGTGGTTAAAAGGGCCGGCGCTATTTGTAAACACAACTTTGCCAGCATTTCTTTATTCGGCTTTACGTAACAAGATATTTGACTTGATTGATCGAAATAAGGTTAAAGACGATTATTTTTCTTCTTTAGAAGTTTTTATTGATCGTGGTGAGTTTACAACAGATAATTTGCTAAGAGAAAAAGAATTGAATACAAGGATAGAACTGGAAATTGCCTTGTTACCACAAAAAATGCGGGAAGTATTTGAATTAAGCCGAAAATCAAATCTGTCTTACAAAGAAATTGCTGAAAAAATGAATATTACCGATAATACGGTAAAAAAACAGATTAGTAACGCTTTAAAAATACTCCGTATAAAGTTTGGAGTTTTATTATTGGCTTTTTTGTTCCTTTTTTTTAGATAGAATTAACTTCGGTAGCATTCAATTATGCTATTCTAAATATTTTTTTACTTTTTTTTCAATTAGTATTACACAAGAGCCTTCCAAAACCGTCTTATTCATATACACAGCATTGCTGATTTGGATTTATGGAAAATACCAGGGCAAAATCGTTAATTAAAAAATATATTGCAGGCACTTGTACAGCTGAAGAGCAAGCAATTGTGGAAAGTTGGTATGAGAAAACGCTATCAACGCGTGAGGTTACGTTAGCCGAACCAGATTATGACAGCATAGAAGAAGAGATCTGGAGTAAACTTTCCAAGCAACAGATGCCTGTTATCAACATATGGCCCCGTATAGCTATTGCTGCTTCCATTTTGATGATTCTTTCTGCTTCGGCTTATTTCTTTTGGTACTATCAGCCATCGCAGCAGCAAATCGCAATTATTCAAAAACAGGATATCCCACCCGGAAGCAATAAAGCAATTTTAACTTTAAATAATGGCCGGCAGATTACGCTTACCGGAGCTAGAAAAGGAATATTAGCCAACCAGGGTAATACTAAAATTAATAAAGCCGCCGATGGTGAAGTTATTTATAATGCCCCTGCATCTGGTCAAGATGAAGTAATGTACAATACTATGACTACTCCCCGAGGCGGGCAATACCACCTTGTTTTAGCAGATGGTACCCATGTTTGGTTAAATGCTGCGTCATCTATTAAATATCCCACCGCTTTTACGGAAGATTACAGAGAGGTAACTATTACCGGAGAGGTATATTTTGAAGTGGCACATAACCCGGCTAAACCCTTTAGGGTGGCTGCCGGCAACCAAACAACAGAAGTACTTGGAACGCATTTTAATATTAATGCTTATGCCGATGAACAAATTATGAAAACAACTTTATTGGAAGGAAGCATTAAAGTTTCGACTTCGGGGCAGGTTAATTTATTAAAACCGGGCCAGCAGGCACAGTTTGATGGTAATAAGATGCAGGTAATTGATCACGCTAATACCGAAGAAGCAATAGCCTGGAAAAATGGATACTTTAGGTTTAATAATCAAAATATCAGGGATATAATGTCTAAGTTATCCCGTTGGTATGATATTGATGTTGCATACGAAGGGATGGTTTCTAATGAAGGATATTACGGAACTATTTCCCGTTACAAAAACATCAGCGAGGTTTTAGAAATGCTTCAACAAACAAAAGGTGTACACTTTAGCATCAAAGGAAGGAGGGTTACTGTGATAGGATAATATACTTACCCTTAGTAATCCAAAAATAAAAGTCACCCCGGGTGGAGCCGGGATGACTAAAGCCGGATTACATAACAATTAATATTATTAATAACCGCGAAGCGCCTGCACCATCTCGAAAATGAATAGGCACAACGCAATAATACAGCCATACAAATGTACAAATTTTACCCTAAGAATTTTGCACAGCCCTTGGGTCGTGTGAGCAAATTGCTATTGATCATGAAGTTAGCTACTTTAATTTTAATGACAGCTATCGTTCAGGTAAGCGCAAGTACCTATGCGCAAAAAGTTTCCCTTGCGGCAAAGGCTGTACCCCTGACTAATGTTTTTGAGCAAATCAGGGCTCAAACCGGTTATGATTTCCTTTTTACGGCATCAACACTTAAAGGCGCTGCACCCGTAAGCGTTGATGTAAAGGATGCCGAACTAAAAGATGCTTTAAAGGAAATATTTAAAGGGCAGCAGCTGGAATATAAAATTGAAAATAAATCAGTAATCGTTTCGAAAAAAGAATTGTCGCTGTTAGATAAAGTAACCAGGCTATTAGCTTTGTTTGAAAATATCAATGGCGTTGTTACCGGCGAAGGAAATCCGCTGGCAGGTGCCACTGTTATCAACAAACGAACCGGTAAAGGAACGATTACTAACCTGAAAGGAGAGTTTAGTTTAAACGATCTATATGAAAACGATGTTTTAATATTCAACTACATCGGTTATGAAAAATTAGAATTTGTTGTAAAGGAAAAGAAATCTTCTGTTATAAGCATAGCCATGAAGCTGAGTACCTCTAAACTGGATGAGGTACAAGTAGTTGCCTATGGCCAAAATACCAGCCAACGCCTCAGTACAGGTTCCATAGCAAAAATAACCGCTACAGATATTGCCAAGCAACCCGTAACTAATGTTTTGCAGGCTTTATCTGGGCAGGTACCTGGTGTGCTGATTACGCAAAACAGTGGTACGCCCGGGGCAGGTATTAGTGTGCAGATACGTGCAGCAAAATCCCTTCCCTCTGTTGATGGTGTGCCAGCTACCGGCACTAACCCATTATATATTATAGATGGGGTTCCTTTTCTGTCTGAACCCATTTACACGGCAGGGGGAAATACGGTAGGGTACTTACAGCCATCTTTTGGCAATAGCCCGTTAAACACCATCAATCCATCAGATATTGAAAGCATAGAGATACTTAAAGATGCGGATGCTACTTCTATTTACGGAAGCCGCGGTGCAAATGGTGTAATACTAATTACTACTAAAAAAGGCAAATCTGGCAAAACCAAATTGGATGTTAATTTTAGCAACGGCCTGTCTGACGTGGCCAACCTGCACCGGGTTTCTGATATGACGCCAGCGCAATATCTGCAAGTACGCAGAAGAGCCTTCGCTAATTCAGGAAGGACACCTACGGCTTCTAATGCGCCCGATTTAGTGGTTTGGGATACCACCAAAACCACCGATTTTCAAAAGCTGCTAATGGGCCACACCGCACGAGCTACAGACGGGTCGCTTTCGTTTTCGGGTGGTAACAGCCAAACCAATTTTCTTTTAAGTGGCACCTATCACCGCGAAACGACGGTAATACCGGGCGGGTATGATTACAATAGGGGTGGTGTTCATTTTTCGGTTGAGCATAGTTCGTTAGACCGTAAGTTTACAGCCAATATTACCACCACCCTAACTTTTGATAAGAACGATAATGTAGCCAGGCAGGGTTCCAGTACAGATTTAGGCGCTGTAGCTTTTAGCCAGGCACCAAATTTCCCCCTTTACAACGCCGCAGGTAATGGGCTTTACTGGTTTAATCTTAATACTTTCAGTTTAGCCTATGATAACCCGCTCAAGTACATGTATGAAAAATACCAAGCCAAAAACAATAATTTAATTGGCGGCATTTTATTAAAATATACTCCGGTTAAGGGCCTAAATATTAAGTTAAATACTTCATACAATAAAATTACCGCAGATGCACAAAATTTAAGCTATTCCCAAAGTATTAATCCTTACTCAGGTGAATTGCCATTTTCATCCAGGCAACAAAACAATGCGCAAACCTGGAATGTAGAGCCGCAGATTGATTATACTTTAAAAATTAGCCAGGGTAACCTCAACATTCTTACAGGTGCTACCTATCAGGATAATCAATATGATGAGCCGGTATATGTCGTAGGCACCAACTACACTTCAGATGCACTACTAGGCTCAGTAGCCGCAGCGGGTGCGGTTAATGTTTACAACTTTAATTCCGAATACAAATATCAATCGCTGTTTGGGCGCCTGAATTATAACTGGCTAAATAAATATATCCTAAACGTAAATTACCGGTATGATGGTTCCTCCAAATTTGGTGTAAATAACCGTTTCGGTAGTTTTGGTTCTGCTGGTGCCGCATGGATTTTTACAGAGGAAAGTTTACTGAAAAATAGCCTTCCCTGGTTAAGTTATGGTAAGCTTAGGGGTAGTTACGGCTCGTCTGGCAATGATCAGATTCCAAATTATCAATATCTAGATACCTATCAAACCACTTATTACAATTACAGTGCTGTAGGTAGTCTAGTTCCCACAAATTTGGCCAATCCAGATTTAAAGTGGGAGGTTAATAAGAAACTGGAATTTGCTTTAGACCTGGGTTTTTTAAAGGACAGAATATTGTTAACCGGTGCCTGGTTTCGCAACCGTACCAATAACCCATTAGTAAGCAGCCCTTTAACAAATGTAACTGGGTTTAGCTCGTATTACGCTAACCTGCCGGCCACCATCCAGCAAAAGGGGCTGGAGTTTACACTTACTACACAAAACATAAAATCAAAGAATTTTAACTGGACTACCAATTTCAACATCAGTTTTGCGCAAAGCAAGCTGTTAGCGTTTGATAATATTGCCAATACAGGTTATGCAAATTTAATGGTGGTAGGGCAATCCATGAGTACTATTTATGCTTACCATTATACCGGCTTGTCTCCGGTTACCAATTTGCCAACTATTGAAGATGCTAATAAAAGTGGATCTACTGATATTATCAACCCGTCCGAAACCGGCCTGGCAGCAAATGGCCTTGGCGATAAGGTAGCTGTAGGCAAAACAGATCCCAATTTTTATGGCGGGCTCAATAACAGTTTCAAGTACAAAGGCTTTCAGTTAGATATGCTGATTCAGTTTGCAGGTCACAGTACTAAATATGGTATAGATTACTATGCCGGCACAGCGCCCCCGGGTTATAACGCGGTAAATATGTCCAGCTATATTTATCAGTTATTCCAGCAAACCAATGGTAAAATTGCAACCCGCACATTTGGATATAACACAGACGGTACACCATATAACAGCTTTGTTAAATACGTACAATCTGATGCCGTATTGAGTGACGGCGCCTACCTGAGGTTTAAAAATGTTGCCTTCTCATATACATTTAAAGACAACTGGGTTAAGCACTTAAAAATGAGTTCGGCCCGCGTGTATCTTCAGGGACAAAACCTGCTGACCTTTACCAAATTTAAGGGTTATGATCCGGAAACGCCGGCCAGTAATATCCCTCCCTTGCGGACCTTTATTGCAGGTATTAATTTCTCATTTTAAAATCCCCGGACATGAAAACTTTAAAAATTAATTATAAAATATGGATCTCTACACTGGTTATAACCATTGGTATGGTAACCAGCAGTTGTAAAAAGTTTGTTGATGTTGATCCACCCAGTAACCAACTGGTTACCGCTACTGTTTTTACAAGTGATAACACGGTAAAGTCTGCTTTAGCGGGTATGTATGTTACATTTGCCATCACTAATTCGTACGATACGGAATTTTCGCTGTCATTTGTCACCGGGAACTCTGCAGATGAAACACAGTATTTTACAAGCGTGGCCGATTTTGATCCTTTTGTTCAGGATGCCCTTCAAACAGATAATAGTTACTGCCTTTCCATGTGGTCCAGCCTTTATAAGTCAATCTATCAGGCAAATGCAATTATCACAGGCGTAAACAATAGTACCGGCGGTATTAGTGATGCTTTAAAAGCAGAGGCAATAGGTGAGGCTAAATTTATGAGAGCGTTATGCTACTTTTACCTCACTAATTTGTGGGGAGATGTACCGCTGGCATTGACTACAGACCAAAAAGTGAACAATCAATTAACCCGTAGCTCTAAAGCTTTGGTCTATCAGCAAATTAGCAAGGATTTAACCGATGCTAAAAATACATTACTTGCCGATTATTCATTTACAAGCAGCCAGCGTACCCGCCCTAATAAGTATGCAGCTATTGCTTTGCTGGCACGCCTTAATCTATACAACAAAGATTGGCCAAATGCAGAGACCAATGCAGGCACCTTAATAGGGGCCAGCAGCTTATATAGCTTATTAAATGCATCGGCTTTGAGTGGCATTTTTGCTAAAAATAATACTGAAGCGATTTTGCAGTTTGATAACGCTAATTCGAGTGATTATACAACAGAGGGCCAGTATTATGCATTTGATAACACAACTATTCCTGATTTTCAGTTAACCTCTAATCTTGTAAATGCATTTGAAACTGGCGATCGCCGGTTTACAAGTTGGGTTGGGGTAAGTAATTATCAGGGAGCTAATTATTATTACCTGTCAAAGTATAAAAACACCGCAAACAATACAATAGCCGGCGGTGAATATTGTACTTACATGCGACTGGCCGAACAGTACCTGATACGGGCCGAAGCACGGGCTCAGCAAAATAATTTAGGCGGTGCTATTGCTGATATAAATGTAATAAGGAGCCGTGCCGGCCTAACCGGAACAACTGCGGTTACGCAAGCCAATATTTTACTGGCTATTGAGCAGGAGCGCCGTATTGAATTATTTGGCGAATACAGCCACCGTTGGAACGACTTGCGAAGAACGGGAAGGGCTGATGCTGTTTTGGGCGCTGCAAAATCTGGCTGGAAGGCTAATGCAGCCTTATACCCTATACCTAAAACAGAAATCCAGAATAATAACAATCTTACACAAAATTCAGGTTATTAGTTTTAAGCGAACAAATTTTTAGTAGAAAGTATGGAGTGATTCAGTTCTCTTTCAAACTTATTGCTCTTTACTTTCTACTTAGTTGCTGATGTGGGGCATACAGCTTCCGCAGTTACTAATGCCGCATATTTCACACGTCATTTTTTTATCGTCCATAGCTGATTTATCAGTTATCGGTCAAAAATTACTCATCATGAAAAAAATTATTTTATTATTTGCAGCACTTTGCCCATTAGCTGCGTTGGCGCAGGGCGGACATTTTGTATTAAAGGCTAACGTTAGCGGCCTTAAAAAGCCGGTTACAGCTTATTTATATTATTTTGAAAGTGGCAAGTCCAGGCTCGATTCTGTAAAATCTGCAACAGGAAATTTTGAGTTTAGCGGCGATATTTCCGGGATTTGCAGTGGCCGCCTTACGCTGGATCATACTGGTGTAGGTTTATTTAAGCTTGGTGCAAAAAGAGATGCGCTTCCTGTTCTTCTTGAAAAAGGTGAGATTAAGGTATCAGCTGTTGATTCCATTTCTAAGGGCATATTTACCGGTTCGGCCATTAATGATCAAAATGGCCTCTACCTAAAAACGATGTCTAGCACCGATAAGGCAATTGATGCACTCATTGCTAAATCTGAAGCAGCAACGCCCGAACAGCGTAAAGACCAACAGTTTCAGAAGACTATGCATTTAGGTTTTAAAAGTTTGGCAGCCGAGCAGGAGGCATTACAATTAAAATTTATTACACAACATCCTGATTTTTACATCAGCTATTTAACGCTTGTTGATGTAGCAGGGCCAATAATAGACGTTGATAAAATTGAACCTTTGTATAATAAGTTATCTCCAAATATCAGGAATAGCCGCGAGGCGCTTGAATTTGGAAAATTAATAGCTATGGCCAAGGTTACCGCCGTTGGCACCATGGCACCAGATTTTACTCAAAATGATACTAATGATCAGCCTGTAAAGTTATCGGATTTTCGCGGGAAGTATGTATTGCTTGATTTTTGGGCTTCGTGGTGCGGGCCTTGCCGTGCCGAAAATCCAAATGTGGTAAAGGCTTATCATCAGTTTAAAGCTAAAAATTTCACAGTGCTTAGCGTTTCATTAGACCAGCCTGGAAAAAAGGATGCTTGGTTGGCAGCGATCAAAGCAGATGGATTAGAATGGACCCAGGTATCTGATTTGAAATTCTGGAATAACGCGGCCGCCAAGCAATATGGTATCAGAGCAATTCCACAAAATTTCCTGATTGATCCAACGGGTAAAATCATTGGAAAGAACCTAACCGGGGAAGATCTCAACAAAAAATTAAAGGAGATTTTCGGTTCCTGAGTTCATCTGTTACACAGGTATAAATTCAAAATTCGCTTTGGCGGTATCAAAACAGTGTCACCAATAAATGGGCAAACAAATATTTTTTTGGAAAAGGTTGGGCTATGCCCTTCCTTTTCTGTTTAGTTCGTTACTTTTTAGTTGTTCAACTCAAAAACTCAGGCATAAATTGCCGTTTGACTCGATAAGTGGCAATTTGGTCGTTTTAGTTGATCAAAAGCGGGGTAGTGAAATTCTTGCAACGTTGTCAAATTACCCTTTATACATTAAGATAGTTGAACAATCCGCGTTGGTCAAAAACAATGAATATCTATCATTGATAACCGTATTTCCAATGCCTGGATAGATTGCAATTCAATCAAATTATAAGCAGATTAGCTGGTGCCAATTTGGGAATTAAAGATATCCGTTTTCAGGAGGGTTTATAGTTTGATGCAGCCATATCTATATGAATAGTTAGTAAAGTTTATGAAAGCTTTAAGGGGCACTCGATAACAGCTTTCATACTAAAAATGCTTATATCCGATGTTAGATATTTCTGTATGAGACAAATAATATACCCAAGTTACATCTATATTTACCATTACATTACTTTCAACCAAAAATCAATAATTTATATGCAAATACGAAAACATGTTTGGATCACAACAATAGCTATGTCTATGCTGGGTATTCAGGCTAACGCACAAAAAATAGAATTTACAGAATACGATCTGCCGAACGGCCTGCACGTTATTCTTCATCAGGATCATAACACACCCGTAGTGGCGGTATCTGTAATGTACCACGTAGGTTCAAAAAATGAGGTTGCCGGTCGCACCGGTTTCGCCCACTTTTTTGAGCACCTTTTATTCGAAGGATCTGAAAATATCAAACGGGGTGAGTTTTTCAAAATCGTGTCGTCAAATGGTGGACAAAATAACGCCAACACTACACAGGATCGCACTTTTTACTACGAGGTTTTCCCGAGCAATCAGTTACAGTTAGGCCTTTGGCTGGAGAGTGAGCGTATGTTGCATCCTGTTATCAACGAAATTGGTGTGAAAACACAAAACGAAGTTGTAAAAGAAGAAAAACGCCAAAGCCTGGATAACCGCCCTTATGGTAATGTTATTGATGATATTGCAAAGGGTTTGTTTATTAATCACCCTTATCGTAATGGCGTTATCGGGACGATGACCGACCTTGATGCCGCCAAACTGGATGAGTTTAAAGCTTTTTTTAAACAATTTTATGCACCAAACAACGCCGTACTTACGATAGCTGGTGACATTGACCCGGCTAAAACTAAAGCATTAATTAATACTTATTTTGGCCCTGTGCCGCGCGGCGCGGATGTGGTTTATAAAAAGGCCGAAGAAACTCCGATTACCAAAGCAGTAACCGATACGGCTTACGATGCTAACATCCAGATTCCGGCTATTTTGGCTGCGTACCGTGTACCCGGTAAAGACACACGCGATTCAAAAGTAATGGAAATGATATCTTCCATATTATCAGGCGGATCAAGCTCAAGGATGTATAAAAAGATGGTTGACGAAAAGAAGGATGCGCTGCAGGTTTTTGCTTTCAACTACGCGTTGGAAGATTATGGGATGTATATTGTAGGTGCGCTGCCTAACGCAGGGGCCGCCCCCGCCGGATTATTGACCGATATGGATGAAGAAATAAAGAAACTTCAAACAGACCTGATCAGCGAAGCTGATTACCAAAAATTACAGAACCAGTTTGAGGATGGCTTTGTAAGCGCCAATACTAAAATGCTGGGTATTGCCGAAAACCTGTCCAACGGTTATACTTTTTACCACAAAGATACCAACCACATTAACGAGGAATTGACCGAGCTAAGAAAAATAACCCGTGAAGAGATCAGGGATGCAGCACGCAAATACCTCAACAATAACCAGCGCCTTATATTGTATTATATGCCTGCAAAAGGTAAAACAGCGCAATAATCAATTATACATCAATCAAAAAGAATTATACATTTATAATGAAGAAATATATCATCATAGCGGCCGGTGCATTGCTGATGCAGTATGCCCAGGCGCAAACTATAGATCGTAACCAAAAACCAAAACCAGGCCCGGCCCCGGTTTTAAGTATCAAAGACCCGGTTATATATAACATGCCTAATGGTATTACCGTGCTTGTGGTTGAAGACCACCGCCTGCCCAAGGTATCAGCCAGTTTGCTGATCGATGCAGGCCCAAGAACTGAGGGTAGTAAAGCCGGGGTGATCAGGCTAATGGGCGGGATGCTGAATGAAGGTACCAAAACCCTACCTAAAGCTGCTTTTGACGAAGCTGTTGAAAAGCTGGGAGCTAACGTAAGCTTAAATTCATCGGGTGGTAGTGCGTCGGCATTAACGCGTTATTTTAAAGAGGCTTTCACGCTAATGGGGCAAGCTTTAAAGGAGCCGTCGTTTACGCAAGAATCATTTGACAAGCTTAAATCACAGGCCATCACAGGCTTAAAATCTGAAGAGAAAAATGCTACAGCCATTGCGAGCCGTGTAACCAATGCGCTTGCTTACGGTAAAACACACCCTAATGGTGAATTTGAAACCGAGCAAACCGTGCAAAGTGTAACCCTGGCTGATGTTAAAACAGCCTATAACCAATACATCACCCCATCAAGAAGTTATTTAACTATTGTTGGCGATATTACTCCTGCAAATGCAAAAGCCTTAGCAACCGAGGTTTTTGGTACATGGAAGGGTGCTGCACTCACGCTGCCTAAGTTAACTCCGGTAGCTAACGTTGCTAAAACAGAGATAGATGTAATTGATGTGCCAACTGCAGTACAATCAGAAATCAGAGTAGTAAATTTGATTGACCTGAAAAAAAGCAATCCAGATTATTTCCCCACTTTATTGGCTAACTACATATTGGGTGGCGGTGCAGAAAGTCATCTATTTATGAACCTTCGCGAAAAGCATGGTTTTACTTATGGTGCTTATTCAAGCGTAGGCTCGGGCAGATGGCAGTCTTTGTTCAGTGCCTCGGCTTCTGTACGTACAGCTAAAACAGATAGTGCGGTAACTGAATTTTTGAACGAGATCAAACGCATCCGCACCGAAAAAGTATCCGCCGAAGAATTGAGCAGCGCGAAAGCTTTATACAATGGCTCATTTGCTCTAGGACTGGAAGATCCGGCACGTACGGCAACATTTGCCAGTACCATTCTCATTAATGGTTTACCTGCCGATTTTTACAAAACTTACTTGCAAAAGTTTAACGCCGTTACTGCACAGGATATTCAGCGTGTGGCTCAAAAATACCTCAATTACGATACCCGTATAGTTGTGGTAGGCAATGCAGCGCAGATAATGGAGGGGTTGAAAAAAAGTGGTTACCCGGTAAAACTGTATGATAAATATGCAAGTCCGGTTACAGAAGGGGCAAAAGCTGCGGCGATGCCTAATGTTAAAGCCAGTGATGTAATTAAAGATTACATTGCTACCATTGGGGGTGTTGCAGAATTAAAAAAAATAACATCTATGCAGGCAGTTGGTACTATGGCTGTACAGGGGATGACCCTGAATGTTGACCAGAAAAAAATGGCACCGAACAAAGAGGTAATGACAATCACAATGGGTGGCAACGTGATGATGAAATCTACTTTTGATGGCGAAAAAGGTTACCAGATGCAAATGAGTAATAAAAAAGACTTAGTTGCTGACGAAGTTGCCCAAAAGAAAGTTTTTACAGGTACAACCGAGCAGTTGGATTACCTTAACAACCCGGCATTTAAATTGGAGGTTAAGGGAATTCAAAAGGTAGGGAGTTCAGATGCTTACCAGATAGCCGTTACCGACCCTACAGGAAAAACCACTAGCGAATATTATGATACAAAGAGCAAACTATTGGTAAAAAAAGAAAGTACAACTGTAGTGAATGGCACCAATACTGTAAGCACTGTTGAATTAAGTGACTATCGTAAAGTGGGTATGGTAATGTTTCCGTATAAACAAACCATTACCCAATCGGCAGTAGGGCAAGAGCAAAGTTTTGCCATAACCATTACAGACATTAAGTTAAACTCAGGTGTAACAGCCGATGATTTTAAATAGTATTTGAAACTTAACCTGATCTAATATTTATCGCAGTATATAGAACAAATCCGGGAGGAAGCGATCCACCACCTCCCGGATTTCACCAAAAAATTATTAGCAAAAAGCAATAAGACTGCTAGATTTTATCCAGTGGTGTTAAATAATAAAGCTCCAGCATGTATATGTCTTTAGTATCCTGATGTCTATGTTTTCATTTAGATTTTTCCGGGTTGACCTATTTTATTTTTAGTGGCAAATCTATCCAGGCCAATGCAATATTTCGTTGCATGTGGCTTATAGAGTTTCCTTCGGCGCCGTCGTAAAGCATGGCCAGCCTTTTACCTACTCGTATTACTGATGGCATACCGATAGCACCCTTTGCCCAGGTGCAATTGGTTTTATCCAATACTATTGCTTTATGATCGGTTTGCCAATGAAAGATATCTTTTGACCAGTATACCCATATCGCATCGGTATACTCCGTTCCGGAATCTGTTATTCCAATATGATTGGTAAATAAATACCATGTTTTGGCTCCTGCATCAAAATATATCGATGAATTTTCTACCTGTTCTGTTAACGGAAAAACAGGATGCTGCCGTATAACCCATGTAGCATTTAAATCGCGCGTAGTGGCAAGCCCCAGTGTTCTCTTTGTGCCTGTGCTATCCTGGGTGGCACCGCTAAAGAATTGGAGATATTGACCTTTGTATTTTACAATAAATCCGGGGCTGGAAGTAACGCTGTAAAAGCTGTTTTTCTTACCGGAAAAAGGCTTAACATCGTATTGTTTGATCCATGGGCCTGACAGCGATACGGATTTTGCCTTCATTGTTAAATATGGAAATGCGGGCACACGGTCTGGCCCAAGTGAGGTATTAGGCGTACCGAGGTAAAACATATGCCATTCGTTCCCTGCTTTTATCACCCATGGCGAGGATGCACTTTTATGATCTGGTTTATTGGAGGTACCTAATGATAGTATTGTACCCTTTTTTGTCCATGCGTTCAAGTCCTTACTCGTTGCAAGGCAAGCCAGCCAGCCTGTGCTGCCTGCACCGTCGTAAAACAGATAATAAGTGCCGCCTGCTTTGTTAACTATCGCTTCCCTTGCACCATAAGCGTCGCAACTGTCGGGGCCGTTTCCATGGGTTAAAACAACACCAGCATCAGTACACGCTACCCTTAAATTGGTTGACGGGCGACCATCAATATATTTACCTTTTTGGGCAAACGAGTAAAATCCGCTAAATATGAGAAGGCTTACCATCCATATTTTAGCTTTAATGTTTGTTGTTTTATAATTCACTTTTGTTGTTACGGGTTAAGTGTAGCCTAAGAAGATGCTATCGTCTGGTTTACAGCAATATTATGTTAGTGTAATGCTGATAAATTAAACTCTTCTCATTTTATTGAAAGGTAATAAGAACTAATCTGTATAAGAATAAAGTATTGATTGAAATAATTAGCACCAATAACCCTTTTGGTTTTTATTCAAAGTAAGAAAAAGCATTGTTTTTTTACAACGGTTGAAGTGACGGGGGTTAAATAAACTAGTGATACCATGCTAACTTCGAGTATTCAAAAGGAGCTTAAACGCACTTAAAATTAAGTGCAATATTTTACGCATCAAAAACAAATGCAATCGCATCGTTATTTAACTAAAAAACTTATAATCCAACAGCTAATTATGCTATTAATTATTAATCAGCCTCATTAAAAGTGTTAAGTATAAAGCCCAACTATTACTCCGGAACCAGCGGGCTTTTATTGCCTGTTGCTAATAAAACCCTTTATCCAATTGAGTTTAAGGATAAGAGCAGGCTAGCCTATTATGCTTCGCTGTTTAATAGTATCGAGATCAATTCGTCTTTTTACAAAATACCGCAGCCCGCTACTGTACGTAAATGGGCCGAAAGTGTACCCCAACACTTTAAGTTTACCTTTAAGTTGTGGCGGGAAATTACGCATAACAAAGGCTTGGTTTTTAACCCTGATGATGTAGCGCGTTTTATACAAGCATTTAACGAAACAGGAGATAACAAAGGCTGTTTGCTGGTACAGTTTCCGCCGGGTATTAAAAGCAGTCAGCTGCCGCAATTAAGGGTTCTGCTTGATTGTATTCGCGAGTCAGATCAACAATTAAAGTTAGCAGTAGAGTTTCGCCATGCTTCCTGGTACCAGGAAAGCACAGCCGAAGTACTAAGCGGTTATGATGCCGGTATTGTATTACAGGATATTCCATCGTCTGCAACGCCATTAAGTTTTGCTGATGGTAAATTTGTTTATCTGCGGCTTCATGGCCCGGGTGGGAAATACAAAGGCACATATACAGATGAGGTGCTGTACGAATACAGTACTTACATTAAAGAATGGCAGGATGAAGGAAAAACCGTATTCGTTTATTTTAACAACACAATGGGCGAAGCACTTCGTAATTTAAATACACTTAATAACTGGCTGAAAACCTCGGCTGGTTAACCTCATATAACAACAGGCGTGGCCCTTCTCTGCTAATATACACACTCGTATAAAAGCAGGTTAATATTTGTTGTTTAACCATCGCATTATCAAAATATTACTTTATTTAACCATCGCATAGTCAATATTTTAACCTGTTTTATAATGTTAACTATTGGGTATATTTTTAATGTGTATATTAAAAATATACCTTAGCTGCCGTTATAAACTATCTTTTGATGAAAATATTATTGTCGATATACTTGGTATTGCTGTTGCCTTTTTGTGCCAAATGCAATTCGTCTTCCGACAGTCTTTTAAGTGTATTAAAGTCTGAAATAAGTAGAAAAAAGTTTTATGATGGTGAAAAAAACCGTCGCATACGTTTACTTAAGCAAGCACTAACTAATGCCCCCAAAAATGATCTCCGTGCCCAGTATGTTATTTGCGACAAGCTTTACACAGAGTACAAAGATTACCTGTTTGACTCTGCACATGTATACACAAAAAAGTTATTACAGCTAAGCAACCAGATGCATGATTTGCCAAAACAGTACGAAAGCAAAATTAAACTGGGCACCATTCAATTATCATGGGGGATGTTTAAAGAAACTTTCGATTGCTTAAATCAAATTAGTGTGCGAGTGCTGCCCGACAGCATTAAACTAAAATACTATGAACTAAAATCGACAGCTTACAGCAAACAGGCATCTTATAATACAGACGTATTTTATTCGCCGGCCAATCGTGCCCAATCAATCCGCGCACTGGATTCTGTTATCATTTTATCCAAACCCAACACCTTCGATAAATATAAATACACGGGCGAGCTACTCACTATTAACGGCAAAAAAAACGAAGCTTCTGTCTGTTATAAAAAGTTGTTATTGATGCCTATGCTTACAGATCATCAACGGGCAATGGTAGCCAATGATCTCAGTAGTTTAACCCATGGAGGCGAAGTAGTTAATTTGCGAACACGTGCTGCTATATACGATATCCGGTCGTCCACAAAAGAAACACTTGCTATTTTTACCTTGGGCAAGATGTTGTTTCAACAAGGTAATATCAGGGATGCTGAGCTTCTGTTGGTAGAAGCAAAAACTCAGGCACAATTTTATGGTAACAGGCTACACAAAACAGAGGTTGTGGCTATTTTAACCACGGTATCTGCACAAAAATTAATCAATTCCGAAAGGGAAAAAATTAGCGTGCTAACCTATTTAACAGGTATTTTAGGTTTGGCTATTATTGGTACAATAATAATCTCAGTTATTGTACGGGTTAGGTTAAACAGGGTAAGGCTTAGAGAAATGATGGTGCAGGAAAGAAACCAATACCTGGACAAGATCAATAAAAAGCTACTGGAAGATGCCCACATTAAAGAAGAGTACATTGGCTACTTTTTCGAAGTTATTTCGGGTTATATTTTAAAACTCGAAAAAATTAAGAGAAGTATAGAACGGAAAGCAAAAACAAAAAATTATGACGAGTTACTGCAAGTGGCCAATGAAATTAATATTAAACAAGAGCGGTATAACCTGTTTTACACCTTCGACAATAGCTTCCTGAAGCTCTTTCCCAACTTTATTTCAACCTTCAATTCGCTGTTAAAACCCGAAGATCAGATCTGGCCTAAAGACAATGAAATTCTAAATACTAACCTGCGCATATTTGCGCTGATGAGGCTCGGTATAAAAGATAACCAAACCATAGCTAATATACTGGAAAGTGCTGTAAGCACCATCTATACTTATAAAATACGTATCAAATCAAAAGCGCTTTTTCAAGGCGATGATTTTGAAAATAAGATCATGGATATCAAGTTTGTTGACATCATTAACGAGAAGTCTTAAATCGGTTTTTTTAAGGAAAAATTACGTAAAAAATATTCACTTGCAGCACTTTTTCCTGCAATTTGTATTGTAATTAGATGGATTAAAATTAGATTTTTCAATCTCCAGCTATCTTTAATTACCTGTATGTTAATAATTTAATTTTTGGTTAAGTTAGATTTTTTCTGGATTTCCTCTTAAGGTAGGTTGATTACACTTCTGTATGTACAACTTTGTTTGTCCCCCAATTATTTGATTAATCGGCATCAAGTATTGGCTGTATACCAATAACCGGGCACACGTGATAACCAATTACTAAAGCAGTATTTTTTTTCCAGGCGGGTATTTGAATAACATCAGATGCTAAGTATTAACATCCGTTTTACGGCGCGGTGATTTACTATGCATTCTGCTGCTAACTGAATAACAATTATCTATAAAAAACAAAATATGATGTACACCAAATTTAACCTCGTACCACCTTGATTTGGCTGTAAAAACAAAATTTACCATTATATCAAAACCAATTTTCAATCAACTAACCAATTGAAACTAAAACTCTAAATTATTATGAGTGTAAAATTACTTAACCCATTACAAAAAATTAAATGGTTGCCTATAGGGGTGTTGGCGGCCATTTCATTATCCGGCACATCGCTTAGTTACGGGGCGCCTGTGCGTTATCTGCACATTTCTGCCACAAACGCCCAAATTAAAACAAGCGGGAATGTTGTAGACGAGCAAAACCGCCCCTTGCCGGGAGTGAGCGTAACAATTACAGGTACTACAATTGGCACCATGACAGATGTTAAAGGGAATTATGTTTTAAACATCCCCGATACTGAAGCCCAAAAAGCGCTTAGCTTTTCATTTATAGGGTATACCAAACAAGACATTGCCATTGACGGCAAAACGGTTATCAACGTAGCCATGAAGCCAGATGCCGGAAAAGTACTTAACGATGTGGTAGTTATTGGCTACGGGACACAAAAAAGAGTAGATGTAACCGGATCTGTAGGTAGCGTAAGCGGCAAAGAGCTGCAAGAGCGGCCTGCAGTAAATCTGGAGCAGGAGCTTGCCGGAAAAATTGCCGGTGTAAATGTATCTTCAAATTCGGGCGCGCCCGGTGGTGATACCAAAGTTAGGATTCGCGGGTATAGTTCTATAAACGCCAGTACAGATCCCTTATATGTTGTAGACGGTGTAATCTGGACAGAAGGAGGAGCATCTATTAACCCAAATGATATAGCTTCTATCGATGTGCTTAAAGATGCCTCATCCACAGCTATTTATGGATCGCGTGGTACCAATGGTGTAATTTTAGTTACCACCAAAAGAGGTACCGGTAAAAAAGGCGGTACTATTAGCTACGATGGTTACGGAAGTTTAGGGGTTATGGCCAAAGAGCTTAAAGTGCTCGATTCAAAACAGTTTATGGCTGTCGAAGATCAATCTTACGCTAATATTAAAAAATACGATCCAACAGGCTGGGCTGCAGGCAAATATGCAGCAGACGACCCGAAAATTATCCGCACAGCATTAATAGGCAAATTATTTGATGCCAATTTAAACCCTTTGTATGATGTGGATTGGCAAAAGGCAACCACGCGCACGGCTTATAGCCAAAATCATAATCTTGCTTTTACAGACGCTACAGATAAAATGAACTATGGCTTGTTTTTAAATTATGCTAATGACCAGGGGATAATTTTAAACAGCTATCAGAAAAGATATAATGGCCGTTTAACAATGGATGACCAGATAAAACCATGGTTAAAAGTAGGGGCAACCTTAAATTATAACTACCGGGAAACCCGAAATCAGGGTGGGGGAACAGGCGGTAACAATATACCAAGGATGCTGATCGAGATGCCATCTTTTATTCCGATCAAATACCCCGACGGAACTTATGGTAAAAGAACAGATTACCCCAATTTAGAAGGTGGGGATAACCCGGTTGCGCAGGCTAATGAAATTACAGATTTAACGTATAACCGCGTTTTTAGCGGCAATGGATACGCCAATATTACCTTTTTACCAGGATTAGATTTTCGTTCAACTATTGGTGTTACCACATCAAGCAATACCCAGCCTCACTCACAAACCGGCCTTGTGGGTGGTTCAACAGCCAATCAGAGTTATAGTTCGGCGTCCATAAATCAGTATAACAATACTTTTTGGGAGTGGGACAATTACCTTACCTACAACAAAGTATTTAACAAGGTACATTCTTTTAATGTCGTGGCTGGTACCGAGACTATAAATTTCTCGCAGTTAACGTCTTACGGCTCAACCCAAAACCTGTCAGATAATTTTTATTCTTATTATAACCTGGGTTCTGGTTCTATACCCGGTATACCTACCTCCAATTACGATGCATGGCAAACACAATCATTTTTTGCCCGGGCAACGTATGGTTATCACGATAAATATTTGTTAACTGTTACAGGCCGCGAAGATGGCTCATCACGTTTCGGCACTAATAATAAATATGGTTTTTTCCCTTCGGCGGCTGTGGCATGGCGAGCCTCTCAGGAAGATTTTCTGAAAGATAACCGTACCATTTCTGATTTAAAATTTAAGTTTAGTTATGGCGTAACCGGTAACTCGGAGATTGGCGAGTACAGATCGCAGGCCAACATCAATACCAATAATTATGTATTTGCCGGTGCCCCGGCTATTGGTACCACCCAAACCAGCATAGGTAACGATGGCTTGGCATGGGAGAAAACAAGTGAATATAATTTAGGTGTATCGTTCGGCTTGTTCAATAACCGTTTAACCTTTGATGCCGACGCTTACCTGAAAAGAACCAAAGCATTATTGTTAAATGCACCGCTGCCCGAAACCAGTGGTTTTACTACCGTTTATAAAAACATTGGGAGCTTGCAAAATAAAGGGCTTGAATTAACCATCAATTCAATCAACATAAAATCAACCAGTTTTTCATGGACCAGTAATTTCAATATCTCATTCCTAAGCAATAAGATCTTAAAGCTGGGCGATGCTAATGATGATATCTTCTTAAGCCCGTCATTCCTGTCTAACTTCTTACTGGCCCGTGTGGGTGACCCTGCCGGTGAGTTTTGGGGTTATAAAGTATTAGGCACCTGGGGAACTGGCGAAGCCACACAGGCTGCAAAATACGGTTTGCTACCCGGCGATTTGAAAATATTGGACAAAAACGGCGATGGTAAAATTACTGCCGATGATAAAACCGTTTTAGGCAAATCAACGCCGGATGGCTATGGCACGTTTACCAATAATTTTCAGTACAAACGTTTTGATCTGGGCATCGAACTGCAGTTTGATTATGGTAACCAGATCATGAACCTAACCAAGCACTCCGGGCAGGACAGAACCGGGCAGGCCAACAGTTACGCCACTGTACTTAATGCATGGACACCCGAAAATCAAAACACCAGTATTGCAGAAGACCGGCCTGCCTATGTAAGGTATCAGACAGAAATATATTCGACCAAGGTAGAGAATGGATCATTTATCCGCGGCAGGGCAATAACGCTGGGCTATAACTTCCCTGCTGCTACACTTACTAAATTAAAAATGAGCCGTTTAAGGATATATACGCAAGTTCAGAATGCCTTTTTGATCACAAAATACAGTGGTTATGATCCTGAAACTTCAACCTATAACGGAAGCAGCAATTTTACCCAGGGAATCCAATTTTATGATTACCCCAAGCCCAGAACCTTTCTGTTGGGTTTAAATGCAAGTTTTTAATTAAATATTTAAATAGATCATCATGAAATTTAATTTTAAAAAATATAGGATTGGATATCTGTTATTAGTCCTAACGGCTATTAATAGTAGCTGTAAAAAATATTTAGACGAAAAGAACAATAGCAACTTTGTACAAAGCACATATTTCGAATCGGCTTCGCAAGCCCAGGCTTTTGTAAACGGCATCTACAACAAGCTTTACATGTTTCAAAATGGCGACGCTTATGGCGAAAGTCCATTTATAACCATTGAATTATTTGCCGGCCATGCTACCTCGCTTGGGCAAAGTGTAAATAATGGCAACGTAATCAATGAGCGTACCGACCCGGTGAACCCTGGTTTTGAAACGGTTTGGCAAAACAGTTATAGCGCCATTGCAAACGCTAACCTTGCTATCGCAAAAATCCCCGGTATTGCTATGGATGATGCCGTAAAGAAGAAATTATTAGGAGAAGCATATTTTTTAAGGGCATTTTTTTATTACCATTTGGTAAGGCTATATGGAGATGTACCATTAATTACAGCCCCGGTTACGGTTGATAGTCCCGATCTTTTCCCTACCCGCACCCCATTGGCACAAGTTTATCCCTTAATAATTAGCGATCTGCAGGCTGCCGAGATATCCGGGTTGCCGGAAACCGATCAAACAGGGCATGCCTCCCTGGGGGCTGTCAGGACATTGTTGTCCAGCGTTTACTTAACAACCGCGGGTTTCCCGTTAAACATAACCGCCAATTATGCTTTAGCAGCTGCCGAAGCGCAAAAGGTATTGCCGGATTATACATTGTTTACAGATTATGCCTACCTGCATGACAATGCACACAAAAACCAGGGCGAATTAATTTTTCAGGGTAGTTATTTGGTGGGGGTTTCAACCAATGCTATACCTCAGCTCACCGTCCCTTTCAATTTACCTGTAGGCGCTTATGGCGATCATTTAGGCGCCATGATACCCACCAACCAATTCTTTAACAGTTATGAAGCCGGTGACAAGCGCACCCAGGAGCGGCAATTCTATTTTTCCAGCTACCCGCAATATGGCGATGCAACAAAAACTGTTGTATTTGGCGAGCACTGCCTTTATAAATACTTCCATGTAGAAAGTGCTTTAGGTACAGGTATAAGCGACGAAAACTGGACCTTTTTACGTTTACCCGAAGCCATGCTAATTTATGCCGAAGCGAGCAACGAGGTGAGCGGGCCAACGCCGGATGCTTATACGCAGGTTAATAAGATCCGTGCCCGTGCCTTATTGGCGCCACTTAGCGGCCTTACAAAAGATCAGTTCCGCGAAGCTATCTGGAAAGAGCGTTATCATGAGCTGGCGTATGAGGATAAAGCCTACTTTGATATCCAGCGAACCCACATGATTTATGATGTAGTGAATAATAAGTTTAGTGATGCATTTAGCACTGCAAACGAGCAGGGCGTAGTTATGAAGCAGCAGTATTTGCTATGGCCTGTGCCGCAAAGAGAAATTAACAATAATAAAAAGCTTACCCAAAATACGGGTTGGTAGAATTTGAGATTCAGAGACTGGTTTAATGCCGGTCTCTGTTTTTAAATTAAAGACCCTGCATTAAACCTATAAAACATACCTATGGAAAAGAAAGTTGAAAGTACCGTACCCGATACCTCCAGGCGGGACTTTATTAAAAAGGCCGGTTTAGCAGCCGGTATTATGATTGTGCCGCGTTATGTTTTGGGTGGTAAAGGTTTTATTGCACCAAGCGACCGCCTGGTAATTGCCGGTGTGGGCGCAGGAGGCAAGGGCCAAAGCGATATAGCCAACTTTTACAAAAGCGGCAAGGCCGAAATTGGGTTTTTGTGTGATGTAGACGACCGCCGCGCGGCAAAATCGCGGGAGGCTTTTCCTAAAGCGAAGTATTATAAAGATTGGCGCGAAATGTATGATAAGGAACATAAGAATTTCGATGCGGTATCTATTTCAACGCCAGATCATAACCATGCTATCATTACTTACCACGCCATGCAGCTGGGCAAGCACGTTTACGTGCAAAAGCCAATGACGCATGATATATGGGAAGCCCGGCTATTAACAGAAGCCGCCAAAAAATATAAGGTAGTTACACAAATGGGTAATCAGGGCTCATCAAATGACGGTACCCGTTTACTATCCGAATGGTATGATGCTGACCTAATAGGCGACGTGCACACCGTTTATTGCTGGACAAACCGCCCTGTTTGGCCGCAGGGCATTCAATGGCCCGCACCGCAGCCAAATGTACCCAAAGAGCTGGATTGGAACCTTTGGTTGGGTACCGCACCACAAAAGGCATATGTTGATAAACTGGTGCCATTTAACTGGCGCGGTTGGTGGGATTACGGCACAGGTGCCCTTGGCGATATGGGCTGCCACCTGGTTGAAGCCCCTTTTAGGGTATTGGGCATACAATATGCTAAGGATGTACAGGCCAGCGTAGGCAGTGTTTATGTAGATGAGTTTAAAGAAGGGCATTTCCCGGAAAGCTGCCCTCCGTCAAGCCATATCACCTTAACTTTCCCTAAAACCAATAAAACCAAAGGCGATGTTACACTGCATTGGATGGATGGAGGCATAGAGCCGGAAAGGCCGCAGGAATTGCTGCCAAATGAACAGTTTGGTGGTGAAGAAGGTAATGGAACACTTTTCGTTGGTACTAAGGGCAAAATGTACGCCAGCACTTATTCTGATGCGCCAACATTATTACCAACAGCGCGTACCAAAAGCGCAAATGCACCACGTAAATGGGCCCGTGTACCGGGAGGGGCCGAAGGACATTACGCGCAATGGGTAGAGGGCTGTTTGGCTGGCTATGGCAAAACCGAGCTAAGTTCGTCGTTTGATAAAGCTGGCCCGCTTACCGAGGCATTATTAATGGCAAATCTGGCAGTGCGCGGGCACGAACTTAAAGGTGGCCGTATTAAATTACTATGGGATAATAATTTAATGAAGGTTACTAATTTTGACGCAGTTAACCAGTATATTAAGCGCGAATATCGTACAGGTTTTGAGCTTAAAGCTTAACAAACCGCAGATACCTTTATAACTCTTAATAAACCTTTATTTTATATTACAGGAGCGTCTATTTTATTAATATGAGCGATTTACAGATTAAAAAATCATCCACCACTTATGATGTGGTAATTGTAGGTTCGGGCGCGGGCGGCGGCATGGCCGGTTATGTTTTGGCTAACGCCGGCATAAAAGTGCTGATGCTGGAAGCCGGTGTTTATTTCGATCCTCAAAAAGATTCACAACAACTGAAGTTCTCTTGGGAATCTCCCCGCCGTGGGGCAGGCACCACCCGCCCTTTTGGCGATTTTGATGCCGCTTACGGAGGCTGGCAGCTGGAGGGCGAACCTTACACCACCAAAGATAAAACAGAATTTCAATGGTTTAGGTCGCGGATGCTGGGTGGTAAAACCAACCATTGGGGCCGTATTTCGTTAAGGATGGGGCCGCACGATTTTAAAGCTAAAGACGGCCTTACCGATGACTGGCCAATCACCTATGATGATGTTAAGCCTTATTATGACAAGGTTGACCGTTTAATAGGCATTTATGGCACCAAAGAAAATTTAGAAAACGAGCCTGATGGCATATTTATGGCCCCGCCTAAACCGAGGCTAAATGAATTGTTTATAAAAAAAGGCGCACAAAAAGCAGGCGTAAATGTAATTGCCGGCCGCGGTGCTGTGCTAACAGAAGCCTTGCCCGGTAATAAAGACCGCTCGCCTTGTTTCTATTGCGGGCAATGTGGCCGCAGCTGTAAAATTTATGGCGATTTCTCGGCTTCATCTTGCCTGGTTATCCCGGCTGTAAAAACTGGTAATTTAAAGGTAATTACCAATGCCATGGTGCGCGAGGTGCTCACCAATAAAGAGGGCATAGCTACTGGTGTATCTTATATAAATAAAGAAGATATGCAGGAGTACCAGGTAAATGCCAAAACGGTAATACTTGGTGCCAGTGCTGCAGAATCGGCCCGTATACTGCTTAACTCACGCTCGGCTGCACACCCCGGTGGGCTGGCTAACAGCAGTGGCGTAGTGGGGCGGTACCTGCATGATTCTACCGGATCTGGCGCAAGCGGGTTTCTGCCGCAATTGCTTGACCGTAAACGTTATAATGAAGACGGTGCAGGCAGTGTACACATTTATTCGCCATGGTGGCTGGATAATAAAAAGCTGGATTTTCCGCGTGGATATCACATTGAATATGGTGGGGGCATGCATATGCCATCTTACGGGTTTGGGCGCAATATTCAGGACATGAACGGCCGGGTGCCGGGGCGCGATGGTAAAATGAAAGAAGCCGGAGGCTATGGTGTAAGTTTAAAAGATGATTACCGCAGATTTTACGGTACCCAGTTTGGTATGGCCGGCCGCGGTACTGCAATAGCCCGTTACGATAATTATTGTGAAATAGACCCACAAGTGGTTGATAAATATGGAATACCTGTATTAAGGTTTCATTATAAATGGGCAGCCGAAGAGATTAAACAGGCTAAGCATATGCAGGAAACCTTCCAGGAAATTATGCATAACATGGGTGCTATATATAATGGCCCCGAAGGTGCCGATACCAATTATGGCTTAGAAGCACCAGGCAAAATTATACATGAGGTGGGCACCGTACGCATGGGTAATGACCCTAAAAAATCGGCCCTTAATAAATGGTGCCAGGCACATGATTGCAAAAACCTTTTTGTGGTTGATGCTGCCCCGTTTGTACAGCAAGGCGATAAGAATGCGACATGGACCATCCTCGCGCTATCTATGCGTACAGCCGAATTTATATTACAGGAAAGAAAAAAACTAAACGTTTAAGCTTAGCATTATTATGAACAGACGTGATTCCCTCAAAGCTTTAGGATTAACCACCCTCTCTGCCGGGTTAATATTAGAGGCTTGTAAAACAGATACCCCGCACAAAGAAGAAGTTGCAGCAGTTGCCCCAAAAACCGAAGACGAGGCCGGCCGTCAGGCGTATGAAATAGAACGTGATAAAAAACTGCATGCCGAAACGTTTTTTACCCCGGCAGAAATGCTTACCATAACTGTGCTTGGCGATATTATTATCCCTAAAGACGAAAAATCAGGCAGTGCATCTGATGCCAGGGTGCCGGAGTTCATTGAATTTATTGTAAAAGACATCCCGGAGCATCAAACCCCGATGCGTGGGGGCCTGCGCTGGCTGGATTTGCAATGCTTAAACCGTTATGGCAAAATATTTACCGATAGCACTAAGCAACAGCAATTCGAATTGTTGGATATGATTGCCTATCCCGATAAGGCTAAACCAGAAATGGCCCAGGGTGTGGCTTTTTTTAACCGAATGCGCGATTTAACCGCATCTGGTTTCTTTACAACCAAAATGGGGTTTCATGATGTGGGTTATGTAGGTAATGCGCCCAATAAATGGATAGGCGTACCGCCCGATGTTTTAAAACAGTATGGTATGGAAAATAATATTTAAACGAGTATTTCATATTACAGTAATCGTTTTCAATCATTTATAAAATTTTATGCTCAGTAATATTCGGCTGTTCCTAATTGTTTGGGTTTTTATAGGAGCCAACAACTTGTTTGCCCAAAGTAGAAAAGCCCCGGCTTATCCGCTTATAACACATAACCCATACTTCAGCATCTGGTCAACAACAGATAACCTGACAGCTTCAACCACTTCGCATTGGACGGGGGCTAACCAGTCGTTGATTGGTTTAATTAAGGTTGATGGTGCTATTTATCGTTTTCTAGGCAAAGAGCCCGAATATTATAAAACCATACTTCCAGCATCAGACGAGCAATTATATACCGTTAGCTACACAGAAACCCAACCCGAGGGTAACTGGACAGCTTTGCAATACGATGCCAAGGACTGGAAATCGGGCATGTCGCCTATTGGCAATGCCGAAGGGCAGGACAAAACTATATGGTCTACAAAGGATATCTGGCTACGAAGAACCTTTACAGTTACCAATGCAGACGAGATTAATAAGCTGGTTCTAAAACTATCTCATGACGACGATGTGGAGATCTCATTAAACGGCGAACCTTTATACAACAAAGTGGGCGTTACCAATGATTATGGAATGATCCCGATTGATAAAAATAAGCTGAGAACCGGCGAGAACGTTTTGGCTATTCATGTGGTAAATACCGGCGGGGGTGCCCGTATTGATGTTGGTTTAGTTGATAAGGAAAAAGTTGTGGAGCCCAATGCAATTTTACTGGCCGATCAAAAAAGTGTAGATCTCAACGCTACGCAAACTATTTATAAGTTTAAATGTGGAAACGTTGACCTCGATTTAACATTTACTTCCCCGTTGTTATTGAGCGATTTAGGTTTACTATCAAGGCCGGTTTCTTATATTACTTATAGCGTTAAGGCCAACGACGGAAACACACATCAGATAAAAATATACCTAAGTGCATCGACAGATCTTGCAGTTAATAAACCATCGCAGGAGGTAGTTGCCAAAAGTTATAATACACCGCAATTATCTATACTAAAGGCAGGCACAACCGCACAGCCCATTTTACAAAAGAAAGGTGACGACCAGCGCATAGATTGGGGATACGTTTATATAGCAGCTCCAAAGGTTGCCAACGCAAAGCAATTTATAACTTCACAAAAAGAAGCTGTTAATGCATTTGTGAAGGGGAGCGAGGCTTCTACAATTAAACAGGGAACAAAACTGGCTTTAAACACAGTTATTTTTTTGGGTAAAGTAGGGGCTGCGCCGGTTTTCAGGTTTTTAGAAATAGGGTACGATGATATTTACGCCATCCAATACTTCCATCAAAATTTAAGGCCATGGTGGAACCTGTCGGGTAAAGAAACCATGGAGCATCAGCTTAGTGCTGCGGCTAGCGGCTATCCGGCTATTATACACCAATGTACAGCTTTTAACAAAACCATGTATAGTGATGCTTTGAAAGCGGGAGGTAAAGACTATGCTAATTTATGTGTACTTGCTTATCGCCAGAGCATTGCAGCGCATCAATTAGTTAAAAGCCCGAAGGGCGAAATACTTTGGCTCTCTAAAGAAAACTTTAGCGGTGGTTTTATTAATACGGTCGATGTTACGTATCCATCTGCTCCGCTGTATTTGCTTTATAATCCGCGTTTGTTGCAGGGGATGTTAAACGGTATTTTCTATTTCAGCGAAAGCGGGAAGTTCGACAAAGGTTTTGCTGCACACGATCTTGGTTCTTACCCGCAGGCTAATGGTCAAACTTACGGAGAGGGAATGCCTGTTGAAGAATCGGGCAATATGATTATCCTTACGGCCGCTATTGCCAAATTTCAAGGTAATGCCAACTATGCAAAACAGCATTGGAAAACATTGAGTACCTGGGTTAATTATTTAACTAAAGAGGGCTTTGATCCTGCAAATCAGCTATGTACCGATGATTTTGCAGGCCACCTGGCACGTAATGCAAATTTGTCTGTAAAGGCAATTGTGGGTATTGCATGCTATGCCCAATTGGCCGAAGCGTTAGGGGACAAGGCAACTGCCATAAAGTACAAACAAATTGCAAAAGGAATGGCGGTAAAATGGATGCAAATGGCCAACGATGGAGATCATTACACACTTACTTTTGAAAATAAAGGCACCTGGAGCCAAAAATATAACCTGGTATGGGATAAGGTATTAGACCTCAATTTATTCCCTGAGTCTGTTTACGATACAGAAATTAAATACTACTTAAGCAAGCAGAATGAATATGGTTTACCCTTGGATAGCCGTAAAACCTACACAAAATCTGACTGGATTGTGTGGTCCGCAACATTTGCATCTAACCAAAAAGATTTTGAAGCACTAATAAAACCTGTTTATAAATATGCCTTAGAAACCACTACACGTGTGCCGCTTAGCGACTGGCATGAAACAACCGATGGCAAACAAGTTGGCTTTCAGGCCCGCAGCGTTGTTGGTGGTTATTTTATGAAGTTGTTGTATGCTAAATCTTTGCGATAAGGATAGGGTACCAATCGTTGTTAGTCAACGCTAATCCTCAAACAGGTAACCGCTGTAAGCTAAACCTTTGGCCACACTTTTAAAGTTATCGCCCGAGTTTAACTTAACATGCGGGAACTTATTTTTAAATAGCTTTTGGATACTGCCAACCATAGATGTACCGCCGGTTAAAAAAAGGCTATCAATATTTTGGGGATCAATATTGTTTTGTGTCAAAAAATCAGTCAGATAATTTTCAATCCGTTCCACATCTTTTGCTATAATCTGGTCATAAACAGGTAAGGGGATATCTTCATTAATTTTGATATCCATTTTATGATAGCTAAAGGCAGCGCTGTTTGCGCTGGTTAGGGTGATCTTTGTTTTCTCAATGGCCTGAAATACCGAATAGCCTAAATTATGATCAATGAGGGTGATCAGGTTTTTAAACTTGCGGTCTTTGCCCGAGTAATAATAGTAATCTTCAATATCCTTTTTAATGCGCGGGCCGTTAAAAAAGTTCATTTGTTCCCAGGAGCAAATATTGGCAAAAAGCGATTTCGGTACTGTGAGCACCTTGCCCGGCGTGGCTTCATATTGCGTGTGTTTACCAAAGTATGGCGTACCCTTTTCCCACATAAAAGCAGAGTCAAAGCTGTCGCCGCCTATATAAATGCCGCCGGTGGCCATCATGTCATTTTTCCTGTCTTTGCTTCCTGTTTTAGCTGGGTCGAGAACGAGGTACGTAAAATCAGTAGTACCGCCGCCCAAATCGGCCACTAGTACGTTTTCTTTTTTTGCCAAGGTTTTCTCATAGGCAAAAGCGGCACCTATCGGTTCAAATTGAAAGCGTACATCAACAAAACCTGCAATTTCGGCTGCTTTATTTAACCGGTTTTGTGCTAAGGTATCTTTCTGCACGTTGTCGTCATCAAAAAAAACAGGTCTGCCAATTACTGCTTTTCGGCAATCTTGGCCTGTCAATTCATCTGCACGCTCTTTTAATTCCTCTAAAATAATAGCAACGAGGTCTGATGCATTGTATCTTTTATTGTGGATGCGGGTTTCAGTGAAACTACTCCGGGATAGTATTTGCTTAATAGATTTAATAAAGCGGCCTTTCATACCATCGTTAAGGTAGGCTGCAATGGCTTCTTCGCCTACTACGTAATTTTTGTCACGCTCTGCATTGGGCTCATGATAGAAATAAATGAGCGAAGGAATAATAATGGTATGATTGATCTCTTTCGACTCCTCATCGTAAATAGCCAATGCCGAATTAGTTGTTCCAAAATCAATTCCGTATAAAAACCTTTTCATAACAATGCAATAAAACGACCCAATTTTAAGGGCGGCGAATGTATAAAAAAATAGATTAGAAACGAAATTGATGTTTGATGAATAGTTTAATTTGCCTTGGTTGTGGGCAATTTAGTTTTGGAATAATCAATTGTTAAACTCATTTTTAAATATTGATCAAAGGCCTGCCTTTTAGTGCACCTACAAGGGTAAAGCCAGCAAGCAATGCATACAAAAGACCTATAATTAAGGTGGCTGTAATGTCCCTGAAAACGTACCACGATAGCAGGGGTAACAACTGCAACGCATGCATGCCAATAAAATGGGCAATACGGAGGTCGCCGTATTTAGTGCTCCAGTTAAAAACAGGTAACCTTGAATATCCCTCCGGCCCGCCAACGGTATGGGTTTGCCTGGCCCCCATTGATGCACCCTGAAAAGCAAAGAAAACAAACAGGAAAATGCCGATGCGGATACTTAACACATAATAAACTGGTAGGTTAGGGAGATTTGTAGTGCAAAAAAGTATACCGATATAGCCGGTCCAAATCGTTACAATGGCAGCTGCAATGCCCATTAGTGCAGTCAAAAACTTAAAAAGTGGAGAGCTTACGTTATAGTGCGACAGTTTCCCTCTACCGGCTTGCAGTGCAATGTAAATAACCTCGAAACCCAAAAGTATAATAACAACATAGTTATATAGATTAACTGTAGCCGGTGCGCTAAGTTCATAAGTATACCAACCCATTGTCCACGAGAAAACCGCTATAGATAAAGCAAATTTAAATGGCTTAAACCAGGCATTTGCACCTCTTAGCATGGTGCTTGAAAACCGGGTTAGGAGTAGAAATATTGCTGCTGCAAACATATTACAAGCCCCGAAAATAAATAGAGGCCTGTTGCGCAGTTGTAAAATATCTAAGAAATGTATCATGATTAATTGAATGAAGCCCTGAATTTTAAAGGTGAGAGATTGGTTTTTGCCTTAAATAATTTGCTAAAGGATTGTAAATGTTCAAACCCCATTTCGTAAGCAATTTCGCTTACAGATAAACAGGTGGTAGATAATCGTTCTTTTGCTTTTTCTATCAATTTATTATGGATGTGTTGTTGGGTGTTTTGCCCGGTGACAGCTTTAAGTAATTCGCTTAAATAACCGGCGCTTAAATTTAGCTCATCAGCAATATATACTACTGTAGGCAATCCTTGTTTTACTAAATCCTCGCTGCTAAAGTATCTCGTAATAATATCTTCTACACGGCTGATGATCTGGTGGCTGGAGATTTTCCGTGTAATAAACTGACGCTGGTAAAACCGGTCGGCATAGGCTAGTATTACTTCCAATTGAGCAATTATTACATTTTGGCTAAATTTATCAATATTAGCATGATACTCCTGCTCAATGTATTTTGCTATACTGGTTATCATCGTTTCTTCCTTGTCAGATAGGTAAAGGGCCTCATGCACCGAATAACCGAAATATTCATACTGCTTAATGGTTTTGGCCAGGGGTGTGTTCCACAGAAAATCGGGATGAATGATAATCATCCATCCCGAAGATGTTTTTGTAGCGTCTTTCTTAGTCGCTATACTCCAAACCTGGCCGGGAGACATACAAAACAATACCCCTTCATCAAAATCACAATCCTGCTGGCCATATTTAATTCTTACATTTAGATCCCGTTTTAAAGAAATACAGTAGAAATCAAAAATCAAACAGATTGGCCCATCTGTTTCATAGGGGGTAAATGATTCAAGGTCGATTACACTAATCAGGGGATGCTGAGGTTTGGGTAGTCCCAATAGCCGATGATATTCTGTAATCGTTTTAATGCGGTACGGTTGCATGTTTGCCATGGTTCAATATATTAATTACTGGTTATAAACTGCTGCAAATTCTTTTGCGAAATCTTTCATCTTTGTTTTACCCATAACTTTTGGCCTGTTTAAATAGTAATGTTCGTTTACCAAACCATTATGCATCCCTATATTCATATCAACAACGCCCTGAGCTCTTGATTCGGGCATTTTAAACATTTTTAAACCGCTCAGCATTTCTTTGTCAGACATGAGTGCCCATTTTAAATAGGGTTTACCAATAGCTTCGCCTATAATTTTTGCAATTTCATTACAGGTTAATTCTTCACTGGCTACGTAACGAAATTTTCTTTCAGTAAAAGTGCTGGTAAGTTCATCGGCAGTTGCAGTTGCGATATCTATCGGCGATACCCATGGCATTTTATCTTCGGCACCATAGTTTGCTGCAATAACGCCTGTTTTACCCGTTATAGTGCTCCAAAAGCCCGAAAAACGTATAGTTAAAAATAGCCCGAGAAAGCCTTTGCCCCTAATGGTATCTTTAAAGTTGTACAGGTTGGTGTAAAAACCTACCGGGCGCATATGTTTAATAATTACGTCTGGAGGTAGTTCTTTAAAAATGCGCTCTGCCAGGTTATGAAAAGCAAGCAGTCCATTTCCTTTATCTGTGTGTGCTCCGATACTGCTCAGGTGAACAACGTTTTTTACACCAGATGCCCTAATGGCCTCTGTGTAATTACCAACCTGCCTGCGTGTGGTTGCCATAATATCGAGATTTGGATCGAAATAATCGAAGGGCGGCAACATGCAATAAACAGCATCTGCGCCGGTAAAAGTGGCTGTCAGAAAACTAACGTCTTCTATTGTACCAATAGCAGCGGTAGCGCCTAAAGCTTCAATTGCTATCCTTTTTTCGGGTTTGCTGCTAATAACGGTTACGGCGTGCCCTTTTTGTATTAACTGTTTGGTTAGTGGCTGGCTAATGTTACCTAAAGAACCTGTTACAATGATTTTCATGTTTTTCTGTTTTTGATGATACAAAGGTCGTTTGTAAAGCAAAAGCAGATTTATCCTAATGCTGGTTTGTGTTAGCCAAATTGAGGTTTGGGTTACATAAAGACGCACTCAAGCTTACAGTTTTTTCCAACATATATACTTTCATTTATCGGGCGCAAAAGGAATTATCATATTGCAATATGGGTTGCAGGAGAAATGACGAGGGTGGCTATTAGTTTTTATGAATAGGCTTACAAACTGTGAAACAATCATTTTCTATAGCAACATGGCCGCTCATGGCGTAATACTTACCGGTAAGTACCAAATTACTTTTGCTTTGTTCAATGGTGATTTTCAAAAAGCCATGCTGGGTACCATTGGCATGTTTTAAAGTAACGCCATTTACAGGTAGGCCGGCAAAACGTTCGTCACTAAGTAAGGCTATGTTGTGCAATTCGTCAAAGCCACCTGCACCCGCTACCACATAAGGTGTTTCTGTACCATCTTTATCCGTTTTATGAAACCGCTGGTAATTATGTACATGGCCGCTAAAAACCACATCGGGCCTTACGCCGGTGGCGGCATAAGCATTTTCGAGCATTTCTATCATCAACAGGCTCGACCCATGATTAATATCTGCAGAATAAGGGGCATGGTGAAGGCAGATGATCAGCATTTTATCTTTTGGTGCGGCCAGAAGTTCTTCTTTAAACCAGTTTAGCTGTTCTGCCAAAACAACACCATATTTTGGCACATTGGTGTGTAGCCCAATGATGGTTGCAAGGGGTGTTTCCAGCGTCCAGTAAACATTGGGCTGTATCATGTTTTGTCTTTTACTTTTACCGCTGAATGAAATTCTTTGGGGCACATTGCCACAAAATACGGCAGTAAAAGCGTCGAGGCTTTGGTAGGGTTGCTTACTATCGGGATTTATATCGCTGTCGTGGTTACCGGCAATAGCGAAGATAGGGCCGGGATATTGCTCAAAAGGCTCGAAAAACTGTTGTGCAAACTGGTCGGCCTCGCCATGGTGATAAACCAGATCGCCAAGGTGATATAAAAAACTTCCTTCTACTGCCTGGGCCGCCATCTGTTCAACAATGCTTTTCCGTGCTTCGGGCTGCCTGTTACCGCCCGTATCGCCTGCCATGTGGAAGCACATGCGTTTCGGGTTTATACCCGGCAGTACTTCATTTAAGGGCAGATGGTAAGGATATTTGCCGGTAGGGTTCGGTAAGGGTTGAAACTTATAACTATCGTCGGGTTGATTTTTTTTTAAAACGGGTACAGTGTAATTCATTATTCGTGTAATACGAGGATAGCTTTAACAGACCGGTTCATGATCTGGTTTACGGTGCTGCGATTAAAAAGGCGATAAATAATATTGTGGTGGTGTTTCACCAGGCACAGGATGTCGGTTTCATGTGTTTCGATGAATTCCATAATTCCGCTAAGTGGGCTGCTGTCCTTCAGGTAATTAAAATGAAGTTCGGTATGGGGAATGAGTTCTTTGATGTGTGCTTCCCCGGTTTGGATATGTTTGGTATCAGGCTTTTCTTCAACATATAATACCTCCATTTTTTTAGAGTCAAATGCTTTAATCATTTCATTGAGTGCGGTAACATCCTGTGCCGATAATTTTGTTTCATAATCTGTAGCAAGTGTAATGGCAGGCACATCCGGGAACTTACTTTCCAGCGGGATGATCAGGGTTGGTATTTTTACTTTAGTAACCATCATACTGGCATTGCTGCCCACAATGCCACTAATGCCGGTGGCACCGGTAATGCCCATTGCCAATAATTCTACCGGGTGGTTATCTATATGTTTAGTTATAACCGTTTTTAGGAATCCTACATCACACAAGGTGGTTACCTTTACTTTTTTAAAGGCATCTTTTGCTGTGTAAACTGCAGCCCAGTCTTTAAGCGCTTCTCTTTTATTACGGTAATAATCTTCTATAAAGATAGCGTTATACGTGCTGTTATTAATACCTTCTGTAGGGTGGATAGCATGGATTGCGCATACTTCCATCCGGAGCAAAAGGGCCAGCCCCATGGCATATTCCATAGCGTTAGCGGCACT
>NZ_MPPL01000001.1:2763689-2784254 GCF_001911425.1 Mucilaginibacter polytrichastri | reverse complement strand
GGCGAAAAGTCTGTAGCAACAAGGATCTGATTCATTTTTTAATAATTATTATATAAATAAATGAAATAACATAAATAGCAATATCGCTAATATAATTGCTACCGGGAGTGTTAGCACCCAGGCAAGCGCGATATTTTTCAAAGTTTTACTATTAAGGTTGCCCTTACCTCCCGATGCAACCATAGCACCGGCAATACCGCTGGACAATACGTGCGTAGTACTTACCGGCAGGCCAAATGCCGTGCTAAGCCCAATGGTTGAAGCGGCAACAATTTCAGAGGTAGCGCCCTGGGCGTAATTTAAATGTTCGTTGCCTATTTTTTCGCCAATGGTAACTACTATTCTTTTCCAGCCAATCATGGTGCCTAACCCCAGGGAGAGGGATATGGTGGCAATAACCCATATGGGTGCAAAGTCAGTTACATGCTCCAACTCATTAGAGGCACTGGTGAGTGTAGCCCTGTCTTGTTGAGCTATCTTTATATTTTCATCCTTAACTACAGCCCTGATATCTTTGATAACGCCTTCTACCTGTTTGCGGTAGCTGTAAGTTTTAGCCACATCTTTTTCGTTCTTGGCTGCTAGTGATGCTTTGGTTTGGTTAACAGCACCATTTAGTTTCATTAATAGTTCCTTCTTGCCGGGGTCGGCAGCTATGGTTTTAGTAATTACCTGTTCTGTTTGGTTTAGTGCTGTTAAAACTTTGGCATTTGGTATTTTATGATTAACCGCAAACCTTGCAGGCATAAAAGCGATGAGGATCAGCATGAATAAACCGACACCTTTTTGACCGTCATTGCTTCCATGAAAAAAGCTGACCAGCGTACATGTTGTAATCAGCAGTAAGCGGATATGAATAGGAGGGCGGTCGTTTTCGCCCGATGGGATATGAAACAAGGCATGTGATTTGGTTACATGCTTTAAAAATAACATGAGCAGTGCCGCAGCACCAAAACCAATAATAGGCGATAAAATTAATGATGAACCAATTTCTTCTGCTTTCTCCCAGTTTACACCCGGGCCGTTGTAATACCAGGTAAAAGCTAAACCGGCACCAATCATGGCCCCAATCATGGTGTGAGAACTAGAGCAGGGAATGCCGAGGTACCAAGTACCCAAGTTCCAGATAATGGATGCCAGAAGTACAGATAAAACCAGGCATGCGCCCACGCTAACGGGTAAGGTCATTAGTTTATCTAAGGGTACCAGTTTCAAAATCCCCATAGCAACGGTTACGCCTCCAAGAAATACGCCCAGGAAATTCCAAGCGCCCGACCACGGAATGGCATAAATTGGTTTTAGAGCTTTTGTATAAATAACGGTTGCAACTGCATTAGCGGTATCATGAAACCCATTTACAAACTCAAACCCTATTACGGCAAGGATGCACAGCAGGAAAACAGCCAGCAGATAACCGCCTAATTCTACCTGGCCAATGAAAGGAAGAACCACAGCGATAAATAATTGATGCATAATTATCAAATAACAGCTTCTAAAGTTGATTTAACTATATTTTTAGGTTAACATATTGTTATTTTATTGTTAAGACGAGGAGGGTGGAGAGGATGCCAGAGTATTAATGCGAGTTGCTTAATGATGTTAATGCTATTTTATTTGCCTTGAGTATTGTGTTTTAACTTGTGCGAAAAGATAGATCATGATTGGCGAAATAAAAAAATAATATTTTCTGAAACAATACTTCATACAACTTGTAGTTAATAATATTACAAGTATTACATTTTTTAATCAACCATTAAATTTATCGTTATGGCTTTCAAAGCAAGATTAAATTTTTCGGGCAAAGAGTATGATGTACTTAATTGCTCGTATGCCTTAAATCGCGATGTTGACTCTAAAGGACGCCCGTCTTCAGGAGTATATGGCGGCAGTATTGACATCGAAGTAGAGTCTACCGAAGACACTTCAGTGATCGAATCCATGGTAAACAATCAGTACAAACCGCTAACCGGTACTTTACTGATCAAAAAATCTGAAGAAGATTCAAAAATGAAAGAGCTGACCTTTGAGGACGCTTACATTGTGAAATATTCTGAAGGATTAAACATCATCGGTGATACACCAATGAGCTACAAATTCACCATATCTGCACGTAAGCTAAAACTGGGCAGTGCAGAGCATGTGAACGACTGGCCGGGTGTGAGCGCCAACTAATCACTAGATCGTTTTAGGGAGAATAACAGGCCTGCTTATAGCACGTTGTTGTTCTCTGATTAATTAACTTTTTAAATTTTACTACCATGGCTTTTAAAGCAAGAATTAATATCGGCTCGAAAGAGTTTGACGTGCTGCAATGCAGTTATGCATTAAGCAGGGATGTCGACGCAAAAGGTCGTCCGTCATCAGGCGTGTATGGCGGTACCATACAGGTTGAAGTAGAATCTACCGAAGATACTTCGGTGATCGAATCAATGGTGAATAACCAATACAAACCACTGAGCGGCACCATCACCTTCAAAAAATCAGAAGAAGATGCCAAAATGAAAGAACTTTCTTTTCAGGACGGCTATATCATTCAATATAATGAAGGCTTATCAATTATTGGCAATACGCCAATGTCATTAAGTTTTGTAATCTCGGCCCGTACCTTAAAAATTGGTAATGCCGAGCACGAAAATGACTGGCCAAAATAGCATTGAAATAGCAAGATATACGTAGGGGATAGTATCTATCTTTACGTATATCTTGTTGCTTTATGATGCCTCATCTACAGAAAAATTCATAACGTTTATTACTTTACGCTGCAAAAGGAACATTAAGATTAATGAGTACACCAAAAGCATTTCTACCGTTTTCGCTTTTCTTTTATTTGTTATTCTTTTTTAGTACAGGCTATGCACAACAGGTTTATCAATCTGTTGATGACGTGCCTAACCCTAAAATTAGCGGACAGCAAAGGTATATCAGTGATGCTGCAAATGTTTTAGAAAGCGCAGCTGTTGACTCGCTCAACCAAATTATAGGTGGCTTAGAAAAACAAACAGGTGTTGAGGCCGCTGTGGTTATCGTTAATGATTTTAACACCGATATCGACGATTTTACTTTCGCCAAAGATTTATTTAGAAAGTGGGGAATAGGTAAAAAATATGCCAATAATGGTTTGCTGTTATTTATTAGTACCAACAGGCATCATTACCGGTTTATTACAGGCTACGGTTTAGAAGGCTTGCTGCCAGATGCAGCTTTAAAAGAGATAGGTGACCATAATTTAGTGCCTTATTTTAAAGAACAGCAGTACGGTGCAGGCATCCTTTTAACGCTAAAAACCATCTCGGCATATTTAAAGCAACCTGCTAATAGTAAAGAGCTAAAGTCACTACTGAAAGATACCAATAACGGGTTAAATCTTGATTGGTTGTTACCTGCAATTGTATCATTGCTCATTTTTGTGTACTACAAGTTTGCGGCTGATGGGTTAAAAAAGATGAATCCCAAGTTGCCAAAAAGCGCCGGAAAAAGTTATAATTCGTACGGTTTTTGGGGCGGTATCATAGTAATTGGCATGTGCGTAGTTGGCCTTGCATCAATCGTCATTTTTGTTTTATACAATTTAAATGATGGTTTTAAGCATATGATAGCAGTGCTTTTGCCGCTATTGCCTTATTGGTTGTATGTGTTTCTTTCGTTTGCCATATTAGCCCGTTACTTATTTGTATTAAGTGCGTTGCGAAAGGCTCATCAGGATGATCTGAATTTTAACACACAAGTTGAAGCATTGCATCAATCCGTTCGCTGGTATATTGTCCTTAGTCCGTTACTGCTTGTCAGGATGAAAATAGAGAAGGGCGTTATTCAGAAAACCAGTAAGCGTTTTGCAAATGCCCCGGCAGATGCACTGGGTAACAATATGACCAGGGTAGATCGCGACAAGAACAAAACTGGCTCGCCTTATTTGTCCGAAGGGCAAAAAAAAGAGGAAAAGATAGGCGTATATCAATACGATATATGGGTGAGTAATGCCGGTAATGATGTTAAAGTAATACCAAATGAAGGGCCTAATTTCCAGGGTTATGAACCTTGCCCAAAATGCGGTTTTAAAACACTGGGTAAGCCAAAAGAAATTGAAGTAGTAAAGCCAACGCGCAAACGCGAAGGAAAAGGAAAAGAAGTGCGCGAATGTGCTTTTTGTGACTATGAAAGCTTAATTGCCGAAACAGTAATCCCGGTACTAATTGCTACAGTAAGCAGCCGGTCGCGAGATGATGATGACAACGATAGCAGTAGTTCTGGGTCATCATCAGAATCCGGTAGCTGGGGCGGTGGTAGTACAGGTGGAGGTGGTGCAGGCGGCACCTGGTAGTGTGTTTAATAATAATGATTGAATATTTTTTGCCTTAAATAAATTTAGTGTACGGTAATTGTACCTCCGCTTAACAAATATTAAAACCAGAAGCAGCGTGTTTTTGTAGTAATAATGCAGCGTTCTTTACCCCGATGGACGCATTTTGCTTAAAAAAGCAACAGCATTACAACGCTGTAACATAGTGAAAAGACCACGTTCTTTACCCCGATGAACGTAATTGTTAAAAAAAGCAGCAGCATTATAATGCTGTAATACAGTGAAAAAGACCACGTTCTTTACCCCGATGAACGTATTTTATTTAAAAACAGAATAGCTATAAAACGCTGTGATAAAAGAGAATGTAACCTAAATGTTTACTAATTCTATTTGCCGATGCTTACTTATTATAAAGATACACCTCATTTTTCTGTACAGCTAAGTCTTATTAAAAACGAAGTTAAAATAACACAGCGTTGGAAATATACCTGGACCAGTAAATTAGGGGCCACTGCATGGACCTACCCCGAGAAACGCAAGTTTCATGCCGCTGCCGATAAGCTTATCTGGTCTGTTTGGGGAACTCCATTTGAACTTACACCAACCCCCGATTCTGTTTTGCCAGAAAAGTACCATGCCAGGCCTTTACGGGTTTATTTTGACATAGAATGGGTTTTAGGCACCAATCAGCATTGGGATGTTAATGCCACTAAAATTCCGAGGGGGAGTTTCGAGCAAAGTTTTATCATATGGGAAACCCGTAAAATAAGCCTGGATTCGGAAGACACAGTATCAACGTTAAAAAAGTTTTCGCGGCCAAAAAATTATTACCAGCGCGGCGTGGTTCATGAGTACGGCCATACCATTGGCAATATCCCATATACAGCAGGCAGGCATGGCGATGAGTATTTAAATAGCAGCCCCTATCTGCATGATTTTCCTAGTATTATGAATGTTGGCGAACAGGTAAGAAAAAGACACCTGGACTATGTAAAACAAGTAGTTAACACGCTTATACCAGGTTTAAAATTCAATGTATCCAAACCATTATGAAAGTAGCTTATCTCTTTTTCGCAAGTGTTTTGGTCATTGCCTCTTGTTTAGGCAGTAGCGACAAAAACAGGGTTAAAAAATCAACTATGGTAGCTCAACATCACGAAAAAAAAATTGAGCCGGATACTTCCGGTATCAAGAAACTATCTCCCGACCAGGGGAAGGCGCAATTGGGGCAAACCATAGCAGATACTGTTTTTACGCTTCAACAGCCATTGTCTGAGTTTAGAATCTCGATATATAACCATATCCCCAAGGCAGATAGGTATTCACCCCGTGTAAAAGTACGTGAACTGATCTGGCAATTAAATAAAGGGCAGCGGTTATGCGTGTGGTATTTAAATAAAAATAACAAATGGATTTACATGGATAAATTAACGTTTGCCGATTCGGCTGTGTTTTAAGTATCCATTATTAAGTAGCTTAATTATGAAAAAGCAATTCAAGGTAAGTATAAACATTGATGGCGAATCTATTAATCAGTTTACATCCTTTGTGCTCGAACAAAGATTTAACAGCCATCACGTATTTACATTACGATATAATCTTTACATGGCCGGTTTACCTAAAACCGTAAGCCTCGACCAAAGCAGAGATTATATTGGCAAAAAGCTGACCATTCAGTTTGGTAATCTTGGCGAAGACGAAAACGTATTTGTAGGCACAGTAACCCAGGTAGAATTTGTACAAAGCCACGGCTATATTGGCGAAATTGAACTGACCGGTTACAGCCCGACCATACTTATTGATCGCGGCCCCGATGTTGGTTCATACCTAAATCAGGATTTAAGCTCCATCATCAGAAAGGCAACTAATGATGTTGCAGAAAATGATTTAAGCATAAAGATCAATAATGTTAGGGCAGAGCCTATAGATTATATGATCCAATACCTCGAGTCTGATTTTAGTTTCTTAAACAGGCTATCATCCCAGTACCATGAAATGTTTTTTTACGATGGCGTAAAAATGCAATTCGGAAAGCCGGATAGCTTTAAAGAAGTGAAAATAGTTTATGGACGCGATTTGCATACCATACACTATGGAATGAATATAGCGCCTTTAAATTACCGTAAGTTTTCATACAACTCGGTTCATGACCAGATTTTTACTTCGCAGCCAAAGTCCGATCCTTCTGAAACGCAAGATCTGTCGCACGCCATTAGCGCTTCTAAAATGGTATACAGTAAAGTTTACAGTCAGCCGCTGCATGTGCGGATAGACAATCAGAAAGACATGGATAGCTTTATTGATAACGAACAGTCGGGCATCATTTCGCAATTGGTGAAATTAAGTGGCAGTGGTGATAATCCGTACGTAGGTATTGGTCGTGTTTTGGATATCAGCATGAGCTTAAAAGAAGAAACGAGTTTTGTAACTACAGATTTTGGTAAGTTTTTGGTAACGGGTGTATCGCATCATATGGATGGCGTAGGCCATTATCACCATACCTTTGAGGCCATTCCAGCCAATAGTAAACATATCCCTGTAGAATCTCAATTACCACTTGCAGATATACAAGTGGCAACCGTGTTAGATAATGATGACCCATTAAAGCAGGGCCGCATTAAAGTTAAATTTAATTGGGATTGTAATAATAATGACCCTACCGAGTGGTTGCGGGTAGTAACTCCAAACGCCGGCCAGGGTGTAAGAGGCTCGAATCGTGGTTTTTTTGCCATCCCCGAACAGGGCGATCAGGTGCTGATAAATTTTGAGGAAGGTAACGTAGCCCGGCCTATTGTTATGGGCAGTGTTTACAACAATAGTAATGTGGACAGCAGTAAGCAAATTGAGAATCATTTAAAAAGCATTACCACCAGAAGCGGCCACCTAATAGAATTTGACGACCATAACGATACCCAGGGGATCCGGATTACCGATATCCGTAATAACGTAATCCACATTGATACCTCTACCGATAGCATTACCATTACTGCTTTAGAGAATATGACGCTTAATGCTAAAAATATGAAGATCAATGTAGAAGAAAACCTGGATGTGCAGGTAGGTAAGGATATGAGAACCCAGGTAAGCCAAAACAATACCTTCAACACTGGGAAGCACTTTCTGCTACAGGCCAACACCATTGCAGAGCAAGCCAAACTTGATATTAACGTAAGGGCTAAAAAGATTATTGAAACTGCCGACGAAGTGCAGATTAACAGTAATGCCGAAAATATGGTACTGTATTCCGGCAAGTCAGTAATGTCTAAAAGCGTTGAGAAAAATAAGTTGTTTTAATAATTAGCTGATAAGAAAATGCCAGAATCATGGAATACAGTCCATCCTGTAACTGCGCACCATGTAAATGATGTTGAGCCATTACGATTAAATGTAGCAGGCCTTAACAGAACTTACGGCGTATCAATTGCATTGGGTGCCGAAAACCAGTCTAATAATTTTCATTATGAGATTAGCCTCGGTTATACACAGCTTACCGGGAACCAATACCTGGTAGAAATTACTAAAGAACGGGTATACATTAATGATAAGCCGGCAGAGCAAATGATTGATGAGTTTGCTGAAAAATGTGGCAATATTCTGTATCCTGTAAAAGTGCTTACAAATACCAGGGGCGAATTTATTAAAGTGGCTAATTACGAGGAGATAAAGCAACGTTGGAACAAAGAGAAAGAAAGCCTCAGTAAATATTATGAAGGTGATTTGGCTGGAGATTTAATTACCGGTATGGATCGGGCGGTGAATAATGAGCGTCACATCAATCAGGTTATTAAAAACGATTGGTTTTTCTCTTTGTATTTCTCGCCCTTGTACAATATTAACAACAACCCCAATAGTAACGCTGGTGAGATAGCATTGCCTATGCTGGCCTATACACAGCCGCTAATATTTAGCATAACACAAACTAAGGATACCAGCCCTACCGAAAGCAAAACGTTTGAGATACAGCAGCAAGGTATTTGTACTGATGCCCGCAGTGCCGAAGATTTGTTAAAAGGCTTAGCTAACCCGGTATCCGGTGCGTTTTCAGACATCCATACACCGGTAGAAGGGGCGGTTGAATTGAATTATAAAGTTTACCTGGCAGACTGTAGCATAAGTTCAATAACGTGCAAAAGCAAGGTTTTAATTGGAGCAACCGAACGCATTGCAGAAATAAGTATTTATCATTTACGTGAAAAAGACCGGTTAAAAGACAGCAATCCTGCCTTATTGGTTGAAGAGCAGGCTGAACAGCCAGAAAAGAAAAAAGGCTTTTTTTCTTTTCTGTTTAATTAAATTATCATGAGCGAAAAACATTTGGTATGCCAGGGTGCAGATTGTATCTGCCAGTTTGGTACAACCCCCGATAAAATAAAGGTTATAGCGCAATCTAAACATTACATCAATGATGAAAATGGTTCAGAGAAACTTATCGCTACAGATAAAGATCTGGGGCAGCCTTTTAAGGCCAAATCATTTGGCAGCTGTAAAAAAATGAATAATAATCCGTGTAAACCTGCCATTACCAAATGGGATGGTTTTTACGATAAAGTATTGCTTGATGATAAGGCCCATGTACTGTTAGAAGATAGTAAAGCAACCTGCTCTGTTGCCGGGTCGGCTTGTGTAAGTATAACTTTCCACGGCCAAACAGCAGCCATGAAAGCCGGTAATACAGCAAATGCAAACGAAGACGTACAAAGTCAGCTTAATCCGTTGTTCAATATCAAAAAAGTGGAAGAAGAACTGCTGAATATCTATTTAATTGAAACACCCGGTTTTTAAAACCCAGACGTTATGGCTAAAAATAAAAAACTAAAGCTTACCGTCGATAATCTTGTCACTAAAGACAGTTCGGGATCACATCCAAAGCCCAACGGTAAGGTAGATGAAAACTCGCATATCGTAGTTTTAAAAGAGGGCGGCAGTATGACTGCCGAAATTGTGGGCATTATCCCTTTGGTGCAAGACAAAGAACCTCAAAAAACAGAATATGAGTGGCTTTGTAATATGGTGCAAACCATCAACTTTAAAGCCAGCGATGCCATTGGGTGGACAGGCCCTAAAAGGCGTTTTCTTTTCCCGAAGGTAATTGAAGGCGGAGGTATGGTATGGGTTGAAGCTTTTGAAAAAGGGACAGAACCCACCAACTCATTAAAAAACGGCTACCTTATAGCCGCCAAAGGAAAGCCTGCTATCCTCTCGGCCATTTGGCGGGAGTATTCGCCTAATAATGATGGGAAAGATATCACCAAGTCTGCAAGAAAATTTGGCGACACTGTTCAGCTTCATATCTATACACAAGCACTATATGGGCAGGATGTTGAAATAACGCTAATGGATCATGACCTTTTAGATGCTGACGATAACCTGGCCCCAATCCCCAGAACAGATGGTAAACCCGAATACGAAAAAGATAAAAAAACACCCAAAATAACCCTTAAGAAGTTTACCAGGGAGGTTAAGATCTACACCATGCTGGAGGATGAAAGGTCTCGGCCGTCGAGTATTCAGATCTCAGATTTTATTCAGCAGGATAAGCCCGGTTCTGCGCCCGGGGCCTCAACGGGAGCTGTAAGGATCAACAAAACCCAAAAGGTGGTACTTGATGTATTTATTGATGACCTGTGGGCAGCCACAGCCGGCGACTCGCTCGAGATTTACCCGGTTGTAAAAATAATTAGCCAGGCCAATGCCAAGGATACGCCCCTTACTAAAGATTACATTACCGTTAAGGGAAACATTAATAAAGAAACCGCTTTAAGTAAGGTTGGCAACAAGCCGGTAATTGTTGGCGATATCCCTACCAACCCTAAAAGATTTAATCCTTGCAAATACGCAATGATTAAGGTGAAGGACAAAGAGGGAGAATGGCCTGTATTTGATGAAAATGTACTTGAATACACAGATAGCAATAACCTGGTATTTGAAGTTATTGCCGGCGAGGATAATGCAAAGCAAACAATTACCCTCACCTTAATTGATTTTGTGAGCAATAATGATGAATGCACCGGCAACCCTAAACATAAAGGCCATAGTATTATTTACTATTCTTTAATAAGCGATGGTTACAAAGACGAAGACGAGAAAAATAAACGCCCGGAAGATAAAGACAGTGCGCTAAAAGTTAAGGGGACTAACCCAATTACCGTTTTAGGCGTCACAGCCAAAAGAAAAACAGACCATTCAAAATCATATACAAAAATCATTAAGCACTCTGACACCGAGCTGGTTTTTGATGCCATGTATAAATACTCCATGCTTAAGGCAGATGGTACTGTTGACTGGGAACGGATATGGGGTTATTTTTGGTTGCCGAGTGTTAAAACCGACAAATATCCCATAATTACGCAGTCATGCAGATGGAAGCATAATTTGGATTTTATTATTTATCCGGATATAAAATGGTCGTTAATATTTGGCTTTAATGTTAACAAAGAAAAGCTGGAAACGTTATTCCCTGGTTGGTGTGCCGAAAAAAAGGTAAAGCGGTATGAAAAAATTGGCAAAAAGATAACCCGCAAAATTGACGCTCAATTAGACAGGGTATTGCCCGATGCTATAAGTGCAAAGGAAAGAAAGGCGATTAATAATGATGTGAAGGGAGCCTTTACCGACGCTTACGGAACACCTGTTGCAGCAAAGAAAAAAACATCAACAACCCAGGAAAAAGGTAAACTCAGCACCTTGGTTGATATTTTAAAAGAGGTTGAAATATCTTTAAAAACAGAATTTAATGCCGGTCAAAACCAGGGCGATATCACCCAGAAATTTGTAAAGAGTGTTTACGACAAAATGGGGGGCATGTTTGACCTGGTGACAAAAGCCGTCGAGATTATTGAAGGCAAGCACGATCCTAGCCCCAATGCAGCTGGTGGTAACGAAAGTATTAATGAGTTTATATCAAAAGATGGTTTACAAAGCCGTTACAAGCACCTGGTTGAGTCGCTAAAACGCCCTCCGCAAGAAGTTGAGATCTTATACCCTAAAATAGAGTTTAGCGCAAGCTGGCAGTATGAGTCGATAGATGGCGAGCATTATCCAAAATTAAAAAGCAGGAAAGGGCTCAGCGTTGACGTTAAGTTAAAGGCAGAACCTTTAATTGGTGTAGAAATAAGATGGCATATCTTAGATTTGCTGGCCAGGCGGCACCCGATAGCTTATGCTGTTTTGGCCGCAGTTAAAACATTGCTGGCCGCATTAGGAGACAATCCGGATGGTATTAAGGTTGATTTTTGGGTTAAGGGAACCATTGGTGCCGAAGTTGATTTTCAGCACAATTTATTAGCCGGGCCCAAAGAATTTACCGCAAAAGGCTCAACAGCCTTGCAAGCCGGTGTCGAATTGGATATTACCATTAAGGGTTCTATTGTACAAGGCTCGTACGAAGCGGTAGCTAAATTGGGTTTTGGTGCGGCAGCGCAGGTAGGTATGGGTATTGAAGTAACGCTTGGCGTAGATTTTGATGGTTTCTTTACAGAAGCTTCACTTAAATTTGAAGGGCTAAAGTTAACGTTCAAAGCAACAGCCGAGGCTTCACTAAATAAATTATCACGCAGTAAAAAGGGTGATAAACTTGAACGGGAGCAGTTAATGAGCTCAGGCGGCAGTATAGAAGGTGAAATTACCCTGGGTGAGCATACTTTTAAAACAGATAAAATTTACTTCAAAAAATTTGAAAATGAGGACGACTAAATTAATTTTAGTACTAGCAATAACGGCAATTTGTCAATTTAGCTGTGGCCAGCAGCAACAAAAAAAAGATTTATCTAAACAGCCCGCAATGAAAATTACCAAAGAAGAGTATAACAGCATATCAAAATCAGTAAAAACATTTAGCTATAATCCCACCTACTCTTTACGTGTTAACAGGGTAGCATGTACTTACGAAATATTTGTAAATGACATGCTTGTTGATTTTTCTTTTGAAACAGGAAACAGCGCAGGCGAACAAACAGCAGGTTTTGCACAATATATTTTAAGGAGCGGCAAGCAAAAAATACGTGTAAGGGTATACCCTAAAGCCATAAAACCGGGCGAGTTGGAAACAGCGCTTTCGCCGGATGCCGATCTTTCTGTCCGCGTGGTTCATTTTGAATTTGGTAAAGGCAAACCCGCTGATGCCCCACAGGTTTATGTGGCAAAATTGCCTAAACTAACTGATAAACTGCCTTACTTTGAATGGACCGGAGAGTTTATCGCAGACGTGCCCTATACCCTTAAAGGGTGGAGCGATGGGGTAGACCTGAGCAAAGAGGATCACCGGGCTTTAGAAAAAGAGGTTTTAGAAGCCAGTGAACGTTATAAAAAAGCTTTTGAGCAAAAGGATGTGCCCACCATTGCTAATATGATCTATAATCGTGAAAAAGAAGTAGCGCAGGCATATTTCTTTGTATCCGGCAAGGAGGGTAATTACGATCATGGTTGGGAAAAATTAGAGCAGGAAACAAAAAACACTACAAAAATGAATCCTATTGCCGGTTATAGTATGCATTTTTTTGGTGATGGTAAAGTAGTTTCTTTACTTCAAAATAAGGGAGAGAACAGAGACTTTCCTGCCATTTATGGCGAAACAGCCGATCAGGAAAATTTTTACGGCCTGCTATTTTATCGCCCTAAAGCTGGGGCTGCTTTAGAGGTAATTCGTTAACTTGTTTAAAGTAAGGCCGGCTTAAATTTGCAAGCCGGCCTCCTGGGTGAGTTTTGTTAAAGCATTATGGTTAATAATTGAAATGCTTTTACCGGCTACAGTAATGAGTTTTTCGCTCACCAGGTCATTAATTACCCTGAAAACGGTTTCGTAAGTAGTGCCTGCAAACGAGGCCAGATCTTGACGGCTCAATTCTATATTGATAATACCTTTACTGTCGGCGCCAAACTGCTTATTTAATAACAATAATGCTTCGGCTATACGGCCTTTAACGGGCATGTGGGCAAGGTTACGCATCCGTCTTTCAGATTCTCTTAATTCTTCGGCAAAAAACATTAAAAGCCCGTAGGTAAAATCATTATTTACTTTAATGGTTGACCTGAAAAAATCCATATCGAAAAAGCTGATGATGCCATGCTCTAATGCAGTAGCAGATACAGGGTAATACTCGTTGTTTCCTAAACCGCGATGCCCAAAAATACCACCCGCCCTGGCAAACCTTATAATCAGATCTTTATCTGCATCCCACCTTTTATGCACTTTTACAATGCCGCTATTTACAAAGTAAACGCCCTTAACTTCGTTACCTTCTTTAAAAATAAGCTCTCCTTTTTTTATTTTAATGTTTTTTCTGTTGTTTTCAATAGCAGGTTGCCATTCTTTTAAGCAGTTTTTAGATATATAGCAGTTATTAATATCAAATTCTGGTTTTCTCTTATCCATTTACAGGTTCTAAGCTTAATTTATGGTTTTAATAATTCTTTTTTGATTAAAAAAAATCGAAGAAGTAAATTTATATGATTTGTTTGATAATATATACACGCAGATTTTTATTTAAATAAAAAAATAACCTGCTATGAACCATTTGCTAAGATAAACGGCGGGTCAAACTTTTGATTTTAGTTATTGTTTACCAATATTTGAAAACTTAGGGTTGGCTGCGAAAGCAAACGTACCAGATGCAAATGCATATCCTTTTAAAACACAATACGTATAAAAAGGTATATATTATACCCGGCTACAACCTATTTAATTGCTTAATACTCTTTTAAAGTGCCTGATAAACGAAATCCCATACCTGAGAATGAGCAGGAACGCCTGAAAGCATTGGAAAGCTACGAGATCTTAAATTCCCTGAGTGAAGCGGAATTTGACCGTATTACCGAGCTTGCATCTATAATATGTGATACACCAATATCATTGGTTAGCCTTATAGACCAGCATCGCCAATGGTTTAAATCTAAGGTAGGGCTGGAAATTAGTGAAACTTCTAGGGATATTGCTTTTTGCCAGTATACCATTATGCACGACACGCTTTTTGAGGTGGAAGATGCCACGCGGGATGACAGGTTTAAAGATAATGAACTGGTTACAGGCAGGCCTGATATTCGTTTTTATGCCGGCTTTCCGCTCACAGATCCTTCGGGATATAATCTGGGTACCATTTGTGTAATTGACCGAAAACCACGTCATCTTACTGCCGGGCAAAAAAGAGCACTGGCTCTGCTATCAGAAGAGATAACTGCACTGATAGTGGAACGGCGACAAAAAGCTGAACTTAAAAATTTTGAAAGCTTATTCAAGTTATCGCCAGATCTGATCTGTGTTGCAGGCCTTGATGGTTACTTCAGGAAAATAAACCCTGCTTTACAGCAGTTACTGGGGATTAGCGCGCATGAGCTTTTAAATACATCATTTTATGAGGTTACCCACCCGGATGATCTGGTAGCAACACAAAAAAAAGTGGAGCGTCTGCTTGCAGGTAAGAAGATACTCAACTTTGTAATGCGTATGCGTTCGGCTTTGGGCGGGTATCGTAGTATTCAATGGGTTGCTTCGCCTGAAGAGGGTACCAATAATTTGTTTGCCGTAGGGCGTGACATGACAGAGGAACTTGCCAAAGAAGCATTATTAGCCGATAATGAGGCCAAATTACGTGCGTTTTTTGAAAACTCACAAGGGCTGATGTGTACGCATGACCTGGATGGGAAATTTATATCAGTTAATATCGCTGGGGCAGATATGCTGGGTTATAGTAGCGAAGAGATACTCACTAAAACTTTATTTGACCTTATCCCCGCAGATCATTATGAGGGGTTAAAAGCCTATATGGCGCAGATCCGTAATGTAGGAGCAGCCGAGGGCCAAATGACAACATTACATAAAAACGGTTCGTTTAGAATATGGATCTTTAATAATGTACTGCAACAGTCTGCCGCGGGCGAATTATATGTTATTGCCAATGCCGTTGACATTACTGATCGTTACCAGCTGGAAAAAAGTTTGCAGTATACCAAACAGATGCTCGAAGAAACTAACCAGGTAGCCAGGATTGGTAGCTGGCAGGTAGACATAGCCGACCAAAAAATATTCTGGACATCGGTAACTAAAGAAATACATGGTGTACCGCCCGATTTTGAGCCCGATTTTAAAACCGCTGTTAGCTTTTATAAAGAAGGAGAGAGCCGTGATGCTATTACCAAGGCTATAGAAATAACCATGCGCGATGGCACTCCATGGAACCTGGATTTACAAATTGTTAACGCACAGGGTAAAGATGTTTGGGTGCGGGCCGTAGGCACGGCTGTGATGAAAGACGGTATCTGTAAAAGATTACTGGGCACCTTCCAGGATATCGATGAAAAAATGAGAGCCCAGATTGAGGCAAATAAATCAAGGGCAATACTGGCTGCTTTTGTAGAACATGCGCCTGCTGCAGTGGCCATGCTTGATAATGATATGCATTATGTGGCTGTAAGCAATTGCTGGCTGGAAGATTTTAAGATAAAAGACCGGCAGGTAATTGGCGTTTCCTATTATGAGGTATTTGATTTTATTACAGCAGAAGGTAAAGCCAGGCACCAGCGTATTTTACAAGGAGCTGTTGAACGTAATGACGAAGATGCATTGCTGCTTTCAGGCAGCAATGCCTACCGTTATTCGGCCTGGGAAATGCGGCCCTGGTACCAGTTTGATGGGCGTATTGGCGGCATGATGATCTTCACACAAGATGTTACCGCTATTGTTGAACAGCGCGAACAGCTTCAGGCTGCCAAAGTTCAGGCCGAGGATGCCAGTGTGGCCAAGTCAGAGTTTCTGGCCAATATGAGCCACGAGATCAGAACCCCTTTAAACGGTGTGATCGGTTTTACGGATTTGGTGCTGAAAACCAACCTTACTGATACCCAGCAGCAATACCTTACCATCGTAAACCAGTCTGCAAATGCACTGCTCAGTATTATTAATGATATCCTGGATTTCTCTAAAATAGAAGCAGGTAAACTCGAACTGGATATTGAGCAGTCTGACCTGTATGAAATGAGTGCCCAGGCTACCGATATTATCACTTACCAGGTACAGCATAAGGGCCTGGAGATGTTGTTGAATCTGACACCAAACCTCCCGCGATTTATCTGGACCGACTCGATACGGCTTAAACAAATATTGATCAACCTGCTTAGTAACGCTGCCAAGTTTACCGAAAAAGGCGAAATTGAGCTCAAGATAGAAGAACTATTAAAAGAAGATGAACAGTCTACCATCCGGTTTGCTGTGCGCGATACGGGTATCGGGATAAAACCAGAAAAGCAGGGTAAGATTTTCGAAGCATTTTCGCAGGAAGACGGATCTACAACTAAAAAATATGGTGGCACCGGCCTGGGCCTTACCATATCTAATAAATTGCTGGGTATGATGCACAGCAAACTCGAACTCGAAAGCACACCGGGCCTGGGTAGTACCTTCTTTTTTGATATTACTGTAAAGTCAGCCATTGGTGAACCGATAGGGTGGGAGAACCTCGACCGCATTAAAGAGGTAATGGTGGTTGATGATAATGACAATAACCGTGAGATTATTAACCAGATGTTGTTGTTAAAAAATATACATACAACACCTGCAAAAAACGGCTTTGATGCCTTGCAGCTTTTAGCAGCTGGCAAGCGCTATGATGTGATCCTGATGGATTATCATATGCCTTACATGAATGGGCTGGAAACCATCAGGAAAATTAGGGAAACCTTTTATCCCACAAAAGAACAACAGCCCATTATTCTACTTTCCAGTTCGGCTGATGATGAAAAAGTGGTTAAAAGCAGTGAAGACCTGCAAGTAAATCATCGGTTGATTAAGCCAATTAAAATGCAGGATCTTTATGGCGTTTTATCGCGGCTTTATCATAAAGAAAAAGCCAACAGCAATTCGATTTCAGGAACACGGGCCATTACTGCAACCGCCCGTAGCTACACGATATTAATTGCAGAGGACAATGCCGTGAACATGTTACTGGCAACAACTATTTTAAAAAGGATTATTCCAAACGCCAAATTGGTACAAGCTAAAAATGGTGTTGAGGTTATACAACATTACCAGGCAGAAAGGCCGGATCTTATCCTGATGGATGTGCAGATGCCCGAAATGAATGGTTTAGAAGCTACAGAAAAAATTAGATTGCTAGAAGCGTTAGGAGGGCATGTGCCCGTAATTGCCCTTACAGCCGGCAATATTAAAAGTGAGCGCGATAAATGTTTTGACGTTGGTATGGACGATTTTATTGTTAAACCGGTAGTTGAAGAAACCATTGCTGCTGTGTTAAATAAATGGCTGGATTTTGCAAACATAGATACCGAGACTGCAACCAATGTAGGGTTGGATAGCAATTTGCATTTTGACCTGAAACAGATTATAAAATATGTTGGAGACGACCCTGAAATAATTGCCGAGGTGATTGCATTAACCAAACTAGAGCTGAAGGATTCTCTCCGGTTTCTTCAAAAACAAATTGATAACCAGGACTTGAAAGGAATTAATAGCACAGGGCATAAACTTTATGGAACTGCGGTATCAGCAGGGCTGGTGTTAGTGTCTAAAATAGCTTTGGAACTGGAGCAAATGGAACTGGCGGATCCCGAACGATTAAAATATATTTATAATAGGCTTCAGGAGGAAGCAGATGCAGTTGTCAAACTAATGGATGGCTATCTGCAAAATTAGAATAAGCTGGTCTGGTCGGCTGATTGCCCTTGCATCTCTTGTTGATAAGAACGGATTAGTTTAATAATTTCTGCTCCATATTGTGCCGCTTTTTGCGGGCCAATACCTTTAATACCGCTTAACGCCTTCAATGTTGCAGGTAGTTTTTCGGCAATGGCGGCCAGCGTTTTTTCTGTAAATATCATGCCGGGCATTATTCTGTTTGCCAGGGCTTCTTTTTCCCGCCATTCCCGCAGTTGTTCATACAACTTCTCATTCGGCAGGGCATTTAATGCTTTTAGGTATGATCGCTCATGCATGCTGACTTTATCCTTCACTAATTTCAAATAGGCTTCAGTGGTAAATTGGTTTTGCGAAAAATACTCAATAAGTCCGATCCTGTTCATCAGCCAGATGATCAATTGATCTGCTTTGGCGGCCAGTTCCTTTGATTTATCAATTAAAGAAGGCAGGTTTTGGTAAAGGAGTTCGATAGAGGTGCGCAGCTTTTCTAAAAAATAAGCGGCCGCCTGCTGGCTGCGTGCCAGCTCTAATTGCCGGGTAAATTTCTCGGCAACGCTTATAATCTCTTTCTCCAAATCTGGCAAGATGCTTTTAAAATCATTGATCTTAGCTTGGAGCGGCCCGAAATTAAATAGCTCGCTGAGCAAAAATTGTTGATATAAAGCCTTGTCGTGTTCCAATCGGTCACCGTCAGGCTGTAACGCCTTTGCCTGTTCGTTAAAACGTGCCACTGCCGGGTCTGTTATAATATTACGCGCTGCGATTGGGTTACGTAATACCATACCACCCAAGCTGCGGCACCGGCTTAAAGCAACATAAGCCTGGCCGTGGGCAAAAGACTCAGATACATCAATAATAGCTTTGTCAAAACTTAGCCCCTGGCTTTTGTGGATAGTAATAGCCCAGGCCAGCTTTAATGGGATCTGTGCAAAACTACCAGAATTGGTTTCGCCAATAGTATCGCCCTCCAGCTGGTATTTTATGTTGGTCCATTCTAAGGGTTCAACAGCAATCTCTTTCTGATCTTTGCCGCAGTTAACAAAAACGGTGTTATCTTCTATAAAAGAAACCGTGCCAATCTTGCCGTTGTAATACAGTTTTTCGGCCGAAGTATCATTTTTAACAAACATTACCTGTGCGCCAATCTTGAGCTTCAGGTTCGTTTCTGTAGGGTAGGCATCTTTGGGGAAATCGCCCCGAATGGCAGCAGTAAATTCAAATGCTTTACCGGCCAGGTTTTCCAGAAATTCTTCGTTTACCTTTTGGGCAAGACCGTTATGCGTGGTCAGGGTAATATAGGGTCCATCAACAGTGGGCTGGAAACCGGGTTGATATCTTGAATTTAAAAGATCGAGGTTGGCCTGGCTGATGCTTTGATTACGAACCTCGTTAAGGATATCTACAAATGCCTGTTCCTTTTGGCGGAATACATGGTCCAGCTCAATGCGTACATAGCTGGCCTTTTGCATAACCTGGCTGCTAAAAAAATAAGGTGTATTGTAATAAGGCCTTAAAATACCCCATTCCTCTTCCCTGATAATGGGGCTTAACTGCGAAAGATCGCCAATGAGCAGCAGCTGCACTCCGCCGAACGGAAAGCGCGAGCTTTTTATATTCCGTAAAATGAGATCGATCTGGTCCAGTACATCGGGCCTCACCATACTCACTTCGTCTATAATAAGTAACTCCAGGTTGTACAGCAGTTCTTTCTTTTCTGCATTGTAATGAGCTTCCGGCCGTTCTGTACCCGATGGAATAACCGGTGCGAAAGAGAGCTGAAAAAAGGAATGGATGGTCATACCACCGGCATTGATAGCCGCCACACCTGTTGGTGCTACTACCGCAAGCTGCTTTTTAGCGGTTTGCCGCAAGTTTTGAAGGAAAGTAGTTTTACCCGTTCCCGCTTTACCTGTCAGAAAAACTACCGTGTTGGTGCTTTCTAAATAATCATACGCCAGCTGCATCGCCCGGTTCATCTCTGCCATCTTATCTGCAATATTACGAGGAACATCTAAAATTTCAGCCTTTGTGGAATTTTAGATGTTCAATATTTTTTAACAGATCTTTTATGGCAGAAAAGTCGGCAAGTGTTGTCTTGTCTTAATTTACCCTGTAATACGTCTCATTTACACATCTTAAGCAAGCTGTTTAGCTGCTAAATTTATAGATACAATAAAACAGCACAAACATGAAAATAGTACGCGTAAATTATACAACCACAGCCGAATTTGCCCCAGTTAACAAGGCCAACATTGAAGCTATTGTGCATGAATTAAAAGAACTCGATCATCAGGGCATTAAATACAGTTGCTGGATTTTGCCCGACGGTAAAACGTTTATGCACTTTGACCAGTTTGAAAATGAAGAAGCCCACAAGGTATTAACCGGACTTGCATCATTCAAAAAGTTTGACGAACAACTCTGGGCAAGCGGACTGGAAACAGAACCAGAATTAGAGTCGCTTTCTTTGGTTGCATCTACCGAGGCGTTTTTGGGTAGAGGCATTTGATTTATGTAATATTACTACCCGGCAATAAAGCAGTCTGCAATCTTAATGGCTCTTAAAAGTCCACAGACAGCCCAGAGTTGCAGCGGTCTCTTTAATAATTATCATCCTATCATCAAG
>NZ_MPPL01000001.1:2746276-2763469 GCF_001911425.1 Mucilaginibacter polytrichastri | reverse complement strand
GCCCTTAGTATCGGTGGAATTGTTAAAGATGGAAACGGCGAACCTTTACCTGGAACAACAGTTTTTTTATCAGGCACAAAGTTAATTAGTTCAACTGATAGGAATGGCCGATATCTATTTAAAAACCTTTTACCAGGTTCCTATTTAATTGTCGCCAAATTTATTGGCTTTGATAGAGCAAATTATTCTGTAAATGTTGTAGATGAAGCAATAGTGCAAAACTTTATTCTAAAAGAGATGGCCCAACAATTACAACAGGTGGTTATTACTGGCGATGCTCATTGGGAAGAACATTACCAAGAGTTTAAAAAACGATTTTTAGGTAGTACACCAAACGCTGGTAGTTGTAGAATTATAAATAAGGAAGTTCTTCATTTTCGCATGGAAAAAGGTAAGAATATCATTACCGCGACAGCGGATGATTTTTTGGAAATAATAAACGATGCCCTGGGTTATAAAATTAAATATCTTCTGGATGAATTTAAATTCGATTCTAACACGGGCATATTGTCATATCAGGGGTACCCGTCTTTTGAGGAGTTGAAAGCCAGAGACAGTAAACAAGAGATAGTCTGGAGGAAAAATAGGTACAATGCTTACACAGGTTCAATATATAATTTTATACAGTCTCTTTATGATCATAACTCTGATCGACAGGGCTTTAGGATTTATTCTTCCGATTATGACATTAATTCACCATTAGATGACGAAGGATATGAAAAACGAATTACAATTGACGCTAAGCCGGTTATTTTGGATTCAATAGTCAGGGATGGCGATGATAACTTCAAAGTATTAACATTTAAAAAATCACTTTTTATCGTATTTGTAAATGATAGAGAAACTTTTAATTATAAAAATAGCGGCTATATGCTTCGCCGGCCATATGGTTCAAGTATAGATAGTGGCGAGTATTCGATGATAAGCTTGTTAGACAATGATGTCCTAATTGATTCTCGCGGCAATTATAATCCTCCTGGAGCATTGGTACTTAAAGGACACATGGCATGGGAGCACATTGCTGATTTGACACCGTTAGATTCGAAAATATCAAAGCCATGATGTTCATCTGTAAGCCTTCCTGAAATTCGGACCGCTTTGTGCAGGCAATGAGGGAAATCGCAATTAAAAATCAACAAATTAATATGATCAAAGTGTAACGGGATCAACTGTTTGCTATTCCTGAATGGGTTGGTCAATGGCTCCGGGATGTCCAATGTTAAAGTCCAGTTTCCATTGTTCCATAATGGGTTGTTCCAGTTGTATCTGCCTGTATTCGTCGGGCGACATAATGGGAACGCCATACACAATAGGGTATTTCCGCTGGCAATGCACACAGCTTAAAACTCCTTCAATAATGTTTTGGTTGGTATCCTTTACCAGTACCTGTAAGTTAAGGTTTTGCTTATCGAACGGGCAGCATAGTTTTTCAATAGTTTTGAGTCTCATTTTTTATGAAGTTTTTAAAGCATCTTGGTATAGTTCAACGGCTTGTTTAGGATCATCGGCACTTAGTATGCCCGAGATAACTGCCACGCCGTTAAAGGGAGTAGCTTGTTTTAAGGAAATGATATTTTCGGGCGTAATACCACCGGAAACAAAAATGGGCATCGATGTTATTTCCCTGGCTTTTTGTACCGTAGTGGGCATTACAATAGCGCAACTGCCCGCCGAAGATGATGGAAACATGGAGCAGAATGATACATAATCCAACCCATTAGCTTCGGCCCATTCTACAGTTTCCAAATCGCCCGAACAGGTAATGCCGGTTATTACCGGCCTGCCAATATTTCGTCTTATCGCATCAATATTTTCGGGAATGCAGTCAAAGTGTACGCCTTGCAATAACGTTGTTTGGGTAAGTAACTGCCATTCTTCATTAATTAGCACGGGTATGTGGTGGGCATCGCAAAGTGTGGCTATAGCTTCAACAAGGGTTAACTTGTTGGCACCGGCAGGCCAGTTATTCCAAATTTGTACCACTTGTATCCCGGCGCTTAGTGCCGAAGCCAGCTTGGTTAATAATAAGCTTTGCTCCATGGCCGGGTTAAGCACCAGGTAAATGCCACCTATTATTTTATAGTTGGGTTCCATTATTTCCATCCGTTTTTATACGCGTTTAAAAAAGCTGCCCAATAAGGGTCTTTACTGTAATAAGGCATTTCTTTTGATATTCCGCTTTCTATTAATCGATAGCCTTGTTCTTTAGGTGTAAACTGGCCAACTACAGTGGCTTTAATACCGTTTTGCTGTAAACGGGCCAGCACTTTATCGCTATGTTGTGGCTTGGCTGCCATTACCATAGCACCTGCACCAATGCAAAAGCGGCTGTCGATATTAAAAAGAGTACAGATGCTTTGCTGTACTTCGCTTTGTGGTAATAGGTCATTATCAACTACCATACCGTTACCAGATGCTATGGCCATTTCATAAATAGCACCCAGCACGCCGCCTTCGGTTACATCGTGCATCGCACTTACTTCATGATAGGGGGTAACTGTACCAGCGGCAATTAAACCGTCATTAAGTGATGACGTTTGATAGAACAGTTCGCAGCCCCGGTTATAAATCTCGGGCCCCAGTTTGTTTTTTACGGTTTCGGGAAAGCTCATAGCCAGTATAGCCGCAGAAGATAAAGCACACTCTTTGGTTACGATAATTACATCGCCTGCCCGGGCATATTTACTCAGCAAAATATCTTTTGCCTGGGCCGTTAGCAGCATAGTGCCGCCGCCTGCTATGGTAGAATTTTGGCCTTCAATGCTACCTGTATGGCCGCCGGTAATAGCAACACCAATGGTATTGCAGTATTGATGAATGAAATCCCAATAGGTAATAAAATCCTGCTCACTTAGCGTAGGGGGGAGGTTTAAAACCATTTGCGTGTACATGGGTGCAAAGCCGGTGGTTGCCATATCGTTAGCCATTAAATGGACGGATAACCATGCCGACTCCTGCAAACCCAATGAAGGTATTAACGACAATGGATCGCTGGTAAGCGCCAAACCCAAGCCTCCCGGTAAATGAATGAGCGATACATCTATCCCAAAAGCCGGCCCGCTTATTATTTCGCTTCGCGGATGGCCGCAGCGTGGCAGTATGATTTGCTCGAAACCACCATTGGTGATTTTTCCTGATAGGGGCATAGTTTAGTGTTTAATCTGAAAATTTAACATACAGCCCAAAAAAGTCGCCCACGGGCACACTCCATTGCTGCACCGGGAACCATTCGGGCAAGCCGGTACAGGTCCACTCCAGGCTATACTGGCGGCCTTGCAGTGCTTCCTCAATTTTTGATATCAGCATAGCGGGTGTGTAAAAAGTAGCTGTAACGTAAAAGGGGTTTTTACCGAAAAGCTGTTGCACACGCCTGCGTAAAACCTTGGGCGAGTTTCTGTTCATCATACCAAAGGCGATGCCATGTTTGCCCACACGTGCAGCTTCACGTATTACCTGCACCGGGTCGCGGTAGTACTCAAAAGTGGTTATAAAGGCAACCGCATCAAAGGTGTGGTCTTTAAACGGCATAAAGTGCGAGTCGGCATTAACCAGGTCACCGTTAAACAGGTGTACCGCCTGCCCCAGCATAAAGGGCGAGAGGTCGCCACCGGTAGCTTCAATGCCTATTTCGTGCCACCAGCGGGTAAAGCGGGTAGTACCGCAGCCAAATTCCAGCAATTCTTTAACACGCGGGTCTTTGCCTAGTAATTGGCCCATTACTTTTTTTTGCCATACCTCAGCGCGTTTATAACGGCCTTCGTACCATTGCTCGTAAGTGTCGGTGTGTTCGCGGTTAAAAAACCACTCTTTGCGCCCCTGCCAGTTGGTAAGGCCCTGGGTCATCAGCCCAAAATTGTTTTTTCTCTGCTCCATTTATTCAATTGTTAAATTAAAAAGGCCTTGTCACTGATCCTGGAATACACCGGTACAGAAACAAGGCCTCTATGAATAAACAGCTGCGCTGCAAAACATGCTGAACCCATGCATCCCTACGCCGGTATTATCCGTATCAGGTTTCTCGGGTATTATCTCAGCCTTTAACCGTAATGGTAAAAGCACCCCGTGCAAGTATGGCGGCAATGTAGTTATTTTAATAATAACTACGTTTTAAAAAATGCTTTTATGCCGTTTATACTTTATGTAGCAAATTTTAGTCTGAATAATCCTGAATGATGGCTGCATTTCTTTTCGGAAACGATTGCGTAGATTATCATTTGCTAAGGCTTGGTAAACACCTATTGCACTGCTACATTTACCGGCATAAAGCATGAAACACATAATAAAGCCGGATGAAGATTGTTGCTTGCAAGGCCGGCTTTTCGATTGAATACCCTTATGAAAAATTTCTTAGACCAAAACTTTCTGCTTCAAAGTAAAACGGCAGAACACCTATATCATACCTATGCAGCAGGTATGCCCATTATAGATTACCATTGCCACCTTAACCCTGCTCAAATTGCCGGTAATATTAATTTTAGCAACCTTACCGATATTTGGCTCAGGGGCGATCATTATAAATGGCGCGCCATGCGTACCAACGGAATTACTGAAGATTACATTACGGGAGGTAAATCTGACTGGGAAAAGTTTGAAAACTGGGCGGCCACCGTACCCTATACCTTACGGAACCCGTTGTACCACTGGACGCATCTCGAACTGCAGCGCTACTTTGATATCCATGATATCCTATCGCCCAAAACAGCCCGAAGTATTTACGAACAGTGTACCGAGAAGCTGCAGACTGCGGATTACAGTGTACAAAACCTGATCGCCAAAATGAATGTGGAGGTAATTTGTACCACAGATGACCCCATTGATAATTTGAAAGACCACCAAACCATCCGGGATAATGACTGGCAGGTAAAGGTATTGCCGGCTTTCCGGCCGGATAAAGCCATGAATGCGGATGATGTGGTTGCGCTTAATGCTTACATCAGTGAACTGGAAGCTGTGAGTAATATCCACATTGGAGATTATAACGATTACCTAAAGGCTTTAAAAAGCAGGCACGATTATTTTGCCGAAAATGGCTGTTGTGTATCCGACCATGGCCTGGAGCAAATTTTTGCCGAAAATTATACGCAGGAAGAAATCGTTAATGTATTCGCGAAGATCCGTGCCGGTAAAATATTACAACCAGAAGAGGCATTGAAATTTAAATCGGCCATGCTTTATGAATTTGCCATATGGGACCATGAAAAGGGTTGGGTACAACAATACCATCTGGGTGCATTGCGTAATAATAATGTTAGGGCTTACCAGCTTTCGGGGCCGGATACAGGTTACGACTCGATAGGCGATTTTAAACAGGCACAATCCATTGCCAGGTTTATGAACCGCTTGGACAGCACCGATCAACTGGCTAAAACAATTTTATATAATTTAAACCCGGCCGATAACGAACTGATGGCTACCATGGTGGGTAATTATAACGATGGGTCTGTTGCAGGCAAGGTGCAGTTTGGCTCGGCCTGGTGGTTTCTGGATCAAAAAGACGGTATGACGAGGCAGCTAAATGCCCTGTCATCCATGGGCTTATTGAGCCGGTTAGTTGGGATGCTTACAGATTCGAGAAGCTTTATGTCGTACCCGCGCCATGAGTATTTCAGACGCCTGTTATGTAACCTATTGGCAGAAGATATTGAAAACGGAGAGTTACCTGCCGACCTGGAATGGACCGGAAAGATCATTCAGGATATTTGCTATTTTAATGCGAAGGCGTATTTTAAATTTTAATTAGGATAGTAAATAAAAATGGTCTGCTATGTATTGGCAGACCATTTTTATTAACGATCTTTTATAACGAAACCCCACGTTTCCAGGGAATAAAATCGTCCTGGCCATGCTTAACTGCGCTTATCTCAATCTCGCCGCTGGCTACTTTAATTACGTATTCTAAAATACGTTCGCCGGCTTGTTCAATGGTTTCTTCGCCTTCTATAATAGTGCCTGTGTTGATGTCGATAATATCGTTCATCCGCTTGTAAAGCGTGGTATTACTGGCAATTTTAACCACCGGTGCAATAGGGTTACCCGTTGGCGTGCCCAGGCCGGTGGTAAATAAAACTATATTGGCGCCAGAGCCAACCTCGGCAGTGGTAGATTCGACATCGTTGCCCGGCGTGCATAATAAATTGAGGCCCGGCTTGGTCACCTTTTCGGGATAATCCAATACATCAACTACCGGCGATGTGCCGCCTTTTTTTGCCGCCCCTGCAGATTTGATGGCATCGGTAATTAAGCCGTCCTTAATATTACCAGGAGAAGGGTTCATGTCGAAGCCTGAGCCTGCCTCTTCGGCCCGCTGGCTATAAGTACGGATCAGATCAGTAAAGCGTTCGGCATCGACTGGGTCAATGCAGCGGTCAACAATATTTTGCTCCACGCCGCACAGTTCCGGAAATTCGGACAAAATCACTGTGCCGCCTAAGCTTACCAGTAAATCTGATGTGTAGCCTATAGCCGGATTTGCGGATATGCCCGAGAATCCGTCGGAGCCACCGCATTCTAATCCAATGGTCAGGTTGCTTAATGGGGCTGGCTTGCGTATATTTTGGTTGGCCTGTATCAATCCGGCCAGCGTTTGGCGAATTGCTTTATCAAGCATATCTTCCTCGGTACCTGTTTTTTGCTGATCGAGCACGTAAAGCGGCTTATTAAAACCGGGTGATCGCTTTTTAATTTCTTCTTCTAAAATACTAACCTGTGCATTTTGGCAGCCCAGGCTCAATACGGTAGCACCTGCAACGTTGGGGTGTGTAATATAACCGGCCAGTAATCCGCAGAGTGTAATCGAATCCTGGCGGATACCTCCGCAGCCGCCGGTGTGGTTTAAAAACTTAATGCCATCTATATTTGGGAATACTTTGGTACTTGCAGATGCAGTAGTATGCGGTTCTATCTCTGTGTATAAAATCTCTTCCATGCTTCCGCCGGCCCTAATCTTGTCTATCAGGTTTTGTGCCTTCAATTCGTATGATTTTTTTCTGCCGTATCCCAGGGGTTTAATTAACGCTTCTTGCAATACCTCTACATTACGGTTCTCGCAAAACACCATAGGTACAATTAACCAGTAGTTAGCGGTACCTACACTGCCGTCTTCCCGGTGGAAACCATTAAATGTCTTATACCTAAATTTAGTAATATCCGGTTGATGCCAATGATACTGATGACCTTCGGAAAAAAAACTATTGGCGGCATGTTTTACATTGGCGGTACTTAACAAGCCACCCGCTGCAATATTAAATTGGGCTTTGCCTACCAATACGCCATACATCATAATTTCGGCACCGGCAGGTATACTGTTAATGGCAAATTTGTGCTTAGCGGGTATAAATTCTGTAGGTTGATAAGCGATGCCTTGGTAGGTAACTTCTTCGCCGGGTTTAAGGTCTGTTAAAGCAACCAACACATTGTCTGCCGGGTGTACCTTCAATATCCACTGTCTCATTTGGTTAACTTTTTAGGTCGAAATTCTGTAGCATTTGCAATGTGCCCACATCCATTATTTTTTCCAGCTTTTGGGTCACGGCTTCTTTAAAGCCTTTTAGTTGGGTAAGGTCTGTGCCCCAGAGTGTAGTGTCTTTTAATATATTATTTACTACTGTTTTAACATTGCCGCTATTCCACGCGCTTGAAAACAATACGGCATTGCTATCAGTAACTACATAATTTTTGCCGTTAGCAAGGCCGGTATAGTTGCCGTTGCCATCGGGTGCTATCTGCATAAATCTTAAGAAAGCAGCAAACCCAAATGCGCAATTCTCGGGTACGGTATTGGTGTTTTTATAATGATTAAGTAATAACGGCAAAACGCGTAGCTTAAGTTTTGCAGAATATTGTGCCGAGATACTGATCCATTGATGCTCGATATTAGGGTTGCGAAAACGATCGAGTACCTGGTGCATAAATTCGGCTTTTACCTTCTCCGCAATAGCGTAGGGGATAGCCGGTGCAATTTCTTTCGACATTATGTTCAACAGAAAATGTGAAAACGCCGGATTATCCATGGCCTCCTTTACGGTATTAAATCCTGATAAATAAGCAATTGCACACGATAGGGTATGCGTTCCATTTAGCAAACGTAGTTTCAATTCGCGATAGATCTCTATATCTGGTGTAATAACTACGCCGCTATGCACCTGTGAAAATGATAAGACAGACTTGATCTTTTCATTACCTTCAATAGCCCAAAGGCAATACGGTTCGGCAATAATGCGCAGGTTATCCTCATAGCCCGATTGCTTTTCTAACTTATCCTGGAGTGCAGGTTGCGGTTTGCCGGGTACAATTCGGTCTACCAGTGAGTTGCAAAAATTATTGCAGCTTTCCAGCCAGTCCATAAAGGCAGGTTCCAGTTTATTCAGATGGGCCAGTTCCAATACGATAGATTCCAACTTTTTGCCATTATCTACTATCAGTTCGGTTGGGATGATGACCAGGCCGCTTTTGTCACTGCCGCCAAATGCTTTGTACCGCTCATAAAGCAGGGCTAATAATTTGCCGGGGAATGATACTGGTGGATACCTGGTAATATCGTCCTGCACCAGTTGGATACCCACTTCGGTAGTATTGGAGATAATAACCTGTAAATGTGGATTATGAGCCGCCTTTAAAATGCTTTCCCAGTGTTTTGTAGCCGATAATACGCGATTAATGGATGAATTAATGATCTGTTCATTTACCTCTTTACCATTTGCTACGCCTTTAATATACAAGGTATAAAGCCCATCTTGTCGGTCAAATTCAGTTGTCGAACCGGCATCGGTTGATTTTATAATGGCTATACGGCCATTAAATATGCCCTCGCGGTTTGCCTTGTCTATAAAATAATCTGGCAGGCCTCTTAATAATACACCTGTGCCAAATTGCAGCACTTTTTCGGGAAGGTCAAAAATATCTTCATCGGGCACAACCAGATCCGTAGCGTCGATTTTTTTAAGATTGTATCGGGTTAGTATCATATCAATTTAGTTATTAAGGGCATTATGCCCATTTGGGGTATTTTTTATTGGTGCTTATATTTGTTATTCATTATTCTTTTTAGTGACAGGTATTTGCTTTACTGCCCATTGCACCAGGTCTGTTGCGGCTTGGTAATTCTGGTATTCGGCAGGCAGTTTGCGGCCATCTACATATTCGTTATAAAACCAGGGGTCGCCTACGGCAAAAACAGTTCCTTTACCATATTTTGCTGTAGCGATAATTACATCTCCTTTATCGGTTAAAGAAGCTTTAGCCGGAGCAGTAACTTTTAGCGTGCTGATTTCTTTGACGTAAACTTTTTTTGCGGTTTTAAAAATCGCATTGTCTGTCGGGATGCTAATGGCGGCCTGCTCAAACTGAGTTCCCTGTACGTGGTTGCGGCTATCCTCATTAAACTGGATGCCGAATTTTGCCATCAAACTATTAAGGTGCTTAAATTCGGCATTGCCGGTATCATTATTTAATATTAGCAATACACCCCCGGCTTTAACCCACTCGCTGATGGCCTTAATGTGCGGTGTTTCTATGTATTTAGCATCCGGGTTTTCTTTTGGAATGTCGGGATCTACAATGATATAGATATCCGCTTTTTTGAGATTTAAAGCAGTTGGCGCTTCATTAAGTGTCTGTGTGCTTATACCGTAATTGTTAAATAAGTGCCCCATAAAAGAAAAACCGCTGTTGGGCAACTCATCCCATTTGTAGTGAAAGGGCATAACCTTGCCTGTTACATCAGTTTTGTGCTCATTATTAAAATAACTATCCAGTAAAACCACCTTTCCCTTGCCTGTATCCACGTGGGTAATACGTTCAACCTCAACACTGGCCAGGATAAAAGCGCCAACCCCTTTGGGGTCATTTGGTATCACTTTTTCGCTCAAATAATACTCGTAGGTGCCGTCCCTGTAGGGTTTGCCGCCTAAGCCACCCACGCTTACGGTGCCGTTTAAGTTAACCTGGCCGTTAGCATCACTCTCAATCATGTTGCTGACGATGCCTTTATAGCCATGTTGAGCAATGGATAAATAAGCAGCAGGTAAATAGCCCTTGCGCACCCCTTTAGCCAGTGCGTAAACAAACATGCTGGATACTGATGCTTCAGGATAATTGCCCTTTGCGCTTGCTTTGTCCAATATTTGATACCATAAACCCGATTGCGGGTCTTGATACTTCTTAATAGCAACAGCCAGGCGTTGTAATATTGCCACAAGCTGGGCCCGTTTAGGGTGTTGGGCCGGGAAGTTATCCAATACATCAACCAAAGCCATGGCATACCAGCCATCGGCACGGCCCCAAAAGTTTTTAGATAGGCCTGTTTTCGAATCTGCCCAGCGCTCCTGGTGGCTTTGGTCCCAGGCATGGTAAAGGAGTCCGGTTTTAGGATCTCGGGCTTGTTTTTCCATCAGGATAAACTGATTGGCTATATCGTCAAACGCGGCATCGTCATGAACCATTGCGGCGTATTCTGTATAAAAGGGCTCGGCCATGTACAAGCCATCCAGCCACATCTGGTTGGGGTACCGCTTTTTATGCCAGAAACCACCCTCGGTAACACGCGGCTGTTCTTTTAATTGCCGGCGTAGCAGGGTAGCAGCTTTGTAGTATTTTTCGCTGCCTGTTACTTTATAAAGCGTTAATAAATTACGCCCGCATAATATATTGTCTAGGTTGTAGTCTTCGGCTTTGTAGGTTTTGATGTTGCCATCTGCCGTTACAAACTGATCCATACAATGCTGGATGTATTTGAAATATTGGCCGTCGCCGGTTTGCATCCACACACCTTCAATACCTTTTAATATAACGCCATGGTCATAAGTCCATTTGCCCGATGGCAGGGTGTCTTTCCACAAAGTCATAGCGGTTGCAGCCATGCGTTGCGATAGTGGCTTTTCCTGTGCTTGTACAGCACAAATACCAATCATCAGCAGTAGAAATATGTAAATGATCTTCCTCATCTTAATTCAGTATGAATGATTTTTCTGAAGCGCCACCGGTAAACTCAACAGTGTTTTTTGCTTCACTTGCCGAAGTATTGCTCACCCGGATAGCTTTTGCTTTTTCTCCGCTGATACCGAATAACAAGTCGCTGGCGGCATTATATTTCAGGCCGTCAAAAGTAATGGCAGCGCTGTTATTGATCTTTACTACCGGGTTTGTACTGCCAGTTACCAGTTGTACATTTTTAAAGTAAATACCGGTTGCCTCGATACATTCAATGCCTTTTTTCGATTTAATCACCATGTTGTTGAGGTAAATATCTGCGATATTCATTTCGGGTAACCCGCGGATAAAAACTGCTTTGGCGGCGCCGTCACATACCACATTACTTACATGGAAATCTTTAAACTGCGGCGTAGCGGCCGTAATCGGAAAAGTTTCAAGCTTGGGTACATCACGGTTTTCGCCTGCAAGGGGCACAGGGTCTTTGGCCTCGTAATACATATCGAACAACAGGGCTTCGCCTGCAATACCTTTCATGTTGATGTCTGATATGTAGATCTTTTCTACCACGCCGCCACGGCCACGGGTTGTTTTAAAACGCAGGCCAACGTCTGTACCTATAAAAGAGCAGTTGGATACAAAAATATTCTTAGCCCCGCCCGACATTTCACTGCCGATAACAAAGCCGCCATGCGCATGGTAAACGATACAATTACGCACAATTACGTTTTCGGTAGGGATACCGCGCTTGCGGCCTTCCTCATCACGGCCCGATTTGATGCAGATGCCATCATCGCCCACATCAAATGTGCTGTTTTCTATCAATGCATTCCGGCATGATTCCAGGTCTATCCCGTCGCCGTTTTGCGCATACCAGGGGTTTTTTACCTGCACGTTTCGCACCGTAACATCCTCGCACATTAAAGGATGCAGGTTCCATGCCGGTGAATTTTGGAAGGTAACACTCTCCAGTAATACTTTTTTACAGCTTTCCAGTACCACGAGGTTCGGCCTCAAAAAATCTTTAATATCTTCATAGTCTTTAACGGTTTTGCCATTCACTAATACACCGGCTTGCTTGGTTTGCGAACCTTTTAATGATTTTTCTGACGGGTACCAGGTCTTTTTATCCTCACTAACCAAACCACCAGAAGCCACCAGGTTTTTCCACTGGGTTTCGGTTAGTTTGTCTTTTTTAACCATGCGCCATGCATCGCCGTTTCCATCAACAATACCAGAGCCGGTTATGGCAACATTCACCAGGTTTTTACCCGAAATAGGCGACTGGTTGCGTACCGATGGCAGGCCTTCCCAGTTACCTGCTATTAAAGGGTACTGATCAAAATCTTTAGTAAACAGCAGGATGGCATCGCGGTTAATATGTAGGTTAACATTGCTTTTAAGTACTACAGGGCCGGTAAGCCATAAACCCGTAGGTACCAAAACTACGCCGCCGCCAGCCTTATTACAGGCGTTAACAGCGTTATTTATTGCAGCTGTATTTAATGTAATGCCATTGCCAATAGCGCCAAAACGGGCGATGTTAAATGTATCCTTTTTAAATACCGGCTGCTTTGTTTGCGGTAATACCATCCCTGCAAAAGGGTTTAGCCCCGGTTTGGTTTTTGCAGGTATTTTTTGTGCCGAAACGCTTAAAAAAAACAACGTTGCCGACAATAAACTTATGCTGGCTTTATTAAATATACTCATAAATATCTCTTCGGATAATTTGGTTTTTGGCTGTGCGAAACACACATTTCAGGCAATTCTAGTTAGTTTTTTACGCTTTAAACATTTATCAGGTATAATTATTTATGCAATCGTTCCCGGAAACGTTTGCATGGTTTGGATACCAACACCCTGTTTATTTATTACCATCATAGATATTAAATCCAGGGTTCCATTTATCCGGTCCGGCCAATATATTTTGTAGTGTGACATAATCCTGCGCTTCTTTTGCTGAAAGCTGTTTTGACCAACTAACACGATCATTACTTGCTGCACTTTTACCGTAATTGTTATACTCGGCGTAGTAGGTTGTTTTTTCTTTATCAGGGAACATGGCATCACCCTTCCACGGGTTCCAGCCCTCCGGTAAAATATGGCTGCCTAAATCGCAATGGATATACACGGTTTTGGCATAAGGCCGCCAGGGCCTGCCGAGATAAACTTTGGTAACGCCGGTATCTGCAATTAGCCTGCAATTGACTATTACAAAGCCGAACTGTTGTTGCGGTGTTGTAGCCGCTGCCGTAATGTAAGAATTGACGAGACTTTTAATGGTGCAGTAAGAGAATATCGCGGTAGCTTCGCCGAAAATAAAGTCGGTAGTGCCTTCGATATAACAACGCTCATAAAGCTGGCGACTATTGCCGGTAGCGGCTTAAAGCGTATCCTGGTTACCTAATAAACGGCAGTATCTAATCACGCAGCGATCGCCTTCTACATGTAAAGCAACGGCTTGCCCAACCCGGCCTGCAGTATTCTCGATAGTCAGGTTTTTGGCTACAAAATCATTGCCTTGTACAAAAACGGTGTAAGATGTGTACGTGCTAAACTTGTCTTTACCGAAAGCATCTTTTCCACCCGGATAAGCCTTGCCCGAATAATCATTATTAGTAATAATGGTATTTGCTGCATCATCACCAATGAGCGAGATATGTGTCTTCCAAGATGGGATCACCAGCTTTTCGTGGTAAATGCCTTTTTTGATATGGATGATTACCTGCTTTTGCGAAAGATCGCGCACGGCATTTACAGCTTCCTGTATGGTTCTGTAATTACTATAGCCGTCAGTCCCTACCGTTAGTTCAGTAGGAGAGCTAGCGATTTGGGCTTTTACCTGTAAGGTGATTAAGCACCCTAAAACAAACAATAATTTTCGCATGTCTATTTATCCTGTAATGGATTCCAGTGATCTTTACCTCCTAAAATATTTTTTAACGTGTATTGCTTTACCTCGTTGTCGGTTAGCTGTTTGCTCCATAATATCCTTGCCGATGGATTTGCACCCGGCCCGGTACTTTTATATTCGGCATAGCGGGCTGTTTTTTCATTGGCAGGATTTTTCCAGTTGTGCCATCCTGCGGGGATAATGTGGCGGCCAATATTGCAACGGATATAGGTTACACTGCCATAAGGCTTCCATGGGCGGCCCAGGCTTACATTGTGGAGGTTGGTATCTGCTGTTAACGTACAATCAAAAAACACAAAGCCGTAGGTTTCCTTTGGGTCGGTTGAGGCTGCGGTTACATGTGAGTTTTTTTTACTGTGAATATGGCAGCTTTGAAATACGGCAACAGCCGGGCCGAAGATAAAATCGGTAGTGCCTTCGATATAACAGTTTTGGTAATATTGCCTGCTATTTGAGCCCTCGCCGCTACAAAACAATACATCCTGAAAGCCTTTGAAAATACAATCGAAAAAGCGCAGTTTGTCGCCATGTGCAAACACCGCTGTAGCTTGCCCGGCAGTAAAGCCCGCATTGTTTTCGAAAGTAATATTGCGTGCAGTGAAATTATCGGCTTTTAAAAAAAACGAGGCCGACGTATAAGTGTTCAATGTATCACCTTTGGCTGTTACTACGCCGATATGATTGTTAAAAGTAAGAATGGTATTGTCCTTATCTTCCCCTTTAAGCGTTACAAAGTTTTTGCCAGAGTCGAGGTTAAGCAACTCTTTGTAAATGCCCTTCTTAATATAAATTTCAATAGGCTTTTTGTTTTTAAACGGTATGGCATCAAAAGCTGCCTGTACGGTTTTGTAATCTCCGCTACCATCTTGCGCAACAGTGATGTGTTTTTGCGCATGCAGGTTTGCATATAATAATGTAGATAAAAATAACAGGAATATTTTCTTCATTTTATTTAATAGTTGCGTTAGGGTTCCACCCTTTTAGTACATTGTTTATGGTATAAAGGCTCGCTTCCGCCTCGGTTAACTGGTGCGACCAGTTAACTCTGTCGTCTGGTTTAAAGCCGTCGCCTGTGTTTTTGTATTCCGCATAGTAAGCTGTGGTTTTGTTGCTTTCTTTACGCCAGAAGTCCCAGCCCTGGGCAATGATCTGTGTTCCAAGATCACAATTAATATACACCACTTTGGCATATGGCCGCCAGGGGCGGCCCAGGTAAAAGCTTTGCGACGGTGCATCGCCGGTTATGTTGCAGTTTTTAAAAACATAACCATATTTTACACTATCGGGTGTTGATGCTGCGGTAACAAAACCGCCTCCTTTTTTGCAGTAAATAGTACAGTTTTGAAACCACGCCGTAGCTGCACCGAATATAAAATCGACTGTGCCTTCAATATAACAAGCTACATAAAGCTGGCGGCTACCGGGCCCGAAAGTGTACAAGGTGTCCTGAAAACCCAGGAAGCGGCAATTTTTAAAAAAAGCCAGATCGCCCGCTACCCACAAGGCCACAGCCTGGCCGGCATTTAATCCGGCTGTATTTTGGATGGTTAAATTTTCTGCGGAAAACCCCGCACCATAAATGTAAAAACTTGCCGAACCGCTGGTGCCTATTTCTTTACCTGTACTGTCCTTGCGGGCATGGTAATCATCATAAGTAATAATGGTGTTGCTCTTGTCCTCGCCAATCATTTTAACGTTAAGCTTGGTGGCAGGCAATATGAGCTTTTCTTTATAGATGCCTTTTTTAATATAGATCACCGTTACTTGCTTGCTGCTATCGGCCACGGCATTAATGGCCTGCTGTATGGTTTTATAATTGCCGCTTCCGTCAGCCGCTACAATAAGCCTCTTTTGGCTGTAAGCAGTTACCGATAGAAGTAAACCCAGCGATATGAATAGAAACAACCTCATTTAGCAACAGGTTTTGGTTTGATAATATGTTCGGCTAAGTCAGGGAGTAAAGTTCTAATATCAGCTAATACCAACTCGGCTATTCTTCGCGCGCCCAATTCGCTAAAGTGGGTGTTATCTTGTTTGCCATCGGGGTAATTAGGGTGTTCTCCGGGTACCAAATAGTTGTATAAAAGTTGAGATCTGTCCGGGCCTAATTCCTGTAACAAGTCCTGGCTTTTCTGGTCCAGGTCTATCATTAGTACATGGTTCTCCTGGGCTACTTGTTTTACCAAAGGAGTATAAATAGGGTGCATAGGCACTACCTTGCCATTCTCATCAAACTTTCTGCGGGCAACCGGGGTAATTAAAACAGGGATCGCGTTTTTGCTACGTGCTAAGGTTACAAATTGGAGCAGGTATTTTTTAAAATCATCTTCGGGCGTGTAAGTTACCTTGGTTTTTACTTCATCATTATGCCCAAACTGGATGAAGAGGTAATCGCCTTCTTTAAGGTTATCTGCCACGGGTTGCCACAGGCCTTCGGCGATGAATGATTTGGTACTACGCCCGTTCTTGGCGCGGTTGTCAATGGTTATGGTCGAATCGAAAAAATTGGCAAAAGGCATGCCCCAGCCGGTTTCGGGATAAGCGCGTTTTTCTTTGATAGACATGGTAGAATCGCCGATCATATAAACGGTAATATGCTTAGACGGAAGTTTAAACGCGGCGAAAATTAATCCGGCTAATACCAAACTACAGATGATGTGTTTTTTAGATGCAGGGGTTTTCATGTTATTCTTTAACTAAGCTGTTAAGGTAAACTTCGAGGTTGGTATATTGCTTATCTGGTTGTATAGCAGCACCGTCGGTCGGGTCATTAGGGCTAAGGCCGTGTTGCTTTTCCCAGGCATCGGGTATGCCGTCGTGGTCGGTGTCTAAAGGGGCGGGTAGCGATTTCAAGTCAGGCCAGCCGCCTACATCTTTTTGCGAATCGATAATGCCATTGTGTTCGCTGCCTTCTTTGGCGGTGCCGGTGGCTACATCATTCAAGGTGCGTAAGTCAACCGGGTCGCGGTATATATTGGCCCCGGCTTTTTGTAATACTGCCTGGTAGGCATCTTCGGCTGTTTGTACATGAATGGACAGTGTTTTTAACGGCGTATCAATTTTAGCAATTCCTAGTGCTTCATCTTTCTGTCCTTGCACACCCAGCCAGTTATTTGCTGTAACTTTTTGGTTGCCTACCAATACATTACCACTTAAATAATATTGGCCGAATGGTGCCCAGGGGTTGAGAATGCGGTTATAAGTTTTAACTGTAGCAGGGCCGGGTTTATAATAATTGTTAATGATGTTGTATTTACCCCTTTCGCCGCCATAAGTGCTGTTGCCACCCCAGTTAAAGATCACGTTGTTGGTGAAGTCAACGTATTCATCAGCCGGATTGGGTACTGATTCGG
>NZ_MPPL01000001.1:2745170-2746222 GCF_001911425.1 Mucilaginibacter polytrichastri | reverse complement strand
GCTGGTATGGCTGGCCAGTAAATTATGGTGAAAGGTAGCACCCTCGCCACCCCAGATCCCGCCGTACCCATGCGGGCCCTTGGAATGGAATGAATGATCGAGGCTTTCGGCTATGATACACCATTGCATGGTAAAGTGCTTGTTATAATAAAAGGAAGCAGTTTCGTCAATTGACCAGCTCATGGAGCAATGATCAATGATGATATTTTGGTGGCTGCGGCCGTTAAATGAATCATCCTCATATTTACGTTCATCACCCATCCGGAAGCGGATGTAGCGCACAATTACATTATCTGCATCAATAGTTGTAGTGTAATTTCTAATGCAAATGCCATCACCAGGGGCTGTTTGCCCGGCAATGGTAATGTCGTTGTTCCTGATGCTAAGTTTTGACTCGAGCGCAATGGTGCCCGAAACCGCAAACACAACAGTGCGTGGGCCTTTCTTCTGGATGGCATCGCGTAAGCTACCTTCGCCGCTATCATTAAGGTTGTTAACCACGTAAACTTTGCCGCCCCTGCCACCGGTAGGATATTTGCCATACCCCTCGGCACCGGGGAAAGCCGGCACGCCGTTATCGCCGGAGGCAAAAGTAATATTGGGTTGTGCAAAGAATAGCAGGGTTACTACTATAACTGATAACTTTTTCATAGAATTATTTAAAAATACAAAAAGGCTGTCCTAAAAAAGGGCAGCCTTAATAAATCAAATATATTAATACCCCGGGTTTTGTGTTAACAATGGGTTGGCATCGATGGATTGTTGCGGTATAGGCAGTAATTCGCTGTGATTTACTTTATATGCCTGTGCATCGCTGGCAATGTAGGCTGCGGTAAGCGAACTTATCCAGGCTATTTTGGTATAACCAGCCGGTGTAGCAGCCGGTGTAGTTGTGTACAGCGAGTTGCCATAAACTAAGGTCTGCGAAGCATTTTGGTAATACATAGATTGCGGCAGGTTAGCATATGGTGCTTGCTTGTTTAGCATCAGTGTCATATTAGCGCGGGATGTGGTAATGGTTGGTAAAAATAAATTCCAGCGGATGAGGTCAT
>NZ_MPPL01000001.1:2684793-2745137 GCF_001911425.1 Mucilaginibacter polytrichastri | reverse complement strand
GGACACCTTCGCCACCAAATTCAAATAACCTTTCGTTCATAATAGCGGTAAAGAAGCCTGCTTTATCGGCAGGTGTGGTGCCAATCAATGCAGTATTGCCGCCAAAGCCACGGGCTCTTACTTCCCTTAGCGCGCTTGTAGCTGCTGATGTTGGGCCTCCGCTAATTTCATTTTCTGTTTCGGCAAACATCAGCAGGATATCAGAAAAACGCAAAATAGGCCAGTTAATACCAAAATACTGAGCGGCTGAAGTAGGTGCAATAGTAGGATTAGTGATCCAGTCTCTCCTGAATTTTCCACTGGTAATGATAGTTAATTTTTGCAGTGCTTTGGTGCCATCAATATTGGTAAAATAAGGGCAAATAGTAACATCGCGCCGGGTATCATTTTGGTCGAATGCATAGAAATAAGTTGGCGTTGCGGTTAAGCTTGAGTTGCCATAACTGGTGCTCCCGTTTACACTTCTGGGGCCATCATAATATCCTAATTTACTATCGGCTACGCCAGAACCACCAGCCATAGCTACCTCGAACATAATTTCGTAAGTAGGGTCGAGGGTGCGTGCATCAACATAGTTTTTAAATAGGGTTTGGAAACTGGTGTTGAGGTTATGCTGACTGCGGTTGGCCATTAAATCGGCGCATTCATCATGGCAGATCTGATATAGTTTCAGGTAATCTGTACGGCGAGAAACCTGGGTTCCTTTTAAGGCATAGCCACCAGCATATAATGCAATACGGGCACGCAGACCCTTAACTGCGCCTTTGGTAATACGTTCGTCACGTGTAGAAACTTCTGTTCTCCAGGGTACCAGGCTTTCTGCTTGCAGCAGATCGGCTAGAATATGGTCGTAAATAGCATCCTGACTTGTCTTCGCTATTTTTAAGGTAGGCTGATCTGCCGATGGAATGTATGGAGCTGGTACATCGCCCCAGTTCCTGATCAGTTCGAAATAGAATTGGGCACGCAGGGTTAGTGCCTCGCCATATAAACGCTTTAAAGCAGTTTGGTCTGAAGTGCTGCCACTGGTATAGGCCGCCATTAGCGGAATGTACTTGATACAGATATTTGCTCTTTCAATGCCGCTGTAAAGGTTTTCAAAGGGGGCTTCCAGCTGTGCATTGTTTGATGTAGCTACATAACGGGCAATATCGCGGCGATCGTTATCTGGTGCGGTGTTGCTTGGAGGGCCAACAAAATCGTCGGCATCAACAGTGTAATACATACTCAGCCTGATACCATAACCGGCATCACCCGCCAGCCTGGCATATACGCCCAGTAAGGCAGCTGTGGCTGTATTAACATTGCTGAAAGCTGCAGCCGTTGAGAACGAAGCAACCGGGTGCTCTTCCAGGTATTTTTTACAAGAAGTAAGCATAGTAAGTGACATTACCAATAAGGTTGCCAGCAAATTATATGTGAACTTTTTCATGATCTTTTTAGTCAAATATTATAAGGTAAGGTTAACTCCAAATAGATAGCTGCGGCTGCGTGGGTATGCTGCATAGTCTACCCCCGGTGTAACCGGTGTGCCGCGCCGTGTATTTACATCAGGGTCATAGCCAGAGTAACTGGTAATAATACCCAGGTTGTTGCCTGTTGCATAGATCCGGAATTTGGTTACATGTATTTTCTTTAAAAATGCACCTGTAAAAGTGTAGCCCAGGGTTACGTTATTGATGCGTACAAAAGCCGCATTTTCTACAGCCGATGAGGTAGGGTAGAAGGCTGCGCTACCTGTAACCGGTATAGCATATTTGGCATTAGCGTTTAATGCAGCAAGCTGGTCTGGCGCTATGCCTGTAACTACGCCATTTACCACTTTTTGAACCTGGTTACCGTTTGCATCAATGGTTTTCCAGCGGCCTGTTGCCTGTGCCAGCAAGTTGGTATTTGAGGTATAGCCATTGGTAAATTCAATTTCATTGGCGTTAAGCACTTTGGCGGCAGCCTGGAAGTTCAGGAACACGCTCATGTCGAAATGCATAAAGCCGAACGACTGGTTTAAGCCGCCCGTAATTTTAGGATTTGTTGTACCCAATACAGTTTTATCGGCATCGGTAATTACACCATCGCCATTTAAATCTTTGTATTTTACCAGGCCGGGCTGGGCAATACCAATAACTTTTGATGGATCGGCTACGCCTGTTTTAAGGGTATAAGTTTGTGTTGCAGCATTGTAGTTAAAGTCTGATACCTTATAAAAGCCATCGCTTTGGTAACCATACACACTACCCACCGGCGAACCTACCTTTACGATAAAGTCTGCAGGCTGACCCGATACGCCCCATCCGGAGTTTTGCAGGTACGATGCCTGGCCCGGTGCCAGTGCAATTATTTTGTTGTTGTTGTATGCAATGTTAAAGTTGGCCGACCAAGTAAAGCTTTTCTTTTGAATGATGGTAGCGTTAACTTGTGCCTCAATACCCCTATTGGCTGTTTTACCCACATTCTGTAGCTGGGTAGCATAGCCCGAACTGGTTGGCACCGGTACATTGATCAGCAGGTTTTTTGTGGTATTGTTGTACGCATCTAACGAGATCTGGATACGGTTACTCAGAATGCCGAAGTCGATACCTATATTTTTTGATACGGTGGTTTCCCATTTTAATAAAGGATTAAAGAGATAGGCCGGACTAAACCCTATGCTGGTTGTGCTTTCATTTAGGCCATATAAAGCATTAGCGTTAAAAGCAGGTTCGAACAGGTAATCATTGATGCGGTTATTACCAGATGTACCATAGCTTAACCGTAATTTCAGATCAGACAGAGCCTTGAACTCTTTCATAAAGTTTTCGTCTGAGATACGCCATGCCAGTGATCCCGAAGGGAAGTACCCCCATTGGCGGCCGGGTGCAAATTTCGATGAACCGTCTGCACGTAAGGTAAATGATGCATAATATTTTTTATCGAAATCGTAATTAGCCCTGCCAAAGAACGATAGTAAGTGGCTGGTTGCATAGGTTTGCAGCGGGTAGGTTGGCACAATGGTACCCAGGTTAAACTGGTTTAAAGCCGTAACCGGGTCGATACCAATCGGGAATAATTTAAACTGGTTGTTAGTGCTTTCGGTGTGCAGGTTATAAAATTCGTTTCCTAAAATTACATTAATGCTATGATGCTTTGAGTTTGCAGCAGCGTTGTTAAATGTGATTACATTAGATAGATCTAGCGTATTGGTATTGCTGGTTACCGTACCTGCCAGGGGCTGGCCGCTGCCGTTAATGCGCGAGTTAAAGGTGATCACATCATCAAACGCATTTTGTTTCTGGTTATTAAAATCTAGACCGAGGGTTGTTTTAAAAGCAAAGTACTTGTTAAAGGTATAATTTAAGTAACCGTTAAAATTGGTTACGTTTTGGTAGTTTTTGCGGTACTGCGCATTGGCATTGGCAATAGGGTTAAGTATCCCCAGGTTATTGCCGGCCTGGTTGGTTTCATCGAGGTAGGCAGGGTCAATGCCGTCATCCGGTACACCGGGAAGGTTGAAGGGCCTGTACTTTACACTGTTACGCAGGTTGTTGTAAGAGGAGCTTCCTGCGTTTGATGTACCTGCCCCGTCAACAATCTGTGCGCTATAGCGGGCATTGAAGCCTATTTTAAGATGGTCTGATGCGGTATGATCGAACCTGAAATTAATGAGGTTACGGGTATAGTTAGAGTTAAGTACGGTACCCTCGTGCTGGTCGTTGGTAAAGCTTACGTTAAACTGGGTAGTTGCCGAGCCGCCTGTAATACTTATGTTATGTTGCTGTTGTATGGCGTTGCGGCCCAGCGCTTTCTTTTGCCAATCTACAAACGGGACGCTTTTAAAGCGCGAAAGCGAATCAAAGCTACGGCCATAATCTTTTATAAACTGGGTACTATCGGCACTTGGGCTAAAGCGGTTACGCTCGTACTGGTAAACCACAAAATCATAAGGGTTCATTACCTTTAGTTCGTTAGCCAACTGGCTAACCCCAAAATAGCCATTGTAGTTAACCACGGTACGTTGCTGATGGCCACCTTTTGTTGAAATAATAACAACACCATTGGCACCACGGGCTCCATAGATAGCGGTAGAGGCTGCATCTTTTAAAACATCGATAGATTCGATATCCTGCGGCGAAATGCTGTTGAGGCCGTTTTCAACCTGTACGCCATCAATAATATAAAGCGGGGAGTTATCTTGTGTAATAGAACCGCCGCCACGTACGCGGATCCGGATATCAGCATCCGGCGAACCTTCAGATTGTGTAATTTGTACGCCTGCTAAACGGCCTGCAAGCGCCTGGCCGGCAGAAGCCACCGGGATATCTTTTAATTGTTTGGCTGTTACTGACGATACAGAACCGGTAAGGTCGCGGCGTTTAACGGTAGCAAATCCTACGGCAACAACTTCGTTAAGTTGTTGTGAGTCTGACGACAGCGGCACACTTATATTAGTTTGGGTAGCACTAACTGTAATTTCGCGTGTTTTGTAACCAACGTAGCGGATAATAAGTATCGTGTTACCTTCTGATGGTACGTTTAATTTAAATTTACCGTTCACATCAGTTTGTCCCCCTTGCGAAGTGCCTTTGATTAAAACGGTAGCACCAACAATTGGGTCGTTACCTTCTTTATCAAGCACTTGCCCGGTTATTTGCCGGTTTTGAGCCAATGCCGTTGCCGAGAGCAACAACATAAAGCAAATCTGGAGTAAAGTTTTAGTCATAATTTGGTTTTAGTTGGCGGTTAATTTAGGTTTTACTAGGCTGCATAACAGTCCATTACGAATTGATTTGGCATAGCCATTACAAAGCGTGCAGATGCTGGTATTTTATAATTGGTTTCGGGGCAAATAAACTCCTTGGGAGTTATTTTCTTTTGCCTGTTATTGGTTTTATAGAAACAAGATTAACTACTACCATTAAATAAAAAAAGGATATTGGAGATAAAAACTATGCAATCGTTCCCGGAAACGATTGCATAAAAAAATGGAGCATGCTATTTTGATAATTTCTTTGAGCCTAAGGATTTAAGATGCTAGAAGGTTTGCTGATTTTATGCATATACAACCTGGAGCTATAATTCAAATATTAGTAAATTAGAACTACATTAGCCCTCAAATTATGTTTCAATCTTATACCATTAAGGATATTGCAAAAGCGCTTGGCCTGTCAACATCAACAGTATCAAGGGCTTTAAACGGCAGTTATGAAATTGGCACCGAAACCAAGAAACTGGTTTTAGAGTATGCCGAAAAAATAAACTACCGGCCTAATCCTATTGCGCTAAGCCTGAAAGATCAAAAAAGCCACTCGTTGGGTGTAGTAGTTGCAGAGGTAGCCAATACTTATTTTTCGCAAGCCATAAATGGTATCGAGTCAATTGCTTATAACAGGGGCTATCATGTAATTATTACCCAAACGCATGAGTCGGCCGCGCGCGAAACAGCTAACGTACAACACTTACTGTCGCGCCATGTGGATGGGCTGCTGGTTTCGCTCTCGTCAGAAACAACAGATCTTACCCAATATAAATACCTGCATGAAAAAGGTTTCCCTATTGTGTTTTTTGATAGGGTGGCTGCAGATATTGATACCCATAAGGTAACTGCTGATAACTATAAAGGATCATTTGAAGCTACGGTGCATTTAATTGAGGCTGGCTTTACCCAAATAGCGCATCTTACCAATTCGGCAAACCTTATTATTAGCCAAAAAAGGTTGGAGGGTTATAAAGATGCGCTGGAAAAGCACAACATCGTTTATCGCCCCGAACTGATTAAACATTGCAACCACGGCGGTATGATACAGGATGAGGTAGAATGTGCTGTTAAGGAATTGATTGCTTTACAAGATCGCCCTGACGCCATTTTTATTGCTAGCGACAGGTTAACAACCAGTTGTTTAGCCATATTGAAAAAGCTAAAACTAAAGGTGCCCAAAGATATTGCTATATCGGGCTTTACAAATTCGGACGTGGCCGAGCTGTTTGACCCGCCTTTGACGGTGGTGCGCCAACCGGCGTTTCAGATAGGCCAAATTGCAACCGAGATGCTCATTAAGGTAATAGAAAGCAAAAGGCCTGTAACCGAATTTATTACCGAAACTATTGATACCGAACTCATCAAAAGAGCTTCAACCGTGAAGCATCAATCCTAATATTAAGTAAGGGTTAAATATCAATCCATTAGTTAACTGGCACTGGCCTTATTAAGGTTTGTATGCTATATTATTACGCTATGTTATCCGTTATAACTTATAGTTTTTAATTTTGCTGGTAATAACTAACTACTGATACCCCCGATCTATGCTTAATAAAGCACTTTTGTTTTACAGCTTTGTACTGCTTATAATTTTACCTGCATCTCTTAAAGCCGCCAACATCAAGATAAAAAGTGTTGGGGCGGCATATGTACAAAACTATTATAAAAGCAGCTACCAGGCAGGTAACCAAAATTGGTCTGTAACCAAAGACGAGCATGGCATTATGTATTTTGGTAACTCGGAGGGACTGCTCTCTTACGACGGGCGCTCATGGCAGCTTTATCATATGCCCAACCGGCTTATTGTACGCTCGGTTTCTGCTGATGGCAAAGGCAGGGTATACGTAGGGGGCTTTGGCGAATTTGGCTATTGGCAAAACAATACCAAAGGCTTTTTAACCTATAATTCCCTCATTAAACTGCTTCCTAAAAATCTTATCCCAACAGAAGAGATCTGGAAAATATATGTGGATGGTAACCGGGTTATTTTTCAAGGCTTTGGTGCTATTTATATTTACGCTGATGGTAAAATTACAATTATAAAAGCTCCTCACCAATCATACCTGTTTCTATTTAAAATAAATCACAGGTTTATTGTAGAACAGTCTGGCTACGGGTTGTTTGAGTTGAAGGGAAATCAACTTATTTATTTACCCAACAGTAGTAGCATAGGCAAAAGCGGCGTGCTTTCTATATTACCATATCAACAAAACAGCCTTTTAATAGGTACCGCTAAAGACGGTTTGTTTATGTACAATGGTGTAACAGCTACGCCGTTTAAAAGTGATGCCAACGATTTCCTGAAAACCTACCAGCTTAATAATGGCAGCCTTATTCAAAATAAATACTATGCCTATGGTACTATATTAAATGGTGTAATTATTATTGATAGCAACGGCAAAATTGTACAGCATATTAATAAGCTCAGCGGTTTACAAAATAATACGGTATTGGGTTTGTATACCGATAGCGACCAAAACCTGTGGGCCAGTTTAGATAACGGGATTGACCGTATTGAACTAAACTCCCCCTTGTATTTTTACGAGGATAAAACCGGCAAATTCGGTACTGTATATTCCAGCATTATATTTGATAACAAGATTTACCTGGGCACCAATCAGGGCCTTTTTTACAGCGATTGGAACTCGGCACCCAATAACCCTTTTAAAACATTTGATTTTAAAATGATAGCAGGCTCGCAAGGGCAGGTTTGGGATCTTTCATTGATAGATGGCCGCTTGCTTTGCGGGCATAATAATGGCACTTATGAAGTTAGCGGTAATACCATAAAACGTATCTCAAGCGAAAGCGGCGGCTGGACCATTAAGAAACTGGGGAAAGACTATTTAATACAGGGCACCTACACCGGTTTGGCTATTTACAAAAAGGATGCAGCCAATAATTGGGTATTTGATCATAAGATAGAGAACTACAACCAGCCATCAACTTATGTTGAACAGGACAGCGAAGGTTATCTGTGGATCAGCCATGCTTATAAAGGGGTTTATAAGATTAAACTGAGCGACGATTTAAAAAAGGCTGTAACGGTTAAATATTATGATACCCGTTACGGGTTGCCAAGCAGTTATCATGTAAATATCTTCAGTCTCAACAAAAGCATTGTATTTTCGTCAGACTCGGGTTTTTATTATTATGATAATATTGCCGACCGATTTTACAAATATGACCGGCTAAACAAATTGCTGGGATCATTTGCAACCTCTAACAAAATTATACCCGCATTTGGTAAAAAATACTGGTTTATTAACCACGGGCATGTTGCTCTTACAGATTTTTCTATTTCCGGTAAATTAAAGATAGACTCGAGCCGCTTTAGCATCCTTAACGGGCAAATGGTGCAGCATTACGAAAACATCAGCCGGATTAATGACCTGTTGTATTTAATAAGTATTGATAATGGGTTTGTGATATTTAATGCAGAGGATGCTGAGACACCATCAAAAACAGAACTGCCCAAAGTGGTAATCCGCCAGTTAGAGAATATCAGCAGCAACATAATAATGCTGACAGAGAATGCCTACCTGCTGAAGAATATAGAGATCCCATATAATGATAACAGTATCCGGATCAATTATAGTATTCCGTTTTATAAGCAGGCCAACGTTAGGTTTCAATATTATTTAGAAGGCTATTCTGCTAAATGGTCGGCTTGGAGCAGCGAAAGTCAGAAAGATTTTACCAACCTGGGGGCGGGTACTTATACATTTAAAGTAAGGGCTTTAATTAACGGTACCGATATTTCAGAAATCACTTCGGCCAAAATTACTATTCTGGCTCCATGGTATGCCACCGGGATTGCCTACGTATGTTATTTGCTATTGCTGATACCGGCTTACTATATAGTGCGCTATATCTACCGGCAAAAGTTAAGACGGCACCAAAACCATATTCAGCAAATTTATATCAGGGACAAGCAAGAAGCCATTAAACAGGAAACCCTGCTTAAGGAACAGGAGATTATACGGATTAAAAATGAGCAATTGCAGACCGACCTGGAAAGTAAAAACCGGGAGTTGTCTAACTCTACCATGAACATTGTTTATAAAAATGAATTGCTTCAAAAAATTAGTGAAGAGATTGCAGAATTAAAAGATGATAAAGGCCGGAAATTATCGCCCGAGCAGATGCGGAAAATTCAAAAGGTTATTGATGAAGGCATGAATGACGAGCGCGACTGGAATCTTTTTGAGAACAGTTTTAACGAGGCTCACGAAAATTTCTTTAAGAAAATTAAGACCCAATATCCCGATCTGGTACCCAATGATCTGAAGCTTTGTGCCTACTTAAGGATGAATATGAGCAGTAAGGAAATTGCTTCTTTACTCAATATTTCTTTAAGGGGAGTAGAGATTCGACGCTACAGATTGCGCAAAAAGCTCTCCATAGAACATGATAAGAACCTCTCAGAATTTTTAATAGAGCTTTAATACTACATCATTACCTCTCATAGGTGCCAAACCATCTTGCTCAGTCAAAAGCCATAGTGTAGTATTTACATTAAGTTAACATTGGCTTTAATGTATTGATATTTAGAAACTTAATATGAATTTAATTTTGCTTTGAGCAAGTTTAAATAAGTGATGTAGTAATGTAGCATACAAGAATTGGTTGAAATCAAATTTTCCTTCACAAGTTTGTTACCTAAATCCAATACATACACTTAATAAAACTTATGAAGAGAATTTTTACAATCTCAAGGTTGGTATTACTGTGTTTACTTTTTTCAACTGTGGCATTTGCACAAAATGTAACAGTAAAAGGTAAAGTAACAGATGCAACCACTGGCGAAACCTTGCCAGGTGTAAGTGTTGCCATTCAGGGAACGACAACAGGAGCACAAACAGATGCTAACGGTGCCTATACTATTAGTGTACCGGGCAACGCTACTTTAACATTTACATTTATTGGTTATGCCAAGCAACAGATAGCTGTTGCAGGTAAACCTGTTATTGATGTTAAAATGGCTACACAAATAAACGAGCTGCAACAAGTAATAGTTGTTGGTTACGGTACACAAAGAAAACTGGATGTTACCGGCTCTGTAGCACAGGTAAAAGGCGAGGAGCTTTCTAAACAGCCAGACCCTAACCCGGTAAGTGCATTACAGGGTAAAGTTGCCGGTGTACAAATTACCAACTCGGGTACGCCGGGGGCATCTCCGCAAATTACCATTCGTGGCCTGGGTACTATATATGGCAGCACAAGCCCATTATATGTGGTTGATGGCGTATGGTTTGATGATATCAATTTCTTAAACTCAAGTGATATTGAGAGCATGAGCATTTTAAAAGATGCTTCGAGTGAAGCTATTTACGGTATCAGGGCTGCAAATGGCGTAGTGCTAATCACTACCAAAAAAGGTAAAGGCAAAACCACTGTTAATTACAATGGCTATGTGGGGGTGCAAAAAGCAACCAACCTGGTAAAAATGGCAGATGCATCGCAATATGCGCAATTAGTTAACGAATTAAACGGTACAAATACATTTACAGATCCGGCTAGCCTGGGTAAAGGTACAGATTGGTTTAAAGTAATTTTGCGAAATGCTATAACCTACAACAATAACGTATCTATCAGCGGAAGTACAGAAAAATCATCATACAATCTTTCTATAGGTTACCTTAATCAAGCCGGAACGGTAAAAACGAATTCTTATGATCGTTTAACAGTTCGTTTGCAACAAGATTTACAGGCTTACAAGTTTTTAAAAATTGGTTACAACACGATATTCCAGGGTAGTAATTCTAAAGATGTACCTACGGATATTATTTATAAAGCTTATGCGGCAGCACCGGTAGTGCCTGTATATAATGCAGATGGCACCTACGGCGACCCGGCTAATTACCCAATTGGTAACTCGCCAACCAACCCACAGGCGCAATTGGATAACTTTAACCAGCGCACACAGGATTATCGTTTTAACGGTAATATGTTTGGTGAGTTAAAATTTAATGATCACCTTACTTTCCGCACCAGCTTTGGTGGTGATGTAGAACAAAATGAGGTACGTACCTACATACCACAATATGCGGCTACGCAATTCCAATACAATACCACAAGCGATTTAACTTTAACTAAAACCCAAACCCGCAACTGGATCTGGGAAAACACGCTGACTTACGATCAAACCTTTAACAAGGATCATAAATTAACCTTTTTATTAGGCCAAACTGCACAGCACAACTATAATTACTACCAAACTTCAACCGTGCAAAACGCGCCAAATGCAACCGCCAATTATTATATAGCATCTGGTACGTCATCAACAGCAACAGTTACTGATAACGGTGCCATTACAAATTCCAGCTCTTACTTTGCACGGGCTAATTACTCGTTCAAGAGTAAATACTTACTAAACGCTTCATTGCGTGCCGATGGTTCTTCTGCATTCAGCAGCGATCAGCGTTGGGGATATTTTCCATCATTGGGTGCCGGTTGGGTAATCAGCAATGAGGACTTTATGAAAAACCAGCACGTATTTGATAACTTAAAATTGCGTGGCAGCTGGGGTAAAATAGGAAATGCTTCAATTCCTGCCAATATTTACACCGGTACTGTTTCACGTACAGGCGATTTAACCGGCGTTTATGGACAATCTAATGGCGTATATGGTTCTGGCGCTAATATTACTACCATTACTAACCCTACCCTGTACTGGGAAAAGGGTGTAGGTACAGATTTTGGACTTGAAGGAGGGTTGTTTGATAACAGGCTGACTTTTGAAGTTGATTATTATAGCCGTAAAACCGAAAAGGCAATTTTTAACGTACCTGTTTTAGCTTCATTAGGTACTACCAATGGTGCTATTATTACCAATCAGGGAACTTTTAGAAACCAGGGATGGGAATTTTCTGCAGGCTGGAAAGGCAATACCGGTAAAGATTTTTCATACAGCATTAACGGTAACTTCAGCATAAACAATAATAAAGTACTTGGTGTATTAACCGGCAATAATATTGTTTACGCAGGTAATGGTGCTACAGGTGGTGCTACTACCAGCATCATTCAGGCTGGCTTACCAATGGGGGTATTTTATGGTTATAAAGTAACAGGCATATTCCAAAATGCGGCACAGGTTGCTTCATCGGCACAGAAAGACGCCAGCCCGGGCGACTTTATTTATAAAGACGTAAACGGTGATGGTGCCATTGACGGTAAAGACCGCGTAGTACTGGGCAACCCTAACCCCAAATTTATGTTTGGTTTAAATACCACATTTAGCTACAAGGCTTTTGATTTAACGGTAGATATCCAGGGGCAGGCTAAGGCAAGCGTTTACAACGCAAACAAAGGTTTGCGCTATGGTTCCGAAAATTATACAGAAAATTTTTACAATAACCGCTGGCATGGCGAAGGTACTTCAAATACTTACCCATCTGCCAATATAGGTGGTGGCAGCAACTACTATCCAAACAGCTGGTATGTAGAAAATGCAAGCTATGTACGGTTACGTAACCTGCAATTAGGTTATAACCTGCCGGCATCTGTAATTAACAAATTGCATGTACAACGTTTCAGAATTTATGCTAACGCACAAAATGCTGTTAACATATTCGGCTACAAAGGGTTCAATCCGGAGATTGGCAGAACTGCCAGTTCTGTATCATCAAACTCGGCTAACCCAACTACCGCAGGTATTGATAATGGCGTATACCCGCTGTATGCAACTTACAACCTTGGCGTAAACGTTACATTTTAACATAAAAAATATTTGAGTTATGTTTAATAACACTTACAGTAAAACGATAACCGCAGCGTTGCTTGTGGTGCTTATATCAGCGCAAAGCTGTAAAAAAAGCTTTTTAGAAGTGCCGGTTCAGGGCCAAACAACAAGTTCAACCTTTTTCACTACAGAGGCTGATGCTACTGCAGCAGTTAACTCTATTTATGGCGGCCTGCGTTCATTCGGCCAGGTTGCATTTTCTCCGCTTGCCTTAGAGAGCATACCATCAGACGATGCTGAAAAGGGCAGTACAGTTGGTGATGCCACTTTCATGAACCTGTACGATACTTACACCGTAACCGCAACCGAAGGTCAGCTGGATGGTTTTTGGTCGGCACTATATATCCAGATTAACCTGAGTAACCAGGTATTGGATAATGTGCCTAAGATCACCATGGATGCTACACTTAAATCACGCTACCTGGCAGAAGCTAAATTTGTACGTGCTTATTGCTACTTTAGGTTAGTACGTGCATTTGGTGGTGTTGTATTGCGTTTACATGTACCAACCAGCAGCGATCAGTACAATGTGCAAAGAAGCACAGCTGCACAGGTGTACACAGCTATTGAGCAGGATTTGACCGATGCTGCTGCTATATTACCTGCTACTTATAGTGGTTCTGATATTGGCCGTGCTACCAAAGGTGCAGCGTTATCATTACATGCTAAGGTAGCTATGTACCAAAAAAAATGGACTGATGTTTTTGCATACACTAACCAGGTAATGGCTTTGGGTTATTCACTATTCCCAAATTTTGAGCAGGAGTTCAGAATAGCTAATGAAAACAGCAGCGAATCTGTTTTTGAAATCCAGTGTGCAAGTATCTCTTCTATTGCGGATGCTTCAAACAGCCAGTTTTCACAAGTGCAAGGTGCACGCCAAACAGGCGGTGGCTGGGGCTTCAATGTGCCAACCAGCGACCTGTCTAACGCTTTTGAAGCAGGTGACCCACGCAGGGATGCAACTATTTTGTACCGTGGCGAAACTACGCCCGAAGGAGACCTTGTACTTACCAGTAACCCTAACCCTATGTATAACCAAAAATCGTATGTGCCTTTTACCGTGCCGTTTATTAGTAACGAAGGTGAGGCGCAAAATATAAGGGTGATTCGTTATGCTGATGTTTTGTTAATGAATGCCGAAGCTGCTAACGAGCTGGGCAACACTGCACAGGCATTAGCATCATTAGAGGTAGTAAGGGCGCGTGCAAGAGCTGGCAATCCGGCAATTCTTCCAAAGGTTACTACCACAGATCAAACGGCATTACGTACTGCTATCTGGAACGAAAGGAGATATGAGTTGGCTATGGAGTCTGACCGTTATTTCGATGTTATTCGCCAGGGACGTGGTACTGCTGTTTTCGGGCCTAAAGGCTGGAAAGCAAACAAGAATGAAGTTTGGCCGATCCCTCAGGACGAGATTGATTTAAGCCAGGGTCTTTTAACCCAAAACCCGGGTTATTAATAAGGTTTTTTATAGAGCCGGAAGTCTGAGTTTCAGCTTCCGGCTTTTTTATTAAAACGGGAACATCGTATGAAAAAAATATTCTTTGGAGGGCTGGTGCTCGCTGTTGCTTTAAGCAGCTACAGTCAGGCACAAAAAAAAGCACAGTCTATCCAATCAGATGCCATTAAGCCGGTAGGGGTTGTTAAAAACCTGTCAGACAGTGCCCTGCTTGATGTGGTGCAGCGCCAAACATTCCGTTACTTCTGGGATTTTGGCCACCCGGTTAGCGGGCTTGCGCGCGAGCGTAGTAATGATGCCTTTGAAACAGGGGGCAATGTAGTCACCATTGGTGGTTCCGGCTTTGGTGTGATGGGTATTGTGGTAGCTACCGAAAGAAAATGGATCACCCGCGAACAGGCGGTTGATCGTATGCTTAAGATAGTAAACTTTTTGTACAAGGCCGATGCTTTCCATGGGGCTTTCCCGCATTGGCTGGATGGTGCAACCGGTAAGGTAATCCGTTTTGGGCGTAAAGATGATGGGGCCGACCTGGTTGAAACATCATACCTGTTTCAGGGATTATTAACCGCCCGACAATATTACTCGGGCAATACGCCTAAAGAAACAGACCTGCGGAACAAGATCAACTGGATGTGGAACGACATTGAGTGGAACTGGTTTACCCGTGATGGCCGCGATGCTATCTACTGGCACTGGTCGCCCAATAATGGCTGGGCCATGAACTTCCCAATCCACGGATTTAATGAGTGTTTGATAACTTATATCCTTGCAGCATCCGGCGAGAGATACCCGGTTACAGCCGATGTTTATCACCGGGGCTGGGCGCAGAGCGATTTCTTTAAAAACGGTAAAACGTTTTATGGGTATAAACTGCCCCTGGGGTTTGATTATGGGGGGCCATTATTTTATTCACAGTACTCTTTCCTGGGCTTAAATCCTAAAGGATTAAAAGATCGTTATGCCAATTATTGGGAGCAAAACCTCAATCAAACATTAATAAACCATGCCTATTGCCTGGATAACCCCAAACACTTTAAAGGTTATGGTGCCGATTCATGGGGATTAACTGCCAGTGACATTAAGGATGGCTACGACGCGGCTTCGCCTACTAACGACAGGGGTTTTATTGCACCAACTGCAGCCATATCAGCATTTCCATACACCCCCGAATTTTCTATGAAAGCCTTACGCCATTTTTATTATGACCTGGGCGATAAAATGTGGGGCGAATATGGTTTTGTTGATGCCTTTAGCGAAAGCGAGAACTGGTACGCCAAATCATATCTGGCTATAGATCAGGGGCCCGAAATTGTAATGATCGAAAACTACCGCAGCGGTTTGTTATGGAAACTATTTATGAGCTGCCCCGAAGTACAAGGCGGGCTCAAAAAACTTGATTTTGAATATACCGGAAGCCGTTAGCCTGCTTCTGAATAAACTACTATATCGCATACTATTATGAAATTATCTAAAGCTATTGCAGTATCGTGTTTGGTGGCTTTTGCTTTTACAGCAACAGCACAAAAGCCACATGATCCTAAAATGGATGCCTACGTCAGTAACCTGATGAGCAAAATGACCATCGATGAAAAGATTGGTCAGTTAAACCTGCCCGCTATCGGGTTTGATATTACCGGCCCGGTGTTAAGTCAGGGTGTGGAAGAGAAGATCCAGCAGGGCCTGGTTGGCGGTGTATTTAATACCTACACGCCGGCAGCTGTACGTAAGTTACAGGCTTATGCCATTACCAAAACGCGTTTAAAAATTCCTTTGTTGTTTGGCTATGATGTAATACATGGCCATAAAACCATATTCCCAATTCCGCTTGGCTTATCATCAAGCTGGGATCTGCCATTGATAGAGCAAACAGCCCGTGCCGCTGCTGATGAAGCTTCGGCAGATGGTTTAAACTGGGTGTTTTCGCCAATGGTTGATATCACCCGCGATCCGCGCTGGGGCCGTGTGTCTGAAGGTGGGGGCGAGGATACCTGGCTGGGTTCGCAAATAGCTAAAGCAATGGTTAAAGGTTATCAGGGTAAGAGCTTTGATACCAATGATGTGGTAATGGCATGCGTTAAGCACTTTGCCCTATACGGAGCTGTCGAGGCTGGCCGCGACTATAACGTGGTTGATATGAGCGACCGCAGAATGTTTGAAACTTATTTGCCAACCTACAAAGCCGCTGTTGATGCAGGGGCTGCCACGGTAATGAGTTCGTTTAATGAAATTAACGGCGTACCTGCCGCTGCCAACAGGTGGTTATTAACCGATGTTTTACGCAAACAATGGGGTTTTGATGGTATGGTAGCTACAGATTATACCGCCATTATGGAACTGATGCAGCACGGCGTAGGTAATGAAGAGCAGGTTGCTAAACTGGCCCTCGAAGCCGGTAACGATATGGATATGGTAAGCGAAATTTTCCTGAAACGTCTGAAACAACTGGTGGACGAAAAGAAGATGAATGTAAGCTATATCGACCAGGCTTGCCGCCGGGTACTGGAGGCCAAGTATAAGCTGGGTTTATTTGCAAACCCCTATAAGTTTGTGAGTGAGCAACGCGCCAAAACACAAATTATGAATGCGGATAAACTGCAATTGGCTAAAGAAGCTGCAGAAAAAAGCATGGTGTTGCTAAAAAATCAGAACAATGTATTGCCGCTTAAGCAAGGTAGTAACATTGCCTTTATTGGGCCCTTGGTAAAAGATCAGCGCGATTTGATTGGTAACTGGAGCGGTGCCGGTGATTGGAAAAAAGCCATCAGCGTTTGGGATGCACTGCAAAAGCAATATCCGTCTAACACTTTTACTTATGCTAAGGGTTGTAATATCTTAGATAATCAGGCGCTTATAGATAAACTAAACCCGCATGATGCTCAAATTGTACTGGATAGCAAAACACCCCAGCAATTAATAGACGAAGCAGTGAGTGCTGCCAACAAAGCCAATGTAGCAGTTGTGTTTTTAGGCGAAGCATTCGGGATGACGGGTGAAGCGGCAAGCCGTAGTGATATCAGCCTGCCAGCCAATCAGGTTGCTTTACTAAAAGCGTTAAAAGCTACCGGTAAACCAATTGTGTTGGTGCTGATGAATGGTCGCCCGCTTACCTTACCTTGGGAGGATGCCAATATGGATGCCATATTGGAAACCTGGTATGGTGGTACCAAAGCAGGCGATGCTATTGCTGATGTATTGTTCGGTAAATACAACCCTTCTGGTAAATTGAGTATGACTTTCCCACGCAGCGTAGGGCAGATCCCGATTTATTACAGTGCTAAAAATACCGGCCGCCCAATTGATGAGCAGCAAAAGTATACGTCTAAATACCTGGACATTCCAAATACGCCCTTGTATCCTTTTGGTTATGGTTTAAGTTATACTACCTTTAGCTATAGTGCTGTAAAGCTGGATAAAACCACTATAAATGCTGATAGCAAATTAACTGCAACTGTTACCATAACCAATACAGGTAAAATGGCCGGGCAGGAAACTGTAGAATTATACGTACGGGATATGATAGGTTCGGTAACCCGCCCGCTTAAAGAGTTAAAGGGTTTTCAAAAGGTATTTTTACAGCCTGGAGAATCTAAAACTATCAGCTTTAACATCGGTACAGATGATCTGAAGTTTTACGACATCAATATGAAGTATACTTACGAACCAGGCGACTTTAAACTGTTTATCGGTACAAGTTCGCAAGATGTTAAGGAAGCCGATTTTAAGGTGGAATAATCTCATTTATTAGCGCATATGGAGTTCAAAAAACTTATTTCATTTAGTATTTTGTTGCTTATTGCTGGTTTTGCTTTTGGGCAGGATACAACTACAATTAATTATGGCAATAATATCAGTGCTGGTAAGTACTATCAGATTCGCGGCATTAAAATGTATGCTGAAGTTTATGGTAAAGGCAAACCGCTATTAATGATTCACGGTAATGGCGGCAGTATTAATGCGTTTGCTAAAAATATCCCATACTTTGCTCAAAAATACAAGGTTATTGTTGCCGATAGCCGGGCACATGGAAACTCGGCGGATCTTCGTGATTCGCTGAGTTTTGAAATGATGGCTGATGATTATGCGGCACTATTAACCGCTATGCATATTGATTCGGCTTATGTAATCGGCTGGAGCGATGGCGGCATCAATGCTTTGTTGTTAGCGATGCGCCACCCGGATAAGGTGATTAAACTGGCCTCGACCGGCGCCAACCTATGGCCGGATTCTACCGCGCTAATACCTTCCTTATGGAAAGAAGAGCAACAGGAATACCTGGCTAAAAAAGACGCGGTATTTAAAACAGCCAAAGAAAAAAACGACCGTAAAATTTTTATGCTCGACTGGCTGCAACCTAATGTCGACTTAAAAGCATTAAAAGCCATCAAATGCCCGGCACTCATTATATCAGGAGATCATGATGTAATTACTTTGCAGCATACTGTACTCATATACCAAAACATTACCAAAGCGTATTTATGGGTATTACCCAACTCTGGTCATGGTACCTTGGTTGAGCATACCGACGATTTTAATACAAAGGTGGATGCCTTTTTTAAGGCGAACCAGTTTTAACAGGGCTAATAACTCAGATCTTAATCAATTTGCCCTTGTAAAGTATTTTTCCGTTTAAAGAGATCACATAAACATATACCCCTGGCATCACATTTAGGGGTATTTTGTTTTGCAGCTCGGTGATGCTTTTATCAAAACTTACCCGGCCATTTATATCATAAAGCTTAAAATCGTAATTATTAATATCGCCGCTAAGTATGGTAAGTTGTGTACTAACCGGGTTAGGATAAACAGTAAACTGGCTGCTTTGTAAAAATATAATACTGGCTATATCCGAGTATATGATCTGGTTGTCGCCGGTAGTAAGTGTGGCCCGGTAATACTGGATACCTTTTTTAGGGTTAGCATCTGTAAAATTGTAAGCAAGGGCAGTACTTGTTATTGGGGTTGTGCCCAATGTGGTGTATAAATCTGGTCCGGTCATTTTTTCCCATGCAATGCTTTTTAAGTTTACTATGCTGCCTATTTGTAAATTGAGCAATATGGTATTGTTTGCCAAATTGGCCAGCAATGTTTTAATGTAACAGCCCACGCCCTGGTTATTGGCATCAATTGTATAACTTTTAATGCCTTCAAAGCCATCGCCTATTGCACTAACAGCAAAGTATGAAGTTGATTGCTGCTGAATGGGGATAATAACAGTTGTGTCTGTAGTTGTGGTTAGTTGTTGTAGTGAGTTATTTTTTATAGTGTAAATGTTATAACCTTTGCTGCCCGGCTGCAGGGCCCAGTGGAGCAAAGTACCCGTAGTGCAGTTATAGCCAACATTTAGGTTTAACGGCTTTGACAGGCTAAATTCTTTACTCATCTGCGGCTGCCCGTTAATATCCATTTTAAGTATAGCGGTGGTAAAAACATCGGGCGTGGTCCATGTATAATAATTGTTCTTCAGGGTAATATCACTTACCGGCTTCCAGGTAGCACCATGATCGTAGCTTACACTTAACTTGCCAGATGAGGTATTGAATGAGTTTTGCCAGCGGATATAATTATCATCATCTGCAAATAGAGCGTTGTTGCCCGATGGATAAATCCATTCAAAATGATCGGCAATAATTGCCTGATATGCTGCGTAGAATGTTTGTGTACCTGCAGGGATATTACTCCCTTTTACATGTAAAATATAATTACCGGCAATTGGGTTTTGCAGGGTTATTTGTTCGGTATTGTTTATGGCATCTCTTTGCCTTTGTGCCGGTTTGGCTAAGGAGTCTGCTGCCGGGTAAATGCTTAATGCCCATGGTAATACTATTTCGCCTGCCGGTGTGGTAACGGTAAGGTCGAGATCGTTAATTAATGCTGTGGGCGCATTTAGTGCAGCAGGTAAATCATTCCAGGCCAGGGATATTTTAAACGTACTGCAACCGGCAGGCACAGTTATGGTATAATCCATTTGTTGCTGGTTGCTCACCGTGCCTTTTACAAACCGCACCTCATTGATGGTACGTAATGCTTCCAGCGCATTTAATTTGCCGTATCCTGTTTTATAATCAACATTAGGGGCACCAATATCATCGGCAGAATTAATTAGTACACTTTTTATGAGTGCAGCAGAAGGTAGTTGATGAAATTGTTTTTGATAAGACTGTTGCAATAGCGCCACCGTGCCCGATACCAGGGCAGCAGCCCCCGAAGTACCGTCTTCGCCATCGGCAACCAGTTCTGGTTTAATACGCCCGTCATAGGCAGGGCCTGCCGAGCTAAGGTCCTCGGGCAGGTTAGTGCGGCCTGTACCGCCTACAACCAATACATTTTTGGCCTGTTTAAAGCTGCCCGAAAGATTGGCAAAGCCGGCAATGCCATTGTACAAACCTGTTTCGGGTGTCGAAGTCCCCACGTTTCCGGATGAAAATACATGGATGATAGAATCATTTTCGTTAATCTGCTTATCGTAAGCAACGGCTTCGGTGCCATAATAATTTTCGATGCCGGTGCCGTACGAATGGTTTTGTACGCTGATGTGATAGGATTTAAAGGTAGCAATACTATCGGGCATCAGGTTTGCAAAATTTGATGAAGTGAACCTTGCTTTGGGTGCCGCGCCTGATCCTTTAATATAGGAGTTGCCGTTGCCGCCTATTAAAGTAGCCATAGTAGTGGCATGGCCTGATGTTATGCCCGCTGTGGGGAACGAGTTAAATGAGCGGCCCAGCAAGTCGAGGTCATCATCATATTTATCTTCTTTAACGCTTACATTAATACCGGTTCCATTAATATCGGCATAGCTGTCTGCTATAGCCCCAATGTTATTTGCACCGAGGTCAATATCACTAATGGCTAGTTCTTCGTGTGGTTTACGTGCGGTATTTGCAAAAGTAATGTAAGGTTGCTGTAGCAAACCGGCTAAATTTTGGAACCCTATATTTATTGTAATTACATTACCCGCCTGTGTGGTAATGTTGCCATATATTTTAATATCGTTTATAACAGAATCTGTTTTTGTGTTTACTGCCACTTCAATAATGGCATTGCTACCGGGGTGTTTTTGCCAAAGCTGCAATAGGTTATCACTTGCTTTCCATGATGCATTTGCGGGTGCTATACTTATTGTATTTTCATTTGGTAAAATAGCATTGGTAGATGAAACTATGTAATGATTGTACGATATCCTTTTTACCAGATGCGCGTTTTTAACATTGAAATATTTAGGCTCTTTAAATTTAACCAGGTAATAATTGAGTTTATTACTGCTTTGCAGTTTGTTAATAGATGTAGCTTGATAAATATTGCTAATTATCTTATCAGAAATAACTTTTTGCGCCCAGGCGAGCTTACAATAGCATATGAAAATAATAAGGAATAGTATTTTTTTAATCATATATCGCTATTCATAAATAAAGGGGAGTATGTAACTCCCCTTTATGGTATAACTACTTAATTTGATCAATAGGAAGTAGCAAGTACAATTTAGTATAAATAATTTAATGCAATTTTATCATTGGCATTAAATGTGCGGTCGCTGCCATTAGAGCAGGCTAACATCCATGAACCAGAATCTGCAGTTGAAGGAGTGCCCGGAATTAGCACTGCACCAACATTTGAAGCACCTTCGTTAGTAGCAGTACCACCACAGCTAAACGCCCGGTTCATGTAATCAGTGTGTCGGAAACCAATGCAGTGGCCCATTTCGTGTTGAATAACCGAGGTTACATAACCCAGGTTTGGATTGCTGCCATAGGCTTGCGCATTAGTATTCATTTGGATTTGGCTATAAGGGTTACCAGCCGAAGTAGGGAAGCCAGATGAACCTAATGTAATGTAGCCACCGCTTGGCCCCTCATTAAAACCAATGATCTGGATATTGCCACCGCTGCTAACTATCTGAAATTTAAGTGTTAAGTTAAGCGCATTGTAACGGGCAACGGCGTTGGCTGCTGCAGTTGCATATACAGTAGGTAAATTTGATACCGAAACAGTAACGGTTCGGGGGAGGCTTTTTACCACATTGGTGGTTCGGTACTGTTCTGTTTCGGCAATTCTTAAATTGGGGCTTGTACTAGCTTCTGCGAAATTTGCCGGGGTTAATAAGATGTCATCTTCTACGAGGTAGTTATCACCTTGTTTATGAACATCTGTAGTGCTAAAACCCAAATCAGAGATACTTTTCAATACGTCTGCAGAGATAGGATCTGCTGTGGCTGCTTTTTCGGCAGTTTGATTACTTTTTGTACAGGCGAACAAGATAGAGGTTACACATACTGCGCATAACCCAACTTTGAGTAATAATTGTTTTTTCATGCTAAAGTTTAGTTTGTATTTAATATTATTAATTAATAAATATTAGCTGGCCAGCTTCATTATTTATTAATTTTTACGAAAGTTGTAAAGGGAATGTTACATAATTATTTAGCAAAAATTAATTTTACTAAATAATAGGCAATAATGATAGTTGTAATTAATAAAGCTCGAAATAATAGTTTTTTATACCTGTTAATTACCAGAGGTGTGTTTAAGAAAAAAATTAAATGAAAGAGTTGTTATCAAGTACATTTCTAGCTATTTATCTGTTTACCATGACCAGCTTTATAACTCTGGTACTAAGTATGAAATGGTTATGTTTAGCGCAATTAAACTGCCCGATATAACTGGGCTTTATAAGAAAGATATACATGCAATTTCATTGAGTAGTCTGGTTCCATAATTAATTTCGCTGAAAATTATAGCAGTTCTTCTTTTAAGTGTGGCTTAATCTAAGGTTGACCAAAACTGATAAATATTAAATTAAAAGAAAAATGTCTCGAGCACATTTTGCTCTGTAAAATCGGGCATCAGCACATCTTTTATCCTTAACGATAAATCATTTGTACTCAAATTATAAAATGCATGTAATGAACAATTAAGCTGTAAGGATTAACAATAACAGACTTATAAAAATGCTGTTTAATATGCTTTATTTAATGCATTATAGTACAGCAGCATCTTATCCACCACGCACCTTTGTGTATTTGAATATAAATATTTCTGTATATTCGCCTCTAATATCAATAATGAAATTGCCTAAATGAAAATCAAAATAGCTGGAGATATTGCTGGGACGGATAAATTACTTTGCTTTAAAACCAATATTAAATTTGGTACAAAACACATACCTGCTTTTACTGTTGTGAGTCAGCATTAATAATTAACAATCGTTTTTTTTTGAATAATTTTAACAACTATTTAGCTGTTGGCGAATAGCTTAATAAATTTTAACAGCATATAAGCACATCTTAATATATGAATTTTAAAAGAGCCATTACAGCGCTTGTATTTTTCCTGGCAATAATAATTTCTCAAACTGCTTTTTCTCAAACCAACATGGCTGATGTTAAGGTTGATGATTTAACAGATGCACAAGTACGGCAGCTGATGCAAAAGGCCAACTCGGTAGGTTACACAGATGATGCGCAAATTGCCCAAATGGCCATTGCACAAGGTATGAGCCCAGATGAAGCCCAAAAGTTAACGGTGCGAATTGATAAAATTAAAAAGGATGACGGCAATAAGGATAATGGCACATCATCCAAAAATAATAACAATAAACAGCTTCAGAATAGTAATTACAGCACTCGTTCTTATAATAACTATGCAGATTCAACAGATACTTCGGGCGTAAGCAAACGGAATTATGATGATGACCGCAAAAAGCAAATGCGTGATGCATTTGGAAATTTGATCCCCAAAATATTTGGTGAGGACTTATTTAAAAACAGCAAAGTAAGCTTTGAGCCGAATTTAAGGATGGCTACACCTAAAAGTTATGTTATTGGGCCAGATGATGAGCTGCTGATAGATTTAACCGGAGATAATGAAGCTAATTATACTTTAAAAGTAACACCCGAAGGTACTATCCGTTTGCAATATGTTGGTTTAGTATCTGTTGGCGGGTTAACCATTGAAGACGCTACTGCAAAAATTAGAGCAGCGATGTCTAAAACCTATCCGGGATTAAGAAGCGGCAGGAGTAATATTTCGGTAAATCTTGGAAATATCAGGAGCATAAAGGTTACCATAATCGGCGAATCTTTAAGGCCTGGTTCATACACTTTATCTTCATTGTCAACAGTTTTCAACGCGCTTTATGCATCTGGCGGCCCTAACAAAAATGGTTCGTTCAGAAAAATACAGGTGATTAGAAACAGTAAGGTAGTAGCAAACGTAGATGTTTACGATTTTCTTTTAAAGGGTATCCAAAAAAATATAAGGTTACAAGACCAGGATGTTATTAATATACCGGTTTATGATGTACGTGTAGAAGCCAGCGGAGAAGTTAAACGGCCGGCTTTATACGAAGCTTTAAAAACAGAATCGTTACAAGATATCATCAATTTTGCAGGCGGCTTTACCAGCCAGGCATATACTGCTAATGTTAAGGTGTTACAAAACACAAGTAAAGAACGTAAGATAGTTGATGTTAATGCAGATCAATTTACTACTTATAAGCCTGTGAACGGAGATAAATATCTGGTTGAAAAAATTCTGGACCGTTTTGCAAACCGGGTAGAAATTTCGGGCGCTGTATTTCGTCCCGGGCGATATGAGTTGGAAAAGGGCATGACTTTGAGAAAGCTGATTGAAAAAGCAGACGGTTTAAAGGAAGATGCATTTTTAAACAGGGGCTATGTATCAAGGCTTAACCTTGATAATTCACCAGCCCTGCTTTCTTTCGATGTAGATAAGGTTGTAAAAGGCACCCAGGCAGATATCCCTTTGCAAAGAGAAGATAAGGTTACTATCTCTTCAATATTTGATCTGCGCGATGAATACCAGGTAGAAATTAAGGGAGAAGTTAGAAACCCGGGCACATTTAAATACGGCGAGAATATGAATCTCGAAGCACTTATACAGATGGCTGGTGGGTTAAACGAAGGCGCTACACCAAACAGGATCGAGATTTCACGCAGGATTAAGAATAGCGATGCCATGTCGGTATCAGCCATTACAGCACAGATATTTACAGTTAACGTAGATCAGAACCTGAAATTAGTTGGTGAGCCATTTATACTTCAGCCTTTTGATATTGTATCTGTAAGAGGCTCTGAAGGGTACCAGGTGCAAAAAATAGTTAAAATAGAAGGCGAAGTATTATATCCGGGTACTTATACCATACAGCGTAAAGATGAAAAGATATCTGACATTTTAAAAAGAGCAGGTGGGCTAACTGCAATGGCTTTTCCGGCGGGAGGATCTTTAAGACGGCCTGGGCGAGAAATACCTAAAGAGAAAAGGAATAGAGACGATAACAACGGGTATAATAACAACAATAATAACGTTATCGGGAATTATACCAGCAATAATAAAGACAGGAATGGGGTTGACAAATCCAGAGAAGATCAGGAAAAATTACTAAATCTTAGGCGTTTACAAGAGGCCCAGGGGGTGAAGGATACAACAACTCTGCAACAAGATTCTTTAACTTTAAAAAGTGATTTCGTAGGTATTGATCTTGTTCGGATCTTAGAAAAACCAGCATCAAGATATAATTTATTGGTAGAAGATGGCGATGTTATTACCGTACCTAAAGAACTTCAAACGATAAGGGTATCTGGTGAGATTTTAAAGCCTATTAATATCGTTTACAAATCCGGCAAAAGCATGGGTGAGTATATCAATGAATCTGGTGGGTTTACATATAATGCCAGTAAAAAAGATGCCTATGTAGTTTATGCTAATGGGGCTATAAAATCAACAAAGAAGTTTTTGTTTTTTTATGACTATCCGACTATTAAACCAGGTGCGGAAATTTTTGTACCCAAGCACGCCCCAAGAGAAAAGGTTGGTATTCAGGGTATCGTAGGTATATCATCGGCATTGGCTTCCCTGGCTGTTATCATTGTAACGTTGCTTAAGTAATTTAATAGGTATAATTTTTTGCTGTAAAGCATAACCACATGAGTTCAGAAAATTCATTAAATAAAAATTTGCAAGTACCTAATAATGAGCCCAATGAGGTGTCATTAAAAGATATATTTTTAAAGGTAAGGCAGTTCAATAAATATTTATTATCAAAATGGAAAATCTTGATCCTTGCTATTATTATAGGGTGTGTATTAGGATTTGTTTATTCACAAGTTAAAAAGCCTATATATACTGCAACCACTACTTTTGTTTTAGAAGAGGGAGAAAAAGGTGGAGGTTTGTTGAGCCAATATGGAGGTTTGGCGTCAATGGTAGGGATGGGCAGTGCCGACGGAAGTGGAGGGATTTTTCAGGGTGACAATATTATTCAACTATACCAATCCCGCTCCATGGTTCAGAAAGCTTTGTTGAGTAACATTTCGATCAATGGTAAAACGCAATTGTTGATTGATCGATATATTGATATGAAACGATTAAGGGATGAATGGGCCAATTCCTCTATTCGAGAGCTTAAAAATATAAATTTTAATATCGGGACTGGAAACTTAACGCGCCTTCAAGATAGTATTCTGGGTGATGCGGTAAAGGAAATTAACAAAAATCATCTGTTTGTAAATAAGCCAGATAAAAAGTTAAGTATTATAATCGTTCAGGTTAAAGCAATTGACGAAATATTTGCAGCACAGTTTAATAATCAAATTGTAAAAACAGTAAATGATTTTTACATTCAAACTAAATCAGGGAAGGCGTTACAAAATCTAGCCATTTTACAGCACCAAACAGATTCGGTAAAAGCTGTATTAAATTCGGCTATTTACCAGGCTGCAGCTATTAATGATGCTACTCCTAATTTAAATATTACGAGACAGGTGTTGAGAACTCCGGTTCAGCGTTCACAATTCAATGCAGATGCCAATAAAGCCATATTAAGTCAATTAGTACAAAATCTGGAGCTTGCCAAAATTTCCTTAAGAAAGGATACGCCATTAATACAGGTAATTGATACCCCTATATATCCATTAGATAAAGAAAAGCTGGGTAAAATAAAAGCAATTGTATTAGGTGGTTTTTTTGGATGCTTTATTGTAGTAATGGTTTTATTATTGGCTAAGCTTTATAAAAAAATTAAAGTCTTAACCGATACAAAGCAAAACTAACGATACCTTTTTTTATGTTAAGTGTAAAAGCATTGTGAATATTATAGTAAAAATAAAATCTTATTTTTCGGAAGGTCACGAACGATCTATCATAGCTAAAAAAAATATTGCATTTTCATTTTTATTAAAAGGCATTGGTATTATTATAGGGTTGGTTTTAATACCAATGACTATTAAATACGTTAACGAGAGTCAGTACGGAATATGGCTTACTTTAAGTTCGTTAGTAAATTGGATGAATTTCTTTGATGTTGGCTTGGGTAATGGTCTTAAAAATAAAATTTCTCAAACAAACGCTTTGGGGCAATACAAAGCTTCAAGAATTTATATAAGTTCTACTTATGCATTACTGGCAATAATATCAATATTAATTTTCTTGATGTTTTTGTTTATTAATCAGTTTATCAATTGGAATCTAATATTAAATGTCTCCATAAACTCGGTTAAAAATTTAAATCAGATTATTGTCTTCATAGTCGGTTTTTTTTGTATCCAATTTATTTTACAAATTGTAAATGTTGTTTTAACAGCAGTTCATGCAACCTCAAAAGTTTCGCTTATTACTTTAATCTCACAAATAGTGAGTTTAATAATTATATTCTTGCTTACCAAGTACACACAAGGCTCTTTATTATACCTTATAATTGCTTTGAGTGGTGTGCCGTTATTGGTACAAATTATAGCCAGCATTTGGTATTATAATCATAAGTACAAATACATAGCGCCGAGTATCAAACTGATAAACATTAGCTTGGCCAAAGATATATTAACAATTGGAGGATACTTTTTTTTAATACAAATAGGTGCACTTATATTGTTTGAAACAGATAATATAGTAATTACACAATTATTTGGCCCTAAAGAGGTTACAACTTTTAATATTGCTTATAAATTGTTTGCAATATTGGTTAATGTTTTTACGATAGTAATTACGCCTTTTTGGAGTTCTTTTACAGATGCCTATACAATAAATGATTTCGTTTGGATTAAGGGGATATTTAGAAAAATGTATATTTATTGGGGTATAACCGTAGTTATAGCCATCGTTTTATGGATAGTATCTCCATTTTTATACAAATTATGGCTTGGTAGTACATTAGTAAATATTCCATTTATCCTTTCGGCATCTATGGTGTTGTATGTAGCAGGTTTTTGTTGGTTAATGATACATTGTTATTTGCTAAACGGTATTGGTAAAATTAAGCTGCAATTATATTTATATATAATAAGTACAATTGTAAACATACCATTAGCTATATTTTTAGGTAAAACTATTGGCATTGCCGGCGTTACATTATCTAATGTTTTTGTTTTCTTTTACATGGATATTATTTTATACGTTCAATGCAAAAAGATATTAAATAATTCCGCCTCAGGAATCTGGGCTAAGTAATTTTTTTGCAATGAAAAGAATATACAAAATATGTAGAAAAATATATCTGGATATTGAAACCTGGTGTACATATAAAATAAGAAGCCTTTGCAAAAAAATTTACTATCCTTTTATTTTTAATGCGCAAGAGATCGAATACATAACAATACCTATAATAAGAGGTAAATTAAAGATTAATAATTATGGCAGATGTGTATTAGGTACAAATTTGGTGTTTAATAGTTCTTTCGTTTCTAACCCAATGGGGCTGAGTAAGCAATGTACTATATATGTTTCAAAAACTGGTTATTTGTCAATTGATAATGGTTCTGGTTTTTCTGGCGTGTCTATATATTGTTCCAATAAAATAATAATAGGAAAAAATTTATTTTGTGGTGGCAACGTTAGTATTTGGGACACTGATTTTCATTCGTTAAATTATAAATTAAGAAGAGAACACGATGAAAACTCTATTATATCATTACCAATTGAAATTGGTAATGATGTTTTTATAGGTGCTAATTCCATTATATTAAAAGGTGTAATTATTGGAGACAAAAGCATCATTGGCGCGGGTAGCGTGGTAACCAAAAAAATACCTGCCTATGAAATATGGGCAGGTAACCCTGCAAAATTTATTAAAAAGATAATTGATTGATATAAAAAAACGAAATGGCCAACATTAATAAACAGGATTTTTTACCTGACATGCCTGTAATTAGTATTATTTCAGTAGTGTATAATGCTGAAGAATTTTTAGAGCAAACACTTTTAAGTATTGTTAAGCAAACGTACCGGAATATTGAATTAATTATTATCGACGGTGGCTCAACTGATGGTACCCTTGATATTATAAAGCGGTATGAGAAACATATTTCTTATTGGGTTAGTGAGCCGGATAAAGGTATATATGATGCTATGAATAAGGCTACTGAAGTAGTGACCGGCGATTGGGTGAATTTTGTTGGAGCCGGTGATATTTTATTAAATGTATTACACAAGGTTGTAGAAAGACTAAAAGATAATAATAAAATATATTATGGAGATGTTTACAGAAATGATATTCTGAAAGTTTTTAATGGCAGGTTTACCGGTTTTAGATTTAGCCGAGTAGCTATTTGCCATCAGGCAATATTATATCCAGCTAAAGTTTATAAAAAATATAAATATGATCTTCTGTATCGCAGTAATAGCGACCATCACTTAAATATCTTGTTATACGGCGATAAAGATTACAAATGGGAGTATTTTCCAATAGTAATTTGTGTTTACGAAGGCGGTGGCTATTCTGCCATAAACAAAGATTTTCACTTTATTAAAAACAGAATAAAAATTGTGAAAGAGAACATGCCCTTTATTGTTTACTTGTATGCGTATGCGAGAAATTTAGTGTTTAAATTACGGAACAAGCAGTATTATAAGTAAATGGATTGGTTAAGTTTTGGATTATTATTAAATGATAATATCGGCTTGTACCTTTGGTCATTATTAGGGTCGGCTATATTATACTTTTTAGTTTTCCGAAGAATGATATTATCCATTTTGGATCCTATTGTGTTTAGTATAATTTTTTCTTCATTCGGATTTTCTGTAGTTATATTTTTGTATTTCACTCATAGTATAGAATCCAAATATCTAATTAACTACATTCTCACCCAATTGGCATTTATAGGAGGATTCTTCACTTTTAAACAGTTAAAAAAGGATAAAATAGTAGCACCTTACCAGACAATTGTATTCGAAGGTGAAAAACTTTTTTTAAGAATAACTTTTTTTGTTTGTTCATTGCTATATATTATAATCCAGTTGATCAGTTATAAAGTAATTGGCGTGCCATTATTATTGGGTACCCATATTGATCTTTACAACAATGCAGGCGGCTGGGGGGTGTTAGGGAGGATAATTGATGTTTTTAAGCCATTATCTATTTTTCTTTTGATTTACTTTTTATTTGAAAAAAGCACTTCTTCTCTTCTTTACGTGTATAAATATTTTTTTCTAGTAATTCTGATTGTATTTTTTGCATTATCAGGTAGTAGAAGCGAGTTTATGCTGTTAGGCTTTATACTGTTTTGCTATATTATGCTTAATGGTAGTGAATTAAAAAAATACTTTACGGGTATTCGTAAATACGAGGTTATTTTACTTGGTTTTGGGATGTGTTTTGTTTTTTTTACTATTGTTTTTCAAAAAAATAGTGGCGATGCAGACGCAGGTAGTAGCATAGGCATTTTCTTATTTAGGTTAGTTGCATCGGGCGATGTTTATTACTTTGCTTATCCAAACAATAACATTGAGCATATCAACCATTCACAACCTTTTTTGGCATTATTTGGTGATATCTTCTACACACTAAGAATTATCCCGCGTAATAATCAACCTGTTGTAATAGGCTTTCAGTTATTTAACATGTTTGGCGTTTCGGATACTATTGCCGGTCCTAACGCGCGTCATAATGTATTTGGATATATTTACTACGGTTTTTGGGGCAGTATTGTTTTTTCTTATCTGGTGGGTTTATTTTTAAGCTTTACCAGAAATAATTTGTTTTTTATTCTTCGCAAAAACAAATTAGGGCAAGCCTTATTTACCTTATTATATCTTCAAATTACGGTGATTGAGACAGACCCCCCAATGGTTGTTTCAAATCTGGAGACTCTTTTTTTAATGCTTTCTCTGTTGTTTGTGATATGTATTAGTAGTTTTATATTAATAAAAAGTTAGTTATTGTTGCGTTTATGTTGAACAGAGTTTGTGTTTTAATAAGAGTTTACAATAGGGTTGAAGACTTGGTAAATTGTGTCAACATCATTAGGGATACCTGGACATTGAATGATTATTTTATTTTACTTGTAACAAATGGTGAAAATGATGGGTATTTAATTCCCGAATCATGTATGGCCAAATGCAATAAAGTTATATCAGTAAAAGAAAACATAGGTCATTTTAATGGTAATTCTCAATTGCTACATGCAGGGATGGAGTATATGCCTGATGATTGCGATTATACCGTAATTTTAGAAGCAGATACATGGATGTACGGAGATCAGCTAATTAGAAAATACATTAAAAGGTTAACAGATGAAAATGCTGTTTGGGCAAGTGCTCAATTTTTTAGATATGTTAGCAATTTAGCCACAGACATTGCAATTATAAAAACATCATTTATTAAGCAGAACAGAGATATATTTACATTTGTAAGCACGCCAGAATATTATGTAGCAAACTATCTTACTGGTAAAAATTATAATTTTATTTACATTACAGAAAATATGCCTATAAGCCTGCCAAGATATGTTAGGCGTTTCCCATTTGCACCAACAGGAAGGTTTTTTACATTTGAAAATAGCAAAATGGTAACCCACCATATTGAAAGTTTAAAGGGAGGTATGGATGAGAAAAAAAGAGATTTTAATATGGTAAGCAAAACAGATTATTTTAAAAATCATTATCCTAATAATGGCTCTCTTAAAATCTTAGTTCTCCGTACCGTAAAATTAATATCGTATTTATTACCGTACAAAGGTTGGTTTTTTAAAACTAAACATAGTTACCAGGAAGTTTAATTATAAAGTATTATTTATTTTATCTATCGTCTCTTTGTTGAGATATGTTAACTTAATTTAGAGAGTCTACATTAATTTATGCCAAAATTTAATGATTTAAAAATAAGTAAATTAAGAAAAGTTAACAAGCTATTCAGTAAGCTTTACTTGTTTCCTAAAAATAATAAAAGATATCCGGCAATAATAAAAGAAGATGTTAAGGATATTATAATAATAGCATTTTTACTAATCGGTGATACAATTATGTATACACCTGCAATAAAAGCATTAAAGAGAAATTTTCCTAATGCTAGGATAACATTGGTAGGCGGTAATCTGGTTAAAACAATATTGCATGATCAAAATGTATTTGATGATTTTGTAATCGCGAATTGCCCGTGGATATCTCCTTTTGATAAATCTATAAAAAACATATTATCTTTTTTTTATAGTCTGGTAAGTGCTAATAGAAAGAAATATGACCTGGCCATCGATTTTAGAGGTGACTGGCGGAACATATTTTATATGAACTTTATTAACGCAAGCAGGAAGGCAAGTTTTAATTTTAGCGGTGGAGAATATATGCTTACGGATGTAATTGCACCGATTAAAGATTATGATCATTTAATTGATGAATCCTTTGCTTTATTGGAAGGTTTAGACTGTCAATTTGTTGATGACGATAAATATCCCGAATTAAATCTAACTTCAGCCGACGGGATTTATACGGCCGATTTTGTAACTCAAAAAAAATTAAATGATAAAATAGTTATTGGCATTCATCCGGGAGCAAGCCTTGAAGAAAGAAAATGGGATGAAACCAAATACGCGGAGGTTATTAACAGGCTATCGGCAGTATATTCAAATTGTGTTTTTTTACTTTTCGAAGGGCCTAATGAAGGGCCTACCATACAAAAGATTAAAAATGAAATTGATGAAGAGGGCGTACAATATTTAATTATATCAAAAACCCTGCATGAGTATATGATATTAATGTCTGTTTGCGATGTTATAATATGTAATGATAGCGGAGCTGCGCATATTGCTGGTGCGTACAATATTCCAGAGGTTGTAATTTTTGGCAAAGGAGACCCTAAGTCTGTAAAACCTTTTACCCGTAATGCATTGTCTGTTGTATCACATCCGCTAGAATGTAAGCCATGTCATTTAATAAATTGTAAATTTGGAACGAATTTATGCATGAATATGGTAAGTGTTCATGAAGTTTATGAACAAGCTTCAATACTTATTGAGCGTTATGGAAAAATTAACACCGATAAAAATGTTTTATAAGTTAAAGTGGCTATTAACAACATTCTTTTTGCGGTTAAGACTCAATAAAATAGGACTTATTTCGTACGTTGCAAATCCCATATTTATACTTAATGGTAAAAACATTCAAATAGGTAACAAAGTCCGGATATTTCCACATTCCAGAATGGAAACACATAATAATGGAAAAATTATTATTGAGGATAATATCTCAATAGGCCAAAATTTACATTTAATCAGTTCGTCTGACATTTTAGTAATTGGTAAGGATACAACAATATCTGGTAATGTTTTTATTACAAATGTTGATCACGATTATACAGAAATTGGGGTGCATATTTTAAAGCAGAAATATTTAATAAAGAAGACAGAGATAGGTGAAAATTGCTTCATCGGTTATGGGGCGGCTATTCAAGCTGGCACAATTCTAGGTAAACATTGTGTAATTGGCGCCAACTCTGTTGTAAAGGGGCAATTCCCAGACTATTGCGTAATAGTAGGATCGCCAGCCAGAATTGTAAAACGTTATAATGTAGAAACAGGTTCTTGGGAAAGAACTGATGATAAGGGAAACTTTCTTAAATGAATATTTTAATAACAGGCGGAGCCGGCTTTATAGGTTCAAATTTAGCCCTCAAATTAATTAGCAGAGGGCATGTGGTTACAGTTTTAGATAATTTATCAAAGCAAATACACGGTAGTGATCCTCAAAATACATCTCCGCTATATCTTTCTATTGCTGAAAAGGTAAGATTTATAGGGGCGTCTGTTACCGATAATGATGCTTTAATTAAAGCTATAAAAGATCAGGATGTTATTGTGCATTTGGCCGCAGAAACTGGTACGGGCCAGTCAATGTATCAAATTAAACGTTACACAGATGTTAATATTGGCGGCACAGCCTTATTGCTTGATATATTGGCCAATAACGATCATAAGGTCAAAAAAATTGTAATAGCATCATCAAGATCAATATACGGCGAAGGGAAGTATTGGAGTGATGAACTTGGATATGTTTATCCTGAGCACCGGGATGATATTTATATGCAAGCCGGGGATTTTGAAGTAAAGTACCAGGGCTGTGAAAAACCATTGAAATTGGTAGCTACCGACGAGGACTCTAAAATTCACCCCTCATCGGTTTACGGTATAACCAAGCAAAATCAGGAACAAATGATCATGACAGTTTGCCCAACAATTGGTATCACACCAGTGGCTTTCCGTTATCAAAATGTTTATGGGCCCGGGCAGTCGTTATCAAACCCATATACAGGTATTTTGTCTATATTTTCTACACTCATTAAAAACAATAAGGCGATAAATGTTTTTGAGGACGGAAAAGAAACGCGGGACTTTGTATTTATTGACGATGTAGTTGATGCCACAATACTAGGGATAGAGAAAGATGAAGCTCAAAATAATGTATTCAATGTAGGTACCGGTGTACCAACAGAAGTAAATACTGTTGTTGAAGAATTGATGGCAAACTATAATAAAATAGTTCCGGTTACAGTATCTGGTAATTATAGATTAGGCGACATTCGACATAACTTTGCCGACCTTACCAAAATTAAAACTGTTTTAGGTTTTACACCTAAAGTTGATTTTAAACAAGGTATAAAAGAATTTGCCGGATGGGTAAATACGCAGGAAATTAAAGCAGATAAATATCAACAATCAATTGATGAAATGAAACAAAAGGGATTATTTAAGTAATGGATTCAGAAAAAAGAAAAATATTATTTATTTGCCCCGCATTTTTTGGATATGAAATATCAATAAAAGATGCACTTATTTTCAATGGATATGAGGTTGATTATTTTGATGAAAGAACCTCAAACAAATCATATTATAAAGCCATATTCAGGGTTCGAAAAAGCTTGTTGAGTAAAATTATTGATAAATATTACAGGCAGATATTTGAAAAAATAAAAGATAAAAGCTACAACTATTTTTTTTTAATAAAAGGAGAAGTTGTACCCGAGTGGTTTATTACTTCCTTCATGCAGTTAAACCCAACAGCTAAGCTTATCTACTATACATATGATTCATTCAATAACAACAATAAGAATTCTTTATATATCCTAAAGTATTTTGATAGCTGTTACAGTTTCGATTTTGAAGACGTAAAGAAGAATAAGGAACTTAAATTAAAGCATCTATTTTTTACTAACGATTATCAAAACAAAACAAATATTGCAATAGAAAGGAAGTATGATATGTCATTTGTTGGCACACTGCATTCAAATCGTTATTGCATTATAAAAAAAATAGCTTCGCAACTGGGTAACACATTTGTGTTTTATTTTATGCCGGCCAAATGGTTTTTTTATGCAAATAAAATATTGAAAAAAGACTACCGGAAAATAAAGGCAGATGAAGTTAGTTTTAATAAAATTTCAAAAATGCAGGTGGCAGAAATTTTTAGGTCCTCAAAAAGCGTATTAGACATTCAGCGTTTTGGGCAAACGGGTTTAACAATGCGTACTTTTGAGGTATTGGCTTCGGGAAGTATATTAATTACTACTAACGCATACATTAAAGAAGCAGATTTTTACGACACTGAAAAAATCATTGTACTTGAGGATATTGACCGGCTTGATAATGGAGAAATAATTAAACAAAAAATCAATAATGCGGATAATTATTTAAAACCTATAGATCCAAATTTTAATAAATACTTTATTAATAATTGGGTTAAAGAATTTTTTGAATAAGTTTTACACTACGTGTTTATTAATTGTTAGCAATTTAAAAATGCTAACAGTGATACTTGCGTATAGCAAGTTAACTATTCATTTACATTTAATATACATGAACTACAGTATAAATAACAATATCAAAATACTTGTAATAGGTGATCTAATGCTTGATCACTATATATATGGTAATTGCAACCGGATATCCCCCGAGGCCCCAGTACAAGTTGTTGAAGTTAAAAAAGATGAGTACACCTTGGGCGGCGCCGGTAACGTGATTAAAAATCTTAAAGTTTTAGGATGTGATACTAACATAATTTCAATAGTTGGAGAAGACGATTATGCCAATGTAATTAATACGCAATTAGAGGCTGCCGGTGTAAATGCTAATGGAATTTTAAGAGATAAATCACGGTGTACCACGCTCAAATCGAGAGTATTGGTAGCAAATCACCAACTTATCCGTTTAGATCGTGAAGACACACAGCCTGTAGAAAAAGCCACCGCAGATAAACTCATTGATATATTAAAAAAAGAAATAAATAATTATAATCTTGTGCTGGTTTCTGATTATAATAAAGGTTTGTTGTCAGACTATTTATTAAATCAGATTTTTTCTATTTGCCGCGAAGCGTCTGTAAAAACCCTAATTGATCCCAAAGGAAATAATTATACCAAGTACAGGGGCTGCAATATGGTAAAGCCTAATAAGAAGGAAGCAATTCAAGCGTCAGGGATACAAATTACAGACAAAGATAGCCTCGCAGCAGCGTGCAAAAAAATAAAAGAAATTACAGGGTGTGATGATGTTGTTGTAACCATGTCTGAAGAGGGTATGGCTATGTATGTTAGTGATGAATTAACAGTAATACCTACAAAAGCATTAAGTGTTATTGACGTAACAGGCGCTGGTGATACGGTATTGGCATCTTTGGGGGTAGCTATATCCTCAGGATATAATTTATTTGAAGCATGCGATTTTGCTAATCATGCGGCGGCGGTAGTTGTGAGTAAAGTAGGTAGTGCTACTGCAACCATTGGTGAAATTAGCCATCAGTTCTTAGCAATGTTCTAAATTAAATTAAACCTTTTGAATGAAAAATATAATTGATCAATCTTTTAAAGATCATATTGAAACGGCCACAATCTCTGAACAAAAGCTCAAAGATGTAATTAACCAAGCCTGTCAAATAGTAATTAACTGTATTAATAATGGCCGTAAAGTATTACTTTTCGGTAATGGGGGAAGTGCAGCAGATGCGCAACATATTGCTGCCGAATTTACCGGGCGTTTTGTAAAAGAGCGGCGTTCATTGCCGGCTATTGCCTTAACTACAGATACCTCTGCATTAACTGCAATAGGTAATGATTATGGTTTTGAGCGTGTTTTTGAACGGCAGGTAGAAGGATTATCTGTTGCAGGGGACGTTTTAATTGGCATATCAACAAGTGGAAATAGCCCTAACGTTGTTAGAGCATTAGAATTGGGCCGTATTTTAGGTTGTAAAACAATAGGTTTTTCGGGCCGGGATGGTGGTGCGATGAATTCTTGTTGCGATATAAACATAGTTGTACCCTCATTAGTTACAGCACGTATTCAAGAATTGCATATTTTAATAGGGCATATAATCTGCGAAGCAGTAGATGCTGTAGTCTGATTTTTAAGTTTTTACTTTTGCAAGTAACAAATTGTTGATAAAATTTAAAAATAATAAAAACTTTATCTTAAATTTTAGGTATTTGTAAATAATCTACTTGTAAATTACAAATACGATATTTTTTAAATTTAAAGTCTTAAAATAAAACTGTATTATTGCTGTAAATATACCTACCTATGTCTATACGTTACTCCAAATATCTACCCGGATTCATATTTATAACAGATCTCCTATTGTTGAATTTGGCCATAAACATAGCTAACTATATTCAATTTGGCACTTATCAAACAAATAGGTCTTCTTCTTTTGTACTTATACTAATTAACCTTTCATGGGTATTAGTTTCTGCTTTATCTGGTAGCTTTAAAATTAAACGTCCGCTTTCTCTTAGAGATAATCTTAACAGGTTTATCTTAACACTTATCTATCATTTGCTTATCATATTTGCCGTATTCTATTTCTTTAAACTTTTTGATTTTTCCAGATTACTGATGCTGATTGGATATGGATTGTTCTTTGGCTTTGTTATAGTGCATAGATCTGCGGTATTCTTCTGCCTTGACTATATCAGAAAAAAAGGTTACAACCATAGGCAAATTGTTATAATAGGTGATGAAAAGATAGCTGAAAGGTTATTATTATCATTTTCTCATCACCCCGAATATGGGTATGATCTGTCAGATTTTATATCAGAAGAGCACGTGCATGCTATGGATGAGAATAGCCTTACACAAAGATTGCTTAATTTACAGCCTAACGAAATCTTTATATGTTACAAGCAATTAGACAATAAGCTTTTAAGTAAACTGATTAAGTTTGGAGAAGATAATTTTATAAAGATCAAAGTAGTATCCGATCTTATATTAAATAACAATGCTGCAGAATTGGTTAATTACAGCGATTTGCCTGTTTTGCAAATTACATCTCATCCTGAGATTGCAATGAAAATTAGAATATTAAAACGTGGTTTTGATGTTTTATTTTCAACAGGTGTTATGATAGCAGGTGCACCGGTTTTTGTAGTGCTTTATATAGCTACTAAAGTTAGCTCAAAAGGCCCTGTTTTTTACAGGCAAGAACGTATTGGCCGCAACTTAAGGCCTTTTTATATTTATAAATTTCGTAGCATGTATATCGATGCCGAGAAATTTGGCCCTCAGCTTTCTTCGGATCATGATCCACGTATCACAAAGTGGGGCCGTATAATACGCAGAACTAGGCTTGATGAATTACCGCAGTTTTGGAATGTATTTAAAGGCGAAATGTCTGTTGTGGGTCCACGACCGGAAAGGCAACACTACATTGAACAATTAGTAAAAAGAACTCCGAATTACAAAAAATTACTGCGTGTAAAGCCAGGCATAACCTCCATTGGCCAGGTTTATTATGGTTATGCAGAAAACGTAGATCAGATGCGCGATCGCTGCCGTTATGATCTTTTATATCTTGAAAATATTAGTTTAAACTCCGACATTAACATTATTTTCAAAACAGTGAAAGTAATGGTGCAGGCGAAGGGTAAATAAAAACGGATATAATATAATCATTTCTTCTCTTAACAGCTCATTTGCAGCTTATTTTAACGATCACAAGAATAAAGGGTTCTTAGCAATTATTATTTATTGATAACGCTGTAATGTTGCTCTCTTTTTAATAATATTGTGGTTTTGTTGTTGAAATCCATTTATTCATGATTTACAAGTTCGCCAAATTTATAAAGGCAATAAATCCGCAAGGGATATTAGCATTAATTGTTCTTTTGAGCCTGTTTTTTACTTCCTGCAAGAAGGAAGTAAAGGGCAATATCTCGGTGTATAGCAATGACTTCGAGAGCGGGAATTTGGCAGGAATTACGAGCGGTACTATCGCCTTATTTAACGGTACGCATGTGCTGGGGCGTTATAATTCTGGGGGCTTTAACTTAACGGTGCCGAACTTACCTAAGCACGACCTGGTTGAGATCACGTTCGACTTGTATATCCACGATACCTGGGACGGGAACAACCTTGATAGCGGGTATTCTGGCCCAGACCTTTGGAGCATGCTGGTAGATGGTAATAGTTATATCCATACGTCTTTTTCCAATTCAGATTGTGGTGTAGGTGTTTTCTGCCCGCCGCAATCCTACCCTGACAATTATTTGAACAGTAACCATAACCCTAAGGCAGGGGCGTTTCGTACGGACCTTCCAGGTGCCTGTTATTTATCCGGCAGCCCAAACGGGACTACGGAATATAAGATCAGCAAAACGATCAGCCATAGCTCGGCCACACTGCTGCTGCAATGTATCGGTGATCTGGTACAGAAGAATGTAAGCGATCCATTATGCGACGAAAGCTGGTCGGTAGATAATATAAATATAAAGGCGATCACTTTATGATGAGATTAAGAAGAGGCGGATTACTGCTGGTGTTGCTGACGTTGCTGCAGTTTACAGTTAAGGCGCAGTCGATCCCTGTTGGCTCCACTGCGCTGGAAGATTATTACCGCCGGCAGCAACTGCTGGGCAAAGGTGATTCGCTGCTGTCGTTTACGGTACGGCCGTTGTTACCGGATGCGAAGAATAAGAATGTGTTTTACCCTGATTCTACAGAAGCGGGCTATAACAAGCGCGACCCCGGCACGTCGTGGCAGAACAAGGATGGCTTTAACGGGTATTTATTGCCATTGAATATCCAGACGCAATATAACTCGAACCATCCCTACGGCTGGAACGACGGAGCGATGATCCCTGCGAAGGGCCTTCAAACCTTATTAAGCGCAGGGATCTATGCGCGCTACGGGATGTTAACGATCCAGTTGCGGCCTGAACTGGTAGTGGCAGCGAATAATAACTTCGATAACCTGAACCGGAACAACTACTCAACGATAGATGCGCGTTACTACGATGTATATAACAATATTGACCTTCCGGTACAGTTTGGCACAGGTACGTATACCAAAGCGTACTGGGGTCAAAGCAGCATCCGGTTAAACTATAAGTCGCTGTCGGTCGGTCTGTCTACAGAAAACCTGTGGTGGGGGCCCGGCATGCGCAACTCGCTGCTGATGAGCAACAGCGCGCCGGGCTTTAAGCACTTTACGTTTAACACCACAAAGCCCATCCGTACGGCGATCGGCTCATTTGAAGGGCAGTTTATCATCGGGCAGCTGGAAGGCTCGGGATACGGGCCCCTAACGCCCGACCGGAACTACTTTAACAACCCGCTGTACCTGCCCAAGCCTACAGACTGGCGCTACCTGACTGGCTTTGTGCTGAGCTGGCAGCCTAAATGGGTGAAAGGCTTATTTCTGGGGATGACGCGGAGTGCGCAGACTTACAGCAAGGACCTTGGGAGCCTGGGCAGCTACCTGCCTTTCTTTTCACCTTTCAAATCAGTAACGGCAGACCAGGCGCTGAACCAGCGTGATACGCGAAGCTCGCTTTTTATGCGCTGGTTATGGCCGGAAGAACAGGCGGAGGTCTATTTCGAATACGGGATCAACAACAATACGAACACGGTACGGAACAGCCTGCTGGAACCGAATGACGGGCGTGCGTATATCTTCGGCTTGCGGAAGATGCTGCCGTTCAATTCCAGCCGTGACGAACATATTATGATCAGCATCGAGGCCACACAGATGGCGGGAACTTCTTACAATAAAGTACTGGGCCTGTCATCGTGGTATGTGAACCCCTACATCCGGCAGGGCTACACGAACCGTGGCGAAGTACTGGGGGCGGGGATAGGTCCTGGTGCCAACCTGCAAACGTTTGATGTAAGCTGGGTAAAGGGTTTAAAACGGATCGGTCTACAACTGGAGCGTTATTTGCATAATGATGACTTTTATTATTATGCGTTTCATGATACAGGTGACTGGCGCCGTCACTGGGTAGATTTGAGCGGGGCCTTAACAGGGGAGTGGAACTATGGCCACTTCATCTTTAATGCCAAACTGATGGAGATCTACTCGTTAAATTACCAGTGGTACCTGGACCCTGCGTTAGAAAAAGCAGGAGCGCCTTATTATGTACCGGGTGTAACCAAGTTTAACTTCCAGGCGCAGGCCGGGTTAACGTATCGATTTTAAATAGCAGATGAGAAAGATCCTGATCACCCTGAGCATAGTGGCGTTGTGCCTATCCTTAACTAACGGATTACAGGCCCAGTCGTTACCGGTTGGTACGCCGGTGCTGGAAGACTATTACCGGCGCTTACAGTTAAGCGGGGGCGTAGATTCGACGGCCTCGTTTACGGTACGTCCGTATTACCCTTCAAGGTCGAAGATAAAGCCGCTGAACGTATACGACCCGGACAGCAGTTTAGAAAAAGACCACTGGATAAACCCGAACAGCGGGCTGACGTTTGGCAAGGGTCGAGGTTTATTCCAGATCTTGCCATTAACGATCCAGCAGCAATATAACTCAGACCATCCTTATGGCTGGAATGATGGTGCGATGATCCCTGCGAAGGGCTACCAGACAATGATGAGCGGTGGTTTTTACCTAAAGTACGGTCCGCTGAGCATCCAGCTTCGTCCCGAGTATGTGTATGCAGCCAACCCGGCATTCAATGGCTTTGCTTCGGGACACGGCGATGCCGATTTAACGAGTTATTATAGCCAGCGGAATTTAATAGATTGGCCTGAGCGGTTTGGTACAAGCGCATACAACAAAGCATTTTTAGGTCAAAGTAGTATCCGTTTAACATTCGGGCCGATGTCTGTAGGTGTTTCTAGTGAGAACCTATGGTGGGGGCCGGGAATACAAAACTCTTTAGTTCTCACCAATAATGCGCCTGGTTTTAATCATATAACCATCAATACAGTACGCCCCATTAATACTTTTTTGGGAAGTTTTGAAGGACAGGTAATTGCAGGGAGATTAGAGAATTCCGGTTATCCTGCTTTATTGACAACTAGTTTATCTAATGGAACAAATTTAGCCGTTCAAAAGAGAGATGATTGGCGCTATTTTACAGGATTTAATATTAATTATCATCCTAAATGGGTTCCTGGATTTACTTTAGGTTTAATTAGAACATTCAACTCCTATTATGACGATGTAAAAACTGGTGGTTTTAGTGCTTATGTGCCATTTTTTATACCTTATCAAAAAAAGGATTCAAATAACGGAGTGGGAGATCTTTTTCCGCGCGACCAGATCACCTCTCTTTATGCCAGGTGGTTATTTACCAAAGCTGAAGCTGAAGTTTACTTTGAATATGGCCTAGAAGATAATTCTTATAATCTTGCAGATTTTGTTGGCTCGCCCGAACATTCAAGAGCTTATGTGTTTGGTTTTAGAAAACTGATTCCAGTGAATGTAGATAAAAATCAACGTGTTCTGATTAGCTCTGAAATAACGCAAACGTCACAGCCAGTTGATAGGTTTCTTAGAGAAACAGCTTTATGGTATTCAAATTATCAGTTACTTCAAGGACACACTCATGAGGGGCAAATTTTGGGTGCCGGCACAGGGCCGGGTAGTAATATTCAATATTTTGATATTAGTTGGGTTTCTGGCTTGAAGAAATTAGGGCTAGAGTTTCAACGTTATGAACATGATGTAGATTATTCCAGTTTATACCTTCCCGCTATTAATGGTAACAGCCGCAAATGGGTAGACCTTGCATTTGGCTTACATGGCGACTGGAGTTATAAAAATCTATTATTTAACGCCAAATTGCAAGGTGTTAAATCGCTGAATTACGAATGGATACTGAAAGATTATGATTCTGCCAATACTTATTACATCCCGCATAACGATGTGTTTAACCTACATACAGAACTGGGTGTAACGTATAGATTTTAAATTCCTAGATGGCACATAGGCAGCTGTTTTTAATAATATCGGCTTCAGTGTAATTGGCTATAACAGATTTGCAATAAATTGCTTATCCCGCATTAGTTCTAATTATTATATTTAAAAGCCATATTTAAATTTGAAGGATTGCCACGATGGTTAAAAATTTACTAAAAGTCTGCCTCTTATTTCTTGTTAGTATAATGTTTTTTACTTCCTGCAAGAAGGAAGTAAAGGGCAATGTCTCGGTGTATAGCAATGACTTCGAGAGCGGGAATTTGGCAGGAATTACGAGCGGTACTATCGCCTTATTTAACGGTACGCATGTGCTGGGGCGTTATAATTCTGGGGGCTTTAACTTAACGGTGCCGAACTTACCTAAGCACGACCTGGTTGAGATCACGTTCGACTTGTATATCCACGATACCTGGGACGGGAACAACCTTGATAGCGGGTATTCTGGCCCAGACCTTTGGAGCATGCTGGTAGATGGTAATAGTTATATCCATACGTCTTTTTCCAATTCAGATTGTGGTGTAGGTGTTTTCTGCCCGCCGCAATCCTACCCTGACAATTATTTGAACAGTAACCATAACCCTAAGGCAGGGGCGTTTCGTACGGACCTTCCAGGTGCCTGTTATTTATCCGGCAGCCCAAACGGGACTACGGAATATAAGATCAGCAAAACGATCAGCCATAGCTCGGCCACACTGCTGCTGCAATGTATCGGTGATCTGGTACAGAAGAATGTAAGCGATCCATTATGCGACGAAAGCTGGTCGGTAGATAATATAAATATAAAGGCGATCACTTTATGATGAGATTAAGAAGAGGCGGATTACTGCTGGTGTTGCTGACGTTGCTGCAGTTTACAGTTAAGGCGCAGTCGATCCCTGTTGGCTCCACTGCGCTGGAAGATTATTACCGCCGGCAGCAACTGCTGGGCAAAGGTGATTCGCTGCTGTCGTTTACGGTACGGCCGTTGTTACCGGATGCGAAGAATAAGAATGTGTTTTACCCTGATTCTACAGAAGCGGGCTATAACAAGCGCGACCCCGGCACGTCGTGGCAGAACAAGGATGGCTTTAACGGGTATTTATTGCCATTGAATATCCAGACGCAATATAACTCGAACCATCCCTACGGCTGGAACGACGGAGCGATGATCCCTGCGAAGGGCCTTCAAACCTTATTAAGCGCAGGGATCTATGCGCGCTACGGGATGTTAACGATCCAGTTGCGGCCTGAACTGGTAGTGGCAGCGAATAATAACTTCGATAACCTGAACCGGAACAACTACTCAACGATAGATGCGCGTTACTACGATGTATATAACAATATTGACCTTCCGGTACAGTTTGGCACAGGTACGTATACCAAAGCGTACTGGGGTCAAAGCAGCATCCGGTTAAACTATAAGTCGCTGTCGGTCGGTCTGTCTACAGAAAACCTGTGGTGGGGGCCCGGCATGCGCAACTCGCTGCTGATGAGCAACAGCGCGCCGGGCTTTAAGCACTTTACGTTTAACACCACAAAGCCCATCCGTACGGCGATCGGCTCATTTGAAGGGCAGTTTATCATCGGGCAGCTGGAAGGCTCGGGATACGGGCCCCTAACGCCCGACCGGAACTACTTTAACAACCCGCTGTACCTGCCCAAGCCTACAGACTGGCGCTACCTGACTGGCTTTGTGCTGAGCTGGCAGCCTAAATGGGTGAAAGGCTTATTTCTGGGGATGACGCGGAGTGCGCAGACTTACAGCAAGGACCTTGGGAGCCTGGGCAGCTACCTGCCTTTCTTTTCACCTTTCAAATCAGTAACGGCAGACCAGGCGCTGAACCAGCGTGATACGCGAAGCTCGCTTTTTATGCGCTGGTTATGGCCGGAAGAACAGGCGGAGGTCTATTTCGAATACGGGATCAACAACAATACGAACACGGTACGGAACAGCCTGCTGGAACCGAATGACGGGCGTGCGTATATCTTCGGCTTGCGGAAGATGCTGCCGTTCAATTCCAGCCGTGACGAACATATTATGATCAGCATCGAGGCCACACAGATGGCGGGAACTTCTTACAATAAAGTACTGGGCCTGTCATCGTGGTATGTGAACCCCTACATCCGGCAGGGCTACACGAACCGTGGCGAAGTACTGGGGGCGGGGATAGGTCCTGGTGCCAACCTGCAAACGTTTGATGTAAGCTGGGTAAAGGGTTTAAAACGGATCGGTCTACAACTGGAGCGTTATTTGCATAATGATGACTTTTATTATTATGCGTTTCATGATACAGGTGACTGGCGCCGTCACTGGGTAGATTTGAGCGGGGCCTTAACAGGGGAGTGGAACTATGGCCACTTCATCTTTAATGCCAAACTGATGGAGATCTACTCGTTAAATTACCAGTGGTACCTGGACCCTGCGTTAGAAAAAGCAGGAGCGCCTTATTATGTACCGGGTGTAACCAAGTTTAACTTCCAGGCGCAGGCCGGGTTAACGTATCGATTTTAAATAGCAGATGAGAAAGATCCTGATCACCCTGAGCATAGTGGCGTTGTGCCTATCCTTAACTAACGGATTACAGGCCCAGTCGTTACCGGTTGGTACGCCGGTGCTGGAAGACTATTACCGGCGCTTACAGTTAAGCGGGGGCGTAGATTCGACGGCCTCGTTTACGGTACGTCCGTATTACCCTTCAAGGTCGAAGATAAAGCCGCTGAACGTATACGACCCGGACAGCAGTTTAGAAAAAGACCACTGGATAAACCCGAACAGCGGGCTGACGTTTGGCAAGGGTCGCGGTTTATTCCAGATCTTGCCGTTAACGATCCAGCAGCAATATAACTCAGACCATCCTTATGGCTGGAATGATGGTGCGATGATCCCTGCGAAGGGCTACCAGACAATGATGAGCGGTGGTTTTTACCTAAAGTACGGTCCGCTGAGCATCCAGCTTCGTCCCGAGTATGTGTATGCAGCCAACCCGGCATTCAATGGCTTTGCTTCGGGACACGGCGATGCCGATTTAACGAGTTATTATACATACCATAACAATATAGATCAGCCAGAACATTTTGGCACGGGTAGCTATACTAAAGCTACATGGGGGCAAAGCAGTATCCGTTTAACATTCGGGCCAGTATCTGCAGGTTTGTCTAATGAAAACCTTTGGTGGGGGCCGGGGATTAGTAATGCGCTTGTTATCAGTAATAATGCAGCAGGGTTTAAGCATGCAACCATAAATACGGTACGGCCTATACATACTTTTTTAGGGAGTTTTGAAGGCCAGATTATTGCAGGAAAATTGGATGCAACAGGCCAATCTAACCTCGATGTTACGAAAACATCTACTGGTAAAAACTTATATGTGCCTAAAAGAGATGATTGGCGCTATTACACCGGCTATAATATTAGTTATCAACCACGTTGGATACCTGGCTTGTTTTTGGGTTGGATAAGAACTTTTAATGCCTATAAGTCAGATGTTAAGGGCTTTAGCGGTTATGTACCCTTCTTTTTTCCGCTCCAAAAGGCTGATACCAAGGGGGGGAACGGAGATGCTTTTAATCGTGATCAAATTACCTCACTCTATGCCAGGTGGGTGTTGCCCAAAGCAAATGCCGAGGTGTATTTTGAATATGGTATTAATGATAATGCTTATAATTATAAAGATTTCCTGGCTTCGCCAGAGCATGCCAGAGCTTACATATTTGGGATTAGAAAATTAATACCATTGGCTGCAAAAGGCCAGGGAATATTAGTTAGCACAGAAATAGACCAGCTTTCTCAATCAACAGATCGCATCATAAGGCCGGCTGGTGGCTGGTATGTCCATTCTTCGATAAGAGATGGCCAGACCAACGAAGGGCAAATACTAGGGGCCGGTACCGGCTCTGGCGGCAACCTACAATCTATGGATATAAGTTGGGTAATGGGGCTTAAAAAATTAGGCGTTACTTTTCAAAGATATGAGCACGATGTTGACTTTCAACAGCAATATTTAACGCCTATTAATGGTAACAGCCGCAAGTGGGTTGATTTTGCTTTTGGATTGCAGGGCGACTGGAGCTACAAGAACTTATTGTTTAACGCCAAATTACAGGAAGTTAAATCGCTGAATTACGAATGGATATTGAAAGATTATAATCCTGCCAATACCTATTACATCCCCCATAATGATGTGTTTAACCTGCATGCAGAACTGGGCGTAAGCTTTAGATTTTAGATCTCTTCCTGAATACAATCAGGTAAAAAGCAAACGCAATTTCTGCTAAAATAACACCTGTTAATATAGAAACCGAATATTTGAGGCGGTTTTTCTTTAAAGGAAGTTCGGGCTCATCAACTATCTGTACAGTAGGTGTTTCTTGCGCAAGCATGGTTTTGCTGGCTTCAAGGTTCTTTACAGTTTCAGAGAAAATGGCATTTAAAACAATCTTATCGCGTTCCTTAACCTCTACATTGGCATTAGCCATAGTGTAGGCCGGGTTAAGATCTAACAGTGTTTGATTGGCTGATGACAGCGCGTAAGTTTTATGGTTTAAGATATTACCAATACTATCTGCACGGTGCTGCAAACGGTTTACATTATTGCGTAAACGGCTGGTTTTGGTTCTGATATAAAAGTCTGTGGCTTGCTTAATCATTCGTGTACAAAACAGCTGGGCAAGCCTTTCATCTTTCATGGTGGTATTTACTTCAAAAAAGCCTAGTTTTTTGTCTGTTTTTGCAATACCGAATTCGCCCGCTAAAATTAGTGAGGTCATTTCGTGCATTAAACTATCCTGTAACCGGCTGTAATGGGCTGTATCTATCGGGAAACGGGTTATTTTTCCGTCCTTACTATATTTTAACCACTTTTTGTTGAGCTTGTAAACGGCTGCATAATGGTCTGCAAGCGATTCTGTTCCATTAGCATTATAAGGTGACAGTAATGTCCCTTTTATTAACCTCTGGCTTTTTAAAAGCTCTTGTACGTTATCGCCGGCTAACACACCACTACTACCACCCAAGCCGTCTAAACTAAAGCCAAACTGACCGGCCAAAGCACTTAAACCGCCGCCACCGCCACTTGATTTAGAATCATCTATAACAAAAGTTAGCCGGGCTGTATAAGTAGGAGCAGACATCCATGCTGCCAGGGCACCTAGCAATGCGCCGCCCACAAAAAATAGTGCAAGCCCTTTTTTAAACTGAAAAACATATTTAACATCGTCTGCACGATCGCTGATTAACTTTTTAAAAGAAAACTCAGGTTCGTATGGATGTGATGGCTGTTCGGGATTCATTATTAATTTCTCAGTATGGCAATTAAACTAATCACTGCAGTAAGTGCCGAAGCTATACCGGCAAAATCACCAATACCAAGCCTAAACCTTGATTCGGGATCTTTTTCCGGAACAATGATCTTACTACCTGGTTTAACCGTTGGATAGTTACGGAAAAACAAGAAGTGACGTATGGGTTGGTTTAAACCATTAGGGTATTTAATATAAGCACCCTTGAGGCGCGCATGCGAGGTTTTACCACCTGCCGCATTTACATAATACATAAAGCGATGGCCATTATAGTTAATAAGCTGCGGATTATTAACTGCACCGGCAACTTCCACAAAAGCAATAACCCTTGGTACGTAAATACTATCGCCTGATAAAAGCATCATACTTGCGCGTGTAAGCGAGTCTTTGCTGGTATTGGTAAGATCGAGGTTTACGCGTACGCCTTTTCTGTAAATCTGTGCATTTTGGATAGAGCCGTAAGGTGTAAGCCCGCCTGCGCGCTGTAAAAAGTCTTGTGCGGTTTCGTCCCTGCGTTGTACCGGGTAATCTCCCGGAAACAATACTTCGCCTTTTACACTTACGTTACCTAATGATTTATAGTTAACCAGGCGTTGTACATAAACGTAATCCAGTGGTTCGAGCTCAAGATCGTTACCGGTGCCATTGCTCATGTCGACAGTAAAAGTTTTAGCCACCTGGTTAGCCACGCTATCCTGTGTGTTTTTAATAATGCGCGAAACCTCCACATGGTGCTCTGCAGCCTGGTCATCAAAACCGCCGGCCATTGCAATCACATCGGCCAGTTTCATGCCCTTACGAAATATAAATTTCGATGGGTTTCTTACATGCCCGGCAACAGTTACTGCTTGCTGCGATATAAAAGTGCTTTCTTCTTGTATAGTAACGGTGTCTTCGCGTAGAAGGGGAATATCATTTTTACCGGATAAGATATCTATCGGTTTAAAAGAAATAAACTGGCGTTCGAGGTTTGGCAAGGTTCTTTTAATATAACCACGTTCGGTATAAGCCTCTGGTTTTATACCCTGGGCCAGTTTTAATAACGCACCTAAACTTAAGCCCGCAGTAAGTTCATACGGCCCGGGGCGAAAAACTGCTCCCTCTAATACCACACGATTGGCATATCTGTTAGTAATAGCGCCCAGCGTTACCATATCGCCATTGCGGGGGGTAAAGTTGGCAAACAGATTTGCAGGTACATCTTTTACTTCGCGTTCCAGGTCGTTTATTTGTTCAACTTTGGCAATGCCTTTGTAGGCAACATCTGTAAAGCCACCTGCATATTTTATCAGGTCGTCTAACTGCTCGCCTTCTTTAAGTTCATATATGGCGGGTCTTTTTACCTCGCCGCGTATGGCAACTCGTTTTTTGTATACAGGTATGCGTATCACGTCCTGATCTTCAAGCCGTACATTACCCTCTAATATGGCATGTTGCAGAAAATTATAAAAGTCTACCGTTTTATAAACCTTGTTATTCCTTATCAATTCTATATAACGTAACGACCCATTTGCATTAGGGCCGCCTGAGTTATAAAGGGCATTATATAAGGTAGATAATGACGAGAGGGTATAAGAGCCCGGTGTTTTAACCTCGCCCACTATGGTAATTTTAATACTGCGTGTATTACCCAGGTTAACGCTTAGCTGGGTTTGGCCGCTACGCAGGCCGGGATAAATTTTTGTCATTTTACCACGAATGAGGTTGGTAGCCTGTTCTATGGTGAAGCCATTAACATAAACTATACCTGCATAAGGGATCTGTAAGTTTCCTTCGGGGGTTACTTTAGTGCGTACGGTGCTTTCGTTTAAGCCCGTTACCAGCACAATTAACTCATCGCCAGGGCCAACTACGTAACCTTTTGGTGTAGCTAAATTTGAGTTAGGCTCAAACTTGATAGCGTTTTGCGAGAAAAAGTCCATGCCGTAAACATTTAACGGAGCTACAGGCGGGGCTGCTAGTACAGGTTTAACCACAACATTGTTGCTATCTCTCGAAAAGTCAATCTTATTTTTTTCCGGCTGGCTGGTAACTTTTTTAGTATTGCTTTTGGAGTTTAATCCCAGCAGGGTTACACGGTCTTTAAGCGCATCTACCTGGTCTTGGGGTACACCTTTTTGTATCATTAGCTTGTACGCGTCGGTTTCAGACAAGCCAGAATCTTGTATTTTTTTCCAGAGTTGGGTTATCTGGTCATCACTAAGCTGATTTATTTTAACATTCTGTATATCGTTCATGGACACACTTTGGGCATTACTTTGCCTGTAAGTTGCTGTTAAAAGAATTAACAGTATAAAGAGTACGTATTTTATGCGCATTGAAGATTATAATAGAAAAACCTATTGTACAAATATAAATTATTAAATTGGTCTAAAAGCCATAAGAAACACCAAGACTAACCTGGTTGGGCACAGCCGATGTTTGCACTTGCGGGTCTATTACACCTTTTTGGTGCTGATAGGCTAAACGGCAATACAGTCGGTGTATTAATTCGTACCGGGCCTCCAGTGATATTTGTGTTTGCGATTGTACCGGCCCTTGTTGTAAAAACTTAGGCTGAGGCTCTGCAAAATACTGATCAACCAGGCTGCCTTCAACTCCTTTTCTAACATACATGAGCTGTGCGGTTGTAATTAAGCGTGGTAACGGGTTGTAAGATAGCCAGGCAATTACTTTATCGGCATTCTGGCCTATCCAGTCGCCAATTAAATAGGTTTGGCTGGTGTAGCTTTGGGCGGGTATCAGGTTTTGGTAAACAAACGGATTAATGCGGGTATACTCCAGGCCGGCAGTTAAATAAGGTATAAACAGATCTGTAGTTGATGCGCCAATGTTAAAGCCAAGCTGATTGCGGCTTTTTGCTGCATCAAAAGCAGTTTCTAAACGGATCTCATCAATAAATAGCGTAGCGTACAAATGCGTTTTAGGGATATGATTACGTGAGCTTACCTGGAAAAAGAATTGCCCGTTAGAGCCTGTTGTAATTTTATAGCGGCTGGCATATTGGTCATACGCTTTAAAAAATAATACAGGTACCAGGTAGGCCGGGTCAAACTGATCGCTGCTGATCATGGATTCGCCCACGCTTACTTCTAAGCCTTTAACAGGCAAAAAGTTTAAGCTGTGTGAGGCCATATATTTAGAAACATATATTTCGCGGTTATTGCCATACAGCGCATTGCCTTTATTGTAACTGCGGGCCGAATCAATCACTGCCGATTGCAATGAAGCGAGGCTGTAGTTAAAGTGCAGCCATTTTAAAGGCGCATAATCGAGCCTGATATAAGGGTAGGATGGAGCCTTGTCTGATAATATTAATCTTCCTTCCTGGCCGTAACCATATAAAAGTTGATCTTTACCAATGCTGATAGCGCCATTATTCCAGGCGTAGGTAATATTACCGCGCACATCACTATAATTTACCGCGGTTGATTTGTTATTAAGATTAGCGGTTCGCTGAATACCGGTTTCGGGGCTAAAGCGTTTTAAGCTATCCACACCTTTGCCACTCTCATTAATATCCTGAAAGTAAGCCTGAAAGCTCCAATGCTTGCCTACCTGGCCCCAAAATGCCATGCCTGTAGCTTGTTTATATACCCCTTTATTTTGTCCGCCGGTGTATTCATAGGTAAGGGCAGGGTCGGCACGTAATATAAAATCATCCTTTTTTACGTTCAATAAGGCCCGGTTATTATATTGGTCTTTACCCCATAGGTAATGGGTGTTCTCCTTGTAGTCGCTGTCAAATTCGCTGTACTCGCCCAGGTAAAAGGTAATTTCTTTTTTTTCTGTTATCGAAAGTGTGGTTACAGAGTCTCGTAAATAGTGTAGCAGGCTGGAAATCTCTTTCCGGCTTATGGGTTGTATCAGATCGTCGTAATTAATCTTACCCTTTTGTGCCTGCCTGGCCAAAAACTGGTATACGGGGTGGTTGGGGTTTTCATACACAACCTGCGCTTCGCTTTTTAAATCGCAGGTAAGTAAGATTAATAATATTGGTACAAGGTAAATGTATTTCATTATTTATTGGGTAGAGGTAAAGCTTTACAAAGCTGGTATAAGTTTATTAATTAGCAATGTATTTTAGATGCTGGTTAATGGATAATTTATCAATATGATTTATGCTAAAACGGCTTTTTTATCAAAATTATATCGTAGCACCAATATTTGGTTCTGCTAATAAACGATATGCTTCCAGCGTTTGTTGTGCGGCCATTTTCCAGGTGTGTGATATTACTATTTTTTCTGCAAGGGCTTCATTAAATGTTGCCTTACCAGCCTTTTCAACAGCTGCTCTGATACTTTCGGGATTTTCCGGATCGCAATAAAAAGCATCATCTCCAAAATATTCGCGTGTATCGCCTTTTTCGGTTATTACAATATTGCACCGCATAATAGCTGCCTCCAGCGAACTCAATCCTGTGGTCTCAAACCAACTTGCCAGTACATGTGTTTTAGCTAATTGATAATAATTTACCAATTCGTCATGCGGTATCCTGTTTAAGAAGGTTACGTTAGGGCCCGCCGCTTCGCGACACTGTTGATAATAATCATTTTGATTGGCCGACGGAGCACCAATTAAAACAAGTTTAAATGTTGTGTTATTTAAGGCCTTAATAAGGTTAAGCTGGTTTTTGCGGTTCTCAATACGGCCGACACAAATTACCAGGTTATCATCTTTCTGTATAGCAGGATTGTAAGGAAACTTTTCAGGGTTAATGCCATTGGTAACAATTACCGATTTAACTTTATCGGTATAAATCTCCTTCAACCTATCCAGTTCTGATTGCGAATTAGGTAGAATAAAGTCTGCAGTTTTTAAAACTTCGATGATACTTCTGCGTTGGCCGGTTAAAAAGTAATTGAGGCTGGGGCGATGATCTTTACCTACAAGCCACCGGGCTATCGTTTTAAAATACTCCATACTATCTGCAGACAGGTTTGCAAAAATAGCTCCCAGTCCTTTTCTGTTGTACTTATAATATTCGCCGTAGGTGCAATGTATCGTAGATACCACAAATGGCTTATTAGCCAATTTGCTGTGATGTACCATATCGCCGGGGCGTGGTATGCCAAAAAAATGAAGCAGATCGTATTTCTCGTAAGGTATTACATCTATAGATCGAAGAATGTCAACTTCAACGCCAAGGTTTATTAACTGTCGTGCTGTTTGTTCAATTTGTACGGTATCTCCTCCGGCTATAGTATATAAGTTTAGTCTTGTAATAAATGCTACTCTCATTTTATTAATAATACCTGTCTCCTAAAATTAAAGTAGGAAAAAGGCCAAAGTTAAATATTTAAATTTTATTACCTCAAATTGAAAATGACGATAATGAATTAATGCACTAAGTTGAAAAATGGCACAATTTCTGCTTATTATTGTTGTATTAATATGTGCAAAGATGCCAGTATTAAACCAAACTTTTTGAATTCTATAATGTTTTAGTATTATAATAGATCAATATTGCATATTTTGTATTTTAAGCTCTGAAATTCAATTGATAAATAATTTGTCATTGTTTATGAACTTAAAAAGGCTATTTTTGGATTTTGTTCTAAAGTATAACTACAATACTACCCGCCGTTAGATGTAAATTTAATTTGACGGCATGAAAATACATAATGAAGAAAAAAATTTATATCGCCGGTGCCGGTGGGATGCTTGGTGAAGCCTTTTACCGAATTTTTAAAAATGAATATGAGATCAGATGTACAGATAAGGATGTAAACGAAGAGTGGATAGATTTTCTGGACTTTCGCGATTTTGAAAGGTACAAGAGTGATGTAGAGAACTTTAAACCGGATTATCTTTTTCATTTAGGTGCACTTACAGATCTCGAAGAGTGCGAGATGAATGTAGATGACACTTATCTAACCAACACCACGTCGGTAGAAAACGCTGTATTACTGGCCAATAATTTAAATATACCTATGCTATATATTAGTACAGCAGGTATTTTTGATGGCAAAAAAGATTACTATGATGACTGGGATGAACCCAATCCACTTGGTCATTATGCGCGCTCTAAATACATGGGAGAGCGTTATGTGCGCGAAAACGCTAAAAAATACATCATTTGCCGTGCCGGCTGGATGATGGGTGGCGGCCCCAAAAAAGATAAGAAATTTATCAGCAAGATTATTAAACAATTAGTAAGTGGTAAAAGAGACTTACACATTGTAAATGATAAAGATGGTACACCAACCTTTACAGTAGATTTTGCTAAAAATGTAAAACTGCTGATAGAAAAAGAATACTGGGGACTTTATAACCTGGTTTGCAGGGGCGAAACCAGCAGACGCGATGTTGCAGAACATATTGTAAACATACTTGGCATGCAGGATGAAGTAACTTTTCATGAAGTATCATCTGATTACTTTAAGGATACTTATTTTGCACCACGCCCGCCTTCAGAACGCCTGATCAATAAAAAACTTGAGCTTAGGAAAATGAATATTATGCGCGACTGGAAGGTAGCGTTAGAAGAATATATTGCAGATTACTACACAGATTATTTGGCCGAAAATATTTACACAGTTAAAGAAGACGGAATAACGCTTAAGCCTGCTGTATAAAATGCGCATTGCTGCTTTTGGATTTCGTACCATCCCGCCTACAAAAGGGGCTGCCGGTGCTGATAAGTTTGCAATGGAACTTTTTCCGCGATTAGTAAAATTAGGACATAGTGTTGTTGCTTATAACAGACGATACCCGGATGTATTTGTTGATATAGACAATTATAAAGGTGTAAAAATTAAAAATATTAAAACTGTTCGTAAGGCTGGCTTTGATACTTTACTACATTCTTTTAAATGCACCTGTGATATCATCTTTAAAAATACGGCCGATATTGTTCACATCCAAAATGGTGGTAACAGTATCTGGGCATTGCCACTTCGCTTATTCGGCAAAAAGGTGTTTATTAGCCAGGATGGTGTAGACTGGAAGCGTGATAAATGGCCATGGTATGGTAAATTATATCTTAAAATTTCGGCCTATATAACTGCCCATGTACCCAACCAGATTATATTTGATAATGTAATAGCCAAAAAGCTGTTTGAAGACCGCTTTAAAAAAGAATATCGCTTTATTCCCTTTGGCAGCGAGGTAGAACCCGGAAATGGTAGTACTGATGTGTTGGACAGGCTTAAACTTAAAAAAGGCGATTACTATTTATTTGTAGGCCGCTTTATCCCCGATAAAGGCCTGCATTATTTAATCCCCGGATTCAAAAAATCCCATTCTGATAAAAAACTGGTATTAATAGGTGGTTCACCCAATCCATCGCCATACGAGCAGCAGATCTTTGACTTGGGAGACGACAGCATCATTTTTCCCGGTTACATTTATGGCGATGAGGTAAATACCCTGATGTTAAATGCCTATTGCTATATCCAGCCATCTGATGTGGAAGGGCTATCGCCTGTGGTTTTAACCGTAATGGGCCTTAATGTGCCATTGATTGTGAGCGATATTGAAGAGAATATCTACGTAGTGCAGGATACCGCACGCGCCTTTAAAAAGGGCAATATCCAATCGCTTACAGAAGAGATCAATTACTGTGAAACGCACTATCCGGAAATGCTGGCCCTGGCAGAGAAAGCACAGTACCGTGCATTAAGTGTTTTTAACTGGGACATGGTTGCCGAAGAGCACGTCCGCATTTTTTCAGAATAGATTATACCGCTTTTTTAAATAGTTCAACCAATTGTTCGGCTGCGCTTTTCCACGAGAATAGTTGCAGCCTTTTGCGTCCTTTGGCTATCATTTGTTGTTGAAGCTCTTTGTCATTAAGTACCATTTTAATTTGATTGGCTATGTCATCAAGGTTAAAAGGATCGAAAGTTATAACCGCATCGCCGCCAACTTCGGGCAGGCAGGTATTATTGGCTACAAGTACCGGCACATCATATTTAAAGGCCTCTAGTACCGGTATGCCAAAGCCTTCGTTTACAGAAGGAAAAACATAAAGCAGTGCGTGGTGATAAATTTCGGCCAGTTCGGTATCAGATAAATAGCCTGTAAATACAATATCATGTTTTAGCCCAGTTTCTTCAACCGCTTGCTGAATGATGTCAAAATCATTACCCAGTGTTTTTGACGGGGGAGAACCTGCCAGTACCAATTTAAGATCGGGATACCCTGTATCTTTAACTTTACGAAACGCGCGGATCAGTGCCGGGATATTTTTGCGCTTATACATAGAGCCTACATGCAACAGGTAATTGCCACCCGTTAGTTCAAAACGATCTGTTATTGCTGATGAATGGCCTGCTTCAATCTTAACTAATGACTTAGGCCCCTCTGGGATAACCACCAGTTTATTTAAAGAAATGTGCGTGTAATGGTTAATTTGCTTTTGGGAATATGCAGTAGGTGTAACCACAAAAGCCGCCCGTTTTGCCGCCGGGATAGCTGTTTGGTGGTATAACCATAGCCAAAGTTTGCCGTAATGTTCCGGGTTTTCAAAAAAGAAAGCATCGTGAAATACCGGGATAGTTTGGTATCCTAAATGAATGATGGGTGCAAAATTATCGGTACAGAATAAAACGTCACACCCTTTGAGGGCTGCTTTTACCGGTAAAATTAGCTGTTTCCACAATTGGTATCTGAAATGCTCTATCCACTTTAATAGTTTCTGTTTACCGGTATATACAGGGATGGAAACATCTAAAAAATGAAATTTTAGATCTGCACTTTCCATACGTTTAAACTCTGCGCATAACTCTTCAAGGTAAGTTTTGGTACCTGTTTGGGCCACCCTAAGGTCGCGGATATCAATACCTATAATTAGCGGTTTAGCCATTACACCTGGTCTGCTCTGTTACGTATTACCTTGGCCGGTACGCCGGCTACAATTGAATTATCGGGTACAGATTTGGTTATCACGCTGCCTGCGGCTATTACGCAGCCATTGCCAATGGTAACGCCATCTAAAATGGTTACCCCACCGCCAATCCAGCAGTTGTTGCCAATACTAACGCCTATGCGCGTTAGTGGTTGCTCCTTAATAATCTGGTGCAGATCTGCAAAAACGTGGTTCTCTGAAAAAATTTGCAGGTTGGGGCCTGTTATTACATCGTCGCCGATGGTAATACCGCCCTGGCCGGCCAGGTAGGCCCCGGTATTGATGCCCGTGCGGTTACCTATTCTAATTCCTTTGCCTTTGTTTGATATAATGCCGGTACCAAATAAGGTAGAGTTTCTGCCGATAGATACATGGTCGCCAAAATGTACGCCATCAAATGATAAGGCGTTGAGGCTTACATTATCTTCCAGTATCAGGTTTTTACCTGCTGTGATCTGGTAGGCATGGCGTACTTTTACCCGGCTGCCAATAAATAATAAACCAGCCGATTGCTTAAAAAATAACTTGAGCCATAAGCCGCGTATAACCTGCATTGCCCTGATGGAGGTTATAACAGCGAGATCTCTTACTGAGTAGGCGCTGTCCCACTTATAATCGGGGTTGCCCTTTAACTTTCTTATGATGTTCTCAATGATCATGGGCCAAAGTAGTTTCGGGTGCAGTGTGCTGCATAATGGTTGCAATAAATAAACCGGATAAAAACCAGTTCATATATGAAATATAAGAAGATGATTCAACTTCTGATGTAAACATGGGAATTAAAAAGCCAATCTTCATTAATAATACGGCCAGGCATATTTTTCGCTCTTTGCCTTTTAATAGGTTTAGCCATTTAAGGCCTTGTTTAATAAAGGTAATATAGATAGCCAGGTACAACGTAAGTGCTATTATGCCGCCCTGTACACCTATAATAATAAACTGGTTTTCGCCACCAACGGTTTCGCCCAATGTACCTGCAACACGGCCCGATGCACCAAGGCCAAGCCCAAAGGGATGTTGTATCATGGCATTAATACCATCTACCCATGCCACCAGGTGCCCAATGCTTGATGGGTTACTAAAATCTATCGTGTTAATAATTACCTCCATAATACCATCTACTTTATTGCCCCAGGTGCTAATAATGTAGGCTACATAGCAAACGCCGGCTAAAATAGTGTAGTGGATGGTTTTTGTAATAAATGTTTTTTTAGTGATGAGGGCGTAAATATATATTACAAAAAAATAGCTAATAAAGGGAGCCCGCGAAAACGCAAACGTAATAGAGAGTAATGATGCGCCCAAAGCCAGCAGGCCGGTGGTGTTGGGTTTAAACTTATTATCGTCGCGCGTATAAAGGGCTATAATTACAGATAAGGCTAATAGGGTAGCGGCTGCATGCTCCAGTGGGTTATCAAAGAAACTGCCGAAACGTTTGTATCCGCCTTCAGATTCAAACGTCCAGCTTAGCCCATAATTGCCGCTGGGTTCAAAATTAAAGAAGTAGTAAACATAGTCGGCATAGCCGCTGATGGATTGCAGGTTTAGGTTAAACAACCTTTCGAAAAAAGTGATAGCGCCCGCAGCTATAGTTAGTAAAGCAATGTAATTAAAGTATTTGTTAACGTATATTTTACGGATGTCAAACAACCGGCCCGTAAAGTATACCACAATGTAAAACGCCATACTTTTCAGCGCAATAAGGCGTTCAAAAAAACTTTGCTCGCCAATGGGCAGTATGGCATATAGCATGGTGTAAGCCAGGTAGCCAAATATCAAATAATCAATTAAGCCAAATTTGGGGCGGGCCTTTAAAGTATATATGCTGATGCCAAGCAGGCTTAAAACCAGCGCTTCTTTAAAAAACTGGAAAACATGGATCACATCTTTCAACCCATATAAAAAGGATACCGACATGGCCGTGGTATAAATAGACATGCCGAATATGAGAAACAGCATGAAGCCCTGTTTATTTCCCTTAATGATTTCTTTTATAGCTATAATAAAAGAAGAAAGAAATATGAGTGGAAAAATAAACATCGTTAAATATAGCTCGCTTTAGTTATTAGGCCAAATTAAGGTTTGAGGCGTTAAAAGTCCTTCTTTTATTCCCTTTAATAATAACGATACCTTTTTGTTGCGGCCACGCAGTTTAAGGTAGCTAAGCAATGCTACATAATAGCCTGCATTATAAATAAAGTTAATCGGATAAAATAAAGGTTTGCCATATCGCCTTAAAAACCAGATATGATTTCGGCTGGTATAATAGTGTATAAAAGGATTCAGAAAGCCTTCCTCATTTTCAACTTTAGCCTTGCCCGACATGCCTGCCTCGTGATACATTTTACTGGCAGGCAGGTAATGTACTTCGTAACCACAACCGCGTAAACGGTACGATAGTTCTACATCCTCGTAGTACAAAAAAAACTTCTTGTTAAACAAGCCTGCATTTTTTAGCGCACTGTTTCTAAAAAGGGTACAGCAACCGGTAACCCAGTCTACCTTTAAAAAGCCGGTGAGCTCTTGTACACTATCCTGCGTTTTGGAGTAGGTAATGCCCATTAAGGCATTAAAACCACATGGGCCATTCCACAATTTTTCGCGGTTGTGCATCCAGAAAATGGCAGGTTGTACGGCCGCGGCCTGGGGGTGCCCGTTAAGGTGATTGGTTAGCGCAGTAATTATGTCGTCATCAACCAATGTATCTGTATTAATAACCAAAGAATACTCATGTCCTTTTTCAATGCTATACCGTAAGCCACGGTTATTCCCTTCGGCAAAACCCAGGTTCTCTTTATTATCGAGGTAAATAACATCAGGAAATTGAGCCGTCAGAGTCTGTAAAGAGTTGTCGG
>NZ_MPPL01000001.1:2475465-2684783 GCF_001911425.1 Mucilaginibacter polytrichastri | reverse complement strand
GAGTTGTCGGTGGAGCCGTTATCAGCCACTATAATATCAAACAACTGCTGGTCGCAATATTGAAACAGCGAATGGATACAATTAGCCGTTAAGACGGGCGTATTCCAATTCACTAATATTACGGCAACAGCTTTGGGCATTTGTTATTAAAACATTTGAGCCTGCTAAATTAACTTTTTTTAATTTGTTGATTTGTTAATTAGCTAATTTGTTTATGCATGACAGCTGCTCATTAGGTAATGTTTAAAACATAATATTAAAAAAGCATAAATGGGTTTGCCCAATGCCTGCTTAAAGCATTCTTAATTGATATTTGAATTTTGATTTAGTTGGCGATATGTTAAATTAGTTTTGATATTTATACCTTTTACATCAAGAAGCAAAACTGGGGTGAGTAAGATAATTAGCGATCAGGGTGATACAACCGGTAACCATAGCGTAATATTTGAAGGTGTAAGTATAGCCACACTCACCGAGGCAATTATTGCACAACATATCCGGATCGGTATTTACTTTGACGACAGGGCTTATCAGCATATCATTCCCTCAATAATAGGGCTTGATTATGGTACGTTTACAAATCAATACAGTACTATTGCTTTTCCGCCTGTAAGTATTTCACAGCAAAATAACAGGATGTCGCTTTCATGCGGTTGCAATGCCGGGAAAGGTAAACTATGCGAACACCAGGCAGAGGTTCTCAACGCCATATTGAAACGGGATGAGCTGCGTATATTTTTCGATGATGTATTACGGCACGATAAGATCCGAAAGTTTGCTGCGGATTACGGTTTGCAGCACGAGCGCGATCCCGACAGTTTTTTTCAGCTCGAATACAGCAACAAACGGACTTTAATTACGCCCCGACAGGCATCATTGATGCCCGTTACCCGCGAAAGCCTGCATGCGCTGAATGAGATGATCGTCCCTATTGCTGCCCCCGGTAAATTACCGGCAGAAGAGGATGAGCAAAAGGTTTTTGTAGTGCTAAAGGAGCATAAGTACTACAAATACTTATTTATAGAGCTTTACAAGGCGCAAGTCACCAAAGAAGGGAAGATCAAAAACCCTTTAACCACGGTTGCGCCACTGGATTTTATTTGGGAAACAGAGGATGCCCAACAGCTCAAGTTTTATTCGGGTATCAATAAATTTCAGAATCACCTTAATGCTAAAAAAAGTGAGGCCGATATAACCGCTTTACGGGCCATAGTTAAAAATCCGTTGGGCTATAATTTTTATTATCATGATAGCGAAGTTTCTGAAAAGATAACAGCAGGTTCTGTTTTACCGGTAAAGGTACGTTTGTTACCTAATACGCTTAAGCTCACCGTTACGCCCAAAGAACAGTTTTTTGAATTAGCAGGCAGCATCGATCTGTCGGGCGATACTTATCAATTAAAAGACCTAAGCATTAGGTATACCTATTTTGTAAGGGTTGCAGAAGTGTTTTACCTGGTTGATAATTTGCAGGTACTTAACGTTATCGAACTGCTGAAAAAGAAACCCGATAACCTGCTGATCCACGCCAGTAAATTCCCCGAGTTTAAAGCGCAATGGTTAAGTAAGCTGGAAGACAAAATTACGGTTGACTATACACATATAAAACCTGCCACGCCGATACAGCTGAAGCAACAGCGTTTTTACGAAGACACCGAAAGGATTATTTACCTATCAGACTTTGGTACCCATGTAATGATTATCCCAGTAATGCGGTACGGCGAAATGGAAATTTCGGTACGTACCCGCAAGCTCATTTACGCCATGGACGAGAAAGGGAAAGAGTTTTTGGTACCCCGAAAAGAAGCCGAAGAAATTGATTTTACGGCCCTGCTTACCAAGCAACACCCGTATTTTGCCGAGCAGTTAGAGAACGACCTGCACTATTTTTATCTCCATAAAAAACGTTTTTTAGATGAAGAATGGTTTTTAAACACCTTTGAAGAATGGCATCAACAAAACATTACGGTACTTGGCTTTAATGAGCTGGAAGGCAATAAGCTTAACCCCAATAAGGTAAAGATTAACATTAAGGTATTAAGCGGTATTAACTGGTTTAATGCTTTGGTTGATGTACGTTTTGGCCGCAAGAAAGCATCCCTGAAACATGTACAAAAAGCCGTTAAAAACAAGAGCCGTTACGTACAGTTGGATGACGGTACAACCGGTATTATCCCTGCCGAATGGTTAGAGAAATTTGCAGATTATTTTAACTCTGGCGAGATTACGGAGGGCGATACCATCCGCATAGCTAAAGTGAATTTTGCTGCCATTGAGCAGTTTTACGATGCGCAAATGCTGGATGATGGGGTAAAGGATGAGCTGAACATCTACCGCAAAAAACTGGCAGGCTTTGATGCTATTACAGAAGTAAAGGTACCTGCCGAACTGAATGCCACATTGCGTCACTATCAGCAGGCGGGCTTAAACTGGCTCAACTTTTTAGATGAGTTTAACTTCGGCGGCTGTTTGGCAGATGATATGGGCTTGGGTAAATCTATTCAGATCATCGCTTTTATTTTATCGCAGCGAGATAAGGTAGTGCACAATACCAACATCATTGTTGTACCTACCTCGCTGATATTTAACTGGCAGCAGGAGATAGCTAAGTTTGCACCTACCATCCGAATACATACCATTTATGGCGCCGACCGGATTAAAAGCACTGAAGACTTTGACAGGTATGAGATTATCCTCACTTCGTACGGAACGCTGCTGTCTGATATTAACTTCATTAAAGATTACCAGTTTAACTATGTGTTTTTAGATGAATCGCAGAATATTAAGAACCCCGAATCGCAGCGGTATAAATCTGTACGGTTGCTAAAATCGCGTAACAAGATTGCCATTACCGGTACGCCGATAGAGAACAATACCTTCGATCTGTACGGTCAGCTTTCTTTTGCCTGTCCTGGTTTACTGGGTAGCAAGCAGTACTTTAAAGATATTTATGCCATCCCGATAGATCAGTTTAAGAGTAATAAGCGGGCTGTAGAATTACAGAATAAGATCCGTCCGTTTATTTTACGCCGTACCAAGCAGCAGGTGGCTACCGAACTGCCCGAGAAAACAGAAATGATACTGCACTGCGAAATGAAGGCCGAACAGCGCCACATTTATGATGCTTATGAGAAAGAGTTCCGTGATTTTATATCGGCCACCAATAACGATCAGCTTAAAAAGAGCCCGATGAACGTATTGAAGGGTTTAACCAAGTTGAGGCAAATTTGTGACTCACCTTTACTGCTCAGCGGTGATAAGTTGCCCGGCAGTCAATCGGCCAAAATTGATATGCTGATAGAGCAGATTGAAAGTAAGCAACCCAGGCACAAAATACTGGTGTTCTCGCAATTTGTTGGTATGCTTGATTTGATTAAAAAAGAATTACAGGGCAGGGGCATCAGCTTCGCCTACCTTACCGGCCAAACGCGCAACCGCGAAGCAGCAGTTAATGAGTTTCAAAACAACCCCGACGTGCGGGTATTCCTTATCAGCCTTAAAGCAGGCGGTACTGGCCTCAACCTTACCGAGGCTGATTACGTTTACCTGGTTGACCCCTGGTGGAATCCGGCCGTAGAGAACCAGGCGATAGATCGCTGCCATCGTATTGGCCAAACCAAGCATATTGTAGCCATCAGGCTCATTTGCCCCGGCACGGTAGAAGAAAAGATTATGCTGATGCAACAAGCCAAAAAAGACCTCGCCAATGATCTTATCCGTACCGATGGCTCCTTTGTTAAATCGCTCAGTAAAGATGATCTGTTGGGGCTGATCAGTTAACTTACTCAGCTGCTTTTTTCAAAGCAGCTATATCCAATTTTACCATTTTCATCATGGCCTGCATTACCCTGCCGGCTTTTTCGCGGTCGGGGTTGCTCATCAGTTCACCTAATATGTTAGGCACTATTTGCCATGATAATCCAAACTTATCTTGCAGCCACCCGCATTGCGATTCTTTGCCGCCGTCTGCAAGCAGGTTATCCCAATAGTAATTCACCTCATCCTGTGTGTCGCATTTAACAAATAATGATACCGAAGGGTTAAATTTAAACTCCGAGCTCCAATTAAGCAGCATCAGTTCCTGGCCTTCAATAACTATTATGGCGGTAAACAGCTTGCCGCCAATGTGGCTTTTGCTTTTAATTTCTGAGTTTTTAAATATTGCTGTGTAAAACTCAAGCGCTTCTTCCAGTGTGTCGTTATACCACAAAAATGGGGTGATCTTATTGGTTGGTTGCATAGTTTTTGTATTGGTTTATACAAATTTAGTATTGTACATGGATATTTCTTAGGTGCAAACCCGACATATTAAATGGTTGATTGCGACAAACGCTATTATTGTGAACCCAAAGTCATTTGTGATATATTGACAATCAATACAAGCACTAAACCTTAATTTTGATTGTTATCACAGCTTATATACTGTGACTAAGAATATATCTTATAATGAATTCGAAAAAACTAACAGACCTTAAATACTCTGTGCTCGATTTGGCAACGGTGATACAAGGTAAAACACCAATAGATACATTTAAACATAGCCTGGAAATGGCTAACCATGCCGAGCAGTTAGGTTACACCCGTTATTGGTTTGCCGAACACCATAACATGATGAATGTGGCCAGTTCGGCTACTTCGGTGCTGATAGGTTACATTGCCGGTGGAACCAAAACCATTCGTGTAGGTTCGGGGGGCATAATGCTGCCCAATCACTCACCTTTGGTGGTGGCCGAGCAATTTGGTACACTGGCTTCGCTTTATCCCGGCCGTATAGATTTGGGTTTGGGGCGCGCACCGGGTACAGACCAGCTGACTGCGATGGCTATCCGTGGCGAAAACTTTAACGCTGCACATAATTTTCCGAGAGATATCCAAAAATTGCAGCAATTCTTTTCAGAAGATAACTACGATAGCAAAGTGCGTGCGATACCGGGTGAAGGTTTGGATATCCCAATCTGGATCTTGGGCTCTAGCCCCGATAGCGCTCGTTTGGCCGCAGCGATGGGTTTACCTTATGCCTTTGCCAGCCACTTTGCGCCGGCACACTTTATGACGGCTATTAAGCTATATCGCGATAACTTTATCCCGTCTGAGCATTTGAAAGAGCCCTACGTACTATCGTGCGTAAACGTGGTAGCAGCAGATACAGACAAAGAGGCCATAAGACTGGCAACATCGGTACAGCAATTTTTTGTAGGCGTAGTAACCGGCAAACGCCAGCTATTACCGCCGCCAATTGACACCATGGAAGGTGCCTGGAATTACTTTGAGCAAGAAGCTGCCGAACAAATGCTGGCTTATTCTTTCTTCGGCAGTCCGCAGACTATTAAGGCCGATTTGCAATCGTTCTTAGATCAAACGCAGGTTGACGAAGTGATGGTAACTTCACATATTTTTGATCACCAGGCAAGGCTACGGTCTTACGAGTTGTTTTCAGAAGTATTGAAGTAAGCTGTTAAACCCTTTTGTCAGCTTGAGCGATAGCTAAAGATCTTCTTCAACTATTTGTATACAGCAGAAGATTCTTCGCTGCCGCTCAGAATGACAATATTCAATATATAAGAAGGGCATTGTGCAACAGCACAATGCCCTTCTTGGTTTAATTCCCGTCGTGCCGAACTTGTTTCGGCATCCCATAGTACAGGTCTATCACAAGTATATCGTACACATAGCATTCGTCGTGCCGAACTTGTTTCGGCACCCCACATGACAGGTTTATCACATCTATATCGTACACATAGCATTCGTCGTGCCGAACTTGTTTCGGCATCCCATAGTACAGGTCTATCACAAGTATATCGTACACATAGCATTCGTCGTGCCGAACTTGTTTCGGCATCCTACAGTACAGGTTTATCACATGCATATCGGCACAACGAGTTTTATATAGTTTACTTGCTTGCCGTCTCTTTCCTTACCACTGGTGCAACCTTAGTACCATACAATTCTATTGCTTTTAAAATATTACTGTGCGGCGTATGCCCGGTAACCAATTGGGCTACAAAGCGGGTATTGCCAAACAACTCGTATTGCGCCATTATTTTATCAATGGCCAATTGTGCATCGCCAACTATCAACGGGCCATCATTGCGCAGGTAATCAAACTGCGGTTTACTCATTGGCGACCAGCCGCGGTCTTTGCCAACCCGGTTCATCAGTGCTTCGTACGATGGGTAAAACTCGTCTGCTGCCTGTTGGGTAGTTTCGGCCATGTAGAATTGAGAACTAATGGCTAGTTGCAGCTTGCTTACATCGTGTCCTGCTTTTGCAGCCGCTTCGCGGTACAGTTCAACAAAAGGAACAAATTGTGCCGGCGAACTGCCCAGTATGGCAATAATTAAAGGTAAATTAAGTTTACCTGCCCGCACGGCAGATGCCGGCGTACCACCAACACCCAGCCAAACAGGTATCGATTCCTGAATTGGTCGCGGATAAATGCCTTGGTTTTGGATAGGGGCACGGAACTTGCCTTTCCATGAGATCACTTCCTGTTTATTGATTTGGAGAAACATTTCCAGCTTTTCGGTAAATAGCTCATCGTAATCGTCAAGGTCATAACCAAACAGGGGGTACGATTCTATGAATGAACCCCGGCCCGCAATCATTTCTGCACGGCCATTTGAGATCAGATCAACCGTGGCAAAATTCTGGAAGGTACGCACCGGGTCGGCAGAACTTAGTACAGTAACAGAGCTGGACAATTTGATGTTTTTAGTAACAGCCGCTGCCGCAGCCATAAAAATTTCTGGTGCCGATATTACAAAGTCGGGGCGGTGGTGCTCGCCAAAGGCAAACAAATCCAGGCCAATCTCGTCGGCCAGTTTAACTTCTTCCAATAATTCCTGTACCCGTTTGTTAGCGTTTACCGCTTTACCGGCAACCCCATCTGGGTGTACCTCTCCAAATGTGCTGATCCCTAATTCCATCATGCACAAATTTAATAAAGAAATATCGAATACGTGTTGCAACATGTATTCGAAGCCATTTAATTACACGCAGTAAATAAACTGCATCATTTATTTACAACTATCAATGTGATATGTTATGGGTTTAAAACTAAATTAACATTGAAACGATAGTTTTGCCGGTACACTTACTGAAGAATTATTTAAAGATGTTAGATTCACGAAGGGATTTCTTAAAAAAGGCAGCATTGCTTTCCGGCGCTGCTGTTGCTACCAATGCCTTGCCTCCGGTTATACAAAAGGCATTGGCTATTAACCCCGAACCCGGCAGTACCTTTTATGATGCCGAGCATATTGTGTTTTTGATGCAGGAAAACCGCTCATTCGATCATCAGCTGGGTACTTTGCAAGGCGTGCGTGGTTATAATGATCCCCGTGCTATTCATTTGCCCAATAAAAATAAGGTTTGGCTGCAAACCAACAAGGCCGGTGAAACTTACGGGCCTTTCCACCTCGATGTAAAGGATACCAAAATTGCCTGGATGGGTTCGCTGCCACACGGTTGGAGCGACCAAACCGATGCCATGAACAATGGTAAGTATGACAAATGGCTGGATGTGAAAAAGGCTCGGAATAAAAATTACGCCGATATGCCGTTAACCATGGGCTATTGCGACCGGTCTGACTTTCCATTTTATTATTCACTGGCCGATGCTTTTACCGTGTGCGACCAAAACTTTTGCTCCAGCATAACCGGTACACACCCTAATCGTTATTATTGGATGACGGGCACCGTTCGCGAAGCTAATAAGCCCGAAGGCATTGCCCATTTATGGAATATAGACAATTATAATTATCCCGAGTTAAACTGGACCACTTTCCCGGAGAGGTTGGAAGAGGGCGGGGTAACCTGGAAGGTTTACCAAAATGAACTAACCATGGGCCAGGAATTAGAAGAAGAGCAGGATGCCTGGCTAAGTAATTTCGGCACCAATGTGTTGGAGTACTTTAAGCAATACAACGTACGCTTGCATGCAGGCGGTATTGCAGGCTTACAGGTTAAAAAGGATAACATACTAAAGCAAATTGCTGATCTTGAAAAGGATACACAAGAAGGCCGTACAGTAACCAGGTTGGCTGCGGCAAAAAAACTGCTCTCCAATATCGAGGCTGCGCAGGCAAAGTATACACAGGAGCATTTTGATAAGTTACCAAAGCATCAGCAGGCTTTAAATAACAAAGCTTTCTCTACCAATGTAAACGACCCGGATTATCACGAATTAGTATCATTAGCATATGATGATAACGGTAACGAGCGGAAGTTAAATGTGCCGAAAGGCGATATATTTCATCAGTTTAGGGAGGATGTTAAGCATGGTACTTTGCCAACCGTTTCATGGCTGATGCCGCCGGCTCATTTTTCGGACCACCCCGGCGAGCCGTGGTTTGGCCCCTGGTATGTAAGCGAGGCAATGGAAATTTTATTGCAAAACCCAGAGGTGTGGAAGAAAACCGTTTTTGTGATCACCTATGATGAAAATGATGGCTACTTTGACCATGTGCCGCCTTACATCGTGCCCAATCCATATAAAGAGCATACCGGTAAGGTTTCGGCAGGTATTGATCCTAAATTGGATTTTGTAACCCGCGATCAGCAGACCAATCCTTCGGCAACAGAAAGCAATATCAGGGAGGGGGCAATAGGCCTGGGTTACCGTGTACCGATGATTATCGCCTCACCATGGACACGCGGTGGGTATGTATGCTCTGAGGTGTTCGACCATACTTCGTCTCTGCAATTTGTAGAAAACTTCCTGGAAAAGAAATACAGTAAAAAAGTTAAGGCAGAAAACATTACCCAATGGCGCAGAACCATCTGCGGAGACCTTACGTCGGCCTTCCGCCCATACCATGGTGAAAAAATTGACGGCCCTGTGTTTTTGCAGAAAAAGCCTTTCATAGAAGGGATTCATCAGGCAAAATTTAAAGAAGCCCCAACAAACTACAAAAACCTTTCTGCTGATGAAGTTGCGCAGATCAATACCGATCATAACCAGTCGCCCTATTTCCCCAAGCAAGAAAAAGGGGTTAAACCGGCCTGTGCACTGCCTTATGAATTATATACCAATGGCAGTTTTAATAAGGCTAAAGGTACCTACGAGATAGCGTTTAGTGCTGGGAACAAGGTGTTTGGTAATAAAGCTACCGGGTCGCCTTTTAGGGTATACGCTGCTAACCCATACCAGCAGGAAGAACTGCGCGCCTGGGATTACAGTGCCGCAGCAGGTGATACACTAAAAGATGAATGGGCCATTAATGATTTTGAAAACGGCGAATATCATTTAAAAGTTTACGGGCCCAATGGGTTTTACCGTGAGTTTGCAGGCAGTAAAAATAATCCTTTGGTTAAAATAAGCTGCGATTATGAAGCAGGCAGATTCAATGCCGCAAAACTAACCGGCAATGTAATAATAACCATCGCCAACCAGGATACCAAAGCACATACCGTAGTTATTAGCGATAAAAGTTATAAGGCAGATAACAAGAGCCAGGTGGTTGCGGCCGGAAGTTCCGCTAAGGTGATTTTAAACTTATCTAAAAATTATGGTTGGTACGATTTCAGCGTGAAGCTAAGTGGACACGATAATTTTGAAGAACGCTTTGCAGGCCGTGTAGAAACCGGTATACCAACTAAAACCGACCCATTAATGGGCGGAATAGTGTAATATCTGATCTTTTATCTATACCTAAAATGAGTAACAAACGTCGTACGTTTATTAAAGCCGGAATAACTGCAGGTATAGCGGGGATTAATTTATTGCCCGCTCTTAATTCATTTGCCGATAGCAATTACAATCATAAGCCGGTTAAGGCAGCCGGCAAAACTAAGCTGCGTTTTGCGCTGGTTTCAGATGGGCACTATGCACAGCCCGATACCGATTCTGATACCTTTTACCACAATATGATTGGCTGGATTAATAAAGAGCATCATACCAATCACCTTGATTTTGTGATCGTAAATGGCGATTTAGTGCACAATCGCCCGGATCTGTTACCCAAGGTGAAGGAAACCTATCTGGATAAATTGGCTGTACCTTATTACACCATCCCCGGTAACCATGACTGGGCCGATGGCAAGATCTGGAAAAGCGTATTCGGCTATGAGGATAAATACACTGTAGAGCATGGCGACATCGGCCTTGTCTTTGCCAATACCGCCAATACCAGAGGAGAGTATGTATGCCCCGATAATGCCTTCCTGAAGGCATCCTTTGAGCAATTTAAAAGCAAAGCTATTGTATTTGCCATACTGCACATTGCGCCGCACCAATGGCTGCCTGAGGAAAAGTCTATATTTTTAGATTGCCCGGAAACTGTTGATCTGCTGCACGCTTACCCAAACATTAAAGCAGCTTTCCACGGGCACGACCATACCCTGGATGGGATCAGATATACAGGAGCCAATAAATTTCCGCACCTGTTCGATTCGCATTTTGGGGGTAATTGGGGTACAGAATACAAAGGTTACCGCATTGTAGAAGTAGGGGAGGATAACCAGATCTCAACCTACCAGGTTAACGCCAGTCAAACCCCTAAACTGAATAGTAATAAGCTGATTTAATGAGTTATTGTAATAATATACGCACCCTTTTAATAGGGGCAACATAGGTTATATACCTTATTTATAACGTTTTCTTCAATAATAAATCTGTCTGCAAATCATTCCCCAGCATAAAGTCATGGCTGCTGAAGATCTGGAAGCCGTTGCGTTCATAAAAACGGATGGCATTGTGATTGGCATCCCAAACACCCAACCAAATGTAGCTGCATTTATATTTTATGGCCTTTTCGGTAGCAAATTGTAGCAGTTGTTTACCCATCTGCCTGTTTTGAAAACGGGCATCAACGTAAATGCGTTCTATTTCTAAGGCCTTAGTATCCTGTAATTCGGTTTGGGCATTGTTGGTATTGAGCTTCATGTACCCAGCTATCTGCTCATCTAACCAAGCAAAATAGAAATGCGAATCCGGGTTGTTAAGTTCATCGCTTAACTTTTCAATCGTAAAAGCTTTGGCTGCATAAGCTGCCATATCATCCGCATTATTTAAATGCGCAAAAGCCGTGAAAAACATTTCGCGGCTAATCGTTAATAAAGATTGAACTTCGTTGAGTTCGATTCTTTTGAGGATGATAAGCGTGCTCATATTCAATACTTGTCATTCTGAACGCATGTAAAGAATCTTCTTCGATCTACAAGTGTAAAGTATGTTGAAGAAGATTCTTCGCTGCAACTCAGCATGACAAATCAATTATTCAAATTGTGTTTCCAATCGCTCCAACCGTTCTATCATCAAATCTAGTTTTTCTTCTTCGCTTTTAAATATGCGGCGTTTTAGGTAAAAGGTTAAAAAAAGTACCCATACTATGGTAAAGCTATAAATCATCGTGCGTTTTAAAACAGACGCATGTTCTAATATCTCGAACAGGTATAAAGCTAAACCGGCGCTTATCAGTATCACATAAATATAATAGAACCAGCCTGCCAGGGCTGCTCGTTGCTTTTGGTATTCTTTCAGGGTGTTCAGGTATTCTGTAGGGCTAACAGTTAAGTCACGTTTGTGCAGTATGCGATAGTGCCTTAAAATAAGGGTTAAATAAAGCAGCATGGTAACAAACATTACACTTATACCGGCATAAGTTTCCCAAAGCTTAAAAGTGAAAAAGAATAATACCACAAATGTATAAACGGTAAGCGCTATCATGGCCACAATGCCCCAGAAAAGCTTGGCTGTTATACTGCCAATGCCCTTTTTTACTTGTTTCAGCACCTCGTCCACCGAAAGCTGATCGTTGGCCGGCTGTGCCTGCCAAACCGACATCAAATGCTCAAAGTCTTTCATAGTGGTTAAATAAGTCGGTTAATTTTTGTTTAATACGATAAATCTTCACGCGCAGGTTCCCCTCTGATATACCCGAAATTTCAGCAATTTCGGGGTATGGCATCTCATCTAATACCATCGTTATTATAATCCTCTCCGTCTCTTCCAGCTTCGAGATACATTTATACAGTAAAGCCACCTGCTCATTTTTGTCCGAAAGTTCTTCCCGGCGCGTATCCGCAAGCAGTGGCGTTAATTCATCTTTAGCCTGTCGTTTTTCAGATCGCAGGTAAGTAAGGCAAGTGTTAACCGCAATACGATAAATCCATGTTGAAATTTGTGCCTGGTTGCGAAACTTATCCAGGTTTTGCCACACTTTTAAAAACGTGTCCTGCAAAAGGTCGTTAGCGGCGTCATCGTCACCGGTGTAACCATAGCACAAATGGTATATCTTTTTGGAGTTAGCTTCAAATATTTGCTTGAAGGCAGCATCTTTATCAGCCACGAGTGATTATTTATTGTTTAGTTTAAGTTTTAGACATCGGGCCGGCCGATATGTTACATCAAAAATTCAGACTTGTTAATCCAATTCAGCTTTTTATCGGCATCCATTACCAGGTCATTAAATTCCTGCTGATAGTCGAATTGCAAATCCTCCTGCAATTTACCAATTGCTGCCTTTATTTTGGTAAGCTGCCTGATTAAAATTTGCCGCAGCGGTTTATAATTCGACCGGCGGTCGGCATAATCGAGGTAATCCTTACAAAATTGTATCAGTAATTCAACCTCGGCTTGCTTAGAACCCATAAACTTAACGTGCTTAGTAATTACCCGCAAAATCTTGCGGATACCTTTGGCCTGCTGGTAGCTTGGGTTGGTTAATTGGCTGTACATCATGCCGGTTTCGGCTTTAACACTGGCAATAAAGGCCTCCTCGTCATGCGCTTCAAAAAGCAGGTATGATAGCAGCTCTTTGTTTTCTTTCTTGTACTTTGCCATCCGCAGGCACAAGTCGTTCAACTGCACAGCGCTTAAATGCTTTAGTTCTGTTTTAATTTCCCTTATTCCGTAAGTGTTTATACTCATCCAAACCTAAATTTCACCAAAAAATTAATAAATTGTAGCTTCGCCTCATTAATCATACTGCATGACCAAAAATAAACTTACCTTATTTATCTTTATTGCCCTTGTTGCCGGTGTTATTACCGGGTATATCTATAACGTAAAGGTAATAGATAAAATAAACTATAACATCAGCACGGCCGATGCGCAAATTAAAGCCATTGATACCCGCATTGTTGAAATGAAGGATACCACCGTTGCCGATTTTAAAACTCTTAAATTACAAAGGGCCGCACAGGTAACCATCCGTAAAACAAACGATACATTACGGGAAGACAAATTAACCGGCTTTAGTGTTTTAAGCGACATTTTTTTACGCCTCATTAAAATGGTAGTAGCACCACTAGTATTTACTACACTGGTTGTTGGCGTAGCTAAAGTGGGCGATGTTGCTTCTGTTGGGCGTATTGGCGGTAAAACCATGCTGTGGTTTTTAAGTGCCACATTGGTATCTTTATTATTAGGTATGCTGCTGGTTAATTTGTTTGAGCCCGGTAAAGCCATGCACGTACCCTTACCGGATAGCCATTTGGGGACTGATATTAAAACAACGGGTTTATCGCTGCGCGATTTTATAAGCCATGTTTTCCCTAAAAGCTTTATCGAGGCGATGGCTAATAACGAGATCTTGCAGATTGTGGTTTTCGCGCTGTTCTTCGGGGTAGCAACCGGTGCCATTGGCGAAAAGGGAACAGTGGTTATCAAAGCCATGGATGCTTTTGCCCACGTGATATTAAAGATAACCGGCTATGTGATGAAACTGGCGCCTATTGCCGTATTTGGTGCCATTACGGTGGTTATTGCCAAGCAGGGGGTAGGGGTATTGTCTACCTATGCTATATTTATCAGCGAGTTTTATTTCTCATTATTGATCCTCTGGCTGGTTATTATATTGGCAGGTTTCTTTGTACTGCGTACAAGAGCCTTTAAACTGGTAAATAATATTAAAGACGCCATGCTGGTAGCCTTTAGTACCTCAACCAGCGAAGCCGCTTATCCCCGCGTATTAATAGAGCTGGAGAAATTTGGCTGTAACAGTAAAATTGTAAGTTTTGTGCTGCCGCTTGGCTATTCATTTAACCTCGATGGCTCTATGATGTACATGACCTTTGCCTCGCTTTTCCTGGCTCAATCTTACGGTATTCATTTAGCATTTTCTCAGCAACTGTCTATGCTGCTTATTCTTATGCTTACCAGCAAGGGCGTAGCCGGTGTACCGCGCGCGTCATTGGTTGTTATTGCCGGTACTATTGCTGCATTTGGTATCCCCGAAGCTGGACTTGCCTTATTAATAGGTATAGATCCGCTGTTGGATATGGGGCGCTCTGCTACTAATGTACTTGGCAATGCTATGGCAACTGCCGTAGTAAGCAAATGGGAGGGAGAACTGGGGCCGGAAAAGGATGATATAGAAATTGATTGATTTAATTTTACTGTCATCATTACACGAATAAAATAATCTATAAACTATCTTATTAACTTTGTAGCCGCTCCGTAATGTGGGGGATGCTTCGAGTGCCTCAGCATAACAAGCTTGCGATACTAACACAAAAAATAAATAACATATACTGATGTCTATTAATCGTACTAAGAAAATCGTCCTTGCGGCTAGTGTTGTTGTGCCATTTCTATTGTATTGCATGTATTACTATGGGATGATCATTAAAAACGCACCATATAAGTTTGCAGAATTCCAGTCGATGGTATTTAAATATGGCAAAGGCGATAGTTTGGTTAACCAGTACAACTCCAAAACAGGCGACTACCAGTACATGACCAAAGACGGCCACCTGGTAAAAAAACACCTGCATTTAAACAAAGACGAATTATTGTTTCTGCACCGCAAAGCATCCGACCTTGGTTTTTGGGATTTCCCGGCTAATGAACAACCACGTGACACTTCCAGAAAAGTGGTTTCGCCGCATTACTACATGGAATTTAACTATGCCCATAAAAGTAAAAAGGTATTGTATGATGATGCTTTTGACGGCGACCCATCATTAAAAGATGCCAATCAGCGACTGATTAAAGAGATTCAAAAGGTATTGGATGAAGCCGAGATCCGCCAGAATAAATAAAAACCGGGCAGCGTTGCATATTTAAAACGTTATTCCTATATTTGCACCTCGAATTTTAAACAAAATAATATTAACCAATGTACGCAATAGTAAGTATAGCCGGACAGCAATTTAAAGTTGCAAAAGACCAGCAGCTCTTTGTACACCGTTTACAGGGAGATGAAGGCGCTAGTATTGAATTTGACCAGGTATTGTTGGCTGAAAACGAAGGTAAATTTCAGCTTGGTGCTGATTTATCAAAAGCTAAAGTTTCAGCAACTATCATGTCTCATGTTAAGGGTGATAAAGTGATCATCTTCAAAAAGAAAAGAAGAAAAGGTTACAAGAAGAAAAACGGTCACCGCCAGCAATTCACCAAGATTGTAATTACTGGTATCACATTATAATTAAAGGTTTAACCCTAAAAAAAGACATTTAGATATGGCACATAAAAAAGGGGCCGGTAGTTCAAGAAACGGTCGTGAGTCGCATAGCAAACGTTTAGGTATCAAGATTTTCGGTGGTCAGCCAGCATTAGCAGGTAACATCATTGTTCGTCAACGTGGTACTAAACACAATCCAGATAAAAACGTAGGTATCGGTAGAGACCATACATTATTCGCTTTAGTTACAGGTCACGTTGTGTTCCGTAAAAAAGCAGATAATCGTTCATACGTATCTATCATTCCTTATGTAGAAGAATTAGAAGATGCTGAAGTAGCAGCGCCTGTAGCACCAGTTGCAGAGCCTAAAGCTAAAAAAGCACCTAAAGCAGAAGTTGCTGAAGAAGCAGCTCCGGCTCCAAAAGCAGCTAAGGCGCCAAAAGCACCTAAAACTGAAACATCTACAGATACTGAAGAAGTAGTAGCTTAATTTTTAAGCTTAACATATTTGAAAAGCCCTGTTTGCCGAATGGCGACAGGGCTTTTTGATTTAGATTAAGTTTTAAATTTAACATGAATTTTAGAAAAAGAATTTCCATATTACCGGTAAGGTAAGTTTAATAGATTATCACAGAATAAATGTATTGGTACGAAGACGAGGTTAAACGCCTGGAGAAAAATAGTTTAAAAATAAGTTTTGAAGGCGATACCATTTTTTATGGAAGCTCATCTATCCGCATGTGGACTACCTTGTCTGCTGATTTTAAAGAACTTAAACCCGTAAACCTTGGTTTTGGAGGTTCTACCTTGGCAGCCTGTGTGTGGTTTTTTGAAAGGATTATGAGTACATACCAGCCTAAAAGGTTAGTATTTTATGCAGGTGATAACGACCTGGGTGACGGCCGGCACCCCGAAGAAGTTTTTATATTTTTTCAGCAACTGGTTATAAAAACGCAGGCGCGATTTGGTAATATCCCTTGTTATTTTATATCATTAAAGCCAAGTATCAGCCGCTGGAATATAGTTGATCAGTTTAAATTTGCCAATAACTTAATAGAGACAGAAATAATAAAGTGTAGTAATAACTGGCATTTTATTAATGTTTTTAAGGATATGCTTGATGCGGAAGGTAAACCTAAAGCAGAATACTTTGTAACAGATGGCCTGCATTTAAGCGCAGCAGGGTATCAGTTATGGGCTAAGGCTGTTAATAATCAAATTGCTATTAATGGTTAATCATTTGTTTATTTTCAATTAATATTTAATACGGATATTTCAATCGATGAAGGCTACGCTAAAATGAACCGGGAATATCACAAAAATTATAGCATCAGCCTGCAACGCGACATGGAGGTGCTTATATTTGGCCATGCCGGCAAGGCTGTATTGTTTTTCCCTCCCCGTATGGGTCGGTTTTATGATTACGAAAACTGGGGTATTATAGCAGCCTTAAATGATAGGATTACCAGCGGTGAATTACAGATTTTTTGTGTAGATAGCATCGATGTTGAAAGCTTTTATAACCACAACGTGCATCCTGCCGAAAGGATAAACCGGCACATTGAATACGAGCAATACATTTTAAACGATGTATTGCCTTTAATACAGCTTAAAAACAATAGTAATTATTTAGAAGTGGCCGGTTGCAGCATGGGGGCCTACCATGCTGTAAACCTGGGCCTAAAACACCCTGCACTTTTTAATAAAGTAGTTGGTTTGAGCGGCAGATATGACCTTACCCACGAGGTGCGGTATTTTAAAGACCTTTTTGATGGTTATCACAACGATAATATTTATTTTAATATGCCGCTCCAGTTTATGGCTAATATGGGAGCAGGCAAAATCTTAGATGCTATCGCTAAACTCGAAATTATATTGGCCATTGGGCAAACAGATCCTTTTTTAGCTAATAACGTAGATTTTAGCAACTTACTCTGGAACAAGGGTGTTGCTAATCAATTTTATGTATGGGATAACTATGCCCATCAGCCACGCTCGTGGCGGCAAATGGTGAGGTTGTATCTGTAAACATCAAACACATCGTTGTATCATTCATGCTTATTTTTTAAATTTAAGCAATGATTGGTCAGGAGGCAGACGTATACAGGCAGTTGAAACAATATTTTAGCAAGTATATTACGGTTAGTGATGAGCAGACGTCGGTTTTTTGCAGCAAATTTAAACACAGAAGAACCAAACGTGGCGAGGTACTATTACGTGCAGGCGAAGTTGCACCTTATAGTTATTTTGTAAACAAGGGCTGTCTCCGGGTTTATATGATGGATGCTGAAGGCCGTGAGTCTACAAGGTTTTTAGTTTTTGAAAATTGCATAGGCACTGCATTTCCGAGTTTTACCTTACAGGAGCCATCTATGGCCTACATTCAAAGTGTTGAACCTTCCGAAATTCTTTACATTACCCATAAAGATTTTAATGAGATGTTAGATACTTTCCCCGTCTGGGAACGAATATATCGTATTGATCTGGAACGGGAATACATCGCATCTATCAGAAGGATTGAAAGCCTGATTACGATGGATGCCAAACAGAAATACAATATGCTGATGAATACAAATCCTTCGCTCATCCAGCGCCTGCCATCTAAAATTATTGCCGACTACCTGGGTATTTCGCAGGAAACGCTAAGTAGACTGAAATCAAAAAAATGATTTATTGACATTTGTCAAATCTGGAACCATCGTAAATGCCTTGATTTGCTTTATTAAAATATAGATCAATGCTTAAAAAACTCATCTTCATAGTTTCATTGTTGTCGCCATTATGGGTAACAGCACAACAGGTTGACATTGGCAGGCGCACTTTTAATTTTAATGATGCAACACGCAACCGGCCTGTTGTTACCGAGGTTTGGTATCCAACCGATGATGCTTACAAGGCGGCAGACAGCTCATATGCTTATCCCTTTGTTCATATTCCGTTTATCCGCGATGCGCATTTAAAATTGCAAAAAAACAGCCCTTAGTGATGATCTCGCACGGCACAGGTGGCGGCCGGGTTACCTTGGAGTGGTTGGCCGATGCCCTGGTTGAGAAAGGCTTTATCGTAGCCGCTGTGGACCATTTTGGCAATACTTATGACAACAAAATAGCTATAGATTTTGTAACACCATGGGAGCGTGCATTGGACATTAGTTTCGCCATTACGCAATTATTGAATGATAGAGATTTCGGGCCTGTGATCGATGCTAACCGCATTGGTGCAGCTGGTTTTTCTATCGGGGGCTTTACGGTGATTGCTTTGGCAGGAGGTAGAATTGATTTGGATGCGTTTGAAAAATTTAGCCATACACCCGAAGGTATTAAAGAAACAACCGTCCCCGAGTTTCCAAACCTGATGAGTGTTGTTAAAGTGGATGAGATCAAAGCATTGTATAAGAAGAGCCCAGACGTAATGGATAGGCGGATCAAGGCATTCTTTGCCATTTCCCCGGCGATGGGGCAGGGATTTGTGAACGAAAACCAAGTGAGCCGGATTAACAAACCGCTTTACCTTATAAGCGCACAAAGCGATAGTATAGCGCCGGTTGAAACCAATACCGCGCATTTTTACCGACTTATAAAGGGTTCTAAACTCTATGTAGTTCCGGGCAAAGCAGGGCACTATGTTTTCTTGAATGAAGGTGTTGGGGACTTTAAGAAGAATGGCGGTATGATTATGAACGATGATCCATCTGTTGACAGGCATGCGGTGCACAAGCAGGTAGGGGATTTGGCGGCTGCGTTTTTTGTGAAGAATTTGAAATGATACCTTTTATTTGAATTTTGAAAACAACACCGATAGGCAACATATTGGGTTACCGTTTTGAGAAGCTCCGGTTCAATTGTAGTTGTCACATTGTTTTGGGCATAACTTGCTAATCCAAACAGAAAAAAAGTATAGACAATAATATTAGTTTCTTATAATAGATTTAATTATCCCGGCTCAACAATCCGTCCGCAAATCCTTTCAAATATTGTTTACGCTCCACGGGCAGGTTAATGGCTTCTAACGCTTTAAAAGATGCATCCGCATAGGTTTGCATTGCTTTAAATGCGTTTTCTTTAATTTGTAGTTTATCGTATATAGCTGTTATTGCTGCAACTTTTTCGGGTGCGTTAAAGTTTTTAAGAGACAGCCAATGGTTTAACTCGGCTAAAGTAATTGCGTCTGCAGTTTCAAGTGCCTGTATCAGGAGGTAGGTTTTTTTGTTGGCCATAATATCGCCGCCTACTTGCTTGCCGAATTTTTCAGGGTCACCGTACACGTCGAGGATATCATCCTGTAATTGGAAAGCAATACCCAGTTGTTCACCAAAGGTATAAAGCAGATCGGCATCGGTTGCGTTTGCGCCGCCGATTAATGCACCAATCTCCAGAGCACCACCCAAAACTACAGCCGTTTTCAGGCGGATCATTTCTAAATATTCTTCGATTTGCACATCGGTTTGCTGTTCAAACTGCATGTCAATTTGCTGGCCTTCACATACCGCTGTAGCTGTTTTATTGAAGATCTCGAGCACCGGGCGCAGAATACTGTTATCTACCTCCATCATCAGTTTATAGCCTTCTACCAGCATGGCATCGCCGGATAGGATACCTACATTCTGGTTCCATTTCTGGTGCACAGTTTCACGGCCGCGACGCAGCGGGGCATTGTCCATAATGTCATCATGCATCAGCGTAAAGTTATGGAACACTTCAATAGCCAATGCAGGAGGGATGGCTGCCTGTACATCCCCGCCAAATAAATCGCAGGCCATGAGTACCAAGGCAGGGCGGAGGCGTTTGCCCCCTATGGATAATATATAAGTTATCGGCTCGTATAAATCTGCCGGGTGTGCAGGGTAGTTTAATTTTTTGACTGCCTCGTCTATAATGATCTGCAGATCTTTTAATGTAGTCATATAATATTGTAGCCTAATCAATCACCAAAGAAAAATCAATCTGTTTTTTAGTGAGATCAACAGATTTAACCTTGATGCGTACATCATCGCCCAGCTGGTAAACTTTCTTTTTGCGCTGGCCAATAATGGCGTAATTTTTTTCGTCGAGTGTATAAAAATCGTCAGAGATATCGCGCAGTCGTATCATGCCTTCACATTTATTTTCGATAATCTCTACGTACATGCCCCATTCGGTAACGCCCGAAATTACGCCGTTAAATATGCTGCCAACCTGCTCTTTCAGGTACTCGGCCTGCTTGTACTTAACGGAAGAACGTTCTGCATCTGCCGCTTTCTTCTCCATCTCAGAGCTATGCTTGCACAACTCTTCATAATGATCTGCATTAACCGACTTCCCGCCATTTAAATAGCTGAAAAGCAACCGATGCACCATTACATCTGGATAACGGCGAATAGGGGAGGTAAAGTGTGTATAATGATCAAAAGCCAAACCATAATGGCTGGAAGCCTTGGTAGTATATATTGCCTTGGCCATAGACCGGATGGCAAGTTGTGTTAGCACGTTCTGCTCTTTTTTGCCCTCCACATCATTCATGAGGTAGTTAAGGGATTTAGCCGTTTCCTTGTCAGACCGCATACTAATCTTGTAACCAAACCTCGCCGCAAATGTGGCGAATGATGCCAGCGCATCGGGCTTTGGTGTATCGTGCGCACGGTATACAAAGGTATATTTGTGTTTGCCTTTACCCATTTTGCTTACATACTCGGCTACCTTGCGGTTGGCCAGCAGCATAAAATCTTCAATCAGTTTGTGGGCATCTTTACGCTCTTTTACATAAACGCCGGTTGGCTTGCCACGCTCGTCCAGCTTAAATTTAACCTCGGTGGTTTCGAAGCTGATGGCGCCGTTTTTGAATTTAAGATCACGTAATATATAAGCCAGCTCGTTCAGTTTTAAAATTTCGCTGGTATAATCTCCTTCTTTGGTTTCAATAACTTCCTGCACTTCTTCATAGCTGAAGCGACGGTTAGAGTGGATAATAGTTTTACCAAACCATTCTGTCAAAATGTTAGCTTTCTCGTCCAGCTCAAAAACTGCTGCAAAGCACAGCTTATCTTCATTAGGGCGAAGCGAGCATAAGCCGTTAGATAAACGCTCGGGTAGCATTGGGATCACACGATCTACCAGGTAAACAGAGGTACCACGGTCGTAAGCTTCTTTATCCAGTGCCGAATCGGGGATAATATAATGGGCAACGTCGGCAATGTGTACACCAACTTCGTAGTTACCATTCTCCAGTATTTTGAAAGATATGGCATCATCAAAGTCCTTGGCATCAAATGGGTCGATAGTAAAGGTTAAGGTGTCTCTAAAATCCCGGCGAAGGGCAATTTCCTCTTTCGAGATCTGGTCTGATATCGCCTCTGCCTCTTCTTCAACCTCTTTGGGGAAAGATAGCGGGAAACCATACTCTGCGAGGATGGCATTCATTTCGGTATCGTTTTCACCCTGGGCACCCAAAACCTGTTTTATTCGGCCCATCGGGTTTTTGGCTTCGGCTGGCCAGTCGGTTATTTCTGCAATGGCTTTAATACCATTTTTTGCACCGTTCAGGTCATTCAGCGGGATAAAGATATCATGCAGCATCTTACGGTCGTCCGGTATAAAAAAGGCAAACCTTTCTGATAGCTTTACGATACCCGTAAACTCGGTTTTTAATCTTTTAATAATCTCAATTACTTCACCCTCTTTGCGGCGGCCCTTGCTTTTGGCATAAACGTATATTTTAACACGGTCGCCATTAAGAGCATTACGTAGTTTACGGGGAGCTATAAAGATATCGCTTTCGCCTTCCTCGTCGGTAATAATAAAGGCAGAACCATCTGCAGTCATATCAACCTTGCCTTCAACAAAAGTTTTTAGTTCAAGCAGCTGAAATTTGCCCGGGGCAGATTCTTTCATTACGCTTTTAAAAACTTCATCTTTCAGAATCTCCAATATAATGCCTCTCGAATCAGGGTCGTTGACATTGATTGCGGCCGAAACCTGCTTATAATTGAGCGGCGCATTGCCGTTCTTTTCAAAAACATCAAGTACCAATTGGGTGAGCACCTGTTTAACAGAATTATTACTGTTTTTCTTTTTAGACATTGATCTAATGTATTGTGCTAAGATAGTGTATTAAGAAGCAAGAGCCAAAAAACAAGAGACAAGATGAGTAAATCGATAGCAGGAATCATAACCTAATCTTGCTTCTAAACGTAAACAATCAGCTCCTCCGGTATTAACTCTTCTCCCCGGAAACGTTTTAATAATTGTGCCGTTGCTATTACATCTTTCTGGCAGTAGGCGCAAATGCGCTCCAATTCATTATCTACCCAGTATACATGGCCTACCATACTGCCGTCAATATCATCTTTAGGGGTGGGGATATCAAATATGGCTGCCAACAGGCTAAGCGAGGTGTAGTTTTTATAATCGCCGCACTTCCAAAGTTCCATCGTATCCAAGTGGCTAATTTCCCAGGGCTTTTTGCCGTTAAGGTTAAGCTGGACAGGGGTTTTTACGCCTTTAACCAGCATGCGGCGGCATATATAAGGGAAATCAAATTCTTTGGCATTGTGGCCGCATAAAATAAGGCTTGGGTTCCGTCCGTTGAGCATGGTGGCAAATTCTTCCAGCAAATCTTTTTCATTATGTGATGAAAAAGATTTTACTCTGAACCCGTTACCGGTAGTATACATGCCAACAGATATGCAAATAATTTTGCCAAACTCGGCCAGGATGCCTGCATTTGTATAAAAATCTTCTGGTGTTTCTTCCTTACGCTGATATTTTGTTTTGGCTGCCCATAGTTTCTGCATCACAGGCGGCAACTCATCGTGACTGCTGTATTGCGGAACAGTCTCAATATCAAGTACCATAATGTTGTGCAGATCGTAGTTTTCGAGCATGGGGATTTTTAGATGATATGAATGCAAATTAGTGTTTTTTGCGCTTAATTGTAACAACAGATATGGCACCAGAAAAATGGTGAAATATGTGTAAAAATGATAATATGCATGTTTATCATAAAATTTATAATTTAACAGCCATATTATTGTTATAATATAGTTAACAATAAACAGAATTGTACATTAACATATATCTATGAAAATAAACAAGTTGTCAATTGTAATACCTGCTTATAATGAAGCCCGAACTATTCATTTAATATTAGATAAGATAAAGGCAGTTGAATTAATTGATGATATTGAGAAAGAAGTGATCATTGTTAATGATTGTTCTAAAGATGAAACGGAGGCTGCAATTAACAATTATCGCCAGCAAAACCCCGATCTTAATATCCAGTATTATAAGCACGAAGTTAATAAGGGTAAAGGTGCAGCCCTGCATACCGGTATTGCCCATGCCACCGGCGATTACCTGATTATACAGGATGCCGATTTGGAGTATGACCCGCATGAATATAATGACATGCTGAAACCTATTTGTAACGGCTTTGCCGACGTTGTTTATGGCTCGCGTTTTATGGGGAGCAATCCGCACCGCATCTTGTTTTTTTGGCACACAATAGGTAACCGCTGGTTAACTTTTGCCTCCAATATGTTCGCTAATATGAACCTTACGGATATGGAAACCTGCTATAAATTGTTCGATACCAAATTAATTCAGTCTATCCAATTAACAGAACAACGCTTTGGTTTTGAACCCGAGGTAACCATTAAGCTATCGCGTGTGCCTAAACTGCGATTGTATGAGGTAGGGATATCATATTATGGCCGTACTTACGAAGAAGGTAAAAAGATTGGCTGGAAGGATGGTGTAAGGGCTATATACTGTATTCTGAAATACGGGTTGTTTAAAGCTAAATAAAGTTGTCGGTTGTCTGTTATCAGTTGTCGGCACATAATATATAATTGTAAGGCACTGACAACAGACAACTGATAATAGACAACCAAACTACTTAATCATCACACCCGGCTTATTCAATACAGGCAGGCGGATAAAGTTAGATTCTACGATACTTTCTGGCAGGAAGATGAATTTCTTATCGAAGATTTCCTTACCGATATAATAGCTTAGCCAGTACTCATTGGTAAGGCCAAAAGTTGCCTCATCAATGGGTTCTATCAGCGCAAAAGCTCCGCCTTCTATCGTTGGCAGCATATGGCGAAGCACAGAGGTTTTCACCTGCTCACCATTTTTTTCGCCATACCCCTTCGAAGTGATCAGTACATTTTCTATAGGTTCATTTTTAAGGTTAATTACGTAAACATACCAGATCTTACTTTCGGCAGATTCTTTTTCCAGCGCCACACCAATGGCTATATCTTGTACAATGTTATTGGGCAAATCTTTTTTCATACGCTTACGGCTTGCGCCGTTTATTAGTTTATTAATGGGCCTGTTATTAACTATTACCAGGCCGTTAAATTAAAAAATCGCCATTGCAGCATAAAGCAATGACGATTTTATTTTGGTAAGACAACCGTCTTTTTGTATGCTTTATTTCTTCTTTGCAAATTTCTTTGCGCCGGCTTTTTTGGGCTCTTTTTCCATTGCATCGGCAAGGGTCTTGCACTCTTCATAAGTAAGTTCAAGCGGCTCTTTGCCTTTAGGTATCTTAACGTTTAGTTTGCCAAATTCGATATACGGGCCCCATCTGCCGTTCAATATTTTCATATCCGGGTTCTCATCAAACGTTTTCATCAGCTTCTCAGCATCCTTTTTGCGTTTTTCGAGAATAATGTCAATGGCCTGTTGTTCGCTAACCTCTAATGGATCAATCCCCTTTGGCAACGAGTAAAATGCACTATTATGGCGAATATACGGGCCAAATTTACCAATGGCAACCGTCATGTCTTTTTCTTCAAACACACCAGCTTTCTTAGGCAGTTTAAAGAGCTCAAGTGCTTCTTCTAAAGAGATGGTCTCAATCATCTGGCCTGCACGCAGGCTGGCGTAAACTTTCTCTTCATCATCGCTTTCGCCTATTTGCACAAACGGACCGTAACGGCCAATACGTACCGACATTTTTTTGCCAGATACCGGGTGTACCCCAATTTCGCGCTCGCCGCTTGCGCGGTCGGCATTTAATATGGTCGATTCTACCTCTTTATGAAAAGGGTCGTAGAACTTGCGGATCATTTTGGTCCACTCTTCCAATCCCTGGGCAATATCGTCAAACTGCTTTTCTACGTTGGCGGTAAAGTGAAAATCTACTATACCGTTAAAGTGCTGTACCAAAAAGTCATTTACCACAGCACCAATATCAGTAGGGAACATCTTGCCTTTTTCGGCACCGGTATTTTCGGTTTTTTCGTCTTTGGTGATGGCGCCGTTCTTCAGCGTCATAACTCTAAAATTACGTTGCTTGCCTTCGCGCTCTTCCTTAACCACGTAACCGCGGTTTTGGATGGTAGATATGGTAGGGGCGTAGGTTGATGGACGGCCTATGCCTAATTCTTCTAATTTTTTTACCAGGCTCGCCTCTGTATAACGTGCCGGTGGGCGAGAGAAACGCTCGGTAGCCGTCATATCTGTAAGTGCCAGTTGCTGGCCTTTGGTTAAAGGCGGCAATATAGCATTATCGCCGTCTTGCTGGCTATCCTCATCCTCATCAACAGATTCGAGGTATACTTTCAGGAAACCATCAAACTTCATTACCTCGCCATTGGCAACCAACTCTTCGGAGCGGGTCGAAATGCCAATTTTGGCTACAGTTCGCTCAAACTGGGCCTCGCTCATTTGTGAGGCTATCGCACGCTTCCATATGAGGTCGTATAAGCGAACTTCCGACGGATCGCCGTCGGTAGTGTGCTCATTAAAATAAGTTGGCCTGATGGCTTCGTGAGCCTCCTGTGCGCTTGCCGATTTGGTTTTGTATTTTCTTAACTGATGGTATTGCGCACCATAAGCCGAATTGATCTCCTGTGCTGCTGCGTTAAGCGCAGTGTCAGACAGATTAACTGAGTCGGTACGCATATAGGTGATCTTACCAGATTCATATAGCTTTTGCGCTACAGACATGGTACGTGATACCGAAAAGCCAAGCTTACGGCTGGCCTCCTGTTGCAGGGTAGACGTAGTGAATGGGGCAGCAGGTGAACGTTTAGCAGGCTTGGTTTCTAACGATTTAATGTTAAAAATGGCAGCAATGCAATCCTGTAGAAACTTTTCAGCGTCTTCTTGTTTGGTAAAACGTTCGCCTAGTTCGGCTTTAAAAGCCTCGCGGCCTTTACCAAATATAGCTACCACACGAAATGCAGCTTCTGACTGGAACTTATTAACCTCGCGTTCGCGATCAACAACCAGCCTTACGGCTACAGATTGTACACGACCGGCAGAGAGTGATGGTTTTACTTTTTTCCATAAAACCGGCGAAAGTTCGAAACCTACCAATCTGTCTAACACCCGGCGTGCCTGTTGGGCATTTACAAGGTTGTAGTTAATGGTACGCGGGTTTTCAATGGCACGCATAATGGCCGGCTTTGTGATTTCATGGAAAACAATGCGCTTGGTATTGGTTTCCTTTAATCCCAAAGTTTCGTAAAGGTGCCATGATATCGCTTCCCCCTCACGGTCCTCATCGGATGCTAGCCATACCATTTCGGCCTCCTTAGCAAGTTTCTTTAATTCGCTGACTATTTGTTTCTTATCGGCTGGTATTTCATACTTCTGTTCAAAGTTATGAGCTATATCTATGGCATCTTCAGATTTTACCAGGTCACGGATGTGTCCGTAGCTCGACTTCACAGTGAAGTCTTTACCCAGATATCCTTCTATGGTTTTGGCCTTTGCCGGTGATTCAACTATCAGTAAATTTTTTGCCATTAATGGTCGATTTTCTGCAAATAAACACAAAGAAAATGAAACACGAATTTTGATACGTGTTTTTAATTAAATTTTATTCCTAAAAGTAATCCACTGGGAGGCGTAAGCACTCCCTGTAATAAGACATCCTTTTTACATCAGGAAACCACCGCCAAGCAGGTCGTTGCCTTCATAAAACACAGCCGACTGCCCCGGTGCAATGCCCGATACGTTGTGTAAAAAGTCAACCTTCATGTGGTCGTTAAATTGTTGTATAGTACTTTGCGCACCGGCATCTTTGTAGCGTATTTTGGTTACAGCTTCCAAAGGCTCATTAATATTTGCGTATTTAACCAGGTTTAAATTCTTAACCCAGGCTTGTTTTTTTTCCAGTTCGTTTTGTGTACCTAATACTACAGTATTGGTGTTAGGGTCAATACGGGTAACAAACATAGGATGGCCCAAAGCAATACCTAAGCCTTTGCGCTGGCCAATGGTGTAAAAAGGATAACCCTGGTGTTTACCAACCACGGTACCATCTTCCAGCACAAAATTACCTTTGCCTATACGTTCGTCAAGGTCTTCAACTTTATGGCGTAAAAATGAGCGGTAGTCATTATCGGGCACAAAGCAAATTTCGTAGCTCTCGCTTTTATTAGCCAGCTCCAGCTGCCCCATATCCATAGCCATCTGGCGGATCTCTGATTTAGCAAAGCTGCCTAACGGAAACTTAGTACGCGCCAGGTTTTGTTGCGATACACCCCAAAGCACGTACGATTGATCTTTATTTTCGTCTTTACCTTTTGATATTACATAACGGCCATTATCGTGCTGGCGGATGTTGGCATAGTGCCCGGTGGCAATAAATTCGCAATCCAGTTTATCGGCACGTTTTAATAATGCATCCCATTTAATATGGGTATTACATAAAACACATGGGTTTGGGGTACGGCCTGCCAGGTATTCATCAACAAAGTTATCGATCACAAAATCGCCAAATTCGCTGCGGATATCCAATATATAATGCGGGAAACCATAGCCAACGGCCAGGGCACGGGCATCATTAATACTATCCAGGCTACAGCAGCCGGTTTCCTTGCTGCTACCGCCAGCTGAGGCATAATCCCAGGTTTTCATGGTAAGCCCGATAACTTCATAGCCCTGTTCATGCAGCATCACCGATGCTACCGAACTATCAACACCACCACTCATGGCTACTAAAATTCTTCCGTGCTTACTCATAATATAGCTGCAAAAGTAATGGTTTTTGTAGGTAATAGCACTATAGGCTCGTCAGGGCGAGGTAAAAACACCTTTTATGCTTTTAAATATACTTAGAACAACTTTTTGATATAAACAAGAAGAATTCATAAAAACAAGGGGGTGAAAACACCCATTTTTACTGGCTTATGAAATAAAAATTTCATGTAATCTTAACCGTTTGGTTACAATGTTTGCAAGAAAATAAGATCCAAAATTTTAATTTGTACAAAACAGACCAGAAAATGTTTAAATTTTTATAAAAATGATATAACCTATTGCTATGTGCCTGGTACGCATATATATTTGAAATAGACCAGAGAAGAAAATGAAAACTATTGTCGCCCTCACTATCGAACAAAAACTGCAGTACATTATACTGGTAACCATTGTTTGCGTTGCCATGGTACATTACTTTGTTTAAGTAATAAGCATAAAATTATTGAGGTGTTCTGCGCAATCAGAACGCCTTTTTTTGTGCCTTTATATTTGTATTACAGTTAAAATTAAATATTTGTTGAGATAAGTTTTAATACAAGCGTATTATTGTAAAAGTTAAACTAACATGCAATGAATACACCAGATCAGAATTTCGAAGCCCTTAATTTACAATTGCCACCCGCACCATCGCCGCTGGGTGTTTACAAGCCCTGCTTAATTGATGGCAAATACCTATACCTATCTGGCCATGGTACTGTACAAAGCGATGGTACCTTAATTATAGGCCGCGTAGGCGAAGCCTTTGATATGGATGAAGCTAAGCAAGCCGCCCAGCAGGTTGGCTTGGCTATGTTGGCAACCATTAAAAAAAACATAGGCAGCTTTGGTAAAATAAAGCGGGTAATTAAAGTATTAGGTATGGTAAACTGTGTACCAGAATTTGAAAGCCACCCGTATGTAATTAATGGTTGCAGCGAGCTGTTTGCCAAAGTATGGGGCAAAGAGAACGGCATCGGCGTACGTAGTGCTGTGGGTATGGGCTCATTACCAGATAATATCCCGGTTGAAATAGAAGCAATGTTTGAATTAGTATAATGAGCGATTCATCAGAAGATTGGTATACTATAGATGATATGGACCGGCTTGATTCTCCTGCATTGGTAGTTTATCCGGATAATGTACGGTATAATATTGATGTGGCTGTAAATATGGTTAATGATGTTTCGCGCTTGCGCACACACATAAAAACACACAAGAGCAAAGAACCTGTACTGCTGCAAATGGAAGCGGGTATTACTAAGTTTAAATGCGCCACCATTGCCGAAGCCGAACTATTGGGCATGTGTAATGCGCCCGATGTATTGCTGGCTTATCAACATGTTGGGCCTAAGTTAAAGCGGTTAATTAATTTGATCGAAAAATATCCGGCTACAAAATATGCATGTTTAATTGATAACCTGCCCGCTGCAGAAGCCATATCTGTCGAAGCTTTAGCAAAGGGTTTGCAAATTCATGTATATATCGATTTAAATGTAGGGATGAACCGCACCGGGATTGCACCGGGTGAAAAAGCTATTGAATTATATGTAGCGGCTAATCTTTTAAAAGGTATTAAACCTGTAGGTCTGCATGCTTATGATGGCCATATTCACGAACCTGAGTTTGATATAAGAACCATAAAAAGCGAAGCAATATTAGCAACCGTATTAAAATTACAGGCTGATATTGAAAAACTAGGCGTTGCTAAACCATTAATTGTTGCTGGCGGATCGCCAACGTTTCCATTTTATGCAGCTCAGGAAGGCTTAGAGTGTAGCCCCGGTACATTTGTTTATTGGGATGCAGGCTATAACGAAGCATTTACCGAGCAAGATTTTATACCGGCAGCGTTGGTAATAACCCGTGTAATTTCTTTACCCGATGAAACTAAGATCTGTTTAGATCTGGGGCATAAATCCATAACGGCCGAAAGTCCGCTGGATAAGCGGGTACGGTTTTTAAACGCACCCGATCTGCAACCCATCAGTCAGAGCGAAGAGCATTTGGTAATGGAAGCAGGTAAAGGCCATACGTATAAACCGGGCGATGTATTATATGGCTTGCCATACCACATTTGCCCAACTGTAGCCGCTTACGAGCGTGTAATTACTATTGAAGATAATAAAATAACCGGCGAGTGGCTTAATCTTGCCCGCGACCGTAAAATAACTGTTTGATGTTTATTATAGACGCCCACCTTGATCTTAGCATGAATGCCCTGGAGTGGAACCGCGATCTGCGGGAACCAGTTGAGGCTATTAACCAACGCGAACAAGGCTTAATAGACAGGCCGGATCGTGCTAAAGCAACCGTAACGCTACCCGAATTACGTAAGGGTAATATCGGTTTAGTGGTGGCTACGCAGATAGCCCGCTTTGTGGCACCCGGTAATAAACTACCCGGCTGGCATTCGCCGCAACAGGCCTGGGCGCAAACACAGGGGCAATTAGCTTGGTATAAAGCCATGGAAGCCTGCGGCGAAATGGTGCAGGTGAATAACCTTAAAACGCTGGAAGATCATTTGGTGTTGTGGAACGACGGCACACCTAATGCGCATAAACCTGTTGGCTATATTTTGAGTTTGGAAGGTGCCGATTCTATTGTAGATATCAGTTATCTGGAAACAGCATATCAATCTGGTTTACGGGCTGTTGGCCCTGCTCATTATGGCCCGGGGCGCTATGCACAGGGCACCGATGCCATCGGCTTTATGGGCGAAACCGGCCATGCCTTGCTGAGAGAAATGGAGCGCCTGAACATCATCCTGGATGCAACGCATTTATGCGATGATAGCTTTTGGGAAGCCTTAGATCATTTTAACGGCCATGTTTGGGCCAGCCATAACAATTGCCGGGCCTTGGTGAACCATAACCGCCAGTACAGCGATGAGCAGATTAAAGCACTGATTGGCCGTGGCGCGGTTATAGGAGCCGCACTTGATGCCTGGATGATGGTGCCGGGCTGGGAGCGGGGCGTATCAACGCCCATTGGTATGAACTGCAATCTCGAAGTTGCCGTAAATCATATTGACCATATTTGCCAGTTAGCCGGTAATACGCTGCATGTTGGGATGGGTACTGATTTGGATGGTGCCTTTGGCCGTGAACAATGCCCTTATGACCTGGAAACTATAAGTGATTTGCAGAAATTCATTACACTGTTTGAAAAGCGCGGTTATAACCAGTTGGATATTGAAAACATGATGCATGGTAACTGGTTGCGATTTTTGCGCAAGGCATGGGCATAATATTCTATCCTAAAATGAAATACTGGCAGCTTGTGGTAATACTGCAACCCCACCATTCGGGGCAATGGGCGTATCATTATTTGGTAAGATGGCCTAATTTAATGTTGGGGACAGGGTGTTATTAATATTTAATCGCTTTTTTATGGAATTATGTATCGTTAACGTAAAGTTGTATCGTTATCGAACAATTTACATCAAAAATTAATTTTAATTAACGAACGTTCAGTTAATTAAAATATGGCATGTAATTCCGATATTGGCTAAGCTTATACCCTGTAATATAAGGCATTATCTATACTAGGCTAGCGCATCATTGAGTTTCACCCTGTAATATATTTAAAGCATGTTTAAAAATATCCTGCTCATTACCCGCCGTACGCTTATCAAAAACAAAACTTACACATTTGTAAATATTTTAGGGCTTACCATTGGTATTGCTGCTTACATATTGATAAGCGCGTATGTAAACTTTGAAAAAAGTTACGATACCATGCATGCCGACGCGAATGGCATTTACAGGGTTGAGAGCAGTTTTTATAAAAACGGTAACAAAACTGATGACTGGCCAACCAGCACCAACGGCTATGCCACCGCTATGAAGCAAAACTTTCCCGAAATAGCATCGATTGCGCGTATTAACTGGAATTTTTCTGAACGGGTGGTGCGCTATAATAACATTAAATACCGGGAAGAGCATGTATGCTTTGCGGATACTAATTTCTTTACGTTTTTTTCATATCAAATGCTAAAGGGAAATTCCAAAACGGTACTGAAGGATGTAAATACGATGGTGATCTCACAATCGGCAGCGCAAAAATATTTTGGCAAGGCAAATCCCATAGGTAAGTTTCTGGAACTGTCGACTATTAACGGTACACTTAACTGTATGGTTACAGGGGTTTTTAAGGATGTTCCTAAAAACTCAACAATGCAGTTTAACTTCCTGATCTCATGGGTTACACAACCCGCTTTTTTTCGGGATTTCTGGTACATTCATGAAAGCTATACCTTTTTAAAATTAAAAACCGGTGTAGATCCGCACAGTGTAGAAAACAAGTTTCCGGCCCTGGCCGAGCGGTTTAAAACAGCCGCCCCGTTTAAAGATCTTAAATGGGCCATTACCCTGGTGCCGCTAAAAGAGATTCACCTAAACCCGGCAAAGCAGAACGAAATTGAACCAAAGGGTAATCGTAATGCGGTAAAATATCTTGGTATTATCGCTTACATTATTTTATTGCTGGCTTGTGTTAACTATGTAAATCTTTCTACCGCCAAAGCTATAGACCGCGCCCGTGAGGTGGGCATCCGTAAGGTGAGCGGTGCTAATACAACACAATTGTTGTTACAGTTTTTTTTCGAAGCATTTGTTATTAATGGTGTGGCCCTATTGCTGGGCGTTGGCGTTGTAATATTAGCAGCCTCTTTTATTGGAAATAACTGGTCAATTAATTTATTGTTTAATACCTCTTTATATATTGAAGTAGGAGTTGTTTTTATAGGCAGCGTTTTATTGTCGGGAATTTACCCGGCGTTGCTGCTCTCAAATTTAAAGCCTGTAAGTGTTTTAAAAGGTAAGTACAGTTTTTCAAAAAGCGGGGTGCTGTTGCGTAAAGGCATGGTAGCATTTCAGTTTGCTGCGTCGTTGCTGTTAATTGCCGGTACTTTTGCGGTTTACCGCCAAATTGTATACATGGGTAAAGAGCAGCTGGGGGTTAATATTGAACAAACAATTGTGGTTAAATCGCCGGTAAATACGCCCAATTACCGACAAAAGGTACAAAGCTTTAAGCAAATGCTTCTCGGTATGCCGGGTATACTGGGCGTAACCACCTCGGGCGCAGTACCGGGTAAAGAAGTAGGCGAGTTTTTAGCAAACCGACGTTATGGTGCGCCCAAAAATGATGAACGCCCATACGAAATGCTAAAAGTAGACCACGATTTTATTAAAAACTATAGTTTGAAGTTGCTTGCCGGCAGAGCGTTTGATAAAGGCCGCCCGGCAGATTCCACAGGGGTTGTACTAAATCAGGCTGCAGTAAGCCAGTTCGGTTTTAAATCAGCAGAAGATGCTGTGGGGCAACGGGTAATGCTGGAAGGCAATGAAGCCAAGCCTAACCTGGTGATAGGCGTAGTGCAGGATTATCACCAGCAATCATTACAGCAAAGGTATACACCGCTAATTTTGTTTATGGACCCGGGTTATAACTGGATCCCTACAAAGTACTATTCGGTTAAATTTAACAGTCATAATCAGGAGGCTGCATTGTCGGCCATCAAAAATGGCTGGAATAATTACTTCCCCGAATCATCGCTCAACTGGTTTTTCCTTGATGATTTTTACAGTAAGCAATACCTGCAAGATCTGCAGTTTGGTAAAGTGTTTATGTTGTTTTCTTCGCTGGCTATACTGATAGCTTGCATGGGCCTGTTTGGTTTAACAGCTTACTCAACTTCGCGCCGTATTAAAGAAATTGGTATACGTAAGGTGCTCGGTGCATCTGTGGTGCATATTATATCCCTGCTTACCTGGGATGTGGTAAAGCTGGTATTAGTATCCAGCCTTGTGGCGTTGCCGTTAGCATACCTGTTTGTAGATCAATGGCTTAACAGTTATGCCTTCAGGGCGGGTTTAACGTGGTGGCAGTTTATATTGCCGGTAATTGCTTTGTTGGTTATATCTGTAAGTACAATTGGCTTAATTACATTTAAAGCGGCCATTGCCAACCCGGTTAGATCTCTGCGCGATGAATGATTTTAAAACACTTTTAGCGTAATAACTTGTTGTAGCATTATGAAAGTATTGCTTGCAGGTGCTAATGGCTATATAGGGACCAGGTTGATCCCTGTTTTGTTGGAGAAAGGTTGCGATGTGGTTTGTTTGGTTCGTGATAAACGTCGCTTTCGCGAAAACAGCGATTATAGTACCCGCGTAACTTTAATTACTGGTGATCTGCTACATCCCGAAACCATAGAAGACTTTCCGGTAGATATTGATGCTGCTTATTACCTGGTACACTCAATGGCCCAGGCTAATGATTTTTCGGATATGGAAGCAGAATCTGCCCAAAATTTTGTGGTTCATGTTGATAAAACCAATTGCAGGCAGATCATCTACTTGAGTGGGATCACCAATGATGATAACCTGTCCAACCATTTGAAATCCCGCAGGCATGTAGAAGATGTATTGGAGGCCGGTAAAGCAAAACTAACCGTGCTGCGCGCTGCTATCATCATCGGCTCGGGGAGTGCCTCGTTCGAGATTATCCGCGACCTTACAGAGAAGTTACCCATTATGACGGTACCGCGCTGGGTTAATACCCGTTGCCAGCCTATTGCAATCCGTGATATATTGTTTTATCTCGAAAATGTACTGTTGAATGATAAAACATTGGGCAAAACATTCGATGTTGGCGGGCCAGACATTTTAACGTTTAAAGATATGATGCTTGGATACGCTAAGGTGCGTAAACTGGGTAGGCATATTATAACTATTCCATTTCTGTCACCCAAGATTTCTTCTTACTGGTTGTACTTTGTAACCTCTACCAGTTATTCACTTGCGCAAAGTTTAGTGGATAGTATGAAGAACGAAACCATTGCTAAAGATCATGCTATCAATGATATTATCCCGCATGAATGCGTGAGCTATGAGGAAGCGTTGCAATTGGCATTTAATAAAATTGAACAAAACTCTATTGCATCCAGCTGGAAGGATGCCTTGAATGTTGGGTACCTGAACCCGGCATTTATGGATCAGATTAAAGTGCCGCAGCATGGTACTGTAGAATATAAAGTAAAGCTCCCTTTTAAACAGGATACCGACAAGGTAATGAGCAATATATGGGCCATTGGTGGTAACCGTGGCTGGTATTATTGGGATTGGATTTGGGGCATCCGTGGCTTTTTAGATAAAATGGTAGGTGGGGTAGGGCTTCGGCGTGGCCGCACCAGTGGCGTGGATATTTTTGCCGGTAATACCATTGATTTTTGGCGCGTACTACTTGCCGACAAGGTGAATAAACGCCTGTTGCTGTATGCCGAAATGAAACTACCCGGCGAGGCCTGGCTGGAGTTTAAAATTGTAGAACGAGCAGGGCAAAAGTTTTTGAGCCAGATAGCCACCTTTCGCCCAAGTGGTTTATTAGGCCGTTTATATTGGGCGTCGATGTTCCCATTCCATGTTTTTATTTTCAGGGGCATGGCTAACCGTATTGTGAGTTATGAGCAAATACCACCTGTAACTAAAAAGCCCGATGCATAAGCATCGGGCCTTCGGTATATGTAGGGTTGATAATATTAGTCTAAAACCAATTCGCCCAGGGCTTCTTTAGAGAAACCTTTTAGCTCGCTGGTACGGCCTTCGTGGATTTTTTGGGTCCATGATGGGTCTGATAATAATGGGCGGCCAACACCAACCAGATCGAAGTCGCCACGATCCATACGGCGGGTCAATTCGTCTAACGATGTTGCCTGAGAGCTTTCGCCTGCAAATGCACCAAAGAAATCTCCGCTTAAGCCTACAGAACCTACAGTTATCGTAGCTTTACCGGTAAGCTTTTTAGCCCAGCCTGCAAAGTTAAGGTCAGATCCTTCAAACTCAGGTTCCCAGAAACGGCGTTGTGAGCAATGCAGAATATCTACACCTGCATCAACTAAAGGGTTTAACCAGGCTTCCATTTCTTGGGGAGTCTTTGCCAGTTTATAATCGTAAGCAGCTGGTTTAAATTGCGATAAACGGATAATCAGCGCGAAATCTTCACCAACTTGCCTGCGTACTTCTTTAATTACTTCTACACCAAAGCGGGTACGTTCGGCCAAGGTTTTGCCGCCATAAATATCTGTACGCTCGTTAGTGCCTTCCCAGAAAAACTGGTCGATCAGGTAACCATGCGCTCCGTGTATTTCTACGGTATCAAAGCCTAAGCGCTTAGCATCGGCTGCTGCTTTACCATAAGCTATAATAGTGTCCTCAATGTCTTTCTCAGTCATGGTGTTACCGTTATTAAAGCCAGGGCGGTTTAAACCAGACGGGCCTTCAAACGGCTGTGATGGCACCCACCCAGAATGATGGTTATCCATAACACCCATATGCCAGATTTGCGGGCCCATTTGGGCGCCACCTGCATGTACCTCATTAATTACCTTTTGCCAGCCTGCCAATGATTCTGCACCATAAAAGTGGGGGATGTTAGCATCATTTGATGAAGATACGCGGTCAATTACCGTTCCTTCAGAAAGGATCAAGCCTACTTCACCTTCTGCACGTTTGCGGTAATAAGTGGCAACATTTTCACCCGGTACACCATTCGGCGAAAATGAGCGGGTCATTGGCGCCATTACAATGCGGTTTTTTATGTTCAATGATTTCAGGCTGAACGGCTTGAATAAACTATCTGTACTCATGTATTGTTATATTTGTGTATTTAATTAAATGTCTGTTTGAATAATTTTGCTTAATGCATCAAATGCTTCTTCGTTACGCTGATAATAAGTCCACTGTCCAACGCGGGTCGACTTTACCAAACCTGCGCGTTGGAGGGTAGAGAGATATTCTGAGACTGTAGACTGCGTAAGCCCGGCCTTAACCTGAATTTGCCCTACACAAACACCATGATCAAAATTGGCATGCTGTTTCTGCTCCGGAAAGTTTAAATCCGGGTCTTTAAGCCAGTTGAGGATCTGCAGCCTGGTTTTATTAGAAAGCGCTTTAAAAATCTCCACCTGATCCATAGTACAAAGATATATCGGAAATTCCCGATATGCCAATTAATAATAATTTGATGACACGAAATTGATAAAAGCAGTTTGAAATATATTTTAGAATCCTACACCTAATTGGATACCAGAGCCTAACGAGGTTGGTAAATTATTACCAAAACGTGCCGGAAATGAAGCGGCCACAAAAAAGAAAGAATCTTTATTTCTGATAAACACTTTGTTAAGTACCGGGGTTACCCCAAAGCGCCCGTTGGTTTCAAATGCAACCCGGCTAATAAAAGTAAAGCTGTGATTAAAGCGGAACATTGCCCCGGGATGAAATACCACGCTACTTACCTTCGCAATATTTTTTTCGATGTGGATAACCGGGGCCACTTCAAAGCTTACACCAAAGTGGTCGCTTTTTAAGAGATTTAACCCGAAAGGAAAAGATACATTATAGCTATCCGAAAAATTAGTGGTGATGCCATCCTTATTCCACGTAGCAATGGGGTTGGTAATACTAAAATAACCAGTCATGCGTGGATACTGTTGTTGCTGAGCATGTGCTGAAGTGTTAAAAATAACAAGCACATTAAAAATTATAATTTGGCGAATAGTGGGGATGAAAAATTTGATAAGCCGCTGAATAACAATTGAGAACATGGTATAAGTTTAGCGATACTTAATAATTATTTCTAACTCAATTAAAGATTTAACAAAAGCTTAATAAGCTGATAGTAATTGGTTTCATTGTATTACTTTATTGGCCTTGTTTGTAATGTTTAGCGTAATTTTTCGTTGATTTGAGAAGTGCTTAATACCCCGCCTATTTTCTGATCCGTAACAGTATACCCTTAATGGCAGTATTATTAGTAGAAGACGAACCAAACGTAGTATCGGTAATTAAACGCGGACTGGCTGAACACGGTTTTGAAATAAGCGTGGCTACTGATGGATTAACGGGTTTGCAGATGGCTATCGATTATCCGTTTGACATCATTATACTGGATGTAATGCTGCCCAGTATGGATGGGATCCAGATCTGTAAGCACATCCGTGAGCATAATGAAAACGTACCCATACTGATGCTGACCGCGCTGGATTCGACCGAAAATATTGTTAATGGACTCAACAGTGGTGCCGATGATTACCTGGTGAAGCCTTTTAAAATGATAGAACTGGCCGCCCGTCTTAAAACTTTAATGCGCCGCAGGGGAAGCGAAGCCAAATCTGCGACCCATACGTATAAAATTGCCGGGCTGGAACTTGACGCCGATGCCAAACTAGTGACATTAGTTGGTGAACCTATAAGTCTCACTTCTACTGAATACCGTTTGCTGGAATATTTCATCAAAAACCAAAAGAAGGTATTATCGCGCATACAGATATTAGAAAACGTTTGGGATATTGATTTTAACCTGGGTACCAATGTGGTTGATGTATACATTAACTACCTCCGTAAAAAATTAGATAAAAGTAATTCGTCGCGGTTTATTCAAACGGTTTTCGGGATGGGTTATATCATGAAGGATAACGATTAAATGAAGATCCAAACCAAAATAACGCTGCACTTCCTGGCCTTGTCTACAGCTATTTTGTTGCTGCTAAACGCCTTTATTCTATACTTCGAATCGCAGTTTAATTATAAGGACTTTTTTAAGCGCCTGGAAGCCAGGGTTAATATTACGGCAGATATCCGCCTGTTTCCCAACGAAAAAACCAAAGCCTACCAGGAAGTTCGTAACCGTTACCTCGAAAAATTAGATACTGAAAAAGAGCAGTTAATACAATCAGATTCATCAGGTAAATTTACTAATCCAGGACTACCGCCGGCTTTTTTTAATGATGTTGTTGCCAATGGTAATGCAGAGTTTAAAAAGGACAACCAGTTTTTTGCCGGTAAAATTGTAGACCATGGGGCTGATAAATACATGGTTGTGGTTTCGGCTCAAAACCCTTACGGCTTACAGGAAATCCAGGACCTGCAGGAAGTGCTGTTATACGGTTTTATCGGTTCACTCATTATTGTGTTTTTTGTGGGTAAGGGATTTTCCTATTACACATTTGCACCGGTGCGTAAACTAAATGATAAGGTAAACACCATTACATCCAGCAACCTGCATATGCGTTTGGAAAATACCGGTCGGGATGAGATTGCCGAACTATCCCAAACGTTTAATAATATGCTTAACCGGCTGGAAACAGCCTTTGAAACCCAGAATAACTTTGTAAGCAATGCATCGCACGAGCTGCGGACACCTTTAACCATTATTAACAGCGAAGTAGAACTGGCCTTGAATAATGCTGCCTTGCAGGGCGAAGAGCGGATAGTACTTGCCACCATTCAATCTGAAACCAATAAACTTATACAGATCCTTAACAGTCTTTTAATGCTGGCTCAATCCGGCTATGATGGAAAAAAGCAAAACTGGCAAAAAACCAGGATCGATGAACTGATCTGGACAGCTATAGAATCGGTTAAAAAAGTACACCCCCAAAGTAATATTGGTGTTGATTTTGAGGCTTTACCTGCCGACGAGGATTTGCTGAATGTTAATGGTAACAGCAATCTGCTTAACCTCGCTATTACTAATATTATCAGTAACTCGTGTAAATATTCGCAGAATCAACTGGTTACGGTTAAATTGACTGTCGAAAATAAGAAGGTTATCGTTTCAATCACCGATCTGGGTATCGGCATTCCGTCTACAGAGTTGCAGCATATCTTCGAGCCGTTTTTCAGGGCATCCAATACACATCAGTATAAAGGGCATGGGGTTGGCTTGCCGCTTGCGCTCAATATAATCAGGCTGCATAAGGGGAGTATCGGTATCCGTTCTGAGGTTAATATAGGTACCGAAATACAGCTTTTTTTACCATCGGCATCTGCCTGATCAATTCTAATTAAATTCTAATAAGTCTCTTAGAGGTTATTAATTATTGCACTGTACCATTGTATCATAACAAATGGAGTACTAACAATAAACATTTAACCTATGAAAACTTTGCTTATTCCAACCGACTTTAAATTACAGTCACTTAATTGTATACCGCAACTTACAAAACAGCTTTATCCGCATAAGCTTAACATAATTATGGTACACGTAATTAGTGTTACCGATTCGATAACAGAACTGCTGATGCTGTCGCGCCGGTCGGCGGAGTATCGTTATATCCCGGATGCTTTTTACATGGCTTGTAAGGAAATAAAAGAAAGCTACAAAAACAATGTTAACGAAATTCGTATCGAGTTTTTTTATGGTAATACTGTAGCTGCATTCAAAAACTTTCTGGATGCCAATGAAGTAGATGCCATTGTTGATCTGGCCAACTACGACTACGAGCTGCTGACCGAGAAAAGCAGCGACCCAACCTTGCTGATGAGCCGCAGTGGAATGAAAATTATGACCGTTGATACCGAGCTACCTGCAGTTAAAGTAGAATATGAACTGCAAGAGGAATTAGAAGAACAAAAAGTTTAACCATTAAACTGCTACAGCTATGTTATTAAAAAAGAATGTCCCGGTTAGTTATGTTTTTGGGAAGATAAAGCTGGAGATGGCGCTCCTGGCCCTATATTCTACCTCCGTGTACTTTGTGCACACCTTTTACCATATCCCGATGGTTTCTATCCCGATAGCGGTACCCAGTATTCTGGGTACCATTATTTCACTTTTGCTGGCATTTCGCTCTAACCAGGCTTATGACCGCTGGTGGGAAGCCCGCACACTTTGGGGCGCTATAGTTAATGATTCGCGCTCATTTGCAAGGCAGGTGCTATCGTTCATCGATAACTCTTATGATGAACCTGATAAAAAAGCAATAAAAGAACGCATGATTAAACGCCAGATAGCCTGGTGCCATAGTTTAAGTAAGCACCTGCGCGGGCAAAGTGCACAGCAGGGCTTAGGCAAGTTTCTGTCGGAAGAAGAAAAACAATCCGTTAGTGATGTACATCATGTACCGCTGGCGCTGATGGAGCATCATGCCAATGATTTGCGCTTATTGCTGCGCATGAACTGGATCAATGATTATCAACAAGTTGCGATGGACGAAACCTTAACCCGTTTTGCTAACTCCATGGGTGGCTGCGAAAGGATCAAGAATACGGTGTTCCCGGTTACTTATAGTTTTTACATCCACATCCTGGTGTTATTGTTTGTGATGCTTTTACCCTTTAGCCTGATCGAATTTTTTGGCATATTTCAAATCCCGCTGGTGGTTGCTATTTCATCGTCATTCTTTTTAATAGAGAAGATGGCCATACACCTGCAAGATCCTTTTGAGAACAAGCCTACAGATACACCAACAACTACCATTAGCCGTAACATAGAACGCGACCTGAAAATGTTGCTTAAAGACGAAACGCCGGTAGAAGTTGAAAAGCATTTGGCCCTAAATAATACAGCTGTATATTACGTATTATAAAAAGAACTTTCATTAAGAGTGAGTGAGAGGTTAGTTGATTAACGCGAAAAGCCGGATATGAAAATATCCGGCTTTGTTATTTTGTACTGTTTATGCAGGTACTTTATCTTTTTTCTCCCGTTCCCAAAAGCGGTGCTGTGCTATGGCATGGATAAAATCTTTAGCCAATACATCCGGCTTAGATGTTTCGCTGGTAATAACTCCTGCAATAGCATCGCTTTTGCCATTTTTTAGTTTAGCGCCTACATAGCTTTGTTTTAATAAAGCCACACCTTCGCCATCTGCGGCAATAGCTTTACAATGCCTGTAAGTTTCGTTAATAAAATGGATGGCATCCGGTTCGTCTGTTAAAGCGGTAACACTTTCGGCACCTGCCGGTACATACACCGCATCAAATACTACCGATGCTGCAGTTAAAAAGCTCATGTCAACTTTAATTGCCCCGCCCTTGTTGTCTTTAATAAAACCGCCTCTGGGCGCAATAAGTTTGGTTTGTGCACCCTCGGCTTCTAATGCTGTTTTTACAGTTTTTAATGAGGTAGCATCAACACCATCTGCAGCCAATATGGCAATCTGGCGTGTTTTAATGGTATCCTTAACGGTATTGGCCATACTCAAAGCTGCCGATTTTTCGATACCTTGTTTATTAGGCTGGTCTTGATAATCGGCCGGGTTGGCATCTGCACCAAAATTATGGTTCAATGGTTCTTGTGGTTTGGGCACTTCCATACCTAAACCTTCGGCAACTCTTTTGGCTAGCAGGTCGCTCACTTTTGATAGTAAACCAACCACGCGTTCGCGGATGGCAACGGTTTCTACCTTACCCAGTTCAAAGCGCAGGGCATCAATCAGGTGGTTTTGCTCCGGTTCCGACTGGCTATTGAAAAACAGCGTAGCCTGGCTAAAGAAATCCATAAAGCTCTTGCTTCTGGCCCGGATCTTATTGGCATCAATACGTTCTTCATAAGAAGAGAAACCGCCTTCGGCTTTGGTTGCCTGGGCAGGAGAGCCACCGGCAATGGTATTTGGGTGGTAACTTGATCTACCCACGTTGATCTGCTGGCGCATGTGGCCATCGCGCTGGTTATTGTGTACCGGGTTTATAGACCTGTTAATTGGGATTTCGTGAAAATTAGGGCTGCCTAAGCGCGATAATTGCGTGTCTGTGTAAGAGAATAACCGGCCCTGTAAAAGCGGGTCATTACTAAAATCTATACCCGGTACCAGGTGACCGGGGTGGAAAGCTACTTGCTCGGTTTCGGCAAAAAAGTTATCTACATTACGGTTAAGCACCATTTTACCGATGCGTTGTACCGGTACAATTTCTTCGGGGATTAATTTGGTAGGGTCTAGTAAATCGAATGGATATTTCAATTCGTCTTCCTGCGGGATAATCTGGACACCAAATTCCCACTCGGGGAAAGCTCCGGCTTCAATTGCATCGTACAAATCACGACGGTGAAAATCTGCGTCTTTGCCTGATAGTTTCTGCGCCTCGTCCCATGCTACAGAATGTACCCCTAATAATGGTTTCCAATGGAATTTCACAAAGTGCGATTTACCTTCAGCATTAATAAAACGGAACGTGTGTACCCCGAAGCCTTCCATCATGCGTAAACTACGTGGTATGGCCCTATCAGACATTGCCCACATAATCATGTGCATAGATTCCGGCGTAAGTGAAATAAAATCCCAAAAGGTATCATGCGCAGTGGCCGCCTGTGGTATCTCATTATGAGGTTCGGGCTTTGCCGCGTGGATCAGATCCGGAAATTTGATAGCATCCTGGATAAAAAATACGGGTATGTTATTACCTACAAAATCGTAATTACCTTCTTCTGTGTAAAACTTAACCGAGAATCCCCGTACGTCCCGGGCCATATCTGTTGAGCCACGGAAACCTGCAACGGTAGAAAACCTTACAAATACAGGAGTTTTAACGGCAGGGTTTTGCAAAAAACCAGCCTTGGTATATTTAGCCATCGACTCATATACCTGGAAATAACCGTGCGCGCCAGAGCCGCGTGCGTGCACAATCCGTTCCGGGATGCGTTCATGGTCAAAATGAGTGATCTTTTCGCGAAGGATAAAATCTTCTAACAGGGTAGCGCCGCGTTCGCCGGCTTTTAATGAGTTGGTATCGTCATTAATTTTCAGCCCCTGGTCGGTGGTCATTAATTCACCTGCGCTGATCTCTTTATCAGGCGCCAGATCCTGCAATTTTTTATCCTCCAGGTTAACGTTGGGGTCAGTAGTTTTCTTTGCCATAATGGGTTTAACAATGTGTACATGTAAAACCCGTAGCTATGGCTATTGTTTCCTTTTAATTTATTATTTTAATAAAATAGAAATTGACTTTTCGCTCTGAATTTATATTATTTCAGCATGCTTAGTTTAAAATAACCCAGATGGATCTCATCTTCTACTAAATTATCTGCCGGCACCAGGTCTATTTGATAACGTTCTTTCAATCCAGGCGATAAGATTTCTTCGATCTGATAAATATCATCTACATCGATACCGTACTTATCGTCGATATGTGAGTTGGCGCCTTCAAAATGATTATGCTGGAAGAACAAGGTTGCTTTAGCCTCTTTCATGGCTGAAGCATTGTCATCTTTTACCGTAAGCAAAACGTAATGCTGTTCTTCAAATTTATGGGGTTGATAGCCACCAAGATTGATGAAAAAAAGCTTTTTGTTTTGAGGAGATATGGTTTGCTTCGGAACAATTTTTATCCGATAGCCTTCCACCGCATTTACTTCGCGCCAGGCATCAATATGGATCTTATCGTTCGCCTCGGGCCAAAAGTCTTTTATTTCCTGTACCAGATCGTTAAGTGATGATGCAATACCGAAGAAAAAGTCATGCTGCTCCACATGCCTTCCCTGGGGTTTGCAGCCTAATAAAATCATGAATAGTTTAAGTTGTACCATATTGGTTTTAATGAGTTAAAGATAGTAACGGATTTGTGATTTAGAGCTTATCGCTTTTTGAAAAAGGGCTGTCAGCCTAAACTACTAAAAGGTGAGCGCAGAGGCCTTACCCGCGTGTTTCGAATGCCTCAACATAACACGCTACCAGTGTTCAAAATTCCCATTTGTCAGCCAGTCATCACATTTAAGCAAAAGCAGTATGTTTGTAACTGTTTGCGCAATACGAGAATCTGTTTTTTACGTTAATAGCAATAAATAAAACCTGCAAATCCTAAAATCTAATATGAAAAGAATAGTTTTTTTAATAGTACTGCTAACAACTTGCTACGGTGTTTTTGCACGTAATGCAGGTAATAATTTAGCTGCCCTAAAAGTTAAAACGATTGATACAGCCACTTTTGCTACCGGTTGCTTTTGGTGTACCGAGGCTAAATTTCAGCAACTTAAAGGGGTTAAAAAAGTAGTTTCCGGTTTTTCTGGTGGCCATGTGGCTAATCCTTCTTATAAACTGGTTTGTACCGGCACAACTGGCCATGCTGAGGCTTGTAATATTATATACGACCCAACAGTAATTACTTATGACGAATTACTGCAAGCCTTTTTTGTAGCGCATGATCCAACTCAGCTAAATCGCCAGGGTAATGATGTGGGTACCCAGTATCGCTCTGCCATATTTTACCATAATGCCGAGCAAAAGAAAAAGGCTGACTATTACATTGGTAAATTAAACACAGAAAAAGCTTACAAAAGCAAAATTGTAACCGAGGTTACGCCATACACTGCTTTTTACAAAGCCGAAGATTATCACCAGAATTACTTTAACCAAAACCCCAATCAGGAGTATTGTAAATATGTGATACAGCCAGAGGTTGAGGCTTTTAAAAGAGCATTTAAAGATAAACTGAAAAATTAAACAACCCGGTTTAACTTCACATATAAAGCATTAACTAAAAATGAAATCATTAATAATTATAACCGCGTTGCTATTCTCTTTTACAGCTGGGTTTTCGCAGCAAATAAAATCGGCAAAGGGGCACGAGAATAATCCTTATTATTCTAATACGGATCTCAAAAAGTTAAACGTATCAAATACAGAGTGGAAAAAGATTCTCCCCGCAGATCTTTATGCCACTGCCCGCGAAGCCGCTACCGAGCGCCCTTTTACCGGCCAGTACTGGAATAAATATGCCAAGGGGACTTACTTCTGCGCCGTGTGTGGTAATGAATTGTTTAGGTCTGACGCTAAGTTTGCCAGCGATTGCGGCTGGCCTAGTTTTTTTGAAACTGTACGCAAAAACAGCGTGATCTATCATACCGATAGCTCATTTGGTATGGACCGAACCGAAGTACTTTGCGCACGCTGCGGCTCGCATCTGGGCCATATATTTGACGATGGACCGGCACCAACACATAAACGTTATTGCATGAACTCTGTCTCGCTCGATTTTCAGCCTGATGGTTTGGGTAAATAAATAACTGTTTAAGAATTATACTGCCGTTATCCAGGCAGCGCGTATATTTAGTCCGTAAAATAAACTTTACGGACTATTTTTTTATGCGCATATTTTCCAGATCGATCCTCTTATTTAGCTTTACACTTTTAGTTGGTTTGCAACAAGGATTTGCACAGACGCCTGTAAAAGTTTCATCCGCGAAACGTGTTATAGAAAGTACCATCCGCGAACGTATTGCACCGGTTAAAATACTCTGGCAAACGCCTGATGCCGACATTTCAAACTCAAATAAGTTACTTAAACAAGGAATAGGTCAAGCCAGCTTATATGCACCCGATCTGTGCATAATTAAAAGTACAAAAGATATAAAGCCCGGAATTTTGCTTGATTTTGGCAAAGAGCTGCAGGGCGGTGTACAAATTATAACCGACCGCTGGAAAAGCGGACAGCCGGTAACTATCCGCGTTCGTTTTGGAGAATCGGCCAGCGAAGCGATGTCTGATGTGGATACTATTAAAGGTGCAACCAACGACCATGCCATGCGCGATTTTATAATTAAAGTGCCGTGGTTGGGTAAGCTGGAAGTTGGTAATACCGGTTTTAGGTTTGTGCGAATAGATTTGGTTGATGAAGATGCCAAGCTGGCGCTGAAGGAAGTGAATGCAATAGCCGTGTACAGGGATCTGCCATACCTTGGTTCATTTAATTGCAGTGATACTTTACTGAACAAGATCTGGAAGACGGGGGCGTATACTGTCCAGCTGAACATGCAGGATTATTTATTTGATGGCATTAAGCGCGACCGCCTGGTTTGGGTAGGGGATATGCACCCCGAAGTATCTACTATTAACGCTGTTTTTGGCAGTAGCGATGTAGTAGCTAAAAGCCTCGATCTGTCGCGTGATGATACGCCATTGCCGGATTGGATGAATGGCATCAGCGCTTATTCGATGTGGTGGATAATGATACAGCGCGATCTTTATATGCATAACGGCAACCTGCCTTATTTGAAGCAGCAAAAGCAGTATCTGGTTAAACTGCTCAATCAACTGATCGGTAAAGTAGGGGCTGATAATAGTGAACAGCTAGATGGAGACCGCTTTTTAGACTGGCCATCGAGCACAAACCCTAAAGCTGTACATGCAGGTTTGCAAGCCATGATGGTATTATCATTAAACACAGGGGCTGAATTGTGTAACGATTTGAATGACCCGGAAACTGCTAAGAAATGTGCAGCAGCAGTAAGCCGTTTAAAATTGAATGTGCCCGATGCAAACGGATCTAAACAAGCGGCTGCTTTGTTATCCCTGTCGGGTTTGATGCCGGCGCAGGCGGCAAACAAAATATTATCGGCGGATGGTGCCAAACGCTTTTCTACCTTTTACGGCTATTACATGCTGCAGGCAAAAGCAAAGGCCGGCGATTATGATGGCGCCATAGATAATATCAGAACCTACTGGGGAGCCATGCTTGGCTTGGGCGCTACCACCTTTTGGGAAGATTTTAATCTGGATTGGTTACCCAACGCTTCGCGTATTGACGAACTGGTACCTGCCGGTAAAAAAGATATACATGGCGATTACGGGGCCTACTGCTATAAAGGGTTCAGGCACAGCCTGTGCCACGGCTGGGCTTCGGGACCAACGCCCTGGCTTACCGAGCATGTGCTAGGTATTAAAGTAATTGCACCGGGCTGTAAAGTAATTAAGATAGAACCTCATTTAGGTAAGCTTACTTTTGCAGAAGGCACTTTCCCAACACCATATGGTGTGGTTAAAGTAAAGCATACCAAAATGGCCAATGGCAAAATAAAATCGGTAATAACCGCACCGCAACAGGTAAAAATTATAAGAAGTTAAAAAGAGTGCTGCCGTATTAGGCAACACCCTTTTTTTGTTATGCGATTTCTGTTATGCAATTAATTTTATAACAATTACATAACAGAAACGCACATCTTCATTCTTCTGCGGGCCATGCTGGCAACTTGCATTTTTATGGATTAGTTGACCATAATCCGGCTTCTTTTACAAATACGCGGCGGTTGAGTTTTAAGTTAGCTACGATGAATTCTGCAAAATCTTCGGCTTGCATTACCTTGTCTGGGTTGCCGTCGGTAAGTTTTAAATCAATAGCCATATCGGTAGCAATGGTGCTTGGGGTTAAAGTGCTTACACGGATGTTATGTTTGCGCACCTCCTGCATTAAGGATTCTGATAAACCGATCATACCAAATTTCGATGCACTATAGGCGCTGGTTACTGCTGCGCCACGCTGGCCTGCGGTTGATGCGATATTAATAATATCGCCCACTTTTTTATCAATCATGGCCGGTAACACGGCGCGGGTTACATAATAAGTGCCCAGTAAATTAATGCGGATAATTTCTTCCCAACGGGCAGGTTCGAGCTCCATAAACCCGCCGAAAACGCCAACTCCCGCGTTGTTGATCAATATATCAATGAAGCCTAAGCCTGCTTTAATGGTGTCTACTGCACTGTTTACCTGGTCTATATTGCCCACATCGGCTATGGCAATAAACGCCTTAACACCAAGTGATTCTACCTCGGCAGCTACTTCTTTCAGGTCGCTTTCTGTGCGGGCAATTAAACCGAGGTTAACGCCTTCTTTGGCCAAAGCTATGGCCAGTGCCTTGCCAATACCTTTGCCTGCGCCGGTAATAAGCGCACTTTTTCCTGATAATGTTTCCATTCTGCAAAGCTATCAGAAATTTAGAACCCACCTTTTTTGATTGGTAAAATCAATTGTTGATGACAAATATCCTTACTCACTCTCCCTAATCAGCTTAAAAAAGTTATCCCGGTAAGTATCCCCGATAGGGATAGACTGATCCTGAATGTAAACCGTGTTGCCATCCACCATCCTGATCTTATCAACAGAAATAATGTAGGATTTATGCACCCGGTAAAAAGGCGGGTGAGGTAAGTTGGTTTCCAAATCGCGCAGGGACTGATAGGTTACAATGCGTTGCGATGTTGTAAACACCGATACATAGTTTTTCAGTCCTTCAATGTATAAAATATCGTTGTAATCAACCTTCAAAAACTTGTTTTTGCTCTCGCCTTTAATAAACATATAATCTGATGCGGGCTGTACTGCGGGTTGGCCAGCTGCCACAATAGCTGCAGGTGGGGCGATGTTAGCACTAAGAAGATTAAATGCTTTTTGAGCCGCCTTAAAAAAGCGATCAAAGGCAATGGGCTTCAGCAGGTAATCAATTACATCGTGTTCAAAACCATCTAAAGCGTATTCGGGGTAGGCGGTGGTGAGTACCACTTTGCATTTGTTGCCGCACAGTTTCAGGAACTGGATACCGGTAAGGTCGGGCATTTGGATGTCTAGAAAAACGAGGTCGATATCGCCCTGCTGTACCTGCGATAGTGCATCTATGGCGCTGGTTGTGGTGCCAACCAATTCTAAAAATGGAATTTTTTTAATATAGTCGGCTATTATTTTGGTAGCGTAAGCTTCGTCATCAACAGCAAGGCAGCGGATCATAGGTTATGGTTATTGCGCTAATTTAATACTTAATGTGCTTTTATAGGTATCGCCGTTGTTGGCAATCAGCAAATCGTATTTGCCGGGATAGATCAGATCGAGCCTGCGGCGGATATTAGCCATCCCAATACCGCTCGAATGATCTTTTTGATTGCGGTTAATCTTATTGCTCACTGTAAAAGTTAGTTGCTGGGCGTTTGCTTTAAGGTTGATCCTTACCGGCCTTTGCGCATCATCCATAACGCCATGTTTAAAAGCGTTCTCTACAAAAGGGATAAGCATTAGCGAAGCTATCTGCGCATGGCCCACATCGCCGGTAACTTTAAAATCCACAAAAAAATGATCTTCAAAACGCATTCGGTATATATCAATATAGTTGTTCAAATAGTCCACTTCTTTTTGCAGATCAACCAGGGTATTGGCATTATCTGCCAGCATGTAGCGCATCAGGTTAGAGAGTTTGATGATGGTATCGGCCAGCCTGTCTGATACCGGGTAAGCCATCGAGTAAATGTAATTAAGTGTATTATACAGAAAGTGCGGGTTAATCTGCGATTTTAAGAAAGCAAGCTCGGCCTGTATTTTATCCTGTCGAAGCTGTTCATTTTCCCGCTCGCGGTTAAAGGTTTCCAGAAAGGCCCAGCAAATGAAACTGAGCAATATAGGTTGCAATGCCTTCCACCAGTTATCGCTTATATAATACATTATTGCAGTACCGGGATTGTAGTTGCCATGCCCAATTAGCGGAATATATATTACCTCTTCAACCAACCAACGTGTGCCGATAAATAAGCCCTCGGCAATACCAAGGCCAACGATGAACAGCAGAATTAGTTTCCGGTTTAAAAATTTGGGGTAGAGCACAAAAAAGCAAAAGGTAAACGCTACAAACGAGGCCATCAAATTAGACCATACGTAGGGCTGTACACCGCGCCCATTTACTATATTATCGATATAGATGTAGCCACAATAGGCAACCCATGCCAGCAGGTAATACATCCATAGTTTCTTCTGTTTCATGCTGCTAATATATCTGTAGTAAGGTAAATGCGCTGTTTATTTATCCCAACGGGTAGTTTTATTATCCCAACGGGTAAAATAGCGATTTAAGCTATAATAAGGGTGTTGGGATAATATCAGGGCCGGTTGAGATTATAAAATACAGCAGCATTGGGGTTTGGGCGAGGTTTGTTCCATCAAATTAAAACAACTTAAAAAATGAAAACCATAACTAAACTCATTTACCTGATCCTGATTTTTACGCTTGTGCAGCAGCCGATGTACTGCTTGGCACAGCGCCAAGCCGTTAAACGGGATAACGCTCATTTACTTATTGACACTGCTTTAAGTTACGCTAAAGCAAACTCTATTTACCGTAACGTAATTAATTGGAAACATTTAGAAGATACGGTACGCTCAACTATGGGTAATGCTAAAAGTATACAAGATGCTGTACCGGCAGTGAAGTTGTTATATAAGTTACTGGGAGATCATCATGGTTTTTTAATTTACAAAAACAAGTATTACGGCTGGCGCGGTGCCAAGGTGAGTATTGATACACCTGCACACCAGGCATTACTAAACAAAATAAAAGCACATAACACCACCATTAAATCGCAGTTACTTGAAAAAGGTTACGGCTATTTATTAATCCCGGATAATAACCCAACCCACCCAAACGACCAAGATTTGATAGGTCAGCAAATTCAGGACTCGCTCAACAAGTTGAATCCTGAGAAGTTAAAAGGGTTGGTTATCGACCTGCGGTTAAACCCTGGTGGTGGCATGTTTGCCATGTTGGGCGGTATTGCCAATCTTTTTTCGCCCGGTAAGCTAGGCTCATTTATAGACCCCATAAGTAAAACAGAACAAGCATGGGGCGTTACAAATAATACTGCTTATGTGGGTTCTGATACCTATTGCCGATTAACCCATGTAGGCAAAGCTTTAGCTAGTTTAAAAGTTGTGGTGCTTATCGGCCCTCAAACAGCCAGCTCGGGCGAGGCGGTAGCTATATCTTTTAAGGGCCGTAATAATACTTGGTTTATCGGCGAGGATACCGGTGGCTATACAACCGCTAATGACTCGTTTCAACTATCGGATGATATCGGGATTTTTATGGCTACATCTGTTGAAGCCGATACCAAAGGACATATTTATTGGAACAACGTAACACCCGATGAGCAGATTATTGGTGGTGATAACTTTGATGATCGGCGGGCAGATAAAAAAATAACAGCGGCTTTAAAATGGCTCAAAAACAAATAACAGCGAACCTTAAACACTACATAATTATGAAAACTATCCAAAGAAAATATGCCATTTTAACTATCCTGTTAAGCTTTGCTATACCCCTGCATGCGCAAACTGTAAATACAGATGCGGTAACAAAATATTGGGAACTAACCCGGCTGTTAAAGCAAAATATCCCCCTTACTGATAAACAGTGGGACGATTTTATAGCTATAGATGGTAACAAAACCTATGCAGAATCTGAATTTACAACCGAGCGTTTGGCTAACTATCGCAAAGCGATTGAGATTGTATACATGCCCAAAAATGATTCGCTGTTGCAAGTAAGGCTGAAGCAGAAAAACTGGTATTGTATTTTGGCTAAACGATATAAGGATGAGGAGTTGCAATTAAAAGCCTACCTGGCCGATACCGTGCTTAACCCTGCTTACTTTAACAATGCGTATCAATATGTTTATGAATACCTGCCAAAAAAGGCGCAGCACCACATTGATGGGTTAAAGCTGTATTATAATTGTTTGTCTAATGATGCGGTATCTTATCCGCAGGGCTTGTTTTTTAGCCTGCTTTCTGTTATTGATAATGCCAAAGCTAAAACTGGAACCTTAGAGGCGCATGAGCTACATCACCGTTTGCGGCCTAATCTTGATTTCGATAGTACGAGGGTTAGCAATGCACATGCGGAAGGTTTACTTTGGGCTATTAATACCATACCCAATGAAGGCATTGCCGATATGATTGATAAGCCGGCCGAACTACAGCAAACCGATGACCCGCACGGCATAGCCGATTGGTTGTTAGATGCTGCTCCAGCCACCTTAAAATCGCTCGACTCCTGTATTCAATTAATGGCAGTTAATAAAACTACTGGTTTAGAAAAAGTTCGCTTTTACAGAAACATGCTTAAAGGTACCGTTGGCCATATGCCCGGTTTTTATATGGCACGGGTTATTGTGAAAAACGGGTATAAAAAACAAATGGTTAATAGATCTTATGATCCTTTTGAATTCTTCTACTTGTATTATGAAGCAGCAAAAAAGGACGAGGATCATCCTTATCAATTCTCGGCAGCAAGCATAAGTTACTTGAAAGCTTTAAGAAGGATGATATACAGATGATATTAGGATTACAAATCTTCTTTGTTTTATGTATTCAAATTAAGTTGACGGTTAAAGTTTTTTCATAAAGCTAGTATTATATTTTAGTGTAGTATCTTATCGTAATGTTAAAGTCACAAAAAACTTGGTTTTGTATTACTTTTAAATGTAATTGTTAATTAAGTATTTGATTTTTAACTATTTATTAATATGTTGTGACGGTAGTTTTGAAAGAAAATAGTCATAATTGTTAAACTATTTACAGAACTATAAACAAGTAATGTATTAACCTGTTATAATTGCATAATCAAGCTTAAAAAATGGCATTCAACGCGATTTTGTACACCGTACAGCTTAAATAACTACACTAATAATTAAATTTTTAGTATTTTAAAATACATCTGCAACAATGAATAAACAGCCTTTTACTGAAATTGACGAACTGAGTGTAAATACCATTCGTTTCCTGGCAACAGACATGGTTCAAGAAGCAAACTCCGGTCACCCGGGTTTACCGCTTGGCGCAGCACCAATGGCATACGTATTATGGAGCCGTTTTTTACGCTTTAACCCTAAAGAACCAAAATGGCCAAACCGCGATCGATTTGTATTATCAGCAGGCCACGGCTCTGCTTTATTATATAGCTTACTGCATTTGTACGGTTACGACCTGCCAATGGATGAGGTTAAAAAATTCAGACAATTAGGTTCTAAAACTCCGGGACACCCAGAGTCGACACATACACCTGGCATCGAGGTTACAACTGGTCCATTGGGTCAGGGTTTTGGTAATGGTGTAGGTATGGCTATGGCGCATGAGTTTTTAGCCTCTAAATATAACCGCGATGGTCACGATTTAATTGACCATTACGTTTACAGCATTGTAAGTGATGGCGATTTAATGGAAGGTGTTGCTTCAGAAGCTGCCTCATTAGCCGGCCACTTAAAATTAGGCCGTTTAATTTACTTATATGACGATAACTCGATCTCGCTAGACGGTTCGACAGAATATGCTTTTACGGAAGATAGGGATGCCCGCTTTAAATCATACGGATGGCATACCTTAACTGTACATGACGGTAACAACCTGGCCGAAATAGAACAAGCTATATTGGATGCACAAGCCGTTACAGACAAGCCTACGTTAATTTCTGTTAAAACCATCATTGGTTACGGAAGCCCGCAACAAGGTACCAATAAAGTACATGGTAGTGCGTTGGGTGTAGATAACCTTAAAAAAACTAAAGAATTTTTAGGGTTCGACCCCGAAAAAACATTCTTTGTGCCTGATGAGGTTAAAGATTACCTGCTGGAGCCGGGTAAAAAAGGTGCAGAACTACAAGCTGCATGGAATGAAAACTTCGATCAGTACAGCAAATCATTTGCTAAAGAAGCCAAAGAATTTACAACCAGCGAAGACGGTCAACTACCCGAAGGCTGGGATGCTAATTTGCCAACATTTAATGTAGGCGATCAATTGGCAACCCGCCAGGCATCAGGCAAAACCTTAGATGCATTACGTACCAGCATCCCATGGTTAATAGGCGGTGCGGCCGATTTAGCCAGCTCTAATGAAACTCCTGGTAAACCAGAAGATAGTTTCCAACCGGGTCATTTTTACAATCGTAACATTTGGTTTGGTGTGCGCGAACATGGTATGGGCGCTATATTAAATGGTATGGCTTCATACGGTGGTACCCGTGTTTATGGTGCTACCTTCTTAACTTTCTCAGATTATATGCGCGGATCTATCCGCCTGGCTGCTTTAACTAAAGCGCCGGTTACTTACATATTTACGCATGATAGCGTTGCTTTGGGTGAAGACGGCCCAACTCACCAACCGGTGGAGCATGTATCATCATTGCGTATGCTGCCTAACTTAACAGTATTACGCCCGGCAGATGCTTACGAGACTGTAGAGTCATGGAAAATTGCAATGAGCCGCTTAAAAGGCCCTGTAGCCTTGATCTTGTCTCGTCAAAAACTTCCGGTAATTGATCAGCAGAAATATGCACCGGCTGCCGGTAACGTACAGAAAGGTGGTTATATCCTTAACGATTCTAATGGAGCGCCGGATTTGATATTGATTGCAACCGGTTCTGAAGTTCACTTAATTTTAGATGCACAGGTTAAACTGGAAGCAGATGGTATTAAAACGCGTGTAGTAAGCTTACCATCGTTCGAGATTTTTAACCAGCAGGATCAAGCTTACCGCGATTCGGTATTGCCGCCGTCACAACACAAACGTTTGGCTGTTGAAGCCGGTGTAACTTTACCGTGGTATAAATATGTTACTGCAGAAGGTGACGTTTTAGGTATCGATACTTTTGGTGAAAGTGGCGAAGGACTGGCTGTTTTAGAGCACTTCGGTTTCACCGTAGAAAATGTTTACAAACGCGCTAAAGCACTCCTTAATAAATAAGCCATGACCATAGGTATTGCAGCAGACCATGCCGGTTTTGAGCAAAAAGGCGAGTTGCTAAAACTCCTTGCCGATGCCGGTTACGAGGTTAAAGATTTTGGCGCTTATGCTTATGACAGTGTGGATGACTACCCGGATGTGGTACTTCCGCTGGCCGAAGCAGTATCGAAAGGTGAGATTACCAAAGGCATTGCCGTTTGCGGTAGTGGCGTAGGTGTATCTGTAGCAGCCAACAAAGTGCCGGGCGTAAGGTCGGCCCTGATTATGGAAACATACTCGGCCCACCAGGGCGTAGAGCACGACGATATGAACCTGCTTTGCTTAGGCGGCAGGGTTATTGGCGTAGTGCTGATGTGGGAAATAGTACAAGCTTATTTAAAAGCCCACTATGATGGGGGCGAGCGTTTTCAACGCCGCCTTGACAAAGTAATAGCAATAGAAAATAAATACATAAAACCATGAAAAATCCGTTAGCACAGATTCCAGATTTTGGCCAGAGCATTTGGCTCGACTATATAAAAAAGTCATTCATTGAATCGGGTGAATTAAAAAAACTGATAGATGAGGATGACCTGAGAGGGGTAACTTCTAACCCGGCTATATTTGAAGAAGCCATTGCACACAGTGATGACTATAATGATATCATCAACGAACTGGCCAAAACAGACCTATCGACCGAAGATATCTTTTTAAAACTGGCCATAGCAGACGTTCAGGCTGCTGCCGACCTGTTTAAAGGTGTTTACGAAAAAACAGATGCTTTAGACGGCTATGTAAGTTTAGAAGTTTCACCGGGCCTGGCGCAAGATACAGAAGGTTCTATCGCCGAAGCCAGATCATCATGGGCTACGCTTGACCGTAAAAACGTGATGATTAAAATTCCAGGTACTAAAGAAGGTATCCCGGCTATTAAAGAACTGATTAGCGAAGGTATTAACATCAACGTTACCCTGCTGTTTAGTTTAGATCGTTACCGCGCTGTGGCCGAGGCTTACATTGAAGGTTTGGAAGCCCGCTTAGCTAAAGGCGAATCGATAGACAATGTGGCTTCTGTAGCCAGTTTCTTCCTGAGCCGTGTTGATACCATGGTTGATCCGCAACTGGAAGAGATCATTAAAACAGACAGCAACCGTGCAACACCGGCAAAACAATTGCTGGGTAAAGTAGCCATTGCCAGTGCACGTGTGGCTTACCACATCTACAAAGAAGTTTTCCGTTCAGAACGCTTTAAGGCCTTAGAAGCCAAAGGTGCAAAACCACAGCGTTTGCTATGGGCAAGTACCAGTGTTAAAAACAAGGCTTACGATGAGTTAATGTACCTGGAAGCCTTGATAGGCCCGGAAACGGTTGATACTGTGCCTAAAGATACCCTGGCTATTTACCGCGAAAAAGGCCACCCTGCTTCGCGTTTAGAAGACGGGCTTGAAGATGCGCAATATGTACTTTACCAGTTAGAGGATGTAGTTGGTTTAAAACTATCAGACATTACTCAAAAGCTGGAAGAAGAAGGTATCGAGAAATTCATCAAACCTTTTGGTAGCTTAATGAATGTGCTTGCACAAAAACGCCAGGAGGCCGCCGTATAATGCTAAACCACGGTACGCCAATAAAAGCACTTTTCCTTGATATAGGGGGAGTGCTTTTAACCAATGGCTGGGATACACAAGCACGCAGGGATGCTGCCGTTAAATTCGGATTAGATTTCGAAGAAATGAACAGCCGCCACCGTGTAATATTTGATGCCTATGAATCTGGAAAAGCCAGTTTGGATGAATATCTTAACCTGCTGGTTTTTTATGAGAAAAGAAGCTTTGCCCGCGAAGATTTTAAAGAGTTTATGACCAGCGTGTCTCATCCTTACCCGGATATGATTAAGCTGATTAGCGACATTAAGCACAAATACAAACTGCGTACCATTGCCGTTAACAACGAGGGTCGCGAACTGAATGAATACCGCGTAAAGCAATTTCATCTCAAGGGCTTTATCGACGTGTTTTCATCCTCATGTACCGTACGTATGCGTAAACCTGACAAAGAATTTTTTCAGATAGCGCTCGACCTTGCACAGGTAAAACCAAACGAAACCCTTTATATTGATGACAGGCTTGTATTTATACAGGCGGCTGATGTGCTTGGCATCAACGGTCTTCACCATACCGACATCGAAACCACGCGGCAAAAGCTAGCCGGCTATGGCCTCGAACAAAAACATTTAACCGAACACAGAATACTTTAAAGCAATTAAATATAAAAAATTATGGAAAATCATGATTTTGGCGTTGTAGGCCTTGGCGTTATGGGCAGAAACCTGCTCCTGAATATGGCGGATCACAAATTCGCTGTTGCAGGCCTTGACCTGGATGCCGAAAAAGCATCTGCGTTAGCAACAGAAGCAAAACCAGACCAGGATGCAAAAGGAACAACATCAGCAGAAGAATTTGTATCGATGCTGAGAAAACCAAGAGCAATTATGTTATTGGTACCAGCTGGTAAACCGGTAGATTCTGCCATTGCCAGCCTGGTGCCTTTGTTAGATAAAGGTGATATTATTATAGATGGGGGTAATTCATACTTCCCGGATACTAACCGCCGTATAGCCGAGCTGGAAGAAAAAGGTATCCACTTTTTCGGTATGGGTATTTCTGGTGGCGAAAAAGGTGCGCGTTTTGGCCCGAGCATGATGCCGGGTGGCGACAAACAAGCTTACGAGCGTTTACGCCCTGTATTTGAAGCCATTGCTGCTAAAGTTGATGGCGAGCCATGTGTTACTTACTTAGGTGCTGGTTCTGCCGGTAACTATGTTAAAATGGTACACAACGGTATCGAGTACGGTATTATGCAATTGATCTCTGAAGTTTATGACCTGCTGAAAAGAGGCTTAGGCTTTAGCGATGAAAAGTTACAGCAAATGTTTGCCGAGTGGAACGAAGGCGAATTAAAATCATTCCTGATTGAGATTACCGGTATTGTTTTAAAGAAAACTGATGACGAAACCGGCAAGCTTTTAGTAAACCTGATCTCTGACCAGGCTAAAGCTAAAGGTACAGGTAAATGGACTTCGCAAAATGCAATGGATTTGCAAGCACCAATCCCTACTATTGATGCAGCCGTAAACATGCGCGATCTATCTAAATATAAAGAAGAGCGTGTTGAGGCTTCTAAAAAATTAACTGATACCCCAACTGCACATACAAGCAGCGATGATGAAATTTTAAAAAGCCTGAAAGAGGCTTACTATTTCGCCATGATCAATATTTACGCACAGGGTTTAGCACAGCTTCACATTGCATCTAAAGAATATAACTACGGTTTAAAACTGGAAGATGTAGCTAAAATTTGGAGGGGCGGCTGTATTATCCGCGCAGTATGTTTAGAAGATTTCCGCAAGGCTTATGCCCGCAATGCTGATCTGCCAAACATTTTGTTGGATGATGAGATCGGCAAATCATTAGTAGCTACACAAACCAGCGCACGTAACGTTATTAAATTAGCGATTGATAAAGGTATCCCTACACCTGCGTTTGCAACTGCTTTAGGCTATTACGATGCTTACCGAAGCGAAAGAATGGCTACCAATCTCATCCAGGCACAACGCGATTACTTTGGTGCGCATACTTACGAGCGTATCGACAAAACAGGTACTTTCCATACCAAATGGGACTAATAAATTGATTGCCGTTACCATAAAAACATTATTATGAAATCTATAAAAAAAGCCGACAATACCGTTATCGTTATTTTTGGCGGCACCGGCGATTTGGCTAAGAGAAAATTAATCCCGGCTTTTTACAACCTGTATTTAGATGGTTGGATGCCAGAGAAATTTTCGATTATTGGTTTGGGCCGTACCGAGCTGGATGATGAGGAATACCGCGAGCGTTTGTACGAAGGCTTGGGCGATTTTTCGAGAAGCGGTAAACCCGATGCTGATAAATGGGCTACTTTCAAAGAGTCGATCTCTTACTTTGTATCTAATATTGACGATCCAAAATCTTTTGTCGAGTTGGGTAAAAAGATGGATGCTACAGATAAAGAATGGGGTGCCCGCGCAAGCCGCTTGTTCTATATGTCAGTTGCGCCACGGTTTATTGAGGCAGTTACTGTAAACATTAATTCGGCAGGTATTGCTGCTGATGCTGATAAGGACAGGATCATTATCGAAAAACCATTCGGCCATAATAAAGAAACAGCTATCGAACTGAACAACTTGCTGGTTCGCACTTTCCAGGAACAGCAGATCTACCGGATAGATCACTACCTGGGTAAAGAAACAGTGCAGAATATCCTGGCATTCCGCTTTGCTAACGCCCTTTTTGAACCACTTTGGAACCGTAACTACATCGACTATGTACAGGTTACTGTTGCCGAGCAGGTTGGGGTAGAAGAGCGTGGCGGATACTATGAAAGCGCAGGTGCCTTGAAGGATATGATCCAGAATCACCTGTTGCAAATTCTATGCATGGTGGCTATGGAACCTCCTATCTCTTTTAATGCCGAAGAAATTCGTAACCGTAAGGTGGATGTTTTGAGGGCTGTGCGCCGTATAAAGCCAGAAGAAGTACACCATTACGCAGTCAGAGGCCAATATGGTGAAGGTTGGTTACAGGGTAAAAAAGTACCGGGTTACCGCCAGGAACCGGATGTGAACCCTAAATCAAACACCGAAACATTTGTAGCTATCAAGTTTTATTTAGATAACTGGAGATGGCAGGGCGTACCGTTCTATCTGCGTACCGGTAAAAGGATGCAGGATAAAACTTCGTCTATCACTATCCAGTTCCGCCCGGTGCCGCATACTACCTTCCAGGATTCTGCTGCCGACAATATGATGGCTAACCGTTTAACCATTAATATCCAACCACAAATGGATATCCGCTTAAGGTTTACCACCAAAAAAGCAGGTTTGGAAATGGAATTGAACCCGGCCGAAATGATCTTTGATTATGACGATTGCTCAACTCAAACGCCGGAGGCTTACGAAACCTTGTTGCTTGATGCCATGCGCAAAGACGCAACCCTGTTTATGCGTGCCGACCAGGTAGAGGAAGCATGGGATGTAATTACTTCTATCCAGAACGCATGGGAATCCCGCGATTCGCTTGATTTCCCTAACTACGCTGCAGGTTCTTGGGGGCCGGAAGATGCTGAGGCATTAATAGCACGCCAGGGGCATGTTTGGGCAGTAAATGCACACCAAAAAGATAAGAAAAAGTAATATGGCTATCCAGGTATTTAAAACTACAGAAGAACAAAATATTGCCGCTGCCGAAATTTTTGTTGAGGCAGCAAAAAAGGCGATATCAAGATCAGGTAAGTTTAATGTGGCCTTAACAGGTGGTTCTTCGCCCGTTAAATTTCATAAGCTATTGGCAGAATCTCCTTATCGTGAACAGGTAGAATGGGAAAAAGTATCCATTTACTGGGGCGATGAGCGCTGGGTGCCTTTGGATGATGACAAGAGTAATGCTAAAATGGCTGAAGAAACGCTGTTAAGCCATGTACCCATCCCTGCAGATCAGATCCACTTTATGTGGGCTGCCGACGTAGAGCCGGAAGACTATGCTGCAGAATATGAGCAATTGCTAAGAGATAATCTTGGACCCGAAGGCAGCTTCGACCTGATATTTTTAGGCATGGGCTATGATGGCCACACGGCTTCCTTATTCCCCGGTGAGGCTGTATTAAGCGAGAAAGATAAATGGGTTGACGCCTATTTCCTTGCTCCGCAGGATATGTACCGCATTACACTTACCGCGCCCTTAATTAACAAGGCTAAGAAAATTGCCTTTGTATTATACGGCGAGAAAAAGATCCATGCCCTGAAAGAGGTATTAGAAGGCGAGCATAACCCAACAAAATATCCGTCGCAATTAATCAAACCGGTTAACGGCGAATTGGTATTTCTGGTTGATGAAGTTGCAGCTTCTGGTTTAGCTAATAAATAAAAAAGTTTTTAAATTATTAGAGAGCCCGGTCTGATTTTTCAGGCTGGGCTTTTTGTTTGAATATTTGCTGACGCGCTTGAAACATGGTTTAGGGCGAACCCTTATATTTAAAATACCTGCATGGCAGTTGCATTTGGTGGTTTTGTCATTCTGAACGTAGTGAAGAATCTTTTGCTTTATTAAAGTTATCAAAGCAGGCGTACACTTTACAGTTGAATAAGATTCTTCACTACGTTCAGGATGACAAATTACACATTAAAGTACTTTCGAAACTCTCGAAGAACACACCCCTTATTAAAGTTAGTGCTTATTGTACTGCACAATAAATCCCCTCTCGAGAGGGGAAAGCACTGTCACTCAATGCGCAGCAACTTTCATGGGGTGTGTTATACGTTGAGTAAGCTCCAATAAATCCGAAATCGAACATCCGAAATCTTAAATCAAATATTTCCCTTCTTCAATTCCTCAACCGCGAAATCACAGGCACGGGCGGTAAGCGCCATGTAGGTTAACGATGGGTTTTGGCTGGCAGAAGATGTCATACAGCTGCCATCGGTCACAAATACATTTTTAGCGGCGTGGATTTGGTTATTGCCATTGAGTACTGATGTTTTTGGGTCATGGCCCATACGTGCGGTTCCCATTTCGTGCACGGTATCGCCACCCGGTTTGCCGTAGTTAAATGTTTGTACGTTATTGAAGCCGGCAGCGGTCAGCATTTCGGCTGATGTTTTTTGGATGTCTTTCATCATTTTGTTTTCATTTTCACGAAATGAAAAATCGATGTTAATCAACGGTAATCCCCAGCTATCCTTCTGCGTATCATTAAGGCTGATCATGTTATCATGATAGGGGAGGCATTCGCCCCAGCCGGCCATCCAAACCGTCCAGTGGCCGGGGTGGGTTAGGGTGTTTTTAAAGTCGACGCCAAAGCCATCGGCAGTCATGGTGTCCATCCATTCAGAACGTTCCCCATGGCCCTGGATATTGTAACCGCGGGTAAAATCTAATCCCTCGTTACCCTTTATGTTTCTAAACCTCGGAATGAGGAAACCACATGGCCTGCGGCCTTTGTAATACATGTCTTTATAGCCGTCATAAGCACCCTGGGCACCGGCGGCAGAGTGGTGGTCCATCAGGTTGTGGCCAAGCTCGCCACTATCATTACCGAAGCCATTAGGGAAACGGTGCGATTTAGAATTCAATAAAATACCAGCCGTAGCAATGGTAGATGCATTGATGAAGACAATTTTGGCATAATATTCAAAATTCTCTTTGGTAATGGTGTCAATAATGCGTACGCCCTTGGCCTTCTGCTTTTGCTCATCAAACATAACCTCTGTAACCACAGAATACGGCCTTAAGGTTAAATTGCCGGTTTGCATGGCCGCAGGTATAGTAGAACTATTGCTGCTGAAATACCCACCAAACGGGCATCCACGCGAGCACAGGTTACGGTTCATACATGGGCCGCGGTTATCCCAGCCACGGCTCAAATTAGCCACGCGGGCAATGGTAAGTAAACGATCGTGACTATTTTTGCGGATAGATTCATCCAGGTGGTTCTCAATGCAATTTAAATCCAATGCAGGTAGGTAGTCGCCATCGGGTAGTTGAGGCAGATTTTCTTTCTTTCCACTTACGCCAATAAAACGCTCTACATAACTATACCATGGGTCAATATCTTTGTAACGGATTGGCCAGTCAATAGCCACACCCTCTTTTGCATTGGCTGTAAAATCAAGGTCGCTTAAGCGGTAACATTGCCTGCCCCAGGTTAACGAGCGGCCACCTACCTGGTAGCCTCTAAACCAGTGAAAAGGTTTTTGCTGGATATAAGGATGCTCGGTATCGTTTACAAAAAAGTGTGCATTACCGGCGTTGGTACCCTGTGATTGTACCGGGTTTTCTGCTTTGTATTTTGCCGCTGTATTGCCCCTTAAATCAAAATCCCAGGGGTTTAGCATGGCTGTGGTGTAGTCTTTTACATGTTCTACATTACGGCCTCTTTCCAATAGTAAAACCTTTAGCCCTTTTTTACAAAGTTCCATGGCTGCCCAGCCACCACTAATACCAGACCCAACTACTATGGCATCATAAGTAGCTTTATTATCAGATGCGCCTAATTTTATCATGTTTTATTTAGTGGCCCAGGCCTTTTGGTTTTTTTGTAACGGAATGCAGGCCACAAATTTTACGGGTACATAATCATACGCCATACCTTGTGTTGCACCTAACTGAGAGGTGCAGTAGCCTTCTACTGTTAAATCTTTTAGTTTGTTAAAAAATGGGGTTCCCAAAAACTTGTTATTGATTTTGTTGAGGATGCCAATAGAATATGTGGCTTTATCCTCAAAATGCTTTAACACCGCTATTTTCTGCTGTGGTGTGCATTCGGTAAAGGGATGATCGTATTTGTCGATCGTATATTTTTCGAGGCTACCCAAACCGGCCAGGAAATGTCGCTGCGTTTTTGGATCAATCTCTTTGATCATTTTAATAATGAAATCTTCTACATGTGCATCCTTGGCCCCGGGAGTATCTGTACGGGGGATGATGGTATCGGCAAGGTCTGCTATCAGTTGTTTTTTTTGAGGCAGCGCATCAATGCTAACCGCATTTCCGTCGCTGGCCCATTTATAAACAGAAACTGATGAAACGCCGACGGCTGCAAGAGCAAGTAAACTCTGAATCGCTTTTTTTCTGTTCACAATAGGGGTTGTATAAAGTAAATATAATATTAAAAAGCTAAAATTGTCAGGTCATTTTAATCATTGATTATTAGTGCGTTCATTTACAGGCATGTTGTAACAAAAATATTACTATTATTAATTAATAGGCAACATTAATCATAAAAGACTCGTTAAATCAACTATAAAACACGATTTGATGGGAAAGCTTTACTTCAATATAATAGCAATAGTTGCTATTTTCTTTTTTACCGCTTGCCAAAAGGCGCAAACTCTGGCGCCAACAAGTACAAATACCACTACAGGCACAACTACAATTATCCCCGTTGCCGGGCGAACAATAGCCATTGGTACAGGTACGGGTAACCTGATAATTGACGGCACCACCCTAGGCCTCAAATGTAATGATACCATTAAGGTAAAAGGGGGCACCTATAATGGTATCGACGTGCAAAATATTAATGCGGGTTGCCCTATTTACATCAACAATGATGGCCTGGTGCAAATGGCCGGTAATAGTGATCATATGCATATTACCAATGTAAGCAATTTGACAATCTCCGGGGATGGTACAACCGGTATAGCCCAGGGTTTTATATCGAGAGATAATGCGTACTACCACTCTATAATTCTGAACGGGGCCAGCCATAATTTAACTATTCAGAATTTTTCGTTCTCTAATATTGGTAATATCGTGATTTACAGTACAGGCACTAATATTTATAATGGTACAAAAGCATCATACACCGATAGCCTGAAAATCCTGAATAATACCTGCACCAACACTTCTACCTTTATACAGTTTGGTGGAGATGTAATTGCCGGTATTATAACCGGGTTAATTAAAAACATGGAGATCTCCGGACTAAATTTTAGTAACTCAAACTGCGGCGTTGTGGTTTTTGCAGCCAATGCCGATAGTTACAATATCCATAATAATATAATAACCGATATTAACCAAACCAATAATAACCACAACGGTATCTTCATGATTAAGGGTAGTGGGTCTTTTCACCATAACCTGGTCAAAAATCACCAGGGTAATGCCATAAGGGCCTGGATCAGGAGTTTTGGTACCGTGCCGCAAACAGTACTCATCTATAACAACGTAGTGGTAAACTCCAGAAAATATTCTGCATTTGAAGTACAATCATTTGCGGCAGAACTGGCGCCGGGAGTAACCACTTATGCCAACGCCAAAATATATGACAATACCTGTGGTAACCTTAATTTAAGTAAAGATTGGATAGGGGTTATTGTGGATGTTTATGACTTATTTGGTGGTACATGTGATGTATATGACAACGTTGGCTTTAATTTCCCTGCACCCAACCCCAATAGTTTCTTTGTAAACGAGCAGGCATCAACAGTACCTACAGTTAGCAATAATATTTATTTTACAACTGCCACGGCTGCCGGCATTACAAATGTTAATACTTTGACTGTGAAATAGGTTTATTATAAAGGTTTGGAGGGGATTAATAACTGTAAATTTTTTAATAAGTTATTCTAAAGCATTCATTAATAACCGATTTTTTAAATCAGTGCAAACAATATAGTTATGAATTGCTTTTTGAGATAAAATAAATCCCCTCATGGCAAAGAAAAAAAATCTGTTTGAAAGGTTTTCAAACTGGGCAACAATGGCTACCGGTAGTTCGGCTGCTTTTATAATCGCAATTTCTGTTATTATAGTGTGGCTGATATCAGGCCCTATATTTAAGTATTCTGATACCTGGCAGCTCATAATTAACACGGGTACAACTATTATTACCTTTTTAATGGTTTTCCTGATCCAAAAATCACAAAATAAAGACTCTAAAGCAATCCACTTAAAACTAAACGAGATATTGGCCTCGCACGAAGGTTCCAGCAACCGGATGGTAGATATTGAAGACCTTACAGAGGCCGAGTTAGATCAACTGCATAAATTTTATGTTAGATTATCTGACCTGGCAGAGAAAGAAGATGATCTGACCTGCACACACTCAATAGATGCTGCTGAAGAAAATCAAAAGCGTAAATCGAACAGATTGGCTATGCCTAGCAAAAAATAATATTAGTTAACTGTCATCCAATTGTCTTCAAACTGTCCTAATTAATAAGCTATTTTTTAATTTATAATACAAATTTTTGTTTTAATTAATTTAAAATCGCTGATTTTATGATTTTGTCGGTAAATAAATAAACTGGTATATAAATTGTATAACACATTACAATTAAAAACATCATCATTTACCTTTAAAAAACAACAACAGTCATGAGATCTTTATTATACATCGTAGCCGTTATCCTGATCATAGGATGGTTATTAGGAGAGTTTGTTTACTCTGCAGGTGGTTTAATCCACATCTTATTAGTAATTGCAATTATATCATTGATATTAGGTTTCTTGAGAAGAGATACTGTGGTATAAATGAGAACTTAATAATGCGCACCTCTTACCAAAGAGTTGTAAAATATAAAGCCCTGCTGTTTAACAACAGCAGGGCTTTTGTTTGTAATAATGAAGTACTGGCTCCTTATATCTCCATATCTAATTTAGGAGCATCAGCAATTTTATCTAAAATAGATGCCGGTAAATAAGGCCTGCCGCCCGAAGCTGGTACGCAGGTGCCGGTAAAAACGGCTTTAGTCATTACCTTTCCATTTAAAACAATAGCTTGTTTAAAGTGCAATTTTGGCAGCCCGGCAGGGTCAGCAAATAATGTACAGGTAACTGCAAATTGGTCATCCTTTTTAAGCGACCTCAAAAAACTGATCTTATACTGTGATAAAACCATGTAAATCCCGTTTTTTGCTTCTTCCTCAAAGTCGAAACCCAGCACTTCCCTAATATAATCATGGCGGCAATACTCCATGTAAAACGGATAGTATAAACCATCCATAATGTTTTGCACGTCTATGTGTTCTGCCTTTGCGGTATAGGTTTTAGAATATTCCATAATGGTATAAAACTAAGCTTGTTCGCCTTTTGGAGGCCTTGGTCCACGTTTAAAGATAATTAAGCCGTTTAAAAAATTACGGAGAATCTGGTCGCCGCAAGGTTTAAAATTTGGATGATCGTCGTTACGGAATATAGCGCTGATCTCGTTTTTTGTTACCTTAAAGTTGGCCAGGTCTAAAACCTTAATAATATCGTCGTCTGTAAATTTTAAAGCTACCCGAAGCTTTTTCATTATATCGTTATTGCTCATGGTGTTGTATTTATCGTTTTATCGGGAAATCTCTATTTTAATTTTCTTTCCTTTAATTTTTTCACTTTTAACCATTTCAACCACACGCTCAATGCGGTTTCGTTTCACCGCTGCGTATGAGGAGTGGTCAAGTACTTCTATCAAACCCAGGTCTTCTTTAGCCAGCTCGCCTTTTTTTAATAGCAGGCCTACAATATCAACCTTGTTAACCTTATCTTTTTTGCCTGCTGCAATATACACGGTTGCCCAGGGAGATGCTTTGGGTATAACAGGTTCGGCCGAGAGGTCTTCTATTTCGGGAATTTCTTTTAAATAGGCTGGTTTCTCATCCGGTGTTAACATCAAATAAGAGGTGCCGGTAGCATGCATCCGCGCTGTGCGGCCGTTACGGTGCGTAAAGGCCTCTTCGTTATGCGGCAACTGATAATGCACCACATGTTCTATCTCCGGTATATCCAGGCCGCGCGAGGCCAGATCTGTGGTGATTAATATACGGTGGCTGCCGTTTCTAAATTTAAGCAAGGCCCGCTCGCGGTCATCCTGCTCCATACCGCCGTGGAATATGTCATGGTAAATACCTATATCATATAACAGATCGCTAATGCGTTCTACCGCTTCGCGATGGTTACAGAAAATCAGGGTAGGTTGGTCGCCTATCTTACAAATCAATGAAAATAAAGCTTCCAGTTTATCGGCTGCATCGGCAACAATTGCTTTTTGTTTAAGCGCCGGGGCAGATGCTGTATTGCTCAAAAAATCAACCTTAATTGGTTTATTAATCCCGGTAAAAGCTGGTATCTCGTCCATTTGTGTGGCTGAGGTAAGCATGCGTTTTTTAATGGCGGGCATTTGCTTAATAATGTAAGCCATATCTTCCTGGAAACCAAACTCTAATGCTTTATCAAACTCGTCGAGTATCAGTGTTTTAATAGTTGCGGTATCAAAACTTTCGCGGCGCAGGTGGTGGGCTATGCGGCCGGGTGTGCCAATTAAAACTGCAGGCGGCTGCGAGAGGTTGTTGCGTTCTATTTTTACATCGTGACCGCCATAACAACAATTTACCTTAAAGCCGCTACCCATGGCTCTAAAAACCTGTTCTATCTGTAAAGCTAATTCGCGCGATGGTACCAGGATCATTACCTGTACGGTTGATATGTTAGCATCCAGTACGCCAAGCAATGGTAATAAGAAGCCCAGCGTTTTGCCCGACCCTGTAGGCGAAAGCAGTATTACATCGCCTTTTTTGGCGGCGCTAATGGCCGCTTCCTGCATGGGGTTAAGGGTAGTTATCTTTAAATTCTGTAGTGCTTGCTTAATCATTGTACCTGTGAATTGGCATCAAAGATAAGGTAAAATGCCGGGAGGGCGATTTTAATACTAAGAGTTAGTAGCCATAAAAAGTTGAAATATGCCCTATTGAAAATCTACAGCCTTTAAGAGGCCTTGGATTATTTCTATAAATCAGTATCGGGCTTTTGTTCTTTTGAATTTGCCTTGAGCATTACACGGCCTTTTTTGGTTAACGCATAAATCGTTTTTTTTGATTTGACATCTTCCAGGCTATCAATCAGATTGTATGTTTTCAAATCCTTTAAATCATCTGCGCTTATGCCGGTTGCAAATCCTTTTTCTGCAATTACTTTGAGTGCTGCAACTACCTCTTCGTGTTTCATCGTGCTAAATTAAGTATTATATATCAGACAAAGGCTGTTAGCGCCCTTGCCTAAAATTGAATTAAAACAAAAAATCCCCTCATTACTGAGAGGATTTTTGTTGGAGCGAAAGACGAGATTCGAACTCGCGACCCCGACCTTGGCAAGGTCGTGCTCTACCAACTGAGCTACTTTCGCATTGGGGTTGCAAATATAGACAGAAAAATATATTGTGCAAGAGAAAAAAATAAAATCGTTTCAAGGAAATTTGCTCATGTACTGTAAGTTTTTTATAACGAACTGTTTACAATTGGATTTTTATAAAACAAATTCTATAAAAGCAATTTAGTTGCATTTGTATAAAAGAGATATATCTTTGTTTAAACCTTTAATTATGAAATACTTATTTGTTTTGGTATCCTTTTTTGCCATTGTGTGGCATACAAACGCGCAGAATGGTTTAATTATCAGCAACAACCTGGTTATTTATCCCGATAGTATTATTAAACAGCGTGTTAGCAAGTCGCCTGCATTTCAATTGATTTTTGATGAAACAGAAACTCATGATATTACCTATTTAAGCACAGGTTTAAAGATTAAAGGATTTGTTATACAGCCTAAAAAACCAGGCAAATACCCCTGTCTTATTTTTTGCAGAGGCGGGCATGAAGATTTTGGGAGTATTGATTTATGGACCACATCCGCACTTGCAGATATTGCCCGGCATGGCTACGTGGTTATCGCCTCTCAGTTACGTGGGTCGCCGGGGAGTGATGGCAAAGATGAATTTGGTGGTGCAGATACATCAGATGTAATTAACTGCATCCCTGCATTGGCGCATTTGCCCTATGCCGATACATCGCGCATAGGGATTTATGGAATTAGCAGGGGAGGCATGAATGCATTGCAAGTACTACGCTCGCAAAAAAGTATTAAAGCGGCTATTATAAACAGTGGCCTTGTTAATGCATTTGATAATATTGAAAGAAAGGATGGAGCCGGTTTTGAGAAGGAAATATATCAAAGATTGATACCTGATTATCAAACAGAAAAACAAAAGCAACTAATGCTGCGCAGTGCCTTGTATTGGCCCGAAATGATCTGTAAAACTACACCACTATTAATAATGCAGGGAACCAGCGACTGGCGGGTTGATGCCGCAGGTACTATTAAACTGGCAGAGAAGCTTTATGCGCTAAAACAGCCTATGCGTTTGGTATTGGTAGAAGGTGGCACTCATGGGTTAAGGCTCCCAATTAGGGATAACATGCTTTTAGAATGGCTGGATAGGTATGTGAAAAATAAAACACCATTACCGGATATGACTTTACACGGCGAATAATCAAAGGTTTAATTAATAGCCGGTTACATGCTGCAATATTTTGTGTAAAAGGTTGTAATTAAAAGTGATTGCCATCACTTTTATAACCATTTAATATTAAGAGCTTTATACTATAAATTTATAGATGTAAAGCCATGAAAACATTACTTATTGCTACTGATTTTTCGGCCAATGCCAGGCATGCTGCCGATTATGGTTATAATCTTGCCAAACATATAAAAGCCAATGTTTTATTATGTAATGCAGTTATGGTTCCGTCAGAGATTCCGCAAGCCGGTGGAGTAGTATGGCCTGCCGAGGAATATGATTTATTGATGGATGATAGTGCTGAGGGCTTAAAACAACTCAGAAAACATTTAGAGCATAAAGATTATACAGCCGGATTTCACCCGGCAATTACCTGCACTAATAGCGCAGGCACAGTAACAGACGTTGTAAACAATATCATATCTACGCATGAAATTGAGATGGTGGTATCCGGCACACATGGCAGCAGCAGCCTAAGTCAGTTTTTATTGGGAAACCACAGTAAGGCTATTATTAACGGTGTACAAAAGCCTGTTTTATTGATTCCGCATATGGCTGTGATAGAGCCGGTTAAAAAGATTGCTTTCGCTGTAGATTTTGAGGCGCCAGAGAAAGACGTGGAGAATATTTATGCGCTGATACCGCTCGCTAAACGCTTAAATGCCGAAATTTTAATAACACATGTTTATAAAGAAAAATACGAAGCCCCAGCCTTTAAACAATGGATAGGGGAGCTTTTAACACAAATATCAAACAAGGCAAATTACCCAAACATTTATTACCGTGTTATTAAAAGCGAAAATACTGAGAATGGCCTGAACTGGTTATGTGCACACGGGCAAATTGATATGCTTGCTATGATACACAGGCCCCATAACTTTTTTGAAAATATTTTTGAAGGCAGCCATACCCAAAAAATGGCCGGGCATATTAATATCCCGTTGCTGGTTTTTTCGTCTCTAAACTAACTATCATCTAAAAAATAAAATCATGAAAGAAATAGATGCTATCGTAGCAAAAGTGAAAGGTGCTTTAGCTGCCAAAAAACAAGAAATTATTAATGCCGGTAATTCTGTTATTCCCTTTGTTACTGATGCTTTTAAGAGAAGACAAATGGAGGTATGTTCGTTCGAACTGATGAATAATCAGGTTAATGCAGAAGATTATCAAAAAACAGATCTGATTATCAGATGCGAACATGATGCACTGGACTTGCTGGGCGAAATAAGTAAAATAAGAGTTTAATGAACAGAATAAGCGTTTGCGTGTTAGTTGATTATCAAATGTACTTTAATGGTAATTAACCTTCAAATATTGTGGCTTTTTTTGCTTGCATTACCCATTGCCTGCGTGGCATGGACTGTTACGCATGAAGAGGTATTTCGCGAACCACGAGAATATTGTGTAAACCGGTGTAAAAAGGGACGAACCATATTGGAGCGAAAATTCTTTTATCTCTTTACCTGCGAATATTGTTTCAGCCATTATGTAACCCTTGTGTTTTTATTGCTTACAGGCTATAAATTACTGCTGATGGATTGGAGAGGATACATTATAGCGGGGTTTGCCTTAGTGTGGATAGCTAATGTATATATGAGTTTGTTTGGACTCCTCCGCCAGGATATATCCAAAGAAAAAACAGAAATTAAGTTGATGGAAGAAACCAAGTCGCTTAACACAGAGATTAAATCTTGATTCCGACATCACGCTTTCGAATTCTTTCCTGAGGTGTGTGGCTTGTGTCAACCTTTTTTAACTCGAAAAAGGTAATATTATCTGCATAAACTAAAATCAGCCTCAATAGCACAGTCATTTTTAGATGCATTTTTAACCAGAATAAGGTGCTTTAAACACACTGGAGGGCATAATGCAAAAATAAATAAAGAATAAGTTGACAGATGTGTAATTATGAGTATAATTAACGTATATTTGTAATCTTATAAATAATATAATGCAACAAGGAACAGTAAAGTTTTTTAACGAGGAAAAAGGTTTTGGATTTATTACCCCAAGCAGTGGTGGTAAAGAAATTTTTGTTCACTCATCAGGTCTGATTGATAACATTCGCGAGAATGACACAGTTCAATTCGATGTAGAAGAAGGTCGTAAAGGCCCTAACGCAGTAAAAGTAAAGGTAGCTTAGTTACTTTAAAATACTATCAGGCATCTTTCTTTTATAGGAGGATGCCTTTTTTATACCATTATTTTCCTTCTTGCAAATAGTAGAAAATTTTTAAAATTCATATGGGTAGATCAACAGAAACATTTAGTAAAAAAGAACGAGAAAAGAAAAAATCAATTAAACAACGGGATAAGAAAGAAAGATCTGAAGACCGTAAAGCAAATTCTGATAAAGGAAAAAGCTTAAATGACATGATGGCTTATATTGACGAGAACGGAAATATAACCTCAACACCACCAGATCCTACAAGGAAAAAGGCAGTAATACTATCTGAAAATATCCAGATTGCTGTGCCAAAACAAGCAGATATCCTTCCGGCAGATCTGATCAGAAGCGGTTCAGTTGCATTTTTCAACGAATCAAAAGGGTACGGTTTCATTAGAGACCTGGTTAGCCAGGAAAGTATCTTTGTACATATCAACGGGCTACTTGACCCGATAAAAGAGAACGACAAAGTTACGTTTGAAACAGAACAAGGGCAAAAAGGCCTGAATGCCATCAAAGTTAAATTGGCTGTTAAGTAGTACTTAACAATATAGCTATCTGCAGCACTATGCGATAGTTATTACTGTTTATTAAATAGTTGGGTTTGGTATAGGTACCACCCAACCCGTATTCGGCAAAACCTTGCTTTATTAAGGATTAGTAGAATAAGCTCTTTAATACCTGTTGTTATTAAAACCAGGCAATCTATAACAAGCTTATACCTCTTTATCAATCCCATTGTGTGTGATACTTCTAAAAAGTAAATTTGTGCTTATTTAAGCCAAAACGATAGCTATTTTGCAAATTGGCATATTATAGGATCGACATGTTTTCCATAATGCTACCCCAAAGGCCTCCGTATTATACTGGGGCCTTTGGGGTTTAATATAGTTCTGAAATGCAATAGCTACCTACAGTAATATAGCCTTCTTGCTAGCGCTTACGCAAAATATTACCTTTTTTGTAATACTTTTAATCACTGGACCGTCTCAATATTTCCCAACTAATTCGGCGATTTTAAATTGTAGAGTTAACATTTATTCATAATTTAGCACTAGGCAGTTGCCCTCAAAAGCTGCATACCAGTTATAAATATATGCGTGTTAGAAAATTATTTTTGGTGGCAATACTTGTCATCTCACAATATTGGGTGTATGCACAAAATAGCATATATCAATTTTCGCACCTTGATATTAGTAATGGCCTGTCAAACAACCAGATCAATTGTATTTTTAAAGATACCGATGGGTTTATGTGGTTTGGTACAACATCTGGCCTTAACAGGTATGATGGCTACAAATTCAGAGTTTTTAAAAGCGAAACTAAAGATACCAGTTCTATAGCCGACAATTATGTATCGCGTATTTATGAAGGCCCGGGCAAAAAATTGTGGGTATTTACGCACAGCAATTACAGCATTTATGATCCCGAAACCGAAAAATTTTCAAACAATATTAATCCCGAACTAGACAGGTTAAAAATACGTAGCAATAATTTAGGTTACATCAGAAAAGATAGTAAAGGCAATTTTTGGTTTTTAACATTAAATAAAGGTATTTATTGTTATCAGCCTACAAGTAATACTACAAGTTTCTACAATAATTCGCGCACTTCAAAAGCAGTGCTGCATGCTAATTGGGTGATGGATATAGCCGACTGTGGTAATGGCTTTATTTGGTTAATATACAGCGATGGCGTACTCGAAAAATTAAATGTTACGAGTAATAAAATAGTAGAACATTTGGTGTTACCACCATCAATTGGCCCAGGTAATAAACCAATCAACTTTCAGCTAAAGTTAGATAACGAAAAAAAGTTATGGATATGGACAGACGGGAAACCAATTGGCGCTTATTGCTTCGATCCGAAAACAAGGGCATTTAAACATTATTCAAAAGAAACCCCCGAAAGCCTGCTTAACTCAAATATCATTAATACCATTGTTGTTGATGAAGATAATAAGGTATGGATAGGCACAGATCACGGCGGAATTAATATTGTAGAATCCAACAGCCAAAAAATAACTTATGTTTTACCTCATGAAGATGATCCAAAATCACTTATGGGTAATAATGTAATGTTGTATAAAGACCATGATGGTATCATATGGGCAGGTACTTACAAACAGGGTATCAGCTATTATCATAAAGGAATATTTGAGTTTCCGCTGGTAAAGCATTTTGCCTCTGATAAAGCAAGTTTGCCTTACGAAGATGTTGACTGTTTTAAAGAAGATAAGAAGGGTGGTTTATGGATAGGTACCAATGGGGGTGGGTTAATATATTTTGATAAAGCCAATCATAAGTATACCAGTTATAAGCATGATCCACAAAATTCAAACAGCCTCTCTAATGATATTATAGTTAGCTTATGCCTTGATCACGAAGGCAAGCTTTGGGTGGGTACCTATTTTGGCGGTTTGGATTGTTTTGACGGTAAAACGTTTAAGCACTATCGCCACGACGATAAAATTGCAGGCTCTGTTGCTGATGACCGTATTTATTGCATTTTTGAAGATTCGGCCTATAATATTTGGGTAGGAACATTCGCCGGGGGAATCAATATTTTAAATCGTAAAACACAGCAGTTCTCCAGCCCTTACACCGGTTTAAGCTCATCATACATTGGTGTACTTTATCCGGATGATAAAGGCAATGTATGGGTTGGCGAGGATAAAGGTATTGAGGTTATTAATACCAAAACCAATAAAATAACCCGGTATATCCATAAAAGACATAATAACAATAGCCTTGTTGCTACTGATATTAATTCCATAGTAAAAGATAGCAGGCATTTAATATGGATTGGGACCAAAGGAGGCCTGAGTATTCTGAACCCTGCAACCAACAACTTTATTAACCTGGAAGAAGGGAAAGATTTACCAGCGAACAACATCCTTAATATTATTGAAGATGGGCAGGGCAGGATGTGGTTAAGCAGCACCAACGGTATAGCCTGCCTTACGGTAACCGGCACACCTGATAAATATCACTTTGAAATAAAAAACTTTGATGAAACAGACGGTTTGCAAGGGAGGGAGTTTAACGTAAACGCCGCATTTAAAACCCGGGAAGGTAAGCTAATATTTGGAGGTGCCCGCGGCTTTAATGTTTTTGACCCGGTGCAAATAACAATTTCCAAACATAAACCTCCGCTGATTTTTACAGACCTGCAACTGTTTAATAAAAGTGTTGCCGTTGGCGATACAATTAACGGGAGCGTAGTGTTAAGTAAATCTATTTCGGCTATTAAGACCCTTGTATTTAACCATAGTCAAAATGTTTTTAGCCTGGAGTTTGCCGCCTGCGATTTTTTTAATCCGCATAAAGTTCAATACCAGTATAAGCTGGAAGGTTTTGACAAAACGTGGCTTAATGCACCCGCCAATGTGCGCAAAGCCACCTATACCAACCTTGATGCCGGGGATTATGTTTTCAAGGTAAAGGCCTACAATAGTAATAATGTTAAAAACGCTAGCGTCATAACGCTTAAAATAACTGTATTGCCGCCGTTCTGGAAATCGCCACTGGCTTATGTGTTATATTTTCTGGGTTTTATAGCCACCTTGTTTTATATAAGGCACAAGGGGATTTTAAAACTTAAAAAGGAATTTGCTACTAAACAGCAAAATCTTGAAAGTGAGCGTAAAGTAGCACAGGAAATGGTGGAAGCCAAAAGAATGCATGAACTTGATTTGATGAAAATTAAGTTCTTTACCAACGTAAGTCATGAGTTTAGAACGCCGCTATCATTGATTTTATCGCCTATTGAGCAATTGATAAAAAGCAGCGACAAGCCCGAACAACAACAGCAACTGCAAATGATAAAAAGGAATGGCAGAAGATTGCTAAACCTGGTTAACCAGTTGTTGGATTTCAGAAAAATGGAGTTCAAAGAGTTGAAATTAAGTTTAACCAAAGGTGATATTGTACAATTTGTACGTGAAATCTCAGTCTCATTCTCGGATATAGCTCAACAGAAAAATTTAAGTTACGTGTTTGATTCGGAAATAGAATCGCTCATTACCAAGTTTGATAACGACAAGCTGGAGCGTATTTTATTTAATCTGCTTTCTAATGCCTTTAAGTTTACGCCTGCCGATGGCCATATTTCGGTGATGATGAGCCTGGATAAGAGTAGCGCTGCTACAGATCAGCAAATGCTGGAGATCAAAGTAATTGATACGGGTATAGGGATTACAGCGGATAAACAGGCGAAAATATTTGAACGGTTTTTCCAAGCCGATATGCCCCAAAGCCTGTTGAACCAAGGGAGCGGTATAGGGCTTTCTATTACGCGCGAATTTGTTAAAATGCATGGCGGCGAAATAACAGTAACAAGCGAGCCGGATAACGGGAGTTGTTTTACAATATTATTACCTGTCATTCCCGAAAATGATCTGTCAATTTCTACGGGTGTCGAAAAAATTGAAACAGATACTAAACATAAGAAGGAAAGTATACTGCGGTCAAATAAAAAGCCTGTAGTACTATTAATTGAAGATAACGACGATCTGCGGTTTTACCTAAAAGATAACTTAAAATACCAGTTTACTATCATTGAAGCGTGCAATGGCAAAGAGGGGTGGCAAAAAACATTGGCTATGCACCCCAACCTGGTAGTAAGCGACATTAGTATGCCCGAAATGAATGGCATTGAGCTATGTAAAAAAATAAAAAGCGATAAAAGAACCAATCATATACCTGTAGTGCTGCTTACGGCTTTAAATGAGGAAGAAGATCAGTTAATGGGACTGGAAAGTGGGGCCAATGATTATATCATGAAACCATTTAATTTCGAGATACTGCTATCAAAAATTAAAAACTTACTGCTTTTACAGGAAACCCTCAAAAAAACCTATCAAAAGCAACAGGAAGTTAAAGTGCAGCAAATTGAAGTAGCATCAGAAGATGATAAGTTTATAAAAAACGCTATACATCTTGTAGAAACCAACATAACCAATCCTAATTTCTCTGTAGAAGAGCTTAGCCGGTTAATGCTTTTAAGCCGGGTATCTTTATATAAAAAACTGCTAACGCTTACCGGTAAAACCCCCGTAGACTTTATTAGAAATATACGACTGGAAAAGGCCGTACAACTATTAGAGAAAAGCAAGCTTAATATAGCCAATGTAGCCTACGAGGTTGGTTTTGGTAACCCAACCTACTTTGCCAAAGTTTTTCGTGAAGAGTATGGAATGCTGCCGTCTGAGTACGTAATCCAGTTGCGCAAAAAGGAGAAAGATCTGCTAAACATAGTCGAGTAATAAACTAAAGCTTGTATTTACAAGCTCGATAAATCATGATAATTGACAACCCTGTTTAAGGGGTTTTTGTGGTTTATAAAAGTGCTTTTCTATTACTAATTCCTGCCCATGTACTTAAATTTCCAACAATCAGTTACAATGATATTCCCGCCTGAAGATAATAGTTAACAATGCGATAAATAATTAGCTAAAACGTTTAACCAAATGTTATGCAATACGCTAATTGTAAACAAAAATCATGTTTAATATTCAATAAATAATGGGTTAAGGCTTTCTAAAGGCTGCAATAGGCGTTTTTTTGGTGGTTAACATTTGTTGCATAAACCTTAACAATAATGTTACAGCTTAATCTATTATCTGCATAAATTTAGCATCCAATATACAACCATTGCCTTTGCAGGTAAATATTGAACCAATTTTTTAAGACCAATTTTTCACTTTTATTCTCAATTATGATAAGACAACTACAAATTAAAAATGTTGTGCTTTTACTTGGAACATGGATATTGCTTTTGTCAGTGCCGATGTTTGGTTATGCGCAAAACGGAAAGGTTACCGGTAAAGTTACCGATACCGAAAAAGGATTGCCACTACCAGGCGTAACTGTAAAAGTACAGGGTGCCGGTGATATTGCAATCACTGATGTTAATGGTGCCTTCTCTATTAAGGCTGCCCCAAATAGCAAGCTTTCTTTTAGCTTTATTGGTTTCACTACCCAGGAGGCTACTGTAGGTGCTTCGGGTATTGTCAACATTAAATTAGCGCCGGATACCAAATCATTATCAGAAGTAGTGGTTGTTGGTTACGGTACCACCAAGCGTAAAGATTTAACCGGTTCTGTGGCTTCTGTATCTGCTGCGCAGATAGAGCAGGTGCCTGTTACCTCTGTTGACCAGGCTTTACAAGGCCGCGCAGCTGGTGTGCAGGTTGTTAATAATGATGGTGCACCGGGCAACGGTGTAACTGTGGTTATTAGAGGTGTAGGTAGTTTTGGAACAAGCGACCCTTTATACGTTGTTGATGGTTACCCTATAACAGGCGGCCTAAATAATATTAACCCTAGTGACATTGCTTCTATCGATGTATTAAAAGATGCTTCTGCAACCGCCATTTATGGTGTTAGAGCTGCAAATGGTGTGGTTATCGTAACTACCAAAAAAGGTAAAAGAGACGGGGTACAGATTTCGTTCGACTCGTATGCTTCTCTCCAGGCTAAGCCTAAAAAATATAAGGTATTAAATGCACAGCAATGGGCTACCCTTGCTAACGAAGATCACGCTACTGAAGGGACTTTTACTGAGTTGCCGGAGTGGAGCAATCCATCGGCATTAACCAATGTAGACTGGCAGGATGAAGTTTACCGTACCGGTTTAAAGCAAAATTATAACCTGGCTATCCGTGGCGGTAACGAAAAAGTACAGTCTGCTGTTTCAATTGGCTATTATGACCAAAAAGGTATTGTACTGGGCTCGTACTACAAAAGGTTTAACATGAGCGCCAATGTTGATTACAGTGTAGCTAAATGGTTGAAATCTTCAACAAGCACCAAATATTCAAGACAAGATCAAAATAACCCGTTCGGTACAGGTTCATTACAACAATTAACCGAACTGATCCCTACTATTACAGGTAATAAATTGACCAACCTTGCTAAAGATGGCAATGGTAACTATGGTTTTTATAACCCGGTGAATATCTACACCAAAAGCTGGAATAACCCGCTTTACACTATCGAGCAAAATGATTATAAAAACCTGAATAACTACTTTTTAGGTAATACCTCATTAGAAGCTACGATTATAGACGGGCTTAAAATTAAAACTAATGCAGGTATTAATGTAAGCGATTTTTCAGGCTATTTCTTTCAACCGGAAGATGATCGTTCAAGCGATCAGTATGGTTTAGGCGGTGCCAACCAATTGAGTCAATATTCACAAAGCGCAAATAACACTTTTGAATATCTTTGGGAGAATACCATTTCTTACGATAAAACATTTGGTAAACATGCCATCAGTTTCGTTGGTGGTGTTTCTCAGCAAGAAAATACCTACAGGATAATAGGCGGCGCGGGTAATAACCTGCCAAGTAACGGTATCAGAGATTTAGGTCAGGTACAAAACTTAACAGCTTATGGCAGCCAGGTAACATATTCTTTAGCTTCGCAATTCGGTCGTTTAAGTTATAAATTTGATGACAGGTATTTAATAACTGGTACGGTAAGGAGAGATGGTTCTTCAAAATTCGACAAAGGCCACCAGTATGGTGTATTCCCTTCTGCTGCTGTAGCCTGGAGAGCAAAACAAGAATCATTTTTGAAAAATGTTGACTGGTTATCTGATCTGAAATTCAGAGGCGGTTGGGGTGAAGTTGGTAACCAGGGCAATACGGGCAATTTTCAATATGCTGCGCTGTACAGTTCTGGAGGTGGTGCAAGTACTTCTACTAACGTAGGTTATCCGTTTGGTAAAGTTTACCAGCCTGGTGTGGCCCTTACCCAGTTAGAAAATCCTAACCTGAAATGGGAAACCGATCAGCAAACAGATATAGGTATGGATATCGCTTTTTTACATGGCGACCTGACCTTTACAGCTGATTATTACAATAAAAAATCTAAGGATTTCCTTTTGGCTGTACAAACACCAAACCAAACAGGATTTGCTTATCAAACCCAAAACGTTGGTAGTATTGATAATAAAGGTTTCGAGTTTAGCTTAAATTATCATCATCAGGCTAACAAAGATTTTAATTATGGTGTTGGTTTAAACATAACCACTGTAAGCAATAAACTATTAAGTGTGAGCAGGGCCTCTACATATGTTGATAACCTGGTTACATTGACAAGTTTAACTGCTACAGGCTGGAGTAACTTTAGCAGAACAAATATAGGCCAACCTATTGGTGAATTCTTTGGTTATAAATCGCTTGGTATTTTCCAATCTCAAGCACAAATAAATGCCTTAAACGCATCAGCAGCAGCTAAAAACCCAAGTAATCCATATTATCAAAACAGCACTACACAACCCGGTGACCGTTATTTTGCTGATACCAATGGAGACGGGCAAGTTACTGCATCTGACAGAGTTAGTTTAGGTAGCCCGCTGCCTAAATTTTATGGTGGCTTAACGTTGGATGCTTCTTATAAAGCATTTGATTTTAACGCATACTTTTACGGCACTTACGGCAACAAGATTTTTAATTATCAGCAAAGGATGATGGAAAGCTTCCAGGCGCCAGGATTTGTTGGTGTTGAAAACGTAGGTTTGGATTATTACCAGAACCATTGGACTCCTACCAATCCATCAAACCGTTATGCCCGTGTTACTTACAATGATGATGTAAGCGGAAATAACGTAGCATCAAGTGTTTATGTAGAGAACGGCAGTTACCTGCGCCTGAAAAACTTTACAGTAGGTTACACTTTACCATCTGTGTTCACTAAAAAGATTTCTTTATCAAAAGTTAGGTTCTATGTATCTGGCCAAAACTTGTTCACTATCACCAAATACTCAGGTCTTGATCCAGAAATTGGTACAGGAGCTGGTACCAATACTACAACCGGGGCTACGTCGCAAGCAAGTGCTACCGCATCGGGTATAGATCAGGGTAATTATGCTAATACAAAGTTTTATACGCTGGGTGTTAACGTAACATTTTAATGAGATTGATAAATATTAAAGATATGAAATTAAAAAAACTAAATATTCTCATCGTTTCCATGGCTGCGGCAATGATGATTCCTATAGGCTGTAAGAAAGGGTTTCTGGACCAAACCAGTACTTCGCAATTTACAGCCGATTCTTATTTTCAGAAAGCTTCTGATGGGATAGCGCTTGTAAATGCAATTTACGATACCTACCAAAACGCCGATCTGTTGAAAAAATCAATCTGGTATTATGCCAATTTCCAGACACATGATTTTTACAACTGGGGAGCAGACAGATTTTATAACAACTATTCCATCCCGGTAGATTTTGCACCAATTGAAGTATTTTGGGCGCGTGCTTATGTAGGTATTGCCAGGGCAAACTCTGCATTGCCTATTATCGCGCAGATGAAGGCGAAAGGCGTACTTACCGCTGCATTAGCAGATCGTTTAACCGGCGAAATTTATTATTTGCGCGGTATGACTTATTACTACCTGGCAGCAAGTTTTGGTGGTGTACCTTTAGAATTAAAAACAGGTGCAAACGCGGGCTTAACAGCAAGAAGCAGCCAGGATGATGTATTTAAACAAGTGGCATCAGATTTGCAAACAGCAGCGGGTTTATTACCTTGGAAAGAGGATCTTGCAGCTACTGATTTAGGACGTGCCACCAAGGGTGCAGCTTACGCTTACTTGGGTGCAGCACAAATGTGGCTTAAGGACTATAAAGATGCGCTTACTAACTTTAACATGCTAGCCGGTCATTATACTTTATTGCCGAAATATGTTGACGTAAATGAATATGATCACCAAAATAGCGACGAATCTGTTTTTGAAGTTCAGTTTGAAGTAGCGGGTACACAAAGCTGGGGCGCTGGTAACGAAGTAGCATGGATTTCTGATTTTAGCTGGCCGGAAGAGGTATCTAATTTTGGTTATGATTATGCAAATCCAGGTTTGTATTACTCGTACCAGGCAGGCGATACACGTAAACTGGCAACTGTTATAGGCCCTGGTGATCAAAACGTTAGCCCTGGTATCATAGCTAAAGGCGGCATAGCAAGTTACCCATTAGTTTTGGCCGGGTTTAACTCTACCCCTAAAGATGCCCGTTATGTAGGTGCAGATGGCAAAATTATTAACACTTGCGGAACGATAGCCAGCCCATGGTATGGATCTGACAAGGGGCGTACCGGTTTCTACTGTTCTAAAATGTGGAGAGACCCTACATTAGATGGTAACTCAGGCACGTCAACCATTTTTGGTGCACAAAACCAGATTCTTTTACGTTATGCGGAAGTTTTATTGGATAAAGCAGAGTGCCAGATCCAAACAGGCGATGTTAGCGGTGGTATGGCTACACTTAAAGTAGTTAGAGACCGTGCATTTGGTGGTGCAGCCCCAGCTGTAATGCAGGATGGTGCTAACTTTGACGGTTCGGCAGCTACGCCAATAACCGATCCATTGCAAATGGTTTACAGCGAGTACAGGCACGAACTTTCGGGCGAATATTCTGTTTTCTATAACCTTCGCAGGGCAGGTGTGGCGGCAGCCTTTATTAAGAAAGCTTATGGTACTGTAGATAACAGTACTAACCCAATAGCTAATCCAAACAAATTAGATAAAAGTAATGAGGGTGGAATCCATGGATTATATAATACGTCATTGCCTACAGGTCGCGATGTTTATCCAATTCCACAAGTAGAGCGGGGATTAAATCCAAACTTAACCCAAAACCCTGCTTACGGTAATTAATATATACTGAAGAGTATTGAGAGTTGATTTATTATAACGTTGAAAAAGATGGCTTTCTTTTAGGAGAAAGCCTCTTTTTTATAATAAGAATTAATTTTAGAACAGGGCTACCAGTCTTGTTACAATTTCCGTTTAGTTTTAAATGTCCAAATTGAGGTCATATAATATTATATGACCAGTTACCAGCCTGCTTCTATGAATAAGTTTTATTTAGCTGCATTTTTATTACTTGTTCTGATATCGTCATCGTGCAAAAAGCATACGTTATTCGAACAGATTTCCTCCGCTCATTCAGGAATCCATTTTATCAATCAGATAACCGAGACAGATACAATTAACCCTTTAGATATTGTAAACATTTATAATGGAGGAGGGGTTGGGATAGGCGATTTTAATAATGACGGTTTACAGGATATTTATTTTACCGGTAACATGGTACCCAACCGTCTCTATCTCAATAAAGGTGATTTTAAGTTTGAAGACATTACAGATAAAGCCGGGGTAGGCGGCATGGGCCGCTGGGGGCGTGGAGTTTCTGTAATAGACATTAATAATGACGGCTTAATGGATATATACGTTTGCAATACGTTGTATCCCGATTCTAACCGCAGGCAAAACTTACTGTATATTAATACAGGTAATGATAAAGAGGGTATTCCTCATTTTAAAGAAATGGCCAAAGCGTATGGTTTAAATATCAACCTGCAATCAACCATGGCCAGCTTCTTTGATTATGATAACGATGGTGATCTGGATATGTACCTTACGGTCAACAGCGCATCGGCCAGTTATAATCCAAACCTTTTTGGGCCGGGGCGCACTATAGCGCAAAGCAAGGGTAAATTATACCGTAATGATTGGGATGCGCAATTGAACCATCCGGTGTTTCATGATGTTTCTGCACAGGCAGGTATTAACCTCGACGGTTACGGCCACGCGGCCACAACGGTCGACATTAATAATGACGGCTGGAAAGATATCTATGTATCGAATGATTTTGCATCGAACAATATTCTGTACATCAATAATCATGATGGCACTTTTACCAATCGCTCTAAAGAATATTTCAAGCATACCTCATATAATGCCATGGGGCAGGATATTGTCGACATTAATAATGACGGCCTGCCCGATGTAGTTGAACTGGATATGAACCCGGAAGATAATTACCGTAAAAAGATGATGCTAGGGGCCAATAGTTACGAGACGTTCCAAAACTTCGACTTTTATGGCTACCAATATCAATATGTACGTAATACGCTGCAAATTAACCAGGGACCAAGGCTTGGTCAGCAGGGGCAGATCGGTAGTCCTGTTTTTAGTGAAATAGGTTTTTTAAGCGGTATGGCACAAACAGATTGGAGTTGGACACCTATGGTTACCGACTTTAATAACGATGGCTTTCGCGATTTAATTATAACCAATGGTTTCCCTAAAGACGTATCCGACCATGATTTTATGACCTACAGGCAGCAAGCCTATGCAATAACATCCAAAAAAGAAGTGTTAAAACAAATTCCCGAAGTCAAGCTTCACAATTATGCTTTTGCAAATAGCGGTAACCTTACGTTTCAGGATGTGAGCAAAACCTGGGGACTGGAGCTGCCCACGTTTTCAAACGGTGCTGCCTATGCCGATCTGGATAATGATGGCGCGATGGATATGATCATTAACAATGTTAATGATGAAGCGTTGGTTTACAGAAATACATCGAGAGATGATAAAGATAAGCTAAGCAGTGTTCACTATTTTCAGATTAGCTTTAAAGGTGATACGCACAACAAAAATGGTTTAGGTGCAACTGCCAATATTTATTACAACCACGGCAAGCAGCAGGTTTATGAAAATGACCCATACAGGGGATATTTATCAAGCGTACAAGGCATTGCACATTTTGGTTTGGGAGCAGTAAAAGTACTCGATTCGGTAGTGATTAAATGGCCGGGAGGTAAAAAGCAAAAGCTGACCAATGTAAAAGCTGACCAGAAAATAATAGCAGATATAGCCAATGCTAAAGATAAGTATGATCATATTCAGCCACTAGTAGATAACAAAGCGCTATTTAAAGAAGTAAGCGACTCTGTAGGGATTCATTTTAAAAGCAAGGATGCCAATTTTATTGATTTCAATATCCAGAAGCTAATGCCGCATAAATTGTCGGAGTATACTCCAGCTTTGGCTGTTGGTGATATTGACAATAACGGCTTGGATGATATTATTATTGGTGGCGACGCCTATAACCAGGCACAGATATTTTTTCAGCAGGCAAACGGGCAATTTAAGCAACGCGATTTGCTGACTACTAAAATCATCCCCGATCACCGGTTTACAGATGCAGGCCTTTTACTGTTTGATGCTAATGGCGATGGTAAACTTGATTTATATGCGGCCAGTGGCGGTTACGAAACGCAAGCTAACAGCCCCGAATACCAGGACAGACTTTATTTAAACGATGGTAAGGGCAATTTTACATTGGCGACCAATGCCATACCCGTAAACCTAACTAGTAAATTATGTGTAAGGGCTTGTGATTATAATAAAGACGGTAAACTGGATCTGTTTATATCTGGCAGAGTGGAACCGTGGAACTATCCTAAGCCGGTATCGAGCATTATTTTAAGGAACGACAGCGAAAACGGATACGTTAAATTTACTGACGTTACTGCCCAGGTAGCGCCAGCCTTGAAAGATATAGGAATGGTTTGCGATGCCTTGTTTACAGATTTTGACAATGACGGCTGGCCCGATTTGATGATGGCCGGCGAATGGATGCCGATAACATTTTTAAAGAATGAGCATGGCAAGTTTGTAAATATTACCCCAAAATCCGGCGTTGCAGATAAATTGGGATGGTGGAACTCATTAGTTGGCGGCGATTTCAGGCACACAGGCCGTACGGATTACATTGTCGGCAATATGGGGCAGAACAGCCTTTTCCAGGCCAGCGATAAATACCCGGTTTATATTACCGCTAAAGATTTTGATAAGAATGGTGCCTACACGGCCATACCATCAATATACCTTCCCGACCAAAACGGCGACAAGAAAGAGTTCCCGGTACCGGGAAGGGATGATATTCTGAAGCAGATGATCAGCCTCAAGAAAAAGTTCACCAATTATAAGTCGTACGCTACCGCAACTATGGACGAGGTATTATCGCCCGAACAGATGAAAGGCGCACAGAAGCTAAAGGCCAACTTGCTTAAATCGTGCTTTTTACGCAATGACGGAAATGGAAAGTTCACCCTTATTCCTTTACCTATTGAAGCCCAGGTATCTGTACTCAATGGCATGGAAACCGGCGATTTTGACGGTGATGGTAACCTGGATGTGGTGATTAACGGGAATGATTACGGTACCGATGTATCTATAGGCCGATATGATGCGCTTAATGGCTTAATGTTAAAAGGCGATGGTAAGGGGGGCTTTAAGCCACTTAGTATTATGCAAAGCGGTATTTACATCCCCGGCAACGGGAAGGCATTGGTAAAGTTCCGTAATAATAATGGTGCTGTGTTTTTGGCTGCCAGCCAAAATAAAGACTTTTTAAAGGTATTTAAGTTAAAGGGCACTGCCAAAACTATTGCTGTTAATCCTTTAGATGCTTATGCTTTAGTTAAATACAAAAATGGAAAAATAGCAAAGGAGGAGTTTAGCTATGGCAGTTCATTTTTATCGCAATCTGCACGATTTATCACCATAGATGACAGCATGCAAAGTGTTGCAGTTTTTGATAATGCAGGTAATAAAAGAATAATAAAATAAGCCGGGACAAGGATATGATAATTTGTAAAAAATTAACTGTAAGCTATAGTTTAATGGTATTGTTTTGCAGTATCACATTATCAGTAATAGCGCAATCCGAACGTCAGCATTTGTCATTCGATAAAAACTGGAGGTTTGCATACGGGCACACCTATGATACCAAAAAAGATTTTGATACAGGCACAAGCTATTTCTCTTACTATGCCAAAGCTGGTTATGGTGATGGCGCTGCCGACCCTGCATTTGACGACAGGGCATGGCGTGCGTTAGATTTACCGCACGACTGGGCGGTTGAACAATCTTTTAGTGAAAAAGGAAGTTTCAGCCATGGCTTTAAAGCAATTGGCCGCAATTTCCCAGACGCAAGTGTTGGCTGGTATCGTAAATCTTTCAATATCCCCAATTCAGATCTGGGCAAAAAGATCCACATTGCTTTTGATGGCGTGTTCCGTAATTCAATAGTATGGGTCAATGGACACTATCTAGGTACAGAACTCAGTGGGTATAATGGCTTTGAATATGATATATCGGAATACCTTAACTATGGCGGCAACAATATAATTACTGTAAGGGCAGATGTGACTATGGAAGAAGGTTGGTTTTATGAAGGTGCCGGCATTTACAGGCATGTATGGCTCAATAAAACCAATGATCTGCATATTGCTACCAACGGCACTTTTGTTACTACCAATGTAAAGGGAGCCAATGCCGAAATAAAAGCGGCAGTTACAATTACCAATGATTCTAAATCAGTTAGGAGTTTTAATATCAGGCAAACCATTGTAGGGCCGCAGGGCAACCATGTAGCTACGGCTACTGTAAGTAATATTGCGCTAAGTCCGTTTGAAAACAAAGAATGGAGCGGTAATTTGATGGTAGACAATGCACAGTTATGGTCGATAGAGAACCCCTCGTTATATCATTTGTATACTGAGATCTTAGAGAATGGGAAGGTAACAGATCAATATGATACCCGCTTTGGTATCCGTACCATTCGTTTCGATGCTAATGAAGGCTTCTTCCTAAACGGCAAACATGTAAAAATAAAAGGCACCAATAATCACCAGGATCACGCGGGTGTGGGCTCTGCTATACCGGATGCTTTGCAATTTTTCAGAATCAAATCTTTAAAAGCAATGGGCTCCAATGCCTATCGTTGCTCGCATAATCCGCCAACGCCCGAATTGCTGGATGCTTGCGATAGTTTGGGTATGGTTGTTATTGACGAAAGCCGTTTGATGGGGGTTACGTCAACACATCTCAATAATTTAAAAAACTTGATTATTCGCGACCGCAACCACCCAAGCGTTATTAGCTGGTCTGTAGGTAACGAGGAGTGGCGCATAGAAAATACAATTATAGGTGCGCGTATTGCCACCACCATGCAGGCTTATGCCAAAAGCATCGACTCTACCCGGGCAATTACAGCTGCTTTTAGCGGTGGATGGGGGCAGGGTTTATCTGCCGTTATGGATGTGATGGGCTTTAATTACATAGCGCAGGAAGACCCGGATGCACAACATAAGAAATTCCCCGGTCAAAAAGGATGGGGCACAGAAGAGGGATCGACCTTTGCAACCCGTGGCATATATTTTACTAACGACAGTTTGCATTGGATGGCAGCTTATGATAAAAAGCCACGCCCTAAGGCTTATAGTATTGAAGAGGGCTGGAACTATTATGCCAAAAGACCTTTCCTGGCAGGTATGTTTATCTGGACAGGTTTTGATTATCGCGGCGAACCTTCGCCTTATGGATGGCCATCAACCGGATCTTATTTCGGGATGCTGGATCAGTGTGGCTTTTGGAAAGATGATGCCTGGTATTTAAAAAGCTGGTGGGGCACCGAGCCTGTATTGCATTTGTTGCCACACTGGAATTGGAAAGGCAAAGAAGGCCAATTGATTGATGTTTGGGCCTATAGTAATTGTGACGAAGTAGAACTTTTTTTAAACGGTAAAAGCCAGGGTAAAAAAGCGATGCAATTGAATGGGCATCTGGAATGGAAGGTGGCTTATGCTGCCGGCAAATTGGAAGCCATTGGTTACAAAGCCGGGAAAAAGATACTGACAGATCTGGTTCAAACTACGGGAGACCTTCAAAGCATTGTTTTAAGCACAGATAGAGCTGTTATTACGGCCGACGATAAAGATTTAGCCATGGTAACTGTAGCCATTAAGGATAAAAAAGGATTGGCAGTACCTACAGCGTTTAATCATGTTACTTTTACTATTACCGGTCCGGGTAAAATTATTGGGGTGGGTAATGGTAACCCAACATCACTAGAGCCGGATAAGTTTATAGAAAGTATTAAGGTTGCTGAAATAACCGGGTTAAAAGAGAAGATCGTAGATAACATTGATAGTCGACCAGAGACAGCTTTAAATTATGATGACAGTAATTGGGACCGCGCATTCAAGGCTGACCGCAATTCGGACTTCGGCAAAAAAGTTCAGGCACTTATTTACCGCGGAAAATTTGAATTGAGCGAACTGAATGATCAGGCGCAAATTACACTGTTTTATAAAAGTATCGGTAAAGATCAATCTGTGTATATCAATGGTAAAGCTGTTGGTTTAAACCTTACTGATACTACTAATCAAAGTGAATTTAAGCTGGACAAAAAGTTACTTAAACAAGGAACAAACGAAATTGCAATTGTAAGCAAGCCATTGATTAAACCTAACGACTGGACACCGGTAAATACATCTCCCGGATCAATCCAAATTATAACTCCTGCGGCTCAGTGGAATAAAAACTTATTTAACGGATTAGCACAGGTTATCATCCAATCGACAGGCGAAGCAGGCGAAATTAAGCTCACCGCCACAGCTGATGGCATAAAGGCAGATACCCTCAACATTAAAACTACGGCAGCATTAAAAAGTAACTTAAACAAAAGATAAACAGGAATATAGATGTGTGTTTGTGAAGTTGTCGAATATATATTATGACAATTACTTGTATTAAAAATATGGTAATAGACAAAAATACATAACCTAATACACCCTTAACATTTATTGCATATTATTTAACCTTTGTTGTAGTGGCAAGGGGTTTATAAATGATAGTTTTACCGTTGAGCATACTAGCAGCTTTCACCTAAAGTATGCCGAATGGGTTTGACCATACCAATTTTATAATGCCATTTACACAATTATTAAAAAGCATAATTAAGCATACATGCTGCCTGTTGATGTTGCTCATCAGTCAGCACGTGTATGCACAATATAAATATCCTTTTCAAAATCCTGAAGTTGCAGTTGAGGTGCGGATCACAAATTTGCTCTCCTTATTAAATACCGACGAAAAGATCAATTGCCTGGGTACCAACCCAACAGTTGAGCGCCTGGGTATTAAAGGTACCGGGCATGTAGAAGGGTTACATGGGCTTTCTATGGGGACAATTGGTAACTGGGGAGGGAATACGCCGATCCCAACTACCATTTTTCCGCAGAGTATAGGTATGGCCGAAACCTGGAGCCCGGATCTATTACAACAGGCCGCCGCTATTGAGGCTAATGAAACCCGCTATGTATTTCAATCTGCAAAATATCACAAAGGAGGGCTGGTAGTAAGGGCACCCAATGCAGATCTGGGTCGCGACCCAAGATGGGGGCGTACCGAGGAATGCTATGGCGAGGATGCCGTATTTAATGCTGCTATGGTGGTAAGTTATATTAAAGGCTTGCAGGGAAATAACCCGAAATACTGGGAAACTGCCGCCCTGATGAAGCATTTTTTAGCCAATAGCAACGAGGATAGTCGCGATAGCAGCAACTCAGTACTTGATGATCGTTTATTTAATGAGTATTACGGTTACACTTTTAGGCGTGGCATTTTACTGGGCGGTTCAAAGGCTTATATGGCTTCTTACAACAAAGTAAATGGCATACCCCAGGCGGTAAATCCTATGCTTAAAAAGATCACTGTTGACAGGTGGGGCGAGGACGGAATCATTTGTACCGATGGTGGTGCTTACACCATGTTATTAACTGCACATCATTATTATAAAACGCCCGCAGAAGCCGCTGCCGGATGTATTAAGGCGGGTATTAACCAGTTTTTGGATAAATATAAAGAAGGGGTGAAGGCTGCACTGGATCAAAAGCTGATTACCGAAGCCGAAATAGATCATAATCTAAGGGGGGTATTCAGAGTGATGATTAAGCTCGGTCAGTTAGATCCGCCGGAGATGGTACCTTACGCATCCATCAAAGATGGACCGGAGCCTTGGTTAAGCAGCGAACACCAAAAGTTTGCCCGGCTAATCACCCAGAAATCTATCGTACTACTAAAAAATCAAAATAACTTTTTGCCGCTCGATAAAAACAAAGCCGGTACGGTTGCCATTGTTGGCCCGCGCTCGGCAGAAGTATTGCAGGATTGGTATAGCGGCACACCGGCTTATAGCGTAAGCCCATTGGAGGGTATTAAAAGCAAGGTATCTGCCAATGTTAAAGTAATGCATACTACCAATGACGCTATAGCTGTTAGTATGGCAAAAGCGGCAGACGTGGTTATTGTATGTGTGGGCAATAATCCCTCCGGTAATTTGGGCTGGAAAAAAGTAGATGGATCAACTGAAGGCCGTGAAGCGGTTGACCGCAAAAGCATCTCGCTCGACTCATTGCAGGAAGATCTGATTAAACAACTCTACGCAGTTAACCCGCATATCGTTATGGTACTGGTAAGCAGTTTCCCTTACGCCATTAACTGGGAGCAGGAAAATTTGCCTGCCATATTACATATTACGCATTGCAGCCAGGAGCTGGGCAATGCCCTGGCCGATGTGCTGTATGGCGATGTTAGCCCGGCTGGCCGGCTGGTGCAAACCTGGCCAAAATCATTAGATCAATTGCCGCCAATGATGGATTACGACATTAGGCATGGCCGTACTTACATGTATTTAAAAAATGCGCCTTTATACCCGTTTGGCTATGGCCTGAGTTATACCACGTTTAAATACGGCAATTTACAAGCTGCTGCTAAGCTCAACGCCAATGATAGCCTGTCCGTAAGTATCGATGTAACTAATACCGGTACCCGCACAGGCGATGAAGTGGTACAATTATACGTTAAGCACCTTAAATCGAAAGTAGAAAGGCCGATAAAAGAGTTGAAGGCATTTAAGCGTATAAGCCTTGAAGCAGGTGAAAAGAAGACGGTACAATTAAAAATAGCCGCTGCAGATCTGGCTTATTGGGATACAAAGAAAAACAAATTTGTGATTGAGACCGAGCCTGTGGAACTAATGGTTGGCAGCTCGTCGGCAGATATTAAAGAAACTAAAATAATAGGGGTTAAAAATTAATAAATAGAAACTGAATGTTTAACAATTTTAAAATGAACACTAAAATTAGATGGGGCTTATTGTTTGCCCTGGTAATGCTGATGCAGGTAAGTATTGTTACTGCTGCAGTAAAATCATATACCAGGCAGGCCGATGGCGTAACCTTTACATTAGATAAAGGCTTAATGAAAATAAAGATTTGCCGCGATGATATCGTTGAGGTAAAATATACCGCTTTGGATGCATTCCCGGTGTTTAATTCACTGGTAGTAAACAACCCCTTTAATGGTAAAGTGAATTTCGCCGTTAGTGAGGCTGGTGGAAACATTGTTATTAAAACCGGTAAACTGGTAATTAACGTCGACCGCAAGTCGAACGCTATTACTTACCTAACCACAGCCGGAAAGGTAATTACATCAGAAAGTAAAACTGATAACAAAGAAATGCAGGCGCAAACAGTTGCAGGTATAGATACCTATAGTTGTACCACTACATTTAATTCGCCAGATGATGAAGGATTATTCGGCCTGGGTTGCCACCCTACAGATTCTTTGTCTATCAATTACAAAGGCCGTAACCAGGACATGGCCATTAAGTATATGACCGGTGCTATCCCTGTTTTACTCTCAACCAAAGGTTATGGTTTAATGTGGGATAATTATTCGGCCTCTAACTTTTATGGCGCAGAAGCCAATAACACGCAGTTTAAATACGTATCAGAAAGCGGTAAGCAGGTGGATTACTATTTTTTCTACGGCCCAACGTTCGATGCCATTATCGATGCTTACCGTACCACAACAGGCAAAGCACCGATGTTCCCCAAATGGTCTTTCGGGTTATTCCAGTCGCAAGACAGGTATCTGAGCCAGGCTGAGATCATCGGTGTGAAAAATAAGTACCGTAATGCCAATATCCCTGTCGATGTGATTGTACAGGATTGGTACTACTGGGATCCATTGCCAATCGGATCGCACATTATGAAACCGGAGCGTTACCCTAATCCTAAAGCTTTGGTTGATGAACTGCACCAGGCAAATATCCATGCCATGATCTCCATCTGGCCGGTGTTTGGTAAAGGGACACCTAACTATGATGCCCTTGATAAGATGGGTGGCTTAACCAGTATTACCTGGGATAACGTGGTAACACATACTTTTGATACCTATTACGATGCCCATAACCCTAAAGCCCGCGACCTTTACTGGGCACAAGCCCGCGATAGCTTGGTTAAACGCTACGGCTGGGATGCCTGGTGGGTTGACCAATGCGAACCGGATAACGGCACCTTACTTGATGAACGCCGTAAAGCAAATTTCTCTGTAGGCAAGGGTATCGACTATTTTAACACTTACTCTTTAGAACATTCTAAGGGATTATACAAAGGTTGGAGAAGAGATATCCCTAACAAACGTGCTTTCTTTTTAATCAGGCAATCATTTGCGGGCGAGCAGCGCAATGCTGCAACCTTATGGTCGTCAGATATCAGCACTTCGTTCGAGGCTCTTAAAAGTCAGGTGCCACAAGGTATTAATGCCTGCGTATCAGGTATACCATACTGGACATCTGACATTGGTGGTTATCATTACCACTGGACTGCTCCAGACTGGTCTAAACCAGAGTTTCGTGAGTTATTTACCCGTTGGTTCCAGTTTGGTACATTCAGCCCGATATTTCGTATCCACGGTAAAGGCGAAAGAGCAATCTTTTCCAACAACTGGGACGAGAAAACAAGAGATATCCTGGTTAAGTATGATAAACTGCGTTACCGCTTGTTACCATACATCTACTCATTGGCTGGTCGTGTAACACAAAATAACTATACCATTATGCGGTCGCTGGCTTTCGATTTCAGAAACGATGCCAAGGTTTACAGCATCCCGGATGAATATATGTTTGGTTCTGCTTTCCTGGTAAACCCGGTTACCGAACAATTGTACACAGGTGATAATGCTGCTGCCGGGAAACATAGCCGCGAAGTATACCTGCCTAAAGCTACCGCATGGTACGATTTCTGGACCGGTGAAAAATTTGAAGGTGGCCAGACTTTAAATGTAGATGTGCCGATTGAAACTATGCCTTTATATGTAAAAGCCGGATCAATTGTACCCATGGGCCCTGTAGTACAATATGCTACAGAAAAACCGGGCGATGTAATTGAACTGCGTGTATATCCTGGGGCAAACGGCCAATTTTTATATTATGAAGATGGAAACGATACTTACGACTATGAAAAAGGTAAATTTGCCACATTTAATATCGGCTGGAACGATCAGACCCGCCAGTTAAGCATCTCTGCTGTTAAAGGCAGTTTCCCGGGTATGTTAAAGCAACATACCTTTAATGTAGTTGTAGTTAATGGTGCTCATGGCTCAAACACAGGCCCTGCAGACCATTTCGATAAAACAGTTAAATACACAGGTAAAGCAATTGCCGTAAAATTGTAAATAATCTAAAACCTTATACACAATGCCTAATGGGTAAGTGTGATTGTAAAAGCAATCATACTTACCCATTTTTAGTATAGGTGATTTTTCTGTGATTCAAATAAGCTGTTAATCCAGTAAATCTAATTTGTTGAGCTTATCTTTGGATACATGTCTTTTGATAAACCTCAGAACCTTGAATGGATAAGTAACCTCCGCTTTTTATCGTTACTTGCCGTAATTGTGCTGCATACCAGTGCCGTGTTGCTGGCCCAGTATGGCAAGGTGCCGCTTAACGAGTGGCTTACTGCCGATGTATTTAATGCAATGGTTCGTTTTGCAGTACCCGTATTTGTAATGATAACAGGTGCACTTAACCTGCATCGTGATTATGAATTAAATGATTTTTTGAAAAGACGCCTTAGCCGGATAGTAACCCCATTTTTGTTCTGGAGCCTTGTGTATATCGGCTATTCGTGGTATAATGAAGAGATTAGCTTTGATAATGATACCTGGGCTAATGCAAAATTGATACTGCACCAACTTAAATATGGCAGTTCATACCATTTATGGTATGTGTATATGCTTATTGGCTTGTATTTAATTATGCCCATCATCAGCAAGTTTGTGCGTGCCGCAACAAAAAAAGAACTATTGTACTTTTTGCTGATCTGGCTGGCTGTAATGCTGCTCGAACAACCTTATTTGTCGCGATATAAGCCGCAGGTAGAACTCAGGTATTTTGAAGGTTATATCGGTTATTTGGTTTTGGGCCATTATCTCAGCACCACAGCATTTAAGCAAAGGTATTTAAGATCACTAATGTTGCTGCTGTTTTTAGGTATGGTAATGGTAATTACGGTGGGCACCTACCTGGTTACGAAGTATAATTATAGTGTTACCACAGTTTTTTACGAGCCATTAGGGCCGTTTGTGGTTTGCCTGTCGGGAAGTTTATTTGTGTTTTTTAAATACAGGACAGTCAATTTACCTGCATTTTTAATTAAGGTAAGAGACTTTACGGGCCAATATGCTTATGGTGTTTATCTTGGCCATGCATTGATCTTGTATTTGCTTGATCTGTGGTTTAACATCAGTTACAAGCTATATGCACCTATCATCAGCATACCACTTACAGCCGTGTTATGTATGGTTATTTCGGTTGTGATGATCTGGTTGTTAAATAAGCTACCCTACATCGGTAAGTATATTGCAGGGTAGCTAATTGAAATTAGTCCTTTAGTTCTATCCAAACGGGTGCATGATCGCTTGTTTTTTCCCATCCGCGTACATCCCGGTTTACACCTCCGGCAATAAGTCTGCCATCGAGTTGCGGGCTCAGCAAAAAATGGTCTATCCTTAAACCCGCATCGCGGCCATAGGCATTACGGAAGTAATCATAAAAAGTATAGATCTTTTGGTCGGGATATAGCTTGCGTATGGCATCCGTCCATCCCTGGGCAACCAATGTTTTAAAAGCGGCGCGGGTTTCCGGGCGAAATAAAGCATCTTCTACCCAGCGTTCTGGTTTATAGGCGTCTAGTTCGGTAGGTATCACATTATAATCACCGGCTAAAACCACAGGCATACCTGTAGCAAGCAGGCTGGCCGCGTGTATGGTCAGCCTTTCAAACCAACGCAGCTTATAGTCAAATTTTGGGCCGGGAGCGGGGTTGCCATTGGGCAGGTAAAGGCAGCCAATAACAACGCCGTTAACCAAAGCTTCAATATAACGGCTATGGTCATCATCGGGGTCGCCGGGCAAGCCTCTTTTAAGTTCTTTAATTTCCATATTGCGGGCCAGGATAGCTACGCCATTCCAGCTTTTTTGACCGTGCCATATCGCATTATAACCGGCATCCAATATAGCCTGTTCCGGAAATTTTTCCTGCGGCGCTTTCAGCTCCTGCAGGCAAACCACATTCGGTGTAGTTTCTTCGAGCCAGCGCAGTAGTACAGGTAAGCGTCCATTAACCCCGTTAACATTGTAGGTAGCTATTTTCATTGGTATAAATGGCAATTTAAATTTCATATAAAATAAAGCTTTCTATTTAATATCGCGAAACAAATGCTTCAATTCCGAATATCTTAAATTTTGATGTTGTACATCTGCTAGGCTGAATAATAGTCAGCAGGAATTTTATTCATTTTGGGAGAAGAAGAGTAAAACTGACCTAATGGCAGAGTGAAATATACGATATTTTATACTTAACTAAAGTTTAGTATAAAATATTATATATTTGATAATCAGATTTAAATGTAGTTTAATTAATTTAATACTTTAATTAAATTTTTTCAAGTAGCTTAATTAGTTGGATTATTATTTAATAGTCTTTTTTAGCACATCGAGCCAAAGTTTTTACCATATCTGCTATACTTATCAGAAAAAAAAATCTCTTAAAACCGGAGATCGTATTATCAATTCAAATTATTTATTAGGTTTGGGAATTAAACCCCGATTATAGCTATCGGCCTAAATTTCCTTTTTTACTTAAACATACATGCTGAACCATATTTCTACGGCCGATATTTTAGTCTTTTTTGGCTACTTTATATTGGTTTCGTGCTACGGGTATTTTATTTATAACCGAAAAAAGAACGAAACCAATTCCAGTTCTCAAAGCTTTTTCCTGGCAGAAGGTTCGTTAACATGGTGGGCAATTGGGGCTTCTATTATCGCTTCTAATATCTCGGCCGAGCAATTTATAGGCATGAGCGGCGACGGGTTTTTCGCAGGCATAGCTGTGGCTGTGTATGAGTGGGTAGGCGCAGCAGCTTTAATCATTATAGCTGTGTTTTTTATGCCGATTTATATCAAGAACAAAATATTTACCATGCCGCAGTTTTTGCAAAACCGATATAACGGTGGTGTGGCATTGGTAATGTCTGTATTTTGGTTATTCTTATACGTGTTTATTAACCTTACGGCTATTTTATACCTCGGTGCCCTTGCCATTAATGGGTTACTGGGCGGCGGTTATTTCCACGAAGTGATGATTGCCCTCGCCATATTTGGCGTAATTATAGCCTTAGGCGGCATGCAGGTAGTGGGTTATACCGATGTGATACAAGTTGGTGTACTCATTATTGGCGGGCTGGCTATTACCTATCTGTCGTTAACCATTGTAAGTGATAAATTTGGTTTAGGGCACAATGCCTTAGCAGGGTTTAATGTATTGCTAAGAGACTCGCCAGATCACTTTCATTTAATCTTTAAAAAACCGGTATCTGGTGCATCAGCGGCAACCATCAGCAAATATCTGATATTGCCAGGCTTTGCCATGTATGTGTCAGGCCAATGGATCAGCAACCTTAATTACTGGGGGTGCAACCAATACATTACCCAGCGTGCTTTGGGTGCCAATATTAACACAGCGCGCACGGGTATTTTATTCGCCAGCCTGCTTAAAATTTTAATGCCCGTAATTGTGATGCTGCCCGGTATAGTTGCCTATGTTTTATACAAGCATGGTAGTTTGCCGCAATTGAGCGGTGGAAGCAAGGATGGTGCTTATTCGGCCATGTTGTCGTTTTTACCGTCGGGGTTAAAGGGCTTATCGTTGGCTGTGTTAACGGCAGCCATTGTGGCTTCAGTGGCCGGTAAGGTTAACAGTATTGCTACCATATTTACACTTGATGTTTACAAGAAATACTTAAAAACATCTGCCACCGAACGCAGGATGGTTTGGACAGGCCGCATCACCATCATCGCCAGTTTAGTGATAGCCGTTGCTTTTACCTGGAACGATGTATTGGGCATTGGCGGGGCTGGAGGCTATACGTTTGTACAAAAGTATTCGAGCTTTGTAAGTCCGGGTGTAATCGCTACTTTCCTGTTGGGTATGTTCTGGAAACGGACAACCGCAGAAGCTGCCATTGTGGGCATATTAACCGGCTTTGCGGCATCTGTATTCTTTAATCAGTTTGCAGTAGGTGTATTTGGGCCCGATACCTGGTTGTATTCAGCTTTTCCGAATGCATCGGGTCAATATGAGATTCCGTTCTTTATCTCGCTAAGCTGGTCATTCCTCGTTACATTCCTGGTGATGGTGGGTATCAGTTTATTTGGACCGGAAATTAATGCGAAAGCAATCACGATTAATAAATCGATGTTCAAGCTCAACACGTCTTCCATCGTTATGATCGCAGTGATCCTGTTATTACTATCAGCTATTTACGTAAGATTTTGGTAAGCGAATGGCTATAAGCCATTCGCCTTAACGGTGATCTCGGCAATGTCGAGCACCTGGATTTCGTCTTCTTTTTCGTGGTGTTTAACACCATCGCGTAGCATGGTCATGCAGAAAGGGCAGGCCGAAGCTACAATGTTAGCCTGGATGGCTATGGCATCATCAATTCGTTCGTCGCTAATCTCTCTTTTGCCTTTCTCTGGTTCTTTAAACATTTGCGCACCACCGGCACCGCAACACAGGCCATTGCTTTTACAGCGTTTCATTTCTACCAGTTCGGCATCTAAAACTTCGAGGGCGGCACGGGGGGCTTCGTAAACGTTATTACCGCGGCCCAGGTAACAGGCATCATGATAGGTAATCTTTTTACCCTTGAAGCTTTCACCATCCTGTGTTTTAAGCTTTCCTTCGTCAATTAATTGTTGGATGAGTTGTGTGTGGTGAATCACATCGTAATTGCCACCCAGCTGCGGATATTCGTTTTTAAGGGTATTAAAGCAGTGCGGGCAACCTGTCACAATCTTTTTTACGGCATACCCGTTCAGCACATCAATATTAACCATTGCCTGCATCTGGAACAGAAATTCGTTACCTGCCCGTTTGGCAGGGTCGCCGGTACAGCTTTCTTCGGTACCTAAAACGGCATAGCTCATCCCCACATGCTGCAAAATTTTGCAAATGCTGCGGGTAATTTTCTGTGCCCGTTCATCAAAACTTCCGGCGCAGCCAACCCAGAATAAAATTTCCGGTGTTTTTCCTTCCGCAGCCATTTGCGCCATAGTAGGAACCACCAAAATTTCGGATTTTGAATCTTCAATTTCAGATTTAATAGTTTCGGTAGTAGGTATATCTTGGTTTAATTCTTCCATGATTATTCTTTTGTCTGAACCTGAATTTATAGAATTCAAGAATTAACAGAATTTATTCGTTGTTAGATTTCAATTAACTAATCGACAAATTACCTCATTAACAATTACTCGTGATCTGCCCAGTTAAAGCGGTCGGCACTCGAGTATTTCCAGGGCGCACCGTTATTTTCTACGTTGCCGAACATGTTGTTTAGGCTGGCCGGGGCTTGCGATTCTTCCATCACAATATAGCGGCGCATTTCGGTTATAATATTCAGTGGGTCAATGTTTACCGGGCAGGCATCTGTACAAGCGTTGCAGGTGGTGCAAGCCCAAAGTTCTTCGCGGGTAATGTAGTTATCTAATAGGGTTTTATCGTCGGTGTAGTCTTTGCCGTGCTTGTCTATGTTGTTACCAACTTCGGTAATCCGGTCGCGGGTATCCATCATGATTTTGCGGGGCGATAGCAGCTTACCTGTAATATTAGCAGGGCAAACGCTGGTACATCTGCCGCATTCGGTACAGGTGTACGAGTCCATCAGGTTTTTCCAGGTAAGGTCGGTTGCATCTTTGGCTCCAAATCGGCCGGGTTCAGTAGCTTCGGGGGGTGTAAATGATGGGTCGAGCATGGCTTTTACTTCATTGGTAACAGTAGGCATATTAGTAAACTGACCTTTAGGTGTCAGCTTAGAATAATACACATTCGGGAAAGCCAGAATAATATGAAAATGTTTGGAGTAGGGCAGATAGTTTAAAAAAGCCAGGATACCCACGATATGGAACCACCAGCAACCGCGTTCAATCATTTCTAATGCTTCGCCGGATGATGGCAGCAAAGGAGCGATTAATGAACTTATCGGAAAACTGCCAGCTTTGATATAATGGCTAAAATGCATAGCCTGTAATTTATAGTCGCAGGCGTTCATGGTTAAAAAGGCTGTCATCAATAAAATTTCGATGAATAGAATGTAATTGGCATCAGATTTTGGCCATTCTTTCATTTCTACGCCGCTAAAGCGTTTCAACTTCAAAATATTTCTGCGCGCTAAAAACGTTACGCATGATACCAAAACCAATAAAGCCAGTACTTCAAAACTGCCAATTAACAAGCCGTATAAACTACCTAGTGGTTTAGAGAAGATGCGGTGCGAGCCAAACAACCCATCGATCATAATTTCCAGTACTTCGAGGTTGATGATTACAAAACCCACATAGATAAAGATGTGCATTACCGCAGCAACCGGGCGTTTCACCATTTTGCTTTGGCCGAGGGCAACCTTAGTCATAATCTTCCAGCGCTCGGCTGGATTATCGCTTCGGTCGAGGTCTTTGCCCAATAATATATTACGACGGATCTTGCCAGCGTTTTTGCTGAACAGGAACACGGCAGTTGCCAGTATTAAGAGGAAAATAATTTGTGCAATCATAGGTATCAATATTTGTCAAACAGTTGTTAAATCAACTGCCTTTGGCCGATCTGGTCATTTGCTCAATGCCATCCCACATTTCATCGGTCACTATTTCGAGGCCGTTAAACTGGCCTGCACCCTGCAGCCATTCACCGCCATCAATAGTGATCACGTCGCCGTTAATATAGCCCGAATAATCGGAAATAAGATAAGCGGCAAGGTTGGCAATTTCCTGGTGTTTACCCACACGCTTAAGCGGCACCCGGTTTTTAAAATCAAATTTAGCAGCCATTTCTCCGGGGAGTAAACGTTCCCAAGCGCCTTTTGTTGGGAATGGGCCTGGGGCAATGGCGTTTGTGCGAATCTGATGGTGGCCCCACTCTGCTGCCAGTGAGCGTGTCATGGCTAACACACCACCTTTGGCACAAGCCGAAGGCACCACGTAACCAGAACCGGTAGAGGCATAAGTGGTAATGATGTTGAGGATGTTGCCAGGTGTTTTTTCTTTAATCCAGTGCTTACCCAGGGCTAATGAGCAGTTAACCGATCCCTTCAGCACAATATCAATAATGGTAGAAAAGGCATTGGCAGATAAGCGTTCGGTGGGCGATATGAAATTACCCGCGGCATTATTAACTAGTGCGTGTAGAGTGCCGAAAGTATCGAGCGCTTGCTGCAACACGTTTTCAACCTCGTTATAATTACGTACATCGCAGGCTACGGCTAATACTTTGCCGCCGGTTTCTGCTTCCATTTCGGTGGCCGTTTTTTGCAGAACATCCAGTTTTCGGCTGGTGATTACCAAGTTTGCGCCAAGCTTTAAAAAATAAGTACCCATGGCTTTACCCAAGCCGGTACCGCCACCAGTTACGATGATGGTTTTACCCTTGAAGGCATTGTCGCGCAGCATGCCGTTGTCGCCACTGTCCGGTAAAGCATCATTGATATTTGTTTGTTGCATGATTTACTTTTTAACCGGGTTTGTTAATTTGTCTATTACTTTTTGCAGAATAAACCGTGTTTCGGGCGACCACCATTGCTGTAGCATGGTATCTAACAGCGTGCTGCTATCTGCCTGTACATGGCTTAACAATTCTTTGCGCAGGTTAAGTTTGCTCTGGCTCCAGGTGGCAGCATTCATTTTCATGTAGCTGCGTACCTTTTGTTCGGCAAGGTTTAATACTTCTGCAGGTGTGGCTACGGCATCAACCAAGCCATTGGTAAGGGCCTCGTTAACGTTCAGTAATTTGCCTTCCAATAAATACTGGTAAGCCTTGCGCTGGCCTAACCAGAAGGAGTAGAGCTGAAATACAGAGTCGGGTACGATAATGCCAACCGGGATTTCATTCAGGCCGATAATAAACGGTCCCTCTGCCATAATCCTGTAATCGGCACCCATGGCAATAATGCATCCACCTGCCGGGCTATGGCCAGTTATAGCAGCAACATACGGCTTTTTAAAAGCCACCAGGGTTGCCTGCATTAACAGGAAGCTAGTCCAGAAATCTTTAATCTGCTGCTCGTTGTAACCATAAACCTCAATAAGGTCGATGCCTGCAGAAAAGAAACCTTCCTTACCGGTAATAATTAATCCGCCAATTTCATTATTGGCTTCCATGTCTTTTACCGTAGAAATAAGCTCGGTAAGCATCTCTAAATTAACAGGGTTTGCCCGGCCGCGATCGAGGGTGATCACAGCCAGTTTATCCTTTATATCGATCTTTAATGTTTTCATTAATAAATGGGTAGGAGAAGGATTGAATATTATTAATGCGCCAATGTTGGACTGCCTACGTCACTATACATTTTCTCGATCTCGGTTTTGTACTTTTCTAAAATAATGCGGCGTTTCATCTTGCCGGTTGGCGTTAGTTCGCCGCCATCGATGGTCCATTCGTCTGGTAACAAGGTGAACTTTTTAATCTGTTCCACATGGTTAAACTCGGAATTAAATGAATCGATAATGGTTTGAAACTGTGCAATAACGGTTGGCTCCTTTATCACATCGCTATGTAGTGCAAAGCTGATTTTATTTTGATCGCACCATAATTTAAGATTGGGGTATGATGGAACAATTAAGGCAGACGTAAACTTACGCTCGGCACCAATTACCATCATTTGCTCAATCAGCGGGCTTTCCTTCATCCGGTTTTCTATAGGTACGGGTGCTACATATTTGCCGCCTGATGTTTTAAAGATCTCTTTCTTGCGGTCGGTTATCCGTAGAAAACCATCTTTGTCCAGTTCGCCAATATCACCGGTAGAAAACCAGCCATCCTGTAAAACTTCTGCGGTCAGCTCCGGGTTTTTATAATAACCAACCATTACGTTTGGCCCTTTTGTTAGGATCTCGCCGTCTTCAGCAATTTTAACCTGTGCATCTTTCAATAACTGACCTACAGAACCAAATTTTCGTTTGGTAGGGTCGTACTGGTTAACCGAAATTACCGGTGAGGTTTCAGTTAAACCATAACCTTCCAATACAACCATTTTAGCGGCAGTAAAAATCCTTTCCAGCCTTACCGGGCAGGCAGAGCTACCCACAATGATGGCCTTCACATTGCCGCCGATAGCAGCGCGCCATTTGCTGTAAACCAGTCTATCGGCAATAGCCAGCTTTATATTGTATAGGGCACTGGTACCGGTATGCTCAAATTTTTCGGCAACTTCAATAGACCATAAAAAGATGGATCTTTTAATACCCGTGAGTTTGTTGCCTTCGATCATGATCTTCTCGAAAACTTTTTCCAGTAGCCTTGGCACCGCTGTAAAAATGTAAGGTTTAACCTCTTTCATGTTCGGGCCAATGGTGTCCATGCTTTCGGCGTAGTAGATGGAAAAACCGTTAAACAAATAGATGTAAGTACACATCTTCTCAAAAATGTGGTTGAGCGGTAAAAAACTCAGGGCACGTTTTTCTTCCAACGGGATTTGGTTAAGTACCTGGCTGGAGCCATAAACATTACTCACAATATTTTTATGCGTAAGCATTACACCCTTGGGTCTGCCGGTAGTGCCCGATGTGAAAATGATGGTATTAACATCATTTTCGTTAATTAAATCACTAACTGACTTTATTTTAGCACGATTTGCCTCATTAATTGGTTTAAGCAAAGTTTCCCATGATGTGCAGCCGTTTAGTTGATCGAAAGAAAAAATAGATTGCAGCGAAGGTACATGATCACGCACAGCATTGATCTTGCCACACAAATCGGCATCGCTTACAAACATGCATTTTACATCTGCCTCAATCAGTATCTGTTCAATTTCTTTTAAGCTGGTATTAGGGTACAACGGCACCAAAATAGCACCGGTTAACTGTACCGCCAGGTCAACGATGATCCATTCGGGGCGGCCATTACTAATCAATCCTACTTTATCTCGGCCCTCGGTAGTGCCATCACCAGCCGAGATGCCCATTGCTAAAAGCGCAGCAGCTAATTGGTATACTTTCTCATGCACTTCGGCGGTGCTGTATGATTTCCATACACCATTTACCTTGGCATTCAGCAGATCTGCCCTTGGGTTTTGAGCTTGTATGCCGATACAATCAAATAATTTTGCTGCATTCTCCATTATCGTATAGTTTATAATTGGTTCTGAAGAAGGACTGTTAGAAACAGTATTTATTTTCTTCTATCAGCTTGGCTGCAACTCTTCTCCTTGCAGCTGTGGTATTCATATCTTCAGTTTTTGTAAAGCGTTTCAGGCCAACCATAATCATCCTGCGTTCATCCCCATCAGAGAATGCATTCAGGGCTTCCTTCCCCGATTTAAAGATCTTATCACCCGCATCACGAATGTAAACCTGCATCATATCGATTTGGTCTTGTACAGCGGCTTCTCCACGCTGACCGGCCAGTTTTTCAACACGTAACTGTAGTGACTCGCTCACATAGGTTTCAATCACCATATCAGCCAGGTACATTAACACTTCCTGCTCTTTACCCAGGGTAGCCATTAATTTTTGTACGGCTGCACCTGCAACTAAAAGAACTGCTTTTTTAAAGTTAGCAACATATTTCTTCTCTTTGGTGAAAAGATCTTCTTCTTCAGTATTAAAATCGGGGATAGCCATCAGTTCTTTGGCTACAGCTTCAGCGGGACCCATTAAATCAAGCTCGCCTTTCATAGCGCGTTTCAAGATCATATCAACAGTCAGCATCCGGTTAATCTCATTAGTGCCTTCGAAAATACGGTTAATGCGGCTGTCGCGGTAGGCACGGTCCATAGGTGCCTCGGCACTGTAGCCCATACCTCCGTAGATCTGTACACCCTCGTCTACCACATAATCTAATGCTTCTGATGCATGTACTTTGATGATGGCAGCCTCGATAGCGAATAACTCGGTACCTTTCAATTTAGCTTTAGAGGCTTCCATGCCGTTCTCGATGAGGTTATGGGTGGCATCTTCAATGTTTTGGCTGGCGCGATACATGGCAGCTTCTGTAGCATAAGTACGGATCACCTGCTCGCCCAATTTATAACGGATAGCACCATATTTAGAGATAGGGCGACCAAATTGCTCACGTTCATTGGCATAACGAACCGCATTGGTAATCACTGATTTGGAAGCTCCCAAAGCAGCGCCGCCTAATTTGATGCGTCCCAGGTTAAGGATATTTACGGCGATTTTAAAACCGTTACCTCTTTCTGACAATAGGTTTTCTACCGGAACTTTACAGTCGTTAAAGAACACCTGGCGGGTCGAGCTGCCTTTGATTCCCATTTTATGTTCTTCTGGGTTTAATGACAGGCCTTCGAAATCTCTTTCAACTATGAATGCGCTTAGGTTTTCATCATTATCTATCTTGGCGAAAACGGTATACACATCTGCAAAGCCAGCATTGGTGATCCACATTTTTTGCCCGTTAATGAGGTAATGTTTACCATCTGCAGATAGTGTTGCACGGGTTTTGCCCGAGTTGGCATCAGAGCCTGCACCAGGCTCGGTTAAGCAATACGCACCTTTCCACTCGCCCGAACCTAGTTTAGGGATGTATTTATTCTTTTGTTCTTCATTACCGTAATATAGAATCGGCAGTGTACCGATACCGGTATGGGCCATTACCGCTACAGAAAACGATGCACCGGGGCCGGTTTTCTCGCTAATCAGCATGGCGGTAGGGAAGTCCTTACCAAAACCACCGTATTCTTCCGGTAATGATACGCTTAAGATACCCAATTCACCAGCTTGTTCAATCAGGCTCACCATCAGGCCTTCTTCCTGGTCATCAATGCGGCCAATATTTGGTACAACTTTTTGCTCCACAAAATCCTGACAGGTTTGTGCGATCATCATTTGTTCTTCGTCCCAATTTTCGGGGATAAACACATCTTCAGCATTTGTTTCCTTGATCAAAAACTCACCGCCCTTTAAATGCTTGTTTTCTGCTATTGTGCTCATAATGGTATGTCTTAAATATTTTGATGTTTAATTTAATAGTTCAAAAATTCCTGCGGCACCCTGGCCGGTACCTACGCACATGGTAACCATGCCGTATTTTTTATCGCGTTGTTTCAACTCGTCGAAAAGTTGGACTGATAGCTTTGCACCACTGCAACCCAGCGGATGGCCTAAAGCAATGGCGCCACCATTCACATTTACAATGTCCTGGTTTAAGTTTAAGCCCTTAATTACAGCTAGTGACTGTGAAGCAAAAGCCTCATTCAGTTCGAAAAGATCGATATCATCCTGTTTTAATCCGGATTTTTTTAACACTTCAGGTATGGCATATAGCGGACCAATACCCATAATCCTTGGTGGTACACCAACTACGGCGTAGTTAACCAAGCGGGCAATAGGGGTAAGGTTGTTCTGTTTCATAAAACGCTCGCTTACTACCATGACAAAGGCGGCGCCATCGCTGGTTTGCGATGAGTTACCTGCGGTAACCATGCCTTTGGCATCAAATACAGGTTTTAGTTTAGCTAAGGCTTCGATAGACGTATCTGCACGCGGGCCTTCATCAGTATCTATAGTAAAATCTCTTGTTTTACGTTTGCCTTTCTCGTCTACATAAGTCTCCGATACAGTTACCGGCACGATCTGATTTTTAAACCTGCCGCCCGAAATAGCACTGATTGCCTTTTGATGCGATTGATAAGCAAACTGATCCTGCTCTTCGCGGCCAATATTGTATTCTTTGGCAACGGCTTCTGCAGTTAGGCCCATGCCCCAGTAATAATCGGGGTGGGCTATGGCTACATCTGCATTGGGTACAATGCGCCAGCCGCCCATAGGTAACAGGCTCATGCTTTCTACGCCACCGGCTATGATACAATCGGCAATGCCGCTATGTATTTTAGCTGATGCGATAGCGATAGTTTCTAAACCGGATGCGCAATAACGGTTAACTGTCATGCCGGGTACTTTGTCGGTATCTAAGGCCATAAGCGAGATTAAACGGGCTACGTTTAAACCTTGCTCGGCTTCTGGAGTGGCATTGCCAACAATCACATCTTCGATCTGCTCTTTATCTACATTGGGTACGCTTGCCACCAAATGTTTAATTACATCTGCAGCCAGGGTATCCGGGCGTGTAAAACGGAAACCACCACGGGTTGCTTTGCCTACTGCGCTGCGGCTGGCTGCTACTATATATGCGTTCATTTTGTTGTGCTCGTTAATTAGTTTCTTAATACTTTACCGCCTGTTAAGATAGACTGGATGCGTTCCAGCGTTTTGCGTTCGGCACATAGTTGTATAAATGCCTCGCGTTCCAGGTTCAGCAGGTAGTCTTCACTTACCAGGGTAGGCTGTGATAGATCGGCCCCGGCCATTACATAGGCTAGTTTTTGGGAGATCTTTACATCATGTTCGCTGATATAATTACCGCTGAACATGGTGTTAGCACCCACATAACCCAAGCCCAAAGCTGATTTCCCCAACACCCTGATATCCTTACGAGGAACCGGTTGAGTGTAACCTTCTTCTGCCATGGCCAGGCATTGTTTTTTAGCTTCGGACAGTACCCTGTTGCGGGATACCACCACCAGGTCGCGGCCTTTTTTTAGATAACCTAATTCAAAGGCTTCGGCTGCCGAGGTAGATACCTTAGCCTGACCAATGGTTAGGAACCGGTCGCGGAAGTTATTCATCTCGATATCACCTTCCTGCAATTCGTCGCTTAGGCGTAGGGCAAACTCTTTAGTGCCGCCACCGCCGGGAATTAAGCCTACACCAAATTCTACCAAACCCATATACAACTCGGCATGTGCAACTACTTTGTCGGCGTGTAAACACAACTCGCAACCACCGCCCAAAGCCATTTGATGTGGGGCAGCTATCACCGGGATGGATGAATAGCGGATCCGCATCATCGTATTTTGGAATGCTTTGATCACCATGTTCAACTCATCGAACTCCTGCTCAACCGCCATCATAAAGATCATGCCCACGTTGGCACCTGCGCTAAAATTGGCTCCTTCGTTAGAGATGACCAATCCTTTATAGCCTTGTTCGGCAAGGGTAATTGCTTTGTTGATGCCTTCAATTACCTCGCCGCCAATGGTATTCATTTTAGTATGGAACTCCAGGTTGATAATGCCATCACCCAGATCGGTGATGGTAGTGCCGCTGTTTTTCCAGATAGTGTTGGTAGCGCGGATGTTATCCAGCAGAATAAACTCTTCGGTACCCGGGATGATCTTGTAAGTTTTGGATGGTATATTATAGTACAACTTTTTACCATCTTCTATTTTATAGAAACTGGTTGCACCGCTTGCCACCATATCATAAACCCATTGTGCCGGTTTAAGATTGTCAGCTTCCATTGCTTGGATGGTGGCCTCAACGCCCAATGCATCCCATTTCTCAAACGGACCGGTTTCCCAGCCGAAGCCGGCATTCATGGCCGCGTCTATTTTATACAGGTCTTCGGTAATTTCGGGGATGCGGTTACTTGCGTAAGCAAACAACTGGTAAAATATCGCACGGTAAAAATCACCCGCTTTATCTTTGGCTGCAAACAACACTTTAATGCGGTCGCTTAGCTTATCAATAGTTTTAGTGGTTTCGAGCGATGGAAATTTTACCTTTTTAGAGGGTTGGTATTCCAGCGTTTTCAGATCAAGTGTGCTGAAAACGTTTGCGCCGTTCACTTTATCTTTTTTATAGAAACCTTGGCCGCTTTTGCTGCCCAACCAGTTGTTAGCAACCATTTTGGTCACAAACTCTGGGATTTGGAACAAGTCTTTAGCCTCATCGTTGGGTACTCCCTGGCTTAAGCCATTAGCAACGTGTACCATCGTATCCAAGCCAACCACATCACTAGTGCGAAAGGTTGCCGATTTTGGGTGGCCGATTACCGGCCCGGTTAGCTTGTCAACTTCTTCAATGGTGATTCCGGTTTTTTCAGCATAATGCAAAATGCTCATGATACTGAACACACCGATACGGTTACCAATAAATGCAGGCGTATCTTTTGCCAGTACCGTAGTCTTGCCCAAATACTTTTCGCCGAAGTGCATCAGGAAGTCAACCACTTCCGGTAAAGTTTCATTCGTCGGGATAACCTCCAGTAGTTTTAAATAACGTGGCGGGTTAAAGAAGTGGCTTCCGCAGAAATGTTTCCTAAAATCTTCGCTGCGTCCCTCGGCCATTAAATGGATTGGGATGCCTGATGTGTTGGAGGTAATGAGCGTGCCGGCTTTGCGGAATTTCTCTACCTGCTCAAATACAATTTGTTTAATATCTAATCGCTCAACAACAACTTCAATCACCCAATCGCAATCTGCAATCTTGGACATGTCATCTTCGAAGTTTCCGGTAGTAATATTTTTGGCTAATGATTTGGAGTAGATGGGAGAAGGGTTTGATTTTAACGCCGCTGTTAAAGCATCGTTAACCAGTTTATTTCTTGATTTGGCGTCGGCATCTTTAGGTACAATATCAAGCAGTAATACCTGCATACCTATATTGGCAAAATGGCAAGCTATGCGGCTGCCCATTACGCCAGAGCCAAGTACTGCAACTTTCTTTATAATTCGTTTAAAACTCATGTTAACTTTAATGTTAGTTGTATTGGTTTAATTGGTTCTTTCCCAATGGGTTGTTCTACCAAATAATGGGATCATTACATAGCCCCTAATACGAATCGTTTTACCTTCGTATTTAATTTTGCACATATACACTTTTCCGTTTAACGGATCGTAAATGGTTCCATCAATATACCTGTCCTCGTCGTCAGGATCTTTTATGAAGTTGGCTAAAAGATGCAAACCCATCAATGGACGGTGTTTTAGTTTGGCATCAGGATTTTTGATGTCTGTTCGCGGCTTGCCGTTTTCATCGTTAACTACTTTTAACCAAACTATTTTGCCGTTAAACTTTCCGTTATTACCCTTTGTGATCAATATTTTGGCGGTTTTGATATCATTATACCAAACACCTTCAAGCTTATCGGCCTGGGCATGTGCTGCTTTATTAGTCAGCAAAACAACGAGTACCATCAACAAACAGTACACCGGGAAATTTTTAAAAAAGCGCATATAAATAGTAGGTTAAGTGCAATTACTAAATCGCTGGGTTTAAAAAATACGCCACGGTAAACGCGTCCGGCACCGGGTGGATGATTTAAAAGCAACATCAATTTTTCTCATTGCGAGAAAAAATCAGGAATACTGTAAATGACTTATTAATTGGTTTATCTAAAACAAATATCCTGATTGCGAACGAATAAAAAAGGTCTATATCTCGGAATCATTTGTCAAAAGTTCGGTTATTTGTTCAATGCTTTACTCAGGCGCCTTTTAATTCTTTAAAAAGGGCGACATACTCTTCCATAGCCGCTTCGGATGATGTTCCGCTTAGTTTTTTCCAGGCATCATGTTTAGCTTTATTTACAAAGTCGAACATGCCGGGCGCAGGTGTATTTGGATCGATATCGCCTTCGGTTGCCTGTTTATATAAACTATACAGTTTCAATAAAGTTTCATTGTCGGGTCGCTTGGTTAACTCCTTGCTTTCCTTGACGGCAATTTCGAAATTTTCTTTTAAACTCATGGTTATTAATTTATTATGGTCAGTTACTTAGCTTTAGTTGTGAGTAGTTATTTGGTGAGTTGTGAGTGGTTGCAAATCAGTTTACTATTTGGATTTGGGTATGTCTTCGATATAGTTATCGCTTTTTGGCGATTCCGAAAACAGGTGGCCCAACCCCTCTGGTAACAAAGTGAGCTTGCGTTTATCCATATCGATCCAGGCACCGTCTACATTAATTGAAGCCGCTTTAATGCCATCTCCCCGGTAAACTTCGTGCCTTATAGTCCAGCGCGAACCATCAGCCCGTGCACGTACCAGTTCGCAGGTTACCTTGATCATATCGCCCAGGGCAACTTCGCGCAGATAAAAAAGTTCTTCTTTAAACAGAACCGGGCCAATGCGGGCATTTAAAAGCGTTACCGGGTTTAACCCCACGGCACCCAACATATTCAGCCTGGCCTGCGCAGCAATATCTGCATAGGCCGAATGCCTCATGTGCTGGTTGGCATCTATCTGCGACCACAATACCTGGCCCTCATAAAAAACGTGCATATTGGTATTAATGATGTTCTGCTTTAAACTTCTTTACCGCTTCGGTAAGGCGGGGTAATACTTCCATTACATCGCCCACAATACCGTAGTTGGCTGCTTTAAAAAATGGCGCCTCGGGGTCTTTGTTAATCACCACAATAGTTTTAGAGCCACTAACCCCGGCCAAGTGCTGGATTGCACCCGAAATGCCCGCCGCAATGTATAAGTTAGGGCGGATAGTACCGCCGGTTTGGCCAACATGTTCGTGATGCGGCCTCCAGCCAGAATCGGCAACCGGGCGAGAGCAGGCTGTTGCTGCGCCTAAGGCATGGGCCAAATCTTCAATTAATCCCCAATTCTCAGGCCCTTTCATACCACGGCCACCGGATACTACCAGTTCGGCATCAGATAGCGGAACTTCGCCGGTAATTACATCAACCGATTTTACTTTTATACCGAAATCTTTATCTTCAAAAGAAACATTAAAGTTTTCTATAACAGCTTCTCCATCGGCTTTAACTAAAGGAAAGCTATTAGGAGCAAGCAATATCACTTTTACATCACTGTTTACATTAACAAAGGCAAACGCCTTGCCAGAGAAGGCAGATTTTTTAACGATAAAACCTTTATCTGTATCCGGGTAAGAAAGCGCACCGCTGATTAAACCTGCCTTTAACTGTATGGCTACACGGGGCGCAATGGCGCGGCCATTTACATCGTGCAGGGCTACAATTATCGGGCTGTTTTCTTGCTTGGCAGCAGCTACCAAAACGCGGGTAAAGGCGCGGGCATGCAACTCGTTCAAACGGTCGTCGGCCACGTATAAAACCTTTTGTGCGCCGTAGCCGCCCAGGTTCTTTAATTCGGTTTCTTCCACTTTTCCCGCTATAACTGCGGTGGCTGTGGTGCCCAGTTTTTTTGCTATTTCTGATGCGTATTGCACCGCTTCGAGGCTCTTTTTTTTAATAGTGCCTGCTGTGTGTTCAACTAATACGATTACTGACATTTTATTAATTTTTTAATACACATTAAATAACCTTGGCTTGGCTGTGAAGCAAGTTCACCAGCTCATCCATCTGATCGGGCGCAATTAATTTTACACTCGCTTTGGCCGGGGGTAATTCGTAATGCGTAACAGAAGTTAGAGCCGTAACAGTAGCCGGTGTAATTACTTTTAATGGTTTGGTACGGGCAGTCATGATACCACGCATGTTGGGGATACGGGCTTCAGCTACACCTTTTTGGCAGGAAATTACTACAGGTAAGTTAACTTCATCTGTTTCTTCACCGCCATCAATTTCACGTTTTACGGTTGCTGTAGTCCCGGCAACTGCAATATTGGTAGCGAAACCTATAAAGTCGGTATCCAGTAATTCGGCCAGCATAGGGCCTACGGCACCGTTGGCATAGTCAATGGATTCTTTGCCGCATAAAATCAGGTCGTAAGCCTCGCTTTTTGCATATTCGGCTATGTAATTGGCTATGGCGTACGAGTCGGTACTATCGGCATCAATGCGGATGGCTTCGTCGCCGCCCACGGCTAGTGCTTTCCGGATGATAGGCTCGGTTGCGGCACGACCAACCATAATAACATGGACAGTTTCGGCAACGCCGGTTTCTTTCAGTTCGAGGGCACGTACCAGGGCGTACCATTCGTCGTACGGGTTTAGGATAAAAGTGATCCCGCTTTCATCTACAACCGTGTTATTATCCTTTAATACAATCTTGGCAACCGTATCAGGCACCTGACTGATACAAACTAATACTTTCATTCTAATTGGTTTTAATTGGTAGATAGCACCCGGCTTAGATACCAGTGCTTCACTATATAATTACAATTTCAAAAGTAAGCGAGCCTACTAACCAAAAAAGGGCAGGAGTGCGGAGATTTTGGTCATTTTTTCGGTTGTCTGTTGTTTATGAAATTCGGCAGAGTCGGGCTGGTGCGAGCTTGTTGCTCATACCACGTTAGTGCTAAAATATAAAAAGCCCAGCACAGAGGCTATGCTGGAGTTTATAAGATCAATTAAGTTCGAAAAATTCTGTAGCTTCCGAATCCTATTATTAAGTGATGGATACCACTATGAAATCTAATAATTTTAAAATCAGACCATTTTGAAGACCACATAAACTTTACATATTCACAATTATTAAAATCTTCAATTACTGTTTCAATAACTTCAAATTCTTCAATGTTACTTTCTTGTCGAAAAGAGTGATAAACTATATGAGATAATTCGAGCTTGTAAGCAACTTCCGAATTGTTTTCAATGCAGACTACATCTACACTACATAGATTTTTATGTAAATCGAAATTATTAATCCATATAATAGATTGAACAAATTGGAGATTGAATATATTTTTCATCATTTCTATACATTCTGGATGAGTAGTTCGAGCATCGTTAATTATTCTTTTTAATTAATTTTTCAAATACGGGTGCGAGCTTGTAGCTCGTATCTACATATGCTGAACTGACCAATAACAGACAACCAAGTTAACTACTCGCTTTAACCCGATACTCCGAAGGCGAAAACCCTGTCTGCTTTTTAAAATACTTGCCAAAAGAAGATTGATCGGGGAAATGGATTTCATCTGCAACCTGGGCAATGCTTACTTCGTGACTGCGGAGCAGCACTTTGGCTTCTAAAACTACTGCATCGTCAATCCATTCGCCGGCAGTTTTGCCCGTTGCTTCTTTAATAGTTTCGGTAAGGTGTTTGGGCGATACACAAAGTTCGTCGGCATAATACTGTACGTTGCGGTGTTCCTTATACTGGCGGAAAACCAGGTTTTGGAACAGCATGTTCAACTCTTGCTTGCGGGTTTGTTTGTTTTTGATGATCACGCGTTCGTGCTCGTAAACAGCGGCTACCTCGTACAAAAGTGTGCTAAGCAGGCTGCGGCAAATCTCGGTACGGTAGGGGTGTTCTTCGCGTTGCAACTTTTGTTTAATGAGCTCGAAAACTTCGCGCATTACTTTGCCGCTTTCGGGCTCGGTATAAATAACAGGGGTTGATGCGGTTTTAAAGAAACTGAATGATTCTAGAAAATGGCTGTTAATATTATTCTCTGCTAGAAACGATTTGGAGAAAACTACAAAACGGCATAAAAAATCCTCGCTGCTATCATAGATCCGTAAAATATGGAAGGGGGTAGCCAACAGCATGGCATCGGGCTTGGCATCATAAATCTGCAGGTTCACTTCTACTTTGGCCGTACCGCGAGTACAGATACCGATAATATAGCCTTCGGAACGATAAGGATACTCACTTAGTGCGAGAAGATGTTTTTCTTCGGTGATAAAAAAATCGGTGCCTATGGACTTGTCTGCATACAGATCAACAAATTTGGGGAAACTTAACTGGGCGATTTTTTTACTCATATATATGGTAGCGGGTTTAAGATAGCCAAACATATTTAATTCTGCCGAATTTCCGAAAAATGGAATTGCAGATTGGTGGAACTTTCCACATGTTCCACCTGTTCCATATTGCAGACTTAAAAGTCATTGAGTTACTATATTTTATTATGTAAATAATTGACTATTAGAATTTTGCAATGATATTTTTATTCATAATATGTTCCACTTTTTCGTACTTTAAAGTCATATTGGTAACAACTTGTCGTCAGTGATCTGACTTTAAAGTATTGGCATGTTAGATGCCTAAATAATTTGTCCAATGGTCATTTTATACCCTATATTTCCAAATTCCGACTTTTTGACTAATATCTCCGCAGTACGACCCTTTTTTTGATGTTTAATGAACCTAATTTTATCTGAAGCGTTGTTTGCTACAAAAACCAATTATAAGCAACAAATAGCCTAACCAATTTATTATGAGAAAACTATTACTAGTGCTGCTGGCATGCCTGCCTGCACTTTCGTTTGCACAAGGCTTCCAGGTCAATTTAGAGGGCCAGAAACAGATCGGTATGGGGCATACCGGCACGGGGTTATTACAAGATGGTGCCTCTGTATTTTTCAATCCGGGGGCCATGGCCATGCTGCCCCAAAACTATATCCAGGGTGGGATAAGCCCGTTAATTTTCAAATCGGTTTTTAATCCCTCGGGCAGCAACGACCAGTTTTACACCAAAAACAAAATTGCAACACCATTTAGCTTTTACGCGGTATGGGGCCCTAAAAGCAACTGGTGGAAATTTGGTGTAGGTGTATACACACCCTTTGGCGGTTTAACCGACTGGGGCAACCAGTGGCAGGGAAAGTACGCGTTGGAAAGCCTTAACCTGAAAGCCATTTACATCCAACCTACCTTAAGTATCAAGCTGGCCGACTTTGTAAGCATCGGCGGTGGTTTTGTATACAATATAGGCAGCGTGGATTTAACCAGGGCCATCCCGGTATCCGATGCGAACGGCAACGACGGCCAGGCCCGCCTGAAAGGCACCGGCCATGGCTATGGCTGGAATGCCGGTATCTTTTTCAAAACAGAATCGGGTATAACGGTTGGTATCGATTACCGCTCTAAGGTGAATACCACCATTAAAAATGGCAACGCCATTTTTGGTGTAGCGCCATCACTGGCAGCAAATTTCCCGCAGCCCAATACTTTTACAGCTAGTATCCCGCTGCCGTCAACAACCTCTTTAGGCTTTGGTTTTTATCCGTCTAAAAGGTGGACCCTGGCAGCCGATGTAAATTATGTGCATTGGAGTGTATATAAAGTATTGGCCTTTGATTATGCGCAGAATACCGCAACCTTACAGGATACCTACTCGCCCCGCAATTATAAGGATGCGGTAAGTTTAAGAGGCGGTGCGCAATATGCCGCTTCTGATAAGCTGTTTTTACGTGCCGGTGGTGGTTATGCCACAACCGCCGTTTTAGATGGTTATGTAACACCCGAAGCACCGGATGCTAACCGTTATTATTTTACCGGTGGCCTGGGCTATAAACTGGCCAGTCGTTTAGATCTGGATGTATCATTCGAGTATGAGAAACTCCTGTCGCGTACCCAAACCAATATCGAATCGCAACTATCGGGTACGTTTAAAACACATGTTTATATCCCCGGCGTATCATTAGCTTATCATTGGTAAACCCTTATTATTTAATTAGATGAAAAACTTTAAACTATACTTATATATACTGCTGCTTACCGGCCTTTATGCCTGTAAACCCAGCGTACAAACACCGGCGCCAAGCCACGGCTCGGCCGATTTTTCGAGATACATTTCGGTAGGCAACTCGCTGACGGCAGGTTATGCCGATGGCGGCCTGTACCTGGAAGGGCAGCAAAACTCTTACCCATCTATCATTGCCAAACAAATGGCATCGGTAGGTGGCGGTAGCTTCACCCAGCCTTTGTTTGCAGATGCCCAGGCTAACGGCTCGGGTTATTTACAATTAACCGGCTTTACCGCCACCGGCTCGCCGATCACGGCATCGGTAACCACCAATTTAGCGGTAACCGGGCAAACGGCTATCCCCGGCTTTGGTAATGTAATTACGTATGCCAAATACACAGGTACCGATTTAAACAACTATGGTGTACCGGGTATTAAACTACTACACGTAACCTTAGCCAGCTATGGCAACCTCAACGGTTTTTACGAAAGACTGCTTACCGGAGCCGAAGGCACCCACAATACCGCATACCTGGATTTCATCACAGCCAAGCCTTTTACTTTTTTCTCAAACTGGCTGGGTAATAATGATGCGCTGGGTTATGCCACCTCGGGTGGTGCAGGTGATTTGCTGACCGATAAAGGTACTTTCGCTGCCCTGTACAGTGCCGTAATGACCAAACTAACTGCCAGCGGACAGAAAGGCGTGGTGGCTACCATCCCCGATGTAACGTCGATCCCATACTTTAACACGGTAACTGTGGCTGCCATCCTTGCCGGTGTGCAAAAAGCCAACCCAGCGGTGCAGGCTTTGTTTATCAATGCCAAAAGCGATGCCACGGCAGCAGGCACTACCTATGCCGCCAGGCCTGCTACGGCAAATGACCTGATCGTGCTGACCTTCCCGACAGCAAAGATCGGTACTTTGGTATCTACCCCTGCCGGTATGCTGCCTTATGGCTTAACCCCCTACAGCCCGATAGAGAACCAGTATGTACTGGATGCGAATGAAGTAGCCTTAACCAAAGATTATGTAATTGCTTACAACAATACCATAAAATCGGTAGCGGCCTCAAAAAACATAGCAGTGAATGATATGTATACCTTTTTAAACAATTTAAAGGCGCATGGTTTGGTGGTAGACGGGGTGAGCCTGAGCTCTGCCTACATCAGCGGCGGGATCTTCTCGCTGGATGGCGTACATTTAACGCCAAGAGGATATTCTGTAGTTGCTAATGAGTTTATCAAAGCCATCAATACCCAATATGGTTCTAACATCCCATTGGCCAATGTGGCTAATTACAGGGGCGTTAAGTTTCCGTAGTTTTTAGTTTATGGGTCGGTAGTCATTAACTACATGATACAGATTAATGAAATAATATAAATACGTAAGGCTACCCAAAAGGTAGCCTTACGTATTATAACAAAGTCTTGATTCTTGTCTCTTGATTCTAAATTACCACCATTTTAAAGGGAAAGTGATTTTATCGACCGAACCAGCCACCATATCGGGCTTAAAAGCATAATGGCTCAGCTGGTTTTGGTCGCTTATGCCAGAGAGTACCAGGATAGTTTTGTAACCCATTTGTACGCCTCCTTGTATGTCGGTTTCCATGGTATCGCCAATAACGGTGGTTTCGGCTGTTTCCAACCCCAGAAACTTACGTGCCGAACGCATCATTACAGGGCTGGGTTTGCCGGTTACAAATGCTTTACGGCCGGTTGCTTCTTCAATCATGGCTGTGGTAGCTGCAATGCCCAGGTTGTTCCATCCCGGTTTTTTGGGTGATGGGTCGCGGTTGGTGGTAATAAACTTGGCACCTGCCAATATCATATCTACAGCGCGCTGTACCATTTCTAAAGTAAAGTTGCGGCCTTCGCCCAGCACTACAAACTCGGGGTCACTATCCACCAGGGTTATGCCGTTTTCGTGCAGGCTGGTTAATAAACCACCTTCGCCCAGCACATAGGCTGTTCCGTTAGGGCTCTGATCGCCCAAAAACTTGCCGGTTGCCATAGCGCTGGTATAAACATGTTTGGTTTCTACAGTAATGCCAAGCCGTTTCAGCTTTCTCACCACCTCCAGGCTTGTGCGCTGGCTGTTGTTAGTCATAAAGGCAAAAGGTATATCGTTATCAAGAAGGTGTTTTATAAATTTATCAGCACCAAATATCATCTCTTCGCCGCTGTAAATAACGCCATCCATATCAATTAAAAGTCCTTGTTTCATAAGTGTTGTTTAATATTTAAGGTTCGGAGCAAAGTATCAATTCCGTATAAGATTAACAACAAGTTATTCTTGCTCCGGGTTTTTCTTGACGCAACTATACGTATTAAAAATAGATGTGATATCACCATGCCGTAAGATGTTGCCTGCTTAAAGCAGTTATTATCTAATTTGTAAATTTATAGAAGCTTAAATCCCGATGCCTTTTATTAATTTAAACTTTAGCGTTGGTATTTAAGTCATATCTTCAAATTATAAATAAGCTAATGAATTCAGGTACAGATCAAAGTAAAATCCGGAAAATTGGGTTGGCATTATCCGGAGGCGGGGTAAGAGGAGTGTCGCATTTAGGCGTAATACAGGCATTAACAGATCATGGTATTCAATTTTCTCATATATCCGGTACCAGCGCGGGTGCAATTGCCGCTGCTTTTTTTGCCGCAGGATATGCGCCAAAAGAAATTGTACAAATCATCAGGGATACCAAACTGCTAACGTTATTACGCCCTTCGCTCGGTAGTACAGGTTTAATCTCGATATTAAAAGCACGTGTTTTAATTGATAAATATATTCCGCATAATTCATTTCAAAAACTTAACACACAGGTTACTATAGCTGCAGTTGACCTGGGCGAAGGTAGGTTGGTATACTTCACCGATGGCGACCTTGATATGGCCATTTTAGCTTCTTGTTGTTTGCCGGGTATTTTCAGGCCCATCATTATTAATAACCACATGTATGTTGATGGTGGTATACTTAATAATTTCCCGGTGGAACCTCTGGTAGGTAACTGCGACCTCATTATCGGCTCGTCATGCAATCATTTGCCGGTAGTTAAAGAGATTAAATCTTTTGGTAATTTGATTGACAGGGCCGCAATGATAGCCATCAACTCGAGCCTCAATGTGCATAAAAGCTTGTGTGATGTAATTATTGAACCACATGGATTGGGTGGCTATGGCATATTTGATACCGCAGCAGCAGAGGAAATCTTTATGATTGGGTACGAAGAAGGTTTAAAAACCATTGAAGGGAACGAGAAAATTAAAGAGATATTGCTTGAGCAAAAAGGTGAAAATTTGATTTAGTGATCTGTTATCTAATTAATAGCTAAGAAAATTGCGTTTCAGTATAAAATAGAGGATTGTGCCTTTGTTTTATCTGCCTATCCTAAAAGGTAAAAGACTCTAAACTACCATTGTAACAGTATTTAAACACATAAATGTAATTTTTTCCATATCTTAATACCGTTTTTGTGGCACTGCTTAGTGCCCATTACGTTGTTAACATTATCACATTTATCTATTACTTAAGCAATGAGCGCCGACCATTCTGTCAAGCCCGTAAAAATTCATCCGTTATTAGTTGTATTAGCCGTATTAGCCGTATTTGTATTAGCCATAACCGGGTATTACCAGGAGTTAGGGCACGAGTTTAATTTCTGGGGCGCTGCTTATTCGGCATTAGGCCTTTTCTTTTTTCACCATGTAAGCGCCAAAGTTGATAATGTATTGGTTTTAATAGCAGCATATTTAGCTGCTGCAGTATTTATAGTCAGTATATTTTCGCTCATATTCAGTAAAATTTACAAGGCTTATTTAGTTGTTAAAATCAGGTTAACCTACCGGGATCATATCGTTGTATTTTCATTATCGCAAATTGGCCGTAAAATAGCGCTCGAATTGCTTAAAAATGGTTACAAGGTAATTGTAATTGAAAAAAAAGATGATCATTTTTCTTCTGAAATTAAAAAGAAGGGTGGGGTAGTATTGGCCGAAAAGGATATCAACACAGAGTTTGAAAACTCTTTCATAAGCCATGCTTCTGTATGTGTTTTGGCAGAGGCCGATGATGCGCATAACATTAAACTCGTTAATAGCCTCATCGCTTATCTGCATGGAAAACCATCTGGCCGGGTTACCAAGATGTTAGTCCACATTCATAAAACCGATAATATCAATGTGTTGAAAGACTATTTGGATATTAACAATAAACATGAGCATTATGACTTGGAAACATTTAATGTATACCAGCTTGCCGCCCGAAAAATCTACGATCAGTTTCCGCCGCATGCTTATGTTACAGATAACGAAAAAGAAGAAGAACAGGCAATTGCAATAGTAGGTTTTAACCAGGTAGCAGAAAACTTCCTGTTAGAGAATATCATCTTAAGCCATTCTCCAGCAATGACCAATTTGACCATTTATCTGCTGGATAAGAACGCCGATACAGCAGTAAGTCATTTTGCTTACAAGTATCCTTTTTATAATGAATACATAGACCTGGTTCCTGTAAAGCTTTTAAATACCAGTTTTTACGCAAACTTTGCCTGGTCTAAAAAAGAAATTGAAAAGATAAGCAAGGTTAAAATTGCTTATATGTTTGGTGATTCTGATGCCGCACTGCTTACCGCATCTACCAATTTAAGACAGTTTTTTTATGCGCAAACACTCAGCATTTCACAGATTCCAGTTGTGATTTGCCTGCCCGAAGATGCGGAGATCATTAATCTATTAGATGCAGACCACGATTACAAAGGCGGCATTAAAAGTGTATTCAGTCAGCAACTTAACATCCACCAGGTAAAGTTAATTAGTGATACCTGTACCAGTGATACCATTATTGAAGAATCGGCTTTGACAGATAAGCTCTCGAGGATCATTAATTACTACTACGCTTTAAAGTATGAGTTTGCCGGCGAGTTAAAGCAGAAGTATAATTTAAATAATGCTGCTGATGTTATTGCGGCTTTAGAGCATGATATCGTATCCATGCCCGAGACGCTGGATAGCATCAATGAAAAAGTGATAGAAGACTATGTACTTAAATATTTAACAGCTAAAACTTCAGCAAACTACAGTGAATTAAAGGCCCGGTTCTCTATCCAAAAACGCTGGAATGTTTTATCGCACCGTAAAAAGGATTCGAACAGATATGCCGCCCGCCAAATTGCTTTTAAGGTATCATCATTAAAACGCATGGGATGCTGGCCGCTTAACCGCCAAAATATACAACTGTTTTTCCCAAAGCTGGCCCCAATGGAGCATAAACGCTGGAGCGCTGAGAAAATAGTGTTCAACTTTAAATATGGCCCGCTGCCGGATAATAAAGACGAGCGCTTTATATTAAAGGATATTTTAAAAATACATGACCAGATTATTCCTTTTGATAAGCTGGACGATTTAAATCAGGAAAAGGATCTTAACTTTTTTTTACTGTTACCATTGCTTAATTCAATTAAAAATAATTAGGCCGTAAGGTATTGATCATATGAATTTTACAACGGATCTATTTATCAGTTATGCGCACATAGATGATGAGGCCCTGATCGCCAATCAGAAAGGATGGATCACGGATTTTCACAGGGCGCTGGATATCAGGCTGGCACAATTGCTTGGCCGGAGACCTGTTATTTGGCGCGACCCTGCCTTGCAAGGTAATCACGTGTTTGATAAACAGATCATTGATCAGTTTTCTAACGTCGCTATCATGATCTCTATCCTTACCCCCCGGTATGTAAAATCTGAATGGTGCGTAAGGGAGGTAAATGAATTTTATGATGCCTGCCAGCAAAACATAGGCTTTAACATTCACAATAAATCGCGGATATTTAAAATTATTAAAACCCCGGTGAGGATTGAGCAGCACCCCGAAAAGATACATAACGTTTTGGGGTATGAATTTTACAATACCGACCCGGCTACTGGCCGTATTAAAGAACTTTCCCAATCATTTGGCCAGCATATAGAAACAGCCTATTGGGATAAGCTGGATGATCTGGCGCATGACATCTGCGCTTTTCTGGAGAGTGTAGAGAACCCTGCGGAGCAATCGGGCAAGCAGACGATAGCTGCGCCCACAGGTAAAAAAGAACAAGACAAAATATTTTTAAGTGAATCCAGCTACGATACCCAGGAGTTTCGCGATAGCCTGAAACGCGAACTGCAAGACTATGGTTACCAGGTATATCCCGATAAACAGTTGCCGCTGATGGCATTGCCATTGAGTGAAAGCATTGGCCAGTATTTAGATAATTCGAGTTTATCGATACACCTTATAGGCGAAAACTATGGCATAGTACCCGAAGGGGCACAAAAATCAATAGTAGAGATACAAAATGACGTGGCTTCGGCCCACAGTTCGGCAACCAACATGCCCCGGCTTATCTGGGTGCCAGAAAATTGCGAACCTGTTGACGACCGGCAGGTGTCTTTTATTGATAAATTAAGCAGGGGGCGTGATGGCGTAACAGGCGCCGATCTGATACAAGGTAATCTCGAAGAATTTAAGAGCATTGTTATAGATAAGCTTAACTCAATTAAGCAAAAGCAAGAAACCAAAAAGGCTGACCCTGAACCAGATGAAATAACCACAAAAATAGTTTATCTGATTTGTGATATGCTGGATATGGATGCCATTAAACCGCTGGAAGATTATTTATTTGATAATGGCTACGAGGTAGTGATCCCCATTTTTGATGGTGAAGAATCTGACATCAGGGAAGATCATATCGAGAACTTAAAAGCCTGTAAGGCTGCAATTATATTTTACAGCAATGCCAATGAACTATGGCTGCGATCTAAAATGCGCGATTTTATGAAGATAAGCGGGTATGGCCGCACAGACCCACTGGCGCTAAAAGGCGTATTTATAGCCCAGCCGGATAATGCATCTAAACAGCGTTTCAGAACATTGGAGGCCGAAGTCATTAACGGGATGCAAAGCTTCCCGGAAGAGCAGTTGAAAAAACTTTTATCCAGGATTTAACAGAGGCAGTTATGATAGACAATACCGCGTTCATAAATCCTTTCCCTGGTCTTCGTGCATTTGAAGAGCATGAAGATATCCTGTTTTTCGGGCGTGAAAAACAGGTAGACGAACTATTGAAAAAACTACGCCTTGTACGTTTTCTAAGTGTTATCGGCTCATCGGGCAGCGGTAAATCATCCCTGGTCAAATCAGGGCTAATACCCGCTTTGCACAGTGGGTTTATGTCTGGCGCTGGTTCTCAGTGGAAGATCTGTTCATTAAGGCCGGGGAATGACCCTATAGGTAATATGGCCAATGCTTTAGTCAATTCGGTACTGTATGAAAATCAAACTACCGAAGAAAATCTTTTATATACATCCATTACCGAAAGCACACTTCGCAGGAGTAATTTTGGCTTAATAGAGGCTTACAAGCAGGCAGGGCTTAATCCCCGTCAAAATTTACTGATCCTGGTAGATCAGTTTGAAGAACTGTTCCGCTTTAGCAGCTATGAAAAAAAGGCCATGGAAGGCCGTCGCGATTCTGTAGCTTTTATTAACCTGCTGATTAAAGCCGCCGAACAGAAAGAAGTACCGATATACATCGTATTTACCATGCGATCGGACTTTTTGGGTGAGTGTACCCAGTTTAGGGGCTTGCCAGAGGCCATTAATGAAGGCCAGTACCTGGTGCCGCGCATGACGAGGGAAGAAAGGCGTGAGGCCATTACCGGCCCGGTTGCTGTAGGCGGTGCAACCATGTCGCCACGCTTGCTAAACCAGTTGCTTAACGATGTAGGCGACAACCCCGATCAACTGCCTATATTACAGCATGCATTAATGCGCACCTGGGAAAACTGGTATGGAGAAAACCAGGAATCAAACGACCCGGAACCGATAGACGTAAATAATTACGAACATATTGGCACCATGGCTCATGCACTTTCGCAGCATGCAGAAGAAGCTTATGCCGAGTTAAAAACTACCGGCGAAAGGCAGATTTGCGAGGTGATGTTTAAAGCCATTACAGATAAGGGTTTTAGTGTAACTGGCATCAGGCGCCCGCGAAAGCTTGCTGAGATCAGTGAACTGGCAGGGGCACAGTCAACCGATGTAATTGCCGTAATTGATATCTTCAGAAAAAATGGCCGGGCCTTTTTAATGCCGCCACAAGGTATCGAACTCTCTGATGATTCTATTATCGATATTTCGCACGAGAGCTTAATGCGGGTTTGGGACAGGCTGATATTATGGGTTGACGAGGAAAACCAATCTGCCGAGATTTACTTACGCCTGTGCGAAGCGGCAGACTTGTATGAAACCGGCAAGGGTGGTTTACTTAGAGATCCCGAATTACAGGTAGCTTGGAAATGGAAAGAAGAAAATAACCCTAACGCAACCTGGGCTGCACGCTACAATAGTTTATTTGAAAAAGCTATCATTTTTCTGGAACATAGCAAGCAGGAATACGAACTGGAGCTTACCTATAAGGAGTTGGCGCAAAAGCAAAGCCTGCGCCGTGCGCGCCGTATTACCGTTATCATTTCCATTATAGCACTGGCTGCATTTATGCTGTCCATTTATTCTTTTCAGCTTAGAAATTTGGCCACACGGCAAACTAAAATAGCCGAGAAGAAAAGTAAGGAAGCACAAAGCCAGCGTAAACAGGCTTTGCTACAACGTAAAATAGCTGTAGACCAGCAACGGCTGGCCGAGCAAAGTAAAGAAGTGGCCCTGGAGCAGAAATCTATAGCCGAAGGTGCCAAGAAAAAATCTGAGGTAAGCGAGAAAAACGCCCTGTTACAAAAAACTATTGCCGAGCAGCAAAAATCATACGCTGAGCGCCAAAAGGTAATATCCGAGACTAATGCCAAACTGGCCAGGCAACAACAAGGTATTGCCGAAACACAAACCGGCAAAGCAGTAGCTAACGAGAAGGTAGCGGTAGAGCAAAAGCAAATATCAACCCGATTGCGTGACCTGGCCGAATCAAGAAACCTGGCCTACGAATCAATGTTATTGCTGAATGACAATAAGAATGAGGAAAGCAGGCAGGGGGCACTAAAAGCCTATCAACTAAACAACGATAATAAAGGGCCACTGCAAAGCAATGATATTTACTCGGCACTTTACTTTAACTGGGTAAGCAGCATTAACAACAAAAATGTGCTGGGGCTGCACAAATACCCGGTGCGAAACATTGTAGCGTTACCACAAGCAGATCAGTTTATATCTGCAGATGAATCGGGCCGTATGTTTTTGCTGAACGGCAACAATGGTATACTACAGCCCATTACCAGTTACGACCTCAAAGAGGATGCCCGCGTTGTTGCACCTATCCCCGGCACATCAAATATACTGGTGCTTACAGCCGAAGGGAATGCTATTATCTTGCAGGTATCCGGTAATGCGATCAAAGAACTATCGCGAATAAAATTTGAAGGCATTGGCAAATCGGTACTGTTTGATAAAGGCGAATTGGTGATCATTAGTAACAAAGGTATCGCCGAATATGCACTTAACAATAACAACCTGGCACCAAAAAAATTTACACCTTCTTTTAACCTTGATGCCATTGTAGCTACCAATAACGGTATTTACCTTACGGCAGGTAACAATATATTCCTGTACAAAACGGTAGCCGATATCCCTGACAAGCCGGCAAATGAATACAGGCTTAACGCCAAGGTGCTAAGCCTGGCTGTTGACCCCAGCAATACTTACCTGGCTGCGGGGACCTATGATGGTGGCATTTGGTTAAAAAACATTAAGACAGACGGCAAAGAAGTGAGCTTCAGCTTGCATGCATCGGCAATTAATGATATACAATTTAGGCCCGGTATTACCGATGGCAGCATTCAGCTGGCTACAGCCAGCAGCGACCAAACGGTTAAATTATTAGATGTAGGTGCGGTAATGCTATCCAGAAATACAGATGATATTATAACCCTGCGCAACCACACTAAATGGGTTTATAAAGTTGCTTACAGTACTAACGGAGAAAACCTTTATACCGCAAGTGAGGATAAAAGAATTATGGGCTGGTACGCTACAATGGCCGGTATTTTCAAAGAATTGAAAAAGAACAAGAAATAATATGGTTAAAAAATTACACATTGTATTATTACTTATTATCGTATCAACTGCATATAACCGTGTATTTGCGCAGGAGTGCGGCATTACATCGATTAATGATGCAGAAGGCCTGTATAATGTTGGCAAATTTAATGAGTCGATAAGCAGGCTAAACTATTGCCTGAATAGTAAGGGCGGGCTTAATTATGATGAAAAGGTACAGGCGTATAGATTAATAGCGATGTCGTACCTGGCGATGGACTCGACAGCTAATGCCAGTGACGTGATTCAAAAAATGCTTTCCCTAAAAAGTAACTTTGAGGTTGATGCGCGAGATCCCGACCGTTTTCGCATGCAGGTAAATTTTATCCGCACACAAATGCAGGCTAATTTAACCTCATCGGTGTCAAAAAAGGCAGAGAGTATAGACCATGCACCGGCCACTATTAATATTATTACCGCCCAGGACATTTTGGATAGGGGATACACCGATATTGAACAACTATTTCATGACCTGCCTGGGTTTGATATTTCCCGTACATCCGGCTTAACCTACTCGGCTATGTTTCAGCGTGGCTATCGTACCGCAGCCAATACCGACCGTACCTTACTGCTGGTAGATGGGGTAGAGGATAACGAAATGTGGTCTAATGCTGCATTTATTACCCGGCAATATCCGTTAAGCAATATTAAACGGGTAGAAGTTATTTACGGCCCGGCATCAACCATTTATGGGGCCAACGCATTTGTGGGGGTTATCAATATCATCACTAAAAATGGCGATGATTATTTTAAGCAGGAGAACACACGAGAAGACCTTACTAAATTAACCCAGTATAAGGTTACCGGCCAGTTTGGGGCAGGTAATATGAATTCAAAATATGGCGATGTAACAGTAGCCGTTAAAAAACGGGATTTGTTTTTCTCGGTTACCGGTCGATTATATCATGCCGATGATACCGACCTTTCGTCTTACCCGGATTGGGATAGTAAATGGACTGCCAGCGAATTTGGCCCAAATCGCTATCAAAACGTATTTACCCAGCCTTATTCGCAAAAAACTGCAGACCTGTATAAAACCTATGACCCAACCGGAAAATATTATACAGTTAACAATGCCGGTACCCAGATAGTGCCAACTGCTGCAGCCATTTCAAGGGCCGATTCATTAGATCAGGCTAATTACAAAAAAGGCTACAATGGCATTAGCACCGCGTTTTCTGACCCGGTAAGAGATGGGTTTATTTCGGCCAAATTACAGATGGGCGATTTTAAGATTGGCCTCGAATATCAGCGCTGGTCAGAAGGAGCATCGCCCGATTACAATGATAAATACTATGCAGTAAGTTCGGCCCTCACCAATTGGGAAGTGCGCCAGAAGTTTTTATACGTGAGGTATGATCGTAATTTATCCGAGCGTTTATCTTTCTCAGATTTTACTTATTTCCGAACAAGTGATTTTGGCCAAAATTCGGTTACCACCCGTTATTATGGGTATGCCAATGCCGGGCTTGGGTTCCAGGATTTTTTGGCAGGCACAACACCTTATTTTAAGTCCAACTATTTTTCAGAACAATCGCAGCAGTTTCGTACAGAGAACAGGGTAAACTATGTTATTAACGAAAAAACGGACATAAACTTGGGTGTCGAACTACGTAATGGACTGTTTCAGGGCGATTATGTAAATTCGGCTGTTGCCGATCCTATTAATACAGGTGTTACGGCGGCGGGTATCAAAGGTGGCAATTATTACTCCATTTTTGATGCCGGTGTATATGGGCAGGCCAGCTATCAGGATAGGCCACGAAAACTGAACTTATCTGCAGGCGGCCGTATGGATCATAACCAGATCAACGGCAAGTATGGCTATGGTACCGTATTTAACCCACGTCTTTCGGCTGTATATTACCCCGGTAAATTTGTTTTTAAAGCTATTTACAGCGAAGCGTTTCTTGATGCATCGGTCTATAACAAATTTGCAACCTCGTCGGCCCGTTTGGTGAATAACCCAACGCTTACCCCAGAGCGGGTTAAAAACCTTGAATTTACTGCCAGGTTTACGCCTTTTGTTAAAAGTTATATTGAGGTAGCCTATTACAATGCACGCTACAGTAATATATTGGGTACTGTAAATGTGGATACGCTGGGCGTAAAAACTACACAATACCAGGCTATCGGTAAATCGCACATACAAGGTGTACAGGTTACCGCAGAGCATTACATTACCAGCCATATTTCATTGTATGCCAATTGTACCTTTACAGATCCTAAAAGCCAGGTTACTACCAATGGGGAAAGCAAACTTGTCAGGATTGGTGATATTTCCAGCTTCTCTTCAAATGCCGGCGTTAACTGGCGCACGCTGCATGATAAACTTAATTTAAACCTGCGGGCAAACTTTGTGGGCGATAAGCCGGTGGGTGTAAATACAACCATTAGTGGCAGCCCGTATACAGAAACACCGGGGTATACGCTACTTAGTGGTGCTGCAAGTTATGCCATAACCAAAATGTTAACCTTTCAATGCAGTTCAACCAATATTGGCAACATCCTATATTATTCGCCGGGTGTAAGGGCTGCAAGTGGCGTTCAAAGCTCAAGGGTACCTCAACCGGGCCGTATTGTTTTTCTCAAACTAATAGCTAACCTGGGCAACTGATTATGAAAGGGCTCAAAGCTTTATCCAGGTTTATTGCTGTCAAGCCCGAAGAAAAGCAAGCCTTCAGGCAGTTGTTTTTGCTGTCGTTATTTACCGGCATATCTATATCGTTTTATTTTGTTGCGGTTAATACTTTTCTTATTCAAAAAACCAGTGTATCTAACCTGCCATATGCCTACATTATTTCGGGTACTGTAGGTTTCTTTCTTATTAAATTATATCAACACAGGCAAAAGCATACCAGCATTATCAGAAGTTATTGCGAAAGTATTGGCTCTTTTAGTGTGGTTTGTATCCTTATTTATTTTGCTTTTGTGCGTTATAGCAGTAACCCGGCGCTAGGTGTGTATGTGGCCTATCTTGGTTTCCTGTTCAATATGCCGTTTACCATTATTTTTTCGTTGGGATTTTTTGCTATTTGTGCCCGCATGTTTAACCTGGCGCAAAGCAAACGCCTATTGGCATTGGTGGGTACAGGCGAAATTGTAGCATCTATATTGGCCTATCTGATAGCACCCGGAATTATTCGCATTACCGGCGCCACTGTAAACCTGCTATTAATATCTGGGATATGCATTTTATTTACTTTTATACCTCTGTTTTTTATAAACAAACATAGTCGCGAAAAATTGAATGATGCTATGGCAGTATCAGGCAGTATCCCTAAAAAGATAAATATTGCATTCTTTTTACGGGATAACTTTTATTTACTGATAGCTGCTGCAACTGTATTTTCTGTAGCTGCCATTTATTTTGTTGATTATGCCTACCTCGTATCTGTGCGTTTTATGGCTGCCGAAACCAGTATTGAAATTGCTGCCATTGTATCCGTATTTTTTACTATTGTTAAAACAGGGGAGCTTACCTTTTCAATATTGTCTGGCTCGGTGCTAAGCTCAAAGGGAATAAGGTTTTGTATTCTGTTGCTTCCGCTTATTTTGAGCGGTTGTTTTCTGATGGCATTTTTCTCGGGCTTTGTGTTGCAAAACTCCATTTTTTTGGTGGCGTTTATCTTTTTGGCAAAATGGAGCGAACGCGTAATCCGTAAGGGGATATCTACCCCGGCAACCAAGGTACTTTACCAGGTAACAAGCCGGTCTGAGCGGATGCAGATAGAAGCCAATATTGAAGGTTTACTTAACCAGGTTTCTACCGTATTAACCGGTGTTTTGCTCATTGTATTTTCCCGCCTGTTTTCATCTAAAGATCCGATGTTGTTTTTAAGCGTCATTGCGGGCATCTGCTTTGTTGCATTTGTAACGTGGCTGGTAATTAGCCTGAAACTCTATGATAGTTACAAGAAAAAAATAAAGGAATACCTTAACCAGCTTAAATACAATGCAAAAGCAGATAGCCCGGCATATAGTGTAAAACATCATTACGAGCCGGTAGCTGATGCGGATTTAACATCTACGGCATATCCATTAATGCAGGAAGTAATTGGTAATGCCATTAAACTTATTAATGAAAGCAGTTTATCCTTGCGTACTATTTCGTTTTATAATCCTTCAATTATCCACGCGGCAGATGATAGTGAGATGCTGCACCGTAAGCTGATTAATGCTTATTTTGTGAATGAGAATTTTTTCAGCAGGTTGTGTATTATCCGTTTTTTGGGTTCATCAGCTATCAACTTGCGCTTGTTTAAGGAGCTTTGGAAAATATCTGATCTGGAATTAAAACTGGAGTTGATATCTGTTTACAGTAAAGGTGACAGGGCCGATGCTGATGTTTTTTATTTTGAGAGTTTATGCGAAGATTTTGCCCGGGAACTGGTTTGGGTAATGAGCACAGAATATGACCTGGCCGGGCTCAACAATCAAAGCCTTACCTACGAGCTTAAGTTACATGAAGCCAAAATAAGCGCAGTTTTATTTGCACTGTTGAAACTAATTTACGAGCCTGCATCTATCCAGGTAATTGCAGATATAATGGGCAGGGAGGGGCAGAGTGCCGAAAATCAATTCTTTGCACTCGAATTGCTGGATAATATTTTAAGTAACAGGCTAAAGATATTGTTGGTACCCGCATTTGAACCACTTGCCTTTGACCAGAAAATTGATAACCTGAGAAAAGTATTTTCAGTTTATACGTTAGGCAGCGCAAGGCGATTAAAAGATATTTTAATGAAAGATTATAAGCTGATTAATCCGGCTATTAAAGAACTTGCTTTAATCAATTACTACGCGCTAACCGCCGACAATAAAATATTGGATGCCTTTAGCCATAATAAACTAAAGAATTTGAATTTAAGGGCTACCGAACTCATGAATACAGAAAAAGGACATGGGGCAGGTAAAAACAAAATGTTTGATGAACTAATTGGTAGTTATCAGCTTAATAAGGCGCAAGTGGCCTGCTTGTACAATTGGGGCTTAAATTGGTACTTAGCTAAAAAAAGCAGACCAAATACAGCGGGTATCAACAAAAAAGAAAGCAACCCTTATCTTATCAATATGAATTTGGGTACCGAAGACAATGTGATTATAGACGGTTTGGCAATGGCATTACTAATATCCTGAGTGATCCGGTGCATAACCGATCATTAAAAACCGATCGCCTCGCTGTTCGTTGATATTGAAATTTTCAAACACATTCATGTTAAGGTTTTTAGATGCGTCGCTTATCCGTTTAACTTCATGGTCAGAGTAATTGGTTTCTGTGGCTACAGAGCGTAATATAAACGGATGCTGGCTATCTTTAATAGTAGTCGGAAATTTTTCTGCCACTATTTTTTCTGCTATTTGTTTACCCTTTGCATTATAAGCACCTTCCATATCGGGCTGAACCAGGTAAGCGTGTTTATTAAACCAGTAATAAACAATTGGGGTGGCGGTTGTCCACCATAGCATTATTTTTTTACCTTGATTTTGTTCCTTCAGGCGGCAATCATGCATCAGTTGCAGGTATAGGGATTTAACTAAACCTTTGCCTTTATAAGTTTCGCTACAAGCGCTTAAACCCAGGTAATAAGTAAATTCTCCATCAACCGGCTCGTAATTGACCATAAAAAAGGCAAGCAGCTCTTGTTCTTCACCTCGAATAATATAAATATCCCTGTTGTGATTTACTTCCCTTTCAATCAACTGCATGTTTGATTTGTAACTAGGGACAGTTAAATCCAAAATATCCTGTATAAGTGCTTTATCCTCTTTAAAATTAGTGATAAAAACTATTTTGTGGGTCAATACTTCTGCTTCCATACAGTGTAAGTTGATAGCTTATGGTTTTGGTTGATTATCAAATATATACGATATAAATATATGGAATTTAACTACATAATCCCAGTAGTTTAGAATAGGGTACTAAATTTTTACATAGTAACTGTTTAATGAGTTATTATTGAGCAAAGTGGTAATTTAATTAGTTGTAGTATATTAATAGGTGTACATGATTACATGTTGGATACTGTATTCATTTACAGGTATCCGCACATGCCGGCCCTGATGATCCTGATCTCCGTTCATCCGGCGTTGCTCCACCCATTTGTCTTTGATAAAAGAACCCTCATCAATACTTAAAAATCCGGCTTTCCTGGTTTTATCTACGGGTTCAAACGTAATAACGGTACCTGTGCCTGCCACGTAATACTCATTGGGCGAAACTTCAATAATTATTACACCAGCTTCTGGCCATATTTCATTCTTTGCTTCCGGCGACCAGCCTAATTTATAATCGTGGGTTGCCGTTAAAATGTAATTGCCTAAAGTAACTTGCTGTACTGTACTTGCTTTGTCGATCAGGAAACCTTTTACTGCTGCCCTTGGCTGATATTTGGTGATTAACGGTGTAAGCTGTTGTAGAATCTCATAAGCCCTACCAATAGGCTCTTTTGCAGGAGTATTGGTTGATTCTATAGAGAAAGGCGAAAAGCTTAAGCAGTTATAATTGCCGAAAGCAAAAAATGCCTTAGCATCAACACCCTGTTCAAATCTTATTTCGGGCGTAAATAACGGGTTGGGAAGCCTGGTGTAAAGATCGCACCAATATTTAAAATCGGGATTGTAAAAATCGGGGGCAAGGATATCTACTGATGGTGCACCTGCTTTCCAGATATCCATTACGTGTGGTAACGGGCCTGCACTTGGATATTCTCCCGGTTTAGCACCTTTCTTATTTAACGCAGCATTTAAATATACAGGCAGATTATAAACCTTTTTGCCGGCAGTAGCTATTTCGTTTACAAAGGTTGCAAACTGCCAGGCCATAAAAATTTCATCAGCAGCCAGACTTTGCCCAAATACTTTCGACCAGTTTCCAGCTGTTTGGCTGCCATTTGCTTTCCATACCGAGTCGATTTCTGGCAATAGGGTAGTACTGTTGCTTTTTAAATAGGTGGATAGTTTTTCGGGTATGGCAGCTTCAAATGTTTTATTGGCTATCTCGTCATGATTACGTGCATCAGGCAGCATCCCGATTTCGTTTTCTACCTGCATCATAATTACAGTATGATTTTTACTGTCGATATCTTTTAAATGCTGTAAGAGCCTCACATAGGCGTGCTTATCTGCCTCAAGGTTATTTTTGCTAAGCGGGTTTAAAATCTCATGCTTACTGCCGGAACGATCTTCAATACGTGGAAATTTTTGCGAATTTAATTTAACCCAGGCAGGCACATAGCACGACATGCTATTTTTCCATGTACCAAACCATAACAAGGCCAGTTTCATGTTATTTAGTCGGGCATTGATAATTAAATCATCAACCAGGGTAAAATCAAAATTTCCTTCTGTAGGTTCCATCAGTTCCCAGTATACGGGGGCAAATACTGTATTTAGATGCATGGCCTTTAGTTTTGGCCATATAGTTTTCATATAGGTGCTGCTGGATGCACTGGAGTTGCCGAGTTCGCCGCCTAATATTAAGAACGGTTTATTGTCTACAATAAATTGAAAATTATTGCCAGACTTAATAATACGTGGCATAGAACTTTCAACGCTGCTTTGTGCCCGCAGGCTAGTAATGCATAACAACCACAAGGCAATAAAAAAGCATGCGTGTTTCATATTTAGGATAGGTTATAACTTGGAATGATTTGATTAAAGATGTGCCGAAAGATAAATGATAATTGCCTTGAATGCAATCGATTCTGTAAATCTACAATCTGACATGTTTATTTTTTCTGAAATATGCGGGTCATCGTTCCTGGTTTAAAAATGAATACATCCTGTTTATACCACTATAACAATAATAGTTCAATGATTCTAATTACTTCTAATTTGAGTTATTTGGCATCATTGATTAGTATTTGTAACATTTGAACCCCTAAAATGTAACATTTGCGATACCACGATAACCACTTAGAAACCTAGTTTTATATCCGCAATCGATTGCATGCCAATACTCAGATTACCATTAACCAGGTAATTTTTGAGAACCTAAAAATGTACTTAACCAGTTTTATAAATATTAAACTAACCAGTTTATTAATTAACCATACCTAAAATTCATTTTATGCATTATTATTTACTTGAAAAAAAAGTGAAATTGTATTTGCTGCTAACCGGCACTTTTTTAGCTTTCGCGGTACCTGTAAAGGCTGCGAACGTTAAATCAGCCGGGCATCCTGGCGGTAGTACTAATCGTTTAATAAACGCAGCCAAAATTGCTTCTGATAAAGTTGATACCAAAATAACGGGTATTGTTACAGATGAAGCAAACCAACCCCTTAGTAATGTAAGTGTAACCTTTAAAGGTACCAGGATAGGGCAAAAAACAGATGCTAACGGCAGGTTTACTATTAGTGTGCCCAATGTAAATGGCACATTGATTTTTACCACTATAGGGTTTGTATCGCAAGAGGTACCGATAGATGGCCTTGCAGACCTGTCGGTAAAACTTGCAGCATCAACCAAAGCGTTAAATGAGGTAATAGTAGTAGGTTATGGTTCGCAAAGAAGAGCGACTGTAACAGGTGCAATATCATCGCTAAGCGCTTCAACAATTACATCATTACCAGTAGCAAGTGCCGACCAGGCTCTGCAGGGACGTGTGGCAGGTTTAAATGTAACCAACAATGGTTCGCCGGGTACTGCACCTATTGTAACGATACGGGGTATAAGTTCAATCAGTTTTGCATCAGACCCTTTATATGTAGTAGACGGTTTTCCTTTAAATGGGGGGTTAACCAGCTTTGACTCGCGCGATATTGAAAACATGCAGGTATTAAAAGATGCCAGTGCTGCTGCCATTTATGGTTCACGGGCTACTAATGGTGTTATTTTGGTTACCACTAAAAAAGGTTCGAGAAGCGGCAAGATCAATATTAGCCTCGATTCATATGTAGGTATCCAAAGTCCTTCTAAATATCTTGATCTATTAAATACTAATCAATATGTGCAGTATGCAACTGCACTAAATGGCGTAGGTGGCTTACCGCCACGTTTACAATCTGCTAATTTTAATGCGCCTGTTTATGCCGGTGCTACACAAACTTATGCGCAAACCAATACAGATTGGCAGCATGAATACTTTAAACGGAATGCATTAATTACGTCTAATAACTTTTCGCTTAACGGAGGTAACGAGATTTCCAGATTTTATAGTTCTGTTGGCTATTTTAAACAAGATGGTATAGCACAGGGCTTAAGCTATGAGCGGTTAAACTATCGCATCAATTCAGACCATATTGTAAGTAAGTTTATAACTGTTGGCCAAAATGTATATATAGCAGGTGGCACCCAACATTATGATGCAACCGGCGGTAACAGAACACCAATTACCAATGTGGTGCGTATGCTACCCTATATTCCAGCCAGTGATCCAACCAAGGCCGGTGGTTACCAGGGTCCCATCAGCAGCTTTGATGGTTCAGATCCAACAAACCCGGTTGAGGCTGCCTTGATAGGTACCAATAAAGTAAACTCTACCAATGTTTTAGGATCTATGTTTGCGGAACTATCTTTTGCACCATGGTTGAGGTATAGAGGCACATTCGGCGCTAATTATATTAATAATTACACCCAAAATTACACACCAATTTATAATGATGGTGGTACGCTTAATGCTGCAACTGCTTCAATTGCTTATCAGCGCCAAAGTTACTTTAACAGGTTGTTTACAAACCAGTTGACCTTTGATAAGTCGTTTGATAAGCACCATTTTACTGCACTGGCCGTATATGAACAACAGTCTCTGCATTATAATAACCAAACAGAATCTGGTACACAGAATACCAACCAGGTGCAAACCTTAAACGGTGCCAGCAACATTGCCGCAAATAATACTAAAGAAGATAACGTGTTACAATCGTTAGTAGGCAGGGTTACCTATGATTATGCAGGCAAGTACCTTTTAAATGCATCTATCCGCCGCGATGGTTTTTCTGTGTGGGCACCAAGCCATAAGTATGCTAACTTTCCGGCTATATCAGCTGGGTGGAATATTAACCAGGAAGAGTTTTTAAAGGATAACAAAACCATATCAGAATTAAAGTTGAGGGGTGGTTACGGTGTAACCGGTATTAACCCTAGTTCTGTAGGTAACTATCCTTACTTATCTCAGGTACAAATTAACCAGGCCTATTATCCAATTGGTGGTGGTATTGGCAATGCAAATTCATCATATACCAATGGTTTAACTAATCCTGATCTAAGCTGGGAAAAAACCAAGCAGTTTAACATCGGGCTTGATCTGGGCTTGCTGAACAATAAGTTTACCATTATTGCCGAGTACTATAAAAGACAAACCGATAACCTTATTTTAAATGTACCAACGCCAACAAGTTTTGGCTTCCTTGGTACAGGTTCGCTGGCCAACGTAGGTTCTATGCGTAACAATGGTGTTGAGCTACAATTAGGTTACCATAAAACAAGCGGCGATTTCAAGTATGATGTTACCGGTATCATAAGCGCCGTCCGTAATAAAGTATTGGCGTTAAATAATGCCAATGCATCAATCCCATCCGGCAGTGATGCAGATTTTGGTGGTGGCGATGCCTTTACCAACACAGTTGCAGGCCAGTCTATCCAATATTTTTATGGGTGGAAAACTGATGGCATATTCCAAAATGCAGCGCAAGTGGCCAGCAGCCCAACACAATCAGGCGCAGCCCCAGGGGATATTAAGTTTAAAGACATCAGCGGCCCTAACGGTAAACCAGATGGCGTAATTGATAATTATGACCGTACAAATCTTGGCAGCTTTTTACCAAAGTTTACTTATTCATTAAACTATTCTGCATCGTATAAAGGCTTTGATGCAGCTATATTCTTCCAGGGTGTACAGGGCAATAAAATACTAAACGCCGAGCGCATTATTTTAGAAGGGATGCCGCGCTTATTTAATGCCGGCACACAGGTGCTTAATGCCTGGACACCCAGCAATAGCAGTAGTGATATACCACGAGCCATTAACTCCGATCCTAACAGAAATGGCCGGTTATCGAGCCGGTGGATAGAAGACGGATCATACTTACGGCTAAAGAATTTAATGATCGGTTATACCATTCCTGGTTCTGTTTTAAAATCTGTAGGTAACTCTGCTGTTAAGCGCTTAAGGGTATACCTGTCATCCCAAAATCTGGTAACGTTTACAGGTTACAAAGGCTATGATCCAGAAATTGGCTCCAAGAATGGTACGCTGACTAATGGCGTCGATTTTGGCCAATACCCATCAGCACGATCATTCCAATTTGGTTTACAAGTAGGTTTCTAAGCATCTAACAGATAAAAACAACGATAATGAAAAGAAATAAAATATATATGGGAATACTGGCAACTGGTATTGCCACTGCACTAATCGCAATTTCCTGTAATAAACAACAGCTCAATAAAGATAACCCCAACTCAGTCGCGAGTGAAAATTACTTTAATACTTCCAGCCAGTTGATTGAAGCCACTAATGCCGTTTATTCAACATGGCATGCTTCAAATCTTGTTGCAAGGGAGTGGTTCTTTTTGCATGATTTGCGCAGTGATGACGTAACCACAGGTGGAAGCCAGTTGGAAGCTCCGCGTAACCAGATTTTGCTGGGCGTGGTTGACCCAGCTAATCCGGTAATGAATGCGGTTTGGAACTCTTTATACGCCGTAATTCACAGGGCTTGTACAGTTACGGATAATGCACCTAATGTAAAAGATAACGCAGCTTTAGTAAGCAGAAGCGTTGGCGAGGCTTTATTTTTAAGAGGCTGGGCTTATTATGAATTGGGAAGCCAATGGGGAAGCGTGCCTATTTACACCACAACGGTAAAAACACCGAATGATTATCAACCAAAGTCTCCACAGGCTGCTGTATTTGCACAAGCTGTTAAAGATCTGCAGGCTGCTGCGGCAGCTTTACCTGCCAAATCTGCAACAGATTTAGGCCGTGCAACCAATGCCGCTGCTTATGCTATGCTGGCACGGGTATTAATGCAAACCGGCGATTATGCAGGCGCAAAAACTGCTTTGTTAAATATCCCTACTTCGGGTACCAATGGATATGCTTTAACAGACCGTTACCTGGATAATTTTGAGGAGGAGACCGAATTTAATAAAGAGTCGATTTTTGAAATGATTTATGCAGATAAAGGAGATAATAACTTTAACTGGGGCAGTGGTGTAGGCGATGGCCCAAGCGCCGACCAAACCACCGTACGTAACCAGGAATACAACCCGATAGGATGGCGGAACCTGATCCCGTCTGATAAAGTGTTGAACGAATATGAAAGTACAATAACAGGCGCTGCCAAAACAGACCCAAGGTACGGTTACAGCATCTATCAAACAGGAGATGCTTTTGATAATAATACCACCACGCTGGTAGATGCCGATCAAAACGGTAACTCATCAACCGTGCATGGTGTTAAAATTAAAACAGGCTGGCGTAAGTTTCAGTTGATTTATAAAGAAGACCGCCCAACTGCAAGCTTTCACCCCGGCAGCAACAATCAGCGCATTTTACGTTATGCAGAAGTATTGTTGATGCTAGCCGAATGCGAATTTGAGCTAAATAATTATGGCCCCGCTGTTGCGTACCTTAACCAGCTTAGGGCGAGGGCAAGCGTTGCTATGCCGGCATATCCAACTGCACAATACCCGGTAACGAGTAAGGCAGATGTTATTAAAGCCATCATACACGAAAAAACGGTAGAAATGGCTGATGAAGAAGTACGTAACGTGGATATTATCCGCTGGAGAAAGAAAGGTTATTTTACAACAGAACCATTATCGTGGTATACCGCAGCTAAAGAGTACTTGCCAATACCGCAAGCCGAAATTGATAATAACCCCAAATTATAATTGGTAATAAAACACATTAGCAAGTCTTTTTAATTGATTAATTTACGGACACATACAGGGTTGGGAAACTAACCCTGTATTGCCGTTTATAATGAGTGGGTTTTTACGCCCTTAACCAATTGTATTTCTATAATTTATTTTAATGAAACAATTCTACAACGTACTGTTTTGTGTAGTATTACTGGGCATATTTTCCTCATGCAGGCGTGCTAACCCAACCATGTTCGAGCAAATTGCATCCTCGCATTCTGGTATCCATTTCAATAACCTCATTACGGAGAATGACTCGATAAACCCCATTGATAATGCTTACGTGTACAATGGTGGCGGTGTTGGCGTTGGTGATTTTAATAACGACGGCTTACCCGATCTTTATTTCACAGGTAACATGGTAGCCAACAAGCTGTACATTAACAAAGGCGACTTTAAATTTGAAGATGTTACCCAGACTGCCGGAGTTGAAGGCATGGGCAGATGGGGCAGGGGTGTTGCAGTGATAGACATTAATAATGATGGATTGCTTGATATGTACGTTTGTAACTCCCTGCTTAAAGATTCATTAAAGAGGCAAAACCTGCTTTATATTAATACTGGAGTAGATAAAAACGGGGTGCCACATTTTAAAGAAGAGGCGAAAGAGTACGGGCTGGATATCCACGCGCACTCTACCATGGCTAATTTTTTCGACTATGATAATGATGGCAGGTTGGATATGTACTTAACCGTTAATGAACCCAATACCACTTTTTACGCCAACATATTCAGGCCGATTATTAAAAATGGCGACAGCCCGAGTACAGGGCGGTTGTATAAAAACACATGGGACGCTAAGTTGGGTCACCCTGTTTTTACCAATGTATCTAAACAAGCGGGCATTTTGATTGAGGGTTACAGTCATGGTACCAGTATTGTTGATATAAACCGCGATGGATGGAAGGACATTTATGTAACCAACGATTTCTTATCGGCCAATGTCCTATACATCAATAATCACGACGGTACGTTTACAGACCGCTCTAAAGAATACTTTAAGCACACGTCTTACAACGCAATGGGGCAGGACATTGAAGATATCAATAACGACGGCCTTGCTGATGTTTTTGAATTGGATATGGCACCTGAGGATAATTACCGAAAGAAAATGATGTCGATGGCTAACAGCTATCAGTCGTTCCAACTGTTTGATCATTATGGTTACCAGTATCAATATGTGCGTAATACCTTGCAGTTAAACCAAGGGCCAAGGCTTAGCCAGAATGATTCTATTGCCAGCCCTATATTTAGCGAAATAGGTTTTCTGAGCGGTGTAGCTGAAACAGACTGGAGCTGGACACCCCTGATCACCGATTTTAATAATGACGGGTATCGTGATATAGTTGTAACCAATGGCTATCCTAAAGATGTAACGGACCACGATTTTATTTCTTTCCGCAATGATCCGTATAATGTAACCTCCAAGAAAAAAACGATGGAGCAATTGCCCACTGTGAAATTGCATAACTATGGATTCCAGAATAATGGTAATCTTACTTTTACCAATGCCACCCAAAATTGGGGATTAGAGTTGCCTTCTTTTTCTAATGGTGCCGCCTATGCCGATTTGAATAATGACGGCGCGGTTGATATGATTATCAACAACATAGACGATGAGGCTATGATCTACAAAAATACAGCTCGGGATGCAGATAAGGCAGCTACCCATTTTCTGAAAGTAAAATTTGTTGGCGACGCGTTCAACAAAAATGGTATCGGTGCATGGGTGGATATTTACTATAACAAAAACAAGCACCAGGTATATGAAAACACGCCTTACCGGGGTTACTTATCATCCATACAAAACGTAGCTCACTTTGGGCTTGGTAAAATAACCAAAGTTGATTCGGTAGTTATTTGCTGGCCGAATCTAAAAAAACAGGTATTGACCAATGTTAGAGTAGATCAGCTATTGCAGGTAAACATTGCAAATGCGCATACTTCATATAATTGGGACAAACCGGTTAAAACCTCTTCTGCTTTATTTACCGAGATAACCTCTTCTGCAGGGATTCATTACAAACACGACGAAGAAGAATTTATCGACTTCAATATTCAGAAACTACTCCCGCACAAACTATCCGAATACTCACCCGGACTGGCCGTGGGTGACATGGATGGCAATGGACTGGACGATATTGTTGTGGGAGGTAATGCCATAAAGCATGCACAGTTATTGCTGCAGCAAGCTAATGGCAAATTTATTCAGAAGGATTTGTTGCCCGGTATTAACTCTTTCAATGATAAATATAAAGATGCCGGTCTGTTACTATTTGATGCCAATGGCGATGGCAAACAAGACCTGTACATAGCCAGTGGTGGCTACGAAAATGAACCGAATAGCCCTTATTACCAGGATAGACTATACATTAATGATGGTAAAGGAAACTTTAAATTGGCGACAGACGCGCTGCCGCAAAATTATACCAGTAAGTTATGTGTAAGAGCAATAGATTATAACCGTGATGGTAAGCTGGATCTTTTTGTATCGGGCAGGGTAGAGCCATGGGGGTATCCAAAAGCGGTATCAAGCATGATATTGAGAAACGACAGCAAAAACGGACATGCGAAATTTACAGATGTAACTGCACAAATAGCACCCGCACTAAAAGATATCGGCTTGGTATGTGATGCCCTTTTTACCGACTACGATAACGACGGATGGCCGGATTTGATCTTAGCCGGTGAATGGATGCCGGTTACTTTTCTTAAAAATACCAAAGGGAAATTTATCAATGCTACCAAAGGAACAGGTTTAGCTTCAGAAACAGGCTGGTGGAATACCATTGTAGCCGGTGATTTCAGGCATACCGGCAGGATAGATTATATAGTAGGTAATACCGGCCTAAATTCAGAATATAAGGTTAGCGACCAATACCCGGCATTTATTACGGCAAAGGATTTTGACAAGCGAGGGCGATTGGATGCTTTCCCTTCACTGTTTTTGCCGGATAAGGATGGTGTGAGAAAAGAGTATCCGGCTTTTGTGCGCGATGATGCTGTTAAACAGCTCATTAGCTTGCGTAAAAAGTTTACCAATTATAAGTCGTACGCACAAACTACCATGCAAGATCTGCTCTCGCCCGAACAGTGGAAAGGAACTATCAGGCTTAAAGCTACAACCTTGCAATCCTGCTTTTTAAGAAACGATGGCAACGGCAAGTTTACCATGATGCCATTACCGCTGGAGGCCCAGTTTTCGGCCCTGAATGGGATGACGGTTGATGATTATGATAACGACGGCAATCTTGATGTGATTATCAACGGCAACGATTATGGCACCGATGTTTCCATCGGCAGGTATGATGCCCTAAACGGATTAATGCTGAAAGGTGATGGTAAAGGCAATTTTAAACCGTTATCAATTCTGCAAAGTGGTATTTACATACCGGGTAATGGCAAAGCCTTAGTGAAACTCCATAGTGGTAAAGGTAAATACCTGCTGGCTGCCAGCCAGAATAAGGATGCATTAAAACTGTTTGAGCTGAGGCAAAGCGTCAAGAATTTTACGCCTGATGCCACGGATGCAAGTGCGGTAATCAAATATAAAAATGGCACCACAACCAAGCAGGAATTTTATTATGGTTCGTCGTTTTTATCACAATCGGCCCGGTTTATTAATATTGGCAGCAATGTAAGTGATATCACTATTACAGCCAATAACGGAACATCGCGCACTATGAAAATTGGTCAGTTAAAATGAACTTCGGCAAAAGTATATTGATTTTAGTCGGCCTGGCAAGTACGCTTATTTCATGCAGGCAAAAGCGCAGTTCAAATGCAGATATGGTGGAGATGCTGCAACAGCAAAGCCAGTTTGAAAGCAATGCAGCTAATCCATATAGTTGTGCAGCTGTACTTGCACACCAGGATTCGATAATCAATAATACCGCAAAAAGTGCCGATCTTTTTTCTATTTACATATCCAAAGCCAATACCTTGTTGCAATTGGGGCAGGAGCAAAAAAGTGTAAACCTATTGGATAGTTTGAATAAAACCTTTATTGCAGATTATAACAATCGGCAACTGCTAGTTAAAACAATGGCTCTGGCTTACCTGCGATTGGGCGAACGCACCAATTGTATTAACCACCACAGCGCCGAGGCATGTTTGTTCCCCATTAAAGGCGGCGGAGTTTATACTTATAAAGATGCTACAGAGAAGGCAATAACGCTATATCAACAGGTTTTAAAAAGCAACCCGGATGATTATGAATCGCTCTGGTTGCTCAATATTGCTTACATGACCACCGGTAACTATCCGCAGCAGGTACCACCGCAATACTTAATAAAAACAGAACCTCTGGTTACCGATACCGCAATTAAACCGTTTAAAGATGTAGCAATGAACCTGGGCTTAGCCATCCGTAAAATGGGTGGTGGTACCATTATAGACGATTTTAATAATGATGGCTATGCAGATATCATTACAAGCAGCAGCAGTTTAGCTGAGCATATGCATTATTTCCGTAATAACCGTAATGGCAGTTTTACAGATATTGCCAGGCAATCGGGATTGGGGCAATTTACGGGTGGTTTAAACATCATGCAAACAGACTATAATAACGATGGCTTTAAGGATATTTTTGTTTTACGAGGTGCATGGAAAGGCAAATTTGGTAAAGAGCCAAACTCGCTGCTCCGTAATAATGGCAATGGTACTTTTACTGATGTTACCCGGCAAAGCGGCTTATTATCATGCCATCCAACCCAAGCCGCAACCTGGGCCGATTTTAATAATGATGGCTGGCTGGATGTGTTTATTGGTAATGAAAGCCAGGCTGGTGACGAGAATCTGAGCGAGCTATATATCAATAATAAAAACGGCACTTTTACAGAACAGGCAGCCGCTGCAAATTGCCGTATTAACATGTTTGTAAAAGGTGTTACAGCAGGCGATTATGATAACGATGGCCGTACCGACCTGTTTGTCTCTACTATGAATGGCCGTAATGTATTATTGAAAAACATCACCGAAAACGGCAAGGTTATATTTAAGGATGTAACTGTACAAGCTAAAGTAAGCGATAGAAATGCGGGCACATTTGCAACCTGGTTTTGGGATTATGATAACGATGGATGGTTGGATATATTGGTAAGCGGTTATGGTAATAGCGCGCCAATAGGCTACAGGCTTGGTGCCGAAGCATTAAATAAATACCAGACCAGCGGCGGCAAGGTTATTTTGTACCATAACGAGCATAATGGTACATTTATAGATATATCGCAGCAGTCAGGTTTCAACAAGGTGTCTTTTGCTATGGGAGCCAATTTTGGCGATATAGATAATGATGGGTTTCTGGATTTTTATTTGGGCACTGGCAATCCCTTGTTCACATCTTTAATCCCGAATCAATTGTATAGAAATGATGGCGGTAAACGCTTTACCAACGTTACTACACGGGCTAATGTTGGTAGCTTGCAAAAAGGCCATGCCATTGCCTTTGCCGATCTGGACAATGATGGTAACCAGGATATCTTTATTAACCAGGGCGGTGCTTTTACAGGCGATGCCTATCAAAATGCCCTGTTCATAAACCCTGGGCAGGGTAATAATCACTGGGTAAACCTGTTAATTGAGGGTACCAGATCAAACAAAGCAGCAATAGGCGCTAAGCTTAAGATTACATTTTTAGACAAAGGAATTGAGCGTAGTGTATATCGCGATGTTAATTCGGGCGGCAGTTTCGGTTCAAATCCATTAATGCAGCACATTGGTATAGGGTGTGCAGATCTGGTAAGCCGCCTCGAGATCACCTGGCCTGTAACCGGGCAGGTACAGCATTTCAGTAATTTAAAATCGGGTGTCAACTACAAAATTATAGAGGGGCTAAATAAGTTCTCAACTTACCACCTAACAAAGTTTAATTTTAACTATTTAATGCCGCAGGTTATCTGTAATACTGAAAATTAAGTCATCATTCAATAATTATCTGATAATATAGTCTTTAATATTTATAGAATATACAATAAGCTTAAATAGTGTGTGTCTGTTGAAAAATTACAGCTGAATTTTTCGGGTATTAATATTGATTTCTCTGATTATAAGTGTAGATTTAGTACTTAATTTAACCAATTATAAACCAATTAGCTATTAAAGTAAAATTTATAGCTACCGCTAAATTCTGTGCCTTGCAGTGTATCTGCCTGTATATTGTATTATAATATGCCGGCAAACGCTGTTAATTTATAATCAGCTTATGCGTAAAAACCTATTTACTCTTTTCGTCGCCGTATTGGTATTATTTATAAGCCATATTGCCATAGCTCAGGGCGATGAGTACCAGTTTTCGCGCCTTAATATAGATAACGGATTGTCGCACAATAGGGTAACCTGTATTTTTAAAGATAGTAAGGGTTTCATATGGTTCGGCACAAAATCGGGCCTTAACCGCTACGATGGCTACAGCTTTAAGATCTTTAAACATGATTTTAATAACCCGGCTTCTATTAACGACGATTATATCGTCAGTATTACATCCGGGCCACATAACAAGTTGTGGGTAAAAACACGCAAAGGTTTTAATATATATGATCCATTAACAGACCGTTTTGATCATCATATCCGCGCCGTACTTAAGCCTTATGGCATTCCCGATTCCCTGGTTACCAGTATTAACAAAGATGTATACGGTAATTACTGGTTTCTGCGTACCGGGAAAGGTTTGTACAAATTTAATCCTGCGTTAAACAAAAGTATTTATTTAACGCATAATGATAATGATACTACTTCATTGCATGCGGGGTTGGGTACAGCTATGGCGCAAAATAAAGCCGGCGATACTTGGGTTATTTATAATGATGGCGTGCTGGAAAAAGTAGACCATTTAACTAACAAAGTAACCCGCCGCTTTTATGGTATAAGCAAAGCCTATCCGGGAGAGGCGATAGACTATCAACTCTCTATCGACGAGCAGAACGATGTTTGGGCTTTTACGCCTTTACGCTCAATAGGGGCGTTTTACGTGGCTACTGCCAGCGGCATATGCAGGCAATTGGGTAAGGACATGGGCAGTATTAAAATTAGTTCTAATGTGGTTTTTAATATTATTCAGGATGATAAAGGGGTGATGTGGATAGCTACAGACCATGGTGGTATTAACCTGGTAGATAAAAAAGACTTCCGGGTAAGCCAGATCATCAACCGGCCTTATGATAATCGTAGCCTCAGCCAGGATTGTATCGTATCCCTGTACCGCGATAATGCTAATATTATATGGCTTGGCACTTTTAAAAAGGGTATTTGCTATTACCATCACGATATTATTAAGTTTCCGCTTTACAGGCACCAAACATCTATTAAAAACAGTTTGAGTTTTGATGATATAAACCGCTTTCTGGAGGATAAGCAAGGCAATCTCTGGATTGGCAGTAACGGTGGCGGCTTAATTTATTTCAATCGCAAAACAGGTCAGTATACTAATTATACTCATAACCCAACGGATCCTAACAGTCTCGGTAATAACGTAATTGCCAGCCTTTGCCTAGACCATAAAGGTAAGCTTTGGATAGGTACTTACTTTGGAGGTGTTGATTGCTTTGATGGTAAAACCTTTAAACATTACCGCCATTCGGTAACAGATAGTACTACCATATCAGACAACAGTGTTTGGGAAATTATGGAAGATTCGCGAAACAGGTTGTGGATCGGTACTTTATCGGGTGGTTTAAACAGGTTCGATCAGGATAAAAAGATTTTTTATCGTTACTTGCCTGGAAAGCCTAATTCTGTGCCCAACCCTTATGTGTCTGGTTTGTTGGAAGATGATAAAGGCAATATTTGGGTAGCAACCTACTATGGGCTGGCTGTACTGCAAAACCACTCCACAAAGTTTATTTACTACAAGCATAGTGAGGCTGATAAAGAAAGCCTGAGCAACGATAATATTTCTAACCTGATGATGGATAGCCGCAAACTGATTTGGATTGCTACCAACGAAGGCCTGAGTATGTATAACCCTAAAACCAATAAGTTTAAAACCTTTAGGCAAGCAGATGGGCTGCCAGATAACGCGGCATTAATGGTTGTTGAGGATAATAACCACAATTTATGGATTAGTACGGCCAAGGGTTTATCTAACATGATTATTAAACCCCGAAACGGCCACTACACCTATGAGTTTAAAAATTATGATAAAACAGACGGTTTACAGGGTAAAGAATTTAACGAAGATGCGGGCATAAAAACCCACAACGGCGAGCTGGTTTTTGGCGGTGCCGATGGCTTTAATATTTTTAAACCGGAAGCTGTAAAATTAGCTAAAGAGAAACCGGTATTGGTATTGACAGATTTTCAGTTGTTTAACCAAAGTTTGCAGACCGGTGAAAGGTTTAATGGACACATTATTCTAAAAAAATCTATTACTGAAACTAAGGAAATAACGCTAAAACATAATGAAAATGTGTTTGCTATTGAATTTGCCGCAGTCAACTTCTTTAACCCCGCTAAAATTAAACATGCTTATATGCTGGATGGTTTTGACAAAGGATGGGTTATTGCTGATAACAAAATCAGGAAAGCAAGTTACATGAATCTCGAGTCGGGGACGTATACTTTTAAACTAAAAGCCGCGGGCGAGGATGGGCACTGGGGTAAAGACCAGATTGTGCTAAAAATAACGGTATTACCCCCGTGGTGGCGTGCACCGTGGGCTTATATGTTGTATGCATTTCTGGCTTCTGGTGCTATATTTTACCTGCGTTACCGGGGTATTAAAAATTTGAAAGCAAATTTTGCCATTGAAAAAGAAAGGCAGCAGGCACAACGTATGCATGAATTGGATTTGATGAAAATTAAATTCTTCACCAATGTTAGTCACGAGTTCCGTACGCCTCTAGCCTTGATCCTGGCCCCGGTTGATAAGCTTTTAAAGCAAGAGATTAATATTGATGTAACGCGCCAGCTGCAAATGATTAATCGTAACGGTAGGCGTTTGTTAAACCTCGTTAATCAACTATTGGATTTTAGGAAGATGGAAGAACACGAGTTGCAGTTAAATTATAAAAAGGCCGATATCGTTAACTTTATCCAGGAAGCAGCGTATTCATTTTCTGATATTGCAGAAAATAAAAAAATATCCCTGTGCTTTAACACGCAAATAGAGACTATCATAACCAGTTTCGACCAGGATAAAATTGAGCGGATCTTGTTCAATCTGCTTTCTAATGCTTTTAAGTTTACGCATGAAGGTGGTAGGGTAGAAGTAAGGCTTGGTTTTGATCATACTACTTCAGTTAAGCAAATGTTGAAAATAGAGGTGATTGATGATGGCATTGGTATACCAAATGAAAAGCTGGATAAGATTTTTGATCGCTTTTTTCAGAACGATGTTCCCGGATCGATGGTTAACCAGGGTAGTGGCATTGGGTTGGCCATTACACGCGAGTTTGTTAGCCTGCACCAAGGGACTATAAAGGTTAAGAGTACAATAGACAGAGGTAGCTGTTTTACAGTTATGCTACCCATTTATCCCGATCATATTTTGCAGGATACAGCTAAAAATCTTTTTATTAATCCGATATATAATTCACCCAATGTTGCTAAAGTGCATAAATCTGGTTCAAAAAAAGCAACTGTATTATTGATAGAAGACAATGAAGATTTTAGGTTTTATTTGAAGGATAATTTAAAGGAATATTACAACATAGTTGAAGCCACCAATGGGCGCGATGGCTGGCAAAAAGCCCTGTCTGCCCATCCGGGTTTAATAGTAAGCGATATCAGTATGCCCGAAATGAATGGGATTGACCTGTGCTGTAAGATAAAACAAGACCCCAGGACCTCACACATCCCCGTAATTTTATTGACCGCCTTAACAGGTAAAGACCAGCATTTAAAGGGTTTAGAAACCGGCGCGTGCGATTATTTAACTAAGCCGTTTAATTTCGAGATTCTGTTGTCGCGTATAAAAAATGTTTTGAACCACCAGGACACTCTAAAGAAGACGTATTTAAAGCAGTTGGATGTAAATACGCTGGTTAGTACCATGGACATAAGCGACGAGAAGTTCATGAAAGACTTAATGAATTTTATAGACAAACGGTTGGATGATCCCGATTTTTCTGTGGAACAATTAAGTTCTGACCTGGCTATGAGCCGTGTAACGCTTTACCGCAAAGTATTGCAAATGACAGAGCGTTCGCCGGTTGAATTTATAAAAATGATAAGACTTAAACGAAGTACACAGCTACTGGAAAATACGCACCTTAATATTGCCGAAGTGGCTTATAAAGTAGGGTTTAATAATCCTAAATACTTTGCCAAATCTTTTAAACTAGAATATAACATGTTGCCGACGGATTATCGCTTGTCTGTACACCATAAAGAAAAAATAAAATAGATCAGGATAATCCCATGTAGTACGCCTCGATTTGCTTTCCCACGGTTTCTATAATCTCCTGGAAAAGACTCAAACCATCAGAACCTTCAATAAATTCCCAGTTATCGTCAATCAGTTTAATTCGGAAATGTAAATCGAGATCATTGTTGGTATTGTGAAACAAAAATTCTGAATCGTCTTCAGTAGTAACTGGTCCCGATATTAAAGAACCATCTTGTAAATTAAATTCTGCATCAAAAAGAAACTTAGCCATAAGTAGTAAACAATTTTGAGAGCAGTGTGTGTCAATCTAATTTCAATATATTAATGTTAAAGAATAGCGAATTTCAATGCAAATATTGTAACTTTTTAGTTACGTTTACCGTAGTAATTATATATATGTGAGGTGGGTATGAATAGAATTTTTACAATTGGTCCGTTAAATGTTATTTCAATATTACTAATAATCATTTTGATAGTTTATCGGAAACGGGCCATAATAAAACTACGGAAACTGGCTGGAAGTGGAAGACTTTATGAAATCAAAACCCTGGAACTACGAAAAGAATATTGCCTTTTGTGGATTTCAGTTATCATAATAATTAATTTAATGGCCAGACTTATGTATTTGGGTTAAGTATCTGTTAGCTATAAGATAATTGATTTCTGCTTACCCAGCTATTCGTTGCATCTCTTTTCGCTGCATCAATTTTTGGACAAGAATTTTTAATTTGCTCTTATAATCAGTTTGAACCCATTCAATATAATTCTTAGTTACCTTCCCAAGGCATTTGGTGTATTGTTTAACACGCCAGTTAATTTCCTTGTCCAGTTCATCTGCTAATGCTAGGGCATCGGGGATGTTATTGCTGTTTTCAATACACATCAGCGCGTGCTGACGGATAGAATCCCGAATAACTATTTTCGACTTTAAATTATTTTCGATAGCATCTTGATGCGCTTTTTGTACATCAAATGACAACTGAAGACTATTTGGAAATTTTGAGCGTAAATCAGAAGGAATATTATGGGCCTCGAGTGCAGACTGGCTATGCATAGCCTCGTAATAAGCTTCCGGGTGTTCAAAAACCTGATTCCAATCTATCGCAGTACTCCAATCTCCAAACCGGTCGGTATTATTGCCTAAGTCAGTGATAGAAAATGTTTTTTTCTGCGGTAATTTTCTCGACCCCCGTCCTATCATTTGATGATATAAAGTTAGCGAAGTAGTAGCCCTGTTTAAAATGATCGACTGTATTGTTGGTTCATCAAACCCGGTTGTTAAAATAGAAACTGATGTTAAAATAGCTCCCTTGGTTTTTTTTAACCATTTCAAAATCTCTAAGCGTTCTGCAGATGGCGTATGATTATCCAGGTGCCTAACCGGATAGCCGGCTTCGGTAAATAATTTACAGACATTTTTCGAAGTAAATATCCCGTTATTAAATATCAGCGTTTTCTTGTTTTTTGAATGCGCCTCGTAAGCGTGTAACAACAATTCAAGCATGGCGGGAGAAGAGTATAGCTCATCGGAAGTACTAACGGTAAAATCGCCCTGCAAGCCTGTTTTTAAACTGTTAAGCTCTACATCATACCGCCAGGTTGTGGGTTTTGCCAAAAAACCTTTTTCAATCAATGTACTGATGCTTTCACCTACTATAAGTTCATCATAATTTTTTCGCATGGGCAAATTAATATCCGAACTAAATGGGGTTGCTGTTACGCCAATTATTCTTGCATTTTTAAATTTACCGAGTAGTTTTTGAAAGGAATTGTGGTGTGCCTCATCAATAATAACCAAGCCAATATGGTTTGGATCAATAAGGCCGTCTTTAATTCGGTTTTTCAGGGTCTCAACCATGGCCACATAACAATTACAGCCATCTTTATTACTGAGCGTTTTAACAGCGCTGTTAATCATCTTATTTCTGATGCCCAGCTTTTTCAAAGTAGCAGATGTTTGATTGCACAGTTCAACCCGGTGGGTAAGTACAATTACATTGTGCCGGTATACCTGGATATAACGATTAGCTATTTCTGAAAAAATACGTGTTTTACCACCGCCAGTGGGTAACTGATAAAGTAGGCGGTAATTTTGAGTGGTATTTTCAAGTTTACTGAATAACGTATTAATATCAGTTTCCTGATAGTCGTAAAGTGATGTTGTATTATTGGGTGTAAGATTAGCGTTTTTTTCCATCTGCAGTATTAACCTAAAAATATTATGTAAAGTTTTACTTACTTCGTTTTTTATCATATTATGATTTAAATTAAATCAATGGTTAATTATAATTAGCAGCGGGTATTGCTAAAAAGTGGAAAGATTAAACCAAGGATCTAAGGCTTAGTCAATTTTATCAAGCGGAGAGTTAGCGATTCTAACTCTTGCTGCAATTTTCTTATATTCAATATTTTATGATGTTTTTATTCCTAACTAACCGAAATGTTCACCAGTTCTGAATACAGATTGATTGTAAATCTTATGATATAAATCTCGAAACTCTGATTAATTAGTCAAGTATAAAGGATAGAAAGACAATTTCCATTAAATAGGTGTTTTTTTGATATCTGATTGATTATTAAATAATGCTAACCTAATTTAGCACAATGACGGGCTTACGTATGAAAGATAGAGTAGAAATATTACTTGCCATCATTCTGATTGTTTCGCAATCATGCAAGTCCCCTAAAGCCGAAAAAATAATAGCTGTAACCTCAACTGGTACAGCCTTTAGAAAGGAATATATTGTCAAAAAAATAAACTTTCCCGATAAGGCTGCCTCAATGTGCAGGCCAACCGGGCTTACCCGGTCTGATAGTGCAACCTTTATGGAGGGCGGAGGCCGTGAGTTTAAAGAAACTTTATTTAATAAACCCGTAGCTGTAACCGGTGTGCCAGCCGGGATGAAATTTATAAACGGCGGTGAGTTTAGTATGGGTGGTGTAAACCCTGTTGGGATGAGTGGTGGCGGCCACGAAAACATGAATGACGCAAGGCCGGTTCACCGCGTTAAGGTAAATGCTTATTATATGGATGCCACAGAAGTAACTAATAAGCAATTTGCAGCCTTTGTAAAAGCTACGGGTTATGTTACCGTTGCAGAGCAGAAACCCACCAAAGAAGAATTCCCGGAAGTACCTGAAGATAATCTGGTAGCTGGCTCGCTTGTATTTAAAGCACCGGGTCAAAAAGTATTGCTTGATAATTATTTACAATGGTGGGCATATGTAAAAGATGCCAATTGGAAACACCCTCAAGGGCCCAATAGTTCTATTATTGGCAAAGATAATTACCCTGTTGTACAAGTTTGCTGGCAAGATGCTGCCGCATACGCTAAATGGGCCGGCAAACGTTTACCTACTGAGGCCGAATGGGAATATGCTGCACGTGGCGGACAAGCCGGTAAACTATATGCCTGGGGCAATGAAATGAAACCCGGCGGTAAATGGATGGCTAATATTTTTGAAGGCTCGTTCCCTAATAAAGACGCTGGTGTAGATGGTTTTAAAGGCTTGGCCCCGGTAAAGCAATTTCCGCCTAATGGTTATGGTTTATATGATATTGCAGGTAATGCATGGGAATGGTGTGATGACTGGTATCGGGCAGATTATTATCAAACAATTGCAAACAACAAAATAGTTAATAACCCAAAAGGCCCCGCCTATTCTTACGATCCGGATGAGCCCGGAGTAAAAAAGAAAGTGCAAAGAGGCGGGTCTTTCTTATGTACAGATCAATATTGCACCCGCTACATGGTAGGCACACGTGGCAAAGGCGAATACAGATCGGCATCTAATCACATTGGTTTCAGGTGTGTAAAAGACGTAGCATCTCTTTTAACAAACAACAGCAAATTAATTACTGTAAACGGGATGCTTTACCTAGCACACTATTCTTTTTACCATAAGTAAAATAGATGACCAGGCCAATGGCCAGCCAAATAATTAATCTTAACCAGGTATCGCCGGGTAAAAAGGTCATCATAGCAAAACAGGTTAGTATCCCTAAAATGGGCACCAAGGGTACCCACGGTGTTCTAAATGGCCGATGAACATTTGGCTGTTGTTTGCGTAAAATAAGTATACCCGCACATACCATTACAAACGCCAGCAAGGTGCCAATACTTGTCATTTCGCCCACTACGCGGATAGGTACAAATGCTGCAAACAGGGCGATGAAACCGCATAATACAATGTTTGATTTCCACGGTGTACGGAATTTTGGATGAATATCTGCAAACACTTTAGGCAATAAGCCATCTTTAGACATAGAGAAGAAGACCCTTGATTGCCCCAGCAGATCTACCAGTATAACAGAAGTGTAACCTATTAATATAGCCAATACAATTGCTTTGCTCAGCCACTGATAATGAGTTTTTTCGATAGCAATGGCAACCGGTGCGCCAGAGCCTATAAACTCTTTATAATTAGCCATACCCGTCATTACGTGGGCGAAAATTACAAACAGTATAGTACATACCACCAATGAGCCGATAATACCGATAGGCATATTGCGTTGCGGATTTTTAGCTTCCTGCGCGGCTGTAGAAACGGCATCGAACCCAATGAATACAAAGAATACCAGGCCTGCGCCTCTTAATATACCCGACCAACCATATGTACCCCAAACGCCCGTGTTTTGCGGGATATAGGGATGGTAATTTTGCGGATTAATAAACGACCAGCCTACAGCAATAAACACCAGCACCACGCCAACCTTTAAACTCACAATAATGGCATTAACCAAGGCCGAACCTTTGGTGCCCCTGATGATAATACTGGTTACCAATATCACAATTAATGCTGCCGGTAAGTTAATAATACCATTTACAATAACACCATTAGCCGCTTTTGCAGTTTCAAAAGGTGATAAAGTTAACTGTGGAGGGAGGTAAAGATCAAACCACGACAAAAATTTGGTTAAGTATTGCGACCAGCTGATAGCCACGGTTGCCGCACCAACTGAATATTCCAATACCAAATCCCATCCGATTATCCAGGCAAATAACTCGCCCATAGTGGCATATGAGTAAGTATAAGCACTGCCCGCCACGGGTATCATGGCCGAAAATTCGGCATAACACAAGGCAGCAAACGTACAGCCCAGTGCGGCTATGATAAATGATATGGTTACAGCCGGGCCCGAATGCTGGCCGGCAGCTATGCCTGTTAAAGAGAATAAACCGGCACCAATAATAATGCCGATACCGATAAGTATCAGGTTAAAAGGGCCAAGGGTGCGCTTTAATGAATTTTCGCCTTCATCTGCCGATTCTTTCAGCAGGAGGTCGATGGGCTTTTTAATCATACTATATTTAAGTCGACAAACTTAGTGGATTAATTAAAACCCGGCAACCCGAAAGTGTATTTATCTTGTAATATAACAGGAGAGAGGCAACTGCAAAAATAAAGCCCCTATAGTTTCCTATAGGGGCCTCGACCTCAAATGAGAATAAATATTATAAATACGACTGCAGCAGGTTTGCTTTAGAAGTTTGTTTTAAGCGTAATAATGCTTTGTCTTTGATCTGGCGAACACGTTCGCGGGTCAAATTGTATTTTTCGCCAATTTCTTCTAACGAATGTGCTGCATTGTTGTTCAGGCCAAAGAAAAGCGCAATAACCTGACGGTCACGCTCTGCCAAAACATTCAGAGAACGTTTGATCTCTTGCGATAATGAATCAATCATCAGGTCGTTATCTGTACCTGCATCGCTGCTTTGTAATACATCAAGCAAAGTGTTTTCTTCGCCCGAAATAAACGGCGCATCAACAGACACGTGGCGGCCCGAATTAGCCAGTGAATCAGAGATCTTTTCAATCGTAGTTTCCAGGTCGTTAGCCAATTCTTCCGGAGTTGGCTGGCGTTCTAAATCCTGCTCTAATTTAGAGGCAGATTTGTGAATTTTACTTAACGAGCCGATCTGGTTTAGTGGCAAACGTACAATACGTGATTGTTCTGCTACGGCTGATAAGATAGATTGACGGATCCACCATACGGCGTAAGAGATAAATTTAAATCCTTTAGTTTCGTCAAAACGTTTTGCAGCTTTTATCAAGCCTAAATTTCCTTCATTGATCAAGTCACCTAAAGTAAGGCCTTGATTTTGATATTGCTTAGCTACTGAAACTACGAAACGTAAATTGGTTTTTGTTAAGCGCTCTAAAGCTGCCTGGTCACCCTCGCGGATCTTCTGGGCCAATATTACTTCTTCCTGTGCGGTAATCAAATCAACCTTTGCAATCTCACTTAAATACTTGTCCAGTGATTGTGATTCGCGGTTGGTAATGGATTGGGAAATTTTGAGTTGTCTCATATATGTATTAAAGGTTCGTCCTGAATATAACTATTATTAATCAGCTTTAGTCAGGATTAAAAAATTAAACAAAAAAATCGAATGGCTTTTTTGATTTATCAAATGCAAATCATGAAAGCTTATATCTTCTTAACATGATATGATCGGTATTGTTGCCGGGATAATTAAAATGAGCCTATTTTTTCTTCCACAAAGATAAGCAATGCATTGTAGTTACTATGTCAAAAAGCGGAATTTATACCAGTTTTTAATATGGTATAGATATTTTAGCCAAATTTATACCTATTAGTATTACTTAAATGTTAGTAAAAAGGGTAACAAATTTAATTTGGCTACCAAGAACAAAAAGAGACTTTAAACCCGAATAGCATCTTCAAAGCCCGATCTCCTGTTATAACGCTAAATCCACGATACATAGTGTCCCGATATCAAAAATTTGGCAAAAAAAGCCGTTAAAAACTTAACGTGGATTAAATAATGTATTTATACTTTAAGGTTGACAGTTTGCTTTAAAAAAGGATAAATAATTAATCAACAAACAAAATTAATTACAGATAGTAAAACCGTGATGATGTTTTTAAGTTTGTTTGAAAACTGAACTTACATACATCTGCACATTATGAGCATCATTATAGCAAAAAATTCTGCCCAACCACTTGAAGTCCGCCGTATGGGATATGGCACCATGCGTTTAACCGGGCCACATATATGGGGCGAACCTGCAGACCGTAATGAGGCCTTGCAGATTTTACAACAAGCAGTAGCGCAGGGCGTAAACTTTATTGACACTGCCGATTATTACGGCGAAGATGTAACCAACCGTTTAATAGCAGAAGCGCTGTATCCTTATAACAAAGACCTGGTTATTTGTACCAAAGTTGGGGCTACCCGCAAACCGGATAAAAGCTGGGTTACCTATAATACACCTCAAAACCTGCGCGATAGTATTGACAATAACCTGCGTACCTTAAAACTAGAGCAAATTTCGCTGGTGCATTTCAGGGTGATGCCGCATAGTGATGTACCCTTTGATGAATCATTAAGCGCCATGTTTGAACTACAAAAAGAAGGTAAGATTTTACATGTAGGCCTAAGTAATATTAGCCGCGAAGATCTGCAAAAAGGCATGACCATGGGCAGCATCGCCACGGTAGAAAACATGTATGGCCATGGCCAGCGCACCAGTATGGATAACCCTTATGGCGGTTTAACCAACGGTGGCGAAGAGGTGTTGGATATCTGCGAGCAAAACCATATCCCGTTAATTCCGTACTTCTCCTTGTTTAACTCTTTGCCGAAAGCGGATAGTAAAATTGCAGAGATAGCTAAAAAATATGATGTGACAGAAGCGCAGGTTAACCTGGCCTGGTTGCTACACAAATCGCCATGGATATTGCCTATACCGGGTACATCATCACAGGCCCATTTAAAGGAAAATCTGCTGGCTGTTAAAATAGAACTTACCCAGGCAGATATGGATTATTTAGGATAATATGACGGTAAGTATTTTAGGTTGCGGCTGGTTTGGTTTAGCCCTGGCAAATGCGCTATTAAAAAACGGGGAGATAGTTAAAGGCTCAACAACATCTGAAGCTAAGTTGGGCTTGTTGGCCAATGCGGGAGTTATTCCATACCTGGTACAATTTGAGGAAAACGGCGAACAGTTTGACCCTGCCTTTTTTGATTGTGATTTGCTTGTGGTGTGCATCCCGCCGAAAATCAAATCTGGTGAAACGACAGCTTTTCTGAACAAGATCAATAGTATCATTGCAGTTATCAATGAATACAATATTCTCCGGGTTATTTATATCGGTTCTACAGGTGTGTATGGCGATCTGGGCATTAAAGTTGATGAATCCAAAGATCCGCAGCCTGATACAGCATCGGGCATGGTATTATTACAGGCAGAGCAGGCCTTTCAGAATCAAATAAGCTTTAAAGCTACCATTGTAAGATTTGGTGGCCTGGTTGGGCCAGGGCGACATCCCGGAAGATTTTTTGGTGGAAAAAAAGATATCGCCAATGGGCTTGCCCCGGTAAATTTAATTCATCAAAAAGATGCAGTGGGTGTAGTAGTGGTTATTGTAAATGACAACAACTTGAGAGGTGTGTTCAATGCCTGTTCGCCGGATCATCCAAGCCGTAGCGATTTTTATACCTACGCGGCTGAACAAGGTGGATATGAAAAACCCGAATTTGTAGAAGAACTAAAAGGCTGGAAAATAGTTAAAAGCGCAAGGTTACAGGAGCTGAATTACGATTTTGAAGTGAAAGACTGGCTTGCTTTCCGGTTTTAAAATTATTGTACGTTTAACCGGGTAGACAGGATGCTTAACGCTTCCTGATATGATTTTTTCTCAATCTCCATTACAAACTCTATAGGCCCGCCATCTTTACCGCAGCCAAAACATCTGAAAATATTATTCTGTGGCGAGATGCGAAGCGACAAGCCCTGGTCGTCATGAAATGGGCAAACTCCCTTTAATGCACGATGACTGTTTTGAAGTGTAAGGTAACTGGATACAACTGTAACGATGTCTAACTGGACTTGGTTAAGGTTAACGTTATTTTCTGATGGCATGTTTAGTTATTGTTCGGCCATGTGTTAGCAGCCTTGAGGTAAAAATAAGCTATTACCAGCCAAATAAATCAGCATCAATTATAGCCTAACAGTAAAGCATTGAGGGTAAGCATATAAAAATTAAATGTTTAAGTAAATTGATATACATAAGGTCTGTTCCACAGTACTATTTCTGTAAATAAGGAGCAGTTAACATCCATTTGTTATATTTGCTTTACAGGTATGGCCAAGTTTAAACTTATTATTTTCTTAGTCCCGCTGAGTTTAATTATAGGGTTAACTGCATTTCAGTGGGCGCCGGCCCAGTTGACTGTTAGTATTACAGATACCATACGGTTTAAACAGCCTGTCAATTTCCCCAAGCCCGTTTATAACTTTAAAAGTAATCCGGTTACTAAAGAGGGCTTTCTATTAGGTAAAGCGCTGTTTTATGATCCGGCTTTATCGGCAGATAAATCTATTGCGTGCGGCAATTGCCACCAGGCATCGGCAGCTTTTGCCAATTTAGGCAGTGCGGTAAGCAGGGGGATAAACAATTGCAAAGGCACGCGTAATGCACCCCCACTTTTTAACCTGGCCTGGCAAAAACAGTTTATGTGGGATGGCCGCATTAATACAGTTCAGGATGTGCCTGTAAACGCACTAACCAACCCTTGCGAAATGGGTAATACTATTGCCGGTGTACTTAGTGTATTACAAAGCAGTCCGGAATATCCGGTCCGCTTTAAAATGGTTTTTGGTACAGATAAAATTACCGAAGACATGGTATTGAAAGCCATAGCACAATTTACCGTTATGATGGTTTCTTCCGATTCTAAATATGATAAATACATCCGGCACGAAACCGGAGGGATGTTTACTGCAAATGAGCAAACCGGTTATGCATTATTTAAGCAAAAGTGCGCAACCTGCCATGCCGAGCCGCTGTTTACAGACCGCTCATACCGAAACAACGGGCTCGAAGAAACCTCGGTAGATATTGGCCGCGATAGCCTGACGAATCAGCAGGCAGACCGTGGCAAATTTCCTGTGCCATCACTTAGAAATGTGGAGATAACCGGCCCTTACATGCATGATGGTAGGTTCTATTCCTTAAAAGAAGTTTTGCAGCATTATAATTCAGGTATAAAAAACCACGCTAACCTGGATAAGGTATTTATTCGCGATGGTAAAACCGGTATTGCTATTTCGCCGGTAGAGCAAACGCAGATCATCGCATTTCTGAAAACCTTAACCGACGTAGATTTTATTAATGACAGACGGTTTAATAACCACTAACTTATTACTGTTTTTTAGCTGTCAACACATCAATAGCCACAACACGCATGGCGCTACGGGCCGGTTTTTTATCGCCAGGCACAATCAGGCGGTAGGGGCCAAAGTTAGGTGCCAAATCTTCGCCGTCTTCTTTATTGGCCAAAATAATTACCTTATCTGTAAAAGCCGGGTCGATCTCTGGCAGCGCAATTACCACCTGGTAACCATCAGCAGCAGATATCAGTACATATTTGGTTAATGATTTTCCCCTCAATTGTTTATTGGGGATGGCATCTGCCTGGGTTAAAATTTCATACAAGGAAACGCCGCTGTATGTATGCTCGCGGCCGTCATTAGCAGTTACTTTTGCAGTTGCTTGTTTCATGCCGGCAAAAGTGGCGGCATTTATTTTATAGGGTTGTGTTACATCGCCGCCAATAGCAACTTCAGCTGTTTGTGCTTTAGCTAGTAAAGTGATAAAGGCAAGCGTAATGGCCAGGGCAAAGCTTTTAACGTTTTTCATAGTTAAGGCAAATTACTAATAGTTATGAGGTATGCAAAATTAGTGTGATAAGATGAGCAACCAGTTGCTTTTGATGACTGGATTTACCACATTATTTTTACATAATTAAACCTATTTAGACTTATCATGTCTTTGGTAAACTAATAAATGTGTTAATTTTACACAATAAACCAACCAAATTATGACTTCAAGACGTTCATTTCTAAAAACTACGGCCATGCTTTCGGCAGGGCTTTTAGCGGCTCCGCATTTGTTTGCTTATGATAAAAAGTATATCGGCTTGCAACTCTACACTGTTAGAGATTATATGCAGGCAGACCCTGCAGCGGCACTTGCCAAAGTAGCACAAATTGGATATACCTCTGTAGAAGGCGCTACCTATACCGGCAACGAAAAATTTTACGGTATGGATGCCAAAAGTTTTGCTAAATTATTAAAGCAAAATGGACTGATTATGCCAAGCAGCCATTATCGTTTGGGAGAAGAACAAACTAATGGTGCCGATACACAGGGAACCTTACTGCACGATTGGGATAAAGCTGTTGATGATGCCGCAGAGGCTGGTATCAAATATATGGTTTGCGCATACTTGTCTGTACCAGAGCGTGGTAACCTGGATCATTACAAGAAAATAGCCGAGACTTTTAATAAAGCAGGAGAGAGGTGTAAGAAAGCAGGTATCCAGCTAACTTACCATAACCACGATTTTGAATTTATTCAGGAAAACGGCAAATATCCTTACGAGATATTATTAAACGATACCGATAAAAACCTGGTTAAAATGGAGATGGACCTGTACTGGGTAACCAAAGCCAAACAAGATCCTATTGCTTTAATTAATGAGCACCCCGGCCGTTTCCCGCTGTGGCATGTAAAAGATCTGGATAAAACACCGGAACGCATGTTTACTGAAGTGGGTAATGGTGTGATAGATTTTAAAAAGATTTTTGCCCATGCTGATAAAGCTGGTTTAAAATACTTTTTTGTTGAGCAGGATAAATGCCCTGGTGATCCGTACGCAAGTATTACTCAAAGTATTACTTACATCAAAAAGAACCTGGTGTAGGCACATTTTAAATGTGAAATGCAAGCCGCTTATCATTTTATGGGTAAGCGGCTTTGTTTTTAGATAACTGGTTTAACTAAATGATGCGTAAAGTGTTATCTATGTACTAGATTAATTATGGAAAACAAACCACAAATTGCCGTATTAGACGATTATCAGCATGTTGCTTTTAAGATGGCAGACTGGAGTACGATAAATACAAAGGCAGATATAGCTGTATTTGATGATCATATAGCAGACGAGGGTAAACTTATTGAAAGGTTGCATCCCTTTGCTGCCATTTGCGTAATGCGCGAACGTACACCTTTAACGCGCAGCATACTTTCGCAGTTACCTAATTTAAAGCTAATTGTTTCTACAGGCAGCCGTAATGCATCTATCGATACCCATGCGGTAGAAGATTTTGGCATTATATTAAAAAATACCGGCTATTTTTCTACGGGTGCATCTGAGCTTACATGGGCATTGTTAATGGCTTTTGCACGGCATATCCCGCAAGAGAATAACAGCTTTAAGGCAGGGGGCTGGCAGCAAACCGTAGGTATAGATTTATCGGGCAAAACCATTGGGATAGTTGGCCTGGGCCGGTTGGGTGAAAAAATGGCACAATATGCCAGGGCTTTTGACATGAATATAATAGCCTGGAGCCAAAACCTTACGGCAGATACAGCTGAAAAAGCAGGAGCTAAGCTGGTAACTAAAGACGAACTTTTTACAGAAGCAGATATAATAACTGTACACTTGGTATTGAGCGACCGCAGCCGTGGCATTATTGGCAAGCACGAACTAGGATTAATGAAGCCTACGGCTTACCTCATTAATACCTCACGCGGGCCGTTGGTAGATGAGCATGCTTTAATAGAAACACTTCAACACAAAAAAATAGCCGGTGCCGCCATTGATGTGTTTGATACTGAACCGTTACCTGCAGAACATCCCTTACGTAAGCTGGATAACCTGCTGGCAACATCGCATATTGGTTACGTTACCGAAAATACTTACAAGTTATTTTATGGCGATACCGTAAATTTTTTGCAGGAATGGTTAGATCAGCAGTAAAGTGCTGATCTAATCAAATGATCCCCTGCGGCTACCACCACCACGACCGCCGCCACCATTTCTGAAACCTCCGCCCGGTTTACGGCTACCTGCAAATTGCTGCAGCCGCATGGTAAACGAAAGTAGAAAATATCGCCCTAATCGATTGGTGCGTGTATCGATGATCTGGTTACTGCTCACCGTACGGGTAATGCCTGTGTTTTCATTAAACAAATCGAAAGCCTGGAGCCTTAGCGAAGCGATGTGTTTCTTTAAAAACTGGTACTCCACATAAGTACTCAGCAGGGTAGGATTGCTTTTAACTGTGCTGCTAAAGCCATGATTAATGGTTTGCGTAAGGTTATATCCCAGTATAAGATCATACCAAAAGAAATTCCGGCCATCCAGCCCCAGAGTCCAGGTGCGGGCATCACCGTTTACTAATGAGGGAATACTGTATTTGGTTGTGTTGGCGCTGTAATTGGCGCTAACTTCGGTATCCATAATACTATCCAGATCTATCCTGATCTTGGCGCCCTGGTTCCATACAAAATTCTTGCTCAGGTTGCGCTCGCTTTCTATAAAGCTAACGTTGTTGTTATAGGTGGCTCCGCCATTAATACTCACAGTATACTTACGGTCTGCAAATGGTTTTGAGAAAGAGTAATTACCGGCCATTGAATAAAAGCCATTGGTGTTCAAATAGCGGGTTTCCTGCGCGGTGCTGTCTTTTTTGTTACCGGGGTTAAGCACATTATTGGCAACAGGTTGTGTATTGGTTACGATCTTATTTTGCGTTTCGTTAAAGCTTAGGTTGGTAAAAAGCGAATTGCCGCTCTTGATGTCAAACTGGTTATAACGCAATGTAATATTATTGCTGAACTCCGGCTTTAAGTTAGGGTTGCCATATACAATATTCTGCGGATTAGAATAATCTGGCTGGAGCTGTAATTGTGTAAAGCTGGGCATATTATTGCTGCCGCTGTAGTTTAAATTAAAGGTATGGTTCTTCGAAAAATTATATACAAAGTGGGCGGTTGGTACCAGGTTAAAAGTATGGGTTGATGTCTCGAAGTTGTGCGACTCGCCATCCAGCGAAGTTGGCCGGGCTACCAAACCAATAGTATAATTGTACTTGGGTTTTACACCGCGCAAGTTTAAGCCAAAGCTATTGGTAATAAACTGATAGTTATAAACAGTGCTTAGCGAATCGATATAGTTGGTCACATGCGTAACCGGGTCTATACGGTAATTCAACCGGTTATTATCTGTATTGGTGTAGCTGTAAGTGTAATTGGCCTCCAGGTAGGTAGTTTTGCCTATGGGTTCGATATACGATGCATGAGCGTTTAACTTTTGCGAAGTGTTAATGGTATTGATCTGCTGGTGTAGCGGCACAACTACAGAGTCTGTCTGGGTATTGTATTGATCGTCCAGGTTTGAAGTACTTTTGGAAATATTCACACTACCCGAAATACTAAAGTTACGACCCTTTTTGCGGAACTTGTGATTATATAAAACATTAGCGCCACCAGTCGGCGAGTTGCCATTGGTTACACTATAATCTGTACCGTTGGTTACAGTGCCTAGCCTGCTATTAGAAAAAATATCACTGTTCACATCGTTTGATGAATTATAAGAGAAACTCGGGTTTACTTTCAAATAGTTGGACGTATCTATCTTGTACTCCATATTAAAATCAAACCGGTGATTGATGGTGCTGTTTTTATCGGTAGTATTATCGTTATTCAACAAAACACCGCTTTGAAAAAGATTTTGTTGCTGCGATGTGGTTTCGGTGGTTTTATCCTTGTCGGCAAAGCTGTAGCTGCCATAGGTGGTTATCTTTTTACCCCAATTGTCCCGGTAATTAAAGCCTAATGATTTATTGATAGTGATGCCATTGGCAGTGCTGCTACCGCTGCTGCTTGCACTGCTTTGAGAAGCACCCCGGCCGCCGCCACCTCCGCCGCTGCCAGAGCTTCCAAAATTAAAAGCATTGGTATTATTGTTATTTACAGTGCCAAGTAATGAGAGCTGTGTATCTTCATGAAATTCGTTAGCAGATAGCTTGGCAACATACCGGTCGTCATTACCCGCCCCAACCGTGGCCTGGCCAAATTTGCCGTTACGTTTGCCTTTTTGTATGGTAATGTTAAGTATTTTATCCGGGTCGCCGGTTTTAATGCCGGTAAGGTTTGCCTGATCGCCGTAGTCGTCAATTACTTGTATGTTTTCTACAATATCAGCCGGTAAATTCTGGGTGGCGGTTTGCACATCGCCTGTAAAATAATCTTTGCCATTAACACGCACTTTGGTTACCTGTTTGCCATGCGCAGTTACGTTACCATCTTTATCAACAGATACGCCCGGCAGTTTCTTCAACAGATCTTCCACCTGCGAACCTTCGCGCACTTTGTAGGCGCTGGCTTTATATTCAACCGTATCTTCTTTAATGGTAATAGGATTAATGGCAGTAATGTTAACTGTTTTCAGCATTTTACTTTCCAGTACCAATTTAATAGGGTCCAGCAATATGGGTTTTGTGCCGTTATCCATTACATAACGGCGAACAAAAGTTTGATAGCCCATACCATAAACCGTGATCTTGAAATTTTTGCTGATGACAGCCGAGAAAAGGAAGGCGCCTTTAGTGGAGGTAGCTACCACTACGCTATCTTTATCAGAGATCAATTTTACAGTTATGCCGGGCAGCGAGCCTGTAGAATCTGCAACGGTGCCGGTTACTATACGACCCGGTTGCTGAGCATATGCCATGCTGATGAGCAGGATAAAAAATACAAGGAACGGTAGCGCTTTAATCATGCTAATAGGGGTAAAGGGTTTCCCTATTGACCATGAATATAAACCTTAGTTTAACGAACTAGCTCCATGTCATACAAATGTTGCAGAGGCGGTTTAAACTACCTGATTAATGTATTCCCTTGCGTTTTAGTAAACCGCCTGTGGTATCATCAATACTTTGCTGTACAATAAAGGCTGAGGGGTCGATTTTTAATATCGCTTGTTTAATAGAGGGGATTTCGAGCCGGGTGGCCACTGTGAAAATGATATCACGCGGGTCATTGATCTGCCCGTCTTTGCCATAACCGCTTTTACCCTGGTAAATGGTAACACCACGGCCCAGCCTCTGGGTAATAACGCGGCGAATTACATCGCTTTTGGTTGATATTACGGTGATGCCTGTATACTGTTCAAAGCCATTCAATATAAAATCGATCATTTTAGAGGCCGCTACGTAGGTAAGAATAGAATATAAGGCCGACTCGATACCTAAAAATAGAGCAGCTGTAGAGAATATGATTACGTTTAGCAACAGTACCACATCGCTTACACGTAATAGCTGTGTTTGCTTGCTAACCAGTACGGCTGCTATTTCGGTACCATCCAGCACGGCCCCGGCACGCATGGCCAGGCCTGAGCCAACACCTATAAAAAAACCACCAAATACTGCGGTAAGTAACTTATCGGGTGTAACATCCGGGAAATGCATAAAAGCTAGGCACAAGGATAAGCCACCAATAGCTAAAGCACTTTTTATGGCAAATAACAAACCGAGCCTGCGGTAACCCAAGTATAGAAAAGGAGCATTAATTACAAAAATAAGTACAGAGATAGGAAAACCTGTTGTTTCGGCTATCAGCATAGAGATACCTGTAACGCCGCCATCAATAAATTTGCTGGACAATAAGAACCCCTTTAAACCAATACTGGCCGATAGGATACCTAATACAATAGATATAAAATTTTGAATTTCTGCTTTAACTTTCATACAGGTTGATGTAATATTTAAGGTTAAATAACAGGGGCTTGGTGCCTAATTTAAGTAATTAAGGGCAGTAAACCGCACTGCTTACGTTTAATTACCATAATAAGACTAAAGGGTTCTATATTTTGACGGCTTATTATATAATGCATATTTTTAGTTAATTGATTGATACCAAGCTGGATTATGGCAAACAATAAACTAATTGAAGATGGAACTAGAAGTGTGGAAGATTTTCTGGTTGGGAAGTCGGCACATACCCTGATGCTGTTAGAATACTTTGTAGCAGAATTCAAAAAGCTGGGCACCGATGTAATTCTGCATCCCGCAAAAACCATGATCGGCGTTTCAAATTCGCATAAGCGTATTGCCTGGATAACACAGTTTGGCAAAAGCTTTATTCACGTGGTATTTCCGCTTAAAAAGCTTTATCCCGATAATACCTGTTTTATAAAAATGGCACAAGTGCCGGGCGATGACAACCAATTTAATCATCACTTCCGCATGAATTTAAAGGAAGATTTGAATGACGAGGTTTTGGCATTTATGCAGTTAGCTTACCGCGAAGAGGTGCAATAACCATACTATTATTATATTTACCACATGAATTTCCCCATTGAGATTATTCGCAAAACAAGAGTAAACGTATTGAAAGTGGTTGATGGCCTGACCATAGAACAGCTTAACAAAATACCCGAGGGTTTTAACAATAACATTATCTGGAATATAGCCCATTTAGTAGCAGCCCAACAAGGTATATGTTACAAACGTGCCGGTTTACCTATGCTGATTGATGAGAATTATTTTAATGCCTATAAACCCGACTCTAAACCAGAAGTTTTTGTTGATGAAGCAGGATTTGAATATATCAAACACTTATTAGTATCAACCATTGATCAGTTTGAGGTGGATTACAATAAAGGCATATTTACTAATTACCCTGCATGGATGTCGCGCTACAATTTAGAGATTGCTAATATCGATGAGGCTATCAGTTTTCTGCCGTTTCACGAAGGCTTACATACGGGATACATGATGGCACTAAAGCGTGCTATAGCTTAATCATACTTATTCCGACTGTACCTTTTTGATGATCATGCGGGCTCCGCCTTGTTTCATTAATTTCTGTTCTTCGGGAGTAAAACTTTCACGGCCGCCAAAATCCTGTACCCAGTACAGGCCGCTGCGTCCTACACCAATTTCTTTAAATTCGGGGTTCATTAAGTTATGGCAGTGGCCTTCGCTTTTAAACCAGCCATCTGTTACTTCAGCAATACTTTGCTGTCCCTCGGCAATGTTTTCACCAATGGCAAAGCTTCGGTAGCCATTAAACTGATAACCCGCGGCTATAATCCGGTCTTCGCTGCTACGGCCGTCTTTACTGGTATGGCTAAAATAATTATGAAAGTTCATATCATTAGCATGTCCTCGGGCCGCATTTTCGAGGGTGTTGTTCCATGTCAAAGGCGGGGCAGGAGGGAAATACTTTTTACCACAACTACAGCCAACCGTGCGTACCTTATTTACGCGGTACAAAAATTCCTGCTTAAATCTATCGGTAGGTGCCAGGTCCTGAGATTGTACATATACAACAATGCTTAATAGCATTAGTGTAAATAATCCGCCTATAATCCACCTCTTATTCATATTATGTACAGACAAAAAAAGCAGTTAATGGTTTAACTGCTTCTGCTAACGTTGCCGTTTAAAAAATATGATGACTGCTACAATCAGAATAACGATAGCAACAATGCCTGCAATAACTACAACGACGCTACGCTCTGACTGGCGTTTTTGTATGTAAGATGCTTGTACGTGGTGGTTGTTAAATACTTTTTTCTTGGGCGCAATTTAGCTGCCATACGCGCCTCCGAATCGCGGGTGGTGCTGTCTTTTACATACGCATAACGTTTCATGGCAGCGGCGGCTTGTTTACCGCTATTTGTGCTATTGTACAAACGGGCATAACTTAGCATTACATCCAGTTGCTGATCTGTAAAGCAATTGGCAGACGATAGTTCCAATGCCTCACGTAAATCGCCGCGGGCTAAATCAAAATCATGAATATCCATTTTAATATCAGCCAGCGTAATTAAAGATGCCACAATATTAGGTACATCCCGTTGTTCGCGTGCCAGGGTGTTTGATTGCAGAATAAACCACTTGGCCTGGCTAAATTTCTTTTGATCGTGATACACCTTGGCTAGCCTGTCGTACGATGTACGTAAACCGGTACTGTCATCCATGCGTGAATATTGGTGCAGGGCAGAGAGGGTATATTTAAGGGCGTTTTCCTGATAAGCGGTTTTGAGTTGCCTGTCTTGTATGGCATTATAGTTCATGTAACTAACGGCCATTTGAGTATACAATTTACCCTTTAATGCATTAGACGAACTGGTGTCAATTTGCTTTTGCAGGCTATCAACCAGCGATTTGCCAGCAAATGCATGCATGGTAGATATAATAATAAAGGCGAATAGCAATAACTTTTTCATACACAGCGCAGTAGAAACATCTGGATGATGTTTGTTATTATAATAGCAAAGGTTATGCCGTATTACACGTAAGCTATGTAAGTAATTTATAATGAGGGTTTAATATTTTTTAGTTAAAGACTTGCTTTACTAATAAGGGAACTTTTAATAGGAAATAGTATACGTTTATTAACGACTAATTAATTGTTCGTATTTGAAAATGAAGTTTTGCAGAGATTTGCTTTTATTAAGCGCAAAGTTAAATAAGCTAATGCCGCATATTGCAGTAGTGATACCGGCAAGTACATCCAGTACGTAATGGTGGCTTGCGTATACAGCTGTGAACCAAATACCAATCATTACGATGGCAAAAATGATATTCGCATATCTTAAGCGGTTCTTAATGCCATAATATAGAACGATTACGGGGTAGGATGAATGCAAGGAAGGCATAGCCGCAAATACGTTGGATCCCTTTGCGTATATTGATTTGAATATGTTGGCGTTAAAGAAATGATCGAAGCGTGCCAGGCCAGCAGTGCTGCCTTTGGTTAAAGCAATAAAATGAAATCCATGCTCTTGTATAAACCATGGCGGTGCAGCGGGGTAGGTGTAATAAACTACAAAGCCTAGTAAGTTGACCAGGAAAAAGGTAAGCGAAAAACCTAAAAACTCTTTTGGTCTGGTAAATAACAGGTAAGCGGCAAAGCCTAATGGAACGGGGATCCAGCACAAATAAAACAAACCTGTAATTACATCAACCCAAGTACGGCTATTAGCCTTAAGGTATTCGTTTGGCGTTAATATGGTGCCATTAGTATGTATCCCGAATATGCTTTTCTCTGCATTATATAAATCGCCGATATGGACAGGGTTGTAATGATAATTAGGAAAGGCCTTCATATAATCAAATACAATCCAGTACACAATAAAAATGGCGAAGCCGGTAACAAACCTGCGGGTGTAGCCGGATAAATAGTACAGCCCGTTAACAAGAGCTAGTAATACCAACTGATCTGACTTAAAACCAACCATCACACTTGATAATGCCACATAAACAACGGACAGTATGGTAAGTGTTATAACGGTTTTTATGTTAACCCGTGGAAATAGTTGTGCCGATGAATAGAAATCCATTTTTTATTTCTGGCCCTCAAAATCAGAACGGAATACTTTATCCCAAAGTGCAGAACTTACACCATATCCTTTGGTAGGATCTTGATAATGGTGCAGCATATGATGTTTTTTAATTTGTTTCCAGATACCGCCTTTAAAGTTAAAGTGGTGGATGGCATAATGCCCAATATCATAAACCAGATAACCCGCAATAAAGGATGTAAAGAATGCATACACATCCTCATGTAAAGGTAATATGGCTCTGAATAAAAAGAAAAATCCCAAAGCCAAAGGGATACTTGCCGAAGGCGGCATTACTAAACGTTTTTTATCGCTCGGGTAGTCGTGGTGTACACCGTGAAATATAAAATGCAGGCGTAAAGCCCATTCGGCTTTAGGTACAAAATGAAATACAAAGCGGTGGAGTACATATTCTATAAAGGTCCATACAAATAAACCCGAAACTAACAGGATTAATATGCGGGCTACTGATTGATGCGCATCAAAAATTGCCATGTACATACAATAGAGTATTACAGGCAAATAAATAATAACAGGTACAAAAAAATGAACCTTTGATAAGCTTTCTAATAAACTGCTCTTAAACATTCGTACAGACTCTTCCGAGTTTGACACATAATTCTTTTTCATTGCTAATCAGGGTTTAAATCTATCTACTATTTCTTGTCCGGTTGCCGGGTCTGATCCTTTAACTTCAACATAAACAACATTTGGCAGCCAAAAAGATCCGCCTTCAATTTTAACAAAAATACGATTAAGTATTACTTGTTTCTGTGCAATTGTGGCGTAAATATGATATTTTCCATCAGCCGCTTTCATTAGTGTAAGCGGATACTTTTTGTAAGATACAAAACGGATATCATAGCGGCCATTACCCAATGGTTTCTGCGTTAAACCATAAGCAAATTTACGTTGTATATAACTTAATTCTTCGCGCTGGCCTTTTTCATTGTACCTGATCCAGTACGGGTGTACAGGTTCATCATCATTTAATTGCCCGTCTTTATCCATGTTTAATTCATAAACAATGGTGTTGACATTAGGATCGCGTTGTACGTAAAAAACCCGGCTAACTGTGCCCGGTAAGGTGGGATAATTAACTAGTGGTTTAACTTTCTTTTTAAGGGTATCTGTAACCAGGTATTTATTGGTTGTGTTTGCGAATGCTGGTGGTTTATTAAAGGCCAGTATACCGGCGCAAAACGTAAAAATTATAATAGATCTCTTCAATTCAATTATTTTTTAGACTCTTCCCGCTCAAGCAAGCTCTTTTTAGCATCCATTAACCTGTTAAATGCAGTTATATTGGTTAAAACAGCCATTGCTGCAATAGGTATTGTAAATATCGACATGGTTTCAAAAACGTGGTATTTAATGCCGGGTATATATAATTTATAATCGCCGCCGATGTATAGTGATGATACACCACAAAGTATGGCGCATAAACCAATGGTAATTACACGCTCGGGGCGCTGCATTAAGCCGCCTTTACATTCAACACCTAAACCTTCGGCGCGGGCACGTACATAACTAACCATCATAGAGCCAATTAATGCTATAAATGCAAATAGCGAGCTTAAAAAGTAGTGGTGTGCTACCAGGTACCAGCAAATACCTAAAAACATAATCAATTCGCTATAACGGTCTACAACAGAATCATACAGGGCACCAAATACCGATTTCATATTACCCAGGCGTGCAACCTGCCCATCAAGCATATCAAACAAGCCGGCAAATAAGATAAGCCCGCCTGCCCAGCCAACGTAGGTTAAATCGCCACGGTTACCTTCTTCGGCACCTAACACAAAAATTACTGCTACACCAACGTTAAGCATAAAGCCAATGGTTGTTACCGCGTTAGGCGTAAGGCCTAGCTTGATAAGCACTTTAACAAACGGATCTATTACTTTATAGATGCTGAGTTGAAGTGTGGTACGTAATGAGGTAGTTTGCTGTTCCATGTGATTGCCCGTTTTGCAAAGTTAAAAATTGAAATCGAATCTACTGTGTTCACACACATTCAGATATATCAGGATTAGCTAAATAGTTAAATCATTTAACAAGATTGACCTGAATAAATTTAAAAATATTTTCGATACCTGTGATATTTTTTAACTTGGTTGCAAAGGTTATAAATTAATCCTATTGAATTGTTGGGAAAAAGTAAAAATTAATCAAATGATTGATTAATTTTTTATATGCTTAATTTACTGTGCAAAACAGATGACAAGAATTAAATAAAACAGCCACCTGCCGTGGTATATAAAATACCTTAACAGGTGGCTGTTATTATTATGTAATAATTTTTACAGTGCCTCTATCAGGTCCTGATAATAATCTAAGCCCAGGTGGGTGATCAGATCTTCGCCCATCATGTGGCGCAAGGTGTTCTGTAATTTCATTAATTGTTTAAAAATATCATGCTCGGGGCGTAAGCCAGGCGCTGCTTGTGGTGATTTAAGGTAGAAAGATAACCACTCCTGGATACCGCTCATACCTGCACGTTTAGCTAAATCGCAAAACAAGGCTAAGTCAAGGCCAACTGGTGCTGCAAGGATAGAGTCGCGGCAAAGGAAGTTGATCTTAATTTGCATTTGATAACCCAACCATCCGAAGATATCGATGTTATCCCAGCTTTCTTTGTTATCACCGTGAGGAGGGTAGTAGTTAATACGCACTTTGTGGTATAATTCACCATACAATTCAGGGTTTAGTTCTGGTTGGAAGATCTCTTCAAGTACGCTTAGCTTAGATACTTCCTTAGTTTTAAAGTTATCCGGGTCATCTAAAACCCAACCATCGCGGTTACCCAAAATGTTGGTAGAGAACCAGCCTTTAACACCTAAAGAGCGTGCTGCCAAGCCGGGAGCAAGGATAGTTTTCATCAAGGTTTGGCCTGTTTTAAAATCTTTACCAGCAATTGGAGTTTCAGTTAATTTTGATAACTCAACCATTGCAGGGATATCAACTGTAAGGTTAGGCGCGCCGTTTGCAAAAGGTACACCTAATTTTAAAGCTGCATAAGCATAAAGCATGCTTGGCGAAATCAATTTGTCATCGGCAGCTAAAGCAGCTTCAAATTTTTCAAGTGACATGTGGATGTCGCTTTCTTCAAAATAAATTTCGGTTGAACCACACCACAAAACAACTACACGGTTTAAGCCATGGTCTGCCTTGAAGTTTTCGATGTCTTCCATCAGCTGTTGCGCCAACTCTAAACGGGTACCGGTTTTAACGTGCTCGCCGTCCAGATTTTTAGCGTAGTTTTTATCAAAAGCAGCCTTCATTGGTACAATTGCTTCTAATTCATCTTTAACGCCGTTCAGTAAGTCTTTTTCTAAAACCTTTGCATGTACAGCTGCTTCATAAACGTTGTCGCTGTAAACATCCCAACCACCAAAAACAATGTCGTTAAGATTTGCCAATGGCACAAAGTCTTTAATTTTGGGGTAATTATTTTCTGTTCTTTTTCCTATACGGATATTTCCCATTTGGGTTAATGCCCCAATTGGTTGTGCTAAGCCCTTATTAACGGCTATTACACCGGCAATTAAAGTAGTGGCTACTGCACCTAAACCTGGTATTAAGATACCCAGTTTGCCTTCAGCAGGTTGAACGTTATTTTTCATGTATGGTAATTTATTATTCGAGTTCTAATTTATTTTAACCATTTATGTTCCTTATACCACTTAATGGTTTCTTCTAGCCCCTTATCCAGATTATAGCGCGGATAAAATCCCAGTTCTTGTTTGGCAGCTTCTATACTGCAAGCCCAATTGGTACCTAATAGCTCATTTAGCTTATCTAAGTTTAAAGCTGGGGTGTTGCTGCTCAAATAACTAATTTTTTCTGTAATGGATGCAACTAATTTTACAAAGGTGACAGGTAGATGAAACTTGATGGTATTGAGCTGGAGAATATCTTTAATGATATTGGCCATTTCATACTTGGTGTAGAAGTTACCATCTGCTATATTGTAAGTTTTTTTATTGCCGCCATGTATAGCTTTCAGGGTAGCTACTGCCAGATCTTTAACATATATAAAACTAAGTTTCTGTTCTGCTTTGCCTATATAGAGCTCAAAACCTTTCACTATTTGTTTTATTACGATAAATATATCGCGCTCGCGTGGCCCAAACACAGCCGTTGGCCTTAAAATAGTGTAGTTTAAACCGGGGATATTCTTTAGTTCTTTTTCGGCAAGTAATTTACTTCTACCATATTGGGTTACGGGGTGAGGTTCATCACTCTCGGATATAATGCCGTTAAGGGTAGTAAGCGGGCCCCCTGCTGCCAGGCTACTCATAAAAACAAACTTTTTAACATCGGCTGCTACTGCAGCTTTTGCCAGGTTTGCGGTGTATGTTGCGTTAATGTGGTTATACTGCTTTTGAGATTTGGCTTTGGTTACACCTGCCGCATGTATAATATAATCGTATTGGTTGGCTTTTATCTCTGCTGTTAGTGCTGCAATATCACTAAATTTTGGATAAGTAAGCTTAATATTAAAATCTTTTAGATGGTCTGTTTTACTACTCTTGCGCACAGCTACAAAAACTTCCAGGTTCTGGCTTAGTGCTTCTTCAATTAAATGATAACCAACAAATCCGCTGGCGCCGGTTATTAAAACCCGCTCATTCATATAGCTTTTTCGTATAAACGGTAAGTTTTGTAAGGGTCGCCATTAATATCCAACAAAGCCTTATTCATCATATCGTTGTCTTCCAATATCCAGCCTGCTTCTGCGTATTTAAGCCCTTTAATTTTGTATTCTTTAATTACGTTACCATAAAGCACGGCTTCAATACCGCGTTTACGATAGCCCTCAATTACGCCTAAAGCATAAATACGAATTCCTTTAATTTTCTTTTTACCTAAAAGCAATTTAAAAATGCCGGTGGGCAATAAGCGGCCACGTTTAATCTTAATCAGGATCTCGTTAATGTTAGGCACCGTTAGCGAAAAGCCAACTACTTTTCCCTCGTGTTCTGCAATACTGCAAAAATCGGGGTCTACCACTAATTTTAAATCATTGGCCAAGTAAAAAAACTCTTCGTCGGTAAGTGGTACAAAACCTGTATTGCTATCCCATGCCGAATTGTATACCTCATGCAGGGCGATAGCTTCCTGCTTAAAGTTTTTCATATTAAGCTTACGGATAGTAATATTGCTGCGCTTTAAACGCTCTTGCAAGGCATCCAGTAACTTAAATGAGCGTTCGTTATAACCTTCATCCCCAAATTTATAGGCAATTAAGTCTACCTTCTTTTTTAAACCCTGTTTTTCAATAAGGTCTGCATAGTAAGGGTAATTGTAAGTCATTTGCATCACCGGCGGGCTGTCAAACCCAACTATCAGCAAGCCGCTAGGCTCATTGGTAGAGAAATTTACCGGGCCTATAATGGTGGCCACCTTCTTGTCTTTAAGCCATTCAATGGCTGTTTTAAACAAGGCGTCGGCCACTTCCTGGCTATTAATAGCATCAAAAAAACCAAAAAAGCCATCATTGGCTTTATTAAATTCGTTATGGTGGTTGTTTAATATGGCAGTAATTCGGCCAACAATTTTATTGTCCTGATAAGCGAGATAACTCTGTAATGAATTGTGTTTTAGAAACGGGTGCTTGGTTAGCAGGTCTCTTTGGGCTATAAAAAGTTCCGGAACATAATTCGGGTCATTTTTATACAGATCGTGCGGGAAGTCAATAAAAGCTGTTAGTTCCTTTTTGGAACTAACAGGTATAATTTTTATCATATTTTTTCGCCCATTGTAATAACGCCAACCTCTTTACATACCCTCGATATTTTTTCAATTGCTTCTTCGATTTGCTCAAATGTGTGGGTAGCCATCAATGAGAAACGGATTAAAGAAGAATCGGAAGGTACAGCAGGAGATACAACCGGGTTAACAAACACACCTGCATCCTGCAGTAGTTTTGTCACCATAAAAGTTTTATGGTTATCGCGTATATATATAGGTAATATCGGGCTTTCTGTAGGGCCAAGGTCAAAACCTTCTTCCAGTAAAAGTTTCATGGCATAATTAGTATTATCCCACAGTCTTTGTATTCTTTCAGGTTCAGACTCAATAATATCTAGAGCGGCAATTACACTGGCAACTGCACCGGGTGTCATACTTGCGCTAAACATTAATGAACGTGCTCTGTGTTTTAAATAGTCAATAGTTGCAAAGTCACTCGCAATAAAACCTCCTAATGACGCAAATGACTTACTAAACGTACCCATTATCAAGTCAACATCATCGGTTAAACCAAAGTGTGAAGATGTACCTGCGCCTTTATGGCCGATTACACCTAAGCTGTGTGCATCGTCAACCATAATGTTGGCACCGTATTGGTCTGCAATTTTTACCAGTTCAGGTAATTTAACAAAATCACCTTCCATGCTAAAAATACCGTCAACAGCAATTAATTTAACAGCTTCTTCGGGCAACAGGCTCAGCTTGCGTTGTAAATCCTGCATATCATTATGTGCATATTTAATTACTCTCGAAAACGATAAACGGCTTCCGTCGATAATAGAAGCATGGTCATACTCATCAAGTATTAAATAGTCATTACGGCCAGTAATGCTTGATAAAACACCCAGGTTAACCTGGAAACCAGTGCTGAATAAAACAGCAGCTTCTTTACCTACGTAGGCAGCTAATCTGTCTTCCAGTTCGATGTGAATATCAAGTGTTCCGTTTAAAAAACGGGAACCTGCACAACCTGTACCGTATTTATCTATTGCTTTTTTGGAAGCTTCTATAATAGCGGGATGATTGGTTAAACCCAGATAAGAGTTCGATCCAAACATTAATACCCGCTTGCCATTGATAATAACCTCAGTATCCTGACCAGATTCAATTGGCCTGAAAAATGGATATACTCCTGTTTCCCGGGCTGCAGCTGCCTCCGTAAACTGAGCGATTTTATCATGTAGTTTTTTACCCATGTATTAACTCTGCTTAAATTTTTTGTAAAAATACCATGAAAAAGCTAATAACTTATACTTGGCGTGTAATTTTTTTGCACATCATTACGTAGCGTAATAAAATACCAACGGGCAAATTAATTAAAAATTTATTTTATCCTGTAATCTAAAACAAAATAATTTCATCTGAAAAACCACTTTTCCCTAATTATGGCACTCGTAAATTATTCAATGTTTGGTTATTGTAAGTTTTACAAGATATTTTTTATTAAATAAACATATCTTGTAAATATGTGTTTTTACAGCATCAATCATCTGCATGAAAAAATTATACTACCTGTTTTTTTTATTTCTGCTGTTTATTTCTAATTATGTTTTAGCACAAAACAGTACCGATACAATAAGCCGCGAGCTCACACTACAACAATGTATTGATTTTGCATTACGTAACCAACCAGCAGTAAGGCAAGCTGCCATTGACGAGCAAATCAATGAGCGCGATATCAGGATTGGATTGGCAGGCTGGTTGCCGCAGTTAACTACAAACGGCAGTTATAATCATTACTTTCAGAGTGCAGCACGTACACTTGCAACGTCTGGTTCATCTACAGGGACAACAACGGGTACAGGTGGAACTTCCGGAACGGGTACGTCAACAACTACACCTACAACATCTGTAGGCGGGGTAGCACGTAATGTAAGTAGTGTAACCTTTCAGGCCAGCCAAACCATTTATAATAATGATGTATTTCTGGCTTCACGTGCCGCCAAATATTCCAGGCAATATTACAGGGAAGGTACAGAAGTTAGCCAGATCAGTGTGGTGGCTGATGTAAGCAAGTCTTTTTTTGATGTGCTGCTTTCAGAAAAACAACTGGACATACTTAACGAAGATATCATCAGGCTTAAGCGCAGTTTAAAAGATGCTAATTCGCGTTACCAGGCCGGTGTAGCAGATAAAATTGATTATAAACAGGCTACCATTTCATTAAATAATTCTATTGCTAGCCGCAAGCAAACACAAGAGGCCATTAATAGCAAAACTGCTTATCTAAAACAAGTAATGGGGTTGCCGGCAGAAAAGCAACTGGATTTAAAATACGATTCGGCAAAATTTGTACAGGATGCTGTAATTGATACTAACCAAACACTCAGTGTAGAAAAAAGAGTTGAATATCGCCAATTAGCGGCTCAAAAGAATTTGCAGCTTTTAAATGTAAGTTATTACAGGTTTGGCTGGTTACCTTCCTTATCAGCAGTTGGCAGTTATAATATGTTGTATTTTAACGATCATTTTGCCGATCAATACAATAATAATTATCCAACTTCATTGGTGGGCTTAAGCCTTACCATGCCCATTTTTACAGGTACAAAACGTCTGCAAAACTTAAGTAAAGCACGTTTACAGGTGGATAGGGCAGACCTCGATATCATTAATACCAAAAACGTAATTAACACAGAATATGTGCAGGCGCTGTCATCATACAAAAGCAATTATACCAACTGGGTATTGTTAAAGCAAAACGTAGACCTGGCTAAAGACGTATACAAGGTTGTAGAATTACAATACCGCGAAGGCATAAAAACCTATCTGGATGTTACGGTGTCACAAACAGACCTGCGCACCGCCGAACTGAACTATTACAACGCGCTGTTTACATTACTATCCAGCAAAGTTGATCTGCAAAAAGCATTAGGAATTTTAATAGTAAGATAATCAACCATATGAATATAAGATACTTAATTTTAACCACAGCACTAGGTATAGCTTTGCTGGCTTCTTGTAAGCAGCAGGGTAAGGAAAACGCCGCACCCCCGCCAACTCCCGTTGCCATTACCGAGGCAAAAACTGCCGATGCCGTTTATTATGATCCTTTTCAGGGTACTGTAGTGGCATTAAATAGTGTTGAACTACGCAGCCAGGTATCCGGTTTTATCACCGGGATATTTTTTAAGGAGGGCGAAGTTGTGCCCAAAGGCAAAGAGCTTTATGAAATTGACAGGCGCAAATACATAGCCGCTTATGAGCAGGCCAAAGCAAATTTAGCCAGTGCAAATGCCAACCTTATTAAAGCTCAAAAGGACGCAGATCGCTATTCGTTTCTGCTAAAGCAGGATGCAGTGGCCCGCCAAACTTACGATCAGGCTGTTGCCGCACTAGCGACCAACCAGGCCCAGGTAGCGGTGGCTAAGGCAGGTGTTTTGTCAGCGCAAACAGATCTTTCTTATTCCATTATTAAGGCACCCTTTACCGGGCGTATTGGTATATCTCAGGTTAGGCTGGGGGCGCAGGTAACGCCGGGCACTACGCTGTTAAATACAATATCTACCGAAAACCCAATTGCTATAGATATTGTGGTTAATGAGCAGGATCTGCCTCGTTTTTATGCTTATCAGAAAAGCAGCACCGATTCTACCTTTAAACTACAGCTTTCTGATGGCACCATGTACAACAAGCCGGGTAAAATAGTGGCTATAGACAGGGGTGTTAATAACCAAACCGGTAGTATTAAAGTACGGGTGAAGTTTGCCAATGACTATGATGTTTTAAAAGACGGCATGAGCGGTGTATTAAGCGTACTCAATAATGAGTCGGGCGAGCGGGTACAGATCCCTTATAAAGCTATCACCGAGCAGATGGGCGAATATTTTGTGTATACAGCAGATGATACCGTGGCACATCAGCATAAAGTAATGATTGGCCCGCGTATTAAGGATCATATTGTGATACTGCACGGATTAAAAGCTGGTGATAAGGTAGTCACAGATGGTTTTCAACGCTTGAAAGATGGCGGAAAGATAACTTTGGGTAAACCGGCGCAGCAAGGAGCGCCAGATGCTAAACAACAAGCAAAATAACGGTAACAAGAGATAAAAAAGATGATCGCAGATACCTTTATACGCAGGCCGGTAACAGCTATTGTAATATCGATAGTAATTGTAGTAGTGGGCTTACTGGCCATGAGCAGTTTACCGATAGGCCAATATCCAGAAATTACACCGCCAACAGCACAAGTAACAGCTACCTATACCGGTGCTGATGCCCTAACGGTTGAGCAAACCGTAGCTACACCAATTGAAGTGCAGGTTAACGGTACCCCCGGCATGACTTATCTGCAGAGTAACAGCAGCGGTAACGGCCAAATGAGCATGACCGTTAACTTTGAAGTAGGTACCGATATAAATATTGCCGCGCTTGATGTGCAAAACCGGGTAGGCATTGCCACGCCAACCTTGCCGCAGGAAGTGCAGCGTTTAGGCTTAACCGTGCGTAAACGTAATCCAAGTATTTTAATGCTGGTGGCTATATACTCGCCAAAAGGAGAGCATAATGTTACTTTTTTAGATAACTATACCAACGTTTTCATCAGGGATGCTTTATTACGTACTAAGGGCGTGGGTGATGTGTTTACACGTGCCGATGACTTTAGTATGCGGATATGGCTTAAACCCGATAAACTGGCCGCACTGGGTATGACTGCCGCGGATGTAACCGGTGCTTTAACAGAACAAAACGTACAGGTTGCCGCGGGTACCGTGGGTGCGCCACCGCAAGAGAAAGGGCAAACTTTTGAGTATACCGTATTAACCAAAGGCCGTTTAGTACAGCCTGCCGAATTTGAAAATGTAATAGTACGTACACAGCCAGGAAATGGATCTGTTGTGCATTTAAAAGATGTAGCCCGGGTTGAACTTGGTAAGTTTAATTATGCCGGTAACTCGTTTGTAGATGGTAAGCGCGCTTCATATCTATTGGTTTACCAGGCGCCTAACAGTAACTCGCTGGCTACTGCCGATGGGGTATATGCTACCATGGAGCAACTTAAAAAATCTTTCCCGGCAGGGATTGATTATGTGGTGCCGTTTGAGTCTGTAACCGTTGTTAAGGTATCGGTAGGCGAGGTTGTAGAAACTTTGGTTATTGCACTTGCTCTTGTAATTATTGTAGTATTTATATTCTTGCAAAGCTGGCGTGCTACGCTAATCCCGGTATTGGCCATACCGGTATCTATTATCGGTACTTTTATCTTTTTTATCCCACTGGGCTTTACCATTAATACATTAACGCTGTTTGGATTTGTACTGGCCATTGGTATTGTGGTAGATGATGCCATTGTGGTGGTAGAAGCGGTACAGCATTATATAGACCACGAAAAAATGTCGCCAAGGGAAGCTACAGAGCACGCCATGGCCGATATTTCTGCCCCGGTAATTGCCATTGCCTTAATTTTGGGTGCGGTGTTTGTACCGGTAGGTTTTGTGCCGGGTATAGTAGGGCGGCTTTATCAGCAGTTTGCCATTACCATCGCTATTTCGGTATTGATATCTGCATTTATTGCATTGTCATTAACCCCGGCATTATGTACCATATTATTAAAACCACATGATGCTGATAAAAAGAAAAACTTCTTAGATAAATTCTTCGATGCATTCAACGGCTGGTTTGATCGGGTAACCAATAAGTATCGTAATGGGGTAGACCGAAGTATCAAGAATTATAAACTGGTGGGTATTATCCTGCTTTGTATTATCATAGGCACGGTGCTTTTGTTCGGTAAAAAACCCTCGGGCTTTATACCAACAGAAGATGATGGCCGGGTTTATATCACCTACGATCTGCCGGAGGCATCTTCGACCCAGCGCACGGTTGAGGTATTGCACCAAATGATGAAAGTGCTGGACAGTATCCCGGCCATTGGCCACTATGCAGCATTAGGTGGGTTAAATGCGGTAAACTTTGCCAGTAAATCAAATAGCGCCACCATATTTGTGCAACTTAAACCTTGGGAAAAACGGGAAGAAAAGAAAGACCAGCTGTTTGCCCTGGTTGGTACGCTGCAAAAGCGGCTGGCCCGGTTTAAAGAAGCCAATGTAATTGTAATACCACCGCCGGCCATCCCGGGTTTGGGTAGTACAGCAGGTTTCTCGTTTATATTAGAAGAAAAAGAAGCTGGCGGAGATATTAAAAACTTTGAGCAGGTATTACAGAACTATATTGCTGCTGTAAACAAACGGCCGGAAATTGCCAAGGCGTTTACATTCTTTACAGCACGTACACCTGCGTACCAGTTAACCATAGACCGTGAAAAGGCTAAAAGGATGGGCGTATTGGTATCAGACATTAATACGGCTCTGCAAACCTATATGGGTAGTGCCTACATCAATGATTTTACCATTTATGGGCGTAACTTCCACGTGGTGGCGCAGGCAGATACCAATTACCGTACAAACATCCAAAACATTGGGCAATATTTTGTACGTAACCAGGCAGGTACCATGGTGCCGTTAAGTACGGTTACTTCATACAAGATCATTGAAAATGCGCCTTTAATTTCACACTACAACTTATTCCGTTCTGCAGAAATTGATGGTAATCCGGCACCGGGCTACAGTAGCGGTGATGCCTTAAAAGCATTAGAAGAGGTTGCGGCGAGTACCTTACCCCAGGGTTATGGTTACGAGTTTTCGGGCTTGAGCAGGGAAGAGAAGTTGTCGGGTTCCAAAACTATTTACATATTTATATTGTCGATCGGCTTTGTGTTCCTGTTTCTGGCGGCATTGTATGAAAGCTGGTCGGTACCATTTTCGGTATTGCTTGCGGTACCGCTGGGTGCATTCGGTGCCATCCTGTTCTTAACTTTTCAGTCAACCTTAACCAATAACGTTTATGCGCAAATTGGTTTAATAACACTCATCGGGCTCTCGGCCAAAAATGCGATCCTGATTGTAGAGTTTGCCAAAGAACGGGTAGACGGTGGAATGGATCTCGAACAGGCCACACTAGATGCGGTAAGGCTTCGTTTGCGGCCAATTATTATGACTTCTCTGGCATTTATACTGGGTGTAGCGCCATTACTGTTTGCATCTGGTGCGGGTGCCGAGGCTCGTAAAACTATCGGCTGGACGGTATTTGGAGGGATGCTTGCGGCTACCTCAATGGCTATATTTATAGTGCCGGTATTGTTTTTTGTGATTACCCGCTTTGCTTACGGCGAGAAAAAGCTTAAAGAATTACAGGAAGCGCATAAGGACGATCAGAAGAAATTCTCGGAGCATTAATTAAAAAATGCAGTTTAATATAGAATTGAAAAGGGGAGCATTGCTTCCCTTTTTTGTTTTACAGGTGTACCAAAATTAGTATTATATATTAACCATAATTGCCTTATTAGTACAAAAAGTGTCTGCTAAGTATTACAATCTTAACTTTGGCATAGTTATACCTTAATATTATTTTAACAAACAAACACTGCTGCATACGGCTAAACAATATAGGAGTAGTAAATACCTGTTTTTCAGTAGATACAGGCTTCTTTCACAGTTTAAATATCGGGCTTCGCGCCATGTATAAATGTTAAAATATGCCTAAAATGGCACGTATGGCAAAGTATTTGTTTAGGTGGACATGAATAACAATTTAACAATTGTTCACTAAAATTAACAGAAATGACTACTAAAAAAACAACCAAACTAGCAGCTGCGGCTATTGCATGTGCAGGTTTATTATTTTCAAGTTCTATTACAAAAGCTCAAACCACTACACCAGCTAACAACTGGAGATTTGGTATCGGAGTGGAAGGCTTTGCGCCAACTGGAAACTTAAAAAATATTTCTAATGTTGGCATAGGTGGTACTGCTCGCCTACAATATGGTGTTAACCAAAACGTAGCTTTGATGTTAACTTCAGGTTACTACAATGCTTTTGGTAAAAAAATAAACTCCGATGTTAGTGATGCAAAATACCCATCATTCGGTATGGTGCCTGTTAAAGCGGGAATTAAAGGTTTTATAGGTAGCGGCTTTTATTTAAGCGGAGAAGTTGGTGCCGGTTTCGAAACCAAAAATGCTTATGAAAATGCAGATGGCAGTAAAGACACCAAATTAATTTTGGCGCCAGGAGTAGGTTATTCGTTTAAAACGATAGACATAGGTGCTCGTTATGAAAACTTTTCTGGCCAAAACAACAGCTACGGTTTAGTTGGTTTGCGTGTTGCTTACGGTTTTGGAATTTAATTAAACAATTATCTTAATAACGAAAGAGGCTCGTCACAAATAATGTGACGAGCCTCTTTCGTTATATTATCCGTAGAGACACAATACTTGTGTCTCTTTCATTATTTCAATTTACCTAAAGCTTCGCTAATGCGTTTTAAAGCCTCTACCAGTTTATCATCAGCAGCGGCGTAAGAGATGCGGATTGATTTTGGATCGCCGAATGAATCACCGCCCACGGTAGCCACGTGGCCTTCTTCTAATAAGTAAATGCTTAGGTCATCGGCATCTTTAATGGTTTTGCCATTATAGCTTTTGCCGAAGAAAGAAGTAACATTAGGGAAGAAGTAAAATGCACCATCTGGCAGGTTAGCTTTTATACCGTCAATTTTAGTCAGCAAGTCATACACCAATCCACGGCGGCGTTTAAATGCATCGCGCATTTCGTGTACCGACTCCAAACCGCCCTGGTAAGCAGCAGTACCGGCACGTTGGGTAATAGAACAGGTACCAGATGTAATCTGTCCCTGCATTTTATCGCAAGCGGCAGCAATTTCACTGTTTGATGCTGTGTAGCCAATTCTCCAGCCAGTCATGGCGTAAGCTTTAGAGAAACCATTGATAATTACCACACGGTCTTTAATAGAATCAAACTGTGCGATAGACTCGTGGCCACCAATAAAATTGATGTGCTCATAGATCTCGTCAGACAGGATGTATACATGCGGGTGGCGTTCAAAAACTTTAGCTAAACCAGCCAGTTCTTCTTTACTGTAAACACTGCCTGTAGGGTTACAAGGCGATGAAAACATAAATAATTTGCTGTTCGGCGTAATAGCAGCTTCTAGTTGCTCTGGTGTAATTTTAAAATTTTGTTCAACAGTTGTATTGATGAAAACGCTTTCGCCTTCGGCCAGTTTTACAACTTCAGAGTATGATACCCAGTAAGGGGTAGGGATAATTACCTCTTCGCCCGGGTTAACCAAACAAAGCACTGCATTGGCAATAGCTTGCTTAGCACCGGTTGATACCACAATTTGTGACATGTCATAATCCAATCCATTTTCGTTTTTCAGCTTGGCTACGATACTCTTTCGCAGTTCAGGATATCCGGCAACAGGGGTATAATAAGTAAAATTATCATCCATGGCCTGCTTGGCGGCATCCTTTACATACTCAGGGGTATGAAAATCGGGTTCACCAAAACTTAAACTAATTACATCAACACCTTTGGCGGCGAGCTCACGGCCCATTTTCGCCATTTTAATGGTTTGAGATTCAGACAGATTATTAATCCGGTTACTTAAAGCACTCATAGCAATATTTTATATGTCGGCGGCAAATATAGAAAATTAGTTTACTGCTAATTGATGACTTGTTTTTAAATTTGAACACAATTTGATGCGTTGAAGGAAAAACGGAATATTATTGTTATTGCACTTATTGTGAGCATTGTGCTCATGCTGGCCAAATTCAGTGCATACTTTATCACTTTTTCTAACTTTGTACTCACAGATGCGGCCGAAAGTATTGTAAACGTACTGGCAAGCGCGTTCGCTTTTTACAGCATTTATCTGGCCTCACAACCGCGGGATATTAACCATCCGTATGGGCATGGCAAAGTCGAATTTTTCTCTGTTTTTATCGAGGGTACCCTTATCAGTATAGCCGGAATCATTATCGTTTTAAAAGGAACCTATAATCTTTTTTATCCGCACGAGGTGCACAAGGTAATTACCGGAGCAATTATTATAGGCGTAACCGGGGCCGTAAATGGCGGCCTGGGTTATTACATGATCAGCAAGGGCAAAACCCTCAACTCCATTACCATAGAAGCAGATGGGCGGCATTTAATAACAGATATGGTAACCAGCAGCGGGCTGGTTGTGGGTTTGGTGCTCATCCACTTTTTACCTTATATGTGGCTGGATAGCGGCCTGTCTGTACTGGTTGGTGTATATATTGTAATTACCGGTTACAAACTGGTGCGTAAATCGGTAGGCGGCTTAATGGACGAAGCAGATTTTACCATTGTGCAGGATCTTATCCGTATATTAAATGAACAGCGTAAAGTAGAATGGATAGATGTACATAACTTGCGCGCCCAAAAGTATGGCCACGAATTGCACATTGACTGCCATTTAACCCTGCCCAATTATTTCGACCTGAACCGTGTGCATGACGAAGTGCACCTGGTGGATGAATTGATTAACAAGGAAGCTAAAATTAAAACAGAGTTCTTTATCCATACAGACCCCTGCTTGCCCGATTGCTGTTATTATTGCAGCATGCCAAATTGCCCCATCCGGTCGGAACCAAAACGGGAATATATGGAATGGACGATGGCGAATATTACCCGGAATAAAAAACACTTTGAACAATAATGGCGCTATTTAATGTACGTGTATACGGCTTGTTAGTTAACGAGCGCAACGAAATACTCATTAGCGATGAGCAGGAGTATGGCTACAAGTTTACTAAGTTTCCCGGTGGGGGATTAGAGCATGGTGAAGGGCTTATTGACGGACTAAAGCGCGAATTTATAGAGGAGTGCAATGCAGAGATTGAGGTACTCGAGCATCTTTATACCACCGATTTTTATGTGAAGTCGGCATTTAATGATTCGCAGATCATCAGCGTTTATTATTGGGTGAAGAGCATAAGCTCACTTAATCTGAATTTTAAAACAAAAGTGTTTGATTTTGAAGGAACCGTTGAACCCTTACAGGCTTTCAGATGGATACCGTTAGCCGACCTGAAAGAGAGCGATATGACTTTCCCGATAGACAAGCACGTAGTTAATTTACTAAACAAACAACAATGACATTAGCAGAAAGGGATGCAAAGATAATTTGGCACCCATATACACAAATGCAAACCGCCGGCTTACCGGTAGGGATTGTAAGGGGAGAAGGTGCCGTGCTTTTTGATGAAGATGGCAAAGAATACATTGACGCCATATCATCCTGGTGGGTAAACTTGTACGGACATGCGCATCCTCACATCGCACAAAAAATAGCTGAGCAACTTAACAAATTAGAGCATGTAATTTTTGCAGGTTTTACCCACGAGCCTGCCGTTGAACTGGCAGAACGGCTAATTATGCTGCTGCCAGACAATCAAAAAAAAGTATTTTACTCAGACAATGGCTCTACTGCTATTGAGGTAGCTATTAAAATGTGCCTGCAATACTGGCACAACCAGGGCCAGCCACGCACTAAAATGCTGGCCTTTAAAAATGCCTACCACGGTGATACCTTTGGCGCTATGGCTGTAAGTGGCCGCAGTGCGTTTACAGCTGCTTTTGATAACCTGCTATTCGAGGTGGAGTTTATTGATCTGCCCACTAAAGAGAATATACAAGATCTCAAATCTAAAGTCTCAAATCTAAGTTCCGGCCTTGCCTGCTTTATTTTTGAGCCCCTGGTACAGGGATCTGCAGGGATGATCATGTATGAGGCAGAGTGGCTGGACGAGTTATTAAAGCATTGCAAACAGGAGCACGTATTGACCATCGATGATGAAGTTTTTACCGGGTTTGGCCGCACCGGGAAGCCTTTTGCCTGTAATTATATTACCGAGCAACCCGATATTATGTGTTTCTCCAAGGGTTTAACAGGCGGTACCATGGCATTGGGTGTTACTACCTGTACCAGCCAAATCTATGATATGTTTTTGTCTGATGACCGGATGAAAACCCTTTTCCACGGGCATTCTTTCACAGCTAACCCCATAGCCTGTACTGCCGCGTTGGCCAGTATGGATCTGTTTACAAGTGAGGAAACGCCTGCTAATATTCAGCGGATTATAGTGCAACACCAGCAGTTTAAGTTGCAGGTAGAGAACCATCCAAAGGTGCGTACCATCAGACAAACCGGTACCATCATCGCGTTGGAATGGGAGACCGGTAATTCAACCTCATACCTAAGCCCGTTGCGCGACAGGCTTTATCATTACTTTTTGGATGCGGGCATTATACTGCGCCCCCTGGGGAATATCATATATATTTTACCCCCATATTGTATTAGCAACGAGCAACTGGCTTATATTTACAGCAAAATTATTGACGCTTTAAACGAGATTTGATATGGGTTTAAGTAATGTGCTTTCGACAATAGTAGGTGATGATCAATTACACGCCCGCTGGTTAAATACGCTATCTTTAATGGAAAATACCGGCGCGCGAAAAATTTCGGCCAGTGAAGATCCTACCACAGTTACTTACATTATTTTAAAGCATGCTGCCGAAGAGCATCGCCATGCTTTTTATTTGAAAAAACAAATTGAAAGGGTTGCTGCCGATACCTGCCCAACCTATGCGGTTGATTACCTGTTAGCGCCATCCAGCAGTAAATACTATTTAAATCAGCTGGATGTATCGGTTTGCCGTTACCTTAAAAATACACTGAAGCTTGTAGGAGCCGAGTTGCGCTTTGCCGCATATCTTTTAGTGACTTATGCCATTGAAGTGCGTGCCGATGAGCTTTACCCCATCTACCAGGATGTATTAACTGATACAGGTAGTAAGGTGAATGTAAAATCGATTATATTGGAAGAAGAAGGCCACCTGGAAGAAATGATTAACCAGTTAAAGCACTTCTCGCCTGAATGGGAGCATCACGCTGCGCAAGCTGTTGAGATAGAAACTAACCTCTTTAATCAATGGGTTACCCAGTTGACTAAAGAAGTTAGCCCCGCTGTTATTAATAATTAAGATAAGTAGTAAATACCTTTTGCAGGTAAGCTTGTCCCGTCGTTAGGGTTTCATGGGTTAATGATTCCCTAACGTTGGTTTTACCGGTGTAGATCACCTTGTTCCCCTCATTATCATACGAGATACTTTGAGCAGGCTGCATAAAGCCCAGTCCGTTATCCCAATCAAAAAAGGCAAATTGCTTGCTGTAAGGATTTAACAGGTTTTTAGACCATTGAAAATCTTTATGCGGCAGGTTTAGCTGTGCCAGTATGGTTGCAGCAATATCTGTTTGCCCACCCAGCATACTAATTTGTTTACCACGGTACTCGGGTTTAATAGCGTCGCCAAAAAATAGCAATGGGATATGGTATTTATGCGGATCGTAAGCCTCAGAAGTATTACGGGGTAAACGGTGCCCATGATCTGCCACCAAAACAAACAATGTATTTTTATACCATGCCTGCTTTTTTGCCTGTTCAAAATAAGCATTAAGGCAAGAGTCGGTATAGTAGGCTGTGCTTCTAAACATCATGCCATTATCCTTGCCTGGGAAATGTGGTTTACCCAGCAACTCAAAAGGCTCGTGGTTGCTTAGTGTTTGGATATAACAAAAGAAAGGATGATTCTGCTTATCAAGGTAATCTACACTTTTTCTCAAAGTAACTTCATCGTAAGCACCCCATTTGGAAAGCAGTTCATTTTTAGAAAAGCTGCTCTCGTCAGACAGATCATCAAATTTATGGTTTAGGATATATGATGTAAAGTTCATGTAGCCGCTATCGCCGCCATAAAAGTAAGACGTAGTGTAGCCGGCGTTTTTTAGACTGGATGATATGGCCGGAAGTTTCTTTTGTTTTTCGTCTTCGGTAATAATGGTGCGCGTGGCCTGCGATGGGAACCCGCTCAAGATGGCCACAACACCTTTATCTGTACGGTCGCCTGCGGCGTAAATATTATTAAACAGGATGCCGTTTTTAATAAACTCTTCGAAGTGAGGTGCTACGCCTTTGTCACCGCCTAATGATTCGATAATATCGGCCGTAAAACTTTCCAGTTGGATAATTACCACGTTAGGCCTGTCGGTGTTTAGGATCCTGATAGTGGTATCTTTAGGGGCCGTGTACAGATCATTTACCAGCGAATATGCTTTATCCGCAGGCATAAACTCATATGGATTGTAAGCCTTACGGGTATTCTCTACCACGTTATTCATCAAATTCCATTCGGTATTTAGAACTGCCTGGTTAAGGATTTGCTTGCTTGAAAAATAGGCCCGCTGCTCGTTAATAGGCGAGCCGCGCAAGCCACCCCTGATGATAATGATGGTAATAAAACACAGCAATAGAGAAAACGGAATTTTAAAGCTTATGGTCCCGCTAGGTTTCCTGAATTTAAAATCGATAACCCAAAAAGAAAGCAATACACCGGCCACCAAAAGCGAAACACCAATAGTGATACTTAAACCGATAGGAGAAGATCCCGTAGAAGCCACGGCCTCTGATGGGGCTTCATACAAGGTATTAAATACCCGGTAATTAACCTTGGTGCCCCATTCCCTAAAAATGTTAAGATCGATAATGGTTAAAAATGCAATAATCAATACGCAAAACCAGGTATATACTTTTAGCCAGATGGGCGGTATACTACCTTTGGGTATAAACCAGTTAATAATAAAAACCAGCAGTGGGATGGCGCAGATATAGGCAGCAGCCGAATAGTCTAACCATAAACCATGGGCATAGGTAAGCAGTATCTCTTTAAACGAGGCTGTTTTAAGCTTGTCGATAAAATAAAGCTCAAAGGTTAGGCGTGTTAAAAAAAATATAATAAGCCAGAATGCGAAATACCGGCAAAAACTAAAAAAGCTCCTCAACATTGGATGGCAAAACTACAGATTTTAACCACAATGTTAAGGAGCTTTTAATGAATTGTTAATGAAGATGCTTAATGACCGCCGCTCAACGCATTCAGGTCGGTTATTGTAATTTTATCGTAACCTGCTGGTATAGAAAAAGTACCGGCCGGAACTTTATCGCCAGAAATAGATTTAATAACGATAGATAATGGCTGTCCCATTTGCATAGTAGTAAACTGGATTGGGAAACCACCTGCTGCAGCAAAATATTTAGTGATCAGGTTAACAGGGACAGTAACATCTTTAGTTACCCAAGCCTCGTAGCTTTGGCCGCTTTTAGCGTCTTTTACTGTTACTTTTGTACAGTTAAAGCCATTAATTACTTTGGCTTCGGTGCTTGGAGTAAAAGTAAATTGAGGCTCCTGATCTTTAAATGACTCTAATTCGGCAGGGGTACCGATAGCTGCTTTTTTCATGTTGGCAATAGGCACATCAATTAAAATAGCCAGGTAATCGCCGCCTTTTGCCATAATGGTTTTAAAAGTAGCCGGGCCACGCTGTCCACCTGTTGAACTTGAGTCACCTTTAAAGTAAAGTTTAGAATCAACAGTTTGTCCGCCGGCGGTAGCTGTGTAGCTAACAACACCTTCAGTATAAGCTTTTTGCGCTGATGCAGTAATTGCAGTTGCTGATAGTACTACGCCTAATGCAACACTTAAAAATTTTAATTTCATGTTTTAAATTTGATACAAGTTATTTGTTTTATGATTTAGATACAAATTTTCTTTTTCGTTTAATCAGGTATGTCAGTTAGATGTAACTACCAGCGAATTGTTACGTTTTAAAACAGTATAATTTATATGCAGGCTATCGGCTTCATTCACAAGGTTTTTGATGGTTTGTGGTGAATTGCTGCCATCAATAATCAATTTTTTATAGCTGTAATTTTGGTTAATAAAACTTAGTTTGCTGTGCGGGTTGCCGGTAACGTAAAGATAATCTACCGCTAATTTTTTCGGTAACCTGGTGATTTGGAGATGAGGATCGAAGATCAGTAAACGGCTATTTAAGAACTGAATGAGTGATGCGTTCTTCCTTAAATAAGTAATATTTAAATTGTTAGAAATGTTGATAATATGAACATTATCGACCTGATTGCTATCAATTCCGGGTTGAATTGAGTATTTGTAGCTGGCATCGGTAGGTGATAAATCGGAGAGCATCACACCACGGTCTCCGTTCTTAAATAATATTGCCGCGTGCTTGCTCAAGCTGTAAAAAGTGATGCTTTGAGTTTGCAGACTTTTGATCTGCCGGAAACTTACGGAGAAGGTTGTGATGAGTAAACAGACCAGGCTAAATTTTAGCAGCCAGATTTTACGGCTATACATAAAGTAAAAGAACGCCATAACCGTAACGAATAGCAGCACACAATCGTAACAGGTGAACCAGATCTTATTGATTGATGAGTAGGGCTGTTGCTCAATAAGTAATAATCCTTTGTTCATGATGATGATGGTTTGTTCCAGCACCCAAAAGATAACTTTACTCACTATCGGCCATTGCGGTACCAGTAAACCAATAATTCCGCTGAAGAGGATGATTTCCGAAGGGATCACAATAAATAAATTGCTTATTAAAAAATACAGCGGGAACTGATGAAAGTAAAACGCGCTTAATGGAAATGTAATTACCTGCGCAGCTAGCGAAGCCGAAATATAGTACCATAACTTGCGGACATATTTATGCTCAAAATCGAACCAGTTAAATATCACCGGCTGCAACATAATTAAGCCGAGCACGGCCAGGTAAGAAAGCTGGAAGCCTACATCGGCGATCAGCAATGGGTCATATAGTAGCAAGGCAAAGGCTGACAATGCGAGCAGGTTGGCCATATTGGTGTAGCGGTATCCGGCCTTGCCCAAAATGATCATGCTAATCATCACTGCTGCCCGGCAAACGGCAGGAGAGAAGCCCGTAAGCAGGGCATAAGCCCATATTAGCAGTATGGATACAATGGCTTTAATCCACTGACCGTATCTCGATCCGTTTAAGAAGCTTAGCATGAAACTGATGAACACAAATACAATAGCCACGTGTGCACCCGAAACTGAGAGCACATGGATAGTGCCGGTTTTGGCATAAGCTTGTAATATATCGGGGCTCAGATCTGCCTTGTAACCCAGTATCAGTGTAGAGGCAACAGCCGCAGCATTGGGGTCTTTAATATTGGTTTTAAATTTTTGAACCAGGCGTTGCCGTAAATTAATGGCATAGGCTATCACCGGGTTGCCGGCATTGTGGGCAACTAGCTTGTACTGCCCCGGAAACAGAAAACACTGCTGATAAATATGCTGATTGGCGAGGTATGCCTTATAATTAAAAACTCCCGGATTAAACGGTGGATCAACCGGTTTGTAGTTGGCCGGTAATAGTAATTCATCACCATATTTAAATTGGTTAATACTATCGGCCAATATGGTTAATAGCAGTTTGCCGCGGGTAGCCGTGCTTTTAATTTTTGTGTTTGCCTGTATTACATTTGCGCTGCAATGCCAGTATTTACCTTTTAAGGTTGGTTCGGTATTGATAAGCACCAGTAAGCGGCCTGCATTTTTATTGGCGAAATAGTTAACATAGTTACGATCATCATGTTGTTGTGTGGCAATAATGCCTGCCGAAAATAAAATGCAATGGATCAGTAAGCCACCAAGCCATTGATGCCGATAAAGTTTAAACCGGTTATAAAGTAAATTGAGTAATATAAATGCAGCACACAGGCAGCTAGAAATAAGGAGCGGAATAAAAGAGCCTTGAATATTGAAAAACAACGCAAAAAAAATACCGGCTAAAAATGGGAGCGTGTATACAACAAGAGGCACTTCGCCTTTATGCTCGGCAATCATTGGTATTAATAAGGTTTAGTCATGGCAATTGCTACTGCCTGAACTAAAGGTAGGATTTTGTTTGAGATTATAAATGATGTTGCTTTGGAATATTAAAATTAAAACGTAACGCATATTGAGGCTCTCGAAGCATCTGCGTGTAATGCCTCACCGTTATGTCCAAACACCCACTTGACAGCATGCTATTTTACCACAGGCGTTAAATAGTTATTATCAGATAGCCAATCGGCCATACGGTCTGGCCAGCTGTGGACTGATTTTAGTTTGGAGCGGTTGCCCATATTAAAGCCATGCTGCCCCTGGGTAAAAACATGCAACTCGGCAGGTACTTTGGCTGCGCGGTATCTTTCCATTAGCTGCATCACAGAAATAGAACAGCAAGGGTCATCGTTAGCGGCCAGTAAAAATACAGGCGGCGCATTAGCCGGAATCACATCTGGTATATAACCCGGACCTGGATAGATCTGGATCATAAAGCTGGGTTTAGCATTTTGATGATCGACCGGATCTTTTGATTTTGGGTTGGTATCATCATGGCCGAATGCCACCATATCTACAACTTCGCCACCGGCAGAAAAGCCCATCATGCCGATACGGTTGGTATCCAAGCCGTATTCTGGTGCAAGGCTGCGCACCAGGCGCATGGCACGGAAACCATCTTGCTTGGCATGCACCTCTATCTGGTAAGGTGATAAGGTATCGCGCCCCAGGCGGTATTTCAGTACAAAAACAGCTACACCTAAATTATTGAGGTATTTGGCAGCATCCACACCTTCGGCATTATAAACCAATAGCCTGTGCCCGCCGCCAGGACAAACTACTACGGCCGCGCCTGTGGCTTTTTCTTTAGGCGGCAAAAAAACGGTTACAGATGGATTGTGGATATTTTTAATCCAATAGTCTTTAGCCTGCTCCGGTTCGTTTTTTCGGTTCTCGAAACCGGGTGCGCCGTTTTTCCAAAGCGGGATAACGGTTTGCGCTTGTGCGGTTGATGCGAAAAATGCAAGGCATATAAGTGCTCTGAAAATAGGGGTAAGTTTAGCAGGCATTGTTAATTGGTTTATACCTGCAAAGTAGCGTTTTTAGTGCTTGTTTTATTTGTAAGATGTTGATTATTTAGTGTGGAGGATTAACATTATCTAATGATAGTGTTTTGATGATTTGTTCACGATCGTATTCTAAAACCAAGTCAGATAGCTTGTTATAGTAGCTTCTTAATATTGGAATATCATTAGAAATTACATCACAACCTCTGTCATCATACATCAATATAATAATATTAGTTGTTTCGTTGATAATGTAAACTTCACCTTCAATTACAGGCCTAAAGTAGAAATCGGTGTGTGAAATAGCCTTAAAAATATTTTTGAAGTTAATATTGCTCGCTTTGTCTTTAATTATTAGCTGACAAGATCTGTCACCCTTAAAGTATTTATCATTATTAGGAGGAGTGTTTGTTCTTTTAAATTGATGAGGTGGGAGAGGATTTAATAGTTGTTTTATTATGTAATTACTCTTCCTGATCTTTCTTCTTTTCCAAGTATAACAATTATAGAAAATCAGAATATCATCATTGGCATTAATAACTTCATTATAAATTATGTTAATACGTCTGTTTACTTCTGCAAGATATTCCTGTAAATTATTATTCGACCCTGCTTCAAGTTTCTCATCTTGCAAATCAAACCGCAATCCTGGAATTTTTTTATAAAATAAAGGTTGGGTAAGTTGTAATCCGGGAAAATTTTTAGCTAAATATTGTTTTAATTCTGAGTTAAGTGTCATTAGGTCAGTTCTAATTATTTGCCTTTATTCCCTCAGCCCGACAGTTAAACATATATCTCGCCTTTCAAATACGTCACCACTTTGCCGCTCATCAGTACGCGGTCGCCTTTGAGTTCGCACCAGAGTTCGCCTTTGCGGGCAGATATCTGGTAGGCATGGAGCTGGGTTTTGCCCAATTTTTCGGCCCAGTAAGGGATGAGGTTGCAGTGTGCCGAACCGGTAACCGGGTCTTCGGGAACACCGGCGGCGGGCGCAAAAAAACGGGAAACAAAATCCACTGTATTGCCAGGGGCGGTTACAATTACGCCAATGGTATCAATTTTTGATAGGGCCATATGGTCGGGGTTAATGTCCACAATGTCTTGCTCGTTTTCATAAACCAAAAAGTAATCGCGCGATCGTAATACAGCTATCGGCTCTTTACCATTATCACCCAGTGCTTCCAGTAAACCGGTGGTCAGGTCTACTGGTATTGGTGGCCTGGAAGGGAAATCGAGCGTGTATTTATCCCCATGTTTAGATACTTTAAGTATTCCGGCTTTCTGGGTTTCAAACAATATTTCTTCGCCGGTGTAACCCAATTGCGTATAAATAATATGGGCGGTTGCTAAGGTAGCATGGCCACAAACGTCAATCTCCAGTTCGGGGGTAAACCAGCGCAGATGATATCCACGGGTAGTTTTTACAAAGAAAGCAGTCTCGGCCAGGTTATTCTCCAATGCAATTTTCTGCATGGTTTCATCCGGTAGCCACTCCTCAAGCGGGCAAATTGCGGCCGGGTTGCCGCCAAATAAACGGTCGGTAAAAGCATCGGCCTGGTAAATGGGTATGGTCATTATAGGTATTGGTTAACTATTACTACTAAGGTAGCCGTAAGTTATCAAATCTTCTTTGTTTTTAACCAGCTTTGTACTGCCATTATCAATCAGGATTATTTTATCACTAATCTCTAAAATATTGTAATACTGATGGTCTGTAATGATAAAGCCCTTGTAAGTTGCCCGCTTGCGGATAATTGCTTTAATCTCTTCTGCCTGTACTGGCGAGATATGGGTAAAAGGTTCATCCAGCAAAATATAGTCGGCTTTGCTATAGAGGATCATCAGTGTTTCCAGTTTACGCAGTTCACCGCCCGATAGTTCGCGTGGCTTTTTATGCTGATGCTCCTGATAAAGCGGATAGGCTGCAAACTCATCCCAAGCCAATGGATCAACCAGCATAGGGGCGAGGTGTTTGATCACGATGTTTTGTGGCAGGTAATTGTGTTGGGGTAAATAAGCTATCCGGTTATTTAAATAACCTTTCTGCACAAATGCATCATCAATGCTTACATATTTATAATACGGCGTAAGGGTGCCAAAAATGATTTTCAGCAGGCTTGATTTGCCGCTGCCGTTACGGCCCAGCAATCCGGTAACTTCGCCCGGCTTGCAATCCAGGTAAACGTTCTGCAAAATTTTGCGTCCGTCGAAATCGAGTTGTACGCTATCAACCTTTAACATGTGGATAATGTATGTAAATGATATAAGAACCTGTTAGCAGGAGGTACGTTACGAAATCGATACTAAAAGTATAACTATATAGCTTTTTAACAGACTGTCCCGCATTGCGGTAATAGAAATACACATACTTATAAAAGTAAGTTTGAAAAGACCATGCACCCAGATAACCGATTAGTTTAATGATGATGCTATTGCCAACATTGCCCGGCCCACCCAAATTTACAGCATAAATAGCTACTATGGTTATCAGCAGGTTCCACCACAGAAATGTTTTATAAAACTGGAAAAGCAAAGGTCGGAGATGGGTCATTTAGGTCGAAAATAGCTAAACGGCCTGGTAACCAAATTATTGCGGGTTTATTCTATCCACAATACAGAATTACCTGTGCCAAACTGGTTTTGTTCCCATTGCTTATTGCCCGGGTCTAAGATCCAGTTACCATCAATCAGAAACTTGTAAAGGTATTTGCCCGGCTTAAGGCGCAGGCTAATTGTCCATTCATCACCTCTGTGTTCCAGTGTGTAGCCTTGTTCGTTCCAGTTAATAAAGTCACCAGTTAGGCGCACAGTATGGGCTGCGCTATAGCCCTTGAGCGTAAATGTGCGGTTGGGTCGCACAACCAGAAACGAATTAGTTTTACCGTCGGTGCTGATTTGATGCGGATTAGCCGGATCGGTGATCCACTGGCCATCTACAATAAATTTATATTGGTAATTACCCGCCGAAATGGTGTAAGGCAATACCCAGCCTGTAGCTGTTTTGGTAAGCGGCAGCATATCGGCATCCCAGTTACTAAAGCCACCGGTAACATATACTTTGCGGGCATTAGTATAACCGTTGAGCTTGAAGGTGATGTTTTCGCCCATTAGCAATACCGAATTCAGTACGTTATTTTGTTTTTGGGTGAGCTTGTTTGCAGGGTCGGTAATGGGCGAGCCATTTACCATAAAGCGGTAAAGGTAATTACCATCATGCAGGTAAAGCTGCCCTTCCCATAGGCCGTCCTTTAAACGCATGGGTATTTCTGCTCCCTTGTTAAAAGTGCCTGTAACGCTAACTTTTCGGGCCGACGGATAACCTGCCAGCCTGAACGTATAATTATAACGGTAGTAAACAGAATTGGTATTGCCCAGGCCGTCATCTTCGGTTAGGTTATTGTAAGTGTCTGCCGTCCAGTTACCACCGATAATCAGTTTATAATAATACTTTCCAGCCTCCAGCCTCATATCGTATACCCAGCCGCTGTCGGTTCTGTTCATGTTGCCTTTAATGGTGCTCCAGTTGTTGAAATTACCCGACAGCTGCACCCGCTTTACCTGCGTATTGCCCGGCACAAAGAAACGGGTTAGGCCCGAGGGAAGTTCGTGCACGGTAACCCTCGAAAAATTATTTACACCATAAGCCACATCAGCCGGGTAACCTGCTCTCGAATTGTTTTTGTATACGTTGCTGCTAAGCAGGTAAGGAGTAATCTGCGTGTTTTGACCAGTGTCTGATAAGGACCGGTCTAACTTAATGATGTTCTTTTTAGCCTTAACATTCCAGCCGTCCTTAATAGCGGGTTTATAGTTGCCATGCAACAGCATATCTGCAGTTTGCCCGGTTACGCCACCAACTTTTAATAGGCTGTCAATCTCAGTTTTGCTTGTATTAATGTCTACTATCAACATGATATGGCCACGCAGCATCATAATGCGGTTACGCTTCTGCGCTATTGCTGCCGTTAAGCTGCAAAGCATCAGTAACATTGTAAATAAATGTTTAAGCGTCCTCATTTTGTACTATTGATGATTGTAAATGTACATTTCAAATTCTTTTTTAGCGAAATTTATGGTGAAAATGCCGCGTGCAAAAAAGTCATAACCTAATATACCGTCAACTGTGTAACCATAGGCCTTGCCAATGTTTTCGAGGTTTGACACTAACACCCTGTTACTTATAAAAGGATAATCGCCAATAATCAGCTTATCAAAGTGCGCATAAATAATTTCGTAGGATGTGCCGCCTACACCCACCACATTGTTACGATTGATAACCTGTAATGATTTGATGATCTTTTTGGATACATGGAAATCAAGCATATTTGTTTCGGCGCCGGTATCAAAGGCAAACCAAATGCTTTTATCACTCACGTTGCCTTTAATAAAGATCACGTCGTTCATGTATTTAAACGTGGTTTTAACATCGGGCTTATCAAATACACGTTCAGCGGATAATATTTCGCCTTGTTTGTCCAACTTGTGGATATATAAAAGATTTTTGGAAAGATCTATCGTGATGGCTAGTTTGGCAAATACGCGGGTACCCAGCAGGCCCAGTATTTTAATCTTCTTGCTGTTTTCAATCCCGGATAGGTCGGTTACGTCGGCAATCAGGCGGTCGTAATGCAGATCAAAGCCTAAGGAGAAATTATGCACCACCGCAGTAAATGTACCGCCAGTGCGGCCATTGATGCCGCCAGCGTCCTGCTCATTAATTTTAGGCAGATCACGAAAATAAGTGGCGTTTAAGACCAGGTAGGGTGCGCCGGTATCCAGCACAAAGTTACCCACAAGCGAATCTATCTGCGCCTCCACAATAATGAGGTTACCGGCACGCTTAATAGGCACGGTTAATACCTTAAAATCGCCATAAGGGTCAGAATCGCCTAGTTCCAGTGTTTTCAGGTTGATGCCGCCAATCATGATGCCCGATTTGCACATGCCTTTACCACAGCACAAAGCCGATAGTAAAATCATAATAAGCAAAACCCGTTTAAGCATGGCGAGGTGGTATAACAGTAAGACGCTGGAAATCGGGATTCGTTACAGGGAGCCTAACTTATGGAGACGGGTTTAAAACAAGCTAAACTGGGTGTCTTTCCCGCTATCGTCAACCCGTACCTTGTTAACCAGCAGATGCGCATGCCGGGTAGGCTCGGGAATCCTGTAGCCACGGATACAGTTTTTAATCACTTCAACGCTTTGCTCCATACTAATGCGGTGGCCGGGTGAGATAAAGATGGGATTACAGTTTCTCTTTGTGCGCAGAGCTGTGCCGATTACCTCATCACGATCATACATCGGGCTTTGAGCGAAGACTTCGTTAGCGGGTTCGGCGTATTTGCCTCTGAGCCTGCTTTTGGCGCTACCAATGGTTGGCACATCGGTTACCAGCCCGAAATGTGTAGCAATGCCCAGGCGGCGTTCATGTGCTATGCCCTGGCCATCTAATACCAGCAGATCTGGTTTAATATCGAGCTTATTCCACACCTCCAATAGCGCAGGCACTTCGCGGAAAGCCAGCAAGCCTGAGATATAGGGAAAAGACGTACGACTAACCACAGAGGCATGACTAATAACGGTCATCTCCGGGTATTTGAGCAGGATAATACCTGCATAAACTATTTCCGAGTATTTATTGAATGAGATATCCGCGCCGCCAATGATGCGGATGGGTTTATCTAACGGTTCGATCCTGATCTTTTGCCGCAATTCGTTCTGGTAAGCGATGGCCTGGTCAGGAGTGAGGGTTTCATAATCGGCGGGTTGCATACCCTATATAAACAAAAAAGCCTCCGGTTGTTTACCGGAGGCCCTTGAATATTTATCCTAAATAGGATTTCAGAATTTTACTTCTGGAAGTATGTCGGAGCCTTTGCAGTGCTTTATCTTTAATCTGGCGTACACGCTCGCGGGTTAAATTGAACTTTTCGCCAATTTCTTCGAGCGATAGCGGGCTGCTGGCACCCAGGCCGAAAAACAGCACAATGATTTCGCGCTCACGCTCGGTTAGGGTAGAGAGGGAGCGTTTGATTTCTTCTGATAACGACTCGTTAATTAATATCGAGTCGGTATTAGGTTCATGGTTTTCCAGTACATCCAAGAGGGTGTTTTCTTCGCCCTGCACAAATGGGGCATCCATAGATACATGGCGGCCGGAGTTGCTCAACGTGTCAGAAATCTTATCTACAGTGGTTTCCAGTATATCGGCAAGTTCTTCGGGCGATGGCTCACGCTCATACTCCTGCTCTAATTTGGAGAATGCTTTACTAATCTTGCTTAACGAGCCAACTTGGTTTAGTGGTAAGCGTACAATACGTGATTGCTCTGCAATGGCCTGCAAAATAGACTGGCGGATCCACCAAACGGCATAAGAGATAAACTTAAAACCCTTTGTTTCGTCGAAGCGTTTGGCTGCTTTAATTAAGCCTAAATTTCCTTCGTTTATAAGGTCGCCTAAGGTAAGACCTTGATTTTGATATTGTTTAGCTACTGAAACAACAAACCGGAGGTTGGTTTTGGTTAACCGCTCTAAAGCAGCCTGGTCGCCCTCTCTAATTTTTTGTGCTAATATTACTTCTTCTTCGGCAGTGATTAGGTCAACCTTACCAATCTCGTGCAGATACTTATCCAGTGACTGTGACTCACGGTTGGTAATGGATTGAGTTATTTTGAGTTGTCTCATCTATTTGTATTACCTGTATTCTTATTATAGAATTAAACGCCCAAATCTATAAAATTGTTATTAAATTTTTTTGTTTCAGTTGATAAATGTATCTCGTTCAAAATCATAGAAATAAGATTTTTCAATTAATATTTTTTGACCCTAACTGAATGAAAAATAGGGCTAATTAAAAACTTTACAACTATCATTTCTTAAAGATATGAAAAAAAATGATTTGTAAAAGTAGTCCTCAATTAATGCAAATATTAATCATAAATGGGCTTAAATGGGCGATAGCCGCGTATTATTATAAACATGTTTACAACTCATTTAGTGTAAAGGCATCTTTAATGCGGATACCTTTTTCTGTTTGCTGCAAGGTGCAGCATTCGTTTACAGCATCATGCTCCAGGTAAAGTACGTACTGTTTTTCAACAGCTTCGTTGAAGAAGAGTTTGCGCTCTGCCATGGTAGTAAGCGGAAACATATCATAAGCCATTACGTAGGGGATAGGCAGGTGCCCAATGGATGGAAGCAGATCTGCCATGTATAATATCTGTTTGCCCTTGTAATTAATCAGTGGCAGCATCATGGCTTCGGTATGGCCAGATACAAAACGGATGCTGAAATCGTTCATAAAAGGGGTTTGCTCACTTACATCTACAAACTTTAATTGCCCGCTTTGCTGTATGGGTAGTATGTTTTCTGCCAGGAACGATGCTTTTTCTCTTTCATTTGGGTTCACCGCCCAGTCCCAATGGCTGGGGTTACTCCAGTAGGTGGCATTTTTAAAAGCCGGGATCAGTTTTTCGCCATTGCGTTTTACAGCACCGCCTACATGGTCAAAATGCAGGTGGGTTAAAAATACATCGGTAATATCATCGGTACTAAAACCTTTTGCAGCAAGTGACTTTTGCAGCGTATCATCACCATGCAGGTAATAATGGCTAAAGAATTTTTCACTCTGCTTATCGCCAATTCCGGTATCTATCAATATAAGGCGGTTGCCGTCTTCTACTAATAGGCAACGCATGGCCCAGGTACACATGTTATTATCATCGGCCGGGTTGCTTTTTTGCCAGATAGTTTTAGGTACTACGCCAAACATAGCGCCGCCATCTAATTTAAATAAACCGGTATTGATCGTGTGTAAATTCATAGTCCGTGAGTCCGGAAGAAAAGAAGTCCGGAGGTCCGAAAGATAGGAAGAAGCGAAGAAGTCCGCAAGTCGGAAAGCCTGCAAGTAAAAACAAAAAAGTCCGGAAGTTTATCACTCCCGGACTTTTCTAATTTTCTGTCTTTCTGACTTCTTTACTTTTCGGCTTCCGGACTCAGTACTACAAGTGTATCACTTCACCGTACGCATCAGCGGCAGCTTCCATAATAGCTTCGCTCATGGTTGGGTGTGGGTGTATCGTTTTAATAACGTCGTGGCCGGTAGTTTCCAGCTTACGGGCGGTAACAACTTCGGCAATCATTTCGGTAACGTTAAAGCCAATCATGTGCGCGCCTAAAAACTCGCCATATTTAGCATCAAATATTACTTTAACAAAACCTTCTTTGGCACCGGCAGCACTTGCTTTACCAGAGGCCGAGAATGGGAATTTACCAATCTTGATCTCGTATCCTGCTTCGCGTGCCGCTTTTTCTGTATAGCCAACAGACGCAACTTCGGGCGAGCAATAAGTACAACCCGGGATGTTGTTATAATTGATAGGGTCTACATGTAAACCTGCAATTTTTTCAACACAGGTAATACCTTCTGCAGAAGCTACGTGTGCAAGTGCCTGGCCTTTTACAATATCGCCAATGGCATAAATACCTTCTACATTGGTGCGGTAGTAGTCATCAACCAATACTTTGCCTTTGTCAAATTTAACGCCTGTTTCTTCGAGGCCTATCCCTTCTAAATTAGTGCTGATACCGATTGCAGATAGTACAACCTCTGCTTCTAATATCTCAACGCCTGTAGCTGTTTTTACGCTTACTTTGCATAACTCGCCGCTGGTATCAACAGACTCAACGGTAGAGTTGGTCATGATGTTGATGCCTTGTTTTTTCAAACTACGGTTCAGTTGTTTCGAAACTTCTTCGTCTTCTAACGGTACAATATCGCCCAAAAACTCAACCACAGTAACTTTAGTACCAATTGAGTTATAGAAATAAGCAAACTCAATACCAATAGCGCCCGAGCCTACCACAACAATTGATTTTGGTTGTTTAGGCAAATTCATAGCCTGGCGGTAACCAATAACTTTAACACCATCTTGTTTAAGGTTAGGCAACTCGCGCGAGCGGCCACCTGTAGCCAGTATAATATGTTTGGCCTGGTGCTCGGCAACGGTACCATCAGCAGCTTTAACTTCTACTGTACCTTTACCTTTAAGCTTACCAAAACCGTAAATAACATCAATTTTGTTTTTCTTCATTAAAAACTGCACGCCTTTGCTCATGCCATCGGCAACGCCACGGCTGCGTTTAATAACGGCACCAAAATCAACAACACCCTGGCCTTCTATTGTAATACCATAATCAGCAGCGTGATTAAGGTACTCAAACACCTGGGCGCTTTTTAACAGCGCTTTAGTTGGGATACAACCCCAGTTAAGGCATATACCGCCTAACGACTCCCGCTCAACTACTGCGGTTTTTAAACCTAACTGAGAGGCGCGGATCGCAGCAACATAGCCACCCGGACCAGACCCTATAACAATAACATCGTAGTTCATGATTTTTTATAGATTATGCTTTTTGTATAATGCCAAAAATACGCAAAAACCATGAGATGCGAAATATGTGGCTGGGTTGCAAGTGCATTGTTGACGCTTTTATTATATAAATACACCAGCACTGACTAACTCGTTAGGATAATTACAATATCACGTAATAAATATGATACAATGTGATTCCTGAAATTCATTTTAATTGGAATTAAGTGGCTTTTATTGCGAATTTCATTATTTATAACCTCGAGTGTTGATAAATGACCGCCTTTGTTAACATTTACTTAACATTGGCTAATAGGGCATTACTTATATTTGCAACTTATTAAATTAAACGTTAAACGAATAAACAAAGAGTATGAGAAAACACTTACTTTTCTTAATTATGTTTCTTTCTACTACCTTATTTACCTATGCCCAGGTAACAACCGGTAGTTTTACAGGAACAATTAAAGATTCCAAAGGCTTGCCTTTGCCGGGTGCAACTGTTATTGCTACACACGTGCCAACAGGTACTACTTATAGTACGGTATCACGTAATAATGGTGATTTTAACCTTCCAAACGTTAAATCAGGAGGCCCTTATACTGTAAAAATCTCTTTTGTAGGTTTTGCGGCACGCACGTTTACAGATTTGGCCGCAAGTTTAGGTACACCCACTAAAGTAGAAGTTATTTTACTTGATGAGGGTAAAACCCTATCTGAAGTAAACATTAAGGGCACAAAAAAAGGTAGCGTTATCAGTACCGAAAGAAAAGGCCCTTCAACCAACGTTTCTTTGCAGCAATTGCAAAGTTTACCATCTGTAAGCAGAAGCGTACAGGATTTTGCCCGTTTAACCCCGCAAGCAATTTCAATTAACAGCAGCTCTGATGGTAGCCCGCTAGGTATTCAATTTGCCGGCCAAAGTAATAAATACAATCAGTTTACTGTTGATGGCGCCATGAGTAACGACGTTTTTGGTTTAGCCGGAAGCGGTACAAACGGCGGGCAGGCTGGTGCTAACCCAATTCCATTAGAGTCTATCTCTGAATTACAAATCGTACTGGCTCCTTATGATGTTACCCAGGGTGGTTTTACTGGTGGAGGTATTAACGCAGTTACTAAAAGCGGTACTAATGAATTCCATGGTTCTGCTTATGGTTACTATCAAAATCAGGATCTGATTGGTAAAAGTGTATCAACAGACCTTAAGTACAACAACTTTAAAAATAAAACTTACGGTTTTAGCCTAGGCGGCCCGATTATCAAAAACAAACTATTCTTTTTTGGTAACTACGAGCGCATAGATAACACTACACCTTTAGCTAACGACCCTGCACAAGCTAACTCAGGCTCGAAATTTGATCCTGCGGTATTGCAGCAATTGCACGATTTTGTATTAAAAACTTATAATTTCGATATCGGTAGCAGCAGTGGTGAAATTAATAAAAACCAGGGTTCGCACTATGCTTTTGGCCGTTTAGACTGGAACATCAACGATAAAAATAAGCTGACCGTTCGCCATAGTTATACAGATGGTAGCAATTTTGCTATTAGCCGTAGCCCAACAAGTATTTCTTACACAAGTAACGGTTATACTTTTAATACCAAAAACAACTCATCTGTTATTGAGTTAAACTCTTCTTTATCAAATACTGCATCAAACGTTTTACGTGTAACTTATACTGCAACACGCGATAAAAGAGCTACAGCCGATTTCCCTACGGTATACATACAGGAGAATGGGTTAAACTATAACTTTGGTGGTGATAACTCATCTGCCAGAAATAGCCTTAACCAGGATTCATGGACATTGGTAGATAACTTTACGCTGTATAAAAACAAGCATACATTTACTTTTGGTACAGACAACTTGTTATATAAATCAAACAATGTTTTTATCCAAAACTATTACGGTTACTATAACAAGTATAGCTCTATTGCTCAATTTGAGGCAAATACTTCGGCTCCTGCAAACTACAGCGCTTATTATTCAACCGCTGGCGGAAGCGACAATGCCAACCAGATTTTAAAGGCTGCCCAGTTAAGCGCTTATGCACAGGATGTATGGAGCGTTAGCGATAAGTTTAAATTAACTTATGGTGTGCGTATGGATATCCCTATTTTCATGAACACTCCCGGCGAAAACGCTGCATTTAACTCAACAGCAATTGCACAGCAGTACGGTGTAAAAACCAACAAAGCACCAAATTCTACGCCATTATTTGCGCCAAGAGTTGGGTTTAACTGGGATGTTAACGGTGATGCTACTACCCAGGTACGTGGTGGTGCCGGTTTATTTACAGGCAGGGTTCCATTTGTTTGGATCTCTAACCAATATGGTGGTACCGGCGTGTTAATTACCAAATTCTCTTCGGGTGCTACAACTAACCCATCTACTGCAAATATCCGTTTCCATTACGACCCTAATGATCCACATTTGGGTGCGCAGTTAGGTGCAAGCAATGCCCCGTCTGAAATTGATTTAACAGACAAGAACTTTAAGTTTACCCAAACCTTGCGTGGTAACTTAGCTGTTGATCAAAAATTACCAATCTGGGGTTTAGTAGGAACATTAGAGGCTATCTATACTAAAAAGATCAACGATATCCTTTATCAGAATCTTAACTTAAATGCTAACCCTACTACAGTTACTTTAGGTAATACCACCCGCCCGTTCTATAATTTTACAAGAGCAAACAACAACTATACTGATGTTATTTATTTAACCAACACCAGCAAAGGTTATGCTTACAACTTTACAGCTCAGATTCAAAAACCAATCTCTAATGGTTGGGCTGGTAGCATTGCCTATACCTATGGTCATTCAACTTCGGTTAATGATGGTACAAGTTCAACGGCTATTTCTAACTGGCGTTTTGCTTACAATGTTAACGGCTTAAACAGCCTTGATGTTACCCGTTCAAATTACGATCCGGGATCACGTATAGTTGGGTATATCTCTAAGCGTTTTACTTACGCGCACAATAAATTAGCTACCACTATAGGTTTAGTTTACATAGGCCAATCTGGTCAGACTTATTCTTACCTGTACAGCCAAAATATTAATGGTGATGATGCATCAAGCAAAGGCTCTGCTGCTGGTTTAGCTTACCTACCAGCAACTGTGGCACAGGCCCAGTTTGCACCTTTAAAAGTTGGAACTGTAACACTTACTGCCGACCAGCAGTTTGCAGATTACATGGCTTTTGTTGATCAAAACCCTTACCTGAAGAAACACCTAGGTGAAAATACTTCACGTAATGGCGACAGAATGCCTTGGGAAAACCACATCGATTTAAAAGTACAACAAGACTTTAAAGTATATAAACAACACATGTTGTCTATTACCTTAGATATGTTAAACGTTGGTAACTTCTTAAACAAAGACTGGGGCAACTCTTATTACATAGCTAACCAGGGCGTAAACTTGTTTACTGTGGTAACACAAGGCACAAACCCAACCTTTAACTTTGATAAAACTAAATTTAACACTGTTGATGGTAAGCTTAGGCCATATTTCTACAATGATTATATTTCTCGTTGGAGAGGACAGATCAGTGCACGTTATAGCTTCTAATTATATTTAGAATTGGTAATATAGTAAACAGGCCCCGATTTATTGGGGCCTGTTTACGTAAATGCTTTTTATAAAATACATGCAGGCATAAAACAAGATTGGCCGGTTAATTAACCGGCCAATCTTGTTTTATGATATAAGCAGATAGGCATTAGGGTCTGCTAAAAATGATTTTTAGTTATACACAAACTCACCATACTCAGAAGTTATGGTTACTTGTTTTTGGTCTGCGGTTTCTACACGGCCTACAATTTGTGCGTCGATGTTAAAGCTTTTAGATATAGCTATAATGCCATCAGCAATTTCCTGCGGTACATAAAGCTCCATACGGTGGCCCATGTTAAATACCTTGTACATTTCCTGCCAGCTGGTGCCAGATTCTGCCTGAATTAATTTAAACAGGGGTGGTAAATCGAAAAGGTTATCTTTAATGATATGCAGGTTATTGATAAAGTGCAGCACCTTGGTTTGTGCGCCGCCGCTGCAATGCACCATGCCGTCTATCTGTGCGCGGTATTTATCCAATATGGCTTTAATTACCGGGGCGTAGGTGCGGGTAGGAGATAGCACCAGTTTGCCAGCATCCACGGTTTCGCCATAACCGATATCTATTTTATCTCTCAGGTTTTTGCTGCCCGAAAATACCAATGAGTAAGGTACCGCCGGGTCATAACTCTCTGGGAACTGCTCAGCCAGTTTTTTATTAAAAACATCGTGGCGGGCAGATGTTAATCCGTTTGAACCCATACCGCCATTGTATTCCTGCTCGTAAGTTGCCTTGCCGTAAGATGCCAGGCCAACAATAACATTGCCTGCTTTAATACGGTCATTGCTAATTACGTCGCTGCGTTTCATGCGGCAGGTAACGGTACTATCCACAATAATGGTACGTACAATATCGCCAACGTCTGCAGTTTCGCCGCCGGTAGAATAGATGCCAATACCTGCGTTACGCAGTTCGGCCAATATTTCTTCGGTACCGTTAATAATGGCAGCAATTACATCACCGGGTATTAGGTTTTTGTTACGCCCAATGGTTGATGAAAGCAGGATATTGTCTAATGCGCCTACACAAAGCAGGTCGTCCAGGTTCATAATAATAGCATCTTGGGCAATGCCGCGCCACACCGAAATATCGCCGGTTTGTTTCCAGTACAGGTAAGCTAATGACGATTTGGTACCCGCACCGTCTGCGTGCATAATATTGCACCATTCGGCATCGCCGCCCAAAATATCCGGAATAATTTTACAAAAAGCTTGTGGAAATATACCCTTATCAATGTTTTTAATGGCGTTATGGACATCATCTTTAGAAGCCGATACGCCGCGCTGGTCATACCTTTGCGAAGAAATCATGGGCAAATATAAGCATCCCAATACTTTTAAGCAGTAAATTCATTAAATTGCCGGCCTTCGCACTATATTTCTATGATTAAGACACTCCTTCACTACATAAACGTTAACCGCTGGCGTTTGGTAAGAGTAAGCAAGCACAACTTTTTAATGTACTGTAGCGTGTTTGTAGGTTTAATAGCCGGTTTAAGTGCCGTGTTACTTAAATACCTGGTACATTTTATGGAAGATCTGAGCCGTAATATATCAGCGCATTTGCCATACCATTATAGCTATATTTTTTTACCGGCCCTGGGTATTTTGTTTACGGTAGCTTACCAGCACCTCATTAACCGCGACCAGATACAAAAGGGGATAGGCACACTTATCTATATTATTAAACGTAATAAATCGAATGTTAAATTCAATAACGTTTATTCGCACCTCATAACCAGCTCGCTTACGGTGGGTTTCGGTGGTTCATCAGGGCTGGAGGCGCCTATCGTATCAACAGGGGCTGCTATAGGTTCAAATACGGGCAGGTTTTTTAAATTAAGCCCATAT
>NZ_MPPL01000001.1:2403434-2475455 GCF_001911425.1 Mucilaginibacter polytrichastri | reverse complement strand
TATTAATGGCGGCAGGGGCTTCGGCCGGTATTGCGGCGGTGTTTAACAGCCCCATAGCCGGGGTATTGTTTTCGCTGGAGATCTTACTGGGCGAGATCAGCATTTCAACCTTTATTCCTTTATTAATAGCATCGGCAACAGGTGTAGTGGTTGCCAAGGTATTATACTCGCGCCAACTGTTTCACTTGGTTACCGAAGGTTGGGTGATGACTGCTTTGCCCTTTTATATCCTCTTAGGCTTACTTTGCGGCTGGGTTGCTATTTATATAGGTAAAGTAGCCGAGCACCTGGAGAAGGGAATTTTTAAAAAACAAAACCGTTACGTACGGGCTGCATTGGGTGGCTTAATACTGGGGCTCATTATCCTTATTTTTCCTCCCTTATTGGGCGAAGGGTATCATTACCTGCAAGAAGCTTTAAACGGTAATATCAACGTATTAAAAGAAGAATCGCTGTTTGGTAGTTATATGGAGCACCGCTGGGTAATGGCGGGCTTTATTGCTGCACTTGTTTTTATGAAGATAGTTGCAGCAGGCATTACCCTGGGCTCGGGCGGTAATGGCGGTACATTTGCACCCACTATGTTTACAGGGGCTTTCCTTGGTCTGTTTGTGGCTTATGTAGTTAACCAAACAGGTCTGGTGCACTTGAATACCAGCAACTTTATTGCAGTAGGCATGGCCGGTGCATTAAGCGGAGTTTTACATGCACCTCTTACAGCCATATTTTTGATAGCGGAGATAACGGGTGGTTATGTGCTGTTTATTCCGTTGATGATCGTGTCTGCTATTTCCTACATCATTTCGCGCTTATCTAATCCGCATAATATGTACTGGCAAGGATTGATACATGAGAAAAATGTATATCCCGGCCAGGATGATGAAATGCTGAACTCTATTGAGTTAAGCAAACTCATTAGCAGGGATTATCTTACCCTTACCAAAGAGCAGCCAATCAGCGAATTGTTTAAGGTGCTGGCAGATACCAATATTAATGTATTTGCCGTACTGAGCCCGGAGCACGAGTTGCAGGGGGTATTATGGCTGGATGAGGTGCGAAAGGTGCTTTACAACCCATCTCTGCCTGCTGATGCCACCATTGCCGATATTATGGTGATGCCGCCTGCTATTGTTGATTATGATCAATCTGCACAAGATGTAATGCAACTGTTTGATACGGTAGATGCCTGGCGTTTGCCCGTAATGCGTGACGATAGGTTCGTTGGCTTTATCTCGAAATCTGCTTTGCTAAATCAATACCGCGATGCGATGGTTAAGCAGCATAAACAATCTGATTTGTTTCATCAGCAATAAAAAATTCTTTTAACGAAGTATAGGCAAAATGTTTGTGCCTTTACTTCGTTAAATAACCTTGTGGTTTAGTGCGTAATGGAAAAATGTTTGCTAGGAAATTCATTTTTTCATATTTTATGCTGCACCAATACTAATTCTTAGTTTAGTATATAAGGTTAATTCATTTTCTTTTTAAGCCTATTTTAGTTCCTTTTTACTTATTGTATTAGTTACACTATGGTAACTTGTGTTACTTATTGTAAAATATACACTAAGTGTCTGGAAAAAACATTATCATATTGTAAAAATCAAACTAAGTATTGTTCTTGTTTTTGCAATTTTGTAAACAAAATCACTTTAATTATAAATTTATCATAAAAATCAAAATATATTTATGAAATACATATTTCATGTGTACATTTGTTACGGATTTAAAAAACAAGACAATGAAAAAATTGATTTTAACCGTAGCTATTGCTGCAACCTTAGGCACGGCCGCATTTGCAAACGAAGGCACTAAAACTGCTGCTAAAAATACAAGCAACGTATCTTACCAGGTACTGAATCAATTCGATGTTCAGTTCCAAAATGCTGAAAACGTTAGCTGGTCATCAACTTCAAACGGTCAGAAAGCTGACTTCGTAGTTGACGATGTTAAAATGACTGCTTTTTATGACAACCGTGGCCAGTATATCGGTAGCACAGAAAACATTGCTTTCAAAAAATTACCTGCTTCAGCTAAAAAAGAAATCAACGAAAAATATAAAGGTTACGAAATTGGTGAAGTAATTAAATTTCAAAGCAACGATACTGCAGCAAGTTCATTAGATCGTTTAGTAGGTGATAATGATCCATTAGCTTACTTTGTTGATCTTAAAAGTGATAAAGAAGAAATTTTAGTGAGAGTAACTCCTCAGGCTAACGTTTACTTCTACAAACAAATCAAATAATTTTTCCAGTAATATATTTAAAAGCGATATGCCTTCGGGTGTATCGCTTTTTTTGTTTTATAACGGTAGTAAATGCCTTTTTTGCCAACAAAAAGGGCATAAGTGTGTTACACTTATTCAACATTTACCTGCCGATATGCCAAAGACAATCATAGTATCCAACCGGTTACCTGTAAAAGTTACAAAACAAGATGACGCTTACCAACTATCGCCAAGCGAAGGTGGTTTGGCAACGGGTTTAGGATCAATTTACAAACAAGACGATAATTTATGGATAGGCTGGCCGGGCATTGAGATTACCGACAAGCGCGATCAGCATATGGTAACAGAAGACCTTAAAGAGCTTAGTTTATTGCCTGTATTTTTAACACAAAGCGAGATCAATAAATATTATGAAGGTTTTTCTAACGAAGTATTATGGCCCGTTTTTCACTACTATGTTTCAACATATGCACATTACAGCCAGGCTAACTGGGAAAGTTATCAGCTTGTTAATCAGAAGTTTTGTGATGCCGTTTTAGAAGTTGCCAATCCTGGTGATACGATTTGGGTACACGATTACCAACTGCTGCTTTTACCAAAACTTATCCGTGATGCCCGGCCGGATGTATCCATAGGCTTTTTCCAACATATCCCATTCCCTTCAGACGAGATGTTCAGGCTGATACCCTGGCGTTCTGAATTGCTGGAAGGCATCCTCGGTGCCGATCTGATCGGCTATCATACGTTTGATGATGTACGCCACTTTTTAAGCGCAGTATCGCGCTTACTGCCGGTGCAGGTATCTGCCAACGTAATAACGCTGGGCGAGCGGGTGGTGGTTGTAGAGTCATTCCCGATGGGTATTGATGATAAGAAGTATGGTGATCTTTCTCAACAAGAGAACGTTAAAACCGAGGCCGAACTAATTAAAGAAACATTCAGAGGCCAAAAGCTTATCCTGTCAATCGACAGGTTAGATTACAGCAAAGGTATTTTACAACGCCTGCAAGCTCTTGAAATATTATTAGAGAATCACCCCGAACTGGTTACCAAAATCACCCTTTACATGATCGTGGTTCCATCGCGCGATCAGGTGCCGCAATACAAAGAATTGCGCGATAATATTGATAAAAAGGTAGGTAATATTAATGGTCGATACCGCACATTGGAGTGGAGCCCGATACAATATTTTTATAAATCGTTGCCAATAGAAACACTTTCTGCCTTATATAGCAGCGCCGATGTTTGCCTGATTACACCTATGCGGGATGGTATGAACCTGGTAAGCAAAGAGTACGTAGCCAGTAGGGTACATAATGATGGCGTATTAATATTAAGTGAGATGGCAGGATCATCTAAAGAATTAATTGATGCGGTAATTGTAAACCCAAATAATATACAGGAAGTAAGCCGTGCCATTGTACGCGCCATTAATATGCCCAGGGCCGAGCAAAGCCGCCGCATGATCTTAATGCGCCAAAATGTATCGAAGTTTAATATCGGCCACTGGGTTAAGATCTTTATGGACCGGTTGAACGAGGTTAAACAAATGCAGCGTTCTATGCAAACCCGGCATGTAAGCAACGGCACGCGCCAGTCTATCATTAACCGTTTTGCTAAAACACATAAGCGCATTATCTTTTTAGATTATGACGGTACGTTGGTTGACTTTAAACCCAATGTTGACCAGGCCAAACCCGATGCTGACTTATATGAGGTATTAGATTTGCTAACATCTGACCCGGACAATGATGTGGTACTAATTAGTGGCCGTAAGCACGAAAACCTGGAAGAGTGGTTTGGGCATTTGCCGATATACCTGGTAGCCGAGCATGGTGCCTGGTTTAAGCAACAAAATACCGAGTGGCACAAACTGGGAGGGATGTCTAACAACTGGAAACAGGACATTTTCCCGATATTAGATACTTATGTTGACCGTACTCCTGGTGCTTTTATAGAAGAAAAAACTTATTCGCTTGTGTGGCATTATCGCAAAGCGCAAAACGGACTTGGTGAGTTGCGTGCCAATGAGTTAACTAATACCTTAAAATATCTGGCCAGCGATAAAGGCTTACAATTACTACCCGGTAACAAAGTTGTAGAAGTAAAAAATATGGAAATCAACAAGGGTAAAGCCGCCTTAACTCTGTCTGAGAAAAAGGATTATGATTTTATAATTGCCTTTGGTGACGACTACACCGACGAAGATATATTTAAAAGCCTGCCCGACAGTGCTATAACCATTAAAGTGGGAAGCAACCTTTCGGCGGCCAAATTCTACATGCGCAACCCAGCCGAAGTGCGCGGACTATTGCGCTCACTTACAGAAAGTACAGAGGTAAACAGTTAATTGATATATAAACAAACGCCTAAATTATAGCCGAATAATAAGCTATAGTTTAGGCGTTTCTGTGTAATTAATATTTAATTATTAAAACCTTCTGTATTCCACTTCCAGTTTAAGATCTCCGGCATGTCCTTGCCATTGGCACTAATGTAATGTTTATGTTGGATCAGTTTATCCTGTAGTAACTGTTTAAGATAAACGCCTTTGCTGCCGGTTTGCGGCAAGCGGTCAATCGCATCTATAACCAGATGAAAACGATCCATCTCGTTTAGTACGGTCATGTCGAAAGAGGTGGTAATAGTGCCTTCTTCTTTATAACCCCTTACATGCAGGTTAAAGTTGTTGCTGCGGTTATAAGTTAAGCGGTGCACCAGCCACGGGTAACCGTGAAATGCAAATACCACCGGTTTATTGGTAGTAAATAAAGCATCATAATCCCGGTCTGTTAGGCCGTGTGTATGTTCGCTGCTTTTTTGCAGCTTAAACAAATCAACCACGTTTACTACCCTAATCTTTAATTCGGGTAAATGCTCGCGTAATATTGAAACAGCTGCCAAAATTTCCAGCGTGGGCACATCGCCACAGCAGGCCATTACCACATCGGGTTCGCAATCCTGGTCGTTACTGGCAAAATTCCAGATGCCTATGCCTCGGGTACAATGCGCTATGGCCTGGTCCATATTGAGCCATTGTGGGGCAGGGTGTTTACCGGCGGCAATAACATTTACATAATGATAACTGCGCAGGCAATGGTCCATTACCGATAGCAGGCAGTTAGCATCGGGTGGCAGATATACCCGTACAATGGTGGCCTTTTTATTTACCACATGATCCATAAAGCCCGGATCCTGATGGGTAAAGCCATTATGATCCTGTCGCCATACGGTAGATGTGAGCAGGATATTTAATGAAGCTATTTTTCGTCGCCAGGGTAGTTCCAATGTAGCTTTCAGCCATTTGGCATGCTGGTTAAACATCGAATCTACAATGTGTATAAATGCTTCGTAGCAATTAAACAAGCCGTGCCTGCCGGTAAGCAAATAGCCTTCCAGCCAGCCTTCGCATTGGTGTTCGCTCAGCATCTCCATTACACCACCTGATGAGGAAAGAAATTCATCGCTTTCAATAATAGGGGCTTCCCATTGGCGGTTGGTGGTTTCAAAAATAGCATCCAGCCGGTTTGATACGGTTTCATCAGGGCCAAAGATTCTGAAATTGCGTTTATGCTCGTTGTATTTGAGCACATCCCTTAAAAACTTGCCAGATACGTATGTATCGCCTTCTCCGTCTATACCAGGGCTGGTAACCTCCACGGCATATTTGCGAAAATCGGGCATGTGCAAGTCTCTTAACAATTGCCCACCGTTGGTATGCGGATTAGCTCCCATACGCCTTTCGCCTTCGGGGGCAAGTTTGGCGAGTTCTGGTATTAGTTTCCCTTTTTCGTCAAAAAGTTCTTCGGGTTTGTAGCTTTTTAGCCAGTCTTCCAGCATTTGTAAATGCGCGGGTGGGGTAGTGGCCGAAACCGAAAGCGGCACTTGGTGCGACCGGAAGTTACCTTCAATCTTGTGCCCGTCAATTACTTTAGGGCCGGTCCAGCCCTTGGGTGATCGTAAAACAATCATTGGCCAGCGGGGGCGCTCGGGGCTATCTTGTCTGGCAGCATCTTGCTTAATCTGCTTAATATGTTCTATGGCCTTATCTAATACCGTTGCCATGGCTTCATGCATCAGTTCCGGGTCAGCACCTTCTACAAAGTACGGCGTATAGCCATATCCCTCGAAAAGCTGTTCCAGTTCTTCGTGGGAGATCCGTGCTAAAACTGTTGGATTAGAGATCTTGTAACCGTTTAAATGCAGGATAGGCAATACAACGCCATCGCTAACCGGGTTAATAAATTTATTGGAGTGCCAGGCAGTGGCCAGCGGGCCGGTTTCTGCCTCGCCATCACCAACTACGCAGGCTACAATCAAATCAGGATTATCCAGTACTGCGCCAAAAGAGTGGCTTAACGAATAACCTAATTCTCCACCCTCGTGGATAGAACCAGGTGTTTGAGGTGATGCATGACTGGAGATGCCACCTGGATAGGAAAACTGGGTAAAAAGTTTCTTCAACCCTTCTTCGTCCTGGGTGATGTTGGGATAAACCTCGGTATAGGTGCCCTCTAAATAAGTACCCGCTACTACGGCCGGCCCACCATGCCCAGGCCCCGAGACATAGATCATATTCAGATCGTATTTCTTAATAACCCGGTTTAGGTGGGTATAAATGAAGTTTTGGCCGGGCGTGGTTCCCCAGTGGCCGAGCAGCATATTCTTAATATCATCCAGCTTTAAGGGTTCTTTAAGCAGCGGGTTGTTGCGCAAATAAAGCTGGCCGACCGAAAGATAATTGGCGGCCCGCCAATAAGCATTCATTTTTTGGAGTAGCTCCGGTGTTAATGTTCCTGTTTCCATATCGGTAGATACTATTTGCATGGTGATGAGTATTTAATTATGGTAATTTACGGTAAATGATTGGGCTTACTGTTAACTAAGTATTAGTTAAATAAAACTAAGCTTGCAATCAATTTACACTAGATATTTGTTTGGTTATGTCTTGATTTACAGATAAATAAATAAATCTGTTAAGTAAGAAATTTAAGGATTTACTTATCTAACCACTCGTTTTTCTCTGTGATTAGGCATATAAAAGGGATGAGCCTGAGTAGTCCTGAAATAGGTTGACTATTTTTTGATTGCACAAACATTGATAAAAAAGCTCAAACATCCACTAAAGATGTTTGAGCTTTTTTGTTGTATGTCCTTAGTTTGATGGCTTGCTGGTTGTGCATTTGCTTTGGTGTAAGCATACTGCAGCTTAGGTGTGGTCTTTGATTATTATAAGTAACTATACTTTGGTCGGTTTGCAATGAGGCGTCTATAAGATCCTCCATTTGATCTGACAGGCCGAACTCATCTTTCAGAATACCATTTACTCGTTCGGCAATAGCATTTTCATAAGGGTCACCATTTTCTGTCATAGATATTCTTATTCCATTTCGAATAAGACAAGATGTATAAAGCTTACTGCAATACTGTAAACCGCGGTCTGAATGATGTATCAACACATTACTTTTATATTGCCGGTTCTCAATAGCCATTTGTAAGGCTTTAAGTGTTGAAGCTGCTTCCATGTTGTTGCAGAGTTCATATCCCATAATGCGTTTGGAATAGGCATCTGTAATTAAATGAAGATACAGATTGCCATCCTTTGCATCCAGGTAGGTAATATCGGCTACCCAAAGCTGTTCAGGACGAACAATGAGCATCTCTTTGATCAGATTAGGATATTTGCGCAACCAGTGTTTTGAGTTAGTCGTTAAAGTATACCTTTTCCGTTTTAAAACAAGCAACCCTTCGTCCCGAAGCAGGTCAAATAGATAATCCCTGCCTATCAAGACATTATTTTCTTTTAGCAAATAGTGAAGTTTGCGTGTGCCTAATCGCGGCATACTTCTGCGTAATTGCAAGACCGATGCTCTGGCCTGTTTGCGTAAAATAATCTTCTCTTGTCGTTGCTTAATCTGTTTATAGTAAGCCTGTTTACTCAGGCCAAACAATACGCAAAACATACTTACTTTTCTTGGATACATTTTGGCAAGCTCACTGATTGTTTGGCGCCGTCTTTTTTTAAGATGTTTATGCCATCTTCCTTTTCAGCAATCTCAATCAATTTCTCGTAAGCCACTAATTTAAGCTTGGCTTCTTCCAGTTGCTTCTCCAGGTCTTTGATACGTTGTTTTTGTGGATCTTTCATCGGCCGGCCTAATGCACCTTTTTCAGGATGGTGCAATTTACCATACTTACGGCACCATTGCAATATCACTGAATTGCCGCCTAAACCATATTTGGCTTGTAACTGATCTTTGTTCAAAAACCCTCGTTCATATTCCTGAACAACTTTCTTTTTGAACGATAAACTGTAGCGCCCGCCCGGGCTTACATGTTTTGATTTAATTCTTTGACTTTCCATTTGTTGACTATATTTTAGTCAACTTTTTTCAGGACGAGACAGCCCAAACAAAAAAGCCTGCAATGTTTGATTTACAGGCTTTTGATGTGTTCGATATTGAAATCAGCCGGAGAGTTAGGCTTCAGAACCATGTGCCTCTACGCTTCGGTGACACTGTTTTGGCATTTTTTAGAAACTACTCTATGAAGTTGATAATAAAGATTTTATTTAAACTGTTATGTCGCTGCTCTATGAATTAATCAATGTGGAGAGCAACTCTAAGAATTACCCTACCATAAGAAATCATATTAAGAGACGATCTGAGGTATGATTAATCGCAAGGAATAATTGATATTTTGTTGGGGTGCTTTTTTACCTTTTAATGAGTGATTTATATGTTATTTGGTATCTAAAATACACTTTTTAAGATGCTACGAATTCTGTTAGCGATAATAAATTACCGTCTGGGTCCTTGAACCAGGCAACCAGCGTACCATCGGGTGAATGCCAGACACCATCGGCATCTTGCTCAAAAAAGCTATATTTTTCAAAAACAACACTTTTAGCGCTTAGCCCGGCCACAGTATCATGAATAGCGGGAACGATCCAGCTCATTACCGAATAAGGAACAGGCTGAAGGTCTTTTACCGTGGTGATGCGTAATTCAATACCATTGGAATCAAAGACCATAGCATAAGGATCTGTCCTTTTCAATGGTAACCCTAAAATGTTTTCGTAAAAAGGTCTTGCTTTAGCAGGATCGGCGGTGGCCAAAAATGCCATAATGGTTTTATCGTTGAGCATATCTGTTTGAATAATTTAAATTAAATTTACACTTACCCAAGCAAATAAAATTGTAAAATCCGACTGAAATGAAAACTACCTTAAGGCCATTCCGGACTAATTTTTATTTATGGAACGGGTTTGCCGCGTTATTTTTTTCTGCCTGTGTAACCGACCCGCACAGTCATAACACCATGCAGCTTTTCGTGGATCTTCAACATGGCTTTAAGTGTAAGACCGGGGACGGTGATTGGCAAACTTACCGGCTGCTGATCCTGCGCGAAAACGTAATCCACCAGCTGGACACCAATGGCAGCGTGCAATTACTAATCTATTTAGATGCCAGTAGTACAATTGCCCGGCAGCTTCAGGAACGCTATTTGACCGGCCAGGATGCCGCCTCACCAAATGTTAATTTATTGGCCTTGTTGCATCCTGCCGAACTACAACGGGCGATGCTGGAGCCTGACCCCCGATTGACGTACGGACTTATCCGCTGTATCTTTAGTCTTCTGACGGAAATGCCGCTGACTTCCGCCATTGACGGGCGGATCATCAAGGTTAAAGAATTGATCGCCGCAGGTCAGGCAAATTCCCAGAATATTCGTATGCTGGCCGATACGGTTTGTATTTCTGAGAGCCGCTTACGGGCGCTTTTTAAACAAGTTACCGGCGTAAGTATTTACAAGTACCTACTTTGGCGACGTTTACGTTATGGCATTAACCAGTTAATGGCAGGCAAGGCCGTAGGTGAAGCTGCATTAGAATCAGGATTCAGCGATTCAAGTCATTTCCATAAAATGCTCGTTCAAATGTTCGGCCTCGCCCCGGGCGCTTTTCTCAGAAATAACCGCGCTATGCAAATGATCACCTGTGAAGAAACTCCGCTAAGATTTGAAACCAGCCTGTTTGATAAGCAGCAGCAGCTGCTCCGGGTACATCGATAATACCTTACCGGTATTGGAAACCGATCATTTTAACCTGCTTTACCAGCAGTACCATGTAAAGCTAATCACTTATAATCATTGTGTATAATTAAATAGGATACTTAATTTCGACTCAACAAAAAAGAAAACGAGAAATACAACATTTAATTTATTTACAGATATGCTGCTTAACTTAGCTTAAATTAATACCACATCGGCTCAATATGAAATTAGGAAAAATATCGATAATAGTATTATTACTGAGCCTTACTTACTTATCGTTTCTAAAGGCTCAGACACCAACTACCCGTATGGCATATGTGGTATCAATGGATAATCCTGCCAGCCATCTTTACCATGTTGAACTAACCTGTTCTAATATAAAGCAGCCTGCACTTTATTTGAATATGTGCGCCTGGACACCCGGCTTTTATGAAATAATTGATTTTGAAAAAGAGGTTGAAAATTTTACTGCGGCCGGTGCCAACGGTAAGCCGATAACCTGGCAAAAAACAGCTCCAAATATCTGGAAAGTAAAATCAAATTATAAAGGAGTGGTAAAGATCAGCTATGACGTAAACGCAGATAACCCTTTTATCGCCAACCTCAACCTCGATGAAAATCATGGCTATATTATACCAGGTGGTTTACTTATGTACCTGCAAGCCGAATTAAGACACCCGGTAACATTACAAATAAAACCATACAGCAGATGGCCCCAAACCGTAGCGACAGGATTAAACCCTTTGCCGGGGAAAATTAACACTTTTTATGCTTCGGATTTTGATGAGTTGTATGACAGCCCTTTATTAATGGGCAAGCTTGAAGAATTGCCGGTTACTTTAAATGGAGGTAAACCTGTCGGATTCACGGCGTATGGTTTGGGTGATTTTAACCGTGAGGAATTTATGGCCGACCTTAAAAAAATAGTGACTACGGGCAGCAGCATTATTGGCGATATTCCTTACACACATTATACATTTTTAGCTGTTGGGATGAATGGCCGTGGTTTCGGCGGCATCGAACACCTAAATTCCGCATCCCTTACTGTTTTCAACGGAAACCTACTGGCACCAAATTTCAAGGAAAGCTTTTACAGTTTTTTGGCGCACGAGTACTTCCACACTTATAATGTAAAACGGATACGCCCTATAGCATTAGGGCCGTTTGATTACAGTAAAGAAAATTACACCAACCTGTTGTGGGTATCCGAAGGTTTTACTGATTATTATCAGTACCTGATTTTAAACAGGGCCGGTTTGATGAGCGGAAGTCATGTTTTAGAAGGATACACAGAACACATTAAAGGCTATGAAAACACGCCGGGCCACCTTTACCAAACAGCTAACCAGGCAAGTCGTGGTATTTGGGCACAGCGTGGTAAGCCAACCGAGCGTACACCTGAGGAAATTTCAAAAACGATATCGGTTTATGAGAAAGGTTGCACTTTGGGCATGTTGCTGGATTTAAAGATCAGGCATGAAACCGGGAACGCCAGATCGTTGGATGATGTGATGAGGGCGCTTTATAAAGATTATTTCAGGACTAAAAAACGTGGTTTTACCGATATTGAGTTTAAGCAGGAATGCGAGCGTATTGCAGGTACGCCGTTGGATGAATTTTTTTCATATGCCTCTACTGTAAAGCCCGTAAATTATCCAAAATACCTGGCTTACGCAGGTCTGGCCATCGACACTACGCTGCGAGCCATGCCAGTGTTGTACATGGGGGCGAATGTGCGCAAAAGTAGTCGGGATAGCAGCCTGCTGGTTACAGATGTTACATGGCAATCGTCAGCTTCTGACGCTGGTTTACAAAAAGGCGACAAAATAACAGAAATAAATGGTTTAATGGCTGACAAACAGTTATTCGATAATACCTTAAAGAATGCGCACCCAGGCGACAAGTTACAATTGGGCACGCTACGCGGTACTAACAAAAGGACTGTTACGCTAACACTAAGCATTTATTACGAAAAAAGCTTTAACATCACCGAGCTACCGAAACCTACAGCATTGCAAACTGCTATTTACACAAACTGGTTGAAAAAATAACTCGAGTTACTGATGAAGCTCGCCGGTTGGTTTGAACCGATGCGAATTAAGATCATCTCCTGTTTCAGCTGGTAGCGGTGTATCAGCAAGCGGAATTCATCACAGATCAACACGACGTACTAGCCGTATGTTTATGGAAAGGTGATTTTTTAAGATCAACATTTAGCAAAGTGTAATGGATAATTATTTTAAAGCGGGACACTTTGCCGCATAGGAGTCGCCGAATTTGTATGCTGCGGATCTAAGAGAATTCTTCTCACTATTTTAAATTTTTTCATCTGATCTGTTTACCAGATCAGACGAAAAAACCTTTCGAAGTTAACGTTCATATAGTTCTCAGATCAGATATTATACGCCAGAACTTTTCACTATAAACTTTCACATGGCATTTACCATTTTACCAATCAACGGTAGATGTTTCTCAAAAAATCTTGTAAACTGACCAGACTCCTGCCTAATAGTTTTTTTACATCACTTTTATTGGTATGGAATTCTCCTTTAGCAATTGCCCCGCAGAACCTTGTAATGTACGCTGCATCATCTTCAGAAGCACCGGTCTGTATAAGCTGTATAATATATTCGCCTAGCTTCGGTTGGTGATAAGTTATTGTTTTTCCGGTAAGGTCTGATAGCAGATCTGCGATCTCTGAGAAGGAGAAAGCGGTTTCTGAGGCAATGGTATATTCTTTATTTTCATGACCAGGGGTGGTCAACACTACAGCGTTCGCTTCAGCCATTTCTGTTATAGGCAAAAAAGGAGTTCTGCCGTCTCCGGCAGGAGTGAAAATACCATTATTTAACACGTCCTTTCCAATAAGGAAGGGAATCATGTCAGCATACATAGTATTGTTCATCAAAGTATAGGGAATACATGTTTGTTTTAAATGATCAGCAGTATCTGCATGATATCGAACCTCGTCACCCATTATACTTTGTTTTAAATCCTTCATGTCAAAACTCGTGTAAATAATATGGCCAACACCAGTTTCCCTGGCGGTATTGATCACGTTTTTATGCTGCTCGAACCTCTTGCTTATATCTGCTGAAGAGGATACAAGCAGCAACTTGTCCACGCCCTGAAACGCGCTTTTTAAAGACTCAAGATCTTGGTAATCGCCTATTTTTATTTGAAGTCCTTTTGATCGTAATTCTGCCGACTTGGTCTCATCTCTTACCAATGCAGTAATGTTATTTGGGGATATACCCCTTGCTAATAATGAATGAATGGTGGCTTTACCTAAATTTCCTGTTGCACCGGTTACTAAGATCATATTTTTTGTTTTTAGATTAATTACTTTTGTTGGGTAAAGAAACAAATATTGGTCTTAAAAAATCACCCTTGCTACGGGTTACAAGACAAAAAGCGGTAACCTGAAAGTGACTAATGGAAAAGGAATTAGAAAATGCTGACTGTCCTGTTACAGCAACGATAGCCTTATTTGGAGGGCGGTGGAAGTTGCCGATCTTATATATACTTTCCAAAAATACCAGACGTTTTGGTGAGATCCAGGTCAGGGTACCATCTATCTCAAAAAAGGTACTAACCAACCAATTAAGAGAGCTTGAGGCGGATGGCTTGATCAGCAGGAAACATTACAAGGAAATGCCTCCCCGGGTAGAGTATACACTAACTGATTTTGGAAAAACCCTTTGCCCCTTGTTAATTGATATAGCAGCCTGGCAAAGAAAAAGGATCGAATATGCTGATCAAGGAGAAGTAAAGCTTTTCAATTAAGTGCGTAACCAAAACTCCTGATAAACATCATTGTAGAGTAGTCGGAGGGAAATCAAGAGGACGGTTCTGGAAAAAGCGCTTCAGGAAAAAGTTCAAAATCCCATAAATATCGGTAAATCCCTAATTTATTGATCTGTATGAAGTCCAAGGATCGTTTTGATGCTGTTCTTAGGCTAAACAGATTCTTTAACATTCTGCAAACTCTTCAACTACTTAAACTTTTTTCCGGTAATGACGGGCGACCTTTGTTGTATGCAAAAGATCAAATTTCCCTAGATCGAGGCAGGGCAGGGACCTGTCACGATGTTGAACCTGATAAAGTTCAAAGACAAAAAAGTTTATTTTGAAGAGTATATACCGGCATTCGGTCAGGTCGTCGAACAGTTGGGCATCAAGGGCGTGAATGTTAAGTTCGTAAGCGAGGTGGTAGCCAATATAGTTGCCATTCAGGCCCTGGAGGATTCAACGCTTTATTACGTTACATTGGCAGATCTGAAACGGCTTTTTGACCGGGTCCCAAAATTTGAACGTTTCTTCCGCATACTTACCCAAAATGGATTTGACATGTTCCAGCGGCGCCTAACATTCAACCTGTCAAAAACAGCAGAGCAGCGGTATCGTGAATTTCGGAGGCATTACCCGCGCCTGGAACAGCGGATATCTCAAAAGCACATTGCCAGTTACCTGGGTATAACCGCAGCATTTCTCAGCATGATGCGTAAAGAAAAAGATCTGCTGTGACCGATCTTTAATTGTCATTTAGCTGACCACGCCTGAATTGTACAGGCGAAACCCTGGTGCGCTGTCTGAACAGTTTATTAAATGATTGCGGATGTTCGAATCCCAAATGGTAAGCTATCTCTGCTGTGGTCAGGGTTGTATGGTTTAGCAACCCTTTGGCTTTCTCGATCAGTGCCAGGTGGATATGCTGCTGCGTGGTTTTGCCGGTGAGTGCTTTAAGCATATCCGAGAGATAACGCTGTGACACGTTCAAATGCGTAGCAATATCCTGCGGCGAAGGTAAACCGTTAATGACCGTACCGGCACCCTCGAAATGCGCATTCAACCAAGCGTGCATGCGGCTGATCAGGTCATGGTGCATATTTTTCCGGGTCAGGAATTGCCGGTTGTAAAAACGGTTACTGTGGTTGAGCAACAGTTCGAGCTGCGATACCAGTACATTTTCGCTGAACTGATCAATATGATTATCCAATTCTGTCGCGATAGCACGAAACAGCATTTCCAGTACCTGTTTTTCTTTTTCTGACAGGAACAATGCCTCAGCTACTGCATAATCAAAGAACCCATAGCTATGGATACCTTTCGCCAACGAGTGACCATCTAACAGTCCGGGATGAAAATACAGGGCGTAACCCTGGTAGTCCCCGGGATCGGCCGTCATTTGTACGACTTGCCCCGGTGCTAAAAAAGCCATACCGCCATCCTTAAAATCGTAAGTACCCGGCCCGTATTTAACGCTGCCGTTAAAATCTTTTTTAAAAGTGATCTTGTAAAAGTCGAGCATGAACCAGCAGCCGGCATCCCGCAGGTCGATCTTGACCTGGTCATAGTTGACCAGGGCCATCATCGGATGTGCAGGCGGATCTAATAGAAGCCTGCGCATCAGGTCAGAAATATTATTAAACTTCAACGGTTTATCCATACGATCTGGCAATTCGTTCACTTATTCGACCATGATAAAGATAAGGGTTTAACCTTGAACAGACGGGCGGATCACAACATCACCTATGTCCACGTTTTCCGGTTGCTCAATAGCGTAAGCGATCGCGCTTGCAACTGCTTCAGCGGGAATGGCCATTTGATCCGCATTCTGCTGAATCGTATTTCTTACATCCTCATTTTTGATATTACTGGCAAATTCGGTGGCTACATAACCCGGCGATATCCCGGTTACCCGCCAGCGGCCCTGCGACTCCTGGCGTAATGCTTCGGTGATGGTACGCACCGCGTTTTTAGTTCCGGCATAAACGCCCATGGTGGGTACAATGCTGATACCAGCAGTAGAGATCACGTTAATGATGTGGCCGCAGCCCTGTTCTTTAAAAATGGGTAACGCTGCGGCAATCCCATATAAAGTGCCTTTCAGGTTAACATCGATCATCTGCTCCCAGCCATCCACATCCAGTTCCTCCATTTTATATAATTGGCTGATGCCCGCATTATTGATCATTACATCAAGCCTGCCAAACCGCTCAACAGCTAATGCAGTGAGTTTAGCCACATCTTCCCGGCGCGTCACGTCTATTTCCAAAAAAGTAGCCTCGCCGCCGTTTTGTTCAATGGTCTCTACGATAGTTTTCAGCCTGTCTTCTCTGCGTGCTCCTAAAACTACTTTCGCGCCTTGTGCAGCTAATAACTCTGCTGTTGCTTTACCTATTCCGCTGCTGGCACCTGTTATGGCAATTACTTTATTTTCGATCCCGTTTTTCATAAAGCAAAGTTCAGGAAACGGATAGTGCTTATTGTAGCCGAAATTGCCTGATGTGTAGCCGTTTTGGCAAAAGTAAGATCCAAACCTTAAATGTGCTGATCTGACCGCCCCTTGTTGTTCATTTCGGTTACGAATGCCCTTGTTTTGGTTACGGGGCACCTTGGATACTGAATAGGGTTGCCCTACGACATCTTATCAATTATGTATGTGAGAAATTTGTACCCCAGGCCGACCGGATGATTTGGAGAAGATTGTTTGCGATTAGTTGATGATTAAAAAGGTTACTACTTTATGATAAGAATTCTTTAAGGCTATGGTTATCAACTATAAAACTTTTCTGGATGCAAAAATGAACTTTTCCTAATGAGTAATCGGGTTTAGTTTGTCATTACCCTAAGATTTGAATAAATGCAACAGCTCAAAAAGCTAGCTACTTTTTCGAGGAGAACTGCTAATCAAATTTATATATAGTTAGTTGCCATTCAAACTATACCTGTCATAAAATGTTGTGATCAATGGCAATAACTACTCAATTTTAAGAACTTTTATGAACTCAATTATACTTGATTTTGAGCAGGCTAAATCCAAGCACCTACTATTTAAGTCAAGATTAAGATCTATTCTTTACAACATCCCTGTAGAGGAAGGTCCGGTACTTAGTCATCACGAGTGCAGTGTAGGCAAATGGATCTACGGGCATGCCTTGGTGGCCTACGGCCATATACCGGAAATGCATGAACTCGAAATGGTTCACGCAGATATTCATATCAGCGCGCGAAAGCTGGTCGCCATGCACAAAGACGGCAAAACGAAAGAGGCCCGCGATGGCTTATCTGAAATGGAGGTCGTCGCTGATCAACTCGTGCATTTACTTGGTTTGATCGAGAAAAAGCTCAAGAACTATCCCGACAATCAATTAATAAGCCCCGAACTAAAGATAAAACCGGAAGAATACAATGATCTGTTGCGGTCTAACGCTGAGTTGGATAAGCGCATCAAGCAACAGATCGCTGAAAATAATGAATCCGCTATCAAATATGATGCGGTATTGGCGGCTCTGCATGAGGGTATTGTGATTCAAAACGCTGAAGGCGTACTGATCTCTGCCAATCAAAGTGCTGAAAGATTGCTTGGAATGACAGCTAACCAGATGCGGAGACTGACCTCTATATCGCCGGATTGGCCTACAATAGCCGAAAATGGCCAACCGCTTCCAGGTGAATTGCACGCGCCAATGCTTGCGTTAAAAACCGGCTTACCTCAGATCAATCAAATACTTGGAGTTATAAGAAAAGACAATGTCATTGTATGGTTAAGCGTCAACGCTCAGCCGCTGATCGATAAGCAAAATAATGAGATCATTGGTGTGGTATCATCTTTCTTTGATGTGACCGCCGCGAGAGAGGCCGAAGCTTTACTTAAAGAGAGCTTTAGCGAACAACAGGCACTTAATGAGGAACTTGCCGCCTCTAACGAGGAACATGCTGCCGTCAATGAAGAACTACTTTCTACTAACGAAGAATTAGTTCTTATCCAGGAAAGCAGCCGGCAATTATTGGTACAGGTGGAGGCGAGTGAAACCCGCTTTAGGTTTATGCTCAATGCTATCCCGCAGCAGGTATGGACAGCAAGTCCCGATGGCGCGCTAAATTATGTCAATCAAGTGGTTTGTGACGATTTCGGCTACAATACAAGTGAAATAGTTGGCCAAGGCTGGCAGGCTTTTATACATCCGGATGATCTGCAGAATTGCCTAAATAAATGGATCAGGGCGCTGGAGACAGGAACCGAATACTTAGTCGAATTCCGCTTAAAATTCAAAAATGGTGATTATGTCTGGCACTTAGCCAGAGCTTTGCCTTATGCCCAGGACCATGAAGTTACCTTGTGGCTGGGTACAAATACAAACATCGATCTTCAAAAAACAAACGAACAGCGGAAAGACGAATTCCTGTCCATTGCCAGCCACGAATTAAAAACACCGCTGACGAGTATCAAAGCCTATAACCAGATCGTGCAGAAGATAAGCGACCCGGAAAAATTAAAACCCTTCCTGAAAAAATCCGCAGACCATATCGCCCGGCTGGAACGCCTGATCAGCGATTTGCTGGATGTCACCAAGATTAATGCCGGTAAGGTATTTTATGCACAGGAGCCAATCAGTATTCGCGATCTGATCATACATAGTATTGAAAGCATCCAGCATACCATTGGCAGTCATGAGATCATTGTGGAGACTGTCCCAGACATAAGTTATATTGGCGACCAGTTGCGATTGGAGCAGGTACTGCACAATTTTATAAGCAATGCGGTAAAATATTCGCCGGATGCCGATAAGATCATCGTGAATAGTAAAATTGATGAAGATAATATTATCGTCAGCATACAGGATTTTGGTATCGGGATCGCCCGGGAAAATATCGACCGCCTGTTCGATCGGTATTACCGCGTTGATAATACGGCCATGCGCTTTGAAGGCCTGGGTCTCGGCTTATTTATCTCTGCCGAGATATTGCGGAAGCACGGCGGCAGTTTTTGGATCGAGAGCGAGCCGGGTAAAGGTTCAACTTTTTATTTCCGTTTGCCGTTAAATAAAACTGAAAAGCTCCAAATCACGTGTACAACTACATTTTACCGCGACCGGCACATTACCATAAACTTTAACCAAACCCATCAGAGGTTGGATGTAGACTGGACAGGCTTTCATGATGAAGAATCTGTAAAAAAAGGCTGCCTGAAATTATTGGAATACCTGCAGAAAAATAACAGTGATCGGATTGTTAATGACAACACACACGTTATGGGCAATTGGTCTGAAGCAGCTGAATGGGTTGGTAATACATGGTTCCCTATGATGGAAAAAGCTGGACTAAAATATTTTGCTCACGTAATTTCGCCAAGTACGTTCAGCGAACTTGCTGCCCGGAAAAGCATTGACATCATGGCCGGCATCGTAACCACACAATTTTTTAGTGATGTGAGCCTGGCTGAGACCTGGATAAATGAACAAATATAATTTCGGGACTTAACGCAAATAATAAAACATCAATTAAATTATGGCCAGCCTATCGCATTAGTTGCCATATTAATTCCATTAGTTAATAAACGTGATTTTTAAAATAAGCTACAGAACAGATGACTAAACGCGGCTTGGTCTGGTTTAAAAATGATCTGAGGCTCCATGATAATGAGGCCTTAACAAGGGCGATTGAGGAATGCAGTGAAATGGTATGTTGCTATTGCCTGGAACGATCGGACTTTGACATGCTGGACCTTGGTTTCCGAAAGATGGATATGAACAGATTCAAGCTTTTAGAGCAATCTGTAATCGACTTGCAACATCATTTAGAATTGTTAGGTGCCCATCTGTTTATTGGTGCAGAGTCGGCGCTCATTACATTACCTGAACTGGTTAGTAAATATGGCATCACGGATGTTTACGCAGAAGAGCAGTATGCCAGCTACGAATTGGACCTTGTTAAGAAAATAATGGCTGCATTGCCGGAAACCAGTTTCCACTTTTTTTGGGGCAAGACTCTTTATCACAAAGACGACATTCCATTTGCAATTGACAAAATCCCACTTACAAGCAAAGCCTATCGTATACCTGCTGCACAAGAAGCAGAACCACGTGAACCTTTTGCAGTACCCGCAAGCATCAATCCGGTCAAAAAAATAAAAAGTAACGCCTTTCCCACCTGCACCGAATATGGATTCGATGACGAAGAATATAAACGCGTAACCCCATTTTTAATGGGGGGCGAATCTGCAGCTTTGGAGCGGCTGGAATATTACACCTTCAAATCCGAACTTTTAACAGGGTATAGGTGGAGCAGAAACCGATCTGACGGAATGGACTATAGTTCTAAGCTCTCTCCATACCTGGCATTGGGTTGTATCTCGCCCAGGGAGATTTATAAAAAGGTGAAAGCTTACGAGAAGGATGTAAAAAAGAACCAGAGTACCTGGTGGCTCATTTTTGAACTGGTGTGGAGGGACTATTTTACTTTTAAAGGAATGCGCTTTGGAAACCGAATCTTTAAAACGGAGGGCTATAAAAACAAAGAAATTGTTTGGGAGAATGACCCTGTAAAGTTTGAGCGATGGTGCCTGGGAACTACCGGCGTTCCTTTTATAGATGCACATATGCGGCAATTAAACCAAACCGGATTTATGAGCAACAGGGGAAGGGTGAACTGTGCAAGTTATTTCGTTTATGATCTTAAATTGAATTGGACTTGGGGTGCTTCTTATTTCGAATCGAAATTGATAGATTATGATGTAAGCTCCAATTGGATGAACTGGCATATGCAAGCCTTTGAAATATGGTACACAAATCCTGTTCACCAATCCAACAAATACAAAGCACAAGATTTTATACGTCAATGGATTCCCGAGCTTTCGTCCTATAATAATGTCGAGGTTTTGATTCCGTGGGAATACGAATTATCCAATTATCCCAAGCCAATAGAAGTGTACGATAAGTGGAGCCGGGCTATTAATCTGATCAAAAAAATTAAGCCTTAAAATATATAGTTGAATCGAAATGAAACTTTATGTTCAGCCAACGCTTGTGTAAGCCTATGGCAACTATCAAAAATATTCAACCTCTTAACGCAGAAAGTCTGTTTGATCTACTGAAAACAGGATTTGCGGATTACATTAATGGTAAATTAGGTTCCAATCTGGCTATCGATTATGCGCACGTATATGATGAGATCAATGTTTTATTTCCGGAGGTAATCGAAGGGCCAGCATTGAATATTACCGTGACGGATGTGGAACTTACTGTGACCTTATTGGCAAAGGAAACGGATTATAATACAGCGTTACTGGAAGAAAACCTAGTCGCTTTCCTAACAGAACAAGCAGGATAAATCTGCTAGCCTCTTCAGGACAAACCTAAATTAGGGTGGAAGTTGATTGTAGATTAGCTTTATATGATGATATAAAGGAGGTATTTAAACTGACCATTCTTAATGTTTACTGCTTTTTGCTAATTCGAATTGACCGAAATTTTTAGCTCGGTAATAAATTCTTTTAATTTCATCAGCAAAGTCACCGATCTCATACTTAAATAGTCTATCAACAAAATACCGTATTTTTACGATCTAAACTGGTGAACTATAAAATGGATGAGTCTACAAAAGATCAAAGCGCATTTGCCAGTCCGGATTCGATGGCAAGCCTGGATTTCGCGAAAATGGCACTTGAATCTGCGAACGTGGGTATTTGGGTGATGGATGCGGAATCACGTAATTTTACACCGTCGGATCGGACCAAAGAATTATTTGGCTTTGCATCGCATGAAGAAATGTCTTTTGATGACGCCGTGTCAAGGATCGCTGAAAAGCCCAGACAAGCGTTTTTGTCAATAGTAGATAACGCATTTAAGCTAAGGACCAGTTTTTATGCAGAATGCCCTGTCGTTATTCCGCCAGACAGGAAGACTGAATGGCTAAGCGTAACGGGTGGATTCAATACATCTGACAAAACCAACAACTATTTTTCAGGGATCATCGTTAATATTACGGAACAAAAGCAAAATGATCTGCGCCGCAGCAAATTCATTGGCATCGTCAGCCATGAGCTCAAAACGCCGCTGACTGCCTTGAAAGCTTATGTGCAAATGCTCAATACCTGGGCTAAGAAACAAAAGGATAATTTTTCGCTCGGAGCATTATCGAAAGTAGATAGGCAGGTTAAGAAAATGCTGAACATGATCAACAGTCTCCTTAATCTTTCCAGTGCCGAGGCGGGAAAGATCCATTTGAACAAACAGGCATTTTCTGTAAATGATTTAATTCATCAGGTGATCGAAGAGACCATGTTTGTAACTTCGTCTCACAATATTACGATTGATGAATGCCCGGATGTGAATATTATTGCAGACCGCGATAAAATCGAGCAGGTGATTGTGAATTTACTTAGCAATGCAGCTAAGTATTCAGGTAAAGATGAACCGATCGAGGTTGCCTGTACGATTGAAAATAATGCAATCACAATCAGCATTAGCGATAAAGGGATGGGAATCTCGCAAGAAGATATCGAGAAATTGTTTCTTCCTAATTATCGCGCGGAAACGAAGGAAATCGAGAAAATTGCCGGCTTTGGCATAGGCCTTTATTTGTGTTCTGAGATCATCACCCAACACAATGGCCGGATCTGGGTCGAAAGTGCACTTGGCCAGGGAAGTACATTCAGTTTTTCGCTGCCTTTATAACTACAGCGCTTTCGGAAAAATGATGTTAATGTTGTCCCGGCGCCAGGCTCGCTGAAGTTAATGATTTCTCCCTTAAGCATTTCGACATGGCTCCGGATCTGTATTTGATGGCATTGGTGATCAGATTTAAAAAAATACTGCAGACGTAAGCTTTATGAGCGTGAATGAAGAAAGTGCTTGGGGACACGTGGATTTGTACACTGTTGCGAGTGATCTTATCAGCCAGGTTAAGTCTCACGGTTCAAAATTGTCTTCGTAAGATCCACAGGTTCTGCATTTCGTTCTACGAAACCGTCGGTTGCATTCGGGATTTTACTCAGTTTGAGTATAACTTCATCCAGTCGTGATACAGAAGTTTTCAGGTACGTTTATTAGTGATAGTATTGAAGCCTAAGTAAACATGTGCTGAATAAGACAGTGAAACTTAAGCGGTACGCTATTACAATAGAAATGTGTATATAGATAACAAATAAAGGCGGAAATGTCTAAGACGGAATGAATGACTGACCTATATGGCAACATCTGGGTGGGAATCCCGAATCAATATATGGAGAATAAATTATTGGATTTAATAGCCAGGAATACTCAGTATTCCTGGCTATTAATTTAAGCCTGTACGATTTTTTGTTCAACCTTTTGCAGTGCCGAAATGATACCATCTTTTTGCTCTGTTAACAATTTGAGATGATCTGCATGATCGGCGTAGTCAGCGATCAATTCTTCATATTTAGAGATGGCAGCACGTTCGCCTGTTGTAATTGCTCTGAGGATCGCCTGGTCGTCATTGCTACTAAACACCTGTTTAACGTTAAGCCATGCTCTGTGTAAACCACCCAAAACACCGCCGGAATCATTATCGCCGGTTCCGCCGTGTAGCGCAATGTGTTCTTTTAGTTCGGCAGCGTATACAATACGTTCGCCGGATAACTGCGAAAGGAAGGCCTTTAGGTCAGGCGTAGCGGTCGCTTCCGCCGCGTCATGATAACCTTCTTTACCATCGTTTACTAAAACCAGTAGGTCTCGTAAATCATTGATGACTTCTTCTTTGCTTTTAAGCGAGGACTTTTTTATGCTTTCCATAGTGTGGTTTTATTTAAATTGGTATATGCAATTACTCAGCCACTAGCGTATCGGTATAATATATTCCTCACGATAAACATACATCATAACCGTGTTAAGGAGCATTTGCAAGAATATTGTATCGAAAAAAATAATTTTTTATTTTTTATTTTTTTTGAATAATTTAATAAATGGAGAGTTTAACCTTTCCAATGAATCTTTAAAAGAAGACTTCTCACTGCTTACACAAGCATTTGATGCCGCTAATACCGGAATTGTTTTAACAGATAACAGGTTGCCGGACAATTCTATTATATATTGTAACAAAGCGTTTGAGCAAATGACCGGCTAAAGCAGGGCGGAGATTATTGGACACAACTGTCGCTTTTTACAGAAAGACGATCGTGAGCAGGAGCAACGTGGAAAATTACGGGATGCTATTCGTACTGGTCAAAAATTGTGTCGTTGATATTCGAAACTACAAAAAGCATTGCGCAAAAATGAGGAAACCAAATAGCTGCCCGTTATCGTAATATCGGCAAGTCGTGATGGTCAGGAAATTGCAACCGATGCGGGGGCCGATGAATTTTTGGCTAAACCTTTTGACCTGGATAAGCTATTAAAGAAAATTCAGCACCATTTAATCGAAAGCCGCTAATGTTAATTGTATCAGCTATTAATGGGGTACCTTAATAAACCACTGCACAGTAATCATGGTTATTTTTTAAGTTTTACAACGAAGGTAGAACCTAACCCTAATATTGATTTAACAGTGATTGTACTGTTAAGAAGGTAGAGTAAGTCCTTAACGGTAGATAACCCTATACCTGAACCTTGTTTTCCAAACTGATCTTTAGCATCGAGCGTAAAATTATTATCAAAGATTTTATCAAGATACTTCGAAGGTATGCCTATGCCGTTATCCTCTACCGACAGTTCGTAACAGTCAGGTTCATCCCTAAAATGTATCTTGATGATCGAGTTTTTTTTATCATTGTAACGTACTGCATTACTCACCAGATTCATCAGGATCTGTTCAAAGGCAATAAGCGAAAAATTAATCGTGTGTTCTGCGTCAGGTAGAGAAATATTTATGTGATCCGGAATTACGAGTAGCTTCAACACTTTATCAATTGAGATATTTACCTTAAATTCTTGTCTTTTTTCCAGTAATAATAAAGGGTTTTTTGAATAGGCCATCATCTCCTCGATCAGCTCAAGCATATTATCCGAAGCGGCAATATTTAAGTTAACCAGTCGCAGGCACCCTTCATGCTGCGTTATTTCCTGCCGAAGTCTGAGCGCCTGTGAAGTGAGTTTAATACTGCTTAACGGATTTTTTAAATCATGAGCAGCCATTGATGCGAATTTTTGGATCAACACATTAGCATTCTTTAATTCCTGATTTGTTTTCTCTAATTCATAAACTTTCTTGCGTAATTCAATTTTGTCAACAACCTGTTTAGCCAATGCTTTCAGGGCACTGATCTGCTCGTCAGTAAAATCATGCGGCTTTTGATCCATGACACAAAGCGTTCCTAAAGCGAAGCCACCATCATTGATCAGCGGAACACCTGCATAGAACGTTACATTAGCATCCGTTACTACTGGATTATCTGCAAAGCGCGCATCATTCATCGCATTTGGTATAACCAGGATGTCGTCCGTACCTGCAATAGTATGCGTGCAAAAAGAAAGATCGCGGAAGTTCTCTGTAAGCGTAGTGCCAATATGTGATTTAAACCACTGCCGCTTCTCATCAATAAATGTAATGAGGGAAATGGGTGTGTGGCAGATTGCAGAGGCAATTGACGCAATAGCATCAAAATCCCGCTCTTCGCCACTATCAATGATGTTATAGGACTGAAGAGCAACTAATCTTTCAGCCTCATTCTTCGGTATCGGCAATCCTTTTATCTCCATAGCTATGACTGTCCAAATATACGGCATTAGAAATCATTCGGTTATACGAAGGTATAAAGCATTGTAGCTGGCACTATAATAGAGCATTTGATATAGAACTATAGTATTTTGATGGCAAAACGAATATTGATCCTGGATGATGACCAGCAAATTTTAGATGTTGTTTCCTTTCTATTAATTGATAGCGGATATGACGTACAGACACTGGACTCGGGAGAGCAAATATTTTCCATCATTGAACAGTTCCATCCGGACCTTGTACTTATGGATGTGATGTTAGCGAATATGGATGGACGGGTGATTTGTAAGGACTTAAAAGAATTTGAGGGAACTAATGGTATACCTATAATTCTAATCTCAGGAACGCATGACCTGGCGGAGTCGCTTCATCAAATCGGAGCACCCAACGATTTTTTATCAAAACCTTTTGATATAGATGTTTTATTGAGCAAAATAATCGATCAATTGAAATAGCCTCTTTTTCAACACAGTATTTAGTCTCACACGGAATTTTGTATTATCAAGATTGTTGATAGATCATTGACAATACAAAATTCACTGATTGGTAACGCTAATCAATGAAAGCACAATGTTCAAAAATATGTATAAATCTAAAAAAGTAGAAGCATATGGATACCGCAATTTTCAAATGGAATAGACATTAATAGACAACATAACAAGTCTTTTAAAAAGATGCGCGTAAATTCTTAATACAGTCTCTTTTAAAGTTAGGTTAGTCCTTCAATTCGCTGGCCATTGCAACATCTTTTTGATTGTCCAAAGCCTCTAAGCGTGTTGCCAGTGCTGCGCGCATATCCCGATAAGCATCTCCGCCCAAAGCAAGTCTTAAAGGTACTGGTGATATATTTACACAATTAATCATTTCCTGAACCGTTTTGTTTACATCGCCTTTGATCGGGAAGCTGCCGGCTTCCACAGCCCTGCGAACATCGCCTGCAGGAGTATTATCATATGCGTCCATAATTGGGGCAGTTACCATTGCAGTGGCGAAAGATGTTTTATGTGCACCTGGTTCTATGATCGTTACGCCGATATTTAAAGGTGCAACTTCTTTGGCCAGCGTTTCGCAATATCCTTCAATTGCCCACTTTGTTAGATGGTAATAGCTGAAATTTGGATAAGTTGTTTGACCGCCAGCGGATGATAATTGTAGTACATGCCCGCTACCCTGCGCACGCAAGTAAGGCAACGCCGCCCTGATTACCTGTACAGAGCCGGTAATATTGGTATCTATCTGTTGTTTAATTTGTTCGTCACTTGCTTCTTCAGCAGCGCAAAATAATGCATATCCGGCATTGTTTACAATCACATCGATTTGTCCTAAATCGGCAAATGCCTTTTTAACAACTTCTTTTATTTGTAAAGTATCGGTAACATCCAGTTTTTCTACCCAGATCCTGTCGCCGTATTGCGCTTTAAGGTCATTCAGCGCATTGGGTTTGCGCACAGTGGCGGCAACGGTATGGCCCTGCGCCAGTAATTTTTCTGTTAATATTCTTCCCAACCCGGTTGATGTACCGGTGATAAACCATGTTTTCATGTGTAGCCTGTTTAATAATATGTAACAAAACTACCACATCAATCATAGCTCGTTCGAACCCTATTCAAACCAATGCAGACCCAAATCAAACCATTAACGGAGCGATGATGGTGTTTGACCCGTATGTAACCGGAATGCCCTTGTAAAATGTGTAGCTTCTTCAAAACCAAGGCTATTACTGATTTGACTGATCGACCAGTTAGAATGCAGCAGTAATGTCCGGGCTTCCTGCATTATACGTTCATTAATGAACTGCGTGGTGGTTCGGCCGGTAACTTCTTTTAATACGCGGTTTAAATAATTGACGTGTACAAAGAGCCGGTCGGCATAATCTTGTGGAGTTCGCAAAGTGATTTGCTGATTCGGATAAGTTAAAGGGAACTGACTGGCAAGCAGGTTTTTAAACAGGTCGGTTAATCGGGTACCAGCTGTTTGACTGCGGCGTTCCGCCTCCGGCTCGAGTTTTAGCGCGCCGTGGATACATTCGAGCACATATAGAAACAACAGGTCATATTTATGGACATAATTTGCTGCCTGCTCATTGATCATTTTTATAAAAAGCTTTTCGAAAAAAACCTTGTCCGCTTCTGCTAACTTAAATACAGATTGAGCGTTTCCATTAAAAACCGCCCAATCTGTTGGACGGATATGTGTATGCAGCGGTAAAAAGTCCTCTGTAAACATACAGGCGTAGCCGTTGCAGACTCCTTCGTGTACATCCCACCGGTATGGGTCATCTCTGTTGGTAAATACCAACGCCCAGTCATCCACATTGAACACGTATTCCTGCCCTCTGTAGAAATAAGAAGTGTTGCCGTTGATCAGCGAAATTTTATAAAAATCCTTGCGGCTGTAAATCGCTGTGGCTGCAACACTTTCGGCAGAAAAATCTTCCAGGTGCACTGCCACAAAATGCCCGCCTTTATGATTATCCTGACTAAGAATTGATGGCGCGTAAATGTCAATGGAATGTTGATCAATCATATTCAAAGATAAAAAGCTTTTTTACAATCGGCCTTTTCACAAAACACAGCTACAGATAGTTTATTGATCGGCTTAACATTCGTATAGCGTTGTTAATGGTGATTGCCTTCAGCAGCACTTTGGGTTATTCTGTCCAGTAGTTTGTGCACCTGCTTGCCCTTCTCAAAATCAGGCGCAAACTGTGTATTGTTTTTAATATTATTTAGCACTGCTTGATAAGCATAATACAAACCGCGCACGGGCTGTTCCGGATCAGCTATCTCTTTAGCTAGAAATTCAGCAGGAATGTCCAGGTCTTGCAATTGTTGCCCGGATAGCGCATATTGTAGTTTAACCGGTGATAACTGGTAATGTCCCAAACCTCCGCTGATCACAATATCGCCTTTGTGCCATTGATCTCCCATAGCAAATTTGTACCTGCCGACACACTGCTGCGGTAGTGAATATTTGCTACTATTTCCCCTTCAAGGATTCCGGAAACTATGATCTGGTCATTGCTAAGCTGCGGAAACTTTTCTCCGGTCGTTAATAATCCAAAGCTCTTTTCCAACATAATACATTAATAAAAAAGTTAAACAAAAGTATGTTTGTGCTTGCTGTACTACAATATGTACACGCCATAAATATGCTGTATTACAGTTTGTTATAAGTATTTCATTGCGTCTTTTTTATTTTCTTGGTGAATTTTTGAATGACGCAACGAATGACGCAATAGAGTTTTGCGATTGTATGAGAGTTTTGGTAGGTAATGGCAAAGAAAAAGCCCTTTAAATTTTCAATTAAAGGGCTTAAATCACTTTTTTAATGTTTTCAGCGGAGAGTTAGGGTTCAGAACCTATGCGCTCTACGCTTTACTGACGCTGTTTTTGGCTATTTTTTCGAAACTACGCTACGAATGACGCAGTTTCTATCGTTTTGCCTTATGGCGGAGAGCTAGGGATTCGAACCTGCGCTCTTATGTATTCATTATCAGTATTTTACATTTTAAAAAGTTCCTTACTCTACGAATGACGCATTTAGCAAGTTTACTCTAATTGTTAAGTCAAATATAGCTAATTTTCATCTTTTTTTAAATTTATTTAATTTTTTAGTTTTCTAATTTATTGATCGATGTTTATTAAAAGGTTCGGGATCTTGCATTTCAATAAACCATTGATTTTTAAATAATTTGTAAAATTATAATGCGCTTTCAACGCTCAGAAAAATGCCTTTATACTTATTTAAAATTGGATATTCCGTAACACCTGACCAAGCAATTCTGTAGGATTTAGAGCACCGATTTGTGCAGTTGAAGTTTAAATTTTCAGTTAAGAATCATTGATATGGTCAAAGTGTCGGTGAACTAACCGCTCGATAATCCGGAACGAGGTAACAATGGATGCAGGAATGTCCAATCTTACCTAAAAAATTTGTATTCATCTAAACTGTACAATTATTATACAAATAAAATTTTTACATAAACATAGAATGTAAATGGCTGCTTCAATATTGAAAATATGTAAACTATTTTTTGAACAATTTATTGATAGAGATTTTGAGTGTAATTCTTTGAAAGTTCTTAAATTACGCCATTAATCAAAATCTAATCTTATCACAATGGAAAGTAATATTATTAAGGTCCGCCTTGATGACAACACAGAATGTTTGTTTGAAGTGACGGCAACTTCAGGCCGCGAAAGTGTATCAGCGCTTGATGAAATCTTCGATTTTCAACAAGTTAAACAGCAAATACAATTATTAAGCAGTTCTCTTTTAGAAATGCTTAAATCAGTTAGCCCAACTAAAGCATCATTGGAATTCGGAATTGAACTTAGCGTTGAAAGTGGAAAACTAACGAGCCTTATTGTCAAAGGTTCTGGCAAAGGAAATATTAAAATTACACTGGAATGGGAAAAAGAACCGAACGTTTAGAATATGGAAAAGTTCAAGGCCCTGCTTGAAAAAAGTTGTGTAAAAATCTTAAGCGCCCAAGGCAATCTTTTAGGGTCTGGCTTCTTTATTAGCAAAACAGAAGTCCTTACCGCCGGACACGTCGTTAAGGGTGCAAGCGGTTGTATTATACATTATCCGGAAATTGAAAAAAGTTATTCCGGATTTGAGATCAAATATTCCGATTTTGATTATGCAATTATCAAAATTTTAGATAGCGACCCGATACAATGTGTTTTTTTAGGCACCGACATCAATCTCAATGATGATTTACTTGCTTACGGCTATTCTGCAGAAAATTTATACGGAGAAAACCTAATATTGACACTGGAAGGTGCTAGCAGCAATAAGGAGGGTGTTTTCAAACTAAAAATGAAAAACGGCCAGGTTTCCAAAGGAAATAGCGGCTCACCAGTTCTTTGCCTACAATCGGGACAAGTCATAGGAATTATTTGCGAAACGCGAAGCCGGCTATCTGCTGAAGGCGGGTACTTTGTGGGCATGGAAACTGTTTTTTCAGAACATTCCGCATTAAGATTGGACAACAGGGAATGGCATCTGCAAAACCCCTCCTGGAATCGTGCGTTTGATCTTGAACAAACTGAATTGTCATTAAGGAACGAAACCTGGAAAAAGGCACATTTCGATGTTTTTTATGGACATCATTATGATGTTGAAGATATTTTAATACAACCTTCCTATCGGGACATTGTAAATAAATTTGAAGATTTTAGTGCTCAACAAAACCAGGTTAACTTTTTCGAAAGGTGCGCGAAAATACTAAAAGAACAATCTGTGCTATTGCTTACCGGACCCTATGGATCGGGTAAGACTCTTTTAACCAAATGCCTCCAAAAGCGTCTCATTAGGAATGGTCATAATACATTATTTATAGCCGCCAATACCTTTCGCAACGAACATAACAAGTACCATGATTTAAAACAATCGCTTATTAAGCGCATGCACAATCAATCAAATCTTTATGTGCTGATCGATGCTTTTGATGAATTGCAATCCTTGGAAGGGGATCAGGGTTTGGAACTATTCGAAGATCTTGTAAGTTTAGTAAGTGAACGGGGTGGGTATCTTATAGTGAATTACAGGACGTTAATGTCGGATGATTTTAAAGAGCAATATGGTTATTTAACTCTATTGCTTAGAACCGCATTAAATTGCGCCGAGATAAAAATGATTAATCTGGTCGAGTTCGGGAACTCAGAGATTGAGAAATGGATGGAAAATTACTCTAGGTTAAGAACACGTGATGGTGATCAAAACGTTCTTCGGATGGAAGATATTAGGAACACGCACAAACACTTTATTTATGGCTGTCATAATCCACTATTTCTATACATTGTAAATCAATATTATTACAATCAAGGCAAAGACATTAATTCCATTGAAAACATCTATGATCTTTACGCAAAGTTTGTTGGTGATACTGTTCGTGGTAAGTTCAGTATGGAAACTAGCGTTGGTGCTAAGGCCTTACAACAAATTGTAAGCTATTACCTTGATTTCTTAAAGGAGATAGCTTTGAATATTGCATCGCACTCCCCCAAATTTGCAGGTAGTAACGTCGATGCTGACAATTTCTTAGACGATAACATTGAACTAATGGGCATCCCGGAAAATAAAACAGCGGATGCGGTAAAAGAAATATTTAATGTTTTGATACCTTACTCAGAAGACTTTAAATCGAAGAAAATTGATCGGGTATTATTGAACTGCTATTTTTTCGAGCAAACGAATGGCGTTTGGCGGTTTCGGGATAACAACATACTTTACTACTTCATTTCGGAGAAGCTGTTTTCTTGTATAAGCCGCACAATTACCGCCGTTGATGAACTAAAATCATTACCAGAAATTTTTGGCGAATTAAAACCTGCTGCAACAGTTCCATTGCATCCGGTTGTTATTGAACTTCTCTTAAGAAAAACGGCTGCCATCAAGGAAAAAGATAGGATCACATTTGTTTCAGCACTCCGTGACCTAATTAGTAATGAATTTATTTTGAGTGTCCCACCTAATCAATCAGAATTACATATTGATCAGTATAAGATTAATCTGGACATATTTTTGTGCATATTGTTTGTTCAGTTAAATCAGGAAAGTTACACTGGCTTAACCTTTTTCTTTAAACGTTTTACCTGGCTGTTGAGTATAGTTAAAAGAGTTAATCACAAGATGGTCGGGCTTGCTAAACGTTTTTATAAAGGTGCACGCATCATTGATGCTGAATTTCGGCGTGTAAACTTAAAGGACTGCAATTTTGATCAAACCTATTTGAAAAAAGTCACATTTATACAAACAAAACTTTACGATGTAAGAAAAGACAACAGTGCGTTTGTAAGCGTAAAATATCTTCTTTGTGATTTTGCCTACACACATATGAATCAAATTAACGGAGACATTGTGTTTGAGAGTTGTATAATCAATTCCTTAAAATTTGATGAAAACAGAGGCGCTATATTCCTTACGTTCGAAAACTGCCGAATTGAGCATTTGGAAATCTTCGGCAATAAAGGCAATAAAGTATATCTTAAATTCAAAAACTGCACTTTAGTAAATGTCTTGGTTAAAGATGCAAGGGTTAAGCAGCTATACTTGGAGACGAATAGGATTGAACATTTCCAGATTGAAACATCAAAAGTTAATTTGATGATGATTGCCAATAAATTTAAAGATGAGGAAGATCAGTTTGACATTAAACATAAGGTAGATATAATTGAAAGTTATTTTAAGCCTGAAGATATGGTTTACCCTGTAAAGGAAACGTCCGATAGAGTTTCGTAAACGGGTTTATAGCACGGAAACATTATGAATCTGTGGGATTAAACCCAGCGGCGTTAATAAGTTTGGAATTAATCAGCGTTGATTAGGCAAGGAAGCAACGGCAACGGACTTAATACATTGGTTTTTAAACGCATTTTCAAATGCATCTGTTGTTTGACTTTAATTCGTGCTCCCGACTCATTCCGCCTTGACTCTAAGAAACCTCGATAATTTGTCATCCATTTAGGAACTAAAAGAAAAAATGAAATCAGCACACGAAATTAACATTTCCTTGTAAACACATTGGTAATTTAGCTTATACTGTTATGCAAAGATGGCAGATAAAAATATTAATAATTAAGAGATGAAAAATCAATGGTTCTTATTATTGACTGTATTTGGTGTAAACAATTGTACTGCACAAAACAAAATATCTACAATTAAAAATGTAGATTATTTTACCACTGGTTCCAACAAGAGGATCGCCGAAATTAAAAAGACAGAAGATTCTTTGTTCATCACACAAAAAATGGCTGGTAATATTGTAAAAAATGAGCACTACGGAATTGCGGATGAAGAAAGAATAGGTAAATATTATTTAGTCTATATTAAGAGAAAACCACCTGTTTGGGTAGGTGCTTCACATAAAGAATTAACACATTCCAAGCCATTGCCTGTTTTTGGCCTCATTGTGTTTTATTTTTCAAATGATAAAAAAGAAATATTTGTCTTACAGGAAAGCAAACTTTATGATTCTTTAAATGATATAAAGGCTACCAACGCAAGTTCGAACTTTGATGGTAAATATTTTTATTCCTGGTATTCCAAAAAAGCTTTTGAATCCTATCAGCAATATCCTGATTTAATTGCAGCAGATCAGGTCACTGTGCAGAAGATTATCGACAATTGGGTTTCGGAAATGGAAAGCAATAAAGCAAAGATCTTGAATACGCAGGATGCGGATATTTATGGAGCCGGGCATGCACTTGACAATTTAACCAAGGTACTTATTAATAATCGTGTAAACCCGATTGCCAGCATAAGCGAACTTGATAAAAAAGCTGTTCAATATCATATCGTTATCCCGACTTTACCGGTAGAACATAAGAATTAGAGCGCTATTCTAATAGCTGCTACTGCACACAGAAAAGGGCGCACGATCATTATTGAAGGACCCAAACAATAACATAAAGTCGCAAAAGAGCCTTTGTATGAATTTCAATGAGTTGAAATATTGTAGATATGCCGATATAGATCAGGCAGCGAATATCCTGAAAAATGCCAATCGCGTCCTTGTTTTTGGAAATGCCGGCTCCGGGAAGAGTACGCTTGCCCGATCTTTGGCTATCCAACTTGGCATGACCTACATTTCTATGGATAGAGATATTTTTTGGCTTCCTGGCTGGCATCTTCGGCCAAGGGAAGAAATAGTTCAGCGAATCAAATATGCGGTGGCAGAGCCGCGATGGATTATGGATGGCAATAGCCCCGGTACGTTGCCCCTCCGATTGCCGAGAGCCGATTTAGTGATATGGCGGCGACCATCCCGATACCTCTCACTTTGGGGCGTATTCAGGCGCTGGCTATATTTTCATGGAAAAACGCGTCCCGAAATGGCATTGGATTGTCAGGAGCGGTTGGACCTGAAATTTTTGCATTATATCTGGACGTTCGAGCGGGACGAAGCACCACAATTTGAAGCGATGCTGACGGAACATGCAGCGCAAGTGCCAGTTCTGATCTTGAAGTCTTATCGGGATGGGAAAAGACTGACCGATCTTCTGTGCGGGATAATTAAAGCGGGGTGAAATTTAATTAAGGTATTATGAATTTGGTGCTAAGGCTTTCCACCAAATTCAACAATTCACTCGAATTAATACGACAACTTTCACAAATTATCTTTTTTTGCAATAAAATATTTAACCAAAGCACTACAAGTATGGTTTTCGTCCCTTAAACAATTTAAAAAATCCATTTTTAGACGAATAAATTGAAAGCTTTCCAATGAGTTTTGTAATCCGGTCATCCGGTCTAATCTATTTTGCCAAGCGAGTACTACGCGGTTATCTGCCAGTCCATTAAAAGCCAACTCTGGATCTTTTACGTTTTGTTCAAAAATCACAGTCAAACCACAGTCAACTAGATAATTACGTAACTTACTTCCCATCTCAAAATCATAAGTAAGTTGATCATATAGTTTTTTATAATGTGATTTAAAAAAAGCTTTTGTTTCTGTCGGTAAAGGGTGGTGTCCAAATAAATCATCGATTTCTACAAGTGCTATCCATCCGCCAGATTTGAGCTTTTTAATCCAATTAGATAGTACTGGCTTAAAGTTCGGAAAATAAGCGGCAGTAAAACTACACCAGATACCGTCAACATTAGGAATTTCTATATTTATTAGAATTTGGCTCAGATCCGAACTAATGAATTCTATGTTTCCTAAATTATTATTCCGTTTTGCAGACTGAAGAAGTTCCGGATTATGATCAATGCCAAAGACTTGTAAACATCGTTCACCGAGTAGCTTGGTAACATCTCCAACACCACATCCCAAATCCAATACAACATCCGTGTTTTTGATAGGAAGCTTGGTTAGGTACGATTCCCAATTTCTCCATTGATTCTGTTGTTCATATTCCTCAGTAAGCGTCATGAGATAATTTTATGTGTTCAAAAGTAAATGCTATTATAATACTAAAGCAATGAGGATTGCAGCTTTTCAATAGCTTTAAACCAAAATTAGGTCATTTCGTTGTAGCATATTGGAGAAGCTTGACTTACGCAAATACTGAAAATCGATTAGTTCGATTTTATCAGCCAAAAACGCGTGCGAGGTTTATCGTTGTCCTTTTGAGACAAATTTAGATTTAAAAAATGACCTTTTCTAGGCCATAAATTGCCATCTGCCCGCGATATCGAATTTGTCTATCTGCTAAAGCGAATATATTGTGCAAAGCGATAATCATGCGGATATTCGGTGATCTCTGTACGTGTGTAGAGCACCATGCTATCGGCGGTTAGTTTTTTTATGGAATAGCCTATTCCTGTATTGTTAGAATTCAATAGCAGTAAACTACTGTCTGCTGCTGATGCTTTGTATTTGTAAATAAATGGCGGAAACGCATCCGGGTGATCGGGATTAACATAAAACTTGATAAAATTAGTCATCAGAGCGTCATGGCCAATCTGTTCATTTATTTGGGCTGTACTGTCTGCCGTAAATTCAATATAATCAAATTTACCGATGAAAAAATAATTTTGCGGGAATACGATGCGGGTGTTGAAGTCAGTGGCCTGTACAGTGTCTTTAACGAAATACCATTTACCGGAAAGAGACTGGTTGATAGTGACCGGTTTACTAATGTTAGATGTTGTTTGAGGCTTTGAGCCGTCTTTTTTACAGCCCTGGATTACAACCGTCAAAGCGATTATCATAATCAGTATAACATTTTTCATGTTGGGTAGTTAAGTGGTTATTCAATTTTACTCTAAGATAAATACGCTATATTAACTAGATATGCATTATAAGTAAATACGGTTAACTAATAACAGGATTATTACGTCTGTTGGGTTAATCATATGCTCAAGATCAATGTTAAAATCCAACTTTTGTATCTGACTGGGTTAAGGATTGCCAAAAAGGCTACGCCAACATCAGCAATTACGGCTTCGCATAAATTCGCTACTCCGTCTGCTCCATAAAATACAAATATAGGCCAAATCCTAATCCAGTTTGAGTGCCGCTCGGATCAGATCGATTGTACCGTCGAAAAATATGAGGCAATTTTTCAGCAGAAATGCCAGGCCCGTGGTCAGTCACGTTAACTTTTACAAATCCGGCCAGCTCATCGCCGTAAACAAAATCGGCTTATTCAAAGGGAGGGGCAAATGCGCCCTGAAAGAAGCTTCAATGGTCATAGTCGGAACCTTGGGCTACTTGGCAAAGCCGACCTCAATAAATAAAAAAAAATTATAAGGTATTGACAGTTAGGGTTTTTTAATTAATTTTAAATACTTAATCTTATCTTCATTATGCTTAGAGTTAACCGTCCCGAGCGCCCACCATTTTATAATAGTTCGTCGTACATTTTGGCGAAGGAGCAGCTGGAAAGTGATGCGCTGAGCAATTCCCAGCAACGTTTGCATTTTAATTATGATATCCTGAGTTCACTAGCGGGTGATTTGCTGCCGGTTTTTCATTTTAAGTGCGCTTATTGCGAAAGCCCGGTTCCCGGTCCAAGCGATTTCCAGATCGATAGTTTCCGGCCCAAGGGGGGAGCCGTTGGGTTGAGTAATGAGTTTTCCTTGCTGCATTATTACTGGCTGGCCTATGAATGGGAGAATTTGTTGCCTTGCTGTAATGATTGTAATAAACACAAGGGCAATTCTTTTCCGATAGAACCAAACACAGAACGGGCACGGATCGGTGCGGTCGGAGAAGAACTGTACCTGGAAATGAGTTTGCTGGTGGACCCGTGCCGCGATGACCCTAGAGAGCACATGATGTTTCATGAGGACGGAACGGTGTCGGCTATTACCGGAAAAGGGGATTGCACCATAGAGATATTGGGACTGAACCGTGGTAATCTGGTTCGAGAAAGGCAAAGGGAAGCGCAACAATTATCTACTGAGATCGAGACAATGCTAATGGATGACCGCACCGAGGCGGCTCAGTTTTTGGAAGCATTTACTTCCAGGTGGCCGGAACGCCCCCACTTGGGTGCTATGATTGATATCGCTTTGCGGCGCATAGAAGCTGAAAGACAAAAAAAATCATCCCCATTCCAGTCTATTCACGTCACAAGTGCCGCCAATATCGTTCTGCAATCCCATCCCGTTTCAATACAATTTACCGAGCAATTAGAAGCACTAAAGCGGTTCACGATTCGGAAAATTGAAATAAAAAATTTTAAAACTGTGGAGACTCTAACGCTGGATATACCTGCGGGCCAGAATACAGATACGGAAGCTTGGTTGTTAATATTGGGTGATAATGGTATTGGTAAAAGTTCCATTTTGCAGGCAATCGCCTTGGCATTATCGAGCAGAGAGCTGATCAATAAATTTAAAATAAAGCCAGTTGAGGTGCTGCGGCATGGGGCATCCGAAGGTTTTGTGCGAATCCACAGTTATGAGCAGGACGAATTGATCGAACTGCGTTTCAACAAACGGCGGTTTACCCGTTATTGTTCAAAACCCACGGTTTTTCTTTTGGGGTATGGCTCGACGCGTTTACTGCCAAAAGGTTATTTGCGGTCGGATCGTTACCGCCAGCCTTACAGCAATATTGGCAATTTGTTTGATTACACAGCGGCGCTGACCGATGTGAATAAATGGCTGTCCTCACTGCCTGCCGAAGAATTTGAACAGCGGGTGGCTCCTGTGCTTATCGACTTGCTGGATATGAGCGGGAAGGATCGCGTGGCGATGGAAAATGGCCGGTTAATCCTTTATCATCATGGCGATAACAGCGACCTCTCTGTGAGCAGCGACGGTTATAAAACGATTATCGGGTTGGCCTGTGATATGATGCGAACGCTATCGCGTGAAAAGGCGAATTATCATACCATGCAGGGCATTGTCCTGATCGATGAACTGGGTAACCATTTGCATCCGCGCTGGCGGATGAAGATCGTTCCTGCTTTACGCCGGGCTTTCCCAAGACTGCAGTTTATTGTGTCAACGCATGAGCCGCTGTGTTTGCGCGGATTACTGCATGGCGAGGTTGTGGTGCTCCTCCGTGATGAAAAGAACCATGTTTGCGCATTGGATAAAACACTGCTGCCAGATCATAACAAACTGCGGGTGGACCAATTGCTGACTTCTGATTTATTCGGTTTATTGAATACCCTGGAACCTTCACTGGAGCGCAAATACGAGGACTATTATCTGTTGCTGTCCAAGCCGCCGGAAAACCGGAACTTGGAGGAACAGGAAAAAATAAATGTGCTTGGCAAGGAGCTGGCCGGTGAAGAACTGATCGGGTCGACCCCGCAATTGCAGGCTTTATATGGCGTGATCAATGAGACTTTCGCAAAAAAAATGCGAGAAGACGGTTTTAAAACTAAGGCGCAGGTAAAGGCAAGTACGATTGCGGAAGTAAAAAACTTATTGGATAAACCTGAATTCGACTGGTTATGATTCGCATTAAACGACCACCTGCACCGGCGTTTATGACTGATCCGCATGATAAATGGATGCTGGAAATCGCAGATGCCTGCCAGCATTATCAAACCGAACAGACCGCCTTCCCATTTAAACATTATAAAGACCCGGCCGTCAAAGATGAACTTAAAAAAGTCTTCAAGAAATGCGCCTATTGCGATTTCCCCTATGCTTCATCGTATGATGGGGATGTGGAGCATTTTCGCCCGAAAGGCCGGGTGATCGAAAAGACGCCGCCAACACCAGGTTATTACTGGCTGGCCAATACCTGGGAAAACTTGCTTCTGTCCTGCCAGCACTGCAACCAAAGCCGAAAACATTTGCTGTCTGGTGAAAAGTTGGCTAAAGCGCGCGGTAAGCTTGACCAGTTCCCGCTGTCCAGCGAAATTCCGCGCATGCAGAACAACACTTATGACATTACACAAGAGGATAATGTCAGGTTGCTTCTTAATCCCTGTATCGATGACCCGGCTGCCCATCTTGGTTATGATGATCAAAGCGGCGTTATCCAGGGACTGACCCCTATGGGTGAGAAATCTATAGACGTTTATGTATTGGCCCGTACTGAACTCACGGACCTGCGGCAAAAGCGGATGCTGGAAATATTCCACCAAATGGAGGTGGTCAAAAGGGAATTGGACAGAGAAAGTGCCGATTTTATGAAAGAGTTCAGGTTTCTACTGGGTATGACGGGGCCTGACCAGCCTTTTGCGGGTATGGCGCGCTATTTCGTCAAACAATTTATTTCTGATAATCAATTAACCGTTATTGTATGAAAGACAATCCACACCAGGCCGTTATCATCGTTCATGGAATGGGTGAACAGCGCCCAATGGATACTTTGCGCGGTTTCGTTGAAGGCGTTAAGTGGCAAATGGAGCAGAACGACCCCAGCGAAAAAAACGCCAAGGTACGCAGTAAGCCGGACAGTATCGGCGATATATATGAAACAGTACGGCTCAGCCTGGAAAGTAATTTCAGTGCCAAGCGGCCTATCACGGACTTTTACGAGTTTTACTGGGCGCATAATATGCGGGGCACTAAGTTCAGCCAAATGGGCACTTGGCTGCGGCAGGTTATTTTCCGGCAAGTCAACAAAGTTCCTAAGCAATTACAGCGTGTCTGGTGGACGGTCTGGGGTTTATTCATTATCGCCACTATCATCAGTTTGGCTATCAGTTACTGGCTAAAAATACCAGGTTGGTTCAAACCAATAATTGCTATTCTCGGCGGAACGCTTTTTTCGGCGTTATGGACGAGTATCACCGCGTTCGTCAAAACTTCCTTTTTAAACTCGCTTGGCGATGTGGCCCGTTACATGACCCCAGAACCGGATAATATCAGTGAACGCAAAAATATTCGTCAACAGGGCATTACGTTCCTGCGCAAACTGCATACCATCGCCACCCATGATAAGCCAGACCGTATTATTGTTGTGGCGCACAGCCTCGGCAGCGTGGTGGCTTACGATCTGTTAAGGCTACTTTGGACGGAGTATAACACGGTTTACACTATACCTCCGCCAAACAATGCACAACCTGCATTAGACAGCTTAAATACCATGGCACAGCAGCCCGGCGCGCTGCCCGGAAATTTTGCAGAAGCGCAAAACCAGTTGTGGCAGGAATCCCGCAGCCTGGGGAACCCTTGGCTAGTATCCGACTTTATCACCTTAGGTGCTGCGTTAAACGCAATTGATTATTTTATGGTGAATAAAGTGCCTATCGAACAATTAATTGAACAGCGCGAGATACCCGTTTGTCCGCCTGAGATTGACACAAACGATCACAATATCTACTACCGGCAGTTCTTCGACGCAGAAGAAGGGAAAAACCGCAAAGGCGTAAATGTGCTCAACCATGGCGCGCTGTTTGGGATGATCCGCTGGACCAATATCTTTTATGCCTCTGACTTCGTTGGCGGTCCCATGCAGCGTGTATTTGGCAAAGGGGTAAAAGACATTTCCGTCAAACGTAAATCGCTTTGGTGTTATCCTGGCGGGCATACGGAATACTGGACCGGCGGTAAACCCAATCAAGCTTTAGAAGAAATTGTCAACGCACTTAAACTTTAACCATATGACAGATCCGAATGCTTTTGAAGTTAGCGGCACTAATAGTGACGCCCTTTTTACCCTCAAACTTTTTAGAGGCGAGCGCATGGCCCTGCTGGGCATGAACTGGAAAAAAGACCAGCCCGATCCCGATTTCGCCGGCTTTGCCATAGAATACCAAGAGCCCGGCGGCGTCAAATTTTATCCTGTCAATAACCGCTTAAGCTTCCTGCAAAATGACGGCAGTGTCAACCCTAACACTCTGTCGAGCCGGCTTTCACCGATTCAAAAATTCCGATGGATTCACTTTCCCTACCATCCTGATCTAAATGGGCTGTATACCTACCGAGTGACGCCCGTATTTATGGACGCGACCGGCCATTTGAGTTACGGAGACTTTCAGCAGGCACAAATTGCTTTGGCAGGAGAAACCTATCCCGGGAAACTCAATATCGCTTTCACCCGCGGCTTTATATCCTCCCAGGCATTCTGTGACCGCTTTCAAGCCGGCGACCAGGCGCATCCCTTATTACCAGCTACCGGCACTAATGGACTTAATTTTGTGTCGCAAAATGCGCAGGAAACAGAAGCGCTCGCCTGGATGGGTTTCGAAGCGCGTGAAATCATTATGAAGCTGCTAGACGATGCCTATAACGATCCCCAACCCGAAGTCCGGGTAACTGCTTACGACCTTGATTTGCCTGACCTGGTCGCGGCTTTGGTCAAACTGGCACGAAAAATAAAAGATAAACTGCAAATCATCATCGATGATTCCGGGGACCACGGCGATGCGGATTCCCCGGAAACGCAGGCGGCGAAGGAACTGGCTGATGCCGGAGCCAAAGTGCAAACCCAGCATGTTGGTAACTTACAGCACAATAAAACAATCGCTGTTCTTGGTAGGAATGTCAACTCGGCCATTGGCGGCTCTACCAACTATTCGTGGCGCGGCTTTTTTGTACAAAACAACAACGCTGTTGCTGTACATGGCGCAGCACAGGTCCAGCATTTCTTCGATGACTTCAATAACCTCTGGGCCAACAAAAACGACAAGTCTGGCTTCGCCGAAACTCCATCCGCGGAGTGGGTCGATCTGAATTTTAACGGCCCCAAAGCCAAACTGACTTTTTCGCCACATGGGCTGAACAAAGCCAAAGTCAGTAACAAATGCCTCGACCAGATTGCCAAAGACATTAACGGCACTCAAAGCAGCTTGCTCTTTTCCTTAGCTTTTCTTTACCAAACTAAAGGCGTTATCAAAGACGCGATAATTGCAGTGACTAACAAACCCGACCATTTTGTTTATGGCATCTCCGATAAAAAAGTTGGCGGCCTCGACATCAAAGCACCCGACGGCAACGAACCAGTAGCGTTCCCGACCGCATTGTCCGAAGCGCCAGAACCCTTCAAGAGCGAAGCCGCAGGTGGCGGAGGCATCCACATGCATCACAAATTCGTGGTCATTGACTTCGACCAGCCAAGTGCCCGTGTTTACACCGGTTCCTATAACTTCTCCGTAGCCGCTGACGAAGACAATGGCGAAAACCTCTGGTGCTTTGACGACCGCAAAATCGCAGTCGCCTACATGATCCAGGCCGTCGCCATGTTTGATCACTACGAATGGCGCGATGTACATGCTAAAGCGAAAGATGTCGGCAACAAGCTCTACCTCAAAACTCCGCCCGCGGCCGGTCAAGCCGCTTGGTACGATGAAGACTTTAAAGACCCGCAAAAAATAAAAGACAGAGAACTGTTCTCTTGATTAAAAAGACCGCCAGAGGGCGGTCTTTTTAATTTCCGGAGACAATATTCAGCGAGGTCGATACCCCGATCTTGAAATTTCGCTTCAAAAATGGCTACGTGGAAGCAGCTAAATTAGTCATATCATCCAATTCCATGATAAGCGCTACTACCGTAGTTGAAGAACTGTCGTCTTTCAAATAGGCAAAAGAGATACCCGTATTATATTTCGGATGAAAAGCGGTCGACAGATCAACCGAGGGATAAAGTAAAAACCCGATCAGGCTATTCAGCGAGCCTGGCACAAAGCTGAGATTGCCGCGCAGGTTTGTGTTGGTAAACGTTTGCTAAGTGCTCGTGGCATAGGTGTCCCCAAGCGGGTTTACTTTAGCGACCGTGCGGGTATCGTTGCCCCAAGTGAATGCCGAATCATTCTTGATCTTCACGTTATCCAAATCATCGTTATAATTACAAATTTTTATATTTTTCATGCCCTTTAAAATTGCCATAAACATCATGCAATAGGCTTACGAAATAAAATAATTGAAATTAACAAATGTGAATGCTTTTAGCAGCTTTTTGGTAGAGATTTGGCTTTTAAAGCGAAGGATTTTCCCTCGTTTTTAATTCAATATCCAAATGAAAAAACCTACTGTGACAATTATTTTCCTGATGTTTATAGCAATCGGCTTAAACGCCCAGCAGCTAAAACGGCCTTTGCCGATCATTGATATGCACCTGCATGCGATCAGCATCAATGACTTTGGCACACCACCGCTAAAGATCGGCGCGCCTTTTGATAATTGGGGGGCAAATGACCCGAAAAACAATTTTGCTGATGTATTCTTGCAAGAACAAAAAACGGGATCCTGGAGTGATCATTCTATAACCTCGCCTAAGACTGATGATGAATTAGAGCAGGCCACCATAGCCATTCTTAGAAAGAGAAACATATATGGTGTGCTTAGCGGTAGTCTTGACCGGGTAAGAAAATGGAAAGCAGCCGAACCTAAACATATCATAAACGGTGTTTATTGGGATTTTAGCCATATTAAATCTGAAAAGCTGGATGCCGATTCTTTGCGGCGTTTATTTAAAACCGGAGAATTTAAAGTTTTTTCTGAAGTTGCCATTCAATATGAAGGCATTCTTCCGTCAGACACCGTTTTTGAACCTTATTTAAAGATGGCGGAAGATCTTGATGTCCCTTTAGGAATCCATATAGGTCCGGGTCCTCCGGGAGCATCTTACCAGGGAGCGCCAAACTATCGGGCAAGAATGCACAGTCCATTAGTTCTGGAAGAGGCGCTGATCAGGCATCCTAAGTTAAGGCTTTATGCCATGCATGCAGGTTGGCCAATGATAGATGACATGATTGCGATGCTCTACACATATCCTCAGTTATATGTAGATCTCGGTGTGATTGATTACATTATTCCTCAAAAAGAATTCTATCAGTATCTTAAAAGGCTTGTTGACGCTGGTTTTGAAAAAAGGATCATGTATGGTTCGGATCAGATGATATGGCCCGGGGCAATGGAAAAGAGCATCGAAAATATTGAAAGCGCGCCATTCCTGACTAAAGAACAGAAACGTGATATATTTTTTAATAATGCAGCGCGTTTTTTAAGATTGTCAAAGCAGCAGATCAGCGAGATGTCCCGTTAATGTCCGCTACCCTATAATAAAACCGAAGTTTCCGGCACTGGCTTTTCATTGGCATTAATTGTCTTTGAAAAGCCTTTTGGTCAACGCACGTTATCCTCTCGAAATCTATAGAATATCAGAGTTCTTCTGATTTAAAGGGTCATTCTTTTAGACTTTATTTCGTTTCCAATTCGCCTAATGACGAAATCAAATAATTCACAAATTAGGAATTATTGATTAACTACTTATTTATCAGATAGTTATTTCGTGGCATAATGATGGCTTACTCGGTTGTCAGTAAGGCGTAAATCATGGAATCGAATAAGGTTCAGATAGCGCCTTGCAATTAATATGAAAGCCTTTATGCTAAGCTACCCCGTTATGATTAGGTCGGAAATAGATAGGGAGGCTAAGAGTGGCTTTTATTGATTTAGCAAATTTGGTTTTATGACAAATTTAAAACGGAATATTTTAATTTTTACGGTTATCCTGGCCGCTATAATGGAACTCATTGATACTTCAATTGTCAATGTGGCTCTAAACTACATGAGCGGAAACCTTGGTTCGACACTGGAGGATACCTCATGGGTAATCACGTCCTACGCGATTGCTAATGTGATCATCATTCCCATGACAAGTTTTTTGACCGCCAAGCTCGGTCGGCGCAACTATTATATTGGGTCAATAGTGCTTTTTACTTTTTGTTCTTTCATGTGTGGCCACGCCGATAATATCTGGACACTGGTATTCTTTAGGTTTATTCAGGGTATTGGCGGAGGCGCATTGCTTTCCGTTTCGCAGGTTGTAGTTTTTGAGCAATTTCCAAAGTCGAAACAGGGCATCGCCAGCGCAGTATTTGGCGTGGGCGTTTTTATCGGCCCGACAATTGGCCCAACTCTTGGAGGTTATATAACGGAGAATATTTCATGGCCATGGATTTTTTATATTAATATCCCGCTCGGTATAGCAGCGGCTGTATCCTGTTATTTCCTTTTAACTGAACCGCCGACAAAACCGGTAGTCAATAAGGTAGACTGGGCAGGGATTGCCTTGCTGGCGGTAGGCATCGGGTCACTGCAAACAGTCCTTGAAAGAGGCGAAACAGATGATTGGTTTTCGGCAGGTTATATCATATGGCTAAGCGTGATCGCATTCGTTGCGTTGACAGCATTTATCATATGGGAACTCCGTATCGTTGCACCAGTCGTAAATCTTCGAGTGCTGAAAAGTAAAACGCTAAGCGTCGCTGCGATCCTAACGTTTATTACCGGCCTGGGCTTATTCACCTCCATTTATCTAACACCTGTCGTTTCGCAGCGGATTCTTGGATTTACGCCCTCACAAAGTGGCCTTTTACTCCTGCCCGGTGCCGTGCTTGCCATTTTAGGACTAATAATTTCCGGCAAGCTGCTTCAAAAAGGAGTGTCTCCCGTCATCATTATCTTTGTAGGATTCTGTCTCTTTATATACTTTAACCACCGTATGTCAGGGCTAACCCTTGACACTTCTGCCAACGAAATAGCCTCCGCGCTGATTTTTCGCGCACTCGGGCTTGCACTTTTAACCGTACCGCTTACCGCGCTTGCCGTTTCGTCCTTGCCCGATAAAGATATTCCACAGGGCGCGTCATTGAACAACATGATGCGCCAATTGGGCGGCTCATTTGGGATTTCAATATTTAACACCTACCTGGCCAGAAGAACCGCGTCGCATAGAGTAGACCTTATCACGCACATTACAGCTGACAATCCTGAAGTGACAAGCCGTTTGGCGGGGTATATGCAATATTTTCAGTCGAAAGGATCAGGTGTTTTTGATTCCCGCACAAAAGCATTCAAATTGATTGACAGTATCGTGGTAAAACAATCAACGCTGTTAAGCTTTGACGATTCTTTTTTTCTGCTGGGATTGATTTTCGCGATAGCACTTCCTCTTTTATTGCTGGTTCTAAAGCAGGCGAAAAGGGCAGGGGGGCCAGTTATTATTTCTGATCATTAGTCTTTGAATATCAGACCAACCATTAACAATTAAACCGATGACAAATCAACCAAAACCGATCCCATTGTGGCCAGCCTTTGTTCAGGCGATGTGTCCGCGATGCCGCAAAGGACAGATGTTCTCTAATAGCATGTATGGATTACACGGCCAGCATATGAATAAGATATGTCCACATTGTCAACTAACATTTGAAATCGAACCCGGATACTTTTATGTAGCCATGTTGCTGAGTTACGCTTTTAATGTAGCAGAAATGGTTACCGCCGCAGTAGCAATAAGTGTTCTTACCGGAAGTGTTAACCCATGGTTGTATGTGGGTATAATCCTGACGATTTCGATCGTATTATCTCCCTTTAATTTTAGATACTCCCGGCTTGTTTTATTGTATTTCTTAACGCCTGGGATGAATTACAAGCCAGAATTAAGCCAAACGCAGTTGTTTAGATCCGGCGAATAATCAATCGTTTTCCAACGAATATTACCCAGCTTAAGCATATCTAACACTATACAGTCACCAATATGAAGTCCAAATTTGTTCCCCTTGGCTTAATTTTCTTTTTGATATTAGGCACGTCCGGATTTGTCCGGGCCCAAGATTCCGACAGTGTACCGAACGCAAGTGATTTTTCACCCGCTCCAGGCCCATTGGTATACATTATCGCCGCATTTGTAAGCTTGCTTTCGTTGGCTTTTTGGCTATTAAGGCTTAGTTCGCGTCTGAAAAAAGAAAGCAATTTTCCCTCACCCGACAAATCGGATGTTGAAGCACATATCAATGATTTTGAGGCCGGACAGTTGAAAAAAATACTTGATCATAAAAACTACCGAAAATTGAATGATTCGGATAAATCAGACTTTTTAACGAAAAGTTTGCCGATAGCTTTTTTGATAGCCTTTACCGCCATTGAAGCTCACGCGCAGGCTCCGGCTTCTACCCGGTCACCGGCTGGAAGCCCTGGTATGATCATCATGCTGGTTTTGATTTTTATCCCGCTCGTAGCTACCGTTTTTTTTATATGCTTAAAGCTTAGTCGGCTGGTTCGTATCACCCACTATAGGCGGATAAAGCAGGAGGCAAGGCTTCTAGCGGAAAAGCTGGCCGATGCCAATCATATGACAGCCGCCACCCATGAGATATTATTGCAGCGCAAGCAGGCACTTGATTTTAAATTAAGCAATTATGAACTGGAAGGGCATATGGAAGCGGCTGATAGAACGGGGCTTCTCCGTAACATTGCTGAAGTAAGTTCGCCACGTTTCATTTCATCAAAGCGAAGCGCATCTCCCAAGCATAATATAGATCCCCGACTGGTGAAGCTGATCTTGTGGTATTTGGGAACGGCTGCCTTTTGGCTCGTTTTGGGTACATCTATAGGGGAGTATATGGGTATCAAGTTTGTATCCCCGGATGTAGATCATGTAAGCTGGCTAAGCTTTGGAAGGCTAAGGCCTGTACATACTAATATGGTTTTCTGGGGCTGGTCGTCCCTGGCGATGATCGGACTGGGTTATTATGTCGTGCCTACAGTCAGCAATACGCCGATTGCGAATATCAAACACGGTTACGTTACACTTGTCCTGATGAACAGCGCCGTTGTTGCGGGTACACTGCTATTATTAAACGGGATCAATAACGGCGGCGGTGAGTATCGGGAATATATCTGGCCGGCTATGGCACTATTTGCATCGGGAATCATCACGACGCTGTATAATTTCATACGGACTGTCGCCCGACGGGCTACAAAAGAAATTTATATATCCAACTGGTACATTGTCGCTGCGTTGATGTTTCTTGTTGTAATTGTGCTGGTAGGCTATTTACCCTGGTGGCAAAACGGCCTGGGGGAAACGGTAGTGCAGGGATACTACATGCACCAGGCCGTAGGGATGTGGTTCATGCTCTTTAACCTTGGCCTGATCTATTATTTTCTGCCGCAGCAGTTGAATACGCCGATCTATTCTTATAGTCTTGGCATACTTGCTTTCTGGACACAGATCCTCTTTTACACGACTATCGGAAGTCACCACTTTATTTTCAGTGCGATACCCTGGTGGCTGCAAACAGTGGCCATTGTCGGCAGTATGGGAATGCTAATCCCTGTTTTCTCAGGCACAACCAATTTCCTGATGACTTTCAGGGGGAATTTCTATAAAATTGCGCGCACCTATACCTTGCCATTTTATCTTGTCGGGATCATCTTCTACTTTATCGGCTCCACCCAGGGAACTGCGGAGGCTTTTAGAGATACGAACCTGATCTGGCACTTTACCGACTTTGCGGTTGCCCACTCTCACATCACGATGTATGGTATCATCGCATTTTTACTTTGGGGCTTCATCTACACACTGGTGCCAAGGCTAACAGGCCACGAACCAAGGCAAAGCTTAGTCGGCGCGCACTTTTGGCTTGCACTGATCGGCATTTTGTTTTATACGATTCCATTAATGATAGGCGGCACGTTAAAGGGAATGTCATGGATGGCCGGTAAACCTTTTATAGATGGCGTAATGCTGATGGCACCCTATTGGTTATGGCGAGCAATCGGCGGATCGCTGATGTGGACATCTCACCTGTTTTTCGCCTGGAACCTTTATGTCATGATTGCTGGACGAACCGAGCCGGATATCCGCGAGGAGATCATTAGCCAAATGGATCATTTACCTGTAGAAACCAACCTTTAATTATCTGCCATGGAAATTTATAACAATCACAAAGTATTATTCACCGTGGCATTGGTTTTTTTCCTGACGCTCACCTTGTTCGTCGCCATATTGCCGGCAGCAAATAACCAGGATCAAAATGCACCCTTGCCAAATAGCAAACCCCTTAACCCTTTAGAAACGGAAGGAAAGGCGGTATTTATAGCAGAAGGGTGTACGGCCTGCCACACCCAACAGGTGCGCAATGTTGAAATGGATAAGGTCTTTGGCAGCCGTCCAAGTATAGCGGCTGATTACGCAAGGAACAAACGGATTGATATCTGGCGTAATACGGCCACGTTAATGGGTTCTGAACGCACGGGGCCGGATCTGACTGATATTGGCAACAGACAGCCAAGTGACGACTGGCATCTTTTGCATTTATTTAATCCCCGGTCCGTGGTGCCAGCATCTGTGATGCCTTCCTATGCTTGGCTTTTTGACGTTAAAGAATATAAATCTTCGGATGACGTTCAGGTAAATGTACCGGCAAACTTCAGGGAAGAAATTACAGGTAACATCGTGGCTTCTCACAAAGTGCTGGCGCTGGTGGCTTACCTGAAATCGCTTAAACAGACGCCACTTCCTTCCGGTAAAGCGGTGCCAATTTTTCTATACGGCAAAAAGCATCAGGATGAGAATTCAACCAACACAGCAGGTTCATCGATTGCTAAGCCTCAATTTGATGGGGCCGCCTTATATGCAGCCAACTGTCAGTCCTGTCATCAGGAAAATGGCGAAGGTCTGCTTGGTGCTTTCCCGGCATTAAAAGGAAGTAAGGTAGTGCTAGACGAAGATCCGGATATTCAGATCACCATCATTATGCAAGGGTATAACGGGCGTGTTAGTGAAGGCTATGGCGTCATGCCGCCTGTAGGAACCAATAATAGCCTGAAACCGGAAGAGATTGCCGCCATTATCAACCACGAAAGAAGCAGCTGGGGCAATAAATCCAGGAAAGTTACTGAAGATGAAGTCAGAAAGATCATCAGCCAATTAAAAAAGCAGAAAATTACAAAATGACCATACAGTCTAATTAAACATTGAAAATCTAAAATTCTATGAAAAGAATAATCGTCACCACAGGTCTATGTATGTACGCCTTAGCCGGCATAGCTTGCGAAGCCTGCAAAAAACAGCAGCCGAAATTCTTACAGGGCATTACCCATGGGGCAGGGCCGGATAGTAATTGGGACTATTTAATCGTTGCCGTGATGGTATTAATTACGGTTTATACGCTTTATGCAACCATCCAATGTTTTATAAAGCCAGCTGAAAGTAACGCATTGCATATTAAAAGATCGATATTAGAAAATTAAGCTTATGAAATCTACCAGTTCGGTGATCCTGTTTATGGATGATGATCCGCAGCCTATCGGCGACTTTCCGGTGCCCGTTACTTTTGACCTGGATACCAGGAAACTGATTGACGGCAAGCACGTACTTAAAGTCGTGAGTAAAGACCAACAAGGGAAAGAGGGAATCAAACTCGTTCCCTTTACCGTGAGGAACGGGCCGGCAATAGCCATTGAAGGCCTAAAAAATGATGAGGTCGTCGAAGGTACGTTACCACTGATGATCAACGCTTATGGCAAAGGTGATCAGAAATCTTTTGTTTTACACGGCAGCGAGACGCCACAAAGTATTCCATGGTGGATCGTTGTCATTATTATATTTCTTGTCGCATGGGCTTTATATTTTGTGATCATGTCGATGAGGGTTAAGTTATGATCTTAAAAACTATACGATATTGCTGGCAGTGAGAATTAGGCAGGTAATGTCCTAAAGAAAATTAAAAACGCTACAGCATTATTTTTGAAAGCCCATCAATGCCCTGACGTGATCAACATTTTCTATTGACGTAAGGTGTTCAAGTAATTGGAATGCTACATCGATACCTGTTGAAGGGTTCCAGGATGTAATGATGCGGTTATCGGTAACGATGGGCTCCTGTAGAACGTTTACGCCCAATCGCCGGAACTCATCCTGCAGTTCAGAGGACAGATTGTACGTTGTACCCATCTTTCCGGTAAGAATTCCGGATTTGGCAAGCGGAAAAGCCCCCGTACAAATAGAAGCGACCCATTTATCCGATAGATGAAAATCTCTGATTAATTGGAGGACTTCCTCCCGGTAGGCGTGTTCATAAAAATGGTATTCTTCAAATCCCCCTGGCACCGCCAGGGCTGCAAAGGTAGCCGCATCAATTTCATCAATCGAATAATCAACCAGTACTTTTTGACTAAACGAGCTTTTAACTTCTTTTGTAAGTCCGCAAGTGTAAAGCCGGGTATTTCGGTCACCTTCAAGCGAGTTCCAGCCCATCACATCTATGAATGCGCTTGCCTCTAAAAATTCAAAGCCTTCAATGAGCAGTAATAGTACTTTTTTCATCAACTTAACGAGCTATGGAGATAGTCAATTGGAATTTTCGGTTTACGAAGAGTTAAAGAAATCAATATTTATTAAACCTCTTTGCTAATTCAGTTTTTAATTTTCATGGTGGATAAACCATTCTTTCAAAGCACTTAAGAAGGTGCCAATTAATATCGCTTCGGAGGATTGAACAACTTCTGTTATTTGGCATGCTCCCTTCTGATCCCGAGCCTTTTGATTTTTGAATTTAAAGTAGTGGGCGGAACGCCAAGGATTTCGGCCGCACCCCCTTCACCGGCTATCTTGCCTTTACAATATTTCAAAATATTATAGATGTGATCCTTCTCGTTTTCATCAATTGTCTTTAGCGAGACCTCCTGGACTACTGCACTTGTCAAAATTTGCTGCCGCGTTGAGGGTAAGTGAACCTGTTTAATCATATCACCGGAGGTGAGTAATACGCTTCGTTCAATCAGATGTTCCAGTTCCCGGATATTGCCGGGCCAATCATAGTTTTTGAGGTCTTCCATGGCCCTTGTACTCAAGCGGCTGATATTTTTACCTGCTTTTTTTGAATACCGTTGGATGAAATGCGTTGCCAGTAAAAGTATATCTTCCCTTCGTTCCCTTAACGGTGGAAGAGATATGGGAAAAATATTCAGCCGGTAAAACAGGTCCGATCTGAATCTGCCCTCTTCCATTTCTTTTTCAAGATCGCGGTTGGTTGCCGCAATAATGCGCACATCTACTTTAATGGTAGTTTTCCCACCGACGCGTTCGATTTCCTTTTCCTGAAGCGCGCGAAGCAGTTTAACCTGGAGATCAAGCGGCATTTCGCCAATCTCATCTAAGAACAATGTTCCGCCATTGGCAAGCTCGAATTTTCCAAGGCGGCGCTCTGTCGCACCGGTGAAACTTCCCCGCTCATGTCCGAATAACTCGCTCTCGATAAGGTTCGCCGGTAGAGCAGCACAATTTACTTTAACCATAAGTTTGCCTTTTCTGGGCGAATTACTATGGATCGCGCGGGCGATTAGCTCTTTTCCCGTACCCGTTTCACCGAGGATCAGCACGGTGCTGTCAGAAGCGGCAACCTGGTCTACCAGTTTATACGTTTTTTTAACTTCCTCGCTTTCTCCGACTATCTCAGCGTAATTGTAGGTCGTCTCAATTTCTTCAGTGAGGTAGATTTTTTCTTCTTCAAGCTGCTGCTTATAGCTGGCTATTTCTTTTAACTGGTCATTTACTTTTTCATTGGCTTTGATATTTGAAACTGAAATAGCAATTTGAGAACAGATGGACTCCAGAAGCTGATTTTCTTCTTCGGTTGCATTATAAGTGCTGGCGGGATGTATAACCATCATGCCAATATTCTCCTTTCCAAAACGAAGGGGCAGGCCCAGCGCCTCTTCAAAGCCGAATGTTTTCCAAAACCTGACGTAAGCAGGTGTGACAGCACCCTCATTCGCTTTATTTACATTGAACAGTACCGGCGATGATGACGCAAGCACCGTGTTCATGAAGCCGTCTTCAACGTCATAGAACCTATCTGGCTGCCCAAAATCCGAGTGCCTTGTGAAATTTGCTTCAGGATCAAAAAGAAATAATTGATGGGTTAACTTATTATCTGACAGGGCATGAACAGCATACTCCCGAATGAGGCCCATATCTTTCATATACCTGTTAATCACCAGAGATAATTCCTTTTTACCGCGAACCGATGCTATTGCGTTACTGAAATTGAGCAACAAGGATTTTTCATGCGCCCGTTGCTGAATCTCTTCGTTTGCACTGATATTGGATACTGCTATGGCCATTTGAGAACAGATGCTACTCAAAAGCTGAAAATGATCTTCCTTGCTTTCCATGGCATCCTCTACCGTAAGTAACAAGGCACCGAGGTTGTTTTTTCCTGTAACAAGGGGTACCCCGATTAATTGTTTTACGCCGATTGAATTCCATTGATTCATCCATTGTGGTGTAGTATCATCAACCGGAAACTCTTTTAAATTATAAATAGCGGGTTTACCTGATTTCAGTACACAATCAATAAATGGGCAAACTTCTTCGACGCTGGAAACCTGTCCTTCCGGGTTTCCAAGTTCATGTTCTGCAAAAGAAGAAAAGTTTGATAAATAGCTATAGGTGGACTTTTTTTCAGCAGTTAACAAGCGTAATTCATAGCCCTCACAAATTTTGAGTCCGATCAGCTGCTCGTCGATTACATCGGAAAGCTCTTCCTTACTTCGAATGCTGGCAATTGCCCCACTGAATTTTAGCAACTTAGTTTTGGCCGCTTCTTTTTTCTGAATATCTTCGTTAGCAATGATATTTGAAACAGTAATCGCTATTTGCTGGGCAAGGCCTGCAATCAGGCTAAGCGCGCGGGCATCCGGCGGAGTTACTGCTTCATAAAAGATCATCAGGAAGCCAAATGCAAATACACCTTTTGAAAAGCGTGCTGCTATGGCCTGATTGATGCCACTTTCCCGGTTTATATTTAGATACACAGGAAGGTCCTGCTGCTCTGCGAGAGTATTCAGATCAAGTGTTACCGGTAACCCGGATGTGAAAACTTTATTAATAACGCCATCATCTACCGGAAATCGCCTGATTGTATTTATTCTATGGATAGGATGGTTCTTGTTTTTGGTATCCGGGTCCAGCAAATAGGCACTAAAGTATTCATCATCATCACTCATCGTACCAACCATAATGTGTGAAAAACCGAGGACTTTCTTTAATTGAAAAGTGATAACCTGCAATAATTGGTCGTAATCCCTTACCGCAGCAATTTGGTTGCTGAAAGAAAGTAGGAGATTCCGCTCTCCCTCGCGTTCCTGGTTTTCCTCGCTTCCCAGTATATTGGAGAACGCAGTTGCAAATTGCAGTGAAGCGCCATAAATTAGATCAACCTGGTGATCAGTATAAATAGTTTCCTCTTTGGCATTGACGAATAGTAGTCCTTTGATATGGCTATTATCACGAAGGGTTACGGCGACTTTTGTGCGGATGCCCTGCTCATACTCCTTAAGCAGATATTGAGGGAGATTAGGGTCTTTAATGATTTCATCAAGGTGAAATACATAAGCGGAAGCGTGATCAGCCGCTATATTAAAAATTCCATCATTGCAAGGAAACTGCTGAGTTGGGAATTCGGGATAAATAAACTCCTCCGCTCCGTACAGTACGGATGAATGTAAAAAGGAACTATAGGTTGAATTTTCGTTCAACGCCATAATGACAATCTCTTCAAAATCAAATAGCTTTTTAAGATTCTTATTAATAATGGAAAACAGGTCACGTTTAGTACGGATTGTTGTGATATCAGCGCTTAGCTTCAGAAGAAATTCGCTTTCTGCTTTTCTTTTAAGAACTGCGGCATTGGCTATCAGATTATCGCAGGCGATGGATAGCTGGTGAGATATGTCTTTTACCAATTTTAGCTGCTTGGCATTCATTTCTTGCGTTTCAGTGAGATTGATCACCCAAACACCGAGTATCCTTGTTCCGACGTGCAGACCGATCACGACCGTCTTCCTGATGCCGCATTCATAGTTTATCGCCATGTATTCGGGAAGGCTGCCCCTTGTCAGCATCAAATCCATATCGTAAATGACGGCGTCTCTGGATAGCATGCCTTTGTAAAATACGGGGTCGTTTAAAGGGTATTTTGTTTTGGTAATCGCTCTGTAGTTGGGGTGGAAGCGGGATTTAGATTCCGAATCTTTCAAAAAAGTTCCGATTGTGGCCCCATCCTCGTTTATAGCTGCTACGTAATGATGTGCAAAATCGAAAAGATGCTTCATTTTTAAATGAATAGTTCCCAGAATATCGTCCTTATTTAGGTTTGACGAAAGATCACTGTTGATCGACTGAATAATTCCGTATTCAAATTCCCGTTCTTCTATCTTTTCAAGGTGCATGATATTTAAAATGGTGCCAGTCAATTGGGCTGCAAGCAATTGAAGTAAATGGAGTAATCCGGTATGCTGGCTTTGAGACGTTTTAAATAGCACGATCCAGTTCCCGATCACGTCTCGTCCCTTAAAAAGATTGATTAAAAATCCTGTCTTATCAGCATTGGTCTTGTCTGAATTGAGAAATGGGTATATCTTGTGATTGGCTGTAAGTTCATCAAAATCATAGATGAGCTGAGTGTTATTTTGATAGCTTTCAAGGCTTATATCACTGTCAATTGGAAACTTTCCTATACGTAATTCATTTTGAAAAGGATTTTCAACAGTCGCGGTGTTCGGGTCAAATAGAAAATCCTTTAGCTCACTTCCTTTCTCATTCATCATAAACACAGTGGAATAAGTAAAGTCGAGTTGCTTTTTCAATTGGTTGTGAAGAACCATAAACAATTGCTGTCTATTTACAACCGGGCTGAGCATTTGGCTGAAGTTGAGTAACAACGCATTGTTTTTTTCCAATTGCAGTTGCGTTCTTACCAGTTGAATTTTCATGAGCAACATAGTGAGTTCATTAGCAAGCAACTCTACCGCGAACGTATCAGGTTCGCTATCAGTGATGAATCCTAATGACAGTACGCCGGTACGTTGCTGCTTTAAATGAACGGGTATAAAAATAATATAAGTGTAAGGGAAACCCTTTAGTGGCTTCCCCGAAGCTTCTAACGCAATGAACTGAGTTTTGTCAAAAAGTTGGAATGAATGATGATTAACATGCTGCTCTGCAAATTCCTTTATATATTTTGAAAGATTTGGCGAAGGGATATGTTTGCGATGTGCCTGAAAGCAGCTTAAAAATTGGCCGTCATTAATTGGCTCAAAATTTAGCTGGAGAAAATCGGCTCTGCCAACTTTCATTAATTCATCCAGAAAATTTGTAAGAACTGTATCGGAAACATCTTCTTCGGATAGAAATTTTCGCAAATAATTTAGCATCTGTTCACTTTTCATACCTGTCTTTTTGCAATTGGGTATTCAATAGTAGTGCCATGGTTAATGTGCTGAAATGTAGTTGTTTAGATGAGTTCGTTCGTCATCCTAAAAATGTTATTTCAAGAATTTAGAATTTATAAAACGAAATATCGTCACGATTTTAAATTGGATTTCGGCTGTCCATCTTTGTTTTGAAATAACTTAATCCAAGAATTTACTATTAATTGGCTGGTTTATGAGCGAATTGAGCGATTACCTTGATGCAACTAAGTATTTATCCGGTTTCATCCTGGGCTTTACTAAGCTTCATTGCGTCACGTAATCATGGTATGGCTTTATTTCGCCATCTTTATTAAAGGATGTAATTTATAATTAATTGATATACAGTGTTTTGTTTGTTGGTACTGTTTTTACATGCGTAGAATGTAATGGTGAAAATTGACTATTAGCAAATGGGAAATGCATAATATTATTAAGGGAATACCAAGCGATGCTGAACGCATTTCCGAATTGATAATCAAGATCTGGTCAGATTGCAACATATCTTCTATCGATAAGCAGAAAATATTTTACCTGATCAATCAATATCAAACGCCAGCTATTATTCGGGATCAAATTTCTAATTCAACCCAAAGCTATTTGCTGCTTACCTGGTATGGCAGGCTAGCCTCTTTTTTATCTTACTCGTTTTTAGATGATGAGCCAGGTATTTATATACATCAAGTGTATAGCCTGAGGGAAATGCAGGGTAAAGGGCTATTGAAAGCCCTTTTTAATCAAATAGAGTTGATTGCAACCAATGCCGGACGACAAGATATTTATATTTGCCTGGATACTCAAAATTTGTCGCTTGAATATTATTCAGGTCTCGGTTTTTATGTCCACCCGGAAAAGAACTTAGAAATAGCGAAGATTTCAGATCACAAGATGATTATGCACAAAAAGCTTCGTCAATACTGAATGGCTTCTTATGTTAAGTATTGGGCAAAACTTGCATCAGACCCTTGTTTATTTTAAGCCGTGCAATTTTTGAGTTTAATGTTGTAGCGGGAATTTTTAGCAGCTGAGCCGCTCCGCCGATACCAGCAACTTTACCCTTGCACGATTTCAGTACAGCGATAATGTGTTCCCGCTCGACCTCATCTATAGTCCTGATCCGGTCATTCATCGGAATCTGTATTTGCTCTTCATTTTCCGGGTTAGGAAGGTCTATTTGATTGATAACCGGGCCGTTTGCAAGGAGAATGCTTCTTTCGATGAGGTGTTCGAGCTCTCTTACATTTCCCGGCCATTGATAAGAAACCAATTGTTTAATAACCCTGCTTGAAAACTTTAGGTCATGCTTCGTAGCCTTAATCGCATATTTTGTTAGAAAGTGCATTGCAAGTTCGGGTATATCATCTTTGCGCTCCCGAAGCGGTGGAAGGGTGATCGGGAACACATTAAGGCGAAAGAACAGATCGCTCCTGAAATTACCAAGTTGCACCTCTTTCTTAAGGTTTCTATTGGTTGCAGCAATTACCCGGACGTTTACCTTGATGACCGACTTACCGCCAACTCTTTCAATTTCCTTCTCCTGGAGCGCTCTTAAAAGCTTTACCTGAAGATCCAGCGGCATTTCGCCTATTTCGTCCAAAAATATAGTTCCGTTATTGGCGAGTTCGAATTTGCCAATCCTTCTTTCCGTCGCGCCTGTAAAGCTTCCGCGTTCATGTCCGAAAAGTTCGCTTTCGATGAGGTTAGCAGGCAGTGTTGCACAATTAACTTTAACCATCAATTTGTCTTTTCGTAGTGATGTGTTATGCAAAGCCCTTGCGATCAATTCTTTACCTGTTCCCGTCTCACCAAGCAACAGTACCGAGCTTGAGGTTTCGGCGACTTGGGAAATCAGGTGAAATACAGTAGCCATTGATTTGTCTGAACCAATTATTTCACTGTAATTGTGGGTGGTTTCAATTTCTTCTTGTAAATAAAGGTTTTCTTCCTCCAATTGTCTTTTATAACTGGAAATCTCTTCAAGCTGGGTAGCAATTTGTTCATTTGACATGATGTTCGCTATTGCAGTGGTCAGCTGTGCAGATATACCCTTGATTAGGTTTATGGTGCCGGCTGTCATGGGCAATATATTTCTATTAAAAAAGATGATAAAACCGATCTTTTTTCTTCCGTCATTTAAGGTGGAAAGTACCGCCTGATTAATACCTGATTCAATGTTTACTCTGATGATGTCCGGAAAGCCAGGGCGGCCAACCCAATCATGGACATCGTAAGCTGTTGGTTGTTCTGCCATCATGCCGAGTTTGGTCAGCGCCACGCCGGTGATATTCTCATGGCGTACCGCAAATGCGTAATCTTTGTGGCCCTTAGAAACAGAATTAACATCAATCAGAAATGGAGTATAACTAATTAAGTCATCATTGAAAAGGTTTATAACGAAGTGGCTAACTGGCAATAATTTTTTTACCTTTTCATTGATATTAAAGGTTAGGTCACTCTTGTTTCTAACCGTGGCAATTTCACTGCTCAATTCGAGTAAAATTGACTTTTCATTTTCCTTTTCAATGATTTCCTCGTTAGCGATCAGATTGGCCAATGCTATCGATACCTGGCTGGTGATCCCCTTAATGAGTTTAAGTGCTTTTGAGCTGATTAGCCCTTTTTTATTTGAAAATATAACGAAAAAGCCAAGATGCTTGTTCCGTACATACAGTTCTGTCATGACCATTTCCCTTAGCCCACTTTCGTAATTCATCTTGATCCACGACGGAATATCCTCACTTTTAAGCTCATCAAGGTCAAATATGACAGGCGTTTTAGCGTTAAGAACCAGGCGAATAAGGGGATTATTAATGGGGTGGTCAGAATTAAATAGATGCGTGTAGTCCTTGTGTGATCTGCTTGCCGAATTGGGATCGAAGAGATAGCCTGTGTAAGTCTGTTTTATGAGGTCGGAGATCCCTGTTACGGTATGAGAATAATAAAATAATTTTCTTAAGCTTTCCTGAAGTATCAATTGCATATCATTCTTATTCCTGATTCCGGAAAGTTCATTGCTGATATTTAGCAGTATGGATTTTTCCTGTTCTTTCTCAACAATCTCTTCATTACTGATGATGTTCTTTATAGCTAATGATAGTTTGTCAGATACCCCTTTGATCAGGCCTAATTGGCTTTTGCGATACGAGTGTTCATTTTTAGCAAGCAGGTAAAACCGACCTACTACCTTATCACCGTCAAAAAGGGAAACTCCTACAAATTCGCGAATGGCATTTAACTCAAATAGCGATGTTTGCTGATTTTTGACCGAACCAATATGTTCGGCATTAAAAATTACTCCGTTGTCGTCAAGCGGTAAGAGTTCGGTAACGTCTTCCGGAAAGTATTCTGTTTCTACACGTTTTAGTAATGGATTTTCTTCTAATTTTAGTTTTGCAGAATGAAGGTATAGCTCATTTCCAATTTCATTATGGAAAAATAGCATCACGTAGTCGAATGGGATCATTAATTTCAATTCATTTTCAAGTACGTGAAGCAATTGATGCTTACTCACAAATGCTGTGATATGGTTACTTAATTTGAGTAGCTGCGATTTTTCATTTTCATGTTTAAGAATTCTTTCATTCGCCAGAATATTGGCCGTTGCTATTGATAACTGGCTTGAAATTGATTTCATGATTTCCAGTTCTTTTTTTTGAAAGACCCCTTTTTTATCGCTGATTAGAAACCACCCGCCGAGATGCAGGTCGCCGCTTTTCATACTAACGCCGACAAGTTCTACTGCTCCGGTTTCGTTAAAGAAATGCATGTAATCAGGTGCGTCTTTTCTTTTTGCCATATTGGCAACTTGATATACTATCGGATCAGTAGCTGCATAAACTTCATTAATAAGTCCATCATCAATCGGGAAATCAAGATCTAATAGAAAATTAAAATTTTTATGCAATTTTCGGTGTGGCTGAAAATCCGTGATCCATAATCTATGAACGTTTCGCTCTTTGTTTGCAATAGCCAGCGTAAAATCACTGAAGGGAATTAAAACCTTTAGTTTATGGAGAAGTACTCTCGTTAGATCTTCCTTGTTTCTCGTCATCGCAAAATCGTTGCTGATAGATAGGAGAATCTTCTTTTCTTCTTCTTTCTGATTAATTATTTCATTTGCTATGAAAACATCATTGATGGCCGAAACTTGGAAAGTAATGCCTTTAACGAGCGTTTGATAGGTACCAAGCAGATCTTCCGGTTCCGGCGACATTATAAAGATAAATCCGAATACACCGATATTGTTATATATCGGAATCACGGCCATTTTTTGATATCCGCACGAAGGCCAGGAGGCAAAATAGGAGTGTGGGGGGGCTGAGGCGTTCAGCGCGCTGATGTTCAGTTCCCTTGGTTTCTTTGAAGTGACGAGCTTATCTAAAAAGCCGTCATCTAACGGAAAGGTATGCGCGCTCCAAATTTGGCTATAATAATTATAACCATGTTTGTCAGGTAATGCCAGTGTATGTGTCCCATCTAACTCATTAATGAATGTTAGGTAGATATCGAAGCCTAAAGCAGACTTTTTCAGGTTTCTATAAATTACTTCTGATAACTGAAGTTTCGTTTTTGTTTCGGAAATCTCTGCTGATAATGAACTGAGAAACTCATCTTCGACGCGTTTAAGATTGGAGTCTTTACTGTTTTGAATGTTTTTCAAAACTAAAAACAGTTGCCTTCCAAGTGTATCTATTAATGTTTGTTTATCTGCATTGAATTCTATTGGATCCGCAAAGCTTAAAATAATAATTATTGCACTATCAGAATGATCAGATAATGGAATGATGATATAGTCGTTGATTTTTGTATTTCCAACTTGAATTTCATGGCTTGTAAAGCTTAATTCAGGCTTAAAGTCATTAGGGCCTTTATGTATAATTAAGCCATGTTCTATCGCTCTTTCGGCCCAACTTTCCAGTTTATTCTCGACATTCTTATTTTCGACATATAAGTCGTCTGGTACAAATTTTTTTGAATAATAGGTATAAATAGTCTCTTTAGTTTTTTTTTGCCTGCCGATTTTTAGAATGTGCGCGGTAGTAAAGGGAATCAAGTCGTTTAAACTTCCGGTCATGAAGCTTTCAAGTTGGTCCTCATTACCAATGGCTGATATCTCATTGCTCAGTGAAAATATTTGAGGTAAATAATTCTCCATAGTTGAGCTGATTAAAGTTTATAGTTACTTATTAAGAGTAAATTTAGTAAATTTAGATTACGTTACCAAATATCGTAATTATTGGATGATAAACTTTGAGTTCAAATCGTTTGGTTTGCAATTCTTTTCGTAACTTAATATTTTAAAGCCAATGTATTTATACTTTTAAAGTATTGATAACTAAATGTATATGATTTTCGTGTGTCCATTTAGATCAGGTTATAAGTAAACTTTAAGATACACCGTAATGAAGTCATCGATAGATATCAAAGTTAAAAAAGCGAAATGACGTTTATCTATTCTAAAAAAACGATATATCGTTTCAAATATCAATGGTTCGATAAATAAGTGGCATAGGTTCAATTGGTTAGAAATGGCATCATATTTTCATAGGTACTTTGAGGCTTTATATCATCAGCAACTCCCTAATGTTCCGCAACAGATAATGTAAACTTAACTTTATGGCCAATATTCCGGTACAGCAAGGAACAAATACATCAGTTTTAATAGTTGAAGATCACTTCATCGAGGCAAACAGCCTGAGTATTATCCTGGAAAGATCTGGCTATGCAGTCAGCTTTATTGCAAAGTCAGTTGATCAGGCTTATAAATTTTTTGAGAAGTCGGTTGTCGACATTGTAATTGTTGATATATTTCTAAAAGGTAAATTAACGGGAATCGATTTGGCCATATCGTTAAATAAATTGGGCATACCGTTCATTTACCTTTCGGCAAATTCCAATCCCTCTGTTTTTGAACTTGCGAAGGAAACTAACCCATATGGTTTTCTTGTCAAACCTTTTCGTGAGAAAGATGTGCTTACAGCCATAGAAATTGCAAAATATCGCCATGCTCAGGAAAAAGATATTATTTCAAAATCAGAGCAATGGGTGTCTGATATCCTGGTGAATAACATTAAGCTGGCATTTTCAACTGGTAAAAAAGTACTGCAACTTGCTAAAGCACTTGAACCCTTGCTTGCCTACGATTATCTGGTCGTATTCTCTGATCTCGATAATATTGACAAATTTAAAGTATATATCATCAGGAGGATAGGTCCAAACGATTACAAAGAAATTGACGGACAACATCTTTTCGAAAGTGCCAACCTGCAAGATAAGGACTACCAGGAATTTAATGATGCTGCCCGAACCAAATTTCTGCCTCAATTTTACGTGCTGGATGAATTTATCGATGAAAGCTACAAAAGTAAAGTTTCGCTGACCCTTAAGGAAGAACTAGCGTTAAAGTCTGGAATTGAATTACCGCTTTTGTTAGATAGTAAAAACCTTTTATTTTATTTTTACAATAACGATTTCGACAGTTTCAATGCGGGCAGTATTGAAACAATACTCCGGTTGAAGCCCCTTATCTCCAACGCGGCACGTTACATTTTTAATGCAGATCTTTCCTCACAGGGAACCTCAGATATAGGTCAACAAGTTGAAAAAAGTAAAAGCACACAGTTAAAATTTCCTGGAATAGTTGGCCAAAGTGCCAGATTAATTGATTCTCTGAACCGTATCTATCAGGTAGCTGCATTTGAAACGACCGTTTTAATACTTGGCGAAACAGGTGTTGGGAAGGAAGGCCTTGTTCATGTGTTACATTCGCTCTCTGAACGTAAGGTATATCCCTTGATAAAAGTAAACTGTGCAGCTATTCCCGCAGATCTCATGGAATCAGAGCTTTTTGGGCATGAAAAGGGTGCATTTACCGACGCCCGCGAAAAGAAAATTGGTAAATTTGAACAGGCCAATGGCGGCACCATTTTTTTGGACGAAATAGGTGAAATGCCGCTTGCCTTGCAAAGTAAACTTCTCCGTGTCATTCAAGAAAAGGAGTTTGAACGGATAGGGGGTAGGACTACTTTAAAAGCGGATGTACGAATAGTTGCGGCAACCAACCGCAATCTTCACAAAGCAATTAGTGAAGGTAATTTCAGAATGGATCTTTATTACCGGATCAACGTATTTCCGATTACACTTGCTCCGCTTAGAGAACGCCGCAGTGATATTAAAATTCTTGCTGTGCATTTTCTCGAAGCCAATATCCTTCAAACGGGTAAAAATATCAGAGGCTTTACTCCTGAAGTTATGGATCAGATGGAAGCCTATTCCTGGCCTGGAAATATCAGAGAACTTCAGCACGTAATTGAAAGAGCTGTACTGCTAACAGATACTGCCGAAATTTCGTCTATTGATCTTGAAGAAGAATTTGATTTGCCGTCTAATCCCGAAATTACGCTGAAAAGCCATGTCGACCCATTTAAACCGGAAAGCATTGTTGAGGCACTTCGTCAAACTAATGGTAAAGTTTCTGGAAAGGGTGGTGCAGCAGTACTGCTTGGTGTGCCAGCACCTGCACTGACCTACCAAATGAAAAAGCTTGGAATTGTATGGCGATTTATTTATGACGAATGAGCAGTAAAACGATCAATAGCGGTATGAAAGATATGGACATAAAATATGCAATAAAGCAATACCCGTTGATTTACATAATGTCTATGGTATTTACTATGTTCGTTACAGGCGCATACAGTTTGCCACAACAGCCTGGTTTGAAGGTCAGCAGGGATACGTTTTTAGTTAGGCAAATCAAGGTGCTGACTGATAGTGCAGCTTACTTATTTGGGATGCCCAAAGCTGGTAAAGAAAACTTCGCAAGGGCGCAAAAGTTATATGATCAGGCCCTACTTATTTCGAATGGTATTCATTCGCCCCAATCTGGATTGGATGTTATGTTGCTTAAGGGCCAATGTTATTATTTTAATACTGAAATAAAACCCGGAGACAGTTGCTTTAGTTCTGCGTTAGAAGGCTACAAAAAATTAGGTGATAAACATGCAAGGGGCATGGCCTTACTTACCTGGGCAAAATTTAAGCACGATTATGAATCCGCTGGTTATAAAGAAAGAATTCGAATGTTTTCGGAAGCTCAGGCACTCTTTAAGCAAACTGGAGATCGATTGAATGAAATTTATGCATTCAAATATATAGCTGACGTTAATCTATGTTATGGCAAGTTTGACCTTGCAAAACAGCAACTTTTGCAAGTGGTGGCCGATTATAAAAAGATCCATTATCCTGATCTAATCTACACCTATGATCTCCTTGCCGCCATATCTATATCAAGGGGAGAAACTGAACAGGTGCTTTATTATAACATGCAAATGATCAAAAGCATGGATGATAAACGATTTGCCAAAAAATATTACTATTTCTGTTACAAGATAGGGGACAATTATCTCAACATTGGATTACCATCACTAAGTACAATTTATTATAAAAAAGCGCTGGAAGCCGTTCCCCAATTTAACGATGTTTATAGTTTGTATCTGAACTACTTCTTGCTGGATAAAGTGATTACTTCGATGATTTTGGAGCACCATGGACAGGCCGCGCTCGCCTTTCTCATCAATTATATTAAAGATGCACCTGATACTGACGTCGCAAATGCGTTTATCAATAAGGATTTTGGTATTTGTTACCAGGAATTGCACAGGTATGCCGAAGCTGAAACTTACTATCTAAAGATGATTCCGAATATGGATAATGGAAGTTTGAAATTTATAATCCCTTTTCCAATTCGCTTTGAAAGTTACCGGATCATAGCTGATTTTTATGTGCTTACCAAACGATTTAAGTTCGCGGATAAATACCTGCAAGTAATGTCTGCCAGTAAAGAGACGGGCCACATAGCACCGCTGGATTTAAGTAAATTTTATTTGCTTAAATTTAAAGTTGACTCAGCAGCAGGAAATTATATCAGGGGCATCCGGTATTTGCATAAATATAACCAGATCACTGATTCTTTGTTCTCGGTCACCAAATCGCGGCAAATAGCGGAATTACAGATCAAGTACAATACTGCCAAAAAGGAGCAGGATATTCGTCTAAGAGATAAAGATATAGCCCTTCTAAAAAAGCAAAAAAGAAGTTCACAATTAACCTTATTGGGTGGTGTGATTCTTAGCCTCATTCTTTTGGGGGCAGGCTACAACAGATATAGGTATAAGCAGCGAAGCAATCTCCAGCTGCAAAAGCAGCAAAGTGAAATCTCTATCAAAAATCAGTCACTGGAAAAGCTGCTGTCAGAAAATGAATGGCTGCTTAGAGAGGTACACCATCGGGTTAAAAATAATTTACAGATCATCATAGGCCTTCTCATTTCTCAAACAGTCTATTTGAAGGACGAAGTAGCGCTTGACGCAGTATTGCAAAGCCAGCAACGTATTCAAGCTATGGCCCTGATACATCAAAAGCTCTACAGGTCACCGTCGATCTCTGTCATTTTTATGCCGGAATACATCAATGACCTGATCGATTATCTTAAAGACTGCTTCCAGATTGGAAACTCGGTACTTTTTAAAATTGATGTGGAGGATATTAGCCTAGATGTCGCCAAAACGATCTCCATTGGCTTGATCCTGAACGAATTGATCACAAACGCGGTCAAATATGCTTTCGGCAATACAGCACATGGCGTAATAACGATTGAGATGTTCAGTTTGGAAAATGGCAGGATAACTTTATTGGTAGCAGATAACGGTTGCGGATTACCAGGAGATTTTGACACGGACAGAAGTGAAACTTTTGGTATGAAGCTGATCAGAGGCCTGGCAGGGGATCTTGAAGCCGAATATCTATTTGAAAACAAGGAAGGAACGGCATGCTCAATTGTTTTTGACAACGGGAGTTCAACACATACAAACGAAATTCCTAATGTTTAGTCTCGCTTATAATTTCTTGCATCACGCCAATGTCACCATTTAAATACAGCCGGTTTAGAGCCATTTAATTAACATAGGTGAATGGCCAGGGTTTTTCAAATGATCAATTTTGTTATGCTCGTCCGGGTATCAACGGGGGGCTTAACATAAAAAGATCATGAATAAATATCAAAATTTATTAGATAGGCAGAAAGCCTATTTTAATACTAACATCACAAAAAGCTTTGAATGGCGCATTGAACAGCTTGATAAACTATCTAATCTCCTTAAAGAGAATTTAGACGAATTTTACGCAACAGTTTCAAAAGATTTTAAAACGGCTATCTCCGAGCAGGTTTTTGAAGTAAATGCGCCGCTCGGCATTATAGAAATGGTCAAAGGTCAACTGAAGAACTGGATGGAACCAACTATCGCGCCGTTACCAAAATTTCTCGCTGAAGCTGGCCATACGGCTTTCGTCCAACGTGACCCGTTTGGCTCAACGTTGATTATCGGCCCATTTAATGGCCCCATCCTCTTATTGCTTTATCCGGCAGTTACTGCACTTTCGGCCGGTAATACGGTTGTCCTTAAGACAAGTGTAGATACGCCTGCTACCAGTGCGCTATTGGAAAAACTGATACCTCAGTATTTCCAGGAAGAAGCAGTTGCTGTTGTAAGCGGAGGAGTTGAGGAGGTTACTGCTTTGCTGGAACTCCCTTTTGATTTTATTTTCTTTACAGGAAGCGCAAGAGTAGGTAAGATCATACTTCGCGCTGCCGCCGAAAATTTAACACCGGTTATATTGGAACTTGGAGGTCATAATCCTGCCATTGTCGATGAAACGGCTGACATTGCTGATGCCGCTAAAAAAATTGTATGGGGTGCAACTAGTTGGAGCGGTCAATTCTGTGCTTCACCGGGCTACGCCTATGTGCATGAATCTGTAGTTGAGCAATTCGTGGAAGAGGCGAAAAAAGCGGTCGTTGAATTATATGGTAACGATCCTAAAAACAACCCGGAATATTCTTCGATAATCAATGCCGCTCATGTTAAGCGATTGGCCGGTCTGATCGACCAGACGAAAGTGGTTGCAGGTGGCGAAAGTGATGAATCGGCAAGATTTGTTGCGCCAACAATTTTATACCCAATTACCTGGGAAGATAAGATTATGGAGGAGGAAATCTTCGGGCCAATCCTGCCGATCCTTACTTTCAGCGATCTTGATGTTGCCATCGCTAAGATTCAGAAAGCAGCAAAGCCGTTGGCTACGTATGTTTTCAGTACAAATAAGGAAAATACCGAGAAACTATTAAGCACCCTTTCTTTTGGAGGTGGCGCAGTCAACATGACCAATGTTCAATTATTTGTTGCATCCTTTCCGTTTGGAGGTGTTGGTGGTTCAGGAATGGGTAGCTATGTTGGTAAATACGGCTATGATTCACTTACCCACGCCAAACCGGTTCTTAATTCACCAGCAGGTGCCGTGATCGACCATTTATATCCACCCTATACAATGGAAAAGCTTCAGGCGCTTAATGGTTGGTTTGATTTTTAATCAATTTTAGTCAACGAACCGTCGCTGATACAGCGGCGGTTTTTTTATGCCAGTAATATGGTGTTATTAAATAGTCATAATGTTCAACGACTTCGCGCGAGTTGCGCTTATTAACATAGGTGAATGCATTTGGCAGTACATATCAGGAAATTTACGTCATTAATTAAAAGTAATAATAGTTATGGAAAACATAAAGGATAAAACTGGTCAGGATCATTATGATTATATTATAGTAGGCGGAGGCTCTGCCGGAAGTGTAATTGCCAGGCGCCTTGCTGATAACCTGAATGCTAAAATCCTTTTACTGGAGGCTGGTGAAAGCGGTGAAGGTATAGCTACGGTAGAGACACCGCACCGCTGGGTGGAAAATATTGGAAGTAAAATTGATTATTTATATAAATACCATCCGGCACCAGCCGTTAATAATAGGCTGATTTACGCACCAAGAGGTAAAGTTTTGGGTGGATCAGGTAGTATTAACGCGATGGTATGGGCCAGGGGAAACAGAAAGGACTATGACGGCTGGGCCGATGCCGGTAATAAAGGATGGGACTACCAATCGGTTCTCCCGTTATTTAAAAAAATTGAAGACTGGGAACTGGGCGAAACGGAGTTTCACGGAGTAGGAGGCCCCATCCACATTGAAAATACTAAGGAGCTTCATTTCTTCGACAAGGCATTTATCGATGCCGGTAGAAGTTACGGTATGCCCGCGCTTGCAGATACAAACGCCCCGGAACCTGAAGGCGTAGGCCCGATGAGTATGAATATCAAAGACGGTAAAAGATGCAGTCCATTCCTTGGATATTTAAAGCCTGTAATGAACAAGGCTAATCTAACCGTATTAACAGGTGCGAAGGTATTGCATCTGAATTTTGATGGGAAACGCTGCATTGGCCTGACCTACCTGAAAGACGATAGCAATATAGTTGCTACTGCTTCCACAGAAGTAATCCTTTCCGCAGGGGCATTTGAAACGCCACGGATTTTAATGCTTTCCGGTATCGGTAACGCTGAGGATTTGAATGCGCTCGGGATTGAGTCAAGAGTCAACCTCCCTGGCGTGGGTAAAAATCTTCAGGAACACCCGCTGGCATCAGTGATCTACCAGGTTAACCAGCCGGTCGGTCAATTTACTGAAAACCTGGGCGGAACGGATCTTTATTGGAAAAGTTCACCTAACCTGGACAAACCGGATTTGATGCTATTGACGATGCGGATGCCTCTGCCAACCGCTGAAATCGCTGCACAGCATCCTGTTCCGGAAAACTCTTTAAGTGTATTCGTAACCCTGGTAGATGTGAAAAGCCGTGGCTACGTAAAAATGACATCATCAGCGCATGATGCTGATCTGGAGATCCAGCCCAATTTGTTACAGGAAACCGAAGACCTTGAAGCGCTCACCTCGGGAATCGAACTTTGTATGAATCTTGCAGCACAGCCGGGCCTCAAAAATGTGATCAGCAAATGGGTATCTCCCCCAAAATCGCTTAACAGAGAGGAGATCAAATCTTACCTCAGAGATGCGTGCGCGCACTATTTTCACCCCGTAGGTACCTGCGCAATGGGTAATGGTGAGGATGCGGTAGTAAACAACAAGCTACTGGTACATGGGACGGACGGTCTAAGAATAGCAGATGCTTCAGTGATGCCGCAAATAACTACAGCTAACACCAATGCGCCGACTATAATGATCGCTGAGTTTGCGGCCGAATTGATTCTTGGAAAAAGGTAGAAATTGCTTGCAGATCCTGGCATCTTTAGATAAGGATTTTTCGGTTATCCGAATTGCTTGAAAAGACCGAAGGGCCAGCTTATTGCTGGCCTTTCTTATTCACGTAGATGCCGACAATACATTTGTTGGCCTTTAAAGTGGGATACCGGAGGAAGGTAGAACTCTATTTCGCCCTCCGTTCGCTCAATGGCGTTATACAGTCAGCGTCTAAAATGATTTTTTTATGTAAACTGCTTACTGTAAGCATGTTATTATATGGCATTGGTATTGAATAACATGTCTGGGTCTTTGGCTTGGCTGTTGAATATAAACAACGTAAACGAAAGCTATATCAAAGATATGATTTACGTAAAAATGTGTAAACAAATCCTAATTACGGATAAAGGCCCCGAATGAGAGTGACTGTACCTTTGTGTTATCAAATTAAAGACGATGTCAAAAATAATTTTTATCACAGGAGCATCTAAAGGATTCGGAAAAAGATGGGCCGAGGCTTTTCTGAAAAGAGGCGATAAAGTGATCGCAACCGCCAGGAATATTGAGGCTCTCCGTGAGCTGGTAGAAAAATATGGCGATGCTGTTTTGCCGCTGCAACTTGATGTTACAGACAGGGAAGCATGCTTTACAGCCGTAGCGAAAGGCAAGGCTAATTTTGGAAGGATCGATGTATTGATTAATAATGCCGGATTCGGACTTTTTGGAGCTATTGAAGAAGCTACGGAAGCCCAGGTCAGAAGCTTGATGGATGCAAATTTCTTCGGATTACTTTGGCTCACCCAGGCTATCATTCCAGTCATGAGGGAACAGCAAAATGGCCACATTATACAAATATCGAGTTACCTCGGCCTGGTTACACTGCCCATGCTAGGAATTTATAACGCAACAAAATTTGCCGTTGAAGGACTAAGTGAAAGCCTCTCATCGCAAGTCAAGGGTTTTGGAATTAAGGTCACTCTGATAGAGCCGAATGGTTTCCTGACTGATTGGGCCGGATCCTCCGCAGAAACAACTACACCGATAGCAGTCTATGATGGGTTAAGGCAGGCTTCGAAAGAACGAGCTGAAACCCCTGGCTATAAAGGCGATCCTGATGCGACCGTAAAACCAATGCTGCTCATTATTGATCACCCGAATCCTCCATTACGGTTACTGATGGGCAAAATTGCTTATCCGGCTGTCAAGGAGAATTATGAACAGCGACTGGCTTCATTTGCAGCATGGAAAGACGTATCGGATGCCGCACACGGGTCATTTTCAATGCCCGAGTAACCCTTAAGGTTAATACTTTTAAATCTTATAATCATGAAACACTACAGCAGTCTAATAGAACTCCACCGGGAAAATAATTTTCCCGCACCGGAAAACCCGCTGTTCAGCCTATTTGAAGTGGATAAGGATTCCACTAATTGCCTGATCGGCAATGAGGAGTTTACCTCTGATTTCTATATGCTCGCATTCAAAAAGCTGAAAGCCGGGGTCATTATGTATGGCAGAACGAAATATGACCACCAGGCAGGCTCCATGTTCTTTACTCAACCACGTCAGGTCATCAAAATGAATGATCTTGAATTTGAAGAAAATGGTTTTCTTATATTTTTTCATGAGGATTTTCTGAATGGTAATAGGTTACATGAAGAGATTAAACATTATGGCTATTTCAATTATGAAGTAAATGAAGCGCTACACCTCTCGCCTAAGGAAGAGCAAATCATCTGGGAATTTTATCGAAAGCTGGAGTTGGAATACTTCAATAACCAGGATGAATACAGCAGGGATATCCTGTTATCAAATATCAACTCGATGTTAAAATACGCACAGCGTTTTTATAAACGGCAATTTATTAACCGGAAAGAGATATCCGGCAGAATGGTATCCCGTTTCAATGACGCTTTGGAAAAATATGTAGCTGATGGCTTATTGCAAACCAAAGGCCTGCCATCTGTTTTTTACATCGCTGAACAATTGTTTACTTCTCCGCGGTACCTGAGCGATCTGATCAAGCAGGAAACCGGAAAGACCACGATTGAACTGATACATATTTACCTGATCTCAGAAGCTAAAAACCTGTTGCGAAATGGTGATGCGCAAACCGTGACCGAGATCGCCTATGCCCTTGGATTTGAAAATATTTTCTATTTCTCCAGGCTTTTTAAAAGGGAGGTTGGCATGAGTCCGGTTCAATTTAAAAAGCAGATCCTGAATTAGCAAACCCTGAATTATACGAAAATGTCCCTTTGGGAATAGCCGGATTTGATCCGGGAGG
>NZ_MPPL01000001.1:2376340-2403424 GCF_001911425.1 Mucilaginibacter polytrichastri | reverse complement strand
ACTTCTATTTTAATTTTTTTACAAATAAATAATAAATAAAAACGAAATGAAAAATCAAAAAGTAGCGCTGATTACTGGCGCAAATCGTGGTATCGGCTTTGAAACTGCCAGACAATTAGGTCAAAAAGATGTAGCGGTAATCATCGCCGCACGCCAATTGAGTGATGCTGTAGAAGCGGCAGCAATATTAACAGCGGAAGGCATTACAGCAACCGGAATCGAGCTGGATATTACCAATGCTTCAGATAGACAAAAAGCCGTAAGCTTTATTGAAGAAACATATGGCAAGCTGGATATCCTCATCAATAACGCAGGTATTGCACCAAAAGAGACGATTGCCGGAAGTAAATCGGTAGCCACCCCGCCCGAAGAATTTGAGGAATTATTCAATGTCAATTTTTTCAGCGTAATCTACCTGACCAATGACCTTTTACCGCTGATCAAAAAGAGTGAAGCCGGCCGCATTGTCAACCTTTCCAGCATTTTGGCATCACTTACCGTGCACTCATTGCCCGACAGCCCGATAGCAACCTGGAGAAAGCTTTCTTACAACGCCTCTAAAACAGCATTGAACGCTTTTACAGTCCATTTTGCCGATGAGTTAAAAGGAACCGCTATCAAGGTGAATTCAGCCTCTCCGGGTTGGGTGAAAACGAACATTGGTGGGTTCGATGAAGCCCCGATGACTGTGGAAGAAGGTGCCAAAACGAGTGTTGACTTAGCATTGATCGGCGAAGATGGCCCTAATGGCCGCTTCATCCACCTTGGTGAAGATGTCGCCTGGTAGTTAATGCAGGTTCAGGTAACTATTATACAATTAATAATAATATAAATTATCATGGAAGACATGCAGGTAGTATTTGATAAGCAAAAAGCTTATTTCAAATCAGATTTAACAAAAAGCTACAAATGGCGAATGGATCAGCTTGACCGGATGGAAAAATTGCTGAGGGATAATTATGAAGAGTTTTGCGCAGCACTTGGTAAGGATTTTAAAACAGCCCGTTTCGAGCAGGTTTTTGAGATTGACGCGGCCATTGGAGGTATTTTATACATGCGTGAACAATTAGAAGGCTGGATGAAACCAGAACCTTTGGAAATTCCGGCTTTCTTAAACGCTGCCGGTAGCAAAGGACAGGTTTACCGTGATCCTTATGGCGTCGTGCTTATCATAGGCCCATACAACGGCCCGCTCGTATTGTTGGTTCACCCAGCTTTAACCGCTCTTTCTGCCGGCAACCCGGTTATGTTGAAGGTGAGTACAGCAGTTCCTCATACCAGCCAGTTGTTTTTGGATCTGATCCCACAATATTTCGAGCCTGAGGCAGTAAGTGTAATGACAGGTAACCGTGAAGTGATCACTGATTTGCTGAAATTACCTTTTGACTTTATCTTTTTCACCGGCAGCGTAGCCACAGGTAAAGTTATTATGCGCGCTGCCGCAGAAAACCTTACCCCGGTAGTCTTGGAATTGGGCGGGCAAAATCCTGCCATCGTTGATCAGACTGCCAGTATTCCTGAAGCTGCACGTAAAATCATTTGGGGTGCAACAGCCTGGGGCGGCCAATGGTGTACCTCTCCGAACTACGCGTATGTTCACGAATCGGTTGCCGATGAATTTATCAAAGAGGCCAAACTGGCCATTAAAGAGATGTACGGCGACGACCCGCAAAATAACCCGGATTATTCCTGCATCGTTAATCCTAAAGAAGTTACCCGTTTAGCCGGACTGCTGGATCAGAATAAAGTTGTTGCAGGTGGTGATTACAATGCAGAAGAGCGTTATTTCGCACCAACGATCATGTACCCCGTTGAATGGACTGATAAAGTGATGGAAGACGAGATCTTCGGCCCTTTACTTGCTGTTTTAAGATATTCAAACTTGAAGGATGCGGTTTCAGAGATCAAAAAAAGACCAAGTTCTTTGGCTGGTTATATTTTCAGCAAGGATCAACAGACAATTGATTACCTGATCAACACCCTGTCATTTGGCGGTGGGGTGGTTAACCACACCAACCTGCATCTGTTTATGGAAACGTTTCCCTTTGGCGGAATCGGCTCATCCGGCATGGGTAATTATTTTGGTAAAGCCGGTTATAATTCATTAACCCATGAAAAAGCTATTCTGCAGATTCCAGATGATATGGTGATCGACCATATTTACGCACCATATAATGAGGAGAAAATTAAAGATTCCCAGGAAAAATGGAGCCAGTATTAAGCTTAAAGGTTAGCTTTTTTTAATATAGATTGATAGCTGTGGCGGCACTCCAACGTTCTGCCGCAGCTTTTTGCTGCATAAAAATCCGATGACCGTTTGTTCAATTATGATTGTTCCATATAATGTTGTTAAAAAATGACCATTCGTTCATTTTGTCATTTACTGGTCAGGTTTGTAAATAAAATATAAAAATGAACGATTGGTCATTACTTTTGATGCGTCAATAACAACAGAAATATTGATCAACAGAAATTAAAATTTAACAGATAAAAAAATGAACTCTTACACACATTTAACAGTTCCAACACAGTTTGTTGATGCTAAAGGTACCATATTTGCCTATCGTCGTTTTGGAAAGACTGGTGGCCTTCCCTTAGTATTCTTACAACACTTTACCGGAACCCTTGATAACTGGGATCCTGCCGTTACAGATGGTTTAGCAGAAGAACGCGAAGTAATTATATTTGATAATGCTGGTATTGCCAGCTCAGGCGGCGAAGTTGCTCCTACCATTAAAGGTATTGCCGCAACAGCAGTTCAGTTCATCAAAGCCTTAGGCCTGGAGAAAATTGACATCTTAGGTTTCTCAATGGGCAGCTTTGTTGCACAACAGATCACTTTGGAAAACCCTGAATTAGTTAACCGTTTGATCATTGTTGGTTCAGGCCCGAGGGGCGGTGAAGATCTGGCGACTTTCTCGCCGGAAGTTTGGGCAATGTTCTCTAAAGAATACGCACAGCCTGATGAATTACTTTTAGATACCTTCTTTAGTCCGACTGAAACCAGCCAGGCTGCCGGTCATTTATTCCTTGATCGTATCAGGTCGCGTTCAGTTGACCGTGATATCAGCATCAATGATAAAGTGATCCCCGCACAGCTTGCCGCCATCACCGAATGGGGAACTAAATCTGAAGGTTCTTTTGAATACCTGAAAAGTATCAAACAACCTGTTTTGGTTGTAAATGGCAAGAATGACGTGTTGTTCCCAACCGTGAATTCTTACATTCTCCAACAGAATTTAGATAACGCCAAGCTGATCCTCTACCCGGATTCGAACCATGGCGCATTATTCCAATACGCTGATGATTTTGTTAAACAAGCAAACAGTTTCCTTAACGAAGTAATATAATCAGCATTCTATAAAAGTGCGGAACCAGTGGGGAGATTAGTGGGAATGCGTTCCGCACTTTACTAAATAACATCATCATAAACGGTCGGAGGAGTAATCAGAAGGCCACAAATCAAATAATAAAACAAATGAAATCTAATATCTTAGAAACACTGACATTAGCCGTAGTTGCTATTGCTTTGACCGCTGCGGGTTCAGCTTATGCTGCCGCAAAAACTACTAAACCGGTAACAGAAGTTAATGCTACCAATGTAAAAACGCAATACGTAAATGTAAACGGTGTTAAGTTCGCTTACCGTCGTTTCGGTAACAAGGTTGGTTTACCACTATTATTTACCAGCTACCTTACCGGTACTATGGATAACGTGGATCCCGCAGTTTTGGATAGGCTCGCTAAAGACCGTGAAGTGATCATATTTGACAATGCCGGTGTTGCCGGTTCAGAAGGAAAAACGCCGGATAATATTGCCGATATGGCTAAAGATGCTGCTGCTTTTATTCATGCAATCGGCTTACAAAAAATCGACCTTTTAGGATTTTCTATTGGTGGCATGGTTGCCCAGCAATTAACCCTTGACCATCCTGAACTGATCAGGCGTTTGATCCTGATCGGAACCGGCCCGCGCGGCGGCGAAGGTATGCAAGACTACACTCCTCAGGTTTGGGCCTTCTTCAAAAAGACCTATGCACAACCTGATGAACTGTTATTGGATACTTTCTTTGTTCCTACAGAAACAAGCCAGAAAGCCGGTAAAGCATATCTTACCCGTATCAGGGCCAGGATCGGAAAAGACCCTCAAATTTCTGACAAAGTTGTACCCGCGCAGTTGAGCGCCATATTTGCTTGGGGTAAAAAACAAGAGAACAGCTATGCATACTTGAAAGAGATCAAACAACCCGTACTTGTCGTGTCAGGTGATCAGGATGTTATTATACCGCCTGTAAATTCCTTCATCCTTGAACAGAATTTGCCGAACGCGTCGCTGATCATATTCCCGGATTCAAATCATGGTGTACAATATCAGTATACTAAGGAATTTGTCGCCCAGGCAACGATGTTCCTTGACGCCGTAAAATAATTAAACACTCAATAATTAAACACTCAATAATTAAACACTCAATAATTAAACACTCAATAAATAAAATCATGAAAAAAGTAATTTTAAATATGCTGCTGCTGATAGGTGTAGCCGTATTTATCTCCGCCTGTTCAAAAGATAATAATAACGAAATAGCGCCTGCAAAAACCTATGTACTTGTACATGGCGCATGGCAGGCTCCTTATGCCTGGCTAAATGTAAAAGCTGATCTGGAAAGATCGGGTAACAAGGTGATCCTTGTTGAGCTGCCCGGCCACGGCGCTGACCAAACCGCACCGCAAAATCTGACCATAGATGTTTACCGTGAAAAAGTAATCAGTGCTATCAATAAGGTTGACGGTAAGGTTATACTGGTAGGTCATAGCCTTGCGGGTGTAGTTATCTCCGCTGTTGCGGAAAAGGTGCCTTCGAAAATTGAAAAACTGATCTATATCGGCGCATATCTTCCGGCTAATGGCCAATCGCTGCTTGATCTTGCAGGTACCGACGCCGCTTCTTTGTTGGGTAAATCATTAGTCCCCTCTGCTGACCAGTTAACGTTAGGTGTCGTTCAGGAAAGGATTACCGATATATTCATACAGGATGGTACCGCTGACCAGAAAGCACTTGTATTGCAGAACTACCGTGTCGAACCGGCCATCCCATTTACAAATAAGGTAGTATTAACCGATGCAAATTTCGGCGCAGTTCCCAAGTATTATATCAAAACACTTAAAGATCAGGCGATCAGCCCGGAACTTCAAAACAGAATGATAGCCGCCGCCGGTTTAAAATCAGTTTACAGTATCAACACCGGCCACTCTCCGTTTATATCTAAACCGGATTCCGTTGCTATACTGCTAAGCAATATCGCACGATAAATAAAAATGGTGGGCAGATAGCGCAAATTCGATTTAACTGCCTGCCGTTTTAATAAATCATTACAATGAAAACATTAAAAGCAGGGGATAAGCTTCCCGAAATTTCCTTACAGGATCAGAACGGTAATGTATTTAATATTCGTGATTACCTCGGCAATAAAAAACTGGTTGTTTACTTTTATCCAAAAGATCAAAGCGATGTTTGTACCAAAGAGGCCTGTGCATTCAGGGATTCCTTTGAAGCATTTACAGATTCAGGTGCAATTGTAGTTGGGATCAATTCCGGTACCGTTGCGAGCCACCGTAAATTTGCACAAAAGAATAATCTGCCTTTTTTGTTGCTGAGCGATCCGGGAAATAAAATTCTGAAGTCATTTGGAATCAAACCCTGGTTATTTCTAACCGGCAGGGAAACATTCGTTATCGGTACAGATGGTAAAATCGAATTTTCGTACCGTGCATTTTTAAATGGTGATGCTCACCCGGAAAAAGTGCTGGAGTTTCTTCAAAAATAATTTACTTTAAAAAAGCACCCCAGCCAATAGGAACCGGTCGGGGTGCTTTTTTTAGATAGCAGGGCAAGCATCAATGATCAGGATGCCTTTAAGTCCGTTACAAGTGCAGACTTTATGAATATTCATAAATACGCCCGAAAGTTCATTGTAAACCTTCCTGAATGGACAAACCTCTACCGCTTGTCTCGGATATTGCTGGTCATCGCGGGTGGTTATAAATCCCGGTACCTCGGTTTCAAAAAAATCCTCTGAATAACCAAGGTCATGCAGCGCGATGATCGTTGCTGTAAAATCCTTATTCAATATTTTTTGCCCTGCCTTTTTCATCATCATGGTGATTTTACCTATTCACACCCAGGATTTTATTTGAGGTATTTTCTTAATTCCGCAGCTGCCTGAACAAAAAGTGCTCTTGTTTGGGGTATTTCAGCAAGGCCGTTCAGCAATCCAAAGTCATGGATGACTCCATTATACCTTACCGTTGTCGCTTTTACACCTGCTTCTTCCAATTTTCGTCCGTAAGCTTCACCTTCGTCGCGAAGAACATCGTTTTCGGCAACCTGGATCAGTGCCGGTGGAAGTCCCTTTAATTGATCAACTGACGCCTGAAGCGGTGATGCGTAAATCTCCTTACGCTGTGCCAGGTCGGGTGTGTATTGGTCGTACATCCATTTGATCAGTGGGGTAGTCAGGAACCGATCAGCGCCGAATAATTTATAAGATTCCGTATCAAATCCTGCATCTACGATTGGCCACATCATGATTTGCAAACTGATCTTCGGGCCATTTTTTGCTTTTGCCATCAGACAGGTTACCGCGGTCATATTACCGCCAACGCTGTTTCCGACAACCGCCAGCTTTTTGCCGTCTGCATTGATCTCTGCACCGTGCTCTGCTACCCATTTAGTGGCTTCGTAAATTTCGTTTATGGCTACCGGGTAGTGCGCTTCTGGTGATGGTGTGTAATTCACGAAGACACCCTGACAGCCTGAAAGAACAACAAGGTCACGAACCATTCGTTTATGTGTAGGATAGTCACCCAGGATCCATCCGCCGCCGTGAATAAAAATAAAGACAGGTAAAACGCCTTTTGCTCCGGCTGGCCTAACGATGTTCAGTTTAATGGAATGTCCGTTAGCCTGGATCGTTTTTTCAGATTCTTCAATTCCTGAAAGATCTACCTTAACAGAATTCTGTGCATTAACCAGCACATTCCGGGCATCCTCTTTAGAAAGGCTTTCTACCGGAGGGCCGCCGCCGTTAACCAATTTTAAAAATGCCCTGACTTCCGGTGTCAGGTGCGGATCCGTTGCATAGTCTGTCTGTGCAAACGCGCTGTGTAATACTGCAATTGCCATAATTGTTAAAATTACTGATTTAAGTGATGGGGTCATTTTCTTATCATTTAATATGTGTGAATAGATGTTTCCCATTATTCAATAGATGTGCCATTGTATTAAGTGACTGTTATTCAATTGAATAGATATAATAATAACACTTTTTTAATAGCTCTATTTCGCTATTCAGCTTTCGGAATGCGACAGGCGGTGTTTGATACTGATCTACATTTTGTTTCCAGCGGGTGATTCAAACTAAAGATTAGCGGGCTTATAACTGTACAGGTACCGCGTTCAACTTTCCGGATGATAAGTTTAACGGTTAACGGGTGGAATAACTACACTATAAATAAAGGCGTATGCTCAAATAGCACTTGCAATATTCGGTTCGCCAGAAACTGTAATTCGACACTTCATATCGCTGTGGAATCGTCTCGTGGCGAATTAAAGCTATCATAAAATCCATAAAAAAACTGTAAATGCTTGTAAATAAAGTAGTTAAAAACTGGCATTTGTATTGAATTGCTAGGGCAACCACAATCGCTAACATTAAGTTCAATAAACAATGGAAAAAAAATTGACGACCGCGGCAGGTATTCCTTACGCCCATCATGAAGACTCGCAGAGTGTCGGGCAGCGGGGGCCTTTATTGCTGCAGGACTTCATCCTTCATGAAAAGCTGGCTCACTTTACAAGAGAGCGTATTCCTGAACGGGTGGTGCATGCCAAAGGATCCGGGGCTTACGGATCATTAACAATAACAAATGATATCAGCGCCTATACCAGGGCAAAGGTATTTAATGCCATCGGCAAGACCACGAAGCTCTTTATCAGGTTCTCCCTGGTCGCGGGTGAAAAGGGCAGCTCCGAAACCGAGCGTGATCCGCGCGGCTTTGCCATGAAGTTTTATACGGAAGATGGCAACTGGGATCTGGTAGGCAATAACACGCCGATCTTTTTTATTAAAGATGGTAAAAAGTTCCCCGACTTTATACACTCTGAAAAAAGAGATCCATATACCAATCTTAAAAGCCCGACCATGGCCTGGGACTTTTTTAGCCTGAACCCGGAATCGTTGCACCAGGTCATGTTTTTGATGAGCGACCGCGGCACTCCCTACGGCTATCGTCACATGCACGGTTTCGGTAGTCACACCTTCAGCCTGATCAACGCTAAAAATGAAAGAACCTGGGTGAAATTCCATTTCAAAACCCAGCAGGGCATCAAAAACTTCACCGATGCTGAAGCTGCCCTGGAGAAAAGTGTTGACCTTGATTTTGCGCAGCGTGACCTGTTAACTGCAATTGATCGAGGAGAGTTTCCAAAATGGGATATGAAAATTCAGGTGATGACCGAAGCGCAAGCCGAAACTTATGCCTTCAATCCATTTGACCTGACCAAAACCTGGAGCCATAAAGAATTTCCTTTAATAGATGTCGGCGTAGTAGAACTAAACGAAAATCCGAAGAATTACCATGCTGCGGTTGAACAATCTGCATTTGCCCCTGCGCATGTAGTAGACGGTATCGGTTATTCGCCCGACCGGGTATTACAGGCGCGGATCCTTTCCTACCCTGATGCACAGCGATACAGGCTTGGCGTTAATTACGAAGATATACCCGTTAACCGGTGTCCCTATATGGTCAACAATTACCAGCGTGACGGTCTCATGGTAACCGGTGATAACGGTGGCAGTGAACCGAATTACTTTCCAAATAGCTTCGACAATATCCAGCCTGATCCCGCCTACACTGAGCCTGCGCTACAGCTGAATTCCAATGTGGTGGACACTTTTGACCGAAATGCGCCGGGCGAGAATGATCATTATACGCAGCCCGGCATTTTCTTCAGGGAAACACTTAGTGATGAGCTGCGGCTCAGCCTCGTCGCCAACGTTGTAAAAGCCATGAAGGGAATCGAAGGCCCTAAAAAAATGGAAATTATCAACCGGCAGCTTTGCCACTTCTTCCGTGCCGATATCGGATTGGGAATGCAGGTGGCAAGGGGCCTCGAAGTAGATGTTTCCTTGTTTACCCAGCCGCATTGACCTGAATAAAATAATGGTTTCTGCCTAAAACAACTTAAACATGGAAGCGCAAAATTACCGTTGGAATGCCGCAAAGCGATCAAAAGTACGAGGAAGGCTCTTGATGAGGGAAATGATTAAGCAGATCCGCCTGGGGAACTTCCGCGATCGCCAGGAATTGGAGGCAAATCATGTTTTTTTGAGTCGACTGAAGTTGGCGGCGCTTAATATATTTCATCAGCTGTTGCAGGTTATCAATATCATTTACAATTAAATAAACCGGTATGGATTCGATCACAGTCATTTATTATATCACGCACGGCATTATGGTGTTTTGCGGTGCAGGGGTACTTTATGTTGCAATCGTTCCAGCCGGTAAACCGGTCATTCCGAAATGGCGACCATTTTTCCATCTGTATCGTACGAGAAAGCTGAAGGAAAACGCGGGCGAAAAGGCCGACAACGAAAATGTTATATCGTCAATATTTTCTGAAATGCTGATATATCGTGAATGATTTAATTTTATAAAAGTTTAAATACTTGATAAACAGGTAATTAATAATGGGCAGGGATTTGCTTTCAACGGTCATTGTTATGATTGACCGGTTGGGAGATAGCTGCCGGCCAATGGCCGTGTAAAAACTTTAACCCTCGCCGGTGGGCGCAGTACCGGTAATAAATATTAATCATTAACAACTTAAATTAGTTATGGAAACTACATTAGAACTTAACGCTTTAACCGTACCGACACAATTTATCGAAGCCAACGGCATTAAATATGCCTACCGCCGGTACGGCAAGGCTGGTGCGAAACCAATGGTGTTTACACAGCATTTCACTGGTACACTGGACAACTGGGATCCGGCCCTGATTGATGGTTTAGCCGTCGATCACGATGTCATTATCTTTGATAATGCCGGGGTAGCCAGCTCAGGTGGTGAAGTTGCGCAGACTATTAAAGGTATTGCTGCAACCGCGATAGCCTTTATCGATGCCCTCGAACTGAAAAATATTAATCTTTTCGGATTTTCCATGGGAAGCTTCGTCGCACAGACCATCACCCTTGAACGTCCTGAATTGGTTAACCGTTTGATCATTGTCGGTTCCGGTCCGAGAGGCGGTGAAGACCTAGCCACGTTTTCTCCGGAAGTCTGGGCCTTTTTCTCTAAGGAATATGAGAAGCCGGATATGTTGTTGCTAGACACTTTCTTTAGCCCGAGCGAATCCAGCCAGGCCGCCGGTCAGCGCTTTTTGGATCGCATCAGGGCACGTTCTGTTGACCGTGATATCAGCATCAATGACCAGGTAATTCCGAATCAGCTGGCTGCAATTACGGAATGGGGAACCAAAAGTGAAGGTTCGTACGAATACCTGAAAAGTATTAAATGCCCGGTACTTGTGGTAAACGGTAAGCAGGATCTGTTGTTTCCGACCATTAACTCTTATATCCTGCAACAGGAACTGCCTTATGCGAAACTGATCATCTATCCTGATTCTAATCACGGGTCACTTTACCAGTATACTGAAGAGTTCATCAAGCAGGTGAACATATTCCTGACCGAGGTTTATTACTATTAATTGTATCCGTATCCGCTGCTTTGCAAATGCGTGCCGCTGGCAGCGGGTATATTGATAAAAATTGAAATGGAAAGAAGAAATTTCCTCAAACAGGGATCGATAGCGGCAGCTGGGCTGGCGTTGTTAAACAGTGTTCCGGTAATTGCTGAGGCGGCAGTTGCACACCCTTACAATGCCTCCAACGTGCCGACTAAATATGTTGAAGCGAACGGGGTCAAATTTGCTTACCGCAGGTTGGGAAAAAAAGCAGGCCTGCCTTTGGTTTGTACCAATTACCTGACCGGCACCATGGATAACTGGGATCCGGCTGTGATCAATGCACTGGCTAAAGACCGCGAAGTGATCATTTTTGATAACAGGGGTGTATCCGGATCATCCGGAGAAACGCCGGACACGATTGCAGCTATGGCGAAAGATGCCGGGGCGTTTGTAGACGCGCTCGGCCTGAAGAAAATTGACCTGTGGGGTTTCTCTATAGGCGGCATGGTTGCCCAGCAGTTCACGCTCGACCGCCCGGAACTGATCCGCCGCCTGATCCTAGTTGGAACCGGGCCGAGGGGAGGAGAAGGCATGCAGGACTACTCATCGGAAGTGTGGGAGATGTTAAAAAAGAAGCATGATCAACCTGATGAGCTTTTGTTGGATACCTTCTTTATTCCCACGGAGGAAAGCCAGAAAGCAGGCTGGGCCTATCTCAAAAGGATCCGGGCAAGGACGGCGAAAGATCCGCTGCTCACCGAAAAGGTTGTTCCCGCACAGCTGGCTGCCATTTTCGGATGGGGAAAGATGTATGACAATAAGTTTGAATACCTGAAGGAGATCAAACAGCCTGTATTTATAGGCCATGGTGATCATGATGTTATCCTGCCCGTGGTCAATGCGTTCAATATGAAGATGCATATACCCAATGCGCAGCTGGTTATTTATCCAAATGCAAACCACAGCCCACAGAACCAGGAGCCTGAACTGTTCGTCAGACACATTACCCTGTTTCTGGATAGCGTGGTCTGAACATTTAACAACCGGTAAAAAAGGCATTGACGAAACACGTAGCGGGACACTTAAAATTTAAACATAAAGCTATAACATGAAAACTTCAAAGAGTACCATTCTGATCACAGGCGGCAGCGCGGGTATCGGTTTGGAGATCGCAAAACTATTCGACAGTAAAGACAACCGGGTAATTATTACGGGCCGGGATAAGAACCGGCTGATCGAAGCGGTTGCCCAGCTGAAGAACGGGGCCTATATCGTTTCTGATTCGAGCGTGGAAAATGATATTATTTCGCTGGCGGAAACCATAAATGCTGATTATCCCGAACTTGATATCCTCATTAATAATGCTGGCAGCGCTTTTGTTTATGACCTTTTCGGTGATGGGAATAACGCCGCAGACTTGGCCTGGACAGAAATGCTGACCAATTATTTCAGCATTGTCCGACTTACGGAACGATTGTTACCGCTGCTGAAGCAACAGCCCGAAGCTGCTATTGTTAACGTTTCTTCTGTCGTAGCCTTCGTTCCGGGTAAACGTCTGCCGGGATACGCAGCAAGTAAGGCGGCATTGCATTCCTACACCCAGTCGCTCCGTCTTGCCCTGGCCGAAAAAAGCGGCATTAAGGTATTTGAATTGATGCCCCCACTCGTCAACACGAATTTTTCTAAAGATATCGGCGGTGAAAGAGGTATGTCCCCTGAAGATGTGGCCACGGCGCTTTTGGAAGCGGTGGAAAACGACTGCTACGAGATCAGGGTAGGGCAAACCGAAAATCTTTATCAGCTCTATCTTTCGTCACCGGAAAAGGCACTTGCAGCGATGAATCCCACAAAATAATTCCTTAATAACTTAATTCCGAGAGACCGGATTTCAATAAACAATTAAAATTATGAGTACAGATCCAAAAGCAATTTTTAACGAGAATCTGATCGAAAGCAGTGTGGTTACCCTGATCAAAAAGGCAGAAGGTTATTTTGTAGCGGCGATCAATAATCCTCCGCTTAACCTGTTAAACCCCGAAGTTTTTGCCGGTCTTATCCTGGTGAAGGAGTTCGCAACAGATAACCCCGAAGTTAAAGTGCTGGTATTCGAATCTGCTGTCAAGAACTTCTTTATGGCGCACATTGATACTTCGCGTTTACAGGAAGTGCCGGAAATTCCCGGTGCCCGGAATATTATTAAAGAGTTGCCGCTGTTCAGTCACTGGTTGACCACCTCACCGGTGATTACTATCGGAAAGATCAGGGGACGGGCACGGGGCGTTGGCAGCGAATTGCTTTGCGCCATGGACATGCGTTTCGCCAGCCGTGAAGATTCACGTCTTTGCCAGCTGGAGGTTGGTTTCGGACTACTGCCTGGTGGCGGTGGGATCGAATGGCTTCCAAGACACACCGGCAGGGGGCGTGCATTGGAGATCATCCTGAGTGCCGACGATTTTGACGCGGAGACCGCAGAACTGTATGGTTGGATAAACCGCGCGGTTACCGATGAGGATCTTGATGATTTTGTGGACGAACTGGCCACCCGTATCGGGAAATTTTCCGGTGCGGCCCTTGCAGCCGCAAAGGCGCTGGTCATCAAACATTCGGGCATCCCGACACTGGAAGAATTAGGCGAAAGCTTTCAGGGATTTCTGAAGCTGGCCTCCGGGCCTGATGCGGTAGAAGCACTGAAAAAAGTAAGGTCATTGGGATGGGGAACGCCTGAAACGGAATGGAACCTGCCGAATTATTAACATAACTGATTCTAAAAAAATGAATATGATAGCATCGGGATCTGCAACGTGGCAGGGCAAATGGAAAACAGGCAGCGGAACCATATCGACAAAAAGTGGTGCGGTAAAGGGCAAGCCATATACGTTTTCAAGCCGTTTTGAAGGAACAGCCGGAGGCAGCCCGGAGGAATTATTGGCAGCAGCGCATTCCGCCTGTTACAACCAGGCACTGGCCAATGTGCTTGATCATGCCGGTTTGGAACTCAAAAGCGTGGACTCAAGAATAGATATTGTACTTGGCTACAACGATGCCGGTCATCCGCAGATCAAAGGGGCTATTCTTGTCGTCACGGCTAAAATACCCGGGGCAAACTATGATCAGTTTCTACTGCTCGCAGAAAAGGCGAAAAAGGTATGTACTATCTCTCAGATCCTGACGCTGGAGCCCGTGCTTCAGGCTTATCTGGTTACCTGATCTCCATTAATTTTTATAAAAACACTAAAAATACCCGGTTCGTCCGGCTTATCAACCCAAATAATTTTAATAAACATTTAAGCTTAAAAAAATGAAAAAACTAATAATGCTAATGACGCTGAGTGTAATCGGATTCACCACGTTTGCCCAAAAGAATAAAACAATTGTACTTGTGCACGGTGCATGGACGGACGCATCTTCCTGGCAGGCAGTTACGCCCTTGTTGAAGGCAAAAGGCCATGAAGTTATTGAAGTAAACCTTCCGGGGCATGGCAAGGACAGCACCGCAATCACGGCAATTTCCTTTCAGAGCTATGTAGAAACGGTAAAAGCTGCTATCGGTGATCGAAAAAATGTGATACTGGTAGGACATAGTATGTCGGGTCTGGTGGTCAGCCAGGTGGCTGAAGAGATACCAGGCCAAATCAGCAAACTTATTTATCTCGCCGCCTTCCTTCCTAAAACAGGCGAGAGCCTCCTTTCACTTGCACAGACAGACGCCGGCGCGCATATCGGCAAGTACCTGGTGATCGATAAAGAAAACGGCATTGCCGGTGTCAAAAAAGAAGGTATTATTGAGTGCTTTGCTGCGGATGCCCCACCGAAGATCGGTCAGTATATCGCTGACAACCTGAGGCCTGAACCGTTGGCACCGTTGGCAACGCCGGTTACGCTTACCCCGGAAAAATTCGGTTCAATTAAAAAAGTTTATATCCATACGGTTAACGATATGGTTGTCAGCATTGGACTTCAGGAAAGAATGGTGAAAGACGCGCCGAACGTGGTAAAGGAATACACCTTGCAAAGCAGTCATACGCCCTTTATTTCAATGCCTGATAAGCTTGCGGCAATTATATTAACAGAATCTAAATAGGTCACTGGTTCGGCGTAATACAGGCTTGAACCTTTAAATCAGCTAAAATGGATCAGAAAAAAAACGAGTTGCTTGACTTTGTAGTGAAAGCACATGGCGGCATCGAAAAATGGGAACAATTTAACAATGTGACGTTACAGCTAAAGATAGGCGGGGAGACCTGGAAGATCAAAGGCCAGGAAAATATCCTGAGCGATGTCACTTTCACCGCCAATACCAAATTTCAGTATGCGAACTACTATCCGGTTTTTGGCCCGGAGATCAGGTCGGTATTTGAATACCAGCGCGTCGCATTGGAAGACCGGGCAGGGAAACTCATCGAAGAGCTTTTAGACCCGCGCGCCTCGATCCTGAACCATCTTGCCGGAACCTGGAGCAAACTGGAGGCGATATATTTCGCCAGCTACGCCGCCTGGACCTATTTTACTTCGCCGTTCATTTTTACCTATCCGGGTTTTGTCACCAATGAGATCGAACCGTGGATAGAGGGGGACGAAACATGGCGAAGGCTGGAAGTCTTTTTTCCTGATCATATTGAGACCCATAACAAAAGGCAGGTATTTTATTATGATGCGGCCGGGCACCTGAGAAGGCATGACTACTGGGCTGACGTTTTTGGTAAAACGCCAACAGCTCATTATGTTTTTGACTACCGTGAGTTCATGGGGATCAAATTGCCGACTAAACGAAAAGTGTATTCACAGGATGGGCAAAATGGATTTAAACCCGAGCCGGTCTGGATCGATATTGAAGTAACGGATGTCAAATTTTCCTGAGTAAACTAATCTTAATTGAAAATGGTATAGAAATTTGCATTTGAGACCAGTCGGTCTTATTTGGGTCATGATGACAAAAGGCCAGATAACCCGAAATATGATCATAGAAAGGTCTGCCCCTGTTTTTAACAAAAAAGGTATTGCCGGCACTTCCATCAGCGAGTTTATGGAAGTGACCGGTCTTGCCAAAGGCGGTATATACCGGAATTTTGAGAGCAAGGACGAGATCAGTACCGAGGCTTTCAATTTTTTGTGTAATCAGCTTTCTGAAGGTATCAGCGGAGTTGTCAAGGTAAAAGTGACCGCAAAGGATAAACTTTTTGCTTTGCTTGACTTTTACAGGGACGTTTTGGTAATCAATGACGGAGGCTGCCCATTACTGAATTTTGGTGCGGAAGCTGACGACACCAACCTAGTGATCCGAAAACTGGCAGGGGAAAAGATAAAAGCACTTCAGGCCAGGATCAGCGGGTTAGTGGACAGCGGTATTTCAGCAGGAGAATTTAATTCGGGCACGAACAGCAGCCATTTTGCTGTTTAAATGTTCCCAATGCTGGAAGGCGCCATGCTGGCCTGCCGGACGTTCGGTGATACCCAGCAAATGCGGATTGTGAACGAAATGTTAAAAAATGATATAAAAGAGTTCAGCCTATAAATTTTTGTCCTTTCTGCGACCGTTCAGTTTCACCGGTTAGTAGATACTTAAACCAATATTATAAATTGTTACCTCATGAAAGCAGTTATTTTAACGAAGATCAATGAGCCATTACAAGTTCAGGAATTAGAAATCCCGGTTCCCGGTAAGGGTGAAATACTCATCAGAGTGTATGTAGCCGGGGTAAATTACTCGGATATACAAAAATATAAAGGACGGTATTTCAATATGCCAGTGCTGCCGCTTACCCTCGGCCTCGAAGTAGCCGGAATTGTTGAAGTTAACGGGGAGGATACAAACCAGGCACTCCATGGTAAGCGGGTTGTAGCGCTTCTCGGAAAGATGGGCTTTCAGGGCGGCTTTGCTGAATATGCACTTGCGAAAGAAGAGGAAGTGATTGAATTACCCGATAATGTATCCTTTGAAGACGGCCTTGCTGTGCCTGTTCAGGGGCTAACTGCCTGGTTCCTTCTAACTGAACAGGCGAGGATCAGTAGCGGTGACAGCATCTTTATCCATGCCGCTGCCGGGGGCGTTGGTACTATTGCTATTCAGTTGGCCAAGATCCTCGGTGTTAAAAAAGTAATTGCGGGGGCAAGTAGTGAAGATAAATTGACCCTGGCACAGTCGCTCGGTGCAGACGTGCTGATCAACTACAGCGAACCTGGCTGGACAGATAAAATAATGGCGGCGACCGAAGGCAAAGGGGTTAATATTATCCTGAGTTCAGCAGCCGGAGATATCGCGACAGACAGTTTGAAGATCCTGGCTCCCTTTGGCAGGTTGCTTGTACTCGGTTCCGTTTTTTCAACGAACTGGACTTCGGCACACATTGCTGCACTTATGGGCAAGAGCCAAAGCATAGCCGGCTTCTTTGTAGGCTCTTATACTGAATTGCCGGAAAATTACAACAAAGCTTCCGCCTATCTGCTAGAGCTGATTGCCGAAGGCAGCCTTAAAATTGTATCAGGTTTTAAGTATGAGCTGAACGATGCGCAGCAGGCTTTGGATGATATCGATTCCAGGATGACCATGGGCAAAGCCGCGCTCCGGACAGCATTTTACACAGTAAACAACTAATTATAAATCTCCGGATAGGTTACTCCTGATGGACAGCATTTAAAATATGAAAGCAATAGTAACGAAACAACAGGGTGGGCCTGAAGTGCTTACACTGGCCGACGTACCCGTCCCGGTTTATCAGGACGATGATGTATTGATCAGCATTAAAGCTATCGGCATTAATCCGGTCGATGTTTTTACCCGTCAAAACGGATATTTCGGTGTCTTTCCAGAAATCCTTGGCCTTGACTTCGCCGGCGTCGTAGCGCAAACCGGAAGTAAAGCAACAAAGTTCAAGCTTGGTGACCGGGTGGCGGGCCTGCGCCCTTCGCCGAAAGACCCGGGTGCCTATGCCGAATTTACGCTTGCTAAAGAGACGCAAATCGCACTGATCCCCGATAATGTATCCTTTGAGGTTGCGGCTTCGTTGCCGGTAGCGGCGCTGACTGCTTATCAGGTATTGTACCAGGACATGGATCTGAGGTCCGGTCAAAGTATTCTCATCCATGCCGGAGCGGGGGGCGTTGGTGTTTTCGCCATTCAACTGGCCAAACTTCGTGGCTGTTTCGTCTATGCGACCGGATCACCGGAAAATTTCAAATACCTTACAGAACTTGGTGCTGATGTAACCATTGATTATAAAACAAAGAACTTTTCCATAGCCAGGGGGGTAGATGCCGTTCTCGATCCGATTGGCGGGGATACCAGGGAATTGTCGTATCCATTAATTAAAAAGGGTGGTATTCTCGTATCCATTTTGCCGTACCCGATTAAATCTGACCGCGTTGACAGCGGGGAGATTCGTGCCATCACCCAATATGTTAAACCGGTCAGCTTTGACCTTGACGATATTCTGCATCTCGTGTCCGAAGGAATGATCATCCCTGAGATCCAGGAAATAATTCCCTTTGTAGAAATCGCGCGAGCCCACGAAATCGTTGGCGCCAAACACACCAGGGGAAAGATCGTGCTGAATCAAATCTAAATACTATATACCGGCACCTCAACTGATGAAAGTTGAAGTGCCTTATTAATATGGAGCCGCTGTTTTTTATTGTCAGCAGGCTATTTGTTTAATCAACTAATGAAAATATGTCTGAATGTATTTATAATCCGTTGCTGGATTACATGAGAAGGTTAGTGGAAATCGATGATGCTGCAGCTGAGTTTATTGCTGCTAAGACCAAATTAGTATCGGTGGCCAAGGGTAGTATGCTTTTTAATTCCAAGGAAACCGCCCGGCACATCTATTTTATCGTTTCCGGTAAAGCCCGTTCCTATTACACGGATTATTCCGGAAAAACAATCACCTGGATGTTTCATTATAACAGTTGTACCAGTAATACAAAAAACCTGTTCCTGGTTGATTACAAAAGCTTCCTCACACATACGCCTGGAACCATGTCTATCGAGGCATTGACAGATGTAACCCTCATTCAGTTCGGACACAAATTCTTTGAGCAGGCTTATGTCGAGCTTCCTCAGTTCGAGCAGTTTATGCGAATGCTTAATGAAAGTGCTTTTATCGTGACCTATGACCGGGTTTATACGTTGCTCACGATGAATGCTACTGATCGCTACCTGAAAGTGCTAAGCGAAGAACCGCATCTCATCCAGCTTTTTTCAAACTACTATCTTGCATCTTATTTGGGGGTTGCTCCGCAGTCGCTTAGCAGGATCCGGGCAGGGCTGAATACTGTGGCGGAACCGGGAAAATGTACATCTGATTTAAAAACAGTATCGGCAGATGGAAAATAGAATTAGTCAAATCCGTGCCATTCTGACTGCGCAGCTTGATCGGCCGCTGACCGAATCCCCTTCTCCGTTCATGTGCTGGCTGGCACCCGTAGTTAGGGAAGTCGGGGAGGAGGGACTTACCTTTGACTACACCATCCGACCCGAAATGGCCAATCCAATGGGCACATTGCATGGCGGGATTACCGCCGGAATAATGGATGATCTGATCGGCGCAACGGTTATCTGCATGGGGCGTCAATACTTTTATACGACGGTCAATAATACCATAGATTACCTGGCAACAGCTAAAGTAGGAGAAACCGTTACCGGTAAGACTACCATAGTCCGTGCAGGTCGGCAAATCATCAATATTCAGTTCGAATTATGGTATCTGCCCAAAAAGCGGTTGCTTGCGCGCGGTAACTCCAATATGCTGAAGACCGATATTCCAATGCCGGAATCAGGCATTGCTTCCACCTAAAAATCATTATTAATTCATAAACAATCAAAAATTATCTATGACAGCAGAACAAACACAGCAATTTATTATCGGCGGCGAGTGGAAAAATATCGCTCCGGAGGTACGCCCAAGTATCAGCAAATCAGCGGCAGGCGCTATTCAGCCGTTTTACCTGACCCGGCTATTCAAATATAGCGAGCCGGATATATTTGAATGTACCGTCATCAATTATGCAGATCCGAACGCTAAAGTACCGCTGGTGAGCATTTTTATCAAATGCCACCTGATTTGGCAGGGTGAACATCCGCTTGCAACAGGTGCGTACAAAGTGGATTATGTAGCCGATATCGCTTATGAGGTTACGCCGTTGCATCAGGGATTTGCAGATGCCGTAAACAAGGTCCCTTCAGCAACACTGGATACCTGGGAAGTGGGAAAGGTACAAAGCGTATTGGCCAAAGCCTTTATACCCTTCGGGCTTTCTGCTGATGAGACCTACGTGGATTATGACCTCATCTATGTATATGGCGATATGCTTTTCAACGGTAGCAAAAATGTGGATGGGCGCGCGTTTGACAAACCGGAAAACAGGCCGACCAATCTGCAACTACCACTTGTTAGGAATAAGCAATAACAGCAAAATTTTTATCTAACATTCTGTAAGGCATCAAATTGGATTGTCAGTCAGGGGTCAATAAGAAACAAAAGCCCTCACAATATTTTTATTATGAACGATTGTTCATATATTTGTATTGTTAAACTGATCATGATGTTGATGAGTGTTGTTTTGATGTGATTGAGTGAAAGGTCCGGTGAAAGTAACTGATAACTATTTTCTTTTAAAAGCCGGATCTTTTTTATACCTCATCGAAACGGACAGGCCCCGATCCAGGTGTTGTTGAACGGCTATCCCGGTAACCCTTCACAATATTTCTTTCTGAACTTGTCCTTTGCCAGTCTGTTAATTGGCGATTAGCATCAGGTGATCAGTGTAGTAATGAACGAGAGGTCATTATATTTGTACACTTACAACTTCAGGGGCATGTCAAAAGCAGAAAAAACCAAACAATTTATCATAGAACAGGCTGCGCCGGTCTTTATGACCAGGGGCATTGCCGGAACATCTGTCACTGATCTCATGCAGGTTACCAAGATGTCCAAAGGGAGCCTCTATGTACACTTCGCCAATAAGGAAGAACTCGCAGTCAGTGTCGCAGCCTACAATCTGGAATTGTTTGTGGCCAAGTGCCTGGAAGCTGTTCAGGAATTCAAAACACCAAAAGAGCGCATGATCGGCATGCTTGAATTTTTAAGTGACCCATTGCATCCGCCTGTGGCCGGTGGGTGCCCCATGATGAATTTCGCTATGGAGGCTGATGATACAGATCCTGTTATTCTCGGTAAGGTTGCCAAGACCATCTCGGACGTGCAGAGTTTCTTTTCCATTACCGTAGAAGAAGGGATACAGGAAGGCCAGTTTAAAAAGACATGGGATGCTAAAATATTTGCCATCAAAGCTTACGCCATGATGGAAGGCGGGATACTGATCTCCAGGGCTTCCCAAAACATCGATCAGATGGGGATTTTAATCGGGCTTATCAAAGCTGAGGTTGAAGAGAATAGCTTATAACAGACAGCTTATTTGTTTACCATGTTCCCAGCTGTTTTAACAAGTTGATTGCTTTGTAATGATTAAATGCAGCGACATTTGATTGCGTTTTCCATTAAAAAATCCCAATTATATACGCTTACAAGATTTCTCAACCATCTTTTGAACCATTTTTAATTACTTACTCATAATGCCGTTGCCTTCGGCCCGCGCTGTACGCTTTATCTGCTATGCAGGATGCCACTTCCATCACTAACGGTAGACATTTTTACTCCACAAAGATGATCTTAATAGTCATCCATCAGCGCTTATTTTCCCTCAACCATTATCCATCAGTTAGTTGAATTTCAGTCCCTGAATTTGGACATTTTAAAACCGAAATTCACGAATCAATATCATTTGAACTTGCGTCCATAAGAAACAGGTCAAATAAAACATAATATATCCCAGTTAGCGTACTTTTTTGCAGATGACCGAGCTATTATTTTCAGCAATCAGACTTGAACCGCTCTGAAAGGTATTTGTTAAATAGGTGGTTTGCATCCAATTAATGTTGTAGGTGCCCCCATTGCTGAAACCATCTTACTGCATTCCGCTCGCCTCACTTCGTAAAATGGTATTCAGCCCCGCGAAAAAACTGTTATCACAGCATTTTCTTTATCCTCCCCGCACTTTTCATCGCCTACGGCTCCAACGGCATTTTTTATTGTAATCCGTTTTATTTTTAGGCGAAACGGGTAAAAAGCGCAGCTAATATCTTGCCGGAGATAGCGGTGGGTTTTGCAAAAGACTACGGCATAAACGGTTTCCTCCCCAGAGGGTCCCCTCCAATTATTCCGTTTCTGGGGCGTTTTTATTAATCCCCTCGATAAGATCGGGCACATCGTCATTTACCAACAGCTGATATTCAGCAAACTGACCACCCTTTTACTGATCTGCTTAGTCAGTATAGGGACACTGGCAAAAAAGAAAACAGACCTTGATGCAAAAAAGCATATCGTCTACCCGCTTGCCCTCGGTCTGCTTTTATTTTTTGGCAGCATCGTTTACATGGGCAGGGCTTCGCCCATAGCGTTGCCTTACACCAGCTGGTTTAACCTGCTCTACCTGATCTGCTCTTTCTTAGGCGCATTGCTGATTAGTGTTTCCATGGACAATATCTCCAAAATGATCAAATCTGGTCTTGGAAAGGATAAGTGGAACACGGAAGCCGAAAGTTTCATGCAGCCTGTTAAACGAATAGAAACCCCTTATTCGGTCAATATTCCGATGCTGTTTTACCATAACCGCAAAGTCAGAAACGGTTGGATCAATATCTGTAACGTTTTTCGGGGGACGATTGTAATCGGGACACCCGGATCGGGCAAAAGTTTTTCAATCGTAAATCCCTTTATCAGGCAGCTGATTGCCAAAGAGTTTGCGGTATGCCTATACGATTTTAAGTTTCCCGACCTCGGACATATCGCTTATTACCATTATCTGCTTGCCAAACAGTCCGGCAAAATGAAAGGCTACGCTTTTCATGTGCTGAATCTGAACGAGATTGAAAAAAGCCGCCGCATTAATCCCTGGCGGGCTGACTATATCCGCTCACTGGCAGATGCTGCCGAAACTGCCGAGGCACTGGTTGAAGCCTTGAAAAAAGGTGACCGGTCGGGGGGAAGCGATCAGTTTTTTACCCAATCCGCCATAAACTTCCTGGCATCCTGTATCTATTTCCTCAGCAAACATGCTGATGGCCAGTATTCAAGCTTACCACACGTACTCGCGCTGCTAAACAGATCCTACGAAGAAATATTTAATGCGCTGGTTTCCGAACCGGAACTAAAATCCCTGCTATCTCCTTTTATGACCGCATTTCATGCCAAAGCATTCGATCAGCTCGAAGGGCAGGTAGGTACCCTTAAAATTTTTATCAGCCGTTTGGCCACGAAAGAAACCTTCTGGGTGTTCTCCGGTGATGATTTTAACCTGAAAATATCCGGTAAGGATTCACCTGGAATTTTAGTACTGGCCAATGATCCCAATACGCAAAACATCAATTCCGCCTGCTACTCTATTGTGATTAACCGCCTGACCAAGCTGATCAACACCAAGGGTAACTTGCCATCTGCACTCATTGTAGATGAAGTGCCCACCCTGTTTGTCCATAAGGTTGAAAATCTGATTGCAACCGCCAGGAGTAATAAAGTGGCTGTATTGATGGGCCTGCAGGAATTGCCCCAGTTTAATCAGCAATATGGGAAAGATACCGCTGCGACGATTACTTCGGTTATCGGCAATGTACTATCCGGCTCCGTACGGAATAAGGAAACTTTGGAATGGTTGGAACGCATTTTTGGAAAGTCAAAACAGCTTGGCGAAGGCCTTTCTATTGACCGGAACAAAACATCAACCTCACTGAATGAGAAACTGGAAGTGCTCATACCCGCGGGCAAAATTGCCTCGCTCAGCGCCGGGGAAATGGTCGGCGTCATAGCTGCCGACGCTCAGGAGAAATTCACCGGACAGTTCGAGACTTCGGCCATAAACTGCCGCATCAACCTGAACATGAAAGAGATCGCCATAGAGGAAAAGGGATATAAAGCCCTGCCTACTTACTATGACTTTGATGGCAAGAAAGATGCAAAGCTCACGCAGAACTTTTTCAGGATCGGCCAGGAAATTCAGGACATCGTACTGCTGTTCAAACCTGAAGCCAAACCAACACCACCAAAAGTAACCATGAAAAATCAATAAGATGGTACAACAAAAAGTACTTACAGGAGCATGGTCATGGCGCATCCAGAACAAATACTTACGGTATTTATTAACCCAAATTTTAAACCTTTAAATGTAATCTGATGAACAAGAATGAGCTTCACGGCACCCTTGTGCTCGTACACCCCGGCCTTGAAAATGACCCTGCCGGCCAACAGGGAAAGGTCGGTATCCTTACTTATGTAGATTCAAGCGACGAAATATTTGTCAGTTTCGACAATAACCAAACTGAAGGGAAATATTCCCCTAACGCGTTGCTGCAATTAAAAGACCGGAGTGAATTATATCCTGCAATGATGGAGGAAGCGGCATCGATGAATCTCGAGGATTATAAAGACCTCTACAAAATCAGCCTCTTACAAGATCGTGGCAGAAATATCGATATCTGGAACGCTTTGGAGATTGCCGGAAACAACCCGGCGATATGGAGTCGAAGCCTTGTGCCGGTCGAAAATAGCATTCCATTAAAAATGGATCAATTCGTTGGCAGGTGAAAGCCTGGATAACCTGCTGCCTGATCTGCCTGCCACTTAAAAATCTTCGCCTGAATTCTTCCTATGGTTACCGTATCCATCCCATTACCGGAAAATATGCTTTTCATGCTGGCGTAGACTTTCACGCCCGCGCCGATACGGTATTCGCCATCATGGATGGTCTGATCACCGAAACAGGCTATTACCCAGATCTCGGCATTCACATCAAACTCGATCATGGCGACCTCCAATTTATTTATGGACACCTCAGTCAGGTATTTGTGTTGCCTGGTGATACGGTAAGCAGCGGAACGGCAATCGGTATTACGGGTGCAACAGGCCGCGTGACCGGAGAACATCTTCATCTGGCCATAAGGGATCACTGCAAATACATTAACCCAATTAAATTTTTATACGAAACACTTATTAAAAATCATCATGAGTAAACAATTCAAACCGCTGTTTGAACAGCTTGCAGAAAAGCTGTCAGCAGAACTCAGGGCAGGTACCTCGCCCTTGCAGAAACCCATTAAGGAAAATGGAATGCCTGCCTTTGTAACCCCGATCAACCCGATTACCGGGAAAGGTTATAGCGCCTTAAATACTATCGCTTTAGCGTTGAAAGGTCACGATGACCCAAGATGGATGTCCGCGGAGGCCGCACGCTATGCGGGAAATTATGTTAAAGAAGACGCAAAGGGAACCCTGATCAATTTTCCGAAAACCAGCGACATCCAGGCCATACGCACTCCGGACGGCGCAAAAGTTGTCGGTGAGGATGGAAAGACGCAAACGAGAACAGTAGAGTTCGCCAAGCCTGAAAAAGGGGTTGCCTTCCTGTTTAACGCAGAACAGATCAAAGACTTCCCGCCACTGGAAGATTTCCTGAAAAAACAACAGGAAGCGCAGCCTTTAACACCGATAGAAAGAGCAGAAAAATTAATTGCGGATAGCAAGGCTGTCATTGTTCACGGCGGCCAGGAAGCATTTTATGATAAGGCCAAAGATGAAATCCACCTGCCGGAGAAAGATCAGTTTGAAAATGAAACCAAATACCTGCAGGCCGCGATCCATCAACTGGCACATTGGACCGGCCACGAGAGCCGTCAGAAACGTCCTATGGAAGGTAGATTTGGCTCGCAGGAGTATGGCCGGGAGGAATTTCGTGCTGCAATCGCTTCCATGCTCATTGGCGGGGAGCTTAAGATCGGCCACAACTTTGGCCCGCATGCTGCCTATGCAACCAATTGGGCAAAAACCTTAAAGGATGATCCATACGAGCTTTCAAAAGCTGCTTATGACGCACAAAGGATTGCGTCAATGTTATTGGGTGTCGGCAAAAAGAAGGAAATAAAGGAAGGTGCAGGTGTTGAGGTAGGATTTAAAAAAGGCGACCAGATCGCCTATTCAGATACTACCTACAAAGTGCTGGAAACTTATAAAAACAAAAACATCAAGGTGGAGGATGCTAACGGCGGCCGCATCAATGTCAAGCCAACTGATGTGCTTTATAAATCTCTCCTGGAAGCAAAAGCAAACCCAATGGAACCGGAAATGGTGATCTCTGAAGAACAGGAGCAAGAACAAGGTCAAACCAATAAAATAGGGAGATAAGATGAACCTGATCCGATATAATGAAAAAGATCTCCCAATGAAAGAATTGGAGACAATAGGGTTGGCCGAAAAAGGTCAGCTCCTGATCAATGTGAATGATTTAAAGGCTTTGCTTTCTGGCCGCCGAACCGGTCTGCTTAATCTCAAAAACCTTGAAGCCGAAAATATCAAAATCAAGGCGCTGGATGCCAAAATATCCCTTCAACCGGCAGGCAATGGCAAAACCGAGTTGCTGGTGCACCCGATCTACAGAAAGCCGGCAACACCGGACTTTCTGGAAGATTTTGAAGCTAAAGAATTAGAGAAAGGGGAGGTGGCCAGTCTATTGAAAGTAACCAAAGATCGAAAAGGCGATACCAAAGAGGTTTTGGTGGAATACGACCCGGAAACACGGGAATTTATTATTTCTGATACAGAAAAGGTCATGGCCCCTGATATGATCAATGGTGAAAAGCTAACACCGGCACAGAAGGAGAATTACCGGAAAGGGAAGGAGGTTGCATTAACGGACGACACCAAACTTAATTATTCAGGCAAAGATGTGAACGGTATCCGGTCGAATAAACTGGCACTGATCGCGTCCATTATAATTGACGGCGGCATCTCTTACATGTTATATACTGGCCTTAATGCGATGTTCGGTGAGAAACATGATGAAACAACGGCCAAATCATTGAGTAAGGGTTATTACAACACTGTTTTAGAAATGGAAGACCAGCGCCCGGACTTTTCAGATAACCTTCGCAAGGCGAAGCCTGTAATTTCCCGATAGTGAATCCGCTGCTTACAGCGCTGGGAATCCCAAACGCGGTTCAGGAATTCTTTGATATCGATGAACTGGTATTTAGTTATGGTGAGCACTTTGAGCATTACGACATGGGCTTTCACCGGGTGCCGACCACTAAAAACTTATGGATTGCCGGGAGCGCCGTTACCCGCGAAGTGATCATCACCTCAACCGCGATGGAGGCGATAGCTTATCTCGCCGTCAACCTGAATAGTTACCCCAATCTGCAATCGCTATCTTTTATTGCTATTGGCAACCTGCCGCACCCCGGACAATTGAACTGGATCAAAACCCACTTTCCCAAACGGAAATTTACGCTCGTTTT
>NZ_MPPL01000001.1:2341502-2376330 GCF_001911425.1 Mucilaginibacter polytrichastri | reverse complement strand
GGTAAAGATCTATTGGGTAGACTGGCTGATATACGGGTTGCGGCAGGTTTGTTTTATAAGCCTGTACGCCTGCTGCGCTCTGAAGTGCAAATCCAGATCCTCTGCGGTGAGCAGGTTTATGGCTTCGATCAGGATACGATTTCCTTAAACAGCTTTGAAAAGGCGACCGGTATCAGGACAGGCGTGAGAACCGCAAAATCCAAACAATTTGACACTTATTTAGACCAATTGAAACATTATGCAAAACCCTGAAATAGCGCTCAGACCCGCAATGATCTTCGCTTTCGCGAAGTCACTGCCACTTATTCTTTTTGGCCTCACCTTTTTGCTGCTGGCGTGGTGGCTTTCGCCTTATTTTCTTTTCTTCAGCATCGCCACTACCGGCGCTGCCTGGTACCGCTTTTTATACATCTGGAATAGTCTTTATATCATTACGCCGGAAGTCATTCGGGTGAGCCGAGGGATATTCTTTAAAAGAATTGACCAGGTTGAGATGTATAGAGTGAAGGACTACATCGTTACGCAGCCCTTGTTATTACAGCTTTTTAGCCTGATGAATGTTACACTGAAAAGCACCGACCCGGAAAATCCCATTCTCTGGCTGGTCGGTATTCCCCAATCTGATTTAATCGATACCATCAGGGATCATGTGCAGGAAGCAAGAAAAGATAACCGTATCTACGAAATAAATTAGATATGCTTGGATGCTACTAAAATAATTAGTAAATTTAAATCATAAATTAATCCACAAAATTATGGTTCGCAACGTCTTGTTAGCCGCATTAATATCCACCTTTGCCCTATTTGGCGCATTGGGTTCTAAGGACACCAAAACTACATTGGTTTGTCTTGCTGTGGCTTTTGCCGCCTGGGCACTTTGTGTGTGGCGGGTTTCAATTCTGAACAGGAGAAGAAATGAACGCAACCAGGCGGAACGTTTGTTTAACGATCATATGCGGAGAAATACGCGCTCGATGCACCGTTTTTAAAGATTAAATTCTAATTTGCACCATCTGTAGACAACTCGTCTGCATTGTGATAAGGTTTAGGTTGAAATCCCCTTGCGGCGAGCGCTAAGGGGGTTTTATTTTTAAGCCTTGTAGATTAAATCTTCTCAAAAAAACCTAAACGTAATCTGTATTACCGCTCACCCGTCTGTGGGCAAGGTCAATACCTGTATTAGTTTTCAAGAAACCCATCTCGTAGAATGAACAGCATTTCCTGTTCGCGAATACCATTATCTAATTTATATTCCATGCCGTTAGAAATTATCACCAAAGATGATTTAGAAGCATTTCGACGATCATTACTCAATGACATCCAGGATTTGTTAGCCAACAATAAGCCCGAGAATAAAGAATGGCTCAGGTGTGCCGATGTCCGAAGACTCCTCAAAGTTTCCACTGGTACAGTCCAAAATTTACGAATCTCCGGAAAGCTCAAATCGCGAAAAGTTGGCGGAATCCATTTTTACAAACTTGCTGACATTGAAAATATGCTCAGTGGTAAACGACAATAACTATGAAGCCAGAGAAATTAACACCAATATTGCTATATTCAAAAATAACCGATGATCCGCGCGTCAATGTTTGGCATATCAGCTTGTATACTTTTATTCTTTCGCTTTGGCACAAAAGCGGTTACGAAAGACAATTAAAAGTATCACGGAAACAATTGATGAAAGGGGCTCATTTTAGTAGTATAACTACCTACCACAAATGTATCAGCAAGCTCAAAGAACTCGAATATATTATTTATCTGCCGACTTATGATGCTTACCAGGGCAGTATCATAGAATTGATCTTATAGCTTGCGGCTGCTCATCAAGCAGATAACGCATATGAGTCCTGAAACGGGTCAAAGTTATTTCGCGATATAAAACCAAACCTTTACCGGCCGCATGATTCTTACGATTTACAGCTGTTGCAATCTTCCTTATACCATTTGATCTGAGAATTTTCACAATGGCAGGTAATAAATTGGTCATTATAGATTGACCTTTCGCATCGCCAATCAGGTAAAATTCAAAAAAGTAGGGGTAGTCCTCAAGTTGGTAATGTTCCCTAGCAACGGCAGGGGGGATTAGATCAATGATGTCCACCAATTTCCCTGTGCTATTTGAAGCGATAAAATGAACCGCGTTCCTTCCATCATGAAAATTAAGGATTGCGCCGTTAAGCCAGTTCTTGGCATCCTCAATATTTACCAGTCGCTTTTCCGGTATAAAGTATAATGTTTCCTCATTAGATAGAATCTGGTAAATCTCTTTTGCCAGGTCGTCATAGCGCAAAAAATCATCTGCCCCAAATGGATGTACACTGAAGTTTGCCTTCTCCAGGCAAATAGTTGGTATGGTCATAGAAGCCCCCAGTTTATAAATCATTGCCATTTCCGGCAACTATTCCCTTAATTTATTTCCAAATATTAAAATCGTTCTATTCACCTGTCTAAATAAATCATCGCAAAGCATGCGTTATTCAATGGCCCATTATCAAATCGTAAAAGTCAGACATTTTTTTGTTTTACTAAAATATTTAGCATATTTATTTGTTAAATATTTTGTAACTTTAAATGGTAGTTCTTATGGCCAAACTATTAAGTTTGTTAAAGGCTCCCAACCAGTTAGCCCAGCCCATTCGCAACAGCTTAAATATCCTCCTTGCTGCGGAGGGAATTGAATTTGAGTTGTACTAAGAAAATTTTGGATATTATGGTATGCATTTTCCAAAGTATCATAATTGAATATAGCTAAACTAGAGTTAGCCCTGCCGGGCGGATAGGGTGTTTGGCCATTATGTCCATAATATTTATCCGCCTGACAACCCGTCTTACAGATGATTGGTGAATGCCCTGGAATGTCCTTAATCCAAAGTGTAGACTTTAAAGAAATTTCGTAATAAAAATAATGATTTGTTGGCTGATCCACACAGAAAGTCAACTTAATAATTTTACCCTTATCTAATATGGGTTTATAATTATTTGTCCAGTCTAATACCTTTAGCTGTGATTCAAGTGCTATAATAGAAGATTCAATAATTTGCAACTCTCTTTTATAAACGGGTCCTTTTATTGAATAATGAGAAAGTGGATGTATAACTCCGTGTAATAAGCTATAAATACTTTCTAAATTACTTGGATCGTTAAAAGTTCTTTTCAAAAAGCTTATACTGAGTTCAATTATCTTTGTCGTTTTAAAATCCGCCAATTGTTGGTTATTGGCATCAGTTAGTTCGATGGGAGGAATGTATTTAGGAAGCAATTCTTCTAAATATTTCCTGAAACAATTGCCAGCAGCGGGATAATCTGGATCGGTTTTATGATGTAAATATTTGATTGCTTTCTCAAGGTTTGATTCTCCTTTTGTGATAATTGGCTTGTCGAAGTGAATTCCATTCTCTTCTCCTTGACCGACATAAAACTCCAAAGCCAGCCAGTTATTGCTTGAACTTTTTTGAAAATACCTTGATGCCAACTCATACCAATGTCGATCATACGTTGAAATGAAAATTTGGTATTCTGCGAACTCGTTTTCTATGATTTGTAAAATTGGCAAGCGATTTCCCGCGTCTAATCCCACAAAAATATCATCCAGATAAAGTATTTGATAATCTACTACTGGATTACGTTTTAACGAAGACAAGTAAAGGCAAATTGCGAAAGCAGACAACCTCGCTTCGTTTAACAGGTCGCTATAATCGCCAGTTATTAAAACTCCGTCTTTAATAATATTTAATCGAAAGTCTGCTTGAGTTTTCCAGTCCCATTTGTTATTTCCGTAATTAAAACTCAAAGGTGCAAGGTCGTAAGAAAGCTGAATACTCAAATCTGTAAAATAAGTATTTAGCATAAGGTTTAAATCAATGAAAATGTCGTTTAAGGTAGATCTTAAGTAGCTCTCATAAGTCACTAAATCTCTTAAGGCCGCCTGATGATTGTTATTTCGCCGGGTATAACTTTCACCAATCAGCTGTGTTTGCAGCTGTTGCCATTTGATACCAAGCCTATATGTGGCTCCATAATTATTGGGAATATAATTTGCAAGGAGCGTCTTGATTACAAGGTTGAATAAGTTAGGTCTTGCTTCTTTATGCAAATAAACATCAAGTAAATCTCGATATTCTAAAAAACCTTTGGCTAGCGAAGCGACTTGCAGGAAAGCAGCTTGATTAGGCGTTACAGTATCGGAAAAAACAAACGTTTGGCTTGTATTCGGAGTTTCTGCCCAAGGATTTGTCGTAAAATCTGAAAATGTAATTTCAATCTGACCACTTGGGTTTTGTGAGTATCTGTTTGGCACAAACGCCCTTAAAATTCGCGAGCTACTAATATAGTCGTTTAAGGCTTTGAATAAGGAGCTCTTTCCGCTTCCATTTTCACCATATATCAGAACATTTTGTCCATTCCGCAACGAAATAGGCTGAAACGTGCTATGAAAGGCTCTATAGTTTTCAAGCTGAATAGATGTGATTCTTTTCAAAATATCTTTAATAAGGTAGGTTAAGGTGATTTTTTAATTATACGACTCCTTCTATTTCAACCACAAGCTCCACTGTCAGTAGTCGATACAAAAGCGCACTAATTGCATGATGAGAATTACTCAGTTCAAAATATATATTGGTCAATTGCTCAGTTGCATTTTGCACATGGGTAATATCAGGCAGTGACGATAGATATTTTGAAAAACGTAAATCAAGTTTGTTAAACTCTTCCTTAAAGTAGAGCTCATAAGTTAGTGCATCGATTAATCTCATAAAGAATCCCGAATAAACACTGCCCTCAGGCAAATGACTAACATATTCGTACATTCTAATAAGCGGAAGTTGTTCTTCTAACTTTACGATTGGTAACGGAATATTTTGAATTAAGTGTGAAGATATCTGTGATGTACCACTCAGCCCCGACGCATTCAATCTCACATAATAATTTATGAGCGAACTTGAAAGTATTGATGTAATAAATTTAGGATCGAAACCAAATCGAACAATAGACAGCATGATACTATTGTTACCAAAAATTGATTTTTGGGAGATCATTCCTACATCTAGGCGACGATCAATAAAATTTATTTTTTTAAGGATAATTTTTGTTGGATTTTCAAGAAAGTTGCGGACATCTTCAGGACGGTCATCGATAGCAACTGGCGTTGACCCAAGAGGTTTTATAATGAAATTACTCACTTCGTAATCCTTGATGTATTCTATAGCGGTTGTAGAAGTGAGCTTATTAAACTTTTTTAACAAATTCATACTCATTCCCGAATGAATTTCAGCAATATCGGATAATTTTATCGGAGCGCTATTTAAAAGTTCTGATATGTTGTCTTCAATTTTGCCTATACTGGAAGAAAGCTGTTTTTTGAATTCTTTTAGATTCTTTTCAAATTCAGTTTTACTAATTACATCATCCATTAAGCGAAAAAGATAACTTAATCCTTTTCTGGCTTCATATTTGTTTTGCTCAAGGTTGTCTAATGAGATATCATTAATAAAATACCATAACGCATAAAAACTTTGTTGTGTTCTCCTGTTATTTTCTTTTCCAAAGATATCATCCAAAGTATTACTAATTGATTGGATAGTTGCCTGCTCATCGCTTAAGATTACTTTAAGTTTTTTTAGAAAATCAAATTCAAAATCAAAACAAGCCTTTATAAAATCACTTTTCGTTTCGCTACCTTCTAGTATTTTAGTTATATCATTTTTTGCTTTGAGCCTAAAATTGATTTTATCGCCAATTTTATAGATATCCAAATCTTTCAATTTTTGACTTTCGTGTTGGCCAAGCTTTGACTTTTGATATTGAAGAAAAATTAGCGAAGTGTAAATGTTCTCATCTTCCATCCTGGAGTTATTTTTTCTAAAGTAAAACCAGTCTTTATTACTCCGATGGATTGCTTTGATTGTCACAATAATATCTCTTGAAATATAAGAGTTCCACATTTCAAAGGTGTCCTCTTTGATAGGGTATGGTTTATTGTTCAGCCTGATGAATAAATCTATTGGGTCAAAACGTTCATTATTCTTTTCATTTATCTCTATTAGTGATAAATCGAAATTTTTAATTTTTTCTTTCTCGTCTTTTGAAAGTGCCTCAAAAGTTTTTCCGCTAAGGTTTTTTAAAACACCATTCTTCAAGTTTAGTGAGTATCCATCCTTGTCCGAAAAACGTTTTACATTATTTTCATCCAAATATGGTTTACCAATAAAGCCTAAAATGGATAATAGTCGCTGCTGGCCGTCTAAAACTTCGGAAACATCGTCTTTTCTTTTAAAAACGAAAATGGGAGGCAATTTGATTCCCATTAGAATACTCTCTATAATGGCAGATGACTTTTTTTTATTAATTACTTCATTTCGTTGGTAAGGGGGGCGAATCAAAAATCGCTGTTTTTCCATTTGTCGGCATATATCATCAATAGCTATTGACGATGGCTCAGGTTTATTGATCCTCAATTCTTCAAAACTTATCATTTCTGAATTTATTGGCTCCAACTCTTGGGTTTTTTCTTTGAATTCGGGATTGTTCTGGAGGTAAGCGGTAAAATCTATTCCAAATCGATTTTTAAAAAACTCCGACGTTATCTGGAATCTATGGTGAAGTTCTTTAGAAAAAGAGCTACGTTCCATTTTGTAAGAGTCTTTATTTGCAGATATATATGACGCAAGATTTCTAAGGTCAACTTCTGAAAGCGTATGAGCTGTTTTCAGTTCAACTTCTAAAATTGATAATGCCCAATAAACGCACTCAAATATCAAACGATTGTATGTAGTCCCGTCGGTTTTTAAATGACCTCTCAGTTTCTTTAATAAATTAATCTTAGTTATAAAGCCATCGAAAACTTGTTCTATTTCAGTTTCGTTTGAAGCGTTAAACATGAATTCAAAATATTTTGCAATAATTGAATCCTTTTTAACTGAAAAATATTTGATAGGTATATAGTGTAGTACTAGCAGCTGCCTGATTTTTTTTAAAAGAACTTCGATATTGCTTTTTTCAAAATAAAGTAAGCCTGAAACGTCTCCATACAATACGGCATCGCTATTCAATTTTCTTTTGAAATAGCTATTTAGATCATCATCAATATAAGCGGCTTTTGCAATATCTGTAGGTTTAAGTGGTGTGATGCCGGAATTATAACGCTTAAAAATTTCTTTTTTTACAATTTCTTCAATTTCATCATTGACTAATGATTTTGAATGAAAGCTAAATTCGATGATCCGTAACTTAGTATCCCAAAATAGTTCACGAAGCTTTTCATCAATGTTTTTAAAATATTTATTAGCAATACCTATGTTTTCAAGTTTTTGAAGTCCATTTTTTCTCAGCTTAAAATCATTGTCTTTAAAATTTAAAATGGTTTCATATCGCTGTCTCCCGTCTATAATCTCAACACCATCGGAGTTTCGGAAATAAATTAATGGAGGTATCTCAGTGCCAAGGAGAATACTTTCGATAAAATAAGTAGCCTTTTCATCATCCCATACATAATTTCGCTGATAAAAGGGCTTGTAGTTTGTCCGACTAAGGCGATCTTCGTTATTAAAAAGACTTTCAATAGACATAACCTTGGGCTCAATCTTTACATAATTTTCAAATATTTCGCTTATTTCCATATCGTATATAAAAGGCTCCTTTTTTAAAGCATGATTTAGGCTAAAATTAATGTAATTTATTAAAGAATTATATTACAATACCAACAAGGCATTTAACCCCAAGGGAATCAACATTAATGACTTCATAGGCATGAGTTAATTGTTAAAATTTAAATTGCATTTATTGCTATTAGATTTATATTAACAGCTTGATCCAAAAAGCGATGAAAAATGGACTTACAAAGAAGGTTAGGTCAGGAACAACTGGTGGTAATTGGTAATAGCTTAACAAAAAAATGGAAATAGCAGGATTAAACAATTACAATAGTTCTCCGGATGAGGCATTTGAGGCACTGTGTGTCCAGTTGTTTCAGCGTTATTTATATCGGTCATTCTCTGGCAATGTTACCTATTTTTCGGTCGTGAATGGCGCTGGCGGTGATGGCGGGGTCGAAGCATACGGCGTGTTAAACGATGGGCAGATTGTAGGTGTTCAAGCCAAATATTTTCTCAGTTCACTTACAAATACACAACTCAAGCAGATTGAACACTCGGCCCGCACAGCTAAAGATGTAAGGAAAGATTTGAAACGTTACATCGTTTGCTTGCCAAGAAAAAAGCACAGCGAAAAAAAAGGAAAAGAGGGTAAACTGATCAAAGTCAGCGAGGAAAAAAAGGTTCTTGACCTGGCGGCAAAAATCAACGCAGACTTAAAAGACTTAGCGATTGAATTTTGGTTTGAAGATAGATTGTTAAATGAATTAGGTGAAGCCGGTAACGAGGGCATAAAACGGTTTTGGTTTGAAAAGGAAGAGTTAGCAATGACAACATTGATAACCCGTTTTGAATTAGCTAAAGCAGGATGGCTTAACGAGCGGTATGTTCCGGATCTGCATCAGGCAGGTAAAATAGCCAGATTGATTGACGAAATGTTATTTACGGACAGTTACATTGCCTATGAGATCTTATCTGTCACTGAAACAAAAAGAGAAGTGGAAGAAAGCGTAATTGTCATTGACTCCTACATTGCGCAAAACACCTATTTCCCGGAGATCAATCAGGAATTGGTTATTGTAAAACAGCATCTAAATGAACACCTCTTAGTATTTGAAAACTTGCTTATTGATCTGCAAGCTGGTGTTTACGTTCCTCAGGTTAAAAGCCCGGCAGATTTTGATGTGTGGCAATTAAAATTAAAAATCGAAGCCTTGCCTAAGTTCAATCCTTTAAGAAACATTACACCACATCTTATACAAGGCTTGCAAAAAGTACATCAAATCTATTTAGCTCAATACTGGGTGCATTTAAATAAAGAATACCATCCGCATAATTATTCCATACTCGGGCCGGTAGGCACCGGTAAAACGCATGCATTAGCCAATGCGGTAGACCGTACATTAGCCGAAGGCCAAGCTGCGTTTATCATTCGCGCTAAAGGTACTGCCAACGAAAATTGGGGGAACATACTACGGCAAACATTGGATTGTTGCACAGGTTGGAGCGATCTGGAGATCTTTACAGGATTGGAAGCGTTAGCGGTGCGAAATAGTGTGCGCGCAGCATCGGGTAAAAAGAACGGAGAGCAGCGTTGGAACAGGTCAAGCCGCGTTTTGATCTGTGTTGACGGAATTGATGAAGCGGATGATTGGGCATCCTGGCGTTTCCGGATATTGGAATGTGAAATTTGGCTTAAAAAGTTCCCATTAATTCGATTTGTGTTTTCGGCTCGTTCATATCCCCCAATGAATATGAATCCCTGTAATTTACCGAATAACGAACTTACACAACTTCGGGTAGATATACCAGAATCGGGGGATCGTTTGCTTTATGACCTTGTTCCAGAATATTTTGAAATTTATAAGATCACATATGCGAATAACTTTTGGATCAGAGGCGCTTTTGAAAATGCGCTGACGTTACGCTTGTTCTGTCAAATGTATGCCGGACAAGATATTGCGGGTATCAGCAATCACCCGATGCACTTCACTCTCAAAAATTTGCTCGGCATTAAAATTGAAAGATTGGAGGAAGAATTTCAATCTAAATATAGTCCCAATATTTCCATAAATGACCAAATAGTCAGGCAAGCGTTATTTTTTATAGCTGACTTATTTAAAGACAACAATAAGCTGACTCGTGATTTTTTGAGAAATCAGCTATTCGACGCATTACACCAGGTCGTCGATAAAGTAATTATTGGATCATTGTTGGATATGTTGACCGATCACGGTTTCCTTGTCTATCAACAAATACAAGCCGACGACGGCATCTCGCCCGCCAAAAAAGTTTACGGGATCGGAATTCAATCCTATTCAGAATATTTACATGCTTTAAAGCATGCTAACATTATCGCTCAAAGTAGTTTGCTTGAACTGCCTCTTATATTTCACGATGCGCAAATGCAATATACACGCACTTTGACGGCGGTTATCTTATTTAATAATTTTGATCTTTTGATAGGTGAAAACGGTTTATGGGCGAAAGATTTAGATTCACGGCAATTATTACGATTGCAATTTCAGGTATTGAGCCAAAGCCCCGACGGAAAGATTAGATCTTATTTAGGCTTTCTACGCTCAAAATTCAAAACAGCCGATTATACTACCCGGGATTTGATGGTGAATGAGTTTATAATGCCCAATCTTTATCGCGAAGGCTTGAATCTTGGGGTCGAGATCGTACATCATGCGCTTATTGAATTTCCCAATACCTACCAACGTGATTTGTTTTGGTCGGGGCCGGATCACCATGATTATATCGGCAACAGTGTACTATCGTTATATCTGGAACACACACAACTCTATCCATTTGACCTTTATTTGGGTAAGCCCCTGATAATGGTATGGAGCCTTAGTTCTGTACACAAAGCATACCGGGAAAAATGCCGGTCCGAATTAACTGACTGGGCTTCCACGAACATAGATGGGTTTGTACAATTGCTTAATATGGTTTTCCTGTGTGGGGATGCCCAGATTCAAGAAGACCTGAGTACAATTATTTTAGGGTTGTCAGGTAAATTTACGAAGGCCGATTTAGACCAACGCCTGTTAGGGGATTGGATATTAGCGAATATCTTTTCAGATCGGATCATTGGCGACTTAACTAATTCAGTGGTCAGGTATGGTGCGCTTGCCTATATGGAAAGAATGTATAGCTTTAATCTTTATACAGAAGCTGAGATTTTGCAATGCAGACCGCCTTACAAAACTTCTGGCGAAGAATTAGAGCTTGATTTTAGTGCTCATGAACTTGATTCACACGTTGAAGGCAGATACCCGATCCAGGATGATCTTGGTTGGAATGTGATTGATGAGGCATTTAAAGGCTTTCTGCATTATGTAGAAGGCGGCCTTGATAATGCCGGCAAAGAATTCATGAAACCCTACACGGAACGATATGGCGCTGATTTTAACCAGCATGGCTTTGCAGTTGCTGCCGCAATAAAATTCATCAAAGACCTGGGCTGGAATAAAAAGAAGCGGCCCGCTAACGATGGTAACAGCGAATGGGCAACCTTTGAGGAAAAATATACCTGGCTGGCTGTTCACAGAATTCAGGGGTTCTTGGCTGACCGTCTACCTTACGGTGTTTTTGAGCCGGAAGGTATGTTGCAGGATTATGGCAAAATACTACATATTGGTAATCCAGTTGATTTTGGTGTCGGACATATAGTGCATTATTACCATACCGATACAGATCGATGGTTACTTCCCGAAGATATTGCAGAGCCTATTCCGCTAACACCAAAAGCAACGCAAGACGCTATTAAAAATTGGGCTAAGAAGTCATTTGTGCCCGATTTCAAGCAATGGATAGAGCTGAAAGGCCGTCATTTAAATGGACGACATGAGAGTGATGACGACTGGATCGCACTATATTCCACTACTGCCTTACCCGATCCGAATAAAGTTGGCCGTGCGAGGTTAAGTTTGAATTGCGTTTTAATCCCGGAAGATGAACTATCGAAGCTTAAAGGTTTTGTTATGAACCCTGAAAATACATTTGATTCCAACCACGGTATGCGGCCGGACGATATGAGCGCTTCTATTTCGCATGGCTTCAGCCATTCCCTTGTGGATGTGATTTGGATGAACAAGTATGAGGAAGAAGAACCGGATAAGTGGATAGCCAATCAATATAATCGAGGGTATCAGGTTAAATCTGCTATCACTGAAATTCATGAATCCAGCATCGCCAAACAAACGGACATATATCAGGTGCCGTCGCTATTGCTTCGTAAAGGCCTGCAAATTACAACAACCGACAAAAGAGGTTTCTTCGATGATAAGGAAATACTGAAGTGTTTAATCTATAAACAGTGGGAAAATGACAATACCGAGCAGAAGATAACTTTAGTTGACCGAAAGAGTTTTGATATTTTTTTAAAATCAAATGCTTTGGTGCCTCTTTGGATCGCTGAGAACTTCCGCAGCACAGTTGCTAACAGCCCTAATAAAAGCAAGGACGATCACTGGCAAAATTGTACAAAATGGATCGTTTGGAGTGGAGATTACAATTATTTTGAATTTCATAATAGCACACATTGTTAGTTTTAAAAATTAGCATTATTAAATAATAACTACGATTCATACCAGGAATGTCTTATTGCAATTAAGTTGCAGGATCATCATGTTGCCAACGATCCTACAACTTAATTATTTCAGTTATCTTGATAGTTTTTTTCGATTAAGTTGTCTTCCAGTAAGAGCATGTCTTTACTTACTTTGTAATTTTGCATTTTAGCATAGTGCTGCGTTTGCCTGATTGAAGAATGCCCTAGCATTTTTGAAACTGACTCCATTGGTACGCCGTTGTTAAGAGTAACCGTAGTCGCAAAAGTATGACGCGCAATATGAAAAGTAAGTTCCTCCTTTATTCCGCAGTTATCGGCTATCTCTTTTAAATAAGCATTCATTTTTTGATTGGTCAAGACTGGCAGCGCAACATCCGTATTGAGGCATTTAATATGTTCTTTGTATCGGGCTAAAATCTTTCGTGCTTGAGCTAACAAGGGTAGGTGAGAGGCAGAGTTCGTTTTCTGACGATTGATAAAAATCCATTCTTTCTCATCTATCCCAGTTTTTATATCAGATCGCTTTAAGTTTTTCACATCAGCATAGGCGAGACCTGTATAACAGCTAAAAACAAAAATATCTCTCACTAAAGAAAGTCTTTCGGCATCGAATTTCTTTTCAATAACTCTCTTTAATTCGGCCTCTGTAAGTGCAACTTTTTCAACTGCCTTTTTTGTCAGTTTAAAGTTTGCGAATGGATCACCGGGTAACCACCGGTTTTTTACGCAGATTAATACCACCTTTTTGAAATTCGCCAGGTATTTCATAGTTGAATTATGATTGCACTTTCGTATCGTTTTCAACCAGAATGCGTACTGCGATATAAATTCATGATCTAGTTCTTTAATCGGCTTATCATCCACCTTATACATCCATTTGATAAAATCCCTTGTGTGCTGCATCGAGATCTCATACCGGCCAATTGTTCCTTTGGCGAAGTCTATACCTTCTAAAGCTTTCATTTGGTCATTATGGTGCTTAAACACAATCAAAATCATCTTAGGCTTTTCAGTTACTCCATTTAGGACATCTTTAATTGCTTGAGCTGTTACCAGCTTATCCGAGTCATTTAATGATCTTTTTGCCTGATAAATCATTTGCTCTAATGTATCCAGGTAATAATTTAATTCTTTAGTTGACTCTTTGTTTCCTGACTCCCTTCCAGCAGCGATATTCCATCGGGCTATTTCGCACTTCCGTTTGGTAGACAATTCGGTAGCCTTCCCATCTACTGTGATTTTTACATAGATAGATCTGAGAGTTTCATTTTGATTTTTAGGTTGTTTTAAGAAAAACATTAATCCAAAGCTTTTTTCCAACATAACACATTAATAAAAAGTTAAACAAAATTACGTTTGTGTGTGCTATATTACAAGATGTCCACCCCGTAAACAGGTTGTAATACAGTTTGTTACAAGCCAATCGTAGAGTCTTTTTTATTTTTTGGTCGATTTTAAAAAGACTCTACGAATGACGCAATAGAGTTTTGCGATTGTATGCGAGTTTTGGTAGGTATTGGAAAAGAAAAAGCCCTTCAATTCTTCAATTAAAGGGCTTAAATCACTTTTTTAATGCTTTCAGCGGAGAGTTAGGGATTCGAACCCCAGGAACCTTTCACAGTTCAACAGTTTTCAAGACTGCCGCAATCGACCACTCTGCCAACTCTCCGGGGACAAAAGTACAAATCCAAGGCGGATTGGCAAATTTGAAGTGTACTTTTTTTAATAATTTTTTAACATGGATAATTAACTGACTGTTAATTAATTAGCCGCATTTTGTTTCTTTGTGTTGCTCTTGAAGGTGTTATACCGGGGTTTGCTGATCTTAATATTCCGCTTAGAAAGGTCGATACTGGCGTTAAGTTCGAAGCCAATGAGGATGATCAGCGAGTTTAAATATAGCCAGATCATGATCACGATAAGTGTACCTATTGAACCGTATATTTTGTTGTAAGAAGAGAAACGGTTAATGTAAAAGGTAAAGCCAAGCGATGTAAAAACGGCCAGTGCGGTAGCAAGTATAGCGCCCGGACTTATAAATTTCCAGCGCCTTTGTTTGTGCGCCGGGCCATAGCGGTAAAGTACCGATACGGTGAAAAAAAAGATCACAATTACAATGAGCCACCGGCTTAAAAAAATCAGGTATGTCCAGAATATTCCATTGGTATCCAGCCTGGCTTGTATAATATCAACAACTGCCTGGCCTGCAATCAGAATAATAATGGCAACAAACAATGAAATACTAATTACCACGGTTAACACCAGGGCAACCCAGCGCCTTCTGAGCCAAGGCCGTGTCTCTACAATAAGCGATGACTTATTGAACGCCTGCATGAGCTTATAAACACCGTTGGTGGCAAATATGGCGGCAGATACAAAGCCTACTGATAAAAGCTTCCCATTTTGGTTCTTAATAATATCCTTTAAGGTAGCCTCAAATGCCATATAAGCATTGTTGGGTAGTATCACTTCAATAAGCCTCAACAAAGTGTCCTGAAAGTGCGGTACCGGGATGTAGGGGATAAGCGTAAATAAAAAGATAATAGCCGGAAAAAAAGCAAGCATAAATGTATAGGCCAGGGAAGAGGCCTTGTTTACCAATGATTCCTGTTGAATTTCTTTGAAAAAGAAAATCGCTACGGTATGCAAGGGCAGTGGCCTGAAACCAGGCAGATACACCATCTTAGTCCAGTCTAAAAAATACTGGTAAAACTTAAATTGGCTTAAAAAACGGTGCAACCATTTCATTCAACTCAAACTTAGTCAAAAAAAGGCTTTAAAGCATCCAGAAAGTCTGGGTTGGGCAAACAAGGGCGCCCGGTAGTCATGTTAACAAACACCAATAAGGTTTCGCCAATATGGATTAACACATCAGCTTCGTTATATAGTTCGTAAGTGAAATGGATTTTCACGCCCGGCATTTTGGCCATAATCACCTTCACGCTAATCTCTTCATCATAGCGGGCGGGCTTCAGGTACTTGCATTTGAGTTCTAATACCGGCATCATAATCCCAGATGCCTCCATTGATGCGTAAGTTAACCCCAGGCTGCGCAGCATTTCTACACGGCCTACTTCAAAAAACTCGGCATAATTACCGTAGTACATATAGCCCATCTGGTCGGTTTCGCCATAGCGTACACGTATTTTAGTAGTATGGGTAAACATTAGCGTTTAATGTTCCTTTCATCCAATGCTTGCTGAAAACGGCGTGCATTAGCTTTATGGTCGGCTTCGTTGGTGGCGAAGTTATGGTAACCAGAAAAATCTTCTTTGGCACACATGTAAATATAGCCATGTGTTTCGTGATTTAATACTGCTTTAACTGCATTAACAGATGGCATCATGATTGGGCCCGGCGGCAAACCTAAATGCACATAAGTATTATATGGCGATGGATTAACCAAGTATTTATTAAGCACCCGTTTAATGGTAAAATCGCCTGTAGCATAAATTACTGTAGGGTCGGCCTGCAGTTTCATGTTTTTATTCAGGCGGTTTAAATATAAACCGGCAATGCGTGGCATTTCATCATCATGCAGAGCTTCGGCATCAACAATTGAAGCTAGTATGGAGACCTGAACAGGGGATAAGTTTATAGCTGCAGCCTGTTGTTTGCGTTCCGGCGTCCAAAACTTTTGATAGTTGGCATACATCCGGTTGAAAAACTTTTCGGGCGAAGTATTCCAGTACATCTGGTAGCTGTTGGGCAAAAACATGGTGTACACATCGTCGGTTGTAAAACCAAATTTTTGTACATAGGCGCTTGAATCGAGTAAGCTGATGATTGATGATGAATCTGGTTCAATCTTTTTAGCAATAAAGCCAGCAAACTGTTCTTTTAAACGCAGGTTATGAAACGCAACTGTAACCGGCTCTTGGTTGCCCGATGCTAGCATGTTAATAAATTTACGGTTACTCATACCTGCATGGAGGCGATAACGTCCCGGTTTAACACGGGTAATATAGTTCATGTTATGGGCAGACCAATCGAAGCTGGTGGTATCGTTAACAATTTGTTTGGTGCGGATGCTATCATATACCTGCTCATAGGTTGCGCCGGTGTGGATATATAAATATTCCTCCTTATCGCTCACGTTGGGGCCAAAGTAGCGCAGGTAATAAAAAATACCGGTGCCTGCCAGTGCCAGGATAATTATAACTACCAGTGCAATGATAAATTTTTTGAATGTTCCGCCGGTTGATGGGTTTTGAGACATACTTATTTTAAATAGATTGAAGTTTTTCAATGGCCAGTAAACCACCTGTTAGGTTCCTGACATTTTGATAACCATTTTGTTCGAGAATTGATTTAGCTGTTTCGCTGCGCAAGCCAGCACTGCATATAACAATTATTTCGTCGTTATATTGCCATTGCAGTTGTTCAAGGCTTTCTTTAAGCTTACCTACAGGAATATTAAGCCCGCCGATGTTATGGGTATGGTATTCTATTTTCTCACGCACATCAAGCAAATTAAGGAGTTCGTTATTAGTTAAACGCTCTTTAATTTCCCTTGCCTTAATGTCATTGCTGTGGTTCATCAGTTTTTTTACCCTGCGAAACGGTTAGGTTAATATGTGTACCTATACTTGTTTTACTTAGCGAATCTGTTTTCATCGGGAACTGTGCCGTTACCACCACATTAGCCGAATCTGTAATAGCTCCCTGGTACATAATGGTACCTACAATAAGGCCCGCACCTTTAATAGCAAACCGGGCAGCATCCAGATCCAGGTTAATCACCTCGGGGATGTCCACTTCACTTGCACCGCCGCCATCGCCCAATACCAGGTCAACTTTTGAGCCTTTAGGCAATTTGGTGCCGGCTTTAATTACCTGGCCGCCAAACCTTACTTCCAGGATGCGGTCGCGCGCTATATCTGCTTTATAGGTAGTATCGCCAATTTTTAGTCCGAAGTTAGAGAGTGTGGCCTCAGCCTCGCGGAAGGTGCTTTGCTCTAAATCTGGCAGGGCCACATTAGGGGCAAGCCTGGTTACCACTGTTAAATAGATAGTACGGTTTTCCTTTACGTTTACGCCGGCATCCGGGTCTTGCTCAATTACAGTACCGGGGTTATGGTCCAGTACATATACCGAATCTATTTGGTATCTAAAGCCCTGCTGATCTAATAAGGCAGTCGCTTTTTCTATACTTAAGCCTTTAAGCTGGGGCACCGGTGCACCTTCGCCATGGCGGGTATAATAACCTAACGAAAAATAAGCCACCAGCAGTACAAACACAACAGTGCCTATAGCTGCGAGGAAATTATTACGAAAACTTTTGGTTTTTAAGTAAGTCCAGAATTTACTCATTTGTAATATTGATCAGAATTTGCGTCCTGAATTAAGCTATCAAACATAGCTATTATTTTCTAATTCAGAATTTCAAAGGTAACGCTTAACTACATAATTTGATAATACGATAATTACAATAACAGGTTATTGCCGGATATATTATATTTGACCATTATGTCGACAAAAAACATCGCCCTGGTAGCCGGTGGATATTCCGGTGAATATGAGGTATCTATCAATAGCGCCAAAAATATAGCAGCTAATTTACCTGCAGATCAGTTTAACGTTTATACTATCCTCATCAACCGCGACAGCTGGTTTCATGAAGCAGCAAGCGGTAAGGTAAATGTAGATAAAAATGATTTCAGCATCACTGTTGATGGTAACAAGATCACTTTTGATGCCGCCTTTATTACGGTGCATGGCACCCCGGGCGAAGATGGCAAGCTGCAGGGCTACTTTGATATGCTTGGCCTCCCTTATAATACCTGCGATGCGGCAACATCTGCATTGACTATGAATAAGGCTTATACCAAAACCATTGTACATGGCATTAAGCACCTTAACGCTGCAAAATCTATACAGTTGTTTAAAAAGGATATGCACGATATTGGCACCATTACTGCAGCCCTGAAGTTCCCTTTATTTATAAAGCCAAACAACGGAGGCAGCAGCGTTGGCATGAGCAAAGTACATAAGGCGGCCGAGCTACCACTGGCCTTAGAGAAGGCATTTAAGGAAGATAGCCAGGTATTGGTAGAAGAATTTATTAAAGGCCGGGAGTTTAGTATCGGTATAGCACGCCTTAACCACCATTTAACAGTGTTACCAGCCACAGAGATCATCAGTTCAAAAGAGTTTTTTGATTATGAAGCCAAGTATACTCCCGGTGTGTCTGAAGAAATTACCCCGGCCAATTTACCTGCAGAACAGAATGAAATTATTAAGGAAATAGTGACCGAAGTTTACCTGCGCCTTAATTGCAAAGGTATGGTACGTATTGATTTTATTTTGCAGGAACAAACCGACGATTTTTATTTCATTGAGATCAATACTACGCCCGGGCAATCGGCAAATAGTTTAATACCTCAGCAGGTACGTGCTGCGGGCATGGATATTAGCCAGTTTTATAGCGATATAATTAATGGTGCTGCAACCAGCGCGTAAAACATGATAGGCGAGACACAAGGTATTGTGTATTTACGGCATCAAACAATTGTACCGACACACTACTTTGTGTCTCCTTTGTAGTACCCAAGAGATAATTACACTATGCTCCAATTTGTAAATTTTAAAAAAAACTATGGCAGCTTTGCCGCCTTAACAGTAGATAATCTGCAGGTTGGGCAGGGTTTATACTGGCTTAAAGGCGTTAATGGATCGGGTAAAAGTACGCTGTTAAAATCTATTGCGGGGATGCTTTCTTTTGATGGAGATGTTTTACTTAATGGGAATATCAGCGTAAAAAAAGATGCAGTTAACTATCGCAGGTTGGTAAGTTTTGCCGAAGCGGAACCCTTGTTTCCCGAATTTTTAACCGGGCGAGAGATGATCAAACTTTTTGCTAAAGCGCGCGGTGCGGCAGTGGGGCAGGAGGAACAATATATAGAAAGCATGCAAATGCAAAGTTATGTAAACAGGCCAATTGGTTCTTACTCCAGCGGGATGAATAAAAAGCTCTCATTGTTGCTTGCATTTTTAGGCAGCCCCAAGCTGATTTTATTAGATGAACCGTTAATTACCATAGATGCAGCTTCTCTGTTGATCTTGTACAAATGGATCAATGAACGGCAGGAGCAGGATGGTACTGGTTTTATACTGTCCTCACACCAGGCACTTGATAGAGAGATATTACCCAGTGCGGGCGAATTATTGATCGAGCATCAAACCTTAACCCACATCATCTAATGGGTAGGCCATTAACTAATGTGCTTAATAAAATATTTGTGCATGGCTTTTACCGGGCTCATGCCGGTATGTTTATTTTTATATTCCTGGTATTGTTTGGTGCCGTACCAGGCGATATGCTGTTGAGTTATCACAAAACTTTAATGCTGGCTTTTTTAACCAGTCCGTTATTGTTGGTGGCTGTTTTTGGTGTGTGGTTGCTGTATATAGTTAAGGCATGGCACTATGTAGCCGGTCAACTGGCGGCACCGCATCATCAGTTTCTATTCTACAGTATTTCAGCTTATGATAAACGATCACAGTTTTTAAGTTGGCTCACTATCCAATTCAATATTCTGTTGCCCATTATTGTTTATGGCGGGCTCACTATAGGGGTAGGGGTAATGCATCATTGTTATTTAGCGTCTGTAGTTATTATTGTCTACCTGTTATTTTTAAGTGTGCTTAGCGCGCTTTTTTGCATTAGGCTCACGCATACTTTGCCAGAGGGTAAGCAATTGTCATTATTTCTGCGTTTTGGCAAATCAATGCCTAAACCATATTTTAGTTTATTTATCTGGCATATTTTCAATCAAAAAAAAGTTGCCTACACAGTCATCAAAGTAATATCATGGGTAGTTATCACGGCTGTATTTGCTTTGTTTGATGATGTTAAACACGATGCCCGGGTGGCCGGTATTGCAGTATTAGCCATTGTGGTAGCACACGTTGCTATTGTATTTGAAGAGCGTGTTTTCGAAGAAACCTTTCTGCGCTTTGGCCGTAACCTCCCTTACAACAGGGCAAGCTTATTTGGAGGTTTTATACTGGTTTACCTTGTGATGCTGTTGCCTGAAATTATCTGGCTATATACCCGCTTCGACCCGCTATTGGCCACCCAGTTAACGGTATTTGCACTATGTGCTATTATGTTATTCCATAGTTTATTATACCGTATAGGCTTAACTATGGATGTGTACATGCAATGGGTATTAGGTTTGTTTATGATTATCTTTTGGATTGTGATGTTTAAAGCTATACTATTGGCAACTATGTTATGTGTAGTTGTTGCGTTTTTGCTGTTTTACAATAACTATTATAAATCATTTGCGGTGTTGCCGGAGAATGAAAAATAAATCATAAAAAAAGAGACACAAAATATTGTGCCTCTACGATACCAAAACAACTTAACTCCTAAATTGAAATTTCAACTTTCGGGTATTCTATATGTGATAATGCTCAATCACATCCTCCGGGACCTTAACAGCCTTGCCAGTTTTCATCTCAATCATGCTGAAATCCAGCCAGCCATCGCAACTAATTTTTTTAGTTGCTTTATTGGTGATCACAAAGTGTACCCGGCAGCCTTTTTCGTCAATGGTTTGGATGCCTGTTTTTACCAAAAAGTAATCGCCCATCATTAAGGCTCGTTTATATTCAATAAAGGCGGTACGTACTACCCAGCCAAAGCCACGGGCCATAAATTTTTCCATGGCCATGCCATAGCAGGTATCCATTTGCTCGTAGCGGGCGGCCATCACATAATCAAAGTATTTACTGTTATGTACGTGCTGAAACATATCGATATCATCAGGCCGTACCCGGTGCTCGGTTTCAAAAGAGGCATATTTCATTTTTGTAAAGTAAAGTTTCGGCGCCAAAAGTATAAAGTAAAAGCGCTTTATACCCAGTAAAGTTTTACTTTTATATACCGGTATATAGGGTGTAAATGTTTTTGCCTTTCACCTTTTTACTTTCGAGTATAAATATTACCTTTGTGCCACAATTAACAAAAGTATTTACAGCTTTAATATTATTCACGTAATGTATTTAAGTAAGGAAGCGAAAGCTGAGATTTTCGCAAAACACGGTGGCGCTGCTACCAACACAGGTTCAACCGAAGCACAAGTTGCATTATTCACAACACGTATTGCACACTTAACCGGCCACCTGAAGAAAAACAAAAAAGATTTTTCGACTCAATTATCACTGCAAAAATTAGTAGGTAAACGCCGCGGATTGCTGGCTTACCTGTTTCACAAGGATATTGCAAGATACCGTGCTATCATCAAAGCTCTTGAGCTGCGTGATATAATCAAGTAACTTTTTAGAAATTTCAATAAAAAGCCGTTCGATTTATCGGATGGCTTTTTTTCATTAAAACAACGATTTTTAAACATAGAAAAACGATACGCTCTGCAAGATGAAAAGCGTATTACAAAACAACAAAAATGAGTTACAACGTAATTAAAAAAACCATCGATTTAGGTGACGGCCGCACCATTGAGATCGAAACCGGTAAACTGGCTAAACAAGCAGATGGTTCTGTAGTAATTAAAATGGGTGATACCATGTTATTAGCTACTGTAGTATCATCAAAAGATGCGAAAGAAGGCGTAGACTTCTTACCGCTTTCTGTTGATTATCAAGAAAAATATGCCGCTACGGGACGTATCCCTGGTGGTTTTTTACGCCGTGAGGCACGTTTATCAGACTATGAGGTTTTAATCTCGCGTTTGGTTGACCGTGCATTGCGCCCAATGTTCCCCGAAGATTATCACGCTGATACCCAGGTGATGATCTCTTTAATTTCAGCTGATAAAGAAATTATGCCTGATTGCCTTGCTGGTTTAGCAGCATCAGCAGCTTTATCTGTTTCTGATATCCCGTTTAACGGGCCAATTTCTGAGGTTCGTGTTGCTAAAATTGATGGCCAGTTGGTAATTAACCCAACTTTGAGTCAATTAGAGCATGCTACTTTAGAGTTTATCGTAGCCGGTTCTGAGCATGACATTAACATGGTTGAGGGCGAATCAAAAGAAATTCAGGAAGCTGAATTAGTTGAGGCTATCAAATTTGCACACACTGCTATTAAATTACAGTGTTTAGCTCAAAAAGAATTAACTGTTGAAGTTGGTAAAACCGTTAAACGCGTTTACAGCCACGAACACAGCAATGAGGATTTGAAAAAAGCTATCTACGCTGCAACTTACGATCAGGTTTATGCTATCGCTTCTTCTGCTTCTGGAAAAGACGAGCGCTCGGCTAAATTTAAAGAAGTACGTGATACTTATATCGCTACTTTGGGTGAGATTGATGATGTTACCAAATTCTTAGCTAAAAAATACTACCACGATGTAGAGTACGATGCTATCCGTAACCTCGTATTAGACGAAGGTAAACGTTTAGATGGTCGTAAAACTACAGAGATCCGCCCAATCTGGAGCGAAGTAAGTTACTTACCTTCTGCTCACGGTTCTGCCGTGTTTACACGTGGCGAAACTCAGGCCTTAACCACCGTTACTTTAGGTGCTAAAGATGATGAGCAAATGATTGATGGTGCCTTTATTAACGGTTACCAAAAATTCCTTTTACACTATAACTTCCCTGGTTTCTCTACTGGCGAGGTTCGTCCTAACCGTGGTGCTGGTCGTCGCGAAATTGGTCACGGTAACCTGGCTATGCGTTCATTAAAACGTGTATTGCCACCGGCTGATGAAAATCCTTACACTATCCGCATAGTTTCTGATATCCTGGAATCAAATGGTTCGTCGTCAATGGCAACAGTTTGTGCAGGTACATTGGCTTTGATGGATGCAGGTGTTAAAATAACCAACCCGGTATCTGGTATTGCGATGGGATTAATCACCAACGAAATGGGTACTAAATATGCTATCCTTTCTGATATTTTGGGTGATGAAGATCACCTGGGTGATATGGACTTTAAAGTAACAGGTACCAAAAATGGTATTGTTGCCTGCCAAATGGATTTAAAGATCAATGGTTTATCATACGAAGTATTAACCAATGCATTAGATCAGGCTAAAGAAGGTCGTTTACACATCCTTGGCGAAATGGCTAAGACTTTGAGTGCTCCTCGTGAGGATTACAAAGAATTTGCTCCGCGTATTGTTACCATTAAAATTGATAAAGAATTTATTGGTGCAGTAATAGGCCCCGGCGGTAAAATTATCCAGGAAATGCAACGCGAAACCGGTGCAACTATTTCTATCGAAGAAAAAGACAACCAGGGTATCGTACAAATCTTTGCAGACGATAAAGCATCTATCGATGCAGCTGTATCACGTATCCGCGCTATCGCTTCTAAACCAGAAGTTGGCGAAGTTTACGAAGGTAAAGTAAGGTCTATAATGCCTTTCGGTGCATTTGTTGAAATTATGCCGGGTAAAGATGGTCTGTTACATATTTCAGAAATCGATCATAAACGTATCGAAACTATGGATGGTGTATTTGAAGTTGGCGAAATTGTTAAAGTAAAACTGATTGATGTAGATAAACAAGGTAAACTTAAGTTGTCGCGCAAGGTTTTATTGCCAAGGCCAGAACGTAATGATCAAAAATCATCTGAGCCACAAGCTTAAGCAGATGTAAATCATACATTTAAAAGACCTTTGTGAAAGCAAAGGTCTTTTTTGTTTTAAAATGTTATTAACATTTTAAAACAATTTTATCTGTTATATACTTTAGGTAATTATATGTTGCAACGTCCTCTTTACACCGTACATATTAGACCATGATAACTGCCGGACACGATCCATTAGATTTTTTAAATGATAAGCCGGCGGTCAATCAAAACAACGAAGCTGATATCGTACAGTCTTTGCTGTATGAAATAGTGAGGGTAAAAGATTTGATTAAATATTACGAAGAAATCCCTAATGGTGCCGGGCAACTTGGCGCAGCTATCTTAACAGAACTCGTATCAGAAGCCTACAACTCATTGGTTAACTATGATACCGAACTCATGAATAAATACTACGATTTGCTTCAGCATTGTGATTGATCTGGTAACTTTGTCGGTGCACATCAGTCATTAATTCTACAAATGACTGATGGGTGATGACCAATAAACTAATATCTTTGAAAGCATGAACCACTTCATTGCCCCATCTATACTGGCAGCTGATTTTGCCAACCTGCAACGCGATATCGAAATGATTAATCAAAGTGATGCCGACTGGATTCACGTCGATATTATGGATGGTATGTTTGTACCTAATATATCTTTTGGTTTCCCTGTTGTTAAGGCTGTTGCGAAACATGCTAAGAAGCCGCTTGACGTACATTTGATGATTGTTGAACCCGACCGTTACCTGCAGCAGTTTAAAGAAGCCGGTGCAGCCAGTATTACGGTACACCTAGAAGCCTGTAAGCATTTGCATCGCACGGTGCAAGCCATCAAAGAACTGGGCTGTAAAGCCTCTGTAGCTTTAAACCCGCATACACCGGTGGCTTCGCTGGTTGATATTATCGGCGATTTGGATATGGTGCTCATTATGTCGGTAAACCCGGGCTTTGGAGGGCAAAAATTTATTACTAATACCTACAAGAAAATAAAAGAGCTAAGAATGCTCGCATCCGCAGAAAACCCAGATCTGATTATTGAAATTGATGGGGGAGTAGATCAATCAAATGTTAATAACCTGCTTAATGCCGGGGCTAACGCACTAGTTGCAGGCAACTCAGTATTCTCTGCTGCCGACCAACTAAATGCCATCAAACAGCTCAAAAATCCATTAAAATCATAGATTTTATATACTATTAAAGCGGACTTTAATAAACTTATTTAACAGAGGTGTTTAATAACGATGTTCTGTTAATAAATCATTGATTTTTTTGCCAAAATAAAATTCCATTTCTTTAATTTCGGGGCGGCTAACAAATCTTTTTTAACCCTTAGCCCATTATAATATAACTGATATGAAACACAATTTTGGAGCCGGTCCAGGCATCCTGCCTCACGAGGTATTAAAACAAGCTGCGGAAGCTGTTGTGAATTTTAATGGTATTGGTCTTTCGGTACTTGAAATTTCGCATCGCTCGTCTGAGTTTGAGGCAGTGCTTGATGAGGCGGTGAAGCTGGTAAAAGAGCTTTTCAGCGTTCCGGACGGTTACTCGGTTTTATTTTTACAAGGCGGAGCAAGCACGCAGTTTGCTATGGTGCCTTATAATTTGCTACCACAAACTGGTAAAGCTGCTTATGTAGAGTCGGGCGTGTGGGCAAACAAAGCGTTAAAAGAAGCTAAATATTTTGGCGAGGTAGAGGTTATTGCTACTTCAAAAGAAAGCAACTTTACTTACATCCCTAAAGATTATAGCGTGCCATCTGATGCGGCTTATTTACACCTGACATCAAATAATACCATTTACGGTACGCAACTTCATGAGTTCCCTGCATCATCTGTGCCGGTTATTTGCGATATGTCGTCAGATATCTTCAGCCGTAAGGTTAACGTAGCTGATTTTGGCCTTATCTACGCTGGTGCGCAAAAAAACATGGGCCCTGCAGGTGTTACTTTAGTAATTATTAAAGACGATATTTTAGGCAAGGCAGATCGTAAGATCCCCGCTATGTTTAACTACCAAACACAGATAGAAGGTGGTTCTATGTACAATACACCTCCTGTTTTTGCTATCCTGGTATCTATGCTTACCCTGCGCTGGTTAAAAGCTAAAGGTGGTGTAGAAGCTATTGAAAAAGAGAATGATGCTAAGGCAGCAGCTTTATACACAGAGATTGATCGTAACCCATTATTTAAAGGGGTATCTGCTGTAGAAGATCGTTCTAAAATGAATGTATGTTTCGTTGTAGAAAACCCTGAACACGAAAAACCATTCCTGAAGCTATGCGACGAAAAAGGCATTGTAGGTATCAAAGGTCACCGTAGTGTAGGTGGTTTCCGTGCATCAATTTATAATGCATTGCCAATTACCAGCGTACACGTGCTCATTGAAACTATGCAGGAGTTTGTAGAAAAAAATAAATAAAGCGGTTGAATAAGTTGATTGAGTGGTAGATTAAAGCCTAATCTACCACTCAATCAACTTAATCCAACCTAATCAACTTATTCAACAAGAAAACAAAATGATCAAAATATTAGCTAATGATGGTATCGACCCGATAGGTAAAAAACTGCTTGAAGAAGCAGGTTTTGAAGTTGATACCAATACAATACCACAAGACGAATTACCTGTTAAATTGCAGGCTTATGATGGTATAACTGTGCGTAGCGCAACAAAAGTGCGTAAAGCATTAATTGATGCCTGCCCTAATTTAAAAATGATTGGCCGTGGCGGTGTTGGTGTTGATAATATCGACGTAGACTATGCCAAAGAAAAAGGCATCCCGGTTTATAACACCCCGGCATCATCTTCAAACTCTGTTGCCGAATTGGTATTTGGTCACTTGTTTACCGGTGCCCGTTTCTTGCAAGATAGCAACCGTAAAATGCCGGTTGATGGTGCTACCAAATTTAATGATCTTAAAAAATCATACGCTAAAGGTTCTGAACTGCGCGGTAAAACTTTAGGTATCCTTGGTTTTGGCCGTATCGGTAAAGCGGTTGCCAAAATTGCTTTAGGAGTTGGTATGGATGTATTAGCTTTTGATGTTTACGATTTTGATACCGAGCTTGAATTAGAACTGGGCGGTGGTAACGTAGTCAAAGCTTCAGTTAAAAAAGCAACCCAGGAAGAGATCATCGCTCAAAGCGATTTTGTAACCCTGCACACGCCGTTTATCGAGAAACCGATACTGGATGCCGAAACTTTTGCTAAAATGAAAAAAGGTGCAGGTGTAATCAACTGCTCACGCGGTGGCCTTATTGACGAACTGGCTTTAGTTGAAGCCCTGAACAGCGGGCAAATCGCGTTTGCAGGTCTTGATGTATTTGACAACGAACCAACTCCAAGAGCAGAAATCTTAAATCACCCTAAAATTTCTTTAACCCCGCACATCGGTGCTTCTACCAATGAAGCCCAGGAGCGTATAGGTGTTGAGTTAGCTACGCTGATTATCGATCACTTTAAAAGCTTAGAGCTGGCTTAAGTAGTTTTTAAATAAATAAGAAATGCGATTCAATTTGAATCGCATTTCTTATTTATAAATACAAATTGAGCTTTCAGAAGCGTACTTGCTTAACCTTCTAAGTTTCGTCGGTAAGTAATTTCCAAAAAGCTATCATAATTAGCACTACTTTACTGGAATTTAAGAGCCAATGCCAAAGGCGAAAGTAAGTTAATGCGGCAAATACTCTTTTGGAAGGAATTTGTCCTTGCGCTCCACATCATCAAACCAGCCTAAAATCCAAAAACGTGTACCATCATAAAATAGCTGTACACTATCTATGCCGCGACCAATAATGGGGCCATTGGCTATATAACGTGTCTCGTAAGTACTCCAAACGTGATAAAGGTTGCCAAATTTCTCAATCTTGCAGTAAATTTGCCGTTCATTAAAACCGGTTTTAGCCATCACGGTGTCTTCCTGTTCGTGGAATTGTTTGATCGTCATGGTGTTCATCATCGGCTTGCCATTTTTGTCAACGCCGGCTAAACCCACCATAGCGCCCGGAAAATGCAGTAAACTATCACGCTCATAACTTGCTAACTCGCCTTTTTTTACTGAGGTGGTGGCATAATAGGCTTTCATTATGCCAGTTAAAGTACTTACGTCATCACCAAATTTAGTAGTTTTCTGGGCCTGTACATTCAGCGTGAAACCGATATTAGCTGCCAGTAAAAGAATCAAGAAGTTTTTTATGATCATATTGGGTTGAATAAGGTTTGATTTAAGCCAGTCTAATCTACCTAAGTAAAGTCAAAGAGAAAAATAAAAAAGGCGAACCAAATCGGATCGCCTTTTTTATTTTATAAGTGAAATCACCTTAAACGGTGAAATCAAGTAATTACATGGCTTCAGAAACTACTTCCTGTACTTCTGGCACCATACGTTTGAGCAGGTTTTCAATACCGGCTTTTAATGTAATGGTTGATGAAGGGCAGCCGCTGCATGAACCGCGTAGTTCAACTGTTACCACACCTTCTGTAAATGATTTGTAAGCTATTGCGCCGCCGTCTTGCTCAACAGCCGGGCGAACATAATCATGTAATATCTGCTGAATTTTAACTTCGGCATCCGTACCTTCAAAGTTTACGTCGGCCTGCTCTTCTTCCTGAACTTTTAATTCAGACTCAACAGCACCTTTTACAAATTCTTTTACAATTGGTTCTACATCATTCCACTCAGAACCTTCGGTTTTAGTTACCGTAACAAAGTTACTGGCAAAGAACACACCATTTACAAACGAGAACTTGTAAAGCTCTTTTGCAAAGGTTGATTTTTCGGCGCTTTCTTTAGTCGGATAATCTACACTGCCGTTAATCAGCAACTTGTTAACAATGAACTTCATTGTTGCCGGGTTTGGTGTGCTTTCGGTATATACGTTGATATTCATGAGAATTTCTTTTATCTAATCTATATTAACAAAGTTATACAGTAAAATCATTTAATATGTTAAATGATCTTGATTTGACCTGTACATGACTATATACCTGTATAGTTACCAGGCGTAATACTTTTAAGTTCTCGTTTAATGCTTTCGCTAACCTCCAGCGTGTCTACAAAGCCGGCAATTGTTTGGGCATTAATGCCGGTATTAACGCGTGTGAGCTCTTTTAATGCTTCATAAGGGTTTGGATAGCCATCTCTGCGCAGGATGGTTTGTATGGCCTCTGCCACAACTGCCCAGTTAGCTTCCAGGTCTGCTTTCAGGGCAGTTTCGTTCAGCAATAACTTGTTGAGGCCCTTCATGGTCGATTTTATGGCAATTAAAGTATGAGCAACAGGCACGCCGATGTTACGTAACACGGTAGAGTCTGTCAGATCCCGTTGTAAACGGGAGACAGGAAGTTTGGCTGCCAGGTGCTCGAACAATGCGTTTGCAATACCTACATTACCTTCAGAATTTTCAAAGTCAATAGGGTTAACCTTATGCGGCATAGCCGATGAACCGATTTCGCCGGCCTTGATCTTTTGTTTAAAGTAGTTCATGGATATGTAAGTCCACATGTCGCGGTCCAGATCAAGGATGATGTTATTAATACGTTTCAAAGCATCACACTGTGCAGCAAAGTTATCGTAATGCTCTATCTGGGTAGTAAATTGTGAACGGTGCAGTCCTAACACATCGTTTACAAAATGATTGCCGAAATCTTTCCAATCATGTGTAGGGTAGGCAATATGGTGTGCATTGAAATTACCGGTTGCGCCGCCAAACTTAGCAGAAAAAGGCACCTGTTTGAGTAACACCAACTGGCTTTCTAAACGTTCTACAAAAACCTGTAGCTCCTTGCCCAAACGCGTAGGTGAGGCTGGTTGTCCGTGGGTATGGGCCAGCATCGATACATCTTTCCAATCGATAACATATTGTTTCAATAACTCAATCAGCTCGGCAATTGCAGGGTAGTAAACCTCGTCTAAAGCCAGTTTAAATGTAAATGGAATAGCCGTATTGTTAATATCCTGAGAGGTTAAGCCAAAATGGATAAACTCTTTATCAGCAAGTCCTATCTCATCAAACTTTTGCTTAATAAAATATTCAACCGCCTTAACATCATGGTTAGTGATTTTCTCAATATCTTTAATAACCTGTGCATCGGCCTCGCTGAAATTTTTATAGATATCCTGTAACTTGTTGGTAATAACACTATCTAAAGTAGTAAGCTGTGGCAGGTTAAATTGAGTAAGCGTTATGTAGTACTCAATTTCTACAAACACCCTGTACTTAATCAGGGCAAATTCTGAAAAATAAGCAGAAAGATCTTTTGTTACGTTGCGGTAGCGACCATCAACAGGTGATATAGCAGAAAGGGCAGTAAGGTCCATCAATAATATGTTTTTGCAAAGGTAATAATTAAGCGATGGTGGGGGGAAGTAATTTTACATGGAAACTTTGAAATCAAAAAATGTTTCCATAGTTTTGGCTTTATAATGAGCCAGACACAGAGGATATTAGAAGGAGCGTTTGAGCTTTTTATGCAAGCCGGCATAAAGAGTGTGACCATGGATGATATCGCGAAGCAATTAGGGATGTCGAAAAAAACTATCTATCAGCATTTTTCTGATAAAAATGAGTTGGTGGTTGAGCTGGTTAAAGCCAAGCTGGAGCTTGACAAGAAAGACATGGACGATATTATGGCCGAAGACGGTAATGTGATAGAGAAGATGCTTAAAATGATGAAATGTTCTGAAGAACTGATAGCCAGGATAAACCCGATAGTTATGCATGATATGCAAAAGTATCATTCTGATGCATGGAAAGAGTTTCAGCAGTTTAAATCAGAGAAAATGGTGCAAACACTGGTTGATCTCTTAGAACAGGGTAAGGAGCAAGGCTACATTCGCCCAGAGATTGATGCTAAAATAATGGCCCTAATGCGCGTGGCACAAGTGGAAATAGGTTTTAACAATGCTATTTTTCCATTCGCAGATTTTAATGTTTGGACAGTACAACAACAGTTTCTTGAGCACTTTAACTATGGCATATGTACCCTGAAAGGCTACAAATTACTTAATGAATATCAAAATATAAACCAGGAATAATCAACCACTCAATAGATAAAACCAACAAATGAAGAATGTAATTAAAGTGGGGCTGATGTTATGCATAACTACGTTAAGTAGTTATGCACAGCAAGGGCCTGCAAGTAGTCCGTCGTCATACAGCTTTACGCTGGCGGATTGTATTAAGTACGCCTATGAGCATCAGGACAGTGTGGTAAATGCCCGGCTTGATGTTAAAAGTGCAGAATACAAGGTAAAGGAAACCACGGGTATAGGTTTGCCGCAAATTAATGGCTCGGCCTCATTTCAGGATTATTTAAAAATCCCTACTACATTGATTCCCGGCGCATTTATCGGCCAGCCGGGTACTTATATACCGCTAAAATTCGGTGTAAAATATCAATCAAATTTTGGGGTAGATGCAAGCCAGATCCTATTTGACGGTAGTTACCTGGTAGGTTTAAAGGCTTCTAAAACCTACAAAGAACTTTCACAGCGCAATGTTACCCGTAGCTTAATTGAGGCCAATGTACAGGTTACCAAGGCCTACTACCAAGTATTGGTAAGTGACGAAACGGTGAGGCTGCTTGATGCCAACCTGAAGCAAATTAAAGAGCAGTACGACCAAACCATCGCCCAAAACAAACAAGGCTTTGTAGAAAAGATAGACGTTGACCGCTTAAGCGTACAATATAATGATTTGGTTACCACCCGTGCAAATACATTAAGGCTGCTAGTACTTAATGTACAGATGCTTAAATTTCAGATGGGGATGCCTATTGAAACAGAACTGGATCTAAAAGATAAACTAGAAGATGTTAAGCTTGATGAAAGCGTAGCTATGGTAGCCACTACAGATACCACGGCTTATCATAAGCGCATAGAATACAGCTTATATGAAACTCAGTTAAAGTTAAACCAGCTTGATTTGAAAAGACAAAAATCCCAATTTTTACCAACTTTATCTGCTACCGCAAACTATACCTCATCTTATCAAAACAACGCGTTTAGTACTTTATATAGTTCGCAATTTCCATCGAGTTATATTGGGTTAAATTTAAAGGTGCCCATTTTTAATGGTTTCCAACGTACTAACCAGGTAAAACAGGCAGAAATTTCTGTTCAAAAAACTCGCAACGATATGGAAAATGTTAAGAATGGTTTAAACCTGCAAACCAACGCTGCCCGTATAAACTACATCAACGGTTTGCAAACTTTAAACAATCAAAAGCGTAACCGCGAGGTGGCTAATGAAGTGCTGAGGGTTTCCCGTATCAAATATCAGCAGGGGGTAGGCTCGAGCATTGAAGTAACTCAGGCAGAAACAGCCCTGGTTGTTGCAGACAATAATTATATACAAGGTTTATACGATGCTTTAATTAGCAAGGTTGACCTTGACAGAGCATACGGTAAAATTCAATAATCAGCTAAACCAATCATACATAAAACACACATGAAAAAAATATTATACACAAGTGCAGTTGCTTTAATGGCTTTGGCAGCATGCAACAATAAGCCTAAAGACCCGAAAGCCGAACTCGCGGATCTTAAAAAACAACAATCGGAGATAGCTGGTAAAATTGCTGCACTGGAAACTAAAAGCGGTGCCCAGGATTCATCAAAAGTTACTGATGTTAATGTGGTTGAAGTAAAGCAAGGAAACTTTACCAATTACATACAAATACAAGGCCGTATTGATGCACAGGACAACGTAACTGCATATCCACAGTCGCCGGGTACCATTACCGCTATTCGAGTAAAGGTTGGAGATCACGTAAGTAAAGGGCAAGTGCTTGTGCAATTGGATGATGCTGTATTGAGACAAAATATTGCTCAGATTGCAACACAGGTTGATTTAAATAAGACTTTATACCAACGCCAAAAAAACCTTTGGGACCAAAAAATCGGTACAGAAGTACAGTTTTTACAAGCCAAAACTGCTCTGGAGGGCAGCCAGAAACAAATGGCCTCATTGCAACAACAAGCTGTTATGTATAGCATTAAATCGCCGATTAACGGTACTGTTGACCAAATGGATTTGAAACTGGGCCAGGTTGCACAGCCGGGCACCACAGGCATCCGTATTGTAAATGCAGATATATTAAAGGTTAAGGCTGATGTACCGGAATCTTATTCGGGCCGTGTAAACCTGGGCGATCATGTTAAAATATTGATCCCTGATGCTGCCGATTCGTTAGATGCGGTGGTAACATTTGCGGCTAAAGTTATCGATCCGGGATCGCGCAGTTTTGCGGTAGAGGTTAAATTGCCAACCCGTAAAACGCTTCGCCCTAACATGACTGCTACTTTAAAAATTGCTGATTACAGCAGTAAAACTGCATTGGTTGTGCCTTTTAAAGCCATCCAAAAATCGGAGCAGGGCGACTACGTTTTTGTTGACGAGAACGGTATTGCCAAACAAAAAACTGTTAAGGTAGGAAGAGTTTATGGTGGTAGTGCCGAAATATTATCGGGCATTGTAGCCGGAGATAAACTTGTAACCGAAGGTGCAAGTGATATTGAAGATGGCGATAGGATTAAAGCATCATCAGCTAATTAATCTTTTAAACTGATTTTAAATGAAAGATTTAAACAAAGAATTTGGCCCTTCGAGTTGGGCCATAGATAACAAAACGGCAGTTTATGTACTGATATTCCTCATTACATTACTAGGCTTGTTGAGTTACAACAGGTTACCGAAAGAGAACTTCCCTGATATTGCACAGTCAAAGGTCTATATTACTACTGCCTATGCTGGCCAGTCTCCGCAAAATATCGAAACGCTGGTAACCAAGCAATTGGAGAAGCAACTAAAGTCGCTAAAGGGCTTAAAAAAGGTTACTTCAAACACCCAGCAAAACGTATCGATTATAACGGCCGAGTTTAATGCCGATATTAAAATTAAAGATGCCAAGCAGGATGTAAAAGATGCCGTTGATAAAGCCAAACAAGATTTGCCGCAGAATGATAATAACTTGAAAGAGTCTATCATTTCTGATATCAACGTTGCCGATCTGCCTATTTTATATATCAATATTTCTGGTAATTACGACCTGAAAAAATTGAAGGAATATGCAGACAACATTAAAGACGATGTTGAGGGTATGAAAGAAATATCTAAAGTTGATGAAGTTGGTGCCTTGAAGCCTAACATTCAGATCAATGTTGATATTAGTAAAATGACCGCTGCTCAGATCAGCTATAATGACATCATTCAGGCTGTAGGTAACGAAAATGTTATTTCATCTGCAGGTGCCATAGTAAATGATGGTGTACAGCGTACTATTGATATTAAACAGGATTTTAAAGGTGCTGATGAGGTTAAAGCTTTAATTATCCGTAACCCGCAAGGTAAGGCTGTTTACCTGCGCGATATTGCACAGGTTGTTGATGGTTTTCAGGATCAGGAGAGTTTTGCCCGTTTAAAAACGCCTAATAACCCTAACTTCAAAAATGTAATTACGCTTAACGTTAGTAAAAGATCAGGCGAAAACCTGATCGAAGCTTCTGATAAGATCTATGATCTGATTAAAGTAAAGCAGAAAACTATTTTCCCTAAAGGATTAGATATTACAATTACCGGTGACCAGTCTGATAAAACGCGTTCAACCCTAAACGATTTGATCAATACAATCATTATAGGGTTTATACTGGTTACAATTATACTAATGTTCTTTATGGGTAGCACCAATGCCATATTTGTGGCGCTGTCGGTACCGTTATCATGTTTCATCGCTTTCCTGGTAATGCCGGCTATTGGGTTTACACTCAACATGATTGTGCTGTTTTCCTTCCTGCTCGCATTGGGTATTGTAGTAGATGATGCCATTGTGGTAATTGAAAACACACACAGGATATTTAACAACGGTGCTATACCTATTAAGCAAGCTGCTAAAATGGCTGCAGGTGAGGTTTTCTTACCGGTATTTTCCGGTACCATGACTACGCTGGCCCCATTTGTGCCTTTGGCATTCTGGAATAGCTTAATCGGGCACTTTATGTTCTTTTTACCAATTACTTTGATCATTACATTGTTAGCTTCTTTATTGGTGGCTTATATTATGAACCCGGTTTTCGCGGTTGATTTTATGAAACCTCACCATGAGGGCGAGCACG
>NZ_MPPL01000001.1:2290615-2341492 GCF_001911425.1 Mucilaginibacter polytrichastri | reverse complement strand
AATCCTAAGTTTGACAAAAAGGTAATCCGTGTCTTAATGTTTATGGCAGGTGCGGCAGTTTTGGGTTATTTAATAAATAGGGGCGTAGGTAACTTTGTGGTATTCGCCATTCTGTTATATCTGCTCAACCACTTTGTGTTGCTAAGAGTGATAGATAGTTTCCAGAAAAACCTTTGGCCACGTTTCCAAAATTGGTACGCACGTATATTGGAGAAAGCGGTTAAAAGCCCATGGTGGATACTGGGTGGTGTTATTGTACTATTTTTTGTGAGTATTGCGTTTACCATTGTGAGTAATCTTAAGGTAGAGCAATTTCCGTCAGGCGACCCCAACTTTGCTTATGTGTATGTAACCATGCCAATTGGTACAGATCAGAATTATACCAATGAAGTGATCGGTAAATTGGAAAAACGCGTTGCACAAGTTGTTGAACCTGATAAAGATGTGGTATCATCTATCATCTCGAATGTTTCCGTAGGTGTAACGGACCCAACGGATGAAGATCAGGGAACTTATTACAATAAGGGAAAGATCACTGTTGCGTTTGTTGAATTTGCCAAACGAAATGGGAAAGATACCAAGGCCATATTAAACAGAATCCGTGCAACAGTTCAGGGTGTGCCGGGGGCAAAGATCTCTGTAGCACAGGAAAACTCTGGCCCTCCGGTGCAAAAGGATATCAGTTTAGAAATAACAGGCGATAACCTGGATACATTGGTAAAAACGGCCGATCGGATGAAGAAATTTATTGATCAGCAAAAAATTGCAGGTATTGAAGGTTTAGTGCCCGATGTACAAAATGTTAAACCAGAGATTGTATTTGATATTAACCGTGAACGTGCTAATCGCGAAGGTATTACCACGCAACAAATCACTGGTGCTTTATTCACTTCGGTATATGGCTACAAAGCTTCTGATTTCAGGAATACGAAAGAAGATAATTATGAGATCGATGTGCGCGCACAAGAAGATCAGCGTTATAATATTGACTTGCTTCGCAACATGAAAATCACCTATCGTGATTTAGCTAGTGGTGGTGCTATACGCCAGGTGCCTATTTCGGCCTTTACAGACATTCGTTATACCAATACTTATGCTAATATTAAGCATAAGCAGTCGAGACGTGTACTTACCTTAGGGTCGAGCGTGATAAAGCCTAATAACCCAACAGAAGTTAATGCGGCCATAACTAATGCCCTTCGCAGCTTCAAATTTCCTGATGGGGTAACTTATAAAATGGGTGGCGCACAGGAAGACCAAATTGAAACAGCTACCTTCCTGGGTACAGCATTGATGATCTCTTTCGGGCTGATCCTCATTATCCTGATGGCACAGTTTAACTCGGTAGGTAAAACGCTGATTATTCTGAGTGAGATCTTCTTTAGTATTATTGGTGTGTTGCTTGGTTTAAGTGCCTTCCACATGACATTCTCTATCGTAATGACAGGTGTGGGTATTATTGCCCTGGCCGGTGTGGTGGTACGTAACGGAATTTTACTGGTAGAGTTTACAGATATGCTGATGGAGGAAACCCATAATGTGCATGATGCCGTTGTTGAAGCTGCCCGTACCCGGATGACACCGGTGTTGCTGACAGCCAGCGCCGCCATTATGGGCTTAATCCCACTAGCGGTTGGTTTCAATATCGACTTTGTAGGCTTGTTTACCAATTTTAAACCGCACATTTATTTTGGTGGTGATAATGTTGCATTTTGGGGGCCATTATCATGGACTATGATATTTGGTTTAGGTTTTGCAACCATTATCACATTGATATTAGTACCCTGTATGTACATCATCCGATTGCGTATTAAAGATCGGTTTAAAAAAACACCGGTTGTTAAGGAAGCAGAGTTGACCCCTGCGGTGTAATTCAAACATACCTATAAGAGACAGAAAGTATTGTGCCTCTACGACAAATAAAGGCCGGAATGCATTGCATCCCGGCCTTTCTAATATATTTTTACGTACGGGTATAGTACTTGAAGTGTCTCGTTATAGGGTATTATATATCAATTTACTAATCAAGCCTTTCAATTTTAATAATTTATTCAGCTTGCGTTTGTGTTTCAATCTTTTATATAAACAAGTAAGTAGCCTGTGGGTTATAGATAATAGAATTTTAATAGAAATATATGGCATTAAAAATAACAGATCAATTTTGGCAAACCCTTAGTTTGGGTATAATTGCTGGTATGCGTTCAATGGCGGCACCGGCAATAACCAGCCATATATTAAGCCATCACCATTCTAAAGCACTGGAAGGTTCGCCTTTAAATTTAATGCAGTCAGAAAAAGTAGCTTTAGTGTTAAAGGTATTGGCAGTTAGCGAGTTTGTGGGTGATAAAATGCCATCGGCACCTAACCGAATTAAACCAACTGCATTGGGCGCCCGATTTTTATCTGGCGCACTGGCAGGTGCAAGCATTTATAAAGCAGCAGGGGGCAACGCTATAACGGGCGCATTACTAGGAGGCGCAACAGCGGCGGCATCTACATTTGCCAGCTTTTATATCCGTAAAGCTACCGTTAAAAAAACCGGTATTTTAGATCCTGTTATAGGTTTTATTGAAGACGCTTTGGTGGCAGGTGGTGGCGCAAAGCTCATTACAACTGCTTAATCACATCATTCCCAAGTTCTGCCGAAGGGGGCGGTTGAAACAAATTACTGATCTCGGCACGTATCTTAGGCAGGCTTTCAGGGAAATTTTTCTGAATAAATGTGATCATGTTTTCGCGGATATAACAGCGCAGGTCAAACGCGTCAGAAGAATTACCGGAACTCATGAGTAAACGTATTTCAATAGTTTTTTCCTTGGCATCTGTAACCTGTAATACCTTTACTTTGCCATCCCAAAGTTTGGTTTTGGCAAGTAGATCGTCAAATTCTTTACGCAACGGTTCAATAGGGATGGAGTAATCCATGTAAATAAAAACTGTACCCAAAATATCGGCTGATATACGCGTCCAATTTTGGAAAGGCTTGGTTATAAAGTAATTGATGGGTAATATCATCCTACGCTGATCCCAAATCCGTAACACCACATAGGTGAGTGTAATATCTTCTACACGGCCCCACTCGTTTTCAACTATCAGTACATCATCAATACGTATAGGTTGCGTAAAAGCGATCTGGAACCCCGCTAAAAGGTTTCCCAGTGAGGTTTGTGCGGCCAAACCCACAATAATACCCCCAATACCAACACCGGTTAATAAACCTGTGCCAATTTTACGCATGCTCTCAAAGCTGAGTAAAATTATAGCAATGTTTACAAACACAATGATAGCCACCACAAGTTTGCGGATAAATGATAGTTGCGTCCGGATTTTTCGCTCTTTTAAATTATCAACTTTATTAAGGTCATAAACATGATATACATAATCTTCTGCTATACGTATGCAGTTAATTAGTATGTTGGCAAAGGCAAGGGTTAAAAGAATATCTATGAACTGATTAAGCGGGTCGTAATAGAGCTTATTCATGCGCATCAGCGGCAAAGCGATGTTTAGCAGAAATAGGGGTATAAAATAAGTAAATGGTACACCCAAGTGTATTATAAAAGACTTAAAAAATGAATAAATTTTATAGTCGGCTTTCTTCTCGTAATACTTTAATATGCGGGTAATAATAGCCTTGGCTATTAAACCAATAATGATAGAAACACTTGCAATTAATACATTCCATACAATAGATGGCATGCGTTCAGAAAATTCGAGCAGGTCTGGGGGTAGCTTGTTGGGTAAACTCATTTAGTATCAGCAAAGGTTCAATAGCAACATAAGGTACAAAACAAAAAAAAGTTTTAAATCAACTTAATTGTCGTTTAGACACAATGGGGGATATGTTTTTACGTTTATATAAGTATTTATGTATTATAACGGCCTTAAACCACTGTCATACAGAGGTAAAAACCAATAAATTAGTCAGGGGTACAAGTGTATAGTACGTATCTTTGTGTTATATTAATAAGTAAATAGCCGATACAATAGTATTGTTTATATAAAGAAACTTCTAAAGTTAGAGGTGATTGTTTTAGAGTGATTGAAGCAGGCCGGATTTATTCTGGTCTGCTTTTTTTATATCGTTATGATATTCTGGTATCTACCATAATATCACCAACCAATATTTTATGCACAGGGCAGGCATCGGCAATTTGTATTAGCCTTTTCTTTTGTTCATCGCTAAGTTCGCCTATAAACTGCAGGGTTCTTTCAAAGAGGGTTCCGCCTTCAATTCTAAAAAGTTCTACTTTAACGGTTATTTCATCTACTACCCACATCTTTCGGTCTATATACATACGCAAGGTAATGGCTGTACAGCTAGCCAGGCTGCCCGTTAACAAACCCATCGGTTCTATACCGGTATTAGTACCTTTAGAATCCTCTGGCTCGTCTACAACAATACCGTGCTTGTTGCTGGTAACAACTGTTTGGTACTGGGTTAAACCAGTTTTAGCCTGTGCGCTGCCTAAAGATTCGCGTATTAAATTCAAAGCCATTAGTAAATATTCAGGATCAATCTTTGTTAATATTCATCAAATCCCAGTTATTCTGATCGTCATTGGCGCCACCTTTATAACGCATGGTTACAGAAAAACTGCCTTTTTTTAAATCGCCACCATCCAAATGTTTCTCAAAAGTTGATCTGATAATATATATAGAATCTGTTTTTTTACCGAAGGAGAATCCGTCATCAGAGAAATCAATTCGTTCAGAACTCGGCGAATCTGCCTTTAAAAATGCTTTAGCGACCTTATAAGCATCTTCTTTTTCCGGTAACCCCCGGCTGCTTATCCTTACCTCACTGTTTTGTACATATCTTAATATCACAATAATAAAAATTATTGCTGCGGCTATGATAAACCACACACCCTTAAGTGCTTTACTCTTTTTTGTAGATTTTGTACCCAGGTAAGCGTTTTTGTCCATAGAGTATAAATATCAGATAAAGGTTTGAACTCTCAAAGCAGATTAATAAAAATCATAACATCTCCGGGCATCCTGGAATTTACGGTAAGGGTCTGTATGAGAGGGGAGTGTAGTTTCATAATCCAGGCTTCCTTCTGTAGTGCCGCTGGTATTGGTATAGTTTAATCTGGATGTTTGTGCATCATGGCTGATACCAAAACGGAATTTCTCGCCGGCATCTTTATTAGATGTATCTGCTGTGAAGTTTATATTGGTACCGGTAAATGGAATTGTGCCTTTATCTTTAAGAGACTGCTCATCATAAAAATTAGCGGTAACCACTGTACCCGCTGTTGAGTTATTGAGAAAGGTGTAATTATCTTTTAAATTAGCACTAACAATGCATTTACCAAAAACTTCGGGGTAACCTGACATTGTAGTAGTAGAAGTTATGGATGCCTGAACACCCGGTGAAGCGCCAATACTAAATGCTGCCGATGGTGCACTTACATATGCCGGTGCCGTGGTTTTAACCCTTACGCGGTAAGCAACACCCTGGATAATTTGGGCAGACGTAGGGATAGTACCATTAACAAAGGTGGCGTAAAGGCCGCCATTGGTAGAGCCATAACCGTTAAAAATGCCAATAGGCGTTTCATTGGTAAAATCGCCGCTTGCATCAGAAAGAAACAGGTTAAAAATGTTGGTCTTTTTCAGGCAATTGGCCCCATATGGGGTAGCAATTTTTACAGCTATTGACGACCCCGGGCCATAAGGGCCAGGATCAACATTAGTAATACTGACTGTTTGTGCGAATGAATTTGTAACAGCAAATAATAAAATAGTATAAGTTAAAATTCTCGATAACCCCTTAAGGCCTCTTTTCATCAAAATCTCTTTTTAAACAGGTAAGTTTTTAAGAGCGATAGAAGCAATAAGAATGTAGGAATTACACAATATTACTTTAATGTTTGGTTGAAATAGATTAAACGAAAAGAGCTTAACTCAAGTTTGTTAAATAAATATAATTCGAATTAATTATTTGATATACAGATTGTTATTTTATAGAGGAAAAACAATATTACGTTATGAAATCCTTTAATTACGTTAATAATTAAAGGGTTTCATTTAGCCAGTTAAAAAACTCTCTTTGCCAAATTATGGCATTTTGTGGCTTTAGTACCCAGTGATTTTCATCAGGCAGGTATAATAATTTAGATTTTAGCCCTTTTAGCTGGGCAGCCTGGTAGGCACCCAGTCCTTGTTCAATAGGTACCCGGTAATCTTTACCGCCCTGTATTATCATAATTGGTGTATTCCATTTATCAACAAGGTTGCTTGGATTGAACTTTTCGTATGATTTTTGGGCAATTTTATTGTCTTTATCCCAGTAATTACCGCCAAGGTCTTTGTTGGCAAACCAAAGCTCTTCGGTAGTGCCATACCAGCTTTTCAGATCGAAAAGCCCATCATGGGCAATAAAGGTTTTAAACCGATTATTATGCACGCCTGCCAGCATATAAACCGAGTACCCGCCATAGCTTGCACCTATACAACCCAGTCTGCTTTTATCAACATAAGGCTCTTTGGCAATATCATCAATCGCCGATAAATAATCTTTAATCGGTTGCCCGCCCCAGTCGCCGCTAATCTGGCGATTCCATTCTACACCATGGCCTGGCATGCCACGGCGGTTAGGGGCAATTACAATATAACCTTGTGCAGCCATTAACTGGAAGTTCCAACGGAAGGAATAAGCTTGTGTTAAAGCCGCCTGCGGGCCGCCCTGGCAAAATAAAAGGGTAGGGTACTTCTTTGCCGGGTCGAAATTTGGCGGGTAAATTACCCAGGCCAGCATGTCCTTATCGTCGGTAGTTTTAATATGGCGTTCTTCAACCCGGCTCATTGGCAAATGATCGTAAATCGATTTGTTGATGGTGCTTACCTGCATCATGCCACCATCTTTCAGGCTTACGGCATAAAGCTCTGTAGCGTGGTTAAGGTCGGCCCGTTGCACGTAAATGGTATTGCCACGCTGTGCTGCAATTCCGGCTACGTCAAACTGCCCTTTCGTGAGCTGCTTAATAGCCTGCGGCGATCCCGGCGCAAGGCGTAAACGCAGATCGATCTGGAACAGCTGCTCCGTACCATTTTTAGGGGCTATAAAGAAAATCCGGTTACCGTCATCGCTAAACTGAAATGATGATACAGTTTCGTCCCATTGTTCGGTTAGGTTTGTTTTGTTACCGGTTTTAATATCTTTAATTACAATGTCGTTTTTGTCAGACTCGAAACCATCTTCCTTCATGCTTAACCAGGCCAGCTTGTCGCCGGTTTTGGTGAAAGAGGGTGTGGTATCATACCCCATCATACCTACAGTTATATTTTGGGTTGTGCCTGCAGCAATGTCATATTGGTAAAGATCGGTATTTGTGCTTTGCGCATAATCCTTACCAAACTTCTTCTTGCATACATAAATAATGCTCTTACCGTCCGGGCTAAATAGCAGATCTTCTGCGCCGCCCGATGGCTTTTGAGGAGTATCATAAGGCTCACCGGCCATAATATCTTTCTCATTGCTTACTTTACCGTTATCATAATCGGCCACAAACACGTGCGAAAACTTACCGTCTTCCCAGGTATCCCAGTGGCGGTAATTTAAATCTGTAAAAACATAAGCATTTGATTTCGGCAAATCCGGATAGCGGTCTTTACCTAATATTTTTACAACCGGTACGTCAACTGTATAAATGATCTTTTTCCCATCAGGAGATAGCTGCACATTATCAGCATCTTTTAATGCTTTATCGCTCAATTTGCTCACCTGTTTTCCGGCAGCATCCATTTGCCAGATGTTGTCATCAAAAAAGTAGATGATACGGCCATCTGGTTCAATCTTAATGATCTGTCGGGATGCCGGGTCATGCGTAATGGCTGTAGCCTCGCCGCCGGTTACAGGTATGCTGTAAAGGTTAGCTTCAGATTTTGCCTCGGTTAAATTATAATGGGTAACGCTATATATCAGGTGCTTGCCATCAGGCGTTAGGTTGGTACTGCCTAAACGGCCTAATTTCCAAAGCAGTTCGGGTGTCATTTTTAATGGTGTTTGGGCCGAAGCATTGTAAATTGCCATACCTACTAATAAAATAGAAAGAAATCGTTTCATGATTTATAGAAAGAGAATATTAACCGAAAAATAAATAGCATATAAATATGCCCACAATAATGCCCACCAGATCACCAAATAAAGCTACCGGAACCACATATCTGGTTTTTTTTATGCCTACTGCACCAAAGTATAACGCAACTATATAGAATATCGTGTCGGATGAGCCATATAGAACGCTGGCTAAATGGCCGATAAAATTATCGGGGTTGGGTTTCATCAGTACAATCATCATTGCCCGTGCTGCCTGTCCGCTCATTGGGCGTATTAAAATGATAGGTATGGTATCAACGAACCTTGTGTCGATGGCTATTAATCCAAACAGATAACGAAAACCTTCTGTGATCCAGTCCAAAACGCCGCAGGTACGAATAAGGCTGATGGCGGCTAATAAACCCACGAGGTAGGGGATAATACGTACAGCGGTTTCGAACCCGCCTTTGGCACCTTCGATGAAGCTTTCAAAAACGTTGACCTTCTTATACAAGCCGCCAATTACAAATATGGTGGGTATGGCCAGCAGCATTACGTTACTGAACACTTTTGATACTTCGCTAATTTGTTGCTTTGATAAGTATTCTGCAAAATAATAAACCACACCTCCTATAAAAAGAGAAAGGCCGCCCAACCATGCCAATATCACCCTGTCGAACAGATTAATACCTTGCTTAATGGCCACAACAATGAGGCCGGTAAGGGTAGATACAAAAGTAACTATGATGATAGGGATGAAAATATCGCTTGGGTCTTTTGAGTGCAAAATAAAACGTTGTGTAATTACACCTACAGGTAATAAAGTAAGCCCCGATGCATGCAAAACCATAAACATCACCTGTGCGTTAGAGGCTTTGTCTTTATCCGGATTGAGTTCTTGTAAACTTGCCATTGCCTTTATGCCAAGCGGGGTAGCGGCACTATCCAGCCCAAGCAAATTTGCCGAGTAATTCATAAGCATGGCACCGTTGGCGGGGTGGTCTTTAGGAACTTCAGGAAAAAGGCGGTGAAAGAAAGGACCTACAATACGTGACAGTACGTTTATGGCGCCTGCTTTTTCCCCAATATTCATGATACCTAGCCAAAAAGCCATGGTACCTGCCAGGGGTAAAGCAAAATCCATTACAGATGCTTTGGTAGTATCGAACAACCCTTCTACCATTAGCTTAAATATTTCGGTATCACCTAAAAATATTAACTTTATAAGGCCAACAGTAAAGGCAACTATAAAAAAAGCTATCCAGATATAATTTAATGCCATGCGAATGATTAAGGGTTTGAAGTTAGTTTTTTTGTTTGATTTAGTAAAGCTGCATTTATGTAAATGAAATATGAACACGCTTTTAGCACAACTTGAAACCACTATTGATGATTTTATTATCTATACAAAATCTGCAGGCATTAACTGGGCAAATAAATCTTCGCCCGAAAAATGGTCTAACCAGGAAATTATAGGGCATTTAATAGACAGCGCACAAATTAATTTGCAACGCTTTATAAGATGCACTTTTGAAGAAAATTTTAAGCTTATATATTTTCAGAACGAATGGGTTATTGCGCAATGTTACCAGGATGCAGACCCGAACGAGTTGCTGGCCTTGTGGAGATTATTAAACAGACAAATGATAAGAGTACTGGCTAATTACCCGCCTCAACTTTTGGATGTAAAGTGTGATAATGGCAAAGATGAACCTAGTTTACATACTGTGAACTGGCTTGCTCATGATTATTTGTCGCACCTTCAGCATCACCTAAAACAAATAGGATAGTATTGCAGAATATTTGGCAATGATGATAACACGTAGTTACAGATAGTACCGGTTAAATACCGTCAATAATTAATTGATGGCTGTGATGTTTTTATCGGGAACGATCTGGATATCGTAGTCCTTTTTTAAAGGATCGTAAGGCATGCTATCGTTCACGGTGATGTAAATGCTGCCCAGGTCTTTTACCTGGTAAACCTGTACATCGCCCAAGTTTGATGTGCTTGTTTTATATTGTGAAATTGAGTTAAGCAACAGGTTATATTGTTCAATTACATTGGTTTGCATTGATATAAAGATCTTCTTTCCGTCAGACCGCATATCGATGTTATTGGTGGTATTGGGCGAATAGGCTAAGGTGTACTTTCTGTTTTTAGTTGCTTGCTTAATTTCTTTTAACGTGTAGCCTTTTGCCGCCATAAACGTGTCTGCTTTATTGAGGTTATTGTGCAGCAGATAGCGGATATCTTCGTAAGAAACTAATTGTTTTTGAGCAAAACCTGCAATCATGCTCGCTGACAGGATAATGGTAAAAAGAATTTTTTTCATAGAATAGTCATTTCAGATAGACAAAGTAGGCATTATATGTTTTATTTAGCTAAATAAAGCACAAAGTCATAACTTCGCAACGTACATTTTACACCGAATATCATGCCTGTAATAGAACTGAAAAGAGTAAAAGGGGATTTTGGTTTTGAAGCCACAGATTCAACCGGACACATTGTACGTATGGATAGCAGCCCCGAAAGTGGTGGCTGGGATTACGGCGTACGCCCAATGCAAATGTTATTAATGGGCTTAGGCGGCTGCGCCGGTATTGATGTGATCAGCATTTTAAAGAAACAACGCCAGGACGTTAAAGATTATAAAATGACCATCAGTGGCGAACGCGAGCCGGGCAAAGAGCCATCGTTATGGCAAACTATTAATGTTGACTTTCATATTTATGGTAAGGTTGATGAAGATAAGGCCAAACGCGCGGTTGACCTTGCACTGGAAAAGTATTGTTCAGTCGCCGCAACCTTAACAGGCTCTGGCACCAAAATCAACACTAAAGTTTTTGTACACGCATCTTAATATTATTACTATACATTTTTCTCATGCCACAACAATTAGATCCGGTTACCCAGGCCGTAAGGATACAAACAGTTAAAAGCCCGCAAAAGGAGCATTCTACGCCTTTATATTTAACCAGCAGCTTCATTTTTGAAGAGGCCGAAGCTATGCGCGCTGCATTTGCCGACGAATCTGACGCTAATATTTACAGCCGCTTTAGCAACCCTAATGTTGATGAATTTATTAAAAAAATGTGTGTGCTTGAAGGTGCCGAAGATGGCTTTGCCACCGCAACCGGCATGAGTGCTATTTTCTCATCATTTTTTGCCCTGCTGCAACAAGGCGACCACATGGTATGCTCGAGCTCTGTATTTGGCAGCACGTTTACCGTGGTAACTAAATACCTGCCTAAGTATGGGATTACATGCACACTGGTACCTGCCAATGATGAGGCTGCCTGGGAGGCTGCCATACAGCCCAATACAAAAATGATGTATCTGGAAACACCAACCAACCCACAATTAGAGATCATTGATTTGGAGTGGGCCGGTAAGTTTGCCAAAAAACATAACCTTATTTTAAGTGTCGACAATTGCTTTGCAACACCTTTGCTGCAAAAGCCAATTGAATACGGTGCCGATCTGGTAATCCATTCGGCCACTAAATGGATTGACGGACAAGGCCGCGTACTTGGCGGTGTTATTGTTGGCCGTGCCGACCTGATTAAAGAGATCTATTTGTTTTGCCGTAACACAGGCCCCGCATTGTCGCCTTTTAATGCATGGGTATTAAGTAAGAGCTTAGAAACACTTGATGTACGCATGGAACGCCATTGCAAAAATGCATTAGAGCTGGCCGAAGCTTTGCAACCAAATGCTAATGTAACCTGGGTAAAGTATCCTTTCTTAAAGGGGCATCCGCAATACGATATCGCCGTTAAGCAAATGACTGCCGGTGGTGGTGTAATTTGTTTAGAAGTTAAGGGCGGGGTAGAAGCAGGCCGCAAGTTTTTAGATGCCCTTGAAATGGTATCGGTGACTGCAAATCTGGGCGATAGCCGTAGCATTGCGTCGCATCCGGCAAGTACAACCCACTCTAAGCTTACAGAAGAACAACGTTTAGCTGTAGGCATTACGCCCGGTTTAATCCGTATTTCTGCCGGTTTGGAGAAGGTTAAAGATATTATTGCCGACATTGAACAGGCACTTATAAAAAGTGCTTTATAGCACATTATTAGCACTTTATAGCTTGATAGAAGTATTTATGCATCTATCAGGCATTTCAAATTTATTTTGCTGCTAACTTTTTTGTTACAATTGATAAACAATTATTCTGCTATATGGTTAATGGTAATAATTAATGGCACACATGTTGCTATGGATGGGACATGCGGGCCTAGCCTGTTATTTTCAATACTTAACCAAATAATATGAAAATCAATTTTAACAAAAAAACGCTTTTACTGGCAACTTCCTTGTTGGTTGGCGGAAAATTAATGGCACAAACAGATTCGCTAAGCAAAGGCGATTATGTACAACCATTTTCTAAGGGAGCAACTTTCCGTACATGGTCTATCGGTATTGATGGAGGTTTATTAACCCCATATACCATTTTTAGAGGTCATGAAGATTATGATACTCCTAACAGTAATGTTGGATACGGTGGATACATCAGAAACCAATTCTCGCACTCTTTTGGTGCACAGTTAAACTTTTTTAGAGGTAATGTAGAAGGCACAGGCCCGGTACCTGGTGGCAACACAACAATCCGTAATAGCTACAAAACACAAATCAATTATGCAGTTGATTTGGCTGGTCAGTTTACTTTAGCTAATATTAGCTGGAGAAATCAAAAGAATGCAATTCAGCCTTATTTCTCTGCCGGTTTCGGTTTAATGGGTTTTGCACCTAAATTAATTTCTGCAGGTGGTGCAGAAACAGATTTCAAATCAAGCGGAAGCGTAAAAGCAGCTTATATCCCGGTTGGTTTGGGTTTAAAAATGAATGTTGCTAACGGTGTTGCCATTGACATTGGCTACCAGGTAAACTTTGTTGACGGTGATAACTTTGATGGTTACACAGTTGGTTCAAGCAACGATAAATTTTCTTACGCGCATATTGGTTTAGAGTTTGCATTAGGCAATTCATCAAAACCTAAATTGATTACCCACAACCCGGTTAATTCAATGCGTAATGAGTATTTAATGAAAGATGCGCAGTTACAAGCTAAGCTTGATGCAGAGCGTTTGAAAAATGAGCAATTAAGATCAGATCTGAATGCTACCAATGCAACGGTTACTGCGCTTAACGCTAAGTTTACTGCAGATGCAGATGGTGATGGTGTTATCGATCTTTTTGATAAATGCCCTAATACACCAGCAGGTGTAAAGGTTGACGGTGCAGGTTGCCCACTTCCTCCGGCTAAAATTGTAATCACTGAAGAAGACAGACGTATTGTTAGAAATGCGATTGCAAACCTTGAGTTTGATTTCGGTAAAGCCACTATCAAAGAGCATTCACACGAAAGTCTTGATCATGTTGCTGAAATCCTGATCAACAAAAACTTTAGCTTGAAATTAGCTGGTCACACAGATAACGTAGGTTCTACAGATGCAAACCTTAAATTATCTAAAGACCGTGCTGAAGCAATTAAAGCTTATTTAGTAGAAAAAGGTGCTAACGCATCTAGAATTGAAGCTACAGGTTATGGTAAATCACAGCCAATTGCAACTAACAAAACCGCAGCAGGACGTCAGAAAAACCGTCGTGTTGAGTTTACATTGTTGTAAGCTACAATAAATAATAAACAAGAAAGCCGTCCCGATAATTATCGGGACGGCTTTCTTGTTTTATGTAAATTGATTAACCAGGGTTAATCAACAAATTATCTCAGTAACAAATTACCTACAATGTTCCGAAGAAATCATCCAGGCCGCTCAGGTAAGAATTTACCCAGCCTTCTGTAATGTCATTATAGGCATCATCCGGGATGTTTGTGTGCCGAATCTCTACAGAAGTACCATCATCATGAGCGTGAAGTTTTATTGTAACAATAGATGGCTCATCCTGCCCGTCAAAGTACCATTGCTGTACTATTTTCTTATTTTCTTCAAACTCCAGGTTTTTACCCACTATACTGTCTTCCCACAGGGAAAATTCAGATCCCGGTTCGGTAGACATGGTTGCCGGGTCACCAGTCCATAACTCCAGCGTAAGCGGGTTAGTGATGGCATTATACACATCCTGTGGATCGGCAGGAATGATGTAGTATTTTTTGAAATCTTTCACGGCTGCAAGTTAGTAATACCTTTTTATTTTGCGGCAACTGTACCTATGGGTAAAATAGATTTTCCATAAACCTCATTTAATAAATTTGCTATGCCTGTATAAATAGCAGATAGCCCGCAAATGATGCCCTCATATCCGGCCAAGTGTTTTATGGTTACGTTGCCCGTTGCATCGCCCGCTACCAGTAAAAAAAACAGTATGGTTAATGATGCAAATACAAATTGCAAAGCCCTGTTTAGCCTCAGCGTACCAAAAAACAGGCAAAAGGTAAATAACCCCCACATGCTTAAATAGGCAATCATTGCGGTTTCTGAAGCAGGGGCCGCCCAGCCCAGTTTGGGCATTACCAACAGGCCTACTAATGAAAGCCAAAAGAAACCGTACGAGGTAAAGGCAGTAAGGCCGAAGGTATTGTTCTTTTTCGCCTCAATTATGCCGGCAATAACCTGCGCCAGCCCGCCATAAAATATGCCCATGGCAAGTATCATGGTATTCATTTCAAAAAAGCCGGCATTGTGGATGTTGAGTAAAACGGTGGTCATGCCAAAGGCGCAGAGGCCAAGCGGGGCTGGGTTAGCAATGCCATCGCTATCTTTTACCGTAACTGGTGTAGTTGGGATAAAGCTCATAAAGGTTTTAAAAATTGGTTAACGCAATGTAGCTGATTTGTAAACAATTACCAACAATGAAAAACTGATGCGTGTAATTGCCGTTATTTGAGTTATGCAGAAACTGGTATTACTACGACACGGGGAGAGTGTATGGAACAAAGAAAACCGTTTTACAGGCTGGACAGATGTAGACCTGTCTGAAGAAGGTTTTGCCCAGGCCAAAAGAGCCGGACAGCTACTCAAAGAAAATGGATTTACATTTGATATAGGCTTTACATCTGTATTAAAACGTGCCATTAAAACCATGCATATTGCTTTGGATGAACTGGATATGCTTTGGATCCCGGTAGGAAAATCGTGGCGGCTTAATGAGCGCTTTTACGGTGCATTACAGGGCCTTAATAAAGCAGAAACCATAGAAAAATATGGCGAGGAGCAGGTGCATAAATGGCGCCGGGATCCGCTTGAGCACCCACCTGCAATTACCGAGGAGGATGAACGCTTCCCCGGCCATTATCTGCGCTACAATGATTTAACTTATCGGGAACTCCCGCTCACCGAAAACCTGAGCGAAACCATGAACCGTGCCTTACCTTTCTGGCACGAAAGCATTGTACCCGCGCTAAGGCAAAATCAAAAAGTGATTATCTGCGCGCATGGTAACAGTCTGCGTGCATTGGTGCAGTATATTGACAACTTAACGGACGAGGAGGTCTCCAACCTGGATATCCCAACCGCTACACCCTGGGTATATGAACTGGATGATAGGATAAACCAGATCAGGCATTATTACTTGAAATAATATTGTGAGCCCACAGATAGTAAAACAATAAATACCCTGTAGCAAAAGCACCTTTGTACCCGTAACCCTATTACAAATAATAGGATGAGGGTACATAAATTATTAGCTTTAACAGCCGCAGTTGTGTTATTAGGGAGCTGCAAAAAAAGTGAACTTAAATCATTAAAGTTAAATGGTACTTATAGCGGCCAGTTTAGCACCAGGAATAATCCTTTAACAAATAGTATAGTTGAGTCGCTGCACAGTGTTACCGTTAAATTTTCGGGAAGTAATTATCAATCGACAGCCAATCCGGACTATATGCCGGCAGGAGGGCAGGGTTCATTTTTGACAAAAAATGATGAGATAACCTTTAGAGATACCACCGTACACACTGCAAATTTTGATGCCAACCTTGTTTTAAATGGCACTTACAATTACAGCACCAAAGGCGATAGTTTGCTGATTGTAAAGCAAATCAATTACGTATTTTATACCTATAAGCTTAAACGGCAATAAAAAAGGGTTCGATACAATCGAACCCTTTTGCTGATATACAAATTATTTGTTCTATCAGTCTTTAATCTTTGTCTGTTATTTATCCAAAGTAAATCCCCAGTCTTTGCCCTTATCTACGGCAGGTACGCCTTTTTCTAACCAAGCCGGCATTGGTGCGCCTTTCAAAAAGTGATCAAAATACTGTGCTTCGCGGATAGAAATATCTTTGCGATTTTGGCGTAATACCAGGTTGTGGGCTTCGCCATTATACTCTAATAACCAAACTGGTTTACCCAGACGGCGCAGTGCAGTAAACATCTCGATACCCTGGTACCATGGAACAGCACCGTCGGCATCGTTAGACATGATTACTACAGGGGTTTGCACTTTAGGTAACTGAAATAGCGGCGAGTTTTCGATATACAATTGCGGATTGCTCCACAAATCTGTACCGATACGGCTTTGAGTTTTTTCGTATTGAAACTCGCGGCTTACACCACTTTCCCAACGGATACCACCATAGGCCGAAGTCATGTTGGCAACAGGGGCACCTGCCCATGCAGCAGCATACATGTTGGTTTGGGTAATTAAGTAAGCCACCTGATAGCCACCCCAGCTTTGGCCCTGGATACCAATATGTGCACCATCAACCCATGCGTTTTTCTTTAAGGCCTCAACACCAGAGTTAATAAACTCAACTGCAGATGCGCCCGGATGGCCGGTTTCGTAACTGATATCCGGCGCGAACACCAGGTAGCCATTACTTACAAAGTAAGAGATAGGCAAGCGTGATGGTGTTGGTGCTGCCGGGATATATCCATATAAACCATCGCTTAATTTCTCGTAGAAATAAACGAGCATCGGGTATTTTTTGTTCGGATCGAAGTTTTCTGGTTTGTACAGTATCCCGTCTGAATGGTAACCTTTAGGCGTGGTCCAATGAACCAACTCGGCAGTACCCCAGTTATATTGGGCCTGCTGCGGATTAATATTGCTTAATCGGGTTTCTTTCTTCAAATTGTCAGACACATACAGATCCGGCGATTGTACATAGCTTTGTTTGGTGTAAATAAATACATCACTGTTTTTTGCTTTTTGCAAGGTGCTGTAAGCAAACGGAGCTATTACAATTTCTTGCGGAGCAGCGGTTGTGCCGAATGATTTTTTATAGAAGCCCCATTGTTTGGTTTCATCGTTTTGTACCAGCATCCAGTAAGGTTTGTTAACCGGGATTGCTTTCTCCTCCTCACTTGCTGCGCTGAATCCTCGTTCCAGCGGTACACCGCTGCGGAAGATCAGTTTATTTTTGCGGCCTACGCCGTTGGTAAAGTTGGTAGCAGCGCCTGTTGCCGGGTCTATGCTCCAGATATCGTAACGATCGTAAATTAATACAGCTTTGTCGGCGGTGGTCCAGCCTGCTAATCCATAAGCATTGGGGTCGTCCGGCACGTCGTTATCTTCTTCGCCCAGTTTGGTGCCAGTAGTAGCGGTAAGGTTGGTTTTTTTACCGGTTGCAATACTATAGCTAAACCAGTTTTGAGCCTTAGGATCAAACCAAACTACATAGTTACCTCCCGGAGAAAGCTGGTATCGACCTTTAGAACGCTCGCTGATCTGTTTGCGCTCACCAGTTTGGGTATTAATTAGCCAGGCACTAAAGCGGCCTCCGCCTTCCCATTGCGATTGGATACGGGTACCGGTATCGGTTATACCTAATACATACTTAGCATCGTTATTAGCAGCTACTGCAACATCCTGTATACCCAAGTCTGCCAGTTGAATTAGTTTATTACTTTCTGCAGGTGCAATTACCGCGAGGTAATTACGGCGTAATTCGCGCTGCAAATTTTTAAGCTGTTGCGGTTGCAGGTAATCGTCTTTATAATTCCAGATATCCAGCTTAGCCACCTCGAAATCAACAATGGTAGTATCGGCTGCTTTAGGAATAGGCGCCGTACCGAAGAATAATTTAGCTCCGCTTTTGCTGAAATAAACACGACCGTCGCCGCTCACCGCCCATTTAGCAGGCATACCTTCAGAGGCAGGTGCAGCAATAACTTTAGCGCTATCAATACCTATGGCGTAATAGTAAAGTTTAAAAGGTTTAACCTGTGCTTTTTCTGGGTTCTTCTCGGCTGTAAAGGCCAGTTGTTTCCCTGTTTCATCAAAAGCGATGTTTTTGTAAGTACCACGGCCATTGCTAATGTCTTTCAGCTCATCCTTGTCTATATCATATACATAAAAAGCCGATTTTACGTCTTTAGATTTTTTTGGTGCAGTAACAGAGAAAGCTAATAGTTTGCCATTTTTAGCTAGCTGGTACTCAGTTACAAATTTAAAAGTACGTTGCTTGCCGTTTGGTAATTGTAACACGGTTAAGTTACCTCCGTCTTTGGTTGGCGGTGCAATAGTTGTCGCGATGGCTTTTTTAGAAGTATCGCCCGCCGCTGGTTTTTTAACGGTATCGGCAGGGGCAAGGTAGGCAATAACAGGCGCTGACTCTGCCATTTTGAATGATCGTACAGCAGGTACTTTGGTCACCGTTTTACCGCCCAGGGCTATGTAGCCTAAAGTATCTTTAGGCATGTCTTCGGGCTTTTTCTTTTTAATTTTAGCCTGGCGGATATCTTTATAGAACGGGCGGATCAGGAATACCGCATATTTAGAATCGCCGGTAAAGCGAACTGTATCGGCCCGCTGAACTTTAAACGGAGCCTTATTTTTGACATCGGTAATGGTTAGGTTGGCATCGCCTTGCTGAGGTTTAACCACGTAGGTAGCCCATTTGCCATCATTACTGATCCGTTCGTTGGCTACGCTTTGCCAGCCATCATACACAGAATGATCAATCGGTTTTTTGGATGCTTGCTGGGCATTGGCACCATAGGCTGCCGCAATACCAAGCGTAAGCAGTAAGAATTTACGCATAAATCAAGTTCAATTATCAATTAAGAGATTAAATATCTTAAAAATTGAACTCGTTTGTAGTAAGTGATTAAAAAGTTACATTAAGGGAGGTTAAAAGTGAAAGGGAAAAGGTGAAAGTAGGAAACCCTTTTGCTTTTCACCTTTTTCCTTTCGCCTCAACTCAAGCCATCGCTTTATTTAACGCTAGTATTGCTTTATCAAAATCATCTCGCGCTACCAAAAACTGGATGTTCACTTTGCGCAGTGCAAAGCCGCAGCTTTTAATATTGATACCATTTTCGGCAAATGCGTGCGCTGATTTTGCTAATAACCCGGGTTGATCCATATTAGAACCGATAAGGCACACCATGGCCATGTGTTCAACGGTAACTTTTTCAAACTCGTCTTCCAGTTCCTGGATCAGTTTTTTGCTGAAATCTTTTTCCCAGATCACAATAGAGATACTGTTGGCGCTGGTTGCCTTAAAGCTGTAACTTACCCCGTGTTTGTAAAACAACTGCATGATCTGTAAATCCGAACCCACGTTGCCCACCATCAGCGGGTCGTAAACATCAATCATCATTACTTTCTTAGTTCCGCTAATTACCTCTACCCGCTTGTGCGGAGAAATATAATCCTGGGTGATTAGGGTACCCGGATGCTCCGGCTCGAAAGTATTTTTAATCCGCAGATTAATGCCATTGATCTCCAGTGGTTTTGATGCTTTCGGGTGAATGGCTTCCATACCGATATCAGCTAACTGATCGGCTACATCGTAATTGGTGAACCCAATAGGCGAGCAGTTATCTATCCCAACCAAAACCGGGTCGGCGGTACATAAATGGTATTCTTTGTGAATGATGGCTTCTTCCGGCTTTACCGCAACTGCAATTTTACTGAAGGTAACCTCAGAGTAACCACGGTCAAATTCGCGCATAATACCTTCGGTGCCTTTGGCATAGCCGGTTACAATACAGATGGTTTTCTCAAAATCAATATCCTTAACCGACTTTTTAATCCGCTGATCGATGGTATAGGAATGATGGTCGTCAAAGCCGCTCAGATCAACCAGGGTGGCATTGATGCCCATGTTTTGCAGGATATTGGTAAAATTATAAGCCGAATGACTTTCACCAATAGAGGCCAGGATTTCTCGCGCGGCCAATAAAATACCGTCTTTGTTTACATAACCCGAAGCCAGAATGTTAGATAAGTTATCCAAATACCCTGCGGCTTTTTTAATGTGGTTCTCGATATACTGATCGGCCACGGGTACGTTTAAACCCAGGCCAGCATAACTTTTGTTAATTTCTTTTAAACGGGTAACCAGTGTTTTTAGTGGCTGATGGAAATTTTGAAAATTAGCCAGCTTATGGTAAACACCCGGTTTGCCTGTTTTTTTATCTTCAAGCAATAAATTTGTAACGCCAGAGAAAGCAGACACCACAAATATGCGGTTGTATAGCTGCTCATCTTTACGGTTAAATACAATGATGTTGTCAATTACATCTTGCAGGGCAGTCATGGATGTGCCCCCAATTTTTTCTACAGTTAACATTGAAATAGTTGTCAGTTGTCGGTTATCTGTTGTCAGCTTTTTATAGTTATCAGTTGTCTGCTGTGAGACTTACTGACAACAGACAACTCACAACAGACAACACATTTAGTCGTTCTTATATAATACGCCGGCCTTTTCTGCCGACATTTTAATCCCCTTAATCATAGCCGAGCTAAAGCCGTTGTGCTCCATCTCATTTAAGCCGGCAATGGTACAGCCTTTTGGCGATGTAACCTTATCAATTTCCTGCTCAGGGTGTGATGATAGCTGCAATAACAAGTCGGCAGCGCCTTTGGCCGTTTGAGCAGCCATTTTAAGGGCATCATGCGCATGGAAGCCAATTTCGGTGCCGCCTTGTGATGCCGCGCGGATAGAGCGCAGGAAGAAAGCTATACCACAAGCACAAAGTGCAGTTGCCGAAGTCATCAGCTCTTCATTGATCTGGATGCTTACACCCACGGTATCAAACATCGATTTTACCAGGGTAAGGTTCTCTGCCGATGCATTGCTGCTAGCCAAACAGGTCATTGACTGGCCAATGGCAATTGCCGTGTTTGGCATAGCGCGTACCACTTCGATATCAAAGCCCAAATGGTTACATACATCCTGGCAGTTTACGCCGGAAATTACGGAAATGAGTAAGTGCTTTTTAGGATCAAGTGACGGTTTAATTTCGTCTAGCAACTTATTGAGTTGCTGTGGCAAAACAGCCAGCACAATAATATCAGCTTTAGCAACGGCTTCTGGATTGTTAGCTGTGGTGTTATAACCCAACTCGGCATAAGGCTGTAGCGCTGCTACATTACGGCGTGTTAAAGTAATATTCTCTGGCTCAAATATGTTAGCCTTTACCAAGCCTTTGGCCAGTGACAGGCCTATGTTACCGCTGCCTAAAACGGTGATATGTTTTGTGTCCATGTTATTTGCTTAAACGTGTACCAAATGGTTTGTTTTTTTGTAAGGTACTTAATTCATCTGCCTTACCAATAATTACCGCCTTTACACCGCACGATATTGCTGTAAAAGCATTATCCAGTTTGGGTAGCATGCCACTATGTATAATCTCTGCTTTTTTCAATTCCTCATACCGGATAGGGTCAATCTCGCGGATTAGTGAGTCCTCATCATTAATATCCTGCAGCACCCCTTTTTTCTCGAAACAATAGATCAGCGTGGTTTCGTAATGCTTGGATAAAGCAACTGCAAGGGCAGAGGCAATGGTATCGGCGTTTGTATTCAGCATCTGGCCTTCGCCATCATGGGTAAGGGCGCAAAAAGCCGGCGTAAAACCTGCTTCCATTAAACGGCTGATAGCATCTGCATCAATTGACTTATCGTCCAGATCGCCCACAAAACCATAATCTATCGTTTTTACAGGGCGTTTAACCGCGCGGATAAAGTTACCATCGGCACCGGTTAAGCCAATGGCATTGGTACCGAAACGCTGCAGCTGGGCTACAATGTTTTTATTGATTAACCCACCATAAACCATAGTTACCACACGCAGGGTTTCAATGTCGGTTATGCGCCGCCCATCTACCAGTTGAGACTCTATACCCATGGTTTCGGCAATTTGTGTAGCCACTTTACCGCCACCATGCACTAATATTTTATGGCCTTTAAGCGCAGTAAAATCTTTTAGAAAATGGTATAAATTCTCTGAGTTATCTATTACGTTGCCACCAATTTTAATGACATGGAGTTGCTTTATATCAGCCATTTTATTTAGCTAAGAATGAATTAATTACAGTGAACTCTTTTTCTGGTTCTTCTACTTGTGGGTTATGTCCCGATTTTTCGAACATTACAAATTGGGCCTGCGGGCAGTATTCTTTATACTTTACCATCATCCAGGGTACAGCCACACGGTCGTAGCGGCCACCTATTATTAGTATGGGCATTTTAAGATTTTTCAGTTGCTTGCGGTAATCAAACGTGCCGATATCGCTGCCAACAATAAAGTCGCCATCTTTACCCACCATCTGGTAGTAAAGTTTGCTGTTCATGGGGTTAGGGTAGGGCTTATTACCCCCGCCTTCAAATTTAGACGGGTTGTAGGCATACAGAAAACCATAAGGTACGCGGCCATATATTTCCTGATGTTTGGCATCGCTTGATATAGCCCCTTGCTCGCGCAGTTCGCTTAGCTCCTTCCAAACTTCGGGGTAATTGGTTTTGATCTCGTGGTTAGAATTGTCGTCGTTTTCTTGCCACATTACAAAGCTGTGAAAGGTATCGGCTAATATCAGATGGCTCAGATGGGTAGCATATTTAACGGCATAACCTTGTGCAACTACACCACCATAAGAATGGCCTAATACGGTTATTTTGTCTAATTTGAGGGCTTTACGCAGGCCTTCGATGTCTTCAATATCGCGTTCGAGCGTGTATTCACTTACTACTTTAGCAGTATCAGATTTACCACGGCCAAATGCATCAAAGTAAATTAACTGATGATGGTTATCAGCCAGTTTATCAAAACTTCTTAAACCAAGATGAGCACCGCCGGGGCCGCCTGCTATAAATATAATTGGGTCTCCTTCGCCAACGGTAACTACCCATAATTTGGCACCATTTACATTAATGTACTTGCCGTCTGTCCAGCTGTCAACCGTTTTTTGCTGTGCAATTGCGGCGAAGTTTAATAGTAGTCCTGTCAGTAATAAGTAAATGTTTTTCATAAACGTTTAAATCGCGGCTAAAATACTAATTATGCATAATCAATTTCATAAAATTGGTTTTTATGAAACATAAGTTTGTGGCAGGGGTTAAAAGTGTGTCAATTGAATTTTTAAAATAGCTGTATAATCAATATATATGAATTTATCACAAACCACACCCGGGCTTCCCAGAATAGTAATTGTTGGCGGCGGGTTTGGGGGCATCCAGGTGGCTAAAAGATTGTCTGGTAAACCGGTTGAAGTAATTATGCTGGATAAGCATAATTACCACACCTTTCAGCCCTTGCTTTACCAGGTTGCCATGGGCGCAATTGATGGCGATTCTATCGGTTTCCCGATCAGGCGGATGTTTCACAATCAAAAGAACTTCACCTTTCATTTGGCCGAAGTAAAAAAGATTAACGCCGAAAGCAATACCATTACAGCCGACATAGGCGAGGTTAAATATGATTACCTGGTAATTGCGACTGGTGCCAATACCAACTTTTTTGGTAATAATGAGGTAGAACACTTTAGTTTGCCGATGAAGAATATCCCGGAGGCATTAAACATTCGTAGCTTAATATTGCAGAATCTTGAAAAGGCATTGGTTACCGATGACCCGTTGGAGAGCGAAGCTTTGCTTACGTTTGTAGTTGTGGGTGGTGGTGCCACAGGTGTTGAACTTGCCGGTGCCTTAGCCGAAATGCGTTTACACATGCTTACTGCCGATTATCCACAGCTAACCCCTGATAGGATGCGGGTTTTTATAGCCGAAGGCAAACCTGTACTGCTTGGTGCTATGTCGCCGGAGGCATCGGCCAAAGCCAAAAAATACCTGCTTGATAAAGGTGTAATTATTTATAATGATGTACACGTACAGCATTATGATGGCGATTGTGTGCAGATTGATAATGGTGTAAAAATTAAATCGCGCAATGTGTTTTGGGCAGCAGGTGTAAAAGGAGAGGTGCCCGAAGGTATCCCCGCAGAAATTATTGCCCGCGGACAACGGATACAAACAGACGAGATTAACCGGATAAAGGGCTTTCAAAATGTATTTGCCATTGGTGATGTGGCTCTTGTAACCACTCCCGAAACACCTAACGGCCATCCCGGTGTGGCACAGGTTGCTATACAGCAGGGTAAACAGCTTGCTAAAAACATTTTGAACCTCATTAACGGTAAGCCTACCCAGGCATTTAAATATGCGGATAGGGGTACGCTGGCAACTGTTGGCCGTAACCAGGCCGTGGCAGATTTGGGCAAAATAAAGTTTCAGGGCTTTTTTGCATGGGTGCTGTGGGTTATTGTACACATTATTTCATTGGCGGGTTTCAGCAATAAACTCATCGTGTTTTTTAGCTGGGCTATAAATTATTTCACTAAAAATAGTGACAATAGATTGATAGTAAGGTTTTTTGATAACAAGACCAGGATGGTTGATCCAATTTCTAAATAACTAAATTCAATTTTAGGTGTTACAGCATATATAAAGTGTAACACCTAAAATTAAAGGATGAATTTATTTGTAATTATAGCCTTATTGGTAATTGTAAGTGCAGGGTATTCTTACATTAATGCCCGCTTTATTAAACTTCCGGTTACGATAGGTGTTATGACCATCGGCACTATCGTTTCTATACTGATTATTGTTCTTGATCGCATTAATCCCGTTTTCCAGAAATATCTGACTGCGCTTGCTAAAAATATAGACTTTTCTGAAGCCGTATTAAATATTATGCTGGGTTTCCTGCTTTTTGCAGGGTCGTTTAACCTCGATACTGACAAGCTGAAACGCGAAATGCGCCCCGTGCTATTGCTAAGTACTATAGGTGTTATTCTTTCTACAGTAGCGTTTGGGTTACTGTTTTATAGCGGGATGCGGTTGTTTGATATTAAGGTACCGCTTATTTATTGCTTTTTATTTGGTGCTGTGGTGTCGCCAACCGATCCTGTAGCGGTATCGGCTATCATTAAAAAGACTAAATTGCCTTCACATCTTAGTACCATTATTACCGGCGAATCATTGTTTAATGACGGGGTAGGTTTAGTACTGTTTATTACCATCCTGGAAATTATCCAAACCAACAGTACCAAAATTGATATGATGCAAACCGTGATTTTGTTTTGCCGCGAGGTATTTGGCGGCATTGCGCTGGGTTTAATCTGCGGGTATTTTGTATATCGCTTAATGAAATCGATCACCGATTTTCAAACTATTGTACTGTTGTCGCTTGCCTTGGTGATGGGTATTTCACTCATCGCTACATACTTGCATTTGTCAGTCCCATTGGCGGTGGTATCGGCGGGGATCCTTACAGGGATTCGCTCTATCAACATCAATAGCAAAGAAACCTCTCATCAATCGCTCGAACGGTTCTGGAAACTGATAGATGAGATCCTGAATACGATATTGTTTGTGATGATAGGATTGCAGATCATCGAGCTGCCATTTTTGAATAACTACTGGATAACAGGAACAGTTTCTATCGTTTTGATACTGATTGCCCGGTGGATCAGCATTACCTTACCGCTCACTTTTTTAAAGCAATCACTTAATATCAGATACAAGGATGTAAACATATTAACCTGGGCTGGTTTACGCGGTGGGATTTCGATAGCACTTGCTTTGTCATTACCACATAACAAATACAGGTACATTATTTTAGCCGGAAGCTATTTTATAGTACTATTCTCTGTTATTGTGCAGGGTTTGTCGCTAAACAAACTCATTGGCAGAAGTTATAAAAGTAAAGAGGAAGAAGAATTACCTGCCTGATTCTGGCTGTTTGGCCATGTAAGCAGCTATCTCTTTTTCATTATCACTATTACCTGCATTAAATGTTTTAATGATGTTTTCTTTCTCCGTAAGGGTTCTATTCTGGCTTAACTTTTTTTTGCCTTGAAGATCATCAACTACAATATTAAAAGCAGTAATGCCTTTTGCCATTTTAAGCTTAAAATCTAAGGGCAGGGTAGCCCATTGGGCCAGGTAAGCGGTATCATTATAAAAACGGATCATCTCTTCGAGCATCACCAGTTTGGCTTGCTCATCTTCAATCAATTCTACTTTTCCGTAAGCGTGTACAGCCAGGTAATTCCAAGTGGGCACGCTGAGTTCTTTCTCGTAATGGGTAGGAGAGATGTAGGCGTGAGGCTCTGTGAAGATTACTAAAACCTTGTCGTTTAACAAAGTTTTAGATTGTGGGTTAGCTAGCGCGATATGTGAATTAAGGATCAACTCTTCACCGCGCAGCTTTATGGTAAATGGAATATGTGTAGCAATGGGAAAACCATTTTCGGTAGTAACCAGCGTACCAAAGCTGTAACGCTCGATAAAATCAATCGCTTCCTGGTGATCGCTGATCTGAAAATGTTTGGGTACGTACATCGTTTACAAGTTGTGTAACATTTGTTTTAACACGGCTTGCGCCGCCCATACACGGTTGCCCGCCTCGTGAATTACTATGGAGCTATCGCTATCTAATATCTCGTCTGAGAGCTCTACATTGCGCCTAACCGGCAAGCAATGCATAACTTTAGCATCGTTAGTCGGGTGTAGTTTATCTAATGTAAGCATCCAGTCTTCATTACCCGGCAAAACCTGGCCATAAGGCTCGTAAGCCGACCAGTTTTTTACATAAATAAAATCAGCGTCCTGCAATGCCTCATCCTGATTATTAGTGATCGTTGCGCCATTGGTAAAATCGGTATTCAATTCATATCCTTTTGGATGAGCGATCACGAAATCAACATCAGCCTTGCACATCCACTCGGCAAATGAATTTGGTACCGCCTGTGGCAACGCCTTAACGTGCGGAGCCCAAGTTAAAACCACTTTAGGGCGGGGTTTAGTCTTTAATTCTTCTATGGTAATTAAATCTGCCAAACTTTGCAACGGGTGGCGGGTAGCAGATTCTAAACTCACAACCGGCACACCGCAATACTTCACAAACTTGTTAAAGATTGATTCACTATAATCCTCGTCACGGTCTTTTAAACCAGGGAATGAACGGATACCAATAATATCACAATATTCGCCCATCACGGCAGCAGCTTCTTTAATATGCTCAACAGAGCCGCCGTTCATAATGGCACCGTCCTGCAGTTCTAAAGCCCATCCTTCTTTGTCCATATTAAGCACAATAACGTTCATGCCTAAGTTTAAGGCAGCTTTTTGTGTGCTTAAGCGGGTACGCAAGCTTGGATTCAGGAAAACTAAACCAATGGTTTTGTTTTTACCCAGATCCTGAAATGTATACGGATTTTGTTTAAGCTTCAAGCCTTCGGCTACAAGCTCATTGATATTAGTAACGTCGTTTACAGAAGAAAAAAGTTTCATAAAAGCCCCTCCCAACCTCCCCTGAAGGGGAGGAGGTATATTTTGATTATTTTACTAAAGTTGAAAATGCCTCTAAAAACCTATCGGCATAAGCTTTGGTTAAGTTAAGCGCAGGCAATAAGCGAATTACGTTTGGTTTGGCTTCGCCGGTAAAAATATGATGCTTAAACAGCAGGTCTTTCTTAACGTTGCTTAACTCGGCAGGTAAATCAATACCGATCATTAAACCACGGCCGCGTACTTCTTTAACTTCGCTGAATTTTTTAAGCTCTTCAATTAAGTATCCGCCAACTTCGGCAGCGTTTTGCATGAGGTCAAATTCAGACATCTCTTCCAATACAGCTAATGCCGCAGCGCAAGCCAAATGGTTACCGCCGAAAGTAGTTCCCAATATACCATAAGCAGGTTTAATTTTGGGCGCAATGCTGATGGCCCCGATAGGGAACCCATTGCCCATGCCTTTAGCCATGCTATAAATGTCGGCATTAACGCCGGCAAAATCGTGCGAGTAGAATTTACCTGTACGGCCATAACCACATTGTACACTATCGGCAATAAACACAGCATTGTGAGTATCGCAAAGGGTGCGGATCTTTTGCAAGAAGCTTTCTGCAGCTACCTGGATACCACCAACACCTTGGATACCTTCGATTATGACTGATGAAATTTCATCTTTATGGTCAACAAAAGCTTGCTCTAAAGCAGCCTCATCGGCCCAAGGCAAAAAGATAACGTTTGGCGTTTCATTAACTGGTGCAACAATCTTAGGGTTATCGGTGACCGCCACAGCCAATGAAGTACGGCCGTGGAAAGCGCCTGTAAATGCAATTACTTTCTTTTTACCATTGTAAAAAGAAGCCAGTTTCAAGGCGTTCTCATTAGCCTCGGCACCAGAGTTACAAAGAAACAGTTGGTAATCTGTTTTGCCAGAAACCTCACCCAACTTCTCGGCCATTTGCTTTTGCAAAGGGATTTCGATAGAGTTAGAGTAAAAACCGATCTGATGTAACTGATCTTCCAATCGTTTTACATATCGTGGGTTAGTGTGGCCTATAGAGATAACAGCGTGACCGCCATATAAGTCTAAATATTCAGTTCCTTTATCATCAAAAACTAAACTGCCCAGTCCTCTCTCTATGTTAATCGGATTGATAGGGTAAACATCAAATAAGTTCATTTCCTGCGTTGAGGTTAATGGTTAAAAAATATATTAAAAAGCTACGGCTTTAAGTCTGAGACCGGCGGTCTCGTCCAAGCCGAATATTAAATTCATGTTTTGTACTGCCTGGCCAGATGCGCCTTTCAACAGGTTATCCATAATGCTGATGATGAAAAGCTTATTACCTTTCTTTTGCACCTGGATAAAGCATTTATTGGTATTCACAATCTGTTTCAGGTCGATGTTACGGGTGGTTACGTGTGTGAATGGATGACCAGCATAATATTCTGTGTAAAGCTTAACAGCTTCTTCTTCGGTTAAATCACTGTTCAAGTACATTGAAGCGATGATACCACGTGTAAAATCGCCGCGGTATGGAATGAAATTTACTTCTTGATCGAAACCACTTTGCAATTGCGTAAGCGATTGTTTAATCTCCTTTAAATGCTGGTGATCAAATGCCTTGTAAACAGACAGGTTATCGTTTCTCCAGGTAAAGTGCGACGTAGGCGCAAGGCTCTGGCCTGCACCTGTAGAACCTGTGGTAGCGGTAATATGCACTTCACTTTTCAGTATGCCTTTAGCAGCTAGTGGTAACAAACCCAACTGTAAGCAGGTTGCAAAGCAGCCTGGGTTAGCAATGTTGGCTGCAGTTTTAATGGTTTCGCGGTTTAACTCGGGCAAGCCGTATACAAACTGACGTGCTGAATTATCGGTGCCCGGATAGTCGATAGTAGATTTCTCGGTATGGCGAAAATCCTGACTCAGGTCGATGATTTTTACACTGGCCGGGAAAGGATTAGCATCTAAAAACTTACGTGCATCACCATGGCCAACGCATAAAAATAATACATCGATGTTATAGTTGTACTCACCAGTAAATTTCAGTTCGGTTTCGCCGAAGAGGTCGGTGTGTACCTCGTGGATATAGTTACCGGCGTTACTGTTGCTGTGTATAAAAGCAATTTCTACCGATGGGTGGTTAATCAGGATCCGCAATAACTCGCCGCCGGTATAACCCGCGCCGCCAATAATTCCAGCTTTTACAATTTTCTGTTTAGACATTGTATTTAATTTATGGCTGAACTGTTAAACAGTTCAGCCAATTGACAAGAGCTTTATTGGCCCCCGTTTACTTTATGATAGATCATTACCTGGTTACCGAAGATCTTAGAGAATCCTTTAACATCTTCGCCGCTCCATGAATTGTTCATTTCGCCGTAAGTACCAAACTTGTTCGACATTAAATCGTGGTTCGACTCAATACCTGTAACCTGGAAACGGTAAGGGAATAACTGTACAAATACTTTACCGCTTACTTTATCTTGTGTACTAGTCAAAAACGCTTCGATATCACGCATAATTGGGTCGTGGAATTGGCCTTCGTGTAGCCAGTTGCCATAGAAAGCAGATAACTGATCTTTCCATGAAAGCTGCCATTTGGTTAATACGTGTTTCTCTAGGGTATGGTGCGCTTTGATAATTACCATCGGTGCCGCAGCCTCGAAACCTACGCGGCCTTTAATGCCGATGATGGTATCACCAACGTGAATATCGCGACCGATACCGTAAGGCTGTGCAATTAATTGTAAGGCCTGGATTGCTTTTGATGGGTGGCTGTATGTTTCGCCATCAATGCCAACCAGCTCACCTTTTTCAAAGGTTAACTCAATGTTTTTAGGCTCGCTTTCGGTAACCTGTGTAGGCCATGCTTCTTCCGGTAAACCTAAGTTAGAAGTCAGGGTTTCTTTACCGCCTACAGATGTACCCCAGATACCTTTATTAATAGAGTATTTAGCTTTCTCGAAGTTCATCTCTACACCATGCTCTTTCAGGTAAGTGATCTCTTCTTCGCGGCTCAGTTTTAAATCGCGAATAGGGGTCATGATCTCTACACCCGGAATCAGGATATTAAAGATCATATCAAACCTAACTTGGTCGTTACCTGCGCCGGTACTACCGTGTGCAACATACTCGGCACCAATTTCTTTGGCATAATTAGCAATTGCAGTTGCCTGGCTTACACGCTCGGCACTTACAGAAAGCGGGTAGGTGTTGTTTTTTAATACGTTGCCATAAGTTAAAAAGCGGACGCAGGTATTGTAAAAGTTTTCGGTTTCGTCAACCACGTGGTGCGAGGTAACGCCCATTTTAAAAGCACGTTCTTCAACGCCTTTTAATTCTTCGTCGCTAAAACCGCCGGTGTTCACAATTACAGAGTGGACTTCGAGGCCCAAATCCTGCGTTAAATAAATGCAGCAAAAAGAGGTATCCAAACCGCCGCTGTACGCAAGTACTACTTTTTTCTTCATGGTTGTATTAATCAAAAAGTTTGTGGATAAGGGCCGATGCCCCTACAATGGTTATTATTTTAGTCGAACGCAGTTTTAATGCGCTCTCGATCCGCTCCAGCAGGGTAGCTTTGTGCGTAATCTGTTTCAATTTATCTTCAGATTGTTTTTGCTTATCGGCCGGGTCGTATAGCATGGCGGTGCACATGCAGTTTTTACGGTCCTTGCTCATCAAAATGTCGTAGTTAACACAGCTACGGCAACCTTTCCAAAACTCTTCGTCCTGGGTAAGTTCAGAATAGGTAACCGGTTCATAACCCAGTTCTGAGTTAATCTTCATCACTGCCAAGCCTGTTGTTAAACCAAATATCTTAGCCTCGGGGTATTTTTGGCGCGATAACTCAAAAACCTCGTGTTTAATAGCCTTGGCCAAACCAACCTTACGGAAGTTTGGATTTACCACCAATCCAGAATTAGCCACAAAATCGCCATGGCTCCAGGTTTCTATATAGCAGAACCCTGCCCAGGTGCCATCGTGATGAAAAGCGATAACGGCTTTGCCCTCCAGCATTTTATTAGCAACATACTCCGGCGAACGCTGTGCTATACCAGTGCCGCGTGCTTTGGCAGACTCAGCCATTTCTGTTGTAATTTGCTCTGCAAAGTCAACATGCTTTTCTGAGGCTACAATAATATCAAAATCTTTTATGGTCATTGAATAAACCCTTTAAACGATGGCTTTTATGCCGTAAGTAAAAAATTTGTTTTAGGGAGAAAAGTGTTTTTACACTTTATGGGTAAAGATGAGTATAGCATCCAGCGCTACATTCAAACCCGGGGAATAAAGATCCGTCGTCGTGACGGTGTAATAACAAAATCAGTTAAACTCAAAACAGCAGCAACAGGAGCAAAATTTGCGCTGTAAGCCGGTCTATTTAAGTTTTTAACGTTCATTTTTCTAGGCGTTTTACTGTTTTGTATTTTTGTGCAAATTATTGCATTAATTTTTACTTATGCAAGTAAAAAATGCGATACTTTAATAATAGGTTGCTGAGGTGACATACTACATTGTATAAATATACTATAAAATAGTTCGTCAGATGTTTTGTAGATGTTATTATATCGTCAACCCGATAAGATAGAAAAAGGGATATATACTTAAGGCGGGGGCTTTTTTTTGTGCGTTGCCTACGGCCGGGCTATACGTTGCAAGTCCTCGCTACGCTCCGGGCTTTCCACTGCTATCCCTAACGCAAATAATTTTTAAATTCCCTGCTATAAATTTTAGTAAAAACCGGTTACTTTGTAATCAGATATGTGTGTATTTATAGCCTCATTAAATTCGGGAAGTAATGGCAACTGCTATTACGTGGGTAATGAGCAGGAGGCGGTATTAATTGATGCCGGTATTTCTTGCAGGGAGACGGAGAAACGGATGGCCCGTTTAGGCTTATCCATGAGTTTGGTAAAGGCGGTATTTATTTCGCACGAGCATTCAGACCATATTTCGGGTATCCCTGTACTTGCTAAGAAATACCAGTTGCCGGTTTACCTTACGCCGCGCACTACATTTACTGGCAGGCAATTTTTAAACCCGCAAATGGTTTATCCCTTTGTGGCTTATCACCCGGTAAAAATTGGCAATATCACAATAACTGCCTTCCCCAAATTTCATGATGCTGCAGAGCCGCATAGCTTTATTGTAAGTTGCGGCGATATTAACATTGGTGTAATTACCGATATAGGTAGTGCCTGCGAACATGTGATCCGCAATTTTGCGCAATGCCATGCAGCATTTCTGGAGGCTAACTATGATGAGCAAATGCTGGCTGGTGGCCGTTACCCTTACCACTTAAAACGCCGCATCAGCGGGGGTAGGGGGCACTTATCCAATACCCAGGCTTTGGAGCTTTTTATTAAGCACAAGCCAGAATATATGAGCCACCTGTTATTGTCGCATCTTTCGAAAGACAACAACAATCCCGAACTGGTAAAGCAATTATTTGATGAGCATGCAGATGGTACAGAGATTATTGTGGCCTCCCGCTACCAGGAGTCGGCGGTTTATCAGATTGGCAATTTGGTTGTACCTGTTACCATGCCACACCACGAATATATACCTGCAAATGTACAATACTCGTTGTTTCAATAGTAGAGAACAACGAGTATTGAGTTTTTATATATTTCAGCATAAATTAGACACATATGCTGAACAGGCCGTTTAGTGGCTTTCTTCCAGGTATGGAGAGCCTTTAGTAAAAATTCCCATCACAAAAAGCAATAGGCCTAAAACCACCTGTGGTAAAAACACGATATGTGCAAAGCCGTATAAGAAAGGCGAGATCAATAACCAGAAGCCAATGTAGGTGTTTAAAAATAAGTGCATACGCAGTGGGAATACTTTAATCATACCTAATTCGTAATTGGTGAAAATGGTCATAATTAATTGCATAGCGCCCAGAAAAACAGGAATAAATAATGCAGCACTGCTAATGTTATAATAACCAAACAACCACGGAGAAGCCCCGATAATGATGCTGGTTGCATAGTCTAATACGCCTAGAACTTTAGTTGAGATAAATGCGGTCATGATGATGTTAATGATTGATATTGTATTGTAAAAATGTATACGGCAAAAGAACACACTTTTTTTAACTTTTGTTTATTTAAAATTGCGTTTTAAAGCTCACAATTGCAATATATCAGAGATTAATAATTTTCAACCGAATAATTGCCTTATTGGTTTTTTAAGTTTAGATGTAACCCCAAACCCGCGGCTGTTAGATTACATGGTGGCTTTACTAATCGTTATGAGGAGTAATAATCAATTTGCTCCAGCCCAAGTTACTGCTTCTTTTTCCTCTTTTACGTTCATCCATCACCTTTTTTACTTTAATGGCATATTGCCAGCAAGTGCTTTGCCGTATGCTCAGTTTTTCTGAAAGTTGATAAGATGATAGGGTACCCTTGCTGGTATATATTAAATATAACAGGTAAAATGCCTTATTTATAGGTATTCGGCTGTTTTGAAAAATGGTATTAAACAGCACAGATTCTTCGTACCCGCATTTGGTACACCTGCGACTGTAAGGAGCGCGGCCCTCGTGATACGTTGTATTATTACACTTTACACATTCAAAGCCCTTGGTCCACTTAATCTCTGCTAAAAACTTGTTGCATTTTTCCTGATCGGGATACTTGGCGCTAAATTCTTCGAAAGACAACTCGGTAGACATGGCCCGGGCATCAGTTACCTTTTCTATATTATCTTTCAGCTGGATATTGTCTTTCTCGAGCAATACATTCATCCTCGAAATTTCAGCTGCCTGTAGTTCTAATTGAGTATTAATGGCCAGCAGGCTATGGTTTTGCTGCTCAATAATGTGAGCCTGTTCAAAAACCTCCTGCGATTTTTCTATTACCTCTTTGGTGCGGATCTTAACTTTCTTTTCAAGCTCCTGGTTTATCGAGTCTTTAAGCTCATTATTGATGCTCAATTGCCTCAAAGTTTCTTCCTGTGCCGCATCTTTCTCTTTGCGCAATAACCTCACCTGGTCGCCAATGGCAAAAGAGAGGAATACCATTTCCAATATAAAACTATAGCTTAAGCTGTAATGCCCAACAACACCCGGTACGTACTTATTATACCCCAAAACGCTGATAGCCTTACTTAAAAAGCCGAGGAATAAAAAAGTATAACCGAGTACAAAAAAGCGGGCAGGCTTGTATCCTCTGCTCCAGATGGTGATGCCTGTTACAAAGGCTGTAACCAGTGGTACAAACTCAACAAATTTGTAGTAAAATAAACTATTAGCAAAGCAGAGGCAAAATACAAAGTAAATGGTTCGCAGTATTAAAATGCCATTGATAATACGGTAAAGCACAGGTGCTTTGGTCTTTACATGCAAAAGTTCTTTGGTAAATATCAGTGCAAATATGCTGATGAAATATAGTGCTGTGCCATAAGCATACTCATTCCACCGGGGGGCGCCCGGCCATATGTATTGAAATGCAATGCCATCGGTGCTCATTTCAAACAGCCCGATGCTTAAAATATATAATACGTAAAATAAATATTGCCGCTTTTTAACTGCTATAAACATCAGCAGGTTATGAAAGCAAAAGATCAATATCATACCATAGAACAAGCCGTATGTTAAATACTCGGTTAAGGCATAGTATATAAAATAGTGGACGGTACGATAAACAATAATTACGTTAACAGCCTGCCTGGAGCTTACTTTAAAATAATAAGTATGTACCCCTTTTTGCTGACTGGGGATAAAGAACTCGAAATTTTTATGTTTGAAAAGCCTGTTTTCAAAATTGAATGAAGCACCTGTTTTACTGGCAATATACTGGCCGTTTACGTTAGGGATATAGGCGGTAATATTATCAGTTGTTTGGTCAAAAAACTCGAAAATAGAAGGGTTATCTACAATATTCTCTGTAAAATTCAGCTTGATTTTATACCAATAAGTAGACGAGTGGTGCTGGTTTCGGGGGTAATAATCTTTATTCGGCTCAAATGAATTTTTAAAAGGACCGGTTATTACATCTTTGATCGTGAATGAATTAGAAGTGTCTTCAAGACAGTATATCTGTTGCTGAAAGAATATTTTGTGCTCCAGTTTGCTGTTGATGTCAACCACATCCTGCGAAAAGGCACGTACAGATAGTAATACGAAAATAATTAAAACGTTAATAATGCGTTTAATCATTGATTTTAATCAAAAGCCTAAAATGTTGTTATAAATGGTTTTTATACGCCTTGGACGGGTATGTAAAACAAAGCTAATGATTAAAAAATATAATCAAATATGTTGATGTATTATTTAATGTTATATATAATCGTGTATAAAAGACACAATTAAATAATGATCTCTAAAAGGCAATTTCTGCCGCTGAATTCAACTTTTTTTTAATGTGATTTAACCGTATTGCTGCACTTATAGTCTTTAGGCTTAATAGTGCCTTTAAACGTAACTACAACGTTTTCATTGGTTTTATTTACAAGTTCATTAAGCGTATTAAAAATATTGTAAAATATTAATTATCAATGTTTTACGATAAATTTTATTTGTTTTTATCATTTCTGTTTCGATAATTTTGGTCGAAACAAAGGCGCTCAACCTCACAGCAGCACCTCCGTTCATAACCAATTGTAATTAACATGTTTAACTTTTTAACCCATTCTAATGCCTATGGCTAAACGCGCCCGTATGGATTATTTTTTGGCAGCAAAGCGCTGCAAATTGACAATAGACCCTAAATATTAAATTATGAGAAAAAAATTTACGCTATTCATTTTCTTGCTTTTTATCAGCTGTTCTATCGTAATGGCTCAAACTACTATCAGAGGTAAAGTGACCGATAACACGGGTCAGATACTTCCGGGTGTTACTGTTAAAGCAAACGGAACTCCAAATGCTGTGGTTACAGATGCTACAGGTAACTATTCTATTAAAGTACCGCCTAATGCCACGTTAACCTTTTCTTTTATTGGCTTTGCAACTCAAAACGTACAGGTTGGCAGCCAGGAGATACTAAACGTTACACTTACCATTACTCAAAATAACCTAAACGAGGTTGTGGTTGTGGGGTACGGTACACAAAAGAAAAGTGTGGTAACCGGTGCTATATCCGGTGTAAAAGGCACCGATCTGGACAGCCAGCCCGTAACCCGTATCGAGCAATCATTACAGGGCCGTACATCAGGCCTTACCATTGCAGCTTCATCGGGGCAGCCCGGTTCTGCGTCAACGGTGCGTTTAAGAGGTTTTACCTCATTCGGTACCGGTAAAAATGATCCGCTATGGGTTGTTGATGGTGTGGTTATAGATGCCGGCGGTATTGGTTACATTAACCAAGGCGATATCGAATCTATCGAAGTTTTAAAAGATGCAGCTTCTGCTGCCATTTATGGCACAAGGGCAGCTGCCGGTGTTATCCTGGTAACTACAAAAAAAGGTAAATCGGGTAATCTAAGCATCAATTACAGCGGTTACTATGGTTTACAGGAACCGGCCAAAAGGCTCGACTTACTAAATGGTACCCAATATGCAACGCTTAGAAACTCGGCTTTGGTTGCTGCGGGCAAAGCGGCTCCGTATGCTAACCCAGCTTTATTTGGCGCGGGTACAGATTGGCAATCGCTTGTATTTAACAATAGCGCTCCTAAGCAAAACCACGAGTTTAGTATTAGCGGCGGTAGCGAAAAAGCGACGTTCTTTACTTCATTTGCATATAGCGATATCAATGGTATTGTTGCAACAGATATTTCTAAATGGAACCGTGCCAACATCAGGCTAAACGCTACTTATAAACCTGCAAAATGGATTTCTTTTGGTGAAAACTTAGGTTACAGCCATTCTGTTAACAGCGGCGTCGGCGAAACTAACCGGGAGTACGGAGGTGTATTAAGTTCTGCAATTAATCTCGATCCGCTTACACCGGCTATTATTACAGATCCTGCTGTGGCAGCAACCTACCGCGCCGATGCGGTAAGAGACCCACAAGGCCGCCCTTATGGTATTTCTACAGCAGTATTGCAGGAAATGAAAAACCCACTGGCCTATATTCAAACCAGGTTGGGCAATTACGGTTGGGATCATAATATTGTAGCTAATGCATTTTCTGATATCGAACCGATAAAGGGCCTGAAGTTACATACTTCACTGGGTACCAAAATGGCTTTTTATGGTGGGGATACTTTTACACCGGTTGCGTTTTTTAATACCTCAACAGCACCAAGCAGGTCTTCTTTATCCCGCAGTATCACTTATGTTATTAACTGGAACATCGAGAATATACTGTCGTATACACGCAACTTCGGTAAGCATAATGTTACCCTGTTAGCAGGTGAGGGCGAGTATAAAGACGGAAATGCAAGAGGTACCACTACCACCTATCTGGATATTCCTGCAACTACTTTTGATCAGGCATCGTTCAGGTTCAATACCTTGGCTGCCAACAGAACCACAAGCGGGTCTGACGGTACAGACCATCGTATCAACTCTTTATTTTCACGTGTACAGTACAACTACGATGAAAAATACCTGGCAACGGCATTGATCAGGCGAGATGGTTCTTCCCGTTTTGGTTCAAACAACAGGTTTGGTTATTTCCCTTCAGCATCAGTGGGATGGGTACCAACCTTGGAGTCGTTTTTCCCTAAAAACAATGTGGTTAACTTTCTAAAAATACGTGGTAGCTATGGCATTACCGGTAATGATGGTATTGGCGATTTTGCCTTCGTGCCTACAATTGGTAGCGGTGGCCAGCGTAATTACACTTTTGGCTCAACCAATACCGAGGTAATTAACATTGGCTATAGCCCTAATGCACCGGCAAACCCGGACTTGAAATGGGAGCAAACCTCGCAAACCGATATCGGTTTTGATGCAACCCTATTTCAAAACTTTACCCTAACTGTTGATGTGTACAAAAAGAAAACCACAGGTATTTTGGGTAACCCGCCAATACCGGCTTACACCGGCTACGGCAGCTTTGCTCAAAACATATCTGACATGGAGAACAAGGGTATCGAGTTTGAACTGGGCTACAGAAAACAGTTGGGTAACTTTAACCTGGGTGTAAATGGTAACGCTTCATTCTTTAAAAACAAAGTAACCAAGCTGGTTGCAGGCCAAACCTATATCGATGATAATTCGGCTACTTTTCAAACACTCGGTAACATTACCAGGACTTACATAAACCAGCCTTATAACCAATATTATGGTTATAAATCTGCCGGTATCTTCCAATCTCAAGATGAGGTAAACAACTACAAAAGTACTAACGGTACTATACTACAGCCTAATGCCAAACCGGGCGATACCAAGTTTGCTAACTTAAATGGCGACAATATCATTGACGCCAATGATAAAACAATTCTGGGCAATCCAAACCCAACCATGAGCTATGGTTTAACCATCAACCTTTCTTACAAAGCATTTGATTTTATTGCATTTGGTAGTGGTGTTGGTGGTGCTAAGATCTTTCAGGGATTAAGACGCCTTGATATTTCTGCGGCAAACTATCAAACCAAATATTTAAATGCCTGGAGCCCAACTAACACATCGGCCACGTTGCCAAGAATTGTTGACGGCGACCCTAATCAAAACTACTCGAAGTTTACAGACCTGTATCTGGAGAGCGGAAACTACTTTAGGTTGAGAAGTGTACAGTTCGGCTATTCATTCCCACGGTCAATGATCAGCAAGATTGGAATGAAAAAACTACGTGTTTACGTTTTGAGCGAGAACCTGTTCACCATAACCAAATACAGCGGTTACGACCCGGAACTGGGTGTTAGTAACGATGCAGGCGGCGGTGCTGTTTACGGTATCGACCGTGGTGCTTATCCGCAGGCACGTTCGTTTTTGGTGGGTTTAAATGTTGGATTTTAATTAGATGAGAACAATGAAAAAGAAAATTGCTTATGTAGCCGCATTAGCACTTACGGTGCAATTACTGGGCTCATGTAAAAATGAACTGGATGTAAACCCGCAAGAGCGTGTTACTTTAGATAATTATTATAAAACACAGGCAGATGCATTTGCTGCATTAGTATCTGTTTATGACCGTTTTGGTTTTCAGGCTGGTGGTTTGTACGATAAGATAGCTATTATGGATGCCGCCTGCGACGATCATTTGGCCGGTGGTGGCGGCCCTTCGGATATCAATGATTTGCAGGTGATGTCTACCTACACCCTAAACTCTAATGTAGGGCCCGAAAGTTACCTTTGGAGCAAAGGCTATTCTGGTATTTATCGTGCCAACGTATTGCTTTCAAAAATTGATGCTATACCAATGGATGCTGCTATAAAAAGCCGATACATAGCAGAAACCAAAACATTGCGTGCTATATTTTACTTTGACCTGGTACGTTTTTTCAAAAACATACCGCTGATAACCGGCACCATCGACCCATCTCAGATGTTTGATGTGGTACAAGCGCCGCCGGCAGATGTATATACGCTTATCATCAAGGATCTTACAGATGCAATACCTGTATTACCTGCAACCGTGCCTGCTGCTACAGAAGGTGGCCGTATTACCAAGGGCGCTGCGCAGGCATTACTGGGTAAGGTATACCTACAGCAGCAAAAATGGCCCGAAGCTGCTGCACAGTTTGCCATTGTGAACGGTACCACGCCGGGGCAGGCCAACTCAACCTATGGTTACAAATTACTGCCAAAGTATGCAGACTTGTGGAACCCTTTAAACAAGTTTAACAGCGAGTCAATTTTAGAGATTGTACACAGTGCTAATTCGCAGGGTGGCTGGGGAGATGCAGGTGCTTCTGAAGGTAACTTGCTGGATATTATAACAGGCCCGCGTGGTTACTCGCAATTAAATTCTACCGCACCCGATTATTATTCTGGTTATAGCTTCCTGGTATTTACGCCGGAGTTTGCCAGCTTTATCCACAATGATCCGCGTAATTTCCCTACTGTGGCTAACTTAGATAGTCTTCAAAATATTGCTAAGAGCGCAAAATACACACCGGGCTATAACAATACGGGTTTCTTTCTTAACAAGTTTATTGCGCACGTAGCCAACAAAACTAGCGTTGGTACCAACTACGATTTAAATTTCCCGCAGGATAACTATGAGATCCGTTTGGCTGATACGTATTTATTAGAAGCAGAAGCTTTAATGAAAGCAGGCCAGAGTGGTGTTGGCTCGAGGGCTTATCAATTATTTAATGCAGTTAGGGCGCGCGTAGGCTTAAACCCTGTGGAGTTAAATATGGATAACCTGATGAAGGAAAGACGGCTTGAACTTGCAGGCGAAGGCCAGCGTTGGTTAGATCTTGTACGGTGGGGCATTGCCGGCCAGGTATTACAGAAAAGGGGTTTTATTACCGGGCGTAATGAGATATTCCCGATACCGCAAAGCGAACTTAATAACACCAAACTCCAGCAAAACAAGGAGTGGGGCGGTACTTTATAACAATTTATCACACTTAAAATCAGAAGGCAGGCAACTGCTTTCTGATTTTATTTTGTAAGCAGATGAAATACCAAACCGGTAAGCTTCTTATTTTTTTATCAAGCATTGCATTTATTTTAATAATATGCTTTTCTCAATGTATTGATAAGCACCAAACTAAGGTTAACGTAAGAGGGCAGGCCTATGCCGATCCTAAATCGTGCATAAAGTGCCATAGCAATGTTTATGCATCTTACACGCAAACAGGCCATTTCCATACATCTAAACAGATTACCGGGGATGGATTGCAGCGCGATATTGTAGCTGATAGCAGCACATTTAACTTTAATAGCCAGCTTAAAATAAACATCGAAAAAAGAGGGACAGCGATTTACCAGGTAGCTTATTACAATAATCAAAAAATTAAGGAAGCGCAATTTGCTGTAGCATTTGGTTCGGGCGAAAAAGCGCAGACTTACGGTTATTGGAAAGGTAACAAATTATTTGAGCTACCATTGTCATACTTTAAAATTATTCACAATTGGGCCAATAGTCCGGGTTTTCCACCCAACGAAGCCTATTTTAACCGGGAAATTGTTAGCCGGTGCTTTAATTGCCACGGCAGTTACCTCGAGCGGAAATTTGTTCAAAGCGGATCATTATCCGTGTCTGAAGAATATGATAAAAACTCAGTAATCTATGGCATTGACTGCCAGCGTTGCCACGGCCCGGCTGCAGAACATGTAAACTACCAAGCCGAGAACCCGCAGGATAAGCAGGCCAAGTTTATTACACCCTACAAGGCTTTAACCCGGCAGCAAAAGGTAGATATGTGCTCGGTTTGTCACTCGGGCAATGATCTTAAAGTAACCAGATCTGTTTTTAGTTTCCGTCCCGGTGATACCACAACTAATTTTTATGAGCCCAATTTTGGTTTTAGCGAAGAGCCGGATGTGCACGGCAACCAATATAATTTACTTAAAAACAGCAAGTGTTTTGCCAATAGCGTCACCATGACCTGTACCAACTGCCATAACAGCCACGAAAAAGAGACCGGCAACATGGTCAACTATTCGCAGAAGTGTATGAGTTGCCACAAAACAGAAGACCACAATTTTTGCAAAATGGCACCACAGCTGGGTAATGCCATCAACACCAAATGTGTGGATTGCCACATGCCTGCTATGCCATCAAAAGTTATTTCATTTAAAATGACGGATGCTAAAAACAGCTCGCCGTACTTATTACGCACACACCGTATAGCCGTTTACCCCCAACAAACAGCGCAAGTACTGCAAATGCTCAGAAAATTCAACAAACAATAAGTTAACAGCCTACCCATGATCATCAACCCTATAACTAAACGAATTACTTATGCAATTTTGCTGTCTGCGGCTTTACTCTTAGCAGGCTGTAAAAAGGAGAAAGGGGCAGTAGGAAGCATCACTGACCCTGTTACTCCACCCATAACGCCGGTAGCGCCTGTAAAAACGGATGTAACAATGTGGCTTACCCAGAGCGACCAGAGCGCGTTGCTGCAAAAGCAAAACCAAAGCTTAATTTTTAACACCGGTACCAATACTAATCCTACCATTGAGGTTGATACCACACAAATTTATCAAGCTATTGATGGCTTTGGTTTTACCCTAACAGGCGGTAGCGCTACCGTAATTAACAAGTTGCCGGCAACACAACGGGATAATTTATTGAAAGAATTGTTCTCAACAGATAGTACGCATATTGGCATCAGTTATCTGCGGATTAGTTTAGGCGCGTCTGATCTCAGCGCTGCCCCGTTTACTTATGATGAAGGGCCAATTGATGCCGACCTTCAAAACTTTAGCATTGACGCCGAGCGTGCCGATCTGCTCCCGGTTTTAAAGAGCATTATTGCTTTAAACCCAACTATTAAAATTCTGGCCTGCCCATGGACGGCGCCGACCTGGATGAAGACTAACGGCAGTTTTAAGGGAGGAAGTTTAAATACAGCTTATTACGATGCCTATGCACGTTATTTTGTAAAATACATACAAGCAATGAAAGCCGAAGGCATTACAATAGATGCCATTACGCCGCAAAATGAGCCATTAAACCCCAATAATAATCCAAGCCTTGTTATGCAGGCCAGCGAGCAAGCTAACTTTATTAAAAATAACCTTGGCCCGCAGTTTAAGTCTGCGAATATTGCCGCAAAAATTATTGTGTACGATCATAATGCCGACAGGACCGACTACCCATTAGCTATTTTGGCTGATAACGATGCCGGTAAATATGTAGATGGTTCTGCATTTCACTTATACGGTGGTTTAATCAGTGCTCTAGGGCCGGTACATGATGCCTTCCCTAATAAGAACATTTATTTTACCGAGCAGTGGGTTGGTGCGCCGGGTAATTTTTCAAGCGATTTTCAATGGGCAATAAATAACCTCATTATTGGTGCCACCCGCAACTGGAGCCGCAACGTATTGGAGTGGAATTTGGCAACAGATGCCAGCTATGGGCCACACACAGTTGGGGGGTGCAGTACCTGCCAGGGGGCGCTAACAATTACCAATGGGGTTACCCGTAATACATCGTACTACATTATTGGGCAGGCTTCAAAGTTTGTGCGGCCCGGTTCTGTACGTATTGCTTCTAATAACTTTGATAATCTGCAAAATGTTGCTTTTAAAACACCCGATGGGAAAAAGGTGCTTATCGTATCTAATACAACAAGTAGTATACAAGCCTTTAACATTAAGTTTAACGGCAAAGTAGTATCAACTACGCTTGCAGGCATGTCTGTAGCAACATTTATCTGGTAAAACTATCTCCCTATGATCCTAATAATAATTAAATGCTAAACATTAAAAAATTAACACTGGCAGCAACAATCTTCTTGGCTGCTACATCCACCTTTGCCCAGCAAAAAGGAGCCGTACAAACCTGGTTAACCAATGCAGACCAGTCGGCTTTGTTTGAACACCAGAAACATGAAATGTCTTTCGGTAAGCAAATCGATCAAAACCCGGTCATCGAGATCAACGAAAAAGAAAGTTATCAAACTATTGACGGTTTTGGCTTTTGTTTAACAGGCGGCAGCGCTCAACTGATCATCAAAATGGACCCGGCTAAACGTGCTGCTTTGCTCAGAGAGTTATTTGCTACAGATGGTACCAATATAGGCATCAGCTATTTGCGGGTAACTATAGGCGCGTCAGATTTAAATCCGTATGTGTTCTCGTATGATGATCTGCCCGTAGGCGAAAGCGACCCCAACATGGCTAAGTTTGATTTAGGCCCTGATAAAAAGGATGTGATCCCTGTTTTAAAAGAGATTTTGAGCATTAATCCTAAGATCAAAATTTTAGGTTCGTCGTGGTCACCACCCGTATGGATGAAAACCACAGGCGATACGCGTGGCGGTAGCTTAAAGCCCGAATATTTTGATGCCTACGCCAAATACCTGGTAAAGTATGTGCAAAGTATGAAAAAGGAAGGAATCTCGATTGACGCCATGACGGTGCAGAACGAACCATTACACCCCGGCAATAACCCCAGCATGCTGATGCTGGCTGCAGATCAGGCTAGCTTTGTTAAAACCAACTTGGGGCCGATGTTTAAGGCAGAAGGCATCAAAACCAAAATTATTGTTTATGACCATAACTGCGATAAGCCCGAATACCCAATCTCTATCTTAAACGATCCTGAAGCTAAGAAATACGTGGATGGCTCGGCGTTTCACCTGTATGCAGGTAAAATTGAGGCGCTGACCACCGTACACGATGCACACCCGGACCGCAACGTATATTTCACTGAGCAATGGATGGGTGCGCCCGGCAACTTTAAAAGAGACTTGGCAGACCATATTACCAAGTTAACAATTGGCGCAACCCGTAACTGGAGCCGCAACGTTATTGAGTGGAATTTGGCTGCCGACCCGCAAAGTAACCCACATACCGACAGGGGAGGCTGCGACCGTTGTATGGGCGGTATTACTATTGATAAAGACAGCGTAACCCGCAACCCGGCTTATTATGTGGTAGCACATGCAGCTAAGTTTGTACGACCGGGTTCGGTACGGATCAGATCTAATTTGATTGACAACCTACCCAATGTAGCATTTAAAACACCGGATGGCAGTAAAGTATTAATTGTGATAAATAAAGGCGTTACTGCACAAACTTTCAGCATTAAATATAAAGGACAGCAGGTGAGTGAAGTTTTAAATGCCGGTTCGGTAGCTACTTACGTTTGGAAATGATGGATGGGGCTAAGGTGCTATAAAACTATAAGTTACTGTAGTGTTATAAGTGCCCGCAGGTTTACCTAGTAATTGAGGCGATTTGGCTGCTGGTATAGCATAGCGCACATTCAGGATTTTATCTACCGCAGGTACCGTTCCCGAGAGTATTTTTTGCGCAGTTGCTGATAAATTAACGGAAGTAAAGCTACCCGGGTAAGCAGGCATTGGCGCAATGGTAATTACACTTACAGGTAAGGTGTTAGCCCCATTGCTGAGGGTGCTGCTGCTTGCTTTTACATATACATCAAACGGATTGGTATTACTTAGGGTGAGATGGCCGGAGGCATCTGCGTAAATACCATTAGTATAATCGGCAGATCCGGTGTAGTTGAGATTGATATCTGCTTGGTTTACCTTTAGTTCAGATAGGTCACTCACCGTTATGGTAAGCGGGCAGGTGAGTGTTTGGGTAGTGGCTGTGGGTGTAGTTTGCGCATCAAAAATCTCGAATGTAACCGTTGTTGTGTAAATGCCTTTTTGCAGAAAGCCAGTTTTTAAATTGGTAGGTTTAATACTCAGGGTTATTACATTGGTTTGCAGGTTAGCGGTGGGCACAGCTAATCCGGTTATCAGGTTGGTGAAACTAGTGCCCCCTGTAATGGCGGTACCTGTTGCCGGTGCTGTAGCTTGTGCTGTTAACAGGGTTGTTGGTGTTGCCGGGTCTGTAGCGCCCGAGTAACCATTACTGTAAGAAAATGTTGCCGCGTTGTTTTTTAAACGGATACTATAGGGTACCGTAGTGGTAGTGGCGATACTGTACGTACCCGATATGGTAGAAGCCCGGTAATAATCGAGCGAATTAATAGTAAATGCCAGGCTGGTAGGTGTGGGGACTGCCGAAATAAAGGCTGCCACATTAAGGTTTAATGACCCTTGTAAGGGGCTTACAGAACCCGAGCTAATGCCGGTTATGCCAAAGTTTAATTCAGAAGTATAACTACCTGCTATCCAGGTATTGGTATTAACGCCACTTAATGTATATCTAAAGTTTAGCGCCCCGCCTGGTAATGCACCCAACACCGTGCTGTAGATACTTTGTGCTGTAGAAGTTAAGGTAATGCTGGGGGCTGTGCCTAAAACATTAATTAAATTACCACCGGTACCAATAAGTTTAACGCTAAATATATTTGCCAAAATACCTGTACCTCCACCCGTACGCGCAAGTAAACCGCTTGGCGATGATTTTAATGTAATGTTAGGTATGAGGGCAACAACAGGTTGGGTATAAACGGTTGTAGCATTATCTACGGTCAGGGGTGATGTTGTTGTAATATTAGCCGAGGTAATATTAAAGTTCACCTGTCCGCATGTATCTGTTATTACCAGTAATAAAACCGAGCAAATACAAATACTAATAAATGAAATCCAGTTCTTTTTTTGCAACTTTTAAATTTGTTTCTTCTCCGCCGTCGAGCAGCGCAACCAGTAAATAAGGGCCTTTAAGTGTAATTGGCAGATCGACATAGATCACCTGCTCGTCATTGGGCAGCATGCTAATGGCTTTTGCAGGGATTTTAAATTCTTCGCCGGTAGATTTATTGGTTACTTCAAAACTGATAAAGCCATCGGTCATTACGTCGCCCTGGTTTTTTACTTTTACAGCAACCCGGCGTACCTGCACAGTGCCGGATGTTTTAATGCCATCATAGTAAAACGTTAAAAAATCAAGGTCTTTCTTGATCGTTAAAGGCGGGGTATAGTAAATGTGTATGCCAAATTCGAGCTTCACAATTACACCTATCGAAGCATGTGTTGCATTGGCTTTACTGCCGCCCTGCTCATTAATTTGCGTAAGAAACAGCATCGAGTGTGTTACTGCATCGGCAGAAGCCCCTGCAGGTACATGCATGGTTACCGTAAGCTGTTGTTTAGCACCTGACGGTATTTCTACCACATTGGGAGCTACCTCCAGCCATTGTGCATTTGATAAAGCATTTGTACCGGGCTGGGCGTATTGTTTTTCACCTATACTATCCCTTGCCCAGTCCATTAAGGAGGCTTTAAATGATAATGCCGTTGTGCCGGTATTGGTTAAGGTTACTTGCTGGGTTAGTTCCTGGCTTTTTGCACCTGTAAAAAACATGCGCGAAGGGCTTATGGATATAGCCTGGGCCTGGGTGTGCTGGCCGTCGATTGTTATAAGAAGCAAAAACACAAAAAAACACCAGCAAGCCCTGGCTATGTTTAAGTGCTTGTGGTGCTTTTTTATTTGTTGCATAGCAGTTGTATACTATTTTAAAATTTACTGAGTAATAGTATAAGTAACTGTGGTAGTGTAAGTATCAGCCTTTTTACCAAGCAACGCCGTGGTAGCTGATATGGATGACGGTACCGAGTAGTTTACATCAACCAATTTTAGTAAACCGGGCGATGCGCCGGTAACCAATGCGGCGTTGGTTGTTGTTAAACCTGCCACAGTTGTTGGTACAGCACCCAGCGTAGTATTGTTACCCGTGGTAGGCAGGGCAACTGTTAAAATGGTTGGTGCAAGCACGTCTGTATTAACACCGGTACCAGCAAGGTTGCCTGCTGCTTTTACATTTAAAGTGTAAGCCTGGTTGCTGGTTACAGTAAGGTGACCAGCCATGGGTACGCTTACTCCGTTTTGATAATCAGACGCTGTATTAAAGTTGATATTGACGTCTGTATTGTTGACCGCAAGGGCCAAAATATCAACCAATTTAACGTGTACACTAGTGGTACCTGTTACCTGTGCTTTAGCTACACCAAAGCATGCCAAAATAATTGACAATGAGATTGTTAAGAATTGTTTCATAAGAAATAATTAAGGGTTTTTGATAAACATTTATATATTAACTTTCGTAAAAGCAAACTAATTTAGCCGCGGTAAAATTTTATTTCCTAAGTAAAATTTCCGTTGCCGATACCTAAGATTATTTGCTTTGAACTGTTTTAAAATCTTTGTTCTGTTCTTCATTTTAATTGAGTTACCCACTTACTCATCAGGCCAATCTACTGGTGTATCGTGTGCGTTTATTTCTGATACTGTAGCAGTTGGTTACGGGCAAACTTTCGCTAATAAAATAAGGTTCGAAAACAAAAACAGCCAGGCAATAACCCTCGTTCTGACAACTACTACGGCGGACGTTTTATTAAGGTTACCCGATACGGTGGTGATCAAACCCGGAGTGGTTGTTACTTTCCCTGTTAAATATTTTGGTTCGGCGGCTTTGTTAGCCGATCAGTCGAGGCGTATAAATGTTACTTATGTAAACCTTGCCGACGGCAAAAAAGTAGCGACCGGGTTTGCAGTTAAGGTAAATCAGACAAATAAAATACAGCTCAATTTACCCGGGCAAATTGTGTATCTCAATAGTGTAACCGGGCTGGCACACTTTAGGCTCAACTGCTCAAACAAGGGATATTCACCCGTAGGTATGGCCATCAAAACAATAGTAAATCCATCTGGATTACAGCTGGTTACACCAAATAGGAATATTATTATCGCAGCCGGAACAGATCAGATGATTGATTTCGATGCGAAGCTTTTAAGCAGCAATACCAATTATTCTACCAATTATAATGTGACGATAGAATGCACAGATGAGCACGGAAATAGCCTGGCTACAGCCACATTACAAATTGTAGAAATTGGAAGTAATAAGCGTCAGCAAGCTGCCGAATCCGGCCAGTATTTTAACCAGTTAACCAACACCGCCGAGCTAAGTTATAGCACTATAAACCGCTCTTATTCATTTTATTCATTATTGGCAAATGGTAAACTTGCCCTAAATGCCGATAGCCATTTGAGTTATAACCTCAACGTTAACTACTATGATAAGCAACATGCCTTTGATGCTTATGACACTTGGGTTAATTACACAGGTAAGCATGTTGGTATAGCATTGGGTAACTTAATGGAAAACCTCGATTATTCATTATTTGGCCGTGGAATAAAAGCATCGGCATTCTTTAACTCGCACAACAGCGTAGATCTGTATTATGTGCAAAATAGCTATGTGTTGTTTTCTCAGCTTATTAACCAGTATCCGGGTGCAAAGGTGTTTGCAGGGAGTTATAACTTTAATTATAATGGTAACGTAGCAAAGGTGTCTGTACTTTACAGCCGTAACCCTATAACAGGTATAGATACACGCTTTACCAACGGATATGCTCACATTGCTTTAAAAGGTAACCAACGATTGGATATTAAGGCCGGTTACAGCAGCGAAATGCAAGACTCAACCGGGCAGGCAAAAGCAGGTATAGCGGGCGGGTTCTATTACAGTTACCGTAATAACCGTTGGGACCTGAGCTTAAACAACTACTACAGTTCGCCTTATTACAGTGGTTTGCAGCGGGGCACAACACAAGCAGATAACTTGCTCAACTATCACATCACACCCAAAGTAAGAGTATATGGCCACTACGAACTAATTAAAAACGCGCCTAAATATTTACTGGATACTCTAACTATTACCGGGTTCTATAATAATACCTTGAAGTACGAAGTGGGTTTTAATTTTACCAGGCGGGCATTTAGTTTAACATTACACCCTTACTTATTTAAACAGGATATAAACCAAACTTACAATACGCCTTTTTTCGAGGTTAATAGCCCGTTATCTTCCAAATCTTACAGAGCCGGGTTAGATCTTAATTATGCGCTGGGGCATGGGCAGCAGTTTTCGGCACTTACAGATTGGGGTTATACGCAAACCAATAACCCGCAATTGCTTAAGCAAAAATATACGGGCTTCCGTATTAACACCAATTATTTTAACAAATGGTGGGGGCTAAGCATGCTGTTACAAAATGCCCCATACTACCTTGCCGAAGAAGTTGTTACTGCTTATTCCAATCAGCAATATCATAATTATTCATTCGGACCCAATATTCATTTTACAGGTTTAAATAACAGGCTAAATGTCACGGTTAATGATTATTTAAATTTTACCAGCTATAATATAAAACGTAACAATGCTTTAAATGCCCAGGCATATTACAAATTTAAGAGCGGTTGGCAAATGTCGGGTCAGGTTTTTTATAATAGTTATCCATCTTACACCAACAGTTACAATTTGCAAACAAGGGTAGGTATCAGTAAACAGTTTATCAGAACCAGTACTCCAGGAACTCATAGCCTGGAAATGCAGTTTTTTGAAGACGAAAACAACGATGGTATTTTGAATAATAGCGACAAACCAATTGAGGGTTTAATTATCAACATGTCTACAGATAAAGGATCAAGCAATAGTGACTTAACTACAATAAGCGATGGTAGAGGTGTGGTTAAATATAGCAATCTCCAAAAAAATACCTATGTATTATCTGTTGTGCGTGGCAATGGCTGGCATCTGGGGCAACCTGTTAAAATAAACCTGGTTCATAATCAAAAAATGATGATCCCGCTGGTAAAGAGCGGTTGGCTAAAAGGCACAGTTAAAGCAGTATTACAAGAATATGCTACCACTAAACCTAATTTAGAAGGTATGAGGATAATAGCTACTGATGATAAGAACCAAATATTTTCTACACTAACCAACAATGAGGGAGAATTTGAATTTGCACTGCCCGTAAATAGTTACCATGTTAATGTTGATACAGACAAACAAAAGTTTATAGTTAATAACCCCAATCAGTCAATTAAAATAAATGCGCAAATGAATAAAGATATTTATTTCAATATTGTTGATCAGGTACAT
>NZ_MPPL01000001.1:2276657-2290605 GCF_001911425.1 Mucilaginibacter polytrichastri | reverse complement strand
GTTAGGGAATTTTAAATAATAATATAATTTATTTATTTTTAAAAAACAAACAAGTGCGTTTATAAGCAGTTAATTAAGTTTCCAATTATTTACACAAATGTTTAAATAATCTTATTTAGAATGCCTAAATTACCATTACGTAGACCATTAACCTTGTACATTTATTTAGTCACTGTACCTATTTGAATATACTTATCACGATTATAACTCAGTAATTGCCATGCGAATAGTTTTACCATTTGTTTTAGAGCAAATGAAACAAGAAGTATTAGAGAAAGCCGGACTAGCAGTTATTACCCCCTCAGATTGCCAATCATTATCACAAAAAATTTCTAAACAAACCAAAAAACAAATAAGTGATACCACAATAAAACGTATCTATGGTTTTGCATTAAGCAATTCTGTACCGTCATTATATACCCTTAATTTGCTTGCAGAATATTGCGGTTATATGTCATGGGATTATTTTTCTGATGAACATTCCAAGAAACCGGTTAAGCCGCATGTGCAAACCTTTGAAAGCGTGGACAATGCTTTTGATGTGCTGCGTAAAACTACACACAATACCCTGCAGGCTTTAAAAAATAAATCTGTTATACCATATAACTTAACTATTGGTAGGGAGGGTATTAATGAGCATCTAAATGTTTTCCTATCAGGAAATTATCGCGCTACCATTTTAACATCACCAGCCGGTTATGGAAAAACAATTGGCTTATGCCATTGGGTAGATGCGGAAATGAATAAAACACGTATTCGGGATAATGATGATGTGATACTTTTTTTAAACAGCAAGGTATTAGCCGGGCTTTCGCCAGGTATAAACTTAACAGACTGGCTGCTGGCCTTAATGGGTTTGCCTGCAGGCAATGGTTTTGACGCTATTGTAAATTTCGGTAAAGTAAAACATGGCAAATTTTATCTGGTGATAGATGAATTTGATGGTAATGTTTTTAAAACAGAGCAATTGGACATGCTTTTTAACATGCTGCTCGATTTTTTAGCCATAAGTAGTGATTGGCCGGGTTTTAAGCTGATACTTACCATGCGCTCTTCATCCTGGGTAACCTTTAAACGCAGATTAGTACTGGATAACCGTATGGGTGAGTGGTTTATCGGGTTTATGAATGATGAACATGAAGAAAGAAACGTATCTGCATTTACACCCAACGAGATCAAAGAACTTTGTACACGTATAAATCCTGCTATAAAATTACCAGAATTACTGCACCCCGAAGTATCTAAGTTTTTTAGTTATCCTTTGTTTTTTCAATATTACTACCAAAAAAACCATACCGATTTTTTGCTTGATGAGCTAGACCATTTTAGAATTTATGAAGTAATCTCATCGTATATATATGATAAAATATATGCAGGGAAATTCACCACAGAGAAAGTATTACTACTTAGGCTATTAATAGCTAATGGTCGGTTTAAAAACAACAAGTTTTTGATCGATAAGCTGAAAGTATATGATTATCTGAAAACATACCGCGATGCCTACAATGATTTGATCGGTATCGGCTTTTTACGCGAATCGAACAGTAGCGGGGAGGCTGTATATGGCGAGTATGTAGAATTTACGAATAAAAGATTATTTACCGCTATTATGGCTGCTCAGCTGGTTCATGATTGCGGTACCTACAACGATGAACTGTGCCTTAAAATCTCGAATGATATTGTACCAGAATATAGGGCTATGGTGCTTAAATGGTGTATTTTTAATGCGGTAAAAACAAAGCAGTTCGAAATATTTACACACTTAAGCAAGGTAGAATTACCCGCATCACAAAAAGCCATATTACTAAGTTTTTTAAGTAGTTTAATTAAAAGAAATTTCCTGTTACCGCCTGGTGTTAAAGCCGATGAATTATTTTTTTCTGATCATCAGCAAAGTGTCTTTAATTACTTTTTTGGTTTCGAATTTGTATCGCTCGAATATGAGCAAGCTTTAAAAGATCTTTTGAAACTAAATTTAAATGAAACTTTAAAAATATGGATCAATACCTGCTTATCAATTATCTACATTACTCAGCTAAACAGTGAGGCACTGGAGGGAACCATAAAAGTGCTGAGATCGTTTTCTTACGATGCTTTTGCCGATTTCCAGATCAACCCGCTTTATTGTATCGAAACCATTTACAACTACTTTAAATTTGGTGTGGTAACTAAAAAAGCATTGATGCAGATTACCCGTTTTATGTTTAATGGCCCATCTGCCAAAGGCGATGATAATGCTAAGAAGGCAGGGTCTCATTATGTATTATACTTGTTAGCTGCATCTACACTGCAAATCTCAGCTAATAAACATAAAAACATCAGGTTTATAAATAAGCTCAAAGAGTTGCATGCAGCTGAAGATGTATTTAATTCGAGTTATGATTTTTTTCTCCAGCTGGCACTGGCCGATTGCCATTTGGCTTTAGGCGAAACCGACTATGCGTTGGTTATTTATAATGAATTATTAAAAGAATATAAGGCCGAGCATTTGAAATATACGCCTTATATGAAAGTTTGCCTCGATGCTTTATCTGTAGCTATTGTAAAATACAGTGGGCAGGCAGAATATGTGACTATGATAATCAGAAATATGGTTAGTAATACAGAAAAAACCGGTTACAAATTTATTAAGGTAAATACACTATCTCTTTATCTCGAATACAACAATTTCGATAAGTCCACAGACCTGAACAAAGCTGCTTATATAAAATTTAAAAGATACCTGCACGCCACTGGGTTTAACACGCATTGCTTTTTATTGAATTATGCTAGAATTAAAGATATGCTATTAGTTTGATAGTCAGTATTTTTTGATTTGAAGCTCGCTTTTGGCGGGCTTTTTTTGTTTTGTGCTGATGTGTTATGCTATATTTTTAACTGGTTTTCGGCCCTACGTAATTATTAAAACAACGGTTTTTAAGAAAATAAAAATAATTAAAATGAACAGTTACTGAATATCATGAATAAAGTGTTCCTAACACTATTATAAAGTACGTCGTAGATATGTATAAAATTTTAACCGACGTGCCTTATGAAAGTTTTTACCCTTATCTCCTGGTGTTTCCTGCTCATAATCTGCCTGATAACAGGAACGATAAACAATGCGGTAGCGCAACGCACATTTGCTTCAACTACACAAACCGGTTCGGCCGGGCTGCTCTGTGTTAACTGTATTGTAACCTCGCCAGGGAACGCTGCAGATGGTAACTTACAAACTTTTTCAACCTTAAACGTAACACTGGGCCTGGGCGCACAAACCTGGGAAGAGTTGTTATTTCCCGGCGCGCCCGCCACTAAGGTTGCTGCCAACACGCCTGTATCCATTAAACTGGGTAGTGGCAATGCCTTGCTCAGCTTGCAGGCGTTGGGTGCAATATCGGTACAAGCTTATAATAACGGTACTGCAATAGGTTCGCCAATTGCGGCTAATACATTGGTTACAGTTTTAGATAATAATAATCAAACAGAAATAACTTTTACGCCAACCCAGCAATATGACAGGGTAAGAGTAACCATAAATGGCGGCCTGGTAGGTGCCTTAAGTTCAATTTATTTGTATGAGGCATTTACTAATGGTACTGCCGCAGTCGCTTGTAACAATGCATTTGACGAGTTGCACGGTATATCATCGGGCCTGCTTAATTTAGGGCTTGCAGTAGGCGGGGTGGTTAACCCGCAAAATGCTATTGATGGCAACCCGGCCACAGCATCAACTTTAAATGCAGGCGTTGGTCTTGTGGGTGCTTATGCCCAACAAACTATTATATTTTCTAACACATCTACCCTGGGCGATTCTGTACGGTTAACCGTTGCTATACCCCAGGCTTTACTTGATGCCGGTGTGTTAAACAATATCTCTGTTACTACTTACAACGGCAATACCAGCAATAACGATGCACAAACTTTAAGTTCTAGCTTACTAACTGTAAGGGTGCTTGACCCTGCTACTAATATTCGCACATTTACTTATGCGCCTACAAGCGTTTTCGACAGGGTACAGATCAGACTGGGCGGCGGCATTGCCAATGTATTATCGACCTTAAGTTTATATGAAGCACAAAGGGTTATACCCAGGCCTATTATTAAATATAATAACGTTGTAACCAGTAACGTGCAACTTTGCGCAGGCAGTTCGGCCACGCTGGTTGCCACTGCGGTTCCAAATACAACTTTTAACTGGTACACAACACCCACCGGTGGTAGTGCTATAGCAACCGGGCCAAGTTTTACTACAGGCGTGCTAAATACCACAACAACTTACTATGCCGAAGCTGTACGCACGGGCTGTACAGATGCATCAGAACGTACGCTGGTAAAGGTTACCGTAAATGCCATACCTGTAGCCCCGGTAGTGGCTAATGCTGCATTAACAGTATGCCCGGGCCAAACCGCAACCTTTTCTGCTACTGCGATAACCGGTGTTACTGTTAACTGGTATACAGCAGCAACCGGTGGCACTCCAATAGCCACAGGCAATAACTTTACTACTCCTGCACTTAATGCCAACACAACATATTATGCCGAAGCAGTATCGGGCGGAACTTGTATCAGCCCGGCACGTACAGCTGTAACTGCATCTATAAGTGCATTACCGACTACGCCAGCACTTACTATCCCAAACCCAACAATTTGCGCTGGGGGTGTAGCCGTGCTAGCCGTAAATAACCCTGTAGCCGGTTTAACTTATAACTGGTACAGCACATCAACAGGCGGAACCATTTTAGCAACCGGTACTAACTTTACTACACCTGTTTTAAGCAGCAGTACCAGTTATTACGTGGAGGCGGTAAACAGCACCGGCTGCAGTAGCATACAAAGGGCCCAGGCAACAGTTACGGTATCGCCGCTACCTGCCGACCCTGCATTATCTGCAAATAGTACAACCGTATTAGCCGGGCAAACTGCAACCATTGGTGTAACCAATGCACAAACAGGTGTAAGCTATAACTGGTATACCTCTGCAAATGCTGTAACACCTGTATTTACAGGCTCGCCTTACACAACTCCGCAGTTATATACAACCACAACTTACTATGTAAGCGGTAGCAATGCCAACGGTTGTACATCTGCCAACAGAACAGCCATCACCATTAATGTTACTATCAATAACAATACACCTTGTAGTTTCGCTAACGCGCACACCGAAGATGTGAACGGGCTGTGCATTGGTTGCGGCATTACCAATCCGGCTTTATCTGCCGATGCTGATACCACAACGGCATCATCAGTTAATGTACTTGCAGGTTTAATTGGTGGGTATGCCGGGCAGCAATTAACTTTCCAGCAACCGGGCTTTGCAGGTGACACCATTAAACTGGGATTGCAATCCAGTGCAAATCTGCTTAGCGCAGCAGTAGCCGGTTCGGTGCAGGTAATACTTTATAATGGTGCTACACAGGTAGCTACTTATAACCTGGATAATTCATTGATTAAGGTGAGGTTACTGGGTGGAGGTACAGGCCGTTATATCGCATTAATACCGGCAATAGGTGCTTATGATCGCGTGAGCATCCGTTTAAACTCTAGCGTAGCCGGGCTGATCAGTACTTTACAGATCTATTATGCACAGCAGATTTTCCCTAAGCCGGTATTAAACCCGCTTAGCCCCGAAATTTGCAAAGGAAGTACAGCTTCACTTAACATTACATCGCCCGCCAACGGTACTTTTACCTGGTACGATGCCCCAACCGGTGGAACCGTGGTACACACAGGCGCTTCCTTTACTACACCTGTATTAAATGCCAACACAACTTATTATGTAGAATACTCGCGCAATGGCTGTGTTAGTCCGGTGCGTTTCCCGGTATCAATTTTGGTTGATAACACACCGGCCGCACCAGCTGTAGCAGCAAATAACGTAACCATTACTAGTGGGCAAACCGCTACACTGGTTGCCACACCGCCAACTAATGCAACCATTAACTGGTATACCGCCGCCACTGGTGGGACTCCGGTTGCTACAGGTAATACGTTTACAACACCTCCGTTAACAGCTAACACTATTTATTATGCCGAAAGCACATCGGGCAGTTGTACATCGCCAACACGTACACCGGTTACTGTAACCGTAAACCCAATAGTGATACCGGATGTTACCGTTACCCCGCCAACACAAACAATTAGTGCCGGGCAAACTACTACGTTTACAGCCTCATCTACCACACCGGGTGCTGTGTTTAACTGGTATACTACCCCAACAGGCGGTACATCTATTTATACCGGTGCAACTTATACCACACCGGCCGAATTTGGCAACACAACTTTTTATGCCGAAGCAACTATACCGGCAACCAATGCCGTATCTGCAACCCGTGCTACGGCCAGTGTTGTAGTTACACAAAGTGGCGTTAGCCCGGTTGCCTGCGATGCTGCCATAGCCCAAACCACAGACGTTAACGGCCTTGTTTGTTTAGGTTGCAGCGTTAACAACGCAGGCGGCGCAGTAGATAATGATCGTAATACTTTCTCGCAATTAAACACGGTGGCTGGTTTAGTTGGTGCTTACGCAGGCCAAACACTGCGCTTTGCCAATACAGGCCATGCTGCAGACAGTGTTGTTGTTGAGCTGGGTATACCCGGTTCGCTCGCGAATGTTAACTTATTATCAAGCATAAGCCTTGCAACCTATAACGGTACTACTTACAATAACGACCGCTTTAATATAAACGGTTCTTTACTTCACATTACCCTATTAAACGGAACAAGTCGTTTCCGTATCGCATTTGCGCCGCAAGCAGATTTTGACCGTGTAGAAATACGCGCAAACTCCGCATTGGCCGGTGTGTTAAGTGCCGTAAATGTTTATGATGCCACACAAGAGATAGCCGCGCCAATAATTGCTACTGCTACCGTAGCTATTTGCGCCGGTACACAAGCCACCCTTACTGCAACGGCAAGTAGCGGAGCCACTGTAAAGTGGTATACTACAGCCACCGGAGGCACGCCGGTTGGTACCGGCCTGGTATTTACCACGCCTGTACTTAATACAACCACTATTTACTACGCCGAAGCCAGCAGAACAGCAGATGGTTGTGCGCAAGCCGTACGTACGCCTGCAACAGTTACTGTAAACCCAATACCTGCCGCACCTGTTGTAGCTACCGATAATGTAACTATTTGCGCTGGCAGCACTGCTAGCTTTACCGCACAGGCTGTTACTGGTGTAACCTTTAAATGGTACACTACACCTACAGGCGGTAGCGCTGTTGCCACTGGCAATTCATTTACTACCCCTGCACTGGCGGCTACTACCTTATATTATGTAGAAGCAACAGGTACAGGCTCATGCGCAAGTTCAACACGTACACAGGTAACTGCTACTGTAAGCAATGCCGTAGCCAATCCGGTAGTGGCACAAACCACTGTTCCGGTATGTGCTGGTTCGCCGGCTGTGCTTAGCGCAACATCCCCACAATCGGGCGTAACCTTTAACTGGTACACTGCAGCAACCGGCGGTACGCCTGTGTTTACCGGTGCACAATATACTACGCCTGCAATAACAGCAAATACATCCTATTATGTAGAAGCTGTTGCCGGTACTTGTGTAAGTCCGAACAGGGTAGAGGTAGATGTTACTGCCAATCCGCTGCCTGTGGCACCAACAGTTGCCGTTAACCCGGCAAGCGCGCAAATTCAATCAGGGCAAACAGCAGTTCTTACCGCATCGTCAGCTACACCTGGTGTAACCTTTAACTGGTATACTGCCGCAACCGGCGGAACGCCAATATTTACCGGGGCAACATTTACAACACCGGCCTTAACATCAACAACTACTTATTATGCCGAATCTGTGAGCACTTCGGGTTGTGCAAGCAACACACGTACAGCAGCCACTATAACTGTTGTACCGGTGTTTTCTACCAATTGCGATTTTGCATCATCGCAAATTACAGACGTAAACGGCGGAGCATTGTGTGTGGGCTGCGGAATTGATAACCCTAATAACGCTGTGGATGCCAACCTTACCAACTTTAGTCACCTGCATATCGTTGCCGGTGTGGCTGGGTCTTATGTGGCACAATCACTTGTGTTTGGTGAAACAGGAACCGTTGGCGACTCAGTAACCATAGCTTTAAATTTCCCGGCTTCCATTGCATCAGCAGGGTTGCTTAATAGGATCTCTATCGGATCTTACAATAACGCCACCAATAACAATGATGCCATATTCCTGAATAACAATGCTATCCGCGTCCAGATATTAGCAGGTGGTACCTCAGCGCTCATCCGCTTTGCGCCACAGGCAACATTCGATAGAGTGATAGTTACCCTCAACAGTGCCTTACTGGGCGTAAATAATTCTGTTGATATCCTGTACGCCAGCAAACAAGTTGAATTGCCGCAATTTGCAGTATCAACGCTTAATATATGCGCTGGCAATACGGCAACCTTTACAGTAAGCAACGCACGTGCCGGTGTCCATTACGAATGGTATGATGCCGCTACAGGCGGAAACTTAGTGCATACAGGCCCTAATTATACCACAGGCAATTTAACTGCAACCACTACTTATTATGTACAAAGTGTACGTGATGGCAGTAACTGCCCTAATACTAACCGGGTAGCTGTAACTGTTAATGTTACACCATCACCGGTTAATCCCGTACTGGCAAATATTGCTCCGGTATGTGCCGGCGATCAGGTTGCTTTAACAGTAACCAACGCAGGTACTAATACTGTAAACTGGTACGATGCCGCAACTGGCGGAAACCTTTTATTTACAGGAGCTGTTTACACAGTATCGCCAATAGCATCAACAACTTATTATGTTGAGCTGGCTAATGGCACCTGTACCAGCCCGGCCAGAACAGCCGCTGCTGTTACCGTAAACCCTCGTCCATTAATGCCGGGAGTGCAATCTGCCAATGTAAGCGTATGTATTGGCAGCACGGCATCGTTACAGGTAGTAAGCCCCGAAGCAGGTGTTACCTATAACTGGTATACAGTAGCAACAGGCGGAACTATTGCAGGTACAGGGGCTAATTTTACAACCCCGGCTGTATTAGTAAATACCACCTATTATGTAGAAGCTGTTAGTGCAGCTGGCTGTACCAATAATGGCGGCCGCACAGCGGTTAACGTAACCACCAACGGACAAATTGCTGCACCTGTATTAAGCGCCACAACCACACCGGTTTGTGCCGGCGGTAGTGCAAGCATTAGTGTGGTGAACCCGGTAGCTGGTTTGCAATACAGCTTTTATACTACGGCAACCGGTGGTACACCTGTATTTACAGGCACAACACTTACCATTAATAATGTTACTGCCAATGCAACCTATTATGTAGAAGCCACTAACAGTGCCGGTTGTACCAGTGCAACCCGTACACAAACAGACATAACCGTTATACCTACGCCTGCGCCGCCAATCATCCAGCCTGTTTCAGGTAGTTTAAGTGTATGTGCAGGTGCGTCTGCAACATTAAGAGTTGTAAACCCGCAAACTAATGTGGTTTACCGCTGGTACGATGCCGCAACTAATGGCACCTTATTATTCACCGGTACTGAGTATCAAACCCCGGCTTTAACAGCTAATACTACTTATTATGTAGAAGCCGCACAAGCCGGTAACTGTAATCCATCTACCCGTACCGCGGTAACCGTAACGGTTAACAGCTTACCATCCGACCCAACCTTGGTAGCGGCAAATGTGGCTGTATGTATGGGAGCCAACGCTACCTTAGCGGTAAGCTCGCCACAGGCAGGTATTACTTATAACTGGTATGCTACACCAACACTTATTAACCCGGTATTTACAGGCCCAACTTTTGTAGCAGGGCCAATTACTACTAACACTACTTATTATGTAGTTGCATCAAACGCATCTGGTTGTACCAGTGCTAATGCTGCAACCGCGCAAATTACCATATCACCGGCACCAGCTGCACCGGTAATTGCTAACGGAACTACCGTAGAAAGTTGTGCAGGATCAACCGCAACACTAAATATAGCTAATCCTCAGGCCGGGCTTACCTATAACTGGTATACTGCAGCCACCGGAGGCAGCCCTGTAAATACAGGCACCAGCTTTACAACCGGGACACTTTCTGCAAGTGTAACTTATTATGCCGAAGCGGTTAATGCAACAGGATGTGCTTCAGATACCCGTACTGCTGTTACCATCAATGTTAATGCAGTGCCTGTGGCTCCGGTTGTAACAGCGCAAGGCGGTTCTGCCACACCATCTGTATGCGCTGGCAGCAGTGCTATATTGGTGGCAACAAGCACTACACCAAATGTTAACTTTAACTGGTATACTGCCGCAACAGGTGGTACGCCAATATTTACCGGGGCAACATATACTACCGGTCCGCTTACGATTAATACCACTTATTATGTAGAAGCTGTAAGTATTACCGGTGGCTGTATTTCTACTACACGTACACCTATACAGGTTACCATTAGTAATACAACTGCAACACAACCTCAGGTAAATGCAGCCGATCTGGTTACTTGCCAAAATAGCCCTGCAACCATCCACATTACCACCCCCGATGCTGCAACCACCTACAACTGGTATGTAGTACCAACTGGCGGTACTGCAGTATTTAGCGGGCCGGTTTATACCACAGGGACTTTAACAGCCAATACTACTTATTATGTAGAAGCCGTTAACCCGGCAAGTTGTAATCCATCTGCACGCACAACTGCAGCGGTTGTTGTTAACAGCTTACCAACCGATCCAACCCTGGTAAATGCCAATGTATCTGTTTGTGCAGGTAATACAGCTACTTTAGCGGTAAGCTCTCCACAGGCTGGTATCACTTATCAATGGTTTGATAGCCCTGCGCTTACCAACCCGCCGGTTTTTGTAGGTGCAACATTTGTAACAGGCCCCGTTACTGCCAATGCAACCTATTATGTGCGTGCCGTTAATGCAAATGGCTGCAACAGCGCCAATACAGCTACTGCACAAGTAATAGTGCAACCGGCACCGGCTGCACCGGTAATTGCTAATGGTAGCACAGTAGAAAGCTGTACAGGTGCCCAGGTAAGTTTAACAATCTCTAATCCTCAATCTGGTGTTGTTTATAATTGGTACGCTGGCGCTACAGGTGGCAGCCCGGTTTACACAGGCACTAACTTTAATACTGCAGCGCTCTCTTCAAGTATTATTTACTATGCAGAAGCTGCAAACTCAACCGGCTGTACTTCAGGCACGCGTACACCGGTTGTTATTAACGTTAACCCATTGCCGGCTGCCCCTGTGGTTACAGCACAGGGAGGCTCTGCTTCTCCAACAGTTTGCGCAGGCACCAGTGCTACACTGGTTGCTACCAGCGCAACAGCCAACGTGAGTTTTAACTGGTATACCGCAGCTACAGGTGGTACCGCAATATTTACAGGCAGTACTTATACTACAGATCCGTTAACAGCCAATACCACATATTATGTTGAAGCGGTGAGCAATACAGGTGGATGCGTATCAACCACACGTACGCCGATACAGGTTACAATTAACACCACAACCGCAGCACAACCGCAGGTAAACACTGCCGATCTTACTATCTGCCAAAACAATACAGCTACCATACACATCTTAAGCCCTGATGCATCAACTGTATACAACTGGTATACAGCTGCAACAGGCGGTACGCCGGTTTACACAGGCACAACCTATACAACAAATGTGCTTACAGCAAACGCCACTTATTACATCGAGGCAGTAAGTACACAAAGTTGTAGCCCGTCGGCCCGGTTGGTAGTAAATGTTACTGTAACAACACAACCGGGTACCCCGGTACCAGGTGCGACTACTGTAGCTGCCTGCGCAGGCAGTCCGGTTACACTTACGGTAGCTTCGCCACAGGCAAACTATGTTTACAACTGGTACGATTCGGCATCTAAAACCAATTTATTAGGTAACGGTGCCAGCTTTACTACAGGCCAGATAACAGCAAATACTACCTATTATGTTGATGCCACAAACGGATCTTGTACCAGTGCTTCGGTTGGCAGTGTGCAGGTAACCGTGAGCCCGGTACCGGCAGCGCCAATGCTGGTAAACAGTACAGTACCCACCTGTGCCAGCAGCCAGGTAGCCTTGAGCATTGCCAGCCCGATAAGTGGTTTCACTTATAACTGGTATACAGCGGCTAGTGGTGGCGCGCCTGTATTTACAGGTAGCAGCTTTACTACACCGGTATTAACAGCCAACACCACTTATTATGCCGAGGCAGTTAATGCTACAGGTTGTAGTTCGGCAACACGCAGTCCTGTTAACATATCTGTATCATCCGCGCCAGATGCACCACAGGTTGCAGCGTTAAACGCAACCGTTTGCCCGGGCAGCAGTACATCTGTAACAGCTACCAGCACCGATGCCAGTGCAGTAATAACCTGGTACGATGCCGCTACGGGAGGCAATCTGTTATACACAGGTGCAACATTTACAACACCGGTTATTAGTGTAACTACAACATATTACGCCCAGGTAACTAACGCCGGTGGATGCAGCAGTACAACCAGGTCACCAGCCCTGATCCAGGTGTACGCTGCGCCGGCATCCCCTGTAATTACAGTAGGTATTATAACCGCAAACTCGATCACCTTCAGCTGGAGTAGTGTGGCAGGCGCATCGGGTTACCAGGTTAGCATAGATAATGGCAAAACCTTCTTTACACCAAGCTCTGGCAGTAACGGGTTAACACAGGTGGTTGCCAATTTACAACCTAACCAAAGCGTAAGCATTGTTGTAAAAGCAATAGGTAATACACAATGCCTGCTGAGTGCGCTTTCAAACTCAATTACTGCTATTTCGGCTAACCCGCTGGGCGATAACATCTTTGTTCCAAATGCATTTACACCAAACGGAGATGGCAAAAACGATATGCTTAGCGTGTACAGCAATGCCATCCAAAAACTCGACATGTGGATTTACGATCAATGGGGCGAAATGCAGTTCCACTCTAATACACAGGGGGCAGGATGGGATGGCACCTATAAAGGTAAGCCTCAGCCGGTAGGTGTATATGTTTATTACATCGAAGCAACCATGCAAGATGGACAAGTAATTAAGAAAAAAGGAACTATTAACCTAATACGATAATGAAAACCAAACTAATCATAATAGCCTTACTGCTTCAAATAGGGGTAGTAATTCGCAGCCACGCACAGGTAGATCCGCATTTTTCGCAATATTATGCGTATCCGCTATGGCTTAATCCTGCGCTTACAGGTGTTATTAATGGCGATGCAAGGGTGGCCGCCAACTATAAAAACCAGTGGGCAACCATAAATAATGCTTACCAAACTGCTGCCGTTTCTGCAGATTTCCGTTCAACCGATAAGTTAAGCCTTGGTATCAATGTGCTTAACCAATCGGCTGGCGGGGCAAGCTATAATTACTTTAGCGCTTATGGTTCGTTAGGATACGGTATTACCCTGTCTGACGATGGTAACCAGAAGCTGCACTTTGGTTTACAGGCCGGTTTAATTAACCGTGCATTTAATATGAGCAAACTGCAGTTTGGCAGCCAGTTTAACCCCGAACTTGGGTATGATCCAAATCTGCCCAACTTCGAGAACCTGGCAAATACCAGCAGTACCATTTTTGATGCCAATGCCGGGATCTTTTATTACAACGGCGACCCAATGGCTACTGTAAATGCCTTCGGTGGTTTTAGCGCCGGCCACTTAAATCGCCCTAAAGATGGTTTATCCGGCGATGGTAAAACCAAAATACCGATCCGTTATACCGTGCACGGTGGCTTACGTATTAAAGCCTCAGATTATTTTGATGTGGTACCCAATGCGCTTTACGTTAAACAGCAAAACACCCAGATCAAAGCTTTCGGGGCATATTCTGAGATAAAATTTCAGGATGATAAGGGCTTGATCCTCGGCGCGCTATTCCGTATTAATGATGCAGCAGTTGCCGATGTGGGATACCATGTAAGTAACATGATCATAGGCGCCAGTTACGATTTTAATACATCGTCACTTAACAGGG
>NZ_MPPL01000001.1:2162304-2276647 GCF_001911425.1 Mucilaginibacter polytrichastri | reverse complement strand
ACCAATGGGCAGGGGGGGATAGAGCTATCAATTAGTTATGTGTTCAAAAAACGGATGTCACTACCAGAACCTGTTTGTCCAAGATTATAATCCCAACCACCTATCATGAAAAAGATACTCGCATTTATAATTGTCCTGCTGCTGGCAAGTAAAACCTTTGCCCAGTACAACACCGTAAACTATCGCGCCATGGGCGATAAGGGGTTTCATAATAAAGATTACTATGAAGCTGCTTACTATTACCGGAAAGCGGCAGAAGGGTTAAAGATAGACCCTCAAAAAAAGGTTCCGTTTACACCAGATAATAATGTAAAAGGTAATAAACAAGTGAGCAAGGTAACAGATGTTAACTATGTAAGATACCAGTTGGCAGAATCATACCGGCTGTACGAAAATTACCTCGAAGCAGAGCCATGGTATTACCAGGTAATTAATGATAATGCAGAGGCGCAATATCCGCTGGTAAGGTTATGGTACGGTGTGTGTTTACGTGCCGACCAGCACTTCGATGAATCTATCAAAGAATTAACTGAATTTAAACAGGTTTACAGAGGGGGCGATAGCAAATTAGTTGAGCTGGCCGAGAAAGAGATTAACAACTGCAAATTTGCGAAAGACCAATATCAATACCCCATATTGCTTAATGTTACCAAACTAAAAGGGCAGTGGAACTCAGACGGATCTAACTACGCTGTGGTGCGAAGGGACAATAATTTCTATTTCACCTCATCGCGTTTAATTAAAAGTGATAAAAAGCACCTGAACCGTATTTACCAAACTACGGCAGGCATGGATAAGCCAGAGATCATTAACCTGCGCGATAACGGTAGCGGAAAGGAAACAGAGTACGGTACACCATCATTAAGCCCCCAGGGTAACCGGCTTTATTTAACCCGCTGGTATAAAATTGGGACCAAAATTGTACATGCTATTTACAAAAGTGATTGGAACGGCAGTGAGTGGAGCAGTCCGCAAAAACTAAATGCCAACGTAAATGCCGAGGGCTTTAATGCCATACAACCCTTTGTGTGCAAGGATGGCAAAACCATGCTGTTTGTTTCTAACAAACCTGGTGGCCAGGGCGGCGATGATATATGGATGAGTGAATTGGATAACGCCGGTAACCCCATCAGTTCAACAAATTTGGGCTCAACCATTAATACACCAAGTGATGAGCAAGCGCCTTATTATGATGCCGGTAACAAAAGATTGATCTATAGTTCGAAAGGTTTTATCGGGTTGGGAGGGTTTGACTTTTTTGAAAGCTTTGGCGAACCAACCCGCTGGGGCCAGCCACGCAATATGGGCTACCCCATGAACTCCGCTAAAGATGACCTGTACTTTTCACCCGATCCGAATAACGAGACCAAGTTTTTTGTAAGCTCGGACCGTGAGTCTGATTGTTGCCTGGAGTTATTTGAGGTAACAGATCAACGCTATTTTGCAGGCGGTTTTTTGGTTGATTGTAATGCGCACAAGCCATTGGCTGGTGCAAAGGTTACGCTGGTAGACTCGTTGAGTAAAGAAAATATGAAGCAGGTAACCCTGGCAAAAGATGGCAAGTACTTCTTTAAAATTACTACCAAAAGGCCATACAACCTAATGTTTGAAAAAGACGGCTACTTTACCAAAGTGCTGCCTTTGCCAACCCATGGCAGAACTTCGGCAGATACATTGTTTGGCGCAGATGTGTGTTTACAGGCTTTTGTGGTTGATAAGCCGATGGTAATCAATAATATATTATATGATTATGGTAAATCTACCTTAAGGCCAGAGTCTGAAACCGAATTAAATGGGGTGGTTACTATTTTAAAAGACAATCCGAAATTTAAGATAGAACTCAGCTCGCACACAGATTCTGTGGGTAGCGATGCTTATAACAATAAACTTTCGCAAGAGCGGGCACAGGCATGTGTGGATTATATTGTTTCGAAGGGGATAGAAGATACCCGCGTGTTTGCCAAAGGCTATGGTAAAACAAAACCTATAGCACCAAATTCGCTCCCCGACGGTAAAGATAACCCCGATGGCCGCCAGTTAAACAGGCGTACAGAATTTACGGTACTAAAAACAGATTGATAAGAGATATGGATGTTCAACTATTTGATTCAGTAAAAGGCATGGGGCTTATTCAGGTTGTACTTTCAATAGTTCTGGGTATTTACGGGGTAAGCCACCTTGTGAAATACTGGTTTGCCAGGCACTACCGGCTTTCGGGCACCGAACGGGTAGATAAGTTGTTAATGGCAGTAGCCAACTTTTCATTAAGCACAGTAAATATATTACTGCTGGTAATGTTTAAGGCCTAAAAATAGAAGAAGCCGTACTGCGTCTGCAATATGGCTTCTTCAAAAAAATACGGAGTCTATATTAAGCCTTTAAAAGATCAATAAGTTCGCTGTTATTTTGTTGCAGGGCATAATCCAGCGCGGTTTTATGGTCAGCATCTTTTAAATTTAACTGCGCACCGTGGCTAAGTAAAGTTTTTACCAGCGTAACGTTTTGTGTTTGTACAGCATACATTAATGGCGAAAAACCATTTTTGCTTTGTGCATTTACATTAACATCTTTTTCGATTAGATAATCGGCAACACGATTATTTTTAGACTGAATAGCGATCATCAACGCAGTTTCGCCTTTAGCATTAGCGGCATCAAGGTCAGCACCTTTATTTAGTAAATACTTCACAGCTGCAATGTCATTAGTTTTAGCAGCCGTAAAAATGTCATGCGCAAATGTCGTGACCGTTAAGCATAAGGCTGCAGAAAGAACAAGTAATTTCTTCATTTGTTGGAGTTTGGGACGTTTAATATTTGTTTAATAACAGCAATTACGGTAAATATAATTTGTTTGGTTTTTAATCTTGTTGATGTAAAAAACACAATCAATCCTTCATTTAACTAATAAGTAATAAAAAAATTATTGAATTTGTTAATAATTTCGCAACATATATTGCTTTTTATTGCATTTAATGTAGTGCTGAAAGTAATGCCAAAGTTTGATACAAACTAAACTATTGCTAACCTAAATAGAGTAAATAGTTTTTTGTATTTTACTGTTAATAAGGCTAATAAGTGCTTAAGGTTAAACTAAAGAAATGGTTTTAGTTTAGTACTTGCTAAGTTGACTAATGCTAAAGTCGGGACACTAATATTTAAAAACGCATTGCATTTTCTTTTTAATTGATGAATGATGATTTAAGAAGTGCTAATGTTTCTTTATAGTTTAAGCTGTATGACATTGATATTACAAAGTTTCACACTTCAATAAGTTGTATATCAGTCTAATAGGTAAAAAAAGCAATATTGTAACATAGTGCGATAGCAAAGCAGCTAATATTACGATGACTATTAAGGAAGGTATTAGATGTTTCGCCATGCATTTAAACCTGGCGCAAGAATTTAGGGAAGGGCCCAAATTTAGGAATGAGTGATTCTTGTATCTTAATTAAAATATCTCGCCCACATCAATAAACAAACCTCTTGAACCTTCGCGACCAAAGCCATAATCTACAGCAATGTTAGTACGTGAGGTTTTGTTGAGCTTAACTCGCAAACCAGGGCCAAAAGCTGGTTGTATAGCCTGGAATTTTGTGCCTTGCTGGGCCGATAAACTTTCGGCATTGATAAACATTACACCGCCAATTAAGCCATTGCGGGTAATTTTAAACCGGTATTCACTTTCGGCATAAACCATTTGTGCGCCCCGGAAACGCCCCTGTATATAGCCGCGGCCGGTAGCAGAGTTGGGGTCCCAAGAAGTACTTGGTAAATTAAGATAGGAGGGCTTACCTTGCAGTATAAACCAGTCATAAGACCATAAAGCCAGCACATTATCAGAGCCTGCCGGAAATGGAATGTATTTTCGCAGGTCAATGATCAGTGATTGCCAGTTTTGTGTAGAACCCAAAAACTCGCTGCTGGTTCTGTACTGCACATCGCCATACCAGCCTTTGGCAGGGTTAATGGAGTTATCGCGCGAGTCGTGCAGTATGTTAAAGGTTATTCCGGATGAAACACTGTGCGAAAAGGTGCCGTATTTACCAAAATCAGAGACAGCCCCACTTGCCGTTCCGCTATGCGATACATTCCAATAAGTGTCTATAGCGTAGCCTAAACCTGCATACCAGTTACCGGTAACATGCCTTAATGCAGTTTCATAAAAACGCGCAAATGAAAAATCCATCGGGTCTACGTTTTTTATAGATGAACTACTGCCCAACCCGTAGGTGCTTTGCGGATATTGATAAAAGCGGTAATCGCCCACAAAATTATACTTGTTATTCTTAGTCCAAATGCTGCTAAGCACCGGCATTATAAATTGTTTATTTTGGGTGTAGGAGGCACTGGCAATAATAGTAGAGATTCTTGATTGCGGGCCCGTACGAAAAGCTACATTGCCCGACAGTACCAACGCCAGTTTAGATACTAAAGTGTACCCTATGGCCGGCACTACAGAAATTTCGGGCTTACTGGTAACCGAGTCTGACTGTACTGAGCTTTTGGTATGGAAAAGTTGATGAATAACATCCGGCAGATCTTTCTGGTCGCTTTTTTTAGCCTTTACTTTAGTGGTGTCTGCCACGCTCTTTTTACCGGTAACTAATTGTGGCAGCGATACGCTTCTGTCATTTTGTGCACTGGCATTAATGTTGAATGCAAGCATTAACAAAAAGCAAGCCCACCATATTAAAGATCTGTTTTTCAAAGCCGCGGCAATTAATTAGAGATTTGTCGCAATTTTAATATAAATCTATTATTCTAACGTAAAGTAGAAGTAATAAAATAGCAATTTATTTAAAATTATCTGTTCAGTGCTTTTGGACTGTGTTTAGGTTTATCATTTATATAACGACGCGTTAATATAAATGATAAAATATTAACATGTATATTTTTATTACCCCTAAATTAGGTTGAATTAATTACCTTTAAAACCAGTTTAAACCTAAATTATATGAAACTTATTGCCCAAATCCTTATTGCGCTTGTAGCCGTAGAGCACCTTTATATATTGTGGATTGAAATGTTTGCATGGACAACCGCCGGAAGAAAGACCTTTAAAACTTTCCCGGCAGATCTGTTTGAACCTACCAGAACACTGGCCGCTAACCAGGGCCTGTATAATGGATTTCTTTCAGCGGGATTGATCTGGTCTTTACTAATCAGCGATGTTGCATGGAGCGGCCATGTTGCTGTGTTTTTCCTTTCGTGCGTAATTGTTGCCGGGGTTTACGGCGGCATAACTGCCAGTAAAGGGATATTTATTAAGCAAGCCCTGCCTGCTATCATCGCTTTAATTTTTACGTTGCTGGCATAAGTAAATTTAATACCGGAAACCCTTTAATATCGGCAAACAAACAAGGCTAGCCGCATCCGGTTAGCCTTGTTTAAATAACTGGGGTTTTAAAAACAGCTACTTTTGCATCACCATTACCCCATTTACCAATAGGGTACTACCGCCATCGGCAACAATGTTGTAAACTTTTTGTACGCCATTGGCATGTTCTGTTTTTTGCAATACAGTATAGGCTTCGTACTTACCGGTTTTTTCGTTCAGGCACATTACTTCCTGGCCCTGTAATACTTCGCCCATTTTATGGTTACCGTCTTTAGTCATCATGGGATGGTTAGGGGTGGCTTGTAATATCTTGTTGGTCAGCATTACTTCCTGCCCCAAACGTGTATTTAAGGTTTTGGCCGAAACCAAAACAAGGCGGGTTAATGCATAGTTTTTGGCCTCGTGTACAGTTAGCTCTTTTACTTTAACTGCGGTTGGTTTGTTGCTGCTTACGTCAACGGTGATGATTTCTTCGCCGCTTTTTACGTCCTTCAGCATTTTGGTACCACCGTTAGCCATAGTCACTACTTCATCACCCGGGAAGCAAATATCGTTACCATAAGTTGCGCCTTCTTCCTTCATGTCTTTACCGCCATTCAGTACCTTGTATTGCTGAAAGCTTACTTCCTTCGATAGGATGTATGATAACTTCAGGATGAAATTTTTCTCTTCTTTGTTAATATTGTCAATGTCCAGAAAGTACTTTTCCCAAACCTTGCCATCTGCAGTAAAATCGGGCACAATGGTCTTATACACCGCACCTTTTTCATTGGTGTAAAAAACCATCAGCCCAATTTCCTGCATGCCGTCTTTGGCAATCAGTTTATACAGATCTATCCGTTTTTTAAGGCCGTCATCGCCGGTAATAAAGTAGGGTTTGCGACCCTCGTAACGGTCGAGTACGTAGGTATTGTCAAATTTTACATAAGAATCTTTATCCAGGTCGGCAATGGCAAAGGTTTTGGCTTTATCATATTCGGCCATGGTTAAAGGGCGCGGATTTACTTTAGTTAAAACCTGTGCCTGAGCTAAGTAAATGCTAGAAGCTAATAAAAAGGTTAATGTAGATTTACGCATGTGTGGTTTAATTAGTTACCTAAAAAGAGCAATCAACTACTCCTGCATGGCGTCAGGAGTAGTGTATTTGATCGCTTCGCCCCGGTAGTAACTTTCTATTTATTAATAGTTTATTTTATGATAACTGTTTAAAGGCATCAGCAAAGGCTTGCATCTCATCCATGCGGCCAATGCTTACCCGGCACCAGTTTTTATTGTTAAATTCCCAATGGCGGATGCTTACACCGCGGTTAGCCATTTCGCTGGCAAAGCGGGCGCCATCCATCTTAATCTCAAACATTACAAAGTTGGTTGATGATGGGATGTATTCGTATCCTTCTTTCTTCAACACCGAGTAGAGATACTCTTTTGATGCCAGTGTTTTTTTCAAAGCATCCTGTAAAAATGCTTTCTCTTGGTAAGCGGCTGTTGCTGCCGCAACTGTAGTTGCAGAAAGGCTCATGAGGCCTGTAGAATAATCAGACAGTTTTTTCACCGTATCAGTAGGCGCAACAATGTATCCACAACGGAGGCCTGCAAAACCGTACAGTTTGGAGAATGTACGTGCCACAATTATATTTTGCCCGGCCTTAACCCCGCTAATGAGGGTTACAGCCTGAGGATCGGGTAGATAGTCGATATAGGCTTCGTCTACAAATACGGTTACTTTTTTACTTACCCGTTCGCAAAAGGCCTTAAGTTTAGCTGTATCCAATACCGTGGCTGTGGGGTTATTAGGGTTACAGATGTAGATTAAACCTGTGTTTGGGCCAATTTTGGCTTCCATGGCATCAAGGTCTAATTTATAATCTGCTGTTAATGGCACTTTAACCAGTTTGCTTCCCAATTTGGCAGCAGAGCGTGGAAGATCATCGTACGATGGGTCGCCGCAGATTACTTCGGCACCGTTTTTTCCATAATACATGGCGGCGGCCAGCAATAGCGGAGTAGAACCGGCATCCATTAAAATATTCTTTTGGTCGATACCTTCGTAAGCAGCAATTTTACCCGTTAGTTCACCAAAATGCATAAATGGGTACTGGTAGCTCATGTCCAAAGCATCCTGTATGGCTTTTTTAGCAGCAGGCGAGGGGCCGAATGGGTTTTCATTGGCAGATAGCCTTGCTTTAATTGCTGTTGGTGCTGATGTAATAACCGATTGGTCGGTAATTGCCATATCGTCAATAGCACCGCCACGCATTATTTTAGCAGGCATTGCCGAAAGCTTATCGAAAGCCCCCGAAAAGAAGGTTAACCCGGCGGCTGTTAGGGCGCTTGTTTTGATCCAGTTTCTACGATTAATTGTTGCCATGATTATGAATGTTTTTAGTTTAGTTTTTCTAACCTTTAGTTCCTGTTTCCGGGTACGTTACCCTTGTTTCTGTAACCCGCCCATGCAATGCAGCTACCACGCTTCGCGCCGACTCGAATGCGCCGGCCATCCAGGCGTTTAAATAAGTGAGGTGCTCGCCTGCAAAATATACGTTGGCATCGGGCTTTAGCAAGGCCGGATAATGATCCTTTCTTGTATCGTTGCTGTATACTGCCCAGCCACCCATACTATACCTGGTTTTGTGCCAGCTTACCGAAAACGACCGCTCAAACTCTTTATCATATTGCGGATGGATCATCCGCCCTTTCTCTAATGCCAGCTTCTCGCGGTCGACGTAGTTTAAATTACCCACACGCTCAGCCTTTTCGTTAAAATTATAGTAGCCTATCAGGATGCCTTTTTTATCGAGGTAGTCATATGATGGATAAAAGATCTGCGTCAGATCATTATTGGTATGGGTAATACCACCAAAAATGCTTTCATCCTCTTCCCAAAAGCGGCGTTTAAACTGCAGGCCGATCTTGCCCGTTTTCATGTAACCGATAAAGTCTATCGCCCGGCTTACATCTGATGAAAAGTTGTGGTTAACATTACTAAGTACAGGTAGTGGCAGGGTGCAAATACATATATCGCCATTAATGGCATGCTCGCCCTGGGCATCTTTGTAAACTATTTTAACACCCTCGGGTACATTGGTTATGTTTTTTACCTCGGCACCCATGGTTAGCATTGTGGCTACCTTTTTCTCTAATGCTTTGGCAATCTGGTCCATGCCACCCACAGCCTGAAACATAGTGCCTTGTAATTCATAGGTATACTCGGCTACGTTATAAAAGTCAGGATCCATCAGGCCAGATTGTATAATGTCTGCCAGTTTGTGCGGGTTGGCTATCTTCCCCGGCTTATTACCTGCACCTGGCGATTCGATATATCCGCGCCGGGCTGATGCCTTGTATAGTTTATCTACATCCAGCCCACCTTCTGCCATCAGGTACTCAATTACCTTTTGAGCGTCTTCTTTAGTAAGGGCGGTGTCTAAATTGCCGTGATCCATGTTTTTGGCCAGCATCTCGGTCATGTAACCACGCACATCATTATGCACTTCACGTGTGCGGATCTTCTTGTTAGAGAGTAGCCCTTTGCCCTCGGCGTAGTAATATGTGTTTTCGTTAACGTTATTATAAACCTGTATGGGTACGCCTAATTCTTTGCAATAGTGCAAAGTAAGCTGGTGGTGGTGCGGGATGCGTGATGGGCCTGCATTAAAGTACAGGCCATTATCGAAGTTTGCGGTTGCTGTTGTTTTATCGGTTTCGGTATTGGTTGTGCCATTTCTAATACTCCAACATCGGCCTCCGGTACGCTGTCGGGCTTCTATTATTTTACATTGATAGCCCAGTTTGGTTAGTTCGTAGGCACAGGTCATCCCGGCTAATCCGGCGCCTAAAATGATTACTTTTTTGCCGTTTCCGTTGCCCTCAAGATTAAAAGCATGTGCAGGTGCCGATTTTAGCAAGCCCAAAGCAAGCATAGCAGGGTATGTTGTACCTGCAAGCATAGCACCTTTACCTAAAAAATCGCGTCTGGAGATGTTTTTCAAAACAGATTTTATAAATCATGACTAAATTACCTTATAAAGATATGTTTTTATCTGTTTTATTGATAATATGTTGAAAAATTGATTTATTTAATGCTAAATACTGTAAATACTAGATATGATTGATAATAAATTGATTTTTATTTCTAATAAATTGACTGATTATTACAAATTTGTACATTAAAAGGAATTTTAAATAATAAATTATACCTTATTCTAAAAAAAGCAATCAGAAAATGTACTAAATGTGTATCCGGTTAATATAAATGTTAATATTTTACCTATTTGGCTGGGCAAAAGATCGTATTTCTTTTTAAACGCTGATGTAAAGTGGTGAGCATTTTTATAACCTACAATTTCTGACACCTCGCCAACCGATTTGCCTTCCTTTAACAATTGATAAGCCGAATCCATCCTCAACTCAAACAGGTAACCAAATACAGTGTGCCCAAAAAGTTCTTTAAATCCCTTTTTTAATTTAAAATCGTTCAATCCAGTTTTACGGGCCAATTCAATCAATGAACAGGGGGTTTGCAGATTTTGCTCAACCAGCGTCCTGGCATCTTCCAATCTCGATACATCTTCTTTGCTAAAGTTAACCGGCAATTGCTGCTTGTTTTCCAATCTTTCCAGCTGTAGAGAGAGCAGTTCGAGTATTCTCGACTCTAAAAATATTCGCCGGATATAATCTGGCTGACCTGCTTGCAACATTTCTTTTATGAGAGCTTTAAATCTTCCATCCCGGTACACATCGGCAGCAACCAGGGTAAAGGGTTCATCTGCACCACTTTCAAAGTTTTCGGGTAAAATATCTTTGCCCAGCAGTTTACGGATAAACCGCCGGGTAAGGCAAATGGTAAAAACATCAGTCGGGCGATCTACCACTAAATCCATATCTAACGCCGAACAATAAAAGGTATGATACTGGCCTTTTTGCAAAATCAACTCCATGTGTTCATTATTAGACAGGCTGGTAAGTTTGCCTTCCAAAACAAAGTTCATTACCCAGCAAAAACTATCACACTGCAGTTTCATGCTAGAAGGGCTGTTTACGTCAAATTTACTGCTAAGCATGCAAGCGCCTTCAAACCACAACTCCTTAACATTCATATTACCCCATTCTGCAGCTGTCGACGAATCGCGCTGTTGAATGTGTTGGGCACTGCTAAATTCTTTCGGGTAGGAGAGATCTAAGTGGGAGTTATGATTAAGTGATGGTGTAAAGGTGATTTGCATATAATCCGTTTCGCGTTGTTTTCAATCCGTTTTGCGTTAACCCCGTGATTGATGTATGGCGCAAATTTGCATCATTATTTTTAATCAGTCTAAATAAAAGAGAAAAATTTATTTGTGTGCTGATGTTGCTTTCCTGAAAAGACGAGCAAAACCCAGCAAGATATCGTAAAACAACATGAACAAACTACAAACTTTGCCATCCGATTTAAACGGCAATTCGGGCTTTTTAACAATGGCTTGCAATAAAACCAATGCAGCTCTTACAGCAGAAACACTAACAAATACCACCGGGACACCAGTTACCGCTTGGCCTGCAAAGCCAACGGAAATACAAGCTTACAATAGTTTTATATAATCAAATCAGTTGATTTCATGTTCCGCTGCCGCGAGGGGAGCGGAACATACCCTTAAACCCCCGCAAATGAAAATGAATAAATTAAAAAAAATGATTTTAAGCACGGTTGTGCTAATGACTAGTTACATGCCGCAGGTTATGGCCCAGGCATCGCCCAAAATTGTATCTGTTAATGGTACCGTGAGTGAAATACTGGCCGGTATAGGCATGGAAAGTAATATTATAGGTACAGATATTACCAGTAATTACCCTGCAAGCCTTAAAGCTAAACCCAAAGTAGGGCATAACCGCAACCTGTCTGCCGAGGGCATCCTGGCTTTGCAACCCGATGTAGTAACCGGACTTTCAAATGAGTTAAAACCAGAATTGGTTGCCCAATTAAAAAGCGCAGGCATTAAACTGGTATTATTTACCCAAACTTTCTCGGCCGATGGCACGCGCAAACTTATTAAAGAAGTTGCCACAGCTTTTGGTAAACCACAAAAGGCAGACCCTATTATTAAAAAATTAGATAGCGACCTGGCTGCCGCGGCAAAAGTTAATAAGGGCGCCAAACCTAAAGTATTGTTTATTTACGCCCGTGGTACGGGTACCATGATGGTAGCCGGCGAAGGCACACAGATGCAGCAAATTATAGAAATGGCCGGCGGCGCAAATGCCGTTGTTGGCTTTACAGATTTTAAGCCATTAACTCCAGAATCGCTTGTTGCAGCCAATCCTGATGTGATATTACTGTTTAGCAGTGGTATGGAAAGCCTGGGCGGTGCAACCGGTTTATTAAATGTACAGGGCATACCGCAAACCAATGCCGGTAAAAACAAACGTTTTGTAACCATGGACGGCGAGCTGGTAAGCAGTTTCGGACCGCGTTTGGGTTTAGCAGTAAGCGAACTAGCACAGAAAATTAAGTAATGGTTATTAAAAATCATAACTACGTACTACTGGGTTTATCACTGCTTTTAATTATGGTGGTTGTGGCTTCGATATGCATTGGAGCGGTACACATTGAGGTTAGCCAGCTTTGGTCAATGATTAGTTATCATATTGGCCTAAGCCACAAGCCGGGGTTTACTTCACAGCAATTTGCGGTTATGTTTAACCTGCGGTTGCCAAGAGTGCTTTCGGGTGTGCTGATCGGTGCGGCATTGGCAGTTTCGGGTTCAGCCATTCAGGGCTTGTTCCGTAACCCGCTGGCCGAGCCGGGGCTTATCGGTATTTCATCGGGTGCTACATTGTTTGCTGCCCTAACCATTGTTTTCGGTGGTAAACTACTTGTAATGGTTGGCAGTAATTATGGGTATTACCTGTTATCAGCTGCTGCTTTTGCCGGGGCTTTTATTACTGCCTGGGCAGTATACAAGCTGGCTATGCATAAAGGCAGAACCATGATTACCGCTTTGCTGTTAACCGGCATCGCTATTAACGCATTAGCGTTCTCGTTCACGGGGTTGTTAACCTACATCTCAACCGATGAGCAATTGCGTAACCTTACCTTCTGGAGTTTAGGCAGCTTAGGAGGATCGAGCTGGATCTCTATCGCCAGCATACTGCCTTTTATATCAATTCCGTTAGCAATACTGCCATTTATGGGCAAACCGCTAAACGCATTGGCCCTTGGTGAAATACAAGCCGGGCATATGGGTTTTAGCGTTAATAAAATTAAGCGCACTGTGCTTATACTGGCAACGATGTCTGTGGGGGCGTCTGTGGCAGTAGCCGGTATTATCAGCTTTGTGGGGCTTGTTGTCCCGCATATTATCAGAATAGGTTTTGGAGCCGATAATAGACTGGTAATACCTGGCTCTGCCATTTTAGGTGCAGCCATGCTCACCCTGGCCGACCTGGTATCGCGTACCATTGTTGCCCCGGCCGAGCTACCCATTGGTATTGTAACTGCACTGGCAGGCTCGCCGGTATTTATTTACATGATCAGCATACAAATTAAAAAACAACAAGTATGATCAAGGTTAATAATGTTTCGTATTCAGTTGGTAAAAAAGAAATTTTAAACGATGTTTCTTTTGAGGCTAAACAAGGCGAAATTACGGCTATTATAGGGGCCAACGGTGCCGGTAAAAGTACGCTGCTTAAGTTATTATGTAATGAAATGCCCCCGTCAGCAGGCCAGGTTTTGTTTGATGGCAAGGGGCTTAACAGTTACCCTTTGAAAGAACTGGCCCGCAGGCGGTCGGTGCTAACCCAGCATAATACGCTCAGCTTGTCTTTTACCGTTAAAGAACTGGTATTAATGGGCAGGTATCCCCATTTTGACGGCCAGCCAACAGAGCATGATCTGCAAATGGTGATTGAGGCTATGCAGGCCACTGGGATTACCATGATGGCCGGGCGAACCTATGAAACCCTATCGGGTGGCGAACAGCAACGTGTGCAATTAGCGCGTGTTATTGCCCAGATACAAGATATACCTAACGGTTGGTTATTATTAGACGAACCTACCAACGGGCTCGATTTATTACATCAGCAGCAACTGTTAATACAAGCCAGGGCTATGGCAGATAAAGGCTATGGTGTAATTTGCATACTGCACGATATTAATCTGGCTGCCGCCTATGCCGATCAGATGCTGATCTTGAAACAGGGTAAAATGCAGGCGCTCGGTAGCCCCAATGAGGTTATCAACTGTGAAAATATTTATGATGCTTTTGGCATTAAAGTGCAGTTGATACAAAATGAAAACTTTAAATGCCCGCTGGTAATTACCACAGGCATAATTAATTATGCTTAAACTAAAATAATATGGAAAGTACAACACAAAGTATAAAGGCGCAATGGGACGCTTTCAAAGAGCAAAACCCTAAAACCCGTATCAGAGATGCGGCAAAGCAATTGGGTGTTAGCGAGGCCGAATTGTTAAATACAGGTACAGGAGTTAATGTAATACGTTTAACCAGCCAGTTTCCGGAACTTTTAAAAGAAGTAAATACACTGGAGAAAGTGATGGCTTTAACCCGTAATGACTACTGCGTGCACGAAAGAAAGGGCATTTACAAAAAGGCTACTTTTAACGGGCATGTAGGTTTGGTAGTTACACCCGATATTGATTTGCGTTTGTTTATGAGCCAGTGGGCCTTAGGTTTTGCAGTTAACGAGGCAGATCGCCACAGTTTGCAATTCTTCGACAAAAGCGGCGAGGCAGTACATAAGATCTATCTGACTGAAGATAGCAACACAGAGGCTTACCATGCGCTGGTAACTAAATACCAGGCAGAAAACCAGGCGGAAGAACTAACTATTTTGCCGGCCCCTGCTGCCGTAGTTGAGTTACAGGATCATGAGATCAACATCAATGAGTTTCAGGAAGGTTGGAAAACACTGCAGGATACGCATGATTTTCATCCCCTGTTAAAGAAACACCAGCTTACACGCACACAAGCCTTGCGTTTGGCACCAGAAGATTATGCCCTGAGACTAGAAGTAGATACCTTAAAAACCATATTAGAGAATGCCGCTGCAAGGGGGCAGGAGATTATGGTTTTCACAGGTAGCGCCGGTTGTATCCAGATCCATACCGGCCCGGTAGTTAAGCTGGTAGAAACCGGCCCGTGGTTTAACGTGCTCGATCCTGACTTTAACATGCACCTGCGCCTGGATGGTATTGATACCGTTTGGTTGGTTAAAAAGCCAACAAGTGATGGCTGGGTACATAGTATTGAAGTTTTTGATAAGGATGGTAATACCATTGTACAATTTTTTGGCAAGCGCAAACCGGGTATCCCCGAGAGCGAAGGCTGGAGAGCCCTGCTTACAGACAGCACTACTAAATAATTAAAATATACAAGCCCTGGTTACCTGCGGCATAGCAACGATGCGCCGCAGGTAATACAGGCACCAAATAACCTGCTACCATGTGCGAAACCCGAATATTAGCCCGTTGCGGCACAGCCGTAATATGTGATTGCCCCGAATGCGGCATGATGAGTATATGGCACCACAACCTGATGCTCAGTTTTACGCCGGACCAGATGGAGGCATTTCACCAGTTTACCCAGGAATTGGATTTTGAGGAGCGGAGTTTCCCGTTTCCGGATGGGTCTGAGCGGGCTGTGGTATGTACACCGAACCAGGATATTAACTTTGTATTTACCAGAACCGAATGGCGTGACCTTAACGAAGCCATGGGCGAAGCGCTAAAGTTGCATGAGATATACAAAGTACTTTATTCGCGCTGATCTGTTATTGATTTATCCGGACGATGATGCTATTGCTGTCAGGCTAAGTTTTGTAACAGGTTATTGTTTATCCAGGATGTTATTTAATACACCCGCCAGCCTGATGCCGCCTTTTTCAATTCTTTTTTCAACTATGGGTAGGTAGTCCTGGTAATATTGTGCTGTAAAGTTGGGGTCTTTGGCTGTTTCTTCGTACAATATACTGCTAATCTGGTATGATTCCCAAAGCCAGACCATCAGCGTATCTTTTTGCCATTTTTGTATTTCGGCTTGTGTGGCATTATCATATTCGGTGGCCATTTTTTTATAAGAGAAGCCCTGTCGGTTAATAATCCCTTCGTCCCACAGGCTATGCAGGTTTTCATTGTTGTGCCCGTTATAGATGATCTTAATGTCGTTACCACCTTTATCTTCCGCATGGCTTACATGCATGGGTTGGTGCAGATCGCCAATCAGGTGGACAATAAATTTCAGCGCAAATGCCTTCTGTTCGCGCGATTTGGTAGAATCTCCAAGCTCATGCTCAAAATTAATCAGGGCTTTGTAAACATTATCCTGCGGCATATTCGTAATGGCATCGGCAAACTGTGCAAAAGTATACCCGCTTGGTACGTTAATGTAATGCCATGGCGTGGTATATTTAAATTCGGGCTGCATCCGGTAATCATCTGCGAAAGTACTTACATCAGCCAGTGATTCATTACCTAATAATTTTTTAACGGCCAGTTTAGCGGCAGGGGTAAGGTGGTTTTCGGCTATCTGTGCTACAGCTTTGTGCCCCGTTATACCCCATGATATCAGGCTTAATGAACTAATAACCAAAAGGGCTATAAAAATGTATTTTTTCATTGCTAGTATAACAGCATTCAAAAGTAAATATTGCTGTTTGGCATTTTTATATAAAACCCTGTAATGCCAACCAATCGATCCTTTATCCGCCTGCCTTTCGTCCTTAATTTTCCTTAGCCATCAGGTCAATAACTTCTTTCCAGTTATTTGCACGGGTATGGTGGGTATAGCTCACATTGTGAAAAGCATGGAACATAATGGTTTTACCTTTAAAGTTATCGAGGTTTTTAAGGTGGTCGTCAATCATGTAATCTGTATTGATGATGCTTTTATCGCCACAAAAAATAATGTTTTTCCAACTGATGGCCGGGAAATTAACCTTTAGCCATTCCAGTTTTTCGGGCAGGCTTAGGGGGAACTCCATAGCTGCCGACACAATGTAGATCTCGAATTTTTTTGACAAGGTTGCAATAGCCTCAACAGCACCTTCCATTACCGGCAAGGTTAAAAAGAAGCCGGCGGTATGGGCGAACTTGCGTATGGCACCTTTTTCGGGGAAGGCAGTGTCTTCAGTAAGTCCGGCGATCTGGTCTTTGGTCATTTTGATGCCGAAGTCTCTTTCGTACCAGTTTAAAAATTGGGTTTCTACGTCGGCCAGTACGCCGTCCATATCTATAGCAATCGTTTTTCTCATATAGTTAAACTTATAAACGCAAATAACAACAAAAAAGTAAAGGGCCTGGGGCATATCATTGTCACTATTTATTATTTAACGCGTCTTTAATGCATTCATTAGTTTGGATAAAGAATAAGTTATTAAAAGGTACGAAAAAATTATTACCTAATATTTGTTTCGTACGAAAATATTCCTACCTTTGGTTTGAGATGAATATGGAAGAGCAAAACAAACAACTGGAACCCACCAAATCAGAACTTGAAATATTGCAGGTTTTGTGGGAAAAAGGCCCATCTACAGTGCGCACTGTTAATGACGAATTGCTGAAGCAGAAGGATGTGAATTATACCACCACTTTAAAGCTAATGCAAATTATGGCCGACAAGAATATCCTGAAACGCGACGAAAGCCAGATGAAACACATTTACAGCGTAGTAGAAGAGGAGCAGGATACCAAAGCACATTTGTTAAACAAGTTTGTAGATGCCATGTATAAAGGCTCGGCCAGTAAATTGGTGATGCAATTACTGGGTAATAAAAAAACATCACAACAAGACCTGCAGGATATTAAAGACCTGCTTAATAAACTCGAAGAATAGTTAACCATTTAAAGCCAGCTATTATGAACCTTTCTATTATAAATGCAATACCCGCATACTTTATAAAAGCAGTTTGTACCACACTGATCCATTCGTTATGGCAGGGTTTGCTGCTGGCCGCATTGGCCGGGCTAATTATTGTATGCACCCGTAAACATGCCCCTGCACGCCGTTATAATTTATTGATAGCTGCACTGCTATTGTTTACCTGCACGGTGGCTTATACGTTTGTACATCAATTGCAACTGGAGGAGGTTAATAGTGCTTTAATAATTAACGGCCGGCATATGGTTAGCAATACACCTGTTAATAATGTCGCTCAGTTTGTGTTACCACAAGCTGCTGTAACCGTAACCGACCACCACTTTTTAAGCTTTTTAAACAGCCACTCTTATACTATTGTATTGGTGTGGTTTTTAATTGTATTTGCCCGCAGTTTGCAACTGATGACCGGTTTGCACGGCCTTTATCACCTGCGCCGTAAAAGCATATTTGCTGTAGATGAAGCCTGGGAAAACCGGGTGAGGGAACTTGCCGTTAAACTTGGTATTAAACAAATGGTAAGCATTGCAGAATCGGGCATGGCTAAGGTGCCTATGGTAATCGGGCACTTAAAGCCGTTGATCCTGATCCCTGTTGGGTTAATGACCGCCCTTTCAACTGCCGAGATTGAAGCGATACTGGTGCATGAGCTGGCCCACGTGCGGCGCAGGGATTACCTGGTAAACCTGCTGGTTAATATTATGGAAATTGTATTCTTTTTTAACCCGGCTGTGCTTTGGATCTCATCATTAATTAAAACAGAACGCGAAAACTGCTGCGATGATATTGCCGTAGCGCAAACCAGTAGCAAGGTAAACTACATCAGGGCGCTGGTATCATGCCAGGAGTATCAGTTATCGGCACCTGCTTATGCTATGGCTTTTAGCGGGCATAAAAACCACTTAATGGGCAGGGTTAAACGAATGGTATCTAATAATAACCAATCGTTAAACGTGATGGAAAAATCATTACTGGCCCTATGCCTGGTAACCGCAGGTTTAGTAACAACCGCTTTTACCAATGCAGCGCAAATAAATAAGCTGGTGGTAACGGCATCTAAAGCGGTAGTGCATGCGGGTAATGCCATTAAAAAGGAAATTGCGCCCCGGGAAGAAATAGCGGCAACGCCGGTGCCTGTAGTAACTACCATTGTTAAATCTGTAACCGAAGTGGTGTCGCCAACGCCGCCTGTAGAAAAGGATACCGTAAAAACCAAAGTGAAAGTATATGAGCCTGACCAGGTTATTGAGCATAAAGAACTCACCATTCAGAATGGTAATATAACCACGCATCTTATTAAAGAAAACGGCGTTTTATATCAAATAAATATAAAAGGTAAAGCCATAAGCTCGGTGCAAATTAATGGCGCAACATTAGCGCCAGATCAGTATGCTACTTATATGCCGTTAATTAATGCAGTAATGCAAAGAAATGCTACGCCACAAATACAACCCATACAAGAAATAACGCCAATAAAAGAGCCCATACAGCAAATTATCCCGATTAAAGAATCTATACAGCCTATTGAGCCAATTAGTCCCATTGAAATTAAATCAGATTTAAGATTAAGTCTCGACAAACAAACGTTGGGTAAGCTTGATGACGCTAATCAAAAAATACTTAGCTCAAACAATAAAATACAGTTGGCGGTACAACAAACAAAACTTGCTAATCAGCAGGCACAAACAGCATCCCTGGCTAAATATGATGCTGACAAATTAGCTTCAGAAAAACCATACGATCCTAAAATAGAAGAAAACAATAGGAATAAACTGACTAAAGAGTTAATCCAGGAGGGTATTATTCAAAAGCAAGCCGACCTGACTTCCTTTAAATTAAGCGATACCGAGTTTATTGTAAATGGCAAAAAAATACCTGACGGTGTTTACCAGAAGTTTAGAAAAGAATTTGTGAAAATGCCTGATGACGGCAGGAAAAGAAGCTGGTCATGGATGTATAATTATAACACTACCACAGACGTCACTGTAAAATAACAAATATAACATAGTTAAAAATTAACTCATAAATACTGAGCCGGGATAGCTACGCCCTTAAAGTTCGTAAACACATCAACATTTAACCTAAAATAATTTCCCTTATGAAACTAAAAATTGCGGCTTTAATAGCCACATGGATAACTATTGCATCAACTTTTGCCTTTGCCCAAACGGGTATCAAAATCAGCGGTAAAATTACCGGTAGCGATAGCAGGTCGATGGATGGCGCTACAGTATACCTGCTCCGATCGGCAGACTCGGTATTGGTTAAAACAGCTTTGGCTGATGCAGGCGGTGTGTATCAGTTAGCGGGTATTAAAAAGGGAGATTACAGGTTAAGTGTAACCATGATGGGGTATCAGAAATATAAAGGCGATGTAATTAAGGTTGACGAACATGATATTGCCATTCCTGCAATTATGCTTCAGCAAAGCGGAACCACGCTGAAAGAAGTAACCATCAGCAGCCAAAAACCATTAGTTGAGCACCTGATTGACCGTACCGTGGTTAACCCCGATGCGCTGATTAGCAATGCAGGCTCAACGGCTATAAATGTACTGGAAAAATCGCCGGGCGTTGTTGTAGACCAGAACGGCGCCATTAGCCTGCAAGGAAAAAACAATGTAAAGATCTTTATCGATGGAAAGCCAACCTACCTTTCTGGCACAGATCTGGAAAATTACCTGCGTTCGCTGCCCTCGTCAAGCATAGATCAAATAGAACTGATGACCAACCCGCCTGCTAAGTATGATGCAGCAGGTAATGGGGGAGTGATTAACATTCGAACTAAACGCGGCAAGGCTAAGGGATTTAATGGCGGCGTTAATTTAAGTTATTCGCAGGGGCATTATGCCAAAACCAATAATAGCTTCAACTTCAACTATCGCGATAACAAGTTTAATATGTTTGGTAACCTGGGCTTCAGTACCTCAAACAACTATAACGATCTGGATATTAACCGCCATTTTGTGGATGATAATAATCAGCCGGTTTCTAACTTTTTGCAAAACTCATTTATCCGCCGCAAATCGCAAAGCTATACTACCAAAATAGGGCTCGATTACTATGCCTCAGATAAAACCACTTTGGGCATCGTGTTTACAGGTTTAAGTAATCCGGGTACCGAACGTGTACTCAATAGCAGCAAATTTATGGATGCCTCAAATGTACTCGATTCTACTATTATAGCCCATAATGCACAAGATCGTAAGTTTAAAAATGGCGGTATCAACCTTAATTATCGCCACGAGTATGACAAAAAAGGAAGGGAATTAACTGTTGATGCAGATTACCTGAATTACACCTCTGGAAACGCGCAAACCTTCAATAATTTCAGCTACCTGCCAAACGGCACACTGGCAGATAATGATATGCTAACCGGTAGCTTACCAGCTAATATCCATATTTATTCGGCCAAGGCAGATTATACGCAGCCGCTTAATAATGGTATTAAGCTGTCTGTTGGCGGTAAAACAAGCTATACCAAAACAGATAACGTTGCCGATTATTTTTATACCACAAACAATGTTACCGCGCCCGATTATGATAAGACCAATCATTTTATTTACAAGGAAACCATTAATGCAGGGTACATTAATGCCACTAAAGATTTTAAAAGAATTTCACTGCAGGCCGGTTTACGTTTTGAGAATACAATTTCTGACGGAAACCAATTGGGTAACGTGCAGAAACCAGATTCGACCTTTAAGCGCAATTATAATGGGCTGTTCCCAACATTTTACATACAGTACAAACTGGATAGTGCAGGCAAGCAAACACTCGGTTTAACTTACGGCCGTAGGATAGACCGCCCTTATTATCAGGATTTGAACCCTTTTATATCGCCACTGGATAAATTTACCTATTACACCGGGAACCCTTTTCTAAAACCCTCTTACACAAACAGTATCGATTTAACCCACACCTATAAAAACATAATTACCACATTAGAGTACAGCAAAACGCGCAACGATGTGGATGAAACGATAGAAATTATTGACGGCATTTATTACAGCCGCCCCGGCAACCTGGGTACTACTACCGTAAAAGCTGCCTCGGTTTATGCTACGTTCGATTTTTATAAGTGGCTTAACTTTAATGTTTTCACTAACGTGGTAAATATCCACACAGTAAGTGATTTCTACACCGGGATATTAAATACCAAGGGGACTTATTTTTCAGTGAGGCCAACCTTTCAATTCAAATTCAACAACGGCTGGGTATGGCAGTTGGACGGCTCATACCAAAGTAAGGTTACCAGTGCGCAGTTTATTGCAGGGCAACGCGGTAAAGTAAACACCGGCGTATCTAAAAAGCTATCGGGTAGTACAACGCTTAAACTAGTTGTTAATGACATTTTTCATAGTATGGTAAATAGCGGCATTATTAATAACCTGGCCAATACCCGTGCCGATTACCATAATGTAAGCGATACACGTACGGCTGTATTATCCCTAAGTTACCGTTTTGGCAAGGCAATCTCAGACCAGCGTAAGCACAATGCCAACGGTGCCGAAAGCGAACAAAGCAGGGTGAAGAATTAACAGGCATGTGATGCTATTGCTATTAAAAAGCAGAAACTTATTCATCGTTTATTAGTATTATAAATACGACAGCACTTTTTAGGGCTATTAATCAAACAAAGCTTTATCGCATACCAACTGCCGATCTGGCCAATGGTTTATTGTCTGATGCAACACTGTCTGTTAAAGTGCAAATGGTAGCCGAAACCGGCATATGCCACGGTATGATAGCTGATGCTAAAGGCAATATTTACCTCAGCGATTCGCCCGACCATGCCATACAGTATGTTACGCCCGATGGTAAAGTACACTTCCTGGTTAAAGATGAACGACTGATATGGCCGGATTATTTTGGTATCGGGAAGGATGGTTATCTGTACTTTAGCTGTTCGCAAATGAACCGTTTGCCTAAGTATAACAATGGGGAAGATAAGGTTGAATATCCTTTCAGGGTTTACAAAGTTAAACTGCCTTAATAATTATCGCACATCATCCGTAAACAGTAACAATATTTATTATTTTTGCTGCATACAATATTGTTTAAAAGTACGTTTAGAGGGGAGTTAAACCCCAGTAAAAAAGGGTCCAAATGAGGTCAAATGTTAAAATGTGTGAAATCATATATTTTAACCAATTAAATGACTTTAATTTGGGCTAAATTTCGCAGATGAAAATAAAATATACCCTTCTACTTGTTTTTTGTGCATTTCTGATCCAAAGCTGTAAAAAAGACGGCGTTACAGCATCCACTACAACTACAGCGCCCATTTCGGCTTTTCAGGCTTACATTGATGGCACACTTTGGGCTCCTAAAGATACCCTGAGTGCAGTAGTTACTTACAACCCAACCACCAAAACCAGGGTGTTAACCTGTAGTGCAACACATGCGCAAGAGCAGGTTACCATGGCCATAACCAACACAAATTCTGCCGCCGGCAATAATTTTCCGATAGGTACCTATACATCAAATGCTACGTTTGATTATAGCACCCTGCAAAAGAACTCAAGCGGTGCATATGTGTATACCCCATTTGGTACCACTAAAAATGGTTCTCAGCAAATTATTATTGCATCTATTGATACTGTTAAAAAGACTTTAACAGGCACATTCAATTTTGTTTCCAGCAATACTATTTATGATAACAGTGGCAATGTGGTATCTATCAGTGTTGCACAGATAGCAACCGGGCAGTTAACCACCTTGCCTTATACATACAAAGCGGTAACCAACTAAGCAAAAATATTTTCATCAGAAAAGCTGAGGTGATCAAATTACGGTTTGATTTCTTCGGCTTTTTTGTTTTTGAGGATTTTGAAATTTCTTGTTCAAGATGCATTACTTAATTGGTAGCGTGAACCAGAAGGTACTGCCTTTTCCCAATTCGCTATTTACACCAATTTCGCCTCCATGGCGTTTTATAATCTCGGCGCTGATATACAATCCTAACCCCAGGCCAGAAAATTGCGTTCCGCTATGGTCTGCGCGATAGTAGCGGTCAAACAGATGAGGGATTTTTTCGGGTAAAATTCCAGGGCCGTTATCCTTCACAGAAATTTTTATATGATCAACCAATTTTTGAGCCGAGATAGCTATCTCTGTCGAATTTGGCGCATACTTTACAGCATTATTTAAAAAGTTTACCACAACCTGATCTATACGTTGCTCATCTGCATAGATCTGTAAGTTTAAATCGCCTTGTAGATCTATGCGATGCGTGCCTGTAGTGCGCAAATGATGGGAACTGCTGTTGATCATGTCGCTAATAAAAAATTCCTTTTTACGTAGTTGCAGTTGGCCGTGCGTAATGCGATTTACGTTTAGCAAATCATTAATTAAGTTATTTAACCGCTCCAGGCTTCTGCCAGACTGTTCAATTAATTTGGTTAATATCAGGGGAGAAGGGTTGTCCTTCATTCGGCCCAATAGTTGTATGGATGCTTTAAGGCTGGTTACCGGTGTTTTTAACTCGTGGCTCGCAATACTGATGAAATCGTCTTTTTGCTGAATCGTTTTTCTGCGAGCGGTTACATCTGTGAAGGTAACAACGCCACCATTTAATTTACCGTTAAAATCTATAAGAGGGGCTGCGTTAATAGATACATATACACGCTCTTTATCAGGAAATTGGATTGAAATTTCCTGGTCGTAAATTGCCTTTTGGGTAGCCAGCATAATAGCCATCGGATGGTCTTGATCCAATAATGGCGAACCATCTATATGTAAGTTTTGCCATTTAGGATTATCTGCCGAGAACAAGCCGGTTTCTCCTTCTCTAATACCAAAAATAGTCTGTGCCATGGGGTTGGCGTAAATCAGTTTACCATCGGTTTCAACAATACCCACACCCTCGGCCATGGTATCTAATATACTTTGCAGGCGTTGCTGGTTTCCACGCAGGTTTTCTTCTATTATAGTTTTTTGCTCAATGTTGAGTTCGAGTTCACGGGTACGTTCTTTAACAGTATTTTCGAGGTTGGCATTTAAGTTATGGGCTATTTCTTGCGCTTCTTCCAGCTCTGCATTCTGTTGCTCTAACAGCTGCTGCGTTTCTTTTTGCTCTGTTAAATCTGTAATGATAACGCTTAGCGACAAGCCTTCTTCCAGGTCGAGTGTTTTTAAAGAAAGCAAAGCTGGAATTTTATGGGCGTTATTGGTTAAAAGGGATAGTTCACCTTTGGTATTACCCTTCCATGCTTTTGTTATCAGCGATTCGCATTCTTCCTGGCAATCTTCAGAAATAAATTTAAAGAAAGATTTACCGGTAACCTTCTCAAGCGGTAAGTTAATTAGTTGTGCAAATTGCGAATTGCTGTATAATATTTGTCCTGTTTCGTTAAGGGTAACCGCACCTTCAGTCATCTGCTCAATAAAGATCCGGTAGGTTTGGTCAGCGTTTTTTAGGGTGTATAACTGGTGGCCGTCGCCGTCGTTAACAATTAAAGCATCAACTTCACCAGTTCTAATGGCTTCGATGGTGTCTGTCGCCTCCTCTAAACGATAGCGCATTTCCTCCATTTCGAGCTGCAAAACTTTCAGCTCATTTAAAAGATCCTGGTATGATTTTGTATTCTCCAAAATACAACGGATTTACAATAAACCAAGGCCGCGAAGTACCTTGTTTGTGTCAGACATATCCCCAACCAACCTTCGCACCGGGCTGGGGGCTTTTTTTACTAATACAGGTATTGCCGATATATCTTCGCTTGTTGCTAATAAAGGCTGCTGGTAAACGTCAATAATTTCCAGTTCGTACCTACCTTTTAAATGCTGTTCTAAAATAACATGGAGGTTATTAATTGCTCTTACAGATGTGGGGGAGGTGCCGGTTACAAACAATCGCAGTTCGTAAATCTCATCTTCTGTGGTATCCCAATTAATAGCATCGCGCTTATTTGACATGTTAATTTTTTCGTTACACTATTTTTTTTGCGCGGATATCCAAGCCTACCAATACTTTTTCTTCGTTGGATAGATCACCTATTATTTTACGTACCGGTTCTGGTACTTTTTTAACAAGGGTAGGTATGGCCAATATCTGGTCGCCTTCTGCCAACTGTGGGTGCAGTAGCAGATCGATTACCTCAATGCTATATTGGCCCTTCAAATGTTCTTCACAATATTTTTTAAGATTATTTAGTGCAGTTACAGATTTTACTGTTTTACCTGCTACGTATAATCTTAGTTCGTATGCTTTGCCCACTATTTTTTACTTTTTTTATTTTTACTTTTAATCGTGCCTAATTCTTTACCTCTTAAAGTGGTAAGTTTCTCACGGTTTTGTTCCATTACGTCTTTTTTAATCGCCTCTTCTATATAAGATTTGTTCAATTCAGCCTCGGTCGACTCAAATTCCGATTTAAGACTGTCTATTTTCGATTCCAGTATTTTACGTCTCCGCAGTAACTCGCTGTCTTTAACACCTATGGCATGGCTATGTAAAACATGTCCTGTTTCTTCGAGCAGCATTTGCGCCTCGCGGGCAGAGCCGGTAAGTATACCATCCGGCCCTATGTAAACATCGATCAGATTTAGCCCTTCATCAGAAATTAAAAATTCCCGTACCTGGTTAGAGTGCTTCATTCCGCGCGATTTCATAATATATAAACCACGGTTACGCTCGCCGTTCATCTCAATATCTCTAATCAATAGCCACGCATCAACCAATGATGATACCCCTTCATCTGTTTGTTCGTTTACAACTGTGTTTAAAGACAAGGCTGTAAACATTACCGTAATTTGCTCGTCCTGTAAAAAGTCTATCAACCTAACCAGCATCGATTTTACCTCACTTACAGAACCAACTGTAATTAAGTTAGTTATCGGGTCTAAAATAACTACTTTAGGTTTAAATTTCTTAATTGCTTTATGCATAGCAACCAAGTGCATCTCTAAACCATACAAAGTTGGGCGTGATGCATAAAATTGCAACAGTCCGGTATCAACATGGTTTTGCAAATCTATACCAATAGAGCGCATATTGCGTATAATTTGGGTAGGAGACTCTTCGAACGCAAAGAATAAACTTTTTTCGCCGCGTGCGCAGGCCTCATTACAAAAACTGGCTGCTATACTGGTTTTACCGGTACCTGCCGTGCCCGAAACTAAAATGCTGCTGCCACGGAAGAAGCCTCCTTTGCTCAGCATCTTATCAAGCGCAGGTATGCCCGACGAAAACCTGTCTGATGAAACTGGTTTATCTAATTTTAACGATGTTACCGGCAATACAGATATTCCTTCTTCATCAATTAAAAAAGGATACTCATTGGTACCATGGGTTGTGCCGCGGTATTTTACAACACGTAACCGGCGGGTTGATATCTGGTCGATAATACGATGATCCAAGAGTATAACACAATCAGACACATATTCTTCTAATCCCTGGCGGGTTAGTGTTTTTTCACCTCTCTCGCCGGTAATAATTGCGGTAACCCCCTTATTCTTTAACCATTGAAATAGCCTGCGAAGTTCGGCACGTAATATCGCCAGGTTGGTAAGCCCCGAAAATAGATTTTCGATAGTGTCTAATACAACGCGCTTGGCACCAATGCTATCAATGGCGTAATTTAAACGAATAAATAAACCTTCGAGATCGTACTCGCCGGTTTCTTCAATTTCGCTTCGGTCTACGTGTATATAATCAATTTTAATTTTATTTTTCTGCTGAAGTTCATTAAGATCAAACCCTAATGAGGCTACGTTAGTAGCCAGCTCATCTGCTTTTTCTTCAAAGGCTATAAAAACGCCGGGTTCATTAAATTCTAAAGCACCCCTCACAATAAATTCTAGCGACATTAAGGTTTTTCCACAACCGGCACTACCGCATATTAAAGTCGGTCTGCCGGTTGGCAGGCCGCCCATTGTAATTTCATCTAATCCGGTAATACCTGTTAGTGTTTTAGTAAGCTCGTGTAATGGCTGCTTGGGGGTTAATAGGGTTTTTTTAGAGGGCATAATCAATATGATGAAATTACTAATGTAATTTAGTAATTAATTTTATTACTAATTAAACTTTGTGCTTGTTTGTGGAGTGTATTATTTATAACGACTGATAGGTTAATAAACTAAAAAGCGGTTAAAGTGTTTTTTAAAATTACTCCATATTAAACCATCACCATACTTATTACATTAAACTGATTTGATTATGGGTTGTTGCCTATACATTTGATTTACAATTTACCAACTGATATGAAATACAGAAATTTTGGAAATGGAGAAAAGCTTTCGGCCATAGGCCTGGGCTGCATGAGCATGAGCCATGCTTATGGCGTGCCTGATGATAAAGAATCAATTGCAACCTTAAATTATGCCCTTGACCTGGGTATTAACTTTTGGGATACAGCCGATGTTTATGGCAGCGGTAAAAATGAAGAACTGATCTCGAATGTATTGGTACCCAACCGCGATAAAATATTTATTGCCACCAAGTTTGGCTTTACCCAGCGCGAAGGTAGTAACGGCAGCAATATGGTGTTCGATGGTTCTCCTGCTTACATGAAAACAGCGGTAGAAGCCAGCTTGAAGCGGTTGAAGACAGATGTAATTGATTTATACTACGCACACCGCATTGATCCCAACGTACCGGTTGAAGAAATGGTTGGTGCCATGGGCGAACTGGTGAAAGAAGGCAAAATACGTTATTTGGGCCTGTCGGAGGCTTCGGCAAATTCTATCCGTAAAGCACATGCTATACACCCTATTAGTGCGGTACAAAGCGAGTATTCGTTGTTAACTAGAGATGTAGAAGAGAGCGTTTTGCCAACTTGCAAAGAGCTGGGTATAGCCTTTGTGCCCTTTAGCCCCTTAGCGCGGGGATTAATGACCAATACCTTAAACTTAAGTACTTTGGCGGATAATGATTTCCGTAAAAAATTACCCCGTTATCAGGAAGAATATCAGGATAATAACCAAAAGCTGGCCCAGGGCTTTGCCGATCTGGCCGCGAGTATTGGCTGCAGCCCTGCTCAATTAGCTTTGGCCTGGATTCTGAAACAGGGCGATAATATTATCCCGATACCCGGCACTAAGAAGCGCGACAAACTGAAAGATAATTCGGGCGCACCGGATATCGAATTATCAACAGGTAATCTTTCACAGATAGACGAGCTGCTGGCTAAATATCCAAACACCGGAGCACGCTATGATGAATCTGCTTTTAAGATGGTAGACAATAGCTAAACATAGCTGCTAACTGCATTAAACATTGCCGCTAACTGCACAAAGGGTATTACTTAAATGAGTAATACCCTTTGTGATTTAAAAATACAATTGACCTTGAAATGATACTTATGTAGTGTTTGAATTACGTAACTTTGAATATGGCAGGTACAGAATCACTCGAAGAATTTTATCAGCATAAGCAAAAATGGATGCCAGACAATATTCAGAAGGAGATTGGGCACTTTAATGTTTTCAGGATGGAGGACTGTATTGGCCCTAATCCGGCTAATGGCCATGTTAGCTACAGCCGCAGGAGTTATTATAAAATAACGATGATGCGGGGCAACAGTATATGCCACTATGCAGATAAGAGTATCGATGTATCTGGTACTACATTGATGTTTTTTAATTCGATGGTACCTTATGCCTGGGAAAACTTAACGGATGACAGAACGGGTTTCTTCTGCATTTTTACCGAAGATTTTTTTACTGATAAAATACGTGGTGGCTTAAATGAGCTACCCATGTATCAATTAGGTAATAGTCCTTTTTATTCACTAAATGCTGAGCAGGAAGCTTATGTGTCAGGAGTTTTTACTAAAATGATGACCGAAATTGAGTCTGATTACATTTATAAATATGATCTGTTACGTAACTATGTAACAGACATTATTCATTATGCCCTAAAAACAAAGCCGGCCGAAACAGCTTGTCGTTATACCGATGCTAAATCGCGTATTACTGCCGTGTTTACCGAACTACTGGAACGCCAGTTTCCGATAGAAACACCTTCTCAGCGTTTCTCCATGCGTTCGGCCAATGATTTTGCCAGCCAGTTATCGGTGCATGTAAATCACCTCAACAGGGCTATTCGCGAAACCACAGGGCAAACCACAACAGACCGCATCTCCGAGCGTTTATTAAGCGAAGCCAAATCGCTGCTAAGGCATACCGACTGGAATATCTCTGAAATTGCCTATTCGCTTGGCTTCGAAGAACCTACCCATTTCAATAATTTTTTCAAAAAGAAAACCACTTTAACGCCAAGCTCTTTCAGAAATGTTTGAATTTCGTAAGTATCTGTTTGCTTAGCGTAAGCGCTTAGCCCGGGTGCTGCCATAACTTTGTTCTATCAAATGAAAAACACGATGGAACACAAAAAAGTATGGTTTATCACAGGAGCATCTAAGGGATTCGGGTTAAGTATGGTAAGGCAACTGCTAAATGCAGGCCACTACGTTGCTGCAACTTCCCGCAACTTAGATGAGCTGGTTAAAGCTGTAGGGGCCAGGACTGCCAACTTTTTGCCTTTGCAGGTTAACCTAACCGACGAGGATAGCGTATGTAAGGCTATCCATACCACCTATCAAACATTTAAAAGAATTAACGTAGTAATTAACAATGCCGGTTACGGCATTGGCGGCAGCATTGAAGAGTTAACCGACCAGGAAACCCGCCAAAGCTTCGACGTTAATGTTTTTGGTACGCTTAACGTTATACGCAGTGTAATGCCTTACCTGCGCGAGCAAAAATCAGGGCATATCATCAATATTTCATCTATAGCGGGTATTGCCGGTGGTACGGGCTGGTCTATCTATTCGGCTACCAAGTTTGCAGTAATCGGCTTTTCTGAGGTGTTGGCGCAGGATGTTAAGGCTTTCGGCATTAAAGTTACGGTAGTAGCACCGGGTGCATTCCGCACCAGTTTCTTAACACAAGAGTCACTAGTGATGACCAAGAACCCAATCAGTGAGTATGCCGATGTTAGGGAAATGCATTCCCGTTACATCAAAATGGATGGCAACCAGGCCGGCGACCCTGATAAAGCATCTGCGGCTATTATACAAATAGGTCAGGAAGAAAATCCACCATTATACCTTCTGTTGGGTAGCGATGCTTACGACAGGGCAATGAAAAAGCTGGAACTGTTAGACAAGGAGTTTCGTGTGAATGAAGACCTGTCTAAAGCCATGGATTACAATGGCTAATCATTAAAAAGTCTATCAAATTAAAACATATCAACAAAATGGACAATCAAAAAGTATGGTTTGTAACCGGTGCATCAAAAGGTTTAGGCCTGGTGCTGGTGCAAAAACTATTAAGTAAGGGATATAAAGTAGCTGCAACATCACGTAACTTAGCCGACCTGGTAAAAGAGGTGAAACCAGAAGACGAAAGTTTTTTACCACTGGCAGTTGACCTAACCAGTGAAGAAAGCGTGCAAAAAGCTATCGAAACAACGATCAGTACATTTGGTCAGCTGGATGTGGTGGTTAACAATGCCGGTTATGGCATGCTGGGCGGCCTGGAAGAAACTACCGATCAGGAAGCCCGAGATAACTTCGAGGTAAATGTATTCGGCTCATTAAATGTGATCCGTAAGGCACTGCCTTATTTGCGCGAAAAGCAATCGGGACATGTTTTTAACATTTCCTCAATAGCCGGTATTTCGGGTGCATTCCCGGGTTTTGGGATCTATTGCGCCACCAAATTTGCCGTAAATGGTTTATCAGAGTCGTTACACGCCGAGGTAAAACCCTTTGGTATTAAGGTAACTATTGTAGAACCGGGTTATTTCCGCACCAACTTCCTGGCATCAGGTTCATTGGTTACGCCTAAAAATACGATCGATGCTTACCAAAATATTCGCGATTCGCAAAATGCACATCAGAACCAGATCCATGAGCAACAGCCCGGCGACCCTGAAAAAGCTGCGGAAGCTATAATTGAGGTTTCATTAGCAGAAAACCCTCCGCTTAATTTGTTACTTGGCGAAGATGCTTACAACGTAGCCCAAACCAAAATTGACTACCTGCAAAATGATTTAAAAACCTGGAAAGCACTAACCATTTCTACCGGTTTTAATAACTAAAATAACCGCTCCATTGTATAACAAAAGCGCCCTGTGTAATAATGGGGCGCTTTTGTGTTTTATATTGGTTGATAAGGTGATTATGTACAGTTCGGCCTGGTACTTACAGATTTAACTGCCAAAGTAATAGCCGAAATTATAACTCACTGCCCTGGGTGTACAGGTTTATGGAGGCCTGGCTAAAGTGCCGGAGTAAATTAGTGAAGTAAAATTGACTAAGGCCTACACGGGCATTGGGAAGGGCTGCAAACCCAGTGAAATGCTTCGGTAGAAGAAACCAGCAGTGAGAAGGCTGCAGTGTATAAAAGTAGATACGAGGCATCCATTAAAGTAGACAAAAATTGCCTGGGTTCTTATGTTTTTTTATGGGGACAAAAACAAGAGCGCACACCAACCTGGTATGGTTTATTTACAGAAAATGGCGAGTCGGCGAATTAGTTGATGTGATGCAGCACTGATCTTAAAACCGGTGGCGACCACGAATCGAGGCCAGAGCCGGTAACTGGTTTGATAGGCGACGCCAATACAGATCATGCAATTATAAAATCGCCTGAAAAGGAGGGGGCATACCGTTTATTTTTGTATGTAATGGATGGGTACAATCCTGTTGCTACCGCAAATATTCTATTTTATGTAAGGCCATAGCAATTTCATGTAAAAATGTTTAATACGTTGCTTTAAATGAGTATTTTACAATTAATACCATTGCCTCTAGAATTGTAAAAATTAGCTTTATTTTATCGATTTAATAATTATTGTGTCATTTTATCCGCATTAATTGTTAATCCTATAATTCCATACACAATTTGTCGGCATAGTTGTTGTTATTATAATACAGCAGGTAAAACTGCATTCAATATTACCAATTATCAATAACCATATGAAAGATCAAGAGCATGTTAAAGGCAACGCCAGTGTACAGGGTGGTTCAACATCAGACCGTAACTTTAACGATCTGAAAGAAGCCAATGAACAAAGAGGTGGGAACAACGGAGACGGACAACGCTCTGACCAGGCATGGAACCGCAATAGTGTTCACAAACCTAAGCGTAGAATGTTATAGACATTAAGCCCCCTAAAAAAAGGGGGCTTTTTTTATGCAATTTAATCCCTGTAATACTAGTGCAAACCCTACCTTAGAAATATGAAAAAGTCATTAATGATATTGGTAGCAGGGCCATACCGCTCTGGCACAAATGATAACCCTATATTGATTGAAGCCAATGTAAAACACATGACAGACACTGCCCTTGCCGTATATCGCCTGGGCCACATGCCGGTAATGGGCGAATGGTTTGCTTTGCCTTTAATTGAAGCAGCGGGATCAAAGCAGGTAGGTGATGAGGTGTTTAACGAAATATTCCATCCCATAGCTGTACAATTGATTGACCATTGCAATGCTGTGTTGCGTATAGGAGGGCCATCTGCCGGGGCCGACGAAATGGTAGCCGTTGGCTTGGCTAAGCAAAAAGAGATCTTTTATAATTTAGATAATGTGCCCAGGATATAGAATTAAGAACCAATACAATATTTGGATTTAATTGTATTTCTTCCCAAGTTCATCGCTAACCTTGGTGGCGTTGGTAATAATACTTTCCGGGTAACCGATAGCCTTTAATACGGCTATGGCATTTTTATGTTTTAAGATGCCTGGCTTAATTTTATAATCGAAGATCAGCCGCTCATCGGCAGCCATTTCTTCGAAAGAATATACTGCATATTCTTCGCCTAGTAACTCTGCTAGTTCCAGGTCGTGAGTGGATACAAATACAAAGTTTTTATTGGCCGATAAATAGGAGAGGATGGCCCGGGCAGCGGCCACTCGCTCAATGGTATTGGTGCCGCGGAAAATTTCGTCAATAATGATGAGACAATTACCACCGTTAGCCTTTACGTGATTTAAAATATTGAAGATAGATAATGCTTCGGCCTGAAAATAACTTTTAGATTCATCGAGGCTATCAGCCATGTTAATACTACTGCATATATCAAGCAAAGGTGCCTGGTAGCTGTGCGATGGCGAAGTGTACAAGGTTTGCGCCAACAAGGTATTAACCGCTATAGAACGTATAAATGTTGTCTTACCCGACATATTAGAGCCTGTAATCAATACGCCCTGACTGTATTTTGCTGATAACGAATTAGGCACACAGTTCGCTATCAATGGATGGTACAGGTCTGTTATTTCTAATTGCTCACTACCATTTACAAAATCAGGTTTGCAGTAATAAGGTAAACCTACCCGTAGCGATTGCACACTAATGGCTGCATCTATTTCGGCCACATAATTAAACAGTACTTCGATATCTTGCTGGTGGTTATTTACCTCATCAATGGCAGTAATAAAGCTGCGTGGTTCCAGCAGAAACAGGATCTTAAATAACTCCCATATACCAGAACCCAGGTCTGTAGGGTCGGCGCTAACGCCGCCATCAAGGCTCACAATAGCCAGCTTGCGGTTAAGCGGTTTCAGGTTGTTGATGCTATCCTGAGCCTCTTTGTAATGTGCCGTTTGCAACTGGTTACTAATATTAGTTGCCGCATGGATCAGCCTTCTTAATTGAGGCAGCGAATGCACAAAACCAAAGATCTTTTCCTTATTGGTAAAGTGCAGGTAGAAGTTGTATAACGTAAGCCCCAGTGTAAGAAAGAAAAAGAATTGGTTATGGAGTATAATGGTCATGGTTAGGGCAGCTATCCAAAGCATGCCCGCAAACTGGATGTAAAGCTTTACGAGCGGACTATAATCGAGCACCGCCTTGCTATGGAACAACTGATGCACATAATAGGCATCACTTTTATTTAAACGCTGCAACTCCAAACTGATGGTATAACGCTTTGCTTCATCTGCGCCAATTTGTTCAATCAATTGGTCGAAATCGAGCAGTTTGTGGCGCTCGCGTTCGGGTTTGCGTAGTTTGGCGTAAAGGTATTGCTGGCCGGGTTTGGAGTTGGTACGATCTACATATTCAAACAGTTTTTCGAAGTCGATATCATTAGCCAGCGCTGCTGATAATGGATCGCTATGCAAGTGATTGCTGTAGGCAGAAATCAATCTGTAATTGCGCAGCACATCTATAGGTTTGCCCCAGTTGTATCGAAGTTCTAAAAATAGCTGCCGCTGTTTTTCTTTACGCCGGTAGTTGGTGTAAAGAAAAACAGCAACAATAAGCAGAACAATAAAGGGCAGTACGATCATATGCTGGTTTGCTTTTTTGTGCAGATATTATTTTACAACCATTTGCGCCGTATTACGGCTTAACTGCTCCAGTAATATTTTACGGTCGCCTATCAGGGCTTTCAATTCATCTTGTTTATAATGGCGTACTGTAATGATAGTTAGATCATTATTATACTTTACATTAAATGATTGTTTAAGTTGTTCTAATAAGTGGTTAAAACGTTCGGCACGATAATCAAAGCATACCGTAAAGCTTAAGGCCGATACTTGCATCATGTTAATTTTAACATGGCTGGCTGCAAAAAGGCTGAATACGGCACTTAAATGATCCTCGGTAATAAAAGTATAATCTTTGGCCGAAATAGATACCATTACCTGGTCCTGTTTCAGAATGATTACCGGCTTTGCGTAGTGTTGCAAGCCAATTTCAGAGATCACAGTCCCCATCGCATCCGGATCGGTAAAGGGTTTTACCAGCAAAGGGATCTTAGCGTTTTGCAATGGCTTAATGGTTTTGGGATGAATAACCCCGGCGCCATAATAAGTCATCTCAATGGCTTCTGTATACGACAGCTGATCGAATTTTACTGTATCTGTAAAATATTTAGGGTCTGCATTTAATATGCCCGGTACATCTTTCCAGGTGGTAACAGACGCTGCGTTTAAGCAGGCTGCAAATATAGCAGCGGTATAGTCAGAACCTTCGCGGCCAAGGGTTGTGGTAAAGTTTTCAGATGTTCCGCCTAAAAATCCCTGTGTAACTACCATGCTGTTTTCAAGCATTGCCGGGATGTCCTGCTCAATATGTTCCCGGGTTTTAGGCCAGTCTACCACGCCCTCGCGGTAAGTATTATCAGTATGGATATAACCACGCACGTCCAGCCATTTGCTGTTAATACCTTCCTTATTTAAGTAAGCAGTTACAATGCGGGTTGATACCAGTTCGCCGATGGATACGATCTGGTCATAGATGAAATCATAGTCATCGTGGGGTTCATCCTCAATCATCCAGTCAATCTCTACAAAGGTATTTTCTATATCGTTAAACACCTGGTGAGTTGGTTCAAATAACTCATCCAAAATATGATAATGATACGCTTTTATATCATTGTAAATTTGGTGCACATCGTCAATTTGGTTAACGTATGCATCGGTTAATTTCTCCAGCGCATTTGTTGTTTTACCCATAGCCGAAACCACGATAAGTAACTGTTGATCTGCGTACTTTTGAACTACCTTAGTAAGGTTTATAATACCCGGAGCATCTTTAACAGAAGCCCCGCCGAATTTAAAAACAAGCATTTATTTAATGTATTGTGCTACAACCGTATTGGGGCGCAGTAATTTTTTTATTTGTGTGTAGGGGATTACCAGGTCGGTTTTACCGGCGGCGTAAGGTTTTATTTCGTATTGATTGTATACGAATCGCAACCCGATTGGCGAGATCAGAAAGTTCTCATTCAGGCTAAATTTGTTATCCTTAAAAAAGTAATCGTTTTTTAAAGATGAGGTATCGCTCAGGTTTTCCTGCTTGCGGAATATTTTCTCGGCCACCTGGTTTAACTGGGGTAATCCACCGTCAACCAAAATATCTTTAAGCGTTAAATTTTTATGTGCCTTGGTGGCCCAGTTAATAAAGCCTGTAAAAGCTGCACCATGCGCCCCGCCAAGGTAACTGTCACCATCAATTTGCAAGGTAGTAAGGGCCGAATCTTGTCTTATAACACCGGCTTTATTATTCAGGATATAGAACATCGTTTTGCGGTCGGTGGTCTTTAAATCGGCCTTGTAAGCGTTCATGAAATTTTTAGCCAGGGGCTCAAAATCGGTATCAGTTTTATCGCCTACAGAAAACAAGCCAACCAGCTTACGTTTAACCGTATCATTTAAAGCGGCCTGGCCTGTAAAAACAGGGTAGGTGATCTTAATTACCGTACAGCCACTATCGGGTTTGTTTCCGCAGTTATCGGCACGCTGCTTAAATGTTTTATACTGGTAGGTTAACGTATCTTTTGATATACCCGCCTTAACGTCTGGGTTCTTCGCCGTTTCGACGCAGCCAGCCATAACAGCCGCCAAAACCGGGATGTATAATAACTTCATTTTCATATCTGGTAAGCAGTTATTTGTTCTTTACTTAGCGATGCATTGAGCCAGCCGGCTTCAATATTTGCTTCATATTTATTGTAGAATTTAATAGCGGGTTCGTTCCAATCCAGTACCTGCCACGTCATGCCGTTAAAACCAAGCTCCTGCGCTTCCTGTATCAATCGGTCGAAAAGTAGTTTCCCGGCGCCCTTGCCACGGAAAGCTTCGGTAATCACCAAATCTTCTAGATACAGGCGCTGGCCTTTCCAGGTAGAGTAGCGAATGTAATATAACGCAAAACCAATGATCAGTCCATCAAGGCTTGCCGTGTAGGCTTTCCATACCGGTTTAACCCCAAAACCAGCTTCCTCAAATTCCTGCAGAGAAACGGTAACCTCTTGTGGGGCACGCTCAAATAAAGCCAGTTCGTATACCAGGTCAAGCAATCGTGCGCAGTCTTCTTTTTTGGCTACCCTTATTTTTACATCCATATTATTTGTTGTAAGTACACTGATTGTATTATGATTTTACCGATCCTATAATTTGATTTCACCTATTTGTATAGGCTGATGATCTTGATTCTCGATTCTTCCCTCTCTTTAAATTAGTTGTTCTTAAAGTGCTTGATAACCCGCTGGCCAAATACGGTGCTGCCTAAGCGTACTATGGTTGCGCCGGTTTCAATAGCAATTTTATAATCAGACGACATACCCATTGATAGTTCATCGAAGCTATCTTCCTTGCGGAAATAACTTTGTTTTATACCGTCGAAGAAGGTATCGAGCTCATAAAACTCATCCTTAATTTGTTTTTCGCTTTCTGTATTGGTGGCTATACCCATCAATCCACGGATGCGTATGTTTTTTAATTCGGTGAATTCGGCAGACCGAAGGAGTTCTATTACTTCATCGAAACCCAAACCAAACTTAGTTTCTTCGTCGGCAATGTAAACCTGTAACAGGCAATCAATTACCCTTTTGTTTTTTACAGCCTGCTTATTAATTTCCTGCAATAGCTTAATGCTGTCGACAGACTCTATCAGGGTAATAAAAGGGGCAATATATTTAACCTTATTGGTTTGCAGGTGCCCAACCAGGTGCCATTCAATATCTTTGGGCAGCTGTTCATATTTCTCAACCAATTCCTGTACCTGGTTTTCACCAAACACACGTTGCCCGGCATCGTATGCCTCCAATATATCTGCTATGGGTTTGGTTTTAGATACGGCAACTAATTTTACCTGTATACTTTCCAATTCGTTTTTTAAACTTTTGATATTCTCTGCAATGCTCATTAAATGCGTAATTTTGCTAATAGTAACCGCCGCTAATTTACAGAATGCGTATTTATATTAACTTGTTTTTTTTAGGATTGCTTTTTTTTACAGCTTGCAGCAATCACGATACGCCAAATGGCGTTATACCGCCCAAAAAGATGATTAACCTTTTAACAGAGGTGCATATCATCGACGGTAGTCTTTATACTGTTAGCCAGGCCCCGGATACCTTGTATAAATATGGCACTGCCAGATACCTGGACATGTTTAAGCGATACGATACCGATAGCACCCAGTTTAAGAAGAGTATGGAGTATTACACCGGCAACCCAGATGCTATGGAAAAGATGTATGACCAGATATTGCTGAACTTAACTGCTAAAACAGATTCACTAAATAAAGTGCGGATTAAGATCGATAAATTAAAAACTGATTCTATAAGCAAATCTAAAAAAACCGATACAGCTGTAAAAACCGATTCGCTGCGTAAGTTAAAAAAATTGAAGAGGCCTACCCAAGTTGACTCGATACGTAAAATAAGAAATAAAACCAACTAATGATTTACCCGGAAAATAGCGTTGATAAATTAGGATTTACCGAGGTAAAAGAACTGATTAAAGCACATTGCCTGAGCATTATGGGCCAGCAAATGGTAGACCGGATACAGGTGATGAGCAATTTTGACCAGATTCGTAAGTTTCTGTACCAGGCCAACGAGTTTAAAAGCATCCTGCAAAGCGATACTGTGCTACCCATCAATCATTTTTATGATTTGAAAGCGCTGGCTGCCAAAATACGGATAGAAGGCACATTTTTAAGCGAAGAAGAGTTTTTTCAGGCACAGGTTTCGTTATCTACTGTTTTTGCCGTAATCGGCTACTTTAACGAGCGTGAAGGATTGTATCCTAACCTCGAAGCTTTATTTGAGCATTTGCCCATAGAGAAAGCTATTATTAAAAAGATAGATGCCGTAATTGATGCCAAGGGTAAAATACGCCCTAATGCATCGCGCGAGCTGATGGATATTACCGCTGGCATCTCTAAGGCCGAGCAGGAAGCCCGTAAAAAGATAGACCAGATTTTTAAAAGTGCGACAGCAAGCGGCTGGACTGCAGATGGTTCTTTAACCATTAGAGATGGCCGTTTATGTATCCCTATACTGGCCGAAAACAAACGTAAAGTTAAAGGTTTTATACATGACGAATCGGCCTCGGGCCAAACCGTTTACCTGGAGCCCGAAGAAGTTTTTACGCTGAACAACCAGGTGCGTGATCTGGAATTTGAACGCCGCCGTGAGATCATAAAGATATTAACCGCACTTACAGACGAATTAAGGCCTTATGCGCCATTGTTGTTATCCTATCACAGTCTGCTTACCAAACTAGATTTTGTGCGTGCCAAGGCACTGTTTGCCATTGATATAGAGGCCGAAATGCCGGTGGTAAGTAATGAAGGCAGCATCAAATTAATTAATGCCCGCCACCCGCTGCTAACGCTCAGCTTTAAAAAAGAGAAGAAAACCGTGGTACCGCTTAATGTTACCATAGATGAGGGTACCCGCATTGTGGTGGTATCGGGCCCTAACGCCGGTGGTAAATCTGTTTGTATGAAAACCGTTGGTTTGCTGCAAATGATGGTACAGGCCGGTTTACTGATCCCTGCTGATGAACATAGTACCGTTGGGACGTTTAAACAGATTTTTGCCGATATAGGCGATGACCAATCGATAGAAAGCGACCTGAGTACTTACAGTGCCCACCTGTCTAAAATGAAACACTTTGTGGAGCAGGCCAACGGTAAAACACTGATATTGATTGATGAGTTTGGTACCGGTACCGACCCGCAATTTGGCGGCCCGATTGCCGAGGCCGTGCTCGAATCATTAAATCATAAAAAGGTGAGGGGTATGGTTACTACCCACTACTCCAACCTTAAAATTTTTGCCAGCAATGCCGAGGGTATCGAGAATGCTTCGATGCTGTTTGATAATGTGCAGATGAAACCGCTTTATATTTTAGAAGTAGGCAAGCCCGGTAGCTCTTACGCTTTTGAAATAGCGCAAAAAATTGGCCTGCCGCAAAACGTACTAAACCTGGCTAAAAATAAAGTGGGTTTTACTCAGAAAAAGGTAGATACGCTATTGGTTGACCTGGAACGGGAGAAGAAAGAAATTTTCGATACCAAAACCTCGCTCGATAAACAGCAGCGCAGGGTTAACCAGCTACTTGCCGAAAATGAGGAGCTGAAAGGTTTTCTGGAAGAGAACAAGCGTGCACTGATGCGCGAGGCGAAACAGGAAGCACAGAATATTATACTGAATGCCAACAAGCTGGTAGAAAATACGATTTCGGGGATAAAAAGTAGCCAGGCTGACAAGGAAACTACCCGTAAGTTGCGCGAAAACCTAAACCAGGAACTACAAAAGCATACGGTAAAACCTGTTGTTGCCAAACCTGCTGCCAATGCCGAAAGCGAAGAGCTTAAGCCCGGCGACTGGGTTAAACTGGTAGATTCTGAAACCACGGGGCAGGTAATAGAGATTGCTAAGGACAATGTGATTATTGCCATTGGCGATCTGCGAACAGTAGCCAAAAAGAAACGCGTGCAAAAGATTTCCAGGAAAGAAGTACCTAAAGATATCCGGAAGATCTACAGTTCGCATACCAGTGATGTGGCTAGTTTTAGCCCGGAGATTGATGTACGTGGCATGCGTGGCGAAGACGCTGTACATGCCATTGAGAAACTGTTCGACCGGGCATTGATGATGGGAGTGGGTTCATTAAAAATACTGCATGGCAAAGGTGATGGCATCCTCCGTAAACTGATCCGCGATTATTTGAAAAAATACGACCAGGTTGGCCGTATGGAAGATGAACACGCAGACCGGGGCGGCAGTGGTATTACGTATGTTTATTTGAAATAGTTTAAATTTAATTGTCATTGCGAGCGATAGCGTGGCAATCTCGTAGCTATACAAATCGAATAGGTTTACGACGAGATTGCTTTGTACCTTGCAATGACCAAATCATATTATGTAAATGGCAAAATACTTGATCACCCTTTTAGCTGCTTTTGTAGGCTTACAAGCTTATTCGCAAACCATCATTAAAAATAATGATCCGCATATCCATTACATGGGGCGTGTAAATATTACAGATTCGGCAACAGTGCTAAGCTGGGCAGGAAATTCTGCTACCATAAACTTTAACGGAACAGGCGTAAAGGCCCTGCTAAAAGATGAAGGTGGCGAGAATTATATGAAAGTAATTGTGGACGGTAAGGTATTGCCCGATATTAAATTGGACAGCACTAAGCATATGTATACATTGGCAGATCACCTACCTGTTGGCCGCCATAATTTACAACTTTATAAACGCAACGAGTGGGCTTTCGGTAAAACCTGGTTCTACCAATTTGAATTGAATGATAAGACTAAAATAGCAGAGGCCCCTGCAACTAAGAAAAGAAAAATTGAATTCTTCGGAAACTCTATTACCTGTGGTTATGCCGTATTGGATATCGAAGGTAAAGACCGCAGCGACAGCCCGTTTGAAGATAACTATGTTAGTTATGCGGCTATTACAGCCCGCCATTTTGATGCGGAGTATAGTTGTGTTGCTAAAAGCGGCATTGGTGTATTGGTAAGCTGGTTTCCGCTGATTATGCCGGAGATGTATGACCGCCTGGATGCTACAGATGAAAACAGCAAATGGGACTTTACTAAATATACGCCCGATGTGGTCGTGATCAATCTTTTTCAAAATGATTCGTGGCTTGTTCTTCAGCCTAAAAATCCTGAATTTAAGCATCGCTTTGGTACACAGCCACCAAGTGCAGAAAAAATAATAGCCGCTTACTATGATATGGTTAAAAACATAAAGAGTAAGTATCCAAAAGCACAGATCATTTGCGCACTCGGAAGTATGGACGCAACCAAAGAGGGTTCGCCATGGCCGGGATATATCAGCAAAGCGGTTGAGCGTTTAAATGACAGCCGTATTAAAACACACTTTTTTCCATACAAAAACACAAACGGGCATCCCAGCAAAGCCGAGCAACAGGCCATGGCTGATGACCTGATTAGTTATATCGAGAAAAATATTAAATGGTAATAAAAATGCCCCTTAAATAGGGGCATTTTTATTAGATTTTTATATGTCCCGTTCTTCGGGGCTGTTGCTCCCATAGTCGGGGCCTCTTTCGTAATCAGTATTCCATTCGGCCTTGCCGGGTTCACTTTTGTTGCCATCGCCAACCTTATTTTGTACCGGGTTGGCATTGCCGGGTGCATTTTGTTGGGTGCCGCCATCATAATCAGCAGTTCCTTCCTGGTAAATATTGCTATCAACAGACTGGCTCTGGCCATCTTTTGTGGGTGCGCCTTCCTGGTGGGCTGGTTTAAAATTGCTGTTCTCGGGGTGCTCTTCGCTAGGCTCAGTACGTTTAAAGTAATCGTTACTATAACCAGCATAGCGAGATGGGTTGGCTGCATCGTCGCCTGATGTGGTTACATTACTTTTACCAAAGTTTTCGCCGCCACTACCCTCGCTTTCGTAACCATCGGTGTCAGGATCGGCCATCTCGGCGTTTCCAAAAAGATAAGTGCGTTTCAGGTCTTTTTCTTCGATATTATCGTCATCTTCTACCTTGTATGCCCTTGGCTTGTTATCGCTGTTTTCAGTGTTTTCCGGGTTGTTATATTCTTCTGCGCTCATGACTGTAATTATTAGTATAGTTATAAGCTCATATTAATTCGAATTGTTTCATAATAGTTAATATTTAGTCATTAAGCAATGCTCATTAGTCAATGTGTTGATGTTTCATATAAAACATCTCAGCCAATTACTTAATTTCGTAAACAACCAATTATAATATTTCATGAATAAAGTTGTCAGCGGTGCCGAAGCGGCCATTGCCGGAATTGTGGATGGGATGACACTCATGCTTGGTGGTTTCGGCTTGTGCGGCCTGCCCGAAAAATGCATTGAAGCCCTGGTTAAAAGCGGGATCAAAGATCTTACCTGTATCTCCAATAATGCCGGTGTGGATGATTTTGGCATTGGGCTGATGCTGAAGCAGCACCAGGTTCGTAAAATGATCGCATCTTACGTTGGGGAGAATGCCGAATTTGAACGGCAACTGTTAAGCGGAGAACTGGAGGTAGAACTCATTCCGCAAGGCACTTTAGCTACACGCTGCATGGCAGCAGGATACGGCATGCCTGCAATTTTCACACCGGCCGGTATCGGTACAGAGATAGCCATAGGTAAAGAGATCCGTAATTTTAATGGCAAAGATTACCTGATGGAAATGGCTTTTGATGCCGACTACGCTATTGTTAAAGCCTGGAAAGGGGACACTACAGGCAATCTCATTTATAAATCAACGGCTCGCAATTTTAACCCGGTAATGGCCATGGCGGGCAAAATTACCATTGCCGAAGTGGAGCATCTGGTTGAACCCGGCGAGCTGGACCCCGATCATATCCATACGCCCGGCATTTATGTGCACCGCATTTTTCAGGGTGAGAACTATGAAAAGCGTATTGAGAAAAGAACAGTGAGGTGATTTGAAGATTTGTTAATTTGAAAATAATGTGGACTAAAGAAGATATAGCCAGGCGCATAGCGCTCGAAATAAAAGACGGCTACTACGTAAACCTGGGCATTGGTATACCAACGCTGGTTGCCAATTACATCCCTGCGGATATGGACGTGGTACTGCAATCAGAAAATGGCTTGCTGGGCATGGGGCCGTTTCCGTTTGCGGGCGAAGAAGACGCTGATACCATAAACGCCGGTAAACAAACCATTACCATGCTGCCTGGTTCGGCAGTGTTCGACTCGGCTATGAGTTTTGGGATGATTCGTGCTAAAAAGGTAAACCTAACCATCCTGGGCGCTATGGAGGTATCGGAAAACGGAGACATAGCCAACTGGAAAATACCCGGTAAAATGGTGAAAGGCATGGGCGGTGCAATGGACCTGGTAGCATCTGCAGAAAATATTATTGTGGCCATGCAGCATGTAAATAAAGAAGGAGAATCTAAACTATTACCCCAATGTACCTTACCCCTTACTGGCGTAAACTGCGTTAAAAAAGTAGTGACCGAGCTGGGGGTATTTGATATTTTACCCGAAGGCGGCTTCAAGGTGGTAGAATGTGCGCCAGGCGTAACGTTAGTTGATATTAGAAAAGCAACTAAAGGGAAGCTTGTAGATTAATATAAAGTTGTCATCCTATGCTTGTGCATAGGATGACAAACAAGGTTTAGATATCGTTTTCAGCACTTTGATTCGGAAATATCTGCTTGTGCAAATCTTTAGAGATTTCCTCTGTAATTACAATTATATCCTGGGCAACATGGGTGTTATTGGTGATGATCCTGTCACTCTCGTCTTTATAGGGCAGCAGGTACTCCTCGTAGGCCGGCTGTACATGGTTATGCCATTTATACATCACATCATCGTGCGAATAGCCGCGTTCTATCAGGTCGCGTTTTAGGCGGCGCTCCAGGGCTACGTGCTCTTCGGTATCAATAAAGATCTTCATATCCAGCAGATCGGCAATTGCCTTAAAGTGCAGGATAAATAGGCCTTCAACAATAATAATAGGAGCGGGTTTTACCTCCAGCGTTTTGGGTACGGCGTTGGGGTTGTTAAATGTATACTCTTGCTTATAAACGGTTTCGTAACGCATCAGCTTTTGAATATCATCCAAAAAATGAGCATTATCTATGGTAGCGGGCAGGTCGAAATTGTAGAGCCTGTTTTCCTCTGGCGTCATGTTGTGTGCTACAGGGATGTAATAATCATCCTGCGAAACAAGGCACACTTCATGTGCATTAAAATGTTCTAAAAAGCACTTTAAAAAAAAAGTTTTGCCAGATCCGCTTCCGCCGGCAATACCAATAATATAAGGTTTATTCATTCGGAACGCCGTAACTGATATTTACATGAAAACGCTTATCAAGCGCACCTAACGATTCTGCAACACTCTTAGTCATTACTAATATAACATCTTTAGTCGACTCGTTGTCTGTAAAACGACCAACTACTTTTGCAAAAGTAGTACGGTTGGTCATCGGGTTGGTAATTTTAATTACCGTACCAATAGGGGCGGTACGGTGTAATATCAGTTTTTTATTTTGGTCGAGGGTTGGGTCATCCAATGTAGTGGCCACACCTTTTTCGTTTTTCTCAAACAAGCCATATTTAGATGGCGCATGGTGCTCGGCGTTTAAGCTATCGGCCATGGTAGCCACATTGGTGGTATCGCGCCGTGCCGGGGGTACGGTATCATTCTTTTCCGGTTTCTCCTGCACCGAGAAAGTTTCATTAGGTTTTACAATGGGTGCTGTAGCTCCAGTTGCGGCACCCTGTAAGATATTTAGTACCATGCCTGGGCTAAGGCTGTTGCTTTTTAAATTATTGCGTTGTTTAATATCTTCAACCGTACTGTTAAAACGTTTGGCTACACTGTATAAATATTCGTGCTTGGTAACCTTATACTGTACAATGGTGCCGCTTTCGCCGGTATTAGCTGGTGGCTGCACCTGTTGTACCGGTGGTGCAGCTACAGGAGTTGGTTGCGCTACAGGCGGGCTTACCGGTTGGCTTTGTACAGGTGCCGGTGTTGGTACCTGCGTTTGCGTAGCTGCACCCTGGCGTATGTTAATGAGCTGGCCGGGGGTAAGGTTATTGCTTTGCAGATTATTCAGCTTTTTTATATCCTCAACTGTGGTATTAAAGCGTTTAGCAATACCGTATAAATATTCGTGCTGGGCTACTTTATATTGCACAACAGAACCAGCTTCGGCAGTATTGGAAGGGGGCTGTACAGGAGTAGCGGCGACATGCTGGGTAAAGGGGATATCAGTTGGTACTTTAACAATGTCGCCCTCGTGCAAAACAGCATTAGTATTAAAATTTATAACGGCTTGCGGCTTTACATTATAGCGGCGGGCAATAGCATAGTAAGTTTCTTTAAGGGCTACCTTATGTAAAATTATTTTTTTGCCGTTCTGGTTCTCTACACCAACCGAATCGATAACCGGGTTGGCAAACAATGAGGCAGACAGGGCAGAAAATGATATAAATAGTAATAATATTCTTAATCTCATAAAGGGGTTTATGCTGTATTTACAGGTTTAAAACTTTTACTACAGACCGGTTTTTTAACCAGATCAGTTTATTCTTATAACTAATAAACGCCTCGGGTTGCAATTTTTGTATATCGTTATTCATTATATCGTCAAATATCAACTCGTTGTTCCTATCAAACAGGTATAAATGTTGTGTTAAATGGCTCCCATCAAGCGCGTGCAAAGATACAATTCTAAAGTTATTGTGCTTTAGATAATGTACTACATTTCCATATGGTTGTAAATTAGACAATCCGGGAGGCAAGTCATCTGCCTGGATTACTTGGGGAAACGCGATGCTACTATCAATACCTGTATCCGCAGGCTCATAAGCGCCTTTTCGCTGCCCTGTATATGTATCTATAGCGTACAGTTTTTTGGGTTGTATACGGGCATCATAAACTATTATACCTTGCCTGTTAAGTAGCTCAAAATTAATGTTATAATCAGTCCAAAGCACTTTTCCGGTAATACTATTTACGCCTGTTAACCCCTTATGTATGGGGGTAGATTCCGACTGATAACCGTGTAGTAACAACACGCCATTACCGGCAGTTTCTATACTGCTTAGCCAGCGTTCGGGCATTATAAGATCTTTAAAATTGGTGTTGCCGGTGTTCAGGTCAATGGCTGCAAAGCTAACCTGCTTGTTGCTGGTATCACGTAGTTCAACAAAAAGCGTGTCGGTACTTTCGTCAATTTCCATGCGCCAAACAGGTGCATCAAAGGGCTGGTTTATAAACGGGGTCAATGGCATATCGATTTTACAAATATGGAAAATTACCTTTAATGCATTAGCTTTGTTGTAAACAATGACATACAAACCATTGTTACATCAATCACAAATTATCACTTATGGATGCTAAAGAAATAGGCCTTGAAGAAGGCAAAGTACGCCCGGTTGTAGATCATTTAAATGATTACCTGGCCAATTACCACATTCACTATCAAAAATTAAGAGGCTGCCACTGGAATGTAAAAGGCAAAAGCTTTTTTACACTGCACGTTAAGTTTGAAGAATTATATACTGATGCCTTAACCACCATTGATGAACTGGCCGAAAGAATCTTAGCTTTGGGTAAGCCACCAATCAGCACGTTTCAGGATTACATCAGCACTTCAAAATTAAAAGAGATCAATACCATTGGTATGCTGGATACCGATATGGTGAAAGCGCTTATTGAAGATATGGCTGTGCTTATTGAGATAGAACGCGAACTGTTAAATATTACCGCCGATGCAGGCGACGATGGTACCAACGATATGGTTAATCGCTTTATGCAGTTTAAAGAGAAAAACACCTGGATGCTACGTTCGTTTGTTAACGAAGATTAAATAATAGTATTCGATAGTTTTTCTATTCTAATCATCCCTTTCTTTAAGAGAAAATTAGGCTTTCTAGTCTATTTTCTCTTAAACTATTCCCCTGTCTATTTCTTGTTATTTTATTACGTTGTGTAAATATTTAATGAGACGTCTTTATAGCTGTAATTGACTATAGGTTATAATTTTTCTTTTTACGACATATTTTACTAATATATGTTTTATATTGAACCCGATAATTAACCAAAAACTTATCTGGTAACTTTATGAAAACAAAAAACTTTACTTTACAAATTTTAATTATTTTAGTTTTTGTATTTTCTTCATGTAAGAAGGATAACAAGCTAGAATCAAAACCACAAGAATTGAGTTCTTTAACAAGTTTAGAGAGCTACAACAAGCAAGTTGCATTTAGTAAGATCTTGGCCAAGTCTTTACAATCGGAGCCGCTTCTTAGAGAAAAGATCAAAACCGAAGCTAAAAAGCAATTTGATTTTGATTATGACATTCTTTTTCAAGCTATTAAGAATGACGTTTTAACAGACAATGAATCTGTTTATAATAAGGTTGTTAAATATGCATCTTCAAAAGATGAATTTGATAAAATTATAAATGATTTGCCGTTACTAACACTATATGTACCGGAGTTGCCAGATTTTTCTGCTGATACTTGGAAAGCAAACTCGGAAGTGCCGGTTGTTGCTATTAAACCTGCTGCCAAACATGCTGATGTAGAAATTTATGATGCTAAAGGAGAAAAATCCATTATTAAATATGGTTTTGTTCCAGGGGGCCCTACAATTGTGGTGAAAAATAATGAAAGGCTAATAGTGAGTGGTGCTGGTGTTGAATCAAAAAACAATGTCGTCACAAATGCAATCTTGAAAGAATCGAATAGTAATAAAACTTATAGCACCGTAAACGGATATCAATATTCATTTATTAGCAGCGAGTTTGATAATTCCAAATCTGATCAAGCCAATAAGAAATCGATAAACGAGGTTATCAATCAAAACCAGATGACCGGTATACTTGACCCGATTAGCGTGAGCGCTTATAAAGCTAATGCCGAATGGCAACGGGATTATATTTATTATGGATTGGACCCAGCCAATGGTATAACGTCTGGCCAGTTTAGAAGCAATTATTATGAGTATATTACAGGTTTTAGCTTTGTACATGGTTATGATTACGAAAATCTTAATATTGGAGATGATACTAACGATCCGAAACTAACAAAGATTTATTCGGGGCCTCAGTGGACTGATGGTGCGCTTGAAATGAGGATAAATATTTTTATGAATGGAGAAAGCCCATTACAGGTATTATTTTCTGTAAAGGCATCAGATTTATTTGATGTTCAATATACAGCTGTTGGCAGTGGCCGCCCTTCTTATCAATATAGCGGGCTTAACCCAAAATCTTATAATCCTAATATAAGGTTGGTGCCATTTAACTTCCAAAAATATGGAACATCATGGAAATTTGTTGTTTCGGAATATGACCCGGCTGGTGAGGTCACCAACACGGTAACTAATACAACAACCCTTAGTGCAAACTTTGGAGTGGATTTTAAAATTGGGATCAAATTTGGTATCAGTGGAACCTCTACTAAAACCAGTACTTATAGCTATAAAACAACTACAGGCTCAGATGTATTAGGAGAAGGCATCCTGGATTTCAGTGAGCCAATTATAACTCAAATTCAAATAGGCCCACTATATTCGCCAGGCTTATCAAGACCGATAAGGGGAACTGAAGGTGAAAATTATACAACATTTAATGTAACTACAGGCGTAGTAAATTTACTGGTATCGCCTCAAAAAGCATTTTAATTAATTCAACTTTATAAAACAAAGGAGCCCGGATGCATTGCACCCGGGCTCCTTTGTTTTATAAGAAGTATTTTTAGAACCTCATACCTAATGTTAAAAACACATTATTATATTCATTTTTTAAACTTGCTATAGGGCTATCAACGCCTAAATCATAAGGGATATTGGTGCTATATCCCTTAACATGGCTATAAGTAGCATCTATGTAATAGGCACCAAACCGGTAACCTAAACCCCCACTTGCTGTTTTAATATCGGTACCGTTTTGTTTAAGCGGGCTGCCTTGTAAGCCATAACCTCCACGTAAAAAGAAATTGCTGGTTAAACGTGCCTCAGCACCAAAACGGGCATTCACGGTTGATTGATAGTTTTTCTTAATATCGCCGTTATCTGTACTTACATCATAGTCCGGGCTCGAAAGATGTGCTGTTGAATAATCAAGATAATCAACATCAGCAGTAATAAAACCTAAGTGGCCAATAAATACTGCCGCGCCGCCTGATACTTTAAGCGGGGTTCTTAAATTGTAACTGGCAGGATAAGAGTCGCCATCACTGTAACGGCTACCACCACTATATGTAGTATTTAACCCTTCCGAACTATTGTCATCAATATTATACCAGGTAGGTGTTGTAATACTAGCACCTAAACGCACAATTTCAACAGGTTTATAAATTAAACCAAAAGTTGCATTAAAACCTGTACCTCTTGTAACTTGGTCGCGTACGTAATTAGATACATAATCTTGTTTCACATTAACATACTCTGTATTGTCTTCAGTAAATACAGATGTTGTATTATATCTGATATCTGTTATGCCAATTCCAAAACCCAAATACAGTTTGTTGCTGTAATTAGCACCCATTGAAAGGTTAAACTGAGTTTGCCCCCCTGTACTGTTTATACGGTTAGCTTGCGTACCGCCTAATGTTGTACTTGGTTCGTAAACATTTGCATTGGCGTTATTATTGATCAATTTTTGGCGATAAGCCCATCCCTCTAAATAACCATCAAGTGTATAATTATTTGCTACATCGTTATTAGCCAGGTTTGCATAATAATCTGCAACTGAACTGTTTTTGTTAACGCCAGAGTAATAGGTATTTTGATAAAAATCATTGGTGCGGTTGTATGAAGCACCAAAGTTTAAACTCAACCATCCTTTTGTTTTATCCTGACCTTTAGGAGTATTTAAACGGCTGTAAAAAACGATAGAGGCATTATTTAAGTTACCCTGATTGTGCGAGTCTGAGTTACTTTGGCCCATGTAAGATGAGCTAACTTTAGCATTGTTAAACTCGGGCGTAATACTCATTTCCGAATGCGTAAAGTAGCCTAAACCCGCAGGGTTACCACTAATGTTACTTAAATCTCCGCCTACGGCAGTTTGTGCATTACCGATAGCTTTAATGCGCGATGTAGATCCGGTTGTACCGCCGGAGAACCGAATTGCATCTTGCGAGTATTGGGCAAAACTTGTCTTCGTAATAGCTACTGTAGCTATTAGCAGTAATAGATATTTATTTTTCATACGATGTTATTGCGATGGATAAGATATTTATGGTCTTGACGGACGGCCGCCACCTCTGCTGCCGCCGCTATTTCCTCCGCTGTTCATGCCTGAATTGCTTGGCATAGAGTTGGTTGTACGGGTAGGCTGATTATTGTAATTTGGATTATCTGTTCTTTGCGGGCGAGCCTGACCAGTGCGGCCGCCACTATAATTGCCATATCTGCCATAACCATTAGTGCCAATACGTTGACCTGATGAATTTACATTACGGCCAGGATAGTAATTGGTATTTGGATAAGCACCTCTGTAGCCAAGACTACGGCCTGAATTGTTGGCATAAGAAGAACCGCCAGCAATTCCAGAACCGCGATATGGACGCCCTCTGCCACCACCGTAACCACCGCCGCCATAACCCCAGCCACCACCGTAGTAGCCGCCGCCATAATAACCGCCGTAACCGTAGCCATAGGCAGAGTAAATACCCCAGTAAGGGTAGCCGCCGCCATAGCCTATGCCAAATGGCGAATAACCATAATAGCCGCCATAGCCAAAGCCGATACCTAAGCCTATGCCATAACCACCGTAAGCGTAAGAATTTAAATCATAACCGCCATATCCGTTAGTAGGAGTAGAGGCATAATCGTAATAATAATCGTCGTAATAGCTAAAAGGTGAGTTGTAACCGAAGCGATTTATGCGCGATGCATAGCTATCGTAGTAGTAATAATCGTCGTCGCTGTAAGTTCCGGATTGATCTTGTGGGTTGGCGTAAACATTTTGATTGTATGTAATTGGCACGTCAACCTGGTCGCCGGCCTTAGCCTTAGTGTAGTATACATCATCGTCAACATGCTGATTAGATGCGAGTTTCTGTGTTGAGCATGAAGCAAATGCCAATACCCCCATCAGCATTACCCCTGTTATTATATTGCGATTCATTATGTAGAAGTTTAAAATACGGTTCTAGTAAAGTTTAAATTTATAAATTTGGCAGCAATAATACGTAATTCATTAGTCAAAATCCATTCCACAAATATACATCATGAGCAAAGGTATCATCAGTAAAGACGAAGATTATTCACAATGGTTTAACGATTTGGTAATTAAAGCAGATTTAGCCGAATATTCTCCGGTAAGGGGCTGTATGATCATTAAACCATACGGTTACTCGATATGGGAAAAAATACAGGCCGTGCTTGATAAAATGTTTAAAGAAACCGGGCACAGTAACGCTTACTTTCCGCTGTTTATACCAAAATCTTTCTTTTCAAAAGAAGCAAGCCACGTAGATGGTTTTGCCAAAGAATGTGCGGTTGTAACGCACTATCGTTTAAAAAACGATGGAAACGGCAATATTATTGTTGACGAGGACGCTAAATTGGAAGAGGAATTAATTGTTAGGCCAACGTCTGAAACCATTATCTGGCATACCTACAAAGGCTGGATCCAATCGTACCGCGATTTGCCTTTGTTAATTAACCAATGGGCTAACGTTGTGCGTTGGGAAATGCGTACCCGTTTATTTTTACGTACCACCGAGTTTTTATGGCAGGAAGGCCATACCGCGCATGCCACACAACAGGAAGCCATAGCAGAAGCAGAACTAATGCTGGATGTTTATGCAGACTTTGTTGAAAACTGGATGGCTGTACCGGTAGTAAAAGGCCGTAAAACACCTAACGAGCGTTTCGCAGGTGCCTTAGATACCTATTGTATTGAAGCCTTGATGCAAGATGGTAAAGCCTTGCAAGCAGGTACCTCACACTTTTTGGGGCAGAATTTTGCCAAGGCATTTGATGTAAAATTCTCTGACAAAGAGAACAAGCTTGATTATGTTTGGGCTACTTCATGGGGGGTATCAACCCGTTTAATGGGCGCGCTTATTATGTCCCACTCAGACGATGCCGGTTTAGTATTGCCGCCAATGCTGGCACCAATACAAGTGGTGGTGGTGCCTATCTATAAACACGACGAAGAGCTGGAAAATATATCTGCTTACGTTAAAGGTTTAACTACAGAATTAAGGAAAAAGAATATCACCATAAAGTTTGATAACCGCGATACGCAACGCCCAGGTTTTAAATTTGCAGAGTACGAACTGAAAGGTGTACCCTTGCGCGTTGCCATAGGCAGCCGTGATATGCAAAATGCTACAGTAGAGTTGGCCCGCCGCGATACCCGTACCAAGGAAACAGTAGCACAGGAAGGCCTGGCCGAGCACATTGAAAAGCTATTGGAAGAAATTCAGCAAAATATTTTCAAAAAGGCATCAACATTTACCACCGAAAATACAGTTGAGGTAGATACTTACGACGAGTTTAAACGTTTATTAGATGAGAAGCCCGGTTTTCTTTCAGCACACTGGGATGGCACACCAGAGACAGAGCAACAAATAAAAGATGAGACTAAGGCAACAATCCGTTGTATACCTTTGAACAATAAATTAGAAGCAGGTAAATGTATTTTAACCGGTAAACCATCAACGCAAAGGGTGTTGTTTGCACGGGCGTATTAGCCTCCGTTTCCCCTAAAGGGGAGGTAAATTTTTGACTAATACTTCATGCATTTAGCTCGTAATAACTATTATATAATTTGTCTGGATTTTAAGTTCAGGAAATTATTTATCATTTGGATTTCTGGCGAAGTTGATGGTGTAGTGGTTAATGACAGTTTTAAGGTTATAGCTTTCGAAAACAAAACAAAGATGTTAAAGTATGCGAAAGCAAATAACATGCACGTTTTTGATGATGTTACCTTTTATGCAATCCATAAAATACAACAATGGGTACTTAAATCATCTGACAATTTTGATTGTGCTGATTTCCTGAATTTCTGGAATTTGTGTACCGACGTATCGGAATCCGTTAAAGTAGAATTTACAGGAGATATAAAAGAAGATCTTAGGAATGGGATCTATGATAAACTATTTGATGGTAGTGGAATATTTATTGCAGTAGACCCAAATCCGGTTTTTATTGAAGCAGAGATTAATATTCTAAGCGATATTTTGAAAAATGGTCTTGAGCTTTTATTGGATAATATTATTGTTGTAGAATAGTTAGGTACAAGTACTAATATCCTTTCCCTAAAAGGATTAATTTTTATGCTCCCCCTTTAGGGGGCGGGGGGCTCACTACAAATGAAATTCGGAACAAAAGCAATACATGCAGGGCAGGAGCCCGATCCATCAACCGGCGCAGTTATGACGCCGATATATCAAACCTCAACCTATTGGCAAAAAGCCCCGGGCGATAACCAAGGTTACGAATATTCGCGCGGTACCAACCCAACCCGTAAAGCTCTGGAAGATTGCCTGGCTGCTTTGGAAAATGCAAAGTTTGGCTTGGCTTTCTCTAGCGGAATGGGTGCTACTGATGCGGTAATGAAGCTATTACAACCCGGCGATGAAGTAATTACCGGTAACGACCTGTACGGTGGTTCGTACCGGATCTTCACCAAGATTTTTGCGAACTATGGCATCAAGTTCCATTTTTTGGACTTGTCTGACCCGCAGATCATCAGCCAATATGTTAACGAAAATACCAAACTGGTTTGGGTAGAAACCCCAACCAACCCAACCATGCAAATTGTTGATATTGAGGCCATCGGTAAAATTACCAAAGCCAAAAATCTGCTTTTTGTAGTTGATAATACGTTTGCTTCGCCATATTTGCAAAACCCGATTGATCTGGGTGCCGATGTAGTTATGCATTCGGTAACCAAATACATCAGCGGACACTCGGATGTGGTGATGGGAGCACTGATGATGAACGATGAGGACTTGTATAAACGCCTGTGGTTTATCTATAACTCTTGTGGTGCTACACCAGGGCCTATGGATAGCTTTCTGGCCTTACGTGGTATTAAAACACTGCACCTGCGCATGAAAGCCCATTGCGAAAACGGCAGACTGGTTGCCGAGTTTTTGAAGACCCATCCAAAGGTCGACAAAATTTACTGGCCAGGCTTTACCGATCATCCTAACCATGAAGTTGCCAAAAAGCAAATGCGCGATTTCGGTGGTATGATCTCGATCACGCTTAAGGGAGCCGATCTGCAGGAAACATTTCGCATTGCATCTAACTTTAAAGTATTCACATTAGCTGAATCATTAGGTGGTGTAGAATCACTGATCAATCACCCCGCTACCATGACCCACGGTTCGATACCCAAAGAAGTACGCGAAAAAGTAGGTGTGGTTGATAGCCTTTTGCGTCTTAGCGTAGGGGTAGAAGATGTTGAAGATCTTTTAGAAGATTTGAAAAACGCTTTGGCTTAAACGCAGAAACAAGAGCCGGGAAACAAGAGACAAGAACTTGACACTTATTGATCAAGCTTTACTAATGTCTTGATTCTTGGCTCTTGGTTCTTGATTCTAATTATATGGTTACAGACGTCAAAGCTTTTCTCGATGCTAAAGTTGCCCAGTATAACCGCCCGGATTTTATAACCAACGATCCGATTGTTATACCGCACAGCTTTACGCTGAAACAGGACATTGAGATTATGGGCTTTTGGGCGTCCATATTGGCCTGGGGGCAGCGGATTACCATTATCAATAAGTGTCGCCAGCTGATCACCCTGATGGACGGCGCTCCCTACGATTTCATCATGAACCATCAGGAGCCCGACCTTAAAAAGCTACTTCAATTTAAGCACCGCACGTTTAATGATGTGGATACGTTATGCTTTATTAGCTTTTTCAGGTGGCATTATGAGCATTTTGATAGTTTGGAAGATGCGTTTTTGCCACAATCTAAATTTGTCATTCAGAGCGCTAGCGAAGAATCTTCTTCGAATGACAGGCTAAGCGTCGAATCTGCCCTTAATCAATTTCGCAGATACTTCTTTTCTTTACCCGATTATCCGCATCGAACCAAAAAACATATCTCATCGCCCTCGCAAAAATCAACCTGCAAACGCTTGAATATGTTTCTGCGCTGGATGGTGCGTAAAGATGATTGCGGTGTCGACTTTGGAATCTGGAATAGGTTAAACCCCGCTGATCTTATCATGCCTTGCGACCTGCATGTAGACCGTGTTGCTCGCAACCTCAAACTCATTACCCGCAAACAAACTGACTGGCAAACCGCAGTTGAACTGACTGAACATCTCCGAAGTTTCGACCCATTAGATCCGGTGAAGTATGATTTTGCTTTATTTGGTTTGGGGATAGAGGAGAAGTTTGGGTTTGGATTGTAATTAGATGTAAAGACAGCACTGAATAGGTTGAAAAAACATACTTTTAAGTTCAGAAATAAATACTTTTAAGTTGGTTAACCTGCTTGGTGTTCCAGTTTATATAACCATCTTAAGTTTTTGTATTTCAGAGGCTTGTATGCTATCAAATTTGGAGAGTAATACTTTTAAGTCTGTAAAATGGAACAGGTGGCACATGTGGAATGTTCCACGGAAAATTACAATATTGCCACACGATTTGTGGAGTTGTTTAGATAGCCATTAATATATTAAACATGATTTTGCATAGACCTTGCAATACGCAAATTATACCGAACTTTGCAGAATTATCATGAACTATACTACCAACGATACCATAGTGGCCTTAGCCACCCCAAACGGAACCGGGGCTATTGGCATTATCCGCCTTTCGGGGCCGGATGCTGTAACCATTACCCAAAAAGTTTTTAAGGGAAAAGACCTGAGCAAACAGGCATCTCATACTATACATTTCGGCCATATTGTTGATGGCGAAGTAGTGCTGGATGAGGTGTTGATATCGTTATTCATCGCCCCGAGATCATACACCCGCGAAAATGTAGTGGAAATTTCGTGCCATGGATCGGCCTATATTATCGAGTCGGTAATTAAGTTATTGATTAGGAGCGGGGCAAGGCCGGCACAACCGGGCGAGTTTACATTAAGAGCTTTTTTAAACGGTCAGCTCGATCTTTCTCAGGCAGAAGCCGTTGCCGATTTGATTTCTTCGAACTCTAAAGCATCACAGCAAGCAGCTATGAACCAGCTTAGGGGGGGCTTTAGTAACCAGCTAAAGGCTTTGCGTGAGCAATTGGTAAATTTTGCTTCGCTGATAGAACTCGAACTCGATTTTTCGGAAGAAGATGTTGAGTTTGCCAACCGCGATCAGCTAAAGCAATTAATCGTTAATATTCTGACCATTTTAAGCCGCCTAATTCAATCGTTTGAATTAGGTAATGCCATAAAACAAGGTATCAATACCGTAATTGCAGGCAGGCCAAACGCAGGTAAATCAACCCTGTTAAATGCTTTATTAAACGAAGAGCGCGCCATTGTAAGTGCTATTGCCGGTACCACGCGTGATACCATTGAAGAGCTATTGAACATTAACGGTGTCAATTTCCGTTTAACTGATACAGCCGGAATTCGTGAAGCTACAGACACGATAGAAGCCATCGGTGTACAGAAAGCCTATGAAAAAATTAGCCAATCGGCTATATTAATCTATGTGTTTGATGCGCAGGAAATAAGCCTGGCCGATTTAAATGCCGATCTTGAAAATCTGCAACGCCCTGGTTTTCCGATGCTGGTTGTTGCCAATAAAATTGATCTGCTAACACCTTTACAAGTTGCCGAATTGCCCCACACCGAAAGCATGATCCTGGTATCGGCTAAAGAGAAACAACACATTGATGAGCTGAAACATAAAATATACCATACTGCTATTAAAGATCAGCTGAGTAGTGACGAAACCCTGGTAACCAACATCCGGCACCTGCAGGCACTGCAAAAAACAGAAGAATCACTAAGCAGAGTGCTGGATGGCATAGACAACCCAATCACTTCCGAATTTTTAGCCATCGACATTAAACAAGCATTACATTATTTAGGTGAAATAACAGGCAGTGTTACTACTGACGATCTGCTGGAGAATATATTTAGCAAGTTCTGTATCGGTAAGTAAAAATCAGCTATAGCGGACATTATTCACAAATAAAAATGATAGGCTGTATCATCAAATCATAATACAGCTTTTTTAAGCGATTTATCCCCCGTTGTACATTTTTTTCGTTTTTTCCGGTGTCGAGGATATGATGACCAGAAGGTAAGTTTCTTCATTACCATTATTATACGAAGTTATTGCTTGGTACATGCACAATAAGTAGTAGAGCCATCCACAAAGACACACCCCGAATGGTCGAGGCCTTTTCCACCGTTTCAAATTGTGGGTAACTTGTACCATGTAGGTACTGCCGATCTGGCTTGTTATCTCATCGTAACCCCGGAGGGAAATATTTTGATCAATACCGGTTCTAAAAAACAATTATCATGAATAAAATCTTCTCAACATCGTTTGCCAATCCGCTCAGTCTTTATGGGCAATTGATTGGGCCGGATGTAACAACCTGTTGCTGAACGCGTCTATAATTACAGGCTCACAATACATTAATTAACATTATCGAATGAACGCAAGATTTACGATCACTATATGCTTCCTTTTAATTATTGAGGTTTTACCGGTAAATGTCCAAAGCGCGAGAGGCATCGGTAATAAACTGAATATGGATAGCGCTATTAACCAACTAATGACAAAAACCGGTATCGTAGGCATTGGTGCTGCCATCATCGTTAATAAAAAGCTGGTATGGGAAAATGCCTACGGTTTTGCTGACCTGGAAAATAAAAGGCCGTTTACTACCTCAACGGTCATGAATATCGCATCGGTAAGCAAAACTATTACGGGGGCATGCCTGATAAAAGCTGTAGAACAAGGTAAGGTAATGCTTGATGAGGATATTAACCAGTACCTGCCTTTTAAATTAATTAACCCTTATCGGCCTAACGATATTATTACGCTACGACAATTAGCCACGCACACATCTGGCTTGGCAGACCGTTATCCTTTTTACACAGACAGCCTTTATTTCCCCGGTAAAGATTCTCCGGAATCGTTGGGAGATTTTCTTAAAAATTATTTTGTACCCGGAGGCAGGTATTATGTTAAAGAAAACTTTCTGAACCATAAGCCCGGTACCTACCGTGATTATTCTAATATTGGGGCAGCCCTGGCCGGTTATATAGTAGAGCTTAGAACAGGTAAAAAGTTAAACCAATACAGCAAGAAATATATTTTCGAACCGCTGGCTATGCAGCACAGCAGTTGGTTTCTGTCTGAAACAAACCTGATCAATCATTCTAAACTATACGATAAAAAGGGGAGTAGCATTGAAAATATCCCTTTATACGGCTGCACAACTTATCCTGATGGAGGCGTACGTACATCGGTGGACGATTTGGCAAAGTTTTTTATCTGTTTGCTGAATGACGGAACTTATGGCAACCGGAAGATTTTGAATAAGCAGTTGGCGCAGGAAATGCTAAGGTTCCAGTTTGATCAAACTAATAAACCTGAAAATGTGGATCCGGGAAAACTTAATTCCGGGATATTCTGGGCAACCAAAATGGGCGGTAAAAGGGTAGGGCACAACGGTTCAGATCCTGGTGTGCGAACTTTTATGTTGTCTGATCTGAAAAAAGAAGTAGCGGTAATCTTCTTTTCCAATACTTCGCTTAGCGATAAGGAGGAAGATAAGTTTTTTGACATCTATAATATCCTATATAATTATGGCCTGAATTTAAAGGATACTGCTAAATAATGCTTTTGAGTTATAGGTGCAACAACCCAATGGTTGCCCACTTTTTTAGCAATTCTCTTTCTTTCCCTAAAAACCTTAAAATAAGGATTAACGGAGGTCATTGTAACCGTTCGTTATTATTTCGGGATCCGTATGGTAATTTAATTAACTTTTTCACACCAGTTACGACCGATGCTATAAAAAAATTCAGTTAACTGGACTAATCTATTGTAATTACCGCTTTACCGATAAATTTGCCATTAGGAACTTCGGTGTAGGCTTTTTCAAATAAATGGAAAGGATACACCTTACTGACAATAATAGCAATCCCGCTCGCGGCATAACCTGTAAGTTCGGCCAGGTATTCCGGGGCGGGTTTAAGCATCAGTAATTTATATTTCTTACTTGAAAACATGTTAATAAAAAAAGAGCTGATGATTTCTTTAGGTCCGGGGGCGGTGTGTATATAAGTTGACGAACGCTTCATAACCTGTTTTGCTTTACTAAAAGGCATTTTGGCTGATAGGTCAATAACAACATCATACTGTTTGTCGCCTTTCAAAACATCTTCGTTGCTGTAATTAACAATGAAGTCAGCACCCCAATCTTTAACCGCCTGGATACCACTGCCGCCGACTACGGTAGTCACTATGGCACCACTCATTTTTGCGATCTGAGTCGCAAACATGCCTATACCACCTGAAGCACCATTGATCAGAATTTCATTGCCTTTTTCTACTTTTACTAAAGTTTTAAATATCTGCAACGCAGCAGAACCTACGACCGGCATGGCCGCAGCTTGTTCAAATGAAATATTTGAGGGCTTTATAGCTATCTCGTTCTCGGAGGCAAGGATGTATTCAGCAAGTGCTTCGCCTTTAAACACATCCAATATGCCGAATACTTCGTCACCTTTTTTGTATTGAGTTGCCGCTGTGCCGGTGTCTTCAACAATGCCGGAGAAATCAATACCAATGCCTTTTGGGAATTTACTGCCCGACATTAATTTCATTTCCCCATTGCGTATTTTCCAGTCCAGCGGGTTAATGGATACCGCTTTAACTTTGATTAATATGTTTGTTTCCTGAACGGCAGGAATAGGGACCTCTGTTATTTGCAATACTTCCGGGCCTCCGAATTTAGAATAGATTATCTTTTTCATTTTGTTCTGTTTTATGTTGCCGCTAACCTTGTTTAAATACCGCAGCATTATAATCTTTTATAAAGTATAAATCGGAATCCTATACAGCTTTAAGCGGCATTCATCATCATTAATATTTTATTCGTAATAAACTCGATATACCCTTCGGTGTCACTATGTTGAACTACGCCACTTCGCAGATAGGTGAGTATCTCATCATCCCAATGCGGGTGCATCGATACTTACCAAAACCACCGTTTTTTATTCACGATCTTTTGTTGATTTGAAATGATTTGCAACCTGATTAACTGTTTAATTTGTCTTTTAAAAAGTTGCTTGCTTCCTGCATTGCCTGCTGTCCTATCAATCCTGTCCCAAAAAATCCATGGATGTTTTCGTAATTTTGATAGGTTACAGGCACACCTGCCTTTTGCAGCTTATCGGCATAAGCTTTCCCTTCGTCTCTCAGGGGGTCATAGTTTGCCGTCATGATCAACGCCGGTGGCAAACCCGAAAGGTCTGCCGTTCTTAATGGCGATGCTTCATCGAATTTAGCAGGGTCGGTTAGATAATTATCCCAAAACCACTTCATCATTTCGGCAGTCAATACATAACCTTCTTTGTTTTCTTTCCACGAAGCATGGTGTGATGAATAGTGATCTGTTACGGGGTAGGTTGCAAACTGGGCTTTTAGTATAACCCCAGCAGTTGCCAGTTTTTGCGCCACCCAAATAGCCATATATCCCCCGGCGCTGTCGCCTGCAACCGCCATTCTTTCGCCGATGCCATTGTAGTTTTTCGCGTTTTCAATCATCCAAAGCGTAGCTGCTACAGCACTTTCCGGACCTTGGGGATAGGGATGCTCCGGTGCCAGTTTATAATCTACCGACATCACCACAGCACCTGTATTAGCGCATAGCTGGCGGCAAATTTCGTCATGAGTATCTAAACTTAGCAGCACGAAACCTCCTCCATGAAAATAAGTAATCACTGGGAAGGGGCCGTCTCCATTGGGAATATAAATCCTTACCGGGATCTGGTCTTTTTCGATAATTGTATTGATCACCTGTCTAACCGTTGTAGGGTTCGGGTTTGCAGGCGCATGTTTCATCAGGTCTCGGGTTTGTTGCGGCGGCAATAGGTTTAACTTATCATAGCCGTGAGCCTCGGCGTAGGCTATTGTTTGTAATACTTCTTCGGATAGTGCCATCGGGTTATTTTTTAAGTTTGAATATCTTTTTGTTCTAAATGATATGTCAAAGGTCAGCAGTATGCCCAATTTAAAATAGCTCGTCAAGCCCGAAAAATAGTCCGATACGCCATAATGATATATTTTTAATTAAGTTACCATGTTTCTCAATCATCAATAAATGAGCATATTTGCCAAAATCTTACCCTAGGCCATCTATCATTATTTTATCGATTGAACAATACAATGGCTTAATGCCAGACTAAGAACCTTTTTGTCTTTCTTTAAGCGAGGGCTGCTCAAAATAGTCAGTAAGTTCTAAGGAATAGATAACGCTGGTGATCTTCCATTTTCCGTCTCGCTTGATCAACATAAGGTACTTACCACCCCAATTGGTCATTTTATGATCTGCCCAAAAGCTGTAATCCAAACTGACCGATGCGACAGTTCCATCTTCAATGATCCGAATATGATCGAACTTGTCTTCTGTTGACCTATACATGGATAACGACCGCATAAAAGCCTGGTAACTTCCTGAAAAATAATTGCTGCGTGCAGCTTTGATTCCATTTTTTTCAAGTTCTTTGGCTTGCGATCTTTCTTTAAGTGCTGCACACCAGGTTACAATGCCGTCATTAAATAAACTATAAAATGCCACCGAATCCTTTTCAATTACGCTTTTACTGTATTTGTTTATAATGGAGGTGATCTCTTTTCTGTCGTCTGTTTTTTGTTGCGCATAACTATATTGAATAGTTATTAAAATGATAAACGACAGCATCTTGATTTTTTTCATTTGGTAAGTGCTAATAGGTGATAATGATTTCAAACGATGTGCGCGGGGATGATGTCATTTTTCCTTTGGTTATTAATATATTTATACTCTATCGTTAATCCTTCGTAACCATAGGCATCTGCTTTCATTTCCTGAATGGCAGTATAACTTACGGGATGGATGTCTCCGAGTAAGGTACTCAAGGATTTGTGAACAGCCTCAATATAATCGGCCTTGTCAACCTTAAGGTTGGTCGAATCCGATATTTTAATGTTAAGATGGAAGCTTTTTTTCTTTAGTTCAGCCAGCGATATAAAATTAACAAACCAAAGATAATCCGGGACAAACGATACCGTGACTACTATAACTTCAGGCTTCTTTTTTAAAACTTCTTTGGTAAGGCGACTAATTTCGTTGGCGATTTTTTGCGCTAAAGCCGGATCTTCCCGGCCGCTTATTTTTAATTCGATGATTGGCATACTTCAATATTTAGTAGTAGATGAAGTACAAACCTCCGCATTAAATCGCCCTTATTTATTGATGTATGTTAAGAGTTTGATCCGGCTCAAGGATTCAGGCTTTACACCCAGATAAGAAGCGATATGATATTGTGAAACGCGCTGTTCAATTCCCGGGTAGAGCTGCAATACACTTTCCAGTCGTTTAGCGGCTGTATTCTTTAAAAATGAGGTTTCCCTTTTACACTTCCTGATGAAAAATGTTTCCGCTATATACTTACCGAGTTTAAACCATTCGTTATCCCGTGCGAGCAATACCTGGTATTGCTCCGCAGTGATGTAAACTACATGTACATCCGTCAGGGCCTGAATGTTACAATTTGTGGGCTGGGATGTTAAAAAACTGGTGTAAGCACTAACAAAGTCATGCTCAAAATAAAAATCATTGTTAAATTCATCTTTCTCACCCGCACGTACAAATGAACGCAAAGCCCCGGAAACAACGATTCCTATAAAATTGCAGGTCGTGCCTTCAGTGATCAGGAAGTCTTTTTTCCTCAATTTTTTATGAAACATGATTTGCCTGAATTTAGCAACATGTTGCTCGTCCAATCCAACAAGCGTTGCCAGCAACTTGTTTAAAGTAGTGAGTTCATCAGCAAAAAGAGTTTCTGTATTCATACGGGCAATTATAAATATGTATTAAAGATAAATAACAATTACTTACTTCTCTGTTATCAATTATTTAATGATAAAAGTATTGCCATGATTGGGCTTTATTACTTTTACTCATGGCTGAAATTGTTGAATTAAAACGCTTTATAAGCATATAGATAATACATATGTTTTGGGAAATGAAGTTACTGTGCTTAAAGTAAAGCTTTTTATTTATTGAGAAACGTACCCTGATATTTTGTATAAGTAATGGCAGGCGCAGCGCTAAATCCTTCGTCCATGCGAAACACTTAGTCACCCTTGTGATACAATTGATTATTTGGGCAAGCGATTACTATGATCTGGTATAGTTGTATCTAAACATTTTTTTTATGTTTGATAAGCATAAAAATTGTCCTATATCAACCTTCATCATTATGAAATCTGTTTTAACTCTATTCTTCCTGTCGTTAACTATGATGGTGAACGCGCAAAATGTTGTAACCGCCAGTAGAAAACAGCTTTTTGATTACGACTGGAAATTTTCTCTTGATGACGAACCAACAGCAAGCCAACCGAGTTTTAATGACGCACAATGGAGAAAACTTAATTTACCTCATGACTGGAGTATAGAAGGACAAACCAAGGCCTACAACCCATCAGGCAATGACGGGGGATATTTCCCGACAGGAACCGGTTGGTACCGGAAAAATTTTCGGGTTCCGGCTATGTTAAAAGCAAAAAAGATATCCGTTTACTTTGAAGGCGTTTATATGAACTCTGAAGTTTTTATCAACGGAAAATCTATTGGTGTAAGGCCTTACGGTTACTCTGCTTTTGCATACGATATAACACCCTACCTTAACTATAATGGTGACAATGTTCTGGTTGTCAAAGCTGATAATTCAAAACAAAAAAATTCGAGGTGGTATAGCGGCTCCGGCATTTACCGGCATGTTTGGCTAACAGTAACCGATGCCGTACATATCGGCAATTGGGGAATAAGCATAAAAACAAATAATATTACTAAAAACAACGCCACTGTCGAAATTAAAACGATTTTGAAAAACGAGACGCTGTTTCCAAAAAAAGTTAGCTTATTTACTGCGTTAACAGATAAAAATAAAGGAGAGGCTGGAAATACTAATACAACCATAACCCTGCCCGCTAATGAAACAAGGGAAGTGGTTCAAAATGTCGTCGTAAAAAATCCATTGTTCTGGTCGTGCGAAGAGCCCTGGCTTTATAACGCACGAGTAACAATTAAACAGGGGGTTAAAACAGTTGATGAAACCACTACTGCTTTTGGTATCCGCTCATTAGTTTTCAGTACGCAAAACGGATTTCAGCTAAATGGGAAGAAGATTATTTTAAACGGAGGCTGCGCCCATCATGATAACGGCATATTAGGCGCTGCCGCTTATGATCGGGCCGAGGAAAAAAAAGTTGAACTTTTAAAAGCTGCCGGGTTTAATGCCGTACGGACTTCACACAATCCACCTTCGGAAGCTTTTTTAAATGCTTGCGACAGGTTGGGGCTTTTAGTGATCGACGAAGCATTTGACGGTTGGCGCCAAAACAAAACCCCGTATGATTACGCGATGTATTTTGACAAATGGTGGCAACGGGATGTAGAGACAATGGTGTTACGTGACCGTAATCATCCTTCCATTTTTATGTGGAGCATAGGCAATGAGATTATCGAAAGGAAAAAGCCGGAAGCAATTGCAACTGCTACAATGATGGCAAAATTTATCAAAACGCTGGATACTACCCGCCCTATAACTTCTGCTATGACCACTTGGGATAGCGAATGGGAAATGTTCGATCCTCTTTTCGCCGCTCATGATATTGCAGGTTACAACTATCAATTATACCGTGCTCCCGCCGATCATCAGCGCGTACCATCCAGAATCATTGTACAAACCGAATCCTACCCGAAGGATGCTTTTGCCAACTGGAAACTATCCCATGAAAACAGCTACATAGTGGGAGATTTTGTGTGGACGGCCATCGATTACCTGGGCGAATCAGGTATCGGCCGGCACTTTTATCCTGGAGACCCTGCGGGTGAGCATTATGAAAAACCGCTGTTCCCATGGCATGGTGCCTATTGTGGTGACATTGATCTCACCGGTTGGAGAAAGCCCATATCACATTACCGTGAACTATTATATAGCAATAAAGAAGAATTATACCTGGCGGTGAAAGAGCCGAATCCTGAAAGTGGCCCAATCAGGCTAACCTTATGGGCGGTTTGGCCCACATGGGAAAGCTGGACCTGGCCGGGATTTGAAGGTAAAGATGTGCAGGTTGAGGTATATTCAAAATACCCGGCAGTACGATTATACCTGAATGATAAATTACTAGGGGAACAGCCTACAACCCAGGCGCAGGAATTTAAAGCGACTTTTACAATACCCTATACGCCCGGCGTAATAAAGGCAGTAGCCGTAAAAGACGGGAAAGAGGTGGAGACCCGAATACTTAAAACCGCAGGCAAAGCAGTGGGGATCAAATTGACAGCCGATAGAAAGATGCTGTCTGCGAATGCACAGGATTTGTCCTATATAACGGTTGAGATCGTTGATGGTAATGGCCTTACAGTGCCTGATGCCAATAACCAGCTTTCTTTCCAGGTTACCGGGGAGGGGACTATAGCAGGTGTAGGCAACGCTAATTTACAGGATACCGATCCATACGTAGGCAGCCAACATAAGGTTTGGAAGGGGCGGGCTGTGGTTATCCTAAAAAGTACGCAAAAGCCCGGAAAGTTGGAATTGCAGGTTAGTGCTCCCGGGCTGGAAACTGCATCCTTAATTATGAATACAATAAGCAGGTAATGTAATTTAAAAATCTCATTTGAGCCCGATTGACTACTTATCGTGCATTAGAAACTACCAAAGCATCGATTGCAACGGAGCCGCCGCGGTTAATGACGCTTATCGTGTGGCTGCTGACAAAGAAAAGTGTAATCAGTTGCTGTCTCATACTGCTTAAACAATCAAAATATAATATTCAAAAAACATGAAAATCAATGCTTACCCTGATATCATATTTACTTAATAAAGCCCTATGCCGTATATTATATGCTTAATATTTCTTAATGGCCTCATGCTAATTCAAGTGGATAATGCCGTTTTCCATCAATAATTACCTTTTCCATTAGGCTTAATTTTATGTAAATTCATTTCACAACAAAACAAAACTTAGTGCGCAGTTAGAACATTATAAATTTTTCGGCATCATTGATTATATGCGTTTAAGGTGTATCATCTTTTTTAATAGCCGGGAATATCAGGAAACGCATTACGGCAGTGCCTAAAAGTATACCCGATACAATAATGATAAGCAATTTACTAAAAGGCATATCAATACAGTTATTGCCAGACCCGGCACCAAACCATGGGATACTGTCGGCAAGGTAAAGCCACATAAAAATGGTGATTACCAGTATATTAACTTCACAGATGAGGGTAATGATTACAGGCTTTTTCCATTGCCAGGTATCCCCAGAATTTTTTAAACAATATATGAGTATAACCGCCGTAGCCAGCGTTAGTATAACCCAGAATATATTAAAATACATAATAAGGCGGTTGTCGGGGTTTTCGGGCAGGCAGGGGTGCTCTAATACACGGTAATAAACCTGCAAAGTGCTTTTGATATATTCCCAGCCCGAAAGTTTTGTCGCGTGTTTAAGGTTGATCCTAGCCGAAATTACCGTATCTATCTTTAAAAATTTACTTGCAAGGGCATCCCACAACTCGCCATAGCCTTCGTCTGCACCCAGTGGCGATACCGCAACACCGCCAAGGCCGTTTTGCAACACAAAATCATACTTTTCATCAAGCGTATTTTCATCATCGTACCAAATAGCCCCGTTAACAATCCCATTGGCATCTTTAAGTTCTATTTTTGATGATGCGGCTACCTTATCAAATTCAACTGGCGAAAATTGGTATTTAGATCTGATCTCACTGTAAGGTATATATCTGTTAAACGTATTGACACCTGTTTTGATGTTGGTTTTCCATAACGTGCCATTATAGGGGAGCAGCAATATGAACTTATACGGCGGCACAACAGAGTTGAGGTACCTTGATACGCACGATTCAATGCTATAATCGCTTTCCTGGTGCAACGGCGCTATGGGGCCAAATTTAGTAGTTGTGCGCACACTAAAATCGATCAGGAAATTGTCTGTCAGCGAATCCAGCTTGTTAAGGTCATACGCGTGGCCCTGGTCAAAAGCGGGGATGGTTATATTAACGCTGTACTGTTTTTTACCCGATTTATACGCCTTGTTAAGCCTGGTAATAAACCTTACAAAATTGCCCGAAAGCTTTTTATTAAGATTACGGAAAGTGATATTAACACCATCTGCATTCCTTGACGAGAGCAGGTTGAGGGTGCTGTTCACCATATTATTCTGCGCTTCTTCGTTGGTTAAAAAGGCGGCAGTATTAATCGCATCGTCATTAAATACCGACAATATTACTTTATTCCTGGCGTACTGTACATCTTTTATAACCTCCAGGCTGTCCCATCCCGTAAAATTTTTGCTGTAGCCGGTTTTACCATTCAGAAAATAAGCAAAGTAATCGAGGGTGTTCAGCACTTTGAAATCAAAGTTCGCTGTATTGGTGCCATACTCATAAAAACCCCAAACATTTGCTTTTTGCCTTATCTTAACGGTATAATCTACGGCAGTGCTGTCATTTATGGTATCCCTAAATACCGATGGATGGTTGTAAATAGATCTTAAAAGTTTTAACTTTTTCTGTTTGGCTTCTTTCTGCTGTTCAATTTCCTTATTGTCTTTTAAAATAGGTACAAGTTTATCTATCAGCGCGTTAATGTATTTGGTGTTGGGGTCAGAAACCGGCTCGGGTGGTGTATTCGGATCAACTTTTGTGCCGTCGGCAGGCACCAATACTTCAATTTTCTGGGGCTTTTGGGCCTTGATTTCTTGGATGAGCTTCATCAAAGAGTCAAATTGCATCTTGTTAGATGCTGTAAGGTCGTTCTTAAGGTCGCCCAGGTCTTTTGTAGTAGTGATAGAAGAATCCCTTAACACCTGACCAATGATATCAATAACCCTTTTTTTCTCTTTTGTTAAGGAGTTTTTCCGAAATTTTAGTGCATTTGAAAGTTTTTTGAGCAGCCCGACAGTCTTGGCCGTGTCGATGGGAGCATAGTTGCCTGCCATGTGTTCGGTAGGGCTCACCTTATTATCTGCCCTTACAATAAAGACAACAATAAGAATAGCGAAAACAAAACTGAGGCAATGTTTTAACATGGAATTAATGCGTGATAAAGCGAGGTAAAGATTATTTAAAAAACTGTTATTAAAGCTATGTTTTTAATTTTTTTTTACTTAATGTTACAAAAAATATTAACGCATCGTAAAATACTTGCTTAAAATACCTGCAAGAACCTGTACAGTTAATGTTTTCGATCTAAAGACCTCCGACTCTAAATATTATTATATTATTAAAATATCGTTCAATTAACGATGTAATAAGATCTATATATCTTGTATGGAATTGCTATATAATTGTTGTTAAAATGATATTAGAAACGCTTACTTGTTTAACTGACGATATAAATGAATACTTCAGAAATAAGCTAAGGATAAATGAAGACAAAGTGGTGCTTTCGGGCATCATCAACCAAGACGGCACGATAGCGATACAGGGAGAAAACAAAATAATTGTTACGATAGTGAATATAGAAAAAGAAGTAACCGGTCAAAGTAATGCAGGTTCTGCAGGTGGGAGCTCTACATTTGCTAACCGGGCTACGCCGTTAAACATCAACCTGTACGTACTGTTTTCCTCTTACTTCAGCAGCGGTAACTATACAGAAGCGCTACGTTTCTTGTCTTTCACTATCGCTTATTTCCAGCACAAAAATGTTTTTACCCGCAGCAACACACCTGCGCTTGATGAGCGGATAGATAAACTGATCTTTGAGCTTGCCAGCTTTACACCAGAGCAGGTTAATAATGTATGGTCATCATTGGGGGCTAAATACATGCCGTCGGTTATTTATAAGATCCGCATGCTGAGCTTTGATGAATCCATTATCAGAGAATACAGGCCATCTGTTTCGGGTATCAATAGTGATAATGCTATCAATTAAGCCATGAACGTTGAATTTGATATATTAACTACCATCACCTTCGGCCATGAATATTTTGTGGGCGGGGGCTTTGATGCAATTGATATACGGCTATCAAACGAAACACAGTCGCGTTTCCTGGGGTTGGGTTTAATGTATAAGCCCACCAAAAGTGGTTTTCATATCCTATTTGACAAAAAGATTGCCGGGCGGCAGCGTACCCGCGAAGATATGTTGAAAGAAAGCCTGGTTTGCGAATTTAGGTTATTCTTAAAAGACACCGGTTTTTTCAACTATACGGCCGCAGTTCCCGCAGATGTATCAACCTCTGTTTACTATTTCAGCAATTTTTCTGACGATAAAAAACGCAAGATCTTTGCAGGCACATTGCATACGCAGGGTTTTGTATCCGAAAAAGACATTTTCCCGGCCGGTAGTTTTAAAGGCCAGCTTTTTATAAAGCCTTTCGGAATACTTGATCTTAAAATTGATGAGGCACTGCAAACTGCTTATGCGGTTAAGTTTGCGGCGCGGTCGTCTTATTGGCGGTACATCCTTGCCAGCGCGTACCTTACCGGGCTTAATAACCCTGCCGTTATAGGGCACAATGCTAACCAGCAATTTACCGGGCCGCACAAGTTAACCCTGCCCAATCAGAAGCAGGCGTTAGCTTTTGTATCTCCCGAGCCTATCCGGTTATCACGTTCTTCTGCCAATAGCTTTCAACTGGTAGAAAACTATGAGCCGGGTTCTGATAAATACAGGGTTGTGATGCGTATACTGCCCTTACCAGATAATAATTTGATCTCGCATCTGCCGCAAACAGATATAACCGAACCGAAAAAAGACTATTCAGAAATAATTATACATTAATTTAAAACCTTAAACCTTATCTCTATGGCATCAACGTTAATGACACCAGGTGTTTACATCGAAGAAAAAAACGCCTTTCCAAGTTCGGCAGTTGCAGTTGAAACGGCTGTACCCGCGTTTATCGGCTACACAGAAATAGCAGAACGCAACGGAAAATCACTTATATCAATACCAACCAGGTTAACATCCTTCGCCGAGTATGTAGAATCATTTGGTGGTGGTTTTAAATCCAGGTTCACACTTGCAGATCCGGATCCGAAGGTAAAATCAGAAACATTTAACCTGGCCGGCGTTCAAAAGCTGGTTAAAATAAATGATAAGAATACAGCCTACCTGTATAACAGCATCCGGCTATTTTTTGCCAATGGAGGGGGCCCTTGTTTTATTGTTTCTGTTGGTACCTACGGCGATAAGCCAGATGGGTTTGATATTTTAGCTGCAGACTTTATTGGTTCTGCAGATAAACCGGTTAGCCCGCTGCAACTGCTCGAAAAAGAATACGAGCCAACGCTGGTAGTTATACCCGATGCAATTTCACTAGGTGAGGATTGCTATACCACAATTTACACCGCTGTATTAAACCATTGTGGCAATATGCAAAGCCGTTTCGCAATACTTGACCTGGTACAGCAACAGCCTGATGAAGATACTGCCGTTATTGTAGATAATTTCAGGACCAAGATAGGGATCAACTATCTTAACTACGGTGCTGCTTATTACCCTTGGCTTAAAACATCTATTGTGCAGCCCGGCGAAGTGGATTTCGAAAATTTAGATGACGCTGTAGATCTTGAAACTATTTTACCTGAGGCAGCCGCGCAAGAGGTTGTAAATAAATATAATGCAAACAGCAAGACGCTTGCTTCTGACCTGGCAGGTTTAAAAGATCCTTTAGAAATAGCAAACAAGAAAATTGATATTCAAAACGCTAAAAGAAATTTCCACCTGGCATTAAAGGCTACTAGCCCAACCTATGCCAATATGCTCGAAGAAATTAGGAGCACGCTGAACGAATTGCCGCCTGCAGCAGCTATGGCAGGGATATATACACTTGTAGATAGCAGCAGGGGGGTGTGGAAAGCACCTGCAAACGTATCGCTTAACATGGTTAACGCGCCATCGGTAAGCGTATCAAATGAGGGCCAGCAAAACCTTAACGTTGATGTGATGGCCGGCAAATCTGTAAACGTGATCCGTGCTTTCCCGGGTATTGGCCCTTTGGTTTGGGGAGGCCGCACACTGGATGGCAACAGCCAGGATTGGCGCTATATTAATGTACGCCGTACCCTTATCATGATAGAGCAATCTGTTAAGCTTGCAACACGCGCTTATATATTTGAGCCGAATGATGCAAACACCTGGATAACAGTAAAAAGCATGATCAACAACTTTCTGGTCAATTTATGGAAACAAGGTGCATTGGCAGGTGCTGCGCCAGAGCAGGCTTTTGACGTACAGATTGGCCTTGGCGCAACCATGACAGCTACAGACATACTGGACGGAAAAATGCTGATCACAGTTAAGGTGGCTATAGTACGCCCTGCTGAGTTCATCGTAATCACCTTCCAGCAACAAATGCAACAATCTTAACTATTATCAATCTATATCTTATCACAATTTAAACTTTTTCAATTATGGCAGATGATGGCTCAGCCCAATCAGTAGCAACGTGGCCCCTCGTTAAATTCTCGTTCCAGGTTAAATGGGACGATGCTGAATTAATATTTCAGGAAGTAACAGGCCTATCTTCAGAAACCCAGGTAATAGAATACCGCGGTGGCAGCAGCAAGGTGTATTCTACAGTGAAAATGCCGGGAATCCAGAAATTCGGTAACATCACCCTCAAGAAAGGAATTTTCAAAGGTGATAAAGCACTATGGGATAAATACAACGCTATTAAAATGAATACCATTAAACGGTCGACCATTTTGATAAGCCTGCTTGACGAAACCAATGCGGTAGCCATGAGCTGGAGCCTTTTAAACGCTTTCCCAACTAAAATTACGGTTACAGACATGAAAGCCGACGCTAATGAAGTTGCGGTAGAGAGTATGGAACTAGCGCATGAAGGTCTTACTATAACCAGTTAACCTTAATGGCGCAATACTATCCTCCTGTTGGATTTTATTTTAAAGTTAATGTAATTGGCATAACGGGACAAAATGAGGGTAGTTTTCAGGAAGTAAGTGGACTTAACGTAAAAATTGGTGTAGATGAAGTGGTTGAAGGTGGTGAAAACCGCTATGTGCATCGCATGCCTACACGCCCTAAATACGAAAATCTGGTTTTAAAGCGGGGGATGCTTTTAGGTTCCCCGCTCATAACCTGGGCTACCCATAATATCGAAGAGTTTTCTTTTTATCCCAAAACCATCGTAGTTAACTTAATGGATGAGCAGTCGCGCCCGATTGCTACCTGGAAATTTATCAATGCCTATCCTGTTTCGATCAAAATATCTGATCTGAAAGCACAGGATAACGCCATTGTTGTGGAAACACTTGAGCTATGTTTTGATTATTTTGATAAAGTGAATTAACAATGCCGATAGAAATACGCGAACTGGTAATAAGGGTTGCTATTGAGCAGCCCCAAAAGCAGCATACCATTAATCAACGGGATATAGATGAGCTTAAAAACAAGCTTATTAAAGAATGCACAGAAAAAATATTACTGAAGCTTGATAACGTGTATGAGAGATAATACCCAAACCCTTATTAAATTAAAGATTCAGGCATTTAAAGATCCGCCGTGTAAATATCAGAAAGCCGGGGAGATAGACGCTTTTATAAATCCGTCTAAATATCAGCGCACATATAGCGTTATTTATTCTGACGATAAGGCGCTTGGAGCTACGGATTCAACCCAGGTATTTAAACGCATAGGCCAAAGCGACCTTACGTTATCTTTTTTTGTAGATGGCACAGGCATAGTACCCTTAGCTGCCAAGTATAAAGACGTTGATGATTACATTGATACTTTTACCAACCTGGTTTATGGCTTTCAGGGTAATATCCACCGGCCATTTTACCTGTTAATTATATGGGGGAGGTTAACCTTTACAGGTGTATGCTCTAAGCTCGATGTGACATATAACTTATTTACACCAGCGGGTAAAGCCTTAAGGGCAACTATAGACATCACTATTACCCAAAGTAAAGATTATAAGACCAAAGCTAAGGAAGCTGCAAAATCATCACCAGACCTTACCCATGTACGCACGGTTAGAGCCGGCGATACATTGCCGCTGATGTCATACCGCATCTATGGCGACAGTTCATACTACATGGAAATAGCAAAAGCTAATGGCTTAAGCAGTTTCCAGGCTATTAAGCCCGGCGACCAGATCTATTTTCCACCAATTAAAAAATAACATGCCCCCTAAATCGCCAGCGGATATAGAAAACCCCACCTTAATGCTCACCATTAAGGTTAACGGATCTCCTATAAAAGATTATTATCCTATAAATTCTGTTAATATAACACACGAGATCAATAAAATATCCTTTGCAGAGATAGTGCTGTTAGATGGTTCTGTAGAAACAGGTGATTTCCCCATCAGCGACAGCAACGATTTTATCCCAGGTAATGATATTGAAATAACAGCCGGGTACGGCAGTGATACAGAAAAATCGATCTTCAAGGGGGTAATTGTTAAACAGGGTGTACAGATCAATTCATCAGAAGCTTATAACCTCATCATTACCTGCAAGCACAAGGCGGTAAGCATGACGTTTAACAAAAAAGAATCTGCCTTTACCAACAAAACAGATAGCGCCATCATCAAAGCTATTATAGATACTTATAGTTTAACTGCAACTGTAGATAGCACCACGCCGCTGATGGAAAGCACTTTTCAAAAGCTGGCTACTGATTGGGACTTTGTTTTATCTCGTGCGGAGTTCAACGGTTTCATTATTACTTTCGATGGCGATAAGATGACCATAGGTAAGCCCGCGCTTAATGGTGAGGCTGTTTTACGTGTTGCATTTGGCGAGTCTATCATTTCTTTTAATGCCGAATTGAACGCTGAAAAACAGGCACCCTCTCTTGAAGCTACCGCCTGGGATATTAAAAACCAGGTATTGCTAAAATCTACAGCCGCCGAACCCGCTATAAATTTGCAGGGTAATTTAACTGCCAAAAGCTTATCGGGTAAATTACAGCAAACCAAGCTGAGCCTTAATTCGGTTACACCTATGGCACAAGATGAGCTTAAAGCGTGGGCCGATGGTAATTTACTGCGGATGAGGCTCGGCGCACAAAAAGGCCAGGTGAGCTTCGTGGGCAATGCCGCGGTTAAAGCAGGTAGTATTATTGAAATTGCCGGTGTTGGCGAAAGGTTCAACGGAAATGCCTTTGTATCGTCGCTTACGCATCAGATAGCAGAGGGCGAATGGCTAACCAATGTGAAATTTGGCCTTGATAGCCGCGCGGTTTATGAAAGGATGAACATATCTTATCCGGCAGCAGCAGGGCAAATGCCTGCCATACATGGCTTGCAAGTGGCCACGGTAAAGAAACTGTTTGAAGACCCGGAGTCGCAGTTCCGCATCCTGATAAGCCTGCCATCAAATGCAGAGGCACAGGATGGCATTTGGGCCCGCATGGCAAACTTTTACGCCACATCAAGCGCTGGCGCAGGTTTTTTGCCCGAAGTTGGCGACGAAGTTATAGTAGGTTTTCTGGAAAGCAACCCTAAGTATCCAATTATACTTGGCGCATTGTACAGCAATGCTAAACAAGCAGTGGCAACACCTGCAGATAACAACAATTACATTAAATCGCTGATCACAAAAAGCCAGCTTAAGCTAAGCTTTGATGATGAAAAAAAGGTCATCATTATAGAAACACCGGGTGGCAATAAGATCACTTTTAGCGATGAGGCAAAGTCTGTAGAAATAGAAGACCAGAACAGCAACTCGGTAAAAATGACATCATCGGGCATTGATTTGCAGAGTGGCAAGGATATCAACATCAAAGCAACGGGTAACATAACACTTAATGCAACCGGCAAACTCAATCTTACTGCAACGCAGGATGTTGCTGTTGCGGGCTTAAATATCAGCAATACGGCAAATGTAGGCTTCACAGCCAAGGGAAATGCCACCGCCGAAATTTCGGCAGCAGGGCAAACAGTTGTTAAGGGTGCTATGGTAATGATCAATTAAACAGAACTTATGGGAATGATGGCCGCAAGATTAACAGATATGCATGTATGCCCTATGGTAACACCAGGCATACCGCCTATACCGCACGTTGGGGGCCCAATTATAGGGCCGGGCGCGCCAACGGTTTTGATCGGGAACATGCCGGCTGCTTTAATGGGTGATAATGTGGTTTGCGTAGGCCCGCCCGATTCTATAATTAAAGGCTCGGCAACGGTTATGATCTGTGGTAAACCGGCCGCGCGTATGGGCGATACCACTGCACACGGGGGCAATATTATATTAGGTTTCCCCACAGTTTTAATAGGAGGGTAATATGGCAGATGAATTAAAGTCTTTTTTAGGTACGGGATGGAGTTTTCCGCCGTTTTTTGACAAAGCAAATCATACCGTGCAAATGGTTTCTGATATTACAGATATAGAACAGAGCCTGCGGATTATATTGAGTACCACGCCGGGCGAACGCATCATGCAGCCCGAGTTTGGCTGCGGTTTGAAGTTACTGATATTTGAAAAAACAGATTCGACACTTATTGCCCGGCTTAACCATATTATATACCACGCGCTGCTGAACTATGAGCCACGGGTAAACTTTATAGATACCGAAATATTAAACCGCGATGACCTGGACGGTGTGCTAAGCATACAGGTAAATTTCAGGGTTATTATTACCAATACCCGGCATAATATAGTTTTCCCTTTTTACTTATTAGAAGGTACTAACGTTTCAACCCGATAACTTATCATGGCTACCGATCTTTTATCTGATATACTGGATGGTTTAAGCCAGGAAGAAAGGAAACTGGTAGCGCTTGCTACCGATAGCGTGAATATTGATGACAGGGATATTGCCGACCTGATGAAGTTTATGGCATCAATTTCAAACCAGGTAAATTATTACAATTCATCAAACCAGATAGATGGCGATTGGGAAAGTTTTTTTACTTCGGATATCAATGTGCTTATTGTACTGATTTCGAGGTTTGATCTTTCTGCGCATCTGAATAAATACGATAAAATAGAATCAGATATATACACAGCAGCCAGTGATGAAGAAACAATAGCTGCATTTAAAGAATTGTTTGCGTTTATACTGGATATAGCGTTGTTAATGATACAGTTATATGATAAATTAACAAAGGCGCAAAACCACAATCACATCACCACAGAGCTTACTTCTGTATTGGAGGGCTTCGGCAGCGAATTGATCAAGATAAGGTATTATAATTACCAGGCACGTAAATTATTCGGTGAAGAAGTTAAGATAGACATCCCGATAGCAGCCTACAAACCGGTGGACCCGTCAGAAAAAACAGTGATCGAAAATATCTTTGGAAAAGGAGATGTTACTAAAGAAAAGATCTTTCATGCCTTGCCTTACCTGCGTAAGATCTTTACCGATATACGCAGTAAATACAATCATTTTTTAGGGATCACCACCTTTTATATCAAGAACCATGACCTGGTGAACGAGCATTATAACCCTCACTTAGCGTTATGCATTGCATTTTTTCATCTTTATGGCCACCTGAAAGACCAGATAAACGAGATTCCCCAAATCCATCTTGACCATTACTACCGCAACATATTAGGGATAGAAATGCAGGGAGCACTTCCTGATAGTGTGCATGTGGTATTTGAACCTGATGCCGGCATTCAGCAGGTTCAAATTAAAGCAGGTGAACAACTGTTGGCAGAAGTGGCCGGTAGCGAAGAACCAGTTTATTTCAGCCTTGATGAAAACATTGTGATAACGCCTGCCAAAATCACAGAACTAAAAACGGTTTACATTGGTGCTTACACACAAATTTTTGACGAAACCGGCAAGGAGATCACCACCATGCAGGCTTATAAGAAAGAATATGCGCCCATAAAGCCGGGAGCAATATTAAAAAGCACAAAATCTATTGAAACATGGCCTTTGTTAGGCGAAGATCAGTATGAACTTTCTGAAGAAGCCAGGACAATGGAAAATGCAGAAACAGGTATCCTCGTTGCATCGCCCATATTGTACCTCAGCGAGGGGCGTAGAACAATCCACCTGAAATTTCACCTCGAAAGCCAGTCTTTTATAGACATTACAAATTGGTTTCAGAATTTTGCGGCGTCCACCGGAAAAGACACACAGGCTGCAGCTTATGAATTATTGTCGAATGCGTTTATTATTAATTTTACGGGAATTAACGGCTGGCAAGAAATAAAAAGATACAGTGTAAAACTGAACTATCTGGATAAGCTCCTTGAAGTAATTGCAGAACTTAACCCCGATGATCAGCCGCTTGTTAGCTATAACGCAAGCATTCATGGCGGCAGTTACGTGCTAAACTGGCCGGCAATAAGGCTTCGGCTTAATAATTATGCTGTTTACCACCCGCTGGCTTTTATTAAGAACAAGCGGATAGAACGGGTAACAATCAGGGTGCAGGTAAAGGGTGTTAAAACAGTAAAGCTGCAAAATAATATTGGCGCGTTAAGCGCGGCCAATGCGTTTCAACCGTTTGGGCCACAGCCTACCATGGGCAGCTATTTGGATATAAAAAACACCAATATTTTTAACAGGCATACCCGCAATTTTTCTATTACGCTGGAGTGGATAGGTTTGCCCTATAATACGGGTGGATGGAAAAATTATTATGAAGCCTATCATACCGGTATCACCAATGACTCATTCCGGGTAAAGCTGAGTACCATTACGCAGGGGGTACATAAACCGCGCGCGCAACAACAATCTTTCGGCCTGTTTGAAACTGAAACAGAGGCGGATGGAACAGAATTACTTTCGGATTATACCCAACTTAAAGATATCGATATAAAAAGGCTTACATTTTCAAATAAGCCTTTATTAGAACAGGAAGCTTTAATAGCCGATACATTTTTCACTGATGGTTTTGTAAGGCTCGAGCTTACAGCCCCGCAAGATGCTTTCGGGCACCAAACGTTCAGCAAAATATTCCCGGAAGCGGTACTGCACAATTCTGGCAGATTCAATAAAAAACAACCACTTCCTAACCTGCCATACATGCCGGTTATTAAAAACATCAGCATAGATTATGTGCTCGAACATTCTGAAGCATTGCAGGCTAATTCTGATACCGAGAATGAAGACAATGGGTTAAAAATGATCTATGAATGCCCGTTCGGTTATGCGTCTGGCTATCCCGACGAAGATTTGGAGGCTTACTTTTTGATGCCAGTTTTTGAAATGGAGAATAACCTTTACATAGGCATTAGAGATGTATTACCACAGCACGAGCTTTCCCTGTTGTTTCAGTTAGAAGAAAAGAATTTTTCGTCTATAGATGAAGATCCTGAGCTATTGCAGTGGAGCTACCTGGAGAATAACAAATGGATAAACTTCGCAAAAAAAGACATTTTGCGTGATGCCACCAATAATTTTACCCATACCGGCATAGTCAGTATCATAACACCGGCTGCTGTTAAAACAAACAACACGCTACTAACGCCGGGCTTGTTTTGGATAAGGGCAGGGGTGCGCGGTAGGTGTGACATCAAATCAAGGATGATCGGTTTATATACCAATGCAGCCACAGCCACACGCGTCATATCGTTAGATGATGCCAATAAGGATAGTTTTATCCTTCAGCCAGGTTCGGTTAAAGGGTTTATGCATAAAGTAAAAGGGGTGCAGAATGTTTACCAGGACTTTGTTTCTTACAATGGCCGGCCTGCCGAAACAAATGAGCATTACTACATCAGGGTGAGCGAGCGCCTGAGGCATAAACAACGGATGCTGAGCCCGCGCGATATTGAACAGTCTGTGCTGCAAAATTTCCCAGAGATACTGATGGTAAAATGCATACAGCCGGAAGCAGATGACGCTAACTTTTTGAACGATGGGTGTTTAAGGGTAGTACTTATTCCCGAACAGGCGGATAACAGCCTATTTACCAGTATAACCCCCAAAGTTAACCTGGCAACACTTTATAAGGTAAAAAAATTTCTCACGGATACGGTATCTCCATTCATAAGGGTACAGGTAGAAAACCCGGTTTATGAACGGATAAAACTAGTTTTCAAAATTAAGTTCAACGGTGATACCGGTTTGGATTATGGGATGCTTACCGTTAAATTAAATGATGATATTAAAGAATATCTGTGCCCGTGGATGTACGCGTCAGAGTCGGTATTTAAGGTTGGTAAAGAGATCTACATAGCCGATATTCTTAATTTCCTGAAAAATAAAGCTTACATATCAGATATTACAGGCTTTTCTGTTGTGCATTTTTTTAATAAGGAAGGCCCAGATCAGGATGAAGAATATGCAATGATCAAGGATTATGCTAAAGATTCGAGCGACTTCATAAAGGGTTCGGTCCCCGAGGCCGTATTGATACCGGCAGAACATCACTTGATCGAGATTATGGATGAGCCCAGGTATGCTGAACCAGAAAACGTGGGCATCGGGAAACTGGCCGTGGCCGAAGAGCTTTTGATAGCAAGCAGCGGCACACACTACCATAAACAGCCCGATAAACCAACAGAAGAATACTTTAACCTGATAATTTCTCATCATATACAACCTAATTAAAATGGGAAAAAAAGCAACGAAACAAAGCCAGAGCCGTGAGCAATTAAAGGATTATTTCAGGAACGGTAAAATACCTACCGAGAAGCATTACGCCGATCTGATCAATTCAATGGTGCATAAGATGGACGACGGTTTCTCTAAAGATGAGGAGAACGGCCTGAATGTATCGTCATACGAAACGTCAAGAAATCTGGTCTCTTTTTATAAAGACATCAATGAGATCGATCCTTTTTACATTATTTCTAAAGATGAACCCGATCCTAACTGCCTTAAACTGCAACCCTTTAACAACGCACCGGGTAAAAAAAATATTGATAACACAAGTTTCTTTTTCCATACAAACGGGAAGTTTGGAATAGGCAAAAAGTGCGATGATAAATATAAAACCGAGGTAAATGGCTTCATAGGCATGCAGGGCCGTATCGGCACCTATAAAACAGGTACTAAGCCTGCCAATGGCGAGTGGCATACCATTATTGACAACCTTGATAACTGCCAGGCTTTTGAAATTGTTGCCCGTACCGGCAAAATGGGCAGCGGTAAATTTGCGGTTATACATGCAACTGCTGTAAGTGCCTATGGGCCAAAGGGCAGTAAAATACGGAAGAACAGCAGCTGCAGGGGCTTTTTCTGGAATAAGATAAACCTGAGATGGAAAGGCACTACCCATAACTACAGGCTGGAAATGAGGACCAACAGCCATTATGCAGATGATGTTGATATTTACTATACCGTTACCAAATTGTGGGATGATACCATCTTTTTAAACAAAGAGGAGATCTATTGATGAGTTTGCTTAAACAAGTTCCAAAATACGGATGATCAAGCCTGTTTCCATAGAAAAAAAGAACCTGGGCATGGCCATGGATTTCGCGGCATTGAGGGAACATGGTATTAAAATGATCCAGCAGATGTGCGGCGACGTTTGGACCGACTATAACCTGCATGATCCCGGTGTTACCATACTTGAACAATTATGCTTTGCCATTACAGACCTGGCTTACAGGACAAGCTTCCCGTTACCAGACCTGCTGTCTGACAGGAATGGTGTGGTAAACTATGAAAAGAATTCATTTTTCACAAAAGACCAGATACTTACCAGCAACCCGGTTACCATTAATGATTTCCGGAAAGTAATTATTGATGAGATAAGCGAGATTGATAATGTATGGCTTTACCCGGTAACCTCATCACTCACAAAAAATTCTTTAAAAGGCCTGTATAAAATTGTAGTGCAGGTAAAAAGGGATGTAGCCAACAATATTTTAAACGGTACTGAAACCGAAGAGCGGATTGCAGACCTGGTGCGCGGTTGTTTTAACGATAAAAGGAGCCTTTGCGAAGATATGCGCCAGGAGATAGTTATACTAAAAGCGATTAAAATAACTATCGAAGCGGATATCCAGATCAGCAAACAGCTGGTGCCGGAAGAAACGCTGGCCCATATTTATCGCCAGATAGAGCGCACCATTAACATGCCTGTGAAGCATTATTCTGAGAAGGAACTGCTTGACAAGGGTTACCCAATAGAAAATATCTATTCGGGCCCCATACTTAAAAATGGCTTTATACCCGATAGCGAACTTAAAGAAAAGAGCAAGCTGATAGACCCTGCAGAACTCAGCAAGAATATCTCGCAGATAAACGGTGTGGTGTCTGTAAAAAAATTGATTGTAAACGGCGGGGATAATAACAATAATAGTAAGCCCTTTGCCATTGACCCAAACAGATTTTTATTATTTGACATTAAAGCATCCGAACCGCTCATAAAACTGTACAGCGACAACTACGAAGTACCTATGAGAAATTCTGTTTTCAGAAGCTTGCTGCAAAAGATAAGAGAATCATCAGACCGGGGCTTCATAGCTTCCATCTATAAAAAATTAAGCCAGGGCGTAGATGGCACTTTCCGTAACCCCGAAGCATATTATTCTATCCAATATCTTTTTCCGCATATATACGGCATTGGCGAAGAAGGGCTGGTACATAGCGAGCCTTCATTCAGAAAAGCGCAGGCAAAGCAACTCAAGGGGTATCTTTTATTTTTTGAACAGATCATAGCCAACTATCTGTCGCAGCTGGCAAATATTGGCGAGGTTTTTTCTAATGAATACAACAGGGATTCAAAAACCTATTATAGCCAGCCACTATACAACCTGCCCGGTGCAGAACATCTTTTCAAAGCGTTTACAGATACAAAAGCTATTAATCCGGCTTACCGTTGGGATAACTTTATAAACGAGGATGAAAACGCGTATACAAAAGCGTTAAATAGTACTGTAGAAACCGATGAAAGCGCAATTAACCGGAAGAATGTAATGTTTGACCATTTACTGGCAAGGTTTAACGAGTTTCTGATACCCTATCCCTTAAAATTATATACAGCACTGTATACGCCTGATGATGATACCGGAAACGCAGAAAGGGAACTGGAGTGGAAATCTGGTATACTTAAGGATATTGCCAACATTGGTTATAACCGCGCCATATCATTCAACTACCTGAAGAATGCTGATGACCAAACAGACCGCCGCGATTTTGTATGGAAAATGAACCAGTTGCTATATACTACGGCAGCCAGCAACATCAAACCTTTTTCGGAAGCATTAAATACTGACATGGTACGGCTTGAAAAAGCAAAAAAGGCCACCCATCAGCCAGTGGTATCTGACGACAGTGAAGAAGCAAACTGGGTATTAGACATGCCCAGAATCGTTCTATCAAAAAACGAGGTCGAAAAGATGGTTACGCTTGGCTTGTTGAAAGATGATGCTGGACAGGCTGATTCCTTTTCTTTCAATAACCAGGAAATATCTGTATTAAAATATGCACTTGATATAAAGAATTACCGCATCGGGCCAGGTCCCTCAATTGCAAACGGCCATTTGCTGATGTACAAGCCGCCACATCAAAAAATATGGTCGGTTATCAGCAAACATGCAGACAGTGCTAAGGCGATAATAGCAGCTAAAAACCTTATCGGGTTTCTTAAAGACATTAACATACAGTCAGAAGGGTTTTATCTTGTAGAACACATCTTGCTACGACCGTACCTGAATGAAAAGGCGTTCGGTTTTAAGTTTCATAAATCTAAGAATGAGATTTTGCTTGCCTCAAAATCGTTTTCCTCGTTTGAATCGCGTGAGGAGCTAATTACAGATATTGTAAAGTCGGCGGCAGCGCATAGCAGGGACGAAGTATTTAGCTTGTGTAACCCCGGGCATATCAAAGAACCTGTATTAACTGCCGAAGCATACCAAAAGCATTCGGAGCTGATGTCATCACTTGTTAAGTGCCATGAAAACCACAACCATTCTTACCCATGTTTTGAAGGAGTGATTAGGGCGGATAACGATCTCGTTGTAAGTGAAAGCTTTTTTAACTTTCGGATAAGTATCGTATTTCCTGCATGGCCTGCGCGGTTTCAGGACAAAAGTTTTAGGGACCATGCCGAAAAATTGTTCAGGCTTCATATCCCGGCGCATATTACTCCGCTTTTCAAATGGCTGGGCATTGCAGAAATGAAAGCCTTTGAACCACTATATTTTGACTGGCTTAATTTTTTAACAGCCTCTGAAGGTGCAAATAAAAATGCAAAAGCAAATTTGATCAGGTTTTTGGCCGGTGATGGTAAATCAGGGTTGTAATTAATACTAAAAATGCAGGAGCAGTATCACATCATTCAGCAACAAATATTTGATATAAGTTTCCCCGTGCGCGATAAAGCGCACGAACTGCAGAACCGCATCAGTAATTTTTTTAACACCAGCTTGAGCCGCGAAATGGATAAGCTTTTTAGCCGATTGATACCGGCAGACCGGGTAGTAAAATTGAACAACCTTGTTATTGATGCTGGAAGCATGCCGCCGCATTGGCTTGATGAAGACCTTGAAGAAAGGATATTGGCAGCGTTGGAGAAGGAGATAATGCATTTATTGTCGTCACCTTATAATTCAATGGCATATGAAAAGTTTGACAGCATAATCCAACCACCAGCTAAAACAAATTATTTGGCTCTTTTGGCGCATTTTCTGTTAACAGGTACTGTACCGTGGTGGGCAACAGGCGATGTATTGACAGACCCGCTCAAGGTTTTTAACAGGTTGCTTACCGAAGATGCCGAATCGTTAAAAAAATTGATTCTGGATACCGGGAAGTTTGCCTATGTGCGAAAACGCCTGGTTTATCAGTTTTCGGAGAAAATAATCCGGGATGTGATCCAACTATTGGAGCCGCAGCAGGCCGAATTTATTTTTGACTACCACGCAGATGTGATGGACCTGCACCAAAAGGAACCGGTAGTTAAAACCGAAAGCAGCGAGCTTGGCAAGGCAATATGGATATTTATACTAAACTACTTATTTACAGACAAGGGCACCACTTTTAACCGTAAAGCTTTTGTGAAAAGCACCATTGAACAAATGGCCAGCCATTATAACCTGCCTTATACAGATCTGTTATGGTTGTTTTCTGAAGTTTTATTGCACGTTGATTTTAGTTCCAAAATAAGTACTTCTTTACCATTCATTATTAGAGAGTTGCATCAGGAAGAGTTTAATGGTGAAACACGGCGCAACGCGGCAGATACAAGCGATATGCGCAGTGCAGAAGCGCAAGAGTTGTATCAGCAAATAGACTTGGTGAGGTATTTCCTTGTTTTTGGTAGCCTGCCTTGGTGGTCAGAGCCTTATCCAATGGATCAGTTGTCGGAAATTTTTCTGAAACTGATTAATACGCTGCCCAATTCGGTAAATGAAATGATCGAATCAGCAGGGCAGAACCAGGCTGTGAGAAAAAGGATTGTGCGCGCCTTTTTAAACGAGGTTCAATTTGGCCTGGTAAGAATAGTAGAACCTACCCATGCCGGTTTTATTATCAACTATGCTGCCGATATGTACAAGTTGCAGGTTGAAAACACAATTATTAAAACAGATAGTACAACTTTTAACGACACGTTATGGGACATTATATTTGACTTTTTGTTGGTTGAGCGGGGATCGGTATTTAACACCCGGATGTTTTTAGAAAGTAACATCAGGAAATTGTCGCAAACTTATAACCTTCAATATGCAGATTTGCTTGCTTTTATAGTGCAGGGTATTAGCCAGGCATACCAAGCCGAAACAGTGCATGTAAAGCTATTCATCACGTTAACAGACTTGTTGAATGATCTAAACCAAGCAGGCAAAACAGCTGGGGCTGGGTTATCCATTACGGATGTTGATCTGGGCAGCGAAGATATAAGTCATTATTTAAAATCAAACAGGGAGCCCGCAATTGCATCCATTACGGGTGTTGGCCAGGGCAGCGAAGATCATATAAGTCTTTATCTAAAATTAAACGGAGAGCCCGCAAATGCAAACCTGAGCGGGCCAATATTACTCAGAAATGTTTTAAGGCATTGGATCCAGTATGGCACATTGCCATGGTGGTCTGCAGAGCATATGAACCTGTCGATAGACGATCTCTTTAATGAATTAATTGCCACGGCACCGCAAGAGGCCATATGGTTATTAATACTGGCAGGGGGAGTAAGCAACACCCGGCACAGAATTATATATCAGCTAAAAAAAGAAACTTTGATAAACCTTTTCAGCTTATTGCCGCAAGAGAATAATGCTTTAGGGTTAACAAATTACCTGCTGAATTTTACTTATGTTAAACCCAGTGAGGGATCAATCGATAGTGATGTAATTCAAAAGATGACCTTACTTATTGCATGGAACGCTTTTATCATAAATGATTACAAAAGTTTTGACCCCGCCAGGTTTATAAATGCATTTGTTTACCATATAAGTAAACGCACAGGCCAGTCAATAATCGCCTTATCAGCCGAACTTGAAAGTTATATTAAGTTAGATCCAGCGGCTGGTTATACCGACATTGTAATTAAATCACTTCAAGGTATAAGAGATTTTGAGGCTTTAAAAAGCAATGAGCTATATGTACTGCCAATGTTATCTGCAAGTTTAAGTGCGGAAGACCTGATCAACGGCTTTTTAACGAACGGCAAAATCCTTGAACGAGCCGACATGATAGGCGAAGCACTTAAAATATTAAAATATTATTTGAACAATAGCAGGTTGCCTCAACAGGTAGATTGGCTGGATGACAGCAACACAGATCATTTTCTGAAACAAATTATGCTGATATTGTATTACGAGCGTTTTTCCGAATTAAACACCGTACTGCAATCAGATAAATATAAAGGGGGCGCAATGATGCGCCTTCATGAAATTTTCGGCACCACATCTAATATAGCTGAGGCAAGTGTTAGCAAATTACTGCAACCTTACTTTGAAAATAACCTGCTGTTTTACCTTAGTGAAAACCGTTTGGCATTAGTTAACGCAGATAAAAAGCTGTTTTGGAAGATAAAAGAATACATCAACAGTGCAGGCGTTAAACAATCGGGCAAAATTCTGAAGGTGTTGTTAAAACACACCGCTACGGCTGGTTACCTGGCCCAAAAACTGGATGATGATACTATTGCCGAGCTTTTTAAAAAAAACAGTACTGGCATAGGTTGGGGGACAGATACCTTACCTTTTATCAATGAATTTCAACAATTTTTACAAGCGGCTTTGACAGATTCGCTGGATAGGCAAAACATGGCCAAATTGTTTAGGGAGTTTAACCTGCTGTTGCTGGGTGGGCATCATGCATTCAACGGTGCAGAGGATTATGCAAAGCAATTTTTCAAATTCATTTCTTCGGGACGGTATGAGCTGATAAACCAGTTGTCGTTTGCAATGAACAAGCCGGGTATTGATCAGTCTCGTATTGGCCCGAAGATAGCCGCCATATTGCCAGAAATACGGAAGCAGATAAACCACAATAAGCATGACACAGCTAAGCCATTGGTAACACAGCTATTAACCGAAGCAGATGAACTGGCATTACAGCGAATATATGGCGCTAACATACAGGCAGAACTCCAAAAGCAAATGGAAGTGACAAAAAAAGAAATAAGCAAACAACAAAAAAACGAAGAGCAGTTGCCGGAAACAGATCTGGAAACTATACCGGGCGGCGAAACAATGTACGTCAATAACGCGGGCCTGGTATTATTGAACCCGTTTTTAAGCACTTACTTTACAAGGCTCGGTCTGCTGATTAAAAGCGAATTTGTATCACCCCAGGCTCAGCTAAAAGCAGTGCACCTGCTGCAATACTTAGTTTACGGTACAGAAAAGCATCCCGAACAAGATCTCACCCTTAACAAGGTTCTTTGCAATGTCCCGCTGCAAGTGCCTGTCCCGCTTGAAATGAAATTATCTGATCAGGAAAAAGACGTTTCAAACGAGTTACTGGCTGTGGTGATAAGCCGCTGGGAAAAACTAAATAATACCTCTGCAGAGAGTTTTAGAAATTCATTTCTGCAGCGTACCGGCGCGCTTATATTAACAGACGGCAATTGGAATTTACGTGTAGAACAACGCGGGTATGATGTTCTGTTACAAACGCTGCCCTGGAGTTTCAGTATGATCAAGACATCGTGGATGAAAAATATATTATATGTAGAATGGACATAGATATGATAAAATACAACGCCGAAGCCCTTGGCAGGGAAATGCAGTGGCTGGGCCAGGTTATTGATGCCCGGATGAAATTGTACTGGGGGCAACCTGCTCATTGCACCAATATTGAAGAGTTAAATCCTCCTTCATTTCCTAATGACAGATCGGTCTACAAACAGATCGTTAGCCATTACCAGATGAACTTCGCCGAGCGGGTTATCTTAGCTATGGCCTTAGCACCGCACATGCAGCCACATTTGCTTGATGTTTTCTTTATAAAAAATGCAGATTACGACAGGGGCTTTACAGAATTTGGTGGCATAAAAGGCGTAAATCATGGTGGGTTTATACCCACGGGCGAAACCGTAGCGTTCATTCTTGCAGGTAACGACCTTGAGAAACGTTTTAGGTTATTGAATATTTTTGGTGAGGATCATTTTTTCAGGAAATTCAATATCCTCAATATTGTTCATCCCCAATCACAAGAGCCTTTTTTAAGCGGCGTACTTACCATCTCATCTGAATATTTGAACTTCTTCACGAGCGGCGAATCGCACAAGCCCGATTACAGTATCAATTTTCCGGCCCGGCGCCTTACCACAAATTTAGACTGGACAGACCTTGTGCTGGAAGAGCGGGTATTAGAAGAGGTTTCGGAGATTTGCGACTGGATAGCGTTTGGCGATAAACTGTTAAACGAGTGGGAAATGAAAAAGAAGATTAAACCAGGTTTCCGCACCTTATTCTATGGCCCGCCCGGTACAGGTAAAACACTTACAGCAAGTTTACTCGGTAAATCGGCGGGCTTAGATGTTTACCGTATTGATCTGTCTATGGTGGTATCAAAGTTTATAGGCGAAACCGAAAAGAACCTGGCTAACATATTCGACCAGGCAGAAAATAAGAATTGGATCCTGTTTTTTGATGAAGCTGATGCTTTGTTCGGGAAACGGACACAGGCCAGCAGTTCAAACGACCGGCATGCCAACCAGGAGATATCCTACCTGCTGCAACGGGTAGAAGATTTTCCGGGTGTGGTTATTCTGGCAACAAACCTAAAGGCCAACCTCGATGATGCTTTTAGCCGACGCTTTCAATCCATGATCTATTTCCCGATACCCGGCCCTGCGCAACGCAGAAGATTGTGGGAGCAGAGCTTCCCTAACACAACGGTTTTTGAATCAAAATTAAACCTCGAAGAAATTGCACGTAAATATGAAATGGCAGGCGGGGCAATTATCAATGTAAGTAGGTACAGTGCGTTACGGGCTTTAAAACGAGGCGATAAAACTATACTTAGCGAAGACATAATGATGGGGATCCGTAAAGAATTTGGCAAAGACGGGAAAACCATACCTGCTTAATAAACACACACTTAAAATACGTTTAATATGGACCTAACCTTAAAAATGCTCCAGATGCCGCCAATTCTATTATTGGCGCTGTTGGTTATAGCTTCATCATTAATTGGCAGCATTTGTACCTATTTCTTCAAAAAATATATCAAAATAAAAATATTGGGTTCCCATAATGAAGTAACCGGGTATGTATTTGGCTCGGTAGCCGGCTTGTATGGGCTGTTACTGGCGTTTGTAATTTTCCTGGTGTGGGATCAGTTTAACGGAGCGCAGCAAACAGCAGATATGGAAGGCAGCGTGGCTAAAGGGCTATATCGTAACATTGTCTATTACCCTGATAGCGAATCTGTTAAAATTAAAACCATATACATGGCTTATGTAAAAAACGTTGTAGATACAGAGTACCCGCTTATTGCACAAGGTAAAACAAGCCCCGAAACAATAAGGCACTTTGACGAAGTTTTTAAGGCGATAGAACATCTAAACCCATCTGCTGACTATAAAAGCCGCAGGGTTGAAGAAATGTTCAGGAACCTCAACAGCCTGTCGACGTACCGAAGCCTGCGTTTGCTGGATGCAGGGTCAGATATACCGCTTATTATCTGGATCCCGCTTTTGCTTGGAGGTTTTATTACCATGATGCTCGCCATGATCCTGAATATAGAAAACAGGCGGCTACATGTATTTATTAACGGTTTGCTTGGGGCTTTCATTGGCATGATACTGTTTTTGATTATACTTATTGACCACCCCTTTACCGGCAGCATGAACATACAGCCCAAAGGCTACTTGCAGATCCTATCAATGGACCAAAGGCCTGATAACCTATGAACTTTATAGACAACGCACATGTGTCCCGTTTTCATAAAGCAAGGATATCAGAATATGGGGCAGGTACAGCGGCAGCGCTCGGATGGAAATCTGAACAACGGCAACATATAAGGTTTGAAACACTGGCGCAGATAGGGGACCTGGAAAATACTTCGGTATTAGACGCGGGCTGCGGGCATGGCGATCTCAAGGGATTTTTAGACACCCGTTTTAACACGTTCAGGTATGCCGGTATAGATATGATGGAAGAGTTTCTGGATGTTGCCACCGCAAGATATGGAAACCTCCCAGATACCAAATTTTACCTGGGCGATTGCAGCAGCGGAAACCTGCCTTATATGGATTATGTGCTATGTTCTGGCATGCTAAGTTACCGCAGCAGCGAAGCTGATTATGTTTTTACCATGATCGCAAAGTTGTTCGGCAGTTGCCGCATTGGGTTAGGATTTAATTTATTAAGCCAGATAGATGTAGATGGCATTGTTGTGGCATACGCACCGGATAAAATAATAGATTATTGCAATGAACTGGCATCTAAAGTGATACTTAACAAAGGTTACATCGATGATGATTTTACTATTTTTATGTATCACTAATTTAATAAACAGGCAATTATGTGTTTAAATAAATACTAACTATATTTATAAGTAACTTTTAATCAGTATATTAAATGTTTAGTCGTGCAAGTGCTTCAGACCCGCAACAAAGCAAAGCAAGCGCCAATGCTTTGCATGCTAAGCAACAGCCTGCTCCCAACGTTTATGACTCATCAGCACACCTCCATGAAGATGCCGGTGCGGGTAACCTTACTACTATGGCCAATACCAGTCAGCAGGTAAAACAATTGAAAGCCTACCAGCAAATGGCTAATCAGCGTTTACGAGGTAATATAGGTGTCCGGTCGGCATCCCCGGCGCAGCGGAAAGAGGATATTGATGTAACTGCCGACAGCCTGCAGTCGGGTTTGGAACATTATGCTTCCGGCGATCTTAGCAGCGTTGTAACACAAGCTTCATCAAACGTTATACAGCGCAGAATTACCGGCCGGGGTGATATCTGGGCAGAGCAAATAGGCGCAAGGGTAGTTACAGAAAGCAGCGTAGAAGTAAAAGACGCTATCCATCGCTTGCATTCTATAAATACCGCTATTTATGTAACTAGTTACGATGACCTGAGAGCCAGGATTAATCGCGGTGAATTTAACATGCTCCTACAATCTTCTATGATGGAAAGTAAGGATGCAAAGTATGATCACTCTAAAGTTGGTGAACACCAGGCTGATAAAAAAATGGATTACCGGGTTGCTTCATCAGTTGCCTCTGTAACATCATCTGTTAGCAGCACTGTCCCAAATGTTACATCCCCAGGTGCCACAAGCACATCCGGTGCAATTGGTATGTTGCCTTTAGTAAATTTCAATGCAAGTAATAGTGTTGGTTCAGATTCTACGCCTGTAGCACCTTCGACGGCTTTAGCCGGCCCATTATCATTGCCTGGCCCGGCTGATACAACACTTGGTGGTGCAGCTGGTTTAACTCCGTCAAGTCCCCTAACAGGTGGAGCTGGACCCCACCTGGACTCTAAACATAGCCCTAAGCCAATGGGACTTTCAGCGCCGGCGTTTGATACAGGTACGGCAAGCTCATCATCCTCGTCAAGCCCTCCGGTTAGTGCGCCCTTATCTGCCGAAGTTCGAGAAACACATAGGCTGTTACTTAGCGAAATAGCAGGCAAATTTGGTATTGACGAAAAAGAAGTTGCAAGGCCGCTAACACAATTATTGAAAGCTATCCCGGTATATTATGTTAATAGGAACAGCCACCCAAAACTTAGAAACTTCATTTTTGATTATTTTAAAAGGCATGGTTTTCTTGTTGCCGGCGAACAGGGGCCGGGTACAAGGGGGTACCGTGTATTTGGTTTTGGGGGTGACCCCAAACGAACCTGGGTAACAGTAAATGACAAGTTTATAGAAGCTGTTAAGAAAAGCCTGCCAGATGACAAGGTTGCAGCAGCCGTTGCCGCCCTTACAAGCCTAAGGGGAGCGCATTTTGATGATAAGCAAATTTTATTGACAAAGCTTGCTGCTAACAAGCTTGATGGAAAAGTGATACAGGTCATATCTTTCGCCGTAGATAAAGACAATTACGAAGTTTGGCCAAAGCCGGGGCGACTGGCGATCAAAAAAGAAAATGTTGCATACATGCACCCCGAAGCTAAGGAACCAGCAACAAGCTGGGATTCGGTTGGCAGCAACATGACAGATCAGGACGCTTATGCGTATGCCCATAATAAAAACATTAAAAAAAGGCGGCACGATGTTCAATACATTAAACTTTTAGAAGCTTACTCGCAAATGATGCTGCACCAGCGCTACCTCGATGAACGCCTAGGCAGGGGTGAATCCAAAGCTGCACTAGGCTCAACCTTACCAAGTGTAGAGCCGGTGAGTTGGGTAAAGCCTGGTTTACCGCTTGAGCTGCGAATGAAAATGCTTAACCCTAAATGGCTTACCGCGCGTACTTCGCATTTTAAATATGAGGCCGAAGAGATGGATACCGAACATGGTGCAATGCCGGCAAACTGCAATGTTGGCGCAGCATCCTTGTTAATGGAAGCCATAAGGCTTTCTGGGCAGCAAAGGCCAAAAGGGCATTTGGGGGCCACTAAAACACGCGCGATGGGCAGCGACCGGTCTATGTCGGTGTGGAACCCCCTCGACGCTAAAAGCAGCCGCGCTGATGAGAAAGTGCCTGATATAAATGCCCCCGATACCATGTCGGCCAGGCAAAAAGCAGAGTTAGTTGTACAACATTTACATGATAAATTGAATTTATACAGCTCGGTAAGTGAAGCCATAGAACAAGCTTGGATCTATATTGCAAAGAAATATAAATTGCCATTAAAAATTGATGATGGCACTTATCAAATAGTTCTTCAATCAATAGATCTTACACCCGAAGAAAAAGCCAAGCGGATAGTTGAGCAAATGCGAATTGCATTACAGCTTGGTACCCATGTTGCAAACCAAAGTGAGGCCATAAACATGGCATGGATAAACGTTAAAAGAAATGGGTTGCTATACGGTGTAGTTGACGAGCAAACTGAAGTGGTTATACTTAATGCATTTAGGTTACCAACAAGTGAAAAAATAAAACTTGTAATTAAGTATATACGTGCACAATATAATGATAGGGCGTTAAAAGCCATGGCGTTTACACAACAAAGAGACACCATTATTAGTGCATGGAAAATTATGAGCCCATATTTCACTGATAGCACCGCAGGGATTAGTCCAGACACTCTTTTTCTTTTAACCCGGATGTTATTTGAGGTAGATATTTAGATGAAAAAACAAGCTATAAACAATTTACCGGAACCCGATTTCATAGAAATACTACAGCCCTTTTCAACAAGCAAATTGTGGCAGCTGCAAAGAGCATATTTTAAAAACGCGGGTATTGATGCATGGCGGTCTGGCCAGGTGCCCCATTACATTACCAGTAACCCGGTAATGGGTAAAACCTATGCCGAAGTTGTATTTGCTTTTTTGAAAGATCTGGATCAGCGGAGCAACCACAGCGAACAAGTTTACCTGCTCGAATTGGGCGCAGGCCACGGGCGGTTATGCTACCACTTTTTAAAGCATTTCGAAAAGCTTGTATATATGTCGCCGCTAAAATGGATATCACTTTGTTATGTATTAAGCGACCTGGCCCAATCAAACCTCGAGTTTTGGAAAACGCATCCGCGTTTACAGCCATATCTTTATAAAAATTGGGTTGATTTTGCTATAGTTGATGCCACGCAGGTTACAGAGATAGCACTACAGTATTCCGGCGACATCATAACGCCTGGTAGCCTGGCACAGCCAATTATCGTTACTGCCAATTATTTTTTCGATTCTATACCGCAAGAGCTGTTCTACATAGATGCTCAGCACCAATTGCACGAGTGCCTCGTTAGCTTGTTCACTTCGCCAGGGGCTGAAGGCAACACGCCTGTAGAAAGCATAGAAAATATACAGGTGTTGTATACCAATCAAGTATCAGAAAAGCCACCTTTTGCAGAACCATATTCGGCAAACTTGTTGGATCAGTATCAACAGTTACTGGCAGATACCTACCTGTTATTTCCGCACATAGGGATAACATGCCTTAACAAACTAAAACAGCTTTCACAAAAAGGACTAATGCTGCTTACCGCAGATAAAGGTTATCACCGCGAGAGTGATCTTCATGGTGTTGGCGCTCCAAATTTAGTTAAGCATGGTTCTTTTTCATTGTCTGTAAATTTTAATGCCTTAAAAAGATATTGTGAAAATGAGGGCGGCAAAGCATTGTTTCCACGTCACATGGATTTCGGGCTTAGCCTTGGCTGCATGTTATTTATTAATGATGCTGCCAATTACCCCGAAACAAGGTTAGCGTACGAGCGCTTTGTAAATGATTTTGGTCCCGATGATTATTTCGTACTCAAAAAATTATTGGAACATGGAGCTGCCGCATTAACCTTTAACCAATTGGTATGTGCAGTGCGCTTAAGCGGGTATGATGCCCACTTGTTTGGCCAGCTTTTGCCGCGACTGCATGAGATCTTAGAAACCATTACAGATGATGAACGATGGGGGATGTTCCAACTGATACACCGGGTATGGGATACGTATTACACCCTTGGCGAAGCTAACGACATAGCCTTTGAATTGGGCAGATTGCTCCTAAGGTTGTGCTTTTATAAAGAAGCAATTATATATTTTGATATTTCGGGCAGGATATATGGCGAAAAAAACGATGTGCTGTACCACATAGCCATTTGTTACTGCGAGCTGAATAGGTTTGATGAGGCTGGCAAACTGGCTGATAAGATACTCATTAACGACCCGAAGCATTTACTGGCACTGGATCTGCTTGCCAAACTTGGGGTTGAAAAACTATATAGCTAAGCAGCAACTATACCCGTAGGGCTTACCTGTACACTTAGATCATTGTTATACCTGAAAATAATATTCCCTTGTATACCAAAATCGTTTATAAATTTCTCCGTAACTTTAGAGCCCCGATAAAAAGAGTACGTGCCACCAGGATAAAAAATATAAGTGGTATTAGCAGTGGCAGCTTTTGCTTTTGTCTCATCAAAATTGCTCCATTGTTGAGGATCCTCAATATGCCCGGAAAAAACATGTGCAAGAGTTCGTTGGTTACCTTGAAGCATGATTAAACCAATGCAACCTGCAAAACCTTCTGACCGCAAAGTTGTGAAGCTATCTGCAACAGTTTGCACTCCACGCATTGGAACCATAACAACTGTAGGATCTTTGGCCCAATTAACGCGGCTCCACAATTCTTCCCAATCGGTTCTTGGGCCCCATTGTCCCTCCTTATGCTTTATCAATTCGGCGTGAGGGTTTGCGCCATCAATTGTAAACATCATTACTTCTTCACCTTCACTTCTAGCTTTTGCACGAACTTCCTTGCTATCATCGTCATCAGTATCACTATCACTATCAGGTTCCTTTATTTTGTAATACCACTGTAGTCCTTGAGTTTCTTCTAAATTATCGTAGCGCATAGTGGCGCCGTCGACATCTTGGCCATGGGGCATAGGTTGCCACATGGCTTGCAAAACTTCTGTTTGGCTGGCTGCCTTTAGTTGTAAACTTGCCGGATTAACCGGGACGTTATTGGTTTTCGTGACAAGCGCACTTTGGTGCTGTAAAGCCTGCGCACCCATAATATCCGCCTCATTTTCTAGTGCTGGGTCGTCATTTACGGGCACACCCTGCTTCATTTGCATAGTAGGCTGCACACGGCCTTGCCGTTGCTGCACAACATGCCAGGCTTCATGGGGCAAGTGTTTTTCCTGCCCTGGTGCCAGATGTATCTCACTGCCCTGCGCATAGGCATGCGCATTTAGCTGTGCCGGCTTATCCGAATTATGGTGCACCTTTACATCGCTTAGGTCAAAACCGCTCATGCTTTCCAATCCACTTTTTAATGTATCGGGCATGCCGGTATCGTTGTTTTTTAGCTGGAATGGCCTATGTTGGGTAGCCCCGGTTTTATTTTCCTCCAGCTTGGCCGGGTTAAACCGCCCTTGCAAGATTTCCTCTTCAGGAATACCTAATCTTTGCATGGTAAATTTTCCCTGTACGGAGAGCTCATCTTCAATTTTCCGTTGAATAGACGCGGTTGCTTCATCTGCTATTTGATGCTGTGTTACAGTCGATTGCTGTAGCGCGGGCACAGCAGCAGAAGAGCGCGCCTTGCCAGAGCCAGGTATATCAACTCTTTGTGCAGGTTGCGGGGTATTAGAAATTTTTTTATACACAGTATGCGCTCGCTATTATATAGAATTAGATAGGTTAAGACATTAAATATGCCGGATCTCCGTTCACGGCAAAAAGTGTATCGTTCCAGATCTGCTTTTTTACTTTTTCAGTCAGCATCCGGTCTTTCTCAGCAATAGGGCCTTCGCGCTGGCTTCTGATGTTATAGCGTTCTTCGGCATAGTTGGTTACCGCAATTGAAGTAGGGGATGTGGCTGGTATGTTTTCAAGATCAAAATAATAAACTAACTCGCTTAAAACGGTATCTAACTCGCGGTCCCATTCCATAGCACGATTTAATCTAAAATTGACATATTCTTTTTCATCATCATTAAAAGCTGGATCAGCATTAACCAATGTTTGTATACCTTCTATCCTCGTGGCTGCAATATTCATATTGACACTACTAAGTCTTTCATATTGATTATCAACATTATACGCTCTGATATTACTGTCATAAGATTCGTTTAATCTATAAGTTTGGTCTGATGATACGTGAATTAGTTCATGAAGGATTATGGAACGAACACGGTGTTCCGTGGAATCAAATTCTGCATTCCCATCACCCCACGGATTAGCTTCATTGATCCTGACTGTATATGTCCTGTCTTTCAGATCCTTACCCCTAGGCAGCAATTCAGAACCGGTTGCACCGGTTACGCTTACCAGCGAAACCTTGTTAGAGCTAAGCAACGTAAATGCTTCTTTTAAAATATTTTTTACAACGGCGTCACGCCTTTTTTGTGATGTGCTCCAAGGAAAAGAGAGCCGCCATTTGCCGGCGTCTTCTCCTATATGCTTGGTTTCTTTTTTGTCATCAAATAATTGTACAATATTAGATACAGCAGTTGCTGTTGGTGAACTGTCTACTTTGAGTTGGGCAGGTTCTTCGGCTTTTTTCTCTCCCGAGTAACTTGTCCAGGCCATATCATTCCAGGTCCATCTACCTTTATGTTCAGGGTCCTTTTTAAATATTGAAGGATATTTTGGACCCTTTCCCTGTTTTTTATAATAATGAGCTTTTACACTGTTTTCTACAGACAATTCCTGATCTTTAATATGTTGTGTGTAAGCTATTTCAATTTTTTCTGTATAGCCTCCCAGATTCTCTTTTTTAATTTTAGTTTCAGCATCCTTCCGCTTCATATTTTTCAGTGCTTCATCTTCTTTGATAATGGTATCAATAATAAGATACTCCCTGTCGTATGAATCTTCATCATCGTCATCATCATCATCACCACTTTGAGACTCTCTCAGTCTATCTTCCTCGGATGAATTTTTAGGAGTTACGAACCATTTATTTTCTTCTGCGACACCATCATCACCGGTATACAATGGCCCCATGGTGGCGTAAACCATTGGTACTTTTGGTCTACGGCCTGCTAAAATGATCTCAGACAACTGGCTGAATAATGCATTCCATAATTTTTTCGGGCCTATTAAAGAAGCATCGCCTTGTTTGTTGCATCCTATAAGCCGTATCTCTGCAGATGAGCGGTATCCGTTGGCGATCATTTCGGTGGCGAGGTCTTCGTGCGAAAAGCCTCCCACCGCTGTATCACTCATGTGGCCCCATATATTCATTCTGCCACCCGTAGGTGCAAAAAGTTCTGTACCTTTAAGGTCTGTTGGCCTTTCACCCAGGTAACCGGTAATAAGGTCTTCTGTATCTTCAAAATCCTTCCTGTCCTTAGGGGTACTTACTTTTACTGTAGTACGCTGAACGGTTGACGAAGCAAACGCGGAGAAATTTGTTGTGCTGCTTTTACTTTTCATTTGCAAGGCCTGTGCACCCATTACATCCGCTTCTTTTTCCAGCCCGGGGTCGTCATTTACGGGCACACCCTGCTTCATTTGCATAGTAGGCTGTACACGGCCCTGCCGTTGCTGCACAACATGCCAGGCTTCATGGGGCAGGTGTTTTTCCTGCCCTGGTGCCAAGTGTATCTCACTGCCCTGCGCATAGGCATGCGCATTTAACTGTGCCGGCTTATCCGAATTATGGTGCACCTTTACATCGCTCAGGTCAAAGCCGCTCATGCTTTCCAATCCACTTTTTAATGTATCGGGCATGCCGGTATTATTACCCTTTAGTTGAAAGGGTGTTTGTTTTAGCTGTACATCCCCATCATCCAAACTTTTTAATTGAAACGGCTTAAACCTGCCTTGCACCGGAAGCTCTTCTTCTGGCATTGCCGCTTTTTGCAGAATGAATTTGCCCTGCAGGGGGAGTTCTTCTTCTTCGGCTTGTAGCTGTGTAACGAATTTTCCCTGTAGCAGGTCTTCCTCTTGCTCACTGGCTAATTGTATGGGTTTAAACTTGCCTTGTAAGGGGAGGTCTTCTTCTTCGGCTTGTAGCTGTTTAACGAATTTTCCCTGTAGGGGTTCTTCTTCTGCCTGTAAACGTTGTAATGCGGGTACCGCAGACATATTTAACCCGCTCGACTGGGAATTATCCACCGCAACGCGCCGTTGATCAGTCTTTTCTTTAGCCTGGAACATAATCGTTTTTTTATGACCGTTTAGTATAGTGAATGTATGCATTATTCTTTATTAAAACATATGATAAAGCCGATATTATTAACATTGTAAATTGGTTCACAGATGTTTAGGTAGTTATCTCATAAACCTCACCACATGTAAAAAAGTCAACCAAGTACTCTTTAAATCTGGCTTAACAGTAGTTAAACACTCATCGCAGGTTGTAAAAAAAATGCTGTTACGCTTCCGGGCCATCATGAAGGTACTTTAAAAGTTAAATTTAAAGCACCGGATGGGGGCTTGCTTCCAGCTTCGGCCGCGCTGGAAATTAATATGTTCTGGAAACTAAAACCAGGACATCCTCATTATGTGGATGCAGTTTCAAGACTTGGCGCACTGGAAGCTTTCCGGTCTTCACGCGAAGTAGAGCTTAACCTGGTTAGCTTTACGCTTACCGGTGGTTTAGCAGAGTAATTTCAATAAGACAAAGGGACTTAATACCTCCCTTGTTTTATTTTTTGTAATAGCAGTCCCTGTTATTTACTACACACAGGGTTTCAATATCCTGCAATAAGTTTAATTCTTTAAAAATATCCTGGTTTTTAATGTAAAAACAAAAGGTTATATAATGCCATTTTTAACAGCAAACATAACCAGCCCTGCAGTATTACGTACACCCACCTTATCAATAAGCCGTTGCCTTATACCCTCTACAGACCGGGAGCTCAGAAAAATCTGTTGCCCGATCTCTTGTGCAGTTTTCTCGTCGCAAATTAGTTTCAGCACTTCAAGTTCCCGCTCAGAAAAATCTATTTGTTGTTTAAAAGATGGTTTAATATTACCCTTAAGTACAAGCTTTTTTAAAAGTGCCTTGTTTATAATATCATTGAAATAGTAGCCGGTTTCATGTACCGAATAAATTGCTTTCCTAATCTCGTCTGGTTCTGCATTTTTTAGCAAGTAGCCGTTAGCGCCCATTTCCATCAGGTGTATAATAAACTTGTCGTCATCATACATGGTAACTGCAATTATTTTAGTAGTGCCGTTTTTTTTCTTGATGATCTGTGTTGCCTCGATACCATCCATAAGCGGCATCTTTAAATCCATCAATATTACATCAACGGTTTCGTTTTCCAGCAATTCAAGTAATTCAATTCCGTTTGATGCCTCAAGTAATACCTGGAGATTCTTATCAGGCTTCAGGCCAACTTTTAATCCATCTCTAAAAATGGCATAATCATCGGCTATTGCAATCTTTATCTTTTCCATCATGAATTAAGGTTAGGAAAGTAAATGTGAATAAAATAATCCTTATAATTTTTAATAAAAGTTATTTCTCCATTGAAAAGATTGACACGATTTTGAATGTTTTTTAACCCAAGCCCGTCATTAATATACCTTAGTTCTTCAAAATCATCCTGTGTAAGCCCCTTACCGTCGTGCGTAATGTCCAACGTTAAAGAATTGTCTTTATAAAGCGAGCCTACATTTATATTAGTTGCCTGTGCATGCTTCAATACGTTACTAAATAACTCCTGAATAATTCTGTAAATACTGATGTCGCGCTGCGGATCAAGGGTAACATAGGTTTGGTCAAGCGATGTAGTTACGCTGATAAGCGAACCGCTATTTATTTTATCACCAAAATGCCTGATCGCTTCGTTAAGGCCAAACTCTTGCAATATATAAGAATGCAGGCTGTGAGATATACCTCTTACTTTGGTAATAGATTCATCGAGAAGTTCATTCCCTTTATTATATAATTCTTGTTCAGATTTTTCATAGTGCCCAATTTTAATCATCCGGAAATATAATTTGGCTGCAGACAGCAGTGAGCCTATCTCGTCGTGAAGCTGCTCTGCAATACGCTGTCTTTCAGTTTCCTCGCTACGCACTGCTGCTTCAATTAATTGTCGCTGCTGGCTCTCCTGCAGGGCATGAAGCGACTGCTGGTATTGAAGCTTTTTACGCTGTGTGAAAATAAAAATCAGCAGAAAGCTGGTAAAAAGCAGCAACATAACTGCAATGCCAACTACTAATAAAAGCCGGATGGTATTATTTTCCTGATTCATTAAGAGATTTTGCTAAAAAAAGATTAAAAACTATAAAAGAAATATTATGCACATTCCAAAGGCTTATTGCAAAAGACTGCAGGCGAATAGTGAGTTCATTATAAAGCAGAAAGATAAAAAAATTGAAAGCCATATATATGCCCAGGCCTGTAACGATCCAAAAATCGGGTGTGAAAATATTTACATCAACATTTTCATTAATCTTGAAAAAGTAATATTGAAAAACGTATAGCAACATCAAAAATGCTTCTACAGATAAAAGCCTGCTGCTAAACATCCTGTAGTTAAAAAATTGCTCATAGAAAATAAAATTAACCAGTAAAAATGCCCCAAACATAACAGGAATTACTACTTTAAGAAATGCCAGAAAAGGATGTTTTAACCGGGTAAAGAATAAGCTGAATAACAGAAACCGGATAATTGAATGTATATTATAAAGATAATTATTAGAATTATATGCCACAGGAATTAATGTTCTGCACTTCCAAATCACATCAATGGCCAGGTTAATAAACAACGCAGCCCAAACGTAAAAAACAACCGGCTTATACAAAGCCGGTTGTTTTTTAAATATACAAATGGGAATTAAAAGGGCCCATACTTCAGACCAATCGATAATTAACTGTACAACCTGATGCATGGTATTAGGTTGCCATAGTTGCCGGAGGAGAAGGGTTGGTATTTAAAGTATCGTCTCCAGTGCCTGGTAAGCCGCTTTTGATAGCGCTTACAGCGTAATACAGGTGGCCAGTCATGTTTACATTAGGAGTAAAAAGTAAATAATCCGCTTTGCCGGATTCGATCAAACCTTTCATTGCAGCTATGGAAATGAAGTTGTTATTGAGCGTTACTGCACGATCAGGCGCTAGAAACTGATCACCATGAGGGGTGAGAATACTTGTTTCCGGAGCATAAGACTGATCGTTACAGTCATCGCCCAAACGAACGGAGGCCAAAAGCTGAATGCCTTTGTAAGGCTCGGCTGCATAATAGCCGAACACAAAATTATTGATGTTCTGATATTTTGAAATCAGCTTAGTGATTTCTTTCACTTCGTACTTTAGGTACAAAAATTTTAAATGCTTAACGTTTTCCATGTGATTTGATGTGATAATTTATTTGTTATGGTTTATTGGCTTATGCGTTTTAAAGCATATACAAACATAACGATCATCAAATTACCTTTCTACGTAGAAATACGCATTTGTTAATATCCGTATATATACTGTAAGTGGGGGGGGGGGTATACTATAGAACTCATTAAATAGTCCGGTACCAAATCTGCTAACTTACCCCTAATCAAAAGTTATTTTCAAATAATTAAATATGAAGTAAAATGTATACAGAATACAAGCCCTTCAAACAATTATCATATCTCTCAGTTATATCACGGTTCCATATTTTTAATTATTACCCAATTTGACTGTAGAGCAACCAAAGAATGTCGTTAAGGGATTTAACGTCTCCAAATTATTACTAATACTTGGCCTTGCTGTTCTTTTATGTTGCGAAGGCTATTTTGGTTATCGCCTTCATATCGTTTCAGATCAACAGGAAGAAATAAAGGAAGATTACTCCAATATCAACAACATTACTTTCGGGCTTTTTTCTGTAGAACAGTGGCGCGATAAAGTAGCCGCTATTGTTAATCACCAGGTTAAGCACTTCACCATGACTCCTAAACAAAAAAGGGAACTACAGGTAGAAGTTCAGCAGATTATCCTTGCCCTAATCAATAAAGCCGAAGCGCTTGTTAATAAACCGCAAAAATCTATAGGCGGTAAATTAAAAAAATTGGCAGTAAAAACTTTTGTTAATACAGACAAGATTAAGGCGCAAGTTCCGGCATTTGCAAAAACCATAATTGCTAAAGTTGATAACCCGGACAGTAAAAACAAGCTCAGTACAATGGCTTTGGGCAAGTTTAACGAAGTGCAGCACAGTGGTTATTTAGATAGTACCATTACTGCAAATGATTCGGTAGTGAATAATATGTACCGCAAATATCATGTAGCTACGGCAGAAGAATTCAATCATAAACTTACCACATCATTAGATAATATCCGGACTACCACCTATAATTATTCTTTTGGTATGCTGGGTTGCATTGTTGTTGTTTTAGCGTTATGGTGGATACTTAGAAAACGTGTTGAACTGCATGCAACGCTTTTTATAATGTCGCTTCTATTTGCCTTTATTCTTCTGGCTGTAGGTTTAACAGCATCAATGATCGAAGTAGATGCGCGTATTCAGTCGCTTGATTTTGTACTATTAGGAGAGCATGTGGTTTTTAAAAACCAGGTATTGTTTTTTCAAAGTAAAAGTATCCTGGATGTGGTTGAAGTGCTGGTAAAGCAGCCCGCAGTTGATTCCATATTGGTTGGCATTTTAATCCTGGTGTTTAGTATCCTTTTCCCTATTATGAAATTGAGTTCTACCGGTATTCATTTATTGAGTAAAAGGAAACTGGCAGAAAATAAGGTTATCAAATATTTTGCCTTCCAATCCGGAAAGTGGAGCATGGCTGATGTGATTGTGATTGCCATATTGATGACTTATATCGGCCTCAATGGCTTGTTGGAAACTCAGTTAGCCAGTCTGAACATCAAAAGTGATTTTTTAACCATCCTCACTACAAATAACACAGCTCTGCAGCCTGGATATATCATATTCATCAGCTTTGTGTTATACGGGCTTATTTTATCCACCATCCTGAAATTCATCACGCCGTACGATTCGCATTAGCATCAATCTATTACAGTGTTCCAATTTATGATTTAATCAGTTATCACATTGACAACTCAGCAGCAAAATTCACAAGCCAAAAAATTTGGCTTACCAAATATAATACTCATCCTGGGGTTAAGTGTTCTCCTTTTTGGCGAAGCTTATTTCGGATACCGTTTGTACACGCTTTCCCGCGAGCAGGAACAAATTAAAGAAGATTACAGTATGTCGAATAATATCACATTCGGCCTGTTTTCTGTAGATCAGTGGCGAGACCGTATAGCGGAAGTTGTAAACGGTCAGGTTCAGGATTTCCATATGACCCGTGCACAAAAGAAAGCATTACAGGCCCAGGTTGAAAAACAGCTTCACGATCTTATAGGTAAAACAGTTGCAGAGATTAACAAGCCGCAAAAAACATTGGGAGGCAAACTCAAAAAATTTGCATTCAATAGTATGGTAAACGCAGATGAAATCCAGGCACAGGTGCCATCTTTTGCAAAAACCATTATCGATAAAGTTAACAGCCCCGCGAGTGAAAAAAGGCTCAAGCATATTGCCACCAGCAAATTAAACCAGCTTGGAAAACAAACGTATGATAGTACGAGCATTGCTAATTTTGAGGCAACTAAATACCTGTACAAGAAATACCATGTTTCAGATCCTGTCACATTTAATAAGCGCATCAATGCGGATTTAGCAGCTATCCGCGCTGTTACCTACAACTATGCTTATGCTATGGTTGGCTGCGTTGTATTTGCACTAGGTTTATGGTTGCTGATGAGAAAACAGGTACACCTGCATAGCACGCTTTTTGTTATGTCATTGCTATTCGCCCTTATCATGTTAATGGTTGGTATAACAACTTCAATTATAGAGGTTGATGCACGGATCCAATCGCTTAATTTTATGCTAATGGGAGAGAAGGTAGCCTTTGAGAACCAGGTGCTGTTTTTTCAGAGTAAAAGTATATTGGGTGTAATTGAAGTATTGATTAAACAGCCCAAACCAGATGCGGTGCTTATTGGAATACTTATTATGCTGTTCGTAATTGTTTTACCGGTTTTACGAATAATAGCAAGGGGGATCCATATTTCGGGTTCTAAAAAAATTGCTGAAAATAAAGTTGTGAAATACCTGGCTTTTGAGTCGGGTAAATGGGATATGGCAGATGTAATGATTGTGGGTATTTTGATGACTTATATCGGGCTGAATGGTATTTTAAAAAGCCAGCTCTCTAACCTGAATATTCATAACAGTGTTTTAACTACTGTAACAGCTAATAATACATCTTTGCAACCGGGCTATTTTATATTTGCCTGTTATGTAGTGTACGCATTTATATTATCATACATTTTAAAACGGATTACTACTAAAAAAGATCCTGATCACCTAAGTGATACTATAGCAACTAATTAATTTATTAAAGCCATATTTATGAAAAATCCTTTTAAAAAAGAAAGCAATACCGGGCTTGTAGTTTTACTGTCGGTTGTAGTGGTTGGGGCGGGAGCAGCAGCCTATTTATACTTAACTGAAAGTGGAGCAAGTACCAATAAAGCAGTTAAACACAAACTTAAAGATGAAGCTAAAAATCTGGCTGCCGGATTTATAAGCAAAAAGATAGGCATATCTAAAAAAACTATTAAAAAGTTGGCCGACCATTTGGTAAAGTAATTTATTGAGATTTACCCTTAAGCCGTATAAAAAAGCCGCAAACTGTATTTATTACAGGTATGCGGCTTTTTTTATTTTAGATAATAGCAAATTATAAAGTAGCCATGTCAATTACAAAGCGATAATGTACATCGCCTGCAAGTGTACGCTCATAGGCATCATTAATTTTGTCAATACCAATTACTTCCACATCTGATGTAATGTTGTGCTCGGCACAGTAATCCAGCATTTCCTGGGTTTCTTTTATACCACCCACTAACGATCCAACAAGGCTTCTACGCCCCATAATGAATGGGAAAGCTCCTATAGCGGTAGGCTCTGGCGGAGCGCCCAATAAAACCATTACCCCATCGGTTGTTAGTAAATTAAGGTATTCGTTGTAATCATGAGGTGCAGAAACTGTATCAATAATAAAGTTAAAACTGCTGGCCAATTCGCCCATGGTATCTTTATCCGTGGTTAGCTTAAAGTGATGTGCACCTAATTCGGCAGCATCTTTTTCTTTACTTTTCGACCGGCTTAGCATGGTTACCTCGGCACCCATAGACGCTGCCAGTTTAACAGCCATGTGGCCCAAGCCACCTAAACCAACTACGGCAACCTTGTCGCCCGCTTTAACACCCCAGTGGCGTAATGGCGAATAGGTGGTAATACCGGCACATAACAATGGCGCTACCTTCTCAAGCGGTAATTTATCTGATACAGATAGCACGAAGTGTTGCGTAACTACAATATGGCTTGAATAACCGCCCAGTGTAATTGTTTTTTTATCCTGGCTTTGCGAGTTGTAAGTTTGGGTATGGCCGTTCAGGCAATATTGTTCCAGATCATCTTTACAGTTAGCGCAATGCATACATGAATCAACAAAGCAGCCTACGCCAACGGTATCACCAACTTTAAATTTAGTTACATTATTACCTACGCGGGTTACCTTACCAACTATTTCGTGGCCGGGTACAGATGGATAAACGGTGGCTCCCCATTCGTTACGTGCGGTATGGATGTCTGAGTGGCAAACACCACAATACAAAATTTTAATTTCAACGTCGTCGGCTTCGGGTTCACGCCTGTCTATTGAAAACGGTGCAAGAGGGGTTTCTGCACCCTGCGCTGCATATGCTTTTACTGATGTCATTTTGTTATAATTTAAAAAGCAGACAAATGCCTGCAGTATATGTTTTAATTGATTGGCTAACTATGTATATAAAGCTACAAATTCTTATAAAACAACAAAGAGAAAACCCTGCATAAAAGCAAAGTTTTCTCTGTTAATGTTGATTTACTTATTTAAGCTGCATCTATTGCCTCACGAAGTGCTTTAGCCGCTGCAGCCGGGTCTTCTGCACCATAAATTGCTGCACCTGCAACTGCTACAATAGCACCTGCTTTAATTACAGCTGCCACGTTGGTTAAGTTTACACCACCTGCTATTGATACCGGTACACCGGCTCTTGCAGCTTCGTCAATTAATACCTGTATAGAATAGCCTGCTGTCCATTGCTCATCTAAACCTGCGTGTAGTTCAACAAATTCAACGCCCAACTCTGTTACTTCCTGTGCGCGTTTTACACGGTCGGGGTAACCAATGGTATCAACAACCACACCTTTGCCGTGTGCTTTTGCTGCTTTAACCGCACCAATAATAGTTGCATTACCTGCTGCGCCCATTACAGTTACTAAATCAGCACCTGCTTTAAAGGCAATATCAGCTTCCAGTTCACCTGCATCAGCAGTCTTTAAATCGGCAAAAACCAATTTGTCGGGGTGTGCATTCTTCATTGCAGTGATTACTGCCGAGCCCATGTTTTTAATTAATGGGGTTCCCAATTCAATAATATCAACATAAGGGGCAACTTTAGCGGCAAGCGCCAGTGCATCTTCTGTTGTCAATAAATCTATTGCTACTTGTAATTTGGCCATTGTTATTTTATTTAAGTGTTATTTATATATGTGTTTTTTTATTCCATGTTGGCATGGCGTTTCCAGAGTTCTTCGGCGGGCGTGCCGTCTATCCGCCACAGTTCCAAAAACACCGCGTCGGTAATTAGCAGTACAGCCTGTTCGAAAAGGCTGCCCGCATATTGTTGTGATTTACCGCCATGATGATCTTCCTTTTCCGCTGCCGGCACATAAATATGTGTATCTGAAAGCGCTGCAAGCGGCGATGATGGATTGGTGGTTATAGTTATTACTTTCGCACCTACATCTTTAGCTTTCTGTGCTGCTTTTACAACTGTACCCGTGGTACCAGAACCGGATGCCGCGAGTAGTACATCGCCCGGTTTAATAGCAGGTGTAGTGGTATCTCCCACAAAATATACCTGTAACCCAAGATGCATTAAACGCATAGCGAACGATCGCATTGAAAATCCCGAACGGCCGGATGCAATCAGAAAAATTGAATTAGCCTGCTGAATACCTGTAAGCATGGGTACAAACTGATCGTAATCAATCCTTTCTGCAAGCTGCTTGTTTTCGTCTAATACCAGGGTCAGGTTTGCTTTAATAGCATTAGCTTGGGTTAAGTCTTGTTGCCGTGTTAAATCCATAGATAGATCTTTATATATTCGGCAAATGTATTCTGATTATATAGCGTCTGAATTACACAATCAGCCCTTTAGGGTGGACTATCAGGAAACTCTGTAAGTTAAAAGTCATAAAGCCTGTTAATACAAATACTCATTTCCGAATAGTCCACCATAATTGTCATATCGTCCCATGCGCAGTCTGCAGAGTATGTACCTTTGCTGCATGATATCCCCGTTACAAGAAACCAAGCTGGAAAGTGCACTTATATATATTAGAAATTTGCATAATTGCCCACCCAGCTATTTGAATGATCCCGGCCGGAAAGACTTTTTTGAAATTGTATGGCTAAAAAATGAAGGCCCGCTGCATGCATTAAAAATGAACGACTTTGATGTAAAGGGAGATTGGATCTATCTCATCCCGCCATACCGGGTACACCAATTAAACAAAGCAGGCAAGAACGGTGAACTGATTTCTTTTAAAAGGGAAATTTTGGAGGAGGGGGACAAAGAGTTCTTACTCGACCTGTTTAAGATCTTCAACGTGCAGGGTGAGTTTTCCTGCTTGCAACTAGATGCGGAAGCGGCCGAAGGGCTAAGTAAGGTTTATCAATTGCTGATTGATGAGTATCAGAAAGCAGGAGATAACCTGGTTATTGTAAAATCGCTGTTAAAGGTATTTTTACTAAAGCTTATTAACGTTAAAGAGCAGGAGTTTACCGGGCATGACATTCATCAAAAACGGGTTTACGAGTTTTTAATGCTGTTGGAGAGCAACTATTTGCAGGTGCGTAATACCGATTTTTATGCCGGAAAATTGGGCATCAGCTCTAAACGATTGAACCAGATACTGAAAGAAAAGCTGGATAAAACAGGGATGCAATTAATTCACGACCGGATTATATTAGAAGCTAAACGATTGATTATACACAGCGAGAGTACGATAAAGGAAATTGCCTATGACCTTGGATTTTCTGACCGGCCTTACTTTAGTCGTTTCTTCAAAAAGCAAACAGGCCAAACACCCGATGCATTTCAGAAACAGGCTTTAAGCCATGTTAAGCTCAAAAATAATACCCTGGTGTAAGGTCTAAAAACTGATCGTCCAAACACTTCGTGTAAAGCTTTGTTGCCAAATTGTATCTTCATAAAGCAGGGACAAGATAATTTTGGAAACTAAAAAACGTATCGCCATATTGGGTGGCGGGCCTAGCGGCCTATTCATGTTTAAGAGGCTGGTAGAATCAAAAAGAACAGATATCGACATTACGATATTTGAACGGAAAAAGCGGTTAGGAGAGGGCATGCCTTACAGCGCAGAAGGTGCTAATGACGAGCACATTACCAATGTATCTGGTAATGAAATTCCTTTACTGGTAACACCGTTGGCCGATTGGATTAAAACGGTATCAAAAGATACGCTCGATAAATTCCACATTGACCCCAAACGTTTTAATGAGTACAAGGTATTACCACGCTTACTTTTCGGGCAGTATCTAACTGCGCAGTTTGATCTGCTACAGAAACAAGCACGGGAAACCGGCATACCGTATGAGATCCATTACAATAGTGCCGTAACCGACATTATCGATCATCCCGATAAAGAAACAGTTACTGTAAAAATAGCAGACGAAGAGCAATTTGAATTTGACCAGGTAATTATCTGTACCGGCCATAACTGGCCTCATCAACACGAAGGCAAGGTGCCCAATTATTTCGATTCGCCCTATCCTCCGGTTAAGCTGGCTTTAAAGCTCGATCATCCTGTAGCTATTAAAGGCTCTTCGCTTACTGCGGTTGATGCCATACGTACTTTAGCCCGGCACAATGGTACTTTTAACAAAGATCAAAATGGATGGCTTTCTTATACCTTGCTGGAGGATAGCCCTAACTTTAAACTCATATTGCATACCCGCAATGGCATGTTGCCTGCGGTGCGTTTCCATTTAGAAGATTCGCACCTGTCTAATAATTCATTACTGACTAAAGAGCAAATAGCTGCACACATAGCAGCCAATAATGGTTTTTTATCGCTCGACTATATATTTGAAAAGGATTTCAAGGAACCTATCAGGGCAAAGGAGCCTGAATTTTACCAACGCATTAAAGATATGAGCCTTGAAGAATTTGTGGCTGATATGATGGAATTGCGTGAACGCCTTGATCCGTTTCAACTATTAAAAGCAGAATATGCAGAAGCTGAAAAATCGATTAAACGAAAAGAATCAGTATACTGGAAAGAGATGTTAGGGGTGCTGAGTTTTGCGCTAAACTATCCTGCCAAACATTTATCGGCAGAGGATATGCAAAGAGTGCAGAAAACTTTAACCCCGCTGATCTCTATTGTTATTGCCTATATTCCGCAAAGTTCGAGTGAAGAGTTACTGGCCTTACACCAGGCCGGGGTTTTAGAGCTTATCCCGGTGGGAGACGAGAGCAGGGTAGAAGCTGAACCGAAAGGCGGTGCAACCTATCATTACAATGATGAAAAAGGTAGTGAGCAGGCAGTATATTTTAACACTTATATCGATTGTGTGGGTCAGCCTCATTTGGCCTTTGAAAAATTTCCGTTTAAAAGTTTATTGAGCAACAGGACGATAAGCCCGGCCCGAGTTAAATTCCGGTCAGCAGAAGAAGGGCAGAAAGCTATGGCCGAAGGAAAAAGTGTATCGCAGGATGTAAACGGCGACTATTATTTAAAAGTTTCGGGCATTACTATTAATGACCATTTTCAGGTGGTGGATGATTATGGAGCCTTTAACGACCGGATCTATATTATGGCCGTGCCTTACATCGGTGGCTATAATCCCGATTACTCTGGTTTAGATTTCAGTGAGGAGGCTTCATCTACCATTATTAAGAGATTATCAGCATGAAATTATACTTGTTATTACTAGGAGCAGAAGCCCCGGGTAGGTATACAGAACAGCATGATTATTTTTTTGGTATTGCTGATAATTTAAAGGATCTGGTACCGGCAGCTAAAGCCTTTTGGCCCGAAGCCGGTAATAGCCTGCACCTTGATGGCTGGCGCGAAGTAACCAAGGTAGACAGTTACGCGATTAACATAGTGGCACAAAATACAGAAACACAAGCCTCGCCGGATAAACTGTTTTTTTTGAACCTGGGCGGATATACGACAGGCAAACTGGAAGAGCAGCATTATACCGTGTTAACAGTGCAGCACAATCGCATACTAGCGGCACAAGCTGCAAAAAAGACGCTCTTTTTTAAAACTAATTCATTAAAAGGCATAGCCACAGCACACATTGATGAAAAGTATGGTGTAGATGTAGACAGTGTTCACCAGATAGAAGAAATGCTTTCGACAGAATTTAAAGAAAAATACCAGATTGTGATGAGTGACGGTGCGGACTTGCCCGAGGATGAAATTCACCTGGGTTATTTCAAACTGGATAAGATTAAATGAGTACTGCCGAACAATTAACGCAATGGATAAAGCTGCAACATGAAGGCCAGTTAATAAAACGAACTAATCAACCTTATTTTGCTCATTTATTAGCGGTTGCCGAAATGGCCGGCAAGGCAACTGCCCTTGGTTATGAGATTGGCCTCTGCCATGACCTTTTTGAAGAAACTAATAACACTGTTGATACATTGCTTGGTGCGTTGAAAAGCTTTGGCTATAATGACGAGAATGCCAACCATATTACTGGAGCAGTTATAGCGCTAACCGACGTATTTACGGCTGCTGCTTACCCGGATCTGAGCAAAAAAGATCGTAAGAAAAGAGAAGCTAAGCGCTTAGTAACCATTAGCCCGGATGCCCAAACTGTTAAATACTGCGACCTTATCTACAACATTGGGTGGGTTTTGGAATATGACGAAAAGCATGCAAAGAAATACCTAAAAAAGAAGCGGAAATTACTAAAGGCGATGCTTGGCGGTGATCAAAGACTTCGGGAAGATGCCCTGAAAATTATTGATAAGGCATTAGATAAGTTATAGTATTGAATACTGATTTTATAACTTAGCCATGATATAACCGATGTTGATTAATTGTCGTTACCTAATATGCTTAAAATAGACTCACACCAACATTTCTGGAAGTTTGATCCGGTTAGGGATAGTTGGATCAATGATGAAATGGCTGTGCTGAAAAGGGATTTTTTACCGCAAGACCTTGAACCCATTCTTAATGAGTTTGGCTTTGACGGTTGCATTGCTGTTCAGGCAGATCAGTCAGAGGTTGAAACTAACTTTCTGCTTGAAAACGCGGAAAAGAATGACTTTATTAAAGGCGTAGTGGGCTGGGTTGATCTAAACTCGGCTGGGTTAGAAGACAGGTTGGTATATTATAGCCAATTCGATAAATTAAAGGGTTTCAGGCATATATTACAAGCTGAGCAGCAGCGTGATTATATGCTTAATGACAGTTTTTTAAATGGTATTAACCTGCTGACAAAGTATGGCTACACATTTGATATATTGATTTTTCCTGACCAACTAAAATATATTAAAGCTTTTGTATCTGCTTGCCCTGGTCAACAATTTGTTATCGATCACCTGGCAAAACCGTATATAAAAACGGGTGAGCTGGATGAATGGAAAAAGGATATCGCAACATTAGCTGAATTTGAAAATGTATACTGTAAAATCTCGGGTATGGTAACAGAGGCCTCTTGGCATGGCTGGAAGCAAACAGATTTTATACCATACATGGATATAGTATTTAGTTCTTTTGGCAGCAACAGGGTTATGTACGGGTCCGACTGGCCAGTTCTTAACCTGGCTGCATCATATACCGATGTGATGAGAATAGTTGAACACTATTTGAAGAACTTCACCGAAACAGAGCGCAATCTTTTTTTTGGCGGTAATGCACAACGTTTCTATAAGATTAATTCTTAACCCAATATTTACCAGTTACCTTCTGTAAAAACAAAAGCCTGCTCCGAATGCGGAACAGGCTTCTGTTTAATAGGTAGATGTTGTTTCTTGATATTAGAATTTAAATGCAATGCTTGCAATAAAAGCCCTTGGCTTTTGAGCCTCGATGGTTGACCAACCTTTGTAATATTCTTTATTGGTTAGGTTATCCATTTTAAATGCCAGGTTCCAGGCCTTAACACCATAAAATACAGAAGCATTTAATACGGTGTAGGAAGGCAGCGTGAAAACACCGGTAGTTTGCCTGTTTAAGATCTTGTTTTCGCTCGCATAGTTTCCACCAAAACCTAATCCAAAGCCTTTGATAGTACCTTTATCAAAACGATAGCTAATCCATGTATTTGCCATGTTTCTCGGTCCTGCTTCTTCGGGGCGTCTTCCCAGAAAATCTGTTGCATCGGTTTTAACTACCTTGCTGTTGTTTATGCTATAACCCGCAATAATGTTTAAACCAGGTACCGGATTGGCAGCAATATCTGCTTCAAAACCACGGCTTGAGTTTTCACCATCCTGTATATAATCATTAGGCCCTAATTGTCTAACTTTATCAGAAACCTTAATATCATAATAACTTACAGTGGCAGTCAGCTTGCTTTCCCAAATATTTAATTTAACACCGGTTTCCCATTGGTTAGCATGCTCTGGTTTAAAGGTTTCAGTTTGCCCTGCCTGGTTACGGATAGGCGCAACATTGGTAAAGCCATTCATGTAATTGGCATATACAGATAGCTTATCGGCTATGGGCTGGTAAACCAAACCAAATTTTGGAGATAAGGCTGTTTGCGAATATTTGTCGGCAGCAGCAGTGGTTAAACCTCCGTTCCTGAAATTATCTACACGTAAGCTTAGCATAGCCGAAAGCGTTGATGTAACATTAATTACATCTGAAGCATAGGCGTTGTAAACCTGCTGCATAGTGTTGCTGTTGGTTACCGGCGAGTTGGTAAGTGTAGAATCTACATGCTGCCTTGATAAGATACCGCTATCAAAGCCAGCCATGTTCACCATACCAACGTTAGCATAACCTGTACCATTATCAATGGTTACCCGGCTAAAATAATCGAGGCCCACTAAGATACGGTTACGTATTTTTCCAATCCTTACATCTCCGTTAAAGTTTTGTTGGATATCGGTAGTATTAGTGGTAGAATTTAGGTCGGTAATGTAACGGTTAAATGTTGAGGAAACATTTGGGTAACCCGGTAGGTACTGTGAAATTTCGTATAAATAAGAGTAATAACCCAGGGATTTTGCTGTACTTCTCGATAGCACAGTTTGTGAAGTCCATTGATCATTAAACCTATAATTCATTTGCCCTTGTAACGTAGTTGTAGGGTTTTTTACAGAGAGGTCATTACTGGTATATGATCTTTTATTGTCGTAGCCCAGTTCTGTTAAATTCTTAGCTCTTAATGGGGCACCCCTGTCAAAGAAAAGCATCATTGGATTAGTGCCCTCAGAACTTAAAAACTCTGCATTTACCAAAAATGAAAGTTTATCATCTACTTTATAAGACAGGGAAGGGGCAAAAAATCTCACCTTTTTAAAGCCTGCATCCTGAAAGCTATTTTCATCATGGTAAGCTGCATTAACCCGCAGTAATACTCTTTTTTCAGGGTCGAGCGGGGTATTTACATCTGCTGTAATTCTATTTAGCCCAAAGCTGCCAGCTGTGTAAGCAACCTCGCTTTTAAAAGTATCAAAAGGTTTTTTGGTTACCACATTAATAAGGCCACCGTAAGAAATTAAACTGCTGCCAAATAACGTTCCGGATGGGCCACGCAACACTTCA
>NZ_MPPL01000001.1:2115416-2162294 GCF_001911425.1 Mucilaginibacter polytrichastri | reverse complement strand
TACGTTCGATGTTGGCAACATCCAGCCCGCCGTTAGTTAAGCCCGGCAGGCCATTTACCATGGTGGGCTGCACAGCAAACCCACGCAGTGAGAAATAACCTGCACCATCGCCTGCTCTACCGGTTGATGACCATAGTTTATCTACACCCGGTGCATTTTTTAAGGCATCATCAAAATTAGTAATCACCTGTTCTTTAATCAGCTCGCTCGAGATCACACTGTAAGCTTGTGGGTTCTCCAGATTTTTAAGCGGCATACGTGCAACATAACCGCTTTCTTTTTGCCCGAATTTATTAGGCTTATTGCCATTAACAACAACTTCCTGAAGTTGGCTGGCGTTTTCTTTAAGTGATACTTCTACCGTGGTTAACTGCCCGGCTGTAATAGTCACCGGCTTTTGCTCGGGGGCTAAACCAACCGCGCTGATTATCAGCGTATATGTGCCGGGTTTAACCTTGTTAATTGTATGCTCGCCTTTATCATTGGTGGCACCGCCAGCTTTTGTTTCTTTCAGGTATACTGAAATATCAGTTGCAGGTTTACCATCTGATGTGGTAACTATTGTTTTTAAACTGCCTGTATTTTGCGCCAGCAGCACTGTTGGGAAAATTAAACATAAAAGTAAGAGTGTAAAGTTTTGCTTCATTTTATTTAGACTAATTATAAACAGCGGCAAAACAACTGAAAATATCCTTACAAACAAAATGAATTTTCAAATCACACGATGCTATATGAAGATGCTTATGCAAAGGCAGGTACCGGCATTGTGATCTGATTTTCAGTAAAATAAAAAAATTGCGTGGTGATTATATAAGGGAGTGGTGCAACTTTTGCATATAATGTTAAGCAGAATAGGTCAATTGATTTTATCTGATACTTAAAGTGTTAAATAATCATCAATAACATATGTTACTGACACACATTGTAGTTATAATATTTGTGAGTGTATTTACACAGTAGCCGGGAGCTGTATATAAAATGTTGTGCCTATGCCTGTTTGGCTTTCAAACCAAATTTGCCCGTTGTGTTTTTCTATTATCCTTTTAGATATGGATAAGCCCAGGCCAAACGGCTGTTCGCCATTGGTGCCAAATTTTTTGGCGGGGGTAAACATTTCAAAAACACTTTCTTTTTCTTTATCGGGGATACCAATGCCGGTATCTGCAATGGCAATAACTACCTGCGAATTATTGAGCCTGATGCTTACCTGTATGGTGCCTCCCTCGTGGCTGAATTTAATGGCGTTTACAATGAGATTGTTAAAAACCCGCCACACTTTTTCGTGGTTAACATTGGCTAAAATGGGTGTATTATCACTTTCAAAGATTATTTCCTGGCCTTTTTCTTTTGCTTTAAATTGAAGTAGTTCAACAGAATCATAAAGTAATGATTTTAGATCAAGGTTTTGTTTTTCTATTACTTCATTTTCATCGGCCAGGCCCGATTTAAGCAACTCATTAATCATTTCCATTGAGTAAATACCCGTGGTTTCAATCAGTTTAAGCATATGACGGCTTTCTTCAGAAAACTCATCTTCGCTTAATAACATGGTAGCAAGGCCGGTCATACCAGATAGGGGATTGCGCAGGTCGTGCGCCATTACCCTCATAACACGGATATAATTTTTATTTACCCGTTCCAACTCTTCAAGTGTAATGTGTAATTGTTGATTGTGCAGGGTAGCACCCATGTGATTACGCTGCGTCTTTTTCAGGCTCCTTATCGTCATAACCAGAATCACTACTGATAAGAGCACAATAACGCTAATACCGCCCAAATATATTTTGTTGGTTTGATTGCGGCGTTGCAGATCAAAAAATGACTGTTGCTGATTAATTGAGCTTAACTCACGGTCTACATCCAACTCATACAAACTCACAGAACTGTTATAAACCGAATCCTTTAACCTGATGTAAGCTTCCTGATATTTATAAGCTTCCAGGGGCTTCTGTAATTTAAACAGGTATTGTGCGTATAAACGATTCCATTCAATATTAAGGTCAGAGTTGGCTTTGTAATATAAATTAAGGAGGGCCTTGGCATTTTTAAATGCATCCAGGGCTTTTTCATTATTGCCTAGCTGCATATTTATTTTAACCAGTTTAATATATGGAGGGATTCTTAAACCATCTATATCTTTAATAGGCAGGGCAAAGCATTTGTCTAGATATTGTTGGGCCTCTTTTAAATTACCCTGCGATAAACTTAAACCGGCGAGGTTGTCAAATATCACTTCCCGGGCACCGTAAATGTACTTTTTACCAACCAGGCTATCTAAATCTGCCTTGGCAATTAACTTTAGATCCTCGTTGAAATAATATTTAGCACTGTCGTTTTGGCCCGATCTGAAATAAGAAAAACCTGCATTGCTAAACGCTCCCTGCCGAAGAAAAAATAACCTTTGTGGTGTAAACTTATCATGGCAATCAAGTAGTTTACGGCCGCTCTCGGCCCAATACTTAGCTGCTAAGGCATACTTTTTTTGACTATAAAAGATATAGGCCATTTTTTGCGCAAGGTTGCCATTGTCGCAAGCGCCATTGGTTAGCAATTGTTTCCCTTTGTAATAATAATTAAGTGCGGTAATGTATTTTTTTGCACGGATGCTGGCATCACCTTTAAGTAACATAATTTGAAAATACTCATTAGGGTACCATTTTATACGTGACGGATTTTTGGTAAAAAAGGCAATTGCGCTATCTGCATAAATGTTCATTTTTACAGCGCCGTTGCCTCCAATTGTGCCATCATCTGCATGGGTAGACATTTGATAATAATAGGTAGTTATTAACGGACTGCTAACCGGTGTTTCGGCACGTACACTTGCAAGCAGTTTTAACGCACTATCTGTTTTTGCAACAACAAAAAGGCTATCTATAGTCTGAAACTTTTTACTAAGTTTATTATTAGCGGTATCACTAACCCGGTTACAGGAGGCAAAAGAAATGATAACTACAATTAGAAATACCGCAAACTTAAACTTATTGATTGTACTTGTTGCCGTTATATAGTTTAGCATAAATAAAATAGTATTGTGGAGATTTCAGGTAATAATATTCGCAGAATAACATTAAACAATGAATTTAATAAAATTCAATTATAAAAGGCTTAGATAATACGTTTATACAAGACATAGCTGTTTATATTAAATTGCTAAATGCCAAATATGCCTTAATTTTGCAGCCACATGTCTCAAACCCTGCTTAAAACAGCATCTCCCAGAAACATCAGGATTGCTAATGCTATTTTCTTCTTTATTTCGGGGTTTAGTTATTCGGCCTGGGCATCACGCATCCCAACTATTAAACATACGATGCACCTTAACGAGGCGCAACTAGGAGGGATATTATTTGCACTGCCTGTTGGTTTAATGGTTACCATGCCTTTAACTAATTATTTGCTGGGGCGTTACAGCAGCAGGGCGATAATGCTTTTGGGGGCACTGGCTTTTAACCTCATGTTATGTTTTGTTGGCTTTGCATCAGCGCCCTGGCAATTGGTTATTATATTGCTGGGTTTTGGGTCGTCGCGCAATTTATTTAATGTGAGCACAAATGCACAGGCCGTAAGTGTACAAAGGCTTTACGATAAATCAATAATTACTACTTTTCATGGTATTTGGAGTATTGCAGGCTTTGCAGGTGCTGCACTCGGCTATATTATGGTTAGCTATAATGTAGCACCAAACTGGCACCTGCCCATTGTGGGAGTAAGTATGATGGGGCTTTCTTTATTTGCTTTCTCCAATACTTTGTATGAACCGGTTGTTCAGCAAACAGAAAAGAAGCCAGTATTTTCGCTGCCCGATAAATTTTTGATCAAGTTTTCTGTTATTGCATTTGTAAGTATGGCCTGTGAGAATACCATGTATGACTGGAGCGGTATTTACTTCGAAAAAGCCATACATACCTCAAAGCAAACTGCCACAGCCGCATTTGTATTTTATATGATAGCCATAACGGCAGGCCGCTTTTTGGGCGATAAAATGGTAAGCCGAATTGGCATTAAAAGAATTTTATTTTATAGCGGTATATTTATTAGCACGGGCTTGTTTATTGCAGTGTTGTTACCTTACACTATACCTGCTATTATCGGCTTTATATTTACAGGGCTGGGCGTATCATGCATTGTGCCGCTGGTGTTTAGCCTGGCAGGTAAATCAACTACTATGAGCAGTGCCCGAGCATTAGCCTCTATATCAACCATTAGTTACCTGGGCTTTTTAATAGTACCGCCGTTAGTAGGTTTTATTGCAGAGGCAGCGGGTATCAGGGTTTCATTTGGCATTATAGCTTTGATGGGAAGTATTGTAATATGGATGGTATCGAAAATTAAAGAAGACGAATAACCGCATAAATTAATAGCTCATTCCGCTATTAAAATACCAATCAAAACAATTAACCTTTAGGTATGTTGATTTATCAAGAGTTTAAAACTTTAAATAAAACAACCTATGGATAAGATAAGGAAATTTGATTTGATGGAAAAGATAGTCCATGAATTAGAAGACTTGAAAAACAGTCAACAGGCTGTGATACAAAAACTGGCTAAAATAGAAGTAGATAATATAGACCTTGGCGATAAAAGGCTTGATAAAGATTTGCCGGATATGCACCAGCGTGTTGCTGATAACCTGGATAACATAGCCGCAATACTAGAATACTTTGCAGGCCAGGCTGATACTTTTAACAGCCAGAATAATATTGCAGCGCTTAAAGAGCAGGAAACAATAAACAATCTATAATAAGATTTTGCAAACAGAAAGCCCCGATGAAAATTTTCATCGGGGCTTTCTGTTATATATTTAAACCGTATTAGGCTGGTTAATATTACAATGCGAAACGCAACCCTAAACTGGTTTGGTATACAGATATTGGCTGATGATCTACATAACGGCCGCTGTGTGCATCATTTTTTATGCTGATACCTGTAGGAGAATCAATAACATTTTCTCTAAGTACAATACCAACGCCATCTGATATTTTCCAGGTTAAAGCAACGCTGCCACCATAGGCAAAAGCAAATGCTTTTGAACTGTATTGTGTGAATGTACTGGTTTGCGTGCCTTCGTAGTTATCTAAAACAACAACTATGTTGGGGCTCGAGAAGCTTTTTATACCACCTGCAACTACGCGTGCATCAACAATAAACTTACTACCTAAGTTAAAGTTATACTGCGGGCCTACCATTAAGTTAAAACTGCTGTAACGCTTACTTGCAGTAACGGTAGATGTGTAAGCGCTACCATCTACACGGTAACCATTAGATAGGTTGGTAACATCATCTGTATTTAAACGGCCTTGATCCTGGTAGGTTAAAGATACTGCGAAGCCCCAGTTTTTATGTACATAAAAACCACCTTCAAAGTCATACATCACACCTTTTTTAGCAAAACCGGCTTTATTATTTGCACCGCCGCCTGTTGCTCCGTAATCGGCTTGTTTAAAACTGGCCATTGGTGCCGACAGGCCTGCAGATATACTAATATAGTTTTGAGGTTTGCCTGGGGTATCCTGCGCTTTTGCAGTAAAAATAAAAAATACGCAGCACAGCAGGGGTAACGATAGTATGAGTTTTTTCATGTGAAACTTAACGACGGGATAATTTTATTATTACATTATATTTCCGCGATCAAAATTAGTTAAATCTGTGAAATAGAGGCAGCATTTGAAGTAAATAGCTCTCTATTTCACACTTTTTAACATATATAACTAAATAACAATGCTTTAAAAGGCTTACAGCTTGGGTTGTTAAAAGATTTTTAACTGATGCATGTGGTTGCAATTAAGTTACTTTTTAATAGATATATAAAATGTAGTGCCTGTACCAATTTCAGATTTTAAATATATGCTGCCTTTAAGTGCTTTCACTAGTTCTTTAACAGTTGATAAACCAATACCAGATCCTTTCTCATTATAGCGGTCGGTAATTTTAAGGGTAAAATTATTGTTGAATATTTTATGGTGGTGCTGTTCGGCTATACCAATGCCATTGTCTTCTATCTCAAACTTGTAAAACTCATCATCTTCATCAAATGCAATCTTTAGTATACCCACTTCTTTATCATTATAACGGATGGCGTTTGTAAACAGGTTAATAAAAATCTGTTCTATAGCCACCGAAGAAATGTTGAGGATATGTGTTTCGGCAGGCATCTGTATTTTAAAATTTGATGGTGTACTTACCAGGCTGCTTACCTTGGTAAGCGTTTCATTAAGATTGATCTGCTTTTTATCGGTTAACAGTAGTGATGGCTTTTTAGAATAGGCCAGCATTTCATCCAGTAAAACAATGAGATTTCTGGTGGAGGTAATATTTAAATCAACCAACCTTTTGCAGCCCTCGTCCTGTAGTTTTTCTAAGCGAATTTTTAAGGCCTGTGAAGTTAATAAAACACTGCTCAGTGGGTTTTTAATATCGTGTGCCGCAGTAGATGCAAATTTTTGTATAAATACATTAGAGTCGCGTATTTCCTGGTTAAGCTTCTCCAGTGTATGCACCTTGCGTCTTAACTCAAGTTTATCAACCACCTGTTTGGCTATAATTTTTAGTGCCTTTGCCTGTTCATCAGTAAGCGCTCTTTTATGATGATCAATTACACACAACGAACCAAGTGCATAACCATCTTCATTAATAAGTGGCACACCTGCATAAAAGGTAATATTGGTATCACCGGTCACTAAGGGGTTATCTGCAAAGCGTTCGTCATGTTTGGCATCAGTAACAACCATAATATCATCATACGACGCAATTGCGTGGGCACAAAATGATTGTTCTACAGGGGTTTCGCGGGCGTTTAACCCGCGGTGCGATTTAAACCATTGGCGTTTGGCATCTACCAAACTAATTAATGCAATAGGTGTATTGCAAATGGTTGATGCCAATAAGGTTAACTCATCAAAGTCTTCTTCTTCAATTGTGTCTAAAATATGATAAGAATCGAGCGCATTAAGTCTTTCTTCTTCATTTTTTTGCTGAGATGTAGACGGCATATGATCTAAAAGTATCTTAACAAAGAAACGGTTACCTGTGATGATTGTTTTTTATTGTAAATCAAATTACAGCTACTGATATTATTTAAGTAATAAACATATCTTAGATGTGTAAATATATCTTTCTGATGAAAAAGAACACCGTGCTAAGCACTGCTACCATATTAATATTATGCGTAGCACCATTTACTGCCAAATTGCAGCCCAAACCAATTGAAAATACCAAAGCCTGGGTAGCTAGGTCAGACCGGTATACGCAACAGCTTATCGATCTGGATAAAAAATATTCGCCCGAATATGGCTCATCGCAAGGGCTGGCCGAATATGATACGCAGATATCTGTACCTACACTGGCTAATCAATTAGCAGAAAGAAAAGACGAAGAAGCATTAGTTGTACGCTATACCGCTGCTTTAAAAACCGAACATGATGCACCAGTGGCACAGGATCTTAAAATATTAATAGATCACCTGAAACTAGGCTTTCGTCAGCAGGATTTTAATGATCAAAAAGAGGTGCCGTTTTTAAATGCTGCAGAAACTATTTATAATGGCTTGGATATTTTATTGGATGACCAAACCCCCGAGGCTCGCCATGCGGCAGCTGTAGCCCGCATACGTAAATATGCAGGCCTCGAAAATGGCTATAAACCAATTACAACAATACTTCAGGAGCGTGTGGCGCTACAAATTGCCAAGCCCAATATGATTTATCCGGGCAAGCAGCAAATGGAGGTAGCCCTGTCGCGCAATGCAAGCATTATTGCAGGCATACCAGAGCTATGTAAGAAATACAAGCTAACCGGTTGGGAAGAGCCTTATGCCCAGCTTAAAAAGCAGGTAGAAGCTTACGATCAATGGACCCGCGAACATGTATTAACCAAGGCCCGCACAGATTTTCGCCTGCCGGCAGAAGAATATAAACTGGCGCTGGAAAACTATGGTGTGAACATCCCGCCGGCCGATTTGGCTAAAATGGCTCACGCTGCTTTTATTGATATTCAAAACCAGATGCAACCTATTGCCGAACAAGTGGCCAAACAACGCCATCTGACATCGAACGATTATCGCGATGTGATCCATGAGCTTAAAAAAGAGCAAATTCACGGTGATTCTATCATCCCTTTATATGAACGCCATTTAAAAGATATTGAAGCCATTATCCGTGAGCATCAACTTGTAACATTGCCAAGCCGCCCCGCTATTATCCGTTTGGCTACCGCTGCTGAGACTGCACAAGGCCCGGCTCCGCATATGGTACCGCCGCCGTTTTTGAATAACACCGGCCAGCGTGGGGTATTTGTATTACCGCTTAACATGCCTGCCGCACCAGGCGAAAAAGAAACGGCCAAGTTTGATGACTTTACTTTCGATGCGGCATCCTGGACCATCATAGCACACGAAGCCCGCCCTGGACACGAACTGCAATTTGATAAAATGGTAGAAGAAGGTGTATCTAAAGCACGTGCTCTGTATGCTTTTAACTCAACCAATGCAGAAGGTTGGGGGCTTTATGCCGAATACATTACCCGCCCATATATGCCGCTGGAAGGCCAGTTGGTATCGTTAGATTACCGTTTACTACGTGCTGCGCGTGCATTTTTAGACCCAGAACTACAAGCCGGCATAGTTACCCAGCAACAAGCGCTTGATGTACTGATGAAAGACGTGGTACAATCTCGCGCTTTTGCCCAACAGGAAGTTGAACGCTATTCGCTGCGTGCCCCTGGGCAGGCAAATAGCTATTTTTATGGCTTTACCAAAATGATAGCCCTGCGTAAAGATACCGAAGCTGCATTAGGTAATAAGTTTAATGCTTTACGTTTCCACGATTTTATCTTGTCGCAAGGTTTATTGCCACCGGCATTGATCCGTGAGGCGGTTGTGAATGAGTTTATACCGGCTGAAAAAGCGAAGTAAGTTTTATCATTATAGTATAGGGCTATTAATGGGTTTAAGCCTGTTAATAGCCTTTTTTTATTACCGGGCGTTTCTTAATTGGCTAAATACAAACTTAAATGCTGCATAATCGTATTACACGTATTATAAACCAATGTTTATGTACTTTATTAGTTATAGCAGTTATGCATCCTTTGATTTGAATGAAGATCAGCTAAAATCTTTGCTCATCCAATCGCGGGATAGAAATCAGCACATGGGCATCACGGGCATGCTTTTTTATTTCGATCAGAAATTTATACAATTAATTGAGGGCGAAGAAGATAGTGTGAAATTATTATATGCCGATATATGTGAAGATGAAAGGCATAAACATGTGATTACCTTGAAAGAGGGTGTGATAGAAAATCGCTATTTTTTAGATTGGTCTATGGGTTTTAAATCAATTTCTACAGATGAAATGGACAACCTGGAAGGTTATCAAAATCTCCAAACACCAACCGGACTGAATTTTCCTTCTATTTTAAACCTGATGAAACTGGTATCAGATAAAGAACCATTATCCTGAACTCAGGCTTAACCGGACATTAAAATTTGTAGACTTAAGTTTATGTTGTTGATCATCATTTTTAAATCTGCCTTAAATATTATTAATTTGTAAAAACCTGGTACAATATTTAAGATTATACATTGTCAATTACACAATCAAGCATCCAGGCCGATATTGAAGCTATCGGTAAAATACCTGTGGTAGAAAGCCTGTTAGAGGTTATTTGCCGTACCACAGGTATGGGTTTTGCAGCTGTAGCACGTGTAACAGACGAGAAATGGATAGCCTGTAGTGTACGTGACGAAATTGAATTTGGATTATTGCCCGGTGGGGAGCTGCTGCTTGAAACCACTATTTGCCACGAAATAAAGCAAAGCAACGAGGGGGTTGTAATTAACCATGTTGACTTAGATCCAAGCTTTCGCTCGCACCATACACCGGCTATGTACGGTTTTCAAAGTTATATCTCGATGCCTATTACCCGTAAGGATGGTACCTTTTTTGGTACGCTTTGCGCCATTGACCCTAAACCCGCCAAGCTTGATAACCCGCAAACTATAGGCATGTTTAAGCTATTTGCCGATCTTATTGCTTTTCACCTTGCTGCTGTTGACCAGATTTCTTTAGCCCAGGTTTCTATCCTGGAAGAGCGCAAGAGTTTAGAAATGACAGCGTTGTTTAATAAACAACTGGCAAGTACAAATAAGCAACTGGCTGAAACTAAAAAGAATTTGCAAAGCATGGTAAGCAAGCTTACCGAAAGTGAAGATAAGTTATTACAAGCTATTGAAACCGGCCGAATGGGCACCTGGAGCATTAACCCGGTTACTTATGAGGTAACGATGTCTAACTTTATTAAAGATATGTTTGGCTTTTCGCCTGATAAAGAGGTATCGATAGAAGAAATTGTAAACGCAGTTGACCCGGATTACCGGCAAATGCTGACCGACGTTTTAGGGAACGCCATTGCCAAACATCAATCCAGCGATACCGAATATCCAATAACTAATGCAATTACCAATGAAATTAAATGGATAAAAGCTACCGGTAAAGTATTTATGGATGCCGATGGCAATGTTACCGAATACTCGGGTATGTTTATGGATATCACCGAACGTAAAATGGATGATATACGTAAAAATGATTTTATTGGCATGGTAAGCCACGAGCTTAAAACGCCGCTTACATCATTAAGCGCCTACCTGCAAATGCTGCATGCTAAGGCTAAAAAAGCAGAAGACAGTTTTACATCCGGAGCATTAGAAAAGGCCAACATCCAGGTGAAAAAGATGAGCGGAATGATCAATGGTTTTTTAAATGTATCGCGTTTAGAATCCGGGAAAATTCAATTGATTAAGCAAGACTTTATTTTGGACCAGTTGGTGAACGAGGTAATGGAGGAAACAAAGCTTACAGTATCCAGTCATCCCATAACCTTTGTTCCGTGTCAGCCATTTGCCATCACCGCCGATAGGGATAAGATTGCAAATGTGATCTCTAACCTGTTAAGCAATGCGGTTAAATATTCGCCCAAGGGTAAAAAAATAGAGTTAAGGTGTAATATTGTTGATGGCCATGCCCAGGTAAGTGTAAAAGATGAGGGAATGGGTATTAAGCAACAGGATATTGATAAATTGTTCAGCCGCTTTTACCGGGTTAACAGTGAAGATACACAGCATATATCCGGCTTTGGTATAGGACTTTATTTATGTGCAGAAATTATTGAACGCCATAACGGTAAAATATGGGTAGAAAGCCAGTTGGGGGTTGGGTCTACATTCTATTTCAGCTTACCATTAGCTAATTAATTTAAGGCCTAATCTAATCATCTATAGCTTTATCAATAATACGCTTTATTACAGCATCCAGCTCTTGTGTAGCTGTTCTTAAATGGTCAAAAAGTTCCTTGTGTGGAACATCATTTACAAATTCTTTATCAAAAAGTTGCATCAGGCCTAAAATGCTGGCGACAGGCCGCCTTATCTCGTGCGAATTTATTTGGGCAATTTCCATTAATTGCTCGTTTTGTTTTACTATCCGCAGTTCTTTCTCTTTTAATTCGGTAATGTCCTGCATGGCACCCACCATTCTAATTGCCTTTTTATCGCTATTCCTGATAATGTACCCCTGGTCAATAATAAATGCAATGGAGTTATCAGCTCTTAAATAACGGTATTCATCCCTCCAAAACGTTATATCCTTACTATGGATTGCAGCATGTATCCCTCTTAATACATATTCTTTATCTTCGGGATGGATGTGGTTTACCCAGATATTAATAGGCTCCCTTTTGATATCTGTAGCATAGCCAAAATTGGTTTCAAAGCTTTTGCCTAATTTTAATTTATTCGTTTTAATGTTCCAATCCCAAATTACATCTTTTGTTGCTGCCGTAACTAATTTGTATCGTTCGTTACTTAACCGCAACTTTTCTTCTGCTTGTTCTTTTATTTTATTTGCCTTTATAATTTCTGAAATATCCCTGGCAGATGCATAAAGTGTTTCATCTGGCAACTGGTTTGCATTCCACGATAGCGATTTATAATGGCCGTCGGCACAGCGATACCGGTTATTAAATAATAAAACAGTTTCATTTCTGTTTAATGCTTCATGTTGTCTGAGTGTTTTTGGTACATCATCGGGGTGCACGAAGCTAATGGAAGGTTTACCTAACAGATCTTCATCAGTATAACCTAACGCATCCTTAAAGGCACAATTAGCCTTTAAAATACTGCCATCTGCCGAGAATTGACATAATAAGTCGGGGGAGAGGTTGAACAACATGTCGAGGCCGGCAACATAGTCAACACATTTAATTTCAATGGCGCTTTCCATACTTTATTTTACCTATTGTACCTTGTTAAAGCCATTGAGTTAACTATCAATAAGGTTAGTTAAAATAAGATACGAAAATTGGTCGACTTAAGTTTTGTTCATTTTATTCATTTGCTTAACCCGCTAATCGCGATGTTTTGCCAATGTATCTGTAACAGCATGGGGTGCTGCTGTGCTACCTTTTAAATGAATTGATATGATGCTGGCATGCGTCATTCCTAATGTTGAACCAGGTATAATTTTGAAGTATAATTTCAAGTAGCTTTTCATAATACCTTCTGCAATACGGTTATATGGTGCTTCAAATTCCGGGCTCATGCTAAAGTCGACCAATGCACGCCTGTAATGCATTTCGCCTTTATCATCAACATATACCGAAAACGAATAATAGAAATTTTTGTAAGCTTTATTAATTACAATGTCGAAAGTAGGGTCGAGGTAATCATCGGAAGTATCAAAGTTATTTTGCATTTCGGGTATAGTTTTGCGCTGTATTGCGCTAGCTAAGGGGCTTAGGCTAATAAGTTTAACCGGCTGCCTTGCTGCAAATGCTTTGGTGTAGTTGCTGTTTGCTTTGGCTACCAAGCCACGTATAAAAGCGGTATCCCTTTTGCTTGGATGCCGTAAAATAACGCTGTCGCTATGTAATACGTTTTTAATGTAATTATCGGCATACATAATCATGTAAACTTTGGCTCCTTTGGTTTCTATAGAATCGCCACTAAATTTAAGTATTTCGAGTACAAGGCTATCCCTATTCATTTTTTTAACCTTAAGCCAGGTACGGGCGGTGTTAAAAATAGAATCATAGCCACGGCTAAGCGGGAAATTGATCAGTTGTTTTTTAATAGGGCTGTATATCCGGGCAGAGTCATCCGAAATAAAGCTCATTTTCCACTCCGGTTCTAACTGATAGCCATACTCATTAAAAGCCAACCCGTTTTTCATGCGCCGGGCTACCTCGGTATAACTTATGCCCTGGATAGATTTAAAGGATATTAAGTCTTTAGCGCCATTGTGTGATACAATATTTTTGCGCTTGCAGCTAGTTACCCCTAAAGCAATAACCGTAAGCATAATTATAGTTCCGGAAGTTTTAATAGATAGTTGTTTAATACCTAGCATAAATTACAGATGTACTTATTAAACCCGAATATAAACTGTTTTTGATTAACGTATAAATCAAAGGTGTTTTGAAGCACATATATGTTTGACTAACTGGACGCAGATTTTACTTTAATACCTCTTACATGAATAGAAATAATGCTGGAGTGCCGCATACCTAATGTTGAGCCCGGAGTTATGTTAAGATAATATTTGAAATAAGTATTCATAATTGCCTTAGATTCTTTAATATACGCTTCCTTATAATTGTTTTCAAAAAAACCGACTAACGGGATTCTGTAAAACAAGTTACCCTTATCATCTACATATACCGAAAATGAATAGTGGAAATTGCGATAAGCTTTACTAATAACGATATAAAAAGTTGGATTAAGATAATCGTCAGAGGTATCAAAGTTATTTTCCATTAAAGGCTCTGTTTTGTTTTTGGTAATTATCACATGTTGGCTTTTGCTAATTAATTGCGCAGGTACGCTAGCTGCAAAAGCTTTAAGGTAGTTGCCATTTGCAATATTTGCCATTTGGCGTATAAACACCGTATCTCTGTTACATGGACGCCTTAACCTAATCGTATTACTATGGAGCGTATTATTGATATAATCTTCTGTATAGAACAACATATATACCTTGGAGCCGGTAACGTCAATCATCCCGTCCTTATATTGTAGCATCTCGAGTAGGAGGCTGTCCTTATTCATTTTTCTAACCTTAAACCATGAGCGGGCTGTATTAAAAATAGAATCGTAGCCACGGGTTAACGGGAAATTGATGAATTGCCTTTTAATAGGACTATAAATACGGGTTGAATCGTCTGAAATAAAACTCATTTTCCATTGCGGTTCCAATTGATAGCCGTATTCATTGAAGGCCAGGCCGTTTTTCATCCGGCGTGCCACTTCGGTATAAGTTATACCTTGGATAGATTTAAAAGAGATGAGATCTTTTGTGCCATTGTGGGCAACAATATTTCTGCGTTTGCAGCTTGAGTTTGCTATTGCAATAGCCATAAATAGCATCAATAAACAAACTGCGTTACAATGTATTTTAAAATTCAGCATTCGCTACAGATAACACCTTATATAATTGCCTTAATAATTAAGTAAAGATGTATTAAAATACTGTTGCTAAGTACAAAGCAAGGTTAATGAATGTTAATTAACGTTAATTTTTATTTTAGGTTAAGAGCCTCTAAACTCCGTATTAATTAAAAAAGGGGAGCAGCTTTTAAACTGTTCCCCTTTTTTTGATGTAATAACTACTTAATGGCTTATTTCAAGCCGTCTTTAATTTTTTTAATTGCATCTAAGTGTGCTTGCACAATTGGAGCAGTTTCAGTAGCAAAAGCTTTAAGCTCGGCATCTTTACCGTCTTTAGCTTCACCATTCATCAGGTCTAATGTTTTTTTGTGGCCATCAACCATCGCATCAACGTATGCTTTGTCGAAATCTTTACCTGTTAATTTAGCTAAATCATCCATTTTTTTCTGGTGGTCTGCATCTACAGTTACCGGTAAAGTGATGTTTTTAGTTTTAGCTATTTCAGTCAGTTTTTCGTTAGCCTTGCCGTGGTCTGATACCATCATGGTAGCAAATTCTTTAACAGAAGCGTTAGTTGTTTTGGTTAAAGCCAGTTTACCTAATGCAACTTCGGCCATACCGCCATTTGCTGCTTCAGTAGTAAATTTAGAGTCAGCCTGGTCAACAGCTATACCACCAGTAGCGGCAACGTTTGTAGTAGTGTCTTTAGTTTTGTTTAAGCTGTCTGCGCTTTCTTTAGCGTCTTTCGGTTTACTGTCACAACCCTGGAATGCAATTGCAGCCGCAGCGATCATAACCATGTAACTTAACTTTTTCATAGGTGTTTGTGTTTTTGATTTGTTTTAGAACATATGATCGAGTATTAAGTTTTAATTAAATTGTTATCACTTATATATATTAACATATGTATTTATGAATAATCAGAACTTATACAAATCATAATTACTTCATATATAATATGTTAAATAAGGTTAAAGGAAATATACAGTGTATGAATTTAATTTAAATTGCATAGAAATTTTTTTGATATGAACCAGTTTGCCTTTTCAATATTATTTATACTCTTCACTTTTAATACAGTTAATCCTCCAATTATATCTGCTGATGCTGCATCGAAGCATATCGGCAAAACTGTTAAAATTGTAGATAAGGTATACAGCAGTAAAATGAGAGGCAATGACAGAGTACTACACATTGGTGGCTCGGCAGAACACCAGTATCTCACTATTATTATTAAAGCTGAGGAAAATACAGATTTAAGCGAACAGGAAAAAACCAGGTATACAGGCTATAATATATATGTAACCGGCAAATTGGTTAAATACAAAGGCACCCCGGCTATCATAGTTACTAATCCTAAACAGATAGGTATTGTAATGGTAGATCATGATCTTCATCAGGCTTTTAACTAGTGATTATGCAGGCTAATTACCTCAAAGCCCTTCAATTAATTTGCCGGCATTAACAATTGCTTGTTTATCAATGTGCTGTAATTGAGGGATTTTACCCAGTAGTTTCAGGCCGGTATATTGCAGGATATACCTTTCGGATTCGGCATCTGCATCGCCATTAAATATTATTCCTTTAATGGGAATATTTTCTTGTTGTAATGCTTTCCATGATAGTATGGTATGATTTATACTACCCAGGTAGTTTTGTGAAACCAGTATAACTTCGGCCTGTAATTTTTTTATCAGGTCTATCATCAGGTACTTTTCATTGAGCGGAACCATTAAACCGCCGGCACCTTCAATAATTAAAGTATTACTTATTTGAGGTATATAAAAATGATCGATATCGATCACAATACCATCAATAGCTGCTGATTTATGCGGAGAATAGGGCTCAGTAAGGCGATAAGTTTCCGGATGGAAAACAGTTTTTTCGTTCGAGACCAAAGCCTTTACTTTAAGCGTATCACTGTCGTCCAAATCACCGGACTGGATGGGTTTCCAGTAATCGGCTTTCAATTTTTCGGTTAGTATAGCGGCTGTTATAGTTTTGCCTATGCCGGTGCCAATGCCGGTTATAAATAATGGTTTATGCTGAGGCATTAATTAGTTTATTTAATGTGTTTGCCAGTAATTGAATTTGTTGCGGTGTGTTATAAGCGTGTATGCAAATACGTAGCCTTTCTGTACCTGCTGCTACAGTAGGGCTAAGCACCGGCCTTACGTCAATACCAGTATAATTTAAGTTTTGTGCTATTAGTTTGGCCTTATCATTACAGCCCGCCATAACACAATGTATAGCACTTGTGCTGTTGTTTTTTATTTGGTATGCTGATAACAGTTCGTTGAATAATTTGATGTTAACCTGTAGGTTTTGAATATCGTTCTGTGAGTTATTAAGCAGCTGATAAGCCATCTTGATACCCGCCAATTGATGAAACGAAGCAGCTGTGCTATATATAAAGGAGCGCGCAAAGTTTACCAAATAATTATTTAACAAGGCACTGCTTAAAACAATAGCACCATGTGTACCCATCGCTTTGCCGAAGGTGATTATGCAGGCAAAAACTTTTTGCTGCAGGTTTAATTCATTAATTAATCCTTTGCCGAACACGCCTATCGCGTGGGCTTCGTCAACTATAAGGTGGGCATTGTATTGGGTAGTTAGTTCTAAAATGGCCGCAATAGGGGGGATGTCGCCATCCATTGAGTAAACGCTCTCTATTACTACATAGATTTGGCCTTTGGCATGCTGTAGCTTTTCTTCCAGGCTAACCAGGTCATTATGTTTAAAGGTATACCGGTTGGCGTTGCTTAAACGGATACCGTCTATAATAGAGGCGTGGATCAGTTCATCGGTAATAACGGTATCTGCGCGTTGGGGCAGGCTCGAGAACAAGCCCAGATTGGCGTCATAGCCCGAATTAAATAATAACCCAGCCTCATAGCCATGATACCTTGCTATTTGCTGCTCCAGTTGTTCGGCATACTGCAAATTCCCCGTCAGTAATCGTGAGCCTGTAGAACCGTTATAATAGCCCGGATATTGGGCTAACTCTCCGGCAATTAATTCGTTTAATTTAGCCGAGCGGGCAAACCCCAGGTAATCGTTAGAAGAAAAATCAATCAGATCAGTACTTTCAGGCTTAAGCGTCCTGTAATTGCCGGCTTGCTTGCGTTCGTTAAGCCGGTTTGCGATATATTGATCTGATGGGTGCACCGTTTTAATTTGCTGCTAAAATAAAAAAAGCGGCATGATAGCCGCTTCTTCTTTGTGTAATAAATTACAATTAGTTTTGCTGAGGTGCGCCACCGCCGCCGTTTTGCATACGGGCACGCATATCATCCTGCATTTTTTTGTATGCTGCTGCTTGTTCAGGTGTTAAGATAGTAGCAATTTTTGCCTGAGTTGCTTGTCTGATCGGGCCCATGCCGGTCATCATAGCTTGTCTGTCGCCATTTGATGCGGTACGTACGCTATCCATTTTAGTAGATTGCGCAGTAAGGACAGCGGTAACTTTAGCAGTTTGGTCATCAGTTAATTTTAACTGGGTTTGCATTGCCTTAGCTTGCTCATCCGGGCTCATACGCATACGGCCACCTTGTGCATGTGATGCTGCAGCAAATCCTACTACCAGGCAACACATTAAAAATACTTTCTTCATCGTTTTTAGTTTTTAATAGTTCTTGGATAAAGATATACCCTTATGGTTTAATAACCATGCTGTAACTTAATTGTTGCTTAGCTTTGAAATAGAGCGCTGCATCTGCGTCATCATAGCGGTAAGGCTTTCCATAGTAGGCTCTGGTGTGGGCTGGGGCATGTGGGTAGAGAAATATGCTTTCGCTTTCCAAACCTCTAAAATATCCTCTCCACCAATTTCGTAAGGTTCGTAAACCGGGTTGTCTGATACCAGTTTCAGTTTTTTATTTTCTTTGTATTTGTTACCGATGCGTTTGTATACCACACCTTCTGTTTTTGATATTACTACATAAGTTTCGGTAGCTTTAATATCGGCCCAGTTCTCCACATATTCGCCTATAACAATACTGCCGGACAATAGCGGAAGCATCGAATCGCCTTTGATTTCAAAAGCACGGAATGTGCCTTGTTTAAACATCGGCAAATAAAACTTAGGCAGTGTGCCTACAAATTCGGGGTCGGCGTAACCGTTCAGGTAGCCTGCGCTAGCCTTAACAGGTACCAGTTCTATATTCTCGTTATCGTCTTTATCAACGGTAATACTAAGTACTCTTAAATTAGCAGGATTACCTTTTGGCTTAGGAGCCCACTTTTCATCAATAGTTTCATTAATTAATGCATCAATGCTAACGTCAAAAAAAAGTGCTAATTTTTTTAGTAAATCATATTTAGGATCAGCACGATCTTCTTCATAAGCGCCCACTAACGATCTTTTTATACCTATCTGATCTGCAAATTGTTGTTGGGTTAAACCTTTTTTCTTTCTAAGAAATTTTAGGTTAGATGAAATTATTGACATAAAATTTGGAATTGCTAATTTTGTTAGTAACTTTATGCTCATAAAATTAGTAATTATTTTTTGACTACCAAATATTATTATCAAATGAAAAGGTTCATCTATATTATTACAGACAGAAACAGAAATAATTTGCACGTAGGTTTATGCTCAGACCTGGTTAAAACGCTGAAATTTTACAGTGATATGCCAAGCCTGTTTTTTGATAACGCCCAGCAGCTTAACCGCCTGGTATATTTTGAAGAGATCAATAACGAAGAGATGGCTATGGAACGGTTTAAGTTTGTAAGTACTTTTACCCGTAGCCAAAAAGAAAAGATGATTAGATCTGTAAATGCAGATTGGGTAGATCTAACCATCGGTTTAAAATACGAGCAGGGCATGCGTGTTCGTACTTATGTACGCCCGTCGTTTGCATCGCGCCTGCAGCAGGTTACTGTTTAATAAATTTCAGGGCACCAGAGTTCATGCAATATCTTTTACCGCCACGGTCTGCAGGGCCGTCGTCAAAAACATGGCCAAGGTGTAATCCTGTACTTTTTTCTACTACTTCGGTACGTTCCATGCCGTAGCTGTCATCGGTTACTACAGCTATTTTGCCTGCGTTAACCGGCTTAACAAAACTTGGCCAGCCGGTGCCGCTGTCAAATTTATCGTCCGAACTAAATAATACCTCGCCGGTTGCGGCACTCACGTATATACCTTTTTGGTGATTATCCCAATAGGCATTTTTAAAAGGCGGTTCGGTGCCTTTATTTACCATAATATCGTATTCGTTGGGGCTTAGTTTATTTTTCCATTTATCAACCTGCACCTGTGTTGTTTTGGTCTTACTGCCTTGCCCGTTCATTTGCTGGCAGCCAAACAGTATGATAGAACTTACGAAGAATATATTTGCTAGCTTTTTCATTTGATCTTAAATATAATATGTAAGGTGAGATTACCTTACATATTATATATCTAATTACGTCAGCACGTTAGGTATAGTTTGCCAACGTTTTAAATAGCCCTTACTTTAGGTATTAATACACCATTTATGACATGGATAAGACCGTTACTCTGTTCCACATCATCTGTCCCGATCATGCTTTTATTACCATTCTCGTCAATCAGTATAATATTATCGTTTTCGTCAAAGGTGGCTTTTATGGTACAGCCGGCTAATGTGGTTATTACGGCAGTGCCTTTACCCGAACGTATTTTTCTGCTGATGCTTCTTTTAGTCATGCGGCCGTAAACGGCATGGCAGGCTACTATATTACAAAGATCTAAATTGTGGCTGTGCTTTAGCAGGGTATCCATCTTGCCTTTAGGTAATTTATCAAAGGCGGCATTGGTAGGCGCAAAAAATGTGAGAGGCCCTTTGCTTTTTAAGGTTCCTGTTAATCCTGCAGCCCTTATGGCGGTGAGCAGTACTTTAAAATCGGGCACGTTGGTTAAATTTTGAATAATGTCTTTAGCGGCAAACATGTCTACGCCTTCAACGGTCTTCACTTTTTTGCTCTTGTTAATTTTTGCCCTAACACTATCTGTAACAGTTGCGGTTGACATTGCCACTTTTTGCCCGTAAGCTGTTAGTCCAATCCCAAATAACAAAGTAAACAGCAAAACTTTATACATATAACCAACCTATTAATAGTTAGTTAACTGTTTAAGCTGTGCGTTGTTTTAAATAAAAGCGGAGTAACCATACCAGCTGCTCCGCATATTCATGAAATGATATTGTTTACCAGCCAGGGGTAAAGCCTAAGCCAAATACCGGCTTGGTAACATCGTTACGATTAAGCGGATAGGCCAGGTAAGGCTCTAATACAAAATAACCAAATAAATTAATACGTACAGATACGCCTGCGCTTAATGCGGGCACGCGCTGGTTAGTATTGTAAATAGCTTCATTTACGGGCTTACCATTAGCACCCAGCACAGGGTTGCCTGCGGCATCTGTTACCGGGCCATAGCCTATAACATCGGGTGTTTTTTGAAACTTGATCTGGTTGCCTGCATTCCAGGCCAGGCCGGCATCAAAAAACAGGTTAAGTTCTGTAAAAAGGAATTTTGATTTAATTTGAGAGAGTTTCTCGGGACCTGTAAATGGCAGCCTGATCTCAAAATTACCTACAGCAATACGGTTACCGGATAATTGATTTACTGTAAAGCCATTAGAACTAGCCTTGCCGCTGTTGTAAAAGCTATTATACTCATAACCGCGGATAAGGAACGGATAACCAACAAATATGGGATATAACAAGTCCTTGGTATCACCAAGACGCCCATAGCCGTAAAACCTTGCAGCCAGGGTTATGGGCTTTAGCCGTACGTATTTTCTTACATCAATACTTGGTGCAAAATAATGTGCCGAACCAAAATCATATTCGGCCTGTAAGCGGTATCTGTAACCAGTTAAAGGCGATGCAATACCAAAGTAAGAGTTGTCGCCTACCAAAGCTGTATTTAGCTGGAATAGTGTAAAAGGACGCAGGCTTATGCCGTTATTGTATGGATCGGCTTCATATTCCTTACGGGATATGTGGTTTTTGGCTGTAGCTATAGCCTGGTTAGTGGTGGTATCATAATAAGTACTGTACCTGTCTACCCGGTAATAATACCTCGAAATACCGGTGCCAAACTCTATACGGCTTGTTTTTGAGAAGGGATATGAGGTAAATATGGTTGCCTGATCCTGAAATATGCGGATAATATCGTATCGTTCTTCATTTACAGGGATATTTTTGCCTTGATAGTTAAAGGTGGATGGGACAAAATTGTAATTGGCATACTGATAAGGAATATGCGATAAAGACCCGCCAATATTCCACCGGCCTTGCTGGTTGATATAGGCAACCTGTGCGCCAAAATCGTAGATCTGGCCATTAACTGCCGCGCCTGCAAATATTTGATTTCGGCCTAAAATATCACTGAACACACCTTGTATACCGCTTGCCAAACCTGCACCATAAGTACTTACGCCTACACCAACGCCGCTACTGGCCAAGTAGTCGAGCTTAAATTGTGGGCGATATGGGGTATTCTTGATAGAATCTACAGGGATGCGTTGGTAAGCCAGATAATTGTTAAGGTTGGCATTAATAAGATCTACACCTACGGCACGCGGTGGAGGCAACATGGCTGCATCGAAATTAGTAATGCCTGGGTCTACTACAGTGGGTTTAAAATCTGATGCTTTGGCATCGTACAAAGCATATTTCTGTGCACGGTAGTACGAGTAAACAATATCGTCGTTATTAGAGATACTGAGTGCCGGAGAATATTCTGTAATCCCGCTGATACCGGTAAACAGATCCGTCATTTGCTCGGTTTTACCGGTTACCAGTGTATAACGGTACATATTACGGAAACCATCCTTATTGGACAGGAAGTATACCTGTGACCCATCTGCAGAATATTGCGGGTTAAGATTATTGGCACCGTTGAAAATCTTAATATCAGTTACCTTGTGCGTGGCCACATCAATTTCGGCCAGGTTAAAGGTAATTTCCTGGCTTAATCCCTGATCGTAAGTGGTACGGTCTGACGAGAAGATGATTTTTTTACCATCGCGCGAATAGCTGGGCTGGTAGTCTGAATATTTATCGTTGGTAAGCTGCGTAATTTTCCTGGTATCCAGATTGTAAGTATACAAATCGCCCTGACCTTCTGACATTCCCTGGAAAACAATATCCTTACCATTTGGCGACCACGACAGGTTACTGAACTGCTCAGCCTTGTCCATAGAGATATCTTTGAATAAGTGCCCGCTTGGTATGCTTACAATGAGCATGCGGTTACGGCCACCTTTAAACACACTAAAGGCAAACTTTTTCCCGTCCGGCGACCATGCCCCGGCAGATTCGATAAAGTTAAATTCGTCGATATGGGTATTAGATACCTTACTGGTGAGCTTCTTGATGACTCGACCCGTTTTAGCATCTGCAAGGTAGAGATCGACCGTGAAGAGATCCTTTTCTGAAAGAAAGGCCAGGTACTTGCCATCCGGACTAATAGCTGGGGCCACATTCATTTGGCCAGAATTTTTATTATCGATGAGGCGTTTGCCAACAGGAGTTTGAGTTGTATCCTTCAGATAGGGCTTATACGTGGCTTCGATGGAGTTCTTCCAGAGCTTGGATAGTGTTTTATCATCGTAACCAAAAGTTCGCCTGATGCCATATTCCAAGCCGAAACGAGCCGTGTTTTTAAAGAAAGGTACAATAATGGTATCGCCATAAGTAGAACCCAGGAATGACCAAAATGCCTCGCCATATCGGTATGGGAAGTATTTGGTACTTTCGGTAAGATCTTTTACAGTAGGGATATCGTGATTTAGATAAGCATCGCGCATCCACATGGCGGTGTAGGCGTCTTTTTTACCGAGCGAAAGATACTCGGCCATACCCTCTATCATCCATAGGGGCAAATTACCCAGGCTGGCCAGGCTGCTCGAATCGCTGTTTAAAAGCGAATGATATTGAAATGCGTGTACCAGCTCGTGTCCAATTACATGCCGGGTAGTTTGGTTAGTTTCCATCACCGGCATCACCACGCGGTTTTTCAGTCCTTCGGTAACACCACCGGTACCTACACTAATTTCGCCGTCTATAGCTGTTGTTTGTTGGAAATCGGGGTGATTTGCATACAGTATAATTGGATTAGCCTTACGAAAAGTATCCCTGAAAACTTGCTGATGCAGGGTATACCATAACTCACTTTCCTGCGCAAACCGTTTTACGAGGCTATCATTGTTCATGTAATAATAGATCTCGAAATGCGGGGTTTTATAAACCTTAAACTTGAGGTTCTTATACCGAACCTTGTTTTGGCCAAAGTATTGCGCACTGGCTTTATTAGTGCATAATAATACCATTACCAGGCAAAACAAGGCAATAAAGCACCGGCTTAGTTTATTTAACACTGGGTATAGTTTACACATATATCATGGTTAAATTTAACAAATGGGTTTATCAAAAGACATACCCTAATTTTTTATCTCCGGTTCTGTGGTAACGGGCACCGGTACTACTTGTGTGGTATCAACCGGTGCAGACAGTGAATCGGCAGATGTGGTATCAACTGAAATTCTCGGCGACGGGCACATGTATTCCTTGGTGATCTTGCTCCAGGGTTTAGGGAACGGGCCGGGCTGATAGCCGCTTTTGTCATCGGCGTAAACCTTCTCCATAAACCGCCCGAATATTGGCAGGGCTGTGTGTGAGCCTTCGCCGCTTTCGGAGGTGTTAAAGTGTACGCTGCGGTCGTCTGCGCCAACCCAGATCCCTGTTACCAGGTCTTTGGTGATACCCATATACCAGCCATCAACAAAGTCGCTCGAGGTACCGGTTTTGCCGCCAATCTGGTTACTGGCTTTTTTCCAGAGTCCGGGGTATTCCCAAAGCGCTTGCGAAGTACCACCCGGTTCTTCCATACCGCCACGAAACATGTAAAGCATTAGCCATGCTATTTCTTCACTTAATACTTTTTCGGTCTTCAATGTAAACTCTTCTAACAGGCCGCCATTCTGGTCGGTTATCTTAGTTACGAGCAAAGGATCAATTTTGTTGCCTTTGTTTAAAAAAGTACTGTAAGCACGCACCATTTCGAAAACTGATACATCGTTAGACCCCAATGAAACAGAAGGAACAGACTTTAGCGGACTTTCTATGCCGCACTTGTGCGCATATTGTACCACTTTGTCCCAACCTACTTTTTCGGTTAGCTGCGCGGTAATGGAGTTTACAGATTTACCCATAGCCCAGCGTAATGACATTTCGCGGTAGGAGAATTTAAAGTCGGCGTTGTTTGGCGACCAAACATCGGGTTTGCCATTATCCATGTAGCTGATAGAAACCGGTTTATCGGTAAACTTATCGCAAGGGGTGTAGCCGTTATCCAGCGCGGTTAAATAAGCAAAGGGCTTAAATGTAGAACCCGCCTGGCGTTTAGATTGGTTAACGTGGTCGAAGTTAAAGTGCTTGTAATCGATACCGCCCACCCATACTTTAATTTTACCGGTGGTTGGCTCAATGGTCATCATACCGGTATTAAGTATTTTGGCGTAATATTTAATGGAATCGATGCTGGATATGGTGGTGTCGCGTTCGCCGTTCCAGCTAAATACCTTCATTTTTTTAGGCTTCTTAAAATAAGCCTGAATCTGGGTGGTATCGCCTTTATAGCGTTTCTCTAACAGGTCGTATATTGGGAGTTTCTGCTCGGCCTTCAGTACAAAGTCTTTAATTTCCACACCATGTGAATCGCGCCACGGTGCCTTTTTGCCCCAAATGTTATAAAAACGTTTTTGCAACATCTTCATTTTCTCATCTACTGCCTCTTCTGCATATTGCTGCAAGCGCGAATCAATAGTAGTATAAATTTTCAGGCCATCCACATAAAGATCGTAATCATTAGCTTTCAGCCATTTATCCAGCCATTTTTCAACCGCATGGCGGATGTACGAATCTCCTTGCGAATCATTTTCAACAAAGCTGAGGTCGAGGTTTAATGGAGTGTGTGTATTTTCAACAAATGCCGCTTTGGTGATGTAGCCATACTTTTCCATTTGGCCCAATACGGTATTACGCCGCTCTAGTGAACGTGCCGGGTAGCGGATAGGGTTGTATACCGAAGTGCCTTTAAGCATACCGATCAGTGTAGCAGCTTCGGCAGGGGTAACCTCGTTGGGGTTTTTGTTAAAGTATTTAAGAGTAGCGGTTTTTATACCGAACGAATTATTACCAAAAGGCACTGTGTTAAAGTACATGGTTAATATTTGCTGCTTAGTATACAGATGTTCTATTTTAAAAGCAGTAAGCCATTCCTTACATTTATAAACCAAGGTGCGAAACACCGGGATATGTTTAATAAAGCCCTGCGATTTACGCTTACGGGTTGAAAACAAATTCTTGGCCAGTTGTTGTGTAATAGTGCTGCCGCCACGTTTGTCGCCTTTGGCTGTTGCCACCACACTGGTAGCAAAAGAAAAGAAATCGACACCGGAGTGCTTGTAAAAACGTGCATCTTCGGTAGAGATAAGGGCATTGATCAGGTTGGGAGATATGTCTTTAAAAGCAACCGGAGAGCGGTTTTCTTTGAAATAACGACCTAGTAGTTTGCCATCGGCCGAGTAAACCTCGGAAGAAACCGACATAGTAGGGGTTTTAATATCCTGCATATCAGGTGAGTATCCAAACAACCAAAGGAAGTTTATCTCAATAGCACAGAAAAATATAATGATAAAGTAGATGAATATTAAAAAACTACGCAGGAATATATTGTTTATACGTCTGAACATTGGGTAAAGATGTGAATTTAAGCCACTATTTCATAGTGATCAACAAATATTAACAACGTAATCAGAACCACGAAATTTTACTTAAAATACTTAATAAATTTACTAATGGATAATATACAGGAACAATTTAAGATAACCGGCGAAAAAAAGATTTCGTTAAATGATTTTGATACGGCCTACACAGGGCTATATAAAAAAGATGATTCGGAAGAAATACTGGCGGGGTTGATTAAGGAAACCGCTGAGCTGCAAACCAAACTTTATGCGGATAACCGCCATGCGCTGCTCATTATTTTCCAGGCGATGGATGCCGCCGGGAAAGACGGTGCCATTGCGCATACCATGTCGGGCTTGAATCCGCAGGGTTGCCAGGTTTACAGTTTTAAACAGCCCAGCACCGAGGAACTGGATCATGATTTTTTATGGCGGCATTACATAGCCCTGCCAGAGCGAGGCCGAATCGGCATCCACAACCGGTCGCATTATGAGAATGTGCTGATCACAAAAGTTCACCCCGAAATTGTGCTGAACGAACGCATACCCGGTATAGAAAAGGTAGCAGATATTACAGACGATTTTTGGAAAGGCCGCTACAAAAGCATTAAAGACTTTGAAAAACACCTGACCCGTAACGGTACTAAGATTGTTAAGTTTTTCCTCCATTTATCGAAAGAGGAGCAGAAAGAACGTTTCCTGAAACGTTTGGATCATGAGGATAAAAACTGGAAATTCTCATCTGCCGACGTAACCGAACGAACGTATTGGAATGATTACATGAACGCCTACGAAGAAGCCATTAATACTACAGCAACCGAAGATGCACCATGGTACATTATACCGGCTGATAAAAAATGGTTTACACGCATTGCCATCTCTAACGTTATCCTCGAAACACTGAAGGAATTACATCCTAAAGACCCGGTACCAACACCCGAAGAAAAAGAGAAATTTGCCGAAGTAAAAAAGATGCTGGAGAGTGAGAAGTAAAGTAAAGTAAATCCCACATGCTAAGTCGCCGACCTGTCCTGTGGGGTGCTGAAACAAGTTCAGCATGACATTCTTTTATGGTTTATTCACCCGTCATCCCGAACTTGTTTCGGGATCTCACATGCTAAGTCGCCGACCTGTCCTGTAGAGTGCTGAAACAAGTTCAGCAAGACATTCTTTTATGGTTTATTCACCCGTCATCCCGAACTTGTTTCGGGATCCCCCACATGTTAAGTCGCCGACCTGTCCTGTAGGGTGCTGAAACAAGTTCAGCAAGACAATCTTTTATGGTTTATTCACCCATCATCCTGTACTTGTTTCTGGATCCCGTATGCTAAGTCGCCGACCAGTCCTATGGGATGCTGAAACAAGTTCAGCATCCCATACTATTTTTATAATTTATTCACCCGTCATCCTGAACTTGTTTCGGGATCCCACATGCTAAGTCGACGACCTGTCCTGTGGGATGCTGAAACAAGTTCAGCAAGACATTCTTTTATGGTTTATTCACCCGTCATCCTATACTTGTTTCAGCATCCCGTATACTAAGTCGCCGACTTGTCCAGTAGGGTGCTGAAACAAGTTCAGCAAGACATTCTTTTATGGTTTATTCACCCGTCATCCTGAACTTGTTTCGGGATCCCGTATGCTAAGTCGCCGACCTGTCCTGTAGGGTGCTGAAACAAGTTCAGCAAGACATTCTTTTATAGTTTATTCACCCGTCATCCCGAACTTGTTTCGGGATCCCACATGCTAAGTCGACGACCTGTCCTGTGGTGCTGAAACAAGTTCAGCAAGACATTCTTTTATGATTTATTCACCCGTCATCCTGAACTTGTTTCGGGATCCCACATGTTAAGTCGCCAACCTGCCCTTTGGGATGCTAAACAAGCATGACATCATTATATTGACAGACGCGAATATTTGCTGCTAATCTTAATTATATCCTACAATTATAATGCTAGTTGAGCTTTAATTTAAGATCGGCACGCATCATCATGAAACTGCCTGAAATTATAAAGCTGCTTTTACCATCTTTCACAGCAATGGCTTTTATGTTTGTAGTAGTTGAAATTAAAAACGGCTTATTATAAAGTGTAGACGAAGCCGTAGGCGTACTTCCATCCAATGTATAGTAAATTTTAACACCATTCTCCGCACATTTTATCTCCATGCTGAAAGGCTGTTTGAAAGTCTTTTCCGAAGTACTGAAATATGGATTTGCAACAATCAAATCGTCTGTTATTTTAGATGTTGGCCTTTCAAGATCCTGCATAAATAATTGGTTTTGCAATCGGCCAGTAAATACCTCAAATTCACCACCATTAACAATGTCATCATTATTGATGTAAAGCTTATTATAAGCATGTTTAGCCAGATTCATCCCCTGTAGATAAATATTGCCGCGTACCACGCTTGCATTGGCATTGGTGATGGTAAACTTCTTTCCGTTTTCGAGGTTAATTACTGCTTTATCAAACTGGGGTAAGCCTATTTGAAATTGTTGCTGGCCCGGCGCAATATTATACAACCCCAACGCACTCATTACATACCAGGCCGACATCTGCCCGCAGTCTTCATTGCCGGCCAGGCCATCGGGTTTGGTAGTATAAAACTCATTCATGATCTTACTTAAATAAAGCCGTGTTTTATCGGGGTTATCTGTAAAGTTGTACAAATAAGCTATGTGGTGGCTTGGCTCATTACCATGCGCATACTGGCCTATTAAGCCGCTAATGTCATCTTGCTGGCGGCCGGTTAGTTGCTCTGTGGTGGTAAAAAGTTCATCCAGCTTGGCTTCAAATGCTTCTTTGCCGCCCATGTTTTTTATTAAACCTTCCACATCCTGTGGTACAAGAAAGGAGTATTGCCAGGCATTGCCTTCGGTATAATTATTATTTACATCGGTAGCTTTAAAAGGGGCAAACCAGCCGCCGTTGGTGCGGCCTTGTATAAAGCCGTTTTGGTTATTGTAAACGTTTTTCCAGTATTGAGCACGTTTAATAAATTCGTGGTAGTCGGTATCTTTATTCAGCATTTTGGCCATTTGGGCAATGCACCAGTCGTCGTAGGCGTATTCCAGGGTTTTTGATACCGATTCATTTTCATCATCAACCAATACCGCACCATTTTTACGGTACGAATCCAACCCGAACTGGTTGCGGTTTACGGCGGTCTTCATGGCTATAAATGCTTTTTCGGCATCAAAATCTTTAATTCCTTTGGCATAAGCATCCACAATTACGGGGATGGAGTGATTACCTACCATGCAAAAGGTTTCGTTTGATGCCAGCGGCCAAACCGGCAATAAGCCACCCTGGTCATACATCGCCAAAAAGCTTTTAACAAAGTCGAGCGTACGTTTGCGGTCTATCAAAGTTAATAGGGGGTGTTCGGCCCTAAAGGTATCCCATAGAGAAAAAACTGTATAATAAGTAAAGCCCTGCGCGGTATGCACCTGCTGATCCATGCCGCGGTATTGGCCATCTACATCACTGTATACATTTGGGGCCAGCATGGTATGATATAACGCGGTGTAAAATATGGTTTGTTTTTGTTTGGCGTAATCAATTGGCTTTTCATTCTTCTTGTTCTTGGCAGCTATCTTATTAGCGCCATAAGGATTGTAGGTAGCATTTTGTTGCTGCGCTTGCTGCCGGGTATTTGGCGCGCCACCCTCTACCTCAATTTTTGCCAATGCATTTATCCATTCGGTTTTGGCTGCCTTTTGTATCAGTTTAAAATCAAAGTCGGGTACTTCGGCATCCAGATTTTTTAATGCCCCGTTGGTACTAACCGACGAGATGGCCAACTTGGCAATTACCTCTTTAGGGTCATCAAACTGAATATACATTTTTACATTTTTGCCCTGTACCTTTTGCTGCCCTTTTTGTACAGCATCATTTAGTGCAATGCCATAAGTTTTAAACGGCTTAGAAAATTTAGCATAAAAGTATACCGATTGATTTGCTGCCCACCCCTTAGACTGCCTGAAACCACGGATCTCATGGTTGTTCACTACCTCAATCCACGAATCCAGCACTTCGTCGCGGTGCTTCAGGTCAATAATGATATTAGCTTCTGCTGTGCCAGGGAAGGTGTAGCGATGCACACCCACACGGGTAGTTGCGGTAAGCTCTGCATCGATGTTGTATTTTTCTAAATGGGTTTTATAATAACCGGGAGTAGCAATCTCATTTTTCTTCTTAAATACAGAGCAGTATTCTGTATTCAATAATTTTGGTGCTCCCGTTGTAGGCATAAATAATACATCGCAGTAATCTGCAACACCTGTACCGCTTAAGTGCGTGTGCGAGAAGCCATAAACCACTGTATCGGTATAGTGGTAACCAGAGCAGCCATCCCAGCCTTCGAGCCGGGTATCGGGGCTTAATTGTACCATACCAAACGGCACCACAGCGCCAGGGTAGGTGTGCCCATGCCCGCCGGTACCAATAAAAGGATCGACCATTGGGGTATAGTCCTTTTTCTTTTGGGCAAATGCAGTGTTAATATATAGCAAGGCAAGCAGCGTAAAAAACAGCTTACAGATATTGGCTTTTTTAAAATGCATTAATTTGAGTTACAGATAACAAAATGCAAATTAACAAGATTACCGGTAGGTAGCAACAAAAAACGCCCCGCATAATAACGGGGCGTTTTGTTTGTTTATGATTTTTTAATAGCACCTAATTTTGCTAACAGTTTCCTGTTTTCGCGCCTGTGGATCAACCGATGCACAATGGCGTAAATAATAGGGAGTATTAACAACGTTAATATGGTTGAAGTAACCAAACCACCAATAACTACAATAGCCAGTGGTTTCTGTGTCTCTGAACCGATTCCGGTTGATATAGCAGCCGGCATTAAACCGATGGCAGCCATCAATGCGGTCATTACCACCGGGCGAACACGGGAGATTACACCTTCTAATATGGCGGTATCTAATGGCATCCGGGCATCGAGGTTTTTACGGAACACCGAGATCAGAATCACACCGTTTTGGATACAAACCCCAAACAGGGCAATGAAACCGATACCCGCCGAGATACTAAAGTTGATACCTGTAATATGCAGGGCAAGGATACCACCTATTAAAGCGAAAGGCACGTTGAGGATTACCAGTGTGGCATCTTTGGCGTTACCAAAGGTAATGAACAGAATAAGGAAGATAACCAGTAAACAGATTGGCACTACGCGTGACAATGTTTTTGATGCACGAATCTGATTTTCAAACTCACCATTCCAGGTAAAGCTGTAACCTCGATCTAACTTAACCGCGGCACCTACTTTTTGCTGAGCCTCTGCAATGGTACTACCCAAATCGCGGCCACGTACCGAAAATTTAACAGCAATGTAACGCATGTTATTATCGCGGTATATAAACGCAGGGCCTGTTAATGTTTTAATGGTAGAGATCTCCTTGATAGAGATTTTAGAACCATTCAGAGTAGGCACCATCAGGTTTTCGATCTTCTCCTGGGTATCGCGCGAATCTTTCTGATAACGTACACGAATATCAAACTTGCGTTCGCCTTCATATAATTGCGTGGCTGCTTTACCACCAATGGCCATCTCTATAACAGCATTGGCATCGGCAGTAGTTACACCATACAAGGCCATTTTACGCTGATCTAATTCGATCCTGAACTCCGGCTGACCAAGATTACGCAGTACACCTAAATCTTCAACCCCCTGGATTTTTTTCAGTATCGCCATTACAGCATCTGCTTTATGGTCAAGCACCTCAAAATCAGGACCGAATATTTTAACTGCCATTGATGCTGGTACACCCGCAACAGCTTCGGCCACGTTATCACTAATAGGCTGCGAGAAGTTATAAATGATACCCGGATACTTGCTTAGCTTCTTGTACATGTCTGCAATCAGCTCATCCTCGGTAATGTTACGTTTCCACTGTTTGTGCGGTAAAAGATCTACCTGGATCTGTACGTTAAAGAAACCTTTAGGGTCGGTACCGTCATTAGTACGACCAACCTGCGATAGGGTTTGTTTAACTTCGGGATAGGTAGATAAAATCTCGCGCATTTTGTTGGTTACGTTTACCGAACTTTCTAACGAGGTACTCATTGGCAACTGTGCAGTTACCCATAAAGCACCTTCGTTAAGCTGTGGTAAAAACTCTGTACCCAAAAACTTAGCAGAAGCAAAAGTTAGTACCATGATAACCAATGATACGATTAAGCTTAACTTTTGATTTTTATAGGTAAACGTAAACATACGGCGGATACCGTTTTCGAAGAATAACACAACCGGGTTGTGCTTCTCCTTTACGTTCTTGTTCAGCAAGATGCTCGATAGGGCAGGCACCAGTGTTAAGGTAAAAATTAAGGCACCAATTAAGGCAAAACCTAAAGTATAAGCCAGTGGCGAGAACATTTTACCTTCTACCTTTTGGAAGGCAAAAATTGGCACCAAACAGGTAAGGATAATTATTTTGGAGAAGAAGATGGATTTCCCCATTTCTGTACCCACGTTTTTAAACAAGCTGAGTTTAGCCAGTTTGTTAAATTTCTCCATGCCCACCTGGTGTGCTTTATGATCGAGCGCCACGAAGATCCCCTCAACCATTACCACGGCCCCGTCTACAATGATACCAAAATCGACTGCACCCATAGAGAGCAGGTTGGCGCTCATACCTTTTAAGCGTAAACAAATAAAGGCGAACAGTAATGCCAGCGGAATAACCAGTGTTACGGTTAACGTGGTACGCCAGTCGGCCATGAACAGGAACACGATCACGGTTACCAGTATAATACCTTCGCAAAGGTTATGGATCACCGTTTCGGTACAAAAATCCATCAGGTTGGTACGATCATAAAACGTATCGATCTTTACATCCTTTGGCAAAACGTTATCGTTAAGGTCTTTCACCTTATCGCGCACACGTTCCAGCACCTCGGCAGGATTTTCGCCTTTGCGCATTACCACAATACCTTCAATTGCGTCGTTTTCTTTATCGCGGCCTACTTGCCCTAAACGGGGCAGTCCGCTTTCTTTAATTTCGGCAACATCTTTGGCCAGTATCGGCACGTTGTTTACGTTTTTAATAATGATGTTAGAGATCTCATCTGTATTATTAATTAAACCAATACCGCGTACAATGTAAGCCTGGTCGTTCTTCTCAATAATATCGCCGCCTACGTTAATATTACTGCGGTTAATGGCGCTAAATACATCCAGTGAGGTTAATCCGTATTTGCTTAGCAGGGCAGGTTTAACACTTACTTCGTAAGTTTTTTCTTCGCCGCCAAAGCTGTTAACATCGGCCACACCGGGTATGGCTTTAAACTGGCGGTCTAATACCCAATCCTGTATAGCGGTAAGCTCGTGCAGTGATTTGGTATGGCTTTTTAAAGTGTAACGATAAATTTCGCCTGTTGGGCCATAAGGTGGCTCAACTTCCGGCTTAACACCGTCCGGCAAATCTGCATTGCTTAAGCGGCTTAATACCTGCTGGCGGGCAAAGGCATCGTCAACGCCGTCATCAAAAATAATACGGATATAAGACAAACCGAATGAAGAGGTGGTACGCAGATTAGATTTACTCTGTACCGAGTTTAACACGGTCTCCATCGGGATGGTGATCATCTTTTCAACCTCTTCAGCGCTACGTCCCGGCCATTGGGCTATGATGATGATCTGTGTATTGGTAACGTCGGGAAACGTTTCAATAGGTGTATTGCTATAGCTCCATACCCCTAAACCAGCCAGTACTGCCGTCATAAAAAACACGAAGTACCGGTTTTTTAGAGAAAATTGTATGATGCCTTTAATGAATTTATTCATTGCTTCAATTAATCAATAATTAGCGATTAAACTTGATAAAATGCTGTCGAAAATGTTATTCGGCAGTTAACGCGTCATACAGCATCAGCTGATTTTTTGATATCACCAGATCGCCCGGTTTTAAACCAGAGCTGATATAAGAAATATCATCAACGCTTTTAATAACGCTTACTTCGCGCACTTTTAAATCGCATTTGCTGTTGTAAACCACCACATAGTATTTGCTGTTATCAAACACAACTGCCTTAGCCGGTACAGCTACCGCCTGCTGGTTATCACTATTGGAAATAGTTACGCTGGTAAACATTTCAGGCTTTAAAAGCATATCGGGATTAGGTAATACAATTTTAATTTTCATTACCTTATTATCCGGGTCTAACACCGAACTCACTTCGTTAACCTTGCCGGTAAATACCTTACCCGGATAGGCTAGCGTAGTTACTTTAGCTGTGTAACCAGATTTAACCTTGCTGATATCAGACTCGAACACGTTGGCCCAGATCCAAACATCCTGCATGTTAGAGATGGTAAACATGCTGCCGGCGTTATCCTGGCGGATAAAGCTACCCTGGGTAATGTTTTTCTCTACAATGTAACCACTTTGCGGTGCCTTAACAATTAAGGTACCAGATGCGCTGGTGTTACCACCACCGTTAATAGCCAACTGTTGTTTTATTTTGCTGCTTGCTGCTACGGCTTTGTTGTAACCTTCTTTCGCTTCAGTGTAATCACGCTCGCTCGAGATACCGTTCTTGTATAAATATTCTGCCTGTGAAAGCTGACGTTTGGCAATAGCCAGATCGGCATCGGTAGATGTTAAATCGGTATAGTTACCGGCAACATCTGCACTGCGCAAAATAGCCAGTACCTGGCCTTTGGTTACTTTATCGCCCAGGGAAACTTTAACCTGTAAAACCTGTCCGCTAGAAAAAGGGAACACTTTAACTACGTTGTTATCATCAAAAGACACTTCGCCCGAAAGATTCAGTTCATCTTTCATGGTGGCTGTTTTGGCGGTATCAATGGTAATTAATTTGGCCATCGAATCGCTTACACATACCTGTTTGTTTTCAACAGGCGCTTCTGTTTTATGCTTGCATGCTGCCAGCAACGTTAAAGCGGCAAAGCCGGTTACTAACGCTTTTGTTTTCATCATTTATAGTTTGTTGTTATCGAGTTAAAATTTATTACGGTTTAATCACAGTAGTGCCAACGGCGAAGTTGAGGTCGGCGATAGATTTTTGCAGGTTGTATTGCTGCTGCAAAATTTTAAGCTTGGTGTCCTTATAGCTATCAAAAAAATCTATAAACTCCACTAAACTAATCTGACGTTGTTTAAAGCCGGTGGTCATGGCGTTAAACAGCTTGTCATACTGTTCATTAAACTGTATTTGCTGGGTACTAAAAAGCTGCTGGTTTAGTTTGTACTGATTAATGGCTTGCACCACATCATTACGCAGCCTAACCTCGTTATCCTGTAAGGTAGCCTGCTGGCTCATTACATCATACTTGGCCGATTTTATATTGCCCTGGTTACGGTTAAATACGGGTAGGGGAAGGCCTATCTGTAAACCATAATAATTACGGGCATAACTGCTGTTTTTATCGAACGAGCCACCAAGCGTAATATCGGGCGCGGCCATTGCTTTTTGTAAAGCCAGGTTATGGGTTGATGAATTTAACTGGTACTGGTTTGATAAGAAATCGGGGCGGTTGGTTTTTGCCTGGTCAATTAAAGCTACAACATCCAGGTTAACATCCTGCACCGGTTTATCCTGCACAATTGGTAAAACAAACGCGGTTTCCTTTACGTGCAGCAGGGTTTTAAGTTCTGCCTGTAGTTCGTTGATCTGCCTGCTGTTTTCAACCATGTCATTCTCCAACCCAAAAACAAGGGCCTTTAAACGGATCAGGTCTTTCATGGAGGTGTTACCTGCATCAAATGTTTTTTGGGTTACACCTACCAACCCGTTTGCAGCCTTAATTTCATTCTGATAAACGTGGCTCTGCTCAACCAGTGTAGCAACCTGGCCAAAATCGAGCTGCAGATTGTAGCGAAGATTACGCATGAGGTCATTAAAAGCAGCTTCCTGAATTTGAGCATTGTCTTTGGCAACTTGTACTTGCTTGCCACGTTTGCCGGCGGTAGTAAATACCTGACTTAATTGTACAAACACCTGGCCGTAGCCGTTCGAGTGGTCAAATAAACGACGGCTACTACCATCCCAGATGTTTTGATCAGTACTAAGGGTGGGGTTGTCCCAAAGTTTGGCCTGATCGATTAATGCTTTAGTTGATTCTACGTTATACTTTTGCGCAACCAAACTTAAGTTGTTCTGCAGAAATTGCTTTTCGGCATCCTGAAAATTGAGCTTAAGCGTATCTGTCTGTGCTTTAGCGGTTAATGTAGAAAAAAGTGTAAGAGCGGGTAATAAAAAAGTTAGATTTTTTAGTTTTTGCATGTTTCTGATCCCTATTCAACGTTACAAATCTTATAAACAGATATGAATTTTGCATGAAGGAACGAACAAAATCCTTCACTTTATTGCGGAATTACATTTTTATAGATCACATCGAAACTATTTTCGTAATGATGCCCTCCATCTAAAAATACAACTTTACAATTTTGTTTGGGCAGCTCATTAAGCGGTACATCGTCTTCATCTTTACCAAAGAAACAGGTGATCTTAACATCTGTCATTTTCTCAATCTCGGCAGGTACTTTCAGCTCCCGGTCTGACGAACCAAAGTTGAGTAAATCTGAAACATGGACCTCAAAATCTGTATCCTTTGATGGTGATAGCAAACCTACATTATGCACCCGTTTTTTGATAGCCTCGGGCAAACGATTATAAATAAACGGCATCACATCGGCACCGAACGAATATCCCACCAAAACAATATTCTCCTTTTTCCAAAGTGATGAATATTTTTCAATTAACGTTAAAGCATCTTGTGCAGTTTGTTCAGGTGTTTTCTTGTCCCAGAAATATTTTAGAGAATTGAGACCGACAACCGGGATGCCATGTGAAGCAAACTCTGAAGCAATTTGCTGATCGAAGCCCGTCCAGCCGCCATCGCCCGAAATCATTAATACCATATCATTGGCTTGTGCTGTGCCGCCGGCCTCAGTTATTTTAATGGGCAGGTTAATTTTCATGCTCGCTTCGTTTGGCGCAGGGGTTTCCTGTGTTATGGTTAACAAATGGGCGTAGGCTTGTTTAAATTGCGGTACCCAGTTTTTGTCTACGGTGTAACCATGCCCAACTTTGGGTAAGGACACCACCTCGGCATGCGGTACTTTTTTTAGAAATGCAACAGTTGAGGCATAATCGCAAATCTGATCTGCAGTGCCTTGCATTGAGATAAAGGGCGCGCTCAAGTTACTCACCGGACCAATATCATAGCCTTTATTATCATTCCGCTTAATACATTCAAACTTGCCCGAACCTTTACATAGTGGTTTCTTAATATCCAGATCGGGGCAAAAACCTAGTGCAATAGCCCCTCTGAATGTATTTTGCGGTGCTTGTGCCAGCAAACCGTAAACCAATGTAGCACCGGATGAATAGCCCAACAGAACAGGAGTAAAGTAAGTTTTGTAACCCATTTCCTTTTGTACAAACTGGCTCATTTCTTCAAAATCTGCAGCCGGGTACAAGCACTCAGCTTTATTTTCGCGCATGTATTTAAGAACGTGGCGTACATCTACACCAATTATTAAAGTATTTGGCGTTTTGATTTTTAGAGCGATGCCTTCAATACCCTCATTCCAGCCGCCATCTCCAGATACACAAATAATTACATTATTTACTTGTTGGGTAGGTTTATATAAATGCATATAGCCAAAGCCACTATAATGAATAGAGTCTTTGCTGGATATTTGAGCTTGGGTAGAAGAAACAATTGTTACCAATAAACCAATCAGAATGTATAAGGCGATAATTTTCAAATCAAATTTCATATTATAATAAAGAAATTTGTCATTGCGAGGTACGAAGCAATCTCGTCGTAGATAAATGCGACGCGATTGCCACGCTATCGCTCGCAATGACAAGTGTGTGTAAAATCACGGTTTCATTACTTTTGATATAGCCATTGGCAACTGCAACAGATCGTAAGAGTTTTCATATACCAGGTATTTATTGCGCCATAGTGGATCGAACTTCTCCTTAAAATCGCGCAGGCCTCGATAATGTCTAAACTGCTGGATTTTTTCGTAGGCAAACTTTATGGTGCGCTCGGGCAAATCGCGGGCTTTTTCAATACCAGACATAGGGGCAAGGCCCATATTTAAATACTGGTAACCTTTGCCTTTGCAATAGTTAATCAATTCTATGATCAGTACATCCATGTTGCCACCCGGTGCATCGGCTGTTTTACGGATCAGATCGTAGGTGGCCTCGCCCGGGGCATAGTCTGGTATTACGTTTAAAAACGCCAATACTTTCTCGTCATCATTCTCTAAGGTGATGATAGGCTGATGTTTCAACTGATCCCAATCAAACATTCCTTGCGAAAATACCAGTTCTTCACGGTCCATACTTTTTAGCCATTCGTCGCTTACCAGTTTAAGTTTCTGCAACAGGCCTTCCTTAATGGGCGCTTCATATATTTTGGTGATAAAGCCTTTTTTCTGCATACTGTTAACCGCATTGCGCATCGACTTTCGGTCTTTGCCCTCCAGCGAAAAGGTGTTGAGATCAAGTATTGCTTCCTGACCAATTACCATCCATTTTTTACCCAGGTAACCGAACAGATCGAGGCTTAAACTATCTACACGATAGTAGGCTGGCTTAATACCCTGCTGCTGACAAAAACGTTCGAACTCGCGCAATATGTCAGACTTAACACTCATATTGTCTTCGCAAACAGGCTCTTCCAGTACAATGGCAAAATTATTGGCTACCCGGTATGCCAGAAAACCTTCGTGTTCTTCAGAAAAGAAGAAGAGTTTATCGGCATAGGTTTTAAAATAATCAACCGGCGAATTACCGTATTTCTCTAAAAGTTTATTCGCGTTATTTAGCTCACTCTCATCAATCTCGCGTTCTAAAAAGTAGGGTTTAATAAAAGCGTAGAATACTAAGGCAATAGCAGCCACGCCAAACAGGTTAATAGAATATAAAAAGGAGCGTGCAAACCTGGTGTGTGGTATTAAGCCGGCCGAGTTAAGCAGAATAAAATTATCGAATGTGCTGCGTACAGAGGCTGCCAATGAAAAATCAATATCAAAATGTTGCTTATCAAGGTAATAAAAACCTACAATACCATAAATGGTAACGGCAGCAAAGATCCAGAGTGCGGCACCCAGGCTCAGGCTTTGCAGATTTCTGTTGGTACGGATATAATACTGACGCTGGGTGAGTAAAAGCGCAATCATAACAAATAGTGCAATCAGCGATTCTTCATAATCAAAAGCCTTGGTAATGTGTCCCACTAGTGAAAACATGCATAATCCCAATGCAAAATACCAGGCATTACGCAAACCCCTGATTAAAAACGCGGAGGTGATAATTAGCAATATCCCGATGATTAATACCAGAAAATTAGAGATATAAATAGTTTGTATCGGAAAGAATTCGCTCAATAACTTTACGCGCGATTTAATAGCCGGGGTAGAAACTGAAATAATATTAACCATCCCCAAACCAAATAATAACACTGCAGGAAATATCCGTAGAAAAATATTGCCCTTGTTAAATATAAAGCTGAATATGCCTGCTACCAGTGGCAACCAAAACTCGAACAAACGATATAGTAAGGTAATGGCAGCAGCTTCGGTAATGTTAAAGCCGCCATACTGTTTTAAAAACAAGGTGAGTGAGAGTTCAATAGCCCCCATTCCTCGTAAAAAAGGCGAAATGATGAGGAATAGGGTAGCAATGATATAACCTACTGCAGCGGCTTCGAATGATGGCACCTTGCCAATAGCTGCCATGGCGATCATCAGGTGGGCAATGCCCATAAACTCGATAAGCAGCGAGATTAATACCGTTTGGATAAATGCTTTATAGGAGAACTTATCGGCCATGATCTCATTCCAAACCAGTTCAATCTCGGGGCTAAGTCTAATAACCAGCCTGAATATTAATCCTCGTTTTAATAATGACCAAGTGGCCCATCCCAGTATAATAATAAGGACACCTACACTGCCAAAAGCCCACATTTCGCCGGCGAATTGCTGGTTGGTAATAATAAGCCACAGCATAACCGGTATAGCTACCACAAACACTGTAAAAATGCCTACAAAGCCATATATATAAGAAGCAAAATTGATGCGACTTTTGCTGATGTGCTGCTGCTCAATTTCTTTGGTAAAAAAGGCCAGCGAGGTAACCCCGCCGCCCGGCAAAAAAACACTGATGAGGTTGCGTTTCAAAAAAAGCTTAACGCCATCCCAAAGCCTGATTTTTGCGCCTACCGTACGAAAGCTGTAAACATACATATACGCCTGGGTGGCAATATATAACAAGGTAACAGCAAGGCCAATTAGTATCCAGTTAAATTCTGATCCCCTTAACACACTGCCAATATGCTTAAGCTCGTATGATTGGTGGCGGATAAAATAAACGGCAAAAAGCAGGAACAGAAACCCGAGGATCTCTTTAAAATAGTAGTTCTTGTTTTTTAAGTTCAACTGATAGCTCTTCATCTTTAACATTCCCTAATTCACAGATGCAATTTTCAAGAACCGGGATGAAGTTAAAGTGAAGTTCAGCTAAATCATCATCCTTGCAGCGTAAACGCATCGGCATCCTTTAAAAAAGGAAAGTACCGGCGGGCCTTAATTACTTCTTCGGCCAGTATCGAAAACGTATAAACATCTTCTTCGTCCCTTTTGTAATATACAACATTACCGGCCGGATCAATACAGGTAGAATCGCCCGAATGGTAAACCTCGTTACCATCATGGCCTACACGGTTAACACCTATAACATATGCAAGGTTTTCAATTGCCCGGGCAGATATTAAAGTGCGCCAGTGCAATGAGCGTCTTTCGGGCCAGTTAGCCACTACAATCAGCAGGTCATATTCGGCATCTACATTGCGCAGCCACACCGGGAAACGCAGATCATAACAAATTACGGGACAAATCTTCCAGCCGTTTAGTTCAACTATCAGTTTATCTCGGCCTGCTGTGTAAGTATCCTCTTCTTTAGCCATGGTAAACAGATGGCGTTTATCATATTGGGCGTACGTGCCATCGGGGCGCATCCATATCAGCCGGTTATAATAATGGCCGGCTTCTTCTATAATGAGGCTCCCAGTCACTACAGCGCCAAATTTATGGGCGGTTTCCTGCATCCATTGCATAGATTTACCATACATGGGTTCTGCCAGTTTTTCGGCGTTCATAGAATAGCCGGTAGTAAACATTTCGGGCAAAATAATCAGATCTGTTTTTTCGCGGATCCCTGCTAAGCGCAGTGCTATATTTTGTAAATTCTTATCAATGTTTTCCCAAAAAAGATGTCCTTGAAAAACGGTAATTTTAAGGTTCTCCATAAATTTTTATTAGAGCTTATAAATTATATTTTTAGGTGATTTTATGGCTAAAGTTTACAACTTTACTAATCTATCAACGGCTTTATCCAGTGTTTCTTGCTTTTTCGCAAAACAAAAACGTAATATCTGGTGGTCTGTACCCCGCGAATAGAAGGCTGAAACAGGTATGGCAGCTACGCCGGTTTCCCTGGTAATACGCATGGCAAAGTCGCTATCTTTCTCATCTGCTATGTTTTGGTAGCGTACCGATTGAAAGTATGAACCACTGCAAGGCAATAACTCAAACCTGGTTTGTTTTAGTCCTTCTCTAAAGTGATCGCGCTTTTGCTGAAAGAAATCGGGCAGGCTTAAATAAATATTTTCATCTTTCAGGTATTCGGCAGCAGCTACCTGCATCGGTGTATTTACACTGAACACATTAAACTGGTGAATTTTTCTAAACTCCTGCATTAAATAAGCAGGGGCCATGCAATAACCAATTTTCCAGCCGGTGGTATGAAACAGTTTACCAAATGATGCCACAATAAAACTGCGCTGCTGCAATTCGGGATAGCGGGCCATACTTAAATGCTGCTGACCATCGAACACTAAATGCTCGTAAACCTCATCACTCAGAATAATGATGTCGCGGTTGGTTACAATGTCGTTCAGTTGCTTAATATCCTCTGCATCCAAAATGGTAGCCGTAGGGTTGTGCGGCGAATTTAAAATGATCATCCGCGTACGGTTGCTGATCAACTTTTTCACCATATCCCATTGAATCTTATAATCGGGCGGGTGCAATTCTAATGATTTTACAATACCACCCATTAATTTAATAGTAGGGGCATAGCAATCATAAGCCGGTTCGAAAATGATAACCTCGTCATTAGGGTGAATAACTGCGCTGATGGCCGTAAATATAGCCTGTGTGCCGCCTGCGGTTATGGTGATCTCGCTATCGGGATTGTAGGTTGCACCATATAGCTTTTCGGTTTTCTGGCTGATCTGCTCGCGTAACGAAAGCAGGCCCGGCATAGGCGCGTATTGGTTGTGACCGTCTTGCATTGCCTTGTTTACCAGGTCTGTTAGTACTGGCGAACATTCATAGTCCGGGAAACCTTGCGATAGATTAATGGCGCCAACTTCGTTAGCCAAGGCCGACATTACCGAGAAGATAGTGGTGGGCGTTTGCGGTAGTTTTGAAATTATTGGTATCATGTAATTGCCAAATTAACGTAAAAAAGGGTAGTAAGTGTATAATTATAAACCTTATGTTTCTTAAATGTTTAATTTAGTGACATGAAGCATATTTTTAAGTTAACTGCATTTTTGTTGCTTTTTGGCTTGGTTTCCTGTCAGCAAAAGCAAACTAATGGGGTGCCTGTTGTAGGTTTTGTTGATGCCTTTGAAGATGCGACCATAGCACAGGCAAGGGTTGGTTTTACCGATGCCCTAAAGCAAAACGGCTTTAGCGAAGACAAAAAAACGGTAGTAATTAAATACAGTAACGCCGAAGGCAGTATCCCTACCTTAACGCAAATTGTTAACCAGTTTGTAAGTAATAAAGTTGACTTGCTGGCTACCTGCACTACTTTAGCATCGGTAACGGCTTCACAAAAAACTAAGACCATCCCCATTTTTATGATGGTTTCGCCTACGCCGGCAAGGGCGCATTTAATTGGTGCCGATGGTAAAGCTCCGGCCAATTTGTTCGGTGCGGTTGAAGATCTGCCATACATCGATACCTCATTTGCCTTGATCCCTAAAATACTGAAGCCAAAAGCCGGCAAGCTGGTGGTGGGGATGATCTATAACCAGTCTGAACCACAATCTGCCGATGCGCTGGCACGGATTCAATCGCTTGCAAAAGGCTTAAATATAACTATTGTTGCCCTGCCGTTAAACTCGTCTGCCGATGCTCAACTGGTTACACAATCATTGTTAAGCAAAAACATTGATGCCTTTTTTGCCAACCCGGATAATACCGTTTTTGCATCCTTCGAAACTATTTTGAAAAGCTGTAACCAAAAGAATGTACCCATTTTTACCAGCGAAGCGGGTTTGGTAAAGCGCGGCGCTGTTGCCGCCTTTGGTGCCGATATTTACCAATGGGGATTCCAGGCAGGCTTACAGGCGGCACAATATTTAAAAACGCACTCAGCCGCTGGCTTAAAACCAGAGATGGTGAAGATCCGTAAGCGGGTATATAATGTGGCTGTGGCGCAAAAGTATCATTTAACTATCCCTACAAATTTCCAGGCTATTAAATAATGGATTTCTACCTTACCGCTTTATTGCAGGGTTTATGCCTGTCGGCCATTGCGCTGGGGGTATACCTGTCGATGAAGATTTTTAACATCCCAGACATTACTACCGATGGCAGTTATACATTGGGTGGTGTGGTTACCGCCACCATGCTTACCCACCAGCAGTCATTATGGCTAACCATCCCGGCTGTATTGGTTATTGGCGGTATTGCGGGTGCTGTAACTGGATTGATCCATACTAAGCTTAAAATAAACGCGCTGTTAGCAGGCATCCTGGTGATGACGGCTTTGTATTCTGTTAATCTAAAAATCCTTGGCCGTTCAAACGTGCCCTTGTTGAATACAGCGTCTATCTTTAATTGGCTAAATATTACCGCCGATCCTAACCAGAATAGTTTGGTCATCTTATTAATCGTAGTAATTTTACTAGTTGCAGTAATAGGCTACCTGCTTAAAACAGATTTCGGTATAGCCATGCGCGCCACGGGCGACAGCGAGCAGATGATCCGTGCCATGGGAGTAAACACCGACCGGATGAAGATAACCGGACTGGCTTTGGCCAACGGCCTAACAGCCTTGAGCGGTTTCATGATGACCCAGTTTCAGGGATTTGCTGATATTAACATGGGGATAGGTATCGTAATTACCGGCCTGGGTTCGGTTATCATTGCCGAAACGTTGATTAACTGGCTGCGCATTACTTCTGTAGTGTGGAGCTTAATACTGGTTGTGGGTGGGGCTATCGTATTTCAAATGGTATTGGCCGTTACATTAAGTATCGGGGTTGATGCCAACCTGTTGAAATTGGTAACCGCTGTATTTGTGTTATTAATTGTGAGTTTACCACGTTTATCATTCAGGAGGCAGCATGATTAAGATTAGTGAAGTTTATAAAACCTACAATGAGGGCCAGGTTAGCGAGGTTAAAGCACTCAACGGCATTAATCTCAATATTGCCGAAGGAGATTACACAGTAATTGTAGGCTCAAATGGTTCGGGGAAATCTACACTGCTGAATATTATTGCAGGCAGTGTGCTTCCAACATCGGGCACCATTATGCTGGATAACGAAAATATTACCAAACTGCCGGATCATCAACGTAGCAAATGGCTGGCGCGTGTATTTCAGAATCCATTAAGCGGCACTGCTTCGGGGTTGAGTATTATCGATAATTTTAGGCTCGCTGCCATCCGTACCCAACCCAAGGGGCTTAAAATTGGCATCAGCGACCATTTTGCCCAACAGGTGAAGGATAAAATAGCCACACTTGGCCTGGGTTTAGAAGATAAGATCAATCAGCAAATGGGGACATTATCTGGTGGTCAACGCCAAGCTTTAACCCTATTAATGAGTGTGATGGACAGTTGCAAAGTGATATTGCTGGACGAGCCTACTGCTGCGCTCGACCCGCGATCGGCCAATATCGTGATGCAAACTGCAGACAAGATTGTAAAAGAATTTAACCTGACAGCAATACTGATTACGCACAATTTAAAAGACGCTTACACCTACGGTAACCGCCTGATACAAATGGGAGAGGGCCAACTAATGCGCGATTTAAATACTGCAGAGAAAGAAAAGTTACAGCAAAACCAATTATTTGAGTGGTTTAGTTAGCCTATAAAATTAATGGCAAAGTAATTGTATAGGACTAATTACTATGAAAAACATTAATTTTAACGAAATAAAAGACGCTTACCAGCTGGTAGAAGGCGCGAAGATAAAAGGCAAAAATTATGAAGAGATCTTCGAACTTGGCGCTTACGATGCCAACAAACGTGGGTACACCCTTTACCCGTTTGAAGATGGTGTAAGGTTTGAAGATTTTTGTGTCATCGTATCAGAACGTGAGCTTAAATCTAATTACGTAATAGAAGGCGTAAACGTAAATATTCCGTTGGTAGAACAACAATCAGCACGCTTATCAGCGTAAGCGATTTGTGTCCATAGATAATATGCATATGCAGTTTCACTTTGTATGCATATTATCATCTTTTAACAACAAATTTTGAAGCTATAGTTTAATTGCTTAAATTGCATAAGCTTTAAAAAATATGTTGTACAGAAAACTCCAATCCATCATTACCCGCAAGCAGCCGTTATCCGGTATGCCCGGTAATGTTTAGCTATTCGATAGCCACATTAGCCCTTGGTAAGGGGCGCTTTTCATCCACATACTTTATTGTTTTATTTATGATCGCCTTGTTTAAAATAAAGACGATCGAAGGATTTTTTATTTACTATGGACACTTACTATAACATCGAAGAGAAATATCTCCTGGCGGTTGAAGAACTGAAATACGGAGAAACTCCCAAAAGTTTGCAGTTACTCAATGAGATCATCATTAACGATCCGCTACATGCGCGCGCGCACTTTCAATTAGGCAAAATTTACTATTACGATTTAAACGACTATAATACCGCAGGTTTTCACTTTAAAACATCAAACGAACTGGAACCTAATTTCCCGGACGTTTATTTTCATTACATGCACCTGCTGCAGTTTTTGCAGATGGAAAAGCAGTTTGAAGTTGTAAAGGCTAAAGCCATGATTATACCCGGCGTTAACCTGGCTTCCATTTATATACTGGCCGGACTAATAGACGAACGACATAAAAATTGGGCTGCGGCTACCGACAACTATCATCGCGCTTTTTTAGAAGTAACTGATAAATTATTGAAAGAAGAGATTGAAGACAGCCTTAAACGCATTAGCCAAAAGGTTAGAAAATCTCAGGGTTACACTTATACGGTTATTGATTGAGAGTCAAGAATCGACAACCAAGAGACAAGATTAAAACAAGAAAGGCTTTCCAAAACAGAGAGCCTTTCTTGTTAAATGAGTAAATCCGAAATAATTATTTCTTGCCTCTCAAAGCCTTTACCTCACTTACCTTAACAGCACTGGCCTTATTAGTAAAGCTGTTACGTACATAAGTTAGTACATCGGCCACTTCCTGGTCTTTAAGTATATCGAAGGAGGGCATGGTGTTAGAGTAACTCTCACCGTTGATATCCACATCTTCACTAAAGCCATTCAGCACAATTTTAATTATTTTGGCTTTTTCCCCTAAAACGTATGTTGTTTTAATTAAAGGTGGGTTCATGCGCTGTACACCACCACCATCAACCTGGTGGCATGATACGCAA
>NZ_MPPL01000001.1:2034120-2115387 GCF_001911425.1 Mucilaginibacter polytrichastri | reverse complement strand
ATTGCATATAGACACTGTGCCCGGCAGCTACAGAACCTGCTAAACCACCTGCCGCCGGTTTGGCTTGTGGTTTAGCTTTGCTCGTAGTTTTATGTTGCTGTGCATAACTGCTGATTGCTACAAAGCAAAAAGCAGTTAGTAAAAATGATCTGAAAAAAGCGGTCATTATTTTTTGTACGATATTTTATAAATTGTTCCTTTAGAGTCGTCTGTTACATAGATAGAGCCGTCTGCTGCCTGTGCCAGTCCGCAAGGGCGGTGATCTGCGCGGCCGGATGCAACCTGCTCCGGGGTACCTGCAAAACCATCAGCAAATACTTCCCAGTCGCCAAAAGGCTTACCATCTTTAAAGGGTTGGAACACCACAAAGTAGCCTGCCTGCGGCTCAGGCGCACGGTTCCAGGAACCATGGAAGGCAATAAATGCACCATTCTTATATTTAGCAGGGAACTGGTTACCGGTGTAAAACAATAAACCGTTTGGCGCCAGGTGGCCGGGGAATGCAACTGAAGGATCAATAGCATTCTCACCACCTGTCTTTTTACCATCGCCACCATACTCTGGCGCCAGGATCTTTTTGTGCTGTTGCTGATCGTAGTAGATATAAGGCCAGCCTGCATTATCGCCCTTCTTAATAGCGTATAAACATTCGGCAGGCAATAATGCCGATTGTTGTACGGTATACAGATCAGGGAAAATGTCATGTAACTGGTCGCGACCATGCTGCATCACAAAGAGCTGGTTTAACTGGGTATTCCAATCCATACCAACCACGTTACGCAAACCTGTGGCATAACGTACGCCATCACCATAGTGCTGGTCAGGCTTGTCGGCCTTAAACTGCCAGATCCCCGCTGCCGAATCTAATACCGGGCAACCTTTTTGGCCCATTGATCCTTTTTGGCGGTCTTTCTCCTGGCATGAGTTAGAGAAGGCGCCTATATTAACGTACAGGTTACCATTGTTATCAAGCAATATGGCTTTAGCCTCATGCTCATGGCGGCTTATTAAACCGGTAACAATTCTTTCGGGCTTATTTGGGTCTATAACTTCATTCTTGTCATTCAGCTTGTAACGGAAAACGTCAACATCTGAAGATGCGTACAAGTAACCATTTTTAATGTACATACCCGTACCGGCAAAATTGCCAAAGCTGGTTTTAACTGTAGCCGCACCGGTTCCGTTGTCGTGTAAAACAACAATACCTTTAGCATCTTTATTTCGCCTTGCGTTATAGTTTATTTTAACAAAAATATCTCCCTGTGGGGTAACAGCAATGTGGCGGGCGGTACCCAGATTTTCTGCTATAATGTTTCCGCTAAAACCGGCAGGTAATTTAAGCCCGGCGTTTTCGGCATGGTGGGTAATAACATGTTTTTTACCCGGCGTAGTAAACGCCAGCAAACCAACTACTGCTATAGTAGAGAGTAATGAGGTGATTAAATATTTGTTTTTCATAATGCGATGTATAACTCAAATTAACTCATTATACATTAATAATAGAAATATGATTGGTAACAGATAGTAACAATATCATGCACATTTTAACTAAAAGGTTAATTAGGATTACTAATTAAATTCTGACCAACGCTATATAATAAACATTTAAAGAATTATATATTGATATAATAATAAAAGTCAATATATAATTCTGATTAAGTAAAATACTATAATATTTAAGCAAAGTTATATTAAACTATTGGCGGGTTCATATAGTCATATATGCAAATCGAAACAAATTGAAAATACCGGGAGCACTAATAAAAAACAATAACATAACCGGTAATATCATAAACACTTTAAACACAAACAAAATGAAAAACTTAGCAATAATAATGGCAGTGGGCGCAGGTTTATTAACCGTAAAAACTGCTGATGCACAAATAAGATTAGGTGTTAATTTACACTTTGGTAATGTAGGCACCCGTGTAATAGTTGCCCAACCCGTGCAGGATGTTAGTTACACCAACTACGATGATGATGACGACTATTATTATTTACCCGATGTGGAGGCTTATTACGACGTAAGCCAACAATGTTATTATTATAACGATGGTGAGCAATGGATCCATGCCGCTTACTTACCGGGCCGATATCGTAATTACGACTGGAGAAATGCCCGCCACTATGAAGTGCGTGCACAACGCCCTTACATGCGCCACGATGAATATCGGACCCGTTTTGGCGGCTTCGACCAAAGAGGCGGTGGTTTTGATAACCGCTATGCCAACAGGGGAGGTTTTGATAATCACCGGGATGATAACCGAGGCGGTTTTGATAACCACAGAGATGATAACAGAGGTTGGAATGGCGATAACCGTGGTGGGCAATTTAATGCCCCTAACAGAGGTAACTATGGCGGCCAGTACGAAAACAGAGGTCAGCAGAATCAAGATCGTGGCAACTATGGTGGGCAACCGCAACAAAACCAATACCAAAACGGTGGGCAGCAAGGCCATGGTAGAGGGAATTATGGTCAACAAAATTATGGCGGCCAACCCGTTAACCAAAATGGCGGTCAGCAAGGACAAGGTCGTGGTAATAACTTAGGCCAACCCGTTAACCAAAATAATGGTCAGCAAGGACAAGGCCGTGGTAATGGCCAACCACAAAACAATGGCGGCCAACAAGGTCAGGATAGAGGCAATAGGGGAGATGAACACTTTGCAGCCAACAAAATGGGCATGATGCGCCCGGCCAGATTCTAAGTACGTTACCCTAATATATATGTTAAAAGGCCACCGATGTTATCGAGGTGGCCTTTTTTCTGTTATTATTCTACATCGTAGCGACACAATAATTTGTGTCTCTTATAAAACTTGCAAACTAGACACAATGTATTTGTTTATAACGTTTAATATTTACTAGCTGTATTTAAAAGCTCAACAGCATCCTGAGAAAGATTTAAGCTTACAGCCTTACTAATCTCGTTCAATTGCTCTACACTGGTTGCACTGGCTATGGGCGCAGTAATACCGGGGCGGGCAATCAGCCATGCCAGTGATATCGCAGCAGGAGTTACTTTATATTGTTTTGCAACTTCATCCAATGCTTTCAATATATTGTAACCACGTTCGTTTAGGTATTTTTTAATACCGCCGCCGCGCTTGCTTTTATTCAAATCATCTTCAGATCTGTACTTGCCGGTTAAAAATCCGCTGGCTAATGAATAGTAGGTAATTACACCAACATTATTTTCTAATATTACTGGTTCCAGATCTTTCTCATACGCTTCGCGTTCGTACAAGTTATACTCGGGTTGCAGGGTTTGGTAAGTAGCAAAGCCGTTGTCCCTGCTCACTTTTAAAGCTTGTTGAAAACGCTCGCCGGTGTAGTTTGACGCACCAATAGCTCTTACCTTACCGGCTTTAATTAATTTATCATAAGTATCCATTGTTTCTTCCAACGGCGTACTTTGATCGTCATCATGAGATTGGTAAAGATCGATATAGTCAGTCTGCAAACGCTTCAATGAATCTTCAACAGCCTGGTTTATATATTTGGCAGAGAGGCCCTTTTTACCTTCGCCCATGGGCTTGCCAACCTTGGTAGCGATGATTACATCATTACGTTTACCACTTTTTTTAAGCCAGTTACCTATAATGGTTTCAGATTGCCCACCCACGCCATTGTGCGCCCAGGCAGAGTAAACATCGGCCGTATCAATAAAGTCTAAGCCGCTATCTGTAAAAGCGTCTAATAATTTGAAGGAAGTAGGCTCGTCAATAGTCCAGCCAAATACATTACCTCCAAAGCAAAACGGTACAACTTTGATACCTGATTGGCCCAATTCACGTTTTTCCATCAGTGTATTTTTAATATTATTTTACCTGTTCGGCCAATTCATCGGCCCAACCGCTAAAGTAAGGGTCGGTACCGGCTACGCGGGTCCACTGGCCGTTCTCTTTGGCAATGAGCAAATGGACGGTTTCATCAACAGAGATAAACTCGTAAGCTTCATCATACGCACTGTGATCTAATTTTTTAGCAATGCCTTCAACGGGTCCGTCAGATCCGGTAAGTACAACATCAAATTCTTGTTCCATAGTATTATTGTTGGTAGTGTAACAGCAAATTAAAGCATTGTGTTTAACATTTAATGTTTTGCATTTTCAACTATTACATTAAAACCATACTACAGTACCGTTGTTGAACAGGGCATAAACCTGTTTTTTGTAATGATCAAGAAAAATAAAGTAAACTTTTTCCAGGTTGCGCAAGGCGTTTGGGGAATGAAGCTAATGTTTGTAAACGTATACATGATAGCCAACCGCCGTGGTGTAAAAAAGGGATGGGTGTTGGTTGATACCGGCCCGCAGGGATCGGCCGGCAAAATTATTGCTATGGCCGAAGCTTTGTTTGGCTTAGGTACGCGCCCCTCTGCCATTATATTAACACATGGGCACTCTGACCATAGCGGCTCGCTGGAAGCTTTGTTAAAACACTGGAAAGTACCTGTTTATGCGCACGAATATGAATTGCCCTATTTAACCGGTAAATCATCATATCCACCTGTAGACCCGACTGTAGGCGGCGGCATTATGAGTTTATTTTCTGTGCTTTTTCGTACCAAGCCGTTAAAATTAGGTAACAAAGTAAAAGCCATAGAAGAGGGCCGCATAGCAGAACTGCCCGAGTGGCGGATCATCTACACGCCTGGCCATTCGCCGGGACATATCTCCTTATTTTTTCCATTGAATACCACGCTTATTGCCGGCGATGCTTTTGTTACTACCAAGGCAGAATCTGCCATTTATATACTAAGCTCACTTAAAAAACTATCCGGCCCGCCAAGGTATATTACACCCGATTGGAAAGCCGCCAAGGCATCTGTAATTAAACTGGCAGGCTTGCATCCGCGTATTGCAGCAACAGGGCACGGTCCGCTGATGCGCGGGCGTGAACTCCAGGTAGCGCTGGACGAGTTGGCCGAAAACTTCGACGAGCTGGCCGTACCAACCAGTGGCCGATATATTAAACAGCCTGCGGTAGCCGACGAGACAGGCGTTTTATATGTGCCGCCTTTTAAAGCTAACCGCAAGTTTATTGCAGCAATGATAATTACCAGTATTGCCGCCGGATTTATAATTGCCCGGCAGATACGTAAAGCTGTAGCATAGCTGTATCTTTACCGTGTGGAACCCGTACAACCTGACTACTCGGTATTAATAGATATTTTGCGGACTAAAATGCCCTTTGGTAAACATAAGGGCATTTTAATTGCCGACTTACCCGTTTCTTACCTCGAGTGGATGCACCGTAATGGTGGTATGCCCCCGGGTAAGCTGGGCATGATGTTATCGACTATTCATGAAATTAAGATCAACGGTATGATGTCGATACTATACGAGTTGCGTAAACGGCTCGAAGCTGCAGAAAGGCGGTATTAATATTATATGGCACTAGGGTTACAAATACGTTAAACCATAGTATCTTGTACTACGTTAATACTGTAAATCAATTAGCTATGATCAGGAACTTTCTTTTCTATATAACCGGCGTTATGCTGTTGTGCGGTTGTGCCAGTGCGCAAACTTCAGAAAGCAAAAACGGTTTTGCGACCGTACCAACCCCGAAACCGGGGCAGGAGGTAGCCACTTTTGGCGGGGGCTGTTTCTGGGCCATGAGCGAGGCCATGTCTGAGCTTAAGGGTGTAGATAAGGTGGTAGCTGGCTTTGCCGGTGGCAGCACAAAAAATCCAAGTTACGAGGATGTTTGCACCAAAACTACCGGCCATGCAGAAGTAGCACAGGTATATTTTGACCCTAAAGTGATTAGTTACGCAACCTTGGCCGAAGCTTTCTTTTATGCGCACGACCCCACAGAACTAAATTACCAGGGGCCGGATGAGGGGACAGATTATCGCTCTATTGCTTTTTACCGTACGCCGGAACAGAAAGCTACACTAGAGGCTGTAATTAAAAAGGTAAGTAACAGCAAGCATTACAGCAAAATGATAGTTACCCAGGTAGAGCCTTTTAAGGTATTTTACCCTGCGGAGAAATATCACCAGGGATATTATAAAACACATGGAGATAGCCCTTACATTGCATCGGTGTCTGCACCTAAGGTAATGAAAATGCGCAAGGCCATGCATGACTACCTGAAGCCCGAGTTTAAGAAATAATAATAGTTATTTAAACAATCATTGTTTAACTTAGTTATAAGATAACATCTAAAAATAAAGACTATGAGCATCCCGGAAAATGAAATTGCCTTAAATAATGAGAACAACGATAACCCAAGAAACCTGAGCAACGAACAGGAAAACGCACAAACACAAGAGAGTGACCTGTCTGGAGATGGCAACGATGTAGAACCTGCAGATGAGCAAGCGGATATTCAGGGTTTGCAGACTGCATACGATGCAGCCGAATCATCTTTCACACTCGATGTTGACCACGGTATTGCACCGAAAAAGGAAGACTAAGCGGTGTTTTAGCTATAAAAAAAAGCTGCCTCCACATTGATTGTGAGGCAGTTTTTTTATGCTTTTAAAGTGGAACAGTTCCACAAGTGCCACATGTTCCATTCTACAGCCTTAAAAGTTATTATTTTAATAAGATTATCTACATAAGTAATTGTTAATTAGTTACTTAAGTCAAAAAATGAATTAAGTTCATGTTCCACTTTTATAATATTTTACAGACTTAAAAGTCTTTATTACTGACAAGCTTTTGTCAGTAATATCTAAAAATAGTTTGATCTTTATAACCTGTTAAACCAGCCTTTTCGCCAAAAAATAAATATTAGTATAGCTGCTATAATCAGCATACTAATAAGTGCAACAGGATAAGCATGGTGCATATAAAGTTCGGGCATATTATCAGTTATAATATGGCCTTTATCATCCTGGCGCGCAAAATTCATCCCATAAATACCGGCAACAAACGTTAGCGGGATAAATATCACAGAAATAATAGTGAGCACCTTCATAATCTCGTTCATGCGGTTACTTACCATAGATAGGTACAAGTCTGTGATACTGGTGGTAATTTCCTTATAGCTGTCTATCACATCCATAATATGGATACAATGGTCGTAAGCATCGCGCAGATAGGTTTTTACTTCTGTACTAATTAAAGCGCTATCGCTACGGATCATATCATTGATCTTGTCCCGTTCGGGCCAGCTTACCTTGCGCATCATAATCAGTTCGCGTTTCATGTGCTGGCTATCGTACATAATGGTTTTATCGGCGCTGGCATACAATCGGTCTTCCAGCGCGTCTAGTGATTCGCCGATATCTGCCAGTACCACAAAATAGGTATCAATAATGGTATCCATTAAAGCATAACACATGTAGGCCGGGCCTCCGGTGCGGATGATTCCCTTACCCGCTTTAAGCCGGTTAATTACCGCATCAAAGCAATCCTCGTAATTTTCCTGGAAACTAATGATCAGATCATCTTTAACAATGGCAGAAAACTGGGTATTCAGCATCTCATCCCCGGCATGTGAGAGTTGGATAATGCGGCTTGTTGCAAAAAAGTAGCCTTCGTATTCATCAAACTTGGGGCGTTGGTGCGTATTGGTAATATCCTCCAGAACCAATACATTGATCTTCAGCAAGTCGCCTATCTTTTCTATCAATGTGGCGTCGCCGAGGCCGTTAACCTTTATCCAGTGGGTATGGCATTTACATTTGTCAAATTGCTTTATGATCACATCAATCTCATCGCCTGTTGATGTAATCACCTCATCGGCATTGTATGAATACACACTGATTTTGGGTTTAAGCGCATCATCAGGTACACGGATCATGCCCGGGATGTCGCCAACCTGGCCCATGCGCTTATGTTTAAAACGTGATCTTTTGCTCATTTACAAATAATTTAATGCCTGCGGGCCCTGGTTAAACAGTAGGTCTATAATACTGAGGTTCTTTAAAAAACCATGGCGTTCTTCAAAAACCTGAAAGTACGGCTTTTGTTCAATGGTAACTTCTTTTTTAGTGCTAAATGCCTTGCGAAAGTCTGTTACCGCCCCAGGATATGTTGCCTCATAACTTTCGGTATAGTTGAGCGGGCTTTTAATTTTTAATAACCGCAGCAGCAATTCTAACTGCTTTTGGTTATAATCAAACAGGTGCGATGTTTTTTGCTCGTAAAAAGGTGCAAAGTCATCCTCATAATATTCAAAATAAGCCGACCGCCGATAACAGGCTTCGAGGCTTAGCCAGTGCAGGCGCTGCCATTTAAAATCGTAGCTTATTTTTACATCTTTTACAGGGGTATGTACCTTTGAACCTTTAACAACCGGTACCACAAGCGTTAGCACGCCATCGGGCGAGTAAATATTGGCCCGGTTACGGTACGTTTGTTTCGGGAAATGCTCGGCCTGCTCCAGCCAGATCTCCGGTTTAAATTTATTTAGTTGCGTAAAATATTCAACCGGCGGCAGATAAAACAAAGGGAGCAACGCGCCTTTTTCAATCATATAGTTTATGTTTGTAGCTTAAAATTTTCCGAAATTAATGATAAAAAAAGGGCTTACAAGTTTAGCTGTTTTCTTTTTATACCTTGTATCATTGCTTCCCTTCTGGTTATTATACCTGATAGCCGATTTTTTGTACGTTGTTATTTATTACGTTGTTGGCTACAGGCGCAAGGTTGTGCAGGTAAATCTGCTGAATTCTTTTCCGGAAAAAACGGAAGCTGAACGTGCTGCTATCGAAAAAAAATACTTCCATTACCTGGCCGATCTGCTTGTGGAAACCATTAAAGCAATTACCCTCAGTGAAAAGGAAATTATGCGGCGCATGTTTTTGGTAAATGAAGATCTTGTCCCCAATTATTTTAAACAAAACAGAAATGTAATTATCGCTGTGGGGCATTATGGTAACTGGGAGTGGGCCGTATTACGTACCAGTTTTATATGCCCCCAGCACAGACGGACAATTATTTACAAGCCCCTGCAAGATAAAGCGGCAGACGCTATGTATATTAAAGTACGCAGTAAATTTGGTGTTACCATGGTGCCGATGAAGGCTACCTTACGCAAAATGATTGAGTTTAGAAAAGAATTATCATTAACCGTTTTTGCATCAGACCAGACACCCATCCGCGAGGAAGCTCATTTTTTTACACAGTTTTTAAATCAGCCAACTGCTGTTTTTTTAGGAATTGAAAAAATATCGACGCTTTTTAATTCGGTTGTTATATTTGCCGATATCCGCCGTGTAAAACGGGGTTATTACCGGTGTACTTTTGTGCCGCTGGTTGATGAGCCCAAACAAGCTGCCGAATATGAAATAACCAGGGCGCATGTACAATACCTGGAAAAAGTGATCAGAGAAGAGCCGCCGTATTGGTTATGGTCTCACCGGAGATGGAAATTTAAGCCGGACAATATTTAAATGGAGATTAAACCTAGCGTAGCTGTAGTTATATTAAACTGGAACGGCTTAAAATATTTAAGCCGGTTTTTGCCGGGTGTAATGCAATCGTCGTACCCCAACCTCAAAATTGTGGTGGGCGATAATGCATCATCAGACGGTTCTGTTGCTTTTTTACGCGCACAATTCCCCACTGTTACCATTATTGAAAATGATGCCAATTATGGCTTTACGGGTGGTTATAACCGCGTTTTGGAAAAAGTTGAGGCAGATTACTACATCCTGCTCAATTCTGATATCGAAGTTAGCCAGGACTGGATAGAACCTGTAATTGCACTGATGGAAACTGATGTTACCATTGCTGCTGCCGCACCTAAAATTAAATCATTTGCGCAAAAGGACCATTTTGAACATGCCGGGGCTGCCGGTGGTTTTATAGATTACCTTGGATATCCTTTTTGCCGTGGGCGCATATTTTACGAGGTGGAAGAAGATAAGGGCCAGTACAATCAATCTGGCGAAGTATTTTGGGCATCAGGAGCTGCGCTTTTTATCCGGAAAAAGTACTGGGACGTATCTGGTGGGTTTGATGAACAGTTTTTTGCGCACATGGAAGAGATTGACCTTTGCTGGCGGTTAAAAAATATGGGCTACAAAATTATGTACTGTGCCGAGTCGGAAGTTTACCATGTAGGCGGCGGCACCCTGGATAAAGAGAACCCGTTTAAAACCTATCTCAACTTCCGCAATAATCTATTATTGTTGAAGAAGAATATGCCGGTATACAAATCAGTACCCATTATTATACTCCGTTTCTGGATGGATCTGCTGGCTATATTCCGTTTCATGAATGAGGGCAAACGCAAAGATGCCTGGGCCATAAGCCGGGCGCATCAAAACTTTGTGCGTAAGCTGTTTTCTTCAAGCAAAAAAGGGAAGGCCCTGCCTGTTATTAAAGGAGAAGCCAACCTTAAAGGCATGCTCAAACAAAGTATTGTAGCCGACTTTTTTATCCGTAAAAAGAAACACTTTACAGATCTGGATCAACGTCATTTTTATTAGTCTCTTCATCTTTTGCCGGGTCATCGTCTTTAGCTTTGCGCTTAGTTGTCGATTTCTTAGGGATAGTAACAGGTGCATTTTCAACCAACAATTCCTGTGTAGCAATAGTATTAGTTTTAGTTTTAAGCGGTAATTCTTGGTCTTTATCCCAATACAAATGCACATCCTGTTGCGGAAACGGCAATTCAATGCCTTCAGCTGCAAATGTATTATACACTTCTGCCAGTATGCGGCTTTTTAATTCCTGCCATATGGCAATATCAGCCGCCCAAAACAACAGCCTGAAATCAACCGAGCTTGCGTTCAAATTATGCAGCAGCACCACTGGCGAGGGATCGATCATGATATCATTACGATTAGCAAGCAGCTCTTTTAACAGCCCTTTTACCTTCTCAATATCAGAACCATAGGCCACACCTACAATTAGTTCAACCCTGCGGTTATTATTGCTCAGCGTCCAGTTTATTACGTGCTGGGAAATCAGATCGCCATTGGGGATAATGATCTCAGCGCCATCACCTGTAGCGATTTTACTAGAGCGGATACCGATCTCTTTGATCGTGCCCGATTTGCCGGCTACTTCAATTACGTCGCCAATTTGCACTGGTTTTTCAAACGCGAGTATTAACCCCGATACCAGGTTGTTTACAATGTTTTGTAAGCCAAAACCAATACCCACGCCAAACGCACTGATAATAATGGTGATCTTATCCATCGGCACGCCCGAAGCCGCTACAGCGATGAAAAAGCCTACGGCAAATATGCTGATCTTAATGAGCAGCATCGAGGTTTTATTTTTACGTGCTTGTGGCTGTGTTTCTTTGTGCTGGCTTGCAAAATCATAAAAGTAATTAATAACCCTTGCCGTAACAGATGCCAGCCATATAACTACAACAAAAATAATAATACTGCCAAAGGTGAACAAAGTACCACCCAGGCTGTGCGATTTTTCAAGGAAATTGCCAATGCCATCATACAGCAAATCTTCTACGCTAAGGTTCTGCGCCAGCATAATGATCCACATAATTACGGCAGCGGTATTCAATACATTTCTGAACTTGCGCTGCAGTAATTTAAAATCGAGATATGAGCTAAATCCGGTGTCACTTTTATTGGCCTCCAGTTGCAGAAACAAGCTTTGCATCAAAATTTGCACAAACAAGTATAAGCCAAGACCCAGCCACAGGTTAAAGGTGCCGGTAATACCAATGATTTTGGCCAGCGTAAAGCGACCCATTACGTTACAGAGAAATGATACCGCCTGTAAAAAAATGTAGACCTTTAAAAACGTGCGCCAGTAAGGGGGATAATTTTCAGCTTCTTTATTGGCATTTAAAAATTGATAACCAAGTACGGCCCCTAAAGCAGATAAAAGGAGCACAGCAACCCGGTCTACATTTGAGGTTTCAACAAAAAGATTGCTAATGGCATACACAACCGTGATCCCGAAGGTAAGGTTAAGAAACTTATACAAGGTTGGCGGGTACGTTTTTTTAACAAGCACCAGCGTTACAGCCGTAGCAACTAAAAATATACCTTCTAAAAATACAGCAGGGGGGTGGTCATAAAAATAGGGCTGAATAATAAGGCATACCAGTACCGACGATAATATGGGGTGATCTCCCAAGTAATTAGCCTGCTGTAATATTTTTTTAGGTTCGGTGCGCGTATCTAATATTTTATGGCGGTTGGTGTATATCCATATAAAAAACAAAGCAAAGATAAAAACACCAATCAGGTGGATGAGGGTTTCCCTGCTAATCATAAATTTCAGTAACCTGTAATTCATGTTAAAGGTATCATCAAACGCAGATTTAAAAGTACTGCCCGGTGTAGATGTCATGGCCCAGATATAGCCGTTTGCCGACGACATGGCCTGCTCACTGAAGCTGCGGATCTTAGTATTAATCTGGTCTTTCTCGTCCAGTATGTTAATGTAAACATCTGCTACCCGGTTTTGCAGCAAACCAATCTTAAGAAGCGATATCTTATTAAGCGAATCCAGCTTGTGGTGTTTGGATAATATCGCCTTAATAGGCTGGCTGGCTGTGCGTTGCAGGGCCGTATCTGCGGGTGTGGCATTAAAGGTCGAATCTTTACTAATTTCACCCAAATCACTGCGCATTTGCGCCAGCTTACTGTTAGTTTCGGCAAGCTGATCCTGCCACTCGCTCAACTGATCTTCTGAACGTGTTAAAATATCGCGTATAGCATAAAGATATCTAAGCGTATTAGATTTATCTTTATCTATCATAGTTTTAAAAAGCGTTACCCGTTTTTTGAAACCCGGTAGCTGCTGTGTAATCTCGGTGGTATCAAACCCATGCGAAAGCGTAATACTGATCTGATTAAAGGAGTTGCTGTAATTCTCAATCTTTTTCAACAGCATGTTTAATGATGTATCAGAGCTTTTAAGTGTACGCATCATCGAATCGCGCCGCAAAATACTGGCACGCAGCGAATCGCTCACGGTATGTTTCTTTTTATGGAGCTGGCCAAAGCCAACATCAGAAAAGGAGCATACCAATAACCCGGTTAACACGATTAAAAAAAGATATTTCAAATATTTTTGCATCAGCATGGCTTCATTAACACAGAATGTACATTTCCGTTTTTAGGGGGATTTTAGAAATTTATCGGGTTAAAAAATGCTCGAGCGCCAAACGGTACGAATTAAGGCCAAAACCGGCAATAACACCAATGCAGCTTGCTGCCAGCATAGACTGGTGCCGAAAGGCTTCGCGCTTATGCACGTTGGAAATGTGTACCTCAATAACGGGTGTAGTTATGGCCGCAATACCATCGGCAATAGCGATAGAAGTATGGGTATAAGCGCCGGCATTAATAATAACGCCATCGTAGCTAAAGCCTACTTCGTGCAGTTTATCAATTAGTTCGCCTTCTTTATTGCTTTGAAAATAATCGATGGTTACATCGGCATATTGCTGGCGAAGTTGTTCTAAATAACTTTCGAAACTGTTATCGCCGTAAATAGATTTTTCCCTTACGCCAAGCAGATTTAAATTTGGGCCGTTAATAATTTGTATCTTCATCAATTCAAACTTAACTATAAATCGGGAAAACTAAAATCAGGTGGAGTGGGTACAGGCAATAAAAGGATTTAAAAGTTATCTGAAGTTAGAAAAATCAATGTCGGCTAACTCTATACAAGCCTACAGCAGGGATATAGATAAGCTAAGGCAATTCTCAGAAGCACAACAGGTTATACTTAAACCAATAACAGTAACCCTAACCGATTTACGCCAATTTTTAACCTGGATCAGTGAATTAGGGATGATCCCAACTTCGCAGGCCAGAATTTTATCGGGTATTAAAGCTTTTTATAAATACTTACTGATAGAGGACGAAATCAAGGTAGACCCATCCGAATTATTAGAGTCGCCAAAAACACGGCGAAAGTTACCCGATACGCTCAGTATAATTGATATCGACAAACTGATTGCCGCCATCGATCTATCCAAACCAGATGGCGCCCGTAATAAAGCCATCTTAGAGGTATTGTATAGCTGCGGCCTGCGCGTATCTGAATTGACGGAACTGCGCATCTCTAACCTCTATCTCGATATCGAATTTATTAAAGTCATAGGAAAGGGCAGCAAAGAGCGCCTGGTACCCATAGGTGGTTCGGCTACAAAAGCCCTTAAAATTTGGTTGGAAGAAGTGCGGTTACATATCCCCATAAAAAAGGGAGAAGAAGACCTGGTATTTTTGAACCGTAGAGGCAGTCGCCTAAGCCGGGTTTATATTTTTATGGTGATTAAAGATCTGGCAAAAGTTATCGGCTTGAAAAAGAGCATCAGTCCGCATACCTTTAGGCATTCATTTGCCACGCATTTGGTAGAAGGTGGGGCAGACCTACGCGCTGTACAAGAGATGTTGGGCCATGAAAGTATTACCACTACCGAAATTTATACACATTTGGATAGGGATTATTTAAAGAGTACCATTACGCAATATCATCCGAGGAGTTGAAACCTTTCTCCAGCCATCTCCGAAGGAGAGGGAGCTAACTCGCCGTTTCAAGCGTGGACGCTTATAGTAAATAAAAAAATCTTTTTTTATTTACTGAGATAATATTACTTCACCCGTTTTGTGTTTAATCAGTTTGTAGGCCATCGACTTTTTTTCTTTTACTAAAGAATCGCCTATGCTCATGTTCTCATTAAATCTCCAATTTGTCGATAGATAATACAACTTACCATTAACCAAAACTGTAGGAGTGCGTTTCTCATTGTAATTGATCTTTACTATTGTACCCTTAAATTGATAATTTATTTCCTTTATCTCTGACACTATATAAAATACTCCAGCAGTGGTAAAGAATAAAAATCCAATAATTAAATATCTTATCAATTTATTTTTTTCAATCATCTTATAAAGTGTAATCGTTAATCATACTTATCATTTACGACTTAGTAACTCAATAACCTAATAACCACCCAAACCACACTTTATCATCCTATCCCTGTCACTCATATCTTTTTTTAACTCAATGTTTATAAATAATTTATCCTTTAACATATTAATAGTTTGTTTACCATAACTTTCATTGATTTCGAAAAATAACAAACCATTAGATTTTAGACTCTTTATTGCGAAATCGGCAATAGCATTGTAGAATAATAACGGATCTTTCTCCGGAACAAATAACGCTGTGTGGGGCTCAAAGTTGGTTACGTTGATATGCATCTGGAGTTTATCGGTTTCGGTAACATAAGGCGGATTGCTAACAATGATGTCCAGCTTTTCGTCAACCCGGATGTTAGCGTGTGCCAGTATATCAGCCTGAATAAACTGAATATCTACTTGATTGTTAGCCGCATTCTTTTTAGCGGTTTCCAGTGCTCCTGTAGAAATATCGATGGCTGAAACCGTAGCTGTTTTCAATTCATGCTTCAGCGTAATGGCAATACAGCCGCTCCCGGTACCAATGTCCAGAATGTTTATAGCGGGGTTTTCGACGCTTTCAATGATCCAGCTAACCAATTCTTCTGTCTCCGGGCGGGGGATTAGCACATCGGGATTTACTTCGAAAGTTAACCCATAAAATTCGGTATGCCCTAAAATGTATTGTACGGGTTGGCCAGCTTTAAGCTGATCTAATATGAGTGTCAATTTATCGGCCTGCTCATCAGTCAGCATAGTTTCGGGGAAAGCCTTTAGTTTGGCTTTGCTATAACCTGTTAACTCGCTTAATACCAAAGCAGTAATAGCCTCAGCTTCATGCGCGTCATAAATAGGTGCCAACGTTTGCTTAAAAGTATTAAAAGCATCCTGTACAGTTTTCATTCAACAAATAAACATAAAAGCTACATTTGTGCAATGTATGAACATGAAAAATACATGCAACGCTGCATTGAATTAGCGCAATTAGGTGCCGGATATGTAAGTCCGAACCCGATGGTTGGCGCTGTAATAGTTCATGAGGGCAAGATAATAGGCGAGGGTTACCACAGGCAATATGGTGGGCCGCATGCCGAGGTGAATGCAATTAATATGGTTTTAACCAATTTTGCAGAGGCTAAAGACTTGCTTAAAGAGTCGATCATTTACGTTTCTCTCGAACCTTGTGCACATTATGGCAAAACACCACCATGTGCTGATCTGATAATCAAACACCGCATCCAGAATGTAATTGTAGGTTGCCGCGATCCGTTTGACCAGGTGGATGGCAAAGGGATAGAAAAATTACAGCAAGCAGGGATTAACGTAGAGGTTGGTATACTCGAAAAAGAATGCCGCGACCTTAATAAACGTTTCTTTACCCGTATAAAACAGCAGCGGCCATATATAATATTAAAATGGGCAAAAACAGCAGATGGCTTTTTTGCACCCGATGATAGCAGCCAGTTCTGGATTACCGGACCCGAATCTCGCCGCCTGGTACACCAATGGCGCGCCGAAGAAGATGCAGTTCTGATAGGTAAAAACACAGCCCTGGTTGATAACCCGCAATTGAATTTACGCTACTGGGAAGGCAAAGCACCCAAACGTGTAGTAATTGACCGCAGGCTGGAACTAAGCCACGATTTAAATATATACGACCAAAGTGTAGAAACCTTTATATTTAATGAGGTTAAAACAGACGTTGAAGGCAATATTAAGTATATTGCACTTGAAGATTTCGACCGGTTTGTACCACATTATATTTTGTACCAATTATACCTGCAAGATATTCAGTCTATTATTATAGAAGGCGGGGCGCATACGCTAAATACGTTTATTGAGGCAGGCCTTTGGGACGAAGCCCGGATATTTACAGGTAAGGCTGTTTTAAATAAAGGCATACCATCACCTGTAATTACAGGTATTAAAGCCGATGAATGTAGCGTAGGAGAAGATACCTTAGCAGTTTTATACCATCAACCTATTGAGTAAGTAAATGATATATATTTTTTTAAGCGTTTGTTGCAGCGTAGCAGTTTCTATTATGCTTAAACTGGCTAAGCGCTATAATATAGATGTTTTTCAGGCCATTACCTGGAATTACTCAATCGCCATTCTGTTAACGTGGATTTTTTTAAAACCACAGCTGGGCACGCTGGCTGCTGCGCCGGTTTATAGCTATGCTGTGTTGGGCTTTTTACTCCCCGCGCTGTTTGTTGTAATAGCTGCATCGGTCAGAAATATAGGTATTGTACGTACTGATACCGCTCAGCGGCTTTCCTTAATTATCCCATTGCTGGCTGCATTTTTTTTGTTTAATGAATTATTAACTACTTATAAGCTTGTAGGTATTGCTGTAGGTGTAATAGCAGTTGTACTGTTATTAATTAAACCGGTAGATGGCCGCCACAATGCACGCAAAACGGCTTCATTAATATATCCTATTGTTGTATTTATCGGCTTTGGTGTTATTGATGTCATGTTCAGGCAGTTGGCGTTAATAAAAGAGGTATCATTTACTACTTCGCTGTTTGCTATTTACGTCATCGCATTTGTATTGTCGCTCATTGGCCTGGTTTACAGGGTTGTCACTAAAAAATCTAAATTTTTATGGCGTTACATAGGTTTTGGGTGGATGCTGGGCGTGGCTAACTTTGGCAATATCCTGTTTTACATTCTGGCGCATAAGGCCATGGCCAAAAGCCCTTCGGTAGTATTCTCTGCCATGAATATTGGTGTAATAGCTATAGGCACCCTGGCCGGTACATTTTTATTTAAAGAAAAAACAAGCTGGCTAAACCGGGCAGGTATTTTACTGGCCATTGCAGCCGTTATTATTATTGCTTACGCGCAAACCCACTAAATGTTATTTGACGACACTTACTTAACTATCGAAGAGCCGGTTGAAGGCATCCATCGTGTAAGCGGCAGTAAATTTTTAAGTTTTGCTTACCCTGTTAAAAGCGAGGTAGAGATAAAACCCATTATTGCCAAACTAAAAACACTGCACCCATCTGCTAATCACCATTGCTGGGCAGTAAGGCTGGGTTCAGACCAATCGGCACAGCGCTTTAATGATGATGGCGAACCTGCGGGCTCGGCAGGCAGGCCAATTCTCAATACACTGCTCTCCAAGCGCCTCACCAACATAATGGTAGTTGTGGTACGCTATTTCGGCGGAACGCTTTTGGGTATCCCAGGGCTGATTAGCGCTTACAAAATAGCGACGGAAGAAGCCATTAACACGGCTAAAATTATAGAAAAAACCTTTAACGATATTTACCAGCTTAACTTCGATTACCTGCAAATGAACGAGGTAATGAAGGTAGTAAAAGACCAAAATCTGGATGTGCTGGAAACCCAGTTCGACACAGCCTGTGTGCTTAAATTCAGCGTCAGGAAAACGCATATTGACCAGGTTGAGCAAAAATTACGTAGAATAAGCGGTGTTAAATTAACTTATCTGTACAGTAGTTAATAATTACCATTTTATTGAATATGATCCTTATAATGCTTATTTTGAGCACGTATGCAATCTTTTGAAATAAATAAGTCAGATCTCCTTAAGATAAAGAACGCGCTTGATGCCAATGATACTGAGCTTCAGCGTGTTTTAGGAGAATATCATGCCTCGGAGATTGCAATTCTGTTTGAACGGCTTAGCCCCGAAGAGCGCGAGAAAATCATTAACGTTCTGCCATCTGATATCGCTTCGGAAGTTATCTCCGAAATGGATGAAGAAAATCATCCCGGGCAAATCCTGTTTAACCTGCATCCCGAGAAGCGGTCGGAGATTATTGAAGAGCTGGATTACGATGATGCAACAGACATTATCTCGCAACTGGAAGAGCATGAGCAGCAGCAGGTACTAGATCACATCGACCAGGAGGATGCCACTAACATCCGTGCGCTTTTAACTTACGATGAGGATACGGCAGGTGGTTTAATGAACACCGACGTAATTAAGCTCAATGCAAACCTCAGCAAAAAAGACGCACTCGAAGAGGTGATTCGCCAGTCGGAAGAGATGGAGGAGTTTTACACTATTTATGCCGTTAATGATCGTGATATTTTGCAGGGTATTGTTTCCCTTAAAGATATTTTTAAGGCAAAGCCCGATGTAATGATCCACGATCTTTTAAAAACAGATTACGTTTTCGTTAAAGCCGAAATTGACCAGGAAGAAGTGGCCCGGCTAATGTCGCAATATAATTTAACCAGTATCCCGGTGGTAAATGACCACCTTAAACTATTGGGCCGCATTACTATTGATGATATCATTGATGTAATGGAGGAAGAAAACACCGAGGACATCTTGAAGATCTCCGGTGTATCTGAAGATGAAGAACTAAGCGGTAGCTGGCAGGACGCCGTTAAAAGCCGCCTGCCATGGCTTATTATTAACCTGGGGACTGCTTTTTTAGCAGCTTCGGTAATCAGGCATTTTGCTGGTTTGGAAGCAAAGCTGCCAATTATTGCAGCTTACATGACTATTATTGCAGGTATGGGTGGCAATGCAGCCACACAGGCACTGGCCGTTACGGTAAGGCGTATCTCATTAAGTGATTTAAGCGATGCCCAGGCTTATAATACCGTTTTAAAAGAGTTTTTGGTAGGCATGATTAACGGTGCCGTTAATGGTATAATTGTATTGATAGTGGCTTTATGGTATGATGCCAATCCGATGCTGGGCCTGGTACTCTTTTTAGCTATGACAGGCAACCTTATTGTTGCAGGTTTAACCGGCGCTTCCATTCCCTTGTTATTAAAGCGCTTAGGGATTGATCCGGCTGTGGCATCATCAATTATCATTACTACATTTACAGATTGCATAGGCTTTTTGCTGCCGCTATGGCTTGCATCCGCACTTTTATTATAAATTTGAAGTTTTATAATTACATCCCACATGACTGAAGTAAGATATAACTGGACTAAAGAAGAGATTGCTGAAATATATCATACCCCATTACTGGACCTGATCTATCAGGCAGCATCCGTTCATCGTGAAAATAAAGATTATGCAGAAGTGCAGATCAGCTCACTGATTTCGGTAAAAACAGGCGGTTGTCCCGAAGATTGTGCCTATTGCCCGCAGGCAGCACGTTACAATACCGGTGTAAATGTACATGCCATATTACCCAAAGAAGAAGTGATTGCCGCGGCTGAAAAAGCCAAAGCAGGTGGCGCATCCCGCTTATGTATGGGCGCTGCATGGCGCGAAGTACGCGATAACCGCGATTTTGACAAGGTATTGGAAATGGTTACCGCCGTTAACGGCCTGGGTATGGAAGTTTGCTGTACCCTGGGTATGCTTACCGAAGGCCAGGCACAGCGTTTAGCAGATGCTGGCCTGTATGCTTACAATCACAACTTAGATACATCTGAAGACGACTATAAACGTATTATCACTACCCGTACTTATGATGATCGTTTACAAACCCTCGACCACGTGCGTAAGGCCAAGATCAGCGTTTGCAGTGGTGGTATTATTGGTTTAGGCGAAACAGTAGCAGACCGTATTTCGATGCTCAAAACGTTATCAACCATGCCTAAACACCCGGAATCTGTGCCCATTAATGCATTGGTGCCGGTAGCAGGTACGCCACTGGCAGATCAGCCCCGTGTTTCTGTTTGGGATATGGTACGTATGATAGCCACCGCACGTATCGTAATGCCTAAAACAGTAGTACGTTTATCTGCAGGCCGTACCGAGATGAGTACTATTGAGCAGGCACTATGCTTTATGGCAGGCGCTAATTCAATCTTCGCGGGAGAAAAACTATTAACCACACCAAACCCATCTTTCGATACAGACATGGCCATGTTTGAGCTATTGGGTTTAACCCCGCGTAAAGCCTTCAAAAACGGCAGACCGAATAGGGTAGAAGTGAACGAAGAAGTGAGTTTATAATATTACCATAAGAACTGAGTAGTCCTGAAATAGGTTGACTATTTTTTGATTGCACAAACATTGATAAAAAAGCTCAAACATCCACTAAAGATGTTTGAGCTTTTTTGTTGTATGTCCTTAGTTTGATGGCTTGCTGGTTGTGCATTTGCTTTGGTGTAAGCATACTGCAGCTTAGGTGTGGTCTTTGATTATTATAAGTAACTATACTTTGGTCGGTTTGCAATGAGGCGTCTATAAGATCCTCCATTTGATCTGACAGGCCGAACTCATCTTTCAGAATACCATTTACTCGTTCGGCAATAGCATTTTCATAAGGGTCACCATTTTCTGTCATAGATATTCTTATTCCATTTCGAATAAGACAAGATGTATAAAGCTTACTGCAATACTGTAAACCGCGGTCTGAATGATGTATCAACACATTACTTTTATATTGCCGGTTCTCAATAGCCATTTGTAAGGCTTTAAGTGTTGAAGCTGCTTCCATGTTGTTGCAGAGTTCATATCCCATAATGCGTTTGGAATAGGCATCTGTAATTAAATGAAGATACAGATTGCCATCCTTTGCATCCAGGTAGGTAATATCGGCTACCCAAAGCTGTTCAGGACGAACAATGAGCATCTCTTTGATCAGATTAGGATATTTGCGCAACCAGTGTTTTGAGTTAGTCGTTAAAGTATACCTTTTCCGTTTTAAAACAAGCAACCCTTCGTCCCGAAGCAGGTCAAATAGATAATCCCTGCCTATCAAGACATTATTTTCTTTTAGCAAATAGTGAAGTTTGCGTGTGCCTAATCGCGGCATACTTCTGCGTAATTGCAAGACCGATGCTCTGGCCTGTTTGCGTAAAATAATCTTCTCTTGTCGTTGCTTAATCTGTTTATAGTAAGCCTGTTTACTCAGGCCAAACAATACGCAAAACATACTTACTTTTCTTGGATACATTTTGGCAAGCTCACTGATTGTTTGGCGCCGTCTTTTTTTAAGATGTTTATGCCATCTTCCTTTTCAGCAATCTCAATCAATTTCTCGTAAGCCACTAATTTAAGCTTGGCTTCTTCCAGTTGCTTCTCCAGGTCTTTGATACGTTGTTTTTGTGGATCTTTCATCGGCCGGCCTAATGCACCTTTTTCAGGATGGTGCAATTTACCATACTTACGGCACCATTGCAATATCACTGAATTGCCGCCTAAACCATATTTGGCTTGTAACTGATCTTTGTTCAAAAACCCTCGTTCATATTCCTGAACAACTTTCTTTTTGAACGATAAACTGTAGCGCCCGCCCGGGCTTACATGTTTTGATTTAATTCTTTGACTTTCCATTTGTTGACTATATTTTAGTCAACTTTTTTCAGGACGAGACAAACAAAATAAAAGGGCCTTCCATGCGGAAGGCCTTTTTTATTTATTATCCCCGCCCTTCATGCCGAACTTGTTTCTGCATCCTACAGGACAGGTAACCGCAATGTAAATCGGTAGTAGACTTAGCAAGTGAGATGCCGAAACAAGTTCGGCACGACGGTAGGTTATAATTTCACATCCACAACTATAAGCGCTAATAAACATTTACTAAAATCTTAAATTACTAATATTTTTAGTATTTTTGATTTTGTATGAACGTGGACAGGATTACCGAAAAATTAAACATATTGGCCGACGCAGCTAAATACGATGTATCATGTGCATCGAGCGGCAGCAAGCGGCAAAATAAGGATAAAGGCCTTGGTAATGCCAGCAATGGTATTTGCCACACTTATACCGAAGATGGCCGGTGTGTATCCTTACTCAAAATCCTGTTTACCAACGTTTGTATTTACGATTGTGCCTACTGCGTGTCGCGTAAAAATAATGATATTAAACGCGCCTCCTTTACAGTGCAGGAAGTGGTAGACCTTACTATAAATTTCTACCGCCGCAATTATATCGAAGGCTTATTTCTCAGCTCAGGTATTTTTAAAAATGCCGATTATACTATGGAGCGTTTAGTGCAGGTAGCTAAAAAACTCCGTCTCGAACATAACTTTAACGGGTACATCCACCTTAAAAGCATCCCCGGTGCCAGCGACGAATTGATGCGCGAAGCCGGTATGTATGCCGACCGCCTGAGTATTAACCTCGAAATGCCAACTGAAGAAGGCCTTAAACTTCTGGCCCCCGAGAAGAACCGCCAGGACATGATTACCCCGATGAATTTCCTGAAGAATGAGATAATTTTACGCACGGAGGAAAAAAAACTATTTAAAAAAGCGCCCATGTTTGCGCCCGCCGGGCAAAGTACGCAGGTGATTATTGGTGCTACTCCAGAGACTGATCAGCAGATTCTGCAAATGTCAGATCAGTTTTATAAAGGGTTTAAATTAAAGCGGGTTTACTATTCGGGCTATGTGCCGGTATTGAGTGATAGCCGCTTACCGGCCTTAAACACCGCCGTGCCTATGGTGCGCGAAAACAGGCTTTACCAGGCCGACTGGCTGATGCGCTTTTACCATTTTAAGGTAAATGAGATTGTAAATCAGGATAATCCGCTGCTGGATCTAGATATCGACCCTAAATTAAGCTGGGCCTTGCGCAACCTGCAATCGTTCCCCATAGATATTAATAAAGCCGACCTGCAAATGATTTTACGGGTACCGGGGATAGGGGTGCAGTCGGCACAGAAAATTGTAGCGGCAAGGGCTTTCGGTAAACTCAATTGGGAGCAGCTTAAAAAGCTGGGCATCGCCGTAAACCGGGCTAAGTATTTCATTACGTGCAATAGTCCGCAATATGAGCGTCGCGATCTTACAGGTACCGCTATTAAACAATATATATTGGCCGGGTCACAAAGTAAATACATTAAAAATTCGACCATACAATTAAACCTGTTTTGAGCGATATGACCACCCTGATATACGACGGTACGTTTGAAGGTTTACTAACGGCCGTTTTCGAGATCTACGAACACCGCCTTACCCATGTGCGCATGCAAAAAGGGGAGTGGCACAATACCGCCCTGTTTGAAAACGTGATTAAAGTAGTAACCGAAAACAGCCGTGCCACTCGTGTATTAAAAGGACTAAAGCAAAAGCTATCTGCCCAGGGCTTACAGCGTTTATATGCCGCGCACATGGCCGAGATGGAGGGAGAGGACGATAACCTGGTTGGCTACATTCGTTATGTGTTTGATGCCCAGCAAAATATTGAAGAAGATTACGGTAATAAATATGTAATGCGGGTATCGGAAATTGTGCGGATGGTAAGGCGCGAAAAACACCGGATGGAAGCCTTTGTCCGTTTTCAGGAATTAAAGGATAAAACCTTTTACTCGGCCATTGAGCCTGACTTTAATGTGCTGCCGTTACTTATTAAACATTTCAGGAACAGGTATGCCGATCAAAAATGGATTATTTATGACATGCGCCGCAGTTATGGATTATATTATGACCTGCATGAAACCCAATATATTTCGCTCGATTTCGCTACCGTTAATCCAGGTAACGTAATATCGGCGTATGATGACCATGAAGCTGTATACCAGGACTTGTGGCGTAATTATTTTACCAGCGTAAACATACCCGCACGCAAAAATACCAAGCTGCATTTACGCCATGTACCTAAGCGATATTGGAAACATTTGACAGAAAAAATTTGAATATTTAATTTTTTAAGCGTTTAATATCCAAGGCATAAGCAGCTTAATGCGTTGAAAATGTTTATAAGTAAAATGTTAATTATACTTACAAAATCATCGAAATTTGTGCTATTGACACAATAGACTCATTTTTAGCATGTTAATAACCTATGTTTTTCTGTTAATAAACCTGTTAAGAAATAAGATAATATTTTTCTTGCAAAAAAGTCTGGAGCTCAGTACCTTAGAAATATCAGAAACGACGTACTTTGACAGCCTTGGGATACGGAAATTGAATCGGGCGAATCTTCGGAGGAGCTAAAGATCGAGGGAAGACCCTGAATGACCACGGATAATCACTATCATTTAAAAGGTGCAGCCAAACCGCAAGAGACGGCTCATTAAGTGAAATATTGCGCAAGCAAGACTTCATGAATACGAATATATTACCGGGGAAAATTTAACAAAGGTATTGTGATTTGCAAATGAACCATAGCATTCTATGGAATGTAGTGCGGAAATTGTAAGTCAAACAATGGTCTCGACAAGTAAGTATTGCTTTGGCAATGCAGAAAAGCAGACCGGTGAAATTACTAAAGCGTTATTGATGCTTTATGAAGGGCTATGGCCAATCATAGGGTTGGGAACGGAGGCAGCATCTTAACTGAAGTTGGCCTCCGTTTTCGCGTTATAAGGTTTTTTATTTTTATAATGAATTCAGGTGAACTTGATTTAATGTGCTGCTTTTTGCAATTGCGGTACGAGTAAGAATATCACGCAGGCAAAGAATTCAGTTTCCATAATTTTTGAAATAAAAACTATGTTTACTTATCCATATGTAATACCGGGTTACTGGGGGCTGCCTGCGCAATTACACTTACATTTTGCGCAGATGTTATGTACCATTTATTGCTCTTCTTTACTAGTACAATAGTTGCAATGTCGTCAGCTTCGTCATGCTTGTTACCGCCTCTGTTAACACCATCTGGGGGATAGAAGGCCGGCATATGTGATTTCCAGTATGCAATGGCCACATCTGGAGTTATAAAGCGGATACTGCTATCCAATGTTTGGGGCACAATGCCTTTAAACATACTGCTTACATAAAACTGATGCGCGTATTGCACTTCTTTTAAACCTTTCCATTGCATACCTACAATGTTTATCCAGTTACAATCCGGCGTCATGTAATCTACCATGTCGCTAAAGTTACCTTTGGCCCAGCTGTTTCCAAAACGGGCAATAGTTTCCCTAACTGCTTTTTCGTCTTTTTCTTTAGTTTGAGCTTTAATACCCGGCGTAATTAAGGCGAAGATTAATAAAATAATAGTTGCTGTTTTCATAGCTGTTTGTAATTGATTTACTCAAAACTACAACCCATATATTAACTAATTTTAGAAATTAGACTAACTACACTATTGCGCAGCTATATACTTGTTTATCAGCAATCAACCCATTTCGTCGTCGACTAAGTGATTGTAGTGTTTAAAAATAGCCGCTGGTCTATTTTATGGCATATCAAAATTTTAATACTACTATGGTTTGTATATTTATATGAAATTTAGAAATATGCAACCGCTGCCATTTGTGTTTTCGGGTCAGTTAAATTGGCGCCTGCTCCGGCATCTTAGTTTCTGGCTTTGCTGGTATTTGTTCCAGACATTCCTATACTCATTTGCACCATCACCCATGCTTACCAAAATGAACTTTTGGTCGCGAATACAGATCAATTTGGGCGAAAGCTTTTTTTACCTGCTGCCCCATGTTTTTTTTGCTTATACGTTGATGTATTGGGTTGTGCCTAAAATGGTTATTACAGCAAAATATTTTCTGGCCATAGTTGCGGTTGTGATACTCATTGTTGTCACAGCGGGGCTGTCAGCATTTATTTCTATTGTGGTGGTAGAAAGCCTGCGCGAGCGATATTTTGAACAATACGCCGGCATAGTTAAGGGCAGCGTTAAAACTCCGTATAATATCATGATATATATGGCATTGCTATCGGGTTTAAGGGGCAGTATTACCATTGGTGGTTTGGCAGCCTCTATTAAACTAATGAAGCATTTTTACGAGAAACAACAACAGGCATTGCTACTTGGGCAACAAAAAGCCGTGGCAGAGCTGCAATCATTGAAAGCGCAGCTACATCCGCACTTCTTATTTAATACACTCAATAATATCTATTCGCATGCACAGGATATAGCCCCTCTAGCCGCCGATATGCTGCTGCGCTTGTCTGCTTTATTACGTTATATGCTGTATTCGTGCAGTAACCAGCTAGTGCCGCTTGAGCAGGAGGTGAGTATGATGATGGAATACATAGAACTGGAAAAAATACGTTACGGCAATCAACTGGAAATATCAATACAAAGCCCGCCCAACTATCACGACTTGCTTATTGCGCCACTACTTATTTTACCATTTATTGAAAATAGCTTTAAGCACGGTACAAGCGGAATGCTTGATAAGCCGTGGATCAATATTCATATTAGTTTAAAACATAATCTAATGCAGTTAAAGCTTATTAATGGTAAGGCAAATGTGCAAGTAGAAAAAACAGGCGGTATTGGTATAGGCAATGTACGCAGGCGCTTATCTTTATTGTATCCGGGCAGGCACGAACTAACTATCATAGAAGAAGATGAGCTTTATATTGTTAACTTAAGTATTACGTTAACTGCTTCGCAAACCGGCGAAGCAAATGCACAACTAACCTATCAAACTCAAGCATATGCAGGTATTTAATTGCCTGGTGGTTGATGATGAACCGCCGGCAAGAGCAGTTATAAAGCGTTACATCGCAAAAATGCCCATGTTGCATTTGGCAGGCGAGTGCGGTAATGCCCTGCAGGTTATTCCTTTTTTACATGAGCATCCGGTCGATATTATTTTTCTGGATATCCAGATGCCGCAGTTGAGCGGACTGGAGCTGGTGCATACGCTTGCACAGCCACCAAAAATAATTTTCACAACCGCATTTGCAGAGTACGCCCTGCAAAGCTATGATTTGGATGCTGTAGATTACCTGCTTAAACCAATACAGTTTGAACGCTTTATGAAGGCGGTAAATAAGGCATTGCCAATTGTGGCTTCGGGGAGTACAAATGAGCAAGCTCCAGCAACAAAACCTGCGATAACAGAAAATAGCACCTTTCTTTATTTCCGCTCTGATCGTAAAATGGTTAAGGTAATTTTAAAAGAGATCCTATACATTGAAAGCCTAAAAGACTATGTAAAAATTATAACAGAAAACGGGCAAGTAATTACCAAATACTCGATGGTTGCGCTCGAAGCCATGCTGCCTGCCCCCGATTTTTTGAGGATACACCGGTCATTTATTGTCGCTAAATTCCATATACGGTCTTACACTGTTCACCATGTGCAAATGGTTAATGCAGAATTACCCATCGGGAAATTATATCAGCGGGAATTTTTTAAATATCTCAATAACAAAGAGCTATAAATACCTATCTATAGCAAAACTTTAATTTAAACGTAATAAAAAAAGCGGCTCATATTACTACAAGCCGCTTAATTCATACTTAAATATTGTTATTTCACACGTTCTACGTATTCACCGGTACGTGTATCTACTTTTACTTTATCGCCTTGATTAACAAACAAAGGCACTTTAATTTCTATACCATTTTCTGTTGTGGCATATTTCATCGCGCCAGAAGAGGTATCGCCTTTAACAGCAGGCTCGGCATAAGTAATTTCTAATTCAACACTGTTAGGTGCCTGCGCCATAATCGGCTCTTCGCTTTCGAAAGAAACGATCACGTTCATGCCTTCTTTCAAAAATTTAGCCGATGGGCCAAATAACGATTTAGGAATATTAAACTGATCGTAAGTTGTGTTATCCATAATCACCATAAACTCACCTTCTTCATACAGGTATTGATAGTCGTTGGTTTCTACACGGCAAATTTCAACTTGCTCGTCGGTTGCTAAACGGGCTTCCACAATTCTTCCGGTTTTAATGTTGCGGAACTTGTCTAAGTAAAACGCGCCGCCTTTACCAGGGGTACGGTGTAGAACCTCTGTAACGATAACCAGTTCGCCGTTGTAGCGTAATATATTGCCTACTTTAATTTCAGATGCCTTTGCCATGAAAAATATAATTGTAAAATTTTGGTACCAAAGATAGACGCTTTTTTGTTTATTATTTGCCTTAATACTTTTTTAAACGATCTGCCATCTTTAACAACTATATTATCACGAAAAATCTAAAGTATTTTCTTAATTACAGGCACCAGCAAAACAAGTGTGCCTAACAAGAAGCTGCTTAAAACAGCTAAGGGGCCTACGATCAGAAGTTTTTGTGCTGGATCAATTGCCCAATTCCTTATCGCAAGCGACAGGGCAATAATGGCAAGCGGATGTAATATATAAACAGCAAAAGTAGCGCGTGATAATTTGCTGAGCAATGAGGATGATTTATTCCATGATTTTTTTCCGGTGGCAAGCAATGCAGTTAGAATGGAAATCCCAATACATTGTTCCCATACGGCATAAAGCAGAGACTGCCAGTGAAAGCCGCCCGAATACCATGAAACCGGCATGTTAAGCTTTACCCTGACAAGGAAAAACACAGGGAAAAATAACAATAGTAATAGTGCAGTTAAGCCCAGTTGCTTCCCGGTGCGGTAAGGCAATTGATTAAACCAATTGTTTTTAAATGCTACTAAACCTACTATAAATAGCACTATGTATTGTGGAAAATGCCCTAACTGGAAACCTAGCGGCTTTAGCACCCAACCCACAGGGAATATGATCCTTACCAGGAAACTGATTATGCCCAATGATATCGCAAATAACAAAATATAACCCGCACCCGGTACAGGCAATGGTTTCTGCGGATTACTTTTAATAAGGCTTCGCACCATGGCATAAATAAGTGTAAATACCAGCAAAGCCGCCACAAACCATAATACACCAAAATCTATCCAACTATCAAAACCACTGAGGTATTGCAAGTAAGTAATATGCCGACCTTTGGCAAAATAGTAAATCAGGTAGTTTATAAAAGGAGAAAAGATAAAGGAATAAAATAGTAATGGGATACCCAGCCTTAACAACCGATCTGCCAGAAACCGGCCGGCACCTTTTCTGTCATAGGATAATTGGGTAAAATAAGCTGCCAGGAGAAAGAAAAAGCCCATAAAAAAAGACTGGTTAAGGCTAACAAACATTGTCATGGGTACAAGTGCGCCCATATGAGTTGTTTTTTGTGTGTAGTACCAACCACCAGAACCACCATAAGTAATAACGGTATGATGCAATATTACCAATACCGTTAAAAATATTTTAAGGTTATCAATGTAAAATAGCTTTTGTGGATGGCCGGGAGCCGATGATAAAGATGCTGTTTGAGAAGACATGAATTTGATGTGTTAAAGTTGATTAGATCTGCCGGGCATTATAAAATAATTACACATGCCTTTGCTATCACATTTCAAACCTACATCATCTATAAATACCCTGCTAGGTGCTTGTTACCGGCAACTAACTTTTGTGATGAACAACAAGCTTAATTATTTTATGCAGCACGAAGCTGCTCATAAAGGCTATTAAAGCCGTTTAACTGCGCCCTTGAAACAGGTATTTTGTTTTCTGCAGCATTAAAAGATAACAGGTATCCCTGCGAATTACCCGACACTTTTTCTATCTGGGTCATGTTAACCAGGTAGGCGCGATGGCACCTGAAGAAGTAGGGATAAACAGCAATTTGCGCCTCAAACTGTTTCAGCGTAATTCTTTTAAGTTCGGTTGTTATAATGCCATGCCTGTTTGTGGTAAGTTCTACATAGTTACCATCGGCTTTGGCAAACAGCAGGTGGTCTGCCATAAAGCTAAAGTCATCCTGTTTAACCTGGGTTTTAATGGAGATCTCGGACACAACTATATTTTCGGTTACACAAGATATTGGGAAAAGATAATCAGCAGGAGCCACAACTTTTTTAAATCGAAAATAGAAAGCAGCAAATGTGAGGTAAAAGTAGAACAGGCATCCTGCCAGGTAACAATTCCTGATCTCTTCCCATAAATATCGTAATGACCAGTTGTCTGGGTTGCTGTAAATCAAGTCGCGCATTAAAAAACTCGACAAACCGATTAAAAGCAACAGTAAAGCCACATGGAGATACTCCTGCAAAAGCGTCCATTTCTTAAGGTTCGAATTTATTACTCTGAAGTGGTTAAGCGTGCTGAAATAAATGCATAAAATTAACGCCGGCGACAGGGCGTGAAGGAAGCAGATTATAAAATAATTAATTTTCTGCTCAGGCGCATATACCCCAAAGGGTTTAAAAAGCATCAGAAAAATAAATAGTATGCCAAATAGTACGCCGGTACTTTTAACCAAATTTTCGGGCCGGTACCTTAAGGGGTAATCAATTTCCTTAAATAGCTGTTCGTGTTTAATATCAAAAGGCATAACCCGCAACTTGTTCTCCGTTTAAAATTACTAAAAAATACGTAGGCTTATTATGATGATTAGTTACAAACGAAACAATTTCTTCCTATCTGATAATATTTCTTTGCTGCTTACTTAAATAGACTGGCTGTTTGTTAATTTTGCTGCATGACAGATGAAGAGTTGATAGCCTATTTTGAATATGCCAAATTACCGGAAACGTTACGCCTGGATAGGGCCAGTACCCAGCTTAATGTAAGAAAGTCGGTAGACAGGAGCCTGGAGGTAATGCTTGCCGACCCGAAAGATGTACATTCAAGATATCACTTAAAAAGGATTGCCGCCGCTATAGAAAATCCTTATTCCGGGCCAGAGATTCCAAGATTTTAATTTCAATAGCCTGCCTTTATTTCTGGCATACTTTAGCAGTATATATGTTACAAACATGATTGCCAGTTAAAAGCACATGCTTATACTGGCTAATTTGCGCTTAAACAGCTGTTTATTGAAAAATAATGCAAAACAGTTTAATTAGTTAAACAACTTTGCTACGCATTTGGCTGTAACCATATAGGTTTTTTATTGCCAGTTACTTATTATATGTAACTTACCGTAAAAATACTGCCGTTTATGCCGATACCTATCTATGTTTTCGGGCGTTACCGCTACCTGTTAAGCCTACAGGATGATTTTATTATAAAAACCCGAATCAAATTACTGCTGGTGTGTATATTGGCCTTTTTGGGGCTTTTTATCACGCTGACAATTCTCTACATATTTCAGGAGCATAATTTTCTGCTTATTCGCTCCTCCATTTATGTAGTGTTATTTACTGTTGCTTTATTCCTTTTGTTTTCGGGGTTAAGATGGCAAATAGCCGGTCATTTCTTTTTAGTTTGCCTAACACTGCTCATATGGTCAAATGTGATCCTGTTTTTGCCTGCAGTAAATATGGTTACGGTGCAATTTACAGTATTAGTTTTAGCAGGCTCTTATTATATCCTTGGCGCCAAATGGGGTATAATTTATTCTTTAAGCAATATGTTGCCGCTAATGGTTAATGTAATTATAGCAAACTATGGTAACTATAGTATCCCAATGCAGCACATGGTGGCTAATAACTATGCTTATGTTTTAACTGCCTGCTTCAATTTTATTTTGCTATTACATATTCATTATTCTTTTTTTAAGGCACTAAATAAATCGAACATTAAAGAAAAAAAATTAAAGAAAAGCCTGCAGATAGCATTGCTGGAAGCCAACAAACTGGCAGAGGCAAAAACCAACTTCCTTACCACAATGTCGCACGAACTGCGTACTCCCTTGAATGCGGTAGTTGGTATGACCAATATTTTGCTGATGGAAAACCCTAAGCCAGCCCAAAAAGCAAATTTAAATATACTGCGGTTTTCTGCCGAGAACCTCATGGCTACAGTTAATGATATCCTGGATTTTAACAAGATCAATAACGAAGAGATCATACTGGAAAAACAAATATTTCAACCGGCAGAACTGGTAACAAACGTAATCAGCACTTTTAATGCTGCTGCCCGCGAAAAACAGTTACAATTGGAGTGTATAGGTATTGCGGCGTTAAAAGGCCTGAATGTTTTAGGCGACCCTATGCGCCTTACTCAAATATTGCTCAACCTAATTGGCAACGCCGTTAAGTTTACAACCAATGGCTTTGTACGTTTGGAAGTTAGCGTTATCAATCGCGATACAAAATCGGCCACCATCAATTTCATATTGTCTGATTCTGGAATTGGTATTCCCGATGAACTTAAGTCTAAAATATTTGAACCCTTTACAGCATCACTATCCCGTACCAGCAGGCAGTTTCATGGCGCCCTAGGTTTAACAATTGCCTTTCATCTGGTTAGGCTGCATGGTAATGAAATGCGTTTTCAAAGTGTGGAAGGAGAGGGAACTCAATTTGAGTTTGAATTGACTTACGAAATATCTGCTGTGCCTTTACTGGCAAAACCTGTAAAGTTAACATCGGCAATAAACGGTTTGCGTGTACTAATTGTTGAGGATGAAAAACTTAACATATTGGTTATGAAAAAAATATTGGCATTGTGGCAAATTATCCCTGATGTGGCGATGGACGGGCAGCAAGGCGTTGATGCTGTAATTGATCGGGATTATGATGTGATATTGATGGATATCAATATGCCCGTAATGGACGGATTTGAAGCAGCTAAACAGATTCGCCAGCTTCCTTTACCTCATAAAGCAAATATCCCCATCATAGCCGTTACGGCTTCTATAAGTGCAGCTATTGAGCAGATTGGCAGGTACCCCTTTATTGATGATTGTTTGCTTAAACCTTTTAAACCAGAAGACCTGAAGGAAAAGCTGATGCAGATTGCCGCGAAAGATTTGGTTGATAAAAACAACTTATCATAAGCCATGTTGCAATTATATCGTTTCGCCTCATTCGATCATTAACGGAGATACTACCAATATCAGAAATGTTAGTACTTTTAATTTATGCTTACCGAATTTGAAGCTTACCTCCAGATGCATGGCCTGCCAGGTGAAGCAATTCATCGAATTAGTGGTCTTGCCACCCGCCGTACATTGCGTCGTAATGAGTTCCTGTTTCGTACCGGAGAAATTTGCAGGCACAAGGTTTTTGTTTTAAAAGGCCTGCTTAGAACCTACAATACTACGCCAGATGGTAATGAACATATTCTGCAATTCTCGCCCGAGCATTCGTGGACCCTGGATGTTGAAAGCTATGACCGGCAAGTGCCATCGCTGGCCGGCATTGGAGCGATAGAACATAGTGAGCTTTTGCTTTGGCATAAACCCGATTTCAATACCTTACTGGCAGAAGTGCCGCAGTTGAAAATATTTGCAGACCAGCTAATTGCCAGGAACGTTCACCAGAGCAGGCACCGTATACTAACTGCCCTAAGCGCTACACCCGAAGAAAAATATGAGGATTTTGTCCGCACATTTCCCGGCTTATTGTCACGTTTACCACTGCGGATGATTGCTTCATACCTGGGCATTTCTTTAAAAACGCTTAACCGTGTTCGGCACGCTCAATTACAGCGATCCTGAAAATGATGTCAAATGACCTCTTTTTTAAAGCCGTTACAGCGCACCTTTGTTGTAAATAAAATTACTATCCTATGCGTGTATTTGTAACAGGGGCCTCGGGTTTTGTAGGCTCCGCAATTGTAAAACAACTTTTAGACAACGGGCATCAAGTACTTGGCCTGGTTCGATCAGACAAGGCTGCACGGCAACTTGAAACCACAGGTGCCGAAGTATACCGCGGCGATGTGAACGACCTGGCAGCAATTCAAAAAGGTGCCGCCGCTTGTGGTGCTGTTATCCACACGGCATTTAACCACGATTTTTCTCAGTACAAAGCCAACTGTGAGGCCGACCGCCTGGTTATTGAAGCCCTGGGCGAGGCATTGATTGGTACAAAAAAACCGTTGGTTATCACCTCTGGACTAGGGCTGCTCAACTATGGCCGCCCCGCTACAGAGGATGATGTATTACAGGCAGGTTCTGATGTGATTGCCAGGGCTGCATCAGAAGAAGCTGCGGCTGCAGTAGCCGCTAAGGGCGTTAACGTTTATACGGTTCGCCTGCCGCCGAGCGTACATGGTGAAGGCGACCATGGCTTTGTGCCAATGATTATTTGTATTGATCGTGAAAAAAATGAATCTGCCTACATTGGCGAAGGTAACAATCAATGGCCGGCAGTGCACCGTACCGATGCAGCAATACTGTACAGGCTGATTATTGAAAAGCAACCAGCCCTCAAAACATTGCATGCTGTGGCCGAAACGGGTATCCCATTCCGGGAAATTGCCGAAGCCATTGGCAAGGGCTTAGGCATACCTGTAGTAAGCAAAACAGGTGATGAGGCAACAGCACACTTTACCTGGTTTACACATTTTGCTTCTATGAACTGCGAAGCTTCCAGTACTAAAACCCGCGAAATATTAGCCTGGGAACCGAAAGGCCCCGGACTTATTGCCGATATTACCAATGCAGATTATTTAATAGATTAAGCCAATTTGTCTCCGGATCATTTTAGTGAGTAGTCCTGAAATAGGTTGACTATTTTTTGATTGCACAAACATTGATAAAAAAGCTCAAACATCCACTAAAGATGTTTGAGCTTTTTTGTTGTATGTCCTTAGTTTGATGGCTTGCTGGTTGTGCATTTGCTTTGGTGTAAGCATACTGCAGCTTAGGTGTGGTCTTTGATTATTATAAGTAACTATACTTTGGTCGGTTTGCAATGAGGCGTCTATAAGATCCTCCATTTGATCTGACAGGCCGAACTCATCTTTCAGAATACCATTTACTCGTTCGGCAATAGCATTTTCATAAGGGTCACCATTTTCTGTCATAGATATTCTTATTCCATTTCGAATAAGACAAGATGTATAAAGCTTACTGCAATACTGTAAACCGCGGTCTGAATGATGTATCAACACATTACTTTTATATTGCCGGTTCTCAATAGCCATTTGTAAGGCTTTAAGTGTTGAAGCTGCTTCCATGTTGTTGCAGAGTTCATATCCCATAATGCGTTTGGAATAGGCATCTGTAATTAAATGAAGATACAGATTGCCATCCTTTGCATCCAGGTAGGTAATATCGGCTACCCAAAGCTGTTCAGGACGAACAATGAGCATCTCTTTGATCAGATTAGGATATTTGCGCAACCAGTGTTTTGAGTTAGTCGTTAAAGTATACCTTTTCCGTTTTAAAACAAGCAACCCTTCGTCCCGAAGCAGGTCAAATAGATAATCCCTGCCTATCAAGACATTATTTTCTTTTAGCAAATAGTGAAGTTTGCGTGTGCCTAATCGCGGCATACTTCTGCGTAATTGCAAGACCGATGCTCTGGCCTGTTTGCGTAAAATAATCTTCTCTTGTCGTTGCTTAATCTGTTTATAGTAAGCCTGTTTACTCAGGCCAAACAATACGCAAAACATACTTACTTTTCTTGGATACATTTTGGCAAGCTCACTGATTGTTTGGCGCCGTCTTTTTTTAAGATGTTTATGCCATCTTCCTTTTCAGCAATCTCAATCAATTTCTCGTAAGCCACTAATTTAAGCTTGGCTTCTTCCAGTTGCTTCTCCAGGTCTTTGATACGTTGTTTTTGTGGATCTTTCATCGGCCGGCCTAATGCACCTTTTTCAGGATGGTGCAATTTACCATACTTACGGCACCATTGCAATATCACTGAATTGCCGCCTAAACCATATTTGGCTTGTAACTGATCTTTGTTCAAAAACCCTCGTTCATATTCCTGAACAACTTTCTTTTTGAACGATAAACTGTAGCGCCCGCCCGGGCTTACATGTTTTGATTTAATTCTTTGACTTTCCATTTGTTGACTATATTTTAGTCAACTTTTTTCAGGACGAGACATAGCCGCAAAAAAAGCCTCAAAGACATCAGTCTTTGAGGCTTTTTTTGCGGCTAATAAAACGTTTCATATTTTTTGTTAAAATTTAAAAATAGTATGTCCGTTAATTAAATTAATACCTTTATCCGGTTGCAATATAATTCATATGAAAGTTTCGAATTTTTCTCAGTTAGATAATGATTTCTACAAAAATATACTGGAGAGTCTGGAAGATTACGGCGTATTTACTACCGATAAGAACGCAATTGTAACCACCTGGAACAGGGGTGCAGAAGAGGTTTTAGGCTATACAGAAGACGAAATTTGCGGGAAATCTGCAAGCATGATCTTTACAGATGAAGATTGTAAAAATGGCGTACCAGAGCATGAGTTTGCAGAAGCACTAGAAAAGGGCCGGGGTGTAGACGAAAGATATCACCAAAGAAAAAACGGCACATTGTTTTGGGCAAGCGGCCTCGTATTTCCATTGTACAACAGTGAAAACGAGCACATTGGCTACACTAAAATTCTACGTAATTTAAGCAGGAGGAAGGAAGCAGAAGACGATGCCCTGGAAGCTCGTAAATATGCGCAAAGCATTGTAGAAACATCAAAAGAACCTATCCTGATTTTAAATGCTGACCTGACGATAAATTCTGCAAGTAAGGCTTTTTTTAAACTTTTTGAAGTTAACAAGGCTGAGGCCGAAGGGAAAAATCTATTTGAGATCCTCTCTGCCACGCTTGACTCCAAACCGCTGGAAGAGGAAATGCAGCATTATGACAGCTTCGAGAACTTTGAATTATTATATAAAGGTACCGATGAGGCGCAAGATGGTACATTGCTGGTATCTTGCCGTAAAGTTTTTCAAACTTTTAAATCCATTGGCCAGCATTTACTAACTTTTCAGGATGTTACCCTGCAACGTAAACTGGAGCAGGCTAAGGAAGACTTTATAAGTGTGGCCAGTCATGAACTTAAAACGCCGATATCTGTTATTAGGAGCTACACCCAGATATTGAGTATTGAACTTAAAGATAAGGTTAACGAGCGGGTAACTACAACAATAGACCGTATTATGGTACAGTCGGATAAGCTAAACCGCTTAACATCTTTCCTACTGGATGCTTCGGCTTTTAAAACAGGCACAATACAACTTAAAAAAGAACCCTTTGTATTATTGGAACTGATTATTGATCTGGTACAGGAAGTAAATCTTGCCAATACCAAACATCATGTTGCCGTTAGCGAAATGTGTGATGCACGAGTATCTGCCGACCGGTTTAGAATTGGCCAGGTACTAACCAATTTGCTCACTAATGCTATTAAATATTCTCCCGAAGCAGGGCAGATCATTGTTAATATTAGTGTAGACGAGCAAACTAAAATGGTGCGGACTAGTGTTCTAGACCATGGAATAGGTATTCCATTGGAAAATCAAAAAAGTCTGTTTCAGCGATTTTCCAGAACAGACCATGTAAAGGCCCGAAAAATGGAAGGTTTTGGTATGGGATTATATATTGCTGCAGAGATCATCAAAGCGCATAACGGTACAATTGGTGTAGAAAGCAAAGGTAAAGAAGGCTCAACATTTTATTTTGACCTGCCTTTATTAAATTAAATAGGATTACATCAGTACTCTGCAAGTATCTGTAAATCAATTTAATACAATCTTTATTTAAGCTACAGTTAAAGCTATAATTTCTGATCGCCTGCCTGTACCTTTATACCATCCTTTTTAATAATATAAGCAGGCACACCCACCACCGTACAGTTGGCAGGCACATTTTTAACCACCACTGCATTGGCTCCAACAATCGAATTATCTCCGATTAAAACATTACCGATAACTTTGGCACCTGCATTAACAGTTACATTGTTGTTTAATGTAGGCTGGTCTGTTTCATTACTGTAGCCTATAGTTACCTGCTGATTAATCCAGCAATTTTCGCCTATTGATTTGGCGGCAATAATGGTAGCGAAACCGTGCTGTATAAACAGGCCTTTACCTACATCATTGGTGTAAATGTATAATGTAGATAGCTTGGGGCAAATAATATTTATAAGGTATTTCCAGGCACCTACGCGTAAATAAAATACGTTACGATATTCAGGATAAAAACTTAACAGATATAAGAAGCTGACGGGCCTGCTGTAGTTAAGCGCATATATTTTAACCCACCTGTCTACATCGGCATAAATAATTTTTCTGTTTTTATGCAGTGCAAATAGCAGCAAGTGCGGTGCACATCTTATCAGTTCAAAGAATACTTTAAATACAAAAACTTTTTGTTTCAAGAGATTGACGTGTCGATTGATTTTTAATCCGATACAGCTAAAACCTAACTTCAGCCGAATTCAGTATTAACCCAAACCAGCTGTTAATGTTTGATTTAAATACCACAAAATAGAGCAAATTACCCTCTCAATATACCTTTTTACTATATACAATGGCGTTAATGTTTGTATATAAGCCATTTATATACAACTTTAATAACCCACCTCACGTATACAACAACAATACATGCGAAAGCTATATGAGCTTTGTAATTGTACTTAAACAAATATTGATAAAAGGCGCTGTGATATATAATTATATATGCTTTTAGTCGGTTATCCAAAAACAAATAATAAAGCATTAATGAGTTATGAAATATACCCCATGTTTGCACAGTATGCTTGTCAAATTTAATCTATCCAGGGTTTTATTGTTGGCCGTTATTTTGTTCGGCTGTAACAATTCATATGCCACTACTTATTATATATCAAGCTCAACTGGTAACGATGCTTATACCGACATCCAGGCTCATAACCCATCTACCCCCTGGAAATCAATCAATAAATTAAACGTTTATTTTAAATCTCTTGGTGCCGGAGACTCTATATTATTTAAAAGAGGGGAGACCTTTTATGGTGCTATTACGGTAGCTAAATCCGGAGCCGTTTTTGCACCTATTTACTTTGGTGCTTATGGCAACGGAAACAATCCTCAAATAAGCGGACTGACTACACTTAAAAACTGGAAGTTAGTTAAGAATGGTGTTTACGAAAGCCCTTGTGTAACTGATGGCAGTATGCTGATTTTAAATGGAGTTCAGCAGGCTATAGGACGTTATCCTAATAAAGGCTATTTAACTTACAAATCGCATCAGGGGAATACATCTATTATAGATAATCAATCTGGTGATTTGACCAATTGGACCGGAAGCGAAGTTGTGATTCGTAAAAACAGATGGATTATTGATAAAAGCACAATAACATCAAACGCAGGCGGGGTTATAACTTATGCTGCAGGTACTAAAGATATGCCTACAAATGGTTTTGGCTACTTTATACAAAAAAATATTAAAACGTTAGACCAATTTGGCGAATGGTATTATGATGCATCACGTAAAATGATGATGATCTACGTTGGTAATAAGAATCCCGAAAACTTAGTTATTAAAACTAATGCAGAAAGCAACCTTGTAAATATTACTAAGTTTAACAACATCGTTTTCGAAAACTTATCTTTTATTGGTGCGGGTAACAATGCCTTTAACATTACCAATTCGAGCAAAATAACTTTAAGGCATTGTACAACTGATTTAACTGGAGCCGATGCTATTTCGGCTAGTTATTCTCCATTTTTGGCTATTCAAAATTGTATCCTTAATCACTCATTGAGCGGAGGCGTTAATATGGACGCGGGCTGTGTTAATTCTGCCGTTATTAATAATGAAATTAAAAATACCGGCTTAATACCCGGTTTAGGAAAAAGTGGTTCTGGTACTTATGAAGCTATTACATCATTTGGAGATAACACCCAGATAGAAAGAAACAAAATAGATAGTACAGGTTATAACGGCGTCTACTTCGGCGGTACGTCATCGTACGTTAAAAATAATTACATCACTTATTTCTGCCTTACAAAAGATGATGGCGCAGGAATTTACATAGGTGATTGGTCTAAAACAATGAGTAAGCGTGTGGTTGGCAATATTATTATGCATGGCATAGGTAATGGCGCTGGCACAACATTTCCGCTATCATTACAAGCAGAAGGCATTTATATTGATGATAATACCGAAAGTGTGGCTATTACCGGCAACACAGTTTCCTTATGTGCTAATAATGGTATAAAAATCCACAACGCTAAAGACATTAATATTTATGGTAACACCGTTTTTAATAACGGCGTGCAACTTAGATTAGAACAAGATCATTATTTAGAAACCAGCACTTATATCCGAAATAATAACATTCGTAACAATACTTTCTTTTCTTTAAATGACCTGCAGCCCAATGCGAAATTCTCTTCTCAGCAGGACGATATTATATCCTTTGGGCAAATAGACAGCAATTATTATTGCCAGCTAAAAAAGGAGATAAGCGCTATTATGGCCTCAACCGTAAAAAATGGCAAAGGTGTTAATCAAACCTACAACTTAACCCGGTGGAAAACAGCTTACGGTAAAGACCAGTTTTCTATAGAACTTTTACCCTACCAGGACATCATGTTTGAATTTAATGTAACAAACGAGGTAAGAACGATAAAGCTGGATAAGCCATATGTTGATGTACATCATAATGTTTACAAAGATAAAGTAAGCATTGATCCTTTTTCATCTATTATATTGGTAGCTAATGAGCAAACCATTGCCAAGTCTGAGCAAAATAATAGTGCTGACAAGAAAGAGATAGCGGCTTATAATGTACCACAAAAAGTAGTTGTAGCTGCTGTAGCTGCCAATGATGAGCGTTAGATTAAATCATTAAGATCAGGCAGCTGACCTTAATGATTTAATGTTGTAAACAGGTTCTACAATTGGCTTTGCGAATATCTGTTTTAGTTTCTCTTTTAATATTAAACCGGCAAATATAGGCCCGAAATACAGGTATCTTTTCCATAAACGCTTAGGCTCAGATATTAACCGGCCCAGCCACTCCAAGCCAAATTTTATCCATAGTTTGTTTGGGCGTTTAACAGTGCCTGCATAGAAATCAAACACTGCACCGATAGAACAAATTAACTTAGTGTCCAATGCCCATTTATTTTTAGTTGCCCATATTTCTTGTTTAGGGGCTGTCATGCCCACAAATAATACATCTGGTCTGAAAGCATTTACGGCATCTAATATTTTGTGATTATCAATTACACTAAATTCCTTTTTAAATGGCGGCGAATATGTTTCCACTTTAATATTGGGATATTCAATTGCAATTCTGGCCTTAATTTTTTCTAATGTTTGAGGAGTAGCCCCGAGATAAAAACATTTACCGCTTTTTTCATTCAATGACTCCAGTAAATATTGATGAAGATCTGCACCTGCAATTTTTTTAATTGTTTTACCTGTTAGAAATCGAGCTGCCTTAACTACACCAACTCCGTCTGGTAATAAAACATCAGATTTTTGTAATGAATCTTTAAAATCCGAATCTTGGTCTGCAATACAATATGAATATTGATTGATAGTATTAACCAAAAGTTTGGGTTTAATTGGAAGTTGGTTTAGCGTTTCTGAGTATAAATGATAACCCGAAAAGTTATCATATTTATTATTTTGAGACATTTTGTATTAGCGTTTTTTATAAAAAATACGATTGACTTAATTATAAATCAATAAATTAATATTGGCAGTTAATCACGAATTATGCCACAAAAAATCAAAAATTAACTATAGAATAATAAAAACACTATGGAGAAATATTTATAACTCAATATTACTTTATGTAGATAAAATATTCCTAATAAGAATAAAAAAGACCTTTTTAGTCATTTTATTAAATTTCACAGCATACATAATGTTGTGTATTCTGAACACTATGGGTATAATTGAAACCTCCTAATGATTATGCCTTAAGCATACTTAGATGAAGTTCTAATTCTTGCTTTGAGGCAAAGCGGTCTTTAATTTTTTTTGCGGGTACACCGCCATATATGGAATAGGGCTCTACATCTTTGGTAACTACAGATCCGGCTGCAATGATGCTGCCTGTATGTATGGTTACACCACTTAAAATAGTGCAGCCATAACTTACCCATACATCGTCTTCAATAACGGTTACACTGTTTAGCCCTAACCAGTTGTAATCCTTATCTCGTATTTGCGAGGCCAGGCGGATAGGCACCCCGGGCTGTAAATAATGATGATCATACCGGCCAACCAACGCCACACGGTTTCCCCATAATACGTTATCGCCAATAATGGCATCACTTTCTATAAATGAATCGCGGCCAATGTAGAAGTTTTTGCCGATAGATATCGTTTTTTTACCCCATATCCTTACACGGGTGCCGCTGTAAAAACCGGGGCCTATCTTATATTTACGGTAAACTACTTTCCTGAGAAATTCGTTTCTAAGCTTTTTTAATATGTTGATTACCGACATTATAAATTTATTACTTTTTCAATTGTTGCAGCTAATTCAACGCATACCTGGCGCTTGCTAAATAAGTTTCCCTTAATCATGTTGTTGGCCTTCATTTCTGTTATCAGCGCAGTTGATTGTAGCAGGTTATTAACCTTATTTGCAAGGTTTGTACTATTCTCCGGCTCGGTCCAGAGGCAATTTTCTGGTTCTGTTAAATAATCTACAGCTGCACGGGTTGGGGTAGTAACAATACACATACCAGCTGCTACGGCATTAAATAATGCCATCGGAAAGCCCTCCGGAAAGTAAGTTGGGAATACAAGGATATCGCTATTCGCATAAAAAGGTATCACATCCTGTTCGGGAATAAAGCCGGTAAAAATAACCTGATTAGTTATTCCCAGTTCAATTGTAAGTTGTTGGATGCTTTCTAGTTCGGTGCCATCACCCACTATGATTAATTTAACATCATGCTGTTGTTTTATTTGGGGGAAAGCCTTTATTACATCGAAAATACCCTTCTGCTTGATAACCCGGCCTACAAAAAGCAAAATTTTATGATGATCTGGAATCTTATACTGTTTCCTAAAAGCATCGTCGGCCTTAAATTGAGTAATACGTACAATATTTTTGGTAACAAATACTTTTGCTGCAGGCAAATAATCAGCCTCGGTGATTTTTTTCCGTTCTTCTGTAGAAAGGAAGAGCCATGCCGAAACATGTTTTTTAAGAAATGGGAGTACAATTTTACTGATCAATGGGTTTTTACTTTCAAACACATCAATGTCCGATCCATGAGATTTGATGATGAAGCTAACCGGGTGACGGTAAAAAGTTTTGAATAACGAAATGGTAATAAAATCGCGGATACCAGCCAGTACCTCTAATCTCGAATTAAAGTAAATAACATCGGGTTTAAAAAAGCGGGCTAATTTGATGAGGTTAAAAGCATTTTGAAATATAACACGCATACGGCCTGTATTTGACCTAACGCCATCTTTGGCCGCATAAAAAAATTTATTGCAAGTGTAGCCTCGCTCTTGTAGTCCTTCCATTTCGTCCAGCGCAATTTCTACGTGGTGACGTGTGGGCATACTAAATAATATTCTTGGCTTGCTCATAATGTATCGGGATTAATATCTTTTCGCGGCCTAGCTACGCCCGGATTCCCGGTTACAGTGCTATGAGGCGGAACGTCTTTAACAACAATAGCCCCGCTGCCAATAAGTACCTGATCATTAATAGTAACAGGGCCGATAATACAAACGTTACTACCAATATCTACATAATTGCCAATAACCGGCGAACTGCTATAGCCACCGTTTGCCAATTGTTTATTGCCAATAGTGGTAGATTGCCTAAGCGTGCAGTTATGACCAATAACAACCTGATTACTGATTACCAATGCCTGCCCATGAAACAAGCTTAAATTTTTACCGATCTTCACATTCCATGGAATTTCGGTACTGAAAAACCATTCAACCAATATTTTATAAAACAGGAGATAAATAAACCCTAGGTAGTAATAAATTTTGCGGGTAGAACAGAAGTTGGCCATGCGGAAAAACAGCAATATTATTCTGCCCTTTGCATTACCTTTATTGACGTGCCAGTCCTGAAATATAAATTCAAAAAAGTTCATGTATCCTGGATTGTTTTAAACGTTTTTCTGCAATGATTTTTTAGTCCTTTTCACCACCTCGGCATCAGTAAGTATACCGTACCAGTACATTAACCGGGTGTATAGGCTGGGGGAATAATGAAATATTTTCAATGCATATCTGTGTTTGGCTGTCAAGATGTTACTGTTGATGATAGACTTGTAATTATCTAAATTTTTTACCACCGTGTGGTACTCTTTAGGATAATCATCTTTTCCGGCAAGCAGCAGTAAATTAAGCAGCGAGATATTGGATACAATATCGAATACCTGTGCATCTAAAAGGCATTTTGGATTGCTATCCGATACCAGTTTAACCATGGCAGCCGATACCTTAATGGTTTCTATATATTTTGGATTAAAGGCGCTCATGCTGGCCGAGTTATCGCTGAGAATGTAATTATACATAATTGCATTTTGCAGCACAGTTTTTTGTGCCCTCAAGAATGCCTTGCAGGTATATAAAATATCTTCGTAAATGTTCCCTTCAAACTTAATTTCACGCGCTATGGATGTTTTGTAAATCTTATTATTGGCACTACGATCCAGGTCACCTTTTAAACAGGCCGACAGAGCATCATCATGATTTAGGATAATAACTTTTTCATCTTCATCCGGGGTAACAGTTTTATTTGGGAAAATAACACGTAACCTGCATACCGATATATCCGCATTGTACGATAAGGCATTATTCATCAACAGCTGGTACATGTTGGGTTCTATGGTATCATCACTATCTACAAAGCCAATATAGTAGCCTGTCGCGTGGTTAATGCCTGTATTTCTGGCAGCAGAAACACCGCCATTTTCCTGGTTAATTACTATAACGCGGTTATCTTGCTGCTCGTAAGCAATACATATCTCTCCACTTTTATCGGTAGATCCATCATTTACCAGTATGAGTTCGAAATCTGTAAAAGTTTGATTAAGTACAGATTGAATACAAGCATTGATCTGTGCCTCCTTGTTATACACAGGGATAATGATTGATAATGCAGCCATACTAAATGGTAGGTTTTTTAAGGGTAAGCAGATTAAAGGAAGATTTCCTTTTTTTGAAAAGCACTACAGACACCGCGACTAAAAATATCCCTCCAGAAAATAAAATAAACAGCACAACCGGATTTGTACTGATAGTGAAATGATGATAGGCCAACACAATTAATAACAAGCCGCTGTAAAATAACAGGCAGTGTTTAATGGTTGTAATCTTTTTTCTAATCAATAGTATATCCTGTAAAATATGGAAAACTAAAAAGGAGAAGAAAACCGAATAGTTAATTACTGCAAGCTCGCGGATAAAATATAATCCGGCGAAACACCCAACTACGTTTACACCCAGACTAATGATGTTAAACCACATATCCAGTTTCTCTAAGCCAATGGCCACTATTAAGTTGGCTTGTAATAGAACGGTAGGCAGTATTAAAAAAGTAAGAAACATTTGTTGTGTACACAAAACGGAGCCGGGATAACCCTTACCAAAAGCTAATGGCAATATCCACCCCGAAAAAGAGTACATGAACAGGTAAGATACAATAGCGAATAACGTATAAATGAAAAATACAGTTCGATAAAGCCGGGTTAAAGCAGCATGATTCCCCTCGTTAAAATGCTTAATAAACTGTGGGTAAATGGTTGACGATGCCACAATGGGTAATATCAATAATACAGAGAAAATACGGAATGCAATCTCGTAGTCGGCAACGCTGCTTAGCGCAAGCGTTTTAGATATAATGATGTTCCCCATTTTCCAGTAGATGATGGAGATACTGCCTATAATAATGAATTGCCAATTTTTAATGATTAGCAGTTTTAAGTCTTCGATAGATATTTTAGCCCGCCAAAGAAATTTGATATTGATGCTGTTTGATGACCCTAGTTTAATAAACAAACCCAGCGTAAGCACCCTGGCTACAATCATAATAACCGATAAAATAACTACAGAAAATGGATGGACAAACAGTAAACAGCCCGAAACGAGTTTTAAAAATCCATCTATTACCAATATAGCAGCAGTTTTGCGTTGCTGGTTTTCCGCAATGTTAAGGCTCCTGATGGCGTTGATGAGGTTATCAAAAATAATATTTGTACCCAGTATAATGCATAAAAATCTGATTTGTACATCAGCGTAAACCACGAAGGCAAATATCAGATTGACAACATAAAACAACAGCCCCAGGCCAATCTGCGTTTTTAAAAACTTACCCGTAAAAGTGAGTTTATCATCCTCCAATACATACTGGCGAATAAACCACTGCCCCAAACCCATAGATGAAAAGGCCGCAACAATTTGGTATACCGAAGTAGAAACTAAAAACCTGGCAAATTCTCCGGAGCTATACTTACGTGCTACAATGGCAAAAAACGCGCATATAAACAGGATTTGCAAAATATTGGATACAATGCCCCAGGCACTGTTTTTAACCAGTGATGACTGCAATAACTTTGTCTGTTTAATCTTCGACCAATTCATTAGCATCATTATTTACGGGATAGGCTACAATGAGCACCACCATACTGGCCACCATAATGAGCAGCCTATTATCAAAAATTGAGTATACGGTATTAAAAGCCACCAGGAAACTAATGAGAGAGGCCATAAAAAGAGCTACCCGTTTGTCGTATACATTTCTTATAAATAGCAATAAGCCTTTAATCAGCGGCACTAGTAAAAATAAGAGGAATATGGCAAAGCCAATAAAGCCCAGTTCGACCATGATTTTCAAATAGCCGTTTTCCGGCTGATCAAAGTAAACCAGCTGGCCATCTTCAATCTCCAGGTATTGATCCTGGTTGTGCCTAATCACAAAACTCTGATAATTATTTGCCCCAATACCGAGGTAGGGGTGCTGCTTTGAAATATCAAAAGCCTCTTTCCAGATATTCTGACGGAATGTTAGATCATCAGAAATATTTTTTGCCCGGTCAAACACGCCGGTATGTATAGAGATAAGTGTAAAGGCAAAATAAGAAAGCACCAGGAAAATTAAACCATAAATCCTGTAATTTTTGGCAGCCATAAAAAACACCAACAGTAGGCCAATTGCAAAACCACCAAATGCGGCCCTGCTGCCGGCCATGTTCATACCAATAATGGCCAGCACAAAAAAAGTATAATTTATAATGATGTTTTTTCGGGTTGCACCTTTCTCAATATATAAAAACAAAAAGCTCCCCATAGCCAGAAACTGACCGTGCGCCTGGGCATCATAAAAGATGCCCGGATACCTGATAAGGTGAAAAATAGGGTCGAATGTATTAGGGGATAAACCAGGGTAAAACGTAAACTTTAGCCCAACCACCCGCTGAATGCATAAGAAAACGATGGCAACCATATAACTCACCTTTAAAGCCTTGATTGCTTTTAAATGGAATGTCCCGTCTTTGTAACACTCCGTCATAAAAAAACGGGCGAAAATAAAAATGGGCAAAGCTTTAATGAGGCTAAGCCATGTTTTGCCCGGAAACTCTGAGGATAACCCACCTAAAAGAATGATAATACCTAACAACACAAAAAGCATAAAATAGAAATTGTTCCTACTTTTTATATTGATGGTAATGAAATCTTTGAAAAGAAATATAAAGCTGTAAAAGCAAATGGCATCAAATGTTTTAAAGCCTCCAAATGCTTCAGGAGTTATCTTTATATCCATTAAAGGCAATAGAGATAAAATAAAAATTATACAAGACTGTACCGTGTTGCCCTTGTAAAATATATTTAATACAAACAGGAGCAATGTTATACCCGGAATAATAACGATTAATTTATCCAGCATGTTAAATGATACTCAGGATCGATGTTTCTTAATAACGTGGTACAGTTTTTAAGCAGTTTTAAAACCTGCTTAAAAACTGTTTCCAAGCCATGTTAAACTGTGGTTTAGCCGGATCGGGGTTATAATAGCTATTGTCATAATTATAGCCATAACCATATTTGTTTTTCTTGATGCCATTAAAAACGATTTGCATATTGGGCAGTTTTTCAGTTTGCTCAATTTCGCTGATAAAATCCAGTTCGTTTTTTCCGGTATAACCCTGCCTGATGATGTACAGAGATACGTCGGCAAGTTTGGCAATAATCATGGCGTCTGTTACCAGGTGCAGGGGAGGAGTGTCAATAATAATATCGTCATACCTGTCTTTCAATTCTGATATCAGTTCAACCAATCGCTCGTGTTCCAATAATTCAGATGGATCAGTTGGAATCTGTCCACACCCAATTACATCCAAGTTGGCTATTTTTCCTGATGGATTAATGATAGCATCTACAGAAATGTTTGATGAAAGGAATTCACTAATACCCGGATTACTGTTAGATAAGTTAAAAATCTTCAGGATCTTCGGTTTACGCAAATCCATTTCCATGATTACCGTTTTTCTACCGGTTGCTGCCAGCGATACCGCCAAATTTACACTTACAAAACTCTTTCCTTCTTTAGAAACACTTGAGGTGAGTAATGTAACCCGGCCTTCTACATTTAAATCATGGTTGCTTACCACATTTAATGAAGCTTTAGGCATGTTTGAAAGAGATATTGGGCTTGCATTCTGATTGGTATGCGCATAGTGTAAATTAGTACGTAATGCCCTGAACTGCTCGCCAATTAAGTGATGTTTATTGGTAACAACAATTACATCATCGTTCAAATCTTCATAAGATATTTCACCTAAAACCGGGATGTTTAATGCGTTTTCAATATCTCTTCTCTCGGTGATCTTATTGGTAAAGGAGTTTCTGAAATAGATAACCATAAAGGGTAAACCCAAGCCGCAGAGCAAAGCAATAGCAAATACAAAAGACTTTTTAGGCCAGGTAATATCGCCCACGTTGGCAGCATCAACTATGCGCGCATCAACAAATGTTGAAGCATAGCTTAGCGCAAGCTCTTCGCGCTTTTGTAGCAGGTAAACATACAGGTTCTCCTTGATTGATTGCTGACGTTTCATGTCAACAAACTGGCGCTCCTGTCCCGGGATGTCTTTAATAGATGATTCGGACTTGCTGTTAAATGACTGCAGTTCTTTTTTCGAACTTAATAAAGAGGCTTTAATACCCTGAACAGTTTGTTTAATAGATGCTTTAGTAAGCGCTATTTGTTTGTTAATAGGCTCAAACATGGGGTTACCTTCGGGGGTAGTTGCAAGCAAAGCACTTCTTTTCAATTGCAGATCTGATAGCTTTTCGATCAAACTATTTAATGCAGGGTCTGTAATACCGATGGTTGCAGGCGCCGTACCAGTTTCGGAATTTGAATTAACATACCGCTCAATACCATTAATTACATTAAGCTGTACGTTAACTTCATTTAGCTTAATACCGTTATTTTGCACGTTTTCCAGATATACCTGCGATTGTGATGATATGTCTGTTATACCCTGGCTGCTCCGGTATCCCTCCACATTTTTTTCTGCATGGCTTAATTCCCCGGTAAGGGATGCTAAACGATGATCGATAAAATCAATGGTAGATTTAGTGGTGCGTTTTTCTTCTAACAAGGCTGCCTGATTGTAAGCAGTAATCAGGTTATCTAAAAAGTCTACACCTCTCTTAGGTACTTCGTCAGTTACAAACAGGCCAATTGTAGGGGCCAGTTTATCTAATAAGTGAGCATCAACAGTTTTAACATAATTGTTGCTTACCATTTCGGGCTCGTTAAGATCAATATTTATGGTAGAACCAATATATTGATCAATGAAACCGGTCGGCTTTAATAACCAGGTACCAAAACCATTTTTTATTGGCGTATTAAAAGCGGCTGACTGTTTTTGGCCACTTACATTATCAAATACAAACGTGTTTTTGTCTTTAATAACAATGCTAATCTTTTTACCCGTTAACGAACCTGTTTTTTGAACAAGTAAAAATTTAACCGGGCTTGTTTCATATAAATCCTGCGTTTTAAAATCGACTCCTGATTTATAATTAACCCATAACTGCAGGTTATTTACAACTTGTTTAACCAGGTTTTTGGATTTCAGTATTTCAATCTCGGTCTCTGCGTTTTTAGGAGAGCTGGTTTGATCCAGTTCCGGTAAAGCAGATTTTTCTTGCTGCGGAGATTTTTTTTCATCCTTAACAAGTATGGTGGCACTAATTTCATAAACCGGATTGACGTTGTGTAAATAAATATAAGCACCTGTAAGTGCTACAATCAATCCTAAAGCAAATAGCGGCCAGTGATATACGTATTTAGTTAAAACAACCCGCAGATCAGTAAACTGATGGCCCGCGGTTGTTTTAACATTTGTAGATTGCCTGCTATTCATAATTAATTACGGAATAATGAGATAGAAATCGCAATTAATGACAAGGCAGAAATGATCAAACTTGCATTACGAAATCCGGTGTCAACCGTAGCCAGTTTAAGTTTGCTGGGTTGCACAAATATTAAATCGTTACTTTTTAAATAAAAGTAAGGCGATTCGAAAATCTTTTTAGAGGTAAGGTCAATAGGTATGTATTGTCTTTTACCTTCAATTTCTCTTACTAAAATAACGTCTTCGCGTTTACCTGTAATATTCAAATCTCCGGCTAAGCTTAAAGCCTCGGTTACGGTAAGCCTTTCACTTGCACTGGTATAAATATTGGGGCGCAATACATCGCCTAAAACAGCAACTTTAAAGTTCACCATCCTTACAGATACGGTGGGCTTACTTAAATAAGCCTGTAATTGTTGTTGTAGTTGTACCGATAGTTGTGAAGTTGTAAGGCCCGAAACTTTAACAATACCAAGTAATGGTAAATTAACTTCTCCTTTTTGGTCAACAATATAACCGTAAGTGGGGCTGCTTGAATTGGTACCGGCAGACTGTGTATTGTTGCTGAAAACAGCAGCAGCTTCGGGGTTTAAACTGCTTACGTTGATAGCCAGTTGATCTGTAGGTTGTATAGTTGGTATAGTGTAGTTATTAAGGTCTTCAGTTGTAATATCAGTCCTGCTTAGATCCTGAAAGTAAGGGATCTTTTTGTATGATGAACATGAAGTTACAAATGTTAAAACAGCTAATAAAGCAAAAGGGAGCAGTGTGCTTTTGTACGCACTTGGTTTAGTTAATAGTTTCATTGATTGTTTGGTTAAGCGTTTACAGATAAGTTAAAAATCACAAAACAATGTGATTGGGTAATAATTTGGAGCTTGGAGGCGTTGTTTTTTACACAGAAGTTATCATATTTGACTTTCTAATAAAAAAATAAGTTTTAAGTTATAGTATTATTTACGCAGGCTAGTCAACATCCATGCCAAATAAGTTTCAGAGCATGCTTAGAATTATTTATTATTATAAATATTACGTAAAGCATAACACTTATTAACCTATAAGAAATACTTATTATTTTATTTATCAGAGAGTTAGCTTTTACTTGAATATCAGAGATTTAATTATTGAAAAATGTCGTTAACCATAAAGAAATTTAATAATAAGTATATAAAAATTCTCTGCAAGAAACTAAAAAGCCTTTTTTTTGCAATTGACTCAAAAAGAAAGCATAATTCGGGTATTTATTACAGTCGTTTTGCAATTCTAATTGTGTTTACATTGATGAGTTTATGCGGATATGCAACCAATTACTACGTTAGCGAGAAAAGTAATAACAATAAACCTAACGGTTTAAGTACAGCTAAAGCATTTAAAAACATCCAGGATGCTGCCCATTTAACCAAGCCCGGGGATACTGTATTTGTAATGAACGGCAATTATACCAATGCCTGCCCTGCATGTAATGTATTTGATGTAACAAAGAGCGGCAGCAAATCAAAATATATAGTTTTTATTAATTACCCAAATCAGCACCCTAAACTTAATTTTAACGGTTGGGCCGGTATTGCTATTAATAGTGGCGTTAGTTATGTTAAGGTGGTAGGTTTTGAGGTAACCGGCAATAATGCTAAGGTTACTTTGGCAAAAGCATTGGTTCAGCCTCAAAGTTGCGCCAATAAAAAGGGCACATTTGATCCGCAATACAATGGTAATGGAATTACTATTAACGGATTAGGTAAAAAACATGCACACCATATTGTAATAGCAAACAACATTGTTCATGATTGTGGTGGGGGAGGAATAGGAGCATCGCATGCTGACTACATTACAATTTCTGGCAATACGGTATATAATACCAGCTGGTATACTGTATTTGGCACCAGTGGAATTGCACTTTACCAATTCTGGAATTATGATAACTCGAGCGGTTATCATAACGTGATTAGCGGCAACAAGTGTTATAATAATAAATCCCTGGTGCCATGGATTAAACAGTGTATTGTTACTGATGGAAACGGAATTATCATTGATGATTTCCGGAGCAAACAAAACGGATCTAAACTGGGCGATTACAATGGCCGGACTTTAATTGAAAATAATATATGCTGGTATAACGGTGGCACAGGTATCCATACCTTTCAAAGCGACCATATTGATATTATTAATAATACAGCATACTGTAATTCACAAACGAAAGAATTAAACGCAGGCCAAATACTTTCGGGCTTGGGTAACGATAACAGAATTATCAATAACATCCTCGTTTCTGATTCAGAAAATGTAATTAACTCCAACTATACCAATACCAATTTAACTTACGAGAATAACCTGCATTATAACATAACGTACCCTGATAAAGCCATAATTGCGGTTTCATCTGCTACTTGCCTTAATAACGTGAATCCGTCCTTTGTATATCCTGCAAATAATTTAAAAGCAGACTTCAGGATCCAAAAGGGCAGCCCTGCAATTCATCGCGGAAATACTGTTGTATATAGTACTAGCGATTATGAAGGAAATAAACGCGCTCAAGGCCACACAGCTGATATCGGGGCTTATGAAAATTGAATAATTACAAATTGTGCGTATTTTTATCTGTATGGATTTCATAGAATGACTTTAAATAGTTAAGGGGGATATTGAAATCTTTAGATTTTGTCTTGATTAAAGAAAAATCGTCCAGATCAAAATAGCCAACCGTTTCAATAAACTCGTTCTCAGTTATTGACTTAAAGCCCATAAGCCAGGATGAAAAATTTCTCTTTTCTAACTCACACTCATTCATGAGCAGAATATTACAATGCCGTGCGTCATTTTTAATCATATTAAAGACAATTTGCACTTCATCCCGGCTTCCTTCCAGTACCTGTATAAAACGCCCTCCGGTTTTACTAAACTGCCCTTCAATATAAAGCAACATCCCAGTTATTTCGTGACGCTCATTCCATTGGTTAGATTCGTTAATAATTAGTTTCAGGTCGTCATTGTCCATAAGCTTTGCAGCCTTGCTAATATAAATTAGGTTGTAAAGCATAGTTGAGGGTTTAACATAATATACAGTTAAGCATAACTTGTGTTTTATGTACAATAACTATTGGCCTGTAAGCCACTATTTATTTCAGATCGAACTGTAGTAAAAACTATCCGTATTAAAACAACGAGGTAATATGGTACAATGAATATTAAGAATAAATAGGTTGATGAGGTAAAATATCTTTTATACCGCTAGTGTAATTAAGTATGTATTTTAAATAATAAAGATTAAATGGTGGCGACCAATTAATACATGATATTCATTAGTTTTGTGTGAGTTGCGCCATCGGCATTGCCTAATAATAAGTTGTTTACATCTTTTATTATAAAATAAGCTAAATAGATATTTTTGCGGTTAAGGAACTAAAAATCTACTCCTTTTTAAAGTAAAATATTATTTATTTGGTAAATAAGCCTATTTTGAAAGAATTATTTAGTTTGTGGCACAATTAATGCCAACCAAAACAATAGTTTTACCTAAATAGATCTATGATCACTATTCTACTTTACTAATTACTTATAAAAATGCTATTAAATAACCAGTATAGCTTTACAGACTATCCAGTATTCACCAAAGAACTGAATGACCTGTCATCATCAATATTAAAGAAAGAATCTTCTATTTTAGTTAATACTTTAAATCAATATTCTTATTGCATTGCAAATGTTGATAGTGAATTTAAAGAATCATTACAAAAATCTGATATATTACTGGCAGACGGGATCGGTGTTGTGGCTGCATCACGTTTACTTACTGGCAAAAAAATCACAAAAATTGCAGGTGCAGATCTGCATCAATTTTTGTTAAACGATCTGAATAGAAACTCGGGAAGTTGTTTTTATTTAGGAGCATCACAAGAAACACTAACTAAAATAAAAGATAAGTTAGCCGTAGAATATCCGAATATTAAAGTTGGCTTTTTTGCACCTCCATTTAAAGAGCAATTTAGCGATGAGGATAACTCTGCAATGGTTAGTGCAGTTAATACTTTTAACCCAGATGTTTTATTTGTTGGAATGACTGCGCCCAAGCAAGAGAAGTGGGCATATAAACATAAACCGCAATTAAATGCTAACATTATCTGCACCATTGGTGCGGTATTCGACTTTTATGCAGGTACTGTAAAAAGACCAAACAAAATTTGGATTAATATGGGCTTAGAATGGTTTGTTAGATTAGTTCATGAACCTAAGCGTTTATGGAAACGATATCTCTACTTTGGCCCAATATTCGTAGCATTAATTTTAACCCAAGTAATTAAGCGGCAGTCAAATAAAAAACTGATGGCTAACGTATGCTAGCAATAAAAATTTATTGTAGGCTCCGACAGTAATTTTACTGTTAAACAGCTATGTCTAGTATATTGAAAACTGCCGAATTCAATTAATCGGGGTTATTCTACAGTAATTGTGTCCTCGGGCGTTAAAAACGTTTTACCGGTTTTCATGGCATTAAGTTGATGCTCTAAAGTTTGAATCATAAAATCATCCTGAACATTAGAAATATAATTGGCATTAGCTATGCTTTCTACTTCGAAGGCAATTAACGCAAATCCACAACCAGGAATATTAGTTTTTATATAATCAGCCAGCTGCCGCATTTTTTCACCATTAATTTTTGTAGTTTTTTTAGAACTCCCAGTCATTTTTAAAAATTTAATGCCCTCTATAGTTGTCTCCAAAGACCTTTTATTAAACATAACGCGTTGATGTTAGATGTTCTTCTACGAAAAAGACAATCTAAAGTTTCGTTAAACAAAGGAATTACAAGGTTTCTGCCGGTTTTTTTAACAATTATAATATAACTTCTTCTCTTTTAGAGTATTATAAATTTAATTAACTATATAGAAACTTTAAGTTTTTGATATTTACTTTAAATTAATTCTTTGGGTTATAAAAAAATCCATTCAAACTTTTTCATGATTCACTTACAATTATTAAACTAACTGACCTACAATAAGAAAAGAAATTTACACAGGTGATTAAATTTTAAGGGTTGCAATATAATGACGCAACATATTCTTTACTTAAAAGAAATAGTTAATTAACAGAAAAAATGCAACAAATTAACCATAATGCCGTAAGCTATATGTGTAATAGCTTTGGAGAGAATTTATGTGCAGACTTCTATTATTTGTAGTACTTGTTTCAATTATTGGCTGTAAAAAAAACACTTTGTCAACACCGGCAAATAGCGATGATGCGAATAGCACTAACACAGAAACTACATCTGTTACCACCGCGCCCACACCCGATGGTTTACCCAAAAGAGTTGCATTTGGCACCAATGGCGATGTGAGCAACAGCGACAAGTTTATTCAGGAAGCAGACTATCAATATCAGTATTTAGCAGGAGATATTTTCTCAAACGGATGGACAACCTGGACATCACCCAGCGGTGAGTTTGCACGTACATTTTTAACAAAAGTTAGCCAAATGGGTAAGGTACCTGTGTTTACCTATTACAATATAGTGCCAGCTAAAAACCGTTACGAAGACCCAGGCTTCACTAATTTAAATGATGCTGAAGTAATGAATAAATATTTTGACGATTTTAAATTTCTATTGCAAATATGCAAGAACTTTGGCAAGCCGGTTATAATTCATTACGAGCCGGATTTGTTTGGTTATATGGAAATGTATAAGAACAATGCTGCAAAAAGCACCATAAAAGTGAGCCAAAGTAACCAAGCAGATGTACAGGGGTTTACAAATGATGCTAAAGGCCTTGCGCAAGCCATTGTAAGTATGCGTAATAAATATGCCCCAAATGTAATATTGGGCTGGCATGCATCTCATTGGGCTACCGGGGCAGATCTGATAATAGGCAAGAGAAACCCTGAGCAGGTAGCCATTGAAACAGCAGCTTACTATAAATCTTTAAATGCGCCCTTTGATCTTATCTTTTCTGAATTTACCGATAGGGACGAGGGGTACACGCAATTAGTAACCAAAACAACTACGTCGATGTGGTCTACCATGGCTAATGCCAATAATGGAGATTTAAGTGATTTCGATCGCTTTCAACGTTTCCTAAAAAAGCTAAATACAGAAACAGGCCGGAAGATTATTTTATGGCAAATACCGGTTGGCAATACGCTTACGCAAACTTGTAACAACACAGATGGCCATTATAAAGACAATATAGCAGAGTACTTCTTAAAGCCTGTGCTCGATAATGGAACCCTGACCAAAATAACCCAGTATGGACAGGCAGGAGTAATTGCTTTCTTATTTGGCCAGGGAATTTCAAGTTGTACCAGTTATATGGACACCAAAAACGATGGTTTAACGGGCGGGGCTAATGAAACTTCGGATGATGATGGTGGCTATCTGCGTAAAGCAGTAAAGGCATATTATCAAACCGGGCCGGTTTTAGCAAATTAACCTTATATCGCCATATTATCCATCATTACATTAAAGCGGTTGCTAAACTCGCTGTAATTAAATTTCGAAAGGGCTTATACCTTTATTCTTCATCAATACCGCAGTTATAGTAGTGTACCGGTTTATCTATTGATATCTTATTGATTTGGTAACGTAATTAAAGGCCAGGGTTAACACTTGGCCTATATTTTCGTCCGACTTTTCAAATAAACCGAAATGAGATATTTTATAATAATGATCATGTGTTTTGCCCTCACCGGGGTAATTGTGCAAAAGGCATCCGCACAAACACAAAAAGACATCCAATCGCCGCAGGTAGAATCAAACGGTTCAGTAACTTTCAGGTTTCTGGCACCAAATGCGCTTAAGGTACTGCTGATTATGGATGACAGTAAGCCAAGACCCATGACAAAAGATACCGGAGGTGTTTGGAGCTATACAGCAACCTTTGCACCAGACATTTACCGTTATACGTTTTCTGTTGACGGCAACATTTTGCCCGATCCTAATAACCCGTACATAAAGCCGCTTTTCCGCCGGGCGTTAGGTCAAAGCCTTGCACATGTGCCGGGGCCATCAACCCTCAGCTGGGAACTAAACGATGTACCACATGGGGTAATGAGCCAGCATTTCTTTAAATCGAAACTTATTGGCGACGATCGCGACATCCGGGTTTATACCCCGCCCGGTTACGACCCAAAACGCAAAGAACCCTATCCTGTATTGTACCTTTTTCACGGCCTTACCGACGAAACTAGTGCATGGGTAACGGCCGGGCGCGAAAATATTATTATGGACAACCTTATTGCGCAAGGCAAGGCGAAGCCGATGATTATCATTAATACGCTTGGTTATGGTGCGCCCGAAATGTTTACCCCCGGCACGGGCCAGCGTACTAAAGAAGCCTATCAAAAAAATGAGGCCTTATTTATTCCGGCTTTATTAAATGAGGTAATACCGATGGTAGAAAAATTATACAATGTAGGCAAATCTAAAAAATACCGTGCCGTTGCCGGCCTTTCTATGGGCGGCGGGCAATCGCTGGATGCTGGCCTAAACCATGCCGATGTATTTGATTATGTAGGTTCATTTAGCCCGGCTGTTATCCTGTTAGATCCGGATTATAACAAGGCTTTTCCTAACCTTAATGAATCTGTTAACAAAAAACTAAAATTGGTTTGGATAGCTATTGGCAAAGATGATTACCTGGTACCATCCGACCGCAAATTTATAGACTGGCTTAAATCCAAACACATTGCATTTGAATATAAAGAAACCGAAGGTGTGCACAGCTACCAGGTATGGCGCAGGTACCTTACCGAGTTTGTACCGTTACTTTTTAAATAAAAATTATAAATTAAGATGAGAAATTTATTAACACTAGTATTTTGCAGCATGGTTATTACGGCATCAGCTCAACAAAAAATAGATGTACAAGGCCATAGGGGAGGCAGGGGGTTAATGCCCGAAAATACCATTGAAGCGATGATTCATGCTGTTGATCTTGGCGTAAAAACGCTGGAAATGGATTGTGTAATCTCAAAAGACAACCAGGTGGTGGTATCGCATGATACCTACATGTCTGCCGACTTTATGTTGAAACCGGATGGTAGCCCGATAAGCAAGGCTGAAGAAAAGGCATTGCTCATTTACAGCATGCCTTATGATAGTGTGAAACTTTATGATGGCGGAACCAAACCTTATCCACAGTTTCCGGAGCAAAAGAGAATAAAAACATATAAGCCTTTGCTGGCAGAATTAATTGATAGCGTTGAACATTATGTTAAAAACAAACATCTTAAACCTGTTTATTATAATATTGAAATAAAAAGCACACCGGCGGGCGATGGTATAGAACATCCTGTTCCGGATGTTTTTGTTAAACTGGTAATGACTGTATTGAACAAAAAGAAGATAACTCAAAGAGCGACTATACAATCATTTGATCTGCGACCTTTACAAGAGCTTCATAAAAAGTACCCTAAACAAGTGCTATCATATCTTACAGCTAACAAAGATAGTTTTGCAGACAATATTAAAAAGCTGGGTTTTACACCACAAATTATCAGCCCTTACTACTTGCTTATTGATGGTGGATTTGTAGAGCAGGCCCATCTGGCTAATGTACAGGTACTACCCTGGACCGTTAATGACCCTGAAGCCATGAAAAAAATGGCTGAACTTAAGGTTGATGGTATGATCTCTGATTTCCCCGACAGATTAATAACGCTGTTCGGTAGTTATCAGCAGTAGTTGTCTCCGGTACTTTAAATAGTAGCCACTAATCATATCAGCTAAACTTAATACTTACAAAAAAGCGTGTTACCACTAAGTGATAACACGCTTTTTTTATGGATGATGCTAATAATTAGTTGAACATTGCCTGATACAATTGTCCATCTGTTTCGGGTAATGTAACTCCGGTTAGTTTACATACCAATGGTGCTATATCCACCATATTCATAATAGGGATTACTATTCCCTTTTTAAGGCCGGCGCCAAAAGCAACAAAGCCGGTCTGTATCTCCTTATGATCCGGGAAAAATCCATGGGTGCCTTTTACGCCTTTAAACCTCTCTACTGCTACATCGGCTTTATTGCCGAAAGTAGTGCCTTTTAATCCGCTAAGTGCAAGTAACACGCCAGGATCGGCCCCAATTTTATTTAGCTGTGCTTTATCAATAACCTGATAATAAGCTTTAACAGAATCTGGTTGCTGTGCTAAAATACTTTGTACTTTTTTAAGCGTTGCCTGGTCGTTTTTATCTTTCAATTGCAGAAATGAAGAACCACCTGATGAATGAAACTGGGCTTTCCAATTTCCTGTTTTTACATCATTGATCAATCCGGCTTGTTTAAGCAAATAATTAGGATTAAAGCTCCGGTAGATATTTTCAAAGCCATGGTCGCCCAGGATAATTATTACCGTGCTATCAGCAATCTTTGCCCTGTTAATGCTCTCTAAAAGGGTTTTAATAGCTCTGTCGGCACCGGCAACAGATGCTTTAACCATGTAATGGTCCCTGCCGTTTTCATGCTCATAATGGTCTGTACATGCCAAATGCAGCGCAATAAAATTAGGTTTATACTTTTTGATAATATATCCCGCAATACGTGCGGTGGTTTCATCCTGAATAAGCTCGTTATTAGTTGCGTTAAAATCATCAGCTTCGAGCATGCCGGTTGCGTTATCTTGTACCTCTTTCCATAAAGAAGCAGGTTGGGTAGCTGCAGCGGTGTATTCGCGTGCATCGGCCATGTTCTTGTAATTCCAGTACTCCGGTATCCGGTAATCGATCGGGGCGTTAAGCGTTACAGGCCAGCGCACACACGCGGTTTTTTTGCCAGCTTTGTGCATCGCATCCCAAAGCGTAGGCACTTTTATCAGCTTATAATCCCAATTCCATTTACCGGTTACCCCCTCCGGTTCGAAGGGGGTATTATAGTAGATACCATGTTTTGCCGGCGTAACCCCGCTAACCATAGTGGTATGATCTGGATAGGTAACTGAAGGGAACACCGGGTTTAAAGCTGTAGCTGCAACACCGTTTTTCATTAATTCTCTTACCGTTGGCATGGCATAAGTACTGTCAAGGTAAAACTCAGGCCTAAAACCATCTATCGTAACCATAATCACATATTTGGCGGGCGCTGTTTGCGCCCGGCCATTTTCTGTAATACCTGTAAATATCAATGCAATTATAACGGCGTATAACTTACTCTTCATATCTGCTAATAATTAAAAGCCATATCTTAAACCTATTTGGAACTGATAAGGATTACCGCTTAAGCTCGAAACTCCTGCATTGGTGTTTACTGTGTATGCATATTGTTTATTTACAGGATCGAAGTTCTTAATGCTGTAAATTGGAGTAGCACCCAAATTATGGTTCACACCCCATTCTTTATTTAATAAGTTGGCAACGTTAAACAGATCGACAGATATTTCTAAGTACTGTTTCTTTGTTATAGCTGCTCTTTTAATCAACCTTAAATCAAACACACCATAAAACGGGTTGACACCACCATTACGTTCTGCAATTTTTCCATAGCTTTTAACGATGTAGTCTTTAGCGCTTTGTTCTACCTTAGGGTTATTTAGGATTGCATTGATACCATCTTTTAAATATTGCGGTGTAGATGCTGCTTTAGGATCATAGATGTAGGCTAAATCATTACTTGCCACAAAATCACCGTTTACGTTACCATTAACCAGTAAAGAATACCGGGTACCGCTTATTCCTGAAAAACGCAGACCGGCACTGAAACCGTGGAATGTTGGTGAGCTACCATAAGCTACTATCTTACTTCTAAACTGGTTATCAGAATAGTTCATGTTGCTTAGGTTACGTGGATCGTCTTTTACATATTGAACCAAGGTTGCCGTGTTGGCCACGTTGCCGTTGTAAGAGGTATTGTCTTTGGTTTGGTTCCAGGTATAAGAAACCGAAATTTCACCTTGTTTGTAATATTTGTAATCGGCATCAATTACAAAAGCCATTTGGTTTACTTTGCCCTTGCTTTCTAATTCTAATACCCTGCCTACTTCGGTGGTTTTTCTGCCCTGTGTCCAATCTGCCGAACCGTTTGATGCGTTGATTGTACTTGCAGGAACATAAACACCCCTGTTATCTTCAGCAGCAATACGGAAATAAGGCTGGTCTACCATATTCTTATCCAGGTAGGTGTAGTTGTTGCGGCCTAAACTTAAATATCCTGCTGCTGTAACCCGGAAGTTTTGAGCAAAAAAGTGCGAATAAGAAAGGTTGGCTTTGTAAACAGTTGGTACTTTGGCATCCTTACCGTTCATATTGATCGTAGCCAGTTTTGGTATGGCCGGATTGTTAAGTAAATCCTGACCCGGTGCTGTTGTAGGATCTTTACGATAAGCCGGGAAATTTGGTGTAGGCACCAGGTTACCGGTAAGATCCACGCTTAAAATATGCGAACCATCAAACAACATGTTGTTGATCATAGAATAAGGATTAAGCGCAGAACCTAATATACCGCCACCTAACCTGATGATATCTTTACCATTTTGGCCTACATCCCATGTGGTTTGTAAACGTGGTTGTATTTGCAGTGTAGCCAGTTTGTTTGACGTATTTAAGCCAAGGGTTCTATAAACGGTCGGATTGAAATTTGCCTGGTCTAGGTAATCTGTATAATCAACACGTACACCGGCGGTTACTTCAAAACCCGGGAACAAAGTAGTTTGTACCTGTGCATAGGCATTAGGTGCAAGTATGTTGAATTTGATATTTCTATCTGTTGATGTGTAAATGTCTCTCGCAAATCTATAAGGAGTAAGTTTACTGAAATTGTCTAAGCCTGTAAAGTAAAACCGTCCGTTAGTTTCACTTCCGTAGATAGAATTTTGGTTGGTAAAGGTTAAACCACCACCAAAAGTAAAGTTATACTTTCCTTTAGTCCAGTATAAATTATCGGTTAGTTGTGCTACGTTATTGTTAAAATAGTCGCCACCATAACGTTGACCACCCAACTGAATAGCGGTTGAATAAGTAGACCCATCTGCCGCAGTCGAAGAGATATTCTGCACGATAGCGCGAGGGATATTGTCGGAAGGTAACTGGCTGTTAGCAAACATCTTATTGTACTCCCAATAATGTTGTACTTTCAGTTCGTTAGTTAAAGTAGGGCTTAATATACTACGTAAAGAAGCCATTACACTGTTGTTTAAACTTTTACGTGTACTGTAAACCTCGTAGATGTTGATAGCTGTATTATCGTTATCAGACTGGTTATCCAGGTCATAAATAAAGTTGTCGCGAATGGTGAACAAATTCTTGGAGTTGATCTGCCAATCAATACGTGCAAAAACCGCATGGGTATTTTTGAACTTGTCAAACTGGCCTACCTGAGGGGTGTTGGCAACACCATATTTAGAGCGTGCAATACCCAAAAAGTTATCCAATGTAGCCTGGGTTACATTGTTTCTTTTTTCATCATCTGCAGATTGGATGTTGGCAATATATAATGGCCTTGAATCTGCCTGGTGATCCCATGCCACAAAAAACTGAGCTTTATCTTTAACAATAGGGCCGCCTAAGGAGAAACCATACTGATAAGTAGAAAATGACTGGTTACGTTTTAATCCATTTAAACCATACGGGCTGGAAAGCCAGTTGGCACGTGCGTAAGTGAATGCGCTTCCGGATAATACGTTAGTACCAGATTTGGTTACCGTACTTATAGTACCACCACCGGCGTTACCGTAAGTTACATCATATTGATTGGTAACCACCTGGAATTCCCTTACCGCTTCGAGCGATATAGAATAAGCGCCTGCTGGCTGGCCACCCGATATGGTACCACGAGCCGCCATACCATCAATAGTGTAATTTGTAGCCGAACCCAGCTGCCCGCTTAGGCTGCTACCCGCGCTTAGCGGTGATAAATCGGCCAGTGTGGTAAAGTTACGTCCGTTTACCGGTAGTTTGGCAATATCCTTAGCCGTAACTGCTGTAGACGATCCTATGTTTTCGATCCTGTTACGAGATGTTGCTGCTCTAACTTCTACCACATTTAACTCTTGGATTTTTTCTGCCATTGCAAACGTAATCTGCAACAGGTCGCCCTGGTTAAGTGCATAGCCGGTTTGTTTTTGAGTGGCCATACCCATAACTTCTGCAGTTATACTGTAAGGCGAACCCAGGGGAAGTTCTTTTAACAAGAACGTTCCTTTTGAGTTGGATGTAGATTTAATTATAAATCCTGTAGACTCATTTTTAACTGTAATAGTTGCATTAGCAAGTGGGGCACCGCCCGGGCCGGATACCTTACCAGAGATACCTGCCAAATTTGTTTGTGCCATACTTGCCGTTACAAATAGCAAATGGAATATACCTAACAAGCATATTCGTTTAAAAAAAGACTTTCTTTCGCTTAACATTTTGTAATTTTTAGTTAGCGCAAAAGTCTGGGCGTTGTGTTAACCCTAAGTTTTAATAATATTAATATTTGATAATATATTTCATGTATTTCTGTGAATATAGTGCATTAATGCTAGCTTAATTGACATTATAATAACTTATTAAGCATACTTAACAACATTAATAAGCATATTGTACATTGCAAAAGAGTAAGTTACCTATACAACAGGCATGAAAAATAGGGGTCAATTTTAACAAAGACTATTACGAACTTTTTAGAATTGATAATGCAAGCATTAAACAGAGGCAAAGCATAAAGAAAGAGTGTACATATTTCGCTGGAAGGGTATGAGTCAGCATGAAAAAAGCGATGACATCAAGCACGGCGAATAAATTGGCTGTATCAAAGCCCGACCGGACTGGAGGCCGTTGTTTAAGCACAGTATACGGATTTTGATCTGCTGCTTGGCCGCCGCACCTATGATACTTGGCTGGCTACCGGCCGAAGGCCGGGAATAGCTTATAGTGAACGCTTAAATGCTGCAACAAATAGGTGGCAACCCACAGGCCGGACAGTAGGAACGGGACCCGGCAAGCACTCTTACATGTGCGGTTAAAATTAATAGCTTAACACTTGGAATAATAAATTTTCTATAAACCGGCTTGTAAAATTCAGATTGTTTTCAACAGATATATCTGTAAGTTTAGGCAGATTGAAGCTGAAAAATTGCTGATGGTGGGAAGTTTCAATCAGCGTGGTGCTCAGGGACCTTGGATATTTGTAGTGAGGGTTGTAAGATGTAATCACATCGGCAATTTTAGCGCATAGATCTTTATATGGCTTAAACACTTCGTCCTTATTAATTGCAGCTACATCTTTAACCAGGTATACCTTACTACTTTCTGATATTACAATTTGGTTAAGGTATTTTTTGTTGTAATCAAACCGGCTTGCGCTCTCTGCAAATTCATGGGTCAACAGGTGCACAATGATCTTTAATTGTTCTTTTTTATCTGTAACGTTCTCCAGTTTAAAAGTTACTAAAAATTCCATGTAGCACCAATACCAATTGAGTATGTATAGTAGCAGGCGGTGTTTATTTTCAAAATACCGGTATATGGTGGCCTCGGTTGAGTTTATTTCTACAGCTAGCTTTTTAAAAGTAAATTGCTCAAAACCTAGTTCATAAATCAGGTCAATCGCTTTTTTTACCATCAGTTTACCTACCTCACTGCTTTCGGGGTTACGTAAAAATATCTTCTCATTAATAGCAAACTTTAGCTGAAAATCCATAGATGTAAAACTTTAAGTAAAGATAGTAAATTGATAAAACAAAATAGTCTTTAAATTATTTATGATAGTATTGCTATCATTTAAAATAGTTTTATATTTTTACTTTTAAATTTAAACACTAAGATTCATGCTGCTAAAAAAAAGTATTCCTGCTTCATATATGTTCGAAAAAATAAAGCTCGAGATATTATATGTACTGATCGTAGGATTATTGGTAAACTATTTAACTTATAAATTCAAGCATTTGATTCCCGAAATGCCTATAGGTATTCCGGCATTTATTGGCACAGCCATTTCTATAATTTTGTCTTTTAAAATTAATCAATCTTACGACCGGTGGTGGGAAGCCCGGAAAGTTTGGGGAAGCATAGTGAATGAAAGCCGCACGTTTGTATTGCAGTTACAGTCATTCGTATCAAAAAACAAGCACGATCAAATTAAAACTATTGCCTATAGGCAAATTGCCTGGTGCTTTAGTTTAGGGCAAAGCCTGCGCGGACTTGATGCCATGGAAAATTTGAATAAATATGTTACCGAAACAGATTTGGAAAAAATTAAAAAGCATAGCAATAAGCCTTTGGCTATTTTGCAATTGAATGCTTTGCAAATTGCCGATTTGAAAGAGGAGGGGAGTTTAGAAATATTCGGCCATGTACAGATCAACAGTACTTTAGTCAATTTCTCTAATGCGATGGGTATGGCCGAACGTATTAAAAGTACGGTGTTCCCTCAAACATATCGTTTATTTTTGCACTTCTTTATTTACATTTTCGTGGTTACGCTATCAATCGCTTTAACTGATATCGATAGTTTTTTTGAGATCCCCCTTTTATTGGTAATATCATCGGCTTTTTTTCTGTTAGAAAAATCTGCCACGCACCTGCAGGACCCTTTTAACAATCTCCCTACAGATACGCCCATGACAACCATTGCCACAAACATTGAAATAAACATTAAACAATTATTAGGCGAAATTGATGTGCCGCAACCTTTGCAACCACAAAGTTTTTATTCAGTATAAACAGTTCAATTTTCATAATCATGTATACACACTCCAAAGAAACTCAAAGTAGTTTAACACCAATAGCCGCGCTTCAAATTTTAAAGGAAGGTAACCAGCGGTTTATAAATAACCTTAAAGCAAACCGTAACCTGTTACAGCAGGTAAATGAAACTTCGGCTGGCCAATTTCCATTTGCAACTATTTTAAGTTGCATTGATAGCCGCACTTCGGCCGAACTTATTTTTGACCAGGGGCTTGGCGATATTTTCAGCATCCGTATTGCCGGCAATATTTTAAATGAAGATATATTGGGCAGCATGGAATTTGCTACAAAAGTAGTAGGCACAAAAATTATTGTAGTACTTGGCCATACCAAATGCGGGGCGATAGTAGGCGCTTGAAATCATGTAGAAATGGGAAACTTAACCACCTTGCTTAACAAAATACAACCCGCCATTGTACTTGAAAAAACAGTTACCGAAAATAGGGACGGTAAAAATACCGAGTTCGTAAATAAGGTTACAGATATTCATGTTCAGTTAACAATTGACAGGATAAGACGCGAAAGCCCGATAGTAACAGAACTGGAACAGCAAGGCAGCATTAAAATTATAGGCGGCATGTACGATGTGGAAACAGGGCACGTTACTTTTTTTGAATAAAAGAATATCAATTGGTAAGCCATCTGCTACAAATATGTTTGAGCTTTACCGCCAGTCCATATTATATAAAATAGAACGGGATCAATACAAATATGATAATAACTGTATTGATCCCGTTCTATTTTGTAATGATCGTAAACCTGTACTATGCCTGCCTTATACATACTGATATTTTAAATAATACCTTTTAGACTACAGGCATCTTACCTGCATAGCATTAAATGCCTAATGGAAGCCAGTAAGTTATCGTGTTACTTTATCACCGTATTTAGAAGCATCACTCCAATAAGCCCGATAACCGAAACAAGAGTTTCCATCAGTGACCAGGATAAAAATGTTTGTTTCATAGATAAGCCCAAATACTCTTTAAACAGCCAGAAAGAGGTATCGTTAACGTGCGAACAGAATAGGCTGCCCGCACCTACAGATAGCACCATTAGGCTGGCATCAACACCACTATGCGCTAATAATGGATAAACTATCCCGGCGGCGGTTAAGCCTGCTATAGTGGCCGAGCCCAGGCAAAGCCTCAGTACAGCGGTTATAAGCCAGGCGAGAAAAAGGGGAGGCAGACTAAGCCCTTGCAAAAGGCCTGCCAATTGGGTGCTTACCCCTGTTTCAACAAATATTTGTTTCAAAATGCCCGCGCTTCCAATAATTAACAGGATCATGGCAATGTCCTTTACCGCCTCCACGTAGATAGCCATAATAGCAGTTATCTTTTTACCCATTGAAATACCCAGGGTGTACGTTGCGATACAGATGGTTAGTATCATGGCTATAATAGGTTCACCTATAAAGTCTGAAATGTTTTTTATTTCAACGTGATTGCCGTAAAACTTAGCCATCAATGTTGTAACTCCAATTATTAGCACAGGCAGCAGCGCGGAAATTATACTGATGGCAATCCCGGGCAATTCCTCATCTGGCAACTGCTTACCCTGTAAAGTAATTGTTGGGCTGGATCGCATGTTTTTTAACGTGATTGCAAAAAGTGGGCCTGCAATAATAATAGCGGGTATAGCTACGATAATGCCGTAGATAAAAGTTTTAGCCAAGTCTGCATGAAACTGTACCACAAGGGCCATAGGCGAGGGGTGCGGCGGCACAAATCCATGCATTACAGAGAGCGATGCAAGCATGGGCAAGCCTACATATACTAATGGCAACTTATAATTATAAGCTACCGAAAATATAATTGGGATAAGTAATACAAACCCTACATTATAAAACAACGGGATGCCTACTATAAACCCGGTTAATGACATAGCCCAGGTTACATATTTATACCCAAAGGTATTTTTTAAAACAGTCGCTATTTTTTGCGCCGCCCCGCTATGGGCTACGAGTTTGCCCAGCATTGCCCCCAAAACAATTACAATTACTAATGAGCCCAGCGTATCGCCCAGCCCCTTATTAATTGCCTGTGGGATAAGCCTTAAAGGCATCCGCAGGAGTAAGGCAGCCATAGCAGATACCAGTAAGAATGCGAGGAAAGTATTTACTTTGGCCCAGGCTATTAAAAGTACCAGCGTAACAATGCAGGCAAACAAGATGAGTATAGCCATATATTATTTAATGTGAATCGCGGGTAACCGCAGATCCGGAACCACCCACCAGGAAATCCAGATCGGCCCCTTTGTCGGCTTGCTGTACATGCTTAATATATAAGTTTACATACCCACGCGCGGCAACTGGCAGCGGCGGTACCCATTTGCTTCTCCTAATGGCAAGTTCTTCATCTGTTACTTCCAAATGAATACGCTTACTGGCTACATCAAGTTCTATGATATCGCCGTTCTCAACCAGTCCTAAATTTCCACCAATGGCCGACTCCGGAGATACATGCAGGATAACAGTACCATAGGCGGTGCCGCTCATCCTGCCGTCTGATATTCTTACCATATCTAATACCCCTTTGTCTAACAATTTTTTTGGCAGCGTCATGTTACCTACCTCGGGCATTCCCGGATAGCCGACAGGCCCAACACTTTTTAATACCATTACACAAGTTTCATCAATATCCAGGTCGGGGTCGTCAACCCGGGCGTGGTAATCTTCAATATCTTCAAATACTACAGCACGGCCGCGATGTTGCATCAGGCTGGGTGTAGCTGCAGAGGGCTTTATTACTGCTCCGTTAATTGCCAGGTTTCCTTTTAGTACCGCTATACCTGCTTCGTGAATAAGGGGCTGCTCAAACTCATAAATTACTTCCTTATTATAATTTAGTCCTCCCCCGGCGATGTTTTCACTGTGGGTTTTACCACTCACCGTAATGGTATCCATTTTTAAAACCGACTGCATTTGTTTTAAAACAGCTGGTACTCCGCCGGCATAGTAGAAATCCTCCATTAAAAATTTGCCCGAGGGCATCAGGTTAACCAGTAGGGGCATTTTGCTACCAATATCATCGAAGTCCTCCAGGTTTAGCGGCACACCCATTCTACCGGCAATAGCTGTAAGGTGGATAATAAAATTCGAAGAGCCCCCCACAGCCGCATTAACTTTAATGGCATTTTCAAAAGCATCGCGTGTTAGTATTTTAGAAATCCGCAGATCCTCCTTAACCATTTCCACTATCCTTCTGCCGGATAGTTGGGCAAGTCTTTTTCTTCTGGCATCAACCGCCGGGATAGTGGCGCCGCCTGTCAGGCTCATGCCCAATGCCTCTACCATGCAAGCCATAGTAGAAGCCGTACCCATTGTCATACAATGGCCGGGGCTGCGTGACATACAGCTTTCTACCTCTGCATATTCTTCATAGCTAATGTTACCTTTTTTTAGTTCTTCGGTTAGTTTCCACACACTGGTGCCCGAGCCGATGTCGTGGCCATGGTATTTACCATTGAGCATCGGGCCGCCCTGCACCACGATGGTTGGCAGGTCAACGCTGGCCGCCCCCATTAACGTAGACGGTGTAGTTTTATCGCAGCCGGTAAGCAGTACAACTCCATCAATAGGGTTGCCTCTAATTGATTCTTCTGCATCCATGCTGGCCAGGTTGCGAAACAACATCGCCGTAGGTTTTAACAGTGTTTCGCCTAATGACATGATCGGGAACTCGAGCGGAAAACCACCGGCTTCCAATACCCCGCGCCGCACACTTTCGGCAATGTCACGCAGGTGTGCGTTGCATGGTGTTAATTCCGACCAGGTGTTACAGATTCCAATTACCGGTCTACCGTCAAACATGTCTTCCGGCATTCCCTGGTTTTTCATCCAGCTCCGGTAGATAAGGCCCATTTTATCTTTTTTTCCAAACCAGTCAGAACTTCTATATGATCCCATAGTTACCTATAATATTGTTGGTTTATAATTTATCGCCTCATTACTTAAACTGCCGTTGATTAACCGCCAGATACCTAATGGATTTGTGTTTTTTAGTTCATCCGGCAGCAGCGCTTGTGGCATATCCTGATAACATACCGGCCGGGTGAAACGGTCAATTGCCGCCGTGCCTACCGATGTGCTTCTCGAATCGCTGGTGGCCGGAAATGGGCCGCCATGAACCATCGCGCTGCAAACCTCAACCCCGGTAGGGTAGCCGTTAATAAGCAGCCTGCCAACCTTTTGCTCTAATATATTAAGCAGGTCTTTATATTCAAGCAGATCGCTGTCTGTGCCATGTACCGTAGCCGTTAAATGCCCGGTCAGGTTTCGGGCTATTTCCAATACATCTTGCCTGGAAGTGGCTTCTACTAGCATACTGGTTGGCCCAAAAACTTCTTCAGCCAAGTTAGGGTGAGCTTTTAAAGTATCGCTTTTAATTTTGAATAGTACAGGAGCTGCTGTGTTTAAATTTTCAGAATATTTTCCTTTCGCCAGCGTTGTTACCCCGGCAGTATCGGCATGCCTGGCTACACCAGCATTGTAAGATTTATAGATATTAGCAGCCAGCATTACGCCGCCCGAAGTTTGCTTAAATTCTTCTTCCAGCTTATTGGTAAAAATTTCGGAGTCATCGGTGTTTTCATAAATAAGCATCCCCGGATTGGTGCAGAACTGACCTACACCCAGGGTTACCGACCCCGAAAAACCTTTTACAAATAAATCGGCCTGGTTTTGCAAAGCCTGCGGCAGTATAAATACTGGGTTAGTACTACCCATTTCGGCATAAACAGGGATGGGTATATCCCGGCGTACAGCAATATCATATATCGCTTTGCCTGCACCAAATGAGCCCGTAAAACCAACAGCCTTAATGGCAGGGTGTTTAACTAACTGTGTGCCTAAAACTGGCCCGTCTCCAAATAACAGGGAAAAAATGCCATCAGGCATTTCCATCGTTATTGCCGCTTTCTGGATAGCGTTACCTATTAGCCAACTTGTTGCCGGATGAGCGGGATGTGCCTTTACTATTACGCTGCAACCTGCCGCCAGGGCCGATACTGTATCGCCGCCAGCAACAGAAAAAGCCAGTGGAAAGTTACTTGCACCAAAAACAGCTACCGGCCCAAGGGGTATTTGCATAAAGCGGATATCGGGCTTGGGTAGTGGGACACGTTCCGGGTCGGCGGTTTCAATCCGCGCGTCGAGCCACGAACCCTCTTTCAATAAATTAGCAAATAATTTAAGTTGCCCTATAGTACGGCCTCTTTCACCTTCTATGCGTCCCTTAGGCAGTGCAGATTCTGCGCAGCAAACAGATATCAATTCATCGCCTATTGCCATTATTTCTTCGGCGATAGCTTCTAAAAATCCGGCCTTTTCTGTTCCGGATTTTTTACGGTATATCTGGAAGGCTGCCGCTGCCTTTTCGGCAGCCTTGTCGACCTCAGTAATGATTGCTACAAAAAAATCTCCTACTTTATCGCCGGTTGCGGGATTTATCGAGGTGATTATATCACTTCCTTCGGCTGATAACTCAAAACCTATAATATGTTCTCCAGCGGTCATAAAGCAACTGTATTTTCAAGTGTACCGATGCCTTTAATAGTTATTTTTATAATATCGCCCACATGCAGCGTAAAATCATCAGTGGGTATTATACCGGTTCCTGTCATTAAAAAGGCGCCATACGGGAAATCCAGTTCCCTAAACAGGTAACCCACCAGTTCGGTATGCTTACGCTTCATTTGATTGATCGATATATTGTCGGCAAACACAATAGCCGATTCCCTTATTATTTCCATATTAATATTGGTATCCGGATCTATAGGGTTTTCCTGCACCAGCAGACAGGGGCCTAGCGCTGCCGCGCCGTTATATGATTTGGCTTGAGGGAGGTAAAGCGGGTTTTCGCCTTCAATGTCCCTCGATGACATATCATTACCTATGGTATACCCCTCTATAGTGCCCTTCGAACAAATGAACAAAGTTAATTCGGGCTCGGGTACGTTCCATTTAGAATCTTTACGGATCCGAACCTTATCACCAGGGCCAACTGTGCGGTAGGCGGTTGCCTTAAAAAAAAGCTCTGGCCTTTCGGCATCATATACACGGGTGTAAAAGTCGCCCCCCTTAGCATCTTTTGATTCCTCCACCCTGGCTTCCCGGCTGCGAAAATAGGTTACACCAGATGCCCATATTTCCTGGTTACTTATAGGTGGTAATATAGCCGATGTAATTAATTCCTGTAATTGATCGTCGGCTTTAAGCTGTTGTAATTCATTGCTTACGGCTTCAAAAAGATTGCTCCGGTTCACAAAAATATTCCAGTCTTTTTCTTGACTTGAAAAATATTGGTTGTTATGGTTTATAATAATACCCTGAGCAGTGTTATAAATTTTCATAATAATTGGTTAGGCTTAGTAGTATGAATATATAGATTATTGGTTTATTCTAGAATTTGCTGTTGAATTGGAAAGCAAATAAGCCTTATAAAGCGGGATTTAAGGTATATTGTTAATATATTACAAAAAAATGCTTCAATAATAAAATGGACTAGCCTTATACAGGTTTAAGTTTTGCAGAAGTATAAAGTAAGCTCTTGCGCTTATCAAAATCTAGGTTCTTCAAGTAGTAACTAAATGCCTACAGTAAAAAATTTGGCTGTCTGTAACTGGGAATTGTCCCTAAATAGCACATGAAGTAACGCCAGTTTTTAATGTAAATGCCAAGGCCAATTTGGCTTTAATATGTAGGCAGTGTAGGGGGTATTACGCCAAATCAACCAGTTTTGCTTCTTCGGTTTTGAGGTAGTTGTTTCGGTAATCTAATGGATTTTTTTTAGTGAGGGTTTTAAACTGATGATAAAAATGGGAAATGGTGTTATAACCACAGGCGTAGCCTATTTCGGCCATATTAAAATCTTCTTCCACCAACAATCTGCACGCATGCCCTATACGCACTTCCATTAAAAACTGGATATAAGTTTTCTTTGTTTTTGATTTAAAATACCGGCAAAAAGAGTGTTTGCCCATGTTTATAATATTGGCTACATCTTCCAGTACAACTTTTTGATGATAGTTGTTAAAGGTGTATTCAAAAATAGTATTGATCCGGTTTTGGTCAACGCTGGTAACTTCGGGGTTAAAACCATTGGACGATATTAATTCGTATTCTTTGGAAGCGGCTATTATTTCGAGCGCCGACAGCAAATTTATCAATTTCCTTGCAGGAGAATCTTTGAGCATTTCCTCTGCTATTTTAGCAACCTTCCGCCTGGTTGCTCCTTTTATACGTAAACCCAGCTTGCTTGTATTCAGTAGTTTTACTATTGGGTTAATTTCCGGAAGATTTAAGAATGCATCTCCCCAGATATTGTTTTCAAACAAAATCACTATTGTTTCTCCAATTTTTTCATCATTCCGTTCCATGTATTTTTTTTCGCACCTAAAAGTATGCGGCAGGTTTGAGCCAAATAAAAACACATCTCCATTTTTAAAGGGGCCTACATGGTCACCTATCAGGCAGGTACCGTAAGTTCTTTTAAGTACCAATAATTCGCATTCGGGGTGATAGTGCCATGCACTTAATATAGCATGCCCTATATCCTTATGAATATTAAAGGAGTGCTCCGGGTTTGGAGTAGCCTTTTTTAACGTAGCCTTCATGTTTATAATTGGTTAATTACAGTTTGAAATTATAAATTATGACTGATATTTAGTGGATATTTTCGTTTTAAATAAATGAACTCTCTATTGAAAGAGCTTATTTTACATTCTTTAACAAGTGTATTTTCTACACTAAAAAATACATTAAAAATAAGATATACAGATAGTTAAATATTAATCTATCTGTTTTTAAGACTAATTGAACAAAATACGATATGTTAATATGGTACAAAAATTTGCTTTGATAACAAAATCCCCGGCTTAATTTATTCCATAGTTTTGATAAGATCTTAAAGGGAATATTACCGCCCGTATTTCGCGTTTAAGTCTGTACTATAACCAATTTTTGCTTATCCAGGTGCACCATAATACTGTGTAATGAACAGTTTCTTTTAAGAGGGATTGCACTTGAACCGGCATTTTTAATCTGATAATACCTAATTACCTATGACAAAAAAGGTGACACAAACTTCTTATGCCTTATACCGCCGCAATATGATTTTCCGCATAAAATGTTGTTCTCTGCTAATCCTGTTTCTGTTATGGCTTATTGCAACATTATTTACCGGCTATCATCAACTAGCAGGCTGGCCGCTCATGTTGTTTTTTGTAGTGCTGGCAATGGTATTTCGTAACAGCAGCGTTTTAAAGGGCTTCTCTTTTACCGTAATGATTTTTGCTGCCGTAAGCTTTGCCATGTATTATCCTGCACATTTTGTGCAGATAGGCAATTTTAAGCTATCAAAGCTTATTATCCCACTATTGCAATTCATCATGTTTGGCATGGGGAGCGAACTAAGCTTAAAAGAGCTAATTACTGTAGCTAAAAAACCTAAAAATATTTTGGTTGGTACCATTTGCCATTATACCATTATGCCCTTGGTAGGATTTACAATTGTAAATCTGTTTAATTTCCCTAAAGAAATTGCTGCCGGCATTTTACTTATAGGGTGTTGCCCAAGCGGATTAGCTTCTAACGTTATGGCGTACCTGGCAAGGGCAAATTTAGCTTTGTCAGTAGCAATAACCACACTTTCAACATTGCTGGCCCCCCTGTTAACCCCATTACTTATGCGGCTGCTAGCTGGTAAATATGTTACGGTTCATTTTTGGGATATGGCCTGGGATACCACCAGGGTAGTAATAATCCCGATAGTAGCCGGGCTAATTTTTCACTTTTTGATAAAGGGTAAAATTAGGTGGGTAGACAAAATTATGCCTGCAGTATCCATGATAGGTATAGCGCTTATTTTAATGGTAATAACTGCGGCCGGCAGAGACAGCTTGCTTAAGGTGGGGTTATTACTGGTTTTGGCGGTGCTTATTCATAATCTGGCTGGGTATACGCTTGGGTATTGGATCAGTCGCCTGCTGGGTATTAAAGAAAAGGACTGCCGCACCATATCGCTTGAGGTTGGTATGCAAAACGGCGGTTTGGCATCGGGCCTTGCTTTACTGATGGGCGGAATGGCCACCATTGGTTTGGCACCGGCAGTATTTGGCCCGCTAATGAATATAACAGGCTCTTCACTGGCTACCTGGTGGCATGGAAAATTACCCCCGGAAGATGTAGAAGAGTTAAAAGTACAAACGGCAACAAATCAGCATGTTTAAGCTTGGAGGTCAACCTTAAACTTAATCTCCATACGCGTGCGGCTTGCTAAAATATTTTAAATACAGGTATGGCATTTTATAAGCGTTTTTTAAACCCAATTGACTAAATAATATGAAACGATTTTATTCCGCTATTTTATGTGTGTGTTTAGGCCTTGGCATAGCACCACTACATGGCCATGCCCAGCAAATCTCAAAGGATGAGCTCATTTTTTTAACACCCTTGTGGAAAGGGGAACGCTACCCGGATGGAAGGCCCAAAGTGCCCGATGGTATTATTAAACGGATGAAGCTTGTTAGCATTGAGGAAGCGTGGGCGGTTTTAAAAAACGAAGGTTATGGCTATCAGATTGCAGAAGACTGGCCTATACAAATTAACCCCGACAGTGTACTTGTGGGTAGGGCAGTAACTGCAACGTTTATGCCCGCACGGAAAGATGTATGGCAGGCTATAGACGACAGGGGTAAAAAGGATGGCAAAAAAGGGCAGAACACTTGGCCTGTTGACCTTTTAATAAAAGGGGATGTGTACGTGGCCGACCAATTTGACGCGCATAAAAACGGCCCCACAATAGGCGATAATGTGGGTAACGCAATTTACGCCAAAACAGGCAACGGCATTATTTACGATGGCGCGGTGAGAGACTTGCGCGGATTAAAAGAAATAGGCGGTTTTACCTCTTTCATATCCAGTTATGACCCATCATACCATAATCCTCCGGGTGACCTTAATACAATGATTATGGGCATCAACCAGCCCACACGTATCCGCAAGGTGACGGTTATGCCGGGCGATGTTGTTTTGGGAGAAGATGGTATTGTGATATTTATCCCCCCACACCTGGCAGAAAAAGTGGTAGTGAGCTCGGAAATTGTACGCCTGCGCGATATGTTTGGACACCTACGCTTAAGAGAAGGTAAATATACTGCCGGCCAGATTGATGCACGATGGTCTGACGATATCGAAAAAGATTTTTCTAAATGGCTTAACGACCATATTGACAAGTTGCCTGTTCCTAAAGAGCAGATTCAGGAAATATTAAAAACGCGTACCTGGTAAGCCATAAGGCTATATCAGGCTAACCAAAAAATCAACCTTTTAAATCAAATATCATGTCAAACTATACCAAACAAAACAGGCGTTCATTCTTGTCAAAGGCTGCCCTGGCAGGTGCCGGCGTAATGGCTGCCCCTATGCTTAGCATGTCAACCTATGGGCAGGGCTTAATTGATGCTAAGGAAAGAACGCCACAGGCTTCAGCGCCTTCTGATTTAAAGATCACCGATATTAAATGCGGGTATTCGGGCGGCGGCTTGTTTGTAAAAATACATACTAACCAAGATATATGGGGGTGCGGGGAGGGTGTAGATGCTGTTGCTGGCACATATTACCTGGTAAAACGTTTAGGCGCGCAGTTAAAAGGGCAAAGCCCGCTTAACCCCAACAGATTGGCCGAACAATTACGCAAAGGCGCTTTTTTTGGTGGCGCACAATCTGGCATGTTTGTGGCAGTGCTTACCGCCATTGAAGCAGCTTTATGGGATTTAACAGGTAAAGCGCTTGGCTTGCCGGTGTACCAGTTGTTAGGTGGAAAATTTAGAGACAAATGTCGGGTATATTGTGATACTGAACTTTACACGGCCCGTAACCCTGTTCCCGAAGATTACGCAAAAGCAGCACGTGGCGCAGTTGACAGAGGTTATACCGCCGTAAAATTTGATATTGATGATGCCAGAGACCCTAATAAGTTTGACCGATGGAACTGGACAGCCAGTAATGCCGAATTGGAACGGATGTTTAGTGCCATTGCCGCAGTACGGAAGGAAGTAGGCCCGCATATAGATATTTGTGTGGATATGCATGGCCGGTATGATGGCACTACCGGGCGAAAAGTAGCCAAAATGATGGAGCCTTTAAACCTGATGTGGTTGGAAGAGCCTGTCCCGGCAGATAATATAGATATATACAAGACTATTACACAGGAAACCAGCACACCGATATGCGCCGGTGAGAATTTTTACCTGGCCTATGGTTATACCCGTTTATTAAGTGAAGCCGGGATTGATATTGTAATGCCCGATCTGCAAAAATGTGGGGGCCTGGGCGAAGGGCAGCGCATCGCTAATCTGGCGAATTTATATTATGTTCCTTTTTCTCCGCATATGGTAGGTTCATTTCTTGGCGCAATGGCAACAGCCCACGTTTGCGCATCGGTACCCAACTTTCATATATTAGAATGGCAAACTTTAAGCGATACTGAGCCAAAATGGAAAGAAATAGTAACCTACGACAAACCATTTATTGAAAAAGGCTTCCTTACTGTATCAGATAAACCAGGCATAGGTGTTGAGATAAACGAGGAAGGCTTGAAAAAATATGCAGTGAAAGATGTTCCTTTTTTTGAATAGCAGTGCAATGCCCTGTTTAGCAAGGGCTCACACTGTTTAAGTAAGATGTTAAAGACAAATCAGCACATTAACATTTCAGGTTAATCTTTCGGGCTGGCAAGTATGTTAATATGTTACAAATTTTTGCTTTGATACAGAAATTTCTTTTCATCAAAGTTGCATTTATTTGTTTTTAGCACAGCAGTTTCCAAACCAATTATAAATCAAAGACGCTGTGATTTATTAATTATTCATTTATCCAATAATGCAGTCAGGCATTACGATACCATTTGGTAGTGTAATGTGTATAGCATTAAATATTAATGTTATTGACAACCGAATTGGGCACACTAATTAAATAAACACACTAAAATAATCTATGAGATAAAACTTACCTAATTAAATCAGGCAGTACCTCGCAATACTGTTTTCGCTCCTTATTTTCCTAAACTGATGGAACAACTTAATTGAGTTGCAAGGGCATCTTTATTTCAAATTTTAACCAAACTAAATCTAAAAAATATGGAAAAAAAGTCGTTACCATTATTTATGTGTACCGTTTTAACCGTAACCATGCTTTTACAATCGGCAGGAATTGCCATGGCCGGAGGTCGGACAGTGTTAAAAATAATATATAACACTAATACACCAAATGAAACAAGCCGGGCAAGTGCCGAATCAGAAATTGTTTCAATAGCAATAACCGGCAAAGTAATGGATGAGAAGGGAATGACCTTACCCGGCGTAACCGTTACCGAAAAAGGCACAAAAAATGCTACCATTACCACTTCATCAGGTACCTATAAATTAAATGTTGCCGGCAAAAGTGCGGTACTGGTATTTACATTTGTGGGTTATAAACCGATAGAAATACCGGTGAATAATGAAACAATAGTGAATGCTTCGATGGCACCCGCTGTTAGCGCTTTAAATGAAGTAATTGTAACCGCATTAGGTATCAGAAGGGAGGCCAAAAGCCTTGGTTATTCTGCTCAAAAAGCTGATGTTCAGGCATTGCAAACCAACCGTACTACTAACCTTGCCAACGCGCTTGAAGGGCAGGTGGCAGGTTTAGATGTTTCGCCTCCCGCAGCCGGGCCGGGCGGTAGTACAAAAATTCGTTTACGTGGCCAATCTTCGTTTACGGCAGATAATTCGCCACTAATTGTAATTAATGGTTTACCGATGTCTCAAGGTGCAAGCAGCACTAATGGTTATACCCAAAATACAGACCAGGGAGACAATCTGCAGGGCATTAACCAGGATGATATTGAATCGATGACGATTTTAAAAGGCTCCACAGCGGCAGCGCTTTATGGGTCTCGCGCTGTTAACGGAGCAATCATTATTACTACTAAATCCGGGGCGAAAAACACAGGCATTGGCGTGGAGTTCAATTCAAATTTTACCCTAAGTAAGGCACTTGATTTTACTGATTTTCAATACGAGTACGGCCAGGGCGAGAACAACAAACGCCCCCTAACTCAGGGTGATGCTCAAAGTTCGGGTGCCTGGAGTTTTGGTGTACCGTTTGATAATGCGCTAACTTACCAGTTCGACGGCGTTCAGCGCCCTTATGCACCGGTTAAAAAACGGATTAATACTTTTTTTAGAAATGCACCATCGTTTAGTAATACCTTGGCAATTTCAGGAGGAAATGATAAAGGCAGTTTTCGGGTTTCTTTTGCTAATCAGGATGCAAAAGGTATTGTGCCTAACAACGATTACCATAAAAAGATATTTAATATTGGCATCAATTACAAACTTACCGAGAAGCTGACTGCGCAATTTAACGTAAACTATGACCATGAGTTTAATAACAACCCGCCAGTTATTGGGGTGCAGGGCTTATCAATTCCCACATCTATTTACAGGCTTGCTAATTCTATAGATTTTGATGTGCTTAAAGCAGGCGCAATAGACGCTAATGGTAATGAGGCACCAACTTCAAGGTTCTCTACTGTTACCAACCCGTATTGGATAATGGCCAAGCAGTTTCAAAAGCAAACAAAAGACCATTTGCTTGGAACCGCAGTATTACGTTACCAGTTTTTTGACTGGCTATATTTGCAAGGCCGTGCTAGCACAGATCTTTTGCAAACCACTTTTGAATCAAACACGCCAACCGGAACTTTATCTGTTGGGGCGGCGCCAACTGGTCTTTTTAATGGCGGCTATGCTATCAACACGTCTAACTTACGTCAAAATAATTTTGATTTCTTGTTAGGTGGCGGGCGCAAATTCAGAAATTTTGGGTTTAATGCTACTGTTGGCGGCAATAATTATCCATTAGTTAACTCGACTTTTAATGAGAGCGTAACCAACTTTTATATCAGAGATTTATATACTATTGGAAACGGCGTTACAGCGACTTCAAGTTACAACCTCTCTAAACAGACTGTTAATTCATTATATGGTACCGCAGAATTTTCGTACAAAAGTTTGTTTTACCTAAATGTTACCGGCCGTACAGATTGGTACTCGGTATTAGCCAGAGATATTGATCATTATTTTTATCCGTCAGTTAGTGGCAGTTTTGTTTTTTCAGAATTACTTCCTAATGCAAAGTGGTTAAATTTTGGAAAGCTTAGGGTTGCTGTATCCGAGACGGGCAGTGCCCAGGGTATAGGTGCCTACAATACCCTAACCTTTGCATTGGCTCAAAATCCATTTAATGGCAGCCCATTGGGGAGTATCAATAATACATCTTCGCCAAACCCACGGATTAAGCCATTTGGTGTTAAAGAAAAGGAGATAGGGCTGGAGATGCACATGTTTAACAACCGCATAAATTTGGATATAGCAGCTTATGATAAAAAAACCACCAATCAAGCTGTACCAATCAGTCTTTCTACAGCAACCGGCTACAGTAGCACTTTAGTTAACCTGGGCGGTTTAGACAATAAAGGTTTAGAACTGTTCCTGGAGTTAGTGCCTGTTCAAAACAGTAAAATTAGTTGGAGAACATCATTTAATACGGCCTTTAATTCATCAAAAGTTTTATCGTTAGCTAATAATCAAAAGCAACTTGTTGTGGGTAGCCCGGAATTTTTTGGAACAATTGCTGACGTTGTAGGGTTGCCGCTTAACCAAATTCAAGGCGCTACATATAAACGGAATGCTGCGGGGCAGATCCTTTTAACAGGAGGAAAGCCAATTGCAAGCGCACTACCTGTTAATTTTGGAAGTGGCTTACCAAAAGCAACAGGTGGGTGGACAAATACCGTAAACTATAAGGGGTTTACCTTTGTAGCACATTTTGACTACAAGGCAGGGGGTAAAGTGTTGTCGAGTACCAACTTAAACTTGTTAAGAGAAGGCCTTTCAAAAGAATCACTACCGGGTAGAGTTGGGGGCGTATTATTTCAGGGTGTAAATTCAACCGATGGTTTGCCTAATACTACTGCAGTAAATGCAGAAGATTTTTACGCCAATTATCGTTCAACCAATATTCTTGATCCCTTTATTTACAGCTCAAGTTTCATCAAGTTGCGCAACCTTTCATTAGGATATGATCTATCCAGGTTTATAGATAAAAAGTATATAAAAAGCTTGGTGCTTTCAGCAGTATGCC
>NZ_MPPL01000001.1:2030235-2034110 GCF_001911425.1 Mucilaginibacter polytrichastri | reverse complement strand
TAACGTGTGGGTCATCAAGAAATACACACCTAATATTGATCCCGAAGCGATATCATCAAGCGGTGATAACCTAACTGGTTATGAGCAAGCCTCACTGCCAACTGTGCGCACATACGGATTCAACCTTAATTTAAAATTCTAATCCTAAATAGAATATGAAAAATATAATTAATATTTTAATTTTAGTAACCTGCATTACGTTGATTAGCAGTTGCAATAAAGGGTTTGATAAATTAAATGTCAATCCCAATAATCCTACATCGCTTGATGCTGCGTTTTTGTTCACCAATGCGCAATTTAGCACGCATGCAGCCACTATGGAAACAGAGCCAACGGTTGTTCAGCAATTTATAAACCCATTTACCGGGATTACCGCGGCGTTTAATTTTAACCAGGTGAACCAAACCTACACGGCACAAAACTGGAACGCCGAGTACACAGGCACCAATACCGGGGCCACCACTTCTGCCGGCCCGGTACAGTTACTGGTACAGATACTAAGCCAGTTGAAAGGCAATGCAGCGAGGTCTAACTTGTACAACGAGGCCAGGATATGGAAAGCCTACCAATTTATGATGCTGGTTGATACTTATGGCGATGTACCCTATACCGATGCAGCCCAGGCGTATTTAAATAATGTGCTGACTCCAAAATACGATAATCAAGCAACAATTTACACCGATTTGGTTAATGAAGTAACTGCCGCTACTGCAGCACTTGACCCTTCAAAAGACATTGTTAAGGCCGATGTATTTTATGCCGGCAATGTGGCTCAATGGAAAAAGTTGGGGTACTCTTTATTACTCCGCATAGGTATGCGTTACAGTAAAATTGACCCGGCTAAAGCGCAAACTATTGTAAAGGCAGCAATTGCCGGCGGTGTAATGACATCTAATGCCGATAACTGTTATCTGAAATATAATGCCACCTACGTAAACCCGGTAAGTCAAAATATTTCTACACTTGCAAATACCTACTATTTAGCTGCTCCATTTGTTAATCAATTAAAAAATACCGGCGATCCGCGATTGAAGTTTATAGCTGGCAAATACGCAAGCCCAGCTGCTGCGCCAACCAGTGTACCAGACACCATTTCTGCAGATCAGTTTGGCATGCCTATCGGTTATAGCAGCGCAACACTTTCTAACGCACCTGGTTTCCGTGGTTCCAATGGTTCGGGCTACAATTACTCTCAGATCAATTACACCATTTTTGGTAACTTAACAGCTCCCCAGTTTTTTATTACTTACGGGCAAACGCAACTACTGCTGGCCGAAGCCGCCTTTAAAGGCTGGATCACCGGTGGAAGTAGTCCGGACGTTTACTATGCTAACGGCATCCGGGCCGCTATGGATCAATGGACCACTTACAACGCAGCTGCCATAATCCCTCTATCTACTGAGAATGCTTTTATTAACAGCCCGGCTATTGCTTATAACGCAGCAAATGCACTTAACCTCATAAATACCCAATATTGGGTTGCATCATGGGGCAATGGCTCCGAAGCTTGGGCCAATTTCAGGAGAAGTGGTTTCCCTGCATTATCGCCTAACACGATATCGGGCCAAAACATAACAAGCGGATTTGTTCGCCGGTATGTTTATCCCACCCTTGAACTATCTGCAAATTTGACTAACTACCAGGCTGCAGTTGCAGATAATGGTGGACCAGATGATATGGATACGCGTATTTTTTGGGACAAGCAGTAACAAAGTATATAAAAATATATTTTTGATGATTTAATGTTATTTTAATGCAAAAAATGCCGACCATATAGCCGGCATTTTTTGTAAGATATTTGCCTGATCTGTATAAAGATTTACCCAATAAAAACCGGATGAAAATACTTTTAAAACTTTGCTTTTTGGCAGTGCTTATTTTGCCCTTTACTGCTACTGCCCAAACATCGGTTTACCCATACCAAAATTATAAACTAGATTTTACTACCAGGGTTAACGACCTGGTGAAACGGATGACACTGGAAGAAAAGGTAAGCCAAATGCTTAACTCTTCACCGGCAATTGCAAGGCTAAATGTCCCCGCCTATGACTGGTGGAACGAAGTTTTGCATGGAGTGGCCAGAACACCATTTAAAGTAACTGTATATCCGCAGGCCATTGCAATGGCCGCTACATTTGATCGTCAGTCTTTAAATCAAATGGCTGATTACGCTGCTTTGGAAGGCCGCGCTGTACACAATAAAGCTTTGCAAATGGGCAGGGCCGGCGAAAGATATATGGGTTTAACTTATTGGACACCCAATATTAACATTTTTCGTGATCCGCGTTGGGGCAGGGGGCAAGAAACCTACGGGGAAGATCCATTTTTAACAGCAGCCATGGGCAGTGCCTTTGTAAAAGGGCTCCAGGGCGACGATCCTAAATATTTGAAAGCTGCCGCATGTGCCAAACATTATGCCGTGCATAGTGGCCCCGAGCCATCACGCCATGTATTTAACGCAGATGTTAGCAATTATGACCTGTGGGACACTTACTTGCCAGCCTTTAAAAAATTGGTTGTTGATGCAAAGGTGGCAGGGGTTATGTGTGCCTATAATGCCTTTAAAACACAGCCTTGCTGTGGCAGTGACCTGTTGATGGTAGATATTTTACGTAATCAATGGAATTTTAACGGGTATGTAACCTCTGATTGCTGGGGCATAGACGATTTTTTTAAAAACCATAAAACACATGCCAATGCCGAAGATGCTTCAGCAGATGCCGTACTGCACGGTACTGATGTAGAATGTGGTACCGATGCTTATAAATCATTGGTGGCTGCCGTAAAAAATGGCAGGATAGCCGAAGCACAAATTGATATATCTGTGAAACGTTTGTTTATGACCCGTTTCAGGCTGGGTATGTTTGACCCGCCTGCAATAGTAAAATATGCGCAGACACCTGAATCTGTTTTAGAAAGCCCTGTACATCAGGACCATGCACTTAAAATGGCCCGGCAATCAATCGTATTACTTAAAAATGCCGATCATACCCTGCCATTGAGTAAATCTATAAAGAAAATAGTGGTACTGGGCCCAAATGCAGACAATCCGATATCCATATTAGGAAATTACAACGGTACGCCATCTACCGTAACAACGGTTTATCAGGGTATTAAACAAAAACTACCTAACGCAGAAGTGGTTTATGAAAAGGCTATTAATTTCACCAACGATACAATGCTTGTTTATACCGACGTTGCAAAGCAATATCACATAGATGGGCAACAGGGCTTCCGTGCAGAGTATTTTAATAACCGCGATTTAAAGGGCAATCCGGTGGTACGTTATGAAAAAGCGATAGCAAATAACTGGCAGGAAGGCGAAGAAGTAACTGGTACCATCAAGGCAAGAGACTTTTCGGCCAGGTACACTACTAACTTTTCGGCGTTAACGGAAAGTGCGATAACCTTTGAAGTAGAAGGTGATGATGGCTACCGGTTAATGATTAATGGTAAAGAAGTTTTAAATGCCTGGACAAGAAACAGGTGGGGGGCGCAGCAATATAAATTGGCTACTGAGCCTGGAAAATCCTATCAAATTAGCTTAGAATATTGGCAGGGCGACGGTAAAGCCAATATCAGACTAAGTGCCGGTAACTATAAAAAAACAGACGCTAACGCTTTAGCCAACCGTATTAAAGATGCTGATGCTATTATTTATGTGGGTGGCATTTCTCCACAACTCGAAGGGGAAGAAATGCAGGTTAATTACCCTGGATTTAATGGCGGCGACAGAACTTCAATACAATTACCGTTGGCACAAACCAATTTGATGAAAACACTACAATCAACAGGCAAACCGGTAGTTTTTGTAATGATGACCGGCAGCGCTCTGGCCATACCATGGGAGGCGGCAAATATTCCGGCTATAGTTA
>NZ_MPPL01000001.1:1959923-2030225 GCF_001911425.1 Mucilaginibacter polytrichastri | reverse complement strand
TATGGCGGCCAGGCAGCCGGTACAGCTGTCGCTGATGTGCTTTTTGGTGATTACAATCCGGCGGGGCGTCTGCCTGTTACTTTTTACAAAAGCGATAAAGATCTGCCTGATTTTACAAACTATTCTATGAATAACCGCACATATCGTTATTTTAAAGGTACACCCTTATATAGATTTGGTTATGGGTTAAGCTATACCACTTTTAAATACCAACACCTTACAATACCATCGGTAATTAAACGTGGTAAAGCAATGAAGCTAAGTGTAACAGTAAAAAACACCGGGCAAGTGGCCGGTGATGAAGTTGTTCAGATCTATGTTACACATAATCATACCCATATTAAGGTGCCACTTAAAGCGCTGAAAGGTTTTACCCGTATATTTCTTAAAGCAGGCGAACAGCGTATATTGAATTTCACCTTGTTGCCCGATGATCTGGCAGTAACAAATGTAAATGGAGAGTTGGTTTTACTAAAAGGAAAAATTACGATTAGTGCCGGTGGATGCCAGCCTGGCGAGCTTAACATTACCTCGGGCAACAGCGTTAGTAATACAATTACGCTATTGTAAAATTTGGTCGTAAACTTACAGTAAACAAGCGAAGAAAATAGCAGAGGGTAAAGGCGGCGATTAAAATGTTGTCCTATTGTTGTCCTAAAATAAATGAGGCGATTAGTGTCTTTCACCTAATCGCCTCATTTTCAAGTACTCAGAGCGGGAATCGAACCCGCACTCCTTTAACGGGAACAGGATTTTAAGTCCTGCGTGTCTACCAGTTCCACCATCTGAGCAGGTGTTACACCTTTTAAAAACAAATCCTTCCGGAGGGAAGGATTTTGTTGGAGCGAAAGACGAGATTCGAACTCGCGACCCCGACCTTGGCAAGGTCGTGCTCTACCAACTGAGCTACTTTCGCAGTAGATATTTGCCTTGGCTAATACCGTTTGTTTTGGTGATGCAAATATAGGGAGATTTAAAAGTTCTGCAAGGGCTAGGTTTAATTTTCTTCAAAGTTTTTTATAAGTCGCTGTTTTTCAAAATAAATAAAATTAAATCCATCTCAAATCCACGGCTCAAGGCATATTGTTTTACCTTATAATCACGCTTAAATGCATCTTTTTCGGTTGTTTCCCTAGTTTTCTTTTCAATCACCTTTTTTAAAACAGCCAGATAATCGTCACTATCCAAACTCAATAATGCCTTTTTTATAAGTGGGTCAGATACTCTTTTAATTTTGAGGCCTTGCTTTATTTTTCCTTTCCCCCAGTGTTTAAAGCTCATTTTTCCACGGGCGTAGGCTAAAGCAAAGCGTTCTTCGTTCAAAAAATTGGCCTCAACCAGTTGGGTAATTATACGTTCAACGGCATCGGGGTATAAACCCAGTTCATATAACTTGTCGCGTACTTCCTGTTGCGATCTTTCCTGGTAGGCGCAATAATGTTCGGCTTTGGCCAGGCCCGCTTTTTCATCTGTAATCTTTTTCCGTGGTTTTGGCTCGTCCATCAAAACTAAAGTAATCTAAATTTCTTCTATTGGCATAAATATCTTCAAATTAGTGCCATGCTAAGCAGTCTATATTCTATCAAAGAAGTTAAGCAAATTATTAATGCCCATGGCCCCATTATACGCGAGGCCACGGTTAGTGTGCTGTTAACAGACAGCCGCCGCATTCTTAATGCCGCCGAAGCGTTGTTTTTTGCGCTTAACGGTCGCCGTGACGGGCACGACTTTATTCCCGAAGCTTACAATGCCGGTGTACGCAGTTTTGTGGTTACCCACGAGCCTGCCGAACGCTACTCGGGTTCTAACTTCCTGGTAGTTGATAATGTACTGCATGCCCTGCAAATGCTGGCTGCCTATCATCGTAACCAATTTAATTTACAGGTAATTGGCATTACGGGCAGCAACGGTAAAACCATTATTAAAGAGTGGCTTTACCAATTAATGTTGCCCGATAAAAACATTGTGCGTAATCCTAAAAGCTACAACTCGCAGGTAGGGGTACCGCTTTCTGTTTGGCAAATTAATAAAGATCACGACCTGGGAATTTTTGAAGCAGGTATTTCTACCGTGAACGAGATGGAAGACCTGGAGAAGATGATTAAGCCGCAGATTGGCATATTTACACACGTTGGCTCGGCACATGATGAAGGCTTTGCAAACCGGCGTGAAAAGGTACTTGAGAAACTGAAATTATTTAAGCATACCGAATTGCTGATCTATAATTACGATCAGCTTCTTGATTATAAGAAGGATATACCCACGCCAAAAAAGTTTACTTGGAGCCAAACGCATAAAGAGGTTGATCTATATGTTTTTAGCGAAACCGTAATTGCCAAAAAGTTTTACCTGCGGGCTAAATATCAACGCAGGGAGATAGAATGTTTGATCCCATTCCTCGACAATGCTTCGGTAGAAAACGCGATAGTTTGCTGGGCCACCATGCTGGCCATGGGTTATGACCCAGCCGAAGTTGACCGCCGCATAGAACACCTCACAGCCGTAAGTATGCGCCTGGAGTTAAAAACCGGCACCAATGATTGTACCATTATCGACGACTCTTATAACTCCGATATCCAATCGCTGGAGATAGCATTAGACTTTCTGAGTCAGCAAAATCAACATCAAACCAAAACACTGATCCTGTCGGATATTTTCCAGTCGGGCCTCCAGCAAAACCAGCTTTATAAGCAGGTAGCCGATATGGTGAAAGCTAAAAAAATAGATAAACTAATAGGCGTGGGCGAGGCCATTTCGGCACACCAGGAATATTTCGATATCCTTAAAAAGCATTTTTATCCAGACACCCAAACGCTGCTGAAACAACTCGGCAGCCTGGAGTTTAGCGGCGAAACGATATTGATCAAAGGTTCGCGCAGTTTCGAGTTCGAGCGGATTAGCAAGGCGCTATCAGAAAAAGCGCACGAAACATTGATGGAGATCAACCTCAATGCGATGATCGATAACCTGAACTTTTACCGGTCTAAATTACTGCCCGGTGTAAAAGTTATGGTAATGGTTAAAGCGTTCTCTTACGGAAGTGGCACGTTCGAAATAGCCAACGTTTTGCAATATGCCAAGGTTGATTACCTGGCTGTTGCGTATGTAGATGAAGGCGTAGCCCTGCGCGAAAGCGGTATTAAACTACCCATTATGGTGCTTAATACCGAACCATCTGCATTTGATAAAATGGTAGAACATGACCTGGAACCCGAGATCTACAGCTTTAACCTGCTGGATGAGTTTGTGAAGTTTGCTTACCAGCAAAACATAACAAATTACCCCGTGCACCTAAAAATTGATACCGGTATGCACCGCCTGGGTTTCGAAGGGTTTGAGATCGAAACACTTTGCGATTTCCTGGAAGAGATTAAATATATCAAGGTTAAATCGGTATTTTCTCACTTGGTGGCCAGTGATGCGCCCGCGCATGATGCCTTTACCCTGCAACAAATGAAACGCTTTGAAAAGGCTTATTTGCAGATAGAAGAGGCACTGGGTTATAAATTTATCAGGCATATTGCCAATACTTCGGCAATCATCAGGTGGCCTATGGCGCAGTATGATATGGTAAGGTTGGGTATTGGCTTATATGGTATAGATGCTGCAGTTCCAGATCATTTAAACAGATTGCAAACGGTGGCCACGCTAAAAACCAGCATATCGCAGGTGAAGAAGATCCCGGCTGGCGAAACTGTGGGCTATAACCGTTCTGGCAAACTGGCTAAAGACGGCAAGATAGCGACCGTACGCATTGGCTATGCCGATGGTTATTTGCGGGCCTTTGGTAATGGCGTGGGTAAAATGATAGTAAAAGGTGTATCTGCACCCACGGTAGGTAATATAGCCATGGATATGTGCATGATAGATGTAAGCGATATTGACGTAAAAGATGGCGATGAGGTAATTATATTCAGCGACAGGCAGGGCATAGAGGCCATGGCTAAACAAATTAACACCATCCCTTACGAAATCTTAACAAATATTTCGCAAAGGGTAAAGAGAGTGTACTTTTACGAGTAATGTTTCATTTTCCTTCAACTGCTTTTATATTAACATCATGACTGCTATTTTGAATTTTATAAGGCAATTTACTTTCATTAAATCCATTAACCTGATATAACCCAAAAGTTTGAAAAACTATTTGCGTGGGATCTAAAACGCTTTTGTCGATATATTTTGAAAAATCAGGTAATTTATAATTAGTGTAATTTGCAGCTGATGGAGAGTATAAATAAATTGCAATATTGTTATTAATGGTTTTCCCGATAAAATTGGCTAAGTAGTAATCGTACGGACCTGCTATTGCAGTTTTATAGTCGGCTAATGAAGATCCTGTATTTTTAAAAGAGGCATTATACGTATCAACCTGACTTGGTATTGTGGATCCTACATTAACAAAGCTATATTGTCGGTCGTTAAGCTGGTAGCTGGTTCTGGTACTATATTGTTCAAATGATTCGGTTGGATACCTGTATGACAGTGTGTTGTACAATGAATATATTTGCCCGAAATCATATTCCTGAGCGCTATTCTTATCCGCTTTTGCGTATACTGTCATTGAAAAAATACCACCTGGTGCTGTCAGATTTTTAACCTGTGGTACTTTAATACATTGATTAAGGTCTATAGTGAAATCATGTATACCCTTAGTTATATCGAAAAAATTGTAAAGCGTTTTATTGTTTTTTTGAATTTGCACCCAAACTTTGCTTTTATCGCTGTAATCAAAACTTTTATAATATATAGTGTCTGTAATATTGCTAATCGAATTAGCTCGCAAATCTGTACTCAAACTAAGATTATCAAAAGCAGATGCATTCTTGAAGTGTATGTTTAATGGATAATTAGATGATGTTGCAGAACTACCTGATGCATCATATGTGCTACCTTTTTTTATTTGAAGATAGCCTAAAATAATAACTCCAGCACTTGGATCAGTTGGGACATCAACTTCATAAACGTTTAAACGGGCATTTGGATAAGGTTTTGGTGTATAAAGTTTATATATTGATGTACCAATCTTCGTTTTAACTTCACTGAGAACATTACCTGTAGAGTCTGTCGCTATAAGGTAAGCATTGGGCAGAAAGCCACTAATACCATCGCCAGAAAACTTATAGGTTATCAAAGTATCGGCTTGGGGCGTATTTGCCGTTGGATTGGTTCCGTTTACATCATTTTTTTTAGAACAGCTGTAAAAGGCTGAAAGAGTCAATAGTATCAGTAATAGTTTTCGCACAGTAGTAAGGGTTAAGCAATAGCGGCAATTATACAGTTTTTTTGTTGTTCAATAAATAACTTTGCTTTTTATCGCAATTACTTTATGTATTTACGATCTATCAGTCAGATAATCAATGATTTAATAATAGGTGCATTTAAAAATGACTATATACTTCTAAATATTTATTTTTGAAGTTGAGCAGCTGGATATAATGTCGAATGCGTTACCAGTTTCCATTCGAATAATTAAAGATTAAGCCATGAACAAAATTGCCCGTGTTTTACTTAACTATTTTGTTAAAGGTTTGCTTATTGTAGTGCCTTTGGGTGCTGCCTGTTTTTTAATTTACTGGGCGGTGGCAGGTATTGATAAGGCACTTAATCTGAGTGACTTACTTTGGATAAATCCTAAAACACACAAGCCAATATATATACCCGGCATGGGTATACTAAGCGTACTGGTTTTTATATTTATAGCAGGGTTTATTGTAACTACTATTATTACCGACCCGATAAAAAATTGGTTTAACAGATGGCTAAACAGGCTGCCGTTGTTCAAATTCCTGTACTCATCTATTAAAGACCTTACTGAGGCTTTTGTTGGTGAAGAGAAGAAGTTTAACGAACCGGTACTGGTTGATATGAATGGCAGCAAACGGATCGGTTTTCTTACCCAGCACGATCTGAGCATGATTGGCTTGCCGGATGAAGTTGCCGTTTATTTCCCATGGTCGTATTCATTTGCCGGGCAGGTAGTTATTGTGCCGGCCGATAAAGTAAAGCCAATTGACAAAAGTGCAGCTCAGATCATGAAGTTTGTAATCTCAGGCGGGGTTAGCGGACTCGAGTAAGGCTTTGGCACGCTGGTTCTTGAAACTTCTGATCGCAATAAACACACTAATCAACATCAATATAGCACCGAGTAAATAAGGCGCGCCCGGAAAATAAACCGAAGTATCCTTCCTGGTAAAATGGTGAAATATCGAGGTCATTAAAAGCGGGCCGATAATGGTGGTCACACTTACTAAACTGGTTAATGCACCTTGCAGTTCTCCTTGTTCATTAGCTGCCACTTTCTCGGTAATAATACCTTGCAAAGCAGGGCCGGATATACCGCCGAGGCAATAGGGGATCATAAATAAATACATCATCCAGCCGTAACCGGCAAAGGCAATCAGTACCAGCCCAACGGCATAAAAGATCATTCCGGCTACGATACTTCTTTTTTGCCCGTATTTAGGGATGATAATGCGGATCAAACCTCCCTGTATAGAAACCAGCAATACGCCTATAAAAATCCCCAGACTACTGATACTGGGTAAGGTCCATTGAAACTTTTCGATGAGATAAAAGGCAAGCACGCTTTCTACTGCCTTTTGGCCAATGTATACTAATGTAAAAGCACTAATCAATCCTGCAAGCACAGGGTAAGCGTTGAGCCTAACTAACGAGCCAATGGGGTTTGCACGCTTCCAGTTAAAAGCACGGCGATTTTCTGGGGCCAATGACTCGGGCAACACAAAATAACCGTACACGGCGTTCAACAAGGCCAGGCCGGCTGCTACCATAAATGGAATTTTAAGGCCGATAGCACCCAGGTAACCACCCAGGCCAATGCCCAATATAAAACCAAGCCCCGTTGCAGCACCCACTAAACCAAAGTTGGCGGCACGTTTATCACCGGTGCTGATATCTGCAATGTAAGCGGTGGCTGTGGTGCTGCTGGCACCTGCAATACCTGCAACTATACGGCCTACAAATAGCCAGGCAATGGTAGGGGCAAAGGCCATAAAAAGATAGTCGACCCCGAAACCAAATAAAGAACATAACAGCACAGGCCTGCGCCCAAACCGATCACTTAGGTTACCCAATATGGGCGAAAAAACAAACTGCATCAGCGCATATGCAAATGTTAAATAACCACTGTATTGGGTGGCCATGCTTATATCAGAATGTATCAGCTGCTCTAATAACTTTGGCAAAATTGGGATAATGATCCCCAAACCAAGCACATCAATAAATACGGTAATAAATATAAAGCCTAGCGCTGCGGGTCTTTTTGGTTCAGTTTGGTTATCCATTCGCAATTAAAAACAATAAAATGGGTTAAAGTTTTTACGCTGCTTCATTTTTTTGCCGTGCGCGTTTAAAATTACGGATCGCCAGTAAAGTGCTGGCAAGCATCAACACAGCACCCATTAAAAATGGCGCACCCGGGAAATGTATCGGCGCGCTCTTGCCGGTAAACCAGGCAAATAGGGTGGTCATTAACGGCGGACCGATTATAGATGTTACGCTCATTAAACTGGTTAGTCCGCCCTGTAATTCGCCCTGTTCATTCGGGGGGATCTGCGTACTGATTAACCCCTGCAAGGCTGGCCCTGCAATACCGCCCAGGCAATAGATGGATAGAATAGCAAACATCATCCAGCTTTGGCTGGCAAATGCAAACAGAAACAAGGCAATGCTGTATAAAAGTAAACCCAGTACAATACTTTTTTTCTGCCCAAGCTTGGGGATGGTAACCCGGATCAACAAGCCCTGCACGAGGCCGGATAGTAACCCGATTAAACCTAATGAGTAACCAACCAATGCTTCCGTCCACCCGAAGCGCGACATGGTAAAAAATGTCCAGGTGCTTTGTACGGCATGCGCTGCAATATAAATCAATATTAATGAGGCAATTAAACCACTTACTGCAGGGTATTTTTTTAACTGCATTAATGAGCCAACCGGGTTAGCCCTTTTCCATTCAAAAGCACGCCTGTTTTCAGGTGCTAAAGATTCGGGCAAAATAAAGAACCCGTAAATAGCATTAACCAAAGCCAGACCAGCCGCTGCCAGGAAAGGCAATTTGGTACTGTACTGCCCTAATACGCCACCCAGTACCGGGCCAATAATAAACCCGATGCCAAAAGCAGCGCCAATGATGCCGAAGTTTTGCGCACGTTTTTCGGGTTCGCTGATATCGGCAATGTAAGCCGAGGCTGTTGTGAAACTGGCGCCCGTGATACCGGCAATAATGCGCCCTACAAACAACCACCACACCGTAGGAGCAAAGGCCAGGAAGGTATAGTCTATAGCGAAACCGAGTAACGAGCCTAACAAAATAGGCCTGCGTCCATATTTATCGCTCAGGTTACCCAAAACCGGGGCAAACAAAAACTGCATTATGGAATAGGCAAAGGTCATCCACCCGCCATAACGTGCGGCATCACTTAAATTACCGTGGATGAGGTGCTCCAGCAATTTCGGGATCACCGGGATGATAATACCAAAGCCGGTAATATCAATAAGCAGGGTAACAAATATAAAGCCGAGCGCTGCCTGGCGTTTAGGTTGATCGGGGTGAGACATTGGATATTAGTTATTAGGTTATTGGTTAACCCGCCCGCCATGCCGAACTTGTTTCGGCAACCCACATGCTAAGTCTCTCGTATACTCCGAAAGTGATATGTCCTGTGGGATCCTGAAACAAGTTCAGGATGACGGGTGGTAAAGTTTATAGCTCTCCTAAAAATTAGGTTTAAGCACATATTTTTGATAGAACTTGAAGATGTGGTCAACCGCTTCTTCAGGCGTGTCAACCAATCGGTACAGGTTCAAATCGTCGGGATTAATGTTGTGCTCGTCGTTCAGCATACTGGCCTCAACCCAATCAAACAAACCTTTCCAGTAACTAACGCCCACAAATACAATCGGGAAACGTGCAATTTTACCGGTCTGGATCAATGTGATCGCCTCGAAAGATTCGTCCATAGTACCAAAACCGCCCGGCAAAATAATAAAGCCCTGCGAGTACTTCATGAACATTACCTTGCGCACAAAAAAGTAATCAAACTCCAGCAATTTATCGCGGTCTATATACCTGTTATGAAACTGCTCAAACGGCAGTTCAATATTTAAACCCACCGATTTACCACCGGCCTCGTAAGCGCCTTTATTAGCCGCTTCCATAATACCAGGGCCACCGCCAGAGATTACACCGTAACCATGCTCGGTAAGCAGGCGTGCGGTATCTACAGCCATCTGGTAATACTTATTCTCGTTTTTGGTACGTGCCGATCCAAATATGGATACGCAGGGGCCGATCTTGGCTAGTTTCTCAAATCCGTCCACAAACTCGGCCATAATCTTAAAGATCTGCCAGGAGTCTGTTACCTTAATCTCGTGCCAACTGTTGTTGGTAAAGGCTTTTCTAATCTTTTCGTCACTCATATTATATCTAATTCTCTTTGTATAATTAAAGTACTGCTAGCTTCTCTTTTGGTTTTGAGGTGAGCAATAAGCCGGCAAATGTAAGCAATCCGTTTACAATGATAAGTTCATTATCAAAAACATAACCACCCAAAAGCCTTTTTGATTCAGTACTTAAAAAGTAACAGATAGCCGGTGAGATCAAACAAATAAAGGGCACCAGCTTGTCATTTACCTGGCGGTTTTTCAGCAATAAACCAAATGCATACAAGCCCAGCAGTGGCCCGTAGGTGTAAGAGGCTATCTTAAATATAGCACTTACCACGGCATCATTATTTATGGCATTAAACAAAATAATGGTCAAAAACATTAACCCCGAAAAGGCTATGTGCACGTAATGCCGCATGGACACCATTTTTTTGCTGTTGGTATCTTCCCGTTTGTTAAAGTTTAAAAAGTCGATACAAAAAGAGGTAGTCAACGCTGTCAATGCCGAATCTGTAGTGGCAAAGGTTGCTGCCGTTAAACCCAGCATAAATACAATAGCGGGTGCAACGCCCAGGTAGTTTAAGGCTATAGTAGGGTACAGGTAATCTGTTTTTTCTACCTTAACATGATGATGCTCAGCGTAAATATAAAGCAATGCACCAACGCTTAAAAAAAAGATGTTGATCACCACAAAAATCGACGTAAAGCTGAACATATTTTTCTGCGCTTCACGGATATTTTTCAGGCTCAGGTTTTTCTGCATCAGGTCCTGGTCGAGCCCCACCATGGCTATGGTAATAAACATGCCACCAAGAAACTCTTTACCAAAATGCAGCTTATTGCTCATGAAATCATTAAAGAAAAACACCTGCGAGTAACTGCTGTTTTTCACCGTTTCGAAAGCCTGGATGGCATCGAGGTTAAGGCTGCGGCAAATAAAATAAATGGACAGGAAAACTGAAGCCACCAAAAAAAGCGTCTGTAAGCTATCTGTAATAATAATAGTTTTCAACCCGCCCTTAAACGTGTAAGACCAGATGAGCACCAGACAGATGAGCACCGTAACCGCAAACGGAATATGATAGGCATCGAAAATAAATTTCTGCAAAATAATAACCACCAGGTACAGCCTGAAAGCCGAGCCAATGGTACGGCTAATTAAAAAGATCCCCGCCGCAGTTTTATAGCTCCATTTGCCCAGGGCGCTTTCTATATACCCATAAATAGAAGTAAGCTGTAAGCGATAGTACAACGGCAGCAGCACCAAACAGATTACGATAAAGCCCGCCGCGTTACCCAGTACAAACTGAAAGTAAGCAAACTGGTCGCCGGTGACTGCGCCTACTTTGCCGGGTACCGATATAAAGGTTACACCACTCAGCGCGGTACCAATCATCCCAAAGGCCACCAGGTACCATTTAGAGTTACGGTTGGCCACAAAAAACGTATCGTTATCCGACGTTTTACCGGTGGTTAAAAATGAGATCAGGATCAGTACAAAAAAGTAACCGATTATAAATAAAAGCAATATGCCTGGCGCCATAGTAGTTTTTTTAGCGATATAAATATGCGGTTTAAACCACACAAAGCGAAAGATAGGCTGTTGACCTTATCCTGACAAGAAATGAGCCGCTTTTTTTTTAAATTTGAACTATGAATTTTTCCTCTAAATTATTAGAAAATGCTGTTGCCGAATTTTCAAAGCTGCCCGGTGTAGGGCAAAAAACAGCTTTGCGTTTGGTATTGCATTTACTAAACCAGGAAAAAGACGAAGTAGAGCGCTTTAGCCTGGCCATGACCAAGCTGCGCAACGAGATCCTTTTTTGCCGGGTATGCCATAACATATCAGACCAGCAGGTGTGCGAAATTTGCACATCGCACAAGCGCGACCGCAGTACAATTTGTATAGTAGAAGATACACGCGATGTAATGGCCATTGAGAACACCAATCAGTTTAATGGTGTGTATCATGTGCTTGGTGGGTTGATCTCTCCAATGGATGGCATAGGCCCTTCTGACCTTGAAATAGACTCTTTATTGACCAGGATAACACCCGGTGAGGTTAAAGAAGTTATTTTTGCATTAAGCGCCACCATGGAAGGCGATACCACTATTTTTTATTTAAATAAAAGATTAAAAGATTTCCACATAAACATCTCAACCATAGCCCGTGGCATAGCTTTTGGTGGTGAATTAGAGTACGTAGACGAGATAACCTTAGGCAGGTCAATTGCAACTCGTGTACCGTACGAAAATTCACTATCGAGATAAAGCATATGAAGGTTTCTGTGATTATGGTAAGCTATAATATGTGCAAGGTTTTGCGCCAATCTTTAGCGGCCCTGCATAGATCTGTCCAAAACATGGATGCCGAAATTATTCTGGTAGACAATAGTTCTGATGACCACACAGTTGAAACCATTACTAATGAATTTCCTGAAGTTAAAATAACAACTGCTAACGGTGGTTTATCTCATTGTGTAAACCAAGGTATCAGCATGGCAAAAGGGGAGTACGTGTTATTTCTAAGTCCCGATGCCCTTACTAAGAAAGAAACCATCAGCAAAGCTGTTGACTTTATGGATTCCCACGCCCCGGCAGGTGGCCTGAGCGTACGCATGCTGAATATGGATGGCAACTACATGCCGGCTTCTAAAAAAACGCTGCCGCGCCGCTGGGTTACGCTTTTTAAGCTAACAGGCTTGTTAAAACAGTTCTCTAAATCTCGCTTGAGCGAGCACTACATTGGCCGCCACAACGATGAGTTTGATACCACTGAAACCGACGTACTGCACGATAGGTTTATGCTGATCCGCCGTTCTGTTATGGATACTGTTGGGTTGCTGGATGAGCGTTTCGACCGTTATGGCGCCAATATAGATCTTTCGTACCGCATCCGTTTAGCGGGTTTCAGGAACTATTATTTCCCTAAAACCTACATCATTAACCTGCAATACAACCGTTCGGGAAAATTTAGCTGGGCCAATCTGAAAAGTTTTTATGGTGCGATGTTTATATTCGCGGTAAAATACATTTTCAGGTTACCTGCATTACGTGTAAAACCGTTGCAGGCACTCTACCCGGCTTATGAACTTAAAGGATAAAATTGTTGTAATTACAGGCGCATCGTCAGGCATTGGCAAAGCACTTGCATTAGAATTTGCCGCACGCGGGGCAAACTTGGTTTTGGGCGCACGCCAGTATGTTACCCTGTGTGAAATATCGCAAAACATCGAAAAAGAATACGGTATTAAGTGCGTTGCCGCGCAATGTGATGTTAGCCACGAAGATGATTGCGCATTTTTAATTAAACAAGCCATTGTTACTTACGGCAAAATAGATGTACTGGTTAACAACGCCGGCATCTCTATGCGAGCCCTTTTTAAAGATGCTGATATTAGCGTACTGCGCACCCTGATGGATGTTAACTTCTGGGGTACGGTATATTGCACCAAACATGCCATGCCTGCTTTGCTGGCCAGCAAAGGTACCATAGTAGGGGTTTCATCCATTGCAGGATACAAAGGTTTACCGGGCCGCACCGGATATTCTGCCTCTAAATTTGCGATGAATGGTTTCCTGGATGCACTAAGGGTTGAAAACCTGAAGACCGGTGTACATGTAATGACTGCCTGCCCCGGTTTTACCTCATCAAACATCCGTAACACTGCGTTAAACAAAGCCGGTGTTTCGCAGGGCGAAAGTAGCCTCGACGAACAAAAAATGATGTCGTCAGAAGAAGTTGCCAAACGTATAGCCGATGGTGTAGTTAACCAATCACGCACCCTGGTGATGACTGCACAAGGCAATCTCACCGTATTCCTCAGCAAATTTTTACCTGCCTGGCTGGACAAGCTGGTTTATAATAAGTTTGCCAAGGAGAAAAACCCTTTATTTTAATTGTTGATTTGTTAATGAAATAAACGTAAACTTCAATACAATTTGTCATATTGAACGTAGTGAAATATCTTCTTCGCCCTGTATTTTCCCGGTGCATCATGAAGAAGAATCTTCCTTCGTCAGAATGACAAAAGAGGGTAGACTTTTTGGCGTTTGCAACGCCTTTAACTGCTTTATCAAAATTTAAAATGAATAATTGAGCGTGTAGCCCTTTGTTTAATTGAGCTCAAGTATTTGCTTTAACCGTAATACCTTATTGAGGTTAGTAATTAATAATATTGCCAGATTTACTTTCTTTTCTCTGCTGACTAAATTATCAGCATACCCTTCTGATTTTTATAATCTCAAAAGGACATTACTAAGTTGAGGACTTGTTTTGAGATTTTTCGTGACGCAAGTGCGTCACAAGCTAAAAAACTTTTACCCAATAATAGGTAGTTCAACATCTGTATAATCGCTGATTTTACCCAGGTGTAGCTGCACCTGCCCATCCTGGTCATGCGAAAATGCAGGCACAAATTTGGCTCCCCAAATAATTTCATCATGCTGATAAGAGGTACGGGAATGTACGGTTTGCGAAAATGTATCGTCAAAAGCTTGTATTAAAATATTAAAGGTGGCATTTGATGATTTCATATCCTCGGCAGTAATGCTGTATAGCGGGCTGTCTTCGGTGAGGGGGTGCACAACCGTCCAGCTGAGGGTAAGGATGCTCACCCTGGTACGCTCAAGCGGTAGGGTATAAAAGCGGCGTACGGTTTTACCATCCACAATTTCATTAAACGAGAAGGTAACTTCAATGGCTACATCCAATAAAATATTGAGGCGCATATTGGCCAGCCTGAACATGAGGCCCCGCCCGCCTGTAGCAGCATAGGGAGCGATCAATAAGTTTTCGCTGAAAACAAACTTTGCCGAGGGTCGCGAAAAACGACCATATAATAAGCCGGTTGCCAGTGCAAAAGCCAACAGCCCGATCATGGATTCAAATGCTGCTACCCAGTTGGCTACATTACCTGCGGGGCTAATATGGCCGTAACCCACGGTAGAAAGTGTTTGCGCCGAAAAGAAAAATGCATTCAAAAAATGGTTGCTTACATTATTATCCCCGGTGCCATGCAGGTTCTGTATGCCAATGAACAAGTAAAGGAGGGCGAAAAAAACATTAACTATAATATACGCTGTAATAACTGTAACCCAAAAGCTGGACCATTTCATGGTAATGAGCCTGTGGTAAGTATTTGTTGTGCTGAAAAACGGAATGCCCAGGCGTTTAACATTAATGCTGCCATCGCGGTTAATAATGCGCTGCCTTACTGCCTGGGTACCAAAGCCAAGGTCATCCTCGGGGTTTACAGCATATTTTTTGATCGCCATTTGAGTTATATTACAATTAATGTAAGGGTAAAGTAAGTAAAAATATTATTCTGTTTGTTTTTATGAAAACTATATTCATATTTGTTGCACAAAACGAACAATGAAAAATTTAAACATGAATTGGTGGTGGCTTAACGAGAAATCGTAAGGCAATCCTGTTTGTGTATATTTTATTAAGATATTTCAAAGGTTGCCTAAATGGCAACCTTTTTTTTTTGCTGCCCCCCAGCCCCCTGAAGGGGAGCAGAAGTACTAATCAGGGAATAAATATTATTAACAATTAACCAAATTCCCCCTTTAGGGGGTTAAGGGGCATGAAAGCGATATTAAATCATTTATTCGAACACAAAACATTTAGCCGCGAACAGTCTAAAGATATCCTGACCAATATTGCGCAGGGTAAGTATAACAACTCGCAAATGGCGGCATTTATGACGGCCTATTGTATGCGCAGTATTACTGTTGATGAACTGGAAGGCTTCCGCGATGCCATGCTGGACCTTTGCCTGCCCGTTAACCTCGATAACGACGACCTGATAGATCTTTGTGGTACCGGGGGCGATGGTAAGGATACCTTTAATATTTCGACCCTGGCCTCATTTGTGGTGGCCGGTGCGGGTTATCACGTGGCTAAGCATGGTAACTATGGGGTGTCGTCGGGTTGTGGCTCATCTAACGTAATGGAATACCTTGGCTATAGCTTTACAAGTAATACAGACGAAATTAAAAGCAGCATGGACAGGGCTAATATCTGTTTTCTGCATGCACCGCTGTTTCACCCGGCCATGAAAACGGTAGCACCAATCCGCAGGGAACTGGGTGTTAAAACCTTCTTCAATATGCTTGGCCCGCTGGTTAATCCGGCAAAGCCAAGCAACCAACTAGTAGGGGTTTATAATTTGGATCTGGCACGCCTTTATGCTTACCTGTACCAAAAATCTACTACCAAATATACCATCGTAAATGCGCTTGACGGTTATGATGAAATTTCACTTACGTGTGATTTTAAAACATTTTCTGCCGATGGCGAAAAGATCAATAGCATAGAGAGCCTCGGTTTCGAGAAATTAGATCCACTCGCTATAGCAGGGGGGCATACGGTTAGCGATTCTGCAGCTGTATTTACCACTGTACTTAATGCCGAAGGCACACATGCTCAACACAACGTAGTATTAAGTAACGCAGCACTGGCCATCCGTACCATCAATCCGCAAAATTCATTTGCCGATTGTTTTTACGAGGCGGAGGAATCACTACTAGGCAAAAAAGCCTTGGCAAGTTTCAAAAACTTAATTAACGCCAACTAAAAATGAAAATTAAGGTTTGCGGTTTAAAACAACCAGATAACATTGAAGCGATAATAGCATTACAGCCTGACTATATGGGCTTTATCTGCTACGGCATATCGCCAAGGTTTATTGCCGATCTGCCGGTTGATGTATTGGATAGGCTGCCACAAGCTATTCAAAAAACAGGTGTATTTGTAAATGATTCGCTGGAGAATATTAGCCTGCTGATTAAAGAATACAACTTTGATGCCGTACAATTGCATGGTTATGAGAACCCGGAATTTTGCGAAGCGCTAAAAAAACGGGTGACCGTTTTAAAAGCATTTGGGGTTGATGAGGGCTTTGATTTTGAACAGTTAAACCCTTATGCCGGTAAAGTAGATTACTTTTTGTTTGACACCAAGACACCAAAGCATGGAGGTTCGGGATTAACATTTAACTGGGATATCCTCGATAAATATAAAATGGATTTACCCTTCTTTTTGAGCGGCGGATTAAGCCCCGATAATATAGAACAGGTATTACAGATCAAACATCCGCAGTTTTACGGCGTTGACCTCAATAGCCGGTTCGAAACCGCACCGGGTGTAAAGGATATAGAAAAACTAAGCAAAGCATTTGAATTATTAAGACAATCTGCTACAAATGAAATATAGTGTAAACGAACAGGGTTACTACGGAGATTTCGGCGGGGCCTACATCCCCGAAATGTTGTACCCTAATATTGAAGAACTAAGGCAGCAATATGAAATCATCACTAACGACCCGGCTTACCGGGTCGAATTTGATGCCCTGCTAAAAGATTATGTAGGCCGTCCGTCGCCATTATACCTGGCTAAACGCTTGTCGGCTAAGTATGGTGCCAACATTTACCTCAAGCGTGAAGACCTGAACCACACTGGTTCGCACAAGATCAATAATGCCATAGGGCAGATCTTATTGGCCGAACGTTTGGGTAAAAAACGCATTATTGCCGAAACAGGAGCGGGGCAGCACGGCGTGGCAACAGCAACAGTTTGTGCCCTTAGAGGCATAGAATGTGTTGTTTACATGGGCGAAATTGACATGGAACGCCAGGCACCAAACGTAGCCCGTATGAAAATGTTGGGTGCTACAGTTGTCCCTGCAACATCAGGCAGTAAAACGCTTAAAGACGCCACCAACGAAGCCATGCGCGACTGGATTAATAACCCGGTTGACACACATTACATCATCGGTTCGGTTGTTGGCCCGTATCCATACCCCGAAATGGTGGCGAGGTTTCAGTCCATTATCTCATTCGAAACCAAAAAACAACTGCTGGAGCAAACTGGTAAAGAACTACCAGATTATGCTTTAGCCTGTGTGGGCGGCGGCAGTAATGCGATGGGGATGTTCTACCATTTTCTGGATGACGAATCTGTAAAACTGATTGCCGTAGAAGCAGCCGGTTTGGGTGTAGATAGTGGTCATTCGGCAGCAACATCGGTACTGGGTCGCGAAGGAGTACTGCATGGCAGCCGCACCATCTTAATGCAAACAGACGATGGGCAGGTTGTTGAACCTTACTCTATATCTGCCGGTTTAGATTATCCGGGCATCGGTCCGCAGCATGCGCATCTGCATAAAGTTAAACGTGCCAAGTATGTAAGTATTACCGACGATGAAGCTTTAAATGCAGGGCTTTTACTCTCTCAATTAGAGGGAATTATACCTGCTATAGAATCGGCCCATGCCTTTGCTTATTTAGAGAAAATGACTTTTAAGCCAACCGACAATGTGGTGATATGCCTATCTGGCCGTGGTGATAAAGATTTGGATACATACATAAAGCACTTTGGATATTAGGTAGTATTGAATACCATGCCCTCCCTCGGGAGGATTAGGGATGGGTTTCTGAAATTGATAAGTTTAATGCAGAACCCCTCCCTGCCACACCACTATCCATCGCACCCCTCCCAAGGGAGGGAATAAAAAACAGCAATAATCACAACGAAAATGAACCGCTTAAATAAGCTCTTCAATACAAAAAATAAGAATCTGCTATCCGTATATTTCACAGCCGGATATCCTGACCTCAACAATACAGTAGCCGTTGCCGAAGCATTGGAGCAAGCCGGCGCTGATTTCCTGGAGATCGGTTTCCCGTATTCAGACCCGGTAGCTGATGGGCCTACTATTCAGCATAGCTCGCAAGCGGCTTTAGAAGCAGGTATGACTTTAAACATGCTGTTTGAGCAATTGGGCGAGTTGCGCCAACGTGTAACTATCCCGATTATCCTGATGGGTTATGCCAACCCTATGGTACAATATGGCGTAGAGCGTTTTTGCCAAAAGGCTGCCGAAGTAGGCGTAGATGGCGTTATTGTACCCGACCTGCCCATGTACGAATACGAAATGTTGTATCAGGACGTATTTGCCAAACACGGCATCAGTAATATATTCCTGGTAACACCACAGACTTCAGAAGAGCGCATTCGTAAAATTGACGGCTTAAGCAATAGCTTTGTGTACCTGCTTTCGTCGGCATCTATCACGGGGACAGCCTTACAGCTAAACGACCAGGTTGATACTTACTTTAGCCGGATTAAGGCTATGGCGTTGAAAAACCCTACCATAGTTGGTTTTGGTATTGCTGATAGCCTGGCGTTTAAAAAAGCTTGCGAGTATAACAATGGTGCTATTGTAGGCAGTGCATTTGTGAAATTTTTGGGCTCGACACCCGATTATATGAACGGGATTGAAGACTTTGTTAAGCAACTACGCGCTTAGTTTCCCTGCGTTTGGCAGCAATGTTTAACGCAAAATAACCTGTAATTGCGGCTATTAACGAGGCAACAAGGATAAAGATCTTGGCATCATTCTGGATCACAGGATCGTTGAACGACAGCAGTGTTATAAAAATAGACATTGTAAAGCCGATACCGCCCAGAATACCAATGCCTGCAATTTGCTTGTAACTGGTTTTTTGAGGTAGTTCGGCTATTTTTAGTTTGGTTGATAGCCAGGTGAATATAGTAATACCAACTGGTTTGCCAATTACAAGGCCAAAGATAATCCCCGCAGAAACAGGGGAGGCAAACCCGGCCATGCTGAAATTGCCAATGTGGATATTGGTATTAGCCAGCGCAAAAAGCGGCATAATAATATAGTTTACCGGTGTTACCAGCCAATGTTCCAGCTTTTCTAACGGCGAATTGGTTGCTCCATATGGTATAGCAAATGCCGTTAAAACCCCCGCAATGGTAGGATGGATGCCAGATTGATGGATGAAGTACCATAACAAGACACCACTTGCCAAATAGGGCCAAAGTACATTAACTCTTAACCTATTGAGTAAAAATTGAAATGCAAATACACCAAAGGCGGCTCCCAAATTAATCGGGCTAAAATTGGTTGCATAAAACATGGCAATAATAACGATGGCTCCCAAATCATCTACAATGGCCAGGGCCTTAATAAATATCTTATGCGAGAGCCTTACTTTGTTGCCTAATATGCTTAATACCGCTATGGCAAAGGCAATATCGGTTGCAGTAGGTATGGCCCAGCCTTGGGCCTTATTGGTGCCGTGATTAAATGCAATATAGATAAGAGCCGGGATAACAATGCCGCCTAATGCTGCACATACCGGCAATGCTGCTTTTTTAAAGGTAGACAGCTGCCCGTCTGTAATTTCCCGCTTAATTTCCAAGCCAACAAACAGAAAAAATACAGCCATCAATCCATCGTTGATAAAGTCAGCCAATGAAACTTCGGCATCATGGCCAAGAAAGGTAAATCGTTCCGTATTTTCCCAAATGTGATTATACATATGGAACAGCGAACTGTTAGCAATTAGCAAAGAGCATACAACACATAATATCAGCAAAACTCCACTGGCTGCATCGGCCTTTAAAAGTTCAATTATAGATTGCAGCCTTTTGTTCATCAGTTAACAAAATAGGGAAATATTTTGAGCAATGCTGTAGAAGCTTTGCAAACGCCAACGTGGTATTAAACACGTTACAAATACATCTCCAAATCCCCTTTGCCTTCCCGCAATACTTCAAATTCGCCCGATGTACAATCAACCACAGTAGAGGCGATGTTACCGCCATAGCCACCGTCAATCACCAGGTCAACAAGGTCTTCATATTTCTCGTGGATCAATTCAGGGTCGGTTGAGTACTCGATGATGTCATCATCATCGTGGATAGAGGCCGATACGATAGGGTTACCCAATATCTTTACAATTTCGCGGGCAATAGCGTTGTCCGGCACACGAATACCAACTGTTTTTTTATTGCTGCTTAACAGCTTAGGTACATTATGGCTGGCATTAAATATAAAAGTGAAGGGGCCTGGCAAAGCCTTCTTTAATACCCTGAAACAGGTATTATCAATAGGCTTAGTATAATCTGCAATATTGCTCAGGTCATAACAAATAAAAGAAAAATTAGCTTTCTCTGGCTTGATGTTACGGATGCGGCAAATTTTTTCAATAGCCCTATGATTGGTAATATCACAGCCTAAGCCGTAAACGGTATCGGTAGGATAGATAATAACGCCGCCTTTGCGCAAAACCTCAACAACTTGTTCAATAGCTTTAGGGTTTGGGTTTTCTGGATATATTTTGATTAGCATAATGATTAGCAAACTTAACTAACAATTAGTTTTAAAAAACGTTTATCTTCAAATAACCTACTCAGACCATAATTTCTACAAGCTTGTAATTAACTGTATGTGTTTTATTAATGATTGTTTAATAACAATATTAGTAGGCAGGATAGATACAGAGGTTGAAGAACACAGATTGAAAGACGATACAAGCCCTATAAACAAAAAAATGGCTGGAATCGTATTTCCAGCCATTTTAGTATATGTTATAAAGATTATGCTTGCTTAGCAAACTGAGCGTTGATGATCAATTTAATATCTTCACCTACAACTATAGCACCGGCTTCGGTAATACCTTCCCAGGTTAAACCAAACTCTTTACGGTTAATTTTACCTGTAATTTCGAAACCTGCTTTAACGTTACCGTAAAAATCGGTAGCAGTACCACCAAATTCAACGTTTAATTTTACGGGTTTAGTAACGTTTTTAATAGTTAAATCACCGGTAAGCTCGTAATCGCTGTCGTCAACTTTTGTTAAAGAAGTCGATTTGAAAGTGATTTTTGGATAAGTTGCAGCATCAAAAAAGTCTGGACCTGCAAGGTGCTGATCGCGGGCTTCCTGGGTAGTATCGATACTTGCTACATCTAACGAAAAGTCAATTTTCGAATCTGCAAAATCATCGCTTTCTGTTACTACTTCGCCTTCAAATGTTTTGAAAAAACCTGTTACGGTTGAAATTACAAGGTGTTTAACTTTAAACTGAACCTCTGAGTGCATTGGGTCTAAAACCCATTTTGTTTCTGTTGCCATGGTATATGATTGTTTATTGATTCAAATATAGATATATATGTTTAAACATGTATTTATTAGATGGTAACTTTACATTTTTTAAACAAATAAATACGAATAACTGAATCCTATGTGAAATTAGGAACTCATTTATGTGATTTTTGTTGTTTCTCATTGATAAATATCTTCACAACATCAAGAAAATTATAAGAATATTTATAATACGACTATTGCCGGGTGCCAATAATAGAGATAGTAGAGTAAGCGAAATACTATTGCTTTGATAAATAGACAGGTATGAAATAGAGCAAGCTTAATACAGTAATGTTTATGCTGGATTATTGAAGCATTAAGTAGTAGTGGGAATCTTTACTAGTTACCTGTTAATTAAGGCACTTGGTGCTTGATAGAAAGCGCGGATAGTTAATTTTAGCGTATTGGTGGCCGATACAGCGTATATGACCATACGAGGGGTGGGGCGGTTGCACTACCGAAAAACTTATACTTAATTACAATAAATTAGGGAGTAGATTAACTTAGCAACCCTTGCAGATATGGGTAATTTAGTTTGTAGATGCCAAATAACTTCCGGCATCAAGTTTATACAACTTGGCTATTAACTGTTAACTCTTGTTGCTATGATCTTAACGATTAATACTAGCGGAGCTGCTTGCGCTACGATGCCTGCGATTACGATTGCGTGATTCATGATATCTACGATTTAAAGGTTAATATGATTGACTGGGAATTAGCTGTTAACTCTTGAAGCAATGATTTTAACGATTAATACTAATGGAGCTGCTTGTGCTACGATGCCTGCGATTACGATTGCGTGGTTCATGATATCTACGATTTAAAGGTTAATATGATTGACTGGGAATTAGCTGTTAACTCTTGCTGCTATGATCTTAACGATTAACACTAATGGAGCTGCTTGTGCTACGATGCCTGCGATTACGATTGCGTGGTTCATGATATTTGTTGTGTTATAATGTATAGATTATTAGATAATAGAAAGGTTTAATGCCTAGTTGTTGAATTTTGCTGCGATAGTTTTAACTACAAAAAACAATGGAGCTGCTTGTGCTACGATACCTGCGATGATGATTGAGTTGTTCATGATTTTATGTTTTAAAGTTTTAATTAACGTTTGACATATAGAGTAAGGCAAAAGCTGTACCGACGGTTAGAGAATTTCAAAATCGGCTTTTAAATAGCTTTAAAGGCCATTTTTAAATATGGGGAATATTTACTCAAAAGAAATACCGGGGAAAGTATGTGGAAGTGGGGAAATTGTTACTGCCACAAATAGTGTAGGGGCATTGCAAATGCCCTACCGCTACGCACGCGGGGTTAAGAAGAATGAAATTATATTACTCGCGCGCATCTCATAAGGCGTGCGGACCGGTAGGGCATTTATAATGCCCATTAAACAAAAAAGGAGCCGAAGCTCCTTTTTTGTTATTACAGAGACACAGTATTTTGTGTCTAAAAAAATTTAATTAAAGTGCTAACACTTCTTTAACCCTGTCTGCTGCTTCTTTTAATAAAATGGCAGAGTAAACTTTTAGGCCAGAGTTGTCAATAAGGGCTTTACCTTCTTCGGCATTGGTACCTTGTAAACGTACAATGATGGGAACAGGGATATTACCAATTTCGTTATAAGCATCAATAACACCTTGTGCAACACGGTCGCAACGAACGATGCCACCAAAAATATTGATGAGGATAGCCTTAACGTTAGGGTCTTGCAAAATGATGTTAAAACCGGCTTTAACAGTTTGTGCGTTGGCTGTTCCGCCTACGTCCAGGAAGTTGGCAGGCTCGCCACCGGCAATTTTAATAATGTCCATAGTGGCCATTGCTAAACCGGCACCGTTAACCATACAACCAACGTTACCATCAAGCTTAACATAGTTAAGGTTTGATTTGCTGGCTTCAACCTCAGTAGGGTCTTCTTCAGCAGTATCGCGTAAAGCTGCATAATCCGGGTGGCGGTATAATGCGTTATCATCAATGTTCACTTTAGCATCAACCGCTAAAATTTTATTGTCAGATGTTTTTAATACCGGGTTAATCTCAAACTGAGAAGAGTCGGTAGCATCGTAAGCTTTGTATAAAGCGGTGATAAATTTTACCATATCTTTAAAAGCATCGCCGCTAACACCTAAGTTAAAAGCAATTTTACGAGCCTGGAAAGCCTGTAAACCTACTTTAGGGTCAATTTCTTCTTTAAAGATCAGTTCTGGAGTGCTGTGTGCAACTTCTTCAATGTCCATACCACCTTCGGTAGAGTACATGATAATGTTACGGCCTTTAGCACGGTCAAGCAATACACTGATATAATATTCTTTGGTTTCGCTTTCGCCCGGATAGTAAACATCCTGTGCAATTAAAACCTTACTTACTAATTTTCCTTCTGGCCCTGTTTGCGGGGTAACCAGTTGCATACCAAGTATGGCACCTGCTTTTTCCCTTAAATCATCCAGGTTTTTGGCTACTTTAACGCCACCGCCTTTACCGCGGCCGCCGGCATGTATCTGGGCTTTAACAACAACCCAGTCTGAACCGAAATCTTCTTTCATTTTTTTAGCCGCCTCAACAGCTTGGTCAACGGTATCGGCAACTATGCCTTCCTGTACCCTGACACCAAAACTTTTTAAAATGGCTTTGCCCTGATATTCGTGAATGTTCATGTCTAATGTTAGAATTTGCGGTAAATCTACAATTTCATCCCTATTTATGAAACCTTAATTTATTTTATCCATTAATTATTACAGTTGATACATTTTGGGCGGTAATATTCTATTTTTGCGATGATGCTTAAAGCGCTTGATATTCAAAAGAAATTTGGTAACCTGCATATCTTAAAAGGTGTAAACCTGGAGGTAGGCAAGGGAGAGATTGTGGCCATTGTAGGTGCATCCGGTGCCGGCAAAAGTTCGTTACTGAACATTCTGGGCACTTTAGATAAGCTGGATAGCGGACAGGTTATTATAGATGGTATTGACATTGGTACCTTAAGCAGTAAGCAACTCAGTGCCTTCCGCAATCATAAAATCGGTTTTATATTTCAGTTTCACCATTTATTGGTTGAGTTTACGGCACTGGAAAACGTGTGTATCCCGGCTTTTATCGCAGGCACGTCAAAGCCTGTTGCCGAAAAAAGAGCAACCGAATTATTAATTAAACTAGGTTTAGGCGAGCGCCTGCATCACAAACCGGCGCAACTTTCGGGTGGCGAGCAGCAGCGTGTGGCTGTGGCCAGGGCCTTAGTTAACAGCCCGGCGCTGATATTTGCAGATGAACCTTCGGGTAATCTCGATTCGGCCAATGCACGCGAACTGCATGAGTTGTTTTTGCAGCTGCGTGACGAGTTTAACCAGACCTTTATCATCGTAACCCACAATGAAGACCTGGCCAATCTGTCAGACCGGAAGGTATTAATGCGGGATGGTTTAATTGTACAGGAATAAATAAATAGCGTGATTGTATTAATAACAGCTGCATCTACAGCAAAAGCATACCAGGTAAAAGGCACCATAACCGCCGGAGAAATACTACTGGGTGATTATGAAGAACTGCCACAGGTGATGATTAATGCCGGTAAAATGATCATATTACCTAGTCCTAAAAGCGCAGCTTACATTCATGAAATGCTGGCTTTATGCCTCGATAAAAATATAACAGTCATATATCCATTACGTAATATCGAAATGCAACTGCTTAAAGAGGCGCAGCTTTTGTATGATGAATATGGTATCAACATCAATTACGTCGCCGATGGTTTATAACGAGATAGATCCGCGCAAACAAGCCTTTGTTTTTGAGCTTGATAATGTATTGTATCCCGAAAAGGATTACCTGTTACAGGTATACTATCTGTTTGCCACCTTTTTAGAATATACCGAAATGCTGGACGCCAAAGCGATGCTTAACGTAATGACGGTTGCCTATGAAGAGTATGGACACGAAGGCGTTTTTGATGCGCTGCAAAAGGAGTTTAACATAGACATTAAATACGCGCAGAATTTTCAGATTTTATTGGGTAATGCCAAGTTGCCGTTAAAATTACTGCTGTATCAGCAAATGTTAGATCTGATGCAAGAGATCGTTATTGATCGTAAGAAATTATTTATCGTTACCAACGGCAATCCGCAGCAACAATTAAATAAAATAAGACAAATAGAATGGCACGGATTGGAGCAATACCTAATTTGCTATTTTGCCAATGAGTATGCAGCTAAACCCGAACCGGATGCTATACATACCCTGATACATGAGCACAACCTGCAACGCCGCGACCTGGTAATGATAGGCAATATAAAAACAGACGAACTAAGTGCAGAAGCTAGCGGAATAGATTACATCAATGCCGGAAGTTTTATAAATACCTCATCAAAGTAAAATTTAACGTACAGCATATTGCAATAAACAAATAAATATTTTATAGCTCATAAACTATTTGTTAAAATACTGCGTATGAATACATAATAATAACTATGAAAAAAATATTACTAATTGTATTGTTAGGTGTAATTGTTTTTAGTGAAAGCTGCAAAAAAGACAAAAGTAATACCCCAACCACAACAACCCCAACCGGTTCAACATTCGATCTTATTCGCGATTCTGTTTTCCTTTATGCCAAGGAAGATTATTATTGGTACGATGCCCTGCCAGATTACGCGACTTTTAAACCTCGGAGTTACACCGCAACTGCCGATTTGGATGCGCTTACTGCCGAAGTAAACGCTATTTCGCAATATAAAATTAACCCAACTACTAATTTGCCTTATGAGTATTATTCGCCCAGCCCCGGCCAGGCCAAATATTCATTTATTGATGAAGGCAAAGTATCATCAGAATTAAACTCGGTTACCGGCGATTTTGGTTTTGCACCATTTTTTAGTACATCGTCAGACCTGCGGGTAAAATATGTTTATGCCGGTTCGCCTGCCGGTAATGCAGGTATTAAGCGGGGTTATAAAATCACCGCTATCAATACAATAACCTCTTTCAACTCGGCAAGCTCCACTAACGTACAGCAAATTATTGATGCTTACAGCAACAGCAGCACCATTACCATGACGCTGCAACGGCCCGATGGCACATCATTTACCACTACATTAAATGCAGTAGTTTACACCATTAACCCTATTATAACCAATAAGGTAATTGACTTAGGGAATGGTAAAAAAGTAGGTTACATTGTGTTTAACAGCTTTGTAACGTTAAAAAATGTACAAACACAGCTCGATGCTATATTTAGCACCTTTAAAACAAGCGGCATTACAGATCTGGTGGTAGATCTGCGTTATAATGGCGGTGGGTATGTAGAAACTGCCGAATATATAGATAACCTTATTGCCCCGGCATCTGCATCAAATTCATTAATGTACACAGCGTACTATAACAGTACTTTAAGTGCGGGCAAAGCTACATTACTTAAAAACCAGGTTCGTAAAGATGATAACGGGCAGAGTTACAATTACAGCCAGGTAGATTTTTCGGTTGCCGGTAATCAAACCAAATTTGGTACCAGCCATCCTTTAAGTTTAAGTCGTGTGTTCTTCATCGTAACAGGCGGTACGGCATCGGCCAGTGAACTTACCATCAATAACCTGCGCCCTTACATGAACGTACAATTGATAGGCCGCACCACTTATGGCAAGCCGGTTGGTTTCTTTGATATCGATATCAACAAATATCAAATGTATATCCCCGAATTTGAAACTAAAAACTCAGCAGGGCAGGGCGGTTACTACACCGGAATGGTACCTGCATCAACAGATTACCCCGGTTATAACGCAACCGATGATGTTACTAAAGATTTTGGTGATGTTACAGAAAGCCTACTGGCAGCCACTTTAAATTATATTGGTAATGGTGCCTACAAAACATCTACCGATATAGCGGTACAAAGCTTACGTGCAAACACTTTATCTATTGAACAGCAAAGTACTTTATCAATTACTATGGATAAAGATAAATTTAAGGGAATGCTTTACAGAACCCATAAGCACAAATAAACCTTGAAATTGGATATTTACAAAGCGCGCCGGGAAACCGGGGCGCTTTTTTGTTAATCGGCCAGCTCACGCAGGTCAACAGGCACTACGCGCGATACGCCTTGCTCTACCATGGTAACGCCATAAATAACATCGGTGCTGGCAATGGTACGCTTGTTATGCGACACCACAATAAACTGCGAATCGGTAGAGAACTTGCGTATAATGTTATTGAACTTATCAATATTTGTATCATCCAGCGGGGCGTCAACCTCGTCAAAAATACAGAAAGGGGCAGGTTTTAACAGGTATAGCGAAAATAGGATAGCTGTTGCCGTCAGTGTTTTCTCGCCACCCGATAACTGATTGATAGAGAGTGGCCGTTTACCCTTGGGCTTAGCGATGATATCAATATCAGATTCTAATGGCTGGTTAGGGTCGGTCAGGATCAAATCGCAGGAATCTTCCTCATTAAACAGCGAGCGGAACACTTTGATAAAGTTTTCGCGCACCATAATAAAGGCAGCCATAAACTTTTCTTTAGCGGTATCATCAATCTCTTGAATGGTTGCCAGCAGTGAAGCCTTGGCTTCTAATAAGTCCTTTTTCTGAGTATTAATAAATTGATAGCGCTCATCCATCTCGTTATAAGCCTCGATAGCCATTGGGTTAATAGCGCCAAACTCGTCCAGTTGTTTTTTCAGCTTTTCTGTTTTGTCGCGCAGTTCGGCTTCGGTTTCTTCGGCAGGGGGAGGGGTTTCCAGTAAGTCTTCAATATCTACACTAAACTCTACTGATAAACGCTCTTTCAGCGCATTCAGATCCAGCTTCAAGTTATTGCGTTTTTCGCGCAGCTCTGTCTCAATTACCTCTGCCTGATCTTTTTTACGGCGCAGTGCGGTTACCTCATCCTCGGTTTCTGTTATTTTACCGCGCAATGCATAGTAGAGTTGTTCGGCATCGCTGGTGGCCTTTTCCATTTCCTCGCGCTGCACATACATGGCAATCAGGTCCTCGTCAGAGTGGTCGGTTTCCTTCATGGTTTCCAGCATGGCAACCTTCAGTTTCTCCATTTCCACTGCATTAAGGTTTATGCGCGTCTCTAAACTATCATGCTGCGTTTCGCGGTATTCCAGGTCTTTAAACAAACCCGAAACCTTGTTTTGCTGCTGATGAAAGCGAATATTCTCCTGATTATATGCGCCTGACTGCACAGTTACATACTCATTAAGTTCGTTAAAGGCTTGTTGCTTATCCAGCATCAACTCGCTCTGAATTTGTTGCTGGGTTTTCAATTCAGCCAGTTGCGGTTCCGCCGCCAGCATATCGGTTTGTATAGTGGCTATTTTGGCAGCAATATCTTCCTTACGGTTCCTGCTGTTTTCTATAAACGACTGATATTGTTCCTGCCGGGTTTTAACAGTAATCAGTTCGGTATTCAAACGGTTCAGATCCTGCTGTTTCAGGCGGATCTCATCCACACGGGTGGATGCTTTAAGTGCAGCTAGCTTATTTTGTAACTGTTCTGCATTTTGGTTAGCCTTGTTTACATCTGTCTCAATACCCTTTATCTCGCGGGCCAGGTTCTCCAGGTTTTTAGCACGGCCAATCCGTTTACCTTCAAATAAACCAACCGAACCACCGGCAACGGTATATTTTGATTTATTGAACTTGCCGCTTTTGCCCAATAACACTACGCCATCGGGCAAGTCGGCATTGTTTAAGTCGTTTTCCGACGAATCGTCAATCAGGTAAACGTTTTTAAGCAGGTTACCGCATAGGTTCTTATAGCGGGTATCAACCTCTACAACACTTAATGCCGGTATATAGCCAGAACTTTGAATTTCTGCCGTATCACCAACCGACTGATAGTTATTGAGGATGAAAAACTGCGCACGTCCTTTAGCAGAGTTACTAAGCAGGTTGACTGCGCTAATGGCTTCATCATAGTTCTCTACTACATAGTAATTCATCAAAGGCTCCAGGTAATTTTCTATAGCAATACGATAATCTTCCTTACAGAAAAGTACGTCGCTAAACAGAGGCGCGTTTTTAGACCAACCTGCATTCTTTTTCAAAAACCTGATCGACTCGGGGAAACCCTCTAGGTTGTCGACCATACTTTTGGTCAATGTATATTCGTTTTGCTTGGCATCCAGCTTGCGGCTTTCCTGCCTCACATAATCCTTAACACGGGTTATATCTGCGTCGGTATCTTTAATTTGCTCCTGTAAAGTGGTTTCGCTGGTAACGGCCTGGTCGTATTCGGTTTGCAGCGTTTCGGTGCGGTATTGCAGCTCGGCCACCAGTTGGTTAAAATGCGAAAGCTCCACTTCTTTACCTGCCGCATCTTCCATATTACGCTGGCTTTCCTGCTCCAAAGCTTGCTGTTGTATGCGCAGTATGTCAATATCTTTCTCTGTTTTGTAGATCTGGTTCTGTAAGCGGTTATTAATGTTGTTCAGCTCGTTCAACTCCTCGCGCAACGCCGTTTGATCTACGCGCAATTCGTCAACCGCTTGTTTCAACTCCGCAACTCGGGCTTGTATGGTTTGCAGGTTTTCTTCTTCCAGCGCTTTTTCTTCAGATAAACGCTTGATGTTGTACTGTACGTGTTTTAGCTGGTTGCCATCGCGTTCCAGTTCCTCATTAAGGCGGCTTTCTTTATCTTTCTGGTATTTGAGCTGCTCGTTGCGCACCTTTTTTTCGCTCTCATAAGCGCGGATCTTGCCTATATATTCATTGGTGGCTTTTTGCTGTACAGAAAGGTTTTTCTCATTGGTTAAACTATCCAGCTTTTGTTTCTGGATGGTAGCTTCCAACGTATCTATCTGCGCAACGATGCCTGTTTTGTCTGCTTTTTCTTTTTGTTCCTGCTCTTCGAGCCTGCTTAACGATTCGCTGAAAGAAACGATCCTGAACGAGGCTAACATAATACTCAGTGTTTTATATTGCTCTTTCAGGCGGTAATAGCGTTCTGCTTTTTTAGCCTGATTCTCAAGTGTTTTTAAGTTTTTTTCGATCTCGAATAACAGATCATCTACCCGCGAAAGATCGGCCTCGGTATCTTTTAACTTACTGAAAGTCTGTTTTTTACGGAGTTTATATTTAGAGATACCAGAAGCCTCTTCAAACAAGTTACGGCGCGATCCTTCTTTGTTGGTAATGATCTCGTCAATCATCTTCAGCTCGATGATAGAGTAGGAGTCGGCCCCGATACCGGTATCTAAAAACAGGTCGGTAATATCCTTTAAGCGGCACTGCACATCATTAAGGCGGTATTCACTTTCACCGGTACGGTAAAGTTTACGGGTAATGGTAACCTGCGAAAACTCGGTAGGCAGTACGTTTTTGGTATTATCGAAAGTAAGGGAAACCTCGGCCAGGTTTGCCGGTTTGCGGCTTTTGCTGCCATTGAAAATGATGTTCTCCATTTTCTCTGAACGGAGCATGCGCGTGCTTTGCTCGCCCAATACCCAACGGATACTATCAACCACGTTTGACTTACCGCAACCATTTGGACCAACAATAGCGGTAATACCTTCATTAAAATTGATGGTAATTTTATCGCCAAAGCTTTTAAAGCCCTTAATTTCTAATCGCGTAAGCTGCATCTACAGGTAATAGTCAATCAATAATCAGCTTTCAAAGTAATCATAAAAAAGTGAAATTTGAAAGGAAGAAAGATTAAAGGAAAAAAGACAGAGAAATAATGAGTTGCATTTGGTTCCATCCCTCGGGAGAGCCAGGGAAGGTGTTTCTCAGATTATCCAAACATTTACCCTACATATTGATTTACACCTATACAACCATACGGAATAAAATATGAAAATTGCAGTTTTTGGCGCAAGCGGCCGCATTGGCAGCCGGATAGTTAATGAGGCTTTAAGCCGCGGGCATGATGTTACAGCAGTGGTGCGGGCACCCGAAACCTATACAGGCGGTAACCGCCCGCATTTATATGTGGCCAAGGGTGATGTATTTAATGCTGACCATGTTGAAACCGGCGCATTTAACCACGATGTTATGGTGAGTGCCTATAGCAATACAGGCGGTGCCACCCCGCACAGCATTGCCGAAGTTGCCGTGCCCATAATTAAGGGCATGAAACAAGCACATGTAAAACGCTTGATTGTAATAGGAGGAGCTGGCAGTCTGGAAGTTTCGCCGGGTGTGCAACTGGTAGATGCGCCGGATTTTCCGGAAGCATATAAACCCATTTCTTTAGCACACCGTGATGCATTGAAGATCTATCAGCAGGAAAATGAGTTGGAATGGACTTCAGTTAGCCCCTCTGAAGTGATATACCCCGGCGAACGTACGGGTAAGTACCGCATTGGCACCAATCAGCTGTTAAAAGACGAGCACGGTAAAAGCCATATCAGTATGGAAGATTTTGCCGCCGCTATTTTGGATGAGATCGAAAACCCGCAACACATCAGGCAGCAGATGACAGTGGGATACTAGGGAAGAGAAGCAAGAATCGAGAAGCAAGAAACCAGACAAAGGATGTCGGGTAGAAAAAGAAAATAGCAAAAAAGGATGTCATGTCGAGGCACTCGAAACATGGTGCAGTGCATGTCCCTGCGCGATCTTTCGAGTACCTCGATAGAACATCTTTAAAACTATTTACAAAGCGTCCCGCACCTCTAAAAGAAATTTTTTCATATCCTCCAGAGTTGCAATAATCCGTTGTTGATCTTTAGTGGCATTGATATTTTGCTTCATATGCTCTTTGGCGCCCTCCAGCGTAAACTTCTTTTCGCGGATGAGGTGCATAATGATCTTGATGTTCTCCACATCTTCGACAGTAAAAAAGCGGTTGCCTTTTTTGTTCTTCTTAGGCTGAAGGATATCAAATTCTTTTTCGTAATACCTTAATAACGACTGGTTAACATCAAACATGGCCGAAACTTCGCCCATGGTATAGTATATCTTGTTAATTTCCTCGCGTTCTTTATAAGCCATAATTACAAATGTAGTATTTAGTATTTAAGTTCATAGTTGATGGTTCATAGATCATAGTTGAATTTTATGATGACAACTAATGATTTGGTTATTTATCTTTTCTATGATCTATGAACCATCAACTATGAACTTTCGACCGAATAATTAACTTTGCACCTTATGACAGCTCAGGAAATACGTCAGGCTTTTTTAGACTTTTTTGCTTCTAAAGGACATACCATTGTGCCATCGGCACCTATCGTTGTTAAAAACGACCCAACACTCATGTTTACCAATGCTGGTATGAACCAGTTTAAAGATATATTTTTAGGCGAAGCACCCGCCAAAGCCCCGCGTGTGGCCGATACCCAGCGTTGTTTGCGGGTATCCGGCAAGCATAACGATTTGGAAGAGGTAGGTATCGATACCTATCACCACACCATGTTCGAGATGCTGGGCAACTGGAGCTTTGGCGACTACTTTAAAAAAGAAGCCATAGCCTGGAGCTGGGAACTGCTGACCGAGGTTTATGGAATTGAAAAAGACCGCCTGTATGTTACCTATTTTGAGGGCGACGAAAAAGAAGGTTTGGCTAAAGACCAGGAAGCTTACGATTTTTGGAAACAGTATGTAGATGAAAGCCGCATCCTTCCCGGTAACAAGAAAGATAACTTCTGGGAAATGGGCGAAACCGGCCCATGTGGTCCATGTTCTGAAATCCACTATGATGGCAGGAGCGAGGCTGAGCGGGCAGCAGTTTCGGGCGCTACGCTGGTAAATGCCGACGACCCCAACGTTATAGAAATCTGGAATAATGTATTTATGCAGTTTAACCGCCTGAAAGACGGTGCTTTACAGCTACTACCCAACAAGCACGTGGATACCGGGATGGGCTTTGAGCGATTGGTGCGCGTTTTGCAAAACAAAACATCTAACTACGATACCGACGTATTTCAGCCGATGATTCAATTCATTGCAGAGAAAAGTGGGAAAACCTATAATGCTGCTGCTGTACCGGGCGATAACGATTGGAACGATGCCGTTGCCATGCGTGTAATGGCCGATCACATCCGTGCCATCAGCTTTGCAATCTCAGATGGCCAGTTGCCATCAAACAATAAGGCAGGATACGTAATCCGCAGGATTCTGCGTCGCGCTGTGCGTTATTCATATCAATACTTAGGCTTCAAAGAGCCATTTTTAAACCAGTTGGTGCCTTTATTGGCAGATCAGTTTAAGGGTGTGTTTGATGAGTTGTATACACAGAAGGATTTTGTGCAGAAAGTTGTTTTGGAAGAAGAAACATCCTTCCTGAGAACATTGGGAGAAGGTCTCAAATTATTTAGCGTACTTGTTCCAAAGACATCTGATAATCCTAATCCCCAAATCCGAGTATCCGGTTCAGCTGCATTTGAATTATCAGATACCTATGGATTCCCAATAGATTTAACTGAATTGTTGGCTCGTGAAAAAGGTTGGACAGTTGATATGGAAGGCTTCGAAGCCGAACTTCAACTACAAAAGAATCGCTCTCGAGCTGCAACAGCTATTGATACCGGCGATTGGATTGCTCTGCAAGAAGATGATAATGTTGAATTTACCGGTTATGATGAAACAGAAACCGTTGCCCATGTAATTAAATACCGCAAGGTAAAGGCTAAAGGTAAAGAGCAATACCAGTTGGTGCTGGACAAAACACCTTTCTATGCCGAAAGCGGCGGCCAGGTTGGTGATACCGGCGAGCTGGTTTTCCCGGATGGCGAGATTGTCCCGGTTACAGATACCAAAAAAGAGAACGGCCTGATCGTTCATTTTACCGATACCATCCCTGGTTCAATCGGCGATGCCTTAACGGCCATTGTAGATGTGGATCGCCGTAACAATACCAATAGCAACCACTCGGCTACGCACTTACTGCATGCTGCTTTAAAACAGGTATTAGGCACGCATGTAAACCAAAAAGGGTCATTGGTGAATGACGAATATTTACGTTTCGATTTTTCGCACTTCAGTAAAATGACCGAAGAGGAAATGGCGCAGATCGAAACGATCGTTAACCAAAAAATTCGCGAGAATATCTTTTTGAAAGAAGAACGCAATGTACCTTATCAACAAGCGCTGAGTAGCGGCGTAACTGCGTTGTTCGGTGAAAAATACGGCGATTTTGTACGGGTAATTACCTTCGATGATAAGTACTCTAAAGAACTTTGCGGTGGTACCCATGTTACCGCAACCGGCCAAATTGGTTTCTTTAAAGTAATTGCCGAGAGTGCAGTTGCTGCAGGTGTACGCCGGATTGAAGCCATTACAGGTGTTGCTGCCGAAAATTATATTAACGAGCAAAGCAAACTGGTACAGCAATTAAAAGAGCTGTTGAAGAACCCTAAAGACATTTCGAAAAGTGTAGAAAGCCTGCTGGAAGAAAATACTAGGCTGAAAAAGGAGATTGAGAAAACCATCTCAGAAAAAGCTTCGGGTTTAAAAACAGAACTGGCTAAAAAAGTGCAGGAGATTAATGGCATTAATTTTATTGCCGAGCGTGTGGCCCTGCCTAATGCCGATGCCATTAAAACCCTGGCTTACCAGTTAAAAGATATTGTACCCAACCTTTTCCTGGTGCTGGCTGCAGATTTTGATGGCAAACCCAACATTACCGTAATGATTGCCGAGAACCTTGTTAAAGATAAAGGCTTAAACGCAGGTAACATTGTGCGCGAACTGGCCAAGGAGATTCAAGGCGGGGGAGGCGGTCAGCCATTTTTTGCTACTGCCGGTGGCAAGGATTTAAGTGGGTTAGATGCAGTGTTGAGTAAGGCTGCGGTTTACATTAAGTAGTTTAATATCAAACACGCTTGTCATTCTGAATGTAATGAAGAATCTTCTTCGATCTGTATAGCCGATTGTTACACAGCAGAAGATTCTTCATTACATTCAGAATGACAAAATAAACAAATGGCCGTGTCATGCTGAGATGCTCGAAACATACGATCTGGGCCTCTGCAACATCCTTTGAGTACCTCAGGATGCCACCCATGTTGCTTTGAAAAAAACTTTGCATAATTTAAAATAACCTTTAGTTTTGGCGCAGCCAATTATAAACGCGTTAGTTTAATTGATTCGTCGATTAGATTAGCGCGTTAACAAATACAGCCCATCTGTAAACACCTAATGCTCAACATAAGCCGTTCTTATCAGCTTATATCTTTCAAATAATTAAACTGATTTTAAACTTTATACCTATTTACGCTATATTGCAGGCTAATAAACTATACAGCGTTATATATGATGCAAGTCATGTATAACCGAATTTTGCTATGACAGAAATATCAGACAGGGTAATTGAACAATACGAATTAGTAATAGGTCTCGAAGTTCATGCCCAGTTATCTACACAAAGCAAAGCCTTCTGTTCAGATTCGGCTGCTTTTGGCGCATTGCCAAACCACCATGTAAGCATGGTATCTATCGGTCACCCGGGTACCTTGCCGTTTGCCAACGAGCGGATGGTGGAGTATGCGGTAAAAATGGGCCTGGCCTGTGGTTGCGAGATAAACCCCTACAATACATTTGCCCGTAAAAATTATTTCTACGCCGATTCGCCGCGCGGTTACCAGATCACGCAAGATCAGCAACCTATATGCATTGGTGGCCGCGTAGTTGTACGCCTGAGCGACGGCACCGAAAAAGCCATAGCTATACACCATATCCACATGGAAGATGATGCCGGTAAAAGCATCCACGACCAGGACGATAAAAATTCGCTGATAGATCTTAACCGGGCAGGTGTGCCTTTGCTGGAGATTGTCTCGGAACCCGATATGCGCAGTGGGGAAGAAGCTGCACAATATTTAAGTGAGATCCGTAAACTGGTGCGTTACCTGGATATCTGCGATGGTAATATGGAAGAGGGTAGTTTGCGCTGCGATGTAAATATCTCTGTTCGTAAAAAGGGAGCAACCGAATATGGCAACCGCTGCGAGGTGAAAAATTTAAACTCGCTGCGCAATGTACAGCGTGCTATTGAACATGAGTTTTTACGCCAGATCACGGTGATTGAAAACGGCGGGCACATCGATCAGAACACTTTAAACTTTAACGCAGATACCGGTGAAACTTCTGTATTGAGAAGCAAAGAAATGGCGAACGATTACCGTTATTTCCCCGAGCCCGATCTGGTACCTGTAAGTATCTCGCCGGAATACATTGCCCACATTAAAGCCGGCATGACGGCTTTGCCATCTGAGCTTTATCATAAATATATTAGCGACCTGGGTTTAACAGATTATGATGCTTCAGTACTAACATCAGATAAAGAACTGGCGCTATTCTTTGAGCAGTTGATCCTGCATACTACTAACTATAAATCTGCAGCCAACTGGATGATGGGCCCGGTTAAATCGTACCTAAACGAACATAGTTCAACTTTAATTGAATCGGGACTAAACCCGCAGGACTTGGCCGACGTAATAGCATTGGTAGACGGCGGGAAGATTAATAACAGCGTAGCTGCGCAAAAGCTTTTCCCGACTTTGTTAAAACATTCGGGCAAAAAGGTAGCCGAGCTGGCAGAACAGCTGAATTTGCTGATCAGCGAAAACAGCGACGACCTGCAGCAATTTATACAAGAAGCCTTGCAAAAGCATCCTGACAAGGTTAAAGAATACAAAAAGGGTAAAAAAGGAGTTCTAGGTTTGTTTATGGGCGAGATTATGAAACGCTCGAAAGGTAAAATAGATCCGCAGAAAACAAATCAATTATTATTAAAAGCATTAGAAAACGCATAAATGAAAAACAGTTATAAAATTTATACCGCAGCACTATTAGTTGCTGCATCACTATCTGCCTGCAAGGATAAGAACGGGTTTAAGATCTCGGGCGAGGTGAGCAATTTCGGCAAAACCAAAAAGATGTACCTTTTGGCAGCCGATACTTCGAGCGTGGCCGTTGTTGATTCGTCGGAACTTTCTGCCGATGGTAAATTTGAATTTAAAAGAGCTACACCCTACAGCAACCTGTTTAAACTACGTGCCGGTGATGCCATCTTTGACCTGATTGCTCAGAATGGTGATGAGATTAAATTTAAAACCAACCTGGCCGATTCATCACATGCTTACGAAGTAAGCGGATCAGACGAGTCGCAAAAAATACAGGAATTTAACAAGGTGAGCAATGTATACAGTGATAAAAACACCAAACTGGTAGCAGATTACCAGGCCAAGGCCGCTGCACATGGCAACCAGGACTCCTTGCTTAAAATTTATACGCCGATTTTCCAAAACAACCTGGGCGATTACAGCAAAGCGGTTTTGAAATTTGTAGAGGATAACAAAAAATCATTAGCCGGTTTTTATGCAGCCACTTCGCTTGATGCCATGCGTTATGAAACCGAGCTAGTAAAATATGCCGACGATATACAGGGCGAATTTAAAGACAACCCCGGCGTGCAGAAATTTGTAAAACAGATGATGCTGGCCAAGCCACTTTCCGTAGGGCACAAAGCACCCGAGTTTACTGTTAATGACATTAATGGCAAAACGGTAAAACTATCAGATTTTAAAGGCAAATATGTACTGATAGACTTTTGGGCTTCGTGGTGTGCACCTTGCCGCGCCGAGAACCCTAACGTGGTAAAAATGTACGGTATGTACCATGATAAGGGCTTAAATATTTTAGGCGTATCATTAGATACAGACAAAAAAGACTGGCAAAAAGCGGTAGATGCTGATAAATTAACATGGCAGCATGTATCAGACCTGAAACGTTTTGAAGGGCCAACAGAATCTTTATATCACATCGAAGCTATACCGTCAAATTTTTTCATTGACCCACAGGGAGTTATCATTGCAAAAAATATAACAGGGCTTGATCTTGAAGAAATTTTAAAGAAAACGTTCAGTAAGCCGTAACTCATTGTTAACTAATTATGAAACTTAACAATTTGTTAACAATTAGCTAATCATTTGGTGCTTTAAAGCCGTTACTTTTATGCAAAATTTAGCTCTATGAGTACTTCAACCAAACACAAGATTTTAATTGTTGACGATGAACCCGATATCCTTGAATTAATAGAATATAATTTAAAGAAAGAGGGTTACCAGGTATATTCGGCAAGTAACGGCCAGGAAGGCGTTAATGAGGCTAAAAAGGTATTACCAGATTTAATTATCCTGGACATTATGATGCCTAAAATGGATGGTATTGAGGCTTGCCGCATTATGCGTACCATGCCCGAATTTAAAAATACCTTTATGGTATTCTTAACCGCCCGTAGCGAAGAGTATTCTGAAATTGCCGGTTTTAACGTTGGTGCCGATGATTATATAGCCAAACCAATTAAGCCGCGTGCATTAGTGAGCCGCATCAATGCCATATTACGCAGAAACTCTTCTCCGGAAGAAGTGAGCGACAATAAGCTTGAAGTGAGCGACCTGGTGATTGACCGCGAAGCTTACCTGGTTTTTCAGGAAGGTAGAAAAGTGGTACTGGCCAAAAAAGAATTTGAACTGTTGTACCTGCTGGCCTCGAAACCAGGTAAGGTATATACCCGCGAAAATATATTAAAAAACATCTGGGAAGATTCGGTGGTGGTTACCAACCGTACCATTGATGTACACATCCGTAAGCTGCGCGAAAAACTGGGCGAAAAATATGTTGCCACAGTAAAAGGTGTAGGTTACAAGTTTGAAGTTACAGAATAATAAAACGGCCCCCGAATTATCGGGGGCCGTTTTTGGTTTATCTTACGTAGATACACAATACTTTGTGTATCAGTGCATTTTATAAGATACACGAGGTATTGTATATCTGCAATTAAGCAACTTTCTTTTTGCTGCTGTTTGCCTTAGCTGTTGTTGCCTTAGCTGTTTTGGCAGCAGGTTTAGTATCCTTTTTCACTACTGCCTTTGCTTTATCGGCAGTTTTTGTAACGGCTTTGGCTGCATCCGCTTTTACAGTTGCGGCTTTTTTAGCAGTAGTACTTGCTGCGGCTTTTGTGGCAGTTTTCGCTTTAGCCACAGTTGTTTTAGCTGCGGCTGCTGCCTTAGCCGGTGCTGCTTTAACAGTAGCAGTAGCTGATTTTTTAACAGCAGGTGCCTTGCTTTTAGCCTCAGCAACTTTGCTTTTAATCTCTTTTTTGGCCTCGGTTACTTTTTTACTGATTGCTGCTTTTGCATCAGCGGTTTTATCTTCTACCTTATCTACTATCTCTTCTGTTTTTTCTTTAGTGCCATCCCAGATTTCTGAAACCTGGTTAATTATTTTTTCGAAGAAACCTTTTTCTTCTTTTGGCGCAGTTTTACTTTTAGTGCTCATTTATATAGGGTTTAATATGTTAATTAATTGAGATATAAAAGCTTAACATGCTTAATATTGTTTTGTTTTGTGTCAATAAAAACTGTTGTTATGTGTTAAACTGGGGTGTATCAGTAATTAACCGTATTTTTGCAGCCGTTAAATATGAAGATTCCAAAATTTACAGACCTGATATTGTTTGAAGACGATAATATAATTGTAGTTAACAAACCACCATTTATAAGCACACTGGATGAACGCGAGGGTGCCGAGATCAATATGCTGCGCCTGGCGAAGTCCTACCACGAGGATGCACAGATATGCCACCGGCTGGACAAAGAGACCTCCGGCGCGCTTATTATAGCTAAAAACCCCGAGGCTTATCGCCTGGTATCTATGCAGTTTGAGCGCCGCAAGGTTAAAAAGGTATACCATGCCGTTATAGAAGGTACACATGTATTTGAAGAATTGTATATAGACCTGCCCATCCTTAACACGGGTAAAGGCAGTGTAAGCATTAGCCGCCAAGAAGGCAAGCGTGCCGAAACCTGGTTCCAAAGCTTAAAGTATTATAAGCACTATACCCTGGTAGAGTGCCGCCCGGTTACAGGCCGTATGCACCAGATCCGTATTCACTTGGCTACACAGCGAGCCTCCATTGCCGGCGATGAAATGTATAAAGGTAAACCGGTATTCCTGTCGGCGTTAAAGCGCAAATACCATTTGGGTAAAGACCAGGAGGAGCAACCTATTATGAAACGTTTTGCCCTGCATGCCTTTGAGGTTACTTTTAAGATCAATGAAGAAACCGAAGTGACTATCCACGCGCCGTATCCAAAAGATTTTGATACGCTGTTAAAGTTACTGGATAAATTTGACGCGTAAATTCAGTTGTCTGTTATCAGTTGTCGGCAAAATATATAGAAACACAAAAGGCGCAGATAATGCGCCTTTTGTGTTTCTATCGTGATTGCTAACTATTCACTCAATCACTATTCACAACTCACTAATTAAGTAGTATAGCCTAGTATCTTCAATACTTGTTTACTGTTTTGTTCTTCGCCAAACACCTCGAAGTTAAATGTCTCGTCGCGGTTTCTGCGGATGATTACGTGTTTAGGCGATGGCAGCAGGCAGTGGTGAATACCACCGTAACCGCTTAATACTTCTTGGTAGGCACCTGTGTTAAAGAAACCCAGGTACTGTACTTTACGCGTCTTCGGCATAAACACACTGTTCATGTGGGCTTCCTGGTTGTAATAATCCTGACCGTCGCAGGTGATACCGCCTAAGTTAACACGCTCATATTCAGAATCCCAGTTGTTGATTGGGAGCAGGATATATTTTTGGTTCAAAGCCCAAACATCAGGCAGGTTGGTAATAAATGAACCATCCAGCATTAACCATCGCTCGCGGTCATTCTGCTGCTTACGGCCCAATACTTTGTAAAGGATACCAGAAGCTTCGGCAACTGTATATTTACCAAACTCGGTAATGATGTCCGGTTCAATGGTGTCGTTTTCGGCACAGATCTCTTTTATCCGACTTACAATTTCGTTTACCATGTATTCGTAATCAAAATCAAACACCAATGAATCTTTAAACGGCATACCACCGCCAATATCCAAAGTATCCAGATCTGGGTTGATCTTTTTTAATTTACAATACAGGGTAACATATTTCTCCAGCTCGTTCCAATAGTAGGGCGTATCAGAGATACCCGAATTGATAAAGAAGTGCAGCAACTTTAATTTAAAGTTGGGGTTCTTCTCAATCTTGTTATAATAAAAATCGATGATATCTTCCTGGCGGATGCCCAAACGCGAAGTATAGAATTGCGAATCGGGCTGCTCTTCTGCCGCGATACGGATCCCCAAATTGCAAGGGGTATCCATCTCTATTTCATCATCAAAAATGTTAAATTCTTCTTTATTATCCAGTACAGGAATAATGTTTTTATAACCATCGTGCAGCATATCAATGATGTACTGCTTGTATTGAAAGGTTTTAAAACCGTTACAGATCACTGTAATATCCTTCGTTACCACGCCCTTTTTCTCGAGGGTATCTATCATCGGCATATCAAAGGCAGATGATGTTTCGAGGTGGATATCATTGCGTAAAGCCTCTTCTACAATATGCTTAAAGTGCGAGCTTTTGGTGCAATAGCAATACTTGTAGCTACCGCGATAATTATTTTTAACAATAGCCTGCTGAAACATCAGCTTGGCTTGTTGTATTTTTTTTGAAATAATGGGCAGATAGGTAAAACGCAGGGGGGTGCCGTACGTCTCTATCATCTCCATCAGGTTCAGATCGTTAAAGAACAATTCGTCTTCTATGATCTCAAAACCTTCCTGCGGGAAACCCACACTCAGGTCAAGGAACTCCTGGTAACTTTGCATCTATTTATATTACTGTATTTGCCGCAAAAGTGTGATTTTTTTATGTAACAAATAGGTTTATTTTTTAATATATTGAAATGATTACTTTTAGTTAACCTTTATGTTAAATTTTTAAGAAAAACAACCTCTATAATAAACTGATAATAAAATAGTTATATTTAATAAAGCTATTTTTAATTACTTTGGAATCTCAGAGAAAAATTTAAGGTTTTTTTGCATCAATCTTTGGCAAATGAACTTCGGCCAGCATACAGCGTGCACTGCCACCACCAAGGGTTTCAATCGTATTTAAATCGGCGTAAATTAAGCGGGCATATTTACTTAGAGTATCAACCTGCTCAGTTGTTAAAGATTGATATGCCTTTTGCGACATAACCAGCAGCTTTTCACCGCTGGTACTTTCCACTTCCAGCATGTTACCTGCAAACCTGTTCATTTGATCAAAAGAAATATCAACAATTTCTTTACCGGAACTTTTTAGCGAGTTGGCAACCAGAATTTTTTCCTCCTCATCCAAAATACTATCCAGGCAAATTACGGCAAAGTCAGTCCCAATGCACATGACGACATTGGTATGATAGATCGCCTTTTTATTTGAATCTACTGAATTAAATAACAGTACTTTATAACCTTCATGCTTAGTAAAAGATTTAAGTACTTCTGCTTCCGTACGAGGGGAGAGACAGGCGTAAGCAATCTTGTTTTGTCTATCTAATACCATGCTGCCGGTACCTTCTAAAAACTTGTTTTGTGTTTCAAAATGGCTCAGATCTATTACCTGCTTAACACTATAATTTTCTTCGAACTGGCGGATAATATCTTCCCGGCGCTCCAGTCTGCGGTTCTCAGCCTGCATAGGGTAGAGCAATACATCACCATTATCATGAAACGAGATCCAGTTATTGGGGAATATAGAATCGGGTGTATGTGGCGATGGTGTATCATCAACCACAATCACATTGACACCGTTACTGCGCAGCATGGTTACAAAAATATCAAACTCTTTGAGCGCATTAACTTGTGCTTCTTCGGCTTTTAAATCAATATTATTCTGAAAAGCATTGCTTTCGGCCGTTTGCTCGTTATAACCGAATTTTACCGGCCTTATCATTAATATGGTAGAGGTGGATTGCTTATTCATTGGCTTTTTAGGTAAAAGGGTAAAGGTGAAAGGAAACCTTTACCCTTTATATAATTTTATATTTCGTCCCTTAACAGCGGCATACTCATACAATGGAAACCGCCCCGTGCGCGTGACAGTTCTGACGATGGCATTAATATCAATATATTTTGCAAATCATCAATGGTAATCTTTTTATTTTCAAGTTGTTGCAGCAGCTTCGAGACCTTTATTGATTTAAAACCATTGGCCTTAAATGCTTCGAGGGTTTTGTCGTTACGGTCATAACCCAGTACAACGCCTTCTTTAAGTGCCAGCAGGTTGCAGGAGTCGGTCCATTGCTCACGGGCATCAAAGGGGAAGGTGTTATTGCCCGAATAAATAAACTTTGTAGGCTCTGTACTTTTTAAATCATGCTTACTAATATCGTCCAGCAATTCTTCCAGACTTTTAAAATGGCGCGGTGGCTCTTGATCGCTAAAAAATTGGATAATCTCGGGGCGATCCTTCAGACGTTTATCTACAAACCACGAGATAGGTTCAATTTCGTTAACCGCAGCTTTGGCAATAGCCAGCGAACCCAATAACACCCATACGTTGCGTTTTACTTGTGTAAAAATGGTATCGATATGCATATAATCCCGTTTGTGGGGAATCTTTACAATCGTAACCTTCTTCACTACCTTGTTTGCAAACAATAACTTAATGGCTTCATTAGCGCCGCTGGCAGACGTACGTTCGCTGCAACCGATAATTACATGGTCTGCACTAACTACCATCACGTCACCGCCTTCTAAGGTGGTCCGCTCGTCGTTATCTTCACCGGGGCGAAGGAAGTATTGCTCCATCTCCGGGATCTCAATAATTTTATCCCTAAAGGCAGCAAACAGCGGATGATTAAAAAATATATAACGGGCAAGCAAAGTCTCGCGCGTGCGGGCCTTTTTAGCTGGCTTATTAATCAGTACGTGGTCATTAATAATAATCCCGATATCACGCGAAAAAATGAGGTTAGGTATGGGGGCAAAAATCATTTTATCATCGTTTACCGAGCCCGATATAAAGATCTTGGCCAGCTCTACCGGGTTGGTATTGGTCAACTGTTCCTGCAGGCGATAGTTGCAGCTTTCAATGGCGCATACCGAGGCTACGAGTTTTAAACGGGTTTCATCATCGGCCAAAATATCTGTGAGTAACGACTGAAATTCGATGACTTTATTAGATGCGTGGAAGTTTTCGTTGTCGGGTTTATAAAAACTACGGCTGTTTTCGGGTGAGTCGATCTCAGCCAAACGGCCGTTGATCTTCTGCTCATCCAAAAAATACATCAGCAATTTTACATAGTAATCGTACTCGCCCTTACGCATGGTATCCAGGTGAATAATATCTTCAAAAAGCCAATCCTGGGCTTTAGAGGGCACAACTTTACCCAAACCACTATCCGGACTATGTATCAACAATGCACGTAAACGGCCAATTTCTGAGGTTACGTTAATCTTAAAATCTTTATCGTTTATCATAAATATGTAACACAAATCTATATAGATTTTTCAGGATATAATTATTTCGGGCAGGTTGCGCCAAATTATTAATTTTGGCGAATGAATTTTATTATTGAGGCAGCTGTTAAAGCTGTCAAAACTTTATATAATACTGATATTGCCGCAGCCGACGTTAATTTGCAGGAAACCCGCAAAGAGTTTGAAGGCCAGGTAACCATTGTTACTTTTCCGTTTACCCGGTTCTCTAAAAAATCGCCGGAGCAAACCGGCACCGATATTGGCGAATTTCTGCAAAACGAAGTACCCAAAGTATCGGGCTTTAATGTGATTAAAGGTTTTTTGAATATTTCATTGGCCGATAGTTACTGGCTGGATCAATTAAATAACACCATCCTTACTCCAGATTTTAGCATTGCTAAACCAAATGGTAAAAAAGTAATGGTCGAATATTCTTCGCCAAATACCAATAAACCGCTGCACCTGGGGCATGTACGTAATAACCTGCTGGGTTATTCTGTTTCTGAGATCCTGGCTGCTGATGGTTACGAAGTGGTTAAAGCTAACCTGGTGAATGACCGTGGTATCCATATCTGTAAATCGATGCTGGCCTGGAAAAAGTTTGGCCATGGCGAAACCCCGCAATCATCGGGCTTAAAAGGCGATCATTTAGTAGGGAAATACTACGTAATCTTCGATAAAGAATACAAGAAAGAGATTGAGTCGCTGACAGAAATAGGCCAGACCGAAGACGAGGCTAAGAAAAATGCCCCTCTGATTAAGCAGGCACAGGAAATGCTGCAACAATGGGAGGCAGGCGATACAGCAGTGATCGATCTGTGGAAAACAATGAATGGCTGGGTTTATGAAGGCTTTACCAAAACTTACGACAGGCTAGGCGTAAGCTTCGATAAATATTACTATGAGTCAAACACCTACCTGTTGGGTAAGGATATTGTTGAGGAAGGATTAGCAAGACAGGTTTTCTTTAAAAAAGAAGATGGTTCTGTTTGGATTGATCTAACGGCCGACGGCCTGGATGAGAAACTGGTACGCCGTGCCGATGGGACTTCTGTTTACATTACGCAGGATTTGGGTACTGCACAGCTGAAGTACGATGACTACCAGATGAATGAATCCATTTATGTGGTAGGTAACGAGCAGGATTACCACTTTAAGGTACTGTTCCTGATTTTACAGAAGCTGGGCAAAACCTGGGCAAAAGGCTTGTTCCACTTATCTTATGGGATGGTCGACCTGCCATCGGGCAAAATGAAATCGCGTGAGGGAACGGTGGTTGATGCCGATGACCTAATCTCTGAAATGGAGCAAACTGCTAAAACCCAAACCGAAGCTTTAGGCAAGGTTGATGGTTATACCGAGGAAGATAAAAACCGCCTTTACCACATGATTGGTATGGGTGCGTTGAAATACTTTCTGTTAAAGGTTGAGCCTAAGAAACGCTTGCTGTTCGACCCTAATGAATCGATTGACTTCCAGGGGCATACCGGTCCGTTTATCCAATATACCCATGCGCGTATCAAATCGGTATTGAGCAGGGCAGGGGTTGATTACAGCGAAACTTTACCAATAGAAACCCTGGATGCTGTAGAACGTGACCTGATTATCGCTTTAACACAGTTTCCTGAAATGATTAGTGTAGCTGCTAAAAATTATAGTCCGGCAATTATTGCCAATTACGTTTACGAACTGGCTAAAACCTACAATAAGTTTTATCACGAAAAATCGATACTACAAGCAGAGGATGAAACCTTGAAGAAGTTCCGTTTGCAATTATCTGCGGCATCTGCCGGTGTAATTAGCAAAGGCATGAGGTTATTAGGTATCGAAGTGCCGGAAAGGATGTAATTTTTAATGAGTGGATGACAGAGGGAGTGAATGAGTAAATATTTTCGCCCGTCTATCTCAACCCGTCATGCTGGAACTTGTTTCAGCACCCCACAGGACAGATCGCAGACTATGTATATCACCTACCTGTCCTGTGGGATCCCGAAACAAGTTCGGGACGACGTAAAGTATAAAACAAGAAAGGCTTTCCGTTTGGAAAGCCTTTCTTGTTAAAAAATAAATCCGTAGTCTATTATCTCCAGTGCCCATGTACCCAAACGTGGCCGCGTGAGCCGTGTCGCCAATAGCCTGGTGCATAAAAGTGGCCACGGCGGGCGTGGGCGTAATATCCATTAACATAAACATATCTGTTACCTTGCCAGGCCCATTCGCCCGGGATCCAATAAGCGTCGGCATAAGGGGATGCAGGGCGCACATAATAGGGTTCTGCTGGTCTTTCGGTTACATAATAACCTCCTGCACAAGAAGAGAGTAGCGTACCTGCCAAGCCTAACCCTAATATTAATTTAGTTGCAGCTTTCATATTTATCAGTTGTTATTTGATAAGTCTGACAGCCAACAGCATCAAAAGTTTAAAGCTAATTGGTAAATTTTGGCGCAACTACCAAATCTTTACTGCCTTGAGTATAGGTGTAAAATCCCTGGCCCGATTTGATACCTTTTTGACCGGCAGTAACCATATTTACCAATAAAGGGCACGGCGCATATTTGGGGTTACCAAAGCCGGCATGTAAAACATTTAGAATAGCGAGGCACACATCAAGGCCAATAAAGTCTGCCAGTTGCAGCGGGCCCATTGGGTGGGCAATACCCAGCTTCATTACCGTATCTATCTCGTGTACGCCGGCTACGCCCTCATAAAGGGTATAAATAGCTTCGTTAATCATGGGCATTAATATACGGTTAGCTATAAAGCCGGGGTAATCATTTGCTTCAACTGCAACTCTATCCAGCTTTTCGGCCAGTTGTATAATCGTAGAGGTAACAGCATCAGTAGTAGCATACCCGCGTATCACTTCAACCAGTTTCATTACGGGTACGGGGTTCATAAAGTGCATCCCGATTACATTACCCGGATTTTTAGTTACCGACGCTATTCTGGTGATCGATATAGAGGAGGTATTACTGGCCAGGATGGTGTCATCGGCACAATAGTCACTTATTTTTTTAAATAACCCAAGCTTTATCTCGCTATGCTCTGTAGCAGCTTCAATTACCAGCTGCGCACCTGCAACGGCCTGTTGCAGATCTGTAAAGGTGGTAATATTGCTGAGTGCTTTACGCTTGCCGGTTTCATCGGCAGTGCCTTTTTTTATTTGGCGGTCAAAATTAGCTGTAATGGTTTGGATAGCTTTATCTAAAGCCTGCTGGTTAATATCTGTCAATGCAACCTGGTAACCGTATTGCGCAAGCAAATGTGCTATCCCGTTACCCATGGTACCCGAACCTATTACTGTAATTTTTTCCATACTCAAATGTGTAAAAAAAATACTATAACGGTATTGTAAACCAAAACGTACTGCCTTTGCCTAGTTCGGTATCTACGCCTATTTTACCACCGTGCCTTTTAATAATTTCGGCACTAATATACAAGCCTAACCCCAGGCCCGAGTATTGCGAGCCGGCATAATCTGCACGATAATAACGATTAAACAAATGTGGGATCTTATCCGGCGTTATGCCGGGGCCGGTATCCTTCACAGATATTCTGGCTACATCTCCAACCTTTTCTGCCGCTAAAAATATCTCTTTGCTATCCGGAGCATATTTAACAGCGTTGTTTACCAGGTTTACAATTACCTGGTCTATACGATGTTCGTCAGCAAATATTTGGAGTTTTTTGTCTCCCTGCAAAACCAGATCGTGCTTGCCTGCCATTCTTATATGGCCGCAACAGCCGCTGAGCATTTCGGCAATGGTAAATGTTGATTTGTTAAGGTGCAGCTGCCCTTCGGTAGTACGGCTGGAATTAAGCAGATCTTCAACCAGGCCGGTTATTTTTTCCATACTCCGGTTAGACTGTACAATAAGCTTTGGCAAAATTTGAGGACTGGCTGTTTCTTTAACCCGGTCCATTAATTGTAATGATGCTTTTAGGGCAGTTAGTGGTGTTTTAAGTTCATGGCTGGCAATGCTAATAAAGTCGTCTTTGCGTTGCTCTTCCAGCTTGAGCTCTGTAATGTCCACACAAGAGCTTATATATCCTGCAAATGACCCGTCAGGCCTGAAACGGGGCGGCCCTTTGGCCAACAGCCAGCGGTAATCTCCATTTTTATCCATTACCCTAAATTCACCACCAAAAGGTACCTGCTGTTTAAATGCAGATAAAAAAATATTTACAAAGCGATCCTTATCTTCGGGGTGTATCAGATCTACCCAACCAAATTTAAGCAAGTCGTTTATCGACCTGCCTGTAAGTTCAATCCAGGCATTATTGAAATAAATGGCATTGCTGGTTTCATCGGCTACTGCAATCAATACATTTGTAGCCTCGGCCATCGCCCTAAAGCGTTCTTCGCTTTCAGACAGTTCTATAATCATGTCCTGCAGGCTTTCCTGCGTTTCAATTAATTCTTCGTTTGTGGTGGCCAGCTCTTCATTAATGGCAGCCAATTCATGGTTGGCATTTTGCAGTGCTTCTTCACTGTACGTTAGTGCAAGGGTACGTGTAGTTACCCTGTCTTCCAGGGTTTCGTTTAATTCAAGCAGGCTAAGTTGCGAGTGCTGTAACTCTTCGTTAGTTGCTGCAAGCTCTTCATTGGCAGCAGCAAGCTCTTCATTAAGTGCCTGTTCACGGCTTAGTGCTTCTTGCTGCTCTCTAGCTCTTTCTAAAGCAAGTTTGCCAACAACCCTGTCGGTAACATCTGTTGCAGTGTGCAAAATGCAATAAGTTTTGCCTTTATTGTCTTTAATGGCACGGTACTCAAAATCGAAGTAAAAAGTTTGTAACTGGCCATCTACAACTAAATCTGCGGCGGTATCTGTTCCTGATATAGTTAAACCTTCGTTCCATACCCGCTTAAACATATCTATAAACGGCTGGCCCTTTAATTCGGGTAGTGCATCTTCCAGCGATTTGCCAATTACGCTGCTATCCTTATCCCAAATGTTAAGCATGGCCTCATTAGCCAGCTGTATAATAGCATCTTCAGAAACGTGTATTGCAGTAGCAGTTTTACTTAAAGACAGTACTTCTATTATTTGTTCATTCGTTATAAAGTAGTCCGTGTTGCTCATTAAATGGATATAATTGGGTAAATTTCAAAAATAAAATATTTTCTTACAACAGCATACAGTCGCTTATGTTCTGAAGAAATTTTATCAAAAAAGCCATAGGTTGCCGGTAAAAATTAGCAACAGATTACAAATACCAAAGCCCGGCGTTTATTGTACCAGGCTTTGGTATAGATCGGTGAAATCATCAATCAAATTAGTGTAATCTCACACTACAAAAATATTGGGCGATCTAATTTCATGGCTATACGGTATGCTGCATTCATGAGGCCTACATGACTGTAAGCCTGCGGAAAGTTACCCCACATACTGCCGGTTTCCTCGTCCACATCTTCGCTGAATAGTTTAAGGTGGTTGCTGTATTGCAGCAGGTTGGCAAATTCTTTCTGTGCATCATCCAAACGGCCCACACAGGCCAGAGCCTCTACATACCAGAAAGCACATATTAAAAATGTGGTTTTAGGCTTACCAAAATCATCGGCATGCAGATATCTGTAAAACAAACCATTAGGAGTTTTTAATTCTTTCTCGAGTGCTATCAGATGATCCTTAGCCCGGTCTGATGCGGGGTCGAGATAATTCATATTGATCAGCTGCAATGTGCTGGCATCCAGGTAAGTACTTCCGGCTGCATTAGTGTACACCTTGCGCTCGGAGTCATAACAGCTCTCAATATGCTCCGCTGCACGATTTTTTAGTGTTACTGCCTTATCAATCAGCTCTTGATTATTAATGGTTCTGGCTATTTTTTCTGCCGCATTAGCACCTGCCCACTGAAACAGGTTACTGTAACAATGGATATTAGCCATGTTACGAAACTCCCAGATACCGGCATCTTTCTCATCAATGGTACGTTCTATTTTACTTAAAATGTAGCCTATCCATTTGGCCGAATCTTTACGCTCTGCAAAAATAAAGCGATGATCTGTATACAGGGGCAGCATGGAAACCATTACCTGCCCGTAAATATCATTCTGAATGTGCTCATAAGCCTGGTTGCCAATGCGTACAGGTTGCTCGCCCATGTAGCCATCTAAACCGGTGAGCACAGTTTCTGTCAGCGTTTTTTTACCGGTAATGCCGTACAGCGGCTGGTAGCGATCGTCTTCGGCAAAAGAAATGTCGGTTACGTACGAGAAATACTTCTCCATTTCTTCAAAATGGCCGATGTGGCTTAATGATTGTATCACATAATATGTATCGCGCAGCCAGCAATAACGATAATCCCAGTTACGGGTACTACCCGGAAACTCTGGCAGGCTGGTGGTGCTGGCGGCAATAATAGCACCGGTATCTTCATACTGGTGTATTTTTAAAGCCAGGGCCGAACGTATTACAAAGGGCTGATAAAAACCTGCAATAGACGAATGTTTGATCCACCTGCGCCAGTAACCGGCAGTCTCAGTCAAAAAACGCTCGGCGGTGCTAATCAGCGGCGCCTCCAGCGGTTCGCCATAAGTAAGCACAAGATATTTAGCCTCGTTAAGTACAAAAGGCTGTTCATCAAATACATAACTGATGGCGATATTGGTAGTAAGACGAATGCGCTCATCGCCGCCCAGAAACTGGATATGGTTACTGCCACGGTTAACGGTTAATTTAGTTTCGCCATAGTCTGACATAGGTGAACACCTAACCGTAATACGGGGTGAACCCTCTATGGCCTCAATCTTCCGCACCAGCATCAATGGTTTATAGTAGCGTTGGTGCTCAAAAAAACGGGGCGCAAAATCTGTTATCCGATAGCTTTCCCCGTTTTCCAGGGTAATTTCGGTAATCAGTACGTTGGTGTTTTCCAGGTAGTATTGGTTACTGGTGTAGTCGCCTTCGGGGCGGATGTTAAACTCGCCACCTTTTTTGGCATCAAGCAATCCACCGAAGATAAATGTGCTGTCAAAGCGGGGCCAGCAAAGCCAGTCGATATTTGTATTTTTATTTACGTGGGCAAGGAAACCGCAGTTGCCTACAATGCCGGTTTCATAAACGTGTCTTTCCATTACAGAGTTGAACAAGCTTTTTGGGAATTTGTTGACCGGGTAATAAGTTAATTTGTTGATGAAAACTTACCAGATAAATCAACCGCCAGGAGCTATTTATTTGTTTTGCCTGATAATTAATTTTCAATGTCTGGTTTGATATTCAATGCGTCATTACGACAAGCAAAAATGCCGGTCTTTTCTAAATCTTTACTACTTACATCAATGTGTTAGGTAGTTTTGATTATTATTGATTTTCGGGACTAAAAAACGAAGAATTTTCATCAAATAATAGCCGAAACACACTATAAATCAGCTATTTTTTATCTTTTTTCACCAAAAATTAATTTTTATTATTTTAAATACATTTTTATATATTTGAAAAGTAAGGGTTAAGCCTTTTGCTTTCTGATAATTAAGTTTTATTTTTCAGTTGGGCTAATGACATTAATCTTCAATAAAAAATTTAATACGTATTTATAATTATGAAAACTGGAAAAGTAAAATGGTTTAACACACAAAAAGGCTACGGTTTTATTGTAACCGAAGATGGTAAAGACCTTTTTGTACATTTCAAAGATGTACAAGGTGGCGTAAATGCTATCAAGGACAATGACGACGTAGAATATGATGTGGAAGAAGGCAGAAAAGGATTACAAGCTGTAAAGGTGAAAAAGATATAATCTATCATTCTGATATGATTAAACCTCTGCATGGCGCGGGGGTTTTTTTATGCTATTTATTTTGCTGTTAAAGTACATTTACTACTTTAGGACATCCAATTAAAAACTAATGACCGACAACGCCGACAAGCTCACTAAAAATGTAATTTTCCTGGTTCTGGTTGCTGCACTGGGCTATTTCGTAGATATCTATGATTTGGTTGTGTTTTCGGTGATCCGTATTAAAAGTTTACATGATCTTGGCGTAGCCGATGCCGATATGCGTACCACAGGTGCATTTGTGCTTAATATGCAAATGGCCGGTTTATTAGTGGGTGGTATTATCTGGGGCATCATAGGCGATAAATATGGGCGTATTAAAGTTTTGTTCGGCTCAATACTCATGTACTCGCTGGCCAACTTTGCCAATGGGTTGGTACACGACATTACCTGGTATGCGATAGTGCGTGTAATAGCCGGAATAGGCCTCGCAGGCGAACTTGGTGCCGGTATAACCCTGGTGAGCGAAACCTTAAGTAAAGAAAAACGTGGATACGGCACCATGATCGTAGCTGTAATAGGCCTGTTTGGTGCTGTCGCTGCTGCACAGGTTGGCAAGCACGATTGGCGCACGGCTTACTTTGTAGGTGGAGGTTTAGGCATAGCCTTGCTGCTGCTACGCATGGGTACGTTTGAATCGGGCATGTTTAAAAATGTAGAAAAATCAAAAATATCGAAGGGTAATATCCTGATGTTGTTTAACAATTGGGGCCGTTTTACCAAATACCTCTGCTGTATATTAATTGGGGCGCCATTGTGGTATGTGGTAGGTATACTGGTTACGCAATCGCCCGAGTTTGGTAAGGCACTGGGTGCTAAAGAAGTATTGAGCCCCGGTACTGGCATTATGTATACCTACATTGGCATTGCCGTGGGCGACGTTGCAGCGGGTTTATTTGCCCAGTTCACCAAATCGCGCAGGCTTACCATGCTGGTATTTTTACTGATGACACTCGTGAGCACGTTTTGCTATCTGGGCAGTACGGGCATCACTACCGAAAAATTTATAGCCCTGTGTTTCTTTATGGGATGTACGGTTGGCTACTGGGCAACTTTTGTTACCATTGCTTCAGAGCAGTTTGGTACCAATATCCGTTCTACCGTTACTACTACCGTTCCAAACTTTGTACGTGGTGCATTAATCCCCATTAGTGCCGGCTTTAATGTTTTGGTAATCCATTATGGCATGATTAAAAGCGGGTATATTATGATGGTAGTACTTACCGTAATTTCATTAATTGCCCTAAGCAGGCTAAAAGAAAGCTTCGGTAAAGACCTCAATTATGTAGAAACCGATGGCGAGCCGGTTGGTCATGCAAATGTAGCTTAGTAATAATAGTTTTTGCCGGTTCCATTATTTCTGCATTTTTGCGGCTATGATCACGAAGGAACAGATAGCCGAAGACTACCGCCTGATACAGGATGAAATTTGCGCAGGCCTGGAAGCCCTTGATGGGGTTGCCCGGTTTGAAGAAGAAGCCTGGGAACGCGAAGGCGGCGGAGGCGGGCGTACCCGCGTATTGCAAAATGGCAATATCCTCGAAAAAGGCGGTGTAAATTTTTCTGCCGTACACGGCGAACTGCCCGAGGCCGTGAAGAAAGCATTCAAAGCTGACAGTGATGAATTTTTCGCCACCGGCGTATCCATTGTGATGCATCCCAACCACCCCATGGTGCCCATCATCCACATGAACATCCGTTACTTCGAAATGCCTGCCAAAGCAGGAGAGGAGCCGGTTAGATGGTTTGGCGGTGGGATAGATGTTACCCCTCATTATGTTTTTGATGAGGATGCCCGCTTTTTTCACAATCACCTAAAATCAGTTTGCGATCAATTTAATGCCGATTTCTATAGCCGGTTTAAAACCTGGGCAGATGATTATTTTTATATTAAACACCGCGAAGAAACTCGCGGTATTGGCGGCATCTTTTACGACAGGTTAAAGGCTGATGACAACCTGAGCTGGGAAACCATATTTGAGTTTTCAAAAGCTATAGGCCGATCATTTTTGCCCATATATACCGAACTGGTTAACCGTAACCGTACTAAAACTTATACCGCAGCCCAGCAAGAGTGGCAATACCTGCGCCGCAGCCGTTATGCCGAATTTAACCTGGTTTATGATGCAGGTACTAAATTTGGGCTGGAAACCAATGGCCGCATCGAATCGATATTAATGAGCCTGCCGCCAACCGCCAAATGGTTTTACAATTTTAAACCCGAGGCAGGCAGCAATGAAGAGCGTACTTTATCGTTATTAAAAAAAGGGATTGACTGGGCGTAATTATAAATCCGTCATGCCGAACTTGTTTCGGCATCCCACTTGCTAAGTCTAAGAAATAAAATCTGCTACCTGTGATGTGGGGTACCAAAACAAGCTCGGCATAACGGGCGGTGAAAACAATAAATCTACTCCATGAAAAAACTATTTATCCCAATATCCATACTCATTATCCTATGCTCATGGTCTGCACCTAAAACGTTAAAGGGCACCTGGCAGTTTGCAGGTGGCATTTACAATGGCAAAAGGGATACCGCATCAACAGATTATAAATTGCAGCGCCAATATGACAAAGCACATTTTAATGCCTTTATCATCGAACCTAATGAGAAACCTATAAAGTATCAGGGCGGCGATTATGTAACACAGGCCGATACCTGTTTCGAAACAGAAACCTTTACCACGCAACCCTCCACGCTTACGGGTAAAACCATCCATTACCATATGCAGCTTCGTAATGATACCTTAGTTTTAAGCGGGAAACTGCCTAAAGGCCTGATGGTAGAAGAGTATTGGAAAAAAGTAATGTAATAGGCCTCCAACCCATCACATAAGCTATTTCACTCAAAGTATGGCACTTATAGTGTTGGTAACTTGATGTGGTTTTTATGTGAAATTTCTTATCTTCGCAGGTCGCTTTAAAAACATGTAAAAACCAGTTACAGGCGTAATATTTTCTACAGAATAATTTAAAAATGGCTGAAGATACAGGAAACGAAAATCCACACAACGAAGACAGAATAATTCCAATAAATATTGATGAAGAGATGCGTGCCGCATACATTGATTATTCAATGTCTGTTATCGTATCACGTGCACTTCCCGATGTGCGCGACGGTTTGAAACCCGTTCACCGCCGTGTCCTTTACGGCATGTTGGATTTGGGTTTATACAGTAATAAACAACACAAAAAATCAGCACGTATTGTTGGTGAGGTACTGGGTAAGTACCACCCGCATGGTGATAAATCTGTTTATGACGCCATGGTACGTATGGCCCAGGACTGGAGCCTGCGTTACCCGTTTGTAAACGGACAGGGTAACTACGGATCTATTGATGGTGATGAACCTGCGGCAATGCGTTATACTGAGGCCAAGCTTGAAAAGATTGCCGAAGAGATGCTGGCTGACATTAACAAGGATACGATTGACTACCAGTTAAACTTTGACGACTCGCTGGAAGAACCAACCGTATTGCCTGCTAAAATCCCTAACTTACTGGTAAACGGTGCATCTGGTATTGCAGTAGGTATGGCTACCAATATGGCACCGCATAACCTTACCGAGGTTGTTACCGCTACTATAGCTTACATAGATAACCGCGATGCAGAGGTTGGCGAACTGATGCAATACATCAAAGGCCCCGATTTCCCTACAGGCGGTATTATTTACGGTGTAGAAGGAGCGAGGGAAGCGTTTGAAACAGGCCGTGGCCGTATCGTAATCCGCGCACGCGCCGAAATTGAAATTTATAACGGCGACCGCGAGCGCATCATTGTAACCGAGGTTCCTTACCAGGTTAATAAGGCCATGATGATTGAGCGTACTGCCGAACTAGTCAACGAAAAAAAGATTGAAGGTATTTCTGCCATTCGTGACGAATCTAACCGCGAAGGTATCCGTGTGGTTTATGAAATTAAACGCGATGCCAACTCCTCTATCGTTTTAAATAACTTATACAAATACACCTCATTACAAACCTCTTTCAGTGTAAATAATATTGCACTGGTAAAAGGCCGCCCAATGATGCTAAACCTTAAAGACCTGATCCACCATTTTGTGGAGCACCGTCATGAGGTGGTTATCCGTCGTACCAAATACGATTTGGCCGAAGCTGAAAAACGCGCGCATATTTTAGAAGGTTTACTGATAGCGTTAGATCATCTGGATGAAGTGATCCAATTGATCCGTAGTTCAAACACCCCGGATGAAGCACGCGAAGGTTTAATGACCCGTTTTGGCTTAAGCGATATACAGGCACGTGCCATTCTGGATATGACCCTGAGACGGTTAACCGGACTGGAGCGCGATAAAATTAAAGATGAGTATGCTGCGTTGATGGAAACCATCGCTTATTTAAAAACCATTTTGGCTGATGAAGGCCTGCGTATGCAGATCATCAAAGACGAATTGATCGAGATTCGCGATAAATATGGTGATGAGCGTAAAACCGAAATAGTACACTCGGCTGCAGAAATGCAAACTGAAGACTTTATTGAGGATGAAGACGTGGTAATAACCATATCGCACGAAGGTTATATTAAACGTACTGCACTTACAGAATATCGCCGCCAGGCAAGGGGTGGTAAAGGTGCCATAGGCAGCAACAGCCGCGATGAAGATTTTATTGAGCACTTGCTGATTGCCTCTAACCACAATTACATGCTGTTCTTTACCGAGGCCGGTCGTTGTTTCTGGTTAAGGGTATTTGAAATCCCGGAAGGAACACGTACTTCTAAAGGCCGTGCTATCCAAAACATCATCAACATACCTAAAGAAGAGAAAATTAAGGCATACATCAAACTAATTAGCCTTAAAGACAAAGACTACCTGGAGAATAACTTCATTATTATGTGTACCACTAAGGGTACCATTAAGAAAACTTCTTTAGAAGCTTATTCTCGTCCGCGTTCAAACGGTATCAACGCCATTAACATTAATGATGGTGATACTTTACTGGCTGCAACCCTTACAACAGGCACAAGCGAAATTGTAATGGCCATCAGTTCGGGCAGGGCAATACGCTTTAACGAATCGACCGTTAGGCCAATGGGACGTACTGCAACAGGTGTACGTGGTATTACTTTAGAGAATGAGCAGGATGAAGTTGTTGGTATGATTGCCATTAATGACCCAGGCACCTCGGTACTGGTAGTATCAGAAAAAGGTTACGGTAAACGTACCGATATAGATGATTACCGTGTAACCAACCGTGGTGGTAAAGGTGTTAAAACAATTAGCGTAACTGAAAAAACAGGCAAACTTGTTGCCATAAAAGATGTTACTGATCAGGACGACCTGATGATCATCAATAAATCGGGTATTATTATCCGTATTGCGGTGAGCGAAATGCGTGTAATGGGCCGTGCCACACAAGGGGTAAGGCTAATCACACTGAAAAACAATGATGAAATTGCATCAGTAGCTAAAATTGAGCACAGCGAAGAAGAAGAACTGGAAGATGCTTTAATAGTAGAAGAAGGTACAGAAGGTACGCACTTGCCAACTGAAGCTGATACTTTAGGTGTTGCAGCTGATACCATTGAAGATGATGATGAATTAACAGACGAGCCGGATACAGAAGAAGATTCGGACGATACTGAAGAAGAATAATTAATAAATATGTCGGGGCGTAGAATAATTTTATCGCTTTTTATCTTATTGTTTACTTCGCCTTTAGCGTTTAGCCAAACGGAGGCGCTTAAAGGTGTAGTAAACAACCTGGCTTTTTACAGGCAGCAAAAAGATCTTAAGTATCTAAGTAATGCTAAAAAGCAGGTTGATAGTTTGATTAAAACCAAAAAGGATTCGTCCAACGTACCAAAAAGCGTTTTCAGGGCGGTAGTTTACAGTAGCATCCTTTATACAGATTCACTTAATAAACTTGGGCTCCCTGCCAACACGCTCGATCAGATCTCGGTACTGCTTGATCATCTTTCAGGCGGTTACAAATATCAGGTAGAATTAGATTTCTCTAAACGCTGCCTGGGTAACGTATACATCCGCAAGGGCGCTGCAGCAATACAGGATAAAAAATACAGTGATGCACTGGTTGCTTTTCAAAAAGCTCAGCACTTTGTACCGGGTTACAGGCGCATTAACGGTTATATAGCTTATGCCAATAACAAATTGAGCAATTATACCGATGCTGCAAAATATTATACCATTTTATTAAATACAGATACCGTACATAGTGATGATGTTATAGCAGCAGCAAACGTTTATAAGGCACTTAAGGATACTTCAAAAGCACTGCAGATTATACAAAAGGGGCGCAAGTTTTTGCCGGATGACAAAGCTTTACTTTATGAAGAAACTAACATTTATCAGAATAAAAGGGATTATAAAGCGTTAGAGCCTTTATTGCCTCAATTATTGGCAAAAAACCCAACCAACGCCGAGCTTACATTTATGGCGGCCAACTGTTACGATCATTTAAATGAATACGATAGGGCAGAGTCAACGTATTTGCAAGCCATAGAATTGAGAAACAGGTATTATGATGCCGTTTTTAACCTCGGCTTATTGTATTTTAAAGGATATGCTCACCAGGAAAACGATAAGCAAAAAAATATAGGCCGTGCCATTCAATGGTTTGAAAAAGCAAATACTATTTTGCCGAACAATTTACAATGTTTACAGTTGCTGCAATGGGCTTACTTAAAAACAAGGAACGAAGACCAATTAAATAGGATTAACGATAAATTAAAACAACTAACAAACTAAAATTACTATGAAAATCAGAATTTTAATGACCGGCTTGCTTGGCCTTGTTGCGACAACAACGTTTGCGCAAAAAGGGGAGTTAAATAACGCACAATCCGAGTACGACAAATATGAAACCTCAAGAGGTAATAAGTTAACAGCAGCTATTGCCGCAACAAGTATTGTCAATGCCAAAACCTCGATAGATAAAGCATCGTTAAACGAAAAAACTTCTGTTTTACCACAAACTTTTGCTTTAAAAGGAGCAATCTATTCTTCACTAGCCGTACAGGATTCTGTTGCAGCAACATCAGCACCTTTATTTGCAACTGCAGAAGAAGCTATTAAAAAAGCAAAAGAACTGGATACCAAAGGCGAAAACAAAAAACTGATAGATCATGCCAATGTTAACCTGGCACAATACCAGTTATCAAAAGGTGTTAAAGACTATCAAAATAAAGATTACAAAAACGCCTACAAATCATTCGATTATTACCGTACTGTATTGCCAGAAGATACTAACGCTATTTACTACACCGGTTTAGCAGCAGCTAATGCCAACATGTACCCGGAGGCAATTACCAACTATAACAAACTGTTAACTACCAATTATGCTGGTAAAGAACGTGTTTACACAGATTTGTCTACCATTTACTTGTTAAACAAAGATACCGTTGGTGCTTTAAAAACAGTAAGCGATGGTGTTGCCAAATACCCAAGCAATGCAGATTTCCGCAAACGTGAAGTAGAAATTTACCTGCAAACAGGCAAGCAAAAGGAAGTTATTGATAAAATTAATGCTGCTATAGCCAATGATCCAAAAAACAAATCATTGTATTACTATGCAGGTTTAACATACTCACAAGCGGCAGAATCTGCAGGTAAAGATGTTACTAAGGCTAAAGATGCAGCGGGTAAGGCAGCTGCACAAAAAACAAAGGAAGAAAACTTTGCCAAGTCTGCAGAGATGTACAAAAAAGCATTAGAAATTGATCCGAATTATTTTGAAGCTAACCTAAACTTAGGTTATGTATTAATTAACCCGGCAATTGATATGTATAACGCAGCTAATAAATTACCATCTAATCAGCAAAAAGCATATGATGCAGCAGTTGCAAAAGCAAGCGCACAATTTGATATGGCTAAACCATATTTGCTTAAAGCGGTAGAACTTAATCCAAAATCGTACGACGCATTAAACAATCTTAAAACTTATTACTTAGGTAAAAAAGATACAGTACATGCAGGGGAGATCCAAAAACAGATCGACGCTTTAAAATAATATCAAAAGGCTTCTTGAAAAAGAGGCCTTTTAAATAGGTTTATTACTTAACATAATGTTAATTATAAGACTTATTTATTACATACAAAAAAGCATTATTTACAGGCTCATAAAGTGTAACCCGTAAATAATGCTTCTAATCATTTAATATGCACCTGGCCTTATCCTTGTGGCCAGGTGGCTGTAACTTTATAAATAAATTCAAATGGAGAATATTCTTGTACCGGGAAAAGCCTCTGTTTAATATAATCCCATAAACTCACTTTTATATACACCGGGTTTTCTACAGGCTCTGGAACATAATTTTTCATAATACCAACTATCCTCAAAGTGGTATTAACGCGCAATATAAAATCGGTATCCTTATCGGTCGAATGTCGTAATGTTTGCAGGCATTCAATTTCGTTATCAAGTTCCATTATCATATCCAATTGCGTCTGCCTGTCTGTTAAACTGCCATCGTTATCAAAATATGATTTCAAGTATATAATTACTGTTTTGAGTTGATTATATCTTTTGAATGTATATTCCTGGTGAGATGATAATCGTTTTTCGAATTCAAGTATTTTATAATACACGTCTTTAAATTTTTTAAAAATAAAATTGCCTCCACTATACGTAATGGTTATAAGCAAGTCAGTAATAAGAATATAATTAACAGGTATAATATTGGCTGTATAAACTTTGGTTATACAATTGATGTCCTAATGTAAATCTAAATATTTGTATTTCATGTAGTTTACTCCTAAATAGAATGGAAATGTTCTGGACAGCATTTATAGGAAAGTAAAATTACAAATGATCTATAATTGGCCAATATTTACTAAATTTGTTAGTAAATGAAACGCTCTGGCTCTGCCGATTTGCCCTTACATTATGGTTATGTACCACAGTGGCTTGCAGTACGCATGGCCAAACTTGGATTAGCTGTAGCCGAAACCATTGTAATGGACTATGGAACCGACGAATTTATTCGCCGGCTAAGTGATCCGTTTTGGTTTCAAAGCCTGGGTGCCGTTATGGGTATGGACTGGCATTCATCGGGCATTACCACTTCGGTTATGGGTGCGCTGAAAAGAGCCATTAACCCACACGCTAAAGAACTGGGGATCTACATTACCGGCGGCAAAGGAAAATATTCGCGCGAAACACCAAACGAACTGATTAAGATCGGTAATCAAACCGGTTTAAATGGCACGCATCTGGTAAAATGCAGTAAGCTGGCCGCTAAAGTTGATAATACAGCTATACAAGACGGTTACCAATTGTATACACACAATTTTGTGGTAAATAAAAGCGGTCAATGGACTGTTGTACAGCAAGGTATGAGCGCTCTAAATAAAACTGCACGCCGTTATCATTGGCATTCTGAAGGTTTAAAATCTTTTGTTAATGATCCGCATACGTTTATCTACGGGCAAAATGCCGGTATGATTTTAAACATAGCAGATAAAGCAGCAGACCCATCCCGCAATGCTATTATGCAAATGACTGATGAGCACCCTAATGATATGCTGGCTGAGGTAAATAAACTGGTAATGCCTAACCACCATGATGTACGGGCCGAAAATGTTGACCTGAAAAGATTAGGTGCCGTATTGTGGTTAGCACATGAAAAGCGGCCAAAAGATTTTGAAGAATTATTATTGCTGGAAGGACTTGGCCCACGAACTTTACAATCGTTAGCATTAGTAAGCGAAGTAATTTATGGCACACCTGCCAGGTTTAAAGACCCTGCCAGATTTTCGTTTGCAAATGGCGGAAAGGATGGTCACCCCTTCCCTGTCCCTGTAAATGTTTATGACGAAACCCTTAAAACATTACAAACAGCAGTTTACAAAGCCAAAATGGGCGAAACCGATAAAAAAGATGCGATACGCCGTTTAACGGAAATTGCCCAGAAAGCAGAGCAGGACTTCACTCCTAACGCTAATTTTAACCAGGTTATAGAAAATGAACGTGATAACTCCTGGCGATACGGCGGCCGTACAGTCTTTGGAAAAGCTAAGCCACCTGTAGAACAGCAATTGCGATTATTTTAATGATGAGCCAATAGCGCGGGCAGAATCTAAGTGCAACTTTAAAACCGGCATTGCTTTGTTAGAAAAGTCTTTCAGCTTTTTGTCGGTATTTTCGGATACATCATGAAACAGCTGAATTACTTTGCTGTGGTCGGTTTCCATCATTTTCATGTAAGCCTTGTCGAATGCCGAACCGGTTAATTTCATCATTTCTGACAGCATGGCTTTATGTTTCAGCGACATAGTATCAACTACATTTACACGCTTTGTTACTGCAATATCCTTCAGTTCATCACTTGCCCTAACATGATCTGTAATCATCATTTTTGCAAAATCAATTACACGTGGATTTTTAGAATTATTTTCGGCTAATGTTGCTGCCTTTATTTCGGTTACATTGGCCTCATTTGCAGCTAAGATAAACTTATATCCCTGATCGTCCACCAGTGTTTGTTGATTGTAATTCCTGGCTTTTCTGCTATCATTACAAGATTGTATAGTAAGCAATAAAATTCCTATTGCTGATAAGCATATCAACTTTTGCATCATTATAATTTATAAATGGTTATTATACCTGTAACATATGCAGGTAGTATTGGTTTACAATAATATGACATGAGTTGATATATGTGCAATTAGTTTGCAACAATAATATATTAATGCAGAAATTGGAGGTTTAGGAATTAGGCCCGATAAGCTGATTTACAAGCACACCTAATTAGTACCATACTTTCGGTATGAAATACTGAATTTAATTTGAATGATAAGCCGGATAGGCAAATACCTATCCGGCTTATTTATTTATGCCAGGTTTCTGCCTGCGTTTACAATACCATAAACCGTACGGATAACCAGTTTATTGTAAGTACTAATGAGTTCTTCATTGGTTGTATTATTCAGGCACTCCAAAGCATAGTGTTGTATAATAACCAACGGAAGTATGATCTTTTCACGGATGGCGATTGATCTGCCTTCAATTGAGTATGCCTCCATCAATACACTCGTATTAGTTAGTTCTAATAATAACCTTTTAGTTTGTTCAAATTCGTTGTAAAGCATTTGCCAAAACTCGCCGAATTTTGGGTCGTTCTTTAAATGTGCTGTAATTCTGAAATCTGATTTCGACATCGACATCATACAGTTATCAATCATCGTTTTAAAGAAACCAGATTTATGGTAAAGTTCTACCACTTCGTCCCAATGCCCCTCCCCTTTTACTTTGTTGAGGGCAGCACCAACACCGTAAAAACCAGGGATATTTTGTTTCAACTGGCTCCAGGCTGTTACAAAGCTAATGGCACGCAGATCTTCTAACTTCAATGGCGCATCGCTATTACGTTTGGTTGGCCTGCTGCTAATGTTTACACCAGATAATAGCGTAAGTGGACTTAGTTTTTCCAGGTATTCTGTAAACAATGGGTGCTTACGCAATGCCATAAACAAACCATAACTTTCATCTGCCATAATAGAGATCAGCTCTTTATGCCGGTCATCCAATAGATCTTTCTGGGTTTGGTGTAGCGCCGATGCAATACCGGCGTTAAACAATTGCTCAATATTAAATCTAGCCGTATCAACAGAACCATATTGCGAACTTACAGTTTGGCCCTGTATGGTTAACTGGATGTGGTTATTTGCAATCTCTTGCCCCATTGAGGCATAAAAACGGTGTGTTTTACCACCACCACGCGCAGGTGGCCCGCCTCTACCATCAAAAAATGCCAGGTCAATATCGTATTTCTTAGCCATGGCAGTCAACTCAACCTTGGCTTTATAGATAGACCAGTTGGCCATTAAGTAACCACCATCTTTGGTACTGTCTGAGAAACCAAGCATAATGGTTTGCTTGTTGCCCATGGCAGCTAAATGTGTTTTGTAAAAAGGATGTTTATAAAGCGTTTCCATTACTTCTGCCGCAACTTTTAAGTCGTTAACTGTTTCAAAAAGCGGCATAAAATCAATAGGCAACTCATCTTTTTTCCACCCGCTCCACAAAAACAGGTTAATCAACTGTAAAATATCTGATGCCTGCTGGCAGTTACTGATAATAAAACGCTGACAAGCCTTTGCACCATTTTGTTGTTGAATTTGTTTTATCAAACGGATGGTATCCAAGGTATCCCTAATTAGTGGGTCTGCATCTTCGGGGCATTGAAAGTCGGCTTCTGTAGTAAATTCAATTGCTTTCAGCTTTTCAATTTCTTCCAGATCGTCATAACCTTTAGGGAGCTTAACACCAACTTTATCGCTTATATAATGGTACACATCGCGTAAAACGCGGCTGTCCTGGCGTATATCCAGCGTAGCAAAATAACACCCAAATAGCTTAATCTTGTGCGTCAAATCATCAATAATATCAACAAAAAGGCCGTAGTTATCATTAATCAGTTTGTCCTTAACTGTTTGCAGCAACGCAAGCATTTCGTTTTGCAGGTTTTCAGGGTTTTCTTTCGGATTAAAGGCGTTATCGTATAAAATTGTCTCTAACGTATGCATAGCATCCTCAACGCCCCTAAAAGTGATGCGGCGTTTCACAACCCGAAAATCGCGGTAGTAACAACGAAAAATGATCTGTCGTAATAGTGAAGCCACTGTACGGGTCGAGTCTGTTTTTACGTTTGGATTACCATCACGGTCGCCACCGGGCCAAAAGCCCATCTCCAGCAGTTGATTAGCCAGTCCATCTACATCAAAGGCATCATTTAACTTTGATTGTGTGGCTGCCAGTGCATGGTAAAATACATTCTCCAAAAACCAGATCAGGCTTACAGCCTCGTCTACCGGTGTGGGCGATGTTTTATTGAAGAACGGCGTTTTTCCCAATTGTTGTAGCAGCAGGTTAATGGTATTAATATCATTAGTTTTAAGCGCTTCAATTAAGTCTGTCATAATACCCAGCACACGGCTTGGGTAAAACTGCGTAGGGTGCGCGGTAAGCACTAATCTCAATGAGAAATTTTTTAGTTTCTCTTTAATAGTTTCCCGTTGGCTTTCGTCGCCGGCAATTTGTTGTAGCAGGGTTTGCAGTGTTCCGCTTTCTTCAGCTTTCGTGGTTTTACTAAATGATGAATCTTCAATTGCATCAAACAGCACTACCTGCCTTTCTATATACTGTATAAACCTGAAAAGGCGGTTAAGCTGTTCCTGATGGTCGATATCAGGCACGTATTTCTTGAAAAAGGATTTAATTATATCAGACGGAGATTCCTGACTGGCTGTGCCTTTTTCGCAATGGGCGCTAAAAAATGGCAAAAGGTTCCCGGTATCCTTAACCTGGTAAAATGGTAATGTTAAAAACAAGCTGTTATAAAGCTCGAAACGGGTGATTACTTCCTGGTTAAAGACCGACTCACGTTGACTAAGGTTGTTTGCAGATGACATAGAATATTTAGAGATCTGAATAAAAACAGGTTTTTTTTAAGCCTGTTTTGAACTGTTGGGTAAATATAATTATCTACTGAGATTATCGACAAAGTTTTTATTACAATCTTCAACCTATTTAATGTAGGAACGTTATTTGTTATAAATTTGCAGTCACCAAGCACTGAAATCTAAAAATGGCCGTACACCCGCGCGAAATAAAAAGTTTCTTCTTCAGCCAATATTTTTCAGATGGATTACGCATTACTTTGGGGGTTTTGTTGCCATCGCTCATCTTCGCACAGTTTAATCAGCTCGAGCTGGGCCTCACCCTTTCATTAGGTGCTATTTGCGTTTGCGTGGTTGACACACCCGGTCCCGAGGTATATAAGCGTAATGCTATGCTTATTTGCAATGGGTTGTTGCTGTTTGTAGCAATTGTAACAGGTTTTGCCAGGCTTAATGTTTATACCTTAGGTATTGAGGTGGTTGCATTTTGTTTCTTGTTCTCCATGTTTATCGTATACGGCAACCGTGCAGCGTCTGTAGGTACATCATCACTACTGGTAATGATATTTATGATGGATAAGGGTTTGCAGCCCGGCGAAGTGCTTCATTACAGCTTGCTGATTACATTGGGCGGAATATGGTATATGATGATGAGCCTGGTTTTTTTTAGGATAAGGCCATACCGTGCCGCACAACAGGCACTTGGCGAAAACATAGTTGATGTGGTTAAATTTCTGCGCATCAAAGCCGATTTCTACCTGCCCCAAACAGACATAGAAAAGAACTACCGTAAGCTGGTATCACAACAGATTATGGTGAGCCAGCATCAGGATAATGTGCGTGAGCTATTATTTAAAACACGCTTAATCGTCAAAGAATCTACCCACGCCAGCCGGGTATTGGTGCTTACCTTTGTTGACTTGATTGACATGTTTGAGCAGATTATGGCCACGCATTACGATTACCAGGAGATTAGGGACCGGTTTGAAGGAACTGATGTATTACCCCATATTGCACACCTGGTGCATCGCATGGCCGATGAATTAGATAACATGGGGTATGCAATACTAGCTAATTCCAGATATCGCAGAATTAAAAATTTCGGGTCTGATCTCGACCTTTTAAAAGCGGAGATCGATGCAACATCAGAACATTTAAGTGGATCGAGCAACCTGGTACTTAAAAAGGTGCTGATTAATGTTCGCGACCTTGGCCAAAAAATCACTGATATCTGTAAGTACTATAACTCAAAATCGGCAGAAAGCCTGATGGACAAAAAAGGTGATGTAGAATACACCAAATTTGTGGCCCATCAGGATTACACCCCCCATATATTTTTTGATAACCTTACGCTAACTTCGGCCACATTTAAGCATGCTTTAAGAGTTTCATTGGTTTGTTTAGTTGGTTTTGTTATTACTAAAAGCGATGGCCTCCTAGAGCTGATCAATCATTTTACGGGTAAAAAAATTGTATTTGGGCACCACAGTTATTGGGTATTACTTACCATTATTGTAATATTGAAACCAGGTTTCAGCTTATCGAAACAGCGTAATTATCAGCGTGTACTGGGCACTATTATAGGCGGTGCTATAGGCGTGGTAGTGTTAACATTTGTACACAATAAAACATTGGAAGTGGCACTGCTGATGGTATTTATGATGGGCGCCTACAGCTTTCTACGGGTTAACTATATTACCAGCGTTATTTTTATGACGCCTTATGTACTCATTTTGTTTCGCTTTTTGGGTGTAGGTCATTTGGATGTGGCCGAAGAGCGAATCATTGACACGGTTGTAGGTGCGTCTATTGCATTTTTAGCCAGTTACCTGGTATTTCCATCATGGGAATCTGAACAGTTGCGGCAAACACTAATGGATGTGGTTGATGCCAACATCAGGTATCTGATTACACTTGGAGAAAATTTAACAGGAAAAGTCAGAAGCACTACTGATTATAAACTGGCCCGTAAAGATGTGTATGTAAAATCTGCCAACTTATCTGCTGCTTTTGAACGCATGGTTTCTGAACCCAAAAGTAAGCAAAAGAAAAGTAAGGATGTACACAAGTTTGTGGTGTTGAACCATATCCTGTCGTCATACTTGTCGACTATTGCTTCAAACATAGCCGGCACAAGTTTAATACATCTGCGGGCAGACAATTTGAAAATGCTAAAACGGGATATAGCAGTATTAAATGAAAGCAGCAAGAAACTGGGTGGTAATACGTTTGAGTTTACTGCCGAGAAGAGTATTGCTGATGATGAATTAAATGCAGAAAATGTAGCCGACCAGGAGTTGCTTAAAGAGCAATTAGGCTTCATTAATAAAATAGGAACCGATATTAACCGGATCACCGATAGCCTGATCTCACAGTAATTCTGTTGCCAGATTAGCCAGTTCGCTCCGTTCTCCCTTTTGCAAAGTAATATGTGCGTATAATGGATGATCTTTTGCCCTATCTATTAAATATGATAAGCCATTACTTTCGGCATCGAGATAAGGCGTATCTATCTGGTAAATATCGCCTGTAAATACAAACTTACTGTTCTCACCAGCCCTCGAAATAATGGTTTTAATCTCGTGTGGCGTAAGGTTTTGGGCCTCATCAACAATAAAGAAAATTTTAGTCAGCGTACGGCCACGGATAAATGCCAGCGGCGCAATCGATATTTTGTCAGTAGTTACAAGTTCATCTATTTTTCCCTGCATTTTAGGATCATCAGCAAATTGCTCACGAATAAATTTCAGATTATCCCATATTGGCGCCATATATGGGTCTACCTTGCTTTTTACATCACCGGGTAAAAAACCAATATCCTTGTTACTCAGCGGAACAATAGGCCGGGTAACATAAATTTGCCGATAGGTTTTGCGTTGTTCTAAAGCACTGGCAAGGGCTATCAGCGTTTTGCCGGTGCCCGCATTGCCCTGTATAGTTACCAACTTAATTTCCGGATCTAACAGGGCATGTATAGCAAAAGCCTGCTCCGTATTTTTGGGCGATATTTTAAATATTGGTTGATCTGCAACATATTCAACTGCAGCTGTACTGGCATTGTAAAACGCAGGTACCGATTTATTTTTACTGTTAAGAATATAAAAGCGATTACCCGGCGGCGGCTTAATTCCCAGGTCACCGGGCGAAGCTATCCGTTGTTTAACAAATTGGTTAATCGTTTTTTCAGAAAGCTTATCCATTACCGTTTTACCGGTATAAAGTTCCTCAAGGTTTTTGATTTTACCTGTTTCGTAGTCTTCGGCATTAAGATTCAGCGCCTTGGCTTTTAAACGCAGGCAAATGTCTTTAGATACCAGTATCACTTTTTTCTCCGGCTGCTCTTCCTGCAATCCTAAAGCAGCATTAAGTATGCGATGGTCTGTTTTACCAGCACCAAATATAGCTTCAGCATCGAGCGTGGATGATGGCTTATCCATTACCACACGAAACTTGCCTTTATTATGTCCCGTAAGTGGTAACCAATCGTTCAATGTATGTTGGCCTGCAAAGTCATCCATTAAACGTATAAAGCTACGGGCTTCGAAATTGCGGGTGTCATTACCGGTTTTCATATTGTCTAGTTCCTCCAATACTTGCACCGGGATGGCTACATCATGTTCCTGGAAGTTTTCAAAAGCATTGTGATCGTATAAGATCACGGATGTATCTAGTACAAATATTTTCTTAGCACCTGCAGCTGCACGGTTCCTATTCTCTTTAGACATAATGCTAAATTAAAATATTTTGGCAATGTTTAAGAAAGGAATGTATTAGTATTGGAATTAGAAAATGAACGGTAGGTACTAATCGGCGTGTGCAGCCCCGCTATGCGCTCATACTCCCCAGGCCTTAACCACGGGCCGGTATCCGCTGCTATCGGGTTTAGGGGGAACGGTGCACTGCCCTTTGATTTTTTCTTCCGGACTTGCCGTCTTCACCGACTTTGGGACTTATATAAACAAAGAAAGCCCCGCTCATTGCTGAACGGGGCTACTTTTAAGATTTGGCGCCGACCTACTCTTCCACATTTTACTGCAGTACCATCGGCTCTGGCGGGCTTGACTGCTCTGTTCGGAATGGGAAGAGGTAGACACCACCGATATAGGCACCTGAATATTTTGAGTTATTAGTGAGTGGTTGATTAGGTGAATGGGTAAGTCGTTCTTTTCTAACTACTCACTCATTCAACTATTTACTACTCACCAAAACGTTTGGATTTAAAAAAGAACAATAAGCTGGCAACATGGCCCGCTATAAAACAGGAAAGCCTTTGCCGGTTAGACAAAGGCTTTATCCCCTGATAAGATTTGGCGCCGACCTACTCTTCCACATTTTACTGCAGTACCATCGGCTCTGGCGGGCTTGACTTCTCTGTTCGGAATGGGAAGAGGTAGACACCGCCGATATAGGCACCTGAATATTTTATTTAGATCTGAGTATGGAGATTTGAGTATGGAGATTGCTTATCGCTTTGTCTCATATCTCATATCTAACCTCTCAAATCTTTAAAC
>NZ_MPPL01000001.1:1883055-1954260 GCF_001911425.1 Mucilaginibacter polytrichastri | reverse complement strand
TCGTTGAACATTGCGCTCAACCCTTTTGCCTAATCACCAGCTTTAAACCTGGTTTTCTGCAGCTTATGTACTCAGTCTCTCCCGATCCCTTTCCCATTTTCTTTCCCCCGTTTCGGGAGTGCAAAGGTAAAAAAGCTTTTCTAATTTCCAAATTATTATTTGCATTTAATTTGGCAGCTTCCGAAGGTTTGACTTAACGCGCTTTCGCCCGTTTCCAACGTTTTAATTCCGGCTTTGCTGCCTTCCTTTTAAAGCCCTTCTCCTTTACTTTCTCAATGAACATCCCGCCTTTCCTTCCTGGCGGGCTGCAAAGATGTGAACTTTTTACCACTTAAGGAAATGTTTTATCCAAATAATCAAAACTTTTTAAAAGGTGGATTTAGCAACATAGGCAGCCCCCTGAATATCAGCACCTAGTAGTAAAACTGAATGTAGAAATTATGCATTTATAATAACGGCCAATAAATAATTACAAGCAACCGTAGTTTACATAAATGCGAATAGCAAATGCTTATTTACAAGAAAATCAGTATTTTATATAATCTTGATACCCCAGGGAGCCTATTTCTTAAAGGACTTGTGATATTTAAGCGGATTTTTACCTGTGATATTTTTAAAGCACTTATGAAAGCTGGAAAAATTATAAAAACCACTTTCGTAGCAAATCTCTTTAACGTGCAGCTCGTTTTCTATTAATAGCTTACAGGCATGGCTAACTCTTATTTCGTTAAGAAAGGTAGAGAAGCTTTTACGGGTTTTTGATTTAAAGTATCTGCAAAATGAATTGGGACTCATATTAGCTATACCAGAAATTTCTTCGAGCGTGATCTTTTTCTTGAAATTGGCCAGGGCATACTTATATATAGTATATATACGATCTTTCTCGTTTTCCAGAATATTATGCTGAAAGCCCACAGAAGCTATGAAATTATTGTCTTTCGACTCTCCTATATTTAGTAGTATCTCCATTAAGCAGATGATTTTGCTTACACCTTCCTGGTTTACAATCTTTTCAATCTTAGCCCCAATAGTTTGTTGCGCTTCACCACTAATTTTAATACCTCGTTTGGCTTGCTCCAGCGTATCTCTTATTAATTTGTTCTCCGGTAGGTTTAAAAACTCGTTTCCCCAAAAATTCTGATCGAAATGGACAACTACTACATCTGCACTCAATTTCTGTTTTGTGGCACTTGCCTCAAAGTAGGCTTCGTCAAATTGCCAGTAATGGGGCAAATTAGATCCAATCAGTATCAGATCGCCATCCAAAAACGGCGTAATGCTGTCTCCCAGAAATTGGGTTCCATGCCCCTTCTTTAAATAAATAAGTTCTATTTCGGGATGATAATGCCAGCGGTTATTGATATCCGGCGTGGTGTCTCTCCTGGCGCTAAAAGAGTGTACAAAATCTTTAGATACTTTTAATAATTGAGGCTTCATTAAGAAATAACTGGCTAAAACAAGTGATCAATGATATCAAAATTAAGCTTCAAATACTATCAAATATCAAATTTTATAAAAACAATGCCAAAATAGCTTAATATTTAGCCTAAAAAGTAAATTTTTTACTAGTTCAAATTCAATTTATTTGTAAACCAATTTTTACTAGCCTAAAATAATTTATGCCGAGAAAAACCCTTTTGTTTCCGCTGATACTGATTACGTCTTTATTTTTTCTATGGGCATTTCTGCATAATATCAATCCAATACTTATCCCCCACCTAAAAAAGGCCTGCCAGTTAAATGATACGCAATCATCGTTTATTGACCTGTCTGTTTACCTTGCTTACTTTATAATTGCTATCCCGGCAGGGCTCTTTATGCATAAGTATGGGTACAAGAAGGGCATTATTATTGGTTTGGTGTTATATGCTGCAGGTGCATTTATGTTTATTCCTGCCGCTGCCGGTCGTAATTATCTATTCTTTTTGGCCGGGCTATTTGTTATAGCAAGTGGTGCAACTTTTCTGGAAGCTGTAGCCAACCCTTATATGGCTGCACTGGGTAGTAAAGAAACAGCGGCGCAAAGGCTTAACTTTGCACAGTCATTTAACGGCTTAGGATCATTTATAGCACCTATAATAGGCGGTAAATTTATCCTGTCGGGCATTGAACATAATGCTGCTAAATTAAAAAGCATGTCGGCATTTCAATTGAACAGTTATTTACAAGCCGAAGCCAATACAGTTAAAATCCCATACTTAATTATAGGGATGGTTGTAGTAGTACTCATCCTGTTTTTCCTGTTCACTAAAATACCTGATGTAAATGCAGATGAAGAGGCATCACAGCATTCGCCCGGAACAGATTTTTCGATTAAGGTATTACGCCATTCGCATTTACGCTGGTCTATAATTGCACAGTTCTTTTATGTGGGCGCACAGGTAGGTGTAGGGAGCTTTTTTATCCGCTATGCTAAATACGTTGCCGCGGTTGACGAAAAAACTGCAGCATTTTTGTGGGGAGCTGTGGCTATGGTAGGTTTTATGTTGGGCCGGTTTATCGGTACATTTTTAATGAGGTACATTAAACCGGCAACGCTACTTGGTATTTATGCTGCTATTAATATTTTATTAATTATTGTAGCGTTAAATACAACAGGCCACATTGCGCTTTATGCTATTGTAATGGTTCCGTTTTTTATGTCAATTATGTACCCAACCATTTTTGCGCTGGGTATAAGTGGCTTGGGGCACGAAACTAAAATAGCTGCTTCTTTTCTGGTTATGTCAATCATTGGTGGTGCTTTTGCTCCGCTGGCGATGGGCTTTATTTCAGACAAAACCGGCAGTATACAAATTGCCTACATAGTACCCCTGATTTGTTTCAGCATGGTACTTTATTATGCATTAAAAGGCCATAGAATTAAAATACAGCCCATCGTATCAATATAGTTATGAAAAGATATTGTTTAACACTTGATCTAAAAGACGATCCACAGTTAATTGCTGAATATGAAAAATGGCACCAAAAAGTTTGGCCCGAAATAATAAGGAGTATAAAGGAAGCCGGAATAACCCATATGGAGATCTATCGGTTATCGGGCCGACTGTTTATGATTATGGATGTGAACGACAGTTTTAGCTTTGAGAAAAAAGCAATGGCAGATGCCTCGAACGCAAAGGTACAGGAATGGGAAACTTTAATGTGGAAGTACCAACAACCCCTCTCACAATCATCCCCTGGCGAAAAATGGATGATCATGAACAAAATTTTCAATCTCGATTAATTAAAATCAATCATAATGTCAGCAAGTACAAGACATACTTATATACAAATACACCCGCTTGATAATGTACTGGTGGCACTCCAGGATTTAACAGCAGGAACGCAGATTAATTTTGCAGGCCATACTTTAACACTGGCAGATAATGTGCAAGCCAAGCATAAATTCACTTTGCAAGCGCTGCAACCCGGCGATTCAATTTACATGTATGGCGTACTGGTGGGTAAAACAACAACTGCCATAGCGCAAGGCGGCGGTATCACCGTTAATAACATTGTGCATGCAGCTAATGATTTTCAGCTGGGCAATCGTAAAACAGAATGGCATAAGCCGGATGTTAGCCGTTACCAGGATCGCACCTTTATGGGCTATCACCGTCATGATGGCTCGGTGGGCACGGCCAATTACTGGCTGGTAATACCGTTGGTATTTTGTGAAAACCGAAATATTAATGTGCTTAAAGAAGCCCTTACTGCTAAACTTGGTTTTGCTAAGCCAAGGGGTTACGAGAACGAAGTGGACAGTTTGATCAATATGTACCAAACGGGTAAATCTGCAGCAGAGCTTTTACAAGCAGATTTGCAGTTAACGCCCGAAAGTATCGGTGCCCATAAATTATTTAAAAACATAGATGGCATAAAGTTTATTAACCACGATATGGGCTGCGGCGGCACCAAAACCGATTCGGATGCCCTTTGTGGCTTACTGGCCGGTTATATAACCCACCCCAATATAGCAGGTGCAACTGTACTTAGCCTGGGTTGCCAGCATGCACAAGCCAGCATTTTACAAACAGAAATATTAAAACGGGATGCCAATTTTAACAAGCCGCTTATTGTACTGGAGCAACAGCAACTGGGTACCGAAAGCGCATTGCTACATGAGGCCCTTAAACAAACATTTGTAGGGCTGATTGAAGCCAACAAGCAAGAACGCCAGCCCGCACCGCTTTCTAAACTTTGCATCGGGCTGGAATGTGGCGGCTCTGATGGTTTCTCAGGCATCTCGGCCAACCCAACGTTGGGCTATCTATCAGATATGCTGGTGGCACTTGGGGGCAGTGTGGTATTGGCTGAGTTTCCGGAACTATGCGGTGTAGAACAGGAGTTAAGCGACAGGTGTATTGATGAACCAACCGCCAAAAAATTCATGAACCTGATGCAAACATACAATGCACGTGCAGAGGCAGACGGTTCTGGGTTTTATGCCAACCCTTCGCCGGGTAATATTAAGGACGGATTGATTACCGATGCTATTAAATCTGCCGGGGCAGCTAAAAAAGGAGGCACCTCTCCTATCACCGCGGTATTAGATTATCCCGAAAAAGTAACACAACCCGGTTTAAACTTATTATGTACCCCCGGCAGCGATATAGAAAGCACTACTGCCGAAGTTGCTTCGGGTGCCAACATCGTATTATTTACAACAGGGTTGGGTACCCCAACAGGTAACCCGGTTGCACCTGTGGTTAAAATATCTACCAATACCAAACTGTATCAAAAAATGCCCGATATTATTGATATAGATTGCGGTACCATTATAGAAGGAGAGGAAACTATAGAACAAACAGCGATACGGATGCTGGAACTGGTAATTGATATTGCCAGCGGAAACCAGCAGACAAAAGCACAAAAACTGGGGCAGGATGATTTTATTCCCTGGAAAAGAGGCGTTTCATTATAAAATATTACCATGTTTACTTTAAAAAATAAAACAGCAGTTATAACAGGCGGCGGCAGCGGCATAGGTAAAGCCATTGCTTTACTATTTGCACAGCAAGGGGCAACTGTACATATTATTGAACTCAATGCAGATGCAGCCAAGGAAGTGGTGGCAGAAATACAAACTAAAAACGGCCATGCTTTTGCTGTAGCTGCCAACGTAACAGATCAGCAGGCTATTGTGGATGCATTACAAGCCATCGGCAAAATTGATATCCTGGTTAATAATGCAGGTATTGCCCATATTGGCAGTATAGAAAATACATCAGAAAGCGATTTTGAATGGATCTTTAATGTAAATGTTAAAGGCGCTTACAATTGTATTTATGCCGCAATCCCCCTGATGAAAGCTGCCGGCAGTGGTACAATTTTAAATATGGCTTCCATTGCATCTCATGTAGGCATTACAGATCGTTTTGCTTATTCAATGAGCAAGGGTGCCATCCATGCTATGTCTATGTCGGTAGCGCGCGATTATTTGCACAGTAATATCCGTTGTAACAGTATTTCTCCGGCAAGGGTACATACCCCTTTTGTTGATGGCTTTATCGCCAAAAACTATCCGGGAAAGGAAGATGAGATCTTTGAAAAGTTATCTAAAAGTCAGCCAATAGGCCGTATGGCGCAACCCCAGGAAGTTGCTGCACTGGCCCTGTACCTATGTTCTGACGAGGCGGGCTTTATCACCGGCACAGATTACCCTATCGATGGCGGCTTTATCACATTAAATAATTGATTTCATCATGCCAAAAAAATTGATCCTCCTTTGTTTGCTGTTTTGCACGGTAAACACCATGGCACAAACCAAGGCAGTCTACACACCTACTGCTGATAACCTGGCCGAACGCCAGAAATTTCAGGATATGAAATTCGGGTTGTTTATCCACTGGGGTATTTACAGCGAGTTAGGGGCAGGCGAATGGGTAATGAATGAGAAGCATATCCCATACGACAGCTACAAAAAACTGGCAGATTTCTTTTATCCGCAGGCTTTTAACGCACACGAATGGGTGCAGTTTGCTAAAAAGGCAGGTATGAAGTATATTACTGTTACCTCGCGTCACCACGATGGGTTCAGTATGTTTGGTACCAAGCAATCATCCTATAATATTGTGGATGCAACACCTTATCACCACGACCCGTTGATGGATCTTGCCATAGAATGCCAGAAAGAAGGTATAGAACTGCACATGTATTACTCACTACTTGATTGGGGCCGCAAAGACTATGCTTACGGCAGCCCTATAGTAGATGGTAAACCTGTTAAAGGAGACTGGGACAGCTATATTAGCTTTATGAAAGCCCAGCTTACCGAACTGATTACCAAATACCCCGGTGTTAAGGGCATCTGGTTTGATGGTAACTGGGAGCGTAAAGATGCAAACTGGCATTATGACGAAATTTATGCGCTGATCCACAAGCTTAACCCGGCTATTATGGTGGGTAACAATCACCACCTGGAGCCTAAAGAGGGCGAAGATTTCCAAATGTTTGAGAAAGACCTACCCGGTAATAACAATACCGGTTTCAGCGGAGAATCTAAAATTGGTACCTTACCTTTAGAAACCTGCGAAACTATTAATAACAGCTGGGGCTTTAACATTAACGACCGTAGTTTTAAGTCATCCAAACAGATTATCCATTACCTGGTTAATGCAGCCGGCCGTAACGCTAATTTCCTGCTAAACATTGGCCCAATGCCTAATGGAAAAATTCAGCAGGAATTTACAGATACACTAGCCATTGTAGGTGCCTGGATTAAAAATAACGGCGAAAGTATTTATGGCACCCGCGGCAGTAATATTGCCCCGCAACAATGGGGTGTGGTTACACAAAACAACAGGGTATTGTATGCACATATTATGGATATGCCGCAACAGCCCTATATTTTAATACCCGGTTTAAAGGGTAAAGTGCTTAAAGCGCAATTATTGAGCGATAATAGCAGCGTTAAATTTAAACAACAAGACGAGGGAGTTTTTATCTACCTAAACAACGTTAAGATAGATAACACCGATACTGTAATAAAACTAATTACCAACTGATAAAACAATACTATGAAGCTTATAAGATTTGGCGAAAAAGGCAAAGAAAAACCCGGAGTTATCATTAACGATCAGCAATATGACGTTTCTGGCCTGGGCGAAGATTATACAGAACATTTTTTTGAAACAGACGGACTTAACCGCCTGGCCTCGTTTATTAAAAACAACACGCTTAACACAATCGCAAGCGATGTACGCCTGGGCAGCCCTATTACAAGGCCGTCGAAAATTGTGTGTATCGGTTTAAATTATGCCGACCATGCGAAAGAAACCAATGCCCCGCTCCCACCAGAGCCTGTTATTTTCATGAAGAGCACTACCTCATTAACCGGCCCTAATGATGAGATCATGATCCCCAAAAACTCTGTAAAAACAGATTGGGAAGTTGAACTCGCCATAGTGATTGGTAAAAAGGCAGCTTATGTAGAAGAAGCCGAAGCACTTGATTATGTGGCAGGTTATGTACTGCATAATGATGTATCAGAACGTGAGTTTCAGTTGGAGCGCAATGGTACCTGGGATAAGGGAAAAGGCTGCGATACCTTTGCTCCTTTAGGCCCTTTTCTGGCTACGCCGGATGAGCTTGGCGATATTGATAACCTGCGTTTATGGCTTACGGTAAATGGCCAGAAAATGCAGGATGGCAATACGGCTAATTTTATTTTTAAAATCCCGCATATTATCTCTTACGTAAGCCAATTTATGACTTTGTTGCCTGGTGATGTAATTTCTACAGGTACACCTGCAGGGGTTGGCTTAGGCTTTAAACCACCGGTTTATTTAAAACCTGGTGATGTGGTTGAATTAGGAATCGACGGCCTAGGCACTTCAAAGCAAACACTTGTTAGTTATTCAAAAAGCTAATCCTTTTTGGAGATTAATTTTAACTAACTGATTAACAAACTAAATGGATTTACAACTTAAAGATAAAGTGATCGTTGTTACCGGTGGTGCAAGAGGGATTGGTAAAGGCATTTCGCAGGTTTTAGCCCGCGAAGGTGCAATTGCTGTAATTGTAAGCCGTACCGCTGCCGAGAACCTGAAAACCGTCCATGAGATTGAAAATAATGGTGGTAAAGCATTTCAGGTTGAAGCCGATCTCTGTAAGCCCGAATCATGTGAAGAAGCTATTAATGCCGTACTTGCAAAGTTTGGCCGCATTGACGGCCTGGTAAATAATGCCGGTGAAAACGATGGTGTTGGTTTGCAAAGCGGTAATTATGAAAAATTCATAATTTCACTTCATAAAAACCTGATTCACTATTACTTAATGGCTCATTACGCACTACCAGCTTTAATTAAATCGCAGGGCAGCATATTAAATATTACCTCTAAAACAGCCGATACAGGCCAGGGAGGTACATCTGCTTATGCGGCATCCAACGGCGGCCGCAATGCCTTAACGAGGGAATGGGCAGTTGAACTGTTGCCACACAACATTAGGGTTAATGCCGTAGTAGTTGCCGAATGCTGGACACCTTTGTACGAAAGATGGATCAACACGGTTGAAAATCCGGAAGAAAAGCTACAATCAATTGTACAAAATATTCCCTTGGGAAAACGAATGACCACTACAGAAGAGATTGCCAACATGGCTGTGTTTTTGCTGTCGCCCCTATCCAGTCACACTACCGGGCAAATTACTTATGTAGATGGTGGCTATGTACATTTAGACCGCTCTATTACTTAATACCCAACAGCATGATCACCGTTGCCCTTTTTATCCCTTGCTATATCGACCAGTTTTATCCCAATGCTGCAAAAGCAACCTTGCAATTATTGGAAAAACTGGGTGTTAATGTAGTTTATCCGCCCAACCAAACCTGCTGTGGCCAACCCATGGCGAATTCTGGTTATGAGCACCTGGCGGCTGGTTGCAGTAAACTGTTTATCGAGAATTTTGCGGAATATGATTATATCGTTTCGCCATCCGGCAGCTGCGTGTTACATATTAAAGAGCATTTACATCCGGGGGAAACTAAAGCCGAAGCCGACAAAATCCATCACACCATCTATGAGCTAACGGAGTTTTTAACAGATGTGCTCAAAATTGAGCATCTGAACTCAAGTTTCCCGCATAAGGTAGGTTTGCACCAAAGCTGCCATGGGCAGCGAGGCTTAAAAATTTCGCAAATGAGCGAGCTTAATGCCCCTTATTTTTCTAAACCGGGCAAACTGCTGGGTATGGTTAAAGATCTGGAGTTAATTGACTTAAGCAGACCCGATGAGTGCTGTGGTTTTGGTGGTACCTTTTGCGTAAGCGAAGAAGCGATATCTGCCAAAATGGGAAAAGACCGGATTAGCGATCACATACAACACCATGCGGAATTTATTACCTCGGCAGATATGTCATGCCTGATGCATATGGAAGGCTTGTTGAACAGGCAAAAAAGCGATGTTAAGGTGATACATATTGCTGAAATATTAAACGGGGTTGCAGTATAAATCTGACATTATAATTTACTGAAAGCACCATGAAAAACCACGCAGAACTTGCAGCAGATTTTAACAAAGATGAGGATCGTGTAAACTGGCATGACGAAACCCTATGGTGGGTAAGGCAAAAGCGGGACAAAGCGGCTCACCAGATTGATAACTGGGAGTTGCTGCGCGAAACGGCATCGCAGATCAAAAACAATGTACTCTCAGACCTGAGCAATTATTTGCAGCAGTTTGAAGCCAATGCTATTAAGAATGGCATAACTGTACACTGGGCTAAAGATGCCGCCGAGCATAACCAGATAGTAAAAGAGATCCTTAACCGTAACGGCATTAAGCGGATGGTGAAAAGTAAATCGATGCTTACTGAAGAATGCCACCTTAACCCCTATCTCGAACAAAACGGCATCGAGGTTATTGACTCTGACTTGGGCGAACGTATAGTACAGTTGGCAGAAGAACCGCCCAGCCATATTGTATTACCCTGCATTCACAAAAAAAAGGAAGAGATCGGCGAATTATTTCACCAGCATTTAGGTATCGAGGCGGGCATATCAGACCCACAGATCCTTACTGAAACTGCACGCCTGCATTTGCGAGAAATATTTATAACCCGCAAAGCTGCCCTTACCGGTGTTAATTTCGCAATAGCAGAAACAGGCGAATTTGTAGTTTGTACCAATGAAGGCAATGCCGATATGGGTGCGCATTTGGCCGATGTGCATATAGCCAGTATGGGTATAGAAAAACTGGTACCCCAACGTAAACACCTCAGTGTTTTTTTAAGATTATTGGCCCGGAGCGCTACCGGCCAACCCATCACCACTTATTCCAGCCATTTTAAAAAGCCAAGACCGGGCCAGGAAATGCATATTATATTGGTGGATAATGGCCGCAGTACACAATTAGGGCGGCCTGATTTTAGAAATTCGTTAAAATGCATCCGTTGCGGGGCTTGTATGAATACCTGCCCGGTTTATCGCCGCAGCGGCGGGCATAGTTATCATACCGCAATAGCAGGCCCAATAGGTTCTATACTAGCACCTAACCTCGATATGAAAGACTACGCAGATTTGCCATTTGCATCAACCCTGTGCGGCTCGTGTACCAATGTATGCCCGGTTAAAATTGATATTCACGATCAGCTTTACAAATGGCGGCAGGTTATTGTAAAAGAAGGCTATGGCGACCATAAAAAGGGTATCGGCATGCAGGTAATGGGCTGGACATTATCATCACCCAACCTCTTTAATACTGCCGGCAAGGCGGGCAGATGGGTAATTAAGCATGCGCCGTTTGCGGTTAACAATCCATTAAATCCCTGGTACAAGCAACGGGATATGCCTAACCCGCCTAAAGAGTCTTTTGGAAGCTGGTATAAAAACAACCGGTAGATATAAATATATAACAGATGAGCAGCAGAGCCGAAATATTAGCATTGGTCGATAAAAACCAACCATCGCATGTTGATGCACCTATAATTGATATGCTGGCAACGGTTAACCAATCGCCGGAAATTATTCTAAACACTTTTTGTACGTCAGCTACCAATATTGGATCGCAGATTATTTTTATAGATAGCCTGGATGATATCGAAGGCCATGTTCAACAACGTATTATATCGCCATTAAGGGTTGTATCGCCTATACCCGAATTGAAAACATTTGCAGAGGATTCTTCTGTTTTGAACGAAGCTAACCCGCATAGCCTTGAGAATGTTGAATTAGCTATTTTAAAGGCTGAGTTTGGCGTAGCCGAGAATGGTGCTTTATGGCTTACCGAACAACAAATGGGCAACCGGGTATTACCTTTTATAACGCAGCACCTGGCTCTGATTGTTGACGCAACAGCCATTGTAGCTGATATGCATGCTGCTTACAAAAGAACCGAAAATGCGGATTACGGCTTCGCCACCTTTATATCCGGCCCATCAAAAACGGCAGATATTGAGCAGTCATTAGTGCTGGGCGCCCACGGCTCCAGAAGCTTAATTATTTTTATATTAAAACAGGTATAGCTTTTAAATCGCCATACCTGCTTTAATCTATTTACAAAGCTGATAACTGGTAAGTTTTACCCTTTTGAGTTACAAAACTAATTACATAGCCATAGCTGGTTTCTTTTGTATTCAAGGTCATCCCCTTAACCATCATTTTATTGTTTGATCTGATGGTACAAACCCCGCCCTTAACCGCATAAACGGTAGCGTTGGTTAGTTTTTTCTCAGCCCATTTCATATCGATCTCAAAATCTCCGCGCGCTTTTAATCCTTTTATTTCGCCGGTACTCCAGGCATCCGGCAACGCAGGTAACAGGTAAATATCATCCAGATGACTTTGCAGCAGCATTTCGGCCATACCTGCTGTGCCGCCAAAATTGCCGTCGATTTGAAACGGCGGGCAAGAATCGAACATATTAGGATACACGCCGCCGCCATGATGGTCTGTTTGCGCACCCGCGTTTGATTTAAGCAATTCCCTGATGAGTAGATGCGAATGGTTGCCATCCAGCAATCGTGCCCAGAAGTTTATTTTCCAGGCCAGGCTCCAGCCGGTACCATCATCGCCACGGATCTCCAGGGTTTTACGTGCAGCAGCGGCAAAATCCGGTGTGGTAATTGGCGAGATCCGCTTGCCGGGATGTAAGGCAAATAAATGTGATACGTGCCGGTGCTGCGGGTCGGTATCCGCAAAATCTTTGTACCATTCTTGTAAATTACCTAAATGGCCGATGTGCATTGGGTACAATTTCGCCCTTTTGGCAATGATAATTTTCCTGAAATCAGCGTCGATACCCAACGTCTGTGAGGCATCTATGATATTTGTAAAGAGATCATAAATGATAGACATATCCATTGTTGTGGCTACAGAAACCTCACCATGTTTGCCGTTGGCATCAATATAATCATTCTCCGGCGATAAGGATGGCGCAGTAACCAGGTAACCGTCTTTATCCTCTACCAGCCAGTCTAAACTAAATAGTACGGCGCTTTTCATAATCGGGTATGCGGTGTTTTGCAAAAAGGTTTTATCCATTGTGTACCGGTAATGTTCCCATAAATGTTGGCAAAGCCAGTCGCCGCCCATGGCCCAGTTAGCCCATTTCGGGTCGCCCTGCCCTTTATCGCCAACCGGGTTTGATACCGCCCATATATCTGTATTATGATGCGCAACCCAGCCAGTCATGTTATAAAACTGTTTGGCTGTGGTTTTGCCGGTAACAGATAAACCTTTGATGAGTGTAAATAATGGTTGATGCATTTCAGAAAGATTGGTTACTTCGGCAGGCCAATAATTCATCTCTGTATTAATGTTAATGGTATAATTAGAGCTCCATGGCGGGCGTAATTCGTTATTCCAGATTCCTTGTAAATTAGCAGCCGTGCCACCAGGCCTCGAACTGGAAATAAGCAGGTAGCGGCCATACTGAAAATAAAGTGTTTCGTAATCCGGGTCAATGGCACCCCTTGTATAAGCATTAATCCGCTCATCGGTTGGTAACTCTGCGTTTGGATATTTCGCAGCGGGTTTAATACTAAATGTTACCCGGTTAAAATACTTCTGATAATCTGCTACGTGTGCGCTTCGTAATACGCTATACGGTTTTACAGCAGCCTTATTCAAATAATTTAAAGCCAGCTGATGCTGATTTTTATCTGGGTTATGATCGAAGCCGTTAAAGCTGGTAGCAGCAGAAACCAGCAGTGTAACCGACGTAGCATTTTTAACACTAATGCCTTTATTGTCGGCTGTAACGCTTCCACCTTCGTTTATTGCTTTAAAAATGCATTCATAACGCATGCCTGCGGTTTTTGCTGTGTCGTCATAAACAACTGGATGGTCATTATGCGTGTAATAGTTCGGGTCGGCATGCACAGGTGCCTTACCTTTTAAAATAAAAGCATTAGTACCCATACTTACTGTTTGGTAATGCAGTAAGCTTTTAGAAGATACCTTAAAAGTTAACTGGCCGGGCTTATCCGCAGTAAACCTTACGGCAATAACCTGGTCTGCGGCAGACGAAAATACCTCGCGGGTATAAGTAACACCGGCAGCGGTGAAACGGGTAGTCGTGATGGCTTTACTAATATCCAGATCGCGGTAATAAGCCATACGCGCAGTATCTTTAAACTGTTGTTTAATTACAATATCGCCCAGGGGCAGGTACGATTCTGTATATAAACCCTGCATTTTTTTTTCCAGTTTAATGGCCTCGCCATAATCCTGATTTTTAAGCAGGGCTTCCCGCACGGCCGGCAAATATTTAGGTGCATCTGGGTTAATATTGCCATGCACAGGCCCGCCAGACCATAAAGTAGCTTCGTTAAGTTGGATAAGTTCCTCATTAGTACCGCCAAAAACCATGGCTCCTAAACGGCCATTAGCTACAGGCAGGGCTTCAGTCCAAACTTTAGCGGGTTGTTTATACCACAGTTTTAAATGGTGCTGGGCAGAAACACAAAACGGGATAATTACAAAAAAAGAAAGCAGTAAACGTTTCATTGGTGATCTTTGATATAATTTAGAAAATCCTTAGAAAGGTATAATAAATTAATGTAGTTTTCCATACATTTTGTTAGCCTTCCTTATCGCTCTATGCAAATAATAACACCACAACAAAGACTACCGAATGTTAAAAACAGTATACCGGATTTTAGCCGCTACCAGCATAATTATACAGCTATCGGATATTGCCCACGCACAAAGCACCGCTATCCGTAATAACTACACTACAGAACAAGGGTTACCGCATTTAACAATTGAGCGTACCATGATCTTTTCTCCGGAAAAAGAGTGGCTATACTCCCATCATGCATCCATCACTAGTTTTAAGGGCAAACTGGTGGCGATGTGGTCTAACGGGTTAATTGATGAAGATTCACCAGGTCAGCGCGTGCTGATTTCAACAGCTGATAATTTTAAACAGTGGTCTAAACCTGTAGTACTGGCTAATCCTTCTAAAACTAAGGATACATTAAATGTATTGACAGCTGCCGGCTTTTACCAGTATAAAGATACCCTGGTTGCCTACTTTGGCGAATATGATAAGCACCGCAACCATACCCACTTATGGGCTAAATACAGTAAGGATGCCATACATTGGAGCGAGCCGATAGATATGCATGTGCCATTAGTACCCAACCACGGCCCGGAGGCACTTAAAAATGGCAGGCTTATCATCAGCGGAAATTTTTCGTTTCCATACACCGACGTTAAAGACGGGCTTTCCGGCTGGAAAATGACCAGCTTTTACCCTGATTCTTTATACAGCCAGGATAACCCCGCCATGTTTTATGCCCCCGCTAAAAAGATGGGCTTGCCTCCGCTTTGCGAAGGTTCTTTTTATCAAACAGATGATGGCATAATTCATATGTTGTTAAGGGTTACAGGTACTGGCTGGAAAGGGAAATTGTGGCTTACAGAAAGCAAAGACAACGGGACCAGCTGGAGTAAACCCACAGAAACCGCGTTTAGCGACAATGACAGTAAGTTTCACTTTGGCCGGTTGCCCGATAAAAGATTTTATTACGTAGGTATACCGGATACCCTGCATCATTATGACCGTAACCCACTGGTTTTATCTGTTGCTGTTGATGGAAAATATTTTGATAAATCTTTTGTAATTGCCAATCAACCCTATCAGCTTAAAAGAGCAGGTTTATGGAAAGGCGGCGAATATGGCTACCCGCATACCATGGTTTATAAAGGCTATCTCTATGTAATTATTTCCCGCAAAAAAGAATCAATTGAAGTCATCAGATTTAAGCTGAACCAAGTGCAATAACAATCGACAAATCTATCGTCACCAGATTAATCTTGATTATAGTGAATAATAAAAATGCCTCAGCATGTATCACACTAAGGCATTTTTATTTCCCGTTGAATAGGAATCATGAGATTACAATTTATCAATTCTTATCCATTTCATTCCGGCGGCTTCTGCTGCGGTTACGCCGGGTGCGCCGTCCTCAAATACCAGACAATCGGCCGGGGCAATACCTAATTGCTCTGCCGCTGCCAAAAATGGGTCGGGATAAGGTTTACCCTTAACAGTTTCCCCGGCACAAACCATCACCTCAACCAAGCTATCAATTCCAAGTATCTGCAATGTTTTTTGGATTGACTCGCGGCTACCGCCAGAAACAACACCAATTTTAACCTTACCCGCATGGGCCTTTAAATGGTTAACCACAAATTCAATTGGCTTAATGTGGTTTATATATTCATCCAGATATAATTTGTATTTCAGATCATTAAATTCTTGCGGATCAAAACTGGTACCGTATCTTTTGTTTATTTCCTCAATCACTTTTACAGTTGGCCAACCGGCAAGCTCATCAACAATATCTGCATTAAGCACAAACCCTTTATCTGCAGCAACTTTAATATAGGTTTCTTTATGGGCACCCATATTGTCGGCCAAAGTGCCGTCGCAATCATATAAGTAAGCTTTAAAACCCTGGCTTAAATTAGTTAAGGCCTCAAGTTTACCTGTAGTAATATCTGTATTTATCATTGCACCAAATGTCGATAATAAATATTAACAGCCTTAATTATTTAAGCATAATCTCTGTTTATTACTTTAAAATTGAATTTCAAAAATGGCTTTTTCAAAAAAATATCCAACTAAAATCATTCTATGATATCTTTGATGATGCTTACTGCAAATAATAGGATAAACCACTAAGTCTTATTAAAGCATTGCAGCAAATTCAAACAATGACTCAGCAAACAGCCCATCCTAATCAAATAATTAAAGCGTTTATCGCTCAATTTGTAGATATCCCAAACCGGAGTATTTATCCTGCCAGGCTTAGCATTGCGGATGGACGGATACAGTCTATTGAAAGAATAGAGACTGGTGCTGATGATGCTTCATTGCCCTATCTGCTTCCTGGTTTTATTGATGCCCATGTACATATAGAAAGTTCTATGCTGGTACCAGCCGAATTTGCACGTTTAGCCGTAGTACACGGTACTGTAGGTACAGTTAGCGACCCACATGAAATTGCGAACGTTTGTGGGGTTGCGGGCGTGGAATACATGATAGAGAATGGAAAAACCGTGCCGTTTAAATTTAACTTTGGTGCACCCAGTTGTGTTCCTGCCACTGTTTTTGAAACAGCGGGAGCCCATTTGGATGCAGAAGACGTTGCCGAATTGATGCGACGCGATGAGATAAAATATCTGGCAGAGGTAATGAACTTTCCGGGTGTGCTTAATAATGATCCCGAAATAATGGCCAAAATAGCCGCGGCAAAAACTGCAGGTAAGCCAATAGATGGCCATGCGCCCGGTTTACGCGGCGATACTGCCGGGGCATATATTGCAGCCGGTATCAGCACAGATCATGAATGTTTTACTATAGACGAGGCTTTAGATAAACTGAAGCATGGTATGAAGATCATCATCCGCGAAGGGAGTGCCGCAAAAAATTTCGACGCCCTAATACCACTGTTGAACAATTACCCGGATATGATTATGTTTTGCAGCGATGACAAACACCCGGATAGCCTGGCTATTGGTCACATTAATCAGCTTTGTGCCCGTGCTGTTACTTATGGCATTAATATTTTTAACATTTTACAAGCTGCCTGCGTTAACCCGGTTAAGCATTACAAGCTGGATATTGGATTATTACAACCGGGTGATTTTGCCGATTTTATTATGGTTAAAGACCTGGTAAACTTTGAAGTATCAGCAACCTATATAGACGGACAATCGGTTGCTGCCAATGGTAAATCTAACATAGTACCATCAAAGGCCACCATCATTAATAATTTCAGTGCCGATGAAAAGTGCCCTGCAGATTTTGAATATCCGCAGCTTATAAATAACACCCCGGTGCCGGTTATCGAAGCCATTGATGGCCAGTTAATTACTCATAAAATAATGGTTAACACACCGCCTGTAAACGGGTTACTGGTTACAGATATTGACAATGATATATTGAAAATTGCCGTAGTGAACCGTTACAAACAGACACCCGTTGCCAAAGGTTTCATCAAAAACTTTGGTTTAAAGCAGGGTGCAATAGCATCATCAGTAGCGCACGATAGCCATAATATTGTGGTTGTGGGTGTTGATGATGCGAGTATTTGCCGGGCTGTAAATCTTATTATTAAAGCAAAAGGTGGCATTAGCTGTGTTAGCGATACGGAAAACAGGATATTGGAATTACCTATAGCCGGTTTAATGAGCGACAAGGATGGCTACGAAATTGCCGAAGCGTATACCAGCATTGATGCGATGTCTAAAAAATTGGGGGCAACATTATTATCTCCCTTTATGACCTTATCTTTTATGGCATTACTGGTTATACCACATTTAAAGCTAAGCGATATGGGTTTGTTTGATGCAGCAGAGTTTAAACTGATTGGTTAAAACCACAAAGTAAATTCATAAATTAACACCATGCCAGCAAAACCTGCAACTATTAAAGAGATAGCTAAGATGCTTAATGTTTCTGCTTCAACCGTATCCAGGGCGTTGCACAAACACCCAAGCATTGGTTTAAGCACCCAGTTAAAGGTTCAGAAGCTGGCTAAAGAACTTAATTACGAGCCCAACCAAACTGCTATCTTTTTCCAGAAGGGAAAAACTTATACCATCGGCGTGATATTGCCCGAACTGTCTGAAGCATTTTTTTCGGCTGCGGTTAGCGCTATTGAAGATACCGCATATAAAAGAAATTACACTGTTTTACTGGCCCAATCGCATGACGATGCAGAGAAAGAAAAGCAACTGGTAGAAAAAATGAAGAACCACCGGGTTGACGGTCTGCTGGTATCTGTAGCTAAAACTACAGCCAACTTTGAGCATTTCAATATGTTAAAGCGGTATAATATCCCTGTTGTGTTTTTTGACCGCATCCCTCCTATTAAAAATATACACTACGTAGCCTGTAATATGGAAACAGGTAGTATAGAAGCTGTTAATTACTTATTGCAAAAAGGGCACCGCAGCATAGGCATGATTAACGGCCCCCCAACCCTCGCGGCAAGCGGCGAACGCAAGGAAGGTTACATTAAGGCGATGACAAAAAATCGCCTCAAATTTGATCCCTCACTTATTGTAAGTTGTAATTTAACAGAGCAGGATACAAAGGCCGCTCTTGAAACTCTGTTGGCCAACAAACGCAGCCCTACGGCTATTGTTACCTTTAATGATTATGTGGCTCTGTATGCCATTAAGCATGCCCGGCAGCTAAACATCAATTTAGATAAAGACCTGCAGTTTGTTAGCTATGCCAACCTACCGCTTATCAATTATATGGACTATATACCGGTTGCATCGGTAGAACAATTCCCTTATTTACAAGGCCAAAAAGCCGCCGATATTTTGATGGACTTGCTAGTAAGCAAATCGCAATCAGCTGATGAGGTGCAGGCCTATTACAAAGTGATCGTAGCATCTCAACTGGTAGAAAACCGTAAAAAGTAAAACAAATTGCGGGATTATTGAACGGTTGTTTAAAATACGCAAACGGTTGCGCTCATCATTTAACATTATAATATTTAGGTTTGGTTAAGGATAAACAACAATTAATAAAGCCAGGTTAATGCTAAATGAAATTCTACGCCAATTTGGGCTCAATGCAAATGAATATTACATCCAGCGGTTTGGTAGTGGTTTAATTAACGGCACATGGAAAGTTAGTGACCTGCACCATAAAGAAGAGTTTATTCTCCAACAAATTAACAGCAATGTATTTAAAGCTCCCAATGACATTGCAGATAATACCAGCAAGATAGCCAGCTACTTAGCACAATACCACAGCGATTATCTTTTTATATCGCCCATACCAACAATAACCGGCAATTACCTTTATAGCCCCAACCATGAAGACTACTACCGGTTATTTCCTTTTGTGAAAAACTCGTTTACTGTAGATACTGTGCAAAACCGTAACCAGGCACTTGAAGCCGCTAAGCAATTTGGCAAATTCACTCATCTACTGGCCGATTTTAAGACTTCTGATTTGCATTATACCTTAACGGATTTTCATAACCTCACCCTACGCTTTAAACAGTTTAAGGAGGCTCTTAAAACAGCTGATAACAACAGGTTAATTAATACTGCCGGCATGATTGTTAGTGCGCACAAACACGAGGATATTGCCCGGCAGTATGAAATAATTCTTAAAGATCAGTTGATCCCCCTGCGGGTGATTCATCATGACACTAAGATCAGTAATGTTTTATTTGATCAGAGTAATAAAGGTTTATGTGTGATAGACCTCGATACCGTGATGCCCGGCTACTTTATGAGCGATGTTGGCGATATGCTGCGAACCTATCTGTCGCCATATAATGAAGAGGAAACAGACTTTGATAAAATTGAGGTTCGGGAGGATATTTTTAAAGCAATTGTACAAGGCTATTTTATGGAAATGGGCACCAACCTTACCCCTACCGAGAAAAGCCTTTTTGTATACACCGGCAAGTTCATGATCTATATGCAGGCACTGCGTTTTTTAACGGATTATTTAAACAATGACATTTATTATCAGGCCAAATATCCCGAACATAATTTAGTAAGAGCCAAAAACCAATTTACGCTGCTCGAAAAATACATAGCGATAGAAGCTGAACTCCAACAGATAGTACAAAGTTTCAATTAATAAATACGTTATACTAAGGGTCAAAAAAATAAATATGATGCATAGTTTTAGATTCATGTTACTTAATAAGCGCCAGGTATTTACCTATGCTTTTATACTTATTTGTTTTTGCATTGCTAATGCTCAGCCAATAAAATATGTATCGGGTAATAACACCTGGAACCCGGATTCATTGGGCAACCACAGGGCAGTTGTTGATGTACCCGCAACGGCATCTGTAAGCAAAGTATACATTGAGTGGCGAAGGCGCGATGACCCTGCTGGTAAAGCGGTTATTGTAGTTGATGCCAAAACCAACAAACGCATATCAAATGTTAAGGTCGAAAATATTTCGCGCGAAAGCGGAACCATTTATTTTGAGCCTGCCTCCGGTGCCGGTAAATATTACATCTATTACATGCCTTACAAGGTAACTGCACGCTCTAACTACCCCAAAGCGGTATACCTTAAACAAGTAAGTACAGCATCGGCAGAATGGCTCGGAAAACTAGCGAAACATACCAATGCCAGGGTGTTATACCTCGAGTCTGTTAACGCCATGAACAGCTTTTACCCAATGGAGGTAATTGCCACCGGGCAGGAGGTTAAAGGCCTGTTAAAATCCAATACGGATAAACCTTACCTGGTGTTTACCGAAGATCGCTTGCACCCTTTAAAAATGCCGCATGATTTGCCTCAACGCTGGATACAAAAAGGCGTTAACTCAAAGTTTTCTGACGTCGCCCTCAAGGGCGAAAACTTCAGCTACCAGCTTAGTATTTATCCGGTATCCGGAGATGTTAAAGATGTAAAGCTTGTTTTCAGCGATTTGAAAGATGTGAATGGTCACCGTATCCCGGCAAGTACTATGTCTTGCTTAAATACAGATGGTGTAAAATACGATGCAACACTGCTGACTAATACCGTTAATGTAAATAAGGGAGATATACAAGCGCTTTGGTGCCTGGTAAATATCCCGGTACAAACGGTCGCGGGCATTTATAATGGCTTGGTTACTGTCAAAGCCAACAATGCTCCGGCTACTGTTATTAAAGTAACATTACAAATTAAGAACCAGCAGGCCGTAAATGGTGGTGTAAATGAGCCGCAGAAGCAAACCCGCTTAACCTGGCTTAACTCTACCCTGGCGCAACAAAACGATGTTATTAAGCCTTATACAGCACTAAAGGTAGATGATAAAATCATTAGTCTGCTGGGTAGGAAAGTATTGCTGAACAACAGTGGTTTCCCCGATCAGATCCAAACATTCTATACGCCGGAGATGACGGAATATACTAATACGCCTAAAAACTTATTGGCAGAAGGTATCCATTTCCATGTGATCAATGCAGCCACACATAAGGATATCGCTTTTAAGAGTGAAGGTTTGATCTTTAACCAAAAACAACCGGGCATAGTAAAGTGGCAGGCAAACAATACAGCTGATTTGATGACCATGAATGTAGATGGTTACATGGAGTTTGATGGTGCTGTATTTTACACTGTTAAATTTACTGCGCTAAATGATGTAAACCTGGATGACATCAAACTACATCTGCCCTTTGATAAAAAGTCGGCCAAATACCTGATGGGCCTAAACCAAAAAGGTGGCATACGCCCCGATACCGTTAACTGGAAATGGGATGTGGCCACCAAAAACCAGGACGGTGCCTGGATAGGCGAAGTAAACGCAGGCTTACAATACTCGTTACGCGATGAAAACTATGTAAGGCCGTTAAATACCAATTTCTATTTACAGAAGCCTTTAGTATTGCCCTCTTCCTGGGGTAACAGCGGCAAGGGGGGAATACGGGTGTTTTTAAAAGGCAGTTCTATTTTATCTGATAATTACAGCGGCCCACGAAGCATGAAAAAAGGCGACGTGCTGTACTATAATTTCACGTTGCTGATTACGCCTTTCCATACCATTAACACCGATTTTCAATGGTCTACACGGTTTTATCATAAGTACAGCAACCTGGATAGTATTAAGGCTACCGGGGCAACGGTAATTAATATACACCATGCTACACCGATAAATCCGTATATCAACTATCCTTTCATAGCGCACAAGGCCATGAAAAGTTATATAGATTCGGCACACAGGCTTGGTTTAAAAGTGAAGATCTATAACACGGTACGTGAGCTATCTAACAGTGCCTACGAAACCTTCCCGATGCGGAGTTTGGGACACGAAATTTACTCGACCGGTAAAGGCGGTGGTTACTCATGGTTGCAGGAGCATCTGGGCGACGATTACATTGCCGCCTGGTACGTACCCGAAATTAAAGACGCAGCCATTGTAAACAGTGGCATGAGCCGATGGCATAATTATTACGTGGAAGGTATGAACTGGCTGGTGCAAAACGTAGGGATAGATGGTATTTACCTGGACGATGTGGCGTTTGACCGTATTACCATGAAACGAATAAAAAGGGTATTAACGCAAGATGGTCATCCGGGCATTATCGATCTGCATTCGGCCAATCAATACAACAAAAGCGATGGTTTTAATAACAGCGCTAACCTGTATATGGAACACTTCCCCTACCTTAACCGTTTATGGTTTGGGGAGTATTTTGATTATGAGAAAAATTCACCTGATTTTTTCTTAACCGAGGTTTCGGGGATACCCTTTGGCTTAATGGGCGAAATGCTGCAAGGTGGAGGCAACCCGTGGAGAGGAATGATTTACGGTATGACCAACCGTATGCCCTGGAGCGACAATGCAGACCCGCGCCCGATATGGAAAGCCTGGGATAATTTCGGGATGCAGGGTACAAAAATGATTGGCTATTGGGTAGATAATAATCCGGTTAAAACCAACAACAATAAGGTACTGGCAACAATTTATAAAAAGGATAAAAAAACAATGATTGCAATTGCCAGCTGGGCAGATAGCGACACCAGCATTAAACTACTAATAGACTGGAAAGCTTTAAACATAGACCCGGCTAAAGCACACATCACCGCTCCGGCCATTCAGAACTTCCAGCAGGCGAATAACTTTAATATTGATAGTGAAATACCTGTGGCAAAAGGTAAAGGTTGGATCTTGATATTAGAATAAAAGTTATGTGAAAAATATTTCATTCAATAAAAAAACCGGCATAATAACCGGCTTCCTTGTTGAAGAATATAATTAAAATCCGCTATCGCCCAATGCAAAAGTGTTTTTGCTGGTCTTCCATTTTCCTTTGGTAAAATCGGGGAAATCTTGTGGTTTGTTTCCTTCGGCTATAGATTTGGTTGACAGCGGCCCTATTACACTCATAGTAACCGAATCATAAACATCAATAGGCGTTTGCTTTTTCTGCTTTACAGATTCTATAAAGGCATTAAATACAAACCAATCCATACCGCCATGCCCGGCACCAGATGCTTCTTTTTCATACTTTTTCCAAAGTGGGTGGTCGTACTTATCAAACCAGTCTTTAGCCGGCTCCCAGGCATCATCTTTTGATTGATTTTCTATGTAGACGGATTTATTGACATCCATCCATAAACCTTTGGTGCCCTGCACCCTAAAACCTAAAGAATACGGGCGAGGCAAATGCGTATCGTGCGTTAGCATCACCGTTTCGCCATTGGCGCAATTAATCATAGTTTGGGTAACATCACCATTTCTGTAATCGATTTTAGCGTTAGGGTTTCCAGGTGCTTTTTCTTCTACATATGCCGCAAGCCCGCGTGCCTTTGAGCTGAACGAAACCAGGTTGGTAAACCGGTTACCATGATTAATATCTGCATAATGCATTACCGGGCCGGCACCGTGCGTTGGGTAGAGATCGCCGTCGCGGTCTATGTTAAATTGTGTACGCCATTGTGCCTCGCTTAAAGCACCGGGGCCAAATTCAACGCCGCCACCATAGTATTGCTTACCATTATTAAAAAGCACATCGCGCAGGTTATGCTGGTAGCCACCCTCCAGGTGAATAATTTCTCCGAACAGGCCTTGCCTAACCATATTAAGTGCAGCCATTACATCCCGGCGATAGCATATATTTTCGAGTGTCATATAAGGGATGCCTGTTTTTTCAGATGTTTTTACAATATCCCAATGCTCATCAACGGTAAGCCCGGCAATTACCTCGCAACCTACATATTTGCCGGCCTTCATGGCATCAACCGACTGTTGGTAATGGAATTGCCAGGGTGTGGCAATAATTACAGCATCAATATCGTTTCTATCCAGCAGGCCTTTATAAGCATCAAGCCCGCCTGTATATTCCTTTACAGCCGGCCGGCCACTTTTGGCAATTCGCTCACGGCAAATTTTCAATGAGCTTTCCTGTATATCGCATATCGCTACAATCTCAACATCATCCCGTAAAAGGCCTTCGGCAATGTGGCTCATTCCACGTGCACCAACCCCTATGTAACCGAGCCTGGCTTTACCATTGGCATTCGCAAATAAACTACCCGTGGGCAAAATAGCAAAACCGGCGGCAGCTAAAGCCGTGTTTTGTAAAAAGTCTCTTCTTTTCATGTCTGGTTTTTATGTTTTAATTACGAGATCTGTTAAACTATGCCAAATTCAAAAATGGTTCTGCTTTTATAAATATCACCTTTTTTAAGTATAGCGCTCGGAAAACGGGGCTTATTGGGTGCATCCGGATAATTCTGTGTTTCCAGACAAAAGCCCTCGCGACGTTTATAGGCAGTCTGCTCCTTCCCATTAATAGAGCCATCCAGAAAATTACCGGTATATAAATGTAATGCCGGTTCGGTAGTATAAACTAACAAACTACGGCCGTTTACAGGTTCACAAACTTTCGCAGCAAGCAGCAACTTTTGCGACCGCTCATTTTTTAACACCCACGAATGGTCATACCCGTCCCCTAAAATTAACTGGCCGTGCTGTTGATCTATTTCTTTACCTATTTGTTTGGCTTTCCTAAAATCAAATGGCGTATCTGCTACATCTGTTAGTATGCCTTCGGGCACAATCATTTGATTTACCGGCAAATATTTATCAGCGTTAATCACCAAATTGTGGTTTAATATACAACCCTCATTGTGACCCGCTAAATTGAAATAAGTATGTTGTGTTAAATTAATCAGGGTGCTTTGGTCTGTTTCTGCATAATAGTCAATCACTAACTGGTTTTGGTCTGTTAGCGTATATTTTACCTTAACCGCCAGATTACCGGGGAAACCTTCATCTCCATTTGGGCTTAGCAAATGGAACACTACACCTGTTTCTTCATTTTTAACAAACGGAACAGATTGCCATACCTTTTTATTAAACCCCTCCCGGCCGCCATGGTGATGATAGCCACCTTCTTTTATGGTTAGCTGATACGTATTTCCTTCAATATCAACCCTGCCACCTGCAATGCGGTTGGCATAACGCCCAACAACAGTACCTATGTAAAACCGATCGGCCAGGTATCCGGTTACGGTATCGTAACCTAGTACTACATCGTCAAAAGCTCCGGTTTTATTTTTAACCCAAACAGATTGGATGGCCGCCCCAATGTTAGAGACAGAAACCTTCATACCGTTTTTGTTAGTAAGCGTATACAGATAAATTTTTTCGCCACCAACCTTGCCCCAATCTATTATTTTAATTGGCTCCATCATATCAGGGTAGTTTTTGAATATCGATTTCGGGGTGTGCGTTGCCCGATAACGGCCTAACCAATTTGGTTTTAAGCATTGTAAAATCATTAAAAAACCCACAATTACGCAGATAAAACAGGTTACCCTGTGTGCCTCCGCCATAATCTTTTCTGTAGTTAATAATGGCTGTTGCATCCCCGGTAAACAAGGCATTATTTATAGGATACCATTTACCAGAATTACCTATAACCCACTGATTGCCAAAGAATACCTTACGGGTTACGGCCCCCATACTTTCATCAAAGTTTTCGAGAAATGAATAAAGCTTGTTTAAATAAAAGCCCGATTTAGGGCGATTAAAGCTGGCTATTAATAACCATTTGGGCTGATTAGCTTCTTTAAACCAAGCTGTAAATACAGTAGTTTTCAATACGGTATCTGGCTGGGCCTTGATTAAAAATGCATACGTTTTACCGGCCACCCACGGGTAGTTGAGATAGCTTTGCCCGCCAGATCCTTCACTTCCGAACTCGCCTGTATGTACGCCGGTACCTTTTTTTAGTAATTTTATTCTTAGGCTGTCGGGTATGCTTTCCGGATTATCTGTGCTGAAAGGGCTCCAGATAGAAAATAAGATATGCCGCTCAGTTGCTGAGTTTACCTGCATACCAAAATAGCCGCCGGTAAAGCCATCGGTCATAAAATAAGAACCCATTACATCCTGCCCCTTAAGGACTGTAACTTCATTATAAAAATAAGCAATGTTATTTTGTGCCCTGTTTGGTAACTCATAATTTAAATGTACCGATGGACCGCGATGCCCCCAGTAGTAATAATTGCCATGATTATCTTTAACATAAGCAGCTCCATTTGAAAGTGCTGTGCCACTTAATATCACATCACTAACTTCGGCGTAAACCTCGCCACTTTTATTGATGCCTTGCAACTTTAGTTGTACATAGCCGGGTTTAACAATAGCTACGCCACCAAAATGTACGATAGCCATATTGGTATTAGATACAGTTTGGGCTAAAACCGTTTGCCCCACGGTAACACTAATTCTGCTTATGCCGCCAAGCACTCGTAACTTTAAACTAATGTTTAAAGTACCCGCGGCTTCTGTACGAACATAAACGCTAATCGTGTCCTTATCGCTCCGCCAGTTAGCTAAGCCGGCCTCTGTTATTTTAGCTTGTGCATTTTTATTAACCCAGCCATTGCCACCAAGGGGTACCACAATAGCAGAATCAGCAGGAATAATCGCTCCAAAATTTTTGATTGCTGCAGTAATTAAAATAATAAATAACAGTGATCCTTTTGGTACTACGTTAAAAAGGTTTTTGAGCATTAAGCTGATTGATTAGATATCATATTTGTTAATAAGCTGAAACTACCTTCTTCTCAACAATTTAACAAATGTAGGATGCCACAAACTCAACGCAAACGTTTGTTATTACAGTATTATATTATTTAGCTATTGAACTTCAATATTGAAGATTAAATAAAAAGTGAATATTATTAGTTTTACGCAATGAAGCATCAATTAGATATTAACCGATGGAACAGGAAAGAACATTATAATTTCTTCAAAAATTTCGATGAGCCTTATTATGGCGTTACCGTTCAATTAGACTGCACAAAGGCTTATGAGCAGGCTAAAGCATTGGGTGTATCCTTTTATAGTTACTATCTCCATAAATCGCTGATAGCCATCCATTCGATAGAAAATTTTAGATACCGGATAACGGGCGATGATGTTTTTGTGTATGATAATGTTGATGCTTCGGCCACTATTATGAGGGACGATCATACCTTTGGGTTCTCCCACATTAAATATTTCTCAGATCTACAGGAGTTTCACAATGGTGTGGTTAAGGAAATTGACCGGGTTAAAAATACATCTGGCTTGTTTACCACAGGGCCGTCAGATAACGTTATTCATTTTTCTGTTTTGCCCTGGGTAAACTTTACAGCACTTTCGCATGCTAGCACTAAGTCGGGCGAAAGCTGCCCTAAAATTTCTGTCGGTAAAATGGTAGAGGTTAATGGCAAAAAAGAAATTCCGTTTGCTATACACGTACACCATGCACTGGTTGATGGCTACCATGTTGGGCTATTTGTTGATCTGTTGCAGAATTTACTAAATACCTGATAGACAACAATTAAAGAACCTTAAATAAACAAGCGCTTTAATTATTCCATATGAATTGTAACAGATATTTTCTTTAGTTAACAGCAATAATTGGTAATCAAACATTACCCGCTATGATGCTCAGCATTATTGTGCACGTTGCTTTTCTTCTTCACTTGCAGTACTGCGTTTACGGGATGCCGCAACGTTTTTGCCAAACCTGTAAGTAAAACTTAAGGTTGCATTACGGGTATCATTTTTTTGATAAAACCCATTGTTCTGATTTAGATAATTAACAGTAATGTGATAGGTATTACTGTAAAAGATATCACCCGCAGCAAGTTTAAGTGTGCCCTGTCCATTTAGTATGGTAGCCTTTACACCTGCATCCACATTATAATTAGCGTTGCCTTTGAATATTCCCTGGATGCCCTGCGAATTATATACAGCATTGATTTCGGCCTTCAATCCCATCTTTTTACTAATCGTGAATGATTGTGTAGTACTGGCATCATAAGAAAACCTGTGAAAATCATAGCTACCTTGTAAATAGACAGATTTTTCGCGTTGGTAATACCCCTCGGCCATTACATTCATTTCCCACCAGTTGGCTACATGGAAAGGTGCCGATAACCTGACCCCGGTATTGACGCTTAAGCCCAGATTTTGCTGCGTATCGTAAAAAAGGTGATTCACATTATCCTGTACGGTAATGTTGCTAAACACATTGTGCGTAGCCGTATAATAAGCGGTAATGTTATATTGCTTTTTGTAGGTATACCCCAATTCAAGATTTTGAACAAAGGCCGGTTGCAGGCCCGGGTTGCCTACCAGGTAACTGTAAGGCGTTGCATAATGCTTAGCCGGGTTTAAGCGCGCGTATTCCGGCCTTTCAATCCGGTAACCATAGGTAAACTGTAATTCGTTATCTTCATTAAGCTTATACACTACAAACAAGGTTGGGAACAATTTAAAATACGCCCTTTTATTAAGCGAATCCAGCGTTACCGAATAACCCCTGGTATGGGTGTATTCGCCGCGTAAACCACCTTGAAAACTCCACTTGCCCAAGTTGCCTGTTATACTGGTATAAGCAGCAGCTGTATTTTCGGTATATTCAAAATGATCGCTGTTGGCAGTAATCAACACAGGCGCTGCCCCTGCTGTATTGTAAAAATCGAAATCATTTTTGCTCTGGATGCTGCTATACTTGAGGCCTGAAGTAAGGCTCCATTTTTTGCCCAGCTTATAATTATAATCCAGCTTACCCGAGTAAATATTAATATTTTGAATAGTAGGCGTATTAATATGATACGGATTCCCAGTTTGGCTTCCATCCGGTAAAAAGGTATCATTATTTACAAACTGGTTGTACGTGCTTTTATAGGGCGAATAATCAAAATCCACATTTAAGCTTTGGCCGCTGGTATCCAGCTTTAAATTATAATTTAGGTTATAAGCATAACGGGTTCCATGAGTAGCTGTATTTCCATGTGTTTCTAAAGTAGAATCGGGGGTTGTTTTCCCATTACTGGTAATTGTGGTTGGCGTATTATCTTTAATGCTGCCATTGCGGTTATTACCGGTCACTAAAAAACCAATGATCTGTTTGTCACTCAGCTGATAATCTGCCCCTATTTTATAATTGTTACTCCTCGATTCAGAAACATTATAACCAGGGCTATCCCAGAACGAAGAATTATCCGGTGTTGCATAAGTTACATAATCGTGCTGTTCGCGGCCTATGTGGCGTAAGGTATAACCATAGCTGCCATAAACATTCAGTTTATCTTTACGGTAATTAAAATTAGTACTTGCGGTATAACCCGTATAGGTAGCCTGGCTTAAACCACCATTTAGGGTTACATTAAGCCCCTGGTTTTTTGATTTTTTGGTTATAATATTAATAACCGATGCCCCTTGTGCATCAAACATAGCCGGCGGGTTAGAGAAAACCTCTATTTTGGCAATCACATCAGAAGGGAGCCCTTGCAGATAGTTAGCCAGGTCATCGCCCGATAGGTGAAGCGATTTACCATCCATATATAACTGCACATCTTTCTTATTGGCTGTTATCGTATTGCCAACGGTTGTTTGTACCCCAGGTGCCTTAGTCAGTGCATCCCATGCACTCCCGCCACTGGCTACAATACTGTTTTCTACATTGAAGGTAACTCTATCAATCTTACGTTCTATAATAGGTTTGCTAGCAGATATGGTAACTTCTTTCAACTGTTTGCTATCAGGCTGCATCATCAGTTTCACAGTATCTTTGGGTAACATTATCGATCTGCTCAGTGGTTTATAACCCACCAATGTGGCAGATAGTATATAACTGCCGGGGCTTACTGTAGCCAGCACAAACTTTCCGGAATCGGCAAAAGCAGAGGCAATGTTTTTATTTTGCAGGCTCAATGTAATAGTAACGGCATCAAGAGGGCGCCCTTCGGTATCTGTAACTATACCTTTTAAAGGCTGTTGAGCAAGCAATATATAGGGCGATAGAAACAATATAAATATCACGATCTTTTTCATGCCACAAACCTACCTTGTAGTTATATTATGGCAGGTTAAGCAATATTAAATAACATTAAATCGCACCTGCTTGTCGTAGTGCTTCACTAATTATCAGCAACTTCGTGTTATGAAATGGCTTTCAAACCGGTATGCCTACCCGCTGGTAATCCTTGCAATTACGGTAAGCTTTGTTTTACAACTAGCCTGGCTTAGCCAGCTTTTTAGTGCGCAGCGCAAGCAAATAAAGATAGACCTGGAGCAAGTGGTGATAGATGCAGCTAAAATGAGTACTTACCTTAGTGCAAAGCCCGTGCATGGGGGTAACGAAAACTTCCGGAAATTTTTTCTTTCGTCAGATTGGCTGCAATTTAGCCAGGCCTATCATAATATGCGGTTTCACCAGGTGGGCAGTCGTTTTAGCTTCAATATTGTAGGCGACAGTACCATTTTCGATATCAGCTTACGCTTTGTTAACGGCAAACCCAATTATAAAAAGCATAGAAGTATGATGAGGTTTGACGATGGAGATACACAGGAACACGAACTTGTGATGGATAAAACGGATCTCAAACGTATGGACAGCCTCGTTCATCAACAACTTAAACAGGAGGGCATAGCTGTTTCAACAAATAGGGTTGTTTACAATTATGACAGTGACACGCCATCAGGCAGTTTATCGAAAGCCCAAATCAGTAATGCAGCATTCAGCAGCCAACAGTATACTTATAATCTTACATTTTTTCACACTTATCAGTTAATTGTGCCTACTATAAGCTGGGCTGTATTATATCGCATGCGTTATTATGTATTATCCTCTTGCTTTATGCTGTTACTTACCGGTGCTGTATTTTTCTTTATCCTGCGATTGATGCATAATCAGCGGCTTTATGCACAGGCCCGTGTATCTTTTACCAGCAACATGACGCACGAGTTGAAGACACCTGTGGCAACGGTATCCCTAGCATTAGAATCTATTATGGAGTACCATTTAGAGAATGACCCGCAAACCATGCGCAATTATCTCGAAATCAGCCGAAGCGAGTTAAACCGATTGAATTTAATGATTGAAAAAGTGCTAAACCTCGAACAGTTAGATAGCGCGCAAACACATCTTCGTACCGAGTTATTTGATGTGCAGCAAGGCCTGCAACAAGTTATTGCCTCTATGCGATTACAAATTGAGCATAACAGCGCAGTACTTGAATGGCAGCCAATGGATAAGCCCTGCTTTGTAAGCGGCGACCCGGTACACCTAACTAATGTATTTTATAACCTGATTGAAAATGCTTTAAAACATGGTGGTAAAGGTGTTAAGCTGCAGATTAGCTGTACTTGTAGTGCTCACGAAGTTATAATCAGTTTTAAAGATAACGGACCTGGTATTGCAGGTATTTATCATGCAAGGGTATACGAACGCTTTTTTAGGGTGCCGGCTGGCACTACAGATATACATAATGTAAAAGGTACCGGCCTGGGTTTAAATTATGTAAAACAGATGGTAGAAAAACATGGCGGCCATATCAAATTAACTAGCGAACCCGGCAAAGGCAGCATTTTTATTGTCCATTTACCGCTGGCATCATGAGTTACAAGATTTTATATGCCGAAGACGAACCGTTTTTGGCACAGATAGTAAGCGACAATCTTAAAAGTAAAGGTTATGAGGTACTGCAAGCTGCTGATGGGCAAACAGCACTTGAAATATTCAAGGAAGCAAAGCCGGATATTTGTTTACTGGATATTATGATGCCGCTTAAAGACGGCTACACAGTGGCAGAAGATATCCGGAAAATAAATGCAGGTACCCCTATTATTTTCTTAAGCGCAAAATCACTTGGCGAGGATGTGGTTAAAGGCTTTAAAAGTGGTGGTAATGATTATCTTAAGAAACCATTCAGCATGGTTGAACTAATTGTTCGTATTGATGCCCTGCTCGCCCGCTTTACAGGTGTACAGCAAACCGGCAATAGCCAAACCTTGTACCAGTTTGGTAATTGTAAATTAGATACGGTTAACCAGCAGTTGCAAACCTCTGCCGGTAATTATGATCTGTCATATAAAGAGGCATCACTGCTGGAAATGCTGATACTGCACAAAAATGCTGTGTTAGAACGCCAGGAAGCATTAATGAAAATATGGGGCGATGACAGCTATTATAATGCCAACAGCATGAATGTTTTTATGGCCCACCTGCGTAAAATGCTAAAGGATGAACCCCATGTACAAATTATGGGCATCCGCGGCGTTGGTTACAAATTAATCTGTTAGCACTGTATTCATAAATAAAAGCAGCTTAACGTTTTAAAAATTTAGTTACGCAGATATTTGTAAGCGTTGCGAACAAGGTAGGCCCCGTACACTCAGCAACAATAAATACAAGCTTAATACCGAATGTATACAGTACGATAAGATAATTTTTCATGATTTAATTTACTTCCGGGGTAAGAATTTAATTTAGATCAATGAATAATTATAATAATTGATTGCCTGTTTTATAATGCTGCTGGCATACTTCAATATGGGTTGGCCGTGCCCAAAAACAACTTTACTGAAATCCAGCCGGGCAACCTTTAAAATACTGTGGATGCCCTCTTCCCTATTTTCATTAATAACACTTAAGTCCAGCCCTAGGGTATTAGACAACAGATCTCCTGCAATAAGCACACCCTGGCGCTCACACCACAAAGAGATATGGCCTTTAGTATGGCCGGGGGTATGAATAACACGTGTACCACCAAGTATAGGCAATAGGTCGTTATCATTTAACTGTTCATCTACATCAACAGGTTCAATATCAATTCCGTTATTTTTAATTATTAACTGATAGATTAACCAGTTTTTTAATCCTGCCGTTAAGTTCATCTCATTACGAAGCCCTATACCATATTTCATGATCTGTGCATCGTGGTAATGCGCCAGAACAGGCACCCTTAATTTTCTTTTTAATTCCTCGGCACTTCCTGCATGGTCTGGGTGTGCATGGGTTAATATAATTTGTTTAATGTCATACGGATCCAGCCCATCACGTTGAATGGCGTTGAAAATTTTTCCGGTACTTCCTTTTGGGCCGGTGCCAATCAGGGTTAAACCATCATCATCTATAACAAAAACGTTAACATGGCCCAGGCCTATCTGATAGATATTATCGGTAATTCGTTTCATACGATTATTAATTTTGCTTTAAATGAAAAACTTAATTAAACAGCGTAAAAAATGAATTCATAGATCTTTGTTTCGTTATCAGTAATTACAAACAGCAGCCATATTATCTTTTAAAAGCCGCAAGCTTAAATGCCCGTTTATTATTTGCTGTTACAAAAATGAAAAACATTCATGTTAACAAATGTTAAAATCGACAGGATGGGCCATTTCATCTACTAACAGCATTATTTCCGGGATTGCTTTGAATGGTTTTGAGTAAAAAAGCCTAAAAAGGCTGGCCAAGTATTCAAAAAGATAAAATTTAGCTTAGATTATAACAATCAGTTAACTTCTATTTCAAATTGAAATGATCTCTTTACCAAAACATATTCCTCCGATGATAAAACTCTTATTCCCTGTTCTTTTCGTTTTTTTATGCTGTAGCGTTTACGGACAAACTCCGGCCAATCAACATTTATTAATAACATCTGGCAACTGGGTGCAGGATAAAAATTATTACCTGCTAACGCTTCTTGAGCAAGATAAAGCAGCTAATGACCTACTCAAGAACGATACTGAACTGGCCGCAATTACACAGAAAAAGTTAAGTGACCTGCAGGCCTCAATTACCGACTGTAAAGATGCATTGTGCTTTACCGGAAAGCTCAAGTTTGCTGACGATGAGATCAAAGCAATTAGCGCTCGGTTAACGGCACTGTATGCACCCGGAAACGCCTTAGATAAATTAGTTAAAACACAATTAATACCATCTGGCACCTACATTTTGTATAAACAAAGTACACCCCAGGCTTTATTGGTAAAAGCATGGGAGCAGGATGCTGCCGGTATAAATTACACCATTGGTGTATATGCCGAAGGTAATAAACCGCACTACCCCATGGTTGATTCTATTAGTTACAATGTTAATGCAAATAGATATGCCACATTAATGTACGATTGTTCTGTTACGCTAATGGGTGATGTTGGCAAAACCCGTTTATTTTTTGAACCCAGTTTACAGGCGGCCTTGTTGTACCTCCAGATAAATGAGCGAAATGACCCGGCAAACTACGAGCCAATGGTATCAACCATTAATAAACCCGCGGTTGAGCGGATCAAGACTATTAAATGGGCCAATTACCCCTACTCCAATATATTGGTGCCGGGCGCAGGGCCCGATAACTTAACGTCGGCATTAAGTGCCGAAGGTATGTTACGCTGCCGGCTAGCGGCGCAACAGTTTCGCTTGGGGCAGGCTCCGTTTATTATGGTTTCTGGCGGAAGTGTACATCCTTATAAAACAAAATTTAATGAGGCTGAAGAAATGAAGCGATACCTTACAGCGGCATTGCATATACCCGAAAGTGTTATCATTATGGAGCCGCATGCCCGCCATACCACTACCAATATGCGTAATTGTGTACGTGAGATTATAAGGTATGGCATACCTGTTAACAAGCCCGGTATTGTAGTAACTGATAAATCACAAACCGATGCCATATTATTAATGGCCCCAAGATGTGAGAAAGAGCTGGGCTATGTACCTTATAAATTAGGCAAGCATATTTCTGATACCGAAGTGGAATATTACCCCGTTTTTGAAGCACTACAAATTAACCCTACAGAACCACTTGATCCACGTTAATTGCTATCCATGAAAATATTTACCATATCGGCGCTTGTCGCTTTAAGCCTTTGCGCTTTTGTACAAAGCAACACGATTGATCAACAGTTAAAAAAAACGATAACCATTGATTCATTAGGTGCATGCCAGGGAATCTCTTACCAGAATGGCCGCATCTTTTTATATGGCGACCGCGAAGTAGGTATGATCCGTGAATATAAAATGGAGAACGATAGTTTGGTTTATCAACACAAAGAATATAAACTGACTAAAAATGGTGAGGATGTAATTAATCACCCGACCGGTATTGCTTATAATGGCACCGGGCCTGCGTTTATTGGCAATTCAATTAGGCTAAACCCCGAAGGAACAAAATGGAAAGCCGTTATTTATTGCGTAGACTGGAAAGGCCTGCAACGTACCGGCACTCTTGATGGTAACTTGATTAATACTGTAGATGATGATGCTTGCATACAAGGTACCCGCCCCGAGTATGTAAAGTACGAAAGCAAATGGTATGTAGCCACTGCCGATTACGGCGACCATGGTAATGAAGTACGTTTGTATGATCCCGAAGCTTTAAAGAAAGCCGCAAAGACAAGTGATAAGGGTGTGCTGTACAAAAAATTTATTTGCACACCCTGGGTACAAAACCTGCATTGGGTAGCAAATAAAGGCATTTTGGTATTGATACAAAATAAGACTGAAGGCCACCAATGGCGGTTTACTTATGTAGACCTAAAAAAATCGATTGAAACCGGCAAGCAGGTTGTGATAAGCCAGGTAGATCAGATAGACCGGGGCGATGAACTCGAGGGATTCTCTTTTATAGGGAATGATTTGAAAGGAATAGCAGTAACATCATCCAGAAAAAACAACGTTAATTTTATCACAACACGCTGGTAGATGTGTAACCCTATTTAACTGATAGATTTTAGCCCTGGCATTTTGCCTGGGCTTTTTATTTTAAATTAATATAAACTTAACATATAAATAGCCCTCGGTTAAGATAGTCCGCTTAGTTTTGTTGTCAGAATGATAATACTGGCGCCCCTTAGTTATTATTTCTGCGATGCTAAACCGATTTATTTTAATATTCTCTAATTAGTTATCATATTACTGATGGCTGCTAATAGTAGCCAATTTTTGCAATGTCTATTGATTATGGTGAAGAGCAGCGTGAACGAAGTATCAGCAGAACAAGTAGTACTGGCAAAATGCAGTAATGGCGATGCCGACGCATTCAGGGAAATTTACCAGCAGTACAAACGCTACGTATTTAATATTGTTAACGCCAGGCTTGCCGATACAGACGAAGCCTTAGACATAACACAGGATATTTTTATAAACCTCTGGACCTCCCGCGAGCAGTTAGCCAACATACGCGAGTTTAAAACTTATTTATTTGTTTTTAGTCGTAATCAGGTAATTACAGCTTATCGCAAAAAAAACATCCGTTTAAAGGGTGAAAGCTATTTAATTGAGAAACTGGACGAGCAGTTAGAGCCATCTGCCGAAGATCATCGCTTCGCCCGCGAACTCACTTTTCATATTGATAACACAGTAAGCCAGTTCCCAGAAACCATGCGTTACTGTTACCAGCTCAGTAAAAACGAGGGGAAGAAAAATACAGAGATTGCTGAGATCCTGAACATCTCAGAAAAAACGGTACGCAATAATGTGTCAGAAGCGCTGAAACGTTTAAGGTTAAACCTGCGCGGCAGCTACTCCGAGCTATTAACCACTGCCCTGGTATTAATTAATGAGCAATTGTTCGAATTCGCACAAAATATAGTGCACAAAAACTAAATGTATTGTTAACATTATCTTAAAGGACAATCGGCCTTTTGCTGCGAGCTAATAGAAAGCACTATTAGTGGATAGCAGGATACAAGAATTATTTAAGCGGTATCAGTCGGGCACCGCAACCCAAGCCGAACGTAAACTGGTCGAAGATTGGTTTGCCAAGTTTAATCAAGCCCCCCAATACCAGTTGAACCCACAACAAGAGGCCGAGTTATTTGGCCCTGTTGACCGTAATATTAACTTTTTACTGGCTACTCAAAGTCGCAGGCGTTTAATTGATAACCGCTGGTTTCAAGCGGCGGCGATATTATTGGTTAGCCTTACCGCTGGCCTGGTCCCTTTCCTCCTTCCTAAGCGTAACAATCGCGAAGTTGTTACCTACAGCTATTTTAAAACGCCTAATGGTACCCGAAAATCATTTGTGCTGCCTGATGGAAGTACGATTGTTTTAAACTCTGGCTCGATTATCAGAGTACCTTCCAACTTCGGGCATCAGTCACGAGAGATTGACTTAACCGGCGAGGCTTTTTTTGAAATAAAGCATAATGCCGAAAAGCCTTTCACCATTCACTCTGGCAAATTACTCATCACTGATTTGGGCACAGCCTTTAATGTAAAAGCTTACCCGGAAGATGGTAAAGTACAAGTAGCTGTAGAAAGCGGCGAAGTTAAGGTGGAGAAAAACATCCCGAATGGCCAACCTGTATTGTTTGCGGGATCTGTAACAGGGAATCACCAGTTTACTTATGATAAGCTGAGCGATCACTACAGCGTAAACGACATCCAACACGGCGATATGTTAGGCTGGCGGCAAAACAAACTTCGTTTCGATAACGCCACATTTAACGATATAGCCCGCACTTTAGAGCGTTGGTATAATGTAAAGATCAACTTAAAGGGAACCAATAATCATTGCCGGTTATATACGGTAGGCTTTGACAATGAGCCTATTGATAAAGTACTGAATGTATTGGGTAATCTATCTGGAGCAAACTATCAAATTCACAATAAAACCGTAACGCTTAATCTTCCAAAATGCAAATGAAATAGCCTCTCTAAAACAAGTACAGGGAGTGTACCACCACTCCCTGTATTGTAACCAGGCGCTATAGTAGTGCCTGTAATTTATACGATCCTACAATCATTAAATTAATCAAAAATGCAAAATTTTTATCGCATCAGAATTTCTACTTGCTTAAAAAAATACTTAGTACCCTATATTATGCGCCCATTGGTTATTGTAGCAATACTATTGCACGTTTTTATATCGGCTTCGGCGGCCAGCGGCCAAACTATCCAGAACGTTTACCTTACGTTTAATGCCGACAACCTTAACACACGTGAAGTAATTAAGCTCATCGAACAAAAAACAGATTTTGTTATTGCTTACGATAACGTGCTTGATGTTAACAAAAAGGTATCGCTACATGTTAGCAATGAAAGTGTGAGCCAGGTTCTTAAAAAATTATTAAAGGATTACAAAGGCACCATCAGCCAGGTTGATAATCGCCACATTGTAATTAAGGTTGATAAAATCCCTGCTACCACAACGCCTACATTAAAAGCAGGCCAAACGCAAATTAAAGTGGTTGGTACCGTTACAGACGAAAACAACCAGCCATTGCCCGGCGTAACCGTAAGGCTTAAAGGTTCGGCGCAGGGTACCACTACCAATATTGATGGTAAGTATGCCTTAACTGCTGAAACTGGATCTACATTGGTTTTCTCATTTATTGGCTACTTGTCTACAGAAGTGTCTGTAGGTACATCAAATGTAATTGATCTAAGAATGAAAACGCAGGCCAATATGCTTAACGAGGTGGTAGCTATAGGTTATCAGTCTGTTCGTAAAAGCGATATTACCGGTGCAATATCCAGCGTTAAAGCAAGCGAACTTAACTTATCGGCACCAACACTTGGCCAGGCCCTTGTTGGTAAGGTGGCCGGTGTGCAAATATCACAAACTGATGGTGCACCGTACCAAAGTACCAAGATCCGGGTGCGGGGTATTGGCTCTTTCAATGCAAGTTCAGATCCGCTCTATGTAATTGATGGCTATCCAGCAGGTAACGATGTTTTTATCAACCCTAATGATATTGAAACCATCGACATTTTAAAAGATGCCGCTTCGGCTGCTATTTATGGTTCAAGGGCGTCGGGTGGAGTGGTTATTATCACTACCAAAAAAGGGAAAGAAGGTAAAGGAAAATTTGAATATGATGTGCAAACCGGCATTAACCAGCTCGCCAAAAAAGTAAAGCTGCTTAATTCAGATCAGGCTGCCCAATTGGTAATTGACGGCCGTAATAATACCTATCACGATTTGTGGGTTAACACCGGCCACACCTGGAATGATGCCATGTACTCCGACCCCAATGCCACCCGTATTGCCAATGTTGGTAATGCAGGCAGTGTGAGTATACCAGACGGTTTGTACAACTACACAACCCAATCGTTAATTCATCAAACAGTAAATACAGACTGGCAGGACGAATTGTACCACAATGCCTTTTACCAAAAGCATAACCTTTCATTCTCGGGCGCATCAAACGGTATCCGTTATTTTGTAAGCGGTGCATACCAAAACCAGGATGGTATTATCCATACCACAGGCCAGGAACGTTATAACTTCCGTACTAATGTTGATGGCGACGTGAGTAAAAAACTACATGTTGGCGCTAACATATCTTACACACAAAATTACAATAAAGAGGTACAGGAAGGCCGTTTTGACCACAGCCCTATTTTAGGGGCGTTGATCTATATGCCTTACCTGCCGGCTTATAACGCCGATGGTACTTTGGCAACTAATGCCGAAGCGTCACAATCTAGTGCTTACGGTTACCAATCTATCGAAAACCCGGTAGCACTGGCAGAGCGTACCAAAATTACCCGTAAAGGTTACCGCGGTACTTACAATGCCAATGCAACTTATACCATACTACCCGGCTTTAGCGCTAAGGTTAATTTAGGCACCCAAACCTATAACGAAAAGTATAATTACTATCTACCTACAACATTAAGCAGTGGTGCGTTTGCACCAGGGTCTACGCAGTCTATTGCGGCAGCAACAGCGGCGGCACAAACAACATCGCAGCTAGACCAGCTGGGCGAATTCACCTTAAATTATAATAAGCAATTTGGTAAACATCATTTTGATGCCTTGGCAGGTTATTCGGCACAAAAAAACAGCAGCGATATCCTGAGCGTTTATGCCCGTGGATTTCAAAACGATGCCATCCCGGAAATTACTGGTAAGGGAGCCGATCCAAGCAATTTCACCCTGGTTACAACAAGTAATCCACAAACCGGCCTGGGGCTTGCGCCAACGGCCAAGTCTGTTTACACCCTGCTATCTTATTTAGGCCGTGTTAATTATAACTACGATAGCAAATACTTTTTAACAGGCTCTTTCCGTGCTGATGGTTCTTCGCGTTTTGGTCCGCTTAACAAGTATGGTTATTTCCCATCAGTAGCCGCCGGATGGGCACTATCTCAGGAGCCATTTTATCACAACTTTCTGGGCGATCAATCTACCGTTAAAATACGCGCCAGCTGGGGATTGAGCGGTAACTTTAATATTGGTAATTACAACACACAGCAAACATTAGCCAGCCCTACCGGTGTAGTATTTGGCAGCAGCAGTGCCATTTCAAATGCCACTTATCCGGGTGGTATAAAGGATGCTAAACTAAGCTGGGAGTCAACATCACAATATAATTTTGGTACAGATATCAGCTTATTAAAAGGCCGCTTATCTATCATTGCCAATTACTATTTAAGTTACTCTTACAATTTGTTATATAATCAGCCAATTTCTGCTATATCGGGCACCACAACTATTCTTACAAATCTTAAAGATTCTAAGATCAGGAACAGCGGTTTTGATTTACAACTGGATGGCCGTATTATAAATCAAAAAGATTTCACCTTTAACGCCAGCGGTAACATCTCCTTAAACCGTAATAAGGTGGTTAAGTTGCCAAGTAATAACACCATTATTATCAACGGTGCCGAGCGCTCTTACCTTACCAATATTACAGAACAGGGCCAACCTGTTGGTATGTTCTACGGCTTTAAGGTAGCCGGTATGGTTACACCGGAGAATATCAGCAAAGTTGCCCCTTCTGCATCGTCGACCAATCCCGTTAAACCGGGCGATCTGTACTTTGTAGATACCAATGGCGATGGTAAAGTAACCGATGCTGATAAAACAGTTATTGGTTCGCCCTATGCCAACTTTACGTATGGTTTTGCATTAAATACAACTTACAAACACTTTGATTTAGGTGCAGGTTTTACCGGTTCGCAAGGCAATAAAATACTTGACGGACAAGATTACTACCTGTACAACATGGAGGGCTCAGGCAACCAGTATGCCGATGTGGCCGACCGTTACCGTAATGCAGCACAGCCGGGGAATGGTACTGTTTACCGTGCATCACGCGGTGGTACGCAAAGTAACAGCACACGTTTATCAACCTTCTATTTACAAGACGGATCATTTTTACGCTGTACAAATATCACGTTAGGCTACAGTATACCAAACACCATGAAAACAAAACTGGGTATCAGCAATGCGCGCATATTTGCCAGTGTTGTAAACCCTTTCACCATTACCAAATACAAAGGTTACAATCCCGAAGTTGATTATAATTATTCGAGCGGCGGCTCTAACAGTACACAGCCGGCAAACCTTGCACCGGGTATAGATTATGGTGTTTACCCGCTTGTGAGATCATACAACCTGGGCATTAACCTTACTTTTTAATATTTTTTTAACGAGAATAGAGATGAAAAAGAAATTATCAGCTATTATATGCCTTGCTGCATTTGTAGTAGTAAGTTCAGCATGCAAAAAGAGTTTTTTAGAGCAAAGCGACCCTAACGCCGTTGGTGTAGCTGCCAGTTACCAATCGCCCAATGATGTTTTATTGGCTGTTAACGGGATCTATCAATCGTTGCGCAGCGGCAATAATATTGGCGAAACCAGCGACCTTTGGACCGACCAGCGATCTGACGATACAGGTACAAATGATAACCAGAGTAATGCCGGCGAACCTTTCCAGTTCAACAACTTTTCGCTGATAGCAAGTAATACTTATTTAAAAGCGCATTGGGTATCGCTATATGGTACCATCGCCAGGGCCAATACAGTTTTATCTAACATTGATAAGGTTGCATTTCCTGATGCAAGCGTAAAGGCCCAATACACTGCCGAAGCTAAGTTTTTACGCGCGCTGATGTACTTTGACTTAGTACGTTTGTGGGGCGATGTGCCCTTGGTAACCAAACAATTGGGATCTACCGAGATTACGGCAAATACCTTCCGCGAAAAACAGGCAACTGTATACGCCCAGATTGTTGCCGATTTAACCGACGTAATTAATAACAGCCCATTACCTAATCTGCAAAGCGGTGGTAACATTGGCCGGGCATCAAAGGCGGCGGCAAATGCATTTCTGGGTCAGGTTTATCTTACCATGGCAACTACGCAAGACCAGGCTAACCGAACTGTTAACCTGACGAACGCCAAGACTTACTTAATGAATGCTTACAACATGCGCACATTCGGCGCATTAAGCAGCATCCCTTATACTGATGTATTTGATGTGAATAAAAAGTCAACCTGCCCCGAACTGATGTTTCAGATAGTGAATAAACAGGGTGATATTAACTACAGTTCGGCAATTGCAGCTAATAACCAGGCAAAGGGCGAAACCATTAATTCACTAAAAGCATCATCGGGCGTTGGCGGTAACGTTACGCACGATTTGATCAATGATTATGAAGCTAATGATCCACGGATGACCTTCTCTGTTAAATATGCGAACGACCCGATTGTAAAAGATTGGTTCATCACCAAATATAGGGATGCCAGCTCTGCAGCAACTAACTTAGGTTACGGAGGTAACGACTGGATATTAATGAGATATGCCAACGTAATATTGATGCTGGCAGAAGTAAACATGTATATAGGTGACAATGCTACTGCGATACAATACCTTGATATGGTACGCGCAAGAGCCGGTATGCCAACTTATGCGGTATCAATTACCAACAGCGCCTACACTGCCAAATATCCAACGCTTAAACTAGCTATTTTACACGAGCGCCGTGTTGAACTGGCATTTGAGCATCACCGCTGGTTTGATTTGTTGAGGACTTTCACTACTGATGAATTGGTGGCCTACTTTAAAAGCAAACCACAGGCAGATTTCGGTTTGGCATTGGTATCTAACTTTACAACAAAAGACCGCTACTACCCTATTCCATTCGACGAGTATAAACTCGACCCGGTTAAGATGTATCAAAACCCGGGTTATTAATAACTAATTAGTCAGTAAAGGGAGGTACCAATGGCCTCCCTTTACTTATTTTACAATATTTGCCATTCAAAATAATTTCAATGAAAATCAGATACTACCTGCTACTTGCTGCAACTGTAATACAATTTGGTTCTGCTACCGCTCAAAACAAAATATTGGTAACCGCGCATCGCGGCGATTGGCGTAATGCCCCCGAAAACTCCCTGCGGGCATTTGAATATGCCGCTGCAATGGGCGTTGATATTGTAGAGCTCGATTTGAAAAAAACAAAAGATGGTGCCATTGTAATTATGCACGATGGAACCATTAACCGTACCACAAATGGTAAGGGCGTACCCGCAGATTACACATTAGAGGAAATCAAAAACTTCCGCTTAAAAAATGGACTGGGCCGGGTAACTAATAACCCAATCCCGACATTAAAGGAAGTAATGCAGGCCCTCAAAGGCAGTAACGTAAAGGTTAACCTGGATAAAAGTTACGACGTTTACAATGAGGCCTACGCCATTTTAAAAGAAACAGGCACCTTACAGCAGGCCATTTTTAAATCTGAAATGCCTTATGATTCTGTACAGCACAGGTATCCGCAACTTATCGGTAAGATCATCTACATGCCAGTAGTGAACCTGGATAAACCAGACGCCAGAAAGGTAATTACTGACTACCTGAAAAACATGAAGCCTTACGCTTTTGAGTTGATTTTCACAAAAGACACTTCGGCTATTTTAGCTGATAATAAATTTATTACCCAAACAGGTTCAAAAGTTTGGATCAACTCATTATGGGCATCTCTTAACGGAGGCCATGATGATGATACTGCTGTTGAAGATGACAACAAAAAAGACAGCTGGGATTGGATCATCAACCACGGCGCTAACATTATTCAAACAGACAGGCCAAAGCTTTTATTAGAATATCTAAGAAAAAAACAACTGCACAATTAACATCCTATTTTCCCTGTTATTTTTCTTACATGAAATTTTTGTTCTTTGTTTCAATTGCATTTGCCTGCCTGTCTGCACATTCTCAGCCTAAAAAAGCCGCCGCACAGCAACCGGCAGATCTGGTTAATGTGTTCTTAGGCTCATCCGGCGATCATGGCCAGATGTCGCCTGCTGCATCTTATCCGTTCAGCATGATGAGTATTGGCCCTCAAACTTATCCTAACCTCCATATGGGTTATGAGCATAAAGCCAAAACCTTCCTGGGTTTTACCCATAACCGTGTAGAAGGTGTTGGCTGCCAGGGCAGTGGCGGCAATATATTAATTACCCCGTTTTTAGGCGATACGGCTAAAGTTGCTTTAACCAAAGCCAAAGAAAACGCCGGAGCCGGTTATTACCAGGTTTCGTTTAGTAATCATATTGCTGCCAAAATAGCTGTATATAAAAATCAGGGCGTAGAAAATTATAGCTTCCCGCAAGGTCAAAAGGGCTTTATGATAGATTTAAGCCACACTCTGGCCAATAAGTTTGTAGCAGAAGAACATAAATTGCAAGCCAATGGCTTAACAGGTTGGGTAGATTCGCGCACTACCTGTAACGTAGGTACTTACCGGGTATATTATGCCATTAGGTTTAATCAGCAGGTAAAATTCACGAATGGAGAAGAACATAAACTGGTAGCCGGTATTAATAACCAGGCTCAGCAGGTAAAGTTAAATATTGCCTTTTCATCAGTTGATGTTAACCACGCTGAAGCTGCGCTTACTACCGGAAATTTTGAGCAATTAAAAGCTCAAAGCCGCCAGGGATGGAACGAGGTGTTAAGCCGTATAAAAGTAACAGGTAACCCAGCCAGGGAGCAACTCTTTTACTCTTTACTGTATCGTACGGTACAATCGCCTTACTTAGTTTCTGAACCTGATGGCAGTTACCGTGCAACCGATGGCAGCTTACAACACACCACAGACAGCATTTACAATGGCTGGGCTATATGGGATAATTACCGTACTCAATTGCCTTTATTATCCATACTCTATCCGGATAAATATCAATCTATTACCACCTCCGTAGCTAACTTATATGAGTTTGGCAAAAAGGATTATGCCACCCAGCACGAACCCTCAAACACGGTGCGTACCGAACACGCAATTGTGATTTTGCTCGATGCTTACCGAAAAGGCTACAAAGTTGATTTTAATAAGATAAGCGATTCATTAACAGCAGATGTTAACCGTCTCGATTTCTCGCACCCCGATAAAGCGCTGGAATCCAGTTATGATACCTGGGCTCTCTCGCAAATACTGGGGCTAATGGGTAAAACTGAGTTAAGCAATCAATACAAACAAAAAGCACTGGGCTATAAAGAATACTGGAATAAGGATTTTAAAGATATTACCAAGCCCGATGTAGACCGCATACCCGCACGCGGATTGTACCAGGGCACCGTTTGGCAATACCGCTGGTTTGTACCTTTCGATATTAAGGGGCTGACAGTATTAACCGGCGGGCCGCAAGCTTACATCAATCAGCTCGACCAGTTTTTTGATAATGATTATTACAACCATGCCAATGAGCCAGATATACAGGTGCCGTTGATGTATAATGCATCATTACAACCTTATAAATCGCAGGCACTAATGCACAAATATGCTGTGGATACCGTGGTTCAGTACTATTTTAATGATAATAGTCGGGGCATTGATCCGTTTGTAGACGTAATTTACCAGAACAAACCCGATACTTACGTACGCACCATGGATGACGATGCCGGGGCTATGTCCGCCTGGTTTGTATTTGCGGCCTGTGGTTTTTCACCGGCTTGTGTGGGCTGGCCTGTTTACTACCTTAACGCACCACTATTTAACCATGTGCAGTTTAAATGGCCTAATGGTAAGAGCTTTAATATTGATGTGCTAAACTATGACGAACATAATAAATACATTAAATCTGTAATATTAAATGGTAAAAAGCTGAACAGAAACTGGCTTACTCATCAGGAAATTTTGCAGGGTGGTTCGTTAATTATTACCGTATCTGCACAGCCTGATAAACAGTTTGGCACAACCAACCAGTGGGTATCGGATATCAATGCTAAAGAGTAAAATACTGTAGGAAACAAGTAAATTGGCTAATCATTTAAACCCTTTCCGTTGAGAATTTGCGCAATACATTTTTCAACTCTAGCTTCCCTGGTTTTAGCTTGCTTTGGTGCAGAAAAATAAAGATAGTATGCTCTTTGCCGTCCCGGTGTAAGTGCATCAAAAGCATTTTTCAATTCATGGTTTTCATCTAATTTCTTTTGTAATTCTTCGGCGATCAGGAACTCTGTGTGTTTTTTCAAATCCACCTTTAAACCAGCTTTTTCCACTTCAACAGCTTCGTAAACATAGGCCTTCAAGATAGCTTCCATCTCTACTATTCCTCCAATATTGGTAAATCTAATCTGGCGTGCTGCCTGTACATTCTCGGTTTGTTGAACTAAAATACCATTGGCATCACTTAATAAAGCGCCTTTAAAAAACAATAGCGCACAGTATTCTTTAAATACATGTATTAAAACAATATTGCTTTCCTGAAATGTATAACATGGACACCCCCATTTCAATTCTTCAATCAACATACAATCAAGAATAATCACTCTCAATTTCTCTATTTCTACCTGCCACTTTTGGCCTTTACTAAAATAAAAATCAACTTTTGAATTCGTACTGCTATTTGTCATAGTGTTTTGTATTGTAGAATCAGGCTCTTAATGAGCCGTTAAAACTCTTTATTTAAATATACATTAACCTCAATATTTATTCTAATATGCTATTTAATTAACTCAAAATCTATTATGGCAGGTTCTAATTTACCGGGCTGCCATACTGTGTTTCGTTGCGTATATGCTAACCTTTGCAATGCTAAATTCCCTGTTACATGAGCAACCCGGTTATACCAATATGCTTAAAAGGTGTAATTACCGTTAATGTTACGGATGTATATTACTTTTATTATCTGGCTTTCAATTGGTTATTAATAAAGGTATGCGTTGTTGAATCTGAATAAAATCAATACCTTCAAATCCGTTATTTTTTTAATAAAACACAATGATAAAAAAAGCAATTACAGCAGGTATTGTTGCTATAATGTTAAATGCGACCGCACAGGCACAACCCTCCAAATTAACCAGTTATGTTAATCCGTTTATTGGCTCAAAAGACCACGGACATGTATTTGTAGGGGCAAATGTTCCTTTTGGTGCAGTACAACTTGGCCCCACGCAAATTGGGCGTGGCTGGGATAAATTTAATGGCTGGGACTGGTGTTCTGGCTATAATTATATAAGTGAAGAGATACTGGGGTTTACACATACCCACCTTAGCGGAACCGGAATTGGAGACCTTAATGATGTTATGATTGTTCCGGCTGACGGGCCGTTGCAGCTTTACCCGATGCAGTTTAACAAGCCAAACACAGGGTACGGATCGTTATTTTCTAAAAAATCAGAAATATGCCACCCCGGATATTACCAGGTACATCTGGATAAATATGATGTGGAAGCAAAGCTAACTGCAACCGAGCGGGTCGGCATCCATCAGTATCATTACAATAAAACAGATAATGCACATATTTTCGTCGACCTGGGTTTTGCCATGAATTGGGATAAGCCGGTAAAAACTTTTATTAAAAAAGTTAATGATACCACGTTTACCGGTTATCGATTTTCTACAGGTTGGGCTAAAGACCAAAGGCTTTATTTTGCGATAAGGACATCTCAGCCTATTACAAAAGCAGAATTCTACAGCGATAGCACTTTGCAAAATGCTATACAAGTTGAAGGCCTGCATGCCAAAGCTGCGCTGTATTTCGATGCAGCACATCATCCGGATATTATGCTTAAAGTTGCCATATCTCCGGTTAGCGAAGAGAATGCGCTTGCTAATATGAAAGCGGAAGCACCAAGCGGTAATTTTAACACCTACCATAATAAGGCCGAGCATGCCTGGGAGAAGACTTTGGCCGGTGTAGAAATAGAAACAAATAACAAGGCCGACAGAGAAATTTTTTATACTTCTTTATATCACATGTGCCTAGGCCCCACACTATTTAATGATGCCAATAACGACTACAGGGGCACCAACAAAGAAGTGTACAGAAAAGTTGATTTCAAGAATTATACAACAATGTCTTTATGGGACATCTATCGCGCATGGAGCCCTTTCATGACGATTATGCATCCCGATTTGGTTAAAAACATCGTTAAATCAATGCTGGCAATTTACCAGCAACAGGGCCGCCTACCGGTTTGGCCACTGGTTGGCAGCGAGACAGACTGTATGGTAGGCAATCCGGCAATTATAATTATCGCCGATGCCTTCGGCAAGGGTCTGATTGACCCTAAACAATATGAGGAAATTTATGCCGCGATGAAACATACCGCCATGCGCGATTCAAGCGGGTTGCAGTACCTTAATAAACTCAGTTACATCCCGGCAGCCAGCATGCATGAATCTGTAGCCTGGGCAATGGAGTACGCCATAGCAGATGCCGGTATTGCTAAAATGGCTTTGGCGTTGGGCAAAAAATCGGATGCCGAATATTTTACTAAAAGAAGCCAGTTATATAAACTTTATTACGATAAGCAGACAGGTTTTTTTAATGGCCGCCTTGCCAATGGGCAGTTCCACCGCCCGTTTGATCCGATTTACTCTGCTCCTGAAACCTCAGATTACACAGAAGGAAATGCATGGCAATACCTGTTCCTGGCCCCTCATGATGTACATGGATTGATAGATTTGCTTGGCGGTCAAAAAACATTTAAGAAAAGGCTCGATAGCTTATTTACCATATCTTCTGAACTTCGCGCCGGTACAGCGCCTGATATTGCAGGTTTAATTGGGCAATATGCGCACGGTAACGAGCCTAGTCACCACATTACCTATTTATATAACTACATCGGTGAGCCATGGAAAACAGCTGACCGGGTGCGTGAGGTTATTGATAAATTTTATACAACAAATACAGATGGATTGCCCGGCAATGAGGATGTAGGACAAATGAGTGCATGGTATGCTTTCAGCGCCCTGGGCATGTATGCCGTTAACCCAATGGAGGGAAAATATGTGTTCGGTTCACCATTATTCGATAAAGCCACCCTTCACCTGGAAAATGGGAAAACATTTACAATAACAGCGAAAAATAACAGCAAGAAAAATAAATATATTCAGCAAGTTCAATTAAACGGCAAGCCATATCCTTTTACTTATATCAGGCATAAAGATATCACTTCGGGCGGTAGCCTGGTATTTACCATGGGTTCGGTACCGGGTAAAACTTATGGCATAGCACCTTCTTCCCGTCCATAAAAATTAATCCCGCCCCGATCCTTACGATAAGGGCGGGATTATCTTATTAAGCTAATAACCAATGATTAACGAGTATGGTTATCCCCTGCTTATAGCAGATTTTCAAATAAAATATAATTTTAATTTATGAGAGAATCACCGCACAAATAAACTTATATAAAATTAGTAAATAGTATAAGTACGTTTAGGTTAAAGGCGGCCTAAAACACTTACTTTGGGTAATGAGTATTAACGAAAAATCGCCCAATGGCAATAAAAAGCTGCTCATTAAAAACAGGCAAGCTAAAAACCACTGATTGATTTTTTCATAATTACCTTAGATATAGAAGCCCGATAGAATAATAATATTAAAAGCAGTTTACCTTATTTCATTGCTTCCTCACCAACCGATAAACGTTCTTATTATATTTAAGCGTTTGTTTCTCTACAGTACCGTTCTCGATAAAAGTTTTTAATCTGGAATAAAACGAACTTATACTGATGTTTAATCCATTTTCTTTCAATGCTAACCAAAGTGTTTCTGCATCCCTATATTCCTGGTTATCGTTCATAACAGCAATTATTATTTCATTAATTTTATCATGTCGCTGTTGACTTTTAGTAAGCCGAAGGGAAGCAGATTGAAAAGGCCGTAAATGGCTCAACATCGTTAAATTATTTTTTTATAAATAAATTTTATTAATAATTGATCAACTTATGATTAGCGTAATTTCATTTAATCAAAGCCTATTATTTAGCGGCAATGTTAAAGCGCGATTTTGAAGACAATCTGAAGCTATAAAATTGTTGACGGTTCGAATATGACTTGAAAGGTATGCATGGAATCTTGATAGCAATAAGTCACTTCCCAGCCATACATCTTGCAGATGTTTTTAACAATTGTTAAACCTAGTCCAGTACCTTCAGATCTATTCCCTTTTTGAAACCTGTCGAACATCCGCTCGGTATTAAGGGCATTTGCTTTTCCTATATTTTGAATTGATAGCCTATCCTCAAATAACGTAATTGACAGTTCGCCCCCATGAGTATTGTGCCTTATCGCGTTACTAATTAAATTATTTAATAAAATATCGACCAGATACCTACTAACCATAATTTCGTGAGAAATTAGATTTGCAATTAAATTCAGATCTTTAGACTGTATTAACTCCTGAAACTGCCTGAGCTTATCGGTTAATAAGTATTTCAGATCTATAACCTCAGCATCGTCTATCAGGTTATTCTCTATTTTAACCAGTAGCAATAGTGACTGGTTGAGCCTGGAAAGCTTACTGGTAGCCCCATAAATATCATTAATTTGCTCAAATTGTTCAGGCTTAAGCGACTCGTCCTGAATTAAGGTATCCAGTTTTGATGTAATTACCGCTAAGGGGGTCATCATTTCATGCGAAGCATTCTCAGTAAATTCTTTCAGTTTTTGAAAATCATTTTTTACCCTTAATGACATCATTTCTATAGCCTGGTCCAACTCTTTAAACTCATCTACCTTGGTAACCAATAAATGATGCTCTAATTGTTCTGATACATTAAAACCCCTAAGCTGATTAAGCAACTTGTAGAACGGTTGCCACAACCCGTTTAAAACATATCTGTTGGTCAAAAACAATATTAACACCAAACTAACCATTAATACCAAAGTAATTATGGCAATTATCTGGATCAGATACTCGGTGCCCTCACTTGATATAACTATAGTAAACTTATAGGTAAGTCCATTTAAAGCAACAGAACCTTCCACCGCACGTCCATTTTCAGTTTTTTGTTCTTTGGGATTTTTATAGGCGGTATCAAAGAATCTGGTCGATACCCTATGGTCTGTTTTTACAAACGTGGTTTGGTCTTCATCAAAGTCTACCGGCTTGGGTAATTGATGATGTGTGTTTATATATTCAAATAGCTCTCCTATTTCTTCATCCAAATCGCGATCGAGTTGGTTGCGGGCAATATAATTAATAGCGAAAAAGTAGATAACCGCCCCGGCCAATAATACGGTTACCGATACAATGATGCTGGCTTTATTATAATGGGCAGATAGTTTCATACCGCACTAAATTTATAACCGATGCCATATACAGACTTTAAATAGTCATTGGCCGATGCATCCAGTAACTTTTTTCGTAAGTTTTTGATATGCGTATAAATAAAATCAAAACTATCATGCATATCCATTTCATCGCCCCATAAATGCTCAGCAATGGCACTTTTAGAAATAACCTTCCCCTTATTGGCAATAAAATACAAGAGCATGTCATACTCTTTCCGGGTTAGTATAATGGGCTTATTATTGATCTCAACTTCTCTGCCAAACAGGTTAATTGCAATTTCATTAAAAACAAGCTTATTGTTGCTATGAGCAGTCTTACGGCGATAAACAGCCTCTACCCTGGCCTTTAGTTCGGCTAAATGAAAGGGCTTTGTAAGATAGTCATCTGCACCAATGTTAAGCCCTTTTACTTTATCATCCAATGAGTTGCGGGCAGAAATAATTAACACAGATTCTTCTTTCCGCTGCTTTTTAAGGAAATTTAAAACTGTAAAACCATCGCCATCTGGCAAGCCGATATCAAGCAAAACGCAGTCATAATTGTAGCTCGCTAATTTGGATATAGCCCCAGAAAGATCATTACAACTTTCGCAAATATTGCCGTCCGCGTTAAGATAAGAAACAATATTATCCCGAAGGCCCTGCTCGTCTTCAATGATGAGGATTTTCAATTGGTTTTTAGTTCAAACATACAAAGTGAAATTGTAGAAAATCTGTAGTTCAATGTAGCTTAAATAAACCACATTCGATTGATTAGAGGCTGCTACAGATTTGCTTCAAATTCTAATATTAATTTTCGCCATAAATTATGAATCAAAAAGAAAAAGCCACATTTGTAATACAGAAAGTACAGCCTGGTTTACTTGGCCTGATGGATGGATCGGTATCTACCCTGGCCCCTATATTTGCAACTGCCGGGTTAACCGGGCAGCCCATTAAAGCATTTTTTGTAGGCCTGGCTGCATCACTTGGCGCTGGCATAAGTATGGGGCTGGCCGAAGCATTATCTGACGATGGCACGGTAACCGGCCGGGGCAGCCCGATAGTAAGAGGCTGCATTACTGCATTTGCAACCGCGTTGGGCGGCATGCTACACACACTCCCTTTTTTAATAACTAACCTTCAACAAGCTTTACATTTGGCTTACGGGGTGGTGATTTTCGAATTGTTAATCATCGCCTTTATCCGTTACCGTTTTATGAAAACGCCATTGGTATCAACCATTTTGCAGGTAATAGTTGGTGGAGGGATTGTATTTGTACTGGGAATATTTTTAGGTAAAGCAGGAACTTAACTTTATATGAGCACTATAGAACCAATTCGTAAGGATGTACAACATCCGGCACAAGTAAAAAAGTATTCGGCATCGCTACGTTTGTGGCACTGGGCTAATACCATTGTTATCAGCGGATTGCTGATAACGGTACTAATTAATTCGACACTTACCGACGATCACAGTATATCGTCTTTTATGAAAGGCGCATTTACTAAAGCCGGAGCTACGGTTACGGCAGATGAGGCTAAGAGTGTTGCCCACGCGTTGAGTGATAAAACTTGGGATGTGCATATTTACTTTGGCTATGCATTGGCTACACTATTGCTATTCAGGTTAATATTGGAGCTTTTTCAACCGGCCGATCAAAAGTTTATCCGAAAGTTACAGAGCGCCTGGCATCAATTTCAAATCACCAAAAAGAGCAGGCAGCTTGCTAAACATGAATTGACTGTAAAAGCAATTTATAGCGTGTTTTATCTGCTATTAATCATTATGGTTGTAACGGGCTTATTCTTAGCTTTTGAGGATGCCCTGGCAGCTTACAAATCAATCAGGCATACGGTTAAAAGCGTTCACGGATTTTGCATGTATCTGATCCTGGTTTTTATTGCCCTGCATTTAGCGGGTGTATTCTTAGCCGAAAGGAAAGATAATAAAGGCATTGTATCTGATATGATTAATGGTGGCGGCGAACCTCACTGATCATTTTCCGGTGATAAGTTTAGCCATCAGGAAGGCTGCACCAGCGGCAAGCGCGCCGATAACTACTACTTTGAATGCGCCGCTTAACGCCGGCTGACCTGTCATTTTACTTTTAAAATAACCAAAAATAAACAGGCAGATCAGGGTTAGACCGCATGAATAATAAAGGGCTTGTTGTGCGTGATCAATAATAATATAAGGCGACAGTGGAATGATGCCGCCAACGATATAAGAAACACCGATAGTTATTGCACTTTTGGTTGCTCTGTTGGCATTAGGTTCTTCGAGCCCTAATTCGTAGCGCATCATAAATTCTACCCATTTCTTTTTGTCTTTAGCCATTTCATCGGCTATTTGCTGTTGCAATGGTTCAGAAAGGCCAAACTCCGCAAATACTTGTTTTACTTCGGCTTTTTCCTGTTCGGGCAGGCGTTCTACCTCTTCATATTCCCGTTTCAATTCAGACTGGTAATGATCTGCTTCCGTACGCCCTGCAAGATAACCACCCAAACCCATAGCTATTGAACCTGCTACAATCTCGGCAATGCCGGCTGTAACTACCAGGGTTGATGAACTGATAGCCCCGCTTAACCCTGCGGCTAAAGCAAAGGGAACAGTTAAACCATCAGACATACCAATAACGATATCTCTGATGGTTTCTGAACTGGTTACATGATGTTCGTGGTGCATATAGTTTATTTAAACTTCATTGCTAAAGTTACGATGTTTGAATTTAAACCTGTAGACCGCATATAATGTCCGTACCTTAATTCCAGTGAGTTAAAACGCTGCCAGCCAAACACACCTTTTGGTGGCGACAAGCGAAGGTTAGCACCCACAAAATTGCTGTGCAGTGTAGATAAGTCATAATCGCTGGTATAGTAACTATCCGTTGGGTTATGCTGCCCGTAGGGCGCAAAATAACGGGTACCTGTTTGGTAATTATACCTGTAGTATGGGCTTAGGGATACAAACGATGAAAACTTAATTGGTACTTCTATCTCTGCCGTATGCGCCCTTATACCCCAGTTATCCATGTAATACCGGTAAAAGGTACGGATCACAAAATGGTCGTCCAGAAAATAATTGAGCCTTAAACCAATTGGTAATTTATAACGGCCGCCCGGCAGGTTTTCAGCCCGTTCAGATCCATCCGTAAAATAATCACGCTGGTATCTGGTAGCAAGCAATCCTTTTTGATACGATGGCTCTACAACAATCAAAGCCTGCAAACGCGTACTCAAAACCTGCGACAGAGAGAATGATGTACTAAACGAGTTTCGCGGCGCGGATGGGTAATCCCACTTTTGCTCCCGCCCCTGCTGTACATTGGGGTTATACCCCGTTCGCAGTTCAATGGGCAGTATCACCTTCCAGGTATCTAAAAATGCCTGTGCCTTAAAATCAAACTGCGTATTTTTATCTTTCGATAAACGGGTCAGATTAAACCCGGCACCGAAAGACTGGTAATCAAATTCGTGCGAGTATGAGCCGGTAAAACCAAAAGCATTACCTGTTTTTTCGTTTAACGATGTCCAGTTTAAAGATGGATATACACGGGTATCCTGCATTGATGCAGATGAAATGGTACTTGGGTCGATCTTGTCCGACGATGCCGAAGTATAATGATCTACCCCCAACTCAAACAGATAGGTATTTTTTCTGCCGCTCTTGCCATACTTAGAGAATTGCACGTCAAGCGTGTTGGCGAAATCGGTCAACTTCTCCGTGCCTATCCCTCCTGTTACTGCTGAGTTATTACCATTTTGATGGTAATAACCAGATACAAAATTCACCTCATCAAGGCTCAGTTTACGCGATTGATAATTTGAAGTATCCTTAACGGCTTGTTTTTCTGTTTGCATTTGCGCATGAGATGATAATATGCCCATGTAAAGCATTAAAACGCCTAAATAAATTTTCCTCATTTAATTTGACGTCTATTAATTACAACCGCAACCACCACCACTTTTGCCACCATTGGCACCAGAACCGCCTTCGCGGTAGAGCTGAAAACTTTGCTCAAATTTTTGCGACTTACGCGCCGCCAGCTCCATTTCAGAATCATTGATCCGGTTCTTTTGGTAGGCTTTAACAGAGCTGCATGAGCTTAACCCGTACATTATGCCAAAGCACGCAAACACGAGTAATAAAACAGGGGCTTTCTTTACCATGTTAATTTTTTATATTGATATTATGTGAACTATGAATTTTATTATGATCGTCTACTATAATGCAGGCCATGTGCTTTAACTGGTTAATGAGATCAAGCCCTACCTTAACACCCATCACCATTACGGGTGTTGCCATAGCATCAGACAGTTCGGCACTTGGGCTAATGATACTTACACTCTTTATACCACTAACCGGCAACCCAGTTGTAGGATCGATGGTATGCGAATACTTTTTGCCATTTATCGTGACATACTTTTCGTAATTGCCCGATGTAGCTATGGCCATACCGCTGATATTTAATTTTGAAAACGGTACTGTACTCTGGTCAGGATCGGCAATGGCAACTGTCCACGGTGTTCCGTTGGGCTGGGTTCCCCAGCTTACCAAATCTCCGGCGGCATTTACGATACCGCTGGTAATACCTTGCGCCTGCAATAATAATTTTGCTTTATCGGCTGCATAACCTTTACCTATCCCTCCAAAGCCTATCCTCATACCTGCGTCTTTCAAAAAAACAGTAGTATTGGTGGCATCCAGAATTACATTTTGGTAGTTGATCAGCCGTACCGATTGTTTAGCAACCTCGGCGCTCGGCAACGAAGTCATGCTTTGATCGAAGTTCCAAAGGCTCTTATCAATTGAGCCATAAGTAATATCGAAAGCACCTTGTGTTAGTTCAGATATTTTTAATGACCGTGCTATCAAACCGAAAACTTCTTCGTCAACCTTAACGGGTTTAATACCAGCATTTCGGTTTATTTCATTGGTCTGGCTATCTTCACTAAAGGTGGTTAATAGCTTTTCAATCCGTTGCACCTCTGCAATGGCCTTATCAATCTGCTCATTAGCCCAACTTCCATCATCAGCAACTACTGTAAATTCAAAGCGATTGCCCATTAGTTTTAGCACACGTTTGTATGCGGCCAAATTATCTGCTTGGACTTCAGCGAGCTTCATACTTTTTAATATCTGTTATAAACTGCTCTGGTGTTTCATCGGGGTAACCATCCCATGCTTTTAGCACCTTACCATTTTCATCAACCAGTATGGTATAGGGGAATTTTCCTTCGGCATTATACTTTTCGGCAAGTGCCTCATTCAGTTTAACTTGTTCTTTGCCCGGTAGATTTTTCTTTTGGCGGGGGAAATCAGCACGTACCAACAACAAATGGTCTGCTGCATAGACCTCAAAGTTTGAAGACTCCAATATTTCTTTACGCAATCTAATGCATGGGCCACACCAGTCAGAACCCGAGAAATTAATCACTATCAGTTTATGTGTTTTGGCAGCCTCGGTTTTTGCGATATTAAAATCACCCAGCCAGGTTAGTGATGGGGCAAATAATGAAAATAATATAATGGATAGCAACTTCATTCTTCTCGTTATTAATTAGACTCTTGTAAGGCCTTATGTAATAACAATATTACCCGGAGATTCTGTAGCTAATCTGAAGTTACCGATTGAACTTTATGCTTTAACATTTTTTAACAACCGCTGCAAACAAGCTATTAATCAATATTATCGATATATATTGAGTTAACTTAGCGCGGTATAACGTCATTAAAAACAAAAAGGGCAGCAGCTATAATTCGGTATTTTAATTATAGCCCAGCATAGGATTATTGGGTACCAAGTCAGGCGGCATATGCAACCAGGCATTCACTTATTTTTCCGGTATAATTTCCTCTGCCAGAATTTTGAGATCTTCTCTGCTGAGGATGGTTTTTTTTTCGTAATGTTCGAGATGGAAATTTTCCAGTTTCTGTAAAAGATATTGTAAAGTAAATTTTTCGGCAATAGTTAGTTTACCGGTAATGATCTTGCCTACATAACTTGTATGCACAAAAACTTTATATAGCAATTCCTTACCCTCATCCGTAATGGCAATGTGCTTACTGCGTTTATCCTTAACATCGTCCCATTGCCTAACTAGGTCTGAAGCGATCAGGCGCCTGATTACTTCCGTACCTGATGTTTTTTCCTGCAAATTGTGGCTAATCAGTTCACTCTTTGATAAATGGGTATGTGTAAGCAAAATGGCCAGTGCTGTAAAATCTTCTGCTGTTTGCAAAGGCGTTCCTTCTAATGCCTTTTTTATATACGATTTGGCATAGCGGCTCATAAAAACAAATAGCCTGCCAATGTTATTATCCAGCTGATAAGCAATATCCAATGCAGCACTATCGCTCTCGCCAAACCTCACTTCACTACTCTTATTGCTCCCAATAGGGTCACCGGCCTTGTTTAACAGAAAACCAGTAAAATCCTGAAGGGAAACTTCCTTGCCCTGGTTTTCTGCTTCCTGTTCTGCTACGAGGTTTATCAATTGGTGAATAAGTTGGTATGATTTCATGAGTTATTAAAGTTAAAAGGCATGGCTGGTTATTTGAATTTAGTTTCTTTTATTGAGTTCCGGTTTCTGCATTTTGAATGCAGCATAAGCTGCCCGGTAGCTTTGTTTAGGATCACCCTGCGGCTTAAAGCTTTTCAGCAAATTCAATGTTTTGATAAGCGTCAATTTGTAAGCTGGCAGATCTGGAGCAGCTATGGCCAGCATATCTGCTATCTCTTGTCCAAGCAAATAACGCATTAAACCCATAATATCATTGGCGGTAGCTTTACTTTTATTAACCGACAATATATGATCTGTTAAAGATCTGGTTAATTCTTGTCCATGGGTAGAAATTTGGAACTGTCGTTGTTTGATCTTACTATCCAGTTGCTGCGCCATTTTAGAATTTTCCGGAATAAGGTCATTATCGAGCCCTGTGAAATAACCAATAACTGCCCAGATATGCATAAACGCTTCCTGATCTGCCTGGCTCACACTAAAGCCAAGCATCCTTAACCCACGGATTACGATCAGTGAAAATGAAAGATTTGTTCCGGCCATATCTTCCTGATTGATGGGTAATCCCCAGGTATCATTCCATTTGCCACCTTGTTGGGTATAATAACGAACGGCCGCGTGCATAATGCGCACTTTTAATATTTCTTCGTAAGCATTGCCATTTTTGCCAAAGGCATCCGGCCCCATAACTTCCCAAACAAAAACGGCCGTGTCATATAGCCGTTTGGTAGTTTGCTTGCGTATCAATTCTGATAAATACAAAACCATAGCACCATTAGCGGCGGTATAACAATAAGGTAATGACAGCAAGCCAAGCAAGCTCATAATTATTTCTGAATGCCTGGCATAAAACACAGCCCCCGCTTTCATTAAGTGGGGCTGAGCCCATGAAGGCAAATCCCTAGCATTATCAATAAATGCAAACCCCGGAAAGGCAGTTTGTAAAAGATTTAAATGTTCGACACTGGATTCTCCAGCCATCCACTGCATTAATTGCTTTTTCTTTTCTGCATCTGCAAAAACGTGCAGTATAAACTCATCCGCCTGCAGATCGCCCGACAAGCGTTTAATATCTAAAAATTCATTGCTATAGTTGTTGTTAATCATTACGCATGCTATTTATTATGGCTTCTGCGGCCAGTCTTCCACTTTTCATAGCTGCATTGATCGAGCCATTCATCAAATGGTCACCACAAACAAAACACCAGGTATTTAACCGCATAGCTTTATAATCTGGCTCATTAGATACCCGGTCATCATCGGGCAGGGCATATTTGATATGGTAAGTTTTTAAATGCTTCCATTTTACTGCTTCGGGGTACCAGAATTTTAATTCCGTAATTACATTTTTCTGTAAATCTGTTTCGTTCATTTTTGAATGATCACCGATAAGTGAAAGGGAGATCAAGGCACTATTTGTAGCGTAGGCAGGTGCAATACGATCCATAACCGCAATATTATTCACCAATTTTCCTGCTAAAGTATTTAAAGCAATCAGCGGACTTTCAAAGGGTCTTCGCTCTGCAGTAAAATACATATTACTAACGGAATGATACTTAATCACGGCATTTGCATAACCGGAAGGTGAACCTAAAGGATCAGTTGCTATCAAAACAAAATCAGCATTATAAGTTACTCCGCCTGCTGTGGTTACAGCGCCATTTTCTACTGATGATACATTTTGATGAAATAAGAGTTCATGCGGCGACAGGCATTCTGCCAACTGTTTTGGAATCATGCCCATCCCTTTAGCAGGTATAGCTGCGTCACCTTCGCTGAACATTTTAAATACAAACTCAAACATGCGGCTCGATGTGCTTAGCTGATTTTCCAGATAGATGCCGGTCATAAAAGGCCGGAAAAACTGATTCATAATCCTTCCGCTAAAGCCCTCTCTTTTAAGATACTCTGTTGTCGTGATCTCCTGGTCAGAAAAAATCTCTTCTATAGTTTTGCCGGATAATTTAAGTTTTAAACGCAGCATCCGCATTTTATCAGAAAATGTAGCCGCAGACGAAAATAAAGTACTCACCAGCGAACCCGGCTGCCTTAACGGATCGCCAAGTTTGGTGACGCCGTCCATATTCAGGATCAAGGCACCAGGATCAAATTTGCAAAGTTCGAGTGCCTTATAATCTAAAAGGCTTTGGGCTTCGGGATAAGCCGTTAAGAAAACCTGGAACCCACGGTCGAGCAGATAGCCATCTACTTCATCTGTTCTCACTCTGCCACCCACTCCATCAGAGGCTTCCAATACCAATACCGATTTTCCTGCAGCTTTTAATACTTTGGCGGCTGTTAAGCCGGCCAAACCCGCACCAATAATAATAACCTCTGCATCTTTATTCATAAACTAAACATTGGCTTTAGTATCATTTTGCTTTAAATGAGGTTCAATACCCGGCTTGGCATAAGCCAGTTGCCCTATAGGATGCGGAAGAAAATAGGTATCTAACCCCGCCACTGTTATGGTTTTTGCTTTACTGTGGTCTATTGTACCGTCCTCAGCTATCAATGTATCTTCAGTTATTATGTGAACAATCTCCCCGATAACGATGGTTGTGCCGTTAATATCGAGATCTATAACCTCGCGTAGCTCTAAGCCGATACGAACGTTAGATTCTTCAACAAAAGGCGCCTTGAAATCTTTAACGTATTGTTTATGAAAACCGCAGCTATCAAACTCAGATACGCCGGAAGGGTAGCTGGCACTGGTTTGATGGGCCTGCATATACCATTCGGGTAATATATTATTCAGGGTGTACTGCCCCGTTGCTTTAATATTGCGCAAGGTATCATTATGCTCCCGTTCAGGCCTTATCACCAATCCAATCAACGGTGGGTTTGCACCCAGGTGAAACGTAGAACTAATGATACACAAATTAGAGATGCCGTCATTACTGGTTGTGCCCAATAAATTCAACGAGCGATAACCGATCAAACTATTGATCAGGCTTATCCGGTAATTTTTTTCCAGCTGATAAATCTGTTCACTTTTTATATTTACCATATTAACTTGTCTTTAATTTTCCTAAACCACCGTCCAAACCGATCACCTGCCCGGTCATCCAGCTGCTTTCGTCTGACAATAAAAAAGCGATCAGCTGGCTAATATCTTCCGGCTGTCCTATTTTTCCTAAAGGATGCCGTTTGGCTGATGCTTCCCGCTTTTCGGGCGTGCTGAGCAGGTTTTGTGCCAAAGGCGTATCTGTTAAGGATGGTGCCACTACGTTTACCCGGATTTGTTGCGCAGCGAATTCGGCTGCCAATGAAAGCGCCATACCCTCTACTGCGCCTTTAGCAGCGGCTATACTAGCATGGTAAGGCATTCCTGTTTTGGCAGCAACAGTACTGATTAGCACTATAGATGCACCTGCGGCATTTTTTATAGGCTTAATAGCTTGCTGGATTATTTTGGCTGCACCTAAAACATTCAGCTGAAAATCATTCAAAAAATCCTCTGTTGTTAGCCTGTTAAAAGGCTTTAGATTGATGCTTCCAACTGAGTAAACCAAGCCATGCAGTTGCTGCGGCAGGAATGTTTCAACGGCATCAAGATTTCCGGTTACATCGAGTTTTAGAAACTGAACATCGCCTGGCCATTCTTGAGATGCTGATCTTGAAACGACATAGATATTTGCGTTTTGCTGATGAAGCAGTTTAACCAGTGATAAACCAATGCCGGAACTGCCACCAACTACGAGGATATTTTTACCTTTAAAATCCATTACCCGATATATTTAAAAAATTCATTCTTTGTTTCTGCAATTAAAAATTGCCCGCTGTACTCGGCGGTCAGCGTTGTGCTGCCTGCATCCCTTATGCCACGACTGGATACACAGTGGTGATGCGCATCGATGATAACCGCTACATCTTCCGTGCCCAATACTTCTTTCAGCATATTAGCAATCTGCATGGTCAGCCTTTCTTGTACCTGTGGCCGTTGCGAACAATATTGTACAATTCTGTTCAACTTTGAGAGGCCGATCACCTGCCCGTTACTGATATAAGCAACATGAGCTTTGCCCACTATAGGCACAAAGTGATGCTCACAGTTGCTAAAAACCGCAATATTCCTTTCCACCAGCATCTGTTTGTATTGAAATGGATTTTTGAACAAAGTCGGTTTGGGTTTATTTGCAGGATTAAGGCCGCTGAAAATTTCCTTCACATACATTTTAGCTACCCGTTTTGGGGTGTCTCTTAAACTGTCATCATCCAGGTCCATGCCCAGCACCTGCATAATCCCGGTGAAATGTTCGGCAATCAATTTCATTTTGGTATCGTCGTCCATTTCAAATGCGTCTGGCCGAAGCGGCGTATCAAAGGCAGAATTATAATGTTCGTGCTCAAGATCGGTCACTACCTGCTCAAAAGTCAAGTCGTTTACTGAATCATTATTTGTCATGAAATTTTATTAATATAAGTTAAGTGATATAAAACATTATGTCCTTTGAGCCGATCTTGCGCTGCCGATACATCTTTGCGCTTAGCTCTGTATATGTTCCGGTTGTACCAAACAACCGCCTTATTTTCTTTAATTGTGAGTAAACCGTTTAAAATTAAAAAGGAGTAGCAAGAGCAACATTTAACTAAGCCCTCTCCTTCCATACCGGCAAAAGCAGCCGGCACAATTAAATATTTACAAGCAAGTTTATTTTAAAAGATTTCATAACGCATATTCAACACCTGTTCAAAGCATATTTTCAACCAGGCAGTATATAGCTCCGGCCGTTCCAACAATTCAAACATTAATTGATCGGCATCTACATATTTGAAATCCGCCACTTCAGCAGGTTCAGGTACAGGCAACTGGTCGCAAATTCCCATAAAAACATGGTCGTACTCATTCTCAATCAGCCCGTTCTCAAATTCATGACGATAGCTGAATTGAAACATCTCGGTTAGTTCGCAATCCATACCCATTTCTTCCTGTAAACGGCGATGAGCAGCGGTTAATGTCATCTCGCCTAGGCGTGGATGGCTGCAGCAGGTATTTGTCCAAAGCCCGCCGGAATGGTATTTATTCAAAGCCCTTTGCTGCAGCAATAATTGTCCTTTACTGTTAAATATAAAAACAGAGAAGGCACGATGCAGCATCCCCGTTTTATGAGCAGCCATTTTATCCATGGTACCAATCATTCGGCCATTGGTATCAACAATCATTACACTTTCTTTCAATTATTTAGTTATTAATTCATCCGGCTCATTACAGCTAACCCGGATAAATGGTTAAAAATTATTCTGTCAGTTAGCATCGCTACAAGCTTTTAAATTGTCCGATAACTGCTTTTATCATTATTTAATTTCTATAACAAAAATATGCAATAACGTACCAATAATTATTAATTGGTATAATATTGTACTAATTAATAAAGATTATAAATTATAAGAATGCCTTGACGGGCCAATGTTATTAGTAAGTTATGGTATAAATTTAAAGCTTGAATTGGCTACTGCTAAGGTAATTTCTAAGAATCGAAACAAAAATTAGCAGGCATTATAGCCTGTTTATACCAGCTTCAATATGTTGAAGTTAAGCTTTACCCGGATAAAACCTTTGCCTGTGTTTGCTTAGTTTTCACGAAGTTTATAACTTGGTTTATGGAGCTTTCAAAAGCAGTTAGTTTGTTACAGATGATTTCTAGTGAATAGATGAATTCTTCAAGACGAGCAATCTAGTTGGCAATGCACTCTAACAGACATCTATGATTTTGCCCATCGCAAAGAAATGATTCGAAGAGAATTCCCTACCGGAGCAGACTTCAACAGTTTCCTGAGAAAGATGGATCAGGAAAAAGTGATGCGCCAAATTATCCGCAACCACATTGTAGACATCTCCAATCCAAACTAATACTAATGGTGGTTTTACAGAAAGGAACAAAAAACACCGACGGAAGTAAATTTGGAATCAGTAATACTTGCCTCAAAATACTATAAATCCGCCTGAATAATCTTATCAAATGCTTTCCGGTCTACTTTTAAATCCCGCACAATGGGAAATGCCACAGCGCAGAAGGATACGATGTAAATGGTATCGCCATTTTAAAACTACGCAAATTCACTATTTACTTAAATGCCCAGCTACCCATAAAATCTTAACCTACAATAAATGCCATGTTTTAAAACCACAATTTTCAGCGTTTAGTTATCTTTAGGAAATATAGGCGCTTTATTTTGTTTGCATTCAAGATCCTGGAAGTTATCAATGGTGGAATAACTTATAAAACTGATTGGTATAGCTACGCAGCGCTGGCCATCATATCTTATTACATTTGCATCAATGGCTATTACAGCCAGGCCAGGCCAATTTACCAGCTGCAATACCAGGCTATCGCCCCTGTTGCGCCAGTTGTGGTGGAGTATTCAAAGCAAAACGCAGATGATGGACCCTTTCCATGCTTACCAGTTGAAGTTTAATAAGGTAGAACGGGAGTACTTAACTAAAGATGAACTAGCCAGGATTGAAGCCAGGAAATTCAACATTATACGTTTGCTAAAGATCCCACAAATATTCTATACTGTTCTCTTGTGTGGTTCACAAGGGAAAAAGCAATTAAATATTGAGCATCTCCGTCGTTACCTATCTACACCTTGCGTTCATTTTGCGCTATTTTAATAGTGTTTTAATGGCTACCCCGAAATCATAAACTTTTGTTTGTTCTGCAAAAACAGATTGCAGTATGCTGCTGCCTGCGGCGCTACGATAACCACCGGCACAATGTATAACAATTGGTTTATTAAACGGTATTTCAGACAATCTCTCCCGCAGTTCCGGCAGGGGTATATTAATCGCATTTTCAAATATCGGATGTTCCTTTACTTCTCCGTTATTCCTAATGTCAACGATAGTATAATCCGTTTTTTTCATTAAAAACCAATCTATGTCAAAGGCATCCATCACTTCAGTTCCTGCCTGAAAAACAAATGCCCGCTCAATAAAATGCTCATACCCAATTTTTCCGCAGCGCAAAATCAGGCTTGCAAGTATTTCCTCATTTTCTGCAACCAGGTAGAAAGCCTCTTCCGGTGCAACAATGCTTCCCAGCCAGGTTTCAAATTTGTCGCCATTTTGCAGGTTGATAGATAGCGGGAGATGCCCTTTTTTAAATTCTTTTTCAGCCCGTGTATCAATGATGTAGATACTGCTGTTTAATTTAGTAACTCGGCCAACAGGAATATTTGCAATTGCTTGTGCCAGGTTACCTGCGCCGTGCTTATTTATTTCCACATCAAACGGGAAATATTTTGGCACAAAAGGCTGATCCTGCAAAAGCTTAGTTATAAACTCCGCTTCAGTAATACTTTGCAAAGACCAGTTGCTAAGTTTTTCAGCGCCAATAGTGCTGCTATTGGCTTCACTTAAGGCTTTTCCGCAAAGTGTACCTGCCCCATGCGTTGGGTAAACAATCACATCGTTGTTCAGCATCATTAATTTATCCCGCAGTGAGTGGTACATTTTAGCCGCTAATTCTTCTCGCATAGCGGTCAGATTACCTGCCTTTTCACGCAGATCAGGCCTGCCGCAATCGCCTATAAATAAAGTATCACCTGTAAATACCGCTTTATCTTTACCATCGTGCTCTAATACAACAGAAACACTATCGGGAGAATGGCCTGGTGTGTTTAACGCTTTTAGGGTGGTTTTGCCCAAATTTATCACATCACCGTCATCAAAAGCCTGATGCAGATAAACAGCGCCAACTAATGCAGCGCAATAAATAGTAGCGCCTGTTGTTTGATGCAATTCTAAATGTCCGCTTACAAAATCAGCGTGAGGATGTGTTTCAATCACACCAATTATAGTTGCATCATGCTTTTCTGCGAATGCTAAATAAGGCTTAATATCCCTTGCAGGATCTATCACTACCATTTCTTTAAAGCACTCACTTAAGATCGCATAGGAATAATGTGATAAACTCTTATCTTCAAATTGTTCGATCTCCATTTAGCTATTTTAATTAATGAGGTAATTTTTCTCTTATTAAACCATATATCCAGGTTCCGGCTATGGCGCTCAGCAGCGTCACAATAGTTACCAAAACACCACTACCGATCTGTGCAAAAAGCGGACCTGGGCACGCACCGGTGATCGCCCAGCCACAGCCAAATATCAACCCGCCATATACGTTGCCCCAATGGAATGTTTTATCAGGGATAACAGTTTGCTCGCCATGTATGGTCTTTAACTGAAACCGTTTGATGAGTTGGATGGAAATGATGCCAATTACTATCGCACTGCCGATAATGCCATACATATGAAAGGCTTGCAAGCGGAACATTTCCTGTATTCTAAACCAGGAGATCACCTGTGATTTGACGAGGATAATACCGAAAAGCAAACCCAAAATCAGGAATTTTATATTTTTCATAACTCTAATAGATAAGGTAAAATAAACCAGGTCATTACAAATCCGCCGATCATAAAACAAGAGGTAGCCACTAAGGATGGCCACTGCAAAGAAGATATCCCCATAATGGCATGACCTGAAGTACAACCACCCGCATACCGAGTTCCAAAACCTACCAGGAAGCCGCCCACAACCATAAAAACAAATCCACGAAGGGTAAAAAGCTGACGAAAGCTAAATATATCCTGCGGCAACAGGCCGCTAAAATCTTTAACACCTTCCTGCTGTAACAGTGCTGTTGTATGTGTATTGATATTAACCTGCCCCGGATTTGAAAGAAAAGAGGTGGCGATAAAGCCGCCTATAATAATTCCGGCTGCAAAAAAAAGATTCCATTTTTCCTTTTTCCAGTCGTATTTAAAGAAAGAAATATTGGCAGGGACGCAGGCTGCGCAAATATGCCGTAGCGACGAAGATATACCGAAGGCCTTATTGCCCAGCAGCAACAAGGCGGGTACGATCAGGCCGATCAGCGGGCCAGCTACATACCAGGGCCAGGGTTGTCTTATTAAATCCATATTATTTAGTTAAAGTCGTGATCAAAACAAAAATGCCCATAAACAATACGAACAATCCAAAAGCGGGTTTTAATTTAGTGTCGGCAATGTATTTAGTCAAATAACTTCCTGCAATAATTCCAGCTATCGCAAATGCAGAAAACAGCATTAAAAAATGGTAATCTATTGATACATTACTGCTTACATCACCCAATACGCCAAGCAGGGAACTAATGGTCATGACCATTAAGGATGTGCCCACCGCTTTTTTCATCGGTAAAAGGGCAAACAATACCAATGATGGGATAATTAAAAACCCACCACCTACACCTACAAAACCGGTGATAATGCCAACTACAATACTTTGGATAACCAATTTGGTATAGCTAAATTGAGAACCGGAAACTAAAATTTCTTTGCTCTTTCTAATCATAGAAATGGAAGCTGCCTGCATCAAAACGGCGAAAACAAGCATTAATAATACAGGCTTAGTGAGTTCAAACGAACCAATTATGAGCAAATGATGCGGCATAGCAGGCATCACCCACTTACGCATAATAAATACGGCTATTAATGACGGGATGCCAAATATAAAAGCTATTTTAAAGTTGACATTACCTTTTCTGTAATGGCTTATCGCGCCTGCCGAGCTGGTTAACCCTACTACAAACAGCGAATAGGTTGTGGCTATAACAGGATCGAGCCTGAAAAAGTAAACTAAGATCGGGACGGTTAGTATTGAGCCGCCGCCGCCAATCAATCCTAATGATAAACCTATCAATATTGCTGCTAAATATCCTGCTATTTCCACTTGTTTTATTTATAAAACAAATGTAGGAGCGGCTAATATGTAATTTGGTGACCTATGTTACAGAGCAGTATTTAATGTGATTTTATTTCTGGATAAAGTAATGAGTTGTTGTTTTTCCATCTGCTTGAGTAACCGGGAAACGACTTCGCGGGTAGTGCCCAATTCTTCGGCCAGCTGTTGATGAGTAATGCTGAACTCATTCGATCCATAAACACTTGCTTTTCTTTTTAACAGGGTAAAAATGCGGTCATCTAATTTCTGGAAGGCGACTGCATTGATCACATCAAGCAGTTCCTCGAAACGTTTGTGATAAAGTTTAAAAATGAATTCCGCCCATTCAGGATATGTTTTAATCCATTCACTGGCTTTAGCAACGGGTAACATCAGCACTTCGGCATCTTCTTCTACGACCAGTCTCACCTTGCTGGTATCTTCGTGAATTCCGGCTAAAAAAGACATGATACAGCTTTCACCTGGTTTGATGTAATAAAGTAAGATCTCACGGCCATCTTCATCCTCGCGCATCACCCGCATACTGCCCGAAAGCACAACCGGAATGGAGCGTATATAACTATTCGTTTGCATCAGTACTGTTTCAGCCGCAAGGGTCTTCAGCTGGCTGCTGGCCCGCAGCTCTTCTTCTAAAATTGCTCCGAATAGTTTCATTAAACAAAGATACGATAACCCCTAAATGATCACTGAGCTTTCGGTCCAAATAGAAGTTCTCGTTTCCCTCGGATACAATTACATTGATAACAGGCTTGAGTGTGTGTTTCCGTATGCGGTAAGTTCATATTCAGCGGTGACCGGTTTTGCATGGATTGCAGAGCGTTTTTCCATTCCATTTAGCTCAAGTTCCTGCAATTTTTAGACAGCATTTTTCTTGCAATTCCCCGGTATTAGCGACTTTTAGACGGCTAATTGTCGGAATTTGTTGATGTAAACTGGCAATCACCGAGCCTTAACCATAAAAAATTTCTAAGCAAAATTGATTTGTTAACCCAGGTGCATGAACGCCCGCTGCTGCAGGGATAATTTTGTATCAACATTTAAAAACAAAATATCATGACAACGAAAATTTCTTATGCTATCGCATTTGTACTCGGCCTGGGAATGGTGTTCTTGGGAGCCCGCTTTTTTTTCTCTCCTCAAGTAGCAACAGCCGCATTCGGCATCCGCTTTAATTCAAATGCCGACTATTCTTTTCATCACATCAAAGGTATCAGGGATATATTTTCCGGAATCTTGTTGTGTGCTTTGGTATTGATGAAGGAACGCCGGGCCCTGGGCGTGATGCTGACAGTAGCAAGCATCATCCCGGTTTCCGATATGATTACTGTACTCAGCAAAAGTTATACTAGTGTGCAGCAGGCGATACCGCATATTGTAGCGACTATCATTTGTTCGGTAATCGGCATACTGTTATTGACCGCTAAACCTCAATTAAAACAACCATCAAAATAAGAATCAACATCATGGAACAATTAAGAATTTATACCCTTGTAGACAAGGAAACAGCAGCACATTATTTTAAAGACCATTGGTCTAAACACAGGATAAACCTTCCAAAATTTGGCTTCGAGGTTAAAGGGGTTTGGATCGGCAATACACCCGGTGTAGCCAACCAGGTTATCGCCCTTGTATCTTTTCCGGACAATGCTGATGTAGACGGGATGACCGAACGCTACATGAAAAGCCCTCAATTTACGGACGATACGGCAGGTTTTGATCGGAACAAAATTATTAAGTAGAAACTAAAATGTTAAGGTTGGCCAGCTAATGGTTTTTTGAAGCAGAATTTAATACACAACGTGCCCACATGTTGTGTATTTTTGGTTTCATCCAGTTCAAATTATGATGATAAAAAGTTTATTGAACAGCATACAAAGCGTGATAACGCTAAGCCCGGCAGAAATCGATATCGTGACATCCTTGTTTAAGGAAAAGACTTATAAAAAGGGCGACTTCTTTTTAGAAGAAGGGCGGATTTGTAAGCATGTAGGGTTTGTGGCAAAGGGGTTAATGCGGTTTTATATTAATCAGGATGGAGAGGAAAATATCTACGATTTTTCCCAGGAAAATGAATTTGTATGCAACTATGAAAGTTTTCTTCCTCAGATTCCTTCGTCAAAAAACATTCAGGCTTTAGAAGATAGTATCGTTTTTGTGATTTCGCACGCTGATCTGCAGCTATTCTATGCCAACGTAGAAGGAGGAGAACGTTTTGGCAGGGTCGCCATTGAATCGGTCTTCGTGAAATTGTTGCAGGATATCAGTGCATTATATGCGGAAACACCTGAATTGCGTTACGAACGATTCTTAAAATACCACGCAGATTTACAGCAAAGGATCTCCCAGTACCATATTGCCTCATTTGTTGGGGTAAAACCACAATCACTAAGCCGCATCCGTAAAAGAATTTTTACCCAGTTCTGATTAGCATCAATGAATTTTTTGCTTGCTCATTATCTCCTTTTAGTGAACTTATGCGCTTTGCTTCCCTGTCATACTAAATATTGCCGGATCTTTTGGATCAGGTTATCCATATCAAAAGGTTTAGCCATAAAAGCAGTTGCACCCGCGTTAACAGCTATTTTTTCACCGTCCCGGCTTGCTGAGATAACAATTACAGGCAATTCAGCTATTTGAGGATTCTTCCGTACCGTCTTTAAAACCTGGTCTCCGGACAAAACCGGCATCCAAAGGTCTAATAAAAGAAGGTCAGGCTGTTCCCGTTCAATTACGTCATACAAATCAAGACTATTTCGCACAGAAATGGCATTATATCCATAGTCTTCCAAAACAATTTCAAGCATGTCCAATATTCCCTCATCATCATCACAGATGAGGATTTTTTTATTTCCTGTCATGGTTCTGTGCTAATGGAAGTGTGAAATTAAACGTAGAACCCTTGCCCGGCTCGCTTTCTACCCATAAAGACCCGCCATGGTTTTTGATAATCTGATCGCAGATGTACAGGCCAATACCCATACCCGGAAACCTTTGCTGTACCTCCCCAACTCGGAAAAAACGGTCAAATATTTTTTTCTGATCTTCCATATTGATACCCACTCCTTCATCCTTAATAGAAAATTTAAGAAAATTGCTTACGCGGGACAGATGTATAATTACGGCTTTTTGATCCGGAGAGTATTTGATCGCATTTGATAGAAGATTATTGATAACCTGAATGATATGCGATTCGTCTGCCAATACATTTTCTCCTGTTCTTCCTTCTATCACAATATCATGTGATTTTGTAGCGGTCTGAATGACATCTACCGTTTCGTAAATAATTTTATCAAAATCGAAATATTCTTTGTGTAACTCGATGTTGCCACTTTGTATACGGGACATATCCAAAAGTTCTGCGATCAGGTTATTTAGCCGATCGATATAGATACCCGTTTTGTTCAGGATGGATTTAAACTTGTCACCCACATCTGGCGGCACTATCTTCTGCATAACCTGAACCAGGCCCTTGATGGTGGTTAATGGTGTCT
>NZ_MPPL01000001.1:1859790-1883045 GCF_001911425.1 Mucilaginibacter polytrichastri | reverse complement strand
CAGTTCATGGCTGGCAATGGATAAAAAATCATCCTTCCGCCGTTCAATCTCCCGGCGGTCTGTAATATCTTCAATAGCGATCAAGATCCTGTCTTTGTATTGTCCTTCCAGCTCGATCCGGTGTGCATTCAATAACATCAGTTTCTTGCCGATGTGGGGAAAATCATGTTCCACCTCAAATTCCTCTACCGGGTTATTGCTTGGGAGTATATTCTCTAGCAGCTCTTTCAGCGCAGGAATATCCCACTGACCATTACCCAGATCATAAAGTAATTTACCTTCCGTGTCTCCTCGGGTCACCTTAAATGTTTTCAGAAAATGATCATTCGCACTAAGCACTTTAAAATCAGGATTTAAAACGATCAGACTTTCCCTGACGGTCTGCACAATGCTGGACAAATAATCTTCGCTTTCCTTGAGGCTTTTTGTCCGCTCAATAACCCGTTTTTCCATAATCTCCTGCTGACGGATCAATTCCAGTTCGGCCTGCTTTCTTAAGGTCACATCATTTTGAACGCCGATAAAATAAGTTACATCGCCAGACTTATCTTTAATCGGGGACATATATAACTCATTATAGAAAAGCGTACCATCTTTCTTATAATTACGGATGTTCACCACACAATTATTTCCTGTGATGATTGCCTGCCGCAATGTTTCCCGTTCAGCCTGGTTGCGATCTTCGTTCTGTAAAAAGCGACAGTTGTGTCCAATAATCTCCTGGCGGCTGTAACCGCACATTCGCTCGAACGCCTTATTACAATAAATGATCGGATTATCCGGTAACCGGTTGTCTGTTAAAATAATGCCTGTGATGGCCGCATCCAGCGCATGAGTAAGCAAAGAAAAATCTTCAGATAAGGTGTCATTGGAAACTTGGAACTCCCCGTTTATTAAGCTATTCAAATTATTAGAGATATGAAATGTATTTTAATTTTTGAGTCTCTACAAATTTCTTGCCATTCCTAATTATATAGGAATACTAAAAAAAAAGGTTGAGCCCTTACCCAGTTCACTCTCCACCCAGATCTTTCCATGATGACGCTGAATAATCTCCGCGCTTAGATACAATCCAATCCCAAAGCCTGCTATATGCTTATTGTTGTTCCCTTCCACCCGGAAATAACGTTCAAATACTTTGTCTTTATCCCCTTCAGTTAAACCCATGCCGTAATCGCGGATACTGACCTGGAATTGATTTTCTTTCACGTGGCATTTAATTTCTACCTGATCGGCCTTGGGGGAATATTTGATCGCATTACTTACCAGATTTGTAATTACTGAACCAATTTTATCACGATCGGCATTGATCAAAACAGGGTTACAGTCTTCGTAATCTATTCTGTAACCCGATACAGTAAGATTAGTATCATGAATCATCTCCTTAATCAATTCATTCATATCAAACGGCTGCTTATCAATGGAAAGTTTAGCGGATTCCAGTCGGGAAACATTCAAAAATCCATTGATCATGTTACTCATGCGTTTAACCTGAACGGTTGCTTTTTCCATCGCTCCGGCTATAAAAGCGTCATCACTTTTTTGCATTTTGAGATTAGCTACCTGTATGATGGCTGTAAGTGATGTCAGTGGTGTTTTTAACTCATGGCTGACCATGCCGATAAAGTCATTCTTCCGTATTTCATCCAGTTTCTGTTCGGTGATGTCTATCACAGAACCAATAAACCGAATGGGTCTGTCTTCTGCATCAAAATAGGCCTGACCTTTGGCCCTGATCCATCTGATTTGTTGATCCTCGGCACCAACGGTCCGGTAATCCACATCATAAATACCATTGTTAACCGCTTTGATATAAACATCATCAATAATGGCTAATATCCGCTCCCGGTCATCGGGATGCAAGCCAGTAACAAAATCTTTCTCGTAGGTGACTACATCGTTATGCGATATACCAAACAACTCCCTGCATCTCCCGTCCCATTCCAGCGTTCCTTTTACAATGTCCACATCAAAAAAGCCGAGTTGGGCGGCATCTTTTGCCAACCGCAGTTGCTCATAGGCGCTCTGTAGATTAGTCCGTGATCGTACTTGTTCCGTTACATCCTGGCATACCACGATAACGCCAGTAATATGCTGATCCTCCTCAATATAGGGTTGATAAACCAGGTTCAGGTAACCTTCTATTTTTTTATCACCATTATATACGGTGTAGGGCGTATCAAAATAATTCCTTGTTTCCTTATTCACCCTCACATCTTCCAGCAGGGGGCGAAAAGTACTTTCCGCTTCCGGAATGATGTCGAATAATTGAAGGCCAAGCAATTCCTCTACCGTTCTGCCAATGAGCTGCCCATAAGTTTTATTGACAATTTCCACTTTCATTTCAGGGCCCATCAGTACAATGATACCAATATTGGCTTCCCGTACTAAACTTTGAAAACGCCGCTGGCTTAACTCCAGCTGATTGATTGTGGCTTCTAATTCCTTTTGGGTAATGTTAAGCTTATCATTGGAGCGTATTAATATTTTATTTGACTCTGCCTGCTCTTCGTTAATGGTAACCTGCTGTGTAAAAGCGTCACCGGCGCGAACCTTCTCTGTTACGTTAAGGGCAATCTGTATAATGTAATGAAGTGATCCGTCTTTTTTAAAAACGGGGGTATGGCTGGGTTCCGTAACGCTGGATAAATTGACCTGGGTTTGCCACATCAGGGACATCATAACGCTGAACCTTCATGTAATGAGGTTTCCCTGTTCTCAATACTTCCTGAAGTGAGGCATTGATATTACGAACACCATCCGCATCGGGAAGGTTCGGGTTATCGGGAAAAGCTTCAAAAATATGTTTGCCTGCAATGATTTCCCGGGTGGTGTTTGTTGCCTCCAGGTCGCTCGCAGTTAAGATATACAAGTCAGGAGATAACACCAAATATATATTCGGTGCGGTTTCCAATGCCGTTAGAGTATCAACGCTTGGTGGATTATATTTCATCGCTGTCTGGTATTTTTATGATTCAAATTAAGTAAATAAATATCATTAAGATTAGTTAACACCTCAAATGGATATATTAAAAGCTTGAATTATATAATTTATCTCTCTTTTAGTGAGCTACGATTTGTACACTTAACTTTTTTTTATTTATTTTAGTCTATCTTATTTCCACCATCAATTTGATTTGAAAAGCCCTCACATTTACTTATTCGCCGCTCCCCAAAACAATAAAACCAGTACTAATTAAAGCATGCAACATTTTAATGATCCGTTGTTTCGGATAATTTTTGACCAATTGGCTGAGCCGCGCCTCATTTTAAAACCATATAATGCTGATTTCATCATTGTTGCTGCCAATGCAGCTTATCTGGCTGCTACCGGCTATGAATTAGCAGACCTTTCCGGAAAAAGCATTTGGAATTTTTTTAAAGTTGATGCAGCGGGGCACCATACTGTTAAAATCTTTCAGACAGGTTTAAATGATGTGCTGGAATATAAGTCTGCCCTTAAATTGCCGATATTCCGGTTCGATACTTTGCATGCTCCGCGCTGGTGGCAGGTTGAAATTCTTCCTGTGATGGATGAAGTCGGACAGATCGCCTATTTAACATGCACCACTTATAATGTGACGATACAGGTGGAAGATGAGGCGACGATCAAAAGCGGTAAAGCGGCCATGCTCGTTCAGCAGCAAACAGAAATAACGACTGCCGAACAGGTGGCGTTTCGCACGCAGGAATTAACGGACAGCGAGTACAGGCTCAGTCGTATTGTTTCAGCTACACCCTGCGGATTATGTATTCTAAAGGGAGAAAATTTTATCATTGACATTATCAATGGCCCTTTACTTACTTTATGGGGAAGAACAGAGAAAGATATCCTCAACCAACCATTATTAAAAGTCTTCCCGGAATTGGAAGGACAGCCTTTTCAAACATTTCTGATACGTGTGCGGGAAACCAGTCATACGGTAACTATGAAGGAACAATCCGTTGTCATCATAGGTGTGGATGGCAAACCTAAATATATATATGCGGATTTCAGTTACGATCCATTATTCGATGTCGATCTAAATGTAGAAGCTGTATTAGTGACATACAGCGAGGTGACATCTTTTGTTCATGCACGGAACTTGTTGGAAGACCGTGAACAAGTGCTGGAGGCGATGAATGAAGAGATGAATGCAGCCAACGAGGAGTTGCAAGCCATGAATGAAGAGATGACCGTTACCAACGAGGAGATGGAATCCAGTAACGAAGAACTCCTGGCAGCACGCGAAGAGCAACAGGTATTGTACGAGCAATTACAAGCCTCTGAACAAAATTTACGATTAGCTGCCGAGGCTGCTCATATCGGTTACTGGCACATACAACCGGAAAGCAAAGCGCTGCAATATGACGATATGCTTGCCCAGATTTTCGGCTATGAAGATCAAGAACCAATGACCTACGAAATGGCTATCGGCCAGGTTACACCGGAATTCAACGGCCTTATCCAGGATGCCATCAATGAGGCGATCACTAAAGGTGACTTTTACGATATTACTTACACACAACGCAGGTTTAACGATAATGAACTGATCTGGCTTCATTCTTTTGGTAGAGTGATTGCGGATCAGGATGGTCAGTACACCCTTTTTTCTGGTGTAGTGATGGATGTAACCAAGGAGATTAATTCCAGGCTGGAGATCGCTGACCTGAATGAACGTTTAAACATGGCCATCGCTTCGGCCGAAATGGGAACATGGTATATTCAGGCAGACAGCCGTGAATCTGTATTTTCTGAACGTTTGAGGGCCATCTTTGGATTTGAAACTGATGAAGAAATGACTTTAGAAGCAGCCATTGCCCAGATAGATAGTGTATACCGGGAAAAGGTCGCAATAGCTGTAGAAGCTGCACTTACTGATGGCGTACCCTTCAGTCAGGAGTACCCGATCATCCGTCAGAACGATAATTCAAGAAGATGGGTCAAAGCGACCGGCAAACTTTTTCCTGCCCAGGATGGTGTTAAAAGTTATTTCTCCGGAACGGCGGTAGATATTACCGAACGAAAGGCAGATGAACAACGTAAAAATGATTTTATCGGTATTGTTAGTCACGAACTCAAAACACCGTTAACCACCTTAAAAGGTTATTTGCAGGTCATGCAAATGACAGCGAAAAAACCCGGCGAAAATTCGGTTTATCAAAATTCTACGGAGCGGGCATTGTTGCAAATTAATAAAATGCAGCGGCTTATTGGCGGATTTCTGGACGTTGCCCGTCTGAATGCAGGCCGTATCGAGTTAAATAAATCCAATTTCGATATGGATCATTTGATCAGGAACGCAGTTGCCGATAACCAGCAATTACACAAAGGTCAGCCGATCGTTTACAAATCCGGCGGATTCCAGGAGGTTTTTGCTGATGAGGATAAGATAGAACAAGTGTTGAATAACCTGTTGAGCAACGCAGGCAAGTACGCTCCGGCGCAAAGTACGATCACCGTATTTTGTAACCATGATAAAAGCACAATCACGGTAACCGTTCAAGATCAGGGGCCCGGTATCAGCCAGGATGATCTCCCACGTTTGTTCGACCGTTTTTTCAGGGTTGAAAATGCGCAAACCAACCATATTCCAGGATTCGGAATTGGTCTATACCTTTGCTCAGAAATCATCCTGCAACATGGTGGGCGCATATGGGCTAAAAGTCAACCTGGTCAGGGCGCCGAGTTCAGCTTTAGCCTTCCGCTTAAGTAAGTACAAATAAGTGTTTACAATTTAAGGTTGGATAAATTTTCTGTTATCCTGTAAGACAAAATTCGTTTTAAGGAAACTTTAACACCATCTGACTAATTACCAGAGGACCGAAATTAAATAAGTCTTAGCTACCAGCATTTGTAACTTTCATTGCCTGGCAACATTAACATATTTATATGTTCTATCTCGACTTTTCGACTTCCGAAATAATCACACAAGCTATTGACAACCGTTAAAATCGGATGCGCAGTGCCTTTCAGACCCTGCTCTATTAGTTCGTTTATATATTGCCTTCCAAAAGCGACAATATCAATTACAAATTTTTCTTCAGCTTGAATAAGTCGACGTGCAAAGTCTTTTACATCCAGATGTACCAACAAGCTATCTAAGTACCGTCCTCATTTTTGTGGTGTTTGAGTACCACTTCCCTAGTAGTTGCCATACTGACCCAATCCATTGTAAACATTTTCGTCAAGTTGGGCTGTTTTTCGTGTTTAACACAACGCATCAGTTTTCAACTGACGAATTAGAATTTTATCGAAAAAACAGTCTCCAGGGCATAAAAAAAGCCCTTTTACTGCTGTAAAAAGGCTTTTTAGAAAAGGGTAAATGATGGGGCTCGAACCCACGACCCTCGGTACCACAAACCGATGCTCTAACCAACTGAGCTACATCTACCGTTTGGAGAGTGCAAAAGTAGAAATATCCTGCTTGTTTGCAAACTCTTTTTTCAAAAAAAATATAACATTCTGTAAGCCTGTGACTAAATTATTATAATTGCAGTCCAAAAATAATATGATCGAAATTTTCACAGACGGCGCATCAAGCGGTAACCCGGGTCCAGGAGGATATGGTGTAGTACTGCGTGCCGGCAAACACTATAAAGAACTATCTGAGGGCTTCCGTAAGACTACAAACAACCGCATGGAACTCTTGGCCGTAATAAAAGGCTTAGAAGCCTTAAAAACACCAAACCAGGATGTGGTTATCTGCTCAGACTCTAAATACGTAATTGATGCCATTGAAAAACGCTGGGTATACGGCTGGTTAAAAACCGGGTTCAAAGATAAAAAAAACAAAGATTTGTGGTTGCGCTATCTCGAAGTAAGCAAATTACACAAAATTCGTTTCGTTTGGGTGCGCGGCCACAATGGGCATCCTGAGAACGAGCGTTGTGATCAACTGGCTGTTGCGGCTGGTAAGCAAAGAGAGCTATTGATTGATACTGTGTTTGAGGCAGAGAACGGCAGGTAAGTTTACAGAGACAAGAAACGAGAGCCAGGAAACAAGACTTCTTTCAAAACATGGATTTTGGCTCTTGTTTCTCTGTTCTTGGCTCTCTCCCAGCTATCGCCCGCTTAACTCAACTATATTTAGATTCTCAATCTTATTGCCATTAATATCGAATTTCATTAGGGTACGCACTTTATGCCAGCCTTGCTTTCCGGCTGCGCCTGGGTTAAGGTGCAGGCAATTGATCTTTTTATCGAAGATCACTTTTAGAATATGCGAGTGCCCGGTAATGAATAACTGTGGTGGGTTGGTGTAGATCTCTGGCTTTACGTTAGCGCTATACCTATCTGGATAACCGCCGATATGGGTCATCCATACGTCTACCTCCTCGCATTTAAAGCGGAGATGCTCTGGGTAAACTAATCTTACGTCTTTATCATCGATATTGCCGTATACGCCTTTTAAAGGCTTAAACGCGGCAAGTTGATCTGCTAACTCAAGCGTACCGAAATCGCCGGCATGCCAGATCTCGTCGCGGTCAGCAAAATGTTTAAAAACGGCTTCGTCGAGATAGCTGTGCGTGTCTGATATAAGGCCTATTCGGGTCATACTTTATATAATCAAGAGCCAAGATACAAGAATCAAAACCGATTTAAAATATCGTGAAGAATTCTTTCAAAGCAGCCTCATATTGTGCTGTATATTTTTTTGGCTCATCGTAAATTGTAAAATCACCAATTGAGGTAAATGATTCAGTTAGCGAAAAAGCGATAATATGACGATGCGGGTATGACTGCGGATATGACCTGATATTAATTTGCGTGTGCAGATACAACTCATAACCTTTCGCAATTTCTTGCACAACAAGTGATGTACTAACGGGCAATATCAACCACAATAACCCCGTCCCAGTTAGCTGCCGGGCTGTGGTGCTTAAAAGTATATCAAAAAATTGCTCGTCGGTATGCTTGGCAATGGTACGTTGCTCGCCGGGCGATTTAAGAGAGTCAATATAGAAAGGCGGGTTACTAACGATAAGGTCATATTTCTGTTCTGGATTTTGCTGAAAATAATCTTCAAATCCCAAATGATAGCCGGTTACCCTGCCGGCAAACTTTGATTCTTTAAAATTACTACTCGCGGTGGCAGCTGCGGCTTTATCTATCTCAACAGCATCTATCTTACCATTAGGGAATCGCTGAGCCAGCATCAAGGCGATTACGCCTGTACCTGTACCAATATCCGATATGCTTTTTGGATCATTTGCTAGTGCTAGTGCTCCGAGCAATACACCATCGGTATTGATCTTCATGGCGCATTCGCTTTGATCTACAGCAAATTGTTTAAACTGGAACATGGGGAATGGTCTCAATATAATTTGTCATCCTGAATGTAATGAAGGATCTTCTTCGATAAACTATCTACAGCAGAAGATTCTTCGCTATCGTTCAGAATGACAAATTAAATATTTATGCTTAGTTTTTCTTCCGGACTTTCGGACTTCTTTTCTTCCGGACTATATTTCGTAAAACTCTATCGGTAACCCATCCGGATCAGCCATAAACGTGAACCTTTTGCCGGTAAACTCATCTACTCTAATTGGTTCAGTTTCTACACCATGAGCTTTCACTTCCGCTATAGCAACTTCAATATCATCAACCTCAAAAGCTAGATGGCGTAAACCGGAAGCTTCAGGGCGCGATAACCTTGGCGGTGGTTCTGGAAATGAAAAAAGCTCGATCTGGTATAGTCCTCCTACTTCCAGATCAAGCTTATATGAATTTCTTTCCTTGCGAAACACTTCGCGTACAGCTTTCAAACCCAATACTTCTGTATAAAAATGTTTCGACTTTACGTAGTCGGTGCAAATTATAGCAACGTGGTGTACCCGGTTAAGCTTCAGCATTATTCGCCTAAAATTGCGTGTAAAACATTGTCGTATACCATCCTGATGTCGGTAATATTACCGTAAAGCTCATCATCAACAAACAGGTTACCATGATGTGCCACAGTACCCAACAGGCTAAACGGTGTTTCTGATGTTGCCATCATCTCTACAAAACGTTCTTCGTCGGCCGGTGCAACGCTTACTACTACCCTGCCTTGTGCTTCGCCGAATAAGAATGCATCCTTACGGATATCACTGTCAGATTCGATATTAAAGCCTAAGCCATTTGGCAATGAAGATTCCAGTAAGTTGATATATAAACCACCATCAGCAACATCATGTGCAGACTGGATCACTTTATGCAAAATCAGCTCCTTTACAATCTGATGCATTTCGTATTCCTTGTCGATATCAAAATATGGAGCAGGTGATTTTTTCACTTTATGGAACGACGACAGATATTGTGATGAAGCAATATCATTAACAGACTCGCCGATCAGATAGATCAGGTCATCTGGTTGTTTAAAGTCTGCAGTCATCATGTTATCGATGTTATCCAGCACACCCAACATGCCAATAGTTGGCGTAGGGAAAACCGGGCCATCATCTGATGATTGGTTATAGAAACTTACGTTACCACCAGTTACCGGAGTACCAAACTTGGTACAAGCTTCGCCCATACCTTTAATAGCGCTCACAAACTGCCAGAAAACCTCGGGGATGTAAGGGTTACCAAAGTTTAAACAATTGGTTATAGCTACAGGCTCGCCACCGGCACAAACAATATTACGTGCTGCTTCGGCCACAGCAATAGAAGTACCTTTTTGCGGATCTGCGTTTACATAACGCGAGTTACAATCTGTAGTTAAAGCGATGGCTTTGGTAGTGCCTTTTACAGCAACAACGGCAGCATCACTCATCCTATTGGTAGTCATGGTAGCAGTACCCACCATAGAATCGTACTGATTAGTTACCCAGCGTTTAGAAGCAATATTTGGATGACCGATCAAGTGCTCGGCAACTGCTTTTAAATCTTCCGGCTCGGCAACATCATCAATTTTAAATTTTTGATATTCCTGGTAATAAGCAGGCTCGCGGTATTCGCGGTCGTAAACCGGGGCACCTCCGCCTAATACTAAATCGTCTGCAGGTACATCAGCAACCAGTTCGCCGTTCATGTAATACTCCAGGCGTTGGGTATCGGTAACTTCACCAATAATGGCGCAATTTAAATCCCATTTATCAAACACAGCCTGTACTAAAGCCTCCTTACCTTTTTCAACCACAATAAGCATCCGCTCTTGTGATTCTGAAAGCAGGATTTCGAAAGGCTTCATGTTTTCCTGGCGGGTTGGTACCTTATCCAGCCATATTTTCATACCGTGCTCGCCCTTGGCCGACATTTCTGAGTTTGAGCAGATAATACCTGCCGCACCCATATCCTGCATACCAATAACAGCACCGGTTTTAATAACTTCTAAGGTAGCCTCCAATAACAGTTTTTCCTGAAATGGATCACCCACTTGTACAGCCGGTAAATCATTAACAGAATCTTCTGTAATATCTTTTGATGCAAATGCTGCACCGTGGATACCATCTTTACCTGTTGCAGAACCAACAATGTAAACCGGGTTGCCCACACCGTAAGATGTAGCAGAAACGGTTTCGCCAGCCTTAACAATACCTGCCGACATGGCGTTAACCAGCGGATTTACGTTAAAGCTTTCGTCAAAATAAAGTTCGCCGCCTACAGTTGGGATACCAAAGGCATTACCATAATGGCTGATGCCTTTAACCACACCTTTAACCAACCACTTGGTACGGTCGAGCGATAAATCGCCAAAACGCAGAGAGTTTAATTGTGCAATGGGGCGTGCGCCCATAGTAAAGATATCACGGTTAATACCACCGACGCCTGTTGCTGCACCCTGGTAAGGCTCTAAAGCCGATGGGTGGTTATGTGATTCGATCTTAAACGCGCAGCCAATGCCGTCGCCAAGGTCAACCAAGCCGGCATTCTCCTCTCCTGCTTTGGCCAGCATACGCGCGCCATCACGTGGAAGAGTTTTTAACCATTTAATTGAATTTTTATACGAGCAGTGCTCGCTCCACATTACAGAAAATATAGACAGTTCGGTAAAGTTAGGTACGCGACCTAAAATTTCCTTAATGCGGTCATACTCCTGGGGTAATAAGCCTAATTCTTTGGCGGTTTCAACGGTAGTTAATTCCTGTTGCTCCAATGTTGTAAGTGTTATATGAAAGGATTCGCAAAATTAGTAAAATGACTGGAAAGGGGTTAACGTTTTTGATAATAGTTTTGGGTATAGAGGCAAGAACCCGAGAAACGAGAGACAAGATACCCTTGAAATTTGCCTTTACACTAAAAAAGGAGCTAACGATATCGTTAACTCCCCATCTATCTATTACAAAACACTATTAGTTATTCTGCTGAAAATTAATCGGTATGTTAAACTGTACCCTTACCGGCTGGCCTGCTTGCATGCCTGGTTTCCATTTTGGCGCCATACGAATTACGCGTAGCGCTTCTGCATCAAGTTCGGGGCTTACGCCTTTCATAATTTTAACGTTAGATAAGCTTCCGTCGCGCTCTACCACAAAACTTACAAATACACGGCCTTGGGCTTCAGTATCGGGATATCGTAGATTACGCTGGATAAACTTCGCCCAACCGGCCATTCCGCCTGCAGGCTCGGGAGATACTTCGGCAAAATCAACTATACCTGTTGTATTATTTCCACCGCCGTTAGTACTAACAGTACCTGTGCCCGGGCCAGGTGTACCCTCTATAGGTGCATTGTCACCCTTGCCTTCTCCCTTTGATACTACCGAACCAATGGATTCGGTCAATGTTGCATTTACAGGCGGATCAATTGTTACCGGCGCAGTAGTTACATGGGTAGGGATCACTACCGTAGGCACCGAAGGCTGTGCCTTAACAGCTGCTGTTTGCTTGGGCAGCGGCTTATCCATTTTAGGTGGTGGAGGTAAAATTACATCTAGCTTTTTAAGGTCTACTACTGTTGTTTTAATAAGCTCTGTTGGTACCTCCTTTACCTTGTAAATAAAGCTTAAGGCTACTCCTGAGACGATAAAGCCGGATATGACAAGCGCAATTGCCTTTGTCATAGTCTGCCCGTAGTGCTGCCTCAGATCGTAAGCGCCATAAGATTTGTTGCGGTTTTCAAATACAAGTTCGAGCCACTCTGACTTGTACAAATCAAATTTTGGAATAAGCATGGTGAAACAAATTTAAGTTTTAAAGTTTACATATATAACGAAATAAAACATGGTATTGTTGTACTTAATGCAACTTTGTTTCAATATTTTATTATAAACCCAAATATCTAAAAAACCATATTTTCTGCTTAGAGCTGCTTTTGATTATAATTTTTTAATATTTCGAGGGTTTTATGAATAAATATTAAATAATTAGCTGATTTAATAATCCTATTTTTATTTTTGATAAATTTATTTTCAATAATTCTGTTAAAAATGCCAAACATTCGATTTAAAGCGCTAGAAGCGGTCCTAACACGCACTATTCCAGAGGTTAAGAGCCCGGGCGCTAAAATTTCTGATTACTTTGCTGCTAACGTTTTCGATAAAAAGAAAATGAGAGAGTACTTGTCGAGAGAAGCTTACCAGAGCATTGTAAATTCGATTGATAACGGCGAACCCATTGCGCGCGATACTGCAGAACAAACTGCTTCTGCCATGAAAGGCTGGGCTATGAGCAAGGGCGCTACTCACTATACACACTGGTTTCAACCATTAACAGGAACTACAGCCGAAAAGCACGATGCTTTTTTTGAACCTACTGCCGATGGCGCTATCGAAAAATTTAGCGGCGAAGCACTTGCCCAACAAGAGCCGGACGCTTCCAGTTTCCCTAACGGCGGCATCCGTAATACTTTTGAAGCCCGTGGCTATACCGCATGGGATCCGTCATCGCCTGCATTTATTATGGGCCGCACCCTGTGTATCCCAACTGTATTTGTTTCATACACCGGCGAAGCTTTAGATTATAAAGTGCCTTTGTTGAAAGCGTTAAGTGCGCTTGACAAAGCCGCCGTTGACGTTTGCCACTACTTTGATAAAGGTATTGAGAAGGTTAATGCCTCTTTAGGTATTGAACAAGAATATTTTTTGGTTGATATTGCCTTGTTTAATGCACGCCCGGACATGTATTTAACCGGCCGCACACTATTTGGCCATCTATCGGCCAAGAACCAACAATTGGAAGATCATTATTTTGGTTCAATCCCAGATCGCGTTTACGCCTTTATGCAGGATTTTGAGACCGAAGCTTTATTATTAGGTATCCCGCTAAAAACAAGACACAATGAGGTTGCCCCTTCGCAATTTGAGTGTGCCCCTATTTACGAAGAAATTAACCTGGCTATAGATCACAACTCCTTGCTAATGGATGTGATGGACAAAGTTGCCAAGCGCCACAACTTTAAAGTGTTGCTGCACGAAAAACCTTACGCCGGTGTAAACGGCTCTGGTAAGCACAACAACTGGTCTATGATTACCAACACCGGTAAAAACCTGTTGTCGCCAGGCAAAACGCCTAAAAATAACCTCATGTTCTTAACCTTCTTTGTAAACACCATCAAAGCAGTATCAGAACATGCAGACCTGTTAAGGGCATCTATTGCAACTGTAAACAATGATCACCGTCTGGGTGCTAATGAAGCCCCACCAGCCATAATCTCTATATTTTTAGGCAGCCAGCTAAATGATGTTTTGGACGAGATCGAAACCTCACGCATCAGCAAAAAACTGAAAGAAGAGGCTTTATTGTGGCAAGGTATCCCTAAGATCCCGCAAATACTTAAAGACAATACAGACCGTAACCGTACCTCTCCTTTTGCCTTCACCGGTAATAAGTTCGAGCTGCGTGCAGTAGGTTCATCTGCTAATTCGGCCAACCCGATGACTATTCTGAACATGATCGTTGCCGATCAGTTGAAGAAGTTTAAACTGGAAGTTGACAAGCTGATTAAAAAAGGCGAGAAAAAAGACCTGGCCCTGCTTACTGTAATTAAGCGTTACATTAAAGAATCTAAAGCCATCCGCTTTGAAGGCAATGGTTATAGCGATGAGTGGGAAAAAGAAGCAGAAGCACGTGGTTTATCAAACATTAAAACTACACCCAAAGCGCTTGATGTTTTAGTTACCGAAAAAACCGAAAAGCTGTTTGAAGACACCCGCGTATTCAGTCGCCGCGAGGCACATGCCCGCCATGATATTTTACTGGAAGAGTTTTACAAGAAACTACAGATAGAAGCACGCGTAATGGGCGAACTGGTAAATAACATAATTATACCTGCTGCCATTACTTACCAAAGCAACCTGGTTGAGAATGTAAAGGGTTTAAAAGACATTGGTTTAAAAGCCGATACCTATGCTGCCCAGATGGATATTATTACCAAGCTGGCCGAGCACATCAACTTTATTAAAACCAATGTTGATCAAATGGTAGATGCACGCAGAAAAGCCAATAAAATTGAAGACACCCGCGAAAAAGCGATTGCTTATGATGAGCAGGTAAAATCGTTCTTCCAGCCAATCCGTTACCATGTTGACAAACTGGAGCAGCTGGTTGACGACAGCCTTTGGCCTTTACCAAAATTCAGAGAGTTATTATTTATTAAATAATAAACATTAAAAGCACATTACCTTGTGTTTTATCCAAACATCTTAGAGGCGCAATATTTGCGCTTTTTATAATATTGTAGAGACACATTTTGTGTCTCTACAATATTATATCTTATAACCCGGCATTCAAATCAATTACCCGTTATCGGCAAAGCCCGGATATAAGGTCATACCTCCATCACAGAAAATAGTTACACCTGTTATATAATCGGCCTCGTCTGATGCCAGCCAGGTTGCCAGTTTACCAATGTCATCGGGCTGCCCTATCCTGTTATACGGTATCAAAGTCATTAAGCTTTTCAAAGCTTCGGGAGTATCCCAGGCAGATTTATTAATGGGCGTTTGTATAGCGCCCGGGCCAATGGCCACTACCCTTATCTTTTGCGGGGCAAGCTCTTGCGCCAGGGTTTTCATCATCATCATAATACCGCCTTTGCTGGTGGCATAGTTAACGTGACCTCCCCATGGGATAACCTCGTGTACACTGCTCATACAAATAATTTTACCTGCAGCTTTACTCACCCCTTCAACCACACCCCTGCGTATAAACTCGCGGGCGGCCTCGCGTGAGCATAAAAACTGACCTGTCAAATTGATATTGATCACCGTATTCCACTGATCGAGGGTCATATCAACAAATTTAGAGTCTTTTTGCAGGCCCGAGTTGTTAACCAGTATGTCAATGGTTCCGTAGTGTTTAAACATTTCCTGAAACATGGCTTGTACCTGGTCTTCCTGGCTTACATCGCATTGCCATGCGTATGCTTCGCCACCGGCATCGGTAATTTCTTTTACTACCTCAACGGCTGCATCGTGGTTATGCGCATAGTTGATTACTAATTTGGCACCTGCCTTTGCCAACTCAAGTGCCACGCCTTTGCCAATGCCACTATCGCTTCCGGTTACCAGTGCGGCCTGGCCTTTTAATGATCTTGTATCCATTTATTGGGGGTATTTATTGATTTTGATTAAATGTAATACATAACCAATAAATACCGCACAATAATGTTTTAGCCTAAGTTAAATTTAGTAATTCCTTAATATTAAAGCGCCTTTATGTAATCGTGAAACAGATACAGGGCTTTCTTTTTATCGTCTGTAAGCGGGTAATCAATTTTGTGCATCAGGTAATCCTTAATGTCAAAATCGTTGCGCATGGTTAGTTCTTTAAACAAATCTTCCCGGTGATCGAGACCATATTGCAGGGATTTATTAAACTCAGCTATAAACTCTTCCGAGATTGGCTTATTAGAGATCCATGCTGCAAATGTAAACGGCAAGCCGGTTAGCTTTTGCCATTCTTCGGCCAGGTCATACACAAACGGGTATTTATCTTTTTTGCCAAAGGTGCGGTCGCCTATTTGTACAAAGGCAGTGTTTACATCAGTCGATTTTGTGTAATCAGGAGCATTAACAACTTCTTTTGGCGCTAAATTCCAGTGGTTCTTTAATAACACTTTTGCCAGCATATTGGATGAACGCGACTCAGGATCTAACTGGATAGTTTTTACAGCATGAATTTCGCAATTGCTGAAAATAAAAACAGAATCAACCTTGCCTACGGCACCAATGCAATAATCTGATACAATGTACCATTCGGGCAAATTAAGGGCTGCTGCTACGGGAATCAGGCCGATATCTGCTTTGTCGTCAATTAATTTTTGTGCGCAATCTGCAGGGATATCCAGGCTTAGTTCTATTTTATTGATAATATCGGTATGGTTTATACCGTATAAAAAAGGTTTGGTGTTAGTATAACTAACAGCCGATATGCGGAGCTTATTCAAAACAGATTAATAATATTTTAGATGGACGGCATTATTAAAATCGGCGATCTCAAATTTTTCGCCATTGTAGGTCACTTTATACAATACCAGGTTTTGATGTGGGAAACTTTCCATTTTAGTAAGCGGCTGTTCGGTAAGCAGGCATAACAATAAACGCATAGCCCGGCCGTGCATGCAAACCAAAACCGTTTTTTCTTCGGGGTGGCTCATAATGTGGCTCAGCGCTACTTCCTGCCTGGCCTTTACTTCATTGGGGCTTTCGCCTCCTTCAAACTTAACATCCAGGTTACCTTTGGTCCAGTCGCGCATCAGTTGCATAAATGCAGCTTTGGTTTCCGGCGTGCTTGCCTGCCCTTCGTGGATACCCCAGGCCAGCTCATCCAGTCCTTCCAGTTTTTCATATGGGATGCCCTTATCTATAAAACCCTGGATACTTTGTTGCGTACGTTTAAGGGTAGAGATATAGATCTTATCGAAATTGATGTATCCGTAAGCATTAAAAAACTGCTGAGCCTGTTTGCGGCCCTCGTCATTTAAATCCGTATCCATCCCCCGCCCTTGTACTATCCCTTGCTTATTCAGATCAGTTTGTCCATGACGAACGATGTATAAAGTTTTAATAACCATTTATTGTATAAAGTATATGCTTAGTTAACTACCGGTAACCTGTAAAACTGTGGTTTTACTTCATCCGGAAAATCATAGTTGGTAAAATCGGTAACCACATTATATAAGGTATCGCGTTCAATAGCCACGCGGCCACCATTTTTAATAAGGTTTACCAATTCTTTGGTGCTCATGCCCGGGGTTTGTTCTTCGGCACCGGCCATAGAGTAAATTTTGGTGGTATCATCCAGCGTACCGTCAATATCATCAACCCCGAAATTTAATGATAACTGTGCCGTGGTACGGCTTATCATAGCCCAATAAGCTTTAATGTGGTCGAAGTTATCGAGGTAGACACGGGCAATGGCATAGTTACGCAAATCTTCCACAACGGTTGATTCGATAACGTTAGACATCTGGTTGTCCTTATTGCGAAACTTTAACGGGATAAAGGTTTGAAAACCTCCGGTCTCGTCCTGCAGTTGGCGCAAACTCTCCATATGGTCTATACGGTGGCGAAATTCCTCGATGTGGCCGTATAGCATGGTAGCGTTTGAGCGCATACCCAGTTTATGCCATTCGCGGTGAATATCCAGCCATTGGTCGGCAGTACATTTATCTTTTGCAATCTGCTCCCTTATTTCGGGGTCAAAAATTTCTGCACCACCACCCGGCATTGATTCCAGTCCGGCTTCCTTCATCAGGGCCATACCTGTAGCATAATCAATTTTAGCTTTTTTGAAGATGTAATGGTACTCAACCGGGGTTAAGGCCTTTACATGGAGCCCGGGGCGGTGCTCTTTTATTTTTCTGAAAAGTTCGGCATAAAAAGCAACGTCATACTGCGGCAATACGCCACCTACAATGTGTACTTCGGTAACCGGCTCGCCATCGTATTTTTTAACGATGTTAAGCATATCCTCCATCGTGTACTCCCAACCCTCCGATCGTTCTTTGATCAGGCGCGAGTAAGAGCAGAATTTACAATCGTAAACACACAGATTGGTAGGCTCGATATGAAAATTTCTATTGAAATAAGTTTTATCTCCGTGGCGTTTCTCGCGGATGTAGTTGGCTAAGATACCCAGGTAGCCAAGCTCGCCTTTTTCAAAAAGCGTTACCCCTTCGTTAAAGGTAATGCGTTCGTTGTTAAGTACTTTTCCGGCTATATGTTTAAGATCGTCGGGAAGGCGGGTGTCATTTAATAATAACTGTAAATGTTGTTCAGCGTCCATTAAATCACTTTTTTGTTGCAAAAGTAATAATTAAGGGATTAAACAACATCACATGGGTGTAACAAAAGTTACACTAATTTAATTTGACGATTATTATTAGTTATAACTTCCACCTGCAATAGAGGAGATCGAAATTCCGCTAAAACAATCGTCCTGGCAACCATCAGGTACATAGCCACAACTTGAGATTAAGCCGTCTGCGTTCGTTTCAAAATATACCTTATTCGTTTTTTTATCCGCTTTAAGCCAAACGTTTTTGGCCGTATCATAAACCTGATCTAATGTTATGGCTTCGGCTCCTTCCTTGTGAGTTCCCACACTGCTTTCATCCTCCTCCCAACTTATAAATAAAACGCTGGATTTTCCATCTTCAGATCTCCGGTAGAATTTAGATGAGCGGCTAACTACTTTACCCTTATTAACTGTAATAGTTGTTGTGGTTGACGGTCCAAAAACAGAAGCACTGGAAACTACGTAGCTATAAGAATTGGAGAACGACGTTTTAAAGGCAGTAAATTTCTTATAACTATCCTCATATGCATCCTGATGGCTAATGTCGTCTTTTTTGCAGGCGGTAAACAGCAGGGTTACGGCCATTAATAAAAGTAAAGCTTTTTTCATACCTATTTGTGTGGTTTATTATATGATTACGTTGTAATATTTTTAGTTGCTACAACCAAAGCTGAAAATTTCTTCTTTATTTTGACGCTATGCATATCGAAACCATTGCCATCCACGCCGGAAACCATGTAGACCAATCAACCGGGGCGGTTATACAACCTATTGTTATGTCGACCACGTTTGAACGCGGCCCCGATGGCGAATATCCCGCCGGTTACATGTACGGGCGTGCAGGTAACCCCAATCGCAGCCAACTGGAAAATGTACTGGCCAAGCTGGAACTGGGCGAAGAAGCAGCCGCTTTTTCATCGGGTAATGCAGCAGGTATGGCGGTGTTTCAATCGTTAAAGCCAGGCACACACATTATTGCGCCCAATGACATGTACCACGGTTTGCGCAACCAGCTTAAAACACTTTTTGCCGGCATACTATGGTTTGATTTTATTGATCTGAGCAACCTGGAACTGGTAGAACAGTGTATTAAACCACATACCGGTTTATTGTGGATAGAAACTCCATCTAATCCCTTACTTAAACTAAGCAACATTACTGCACTGGTAAAAATTGCACATGCACATGACGTTAAGGTAGTTGTTGATAACACCTTCGCATCGCCTATTTGCCAGCTGCCGTTAACATTAGGGGCCGATTTGGTAATGCATTCATCTACCAAATATTTTGGCGGCCATAGCGATATTACAGGCGGTGTATTAATAACGCCTAAAAAAGACGACTGGTGGGTACGCATTCGCCAGGTGCAGGAAATGGGCGGCGCGGTGCCTTCTCCGCTTGATTGCTATATGCTAACCCGTAGTATTAAAACGCTGCCCTATCGTATGCGCGGACATGTAGTTAATGCGCAGCTTTTAGCTGAATACTTAGAAAAGCATACCATGGTAGAAGCAGTAATGTACCCAGGCCTGGAAAGCCATCCCCAGCATCAGTTAGCTAAAATACAGATGTTATCATTTGGTGGCATGCTTTCATTTTTGGTTAAAGGCGGTGCAGATGAAGCCCGTAAAGTGGTTAATACGGTAAAAATATTTACCCAGGCTACCAGTTTAGGCGGTGTAGAAAGTTTGATAGAACACCGCGCATCTGTAGAAGGGCCTGACACAAAAACCCCACAAAACCTTATCAGGGTATCTGTGGGTTTAGAGCATATTGACGATTTGATCGAGGACCTGTCGGTAGCATTGGCAGAGATCTAAACAGTATAATTATAATGCCTTGGGCTCATCATCTGTGCCGGGGTGTATTTCTGTTTTATCCAGTTCATGCTCAAATTCCTTTTGGTCTTTGCGGTTACGTTTAATTAAAACGATTACGATTGCAATAGCCACTACGATAATTAAACCTATTAAAGGGTAATTCATTTGCGCTTTTTTAATCAACAAGCGCTCCCGGCGCAATTTGTTTCATTTCAGAATATTATGGTTTTGTTAAGTTAAGCGATTACAGCATAATACGGCTTAGCAAGAAAATTGAAATTTAATTTGGAATTATGATCTCATTTGCCCTACATTTGAAATAATATTTGGTAGCAATACCACGATCAATTCCCTTCAAAGGTTTTTGATTTATATAGAAGTGGCGAGAGAACAGGCTCTGAAACCCACTGGCAACCCTCCAAATGTGGAGAAGGTGCCAATTCCTGACCCGGAAATAATTAACCCCGGGGCATATAAATGATAAAATGGAAAAATTAATTCGCATTATTCAGCAATACTTAACTTCTAAACAAGGCCCATCAGTTGTTTTAATCCCGGTTAAAGCCAACAACTATATGCAGGCTTGTTGTTGCTGTTGCTAATGCAATAACACGTTCCCTTTCTCTTTCCTGAAATTGTTACGTGTATGCTGTGGGTATCCTGTACCCAAGCGTTTTTAAATAACCTTTTGTTTAAAACCAAATTATTTCACATGTCTTCATTAAATTTAAAATTCGAAACACTACAATTGCATGCTGGCCAGGAAGTTGACCCCACTACAGGTTCACGTGCTGTACCCATATATCAAACTACATCATACGTTTTTAACAACGCCGAGCATGGCGCCAATCTTTTTGCATTAAAAGAATTTGGCAACATCTACACCCGCATTATGAACCCGACCACAGACGTTTTTGAGAAACGTATAGCTGCTTTAGAAGGCGGCGTGGCGGCGTTGGCAACAGCATCCGGGCAGGCTGCTCAGTTTATTGCATTGAATAATATATTACAGGTGGGCGACAACTTCGTGTCCTCTCCTTTTATTTACGGGGGCACTTACAATCAATTTAAGGTTGCTTTTAAACGCCTGGGCGTGGAAGCACGTTTTGCTAAAGATGATACAGCAGAAAATATTGAACTGCTGATAGACGATAAAACCAAAGCTATTTTCCTGGAAACCATTGGTAACCCGGGCTTTAACATCCCCGATTTTGAAAAAATTGCGGCTGTTGCCAAAAAGCACGATCTGCCTTTAATCGTTGACAATACCTTCGGTGCAGGCGGTTATTTATTCCGCCCGCTTGAGCATGGCGCTCATATTGTGGTAGAATCTGCCACCAAATGGATTGGCGGCCATGGTACCAGCATTGGCGGCGTAATTGTTGACGGTGGTAATTACAACTGGGGCAACGGCAAGTATCCACAATTTACAGAGCCATCTGAAGGGTACCACGGGTTGGTTTTTGCTGATGTATTTGGTATTGGAGGCCCTTTTGGCAATATCCAGTTTATTATCCGTGCCCGTGTGGAGGGCCTGCGCGATTTTGGCTCATCACAATCGCCTTTTAATTCTTTCTTGCTGATACAGGGATTAGAAACGCTATCGCTCCGTGTACAACGCCATGTAGATAATTCCCTGGAACTGGCCAAATGGCTGGAACTACAACCGCAAGTAGCAAAGGTTAACTATCCAGGCCTGCCGTCATCGCCACATCACACTTTGGCTAAAAAATATTTAAAGAATGGCTTTGGTGCAGTTTTGTCATTCGAGTTAAAGGGCGATAAAGCAAATGCCAGTACGGTTATTGACAGCCTGCAACTGGTTAGCCACCTGGCCAATGTTGGTGATGCCAAAACGCTAATTATCCAGCCTGCGGCAACAACGCATCAACAACTGAGCGACGAAGAGCAATTAGCTGCCGGGGTTACACCCACCCTGTTGCGCGTGGCTGTTGGTATTGAACATATAGACGATATTAAAGCCGACTTTGAGCAGGCTTTTGCGAAAATAACAGCAACTAAATCCAAACTGGAGATAGCATAATATAAGTTCCAAAATCCCTCCCCTTTGGAGGTTGAATAATATATAATGAATACTGAAGTATATAAGCATCCGGAAGAATTTGTTCTGGAATCGGGTAAAAAAATAAACGGGTTAGAAATAGGCTTTCATACCTATGGCCGGTTAAATAAAAATCGTGATAACGTGGTTTGGGTATGCCATGCCCTTACTGCAAACTCTGATGTATTTGACTGGTGGCAAGGCTTTTTTGGCGAAAGTTGTTTTTTTAATCCCGATGAGCATTTTATTATATGCGCCAATATATTGGGTTCGCCTTATGGCACTACCAATCCGCTGTCTGTTAACCCTGATACTGACGAACCCTATTATCTGAGCTTCCCGCAATTCACGATCCGTGATGTGGTTAAGGCACATCAATTACTGGCCGATAGTTTGGGCATCGACCAGATACATATTTTAATAGGTGGTTCACTGGGTGGGCAGCAGGCTATGGAATGGAGCATTGCGCAACCAGACAGAATTAAAAACCTAATACTGATTGCCACCAATGCCAAGCACTCGCCATGGGGTATTGCCTTTAACGAGTCGCAGCGTATGGCCATTACATCAGACCGTACATTTTATGCCAACACCCCAAAGGGTGGTGCAAAAGGCTTAAAAGCGGCACGCAGCTTTGCTTTACTATCGTATCGTAATTATAAAACATATTCATTAACCCAGCAGGAAGAAAATACGGACGTAACCGATAATTTCAAAGCATCATCATACCAAAACTACCAGGGCGAAAAACTGGTAAACCGCTTTAATGCCTACAGCTATTGGTACTTAACCAAAGTAATGGACTCGCACGATACCGGCCGCGGACGCAAAGGTGTTGAAAAAGCCCTGAGCACCATTAAAGCCAAAACACTGGTAGTGGGTATCCGCTCCGATGTATTGTTTCCGCTGGAAGAGCAACAGTATTTATTTCAGCATATCCCCAAAGCAGCCTTTGCAGAGCTGGATTCTTTTTACGGGCACGATGGTTTTTTAATTGAAACCGAGGCATTAACAAATATTGTCACCTCTTTTTTTAAAACAGACGTAAGAGGTAAAATAATTGAACTACAACAATCGGCCTGAAAGGCTGATTAAAAAGTACGTTAATTAGTTTTTATAGTATCTGATAAAAAGCAACATTTAAAAATCTGAGCACCAGACAATCCCGTATATAAGTGTATCAGGTAAAGTTATTGCCCGTTTACGAGGGGTCAGTTAAACGGGCGAA
>NZ_MPPL01000001.1:1753171-1859780 GCF_001911425.1 Mucilaginibacter polytrichastri | reverse complement strand
AAATAACTTTGATTTGTGAAGATTCCTGATGTTGTTTTTAAAAGAAAGGTTCCGCATTTGCGGGACCTTTTCTTTTTTACGCCCCAACTTAATATAATGCCTGCCTAATAATTATATTTGTAACAAATAAGCCGACAATTATAATTAATGTCAAAACTGGGCAAACTGCTGTTAAATAAATATTTTGTTACTGTTATATGGTTTGGGCTAAGCCTGGCCGCTGTTATTAAGCAAGCAGCACATCACCATATCAACAACTATCTTATATATAAGTATACTTTTATTAATTTAATAGGTCAGCATAATTTATATAACCTACAGCCCGAATTCTATATGGATTCCAACCACTACGGGCCGTTGTTTGGTTTAATTATAGCTCCTTTTACTTATTTGCCAGATGGCGCCGGGGCTGTTTTATGGGTAATGTTTAATGCGCTTGTATTGTACATAGCTATACGTCAACTGCCTTTTACCCTAAATCAACAACTTGCCGTATTATTAATATGCGCCCACGAACTCATGACTGCTTCCTTTAATGTGCAGTTTAACCCCTGTATGGCAGCTATTATTATTCTTAGCTTTGTATTTATTAACCGTAAGCAGGATTTCTGGGCCACGCTACTGATTGTTGCTGGCACACTCATTAAGCTGTACGGCATTGTAGGGTTGGCTTTTTTCTTTTTCTCGAAAGACAAGGTAAAGTTTATCTGGAGCTTTGTGCTATGGTCTGCTGTATTGTATGTATTGCCTATGCTAGTCTCTTCATCACATTTTGTAAACCAATCCTATTTAGACTGGTACAATAGCTTGTCGCATAAAAACGCAGAGAATACAATCTCTACCATGCAGGACATTTCTGTGATGGGGATGATCAGGCGCGTATTCAGTTATCCTAACCTGTCTAATACCCTGGTTATCCTCCCGGGATTACTGTTATTTGCGACCGCATATATTCGCATCAAGTGGTTTAATAACCTGCAGTTCAGGTATCTGCTGCTGTCTTCTACACTTATTTTTACCGTTATATTTAGCACAGGCTCCGAGTCACCTACTTATATTATTGCTTTTACAGGCGTGGCGATTTGGTTTATGAACCTCGACAGGCCTGTTACCGGGTTCGAAATATTATTGCTGGTATTTGCCTTGCTTATTACCAGTTTGTCGCCTTCAGACCTATTTCCTAAGTATATCAACAAGCATTATATCAAACCTTATGCATTTAAAGCACTACCTTGCTTTGTAATTTGGTTGAAAATTAGTTACGAAATTTTAACAAGAAGTTTTAGCCACAAGAGCGCTGAAAAGGTAGTTTTAACATGATAAAGAAGAAAATTTCGGTTGTAATTCCGTCTTATAACGAGGTTGGTAATATCGATTTGCTGGCCACAAGGTTAATAGCCGTACTTAAAACACTGCCCTATACCTACGAAGTTATTTTTGTTGACGATGGCAGTTCTGACGGTACCATTGAGAAGCTGAGAAGCATTGGCGATTTAGATGATAACCTTTATTACTTAGAACTCTCTCGCAACTTTGGCCACCAAAATGCACTAAAAGCCGGATATGATTATGCCGATGGCGATTGCATTATCAGTATGGATGGCGATATGCAGCACCCGCCCGAAATGATCCCGCAGTTTATAGAGAAATGGGAAGAAGACTATGACGTGGTTTACACCTGCCGTGAGTACCAGGATGAGGCTACGATCTTCAAAAACAAATCATCCGACCTGTTCTATAAAATGATCAACTCCCTGTCTGACACCAAACTTGAAAAGGGTACTGCAGATTTCAGGCTGATTGACCGCCGGGTAGCTAATGTATTAAGTACCCTCAATGAAAACGGCCTGTTTATGCGCGGACTGGTAAAATGGCTGGGCTTTAAACAGTACGCTATTTATTACCAGGCAGAGGCCCGCTTCTCCGGCAAAAGCAAATACACCGTAAAAAAGATGGTAAAATTTGCGGTACAGGGCATTACAGCTTTTAGTGTAAGGCCGCTTTACATTGCCACAGGCATTGGTTTGTTCTTTTCGTTACTGGCTGTATTGTATATACCTTATATCTTAATCAGCTACTTTACCGGCCATGTTGTTTCGGGCTGGTCGTCTATACTGGCTACCATTGTTTTTTTTGGTGGTGTGCAGCTCATGGTGCTGGGTATTATTGGCATGTACCTGGGCAAATTGTTTATGCAATCTAAACAAAGGCCAAATTATATCATCCGTTCTACAAATTTGCAACGCGTAAATAATGATCTTGTTAAGCTTTGATATCGAAGAATTCGATATGCCATTTGAGTACCATAAGGAAATATCTTTCCCCGAGCAACTGGCTGTATCTACCGAAGGAACCTATAAAATACTGGATATTTTAAAACAGGCCGGCATAAAAGCTACCTTTTACTGTACAGCTAATTATGCCCAAAACAAACCCGAAGTAATTGCTGAGATCATAGCACAAGGACACGAAGTAGCATCGCACGGCTATTATCACTCTGATTTTAAACCCGAGCACCTGCTGCAATCTAAATTAAAGCTGGAGGAACTTACCGGCAAGCCGGTAATTGGCTACCGCATGGCCCGCATGATGCCGGTTGATGAAAAAGAGATTGAAAAAGCAGGATATATATACAACTCGTCTATTAACCCCACCTGGTTACCAGGCAGGTATAATAACTTCAGCAAACCCCGTAAGTGGTTTTATTTCGAAAACGTGCTACAGTTGCCTTCATCTGTTTCTCCGCTTATACGGTTCCCTTTATTTTGGCTGAGCTTTCATAACCTGCCAATGGGTATAATTAAGTGGTTAAGCGCCGCCACCCATCGTAAAGATGGTTACCTTAACCTCTACTTTCACCCCTGGGAATTTACAGATCTTGACAAGCCCGAGCAATACGGTTTCCCTGGATATGTAGTTAAAAATACAGGAGATAGCTTTGTGGCAAGATTAACTGATTTTATAGCCTGGGGTCAGGGAAAGGGCTATGCTTTTGGACGAACGGATAGCTTTGTGTCAGGAATAAAGGCGGGAAAATAAGTTTTCTCCCCCTTAAAATTGCTTGATATACCCGTATACATGGAGTACAAACAAAAAGAGACACAAAGTGTGTCTCTACGATATATTTAAAATCCGAAATTGAACATTCGAAATCCGAATTCATTCATCTATACTTCCCTGTTACTATCCCAGCTTTCCAGGTAATCGGTTACCTTTTTGATAAAAGAACCACCCAGAGAGCCATCAACCACCCGGTGATCATATGATAACGACAGGAACATCATGTGCCTGATGGCGATCATATCGCCGTTGGGAGTTTCTATTACAGCCGGTTTTTTCTTAATGGCACCAAGCGCCATAATAGCTACCTGCGGCTGGTTGATGATGGGTGTACCCATTACATTACCAAACGTACCTACGTTGGTTATGGTAAATGTTCCATCTTTTATTTCGTCGGGCTGTAATTTATTTTTGCGGGCGCGGTCGGCCAGGTCATTAACAGATTGTGCTAAAGTAACAAGGTTCTTCTCATCGGCATTACGTATTACCGGCACAATGAGGTTACCCGTTGGCAAGGCAGTTGCCATACCAATGTTGATATTTTTACGCTTAATGATCTGTGTACCGCTAACCGATACATTGATCATCGGCATCGCCTTAATAGCACTGGCAACGGCTTCAATAAATATGGGTGTAAAAGTAAGCTTCTGGCCATACTTGGTTTCGAATTGCTTTTTAGCCTTTTCGCGCCATTGCACCATATTGGTTACATCAACCTCAATAAACGAGGTTACATGTGGTGCAATTTGCACGCTGTTTACCATATGGTCTGCAATAAGGCGACGCATACGATCCATTTCAATGATCTCGTCATCAGCCCCTATAGATATTCCATTACCAGATGGCTTTGCAACAGGCTGGGCTTGCGGTTGCTGTGGTTCTGGCTGTTGCGGATATAGTGGTTGCGGATAACCGGGCGGCATGGCATAGTAAAGTGGTGGCTGCTGTGGGTATCCCGGTGGCGCATAAATAGGCTGATAAACCACGTAAGGCGCTTGTTGGTATACCGTAGGCTGCATATAAGCTTGCTGATAAACCGGCTGTGGTTGCTGCAAAGGCATACCATAAGGCTGTTGCTGCAACGGCGGCACTTGCTGGTTTGGCGCTGTTTGCTGCGGTTGTACAGCCTGTTGCTGTGATGCTTGCGTTTGTGGCTGCGGCACAGGTTGTGATGACGCTGCAGCAGCTTGTGACTGCTGTAACTTGCCAGTATTGTTTTGCAGATAGTTTAAAAGATCTTCTTTGGTAAGGCGGCCTTCGGCACCGGTACCTTTTATGGTATCTAATATTGCTAAGCTCACACCTTCCTGTGCGGCTATACTTTTTACCAAAGGCGAATAAAAACGGTCTGACTGGCTGCCGCCTGCTTGCAACGGCTGCTGCTGAACTACCGTTTCCCTATTTTCCAGCTGACTTAGGCCAGGGATATTTTGTGTTTGTGCAGGCGTAGCTTGTAATGCAGGTGCGGTTTTAGGTGGTACATCACCCGTAGAGGGCGTGCTTACAGCAGCCTTTTCTTCAACTTCAATCAGTGCTATTACAGCACCAACTTGTACCACATCATCAACCTTAAAAAGTTGTTCGGTTAATTTACCGGCTACGGGCGATGGCACTTCAGAGTCAACCTTGTCGGTAGCGATCTCTAAAATAGCTTCATCAGCCTCAATATAATCACCAGGGTTTTTTAACCATTTTATAATGGTTGCTTCCGCTACGCTTTCGCCCATTTTTGGCAGCAACAACTGATAATTCGACATAGATAATTTCCTATTATTAATCTGTCAAATTTAAGCTATTTCGGCGTGTTTAATCAACTTCTGTTAATAAAGTATTTAACATACCCAAAGCTGTTATAGCCGTACGTTCTATATTTTGTATCCTTTTACTACCGAAAGTAAATTTTTTAATGAGGCTTTTGCCCCCTCCGGCTACCCCTATCCATACAGTACCTACAGGTTTATCGGGCATGCCCCCACCCGGGCCGGCAATACCGGTTACCGCAATAGCATAGTCTGATTTAAAGTTGAGCAGCGCACCAAAAACCATCTCGGTAACAGTAGGTTCGCTTACGGCACCATACTGCCAGAGGGTTTCATTTTTCACACCCAAAATACTTTCCTTTAATTCGTACGAATAGGAAACAGCCCCGCCAAAAAACACTTGCGATGAGCCTGCATGCTGGGTAAACAAGTGCGATATATAACCGCCTGTACAACTTTCGGCAACAGACAAGGTTAAGTTACGGGCGGCCATTTTGTTTAGTATAGCCTGCTCTAACGGGATGTCTTCCTGGGCTACTACAATCTTGCCTGCTCGCTCAACCAGCAAGGCGGTATAATAGTCTATCTGTTTTTGCAGATCGCCTGTTTTGTCTTCATAACCGCTTAATCTTAAGCGCACCTGGCCCAATTTAGGCAGATAGGCCAGCTTGATGGTAGGCGGTAAACTATTTTCTATATCGGCTATTCTTTCGGCCAAAAAAGATTCGCCCTCACCTACTGTTAAAATAGTTCTGTGAATTACTTTTGGAAGTTGAAACTTTTGCTCCAGTTTTGGGATCACAGTTTCCTGCATCATGTATTGCATCTCAAACGGCACTCCCGGCATCGAAATATAGATCTTGCCATCATAATCAAACCACATACCGGGTGCAGTACCATTACCGTTATAAATCACTTCACAGTTTTCTGGCACTTCGGCCTGCTGGATATTTACATCCAACAACGGGCGGTTGTATTTGGCAAAAATCTGCTTTACATTTTCCAGGGCTGTCTCGTCACTCCTAAAACCTACGCCAAAATATTCAGCAAGTGTTTTTTTGGTAATGTCATCCTTAGTGGGACCCAAGCCACCGGTTATTAAAATAACATCGGCACGTTTATGCGCTTCGGCCAGCGCATTTAAAATATGCTGCTTATCATCTGATACCGATGATATTTGTTTAACCCGTACACCTACGCCATTTAAATGCGTAGCCATCCAGGCCGAATTGGTATCTACGATCTGCCCGATCAGTATTTCATCGCCTATGGTAATAATTTCGGCAAGCATATTTTAATAATAAGGATTATAATATTGATTGTTCGTAAAGTCGCTTCTTTTACTCAGTTTCAGATCCTGCAAAATAGATGCTTTAACGCGTAACATCACGCTATACATTTTCAAATATCCAAACGGAATCCATTGCATGGCCAGATCCCAGCAATGCAAATCGCGGTAAATACCCAATTGGCAGGTACTTACCTTTTGTTTCCTGATATCCAAATCAGAATAATAGGTAATTTTCCATTTTGGGGTAATGTTTACATCGCCCCTCGCCTGTATGGTATTGGTTACTGTTGTTGAAGTTACATTGTTAGCATAATTAAAACTATAACTCAGGTTAATATTCCAGGGTACATTAAAATCAACAAACGCACTCTGATCCTGGCTTACCAATGCCAGGCGTTCTGCCTGTTCGGGCGTAAGCCCCTGCTGTACATTGTTATTCACGGTATTTTGCAGGTTAGGTGCAAGCCGGTTACCTGTTTTGGCATTGGAGTTTAAGCTGATATCAGTAGAAGCATAAAATGATGTAAGCCGCGGCAAATGCCCATCCTGCCAGGTATAACGGTCTATAAGTTGTGAGTACTTTTTAACCTGGTTACCAGAAATAGAATCGCGGATATTAACCTCATATGGATTAAATACACCACCAAAGCTGATGTTTAATTTTTGATTAAAGATTGCCGTGTGCCCGCTAAACGCAATTGGCGACAGTTTAAATGAATCTGCCGCGAAATTATAAAAAGTAGAAAATGTTAAACCTTGCAGTATTTGTATTTTCCGGTCGGTTTGCGAGGTATCGGTACTTTTAGCCCGTACTTTGGCTTCAATAGTATTATCTAAGCTAAAGCCTACCCCGGCCTGTTTACCCGCACTTGGCCCTCCTACTGCTGTACCATTAAAAATAGAGTAAGTAGTTGCTGCATAAGGATATGGCACTGCATTTTGTGTTACAATGGTTTTGTAATAGCCATAGCTTGGATCGCCAAAATCTGGATGGTAATTAAAACTTAACGAAGGAGTCATTACGTGCCTGATTGCTTTTAATTTTCCTTTAAAGTTCATAGTACCATATAACTTGGTAGATAGCGACGCACCCAGATTGTATTCGCCTGCGCGTTTAAAACCTGCTACAGTATCAATCACTAATGGGCTTGATGTTATGCTGGCCCTGTTATATGATTGTTTAATGGTTTGAAAGTTCCAGTATTCGGTATAATTTACGTTTGTGCTAAACTGGAAGAACTTTAAAAAGGTTAAGTTTAAGCTAATGGGTATATTTTGTTTAATACCACTTTGAAAACGTTTTGCCAACGTATTAGCCTGAAAGAGTTCATTTTCTGGCACACCCGAAATTTTGTTTGAACCTGTTGCACTGTAAGCTACCGATATTTTCTGATACCACTTTTGCTCGCCTACCCTGTCTTTAGAATCAAAGGGGCTTAAACTTGACATGTTAAAAGAAAACGACGGCAAAGACAAGTCAACAGTTTTTTTAGCCAAATCCTGGCTGTGGTCTGCATTAATGGTAAAGTTAAACGGCGTGCCTGCCCAAACCTTAGAATAAGCAATACTTGAGTGCAGGTTATTTTGGGTGATCTGCTGTAAGTTATAATTCTGCTGTGCGCCTGAGTTGGAGTAATAACTGCTTGAACCCGCATTTACCGATGCGCTAAAAACAGAGCCGGGGTGCGCATTAGGATCTTGCGAGTGCGACCATAAAATGTTAAATGTTTTCTGCGAAGGATCGCCTGGGTTACCGTAATTGTTTGAGCTATAATCAAACCTGGCGGTACCTGTGTACTCGTATCTTTTGATATAGCGTGCCGTGGTACCTATCTCGTAAGAGCCTTTTGAATAAACCGAGGCAGTATTGGTTAAATCTATATTATCGTTAAGGCCAATGTAGTATCCAAAGTTTTGCAAAAAGAAACCCCGTTTAGGATCTTCGCCAAAAGTAGGCAATATAACACCAGACGCCCTAGAATTGGGTTTCGGAAAAAAGCCGAAAGGAAGCGCAAGCGGCAGTGGTACACCCGCAATTTCCAGGTATGCGGGGCCAGATATAATTTGGTTTTTTTCTGCAATACCCTTGGTTATTACAATACCAAAGTGCGTATCCGGGTAGGGTAAATCACAGGTACTATATAATACGTTGTGATAAGCAACCTCTGTTTCGTTTAATTTCTTAGCCAAACCGCCCGATACAAAGTTGCCACCCTGCTCTGAAGCCGGATTAAAAATCTTTCCCTTCTTAGTTTCGTAGTTGTAATATATAGAGTCGGCAGCGGCAGGCTTATCGTTCTTTTGTTTAGTGATGGGCCGCCCCACGTAACGATGGGTTTTAGGGTCGGTGCGGCCGCGGGCAAATATCATGTGGTTTTTTTGATCAACCCTGATATAATCAGCATCAAGTTCAAAATCTTCATAGGTAACCCGTGCTTTACCATACAAATACATGATGTTTTTTTCATTATCGCTGTAGGTAGAATCCTCTGCATTCCATTTTACCATGGATTGGAGGCCACCTTTTGATTTTGAAGATGTATCTTTAGCTGCGGATACGGGTTTTGCCCCTTTAACGGGTTTGCCTTTTTTACCTGTAGTTGCTTTGGTTTTAGGCAATGTATCACGTTGGATAATTGTATCAATTGCCAATATATGCTTGTTAAAAGCGTTATTATGGGCAGCTAATGATACATTCGCCGCGATAACAATTAATAAGAGAAAAATTAGACTGGCGAATTTCAATTTTAGTTTCGAATAGTATTTTTGCAGTTCAGATAACAGCGTTCAAAAATAATGAAAAATAAAGCATTCAAAAGATTCATTTACGGTACTTGTATATTACTGTTTTCAATTCCATTGTTTTCATTTAATATTTTACCAGATACAGCTAAAAAAGACAGCGCGGTTTACAATGGTTATAAAGTTAGAACAATTGTAGTTGATGCCGGCCATGGTGGAAAAAGAGCCGGGGCGTCCGGCGATTATTCCGTTGAAAAGAATGTAACGCTGGCATTGGCTTTTAAATTGCAGAAAGCTTTACAAAAAGATGTGCCGGAGGTTAAAGTTGTGATGACCCGCACCACCGACGATGATATTTTATGGCAAAAACGTTCTGATATAGCCAATGAAGCAAAGGCCGATCTTTTTATTTCTTTGCATTGTAATTCTTTATCTGATAGAACCGTAACGGTAAGGGGGCGTAGAACACGCGTTCCCGATCAATCGGGCCGGGGAGTTTTGCTGCTGGTATACGGTTTTCACCGCGGAGGCAATGAAAAAGGTGGTGATAATGAAGAAGCAGCTGCAATAAGGGAAAACTTAATTGAGGAAAAAGATGTTAATGGTGGAAGTACGGTGGATTTTAACGACCCCACCCAGATGATACTGCTTAATGCGTTTAAAAATAAATACAGGAAAAACAGTATTCGTCTGGCAAACATATTGAACGACGAATTTAAAGAAACAGATGGGCGGCCAAGCGAAGGGGTTAGGGAGCAGAGCATTTTAATATTGTGCCATAGCGCTATGCCTGCCGTGCTGGTAGAAACTGGGTATATCAATAACCCCAAAGACGAGGCTTACTTAAATTCTGAAGAAGGACAAAACGAAATAATAAGTACAATTGTAAGATCGGTACAGACTTACAAAAGGGAATTAGAACAATACTAACTAAATTTGACCGAAAATTTAAAACATCTACATTTTGAAAATAAATAACGAAACCAAAGTTGGGATATTAACTGTATTAGCTATTGCTATTTTACTATTAGGCTACAGTTACTTAAAAGGCTCAGACGTATTTTCGGGCGATAACCGTTTTTATGCTGTTTACAGGAGCGTAGAAGGGCTTACCGTTTCAAAACCTGTATTGGTTAATGGTTTCCCGATCGGTAAGGTTTCAAAAATGCAACTACGGCCCGATGGACGCACAATAGTGCAGTTTAAAATAGACCATCAATACAACGTACCAGTAAATACGCTGGCAAAATTAGAAAGCACCGACCTTTTGGGCGGTAAGGCAATCATTTTTGAACTAGGCACCAGTAAAGAGTATGCAGAAGACCAGGATACATTAAGGGCAGATGTACAAGGCAGCCTGGCCGAAAGCTTGCAGCCTATACAAAGAAAGGCAGAATTGCTTTTTGCAAAACTGGATTCGACATTGAGTTCGGTAAATAAGATCCTGAACCCGGATTTTCAAAAAAATGTTGACCGCAGCTTCTTAAGCATTGCCAACTCATTGCAAACACTCGAAGGCACTACCAAAAAAATTGATAACCTGGTTGGCGGACAAAGCAAACACATTGGTAATATTATGAACAATGCAGAAGTTGTTTCATCGAACTTAAAGGTTACAACAGCGCATCTGCAAACGGTTTCAACCAACTTTGAAACCTTTAGTACAGATCTGGCTAACGGAAACGTTAAGCAAACGCTTGACAACGCTAATAAAACAGTAGCAGATTTGCAGGCGACGGTAGCCAAGATTAACAATGGCACAGGTTCTTTATCATTATTGCTTAACGACGATAAGATGTATAATAATCTCAACGCTGCATCGGGTAACTTAAATAACCTGTTTATTGATATTAAGGCACATCCAAGCCGCTACGTAAGCTTCTCAGTATTCGGCGGGAAAAAAGACAAGTAATATTAGGGGCTATGCCCCTATTTTAAACGTTTTGCCTTCTATGGCCAGTTCAGTGTTTGGGAAAACACTTCTGGCTTCATCCAAAAGCTCATTTAAAGTTTTGTAACGTGCAGAAAAGTGACCAATGAGCAATTGATGCGCTTCGGTTTGTAAAGCTACATCTCCGGCCTCTAGGGCTGTTGTGTGGTGTGTTTGCAAAGCGCGATCCAGCATGTTATGTAAAAACGTGGCTTCGTGGTACAACAAGTTGGCATTAGCTATTTGCTCAAAGTAACGCTTATTATACAAAGTATCAGAGCAATAAGCATACATTTTGGGTGCTAAAGAATCTATAGTCAATTCCTCATTTTGATACACCGTACCATCTGGCGCTACATAATTTTGCCCGCGCTTTAATGGCGAATAATAATTGATGGGAATTTCCAGTGCTTCTACCTTCTCTTTAATAAGCTTACGCAAGGTCTTTTTCTGCCTGAAGATAAAGCCGGTACATGCTATCCGGTGATCGAGCGGAATGGTTTCTACAGAGATATCCTGGTTTTCTAATATAACCTGCGGTGCGGTTGGGTCCGTAGGATAAAATTCAATCTCATAATGCAGTGTAGTATCAGAATACTTAAACTGCATATCAATAATTTCTTTTAACGGCGCAGGCCCAAAAAGTTTGAGTGGTTTTACACGCCCGTTAAGATGCAGGGAAGATAACAAGCCTACCAAGCCCAGGTAATGATCGCCATGGAGGTGGCTGATGAATATATGATCTATGCGGCTGGCCTTTACATCAAACTTTAACATTTGCTGCTGCGTGCCTTCGCCGCAATCAATTAAATATATTCGCTCATTAATATTGAGTGCCTGCGCGGTTGGATTTCTGTTATATATGGGAGTTGCCGAGCTGCTGCCAAGTATCGTTACTTCAAACTTCATGAAGGCTAAACATACATGGGCTTATTTTGCTTCTTTTTTTAGTTCTTTTTCTATTTCCTCCATAAAAACGAGGTCAACAGCTTCTTCGACAGAAGGAACAATAGTTAAAACGCTATCCAATTGCGAGATGGTGATGAGGCGGGCAACAGCCTCGCTTAAACCCGATAGGATAAAAACACCTTCGGCATTTTTACATAAACGATGACCAACCAATAAACTGCTCAGGCCAGATGAATCTGCAAACTTAACCTGGCACAGGTCAAGGATAATATTCCTTTGTCCTTCGGCATTCACAAGAATAAGTTCTGATTTTAGCTGTGGTGTAAATAACGAATTCAATTTTGATTCATTCAACTTCAGCACTACGTATTTCTCGTGTTTATCAATCGAAAATTTCATTATATATGATGATGTTTATATAGTAAAGATATAACTATTTTGTTTATAATTAAAATTACAGAGCTGCAAGTGCCGTGCTTACATTTTGCTCAACCCTTTTTAATATTTCAGTTCCTTCGGGTTTAACAAAATTTTCACCGGTAATTTTATTGTAAAGCTCTATATATCTTTCAGAAATAGATTCAACAATCTCTGGTGTCATTTCGGGTACTGCTTGCCCGTCTTTACCCTGAAAACCATTTTCAATCAGCCATTTTCTTACAAATTCTTTCGATAGCTGTTTTTGCGCTTCGCCATTTTGCTGACGCTCTTCGTAACCTTCGCTGTAAAAATACCGGGAAGAGTCTGGCGTGTGGATCTCGTCTATTAAATAAATTTCACCATTGTATTTACCAAATTCATATTTGGTATCAACCAGTATTAAACCCTGTTTTGCTGCAATTTCGGTACCGCGCTGGTATACGGCGCGGGTATATCTTTCCAGTTGCTCATAGTCTTCACTACTTACAATACCTTTGCCAACAATATCTTCTCTCGAAATATCTTCATCGTGCCCTACCGATGCTTTAGTGGTTGGGGTAATAATTGGCTGAGGAAGTTTATCATTTTCTTTCAATCCCTCGGGCAAGCTAACACCGCAAACTTCACGCTTACCGGCACTGTATTCGCGCCAGGCATGGCCGGCAAGGTAACCGCGTATTACCATCTCCACTTTAAATGGCTCACAAATAAGCCCAATAGTAACGCTTGGATCTGGAACTGAAACCACCCAGTTAGGTACAATATCTTCGGTTGATTTTAAAAACTTGGCCGCAATTTGGTTAAGCACCTGCCCTTTGTAAGGGATAGGCTCGGGCAAAACCACATCAAAAGCAGAGATGCGGTCGCTTACCACCATAACCAGGTATTTATTTTTTATCGTGTACACATCGCGTACTTTCCCTTTATAAAAGGAGGTTTGATCGGGAAAATTGAATTGTGTTTCTTTTATAGCGTACATTTAGATATGAGATTTTAGATGTGAGATATAAGATTCCAAATATAAGACTAAAACAGTTTTAGTCTCAAATCTAATATCTCATATCTCTAATCTGAAATTATTGTATATCTCCGTAAGCTTCTAATATTTTACGTACCAGCTTGTGGCGCACAACGTCTTCGCCGGTAAGGTAAATAATATCGATGCCTTTAATATCCGTCAGGATGCGTAGCGCAGTATGCAAACCCGATTGTTGTTTTTTAGGCAAATCTATCTGGGTTACATCGCCCGTTACAATAAACTTGGCGGTTGGACCCATACGGGTTAAAAACATTTTCAATTGCATATCAGTGGCATTTTGTGCCTCATCTAATATCACAAAGCAATTATCAAGCGTACGGCCACGCATAAAAGCCAGCGGTGCAATTTCTATGGTGCGGTTCTCGAGGTAAGTTTTCAACTTTTCGGCCGGTATCATATCATCCAGGGCATCATATAAAGGGCGCAAATACGGGTCTATCTTTTCCTTAAGGTCTCCCGGCAAAAAGCCCAGGTTCTCCCCTGCTTCAACAGCCGGTCGGGTTAAGATAATCCTTTTGATCTCTTTATTTTTCAACGCCCTGCAGGCCAGTGCTACAGCCGTATAGGTTTTACCAGTACCAGCGGGGCCAATGGCAAAAAGGATATCGCTGGTATCAATACTATCAACCATACGGCGCTGGTTGGCCGTGCGGGCCTTAACCATAACACCATTAGGGCCAAATACAATAACCTCGCCCGTAGTCGATTTATCATTACTTGGTTCTGCCTGCGGTTGCTGCACCTTTGATCCAAGGATGCGTTCGATATCCGTAATATTGAGATTGTCGAATTTTTCTACGTGATTTAGCAGATGTTGAAATTTTTCTCCGAACACTTTTAATTCGTGGTCATCGCCTAAAATTTTAACTTCGTTGCCACGCGCAACAATCTTAAGTTTAGGGTATTGCTTCTTAATAATTTCAAAATGATCATTATTAGGACCCCACAATACGGCTGGGTTTATATTCTCTAAAGATAATTTAAGTTCGTTCAATATTAACTGATTTTAGAGTTACAGATTTTTTATGCTTAAAAAATTTGAATATTTGCAGCTTGTAATCGCTTGTACAAGATTAACAATAAATATTTAAAAAAGTAATGCCAATAATAACATTAACAACAGATCTTGGTGATAAAGATATCTACCAGGCTGCCCTCAAAGGCAGTATACTTTGCCTGTTGCCCAATGTTACCATTATTGATATTACACACAGCGTAGCTGCCTTTAATGTGCAGCAGGCCGGGTTTGTTCTCAAAAACAGCTACCATTACTTCCCCAAGGGCACGGTGCATTTAATTGGTATTGATACCGTTTACAATACACACACCCGTTACCTGGCCGTTAGTTACAAGGGGCATTACTTTGTTGGCGCCGATAATGGCATCTTTTGCCTGATGTTTGGTACCGAACCCGACGAAATTGTAGAGCTTAACATTATGCAGGACCTTAAATTTCTGCATTTCCCGCTGGCCGATATTTTTGTTAAGGCTGCCTGCCACCTGGCCCAGGGCGGTAAACTAACCGAAATTGGCATACCGGTTAGCGGTACTGAAAAGAAAATGAACCTGCAGCCCGCGGTAGAGCGTAACCTCATTAAGGGCGTGGTAATTTATATCGATTCCTTTCAGAATGTGATCACCAACATCACTAAAGACTTTTTTAACAAAGTACAGCACGGCCGCCGTTTTGTACTTTATTTTAAACGCAACGAAACCATTACCAGCCTTAGCTGGCACTACAATGAAGTACCCGAAGGCGAAAAGCTATGCTTATTCGGCATTAGCGACCATTTGGAAATTGCCATAAACAAAGGCAACGCAAGTGGGTTATTAGGTTTAAATCTCGGTGACAGCGTGATCATAGATTTTCAATAATCTAAACCCCTGCTTATGAAAAAATACTTTTTGCTGGCACTAATATGCCTGGCTTACGGCAGCGTTTACGCCCAGCCCAACCCCGATTCGCTTGCTTACCAAAATCAGCGTAAAATAATTAATGATATGCTGGCGGCACGTGCTGCAAAATTCAGTCAGTATGATGCCAGCCTCAGTAAGCATACCGGCATTTTTGGGATGCAAACCAAGAAAGATATCCGCCGGTCTAACGATATTTTGATGGATATTGTAAGCACCGACAATAACATATTGCAGCAAACCAAAGTGCTGTTAACGCTTAAAAATAACCAGCTCGATTACCGCACTTTTCAGCAGCAAAGCATCCAAACCAAGGTTAAAGAAACCGAGGATAATACGATTGGTTTTATGACCACCATTAATAAACTGAGGAATCAGAATGAAAAACTGAAAGCCCAGGTACAGATTGCCGAGAAAAGTGAGTCGAAAATGAAGTTCTGGCTAATTATCTTGTTGATACTGTTCATTATAACGTCAATTTTATTGATTGCGGGCAAATACCGCACTATTAAAGCGTAAATTAGCTGCTTTGAATTATACATGGCCCGACAAAGATTAAACAGTGGAAACGCTGCGGAGAAAGAATTACCAAAAGTTAAATTAAACCGGCAAAGCCTGCATAATATTGGCAAGTTGCTAAGTTATATTAAACCATACCGCGCCAAATTTATAGGCGGCCTTATTTTCCTGGTACTTTCAAGCTTAACAGGCCTGGCTTTCCCGGGTTTTTTTGGTGCATTAATAGATGCTTCTACGGGCAAACAACGTTATGGCTTTATGCCTGCCAACTTAACCACCATTGGCGAGGTTGCCATTGCTGTGTTATTCGTTCAGGCATTTGTGTCTTACTTCCGTATTACATGGTTTGTGCAGGTTGCCGAAAAATCATTGGCAGATATCCGCAGGGATACTTATTTTAAGTTAATTACCCTGCCCATGAATTTCTTTTCTAACCGCAGGGTTGGCGAATTGAACAGCCGCATTTCGGCAGATTTATCACAAATACAAGACACCCTAACCACTACCATTGCCGAGGCCATCAGGCAGATTATTATATTGGTAGGCGGCATCATTTTATTAATGGTGGTATCTATCAAATTAACATTTGCATTACTTATTGTATTGCCATTCTTAATTGCAACCGCTGTATTTTTTGGCAAATTTATCCGCAAAATATCGCGCCAGGCTCAGGACAAGTTAGCCGACTCTAACACCATTGTAGAAGAAACCTTGCAAGGCATAGCCAATGTTAAAGCATTTGTAAATGAAGCATTTGAAGCAGGCCGTTATGATAAAAACCTTCGCGACGTGGTTAGTCTGGCTATTAAAGGTGCCAAATACCGTGGCCTTTTTGGAGCTTTTATCGTATTCTGTTTGTTCGGTACTATATTTGGTGAAATCTGGTATGGCTCGTATCTGGTATCCATCCACGACAACGGCTTTACCTTTGGCAAGCTAACCACTTTTATTGTTTATGCAGCCTTTATCAGCGCTGCGATGGGCAGTTTGCCCGATCTTTATGCCAACATCCAAAAAGCAGTAGGCTCCAGTGAACGCGTATTGGAAATACTGGCAGAAAATGGCGAAGATGTATCAATAAATGCCGAAGAAAATGTGGTAAAACAACAAATTAAGGGAAACTTAAGCTTCAACAACGTTAACTTCTCCTACCCTTCCCGGCCTGAAATTACGGTGCTAAAAGATGTTTCTTTTAGTGCGGCTGCCGGGCAAAAAATTGCCATTGTTGGGCCAAGTGGCTCCGGTAAATCAACCATGGCGGCTTTGATATTGCAATTTTATTACCCGCAAGACGGTAGCATTTTATTTGATGGTAAACCAGCAAATGAGTTTGCATTAACTGATATCCGTAACCAGGTGGCTATTGTACCGCAGGATGTATTATTATTCGGCGGCAGTATATTGGAGAACATTGCTTACGGTAAATTAGGCTCGAGCCGTGAAGAAGTGATTGAAGCGGCACAAAAAGCCAATGCACACAGCTTTATCAACAACTTTCCGGAGGGGTATGATACACTGGTTGGCGAGCGTGGTGTAAAGTTGTCTGGTGGTCAGCGGCAGCGTGTTGCTATTGCAAGGGCATTATTACGTAATCCGGCCATATTAATCTTGGACGAAGCAACTTCATCATTAGATTCTGAATCTGAACGCCTGGTACAGGAAGCGCTTGAAGTGTTGATGAAAGATCGTACATCAATTATCATAGCCCACCGTTTATCAACCATTCGCGAAGCAGATAAAATTATTGTATTGGATAAAGGCACCATTACAGAAGCCGGCAGCCATGCAGAGCTAATGCATAACGAAACAGGCTTATACCGTTATTTGAGCCAGTTGCAACTGGAGGTATAAACGTTTGCAGGAGTATAATTTTTCTTTATTAAGGTAAAATATAGCATAATAGTAAAACTTTAACGCTATATTTCATATTTTGACACCGGGTTTAAACTTAGCTTTTAGCGCAAACATTTAGCCCAATTAAACAAACTTTACAAATATACCACGTAAAACGTACAACGTTATGCGTATAACATACCGATGAAATTAACCATTTACGGGGCAGCCCGTCAGGTAACGGGAAGCATGCATTTGCTTGATGTTGCCGGATATAAAATATTGATAGACTGCGGCCTGGACTATGAAAAAGACCGCAGTACTTTATCCAACGAAAATTTTCCATTTAACCCGGGCGATATTGATGTGGTGATATTAACCCACGCACACATCGACCACTCGGGCAACCTGCCAACTCTGGTACGCTTGGGTTTTAACGGACAGATTTTATGTACCCCGCCTACTGCCGATTTAGCCGAAATGCTGATGATGGATTCGGTAAGTATATTTATGAACAAGGTACACGCCGGCCGCAAACGCGGAGGCAAGGGCAAACACCATCACCACCATAGCAGCCATAACCAACCGCTGTACCTGCACAAGCATGTAATGGATACGGTTGAACGCTTTGTAACCATTGGCTTTAACCGCCCTTTTAGAATTACAGGCGATATAGAAATGAGTTTTGTACCTGTTGGCCACCTGTTGGGTGCAGCTGCAGCGGTATTAAAGATTAACGATAATGGCGAAGAAAAATCTATAGCCTTTACAGGCGATATAGGCCGCAAGAATTACCCCGTGTTAAACGACCCGGAAGTAATACCACCAGTAGATTACCTGGTTACAGAATCAACCTATGGAGGCCGACACCACACCAAGGGCAAAACTGTTGAAGAGGTTTTGGTAGAAACCATAGAGAAAGCCTGTATTAAAGAACCGGGAAGATTAATTATCCCGGCATTTAGTATCGGGCGTACACAATCACTGGTTTATTCGCTCAATAAAATATTTAGCAGTGGTTTATTGCCACCTGTTAAGGTATTTGTTGATAGCCCACTGGCATCAAGGTCAACCCAAACATTCCGTAAATTTCATAGCCTGCTGAATGCCGAGGCACAGGATTTTTATAATAAAAAGGGAGACGAATTTGAGTTTGATAACCTCACGTACATTGAAAACCTGAAAGACAGCCGGGATATTTCTAATTACTTTGAACCCTGTATCATCATCTCATCGGCAGGTATGCTGGAAGGTGGCCGGATTCAGGATCACCTGTTCTACAACATCCAGAATTATTATTGCACCATTCTTTTCATAGGCTATTGTGCTAAAGGTACCCTGGGCAACCGCTTGTTACGCGGTGACCCTATTGTGCACATTAAAGACCGCGAATTGGCTGTATATGCGACAATTAAACAAACCGACCTGTTTAGTGCCCATGGAGATCACGAAGACTTAATGAATACCGTTAAACAGCAGGATAAAGCTAAGCTAAAGCAGGTATTCCTGGTGCATGGCGATCCGCAAAGCATGGAAGCCTTCGCAGCAGGTCTGGAGGCCGAAGACTACCCGGTAACAATTCCTGAAAAAGGTTTGACTTACGAGTTATAAGATATCTTGTAATTGCGAGGTATGAAGCAATCCCAGATATACAGCGTTGCTTTGTAAAGTTTGGAATTGCTTCGTTCCTCGCAATTACGTGGTAACTAATCAGGATGATCTAAACAAAGTATTCTCCTATCTTACCTACCAACTCATCACCAATCAGGCCGTTGGTAGCTACAACATCGCAGGTTTCTAGAACATCATTACCGCCGGTAAAGCTAACTACCTTACCCCCTGCCTGGCGCACAATTACAATACCGGCTGCAATATCCCATGGCTTTAAGTTATACTCGTAAAAACCATCAAAGCGGCCGCAAGCCGTGTAAGCCAAATCTGTAGCGGCAGAACCCAAACGGCGCAGACCGTGGCAATGCTGCATCAAATCGGTAAACAGGGCTATGTATTGCGGTTGCTTGGTAAAATCGTAATAAGGGAAGCCGGTAGCCAGCAGGCTATCTGCAATTTTAGGCGCTTTACTTACGTGAATCTCTTTACCGTTTAAATAAGCCGGAGCACCCTTACATGCGTAAAAGCATTCGTCGAGATTAACTTCATATACTACGCCGGCAACCAGTTCATCATATTCTTTTAAAGCGATGCTTACCGCAAAAACTGTTAAGCCGTGGATAAAATTAGTAGTGCCATCCAATGGATCGATGATCCAGTTATAACGTTCGCCGGTACGGTTAATGGTTTTTTCTTCGGTCAGGAAGCCGGCTTCGGGTAGTATCATTGCCAATCCTTCAACAATCATACCTTCCGCTGTTTTATCAACGTAAGATACCAGGTCGTTAAGGCCTTTATATTCTATGCTGTCTGCTTTAAAATTGCTCCGCTCCTGGCGGATAAATGCGCCTGCCTGTTTGGCAACTTCAATTACTTGTAGGGTTATGGTTTCCAGCATGGTCTCGTAATTTTAAGTTAAATGAAAACAGTTTATGAATAAAAAAGCTTGCGAAAAATAAACTTAAGGCTGCAGCCGGGCGTGCCACCGGCGGGTACATGTGCAGGTAAACCACCATTACTTTTAAAATGGCCAGGTTGGCAAAAAAGCCAATAAAAGCCACAGACGAAAACCTCAAAAATTGCTGGGCAGGCTGCAATTTAGACTCCGAAAAAACCATATAACGGGTAATCAAAAAATTAACGATAACACCTAAAAAGAAAGAGATACTTAGCGACAGGATATAGTTGCTAACGTGATAATTGATAACCTGGTAACTATCGCGTTTAAAAAGGTTGTGGTAAAATAAGTAATACGAACCGATATCGACCAGGAAACCCGCACCTGCAGATATGATAAACCGCAGAAACTGATTATCCAGTATTTTTTTGCCTTTGTTTTTACCCGGCATGCGTTAAAGTTTGTTTTTTGCGGAAAGCATTTACACAAAGTGCAATACCCCCTATTACCAAACAAAGTGAAATTAATTCGGCCTGGGTAAAAGACAAGCTGCCGATATGATAACGGGTATTCACGCGGATCAGTTCGATAAAGAAACGCTCGATGCCGTTCAAGATCATATAGATACCGAACATCAACCCCGGTAGTTTAATGCGATCACGAATGCTCCATAAAGCCAGGAACAGCAGCACACAGATCACCGACTCGTAAAACGAAGTAGGATAAACGGGTAAACGTAATTCGTTACAGTATTTGCCAACACAATCAGGGATATGATTATTAAAATCGACCCCGTTTACATTATGCGGAAATTTGAAAGACCACATCCAATCCGGCGCCCAGCTTAGCCATTGCGGTTTGGCATCTAAATTAGGTATCCCCCAATCGCCATCGCCACTCATCTGGCAACCAATACGGCCAACGCCGTAAGCCAGCATCATGCCGGGGCCACCAACATCAAGCATATCCAATGGTTTAATACCATTTTTATTGGCAATATATAATACCGCCGCACCGCCGCAAATTAACCCCCCGTAGAAAGTTAAGCCGCTAAAACCAACTAACATACCTACAGGGTCTTTCATAAAATCGTCCCAGTTCTCTAATGCATTAAACAGTTTAGCCCCGGCAAAGCCAAATACGGCTGCCCAAACTAATATGTTGCCCAGCAAATCATACGGGTGTACAACTACACGTTTGGTAATGGGTTCGGCCAGTTCTTGTTTTTTACCGTCAGCGTATGCCCAGTAAACAAAGCCTGCACCCAAAAGTATCCCCCCCAGCCAGTTTCCGCGCAGCGATAAAATAAAATCCTGCGGATCATTAACCAGGTCGTGATAGTTTAATATGGCATCTAATAATTTATAGCCGGCTATAAAGCCAAAAAAGCCATTGCTAATCAGGTCTGTCCAAGTAACAGGGTTGCCAATAGTTACCGTTTTTTCTGTCGCTTTAATATAGCCAAGTTTTTCTTTGCGTTTAAACTCTTCGCCAAAGGCCCAATAACCGGCCATAAAAGCCAGGGCTACAAAAAAGCCAAAAGTTTGAAATGGCAATGGGATATTGGCACCGGTAAAATATCTGATTAAGTCAGAAAGGGTTGGAAACATTCAGGTAGTATTTTGTGGAGCGAATATAAAACTTAATGCACTAATATTTCTTCGCCTTCTGTAATTTCAACATCACCGTCTGCAGCTACAGCTGTTAAAGTAACCGTGCGCAGTTCGTTTACCAATATAGGGTCGTACTTGGTTTTTACTTTTACATAGTTGCGGGTAAAACCGTGCATATAACCATCTTTAATGTCACGCTCAAACAAAACGGCACCCGTTTTACCCAGTTGCGATTCGTAAAAAGAACGCCTTTTTTTGTCAGAAAGTATGTGCAGCATCTTGCTCCGCTCGGCGCGGGTTGAACCCGGTACCTCGCCGCCCATTTCGGCAGCCAATGTATTTTCGCGTTCGGAGTAGGTAAATACGTGCAGGTATGAAACATCCAGATCGTTCAGGAAGTTGTAGGTATCGATAAAATCTTCGCGGGTTTCGCCGGGGAAGCCAACAATCACATCCACACCAATACAGCAGTCTGGCATTAATGATTTGATTTTGGCCACACGGTTAGTATACAACTCGCGTTTGTAACGGCGGCGCATCAGCCCTAATATTTTATCTGAACCAGATTGCAGCGGGATATGAAAATGTGGTACAAATATTTTTGATGTAGCCACAAATTCAATGATCTCGTCGGTAAGTAAATTAGGTTCTATGGATGATATCCGAATCCGGTCTATCCCCTCTACCTCATCCAGCGCCTTAACCAGGTCAATAAATTTGTTTACCCGCTCGCCATTTTGCAAACCAAAATCGCCCAGGTTAACGCCGGTCAACACAATTTCGCGCACCTCGGATGCTGCAATATTAGCAGCCTGCTTTAATACATTCTCGATGTTATCGCTGCGACTGCTGCCACGCGCCAGCGGAATGGTACAAAATGTGCAAGAGTAATCGCAGCCGTCCTGAACTTTTAAGAAAGTACGGGTACGGTCGTTGCCAAATGAGTAAGAGGTTACAAAATCCTTAGCCTCACTTATTGGCTGGTTATAGATGAGTGTTTTGGGCTGTTTGGTTAAATCTGTGATGTGTTCTACAATCTGAAATTTCTCGGCAGCGCCAAGTACCATATCCACACCCGGTATTTCGGCTATCTCGGCAGGTTTAAGCTGCGCATAGCAACCAACCACTACAATGTAGGCTTCCGGAGATATTTTAAGCGCCTCTTTTACTATCTTTTTACATTTCTTGTCGGCGTTTTCGGTTACCGAACAAGTGTTTATGACAAAGATATCCGGCTCATCTGTAAACGTAACCGTCTGATAACCGGCCTGATTAAACAAGCGGCCAATGGCAGACGATTCCGAATAATTCAGCTTGCAGCCCAGTGTATAAAAAGCGACTTTCTTATCCATTTTGAGGGTGCAAATATAAGTATTTTAAGATTAACCCTTTTATGGCCTTTTGTCGCGAAAATGTTATAATATACTTTGAACAACAAAATGCTTAAGGCTATGTTAATGTATTATGTTAAAACACCTTATAGTTGGCATGCTGGTGATTGGCACTTACACACAACATACCACCAAACGTACGCTGTTGCTTTTTGCAGATAAATCATCGCAAAATGCGCTTAAACATCAGCAACAATTATTGCAGGCCGATAACGCCGGGTTACTACAACGCGACGTAGACATAAAAATCTGCGACCCAAAAGGTGCTACCGGCAAAAGCAATCACGTATCCTCAGGTTTTACCGTTATACTGATAGGTAAAGACAAAGGCGAAAAATTGCGCAGTCACCAACCGGTTACCTCCCAAAAGCTTTTTGGTGTTATTGATGCCATGCCAATGCGCAAAGAAGAAATGGCGCATACTGACTTGGAGGAGTGAAGTATAGAATCGAGAATCGAGAGCCAAGAATCAAGACTAGCTCCTAAGCAAATAGACAATTGATCTGATGAACAGTTAATAGCCTAATCAATGTGGCATCTTGATTTTTGGGTAGCACAACATTTGCCCTACAACACCCTTTCATAGAAAATTGAGCAGCCACGACTTTCTTCTTTGGTTCATTCTTTTTTGAGAGAAAAAGAATGAACATCCACTGACGATAATAAATCTCCACCCTTCCTAATGAAAACGGATCTTGCGTTGTTATATCAGCATCTTACAGGCACGAGATTGCATCGTACCTTGCAATGACGATCCTATTATAAATTCGAAATTTAAAAATCTTATCTTTGCATCCCAAACAATATAATTTCCACATGCCCGAACTTTCAGTAGTTATTACAGTACTTAACGAGAAAGAGAACATCAGTCCGCTTATTGCCGAAATTGATTCAGCCCTGGCTGGTATTGATTACGAAGTAGTTTTTGTTGACGATGGTTCTGAGGACGGTACCCAACAGGAAATTATTAAAAACGATAATAGCCGCGTTAAGCTGGTTGAACTGCGCAAAAACTATGGCCAAAGTACAGCCATGACCGCCGGTATTGACTACGCCGAAGGCGAATACATTGCCCTGCTGGACGGCGACCTGCAAAACGACCCGAAAGATATCCCTTCCATGCTGCAAAAGCTAAAGGATGAAGATTGGGACGTGGTAGCCGGTAACCGTAAAAACCGCCAGGATGGTATGTTTCTGCGGAAGATACCCAGTAAGATTGCCAACGCGATGATCCGTAAGCTAACCGGTGTTTATATTAAGGATTACGGTTGCACCTTAAAGATCTTTCGCACCGAAATTGCCCAAAACCTGGGCCTCTACGGCGAGCTTCACCGCTTTATACCGGTATTGGCCAAACAACAGGGTGCGCGTATCACCCAGATTGATGTGGCCCACCATGCCCGCATCCACGGGAAATCTAAATACGGTATTAACCGCACCTTTAAGGTTATCAGTGATTTAATCTTGATGGTGTTTTTCCGAAAGTACATTCAAAAACCAATGCACTTGTTTGGCAGCATCGGGTTTACGCTTTTCTTTTTAGGTGTAGCTATCAATATGTACCTCTTGGTACTTAAAATAATGGGCCACGATATTTGGGGCAAGCCGATGTTAATACTTGGACTAATCCTTCTATTAGGCGGTATCCAACTGATAACACTAGGTATACTAGCCGAAATCAATGTGCGTACCTATTTCGAATCGCAAAACAAAAAAACTTACCAGGTACGTAAAATATATACCGGCGGGCAAATCATTAAGCCTGCTATTATCAGCGCTTAAATAAATTTCCTGCTTAAACAAAACGTCCAACACAAATCTGCTTAAGCGGACAATGTGATGGGCGTTTTTTTGTTTATACAGTTTATTAGTAGTAATAATTTATCGTTCAAGGGACAATGAAAAAGCTTTCGTTGTTTCACTTTATTTAAATAATCGCATTAAGTAAAATACATAATATACTGAATTACAATAGTAATTAACTATAGATTAATCATCAAATAATGTGTAAAATTTCTCCTATAACACAAAAAAAGGCCTGCCTTTTGGAGCAGACCTTATACTTTTAAAAAGAAAACTACCTGGTCGGAGTTTTGGTAGTATCCTTTTTGGTGGTGTCTTTTTTAACACTGTCAGTTGCGGGTGTATTCATTTTCGTCGAGTCTATTTTAGTACTGTCAGAACTACTGCTTGCAGCCTTCTCAGAACTACAACCTACTGCGATGCTACTTGCAAATATGGCCGCTAATGCGATCTTTAAAATGTGCTTTTTCATAGTCGTTATTTAAATGTGTTAATACTTAGATGTATAGGAGCAACGCTGGTTTTAACTAATTGTTTGTAATTTTTAATTTACAGATAACTAAACGCTGTTTATTATTGAACGCCAGCGAAGATTTTTTCATATAAATTCCGACTTTCTTAAGCAGGTATTTCATTACTTTAAATATTAAAAATAAAGGCTGAGGGCATATGTGCATAAATAATTTCTTCCGTCTATTTCATCCATAAGCCTTAATGCTGATATTCGGCTTATGGCTATTTCGGCTTCTTTATTAAAATGGGGACTGCGGTTTTACCCCCCGCTACTGTTTCAACGAATTTGGGTGGTTACCATCGCTAAGGACTTTAAAAGTACAACTGTTAAAGTGAACAGAAGCCTCTTTAACATTAATTACAATTATGCCATTTTCGGCGGTACGCTATTTTGTGCGGCCGACCCTTTCCATCCTATAATGATGCACCAGGTGTTGCTTAATAAAGGCTACAAAGTTATTGTATGGAGTAAATCGGCCCAGATAAACTTCCTGAAGCCCGGTGCTACAGATCTGCGCTTTACGGCAACACTCACCGATGCCGACATTGCAGAAGCAGAGCATGTCATCAATACCGAAGGTAAATACACGCGTAATTTTAATGTAGATTTTTATAATAAAGCAGGTGAAATATGCGTAACAGTTAGTAACGAAGTGTACATTCGTAATTTAAACTTTACAGAAAAAACCGTATAATTTAGTGCAGCAATGTTAACAGAAGAACTTATTGATAACTGTATAAAGGCTGGATATTGTATCTCTACAGATAAACATTTATTTGATATAGATACTGCTTATACCCTGTTAATCAATGAGTCGTACTGGGCAAAGGGCATGCCTTTGGCTATTTTTAAGCGGGCGGTTGAAAACTCGATGTGCTTCGGAATTTATCATAATGGCACTATAGCGGGCTTTGCCCGTGTTATTACAGACAACGCCACATTCGCTTATATCTGTGATGTATTTATCCGGACAGAACACCGCGGAAACAGCCTGGGGAAATGGTTGATCCATACCATCAGAACTCATCCCGACTTGCAAGGACTTAGGCGCTGGTCATTGGCCACTAAAGATGCCCACGGCCTGTACACCCAGTTTGGATTTGTACCCATTGCCGAACCGGAATCGTGGATGGAAATTAAAACACCTTACGTTACACAAAATTATTAAGAGAGGATTTGAATGAACATCAAGAGGCTCATCCTGGATGGAGAAACAGTAACGCAAGATTTCAAAAAAACCATTACCAGCTGCGAGAAAATCGCTAAAACAATGGTATCATTTGCCAATAATAAAGGTGGCCGCTTGCTCATCGGCATAGCTGATGACGGTAGTATTAAGGGTGTTAAAGACGAAGAAGAAGAGCGATATATGATTACCAAGGCCGCTCATTTTTTTGCAAAACCTGCCCTAGAGCCCAGCTTTGAAGAGGTTTATGTAGATGATAAACTGGTTGTGGTTGTAGAAATACCCGAAAGTGACATTAAACCACATTATGCCCTTAGCGATGATGGCAAATGGTGGGTATACGTACGTGTAAAAGATAAAAGCGTACTGGCCAGCAAAATTGTTGTGGACGTGCTGAAAAGATCAAATGATGATAAAGGCGTACTGATCGAATACTCATCGAAAGAGAAAGCCCTGCTGGAATACCTCGAGTTGCACGACCGTATTACCGTAAAAGAATACTGCGAACTGCTTAACTTAAGCCGCAGGCGGGCACAGCGGATTATGGTTAATCTTGTACTATCTGGCGTGGTGCGCGTGCACACCAACGAAAAGGAAGAGTTTTACACAGCTGCCTGAGATCAAACCCAAAAAACCTATTTTTGACGGCCATTATAAGCCGTAACCATGAAACAGTTTTTAGCCACCTACAAACCGCATTACCGCGATAACCTTAAACTGGCTATACCGGTGGTGATCTCGCAATTGGGGCATATACTGGTACAAACATCAGACAGTATTATTGTGGGGCATTTTGCCGGTACAGTTGCGTTAGCGGCAGTTTCGCTGGTAAACGGCCTGTTTATGATTATTATGGTGCTGGGCCTGGGCCTTTCGTATGGCTTAACACCGCTTATTGCCCAACAGAACGGGCAAGATAACTTTATAGAATGCGGTAAGCTTTTGGCAAATAGCCTGCTCATTAATATCGTGAGCAGCATTGTATTATTTATGCTCATCTATTTTGGCGCTGTGCTGGCGCTGAATCATTTAAACCAATCGCCCGAAGTAGTGGCACAAGCCAAGCCATTTCTGCTGTTACTGGGCTTATCTGTAATACCAATGTTGCTGTTTACCACCTTTAAGCAATTTGCCGAAGGATTGGGTTTTACCAAACAAGCGATGTATATCTCTATATGGGGCAATGTCTTGAACATTGTTTTGGGTATCACCTTTGTAAAAGGCTTGCTCGGTATCCACCCCATGGGTGTACGGGGCGTAGGGTTAAGTACACTGATAGACCGTAGCATGATGGCCATTATTATGGCAGTTTATGTACTACGCTCGGCTAAATTTAAGGCTTACTTAAAAGGTTTTTTACTAGCAAGCATAAACAAAATACGCATCAGGCAAATTCTTAAAATAGGCGCCCCTGTTGCCATGCAATACACCTTCGAGATTAGCGCTTTTAGCGGTGCTGCCATTATTATTGGTACTATGGGCGCAGTACCACAGGCAGCGCATCAAATTGCCTTAAACATGGCCTCTATAACCTACATGGCCGCAAATGGCATGGCAGCGGCAGCAGCCATCAAATCGGGAAACTTCTTTGGTGCTAAACGCTTTCATGATCTGCGGCATTCGGCAATAGCAAGTTACCATGTGGTGCTGGTTTTTATGTCTGTAACAGCACTTATGTTTACGTTATTTAACCACTGGCTACCATGGATCTATACTTCTGATGAACGGGTTATAACCATTGCATCACAGCTACTTATACTTGCAGCGCTATTCCAATTATTTGATGGCGCACAGGTAATAGGCCTGGGTGTGTTAAGGGGTATGGGCGATGTAAATGTGCCTACCGTAATCACCTTTTTAGCTTACTGGGTAGTTGGCATACCCGTTGGGTATGTACTTGGCCTGCACTTTCATTTAGGTGTAATGGGCGTTTGGTACGGGCTGGTATTGGGGTTACTTACCGCGTCTATATTGCTTTACTTCCGGTTCAGCCAAATTACTAAGCGGCATGCCTCTCAGGTTCAATAAATGTCATGTTGAGGCACTCGAAACACGTGGACGGGGCTTCTGCACTCACCCTTCGAGTACATCAGGCTGTACTTTTTTTTATCTAAAGAAATTTCCTTCAAAAATATAAATCCATTGCCACTCTATAGGTGTTGCAATGTGCATCCACAATATCCTTAATATCGGTTGAATAACCGCCGCCCATGCTTACCTGCACTGGTATTCCATGTTGTTTACACTGCTGCAACACAAAGCGGTCGCGGACTTTGCAGGCATCCATAGATACTTTGAGTTTGCCTAATTTATCTGTAGCCAGGATATCAACACCAGACAGATAGAATATAAAATCGGGCTTTTGCTGCGCGATGAGTTTAGGCAAGGTTTCGGTTAACAAATTCAGAAATTCATCTCCATTGGTATCATCTGGCAAAGGAATATCTAGGTCAGATTTTTCTTTTCTGAACGGGAAATTTTTATCGCCATGCATAGAGAAAGTAAACACCGCTGGGTTATGCTCAAAGATCTGCGCTGTACCGTTACCTTGATGCACATCAAGGTCTACAATCAATATAGACTTGGCCAAGCCTTTCTTCAGCAGGTAATTGGCGGCTATGGCCTGGTCGTTTAACATACAGAAACCCTCCCCCCAGTTACTGCCTGCATGGTGGGTGCCACCTGCAACATTAAAGGCTACGCCATATTCAAATGCATAATGGCACCCATCTATTGTGCCTTGGGCAATCCTTATCTCCCGCTCCACCAGTTGTGCCGACAATGGGAAACCGATACGCCTTTGATCTTTGGGTGTCAGGGTAAGGTCGCGGAGTTGCTCCCAGTAGGTTTGTTGGTGCGTCAATAAAATAATTTCTTCGGATACCGGGCCTGGAGAAAAAAGATTTTCTTGCGTAATGAGGCCTTCATGCAAAAGCTGCCCCGGTATCAGCTCATATTTCAGCATCGGGAAACGGTGTCCTTCGGGCAAAGGATGAGCGTATATCGGGTCGAAAGCAATCTTCAGCATTATTTACTATTGCACGTGTTTTACAGCTTCCAGCAAGTATTTGGCAGCCTGGTAAACATCTTCGAAACTATTATACAATGGCACCGGGCTCAAGCGGATCACATCCGGTTCGCGCCAGTCGCCAATTACACCGTTACTTACCAGGTAATCAAATATGGCTTTGCCGTCACTTTTGCAAATCAGTGATAGCTGGCTTCCCCGCTCCTGCTGATTAGCGGGTGTGATAATTTTAAAGTGCTCGTAATTAAGCTGTTTATTCACTTGCTTAATTAAATACTCGAGATAGGCTGTAAGGAGAATACTCTTCTTATTTAACGCCGTTACACTCCCCGCCTTTTCAAAAATTTGTAACGAGGCATTCAACGAAGCCATTAATAATATCGGGCTTGTGCTTACCTGCCAGCCCTCGGCCCCAGCTTCGGGTTGGAAACCGGGCGTCATCTTAAATCGATCTTTGAGCTTATAACCCCACCAACCGGCAAAACGATCAAGGCTGGTATCATGATGATGTTTCTCATGTACAAAGATGCCACTTATACCCCCCGGGCCGGAGTTCATATATTTGTACGAACACCAGCAGGCAAAATCAGCACCCCACTCATGTAAACTTAGCGGAACATTACCGGCAGCATGCGCCAGATCAAAGCCCACATAGGCACCTGCCTGGTGCCCTGCTGCGGTAATGGCTTTCATATCAAAAATCTGGCCGGTATAGTAGTTTATACCTGCAAAAAGCACCAAGGCTACCTCATCTGCATTTGCATTGATTTGGACAATAATATCTTCGATCCGTAAAGTGTATTCACCTTCGCGCGGAGCTATTTCTATAATGGCATCAGCAAGCTCAAACCCATGAAATTTAACCTGGCTCTCCACCGCATACTGATCGGACGGGAAGGCACCCGCCTCCATTAATATTTTATATTTTTTTGAAGTTGGTTTATAGAAGCTCACCATAAGTAAATGCAGGTTTACGGTGAGTGAATTCATTACAGCTATTTCATGCGCCTGCGCACCTACAATTTTAGCCAGCGGGCCAATTAGCTTTTTGTGATATTGCAGCCATGGTTCATCACCCTCAAACCACCCTTCCACACCCAGATTTCTCCAGGCAGCTAACTGGCTCATTATAATAGTTTCGGTACTTTTAGGTTGCAGGCCTAATGAGTTACCGCACAGGTATATGGCATCATTACCTTTGTGTTGCGGGATGTAAAACTCCTCGCGAAGGTTGCGAAATTGATCGCTTGCGTCTAATGACTGTGCAAATGAAAGGCTGTTTTCAAAGTTCATTGGTCAATATTACAAAAAAGGCAGATTTTACGCTGCCTGTATTTTATAAATCCAATTCCTTATGCTCGTCTTTGTCATATGGTTCGCCCTTCAAGGCTGCTTTAATACGCTTAATGAGTATGACAATAGCGCCGGTGCTGGTATCCCAATATTCGGCATGCTCAGTATCTACTCTAATTAAAGCAAGCTTTGGATCATCAATACCTAATGGAAAGAAAGATTTCAGCATTGGTAACCAAAGTTCCTGCATCTTGGCCCTGTCGTCTGACAGATATACATTACCGGTTACGCTGATATAGCTACTCCGCTCGGTATCGGCATAGGTAACCAATACCTTATTATCAATCGATATCTCTGCTACCTTAGTAGAAAATTCATTGGTAAAAAACCAAAGGTTCCCGTCAACATCTAACTGTGCCGTTCCCATTGGCCGGCTATGAAACCCTTTTGTAGCATTATAAGTAGTGAACATGCCGTTTTTGATCTTGTCGATCATACCGCGTAAACGTTCAATACCTTCAAGTCGTTTTAATTCGTATTCGTATTCCATATAGTTACTGTGTTTATTAACTATACAACCACAAATATTTACTTTTAGTTTAAAATATTATTTATTTGGTTTGCTTACATAACTATTGCCTTTAATGTAGAAGCGATAAGGTAGCAAAGCATCATCACCAGCATAGTCCACGCCTACCCTTGGCACTGCTGCAACTTCATCATCTGCAAAAGTTAGGCCCCGGTCTTCTATCCATAAGGTATCGCTTTGCAGGCTAATACCATTGATTTTACGGGAAACGCCAAGCGCTTTAGCAACAGAGCCAGGCCCCATGGTTATGGTCGGCTTTATTACAGCCATATTGCGTCGGTACTGCATAATATCCAACCCTATTGTTGGATTGACAGCCCGGATCAATACCGCATGCGGCTGCCCTTCTACCGAAGTTACAATGTTCAGCATTTCATGAATACCGTAGCACAGGTAAACATAGGCCACACCGCCCTGCATAAACATGGTTTGGGTACGTGGTGTTAAGCGATTGCCATAAGCGTGCGATGCTTTATCTATTATCCCGTTATAAGCCTCGGTTTCTACAATGTAGCCGCCGGTAACCACGCCATCAATCCGGGTAAACAGGTATTTACCGATAAGATCACGACTCAATTTAACTACGTCACTATCGAGGTAATAAGATTCTGGAAGTTTCATTGCTGTAACACCTCCTTCAATAACCCGTTAATCTCTTTTGCTTTATCAAACACCATAATGTGCGTACCACCATTAACCAGGGTTGCTCCTTTTATATTTTTATAACTAAATACCATATCCTTATTGCCTGTAATATGGTAAACGTTTAAGGGTACTTTTTTGCTTTGCCAATTTAATACCGCATGCATAGCCCATTTAACAAATGTTGGTGATGAGCTTTCCAGCATTGAGCGGAACATGGCCCCATCTTCCTCATTCATGTGGCCAAATACGGGCTTTATCAATATGCCTAGCGAAGTAAAAAATTGAGCAGGAATGATTTTGTAAACAGGAATTTTGCGAAAGAAATTAAAATACCATGGTGCTTCGTTACGGCTTTTTATGCTCGAAATGAGTATCGCCTTGCTTAACTGCAACTGGTTGGCTATTTCAATAGTGAGCATCCCTCCTAATGATACACCCAAAACTATAGCATTTTGTTCGATATGGTATTTGGCTATCAGCTTAGCGGCATAGGTGGTCAGCGTATCATTAGTGCCGGGCTCTATCCAATGTACATAAGTTATATCAAAACCGGGTAACTCCAGATTTTTGAACAAACGATAATCAGCACCCAGGCCAGAGATCAGGTAGATCTTATCCATTCACCAGCATTACAATTTGCTCCAGGTATAGGGCATCTGTCTCGTCAAATTGATCTAATTCTTCGCTATCCACATCCAATACGCCCCAAACTTCACCATCTTTAAATAATGGCACAACAATTTCAGATCGTGATAACGAGCTGCAGGCAATATGACCAGGGAATGCATCAACGTCTGGCACTACAAAAGTTTTGCCCTCGGCCCATGAAGCACCGCAAACACCTTTCCCTTTTGCAATACGCGTACAGGCAACAGGCCCCTGAAAAGGCCCTAAAACCAGCTCATCTTTTTTTACCAGGTAAAAGCCAACCCAAAACCATTTAAACTGTTCTTTTAATGCAGCAGCCACGTTGGCCAGGTTGGCAACCAAATCTGTTTCGCCAAATAAAAGCGCTTCTATTTGCGGTACCAGCGATTGATATTGCGCTGCCTTATCGGTTGTATTGATAATTTTCAGATCATCTGCCATTTGACAAAAGTATAACACAATTGCCTTAGTTTGATAAGCGAAATATCATATTTATTGGTTTACTTCGCTAACCCATGTTAACCAGTATTACTATAATCCGTTACCGTAAGCCACTTATTCCGTTTGCCTTGCTGGCTATGGCTGTACACCGTTTACCCTTAATGTTAAGCAAGGGCTGCACTTTTTGGAAATTGCTTGGTAGTGGCCGTAACGGCACTTTTGACCTTAAACCCGACTGGCAGCAATGGGGCTTGTTAGCCGTTTGGGAAAGCCGAGAAGATTTTGACCATTTTTACAAAAAATCGTTTATCACCAGCTGGTGGAAACTGTTTGCCTACGAAGGCTGGACCATGCTATGCGAGCCATTGCAAAGCCACGGTAAATGGGACGGTAAACAACCATTCGGCACCAATAACATTACAGATTATAACGGCCCTGTAGCTGTACTAACAAGAGCTACCATCAGAACACGGCGATTGAAAAATTTTTGGTCTAATGTGGATGAAGTGGCCAACATGATGACATCAGCCAAGGGATATATTAATTCCATAGGTGTTGGTGAAGCCCCTATTTACCGCCAGGCCACGTTTTCTATCTGGGAAAGTGTAGATGATGTGAAAAACTTTGCATACCGCTCGCGCGAGCATGCCGAGGTAATTAAGAAAACACGGAGCGAAGATTGGTACAGCGAAGAGCTTTTTGCACGTTTTAAACCCATTGCTGCGTTTGGTACACTGAACGGTACCGACCCTTTAAAAGGAATGTTTAATTTTGTTGAACAATGAGAATAATTGCCGAACTGCCCCACCCCGACTTCAAGATCTCTATTTTGAGCATGAACCAGAAATTCATCATCAAGATAGAAAAAGGGGTATATGAACAAACTTACAAGTTACCCGAAATTGATTTAACCGATGGTGTAAACAGCGTTTTTGAAATACTGGACGAAGAGTTTCTAAAAACCGTAGGCGAACGCTTCGCCACCATGAATAAAGATTTTAAAGACACCTATTTCCGCTACAACTACTAAGCAGGCAGCAAATCGCAGTACCAAAAACCGGCTATTTTGGGTGCGGCTTGTGATGACACGCAGCTATCATTTACATCTTTAGGCGCTTGATAAGCTTTAAATACTTTCTCACCCAGCTTGTAGGCTATCGGCTTTTTAAATATCGGCCCTTTAAAAGTATAAGTATGAAACTCGCCGTTCTCGCCGCAAACGTCCACATCAGCAGGTAACTCGCTGATTAGTTTCCTGTCAATTTCCTTTCCAGCAAAATCACCTAAACGCTCTTGGGTGCAGGCTATTACAGTACCAAAACCAAGGTCCAGAAATTCGTTTATCAATTCGTAAGTATTACGTTTCCAGAGCGGGTAAATGCCTTCCATGCCGACTTCACTCAACCGGGCATCGCGGTAATCGCGCAGGTCTTGCAGAAATATATCGCCGAAAATGGAGTGAGTAACACCTTCTTCCCGGAACTTATGCAGATGTAAACCCATAATCTCGTCATAAGCCGACATACCTGGCATTTCCGGCAAACGGATCTGATGGAGTTGGATACCTATGCTTTCTGCCTGCTTAATCAACAGTTCTTCGCGTACGCCATGCATCGAGATTCGGTTTACCGCATCATTAACGGTAGTTACCAGGTACCTGATTTCCAGCTGCGGATCTTTAAGCGCATGATAAAGAGCGAGCGAGCTATCTTTGCCGCCGCTCCAATTGAAGATACATTTTTTTTTAGTGAGCATATTATCTTTAGATTTTGTTCATTCTGAACGGAGTGAAGAATCTTATGCTCCATCTATAGCATACTTACTGGGCGAAGAAGATTCTTCACTACGTTCAGAATGACAAATAGCTGTAATAATTATTGATTCAACAACTCCTCAACCAGCATTGGCACACCCTCCGTTGCTTTGGCCTTAATTTTAATGATGCCCGATAAAGACACATCAGGTATTACAGGATCAACAATATACTTATGCACTTTCCTGGGTACATAATTGATTAATCCAGCTGCAGGATAAACAGCCAGCGAAGAGCCAACCAATATAAATAGATCAGCCGAATGACAAATTTCTGCTGCAGGTTCTATCATCGGTACGGCTTCGCCAAACCATACTACATGGGCCCGTAAGGGCGAACCCAATTCGCACACCTCGTACATGCCGATCTCCCAGCCTTCAATAGGGTAAGTCAATTTAGGGTTGATGCTCGATTGCGAACGGGTGATAACACCATGTAAATGCAGCACATTGGCAGACCCGGCCCGCTCATGCAGGTCATCTATATTTTGGGTGATGATGGTAACGTCAAATTTTTCTTCCAGCTTAGCCAGGGCATAATGGGCAGCGTTGGGGCTGGCTGCTAATACCGATTTACGGCGCTGGTTATAAAAGTCTTGCACCAAAATGGGGTTACGTTCCCATGCTTCGGGCGTGGCTACATCTTCAATATTATAGCCTTCCCACAGGCCATCGCTGTCGCGAAAAGTCTTCAGCCCGCTTTCGGCGCTAATACCGGCGCCGGTTAATACCACTAACTTTTTTTTCATCGCTAATCAATATCATAAAAAAAGCGATGATCACTCATCGCTTTTAAAAATTTCGTTTGTTAATATACTAAGCCGCTGCTAAAGTTGGTTGGGCACGTAATACCGCATATTTGCTTTTAGCAAATTCGAAGCCTCCAAAAAGGATCAGCCCAAAAACTAAATCGCCCAGGATCATATTTTTTTCAAAAGGTATGGCTGCCGCCAGTGATTCGAAATACCCCATAATACCTTTAGAATATAACGTTCCATTTAACCAAGGCTCAATATCAGTAAGCAGCCAGTGGATAATAACCCCGCCTAATGATGCTAATATCACATTACTAAAATTCACTTTTTTAATCAGGCTGCCAAAAAATACCATGGCAAAAAAGCTGGCATACATCCACAGCGAACTTGTATACCAAACCAGTTTAGAGAAGTACAGGTAGTTTATCACTAAGTCACTCACAAAAAGTGCAGCAAATGGCACCAGGTAAGCTTTCCACTTATCATTAAAATAGGCACCACCAAAAATTGCAATGGCACCTACCGGCGTAAAATTGCTCAAAAACTGATATTTGTAACTTACCAAACGCATTGCCGCTGCAGCAATAATCATCAAGATTAAAACCGCGTTTCTGATATTGATTTTTTGTTGTTGTGACATTCTATATTATTGGTAAAGCAAATTTACTGATTATCAAACGAAATAAAAATCATTAGTTCAAGAACACGATATTTGACGGTGTAATACCGGTAGTAACCGTGTATTCTGTTTTACCAGATTTATCAAAAGCAGTTACAGTTCCGACTGATTTGTAATCTTTGGCATCAGATACAAATACTTCGCCCGTTTTACTGTAAACATTAAGGCCGTAAGCAGCTTTAAACGTTGTACCATCCGTAATAAAATTAGCACTGCTGATAACTTGTATTTTTGTGTTATATACAACTACTTTGCCAGTACCGCTAAGGTAATAAGCAAAATCGCCGTTAACAACAAAAGGTGAGCCATAACCCACATCTACCGTATTTTGCGAGGTAGTTGCATCTGTAGTATTATCAATTATGCTGATACCCGGCATAATGGTATTATAATCCCCGTTAGAGATAACATAAACATGGCCATATGCATCTGCAGATATTGCAACAGGATTAAGTATTACGTTCACTGTTTTGGTTACCGTCAAACTGGTTAAGTCAATAACGGATACCGTATTATCGGGCGTTGCGCCTAAACCACCCGAGTTAGCTACATATAACTTGTTGTTTGATACCACAAGTTGCTCTGGGTTACGGCCTACTGTAATACTTTTTGTAATTGCGAAAGTAGCAGTATCAATCACAGAAACGGTACCATCGTAAGATGTTACAAATGCATTGTTTTTGTAAAATGCCACGCTACGCGGTTGTTTTTTGTCAAACGATATTTGCTTGATTAATTTAGCCGTTTTAGGGTCAATCACATCAACCACGTTAGATACGTTTACCACCACATACATTTTAGAACCATATACTTTAAGGTCGTTGGGCGTATCACCTAAACCTGCGCCGTTTGCAGATGCATAGATATCAGCTGTGGTTGCTTTATCAGCGTAATTGTAATAGGTAAGTGTACCATTGTTACCACCGAATTTGCCTTGGTTTAAAACGAATATGCCGGCCGTAGGTGTGGGGGCTACATCGTTCTTATCCTTATGACATGACATTAGTGCGGTTATCGCAACAAGCGCCATTAACAGATTTTTTAGTTTTAAGTGTTTCATATTTTATGATTAAATTGTTATTTGAAAAGAAAGCCTGTATGAGCGGCCTGGCATTGGGTAACTGTATACAACTACATAACGCTCATTGAAAATATTATTTACCTCAAATGAAGCATTTACAGGAAGCTTGTTAGCCAAAATTTTATATACCAGCGAAGCATTACTTACATTATAGGTGGGTAAATAATACTGCGCCGTATTATTACTTACATAATATCTGGATGATGATAATGTTCCGTTATAGTACAGCCCCCAAATGCCATGATTGATGCCAGCGTTTAAGTTAATCAGGTTTTTAGGCGTGTATGGAATTTGATTCTTGTAAAATGAGTCATCGGGACTGGTAACATCAAACGCCTGCTGATAGGTATAGTTAAGCGAGAAGATGCCCATCCAACCTGCAGCAGGGATAACATTTGTTTTTAATGTTACATCTACCCCTTTAATATCAACCTTGCCTAAATTGGTAACAGATGGTGTTTCGGGCGAGCGCGTTGGCAGGTAGATTATTTTATTATGTACATTGTTGTAATAGGCATCGGCAGTAATTGCAACATCGTGCACAAAACCATCGAAGCTTTTTTGGTAGGTTACCCCGATATCATATTGTTTGGTACGTTCGGGATTTAAGATACGTGGCCGGATAGCGTAGTAATACTGTTCGGCAAATGTTGGGTTACGGAAAATATCTTTATAAAATGCCCTTAGCTGCAACCCCGAGCTTTTAAACGGCAGAAAAGTGGCAGCAATAGTTGGTGTAAAAGCAGATTTAGAATCGGCTGCCACACCATTTTTTACATGATCTCTAATATATGAACTTAACAGGTTCGCTTGAAAATGCCAACGGTTAAAATTAAGATCACTAGCCACGGCGTTTAGCAAGGTTAGCCTTGTTGGGAATGCGTATTGGTAATAACTGGTATACACATCGCTGAACAAGTTGGTTAGTGCCGCATCTGAAGAATACGAAACCTCCCAGTTTTTCAAGATATGATACCCCACTGAAGCCGATTGGTAAAACTCATGCTGCATATAATGCTCGTTAACGCCACCTGCATTATTTAAATAATCGGGGTCGGTGTAATGCAAATAGTTTTGCGAGTACTTACTGTTAATTAATAAATGGAAACTGCCTGGCGCAATGTACTCGTAGGCAGACTGTACCAACAAGTCGTGATTTTGAAGCCGCTGATTAGATGCTGTAGTATAATAAATTACAGGGCCGGGCAATCCCCTATCACTGTTGTAATAATTAAACTGTATTTTAAACTTGTTACTGTCGCTTTTGGCCCAATACAACGCACCATCGGTTTGCAGGGCTTTGATATCGCTATTTCTGCGGATAGCCAGTGTGTCCGATCCATCCCCTGTCTCTTTATATTTATACTGCCCGTTGGCATAAGTATAATTACCATTGAGCACAAACGACCATTGTTTAGATATACGCTGCTGCCATTGCAGATAAGGATTGATCAGCCCAAAAGAACCGCCATTTGCGCCTACAGAAATAAGATAAGGTTTAGCTTCAGTTAGCTGTGGCCTTATCGTTTTAATATCCAATATGCTGGCCGATGCAAATGAACGTGCGGGCTGCACAATACCTGGAGCCTGCCCGTTATATAACGCTATAGACTGTACGTTATAAAGGCTGAATTTACCCAGATCAATTTGTCCGTTCTGGGCATCGTTTAGCACAACACCATCATACAAAACACCCGTATGGCTGGCACCGAGGCTACGTACAGATATCGTTTTTAACCCACCGACTCCACCATAATCTTTCATGTTGACACCGGCAAAGTTGGCGGCAATATCGGCTACTGTTAAAGCGGCGTAATGGCTAAAATCTGCACTGGATATTTGCTGAACTGGCACAATGGTTTGAACATTGGGAGCGCTTAATGATGTTACATTAACTTCTTTGAGCTTATGGGTAGTATCCTGCTGTGCTTTAAGTTGAGATGAGAAAAGAATTAAAAAAATAGCAAATCCAATCTTCAACGTATCGTGATAATAGTTGCGCTTAATATTGATGCCGAATGCCAGTTTTTCCATTTTTCAAAAAATTCAAGCATAACAACGGAGAAAAACGAATGGAATACAACCTGTCAAATAACTGACCAGTTATAGTATTTCACCCAAGCTTCAATCCGCGAAAGCTATGAATTGATAACACTTTTGGCAGGTCTTCTGGCTCATCCTACGTTGACGTCTTCCCATACCGATACAGAATCGGGACAGTGACTAAATGGATCAACTGACCTCTGTATAACAAAGGCCGGACTTACAGCTGCGGGACAGCTCCGGAATTACACCGGATTCCCTTTTAATCCTTACTGTTTATGGTAAGAAACCTAAAAGCTTCGCAAAAGTAATATAACAAACCGACATTTAGCGATATCGATAAATTATCTCACAAAAAAGCCGGGCTGCTTTTGCAAACGGCCCGGCTAAAATTAAGGTTGATAAAATCCTTTTATAGTTTATGATGAACAAGTTACACAACCTTCTTCCATACTGCAGCTTGGGCCGCTGGTTTGGGTAAGTTCAATGCTGTCCAGATCATTCATTTGTACATTAGGTTCTGGCAACGGGATAACTGCTTCCATTTCCTTGCTGCCTTGTTTTTCTACAGTAAACTGTACGGCTTGCGTAGCTGCCTGGGTACGCAGGTAATACATACCGGTTTTTAAACCTTTTTTCCATGCGTAGAAGTGCATGGAGGTTAGTTTCGATGTGTTAGGGCTATCAACAAACAGATTTAATGATTGCGACTGGCAAATAAACGCGCCACGATCTGCAGCCATATCAATCAGGCTGCGTTGTTTAATTTCCCAAACTGTTTTGTACAGTTCTTTCAGCTCAGATGGAATTTCAGCTATATGCTGGATAGAACCATTGGCAGCAATAATGCTGTTTTTCATGGTGTTATTCCACAAGCCCAAATTAACCAGATCTTTCAGTAAATGCTTGTTCACAATCACAAACTCACCGCTTAATACACGGCGGGTATAAATGTTTGAAGTATATGGTTCAAAACACTCATTGTTACCAAATATTTGTGAGGTAGATGCTGTTGGCATTGGCGCCATCAACAGCGAGTTACGTACACCATGTTTAACCACATCCTTACGTAAACCTTCCCAATCGTGGCGGTCTGTTGGTTTAACATCCCATAAATCGAATTGGAATTTACCTTTTGACAGTGGAGAACCTTTAAAAGTTTCATAAGCGCCCTCTTGTATGGCCAGGTCTTTACTTGCCGTCATGGCGGCAAAGTACATGGTTTCAAATATATTTTTGTTCAATACCTTAGCCAACTCGCTTTCAAACGGTAAGCGCAGTAAAATAAATACGTCGGCCAAACCTTGCACGCCTAAGCCAATTGGGCGGTGGCGCATGTTTGATGTACGGGCTTCTTCTACCGGGTAATAGTTGTTATCTATAATACGGTTAAGGTTTTTAGTAGCATCGTAGGTGATCTCGTATAGTTTATCAAAATCAAACTGGCCGTTGATTACAAAGCGAGGCAATGCCAATGAAGCCAGGTTACAAACAGCTACCTCATCGGGGCTGGTGTACTCCATAATTTCGGTACACAGGTTACTGCTTTTAATAGTACCTAAGTTTTGCTGGTTGCTTTTGCTATTCGCAGCATCTTTATATAACAGGTATGGTGTACCGGTTTCTATCTGTGCATCAAGGATGGCAAACCAAAGATCTTGCGCGCGGATCACTTTACGGGCACGGCCTTCTTTTTCATAACGGTGGTATAGTTCTTCAAATTCTGCTCCAAAGCATTCAGACATACCTGGCGCTTCGTGCGGGCAAAACAAGCTCCAGTCGCCATTGTCTTCCACGCGTTTCATAAACAAATCGCAGATCCAAAGGGCATAGAATAAATCACGTGCACGGGCTTCTTCTTTACCGTGGTTTTTACGCAGGTCAAGAAAATCGAACACATCTGCATGCCAGGGCTCTAAGTAAACGGCAAAGGCACCTTTGCGTTTACCACCACCCTGATCTACATAACGGGCTGTATCATTAAACACACGCAGCATTGGGATAATACCATTGCTGGTGCCATTAGTACCGCTAATGTAGCTGCCTGTTGCACGTACATTATGGATAGCTAAACCGATACCACCGGCACTTTGTGAAATTTTTGCTGTTTGTTTAAGGGTGTCATAAATTCCATCGATGCTATCGTCTTTCATAGAAAGCAAGAAACATGACGACATTTGCGGCTTAGGAGTGCCGGCATTAAACAGGGTTGGCGTAGCATGGGTAAACCAACGCTCGCTCATTTGATTGTATGTTTTGATAATGCTATCAATATCCTCTTTGTGGATACCTACGGCAACGCGCATGTACATATGTTGCGGGCGTTCGGCAATTTTGCCTTCAACACGTAACAGGTATGATTTTTCGAGGGTTTTAAAACCGAAGTAATCAAAACCAAAATCGCGGTCGTAAATAATAGAACTATCCAGTATGTCCGCATTCTTGCGAATAATGTCTATTACATCATCAGCGATCAAAGGCATTTTACGGCCGGTGTGTATGTCGGTATAATCGTACAGTCTCTCCATTGTGGCAGAGAAAGACTTGGTGGTGTTTTTATGCAAATTGCTTACCGCTATACGGCTGGCCAGTAAGGCATAATCCGGGTGTTTGGTAGTTAATGATGCAGCAGTTTCGGCAGCCAGGCTATCCAGCTCTGTAGTGCTTACGCCATCGTACAAACCTTCAATCACCTTTTTGGCAACGTCAATGGGGTCAACAAACGGGCTTAAGCCGTAAGATAACTTTTGTACGCGTGCCGTTATTTTATCAAACTTTACGCTTTCCTTGCTCCCTGTTCTTTTAAGTACAAACATGTGTGTCCCTCCTATTTTAAATTCTGTAAATCTATTTGATAATTATTTCTTAAAAGTCTTCGTCTAACGAAAACGCCTGGCTGTCTTTAGTATTGGTTGCCAATACACCAGATTTTTGGTAATCGCCTACTCGCTTTTCAAAGAAGTTGGTTTTACCTTGTAATGAAATCATCTCCATAAAATCAAATGGATTGGTTGCGTTATAAACTTTAGCATAACCCAATTCATCCAGCCATCTATCAGCCACAAATTCAATGTATTGCTGCATCAGGCGTGCATTCATCCCGATCAGATCAACCGGTAATGCATCGGTAACAAATTCTTTTTCAATTACTACAGCATCCAGTATAATTTCATGCACACGCTCTTCGCTTAGTTTGTTGCTCAACATGCCATAAAGCAAACAAGCAAATTCGCAATGTAAACCCTCATCGCGACTAATCAGTTCGTTGCTGAAAGTTAAACCTGGCATTAAACCACGTTTCTTCAACCAGAAGATAGAGCAGAAACTACCCGAGAAGAAGATACCCTCTACCGCAGCAAATGCAACTAAACGCTCAGCAAAGGTTCCGTTCTCAATCCATTTTAAAGCCCACTCTGCTTTGCGTTTTACACAAGGCACCGTTTCTACAGCGTGGAACAAACGGTCTTTTTCGGTATTATCTTTAATATATGAGTCAATAAGCAATGCGTAGGTTTCTGAATGGATATTCTCCATCATGATCTGGAAACCATAGAAGCAACGCGCCTCAGGAAGCTGCACTTCGCTCATGAAATTTACGGCCAGGTTTTCATTTACAATACCATCACTAGCTGCGAAAAACGCAAGGATATGTGAGATAAAGTGACGCTCGCCATCGTTCAAATTGTTCCAGTCTTTCATATCGCCGCTCAGGTCAATTTCCTCAGCAGTCCAAAAACTGGCTTCATGTTTTTTGTACATCTCCCAAATTTGGGGATAGTTGATAGGCAAGATCACAAATCGATCCTTATTTTCCCTCAGTAATAACTCTTCCTGTTCCATAGCAATTATATTTATGTTTTGAGTAAGGAATTGATTGGAGACAACTGTACTAGCACCAGAAAAATACCGGCAAGTGTGGTTGGCTTTATCAAAAACCCTAATCGTGAAAGTTTTAACAAATAAATCTCTTTTGGCAGGTTTGGCTTTATAATTTCAGGAGCACACAAGGAGCTCTTTTTTGCCTTTTTCTCACGAAACGCTTATTGCAGGCCGTGAGCCAAGAGAAATTGTTGTAATGAACTTGAATCAAATCTAAAGGAAAAATGGGCAGTTTAGGCACGATAGTTTTTAACAAAAGGCCGAGTTATTAACAATTGAGAAAATATTTCACAACTACAATGACTATCTTAGAACTGTTAATATTGATAATGAAACGCTTACTAATTTTATTTGCATTGTTTATTTCTATGTCTGCTTTTAGTCAAAAAACAGATACCGTGTTTTTGAAAAACTTATTGCTGGCACACTCCGAAATGTTTGAAGGTATACTAAAGCATCCAACCCAAAACGAAGTGCAAATATTATACACCCGGATAGACCGCGACGAGCATAACATACCTCACTTTACCTCTTATAGCTACCGTTTAAACCCTCACCACTACTTTTACCCGGCAAGTACTATAAAACTGCCTACAGCAATCTTTGCGCTGGAAAAATTGAATGAATTACACGTAAAAAGACTAACAAAAAAATCTACTATGCTGACTGATAGTGGTTTTACCAAACAAACCAAAGTTACTGCTGATAGTACAGCCCGCAATGGCAAACCCAGTATAGAGCAATATATTAAGAAGATACTATTAGTAAGTGATAATGATGCTTATAACCGCTTATATGAATTTGTGGGCCGCGCAGAGATTAATACCAAGCTAAAAAAGTACCAGCTTACTAACACACGCATTGTAGGCCGACTGGCTGTGGGCGATGGTGGAGATAATGCCCGCACCACTAACCCCATCCGCTTTTACAAAGGTAAGAAACTGGTATACACCGCATCTGCACAATATGATAAGGCAGACTACCCTATGGACTTAGAAAACACCATGCAAGGCAAGGGCTATATAGATAACAACGGCCAGTTGGTAATGCAGCCATTTAACTTTAACGATAAGAACGCATATCCCCTTGCCGACCAACAAATGGTGCTAAAGCGATTGCTTTTCCCAGAGGCCTTCCCTAAAGATCAGCAATATAATTTAACCCCTGCCGATTACCAACTTATTTACCATTACATGAGTATGTACCCTACCGAAAGTAAATGGCCTGCTTATAAACAACCCGGCTACTACCCTGCTTACTGCAAGTTTTTATACTATGGAGCAGAAAAAGACGCAACCATAAATCCCAATATCCGGATCTTTAATAAGGTAGGTGATTCATACGGATACGATATTGATAATGCTTACATCGTTGATTTTGACAACAAGGTAGAGTTTATGTTGTCGGCCGTTATACAATCAAACGAAGACGGAATTTACAACGATGATAAGTATGAGTATGAAACTATTTGCCTACCATTTTTAAAGAACCTGGGCCATGTGATCTACTTAGATGAGTTAAACCGCCCTAAAAAGTTTCAGCCCAACCTGTCGAAATTTAAGTTTAACTACTAACCATCTTTAACTACCTTTTAATCAATTTAAATTAAAAGAAAACATACCTATAGCTCTGCTGTTTAATCTGTATACCTATTTAAACAATTTAAGATGGCAACTACAGCATTACAGCGAACCACCATGTATCATGGCGAAGATAACGCTCATATAAATTTAGAATGGACTGAGCGCTATGTTTCAATAGCAGCGGGGGTTAAACTGGCCTTTTCGGGTCTTACGCATTTATTTAAAAGTCCGTTTACAAGTATTATAAAAATGGGTGCGGGTGGTTACCTGCTTAACCGGGGCATTACAGGGCATTGCGAATTGTATACGCAAATGGGCAAAGTAAGCACCGAACCTGTAAATGTAAATATCAGATCGTCTTTCACAGTAAACAAACCAAGGCATGAGGTTTATGCCTTTTGGCGACAGCTGGATAACCTTCCCTTGTTTATGAGGCACCTGGAAAGCGTTGAAGTATTGGATAGTAAACGTTCGCACTGGGTGCTTAAATTACCTGCCAATGTAACCACCGTAAGTTGGGATGCCGAGATTGTAAAAGACGAGCCCGGCGAAATGATCGGCTGGAGCTCGCTACCAGATTCTACTATTGACAATGCCGGTAAAGTGCGCTTTAAAGACGGCCCAATACCAGGCTCTACACTGGTTGATGTGGTAATTAGCTATCAGCCGCCTGCAGGTGGTGTTGGTACCGGTATTGCCCACATACTAAGCCCCGTTTTTAGAAGCATGGTTAATGAAGATGTACGCAACTTTAAACAGTATATGGATATTGAAGATGCAGGTGCCGTTATTATTGTAGAAGAATAACCCGTTAGCGTTAAACATATAAATAGAAACCCGCTGTTATGGCGGGTTTTTCTATTTAATTAAATGCTTTTATCGCTGCCTGATGATATAAATATTTTTAACATCGGCAAAGGGAAAGTTAGCATCCTCTTTACTGTAGGGTGCAATTTTAGCGTTGGTAGTAAATTTGGTAAGCGCTTCCAGATCATAATAGCGCCTGTTAAACGTGGCTTTGCCTACCAGCTCTTTACCTTTATATAGCATTACAAAGCAAACTTGGTCGTCAGATTCTACTTCGCTTTCAATAATATCAGTATAATAAGCCTTCAAATCGGCATCCAGATTCTTTTTGTTGGTATAAGGGCCCAGTATATATACCTTATCCCATTGTACTTCATTATAAGCACTAAGCTTTAAAGTTCCTTGCTTTTTATCCTTTAAACTGCTTTTTACAAATCTTTGCAGCGCATTATCACCAACGTATTTTCCGCATGAGGTAATGAGGAAACAAAGGGCAATTACTAATAGTTTTTTCATATCAATTATAAAATAAAGCTAATAAAAAAAGGGTCCCAATCAATGATGGGGACCCTTTTTTACAATATGTTATTGCCGCTTATTTAACAGCGTCAACGATAGCTTTAAAAGCATCAGGATGGTTCATCGCTAAGTCAGCTAAAACCTTACGGTTTAAACCAATTTCTTTAGCGTTTAATTTACCCATTAATTGTGAGTAAGAAATTCCATACTGACGGGCCCCAGCGTTAATACGTTGGATCCATAAAGCTCTGAATTCTCTCTTTTTAGTCTTACGGTCACGGTAAGCATACTGTAAACCTTTTTCAACTGTGTTTTTTGCAACGGTATAAACCTTGCTTCTTGAACCATAATATCCTTTTGCAAGGACCATGATTTTTTTCCGGCGTCTTCTCGACGCGACTGCGTTAACTGAACGTGGCATTTTTTTGCGTTTTTGGTAGTGAGTGCCTTTTTACAGAACTTTAAAACTCTAATACCTGGTTAAAAAATTTGTTTCCTTTAGAAATTACTTGCCGATACAAAGCATGCGTTTAACGTTACCCATGTCAGCTTTAGATACCATACTGGTGTGACCAAGGGCGCGTTTACGTTTTGTCGACATCTTGGTTAAGATGTGGCTTTTGTATGCGTTCTTTCTAGCGATTTTACCTGTTCCAGTAAGCTTAAAGCGCTTTTTGGCACTGGAATTGGTTTTCATTTTTGGCATAACTCTATTTATTTATTGTTGTTAGACGTAGTATGCACTACGTTTTTCTTAATTCGTTTTTCTAACAATTACTTTTTACCTGCCTTAGGTGCAACGGTTAAAAACATCCGCTTACCTTCCAGTTTTGGTAATTGCTCTACTTTGCCTACTTCTTCTAAAGCCTGCGCAAAGCGTAACAGTAATATCTCACCCTGCTCTTTGTAAACAATAGCACGCCCTTTAAAGTGTACGTATGCCCTCACCTTTTCGCCATCTTCCAAGAATTTCATAGCGTGTTTCAGCTTAAATTCAAAATCGTGGCTATCGGTATTAGGCCCGAAACGGATCTCTTTAATTACCGTTTGTTTTGCATTGTTCTTTATCTCCTTAAGCTTTTTCTTTTGCTCGTAGATAAATTTGTTATAGTCAGTAACTTTACAAACCGGAGGTACAGCATTTGGAGATATCTCAACCAAATCCAGTTCCTGTTGCTCAGCTATTGCCAATGCATCCCGTAGTGAATAAACACCGGGTTCTACGTTATCACCAACGAGGCGAACTTCCTGAGCCCGGATAAATTGATTGATATTATGTTCAGCTTCCTTTTTTTTGAAGGGAGGGCGTGGCCCCCTGCTAAAATTTGGTTTACTTAATGCCAAGTTATACTGTTGTTTCTTTAATTAATTGTTGTTTAAAATCCTCAATGGTTAAACTTCCCAAGTCGCCAGTACCGTGTTTTCGAACGGAAATTGTGCCTTCGGCTGCTTCCTTCTCGCCCACTATTAACATATATGGGATCTTTTTGATTTCAGCATCTCTAATCTTTCTGCCTATCTTCTCATCTCTGAAATCAATTAGCCCGCGAATATCGGAATTTTTTAATTCATCTGAAAGGTTTTTTGCATAATCTTCGAACTTTTCCGAGATCGGCAAAATAATATATTGATCGGGCGACAACCATAACGGGAAGTTACCGGCACAATGCTCTATTAATACAGCCACAAAACGCTCTAATGAACCAAATGGCGCACGGTGAATCATCACCGGCCTGTGTTTAAGGTTATCGCTGCCTGTATACTCCAGCTCAAAGCGTTCTGGCAGGTTATAATCTACCTGGATGGTGCCTAACTGCCATTTACGACCCAAGGCATCCTTCACCATAAAATCGAGCTTAGGGCCATAAAAAGCTGCTTCGCCTAACTCAACTACAGTATTCAGCCCTTTTTCTGCGGCTGCTTCCATAATTGCAGACTCAGCTAATGCCCAATTTTCGTCGCTGCCAATGTATTTCGATTTGTTTTCAGGGTCACGTAAAGAGATCTGTGCAGTATAATCTTCAAAGCCAAGGGCCGAGAAAACATACAATACCAGGTCTATTACCTTCATAAACTCCTCTTTAACCTGGTCGGGGCGGCAAAACAAGTGCGCATCATCCTGCGTAAAGCCACGTACACGGGTTAAGCCATGCAGCTCTCCGCTTTGCTCGTAACGGTATACGGTACCAAACTCTGCATAACGAACCGGAAGGTCTTTATAAGAGCGTGGTTTCGTTTTATAGATCTCGCAGTGGTGCGGGCAATTCATCGGTTTTAAGAAGAACTCCTCCCCTTCCTGCGGAGTTTTTATCGGCTGGAAGCTATCCTTACCATATTTTTCATAGTGGCCCGAAGTTACATACAGGTTTTTATGCCCAATGTGCGGAGTAATTACCTGTTCGTAACCTGCTTTGCTTTGTGCACGCTGTAAAAAGTTAACCAAACGCTCGCGCAGTGCGGTGCCTTTTGGCAACCACAATGGCAGGCCCATGCCTACTTTTTCAGAGAATGCAAACAACTCAAGCTCTTTACCCAGTTTACGGTGGTCGCGTTTTTTGGCTTCTTCAATAACACGCAGATATTCGGTAAGCTCGTTTTGCTTAGGGAAAGTAACGCCGTAAATACGGGTTAATTGCTTGCGGGTTTCGTCGCCGCGCCAGTAGGCACCTGCAGTATTCATCAGCTTAATAGCTTTTACAAAACCTGTATTAGGGATATGCGGACCACGGCACAAGTCGGTAAATTCGCCTTGTGAATAAAACGTAATAGAGCCATCGGGCAGGTCTTTAATCAGATCCAGCTTATACTCATCACCTTTATCGGTAAAATATTCAATAGCATCTGCTTTGCTAACCGGCTTGCGGATAAACTCCTCTTTAGCCTTGGCCAGTTCCAGCATTTTATCTTCGATCTGTTTAAAATGATCTGAAGAAAACTCCTGATCACCGAAATCAACATCGTAATAAAAACCGGTTTCGATAGCAGGGCCGATACCAAATTTGGTACCAGGATAAAGTGCCTCTAAGGCCTCGGCCATTAAGTGGGCGGATGAGTGCCAGAAGGTGGCCTTACCGGCATCGTCATTCCAGGTTAGTAATTTAACGTTCGAATCTTCTTCGATCGGGCGGCTTGCATCCCATACCTGGCCGTTTACTTCGGCGGCTAATACATTACGTGCTAAACCTTCGGAAATGGATTGTGCAATTTGCATGGAACTGATTCCTTTGTCGTACTGACGAACGGAACCATCTGGAAGTGTAATATTAATCATCTACAACTATGATTTATTGTTCAATAAAATTTAAATAATCAATCACCTACAAAGTGATTTATTTTCGAACTGCAAAGATACGATAAATTTGAGTGATTTCGGATGTCGGATGTTCGATTTCGGATTTACCATTTGCACGTAATTGCGAGGTACGAAACAATCTCGAATTCTATATGGAGTTCTCTGTATATCGGGGATTGCTTCGTACCTCCCTATGACAGGTTTTTTTAATATTAATTAAAAATCTGAAATCGAAATCCGAATTCTATATATTCCCCCAACCACCTGCCAAAACATCGGCAATATGCATAGTTTTAAGCGGCAGTTGTTGTTTATCGATATAGCTTTGCAGATGCAGCAGGCACGACGCATCGGTAGAGATAATATAGTCTGCATGGACAGACATGGCATGATCAACCTTTTGCTGGGCCATGGCGCTGGATATCGCATCGAACTTTACGGCAAACGTACCGCCGAAACCACAGCAGGTTTCATTATCGGGCAGGTCGAAAAGCTCGAGTCCGTGTACTTTTGACAAAAGCTGACGGGGTTCTTGTTTAATCTTACATTCGCGCAGGGCACTGCAACTATCGTGGTATACGGCCCGGCCTTCCAACTCGGCGCCAAAATAATCTACGTTTAGGATGTTTACCAAAAAATCTGACAGCTCATAAATATTAGCCTGAATAGAGCGGCATTTATTATGGGCGGTTGTATTGGTAAACAAATCGTTATAATAATTGCGCACCATGCCGGTACAAGAGGCAGAGGGAGAAACGATAACGCCATCGGCAGAGAAATCATCCAGGAATTTGCTGCCTATGGTTTTGGCTTCGTCCCAAAAACCGGCATTAAAGGCTGGCTGGCCGCAGCAGGTTTGCGCTGTGTTGTAAGTTACCGTGCAACCGGCTTTCTCCAATACCTTTACCGTATTAAACGCAGTAGCTGGGTATAGCTGATCAATAAAACACGGGATAAATAACTCAACCTTCATTAGCCTCTATTAGATTACAAACCGCTAAGTTCCGAATTTTTATGACTTTTCCGTTCGGCAGACAGTAATGAAAATAATAAAACCAAGCCTATAACGAAAAATACAGCCAATATCAATGCCGAATTGCGCATACTGTGGGTTAATGACTCTACAAAACCAAAACAGAAAAGCCCGATCACGATGGCCAGCTTCTCCGTAACATCATAAAAGCTGAAATACGATGCCGTATCGGTAATGTCCTGCGGTAAGTATTTAGAGTAGGTAGACCGGGATAGGGACTGGATGCCCCCCATAATTAAACCGACTACAACAGCCAGCATATAAAATTGCGTAGCATTGGTGGTTAAGTAGGCAGCAACGCAAGCGAAGATCCAGATGAATACCACGCCTATCAATACTTTTACATTACCATACTTATCAGATAGTTTAGACATTAGCATAGCACCGCCTATGGCCACCAGCTGAATCACCAGTATCACCCCGATCAGGCTTTCCTCGGGAAGCTTTAATTCTTTAGCACCAAAGTTAGCTGCCACCAGCATAATGGTTTGCACCCCCATAGAATAAAAAAAGAATGCAGGCAAATAACGCTTTAATAAGGGCATCGATCTTACCTTTTTCCATACATGTGCTAACTCTTTAAAACCGCCACTTATTACATTATAGTCCGGCGATACTGAGGCATTAGGCTCTCCTTTAGGTAAACGCGCAAAAGGGATCTGCGCAAAGGCCATCCACCAGATGCCAACTAATAAAAATGACAACCGTGCCGGGAAGGTAGCATCTGTAATGCCAAATGTTTTGGGCGATAATACAAACACAAAGCAAATGATCTGTAGTATTACGCTACCAATATAGCCGTAGGTAAAACCTTTGGCGCTCACGGCATCCTGCTTGTCAAGCGTGGCTATCTGTGGAAGGTATGAATTATAGAATACGAAGCCACCGCAATAACCAATTGCTGCAATGCCGAAACAGATCATCCCCGCTTCGAGTGTACTTAGTTTAAAGAAATATAGCCCGCAGCAGGCGATACCGCCCATTAGGGTGAAGAATTGCATATAGCTTTTTTTGTTGCCTTTATAATCGGCAATGGAAGTTAAAATAGGCAGCATAAGCACCACCAGCAAATAGGCAGCAGCCAATACATAATTAGATAGCGCCGTATTAATAAACTGATGACCGAAAAAGGTAACCACATCGCCATGCGCTTTTGTGGTGGTTATAGCTGTAAAATAGGCCGGGAAAATAGTTGAGGTGATAACCAGGTTGTACGATGAGTTTGCCCAATCGAACATAGCCCAGGCCCGTATGGTTTTGGGGTTGTTTTTAGCTTCCATGCTGATGCTAAGATATGGATTTTGCAATGCAACGCAAGATTATAACTAATCGATCACAATTCATTTTATTGCTATCGAATATTAATTATACTATATGTTTTAGTAGTTTTAAGTATTCTAAACATCTCACAAACACATATGGGCTTTTTTGATAAAATTTTCAAAGGAAAAAATCGACCAACAGATGCTAACAAAACAGCAGCTAAAAGGCATCAGGAAGAATGGGATTTCTATCTAACTAATATAAATGATTTACCGGGTTCTATTATGGTTGACTTAGGTCTTAGAAAGATTGCTCCTGTAAATAATAAAACTCATATAGTTTCCGTATCCGTTAAAATGAAAAACCCAAATCCGGAAGGGCTTTCCACCGAAGAGGAATTAAATTCATTAGGAGATATAGAAGACCGGCTTGTCGATTTTATGACAGAGGCGAGAAAAGCCATATTTGCAGGACGAACAACTTCTAATGGCAGTCGCGATTTTTACTTTTATGTGGGCGACACAATGTTAATAGACAAAACAATATCAGAAGCCATGGTAGCATTTCCTGGTTACGAATATGATTTTGGAACAAATGAGGATACAGACTGGAAATGTTACCTGGATTTTTTATATCCGTTGCCTTCTCAAATGCAGTCGATACAAAATCGCAGAGTAATTAATAGTTTAGAAAAAAATGGAGACCCATTAACTAAAGAACGACAGGTAGATCATTGGCTTTTTTTTAAAACTGAAACGGGCAGAGATTTGTTTCTTAGCAAAATAGCCGAAGAGGGCTTTAACATTGTTACCAATAATTACGACAAGGATTTAGGTGACACTCCTTATCGATTACAAATTTCGCGCATAGATAAAGTTGATTATAACAGCATAGATGATTATGTGATCATGTTATGGAAACTTGCTGCAAAATGTGATGGCGAATATGATGGTTGGGAAACTTCGGTAGAAAAACAATAAATTAGCATTTAATAAATATTAAACCCAATGAAAACATTAAAAACCCTTTCCATAGCACTTGTATTCGCATTTGCAGCAACACAGGCCAATGCACAAAGCACATCAGTTGATAAAATAGCCCAGGCATATTTGGGATTAAAAAACGCCCTGGTAGCCAGCGATGCTACCGTGGCTAAAGCTAAGGCAGCGGTGCTATTAACTGCATTATCTGCCCCTGCTGATAAAAGCCTGAAACCGGCACAACAGAAGCTATTATCGGCCAACCTGGAGAAACTAAAATTCGACAGCCGCCATATCAGCGAAAGCGTTGCGATAGATCATCAGCGTGAACATTTCGAAAGCTTATCTAAAAACATGTACACTGTATTAAGCGGATTAAAGGCAAACAGCACTGTACTTTACGAGCAATATTGCCCAATGAAAAAAGCATACTGGTTAAGCGAAAACAAAACCATTCAGAACCCTTATTACGGTAAAACTATGCCCGACTGTGGAGAGGTAAAGGCTACCTTGGCACCGGCTGGCAAATAATTTACCTTGACATTGAATAGTAGAAAAGGTGATGAGCAAATGCACATCACCTTTTTCATTTAATTTAGTTAGTAGTGCTTTAATAAGAAGCCGGTGCAGGCTGATTGTCTTCGAGGTTGATTTTAGTACGGTTGATGTAAGGATAAACGGCAACCAATAAAATAACGACCAGGATTACCCAGCTAATGAGCTGATAATAATCCATACTGTAACGCATTAAGGTTTGTGCATTTACCGAGCGTACCACTAACCCACTAGCGGCCTTAGCAGCCTGATCGGCAGCCATGCCACGGCCTATTAACGCTTGTTTATAACCGGCAATACGTTGTACGGTGGCAGGATCGACATCGGAAATTAACTGTTGAAAGCGATTATAATGCGCACTTTGGTTAAAAAGCGAAAAGTAGTTAATAAACGCAATGCTCGAACAAAAACCTGCAAACCGAAAGAATACCCCGGTTGCTGATGCGGTACTACCCAAATGAGTTGGCACAGATGATACCGTAAAAATAATAAGCGGCGCCATCAACAACCCTGCACCTAAACCCTGCACAATCAACGGTATAATAAATTCTGTGGCGTTGGCCTGGATATCGAACAAAAAGCACATCCATACATGAAAAACCAGCATAAACGCAAAGCCCAGCATAATGATAAAGCGCATAGGCCGATGCATCAATAACATCCTTGACGATATAATCACCCCCACAAATATCCCCAACATGTTTGCAACAAGCATATTGGCCAAATGGAAGGGATCCATACCTAAAACAGCCGCAAAATAAGTTGTAGTAATACCCAACGCACCGCGGCAAATATAAAGCACGAAGATGAGCATTAAGCCTACCGAAAAGTTACGGTATTTAAAAACTTCGAGCGTTAAATAGGGGCGCTTTAAGCTCAGTTGCCTTACAATATGAATGGCTAATAAAATCACAATAGCTATAACCGACCATAGAATACGCTTGTCTTGCAACCAGTAATATTGCTGGCCATAAAGCAGCACGTACCCAATAAGGCTTAGCATTAGAGCGTAAATAATAAAGCTGGGCCAGTCTACCTGATAAAGAGGGAATTTCCTGTCGAGCCGTACATCATTCATCATTATAAAAAGTAAAATTGCACCCGGCACATAAAAGTAGATGATGAATTTGTACAGTACATTGTAATTAAAAGCATCTACAACCCCTGCTGTTACCAATGTAGTAAGCGGTGTAATGCAAAGTAACAAGCCATAAAACAAGGAATAGCCAATCTCGCGGGCACGCTCGCTTTTAAGCCTGCTGAAAATTAGCGTAATGCAAATACTGGTACTGGCACAATTAGCCATGCCTTGTATAAAACGGAACGTAAACAGAACGTGAAGGTTACGGGTACTAAAACAAATGTAAGAAGTAACTACCTGAACTACTGTAGAAATAATAAGGTACTGTTTTACGGCGATAAAGCTAAAGAACCGGCGTTCTAAGGCAAAAAAGCTGGCAACGGCGGCATAAAATATCACCATGGAATACTGCACATCTGCAGGTTCAATTCCGTAAAAACCTGCGGCCGCGCCCCCATTGGCTGTAGACAAGCCGAACAAGCCAAGCGACGGTACAACCACCATAAAAATGGCAAACCGGATAAGCCATTCGGAAGCCCATCCTTTAAAAACCGGCATTATTTTACCCGTTTCCATGATTTATTTTTTACGGATGATCACGCTGGTGTTCATGCCTGCACGTAAAGGTGCTATGGTATTAACATCATCGGTCAGCCTGATCCGTACCGGGATACGCTGTACTATTTTCACAAAGTTACCTGTAGAGTTATCGGGAGGTAATAAAGAAAAACTCGAACCTGTAGCCGGCGATAAGGAAACGATATGCCCCTTAAATTGCTGATCGGGATATGCATCGGCTTCAATCTCGGCATCGTCGCCCACCTTCATGTGCCTTACCTGGGTTTCTTTAAAATTGGCAATTACCCATTTACCGGCATCCTTGTCAACAATAAAAGCCAGGGTTTGTCCCGCTTGTATGGCTTGCCCTTGTTGTATAGTACGGCGGCCCATTTTACCATTATAGGGTGCTGTAATAATGGTATAATCAACATTCAGTTTATTACGGCCAACAACAGCTTCCCTCCTTTTAATTTCGGCCTGTAACACTGCATTTTGCGCTCTTGCATCTGTTATTTTAGATAATGAAGCCTGGTAGCTTACCTGCGCTGATTGGTAATCTGACTTGGCTACATCCAATGCTGCTTGCACATTATCCAGTTGTTGCCTGGTAGCAGATTCTACATCGTACAACTTCTTGTACCTATCGTATTCCTGCTGTTTATTCACCAGCTTAGCCTTGGCTGCCGCAATTTGCGACTGGCTAATTTGCGAAGTTTTGGTTGATGTTTCCACGTTACTGCTCAACACCGGTACCTGGGCACGCGCATTGGCCAGGGCGGCTTCTGCTTCCTGTTGTTGAATGGTATATTCACTGTTGTCAATTATGATCAGCGTATCCCCTTTTTTAACGTCCTGATTTTCTTCGTAACGGATCTCGCGGATATAACCGGCCACACGGCTGATTACCGGGTTAATATATTCCTGTACCTGGGCATCATTGGTTTCTTCATACAAATACAAATTGTATAAAGATATGCCGCCCCATATTACCAGGCCTATCAAAATTATTCCTGCTACCCAGGCCGTTATACGGGTAATTAGTTTATCTGTTTGGGTGTATTGATTAGAGGTGCTCATGATTAAAGATTTCCTATAACTTCTTGTAGCTTGTAATACTGCATCTGTGCGCTTATCTGTGCCGAAGCCAGGTCGAACCGTGTTTGTAGTAACTGCGTATTGGCTTCCAACAGGTCGGTTACCAATGAAGTTTGATTAAAGTATGTGTTGTTAATGATCCTGGAATTTTCTGTAGCCTGTTTAATATTAGTTTGGGCTACATTAATGCGGTTAATGGCTTCTTTATAACGCAGGTAGGCCTCATTAACCTGCTGCCTTACATTATCCTGTGTATCCAGATGCTCTATTTCCTGTTGTTTAAACTCAATTTCAGAAGCCTTTACCTTGTGTTTATTATGGTAAAAAGCAGAGATTGGAAACGATGCCTGCACTCCGGCAAATCCTAAACCATATAAATAGCCGCCGTAAGGGTATAACATAATTTGCGGATAGCTATAGGTATAATTAGCAAACAAGCCAATTTTGGGCGATAAATTAGCTTTTACATCTTTAAGCTGTAAACGGCGCAAATTGGTTTCCTGCTCCGAAATTTTGTTTTGGAAAGAATGGCCCTGCGCATCATTAAGATAATCGGTATAAGACTTAACAGTGACCGAATCAATCCCATCAGCATTTACCGGGGTAACCACCAGGTCATCGGGCTCGCCGATCATGATATTAAGCTTTTGATTGGCAATGGCAATATCATTCTCAATGGTAGTAAGCGTAAGATTTTGTTGCGATAATTGCAACTCGGCACGCAGTACATCGCTTTTTAAAACCACGCCGTTCTTTTGCATCTGTTTAATTTTTTCCAGCTGCTTTTCCTGCTCGGCAATATGGTTCAGCATTAACTGCTTAAAGATGATGCTGCGTTGCAGATCCAAAAAATAGCCAGACGCGCGAAGTTTAATTTCAGATATGGTCAGGTTTTTCTGTTGCTCCCTTATTTTGCCAATAGTTTGCTGCTCTTCAATTTTTAAATTGGTTTTGTTACCACTGTAAATATTAAAGTAAGCATCGCCACCTGCCTTATAATAAGTATGCAGCACCGGGTACTGTGTTGGGGTATGAAAAATGCCATTCTCAAACATCGGCATATTACTCACCCTGGCGTATTCACCAGATACATTAATATCGGGCAGGCGCTCTGCCTTGGCATCTTTTACAGCTTCTTCATTACTTTGTACATGCAGTTGCTGTATTTGTATAGTTCTGTTGTACTGTACAGCTTTTTCCCAAACCTGCGGTAAAGCAAGGTTTACAGCGGTACCAGCAACGCCGTGTTGCTGCGCAAATGCCCCTGTTGCCAATAGTACTACCACTGCTAAAAGAAACAACCGCTTATTAAAATAATATATCATAAATTTTATGATACAAATTTACCTTTGGCAATTGCGCATATTTTGATGTATATTGCCTAATATTTGATGATTCCAGCCAAGTAATTATGCAGCACTTAATTTCAGCAGAGCAGTTTATTGAGATCGATAAGTATCGCCAGTCAGTATATGTTATGCACCAGAAATCCGAACGCAGATTTCCGGTGCATAATCACAAAAAGGGGCAATTATCATACGTGGAAGGCGGTATTGCCTATGTTCATTTTGTGGGCAACACTTTTGTTATACCAGCAAGGCACTACATCTGGATTCCGCCCGGTATCGATCATTTTTTACAGGTAAGGCACTCAGAAAGTGCAGTTATACGTAATATTTATTACCCAGATGATGATAAGCATATTTTTTACCAGCATACAGGTATATATCCGGTAAATAACTTGTTGCATGAAATGATACATTACACCGAAAACTACCAGGAGAACATTAAACCGAGCAGTAATGACTACGCATTTTTAATGGCTATCAAAAATATACTGCCCAATCTTAGTCCGCAAAATGTGCCTATTGTTTTACCAACAACCACTAACGACAGATTACGGCCTATCCTGCGTTATTTATATGACCATGTTGCGCAGCCGCTTACCTTGCAAATTGTTAGCAGCAAGTTCGGTATAGGCGAGCGTACACTTTCGCGCCTTTTTCAAACCGTGTTAAGTATCTCGTTTTTACAATATCTTAAACAAGTGCGCATCGTAAAAGCTGTTGAGTTAATGCTGCAAACCGACTTAACCTTAAGCCAGATTGCTTACGATACCGGCTACCAAAGTATATCGGCATTCAGTAACACCTTTCAGCAGGTAGCTAATATGCGCCCGTCTGAGTTTGCGGCTACGGTGAGATAAGAAGACAGGGTTTCTTAAAAAAAGCCGCCTGCTTATTTAGTAAATGGCTTTAAAATACTACGCATCATGGAGAGCAGTACTTAAAAAACTGAATTATTTAATTGATAATCAAACAATAAGATATAAATAAATTAGCCCGTGCAGTACCAAAAGGCCTGCTTTAAGTATCATTTTCATATTATTTGTATTAGAAGATAGAACTGATTAAACTATGGATGTAACTGCAGATACAATAATGCTGCAATAACTGTACCCATAACAGGCCCTATAACTGGTACCCAGGCATACGCCCAATCACTGGAACCTTTATTGCTGATTGGTAAAATAGCATGCATCATACGCGGACCCAAATCACGACAGGGGTTTATGGCATAACCGGTAGTACCGCCAAGCGAAAGCCCGATCACTATAACTAAAATGGCCACAGGTAGTGCCCCGATAGAACCCAAACCAATGGGTGTTTTAGTGGCTGTAATCTCTCCACCTGTTGTATAAAAGATCATGAGCAGCAACACAAAAGCACCTAAAACTTCGCTAAATAAATTCACTTTATAATTACGGATGGCGGGGCCGGTAGCAAATACAGCTAAAATAGCAGCCGGGTCTTTGGTTCGTTTAAAGTGATCGAAGTACATTACCCAAACTAAAAAGGCGCCGGCAGCTGCGCCCAGCATCTGTGCGCAGATATACGGCAAAACATTAGCCCACGGAAATTTACCTGCAACAGCCAAACCGATAGTAATAGCCGGGTTAAAATGTGCCCCACTATATGGGCCCGCCACTACAACCCCAACAAAAACGGCAAAGCCCCAGGCCATACAAATAACCAGCCAGCCGCTGTTATTTCCTTTGGTATCATTTAAAAGTACGTTGGCTACCACGCCATCGCCTAAAAGTATCATCAACATGGTGCCGAGAAACTCGGCCATAAATGGGGTCATACGCTTTAAATTAAGTGAATAATGATTAAACGCTATGCTATTATTTTTTATCTGAAAGCACATCCTCTGCTGCCTGCGCTGCATGGATTGCTTTTTTCCAGCCTTTAATTCCTTCCTGAACCTTGGGTTCGTCGGCATCCGGAACAAATTCCTTTTCCACTTTCCATAATTGTTGGATCTCGGCAATATCCTTCCAAAAGCCCACGGCCAGGCCCGCTAAATATGCTGCACCTAAAGCTGTTGTTTCCACCACTTCCGGCCTGATCACTTTACAGTTTAGTAAGTCGGACTGAAACTGCATCAGCAGGTTATTTGCGGTTGCGCCGCCGTCTACCCGCAATTCTTTAATCTTCATGCCCGAATCAGCCTCCATAGCTTTCAGTACATCCATTGTTTGATAACCTATGGCTTCCAGCGCTGCACGGGCAATGTGCGCGTCGGTTGTACCGCGGCTAAGCCCTATCATAGTTCCGCGCACGTTTGGGTTCCAATATGGTGCGCCCAGGCCAGCAAATGCAGGCACAAAATAAACCCCACCTGTATCTTCTACACTCAAAGCCAGCTTTTCTACATCGGCAGATTTCCTGATTACGCCCAAACCGTCACGAAGCCACTGAACTACGGCTCCGGCTATGAAAATACTGCCTTCAAAAGCATACTGTATTTTACCGTCAATTTTCCAGGCAACGGTTGTCAGCAAGTTGTTTTTTGATTCAATAAACTTGTCGCCAATGTTCATCAGCATGAAACAGCCTGTGCCATAAGTATTTTTAACCATGGCTTTATCAATGCACATCTGCCCGAAAAGTGCTGCCGACTGATCGCCTGCAATACCTGCAATAGGCACCTTTGAAGCAAAAATAGTTGTTGCGGTTTCGCCGTAAACTTCGCTCGATTGTTTTACCTCGGGCAGCATTTCTTTGGGGATGCCGATCAGGTCAAGCAATTCCTGATCCCACTCCTGCTTTACGATATTGAACAGCATAGAACGGCTTGCATTAGTTATATCGGTAATATGTACCTTTCCCCTGGTAAATTTCCAAACCAGCCAGCTATCTACCGTTCCGAAAGCCAGTTCACCGGCTTCCGCTTTTTTCCTTGCGCCTTTTACATTATCCAGAATCCATTTAATTTTAGTACCCGAAAAATAAGGATCTATTACCAACCCGGTTTTAGCGCGGATATTATCCTCATGGCCGGCAGCTTTCAATTCTTCACAATAATCTGCCGTGCGGCGGTCTTGCCAAACGATGGCGTTATAGATGGGCTCACTTGTTTTCCTGTCCCATACGATGGTGGTTTCACGTTGGTTAGAAATACCGATTGCCTTAATGTTGGTACCGTTGATCCCCATTTTAGCGGTTACTTCGGCAGCAACACTGGCCTGAGACGACCAGATTTCCTTGGGATCATGCTCTACCCATCCCGATTTTGGGAAAATCTGCTTAAATTCTTTTTGGGCGATGGCTTTTATTTTGCCCTTATGATCAAAAATAATAGCGCGTGAACTTGTTGTGCCCTGATCCAGGGCCAAAATGTACTCTTCCATAATTTTTTATTTTTTCATTTTATAAACTAACCCCAACAGTTATCTATACCTGCCCTGGGTAAGGAACTAATAAATAGGTTTTAGCAAGGGCGCGGAAATCTGACACTTGTTTTATTTCCCAATCATGCCCTTTATTTAATTCTTTTGCAATTAAAGCCGCCACTTTGGGAGCAACATCATAAGCTATACGGGCATCAAGAAACAGCAATCGTACTCTCCTAGCCAAAACATCTTCAAGTGTTCTGGCCATTTCGTTGCGCACTGCCCAAATCACTTCTGCCGCGATAAACTCTGCCCGCGGGTCGAGTTTTAACACCCAGTCTTTGTTTTCATTACACAAGGCCATTACCGCCTCACGGTCAGTACCGTATACATACATGTGGTTTTTACGATCTACATCTTCAGTGCTACCATGTATGGGCAAATCCTTAGTTTTTACAGGCTTAGCTGTTAGGGCACCTACCTGGATGGCTTTGTTAACTGTGTCTTCGGCCATTTTACGATAAGTTGTCCATTTACCGCCTGTAATGGTTATCAAGCCTGAGTCTGCTACAATGATCTTATGACTTCGTGATATTTCTTTCGTTTTGTCTGAGCCATCCTGCGGGGCGGCCAATGGCCGTAAACCGGCAAACATACTCAACACGTCTTTTCGTTCTGGTGCTTTAATAAGGTACTGATCTGCAGTGTGCATAATAAATTCAATCTCTTCTTCCAGCGCCTTAGGTTCCAGGCTGTGTTCTTTAAGCGGAGTATCTGTTGTTCCAATAACTAACCTATTATGCCATGGAACAGCAAAGAGTACACGTCCGTCTGAAGTTTTGGGTATCATCAGGGCATCTTCAGCAGGCATAAAAGACCTATCAACCACCAAATGTATTCCCTGGCTTGGTCTTAGCATCGCCTTTTCGCCCGGTATATCCATTTGCAGTATTTCATCCGCAAAAACACCGGTTGCATTAATTACCGTTTTGCCCTTGATCTGGTATATTTTACCTGTTTCAGCATCAGTAGCTACCACCCCGCTTACCTTGTTACTTTCTTTAAGCAGGCCACTTACTTTAAAATAGTTCAATACAGTTGCGCCTTGCTCCAGTGCCGTTTGAGCAATATTAATGGCAAGCCGCGAATCGTCAAACTGGCCATCGTGATACGAAACGCCACCATACAGGCCCTTTTGTTGAATAGTAGGTATTCTTTTAATTACTTCTTTTTTGGATAGATGCTTAGCCCGGCCAAATCCTAACTTTCCGGCAAGCAGATCGTACAGGCTTAGCCCGATGGTATAATACGCACCGCCCCACCACTCATAATTAGGAATGATAAAGGTTTCGTTTTTTACCAGGTGGGCTGCATTTTTGAGCATCAGCCCGCGCTCGTGTAAGGCTTCTACAACTAAGCCAATGTCTCCCTGGGCCAGGTACCTTACGCCGCCGTGTGCGAGTTTGGTACTGCGGCTTGATGTGCCTTTCGCAAAATCAATTTGCTCTAAAAGCAGTGTTTTATATCCTCTCGAGGCAGCATCGAGCGCTGTACCCAAACCGGTTGCACCGCCCCCGATGATAATCACATCCCACACTTTTTCAGCATCAGACAAACCTTCTATAATTTTGTCACGTTGAAAGCGTGTTTCTTGTGGGTCAGCTTGCTTGGGGTAATTTATTTGTTCAACAACGTCCATATAAATATGTATTTTTAAGAATCTGAAATAGTTTCCCTTAGCCTGTTAATTGGCTTTAAAGAAGTTAATCATATTAATAACGTTAAGCTATATAGCCTAATTGTATTACTGCACAGTGATTGCTTGCAATTGAATTGTAGTTTACTTTTAAATGAGTCTCACTGATCTGTCCGGTACTCATCCGTAGTTTTTCATACCATTCAAAAACCTCATTATACTTGATTAAATTATTGGTTAATATAGCTCTATAGTTTCAGTTGATCAATGCGTACATAGGTAACCATTTTAAGTGTTTAGATGGCAATTAGATATTATTATGTAGCAATTGCTATCAATCATTTTAATAGCCGCTGCGTTGTACGTTATCATCAAATTATGTAAACAGTAAAACAAAAAGCGCTCCTATCTTTTACAATACAAGCTAATAAATTTACACCCGCAATATTTCAAATGTTAATAACTCAGAATTTTAGAATTGCAAGGATTTTAAGCACAACATCATTAATATATCAGCCATGAAAGAATTGCCACTTACAGTTAAAAGGTCTATTGAATTACTCGGTTTATTATTGGTAGGAACACTGTTTGTTATCGGCAGTGATATCCTTATGCCGGTAATAATGGCTTTTTTTATAAGTATTATGCTTATTCCTATTTACAGGTTTTTACGAAAATATAAGGTGCCGGAAACCCTGGCAATTATTTTACCAATATTAATGGTGTTTATATTTGTTGGTTTAATCTTTTGGTTTTTTTCATCACAAATGGCGACAGTGATTAGTGACTTTCCCCAAATTAAAAAGAACGTTACATTACATCTCCAGTCGTTAAGCAAGTGGATTTCCAGCTCATTTAATTATTCAACTCAAGAACAGCTTGGTTTTATTAACAAAAAAAGCAATGATTTATTGGGTATGGCAGGCGGGATTGCTAGTGGCGCCGCCGTAACACTGAGTTCTATTTTTGTATTTGTAGGTTTGCTACCTATTTATATCTACTTAATTCTTTATTATAAAGACACCCTGGTTAAGTTCGTTTTTATGTGGTTCAGCCCAACCAATTATCCCAAGATAAAAACAATTATATACGAAACTGAATCTATTATCAAGAGTTATCTAATGGGTTTACTAATTCAGATCACCTACATGACATTATTGTTAGGGGTCCTTTTAATGGTATTCGGTATTGAACATGCTTTCCTGATTGGTTTAATATTCGCAGTACTGAATCTGATACCGTACGTAGGTGCGTTGATTGGAAACATTATCGGTGTATTACTTACCATTGCATCCTCTACCTCATTAAGCCCGGTGGTTACTGTATTGGTTGTTATTGCGGCAGTACAATTTTTAGATAATAATATACTAATGCCCCGTATTGTTGGCTCAAAAGTGAAAATCAACGCATTGGTATCCATTATAGGTGTAGTGCTTGGCGGCAGCCTGGCCGGAGTTTCTGGCATGTTTTTGTCCATGCCTATTATAGCAGTACTCAAATTAATTTTCGACCGTACCGAGATGTTCAAGCAGTGGGGCGTACTTTTTGGTGATGAGCGGCCGGCTAAAAGCCCAATGAATTTATCATCCCTCAAAAATAAAGCTACTGCAACCGGCAAACAGGCAATTGGTTTAATACTTATTGCAAATGCCTTAGATGTTTATTTCAATTCGTTATCTGATGCTTTGGCGCAAACCATTTTATAATCAGCTAAGGATATTAATATGAAGAAAGTTTATCAATATAAATGAAGCGGAAAGTTTTGTTGAGGGAATTCGTTGAGTTGGTTTTACCAAGCAAGTTCAAGTTAATTTTTAGCCTATTTGCTTTTAAAGTAGGTTATTGTCTTTCCATCATAACGACACACCCCATCCACCATAGTGCCAAACCAAATACTTCCATCATTAGCTTCTAAAATTCCAAATATCATTCCTTTGTTACCTTCATATTTCGACATTATTTCGCTTACAGTTGGCTCTTTATCGTTCAATGACTTTTCATCATAGCGGGAAAGTATACACCTGCCTTCATTAGCGCTTTGTGAACTAGTCCAAATATTTCCTTTTCTATCTTCGTAAATATGACCGACAAAATTTTGCGTAAAATTGGTAAATGTACTGCCATCATAACGCCAAAGGCCATCAGCTCCGCCTAGCCAAATATTTCCTTTTTTATCCTCGATGATAGAACGAACATTCTTAAAGGGTTTACCGTTATGGATGAAAGCTGTAAAGGACTTTCCATCGTATCGAAACACGCCATTTGCACCAAACCAAAATCCCCCTCGTTTGTCTTCAATGATAGTATTAACAGCATTATTTTGTCTAATCGAAAAAGTCTTCCCTATCCGATCCTCTTTAATGGTATTTCCATCTGAGATATAGTTTCGAAAGGTCTTCCCATCGTAACAGCTTGTTCCCCCAGAAACACCGAACCAGATGTTGCCTTTTTTATCTTCATAAATACTTGTAACTTCATTATTAAGAAGCCCCTCCCCGGTTGTGAAATTTGTAAAGGATTTCCCTTCATAACGATAAACACCTGAGCCGATAGAACCGAACCATAAGTTGCCTTTCCTATCCTCCAAAACAGAAAAGAAGCGGGCAGAACTAATTTTACTTGTAATATTAGTAAAAGACTTTCCATCGTACCGAAAAATACCATCAAATGCAGCAATCCAAATGTTGCCCTTTCTATCTTGTATGAGATTTCGAGTTATCCTTTCAGGTCCGTGGGCGGTAATTACACCGTTGGTTTCGGAGTTGATCATGATTTTTCCTTCTGTTTGATTTTGTACACAGGAAGTGTAAAAAACAAACATGAAGAACAAAGCATACAGGTGTATGTATTTCATAATTTAATTAATATTGGTAGTGGTTGCACGATTCAATAACGGTTAATGCAGCTCTCTTCTTTCATTTTTCAGCAAAACACTAAGCCGTTTTTCATATCAAAGTTGATCCGGCGAAATTACTTTGATATCTTTCACCAAAGGGAAATTCGATTGTAAATAAAAATGTAAACTTTGTAAAGAAATCTTATTAGTATGGGCGATAACATAAATCTGCCTGGGGGTAAATGATGGATCAAGCGGAACTTACCAAAACCTAATCATGATTAAACAAAAAAAAGGGCTGCTCTTTGTGGAGCAACCCTTTCCGGAATTTAACTTATCCCATTTGGTGCGGAAGAAGGGACTCGAACCCCCACGCCGTGAAGCGCCAGATCCTAAGTCTGGTGCGGCTACCAATTACGCCACTTCCGCGTTTATTTTTGAGATTGCAAAGATATACTTCTGCGCTAGCTTTCGCAATCTTTTTTACAATTAATTGCTTTAAGGCTGATTTTCAAGCATTTTAATTATTCCGGCAAAGTATCCAACCGCATATTGCAATCTGCTGCCATACCACGAAAACATTTCGCCATCAACCAGACCGATCCTGGCATTAGGTAAAAATTCCTTAAATTCATCAATGTGCTTTTGTTTAAAAGGATATGGCTCTGAAGATAACAAAACTACGTCGGGGTTAAGTGCTGCTAAAGCTGGCGCATCAATTTCGGGGTAGCGGCCTTTATCTGTACAGTTAATAAACCCACAATGGGCTAGCATGTTATCAATAAAAGTTTCTTTTCCGGCCATCATATAAGGTTTGCGCCAAATAAGGTAAGCCACAGATAGTTGCTTTTTAGCCGATTTAAGGCCATTAAATGCTTGGGTTACATCTATAATTATTTGCTGGGCTTTTGCAGCCTTGCGAGTAATCTCTCCTACCTTACAGATCATTTGCAAAGCATCATCCAGGTTACTGATATCACTTATCCAAACCGGGAAGTGTTTCATTAATTCTTCTACCTGGCTGCGCTCATTCTCTTCCTTATTAGCAATGATCAGATCGGGCTGCAGGCTTTTAATCTGCTCAATGTTAAGTTGTTTGGTACCGCCAATTTTAGTTTTAGACTGGACCTTATTAGCTGGATAAATGCAGAACCTGGTTACACCTACAATCTGTTGCTGTAAACCCAGATCAAACAATAATTCGGTTTGTGATGGGACAATAGAAATTATTCGTTGCGGTATAGCGGGTATGTATACTTCGCGGCCAAGCTGATCGACATAAACCCCTTTAGAAGGCATTTTTATCACCTTTGGCAGTACTCCAAAAGGTTAAAAAGATAATCTTCAAATCCAGTAGGAACGACCAGTTTTCGAGGTACCAAACATCAGCCTCTACCCTGTTTTCCATAGCTTCTGTATTTTTAGTTTCACCACGAAAACCGTTTACCTGCGCCCAACCGGTAATACCCGGTTTAAGAAAATGCCTAACCATGTATTTCTCAATCTCTTTTGAATATTGTTCGGTATGGCTTACCATGTGCGGCCTTGGGCCAACTACAGACATGTTACCAATTAGCACGTTAAAAAACTGTGGCAATTCATCGATATTGGTGCGGCGCATAAATGCCCCTATCTTGGTAATACGGCTATCATTACGGGTAGCCTGCTTTTTGTCAGAATCTTTGTTAACCTTCATGCTGCGAAACTTATAGCACTTAAAGTTCTCATTTTCGCGTCCAGAACGTACCTGCATAAAAAACACCGGCCCGCGTGATTGTAATTTAATAATAATGGCCAGTATAGGAAACAACCAGCTAAATACAAACAATAAGATGCCCAAAGAAAACACAATATCGAAAACACGTTTGATAAAGCGATTAAGCACGCTCTCCAAAGGCTCTGGCCGCAATGATATAACGGGTATATGACCGAAACTTTGCACCAGGGTTGGCCTGTTACTATAGCTATAATACTCAGGCACTAGTTTAAAGCGAATCATGTTTTTATCTGCCTCCATCATCAATCTTTCTATAGATTTGGCTTCGGTGCTGGGCAGGGCGCAAAATATTTCATGCACCTTGTTCGATATTACATATTCTAAACAAGCATCAGTTTTACCCAAAAAAAGCTCAGCGTTGCTCACTCTGGCAGGGTCATCATCAAAAAAACCAATCATGTTATAACCTCTGTCGGGGTTAGTTCTAAAATAGTTATACAGATCAAGACCAACACGGCCTGCACCAACAATAATTACATTCCTTTTATCCATTAAAACGCGCCTGTCGCCACGGCGAATGGTAAGGAATATTAATTTCCAGATCCCTAAAAGAAAGCCAAATAAGGCGATGGCGGCGAAAAGATATTCGCGGGTTATGAAATATGCTTTGGTACCAATAATGATGATGATGGTAACGCATATTAAACCTACAAATATAAGGTAGGTTTTAAATACACTGCGATAAGTATTTATAGAATCTTTATTTAATACAGATTCATATAACCCCGAAATATTTGCAGACAAAAGCCATATCAGATTAAAAACCAACACTATAGGTAAATAATTTTTATTATTTATCCACATAATGAATGATTTATCTACGATAAGATAAGCTATAACCATGCTTATATTAAGAATAATATAGTCAATAGTTAAATTAATAGCTTTGATAAACGTAGCGTATCTGTGAATCATATAAATCCCAACAAGTTAATATGTGGTTGAAAGTAAATGCACCGCTAAAATAATATAATTATTTGAGATGAAAATGACAATGAAAATTAAATGCCCGGATACTTATCAAATTTTTAATATATAAATAAAAAACATGTGCTGATTTCAATTTTTACCGCACTTGCTTATCAATAAAAATGCTATCTTATAAGGATTTAACAAGGCAGCATCACCCAATTAGAAAAATTATCTATTGTATATCTGATACACGCCACTAACCGTGTGCGCTGTTGCCGACCCTACCAAAACAGTGGTGATCTTTTTTTGCATCATTATTTGCTCGGCTTCATCCACCAATACGTTTTCGTCAATAATAATTGGCGCGGTGGTCATAATCTCACTTATTTTTAAATCGGCAAGGTTAGCGTGCTTTAATAATGCGCGCCGCAGGTCTCCATCTGTAATAACACCTTTAACTTCATTGGCCGCGCCTACAATAACCATCCCCAAACGGCCCTCAGACATTTTGAGCAACAGATCTGTAAATGCGGCATCTTCTTTAATAAAAGGCATAATGTCGCGCTGCATTACTTCTTTAACCCTGGTAAGCAGCCTGCGGCCCAAATTTCCCCCGGGATGAAAACGGGCAAAATCATCAGGTTTAAAATCCCTGGCTTCCATTAAGGCAATAGCCAGGGCATCGCCCATTACCAGCGTTGCCGTGGTAGATGATGTTGGCGCCAATGCCAGCGGGCAAGCCTCGCGGGTAACGGCAACAGCCAGGTGGTGATCGCTATTTTTAGCCAGGGTAGACTCTCTATTACCGGTTATGCAAATGATCAGATTGCCATTCCACTTTAAAAACGGAATAATTTTTAATAACTCGTCGGTTTCGCCCGAATAGGAAATCAGTATAATGGCATCTTTAGATTCCACCATACCCAAATCACCATGAAAGGCTTCGCCCGGGTGCAAAAAGAAACTTGGTGTGCCTGTACTAGCCAGGGTTGCAGCAATCTTTTTACCTATAAGTCCGGATTTACCAATACCGGCTACAATAAGCTTACCCTCGGTATTTAATATTGCCTTTACCGTGTTGGTAAAGCTATCGTCAATCATATCGGCTACATGCCTTAAAGATTCTATTTCAATATCAAATACCCTTTTGGCTATATCATTCATGGTATTAGCCTAACAATGATTTGATGATTTCTTCAATGTTTTCCAGTTTAACCTGGTTAGGGCCGTCGCTTAAGGCGTGGTCCGGGTCTGGGTGTGTTTCCATAAAGTAACCGGTTGTACCAAATGCTTTAGCAGCAAGGGCCATCATGGGCACAAAGGTACGGTCGCCGCCGGTTTTGCCGCCTGCCCCACCGGGGCGCTGTACAGAATGCGTACAGTCCATACATACCGGGAAGCCAAATTTTTTCATGTCGTAAATATTGCGGAAATCTACCGCCAGGTTATTGTACCCATACATGTTGCCACGCTCGGTTAATATTACCTGGTTGTTGCCCGCTTCAACCACCTTTTGGGCTGGGTACTCCATATCCTGACCCGATAGAAACTGTGCTTTTTTTACGTTAACTATTTTCCCTGTTTTGGCGGCTGCTACCAATAGATCCGTTTGCCGGCATAAAAAAGCCGGGATCTGTAAAATATCGGCCACTTCGGCCACCGGGGCGGCCTGGTAACTTTCATGTATATCTGTAGTAACAGGCAGATTAAACTGTTCTTTTATCTTTTGCAGCATCTCCATGCCCTTTTCTAACCCCGGGCCGCGGTACGAGTGAATTGAAGTACGGTTAGCTTTATCGTAAGATGATTTAAAAATAACCGGTACGTTATATTTTTGGCCTATAGTGGCAACCTTCTCGGCTACGGTATATAGTAATTCCTGATTTTCCATTACGCATGGGCCCAGTATAAAAAATGGCCCCTGCTGTATTTGTTCAAATAGCATAGTGTTGTTGTATAATTACAAAGATGATGATTTTTTTTACTTGTCAGCTGCCTGTTATCAGTTGCCTGATTTAAGCTAACGCATAAACAAGTTACCATGGTATGATGTATACCTTAAACAGTAAGTATTACATTTGTGCATCACTGGTTGGCTAACAACCGACAACATACAACCGATATGATTAATTTTTTTGAATTTTACGATATACCAGAATCTTTCCATGTTGACCAGGCGAAGCTTAAAAAACAATTTTACGACTTGAGCAAAAAATATCATCCCGATTTTTATGCCAATGAAAGCGATGAACGCCAACAGGAAATATTAGAATTATCAACCATTAATAATAAGGCCTATCAAACCCTCTCCGACCCCAATAAACGCTTGGCCTACGTGCTAAAACAGCATGATTTATTACAAGAAGGTGCCAAGCCACAATTACCCGGCGACTTTTTAATGGAGATGATGGACATTAATGAACGGTTAATGGAGGTAGATGACAGCGAACAATTAGGCAAAATTACGGCCGAAGTACAAATAATTGAAAATAATTTACAGGAAAGCCTCGAAGCATTAACATCAGACTATCAGCAACTTGATGACACTGCAAAAGAGAGTCGGTTAAACGGAATTGCAGATATTTACTACAGACAGAAATATTTGTTGCGGATTAAAGAGACTTTAGATACATTTGCAGCCCGGTTATGACAACCGGAATGCCCAGCTGGCGGAATTGGTAGACGCGCTGGTCTCAAACACCTGTGGGAAACCGTGCCGGTTCGACTCCGGCGCTGGGTACATTGCCGGAGTATAGACTTTTATTAGTTTTTACTCCGGCTTTGTAATTTTGTAACTTGTTGTTAATGTGATAGATTAGCATCGCAGAATCGTTCACTTTAGCGGTTCGATGTTGACCGTCAAAAATCCATTTTTCCGGATAAAAAATTCCCGCGATATAGCGTTTTCCCTCAATATCGGCCTCGGAATAGAAATTGTGGATATTTTTTAAATTATTTATTGCCTCATCGACTAATAAATCCATATCCAGCCCATTTGCTACCTTACCTGCCAGTTCCTGCAATTCAAGCTGCAACCGGATAATCCTGTCCTCACACTCCTTTTTAATGACCTTAAAATCATCTCCGTCGATCACATCACTCAATAACAGTTCTCTCGACTTATTCATTCGGGTAGTTTGCTGGCTGATCGTTTCCATTATCCTTCTCTTTTCTGTTTTATACCAGGCCGAATCTTCGTTGTAAGTATCACAGACTACCATTTTGAATATTTCGGCCATCCCTGCTTTGGGTATAAACCCCTTCAATTCTTTTTCAAAAGCATCATTGGTTGATTCAGCGGTATAACGCACCTTACAGCCCCCTGTACAATGATAATACCAGTAATGGTTCTTTCTGCCTTTGGAACAGCTGCCACATAAACTTCTGCCACATTCCGGGCAGAGCAGAAACCCCCTTAGCGGAATAGGCTGCCTTGATACCACCCTGGCACCGGTCATATGAACACGGGCACGGCTATCCAAAATATCCATCACCTTATAAAACAAACTCTCTGAAATCAACGGCTCATGTACGCCATCTACCAGGTACATTTCTTCATCTTTGAACTTGGGAACCGTAACCTTTCCGCAATAGCAAGGGTTCCTGATTAGGTCCCAAAAGCTGCTTCTGCTGGTTTTAAAGCCCTTTTCTTTGGCCAGCATCCAGATATGTTCAGCGGCAAAGATATTCTCTGCTAAAGCATTATAGATCCACCGGATATGGGATGCCGCCGGTTCATCGATGGCGATGTACTTCTTACCGTTTTCAGCGATCTTATTTTTATAGCCGGGCAAAGCCTTACCCATCCAGCGGCCCTCTTTTTTGCCCCGGCGCATGCCGTAAACGACGTTCAATGCCCTGCGGTCATTCTCGACTTCCGGCATGGAAAGGTAAACGGCCAGCATCAATTTACTTTCCGGTACCGCGAAGTCTAACGGTTGTTCGATGGCAACCGGCTCTACATCAATCTTTTCTAATATCCCGATCATTTGATAGGCATCGGCTGTGTTGCGGCTGAACCTGTCCCATTTGGTAAATATCACCTGATTAAACCGCCGTCCCCTGGACTGCTTGGCTGCTTCCAAAAGCTTCTTCCACTCTGGTCGTTTAAATGTTTTCGCGGAATAATCCTCGAAGATCACTCTTTCGACCTGTAAATTGTTTTTTGCGCAATGCGCTCGGAGGCGTTCTTCCTGATCTCTCTGCGAGAAACCTTTGTCCGCCTGTTCATCCGTGCTCACACGGATATAAAGACAAGCTTTTTTCATGTTCATTCCTTTTTGGTTTTCATTTATTGGTCTGATAAACAGCTGCTAACGAAATAATCTGCGGGGTGTCCGTCTTTCCGGTTTTTGACCCTTATTCCCCTTGTTTCGAACTGTTTCAATAGATAAGTTCGCTATTTTATATAGGAAATCCAAAATATTTTCTGCTTCTTTTTCGCTCACGATGGTGTTATTTTGTTTTAGAATTTCCACGACCTCGGCGGCTTTCACCGACCGTTTTTCCTGTGTCCCTGATAATTTCATGCTGCAATATTCAGGACTGGCCAAATGGCTTTTACTCTAGTAGAGTGATTTATACTTTTCTTGTTTTGCCTGAAAATCTATTTTACTCTAGTAGAGATATGGGCAATTCCGGGCTTCACAATTTTGTCCCATCAAAAATTGATAGCCATGAAAAGTCAACAAGACCCAAATGTAACAGGCCGTAAATACAACGGCAGCCCCTACCTCAAATTGAAGCGGGTGAAGAATTCACCACGCCAAAAGATCCGGCAAAAGCTAAGGGCTTTTGCGCCGCTCGACGACTTGTTGCCGCACGAGCGGCAGCTGTTGACGGCTGGTTAGGACCGTCGGATTTTCTATGTGATTAACTGATTTGATAAAGATTGACCAGGCGTTTTGTAGGGAGTATTTCGGCATGCGACAGCATGCAGCAAGATGGATTTTTGTAGACAAAAACATCTTGCCGTCCTAAGGCCGGGGTCATCACTCGGAACTCGTGATGCCTTTGAACTTTTATAAAATGTATTGATGCCCAGACCAAAGATTGAAGAAAAAGACCAGCTTAAGCACTTGCTCAGGATAAGGGTAAATGAAACGGTTTACAAGCGTTTGACTAAGTTGCAAAAGTCCAGCGATTGCCGCAGTATTTGTGAAATAGCGCGGAAGATCTTATCCAAAGAACGGATCACCTGCTTTTACAAGGATGTGTCTATGAACGGCCCTATGGAGGAGTTAGCGCTCATCCGTAAAGAATTGAAAGCCATTGGTATCAACATCAACCAGCAAACGCACCATTTTCATATCGCAGCTAATGCCAGGGAACGGGCCTACTATGTGGAACGCACGGCAAAGCTTTACGAGGGTATTGATGGTAAGGTCGATAACTTATTGGTGATCGTTGCTCAACTCGCTGACAAATGGTTGCTAAGATCGTGAGCGGTAAAAGCATCCGGGGTATGCTGCACTATAACGAAGATAAGGTAGCCATCGGTAATGCCACCCTATTATTGGCCAGTGGCTTCGCCGGTAATGTTGATGAAATGAGTATCGCCCAAAAGCTACAGCGGTTTAAAAATCTGACGGAATTGAATGCGGCTGTTAAAACGAATGCGATCCATATCACTTTAAATTTTGATGCCACAGATAAAATAGACAATGGCAAACTGCAACGCATTGCCGCCGAATACATGGAACGTCTCGGCTTTGGGGAACAACCGTTCTTAGCTTACCGGCATACGGACGCGCATCATCCGCACCTGCATATCTGCACGACCAATATCCAAAAAGACGGCAGCCGCAAGGACATACATGGGATAGGCTATCGCCTGTCCAATGAGATTAGGAAAGACCTGGAGATCAAATATGATCTCATCAAAGCGGAAGGCAGGACTTTAAAATCATCATTAAGCATTAAACCAGGTATTTATGGTGAAAAACCGACTCGTCAAACGATCAGCAGTATTGTCGGTGCGGTGATGCGGACTTACCATTTCACCTCCTTTGCGGAATACAATGCGGTATTGAAACAGTTCAATATTATCGCGGACCGGGGCGGTGAAGATACGATGATGTTCCAGAAACGCGGTTTACAGTATGCCATATTGGATGATAAGGGTAAGCCTATTGGTATTCCGTTAAAGGCAAGCGCCATTTATGCCAAGCCGACCCTGGATAACTTGGAAAAGAAGTTTGCGCCAAATAGGGAAAAACGCAAATCCTTTAAGGATTCATTAAAGCAGCGAATTGAAAATGTGCTGAAAGGCTATGAGATAGTAACCCCGGAAAGATTAACGGAAGACCTCCAAAAGCAGCAGATCGCTTTGGTGTTCCGGCGAAATGACCAGGGACTGATCTACGGGGTAACGTTTATTGACCACCGGCATAAGACCGTTTTTAACGGCAGCGATATCGGCAAGGCGTTCAGCGCGAAAGCGATCACGGAACTATTGGGCAGTACGATTAAACTGTCGCCCGAGGCCATTGAAAAGAATAGCAAACTGCATCAGAATGGGGTTTATCTACCAAAGCCGGGCACCGCAAAAACCTATCTCAAAGCGCCGGAACCTACTAATTTCTTAGCCGCCGCATTGGCTAAAACACAAGGCGATCCGGGTTCGGGTGTGCCAAAGCGTAAGAAGCGCAAAAAACGCCGCAAAAATATCAGCGAACAATTAACCTTTTAAACCGATTATTATGAATACTGGCGAGGACACACAAGGCCTTCGTAAGATCATCGATCTTACACGATTCATTAGTATTGTTATACTAAGCTTACACTTTTATATCACCTGCTATCAGGCTTTTCATGCCTGGGGCTGGACAACGGATTTTACCGACCGCATCATCCGCAATATTGCAAGGACCGGCTTGTTCGTGACCTTGCACCGGCCCAAACTGGCTGCTTTGCTTTTCCTGGTCATCTCCCTGCTTGGGGCTAAAGGTAAAAAGGATGAGCATATCCAAAAACCGTCATTGGTGGCCTACCTGGCCAACGGGCTACTCATCTATTTCATTAGCTGGCTTGTCTTATACCTGCCTATCGGCGTAAGCCTGTTGGCTATCCTGTATATGGGTATAACGGGCATAGGTTACCTGCTTATCCTTTCCGGTGGTACACGGCTCTCCCGGCTCATTAGTGTTAACCTGGGTAAGGATATTTTCAATTCCGAGAATGAGACCTTCCCGCAGGAACAGCGGCTATTGGAAAATGAATACTCTGTGAACCTCCCGGCTAAGTTCAAACTGAAAGGAAAAGTATTGGATAGCTGGATCAATATCATCAATCCATTCCGGGGGCTTTTAGTGGCGGGTACGCCGGGCGCGGGTAAATCCTACTTTGTGATCCGGCATATCATTGACCAGCATATCAAAAAGGGCTTTACGATGTTCCTGTATGATTTTAAGTATGATGACCTGACTAAGATCGCCTATAATAAACTGCTGAAGTATAAGGGGAACTATGCCGTTATACCGGCTTTTTATATCATCAATTTTGATGATCTGAACCGGACGCACCGCTGTAATCCGCTTGACCCATCCGGCATGGATGATATTACGGACGCGACCGAGGCCAGCCGCACCATTATGATGGGCTTGAACCGGGAATGGATCAAAAAACAGGGTGATTTCTTTGTGGAAAGCCCGATCAATTTTTTAACTGCGATTATCTGGTATTTGAGAAAATATGAAAATGGCCGTTATTGCACCTTGCCGCATGTGATCGAACTGATGCAGGTAAATTATGATCATTTGTTTGCGATACTGGAATTGCAGGAAGAGATCCGGGTATTGATCAATCCGTTTATTTCGGCATACCATAATAATGCCCAGGCACAATTAGAAGGTCAGATCGCTTCGGCGAAGATCGGTTTGGCACGGTTGGCTTCGCCGCAACTGTATTATGTCCTGAGTGGCAATGATTTTACGCTGGATGTCAATAACCCTGATGAGCCGAAAATCATTTGTGTTGGTAATAACCCACAGAAACTCCAAACTTACGGCGCGGTGTTATCGCTGTATATTTCGCGGATGATCAAACTTGTGAACCGTAAAGGCCAGCAAAAGAGTAGTCTGGTATTTGATGAGTTCCCGACGATCTATTTTAACAATATGGATAGTTTGATCGCAACCGCACGAAGTAATAAGGTGGCGACAACTTTGGCGGTGCAGGATTTCAGCCAGTTGAAAAAAGATTATGGTGCGGAGCAGGCGGATGTCATTACGGGTATTGTGGGTAATGTGATCAGCGGGCAGGTGACCGGTGATACGGCGAAAACCCTATCAGAAGGTTTTGGTAAGATCTTGCAGGACAGGACGAGTTTGAGTATCAACAGTTCAGATACGTCTACTTCTAAATCTACGCAATTGGATTATGCGGTACCGGCGGCTAAGATCTCGGCTTTGTCTTCAGGGGAGTTTGTGGGGATCGTGGCGGATAACCCGGAGCAGAAGATTGCTTTGAAGATGTTTCGTTGTGAGATTCAGAATGACCATGAGGCGATTGCGCGGGAGGAAGCGGCTTATAAACCCATACCTGTGGTTGCCAATGTCAGTGACGAAGATGTGCGGGAGAACTATCAGCGGATAAAAAGAGATGTGCAAGACTTGGTGGCAGGCGAGTTGGGAAAATTAGAAAGTGTAGAAAGTAAGACAAATAACTATAAAAAGCTCAAAAGTAGGCGTTCACTCAAACAACCAGTATCAGCGCCTCTTAAAATCAAAAATTAATGCAGAAGGACAAAAAGCAAACGATGTCGATGTAAGATATTGCGTATCAAATAAATTAGCTTTTGAGAGCCCCAAATGATACCATATAATTTATTTACCATAAATTGTGGATACTAACTGAGAGCAAAATGAAATATTATATTCGCCTAACGAAAATATCAATTCACTACTTGATCTCATGGTCAGAAAAGTCAATCTGAAAGAGTTTATTTTATTATAAACTTCTTAAGCTTTTTGGTAATATTCCAAATTTCTTTTTAAACAGTGCGGTGAAATAATGTGAATATGTATACCCAACGATGTAGGCGACTTCATTAACACACATTTTCTCTTCTAGCAATAATCTCTTAGCCTCTTGAAGGCGGAGATCATTAATATATTCGAAAACGGTAGTTTTAAACAACTTTTTAAAACCGCTCTTAAGCTTAGATTGATTAATACCCGCTTCTTTTGATAATTCAAGAATGGACAAATCTTTTGAAAAATTAACGTCAAGGTAGGATTTTATATTTTGAAGACTATCAATATCCTTTGAATTTAAATTTGATGAAAAATTAATTCTACAATCAAGTTGTTTAATCTGCATCAGAAACAGTTCCGTCACTTTGGCTTCTAAATATAATTTCTTGAGGCTACCAGTGTATGGATTTCTATTCATTTCGCTGATGACAGAATACATTTGCGGATTAATATTAGCAGTAAATTCTTGTAAAAGTTTGTTGACTTCTTTATTATCAATGAATCTTTGTAAGATAGAGCTATCTTCAGTAATGAAATTTCTAAAAAAAGCATCATCCATAATCAACTCAAAAAAGACGCGCGGTGTGTCGCCTGTAGGTGATATAATAATATCATGCGATTGTGCTGATTCGCGATAAATCACAAATTGTTTTTCGAAAAGTCCTGTTTTATTTTCAGTTATATCTGATCCATATAACTGAAAATGAGATATAACACATTCTTTGTTCGAACTCGTCTCTAATAGCTGTTCATATTGACTGACATATTGACCCCACCTTATTCCTGTATCTCCAAATGTAAATTCAGTTGTACTCATATTAAATCCGGTATCATCGAAAAAAACCTCTTTCTTCTCAATAAAGATGTAGGGATTCGAAACCTGCTCCTTATGCTCCATATAGTTCTTCAATTGTTATTAACGATTCCTTAAATGTTAATCGTTGTACTTGTATGTCTCTAATTTTGAAGTTCACAATAAATATACGATAATATGCGAAAACATAACAGCAAAAACAGCACTGATTATGAGCGAAATGAAAGAGAACTACTAAATATATTAGTTATAGTAGGGAGTTTGAGGAAAGAATCAACCACTCTAAAGATGGCAAATTTTTTATTAACCTTAGTTCCAACGTATCTAAATCTTGAGATTATTAAAATTGGGGATTTACCGCTTTATAATGAAGACCTTGAGACTGATCATCCTCCAATAGAGTGGGTTGAATTTCGAAAGCGTATCAAAAAGGGAGATGGTATTTTATTTTTAACCCCTGAGTATAATCGGTCTGTACCCGCGGCACTGAAGAATGCGATAGACGTAGGTTCAGCACCTCACGGCTATAATGTTTTTGACGCTAAACCAACTGCGATAATTAGTCTATCAACTGGCTCACTGGGGGCATTTGGCGCTAATCATCATTTACGTCAATCACTGGTTTTTCTAAATATGCCCGCAATGCAGCAACCGGAAGCGTACATCGGTGAAAGCGAAAGTGTTTTCAACAAGGAAGGAAAATTAATTAAAGATAGTACAAGAGGGTTTCTTATAAAGTTTATGAATTCATTTGAATTATGGATACGGCAAAACATCAATGATTAAATTAGTTAATTTTACGATCTGTTGCCTCACTGTAAATTTATTTTACTAGGATCACAATTAATAAAAGTACATAATGCATTTAAACTGACTAAACTTGTATAGGTTTTTTTATCGATTCAATAAAATTTAAAGACTTAGAATTCGGGTCAACTGCTTTTGCATATATTTGTACAATAAAAAAATTCCAATACAATACAGAAATAATTTTAGATACATACAATATTTGATTGCGTCACTTACGCTCCTGAAATAGAAAACGACTAAATTTCAATAAGAAAACAGGGAACAAGTGCTATGCCTGCGACAGCGCGGGCTTGCTTGTTCTGTTTTCTGGCATTTAGTCGTGCCTCTATTCCAAACATGTCAATGCCCGTGCTGTCACAGACAGCGATCTTAAGAACTTTTCTCGACAGTTCAATGTGCTATTGATATTTCTACTAAAATCTACGGAACTCCAAATACGACATTCTGTGCGTATTAATTTTAATTTTACGTAAACCATTTATGCTGACCTTTCTGAATGCAATAAAAATACATCCGTCTCTGATAACATGGCTTTATGGGGCATTGGAAAGCATGTTATTGCTTTATCAAATTATTAGTTATTACAAAATAAAAAATGACGGATCAAATTGGGTGTCGATCTTAATGGTTTTATTTTTATTGATTTGGAACTGCATAATGGGTTCGTTTGCAGAATTTGTATTGTTCGTTTTTATTAACACGTTAGTAATCATGATTGCGGTATTAGTCATGTTATTGACTTTGCTTGTATGTCATTATAACAATCAAAATTCAGGGAAGCAGAGATTATTTGCCAATTCAAAAGAGCTAACAGACTATTTCATATCAAATTGCAATTTGCATAACTTAACTCCACGTGAAATCGAAATTTCCATTCTAATAAGGAATGGATACAAAAATAGAAAAATTGCAGATCAATTGCACATTTCAGAAAAAACGGTTGAATCTCATCTTCAAAATATATATGATAAAGTAGGTGAAAGGAGCAAATTTGCCCTTATTTCCAAATTGAACCAGTAAATTCTTCTTTTGTCTACATGATTGCATCCATTTGTCTTAATTCCGGGATTGCACCTATTGCGGGGTAACACCTTTTCTACACATCTTTGAACACAAATCACTAATCGCTTATGATGGCATTTTACATTTTTCCCGCATGTAAATCATAATTAAAAGTCAGTTAACCGGCGGTGCGGGCTTAATTTAATCAATCAGATTATGCCTAAAAACAATGCTCGAGAAGCCTTTCGTCTTCTAAAGAATCGGTTAAAGCCGATAGATAATAATGATGACCGAAATATCATTGAAAAATTCAATGACGGAAGTGTCCTAATTAATGACTTTTTATTAGAGGTCAGAAAAATGATAATTTCCAATCCTTTTACAGACAAATTTGAAGAAATATATTTTTTCAAATTTGAAAAGCCAGAATATTTTTCTTACAAAATCTATCGCAAGGAGTTATTTATACTGCTGAAACAGAAGCCAACTTCTACTGAAAATATTATCAAAGAGTACTTTCTGGAAGAATTGAAATTTATTAGTCGTTTTTTTAAACAACATGCCTTCCTCTATGAGTATTTCCGTTCAGGCTACACAGAATTAGATGACATACTATTTCTTCGTAACGTTTCCATGCAATCAGCTTTATTTCCAGAGCCAATTAGTTTGGATATAGATTTTTCAACAAGTGGTGATTATATTTTTGCGCAGTTTATCGCCTATGAGGGTTTACAAGAATTTATCCTTGGACAATTAAAGCAAATGGATCAAATTGTTAGTCCTGGAGTTATAAAGAGTAAAAAAAAATGGTTTGATTGGACGGGGGAAGTGATCAACCTGGTTGAGCTGGGTTATGGTTTATATCTGTCTAAGCAGATCGGTCAGGGTAAGGCTGGGCTTCAGGAGATCTTTAACTGGCTTGAGGAAACGTTCGGTGTAGAAATTGGCATCCCTGCCAACCGGTTCCGGGAGATCAAGCGGCGTAAGCGCTTGAGCCGAATTTTGTTAACGGATCTGATCCGGGATTCCCTCATCGGTTATATGGATAGTGATAATGAATAGTGGTTAACCCGTACTCTTTGTTACCGGTTGGCTATTCCGCGTTGATAATGAATTAGTTGAGTTTTATTTATCTCTAGTAGTGATTTGCGGATCTGGCCAATTTGGAATTTTGTCATCAACAAATCCGGGGCAATGGAGCGCTGGATTAAAACAAGATATTTTATGTTTCAATCATTCACATGGCAGCAGTTTTTGGTTGCTGCATTGGTGTTTAGCCTGGTTTGGCTGTTGATCGTGGCTTTGGTGTTTTACCGGAAAGAGTTGTTCGCTTTGTTGTCGGGCAGCAGCCCGGATGAGGCTAAGCGTTCGGTTGAACCTTTAAAACATGCCTGGCAGGAGGATTTTGAGGGTAGCGGCGACGATGACCTGATGGGCAGGCAGGCCCTCCCCGATGGCGTTAGTATCGTTTCGCAGGATGATTTTGGGTTTAGGCGGCCTGTTGAGGTTGTTGCTGAAGGCATTGATAGCCCGGTCGCTGATCCTGATGAATTGCTGCAGTCGGATGTTTTCGACCTGATGCAGAACCTGAAGCCTTTGCTGTCTGATCATTCCTTATCTAAAGAAGATTTTATTGAACAGGTGAACGACGAGGTTTCGGACTTTCCGCGCTTGCTGAAAAGCCCGTTGCTGGTTTCGGTTTATGAGCAGATCGTGGACGAAGTGAACGAGGGTGTGATGGCTTTTAAGATCAGTTTGACGGAGTTGCAGGAGGATCTGTAGTGGATTGATGCTGATTTGATTGGGTATTAAGTTTTGATTTCTGATTCCTTTCCGATGGGTGTGCAGCCTCATAACGCTGCTTTCAGGGAAAACGAAAACAAAATTAATGCTGATGAAAAAATTATGTAATCATGCGATTAGCGGTTGTGCTAAGAAACAAATTTGGGCCAGGTGCTGGCTGCTGTCCTTTACACTATTGGTGTTCAACATGCTGTGCAATTTCAGTCTGTTTGCACAGGATGGCGCGGCCGGGATCAACGAGGCGACTAATAAGGTCAAAGGTTATTTCGATTCAGGTTGTAACCTGATGTATGCCATCGGTGCGGTTGTGGGCCTGATAGGTGCGATCAAAGTATTTAATAAATGGAATGCTGGGGAACCAGATACCTCTAAGGTGGCAGCGGCATGGTTTGGTTCCTGTATCTTTTTGGTAGTGGTGGCAACGGTGCTTAAATCATTCTTCGGTATTTAAGTTGCCTTAGGTGGCTGTTGCAAAAGTTTAATTATTAACCATTTTAAATTAAAGTCCTCCCCTTCGGGGAGTAATAGCCTATGAAAAGACAGGAGTATTGTTTTGTAAGGCGCATTTGTTAATTAGTGTATCAAATATTGATTTGTTATCCCTATGATTATATTTAAAGGTGAACTCATTTAGATAGGCTTGGAGGTGCTTTACAGATACTTTGTGGTATTGTCCATAAACGCCTCGTTTGAGTAGCGTCCAAAAGCCTTCTATCGTATTAGTATGGTACTTACCTCTTGTATATTCCTCCTTCTCCTTATTAAGTATCTGGTGTTCTTTGTATTGTTTACCTAAGCCCGCGTAGCCGCCAAAGCCGTCAGTGACCAGACTTGCATCCTTGCTTACTGTTTGCTCAATAACAGGCTTGATCGTTTTTCCTTGCGCCTTGTCAAGTACCTGGAGTTTTATCCGACCCGAACGCTCCAGCATACCGAGAACAGCTTGTTTATCCTGCATTCCTGTGATCTGCAATCCATTATCGCGTCTTTCCTGACGCTTTTTCTTTGAATGGTTCGCTTTCTTACCACCGATATACGTCTCATCTATCTCCACGATACCAGTAAACAGATCCTGATCTTCTCCCTCCTGCATCGCCTTGCGGATGCGCATTTGCAAATACCATGCGGTGTTACGGTTAACATCTATATCACGCCCTAATTGCAAAGAAGATAATCCCTTCTTTGCATTCAGAATAAGCGTTATTGCCAGGAACCATTTGGGCAGGGGCAATTTAGTGGCTTCAAAAATAGTCCCAACCAAAACGCTATAGCTCTTATTACAGCCATTACACTGATAACGCGATGTTTCTTTTCGTTTTGTACTTTGTTTGCTCTTACAATAAGGGCATTGCGGCGCCCCTTGCCATCTAATGCTTTCCAAATGTTCAATGCAGGTGTCCTGTTCAAAATACCTTGCAAGCACTTCTATTATATTCATTATCATAAAGATAACTTTTTATCCTGTCTTTTCATAGGCTATTACTCTTCGGGGGAGGATTTAGGAGGGGCGTATGAGTTCCATATATCAGATAAATAAGGGTATTAATAAGCCGATTGAGTTCCGGGGTTTACGAGGGCACTATATTGCCTGGCTGGCTATTGGGCTGGTGGTGCTGTTATTGACTTTCATTGCTTTATACCTGTTAGGTGCTGGGTTAATGGTGATCATGCCGCTGGTATTTGCTTTGGGCAGTAGCCTGTTCTTTTCGGTGTTCCGCTTATCCAAACGTTTTGGGGTGCATGGTTTGAGTAAGTATCTGGCGAAACGCGAGTTACCCGATTATGTGAAGTTTCGGTCAAGGCGGGTGTTTACGGGATTGCGGGTAATGCCGGGCAATGCGGAAAGGCAGGTCGTATGATCAGTATTGAAAAGATCATGCCGGTCTGGAAAGTGGAGGGTAACGCGATGATCTCCATGAACGGTGATTTTACGTATGCTTGGCGTTTGTCTTTGCCGGAAACGGGCACGCTATCAGCGCAGAACTTTGAGGCGCAGCATCAATCCTGGGTAAAGGCGATGCGTTTGTTATTACCGGATACGATAGTGCATAAGGCGGATTGGTACACGAAGGCTAAGGTTAAGGGAGATTTTGTGAAGGCGGGCGGCAATGTGTTGGCTATGGCTTCGGAGCGGTTCTTTAATGAACGGCCTTACCTGGACCACGGGTGTTATTTGTTTATTACGCTGAAGCCGGTGAACCGGAAGCTGTCCACTTCTTCTTATGCCAATATCCTGCGGAAATCCATTGCCCCGGTGGAGGTTCGGGATGAAAAGCGTTTGGCGGCTTTTAAGTCTGCCTGCGGGCAGTTTGAGCGGGTATTATCGGATGGTGGCTTTGTTTCGCTTGTTCGCTTGACTGATGATGATTTAGCGGGTACGGCGGTTAAGCCGGGCATCATTGAAAAATATACCTTTTTATTAGGGCCGGGCCAGGGCGGCGTGATCCGGGATATTCATATTAAGGATGAACTGCGGGTTGGCGATAAGCATTGTGAACTCTATACTTTGTCCGATGCGGCTGACTTACCGGCATTATGTGGCAGCCGGATCAATTATGATAAGTATTCGACGGATAAAACGAAGTACAGCATTGGTTTTGCTTCGCCTATTGGCCAGTTTTTGGATTGTAACCATATCTATAATCAGTATATCTTTATTGGGGATGCGCAGAAGACGATCAAAGCGCTGGAAGCAAAGAAATTGCGCTTGCAATCCTTATCAGCTTATTCCCGTGAAAATGCGATCAGCCGGGATGCCTGTAACGATTTCCTGAATGAAGCGATCAGCCAGCAGCGTTTGCCGATCAAGGCGCATTTTAATGTGCTGACCTGGTCGGATGAAGTTTCGGAACTGGCCGAGCTGAAGAATAAGGTCGGTTCCGCGATGGCGGCGATGGATGCGGTGTGTAAACAGGAAACGGATGGCGCGGCGCAGATCTGGTTCGCGGGTATGCCGGGTAATGCGGCGGACTTCCCGATGAACGATACGTTTGATACGTTCGCGGAGCAGGCGGCTTGTTTCTTTAATATGGAAACGAATTACCGGTCTTCCATTTCGCCTTTCGGCATCCGTCTGGGTGACCGCACTTCGGGTTTCCCGCTGCATGTTGATATATCGGATGAGCCGATGAAACTGGGCTGGACAACCAACCGGAATAAGTTCATTATCGGGCCTTCGGGTTCGGGTAAATCTTTCTTTACGAACCACATGGTACGCTCTTATTACGAGCAGGGTGCCCACCAGGTGATCGTAGATGTGGGCCACAGTTATAAGGGGCTCTGCGATCTGGTGGACGGCTACTACTTTACCTATTCGGAAGATAACCCGATCCGTTTTAACCCTTTCTATATCGGGCCGGATGATGTGCTGGACACGGAGAAAAAGGAAAGTATTAAAACTTTGCTGATTACGCTTTGGAAGAAAGATGATGAGCAGTTTACCAGGTCGGAATATGTGGCGATCTCCAATGCCCTGACCTTGTATTATGAGCATCTGGCTGCGAATCCTTCCATATTCCCTTGTTTTAATTCCTTTTATGATTTCCTGATGCAGGAATACTTACAGGTGCTGGCCGATGGTAAGGTGCAGCCGAGCAACTTCAACGTGGACAATTTCCTGTATGTGCTGAATCCTTATTACAAAGGCGGTGAGTTTGATTATTTACTGAACGCGACGGAGAATTTGGACCTGCTGAACCAGCGCCTGGTGATCTTCGAGATCGATAAGTGTAAAGACCATCCGATCTTATTTCCGGTGATAACGATCATTATTATGGAGCTGTTTATCAGTAAGATGCGCAAGCTAAAAGGCATCCGCAAGGTCTTGCTGTTGGAAGAGGTTTGGAAGTCCATTGCTAAGGAAAGCATGGGCATGTATATCCAGTACCTTTTTAAGACAGTGCGTAAGTTTTTTGGGGAGGCCATTGTAGTTACCCAGGAAATTGAGGATATGTTATCATCGGCCATTGTCAAAAAGGCGATTGTCGGTAATGCGGATTGTAAGATCCTGCTGGATCAGAGTAAATACCAGAACAAGTTCGATGAGATACAGGCGCTGTTAGGTTTGAACGATAAGGAGAAAGCGCAGATCCTTTCGATGAACAAGGCCAATGATCCCACGAAAAAATACAAGGAGGTCTTCATTTCATTGGGTAACCAAAACTCGAAAGTCTACCGCACCGAGGTAAGCTTGATGGAATATCTCGCTTATACGACCGAGGAAAAAGAGAAGATGAAAGTTCAGGAATACGCTGCGCGGTACGGCGATATCCGCAAGGGGATCGCCGCTCTTGCCGCTGATATCCAGCATGGCTTATGTGAATTGTAAGCTGTATGATGATCTGTGCATTTAAGATTTATAAACCATTAAAATTTAGTGATTATGGAAAATTCAATTGAATTAAAGAAAACGGTTTTGGCGATGATCGCCTGTGTGCTGATGGGCCTTTTATCATCGGCTTGTCATGGGCCTGCGGCCGGGTTTGCCGGGACTTATGTGAACCATGCGGTGGGTGAATTCAGTATTGCGGATGATACCCTGGTGATTGCGCAAGGCGATGATGATTCCTTTTTGATCCACCGGAAGACGGGGTATAATGTACTGAATGAATCAGGCAAGCCCGGCCATCGCCGCTATGAGACCGAAGAATGGAAAGCGGTGTATGATGCGCAGAAAAAGGTTTTGGAGACCCGTAAGGGTTTGGTGATCTCCTTTTCGGGTGCTGAATTACTATTGGAGAACAGCCGTTACCGGCGAACGAATTAACAGATTATGATACGAAAACTAAAGAAATATATGAGGACCTATATGGTTGTCCTGCCGCTGAGCGCGACGACGGTACTGGTTGCTTTGCCCTCCGGGGCAAATGCCCAGTTCGTTATCGCGGAAGTTATTAAAGCGGCGATCAAAAAAGTGATCAAGGCGATTGACCTGAAGGTGCAGCGCTTACAGAATAATACGATCTGGCTGCAAAACGCGCAGAAAGTGGTGGAAAACCAGTTATCCAAATTCAAGCTGGATGAAATATCGGACTGGACGGAGAAGCAGCGTAAGCTTTACGCGGGTTATTATGAGGAGTTGGTGAAGGTCAAGGCGATGATCGCGACTTACCAGCGCATCAAAGACCTGACAGAATCCCAAACGGGGATCGTGAAGGAATACCAGTGGGCAACGGCGCTGTTTAATAAGGATAAGCATTTCACGGCGGATGAACTGGCGCACATGCAAGAGGTTTATAAGGGGATACTGGAAGCCAGTATCAAGAACCTGGATCAGATCTTTATCGTGACCAATTCCTTTAAAACGCAGATGAGCGATGCGAAGCGGCTGGAGCTGATCGATGCGGCGGCGGCGCGGATGGATGACAACTATTCGGACTTGCGGCAATTCAACCAGCAGAATATTACGCTGAGCATCCAGCGGTCAAAATCACAATTGGAGGTTAAAACTTTGAAGGAGGTTTATGGAATCCATTAGTTTAATGCGGAAACAAGCGGCTGTAGTTCGTTTGGGTTCCAGGCGTTTATTGGCTTTTACGGTGCTTACAACTTTGGTTTGTGGTCTTTGTGTGCCGGTCCAGGCGCAGACGTTCGCCGAATGGTGGAACCAAAAAAGCACGCAGAAAAAGTATTTGCTGCAACAGATCGCGGCTTTGCAGATCTACACGGGCTATTTATCCAAAGGGTATGATATCGTGAAGTCAGGTTTGGGTACGGTCAGGAATATTACCAATGGCGAGTTCGGTTTGCATACGGCTTATATCAATTCCTTAAAACAGGTTAACCCGGTGATCCGGGATGATAAACGGGTGGCGGCTATTTTGTGTGCGGATGCGGAGATCATGGATCGTTTTAAGGTGTTGGATGCTTCGCCCTTGTCTGCGGATAACCAGGCTTATGTAAACGAGGTTAAGCAATTGGTAATTGGTGGCTGGAACAAAGACCTGGATGAACTGGCACTGGTGATAACGGCGGGTAAAGTACAGATGACGGATGATGAACGGCTGGAACGTTTGGCTAAAGTTTATGAGAGTACGCTGGATAAGGCGGCCTTTACGCAAGCTTTTTGTACGGAGGTAGCACTGATGGCTGGTCAGATGGGTTTGGAACAGCGATCCATTAAAAATCTAAGGAGGTATTATGAAGGCAATTAAAGTGTTGTTATTAGGGGCTGTTTGCTTTTTATTCAGTCCCCTACTGGCTAAAGCGCAGTCGGATGAGATCCAGCAATTATTACTAAACGTGGAGAAGCTGGCACAGTTCAAAGCGATCCTGTCCGATATGAAAAAGGGTTATACGATTCTTTCGACGGGTTATAATTCGGTGAAGAATATTGCGCAGGGTAATTTCAGTTTGCATGAGACTTTTATTGACGGCCTGATGCTGGTTAGCCCGGAAGTGCGCAAGTACTACCGGATCGTAGATATGATCGATGATCAGTCCAGTATCGTTTCGGAATACAAGTCTGCTTATGCCCGGTTCAATGCCGGTGGGAATTTTAACGCTTCAGAGTTGGGTTATTTGAGTAAGGTGTATGGAACGTTATTGAAGCAAAGCTTGGACAACCTGGATCAGTTGGCCGCGGTGATCACCGCCAATAAATTACGAATGAGTGATGATGAGCGGTTGAGGGCTATTGACCATTTGGCATCCGATACGCAGGATAAGCTGGTGTTTCTGCGGTCGTTTAACCGGCAGACAAGTATCCTGAATATTCAGCGGCGCAAGGAAAAGGCGGATATTTCGGGCACGGCTAATTATTATTTAATCAAATAAGTTTATGAAAAAGACAATTTTATTGACCGCGTTTTTCGCGGTACTGGCTATGCTTTTTCCTTTTATTTCCCATGCCGAGGGTTTAGCCGGTTCTATCTCCGGTATGCAGCCGGTGTTGGATAACGTGTACCAGCAAATGCTACCGCTTTGCGGTAAGCTTATTGGCGTGGCGCAAAGCCTGGCTGGCTTTGGGGCCTTATGGTATATCGCTTCGCGTGTCTGGCGGCATATCGCCAACGGGGAGCCGGTGGATTTTTATCCCTTGTTACGCCCTTTTACAATTGGCCTGGCGATCATGATGTTTGATACGGTAGTCATCCCGGTGATGAACGGGGTGCTGCAACCGACGGTTGTTGCCACATCGGCGATGGTCAAGAATTCAGATGATGCGATCACTGCGCTGTTAAAGCAAAAGGAAGAAGCGGTTAAGCAAAGTAAGCAATGGCAAATGTATGTAGGTGAAAGCGGCAATGGGGATTCGGATAAGTGGTATAAGTACACGCATCCAAAAGACCCTGACCGGGAAAAAGAAGGCATGTTCGAGGGTGTGGGTAACGATGTGAAGTTTTGGATGGATAAGAATTCCTACAACTTCCGCAATTCGATCAAGGAATGGATGAGCGAGGTATTACAGGTGTTATTTGCTGCGGCTGCGCTTTGTATCAATACGATACGGACATTCCATTTGTTGGTACTGACGATACTCGGCCCTTTGGTTTTTGGTTTCGCGGTTTATGATGGTTTCCAGCATACGCTGACGGTTTGGCTGGCCCGCTATGTCAATATCTTTATGTGGTTGCCGGTGGCGAATATCTTCGGGGCGATCCTGGGGAAGATACAGGAGAATATGCTCAAGATCGACATTTCGCAGATCGGCCAGCAGGGTGATACTTTCTTCAGTACAGCCGATACGGCTTACCTCATATTTATGGTCATTGGTATTGTAGGCTACTTTACGGTGCCGAGTGTCGCTAATTATATCGTTCATGCCGGTGGCGGTAATGGGATGCTGCAAAAGGTGAACACGTTGGTGATGGGCGGTGGCAGTACCATTTCGTCTACGGTCAGAAGCGGTGGTGGTATGGCGGCTGATGCGCTGGGTAATGGCCGCGAAAACGTCAGTAACAGCATGGCCGACAATGCGACGAACCAGGATTATTTCAAAGACAAGCTTTCGGGCAAGTCATAAACTAACAGATTTATTAACCATTTAATTCCCCTTTAGGGGGTTAGGGGGCCTATGTTTAAACAACTCAGAAATATTGATACGGCTTTTCAGCATATCAAAAAGTTCAGTATCGTGTTGATCGCTGCCAATGTGCTGATCTGTTGCTTTTGGTCATTCTTTACTTATAAGGCGGTAACGGAAGCACAGGGACGGGTGCATATCCTGTATAACGGTAAGGTGCTGGAAGCGTTCGCTTCAACACGTAAGGCGAATTTACCGGTGGAGCTGCGCGATCACATCAAGGACTTTCACCATTACTTTTTTGATCAAAGCCCGGATGATAAGGAAATCAAAAAGCGCATCGGTAAGGCATTGTACCTGGCTGACGGTTCAGCTAAGCGGCAATATGACAACCTGGTCGAATCTGGTTATTATAACCGGATGATATCAGCCAATGTGGCCCAGGAAGTGGAAGTAGACAGCATATCGCTGGATATTAACCGGCATCCGTATGCTTTTACCTGCTATGCCACGGAAAAACTGATCCGGGAAAGTAATACGGTGCTGCGCAAGCTGGTCACCAAAGGTGTGATCGATGATAGCGGTATGCAGACGGACAATAACCCGCATGGCTTTATGATCCAGCAATGGCAGATACTGGAAAATGGGGATGCAACAATTGGAAAGCCATGAAATTATTTAGAAAACGTGAACGGGCACTGAGCCAGGCGCAGGAACAACGGGCGGGAAAGATCGCGGCAGCGTTATTGGCCAGGCAGCGTAAAACTGCCGATTATTTGAATCGCAGGACCGAATTGATTTCAGGTAAGAACTGGATGCTGTTGCTGATCGGGTTTTGCACGGTGTTCGGCAGCTATTGTATTTACCTGCTGATCAAAGCATTTCATTGATTTATTAACCTAATAAAAAAAGACATATGAGACAGAAAGTTGAAAAGAAAAAGATCTTGCTGTTGATGCTCATACCGATACTAATTGTCGGGGCATTGATATTTTACGCGCTGGGCGGTGGTCGCGGACAAGCCAAAAATTTAGATGGTGCAGCGAAGGGCATTAATACGGCTTTGCCGGAGGCGCAGTTTAAAAAGGAAGTGCCGACGGATAAAATGGGCATTTACGATTTGAACAAGAACGATACGGCCGAAGCAAATGATAACGGCATTAAGGACCTGGCCGACAAGATGGGCTTTGATGCCCAAAACGATCCGCAAACGAAGGCGATCAATGATAAGCTTGCGGCTATCTATAAGCAGGTAAGTGCGCCGGTAACGTCCCCCCCGCCTTATAGCCGGGGTTCTTCCTCGGGCTTTTCCGGTGCCGATGAGGATAATAATGCCAAAGAAGTGGCCCGGCTGGAAAAGATGATGAAGAATTTGCAGCAAAACGGGAATGGTGCCGATCCTGAAATGGCCCAGCTGAATACCTTAATGGATAAAATATTAGATGCGCAAAATTCGGGCAGGGCGGTTTCAAGATCGCCTAAGCCGGTTGATGGTAAAGCTGATACTTTATTTAAAGCCATACCGGCCGTGATCGAGGGCAACCAAAAAGTCATTGAAGGCGCTTCGGTTAAGATGCGCTTACTGGACACGATTGTGATCAACTGGCAAACTATTCCAAAAGGGACCTTAGTTTACGGTTTGGCTGTATTGAGCAATCAGCGGTTGAACCTGGAGATCAAAAACATTGGTTTAGGCAACGCGATCATCCCGGTGAGCATTACCGTGTTTGATAAAAAAGATGCGATGGTCGGTTTGTATGCGCCGGAGGCGGTTATTACGGATGCGATCAGCGGCGGTGCCGATAACGCCTTGCAAAGCATGGAGTTTATTGGCGGCATGGATCAGTCTTTAGGTGTGCAGGCCGCCGGTGCGGGCATTAATGCGGCTAAAGGGTTATTCAGTAAGAAAGTGAAGCGCATTAAAGTGAAGCTGGATAATAACCGGGCGGTGTTGCTTCGCGACAACACGAAGAAGTTTAATCATTAACAGATAAATTATGAACAGAACGAATTTAGAAAACCTGAAAGGGGAACTGAAAGGCCTGAAGTTTGATGACAAGTACATTAAGAAGATGGAAGAAATGATGGAAAAGGGCCTGCCATCATTCGAGTTAAAAGGCCTGCTACCGGTGGATAAGGGGCAGATGGATATGACCATGCACTTCAAAAAGTCCGGTCAGTCAGATTACTATTATTTCAACAAGTTTGACCTGGCTTATAGCAAGGCGAAACCATTAGAGGGTGATTTGAAATATTTGGTGGTATCACCAGGTGAAAAGAATAAAAACTTAGTGAAACCATTTGATAGTCCTTCTGAAGCGATAGCGTTTTTCAAATCGCAGACCGGAAAATCAGAATTAGCTATTGGTAAGCATACCGATAAGGATTTACAGTTCAGGGATACGGTAGCGACTATGGCCGAGGGTAAGGTGGATTATGTTAAAAAGGAGTTTCAGCAAACTTACTACAGCCCGGCGTTAACCAACTCCCATTACGTAGAAAAAGGTGTCGGCTTTAACCTTAACCAGGCTTCCAATATGCTGCAAGGCCGTTCGGCTTATCGTGATGATCTGGTGAGCCGCGCGGGTGTGGAATACAAAGCCTGGAATGTGATCCAGTTTGACCAGCCAAAAGACAAGTACGGCAACTATCAGATGAAGCAGTTTAACGAGAACTATGGCTTTGATGCGAAGAAAGCCCTGGAGGATTACCGCATTAAATTACCCGAGGACGGTAAAAAATTGGATGCGATTATCAGCGAACTGAAAGATGGCGGCAGGCCAACGGTACCGGTTATTGATAAGGAGGGCAAGGAAGTATTGATGAAAATTGAAGCGGTGCCGCGATATGGGAATCTGAATTTTCATCACCTGAACGGTAAACCGCAGAACCGAGAGGAGCTGTTGAAAGAGCCGAAAAAGGATCTGACCCAGGGTAAGGATGCCGGTAAAACGAAAGATAAGGCACAGGCGCAGGAAATGAGCATGTAGTCCGGCACTTAGCTCAATTAATCAATTATTTATAAATTCACATTTTAAAAATCAAATTATGTCAACATTTCAGAAGTTAAAAGATTTAATAGCCGCTACGGAAGCCGATGCTATTGCATTCCACGAAAAAGGTAATAAGGCGGCGGGTACGCGTTTGCGTAAGGCTTACCAGGAGATTAAGGTATTGGCACAAGCTGGACGTACTGAAGTAACCGAGCAAAAAAATAGTGCTAAATAACTTGAATTAAATTCTAAAATCAAGCCTGGCCAGATACGGTCAGGCTTTTTTGTTGATTTGCAGGATAGTAATCGTAAATTCTTAGATTTATATTTAATAAACCCATCACCCATGAAAAGGACGGTCCAAGCGCTTGAAGAAATATTCACTGGAATATGCAGTAGATCATATCCTTATGATTGGGATGAAAACCATATTTCTTTTCAGCTGATGCAGGCTTTGCGGCAATTGTTCAGCAACAGGGTTATTCATTTTAACGGATGGTCAAAGATTGTAGACTGGCAGTGTTTTAAAAACAGAGGGAAGCAGGAAACCAATTATGGTGATATAGCACTGATCGTGAATGTACAATTTACTTCCGGCGAAACGCTCAGAGGTGTGGTGTGCTTAGAAGCAAAACGGGATTTCAACTCCGGAAATTTTGAATCTGTAGAGTTAGCGCAATTGGAACGGCTCCACGCCAACTTGCCGTATGCCCAAACATTGTTATTTGCGCATAAAACACAAGAATTACAACAGAAATTCCCGGATAATTCTACCTGGAAAAGCCATATATGGGTATCACCGGTGAATACCGCAAAAGAAATTTTCAGGCAGGTACATCCTAATGATAACTGGAAAGTGTTAAGGACTGCTTTTCCTTTTACGATGTTTCTAACTTCGCGCGTTTTTTGGGGCCTTGATCTGGATTTTCGTGAAGAGGTATACAAGGATATTGAAAGCGGAATTAATAAAATTATTGACCCTGCATATTTAGGGGTAGTCAATGTTTACTATGAGGGCCAACGACCAGTAGAGGTTTCATTAGAAGATATTTGGCAGGAAATATAACCGTTATAAAATGAGCGCCTATGATGTCCTAAGTAAATTAGATCTGTCCTCTCAAATAGATGAAATTTGTTTTAATCAGCTTAAACAGAATTTCCAGTTAAACTATTTGCAATCAAAAAACTACGATGAAAAAATATTGCATCATCGCGATTCTGTTTACTTCAAGAACCAAATATTAAGGGATCTAAATGACTACTTGCAACAAATTCAGCGCAGGGCTGAAATGCAGGACTTCGACCCGGAGCAAAATGCAGCAGGACACGTTACCACGAAAATCGGAGAAATTTGGACTGAGGAAAACCGGTTAAAAACACTTTATAACGCCATAAAAAGCTATTGTGATTTAAAGGCATTAAATTTCAACGTAATTGCAGTACACATTGCGAAATATAGAGCGCTGCATAAATTATTCTTTAAAATTCAACGGTCGATTTATAAACCTATTACTAAGAAAAAAAACACTATGGGCCTTTATGTAGAATCCCTTGACAACGTACCATCCGATGAAAATGTGCCAGCCGGATCGAAAAAAGATTACTATTTCTATTTATTGGATTACGGCTGGGATGAGCCTATCGGCAATGCATTGATGGATAATTATGTTCAAATGGCCGCCATTGCTGCAAATAACCGGGCTGTCGTTATCCGGGGTACTAACCGGGTACATTTTGAGGATGAGGTATTGTCATGGCACGATATTAACGGGGAAGATGCGCAGGAGTTGTTACCTGCTATATTGATCACCAATCGCAACCCGCATCGCTTTAAGCCGATCTTTAATACCGGCGATGCTGATCCGGCCGAGAATGACCTGCGATTGATTCTGATACCTGTGAGAAAGTTTTGCCGTAATGCAACCGAAGTTGTTCAGTTGATCGAACGCATATTCACTGATATCAAGCAGCAAAAAGCACTTAAAGACTTCAAAATCGCCGCTACTGTACCGAAAGACGGCATCTTTGCAATGGCGGACATGATCACTTTGGAGCCGGACAATTCTGGTGGGCAGATACCGGAAGAAAGCATTAAAAATTATTTACGCTCCGGTAACGGTAGCACACTAACCATAGAAAAAACGGTTCTTCCAATCCATTTCGAGGATCGTAGTGGCGGTGAATTTGAGCGCTTGGTATTTGCCTATGTTTCCCGCCTCAAAAACTGGGATAAGATGGAATGGCTGGGCCAGTCCGGCGATGATGATGGCCGAGATATATGGGGTGTATATCAGGGTATCACCTTTTGCTATCAATGCGCCAATTACCGTTCATTGGTTTTGAAAAAAGTAACTGATGATATTGATAAACTGGTAAAAGCGAATGTGATACCAAACCGATTTACCGTGGTCTGTGGTGGAAAGGTGAGCAATAATATGCGGACGGCAATCAATAGTTACGCTGCGCAATATGGTATCCTGGAAACCCATATCTGGAGCGGCGTGGAACTGGAAGAACGATTACGTAAAGATGCTCCTGAACTTTTAAAGCGTTTTGTAGACGGTGAAATATTCCCCGAGCTGACTAAAAAAAAGATATTATTAGCAACGACCAGGAAATATTAAATCAGATCATTCAATGTTTTGACAGGCCCGCATTTACTACGCCATTTCACCAGGAGGTCAATATACCTCATTTCGAAAAAGCTATTACGGACACGATTGAAGTATTAAATACCGGGGTACATCGGCTGAGGGATGGCATGGTGATCCGTAAGATCTCGTCACGACATGATTTGAACGGCACAGATATCAAGGCTGGTATTACCGCTATTTATAAATTGGTTGTTAAACTACGAGATACTTTGGTTGATTTGATACGGAAAAAGGAAATAACATCCTGCGGTTGCGGGCAAGCGGATTGCCCTACCTGGTTCTTTACGGATAGCGCCGGGCAAGAGATGGATGATATTCGCCGTTCGATTTTAGTGCAATTTAAAAGTATTAAAACAGATTTTAACTTATCATTGGGATAGACCGCTGTATCACTTCCTTTTCATAAAGGGGCTATCTTGAAGATAACGCAATAGGTTGTGTGTATGTCGTTGGTTTACACCCGTTTGTAAAAGCATATCAATACTTTGTAGATCAAGCAGGCTGCCACAACCAGCTTCTGTAAACAGGCGGTTCAATAGCGGGTCAGCGGTGATGTTTAAACTTCTGAAGCCCATGAGCGTGTCTATACCGAGGTATTGTTTATCCAGTTTTTTTAGTTTTGTTAGTTCAGCCAGCTTACGACCTTCGGGTGTGCCATCATTGGTGAGGAATAAAAAGGTTCTGATAATCAGTTTGCCGTCCACGAGGTCGACGACGAGGTAGCCGAGCCTTTTACCGAGTACGCTTAGCGGTAGCAGCTTGCCATCTACCAGGTAAAAATCATCTGTCTGGTCATGGAACAAACCTTCCAATATATATAATAGTATGCCGCCTTGGATTGCAAGTCTTTCAATTAGCCGCGCTGCGGCGTGCTGCTGAAAAAAGACAGGTACCGGCGTTGACAGTTCTTCGGGGAAGCCTAATTTGGAGGGGATTACCTTCACCTGTTTAAATTTGCCATAGATGTCGGGCCAACTTAAGGCTGTTATTTCACGCAATTGTCCGTCTATCCTGATCCGTTCGTGGTTTGGCTTTCCTGTACTGAATTTGATCTTATTATCCGCGTTGGTGTGGGTGGTCAACATGGACGTTGAGGAGTAATCTGTCAGCAGGGCCTTACCTTGAATGTCGCCGTAGATGATGCAAAGGCTGTTAATAAATTGCATGATCTTTTCACCCATTTTTAAAAAGATCGGCGAGCAGATACCATAAGTATCGGCAACTTTTCCATGAACGAACAGGTTGCTGTTTCTTCTAAAGAGGGTATCTGTATAAGTGGCCAGTAAAATACCGTCACGGAAATAATCAGCTACGGGCATGGTTTTGCCGGTGAGTGTCTGAAAAGAGAGGTCTGTTAACCGCAGTCGGAAATGGGTTTGCCAATTGGTTTCTTGTTCTTTGGTGAAGATACCCGTAGGGAATTCCAATTTTAATGGTGGCATCCGCTGCTTGAATAATTGCGGTAGATGCTCTTTGGGTATAGTATCAAAAAAATCTTTACCTACCATCAAGTCACAAGCTGTTTTAAAACGTTGTAAAAAAGCGCTATACAGCTCTTTCTCCTGAATAACAGGTGACTTTGATATAGATTTTTTCTTCATGGTAAAAATTCTGATGAGATATACTTAAACCCTTTCCCTTCACGACTGTAAGCTTTGATTATACCATGATAACACTTGTTCAGATATAAATTCCGTGATGCCAACTTGTACATACGCTGGGGCTGGCGGTTCAAATTTAGCATTGATGGCATCGTAACCATCGTTAGGATTGGTCAATACGGAAGCTAAAAAAAGATCCCCATCTTCTTTTTCGATTACGAAAGTGCAAAGTACTTGCGAAGATTGAAATCCTTTGTATTCAGGGATAACCAGGCTATCAATTTCTTCCCGCTTAATATCTAAAGGCAAAACCCCATATCTCCGAAATTTACCTTCTAAGTAGGTGTTAATAGTTAAAGCATCGCCGTGGTAAGTATAATGCATGATCAAAAACGGGTTATTAATTAATGCTTTTCCCGTTTTGTCCAGTTCACTTTGGCAAATAATGTAAGTCAGATCATCCATTTTTTTGAACTTTCCGTTAGCATATTCTATGATTTCAAAACCGGCGCCCCAGGAATCAACAATGGAATCCATGGTGTATTTTTCCTCAGCCATAAATAAAGATAGCAGTGTGAGGTTTATGGTTCTGCTTGAATCGTCTTTATTCACCCCAGAATTTAATTGCCTTAATTTTTTAAAAAAAGCATTTTTGCCGGTTCCGGTGATCAGGCCGCATTCCACTAAGGGGTCATTGTATTCTTCCCAAATGCCATAATGGTGAATACTTGGTTTTAGTTTATCATCAGTTTCCTCTACTATAAAAACCACGATGGAACAGGCATTGATTTCCTCCTTGTCGTAATCATCCATGAACTTTTTAAAGTTTTCTTCCGTTGGCGTATAGTAATTAAAAAAGTTCTTAATATCTTTAAGATACATGGTTGCCTGGTATACATTTCCAGCCAGACCTAAAGCGATCTTATCTTTGATAATATATATCTTTTGCTTCAGTTCATGAGGGAAACTTTGTTGCCCCTCCGGCATTGCGTTATCGATATTATCCAGAAAAGCCGGGATTTGAGACGCCGGCCTCTGCTGGTCAGATGTTGTTAAAAGATCACCTATTAGGATCGGGCGTCCAAAATTGGTTGTAAATGATATCAGGGTCATGCCTTTAGAACATAGTTGAGAAAATTAACTCCGGGATCAATAAGATTACCCGCCTAATCCGTAATAATGACTGATTGCTTTTGCCAGTAAGCCACCGGCTGCCCCGATACCGATTTTCCAGCTGCCGTCCATCGCTTTACCCATCATCGTGTAAATCCACTTGTTAACTTTTGCCCCAAAATCCGTGTCAGAAATAGGCTGTTCGGCGTCAATAATTTGCAGTAATTCATTGGCATCAGTTTCGCTAACTTGATTATCGGTCAGCGTTTTCTTTAAAACTTCCTGATTTCCTTTACTGATGGTAACTGTATTGGTCACGTTGGCCTGAGCACCGGTGTTGATCAGGTTACCGTCGCCGTTGGTATTAATTGTCGTATTCATGATTGTTGTAATTTTATTATGATTCGATTGTAGGGTTTCAATTTTTACTTCAAGGCCAAATTCGGTTTCTAACGCGATCATAAAGTCAAGCAACTTATTTCGTACTGCATTTAGTGTTGTCTTCAGAATGCCGGCCGGTACAGCTATCCCTACGCTGAATAATTGAAAGTTACCTGCGACGTTGGCATAAGTCATTAGTAAGTTTTGTATAATATTTACCTGACCTTGATTATACTGTTTTACCAAACTTTCCGTGGCAGTAGCGCTCATTTTTTCCAATGGGTCTATACCATCAAACAATTCAAAGGATCTCAACTCGTCATCGAAACTGGTTTCGAATGTAGGAATTGGCAAAACATGATTGGATACGCGCATGGTGCCATTTAGATAATCCCCAATAAGATTTCCAGTTGCCTTGCGGTAATCCGGCAGGTCTTCTTTATTTTGATATCCATTAAGCTCCAGATTGACCCAGGCGGTAAGTTCTTTATTCCCAATTCTACTGGCTAATACTTTTGTTTTTAAAAGTGGTGAGGTCAGTGACAGGTTTACGTCTGTTAGTTCATTAATAATCGTTTCTATTAATTGCATCTTACATTATTTAAATTAAATAATAATAACCGATTGCCTGTCTTTAGCAACACAAACTCCATTTTTCACGATGTAACATTCTACAAAGTGGTTGCCTCTGAAGCTTGTTGGTTCATTATGTGTGGCTAAGCCTTCGCTGATCTGACCACGTACGCAATTAATTTTAATAGCTTCTTCTCCACGGTTTAATGTTTTCCAATAAACCTGATAAGGTTGCGGCACATCACATTGTCGGATGGAAAATGCGATATTCCGGCTGCGGCCTACCTTATTCCCATTCGTACTCAGGTCATATTCTCTAAAGCCTTGCTTTTTGGTTACCCGTCCCAATAATCGAACTTTATAAAAAGGATTAATGCGTACAGGAAAACCCAGATCGGTAATTTGTTGTTCCGTGTTATTATAAACAACCAAACCGCGATTAGCAATTTGTAACTGATTTTCGGCTTTTGCTTCAGGCTTTTTAAAGTCTTCCCCAAAAATGAACTGCCATTTCTCTAAACTTTTTTGTAAATCCGTTTCTTCGTAGGCTTCTGTAATCTTATCACTATAATAGATCATTTTGGTACGGAAAGTAGCCCAGCCTGCCTGATCCCAACGATCTCCAAAATTTTCTCCAGTATCACCGGGATCTAATATGGTTGGCATATAATAATTGTCATCTACGTATTTCTTGAGTTTTTTCATGACAGTATACAGCGTGGTTGGTATATCGTTATAACAATCCTCATTTTCTAGTAAAGCCGCATCATTTACCTGTTCTCCCAACAAAGTATTAAGCAAAATAGATTTGATGGAAAATGTGCGTTTATAGTCCCTTAGATATTTAACCAACCGGATGACCTTTACAAAATGGTGTTTGGTAATTCTGTTTCGTTCATCTAACCACTCGGTATATTTTTCCGGATCAGTCAGTTCGAAATTGTCTTTATGGCGATTAGTTACATATTTATTGCCATGCCGCTCCAAGAAAGGCACCACATCAATATGAAAATCATTTGCATAATCAATAGTTACACAACGGGTTTTACGGCTTACTTTATCACGGTAGATGCTGTTGTTTCTAAATAGTTGATAAACATTCTCGACATAATCGCAAGCCTCCCAATCTGCAAACTCTTCAAGATACAGCAAAATATCTGCATCAAATTCGTCCGTAGCCCGCAATGGTTTGATGATTGTTTTATGGGCGTAAGATCCTTGGGGTATAACATCCAGGAAATTATCTTTTAATAACTCACTGTTTTTTAATACAGTAGTTATCGTTTCGGTGCGTTCATCCAAAAGAGTTATCCTGGTGGCGTTCAAATTCACCGAATTATCAAGAAAGTTTTTAAAATAGTTTGTTAGTTTCATGGCTGTTAATCGTAATTGTTGGTTTATAAATCCCCCCGGTAAAGTCGTATACTATGATCTCCGGATGCACGTCCCGCATCACACCACGGCCACAGGATATAGCTGCGGAAACCGGGATAGCCGGAAATAAATTTATTGTTTGACATCCCTTGTGATCTGCTTCTAAATGGCTTAAAAATTCATGATAAGTTTTTGTAAAATTTTCATAAGAAAGCTTATTTCTTAAAATATTCCGATTTGGAACAGTGTTTACCGGACGCATTTCATAAACAGTGCATGTCTTTAATACTTCTGCCGGCAGATTAGCCAAATCAATTGTTCCGCTTAAGGAAAGCACAATAGCAACCTTACAGGATGTATTTTCCTTTAACTTCCTAACCTCAAAATTTTCAATGGCCGCCTGCTCCGACCACAACCAAGTTTCTTCTTCCCCGCGATGTTTTTGATAGATACTGGTGGGAATTTTATCATCTAGCTGGTAGCCTAAGTAAACCAGTAACGGAATGCGGCTCATTGCGAAAATAGACAAATGCCTTACTTGCCCTTGGCTTACCCCCGCAGTCAGTGGTAGTAAACTTTTATCTACGATACCTTTCCCCATTGTCCAATAAGCATCCCAGGCGTCTTCGGGGTCTGGTAAGGCATTTAGGTCAATTTCAATTCCTTGTCTGTCAAAGCTATTCAGGAACATAGCATATTTCTGCTCCCCGTTAAAAACTACATGACGCGCGTGTTCTTTAGATACTTCAACGGCAGCCCCTCTGATTCCACCCAACATTCTTAAAACAACACTTTCAGCGTCTATTTTAAGGTTGGTTACATGATAAATTCTTTGTTCGTGCTCAATTTTGTGTTTTATCAGCCTCTCCACAGTGAATTCTTCTAATAAGGCTTTGGTATCGACAATCTTATGATGATCAGCACAAAGCAATACCAGATTATCCACGATATTACGCTCGTCAAGAGCAAGTTCAGCATCCCCACGTGGGGATTTTTTTGCTTTGCTCCAGCCAACTATATGCGCCATTTCTCCAATTGAAACATCATATTCCAAATCAAGCAGGTACTTATTACATATCGCACACCTGCCACCTGAGCGTACCCACAACCTCATTTTATCCGGCTCTTTGATACCCGGCCTTTTCGAGACTACGAAATCATTTATTTCAACAATATCAATTTCTTCACCCATAATTATCCGTTATTAAGTCTTAACCTAACTTCTTCCCGCACTTTCACGTTGCTGTGTACAAAGCTGTAATTGTCTAACAGCTGTGTAACCTCGTTATATATGTTGCCTTTTTTTGTTGTGTCCCGGATAGTGATAACTAAACAAAATCCTACACTGGGCGTGATCTTTTGCGCCTCGGCTTTTGATTCTGTATATTCCCGGAACAGACCTTTAACTTTTAAGTACCAATTTTTAGGGGCCTTTAAAAATTTATCCTTATTAGTATTTGTAAACTCATCGAGTTTAACGCACCATTTTTTGACCGGCTGAAATTTATCCCCATAAGAGATAAGCATTCTTTCGGAAGCAAATGGATTATCCATATTCTTGCCAGCGTTTTTACTATAGACGTTAGTACTTAAGAGATTCTGACGACCTTCTGCGCCTATCGGGTTTTTAATCCGGGGTAGCGATGTGTCCTTTTCTACTTTTTCATCATATGTGCCTAACATTACATTGATATTAGTCTGACAGTATTCAGCGCCCTGTGAAACCTCCAGAATAGGCGAAGTAACTAACGTTACCGTTATTTCTCCATAAAAAAAACCGTCATCATCGACCATGCTTTTTGGAAAAGGAAAGTCCAAAATATCAACGTAATTGCCTTTTTCAATGGTGTCCTGTAGGATTAATGTGATCTCATTCGGGTCGTTGAAAAGGATATCGCTTATATTGGAGGGCATGCCGAAACCAACAGCGTTTATTTTATCAGCAATACCCATTTTCATTTCAATAGGATATTTAGCTGAATGAATCATTAAAGCCTTGATTAATATCGAATTGAATTTTTCATTTAATATTGAATTTAATCCGGCGGCGATCGCAGAAATTCTTGGTGTAGAAAAACTCGTGCCAACCTGCTTGGCGATATTGCCGTCAATACCGAATGATTTTACAGGATTTTTGACGATGCGATTCCTTATATCAGTACCAGCATTTCCACCCATATGCACCAAATCAGGTTTAATCAGGTTTGCGGGGCCTGGCCCAATACGACTGAATGGAGACGGGTTGAATTTCTCAGCATGATCGGTGCCATTTTTATCGTGTGTAAGCGACCCTACGACCAAAGCACGAACAGTGTCGGCAGACTTTGATATACGTCTTTTTGGTGCATTAATTTGGAAATTATCGCAGTTACCCGCCGACTTACAAATCAAAACATCATGCTCGTCCTGTATCTCGTCCAGCGCTTTAGCAAAATCAGAAAACTCGTTAGGATCGGCATCAAGGTCGGTACCTAAAGATAGGTTCCAAATCTTAATGTGATTATTCCGGCTGATAGAATCTCGGATCTGCTCAATTAGTTCGCTTTCGTATAATTTTTGTTTTTTCAGGTCGGGCATTACAATCGCTTCGAACAGCTTACACCCGTCAAAACCTGTGTATGGTACACCTTCTAATTCATCACCATAAATCATTACGCCAGCGACAAACGTGCCGTGTCCTTTATTGGTATCTTCCTCTACGTAGTAGGTCAGGCTATCAGTATGCAACCAAGGCGCGAGGTGAGGGATTTTCGCGATTCCGGTATCCAGCACACCTACAACAGGATATTCGACATCCTTTTTTGGCAACCTGATCACGATTTCATGGGCTTCTGAAACCAACTCCATATCTAAGTCATAGACAGGCATTTCAGAAATCGTTTGAATTCCGTCGAAATTTTTCAGTTCATTAAGGGCATCGGCAGTAACACCGGCAACACTATAAATATTCAATTCTGCTGAATATGAGGTGCGAGTACATTGAAGACCATTATCCTGACAGTATTTTTCGAAGGTTCTGAATAATATGCCATTAAGTTCCATATTGCCGTAATTAAACAGCTTGATTTTATATACTTCCGTACCTTCATCTTTAACAATATTCACTTCAGGCACAAAGGCTTCAATATCAGAAATAGCGGAAATACCGACAATAGTAGAGTTCGAAGGGAATGCTGTATTGATACGATCCAGGTTCTTTACAATAGATCGCAGGATGTTTTCATCATTAATTTTTATCAGCAATTCATCGACACCATTTACGCCGATCACATTCACTTCATTAACATTGAAAAGATTACCAATGTCCTTTCTGTAGCTTTTAGCCAAAGCGTCCTGGTTCATTTTAAGCCTAACCACGGACGGGATGTAACTGTTAACCTTACGTTTACGACTTAACGTTTCGGAAATATTAGATAACACTCCTTTCACATAAACTGACTTACGAACCGCAATAGCCTTGCTGGCCCAAACTGGCAATTCATTGCCACCTGCAGCTTCGTTATCAAAGGCATCTTTCTGTCTCTTTTGAAAGAATTTTATTGGAAGGTTCTTATCAGCCATGTTTATATGTTTTTATTTAAAAAATTGCGCACTTGTCTAAGGGATATTTTCATTCTTTCAGCGATGGCGGCCTGCGGAATACCATTATCATTTAAAAACTCAATTAATTTCTCAATGGTCAATTCGCCATGATTTGAAAATTCGAAAAGCTCCACGAGCACATCCTCATATGCTAAAAATTCTCTGCCGTTAATTATAACCTGAGCTTTTGCATTATTGATGATACCCTTAATATCAGATGGCGATTTACCGTTTAGAAGTTTGACTAATTTATCAAATCGCCTCTCATCTTCTAAAAAGTCGGCTTTAAAACCTGTAGTAAAAACTTTAATCAATTCGACAATCTCTAAATCCTGGGGGGCTCCAATTTCAATAACAGTGTTGAAGCGTCTCCAAACAGCTTTGTCTAAAAGTTCAGGGTGGTTAGTGGCGGCTATTAAAATATTATGGCTTGCAAATGAATCAATATTTTGCAACAAGCTATTAATCACCCGTTTCAATTCTCCCAATTCATACTGATCGTCCCTTGCTTTGGCAATGGCATCAAATTCATCTAAAAAAAGAATACATGGTTTATTGTCGGCGAAATCAAAAATTTTACGGATGTTTTTTGCGGTATTGCCAAGTAAAGAAGAAACAATAGCGTCAAAACGTGCAACAACTAAGGGCAAACCTGTTTTTTCGGAAATGTACTTAGCAACAGTAGTTTTACCATAGCCTGGCTTTCCATAAAGTAACAGCGTATTTGTAGTTTCTATGCCACTTTTAATCAACTGACTTTGATGCTTCACGATATTAATAAAATCATCTATTTTTCCTTCTACCAACTTTGGTAAAATTATTGGCGACAATTCTTTGGATGGCGGCGACACATCAACAATACTCAAGCGACTTTCATGATCTACGGGAGTTGTCATTAGTTCATCCATTGTAACGGTAGTTGCAGGTCCGTTCTCAATCGCTTTCAGTACCATCTTAGCCATTTTTTCATCACCGTCTTTAGCTAGCTTTTCAGCCAATAGTTTAGAGTAATTAAAGACCTTTTTAAAGTCCTTAGCCAAACCGCCTTCAATAATTTTTAATATTTCAGTATACATAAGTTTCGTTAGTGGGTGAACAAATATACGATTAAGTAAATTAAAAACAATACAATCGTAATTATTTTATCAAATAGTGTAATATTTTATTCAATATTCGTGCAATTGTATCGAAATACATTGAAAATAGTTCAGAGATCACTTTAATACTTACAAAAGCCCTTTAAATTTTGCTAAGCAGTTTTACTAACTTAGGATGCACAATCTCAAAAAGCTTAAAATACTGACTGTGAAAAATAACATCAATGATTCGTTCAAAGCGACAATCGCTTCAGATGAAGCGTTAAGCTTAGTCAAAGAATATTCTGAAGTGGCTTTGGATAGTATTCTTAAGGGTGGTGTACTTAAAGATATACCTTTGGTGGGTACTGTGGTAGGACTTTTCAAAATCGGTAATTCTTTGAAAGAACAGCATACCATTAAAAAAATATTAGTGTTCATTAACCAGTCAGCAGAGATTCCTAAAGAAGATCGAGAGGCTTTCCTGAATAAATTATCGGATAATGACGAATACAAGGAATCCATCGCCGAAAAGGTTTTACTGTTAATCGAGCGGCTGGACGAGACTAAAAAAGCGGAGATTATAGGTAATTTATTCCGGCTTATGGTCATGGGGATAATTGGCAAGGATTACTTTCTTCGGTTATCAGGAATTGTAGAACGTGCATTGTTATACGATCTTTTGGCTCTGCATTACCGTTACTCATATTTTGGTAAGGATTGGGATGGTGACCAACCCTATAATATTAATTCAGCAAATGAATCCGCTTTAGCTGCATTTGGACTAATGAAGTTAAAGTTAGGTACAGAGCCCTCAAAAATGGCTCGCGCCAGCGGTTTGATGAATTCAGGACTTACAGACCCTACTTTGGGTTACGAGGTCAGTTCATTGGGACAAGAATTAGCGAATTTAATGATGTATGATTTAGAGGATAAAGATTTTCAAGATCACATCGCTGAATTAAAGCCCCATCAAGAAACAAATGGGCAACCATTATTTTAGTCAACTGTCAAATCAGCTTGTTCCGTCCGCTCAATCAGATAAGCATCGGGCTCTCCGAAACCCCAACCTTTTTCAAAACAAAACTTCCAAATCGCATCACCATCTTGCCAGATACTCGTGTGAAATTTCGGGTTAAACCCAAGTTGAATTAATTCGGTGATCAGTACCATTTTCCTTTCCCCACTGGGTATTCCGTCCGGACTAAATTGTTGGAGTATCTCATAATTCTTTTTAATGATGCGGAATACCTCCGGGATGTTCTCATTTGCCTGCAACTTTTCTTTTTCCCCTTTGATACGGTTAAAGGTATTGCGGCAGGTATCATTACAAAAGCGTTTATCTGTACGGCCAAATAAGGGCTTATTGCAGTGTTCACAGGTGTTTTCTTTTTCAGTGACGGATGGTCGCATCAGATCGACTGTTTGGTAAGTAGCTGTTTTATTGGAGGATAAACGGTAACATCGGGTAATTTGTTTTATTACCGGGTAAACCGTTTAGGCGTTGGAGGTTTGGGGCATTAATCCGAATGACCATGAAAGATAATATCATCGCTACCGAGAAATTCTTTACGAAGCACCGGAATTACTTCTTTGATTTCCGCAAGGCTGTTAACAATAAGAACTTCATTAACCTGGTTTGTACCGAGAAACAGCCGGATAATACCTATAAAAGGGCTTGCATTATGATCTTCGAGGATCATTTTGAGTTCCTGATCGAAGCCCTTTCCTCTTTATTCTCCAATGCGGCGCACGAGGTCGGGCAGCGGGATAAGCCTGCGGGTTCGCAAGAACGGGCAGCCGGTATCAAAAGCTGGGATGTTGCCGACCGTCCGCGTGAAAAATTACTGGAGCTGGGGCGCGCGGCTTTGTCGGACGCGGAGTTACTGGCTATGCTTATC
>NZ_MPPL01000001.1:1718979-1753161 GCF_001911425.1 Mucilaginibacter polytrichastri | reverse complement strand
GCTCGGGTACGCCGGGCGTTACGGCGGTAGACCTGGCGCAGCAAATATTGGATAGTGTAGATCTGGAAATGAAGCGCCTGGCTGAGTTGCCGGTGGATGCTTTAACCCGCTTTAATGGTATGGGTGTAGCGAAGGCTTTGTCGATCATTTCGGCTATGGAGCTGGCGCAGCGCTTAGCTAAACGTGAAGCGGGTGTGGTTTGGATGAAGGCTTTGCGGGGCTGATCAGGACAGCGGTTGCAGCAGCATCGGTCGCCTCTCCCTTCAGCAGCTTCACCGCGTTTAAAAAGCCCGTGCGTTTTGGGCTTCGCCTGCGCATCGCCCAACCCGCGCGGACTTTTTACGGGACACTTTTTAACATCTTTTTAAGCTCGATAAAATTCTTATTAGGCTGTTTGTGTAGCAAATTTCTGATCCGCAGGCATACCAGCCAAGGCCAGGCCCTGCGGGTTTTGAAAAAAAAATCTCCACCCTCCGGGTAGTATTTTTTTTTCAAAAGCCTTGTCTGGTATGCCTGCTCTATCAGGAGAGGTTGCTTAACAAAAAGCCAGAAATGGCTCCTGCCGAAAGGTAGTAGGCAGGGCGAAACAAATATAATTTTTTAAAAAATGGAAACTAAAGTGAAAAACAACGGGCAGGCTACGGTAGCAACCACCACCGTTAACGCAGACAAAAAACCTCAATTCGTAGCCGGTAACCCGGTTAATGCGGTTTCAAACGCAGAACCCGTAAAAGAGGTTGTTAAAAAAGATGCGGAAAAAAAACCGGCCACTACTGCAGTGCAAGCACCGCCACAGCCTGAACCTGCGAAAGCGGAGACGGCTAAAGCCGACGTGAAAGCTGAACCAGTAAAGGAAGAGCCTAAAAAATTCGTGCTGAATTTAGAAGGTACTTTAAAGTTTATCGAGGAAATGCACCGCAAGGCTAAACAGCGTGGCAAGTTGCAGGAAACTATCAAAAACTTAGATGATTTTGAGGTGGAATTGAGGGATGAAGCGGATAGCGCAGATACCAATTATTATACTGGTTGCACGCTGACCCTGACGGACGACCGCAACAGGAAGTTCGAAACCAAGAACCCGACTATTATTTGGACAGTTGCGCAGTTGGTGAACAATATGTGTGTAGACAAACTGGCTGAAATTGAAGCGGGTATCGTTATCCCGCAATAATGAAATGGAAACGCCCCTTGTATTCAGCGTACAGGGGGCGTTGTTTAAGACACTACTAATCTTAAAACTTACAGCAATGTTAGAAATATTTATCGAGTTGACCAACCAAATATTTTGGACGGGTTACGCAGAGCAATTGGCGACAGAGAACCCCGCAGGGTTTCAAATGGAACTTGCGGAATTTACAAAAGCTTATAAATCATAGACCTATGTACGATACCATCTTTTTACTGGTCAAGGCGACCATACAAACCAAGCATAAGAATGTACATGAGGCCATTACGGAAATTTAGCAAAAGGCGACCTGTACAATTAGCAACACCAAAAAGGTGACAATACACGAATTAAAATTGATGGACTACAAATTAAAATCTTAACAGCATGGCACACGACATTCATTATAACGAGCAAACACAGAAGCATAGTTTTTTCAGCGTAAAGGAAAAAGCCTGGCATAATTTAGGGCAGACCATTGAGCAGTACCCCACCAGTGCGGAAGCATTGGAACATGCGGGGCTTAATTTCGAAGTGGTCAAACGTCCGAATATTCACCCACTACCGAGCGGTTTAAATATGATTTCCGAGAACAGTTTTTTTACTTACCGTACCGATAACGAGATTGTTTTGGGTGATAAGTTGGGCAAGGATTACGAGGTGGTACAAAACGTGGAAGCCTTTAGTTTTTTTGACAGCATTGTTGGCGGCAAAGATGGCATCCTATACGAAACCGCAGGCGCATTAGGTAACGGCGAAACCATTTTTATTACGGCTAAGTTACCCGATTATATTCGTGTCGGGCGCAATGATTGTATTGAAAAGTATTTGTTTTTAACCACTTCACACGATGGTACGGGCAGTATCAATATTGCCTTTACGCCTGTGAGGGTGGTGTGCCGCAATACTTTAAATGCTGCTTTGGGCAATCAGATCAACTGCATTAAAATACGGCATACCGCTACGGCAACCGATAAGTTAAAGGTTGCCCACAAGATGCTGGGTATCTCTAACCAGTTAGCAGTAGAAATGGAGGCGATTTATAATCGTTGGTCAAGGGTGCGCATTACTGACCCTGAATTAAAACGGCTGATACAAATTGCGATGGTGCCGAATAAAGAAGTTTACGAAAACCTGAAACAGGGCAAAGAGCAGGAATTAAGCAGCCATTTTAATAATATGGTGAGCAGCATTTTTGATTATGCCATGACCAGCCCGACCCAACAGGAAGATACCACTAAAGGCACTTTGTTTGGGGCTTATAATTGCGTAACGGGTTATTTTCAGAACATGCGTAATTTCAAGGATGATGAAAGCAAATTCAAATCCATCATGTACGGCACGGGCTATAACAGGGCGCAAACCGCTTTTGACCTGTGCAATGATTTTGCCAAGCATGGTAATAGTGCGTTGTTATTAAATTGATTTTTTCACAGGGGGTGCAAGCCCCCTTTATTATTTTACGTTATGTTTATTGTAATTGAAACACATGGAGGTGCGGAATATGCGGTAATTGCGACCGATGAAAACGATAATAATTTGGTTTTTGACAGCTTTATAGAGGCTTTGGATGAAGCAAAAAACTGCCATGTCGGAATAGTTATTTAACTTTAATGAGGGCTTATAAGCCCGTAAAATCACTCAAAATCCGGAGCGGCCCTTACGGGCATTAATATTATTATTTCGTCTCGATAAGTCATCATATTGGATGACGTTGGTGTATGAGCTTTTTAAATTAGTTGTAACTTCCGTTCATGAATGAAGCAACATTAGAAGCTAGATTACATGGTGTGCTGGAAACGCTATTTCCAACTTTTCGACAAATGAAAGTTGTTCATCAGGGATCGTTTTCAATTCACTTTGGTCACCGGGCGGTAAAGGTTGATTTAAAAGATCCGTCAAACTATCCCAAACGTGCGATTTTTGATATGCTACTGACGTGTGAGGATCTAAATATCATGTTAGTAGAACTAAAAACGGAAGGTCATACCATAACACCTGAAGATATCGAACAGGGGTTATCTTATGGGCGGTTGATTCATCCAATGCCTCCGTTGGTACTTTTATCAAACGGAACGGATAATTTTTTATTCGACACCTATACCAAAAAACCAATAGATCAAACTGTTATCGACCTGGATTTCATTAAAAAAAGGATCGATCTGAATTTTGGGCTTAAAACCCGAGACTTTGCAAGCGTAGTTAATTTTTTGCTCAACCGTGAGCCTGAATTGGTTGGCAAAGTATTTCGCGGCATAAGTAAAAAGAATTTTGAACGCCAAATGGGTGGATTGGGCGAACTGAATAAAGCTATTGCTCCAACCTTTCAAATCAAAAGGCGGCTTGTCCGACGTCTGTACAGACAAACTTTAACTCAGCCAGGATTATTCGGATTAATTGGCCCCGCTTTTTCTGGAAAGACCTGCATACTCTATCAATTCTTTCGGAATTATGGTTATCAAAAGGATATGTACGTGCTGTACATTGATCTAAAGGACTGGAACTATTCCTTGTTTCAGCAGCTTGCTAACGCGTTTCAAAAAGAAACGAAGGGTAGCGTAAGTACGGCACAAATCAAGGATTGGATAATGGACTTGCTGAACAATGAAGACGATACGCGTCTGGTGATTTTACTGGATAATCTTCAACGCGATGTTAAAGATAACCTAACCAATGAAATTTTGGAACTTGTTGATCTTTTTGAAGGGTCAAAACACAGTATCATTTATACGCTTGATGAAAAAAAGTATGCTGATCTGACGCTCATTGAAGACCGTAATTATAAAAATATAATTGGCCACCTGACTAAACGATTCTATGTTACAGAACTTAATAACAAAGAATATACGTGGGTGAACCAGTATATGTATAAGGCTGTAAAAGTTATAATTTCCGGAGGAGGACAGTTAACAGCGGAATATCGGGAGTTACGCATCCTTCGAAAATTAGCGGCAGCCTGTAAGGTTTTATCCACCATTAATGGCCGAAGATAACCACGGAAACCGCAGTTACGATTTTTACCTGGACTTACTATTTACACTTGGTGCGGAAGATACATTTTTGTATAGGCATGGGTTTGGCTCCTTAGACCGGCCGCAAATGATTACTAGAGAAACAATTCCCGGTTGGGGTGAAGTGCTAAGTGAACGCAACGGAATTATAGAGACTATCACACAGTCCTTTTTACGATGTTTTTATTATATGCCTGATCTTATTGAGCAATTATTAGTCAGGGCATTAGAAGCAAAATCGAAAGCGTTGCTTTGGCGGCTCTATTTGGTATTTAACAATAGTATCAATATTGTAGATACAGATATTGCCAAACGTGCAGCCATTGGTCGGTTAAAAGTTCAAAAGGTGCTCTTCCAACAAATGAGCAGTTATTTTAAATTACCGGGATTCGAAGACGAAATTAATTAAAAGACATATTACCATAGTAGGCATTTTCCGTAAAAAATATACACAGCAAAATTGCCTACTATGGATAAAATAAACTATTCTTCGGGATTCTTAGGCTTGCTCAATTGCAAACAGTCATCTTCGTAAAGCCTTGACAATGAATTCTTTTTACTTTCATTATCTGTGTAACATCTTTTGTATTTGGTGATAAAGTCTCTACTAACGTGGTTCTCATCCAGGAACAACTTAATATTGGCGATTGCCTTCAAATCATCCAGAAACTTATTAGAGTACAGGGGAGTCAAGGGTACATGAAATCTATATTAAGCCCTGTAAATCAACAACTTACAGGGCTTTTATTTTGACTATATACGTAAAAATATACAATCACATTAATTAATTTCACGTCCTCTAATCTATACCTATGAATCAAGAAGTTTTTAAAGTTGGTGATGTAGTTAGTCATAGCCATCCTAAAATGCCAAAAGTAGAAATGCTAATTATAAAAATATTACCGGATAACTCTTACCGATGCAGGTTTCTAACAACCTCGCATGCGCTTTTATCAGAAGTATTCGAATTAGAAGAACTTAAATATCCTGATCAGCGCAAAAAATCTAACATCTCGGTATTATCTGGAATTTAAATCAATTGTAGTATCGTGTGTGATAATCATGATTTTACTCTCCTTGGTGATTTTGTTTTGAAGTAATTGGCTTCCATGTAGGCTTCTAGGTCTTTCCGCTTGAATATTAAACACCCGCCAACTGAGGCGTAGCCAATAGCTTCTTTGTTTGACATTAACCACGTCTTGCTGAAGCCAGTTAACTTCATAGCTTCCTTTACTTTTAAGTATGGATTTTTAGCTTCAGATAGTTCAGTCGCTGTTTTTGTCACGAACTCCTCCAAAGCATCAACCTTATCGATTAGCCGGTTAAAAATTGCGGTTTCAATTATTGTTATCCCTTCCATAATGTGTTTTTTAATTAGTAAAAAACGGTAAAATGACAATATTGGTTCAAAAAAAAATCATAAGGTCAAAACAATGTTTCTAAATCAGCCCCTTAGTAAAAAGGAGGGATTGGCCTAACGCACTTTTGAAACTCATTCTTTTTCATCAATCTCCAGATGCGGAGGAATGAGTTTATACATCACCGGTGTCACAATCCTGGATAAAACGGTTGAACTGATTAGTCCCCCGATCAGCACGATTGCCAGCGGCGCTATCAGTGGATTGGGATTGAGTGCAATGGGAAGCAAGCCGCAGATCGCAGTAATGGACGTCAGTACAACCGGCAGAAAGCGGGTCTCACCAGCCATGCTGATTGATTCATCGATACTATGGCCCTCTAAACGTAACTGATTCGTAAAATCAACCAATAATAAGGAGTTTTTTACTTGTATACCCGAGAGGCCGATGAAGCCTATGATGGATACCAAAGACATCGGGTTACCGGTCATCAGCAATAAAACCACGCCGCCAAGAATACCCAGCGGGATGATGGATAGAACGATAATTATTCCTTTAAATGTTTTAAACTGCAGCAATAACACTGCGACAAAAAGAAAAGTGCTTAAAACGATAACCGACAAAAAATTACCGCCTAATGAGTCGCCTTCAGACTCTGCTTCACCGGAGAGCTTGTAGTAATAACCTGGCGGCATTTTTATTTTATTCAGTTCTGGAACTACTTCCTTCAGCACATTGTTGGCCAGCACATGCTCTTTAGTAAATGACGTAACCTTCGCGAAGCGTGATTTGTTAAAATGATTGATGGCAGTTGGCGATTTTTCGAATTCTATCGTGGCGATCTGGTCTATTTGTACCGGGGCGCCCTGCACATTGTTAACATAGAGGTTCTTTAATGCATCGAGGTTCGAGAATTTATCCCTGGGTAGCGTAATAACCACATTTCGGGCATCGCCCCGGTCATCGATATAATCGCCAACCGTTAATCCAGCTACAGCCATCCTGACCACTTTATCTACGTCACCGGTGAGTACGCCTAACGTACGTGCTTTCTCTTTATCGATTTTGATCTTTACATCCGATTTGTAAGTATTCAGTTCGTTATTAATGTAGAATGTGCCGGGGTTCTTTCTCAGGATATCTTCTACCTTGAATGATAGCTCTCGCAACTTTTCCTGATCGTCGCCAAACACCCGTACAACTATGTTAGCTTCTATCGGTGCGCCCTGCTCAAAGTCTTTTACTTCAATCTTTGCAAAAGGATAGTCATTAAATTTTTCCCTTAGTTTTTTAATCACCTCCGTTTTCTCGTTCGGACTTGCCTCTTCGTCCAATTGTACAAATACCTGTGCAAAATCAGGCTTCACATCCTGTTGATGCACATTGTAATAGATTTGCGGATTGCCCTTACCAACGTTAGACGTATAATAAACGATCTCCTTATGTTTTTTTAATTCTCCCTCTACCAGCCTCGTTACCCGGTCGCTTTCGGGGATATCGGCCTGCAGTGGTAATTTGATGTTGATCAGGAACATCGGTTTCTCTGATGTGGGGAACAATTTAAACCCGGTTAAGGTGAATAGAAAAAATGCAAAGCCGCTTAAAGCCAGCGAGATCGCGATAGTGATTTTTGGCCATTTTAGCGCAATAGGCATCACGCCAGCATAGGACCGGGTTAAAAAACGCTGCAAATGTTTTAAAAAGAAATTGCCTTCAGCACTCGTATGCGTTTTTAGCATCCTGCTGCCCAGGAATGGAACAAGTGTCAGCGCAACGATCATCGACGCCAGCACGCTGGTCATAATAGCCATGGGCAGGCTGCGAATAAATTCGCCTGCCGCATCCGGCAAAAAGGCCAGCGGCAAAAATGCGATTACCAATGTTGCCGTACAGCCGATAACGGCATTTCCGATTTGCTGAGTACCTTTTAATATAGCCTCCTTTCGGGAATGTCCCTCTCTGAGCCATCTTTCTATGTTCTCAACCACCACAATACTATCATCAACAAGCAAGCCTAAGGCCACAACAAGGCCAACGATGCTTAATTGGTTGAGTGAATAGCCCAACAAGTTCATCGCGATTAACCCCAATGCCAGTGAAAGGGGTATAGAGATCATCACGATGAGCGACGCCCTGAAGCCTAATGGCAGCAAGGTGATCACCACCAACAAGATCGCCAGCCCAAAATCAAAGCCCAAGTGCCCCAAGCGTTTGGATACCATGTTTGCCTGGTCAAAATTCTTAACCATTTTAATGTTTTCCGGCAATGTTTTACCAAATTCCTCAAGTACCGGCAAATACTCCTTTTGAACGCTGGCGATGTTTACATTGTCTTTCATGGCCGCGGTTACCAGGATACAGCGATGTCCGTTGATACGGGTAATGTGGTTAACCAGGCCGTCTTTGTAGCTCACCTCAGCAACGTCCTTCAAATAAATGATCTTCCCATTCGCGTTATAAATAACTGTATTAGCCACATCGGCAGTATTTTTAAACTTCCCGCTGGTTTTTACATTAAATGTCTTGCTGTCCAGGTTAATACTCCCTCCAGGGATATCCGCAGCCTCACTTTGTAAGCTGCCCATTACCACGTTCAGTGGTATTTTTAGCTGGGCCAGTTTATCCAGTTGCATGTCTATCCTGATCTCCTGTTCGGGCATGCCAAAGTATTTTACTTCTTTCAGGTTGGTGATCTTTTCCAGCCGTGTTTTCAGGATGTCAGCCTGGTCGCGCAGTAATTTGCCTGGTGCCTGGTCGGATACCAGTGCAACCTGTAAAACCTTAACATCCGAAGAGGCCACCTTCTCTGTTTTGATCAGGTAGATATCTTTGGGCAGTTCGCTGTTTTTTAACGCGTTGATCTCGGTAGATATTTCCTGGTACTTATTGTCTACATCTACACCGTATTTAAACTTCGGCTGGATGACTGCCACGCCATCTTCCACGGTGGTCAGGATCTTTTCTATATTCTCTAACCCGTATATTTTGTTTTCAATGGGTTTAACGACCTGTTCTTCCATGTCCTTTGGACTGGTGCCGGGGTATATAACGGTAATGATGTATTGCGGCGCGTGGGTCGATGGATCTTCCGAACGCGGCATGGTGAACAAGGTCAGCAAGCCTACCACGGTAACCAATACAAATATGATCAGCGTGAACTGATAATTTTTAACGGCGAAATTTGTGATTTTCATAATATTAGAATTACCTGATGATCTTTATAATGGAACGTTCGTTGAGGTACGCGCTGTTGGAAACCACGATCTGATCTATACCTTCCAATTTGTCTTTCAGGTAAACATTGTCGTTATCAAATTTTAAAATATTTACAGGGACGCGTTTTACCCGGTTGGTGCCCACGGTTGTAAAAACAAAACCCTTGTACCCATCTGCTTCGATTAGTGAACCGTAGGGTATAACCATTACGCTTTGGTCCTGGTGAGTAGCTATTTCAGCTTTGCCAAACATGCCCACCGCCGGTTTTACACCGTTCAGTTGCAGCTTCAATTCGATTTGGAATGAACCCAGTTCCCGGTCTGCCGCCTGCGATTTGCGAAATACCGTGGCATTAAAGGTTTGACCGGCATAGCCATCGAGCGTTACCTTAGCGGTTTGACCCTGCTTAATGATGGCCCATTCCCTGTCGGTAACACCCACCTTAAGCGAATAACTGTTGTGTTGTTCGGTTGAATTAATCAGTAGCACCGGTGCTCCTTCGGCAATTACTTCGCCTTCATTCGCTATTTTCTTACTGACAAAACCGTCTGATGCCGCATATATTTTAGAATAGCGCTCATTGAACGCCGTCGCTTCCCTGGCTTTTTTGGCAACATCCAGGGCTGTTTTGGTATTCTGCAATTGTTCCAAAGTGTAAACACTGTCTTTGTAAAGATTTAGTGCCCGGCTATAGTCGCGCTGTGCCTTTTCTACACTCAAACTGGACTGGGCTAAACCTGCCGAAATTTCGGTGGAATTAAGGGTTGCCAGCAATTGTCCCTGTTTAAAAGACTGGCCTTCCTGTACAAAAATGCGGCTGACCACGCCGCCTATCTTAAAGGCATATTTGGCTTCATCCTCTGTACTGACCAGGCCGGTGGCCGTGATATGATCCGGTACACCTAATGTAGAAATGGCGGCGATTTTAACAGGTATGATATCCGGTTCACCTATCGGGTTACCTTCGTTATGTTTTTCCTTACAGGAGGCCATTAGGGCTAACACTGCTATTGTAATACTAAATATTTGTAGGTTTTTCATAATCTTATATTTTATTGAATGGTGAAACTGGCGTTGGCGCGTTCGATGTCCGTATTAGCTATCCAGGTATCGTAAAGGGCAATATTGGTTTTGAGCTGTGCATCGATCCACTGGTTTTGGGCATCCAGCAATTCGATGTAGATCGCCATGCCTTGTTTGTATAGCTTCAGCATATCACCGTAATAGATTTGGCTGGTTTTTAATTGAGACTGTGCCGACTCGTATTGCGCGATGGCGCTTTGCATACTTGCCTGGCGTACCTTCAATTCTGTGAGTAATTGTTGTTGTACATAATCTGTTTGTGATGCCAGGGCATTCTGATCTGCGATCGCCTGTTTTACCCGGTAATTGTTTTTGCCGGAGGAAAAGAGGTTCCATTCCAGGGAAACCCCGAATAAATAATAACGGCTGTTACTGTTGAACTTCCAGTCAAAAGCCTGCGAACCTAGGTCGATAAAGGTTCCTAACTTGGGCACGATATAAGACCGGGCCAGCCCTGTCAGATTGCCATTAATATCCTTAGCAATACTCAGTTTGGACAATTCTTCCCTGCCGCTAACGCTGTTTCCTAAACTTTGTTCCCTGGCAGGCAGTGTTTTAATATTATCCAAAAGGACACTATCAGTAAGTGGGCGGTTCAGCAGGAAGTTAAAATAGTAGCGTGCTGATTCTGCCGTTTTCCTGGCGCTGATCAGTGATGCATTGATCTTTGATACTTCGTTCTGGCTTCTGAGCACAACAGTTCGGTTTACTTTGCTGTTTTCATACAACTTCGTATTGATCCTTTGTCCTTCTTCAACCAAACGAAGGGAGGATTCGTAGATACCGGTCGCATACACAGCTTTCTGGTAATTATAATAAGCTGTTTTGATCTCTTTGACCAGTTCACGCTTGTAAAGCAATACCTCGGCTTTTTGGAGGTCTATCTGCTGCTTTTTGATCCGCTTATTATAGATCAATTCTGCGTTCAGGATGGGTAGTGTCGTGCGGAATTTGGCATCATAGAAATTGTCAGGGTTGAGCAAGATCTTTTGGTTTTGTAGCTGCGGAAAGGCGTTAGTACCCGTCAATCGGTTTAAAGTGGAGTACACGCCATTAAACAGATCGCCAGTCGGGAAATCTATCGTACGCCCGCCGTCAGCCTTGGTGTAGGTAGTTGAAAAGGTAACCTCGGGCAAAAACATACTCTTGGCTTCCTTCAATGCGTAGATGTTCTTTTCGAGTACAAAGTTTTGTTGTTTGATACTTTCGTTTGAGGTTAGGCCCTGCCTTATGTACTCATCCAAATTGCCCTGGGCTTTTGCAGCAGGTGCAGCCAGTAAAGCTGACACTAAAAGCAAAAGCCGATAAAATGTTCGGTTTTTAATTTTCATTTTTAATCATTGTTATAAATTTAAACACTGTTCAATAATAATTCAAAAAAAAGGTTTATCCTTTTTCAAGTAACCCCACAAAAGACTCGTATCCATTGTGCATGAGTTCTTCATCCGTTTTGCCGACAAAACTTGTATTGCGGTGTTTGCAAAACAATGCACATATACCATGCAAAACAGATATGATCATGAAAGTAAAATACTCCGTATCCATATTTTTGAATTTGCCTTTAAGCTGGCATTCCGTAACCATTCCATGCATGTACCTGATGGCTTCTTCCGCAATCTTAAAACCTTCTGATGCAGAATCTTTTACCGAATCGTCCACAATGAACATGAGGTTATAGTAATCCTTATTCTCCTGCGCAAACTGAATAAAGACCCGGCCGGATGCCTTTAACTGTTCAAAGGGGTCACCAACCTTTTCCAGCACTTTTAACTGACTGAGCAGCAACTGAAAGCCTTCTTTATGTAATTCGTGGAAGATCTCGCTTTTATCTTTGAAATAAAAATAAATCGAACCGGGGCTATAGTTGATCTCGCTGGCAATATTGCGCATACTGGTTTGGTCATATCCTTTTGCCAGGAATACTTTACGCGCACCGTTTAGGATTTTTGCGTGCATCTCCTGCTTATCTTCCAGTTTTCGTTCTGCTATACCCATTCTTTAATATTTCGTTGATGTGCAAATATACACAACGACACCGCCATCCTATTTTTTAACATTAGTATTTATCTCGTTTCGAGACAGGCTATACCAACGATACTCACTGCTTCTTTCTACTCCAAGTTACCTGCAGTCCTGCACGGCCAATTACCGGGCTATCTGGAGATCAATATTTCCACTATTAGTTTCACAAATTTTTAATGCGACAAATAATTAACTTGGATACGCAACAAAAATATTGAACAGTGTTTAAATAAAAAAGCGCTTTGTTGTAAATGTACAGATATGACTTTTGTCTGATGAACGGTACTTGAGCAAATAAAGCCAACGCAATGAATAATTATGTCATTTAGCAACATCTGTCAAATACAGGGTTATCGCTAAGAGTTGTTACGGCTTGAATTTTATTGATAATGAAACAATCATCACATCTTCATGTAAAGAGCAGAGAACATTTAAACAAGAATCGAAGAGAAGTAAATAGTTCAAGAATTTCCTTTACCAATACTTTTGGCGATTGCTGATTTTACCCGGCTTAACGTTTCAGGTGTCATTCCGAGATAAGAAGCAATCATTTGCTGCGGGATACGATTGGCCAAATGCGTGAATTTAGCGACAAAATCATTATATTTTTCTTCTGCTGTAAATGTCATTGCAGCGTGAATTTTATTTTGTGACGCGATAAAGCTATTTTGCAGCAGCAAATACATCATCTTGTTAAATTCAGGAACAGATTCTGAAACCTTTTCAAAGTTTTCGCGCGTAAAGTAAACCAATTCGGTTTCTTCCACAGCATCTATATTGAAAGCAGAAGGCATCTTTTTTACGTAACTTTCACGATCTCCTGCCCACCAATTTTCAGCCGCAAAATAAACGATATGCTCATTTCCCTTGAAATCGGTCTTATAAGTTCGCAGACAGCCGGAAACTACAAATGCAACAAAATTACAGGTGTCACCTTCCTGCAGCAAATACTGGTTACGACGCAATTTCCTTACAGAGCATAGCCGATTAATCAATTGGAGTTCGTTTTCGGCTATCGGAATTTTATCTAAAAGATATTGAGAGAATTTGTCTTTCACTGGTCAAAAATAACTATTCCGATTGATTTATGTCAATTCATTTCTTATCACAGATCAATTACAGAGCAGTCTGCAATACCTACCTTTGACCTTTGTCTGGCAACGTCATGCCTCCCTAAAAATCTTAATTAAGATGCAAAATTTAACATTTTCGATCAAATTTACCGCAAAGCAGGAAAATAGAGCACAGTTTAAAGAAGTGCTGCTAGAATTATTTAAAACAATAAGTTCAGAGGAAAACTTTATCAATGCCACTCTTCATGAAGGGCTTGGCAAACCTGAAGAATTCTTGGTTTATGAAACCTGGAATGATAACATTGAACATTTCCTTAATGTTCAAATGAAAAAACCTTACGCTGTGGCTATTGAAAAAACTTTAATAGATATGGAAATTCAGCGTGAACCAGCTGCTTATACGCCATTCGCTTATTTTGGAACTAATTTAACCGAAAAATTAGTCTGAGATAAATAGGGTAATCACAAAGTCAACATAATAAACAAGGCAAATAAGGAATGATTTTGCCTGTTAGGCGACAACTGTTATTATTAACCTTACCAGAAGATTGAACGTTAACTTGGGTGCCCAACAATCGCTGGCTGCATTGAGCGTTTTTTACCAAAAGGTGTTTCCCACTATTACACAAAGTACTTAAGGCTGTATTTTTCTTTTAATTAGGCCTTGATCATTGGCATAAGTAAGACTTAACTATCAATCTGCGATGGATACTTACGAAAGTCCTTATTTATAAAAAAAACTTTTAAGCATAAAAAAAGCCCCGTAGAAGTACGGGGCTTGGCTTCCCCCATTGCTTCGTTTTTGGAAACGATCAAAGGTAAATTGTTTGCCGATTCCTATGACTTCCGGAGTCCCCGTGTACAAATTGGGCAGGACATGGCTGTGCTTACCTTTCAGGTGTTTGCAAAAACCACCCTCATTGACATAGAATATAATTGCGTTGAAGTGTACCAGAAAGAAACGGATAATGAATGGCGGGTGATCCATTCTACCTGGTCTTTTATCCGGCCGATGGATAAGAAGTTCGATAAAGGAAAAACTGTCGTTTAAACTTTAATAGCTTATGGAACAGGCTAAACAATTTTAAATAACCAAACGGAATTATATGAACGCAGAAAGTTTAAGGGAATATTGCCTATCGTTTGACGGAGTGACAGATAAAATGGCTTTTACTCATGCCACTTCTGTCTATGACAGAAATTTACTAGCTTTTTACGTAAAGGAAAAATGGTTCTGTTTTTTCAACGTAGATGTTTTTGATTTCTGCACACTAAAATGTGATCCTGCAGAATCGCCATTGCTACAGGAAAAATATGAAGGGATTTCGCCCGGCTATCACATGAACAAAAAACACTGGATCAGTATCCAATTTAATAAAGATGTTCCGGATGCGGTACTCAAAGATCTACTGAAAAAATCCTATGATCTCGTGGTAGCTACACTAACGAAGACGGAGAAACAAGATTTAGAGGAGGACGTTCATGAAAATCAGTAAAAGAACCATACATGGACATCGAGCAATTTCGTGAGTTTTGTTTGTCATTTGATCAGGCTACTGAAGGAATGCCTTTTAAGGGATTCTTTAGAAACTCAAAATTCATTTTAGTATTTTATGTACGAACAAGAATGTTTTGCCTTTTTGATATTGAGTCGTTTAATTGTGTCACGATTAGATGTAACAGTGAAGAGATTCAAGAGCTAAAAGAAAAATACATCGCTATCGACAAACCATTCAATCTGAGCCATAGGTCCTGGATCAGTGTGCGATTTAACGCCGATATGCCAGACGAAAGTATAAGGTCAATGGTGGAGGCCTCTTACAATCTGGCAGTGAAATCATTGAGTAAAAAAGAGTAGCAATATTTAAGTGAAAGCTGAAAGTACTCTTTTCGAAGGTAATCCCTTAAAAATCATTAAGTATAATCATAGTATTGTTAGTGGAATCAAACTCAATTTATTTAAGAAACATAATGGAAATAGGAATTGACAGTTTTGCGTCTGCCATGTATGGCAGCACTTCGCTGAGTAGCGTAGATGCAATGGAACAGTTACTGGAAAGAATTAGCGTAGCTGACGAAGCCGGTCTGGACATTTTTGGGATCGGGGAACATCATAAAAAGGAATTTCTGGATTCAGCCCCGGCAGTGATACTTGCGGCTGCCGCAGCTATGACTAAACGCATACGTTTAACCAGTGCAGTTACCGTACTCAGCACTTCCGATCCGGTACGGGTGTATCAGGCTTTCGCTACACTGGACCTCATTTCTAAAGGACGGGCGGAAATTGTAGTTGGGAGAGGCTCGGCTATAGATGCCTATCCATTATTCGGCTTTGACCTCCAGAATTATGATGCCTTATTTAGTGAAAAGCTGGATCTTCTATTGAAGATACGTGATCAGGAATTTGTTACCTGGTCGGGTAAATTCAGGCCCTCCCTTCAGAATCTGCCAGTTTATCCCAGGGCACTACAGTCAAACATTCCCGTTTGGCTTGGTGTTGGTGGCACACCGGAATCATTTGTGAGGGCAGGCAGACTCGGACTGCCATTAATGGTGGCTGTGATTGGCGGCGAAACAGCACGTTTTCGCCCTTTGGTGGATCTTTACCGGAAGGCAGGTAAAGATGCCGGCTTTAGCCCTGAACAGCTTAAAGTAGGTCTTCATTCTCCCGGTTATGTTGCGGCTAACACACAGCAGGCAGTCGAAGAATATTATCCTGGCTACGCTAAGCTTTGGACCAGAGCCGGAAAACAGCGTGGCTGGCCACCTGTGACCAGAGCAGGGTTCAACCAGGCGATTGCCCCTGAAGGTGTGCTGGTTGTAGGTGGCCCGGAAGAGGTTGCTAAAAAATTGATCAGGCATAGTGAAGCATTGGGGGGAGTCGACAGGTTTACTTTTCAAATGGATAACGCAGGTTTAACCCATCAGCAACTCATCAGTTCTATAAAGTTGATTGGCGAAAAAGTAATACCTCTGGTTAAATAATTTCTTTATGTTTCGATATGGAGGTTGACCACTTTCTTTCATTTGATAAACTTCAATTTTTAACGAATTCGTAATAAAAATTTTCAAGCAATTCAAATTTTCGGTTCTAAGATTCCTGCTTAAGGTATCAAAGTTCTATATGATCAAAGAGTTTATTTTTCAAATCTCTGGATTTATATAAACCCTTTAACTTTCAAATCGTGAATAATAGGCTCGATAAGCCTTAGAAACGTCTTTAAGTGTTCAAAGTATTCCCGCTCAGGGGTACAATTTATTACCATTATCTGATTTGATACAATCGCCAAAATATAAAAAATGCCTTACCGATAAGGATAAGGCGTTTTTATTCGACTACCTCACCCAATCATTTCAACACTACTTCAACATGCATAGTTACTTTGTAAAGCTTAAAGGAAACTTCCAATGGGTTAAAAAAACATGATGATATCCCGATTTTACGCCGCCTAAAAATACGCTTACTTATATGAGAAGCTTATCTACACCTGCATTACCCAACAAATAACAGAAACCTAAAAAGTTAAATAGCTGATAATAAGTACAATTACTATCAAAATATCGTTATTCAGCCGCAGCAAATCTTAGTGTAAAAATTACACTAAGATTAAAAAACTAACTTATATAAACCACACCTTTGCACTGCAAAACGGGAAAGGGTTTTATAAGCTTAAAATCTTGTCTGAAAGCAGTAGAAGAACCGACTCCGTTTTGAGGTTGTATTTTAAAAATTATAATACAATTAATAAACATCACAATAAAATATACAAAAATGAAAATCAAAATTTTATCCTTAATCACACTACTTGTTGTGTTAGGATCAGCCCCAAAAACCTTTGCAAGCAATAATGCTACTGTATTAAAAGAAACCATCGCCATTAATAAAATTGAAGTTCGTGGCAATGTGGAACTTTACATATCAGACGCCACTACAGACCAGGTGAAAGTTTACAATAAATATTACTCAGAAAGTGCTTTAGTACAAAGTAAAAACGGTGTGTTACGCATAGCCTCATACACTAATGAAAAACTGATTGTTTGGGTAAGCTCTACAGATCTTCGTTCGGTTTCTGTGTTTGATAATTCTACCGTACAATCATTTGGTAATCTTTCAAAAATTGAATTTAATGTTGACCTGCATGACCATGCAGAAGCTAATCTTAACCTAGATGCATTTGTAGCTAATTTAACCGTAAAAGATAACGCAAAGGCAGTAATGAGCGGATCGGCCCAGGAATTAACCTTAAACCGCGACATTCAATCGGCCGTAAAAAGTTCAGCATTTGCTGTAAACCATTTATACGAACCTAGGCCTTCTCTTGCGGCTACTATTAGCAGCCGTGTTGTAGGCATCTAATATTTAAATAAAAAAATGCATTATAAAAAAGGCATCCATCTGGTTTTTATCAGATGGATGCCTTTTTTATAGGAACTGTAATTCTGCTTATTTCACCAAGGCATATTGAATTACAGGATAACCGCGTGTACCGCCGTCATTTGTAATAAAGCTGATGAATTTAAGTTTGTAAACATTACCCGAAGCATCTTTAATTACGTAGAAACGATCGGTTTTAACACCAATAGTACCCGTTGTAGCACGCCAGTTTGAAGCAATAGTATTACGGCCGGTAAGGAAAGTAGTACCAGTTACATTAGCAGCAGCATAAGCATCGTAGCTTACTGTGCTTGTTAATACTTCGGCAGTAGATACACTACCCAGGTAATTGGTAAATACTAAATCGGCAAAAGCATAAGGTGTAGTACCGGTATAGTAAATGCTATACGTCCACTCCATATCCCAGTGGTCTTTGGTTGGCTCTACACTTACCTGTGCACCTGTATCAAACGATACATAGTTAAAGTTGTATGCACTGTTTTTAGTTATTGTAAGCGTTTTAAATGTGGTTTCATTTAATTTGGCATATTGTAAAGTATAACCACCTGTAGTTCTCAGTACACGTATTTTATACAGATCGGCCAAAGCAGCCGTTGTCCCGGCGCCACCTGCACGGTTAATTACATATACTTTGTTATCAGCATCTGTTGCAGATACCACAGGGATTGCTGTCTTAGTTAAATCGCCGTTAACATCATCAAAAATGCTGAAAGTGCCTTTACCAAAGCCCAATTCCAGATTGGCAAGGGTAACATCAGTTGCCGAAACCTGCGCTAAATCTGTTTTGTTAACAGCAATTACAGAAGCAGCAGTAGTGTTGTTTAAGATAACCCTAAAGTCGTCTCCGGCATAAAAACCTAAATCCCAGCTCGAGCGTAAAACTGATGTTTGCGCATTGGCGCTGAAATCAACAAATACCGAGTTTACTGCCGAAGAACCACCGGTACCGCCATTAAGCGTTATTGTTGACCCGGTTGAGGTAATAGCGGCAAAGCTTAATTTTAACTGATTGGTTGTACCAACTATAACAGGGCTTCCCGCAGTTTTAATAGTAAATGTAACCGACTCATTTCCGTTTAAGAAAACGCCTGTTTTTTTATCTATTCTAAGCGTAGCAGAGCCGCTCCCTGCCGGGATAGTTAGGTTAATGGTACCATTGGTGGCCGCTGCGTTTGTTGTAAATTCGGTACCGTAAGTTACGCCGGTAGTAGTTAAACCGATAGTTACTGGGATAGCCACATCTGTAACCCGGCTTAGGTTAAGCGTAATGCTGGTTGATGTTGTTGTAGATTCGAACCCTAATGTAGCTGCTGAGAAATTAATTAAGTTATCAGGAAGAGGCGGATCACTTTTTTTACAAGCGCCCATTACCAGCACGAAGCCTAACATTAGGTATAGGATTTTTTTCATGATTAAGTTGTTTTTAGTTTATTGTTATCTATTTGTGTTTATTAGTGTTTGCTGAAATGAAAATCGAGGCCCAGGAAATAAGACCTGCCGTAACCCAATGGCACCGGGCCGCCGGTGCTATGTGCACTACCTACATTAAGCGAGGTATTGTTTACATTGGTTACGTTAAACAAGTTTTTTGCACCCGCCGCTATAGTGATTGATTTGGTTATTATTTTATTAAACGTGATATCGGCGGTGCTGAAAGCCGAACGTTTGGCCAGGTTAATAACCGTTGCACCGGTGGTTGTGGTTATAACCTCATAAGTTGGCAGCGTGCCGTTAAATTTGTAGAAAAGGCTGATATCTCCCTTAAGCTTTTTAAAGTGATATAATAATGTACTGCTTACCTCGGGGTACCATACAAAGGCAGCTTGGTTTAAAGTATCGGTTTGCAGCTTGCTATAAGTGCCGATGTAGGCAAAACCAACTCTGGCCTGCAGGTTTTTATAATAAATAGTATTATCAATACTGCCACCTTTGGTTTTAGCTTTATCAATGTTGATATAAGTCATAACAGATGGGTTGGCAGGATCATAGCCTGTGGTTATAAGGTTGGTAAAATCATTGTAAAAGCCGCTTAGCGAAGATTTAAACTTAACCGAACCTGCACCTAACGACTGCCATGTTAACGAGCCGTTATAACTGTTAGAAAATTCGGCTTTTAGGTTAGTATTCCCTCTGATGGAGTGGTTGGCATCAAAGAAATTAAAGTAAAGCTCTCTTAGTGCAGGCGAGCGGAAGCCACGTGCATAAGCCAGGCGCAAATCAAGTGCGTTTGAAAGCGTAAACTTTGTATTGATAGACGGTATGGCAGGAGGCGCATCATAAATAGAGTTTTTAATAAACCTTACCCCCGGCCTGATACTTACGCCCGCCAACGGGTGAATCTCAGACGATACGAAGAAGGCATAATCATTAATAGTTGGTGTGCCGGCTATACGGGCACCGCTGCTGCCGGTAAGGTTAATTTCAAACCCGGGCTGTAAAGAAAATATATCAGAAATACGATACTGTGCAGTCCCCCTAACAAATTTGGTATCAAACAGTGCTTTATCCTGTTCGCCTGCACCCACTGTTAAACGCGTCTCGCCGGTAATTGTATTGTAGGTAGTTGTAAGTGTACGGCGATTATAATTGGTATATGATGCCGCACCGCTAAAACTTAAATTTTTATTAATCAGCCATTCTGTTTGCAATTGGTGCATCCACCTGTATGATATATAATGGGCATCGGTTTCAATACCGTTATTAACGTTGGGTTCCCCATCATTTTTCAAGGTTTCGTTTTCTCCATCGAGCCTGTACCAGATATGAAATTTATTGGTACGATAGCCGGCAATCGCATTGCCCAGCCATTGATCTTTAGGCATCCAGCCGGCAACAGCACCGTCAAAGTTATTGCGCGAAAAATTACCGCCCAGCTCCCAGCCCTTGTGGCTCCAGTTTAAACCCACGTTTTCAAAGTGCGTACCACTACCCCGGAAGGCATCGTACTGCTTTCCGGCTGTTTCTTCCTGCAAACGGGCATGCACATCTAATTGTTCGCCACCGGGAGACTTTTTAGTAATCAGGTTTATTACCCCAGCCAGGGCATCACTACCATAACTTACAGACATAGGCCCTTCTACAATCTCTATATGGTCAATTGAATTAATATCTATTTGGTTAAGACTTTCCCGTGTTTCACCACGATCTAGAAGCGGCACACCATCCAGCAATATCTTTACACGCTGCCCGGTTATCCCCATTAATGATACATCCGATGTTCCTAATGTTAAATCATTAGTAAACCTAAAACCAAGCTGATCGCTCAACACCTCCTGAATTTTAGTGGCATTTCTTAAACGGATCTGGTCATTGGTAATCGTCCTCACCATGTATACCGAGTTTTTGAGCGATTGTGGTGCATACTGGCCTGTTACAACCACATCTTTTAATTGAAAAGAGTTAAGTTCCAATACAATATCTGCTACCCTGGTAGTTTGGTCTTTTAATACTTCAATGCCTAACTCCTTTGTTGTCATACCCAATGCCTTGTATTGAACCCGGTATTTACCTGGAGTAACTTTAAGCACGTAAGTACCATCCGTTTGGGAAGATGCCCCGAAACGGGTATTAAGAATAGAAACTGATATACCTGTAGCAGGCTGCCCGTCTTTCGTTATTATTTTCCCGGTAACTTTTCCATAATTGTTTTGGGCTGAGAGGTTGCTTAGGGTGTTCACAACCAACAAAAACGTAAGTATAATTCTACCTTGCATTTATTTAGACTAATTATTAATAGTGGCGCAAAAGTGAGGTATATTTTACGATCGTGTTAACGCGATACGGATTAATTACAACGCGAGAGGGAATATATTTTAAATGTTACGTTAACACATTTTACTAGAAAAGCCGCCTATTTGTAATTTATGTCCTTGTATTGTATATTTTCCATTAATCGGTAATGCAGCATTGATCCGCTGGCAGGCAATCTTAATTATTACAATACATTTTAGATAAGGCTTGTATTTAAGAAAACATTTACTACATTTGAATGTCTACTAAAATAGTATACATTATTAAACAATGGTTAAAACAAGTTTATCATCTGCTTCTTTTTCCGGCCCCTTTCTCAAAGGTGTTTATTGTTGTTGCTGAGATTTTGTTTTTGCAGGCATCAACTGCAATTAAATAGCTCTTTATATAAAAAAATGGTCAGATGGCCGAGTGGCTTAGGCACAGGTCTGCAAAACCTGATACGGCGGTTCGAATCCGCTTCTGACCTCCAATCAATTATCCGGCTGCAATGATGAGATGATATGAAAAAACAGGCTTTAATTTTAATTACCGGTGTACTGATGATGACCAGCATTTATCAGGTAAGGGCTCAAAATACAACAGCCAGGCCACGTGTGCTGGTTGTGATGGCCCATCCGGATGATGAAAGCACATTTTCTACCTCATTGTATAAAATTACCAAAGAGCAGCACGGAACGGTAGACCTGTTTATTATTACCAACGGCGAAGCCGGTTACAAGTATTCTACCCTGGCCGAAAATTATTATCACCTGGAACTAACCGATGAAAAGATTGGACGTAGTAATCTCCCGCACATCAGAAAACAGGAGATTAAAAATGCCGGACATATTTTAGGGATTAATAAGTACTATTTTTTAGATCAGAAAGACTCGCATTACAGCCTGAACGAGAAAGATCCGCTGGATACCTCGTGGAATGTGACAAAGATTAAACGACAACTAAAAAATGTACTGGCAGACGGGCATTATGATTTCATTTTTTGCATGCTGCCCGAACCTGCCACGCATGGGCAGCACAAAGCCGCTACCCTGCTTGCGTTGAGTGTAGTGCAAAACCTGCCAGAACACGGCAGGCCAATAATTTTGGGTGCAAGGATCAGGAATAAAACAGATACCACCTGCCGGTATACCCAATATGCTAATTATCCAATTTCGAAATCTTTAACAGATACTGCTGTATTTAATGTAGATCGTACAGCGTCCTTCAGTTTTAAACACCGGGTAAATTATAAGGTAATTGTAAACTGGGAAATTGCAGAGCATAAATCGCAGGGTGTAATGCAAATGGCCATGAATGATGGCGACCTGGAAGAATTCTGGTATTTTGCAGTAAATGGGCAAGATGGTTTACCTAAAACTAAAGCGCTGTTTAACGAACTGAAACAGAATCCTTATTTGTCTAAAACATACTGAACCGGGCTGCTTAAACCCGATAATTAAAGATTATTAAAACTGTAGAGATAACGGATATTTTGATACCTTTGAAAGACTACAATATTAGTAGATATTATTAAATGCAACACTCATTATTCATAAACACCGCATCCCGAATGCGAATGCCTTTGTCGGCAAAGGCCATGTGTTGCTGTTGTTGCTAATTATCCCATACAGATTATTTTGCTGATCTGCCCTTTTACCTGCTGAGTGAAGCCGGTTATATCCATTTCTATTTTTCTATCATTTTTCACACCGTCATGGTAAGTATATATAAAAATTTGGCTTTCAGGTTAGCAATAACCTTTAAACAATACTATTCTTTTCGTGATCACAACCTCACTAATTGATCGTCATGAAAAAGAATATCATATTAGTTGTTTTAGTTAATGCTGCTACCCTCCTGTTTAGTTCATGGAATAAGTTATCAGAGCTGTACACACAATCTGCATTAAAATTTAAAGCCACCACTATTAATAGCCGTGAAATTACAGGTAACCAATTATCAGTTACCCATCACCAGTTAAATGTAAACGGGCTGCATATAAATTACACAGCTACGGCTGGTTACATGCCCATTACCAATAAAGACAATAAACCCATTGCTAAGATTTTTTATGTAGCCTATCAGGGTTCTTCAGTATCTAACGCCGCTAAACGCCCGGTTACATTTGTTTTTAATGGAGGCCCTGGTTCGGCCTCTATCTGGTTACACATGGGTTCATTTGGGCCGGTAAGGGTTAAATTTAAAAACGATAAAGGCGATGCACCTGCAGCACCCTACCAATATGAAGCTAACCCTTATACCTGGCTGGGCTTTACAGATCTGGTATTTATAGACCCTGTTTCTACAGGTTACAGCCGGGCTGAAGATGGTATTGACCCTAATATCTTTCATGGTTACCAGGAAGACATCAGTTCTGTCGGCGAATTTATTCGGCTGTATATTGCCAAAAACAACCGCTGGGATAGCCCTAAATATATTGCAGGCGAAAGTTATGGTACCGTACGTGCAGTTGGGCTTGCCGGGTATTTGCAAAGCCATGATAATATTTATCTCAACGGTATTACCTTAATATCATCGGCACTTAATTACCAGCTGCTTAAGTTTAACCGTGGCAATCAGATGCCTTATATTTATTATCTGCCATCTTACGCCGTAACTGCGCAATATCACCATAGGTTATCGCCCCAATTACAAAACCTGCCACCCGAAGAACTGGTTAAACGCACCACCACTTTTGCCAAAAGAACCTATGCTTACTTTTTGGCCGAAGGCGATGCCGCTTCGCCGGCACTTACGCAAAGTGTAATTGATTCTCTGCATTATTTCACAGGTTTACCAAGAGATTATTTGATCAGCGTTAATGGAAAGGTATCTGACAGGCAGTTCTTTAAAAAGCTATTAGGAACAACAGATAAAGTGATAGGTTGCTTCGATGGGCGCTTTGCAGGTAATAACTTAGACGATGTCGACCAAAATTCTTACTACGACCCCAGCGAGGCTAACCTGAGCGGGCTGTTTGTCTCTGCTTTTAACAGCTATATCATCAAAGAACTAAAGTATCAGAATGATTTGCCCTACCAGGCAACCGCAGATTTAGCCTCATGGAACAATAAACCGGTTACTAACAATGGGTTTCTGGATGTTTCAGAATCATTAAAAACATCGATGACTAAAAACCCTCATTTAAAAATAAACATGGTTTGCGGTTATTATGACCTATCTACCCCGGTAGCCAGTACGGCTTACGTAATAGATCATTTAGGCCTGAAACCCGATCTGCGTAAAAATATCAGCATGAATTACTATGCAGCAGGCCACCTGGTTTACATCAGCAAAGAGGCAGATAATAAGCTAAAGAATGATGGTGAAAGGTTTTATCAGCAATCATCAAATAATAAAATAAATTAACATACCAGATGCCAAACAATTGCAAAGGAGACCAGCACCTTGTTGATGCGTTATATAACGGACATGAAACTGCTATTACCGAAATTTATTACTGCTATGGAAAAAAGCTTTTAGGTATTGCCTACAGCCATCTGCAAGATAAGGCAAAAGCAGAAAAAATTGTACTGAACATATTAACCGAACTCTGGGATAAAAGAGCGATTCTGAAAATTAACTCGCTTACAGATTACCTAGACACGGCCGTTAAACATGCTGTTTTACAGGCTATACACCGCCAAAAACACGCAGAAAAAATTACTGAAGAGCTACTACAAACCCCAAAAGAGGCATTAAATACTTGCTGCCAGTATTAGTTTAAAGTGACAGCCTCTACCGGCACATCCCAATGGGCTAATAATAACTCAAAACGATATTGCTCGGCCTTTTGGTAAGCATCCTGATCCGGGAATAATTGCTTTTTGTAAGGATCAACAATACTATAATCAAAAGCCAAGTGCTCATTTTTAAATACCAGTATAATTTTAAAGTCCCAGCGGCTATCCTCGCTGCTGTGTATAATGGGCGTTTCGGCTTTAATACTAAGTACATCCCCCTTCTCCAATAGTTTTTTTAACAATGGATAATGGTTCTTTTTCCAAAGGGCAATAAACTCATCTGCATGACCCCACTTCACCTTATAATAATTTTCAATGGTAAAGCCGGGTGCCGGCACTGTTTGGGCAATGGCTGAAAAGCTGGTTATTGAAGCTATAATAACCAGGATAACAATCTTAACTTTTTTCATATCGTTAATATAAGGTTTTGCTTATTGAGTCGATGTAACGGCACTTAAATTCTTATAAACAAACAATGGGGCATGGTCATCTGCCGAGACCTTATTTGTTAATATACTTTGCCCGGTAGCACCCGGGTTATTACCGCTGCCCAAGGGCCATTTAGCTTTAGTGTTGCTAATATAGATACCGGCTATGGTGGCTGCGCTGATGGCAAAATCTGTGCAATTGTTGGTGCTAAGCTGATAATCTGTTTCGCTAAACCGGCTCACTAATTTTAAAACCCTTTTAAACTTGTGGCGCGATATAAACTTCCCAACCACCTCATCCCAATTATGCCCGCCATCATCTTTAAACACAGCACTTGTAGTTGGAGCAAGCGGCGTAGCCGACAGGATATTATCTTTCTTAGGATAAAAACCGAAAGACCGTGTTACACTGGTAGAATCGTCGTTATACTTAATAAGCGTTATAAAGGTATGCCCGGTATTGCTCCAATGAAAAACCTTGCGCCTACCCGGAACTGGCTGTTTAACATGGAATAGCAGCGCGTAAGCAAAAGCCGTTTTACCATCATTAAATGCCTCAGCAATTTTTTGGCTGCCTATCCCTTCAGATCGCCTTTCATTAGCGTGGTTTTCCAGCCATTGCGCTTTATCACTAAAAACGGTATCATCTTTTAAATTGAGGTTAAGGGCCCGGTTATCTGCCAATAAACTGTCCGTAGTTGTTTTATCTGCTAAAGTATCCGGCTGCGAATGATTTACACTCACCACATTTTGTGAAACAACCGGTAATGTTTTCAAATAACATTTCATGGCCAGGGGATATAGTTTTAACCGTACAAAAAGATCGGCCATGCGCATATATACACGTTTATCAGTTGCGCCCTGGTTGGCAAGGTCTTTAATTCTGATATGTTTTAAAACCCGGCTAAACTGCCGGTTAACCCTGGTTTCGGCCAGGCCATTTGTCTCTTCCAGCAACTCATCAATATGATTAGCAATTGAGGTAGCAGATATACCCGCAGGCTCACCCACACTATCGGGTTTGTTAACAATCAACGGATGAGTTAATTGCTGATCTGGCTTTATAACGTGATGTGCAATTACATAAACCGCGTGCGCGTTAACAGCCTGCGCCTTAATAACAACCGGCACTAACAGAATAGCTGCAAATTGCAGCACGATATATTTATTCGCTATTCCCACTATACAATCCTGAATATTTTTAGAGGTGTGGGGACGGATTTGAACCGCCGTACAGAGTTTTGCAAACCCCCGCCTAACCACTCGGCCACCCCACCTGGTTAATAACACTCGGGCCCATAACCTACATTTACAGGCCCGAGTGTAGCTTTTATTGCTCTTCTTGTTGTCCTCCGGCTCTTCCGCCTGCCAGGTTAGCAAAGAACAACGAGTTAATGAATAACCTACTTGTTCCAAGCCAGTAGCCACGGTAAGTAGGGTCATCGGCAAATAAAACAATCTTACCCCTGCCGCTCGACGACAAAATGATGGCTGCAGAATTTGCTATACTATTTAAACTTTCGCGCGGCGCATAACCATTTACAAACGGCTTGGCATTGTATTGCGCTACTGTTGTGTAACGGTTAGCACTTGGTTGTAAAATTGTTGCGCCATTCTTGTTGATAAATAACTTTCTGGTGGTAATACCAAAGGCAAGTGGATTGGTGATATCCAGATCAGCCTGAAATATAGCCCCATTTACACGCTTTGCGCCTTCAACTTCTTCCTGGCGGGCAAAATCCAATCGCCCGCCTGCTTCAGAACGTCTGCGTCCTGCGCTTGGCGCTTGATGTAGGCTATCTGCTGACGCCGTTTTTGTTGTTGGTGCTCCCGCCCTTCTACTACCCAATTGAGCCTGTTGCTCTGCAGGGGCAGCATTGTTTGCTACGGCATTAACCGTTTGTGGTTGTACGTTGCCATCGCGGCCCCCAAAGGTTGCAGGTACAACTTTTTCATTTGCAATGCCATGTTCAATTGCCCAGGCACTTGCGGTTTGAAAAGTGATTAGCGTACCACCATTACTTACCCAGTCTTTAATCTTATCCACTGTTGCTTTATCCCATGCGTTGTAAGCGCCACCCGGCAAAACAAGCACGGTGTAGCGGCTCAGATCGGCACGTTGAAAACTGGCCGGATCAATTTTGGCAACGGGTAAATCGAGCTGCTGATTTAACAGGAACCAAACCTGCCCGGCTTCCGATGCGGTAACGCCCTGCCCAAAAGCAAGGGCTACTTCTGGTTTCTTAATAGCCCTGATGTTGCTGCTGCCCAAATCAATCCCTTCAAGGCTGTAGCCGGTGCTAACCGCCGTAAAGTTTAGATGTGTGTCTGTGGCAACTTCCTGAAGCGCCTTGTACAGCGAATCGGGCGAAACGGTTTGTCCAACTACAGGTATTACCAGTGAACCACTGCCAAAGCTTCGCTTACCCAAGCCGGTACCGGCCGTAAAAGATTTAAAGGCAGCCCTAACCAATATTTGTTTGGTTAATAAATGATACAATGCCCGGCTGGCATTATAATCACTATAGTTGAGCAAATAAGCTAAATTAGATTTGCCACCTTCTACAGTACCCTGAGGTAAATCTATCGAAGTTACTAACGCGCCCTTAACCGCCGGCGCTGCTAGCCTGGCATATTTTAAGCCGTAAGCGTGGATGATACTCCAACCGGTGTTATCATAATAAATGCTATCAGTAAGCGCGTTTTCTTCAAATATCGAATGTACGATGAGGTAATTAGGCTGATCTGATGGTACAACATAAGCTTTACCTTTTTGAAACGCTTTCCCGTCCTGACTAACGTTATCAGCAAGCTGGTAAACTTTGATACGGTGCTGTAACAACAAGCCTAAAAATTTCTGCGTTAGGTTTACATCTTTTGCGTCGCCAAAAACATAAGCCTTGGTCGCACTTTTCTGCCCCTGATCAAGCGCGTATTTGAAAAAGTCTTTCTGGGTTTTAAATAACCCTGCTTTCTCTGCCACCGACGCACGGATTGTTGAGAAACTTGTAGTGAGGTGATTGCGGATAGAAAAAGCAAAAGTAAGCGGGATGCCATTGGTTGACTCCTGAACAATACCGCGCGAACTGGCCTGCTCATAAGTAGCTGCCACCGCGCCATAAAACTTAGGATAAGTTGAGCCGTAAATTGGCGACAAGTTATCATATCCTTCTTTGGTAAAATACAACGACCCTATATCGTCCAGCGCCTGGGCATTGTATTTTGCCAGTACGATACCTTCATCATACAAAAACTGTGGGATGATAGGGCTATAATGGCTTTTAGGTGTTGGCTCAAAATAATAAGTAGCGCTGGTGCCCTGCTCGTGAAAATCAATCTGCACGTTTGGATACCATTGATGGAAAAACGCTACCCGGTTACGGCTTTCTACCTGTACAAGATTCAACCAATCGCGGTTAAGGTCGGTATAGTAATGGTTGGTGCGCCCCATTGGCCAGCCTTCCTGGTGTTCTTTATCAATAGGATCGGCAACAGGTGGGTTAGAATGGAATGCGTTGTGCCAGTTAGCTGCCCGGTCACGTCCATCAGGGTTTAGTGAAGGATCGATAAAGATCACCGACTCCTGCAACCACTTTAAAGTTTCGGGATCATTACTTGCGGCGAGGTAATAACCAACCAGCAGGCTCACTTCGGTACTCGATGTTTCGTTACCATGCACACCATAACCAAGATCTATAATAACCGGGGCACTGCTACCGATCACCGGTTTGGCAGGGTCTATTTGATTGAGGTGCTCCTGGCGGATCTGATCCAGCCTGCCAAAGTTTTCGGGCGAAGTTATGGTTGCAATAATTTGCTCCCGGTTTTCGTACGTGTGGCCAATGCTCTGTACGTGAATACGGTTGCTAACACGTGCCAGTTCGCGAAAATAGGCCACCACCTGATCGTGCCGGGTGTAGAATGAGCCAATTGGATAACCCAGAAACTGCTCGGGCGTAGGGATCTTGCTATCAAGCACCTGCGCCTTGGGGAAATAATAGTTGTTTTGTGCCGATGTGATATGCACGGTAAATAACAACAGCCCAAAGAGCAAGCTGGTTATTTTGTAGGTTGTTTTCATATTCGATATAGAGTTTTAATAGTACTATGCTCAATTAATAACCTGGGTTCTGCGTTACATCCGGGTCTGACAGGATATCTGAATACGGGATCGGGAATAGCCAGTAATTTTTGTTTGTAAGGCCCAAAACTGCACCTGCACGGCCGGTACGTACCAGGTCAAACCAGCGGTGCGCCTCGAACGGGAACTCCACACTATTTTCATCTTCTATAGCCTGTATAACATCAGCTTGTGTTGTAGCTGTAGTTGCAGCTACACCTGCACGGGCACGAATAATGTTCAGATCGGCAATTGCACCGGCCAGGTTATTTTGCTGCGCACGCGCTTCGGCACGGATCAAATACAGCTCCGCAATCCGGATCAGGTATGATGGATCAACACTGGATGAGGTTGTATTATACAAAACTCCATAAACACCTGTGCCCGTACCGCCTATCAATGTTTTGCGGGTACCGCCAATAGCAGGGTTATTTAGCTTGGCAACCAAAGCATCTGATGGTTTTAGGGTATACTGCCCACCCGCTGAGCTTGGGTACCATAAATTCCAGTAGCTGTTTTTATCGTTGGTAGAATAGGTGAGCTCAAAAACAGATTCGGTACTTAAAAAAGGTGCGGTAAAAAAGGTATTGTAAGGCTTAACCAAGGCATATTTGGTATTGCCAATTACCTGTGTAGCATAGTTTTCCGCATCGCTCCATTGCTGGCGGTATAAATGCAGGCGTGCACGTAAGGCACGAGCTACACTTTTTTGCGCACGGTTGCGGGTGCTGCCATCCTCTGGTAATAATGGCTCGGCCTTTACCAGATCAGCCAATACCTGGTCATAAGTCTGATCGAGGGTACTGCGCTTAACTCCTTTTAATGAACTTAAATTAGTGGTGGGTGTCAGCTGTAATTGTACACCACCCCAGCCACGGCCCAAATCAAAATAAGCTAAAGCGCGGATAAAGTAAGCTTCGCCCAAAATCTTATTTTTTTCATCGGCAGTCAACAACGGGTCGCTTACAGCAGGCACAGCGGTAATAACACTATTAGCCGAGTTAATTGCTTTATAGATATTCTGATAAGCCGCAACGGTAATAACGTTATCAACCGGTACCGCATTCTGATCCAGCTGCAGGTATTCATTTAAGGTACCATTAAAAATTACGTTATCAGCAGGCATCACACCCAATGTTGGATAGTTGGATGCATAATAATTTTGCACCCGGTCATACGCGCCTATAATTGCTGCGCGGGCTGTACCGGCATCCGTAATGGCATCTTCGGTAGCGATAAGGTTGTTGGGCTTTTCGTCCAGATATTTTTTGCACGATGTTGCACTAAGTGAAAGGGCAACCAGTAAACTGTAGATATATATTCGTTTCATGTTATTGCAGATTAAAAGGTTACGTTAGCGCCAACTTGTATGGTACGCGGTTGTGGCACGGTAGCCCAGTCGTATCCGGCGGTGTTTTGATTATTACTTTGTGAGCTTATTTCCGGGTCGAGGCCATCATAATGGGTAAATGTTAACAGGTTGGTAGCCTGCAAATAGATCCTCGCTTTGCTTAAGCCAATTTTGTTAACGGCATTTACCGGCAGGTTATAACCCAGCGATAATGTTTTAAGCCTGATAAATGAGCCATCCTGTAAATAGCGCGAACTTAAGTTGGCCACGTTACCACCATAATTATTGGCCGCACCGTCATTTTGAGTTGGGTTACCGCTATAAGTGGTCATCCTTGGGATGTCGGTAATTTGGCCGGGCGTGGTCCAGCGGTCTAACTGCCTTGGTACAAAACCGATATTAGCCTGTGTACCGCCGTGCACCATAAAGAAATCATTCATATTCATGATCTTATTACCCTGCTGGAAATAGAAGAAGAAATTAAGATCAAATCTCTTGTATGATAAATTATTGGTAAAACCACCGGTAAACTTAGGCAACGCATTACCCACAATCTGCCTGTCGGTCGATGTGATTTTGCCATCACCATTTACATCCTGATAAATGGCATTACCCGTTTGCGGGTCAACAGATAACTGCTTGTATAATTGAAATGAGTTTACCGCGTAACCTTGTCTCAGGATAGAGATATTACGGCCCGATGCACCCTGAGCAATGTCAGAAGCCAGTTTTTCGATCTTGTTTTTATTGAAGGAGATGTTAAAGTCGGTTGTCCATTTAAAATCCTTTGCATCAATATTTGTCGAACGCAGATCTATCTCTATCCCTTTGTTGCGTACCGCACCGTAGTTTTGTAAATAACTGGCAAAGCCCGAGCGGTAAGGTACCGGTACATTAAGCAGCAGGTTATAAGTGTACTTGTTATAATAATCGATACTTACATTCAGCCTGTTTTTTAGGATGGCAAACTCAGTTCCGAAATCTATCTGGCGGGTAGTTTCCCAGGTCAGGTCGGGGTTGGCCAACTGCGACGGCGCCGTACCCGGTTGTGCCAGGTAATTAACACCGGATGATGACCATAAACCTAAAGCAGCATAGGGGCCGATACCGTTTTGGTTACCGGATAAACCAATGCTTCCCCTGAATTTCAGATCATCAAAAAAGTTCAATTTCTTGATAAAATCTTCCTGCCCGGCACGCCATGCCAAACCACCCGACGGGAAATAGCCCCATTGTTTATTCTTACCAAATTTCGAAGATCCATCGGCACGGATACTTCCATCAATGGTGTATTTATTATCGTAGGTATAACTACCCTTACCGAAAAATGATAACAGTTTGGCTGTATTGCTATACGATGAGCCTGTTGTGGTTGCTGCTGCACTGATGGCAGTAAGGCTATTGCCTGCAAACCCAACACCGGTAGCCGTTGTACCCTGCCCAATAACCGTATTGATGGTATTACCGATGAGGGCATTAATACTGTGTTTATTACCTGTACCAAATGATTTAATATAGGTTAAAACCTGCTCATTGGTATAAACCGTATTCTTGGTTTCGTAAGAAGCCGCCGATCCGTTAGTGGCAATACCTGCACTAATGAGCGTGTTGGCGTAATCGTTTTCGTATTCGTCATTATAGTCTACACTCCAGCTGCTTCTTAATTTTAAGCCGGGCAAAAAAGTGTACTCGCCAAACAGGTTGCTGATGGTGCGCCATGCCGAAGCATAATTGTTCAGGTTATTGATCAGCGCCAGGTGGTTATCAAAGCTGCCATAGCGGGCATAAGAGCCATCTGTATTAAAAACCGGCAGATACGACCGCGGGAACAAGGCCGAGTTAATTACCCCTTGCGGGTTATTATCGCTACCGCTCAGATGGCGTTGCGACCGGGTAATGTTAATGCTGGTACCAATTTTTAGTTTGGTGGTAACGTAGTTATCGTAATTAAGCCTGGCTGTGTAACGGGTATAATCGGATGGTTTTACGATAGACTCTTGATTAAGATACCCCAGGGCAATATAATAGTCGCTGCTTTCAGTACCCCCTTGTGCAGATGCATCATAATCCTGGGTACGGGCTGTGCGGAACAGGTCATCCGTACGATCATATGTTGGTTGGCCTGCCGGATTGGCTATTAAACCGGTTATGGTTGATGGGTCTACGCCGTTATCTTTAGCCGTATTGATCTTAGCTTCATTTGCTAATAAAGCAGTTTGCGGGCCATCTGTTACCTTGAACTTCTTAATCGCGCTGGACCATCCCTGGTAAGTGTTTAAGTTAATATGCCCCTGGCTATTTCGTTTACCGCGTTTGGTAGTAACAATAATTACCCCATTAGCACCCAATGAACCATAAATTGCGGTTGCGTTAGCATCTTTAAGAATCTGGATATTCTCGATATCATTCGGGTTAAGATCGGCCAGCGGGTTCGATGCCGCCTGGTTACCCAAACCCGTTTGCACCGGGTCTAAGTTGCTTACAAATACACCATCAATAATATAAAGCGGATCGACAGAGGCATTAATGGAGTTATTACCCCGCACCCTAAAAGTGACACCGCCGCCCGGTACACCGCTGTTTGACAGTACTTGTACCCCTGTGGCTTTACCCTGTAACAACTGGTTAAAACTTGCAGACGGGTTATTTTCAAGATCCTTGCCGCTAACACTGGCAATAGAGCCGGTAATATACTTACGCTCTTGTGTACTGTAACCGGTAACAATTACATCATTTAACTGGCTGATATTTTCTTTCAGCAAAATTTCTACCGGGCTTCCGTTTGCGGTTACTTCCTGCTTAAGGTAGCCCACAAAACTTACCACCAATGTATATGGAAAAGTTTGGCCGGTTACAAAGGAAAACTTACCATCCACATCGGCCGATACCGCGTGGGTGGTTCCTTTAATAGTTATTACAGCGCCGGGCAATGGCTGCCTGGTTGTGGCATCGAGTACAATGCCCGCCAATTTAGAATGGATGGTTGGCTTATTATCTGTTTGTGCATAAGCTATTTGCACCATTAAAAGGCACAAAAGCAAATGCACACTTCTTTTGTAGAAATGTTTCATCACTATGTTTGAGATTAAAAAATGGAATGGCCCTTTAGCCACGCAATGCGGCCATTAAATAAGGATCACGAAAATTAAAGCAGAAAAAATACTGTTATCCGGGGGGTGATAATCAGTTTAACAGCAACAACACATGCAGGTAAAAGAAGAAGATACTGGAGAGCCTGAGAAAGTTTGAACAGCAATTGCTGAAAAGACGGAGAATGCCTTTTCTTGATAATTACTTTGTTGTAAAGAATGTTTCATGAGATAATTATATAAAGTCTATAGATTAAGTAGACAAATAAAGTAATTATATTATCCCTCTCAAAATTTTATTTCAAAAAAGACGTTAAAGGCACCATTGTATCCTGTTTTTTACATTGCGTAAACAACTCCATGCTATTGTAAAATCCTTAGTACTTAATTGATCC
>NZ_MPPL01000001.1:1718677-1718921 GCF_001911425.1 Mucilaginibacter polytrichastri | reverse complement strand
AAATTATATATTTGTATATTAAACCTATAGATATTATATAATAAAAGTTAAATATATAAAAATGAGCCAATTAGTTATATCACACGAACACCCGGACTGGTTTAAGCCATTATTTGCTGAACTTGAAAAAAGAGCAATAGCCTACCAAACGGTTAACCCAACACAACATCAATTTGCTGTAGAAGCGTCAAAGCCCGATTTCGATATATTTTTTAACCGCATGAGCCCATCGGGTTATTTACGC
>NZ_MPPL01000001.1:1706583-1718659 GCF_001911425.1 Mucilaginibacter polytrichastri | reverse complement strand
ATGGGATACAGGGAACTTTTTATACCCTTAACTATTTAAAATACCTGGAAAATAAAGGTGTACGCGTACTTAACGGCTACCAAGCCTTTACTTACGAAACTTCCAAAGCTTTACAATTACTGCTATTAGAAGAGCTGGGGATTAAGTATCCAAAATCAAGAGTGGTTAATCATGTATCGCAGGTACTAGCAGCCACCGAAGGTTTACGTTTCCCTATTGTTATTAAAGCCAATATTGGCGGCAGCGGTGCAGGCATCGAGAAATTTGATTCGCTGGAGCAGGTACAAGAAGCCGTAGCTAATAATCAGGTGGATTTCGGTATAGACCATACCGCATTAGTACAGGAGTTTATCCCCGCTCGCGGCGGTTACATTACCCGTGTAGAAACTTTGGGCGGCAAATATTTATACGGCATCAGGGTTTACACCAACGGTGAAAGCTTTAACCTGTGCCCTGCTGATATTTGCCAAACCACCACCGGGCAAGAATTGGTACGTAATGCCTGCGCACTTGATGCCCCTAAAAATGGTTTGCGGGTAGAAGCCTTTACCCCATCAGACGAGATCATTGCAAACATTGAAGCCATTGTGCAAGCCAGTAAAATAGATGTTGGCGGTATAGAATACATTATTGACGACCGCGATGGCGAAGTGCTTTATTACGATATAAATGCACTATCAAATTTTGTGGCCGATGCGATAAATGTAATCGGCTTTAACCCGCACGAAAAGCTGGTTGACTTTATTGAGCAGGAAATTACTGCAGTAAACGCTAAAGAAGAAACTTATTCAATCTAACAAATATGAGATACGGATATTGGTTACCGGTTTTTGGCGGCTGGCTGCGTAATGTAGAAGATGAGCACATGCAGCCCACCTGGGATTATGTTAAACGCCTGGCCATCAGAAGCGAAGAAATTGGTTTCGACCTGGCTTTGATAGCCGAGCTAAACCTCAATGATATTAAGGGAGAAGAAGCACCATCGCTGGATGCATGGTCTACCGCTGCGGCCTTGGCTGCGGTTACCAACAGACAAGAGCTAATGGTTGCTGTAAGACCCACCTTTCATAACCCGGCTTTGCTGGCTAAACAGGCTGCAAACATTGATCACATCAGCAATGGCCGGTTATCCCTAAACCTGGTTTCGTCCTGGTGGAAAGACGAGGCAGAGAAATATGGTGTTCATTTTGAACAGCATGATGATCGCTATGCCCGCTCTGCAGAATGGCTGGAGGTATTGGATAACGTTTGGAAGAAAGACCATTACACCTTTGAGGGTAAATACTACAAGGTAAATGATAATATATTACAACCCAAACCCATCTCTGGCCCCCGCCCTCCTATTTATGCGGGTGGCGAATCTGAGACTGCAAAGGATCTGATCTCGTCGCGCTGCGATGGCTATGTAATGCATGGAGATTCGCCCGAGTTGATTGGCCGCCGCATTGCCGATATGAGCGAACGCCGCGATAAAAAAGGTTTGCCACCCATGCAATTCGGCGTTGCCGCATATAGCATTATCAGAAATACAGAGCAGGATGTAAAGCAGGAACTCGACCGGATCACTAATGTAAAAGAGGGTTCATCAGGCTATAAAAATTACCAGCAATGGCTGTCGGGAACACAAATGGAACAAACGGTTTCCCTGTACGATTACTCTGTTTCCAACCGGGGATTAAGAAGCGGATTGACCGGCACACCCGCACAAGTTCAAGACAGAATCGGTGCGTTCGAGAAGGTCGGCGTTAATTTTTTCCTGCTGCAATGCAGCCCACAGCTGGAAGAAATGGAACGCTTTGCTGAGACCGTAATCGGGAAGGTTTACGCCTAATTAAGCTGTTGTTTTAGCTTATAACCCGTGTTATTCCCTTACTTAAATAAGTAAGAGAATAACACGGAGTTTTTCACATAATTACAGTACTCTGCTACATTACTGCACTCATCAGCTCTAATATTTAGCTTATTAGAACTACTAATTATTAATGCCGCTGGGCGAACTGCAATTTTATTCTTAAGGTAATTTCACAATTTACCAGGCACCTCAAAGTCGGCACCTCCGGCGCATCACCTTTGCAAAAAGCTTAAACATTTTCTGGTTTGCCAAACAAAAGATGCCGCCGGTACCTTTTGCTTTTAACTTATTATCGGTATTGACAAAGGCCTATTTTTGGCGGCATAATTTATGGCAAAACATTCAAAGCAAGGCTTCGTTACTGTTCGTGGTGCGAGAGAACATAATTTAAAAAATGTTGATCTGGATATCCCCAGGGATCAACTGGTGGTTTTTACAGGGGTATCCGGCTCGGGGAAATCATCACTGGCATTTGGCACTTTGTATGCAGAAGCGCAGCGGCGCTATCTGGAGTCTGTTTCTCCTTATGCCAGGCGCTTGTTTAACCAAATGTCTATCCCAGAGGTAGACGAGATTGAGGGCCTGCCACCCGCTGTTGCTTTGCAACAACAACGAGGTGCGGTTTCAACCCGCTCTTCGGTAGGCAGTGTAACCACTTTATCTAATTTACTGCGCATGCTGTATTCGCGCGCGGGCGACTATCCCGATGGGCAGGGCATTATTTACGCCGAATCCTTTTCGCCCAACACACCCGAAGGTGCCTGCCCCGAATGCCATGGCCTGGGGCGCGTATACGAGGTTACAGAAAAAACCATGGTCCCCAATGATGCCTTAACAATCCGCGAGCGTGCCATTGCTTCGTGGCCATTGGCCTGGCAGGGGCAAAACCAGCGCGATATACTGACCACGATGGGGTATAATGTAGACATCCCCTGGAAAGAACTCCCAAAGAAAGACCGCGACTGGATACTGTTTACAGAAGAAACGCCAAGCGTACCCGTATATGCCGGCTATACTACCCAAGAGGTACAACGGGCCATTAAAAACAAACGGCAGCCCGACTATATGGGCACCTTTACCGGTGCCAGGCGCTATGTGCTGCACACTTTTGCGCATACCCAAAGCCAGCTCATGAAAAAACGGGTTGCCCAGTACATGATTAGCAGCGAATGCCCGGTATGTAATGGCAAACGTTTACGGCGGGAGTCGTTGTCTGTAAAGTTTGGCAAGTACGATATAGCAGATATGGCCCGGATACCGCTTGCAAAATTACAAGCTATTTTTGAGCCTTATGCAGCCGGTATAGCTAATGCCGGTCATCCGGAAAAGGCAATCGTGTCTCAGCGGATTGCCGCAGACTTTCTTGGCCGACTTAATGTAATGCTCGACCTTGGTTTGGGCTACCTGACCTTGGAACGTAGTACACCTACCCTATCGCCGGGAGAACTACAACGTTTGAGATTGGCAACCCAGGTACGATCTAACCTGTTTGGAGTAGTTTATGTTTTGGACGAGCCATCGGCAGGTTTGCACCCGGCCGATACGGAAGCATTACTCCGCGCCCTGGACCGCTTAAAAGCTTCGGGCAACAGTATCTTTGTGGTGGAGCATGAGATTGATGTGATTAGGCATGCCGACTGGATTGTAGATGTTGGCCCTGCCGCCGGCGAAAAGGGCGGTTATGTATTATACAGCGGTTTACCGGAGGGTTTGCGGGATGTTGAAGAATCGCTCACAAGGCATTATATTTATGATAACCATAAGATTTTTCACCCTGACCCGCGAACGCCACAAAACTGGTTAAAGTTGGAAGGTGTGACCCGTAATAATCTCCATAATTTAAATGTCGCGTTTCCTACAGGTGTGCTCACCAGTGTTACCGGTGTTTCGGGCTCCGGTAAAAGCAGTTTGGTGAGCCAGGTACTGGTAGAATTGGTGGCAAACCAACTGGGCCAGCAAATAGATATTTCGACAGATACCGAAGGTGATGCTTTAGAAAAGACAGAAGTGGTAACTTTAGGCGGGCAAATTACCTCCGGTATGCAGGGCATTAAACGCTTGGTAGTGGTAGATCAGAAACCGATTGGCCGGACTCCCCGCTCTAACCTGGCCACATATACCGGCTTATTTGACCATGTACGCAAGCTGTTCGCAACAACCAAAACCGCAAAGGAGCGAAAGTACGATGCCGGCCGGTTTTCTTTTAATGTAGTAAAAGGCCGTTGCCCGCATTGTGAAGGCGAAGGCTTTGTAATGGTAGAGTTGTTATTTTTGCCCAGTGTTTATACGCCCTGCCCTACCTGCAACGGTACCCGGTATAACCCCCAAACGCTTGAAGTTAAATATAAAGACAAAAATATTGCCGAAGTACTGGGCCTTACAGTTGACGATGCTGCCACTTTTTTTGATGAAGAGCCACAAATTTCGCGGGCTTTGGAGGTTGTTAAACAGGTAGGCTTGGGCTACCTGCGCTTAGGGCAACCCGCTACAGAACTTTCGGGTGGCGAGGCCCAGCGTATTAAACTGGCCACAGAATTGCAAAGGGCACAACATGGTAATACGCTTTATATTTTAGATGAGCCCACCACCGGCTTGCATCCATCTGATGTGGAGAGGCTGATGACCCAGTTAAACAAATTGGTTGATGCCGGTAATACCGTAATTGTGGTAGAGCACGATATGCACGTAATTGCAGAGAGCGACTGGATTATTGATGTAGGCCCTGGTGCAGGCGAAGATGGCGGTAAGGTAGTCGCCACGGGAGCGCCCCTGCAGATCGCCAAAATAAAGGGAAGCAGAACAGCGCCCTATCTTGCAAAATACCTGAAGGGGGTAATTAAATAAAGAAAGGCTGCCCAGCTGGCAGCCCTTCTTTATTTAATCAATTATTTACAGAGGTTACACCTGTGATTAATATTTAGATGCATTGATTAATTAAGCGGATCGGGAAGTGCCGGATGGGCAGGATCATAGATAGCCACCGCTACCCTCGAATCGGCACAACCATAGTATAGAAACCATTTTTTGTGGAAAAATACCATGCCTTCTATAAATACAGTACCGTTAACATATTGCCCGCTTTTTTCAAAAGCTTCCATTGGGCGTAAAAATGGTAAATCCAAACGGGTAATGGGTTTAGATGGATCATTCTTATCAAACAAGGCCTGACCGGCGCAGTAAGAGTTACCATTGAAGCGCTTATCGCCATCGTCTCCGGCTTTATTTTTGCCGTTGTAAAAAAGTATAATTCCTTTATCTGTCCATATGGCCGGTGGGCCGCATTCGGTTAATTCACTATCAAAAAACCCTTTCCTTGGCGATATTAGCTCTTTCAATGTACCATCGGTGTTGGTAAGCGGTTTCCAGTCTACCAGGTTATCAGAGGTTGCCGCGTAAACATGCAGTTCGCCCCAATACATCCAGTACTTCCCGTTTATCTTGGTAACTATTTGCTTACCCCCTACCACTTTCGTTAATATCGAAGCCGATTTATGGGCTATGTTTAAAAACTTTCCATTGTAGGCATCTTCAAATATAGGGCCGTGCTTGGTCCAGTGTTTCAGGTCTTTCGAGGTAGCAACACCCAACCGGGGCACGTCACGGTTCCATTGGGTATAAAATACAACGTAAGTGCCTTTGGCTGTAACCGCTACGCGCGGGTCTTCGCAACCACCTGGCCATTCATATTTTTTCTGGCTATCATTAGCCGGATAAAATACCGGTGTATGGCTGCGTTTAAAATGCAACCCATCTGTGCTTGATGCATAGCCCAAACGCGAAGTGCGGAAACCAATGCCCACACCCGATTTATCTTCGGCACGATATAAAACCACAATTTTATTATTAATAAGCGCAGCCGCAGGGTTAAAGGTATCATTAGATTCCCAACGGACAGCCTTATTTAAAACCGGGTCTGTAAATTGAGAAGTACTGTCAGGCGAGATAATAGGGTTAACGCTGGCAGGCCTTTTAAATCCACCGAATGCCCAATCGGGTAAACGGTTTTGCTGCGCTATAGCACTGCCGGAAATTACCAGGAATACTGCAAGGCATTTAACAAAGGCAGTAACGTTTTTCATATACATAGATGTTTTATTTTCTTTTTTAGAGTTGCATTTAATTATTAAACCCGCAGCAATATAAATAGCTGCGGGTTTTGTTTATACTAATTAAAGTGTGTTTTCGATAGTAAAGATGGATAGTACTTCAGCATCGCTCAAGGCCCGGTTGTAGAACCTGATGTCATCTAAAGAGCCTTTAAAATAGTTGCTGCCCTTCATGCTTTTTGGTAAATTGTTTCCAATGATCAGGTTTACCGGTGTTGGAAGCGTAATCGGCGTACCGGTTACTGCAGCCGTTTTAACCAGTTTATCGTTCACGTAAAACTTCATGGTTCCGTTGGTGTATGATACCGAAATAAAGGTCCATACATCCTGCGGCACAACGCCAGGGTTGCTATCCACATCATGGTAACCATCATTTGCATGGATGGTAAGGAACAGAAAGTTACCGCCTTGCAGTTGAAATTTAAAGCCATTGTAATCATTCAGCGAAAACATGTAGTTATTCGGGTTGGTTTCGTGGCGTTTAACCCATAAGCTTATGGTAAACTCTTTCGGGTTAAGGTCAGTTGTGTAAGGCACTTCAATGTTAGCACCATTCTGAAAATCATAAGCATTGTTAGGCCGGTTAAAACGGTCGGCTATGGCGGATGGTAAAGTGTTACCATCGGTAGCGCCTGTGTAACCGGTCATTAAAACACCGTTATGGTTATGTCCCGAAATGTCATTAGCATTGCCTGCAAAGGTCCATTGGGCAATCAGGTTGGCAACAGAAACATCCTGAATTAAGCGCGCCTGGTAAGCCGTAACGGCGCGGGTAAGGTTTGCCGTAGCATTATCTACTTCGCGTTGGCTGTACTGGGTTGATGTTTTGGTGGCAGTTGCCAGGTTAATAGCTGTTTGCAAAGCAGCTTTTGCGCCAATTGCATAAGTGCCCGGCTTGCTGCCTTCCGTTGTGGTAGCATACAGCGTAGTAGCAGACGCTATTGCGGCGGTTATGGCCGCTTCATCTGGGTTAAAAACCTCTTGTTTAGCGTCCTTTTTGCAGGCGGCCAGGTTAAGCAGCAGCGCAATGGCTAATAAAACCAAACCTGCATATTTTTTATAAGTCTTCATGACGTTCAAATATTTTAATTATAAGCCTAATAAACGATTAGTTTGACGCTCGCTTTGCGGTATCGGGAAGAACTTGTTGGTTGTATAATTAAAGTTCGGGCTATCTTTTAAAGCAGCAGTAGCATACGTACTACCATAGCGGATGATGTCATAGAAACGGCCAAACTCTAACGCCAGTTCAGATCTTCTTTCCTGGCGGATCGCATCACGCAGGCTGGTTTGGCTGGTGGTAGTAATATCAGGCAATAAACCTGCAGGCACAGTTGCACTGCCCAGCGTGGTATCATATAAATAACTTTCGCGGGCGCGTTTCCTGATCTTATTAAGCGGCACCAAAGCGCCCGCACTATTGCCAGACTCATTCAGTGCTTCGGCCTCAATCAGCAAAACATCTGCAAAACGGATGGCTTCTACATTTAAGTTACCATCGCCACGGGTTGAGGTAGGCACTTCAGACAAAGGTTGGATTTGTTTCTTGCTCATGTAACCGGTATTGCTCCACGTTGGGTCATAAGCTACGTCAAAATAAGTATGGCCTGCACGTGCAACGGTATAATCTAAACGTGGGTCAACCACGCCGGAAGGTGATTTTTCGAAGTTATCAACTAAACTTTGTGTCGGGTTAAAAAAGCCGTAACCGTTTAACGCACCACGTGGGGCAAAAGCCTGGTTAAGGCCGTTACCTTGTTTAGGGGTTAGGTTGGCAGTATGAAGGATAGAAAAAATCGCTTCGGTATTATTTTTAGTGGCCGAGCTAAAGTTATCAGTAAACTTGTTGGTTAAGCTATAGATGCCTAAAGCTTCAACCTGTTGTGCTGTTGAGGCAGCAAGCGCCCATTTTTGCTCAAACAAATAGGTTTTAGCTAATAGCGATAGGGCGGCTCCTTTTGTAGCACGGCCTAAATCGGCACCGGTCCAGGTGTTTGGCAATGCGGCAGCGGCTTCTGTGCAGTCTTTTTCTATTTGTGCATAAACCAGGTTTTGTGCTACCGCAGGGGCTTGCAGGTTATCGGCGGTAGCCACTTGCAAACGCAGCGGGATAGCACCATAGCTGTTTGTTAAAGTGAAATAGTAAAAGGCCCGTAAAAATTTAGCCTGTCCAACTAAAGTTGCCTTGCTGGCATCGGCCACGGCTTTATTAGCATCAGTTAAACCACCAATTACGAAGTTAGCTTTTGAGATCCCATCGTAATAACGGCTCCAAACACCCTCAACTGCAGAGTTGGTTGGCAGAATATCGAAGTTATTTATCCTGTCAATATCAGCCTGATCGCCTGCCAGCCCGCCTTTTACAGCATCATCAGATGATACATCGCCCAAAACCCAGGTTTCGTTAGAGAATGCGTCGCTGTAGTTAAGCGGAACGTAAGCTGCAGTTAATGCAGAATTAGCGTTAGCTACCGACGAAAAATAAGTGCTTGCCTCGTAATTTCCCAAAATGGGTTGATCTAACGATTTTTTACAGCTGCTTGCCGATAAAACAAGGCTGCCCGCTATCGCTATATATATGTATTTCTTTATCATGTTTTTAAATGTTAATGGTTAAAAGTTTGCGTTGATACCTACTGTATAAGTACGTGCAGACGGATATGTACCCCAATCAATGCCAACCGCCTTCACACCGTCGCCGGCTGAGTTACTGTTGGAGTAGATCTCAGGATCAATACCGGTATATTTAGTAACAGTAAACACATTTTGCGCACTTACAAAGAACCTAACCGATGATAATTTAATTGCTTTTAAAACATTGTTGCCTAAAGTATAACCTAACTGCACGTTTTTAAGGCGCAGGTAAGAACCACTTTCCAGGAAACGGGTTGATGGCTGTTTGTTATTATTAGCACCATCCCATGATAAGCGTGGAAACTCGTTGGTGCTTCCTTCGCCTGTCCAGCTTTGGGTTGCAATACGTTCAGTTACGTTAAATGCGCGGTAAAAACCTTCAATATCTGTATTAACCTGGTTATAAAGTTTGTTGCCGTATACACCCTGAAAGAAAAGACTTACATCAAATTTGGCATATGAGAAATTAGTTGTTAAACCATAGGTTAATTTAGGGATCGGGCTGCCTACATAGTCGCGGTCGTAATTATCAATTACCCCATCCGGTACACCGTTAGGGCCACTGATATCTTTAAACATAACATCGCCAGGCTTTATGCCAGGGCCCTGGTAGGCGTGTGTAAATACTTGCTGTGCGTTCTGGAAAATGCCCTCTTGTTGTAAAAGGTAAAATGAACCTACAGGATGGCCAACTGCAGATTGTGTTGCGTAATAGTTGTTATCAACACGCCCGCCCACTAATGGCGATCCGTCTGCTAAAGAAGTTATCCTGTTTTTAACGGTAGCAAGGTTACCCACAATCTCGTATTTAAATTTGTGGTTGATGCTGTTTTTGTAGCTAATCTCCAACTCAAAGCCCTGGTTACGCATTTTACCTGCGTTAACATAAGCGCTGCCCGCGCCACCTGCACTCGAAGGTTTCTCTGGGTTTAGCAACATGCCTGAGGTATTTTTGATATAGTAATCGGCAGAGATAGATAGTGCGCTATCAAATAAACCGATATCTAAACCAACATCTGTTTGTGTACTTGTTTCCCATCTTACATGAGGATTACCCAAAAGGGTGATCGCATTACCCTGGTTACTTGCACCGCCAAATGGGTAGAAACCCGCAGGTGAAACCAATGTAGCATAACTATAGTTGCCAATTTCCTGGTTACCCAACTGGCCAACACCGGCACGTAGTTTTAACAAACTGATTGGTTTGATATCTTTTAAAAACTCTTCCCGGTCTAATCTCCAACCTAATGAACCTCCAAGGAAGTTACCATATTGGTTGTTAGGATCAAGTCGCGAAGATCCATCACGCCTGAAGTTAAAGGTAGCTAAGTACTTGTCATCGAATGCATAGTTTACGCGGCCGAATAAGGAGAATAAAGCCCAGTGGCTTTGACCGCTGCCGTTTAACGCCGTTGAAATTAAGCCGTTATCAAGGTACTGAAATGCAGACCCCTGGTTAGAGAATGTGGTACGTGATGCACTTAGCGCCTGGCTGTTGCTCTTGATTAATTCGGTACCTACTAAAAAGTTAAATACATGTTTCTTGGCAAGTGTCCAGTCGTAAGTGGCGGTATTGGTCCAGTTGTAGTCAAACTGGTTTGCGTTTGATTGTGCCAAACTGTTTGGGGAGTTCAGGAACCTATCGACACCCCATGTAGCAAAAAATTGCTTATAATCTGTAATTACGAAGTTGGTACCAAAATCACTCTTGATCTTTAAATTTTTGATCGGGTGTAATTCGATGAAGGCGTTGCCCAACAAAGAGTAGCCATAAAAGTTACGGTCATAGTTATCAGCAAAACCTACCGGGTTTAAGCCGTCGCCAAAAAACTGTGGATTAGCCGGGATATCTACAAACTGACCGTTGGCATTGTAAACAGGTGTAGCAGGTGTACGGAACAAAGCGTAGCGTAAAACGCTGGCACCGGGGTTGCCCGAGCCAAAACCATCGCCGGAGGTACCTACCTGGCGGTTTTTTGAATAGCCTAAGTTGATGTTGGTACCTACGGTAACATATTTAGAGACGTTGCTGTTGATTGCGGTACGCAGATTTAGGCGATCAAATGATGAATTTTTAATTAAACCATTTTGGCCGAAATAGTTGGCAGATACCAGATAAGTAGTATTATCATTACCACCACTGATTGATGCCTGCACGTTGCTGATCGGTGCTGGTTTAAGCACTTCTTTCTGCCAGTTTACATCGGGTAAACCAGAGTTAATTATACTTGCAGGAATCAGCGCGCGGCCATCATTGGTAGCTGCGGTGTTATAAGCTGCAATATACTGGGCTGTATTAGCCATTTTAATTAAGTGCTGCGAGGTTTGCACACCTGTGTAAGCATTTACGTTTACCTTAGGCGGGCCGTTTTTACCTTTTTTGGTAGTAACTAAAACCACGCCGTTTGATGCACGCGCACCGTATATAGCTGCAGATGATGCATCTTTCAGCACGCTGATACTTTCGATATCGTTAGGCGAAATTTCATTGATACCATTGGGGGTTGGTACACCATCTATCACATAAAGCGGGCTGTTATTATTGATAGTACCTATACCCCGGATGCGGATATTGATACCATCGCCGGGCGCACCTGTATTTTGCGTAACCGCTACACCGGCAGCTTTACCCTGCAAAATTTGGTCGGCACCGCCTACAGGCAGGTTGGCAATATCACTGGCTTTCACGCTCGATACTGCACCGGTTAAGCTGGCTTTCTTTTGCGTAGCATAACCCACAACAAGTACTTCATTAAGGGCGCTGCTGGTTTGTGCCAGTTTAATCACCATCGGCTCTTCAAATGTTGCAGCGATAGTAACAGATGTATATCCCACACTCTTAACTTCTAAAATAGCGCCATCATTGGCATTTATTTTAAAGTTTCCGTTAATGTCGGTAGCGGCACCCTGGGTGGTGCCTTTGATTTGCACCGTTGCCCCAATCAGAGTTTCGTTAGTGGTGCCATCAATTACTTTACCGGTAATTGCTTTACTCTGCGCCTGGCTTTTAAAACAGCAGCAGAGCATAATGAGAAAGCAGGAGACTGTAGCTTTCCATTTCATGTTAAAAGTAAAATCAATCATAAGCGAATTAAATATTTGTCTTTAGGTTAATAGCCGGATAAGATTTAAGTATATCGGTTGAAAATATACCACCATACGAACAATACATTTAAAAATCGGGGAAAGCTTAAAAGCCAATATTGATAAACAGATATAAATAACTGTATATCAATATTATAAAATGGCTATGCTAAATAAATAACACAGAAAAGCATATCGCAGATTTAAATTGGTTTTCAAACCTAGAAAAACTAAACGGTTTTAGCAAATTAATAAAAAATATATTTTCTACATTTTTTTTAATGAAGATGCTCTGATTATTAACTCGGGGTTAAGTACAATTTTAGTTGCTGCAGTAGCCTGCGAGCTCTCATTCGTCATATTGGTAAATAAAACATCTATCAAATTTTCTGATAAATTT
>NZ_MPPL01000001.1:1676750-1706573 GCF_001911425.1 Mucilaginibacter polytrichastri | reverse complement strand
TCATTGGCTGGGCAACGGCAGTTATTGGCGGGTTAAAAACTTCAAAAAAAGCATGATCGTCAAACCCGATAACGGCAATATCTTCCGGTATTTTTAATTTTAACTTATTAAGTGCTGCGAAGCCCTGTAACGCCAGGTAATTGGTGGCAAAGAGTACCGAATCAATCTCCTTGTGCTTGGTTAAGAAATTAGTGATCAGCTGTACCGCTTTTTCGGGTTTAGAGGTAAACTTAATTTCCAGTACATAATCTTTAACGCCCCCCTCCTTTATGGCTAAGCGATAACCGTTCATGCGGTCCTGCATTTGGGTTTGGTCAGAATCGAGGGTTACAAAGGCAATATTTTTAAATCCCTGGGCAACCAGGTGGCGAATGGCCATTTTTGAACCTTCCAGGTTATCGATACCTACATAATCTGTATCCAGGTCGGGAAAATACCTGTCGAAGAGTACAAAAGGCAGGCTATCATTACGCATAAACTTAAGCTCAGATTCTATACCCTTGGGTGGGGTAATAATGTAGCCATCTACACTGCGACTTTTAAACATCCGGATCAGTTCGATCGTCTTTTTCGGGTTATCTTCTGTACTGCAATAAATAATTTTGTAGCCCTTTTTATAAGCGCGTTCTTCTATTAACCGGGCAACACTTGCAAAAAAAGCATCGGCAATATCCTCAACAACCAGCCCTATTATTTTTGATTTGCCGGTACGGAGGCTTTGCGCTAAAGCATTGGGATTGTAGTTTTTTTCTTCAATATAATCAAGCACCTTTTTGGTAAGCTTGTCGCTTATCCGCATTTCTTTTGCCTTGCCGTTCAGGATAAACGATATCGTGGTGATAGATACGTTTAAATCCTGGGCAATATCATTCATAGAAATTTTCTGTTTCATAATTATGATTTATAAACTGGTAAATGCACTGGTGCAGGATTGGTTAATATCGGCAAATATAGCAAGCAATTATCGACACTATTTTATTTTTAGATTACACTGGTATAAATAATGTATACCGGATGATTTTAAAATAAAAACAAGCAAATTATTTTAGTGTACTTTCGGATTCACTTTCATGTAACACTTCACCATCTTTATTATTGTCTTATAATACCATTTTTTTGCTAGCCCCTTCTACAGCAAGTGATGCCACCACACAGGTAACTAGTATTAAAATAATAGTGCCATTTAGGGTATTATCGTCAATAATGCCGGCCTTATAACCCACCAAAATAATAGCTAAAGTGGCGGCTGCATGGGCACTGCTTAAGCCAAAAATAAGATTGCGCTGAATGCCCGAATATTTGAACAGCATTTGTGTAAACCATGCAGATAACCATTTACCGGCCAATGCAACCGCAGTTAAACTTGCGGCCACGATAACAGCTTCGGGCCCTCTAAAAAGTACCCGCAAATCAACCAGCATACCTACGCTGATCAGGAAAAATGGAATAAAAATGGCGTTACCAACAAACTCTATCCGGTTCATCAGCATGGATGAATGCGGGATGAGTTTATTTAGCGCAAGCCCGGCCACAAATGCACCGATAATAGGCTCTACCCCAGCCAGCTGGGCCAAAAACGCAGAAAAAAATACAACGGCTAATACAAAAACATAATGTGATGTTTTTTCGCTTTCCAACTTAGTGAAAAACCACCTGGCTATACGCGGCACAATCAAAAACATAATAATGGTGAACACCATAAGTGACAGGATAAGCTGCACCCAGAAGGCTGTTGTTAAACCTCCGTTTTTAGCCCCCATAATTACAGCAAGGATAATGAGTACCGCTGTATCTGTTAAAATTGTCCCCCCTACCGTAATCGCCACTGCCTCAGTCCTCGAAATACCGTACCTGCTTACAATAGGATATGCAACCAAAGTATGCGTGGCAAACATACTGGCCGTAAGTACCGATGTAAGCATAGAATAGCCCAGCAGATAATAACAAACGGGAAAACCTATTAGTATGGGAATAGAGAAAGTAAGAAAACCAAAAACAAAACTTTTATGCTTAGTTTTTTTAAACTCGGCAAGGTCGAGCTCTATACCTGCAATAAACATGATGTACAATAGGCCTATAGTAGAAAAAAGCTCGATTGCCGAATTTTTTTTAAGCAGGTTAAAACCATACGGCCCTACAATAATGCCTGCTAAAATAAACCCGACAATGCCGGGTACCTTAATTTTACCCATTAAAACCGGGGCAAGCAGAATGATAAAAAGTATAAGAGAAAAAATGAGCACAGGATTGCTTAATGGCAAATCAAACTGATGAATTATATGGTCCCAGGCAGAATTATTCATAGGTATTTTTAAGGTAAAAGGGCTATCAAATGACGGCCCTTTTTTGCAGTTTTAGCTTAAAAACTATTTGTTGAACTAATTTAATTGGCCTTATTAAGTCCAATATAGTCAGTTAATATCTGGCCGGCTTCTAATTTCAGAAAATCCAGGTCTTCATTCTTAGCCCTGGTTTCGCCTTTCTTTAAAGGGGGCAGGCCTAAAGCCACCCGGCGCAAATTATTACGTTCTAATAATTTTGCTTCGTCGGCATCGCGTTGCTGTTTCAGCTTATCCTCGTTAAGGGTTGTACTTTTTTCACCTTCACGCTTTTTAAAATCAGCAATATCAGCCGATAAATACTGATAGCTGGGGTTGGTAACCATACGGGCTTCGTGCAATTTGCGCAGCTGCGGTATTACGGTACTAAAGTCGTCAATTTTAGTGTAAGTGCTGGGTTTAATCATGTCGTAAGGCAGGGCAGATGGCTCCGTATCTTCGCCATATTTATCCAGAGGAATAATCGCCGGAAAGATAATATCAGGGGTTACGCCCTTATGTTGCGTTGAACCACCGCTGATGCGGTAAAATTTAGCTACCGTAAGGTTAAGCTGCCCAAATTTAGAAGTATTGCCCACCGGCTTTATTCCATTTTTATTGGCAAGGCTGGTTAGCATTTCTTTAATTGCGGGATTTATAATCTGATCCAAATCGTAAACCTGCTGTACAGTGCCCTTACCATAAGTTTGTGTACCAATAATTAGCCCCCTGCCGTAATCTTGTATAGCTCCGGAGAAAATTTCTGATGCCGAGGCACTAAACCTGTCAACCAGTACAGCCATAGGCCCGGTCCATGAAATTGAAGGGTCTTCATCATCGTCAACCTGTACCTTATCGCGGGTGTCGCGCACCTGCACTACGGGCCCGGTTTTTATAAACAGGCCGGTAAGGCTTACCGCTTCTACCAATGAGCCGCCACCATTTTGGCGAAGGTCCATTACCACGCCATCAACCTTATCGTTTTTCAGTGTATCCAGTATCAGCTTTACATCCCTGGTGGTACTTTTATAATTAGGGTCGCCTGCTTTGTAGGCGTTAAAATCCAGGTAAAAGGCCGGTACATTGATGATGCCTATCTTAACCGTTTTGCCATTTTGATTGTAAGTGCGGATCTCTTTTTTAACCGATTGATCCTGCAGAATGATCTTATCACGAACCAGCTCTACAATTTTGGATTTATCAGACGCATTTTTACCTTTTGGCAATAATTTCAGCCTAACAATGGTACCTTTAGCACCGCGGATAAGGGTAACTGCATTATCATTGCGCCAGCCAATAATTTCCTGAAACTCCCCGGTTTTACCTTGGGCTACGGCTATAATCCTGTCGCCAATATCAACCTGCTGGCTTTTAATAGCGGGGCCGCCGGCCGTAAGCGCTTTAATGGTAATGTACTCATTCTCTGAAGCCAGTGTAGCACCTATGCCCTCCAGCGAACGCGACATATCGATATTAAATGCAGCTGCACTAGCCGGGTTAAAATAATTAGTGTGCGGATCAATAGCATTGGTAAGTGCAGCCATAAAAACCTGCATTACATCGGTACTAACCAATTTGGCCGACTGGCTTAACAAGTTTTCATAACGTTTTTTCAACGTTGCCTTATTTTTGGCCATATCTGTGCTGGCCAGCTTTAAGTTAAGCAGATCATACTTAACGCGCTGAGCCCATTGGTTATCCATTTCTGCCTGCGAAGCAATAAACGGCAGGCTATCCCTGTCGTAAACAAAAATATCATTTTCATTAAAATCGAAGTTTTTATTTAACTGCGCCAAAGCGTAATTAATATGCTCCTTGTATCGTTTTTTATAAACGTTAAACATCAAAAACACATGTTCCAGGTTACCCGCTTTGATATCATCATCTAGCAAAGTTTTATAAGGCTCGAAGCTTTTGATATCAGATGCCAGAAAATAGTTGTGGTTTCCATCCAGAGATTTGAGGTAGCGGTTATAAATTACCCCTGAGATCGAATCGTTCAGTTCAACCTTTTTGTAATTGTACCTCGAAACCATTTCGGCTACACTTTTCAACACAACGCTTTGTTTTGCATCCGGCAGTACATCGCCACTATCAATTACAGGCAAAGCTGCACTGGATGCAACTTTACATCCCAGTAAAATAACCGTAAAAAACAACAAAAAAAATCTTTTGTACATACCTTTTATTATTCTTGAATCAACACTATACGTAAACATAAGATAAGTATCGGTATTTTATTTTTATTGGGGGATGATGGATGCTAAAACACTTATAATTTGTTACAGTATACCAACGACAAACGTATTTATAGTTAACGATGCTTGTAATCACTAATTAGCGATCATAAACAAAATAGTTTCGAATTGATTAATTTATACTAAAATCCATATAGTAAGTTAATAACTTAAATCACTATGTCACTGTGTTAGTAATTAAGCTATTATCAAGTACATCATTATTGCATATTTGATCGTTTTAATATCTTTTAATAACAGTATAAAATTAGATTGTTCAGAAACAATCCAGAATTGAAGTTTATTTTGTACATTATACACACATTAAACTGGTTAGATGGTTAAATAGATACTTAATTTTATTTTTTGATACTTAATTACTAATTCAATTTGTTACTTATTTTTTTGAATTGCCTTATAAAATTATCTTCTGTAAGGAAGATAACATGTCAGTTTTTATCCTTTAAGAATTTTTTAAAATTCAGTTACCTACTCTTCATATTATTTCCTTTATGCAGCACTGCCCAACAGCAAAATACCCCGGCAGTAAAAAAAGACAGCTTAACGCAGGATAGTTTAAAGCACACAACAGACTCGGGCCATAAAAACTTGCCATATAAACAAATTAGTACCCGTGTAACAGGGCAGGTTATTGATGCAACATCAGGCCACCCCCTTTCTTTTATCAGTGTTTCTTTCAGCGGGAGTAAATACGGAACCAATACAGACGACCACGGGAATTTTACCTTAAATGCTCCCCTGCCCTTTTACCGCATCTCGTTTTCATCTATGGGTTATCAGCCTGTAGTAAAAGTAATTACGCCGGGGCAGCCCAATGATTTAAAGATCCGCCTGGAAAAAAGCCAGACCCAACTTAAAGAGGTAAAAATAGTTTCGGGGAAAAGTAAACGATACAGAAATAAAGACAACCCCGCTGTAGAGCTTATTCAGCAGGTGATTGAACACAAGGCACAAAACCGGATGGAAAGCACCGATTACCTGCAATACGACCAGTATGAGCGCCTCGGGTTATCCATGTTTGACATGCCAAAGGCATTTATCAATAGCGCATTTTTTCGCAAGTATCAATTTATGATGGATACTACCCAAATCATAAACGGGCAAAAAAAGACCTCCGTTCCGGTTTATTTTAACGAAAAATTATCGAAGTATTATTATCGTAAAAGTCCGTCTAAAAGCATCCAGATCCTAAACGCAGAGAAGGGTGTCAACATCATTAAATTTATAGATACAACCGGTTTAGGCATCTATCTGAACCGGATGTATGGGAATAATATTGATATATACACCAATAATATCTTCATTATCAGTAACCAGTTTCTGAGCCCCATTGCAGACCACGCACCAGACTTTTACAAATTCTTTATTACCGATACGATACAAGTTGGCAACCAAAAATTAGTTGAACTTAGTTTTACCCCCCGCACCAAAGGCGACCTGCTTTTTGAGGGGAAGATAACCGTAACGCTCGATGGCCATTACGCTGTTGCAGCATGCGAGTTGAATGTAAACAAGCAGATCAATATTAATTTTATGCGCAGTTTAAAGATCAACCTCAACTTTGAACCTTATGCAGGCGGCCGTTATTACCTGAAGAAAAGCATTGCCAGGGCAGATTTCGGCCTTTTGAAAAACAAGGGCACGAGCATTTTGGGCGAGCGAACAGTGTTTTATTCTAATTACAAGTTTAATACACCACAACCGGCCGCATTTTACCAGGGTAAAAGTTTACAAACCGACATTAATCCCAACCAGGCAGATACTACCTACTGGAAAAATAACCGTACCGATACGCTTACCGGCCAGCAAAATGAGGTTTATGCCAAAGTGCAAAAGCTGGAAAACATGCCATCTTATAAAAGGACAACCTGGATTGCAAAAACTTTAGTAGGCGGCTATGCCGATCTGGGCGCTGTACAGGCGGGCCCTGTAGGTGCATTATACTCATTTAACAGCCAGGAGGGCTCACGTTTTCAGGTTGGCGGGCGTACTACACCGCAATTTAATAACACGGTTTACCTGCAGGGCTATACCGCGTTTGGCACCAGGGATACCAAGTTTAAATATGATTTTGCCACCTATTTTTCTTTAAATAAAACGCCTTTTTACCGTTTCCCCAATGATTACTTTAAGGTAAGTTACCTTTATGATGTAGCTACACCGGGGCAGGATTTTACCATTAATAATTCGCAGGCGGCACTGTCATCATTCCACTCCGGCACAACCGATTACTGGATCTACAGCAAATTTTTCAGGGTAGATTATGTGAAGGATTTTGAGAATCACTTCTCTTATAATGTATCTGTAAAAAATTGGGATCAGCAGGCGGCCGGTACCTTGGTATTCCAAAATAACGATGCGGCTAATACCCTTGTAAATCATTTAGTTACTACCGAAATTAGCGTAGGATTAAGGTTTGCACCACACGAAAAAATACTGCAGGGCACCGAGTCGCGCCATACCATCCATAGTAAATATCCTATTTTTAACCTGCAAATAAACCAAGGGATTAAAGGGCCTTTTAACGGCTCATACAATTACACTAATGTAACGGCCAACATTTACAAGCGTTTTTATATGTCGCAGCTGGGTTATGCAGACATAACGTTTGTAGGCAGCTATTTAGCCGGTAAGGTACCGTTCCCGCTGTTAAATATCAGCCCGGCCAATCAATCTATAGCTTACAACGATGATGCCTATAATCAAATGAACTACCTGGAGTTTGTGAGCGACCATTATGCAGGCATCAATTTTACCCAAAGCTTTAACGGCTTCTTCCTGAATAAAATACCGCTTATATCGCATTTAAAATGGCGCGAATACCTGTCATTTAAAATCTTATACGGCGGTTTACGTACCGAGAACGATCCGCTTTACGCTAAAAACCTGTACCAGTTTCCGGCAGCTGCGGGTGGAGCCAACGGCACCTATGCCCTGGGTAAAACACCTTATATAGAAGCTGGAGCCGGTATTGGCAATATCTTTAAATTTATAAGGGTGGATATGATCCGGAGGTTTAATTACCTCGATCATCCCGGTATTTCTACTTATGGTGTAAAGTTCAGTTTCAGCCCCGATTTTTAATGTTTGACTGAAAATTAACCAGTAAAATTTCTTTAATAAAATGTCCAATCTTTTTTAATGGTTTTTTGTTATGATGATATCTTAACAATTATTTAACCTGTACTGTTGAAAAAAATCATCTTCATTTTATTACTGTTTATTGCCTTTAAAGCCGATGCACAGCAAGGCGCAGATACGACTAAAAAAAAGGTTAACGTTGCTGATACCCTCAAAAAAGATCTTTTTACCGCGCCGGATACGGTAAGGCATCTGCACGGTAAATTCCGGTCGCTGATACCTCCTATGGCCATGATCGGCTATGGAATCGGCTCGTTTTATATTCATCCTTTAAGGCATTTTGATCATTATGTTTATGATGAAGCTGTTGAGCATGATATCATTACCAAAAGCCACCTGGAAAACTACTTTCAATATGCCCCTGTTGTTTTGGTTTACGGCTTAAACCTGGTAGGCGTGCATGGGAAAAACACCTTTGTTGACCGTACCCTTATCTATGCAATGGCACAGGGAATGCTTACACTTAGCTTATTTGGAGTAAAAAATGCGACACATCGTTTAAGGCCTAACGGTGCAGACAGGTTATCATTTGCGTCAGGGCATACAGGCAATGCATTTGCAGGGGCCGAGTTTATGTCGCAGGAGTTGAGCGAGAAGTCTGTAGCATATAGTATTATTGGCTATACATTTGCCACCACAACGGGTATTATGCGCATTTATCACCAGGATCATTGGTTTAGCGATGTTGTTGCAGGGGCCGGTTTTGGTATCCTGTCAACCAAAGGAGCTTACCTGCTGTATCCTTATATCAGGAATGCGTTTTCGAAAGAAAAAAAGGAGAAGAACAACGATATTCCTATCGAGCTAAAGAAAAACAAACAAACTAAAAGCGCGATACTAATGCCTTCTTACCAGGATGGTGCAGTTGGCTTCCAGTTTGCCATGCAGCTTTAGCTTTACAGCTATTTTAACTGATGCAACAAGTGCATAGTTCCTTTTAAGTCTTCGTATAATTTTTTATATAAGGGGAATGTTTGGGCATAAAGCTTATGGTTTTCAGCATTTGGGGTAATTAAAGCAGGCTCTTCAATAACGGGTAGTGCCTTTGCCGGCCAAAGCGCATTTATGGCCAAAAATATTGCGCCTATGGCCGATGCATCTTCCAGCTGCAAAACCATCAATTTTTTACCGGTAATATCAGCCAAAAGCTGCATCCAGGTTGAAGAGGTAATAAAGCCCCCGCTTATGTTAATCTGTTTAATTTCGACTGATGTATCTTCCAACGCGCGGATCACATCGTTTAAGGCATAGCAAATACCTTCGAGGGCGGCTCTTAAAAAATGATTTTGATCGTGCTGGGGCTGTATATTTAAATAAGCACCACTGCTGTTTGCATCCCATATAGGTGCCCTTTCGCCATATAAATAAGGTAAAAATATGAGGCCATCGCTTCCTGCCTTAATGGTTTCTATGGCATTAAATAAAGCATCGTAGCTCCCGGCATTCAGCTCGGTTTGGTTTAAAAACTTTTTCAATAGCCAGTCTACCGCTATGCCTCCATTATTTACAGCACCCCCACTTACATAAGTATGCTCGTTTAGTAAGTAATTAAACGTCATGGCCTTATAATTATAAACAGGTTCGGGGCCTGTAATACGCACTGCGCCACTGGTGCCTATGGTTAACGCCGCCGTACCCGGGTCTGTTACGTAGCTGCCAATATTAGCACAGCAACCATCGCTGGCCCCTATTACAAATGGTGTTATTTGCGGTATACCCAGTAAAGTAGCGCTTTCATCATTTAAACCTTTACGCACATAGGTGGTGTTAAATGTGTCGGCCAGCTGGTTAATCCTGATACCTGCCAACCGGCAGGCAGCCTCGCTCCAGCAAAGATTTTTTATATCAAACAAACCAGTTGCAGATGCGATGGAATAGTCTGTCTCGAACTGGTTAAACAAACGGTGCCAAATGTACCCCTTGATTGAGATAAATTTATGCGTTTCTTCAAACAGCTCATTCTGATTCTCTCTCAGCCAGATTAGCTTGCATAAAGGCGACATGGGATGAATTGGCGTGCCGGTTTGCCTATATATAGCCTCGCCTTCGGCAGAACTTCTGATCCTTTCGGCTATTTCTTCGCTGCGCACATCGGCCCAGGTAATCATCTGGCTCAAGGGTATCCCCTTTTCATTCACCGGGATTAAGCTGTGCATGGCACTGCTTAAACTAACAGCCACAGGTGCATCACCAAGCTGCCCTACAATATTCTGAATGCATTTTACAAAGGCCTGCCAGATCATTTCAGGATCCTGCTCACTAAAATTAGGATGGGGCTGATATATTGGATAATGATGCTGAGAAGATGCCATTACAACACCATCTAAATTTAAGGCAACACCTTTGGTGCTTCCGGTACCAATATCAATACCTAAAATATATTCCTTCATTTAATCCTTTTCTGGTAGGGCAGCTATATCAACGTAAATACTATTCGGTTCGTTTACAAATTATAGTTTTAAGCGCAAAGATTATATGTTATTAGCTGTAATACCTTTGTTAGCAACAGCGGTTTCTCCTGCATAACCAAACAGGCACCGTTCTTTAATCATCGTAGCTACTTCAGCAGGCACATAGTCTTCCCAACCGGCTTCGCCTTGTTTAATTAGTTGCAGTACATTATCGGTATCTACATTCAGGTTATTTTCATTGTAATGCCTGATATCTTCTATCTTGTTATTGGCAATCAGGTAACGGAATAGATCTATCAGATGGGGCGGCGGAGAAAATTTAAGGCAATTAAAGATAGTGCCGTTACGCAAAGTGGGGTAAATAAATAGCTTTACCTTACGGCTAAAAAGCGTGGCAAATGACTCCAGGATACCTCCGGGCAAATCCCGGTAATGCTCTTCAGTAAATATGTATTCCAGATTCGGATAGCCCAAAACAACACCAAGTTTTAACTTGGTAATCTTTGATAAATAGGCTACCAGCTTATAATATTCGTGAAAGTTTGAGATCAATACCGTTTGCCCCAGCGAACACAGGATATCAACCCTGTCCAGGAAATCTTTTTCATCAATATCTGCATTCAGGTCTGCGTCTCTTTCTTTTAACGATTGCAGCGTAAGCTCGGTAATTACCATCACGTTTTTACTGTCCACATCCGGCTCCTGTAAAAACTGTTTCACACCGGTGTTCAGCATATCCATATGCACATTAATTAACGGCCTGAAACGCCCGCGAATAACCACTGTATGTTTTTTATACAAGGCTTCTGTAGGCTGCAGGTTTTTACCATCAGGGCCAAAAACAGCCGCGTCAGAAAAACCATACTTCACCAGGTGAAGGCTCATTAAACGATTATCCACTTTATCAAAATCGGGCCCTTCAAAACGGATCATATCTATCTGTATCCGGTCTCTTGACAGGTTATCCATTAATGAAAGCAAGAATACCGGCGGCGCTGCATTGTAATAAAAACAGGCATAAATAAGGTTTACACCCAAAATACCAGCTGCCTGCTGCTGCAAATTATTATCGTTATCCAGCAACTTTACGTGAAGCACCACATTGTTAAATGGCCCGTTAGGTTCCCGCTGAAAGCGTACGCCCATCCAGCCATGCCCCTCGTTGGTTTTATTGTAATTGAGGGCTGCTATAGTATCAGAAAAAGCAAAAAAAGTGGTTTGATCGCCCCGTTGTTTGGCCAAACGCTCTATCAACAGGCCATATTCATGGTCGAGCATGGATATTAACCGCGATTCGCTTACATACCGGCGAACCTGCTGTACGCCATAAATAGCATCAGAAAAAGTCATATCGTAAGCCGACATGGTTTTGGCTATGGTACCCGATGAAGCACCGGCTTTGAAAAAATTTGCTGCAACATCTTGTCCTGCACCAATTTCGGCAAACGAGCCATAAATTTGAGGATTAAGATTAATGGCAAGCGCTTTTTGTTTTGTTCCAATATCTTTATTGTGGATGCTATTCATATATTAATCAGCTATATATACGCAAAGGAGGCAGATCGTTAAATACAGCGCAAAAATAACCATTTAAAGCATCTTAAGCTATTATTTTAATTCAATGGTTAACAACGGTAGTTCAACGGATCTGGGTATTGTACTTTATACACCAACTAACGGCTTTTATTACCAGGTTTTAAGGATGTATAATATAAAAAAATCCTAAATTTTAATTTAGTTGCGCATTTACATACATCTTTTGCGCTTTTTAGCTTTTTGGTAAAAGCCAGTCCTGCCTCATATAAAGGCCTTTTTACTCATTATCAGCACACTAAGAAACATTGCAAAAAAAAGTTGAATTAGAATTTGGCAATCCTGTATGGATTTGTACTTTTGCGCCCGGAGAGTTGGCAGAGTGGTCGATTGCGGCAGTCTTGAAAACTGTTGAACTGTGAAAGGTTCCTGGGGTTCGAATCCCTAACTCTCCGCGAATAACCCTGTCAAAAACAGCTAAAAGCCTGCAAATCAAATGATTGCAGGCTTTTGTTTTGGTGCCAAATCCCCAATTTATGCACCAATTATCAACAAAAAAGTGCGTATTTCGGTGCGTCATTTTTCAGTTATACCCTACGCACCGATTTTCATATATATAATTGAATATCAACCAGTTCAGTAATTGAACATCTTGTTTACGATTGATTGCAAGCTTAATTTTGTTTCACTTTTAACGTTATTGTTATGAAAACTAAATTCAGTTTGCTTTTCTACATAAGAAAGCCAAAAAACTATGTAAGCGGCCCCATGCCGGTGTGGGTGCGCATTACCGTGAACGGTAAACGTTCCGAAACGCCGTCTGGCCGTGAATGTGAACCAGCCCAATGGAATAGTGCTGCTGTCCGCCAGAAAGGCACTAAGGAAGAAGTAAAATCCTTTAACGCTTATTTAGACGACCTGCAAAGCAAGGTTTATGAGGCGCACCGCCAGTTAACCGAGGAAGATGTATTGGTGACGGCTGAAACCATCCGCAATAAATTTATGGGCAGAACTGAAAAGCCCCACTCCCTGATTGCCATCTTTAAAGAGCATAACCAAAAAATGGAAGCCCTGTTAGGTAAGGAATACACCCCAGGTACATTATGCCGTTACAAGACCTCTTTAAAGCATACCCAGGATTTTTTAAAGTGGAAGTATAACCTAACCGATATAGATATTAAGCAGGTTGACCATGCCTTTATAACGGAGTATGAGTTTTATTTACGTTCCGAAAGGAAATGTGCCAATAATTCTGCTGTCAAATACATTAAGAATTTTGGCAAGATCATCCGTATTTGCATCGCTAACCGCTGGCTGTCTTATAATCCGTTCTCGAACTATAAGAACAAAATCAAGACCGTTGACCGGGTTTATCTAACAACCGAAGAACTACAGGAAATGTCGGTTAAGGAAATGGCCACAGACCGTTTGACGCAGGTGCGTGATATTTTCCTGTTTTGCTGTTTTACGGGTTTGGCTTATGCAGATGTGAAAAAGTTGCGCAGATGGGAAATTGTAACTGGTGTAGACGGCGAAAAATGGCTTTCGATCAACCGGCTAAAAACCGATGTACCGTCCCGCATTCCATTACTACCAACTGCTATGGCTTTGATACAGCGTTACGCTGATCATGCCCAATGCGAAAACAGCGGGCGGGTCTTACCTGTATTGAGTAATCAGAAGATGAATAGCTATTTGAAGGAAATAGCGGACGTATGCGGCATTAATAAACCGATCACCTTCCATATTGCCCGGCATACTTTTGCAACGACGGTAACGCTTTTAAATGGCGTACCCATTGAAAGCGTATCCAAGATGTTAGGCCATACCAATATTCAGACCACGCAACATTATGCCAAGATACTGGATACTAAAGTTGGTGCGGACATGGCTTTGCTTCGGCAGAAATATTCGGCGAGGTGAAATATAATTCAGGTATTTTGGTTTAAACAAAGGCGGCCGTAATGAATGGCCGCCTTACTTTTAGCCGTATAACCCGAACTCACATTAAAGTAGCTACAAATGGTTGTTACGTTATTAATAATTTAGCTATTGATCGCAACAATTTTAATTTTTTTTTAGTTAGGAGATGTTTAATTGATTGAAGATTTGTTATGGTAGATTAATTTTAAAATAAGTCTCTCAATTAACGGATGATTGTTAAGCTTCCTGAAACTATATTGCATCCTGTCCCTAACTTAATGATATAATAATATGTTCCAACCGGAAGATCCTTACCATTTGACCGGCCATCAAACTGACCGCCATAATTTTTAGAATCAAATACCCTGGCTCCATACCTGTTATATAATTCAACCATAGCATTCGGGAAATTTTCTATTCCGGCTATTTCCCAGTTATCATTGATTCCATCTCCGTTAGGTGTAAAAGTGTTACTAATTCTAATTGGAGTTCCACCCACGGTTACTGTTACTGCAATACGAGCGCTTTCACAACTATTGACTAACTGCGTAATATAAAAGGTATTGTTTTGTTGTACATCTACATTGAAAATGCCTGAAGAATTTTCCTGTATATAATTTAAATCCGTTAAATTTTTATATAACCGGTAACTTGTAGCAACAACTGGATTAGTTACCCTGATCGTAACCGGGGAACTGCAGGCAATAATATTATTTATGATAGGTGGCGTAAGTACCGCATCTTTATTAGCTACGCTGTACGTTTTCTTAATTACACGACAGCCGTCTGCATCTGTTAAGATTAACGTATAATTCCCTTGTCCCAAATGCACTAAATCTACCTGATTACCAATGACCTGTCCTGAACTATTTTGCCATAAATAAATGTATGGAAGTGTCCCACCAGTACCAATAATGTTTTTGATAGATCCGGTTTGCTGATCACACTGATCGTCGGTGATGGTTATACCTGCTTCATTGATACCAAGGCTGGCTCCTACATTTATTGTAAATATCGGACTGTAATTGGTGCATTGAAACTGCTGGGTTTTTAACCGGTATTTACCGGCCGGAACACTCTTTAAATCTAAGTTTATCCCTACAACCTGATCCTGTTCATTGAGCCATTGAACCTGGGTAGCATTAGCCACATTTATTCCAGATATCGCCCCATTGTTGTCACAGGTAGCATCATGAATTTGAACATTTCCAAGATAGATTTTAGTATCGGTAAATTCTGAACTGATACCGCCTAATGTCGCAGTTGCCAATACGCCATAACCGGGTTGTAAAGCACCGTTATAAATCCATTTTCCGTCAGGCCCCGCCACTATCGAGGAGATAAACTTCTGAGGTTGGCATCCGGTGCAGTTAATGTCGGCATAAAATAATTCAATCCGCGCACTTGTTTTGGCAATGCCCGTAACGGACGAAGCAGTAATTGCCGTGATTGAGGTGTTGACAGGTTTATCGCCAGGCCCTTTATCAAGATACAAAAAAGGCGAGTTCTCATTGCAATAAAAACTATTATGGGAAAGCTCAATTGCAGAACTTTCTGATGTTTCAACAACAGCATGCGAATCTAATGTTCCAGCAGAACTGATCACATTTGTGAAAACATTACCCAAGTCATTTGTTGTGCCTCCAATCAACATGCGGCCATTGGTTTGCTTTATAGATATTGCGCTATTGTATATGGGCAGTAACGTGGAATGATCAGGAGATGTTCCAAAAGTATTTGAGTTGATATTAAGATCGATCCCGTTGCATTTCGCTACAGTGAGGTTACAACCCAGTGTATTGTGATCGATCAGCACAATAGGCGGATGGTTGATGTTCGGTTGCAACTGTGAAAAAACATACACCTGGAACTGGTAAGTTTTTATCATCGCTTCGGAATTACTGGTGCGTTTATAAATACTATTCGCATTGAAAATGTTATTTCGCAACTTAAGTAAGATGTTGTCATATAAATTGCCAAAACTAAATGAACCGAACCCGATATTTCCTTCACCTATCGTTTCGCCTCCAAATTCACAACTTACGCCTGGCGCAATCCCAACACCAATTTGAGGATTAGATTCAAAATCTAAACCATTTTCTTTAATCCCTATAAGATTAGATTTGATCACACAATCGCTGATTCCCTGGACTTCCAATCCTGCACCGTTATCATAAAGCACATTTCCTTTGCCTGGAGAACCAATAACCAATCGGTTGCCAGCATCATCGGCAAATACCCCTGTGCCGGTTGAAAATCTACCATCAGGCTTAACGGAGTAAAAGTTGCGGATGATCATCCCGTACATTTCGAAGACAGCCGCGCCGGATTGTACGAAAAAACAATCGGTTCTGCTTAGCACAGTTCCCGTTACCGCGTCGGTAAATGGCCCGGCAGCCTGCAAAATGATTTTCGCACCATTTACAGATAGTGTGGCCCCAGGTTGCGAAGAACCATCAATAATCAGGCTGGTTGTAATCTGAGGTAATGATGAATTAAGCGTTATTGTTTTATCTGTAGCCTGACTACCGGGAAGGTTAAAATAAATAAAGTCGGTTTCACTATTGCCATTATTGTTCGATAAGGTGATAGCCTCCCTCAAACTACCAGTGCCCGCATCAGCCTGGGTACTAACCGTAAAGATTGCACCCTCGCTTTTGTAAGCATTTCCTAAAATCAAAAAAAGCAATAAAGATATGAAATATAGATTGTTCAAAACGCGCACGGTACTAAGGCAGGTGTATAAATGACTAACACAAAATTAGTAATAAGGCAGATCTAAATACAAAGGCCAATGTTATCAAACGGTTACTTAAGTTACCCAACACTTAACACAGTCATAACATTCAAATCACTTTTATCTACTAATTTGCATCACTGGTTTCCCTTCGACCTAAACTTCCAATTCAAGTCACTTGTAATAGTAGTTCTTATGCAGACATCGCTTAACCGCAATCCTCTAACTTTCATGCACATTCTATGTCTTGCCATCCTATTTTCTTTTAGCTCTTGCCAAAAAAAAAATGCGGAAATGGTTGCCGATCCAAAGAGTTTCAAAGATATATTCGATGTTTTTTGGCATAAGATGGATAACCAATACGTTTATTGGGATACCGAAGAAACAAATTGGGACGCTATTTATACCCAATATCGGCCCTTATTTGAAAACTTGTCCTTTAGTGATCCAGACCGAAAGAAAGCAGCGTTCTACTTTAGGCAAATGACATCGGAACTGGAGGACGGTCACTACCGGATTACTTTTAACAATAAGCCGTTGTTAGACAGTATCATCAATCCTTCGATTGCACGCAAGTCTTTAGAGCCCGGCTTTCACGCCCCTTACAATTATTCAGATATAGTAACTCCTTACCTTGACAAAGGCTATTACACTGCTAAAGGTTCAATTATTAACGACAACGCCTTAATAAGTTTAACAACCGGAACCATTAAACAAAACTTACTTTACTTCAATTGCAACTTTTTTTCTTTAAATCAATCCCAAAAGGCTGGAGATGCCGCTATCGTACAAGGTTTAACTTTCTTTTTTTCAAAGCTTAATACTTCCGGTAAGATACAAGGTATTATTATAGATTTAAGAAATAACTATGGAGGCGATATTGGCGACCTGAATTATTTTGCCGGAAAATTAGTTACGGCGGACATAACTTTTGGGTACATCAGGAGTAAAAGTGGGCTGGGGCATAACGGATATTTACCTTGGATTGAAGCCAAAGTCAAGCATGATCCTTTATATCAAAATCAATATCCAATAGTTATTCTAACAGATAGTTTTACAGCATCGTTATGTGAAACAATTATCCTTGCCTTAAAGGCCGATCATGCCTGCACTGTAGTTGGTGAGGTAACTTATGGCGCAACGGGGCCGCTATCAGACCCGAATATTTTCAATTCCGGGTCTTTTGACGTCGGGGCATTTATGAAAGTGGAAACTTCTGCGGTAGAGTTTAAAACGTTAGATAATCAAGTCATAGAATCGAAAGGTATAAAACCCGATGTCCTAGTTCCCTTTAACATCCCGGCAATATCTCAAGGTAAAGATTTGCAGTTAGAAGCCGCTATTCGTTTTTTAAATTCCAAATAATTGCTCGTTTAGGTTAAATTCGTGTTAATCATAAATTAAGTTATTAATTATATTATAATATATAATAACTGGTGTTTAATTTTAATAAAAGTAATAATCTAAACTTTAACTTTTATGGAACACAATCTACTCAAATGGGCAACGATCTGTTGCATCGCACTTTCAGCTCTGACAGGATGTAAAAAGGACTTGAAAGAAAATTTCGTTCAAACCACAAAGGGAAGTAAAAACACATTAACGCCTTACGGCTTCGATTGGGAAACCGGAGATTACATGCCAACGCCAAGCGGTGTTTCCATTCTTAAGCCCTGGGCATCAGGTTCAAATCAGTCCTTTCCGCTAATTTATACGACCGACATTAAAAAGTCGGATGGTTGGGAGTTAGTTTACAATACATTCAGCCCCACTGAATTTATTCAACCCGCTTATTTTGTACTTTATAATAGGTATAGAGGACTTTTGAGAGCTTATTTTTACTTAACACCAACATCACCTATTCCAAGCAGCTACATTTCGCACACGCTGATTCAACGGACAGCAGGAACTGATGCACCCACACTAACATTCTCAGGAAATAGTGCCCAGGATCTTAGCATCACACAAAACAATACGAATTTGACCCAGGCTTATAAGACCACTGCGACGGGAACCTGGTATGCAGCAGAATATGAGATGGCCTATGATCCGCAGGTTCATGGCAAGGACGCCAATAGTAATCAAATTACCTGGCAATTGAATTCAATCAACGCCAGTGATCTGGCCATCAATGGGACTTCACAAGGTGGCATAAATGGAACTATCGCCCAACCGAAACCTCCAGGCCCAAGCTTATTCGGAAGTATTGTTAGTGGTGCTTTAGACTTCGTAGGATTTAAAGCCCTTGGTAGCTATGTTGTAAAGCTGGCTACTAAGGACGACGAAAAGTCCGTTGTTAAGTCTCTTCAAGATGCGGCCAAAGCAGGCTTAACAGGCCAAGTTAAAAATATCGCCAACGGAATATTCGGCGGTGCGTCCAGCGGAGGCGATAGCACCAAACAATATGTACACCTTACAACCAACACCAGTTATAATTTAACGGGCAGTATAACGGATAGTTATACACTTGCAAATCCAAGTATGGTGATACCAGGCAGCAGTGGGCAAGAAAATGTAACAGGTTACGCCCCGGTATACCGCAAAGCGCTGGGCATCATGAACCTTTCAGCCGCTCCTACCGCGCATTGTACAATTTACAACAGTATTGCGCCAGGTAACTCGGGTTACTATTATGAATTGAAACTTAACATGAATTCCTTTAATGTGGTCTGGAACCCGGATATAGTCAATTCAGATGTTAATGGTGTTTCTATCCAAAATATAAAAAGGGAAATTCTTGCTTATGAAAATTACTATGATGATGGTTACAACCCCGTTTGGCCTGCTAACTTAACAGAATTCGATGGGTTTAATAAGTATTTGAAAAATGACATTGCGGTTGATAATTATATCAGGATACAGGCCACAAACAGTTGTTATGGCTGCGACCACAGTGATTCCATACCTGTAGATACCTTTACAGAAGATCAAAAATTACCAAGACACGTGCTACGCATATCATTTGACGTGGTGCCAAATAATGGCTCGCCTAAGGTTACGATTGCAAAATCGTTCAATATTATCTTAAAAGGCCCTATAGACAATATCGTTATTTAAATACCAACTTATGAATTCTAAACTTCTCTACTTCGTATTATTGATAGTGCTCTTTTCGTCTTGTAAGAAAGATCACCAAGAGCCAAAGATAATTCCCGCTGCCAGTTTTGACATTGGAAATTTTACGGCAAGCGCGGGCAGCAGTTATACTGTGCCTACTTTTACTCCAGTTACAACGGTCAATAAATCGTCAGACGCGGCAGCCTATTTATGGAAATCGAGTGATGGCAGTTCCAGTTCGGATAAGGAACCACAATTTAGGTTCAAAAAAGCTGGAACTTATAAGATCACCTTGCTTACCACCTCTACTACCGGAGATACTGCGTCATCGTCGAAATCTTTTACCGTGGTTGACAGGCACTTGTACGCTGTCAAAATCAGTAATCCTAACTGGGCCAATGGTAGGATATTGAATCTATTCGTTCGTGTTTATAATCCTGCCGCCAATAATGCCGTACCTAACTTATCAGGCGATCAGTATTCCTCGGTTATCAGTTATCAAAGTAGCGTTGTAAATGTGGTTTATAATTCACAAGTGGCGATTAATTTAGACTTGCCAGGCAATTTTACGCTCACGCCAGGTAAAGACCTGTTAACCGGAGTGAGTAATGATTTATTTGTAAATTATGGATATTGCCTTTATAGCAATGATAATAACGTCGAACATTTATTAGCCTCCTCATGGGATAGCAACAACGTCCCAATTTATAATGAGGTTCTCAATCTTGGCATCAGCACCCTTGAAACGAGGAACCAGGGATTAACAGCGACCTATTTTGCTAATAATACTAAATAATTAAAAACAAGGTCAGGGATTCGTGACCTTGTTTTTAATATTCAATTATCATGATGACTTAATGCGGTAAAACCATGCTGAAACAATGTCTAAAGCTATTCTTAACTACGATGTATTTTTAGGCAACTCTAAAAAGCGACTGCTTATTAAATTATTCTTTCTTTTATTTTACTGCATTTCTGGAATGAAGGCCAATGCTCAATATAGCATTGGCCTTTCTACTGGTTTGTCAATAAATCATTTAACATACAATGGTTATCACAATGGTATAGCCATTACGAATGGCACCGGAAGCAGCTATATTTTAATTTTGAAAAGGAATCTAAGTCAGACACTCAGCCTTGATCTTAATCCTGGAGTGGTTCAAAAAAACTATTTTCTGACCAATCAGAACGGAATTCAGCAAAAGATCATAAACGATTATCTAAACGTTCCGTTGATGCTATCTTACAACCCAAAGCTGTTCAATGGTTTTTCAGGAGTATTTTCGCTGGGAGCATATAGTGCTTATTGGTTGAGCAGTAAAATCAAAGGACAATTGCCTAACGTTTTTGAATCTGGAACATCTGCAAATGGCACAGATATTATTCAGTTAGATAAGGTTAACTCCAATTATCAATTCAATAAAGCCTCAGATCAACGAATTGAATATGGCCCAGCGTCGTCCGTTGCGCTTCATTATAATTTAACTCGTCATATCGATTTGAGTACAATTTTTCAATTCTTTTATTCGTTATCATCTATGCAGAAAAAAAGATATATCGAACCGGTTTCTCAGCGAAATATAACTCAATTATACAATCTGGGTATTATCTATCATTTAAATAATACGAATTATAACGTTAATAATTAATGCTTTACACTATGAAAATCAATAGAACCGCAACCCTCATTGTAGTGGTTACAATTTTAATGTTCAGCTCTTGTGCTACGACAACTTATATAGGAGATATTTTACCGGTAACCAAAAACGTTGACATCTATTATGCAGAAAAGGATGTTAAGAAAGAATACAAGGTAATAGGACATATTACTGCTCCTACGAATGGCGATGAGAACGCTGCAAAACCGAGGATCATTGAACGGGGTAAAAAGGTTGGTGCCGATGCTGTCATTTTGTTGGGAAGGGGCTTTACGGGCGGTAAAGATTCCGAATCTTTTGAGAAAGCTGATGCGATTAAGTATTTGAAATAGTTAATATTAGTATCTTTCTAATCGAACTCGATCATTAATGACCTTTAAATAAGGTTTAATAACATTCAGATATTAAACAAGTTTAGAACTACATATAAAGCATAATTAATTAGCCTACAGTAACTTGTCTTTAATGCGCAGTTCGTTTCCAAAATAACCTCTACAGACAGTCAATCTAAAATACTTTTCTTCAGAATTATTATGCTATTCCCGAACTTCCGGCACCAGCATATCCTCCACGCATACCTATGTAGATGTGCTGTTCATCTTTCACCGCAATGGAATTTGGATATAAATAACTCCAAAACAAGTTGTCAAGCAACAGTTCTTTTTGCCAGTTCCTGATGATGTAGAATCGCTTTAATGTTGCCACATAAAGGTTTTCCTTATAAACGGACAATTGCATTGGTGCATCATCAAATTTGATTGCTAAGGAACCTTTAATAGAATCTGCGCCTACTTGCAGCTTATGTATTGCGCCATAACTTAAACCCATGTGAGCTAAGCTCTCCATGATGTAAAGACTATTCTTATAGGTAAAGATTTTATTTATGTTGCCATTTTTTATAAGTATGGTATTCTTTATCAGTTTGTTTGTAGGATTGGCGCTTGGTATCATCAAACCCCTAAGAAAAGGGTCAGCTTTTGTATTTAAAGAGTGTAGTTGGACATTGACATATATTTGCTTTTTAGTTGTGTCGTTGGGTTTAAAGTATAAGCCACCTCCAAACTCGCCGTGGTTGACACCTAAAAGTTTCCCTTGAGGCAGATCATATTCTATAGTAGGCGAATAAACGGACTTGTTGATTTGCAGTTGTCCTTTCACAATCGATACTGCAAACTCTTGATTTAGGCGGTTATTTAATTGGTACAACTCTTTACTTTCCAGGATCGGCAATGGCACCTCTTCGAAGTCCTTTAAATTGACCGATTGAGCATTGCTGTAGTTCCATATTGAACAAAGGGTGATGCAAATAGCTAAAACAGGACGTTTCATGGCTGATATTTAATTAATATCAAAAGGTAAGAATACAAAAACGTAAAATCAAAAGTAGTGATCCATTTACCTACATATTACTTTTATTAGAATTTATAACCAAGCGAAATACCGAACCCCGAGTTTTTTAGTTTACCCTCACGTGTTACGCCATCAGTGTGCGGCTGTAAATTTGCCAGTCCAACCTGTGCGCCCAATTGAACCGAAAGTTTATTGAAAAATTCATACCCTGCTAAAAAATTTAAACCATAATCAAGCGGTTTTCCATACAAATACGAATTTATATCTCCTCCATCCATCGCATTGTTTTTAAAAATAACATCCCCTTTTTTTCCTACAATCATATCCCCAATAGCCGCATCATTTTCTGACTTCCAGTTGCCGCCAGTACCATACCCGATATAAGGTCCGGCACCAAGTAACAAATTGCCTGTGCCTAAATGTGGCTTATACAGCAGATTGATCGGGACTTCTATATATGAGGCGTTAACTTTAAAGTTCGTAGCAGATCCATAAAAGCCACCGGTTTCCTGCTTGTACCCTTTACGGGAATATTGTGCTGCCGGCTGAATATAAAAGTCACCCGCGACAGGAATATCAACAGTAAGCCCAAGGAGAATACCTGGCATCGATTGGGTGTTTGTTTTATTACCATTTTCGTCCTTCATTATTACATTAGTAAAGTTCACCCCAGCTTTTATACCAAATTTCGTTTGGGCATTGGCCATGTTTACGGTCGTAATAAGGACAGAAAAAAGTATCAAGAGATGTAACTTTCTAATTTTCATAAATAAGTTCTTAACGGTTGATGTAATTTGGTTTTATATAATACGTAATTCGGTGTATAATCGCTACAACCACCGGATATTTCATTGTTACGATATTTTTTAATGGATGTATTAAAGAAGCATTTAAACAAGATCCGGCATCGCATTCTGAGCATCAATGATTAACAGTCAAAGTCGTTAAAACCTGATTAGAAATCTTATCCAGGTTACCCGTGTCCGTATTTAAAAAACTAATAATACTCAGTTTGGTAGCGGGCAATTGGATATACTACATCAAAGTCACTTATGTTCCCCTGTCTTTTCAATTCCATCAAGGGTTTTGGTTTGGTCTTTAAAACTTTTGTATCTGCGATAGGTAACTAGCTTGATTGGATTTGCTATATATTACACTCGCATGGTAATTAATATTATTAAAACGATGAAATAACTTTAATTTATTTCATTTTATGCTACCGTCCAGAATACTATTATTCCGTTCTTAAACTCTTTATAGGATTTACAATTGCTGCCTTTACAGATTCATAACCAATGGTAAGCCAAGCAATAAATAACGCGGCAACGGAAGCTGTTAAAAATACTAACCAGCTAACGTTTATGTGATATGCAAAACCTGACAACCAGCTGTTCACCGCATACCATGAAAGTGGTATCGCTATTGTTACAGCTATAATGATCAACCGGGTGATACCAGAGGATAGTAAATAAACCAGGCTTAACACTGACGCGCCTAATACTTTACGTACACCAATCTCTTTAGTTCGCTGTTCGGCCATAAAAGCAGACAAGCCATATAACCCCAAACTTGATATAAAAATGCCGAGAATAGCAAAAAGATTAAAGATATTGCCCATCTGTTGCTCCCCTCTATAAAGGTTGGCCATATCCTGATCAAGAAATTCAAATTTGAAGGGATAAGCAGGATTAAGTTCCTGGCTTATTTTTGATAAGGCTTGTATGGTTGCGGTGGTTCTGCCGGACGATGCTCTTATCACTACAAAGCCGCCCCACTTATCAAAACGCATAATTAATGGTTCTATAGCCTGCTGAACTGGTTTAAAATTGAAGTCCTTGACAACACCAATGATAGTTCCCTTATTACCCCAGAGAGTTAATGGTTTACCAACTGCGGTATTGACATTTAAACCCATAGTTTTCACCATCTTTTCGTTAACCATGTAGTTATTGGAATCGGTTTTAAATGCCGATGAAAAACTTCGTCCGGTCACTAATTTCATCCTGAACGTATGAATAAAATCTTCATTAACACCTATGCTCGGAATAAGTACTTGCGAACGGGGATCTTTGCCATCCCATTTTACGTCGACCGTCCCAGCCAGGAGGTTGGTTGGCAGGTCAGAAGTAATTGTAAAATCGCTGGTAAGTGAGTTTTGCTTTAATTCATTTTTTAAAGCCTGCTGCTTGTTCCAGATATCTCCCGTCAACGGTATATATAAAAGATTGGCCTTCTCGAAGCCGGGGTCTCTGTCTTTGATAAATTTAAGCTGATTGTAAATGACCACTGTGCTAACCAGCAATATGATAGACACCATAAATTGGGTTACGACCAAAGCGTTGCGAAACAGCAAGTTGCCGCCCATTGATTTTACATTCCCCTTTAGCACTTTAACCGGGTTAAAGCCGGAAAGAAATAAAGCCGGATAGCACCCGGAGATTAATCCCGTCATTAAAGCGATCCCCAAAAGGCTTAACAAAAACCAAGCATTTGAAATTGGAATGACCAATTGTCTGTCAGACAGCTCATTAAATAACGGCAAGGATAACCAGACTATTACAAGCGCAAGCGATAGGGACAGAAGTGAAATAAATACCGACTCGCTTAAAAACTGGAGGATTAACTCCCCCCTTACAGCACCCGCCACTTTACGTAAACCAATTTCTTTGGCCCTCCGGGCTGAACGTGCAGTAGCCAGATTCATAAAATTGATACAGGCTACTACCAATATCAAAATAGCAATAATAAAAAAGATATTTACATATTGAGCATTCCCATGACCCGGCATCTCCCCCAGCAGTTCCGGCCCCAGATGAATTTTAGCTAAGGGCTGCAATTGGAATGTGGCCTTCATATCGTGTACATTTTTCTGAAAGATTTGGTCTATTTGCTTTTCCAGCCTTAATAGTTTAGCAGCAGAGGGGTCAAAACTTTTAACTAATTGCACATACGTGTAAAAACTGAAGTTGTTCCAAACATTATTTTTTAAATCTTTATTTGTTTTAGCTAAGGAGGCCATTGGAAGAATAAAGTCAAATTGTAGTTGTGAATTAGCCGGAATATTAGCCAACACACCAGTTACGACTACATTTTCACTATTATCTTTTTTTAGGACTTTACCGATAGGATTTTCGCGCCCAAAATATTTTGTAGCTGTTTTTTGTGTTATTAGAACACCATCCACTTGTTTTAATGCTGTGGTACGATCGCCCTGAACCAGGGGAAAGGAAAACATATCCATGAAACTGGGGTCTGCATAAAACACCCTTTTTTCTTCGAATTTCTTGCCTCCTGCTTCAAATAGGATAGTAGGAGGATTCGCGCTTAAACGGACTGTGGTTTTAATTTCAGGCATCTCTGCTTTCAACCCGCCTGGCATTCCTGCCGTATTTACTGCTACGTTAATATCACTTATATTGCAGGTTATCCGATAGATCTGTGCCGCATTTTTATGGAACTTATCATAACTTACCTCATTTAGTACCCAAAGTAATATAAGGATACTTGATGCCAGGCCAATTGCTAAACCTGTTATGTTGATCATGGAATAGGCTTTATCCTTGATTATATTCCGGTATGCAAGTTTAAAATAAGTTTTTAACATGGTGCTGCCATTTTTTAAGTAAATGTTACATGTTATCAAAAATTCATGCCATATAACTAAGTTATTGATATTGAAAATCTTACTAAGTTTTAATTTATAAATACTGTACGAAAACGTTACAGTTGGTGTGCGGTTATATCATTATTGTGCCTCTGTTCACTTAATTAGCTCCATTTTAACCAAGTCCGGTTTTTAAATTATGTGATTCGGTGCTTAACTCGCTTGGCTGCTTTAAGATCAGAAGGCCTTTAGTTTTTTATTAATATCGGCTATCAGCTCCTGATCGGAGGTTATTTTTAATGCTTTACGATAAATTCCTTTGGCTTTGTCAGGCTGATTGAGGCCCGCTAAGGCATCTCCGTAAACAGCAAGTAATTCAGCATTGTTGGGATAGCATTTTAACCCCTCACTCAAGTATTGCTCTGCTGTTTTGTAATCCTTACTTTCTAAATATGGAAGGCCCATATAGTATTGATAATCTCCCTCATTCGGCTTAATGGTATAGCCATACCAGTTAGAAAGCCGTTTGTAATATTGATTGACTAACGTTGCCGGGTCACCTTTCTTACCCGAGATACTATCGCGCAAGTCCGGGCTTTTATGCCACCACTCACCGAATATTTGGCTCATCCCATCTACGAAAGCTATAGTTGGTGTCGTGTTATGGCCGTACCCCTTGCTATCTCTGAAGAAGTATTTCTGAGAAGAGAATGATTTAAAAATGGAATCCGCTTTTCGATCTCCTGCCTTAAAGCCGTTTTCAGTTTGCCATTGGTCGCCCACTGTTAAATAAATAAACTTGGAGCGGATCACTTCAGGCTTTTCTTTCACAAATCTTTCTAAAGATTTGTGAATATAGCCACTATTGATATTATAGTTTGGACTGGCTATCAAATAGGCGTTAAACAACCCAGGTTCGTTAAGCAGAGAATAGGTCGCCAATGTGCCGCCTAAAGAATGCCCAAACAACATATTAAAGTTTGCAGCTCTATATGTTTTGTGCATATAGAGATTTACATCGTTCAGGTAAGTTAAAAATCCGTCTACACCACTTACGCCCTTAATCTTATTTCCAGACATCGCCGGGTTAAGTTCTACAGCCCGGTTAACCTGCGGTATAACAATTATTATAAATGCAGGAACAGTATTATACCTGACAAGGTAATTCGTAGTTGAAACTACAAAGGTTTCCAGTTCCTTCCTTTGTCCGTCAAGGACGTAAAGTACAGGATAGTTAACAGTGGTATTTTTATAAGCAGAGGGTAAGTAAATTTTTACATCCCTATCCTTATCAAAAACCGCCGAAGAAATCTTAGCAGTTATAGGCTTTTCATAAAGTTCTAAATCATTAGCCTGGGCAAATGCCCCAACTGTGCTGATGATAGTTATAATAATATACGGTAAAACCCATTTTTTCATATCCTCGTCTTTGGTGCTAAAATACAAGTCCTCGGGCATAAAAAATTGTAATTTTCAGCCAGTATGTATATTAATAACCCAATCGTTAACAAGGGCGGTCATTCATTTGGCCGCCCTTATTGTTTTTCCAGTATTTATAATAAACTTTTATTTTTGAATAAATCTATCTGCTTATGAGCATCACCTATTTCAGACCCCGCGACCGTTTTGATTTTGCAAAGGATACTTTAGACATTGGCAACCCGGTAAGCTGGAAGCGATCTCACTTTCTTAAGCTTTTTTTTAAACGGGTTTTCGCTTTGAATGAGGACAGGCAGGAAGAATTTTACCAGCATCACCTTACCTACTATTTGGAAAACCATGCCGATGGCACCGAAGAAATCTTTTTTAAGAATTTGTGGGAACTGATAGAACGGCAATTAAAGGTTTTGCTCGGAAAAAACATCTACGATAAAGACCATGTACAGAACGAGCGGCAGATCAAACAGCTTAAAAATTTCACAACAGTATTGATCTCGCATGACCGCTGGAATGTGCACAAATCCAACGATGCCATGATTGCGCAACAGGATGCTGAAATCTATGCGCTCAAACAACAGGTAACTGATTTAACCGCAGAACTGAAAGAAGCCCGCCAGTGGGACGGTTATATTATCATCAGAGATGGTCAGGCATTGGCCGTACTCGACCTTTGCCTGCAAATGCAGGAGCTGCAAGCTACGGACGGCAAGGAGTTGTTTATCACCCCTGCACAGAACACCTGGGCAAAGATGATTAGCAAGTACTTCAGGGAGGTGGACGAGGCAAACACAAGCCAGGTCAAGGAAATTAAAATAGATAAATTAAGGTACTATTTACGGGGCCTTGACCCCAAAAATCCTTTAAAAAGGGAAAATGAAATACCGGAAAAACACAAACTTTACACCATTAACCGGGTAAAAAAGCGTAAATAACGTTTTTTCAGCTTATTGACGTCTACAAACAGATCGGTTCTGTATCAAATTGATATTGAGCGGATTAATTGCCATTGTCAGTTACTTTCAAACTACTTCAAATTTACCACGCAGTCGTCGTGGTAACAAAAAGACAGTTCCATAGCATTCTTTTGTTCCAAAACAAAGGTGATGGAAATTATCAACAACGAAGCCCTTAGCCAGTGCATCCGGGATGCAGTAAGGGCAGAACTACAGGAACATTTTAGAATAACAGGCAGCCACGGGCAGGCAGCCGAAGAACGGCTATTGTCCAAACAGGAGTTGGCCGCCGATTTGGGCGTATCGCTGGTTACACTTTCCGAGTGGATGAAAAAGGATCTGCCCTTTTTGCGCCTGCACAAACGGGTGTATTTCAAAAAGAGCGAGGTACTTACAATTATGCAACAAAACGGTAAGGATAAAAAAGGAGGTGAACCATCATTGTAAACTAAGAGGTTACAAACAAGATCAGGGACACCCTATAAAAGTCCCCAATCAATAAAACAGGACTTGTTAAAATTTGCACAAGGATTATTCATCATTAACAATATATCAGCTATGACAGCAATCGAAATCGTGACCAAAGAAGATTTAAAACAATTTAAAAGTGAGATGCTAACCGAGATCAGGCAGCTTATTAAACCCGAACAAGGCCAAAGCAAACAATGGCTCAAAAGCGCAGAAGTACGCAAACTGCTCAACATCTCACCGGGCACCCTGCAAAATTTGCGTATTAACGGAACGCTCCGGTACTCCAAAATCGGCGGGATGATCTACTACAAATTAGAGGACATCACCAAATTATTAGAGGGAGGCCAATCATGATACTTGCATCAAGCCATCAGGAAGCAGCCGACTATAGCCGATGGGTCAGGCGCATGAGCGCAGACAGCAGAATGCTGGCAACTCATGTGAGCCTGTTCGCTGGCCTTTTCGTTTGCTGGCAGCGGAGTGGATTTGAAAATCCGTTTTCTGTTAACCGTAAAACGCTCATGGCTTACAGCCGGATCGCATCGGTAGCGACCTATCACAAGTGCATCCGGGAACTGGACGAATTTGGATATATCCGTTATCAACCATCCTATCATCCGACAAAGGGAAGCTTGGTTTACTGGCCGGAATGGTCAGGATAACCACAGGTAGGTAGATATTCAGATAATCCGATATATAGATCGTCCGATAAAAAGCTATCGGTATATATGGATATATAGATAGTCAGATAACCAGCTATTGGTATATGTGGATATACAAATGGTCAGCTATATAGATAGTCCGATAAACAGCTATAGGTATATATGGATATACAGATAGTTAGATATATAGATAACCATTGTTAAACACCGATGCAGCACCAAGAGTGCGCATCAAAAAGACCCGCTTGCGGGTGTAAACAGACCGGCGGCAAGCCGCCGGAGCAAACGAGCGGCACCTTTGGTGCCA
>NZ_MPPL01000001.1:1669478-1676740 GCF_001911425.1 Mucilaginibacter polytrichastri | reverse complement strand
ATCGCAACAGCGATTATCGGGGAACCGCGAAAGCGGCAGGCCGCTTTTGGCGGGGCAGCACCAAAGGTGCTGCATCAACAGCCCCCGGCGTATAGCTACAGCGATACAAGCCGGGCAGCGGAACAAGCCATTGGCCTGTAAGCGGAGCCAGCTATGTTTCGGCCATGCCGAAACTTGCTGGCCCCGCTCATGCTATCGCATTCGGGGGGATTTTTTTGAGGATTTTTTAACGAATTGAAGCTTATGGAAAGTGCGGTTAAAAAAACAGTAAGTACAAAAGCCCCGGCCCCGGTGGGCCGGGCAAACCCGGGCGGCAGGCCGAAAGTGCCGCATAAGCGGCGCACCGCCGTGAGCGTGATGTGCACGCTCATCGAGAAGAAGATCATCGAAGCCAACGCTAAACGCGTCGGCATGAACCCATCGGTCTTCCTGCGGAACCTGGGATTGAACACGCGAATAGAGTTGCGGATAAAAACCCTGCCCAAGCCGGTTTTGGAAATGCGCGGTACGCTTAATCACATCGCCGCCAACCTCAACCAAATTGCAAGGAGGCGCAACCGGGGCGATGACCTGAACGCGATGGAAAGAGCCATGCTCGACCAGGATGTTAGAAGCTTACGGGCATTGGTGAAGAACATTAACACCTATGTATCATGATCGGGAAAGTCGGCACAGGCAAAAGTTTCCGTGGCGTATTGCACTATCTCTTTGAGGGCAGGTGGCAGGAAAGTAAAGAACTGCAAAAGCAGGAATTGGAAAAAAAGCTGGTCGAGGTGATCGCCTATAATCAATGTTTCGGGAGCCGTTTGGAACTGGTGCGCGAGTTTATAGAAGTAGCCAAGCTGAACCCCAATCAATCCAAACCGGTGTTTCACTTTTCATTAAGCTTCGCCCACAGCGATGCCGGGAAGTTAGGCTTGCAGGATAAGATCGACATCGTTGAAAAACTCGCGGAAAAGTTTGATTTTAAAGATCACCAGTATGTGGTAGTTGCACACCAGGATACTCAGCATGCCCACCTGCACATCGTGGCAAATCGGATTGGCTTTGACGGCAAGACCGCCAGTGACAGCAACAGCTATAAGCATATAGCCGAGTTCGCCCGCAAGACAGAACTGGAATACAAATTAGAGCAGGTATTAAGCCCGAACAAGTTTTTAAAGCCGGAGCAAAGGATTGCACAAAGCCAGCGGATTGACAACCGTAAGGAGGCTTTGAAAAAGCACCTCGGGTTAGCGATCAAACAAAGTACCGATGTGCAGCAGGTCAAAAAGTACATGGAGCAGCGGGGTTATGAGGTAGAGGTAGGTCGTGGCATCGCTTTTACCGATGCGCAGCACGTCCGTTTCAAAGGCAGCCAGGTCGGCTTTGCCCTGATGGATATTGAAAAAAAGTTAAAACAGGAACAGCTTTTACGTCAGCAAGAACAAAACAGGCAGGCGCAATTATTAAAACAACAGCAGGATGAATTAAAGAAACAGCAAGAGCCCGAAAACGAACAAGTACATCGGTATACACAGCGCATAGGCCGTTAAGGTACACTCGATTTACAGTAAACAATTATGAACCATTTAAAGATGACATCATGAAACCAAACGAAGAAACCCCACTGGATGAAATGACATTAACAGCTGTACTGAGTGATCATGTACAGGAATTAAAAGATATTAACGATTTTATTAAAAGGCAGCAAAATCAAATAGAGCAAAAAGATAAATTATTGTTAGAGAAGGAAAAACTGTCCCAGGCTTTATTGAATAATTTTGAAGCAAAGTTCAAGAGCATTATCATACAAGCCCCTAAGGCCGATTTGTCGGAAGTCAATGCTATACTGGATAAAGGATTGACCAATATTAACCAAACGATTCAAAAAGGGCCGATTCCGATTACCCGGCAGCTTCGGCTAACATTATTTCCTGAACAGATCAGGAGTGTGGAATATGTTAAGGCGGTACTAACCAGGGTAATTTGGTGTATACTGACACTGGTCTTTATGGTACTGGCTTTTGAACTGCTGAAAATGAGGATGAAATAATTGTAGATCGTGTAAAAATAAAGCCTTCCGACAGCGAGTGCCGGAAGGCTTTAATCTGGTTCTTATCACGATTGAAAAGCAGTGCTTGCCAGTTCATTCTACCACCATTGGTCGCATTGATATACCCTTCCTCTATCGGCTTGCCATTAATGCTATAGGTATGAACGATGGTAAAGCATTTATCGACTTTTTTGTACTCCTTTACAACGCCGGTATACACCTCGCCAGTCAGTTCAATGATCACATCCCGGCTTATAGCGCAATTACTATAAACAGGTAGAACGAACGAAAGAACATCTTTTAGGAGATATTCTTTCAACTGGCAAAGGGGACCTTTTTGGATAGGCCGATAGGGGACATTTTAGTGCGTTTTATATCCAAAATAGTAAATAAGATTCCGAATATCTGTCGAGTATGTTTTGAAGTTCAGACACGTTTTATTTATCCGATATGGCCATATTAAAAGACGAGTATGGCGTTTTTCATGCTATCCAATGTAATTTAATATTTGCCTACCCAATTCGGGAGTTTGTATAAATTAAACAAGGCAAAAAGGCTGTAAAAGTCCAAATAAAGTTATTTAAACCCATGAAAACACCAGTTGAGATATGAAATACCAATCCAATTGTTAAATAAATAAACAACAATGGTTTGGGCAAGAATGGTATTATAAAACTGCTAAGCTGCCAGGCAATAACTATTTTACTAGAAATATTGAATATAATATCTGGTGTATTTCTGAATGTATATTGCAGACTGCGGTTGGTCGGATTTCTGCCCATTAAGGTCATTTTTAAATAATAGCCATTTATCCATTTTCTTTCATAAATTTTTAGAAGTCCAGAAGTGAAATAGCTGATGATTAATACAATTGAAAAAAAGTAAATGATCATATTTTCGTCAACACCGTATTTCGAAAAAAAGTGATTGATTGATAAACCCAGTAAAGCAACATTATTTAGCTGATCTGCTGCATTCGCCATTGAAGAAGCACGACTATAAATGAGAAAGCTTGTAAGAGCGAGAACTACTGTAATGAAAAACCCATCTTTAGAAAGTACAAAGGCTGGTAGTAGCAAGATTCGGAAAATATTTAGGTAGATAAATCCGGTCTGGTTAAATAAATAATTAAAGTATTTTCCTTGAAAATAACGGTATTGTGACTTCGTTTTTGTGAGCCTCCAATAAAGCAGCCCTGAGATTCCGAATTGTTTATGATTAATTAAAAATTGAATACTTGACACCAATAAAGAAGCTGCGATAAATAATCTTAAAATAAACAAAACGTGATGCGTGTTGGCGGAAAAGTCATAATACATGGACACGGGATTTAAATAACACCTTTTCAATACCGTTATAACTGTTCAAAATACAAAACTGGATCTTATCCCCTTGGTCATGCTTGGGAGGAAGAGCTTGTGTTAGATAATTTAACAGCAAATTATAATTTGAAATACTGAGCTTACCGTTGGGCCGATAACGACACATTGAATTTATGCACTTGATAATTCTTCTGTTGGAATGCAAAACGTTATCCGCTTTAATATATATCAGATCATCAGTGAACTTCGCCGCATTTGCAATATCTAAGACCGTATACCTAATGATATAAAGGCCTAAAAAAGGCTTTGGCGAAAAAAGATGGAAACTGGGCACCAATCCCCAGTGATTAAATTTCTTTATTTTCTCGTTGGACGGATTATGAAATTGGTACATAAAAATTACGACCAGCCAACTTGTTAATATAACAGTTTCAACATTCTTCATTTTGCAAAATGTTAAAGGCGTTCCATGAGGCGACAGTTTTTTTCTTCATTTCAGGCAACAGAATGAAATACATAAATAATAAGGGAGTTACTGCCTTTCTTTGGATTAATTTTTTGGAGGAAACCTGCCGGGATGCTCAAATTGTGTTCAGGAAATTAACCATGTACAGTTGGTTTCCTTCACTTTTTTAATTATTGATACTTATTGACCGAGGATCATTAATTATAATTTCAGGTTTTCCCTCTAAACTAATCAAGGTTCCTTTTACATAGACAAATTTGTTTTGGAAGAGCATCTCAGGTGAACTATGGAAGGACTGCATAACCTTGCTACTGATTTTTACAATTAGTTCTTGATTAGGATAAGCTTCTCCCAAATACAAATAAGTTATATGCTTCAAAGAGTCAGTTCTGATTTGAAAAACTTTACTTCCATAGTAAACCGAGTGTCCGATGCTTTTTAATAAATTACTTCGGTGAGCCAAATTCCCTGTGTCGGGTCTAACATGCGAAATACCCGGGTTTGATGACTGTAACTGGGGATTAAAAACATAATTTAATACCATAGCCAAATGAATACCAGCATTCGACTGGAGAGATTTATTCAAAAGTTCAAACATGGAATTAGTCATAATGTCGTCGTGAGGATGCTGAGCAGCTAATTCTAACATCGAATTATGAACCTGAAAACTATCATAAATCCAATTATCTACATCTTTACTTTTAAAGGTCGTCATTTCACCCGCGTCGATAAAAGTTTTCATGCCTTTAATGCTCGGGCTTTCCTGCATCTTAAACAAGCAACTGTCCAATAACACACTGAACCTGATTGGTTTACCATTGAAAATAACACTGGTAATTTGTTTGTTTGAGCCAATATTTACAGGACGATGTATATATATAATTAAGGCAATAAGTTCTTTTAAAACATTCGCTCTATTAACTTTTGAATCTGTTTTTAACAGTGATAAATCATGTAAAATCTGAGTTTTTAAATTAGGTGAGGCTGTCGTAGCAATTTGCTTTAGAAATTTATCTTTCGGCATATTTGCTGTAAGTATAAATTCATTAAGGCTTTTTTTATCAGTCAATTCGTCAAAAGAGGTTGGTTTCTTAAGCATTTCCGAGAAGTTACGTTCGCCAATAAGACTATAGATCTTATCAGCTGACAATTTACTTAAATATTTTTTTGCAATTTTCTCAATTCCCTGGCCTGATGCCACTTGCCCTAAGACAATCATTAGGACTAATAAAAGAAATTTCAGGTTTGTACGCATTGGAATTTTAATTAAAACCAACCTATAAATTATTACAGGCTGGTTTGTTTTTATTCAGTTTACTATGAAAGCGTTAAATTTAATCTAAAACATCAAAGGGTTTACGCTTAAAAAGTACCGGAAATTTCCCATTTGGTATTAGCGATAGTTTGAAAAGGCCTGTAGTTCCTGTTGTGTTGTAAGATCCACCACGCGGCGAAACCGTTGTTCACAGTTTGATATGTTAAAACATCGTGTCTGTCCAAGCCAAAGTGATCATGAATTCTCACCGTAATTTTAGCAGTATAAGTACGCGATGTTAAGTCAACCTGATAGTCAGTCAAAAATATTTCTGTGTATTCCGTATCGTCCATTAATATGGTTAAGCCATGGAACAAGTTGTATAATCCATTGAATTTTGGCCTATAGGTTAACAGGATATCAATTTTGTTAATATCTCCATTTACACCGGATAACGCTTTACCTAAGCCTTTTCTAAAGGTTTCCACAAAATTATGAGTAACTGCACTGGATTGAACATAATTGTCCAATACCGGGTCTTCAAAGTTCCCCCCTTCGTTAGACTGGAATTTATTAATCATCTTATGTCCAACCGCCTGTAAATCTGAATTGTAGGTCGTAAAAAAATCAAATAAGCTGCCCATGTCAGTAAACAAACCAGCGTCTGATTTGGCCAACTCTTCCTGACTAACATCTGTGATATCGCCATCATACCCATGCTGCATATCCTCTTTATTGTTTCTATCAATAGTGATAGCCAACCGCCGGTATGTTGTAGTGGGTGGAATGGCTGTAGTATCGGGAAAGTCCAACCCTGTTCCATCTGAAAAAATAGGCGTTTCTTCAGGAACATCCTGAGCTCCGCTATTATCGAAATCACCATCGTTAGATTCACCATCCTTAACAATACCAAAAACCGTAGCCGGATCGTCCGTGACAACAGTCCTATATATTGTACCACCGTCGGGTGTGGTTTCACCGGAATCTTCATTATTACTCACAGTCGGGTCTATAAAGGTTCCTCCCGTATCTGCCGGCTCATCGCTGCTACCAGAAGAATTACTATTATCTCCCGTACCTGTATCATCTGGGACTGTACCTGGAGTAAGGGGCGTTGAATAGGCAAAGTTCCATGACCATGTACCATCACTATTATTGACCCTGTTGAATGTGTAAGAGTAATTGTTGCTATAAATGATCATTGAACTTCTGTCAGGAGTATATCCTACAGTCTTATCATTTACATAACCATTGGTGTCTAAATTAAGATGGTCTAATAAATTTTCCCCTGCTGGTTGACTCCCGTCATCATTGTAATTATTTGTCCATTGATCATTCTGGTCTTCGTCCTCATTTCCGATTTCCTCAGCACCCTCTTCATCACCTTCTTCAGCACCCTCTTCTTCACCTTCCTCAGCACCTTCTTCTTCGCCTTCCTCAGCACCCTCTTCTTCGCCTTCTTCGTCGCCCTCTTCATCACCTTCCTCATCCCCTTCTTCGCCGCCCCCCTCTTCAAAGCCTCCGTCTTCGCCCTCCTCAAGGCCTTCTTCGTATCCTTCCTCAAGGCCATCTTCGTAACCTTCCTCATCTAATTCCTCTTCGGGTCTTGGAACTAACAGTTTGGAATCCTGTTCAGATAATTGATTATCAGAAGCCTGATCTTTTAAATCTAATTTTTTCATAGGTAGTTTTTTAATTATAAGACTGATGGTTAATTAGTGAATAAATAATAAGCCGGTATCTGCAAAGGAGAATAAGCGGGATTTACTTCAATTATGTTGAGAGGAATGTGATTGATATTAACGTTATGCAAATTATCATTGAATTATGAACATTAAATGAAATTTTAATTAAATAATAAACCACGGGTTAAAATACGGCATGCGCGAGGGTGATTTTCACCTGTAGAATTGCGATAACAATAATTAATTAGCGTTCGTCAATGATGTGATATGGAATGGTTTTACTGTTAAGCTGACAGCTTGAAAGCATTAAGCAGGAAGCGGTAAAATGATCGCAAAGCGGTTAATAACAAACCTCCGGATCATATTAACCGGAGGTTTCTATCTTTTAACTGACTTTTGATTAACGGTGCCGCCATAAGATAAAAGAACGGTACACAACGATGAGCGATCAACAAAATCAGGCTGGTATAGCTTACTTGCGTCGGTACAACTATCTGGA
>NZ_MPPL01000001.1:1640140-1669468 GCF_001911425.1 Mucilaginibacter polytrichastri | reverse complement strand
AATCTGCCATTAATGAAAGATTATACAAGCTTTACAACGGAATGGCTCGGAATGATGGCTATTGGCTTGTCCAGCAATGCTAAAAATATTACAGCAACGCTATAAGATTATTACCCATGCTCCCGTTAGTTTTTTCCATAAGGGTGTTCATTTTTTTCTGGTAGCTAATAAAATGATCTTCCGTCCATTTGGTAACGTGGTAACCCTGGCAATGGATACAATGATAAGCTCTGCGCTGAACTGGTCTGCCCTGGCGGTGCTTGATCCGCTTACCAAATTCGTCTTTATTTCGCTTAAATCGCCATTTCAGATTGAACATGACAATGCGGGCTTCCAGTAAAGAAGTGAAAATAGCTTTGCCGGTAGCAGAACATTTTTCCATTAGAGCCTGTAGTTGTGTGCATTGTGACTGCAATTTACGAAAATCGCAGCAATATGTAAAGGCCGATTGCTGTAAATATTTGCTTTCTGAATCAGGATCACTTCAATTTGTTTATTTTTACATTTTAAATTTGTTCAAAATCCATGGAGCACAAAATAGGCCGTTTTATTGACCCACTAAGTGATTTTGGTTTTAAGCATTTATTTGGCAATGAACCTAATAAGGACATCCTGATTGATTTTTTAAATCAATTGTTTAAGGGTCAAAAGGAAATTGCCGACCTGGTATACAGCCCTACAGAACATGCCGGGGATAATGATGAATTGAAGAAAGTGTTTTTCGACCTGCTTTGCACTGGTGTTAACGGTGAGCAGTTCATCATCGAGATGCAGCGGGCGGAACAACGCAACTTCAGGGATAGAGCGATATTTTATACGTCCCGGCTGATTAATGAGCAATTACCTAAAGGTGCAAGCCGTTGGAATATTGAACTTCAGGAGGTATATTTAATAGCCATCCTTGAATTTAGTTTTAAAGATAGTAACGCCGGTAGTTACCTGCACAACGTGGCTTTAACCAACACGGATACCCATGAAATATTTTACAATAAGTTGGGCTTTAAGTTTTTAGAATTAGTTAAATTTGTAAAAACAGAGGCGGAACTGGAAACGGATTTAGACCGTTGGTTCTACCTCCTAAAGAATATGAGCCATTTGGAAAAGATACCAGCGGTTTTGGATAAGCGTGTTTTTCAAAAGGTATTTAAGATCGGCGAAGTTAGTAACCTGTCAAAGGAGGAAAAGGAAATGTACGATTCAAGTTTAAAGGCTAAATGGGATTATGAAAACTCTATCGCTTATGCTGAAGAAAAGGCCGAGCATAAAAAAGCCTTAGCCATTGCTGCTGAACTCAAAAAAGAGGGTTTATCTAATGAGTTTATCGCCAAGACCACCAAGTTAACTATTGAGGAAATTGAAAAATTGTAAACCTGTTTTATAGGTTTAGTTATAGGTCTATAGGATATAGCCCTTGTTGTTTATTGCAACAGGGGCTTTTTTTACAGTTTTAATTTGATCGATGGTTGGCATAAAGTGTAGTTTACTTCAAGTTTAATACATCAATACCTTTATCCGTGATTCCGTACATAACATCATCACTTCCTTTCTGATCTTTGGTTACGACTAATCCGCTATTAAGTAATGGAGTAAGGTAATTTCGAACATTTATCTCATTAAATGATGTCTTTTTAAAACCAAGAAATAATTCCTTCCCAGATTTAGATTTATCACTTACTTGTATAATAATTTCAAACATTTTGAATACGCTATCAAATGTAATGTCATATTCAACATTTCTTAAATCAATCCGTTGGTTTAAATACTGAGTTAATTTTATGTACGAAGGAATATAACTGCCAGTTGATTTTTCAGTAAAAGGCTTATCAAGCTTGTACTCTTTGTGATTACTATTGTTAGAAGCTTGACGTGATATTATTTGATTAAAACCAGCCAAAGTTGCAGAAAGGGTAGACACATCATAATCATAGCCTAATAAATCTCTTATTTCTACCTTTACTTTTTCAGCCTTTTTAAATTCATTAAGTTTATCTGTGTTTAACAATCTTTTAATAGCATAACTTGTTATCGGTCTTTGATTGAGATATTCGTAGGCGTCAGACTTTATAGTTTTATGGTAGTTTAAAAGAGTCTCCCGGAAATTTATCGGCAACTTAATTGTCCTATCGATAATTTCTTCCAACCTCATGCCAAATAAGAAAGCAACTTGAATGTACAGATCAATATAGACCTGGTTTTTACTTAATAGAATTTTTTTTAGCGTTGGCTCGGAGGCATTAAGTGCTGCATAAAAATGCTTGTGTTTTAGCCCAATTAGATCTTGAATAAATATTAAATTTTCCCCGATTTTTTCTTGTGCTATTTCAACATATTTCATGCTTCAAATAACAAGGCGTATTAGATTTATAAAATTTAATACTGTATTTGTATTTTTAAAATCATTTAGTTAAATTTGATTTTGTTATCTACTTGATAAGTAATAATTTAATCGAAAACATGATATTGATATGTAGGTCTATAAAATAAAAGTGTATTTTAAAAAGAGTCTCGTCCATAGAAAACCGCCAAATATTTTCAACTGAACGCGAGATGATAGGCATTGAACCCACTCCAAGGATATTATTATATTTGAGGAGTGGCCCCTATCAGCTTGTTTGTGTTCAGGGTGCTTGGCGGTACCTCTATGGCCAACAAGACGGGGCCACTCCTTAATTTTGCCCCATTAAGTTGAGACTCGTTATTTACATAACGAGCAAATGAAAAAGCGAATCAAAACCACTCTATTTAACCGTATCAAAGCCTTTTTTTCAAAGGCTGAATATGGTTTTGCTCATGTATTTTCAATTCCTGTTAGTAGGTGTCGGATTGATCCTTTTAATGCAGTTCATAATCCCGAGAAAAGTGGCGTAAATAAACAACAAACTGGTTATGCTCGAATCACCCCGCTTAGCTTTAGTAGTTTTCGCCCAACACCGGAAGAAGATACCATAGAAAAAATTTTTGATGAAGTAAATTCCGAGCAGGTAAAAGCCTTGTTATACAAATGGTTCTATTTTGGTTTATCAGAGAACGGCAAGCAGCTGGCTGACCTAACGCCTGACCAAATCGATTGTTTTAAGACCGAGCTACCCCTATTAATTTCTGCCCTATATAAGTATCATAAATCGCTATTGGCGAAAAAGGACAATCAGGAAAGCAAGCAAACTTCCTCAGCCGCTCCTTTAACAGAAACGGAAAGCGATGTTTTTTCTTCTACAGGCGGCTTTCCAAACCTTAAAAACCGATACAAAAACATCATAAAGAAGCCTGATTAATTTGATTTCCCCTAAACGGCACCCGCCCTAAAAAAGCGGAGCCGTTTTTTCTATTCGTTTAGTTCTCAAAATTAACGCTTTACAGATGAAAAAAATAACGACATACATCGTACTGGCCACGCTTTGCCTAAAATTTACCGCAAACGCGCAAGACAAGCCCATCAATATTACCGCCCTCAAAATTGGCGACCAAGTTCCCGACATCACCATAAACAACATCCTTAACTATAAGGACAAAGACGGTAAACCCGGCACACACGCTAAAACATCAGACTTCAAAGGTAAACTGCTCATACTTGACTTTTGGGCGACATGGTGCAGCCCATGCGTAGCCATGATACCTAAAATGGATAGCCTGCAAAAACAGTTTGATGGAGAGGTACAATTTCTGCCTGTAGCTTATCAGTCTCAGGCTATCGTTCAAACATTTCTATCAAAATTCCAAAAGCAGCAGCATAAGACCTATGAACTGCCGGATGTGGTAGAAGATCGGGAATTAAGCATCTTATTTCCACATAAAGAATTGCCTCACTTTGTTTGGATAAATGGAAAAGGCATTGTTAAATCAATAACTGAATATGATATTGTTGACAAAGGCCATATTGAGCAACTGTTAAAAACAGATAGTATATCTGTAAGGCAAAAACATGACGTATTTATTCCTTTTGATAAAGATAAACCCTTATTGATCAATGGAAATGGCGGCAATGGGGATAATATCATATTTCATTCGCTTATAACTCCTTATAAGGACGGATTGCCGTGGAGTGTCAATTTTGATTACTTCGAACCCGGAAAACCGAGACATATTACCGCGTTAAATCAAAGTATTGCCAATCTATTTGCGACGGCATTCGGTGGTGATCAGTATTGGTTTGGAAGTAACAAAAGGCTATTTCTTACGAAGGATTCAAGCTATTTAACCAGCCATTTACATGGGCAAGCGGTCAAAGATTGGATGGGCAATGGTCACGGGTTTAGTTATGAATTGATTGTCCCCTCTATTATGGCAAAAGACTTGTTCCCGATTATGCAGAACGATTTAATTAGATTCTTTTACAAGTATGATGTCAGCATTCAAAAGGTACAAACAAAGTGCTTGGCTTTAGTAAGAACATCGTCAATAGATAAAATCCAATCCAAGGGAGGCCCTACCATAACGAATTTTGATAAACAAGGCTGCCAAATCAAAAACAATTATCTGGTTCAATTAACTGGCAGGCTGGACATTCAGTACCTGCAAAACCGCTCACCTGTCGTTGACGCTACAGGTTACAATAGGCCGGTTGATCTTAATATAGATGCCAACCTCTCAAATTTAGAACAGCTTAACGCCGAACTAAAAAAGTATGATCTCGCCCTAAAAGAAAGTATACAGCCTGTTGAAATGCTGGTATTTAAGGATAGAAAGTAACCAATTTTGCCGCCTTTGATTTTTAAGCAGTCTTACCTCACCAATTATCATTTATTACATGAAAAAATATATACTCCTTATATTTCTGTTATGCCGTACTATCCTAAGCTATGCGCAACATGAGCTTAATGGAACTGTAATCTCTTCATCCGGTCACGCTCCACTGCCAGGAGCTAATATTCAGGTCAAAGGTGCCAATATTCATTTAATTACCGATAGTGCCGGACGTTTTCATTCAAAGCTACAAGGCAATGCGATAACAATTCAAATTAGCTATATCGGTTTTCGATCATTAGAAATGACAGTGAATTTACCAGCAACCTCTCTCATTATTGCTTTGGAGCCTAATAGCAATCAGTTAAACGAAGTAACCGTCTCTACGGGTTACCAAGAACTGCCAAGTGAGCGAGCTACGGGTTCATTTGCAAAAGTAGATAACGCCCTGATTAACCGCAGTGTGAGCACTGATATATTAAGCCGTTTACAAGACGTGACATCCGGCTTGATTTTTAACCGGGGTAAGGGGACTGTTAAAAATGACATTAGCATCCGGGGCCTAAGCACGATTTTTGGGAATGCCCAGCCTTTAGTGGTAGTTGATAATTTCCCTTACGATGGTGACATTACGAATATCAATCCGAATGACGTGGAAAGCATTACTGTTCTTAAAGATGCTGCTGCCGCGTCCATTTGGGGATCAAGAGCGGGAAATGGCGTTATTGTTATCACCACTAAAAAAGGAAAAAACAATCAGCCTTTAAGAATCAGCTTTAACGCCAATGTTAATATAGCTGACAAACCCAATTTGTTCTACAAAAGGATGATGAGCAGTGCCGATTACATCACTACAGAAGAAAGGCTTTACGCCGAAGGTTATTACCAAAACACAATCTCTGCCTATAACTCCCCGGTTATTACACCCGTTCTGGAGTTATTGAATGCGGAATCTAATGGGACTATTAGCGTTGCACAAGCCAATTCCCAAATCAATGCCCTCAAAAATCAGGATGTAAGAAATGATCTGGAAAAATATTTCCTTCAAAAGAGCGTAAATCAACAGTATTCCATTAACCTGAGCGGCGGGTCGGAAAACCAGCGATATTACATTTCCGGCGGCTATGATAAAAATTTGGACAATCTTATTGGCAACGGCTATGACCGGGTAACCTTAAACGCGAACAATGCCTATGATCTGCTTAATAAAAAGCTTGAACTGAGTACCGGGATCTATATTACGCAAAGCAAAACCACCACCAATAATCCAGGTATTGACCAAATTACTTACAACGGGTCGTCTCTTTATCCCTATGCCCGTTTAGCTGATAATCAGGGAAACCCGCTTGCAATCAATAAAGATTATCGGGAGGGATTTATTCAAAGTGCCGAAAATGCGGGCTTTTTAGACTGGACTTATAAACCACTCGATGAAATCCGCAATGCTAATAATACAAGCAGCATTACAGATTACAAGTTGAATGCAGGCCTGAAATACCGGTACAATGCAGACCTGAACGCACAAATCCTTTACCAGTATCAAAGATCCGGGAATGAAGCTCGTAACCTGCAAAGCCAGAATACATATTACACCAGGAACCTGATCAACCAATATACACAGGTCAATTCTGACGGAAGCCTTACTTTACCAATACCGCTTGGCGGCATATATGACTTTCAGAACTTAACCGGGATAGGCAAGGATTTACGTGCACAATTAAATTATCACAAATATTGGAATAATAAAAATGAACTCACTGCAATTGGAGGATATGAAATAAGAGCGTTACACACAACCGGAAGCTCCTACCGGCTTTATGGCTATGACCCTTTTCATGAAACCAGCCAGGCTGTCAATTATTTAGATTACTATACCCTATACAATGACCCCTACAGTGCCAGTGCAATTCCTTATAGCAATGGCCAAACAGACCTGCATGATAATTATCGCTCTTACTATTTTAACGGTTCTTATACTTTCGATAAGCGTTATACGCTGTCCGGCAGTATCCGGCAGGATGCATCGAATTTATTTGGTGTAAGGACCAATCAAAAAGCAGTACCGTTATTCTCAACAGGATTAAGCTGGAATATAGCAAACGAATCTTTTTATAAATGGGAGTTGTTACCCATGTTAAAATTAAGGGCTACTTATGGATACAATGGTAATGTCAACAAAACTGTGACCGCCTATACTACCGCCTATTATTACGATGCTTCTCAAAGTGGTATTCACCAACCTTACGCTACAATTATTAATCCGCCCAATCCTGAACTGCGGTGGGAGCGCGTGCAGGTAATTAATCTTGGTGTTGACTTTGGAACTAAAAATAATATCATCACAGGTTCCATAGAATATTACCGGAAAGATGGCAAAGACCTGATAGGAACCGTTCCGTATGCACCATCTACAGGAATACTAACTTTCACCGGGAATACAGCCAATACAAACGGTAGGGGTTTAGACTTAGTTCTCAATACGAAAAATATTGATCGTGAATTGAAATGGAACACCAACTTCTTGTTGAGTACGGTTTCTGATAAAATAACCCGATATTTATCTGCTTCTCCGGTAAACGGCCTACTCCAGAACGGGGATGGGCTTTCACAAGTACCGTTAGTGGGGAAACCGCTATACGCCCTGTACAGTTATAAATGGACTGGCCTTGACCCGGCAAACGGTGATCCGCAGGGTTATCTTAACGGACAGGTCAGCAAGGATTACTCCGCAATTATCTCGTCTGCAACTCCTGACAATATTGTTTACAGTGGTTCTGCTCGTCCTACGGTATTTGGTTCTTTCAGGAACACCTTTCAGTACAAGGGGTTCTCCATTTCAGCCAATATCACCTATAGGCTTGGTTATTATTTTAGAAAAAGTTCGATTGGGTACGGAAGCAATTATGGTTTAGGCGGCGATGGTGATTATGATCTTCGCTGGCAAAAACCGGGCGATGAACAGCATACCTACGTTCCTTCTATTCCGACTTCCCCCAATAATAACAGGGACTTGTTTTACAACTTTTCAAGTGTGCTTGTGCAAAAAGCAGATAATATAAGGCTTCAGGATATCAGCTTCAGTTATGATCTGTACAGGCAACGAATCAGGCAACTTCCGTTTAGGCATATTCAGTTCTACGTTTATGCCAATAATCTTGTTTTGCTATGGAAAGTTAATAAGGCCGGAATCGATCCGGATTATCAAACCGGGCCGCCGCCTAAATCAATGGCATTCGGGATGAAAGCAGATTTTTAATTTATTCAAAAAAAATATGAAAAGATATAATTACCTCTTAGCCACATTTCTGTTGTTGCTTCCTTTTATGTCCTGTAAGAAGAGTTTTTTAAATGAAAAACCTGACCAATCATTATTGGTGCCGGAGAGTTTATCCGATTTCCAGGCTTTACTCGACAATTTAAGCATCATGAATGCTACGCCTGCTTTGCAAAATGTTGCAGCGGATGATTATTACACGACCGATAACGGTTGGATGGCATTAACATCACCGGCGGAAAAAAACAGCTATTTATGGCTTAGTGATATTTATGAACACCAGACCGACCAGGACTGGAATGTCCCTTATAAACAGGTGTTTTATGCCAATGTGGTGCTGGACGGACTGGATAAATTAACTGTTGGCAGTACATCACAAAATACTTATAATCAAGTTAAAGGCAGTGCGCTTTTTTACAGGGCATTCGCGGAATATAATCTTGTTCAGATGTTTGCAGCAGATTATGACCCGGCTACATCTTCTCAACTTCCCGGGATTCCTGTTCGGTCTTCGTCAGATGTGAACATCAAGTCAACCAGGGGAACTATACAAGAAACTTATGAAGCAATTATTGTTGATCTGAATAATGCAGCACCCTTACTCAGTAATACAGCAACCTTTAAATCCAGGCCCTGTAAAACGGCGGTGTATGCCTTACTTTCAAAAATATACCTCAGTATGCGAAATTATAGTCAGGCACTGGGATTTGCAACGGCCTGCCTCAATCTAAACAGTTCGTTGATTGATTATAACACGATTTCAACATCTGCATCCAAGCCATTTCCCCCACCATTAACAGCGGACAACAAGGAAGTGATCTTTTATGCTACTTTAAATTCTTATTCCTTTAACAGAGCGGCAACTACTTATGTAAATACTGATTTATATAGTGTTTATGACAGCAATGACCTTCGAAAGATAGCTTTTTTCAAAAAGAGTGGTACGGGTTATAATTTTAAGGGAACTTATACAGGGAATGTATCTTATTTTGCAGGTTTGGCAACTGACGAAATATATCTCATCAGGGCTGAATGCGAGGTACGATTGAATAATTTGACAGGAGCGTTGGGCGATTTAAATACCTTGGTCGGCCTTAGATATGTTACAGGCTCTTATCCGAATTATACGACCACAGATCCCAATCAGGCACTTGTTAAAGTTTTGCAAGAAAGAAGAAAAGAATTAATTGGCCGGGGAGCGAGGTGGTATGATTTAAAACGTTTGAACCTGGAGGCACCTTTTGCGGTGACACTTACCCGTTCAATTAAGGGGCAAACTTATACACTTATACCCAACAGTAACCGGTACGTTTTTCCCATTCCTGATGATGAAATTGCCGCTAACGGGTTAACTCAGAATCCGAGGTAGATATTTTGAAAAAGATAAAGGAATTACTCGGTCAATACCTGACCAAGTAATTCCTGTTTTAGTTAGTTAAATTCGCCATCTACATGGTTTGAAGGAACCGGGGTGGTAGCGGTTGGCGTTGTACCCGATGGAAACTGCGCAGTGCAAGTCTGTGCGACTGAAGCATCACAATCGTAATTAGTACCTTGTACCAACGAGTTGACATTTGTCCAGCCTATTATCGCGCCGGATGAATTATAATTGGGTCGCCACTTAACGGTAGTTTGTTTCGCTTCCGGTTTAAATGCCACTAAACTTGTGGCGATTAATACGGCCACGACCCCGTATTTGTTAACGGTTTTAACTTGTGTTATTACTTTCTTAAGCATGACAGTAAGTATTGTGTTCCTGCTATTTGTTTTTTGCAGGCCCTGTTTGGTGATATGATCCCTTGAAGCCGCGATCATCCCACGTTTTAATTTTTCTGTTTCTTATGCAGGGCTGGCTCTTTTCCCTGCCATTGCGGTTCAGGCACTGTTTGAGACAAGCTGCTTTTTGTGTTTAAGGTGAAACCATGACATACTTTTTATCCATCCGTTTTCGATATTAAGGCAGATGAGGGAAAGGATTATAAAGCATGTATTAAAGATCAGTTGAGCAAAGTAAGATGCACCATCCCATAAAATCCCACCGCAAGAGCAGGGTGTCCGGCTAAATACATCATTTGTCGCCAGGATAATATAACCGGTGAAAGCGGACAGTAAAACCAATGAAGTCCAAGCCGCGATTTTTCGGCTTGCGGGTAATAACAGCAAAATGACAAGGAGAATTTCAATAGTTGGGATAAGCCAGGTTAACACTTCGGCCACCTGTTGCGGAAATACCTGGTTCAGCATTTCACCTCGCGATTTGGGATAATCTGCCAATTTAATGGCAGCAGCATAACCAAACATTACGGCAATGGTTCCAGTTAGGGTTTTTAATATTGTTTCTCTTTTCATCTGCTTAATTTTACTTTTTAATAAACCGGCTGCCTTTGAATGCAAACCGGGTTATGTCCCACGCTTGTGTCCTTTCAACCTACAAACCGTAATAGTCATTTTTTTGTGGCCAGTTATTAAGCGCTGACGTAAAATTAGCAGGCAGACTTGTCAATTTCTTACACTTTCTGGCGGTTATAAAACAGTTTTACAAAATTCCGCCAAAAAGTACAAGTTTTGATACAAGCGATATTATCGAATGCAGTTTGAACAGGAAAAAAGGGGGTTATGAGTAATTCTACAGGGCTAAGCTTTATGTTTCTTCCGGTAGGCTGTTGGCGTTAAGGTATGAATTTGGCTGAATGCTTTTGAAAAATAAGCTTCATTGTCATAACCCAGCGTAAACGCAATATCGCGTACGCTCATATCCGTACCTGTTAAAAGTGCTGTTGCTTTGTTCATCCGCAGGTCGATGAACTGCTGATAAATGGACTTGCCAAAAAGTTTCATGGCAAGTTGTTTGATCGTCCATTCGGAAAGCCCGAGTTCAGCGGCAATGGTTTCCCGTCTTGTCATCAATTCATTCATGTAATATCGGCTAACATAGCTCTTAAGCCGCTCTTCTTCTGATTGTTGGTCGTGTCCGGGCAAGTGATGGCCTTTTACTAATTCTCCATGATAATGCATCATGCACTTGACCAATAAGTGAAATATCCCTGAGCCCCGTTCCGTTGAAGTAACATCCGTATAATACAATATTCGGCCCAAGAACCTGACGATGGTACTACCCAAATGACAAGGGGGCAAAATAACAGGCTCTGTACTTCCCGCGAAAAGGTTGTTAATAAGGCGGTCAAATTTCGGCAGGTTATTTCTTTCAGCGATCACCCAAGCTGCCCGGTAAGCTACGACCAATATGGTATTTAAACCCTCTTTTACCCAGGCATCATAAGTTACGATACCATTTTGGCAGAAATAATATGTTTTTTCCAATGCACGGGAAATCTGTAGGCTATTGTTATCATGAAAGGTACATTCGCCTTTCAGCATGAAAATTCCAAAAAATGTAGGCTCTGTTACACTGAACCTGATTTTGATGTCCCTGGATGCGTTAATATCCAACAGTTGCATATAATAATCATTATTCCGGCTCTGCTGCCGAATAATAGGTGCATCCGGCAAAGGAATCAGTTCACAGGCGGCATAAGGTACATGATATTCACAGTAATCCGGACGCTTTTTGATGGGCTTGATTTGTTTCTCAACTTCAGGTGCAAGGTGAATGGATAAGGTTTGTTTCATAGGTTGGATGATAAGGCTAACGGATATTCTTGTCAAAGTCTTAGAGCTTCGCTTTTCCTAATATTCTATTGACGGATTAGCTTAAGCATTAGCAGGAACATGATTTTTAGTTACCACCGATGTTATTGTTACTTTATCCTTATGTATCCTATTAGCATGCAAAGATTTACTAAAGCAACCGCCTTTCGATATGGCAACTGTTATTTATCAATAGTTAAATCAAACAGGCGTTAAAGTTAAATATTATTAAAAAACACTCCAAATGGTTGTATGTGCCAAAGTTTCATTTTCTCCCATTTTGCGTATATTTCGGGACAGAAAAGTATATTTTCGGTATAGAAAGTCTCATTTTCGAGATAGATATTATTAGTTAATAGTTGTAGTTTAAAGAGACTGCTTGTGGGAAGATAATGTTTAATAAAATCAATGTGGTTAAAACGAATATATAGGACTGGTACGCCATCCGGTTGCGGCCAGCGGCTGCATGCCACCCGCGATAGAGCGGGTTACCTGCCACCTCCCGCCTCGCCTCGCACAGCAAGACGGAAAATCGCTACGCTCATAACCGACTTGCTTTTGCCCCTCGCAGATGAAAGAAAAAACCAATTACACCACGGTCGCAAAGATAGCCCACGCCGGGATCAACAGTAAAGGCTATAACGAGCGGACGGGAGTTGTTCGCTTTCAGCGGCTCCGTCCGGCCTTGACAATTGACCCGGCTACGCGCTTTTGGTGGCTAAGTGGTGAAAATGGGTTGATGTGCATAATTACTTGCACGGCGGACAGCAACAGGGCTACAAAACAGACAGTGGATAATTTTAAGTATTACACTACATGGAATTTATCAGTCAGTTATAATAAAGAACTGTTTAAATGGTGGAACCTGACTGCCAACGGCGATGCCTTTTAAGACCGTTATCAAACGCCCTACCTGGGAACATTCATTGATGTGCAGCGTGCGGGATATAATTTTAATATTCTAAACACTTTTCAGCTCAATTCAAAACTATCATTAGAAATCCTGAATCTCTACAAATCAAAACTGGTGGTACTCGCCCGTACCATAGATAGCAAGTACCTTCCGGATGCGGCGTTTAAATACAGTTTATTCAACTACAAGGTCGCCATTAAATTGGAGCGCATTAAATGAAGCAATTATAAATAGGCATGAACAATACAAACGTAAACAGTTTTAGGGTAACCAAAAACTGATTTAGATTTTCTAAAAGTGCTGTAAAAATTGGATAAGATTACACTAATTCGTATCTTTATATCATAAGATTTGCAATTAATCTGTAGCAAAAAAGTGGTGCGTAATTCGGTGCGTAGGCAATTATCCACTCATAAGACTTTGGTTATCAATACTATTTAGAGGAGGTACAAAACCCTCCCTCTCCGCTGAAAATTTGTATAAAAACAAGAAAAGCCTGCAATTCAAAATAATTGCAGGCTTTTCTTTTGATGCGAAATTCACAATAATAATCCTTTCAGAACAAAGTACCCCTGATTACTATAAATCATCCGTTTTACTTACCGTTCTGCTTTCGGCTTTAAAAATCAACCTCAAATTAGGGTCATTGGTTAAAAAGCTCCAGGTCCAGTTAAAAAACAGTTTAAGTTTATTACGAAAACCGGCAAGCGGTAGAATGTGGATGAAAAGCCAGGTGACCCATGCAAAATAGCCAGTGAAAGAAACTTTCGGTAAATCAACTACCGCTTTGTATTTCGATATAATAGCCATACTACCTTTATTGAAATAGGCAAAAGGCTGCATTTTATTGTTTACAATACTCCCGGCTAAATTCTTAGCCAGTAAATTACCCTGCTGAATGGCCACCTGAGCCAGTTGAGGGTGCCCGTCCGGATAAGCCGGATCAGTGGTGTTAAGGCAGATGTCTCCGATGGCATAAACATTATTTATGTCCTTTACTTTATTGTACTCATCAACCAATATCCGCCTGCCATGTCCAAACAAACCAGGTTCCAGACCGGGAACAGCACATGCAACAACACCTGCGGCCCAGATTAATGTACTGCATTCTATGATTTCGCCGTTATCAAGAAATACCTGTTCATCCTGATACTCTTTTACGGCTACTCCAAATTTTACCTGAACCCCCAATCTGCTCAACTGCTCATAGGCTTCCGTGCGGGCTTTTACGCTCATGCCCCCCAGAAGCGCCTTACCTGGGCTTACCAGATAAATGTTCCCGGCTACAGTTTCAAGTTCCGGATAATCTTTTTTTAAGATGTGTCTTCCCATTTCAGCGATCATGCCTGCAAGCTCAACGCCAGTAGGGCCGCCACCTGCTATTACAAGGTTCATCAGCTTGGTTCTTTGTACTTCACTGTTTTCCCTGGCCGCTCTTTCCATGTTGATCAGCATGTGGTTACGCAGGTTGTGCGCGTCGTTTACCGTTTTCATAGGCATGGAATTTTTTTTAAGACTTTCGGAACCGAAATAATTTGTTTCCGTACCCATTGCAAGCACCAAAACATCATAAGAAATTACCCCATGGGTGGTTAAAACCAATTGCTTATCCGTTTGGATCTCTTGCAGCGTTCCCTGGTAGTACCTAACGTTTTTCTTATGCTGTAACATTTTCCTGAACGGATAACTGATATTCGATGCCTCAATAAATGAGGTGGCAACCTGGTAAAGTAAGGGCGGAAATAAATGGTAGTTGTTCTTATCCACAAGCAATACTTCGATATGCCGGTTGCCTGCTAAACCATTTGCAAGGTTCACACCCGCAAACCCTCCGCCTATGATAACTATTTTCATATTGATAATTTAGATAATTAGTAAACACTCATGCGGTAAATTTGGTCACAAGCAAATTAGCGTATAGGTAATCTTATTAATTTATAAAGGTGGCTTTGAACATGCTCAAAGAAATAACAGTTTATCACACTTAATTTGGTACCATCATTCTTATAGTTGAGTTTGGCCGCCAAGCCGAATGCCATTTGAATGAGGTAAGCCAGCCCGGTTAACCGGATATAATCATTACAGCTAAATAAGTCCTCCCGCTGGCTTGCCAGCCGCTCGTCAACAGCCTGCAATAACACCGCTTTTATATCCACATGTGGAAACAGCGAAGGCGATTTTAAAAAGCGGGCTATCAACCCGCCCTCCTGTGTATGTATACAATTAAATTGAACGAGCGACTGCCATAAAAATAAAATATCCCCATCCTTGCCGGAACAGGCAGACACCACGCTCCGCGACATATGATCGCTTGCCTGCTGCACGCAGCAAACTATCAAATATTCTATGTCTCCAAATAATCCTTTAACCTTATCCAAGGTTAGCTCAGACGATACCGCAACCTGTTTTAATGAAATATGCTCTGCCCCATACTTGTTAATAAACTGCGTAGCCACCTGAATGATTTTTTCTTTGTTGCCCATCTGTTGATTTTTTTGCGCTGTTAACGGCCTGCTATTTTTCCTATGGCATAGTCATAAGAAGCTTTCTTGGTTTGGAAGTCCGTGAGTGCTGTATTAAGCGTAACTTCGGCCTGCTGGTACGCGGCCTGTGCATCCAGTACATCACTTATCGCGCTTAAACCTGCTTTGTAATTGTCCTGGTTCACTTTCAGATTTTCTGTTGCCTGGGCCAGGTTGTCTTTTGCATAACTAATCTGTGTCAAAGCATCTTTCAGGTCATACCAATACTTTAAGATCCCTACTTGTAATTGATTACTGCCGTCGCGCAGGTTATTTCTGGCAACCTGTTCGCTCAGCTTACGCTGTTTCACTTTTTGCCGGTTACCTCCCCAAATATTTTCCGAAATGGGGATGCTCAGCGTTCCAAAGCCTATGGGCGTAAACGTGCTACTAAAAGCGCCATTGAAAGAACCAAGTTGCGAAGCACTTATGCCCACCGATAAACTTGGCAAATTGTCTGCCTTGGTAAGCCGCGTTTGCAGATTACTGCTTTTAACCTGCAGCGCCAGCAAACGGTAGTTGTTGAGATTAGCAAGTGAAGTATCCGGGTTCATATCGGGCAATGCCGGGGTAACAGCTTTGTTCAGGGTATCTTGCATCACCATCAGCGAATCGAACGGCATACCCGTGTACACCGAAAAATCAAACAGGGCAAGCATGCGGCCATTCTTCAGCTTGCTTTTATTAACCATTAACTGACTTAGCTGCACTTTTACCTTAAGCAGATCATTCCGGGCAATCAGCCCCGAAGTAAGCATATCCATTTGCATTTTAAGCACGCTGTTCAGCAAAATCTCGTTTGCCCTGATGGTTTTACTTTGCTCCTGCAGGTTGACAATGTTCCAATACTTTTGCTCGGTAAGCAGCAATACAGAATCTGCCGATTGGCGAGCCAATATTTTGCTGGATTCAACCTGTAATGCGGCCAGTTGATTATTCGTTAACACCTTACCGCCTGCATAGATACTTTGTGTGCCTGTTAAGCCCACAGAATAAACGTTATTGATAGCTTTATCCAGCACATTTGGAATGGCCGGAATAATGTCTTTAAACCCGTAAAGGGACAGAGCGGTACCACTTACACTGGGCAGATAGTTAGCTTTAGCCGCCTCTAGTCCGGCCTCTGCCGAACTGATCTTCAGCTGCCCATTCTTTATGGCATTACTGTAAGCCAGTGCAGCTTGCCTGCTTTGCTCCAGTGATACCGGGTGTTGCTGCGCGCGCGCGGCATGCAGGGTTAAGATAAATATGATTGAAAATAAGAAGGTTCTCATGATGATGATTATTTTTTGAATTAAGCGACTTGCGGATCAGTTTCACTCCTATCATCTTCTTTCCTGAAAAACAACCAGTAAAGGGTTGGCAGGACAAATAAGGTAAGCAGCATAGATATTAACAAACCGAAGCAGATAACGGTACCGAGCGGCCCCCAAAGCGGTGATCCGCTGATGATCATTGGGGTTACACCGACGGCGGCAGCCGATGAGGTCAAAAATATAGGCCTCATCCTCCGTTCTGCAGAAAGTGTTGCCGCCTCTTTTACCGTTTTACCTTCATGCGCCCGCAACTCTTCGGCATGGTCTATCAGGATGATACCGTTACGCACAACAATACCGCATAAGGCCAGCAAACCTAAAAACGAGGTAAACCCAAACGGGTAGCCTGTAATCAGCAAACCGAATGATGCGCCAAGCAAACTGAGCGGCATGGTGGTGATGCTCAGTAAGGCATGTTTCATTTTCTTGAAATGCCATACCAGGATAAGGAAGATCAGCACGATGCTCATCAACAGCGCCGTACCCATAGGCCCCTGGTTCTCCATTTGCAATTCCAGCTCGCCGCCGTAGGTAATCTCAACGCCCTGCGGCAGTTTAAGCTTCTCAATATCTGGTTGTATGGCAGCCAAAACGCTGTTGGCTACGGCATGCTGCGCCACATCCATCCTTACAGTAAGCGTCCGGATGCTGTTGCGTCTTACCACCTCACCGTCTTGCCAGTCAGATGTGATCGAGGCTACCTGCCGGAGCGGTACACTGCTGTTGGTTTGCTGCGATGGGATATTCAGTTCCATTAAATTTGAGGTACTGGTTCTTGCAGGCTTAGGCGCTTTTATTTTAACGTCAATCTGATAGTTACCCTCCCATACGCTTGTAGCGTTAATGCCATTGGTATTCATGGCAATGGTATTGGCTACATCGCTTTTAGTGAGCCCAAGCCGGGCCAGTTCCTGGGTTTTAATATTCAGCTTAATACCTTCTTCCATTTCGTTGTAGTCGGTACGCGCCCATGTTACCTGGCTATTTTTCTTTCCGATAGCAATCACCTTGGCGCCGATGGTTTTTAAATCCTGAATGTTGTCGCCGGAGATGCGAACCTCTATCGGGGCTAGCGCACCTGCCATGTTTAACTGCTTCATCCGCACATAAGCCGATGGGAATATATTGCTGTATTTATGCGTATACTCTCCAATCATATCTTCCGTAGCTTTATCGGAGGTGGTATTAACCAGAATTTGGGCGTAGTTTTTGGCTGCAAGGTTCGGTGCATATACGGTATGGAAACGCGGCGAGCTTGTACCTATAAAACTGGTATAATTAACCACCCGGTCATCCTTGCGCATAATGCGTTCCATGCCCTTAATCACGCTATCTGTTTGCGCGAGGCTATAGCCACTGGGCAGGTAAACCTCCATAGCAAACTGATTACGATCAATGGTAGGGAAAAGCTGCTGGGGTAGCCTACTCATAAATAGTATACCGATAACCACAGACAAAACCCCAAACATTACCGTGAGCTTATAGTGTTTGATAGCATTGCCTATATTTTTATCAAAAAAGGCTTGCAAATAGTCAAGCATTGATTTTTTGTCTTTTGGCTTATCTGGGTTGTGGAGCCCTTTCCTGATGAATAAGGTATTAAAGAACGGCACCAGCATCATAGAAATAATCAGCGACAGTACGAGTGCAATAGTGATGGTTACCGGGAAAACACTGATGAAATCTTTCGCAGTACCTGTCATAAAGAACATCAGCGGAAAAAACGTAGCCGAAATAGCCAGCGTGGCGGTGAAAACAGACGGGAATAGCTCCTGGGCACTGCTTTTGGCTGCTTCCCATACCGACATGCCATGATCTAATTTTTCCACATGATTATCTATCACAACTATGGGGTCATCGACAACGATACCGAGCACTACGATAAGCGCTGCAAGCGTAACTGTATCCAATTCAATACCGGCCAGGTACATAATACCCAAAGTTGCAGCAATAGTAATGGGGATAGTAGCCGCTGCTACGGCAGCCACCCTGAAAGGCAGCAGCAGCAAGGCGACGATAATTACCCCGATTAGCGCGAAGCTGAATTCTTTCATAAAATGGGTGATGGATTCATCAACAACTTCGGGTTGGTTAGCTAACCTCACCAGTTTAATGTCTGATGGCAAATGGGCGCTTACCTTTTCCAATCTTTCTTCCAATTGCTTACCGAATTGTACAATATTCTTCCCCTTCACCATCTCCAGGGAGATAACGATGCTTTTGGTGCCATTAGAGGTAATATAGCTATCGGGTTCATCATACTCCCGCTTTATCGTAGCGATATCCCGAAGCCTTACAGGGTTGCCCCTATCATCTCTGCGTATAACCTGTTCAGCCAGATCGGCCTCCGTTTTATAAAAACTGCTCAAGTGGATAGGGCGGTCAAGTATTTGCCCATCCTCAGTTCCTGCTGCACTGATAGCCCCTTCATTTTGTAATACGTTTATCAGCGCACCAGAGGTCACCCCGTTCTGAAGCAGTTTATTATTATCAACATAAATACCAATCTGCTCGTTTAAATTTCCGGTATGGGATATCTTGGCAACGTCCTTAACATGCCGCAACTCAGCTTCAATCTCCTCCACGTTTTTTTGAAGTTCCTTATAGGGCCTTGTAGATGATTCAACAGCCAACAACAAAGCAGATGTATTACCAAAGTCGCTGTTCACCATAATACCTTTTACCTCGCGCGGCAGTTGCAAAGTAAGTACTCCATTTTTTATTTTGTTCCAAAATGCTTTGGTATCCGGGCCGTTTACCTGCTCGGATACTTCCAGGAAAATATACATTATGCCATCCTTGGAGTAGGAATACGTTTTTGTTTTATCAACCTCGTTGTTGCTAAACAAGTACTCTTCTACTTTCTTGGTAAGCTGCTCTTCTACCTGTGCAGAAGAAGCACCGGGATAAAAGCCTACAATAACGCCTTGCCTGATGGTGAAGTCGGGGAATTCGTTACGCGGCATTTTAAACAGGCCCAATATTCCCAGCAAAACCATTACTGTTGCCAGGGTTAACGGGAGGACATGATAACGCATGGCCCATTCAAACAAATTACTTTTTTTCTCTTCCATGGTTATCAAATTATTTGATTAAGGTTACCGGCGATTGATCTGTCAATTTTTGAAAACCAGAGGTGATCAATTGTTCATTGCCCGTTAACCCGCTGCTGATCGCCATTCCGTTATTATAGAGCGCGCCTGTTTGTACCTGCTTTCTTTGCGCCTTGTTACCCGATGTAACCACGTAAACAAAATTGTGGCCGCTTTCATCTACCTGCACAGCTTCCAGCGGAACAACAATTTCATTGTTGCCTTTTTGAGCTGCCGAACCAACGGTGCCAACCGGAAATGTTACCTTACAAAGCATGCCTGGCCTAAGTTCGCGACCTGCATTATCGAGTTTTACCTTCACGTTATAGTTAGCACTGTTATTCAGAGCCAGCACCCCTACTTCGCTAATACGCCCTTCCAGGGGTTGGCTGCCCGACGCGTCAATTTTCACCAGGGCGGGGCTGCCTGCTTTGTAACGATTAATTTCATTTTCGGGCACTGCCACCAACACATCCACCGAATGGGTGTCCAGCAGTTGTGCCACGGGTTGCCCTGGAGCTGCAATTGCGCCTGCCTCCGTCCGCTTTTCACCTATAAACCCGCTTTGCGGTGCATAAAGACGTGTATGAGCAATATTTTGATAGGTGGCCCGTGCAGAAGAGCTGGCCTGCTCGTAATTGGCTTTCGCCTCCAGCATTTTGATTTCGGCCACGCTCCCTTTTTCAAAAACGGCTAAAGTCCGTTTGTAATTCTCTTCGGCGAGCTTAGCCTGCGCCAACTGTGCGTTATACTGATTGCGATAAGTAGTTTCGTCTACCGTGCCTACTAACTGTCCCTTTTTTACATAATCACCTGTTTTAACAGGGAAAGAATTAATGGTTCCACTTACCTGGAAACTTAAATCTACGGCCTTGTCGGCCTGAAGCGTACCATTATAAACGATCTGATTATTTTCTACGGTAGAAGCTGTATTTAAACGGATTGCTTCAACGCGGATGGTATCAGGGTTTTTGGACTGCTCTTTATTACCAGAGCAGCTCGCTATTGAAAGCAGCAGCAAGGATGAGCTTTTTAACAGGATATTAATTTTCTTCATATCAGTGTGTTATTATTTTACTTTTAACATTATATGTATTATTGTCGAAAAAAAAGTGAAAAAAAAGGTTATTTCAAACCATTACAAAAAATGGCAACCACCCACGATAATTTCTCTTCAAAATCCGGGAACCTGTCAAATAAAACAATCTCCTGTTCAAAGCTTCGTAAGGCCACTACCATGGTCTCCGCTAAAAAACGGCTATCCTGCGGCGATAGGGATTTGATTTCATGTTTTTCAATGGCCCATCTAAGTATTGTATCGACAAGGGCATTTTCTTCATCCATCAAAACCCGCATTTTGCTAAATAATAAAGATGGATTGTGCCTCAGATCCTGGAATATCAGATTGCAGCGTCTAACCATTGCTTTTATCGCCTTTAATTTCTGTAAATGATAACTTTCCATGTTTTCAGCCAGCGAAGCGCTTTCTGAAACGCTCAAGACACATAATTCGTAAATCTCTCTCATCTTCTTTTCAACTACTGCGTCAAAAACTTCTATCTTATTTTTGAAATAATAGTATAGCGAACTTCTTCCCATCTTGCTTGCCGAAGATATGTCCAGCATAGAAACTTTTGTAAATCCATAAGTTTCAAAAACAATAGTCGCCGCTGCTATGATCTCTTCTTTGACTTTATCGTCAAGCACTTTAGTTTTCATTCGACAAAAATACAATATTTGTTTAATTAACCAAACGGAAAATATTTTTTTTCTTTTACATCACTTTAGGAAACTGGTTTGGGTTTTTAAACCGGGTTATATTAAGATCAGATAATTACAAACAAAATATATTATATACCAGGTGAATAGATGGGGAAGAAAATAATCTCAATGATTTCAAACATGTACAATTTCAATTGCTCCAATATTTTGGTGGCAGCAACAAAGCCAAAATATTGAAAACTTTGGGGAGCGTATTTTACCGGCTGTATATCATATACTTAAACTACAATTGAATAACAATAGCCCTATGTTGTAATAAACGCAGGACTATTTTTTTAATCTTTCTGTGTTAGTGAACATAACTGGCTACTTTTTGATGGTGGCGGCTTTGCGGCTGGCAAATTACATTTTAGCAACAAAACCACCACTTGGGCGCAGCTTTATAGTTAACACATCTCGGTTAGTTACAGTTTGTTTACGCCTATCAACACTGGTATTGTTTACGCCATCATAAATAAGGGTAGCCTCTGTTTTCTTTTTAAGGAAATCCAGCGGAATCTTGATTTCCCGTTCATCGCCACCATTCATCACCCCTATCCACCAGGTATCACCCTTCCGGCGTGCAAAGGCCACAACATCGCCCATAGTGGTGCACGGCAGTACCTTGGTTTCGTCCCAGGTGGTGGGCACTTGCTGAAAGAGATCGAACATCGGGTTATCGAGGTAATACTGGTACTGATCGGCAAAATGAGTGATGGGCGATAGGTAAACAATGGCTTGAGCAAATTCATGCGGCCAGGTAAACTTTGTGCTTTCAAGTTCTTTAGGGTTCAATATCACCGAAGTAAAATCAGCCGGCCCTGCCAAAAAACGGGTAAAAGGCAGCGTAACATCATGCTGAGGCGGCATAACACGATCGTATCGGGTCATATGATATTCGTTGCCCCTTATTGCTTCCCTGGTAATATCATTAGGGTAAGTGCGGCGCAGGCCCGTTGGTTTTACACTGCCATGAAAGTTGAGCAGCAATTTTAAATCTGCGCAATCCTGCATAGTTTCGGCATACCATTGCATTATTTCGTCCGTAGCATCGGGTATAAAATCAATTTTAATTCCGGAGGCACCGGCAGCTTTAATCCTTTTTAAATAAGCCCTGCGTTCCGGCGCTTTTCTAAACTCTTTTGAATCTGCCCAAACAAGTGATTTTACGCCAATTGCTTTACCATAATCAATCACTTCTTTTAGTAGCATCCATTGGTCTTTGCCTGGTTGCTTCCAATCGCGCCATCCATCATCAATAAGGTAGTATTCCCATTTTAATTTTGCGGCGGCATCGTACCATTTTCTTTGTTCTTCATATTTTGGAGATCCAACACTCCACCATTGCCATAAGGCCCGTCCGGGTTTAACCCACGAAAAGTCGCTTCCTGCTGCCGGCGACGGGCATAAATTAGTAATGAAGTCTGAATTAACCAGTTCATTCATTGATCGTGCTACAAGTGTAGTGCGCCATGGCGAAACCGGTTTACCGTGATACATACCGTTCAATTGCATTTGGGTGTTCGCTGGTTTTATTTCCCATCCATTTTTAGCAAATGGGAAGTCGGCGGTTAATGTATTGCCGTTACGAACCAGTGCCATATCCGAAAATTTTTCGCAGTCGGCCTCTGCAATTGAAACATAGTAGCCGTTTGCCTGGAAGGTAATCGGCGACATAATGGTTTTTTCTTCAGGGATCTTTTCTACAGTGGTTACATAGTTTAATCCCTCATAACTTTGACTAAAATCGGCCCAGGCAATTTTGGTGACATCATCTGGCAGGCTCCAACTGGTACGCTCGCCATTAATGCGCTTAGCATTAACGGGGAGTGTATAACGAAAAGCAACGCCGTCGTTATAAACACGAACGATGATGCTAAACTTTTGGCCTGATGCAGCCACCGGGATTTCTGCCTCGTTGGCGTAGTTATACGCTATGTTGTGATTTCCTAAAATTGCATAGTCTTCTTTTATCGTGCTTAACACAGCCGGGCCGGTTATCTGCGCATTATCTCCCAAATCGATATTATCTACTATTAAACCCATTGCAGATGCTTTAATGATAGCAGTATTGCGCGAGTGAATAGCGTAAGCAAGCTTTTTGCCTGTAGCGGAGATATTTAATGCCAGCCGCTTGTCGGGGCTTGTAATAGAAACATTTTGACTTTGCGCAAACGCGCTTTTTACCGCGATTGTAAGCAAAATACTTATTAGAATATTAAATCCTTTCATTTTGGTGGATTGAAAACGGTGCTATGTTTTAGCAGATATATAACTTTATTTCAAAAAGTAATTTGTGGCTAACCAGATTTATAGATCAGCCGCTGAAAATGTTTATTATCCAGACCTTAGTTGATAACCGGGCGAATAATAACGGGATTATCACATTAGGGCTAGTTGGTAATTACATCTACTTCGGCGTACCCTGTGTTATCATTACCCTCTGTATTCTTCAGCGCGCTTAATTTAATGTAGCGTGCTTTTGCTACACTAAACTTTTTAATCTGCATCAAGGGGTTGTTTTTGATGTTAGAGAATTCCCCTTCGTCAACCAGTGTCCATTTAATATTGTCGCCCGAAATATAGAATTGGTATTTTGTAATAATGCCGGGATTCCATAAACCCTGGTCTGGTAAATACCTGAAGCCTGTCAAACTTTCTTCTTTTCCCAGATCGATAACCAGATCAACAGGCATTTTTTTATCCTTACTTTGATGCCATACAGTAGCAGGGTCTCCATCTAAAATTGCTTTAGCTTTTTCTTCATCTGCATCTAAAATTCTCCAATCTTTACGGGGCAGGTCAAATTTCTCCTCAACTTCGGGGCTGCTTTTGCCTGTAGCAGCATCACTGGCAATAGTCCTTACATCTAATTTTCCGCTTGTCTGGAAAGGGCCTGCATATTTTTTTGAACCCGTATTAGGGGTAGTTCCATCTAATGTGTAATAAACTATCGATTCTTTATCGGCTGGTGATATAATTATTTTACCAGATTGATCCCTGATGATAGAAGGCGCAGTTAAAATCTGCGGCGCATTATAAACACCAATATTAGAAATAGCAGCGCAAGCTTTAGAATCGGTTATATTCAAACGCACCTTTATTGTTTTAACAGTAGGAAAAGTTAGAATACGTTTATATCCTATTGTGGTGGCACTGGCAATCTCTTTCCAGTTGCCATTAATTAATGCTTCAACTTTAAATGCTTTTACCCGTTGCCCCAGGGGGATATATTCTTGTACCAAAAACCGGTTGAACGAAGTAGGCTTACCAAAATCGATGGTTAGTGAGGCCGCATTTATATTGTCGTTTGGTGCCCAGTAGGTATCTTTATTATTATCTACCGCTTTTTCGGCGCCAAATTCTTTGCCATCGCCACGAACATTAGAAGCAGTTGCTTTTTTCATTTTAGCCAGGTCTGTGGCAAACGCTTCCTTAATCGCTTTTCCAAATTCCACAGCAGCTTTTTCATCTCTTTCATTAATCAAACCATTTGGCATAATAGGGAAATTAAGCAGCAGAGAGGCATTACGGCCAATAGAGTGATAATAGGTATCCATCAATTGGGGTACTGTTTTTACCTTGCTGTCTTCGCTGGGGTGGTAAAACCACTCCGGCCTGATAGATGTGTTTACTTCGGCAGCCACCCAAGCATTACCATTTTCCAAACCATAATGTAACATATTCCAGGTTACTTCGCCCGTGGCATTAAGCAGGCTCCAATTGGTTTCACCTACATAGCCGGCTTCCGTACCAACCCAGCGAAGATCGGCCCTATCACCGTTATCATTCCATATTACACAATCCGGCTGCAGTTTGTGGATAAGCGCATAAGTATTTTTCCAGTCATAGTAGGTTGTCCGGTCAATGGTACGGGTTTCGTTGGCACCGCCGTAATAACCAGATCCTCCGTTAGCGCCATCAAACCATATTTCGAAGATGGGGCCATAATTAGTAAGCAGTTCGGTAAGCTGATTCCTGAAATAGGTAATATATTCCGGCTTGCCGTAGTCTGGATTGTTTCTATCCCAAGGGGATAAATAGATACCTAATTTCAACCCATATTCTTTGCAGGCTTCGGCCATTTCCCTTACCACATCTCCATTGCCATTTTTCCATGGCGACTTTTTGACTGAATACGCTGTATATTTTGATGGCCAAAGGCAAAAACCGCAGTGATGCTTTGCGGTAATGATTATTCCTTTCATACCCGCTTCTTTGCAGGTTCGCGCCCACTGGCGGCAGTCCAAATCTTTTGGATTAAACAAGTTCACGCTTTCATTGCCATACCCCCAGGATTGATCTGTATAGGTATTCAATGAAAAATGGACAAATGCGTAGGATTCCATTTGCTGCCAACGCAGTTGGTTAGTGCTTGGTAACGGCCCCAGAGGTTTAGGCGCGCTGGTTTGAGCGAGGCAAAAATGGATGGGGTGCAGAAAAAAAACGATTCCCAAAAAAAGATATTTATTTATAAATTGATGTTTGTTCATCATTGTTTTGTAAGTGTATCTGCATAGCGTACGGCATATTTTTGATAGATAGAGTCACCTACATCCTCCATATAGCGATGGTTTGGATATTGTTACTTTGGTAATAGCAACCCTTACTATTTCAATTTTGTAAGTACTTCAAACTTAATGCGAATTAATTATCAAATAATAGCCTAATGAGACTTTTTTATGTACAAATCCGACATTTTATTTATTATTGATCTATCCATAGCTTTTGAATTTTCTGTAAGCGCAACGAGATTCTTAATGTAAACGGTATAACTCTAAATGTTGCCTTATGATATACGTACTGGATACGAGCACAAACAGACTGCTAACTTTTAATGCAGCATTAAATGCCAGAAAGAGTAAAACTACAATATGAAGCTATCTCCTAAAAATCTGCCTTTACTTTAAATCATCATTTTGCAATAGGAATTTTTTTAAAGAATTAATTAAGATAACTTTAGCGTGTTAAATTATGCTGCTTATAATAACCGGCATTTAAACCCTATTAACTTTAAAATGAAGAAAGTAATTCTTGTAACCGGGGCATCATCCGGCTTAGGCCTGGCCACGGCAAATGCGTTAAGTGCACAAGGCCATACCGTTTATGGTACCAGCCGCGATGTAAAACGTATTAAAAACGTATCATTCAGTCCCCTGCAAATGGATGTTACCGACGATGCCTCTGTAAACGCAGGAATTGAAAAGATTTTAAAAGCCGAAGGTAAAATTGATGTATTGGTTAACAACGCCGGTAACGGCATAACCGGCCCGCTTTATACCATGCCTGTTGATGCTGCAAAAAAACAATTTGAAGTTAACTTTTTCGGTGTGGTACGTGTAAGCAGTGCTGTTTTACCCGGCATGATCGATAAGAAGCAAGGCCTGGTAATAAACATCGGCTCACTGGCCGGTTTGTTCGGCTTGCCTTACCAGGGTTTATACAGCGCATCTAAATTTGCGATAGAAGGTTACTCGCAAAGCCTGCGCATGGAGTTGCAAAACACAGGCGTTAAGGTTACCGTAATTAATCCCGGCGATTTTAAAACAGACTTTACCGGCAGCCGCGAAAAATTACCCTTCACCCTGCCTAACGAGCAGTTGAAGAAAGAGTTTGAAGCAGCCGTTGCCAGCATGGAGAAAGACGAAAGCATTGGCGCCGCACCAGAAAAACTGGGCGCGCAAATAGTGAAAATAGTAGGTAAAGCCAAACCGGCGCACAGCTACCTGGTTGGTGCCATAGGCCAAACTATAGTGCCTACCCTTAAGGCCATATTGCCGGGCGGCATCTTTGTAAAATTGATGAACGACCATTACGGTATTAAATAATATTTAGTTATTGGCTGACCGGGTGAATAGTTGATTAAGTTGTTTTACTAAGATTCAACGCTCAATCAACTATTCACTTAATCAACCGCTCTCCCTGCTCCATGGACGCTAAAAACAATAAAAAAACCATCTGGGCCTGGGCCATGTTCGATTGGGCAAACCAGTCATACAACATGGTGATCATTTCTACTATATTTCCGGCATATTATGTGGCTATTACCACTAATAAGCACAACGGCGATATGGTAACCTTTTTTGGGCATAAGTATGTAAATACTGTCCTGTCAAACTACATCCTGGGTTTATCATACCTCATTATTGTGGTAATGCTACCCATATTAACTTCTATTGCCGATTACAAAGGGCATAAAAAGCTTTACATGCAATTATTTACCTGGCTGGGTAGCCTGGCTTGCGCAGGATTGTTTTTTTTCACCATGAAAACCTTTGAATTTAGCATGATCTGTTTCGGGCTTGCCTCTATAGGCTATTGCGGAGGTTTTGTATTCTACAACTCCTACTTACCGCAAATTGCCACTATAGACCAGCAGGATGCCGTTAGTGCCAAAGGTTTTATTTATGGTTTTGCAGGAAGTGTAGTAGTACAGGTACTTTGCTTTGTATTTGTATTATCGCCTGCTACATTTGGTATTACAGATGATGTTGCTGCAAGATTATCTTTCCTTGTTGTAGGCATCTGGTGGATAGGGTTTTCGTTGATCCCATTTTATCTGTTACCCAAAGGACAGCCCAATACAGGCTCACACACAGACAGCGTATTAACCGGCGGCTTTAAAGAGCTGGCCAAGGTTTGGAAAAAAGTTAAACAACTACCTTTATTAAAACGATTTTTGCCAGCCTTTTTCTTTTATTCAGTAGGAGTACAAACTATCTTACTGGTAGCGGCAAATTTTGGTGCCAAAGAATTAAAAATGCCTGAGGAAAGCCTTATTGCTATCATCCTTATAATTAGTTTACTAGCCATTATAGGAGCCACTATTACGGCTAAAATGTCGGCTAAATATGGTAACACTAAAGTGCTTGCGGTTATCGTTGCTATTTGGTGCTTGATATGTGCGGCAGTTTATTTTGTGGCCAATGCCCAGCAGTTTTATGTAGCGGCAGTAGTAGTTGGTTTGGTGATGGGTGGCGTACAATCCTTATCACGTTCAACTTATTCTAAGTTTATCCCGCAAAACATCCCGGATACGGCTTCTTACTTTAGTTTTTATGATGTAACCGAGAAACTGTCTATCGTAGTTGGCTTGTTCACTTTTGGCTTTGTAGAAGCTATGACGCATGAAATGCGCGACTCGGCCCTGGTGCTCGATGGATTTTTCGTGATCGGTTTTTTGTTATTACTATCACTCGTGGTATTAGAAACTAAGGTTAAATCGACCGAAGTAGTTACAGCTTAACAAACATATAAAACCACAAAAATGGCCGGTCACTTACAGATGACAGGCCATTTTTATTTAAAGCAATATGGAAAATTATTGTGCCGGCTCGGCAACATTACTTGCCCTGCCCCTGCTATCAAACGCACGGAACTTGATCTGGCTGCCTGCACTTACACCACCGGTATATAGTTTGCTTTTTACATCAGGCTCTTTACCATCTGTTGTGTAACGGATAGTCAATCCCGGGAATTGGATGTTGGCTATATATTTGCCGTTCTGGCTAAGCACACCGGGTTTGGGTATGCGATAGTTGTATCCGCCGTGGTAATAATCTAATCTTGGTAATTCTCTTTTACCTACAATATTTACAAAGTTTATCCAGTCTTTTTGGTAAAGCTGCTTGCTTATGGTGGTATCACGTTCTGTAGCCCAATCGGGGTCTTTAGCCCAGGCACGCTCGGCAAGGCCCAGGATAGATGGGAATATCATATACTCCATCCGGTTAGCGTCATGGATATTTTCGCCCCATAAGGCTCCTTGTAAACCCAACACGTTAGTTTTACCATAATCTGTAAGGCGTTGCTTGCCTATAAAAATGGACTGATTAACTGGTAAGCCATTTTTATCAACAGTGGTGTTCCTGAAATAATCATAAGGGATAAATGAGAAAGGCTTATCAATATCTACAAATGCTCCCCAGTAATAACCCGGTTCGTCGTAAGATTTGTAGTGGGCCATGTCAAAATACAGGTGCGTAACGGATGTTAAAACCACTTTGTAACCACCATTGGCCAGTTTGTAAGCCAGGTCTTCCTGGCCGCCGCCTAATGAGTTGTTCCACACTTCGGTTTGCAGGTGCTCGGTCTCAAAATCGGGATTTGGCACATAAGTAGG
>NZ_MPPL01000001.1:1639202-1640116 GCF_001911425.1 Mucilaginibacter polytrichastri | reverse complement strand
CGAAAAGCCGATCTCTTCCCAGCCCGAAAGGTACAGCCCTTTTGCTTTGAGCAATTGGTTTACCTTGCCGTAAAAATAATACCACAGGTCGCCTGTGTTTTTAATTTCGGGATGGATGGCTTTTAAGGTTAAATAGGCAGGCGATTTTTCCCACACATGCGGCGGTACTTCATCGCCACCAAAGTTTATCGTTTTTAAAGGTGCCCCGGCTTCTTTGTATAAGCCCACCACATCTTCAATAACCGTTTCTACAAAATTATAGGTTGATGGCAGTGATACATCGATCACATTATCTTTCCAGTATTGTACCGAAGCATATTCTGATTGATCATTCAAATCACGCAGCAGATATTGTTCTGCGGCTGCCTTTTTACCCTCACCCATTAAACGGGTATAACGGGCATCCATCGCTTTAATAGCCGAACGGGCATGGCCGGGGCTTTCAATCTCTGGTATTACTGCAATATGGCGCTCGGTAGCATATTTTAAAATCTCGATATAATCGGCGCGTGTATAATACCCACTGCCTGCCAATTTGCCCGTTTCGGCACCCGAGCCGTGCGACGGCGGCAAATATTGTTTGCTATCAAGTGTATGGCCTCGTTGCGATGAAACTGCTGTTAACTCGGGCAATGATGGTAATGCTATTCGCCAGCCCTCATCATCTGTTAAGTGAAAATGAAACACGTTTAGCTTATAAAGCGACATCGCATCCAATAATTTAAGTACCTGTGCTTTGGTTTGGAAATTACGGGCAACATCGAGCAAAAACGCGCGGTATGCAAAACGAGGCTCGTCTTTTACCTCTACACAAGGCACCTGGATTATTTTTTTATGCGCAGCCCAGGCGGTTGGCGATATCAAGGTTTTTAAAGATTGTATCCCGTAAAATATCCCTGCAGCGGTTGATGCAT
>NZ_MPPL01000001.1:1588901-1639192 GCF_001911425.1 Mucilaginibacter polytrichastri | reverse complement strand
ACAGTGATATTTTGTGGTGTGATACTCAAGCCATAACCTTCATCGCCCAGGTTTGGAACCATTTTAAGGCTGATGCTACGGGCTGCTTTTTGCGCACTAACCTTAATGCCCAGTCCTAATAATTCGGCCGATAAATAACCTGCTTCATTTTTAAATGCGGCATCGGCAGTAATCCCGGTCTTGTCGTCAATTGTAAAAGCACCTGCTGTTTCCTGGTAATCAACCGGGGTTGGGAAAACCTTGGTTAATTTGGCCGAAGCAACATCCTGAATAATTTTATTTTGTTGATAAATTACCGCCGGGGTGTACAAACCAACATAGTTAGGTTTAAATGGCTTGCTGGTAAAACTACCAATTGGATAGCCTTTTTCTGGCTGTGTATCCCAAACCACGTAAAAACCTTCGGGTGAGTCCGAAAGGTTAATCACCGGCTCTTTACCTATAAAGTCTATACGGGTACTATCGCCTTCCTTAATGCCTGCAAAGCTACCGTTTGGGGTTATTGTAAACAGATCACCGTTTACGATCTCAATTTTAGCGTTATTACTTACCGTTTGCTCTGCAATACCACGGGCCGAGTTAAAATACAACTTCCAGCCGGTAGCCGGTAATGCAGCATGCCCATGGTTAGTTATCACTAAAGCATTTAATGATTGCGGCTTGCCCTGGTAATCATTTTGAACAGCCTGCCAGCTGATAGAAATATCATGAGCATTAAATGCTGGCGTATGGGGTTGCTGTGCCTGGACGACATTAAAAAAGACCAGGAAAGTGGCGATCAAAAAATAACGCATATTGATTTGCAATTAGTTATAAACTTGGACTAATTTAAAAAAATTTAAGATGTATATAACACTTTGTAAAATATTTTAAAAAGAATTCTGCAATGCAAATTATGCTTCTTCATACAATACATCCTTTAATATAAAATATAAGTAGAAGCAATGAAATAGTATCTTAGCGCATCAACAACCCCACTTCATGAATAAATATTTAGCCCTGTTAACACTTACTTGCGGTATTGCATTGCAATCTGTAGCACAAAATGGCCCGCCAGCTAATCCCGCTGGAAAAAACACCATGCCCATATCGAAAAGCCGCATCCTGGCTACTGATTCCTCAGTGGTTACCCATCACGAGGTAACCATTAAGGGTCAGAAAATTGCTTACACTGCCACTACCGGCACCATGCCTATCTGGGATGAAGAGGGCCGCCCGGCGGCAGGTGTATTTTATACTTTTTACGAACGCGATGGCATAGCCGACCGTTCTTCGCGCCCATTAGTGATCTCTTTTAATGGTGGCCCCGGTACACCATCTGTTTGGATGGAGCTGGGTTATACCGGCCCGCGCTTACTCAATGCCGATGATGAAGGCTATCCTATTCAGCCTTATGGCATCAGGGAAAACCCTAATTCGATATTAGATGTTGCCGATATTGTGTATGTAGACCCGGTTAATACAGGCTACTCGCGCCCGGTTAGCAAGGATATTGCAACCGCCCAATTTTTTGGCGTAAACCAGGATATCAAATACCTGGCCGAGTGGATCAATACCTTTGTAACCCGTAAAGACCGCTGGGCTTCGCCTAAATTTTTAATCGGCGAAAGCTATGGTACCACCCGCGTATCTGGTTTGGCCTTAGAATTACAGGATGCACAATGGATGTATTTAAACGGCGTGATACTGGTATCGCCAACCGATTTGGGCATTGAACGCAGCGGCCCGGTGCAATCGGCATTAAAATTACCTTATTTTACAGCCACGGCCTGGTTTCATGGTATGCTGCCTGCCGATCTGCAAAAGAAAGACCTGACTGATGTGTTGCCCGAGGTAGAAGATTTTACGATTAATGAACTGATTCCGGCCATGTCTCGCGGTGGTTTTATTGATGATGCCACCCGCAAAAAAATAGCGACTAAAATAGCCCGATACAGTGGGTTGAATGAAAAGGTAGTGAATGAAAGCAACCTCGATGTATCATACGAGCTGTTTTGGAAAGAACTGCTGCGCGACAAAGGATTTACAGTTGGGCGTTTAGACTCGCGCTATAAAGGCATTGACCGCCAGGCGGGCGGCACAAGCCCCGATTATAATGCTGAGCTAACCAGCTGGCTGCATGAGTTTACCCCTGCCATTAATATTTACCTGCGCGACGAGTTAAAGTATAAAACCGACTTAAAATATAACATGTTTGGTTCTGTTTGGCCATGGGACGATAAGAACAACCATACCGGCGAAAACCTGCGCCAAGCCATTGCAGAAAACCCATACCTGCACCTGCTAATCCAATCTGGCTATTATGATGGTGCCTGCGATTACTTTAACGCCAAATACAGCCTATGGCAGCTAGACCCAAGCGGCCGTTTAAAAGGCCGCCTTAAATGGGAAGGTTACAAAAGCGGGCACATGCTTTACCTGCGCAAAAACGACCTTGCTACCGCCACAGAAAACCTGCGTACCTTTATTAAAGAATCATTGCCTAAGCCGGGGCAAGCGGCTAAATATTAAATATAATGCTGCGTTAATGCAGCTTGGTTAAAACAAAAAAGGAGCGATAGTGCTCCTTTTTGTTTTAGTATCCCGAATTTGCCAGCTTCTTTTCTTCAAAAATGGGCAGTGTAAAGTAGAATACAGAACCGCCTTCGCAACCGCGCTCTGCCCTTACAAAACCTTCATGCTCCTGGATGATTTTTTTCACCACATAAAGACCCAGACCCTTGCTGTTTTTTTGGCGTACTGCTTTTTGATCGCAGCGGTAGTATTTCTGGAATAATTGCTGCTCCTGCCCATTAGGGATGCCTATTCCCTGGTCGTGTACCGATATTTCGATCTGGTTGTCAACAAACAAAGTTCTGATCCTGATATGCGAGCAAGCGGGTGAAAAATTAACGGCATTGGTAATGTAATTGATCAGCACCTGGATAATCTGGTACTTATCTGCCTTTACAAACACAGGTTCGGACGAATCCTTATAAAACCGGTAACTCGGGTGGATGGTTTTCATCTCCCCTATCACAACATCTATCAGTTCCTGAATATCAAACACAGTAAGGTTGAGTTGCTTCATCCGCTGATCGTCTTGCGGTGAGTTAAGGTACTCTTCCATAATCTGAGTCATACTATCTATGTGCAGATCAACGTTGTTGAGTACTTTTATAGGGTATTTGTTTAAAGTACCCGCAAACTGGTTAATCAGCATCTGTACATTCAGTTTAATAATGGTTAAGGGTGTGCGTAACTCATGGTTCACAATAGCGAGGCTCATGCTCTCTTCAATAACTTTTTGGGTCATGTCTTCAATAGAGCCAATCATTTGCTCGGCTTTGCCCCACCTGCGATAATATAGGATGCCTGTTATACGAATCCATTTTACTTTGCCCTTGGGCGTTGTTAATTTAACCTGTTTTTCAAAGTTAGCGCCATTTAGGCAAGCTTGTTGTACTTCAAAAATAATGCTTCGGCGTTGGGCAGGTGGCATTAATTTCAGGATAGCCCACAGTCCACTTTCTTTGGTACGCGAGAGTTCGAGCATTTTGCGCACCCGCGAGCAGAAAGTTAGCTTGTTTGCGCCGAGCATCAATTTCCAATACCCAACATAGGTACCCTCACCTGTGTATTCGGGTAAAATGCCAGACTTGTTGATCGTAGCCTGACCTTGTTTTTTGTTTGATAACCATTTTTCTTGCATAATCACAGCCCTCCAGTAAGTAGTTCGTTTTTAAATTGTGGTATTTTATACGTGTTTAGGTTAAGCAGGTAACTGCCCGCCGGGCCTTTATATATCACTAATAGTGTAATCTGCGTAATAATGATCGGGACGGTAATTGTGAGTAGTGATGGTAGAAACGTGCTCAGTATCCCGGTAAAAAGATCAGCCATTAAGAAACCGAGCGCCAGCTGGTTAACTTTTACGGGCATTAATATAATGATGCCTGCTGCGTATTTAACGGCCACTAATACTTGTAGCATAACGAAACCTGTTTCAGACAGATCTGGAACGTTTAGCAACAGATAATTAAAGCTTAAGCCTGCAGAAACAATAACGATAATGCTTATGAAAGCAAGTATTGAGAAACAGCTGATTTTTTTCATTTTCCGCTAGTTTGAATATTACATTACAATCTATGTTTTTAACTGATGTAAAGTTCATCCGGAAATGGTGTGATATCAATGTATCAATTAAGGTTTCCATCGTACAAATCATCTATTTGATGATTCGTATTACTTGAAATAAAAAAAGAGACACAAAGTATTGTGCCCCTAGCTAAATAAAATTGAAAAAGGAAGAAATGGACAATGATATAATGGCCAATAATTACTAATAACGGTCATTACGTTTAATACCCAGCTTTTTAAGTTTGGAGTGCAGGGTTGATGGCTTAAGGCCCAGTATTTCGGCGGCACCGTTTTCTCCATTTATTTTACCATTGCAACTTTTTAAAACATTAACAATATGGTCGCGGGCATTTTCATCTATTGTTTTAATTACAGCATCGTCCAGGGCGATGGTAGCATCATTGACCATCATTAAACTATTAAAACGCGGCAGCTGTACTTCTTTAATAATATTGCCATCAGTTAGCAGTATGCTGCGCTCTATCAAATGCTCCAGCTCCCTTACATTGCCCGGCCAGGTATATGCAAGTAACTGATTAAGGGCATCTGTTGACAGGCCGGTTATTCTTTTTGAAATCTTTAGAGCAAATTTATTTATAAAGTGCTGTACCAATAATGGGATATCCTCCTTTCGCTCACGCAATGGCGGTATAGAAACAGGAAATACACATAAACGGTAATACAGATCCAGCCTGAAACGACCTTCCTCTACCTCTTTTTCGAGGTTGCGGTTGGTGGCGGCAATAATGCGTACATTAATTTTAATTATACCCCTGCCGCCTATCCGTTCAATTTCCTGTTCTTGCAATACCCTAAGTAGTTTTACCTGGAGCTCTGCCGGCATTTCACCTATTTCGTCTAAAAATATGGTGCCCTGGTCTGCCATTTCAAACTTACCGATCCGCTTTTCTATTGCGCCGGTAAAGGCTCCTTTTTCAAAGCCAAACAACTCAGATTCTATTAAACTGGCAGGCAGTGCGGCACAATTAATAACAACTAAAGGTTTATGTTTTCGTAGCGATAACTGGTGGATGCTTTTGGCTATTTGCTCCTTACCGGTACCACTTTCACCCAAAATAAGCACAGATGTATCTAAGGGCGCTACGATAGAAACATGATCTAGTATGGTTAACATTTGGTGGCTTTTGGCAATAATGCCCGTAAAAGCAGCAGTTTTATTATTGCCGTTAACCTGTTCTGTTTCGTGCGGTTCTATTTTTCGCAATGAGGTATTCAATTGCTCCTCGGGTATAATAATGGCAATGGCGTTAGCTAACGACCGCTGTAACCGGCTAATGAGGTTTAAATGATCTGGAGAATAACAATTATCCTTACGACTGTAAAAAGAAAACGATACAATTAAACCACCCGAAACCAGCAATGGCAGGTTTAAAAACGATTGCTGCTTTAAATTATTTACAATGATCTTTTTTACAGGATAGTGGTTTAACATTGCTTTAAGTCCGGCTGCATTAAAAAATTCTATCTGTGTACTTGGCGGGCTTTTCTGTTGCAGTGCCTTAAGCTCATCACCGGTTAGGCCGGCCATATCTGCAAGGCTGGCTGTGCTTATTACCTGGTATTCATTAAACCCGGTTCTTAAAAACGAAATACCGTTATTAAACTGCTGCCCTGTATGATAGGATATAACCGTAAGGTAATCAAACGGGATATAGGGCTGAAGGTTTACGGCAATTTTAAGCAGTTTCTGCTCCCAGGTACCGGGTTCATTAACAATATTTTTAAAAACAGTCTCCAAAAGCTGCTCTTGCCGTAGTTTGGATTCGATGCTGTTTTGATGCCGGTAAAATGCAACATCCAGTGTGATCAGCAATTCTTTTTCCCTGAATGGCTTAAGCATAAAACCGTAGGGCTGCGTTTCTCTAGCCTTCTCTAAAATACTTTCCTGAAAATTGGCCGACAGGTATACAAATGCAATGTTTTTATCTGTCAGTTTCTTAGCCAGATCGATCCCATTTAACGGGCCTTTCAAAAAAATATCCAGCAGCACCAAATCAGGTAATTCTTCTTCAATAATCTCCAGCGCTTCTTTTACAGAATCTGCTATGCCGCAAACTTTATACCCTGCTCTCGTTAATATCAATTTAAGATCGTAGGCAATCAACGACTCATCTTCTACAATCAGTATTTTTTTTTCCATAAATATGGGAGCAGGTTAGCCATTTATGGTGGCATAATTAATTTTCAGATAACCGGTTATCAGGCTTGAAAATTACATAAATACTTACACAATAAAATGTACGCGTTATGGCTAATGATGTATAATTTATCTATTTCAATCCAGGCGAAATAGCAATCAATAAGTATCTTTAGTTATGCCGAGTTTTTTCATTTTAGAATGGAGTGTTGTAGGTGGTACACCTAATAACTCGGCCGCGCCACCGGCACCCTTTACTTTTCCACCACATTTGGTTAAAACAGCTCTAATATGGTCGCGCTCGCTGTCTTCTAACGATTTGGTTTTAAACTCCTGCATGGCAGGGTTAGCCATAGCCTTCCGGTTGCCATCTGGTAAAAATATTTCTCTAATGGTGTAGTCAGTCGCCATAATGGCGCTACGCTCCATCACGTGCTCCAATTCGCGCACGTTGCCGGGCCAGTTGTACAGCTTAAGCTTGTTTAACTCTTCAGGGGCAATACCGGTTATTTTTTTATCTAACTTTTGGGCTAGTTTATTAATAAAATGAGCAACCAAAACCGGGATATCTTCTGCACGATCACGCAATGCAGGCATCGATATTGGGAAAACATTTAAACGGTAATATAAATCGCTGCGAAACCTGCCTGCTTGTACCTCTTGCAGCAAGTCGCGGTTGGTGGCAGCTATAATGCGCACGTTAACTTTCACCACTGTTTTGCCGCCAATGCGCTCAATTTCTTTTTCCTGTAAGGCCCTTAATAATTTAACCTGCAGCTCGAGTGCCAGTTCGCCAATTTCATCTAAAAACAGTGTGCTGTTATTGGCCAGTTCAAATTTGCCTATGCGGCGTTCTGTGGCACCGGTAAAACTGCCTTTTTCGTGTCCAAACAGCTCGCTCTCAATAAGGGTTGCAGGCAAGGCGGCACAGTTTACCCTAATCATAAGCTTATCCTTACGCGGCGATGAATTATGCAACGCCTTTGCCACCAATTCTTTCCCGGTGCCGGTTTCGCCAAGTATCAAAACAGTAGTATCAGTATCGGCTACTCTTGATATAAGGTACGCAACATCTTTTAGCCCGCCATTATGGCCTACCATGTCGCCCTCGTTTAGTACTTTTTTTATTTGCTGCCGCAGATACGGGTTCCCTTCCTTAATTAGTTTGCTTTTCATAACAATGGTAATAAGGCATAGATGGTAGACGAAATTAAGCGTATCCGATGTATTTAAATGTACGACATTTCGTATTGATATTATAAATCAATGATATATCGTCATTTTAAACCTCTAAACACACAAATAAATAACTGAATATCAGATAATTAAACATAAGGCACGAATTTAGATTAAGATGGCATGCATACAACCAAATCTGAACAACATGAAACATCTTCAAAATTTTTCGGGCCCAACAGGCAAATGTTTAACCAGTGATAACACTTTCAGCCTGCATACACTACAATCAGTCCACAACAATAAGCAGGTTGATAGTTTAAATGGCCTTAATAACAGTTTTTCTATTGTTTGGGTAATTAAGGGTGCAGGTAACTATTTAAAACATACTCATAATTTTAATCTGGATAATAATTGCCTGCTGTTTGTAAAACCAGGGCAGTTTGATAACGTACAACTAGATAATGCCAGAGAGGGCTACATTTTTTCATTCTGTAAATCGTTTTTGGGAATAGAAGATCATGATTCTGAATCATTACTTCGCAGCCTTTCGCAAATGTTTACCAACCAGGCTATTTCACTAAATAATGAAGCGTTGGCCGAGATGCAGGACATTACCAGGCAAATTATAAAAGAGTATAACGACCTCAATTTATACCGCACCGAAATGCTAAGACGCTATTTCAAAATATTTCTCATTTATTTGAGCCGCCAATTTGCAGAGCCCCAGCCTGCTGCAAGGCAATCGCGCAATATTGATCTATTGCAAAACTTTATATCATTACTTGAGCAAAACTTTAGAAACCAAAAAATGGTAGCCGACTATGCCGACCGCCTGGCTGTGACCCCCAACTACCTTAATGAAGTGATTAAAAAAATTACTGGTTACCCGGCAGGGTATCACATCAGGCAGCGCGTGGCATTGGAAGCCAAGAGAAAAGCAGCTAGTTCTGATATAGGAATGAAAGAAGTTGCCTATGATCTGGGGTTTTTTGACCTGGCGCACTTTAGCAAATTTTTTAAGAATACCACAGGCACCAGTTTCTCTGATTTTAAGAAAAACAGGTTTATAATTCCATCAGCTACATTATTGGCCAGTTAGCTACCGTCGCTCTATATAATTATACGTTTAGCCGAAAATTTTGCCTGAGATGGATTTCGGAGACGAAACTTTACTGCTATATGCTGAACTATTAGTTATAAATAGCTTCTGTATTATTGCCTATAAGTACTTTTTCTATCTGGAAATTAATTGAGATCAGCACCCCATTTTCATTTCTCATTGTAAATTCGCCGCCAAGCTGTTTACTTAATGCTTTCATCATTTCCATACCCAATGAAGCCGATTTTCTGACGTCGAAATTATCGGGTAAACCAATACCATTATCAACAATACTCAGCTGTAATGACATTTCGCTCATTTGCCGAAGATTAATGTTTACAATGCCACCCTTTGCTTCGGGGAAAGCATATTTAATTGCATTGTTAATGGCCTCGTTCAATATCAACCCTGCGGGGATGGCCTGGGAAACATCCAGGCGTACAGGCTCTACCTGCAAATCAAACCTAATGTCGTTATCGCCGGTATTGTAACAGCTGCGCAGATAACTAACCAGATCTGCAATGTAAACCGCCATATTAATACTTGACACATTAGAAGTACTATATAATTTTTGATGGATCAAAGAGATGGCCTGTACCCTGTTCTGGCTTTCGCGTATGGCGGTAATGGCATCATTACTTTTTAAATAGGCCGATTGTGTATTGAGCAAACTCATTACAATTTGCAGGTTATTTTTTACCCGGTGGTGCACCTCTTTTAACAACCAGTCTTTATCATTAAGCAGCTTGTCCTTATCAATTAATAGCAATTGTAATGATTGATTTTGCTTATTAATTTCACTTTGTTTGGCCTGCAGTTTAAGGTTGCTGCGCTGTTTTTGGCGGTAACCATTATAAGCCAAACCAGCAATTATGAAAAGCATCCCTACCCCGCCAAAAGTAATATTACGCTGTAAATTAAGTTTCTGTAGTTCGGCCTGCTGGCTTTTGCCCTGGCTTTGCAGCAGTTTAATAGATTGTTCTTTTTGGGTGGTTTCGTATTTAATTTGCAGGTCTGCTACCTGTTTACTTTTGGTAACATTATACAGCGAATCGTTAATGTTTTTATGGGTCTCGAAATGATTAATGGCCTGCACAAAATTACCCGAAGCAGAATCTACCTGGAACTGCAGCCTGTGAATTTTACTTAAAGTAACCGGCCGTACAGCATCCCGGGGTAAAAGTAAGATCTTATTAAAGTAGTAGCCAGCTTTTGCATATTGCCTGGTAAGCACATAAAAGCCGCCCATGGTTTCATTATAATGCACAAAATCGAGCACCATTTGGGCATTGGTGGTATAAAATGCTTTGTTAAAATTAGTGAGCTTGTAGGTTTGCATCATGGCGAGATAATATTTTTCGGCCTTTGCATACTGTTTCATGGCGGTATAGCAATTGCCAAAAGCCTCATACAGGTCTACCTTTTGTGCCTCATTTATGGGTGGCACATCGCGCATGGTTTTATTTAAAAAAGCAATAGCCTCGGCGGCCTTATCCTCCTGTATCAGGTCGTAGATCAGCAAACTTAAATCGCCGTAGTAATCTTCATAATGTTTTCTGGCCTCTAGTATGGCCAGTGATTTAGTGATCCACGGAACACTTTGTTTATACATACTCAGGTCTGAGTATACAAGGGCCAGCTTGGCATAAAAGTAATCGGCCATGGCGGTATCCGCTGTTGCATCCATACTTTTTACGGCCTCCATGCGGTAATAAAGTTCTTTATGTAAATCGGCTTTGGCCCTGCTTATGGCACCAAGCCCATCATAGGTGTAATGGAGCTTCTTGTATCCGGCGGCTTTGTATCCGGCTAATACCTTTTGTAATTCTGTTTCAGCCGTATCTATTTTGTTATCGCTCAGGTGTACATCAGCGATATTTTTTAACGCGGTTATTTGCTGTATTTTATCATTAGCCTGGGCATATAGTTTGCCGGCTTTGGTGTAGCAACTTATTTTAAATGGAATATCCTTTTTATTATCCGCCGAAATAGCATCGCCCAGCCTGCTCCAGGTAGCTGCTTCCGCTTTTTTATCGCCTTTAGTCTGGTAATAATTAACTACCTCCACAAAACAGCGTTGAGCCTGCTGCAAATCGCCGGCTTTGATATAGTTGTTGCCTTTTAGCGCTAACAGCTCATTCTTAAATTTTACAGCGTTAAGCTTATTACTCAATTGTAAAGCCTGGTTAAACCAAATGAAAGCAGTATCAATATCAGTTTTAACAACGCCGGGTTTATGCAAATAAAGGCTTCCTGCCTGCACCATTAGTTTAATATGGTTAGTATCCGGCTTACCTTGTTCTATTTGCGTAAGCAATACTGCGGGTAATGTATTAGTAATGCCTTGAGCGGCTGCGCCAGCAACGGATATCAATAGTACAAAGTATATCAGCAGCGGCTTTATCATATGTACCCTAAAATTTTATTACCAATTTAATAAAAATACGTTGATTGAGAATAACAATGCAGGCTATAAATTTTATAATTAATTAAGATACAACAGCATATATCCTTTAACAATGTACAAGTTATGGCTTTTAGTTGCACTGATTATATATTTACATTTTTATCATTTTTTCAAAAAAAGGACTGCTATCAAGGCATTGTCAGCATATTATCAATTAATTGTGACAATTGTGATGTCTGGGTTTGCACAATGGTAAATTTGATGCAATTATTTTTATATCTTACTGATATACTGAATTCTACATTTTCTTCTTATAAAAAGGATTTTTAAAGCAAACCAAACTCAAGGACTCTGCGTTAAACCCACACAATTTTAACGATATAATTAACGTTTGAGTTGGACATTATCTACAGCATCTATGAATTATTTTCCTGACCCCAAACATCTGTTAGGATTGCTTCAAGAGTTATTGGAGCGGATCAAAAATTTGAGTTCGTATGCCTATAGCGAAAGCAATGCATTTGCCTTGAATGTGCTTAACAGACAGCGCCACGAATTAATAAAAGCACTAGACCTGTTAGGTTGGAGTAATGATGATGATATCGTGATTCAGCAATCGAGCACAGATAACGCCATATTACTTTGTTACCGGCAAAAGAAAACACATACCAACCGCTCTGTGGCAGACTTCTACAAACAAGGCATTAATGGATTGCAAAGAGAGGTTGAAACGTTTATTGAAGTTGTGAGCCGTTTTTTAAGAAAATAAAAAAGCGCTTAACCTTATTAAAATTTACTGAGGGCGCATTAAGAGGTATAAACCTGTTATAAAACTAGTTTATACCCACACGCCCTTTTACAGATTCAAATATCTTTTGCGAATCGCCCCCCCATTTTCGATGCTACTGACTGATCAGCCGGTTATAATCTTCAACCGTATCAATATCCACAGTACCTAAATCAAATGGAACTGTGGCCACATCATCGGGATAACCGGCAATCATTTTCTTCGCTCCCTCATGCCCTTTTAATAAAAGCAAACGGGTAAATAACAAACGATTGAATATTACAGGAACACCAATAGTATCTTTATAATTACAAGCCACAATTGGCTTTAACGTATCCTGCTGCTTTTGTAGTAAATTATTGATTAATGATAGACTTACAAACGGCTGATCGCAAAGCAGTATCAACACATTTTCAATCAATTCATTACGTTGAAGAGCTTCAACTCCCGCCCGTATTGAAGACGCCATACCTTCAGTCCAATTGGCGTTAACAATAACTTCAACTTTATATGGCTGAAGGGTAGGTTTTATTAGTTCGGCATTTGCGCCTAAAACTACCAGTACCGTTTCGCATGCAGAACTTAATGCGGTTTCAATAGCCCTTTGCAATAATGTTTTACCCTGAAATATTAGATTTTGTTTAGGTTCACCCAAACGGCAGGATTCGCCTGCGGCCAGTATAATTATTCCGGTCATTTATTTCGGATAGGTTTCAATTCGGTAGCATGGATGGGCACCGGTTTATATTTCAAAGAGTAACCCTTACGGGATGACAAAACGGCCTTAATCTCAGCCAAAATAGATAAGGCAATCTCTTCTGCCCCCTCCGACCCGATATCCAGGCCAATTGGCCCGTAGAGATTTTCCAGTTGTTCTGCTGTGATCTGCATACCCTGGTCCTCCAGCTCTGCCAGCATGCGCTCCAGTTTCTTTTTAGGCCCCAGGATGCCGGTATAGTTAGGTTGTAGGGGTAGCAACTCCTTTAGCAAAGCAATCTCGTAGTTATAATTATGCGTCATCATTACAACGGCAGTCCATTCGTTAATGTCTATCTGAGATAATACCTGCTCCGGTCTGGCTGTTATAACCCGCTTTGCTGACGGAAAACGTTCGGGAATTGCATAATTAGCCCGGCCATCAATCACGGTAATATCCCAACCCAATACAGCGGCCATTTGGCTAAGCGGTACCGCATCATTACCTGCGCCTATAATTACCAATGAGATAGCGGGCTTAATAAGCCCTATAAATGCCGTATAAGTAATCTCGTCTGTATACGTTTTGATGAGCGATTGCTGGCTTTCCAATACCTGAGTGGCATCATTAATTAATACAAGATTAAAAGCAGCATGCTCAACACCACGTACAATCGTCCCATCCTCCGTCATGCACAAGCATGTACCCGGTTGTACGGCTTTACGATTCTCTATAGAGAATAAGGTTATCAGCACACCATTTTGCCGCTTGCCCGTAATTGCTTTAAGTAAATTAACCGGGTTATCCTGCCGATGCTCATCTATAGGTTCTATCAGAATATGAATAATGCCATTGCAGCCCAGGCCTACACCCAGTTTAGCATCATCGTCATCGGTGGTATCATAAGTAACCAACATAGGTTCTTGCTGCAATATAACCAGGCGGGCTTTGCGCAAAGCATCTCCCTCCAAACAGCCGCCGCTTATGGCACCGGTAAGTTGCCCGTCCTCAGTAATGAGCATACGTGCACCGGCACGGCGGTATGCCGAACCTTCTACCAGTACAACGGTTGCCAATGCCGTTTTTTTACCCTGCTGGGTTGCGTGGTTATAAGCAGCTACAATGTCTGTTATCTCTTTCAATAGCTATATTAGTTTATCCGGGGTTATCGGTAATTCTCTAACCCTTTTACCGGTGGCATTATAAACCGCATTGGCTATTGCCGCTGCTACGCCTATTAATGAAATTTCGCCGATGCCTTTGGTTCCTACCGGGTTAATGATCGGGTCGGCTTTGTCAATAAAAATAGCTTCGATCTGTGGTATGTCGGCATTTACAGGTACGTGATAATCTGCAAAGTTACCATTCACATACCGGCCGAAACGGTCGTCAAAAATGGCTTCCTCTGTCATGGCCATACCTATACCGCCAACTGCCCCGCCAATCATTTGGCTGCTGGCTGTTTTATGGTTTACTATTTTACCGGCATCTACAACGGCAACAATCTTTTTAACTTTTACTACGCCTGTTAAAGGGTGTACATATACCTGCGCAAAGTGCGATGAGAAAGAATACATAGAGTATTTTTGCGCATTATCGTTGCTTTTTGACTCCTGCGTTAGCTCCAGCATGGGCAGACTATGCTGTTGTAAGATACCGGCGTAATCAATTTGCTCATTACTATCGGGCGCTTTTCCAGCCAGTGTATTCAATTTTTGTTTTAGCGCAATACAAGCATCATGCACCGCCGAACCAACCGACGAAACCGTTGCCGAACCACCCTGCGTAGGTGCCGGCGGGAAGGCAGAATTACCGAGTTCGAAGGTTATTTTATCGGCAGGTAAACCCAGCGTGTCGGCAGCAATTAATACCATTGCCGTAGCCGTACCGGGGCCAATATCGCTGGCTGCACTTTGGATATTTATATTACCATCGGGCGTTAACTTAATCTTTGCCACCGTGCGCGCCCGGTATGCACCAAATGCGCCGCAACCAATACCATAACCTACCAGCCACTCACCATCGCGGTTGGTGCCGGGGGTTGATGAGCGTTTATCCCAGCCAATACGCTCGGCACCTTGCCGGTAACATTCCTTAAGATATTTACTAGACCATGGCAGGTTACGTTCCAGGTCTGTATCGGCGTAATTTCTTAGCCGCAATTCAATCGGGTCCAGTTTCAGCATGTAGGATAATTCATCCAGGGCCGATTCTAGTGCGAATGAACCTGTAGCTTCACCAGGCCCGCGCATTGGGGCAGGTACGCCCACATTAAGCGGCACAACTTTGTATAGTGTGTTGGCATTCTGACTGTTATATAAAAACCGCGACACATTTACAGAATTCTCGGTAAACTCCTCATAAATGGCAGATTGCGAATGTGATTCATGCGTAATACCGATCAACTTACCATCCTGTGTTGCACCCAAACCTATTTTCTGGATAGTGTATGGGCGATAGCCTACCAGTGTAAACATCTGCTCGCGGGTAAGGGTTAGCTTAACCGGGCGCTTTACCATTTTGGCAGCTTGTACGGCTGCAACCTCATGCGGCCAGGTACGCAGTGACGAACCGAAGGCCCCGCCAACAAACCGCGAATTGATCTGTACGTTTTTTGGATCGAGGTTAAAAGCCGTTGCAATAGCCTTTTGTGAACCCACCACACCCTGCGATTTGGTATAGAGCGTAACCTTATCATCGCCATCCCAAAAAGCGGTGGTAACATGCAGTTCCATCGGGTTATGCATTTCTGATGGCTGGATATATTCCTGCTCCACAATTACCGGGGCAGTTTTATAAGCATTTACCTGGCCGCGAACGTAATCTTTATAATTACCATTCTGCGGAGTAACGCCTTTATCTAAATTTTTGTGAAAGTTGGTTTCAAACGGCTGTTTTTGGTAAGTGGCCTTAACCAAACTTGCCGCGTAAGTAGCACGCTCAAAAGTATCGGCCACTACCAACGCTATGGGCTGGCCATTAAAGTAAACGATGTTATCATTAAACAGCTTTAGCCCTTTGATAGGCTTAGCTACATCCGGCTGATAACCAGGAACTTTGATAGCATTAAAAGGCGTAATTACAGCCAATACACCCGGCGCATTTTGGGCAGCTTTAGTATCCACGGCGATTATAGTACCACTGGTAATGGTTGCAGGCACCAATACGGCATAAGTTAAGCCTGGCACCTTGTACTCGCCAGAGTACGTGGCACGCCCTGTAACTTTTAGTCTGCCGTCAACCCGGTTTAACGGATCGCCTATTGCGTCTTTCTTCATGACGATAATCTATTATTGGTCAATGTGTAGATGTCTGTTAATTATGATGCTAATCCCGAAGCCATTTTCAACGACTGGATAATTGCATTTGGTGCCAGCTTTAGTTTAAACTGGTTATATTCATAAGCTTTAGCACCCTGCATAGCAATTTGCGCCGCCTGTTTAAAGCTATCTTCGCTTACCGGTTTACCTTTCAAAAATGCTTCGGCGGTAGCTAGTCGCCACGGTTTGTGGGCAACTCCACCCATCGCCAGGCGCACATCTTTAATGGTATTGCCCTCAATATGTAAAGCCGCCGCAACCGATACCAATGCAAAGGCATAAGAAGTCCTGTCGCGAATCTTCAAATAGTATACATTTTTGGTAAATGGTGAAGCCGGGATATCGATACCTGTAATCAGCTCGTCTTTTTGCAGGGTATTATCCAGTTCGGGGTACTCGCCCGGTAAACGGTGAAAATCTGCGAACTTTATAGTTCTTAAACCTTTAGGGCCGGTGATATGCACCATGGCATCTAAAGCGGTGAGGGCTACATTCATATCGCTTGGGTTTACGGCAATGCATTTATCGCTTGCGCCAAAAATGGCATGCATACGGTTAATACCTGCTAATGCGCCGCAGCCGCTACCCGGCACACGTTTGTTGCAGGGCATGGTGGTATCAAAAAAGTAAGGGCAACGGGTACGCTGCATCATATTGCCGCCAACGGTAGCCATGTTTCTTAACTGGGGCGATGCACCTGCATTAATAGCCAGCGACAGTAAGGGGAAGCCTTCCTTAACCCATGCGCTTTCGGCCACCTCGGTATTGGTGGCTAATGCGCCTATGCGCAGGCCCAATTGTGTTTTCTGGATCTGCTTTAAAGGCAGGTGGTTAATATCAACCAATTTGTGCGGCACAACAATACCCATTTTCATGAGGTCAATTAAGTTAGTGCCTCCAGCCAGGAAGTGCGCTTCAGCATCTTTAGTTAATGCTTTAATGGCCGTACCCGTTTCGGCCGGGCGGGTGTATTGAAACTGGTTCATGATGGCTGTCCTCCGTTCTTAACTTCCTGTATGGCATTTACAATATTAGGGTAAGCGCCGCAACGGCAAATATTACCGCTCATAAACTCCCTGATCTCCAGTTCTGAATTGGCATGCCCCTCTTTGATCAATGCCACTGCCGACATGATTTGCCCCGAAGTGCAATACCCGCACTGAAAGCCATCGTGCTTAATAAATGCTTCCTGCATAGGGTGCAGATCTTCGCCATTGGCCAAGCCTTCTATCGTGGTTATCTTTTTACCATCATTGGTTACCGCCAGGCTTAAACACGAGTTTACCCGTACGCCATTAACATGCACCGTGCAAGCGCCGCATTGCCCACGGTCGCAGCCTTTTTTGGTGCCGGTTAAACCCAGTTCTTCGCGCAGCAGATCAAGCAGCGTTACGCGGGGTTCTACCAGTAAATTATGTTTAACGCCGTTAACATCAACGTGTAATGATATTTTTTCGAACACCCCGGCAACCCTTTCATCCCACTGGTTTTCTGCGGCTTTAACAACCGTACCCGGCGCTAAGGCAACAGCGGTTATCAGCGACGATTTTTTGATAAAATCGCGGCGCGTTCCATTTGAAATGCGCTCGCTTTCGGGCGGTGTGCATGGCTTTTTTCCGGACATGTTTTTCAATATTAGGTATGTAATAGCAATGAAAATGTTTTTGCCAACAGATATAATTGCCCTACTAAGATACCTCCCTTAAAGCATACTTGTTTGGTAATCAAAGGCATTATTTGTTATATAGCAGCATTCTAAATAAGGCACTTAAACTACAGGATATGCTTATTTTGGTCTGCATCTACAGTAATTGTATGGTGCAGGTCTTTTTAGCTGCCTCTTTTTGTGGCAACCATTTTAAGCTGTATCTTGGGGTTTTATCTGCAAATAACCAAACACACTACTATGGAACCAATGACCACACTTTCGGAGATCATCAATAAATTAAAAGCGGAAGGCTACACAGAAGATTTTAACCTAAGCGGCGGCGATTGCATTGCTTGTGCCGGCACCGAAGTAAAATTACACCCCGAACATTTTGTAGTAGACAGGCACTTCCGTTTCGAAGGCGAATCGAACCCGGATGACGAAGCGGTGGTTTACGCGATATCATCTATCGATGGCGCAACCAAAGGCACGCTGGTTAATGGCTATGGCATGTACAGCGACCAATTGAGCGACGATATGGTAAAGGCACTGAAAGACCGTAAAGATTTGTAACCATTAATACCCATTACTATGGCAGAATAGGCCTGTTGTCTCCGGCCACAGGCTTTTTTTTACCCTAATTTTTCTATTCCAGCCAAATCAATTATTTCCTCAAAGTCATCTTAATTAAATTGCATACAATTTAATTTTATACAACATATATTTGTACCCATAATCAGTTCAGCAATGGATCTTTTAAAGTTAGAAAACCAGGTTTGTTTCCCATTATATGCGCTATCGCGGATGATGACAGCCGTATACCAGCCGCTTCTGGATGAATTAAATTTAACTTACCCGCAGTACCTGGTAATGATGGTATTGTGGGAGCACCGGGAATTATCTGTAAAAGATATCGGTGCTAAGCTACTCCTCGATTCGGGCACGCTTACTCCACTGCTGAAAAGGATGCAGGAAAAACAATTGCTGAAACGCACCCGAAGTGCTGGAGACGAACGTGTGGTGCTGGTGACTTTAACCCAAACCGGCCTTGATTTAAAAACTAAAGCAGCACATATCCCAAATGCATTCCGCTGCCACATCCCCTTGGGCGACCATGAATTACTGGCCTTTAAGGATACCCTTACTAAACTGCTTACCAAAACAGAAACAACCATAAATAACAATTAATTAATAAATAAATATCATGTCAGTAAAAGCACTTTATACCGCAGCAGCAACCGCAACAGGCGGCAGAAACGGACACGTATCATCATCTGATAACGTTTTGAATTTAGAAGTTAGAATGCCGAAAGAACTAGGCGGCACCGGCGGTGCATACACCAACCCCGAGCAATTATTTGCCGCAGGTTATGCCGCTTGTTTTGATAGCGCATTAAACCTGGTGATTAAAAATGCCAAATTAAACATCACCGATACCGCAGTTAGAGCCCATGTAGGCATAGGCGCAAACGAAACCGGTGGTTTTGGCCTGGTAGTTACTTTAGAGGTAAACATCCCCGGCGTTGAAAAAGCCGATGCAGCCCTGTTAGTAGAAAAAGCACACCAGGTTTGCCCCTACTCTAACGCAACCCGTGGTAATGTAGAGGTTACTTTAACTACCACTACTGTACCTGCTACAGAATTTTAATAATATTTCGAGGTCTTAGGATCCTGAATTTGAAAGGCCTGTAGTTTTTAGACTGCAGGCCTTTTATGTGTTGAAATATTTAGGAAGCGAAAATTATCATTACGGAATAACTAAATATCGAAAATCAACATAGTCGTCAAAACTACTATAAGCATGATAATCGCGTTTACTTCTGACCATAACTTGAATATCACAGGCCTTCCCAATGTCGCTTACAGTGAAATTTATTACTTTTTTGTTTTCTAAACTCCAATTCTTTTTACCAATTCTTTCAATACTGTACTCAATATCTCCACCTAATGGATCTGATGAATAACCAATTATTTCTATTGAGTCACCAACCTTTATAATTTGATTTGTTATAATTTGCTGTGCATACACGGTATTTGAAGCACCATTTCCTAAACTGTCTTTAACAGCTTCAATGACTGGAAAAAAACCGTCAGGATTTTGTCTTTTACCTCGAAATTTCATGATTCTAATTCTTAATTCGCCAGATATACCCTTTATTAGATGCTTCTGATATTCAAACAATTCTCTTCTATGGGCATTAGGATCTCTAAACTTTTCAGCTTCTTCCAAAAATAATAGAGTTGATTTTTTTTCTTGAAAAACATTTACCAATCCATCATCCCAATGTTTATCAATAATATTTTTCAAATCGTAAAAATCAGAATAATAAAGCAGTCTTGTTTCAAGAGCTACACCCTTAAACCTGGCGATTTCAACATCCTTTCTCTTTTTCCAGTTTTCCACTCTATCCGGAGATATCTTTAGAAAATCCTCCCAGTTTGTACCATGCTTATTGAATAGTACAAGATTTAAAATGTCACGTACAGAATTTTCCAGAATTTTCAACTCTTCTTCAATGTCTGTTATCATATAATTATAAATATATCAAATACAACTCATCAAACAACTTGGCACACTCCCTATTTAATTAACAAGCGGTTAATTGCCTAATGCGCTAATGGCAACACTATCTTTCATGGTTGGTTTAATAATGGTATAATTCTTCAGCAGGTCATCATTAATAGCGGTGCCGTTACTGCACAGGTTACCTTTTTTATATACATCTGCCTTGGTAAATGCGCTGCTGTTTAATACTACATTGCCGGTAACAAACTCGCTTTTTTCTTCCTTTAGCTGGTTAATGGTTGTGCCCAGAAATTTGCCCCAGAGTTTGGTTAATTTCCTGACCGAATAATAGCCCGGATAAATATGCCCGGCAATTGATAAATAATTAACCTCAATTAAATTCTTAACCACCTTAATGTGTATCCCCAGCAAACTTTTCTCTTTAACCTGCCCCAATAACCTTTCCGGAATCTCAAGCCGATATGATTTCAGGGTAAAGTCGCCCTTCAGCATCAAGGTTAATTGGTAAAACGCCTCTCCTGTATCTGTTTTTGGCAGGATCACAATTTTCAAATCCTGCTCAGAACCCTGTTGCTGCATGGTGTATTGATAGTCGGCAAGGCTTTTTTCGGGGAAATATTTTTCAATCATCCCCGTTAACATCGCATAGCTAAAGGCTTGGTTAGGGTTAATCTTCGAGTCTTTATAAACCTCCATATTATCCTTATCCTTGTTTTCTTTAGTCTCTTTACGGCAACGCGATGCTATAATTTTCAGCTGTCCATCGGGTTGGGTCACGCGGTCGAAAAAGTACGCGCATATAGCATCAGAAAATTCTGTGCATTTATCATTGGTAAACACCAGTTCGCGGTAATAGCCATTCATTTTTATGGGCGATGCAAAAGCTTCGTTATTGTGCTGCGTAATGCTATCCAACAACTGCTTTAAGCTAAGCGGGCGTACCACAACCTCTTTCAGGTTTTCAACTAGGGGCTTTAGCTTAACCACAAGGCCGTTTGTACCGATGGCTGTGCCAATGCTAAACTTTTCTGTGCTGTAACCGATGCACGAAAATGTGAGGCTATCTGTACCCGCATATGATGCAGTTAAAACAATAATAAAATGCCCCTCACTATTGGTTATCGATCCAATACCTTTATTAAGCCATGCTATCGTTACACCATCAACAGGCATGGCGCCTTCGGCAGATAAAACAGTCCCGCTGATCCTATTCCTGTCCTGAGCCATCAACGGCCGAATTGATAAGAAAACAAGGGTAAAAATGATAATTAATAAAGTTGGATAGGTTTTAATGCGGGCCATTTACGATTATAATAATTTAATAACTGCAAAGCAATCATCTGTAGGATTTTAGGGTCGTTTTTAATATATTGTGTCCAACTAACATCACTAATTGACCACAATTAAACTATGCCCCAATTAACCCCTAAAATTTTATTGCTTGCCGCGCTAATGGCAGGCAACTACGGTGCTATGGCTCAAAAAACGGCCGACAAAGTAAAGTATAAAAAGCAGGCCATGGCCGATATACAGGCTAAATATGGCGATTACAAAAAAGTAGCCCTCCAGATCTGGGATTATGCCGAGGTTGGCTACAAAGAATACAAAAGCTCGGCCCTGCTGCAAAACACACTTAAAGAAAGCGGCTTTGAAGTGCAGGCTGGTGTGGCCGATATCCCAACGGCATTTGTGGCAACTTATGGCAGCGGCAAACCGGTAATCGGTATCCTGGCCGAATTTGATGCCCTGCCCGGTTTGGGGCAGGATTCTGTTCCGCAGAAAACAATGCTGAAAGGTAAAGACTCGGGCCATGGCTGCGGCCACCACCTGTTTGGCACGGCCTCGGTTGCTGCGGGTATCGAAATGAAAAAACTAATGGCAGAAAAACACCTTAAAGGCACCATTAAAGTATACGGCTGCCCGGCCGAAGAAGGCGGCGGCGGCAAGGTTTATATGGTACGCGCCGGTTTGTTTAATGATGTTGATGTGGTACTGCACTGGCACCCATCGTCAGAAAACAGTGTAGAGTATGCCACTACCATGGCGGTAACATCGGCCAAATTCAGGTTTTATGGCCTGGCAGCACATGCTGCGGCTGCGCCGGATAAAGGCCGCTCTGCTTTAGACGCTGTAGAATCAATGGATTATATGGTAAATATGATGCGTGAGCATATACCATCTGATGCCCGCATCCATTACATTATTACCGACGGCGGCAAGGCACCCAACGTGGTGCCCGATTATGCCGAATCGTTCTACATGATCCGCCATTATAACCGCGATGTAGATAAACAACTGTTTGACCGTGTGATCAACGCCGCCAAAGGCGCTGCCCTAGGTACAGGTACCCGCATGGAGTACGAACTGATTGACGGCGATTACGATATTCTCCCCAATAAAACCCTGGCCATAGCCATGCAAAAAGATTTGGATATGGTGGGTGGTGTAAGTTATACCCCTAAAGAGGTAGAATTTGCCAAAAAGATCCAAAGCTCGTTCAATTACAAGGTGCCTCCTGTAGAATCGGCCGCATTGGTTGAGGCTTTACCTGATAAACCGGGTTTCGGCCCTGCATCGTCTGACGTTGGCGACGTAAGCTGGACAGTGCCTACCATTGGCTTAGGCGCAGCTACCTGGGTACCCGGCACACCGCCGCACAGCTGGCAGGCAACATCGTGCGGCGGCACAGATATTGGCATTAAAGGTATGATGGTGGCTGCCAAAACCATTGCCCTTACCGGCATAGACCTCTTGACAGATAACGATTTAATTGTTAAAGCCAAAGCAGAATTTGAACAGGCTAAAGGCCCGGGTTTCCAATACAAAGCCATGATAGGAGACCGCAAACCTCCACTTGATTACAGGGACACTAAAAAATAAGAATTAAGCTCCCTGAGATTTTTAAAAAAAGACAAAACTTTTCGGACTAATAACCCGGAATAAAATTAACCGGCCTGATGTTATACATCAGGCTTTTTTTTTCCTGTAATCTAACCTGCTTTCACAAAACTATATTAATCTTTCTCCGAAAGTACTTTATCCAAATAGCGTTCTCTAAACGCCTTTCATCTTTGTGTCTTCTCAAAATCATTGCATTGTAAACTTGTTTCAATCAAATGTTTTAAACATTTGTTTTAATCAATTGATTAATAAATTTGACCCGTCAATTGACAAATTATTAATTCAACTCAGATTATTACAACATGGCTGAAACCGGATTCAAAAAATGGATTATCACCATTACAGTTATCACAGCATCATTGCTCGAGCTTATTGATACCACTATCGTAAATGTATCTATCCCTCAAATTCAAGGTAACCTCGGTGCCACCCTCACAGATGCCGCCTGGGTAGTTACAGGTTACAGTGTGGCAAACGTTATCATATTGCCTATGTCGGGCTGGCTGGGAAGCTTTTTTGGGCGTAAAAATTACTTCTTAACCTCCATCATAATTTTCACAATTGCCTCTTTCTTATGTGGTAATGCGCACAGCCTGTCAGAATTGGTTGGCTTCCGCATTTTGCAGGGCATGGCAGGCGGCGGGCTCATTTCTACAGCACAAGCCATTTTGTTAGATACCTGGCCGCGCGAACAAATTGGTACAGCCACTGCCCTCTTTGGCTTGGGTGCCATAGTTGGCCCTACCATAGGCCCAACCATCGGCGGTTACATTACCGATAACTTTTCATGGCCTTGGATATTTTATGTAAACCTGCCTATAGGCGCCTTAGCGGCAACGTTTACCTACATGTTTGTACAATCAACACCCAGCGATGGCCGTGGCAAACCTATCGACTGGTGGGGTATAGGCCTGCTTGCTGTAGCTATAGGCAGCCTGCAAACCATATTAGAAAAAGGCGAAGATGAAGATTGGTTTTCTACAGGTTATATTATTGTGCTTACGGTATTGGCAGTAGTAGGTACGCTCCTATTTATTTGGCGCGAATTAAGCACCGATTACCCGATTGTAAACTTCAAAATTATGCGCCACCGCAGTTTTTCGGCCGGGATGCTCACTTCTTTTGTATTGGGTTTAGGTTTATATGGGTCGCAGTTTGTTTTCCCTGTATTTGCACAAGGATTGCTAGGCTTTTCGGCACAGCAAACTGGGCTCATACTTTTACCAGGAGGTATATTTACCATTGTGATGATGCCATTTGTAGGTGTTATGCTTAACAAAGGGGTACCAGCACAATTTATGGCTACCGTGGGCATGCTCCTGTTCTTCGTTTTCTCGTGGTGGCTTAGCACTTCTACCCTGGCTACAGGCAACCACGATTTCTTTTGGCCGCTTCTTATTCGCGGCGTTGCCATGGCGCTTCTTTTTGTACCGTTAACCACCCTGGCTATTGGTGGCTTAGCGGGTGCAGAAATTGGCCAGGGAGCCGGCTTAAACAATATGATGCGGCAACTTGGCGGCTCGTTCGGCATTGCCGGTTTAACCACGTTAATCCATATCCGCCAGGCAGTACACCGTAACAATTTACTAACTCACATTAATCAGTACAACCCTGTTTTTATCGAGCGGATTAATGGCCTTATTCAAAACTTTATGGCCAAAGGCAAATCGGCATCAGACGCTACAAAAATGGCCTATAGTGCCATGGAAGGTATTGTAACCAAACAAAGCATGTTACTTACTTATGATGATGCTTATTGGATAGTGGGCATTGTGTTGCTGTGCTCTATCCCATTACTTTACCTGGCACCATTTAAAAAAGGGCAAAAAGCAGTTGCCGATACACACTAAAATCATTACATTATGTATATCCCCTACATTGCATAAATTTGGGCATAAATATTTTTAACAATGACTACAGCGGCAGAGATCAGCACAGAAGATAAAATTAAAGATGCAGCCAAAGCAGTGTTTACCCGGAAGGGCTTTGCAGCCACTACCGTGCGTGATATTGCTGCCGAAGCAGACATTAACCTATCGCTGGTAAATTATTATTTCCGCAGTAAAGAGAAGCTGTTCGATTTAATTATGACCGAAACCGTCCAACAGCTTTTTGACCAGATACAACCGGTTGTAAATAACCACGATACTACGCTGGGCGAAAAAATTGATCTTTTAGTTGGGCATTACATCGATATGATTTCGCAAAACCCCGATTTCCCGGTTTTTATGGTAAACGAGGTAATGTCGGCTTCGATGCAGTCGCCCATGGTGGCTAATATAAAAAACGCGCAAAGCTCTGTGTTTGCTAAACAAGTACATGCACTAAATGCAGCCGGGAAGTTTGATTTTGAACCCGTGCATGTAATGATGAACTTGATGGGGATGATCCTCTTTCCTTTTCTGGGCAAAAATGTGCTCGTTAAATCGGGTGTTATGGATACCGAAGAATTTGGCAGGGTTATGGCAGAACGCAGACGGCTGATACCCATATGGATGAAGCAAATATTAAATATCGAAACCGATTAAACATTACAATACCACGCAGATCAGCCTGGCATTAATTTTAACAGTAATTATTATAAAAAGTGATTAAATAATGTAATCAGATAACATTTTATTCAAAGCCGAAATCTTATCTTCGGTTTTTAACGTAAATACTCCGATCCTTATTTTAACGCAATGACCCCAAACCTGCAAAAAAAGAATAACATTAGTATCGAAGGCAATACTAATGCAGCTAAAACCATTGTATTTGCCAATGGCTTTGGTACCGACCAAACCTCATGGAACAATGTAAAACAAGCATTTAAAGATGATTATCGCCTGGTGCTTTTTGATAACGTTGGCGGCGGCAATGCCGACCTAAATGCCTACAGCCCCATTAAATACAATACATTAAATACCTATGCCGATGACCTGCTTGCCATAGCTGCAGATCTGGAATTGGAGGATGCCGTTGTTGTTGCACATTCGGTAAGTTCTATGATCACGCTGCTGGCTTCTGTTAAAGACCCGAAATATTTCTCGAAAGTAGTTTTCGTAGGTGCTTCGCCACGTTATTTAAACGATGAGCATGAGCAGTATACCGGCGGCTTTAATCAGCCTGCTTTAGATAGTATGTACGAGGCTATGACAACCAATTATTATGCCTGGGCAAGCGGTTTCTCATCTGTAGCGATGGACAACCCCGATAAACCCGAACTGGGCGCACACTTTGCAGGTACGCTTTCGGCTATCAGGCCCGATATTGCTTTGGCTGTAGCCAAGGTGATCTTTGAATCTGATATACGTAAGGAGATCACAAAATTTCAAAAAAATACCCTGCTGCTGCAAACGCAGCATGACATTGCCGTACCAAGCGAAGTAGCCGAATACCTGCATCACAATATTAATGGCAGCACCCTGCAATACCTGGATGCTAAGGGGCATTTCCCACACATAAGTGCACCCCAGGAAGTTATTAAGGCAGTTAAATCTTTTATTTAATATCCTTTGCAGCAAAATACCAATCCTATTAATTGGGCCAGGCAGGCATTGATTTTTATTGCCCGCATTGGCGTTGTTGAAACCTACCAGGAATGGTTTGGTGTAATGCAGCGCAGTATGGTATACTTGCAGCAATTATCCGGCGCAGACCATGTTGTACTGGTTAAAAACGAAGATGCACTTACCACAAGGGTTATCGGTACAAATACCACTAAAGATGATACAACCTACATTGACCCTGAGTTATTAAGCAACCTTACTAAAGATGGCGAACCACATTGCTTTGAAAACCCGGCAGAGAACCTCCCGGCCAAACTGCTGGATCTAGTAGGCCAGCCGCTTTGTTTAATGGCCTTGCCTGTTAAACAATTAGACATTAACGGGTACATACTGCTAACCTGGGAAAACAAATTTGATTTTAGCGACGACTTTAAAGAATTTGCTACAGCCTGTTTAAATAAGATCAACGAAACCATCCGCCTAACCCGTACGTATTATTCGCTCGAAGAGCTGAAAGTCCGCTTTAACGCCATATTACAAACAGTACCGCAAAGCATTGTTTTTATTGATGACAGCGGCAACAATAGCTGGATTAATGGCCAGGCCTCTAAACTATTTAACATTAATGGTGGCAACGTTGCACCCATACAATTATCGGCAGCTATGCAGCAGCTGCGTGCCAGAGCCAGCAATAAAGATGAGATTGCCCGGCGGGGGATGGAGATTTTTAAGGCTAAAGATAAAAGCGTTAGCGATTGGAAATGGCTATTTACCGAACCGGTTTTTTTTGTATTAAACGTTTACTGTACCCCCACCGTATCTGAATATGTGAGCGGCATGCTGTGGACCTTTGATGACGTAACCCAGCAATATCTATATGATGAACATCTGAAAGACCTCAACATACAGTTGGAAGAAAAAAGCCGCCTGGCAGAGGAACAAAACAGGGCCAAGTCGGAGTTTTTGGCCAATATGAGCCATGAGATCCGCACGCCGATGAATGGGGTAATGGGGATGACCAGCCTGCTGAGTAATACCCAACTTGATGAAGAACAGTTTGACTTTGTTGAATCGATCCGCATCAGTGCCGAAAGCCTGTTAGAGATCATTAACGAGATCCTTGATTTCTCGAAGATAGAATCGGGCAAGCTGGAGCTGGAAGAGCATCCTTTCTTCATCCACAAAATTATTGAAGAAACTTATGACCTGCTGGCTTTTAAGGCCCAGGAAAAAGATATTGACCTGCTATACCAGATTGACCCTGCCGTACCCTTAGAGGTGATTGGCGACATGACCCGCCTGCGGCAAATTGTGGTAAACCTGGTGGGTAATGCCATTAAGTTTACCAATACCGGCGAAATTTTAACCAGCATTAATCTTTCAGCCAAAAATGGCGGTAACTACGAGCTTGAGTTTGCTGTGAAAGACAGCGGAATTGGGATCCCGGCAGATAAGATGCACAAGCTGTTTAACTCCTTCTCGCAGGTAGATTCATCAACCACCCGCAAATATGGCGGTACCGGCCTCGGCCTGGCCATTAGCGCAAGGCTGATTGAGAAAATGCAAGGCCGTATTTGGGTAGAGAGTGAAGTTGGCGTAGGTACAACATTTAGATTCACGATAAAGCTTAATGCCAACGCACAAATTAAAGAGTACAAGGCTGTAAACCAGCTCAAAGACCTGATTGGCAAAACAGCCCTCATTATTGATGACAATAAAACCAACCTGCGCATACTAAAAGGCCATTGCGAACAATGGGGCATGCATGCCGATGTATTTGATAACCCGCTTGAGGGTATAAATGCCATGGCAAATTACCAGTACGATATTGTGGTTATTGATATGCTGATGCCGGAGATGGACGGTATTGAGGTGGCTAATCATATTATCCATAAATACGGTACAGCAACACCGCTGGTGCTATTCAGCTCAGCCATGCACTTCCCCGAAGAGCGTAAAGACGATCTGAAATTATTTGCCGCCGTACTGGATAAACCAATTAAGCAGCATTACTTTCATAAAATGCTGGTTGATAAATTATCGCAAGCACAAAAAACTAAAAAACCAGATCCTGTTACATCGGTAGTAACGCCTTCTGTTAACGAAAGTAACATCAGCGTACTGGTTGCCGAAGACAATATCATTAATCAAAAAATTGTAGCCAAAGCTTTAAAAAATATCGGCATCGTTTGCGATATGGTATCAAACGGATTGGAAGTATTATCATCCCTGCAACGCCAGCATTACGACATGGTAATGATGGACATACAAATGCCCGAAATGGATGGCCTGCAGGCTACCCGTAAAATTATTGAAGCGTACGGCGATAAAAGGCCCATTATTATAGCCATGACAGCAGGCGCATATGAAAAGGACCGGGAAAATTGCCTTGCCGCCGGCATGGACGATTATATTACCAAACCCTTTGACTTTGATAGCTTTTACTACAAGTTTAACTTGTGGAAAGGCAAGCTGAATAAATAAATATCAGAAAACATAAAATTGGCCGTTACAATTACCATAACCAGGTAATAAGCTGAAGATTATTCAGTAAGAAGATAATAAGCCCAAGGCAGCCATAATTTGGGCCCGGTTTGTAAAAAGCAAAAGCTATTGATAAGATCAGCGAATTTGCGATTTACTTATGCCGTTCTGCGATATGGCATCTGGCTAACAGTACCTTTCTTCTTGCCTGCTACCTTTTGCTCAACCTGCTCTTCAAGTTCCATTAGTTTTTCAAAAGATGCCATAATCTCCAGGTCTGCTTCTAAAGAAGCTTTCAACTCTTCTGCGTTGTTGTACGCATCGGTCATTAATAATGATTTCATAATTTATTGATAAGCGAGCAAACTATATTAATTATTGCTTAATGCGGTTTACGCTATGTTGTTAATTGGTTAATTGGTACTTATAAAAACGCTGTTATTTAACAGATTGTTTATGTATTTAATGATTTAGTAATTTTATAACAAGCGGTATTATTTGTTGCTTTTTCGCATACAATCAGCCTTATTTATTAGCAAAAGCAATCTTTTTTCAATCAACTAATCAGCAAATTATCTCTTCAGTAAACCATTATTCTCGCATCAACAAATCAAAAACCCTATCTTTGCAATGCAAAACGTTCTATCGCTGCTTTGCTTTCGGGCGGGCGGAGGAAAGTCCGGGCAACACAGAGCATCCTGCTTCCTAACGGGAAGGCACCGTACCAGCCGGTGACAGCAAGTGCCACAGAAAATATACCGCCCCAACTTGTTGGGGTAAGGGTGAAAACGTGAGGTAAGAGCTCACGGCATTACCGGGCGACCGGGATGGCGGTAAACCTCAGGAGTTGAAAAACCAAATAGGTCCTGAATTTAAAGCTGCTCGCTTTTATATGTTATTGAGTAACATGGTCAGGATGGGTAGGTTGTTAGAGCCTGGCAGCAATGTTCAGGAACAGATTAATGATAGAAAGTGCCCACCAGGGCAACACAGAACCCGGCTTACAGCTTTGCTGCTGGTTAATACCCTTTTCGATTTTTCGGAAAGGGTTATTTTTTTAAAACAAAAAGGCCGGTGTTTAATTTACTATACAATTAATATATTAGCACCTCAAATATTACCTGCATTTACACTACATAATGGCTAAAGTTTTAATAATAGATGACGAGCGCGCGATACGCAATACGCTCAGGGAGATTTTGGAATACGAAGACTACCAGGTAGAAGACATTGATAATGGTATTGACGGATTAGAACTGATTCGTAAAAACGATTTTGACCTGGTATTGTGTGATATTAAAATGAACCGCATGGACGGCATGGAGGTATTAACAGAAGGTTTATTAATTAAGCCCGACCTGCCTTTTATCATGATATCCGGCCACGGTACAGTTGAAACTGCCGTTGAAGCCAGCAAAAAAGGGGCCTTTGATTTTATATCGAAACCACCAGACTTAAACCGCCTGCTGATTACCGTACGCAACGCCCTGGATAGAGGAAGTTTGGTAACCGAAGCTAAGGTATTAAAACGCAAGGTTTCAAAGGTTCGCCCTATACTGGGTAACTCACAATCTATTGTTAAAATTAAAGAAACGATAGAGCGTGTTGCACCTACTGATGCCCGCGTATTAATTACCGGTGCCAACGGTAGTGGTAAAGAGCTGGTTGCACGCTGGCTGCACGAAAAATCTAACCGTGTTAATGCACCTTTAATTGAGGTTAACTGCGCGGCTATCCCGTCTGAATTAATTGAGAGTGAACTATTTGGCCACGAAAAAGGCTCGTTTACCTCGGCTGTAAAACAGCGGATCGGTAAATTTGAATCGGCCAATGGCGGTACTTTATTTTTGGATGAGATTGGCGACATGAGCCAGTCGGCCCAGGCCAAAGTATTGCGTGCCCTGCAAGAAAGTAAGATTACCCGTGTGGGTGGCGAAAAGGAAATTGAAGTTGATGTACGTGTAGTGGCGGCAACCAACAAAGATTTGCTGAAAGAAATTGAAGACGGTAACTTCCGGATGGATTTGTACCACCGCCTGAGTGTGATACTGATCCATGTACCACCGCTTACCGAGCGCCGCGACGATATACCATTGATTACACAGAACTTTTTAGAAGAGATTTGCACAGAATATGGCATGCCGGTTAAACGCTTCTCTGAGCCTGCGATGGAAGCCCTGAAGGCCCTGCCATGGAGTGGTAACATCCGCGAGCTGCGCAACATGGTTGAACGTTTAATTATACTGAGCGACAAGGTGATTACCGATGGTGATGTAAAGGCTTTTGCCAACCCATCTGCCCCGGCTACTATTACCGCCGCTACAGCTGTTGCCGAACCTAAAACAGATTTCGAACAGTTTAAAAACTTCCAGGAGTATAAAGATTTTGCCGAGCGCGAATACATTAAGTTTAAGCTCGAAAAAAACAACTGGAACGTATCTAAAACTGCAGACGATATAGATATACAGCGAAGCCACTTATACAGCAAGATTGAAAAATACGGATTAAAAAGGGGTGAATAACCCCTTTTTGTTTGCCCCCACAACATATCCGCCGTCGTGCCTAACTTGTTTCGGCATCCCACTTGCTAAATCTGTGAAAAGTATATCTTATACCCGTCCTGTGGGATGCCGAAACAAGTTCGGCATGACGGATTGTATATAGCTATACAGCGAAGCCACCTGTATAGCAAGATTGAAAAATACGGATTAAAAAGGGGTGAATAACCCCTTTTTGTTTGCCCCCTAATATATTTGCCGTCGTGCCGAACTTGTTTCGGCATCCCACTTGCTAAATCTGCTAAAAGTATATCTTATACCCGTCCTGTGGGATGCCGAAACAAGTTCGGCATGACAGATTGTATATAGATACACGGCGAAGCCACCTGTATAGCAAGATAGAAAAATACGGATAAAAAGGGGGTGAATAACCCCACTTTGTTTGTCCCCCCAACATATTCGCCGTCGTACCGAACTTGTTTCGACATCCTACAGACAGGCTGTGAAATGGTGTGTCGTATACTAAGCAGATGGGATGCCAAAACAAGTTCGGCATGACAGATTGTATATTGATACACAGCGAAGCCACCTGTATAGCAAGATTGAAAAATACGGATTAAAAAGGGGTGAATAACCCCTTTTGTTAGCCCCCTAATATATCTGCAGTCGTGCCGAACTTGTTTCGGCATCCCACTTGCTAAATCTGTGAAAAGTATATCTTATACCCGTCCTGGGGGATGCCGAAACAAGTTCGGCATGACGGATTGTATATAGATACACAGCGAAGCCACCTGTATAGCAAGATAGAAAAATACGGATTAAAAAGGGTTGGATAACCCCTCTTTGTTTGCCCCCCAACATATTCGCCGTCGTGCCGAACTTGTTTCGGCATCCCACAGCACAGGTAGCAGAATTAATAATTTAAACTTGATTTCTCTCCCCATTGTCATTCTGAATGTAATGAAGAATCTTCTGCATTAATAGAGCTGCCTTGCAGATCGAAGAAGATTCTTCATTACATTCAAAATGACACAAATTATTTTAACATAAGCTCCCACCCCGGTGCTTAGCGCATCGTAACGTAGCCTTACACCACCCTAAGGTTGTAAAATAAACACGATTTATTATTGTTTTTACTAAAAATATTAGCAATTTTGAATTGTGAATCAAAACTCCATCCATGCCAAAACCGAGGCCCGTGTACTATTTGTAGACATGGACAGTTTTTTTGCGCGTTGCGAACAACAAGTTAATTTTTGGCTGCGCGGTCGCCCTGTTGGCGTTTGTGTTTATACGGGTAAGTATGGCTGTGTAATATCGCTCTCTAAAGAAGCCAAGGCACTTGGCATTAAAGCCGGCACCCGTTTAAATGAGGTAATGGAGATCTGTCCGGATTTTATCCCTGTAGAAAGTAACCCCACCCGTTACCGCGAATTTCATGTGAAGATCATCTCTATTTTGCAGCAATACTGCCAGGATGTAGTACCCAAAAGCATCGACGAGGCAATTATTAACCTCACAGATTATAAACTGGTACACCCCGACCCCGAAGTACTTGCCCGAAAAATTAAGCAGGATATACTTGACAAGGTTGGTGACTTCCTGTCCTGCTCTATCGGCATTGCGCCTAATGCTTTTTTGGCCAAGCTTGGCTCTGTTATCGGCAAAAAAAACGAAGGTGCAAATGCCGGATTGCAATTAATAGACCAAAACAACATTGATGCTGTACTTGGCAGGCTTAAACTAGGTAATCTGCCTGGTATTGGCAAACAGATGTGTTACCGGCTGGAGCGTGCTGGCATTAATACGCCTTTAGAAATGCGCTATGCCGATCCGCATAAATTAAAAGCCATTTTTAAGAGCATTGAGGGCATTTACTGGCATTACCGGCTTAATTTTATTGAAACCAATATTGTAGCGCACGAATACAAGGGTATGCAAGCCATGCGCCAGGTATCTAAAGAAAAACGCGCAAGCGCCGAATATATGGAGCAATTGTTTTTAACTCTTTGTTGCACTTTAGAAAAACGCATGGTGCGCCATAAATTTTACTGCAAAGCGGTTGGTTTTAGTTGTCATTATACAGATGGTTCCCGTTGGGAAGATGGCTTTACCATATCTACCCCCATGCAAGATGCCATAACCCTTATGAATATGGTTAAGGTACGGATTGCCAAATTTGAGGAAACCACCAAATGCGCCCCCATCTTTAACAACCAGATCACCAGTCTGCGGCTTTCGGTAACCAACTTCGTAAACAATGGCAACATGCTGTACTCGCTATTTGAAGACATGGACAAAAAAGAAACCGCCCGCAAAACCATGCATGCCATTAAAGATCAGTTTGGCCACAACAAAATAATGCGTGCTGTTGAACTAACAGACAACAAGGTAATTAAAGACGTAATTGGCTTCGGCTCTGTAAAAGACCTCACAGACCTGGATTATGCGGCAATACCGAGATACGATTAAGAAGAGAAGCAAGAATCGAGAGACAAGAATCAAGACAGAAAATACTTGCGCTCGTTTGCAACGAGTGATTAACACGGTTGGGGATTTAAAAATCCCTAATTAAACAAATTATATTTTTCCAGTAATGAACTTATCAAACCTACCCAAAGGATTTCAGGAGAATGTTAAGCAAATGGAATATGCTCTTTTTGGAGACTTTTTCAGTGAAAGTGGTAAACTTTTTGCAGATGCCATAAGATACCAGCGCCTTAAAAATCAAATAAAAATCTATAATAAGTCGATAGCATACAGTGAAAAATTTGGGATAGATCCTAATAAAATAAATCTAAAACTGATCGCTCCTCTTCTTGAAAACATGTCGTTAGAAAGTAATGATACGGTACAAGATAGATGGGCTAGAATAATCTCCAACATCCGCTATAGTAATACGGATCAATCATTTGATTTAAGATGTATTGAAATGATGAAAAGCATAAGCGACAAGGAACTTTTACTTATTGATATTATTTATGAACAATATGTTGAGAGCGAAGCAAGGCATAAACATTTTCAGAAATATCCACTGGAATCAGCAGGTAAAGCCTCTTCTGATAAGCTTGTAGAATCTGATATCCCATTTACCAAAGAGCTATTTGGGTTTACATTACATCCTATGCCTTATAAACTTAACACTACTCATGAGATGGTAGAACTATATATGGAAAGACTCTTATCCTATCATATTTTCAGACCATCTCTTCCAACCTTGGCAAATAAAGACGAAGATACCTACAATGATTTAAGAAGATCAGATGGATTTGAGTTTACAAGCTTTGGATTATACTTTGTCGAATTATGTAAAATACCTAAAGCAAGCACATGATTTTCTTATTTGTAAATAGTACGAATCGGCCTGAGATTGCTTCGTACCTCAATAAAGTGTTTTTAACTATGCGTTGCTTATTATCAAACATACGCTTCTACCCCATCCCTCACCTGCCCCAGATACCCGGCTCCAAACAAATTCAGGTGCAGCAGTAAAGGATACAAATTCCACAGGGCTATTCGCTCCTGCCATCCTATATTCAAGGGGAAACTTTCGTGGTAGGCCGAGTAAAATGATTCTGAAAAACCACCGAATAAGGTAGTCATGGCAATATCAAACTCGCGGTTACCATAACTCACAGCAGGGTCAATAAGGTAAGGAGTTGCATCTGTACTGATGAGGTAATTACCGCCCCACAGATCGCCATGAATCAGAGATGATGGCTCTTCCTCAAATAAAACATTTAGCTTGTTATAAAGCGTTTCAAATTTGGCAACATCGGCATGGTTGAGCAGTTTCTTATCAACCCCAATTTTAACCATAGGTTGCAGGCGTTCTTCGATAAAAAAGCTGGTCCAGTTATGGTGCTTCCGGTTGCTTTGCGGCAATGAGCCCATGTAATTATCACTGTCTAAACCAAAATAACCTGTGCTGTTGCGGTGCATTTGGGCCAGCTGCCTGCCTAAAAGTTTAGATGCTGCTTCAGTAGGCTTCCGGGTTTCTATCCATTGTAAAATCAAAAAGCTATCATCATCCAGCTCGTCCTGCAAAATAACTTGGGGTACGGCAATGGTACAGGTTGCGGCAATAGCTTTAAGCCCATCACTTTCGCAGGCAAACATATTGGGGTATGTGTACCTGCTGTTAAGCTTTAGCATGTATTTGCCGGCATTACTATGTAGGCAATAAGCCTGGTTAATACTGCCGCCGCTTACGGGTTTGGTACTGTTTATCTGCACCTGCCGGTTTAGCAGCGCAGATAATTTACTTTGCAGAAAGTCCACCAAATCAGCTGATAGGGCCATATAGCTAAAGTAAGTGTTTTGTAGATATTCATAACAATTTTATCCCTCAAAAACCTTATTTTTGCGGTTCGAAATGCAGCACATACGTAACTTTTGCATCATTGCACACATCGACCACGGTAAGAGCACGCTCGCCGATAGGTTGCTTGAATATACCAACACCGTTACCAAACGCGAATCGCAGGCACAATTGCTTGACGATATGGACTTGGAACGCGAACGTGGTATTACCATTAAAAGCCACGCCATCCAAATGAATTATACATTGGATGGACAGGAATATATATTGAATTTGATCGACACGCCCGGCCACGTCGATTTCTCGTACGAGGTTTCGCGCTCTATTGCTGCCTGCGAAGGTGCATTGCTGATTGTTGATGCCTCGCAAGGTATACAGGCGCAAACGATATCAAACCTGTACCTGGCGCTGGAGAACGACCTGGAGATTATCCCGGTGTTAAACAAAATGGACCTTCCCGGCGCTATGCCAGAGGAAGTGAAAGACCAGATTGTTGACCTGATTGGTTGTAAACGCGAAGATATTTTGGCCGCATCGGGTAAAACCGGCTTAGGCGTATTGGATATATTAGCCGCTATTATTGAGCGTGTACCGGCCCCGGTTGGCGACCCCGATGCTCCGCTTCAGGCTTTGATCTTCGACTCGGTGTTTAACTCGTTCCGCGGTATTATAGCCTATTTTAAGGTGGTAAACGGAGAGATCAGGAAAAATACTAAGGTTAAGTTTATGGCCACCGGTAAAGAGTATTTGGCCGATGAAGTTGGTACGCTGAAACTGCACCCCACGCCTAAGGATGTGATTAAAACCGGCGACGTAGGTTACATCATTTCCGGTATTAAAGAAGCTAAAGAGGTTAAAGTTGGTGATACCATTACCCTAATTGAACGCCCGGCTGCACAAGGTATCCAGGGGTTTGAAGAGGTAAAACCAATGGTATTTGCCGGCATTTACCCGGTTGATACCGAGGATTACGAAGAACTGCGCGACTCAATGGGTAAGCTGCAGCTGAATGATGCTTCATTGGTTTTCGAACCCGAGTCATCTGCTGCTTTAGGCTTTGGTTTCCGTTGCGGTTTCTTAGGGATGCTGCACATGGAGATTATCCAGGAGCGTTTAGAGCGCGAGTTTGATATGACGGTAATTACCACCGTACCCAACGTATCTTACCTGGCTTATACCACCAAGGGCGAAGAGATGCTGGTGAATAACCCGTCTGACCTGCCAGACCCAAGCAAAATTGATTATGTGGAAGAGCCTTACATTAAGGCCAACATCATCACAAAATCAGAGTTTGTTGGGCCGATCATGTCCTTATGTATTCAGAAAAGAGGCTCAATTGTTAACCAGTCGTATTTAACGTCTGACAGGGTTGAGCTGGTTTTCGAACTACCGATGGGCGAAATTGTATTTGATTTTTACGACAGGCTAAAAACCATATCTAAAGGTTACGCCTCGTTTGATTATACCCAGATTGGTTACCGCCAGTCGGACTTAGTGCGTTTGGATATCCGCTTGAATGCCGAGCCTGTTGATGCCTTGTCGTCACTGATCCACCGTAGCAACTCTTACGATTTCGGTAAAAAGATCTGCGAAAAGCTGAAGGAGCTCATCCCTCGCCAGCAATTCGAAATTATTATCCAGGCTTCTATAGGTGCAAAAATTATTGCCCGCGAAACCGTGAAAGCTTTACGTAAAGATGTTACCGCTAAATGTTATGGTGGCGATATTTCCCGTAAGCGTAAACTGCTGGAGAAACAGAAAAAAGGTAAAAAACGCATGCGTCAGGTTGGTAACGTAGAAATACCACAATCAGCGTTTATGGCGGTATTGAAATTAGATTAAGTTAGATTTGAGATATGAGATTTGAGATATGAGAGAAAGCTCCCGTTTCAAATCTCATATCTAATTAAATATAATTAAAATAGGATTGATCGGGTGTGAGCCGAAAGACTTCTGTCTCAAATCTCATATCTCATATCTCACATCTCATCTTATGAATTTACTCGACGGAAAATACGTATCAGAAAAACTAAAGCTAGAAATAGCTGAAGAAGCAGCAAAAATATTAGCTAATACAGGCCGCAAACCACACCTGGTTGCGGTATTGGTTGGGCACGATGGCGGCAGCGAAACTTATGTGGCCAGCAAAATGAAAAACTGCGAAGCGGTAGGTTTTAAATCATCATTGGTACGCTACGAAAGTGATGTTACCGAAGAAGAATTATTAGCCAAAGTAGCAGAACTTAATGCTGATGCCGATATTGATGGCATTATTGTTCAACTACCGTTACCGAAACACATCGACCCGGAGAAAGTAACCGAGAAGATTAACCCGGCTAAGGATGTTGATGGTTTTCACCCTGTTAACCTAGGCCGCATGCAACGCAACCTGCCTTCGTTTATCCCTGCTACCCCTTACGGCATTACCTTAATGCTTAAAGAATATGGTATAGATACTGCAGGTAAACATTGCGTAGTTGTTGGCCGCAGTAATATTGTTGGTTCGCCAATGAGCATCCTGATGGCACGTAATACGCAACCAGGTAACTGCACCGTAACCATTTGCCACAGCCGCACGCCGGATATCAAGAAATTTACCCTGGATGCCGATATATTGATCGTAGCCATCGGTAAAAAGAATTTCATTACTGCAGATATGGTTAAAGATGGTGTTGTAGTGATTGACGTGGGCATGAACCGCGAAACATCAACCGTAACCAAATCGGGATACAAACTATACGGCGATGTTGATTTCGAAAACGTTGCCCCAAAATCATCATGGATTACCCCGGTACCGGGCGGTGTTGGTTTAATGACCATTATTGGATTACTAAAAAACACACTGGCATCGGCTAATAAAGAAGTATATTCTTAGTCGGGTTGTCGGCTATCAGCAACGCATAAAACAAAAAGGGGATCAGTAGTAAATTGATCCCCTTTTTGTTTTTCACTCCTCCTGTATTGCTGATTTTACTCTTGCTCATCTCCTCCCGTCATGCCGAACTTGTTTCGGCATCCCACTTGCTCAGCTATACGATTTTAATGTATCAGACCTGTCCTGTGATATCCTGAAACAAGTTCAGGATGACGTGCTGGTTGATTTTTACTCCTCCCTCCCGTCATGCTGAACTTGTTTCAGCATCCCACTTGCTTAGCTATACGATTTTAATGTATCAGACCTGTCCTGTGGGATCCTGAAACAAGTTCAGGATGACGTGCTGATTTACTTTTAACTCATCTCCTACAGTCAACAGACAAGCGCCAACTGAAAACCCTACCTCTCAATATGATACTCATGTGGAATCAGATAATTCTCATTCTCGTCCTGCCATACCATGGATGAGATCATCCATTTATTCTCGGTCTGGATACATTGTATGTAGCTAATGCCACGTGGTATCCGGCCCGATTCGTGGCCGGTGAAAGAGTATTCATATACACTTACCCGCTGGGCAATTTTACCAAACACCTCTGTTTTTGAAAATACCTCGCGCTGCATAAACTGCTCCATACTACCGTCTGCAACCTTAGTCTGTATGCCTTTGGCAAACTCTTCGGGCGTAAAAGTAAGCGGGCGGCCAAAAGTATTATTAATCAGTATTGCTTCTTCATGAAAAAGAGCCTCCAAAGCATTTAAATCGGGTTTATCTCCGGCTACAAAAGTAAGGGTCTGGTAAAAATCGGTTACTAAAAAATCGATATCGCTGGTACTCATATGTTATATTTAACTTTTTGTTAATTGATCCCAAAATGATGGAATGCCTACAAAAATGGCGTTGTCCCTAATCTCAACCGGGTAGGTTGCTACATAATCATTTTGCCCGGCGCTACCCCGGCCTGTCGCCAAATCATAACTATAACGGTGAAAGGGGCATATGAGTTTTTTATTTTCGCACCAGCCCTCGCTTAAGTCGGCCCCGGCGTGCGGGCATTTGGCAGCTAAGGCAAAAAATGTATCGTTATCATTAACCAAACACAGCCTTTTACCACCGGCCACAACTTTGCTTATCACAGCCCGGTTTTCACCAATGCTGCCTACCTTATACCACTTCATTAAAATCTTAAAAATCTATTTTCAGGTTCATTAACGATGGGTTTTTAATCACCTCATCCATATTGGTAACCAGGGTTACCGTTTTACGATCGGCAGATACAATGGCTTTGCTGTTATTTATCTTCTTAACAGGCTTGGCAAAATTAAGTATCAGTTTGTAGGGGGTTTCTATGAGCAAGGCTTTGGCCATTACAAAAGTAGCCTGTGTTTTCTTTAAAAAATTATTGAACTTGGTTTTATCAATAATGCGGTAAAACTTGTGGGGGGTTATCTCATAATCATAATAGTCTTGCCCTACTATCATCTGCGCAGCATCAAAGCCTTTAATATTTTTGTTACCTTTTGTTACCGAGCTTAGCTGGCTGGTATTGGCCACCCGGTTAATATGCTCAATATAATATTTAAGATCGGCAGCATCTTTTGCCTCGTGATTGATGCTTATTTTCATGAGGCTTTTACGCAGGTTCATCTTAATATCCAGGTTACTGCTTTTGGCTAGTTTAGTTTCTTCGGCGCTAAGCTTTTGCTGGGTGGTATCGGGTAAGGCATTATAAAAATTTAGGGAGGTATCTTTGGCCATAGCAAACTGCGGGGTTGCCGCAACCGAGTCTGACATGAGGTTCATTAACACGGCAACGGCATGGCTCATATCGAAATCGTAAACCACATTGCATGATCCGTCTGCCTTAAAGTTGTAGTGCTCTTCAATATCAACGCATGAACTGAGGGACGTTAATACACCAAAAAGTATAATTAAAACGTAAAGTTTTCTCATATGCTGAATTTCAAGTAATTATAGATAATAATATTAACATTTAAAAGCCTAAAATATTAAAGCATCAGTTTAGTTATTTTTATATTTGCAGATTGAAAATGACAGCACAGGTTCCGGAAGATGGCACGTTGCTCCCCCTGATGGAGGAGTTTTATACAATACAGGGCGAAGGATATAATACCGGCAAGGCCGCATACTTTATTCGCCTCGGCGGCTGCGATGTAGGCTGCCACTGGTGCGATGTTAAAGAGAGCTGGGATGCAAGCCTCCATCCGCTTACCACTGCCGACCAGATTGTTACTAACGCCCTTCAATTCCCCGCCAAAACCGTGGTAGTTACCGGTGGCGAACCGCTGATCTATAACCTCGATTATTTGACCGCGCAGATGAAGGCAAACGGTGTAACCACCTTTATTGAAACTTCGGGCGCTTACCCCCTTTCGGGTCATTGGGACTGGATCTGTTTATCACCCAAAAAGTTTAAGGCACCGCAGCCCGCTATTGCCAAAGAGGCGCATGAGCTAAAGGTGATCGTATTTAATAAATCTGATTTTGCCTGGGCCGAAGAATATGCCGAACTGGTATCGCCCGGCTGCAAACTATATTTACAACCCGAATGGTCTAAATCAAAAGAAGTTACCCCGCTTATTATTGATTATGTAATGGCCAACCCCAAATGGGAAATTTCCCTGCAAACGCATAAGTATCTAAATATCCCATAAAAACTGTAAATTAGGCTCAACCGATATATAAATCTGATGGTCCGGGTTCTATTTACAGTGCTATTTTTTATTGCGTTTCCGTGTACGTTGTTTGCCCAGCAAAGAACATATACCACGCAAAATACAACCGCCATAAAGTACTACGCTATAGCTGGTTCCAGCTATGATTACCGCAAAATTGATGATGCCATTGCCTCCCTGCTACAAGCCACAGAAGCAGACGACCATTTTATAGAAGCCCATATATTTTTAGCCGATATGTATGGCATTAAAAAGCAATACAAAGAAGCAACAGAACACTACCAGAAAGCAATTACGCTTAACCCCGAATTTAGCCAGGCGGTTTACATTAAAATAAGTGAAACAGAAATTAGCCTTGGCAGGTACAAAGATGCGCAAATGCACCTGCTCAAATATTTAAGCTACCCCTACATAACCGATAAAGACCGTTTTAAGGCTAAAAAATTAATGGGCGATTGCGATTTTGCACTGCTAGCCATGCAACACCCCGTACCGTTTACACCCGTAAATATGGGCCCAGAAATTAACACAACCGACGATGAGTACCTGCCCACTGCAACCGCAGACGAAAGCATGCTGATATTTACCCGAAAAATTAACAACAACGAAGATTTTTATAAAAGCGCCAGGCAAAACTGCAAGTGGCAAACGGCTACTTACCTCAGCAAAAATATTAATACACCCAATTATAACGAGGGTGCACAATCCCTCTCTCAGGATGGCAAATACCTGTTTTTTACAGGTTGCAACCGGCCCGACGGCTTAGGCAAATGTGATATATATGTGTCGCAAAAAAAGGGCAACGACTGGTCGACACCGTTTGATCTGAGCCGGCCGCTTAACACACAGGGATGGGAGTCGCAGCCATCCATCAGTGCTGATGGCCGAACGCTTTATTTTGTAAGCAACCGTAAGGGTGGCTATGGCGGGTATGATATATGGAAGTCAACGCTTAACGCAACAGGTTGGGGCGAACCCGAAAATTTGGGCCCAACCATCAACACCGCATTCGATGAGCAATCGCCATTTATACACCCGGATGATAGCACCCTTTATTTTTGCTCAAACGGCTGGCCGGGCATGGGTAATAAAGACCTTTACATTAGTCGCCTGGGCCAGGATGGTAAATGGCAAAAGCCACAAAACCTGGGCTACCCCATCAACTCTAGCGGCGACGAAAACGGGTTAACCATTTCTACCAATGGCAGCTACGCTTACTTTTCGTCCAATAATTTAAACGGTGTGGGTGGTTATGATATTTATATGTTTGAGTTGCCTGCTGCCTTAAAACCCAAGCTGGTTACTTATGTAAAAGGAAGGGTTACCGATGCCAAAACAAAGCAACCCATTGAGAGCATTGTAGAGATCATAGACCTGGAAAAGAACGACGTTGTTTATCACGATGTAAGTTCGGCCACTGATGGCGACTTTTTGGCCACGCTTACCAGCGGTAAAAATTACGGGTTAAATATATCGCGCGAAGGTTATTTATTTTATTCGGAAAACTTTTCGCTGGTTGGGCATGCCCCAACTCAACCGTTTATCGTTAATGTAGCGCTATCGCCAATAGAGATTGGCAAAAAGGTAATCTTAAACAATATCTTCTTCGACAGTAATAAATATGAACTCAAAACCGAGTCTAAGGCTGAACTTGGAAAAATCGCAGAATTTTTAACCGCTAATCCCACAGTTAAGATCGAGATCTCCGGCCATACCGATGATACCGGTAACGACCAGCTAAACCAAACCCTGTCGGAGAACCGGGCCAAATCTGTATACCAATACCTGGTAGCCAACGGCACAAACGCCGCCAAATTAGTGTTTAAAGGTTACGGCAAAACACAGCCGCTAGCGCCAAATACTAACGAAGAAAATAAGGCTAAGAACCGGCGTACTGAATTTAAGATCATCGCCAAATAAAAAGCATTAGAAATGGTTTGGTTTATTAAAATAGTTTACTTAATTCTATTTTGGTCAATTGATGTTTTACTGTACTTAAAGCTTGTTCGGAATAGAACAAATGTAGATGGCTATCTAAAAATAACTGCATCGGTATGGGCTGTATTGTTCTTTTTGTACATACCATTTCTTCATATTCCATATTTTCAAAATCCAACTGTCCATTTCAATCTATCTGCGGGAGTCATACAATTATTATTAGCTCATTATTTTTTTCGTTACAGTTCTAAAAGAGGCAATAAACGTCTACTTCAAGATGATACGAAAGCTACCTGGAATAGTATGATTATGATTGGCGAAAACATAACTTTCGTGGTTATTATGCTTGCGCATCTAATGTGGGCTCTCTGTGCACCGATTAAGTAAAAATTTTGACTAAGAAATCACATAGTGCTTTCAATAAAAAAGGCCCCGATAAATCGAAGCCTTTATATATTCTTTAAGAGAAATCTCTTAGTTACCCAGTTCGCTCATAAATTTAATACGCATCAGCTGTACTTCTTCCTGGGTGTAATCTTCGTTACCCAATTCAGCCATCGCGTGGTCTATTGAATCATCCTCGGCAGAGCGGAAGTAATCAAATACCTCATCCTGCCTGTCTTCATCTATCACCTCGTTAATGTAATAGTTAAGGTTAAGCTTAGTACCAGAGTTTACAATGGTTTCAATCTCGCGCAAAATATCCTCGTACGATAAGCCTTTAGAACTGGCAATATCTTCGAGATTAAGATGGCGGTCGATATTCTGAATAATATATACTTTAAGGGCCGATTTATTAGCAGCGCTCTTAATCACCAGGTCAATCGGGCGATCAATATCATTCTCTTCTACATACTTCTTGATCAGATCAATAAACGTAGCACCAAACTTGGCAGCCTTACCGGCACCCACACCCGAGATCTGTTTCAGCTCGTCCATAGTGATGGGGTAATGCGTACACATTTCCTCTAAAGATGGATCCTGGAAGATAACGAATGGAGGCAAACCTTTTTGTTTAGCCAGCTTTTTACGCTGATCTTTCAGCATTTGCAGCAACTGGGCATCCAGTGCACCACCACCACCTTTGCCGCCTTCTTCTGAGTCATCCTCGTCTGCATTTTCAATAGGGCGATTGAGAACGAAACGGATACTGTGCGGGTTATCAATAAAGTTTTGTCCTTTAGCAGTTAAATGCAAAAGGCCATATTGGTCAATATCTTTCGACAGGTAGTTATCCAACAATGCCTGGCGCAACAGCGATTTCCAAAGATTTTCGCCCTGTGCCTTGCCTGCGCCAAATTCCTCTATCAGGTGGTGTTCGTAGTGGTGTACCTGCGGGTTATCTTCGCCCAGCAAAACACCAATTACATGATGGTCGTCAAACTTTTCGCCCAATTGTTTAATGAGACTTAAAGCACGGTGCAAATGTTCTTCACCGTCAAAGTGCTCTTTGTTGGCGCTGCAGTTATCGCACATGCAGCTACAACCGGCCTCGTTAAAGTTTTCGCCAAAGTAATGCAGTATCTGCTTACGGCGGCAAACCGACGACTCGGCATAGTCAATCACTTCCTTCAAGATCTGTGTACCGATCTCGCGTTCAGCAACCGGCTTATCTTTCATAAACTTTTGCAGTTTATCAATATCTTTTTCAGAGTAAAATGCTACGCAAACACCTTCGCCACCGTCACGGCCGGCACGGCCGGTTTCCTGGTAATAGCCTTCCATGCTTTTAGGCACATCGTGGTGTATTACGTATCTAACATCAGGTTTGTCAATCCCCATCCCGAAGGCAATGGTAGCCACAATAACGTCAACATCCTCCATCAGGAATTTATCCTGCGTATCGGCACGTACTTTGGCATCAAGGCCGGCATGGTAAGGCAATGCCTTAACACCGTTAAGGCTTAACGCCTCGGCAACCTCTTCCACCTTTTTACGGCTCAGGCAGTAAATAATACCCGATTTACCGGTATGCTGCTTAACAAATTTTACGATCTCTTTAAGCACGTTGCGTTTTGCACGTACTTCGTAATACAGGTTGCCACGGTTAAATGATGATTTAAAAACCGTTGCATTATTCATCTGCAGGTTTTTCTGTATATCGTGCTGCACCTTGGGGGTGGCAGTGGCGGTTAAAGCGATAATCGGGATATTCTCGCCAATGTTGCTGATCACCTGCCTTATTTTGCGATACTCGGGTCTGAAATCGTGCCCCCATTCTGAGATACAGTGTGCCTCATCAACGGCCACGAATGACACCTGGTTTAAACGTAAAAAATCGACATTCTCCTGCTTGGTAAGTGATTCGGGCGCTACGTACAGTAATTTAGTTTTACCGCTCAGTACATCCTCCTTCACCCTCAGTATATCAGTTTTCGTTAAAGACGAATTTAAGAAATGGGCAATGCTGTCTGATCCGCCGAAAGCCCTTAGCTGATCTACCTGGTTTTTCATTAACGCAATAAGCGGGGAAATCACAATCGCTGTGCCATCGCTCATTAAGGCCGGTAACTGATAACACATTGATTTGCCCCCACCAGTAGGCATAATTACAAATGTGTCATTACCTGCCAAGATGTTAGTAATAATCGCTTCCTGCTCTCCTTTGAAGTTATCGAAGCCGAAAAAGTTCTGGAGATTGTCAAAAAGCGACTTTTTTGTCTCAATCATTTTGGTGTATTCTATGCATTCTATTTAAACGGACAAATTAGCAAATTTTTTCCATATAGCCTATTAAACGTGTATAATCACAATAAAATGATATTTTATTGAACAATTATCATACATTAGTTGTCGTAATGGCGGAATTAATAACTAACACTTAAGATACGTTAATAAATTAACTTTTATTTCATCTGTTAACAAATAATTTGCAATTAACATTAGTATTATATTTTTGCATAAGCTCTTATCAATCTATCTATGAATAAAAATTATTATGCCATCATCATGGCTGGTGGCATTGGAAGCCGCTTTTGGCCTATCAGCAGGACCTCCTATCCCAAGCAATTCATTGACATTTTAGGCACCGGAAAAACGCTGATCCAGAACACTTACAGCCGTTTCCTGAAAATTTGCCCGCCAGAAAATATATACATTGTTACCAACGAGAACTATGCCGACCTTGTAAAAGAGCAGCTACCTGGCATACAGAACCACCAGATATTAACCGAGCCTGTAATGCGCAACACTGCGCCTTGCGTGGCCTACGGTTCGTACAAAATTGAGAGCATGAACGAGGATGCCATTGTTGTGGTTGCCCCTTCAGATCACCTGATACTGGATGAGCAGGCTTTTGTAGACAGCATCAACAATTCGTTAAAAACCGCTGCCGAGCACGACTGCCTGATTACACTGGGTATTAAACCATCGCGCCCGGATACTGGCTACGGCTATATTCAGTACACCGACCAGCTTTTAAACAACGATTTCCATAAAGTAAAAACCTTTACCGAAAAACCGACCTTAGAGATTGCCAAAAGCTTTTTACAAAGCGGCGATTTCTTGTGGAATGCCGGTATCTTCGTTTGGTCGGCAAAATCAATTGTGAAGGCATTTGGCAAACACTTGCCAGATATGCACGATATTTTTGCAGATGCGCGCAGCGTTTACAACAGCGACAAAGAACGTTCGCACATCAATACGGCTTACCAGCAATGCATCAATATCTCTATTGATTACGGCATTATGGAGAAAGCAGAAAACGTTTACGTATTGCCATCAGAATTTGGCTGGAGCGATCTGGGTACCTGGACATCAGTTTACCAGCTGGCCGAAAAAGATTACGTAGGCAACGCGGTGATCCCTTCAGAAAAAGTGATCATGTACGATTCGTCAAACTGTATGGTTAATGTGCCCGAAGATAAATTGGTAGTGCTGCAAGGCCTGCACGATTTCATCGTGGTAGAAGCCAACAACACCCTGATGATCTGCCCCCGCGACCAGGAGCAATCTGTTAAACAGATAGTTGCCGATGTAAAGCAGAAGTTTGGAACTAAATATATTTAAGTTGCCGGTTGTCAGCAACACATTTAAAAAAAGGATTAGTTTTAAAAACTGATCCTTTTTTTTGATTCCTCCCGTCATGCTGAACTTGTTTCAGCACCCCATTTGCTAAGTCGGTAGCAGACCTGTCCTGTGGGATCCTGAAACAAGTTCAGGACGACATAGTTATCTTACTTTTGACTTTGAATCCTCCCGTCATGCTGAACTTGTTTCAGCACCCCACTTGCTAAGTCAGTAGCAGACCTGTCCTGTGGGATCCTGAAACAAGTTCAGGATGACATAGTTATCTTCCTTTTCACAGACAACTGACAGACAACCAACTACAATCCCCGCTGCCTTATTGCTTCGTAAACAATAACGGCGGTTGATACCGATACGTTAAGGGAAGCTATCTCGCCAAACATCGGGATCTTGGCCAAATGCTCAGCATGGCGAATCAGCTCATTACGGATACCCTCATCTTCCGAACCCATGATAATTACCGTTGGTGGTGTATAATCTACCTGGTAAATGGTATCGTTGGTTTTCTCGGTACAGCATACAACCTGTAGGCCAGATTCCTGCAAAAACTTAACAGTTTGCACTAAATTATCGTGGCGGCAAACCGGGATGGTAAACAGCGCCCCTGCCGAAGTCTTAATAGCATCTGGTGTAATTTGTGCCGAACCTTTTGAGGGAATCACAATGGCATCAACACCGGCACACTCTGCCGTACGGGCTATGGCGCCCATGTTGCGCACATCGGTAATACTATCCAGCACCAGTACCAAAGGCACTTTGCCGGCTTCGAAAACCTGCGGAATAATATCTTCTATTTTTTGATAAGTGATGGGCGAAATTACACCAATAACGCCCTGGTGATTTTTGGTGGTGATGCGGTCAAGTTTTTCTACCGGTACCTGTTGCGCGCTCAGGTTATACTCCTGCAACAGGCTTTTAAGTTCCATAACCAGGCCGCCGCTTAAACCACGTTGTATATACAAAGCTTCAATCTCTTTACCTGCTTTAATGGCTTCTATTACGGCACGGATACCGAACACCATCTGATTGCTTTCGCGCTTTGCTGAATTATTATTATTAAAGGACATTTACTGATGAATAAGTCAGCAAAAATAGAAATTTTAATCCACTAAGCTGATTTTATTGAGTACCAGCCCTTTCGGTCCCGTTTCAGTTATTAACACCCCGAAGATTTATCCACATAAGTGTAAAAATAGCAGCAGGCGCATAAATTTCTATTCTTAACAGGTTTACCAACATAAGGTGTTAGCAATCAAAATGATAAGCACCTGTTTTTGCCTAAACAAAGCCATGTGCTTTTTTAGCAAAATTTAAGTGTAGAGTTTTTACATTGTTAAGCCGGTTTTTTGTATATTTTTGTTCCCCCTCGAATTTCAACGCAATTTCGAGGATATACGAAGAGCTGGAAATGGAGAACGAAAACCAACAATATAACCGAACAAATTCTGACAGGCGCAACAAAGGATTTAGTGCGCCGCAATCAAACGGCCTTGTTGGCAAACTCCCTCCACAGGCACGCGATTTGGAAGAAGCCATATTGGGTGCGTTAATGCTCGAGAAAGACGCCTTATCATCTGTAATTGATGTGTTAAACCCCGAGATATTTTACGTGGAAGCCCACCAGAAAATATTTAAGGCGATACACACCCTGTTCGAAAAAACTTCTCCTGTAGATATCCTCACCGTTACCGCACAGTTAAGGCAGCAAGGCGAGCTGGAGATAATAGGCGGCGCTTATTATATTACCGAGCTAACCAACCGTGTAGCATCCGCTGCAAATATCGAGTTCCATGCCCGCATCATTATCCAGAAATTTATTCAGCGCGAACTGATCCGAATCTCTACTGAGGTAATTAGCGCGGCTTATGAAGATACTTCGGATGTACTGGATTTACTGGATAAGGCAGAAAAAAACCTGTTTGATATTGCCCAGAATAACCTCCGCCGCGATTCGCGCAAAATGGACGAGATCCTGCACGAATCATTAAAAGCATTAGAAGCATTAAAAGATAAAAAAGACGGCCTTACCGGTGTACCATCCGGCTTTACAGATCTGGACAGGATCACTTCCGGCTGGCAGAAATCAGACCTGGTGATTATCGCAGCTCGCCCGGCGATGGGTAAAACGGCATTCGTGCTTACCTGTGCCCGCAACGCATCGGTCGACTTTAGCAAACCGGTTGTGGTATTCTCGCTCGAGATGTCATCTGTTCAATTGGTTAATCGTTTAATTTCGGGTGAAACCCAAATCGAACAAGAGAAGATCCGTAAGGGTAACCTCGAAGAATGGGAATGGCAGCAAATCCACTCTAAAATTGGTAGACTGGAACAAGCCCCTTTAATTATTGACGATACTCCATCACTAAATATATTTGAGTTCCGGGCTAAATGCCGCCGTCTGAAATCGCAATACGATATTCAACTAATCATCATTGACTACCTGCAGCTGATGCACGGTAAATCTGACGGTAAAGGTGGTAACCGTGAGCAGGAAATTGGTAGTATTTCCCGTGCACTTAAAACCGTGGCAAAAGAATTGGAAGTACCTGTAATTGCCCTTTCGCAGTTAAGCCGTGCAGTAGAGAGCAGGCCGGGTGGTTCTAAACGGCCAATGCTATCAGATTTACGTGAGTCAGGTTCAATTGAGCAGGATGCGGATATGGTATTGTTCCTTTACCGCCCCGAGTACTACGGACTGGAATTTGATGAAGATAACAACCCTACCCAGGGCGTTGGTGAGGTAATTATAGCCAAGCACCGTAACGGTGAAACCGGCCGTGTGCGCTTGAAATTTGTAGGTAAGTATGTGAAGTTTACCGATTTGGATACCAACATCGATAGCTTCGGTGCCGCGCCAAATGCATTTACAGGTTTAACCCCATCGCCAGATTTCGAAAAACAGAACAACTTCATTATCCGCCCATCAAAAGCAAATGATATGGAAGATGATACGCCACCGTTCTAATTAGTTTTGATTGAGTGAATGGTGAATAAGTGAGTAGAGAGGGGCCCCGTCGTGCCGAACTTGTTTCGGCATCCCACAGGACAGGTCTTAAACATTTATTTAGCCTACTTAGCCACTCCGCCCGTCATGCCGAACTTGTTTCGGCATCCCACAGGAC
>NZ_MPPL01000001.1:1545090-1588875 GCF_001911425.1 Mucilaginibacter polytrichastri | reverse complement strand
ACTTTTCATTTCGTAAACTTAGCAAGTGGGGTGCCGAAACAAGTTCGGCATGACGGTAAAAAATTATATCGCCTGCTTAGTATTGGCATACCGAAACATTTACCCTCCGCCCGTAATGCCGAACTTGTTTCTGCATCTCACAGAACAGTTCTTAAACATTTCATTTCGTATACTTAGCAAGTGGGGTGCCGAAACAAGTTCGGCATGACGGTAAAGTTATATCGCCTGCTTAGTATTGGATACCGAAACATTTACCCTCCGCCCGTCATGCCGAACTTGTTTCGGCATCCCACAGGACAGGTCTTAAACATTTCATTTCGTATACTTAGCAAGTGGGGTGCCGAAACAAGTTCGGCATGACTGTGAAAAATTATATCGCCTGCTTAGTATTGGCATACCGAAATATTCCCCTCCGCCCGTCATGCCGAACTTGTTTCGGCATCCCACAGGACAGGTCTTAAACATTTCACTTCGTAAACTTAGCAAGTGGGGTGCCGAAACAAGTTCGGCATGACGGTGAAGTTATCTCTTCTAAAAAAACCACCCTACCAAAACACCAATTACAATAATAACAGGTGTTTTAATCCGCGTAAATTTCAATAATAAAAAGGTGGCCAGCATAATGCTATAAGCCAGCCAGTTAACACCGAATGGCCTTATAAGCAATATAAATGCGGTGATCATAAACCCTACGGCAACGGCGTTAATACCGCTTAGCGAGTTACGGATGCGGGTTATCTTCTTCAGATCTTCCCAAAACGGAACGATGAAAAGGATAAGGATGAGCCCTGGTAAATTGATGCCGATAACAGCCACAATTGCGCCCATCACTTGCCCGGCAATACCGAAACCACTGTTGGCCATGGTAACACTCCCCAAAAAAGATGTAAAGGCAAATGTAGGCCCCGGTAAAGCCTGCTGGATGGCGTAGCCGGATAAAAACTCGGTATTGGTGAGGTAATGTTTCAACTCCACAAACTCGGTAAACATCAGCGGTACTAACACCTGCCCTCCTCCAAATATCAGGATTCCGTTACGATAAAAGTTTTCGAACAAACGGATGGGCAAACTAAACGGCGATGTACGGTTAACCAACGCACCCAAAGCGGCAAACAGCAGCAGGATGCCGATGAAATAAGCAATTTTATTGGGGTTAACGTTAGAGAATAGTTTTACCCGCAGTTCGTTTTCCTGCGGCTGAGTTTCCAACGCGGATGACACAATGCCACCCATCATAACCAGCAGTGGGAAAGCGTATGGGTTCTGTAAGATCAGCGTGGCTATTACCGATGCAATAGCCAGCATTACGCTCACCCTGGTTTTTAAAACCCGCTGGGCGAAGATATAAGCGGCATAAGCCACAATCCCAACCGCAATAGGCTGAATGTACCTGATGATCTCGGCAAAGTGATTGCCTTTAGCCAGCACTTTAAAGCTAATCCCGGCAATGCACATCACCGTGGCCGAGGGCAACACCCAAATTAAGAAAGTAATAAGCGCGAGGGGCAGTTTACCTACCTTCCAGGCTATGCCAACCAGTGTTTGGGTTGATGAAGGGCCGGGCAACATTTGCGATAGGGCGTTTAGCTCCATCAGTTCGGCCTCGGTTATGTATTTGCGTTTCTCTACAAATTCGCGCAGCAAAACTGCCAGATGCGCCTGCGGGCCACCAAAGGCCGTAAACGTATAAAGCAGCGCATCGCGCATAAAAAGCAGGTGTCGCTTGGTCAAAATTCAGGGGTTAAAAGTCGTCGTCATCCTCGTCGCCATATAAACCACTGGCCTGCATATAGGCAGATTGCAGCTCTGATAATGCATGATTATTTTTGGCGGCACGGGCGGCATTCATCCCGCTCTGGTAGGTTGCTATGGCATCTTCCTTACGGTTAAGCAACTCATATAGTTTGCCCAAATGGTAATAAGTACCTACATAAGCAGGGTGGTTGGCAACCAAACCTTCATAATAGCTTAAAGCAGTTTCTTTATCATCCAGCCGTAGGTATTCTGTGGCTAATGCGTATTGTAAAAACTCGTCATTAGGCTCGTTTTTAATAAATTCTAATAGCTTTTCTAAACGGGATGGCTGCATTTTAAACTCTTCCTTTTTTAATTACCTTTGTAAAAACCTATGATATAATGAACATCTTAGTATGTATTAGTAACGTACCAGATACCACTACAAAAGTAACCTTTAACGCTAATAACACCCAATTTAATACAGCAGGCGTACAATTTATTATAAACCCTTATGATGAAATTGCGCTGGCCCGTGCTATTGAATTAACAGACGGAGGCAAAGGCACTGTTACGGTAATACACGTTGGCGAAGCTGCTAATGAGCCTACCATACGCAAAGCCTTAGCCATTGGCGCAACCGATGCTGTGAGGGTTAATGCCCCCGCACATGATGCTTATTTTGTGGCCGTGCAAATTGCAGCATATATAAAGCAACACCCATTTGACCTGGTACTAACCGGACGCGAGTCTATCGACTACAATGGCTCTAAACTGGCCGCCATGCTGGGCGAACTGCTGGATCTACCATCGGTATCCATCATTAAGAAATTGGATTTAGACGGCACACAAGCTACCGTAGAGCGCGAGATTGAAGGCGGTAAAGAGACCCTGACCATCCCATTGCCTTTTGTGGCCGGCACAGCCGAGGGCGTAGCCGAATCGAAAATTCCGAATATGCGCGGCATTATGTCGGCACGTACCAAACCGCTGGCCGTGGTAGAACCTGTGGAGGTAAAAACATTAACTGAAATTATCAGCTATGAAACCCCTGCCCCACGCGGCCAGGTAAAACTGGTTGCGGCAGATGATGTTGCCAAACTGGTAGCTCTGTTGCATAACGAGGCCAGGGTTATTTAATTCTATCTATTTAAACATAAAAATCAACCATATGTCGGTTTTAGTATATGCAGAAAACACGGGCGGCAAATTCAAGAAATCGGTTTACGAAGCCGTTTCTTACGCCCGTGCCATTGCAAACCAAAATAATACAACGCTTACCGCCATCTCTATCGGCGATGTAAGTAGCGACGAATTAAGCGCATTGGGCAATTATGGCGCGCACAAAATTTTAAATGTATCAAACGGCCAGCTTAAAAACTTTGTGAACCAGGCCTATGCCGCTGTACTTGCCAAAGCGGCCGAAGCAGAACAGGCAGATGTTGTTGTAATTTCCAACACTTTCTCGGGCCGTGGCTTAGCCCCGCGTGTGGCCGTAAAATTAAGTGCAGGTATTGCAGACGGCGCGGTTTCATTACCAGAAACTGCCGATGGTAAGTTTATTGTTAAAAAAACTGCATTTTCTGGCAAAGCATTTGCGATGGTGCAACTTACTTCGGTTAATATAGTAATTGCTTTGATACCAAACAGTTACAAGGTTATTGAAAATATTACAAACGCCGTTACTGAAGATTTTTTGGTAGAAACCAAAGAATCTGACTTTAAAGCCATGTTAAAAGAGATTATAAAATCGGCAGATAAAGTATCTTTACCAGATGCGGAGATCGTAGTATCTGGCGGCCGGGGCCTTAAAGGTCCCGAAAACTGGGGCATGATCGAAGAACTGGCCGGATTATTGGGTGCTGCTACAGCATGTTCAAAGCCGGTATCAGACGCTGGCTGGCGGTCGCATAGCGAACATGTTGGGCAAACGGGTATAGCTGTGAGCCCAAATTTGTATATTGCTATTGGCATTTCGGGGGCTATCCAGCATTTAGCCGGTATCAGCTCGTCTAAAGTTATTGTTGTGATCAACAAAGACGCAGAAGCGCCGTTTTACAAAGTAGCCGACTATGGCATAGTTGGCGATGCGTTTGAAATTGTTCCAAAATTAATTGATGCGGTAAAAGCATATAAAGCTTCGGCATAAAAAAAGGGTTTTTTGTTGTGATGGGTAATAACATGAAAAAAATTAAGCTTGATATTGTTGGTTTATCTTACAGCCAAACACAATCGGGCGCGTATGCTTTAGTTTTAGGCGAAGTGAGCGGACGCCGCAGGCTGCCTATTATTATTGGCAGCTTTGAGGCCCAGGCCATTGCTATAGAGATAGAAAAAATGACGCCAAGCCGCCCCCTAACCCACGATCTATTTAAAAGCTTTGCACAAGCATATGGCATTAACATACAGGAAATTATTATCTACAACCTGGTTGACGGCATCTTTTATGCCAAGCTGATCTGCTCTGACGGTAAAAAGGTGATAGAAATTGATGCCCGCACCTCTGATGCCATTGCCATGGCCGTAAGGTTTGATTGCACAATTTATACTTACGAATTTATCCTCTCTACCGCGGGCATTGTGATAGAAGGCAACGATTTTGTTTATCTCGAAAACCTGAACGAACCACAAGAAGAAAAAACCCCGGTTTCGGGCACAGGCAGTTACGCTTCGCTGAGTGAAGATGAGCTTAAAACTAAACTGCAAGATGCCCTTAACGATGAAGCCTATGAAAAAGCGGCTAAGATCAGGGATGAATTGGGTAGAAGAAGGTCTTCGTAAGGAATTACCTTAAATCTTCTCCCCTCATGCCGAACTTGTTTCGACATCCCAAAGGACACGTGTACACTTTGCATTATTTGAACTTAGCAAGTGGGATCCTGAAACAAGTTCAGGATGACTGGCAGGGTAGCCAAACATGCTATTTACAAAACAATATTCTGCATTACCTGCCATTCTGTTGTAATCTATCCACATCGCTTTCTGATTTCGCAATATTTCGTTACTTTCCGACTTTGTTTTAACATTAAACTATAACTTGTTTAAACCCGTGCTGTATGAATATTAAGTTTCGCTTAATACTGATGAACTTTATGCAATTTTTTATTTGGGGCTGCTGGCTGCTCACCATCGGGGCATACTGGTTTCAAAATAAACATTGGTCGGGTGCACAGTTCGGGGCTATTTTTTCTACCATGGGTATCTCGGCCATATTTATGCCTGCCCTTACAGGTATCATATCAGACAGGTTCATCAATGCCGAAAAACTTTACGGTGCGCTGCATATTTTAGGCTCACTGGTATTGTTCAGCCTACCCTTGGTAACTAATCCAACTACTTTTTTCTGGGTGATATTGCTCAACATGATCTGCTATATGCCAACCCTGTCGCTATCGATTACGGTTGCCTATTCGGCACTTAAAAAGAGCAATCTGGATGTAGTAAAAGATTATCCCCCTATTCGCATCTGGGGCACTATCGGCTTTATTGCCGCCTTATGGACGGTAAGCCTTACCCATAACGAAACTTCTGTAAACCAATTTTATATTGCCTCATCTGTGGCATTAGCATTGGGTATCTATTCATTTAGTTTACCAAAATGCCCACCGCTACTGGCCAAAACCAGCAGCAAATCATTTGCAAGCCTTTTGGGTTTAAATGCCTTTGCTTTATTCAAAACACCTAAGTTTGCTATTTTCTTCGCCTTTTCTATGCTTTTAGGCGCGGCCCTACAACTTACCAATGCTTACGGCGATACCTACATTCACGATTTTAATAATGTGCCCACCTACCGCAATCTGATCGCGGTAAAATACCCCGCCATCATTATGTCAATCTCGCAGATCTCTGAAACATTGTTCATCCTGGCTATTCCATTCTTCCTGCGCAAATTTGGTATCAAGTACGTGATGTTATTCAGTATGCTGGCTTGGGTTTTACGTTTTGGTCTTTTTGCTTTTGGCAATCCGGCCGATGGTTTATGGATGATTATTCTGTCATGTATCGTATACGGTATGGCGTTTGATTTCTTCAATATTTCGGGATCGCTGTTTGTGGAAACGCAAACCACGCCCGAGATCAGGGGCAGCGCGCAGGGTTTATTTATGATGATGGTGAATGGTTTTGGCGCCTTATTTGGCAGCTTTGCCAGCGGTGTAATTATTGATAAGTTTTTTACCCATGCAGATCAAAGTAAAGACTGGCACGGTATCTGGCTCACCTTTGCAGCTTACGCTTTGGTCATCGCCATCATTTTTCCATTCGTATTCAGATACAAACACAATATGGCACTCGAGCGTGCTATACAACACGCATAACAGGTAAATACCAGGCATCAACTGCCCAATTGGGTATACCTTAAATGAGTAAGTTTTTTGTTACGAAAATTGTGCATTTCGCTTTATTATTTTGTGCTTTTGCATAAAAAAGGATAACAAATTTGCTATTTTTAATGGCTCACATATTTCTATCTACAGATGTACCTTATCTCCCTTTAATTAGTGGGGAGCAATTTTAAAGTATGAAAAAACATTACCGCCATGAAAATGATTGCCTAAACTGCGGAACCGAATTAGAAGGAAAATTTTGTCATCATTGTGGCCAGGAGAATTTACAGATCAAAGAGAATTTTGGTCACTTAATGAACCATGCCGTAAGCGATTATTTCCATTTCGATCATCAGTTTTTTCATACCCTAAAACCATTACTATTTCAGCCGGGCAAGCTTACCAACGAGTATATGGCCGGCCGCAGGGTACAATACCTGCACCCTATAAAAATGTACATTTTTATAAGTTTAATTTTCTTTATTCTGATATTTAAACACGGCCAGGAAGAGAAAAAAGAGGATATCAAAAAACTCAGCAGCACAGAAAAAGGCGCTGTTTTAATAAAGCAATTGGAGGCCAATCCTAATCTTACCACTTCGCAAAAGAAAAAGCTTGAGGCCATAGCCAGGAATACCCCTGATTTTATCAAAATTGATACTAAAACCATTGGCAGTACGCCAATGATTAACATGACGACAACAAGCGACAGCCTTGGTAAAAAAACATTAAAAGTTAATCCGGTAAAATCTGATACTAGCATAGCGAAAGGCAATGAGGCTAAATTAAAAAACAAGCATAAAAAGTTGGATTATGATGGCGATCTTGAAGTGGATAAAGATAATGACACGTTCTTCTCAAGGTTATTAAACAATGCAGAAGACTCTACCTACGCAGATTACGCTGTTTCGCAACAAAAACTCCCTGCTGCCGAACGCGATGGCTTTTTTCAGCGCATGGCCATACGTAAGGTATATGCGTATAAAAAATATGGAAGCCGCGCCAGAGAAGTTTTCATGGAAGAGCTGAAACACAACGTGCCTAAAATGATGTTTGTACTGCTGCCGCTGTTTGCACTCATATTAAGGTTTGCGTTTTGGAATAACAAGAAGTTTTATGTAGAACACCTAATCTTCTCGTTTCACCTGCACTGTTTCTTATTTTTGTTTTTAACTATTACCATGCTGCTGAAACTATTACCCGATGTAATGCACCTGCATGGCTGGGTAGATTTTTTGGGGGTGGCCGGTATTACACTATACCTTTACAAGGCTTTCAGAACTGTATATCACAGAAGCATGTTCAGAACTGTAAGTAAAATGATAGGGATATCGTTTGTTTACCTCATGGTATTTTCATTCTGCATGGTTGGCCTGGTGTTAATTACTGCAGCAACGGCTGTATAAAAGGTAAAGAAAAATGATAAAGGAGTAAGGATTAAAGAAAATCTTTAACCCTTACTCCTTTTTATCTATTGTATTATTTATGCCCAGGGATTCAGTACCACCTTTACACAATCTTCTTGTTTATTTTTGAAGATATCGTAAGCATGCGAAACCTGGCTTAACGGTAACCGATGAGATATAATATCATCCAGCACTACCTTTTCCTGTTTAATCAGATCTATCAGGTGATCTACATAGTTTAACACCTGTGCCTGGCCTTGTTTAATGGTAATACCTTTATCAAACATTTGCCCCAGCGGGAAATTATCAAACGGGGTGCCATATACACCAACAATACTAACTGTACCACCGCGTCGCACCGCTCTAAAACATGTTTCCAGCACCTTCATGGTGCCTTTCTCGAAGTTGATGGTTGCTTTAACCTTGTCTAAAAATGAGCGCTCGGCCTCAAAACCTACAGCATCTACACAAACATCCGCACCACGGCCACCTGTCATTTCGCGGATGGCTTCCACCACGTCAACTTCATGCGGATTTAAGGTATCTACCTTATTGGCCTGCTTTGCCTTTTGTAACCTGTAATTTAATGGGTCGATAGCTATAACCCGGCTTGCACCGTTTAACCACGCTGCCTTTTGCGCCATTAAACCTACCGGGCCAGAGCCAAAAATGGCTACTACTTCGCCACCCTTTAACTGAGCCCAGTCAATAGCCGACCAACCTGTAGGGAAAATATCCGACAAGAAGAGCACCTGCTCATCAGTCATGTTATCAGGCACAATACGCGGGCTCACATCGGCATAAGGCACACGCACATATTCTGCCTGGCCACCACTGTAACCACCATACAGATCTGTGTAACCAAACAAAGCACCACCTTTTTGATCTACCAGGCCACCCTCCGGGCCATAATGCTCGTGGTTAGAATTTTCGCAATGCGGCGATGCACCGTGGGTGCAAAAGAAACAATGCCCACAAGCTATCGGGAAGGGCACTACTACCCTATCGCCACGCTTTAAATTTTTAACAGATGGGCCTATCTCTTCCACAATCCCCATAAACTCATGGCCCATCACCATGTCTTTAGCCTGTGGTATGCCACCATCCAAAATATGGAGATCTGAGCCGCATATGGCTGTTGAAGTTACTTTTAGAATTACATCTCCTGCATCTTCAATGGTTGGGTCGGGTACTGTGGTACAGGTAATATCACCCGGTTTGTGGAACACTGCTGCTTTCATAAAATAGATTTTAGTTTATAGATGTTTTATGAAATACTAACACTAGTTAATAGTTATAGTTTATATAAATTAATTAAAACGATAAATAAGTAATTATATAATAAAAAAAGCCGCCCTGGTATTCAGGACAGCCCGGTTATAGAGTTTATTGAGTGATTACAGTTTCCCTGTTCTGGACGGCACAGTTGCAGATACGTAATTAAAGCTTTGAGTTTGGTCGCCCAGCTGAATTTTAAATTCGCCTGCCTCGGTTACCGATTTGCTTTGATCGTTGATAAAAGCAAGATCTGCCGGGGTAATATTAAAGCTCACCGTTTGGGTTTCGCCTGGTTTAAGGCTGATCTTGTCGAAGCCACGTAAACGCTTGGTATCCGGCGCTATGCTGGCATACTGCTGGCTAATGTAAAGCAAAACAGATTCCTTGCCTTCTCGCTGGCCGCTATTGGTTACATCAACTGTAATTTTTAAGGTCTGCCCATCCTTTAAAGCTGGAGTACTAACGTGCAGGTTACCATAACGGAAAGTGGTATAACTTAAGCCAAAACCAAATTCATACAATGGGTTGTAACCATGGCTATCATCAGAGTTACCGTTCTCTAAATTTTTGCGGTAATAGTTAACCAGTGCGTTGGTATACCTTGGGTAAGTGATGGGCAGTTTACCGGATGGGTTTACATCGCCAAACAAAATATCGGCCAATGCATCACCACCCTCATTACCGGATAGGTAGGTCATCACGGTAGCTGCAGACAGGCTTTCGGCCTTGGTTACAATACGCGGGCGGCCTTCAGCCAGTACCAATATTACCGGTTTACCGGTTTTAGCCAGCTCTGTAGCTAACTGGATTTGCGCATCCGGTAGGTTTAGGTCATCTATGTTACCTACGTTTTCGGTGTAAGATAACTCGCCCAGGCAAAGCACAATCACGTCTGATTTTTTAGCAGCCTTGATGGTTTCTTCTACATTGGTCAGGGTATCAAACTTAGAACCTTCCTGATAGGTCACGTTATCATTACCCACTTTTTTCTGGATAGCTTCCAGTATGGTGTTCTTATTGGCAGCAAACTTATCGCTCACATCACCTTGCCAGGTGTAGCTCCAGCCACCGTTTAATGAGCGCATGGTATTAGCTGTTGGGCCTGTTACCAATACTTTCAGATTTTTTTTAAGCGGCAACACATTATTGTTGTTCTTTAAAAGCGTAATGGCTTCGCGGGCAGCCTGCACACTTGATGCACGGAACTCTTCTGATCCGAATTTTGGATAGTCGGACGGGTTACCAACCGGGCGTTCAAATAAACCAAGTTCATATTTCACCTTCAAAATACGGTGTACAGCCTGGTTAACGCGCCACATCGGCACTTTACCTTCGTGTACCAATTGCACCAGGTAATCAAAGAAGCTATACTCATAAGGCACCATGCTCATATCCACACCTGCGTTAACGGCAATCATTACGGCTTCTTTTTGCGATGATGCTACATGGTGTCGGGTAAACAGGTATTGAATATCGCGCCAGTCGCTTACGGCAATACCGTCAAATTTCAGTTCGCCGCGTAATACGTCAGTAAGCAGGTATTTGCTGCTGTGTACCGGCGTACCATTAATTTCGCCCGAGTTGATCATCACTGTTTTTGCACCTGCTTTAACGGCTTCGGCAAATGATGGTAAAAAGTATTCGCGCATGTAGCGGTCTGGTATCCAGGCCGGGGTACGGTCTTTACCGCTTAGTGGTGCGCTGTAACCCAGGTAATGTTTCATACAAGCGGCAACATGGTATTTATCTCCTATATCATTACCCTGGTAGCCTTTAATCATGGCGGCACCCATGGTTTTAACCACAAACGGGTCTTCGCCAAAGGTTTCGTAAATACGTGGCCATAAAGCGTTTCTGCCCAGATCTAATACCGGCGAATAATTCCAGGGAATGTAACTTGCGCGGGTTTCGTAAGCGGTAATCTCACCGGCTTTGTGAGCCAGTTCTTTATTAAAAGTGGCAGCCATGGCAATCTCCTGCGGAAAAAGGGTACTCCCAACCGTGTAGGTAACACCATGAATGGCATCTATACCGTAAATCACCGGGATCTTCAAACGGTCTTTTAATGCTGCGGTTTGTATGGTTGATATAATTTCGTGCCAGTGCTCGCGCTCGTAAGCTGCGCCGCTAACGTTTAATATAGAACCTACGTGATATTTTTCGATAGCCTCTTTTAGCTTGGCATCGTCCATTTTTTGTGTAGCAGCACCTGTTTTAGATACCACATCGAGGGTAACTTCGGTCATCTGGCCTACTTTTTCTTCGAGTGTCATGCTGGCTATCAGTGCGTCGACCTTTTTATCGAGTGCGCTTACCGGCGTCACAGGCGCTTTTTTAGACTGGGCCATCAGGCTGACCGAGCCGAATAACATTAGGCTACAGATTTTTGTAAATCTTGTCATTTGTTTGGGTTTGATTGATTTTGTTATGATTGATGATTGAGTTTTTTGTTGGCTTATTTTTTCTGTTTGCCCTCTAAGGCCTGTATAGCGTTGGCCAGGTAGGCCATTGGCGCATTCCAGTTTATAGCGATCTCGTTTACGGCATAAGCATTTTCGTCATCTATAAACGCTTCGTCGGGTACGGACGAAGGTGTTGGTACCTTATCCTGACGGCCCGGATTTGGCCCGCCCGATAACAAACCGGGTACCGGCTCCTCAATGCCATCGGCAACAGATGGCCTGTGGTGTGGGTGCATAACCGGTTTATGGCCAAAGCCTGTTAAATAACAATACCCGGTGCCGTTGCGGCCCAGCAGGTAATCGAGGTTAGCCAATGCATTATCCAGATACTTTTTATCGCTGGTGAGCTTGTAAGCCAGTATTAAAGCCATGCCCTGGTTGGCAGCAACCGAACTGCTACCCCAGCCAAAATTTTTGGCTACCTTATTCATTACAGTTTGGTAGGCATTGTCGCCTGCGTTGGCAATAAGATTATCAGCCATTTTCAAAAAATCGGTTTGTAAGCCCGGCAGTTCATTAAAGGCTGTGGTGTATACAATATCCTGGTGTTTTAATAAGGTATAATAGCCCATGGTACGCACATCGCCCCAGTTTGGTACCGTCATGGCATCTACAGGCACTAATTTTATATAGGGTACGTAAATATGATTTTGTGTGGTTACCAATAATTCGCAGGCAGCCCACACAAATTCATCATCTACTTTGGTATCGCCATAACCTCCTGTTACTATTTTAGGTTCATGGGTTTTGTTCATCTTATCCTGGTTGTAAAGTACAGCAGGGTTTTTAACAGCCCAGTCCCATGCCTGTGTAGCCGCCATTCGGCATGAATCGGCAAGGCCGGGTAATTGCTGCGGAAATTTAGCGAAGATGCGGCTGGCCTGTGCCATTACAGCGGCAAAATCAAGCGTGGCAGCCGTGCCTTTTTGTACTACATAACGGGGCTTGGTTGCCTGGTCGGGCATAATCATGGCATCAAACGCCGGGTTGGTTAGTTTGTGGTAAACGCCGCCGTCGGCAGGGTCTTGCATGGTGAGCATCCAGCGAAGGTTCCATAATGCCTCATCCAAAACATCGGGCAGTTTGTTGCTGCTTTCGGGGATGTTTAGCTTTACGGTTTGCATATAGGCCGGAAAATCTTCGTACAACGACAAAAGCGTAGCCGTTGAAATGCCGCTGTTTACGATGTACTTGTTATAGTCACCGGCATCATACCAGCCACCGGGCGAAGAGATTACCGTGCCCTCCGGGCGGCCTTTGCTTACGGCTGATGAATGGATGATTACCTTATCATCCGGGTGGCCTGCTGCGCGGTGCCATTTACCGGCGTATTGCTCTTTAATTTCTATAGAAGCACGAATGTAGTAGAAGCCTTTTATAGCACCATCTGCCACGCTTTTAAGTGCGCCGTTGGCAATAGTAAAAGTATATGATTCTGCTTTTTGAGGGATAACCAGTTTATAGGTACCGGTTGCGTTAAACTGAGTAAAGTTAGCTATGCCCGTATATTTACCATTGAAGCCTTTGTTTACAGACCTGCTAATGGTGCCTGTAAATACCTTTTTACCGGCTGTGTTTTCGAGGTAAAAAATCCCGTGATCAGCATCTAAAATAATAGCCTTTTTGGGAGCGCCCGGATAAAAACCTATTTGGTTTAAGCGAATGCTATCTGCATTTTGACTGTAAGCCTGGCTAAATACCAGCAGGTATGCTACACAAGCTATTATTAGCGAAAACTTGCTTTTAAGATTCATGGCTATTGTACTTGGTATCGTGTACCGGCCTGGCAAAACATTATTATCAAACCGGGGTAATTGGTTGATAAATATAGTGTAAATACTACAACAAGTACAATAGCATAAATGTAAACTAGGATAGCACAAATGTAATTTTGTGCTATCCTAGTTTATTATAATCCGAATAAACGATAAGCTACCGTAAGGTTAAACATATTGATTTTAGCGTGGCCATCATCAGCAAAATTATCAACCTTACTTAAACCTAACTCGTAACGCAGATCGAAGGAAATACTTTTAATATCCACACCTGCACCAAACTGCCAGGCGTAATTCTGATCTTTATAGTGCAGATCAGAAGCTTCAACAAGTGCACCATGAATATCCTGATTTTTATCAATGGCAAAAGAAACCAACGGACCGGTATTTAAACGCACTCCCAAAGCCGGTACCCCAAAACGAGTACCTACCAATAAAGGCACATCAATACTTTTAAACTCGGCTTTATCGTAAGCACCTGCATCATTTTTAAACGTTACATTTTTACTGGTATAATAAACCTCTGGCTGGAAATGGAAGCCTGCGCCACCTATCCTTGCCCAAACACCGCCCAGAAAGCCTGCACGGTTATTGGTATTGAGGTTATTAAACACAGAGCCGGAAGTAGATATAGCCGAAAGGTTAACCCCGCCCTTAACACCAAACTGAAATGTTGGTAAAAGCTGCGCCGATGCACTGCTTACAATGCCTGTAATTACAATTAATAGTAATGTGATCTTTTTCATAGTGATTGTATAAGTTTATAATTAACAGCTTTTGCTATTTTTTGTGCTGCAAATATATAACAACTAAAAAAACCGGGTAGTATGCCCGGTTCTAATAATTGTGTTGTTTTGGTTTAAAATAACTACAAGGTTAATCTCCCCTGGTAATAATCTAATATTTTGGTACGGATAAAATAGTTGTAACGCGCGCCAATGAGGTTAAGCTTGGCATTGTCGATGTTGCTTTTATATACAATAAAATCAACCGATGTGAGCACGCCTGCATTAAACTTGGCCTCGGCTACCTTAAATGATTCGGTATAGGCATCTACCTGATCTAACAATGTTTGGTAACGATCATAAGCTGAAACCATGTTGATATAAGCTTGGTCTACGTTTTTCTTCAGCGTTATTTTAGTAGTCTCGGTGGTATAACGGGCGGTCAGCATATCAATTTTAGCCAATGCTACATTATTGCGGGTTTGGAAAAAGTTAATAATCGGGATATGCAAGCCCAGGCTAAAGCCATAGCTGTAGTTATTATTAATTTGCGAATGGTAACCTGTGTTATCAACACTCGAATAGTAACTTGATAAGCCCCCACCTACTGATAACGTTGGATAGTAAAGCCCCTTAGCTGCGGCCACTCCTTTTTCGGTGCTTTTTAAACGCAGGTCTGCCGCTTTTACCATCGGGTAATCATTCAATGCATTGGCATAAATTTCATCTACCGTTTGGCCATACTGACCGGGCAATTGATCTGCCGGCAGGCGCTGTAATTTAACATCGCGGTTGTAAGGCACATTCATTAATTGCAACAGGTTTAATTTGTTGGCAAATATGGCATTGCGGGCATCAATGAGCGATAGTTTGTTGGTTGCCAAAGTTCCGCGGAGATCAGACAAGTCTGACGGCGAAATGCTGCCGTCTTTGTTCAGGATTTTCAACCTGTCTACCTGTTGCTGCGAAACCTCTATTTGTTTGTTGCTAAGCGCAACCTGGTCTTCGCTTTGTAATACCTGCAGATAAGTGGTAATTACATTTAAAGTAATATCATTTTTAGCCTGTTGAAAATCGAGCTTACCGGCCTGGTAAGCCAGTGAAGTTTGTTTAACACCATTTAAAAGGCTTAACCCTTTTAAAAGCACCAGGCTACTGTTAAGGCTGTAATTATCATTAGTGATCTGCTGGTTAACGTAGGTATAAGTAGCGGGGTCTAAACTGCGGCCATTATTAATACCGCGCGAAGCATCGCCATAAACCTGGGGCAGCATGTTTTCGCGGGCCTGGTTCCAGTATACCCGGTCTTTGTCCATTTGCAGCTCACTTTTTCTCACATCAAGGTTATTGCGTACCGCGATATCAATACACTGCTGCAAGGTGTAAAGGGTATCTGCCTGGCTAAAAGCCGGGATAGATGAGCATAAGAGCAGCGCAGTAAATAGTTGTTTAAGGTATTTCATTACTGTATTAAACGTTTCTTGATGAGTCAATTTTTCCATCCAGCACATTGATAATGCGCGTACCATACTCTGCATTTTTTTCGCTGTGTGTTACCTGGATAATAGTAACCTTATCTTCTTTATTCAGCTTGCGGAAAAGCTCCATGATCTCCTCCCCTTGTTTGGAGTTAAGGTTACCGGTAGGCTCATCGGCCAGTATCACACGTGGCTTGGTAATCAGTGCGCGGGCAATACCCACCAGCTGCTGCTGCCCGCCCGAAAGCTGCGCCGGGAAAAGATCTTTTTTACCCACGATCTGGAAACGATCCAGCATATCGGCAACCAGGGCTTTACGTTCCGAGCTTTTAATGTTCTGGTAGATTAATGGGGTTTCGATGTTTTCATAAACGGTAAGCTCATCAATTAAGTGATAGGCCTGGAAAACGAACCCGATATATTCTTTATATAAAGCCGACCGGGCTTTTTCTTTTAGCTGATGAACGGCCTCTTTCATAAAGTAGTGGTAACCTTCGGATGGCTCGTCAAGCATGCCTATAATATTCAAAAGTGTTGATTTACCCGAACCCGACGGCCCCATAATGGATACAAATTCACCGGCATCAACATCAAGACTTACGTTATTGAGCACGTAGGTTTTATTGCCGCCTGCCTGGTAATATTTAGAGATATTTTTTAAGGATAACATATATAATTTGTTTGTGATCTGTTGTTTTTGGGTTGTTTAACCGTGCAGTAAAGTATCAATAACATACCAAACATTTAACTATCTGATTATCAATAACTTTATATTAAATTTAAATAAACAAACTGTTCGGTTGTGTAACACGGTGCGTACGGTAATGATACAATTTTAAGGCAAATTATACCTTATGCTATTTCACAAAAAAAGCAGGCCGGGTAAATACCCGGCCTGCTTTAACTACTTATTATGGGTTGGTAACCGCTATTAATTGAATGATAAATTAACCCTGCCGCTGCCTGCATCGGCGCGTACTACTGCACCGCCACCGTTTATGCTGCCACGGATGTGTTCTTTATCAACATCGCCGCTAAAGTTATTTAACTGGCTTTTGGTAATGTTGCCAGCAGTAATATCCAGGTTTAATGCTTGTTTAGCCGGCAATACCAAGTCTATATGACCAGAGCTTACGTCCAGCTTTACATATTTGCCAACTTGCTTAAATTGTGCATGCAGGCTGCCTGCGCTGGTTGATGCATTAAGGCTGCCATCAATACCGGTTAGGTTAATACTGCCGCCACTAGTACCGGTAATAAGCTCTCCGCCTATATCATCGCCATGGATGCTGCCGCCGCTGGTGGTGGCTTTAACACTGCCGCTCAGGCGGCTAAGATTTAAAGAACCGCCACTGGTTTCTAAACGGATACTGCCCTGGCAATTATCGGCAGAAATACTGCCGCCGCTGGTTTCCAGATCTATATTATCTTTAGAATTACTTACATGGATACTGCCTCCGCTGGTTTGGCCTTTGATGATGCCGGCCAGATGGTCAACATGTAAACTGCCTCCACTGGTTTCAAACCGTTCGTTACCGCTTAAATTATCTAAGCTGATGCTGCCACCGCTGGTATTTAAGTTGGTAGCTGTTTTTACAGGCACATATACTTTAAAAGAAATGCTGATGTTATTGTTGCCCCAGTTAAAGCTTCTTTTTGATTTAGCAGTGGCATGGAGTTCGCCATCATGCACGTCGAGATCAAGGGTATAGTCTTTTTCAATGCGTTTTTGCGCTTCTTCTTTGGTTAGGTATTCGCCATGGTTATTGCTAACATAAACCTCTACCCTGGCCGTATTATCGGTAACGCCGGTTACGCTAATACTACCGCCCGATGTGTTTACAAATGCTGTTTTAACGCCATAGCTGGCCAGCGATTTTGTTATAAATGGTATTTTCTCGTTTTGCGCTGATGCAACAGTACTACCCAGGCAAAGCATTGCTAAAAGAAGGTTGATTTTCATAATGTTGATTTAGTTATCCATGAGACGCAAGTTTTTTGCCGATAGTTGCACCGGAATTAAAATATAGTTTTGAATGAGTGAATAGAAACTCAAAACGCCTCATTAACTAACGCTCAACTATATTTACTCGTTACGCAGGCTTTTTACCGGGTTGGTTATTGCTGCCTTAATGGTATGATAACTCACTGCTATTACAGCAGTAATAGTGGTAGCAATACCTGCCCACGCAAACAGCGACCAATCAACTTTAATGCGATATGCGAAATTATCCAGCCACTCGTTAACCAGGTATAAGGCTATTGGCGTGGCTATTACAAAGGCACATAAAGCCAGTGCAAAAGTGCTGCGGTTTATCAGCACAAACAGGTTGGTTACCGATGCGCCCAGTATTTTACGAATGCCTATTTCCTTCATACGGTTAATGGTTGTAATTGCTGATAAACCAAACAAACCCAGGCAGGAAATAAGAATAGCAATAACACAAGAGAGGCTGATAGTATCCATCCAACGCAGATACACATCATACGATTTTTTTACATCCTCATCCATAAAAGTATACGTGAAAGGGCTGTTACCAGTGAGCTTATTCCAGTTGATACGAATCTTATCCATTGCATCGGGGATATTTTTACCAGCCTTTATCTTGATCCAGAAATAATCTGGAGCGTAAGTGCTGATACGGTGATATGCTGGTCCTATTTTTTTAGTCAGATCATCTGTATGGTAATCTTTGCATACGCCTATTATTAAAGCGCCCATTTCGGGGTTTATTTCATCCATTTTAGGTTTTCCGAGCATGTTGTATAGCGTTTCATTAATAATTATCGCTCTTCCTACCGTAGAACTTTTAGGTATTTGTTGTGTAGCGCTTAATTTAATCTTAGCACTGTCTGCTGGTGTTGCTGATGAAAAATTTCGGCCTTTAATAATAGGGATTTTATTAAAAGACAAATAATTAAAATCTACCTGTAATTCTTGCACAAAAATTTGTTTGCCATTAACAATATGTCCGTTATTATTGTATGCTGAAAAATTAAAGCCTGTAGCGGTAATGTTTTGCAATACCGGCTCGGTAGCTACGTAATGATAAAGTAGTTCTTTTAACGATCTGATTTTTTGACGATCTGCCCACCCATAAGGATTTCTGATAAGTACCACCTGATCTTTATCAAACCCCATTTGTGCGGTATTTACAAACTTCATTTGCTTACCAATTACAAGCGTGGTAATAATTAATACCACACAAATAGTAAACTGCATAATAACAAGCACTTTAGACATTACAGGATTAATGCGATAAGTAGCAAAACCGCGCATAATATTAAGCGGTTTGAGGCCAGACATAGCCATAGCCGGGTATATACCCGCGATAATGCCGAGCATAAAAGCGAGCCCTATTAATGATAGCACTAATTCATCAGGAGCAATGTTTTGCAAATGGATATCGCTCCCTGTTAAATTATTAAATAATGGCAGGCATGTTACCGACAGCACCAAGCCAGCAAATACCGCAATTGCAGCCAGTATCTGTGTTTCTGCATAATACTGCAAAATAATTTCTTTTCTGTTAGCCCCTATGGTTTTGCGCACGCCAACATCCTGCGAGCGCGATATAGTACTGGTTAACGTTAACAGGATATAATTAAGGCTTGCAATAATTAAAATAATGACAGAGAGACAGATAAACTGGTATACATTTTTAAGGCTGGTATAATGGCCCCAACCCTCACCCTGGTTATAATGAGCTTCTGCAAATGGCCTCATGTATATGTCTATTCCTTGCTGTTTTAACTTCGGATTATCTTGGCGCATGCTCTTTACCAGTTTTTGATAGTAGCTTTGCCCAAACAAGTTAAGTGCAGTGTGAAACTTGTTTACATCTACGCCGTGTTTTAATTTAACAATTAGCAAATCGCTAAAAGTGTTTGTACCCTGTTTAATATATTCATTGTAATCAGGATCAGCCGTACGGGGTATTATTATATCAAATTGAAAGCTTGAATTAGATGGAAAATCTTTAGCAATACCCGCAATTGTAAAAATCATTTTATCGTTAGGAAACTCTAACCTCCGGCCTATAGGGCTACTGTATCCATAATACTTTTTAGCTGCCCGTTCAGTAATCACAATTTGATTTTTCCCCGATAATACCTGGTTAACATTACCCGATAATAATGGATAATTAAAAACCTTAAAGAAATCAGCATCTGCATAAGCTGCCGTACCATCTTTTTCTCTAAAGCTTTCGTTATCAACACGTATAACTATATCAGACAGTGTTTTTATCCGCACCGCGTTCTCCACTTGCGGGAAACTGCCTTTTAAATCGCCGGCAAGTATCACCGGGGTTTGTATCAGGTTCTTCTGCTCGTCCTCTTTTGTTAAAAAAGAGAAAAAGCTCTTTTCCTTTTTAACAGGTTCTGGATTAAATAAATTTGTTTGTTCTATCCTAAACAGCCTATTCTGATCGTGATGAAAAGCATCAAAGGATTGCTCGTTTTTAACATACCAATAGGTAAGTATGCAAAAAGCGCAAGCAATACTTAACCCGCTGATATTTATAAAAGTGTAGAGCTTGTTGCGGCTCAGATTTCGGATGGCGAGTTTAACGTTCAGGAAAGTCATATGATAAAGTTTAGGGGTTATGCTTTATTTACTCATTATGCAGGCTTTTAATGGGGTTGGTTAACGCAGCTTTGACAGATTGAAAGCTGATGGTAAACAATGCGATAACCAGCGTAATACCCGCGGCGAGCGAAAACACCCACCAGCTTACCGGTGTGCGGTAGGCAAAATCCTGCAGCCATTTATTCATGGCGTACCATGCTATCGGAAATGCGAGCACGCAAGCTATGATCACCAGTTTCAAAAAATCTTTAGAAAGCATGGTTACCACGTTTTCGATTGATGCACCTAATACTTTACGTATCCCGATCTCTTTGGTGCGGCGTTGTGCGGTATAGATAGCCAAGCCTAATAAGCCCAGGCAAGCCACAGTTAGCGATAAAAAGGTAAACACACTAAATACCTTCCCTATAGTTTGATCGGCCCGGTAAAGCGAATCAAATTCGGCATCCAGGAAACTGTACTCGAATGGGTTATCGGGCATAAAGGTTTTCCATTTGCTTTGTATGGCGGCAATGGTAGCGGCATAATCACCGGGTTTTATCCGTACCGTAATGTATGACGTAGGCGACCCGTAAGTTTTTGATGTTTTATAGAAAAGCGCAAACGGGGCAACAACGTCATGCAGAGATTCTACATTAAAATCTTTAACCACACCCACCACTTTAAACTGGCGGTTGTTACCACCTGGGTAGGTCATGGTTTTACCGATGGGGTTTTTCCAGCCAATTTGCCTTGCGGCCGATTCATTAATTACTACCGATGCCGAATCTGCAAAAGCGGTTGAGAAATTTCTGCCGCTTAGCATGCTCAGGTTTAAGGTTGGTGCAAAAGCTTCATCTACAACAAATGAGGAAAGCAGGATGTTATTCTCCCCACTTTTGGTATTACCCGGTTCCAGTTCGGGAATGTAGGTATCCGCAAATTTATTTTGAGTAGGTATCCCTGTCGAAATAGTGGCATTGAGTACTTGTGGCAGGCGTAGTAATTCCTGGCGCATACTTTCTGCACTTTGGCCCAAACGTTCGGCATTTTCAACAATCAGTACATTTTCTTTATTGAAGCCGAGATCTTTGGTCTGCGTAAAATTCAATTGCTTATACACGATAATGGTACAGATAATCAGCACAGTAGAAACCGTAAACTGAAATATCACCAAGGCATTGCGCATTACAAATCCGTTGGCATCTTTAAATATCCCGCTTCCTTTTAAAATGCTTACCGGTTTTAACGAAGTAAGGAAAAATGCAGGATAACTGCCTGCTAATATGGCGGTAATAACAATTAATCCCATTATACCGGCAATAGCTTTAAAGCCAAACAGCGCGCCAATATTCAATGTTTTTTCTGACAGTTGGTTAAACGCCGGCAATGCCAAACTAACAATAAGTAACGCAATTACAGCGGCAAACAGGCAATACAAAAAAGCCTCTGCCATAAACTGACCAATCAGCTGTTTACGGCCCGACCCTAACACCTTGCGGATACCCACCTCTTTGGCCCTGCGAGCAGATTGCGCAGTTGACAGGTTCATGAAGTTGATACAAGCTAACAAGATAATAAATAGCGCAATGGCCGAAAATATGTATACATACTTAATATCCCCGGGGTTAAAATAACGGGTGCCAACATTAGACGAGTGCAGGTGCAGCTCGGTAATGGGTTGCAGGTGCAGGTCCCAGTGTCCACCTTTTTTGATGAACTCTGCCCAGGGCTGGCCAATACGGTTAAATGCGCTGGCCGCCTGTTGGCTCACCATAGCCGGAAACTTGCTTTCTAACCGTTTAATGCCGGCAGCATCACTGGCCACATTGGGTTTCAGCTTTACATAAGTGCCCATTTGCAGCCACACCCAGCTCCAGTTAAAACGCTTCACCGGCGGGATGCTCTCGGTACTCTGCAACATATCAAACTGCAGGGATGATTGTGTTGGTAAATCTTTTAGTACAGCAGTAACGGTAAAGGGTTTGGAATACTCATCCAAAACTAAAGTTTTGCCCATGGGCGATGCATCGCCGAAGTATTTTTTGGCGGCCTTTTGGGTTAGTACCACCGAATTTACTCCGTTTAAACAGGTATTAACATTGCCTGCAACTAAGGGGTAGCTTAACAATTGCAGAAAATTAGCATCAACCGCAAGCAGGTTTTTCTCGGTCAGTGATTTCTTCTGCCCATTGTTTTCAAAATAAACGATCTCATTGCCCGGTCTAAAGATCCGCGTATAGCTCTCTATCTCAGAAAAATTGTTTTTAAGCGCCGCGCCAACCGGCGGCGGTGTGTGGCCAAGCAAAAACTCCTCGTTCCCCATTTTGCCATCGAGGTTTACCCGGTACAAACGGTTGGTATCTTTAAAAAACCGGTCGTAACTCAGTTCATCGTTTACATACAGGCCAATAAAAAGCACGCAGGCCAGGCCAATAGCCAAACCACTAATATTTATAATACTGCTTACCTTATTACGGGTAAGGTTACGCCAGGCAATTTTAAAGTAATTCTTGATCATATTGGTTGTCTGTTATCGGTTGTCTGCCTTATTTCAATCCTTTATCTTTTGTCTTAAGTTCCCTTTACCCAAAATATCCTTTGCCCCCAAATTTATTCGTTACGCAAACTTTTAACGGGGTTGGCAATGGCAGCTTTTACCGACTGGATGCTTACCGTTACAAATGCAATCACTACAGCAATGCTACCGGCAAGTGCAAATACCCACCATTGTATACTGGTGTGGTAAGCAAAATCCTGTAACCATTTATTCATGATGTACCATGCCACAGGCGATGCTATTACTATTGCAATGGCAACCAGCTTTAAAAAGTCAGCAGATATCAGCGTAACAATATTTAACACATTAGCGCCAAGCACTTTGCGGATACCAATTTCTTTAATTTTTTGGCGGGCGGCAAACGTGGCCAGTCCAAATAAACCCAAAGCAGCAATAAAAACGGCTGCACCTGCCGAAGCCATGAACACATTGCCTAATTTTTGCTCGGCATTGTACTGCTTATCAAAGCTTTCGTCTGCAAAAGTGTAAGTGAAAGGCTCACCGGGGAAGCTATGCTCGTAAATAGATTTTAGCTGGCTTACATGTCCGGCCAGATTACGAGTATCCATTTTTATGGTGAAGTAATTATGCGCAACTGCCGGTAAAAAAATCATCGGCCTTATAAATTCATGCAGCGATAAATGGTGATAGTCTTTAACCACCCCTACCACTTCAAATTCGGCGTCCCATTTAATTTTTTGCCCAATTATATTTTCCGTGTTTTTAAATCCCAATTGTGCGGCCGCACTTTCATTAATAATTATCTTATGTGTTTTCGACCAACCTTGCTCCAGCATCTGTGGCGTAAAAGTTGCACCTGCTTTAATCTTAATGTCATAGGTGTCAAAATATTTATCGTCTACAATCAGCATCGCGTATGACTTTTTATCGTCACCCACATTAGCATTGAGCCGGGTAATACCATCGGCCGAGAAGTTATACCCTTCGCCAGGTACGTTGTTGGAGGCGGCTAGTTTTTGCACATAAGGCAACTGCCTTAACTGGTTTTCAAAGGCCAGCGTATTATCACGCTGCGAACCACTTAATGTGGAAGGGCCGCTTATTACCACCCGCTGCTGTACGTTCATGCCCAAGTCCTGCGTTTGCATATATTTAAGCTGGCGGTAAAGCGTTATGGTTGATATAATTAAAATAACAGAAGTAGTAAACTGAAACACAACCAGGCTGCGGCGCAGCGAAATACCCCCTATGGTAATGGCCGCTTTGCCGCGAATGGTTTTGAGCGGATCAATTGAACTAAGCATAAAAGCTACATAGCCTCCCGCAAGAAAACAACCTGTAAATACCACAGTAATGCCACCCACCCAAAACCGACCCTGGTTTAGTACGGTTAGCGACAGTTCTTTCCCTAAAAAGTTATTATAAAATGGCTGTACCAATTTAACAGATACGATAGCTATAACAATGCTGATTAAGGTTAATATAGCGGTTTCTGTAAGGTATTGCCCTACAATTTGCATGCGACTAGCACCGAGCACTTTACGTACTCCGGATTCTTTTGCGCGGTAAAGTGCCTGCGCGGTAGACAGGTTAATATAGTTAAGCCAGGCAATCATCATGATGAGCAGCGCAACGCTTAAAAATGAAACCACCAGCACCAGGCTGCCATACGTTTGAAAATGATAACTGAATGATGGCGCGATGTGCAGATTTCTAAGCGGCTGAAATGCCAGGGTGGCTTTTGCGGCATCCGGTGCTGCCTTATGGATCACTTGGGTGGCCTGTGCTTCAAACAGTTTAAGATCAACACCTTTATTCAGCATAAAGTAAATGTTGGTATAACCTGATCCTAAGCCGTTGGGGTCTGCCCAATTGTTTCCGTTACGAAAAGCGGCATTCTCCAGTGTTTTGTACGACAATAAGATATCAGCCTGAATATCCGACTGCTGCGGCATACCTTCATAAACAGCTGTAACCGTATAAGGCGTAAGCCCAAATTGGTTTTTAATGTTTAACACCTGCCCAATAGGGTTGCCATTACCAAAATATTTTTGAGCAATACTTGCCGATATAGCCATGGTTTGTGCCTTTGCCAGTGAAGTACTCCCTTTAATAACCGGGAAACTAAATACCCGAAAAAAATTATCATCAGCAAAAGACACCTTGTTTTCCCGGAATGATTTATTGCCCGCCGTGCTTCCATTGGTACCCGGCACAATTACCAAACCACTGCCTACACCTTCGGCTACACGTACAACTTCATTGATACCCGGCACCCGGTTTTTTAAAGTCGGTGCATAACCCGGAGGCAGGTAATAATCGCCTTTATCTGCATCAGCTGTAAAAGTTGATGCACGGTATAACTGGTCGAAGTTTTTATGGAACCTGTTTGCGCCCCATTCAAAAGCTACATACTCGGTAATCAGCAAAAAAATAGCGATGCCCAATGCAAGCCCCAATACGTTGATCACAGAAAATGTACGGTTTCTGCGTAATGTTCTGAGTGATATTTTAATGTGATTGCCAAGCATAATCTGTTGTCAGTTATCTGTTATCAGTTGTGTGTTGTCGGTCTCATCTTTTGATTATGACTATTATTTTTAGTCCTTAATCTCTTGTTTAAAAATCCTAAATCTACTTTTATTCACTTTTCAGGCTCTTAACCGGGTTGGCCAAAGCGGCTTTCACCGCCTGGATACTTATGGTTAACAAAGCGATAACCAGTGCTATTAAAGTAGCTACTGCAAAAACCCACCACTGTATGGTTATGCGGTAGGCAAAGCCTTCCAGCCATTTATGCATTACCCACCAGGCAACCGGGAAAGCGATGATAGCGGCAATCAGTACCAGTTTAACAAACTCGCGGGAGAGCAGCATAACGATACTATATACGCTAGAGCCCAGAACTTTACGGATACCTATCTCTTTGGTACGCTGTACAATAACCATAATGGAGATGGCCAGTAAACCGATACAAGAAATAATAATGGCGATAATTGCTGCACTGATAAATATGGTCGACAAGCGTTTTTCGCTACGGTATTGCTTTTCGGTGTTCTCACTTAACCATGAACCAGTAAATTCGATATTGGGGAAGGTGGCATGCCATTTCTCTTGCACCCGGTTAAAATCCTGCAGCAGGTTGTTTGATTTAACCCGTACAAATATGTAGCTGATCGGGAAGTCTTTTTGCATGACCAGGGTAAGCGGCTCTACATCTTCGTGCAGCGATTTGAAGTTATAATCTTTAAACACGCCTACCACCTGCATAGGCGGCTGGTTATCGTGCATAGGCAAAAAAGTACCTACCACATTACCTCCACCTATTAAGGCAGCCATTTTTTCGTTGATAACCACGCTGTTGGTATCTGATGCAAAATCTCTCGAAAAATCGCGGCCAGCTGCCAGTTTGATATCCAATGTTTTCAGGTAATCATAATCAACCTTTTGCTCGTGGGTACGCACCTCGTGGCCTTTGTAATTAAAGCCCAGTACCGAATTGGAGTTGGAGCCATCTTTACCCCTGCCCAAATTACTATAAGCGCCTGTAATACCGATTACACCCGGCTGCCCCGCCATTTGGTTACGGAACAATTGCAGCGCCTGATCACCGTTTACGCTATTGCCTATCGGGATACTGATCACCTCGTTTTTATTGTAGCCCAACGGCTTATTTTGCAAATAGCTAATCTGCTGCCAGGTTATCAATGTACAGATGGTTAATATAGTAGCCAGGCAAAACTGTACTACCAATAAGATATTACGCACTTTACCAGGCTTTTGCGTGTTTACAGATCCTTTTAAAACTTGGGTGGTTTTATAGCTTAGCATCAATAAGGCCGGATAAAAACCCGCTGCTACGGTTATAAACAAAAACAAACCGATAATGGTAAACAATTGCAAAGGCTGTAAAAGCATACTCATAGAGATACTGCTTTGAAAAGCAGCTTTAAAACCAGGCATTACCAATGCAGCTAAACTAATACCTGCAACCAGGGCAATAAGGCAAATAATTACCGTCTCTGTCCAAAACTGGGTTAACAGTTGCCATTTACCTGCTCCAAGTGTTTTGCGCACGCCAATTTCGCGGGCACGGGTAAACGAGCGGGCCACCGATAAATTAACGAAGTTGATACAGGCGATTATCAATATAAAGATGGCGATAACCAGTAAACCACCCACGTAAGTTTTGCTGATGGTTGAGCCGTAAACAGCACCCATGTCGGTATTAAAGTGATTGTCTTTGTATGGATAAATGCCTAGCGCTTCACGCTCGCCGCCTGGAAGCGGTTTAGCGCCATCTCGTTTCAGATCGTCCAAATCTTGTTTTAAATATTTTTTTACAAATGGCTTTAACCCTTGCTCAAACTTGGCCGGGTTTACATTTTTATTGAGTTGTACATATACAATATGCGTGCGCGAATCCCACACTTTAGACAAGTACTTATAATCTTGAGAATTTTCGAACCGAACAGTGAGATCGGTGCCCAGGCTCGAATTTTTAGGATAATCATTGGTTATACCGCTTACTATAAAATTGTGAGGCTGATCATCATATTTTACAGCAATGGTTTTACCAATAGGGTCGGCATCGCCAAAAATTGCCTTGGCCGAAGACTGCGTTAATACTACATCATTGATACCCGATAAAGCCTTTTTATTACCCTTAATAATAGGGAAACTGAACATGTTAAAATAGTCTGGGTCGGCAAAAATAACATCTTGCTGTATTTGCTTATCACCATAAATAACTGTTGCAGGCGGGGAACCGGCTACCCGGGTTGCATATTTAACATCCGGATAATCGGCTTTTAAAGTAGGCGCAAGCGGCCCGGGCATAGAACCTGTTTTTTGCGGCGCGCCAGGCCTGCTCACTGTAAAATATACCTGGTAAATATTGTCGATGTTTTTGTGAAACGTATCGTATGACGATTCGAAGAAAACGGTGAGCAACAATAATGTAGAACTGGCTATAGCTACAGAAAGCCCAACAATGTTCAAGCTGTTGAACACCTTGCCTTTCCACAAATTACGCCAGGCCGTTTTAATGTAATTTTTAAACATAATTCCTTTTTTTACTAGTTAACCCCTAATGAATCGAGCACGTGCTTCTTAACAGCTTCTACCTGTGGTTTGCTCATGCCCTTTATATTGTAAAGCCGGTCAAATATAATGGGCTTATTGCCCTTGGTACCCGATATTTTAATATGCAATTCTTTGCCGTTGTCATCAATGCTTTTATCAATGTTCACTTTTTCTACCTTACGTGTTGTAGTAGTTTGCGCCGCAGCAACTAACGTTATTGGCAAAATGCAGATGGTAAGTATATTTCTGATCTGTTTCATATATCGATAAAGATTTTATTACAAGCAGTATAGTTACAAATCTATACCAAATACATATATACTTGATAATCAAATATATAATACAAATAAAATATTAATTAGTGTACGGTTGTGTAACAAGGTGCGTACGGTTTCGATACACTCTGTAACAGGCTGTTTTTTAAAACTAAGCATAAAAAAAGAGCAGCACATCTGTACCGCTCTTTCTATAAGATTATAATGCCGCTTAAATAAACTGGACCTTTACTTCGCCGGATACTGCGTGTACCTCTACCGGTATCCCTCCACCATACACAGCGCCTAACAACTTTTTACCATCATTAGTGCCCGAAAACTTTTTGGGCATATCGCCGGTAACAGATTTGCCTTCGAAATTGAGGTTAAAACCGTCTTTAGCTGGTATGGTAATATTAGCATCACCCTCGGATGCATTTAGTTTAATAGATTTACAATTCTTAGATAATTCTGCATTAATAGTGCCCGAAGCAGTTGTAGCATTTAAATGGCAGGCCATTCGCTTCAGCGTAATATCACCCACTGTAGTTTCTGTATTAAAAGTTCCGTCAATCTCGTCCGACTGAATATTACCGGCTGTAGTGGTAGCATCAATAGTACCTTTTAACCTGCTGAGGTTTATAGAACCCTGGTCTGTTTTTAATTTAACCTTACCCTGGCAATTTACGGCAACAATATTACCATCCGTGGTAGCCAGGTCTATATCCGGCCCGGTGTTAGATACATTGATATCCCCATTGCCTGTATGGCCCCTAACTATACCGGTTACCTGCTCCAGGTTTACCGCACCATTGGTAGCAAATGTTTGGTTACCATCAAGATTAACCAAACTCACACTCCCTGATTTTGAGTTTAAATTACAAACAACAGAACGGGGCACAAATATTTTAAAAGAGATGCTTACCGCCTTTTTCCAGTTGCTGTCGCCATATTTACAGGTTGCAGAAACCGTAAGCTGGTGGTCTATTACCACCATATCTATAGCATAATCCTGTTCTACAAATCGTTTCAATTCAGCTTTTGATGACGTTGCCTCGTTTATGGCATCAACATATACTTCTATACTGGGCTGCGCATTGGTGCCTATTACAGCGATGTTGCCGGCCAGCGTTTTAACTGTAACACTACGTATAGTTGATCCTTTGATCTGCTTTAGTATAATGGGTTCGTTAGTCCAGTTTACCTGGGCAAATGTAGTACCGCATACCAAAAGCAAAGCCAATATGATGATGGGGACTCTCATGTGAATTGGTTTGAACCCAAATATCCAATATTTTTTTGGTTATTTCATACACTTCTTTTAGGAATATGTTTCATTTATGAAAAACAATATTCTGATTTACTTGAAGTTACAATTACTCGCTGCGCAAACTTTTAACCGGCGTGCTAATTGCTGCCTTAACAGATTGAAAGCTAACCGTAACAAAAGCAATCACAATAGTTACCAAACCAGCCAGCACAAACATGTACCATTGAATATCTATGCGGTAAGCAAAATCTTGCAGCCACCTGTTCATGGCATACCAGGCAATGGGCGATGCGATGATAATGGCTATAAAAACCAGCTTCAAAAAGTTTTTAGATAGCAGCAACGTTATACTGGTTACCGATGCACCCAACACCTTACGAATCCCGATCTCTTTGGTACGGTTAAGCACAGAATAGGCAGTAAGTGCAAACAAGCCCAGGCAAGCCAACAGAATGGCCAGGATAGAGAATGTTTTAAACATGGCCGCTGTGCGTTGTTCTGATACATATATGGCATTATAATCATCATCCAGAAAATGATATTGAAAAGGGGTATTACCAGCTTCGTGCTTCCAAACATTTTCCAGATCGTGAAGTACCTGCGGGATGTTGTTATCGGTTACCTTTAAAAAAATCTCGTTGGTGTTTTGGTTATCTAAAAATATAATGAGCGGCGTAATAGGATCGTGCAATGATTGAAAATTAAAATCCTTCACCACACCTTTTATTACCCCATCCTGATTCTTATTAATTGTTTTACCAATGGCTTCCTCCGGTGTCCAGCCCAGGGCTTTGGCTGCCGATTCATTGACAATAAATGAATACTTAAAGTTTTTACCATTATTAGAGGTATCCATTTGCAGCAGGTCTGCATGGGTATAATTACTACCCGCCAATAACTTCAGTTTAAACATCGGCACAAAGTTTTCGTCGGCCGGGATGGCATTTACCATTACCTTTTTACCATCGTGGGTGCTGATACCGTCGCCCCAGCCTACAGCAACCGGCGACGAATTAGCTACGCTTACCTGCTGTACATTAGGTATAGCAGCCATTTGAGTTTTAAGCGTACCAACTACCGGGTACAAATTATAATTAACCGGCAATACAATTACATTATTACGATTATAGCCTACATCTTTAGTTTGGATGTATTTAAGCTGGCGCACAATAACTGTAGTTGATATAATGAGGAAGAAGGATATAACAAATTGAAATACAATAAGCGACTGACGCAGCGAAGTATTTCCGCTGAATGAAAATCCGGACTTTAAAAGCGTGATAATCTTTTCATTAGAGAGTAATAACGATGGATATGCCCCGGCAACAAAGCTGATTATTATACTTAAAACGAATAACAGGATAAGTACTAAGGGGTTCAACAGTTCTTGTGTGGTAAATGCTTTACCGGCTATCATATTAAACTGCGGTAACAAAATATAGGCGGCCGCCACGGCCAGTAAAGTGGCTAATGTAGTAAAGAAAAAAGATTCGCCGATAAACTGCCTGAACAATTGAATAGCACTTGCACCTAATACTTTACGAATACTAATTTCGGCGCTACGCCCTGCAGATTGTGCTACTGCCAGATTGGTATAGTTAACTGCGGCAATAAACAAAGTAAGTAGCGCCACGCTGAATAATATATAAATATAAACCAGGCTGCCATTAGGTTCAAAACCAGAAAGTTGTGAATGCAGATGAACACTTTTTAACGGCTCGAGCTTTAGGGTCATATATTCCTTGCCCGTCATTTTAAGTTCGCCTTTGTTTACCTGCTGCATATAGGCGCTTATTTGCTTTTGCAGCTGGCCAATATTGCCTGCATCTTTTAATTGCAGATAGGTAACATAATTAGCCGAAAACCATTCCTCGTTTTTAGCTGCCGGCAGAATATCAAAAGGCAATACAAAATCAAAATGTATTTGAGAATTAGATGGCACATTGGCGGTTACCCCACTCACCACAAAGTTCCTGCTGCCAGATCGCAAGGTTTTACCCATCGGATCTTCAGCACCGAAATATTTTTTAGCCGAGGCTTCTGTAAGCACAATATGGTCTGGGGCGGTCAGTACATCGGCCGCATTACCTTTTAATAAATTAAACGAGAATACCTTAAAAAAAGCTTGATCTGCATATAACACATTCTGCTCATCAAAAGCCTTACCATCATTATCAAATAGTCGATTGGCTTTTAATGTCCGAACATAAGCTTCAATTTCAGGAAACATCCTTTTCAATTGTGGGCCACTTTTGCTACCGGTAACAGCCGTTTTAGTGGCATCAGTACCATGCCCATATTCCATAGTCAGCCTTATAATTCTGTCGGCATTATGATGGAAATTATCATAACTTAACTCGTTTACCAAATACAAGCCAATGAGCAGACAACTGGCCAGCCCGGCCGTTAAACCCAATATATTTACAAACGAGTAAAGCCTGTTTTTCTTTAGCTTACGCCATGCAATTTTAAAGTAGTTACGTATCATAATTTAACGTTAAGTAGTAAATTGTGAGTGCTGAGTTGTTAACCCATACTCCTATAATCATCTTTTTATTTATTGTATTTATTCCTTTGTTCAAAAACTATTCGCTCCGGAGGCTCTTCACCGGGTTCATTAACGCCGCTTTAATAGCTTGGAAACTGATAGTAAGCATGGAATTGTGGCATACGATGTAGACCTGCCGGGATAGATTCTCTCCAGCGCGATACGGTAAATAAGGTCGCCTTTATCCTGAAACTTATCAAAACTCAACTCATCCTGAATAAACAGTACAATCAACATACAAACGGCCATACCTGTAGCCAGGCCCAGTATATTAATCAGGCTAAAAACTTTACGCTTTAATAAGCTCCTTAATGCTACTTTTAAATAGTTTTTAAACATCTTTTTTGCGTTAATGGATCATGGTTAAAAGATCATGGCCTAATATTTACTCAATCACAACTCACTCATTCAAAAATAATTTTATTCGCTCTTTAAACTCTTAACCGGGTTAGCCAGCGCGGCTTTAACAGATTGAAAGCACACCGTTGTAAAAGCAATAAGCAACGAAATGGCACCTGCAAATACAAATACGTACCATGATATATTTATCCGGTAGGCAAAATCGCGAAGCCAGGTGTGCATACCCCACCAGGCCAGTGGGAATGCAATTACCGAAGCAGCGATTACCAGCAGCAAAAACTCTTTCGAGAGCATGCTTACGATACTCACCACACTTGCCCCCAACACTTTACGGATTCCAATTTCGCGGGTGCGCTGTATGGTACTGTATGATGCCAGGCCTAACAAACCCAAACACGAAATAAATATGGCCAATACAGCAAAGTATAAAAACAGCTTTCCAAAGCGCTCTTCGTTAGCGTATTGCCGGTCGAAATTTTTATCTACAAAATCATAGTTAAACGGCCGTTGCGGCACTAAAATCTTCCATTTGTTTTGTATGGCGGCTATTGTGCCAGGCATATCCTTCGCAGCTATTTTCACGCTAAAAGTTTCGGCATTGGCAGGGTTTACACGCATATTAAGCGGCTCTACATTTTGTTGTAAAGAGCGGTAATGAAAGTTTTTAACAACGCCTATAATTTTACCATCCCGGCCCCATTGCGAAAACCGTTTACCAATGGCATCATTAGGCGATACGTAGCCTAAACTTTTAGCTGCTGCCTCATTAACAACAATTGCCTTAGTAGAATCTGTGCCGTAGGCAGATGAAAATGTGCGCCCGGCAATTACTTTCATACCATAGGCCGGTATGTAATCATAATCAACATCATACAGATTAATGTTAACAGGTTGCATAGTACCCTGCCTGTTTTCAAGTTCTGAGTAAGCATTGGAGCTACCGCCACCCGGTGTACCTGCCGACATAGTTATCGATAGCACATTTGGTACGGCCTTGATCTCATTTTTAATGGTTTGATAACTTTTTAGTACAGCCTGATCTCCTGCGAAATTGATGGTAAGTATTTGATCTTTATTAAAACCAAGCGATTGGCTGCGCATAAAATTAAGCTGCTTGTAAACTACCAGCGTACCCACAATAAGCACAATAGAAATAGTAAACTGGGTTATAACTAAAGCCTTACGCAACCAGGCCCCCTTTACAGAAGTACTGAACTTACCCTTTAAAATAACAACCGGTTTAAAGCCGGATAACACTAAGGCGGGATAAACGCCGGCAGATAAACCGATAACAACCGAAATACACAGCAATATTAACAAGTACCCATGGTTAAATATAGTATGGCAAATTTCTTTACCTGCAACCTGGTTAAACAAGGGCAATAACAGGGTAATAAGCAGTACGGCAAAAACAAAAGCAATTAAACAGATCATGATAGATTCGCCCAAAAACTGCCATATCAGCTGGTTTCTGTCTGCGCCAATCACTTTACGTACGCCAACTTCTTTTGCACGCTCTGTGGCCCGCGCTGTAGTTAAGTTAATGAAGTTAATAGCTGCGATAAGCAAAATGAACAATGCTATGATAGAAAAAATATAGATGTTGTTCATATTACCCCCATCATAAGATTTGGGATCCATGTAGGTATCCTTTAATGGCTCAATAAACAAGGCGTAATTCATGCCCTGCTTTCTGTCGCTTTCGCTAATATGCCTTTTTAAAAAAGCTGGCATTTGTGCTTGTAACAGGCTGGCATTTGTGCCTTTCTTGAGTAATAAAAAAGTAAAATTGCCGAAATTACCCCATTGGCTCAAACGGCCAGGGTATTCTTTATCAAGGCTCGAAACAGAATAGATTAAGTCGAATTTGATTTGCGAATTTGCAGGAGCATCCTTTGCAATTCCGGTAACGGTAACGGGATATTTATTATCAAAAACCAGCGTTTTACCTAAAGGATCGGCAGAACCAAAATATTTTTTGGCTGTAGTTTCTGTAAGCACTACACTAAAAGGATTTTTTAATGCTTGCGTTGCACTGCCCTTTATTAATGGAAAGTTAAATGTTTTAAAAAGCGACGGATCAGCAATAATCATCCTATACTCCTGAAAAAGCTGGTCTTTAACTTTAACCAGTACTTTATCTCCAAATATTCGCGTTGATTCGACCACTTCCGGGAAATCGGCTTTCAATGCAGGCCCCATTGGTGCGGAGGTAACAGGCTCCTTCATTACATCGTTTGATGAAATAATATTGGTATTTACTCTGTAAATCTGGTCGGCTTTGGTATGAAAATTATCATAACTCAATTCGAAATTCACATACATGAGTATCAATACAAATGCAGTTAATCCAATAGCCAAACCAACAATATTGATTAGTGAGAAACTCTTATGCCTCCAAAGGTTCCTGAATGCTATTTTAATATAATTTTTGATCATTTTAATTTCGGTTATCAGTTATTCTCGTCTTCGTCGTTTGTATATTGTCCATTAACTTTCTTACCCAAAAAACCTATTCGCTTTTCAAACTCTTCACCGGGTTTGCCAACGCGGCTTTTATAGATTGAAAACTGATGGTTATAAAAGCAATAAGCATCGCAGCCATACCCGCCACAGCCACGGTATACCAATGAATATTTACCCGGTAAGCAAAATCTTGCAGCCATTTATGCATCAGGTACCAGGCCAGCGGCGATGAGATCGCAATAGCGATCAGAATCAGCTTTATAAAATCTTTAGACAACAAGCTAACGATTACGGTTACATTGGCGCCCAACACTTTTCTAATACCAATCTCTTTGGTACGTTGCTCTGCAGCATAGGCAGCCAGCCCGAATAACCCTAAGCAGGCAATCAGAATAGCCAATGTGGTAAATACAATGAAGATCTTCCCGATCCGTTGCTCCGATCGGTAAGTGGCATCAAAATCCTGGTCCATAAAGGAGTATTCGAAGTGGCTGGTAGATAGTCCGCTCCATTTTTGTTTGATCTGTGCAATTAACGCCGGCAGATTTGAAGTACTTACCCGGATGCTTAGATCTCCGGTATCTTCGCCCAGGCGTAAAATAACCGGGCTAATGTTTTCGCGCAGCGAGTTAAAGTGAAAATCTTTAACCACGCCTATAATGTGATATACCTTAACCTTGGTATGTTTACCATCCAAAGCTTGATAAAGCAGTTTATCAACCGGGTTATCAAAGCCTAAAAACTTAGCTGCAGTTTCATTGATGACCACAGCAGAAGAATCGGTTGACATTTGCGCAGAAAAATTACGGCCCGCAGTCATTTTCATACCCAGTGTTTTAATGTAATCCGGATCAACCGCCCAGGTTTGGGGGAAAATAGCGTTCTTTTGATCGAGCATACCGGCATCCTTATTAAAAATAGAGGTACTGCGCGCCTGCTCGGTAGGCAGAAACCCGGATAGGGTTGCATCAGCAACACCGGGCAATTGTTTTACTTGCTGTTTAAAGGCTGCTGCGCTTTTGCCCAGTTCAAAAGCCTTTTTTACAATCAGCACCTGCTTACGGTCATAGCCCAGATTTTTATTTTGAATGTAGTTGAGCTGGTTGTAAATAACCAGCGTACCAATAATTAAAAAGATAGAGATGGCAAACTGAAATACCACTAAAAAGCTGCGCAGCCAGCCGCCTTTAAATCCGCCGGCCAGCTTGCCCTTTAATACATCAACAGGTTGGAATGCCGACAGAAAAAATGCGGGATACGAACCAGCCAAAAAGCCGATAACCAGCACTATAATTAACGAAACCGGCAACAGCCATACGTAGGTATGCGAGTTGATTAAAATCTCTTTACCCGCCAGTTGATTAAAGGCTGGCAATAATAACGTAGCAGCAGCCAGGGCAATAAGCGTAGCACCCAGCGTAACCAGCATAGATTCTGTTAAAAATTGAACAATCAAACTTCCCCTTGATGACCCCAGCACTTTACGCACCCCAACCTCGCGCGCCCGGTTTGAAGAGCGGGCGGTACTTAAGTTCATAAAGTTTACACAGGCAATAAAGAGAATAAACAGGGCTATAGCCGAGAAGATGTAAATGTACTCCATGGTAGAGTTACTACCCAGTTCGCCCGTTCTGTTAGCGTGCAGGTGAATATCGGTAAGCGGAGTTAAATTCATGCGGAAATAGCTGCCCCCCTTCTCAAACTCGTCTACACTTAAGTTTAAATCTGTCTGCATTTCACTGCCCGAGTATTTTCTTAAAAACTGCGGGAACCGGGCCTCCAGCTTTTTAGGGTCGGCCCCTTTACGAAACAGGATGTAGGTATTGTAATCACTTCGCAGCCACTTATCCGACTTGCTATCCGGCCATGACGACATCGATATTAAAAAATCGAAGTTAAAATGCGAGGTTTTGGGCATATCCCTTATAACCCCGGTAACTTTGCAATTAGCCTGATCCATCAGCAGCGTTTTGCCTACTACATTGATACTGTTAAAATACTTTTTGGCTGTAGTTTCGGTAATAACCACGCTGTTAGGTTCTGCCAATGCGGTAGCAGGGTTACCATTAATCATGGGCAGGGTAAACACATTAAATACAGAAGGATCTGCAAAGGCAATGTTATATTCCAGAATATTTTCGGTCCCTTTTTTTACATGCGATGCTGTGCGTTTAAGCCTTACAGCATCCTCCACATCCGGGAAATCTGTTTTAAGGGTTTGAGCCAGCGGCGGCATGGCAACTGCATAATTTACGGTGTTGTTGCCCAGCTTCAAGTCTTCATTTACCCGGTAAATACGGTCGGCTTTTGTATTATAACGGTCAAAACTTAACTCATCAACCACGTATAAAACAATTAGCAAACACGCTGTTAAGCCTAACGCTAATCCTAAAACGTTAATAGCTGTAAAAGCTTTGTTTTTTTTGAGGCTTCGCCATGCCGTTTTAATATAATTTTTAAACATCATTGCTTATTTAATAGAGCTTAGTTGATAACCGTTTACATATCTACCATGCTCTAATTCAAAATTAAACTCACTCGCTTCGCAAGCTCTTCACGGGGTTTGCCAACGCAGCACTTAGTGTATTTAAGCTTACAACCACCATGGTAAGCAGTAATATAACTACCCCTACCGAACCAAACATCCAAACGCTGATATTAACATGGTAGGTGTATTTTTGCAACCAGTTATACATAAGCCACCAGGTAACAGGCACGGCTATAACAAATGCAATTAAAACCAACCGTAAAAACTCCTGGGCTATCATTAGCAATAATTGCTGTACGGTAGCACCCAAAACCTTGCGGATCCCAATTTCGCGGAAACGTTTTTCGATGGTGAAAGAGGCTAAACCAGCCAGGCCGATACAGCAGATAAAAATGGCCAAACCGGCAAAAATATTGGTGAGATGGCTGATGAGTTCTTCGGCCACGAATTTTTTACCAAACTCCTGATCAACAAACTGGTAATCAAAAATATCTGCAGGGCTATAAGTGGCGTATAAACCCTTGAAAAAAGCAATAGCCTTTGCTGGCGATACGCCTTGTTTTAAACGTACATCGATATATGAAGACCCATTTTTACCGAAGTATATCATCAATGGGTCCACAGGTTCATACGGCGAAGTGATTATCACATTATCAATAACCCCAATCACTGTGTAATTTTTAGGCCCGTAACGCATCAGCATGCCAACCGGGTGTTTAATATGCATGGCATCTACCGCTGCCTGGTTCAACATCATAGCGCTGGTATCAGACGGTGTGCCTGCAAAATCGTGCCCTTGTTTCAGTTTAATGCCTATTGTTTTGGTAAAATCAAGATCGGTTTCAATGCCCGAGAAAATAATATTGGCATCCGCAGGCATCCCTGCATACTGTGGCGAAGGTGATTTCCACCAGATATCGGTAATGGGTGATGACGTACGGGTAACCTCGCTTACCAAGCCAGATTTAAGCATATCATTTTTAATAGACGCATAACTTTTATCTGTTGATGCCGTTGAGGGTATCATAATAAGGTTATTGATATTATAACCGATATCCCTGTTTTTAACGTGCTGAATTTGCTGGTAAATAATAATGGTAGAAGCAATAAGGAATATAGAGATTACAAACTGGCCTACTACCAGGATACGCCTTGGCAATACGGCACTTTTACCGGCAGCAAATGTGCCCTTCAGCACCTTAACCGGGTTAAAAGACGACAGATATAATGCCGGATAGCTGCCTGCCATAATACCTGTAAATAAAATAACCAGTACAGAACCAATCCAGAATAAAGGATCGGCCAGGTTTAAGTACAATTTTTTGCTCACCAGGTTATTAAATAAGGGTAGCAATGCATAAACCGTTATCATAGCCAATACAAAAGCTGCCAATGCCAGCAGCATAGATTCGAAGAAGAACTGGATAACCAGTTGCCTTTTGTCTGACCCTAAAGTTTTTCTGATGCCTACCTCCTTAGCCCTTTTTTCGGACCGTGCGGTAGAGAGGTTCATAAAATTAACACAGGCTATCAGTAATATAATAATGGCAATAATGGTGAACAGCCTCACATATTCGATAGGGCCGCCAATGTTTTTGCCATCTTTATAATCACTGTACAGGTGCCATTTACTCATTGGTACCATAAAATAAGTGCTGATCTTGTCGTGGTTATGATCAAGCATCACCTTGTTCACATCTTTTTCCAGCTGTGCTATGTTAGGATTGGGTACAGTTTCCAGGTAAACAGCATATGATGAGTTGCCCCATTCTTTCATAGCGCTCACCACTTGCGGGTCGGTTGGGTTAAATGCCGTTAAACAATCAAACTGCATACTTGAGTTACCGGGCATATCGGCTATAACCGCGGTAACTTTCAGCAACTGATTGCTGATTTTTATTGTTTTGTTAACAGCGTCTGTATTGCCAAAAAATGCCTTAGCGGTTGATTGGGTTAAAACAAGGCTATTGGGTTCGGTTAAAGCAGTGGCAGCATTACCTTTAATAAATTTACAAGTAAACATATCAAAATAACGCCCCGATATGCTTGCAAGCTGCTTTTTGAGCTTAGTATCGCCATGCACCAAAAGCTGTGTGCCCGGGTGCGATGTCATTACCGCATTTTTAATTTGTGGGTAACCGCTCTCCAGCGATTTAGCCAGCGGAAAAACCATATTTTTATCTGTAAATATGGTATTCTTAAAATCGCGGTTGGCTACAACCTGGTAAATGTCAGGGTATTTGGTATTAAATTTATCATACGTTAACTCGTCATTAACCCATAAAAAAATAAATATGGTACAGCTAATACCAATGGTTAAACCAAGCAGGTTGGTGATGGTAAAGCCCTTGTTCCGTTTAAGATTTCTCCAGGCTATTTTCAAATAATTGCTAAACATGTTTTTCGAGTTAATAGTTTATAGTTAATGGTTCATAGCCAGTGCAATGTTTTTTTATTAAAAACTAAGTTTACTCGCTTCGCAGGCTGCTAACCGGGTTTGATATGGCCGCCTTAATAGCCTGAAAACTCACTGTAACAAGGCACATTACCATGCTAATGGCAATGGTTAACACAAACACCCATAAGCTTATAGCGGTATGATAAGTGTATTTGGCAAGCCATTGGCTCATATAATAAAAGCTGATACTGGCACCAATTAAAAACGAGATAATAACAAGTACAATAAACTCTTTGGATAAGTTAAACCATAAGTGACTGATACTGGCACCCAATACCTTACGTACACCAATTTCTTTTCTACGTTGTTCGGCCGAGAAGGAGGCCAGGCCAAACAAACCAAGGCATGATATAAAGATGGCTAAACTAGTAAACCAAGCTGATAGCGTACCTAATAACCTTTCTGTCTGAAACTTACTTGCAAAAGCCTCATCAGCAAATTTGTACTCGAACGGATAGTCTGGATTATATTTTTTATATACTTTTTGCAAAATGGCCAGGTCTGAAGAGATAGATTTGTCAGGATTTAATCTTAGCCCAATGCCGCCTGTCCACCCTTTCATGAAACCAATGATGGCTGGTTTAACGGGATCATAAGGGCTACCCCACACAAAATCATTAACCACCCCTACTACAGTTCTGTTGGTACCCTGCCATTTAACTATCTGCCCTATTGGTTCTTTAAACCTCATTATTTTTACAGCAGCCTCATTCAACATAATAGCAGCCGAATCGGCAGGCCTAGCCGCCGAAAAATCACGGCCCTCCAATACTTTAAATCCATAAGTACCACTTAGATGATAGGTACCTACAATTTGGTCGAATGGTAATTTTTCTTCGCCGGCAATTTGTCCCCGCCATTCTACTCCCCAGGTATTGCCTCCATTATTAACAAGACTTCCTGAGGTTTGGGCTCCCTCGATTATAGCACCGGCATTGATCGCGTCTTGTCTGAAATTTTCAAAACTTTTTTCGAGCGCGCCTTCTTCCTCCATTTCAATTAAGCCTGTTTGGTTGTATCCAACGGGCTTGTCTCTAATAAAGCTTATCTGCTTATAAATTAATATACTGCAAAGGATAAGGCAGCTGGCAAAAGTAAATTGTATAATTACCAATATTTGCCTGGGGCGCAATGTGCTTTTACCCGCATTTGTTAAGCCCTTTAAAACCCTAACCGGCTTAAAGGATGACAAAAACAAAGCTGGATAGCTGCCAGCTACTATACCTGTGCCAACGGTCAATAATAATACCGCTGCCCACATAATTGGTTCACGATATGGCAGCTCTAAATTTTGATGAGCCAGTATATTAAAATAAGGCAGTGCCACGGTAACTAATATTAACGCAATCACCAACGAGAATAAAGCCATTATTACGGATTCGCCCAAAAACTGTTGAATAATAACCAGCCTGCTTGCTCCTACAACCTTACGTACACCTACCTCACGTGCTCTTTTCTCTGACCTGGCGGTAGATAAATTCATGAAGTTAATACAGGCGATAGCCAATATCCCAAGTGCCAGAAACAAAAACAGCCTTACATATTCAATACTACCCCCAACACTTACGCCGTTTTTAAACTGGCTGTGTAAATGCCAATCTGAGTATGGGTAAAGCAGCATTTGGTTTTCTTTGTTGCCAGGATCGTTACGGGCTATAACTCCTTTTATTGCTGCATTAAGAGCATATAAATTTATCCCCGGCTTTGTAAGCACATAGGTATTAAATGTATAATTACCCCAGCTATAGCTTTTTATCCCCGGCTGAATTGACTCCAAAAATGCCCACGATACAATCGCCTTAAATTTAAACGAAGAATTTGCGGGTAGCTCTTTCATTACGCCTGTTACTTTTACCGGCACACTATTATCATATTTGATAATCTGGCCCATAGGGTCTTTGGCGCCAAAAAGCGCCTTGGCAGTAGATTCTGAAATAATAATAGATGCCGGTTGGTCAAAAGCGTGGTGCTTATTTCCCTTCACAAAATCGATACTAAACATATCCAGGAAAGAAGCATCAACTACCGATAACGGAAACTTTAAGGTATTGTGGTTATAAACCAACAGTGTTTTAGTCCTCTCACTTACACGGGCTGCTTTTTCAATACCAGGGTATTCTTTTTGTAAAACACCGGCCAATTGTAACGGGGTTGCGTCGCCTGTATATACTTCGCCTGCTGCGGGTTGGTTTATTAAAACCTTAAATAACCTGGCATCATTAACATGGTATTTATCAAAACTAAACTCGTTATAAACATATAATAAAAGTATAAAGCTTACAGCCATACCAATAGCGAGGCCGCCTATGTTTATAAAGCTGTATAATTTATTCTTCCATAAATTACGCCAAATAATTTTTATATGGTTAAGGATCATAACGGGTTCAGATGTGATTAAGAGTTATTGTTTTTTTAAAAACAGCAGGTATTAGATCATGATATTCTCCATCACCGTATGGCCATCCAACAGGCGGATAATACGGTGGCTGTAGCGGGCATCATGCTCCGAGTGCGTTACCATAATAATGGTAGTGCCTTGCTCGTTCAAATCTGTTAATAGTTCCATTACATCATTACCGTTGCTGCTATCCAGGTTACCGGTAGGCTCATCGGCCAGTATTAATTTAGGGTTGTTAACCACGGCACGGGCAATTGCCACACGCTGTTGCTGGCCACCCGACAATTGTTGCGGATAGTGATTACGGCGGTGCATGATCTGCATTTTATCCAATACAGGCTCTACCCGCTTTACACGATCTGCCGCGGCAACGCCGGTATAAATTAAAGGCAGCTCTACGTTTTCAAATACGGTAAGCTCATCAATTAAGTTAAAGCTCTGGAAAACGAACCCGATGTTATGCTTACGCAGATCGGCACGTTTACGCTCATTAAAGTGCGCTACCTCTATGTCATTAAATACATAGCTGCCTGCATCCGGGTCGTCAAGCATACCAAGTATGTTTAGCAAGGTAGATTTACCACAGCCCGAAGGGCCCATTATGGCAACAAACTCGCCTTTACGCACTTCCATTGTTAATTTGTTAAGTGCAATAGTTTCTACCTCTTCTGTGCGGTAAAATTTTTCCAGATCTGTAATTTTTATCATTTGGCCTCCTCAACCCCCTATAAGGGTTATTTTGTTTTATTTGTGATTATATCTTTATTTATTAATCTCGTTTTTACACCTTATATATAAGACGCTATTTCTTCAGCACTAGTTCCTGCATATCGCCATAATTATCATATCCTGATGTTACTACTCTGTCGCCCGGCTTTAATCCCTGCAATATTTCATAATAATCTGGGTTTTGACGGCCAAGTTGGATATCTACACGATAGGCAGTTTTACCGTCTTCGCTCAGCTTAAAAATCCAGTTACCACCGGTTTGCTGATAGAAACCACCTTTAGGTACCAGTAATGCCTGTGTCTCATCACTCAATGCCAGCCTGATCTGTAAAGTTTGGCCTTTACGGATACCTTTTGGCACTTCGCCTACAAATATCATATCAACCTGAAAACGGCCATTGGTTACCTGGGTAAACACCTTGCTTATTTTTAGTTTATAGGTTTTATCGGCAAAGCTAAAATCGCCCATTAAACCGGTGTATATACGCGACAGGTAATGCTCGTCGATATCAACCCGTACCTTATAACCCGAAAGCACATCTATTTGCCCCAGGTGCTCGCCCTTGTTCTTATTCTGGCCAACTTCAGCATCCATAGAAGTTAACTGGCCATCTATAGGCGCTCTAACAGTTAGGTCTGATACTTTTTTGCGCATCAACTCCAGTGTTTTTTTCATTTGCACATATTGCTCGCTGGTTTGCGCATCCTGCTGGCGGGTTAGCAAGGTATCCTGTTTCATAATTTGTGCAGTCAGCTTTTTACGGCGTACCTGGTAATCATAATCATTTTGCGCTTTTTGAAACTCCTGCGAGCCGATAGCCTTCTGCTCAAATAAATGCTTATCAAGTTTGTACAATCTTTCGGCTTCGCGGTAGGCATTATCAACATCGGCAGTTTGATTTAACTTACTGATGGTATTTTGCTGTGCATTATTATGTGAGATCTGCATTTGCGTTTGCGCAGCGTACACGTTGGTTTCCTGGTTGGCAAGGCTTAACTCTAAATCGGTATTTGACAGTTTGATGATCGGGTCGCCTTTTTTAAGATTGGCGCCGTCTTCTACATATTTCTCTTCAACACGGCCGCCTTCAACCGCATCCAGGTATATTGTTGTTATTGGCATTACAATACCATTAACCGGTATAAACTCCTGGAAAGGGCCTTTTTTAATATCACTTATTGTAATACGTTCTGTATCAACATTTAATTTACTTTTTCCGGATGTAAACAAAATACTGCCTCCAACAAGTATTACAACAGCTGCTATACCGGCAATGGTCATAATACGTTTAGTATTCCATTTCTTTTTTTCAATTTTTCTGTCCACAGTTATAAATATAATTTCCAAATACTATCAAAAACGCATGCCACAATATAAATAACTGATTATCAGTATTATATTATGATTTTATCACAATTAAGCGTACGCTTCTGTTACAGCATGTGTACGATATC
>NZ_MPPL01000001.1:1544841-1545080 GCF_001911425.1 Mucilaginibacter polytrichastri | reverse complement strand
ATACGTTTAAGTAATATGGTTATATAACTGTTTATGATGTTAATATTAGGGTTTAATAACATTATAGGTACTTTTTTCTTAACCACCTCAAAAAACAAAGTATTTTACCGAAAACATGCTTAAATTTTGTATTTAACTACTAAAACATCTTATTAATTTCAATAAAACGTTAAAATATTCTATATAATTTTAAAAAAAAGGACATTTTTTTGATTTTTTGTCAAACAAAACTATATTTA
>NZ_MPPL01000001.1:1539721-1544828 GCF_001911425.1 Mucilaginibacter polytrichastri | reverse complement strand
ATACATTTTACACTTACTAATATGTATTAGTAATTATATTATTTACAATTAAGTAATATAATATTAATACAATGATAAATAACTACAATAACAGCAAGTAATTATTTTCAATTTCCCTAAAAATTAGATATTGTATTGTAATTAAAATGTTACACCATATCTTGTTATTGTTAATCTAACTAACTGACTTAATGATTCAAGTATGAAAAAACACTTACTCAAGAACTTGCTCTGGGTTTTGATGTTACTGACTGGCAATTTAGCCTGGTCACAAACCCGTACCGTGTCTGGTACTGTAACTGCACAAGACGATGGCTTAGCCATACCCGGCGTTAGCGTTTCTGCCAAAGGCACACGCACCGGCACACAAACATCTGCCGATGGTAAATTCTCTTTAAAGGTACCAGAAGGCGCAACCACATTGGTATTTAGCTTTATCGGGTATGTTACTACTGATGTACCTATTACAGGCAGTACTGTAAACGTAAGGTTATCTACTAACAACAAACAACTTAATGAGGTTGTAGTAACAGGTTCTGGTGTGGCAACCAGTAAGGCACGGCTGGCTATCTCAGTAGAATCCGTTTCTGGAAAATCTTTAGCACAAACTCCACAGGCATCGCTTGACCAGGGTTTAGTTGGTAAAATTCCGGGTGCGCAAATTTCGTCTACTGATGGAAATCCCGGTGCAAAAACCAATATTTTATTAAGGGGTATCAATACCGTACAAGGTGGTACATCGCCAATGATATTGGTTGATGGCGTTGAATCTCGCATAACTGACATTAGCTTACTTGACCCAAGTACTGTAGATCACATTGAGGTTGTACAAGGTGCAGCTTCATCAACTATTTATGGAGCTCAAGGTGCAAATGGTGTAATCCAGGTGTTTACCAAAAAAGGCACAATAGGTAAAACCAAAATTGATGTGTCTAGTTCTGTAACTGCTTCTTCCATTATTAACTCTGGTGATGTGCACCAAGCCAAATTAAGTAGCTTTTTAACTGATGCTAATGGTAATTTCATCAATAGCAGCGGTGCTATTATTGCCTTAGATCAGGACGGCAAGTATTCGGGTGTAGTATGGAAATATGGGGGAACCGGTTTTCCGTCGGCCATGGCCAACCCTGCAAATATTGCTGTGCCACAATACGGCACAAATTTAAAGTACTACGATCACTTTAAACAAGTATTTAAAACTGCTTACACTACTAACTATAGCGCGGCGATATCCGGCGCAAGTGATAAAACAGATTATAATATTGCCATATCCAATAACCATCAGCAAAGTACTATAAAAACTGCGGGCTATAACGAAAGGACTAACTTTACTACCAATGTGGGTACCGAACTGTTTAAAGGTTTTACGCTACGTTCAACAACTCAATTGGTTTACAACAAAAATAACATAACCCCTGGGTTGGGATTGAATATTGGCACTGGCAGCGGTAATGGCGGCGGTTTATACAGTGTAGAAAACAGCTCTCCATTTTATGATCTGAACAACAGACTGGCCTCTGGCGACTTTCCCAATTCTTTAAATTCAGGAACGGTGAGTGTGAATGGATCAAACCCTTTCTACCGTTCCCAATATGGCAGCCAGGTAACCAACCGGATGGACCTTTTACAAAACTTGCAAGCCAATTATAAAGTAAACAAATTCTTAGAATTAAATGCAAAATATGGTTTGAATTACAGCCATCAGGAATATAACCAAATTTATAAAGACCAGTCGAACAACCAGGCTGCTTTGGACGAAAAAAGCTACGTAGGGGGTGCTTTAAATGGTTCACTTTATAAAGAAACTTATACTGATGTATTCCAAAATTTCAACGGTTCTGCAACGATCAGAACTGATTTTCAAAAAGACTTTAATAGTAAGCTACCGATTACAACCAGTACTTTAATACAATATGACTATAGAAAAGATGTTAAAAAACAATTTAACACACAGGGTATAGGACTGCCAAGCTATGAGATTTATAATTTCCAGCAAACCGGGGCAACATCGGTATACGGTGATTCTACTACACCTTTTATAACCTTTGGTTATGTAGTAAACCAAAAAGTTGATTACGGAGATTATGGTGGTATTTCCGGTGGTTTCAGAAGCGATTATTCTTCTGCATTCGGCCAGGGCTCTAAACCATTTACTTTCCCTAATGCCAACGCATACATCCGCCCATCATCATTTAATTTCTGGAAAAACCATAAAATAGGTGAAATATTCCCTGAATTTAAACTACGTGGAGCATTCGGTAAAGCAGGCATCCAGCCAAAGCCATTTGATAGGTATCCAACTTTAACTACAAATACAATAGGATCTGCATTAACCTTTACAATCCCTGCCGATGCAGCTAATGAAAAGTTGGCTGTAGAAGTCTCTAAAGAACTTGAAGGTGGTTTTGATTTAGCTATTAAAGGATTTTCTGGTAACTGGTTTAGCAACTTTACTTTAAGTGGCACTTACTGGGACAGAAAAGGAAATAACATTATCTATAAAGTTAGCGTGGCACCTTCTACAGGTGCGTCAACTATCTTAACTAATGCTATTGATCTTGCATCACATGGTATCCAGGCATCATTAACAATGAACGTTTTAAAAGCAAAAGATTTCAACTGGAATTTCACTACTAACTTCAGCAAGCAAACGTCAACCATTACTAACATCAACGGCCCGGCCATAATTTTAGGTGCAGCCGCAGGAAGCACTCAACTAGCTTTAGTTCCTGGCCAAAAAATTGGTCAAATCTATGGATATAAAGCCTTAACAAGCCTTACCGAAACTAACCAAGAAGGTGTGCGTTACATTAGCGACGCTAATTTGAGCGGCTATGAAATAGTAGATGGCAGAGTAGTAAATAAAACTACAAAAGGCATTCAATTTGCTAACGAAGTATCATCTCTGGGCGATCCCAATCCTAAATTCAATGCTTCATTCATTAACTCGTTCAATTACAAAAAATTCACATTTGGGTTTCAGTTTGATTGGGTTTATGGCAGCCACCTTTACAACCAAACCAAACAATGGATGTATCGCGACGGCATAAGCGGAGATTATGACAAAGCAGTTACTATTAATGGGCAAACTGCCGCATACACTGCTTATTATAGAAGTGCTTACGCCGATTTCTTCGGTGCTCAAAATGGTGCGCGTAACGGCACGAAAGATTATTTTTACGAGAGTGCATCTTTCCTGAGACTACGTAATGTATCATTGGGTTATGATTTTTCAAGTTTACTTCCGAACAAAATTTTCAGAAGAGTAGCCTTAACCGTTTCAGCCCGTAACATCTTAACTGTAACCAAGTACACAGGTTTAGACCCTGAAACCAGTTCTGGTACAAACAACTCAGCATTTGACAGAGGTGTTGATCTTGGATCTATGCCTAACTTAAAATCATACATGGTTGGATTAAATCTTGGATTTTAATTGCTTTTAAAACTAACAAAATGAAAAAACACAAATACATACATATTGGATTGATGATAGCGCTTTTATTTAGTGTTGCATCATGTAAAAAGGAATTGGATGTAAAAAATCCAAACTCACCAACGCCGGATCAAGCGAAAACTGAAACAGGTATTATATCCCTGGCTACTGGTGGTGTTTATATTAACGGTTTCCAAAATGGCGATAGCTGGTTAGGAGATAGTTATTTTTCACTTCCGATGGGTTATCATGAGCTACTAGCAGATGATGTTTCTGCAGAAGCAGCAAATCAAAATGTTAATATTGTTAACGTTCCTGATTACGTGATACTTGATAATGGAACTAAAATTTCTACTTCATCCCCTCAAAAGTCAAACTTAAGGATCAACAACGCGCGAAATAAGCAGAGCCAGAATATGTTTTATTATGAGTGGACTAACATGTACGCCATGAATAATGCAATTAATCAGGTATTGGCACTTGTTGATGATGTTCATTTTTCTGGTGACGCTACTACCAGGAAGAACACGATCAAGGCATGGTGTTACTGGTGGAAAGGTTATGCTTATGCAAAAATAGGCTCTATTTACTATGCAGGCTTAGTTAACAATACACCTAATACGCTTAACCCAAATTATGTTAACAGTGCTGCTATTATTGCAGAATCAGATAAAAACCTGAGTGCAGCTGCCGCAATTTTGGGTGCCATCACCAGCACAAGCGATTATACAACCATAATGGGCGAATTGTTACCCTCTATGTCGCAAGTAGGCTTAGGTACTGTACCTACACCGGCCATGTTTATCCACAGTATAAACACCATGAAAGCCAGAAACATTTTAGCTAATACAAGGGTTAGCGCCATGACGGCTACGCAATGGAATGCAATTTTAACATTAGTTACTAATGGTATTACCAGTACTGACAAAGTATTTACCGGCAGAACCAATGAATCTGACATCAATGGCTGGTTTAGTGCGGGCGGTGGCACAGTAGCTTCCCTATCAGCAGGAGATCCTGCATCAACTACGTTTAAAATAAGTGAGCGTTTGGTACAGGAATTTAAAACTGGTGACAAAAGATTTACCAACAATTTTGCATCCTCCCCATATATAAATCAGGTGGGTGGCTTTACATTTAGCAGCCGCTGGAAATTATATGATGGAATACAAAAGCAAAGCCCTTTAAATGGTGCTATTGTTTTAGCAAATTCTACTCCGGGTGCATATGAGCTTTATTTAGCAGGCACCTATGAAGAAAATGAACTGATGAAAGCTGAAGCGCTGATCTATTTAGGCCAAATTGATTTAGGCCTTGCAAGTATAGATCTTGTTAGAAATGCTCAGGGTGCAGGCTTAGCAGCTGTATCTGGAACAGGCTTAACATTGGCAGCAGCAAAAGAAGAGTTACGCAGAGAAAGGCGCGTAGCACTTGTATTTAGAGGCACCGCATTTTATGACGCCAGAAGATGGGGCGTTATTGATGATGTTTCTAAAGGTGGTGGCAGAACGAATGCTGTTGTTTATACTGCAGCAGGCGTGCTTAACACCAAAGCTACCATCAATTACAACTTCCTTGATTACTTTGATGTGCCGGCTGATGAGTTTGTATTAAACCCGCCAGCAGCAGGAAGTGCAGCGATTGTAAATCCAAACTAAGCATCTGCCTTACGTT
>NZ_MPPL01000001.1:1499361-1539711 GCF_001911425.1 Mucilaginibacter polytrichastri | reverse complement strand
TAGTTAATAGTTAAGTGAAGGCCGCCCGCAAGGGGCGGCCTTTTTTTATTTACCTTTACTTGTAACGTTTGCACTTTAAGTGTGTCCTTTAGTACTATTAATCTTTTTACTATTTTTAAACCCGATACCCTATTATAAGCATATAATGATATTAAAAAAGGCCACTGTACTTGTAGTAGATGACGACCCTGATGTGTTAACGGCAGTTAAGCTGTTGCTTAAAACAGAAGTGCAAGAAGTTATTACTGATAAAAACCCCGAAAATTTAAACTGGTTGCTGCAAAAAAATCAGGTTGATATCCTTTTGTTGGATATGAATTTTAACAGCGCCATTAATACCGGTAACGAGGGCATATACTGGCTGCGCAAGGTAAAAGAGTGGAAACCCAACCTTTGCGTAATTATGATTACCGCTTATGGGGATATTGACCTTGCCGTACGCTCACTTAAAGAAGGCGCTAATGATTTTGTGGTAAAACCATGGCATAACGAAAAACTGATAGAAACCATCACCGACCTCCTGGATAAAAAAGATGGGGGCAAATCAACCAAAGCACCGGGCAAAGGCAAAGCCGGCTCTACACTAATACTGGGCGATTCTGAGGCGATGGATGACATTTTCCATAAGGTAAACAAGATTGCCCCTACCGATGCCAACATCCTGATTTTAGGCGAAAACGGAACCGGTAAGGATTTGATGGCCAAAGCCATACACGAACGTTCTCTGCGTGCAGATAAACCATTTGTAAAAGTAGATGTGGGCGCATTGACTGATACCTTGTTTGAAAGCGAACTCTTCGGCCATAAAAAAGGGGCTTTTACAGATGCCCGCGAAGACCGGCCCGGTCGCTTCGAGGATGCACACGGCGGCACACTTTTTTTAGATGAAATTGGCAACATTACCCTGCAACAGCAAGCCAAGCTGCTTACCGTACTGCAAAACAGGCAGGTTACCCGCTTAGGTACCAACAAACCAATGGATATCGACATCAGGCTGATATGCGCTACCAATGTACCATTAAGCGAACTGGCTAATGAAAACCGTTTCCGTAAAGATTTAATTTACCGGATAAACACGGTAGAAATTACTATGCCCCCTTTGCGTAAGCGCAATAACGATATTGTTTTAATAGCCAAACACTTTGCCACCCAATACGCCACGAAATATTTAAAACCGGCAATGGATTTTGATGCATCGGCAGTAACTAAACTTAAAAGCTACCATTACCCCGGCAATGTGCGCGAATTGCAATACACTATAGAACGGGCTGTAATTATGGCCGATGACCATATCCTGAAGGCCGATGATCTGATCTTCTCATCGCTTGAATCGGCCGTGGACGAAAAGGTGAGCGATAACGAAAACATACAACTGAGCGAAATGGAAAAAAACGCCATTTTACGTGTGATAGAGAAACACAACGGCAACATTACCCGCGCTGCCAAAGAGCTGGGCCTTACCCGTACCGCCCTGTACCGCAGATTAAGTAAGTATGATATTTAACCGTTACGAGTGGCGGCTGGTGCTGCGGATAATAATTATGTTTTTTACACTGGCCGCCATGTCATGGCTGGTAGTAAATGCTTACTATCTGTATACCGTTGTACTGATACCTATCGTAATTTACGAGGTGATAGAACTGATCCGCTTTCACCAAAAAGCGCAGGACGAGGTAGAGCAGTTTGTAGAATCTATCCACTACCGCGATTTTTCGCGCCACTTTGATGAGCGCCGGGCACCTAACGAATTAAAACCTTTGCGCAAAGGTTTTAATGAGATCAACTCCACCTTCAAACTCATCAGCCGCGAGCGCGAAACCCAATATTATTACCTGCAAAAAATCCTCGAGCTGGTTGATACTGGTATTTTATCGTACGAAGAAGAAACCGGCGAGGTAGCCTGGATTAACGAATCATTTAAAAAGCTGCTCGGTATCCCCTACCTAAAAACCATCAGCTCGCTACAAAAACGCGAGGAGAAACTTTATAATGAAGTAATAGAACTTAAATCGGGCGATAGCAAGGTGGTCTCCTTTACCCGCGACAGGCAGATTTTTAAGGTACTGGTATCATCCAGTATACTCCGCAGCGACGACAAGCTATACAAGCTGCTGGCTTTCCAGAATGTGAGCGAGGCTTTGGACGAAACAGAATCGAAGGCATGGTCGAAACTCTTGAACGTAATGACGCACGAAATTATGAACTCGGTTGCGCCAATATCGTCCCTGGCCGATACGCTAAAAAACCGACTGCAAAACATCGACAAAACAGGGCTCCCTTTTTTTGATGACCTGGAAGATCTGGAACTGGGGATCGACACTATTAAACGCCGCAGCGAAGGTTTACTGAAGTTTACTGAGAGTTATCGTAACCTCAACAAAATCACCAAGCTGGATCTCGAAAAAGTATTGGTTTGCGACTTATTTGAGAACCTTAATACCTTAATGCAACCCACACTCGAGAAAAAATACATTGAGCTGGATATCATTATCCGCGATCTTTCCCTTGCCATCGAAATAGATTTGAACCTCATTGAGCAGGTATTAATTAACCTGCTTATCAATGCCATAGAGGCCGTTAAAGACCAGGACGAACCACAGATCACCCTCTCGGCAGAGCTGCAGCCCAATAATAAAACCGTAATAAAAATTGCGGATAACGGCATCGGTATGCCGCCCGAGATTATCGAAAAAATCTTTATTCCCTTTTTTAGCACCCGTAAAACAGGTAGCGGTATTGGCCTTAGCTTGTGTAAACAAATTATGCTGTTGCATAAAGGTAATATCCAGGTACAATCTGTAGAAGGTAAAGGCTCGGTATTTATCCTCTCTTTTAGTTAATAATTTCTGACAAGCTTTCATCACAAATGCATTGAAGCCTTAATGCCTGTTCCATTATTTCTGACAATTTGACAACAAACACAACTTTGGACTATGAGTTGATGATTGATTGCTGACCACAATACTTACAATAAAAACATATGCAAGAAAAAGGAACAATATCAATCCACACCGAAAACATTTTCCCGATTATCAAGAAGTTTTTATACTCTGATAATGAAATATTTTTACGTGAGCTGGTATCAAACGCAGTAGATGCTACCCAAAAAATTAAACGTTTGGCTTCACTGGGCCAGTACAACGGCGAACTGGGCAACCTACAGGTAGAAGTTGCTTTAGATATAGACAATAAAACCATCACCATTTCTGACAATGGCCTGGGTATGACTGCCGATGAGATCAAGAAATACATTAACCAGATCGCATTTTCGGGTGCTACCGAGTTCGTGGAGAAATTTAAGGAAGCGAAAGATGCTAATGAAATTATCGGCCGTTTTGGCTTAGGTTTCTACTCTGCCTTTATGGTGGCTAATATCGTTGAAATAAACACCCTATCATATCAGGATGGCTCGGAACCCGCCCATTGGACTTGCGATGGCAGCACTTCATTTGAAATTAACGAAGGCACCCGTACAACCCGCGGTACCGACATTATTCTGCATATAAACGACGAATCGGAAGAGTTTTTAAGCCGCCCGCGTTTGCAGGAAATTTTAGATAAATATGCTAAATTTTTACCGGTACCTATTAAATTTGGTGTTACTGACGAGCAGGAACCAGACGGTGAAGATGAAGAAGGTAAACCAAAATACAAATCTGTTGAGGTTGATAACATCATCAATGATACCAACCCGATATGGACTAAATCGCCTAACGAACTGAAGGACGAAGATTACCTGAATTTCTATAAAGAGCTTTATCCTTATTCTGAAGATCCTTTATTCTGGATCCACCTAAATGTTGATTATCCGTTCAACCTTACCGGTGTATTATATTTCCCTAAACTGAAAAACGATTACGAATTTCAGCGTAATAAAATTAAATTATACTCTCGCCAGGTATTTATTACCGACGAGGTTAAAGACATCGTTCCTGAATTTTTGATGCTGCTACATGGTGTTATAGATTCGCCAGACATCCCTTTGAACGTATCACGTAGTTTCCTACAGGCTGATAGTAACGTTAAAAAAATCAACAGTTACATCACCAAAAAAGTGGCTGACAAACTGGCTGACTTATTTAAAGCCGACCGTAAAGCTTACGAGGATAAATGGAGCGATATTGGCCTGTTTGTAAAATACGGTTTCCTGAGTGATGATAAATTCTACGAAAAAGCGAAAGACTTTGTATTGTTAACCAATACAGCTAAAGAAACTTTTACCTTAAACGAGTACAAAGAAAAGGTAGAGCCAGCGCAAACCGGCAATGATGGCCAATTGGTATACATTTATACCAACGACCCAGACAAGCAGGATGCCTTTATTCAATCTGCCAACCGTAAAGGTTATGATGTATTGTTGATGAACTCTCCTATCGACAACCACTTTGTAAGTCATTTGGAGCAAAAACTCGAAAAAACATCAATGAAACGTGTTGACGCTGATGTTGCAGATAAACTGATAAAGAAAGATGATGCACCTGCGCATATTTTAAACGATGAGCAAAGCGCTTCTGTAAAAACCATTTTCGATTCGGCTATTAACAAGCCAGCCTTTAAGGTTGAGCTGGAAAGCTTAAGCCCAGAAGAGTTACCGGTAACTGTAACTATGGACGAGTTTATGCGCCGCATGAAAGAAATGGCTGCTATGGGCGGCGGTGGCGGCATGAGCTTTTATGGCCAGATGCCGGATAATTACAAAGTTGTTGTTAACGCCAACCACAAATTAATTACCCGCATTTTGGGCGAAGAGAATGCAGATACCCAGGCACAATTAGCTAAACAAGCATTTGATTTAGCTTTGCTATCTCAAGGTTTATTAACCGGTGCAGACTTAACTGAGTTTGTTAACCGTAGTGTTAATTTAATTTAAGCGACTTCCCCTTTGTCATTCCGACGTAGGAGGAATCTTCTTCGCCCTGCTATCGGTAATGCAAAGCGAAGAAGATCCTTCACTGCGTTCAGGATGACAAAATTTATATTATTAAAAGCTGCTCTCGGGCAGCTTTTTTTATGCGGGAAACTATTGGTATATTTATATATAATAACCAATTGAACTAATCACGTTATTGCTTCGTACCTCCACAGCAATGACGATCAATATTAATACATCAATAGCCATGAAATACCTGAAACATATTATCATCTTGTTAATTACCATTACCGCATTTAACGCAGTTAGCGCCCAGCCAACTAAAGAAGATAAAAAGAAAGCCAAACAAGATGCGGTGAAGGCATTGGTCGAATCGCAGCATTATACATTTACAGCACAGTATGCAAACCCACAGGGTGGCGGCCATCGCTTTCTTAGTTCGGACTATGATTTTAAGGTTCGGAAAGATTCGTTAATTGCTTATCTCCCTTATTTTGGCCGGGCTTATTTTGATGTGCCTTACAATTCTAATGATGGTGGCATTAAATTCACTTCAACCAAATTCACCTATACAGCAATCGCGAAGAAAAAAGGCGGCTGGGATATTAAGATTAAACCTGCTGACGTGAAATATATAGATACCATCAACATGTACATTTCGGCCGATGGTTACGCCAATGTGCAGTTTACCATTACCAATAAAAGCGCGATTTCGTTTGATGGCATTTTGATGGATAAGGAAACGAAGAGTAAGTAAATTCACATCTTCCGTCATCCCGAACTTGTTTCGGGATCCCACAGAACGAGTGAGAATCGTCCAATTTACACTAAACATATGCGATGCTGAAACAAGTTCAGCACGACGGTTGGATAATCTGAATTAGGAGTCATGCTTCCTGATCTTCACAAAAACCAACTTACTTGTAGGCGTATTACTCTTATCAGCTACACTACTTAGTGGTATCAATACATTTCCTTCGGGATAATAAACGGCTGTGTTACGCTCCGGAATATCATAAGCTACGATAATGAATAGCCGCGCAATCCGCTCCTGCCCATCATAATGGCTGGAAATATCCACCTGATCTCCTGCTTTAAAACCTGCTTTTGAAATATCCTTCGCATTCATAAATATTACCCGGCGCTCGTTGTGAATGCCCCGGTAACGATCTTCCAGGCCATAAATAGTCGTATTAAACTGGTCGTGGCTGCGTATGGTGGTCAGGTAATATTCGTCAGCTTCTGGTTTGTGCATCGGTAAACCCGCCACATTAAAGGCTGCTTTGCCACCCCAATCATCCGTCTCAAATTTACCGGCGCGGGGTGCATTGGGTAAATAAAAACCACCCGGCCTGCGAATCTGTTTGTTGTATTCCTCAAAACCGGGGATCACCTTTTCAATATCATCGCGAATGTTATCGTAACTTTCCATGTACCGGTCCCAGTTTACTACAGACCTGCTACCTAATACTGCTTTGGCCAGATAACAAACAATGTAAGATTCGCTCATTAAATCATCAGAAACGGGTTTAAGCATGCCCTTAGACTGCTGCACCACCCCCATTGAATTTTCGCAGCTTACCAATTGCGGTACGCCATTAATCTCATCCTTATCACTCCGTGCAAAGGTTGGTAATATGATTGATTCTTCGCCCGTAATTAAATGCCCGCGGTTAAGTTTGGTTGATACATTAACCGTTAGCCTCGTTTTACGCATGGCCTCTGCTGTAAAAGTGGTATCAGGCGTGGCCGATAAAAAATTACCGCCCATGGCAAAGAATACTTTTAGACGGCCATCGTGCATGGCCTTAATAGAATCCACAGCGTCAAATCCATGTGCCGTTGGCGGGTCGAAACCGTAAACTTCTTTGATTTTAACCAGTTGTTTTTCATACGGTTTATCATAGATCATCATGGTGCGGTTGCCTTGCACATTACTATGGCCGCGTACGGGACACAATCCAGCCCCTGGCTTGCCGATGCTACCTTTAAGCAATACTAGGTTAGTAATTTCTTTAACCACGTCTACACCGTTCTTTTGCTGTGTAACACCCATGGCCCAGCATACTATGATCTTGCTTTTATGCTTCAGCATTTCGGCAGCAGCCTCAATCTGGCCTACAGGGATCCCGCAGGCTTCGGCCAACTCTGCAACCTTGTATTGCTTTATATGTTCGATAAACTGCTCATAATTAACCGTATTTTCCTGGATGAATTTATGATCGAAAACCTGGTCTGGTGTTTCAATCTCAGCTTGGTATAATAACAGTTCAATGGCTTTTAACAAGGCCATGTCACCGTTAATTTTCACCTGCAAATACAGGTCGGCAATGTCTACACCACTGCCTACTATGCCCTTAACTGTTTGCGGATCTTTAAATGCAATTAACCCTGCCTCTTTCAATGGGTTTACGGCAATGATCTTAGCGCCGTTCTCCTTGGCCTTTCGCAGCGCCGTAAGCATCCGCGGGTGATTGGTACCTGGGTTTTGGCCGATGATCATCAGCACTTCGGCATCGTGGATATCGTTCAGTGTAACCGTCCCCTTACCTATACCAATAGATTCGGCCAAACCAACACTGGTAGACTCGTGACACATATTGGAGCAATCGGGCATGTTATTAGTGCCAAACTCCTTGGTAAACAATTGGTAAATAAACGAAGCCTCATTACTGGTACGGCCCGAGGTATAAAAGGCTGCCTCATTGGGCGAATCTAATCCGTTTAGGTGCTCGGCAATTTTGGTAAACGCCCAATCCCAGGTTACGGGCTGATAATGCGTACCTCCTTTGGGCAGGTAAACAGGTTGTGCAATCCGCCCTTTTTTACCGATTTCCATGTCGCTTAGCTTAGCCAGGTCAGCCAATGAATTTTCGGCAAAAAACTCACCTGTTAGTTTTTTAGTGGTCGCTTCTTCGGCCAGTGCTTTAGCGCCATTCTCACAATATTCCGCAACCGGCGAGCGGTCGTCATCAGGGTCGGGCCAGGCACAGCTGGAACAGTCGAAGCCATGCTTCTGATTCATTTTGAGCAAGGCTCCCATGCCACGGGTTGGGCCGGTTTCTTCCAGTATATCTGCAAAGGCAGCCAAAACTGCAGGTACACCGGCTGCCCATTTTTTAGGCTCAGTTACCTTTAGTTTATCAGATAGCTCTTCCGGGTTTTCGGCATTTGGCCGCGGCACTTCTGGTATTAGTTGCTGATCTTTACGCATGGTTTTTAGCAGCTAAAGGATTAGGGTAATTATCACTTTGATCTTCCTCTACGTTATCGAGGCAGGTAAAATCTTTCTCAATCAGCAATTGCAGCGGGCCGCCATTGCCTTTAATACCTACACGGTCGGTACCTGTCCAGTCATCGGCCAGCGCCTCTGGCACAAACAGCGTAATAATGTTGTTTTTAAAGGTGGCAAACAAATCAGCCTGTATGGTACGCTGCAAAACGTAAGTAAGGGTATCATCACCAAAATCAACCACTTCTTTCATTACGCCTTCCTGGGCAAAATGTTCAACTTCACTTTTGGTTAGCCGGTAACGCAGGGCGTTGGCCTTAATCCTTATTTTCATATGCAGGGGTAATGGTTATAATATTGGTTATTCGTTGTGGTGCGGTATAGATATTAAAACGCTGATTGCGCAAAAAGCCTACCAGGGTAACATTAAATTCTTCGGCCAGCTGCACAGCCAGAGTGGATGGTGCGCCCACAGCTGCGATAATGTTAATACCTGCCATTACTGCCTTTTGTACCAGCTCAAAACTGGCGCGACCGCTTAGTAACAGCACGTGCTGATTTAGTGGCAGTAAATAATTATTTAATGCTGCGCCAATGAGTTTATCCAAAGCATTATGCCGGCCTACATCTTCGCGAACGATTATCAGCTCGCCATTGGGGGTAAATAAAGCCGAGGCATGCAGACCGCCCGTATCGGCAAATACTTCCTGGCTTGCCTGCAAAATATCCGGTAAATCAATCAGCGTTTGCGCATGGATACTGTTAATATTTTCATTCTGTAAGTTATGCCCGCTTACCGTACGTATGGCATTGATAGAACCCTTTCCACACACACCGCAACTGGATGTGGTATAAAAGTTCCGTTCGCTGTTTCTGAGATTTGGGGTAATGCCGGCCTTTAGGCTTACCTGTATCACATTTTCTTTATTTTCGGCACAGGCTATAAAACAATGTGAGGCTTCGGCCACATCGCTGCTGTTTTTAATGATGCCTTCGGTAAATAAAAAACCCGTAGCCAGCTCGATATCGTTACCCGGCGTACGCATGGTAACAGATACATTTTGCACCTGCCGCTGCCCGGTTTCACCATACTCCAGCCTGATCTCCAAAGGCTCTTCTGCAGCCAGCATATCTGTCTGCGCAAAACGGCCTTCGCTGTTCACTTTTATAATAGGTAATATGGCGATGGATTCGGCAATCATATTTAAATATACAATTGGTATATCGATTTGTTATAATTTGTTGATGAGCTAATTTGCCAACTAAAAAACATCAAAAAATTAGCTCATCAACAAATTAAAATCAATCTTCCGGATGTAAGCTTATATGCAGCGAGCTTATAATTAAGCCCGTCCACCCGGTTTGGTGAGAGGCACCCAGGCCTTTGCCTGTATCCCCGTCAAAATATTCATGAAATAGCATATGATCTGTAAAAGCAGGGTCGGTTTGTATTTTAGTATTGGTGCCAAATACCGGCCGTGTGCCATTTGCGTTTTTGGTGAAGATATTCGACAAACGCTTGCGCAGTTCATCAGCTATTTGTTTAAGATTCATAAATACGCCTGATCCGGTTGGGCATTCTACCTTAAATTCATCGCCATAATACTGATAAAAACGTTCCAAACTTTCAACTATCAGGTAATTCATGGGCATCCAGATGGGGCCGCGCCAGTTGCTGTTACCACCAAATAAGCCGCTGTCGCTTTCGGCAGGCAGATACTTCACGCTAAACTCTTCGCCACCGGCCATAATACGAAAAGGATTATCAAGATGGTATTTAGATACCGAACGGATACCGTAATCACTCAAAAATTCTCCCTCATCCAGCATGTACTTCAGCAGCATTTTCATCCGGTGGCCACGCAGCAGGCTTACCAACCGCTTGCCATCAGCATTACTCTCGTTTAGGCGCGAGATCTGATCTGCCAGATCGGGCCGGTTATCGTAGAACCATTTTAAACGCTGGCTAAATATCGGGCTGTTCAACACCTCTGCATCGTCCAGCACCTCTACAGCAAACAAGGGAATTAATCCTACTACACTTCTTACTTTCAATCGTTTGGTGGTGCCATCCGGCAATTCCAGTCCATCGTAAAAAAAGCCATCCTCTTCATCCCATAAACCCTCGTTCCCCTCGCCCATGCTCGACATGGCACCTGCGATGTACATAAAGTGGTCGAAAAACTTAACCGCAATTTCTTCGTAAGTTTTATTGGTGGTTGAAAGCTCAATGGCAATACGCATGAGGTTAAGTGAGTACATGGCCATCCAACTGGTACCATCGGCCTGCTCAATATAACCTCCTGTTGGCAATGGTGCATTACGGTCGAACACGCCGATATTATCCAAACCCAGAAATCCGCCCTCAAAAATATTGTTGCCTGCCGAATCCTTTCGGTTTACCCACCAGGTAAAGTTGAGCATCAGTTTATGAAATACAGTCTCCAGAAAAAACAGGTCGCCCTGCCCTCCATTTGCCTTTTTGTCAATTTTATAAACATTCCAGCTGGCCATGGCATGCACAGGCGGGTTAGTATCGCCCATGGCCCACTCATAAGCCGGGAGTTGACCATTAGGATGCATATACCATTCGCGCGTAAGCAGCATTAATTGCTGTTTGGCAAACTCAGGGTCAACCTTGGCAAGCGGCAGGCAATGGAAAGAGAGATCCCAGGCGGCAAACCAGGGATATTCCCATTTATCGGGCATCGAAATAATTTCGCGCGCAGTTAAATGCTGCCAGTCGGCATTACGCATCTTAAAGCGTTCGGCCGGTGGTTTTGGCTGGTCGGGGTCGCCTTGCAGCCATTGATACACGTTGTAGTTGTAAAACTGCTTGGTCCACAACATGCCGGCAAAGGCCTGGCGTTGCACCAGTGTTACATCCGGGTTGGGGTTATTTTGCTGAAGATCGGCATAAAACTGATCGGCTTCCTCAATCCGGGTATTAAAAATAGCCTCGAAATCGCTAAAGTTATTGGCCGGGTTCTTAGTCAACCGCAGGCATAGCGTAACACTTTTACGTGCAGGTACCACCAAATCGTAACTGGCACTGGCTTTGGTGCCTTTTTGCTGCGGGTTAACCGTAGCCGCGCCATTTACCACATGGTTATTAATCCCGTCTTTGGGATAGGGCTTACCATTATCATAGTTGTATAAAAGCTTAGTATTGCTTTCGTTATCGCAAAAAAGCCAGGTGGGGTTGCCATCGGCCATTAACCAATATTCACCAATATTTTTGTTGTAAATGCCGATAGTTTTAGGCGATTCGACACTAATATTGGGCACGCTTACGTGCCTGCCCCAAGCCCAGGTATTACGAAACCAAACCGTAGGTAATACATTAATAGGGGCATCAATACCGGCGCGGTTATGCACGGTTATTTTAATCAATATATCATCGGGCGCATTTTTAGCATATTCAACAAACACATCAAAATATTCGTCGCGCTCAAAAATGCCGGTATCAATCAATTCAAACTCGGGTTCGCTGCGCGATCGTTGTTTATTTACATCCTTTAACTGCTCGTAAGGGTATGCCTGCTGCGGGTATTTATACAGCATTTTCATGTACGAGTGTGTAGGCGTGCTATCCAGGTAATAATAAAGTTCCTTTACATCCTCGCCATGGTTACCTTCCGGGTTGCTGAGGCCAAAATACCGCTCTTTTAAAATAGGGTCTTTTTTATTCCACAAACCAATGGCAAAACACAAATACTGCTGGTCGTCACAAATACCGGCAATACCTTCCTCGCTCCAGCGGTAGGCTTTGCTTCGGGCCATATCGTGGTTAATGTAGTTCCAGGCGTCGCCATCGGCGCTATAATCTTCACGTACTGTACCCCACTGGCGGTCGCTTACGTAGGGCCCCCAGTGTTTCCAACTGGCGTCTTTGAGCCTTGTTTGTTCGGGATTCATCTATTAGTTAAATATGAGAACTCAATTATAATTTATAATAACGAAACTTAAATATAAAGATTGATGTAAAAGGTTTTATTTTACAATAAGAATAGCTTTACTAATTTGCAGATAATATGAGGCCGATCGGGATTCCAGATTACATTAATCATTACATCAATGGCAAGATTGAACCTGCAGAGGTTTATGCAGCCTATCAAAAACTTCGTAAAAGCGGGCCGCCGGATGTAACCATTTCCATACCTGCCTATAACGAAGAGCTTACCATTGTACAAACCCTGGCTTCGCTTTGTAATAATATTACAGGCAGGGCGGTAGAAATTGTGGTGGTTAACAATAACTCTAAAGATAAAACCGAAGAACTGGTTAAGGCCTGCGGTGTTACCTGCGTAGTGCAAACCATACAGGGCATTACCGTATCGCGCAATATGGGTTTGGATACCGCAACCGGTAAGTACATTTTAAATGCCGATGCAGACACCATTTACCCTAAAGACTGGATTGAAGAAATGGTAAAGCCGCTCGACTCTGACAAGGTGGCTATTACTTATGGCCGCTTCTCGTTTATCCCGGTTGGCAGCACCGGCAGGTTCACTTATTTTTTTTACGAATACATTGCCGATTTTACCCGGCTTTACAATAAGCATTTCAAAAACGAGGCCGTAAATGTTTATGGCTTTAACTCGGGTTTCCGCCGCGAGCAAGGCCTGCAGGTTGACAGCTTTAACCACCCGCCGGGAACCAATGAAGATGGTTTTCTGGCTTTAAAATTAAAAAATAAAGGGTTCGGCAATTTATACCAGGTAAAAAGCCCCAAAGCCATTGTTTGGACTACTGACAGGCGTATACAGATTGATGGCGGTATATGGAAAGCAACCTTTAAACGCCTGAAAAGAGTGTTTGGATAAATAGTGCTTATAAATTACGATAACTGAAACTGCAAACTTGCTTTTTACGTAAAAGTTATAAAACAACATCACACTTTTTAAGGTATCTTTAACAATACCAAATTTCACACAAGAAACATCTCCGAGAAAATGGGTTTAACTGATTCTGGCCGTACTAAAATCCTTGTTGCAGAGGATGATGCATATATGCAGCTCATTCTTAAAAAATTCCTCAGCAAAACGTATGACGTTGAAATTTGCCCAACAGCTATGGATGCACTTTCATACCTTCAAAATGGTAACATCCCCGATCTGATCATATCTGATCTGAACACACCGAACCTGAGTGGTTTAGAACTGGTAGCCCAATTGCATGCAAGCGACTTTTTTAAATCTATCCCGGTGATCATCCTCTCGGGCGAGGACAGTTCTGACACCCGGATTAAGTGCCTGGACAGTGGTGCCGACGATTTTATTGTGAAACCGTTTAACCCGGCCGAAGTGGAAGCAAGAGTAAGAGCTATTTTAAGACGTATTGGGAAAATAACATATTAATTTATGGGAGACTCTACTTTAGCAGATACCAACATACAATACCTGGCTGTAATACATGGCGCAGAAGAGGTTATAGCTATGCTTAACTGCTGCGACTTTGAAGAGAAGCAGATATTGTATTTTAATAACGGCGTAGAACTTGCCACCGCCTGGGAAAGTAAAAAGTTAAACATTGTGGCTATTATTTCGCAAAGCGAAATACTGGCACCATCGGGCATTACTTTACTGGAAGCCTTTAAAAACAAGGGCTTACCTAATGTACCCTTTTTCCTTATTTCAAATCAGCTTAATAGTAACCTCCGGAAACTGGCACTTGATGCCGGTGTTGTTGATGTATTTAAGGCCCCGGCCAAAATGCACAAAGTACAGTTGAGGGTTAACTTTTTGGCCGACCACTGGAAAGATATTAAAAGCAAAGTACACGAAAAGGTTAACGATACTTACATGGTACCACGCGGTAAACGCGCGTTTGATATTTTCTTTTCGGGCATGGCATTGCTAATGCTTTCTCCTGTTTTTCTGATCATTTACTTACTAGTGAGGCTGGAATCAAAAGGCCCTGCATTTTATTACTCGCTACGTGTGGGTACCGGTTACCGGGTATTTAAGTTTTACAAATTCAGGTCGATGTATGTAAATGCAGACCAGCGCCTTAAGGACCTTAAACACCTTAACCAATACACTGCCGGCGGTGCAGATGCACCAAGCACTCCGCCTGTGGCCCACAATGCCCCGGTTGAAACCCAAAAAGCGGTATCGCCAACACCTGTTACCACGATGCTGTGTAATGATTGTCTAAAAGGTGGCAAATGCCAGTTCCCGGTTTATGCAGATAAAATTAGCTGGTGCGAAAAAGATTATGCCAGCAATAAGAAATCGGCAGCAGGTTCGGCTTTCTTTAAACTGAAGAATGACCCGCGGATTACCAAGATTGGTAACTTTATCCGCAATACCAGCATTGATGAACTGCCACAACTTTGGAACGTTTTTATAGGCGATATGAGCATTGTAGGCAACCGCCCCCTCCCACTCTACGAAGCCGAAAAACTAACCACCGATAAATATGCACTACGCTTTAATGCCCCGGCAGGCATCACCGGCCTTTGGCAGGTAGAAAAACGTGGCAAAGGCGATATGAGCGAAGAAGAACGCCTGATGCTTGATAACGTGTATGCAAAAAACCACAGCTTGAAAAACGATTTAAGATTGATATTTAAAACTATACCGGCGCTATTGCAAAAGGAAAGTGTTTAATTCTATTGTCAGTTAGCAGTTGTCTGGTGTAAGCACTATAAAAGCAAAAGGCTCAACTTTAAAAGTTGAGCCTTTTGCTTTTATAAATCTCCACTTATCATAAAGTTATGAACTGCTTTAAGCCTGTTAGGTTTATGATAGATAGATTGCAACCTGTCCTGTGGGATCCTGAAACGAGTTCAGGACGACATGCAGGTCACAGACAACTGATAACAGCTAACCGGCAACAATCCTAAACCCTTACCCATTCCTTTGCATCAAAATCATACTTCTTAATTACCTTAGCAGGATTACCCGCCGCAACAGAAAATGGTGGAATACTTTTAGTAACCACTGCACCACCGGCTACTACACTGTGCTTGCCTATGGTTACACCAGAGGTAATAACCACGTTGGCGGCTATCCAGCAATCGTCTTCAATAATAATAGGGCTGGTAATAACCGGCTGATCAACTATCGGTACGTTAACATCTGTGTAAACATGGTTTAGGGCACTGGCCACTATATTTTGGGCAAATATCACGTTATTACCCACTGTAACCGGGCCGATAATTACGTTGCTCATACCAATCAGCGTACGGTTCCCTATCAATACATCGCCTACGCCGTTATTAATAGTCGAGAAGCTTTCAATAGCGGAGTTTGCACCCAATTCGAAACGGTTAAAAGGCAGCACATCCAAACGAATGCGCGAATGCACCACTGCACCCTTGCCCCGTTTATGGATAAAAGGATTTACAAACCATTTAACCCAAAGGCGTGGTCGCGCTTCGCCGCTTGGTATCAACATCCAGTGTACAAAGGCTTTTAGCGATGGGTTCTCTTTTATCTTTTCCTTTAATGACATGGTGTGCTTGTTATTTTCTTTTTGCTTTTTCCCATACAGCGCTTTGCCTGCCTGCCATATACCTGAATATACCACGGATAACCGCATAATTCATCATGCAAAAATAGTAAGGAATAAATAATATCTTGATTTTAATCTGCCTGGTTTCCAAGATCCAGCCGAGTAATGACATCATGTAAAACATCACCTGGCCAAGCAACAGTAACTCATACAATAAGCTATTATAACCGCTGGTTACAATAATCATATTCAGGATAACCGAAAGAATCATCAGAAACGGCACAACCGTCCACCGCAACACGCGGTGGCTCACGTACTGAAACGTTAGCACAGGCTGTTTAAATGGATTTAACAAACTTTTTAACCACACGATAGATTGTATACCACCTGCCGCAATCCTGATCTTACGTTTTAGCTCTTCGCCCACGCTTTCAGATCCATTTTCCGTGGCGTAAGCCTCCGGTTCATAAATTACGCGGTAACCGTCGCCGGCCACCAGTAAAGAGATCATAAAATCATCCAGTATGGTATTAACCGGTACGGGGCGGTATAGATTGGTACGGATACTAAAAAGCTCGCCTGCTGCGCCAACAACGGTATGCAATTCGGCATCCCAGGTTTTAAGTTTCGATTCGTACTTCCAGTAAAAACCTTCGCCGGCAGTGGCATCGGCTGTTTCATCGGCATGTACACGTTTTTCTCCGGCCACTGCCCCAATTTCAGGATCGGCATAATGGCGGCATATCTTGATCAGCGCATCGGTATTTAAAAAAGTATTGGCATCTGTAAAAACTACTACATCTGTAGTAACCGTATCCATAGCGCGGTGCACCGCTGCAATTTTACCGCTCCTGCCCTCTTTATGCATTAATTTTATTTGAGGATAAGCTGCCACCAGTTCGGGCGTGCTGTCGGTAGAGCCATCGGTAACAAAAACAAAGTCAACTTTGCCAGCCGGGTAATTGAGTGCTAGCGTATTTTTGATCTTCTCAATAATAAAATCCTCCTCATTATACGCAGCCACAATTAATGTACAACTGGGCATCGATACCAAATCTACTATCGGGGGCACCGGCTTACCCTTAACGGCCCGTTTAATTTTTATGAGTATAAAAAGTAAAATGCCGTATCCAAAAAAGGCATAAAAAACAATGAACAGGCTAAGCCAGAGTGCTATTTTCATTTATCGTGTAATGGGGTATCCTAAATTTTCGCTATCCTTTTTCTCGGTAATATTCCACCAAATGGCTTTTAGTAAAAGGGTTGTAAAACCTTTTTGCTTGTTTTTCTGGTAAGTGATGATGTTTCGCGGGGTAACCAATACTACAAAGTAAACATAAAAAAACATCCTGTTTATAAACGGCGCATTACGGCGGATAAACAAAATACGATTACGATTCATAAAGTACTCCTTCAAACCACTCGCCTTACCTACCGAAACCGACTCTTTATGGTAGATCAATGCCTGCGGTACAAACCATATTTCGTAACCAGCCTTTTTAATACGGTCGCACCAATCCATTTCTTCGTAGTACAAAAAGAAATTTTCGGCCATTAAACCAGCCTTATCCATCGCTTCGCGCTTTAACATCATGGCTGCACCATGTGCATAACCTGTTGGGCCTAGTTTATCATCATATTGGCCATTATCCGGTTCAAACTGCCCAATGCAGTAGTTACGGCAGGTGTAATAATTCATTTCGGTAAAACCTGCATATTGCAGTGTACCAGGCTGATCGAAATACCTGATTTTGGGCGATACCAAACCAACATTAGGGTTGGTATCCAAAACATTAGCCAGAGTTTCTATTAGCCCGGCAGTAAATTCGGTATCGTTATTTACAAAGAATAAATATTCGCCTTTTGCTTCTTTTATACCTAAATTGTTACCACCGGCAAAACCAAGGTTCAGGTTAGACCGTATAAACTTTATAGCGGGGTATTTTTGCTCCCATTCGGGCACGCTATTTACCTTGCTTCCGTTATCAACAACTATAATTTCTATCTCTAAATATGCGTTAGTATTAGCAATAGACAACAAAAGTTGCTCGGTGATAAAACTTTGATTAAAATTAACCGTAATGACAGAGACTGTTTTTTTCATTTTAAATACGCGTTGTTAAACGTAACAAACAGCCGATTAAGTTACATTGAATATATTGATACCAATTGGATAAAAAAAAATTAATATCGAAAGAGGTTTCCAACCTGCAACAACTCAACGAACGGCAAACGCAGATTGACGAGAAGCTGGATGAGTTGATAACGCTTTTGGGCGAAAGCAACCTCGATAGCGAATCGGTAAAACACATTCAAAGCAGGTTTAACAAGGCATTGGATATCAGCGATATTAATAAAAATCAAATTCATGAATTTAAAAAAATAGATGAGCTGAGCGCTACCTCATCGCGCGAAGAATTACTGGACGAGTTTAGCGTACTGCTTACCAATAACCGCATTGATAACCATACCGCGCGTAAGTTTATAAGGCAGCAGCGGGCATCTGGCTTTGTGCTCATTATGATTGCAGTTGTAATGATTATACTCGGCTTTGCTATGATTATTATGCCTGCCCCCCCCTATTTCGAGATGTTTACCATCTACTATTTTAATCCGAATGATGGGGTAACTATAATGGATGTTATCTCTTTACTTATTATATTAGCGGGTGTCTACCTGCTAATAAAAACTGTTTACCAGAAAAACATTGCCCGATCACGATCATGATAACTACCGAGGTGCCTAAAAAAATACTGCTGGTTGATGATAATCCGCTGTTCTTAAAAATGTTGTCAAAAGCATTTAGCAAGGCCGGGTTTGAGTGTACTGTTGCCGAGTCGGCCAATGAGGCGATCCGCAAACTGGCAGCAGATTTACCAGATGCCATACTATCCGACTACCAGATGCCCAAAATGAACGGTATTGAGTTTAGGAAATATGTATTGAAACAACCTACATTAAAAGACATTCCCTTTATATTTCTGACCGATTTTTCTGACAAAGAACTCGTGAACACCGGCCTGGACCTGCATGCCATTGATTATGTAATTAAAGATACCCCGGTTAATGTTATTGTAGCCAAACTTAATAACCTGCTGGCCACCGTAAGCAAACAGCGCGAACTATCTGAGCTGGAAGTTAAAAAGGCGGCGGCAGCACTTAACATCCGTTCGGTACCACATAAAGCGCCGGATATTAAAGGATACGAGGTTAACTTCTGGCATAAATCTTTTCAGGATATTCCCGGTGGAGATTTTATTGATTTTATACAAGTAACAGACCGTTTTAGCTTTATCATACTGGGTGATGTGATGGGCAAAAAGTGGATGGCCTGGTTTCTGAGCTTTAGTTTTTTAAGTTACATCCGCGCAGCGGTAAGGTACGGAGTGCTTAGCCACGAATATTCTGTAGCCAGTATCCTCGAAAAGGTTAACCAGATCATTTGCGAGGATGAAGCACTGAAAGATATCCTTTCGAGCCTCTCGTTATTAATGGTCGACCATGAAAAGGGCCATGTAACCTATGCAGGTGCGGGCGACCTGCCCCTGCTGTATTATCAGGCTAAAACCAAAAAGTTTGAATCCCTGCGTTGCTCGGGCCTGCTGCTGGGCATGTTTACTAACGTCGAATATGATGAACAGCAAATTAACATGCAACCCGGCGACCAGCTTTTTATTTTTACCGATGGTATTATTGATTATGCCGTAGCAGGCGATACCAAAAGCGACTACAACCTGTTTGCAAAAAAACTGGAAACAATAACCGACAGCCGAAACTCGTTTGATAAACTCAAACAATTTTTGGTAAAACAACCGCCGGCATCACAGGTTGATGACGGTAGCATTATACATGTATACAAAACAGCCTAAAATGATCGATATTATTAAAAATCAAAGCAATTATTTACTGGTAGATGTTAACCTTAACGAAGCTAACATGGGCAACGCAGCTATCTTTAAATCAGAAATTATCAGCATGCTTGATCTGCACCACAAAAAGATCATACTAAGCCTGCACCAGGTTAATTATATTGACAGTACCTTTTTAGGGGCACTGGTAGCTGCATTAAAACATGCCATATCATTAAAAGCAGACATTGCCCTGGTTGGTTTAAAGAAAGATATCCACGACCTGTTGACACTGATACGCCTTGATAAGGTATTTAAGATCTACGATAGCTTTAATGATGCCACAAAAGAAGACTAAACATAGGAGACTATAACGTGCTTGTACAGGAATCCTTTAAATTTGGTACTTTAAGCAGCATGCCTGCTGATGCTTTGGAAGAGATGCTGGCAGTGATAAAAACCCATGTGCATGAAGATGCCGGCATGCATGAGTTGTTGTTTAAATCTAAATTTATATTAACAGAACTGCTTACCAATGCCATTAAGCATGCCAACACTAGCCAGGTTAGCTTAAATCTCGAAATTACTGATGCCCTTGTAAAGTTTGTTAAAACAGATTATGGTAACCCGTTTATGCTGCCGCAAATTAAAGATGAGCAGTTTAAAGATGCTTTAATTATTACTGCAGATGTAATGCACACGCTGTATGCTAAGCAAAAAGAAGAGCTTACTTATTTTTACTGTCACGAAAATGAAGCTCCATCCATTAATCTGGACAATGACCTCCCCGAACACTTCGGCCTGCTGATTATTACCAAGGCAGCCGACGAATTCTTTTACCATTTCGACGAGCAGAACCGGGCTAATACCTTTACGGCTACCATCAATCTTTAATTAACTCAAGTTGAGAAATAAAAAATTGATAAAATGTCCAAATATATGTAGTCAACTACATATATTTGGACATAAATAATTCGGCATGGAAAATACAATAACTATAAAACCCATTTACAACGATTACTGCGATAAGATCATAGACCTGATCTTATCCATACAGCAAAAAGAATTTGGATTAGCCATCACTATTAATCAGCAACTTGATCTGCTGGATGTGAAGACCAATTACCACGCGGGTGGCGGGAATTTTTGGGGCGCGTTTATAGGCGACAACCTGATTGGCACTATCGCGATGATTAATTGCGGGCATAACTCGGCTTGTATCCGTAAGATGTTTGTTAAAAAAGAATACCGGGGTAAGGAACTTGGCACTGCGCAACAATTGCTTAATACATTGCTGCAATACTGCAGCGAGAAGGAAATCACAGGTATATATTTAGGCACGGTTCATCAGCTAAAAGCCGCACACCGGTTTTATGAGCGCAATGGTTTTACACCGATAGCCCTTACAGATCTGCCACCCTATTTCCCCCTCATGGTTACTGACAATATGTTTTATCAATTGCATTTGGATAAACAAACCGCGCTATGAATGTTATCAACGAATTAGGCGTACTGGCCATTGCCACCCGTTTACAGCGCCTTGCCGAGCAGATACGCAAGGATGGCCTGCTGATCTATAAAGCCCATGGCCTGGACTTCGAACCTAAATGGTTCCCGGTAATTTATACCCTGCATGTTAAGCCTGTTTTGAGCGTGGTTGAGCTGTCTGCCGAGATCGGGTACTCGCACCCTTCCACCATAACCTTACTAAAGGAGCTGGAAACACAAAAACTAATAAAATCTGGAAAAGACAAAACTGACGAGCGCAAGCGCCTGGTGCAGTTGACCGAAAAAGGACAGGCGCTGATAACCCAGATGAAGCCTGTTTGGCAAGTAATGATAGCCGCTTCAACACAATTAACCGACACCCAAAACAACTTGATGAAAGCCATGGAAGAGGTAGAACAACAAATGGAGCTGCAAAGCTTTTACCAACGCGCTAAGGTTATTATGGCGGCTAAAGCATTGAGTTAGTTAGTCGATGGCCTTATTATGGCCATGCCTTGTTTTATTAAAAGTTTCAGTTCGGTATAGCCGGTAGCGTAAATGCTCCAGAAAGAATACTTGAGGTACTTATTCAGTTCGAAATAGCTGATAAATACCGCTATTAAAACAGGGATAGCTGTGGTTACAGCCACACCGTAAATATTGCCGAATACCTTAATACCTAAATAGTCGAAAATAATATTGGCAGCAAGCATTACCAGTACCTTATAAAAATTAACCTGCGGGCGGTGAATTACATCCAGCGTAAGGGCCGAGAAACGATCTGCTGGGTACAACAGTGCAAACGTCATAAAAAAGCGAAATACGTTGGCTGCTTCAGTGTGTGCGTATTTACCGCCACCTATTAGCCCAATGGCAAAATCGGCCAGCAGGCAAGCTATAATACAGGCAGGTATCAGTATAATGGTGAGCATCCCTATGTACTTCTTCATAGTCTGAATTACCTCTGCGCGCTTGTTCTGGTTATAGAAAGACGATAGCAGCGGCATACCCGTAGCAGCAAAACTCACCAATGGTACCTCTACCAGCTGCATTAAACTTTGGCCTAAGTTATAAATGGCCAATGCAGCAGGCCCCAGCATAAAGTTGATAATATAAGTATCAGATGTACGAAACATATTAGAGCTCAGCGTAGTACCCACACTGTATTTACCAAAATCATAGATTTCTTTAATGCTGCTTTTGGTACGTTTTGTAAGCGTGCTAATGCGCGACCAGCCCATGGCCATGGTATAAATACTGGTAATTAAATTAGATACCAGGTAAGAATACAATAAGGTTTCGAGGCTCATTTTGTGTATTACAATAAGCACTATAATAAACACAATGAACAAGCCACGGTTAACAAAACGCACATATAATAACTGATCGAACCTTTGCTCGCCCTGTAGTACACAGGTAGCCATAAACATGGGTAATGTAAATATATAAGCGAGGCCAAACCATTTAAGGAAAAGTAAAAGGCCTTCGTCTGCTACATAATGCATGGCAAATAAGGCAGGGATATTTAAGATGGCCAGTATGCCGGTAATTATCAAACCAACAAACCAGGTAGAACCTGCTACCTCAACGGTACGCTTTTCGTCAGACCCGGCATAAAATTTTATAAAAGCAGTGGTAATAAAACCAGAGCGAAAAGTATCGATCAATAAAAACGTAGCCTGAAAAAAGCCCCACTCCCCAGCCTTGGCTATTGGCAATGCCCTAAAGATGATTGCAGTGGTTATCATGCTTAGTACAATCATGATACCGTTACCGGCTAAGGAGAGAAAATGTTTATTTTTTATCGCACTAATTACTTTTGGCCACATCTTTTCGTTCAAATAATCGTAAAACAAGGTTAATTAAAATAAATCTATTTATTAGATATTAGCGTAAATTAAGCACCTTTATACATGGCGCAATTGCATTTTCCCGACGTTACTTTACTCATTACCCACTACAACCGCAGCAGATCGCTGGAGCGGTTACTTAAAACATTTGCAGATCAGCAATTTACCTTTGGCGGCATTGTTGTTTCTGACGATGGCAGTAAGCCCGAGCATGTATCCTATATTAAAAGTTTACATGAGCAATATCAGTTTAACCTGGTAACCACACCTGTTAACAAAGGCCTGGGTAACAATATTAACAAAGGGCAGGATGCGGTTACCACCCCATACACCTTGTACGTACAGGAAGATTTTGAACCGAAAACTGCTTTTGCCGAACATTTTATTGATGCGCTTAATTTTTTGCAGGCCGACCCGGGTTTAGATATCGCCCGTTTTTATGCCTACTTTACATATCCTTATACGAAAGCTTACCAAAAAGGATTTTCTGAAATGATATTTAAAGCTTCGCCATTTTATAGCAACCATCTTAAATTTTATGTATACAGTGATCATCCGCACTTGCGGCGCAGTAACTTTTTAGAAAAATTTGGCCGCTACCCCGAAGGTATTAAAGGCGATTTAACCGAATTTAAAATGGCGGCATCGTTTATACAACATAAAGGGCGCGGTTTGTTTTATGATGATTTTACCGGCTTATTTTACCAAAAAAACTCGTCGGACGAGCCAAGCACTATGGGGCGTGCCGGCTGGCGCGAAAGCAAAAACCCTTTGGCCTTAACCGCGCGTTATGTTTACCTTCGGTATAAATTATTGAAGTGGACTTACGAAGTATTGTATAAAAAGTCTTAATTGAGGCTGAACCCTTAATTGCGTTTATTCGTATTACCTATTTATTGATAAGCTTTTACTAACCCCTTGTTTTATATGGCGCAGCAGTTTAGTGCAGTCACTCTATTAATTACACATTACAACCGCAGCCAATCGCTCGAACGGTTATTGCAAACATTTGCGGCCCAGGAAATCAGCTTTGGCGGCATTGTGGTGTCTGACGATGGCAGCAAGCCCGAGCACCAGCAATATCTGCAATCTATTAAAGATAAATACAGCTTTAACTTAGTTACCACACCGGTTAACAAAGGGTTAGGCAACAACATTAACAAAGGACAGGATGCTGTAACAACCCCCTACACGCTATACGTTCAGGAAGATTTTGACCCGTATCCGGGATATGCCAAACATCTGGCTGATGCATTATCTATTATGGAAGAGCGCAAGGAGATGGATATTGTTCGTTTTTACGCTTACTTTAAATATCCTTATCTCAAACCTTATCGCGATGGGTATTCTGAAATGATTTTCAAGGCATGGTATCTTGGTTACCGTAAATTTCATTGCTACAGCGACCACCCGCATTTACGCCGTACTACCTTTTTCGAGAAATTTGGCCGTTATGCCGAAGGAATCAAAGGCGACCGCACCGAGTTTTTAATGGTACTATCGTTTTTAAAGCATAAAGGCAAAGGGATGTTTTACGAAGATTACAAAGGCTTATTTGACCAGATTAACACCTCAGACGAGCCAAGCACCATGACCCGCAGCGACCTGCGCCAAAGTAATAACATACTCATTGCAGCAGCCAGGGCTATATACCGCAACGTAAAACATACTTACGAATTGTTAACTTTTCCAGGGTAATTAAAAAAGCTTTTTTAATGATTAAGATTTTGCAGCATTAATAGCTGCATATATCGCTTTCACATTATTTTCCCAGGTATGGGTACCTGCAAAATCAATACGAGCCTGTTGTAAAGCAGAAGTGTTCTCTTCCAGCGCTTTGGTAATGATGGGGATATACTCATCCTTATCTTTTGCCAGGTAAACAAACTCGCTAAAAACGCTCATTGCCTCGGTTAGTGTAGCTACCGTTGGCTTGCCCATAGCCAGGTATTCATCTATTTTACGCGGATAATTACCAATGGTTACTTCGTTTACAATTTGCGGGTTAATACAAACATCAAAACCTGCAATATAAGCCGGTAACAAGTCGCCGGTTTTGCTGCCTAAAAAATGTACGTTAGGGTATCCATGCAGGTTACTGGCCGTAAATTCTCGATCCTCCGGCCCTACCAGCACAATTTGCCATTCGGGTTTTTGTTTTGCAATATGTTCCAGCAATTCTATATCCAGCCTGATGCTTTGCAGTGCGCCTACATAACCAATAATTGGCCCCTTAATACGGGCCAGGTCTTCGGGTACAAAAGCATTATTGAAACCGGTAAACAAGTTTAAATCGCAGCCCTGCCCTACGTAATACGAGTTAGGATTATATTTCCGGCAATAATTAGCCAGGTAACTCGAGTTAGCTACACATAAATCACTCTTGGCTATCAGCTGGGGCTCCAGGCGCGTACCGTGGAACTTCCAGTAATTAACTGCTATCATATTATCCCTGCTGTAATATATGCTTACAGCGGGTTTTAAAAGCTCCTTAAGATAAAAGCACCTAAAAATGTCGTTATCGTTAAATAGAATAAAATCTTTAAAACCCAGTTGCTTTACCGCTCTTAAAATCGATGATGCTAAACGTTTGTTGTTGATCTTATTTAAAATAGTGTGTAAAAAAGTATTAGGGATCCGGTTAATGGATTCGATCATTTCATCGGGATAGAGGTTCCAAATGTTATGCTCAACCGGGATCAGGCCATCAGCCCGGCCCTTAATTACATCTATCCTTTTTTTGATTTTTATTTCCTGCTTATTTTTAAGATAAACGGCACGGTCTAATGGCGAATTAACATACAGCACTCTATTATGCTTGCTAAATTCAATGGCTAAGTTTTTGCAATTACTGCCTATCTCAACATCCCAGGGCTGCTGTCCAACTATAATAATGTCCCTGTTAGTAATGAGTGTATTATTCATTTATGTTGATGCAGTATTATACGTTTATAGCAGGCACGATGTTGCTCTCGTTCAATTTCTTTAACTGCATCTCATCATCAAGGCGTTTAGTAATAGTCATTAATGCACAAAAAAGATAGAACAAAATATTGGATGGAAACTGCACCAGCGCCTCCTGCGGAAAGTTGGCTACATTATAAGTAAATACCACTAATGCCGCAGCCAAACAGTACGATTTCAGCTCAGGGTCTTTTATCGAATAAAAATTGTTGATGCCTGTTTTCATCATCACAAACATCATCGTACAAAATAAGATGAGGCCGAGATAGCCGTCCTCTACTGCAACACGTATGTAACCACTGTCGGGCGCAAAATCGCCCAAAAAAGATCCCGGTGCAAACTTTTTACCCCACTCGCCTACTGAACCAAGCCCGCCACCCATCGGGTGCGACAAAATATAAGGCTGAATCCTTTTCTGATTCTTTTTACGCACATTATACGAGTCGTCATTATTTGGCCTAAAGGCTGATTGGAACCTTACAATGGTTTGGTTACCGGTAGGGAAATTAATTAGTACAATAAAAAAGAACGTTGCTATGCACGAAAATATGAGCACTTTTTTATTGTAATTTAATATGGCGAACATAAAAAGGCCCGCAGGGATTAATACGTTTGCGCCCCTTGTGCCCGAATACAGCATAGCTACAAAGCAAAACACGATCATAAAGCCTGCAAATCCCTTTTTCCAGGTTTGAAACTTGCCGAATATGATACATACGCATAAGATACAAGGCATAGCCATATTGTAAGAGAATGCCACAGGGTCTGAAAATATAGAATACTTACGCCAATGCCCGTTAATAAACAAAAGCGCAATAAGATCTGGGGTATTCAGATACGCCATTTCAGAATCAGAAAAACCAATATACTCTTGCTTAAAAGCCCATAGCGCACCTATAAAGGCCAACCCGAGCCAAAGCTTATACAAAAATCTTACAAATTCGATGGTACGAACGTTGTACAAAAATATAAAGTAACTAAACTGTACAATGGCTACAGAACGCACCGTATAAACCCAAGCCAAGCGTGATGCAGCAGCCGGGTTAGCTACTTCTATTAAGTTGTAACCAACCCAAAGCAATATCATGATGCTTACAGGCCCTTTAAGTATTGCCCAGTTGTTTTCGCGTTTTTGCTTTACAACAAGTGATATCAGCAGTAATAATTGCAATGCATCCATTACGGTACCCAACGGCCCCGGCACGCCGATACGCCCCAGCTGAAAAAGGAAATAGGCCATTACCAGCAGAAATACGGTGCCAAATTTGGGATAGGCCACAACACAGTAAATTAAAGGGACAGCCACTGCTACAGCTACTACTATTCCGCCAAAGGTTATACCTCCTTCTGATACGCCGTAGGCCATAATAATAGCGCAACCTACCAACAGGGTAATCCCCATTGGGCTGTACAACTTTTGAACCATGAAAAGTTGATGAAGCGTTTCTTTAAAGCTTTTTTTGCGCTTGGGCACAACTGTATTGCTTACTGCTGAAAGCTGTTCTGACACCTAAAAAAATAATATTTTAAAAATTAACAGGTATGTACTCAAAAAAGCAACTACTAAAGCTACTATACGGGTTATCTTATCGGTTTTGGCCTGTAGTTTAGCGGCAATTTCATCCTTGTAAACTACCTTTTCAGATGGGTTAATTCTCATGATTAATGTCCTCCTCTGCTGTGCTGTGGTAATAATGTGTGGTAGCTACCGAATGCTTGTTAGCTTTACGCACTTTAAGTAATGATAACACCTGGTAAAAAATAAATTTCGGAATGTTAACCAACGACTGGTAAATGCGTTTATCGGTATCGGACTTGGCCAGCGAAAGGTAAAAGCCCAGCACAAACACAATAAAGGCAAGCAGCCATATAATAACGGCCATAGCGCTAATAAATATGTTTGCTACCATAAAAAATGCCGATATAATTAAGAATATAAATAGCGGCGGCCGCAGTAATACCAACCCAAATACAAACTGGTTCCAGCTTCCTTTAAATAACAACCCAAAACCCAGGCTAAAATAACGAAACCAGGTATTGATCCAGCGTGAACGCTGTTTAACCAGCTGATCGCTTTGTGTCGTCTTTTCGTCATACACCACGGCATGTTCTGCAAAGGCAATGCGCAGGTTGCGGCTTAAAATAGCATGTTGCAGTACTTTATCAAAACCGGCACCGGTTACATCCAGATGCTCCAGCGAATCGCGGTACAACTGGGTGGTAAAAGCCATGCCAGAACCCGCCAGTGTAGCCGATGAACCTACACCGAATAGTATTTTACCATCGTAAAAATGGTAATAAATATCGCGCGCCGCATCTAAACGAGCATAGGTGGTATTTAGATTCTTGGCGTCACGCACTCCCTGCACAGCCTGAAAACCCGCTGCAAAGTAAATATCCAACTGGTTGAGGTATTCGGGGTCGGTAAGGTTATCGCTATCAATAATGGTAAGCCTGCTATGCGGACGTTTAAAGCGGTTTATGGCATAAAAATGCGACCGAGTATTGCTTGACAATGTTTCTTCGGGGCGAAGTATAATTACCCGCTCATCATCAAAATGCAAGCCCGATACATCGCATTTATCGGCCACTACATAAATAAGGTAATTCTGGTAATTGAGTTTTAGTAATGAATTTACTACATCGGGTATGGCGGTAACCTGCTCGTACGCCGTTACAATAATGCCATAGTCGGCATCTTCGGTTTTGTACAAATTCGTGGCTAAAGGCTTCTCTTTTTTAACTGTTGATATTAGATACAGCAAAAAAGGCAACACCAGGTTGTAGCCAATAAGCACTTGTAAAACAATCCATACATAGCTTATAATAACCATAATATAACCTATTTAGCTTTAGTGGTATCAATCAGTTCGTCTGTGGTAACCATATTCATTACCCAGCCAATAAATTTGTGTCCAAATGTTTGCAGATACTCCAGGTTAAGCTGCTGCGGCTCTTTAAAGCTTTGCCCGGCTTCAAAAACAGTAAGTATCCTATCGCTAAACAAAGTCCACTCTTTTGATTTGTTGAGCGTATCTAAAGCAGACGCCTCTACAATAATAATATCGAACGCCTGTTTCAGTTCTTCTATTTTGGCGGTCACTACATCATGCGGTGCAGTTTCCAATACAGATATATCGCCACCTTTATTACCCAAGATAGCGATGTTAGATGCCGAAGATTGCAAGGTAGCTGCAGTTGCATCACTTTTTAAATAATCTTCGAGATATACTTTAGGCTTAACTAAAGCTGTAATGCCCGAGTTTGTAAAGTTACCGTCTATCAGTAATACATTTTTATTAATGGCTGCAAAAGCATAGGCCAGGTTCATGGCCAAATAGGTTTTACCCTCGCCATTGGTAATACTGTTAATCAGTAATACCTTATCATTTTGCAACTCGCCTTCTACCTCAAAACGGATAGATTGCAGCAGGTTGCGAAATAACCTTACATCAGCATTCTTGTCCCTGTCTGTCCAAACCTTATTCAAATCGATGGTTGCGCTCTGTAATAAATTAAGATAGCCAATAACCGGCACTTTGGTTTTATTAGCCAGATCGCGCGGGCTTTTCAGCGAGGAATCTAACAGGAACAACACAAAGAATACCGCGATACAAAATACAAAACTGATGATACCACTTAAGATAACCAATAACATCTTTTTAGATGGTGCCGCCATACCCGGCATGGCATTGCTAACCTGTTTTAACCGCACCGTAAAGTTAGACTCCAGGCTAGTTTGATTATATTTTTGCAACACATCCAAATACTCCTGGCTGGCAACAGTTATCGCGCTTTCATCGCCCTGTACAACAGCTTCGTGCGGCACAAGGGTGTGCAAACGGTCATTTAAAGCACCCAATTGCTTTTGGATAGACCCAATGCTGTTTTCCGCCAATTGTTGCTGTATCTGCATCGTCAGCTTTTGTGTAATCAGGTTCTGTTTGGTACTTAGGGGGTTGGTAATATACTTGTCTGACGAGTTATTGACCATACCTGAAATGACACGTCGCAGCGAATCTATCTGCCCTTTGTATTGCGGGTTAAACCCACTCTGTACATACTTTTGGTTTAACGTTTGGAGTTGCGCAGTACTGTTTACAATATTTTGATTAACCTTTACCATGGCACTTTCCATGTACTTCCGGTCGTTAGGATCAAACTGTTTGTCGATATCGTTAATAGCGCCCTGGTAAGCAATCGCATCCTTTTTAGCCTGATCTAGTTTGGTTTCAAAATCAGAGATCTGCCCGTAAAGTGCCCTGGCTTGCTCGTTAAGGTTAAATACACCGTTCTGTATTTTGTACTGTTTTAGCGCATCCATTCGCTTGTTCAGGGTATCCTGTTTGGCTTTTGCCAGGCTGCCTAAAAAGTTAACCGCTTTAAGCTGATTATCTTTTAGCATGAAGTTAAAATAATCAATAACTTCTTTACAAAGTATGTTTACAATAGATGCCGCCAATTCCGGGTTATCGGCATCCATCTGCACCTGTATAAAATCGCTGTTATCGGCACGGTATACAGTCAGCGTTTTTAAAAGCGCCTGATCGTCGTAATGCATCGAACCCATTAACTTATATAAGCCCTGCTGGTCGGGGTCAAACAAAGATAATTCCTGCCGTTTTTTATACAAACCGGTATATACTTCTATGGCATGTTTCTTAGCAGATTCATTTAAACTGGCCATTAATTTACTAGGCGTTCTGTAAGGCGTTTTACTGCCCAGATCGTGGATCATCAACTGGTACGAAACCTGGTCGAGCATCTTTTTAGAACGGGTGATTGCAATAAGGTTATTAAATTGCTGATTAATGTGCGCCTCCTGTGGGGTTTCTGTATTAAGAGATTGCTGGGTTTGGTCAACTATCCCGGTAGCAATTTCGGCCTGCGAACTAAAAGTATCCGGCTGATTTCGCACCAAAAAATAGGTGATAATAATAGCCACTAATGGAATAATAACAAGGGTATATTTATGTTTACCCAGTAATGTAAAAAAACCTTTTATTTCCATTTATTTGATGCTTTCAAGTTGTTGTCCAACTAATTCTTCCAGATCAGCCCTTGCAGAAAGTAAACCGGCCTCGGCCTGTATGCGGGTTTGATTCCGGTCGGAGTAGGTTACCTGTGCCTTATTATAGTTATCATAAGTTTCCTCCCCTTTCTCAAACTTATATCTTACACTCTTCATTATTTCCTCTGCATCTTGTGCAGATTGCGATTGAAGTTTTAATTCGGCAATACGCAATATGTAGGCGTAATATCTTTTTTTAATCTCTGTGGTTAAAGTCAGTAAATACTCATCACGATCATTATTGGCAATCATCAACTCCTGCCTGGCTACTTTAACGGCATAAGGTTTCTGTAAAAAGTTACCGAGGTTAAAAAATAGCCCAACCTGTATACCATTAAAATAGCTATAGTTTGATCCTGTAGTTGCTGTACCGGGTGTAGTGCTCACTATAGTTGAACTATGTGGCTGATAAACGTATGAAAAGGTAAATGCATCTAAATAAGACGCCCTGGCCTTGCTAATATTTTGCTGGGCTATATCAATATGGTTTTGTAAACTTTTTACCCTTGGGTAATTGGCTTTGGCTGTTTCAATAAGCTTTCTTAAATAGGCAGTATCAATATCTGTAATAATGCTTGATTGCGCTTTGATTGGCCGGCTAACAGATAGTAAAGCAATAACGGATAGTAAAATATAAACGGGTGTCTTTTTCATTAACAAGCGGGTCATCTTCCGGTAAGCATTAATACTTCGGCCTCTAAAATTAGATAAATCATTTAATACGGCAAATATTACAAGCCCTGTGAATATACAAGTTTACGATGTGTATCATAAAAAAGTTTTGCGAAGTAATAAAATATTAAACTCCTAAGAAAATGGCTAATTACCTACCCACTAAAGCAGAGGCAATTAAGCCGCTTACATAACGACGGCAAGTTTTAAGTATCCGTAAAACTTATAGCTCTTAATTTCAATCATTTTTATTCATTTTAAAATATGCTGATCTACTTTTTAATTAACATATGCACCTTTTTATGTATAACTACTATCATGCAAAAGGTAAACAGTACTTGCACTAACTTGTTTATTATTAAATGGTGATTAAGTAGTATAGTGCTGCCTTTAACCTAAAATTGCCATAAAAGTGGTCTTCTGATTATTTTCAAAAAAACTTTGCAATAGTAATTTATAAGCTTACTTTTGCATTCCAAATCGGGATGTAGCGTAGCCCGGTATCGCGCCACATTTGGGATGTGGAGGCCGCAGGTTCGAATCCTGCCATCCCGACTGATAACCAGTCAAACCGGTTTAAAAACCCGCAAATTAGTCTAATTTGCGGGTTTTTTGTTTTTTATTCTACCAATAAACCCCAATCCATATCAAAGAAGTTGTGAGCAATTGCGTGAGTGATTTTAGTTTTCTAAATTCGCTCACTGGTATTGATATAAGTATTTGATTGTCAATTATTTATATCATTTAATTTGATTCTTTTTGAGCGATTTTGCTTTTCTTTTCCGTGAGCGATTTTGACCAAAGGCATCAATGAATATCAAGTAACATTAAAATTGATTGATATGAGAAGCACGAGCACATTTGGTATCCAATTTGTAATTAGGTTACCTAAGCAACAAAAAAACGATCAGGCCACTGTATTTGCCCGTATATCGGTAAACGGCAGACGGTGTGAAATTTCCTTAAAAAAGAAAGTGAACCCTGAACAATGGGACGATGCCAAAGGCAAGGCACGAGGCACCAAAGAAGAAACCCGTAAACTCAATGAACATATCGAACGGATACGGACATTGATCGCGGACAGTTACCACCAGTTGGTACAGCAAAAGAAAACCGTTACGGTAGATGCGGTAAAGGCGTTATTCCTGGGTAGCGATCAAAGCGAATATACTTTAATCAAGTTAGGTGAATACCATAACCGGGAAATGCAGGACAAACTGGCTAAAGGCACCATGAAGAACTATTATACCACACAGAAGTATATCGGGAAGTTCTTAAAGGACAAATGCCACCGCGCCGACATTAGCCTTACTGAGCTGAACTATAAGTTTATACTTGACTTTGAAAGTTACCTCAGCCACCACCAGCCTAAAGACCACCAAAAGCCGTTGACGAACAACGGTATTATGAAGCACATGGAACGGCTTTGTAAAATGGTGACTATGGCCGTTACGATGGACTGGATAGAAAAAGATCCTTTTGCCAAATACAAATTGCACTTTAACAAGGTAGAACGATTTTATCTGACCAAAGAAGAACTGGCCGCAATGGAGAAGAAAAACTTCCGTATAGAGCGTTTACAGACCGTTAAAGACCTATTTCTTTTTAGTTGCTACACTGGCTTAGCGTACATAGATACGATGAACCTGACGGCAGCTAACATCGTTAAAGGCATAGACGGCGAAGACTGGCTGTCTACCAGCAGGCAGAAAACTGATATCGATGTACGCGTACCGTTGTTGCCGCATGCGGAGGCACTGATCAAAAAATATAAAGAGCATCCGAAGGCACTAAACTATGGTACCCTTTTCCCGGTGATCTCCAATCAGAAAATGAATGCCTATTTAAAAGAGATCGCCGATTTGTGTAACATCAATAAGGATATCACTTTTCATATTGCCCGGCATACATTCGCTACTACGGTCTGTTTAAGCAATGGTGTACCGATAGAAAGCGTGTCCAAGATGCTGGGGCATACCACCATCCGTACCACACAGACCTATGCCAAAGTGGTTGAGCGTAAACTAAGTGAGGATATGGCGAATCTGAAAAGGCGGATGCAGTCCTAAAAATTTATACCATAGCATTGACGGCATCAATGCTATGGTATGTATAACAAATGTAAATGGTCTGACTACTTTCTAAATTTACGAAGCTCTTAGATTTATTTAATTGCAAAATATGTGATCCTGAACCGTGCTATCCGGAGAACAAAGCAGGTGAGGTAGCATTAACTGTACGATTCGCCAAGATGAAACTGCCATAATGAAGCGTAATGGGAGTTTAGGGCTACAAGCGTTTTGTGATCACCCCGTTCAAGGAGTTTCCCATTCTTAAGTACCAAAATTTCATCACAGTGTTTTATGGTTGACAGTTTATGGGCGATCGTGATGATCGTTTTATTTTGGCCTTTGAACCACGCAAGCGTATCATAGACCTTTTGCTCACTTAAAGGATCGAGAGATGACGTTGCTTCGTCCAAGATCAAAATCTCAGGATTTCGGTATAATGCCCTGGCAATAGCTAAACGTTGTTTTTGTCCACCCGAAAGATTCACGCCCTGCTCACTAATTGTCGAATGATAATGATCCGGCAGGTTTTCCACAAAATCATTAATTCCTAATAATTTACATAAGCTCAATATTCTCTGCATATCAGGCTGGTTATCACCCAGAGCAATATTTTCAATTATTGTTCCCGCAAATAGATCAATCTGCTGCGGAACAACACTAATGATTTTTCGTAAACTATCATTGTTTACATGTTTGAGATCAAAGCCCCCGATGGTAATGCTTCCTGTGGTAACAGGATATAGATTTTGCATCACTGAAAGCAAGGTTGACTTTCCACTACCACTTTCACCAACTATTGCCGTATTTTGATTTAACTTGATCGTTAAACTAAGGTTTTCGAAAACCATTTGCCGGGTTCCGTATCTAAAACTGACATTGTTAAAATTTATATCACCCAGCATATCAGGCATTAATAAAATTTTATCTTTATCATACTTTTCTGTTTCAAGATCGATAATTTCAAAAAGCCTATCTGCTGCTATAAGTGCATCCTGAACATTTTTGTTAGCACTTATGAGTGAAGAAGCTGGCCCCGTGAAGTAACCCACCAATGCATAAAAAGACAATAATTCCCCTGGGGATAATTCCCGTTGCACAACAAAGTAGGCTCCTGCCCAAAGTATCGCAATTGTAAATAAGCGATTAAAAAAATCGGAGGAATTGTTTAGATATAAGCTATTAACAGAGCTGCTGTAAATCGTTCTTAACAGTTTGATGAAGCTGTTCTCTGTCTTACGATTGGCATGTTCTTCTATTCCAAAACGCTTAATGGTTCCGGCTGAATTAATACTTTCCACCAATTGAGTTTCCAGTTCAGCACTGTTTTCCATCAGCTTTCTTTGCCATTTCTTATTTGCTTTGTTGCTTAACCAATAAATTATTATATATACGGGGATAATAGCAATGATGATTAAAGCCAGTTTCCAATAATAAATGAACATAATACTTATTGAAAAGGCAGTAATAAGGACATTAACTATCAGATTCATTGCGATGTCATTGATAAAAACCCTTATTTTTACCGCATCATTAACTCTGCTAATAATTTCACCCACGCGCATCGTATCGAAAAAATTTTGCGGAAGTTTTAGCAGATGTTTATAATAACCAAGTATCAACTGTGCATCCATCATTTGGCCCGTACGCAGTACGAGCAGTGACTTGATTTGGTTAATAACGGTCTGGAATACAAGTAAAACCAGCATTCCGATACTCATCATATTGAGAAGCCGGGTATTCCCATCTATTAAAACAAAATCTACGATCTTCTGGACATAAATGGCAGTGCCTAACCCAAGAATTGTATATATTATTGCTCCTAAAAGCGCCTGGATTATTGCTGATTTATGGGGGGCCAACAGCGACCAGAACCGTCTGAGATTTGAAGCTTTTTCAGAGCCTTCAGTAAAATTCTCATTGGGCAACAGAAGTATAATAACTTTTGTCCATTCTTCATTAAAACTTTTCAATAATACATTATGAAAAGCCCCATCTGATGGGTCCATATATTTAATTCGCTTTTTGCTGACTTCGTAAACTACGACATAGTGCTGTAGCCCGTTTTTTAAAATCAAATGGACTATAGCTGGAAGAGGTATTTTAGTGAGGCTTTCCAAATCTCCCCTTGCTGCCGTAGCATTGAATCCTATTATTTTAGCAGCTTCCAGTATTCCTAAAACATTCGTTCCTTTTTTATCGGTGCCTGCGTATTGACGTATCCTGCTTAAAGGTAAATGCAGCTTATGAAAAGCCGCTATAGAGGCCAGACAGGCTGCACCACAATCTTTAGTGTCTTGCTGTTTTATTTTAATTCCGTTTCGCATATACACTATTTTTTAGATGGGGCGGTTGGATTTAGCCAATCATCAATATCATCCCATAATAATTGCCAAAGTGTTCTGTTTCCGATAATAAACCGGGCCTGAAAAGATAAACCTTTCTTTAATGCTCCTTTAAAACCATTTTTAAGGCTTAATTGATTTTGGTCAAATTGACATCTGACCTTAAATAAGCTGGAATTATTCACCATCGAAAAGTCATTATCTATAACCAAAACTTTTCCGGTTAATATCCCAAAGTAGTTATAGTCAAACGCATCAATTTGAAAGTGTACTGGCTGGCCTATTTTTATCAAGCCAATGTCTTTCGTTGACACGTAACATTCACCTAATAGTCTTCCATCGGGTGATATGGTGCATAAGGTTTCGTTTGCTTGTAAAAGCCCCCCAGAATACAAAGTGTTAATTCCTTGTAATGTGCCAGAAACAGGTGCTTTAATATCATAATATGAAGCATCATTATTTACCTGGTTACGTTCTTCTTTGTATTGAGAAAGTTCAAGTTCATACTTAGCTAAATCTTGTTGCCAATTGGTTTGTTGTTCTACAACGAAAGCTTTGTAGCTGCTGTTGGTTTTATCAAATTGAACCTGCGTATCGAAAAATTCTTTTTGTGTGATCACCTTTTCGTTAAGTAAAGTCGTATTGGTACCAAGTTCTTTAGTAGCTTTTTTAAGGGTAGCCTCTTGATCACTTTTTTGATGTAAATAGTGACTTAGTTGCTCTTTATAAAGGGGCGACGATAATTCATTCACCAGGGTTTCGTTAGGCTCCGCTGATGTAAGTAATTTCAGGTCGTGTATAAAAAGATAGTGTTGATTTATTTGAAAGCGGTTTACAATTCTTTTGCCTGCTGTTATCCGATCTTTAATCTTTAGCAGAACTGCTCCTTTTTTAACAAAACTTCCCTCTCTGTAATAAAGGGTGTCTATTATACCCCCAACTATTGCTTTTACTTCCGTTCTTTCCTTCCACGGACGGATTATTCCTTGAGACGTTACCGCGATTGTGGTGTGTACAAAAGGTAAGGCACAGATACCGGAGACGAGCCCGGCTAAGATGACCCAATAGATAATGAAAGTTGTTCTTTTTAGTGGTGAAAGATAATATATTTCAGTGTTGACCAGTTGATCATTTGATAAGATCATAGTGTGATTTGGATAGGTATAAGCACAAAAGCGGCTAACGCATGTCCATACTTAGTTTTTAAAGAAATAAGAATAATATATTGCCCCTGGTAGATTTATCAGACAATGAATCATTACAGCATATAAAAACCCATTCTTTACCCTTATGAAGCCTAATAAAAACCCCATGGCCATTTGAGGCAAAATGAGCAGCGGATAAATTAATAAAAGGCTAAGTTTCAACGGCGCAAAATTCGCGATATGAATCAATCCAAATGCAACTGAAGATCCCCAATACAATAATTTAAAATGGTTACTCCGAAACTTTTTCAGTACAGTTAAATTAACCACACCGAAGAATATAGCGCCTAAGAATATAGCTGAAACTAAATTGTGAAAAAATTCACCGTTGACCCCGGAATAAATGGAGATACCTTTTACTTTGGTTATGATAACCCAGCTTGCAGCAATGATGCTAAGAAAAATGAAACCCTTTCTTCCTGTTAACCATAACCTGAAAACTGTTTCTTCTATTATTGGTGCCAATAGCGCAATGATTGCTAATGAATAGATACCCAGAGATTTTTCAATGTTTTTATTCCTGATATTAATAAGATCTATAGAAAAAAAGTACTTGATGATCTGTATGACTCCAGTAACCGGAATCATAATAACAGTGGCAGTTATTAAATAAAATGCTAAAGAATAATAGATGTCAATTATTCCATTTCTAATTTTGGTTGGTCTGTAGAAGGTATTTTCAGGACATTTTGCAAAAGTCCAAAGTTCACTAAAAAAGTCTTTCATTAATTTTATGAGGGTGTATTTATAAAGTGAGCCGTTTAATTTCAAATTACTAACCGGTTCAATTTCACTGTATAATGTAATGTCAGGATAAATAAAAATAGCGTTTGATTTAGGATATTAATTTTTAAAAGGCTTATTTAATGATTTGAATAATCGGAATATTCTAATCGTTCATCTCATTAAATAAGCCTTGGACAGATTTTATAGTCTAACGTTAAAGCACGAAAGCTGTATAAAGAAAGTCTAATAAAGTCACCCCATCGAAAATTTTTCTTACATATTTTCCAGCGGCGTATCCAGCGGCGTAATCACCGCCGTCAATTTTCATTGCATCATCAAATGAGATATTTTCAAGTCCCATTTGAGCTAAGTTTAATTGTGTGTTCATCGTTTTAAGTTTATGCGACATAACTCAAAGTGGTTATGAGTGCCTGGTATAAATAAATGAAACCGTTGTTATTTCCCGTATTACCGTGCATTAAACCATTGGTGTCTCCACCGTTGATCTCCATACATTCTGCGGGTGATAATTGAACTATGTTCAACTTCGCAAGTTCGTTATTTTTCATCAAATAAGAATTAAAGTGCCTTTGCAACAGTATAAAGGAAGTCTAACAAACCAACTCCATCTACGATCTTTCTAACATATTGCCCGGCAGCATATCCAGAAGAATAGTCTCCGCCGTCAATTTTCATGGCATCTTCAAGCGAAATATTTTCAAGGCCCATTTGGGCTAAGTTTAATTGTGTATTCATCTTTTTATAAATTAAAAATTAAGCGAAGAAACCGGCAACGAACCCAACTACAGTTGCGCCTGCGTTGTAAAGGTAAATAAAGCCATTATTTGAACCTGTGTTACCATGCATTAAACCATTAGTATCACCGCCATTGATGTCCATGCATTCTACGGATGATAATTGAACCATGTTCAGATTCTGTAATTCTGTATTTTTCATAAGAGTTTAAATAAAAGTCCCTACTTATTTGCGATGCGCATGGGTTTCGGAAAAAGGCCCATTATCAAGTTTTGGCCAAAAATGATATGTATTGTTTGCTTAATCTACTAACCCAAAGGCACTTTACAAAAAATTTACTCGAAAGTCATTAGCACCTTGATGAACAATTCTATTTGCATGACGAAAAATAGAATTGTATTTAAGACGCTTATAACTGTAATAGCCAACAGTCAAGCCGGATCTTGATAGCTGCGTAAATACGTCAGAGTACACCCTTTATAAATACCAGTTCACCATAATATTCTTTATTTTTGATATGTAAAGTGGCCTGCCTATGTTTTTTCATCACCTTCCAAACTTCAGCCCCTACTCAGGTCATATCTATGACGCGCTAAGGGTTCCATTTATTTGTAAAAAGGATGGCAATTTCGGGCGGGACGATAAACGTTTTGACCTAATGGACAGGGAGGGGTACCTGCCATTCCGGGAAATGATCCGAGGGGACACCGCCTATTTTATTAGTGATGCCGACCTCTTTGATTTCTTAAGCATTAAGGAAAGTACCATAAACAGCTATGATATTCATGGTTGCCCCGGCTGGAATCTGGAAATGAAAGAACGGTTTACGGAGCAGTTTATCAGCGGCTATGACGAGGGCATCGTAGATTTTGAGCGAAATCTCGGTATTACCTATACCGCATTGCCACATGAACAGCAATTACCTTATTTAAGGACGTACTGCCTGTACTGCTTGGACTTTCTTTTTTTTGAGGGTGATCTGAACGAAGCACTGTTTTATAACCTGGGCTACTTGCAAGCCAATGTGTACCGGGGATTTGTGGAGATCAATCACCTACTGGCTCTTTCGCCGGATACAGGCAGCGCTATCCGTATGCATTTTGAAAGTTATTATAAAGGCAAGGAGATCGTTAGGCGAAACAAACCCACCGAAGAAAAAAGGGAGGAACCGGAAGCTAAACTAACGCCGGCCATTGCAGAGGAAACGGTAAGTCAACGCGTTACAACAGCACCGGAGCGCATAGAACTCTTATGCGATATTGAAGAGATCAAAAAACTCTGGCTGGTGCTGACCGCGCCCATTAAAACGAAGAACGGCAGCGAAGCCGCTGTATTCAGTACCGCAGAACTGACCGGATTTTTAGGTTCGGTTTTTTCATCCGGCGCATTTCCCAATGCTTTTAAGGCACACCAACCACAGGCCCCCATGCTGACATCAAAGGGCGATATGCGCAATGTCCTAAATGCCCTGATGTATGCCAGCTACAACATTAACCGCGAATATAACCGCAGTACCAACCTGGTCCATTACGCCGCCATCTTAAAACATCACTTCAGCGTGTTTGCAGGCTCCGGTATAAACAGCATTAAAAGCGTAATGGCAACCTATTCCCCCAAAGGCATAGCGATACTCAAAGGCAGTAGTACCGATAACCCCCATATCGAGGAAATGCTAAGCATCCTTAAAAAACATAAATTATTACATTAATGTCATTGCAATCCTAAGCTATACTTCGCTATTCCTTTGTATCCATCAACGCAAATGTTATGGACAAGGAAAAAATCTTATTTAC
>NZ_MPPL01000001.1:1498497-1499340 GCF_001911425.1 Mucilaginibacter polytrichastri | reverse complement strand
TATCAATGCTCATGGAAACATCCGTCCGCAGGGCCATCGGAACCGATGGCCCTGCGGACGGTGATGCCCTGCTCAATACTAGGCAGGCGGCGGCTCTGATCTGTTACAAGGAATCGACCTTGTACGGGCTGGCCAAGCAAAACCAAATTCCTCACAGCAAGACGAGAGGCAAACTATTGTTCTCCCGCAACGCGCTGCTCGAATGGGTAAAGGCCAAAGCGCCGGAGACGAATAATCAATCATTAAACAAACCAGGCAAAGGAGGCGAAATATGAATGTAGAATTAATCACTAAAGAAGATTTAAAGCAATTTAAAACGGATCTGCTAATAGAGATCAAGTCCCTGCTAAAACCAGGACAAGGCCAGAGCAAGCAATGGCTGAAAAGTTATGAAGTGCGAAAGCTATTAAATATCTCCCCCGGTACTTTACAGAATTTACGGGTTAACGGAACGCTCCGTTACACCAAGATCGGCGGGATGCTCTATTACAAGTTAGAGGACATCGAAAAGCTGTTAGAACAGGGCAGCCAGTAAAGAGGCTGGTTACTCCAAAGCTTCGCTTTGGAAAAGAACACAGGCAGATCAGCGATACCGCGAGCGGTATGCTGAAAGCCTGACACCCGCAGGCGGGTGTAAAACAGACCGGCGACAAGTCGCCGGAATAAACGGGCGGCACCTTTGGTGCCACCTTTTAAACAGCCCGGTAATCGCTATAGCGATTACCGAAGAACCGCGAAAGCGGCAGGCCGCTTTTGGCGGGGGCAGCACCAAAGGTGCTGCATCAACAGTCACCGGCGTATCGCTACAGCGATACAGCCGGGAAGCGGAACAGGCGTTTGGCC
>NZ_MPPL01000001.1:1478293-1498460 GCF_001911425.1 Mucilaginibacter polytrichastri | reverse complement strand
GCCAGCTATGTTTCGGCCATGCCGAAACTTGCTGGCCCCCGCTCATGCTATCGCATTCGGGGGGGGGGATTTTTTTAACGATTTTTTAACGAAAAGAAGCTTATGGAAAGTGCAGTTAAAAAGACAATTAGTACAAAGCACCCGGCCCCGGCGGGCCGGGTGAACCGGGGCGGTCGCCCCCAAGTGCCGCACAAGCGGCGCACTGCCGTGAGCGTCATGTGTACGCTCATTGAGAAAAAGATCATAGAAGCCAACGCGAAACGCGTAGGCATGAATCCTTCGGTTTTCCTGCGGAACCTGGGATTGAACACGCGGATAGACGTCAGGGTCAAGACCCTGCCTAAGCCCGTTTTAGAAATGCGCGGTACGCTCAATCACATTGCTGCCAACCTCAACCAAATTGCCAGGAGGCGCAACCGGGGCGACGACCTGAACGCGATGGAAAGAGCCTTGCTCGACCAGGATATGCGAAGCTTGCGGGCATTAGTGAAGAACATTAACACCTATGTGTCATGATCGGGAAAGTAGTCACAGGCAAAAGTTTCCGTGGCGTATTGCATTACCTCTTTGAGGGCAGGCGGCAGGAAAGTAAAGAACTGCAAATGCAGGAGTTGGAAAAGAAGCAGGTGGAGGTGATCGCCTATAACCAATGCTTCGGCACCCGTTTGGAACTGGTGCGGGAGATGATCGAAGTAGCCAAGTTAAACCCTGACCAATCAAAGCCGGTGTTTCACTTTTCATTGAGCTTCGCCCACAGCGATGCCGGGAAGTTAGGCTTACAAGATAAGATCGACATGGTAGAAAAGCTGGCCGAAAAATTTGATTTTAAAGATCATCAGTATGTGGTGGTGGCGCACAAAGATACCGATCATGAGCATCTGCATATCGTCGCCAACCGCATCGGATTTGACGGCAAAACAGCCAGTGACAGCAACAGCTATAAGCATGTTGCTGAGTTCGCCCGGAGGATGGAACTGGAATACAAATTAGAGCGGGTTTTAAGCCCGAATAAGTTCTTGAAGCCGGAGCAAAGGGTTGCACAAAGCCAGCGTTTAGACAACCGCAAGGAGGCTTTGAAAAAACATCTGCAAGCAGCGATCAAACAAAGTAAACATGTACAGCAGGTCAAAAAGTATATGGAGCAGCGGGGCTACGAAGTAGATTTAGGCCGGGGTATTGCTTTTACGGATGCGCAACATGTACGTTTTAAAGGCAGCCAGGTCGGCTATGCCCTGATGGATATTGAAAAGAAATTGAAGCAAGAGCAGCAATTACGCCAGCATCAGGAGCAAAACAGGCAAGCGCAATTACTAAGACAACAGCAGGAGGAATTGAAGAAACAGCAACAACAGGAAAAGGAACAACAGCAGGTACAACAATACACCCCAAGCATAGGCAGGTAAGCTTTGCTTAATACAAGTAAACATAATTAGGAACCATTTAATGATAGCATCATGAAACCAAATGAAGAAACCCACATTGATGAGGTCACCTTAACGTCAGTACTTAACGAACATGCCACCGACTTAAAGGAGATCAAGAATTTTATAAAAGAGCAACAACAGCAGATCGATCAAAAAAATGCGCTTATAGCGGAAAAGGAAAAAGAGACACATAAACTGATCGGCAGCTTTGAGCAGAAGTATCAAAAGATCGAGGTAACCGTACCCGCGCCAAGTACATCAGCCATTTCCAAAATTGCCAGTGATGGTATGGCCGCCATGAGAACAGCCGTTATACAGGTAGTGAATGCGGCCTTTTCAAAAAACAGGATTTTGGTACTACCGGAGGACGGCGGCAAAGGCTTTTTAAAGACTATGGCTAAGCGTGGTATGTACCTAACTGCCATAGCTATTGTAGTTGGCCTCGTTAGTGGGTTCGGCTTCCATAATTGGTATAAGGACAGCCAGAACAGCCGTTTCCGTAAAGCTTGGTACTGGAATTATCTTGTTGCAGACAGCACTAAAAAGCAGAAATTACAAAGCCAACTGGACAGCCTGAATATATCGGCTATTAATAAATACCGCACGGATAGTATAGAACGGTATTTAGACATACAGGCAACGGAAATTCGGATTAAGCAATTGGAAAGGGAAGCGGACAGTTTAAAGACCTTGAGACGGAAGCCCTGAAGATTGACCTTTTAATTAGCTAACCATTGATTGATTTTTCAACCAGTGGTTAGTTAGTTTATACAATCCAAGGCAAAATGGCTTTATTCTTTGCCAATGAATAAGGAATAACGGTTAACGAATGGACGTCATAAATGGCTAATATGGGCATCAACATGATTCTTAATTCATCCTGAATAAATTGAAGCCATGTTTCCTGACCGGGTAAAACATTGATTAAATGTACAAGCTTAAAGATGGTTTGATCGGTGATCCCGTGAACAATACATGTATTGGTATTTGACCTGTCAGTTTCCAACATGCAAAGGGTATGAAGCGTCTTTTTATATAGTTCGTCTATCCAATATTTGACGATACCACCACTTGATAAGTCCTGTTGTAGAAACTTAGCATTGCTCGGGTCATCAAATGCCTTTAATTCCACGCACCAAAGTGTGTTTAATGCAGTATCCAGCCAGCATATATCCATTTCTTTCACAGCATAGGCGCTAATGGATTTGTAAGCTGCACAATCACCAAAGAAAAAATAATTACTGTCTGGAAAATGTACTTTAACGCCATTTTCTGAATGCGGCATCATATTCCTAAAGAATTTATAATTTCTTCATTAAACATGGCTAATGCCTCATCTATGATTTGATTTTCAGGTAAACCATCTTTCATATTGCCCAATGTGTAACCGATTGGCTGCCCTTGGACTTTATTTAAAGAAAAACAATTGATGTCTGTATTGTCTCTTTTTGCGATAATGGCGAGCTGTTTAATAAGGAAATAATTATGTGTGGTGATAAAAACCTGTACTCCCGCCTTGCTCATCAAGACGATCATCTCGGCAAGGTTACGAACAGCTTTGGGGTGCAAAGCTGTTTCCGGTTCATCCATAAAAAGAACTGTGTTTTTTCTCAGCTTTCTGTTTTTAATCAGGGTTGTAAGAATGCCGATTTTCTTAATGCCCTCAGCCGTCAAAGGCATGCTAAATTCCGTCTTACCTTTCTTAAAAATAAAAGGATTGTCTTTTGGACCTTGCGTAATCACCCCTTCAAACAATGCTTCAAGATCACTATTTACGTTCCTCAATTCCGAGTTGACATTACCCTGTTGGGTAGGAACTCGAAGGTCAAGAATAAGATCGTAATAGGTATCATCAAAGCCTATCATATTGTATTGTTCCCTGGTCAATGCGATAGCGTCGAATGCGGTCAAAACTTCTTTTGCCGGGATAAAAAGTGCATTATATTGATCGGCGAAACTTTCGATATGGTTGTTTTCAGTGCAATCTACAATACTGTTCGTTGTGGTATCACCAAAGGAAAACTGTATCTGTTGCTTACTTCTACCCTCATAGGTGATATTGACACTTAGTTTTTCACCCGACCCTTTGGTTACTAATTCACCCAATCCGTTTTTACGGGGCTGAAAAGTATTGATGAGTTTTTCTGAAAGTAATCTTTTATAAGGTGACGGATTATGCGCATTTTTTTGAGTGAAATCTTCTAATGATTTAGAGATACCATAAAATAATTTTAATATGGCAGTCTTACCGCTATCATTGGCCCCAATGATGACATTTACATTGGTAAGTCTTTTAGCCTCAAAATTTTTAAACCCGAAAAAATTCTTTATCGTGATGGTTTTAATCATTTTATTTTCTTAAATCGTTTTACGGTTGAACTATCCTTTGCTCTTGTTCTTCAAATTTTTTAAGCGTTCAGCCTTTTGCTTCACATCATATTCAGTTTGGGCAAGTTCTGCTGCTGATGGCCCTGACGGCCAATCTAAGGTTGCAATGTGCAGTTCTTGAAGATTGCTTTTGGTTAGCTGAGCGATCTTGTATAAATTCTCAGGTTTGGGCTGGATTTCATTATTGCACCATCTTGAAACAGTCTCTGGCTTTACGCCCATTAATTCGGCTAATACCTTGTTATCTATTCCTTTATCGGCAAGCACAGCACCAATTCTGTAAATCTTATTTTTGTTTCCGCTCATTAACTGTTTATTCCATCAAATATAAATTAAAATTAAATCTCTGTAAATCAGATAGTTATAATTCTTATTAGATCAATTATATGATATATTAAGTAAATTAATTGATTTATAAGATCAATTAATTATATTTGCTATGGAGGCATATGTCTTGCTAGTGTGATCCAATCGGTCAAATAATTGACGTATTGATATAATTCAAGATTGGTTTTACTAATTTTTATATGAAACAGCCAACCCAAATAATTTTCTTTTACAGAATTTTTACCTTTCTTAAAATGGTAAAGAGTGGTATGGCGCATGTGTTTTTACTACCTCTCAAAAAGTGTTTAGCTAACCTTGCTCAACAGCAATCTAAAACCTCTCAACTTGTTTCTTTTTCAGACAAAACAAGCTTTACCCCACCACAGCATTTCAAAGCTGAGGCCCAAATTCTACCGCTTAATATAGCCCGATTCTCTCCCGAGGAAGCAGCTATAGATGATTTCTTTAACAATATCCAGTTAGAGCAGGTAAAAGACGAACTTAACAGGTGGTTCTTTTTCGGCCTTGCAGGTCATGGTAAACAGATTGCCGAGCTAACGCCTGAACAAGTAGAATATTTTAAAACTGAACTACCCCTATTAATTTCGGCCTTATACAATTACCACTGTTCCACGAGAAAGGAGGCCAGTAATGGCGCGTAATCCCTCAATTCTATGGTACACGTTTATTGTGATATGTATTGGCAAAACCATACCATCCGGTATCAGCCCAAAACAAATGCTCTTTCCCCTAAAGCCCAAAGCCCCGATATAACAGTTTCCCTTTTTTTAATGAGCATCACCGCTCAAATTTCTGATTCTCTTACCACCCGTGTACCGGGTGTATAAAGCAATTTAGCATACCGGTGCCGGGTTTTTAACCCTCAACCCACTATGCAAAAAACGCTACTCATCATAGTACTGGCCGCGCTTTGCCTAAATTTTAGAGCTACTGCACAAGGCCAAAATATTATAAAACCTCTCGTCATTGGCGATACTATTCCCAATGGCATCTGGAAAATACCTCTACAGGTCATTAATGAACGCCTGGGTAAGAAAACTATCACCCTGAATGATTACCACAATAAAAAATTAATCATTCTTGATTTTTGGGCTACATGGTGTGGAACTTGCATTGCAAAGTTTCCGCATATAGATAGCCTAAATAGGGCCTACCAGAACCAGGTTCAATTTATTTTAGTCAACACTTCTAATCGTGACAGCGACAAGCAAAAGGTTCGTGCATTTATTGGTCGTTACATAGCGAATCATCAAGCACTTTCTGTTCCGATAATACATCAGAAGAAATCATTCAATAGCTATTTTCCCTGTCATGTTCTTCCACATTACGTTTGGGTCGGTGTTGATGGAAGGATAAAAGCCATCACCGAATGGACGGAGGTAAATAAACAAAATATTGAGAGTTTAATTGCGGATCTGCCTTTGAACCTGCCAGTAAAGGATTGGTAAGATGGAAAAGCGCATAAAATACGCCCATTACTCAAAATGGATACCAGGTACCATTTTGTTATGCTTGCAAATCTGTATTAGTTTTAGCTGTTTCGGGCAGCAAAAGCCATCTTTTATTCTAAAAGGGCATATAAAATTACCAGACGGTTTACAACTTCAGGTATCTGTCAGATCGTCAAAGAATGGCTATACACAAAGTGATAGTACAGGTTATTTTTCCATGCCGCTTCATGCCATGCCCGATACCTTAAAGTTTTCGGCTGTTGGTCTAAAAACTCAATATGAAGTGATCAAAAATCCGGTAAGCTTTCTAAACATAAACATGGAAGCGGCAACGCAAATGCTTAATGAGGTGGTCATCAATACCGGTTACCAGCAGGTTCGGGCCAATGAAATTAATGGTTCTGTATCACAAATTAGTGAAACTATGCTCAATGCACGCCCCGGAACAAATATATTAAACCGTGTTTTGGGGCAAAGTACCGGCTTGCTCCTGAATATTGGTAAAAGCAACGGTAATCCTCAGAACACGACTAACCTGTCTATACGCGGATTAGGCACCATAAACGGCCCTTTAGACCCGTTGATCGTGCTTGATGGCTTCATATACGAAGGAGATATTAGTAACGTAAATCCCTTAGATGTTGAAAGCGTATCTCTACTGAAAGACGCGGCAGCCGCTTCCATATGGGGTTCAAGGGCGGGCAACGGCGTTATTGTCATAATTACAAAAAAAGGCCGATATAATCAGCCTATTGCCATTGGATTTAATGCTAACGTAATTGTGCAGCAATTACCCAATTTAATGGCTCATAATCAGATGTCATCTACCGACTATATCGCTGTGGAACGTAAAATGTTTGATGCCGGGTATTTTGATGACCAGATCAGTAACAGTCCTTATCAGGCGCTTAGCCCGGCAGTTGAAATCATGCTGGCACAACGCTCGGGGAAAATAAACAGTACAGTTGCCAATGCGCAATTGGATGCGTTAAGCAAACAAGATAGCCGGAGCGCTTACTTAAAAGAGTTTTATACGCATGCTATCACCCAGCAATACGGGCTTAATGTGCGTGGCGGTGGCAGTAATTACAAGTTTTTGCTTTCGGGCGCTTACGATAAGGTATTGAGCGAAACTTATCAAAAGAACAACAAGGTCAATATCGGTTTGACGCAGGAATTTAGAGCCGGGAAAAATCTTACTTTGTCTGGTCGAGTCTATTTTACGTCACTTGAAACGGCATCCGGCAGACCGGCATACAATTCACTCAGTGTAGGCGGGAGAATACTGCCATACTTATCGTTCAGGGATGCGCAGGGAAATGCCTTGCCATTAGCGACTGCTTACCGTGGTGCATATACAGATACCGCAGGTAATGGCAAGCTGCTCGATTGGAAATATTACCCCGCTGATGATTATCAGCACAATACCGTAAATACGAGCCGGTGGGATATTTTTGCGAGTACCGGTTTAAAATACAAGCTAACCAGTTTTCTTGATTTTGACCTGTCATATCAGTACCAGCGTCAGCATGATGAAACCGTAGGATTGTCCGATGCCCAAAGCTACCGGGCGCGTAACCTTATCAATACCTATACGCAGCTTAACCGGACAACTGGCATTCTAACATATCCTATCCCGTTAGGCGGGATACAAAGTCTTGATCTCGGCAATGTATCATCGTCCACCGCACGTGGGCAATTTAACCTGAACAAGACATTGGGCCAACATAGTTTGACTGCAATTGCAGGAGCGGAAACAAGGTCGGCCAACACCGATGGTAAAAGCGCAATATGGTACGGTTATAATGCAGATCCTTTAACTTATAGCAATGTCGATCTTGTAAATTCCTACCCCGAATTTTTAACAGGCAACTATACCCAGATTGGTTCAGGTAATAACCTTACATCTACACAATACCGGTTTATGAGTTTATATGCTAACGCCGCTTATAGTTTCAAAAAACGATATACCTTGTCCGGCAGCGCACGCAGGGACGGCTCCAATATTTTTGGTGCCAATACCAATGATCGGTGGAAACCGCTCTGGTCTACAGGGTTGGGCTGGTTGCTTTCAGATGAACCTTTTTACAGGTTAGACTGGCTGCCGGAACTTCGGATTAAAGCTACTTATGGGACAAGCGGCAATGTAGATTTAACCCGTACAGCCCTGCCTGTAGCTACCTATGCAACAAATAGCGTTACTGGTCTACCAATAACCCGTATTACCAGCATAAATAATCCCGATCTGAAATGGGAACAGCTATCTCAATGGAATATCGGCACGGATTTCACAATAAAAGACAGACGATTGCAAGGTTCCGTTTCTTACTTTGTAAAACATGGCACCAATCTTTACGGGCCCGCTTTGTATGATTACACAACCTGGGGAGGTTCGAAGGAATTGGTCAGGAACATAGCGGAAATGAAAGGCTACGGTGTTGAAACGGAGCTGCATAGTTTAAATCTGCAAAGGTCAAGCTTCAGGTGGCAGACAGATACTTATTTTAATTTTAATATATCCAAAACGGTTCAATACAATAACAGCTATACCACCGGTCTATATAACATTTTAGCGTCTGGCAGCAGCATAACACCATTAGTTGGAAAGCCCCTGTATGCGATTGCCGTTTATAAATGGGCCGGACTGGACGCAGCAGGCAATCCACAAGGATACCTGAATGGCAAACCCAGTATAAACTACACCGCAATGGCACTGGAAGCCAGCAGTAGCGGTGATAACCTTGTTTATATAGGGTCTGCGACACCGACCTATTACGGAAACCTAATCAATAGTTTTTTTTGGAAGGAATTCAGTCTTTCCTTTAACATGAGCTACAGGCTTGGCTACTATACGATGAAACCGACCATCAATTACAGCAGGCTTATTGCTAATGGAACCGGGAATAGTGATTATTCCTTACGCTGGCAAAAGCCTGGTGACGAAGCATCTACAACAGTACCGGCTTTTGTTTATCCGGCTAATCAGGATCGGGATTATTTTTATGCCGACTCACAGCCAAATGTCATTAAGGCCGATAATATCAGGTTGGATTACATCAATCTTGGATACCGGCTGGATGTTAGCAAAATGAAGCTTCCTTTCCGTAGCGTTGACCTATATGCGAGTATGCAGAATGTCGGAATACTATGGCGTGCGAATCATTTGGGCCTCGACCCTGACTACCTTAATACACTATCTCCGGTAAGAAGTTTAACATTCGGATTGAGAAGCAATTTTTAACATTAAAAAGCAATCGTTTATGAAAAAATATTACGTTATACAAGTTTGGATGGTTGCCATACTTGTCCTGTTGAATACCTCATGTAAGAAATATTTAGATGCTAAATCTGATGCTAAACTGGTCACCCCGCAAACATTGCAAGATTTACAAGGCCTGCTCGATGACGCGAATTTAATGAATCTTAAAACCACCCCTGGCTATAACGAATCTTCGACTGATGATTATTTTTGGCTACCAATTACGTTCAATAGTCAGCCAATAACAACACAGAATTTATATCAATGGATACCTATCGATATTCGTTACGGGAACGATTGGAACCAAGGTTACCTGCCGGTATATAATGCCAATTTGAGCCTTGAGCTATTAGATAAAATTCCGCAGACAGCCGCAAATAAACAACAATGGGATAATATTAAAGGGTCTGCTTTATTTTTCAGGGCTTATTATTTTCTTTTGCTGGCCATGCAATATGCTAAGGCGTATGACGGCAATACTGCTGATACTGATTTAGGGATTGTCCTTCGTTTGAAATCAGATTTTAATATTCCATCTACAAGGGCATCGGTTAGGGGATCTTACCAACAGGTCATTACCGATCTTACCGCATCGCTTGATTATCTACCCGATTACCCGCTAAACCTGCTGCGTCCGTCGAAAGGTGCAGCATACGCGCTGCTTGCCCGTACTTACTTATATATGCACCAATATGATGTGGCTTTGACTTATGCAAATAAAGCTCTCGTTCTGAATAGCTATCTGATGAACTATAATAGTGACCCCTTTATAATCTCACTTACCACAGCTGTGCCATTTAAAAAATTCAATGGTGAAACTATTTTTTATACGGAAATGGCATCGACACTCAATTTAAATTCAACGACACGGGCACGGATTGATACGGTATTATATGGGAAGTATAATACAAATGACTTGCGGAAAACTGCATTTTTTAAAGCTAATGCCGGATACCAACAATATAAGGGAAGTTATGCAGCAAATGCAAGTACGTTCTTTTCCGGTATTGCAACAGACGAGCTTTACCTGAACAGGGCAGAGTGTTATGCATATTTGAATAACGTAAATTCAGCAATGGATGATCTAAATTATCTATTAAAAAAGAGATGGAAAAGTACGGTAGCTTACACCCCGATATCAGCCACAGACCGGACTGACGCCTTAACAAAAGTCCGTTTGGAAAGAAGAAAGGAATTATTGATGCGTGGGCTTCGCTGGATGGACATTAAGCGGTTAAATAAAGAGGGCGAGAATATTGTCCTTACAAGAAACATCAATGGTAAGATAGTTACCTTACAGCCTAACGCAAGCTATTATGCGCTTCCGATACCTGTAGATATCATTGAACAAAGTGGAATACAGCAGAATTAAAGACATGTAGCAACTAAGAAACGGGACATAAACGCCCCGTTTCTTTATGAAGGATAACAGGTACATCGTTACGGATGCTCTGCGTTTGAAATGGCCATTCCTGCATCAGAAGAGCCGGTAACATACGCGGTGTTATAAGTCGAGTTTAAAGTAGCCGTTAAATTTGTTGATGTTTTCAACGTAGGTGTCGTGGCCGGATTGTTAACAAAAGCGGCATCAACCTGAATAGTACATGCTTGTTCGTTATCACCTGAACATGTATTGCCATCAGGGTCATATACCCAATTGCTTTCATTGGTGACATCGCTGACGCTGTAGCTCGGGCCATTATAATAAAAGGTATAAGCTGCAAATTGCTTATGTTTCTTTGAAGAAGTCGCATTAGCCACTTTAGTTTTCGAACTTGCGCGTTTGGTTGCTTCAGCTTTAACAACAAAGCCGATACCTACAATCACAAAAAATAATGCAATAAATGAAACGGCACGTAGCCATTTTTTTTGAAGAGTTGCCATAGGCGGGATTATGCATTTAAAAGTAAATGCCTACCTTTAATTTGAAAATTATTTTATTTTAATTTCTCAGGGTCAGCCTGCCACGGCTGCCCGAAAAAGACCTGTCAGCTTCTGACGGGTCTTTTTCAATTTAAAACTCCCTGTTCGCCGCAACACGTGAACAGTGCAAATTTACGTTCGTGATTCGTTCTGTTAACAATTCTCTTTCGGGCGTAAGCACAGGTAAAGAGTGGCGCTATGATGATGGTGCTAAACCACACCAAAGTTGCCATGTACGCCCTGGTGAAACGGATGCATAGCGTTGCCATAGCGGCCAGCATGGTCTTTATGGCGATTGCCTCTGCCATGTCTTTGATTGTTGCTGCATCTAACGTTTTCATCTTCTTTACATTTTTCTGTAACTGTACTTACACTGACCATAAGCCTTTATATGGTCAGCCCTGGTTTGCTTATTTGCACTTATCGTCGTGTGCACGTTCCTTGTGCCGTTCCGGTAAATCACTTACCAATACCGCCGGTTTATGCACTGATGACCGCTTCAAATTATGGGGACAGTCATCTTAGCTCTATGCACTTGAACGCCCGGAAAGGGCGCTATGAAAAGCCGGTATTCCCCATGCGTTCGTTTAATATTTTTTGTTCCTATATTAGAAAGGGAAATGCTATTTAGGGGTATCAATAAATATCTTTACAAGGCGGGATTGGCGGCGCGAGGAATAATACGTAAACGAGGAACAGCACAAAAAAAGTTACGAACGCGAATAATACCAGTTCCAGTCGGTAAGAAACCAAAAATTTTGCGGCATTGATTACTCGTTCTTTAAGGTTGTTAAAAGTCTGGTCAATGGTTTGGGCTGTTGCGGTGATCCATTGGTTTGATGCGGAAGGTAATGCAGTTTCCATAAGCGTAATTGTTGATAATTAATTTGTTTCGTTATAGATATAACCAAATTTAATTACCGCGCTACAAAAACACATCGTCCAATTACGACAAAATTGAGGCAAAAGCGGGGTGTTTTAATGTTTTTTTGTCCATATTGGACGATTGGGCAAAAAGCGCCTTCTTTTTTTGGCGTTCAACACGGTTCTCTCGAACTGTTTCGGTGGCCAGTATGTTGAAAAAAAGCTTAAGTACCTCTTTTTTTGTCTCTTAACTCGGTTGGCGTGTATCCGAAGTGTTTTTTAAATGCTTTACCGAAACTGGAAGTATTGCTATAACCCACGAACAGGGCCACTTCCCGGATGGACATAACGGTTTCCAGTAGCAGGCTGTGTGATTTTCTCATACGTAAACGTTTGACATCGTTCGCGGGTGTGATCTCAAATTCATGAAAGTATTCCCGTTCCAGCGTTTTTAAGGAGACCGCATAACGATTGATCAATTTTCGGATATTCGTTAAACGATGATTAGTATAGTTCTTTTTGATAAAGTACCAGATACGGTACACCGTTGAGGTGAGTTTTTTCTGCACCATTTCATAATACTGTTTCAGCAACTCTTTGGTAATGGTCATCTTGGCGATCTCCATATCACCAACTTTACGGGCATCCAACAGGGCTAACTCCTCTAAAAGCGTGCAGAGCATTGTCTCTCTGACCTTTACCCGTGGCATGTGGCCAAACTGTTCTGTCCCGCTTTCCATCCATTCAAGAAAATCTTCCAATCCTGCATATTGTTCAATTTGCCGCCAGAGCCAGGCTGTCCGGGGATGGATGTATACGGCATGGGTAGTCCCTTTAGGTAATTTGCCGATATATTTTCCTGGTGTATTAAAGGTGGCGTATCCCGTAGACTCTTCGACCACAATAACCGGGGTGCTATCCGGCAGATAGAACCGGATGCCCTTACCGATCAGGAAAAACAGGAATGCCGCGGTTTCTTCCACCTCAAAACTAAACTCCAGCTCAGTTTTTAGCACAAATTCGTAAATCTCCATATAGGCGAGAAACTCTTTGCAGGATTGGCGGATAACCCTGCCCGCTTTAAGTAGCGTTAGTTCTGCTTCCAATGCAAAGCTGATCTTGTACCTACAGTCGTCCGGCAGCTTGCCCAGCATTTGATCATCCGAGAATAGTTCTGTGGAATGGTATTTGACTTTGATAGCTTTCTTCATGGCGGTATTCGTTATATTCCATAAAACAAAGCGGCTATATTCATTTCTTCAAGGCTAACGATATCTTGTTGGCTATTGTCGCAGTCATTTTGGTGAGAGATATTCGTGTAAGGCATAGGTATTCGTTGTTATAGTTTATCATAAGTATCGGTAAGTCTCTATGAATTATTTATCAATAGTTAAATAATACTAATGTTAAAGATAAATCCTATTTGGATTTATTCCAAATAGCTATACGTGCCAAAAATCATTAAATGGGCTTTTATTACATGAATAGGCACATTTTCGGGATAGAAAGGCATTTTTCCTATGCAGAAAGCATTGTCGTAAGATTCGTAGACATATAAAAAATCAATAAACTACAGAAGTAAATAGGTTGTTTTTGTAACTTTAAGGTAATCAATGAAAGGCCTGAATGAGGGAAACAATGTGTTTATCCCAATAAATTGCCATGCAACCTGAAACCGAAAAACCCGTTCTACCAGCGTTTCAAAGCGCTTCCAAATGCCGCCGATGCCAATCTGAGATGGATCGCATACCCCGTGGCTTTTTTGTAAAAACCTTTTTATTCTGGTTGCCGCTCAAACGTTATTATTGCTACGGTTGCCTGCGTAAACGATGGCGTTGGCGTTAGTAATTTAACAGGAGTAAAAACGGCGGGAGAACACAGGAGGCCACCGGTTCCGGCCAGCGGCAGCAGGCCACCCGCGATAGAGCGGGTTACCCTGCCGCCGCCCGCCTCACCACCCGTAGCAACACGCCAATTCGCTCCGCTTATAAGCGAGTTGCTTTTGCCCAATGCCGTTAAACATGAAAACTTTATGTAATTTCCGGCAACGAATGAAATAAACACGTGTCTTATGTGGTGATGGTCGTATGCGCCAGGACACATGCCGTTGTAGAATTAAAAGTTATGTTTGGCTGAAAAGTACAATTTCATCTTAAAACCAGTGGATATTTTTAGTGAAAAATTAGATATAGCATGAAAAAAATTATTTTATTGACCTGTCTTACTTTGGCTGCTTTTGCCCAATGCTACTCCCAGGCAGTTAAAGCTGACCACATTTTTACCTACCAAACATTCGATGCGGAAATATTAAATTTTATACCTGTAAAAAGGGAAAATGTAACCGAAAAGGATTTCAATTATGCGCTCCATATATTAAATGAAACAAAATCTTCAAAAGCCGGAAATTCTGATAAATTGAATGTTGCTGATTTCTGGAACATTACTTCTGCTTTTATCGGACTTAAAGAACCTGCAATAAATATTGAAATAGCATTTAAAAAAGCCATTGCTTTGGATGCCAGCACCGTATGTTCTTATGTTCAGATGTTGGGTGCCGCAAAACTCGAAAAAGCCATTCCTGAAACTTTCCAGCCTTTTTATGCAAACTGCCTTAAAAATACAAATGTTAAAAATGAAAAATTTAACGCTAAGCAATATGCTGATGATAACAAGCTGGATGCAAAACTGGTATTACTGATGGACACGATTAATTCAAATGATCAGAGATATAGAAAAATAACTCCCCTTGATGCGGTTAAACAACACCCGCTCGATCTTAAAGCCCGGCATTCGATTGACTCCCTTCATGCCATTTATAAAACATATATAGGGCGATCATTGGTTGGCGAGAAATACGAAGCTGTAATGTGGTCTGTAATTCAACATTCGCCGGACAATGCAACGGACACTAAAATGATGGAAAAGTACTTACCGGATGTGAGTAAAGCAGTTGATACAAAAGAATTACCTATAACGCCATTGAAGATGCTGATCGATAGAATTTATACCATAAAATATCAATATCAAATTTTCGGAAGCCAGTCTGGAAATTCTGGTAGCGTACCAATGGCAAAGGATGAGGTCATATTAGCTGTTAAAAAGAAATACCACATTCAATAACGAGGGCAATTGGGCTAATTATTTATGGGGTATAACATGTGATATGTAAGGACAGTATCTGTCAGGTTGCGGCCAGCGGCAGCAGGCGACCCGCGACAGAGGGGGTTACCCGCCACCGCCCGCCTCACCTCGCACAGCAACACGCAAATTCGCTACGCTCATAAGCAAGTTGCTCTTTTTCCGTTGCTGGTGAAAAAAAACCCAATTACACCGCGTTCGCAAAGATAGCCCACGCTGGGATCAACCGTCAAGGCTATAACGAGCGGACGGGAGTTGTTCGCTTTCAGCGGCTCCGTCCGGCCTTGACAGTTGACCCGGCTACGCGCTTTTGGTGGCTAAGCGGTGAAAATGGGTTGGTGTGCGTAATTAATGCATGGTGGTCATGTCCGCTCTTACAGCCAGCCCCGGCGGTTTGGTTTGGCGTTTAGGCCGATCCGGCTTATCTTTGTGCCTTATGAAGGCAATTAAGAGCCGAACAAGATTGATATAGAAAGATGAGGAAAGCAGACGTAATCGCAGGAATAACCGCAAAAACGGGAAAAGAAAAAAAAGCCACTGAAACCATTGTAGATGCCTTTTTTAAGGTGGTTCAGGCCAGCCTTATCAACGGCGAAGATGTATTTGTCCGGGGCTTTGGTACTTTCCTAGTGAAGAAAAGGGCGGCCAAGATCGGCAGGAACATCACGAAGAACATCGCTGTACAAATACCGGAGAGTTATATTCCCGCCTTCAGGCCGGGGGATGAATTTAAGAATAAGGTGAAAGCTGCTGCGATCAAAAGTAAATTTCGTGAAGCCTCGGTTTAAAGTCAAAACCTTACGGATGCAGCTTTAAATACTGGTTTAATCGCCAAGTTTAACTGATACATTAATAGGACTATGGCAATGCTCTTAAATGAATATTTAGACCTAAGCCTCTTACAAAGAGTGTAATAGCAAGAAATTAGTATCGAATAATTTGAGCGGAGTTGTTTTCTTTTGCTTGGTTTTTATCGGTTAAAATGTTATATTTGTGTCAATCGCCGTTAAGAAATATGTGAGTAAAACGGTGAGTAGTTCTGAAAAATTGCGTCCAACGCATTGATATATAGCTATTTGCGGAAAGGATATAACGTCCTGCCATCCCGACAGAAAGCGATACCAATCGAAGTCGAAAAAACCTTAAATCCTATGATTTAAGGTTTTTTTTGTTTTACTCAAATCTTTTTTAGCACATAATATTTCAATACTCCTAAAAATATTGCGGTTCGTTACAGGGCCGATGATTTGAGTTACAGGCCGCCAGCGTTGGTGGATTGCCCGTTTGGTTAGGCCTATGCTAATAGGCAGGGTTCATTTAATAGCCAGTAAGTCTACTTTTTCAATTATTGGAGTGGTAACCAGCAACTCGGGTACTTTGGCCATCAATGCTTTGGCAATCTCGCCACTTAAATGTGTGTTACGGCCGGCTTCATCCGTAAAGGTTTCGAAGATACCGAAAGTGGATGGCCCAATTTGAAGAGCGCTATGTAGGAGTGGTTTGTGTTTGCGCCGCTGGTTTTTCACGTAATATTAAATGGCAAAAAACTGGCAGAAACTGGCTTTACGCATCAGGAGATTATGCAGGGCAGTAAATTAACCAGCACAATATTTAACCAGCCCGATAAACAGTTTTGCATAACTAACCAGTGCTTATCTGATATTGATGCTAAACATTAACCCATTTTTACACTACAAATATGATTCTGACAATAAAAAAAGAGTGTTGAATTGCCCTTAGAGCCGACAGCTTTTATATATTTGTGTTGAAACCAATTACCAATAACCAGCGGTCACCACTTTTTTTTATTGTCATCAAATCATACATCAATGGAGAAATTCCGTGTAGGATATTTATTAATAATTCTTTTGCTTTGGTGTTCGATTGACAGCTCCGCAGCCAATATCAATTTTACAACTATAACTGTAAAAGAAGGCCTGCCTTCCAACACAATCTATTCCATTATAAAAGATAAATCTGGAATAATGTGGTTTGGCACAAGCAATGGCTTATGTAAATATGACGGTACAAATTTTGTGGTTTACAGGCATGAAGCAGGAAAAGCCTACGCCCTTCCCGGCAATGAAGTTTTGTGTTTACATGAAGACAAGGCAGGAAAATTATGGATAGGAACCGGAGCGGGGGGCGTTAGTTATTACGATAGAACAAAGGACCGGATCATCCCTTATTTAGGCGATGGTTCCTGGCCTGAATTAGCGCATATCTCGCCCAGGGCAATTTTGCAAGATCATCAGGGTAAATTATGGATAGCCACCTATGGCGATCTGCGAACCATTGATCTAAAGACCGGTAAGATCAATGTTATTCGTTTAGGCGATGCCACAGCAAAAAAGGGGAAAACAATTGTCGCACTTTCCTTACTGGAGGACAGCAAAAACCGGATGTGGATAGGTACCAATAACGGACTTTATGCTTACAACCCGGCAGATAAGAAGTTGACCGGGTTTATCAACAACCCGAATGATCCGAACAGTTTATCAGACAATGTTGTGAAATCTATTGTGGAAGACAAAAGCGGAGGCGTTTGGGCTGCTTCACTCAGCGGATTAAACCATCTACTGCCCAATGGTCATTTTGAAATTTTTAAACATCAGAACAATTTTTCTAACTCGTTGAGCAGTGATGCTTTATTTGCAATGAAAATGGATAAGGACGGAAAAATCTGGATCGGTACGGAGGATGGTGTGGACATCTTTGATCCCCGGTCTGCATCATTTCAAATCATGCGGCCAGATCCGAGAAGTGTTTTCAGTTTGAAGAGCCCGTCTATACGCAGCGTTTTTATCGATCCGGATGGCATATACTGGATCGGAACCTTTGGAGGTGGTTTGGCTAAATACGACAAAAATCTTCCATTGTTCAACATGAAGCAAAGCGACCCTTTTGACCGCTCTGGTTTGGGATCTGCTATCGTTAACGGATTTGCTGAATACAACAAAAACTCCGTTTTTGTGGCAACAGATGGAGCCGGAATACAACTTTTCAATAGGGAAACAGGGCTGTTTACTAATTTTGAAATCAAGAGCCGCTTGCCCAAATCTAGACCTGGTTTAACAGTTTGGCCATTATATATTGATCATTCCGGAAATCTATGGGCAGGAACTTATCACGACGGACTCTTCCGCGTAGATCCCCGTACCGGAAAATACGAGCAATTTGTTGCCGATAAAAGCCGGGACGCCTTAACCAGCAATGACATTACCTCGATAATGGAAGACGACGATGGAAAATTTTGGATAGGTACATTGGGTGGTGGCGTAAATATTTATGATCCTGTTAGCCATCGGTTCACCACATTTTCACAGAAATTTCATCAGGCTTTACCGCTTAATGATTTTATAAGCTGCATCGTTAAATCTCCCCGAGGAAAAATCTGGATCGCCTCAGGGGGAACCGGCGTTGCAGCTTTTGATCCGGCAACCCAAATAATCAAACATTACAATAAGACGCAGCAGCATTTGCCGAACGACATTGTAGAACATTTATTTTTTGACAGTGAGGGTATCTTGTGGCTGTCCACCGAAGGTGGAATGTGCCGTATGAATGAAAGGACGCAGCAGGTAACCAGCTACACAGAAAAAGACGGGCTGGCCAATAGCATAGTCAAAAGCATACTGGAAGACAAAACAGGATTGCTTTGGATCAGCACCGCCAGTGGTATTAGTTCATTTAATAAACGCACGGGCAAGTTCCAAAATTTTGATGGTGAAAACGGTGTTCAGCAAGGATCTTTTTCAACTGGCGCTGCAATCAAGCTGTCCAACGGTGACATCTATTTTGGAGGGCGGGATGGCTTTAATTTTTTTAACCCTGCAAACTTACAACACAAAATTGGCTCCGGGCCGGTCTTATTAACAGAGCTCAAAGTGAGTAACGAGTCTGTTATACCAGGAGAAAATGCCCCTATCCAAGAACAAATAGCAGCTTCTAAAGAAATTAACTTAAAATACGGGCTCAATTTTTCAATCAGCTACGTGGCTGTCAACTATACCGCGCCATTACAGAATCAATTCGCTTACAGACTTGTTGGGTTTGATAAAGGGTGGAATTACGTTCATAAAAGCAGAGTAGCAAATTATACCAATATAGACCCCGGCACCTATACTTTCGAGGTTAAAGCCAGCAATGATGGTGAGCATTGGAGCGCGCCGCCCACCTCGATCAGGATCACCGTGTTCCCCCCTTTCTGGCGTACCAGATATGCCTATGCCATGTATATATTCCTAGCCGGTTTGTTTTTATTTTTACTAAGGCGACGAGGTATTCAAAAGATCAGAAACGAATTCGAAATTCAGAAAGAGAAGATGGAGTTCAGGCAATTGATGGATAGTGAGCGGCGTGAAGCCGAACAGCTGCATGAGTTAGATCAGTTGAAGATCAAGTTTTTGACTGATATTAGCCACGAGTTCCGTACGCCGATATCACTTATTCTGGCCCCTGTAGAGAAGTTACTCCGGCGCGAATCCGTAGGCGGCAATCTGGAAGACATCCGAATGATTAACAGGAACGTAAGGAGATTACTGAACATGGTAAACCAGCTTCTGGATTTCCGAAAGCTGGAAGAACAGGAGTTGACCCTTAATCTGGAACCTGGCGATATGGTGAGCTTTATCAGGGAAACCGGCGATTCATTTAAAGATTTGGCCGCTAAAAAGCAAATTACTTTCACTATCAACTCCCAGTGCCCTTATTGGTTTACCTCTTTCGACCATAATAAATTGGAAAGGGTTATCTTTAATTTATTATCCAATGCTTTTAAATTCACCCCTCCGGGAGGCAAAGTGACTTTGAGCGTCGAGGTTATCGATGTACCTGATGCTACTGCACATTTAATTATCACGGTAAGTGATACTGGCGTAGGCATTCCGGAAAAGGATATTACAAAAATATTTGACCGGTTCTATCAACATCAAACTAATGCTATACTTAACCAGGGCACCGGCATTGGGTTGTCCATCGCCAAAGAATTCGTCGAATTGCATGGCGGAAGTATCAACGCCGAAAGTGTGCCGGGGCATGGTAGTAGTTTCGTAATTGATTTGCCAGTGCTCACTTTTACATCTGCTAAAATGGCCGAAAAATTGCCGGATGACATGCAAGATATATATTTTGTCGATGCTCCTGCAGCCATCTCCGGCGCAAACCATGTTGAACAATACCAGGAATCGACTATTAATGAAACTGTAACTCCAGACCGTAACACCACTATTCTGCTTGTTGAGGATAATGAAGAGTTTCGCACTTACCTGGCCGAGCACCTCCGAAAATATTACCAAATTGCTGAGGCGACCGACGGCAAGGAAGGTTGGCAAAAAACGCTGAGCTTACACCCGCAGCTTGTGGTAAGTGAT
>NZ_MPPL01000001.1:1472066-1478283 GCF_001911425.1 Mucilaginibacter polytrichastri | reverse complement strand
TCAATATGCCGGCCATGTCTGGTATTGAATTAAGTAAGAAAATTAAAAAAGATAAACGCACCTGCCATATCCCGGTTATTCTGCTAACGGCGATGGCCGGCGAGGATGAACAACTAAAGGGACTGCAATCGGGGGCCAACGACTTTCTTTCTAAACCATTTAATTTTCAAATCCTAAATACCAGGATCGAAAATTTGCTTAACCTTAACAAAAGCGTAAAAGACACCTACTCGAAACAGATACAATTAGACGGGCAAGATATTGTCATCGAATCTGGCAATTTTAAATTATTGAACTCGATTCTTAAATATGTAGAAAGTAAATTAAGCGACCCCGATCTGTCAGTAGAGGAACTTAGTAAACATGTGGGCATGAGCAGAGGCTCGCTTTATTATAAATTAATTGAGCTCACGGGCCTATCCCCCATAGAGTATATCCGCACCGTGAAATTAGAAAAAGCAGCTATACTAATGGAAACGAGTGAATTAAACGTTACTCAAATAGCTTACCTCACAGGGTTTGGTACACCGAGTTATTTTACCCGGATGTTCAAAAACAAGTATGGTGTAGTTCCCTCCGAATATTTAAGCGCCAAACGAAATCCGATCAAACCAATCATTCAGCCCCTCAATAAATAAATACACACCACTTCTCGTTTTTACAGACACCGGTATACAGGGTTTCTCCTATTACCCCGTTTAGCCCAGTATAGAAATCTTGCCCCTCAATTCAATAAAAATGGTGTGCGTTGTCGGCACCGTTAAATTTTTGCAATAGTGCTATTTGTAGGATATAAATTTATTTTGAAAGAGCACTGTTGCAGAAATCATTAGTTCACCTATTCTGAATATGAGCCAGTTATTAATTATAGCCGATTATACTGATTATTGACTTGGCATGGCTTTTTATTTGAACATATGCAAGAGTAATTTATACAATTGAAACAGCCCACACAGTTCCGGTTGTATATGTTTGGCGTAATAAAACAACCATCTGCCCCATCCTAAGGGCTGATAAACCAATTAAATTAATTAACCAGGAATAATAACAATGTAATTGCTTGAATGCTATTCGAGAAGCCTTGCTGTTGCTAAAAATGCAACCGAAGATCTTGAATCGATTTAATAGTAACCAATATGTAACCTAAATAACACGATGAAAAAGTAAACCACTGAATTACACTAATGCAAACCCGGCAAGTAAGACTTGACCGGCCACTAACTGATTATTTACCAATATAACAGATTTTATGAAAAAACTTCAACTCTTAAAAATTTGGAAAATGATGTTGATCACCATTGCGGTTAACTTATTTTCCCTTACGCTTACAGCTCAAACAACCGCACTGCATGGTAAAGTGGTTGATGAAAAGGGCGAACCGCTTACCGGCGCAACAATAAAAATACCAGGTACCACCACCGCTGTCACTGCCAATGTAAATGGCGAATTTACTTTTAACGTACCTGCCGCTACTGATAAAATTACCATCTCATTTGTGGGTTACGTAGATTACCAAAAAACATTGGTGAAAGGTGTAACCAATTTAGGTATCATAACCATGACAAGAACCAGTTCTAACCTTAACGAGGTAGTTGTAGTAGGTTATGGAACGCTAAAAAGAGAGGATGTTACCGGAACCGTGGTAACGGTAGAGGCTAAAACCTTGAAGGAAATACCTGCATCAAACGTTTTCGACCAGTTAAAAGGCCGGGTTGCTGGCTTGGATGTGGTTACCGGGACTAATGGCCCTGTAATTAGTTTAAGAGGCACACGTACTATAGGCGCTGCGCCGGGTACAGACGGGCCCTTGATTATTCTTGATGGAGAACCATATTACAATTCTATAGAAAACATTGACCCCAATAATATCAAAAGCCTCGATATATTAAAAGGAGGATCGGCAACTGCCATTTATGGTTCACGTGCTTCGGGCGGTGTAATTCTGATCTCCACCAATCGCGGCCGCGTTGGGCAAACCGTAACATCTTATGATTCCTATTACGGTATTAACAAACTGGAAGGAAACATGAATTTGCTTAACGGACAACAATTTGCCCAATTGCAAATTGATGCAAGGCAGGGCGCTGTGCTTCAAAGTGGCCAGAATGTTAATCCTTACGATCTTACCGCTATAGAAACTAAGGCCCTAAATGAGGGTGTAAGCACAAATTATCCCAAAATGTTAGTCAAAGACGCATTTGTTTGGGATCAAAGTTTACGGGTTTCAAGCGGTACAGAAAAAACGCAATTCAACGTAGGTATAGGCTATCGGGTTAATACCAATCTGGAACCCAACAACGGCACCAAACGTATTTCGTTAAACGCAACACTTGATCACAAAATAAATAATTACATCAAGTTTGGTATGAGCAGCCAAAATACTGTGCGCCTAATAAATGCAGGTGGCGGCAACCAGTATCAAAATGCGCAGTATATGAGCCCGTTAACCTATCCATACAATCCGGATGGCACATTAAATTTAACGCCTCAATCAGATCAGGTAGATGCTACTTTTGCCAATCCGCTTTTTCAAGGCAGAAGGCCAGATTTATATTATAATTATACCCGGGGCTTGGTTACAAATAATATCGTATATGCCGAAGTTAGCCCTGTAAGCCATTTAAAATACCGTTATACTGCAAATTATAACTTTTCTCAATCCATAGCCGGCACGTACAATGGCATCAATGGTATTAATATTTTTACCATTCCACAAACTACGGCCAGTACTACAAATAATTACTCGTATCGGTTAAATCAGGAACACTTATTAACCTATGAAAATGTTTTCGCACGAAAACACAGCGTAAACGTGGTGGCAGTCTTCACCAATGAATTGGCCCATACCGAAAATTCCGGCTTTAATGCTACCGGTATCCCTTCTGATGCCAACCTTAATTCTAACCTGGCACTGGCACAAACTGTAATTCCACAAAACGGGGTCTTTAGTGAGCAGGGCCTGATTTCATATGTCGGTCGTGTAAATTATGCCTTCGATCGCAGGTATGACCTTACCGCAAGTATTCGTTCAGATGCTAACTCGGCTTTGGCAAAAGGGCATCAGCGCACCAGTTATCCCTCCGTTGGTTTAGGGTGGGTAATCAGTAACGAAAATTTCATGAAGAAATACAGCTTTATTGATAATTTGAAGCTACGAGGCGGCTATGCACAAACGTCAACCATCACAACTATAAGTCCCTACAATACTTTAGGGCAGTTAAATTCAAGCAAATACCAGTTTGGAGGTGCTTCCACCGGCGACCAGCAAGGTGTAAGAGTAACAACTTTAGTTAATGAAAATTTAACCTGGCAACGAAGTTCTGAATATAACCTGGCGTTGGATTTTGCTATTTTAAAAAGCCGCATTACAGGTTCGGTCGAAGTTTACAAAACCAGGACTAATGGTATCATCCTTCCAAACAATTTGCCTGTAACCAACGGGGCTTCTTCACAAACTTCTAATCTCGGTACCTCAGATAACAGAGGTTTGGAAATTACGCTGAGCAGTATCAACCTACAAAATGCCCACGGTATTAATTGGTCTACCGACTTTAACATTGCTTTTAATCGGGAGAAGGTAATTTCTTTACCAAACGGGGGCCTGATAAATATAGGTTCGGGTCAGTTTGTAGGGCAGCCGCTTAATGTTATTTACGATGTGCGTAAATTAGGCATCTGGCAAACCAGCGAGGCTGCACAAGCGGCGAAATATGGTCAGAAACCCGGTTCTATTAAAATTCAGGATCTGAATAATGATGGAAAAATTGATGCCAGCGATGATCAGATCATTGGTCATTTCAACCCGAATTATACCTTCGGTATGACAAACCGGGTGAGTTATAAGAATTTTGACCTGAGCCTGGTAATCCAGGGACGGATGGGCTTTACAACAGTTGCCCCTTACGTATCTTCGTCCAATTCTTCAAGCAACGGCTGGCAGTTCCTTAACCTGGGCCGCCATAACCAACCTGTGCTGGACTATTGGACACCTACAAACCCAACCAATGCCTTCCCGGAGCCTAATGCTTACACCCAATTGCCTTATTACTCAACATTGCAGTATTATGATGGTTCGTTTATCAGGGCCAAAAGCATCAACCTCGGTTATAACATCCCAAGCAATGTGATTAAAAAATTGGGCTTGAGTTCTCTTAGGATTTATGCCAACGTAACCAACCCCTTCTTTATTTATGCGCCGATCATGAAAAAAAGTTTCTCGGTAACCGACGCAGAATCAGGTTATACCTATAGCACTAACGGAGGATCGCCCAATAACCCGGCTGACCCTTCAGTAAGTGGCAATATAGCGGGGGCAAATCCCGGCAACGGTGGTGCTAACTTCCGTGGCGTGGGTATTACTGCCGGCGAGCAGACAAGGGATTTTATTATTGGTATTAACGCAAGATTTTAATTAAAAAATTATGAAAGTATTTTATAAAAACAGTTTTGTGATTGCCGCAGCAGCGGTGTTAACTTTTGCTACAGGCTGTAAAAAGCTTCTGGACGAAAAGCCTCGTTCGGCACTATACCCAGATTATTTTGGCACTGCAGGCGGCGTACAGGCAGCAGTTGTAGGTGTTTACAATGATTTGAGAGGAGCTTTCTCTGGCGAAGGGCTTGTGTTTTACTACGACGGAACAGATGAAAACATCCCTGGGGGCAGTGCAGGCACTGTAGCACCGCTATTTAATTCATTTAAAGGGATTACCTCCTCTAACGGCCCGGATATCACTGGTTTATATGTGGATATTAATACACTTAACGGTGTTTTTAAATATGCTTCAACAATTACAGATGTAACTGCGCGTACGCAATATGTTGCCCAGGCTAAGTTTTTGCGTGGCTTCCTTTATTTTTACCTGGTGCAAACCTACGGCGGTTTAACAGCTACCCAAAAAAGCGGTATCCCATTGCATACAACCTTCATTACGCAGGCTACAACATCTGACGCCCCTGCTCAATTAACTGATATATATAATTTAATTATCCAGGATTTTACCGATGCTGCCACCGGCTTACCTAGCACCGTTACGGGTTCAAACCCTTTTTCTGCTGCTGGTGTAGGTAAAAGTGCTACCGTTGCTACAGCTAATGCCTATTTGGCCAAGGCCTACCTAACCAGAGGTTACGGCGAGGCTAAACAAGCCGGTGATTTTCAGAAAGCAGCAGATTTAACAGCTCAGTTAATAACGAGTAAGGGCACTTATGGTTTAGATCTATGGCAGGATTATTGGGACGAGCACAAACCCGCGAACGATTACGGCAAAGAAAACATGTTCGCTATTGATTATGGAGGTATTGCCGATCCTAACTATACCGGTTATACCCTTCAGGGTTCAGGCGGTTATGGTTTAAATCAACTCTATGTATTGGCTCGCCAAAACTATGTAGGCCCCGGTGTTGATAACGTTGCCGGCATTGATGCCGTTCCGCAGAAATACACCACAGCTAAAGCAGGCATGCTGCGCGATGTTTACAATGGCCGCCCTTACGTTCGTCTGGCACCAAACAAGCCTTACACTATGGACGTGGCCTTTGCAGACCAGGTGCATGATACCCGCTACGACGCCACTTTCCAAACTTATTGGATATGTAATAAAGCAACACCTGCAGGGCTTCAAAGTGATGGCAAAACGCTGAAAGGCACTTTAGTTCCAACATCAAATGTTTCCTTGTCATCTTTTAACGTACCTATGGATGGCGACACGGCTATCCTGATGCCTAGTGCAGATGTGTCTATGCCCCGCCGGGATGCTTTTAAAGGACTGATTATTACGCCAAAACAGTTTACTGCGCTTAATTTCCCAACAGTTAAGAAGTTTGATGATCCTCTCCGTACGGGTACCGGCGACTTTTCAAGCCGCCCGATCATTATGATGCGTTTTTCAGAAATATATCTGATGAATGCAGAAGCTAATTATATGTTGGGTAACGCGAACAATGCTGCTGCTTCATTAAATATTTTAAGGCAACGCGCTGCTTACCGCTCAACGGCGGATGCAGCTTTTACAGCTAAAAATCAATTTTATGTAACATCAGCAACTATGAGTGCCACCAATGCGGCTAATGCAACTGCCATGTTGCTAACCCCCGCACAAGTAGCACTGTTATCAAGCCCCAATAATACTACCGATAAAAATTCTAAATGCGGTATGGACCTGATACTGGATGAATACTCGCGCGAGTTATACGGTGATCCACGTCGTTGGTACGACCT
>NZ_MPPL01000001.1:1437483-1472056 GCF_001911425.1 Mucilaginibacter polytrichastri | reverse complement strand
GTACGTACTCAGCAACTGGTACGTAGAAATCAAATGTACAATCCAAATGGCGGTTTAAATGTACAGGCTTATCATGCTCGCTGGCCTATCCCTCAAGGTTTAATTAATAATGTGCTTTCGGGCCCAAAATACCCTCAAAATATTGGCTATTAAATAATTCATTAATCTAACCTATCAAACCCAAGCTGCCCGGATAACCCGGGCAGCTTTTTAGTTATAATTAAACATTTCTTGAAGGTTTTTAACAAAAATTAGCACTGTTTCATAAGCCATTAACTCAATTTAGTACACGCTTGTATTGCCAATAACCTTAAATGATTATCTGAACCTATCCAACTTTTAATTAACTATTTCTGGTTATCTGTTTCTGCGTGCTTGCTATTCTAATACCAACAAAACCTACCACTATAAACTTAAATTATCGAGAAATGAATTTAAAATGTTTAACTGTTGTACTGGCAACCGCATTTACCAGTAGCCTTAGCCATGCCCAAACAAGCGATATGGCCGTAAAAGAAGACTTTAAACCATCCACCCTTAACCAGCCCACGCAGGAGTATCCTCAAGTAAACTCACAGGGCTATGCACGGTTTAAGATAAAGGCTCCAAAAGCCGATAGCGTAAGAGTTAGTCTTGGGCTGGGTGGCAGAGGCGGCACTAAGCTCGTTAAAGGAGACGACGGATATTTTACGGGAACTACAGAAGGCCCCATGGATGAAGGCTTTCACTATTATCACTTAACTGTTGACGGAGGCGTGTTTAATGACCCTGGTACAGGAAATTATTATGGCTCTACACGTTGGGAAAGCGGCATTGAAATACCTGCTCATGACCAGGACTTTTATGCCCTCAAAGATGTGCCCCACGGTAACGTGCAACAAATACTTTTCCCATCTAAAAGTACAAATACACCCGGCCGCAGGGCGCTGGTTTATACGCCGCCGGGGTATGAAAAAGGCACTACACGCTACCCGGTATTATACCTGCAGCATGGCTGGGGCGAAGATGAAACCGCATGGAGCGTTCAGGGCCATGCCAACCTGATCATGGACAACCTGATAGCAGAAGGCAAAACAAAACCGTTTATAATTGTAATGACCTACGGCATGACCAATAATTTCAAACCGGGTCCTCGTCCGGTTGCTCTTGCTACCCCAGGTGGTGGTGCTCGCCCTGCCGGTGGTTTTGGCGGCTTCCCGAAAGGTATGCTGGATAACGGCTTCGAAACCGTTTTAACAGAAGAGCTTATTCCTTATGTTGATGCTCATTTCCGCACCTATAGCGATAAAGCACACCGTGCAATGGCAGGCCTTTCTATGGGCGGTATGGAAACACACGCCATTACGTTGGCTAAACCTGGTATGTTTGATTACTATGCTTTGTTAAGCGGTGGCACCTATACCCCTACCGAACTTGGTAAAGTAAAACCTAAACTTGTGTTTATGAGTTGTGGCAGCAAAGAAAATCCTACTGGTGTAAATAGTGCTGCGGTTGCATTAAAAGATGCCGGCTATAACGCGGTTTCTTTTGTGTCAGAGAATACAGCACATGAATTTTTAACCTGGCGTCGCAGCTTAAATGAACTTGCGCCTTTGCTATTTAAATAATATTTACAAGATGGAGGTGGTTACTCACCTCCATCTTTATGTTTTTATTTATCCTTATTTACAATATGAAAAAATTAAGTAAATATTTATTACTTATTGGCTTTATGGCAGCAATGGCAACTCATACCTATGCCCAAAACCCACTCATTATGAGCCAGTTTACTGCCGATCCATCTGCTCGCGTTTTTGGCGATAAAGTATATGTATACCCCTCGCATGATATTATGGCTACCAAGGGGCACGGCCGCGCAGGCTGGTTTAACATGGCAGACTATCACGTTTTTTCCTCCCCCAATTTAACAGACTGGACAGATCATGGCGTAATTGTAAGCCAAAATAAAGTAAACTGGGCTGATTCAAGCGCCTATGCCATGTGGGCACCAGATTGTATCGCCCGTAACGGAAAATATTACTTTTATTTTCCGGCTATTGTAAAGCCAAATATTGGGCGTGGGTTTGGCATAGGCGTGGCCATAGCCGATAAACCACAGGGCCCGTTTGTTCCCCAACCCGAACCTATAAAAGGCGCATTGGGCATAGACCCTAACGTTTTTATTGATAAGGATGGGCAGGCATACATTTACTATGCGCAGGGAAATATCTACGCTGCCAAATTGAAGGAAAATATGATGGAGTTGGCTTCGGAGCCAAAAATACTGGGCGACCTTCCCGAAAAAGGCCTGAAAGAAGGCCCGTATTTGTTTGAGCGCAAAGGAATTTATTACCTGACATATCCGCACGTGGAAAACAAAACAGAGCGACTGGAATATGCAATGGCCAGTAACCCGATGGGGCCGTTTAAGTTTGGAGGGGTAATTATGAAGGAATCGCCTAATTGCTGGACAAACCACCAGTCCCTGATCGAATTTAAAGGACAGTGGTACCTATTCTATCACCGTAATGACCTTTCACCAAATTTTGATAAGAACCGCTCCATCAGGGCCGATAGTTTGTTTTTTAATACTGACGGTACCATTCGGGAAGTTATCCCAACCCTACGTGGCGTGGGCGTTACCCGTGCCAATAAGGAGATACAGATAGACCGCTACAGCGACATTAGCAAAGAAGGTGTAACCATTGATTTTATTGACACCGCACAACGCATGAAAGGCTGGAAAACCAACCTTACCGAGAAAGGCGCGTGGGTGCGTTATAACGCGGTTGATTTTGGTGCTAAAAAAGCAAAAACGGTTAATGTTATGGCTACCTCAGAACAAGGTACTGTGATAGAGGTACGGCTCGACAAATTGAACGGCACACTCATCGGTACAATCAAAACAGCAAAAAGTGGCGACTGGAAAATGACCAAATCAAACCTGCTGAAAATCCCTTCAGGCACACATGATCTGTTTGTTGTGCTAAAAGGTGTAAGCCCGGCAAGTATTGACTGGGTAAGGTTTGACTAAATAATGGATTTTGGGTACCATTTGGCCCGGAATTATAATATTGGACGTACATAAATGAATATTTAAGTCCTTTAGTACTATAGAATAAATTTTTAATTTTTGAACCGTATTATTTGTTCTACCCTTTAATAACCATTAACTTCAGTCTTGTATTTAGGCTAAGGCCAGCAATATACTTACCAAAACTTAACGAGGAAAAACATCTATTTACTGTTACGGCATATTGAGAAAAGCAATTTTTAATTCGTTATTATTTGCGTTGCTGGCGCCATCCTTTTTGCAGGGTTATGGGCAGCAAGCGCTTAATTTCACTTCACTAACAACTAAAAATGGCCTTTCTTCTAATGTTGTAAATGCGGTACTTAAAGATAGTTATGGCTGGGTTTGGTTTGCCACCGCAGACGGTTTGAACCGCTTTGACGGCACCAATTTTACCGTATACCGGCACCGCGATGGAGACATAAACAGCTTGCCCATAAATGAAATACTCTCTCTTTATGAAGATAAAACCGGGCGGCTTTGGATAGGGACAGGCGGCGGTGCATTAGTTTATTATGACCGTACGCATGATACATTTCACCAATACAGAGCGGGCGCAGTATGGAAAAAGCTACAAACAGAACCAATTTTAGCCATTAGTGGAGACTACCTGGGCAGGCTATGGGTATCTGGCTTTAGCGGCATACACATTATCGATCTAAAAACCAATACTACAACTAACCCAACCTTTGTTAATTCTAAAGCGCCAACAGTTGCATTCGGTTTTCTTGAAGATAGCAAACAAAGGATGTGGATGGGTACTAATTTGGGTTTATTTTGCTTTAACCTCAAAAGCGGCGAGGTTAAGCAGTATGTACATAATGAACAGGATAAGAAAACCATAGGGCCCGGTATAATAAAAGCCATAGCCGAAGATAATTCGGGCAGGATGTGGTTTGGAACGCATAGCGGGCTTAGTGTGTTACAGCCTGACGAAAAGGGATTTACCAATTTCCCAAACACCCGGGTGCTTGTAATAGCGCCGGATAATGGCTATTTATGGTTGGGTACTGATAGCGGACTGGTTATTTTCAATACCCGGAATTTGAAGAGCGAACGTTATTTACCCCAGTTGAGGAACAACTACAGCCTTTCGGCAAAAGCCATAAGCAGCATATATATTGATAAAAGCAGTGTTTATTGGATAGGTACAAGCAATGGTGGTATAAATAAATTTGACCGCAACCTGGCTTTGTTAAATGTTAAGTTAAATAACCCCTTCGACCCACAAGGCCTGGCGGGGCCCAATGTTAATACTTTTGCAGAGCATCCAAAAGGAGCCATTTTCACAGGCACGGATAACGGCCTGCAGGTTTTTGACAAAACTACAAGCCTTTTCAAAACTATCCGCATTGATGCGCAGCACGAAACTTCGGAAAACCATATCTCCGTACTATCCTTAAAGTACGCTAAAACAGGGAAGCTATGGATAGGTACGTTACAACATGGGCTTTATATACTTGACCAATCTACCGGCAAGTGCGAGCACATTATGAAGGAAAGTGTGGGGAAGCACATTTCACAAAACGATGTTTATTGTATAGAAGAAGACCAAATGGGCCGTATGTGGATTGGCACAAACGGCGGCGGAACAGATATTTACGACCCTAAAACCGGGCAATTTTATAATTACAGCCAGCTTTTTAATACCGGCAGCCTGCACAATAAAACAATTAATAATTTTATACGAACTATAACTCCAATTAATAACGATGAAGTATGGGTTGGTACCTGGGGTGGTGGAATTATTGTTTTTAATATCAATACAGCAAGCATTACACTTTATAACAAAACTGCTAATGCGCTACCTAATAACCTAATCTTATCTGTTTTGCAAGACGAAGCGGGCAAAACCTGGGTGGCAACTAATGGAGGCGGTATTGACGAGTTTGATGCCAAGCATGCCCGGTTTAAGCCATATTTGGAAGACGAGGGGCTTATTAATGATATTGTTTACAAAATCTTACAGAACAAAAACGGGCTTTTTTGGCTAAGTACCAGCAGGGGGATTGTTAGCCTTGATTTACGTACAAGGAAAACGAATATTTATGGCAAACAAAACGGAGTGCAAGATAGCCCCTTTATCCGCGGGGCAGGGTTAGAAACGGCAAACGGAATGTTGTTTTTCGGCGGTCAAGATGGGTTTAATTATTTCGTCCCGCAACAACTTCCCGAGAATAACGAAATTTCTAAAGTAGTTTTAACAGGCCTAAAAGTCGATAATAACCTAATCACAGCAGGCGAAAATTCGCCCATTAAGCAGCAGATCAGTATAGCAAAAAAAATCAATCTGGCCTATCATCAAAATTTTTCCATTAGTTACACAGCTTTAAATTATACTGATGCCCGGCAATACCAGTACTCATACATGCTTAAAGGTTTTGATACCAGGTGGAATTACGTTGGCCGTACGTCTACCGCATATTTTACTAATCTAGACCCGGGCACTTATACATTTTTGGTAAGAGCAAGCAATAGCAAGGGAGTATGGAGCACAGCGCCCACAGCGGTGTCAATTACTGTATTGCCACCGTGGTGGCGTACAGTTTATGCATATATTATCTATATATTAACTGCTGCCACTACCCTTTTCTATATTCGTTACAGAAGCATCAAGAACATTAAAAGAAAACTTGCGATTGAGGTAGAAAAACGTGAAACAAAACGACTCCATGAACTTGATGTAATGAAAATCAATTTCTTAACCAACCTTAGCCACGAGTTTCGCACACCTATTTCTTTAATTATGGCGCCTGTTGAAAAGCTGATGTCACTACCAATTGAAGAAAACATACTCAGGGAGGTTTCAGTTATCAAACGCAATGCGCGCCGTTTGCTTAACCTCGTTAACCAATTACTTGATTTTAGAAAAATGGAGGAGCAAGAACTAAGGCTCAATCTGTCAGATGGTGATTTAGTCGCTTTTATCAGGGATGCGGCTGGTTCCTTTCAGGATATTTCAGAACGCAAAAAAATAACCTTTGAATTTAAAACAAAGGTCGAAAGTATGGAGGCACGTTTCGACGCTGATAAAGTTGAGCGTATAATTTTCAACCTGCTTTCAAACGCGTTTAAATTTACAAATTCGGGCGGTTTGGTAAGTATAACCTTATCACTTGTTTGCCAGGCAGAGGTAAAAAGCCTCCAAATTATCGTATGTGATTCTGGTGTGGGTATACCGAAAAGAGATCAACTCAAAATTTTTGAAAAGTTTTTCCAGCATGATACTCCGGATATAATACTGAACCAGGGAAGCGGCATAGGGTTATCAATCGTTAAAGAGTTTACCGAACTTCATGGTGGCGATGTTACCGTTGTAAGCAAGCCGGGTGTCGGCACATCTTTTACTGTTTTACTGCCAATAATTAATAGCGCCGAACATATGGTGGCAGCACAATTAAGCCCTCAAACTGAGAAAAGCAGTAAATCGGGAAATGTTGTAAAAGTATCTGATAATAAAAAATACAGCATCTTGTTGGTGGAGGATAATGAGGATTTTAAGAACTATTTAAAAGAAAACCTGGAAACAAATTATAAGGTTGCAGAAGCCTCAAATGGAAAAGATGGCTGGCAAAAAGTACTATCCGGCCACCCAGACCTAGTGATAAGCGACGTGAATATGCCAGTGATGGATGGAATAGAGCTATGCAGAAAAATTAAAACCGACAAACGTACAAGTTTTATACCCGTTATATTACTGACAGCTTTGGGCAGGGAAGAAGACCAAATAAAAGGTTTGCAAACAGAAGCAAATGACTACCTCACCAAACCTTTTAGTTTTGAGATATTAAACACCAGGGTTAAGAACCTGATAAACCTTAACCAACGGCTAAAAGTTACGTTTTCTAAACAAATACAGATGATTGTAACTGAAAATGAAGTTCAATCAAACGATGAAAAACTATTAAATGATATTTCAACGTTCATTGAGGAAAGACTGAACGACCCAACGTTTTCTATTGAAGAGCTTAGCAAACATTTGCGCATGAGTCGCAGTTCACTGTACAACAAAATGTTTGAACTCACTGGCCAGCCGCCGATAGATTATGTACGAACGATAAAACTGCAAAAGGCAGCTTTACTACTCGAAAACTCACAATACACTATTCGCGAGGTAGCTTTCATGACCGGTTTTGCCACACCTGGTTATTTTTCAAAAGTATTTAAAGAAAAATATAATCTATCCCCTTCTGATTTTTTGAATATTAAAAAGAGTAAAGCAAAAGAAGCGCATCGTAACGATGCGGCTGTTTAATTTTATTTCAATGTCTCATTACAGATGTGGCTTTTAAACATTTGTTGCATTTTTTTAACAAAAATTCGCATAGGTTCATAAACCATTAGCAGACCTTAGCCTTTAGTATTATACTAAATTATAGTACTCCGATAACCAATTGGCTTTCATTTCTAATATTCATTACCCTTAGCTGCAATTGCTTATGCGATCGATTGTGAATGAGCTATAGTAATGCCTGTGCTTAATTAGAACGGCCAAAAAAAGTGTACTAATACAACCAATTATGATAAACCGATTAACTAATTATTCACCAAAGCTACACGGCAAACTGCTATGTGTGCTTCTTTTGTCTGTATTTACATTTGGTAGTGCATTTTCGCAAGGGATGCCGGCGCAGCCAATTACCTTAGGCCCAGACGACAAAGCAGCATTTGCCCCTGCTCCTGCTGGTTTTGATGTCGCCAGCAATGATATCCCTCATGGAAAAATTGACAGCGTTAATTATTATTCAAATAGTGTGGGTAAACAACGCCGGATGCTGGTTTATACCCCCCCGGGTTATTCGGCAAGCAAAAACTACCCGGTATTATATCTTTTACATGGCATAGGTGGCGATGAGAAAGAGTGGTATTCATTTGGGGCGCCCAATGCAATTCTTGATAACCTGTATGCCCAAAATAAACTTACACCGATGATCGTGGTATTGCCTAACGGCCGGGCGCAGGCTGATGACCGTGCAAGCGGTGGCTATGGTTCGGCACCGGCGTTTGGCTTGTTTGATAAAGATTTGCTGGGTAGTATCATCCCCTTCATTGAATCGCATTATCCTGTTAAGAAAAATCGTTTAAACCGTGCCCTTGCCGGTCTTTCAATGGGTGGAGGGCAGTCTTTAGATTTTGGATTAGCTAACATAGACACTTTTGCCTGGATAGGCGGTTTTTCTTCTGCACCTAACACCTTTGCCCCCGCTAAACTAATGCCCGATCCTGCTAAAGCCAGGCAGCTAAAATTACTTTGGGTTTCATGCGGCGATCAAGACAATTTATTTAACATAAGTAAAGGTGTTCACACTTATTTGAAGGATAACAATGTGCCGCATATCTGGCATGTTGATTCTGGAAAACATGAATGGCCGGTTTGGAAAAATGACCTTTATTTATTCAGCCAGTTGCTATTTAAATAAGGCAAAAAACGAGTTATAACCAAGTTGATTAAAACAGCATAATTAGTAACACGACTACAAAGATATTTATGAGATACACCTGCCTTATTGTACTGGTTATCATCTGTTTGATTAACGAAAAACTTGCTGTTGCCCAAAACAGAAATACACTTCGGTATGATAAGCCGGCAACTAGCTGGAACGAGGCACTACCCATAGGGAATGGCCATATAGCGGCAATGGTATTCGGTACCCCATCCCAAGAAAGGCTGCAATTAAATGAAGGCACTGTTTGGGCAGGCGGCCCTAATAATACAATCGACTCGGCAGCCAGGCCATATGTAGGCCAGGTAAGGCAATTACTGGCCCAGAAAAAACCACTGGAGGCGCAGTTATTGGCCAATAAATACTTAGGCCCAAAAGGCAATAGCGGTATGCCCTACCAAATTGCCGGCAACTTATACATCAATTTTCCAGGGCATGAGAACGTGTCTGATTATTTGCGCGAACTAAATATCGGGGATGCTACCACGTCTGTTAAATACGCGCTCAATGGCGTTAATTATAAGCGTGAATACTTTACATCATTTACCAATAACGTACTGATGGTAAGGCTTACAGCAAATAGGCCCGGTATGATCACCTGCAATATAAAGTTACAAAGCCCGCTTAAAACAGATATAAAAACGGAGCATAATGGTTTGGTGCTATCGGCGCAAACAAGCGATCATGAAGGGCAAAAAGGGAAGGTAAAATTCGACATTATCAGCCGGTTAAAAATTTCACGAGGCTCATTCAAAGTCGATACATCCGGCATTGCTATAAGCAATGCCGATACAGCCGTCATTTATCTGGCTATCGCCACTAATTTTGTGAACTACCACACGCTTACCGCTAATCCTTACACAAAAGCAGAAGATGCGCTTAACTCGGCCTTTACCAAAAGCTTTACAAGTTTATTAAAAAGCCATATCGCTTTCTATCACAAATATTTCGACCGGGTAAAATTGGATCTTGGTACAACTGATGCGGCAAAGAAAACCACTGACTCCCGCATTGCAAATTTTGCCAATGGAGACGATCCGCAGTTAGCCGAACTGTATTTTCAGTTTGGCCGCTACCTGCTCATCTCCAGCTCTCAACCGGGTTCGCAAGCGGCCAATTTGCAGGGTATCTGGAATGGCGACCTAAAAGGCGTATGGGATAGTAAATACACCGTAAACATAAATACGGAAATGAATTACTGGCCAAGTGAAACAACACAATTAACCGAGATGGGTTCACCGCTTTTTAACCTCATCAGCGATGTGGCTGTAACGGGCCAACAAGAGGCAAGGGTAATGTACGGCGCCCGTGGATGGATGCTGCACCACAATACTGATATATGGCGTATAACCGGGGTTGTAGATGGTGCATTTTGGGGCCTGTGGCCAACATCAAATGCCTGGCTTTGCCAGCACTTGTGGGAACATTATCTGTTTACAGGCGATAAACAATTCCTTAAAAAGTATTATCCTATTATGAAAGGCGCTGCGCAATATTTTTTTGATGTGCTGCAAACAGAACCCGAACACCAATGGCTGGTCGTATCGCCGTCGGTATCTCCGGAACATGAATACATAACCGGCAAAACACAGGTATCGGTATCGGCCGGAACTACTATGGATAACCAGTTGGTGTTTGGCTTATTTACCGAAGTTGCAAGGGCGGCCAAAGAGTTGAACATTGACAAAGCATTTGCCGACAGCGCACTCAATTATAGAGACCGCCTGCCCCCCATGCAGATAGGTAAATACAGCCAATTGCAGGAATGGCTGGATGATTTAGATTCACCAACCGACAATCACCGCCATGTTTCGCATTTGTATGGATTATTCCCGGGCAACCAGATCTCGCCTTACCGCAATCCCGAGTTATTCGCGGCAGCAAAAAACGCATTGGTTTACCGGGGTGACGTGTCAACCGGCTGGTCTATGGCGTGGAAAATTAATTTATGGGCGCATTTGCTTGATGGTAATCACGCCTATAAACTCATCACAGATCAGATAGCGCCTGTAAAACGGGGATCTGGGGGTACCTATCCAAATTTATTTGATGCGCATCCCCCTTTCCAGATCGACGGAAATTTTGGCTGTACATCTGGTATTGCCGAAATGTTACTCCAAAGCCATGATGGCGCAATTTACCCGCTCGCAGCACTGCCCAATGCCTGGGCAAGTGGCAGTGTAAAAGGACTGGTGGCACGGGGTGGCTTTAATGTGGATATGGAGTGGAAAAATAACAAGCTTACTAAGCTGGTTATCTACGCTAAACTGGGCGGTAATTGCCGCCTTCGTTTAAACCAACAAGTAAACAACAAACGGTTAACCCTATCTAAGGGGCAAAACGCCAATCATTTCTATTTTACAATGGATGTTAAAAAACCGGTTGTAAACGGTGATAGCAGCAAACTAAATATACAATTGCCAAAAACCTGGCTTTATGATTTTAAAACCATGCCGGGCAAATCATATAGAATTATTTAAACTAAACGTAAAAAGCCCGGCAGCATAATATGCCGGGTTAACTATAAATATGAGAAACCTTTACTACATTTTTTTTACATCTGCCGCATTGCTGTCTCTTTATACCTTTCCGGTTACCGGTCAGTCCAGAAAAGATTCTTCAGCATATTATAACCAGGTTAGTACTTATGTCAATCCAATTTTGCCGGGAGATCATCCAGACCCAACTCTTTTAAAGGTTGGTGACGATTTTTATCATTGCGGCTCCAGCTTTCATTTTAATCCCTACCTGCCTATTTATCATTCTAAAGACCTGGTGCATTGGGAAATCATCAGCCGGGTGGTATTTCCCGGCAATGCAGGCTTCATAACAGACCGGCCTTCGGCAGGGATATGGCAAGGCGCCATCACTTATTTTTATGGTTCTTATTGGATATATTTCTCGGCCAATGGGCAATGGTTCTCTAAAGCGCCATCGCCAAAGGGCCCTTGGACAAAGCCTGTGCAATTGCAAACCAACCCGCAAACAGGGCCATTGGGTTATGACAATTCCATATTTGTGGATGACGATGGCAAGCCTTACATGGTTATCAAAAATGGCCAAAAAGTTAATAGGTTACAAGCATTGGGCAAAGACGGCCAATTGACGGATACGGTTATTAACCTTGACTGGATAAATGCTAAACTGCAATATAGCTGGGCAGAGGGACCCGTAATGTGTAAGCGCAACGGTTACTATTACTATTTCCCGGCGGGAGATGTTTCCGGCGGGCAATATGTTTTGAGCTCATCGGCACTCACCGGCGATTCAACCAAGTGGGTACGTTTGGGCAACTTCTTTAAACCAATTACTGATCCAGATGCGCGTTTCAGGCGCCCAAATCATATTGCCGCACCAGTGCAACTAGCCGATGGCAGTTGGTGGACCATAGGGCAAAGTTATGAAATTGCCGGCCGGGACGATTGGTCGGGCACAGGCCGCCAAACATCACTTTATCCGGTTAGCTGGGAGGGAAACCGCCCCTGGGGAATGGCCCCGGTAAGCACACCAATAAAAACACCGGGCCTTCCACGCTCGGGTATCTCTTGGCGTAGTGTAAATTCTGACAGTTTTAACACCGATTCACTTGGCCTATGGTGGCACTTTTTGAATCGAAAGGCCCCTGCCAATTATTCACTTATCGCCCGTAAAGGTTGGCTAAGGCTTATACCTACCAATGAGCGGACGCATATTTTACAAAAAGAAACCGACCATTATTATGCTGCGGTAACCAAAGTTGACCTTAATGCAGCAGACTCGGCACACAAAGCAGGTCTATACCTTACTAATGGCAATCAGCAAGTTTTTGTTCAATTATACAGTGGTTATAATAACGGCAAAAAGATAGTTTTTAAAATGGACACAGCCGTGCGCGAAATCCCCAACACATTTGGCAATGTTGTTTGGCTAAAATTACAACGTATAGAACATAGCCTTACTGCTTATTGCAGCGCCGACGGAGAGCAGTGGATTTCTTTGGGCGCATCGATAAACTCGGTAGCTTTGGATAAAGTGCAACCTAACTACAACTCGTGGGTTGGCACAAGCATTGGTTTATTTGCCGAAGGCAAGCCTGCCGATTTCGATTTTTTTGTATGCAAAGATGGCTTTACAGCAATGCCTGCACAGGGCTACAGCAATTATTACGGCATCGCCAAAACAAAAAACAGAGGAGAACAAGCAGTTACTAATACATCCTTAAATGGCGGCTGGTTTATGATATCAGGTGTTGACCTGGGCATCGAAAAAAAGGCGTCCAAAGTTGAAATTCTCGCACTCGCGGCAAAAGATAGTAAGATAGAAATATGGCTGGATGATTTAAAAGGCGGCCGTAAAATAGCTACAATCCCAGTTTCAAAAACAGCTGGCAGCAACTGGAAAACATTTACCGCTGATTTAAAGGAAATATCAGGTCATCACGACTTGTTTATTAAGTTCCCTGCAGGTTCAATGCAATCAACCTTTGTAAAAAGTATCCGTTTTACACACTGATATTGAGTTATATAATGATTTATCTAAAAAACTTTAAGTTTAATTGCTGCCTATTATTCATTGCGCTTATATTAAGTGTTATAGTGCCATTAACTACCAATGCACAGGCCATTATAACCCTGTATCCAGGCTCAATTCCCAATTCAAGGCATGGTAATTTGCTGCCCATTGCCAATCCATCTCCGGGTATGGTTAACCGCGTGCTAACGCCCGAACTTGAAATGTATATTCCCGAAAAAGACAAAGCTACAGGTGCTGCTGTAATTGTATGCCCCGGTGGAAGCTATAAGGTTTTAACCTATGAAGCCGAAGGCGTTCGAACCGCAAAAGAGCTTATGAAAAATGGCATAGCGGCCTTTGTACTTAAATACCGCCTTCCTGACGATTCTACGATGATCGACAAAAAAATAGGCCCGTTGCAAGATGCGCAGCAAGCCATAAAAGTTTTACGCGAAAATGCGTCGAAGTGGGGTATTGATACCGCAAGGGTTGGTATAATGGGGTTTTCTGCCGGAGGGCACTTAGCTGCTACGGTGGCAACTCATTTTAAGAAAGCATACATCGACAATCAACAGCATACTAATCTACGCCCTGCATTTTTAATAGTGGTTTATCCGGTTATCAGTATGGAAGATGGCATAACCCATAAAGATTCGAGAACAAACCTGTTAGGGGAAAAACCTTCTAAAGAAACAATTGATCTTTTCTCAAACGAATTGCAGGCTGGGCTCGATTCACCGCCAACATATATTACACATGCAGGAGATGATCAATTGGTTGACGTTGACAACAGTATTTTATTTTATGAAAAACTACGGCACAGCAATGTGCCTGCCGAACTGCATTTATATCCAAAAGGTGGCCACGGCTTTGTTTTAAGGGAAAATCCGGCAAACTGGATGGTGCCCCTATTCAGCTGGATGAAAAAAACTAAAATAATTTAACTAATGATAAAAATTTGATCAATGAAAATAGTTAAACAAACGCTATATCTGGTATTTGTAGCATTATTGCTTCACGTTTCCGGCAATGCACAAGATAACAAACAGGTTATTAATCCGTCAACCAATATACGGTCTGCAAAATATCCGCAAATTTTGCCTAATCATCAGGTGATTTTCCGCATCAAAGCGGCCGATGGTAAAAACGTGCAAATTGATTTGGGCAAAAAATATGATTTGGTTAAAGATGCCGACGGATATTGGACGGTAACCACAGATTCTATAAGCGAGGGATTTCATTATTATTCCCTGCTCATTGATGGGATAGCGGTGGCCGACCCGGCGAGTGAAAGCTTCTATGGCATGGGACGGATGGCCAGCGGAATAGAAATTCCTTTTAGCGGCGGAGATTATTATGCACTAAAAAACGTGCCGCATGGCGATATCCGGATCAAAACCTATTATTCAACAGTCACAAAATCATGGCGCAGGCTTCTGGTTTACGCACCTCCCGGATATGATATCAATAGCACCGAAAAATACCCGGTGCTTTACATTTTACACGGCGGCGGCGAAGATGAGCGTGGTTGGGCCATGCAAGGGAAAACAGATATGATATTGGATAACCTTATCGCAGAAAAAAAAGCAAAACCGATGTTGGTGGTGATGCCCGATGCTAATATGGGCGGTTCGGGGTTTGGAGAAGATGGGTTAAAAGCATTTGAGAACGAAATGAAACAATGTATCATTCCCTTTATTGAAAAAAATTACAGGGTTCAAACTACTTCCAAAAACCGTGCAATGGCGGGTTTATCTATGGGCGGCATAAACACGTTGTACACAGGTATCTATAATACCGACCTTTTTTCTTACCTGGGTGTATTTAGTTCTGGCTGGATAATGCCGTCACAAAGTACGCTGGCAGATGCGCAATATGATTTTCTGAAGAAAAACAATTCCAGGATAAATAACAAATTGAAGGCATTATGGATTTCTGTTGGCGGTAAAGAAGACATTGCCTACAAGAACTGCCAAACAATGCTGACTAAATTGGATGAGCTAAAAATAAAACATACCTATTATGACTATCCGGGCGGGCACACCTGGCCGGTTTGGAGAAATGACCTTTATCATTTCGCCCCATTATTATTTAAATAATCCCATATCTGTCAAAGTTATCCTATGAAAAAGTTGTTAGTGTGCATCATTTTAACTGTTACCGCAATTATTACAAATCTATCAGCGGTATGCGCGCAAGGTGCACACAACCCTATTATATATGCCGATGTACCAGATATGTCTATAATTCGTGTGGGCAACACTTATTACATGAGCAGCACAACCATGCACATGAGCCCGGGTGTACCGATCATGAAATCGAAAGATTTGGTTAACTGGCGTTTGGTAAATTATGCTTACGACACTTTAGCAAACACGGATGCCCTTAATTTAACTAACGGTAAAAGTACTTACGGTAGAGGTTCATGGGCAAGTAGTCTGCGTTATCATAATGGCACATATTACGTCAGCACTTTTGCCCAAACTACCGGAAGCACCTATATCTACACTACAAAAGACATAGAGAAGGGCCCTTGGAAAACCGTTTCTTTTAAACCGGCCCTGCATGACCACTCCTTGTTTTTTGATGATGACGGAAAAGTGTATATGATTACCGGCAGTGGCAAGTTAAGGTTAGTTGAATTGAAGGCAGACGTTTTTGGTATCAAGCCTGGCGGGGTAGATCAAACCATCATTGAAAACGCGGGCTTGCCTTCCGGTGGTACCGGCCTTGGTGCCGAAGGTTCTCAGTTATTTAAGATAAACGGCAAGTACTATCTTTTCAACATCACCTGGCCACGGGGCGGTGTACGCACAGTGGTTATACACCGGGCAGATAAAATTACCGGGCCCTATGAAGGGAAAATTGGCCTCCAGGATTTGGGAGTGGCGCAAGGCGGGCTAATTGATATGCCGAACGGAACCTGGTATTCATATTTATTCCGCGATTTTGGTGCCGTGGGCCGCGTGCCTTACCTGGTGCCTGTAAAATGGGAAGACGGATGGCCCGTTTTGGGCAATAACGGTAAAGTTCCCGAAACACTTGATCTGCCTGCAAGCAAAGGATTAATACCTGGCATTGTGGCATCAGATGAATTTACCCGCAAAACCGGTGAACCTGCATTATCGCTGGTATGGCAATGGAACCACAATCCTGACAATAGCTCATGGTCTGTAACAGCACGAAAAGGGTATTTACGCCTTATTACCGCCAGCGTGGATACAGACTTTTTGATGGCGAGAAATTCATTAACGCAACGTACCATCGGCCCGGTTTGTTCAGGTTCGATATCACTGGATGTGTCAAATATGAAAGACGGTGATTTTGCAGGTTTAGGCCTGCTGCAAAAAAATTACGGGCAGGTAGGCGTAAAAATAAACGGCACAAATAAATCTATAGTAATGTTTAATGCCAGTACGGGTAAGCCTGTAGAAGCGAAAAGTATCCCGCTTAATCAAAAAACGGTATACTTTAAAGCCGAATGTAATTTCACCGATAAAAAAGACCTGGCTAATTTCTGTTACAGCCTGGATGGCACAACATGGGTGCCTGTAGGTACCCAATTGAAAATGACCTACACCCTGCCCCATTTTATGGGTTACCGGTTTGCCATATTTAACTACGCCACTAAAACACCGGGTGGTTGGGCTGATTTTGACTTTTTCCATATAACGGATGCTATTACGGGAACAAAATAATTTTCTTAAGAAGATGCGCCTAAACAATTTATTTAAAAAGAAATGATAAAAGGTTTTCTTTTAATCTTATTAATTACCGGTGGGATAGTGAAAGCCCAAACCCTACCTGTAAACGAAGACGCGCCGTGGCCTAGTTATATGCTGCATCAAGCAGTGGCAAAATCGTTCAGGATTGCTGCCGCCGGAAAAGCAGCGCCGATATATGTAGACCCTGATGATTGGAAAGGTGTACTGAGAGCTGCTGACGATCTTAGCGACGACGTGCGTAAAGTAACCGGAACATCCTCACCGGTATTTAAAGATAAAAACTTTGCCGGGGAGGCAATTTTAGTAGGTACCATAGGCAAGAGCCACATTATTGACCGGTTAATCGCTGAAAAAAAAATCGACATTTCGGCAATAAAAGATAAATGGGAATCTTACCTGATCCAAACGGTGGATGGGCAACTGGTTATCGCAGGCAGCGATAAGCGGGGAACAATTTTTGGGATTTATGATGTTTCAGAAAAGATTGGTGTATCACCATGGTATTGGTGGGCAGATGCACCGGTAAAAAAAAGCACCGCGCTTTATGTAAAGGCGGGAAGATATGTCCAGAGCTCGCCAAAAGTAAAATACCGCGGTATATTCATCAATGACGAAAGCCCTTCAATGTCTGGCTGGGCACGTGCAAAATTCGGTGGCATTAACTCTAAAATGTACGTGCACATGTTTGAGCTGCTGCTACGTTTAAAAGCTAACTTTTTATGGCCGGCTATGTGGGGTAACGCTTTCAACGAAGATGACCCCATGAGCCCCGTACTTGCCGATGAATATGGTATTGTGATGGGTACCTCTCACCACGAGCCTATGATGAGATCCCAAAAAGAATACACCAACCGCAAAAATGAAATTGGGCCCTGGGACTATACAACGAATGCAGAGAACCTCAAAAAATTCTGGTACAATGGTTTGGAGAGAAATAAAAATTTTGATAATCTAATTACCGTTGGGATGCGCGGCGACGGGGATGTAGCCATGGGAAAAGGCGATGACGAAGCCAATATAAAAACCCTGCGCAAAGTAATTGCCGACCAACAGGACATTATACAGAAAGTATATGGTAAAAAAACTGAAAAAATACCGCAAGCCTGGGCCATATTTACCGAAGTACAACGCTATTATGATGCAGGTTTAACCGTCCCGGATGATGTTACATTATTATTTTGCGATAACAACTGGGGCTATATCAGGCGCACCGGGCCCGATAAGGAAAAAAAACGCAAAGGAGGTTTAGGGCTATATTACCACATTGATATGAATGGCGGGCCGTGGAATGATAGATGGATAAACAGCACAACGATCCCCAAGTTACACGAACAACTCAATCTGGCTTATCAAACGGGGATAAACACAGAATGGATTATCAATGTGGGTGACCTGAAACCCAAAGAATTGCCTATAGATTTTATCATGCATTATGCATGGAACCCAGATGCAATTCCGGCCGACAAAACCTGGGATTATACGGTGAATTGGGCCGGGAAAATATTTGGTAAAGAACATGCAAAAGAAATAGCCGACATCATTTCAAAATACACCAAGTATAATCTTTGGCGTAAGCCAGAAGTACAAGACCCGCAGATATTTAGCTTTGTAAACTACAATGAGGCAGACCGGGAATTTAAACTGTGGAACGACCTGGCAGCTAAAGCGGAAGCACTTGAAAAGAAAATTCCCGCCGATGCAAAAGATGCTTATTATGAATTGGTGCTGTACCCTGCCAAAGCATCAGCCGGAGTAGCACAGATTTATTTAGATGCCGGCCGTAATAATCTTTATGCGCAACAAGGGCGCGTAAGCGCCAATGATTACGCCCAACAAGCTCGCGATTTATTTGAAATCGATAAACAATTAAGCAACCGTTATAACGACTCCATTGCCGGTGGAAAATGGAAAAACATGATGTCGGATGTTCACCTCGGTTATAAACAATGGTCTATGCCACGCGAAAACAGCCTGCCCCCTCTTGTAGATGTTACTCCGCTGGCTCAACCCACGCTTGGTGTAGCTGTAGAGGGAAGCACCGATGCCTGGCCGGGTGCCGAAAAAAAAGCCGAATTACCGCAGTTTAATGCGCTGGATAAAAAGCGGCATTACATCGATGTGTTCAATCGTGGAACAGGTGCTGTTGAGTTTACTGCAAAAACCAACAAACCCTGGATTAAACTAAGCATGCTTAACGGAAGCGTGGAAAAAGAGCAAAGAATATATGTAGATATAGACTGGCAAGCCGCGCCTGCAGGAAATGTTGAGGGCAACATTGAAATTACACAAGGTGATACAAAAATTCCCTTATTAGTAAATACGTTAAAGAAAGCTGCTCCGGTTGCTAAACTGCCGTATTATGGTGGTTATGCTGGCGAGTTTTCTATACCTGCTGAACAATTCGTTGCAAATATTCCGGGAAAGTACGCCAAATGGATTGTCCTGCCTGATTTGGGCCGCGCAGAAGCATGCATGGGTATCTACCCCGTAACGGCGCCAAGTACAACGCCCGAAAAGGCACCAAGGCTTGAATATCAAATCTTTTTACCCAACACGGGTAGCGCTAAAGTATGTTTAGGTGTTTTACCCACCCAGGATGTAAATCCGACCAGGGGTTTGAGAATAGCAGTTGCTATAGATGGGCAAGCCCCGCAAATATTAGATGCCCGCAAAGGGTTTCATGATGAGTTTAAGGAATATACCTCAGCCAGTCTGGCTATGTCTCCAGGTTTAAAGCCGTTGCCGCCTTTAGGCAATAATTATGCGCTGGTATCACGCAGAAAACCGCGCAGAGATGAGGTTTTTGATAATTTAAGGTGGCTTGATGTTAATTTGGAAGTAAAAACACCCGGCATGCATAAGCTAAAAATATTCATGATAGACCCCGAGGTGGTGTTAGAGAACATTATAGTTAATCCTAACGATAAATATCCAAGTTACTTTGGCGCAACACCTATTAAGCACAAGGCAAATGTAACCCCTGGTGGGCTCAAAATCCCGGAGAATAAATAAAACAATAAATGCACTTATCTATCAATTTTGAATGTATGACAAAATTTTTTTTTAAAGTTCCCCTATTTCTTATCCTCGCTGTTCCTGCAATTTGTAGTGCGCAAAAATATCAGAAAACGGCATCCGGCGTTAAAGCTTCTATTAATGGAGTGGTTGTCGAAGTTCAATTTTACAACCCGGAAATAGTACGGGTGGTAAAAGTGCCGGAAGGCAAAATATTTACCAAAGAAAGCCTTTCTGTAATCAAAAAGCCTCAGCAAACTTCATTTACCATCAAGCAGCAGGGTGATATACTTAACCTTCGCAGCGAGAAGTTAAATGTTAGCCTCAACCTCAAATCCGGCGGGCTTAGCTATACCACAACCACAGGTACTGTGTTGTTAAAGGAGAAACAAAACGGCATATCATTTACACCTTTTGACGATGCCGGGAATAAAACCTACACTGTTGCGCAGACCTTTATATTAGACAAAGACGAGCCAATATACGGTTTAGGGCAGCACCAGCGAGGCAATTTAAGTCAACGCAACCAGCAGTATAATAACATGATACAGGGCAATACCGAAGATGTAGTACCGCTTTTTCAGTCTGTAAAAGGTTATGGTGTTTTTTGGGACAATTACTCTCCTACTTCATTTAACGACAACCTCAATGAAACCAGCTTTAAATCAGACGTTGGTGATGGCATTGATTATTATTTTATGTATGGCGGCAACGCTGATGGCGTGATTACAGATATGCGTGCCCTTACCGGGCAGGCACCTATGTTTCCGTTATGGACTTTTGGATATTGGCAAAGCAAAGAGCGTTATAAAAGCCAGGATGAGGTGGTGGGTGTTGTGAAAAAATACCGTGAGCTAAAAGTTCCTTTAGACGGTATTATACAGGATTGGCAATACTGGGGTGGCAATTATTTATGGAACGCCATGGATTTTTTAAATGCCGACTATTCCAATCCGCAAAAAATGGTTAATGACGTACATGGGCTCAATGCGCATATGATCATTTCTATATGGGCATCATTCGGCCCGCAAACCCTACCGTATAAAGAGCTGAAAGCAAAAAATATGTTGCTGGACTTTCATACGTGGCCAGAATCGGGTTCAGACAAGTGGCCGCCTAACCTGGATTACCCTTCGGGTGTAAGGCCTTATGATGCTTATAATCCCCAAGCAAGGGATATTTACTGGAAATATCTGCATAAAGGATTATTAGCTGTAGGGCTTGATGGATGGTGGATGGATTCTACCGAACCAGATCATCTGAATTTTAAGCCTTCCGATCTCGACCTCAAAACTTACCTCGGCTCATTCCGCAAAGTCCGCAATGCCTATCCGTTAATGACTGTGGGCGGTGTATATGACCATCAACGTGCTGCCAGTTCAGATAAGCGCGTGTTTATACTAACCCGTTCGGCGTTTGCCGGGCAACAGCGCTATGGCGCTAATACATGGTCGGGCGATATTACTTCATCCTGGCAAGTACTTAAACAACAAATACCTACCGGCCTTAACTTTTCAATGAGTGCCATCCCCTATTGGAACAGTGATATAGGCGGATTCTTCTTAAACAATTTTAGAAATAAACTGGCCGACCCCGACTATCGGGAACTGTATACAAGATGGATAGAGTTTGGTACTTTTTGCCCAATGATGCGCTCGCACGGTGCGGATGCCCCAAGAGAGATCTATCAGTTTGGCAATAAAGGCGACAAAGTTTACGATGCCATTGCTAAGTTTATTAATCTTCGTTACAGGCTTTTACCTTATATGTATGCCGCTTCATGGGATGTAACAGCCCATCAATCGAGCTTGATGCGCGCGTTGGTGATGGATTTTGCAAACGACAAAGATGCCTGGGACATCAATGACGAATACATGTTTGGTAAATCAATACTGGTAAGCCCGGTTACCAGCCCTATGTACACTAAGCCAGGTACAGTTGAAGGGCGTGATACCTTAAAAGCAGAAGATTTTAGCCTTGTAAAAACAAAGCAAACTTACCTGCCAAAGGGTACTGACTGGTACGATTTCTGGACCGGTGAAAAGTTGACCGGCGGACAAAAAGTAAGCCGACAAACCCCGCTCGATATCATACCCCTTTATGTTAAAGCGGGTTCTATTTTACCTTTTGGGCCCGATGTACAATATAGTACTGAAAAAAAATGGAACGACCTTGAGATCCGTGTGTACCCTGGCGCTGATGGTGATTTTACATTGTATGAAGACGAGAATGATAACTATAACTATGAAAAAGGCAAATACAGTGAAATAAAATTTCATTGGAATGAAAAAAAACGGACGTTAACGATAGCAGATCGCCGGGGGGCTTTTGATGGAATGCTAAATGACCGTAAGTTCAACATCTCCATAACACCGGCTGCCGGTGATAAGCCCGCTGACGCGACAGCAGTTAAATCAATTTCTTATAACGGCAAGGGTGTAAGCTTAAAGCTATAATAGTTATAAACTATGAAATCAATCTTATTTTTAAGCATGCTTGTTTTGGCAGTAATTTGCAAGGCACAAAATCCAATAATACAAACCAAGTTTACAGCCGACCCCGCCCCGTTAGTGTACCACGATACCGTGTTTTTATATACCGGCCACGATGAAGATGACGCAAAAAATTTCAAGATGCTTAATTGGTTACTGTATACATCGACCGATATGGTTAATTGGACCGACCGGGGTACTGTAGCATCGCTGCGAGACTTTAGTTGGGCACCAGATAATGGAGCGTGGGCAACCCAGGTTATTGAGCGGAATGGAAAGTTTTACATGTATTGCCCAATACACCTTAAAGGAATTGGGGTATTGGTATCAGATAGTCCTTACGGGCCATTTAAAGACCCTTTAGGGAAACCATTTATTCATCAGGGTATTGATGATATTGACCCTACCGTTTTTATTGACGATGACGGCCAGGCTTATTTATATTGGGGAAACCCTCATTGCTGGTATGTGAAACTTAACCCCGACATGATTTCCTATTCGGGGGATATTGTTAAAATCAGCTCGAAACCTGCCAACTACCAGGAAGGCCCATGGTTTTATAAAAGGAAGGGCCATTATTACCTTGCTTATGCGTCAACCTGTTGCCCGGAAGGTATTGGTTATGCCATGAGTGATACACCCACAGGCCCATGGGTGTATAAAGGGATGATTATGGAAGGCGATAAAATATCTTCTGGAAACCACCCGGGAATAATTGATTACAAGGGTAATTCATACGTATTTGGATTCAACTATACGCTGAATCTCGCCCAAACACCAACACACAACGAAAGGCGCTCCGTTTGTTTAGCACAATTAACCTACAATGCAGACGATACCATTCAAAAACTACCTTTTTGGTCAGCAACCGGCACGGCGCAAATAGGCACGTTAAACCCTTATGCCCGCACAGAAGCCGAAACGATCTCGTTGGAAAACGGTGTAAAAACAGAACGTGATAAGCAAGCCGGAGTTTTTGTAACCGATATAAACAATGATGATTATATCCGCGTGCGTGGCGCCGATTTTGGCAAAGGTGCCAAAAAATTCGAAGCCAGCATTGCATCAGCTTCGGCCGGCGCAAATATTGAAATTCATGTGGACAGTCTCAAAGGTGCTTTGTTGGGTATTTGCCCGGTTAAGAATACCGGAGGATGGCAGACGTGGGTATCACAGATATGTTCTGTAAAAAAAGTAAAGGGGGTGCATGATATTTATTTGGTATTCAAAGGTTCGGATGGGCCGCTGTTTAATTTCAACTGGTGGAAATTCAGTACAAAATAAACACAAATTGTAGTAATGAATATGTTTTTTAAAAATGCTTTTTGTATAACCATACTGCTTATTGCCGGCCAACTTTTAAGTTACGGGCAAAAAACCGGTGCAATATATGCTGTAAGCAAACAATACAATGGCATTCTTTTAAATGACAGAGGTAGTAAATTAAATATTCAATTTATTAAACCCGCCGTTGTTAGGGTAAGGTTTGTGCCCGAGGGTAATTTTAAAGATAACGGTACGGATGTTTGTATTCCACAAAAGTACAAACCGGTAAATTTCACAGTTCAACAGCATGTTGGTTTGGTTGTTTTACAGTCGGCAAGCCTTAAATTGGTTATATCAACAAAAACCGGCAGCATACAATACTTTAACCATTCAGGCAAGTTACTCCTTGCTGAAAACCCGGACCATCCAAGAATAACAGAAAAGGTAACATTAAACAAAACTATTTTTAACGATGCCGGCAGCAAGGTTGAGAAAACCGCCAATGGCGATCAGGCTACGGCTAACATCACTAATAAAGAGGCAGTTGGCACAGCATGTAAAGCGCGGCAACAGTTTACCTGGCAGCCAGGCGAGGCTTTATATGGGCTCGGGTCGCACCAGGAAAATTACATGAACCTCCGGGGTACCATGCAATACCTTTATGAGTATAATTTAAAAAAAAGCATACCCGTGTTAATGTCCACCAAGGGCTACGGGCTGCTGTTTGACGCCGGATCTGCAATGGTGTTTCATGATGATACCCTGGGCAGTTTTATGGATATGCTTGCCATAAACCAGGTGGATTATTATTTTATGTATGGTCCTGAATTTGACCAGATCGTACACCATTTCCGAAACCTGACAGGCAAGGTTGAACTGTCGCCTAAATACATGTTCGGCTACATACAATCAAAAGAAAGGTATACCAACCAACACGAAGTTGACAGCGTTTTTAACCGCTTTCGTTCAAGCCATATTCCATTAGATGTTATTGTGCAGGATTGGCTTTATTGGAAAGACGGCTTATGGGGATATAAAAAATTTGATGAAAAGAAATATCCCGACCCGGCCAAAATGATCGACAATGTACACAGCCAAAACGGCCACTTTATGATGTCCATTTGGCCGCAAGTTGCGTTAAACGAAGAAAAGGAAATGGGAGAAAAGGGCTTCATATTGGGCCGGAAGATGTATGACGCTTATAACCCTGCCGCAAGGAAAATGTATTGGGATGATTATGTAAACAAAAACTTATTTTCAAAAGGGGTAGATGCCTGGTGGCCCGATTCGTCTGAGCCGGTTGAATTTGACTGGAACAGGGGTGCAAATAATATTGCCAATGACCCCGCAGCACGGTTTGAGAAAAACGTAAAGGTAATGGCCGACTTGCTTGGTGCGCAACGGGTGAACACCTACTCACTACACCACATAATGGGTATTTATGAAAACCAGCGTAAAACCAACAGCAAAAAAAGGGTGGTTATTTTAACCAGGGCATCTTATCCGGGGCAACAGCGTTATGGCGCAATGGTATGGAATGGCGATACCAAAGCTACTTGGAATGACTTTAAAAGCTGGATTCCGGGAGGATTAAATTACATGGTTACAGGATCGCCCTATTGGACTATAGATGCGGGAGCATTTTTTGTGCGCAGTAAGGCTGAATGGTTTTCAAAGGGAGATTTTGAAAAAGGCACTGCTGATAGCGGTTACAGGGAGTTTTACGTACGCAATATCCAATATGCAGGGTGGTTGCCCGTTTTGCGAAGCCATGGTACCGACTTTGCCCGTGAGCCCTGGCAATTTGGCAAAGCCGGCGAAGTATTTTACGATGCTATTATTAAGCAAATAGATCTGCGTTACCGCTTGCTTCCATACACTTATTCGCTGGCCGGCATGGTAACCAACCAGGATTATACCATGACAAGATCGCTCCTTTTCGATTTCAGGAACGACCCGAAGGTTTACGATATTAAAGACGAGTTTATGTTTGGCAATTCGTTTTTAGTTTGCCCGGTTACAGACCCGATGTACTACGCACCTGGCAACAAGCAATTACAGGGAGTTGAAAAAACCAGGAGTTTGTATCTCCCTTATGGGGTTAAATGGTTCGATTTCTGGACGGGCAAACAATACGATGGAGGTCAAACAATCGTTGCCGATGCCCCCATAGATCATATCCCGGTTTTTGTTAAAGCAGGTTCTATTGTACCGATGGGGCCGGTTATTGAATATTCGTCCCAACAGCCGGATGCCCCTTGGGAAATCAGGCTATATCCGGGCAGCAACGCAAAGTTTACCGTTTACGAAGATGAGGGTGATAATTATAATTATCAAAAAGGTAAGTGGGCCTCATTTAACCTTTCGTGGGACGACAAAAAACATACATTAACTATTGGCGAAAGAAAGGGTGCTTTTGATGGCATGGTAAAAAAACGGACGTTGAATATTGTATTAGTAAAAGCCGGGGCAGGAACAGGAGTAACAGAATCAGAAGGTAAAAAGATTGAATACAATAGCCATCAAACAATAGTGAAATTATAATTCGGCAGAAAATCATCTGCAGGTGAACCATAAAAACTATAAACCAATCAGATACAATGAACTTAAAAACAAACATAGTAGTAATTGGCCTCGGCTTATTTTGCGGGCTATCGGTTTCTGCGCCAAAAATGCCCTATCAAAATCCCAATTTATCTTCGGCTTTAAGGGCGAAAGACCTTGTATCACGGCTTACGCTTAAAGAGAAAGTTGGCCTGATGAAAGACGTTTCGGACGCTATACCGCGCCTGGGCATAAAAAAGTTCAATTGGTGGAGCGAAGCGCTTCATGGTTATGCCAACCAGGGCCCGGTTACTGTTTTCCCTGAGCCGGTGGGCATGGCAGCGTCTTTTGATGACCAACTGCTATTCCATGTTTTCGATGCCGTATCTGACGAAGCTCGCGCAAAAAATAATGAGTACAAAAAACAAGGTGAAAGCCAGCGCTTTCATGACCTTTCTGTTTGGACACCTAACGTAAATATTTTTCGCGACCCACGCTGGGGGCGCGGCCAGGAGACTTATGGCGAAGACCCTTATCTTACTTCGCGTATGGGCGTTGCAGTGGTAAACGGCCTGCAGGGACCCGCTAATGCAAAATTCAGGAAGCTGCTGGCCTGTGCCAAGCACTTCGCCGTACACTCCGGGCCCGAATCAACCCGCCATCAGCTTGATATTACCGACGTAACCCCGCGCGATTTATGGGAAACTTATCTCCCCGCATTTAAAACACTGGTTACAGAGGCCGATGTACGCGAAGTAATGTGTGCCTACCAACGTTTAGATGATGAACCCTGCTGCGGCAGCAGCCGTTTGCTTAGCCAGATATTACGTAAAGATTGGGGTTTTAAGTACCTGGTAGTATCAGATTGTGGTGCCATTACCGATTTTTACCGAACTCATAAATCATCATCGGATGCCGCCCACGCATCGGCGAAGGCCGTTTTGGCGGGTACTGATGTGGAATGTGTTGGTTATGCCTTTGATAAAATACCCGATGCCGTTGCACACGGCTTGATAAAAGAAACAGATATAAATACCAGCGTGATCCGACTGATGACACAACGTTTTGAGCTGGGCGAAATGGATGATGACGCCCTTGTGCCCTGGACAAAAATTCCAATGTCTGTAGTTAATTCACCTGCACATGAGAAGATAGCGCTTGACATGGCGCGCGAATCAATGACATTGCTTCAAAACAAAAACGATGTTTTGCCATTGAGTAAAAACTCACCGAAAATAGCGGTAGTTGGCCCCAATGCCACTAATACGCAAATGCTTTGGGGTAATTATAATGGAACACCATTACGAACTATTAATATCCTCGACGGTATTAAAGCGAAGTTAGGGACGGGCAACGTTATTTATGACAATGCTTGCGACCTGGTAGAAGACAAGATTACGGAGAACGCACTTACAGAATGTGCTATAGATGGCAAAACAGGTATCCGGGCTACTTATTGGAACAATCGTAATTACGAAGGCTCCCCTGTAATTACAGAACAATTAACCAGCCCTATTGCGCTAACTACGCTTGGTGCCCATCAGTTTGCACAAGGCGTTAATCTCGAAGATTTCTCAGCCAAATATGAAACCACTTATAAACCGTCTCTTTCGGGCCCAATTGTTTTCAAATTCGAGGCAACCGGATTTGCTGAATTGTTTATCGATGGAAAATCGATATCAAAAACCGGTAGCTGGCGTGCCAATCCTAACAAAGTACCATTTACTGTTGAGGCCGGAAAGGAATATAAAATAGAGGTGCGTTATAAGCAGTTAAACAACTGGGCAGCCAGTTTGGCCCTCAACTTTGGTAAAGAAATACCTGTTACTTATGATGCCCTTATTAATAAAGTTAAAGATGCCGAAGTTGTAATATTTGTAGGTGGCATTTCACCAAGGCTGGAAGGCGAAGAAATGCCGGTTAATCTCCCCGGATTTAATGGCGGCGACCGCAGCGACATTGAACTTCCTGCCGTTCAACGCAATTGTATGGCCGCGCTAAAGAAAGCAGGTAAAAAAGTTGTATTTGTAAATTGTTCGGGGTCGGCCATAGCCATGGTGCCTGAAACTGAAAATTGCGACGCCATATTGCAAGCCTGGTATGCCGGCGAACAAGGCGGCCAGGCGGTGGCCGATGTGTTATTTGGTGATTATAACCCTGCCGGGCACCTGCCGGTTACCTTTTACAAAAACGTACAGCAACTGCCCGATTTTAGCGAATACTCCATGAAGGGCCGCACTTACCGCTATATGACTGCCGAACCTTTATTTCCTTTCGGATACGGCTTAAGTTACACCACATTTAACATTGGTAACGCAAAAGCTAACAAAACAGTTATTGCTAAAACAGAAAGCATCCAATTAAATGTGCCGGTAACAAATACCGGCCAGCGCGATGGAATAGAGCTATTGCAGATATACGTAAGGAAACCTGGTGATAAAGATGGGCCATTAAAAACACTCAGAGCTTTTAAGCGTGTGCCGGTTGCATCGGGCAAAACTGCATTAGTAACGTTAACCCTGCCGGCCAAAACATTTGAATTTTTCAACGAAGCGGATGGCATAGTAAAAGTATCGCCAGGGGATTATGAATTGCTTTACGGGACAAGTTCGGACAGTAAAGATCTGAAGCCTTTGAAAATAACGATCAAAAAGTCTATATAATTATATACGCAGCAGATACAAGGCAAGCTGATATTAAAACTAAAACATAATAAAAATGAAGCTTAAATTCATAGCTGGGATAGCCTTAATCTTGTTAAGCCTGAAAGGCTTTTCGCAAGACAAGAATTTTTACATCTTCATCTGCTTTGGTCAGTCCAATATGGAGGGTAACGCAAAGATAGAAGGCCAGGACACCCTGGGGTTAGATAGCCGTTTTCAAATGCTGCAAGCGGTTGATTGTGCAGACAAAGGCAGAATGAAAGACAACTGGTATACAGCCGTTCCACCATTGGCCCGCTGCAACACCGGCTTAACCCCGGCCGACTATTTTGGTAGAACGCTTGTAGCTAATTTGCCTAAAAAAATAAAAGTTGGAATTATTAATGTTTCTGTAGCCGGTGCCAAAATAGAGGTATTCGAAAAAGACAGTTATGAATCTTATTTAGCTACCGCCCCTGTATGGATGAAAAGTATTGCGGCAGAATATGGCGGCAACCCCTACAATAGGCTGATAGAACTGGCCAGATTAGCTCAAAAGGCTGGTGTAATTAAAGGTATTTTACTGCACCAGGGCGAGTCAAACCCGAATGATTCACTTTGGACAAAAAAGGTAAAAGGCATTTATGATAACCTGATTGCAGACCTAAACTTGAAGCCTAAAAAAGTACCCCTACTTGCTGGTGAATTAGTAAATGCAGACCAACAGGGTGCTTGCGCAAATATGAACACAATTATTGCAACACTGCCTCAAATACTCCCCAATTCGTACATTATTTCTTCAGCCGGGTGTACTTGTGCACGCGATCACCTGCATTTTACTGCAGCGGGTTATAGATTGTTAGGGAAACGTTATGGAGATACAATTCTCCCGCTATTGGGTTATAAGGCTAAAACAGCAGATAGCCATTAACCTACTTAAACATCAATTGAATGTGTAACCCCAATTACCAGTTATGAAGTCCTTATCGTTAGCTAAAAAAGTAAATCAAGGCATTTTATGCTCTTCAATTGCATTTGCATTGTTGTCATTTGCTCAATGCACACCTAAACATATGCTGTCATCATCCCTGCATGATGCTGCTAAAATTGATAATTCGGATAAAGGGTTGAAAGATTATTATAAAAACTATTTTCCGATAGGCGTAGCTATCAATAGTGCTGCATTACATGGTGCCGATTCGGCATTAATTGTTAAAGAATTTAACAGCATAACGCCGGAAAACGACATGAAGATGGGGCCAATACACCCATCTGAAAACGTATATAACTGGAAAAATGCGGACGCTATTGTTGATTTTGCAGTTAGCCACCATATAAAAATACGCGGCCACAACTTGTGCTGGCATGCACAGGAAGCCGCTTGGATGTTTACAGGTACCGATGGAAAACAGGTGACTAAGGAAGTACTTTTAAAACGTTTAAAGGATCATATTTTTGCGGTTGCAGGTAGGTATAAAGGCAAGATTTATGCCTGGGATGTTGTTAATGAGGCGGTTGATGACAGCAACGATACTGCGCAGATTTACCGTAAAAGCAATTGGTATAATATATGCAACGGCCCCGAATTTATAGAGGCGGCTTTCAGATATGCTCACGAAGCAGACCCGAAGGCTAAGTTGTATTACAATGATTATAACAGCGAGCACCCTGTAAAAAGGGAAAAGATATATAAACTATTAAAAAATTTAGTTGATAACCATGTGCCAATTGACGGTGTGGGTATGCAGGCACACTGGAAATTGAATGACCCTTCGGCCGAAGAACTGCGTAAAGCATTGGATGAGGTAACCTCATTAGGCTTAAAAGTACAATTCACCGAATTGGATATTACCATACGCTTACCGCAACCACAGCCTGCACCGGGCAGCACACCTGTAATAGCGACTACACCACCAACACCCGACCCTGGTTATACACCCGAACTGGAAGCCAAACAAATGGCACAATATAAAATGGTATTTGAAATTTTCAGGCAGTATAAAAAGTCAATTACAAGCGTCACTTTCTGGAATGTCTCTGACAGGTATAGCTGGCTGGACGGACGTGGAGGTGGGCTGGCCGGAGGTGCGGCTGCCAGTAACAATGCGCCCCGTGTAGTAAGAAAAGCATATCCCCTATTATTTGATACAAACAGGCAACGCAAAAAAGCATATGGGTCAGTAGTTAACTTTTAATCATGATTATACTATTACTTCAAAGCCAAAGCGTTAAAAATTCAATTTATGAATAGGCATTTAATCATTTCGAACAATAATTTTTTAAGAAATATGAGCCATAAAATAACCCGTTTGTTTTCCAGGTTTTTCTTAACCACCATGGCCGTTGGCAGTTTTATGATGGCTTTGGGCCAGCAAAGCACAATGCAGCCATTCAGACTCAACCAGGTGCAATTATTAAAAAGTCCGTTTCTTTCGGCAGAGCAGACGGACCTTAACTATATGCTTAAATTACAACCCGACAGATTGTTGGCACCATTTCTTAGGGAAGCAGGGCTTAAAGCAAAAGCAAAAAGTTATGGAAACTGGGAAAACACCGGCCTCGACGGCCATACCGCCGGGCATTATCTCACAGCATTAGCGCAAATGTATGCAGCTACAGGGTCGGCAGAATGCAAAAAACGCATGGACTATATGGTAAGCGAGCTTTCGCGCTGCCAGGTAAAAAGTAAAAACAACTATGTGGGCGGGGTGCCTGGAGGGGTGCATATGTGGGCCCTGGTAAAAACCGGCGACTTTAGCGAGTTTAATAAAAAATGGGTACCCTGGTATAACCTTCATAAGTTATTTGCCGGGCTGCGCGATTGTTATTTGCTGGCAAGCAACCAGCAGGCAAAGGATGTGTTTTTAGGCCTGGCTAATTGGGCCTATGATGAAACAACAGGCTTAACCGACAGCCAAATGCAAAGCATGCTCAATACAGAGCACGGAGGAATGGACGAAGTGCTAGCTGATGCTTATGCCCTAACGAATAACCGCAAGTACCTGGTATTGGCAGAACGATTTTGCCACCGGCAATTACTTACTCCATTAGCGCACAACCAAGATAAGCTTACCGGGCTACATGCCAATACTCAAATACCTAAAGTAATAGGTTTTGAGCGGATAGCCGAATTAACTAATGATACTGCCTATGCTACTGCGGCAAAGTTTTTCTGGCAAGCAGTAGTGCACAACCGGACAATTTCTATAGGCGGGAATAGTGTACGGGAGCATTTCAATCCCGCTGAGAACTTTTCTTCGATGCTTGAATCGGAACAAGGCCCTGAGACCTGTAATAGCAATAATATGCTTAAATTATCTAAAATGCTGTTTTTAGAGGACGGCAACCAGGAATATATCGATTTCTACGAACGTTTACTTTATAACCACATCCTATCTTCCCAACACCCGGGTACAGGCGGTTTTGTATATCTTACGCCAATTCATCCACAGCACTACAGAGTTTACTCAACAGCCGACGAAAGCTTCTGGTGTTGTGTAGGCACCGGGATGGAAAATCATGGTAAATATGGAGAACTGATTTACACGCATAAAAACAATAATCTTTATGTCAACCTGTTTATACCATCTGTACTAAATTGGAAACAAAAAGGAATTAAACTTATTCAGCAAAATAATTTCCCGGATAACGAACAAACAGAATTAACTGTTGAAACAGCAGTATCAAAACGTTTTACTTTGTTTGTAAGAAAACCAAATTGGATAAAACCTGATGGATTTATTGTAAAGATCAATGGAAAAACAACATCAAATATAAATTATTCGGAAGGTTATGCAGGTATAGAGCGGATTTGGCATAAGGGCGACAAGATTACTATAATGCTGCCGATGAAAAACTACATAGAACATTTGCCCGACCACTCGGAATGGGTATCTTTCATACATGGGCCAATTGTACTGGCTGCACCTACTGACACCAGCAATATGCGCGGCCTTTTTGCTGACGACAGCCGATGGGGACACATTGCCGGGGGGCCGTTATTTGCTTTAAACAAGTCCCCTCTATTGGTTCAAAATAATTCGGCCCCAATTACTCAACTTAAAAGGGCTGCTACCAACCTAATGGAGTTTAATATAAGCGACTTAATAGAGCAGCCACAATTTAAAAACCTGAAGCTTATACCCTTCTATCGCGTTCATGACACCCGGTATATGCTGTACTGGCCAATTACCACCAAAGATAGCATTGGCCAAAAAGAGGCAGAATTTGCGGCGCTGGATGAGACTTACCTCAAATTAGCCCCCCGGACAATAGACGAGGTCTCGCCTGGTGAGCAACAACCGGAAAACGATCATTTTATAGCTGCCGAAAAAACAGAAACAGGCGTGTTCAGAAACCAGCATTGGCGCAGCGCTAAGGGATTTTTTAGCTACCATATGCGGTTAACGCCTTCAGTTAAAGCCTTGGGCATAACCTATTATGGTAAGGAAAGCAACCGTGGTTTTGATATTTATGTTAATGAAACCAAACTTACCCATGTAGAGTTGGATGGGTTGGGGCCCGACACTTTCGTTACTAAGGAATATCCCATACCTGATGCCATTAAAGCAAATAACCAAACCCTGATCATAAAATTTGTTGCTGACAATGGGAAAAGCACAGCATCGATTTATGATGTAAGATTATTGCGATAAAGCACCTATTAAGCACACTTACTTACCAAATAAATTTTTCTTAAACCAATTGAATATTACCTATAGTACTTATTTGTTTCTCATCATAAATTAATCATTACCAAACATAGGCCATGCAAACAAAACAAATTTTCAAAAGCATTATAACCGCAATAAACACGGTTGCCTGCTCTACTGCCGGTACTATTGTGCAAAAATTGAAGTCCGGTTTTTTCAAGAATAATAAGCGGTTTCCTTTCTTCTTTATTTTACTAACAGAGCCCGGAGAATATATTAAACGCAAGGTATTATTACTGGGGATGGGCGTTATAATTTTAGTAGGATCAAATTTACAAGCACGTTCGGCTGCATCAAAATACAAAACTAATGGCACTGCCAAAAGCGATACTACACGTAGCCTCGCACCATACTTTACCCCGGCAAAAGCATCAAAAAAAACGCCGGATGCTGACGGGTTCATTCAACGTTGGTTACTCTTAGAACCAATTAACAAACCGATCCGTAGCAATGCAATTTTTACAGATAGCTATTTACGAACAGCATTTACAACCGAATATTTTCCAAACCAGTTTACTGTTATGCCCAAAGATGGAGAAAAAGTAAAAGTTGCAGAGCAAGAGCTAACGTGGCATGCATTGGAGAGCACAAACTTCAATGTCAAACTATTTCGTTTTGCCTATGGGTTACGCAAACAGACATACGGAGTTTTATTTTGGGCAGTAACCATAGTCAACTGTCCGCAGGAAATGAAAAATGTAAGAATGGCAGTTGGGTCAAATTCAGCATCAATGTGGTGGCTAAATGGAAAGGAAGCAGTGTTACTTTCCGGAGACAGACGCATGGTGATGGATGATTGCGTATCCACCCGCCTAACACTTCACAAAGGAAAGAATATCATCCGTGGAGCAGTGATCAATGGCCCCGGAATGAGTGATTTTTGCGTCCGCTTCCTGGACGAAAAAGGAGTGCCAATAAAAGATCTCACTATTAGTTATCAATAAAAATTAGTTGGTCCTATTTAATATCCAATTTATACAGAATTGAAGTTATTATGAAATTAAGAACTAAAATAATGGGCGCAATGGCACTATTTTCAGTGTTGTTAACCAGTACAGTAAAAGCCCAAATTGGGAAACCATTTATACATGATCCATCAACAATCACAGCATGTGAAGGAAAGTATTACACATTTGGCACAGGTGGAGGCGGACTAATATCCGAAGACGGTTGGACATGGAACAGCGGTG
>NZ_MPPL01000001.1:1380317-1437473 GCF_001911425.1 Mucilaginibacter polytrichastri | reverse complement strand
AGAAAGACCCGGAGGCGGGGCTGCGCCGGATGTAGTAAAGATTGGTGATAGATACCTTATGGCCTATGGCGCAACTGGTGGTGGCTTAGGGGGCGGGCATAACGGAAGAATACTTACCATGTGGAATAAAACGCTTGACCCAAAATCTCCTGATTTTAAATATTCAGAAGCCGTTGTAGTTGCGTCGTCTGATGGGGTTGAGGATAATGACGCCATAGATCCGGGGCTTCTTCTGGACCCAAACGACGGACGATTATGGCTATCCTACGGAACCTATTTTGGGTTCATTTGCCTCGTTGAACTTAACCCCCAAACAGGAAAACGTGTACCGGGTAATAAGGCAATAAATATAGCCATTGATTGTGAAGCCACAGATTTGATGTATCAGGACGGATGGTATTACTTATTAGGTACACACGGAACATGTTGCGATGGCCCCAATTCGACCTATAATATTGTGGTTGGCCGCTCCCGGAAAGTAACTGGCCCATACCTTGATAATATGGGAAGAGACATGTTAAAAGGCGGTGGTAAGATGGTAGTTGCAGCTGGTGAAAGAGTTACAGGTCCCGGACATTTTGGGCGCCTGATAGTTGGCGATGGTGTTCAAAAAATGTCTTGTCATTATGAAGCAGATTTAGATCAAGGTGGCTTTAGCGTATTAGGTATTCGTCCATTACTGTGGAAAAATGGATGGCCCGTTGCAGGAGATAATTTCAAAGAAGGAATATATGAAATTGAATCTGAGAGAAGAGGATATGCCTTAGAATTGGTAGTTGACTTTGTACGGATGGCAGGCGGTATGCGTTGGTTTAATCGTAAAAATGATGAGCCGGTAAAACCCGTTCCATCTCAGGAATTAACAGATATAGTAAAAACCTGGCCAGCCGGAAACATTGGTGTAAGAATAGGAGATTACATGTTTCGGCCGCATCAGAAATGGACAATTACAGCAGCTCCCGAAGGAGACGGATATATTGGCGGCCCATATTACAAAATAGTAATAACAGGAACAGATAGGGCATTAGCAGCAACAGCAGAAGCAGAAGTAATAACCGTTCCAAAATTTACCGGCGCGCCGGAACAATTATGGCGAATAGATCAATTTACCGATGGAACATATAGAATAATGCCTAAGGTGGTTCCAAATTCAAAAGAGAAGTTAGCATTAGTATCTTCAGGAGATAGTACACCAACACTTGCAATATATGATGCGAATAGTGACAACTCCAAATGGAATTTTAAGGCTCATTAATATATTTTATGTGAATACGCACCTTTAGTTAGCTGCTTTTTCGCTTTAATTACGCCATTTTTGGTATTTTTAATGACCTAAATAGAATGTTAAAACTAAACTTTTTTATGAAAAAATACTTGCTGACTTTATTTGCATCCCTCATTTTGAATGCAACTTCTGCACAGAACCTGCCCGTTAGTTTAACGCCATTTGCACCGTCTTCGCCGCGTATTAACGGGCCGGCTGTTTTTGGCGTAAGGCCGGGTTCGCCGGTAATTTATAATATACCAGCTACAGGTATCCGCCCAATTAAATTTGAAATTGAAAACCTGCCTAAAGAGCTAACTGTGGATGTTGCTACCGGCATGATAACCGGTACGCTAAAAGCCCGTGGTGAATACGCCCTCACATTAAAAGCCACCAACCAGTTTGGCAGTGCTCAAAAAAAGTTTAGTATAATTGTTGGCGACCGGATTGCGCTTACCCCACCAATGGGATGGAGCAGCTGGAACGCCTTTGGTGAAACCATTACCCAGGAAAAAATTGAGCAAACAGCCCGCGCAATGGTAAAAAGCGGCTTAAGCCAGCACGGTTTCGCCTACATAAATATGGATGATGGATGGCAGGGCAAAAGAGCAGGGAAATACATGGGTTTGCAGGGAAACGAAAAGTTTCCAAACATGGGGGCATTGGTTGATACTATTCACAAATTAGGCTTAAAGGCTGGGATTTATTCAACCCCATGGGAAACATCTTACGCCAAATTTGCAGGCGGAAGTGCCGAGACAACAACTGGCGAATGGAAAAAAGCAGGTAATAAGTTTGGGGCAATTTCATTCGCGAAAAACGATGCAATGCAATGGGCCGCCTGGGGTATTGATTACTTAAAATACGATTGGCCAATAGATGTAATACATACCGAAGAAATGAGCAAGGCATTGCACGCTAACAAACGCGATATTGTTTTCAGCTTATCAAACAGTGGTAAAATAGCGGATGCGGAAGCTTATGGCAAACTTGCAGAAAGCTGGCGTACAACCGGCGATATTTATGATTCCTGGCAGCAAGGAGAAGCATTTTGGCATTTTTCGGTATCTGAAATAGGTTTTTCACAGGATAAATGGGCACCTTATGCTGCACCCGGCCATTGGAATGATCCGGACATGCTGGTAGTAGGCCAATTAGGTTGGGGGCCTAAGATAAAACCTACACGTTTAACAGCCGATGAACAATATAGCCATATTTCGCTTTGGTGTATGCTTTCTGCGCCATTGATATTAGGTTGCGACCTTGATAAACTGGATGATTTTACGATCGGCCTGCTTACTAACGATGAAGTTTTAGATATCAATCAGGATAAATTGGGCAAACAAGCTATACGGACGGGCAGTAATGGCCCGATAGATTTTTTTCTAAAACCCCTTTTCGACGGAGCCTTTGCACTCGCTGCGTTTAACCGGGGCGATGTTGCCAAAACTACTACTTTGAATAAGGTAAGCTTCTTTGGTGTATCAGGCAAAATAACCAGGATGCGTGACCTATGGCGGCAACAGGATATCGCCGAATTTAACATTGATAAATCTACCCTTACCATACCGCCGCACGGTGTTATATTGTTAAAAGTTTGGGCAAGCAACTAAAAAAAGAGCCATAACATTTACCTTCTTCCCAAAAAAGGTAAATGTTATGGCTCTTTAAGCTGTCGGTCTGATTAAAGGTTTGGTACACGGCTGAATCAGTAAAAAAAAATTGCACCTATAACGTATATGTAAAATTGAAAGCTATTTACTTATTCAATCCCTTTATACCCTTTACCGTTGGTATTACGCGTTTTATACTTCCATCTGCATTAAATTCCAGTTTATCAATGCAAACCTCCCGGTGATAGCCGGCAGTATTACCCATAGTTATGCCCTTGGGGCGGTTAAAACGATGATAAATTATATACCATTCGTCTTTACCAGGGATTTGTAGTACAGCATTATGGCCGGTTCCATAAATGGCATTTTCAGGATCTTTGGCCACCACAAGGTTATCTGCCGGAACCGAGATCGGCCCAAGCGGCGAGTTAGAGGTACCATACCTCACTTTATAGTTTTCACTACCGGTGTCATCTTCCGACCACATAAAATAATATTTGCCTTGTCGATAGAAAACTTCGGTGCCTTCCCTAAAAGACTGGTTAGGCGTCATTACTTTAATCGAAGTGGTATCAATAGAAAGCATATCTTTATTAAGCCGTGCACCTGCCATATAGCCATTACCCCAGTATAAATAACTTTCATTGGTTTGCGGATCGGTAAACACGTCCGGATCTATCTGCTGGCCGCCGCTTACACCAGCCGGGCGCTTGTAAATAAGCGGAGTGCCGCTATCTTTAAACGGGCCTACCGGACTATCAGCCGTAGCCACCCCTATTTTTTGAGCAGCACAGAAATAATAATAGTATTTATATTGACCATTAATTTTTTGCTCAGTTATGGTTGGTGCCCAGGCATTGTTTTTGGCCCAACTCACATCCTTCGGCAAGTCGAGAATCACACCCTCATCTTTCCAGTTAACCAGATCGCCCGATGAAAAGGCTTTAAAGTAAGTACCACTCCAACCTGTAAAGCCGTCGCTGGTTGGATAAATATAATACTTGCCGGTTTGCCTGGCATATAATATTTCCGGATCAGCATATTCTCCCTTTAAAACCGGGTTATGGTCGCCTGCCCCACCCCATTGAGCCAATAAACGGTTCTCTTCTTTAGTAGTGATCGGTAATACCGTACCATGTCTTGGGTGAAAGTCCATTGTAACATCCTGATCGATCACTTTAAAATGTTCCAGATCACTGCTCCGGGTAAATTGGTAACGTCCCTTGGTGTACAGGTCATACATTAAAATATAATCATTGCCCACGTTCATTTTAAACACCCCAGATCCTTCTACCGGGTCGGCTGTTTGCTGCAAGTACTTATCCTGTAATATGTACCCACCAGTCAAATTTTCAGACACGGCCTTTCTGATCCCATTGCCCGCCCCTTCTGTTTTAAAGAACAAGTTATATTTTCCGTTTGCTAAAATAATGTCAGCATCAATACAAGAACCATTGGTTGGGCTGAAAAACAATTGTTTAGGTTCGCTATCGAGGCCGGTAAAATCTTTATTGGCATAAGCATAATAGATCATGTCGGGCTGGTTGCCAAACCGCATAGACCAGTACAACATGTACTTTTTTTGCTGCGGATCAAAAATGGTTTGCGGAGCCCATACTCTATTTACACCTGCAAATGGTTTAAACAGAGCAGGTATATCAACAATTGCCGAGGTCCAGCTAATCAAGTCGACAGATTTGAGCATCACCATAGCGGTATTTGGTCCCCAGCCATTTTTTGCAACCTGCATATCAGTTGCAACCATAAAAAATGTTTTACCATCTACGCCTCTCAAAATATGAGGGTCGCGCACCCCGCCGGTAGAACTTATTTTGGCCGAATTAATTACCGGCGCGTCGTGATTTAATGCTTTATAATGATAACCATCATTACTTATAGCGAAATGAATAGCTTCTTCTGACTTACCATTACCCGTGAAATAAGTAAAGAGGTAAGCGGTTGGCTTTTGCGCCAGGGCGATTGGGATTAACAGCGTAGTTATTAATGCGGTTAGCAATAACCGGCACTGGAGATATGGCTTTTTTTTCATCTAATTAAGTAGTACATTTTTTATCGGAACTGATATTCCATGAGTTTATAATTATATCGAAGTGGAAGCTGGCTTTTTATGCTTCAGCTTAAATATTAAATTCTACCATCGCCTTAATTACCCCATTGGCAGGGTTTAGCCAGCTTTCAAATTCAGCTTTCACGTCATCAAACTGTACCCGGTGGGTTATGTAATTGGTAGGGTCAACCAAGCCTTTTTTCATAGATGCTATTACATGTTCAAAATCGGCCCGTGTAGCGTTACGGCTACTCATTAGCGTAGCTTCACGTTTATGAAACTCGGGATGTATAAAGCTAATCTCGCCTTTTTGCAGGCCCACCAATACATACCTGGCACCATGCGCCATATACTGAAATCCGTTATTTATAGCGCGCAAACTGCCTGTACAATCTATCACAACAGTTGGCATATCGCCATTAGTAATTTCGCTTAGCCTGGCCATTACATCATCGGTGGTTACATTAATGATGTGGTTTACCTTCAATTTATCTTTACAAAAAGCCAAACGGCCTTCGTTCATATCCATCGCTATTACTTCCCCACCGGCTATGCGGGCAAATTCCATTGTGCCTAAGCCAATAGGCCCGGCACCTATTACCAGCACAAATTCGCCGGGTTGCACCGCAGCCCTGCGCACGCCATGCGCGCCAATAGCCAAAGGTTCAACCAATGCCAGTTCATCATAGCTTAAGCCTTCGCCATGCACTAATGCATAGCTGGGTACAGCCAGGTATTCAACCATGCCGCCATCAACATGTACGCCACATACTTTAATACTTGTACAGCAATTTGGTTTACCACTACGGCAAGCAATACAATGCCCGCAATTAAAATAAGGTATAAAAGTTACTGCTTCTCCTTGTTTAAAGCCTTCGGCCCCATTAGGATCAACCAAATCGCCGGCTAGTTCGTGCCCTAAAATACGAGGATAAGTAAAAAATGGCTGCGTGCCTTCAAATGCATGCAAATCTGTACCACAAATACCAATGCGTTTTATTTGTATCAGCGATTCGCCGGGTTGTGCTATTGACGTTTCTTTTTCGCCATAAACTAATAAACCCGGTTCTGCGCAAGCTAATATTTTCATTATCGTTTTTTAAAGATCAAAAATTTTATCCATTAAAACCCATTTTTCCCCTTCGGCTGCCCAGGGCAGCGGCTGTTGAAATTTCGACATCAACTTTTCCCATTCTAACACTTTAGGATTTTCTGCATCCATTTTAGCTTTTTTCAGCAGATCAAATTGTTCCCCAACCTCCATAATCATAAATAAACGGTTGCCGGTACGATAAATCTGCATATCGGTAACATTTGCATCCAATATGCTTTGCCTTATCTCGGGCCAACCGTTTTCGGCTTTATGCCAGTGCTCATATTCCGCTATCAGGGTAGGATCATTCTTCAAGTCTAATGCTAAACAATATCTATCCATCCTTTGTAATCCCTTGTTCATCTATAAATATTTATAAGCGTAATTTTCATCTATTAATCCTTGCTCCTTCATGTCTTTCCAGAAACCTGATGGCACTTTTACTGATGCCATGACAATATTGTCAACCACCCTGTCCGGATTAGTTGTACTGAGGGCGATACTGGTTACCCCTGGCGAGTTTAAGCCAAATTGAGCACAAACCTGAGCTGGTTTAAGCTGATATTGCGCACATAAAATGAAAAAACGGGCACGCCACTGGTAAAGCTCAGAATGGCTTTCAGGACTAACTGCCTGATAATTATAAAAATCTGAACCGATTAAAAACCCCCCATTAAAAACAGCTGAATTAATAATATCGATGCCTTTTTTTTCTAATTGCTCCATAAATACCACCAGTTCCGGCGGATGGCTGTGCACCGTCATGCTGTTAGCTATCATTACCCAGTCCAATGGCACCTCCAGGCTAACCCGCTCAATCATTCGCCAGTCTTTTGAACCGATGCCTATCCCTTTTACTTTACCCGAGCTCTTTAACTCGTTAAGCGCTACGTAAGCACCCAAAATATCCTGAAACCGTTCTTCTTTTTGTACCTTGTTAACCGCGCCGGCCATATATTCATCCGGGTCATGTACAGATACCAGACTGGCATCATACCCATTCAATAATTCGTTGCCCTGGTTATAGCATTCCAGTATCCCATGGTAACTGATTTTTTGAATAGCGTCGTATTTCAAATCTTTCCAAACCCCGGGCTCAAATGTGGGTTCTGGCGTTTTTAGTTCGGTACGTAACCAACCCAATTTATTGCTGATAAGTACGTTTGACGGATGGGCAGCCAAATCTTTCAAACACTGACCTAAAGATTCCAGCGCTAAGCCAGCACCATATTTGCCGGCCGAGTCAAAAACAACCGGCAGTTCTGCATGCCGAAGGCATTGGGCTACGATGGCACGTTTTTCCGTGTAGCTTTGGACTACATACAAATTACCCAATCCGCTGGTACCAAATATAACTTTGGGCAGTTTAACGTTTTGCATTATATAAAAGTTAATATATAGTTGATACGGGTAAATCTTCTGCTGTAACGCTTCGTACTTTGTGCCCTTTAAATCCAAAATAAGCAACCACCGCGAAACAGGCAGCGGGTACTATGTAGCCATGCTGGATATTACCAGTTACATCGCTGATGTAACCAAAGGCCCGTGGTAATATTGCACCGCCTACAATAGACATGATGATCAAACTGCTACCGTATTCGGTATCGCCTTTTAAATTTTTAATACCTAAGGCAAAAATGGTGGGAAACATAATTGACATAAAAAAGCAGATGCCAACCACCGTATAAATAGTGATAATACCGTGTGCGGTAATAGCGACTACACAAAGCAGGATATTAATAACGGCGTAAATGGCCAGTAAGGTTCCTGATGATACATAACGCATGAGGAACGTACTGATAAACCGGCCGATTAAAAAAGCCAGGCCGCAAATACCTAAATAATCTGCCGCTTTTACCTCACCTATTGCTGCTGATTTGGTGGCGTACAAAATGAAAAGACTAAATACACATACCTGGGCACCAACGTAAAAAAACTGAGCTGCAACGCCCCAGGCCAGGTGCCGGTGCTTAAAGGCGTGAAGGATATTTTTACTGGCCACATGGCCGTCGGCATGTTGAATTTTAGGTAAACGTGTAAACGCGAAAAGTGCCGCAATAGCTACCAAAACGCAACCTAAAATAAAATAAGGGGTTTTAACGGAGGAAGCCTCTGCCGCTAAAGCAAACTTACGGGCGCTCTCTGTCATGCTGCTTAATTGCGCAGCGCTATACCCCTTGGTAAGTATCATCCGGGCACCGATAACAGGTGCCAGAAAGGTAGCCAAGCCATTAAAAGCCTGGGCAAAATTCAGCCTTTGCGTGCTGGTAGCTGGGTCGCCCAGGGCTGTGGCATAGGGGTTTGCAGCGGTTTCTAATATGGTTAAACCGCAGGCAATAATAAACAAGGCTACCAGGAAAAAGGCATATTGCTGCGTATTAGCAGCCGGGATAAATAAAAAACAACCCGAAGCAAACAAGAGTAAACCCGTAATAATTCCGGTTTTGTAGCCATATTTTTTCATGATAAAACCAGCGGGGAGCGCCATCATAAAATAGGCAATAAACACAGCCGAATCTACCAATGTAGCTTGTACAGTGGTTAAAGTGAATGATTTTTTTAAATGTGGTATCAGTATCGGATCAAGATTATGGGCAAATCCCCATAAAAAGAACAAACTGGTGATCAATATAAATGGGAATACCTTACTGCCGTTTGATGTTAGTGTTTTTTTAACCATGATTTATTAAAGTTCAAAGATTTGCTTTGCCGCCCTTTCACTTAAGTAAAGCAAATGCTATAATTGGGTTGCCGCTATGCAATGCATAAATTAACTGATTATAAGTTAAATAATAGCTCCTTCTATCCTAAAAACATAGGCATCCTTGCAAGGCGCCTCGTCTGGTAGTTGAATTTTTATACCTTCGGCTGTTTGTTGGAAATTTAATTTGGTTTGATGTCCTAATAAACTAATGGCCTCAATTTTTCCTACAGCAGCACCTGTAGCCAATTTCTTTATCAAGGCTGTTTTATTAGTCGGCCAGCCTAAAATAAAGGCATATAAGGTTTTGCCTTTGGTTGTAAAGCGAATGTCTGCCGAAGTAAATGGTTTGCCTTTACCTTCATTAAAACCCTGCGCACTCAACGGCGCAGCTGATTCCGAAGCCGGGCCTTCGCCAAATGTAGTCCACGGGCGTGTGCTGTAAATTCCCTCGCTGTTAATATGCATCCAGGCTGCGATGTCTTCTACCACCGCCCGTTCTTTTTCATCAATACTACCATCTCCCCTCACCGGGATATTTAGCAATAGGTTACCATTTTTGCTAACTACATCAATTAGTGTGTGAATAACCGTTTTGGCTGTTTTATAATTGTTGTTATCATATATCCGGCGGTCATAATGCCAATCGCCTATACAAGTATCCGTTTGCCATGGCAAAGTTTCTATTTGGTTGCTTTGCCCGCGCTCTATATCCCATACCATAGTTTTGCGTTGTTGCTCATCCAGTATCTTGCCGTTAATCACTGCGCGTAGTTTTCCATGTTTTTTGATACTGCTGTTATACAGGTAGGCTGCTACCCTAAGGCCTGCATCACTAACCGGCCAAAGTGGTAACGCGGTGTCGTCAAAATACATCAGTTCGGGCTCGTATTGATCAATCAGTTGTACCATGCGGTTATAAAACTTTTCGCAATAGGCTTTAGATGGCGGCGTTACGCCATTCCCCCAGTTCCATTGCTTGTGTATCATGCCGTTGTCTAAACTATTTTCACTTAAAGGGTGATTTTGAGCATAAAGCTCCTGCGGATCGTAATCGTCCCACCACTTACCGTTACCATCTGCTTTAGTGATCTTGCCGTCATACGGTATGCCGGCCAGCGATCCATTTTTATCAGCGCGTTGTGCCGTTTCCATCCAGCTCCAGGTATGTGCAGCATGTACGCTTACGCCAAATGCCAGCCCCTGATGTTTGGCTGCTTTGGCCCATCCACCTATCAAATCCTTTTTAGGCCCTATTTTAGTAGCATTCCAGCTTTGATACTTACTGTCAAACAGGTCGAAATTATCGTGGTGGTTTGCCAGTGCTACAAAATATTTGGCCCCGGCTTTTTTGTATAATGCTACCAACTCTTCCGGGTTCCAGTTTTCGGCTTTCCAATCGTTAATTACATCTTTAAAGCCAAACTTAGAGGGATGCCCATACTTTTGACAATGGTATTTATATTGATCGCTACCCTCCTGATACATGCCTCGGGCATACCAATCACCACGTTCTGGCTGGCATTGGGGGCTCCAATGTGCCCATAACCCAAACTTAGCATCCCTAAACCACTCCGGAACCTGGTATTGCGTCAACGAATCCCAGTTGGGTTTAAAAGGGCCGGATACGCTACCGGCCACATTATCATAAGGCCGTAATAAGCCCTGGCCAGCTAACCGGGACAGGTACAAAGAGGAGAATCCTGTTAATGCGCCTTTAATTAATATTCTTCTTTTCATATATATTATAATTACAGATAATAGAGCTTAAAATAAACCGTGAGACAGTAATCCCTCCAGCACCTTATTAATAGGCGGGTATTAATACCTTAAAGGGATTAGAAGCTTGCGTGATACAACCACGCTCGCTATCGTTAAATAGGTCTTTGCGTTTTTATTTCTTCATACTGAATATGTTTTAGGTTTAACAATAATTGGTAAATGTACTTTGTAACTTAATTTCCCCATCTGTTACAGGACATTTTAGTTTATTAATTATTTGTTGGTATGTATCACAAAATCAGGCAAGTTATTGCATGGTTTTACATTCATTATATAATTAGCTTTTCGTCTGATTAATAAAATATAAACTTTAAATTGGTTGGTTAGCAACCAGAAGTACTGATATGTTAACATCCAAATTTAGATGCATTTTGCAGCTAAACATTAACCTAAAGAGACTTTCTTTTATACAAAACCGATTTTTTTAAAAATCTTTGGTACTCAAACAACATAAAATTATGCTGACTATTGTAGAACTGTTAACGTTGCGCGATGATAAAAAGAGTTTTAAAGCACAATTTCTCCTTGCTGAATGCAGATCATGTACATCTCGGCATAAAGTGGAACTACCAAAACGTGATAAGCCCTTATTACAGGCTATATTACATTGATAAGGGTGCTGGAGAGATTTCGGATGTAAAAACAATATTGCAACTGGAGCCCGGTTATTTGTACATTATCCCAAGTTTTACCTTTTGCAATCTCAGTTGCCAAAGTTACATGAGTCAATATTTTATACAGTTTTTTGAGGAGTCGTTCGATGGGATTTCTTTATTCGCAGGTAACCGGTCCGTCATGAAAACGAAAGCGAAGCCAGTAGATGTGATTAACTTCGCCCGTTTACTCGAAATTAATCCTGGAAGAGGGATCAACAGGTCTGACAATCCTAAGATCTACGAGAAAGACATTTTTTATAAAGAATACCAGGAACTCAATAACAAGCAAAATGTTGCTACCTATTTGGAAACCCAAGGTATAATACTGCAACTGATTGCGCGTTTTTTAACCGCCGATATATTTAAACATCAGGAAATTAATCATATCCCGGTTAAAATTATGGAAGCGATCAGTTTTATATCCTTAAATCTTAAACAAGATTTATCCATAAAATTTCTGGCTGAAAGAGCAAATCAGAATACGGACTACTTTTCAAGGCAATTCCAGCAATTTACCGGGGAGCGGCCTATTAATTACATTCATGAAAAACGGATAGAAAGAGCGCAATACTTAATGGTGGCTACTCAAATGACTTTTTCCCAAATTGCAGCCCATACCGGCTTCGAAAACGTATTTTATTTCTCTAAAATATTTAAAAAAATAACAGGTATCTCCCCAGGCAATTACAGGAAACAATTGGATTTACAAATTCGTTAACCAAGTCTTTAATAAAAGTCCGGGCGTTACTCAAACACAAAACCAACAATCGTTTGCTGTTCTGACTTAAAGATTGCGCTTCTTAAATCTATTTAATATCAATTACCACTGCATGCATATCTTTAACTGACGCAGCCATCCGTTTAATAAATAAGTAATTGGCCGAGCCGCCAATAATTGCGCCCACAACCGGCACCAACCGCTCTGCTGTTTTTGAGCCGATGTTAATCAGCAACTTTTCGGCCACCTCTTCCATAATGGTTTTAGTAACGGTTATACCGGCATCTACCTTAAGCGAGGTTGCAATTATTTTAATAAACTCATCAAACGGGATACGATAATCGCCACGATTATAGTAGTTAATAGCCAGCGTAACCCTAAATTGCTGGGTAATAAGGTTAATCAAATCTACAGGCACACCAACCAGCATAGTTGTTATACCACCGGCACCTGTTACCACGCCAGAGCCGGCTGCCATTAAGGCACATTGGTTAATAAACCTATCGATACCCACACGGTCAACCCCTCTTTTTATACCTAGTTGGTCTATATTGTTAAATATCTTTTCAAATCCATCTTTAGAAAGCCTTTCAAAGTTTGCTCTGAAGCCAGATTTTAGCTTATTGAAATTTATTTGGGGTAGTGTTAACTTACGCATTTGCTATATAATTATTACTTAAATAAGTACTATTATCGTGCCATTGTTTGCATGTAATTTACACAGGCCGTAACGCCAATTTCTGGCATATCAACAACCCGATATACGCATCCAACATGCTAAAAATAAATATTTTACATTTTTTTTATTATACTATAAGGCGTATATTGGTTCTATATTTCAGAAAAAAGCAGATGACAAAATCTAAAAAATCTTTCTTAACTTTTACCTGTTATGCTTTAAGCCTGCTTCTTGTTTCGCTATGTGAGCTACTGTTTGTAGATCATGTAACCCCACTTAAACTTATATTGCCAATTGTTTTAATACTGCCCGTTTATTCCGTTTTAATTTACCGGATACAAAACGTAAAAAATACAAACCATTTGTCATAAACCTATCTTAGCTAAGAAAACACCCCCTGCTGTATCTAATCTTTACAGGATTAATTTCGGGCTAATACAACACCCCCTCCCGGAATTCCGAAATGATAACTATATTGGCCGCATGAAAAAAGGGTTACTTTTCACCATTTGCATCGCCTTTTCCTCGGCGGCCGTTTTCGCACAAAAAGTTCAAAAACTAAACGATTATTTCCCGGCTCCAAATATCTGGCAGCAAAAAACACCGTCGCAATCGGGTTTGGATGATGTTGGCATTCAAAAAGCTGTAAGTTTTGCGCTGGCTAACGAAGCAAAATCATCGCACGATGGTTTGATAGCTCAATACCAAAGCTTTGGTAAAGAACCCATGAGCGAGGCTGCCGGCCCGCTTACATACCGCGCTGCTGCAACCGGACTTATCATTTACAAAGGCTACGTGGTTGCCCAATGGGGCGAACCCAATAAGGTTGATATTGTAAACAGCGTAACCAAAAGCCTGCTTTCTACAGTAATTGGTGTAGCGGTTGATCGCGGCCTGATCCGTAGCACGGCAGACACGGTAGCCAGTTATGTGCCCTTTGTAGAAATTTACTCACCCGGCAGTAGCAACGGCTCTGACAGTAATCAGAACGACATTATATATCCTTTTGCTTCTGCACATAACCGCAGGCTCACCTGGGAAGTTATGCTGCGCCAAACCAGCGACTGGGAAGGCACGCTTTGGGGCAAACCAGACTGGGCCGACCGCCCCGAGGGCGACCTGGAAGAATATAAAAACCGTAAACGTAACGAACCAGGCACCACCTGGAAATATAATGATGTACGCGTAAACGCACTTGCCCTTGCAGCCACTAATGTATGGCGCAGGCCACTGCCACAGGTTTTAAAAGAAACTATTATGGACCCTATTGGCGCGTCAACAACATGGCGCTGGTACGGTTACCGAAATTCGTGGATAGTGCTGGATGGCCAACCCGTACAATCTGTAAGCGGTGGCGGCCACTGGGGTGGCGGCATGTTTATGAATGCCTATGATATGGCCCGTTTTGGCTTGCTTACCCTGCATGGCGGCAACTGGAAAGGTAAACAACTCATTAGCAAACAATGGGTTGAACAAGCCCTTACCCCTACCACCGCTAATACCGGCTATGGCTATATGAATTGGTTTTTAAACACCGACAAAAAACTGCTGCCATCTGCCCCCGAAAAAGCTTGGGTACACATAGGCAACGGCACAAACATGATTTATTGCGATACCGACCACGATTTAATTATCGTAGCCCGCTGGATTGACAATAAAGCCATGGATGGTTTGGTAAGTGCGGTACTGAAATCAATAGTGCAGTAAGGAAGATGCAAGAAACAAGAACCAAGAGACAAGAAAGTTGATTTGTACAACAGTTGTTCAGCTGCGGTAAGTTACCTGTTTTTCAGGCTTCCAGCCTGTTGCAAACAAGATTTTGTATCTTGTCTCTCGATTCTTGTTTCTTGTTTCTACCCCCCTACTGGCTTGGCAGAAACGGGTTAAAATTCCTCGTGCCTATTTCCATCCCGGCGGCGCGGCAAACGGTTTTGTCGCCATATTTAAAGTTAATGTTATCCATGGCCTGGTATAGCTTAATCTGCTCTTCGTTATCTTCAAACAGGTTAATCTGGTAACTGCCCCGTGTAAGCTGGCTCAATTTTACGCCGATAAGCCGGATGGGGTTATTTTTACTCCATGCTTTTTTTAGCAGGTTTTTAATACCGGGAATCAAGATATGTTCTGCTGCTGTCAGGCTGATCTTTTCTTGCAGGGTATGGGTTTCAAAATCGCTGTAACGAAGCTTAACAGCCATACAACCTGCTACCTTACCTTCTTTGCGTAGCTTAAAGGCCAGCTCTTCTGTCATCGATACCAGGATGGTTTCTAAGGTACGCTGGTCGGCAGTATCTGCATCAAAAGTGTGCTCGGTAGAGATGGATTTCCGTTCGGATGCCGGTTCTATTTCACTGTGATCAATCCCCCTGGCCTTTTCCCAAATATATAATCCGGCACGGCCGAAAACAGTTTCCAAAAAACGAAGCTCTACCTTTTGCAGGTCGCCTATTTTTTCGATGCCGTAACTATATAGTCGCTCGCAGGTTTTTTCGCCCAGCATGGGTATTTTGCGGATGGGCAGCGGAGCCATAAACTCCATTTCTTTGCCGTGCTCAATATAAAGCTGCCCGTTGGGCTTGGCTTGGTTGGTAGCCATTTTAGCTACTGTTTTGGTTGATGCCATCCCGAACGAAATAGGCAAGCCGGTTTCGCGGATCACCCTTTGCCGCAGTTCTGTAGCCAGCTGATAGGCATCATAAAAGCGATCCATACCTGTGTAGTCAATATAAAACTCATCAACAGAAGTTTTTTGGTAAAGCGGTACAGCATCATGGATAATCTGCGTTACCTCCCGCGATGCTTCCCCATATCGCCCATGCGTACCCCTTACCAGTATAGCATCCGGACAAAGCTTCAAAGCCTGCCGGGTAGGCATGGCAGAGTGTACGCCAAACTTACGCGCTTCGTAACTGCACGATGCAACCACACCCCGATCTGCCGAGCCACCTATAATCACCGGCTTGCCAATTAGCGCGGGATTAAACTTTCGCTCTACAGATACGAAGAACGAATCGAGGTCAATATGAACAATATGCCGCTTCGGAATCACTATACAAATGTGGAAAAATTAAATGTAAAAATACTAATTATTTTAGCAATTTCGTTTATCTAATTTCATCGTTATGACTGGATATGCCGACTACATGCTACTGCTTAGACCCGACGACCGGATCTGTGCAGAAATTAGCAGTTACAAAAAATTTGCTGCCGGGTTAATAGGCGACTATCCTTCTATGGGGTCAACTGCGCATATCTCGGTATCTAAATATACCCGCAAAAAACCGTATATCATGCGGCCTGCTATAGAAACCCTGCAGCCAAAGCTTAAAGGTATGCCGGCTGTAACCTTACAGATCAATAACTTTAAGTTTTTTGTACATAAAAATAATACCTACACTATTTATGCCGCTATAGAAGCTACTTACCAAAGTGATAACTGGTTTGCAGCTTTAGGCAAGCAGTTGCACATTAGTAAAAGCCAGCTTACACCACATATCACTATTGCGCGCAGCATTAACGAAAACTGCTTTTACAAACTGTGGCCTCATTTTAAATATATCACTTTCCGCCAGCGTTTTATGATTAATAGTCTTACTGTACTGGAGCGCGAAACGCTGAACAGCCAATCTAAATGGAGTATATTTCACGAATTTATGTTTGAGCATAAAACGGCTGCGAGTTTTGCCTGAAATGCATTTTATTGGCCTCATTCTCAGCAGTTCAATGGTTAATCGCAATTTTGTTTCCCAAAACTTGATATTTTTCCTACATTTGCGGTGGGTAAGTCTTTTACGACCAGCTCCTCTTGAACTCCCCCAGGGTGGGAACGCAGCAAGGGTAGAGGGTTGTAGCGGTGCGATAAAAGTAGCTTACCCACTTTTTTTTCTTTTAGGTTCATCAGTTAACATGCCCGTTAACTATAAAGCCTTATCCCTCTGTTAAGTCAATATTAAATTGACAAAAAAGCTTTCAAACAGCAATTCAAATGTTAATTTCGCGCAGGTATTTAAAGTAGTCTTACTGTTTTATTATCTAATCGAATCATAATTAACAAATTACCTAATTAATAAATCAACAAATTAAAATAATGAAGTTTTTCATTGATACCGCCAACCTGGCACAAATACAAGAAGCACATGACCTTGGTGTTTTAGATGGTGTAACCACTAACCCATCACTGATGGCTAAAGAAGGCATCAGCGGACAAGAAAATGTTATTAAACATTACCTGGCCATCTGCGATATTATTGGCGATGGCGCTGTAAGTGCCGAAGTTATTGCCACCACTTTCGACGAAATTATTGTTGAAGGCGAGGCATTAGCCAAACTACACCCTAGTATTGTGGTTAAAGTGCCCATGATTAAAGATGGTGTTAAAGCCATTAAATACTTTACAGAAAAAGGCATCAAAACCAACTGCACACTGGTATTCTCTTCAGGTCAGGCTTTGTTGGCTGCTAAAGCAGGTGCTACTTATGTATCTCCGTTTGTTGGCCGTTTGGATGATATCTCTACCGATGGTATGCAACTGATTGAAGACATCCGCTTAATTTTTGATAACTATGGTTACGAAACCCAGATCCTTGCAGCATCGGTACGTACACCAATGCACATTATTACCTGCGCTAAAATAGGCTCAGATGTAATTACTGCACCACTGTCTGCCATTACTGCTTTATTAAAGCACCCATTAACAGATAGCGGTTTGGCTACGTTTTTAGCTGACCATGCTAAGGCAGCTGCTGCAAAAGTATAAGTTGCTAAACATTGTGTTGCCTTTATTGCTTTATTAAGCAGCAATGGAAATACAACATAAACTAAAAGACACGGAGGGCTTGTTTTACATAACTCAAGGCGACCACCATGTGGCCGAAATGCGGTATAGTATGACAAGCCCTTCTATTATGGATATCTATCACACCGAAGTATCCGAAGATTTACAAGGCAAGCACATAGGCCGCCAATTGGTTGAGGCTGGCGTAAACTTCGCCCGCAAACATCACTACAAAATTCATCCATCCTGTAGTTTCGCACAAAATGTGTTTGAAATGGTGAAGGAGTTTGACGATGTACTGGCTTAAATCATACATTTGATATTAATATGCTCGATATTTTAATTATAGGCGGCGGCCCTATTGGTTTGGCTTGCGGCTTGGCTGCGCAAAAAGCAGGTTTAAGTTTTGTAATTGTAGAAAAAGGCACGCTGGTTAACTCGTTGTACAACTACCCTTCTACCATGACCTTCTTCTCCACCTCAGAGAAATTAGAAATTGGCGGCGTACCTTTTGTAACCACCCACACCAAGCCCAACCGTGCCGATGCATTAGAATATTACCGCCGTGTAGCACTATCAAACACACTCCCGCTTCATTTATTTGAAGAAGTAACTGAGGTTAAACCTATTAATAAACATTACAAGGTAACCACTAATAAAGCCGTTTATGAAGCCAAATATGTTATCGTATCAACCGGTTTTTATGACGTTGCGGTAAACCTGGATATCCCCGGCGAGCATTTGCCTAAAGTAAAACACTATTACCAAGACCCCGCATTTTTCACCCTGCAAAAGGTTATTGTAGTAGGTTCAAGCAATTCGGCCATCGATGTTGCGCTCGAAACCTACCGTAAAGGTGCCGAGGTAACCCTGGTGGTTCGCGGCAGCGAGATTAGCGACCGGGTTAAATACTGGGTAAGGCCGGATATTATTAACAGGATAAAAGAGGGCAGCATTAAAGCTTATTTCAACGCTAACTTAAAAGCCATCCGCGAAACCGAGGCTGATATAGAAACGCCCGAAGGGACGATTACCATCCCCAATGATTTTGTAATGGCCATGACCGGTTATAAACCTAATTTCATTTTCTTGAAAAACATAGGCATTGCCCTGTCAGACGATGACCGCTTTATCCCCCAATACAATAAAGATACGATGGAAACCAACTTGCCCGGCATGTATTTAGCTGGTGTTGTTTGCGGCGGTATGGATACCCATTTATGGTTTATTGAAAACTCGCGCATCCATGCAGATATGATCTTAAGCGATATAATAACCAAGCGTGAAGAAAGTAAATAACTTTTTTTTTCAAATTAAGAAAACAAGTGCTAAATTGCTAATTCTTAACCTTTATCAAACACAACCAATTTAACGCCTGCGCTGTATATTAAACATGAATACCGTTGATAATGACCCCATCGAACAGATAAAATTACTGCTGGATGAAGCCTACAAAACGCGTATCTATGACCTAAAAAAAAGCACACTACTTGCCAACAACGCTTTAATACAAAGCCGTGAAATTAATAATACTGCATTAACGGGACAGAGCCTTAACCGGTTGTCGTTGTTTTACATGATTATGGGCGAGTACACAGCCGCCATTGAATATGCCCAGGAAGCCATTAAACACTTTGAACTACTAAACGATGAGCGCGGTATTGCCGATGCCAAATACAGCATTGCAGGCGTTTATTATAAAACCGATAATTACCATCTGGGCCTCGTATATTTAATGGATTGCCTGGTTATTTACCGCAAATATCAGGACTATCATAACCAGGCCAGGGCGCAAAAATCATTAGGCACTATATACGAGTACATTGGCGATATCCGCAATGCGGTTAGGGCTTACGAAAGCTCTATAGAAGCCGCAGAAATAATTAAGGACAATAACCTCATTTCTAATGCTTATAACCCACTTTCGGGCATCTACCTGAAACAAGGCGATATCAACAAAGCAATGCAGCTCATTGAAGATGCTATCGAACTAAAAAACGAATCGGGCGATATCCGTGGGCTGGCCTTTTCTATTTACGGGCGCGGGAAGGTATACACCAAAACAGGCGAGTATCAGAAAGCCGAACGCGATTTTAAAGAAGCCATGGTTATTCATAACCGCGAAAATGATAAACTGGGTAATGCTATGGCCCTGTATAAAATGGGGGTACTGTATGTAGAGATGGGGCGAAATGATGAAGCAAAGGAAATTTTGCAAAACGCCCTTTCACTTAGCAGCGAATATAATATTACCATCATTAAGTTTAAATCAAACCACCTGCTTTACCAGGTTTATAAAAAAGAACACAATACCGAGAAATCGCTCGAATACCTGGAACTTTATTTACAGCAAAAAGAAGGCGTAATTAATACCCAAACCTTGCAAGTGATTGAAAATTATGAGTTGATCACTAAAATGGAGGCGCTTAAAAATGATGCACGGGTGCAGATGGAAAAAGCTGAGATTATGGAGAAAAAGGAACTTGCTGAGCGAACTGCTAAAATGAAACAGGAATTCCTTTCTACCATGAGCCACGAGATCCGCACACCGCTAAATGCTGTGATCACCATTACTTCGCTGCTTAGCGAACGCTCTGAACCGGGTGAAAAAGACCTGTTCGATTCGCTGAAGTTTGCCTCCAACAACCTGTTGCTTATTATTAACGACATCCTGGATTTTACTAAGCTGGATGCGGACAAAGTACAGTTAGAGTTACACCCATGCGAATTTAGCTCATTAATAAACCGCATAACGCGCACATACGATAGTATGGCCCTTGAAAAAGGCCTTAAACCGTCGGTAAAGCTCGACCGGAATATTTGGGAGAGCTATGAAATGGATGAAACCAAAATTGTACAAATTTTGGGCAACCTGATTAGTAATGCCATTAAATACACCGAAAAAGGCACAGTAAAACTGGAAGTAAAAAAACTGGATGGTGATGAATTTACAGACACCCTGCAGTTCATTATTTCGGATACCGGTTCAGGTATCCCGCCGGAATATTTTGACAAAATGTTCCAGAGTTTTTCGCAGCCAAAATCAATTACCACGCGTAAGCAGGGCGGCTCTGGCCTTGGGCTGGCTATTGTAAAAAAGTTAATAGAACTCCATGAAAGCCAGGTAGTTGTTAAAAGCGAAATGGGTAAAGGTTCGGTTTTTCATTTTAGCCTTAAACTGCGCAAATGCTTAACCACCTCCAAACCGCCTGTTAAAAATTTTTACGATCTTAATAATTGTAATATCCTATTAGCCGAAGATAATATGATTAATGCCCTGGTAGCCCGTAAGCTATTATCTAAATGGGGCATCACTGCAGAGCACGCCAAAAATGGCATCGAAGCTATAGCCATGTCGCAATCAAAAACCTACGATTTTATTTTGATGGACATACACATGCCCGAAATGAATGGATTTGATGCCACGGCGCATATCCGCAATAATGATAACCCTAATTTAAATACCCCCATATTTGCCCTCACTGCCGATATTACAGCCGAACACCAGGCCGAATACATAAACTACTTTAGCGGCTTTTTACGAAAACCCATAGAGATTGATAAACTGCATGCAGCTTTGGCTGGTGGTTAGTAATTGCAGCAACATTGCAGATGCTTATTTTAGCTTAATACTTATTAATAACAAATGAAAAAGGGCCGTTTAGAAGCATTTAGCGATGGGGTTATCGCCATTATTATCACCATTATGGTACTAGAGCTTAAAGTACCGCACAGTGCAGATCTGCACGCGCTTCTCCCCCTGATGCCTGTCTTTTTCTGCTACCTTTTAAGCTTTGTGTATGTTGGTATTTATTGGAATAACCATCACCATATGATTTACCTGGTAGACCGTATAGACGGCAAGATACTTTGGGCAAACCTTAACTTATTATTCTGGCTCTCTCTGATACCTTTTGTGACCGCCTGGATGGGCGAAAACCATTTTGCGCAATGGCCTGTATTTTTTTATGGTGGTATTTTAGCCATGAATGCGGGAGCCTATACCCTGCTTGCTTACTTACTCATTAAACGCTCTGGTAAAGATTCCATACTATCGCAAGCATTTGGGCACAACTGGAAAAGCATCACATCTGTAATTTTATATCTCGTTGGCATGGCAGTTGCTTTTTATAAACCATTGATAAGCATTGCCTTATATATAATTGTAGCTATGATATGGTTTATCCCGGATACCAGAGTAGAAAGAAAGATAACGGCTGAATAAAAATTGCAATAACTGTTAATATACTGTTATCTATTCAAGATTCATAACGCCTGCGGCATGATGTGGTTTTATTAATCCCTTATAAAATTGCCGGGCTGCGTTATTCTACACTGGTCTTTAAACCAGATAAATCACATTGCAGGCTTTTATCCCAATTACCTGTAACCGCGGCGGCATTATAAGTAGTTTGCAAAAACCCGAGGAGGCTGGCTTCCGGATCTGCAGCTTGCTGTACTACGTGATAGGGCAACAAATATTCCCCCATCTCTTTACTGTAAAAAGCGCCTTCCGGTGCTACTTTCTGCGCTCCAAAATCATTAGGCGTGGGATAGCAATAAGCATAAAATGCTGGGTTTGGGTATTGATCGCTGCCCGGCCAAAACCCGCATGAGCTTACTTCCTGAGAGTAAGCCTCCTGCATTACCGCAACCGGTATATTAGGTGCCCCACCAGGATGAAGCGGTGCCTTGCGACCAGAGAAACGGGTTACCGCCAAATCAAATGCACCCCAAAAGAAATGCACAGGGCTGCATTTACCATCAAACACGGCCCTGAATTTGGTAAACACGTTATTAATTTTCACCAGCGCCTGCCAATAGTTATGCATCACATCAGCATGGTAAGTACATGGTATATGGTTTTCTAAAAACGGGATAGCAGGCTCTACTTCGTTTGGTACAGCGTAAATCGCTGTATCTATGCCTACAGCTTTAAGGTTGTCCATCAGTTCGATATAAAAGCCGGCTATGGTTTTGGCACCTAACGAAAAAGAAGTTTTTTTACCTGCACTGGTAAAAATATGCAACTGGTGATCAATAAAATCAAGGTCGATCTGGAAACTTCCTTCGTGGTATGGTATGCTGCCCGTTGTTAAGCCTATTGGGCTAACATACAAGGTTACGTGCCACGAATGGTTAATCCATGGGGTTTGAATTAACCTGACTTTGCCTACCATCTGCGTCCACATGTGTACAGTTGCGATCGTCTCTTTCAACTGCTGGTAGTCTAATTGTGGCCAGAGATGTATTTTTTGCTCGTTCATAATAGTCATAGGTAATACTTTAGTAACGAATTAAATTGTATTTTAAGTTATGATCCCTCACTCCAGCGATAGCTCTGGTGATCTAAGCCAATCAGATCTACCACCCTGTTCACAACCGTTAAAGCCACATCTTCAATAGTTTTAGGTAAACTGTAAAACGACGGCACAGCGGGGCAAATAATACCGCCGGCCTCGGTTACGGTTTGCATGTTGCGGATATGGATGAGATTTAATGGGGTATCGCGCGCCACCAGAATCAACCGGCGGCGTTCTTTTAATATCACATCAGCAGCACGGCATATCAGATCATCTGATATACCTGCGGCTATACGGCCTAGTGTACCCATTGAGCAAGGCACTACCACCATAGTATCAAACCGGGCAGAACCCGAAGCGAAGGGCGCAAAAAAATCATTCTTCTGGTAAAAGTCGAAAGGATAATTCTTATAATCGTCGTTCTGCAATTCGTATTTCCAAACGTCTTTGGCGTTATCAGACATTACAACGGCCACCTTATCAACCTGATCTTTCAGCTTTATTAATTGATCAAATAATACTTTGGCATATATAGAACCACTGGCTCCCGTTACAGCAACAACAATCTTTTTCATGAAAAATAAACAGAATTTACAGGGACAATGTTACGGAATATAAATAAAAAAAGGGTCGAATAACTCGTACTCGACCCTACATCTACCTATGAAAAACATGCCCCTTGAGAGGGCAATACAAATGTAGAAACTAATTTTTAATTTATAAACAATTAGTTTAATTTATTTTAACCTTAAGTTCTAGGCATTTTTCTCAATCAGCGTCTGGATAATACCATCAACCATACCTACACTGGGCACATAAATATTTTTAATATCTGCCCATTTCATTACGGTTAGGTATATTTCGCAGGCAGGTATAATTACATCGGCCCTATCCGGGTTAAGGCCCAGAATATTGATCCTATCCTTTAACGAGTACGAATTGAGGTTGTTATACAAAGCTTTTAGCTTACTTAAACTCAAAGGCGAGCCTTCTTTTTCGTCAGACAGTTTGTATAATTTATTAATATTACCGCCTGTACCTATGCCAGATACATTTTTAAGCTTGCGGGTATGGTCTAAAATAAACTGCTTCATCTCGTTCCAGGTTTCATCTTTGTCCTGGTTATCAAGCATGCGGATGGTGCCAATGTTAAATGATTGTGAAGCAAATAAGCTGCCCGACGAAAACAGGGAAAGCTCGGTACTGCCACCGCCTACATCAATATACAGGTAGTTTTTCGTATTATCTATATCCTGCTCAATATGGCTGGCATAAATAATATTTGCTTCACGCTCGCCATGTACAATTTCGAGGGTAATGCCGGCTTCTTTCTTAATCCGCTTTACAATTTCCTGTCCGTTGGTAGCCTCACGCATGGCCGATGTAGCACAGGCCATATAATCATCAACCTTGTAAACATCAATCAGATTTTTAAAAGCGCTCATGGTTTTAACAAGTTCATCTGCCTTTTTGGGCGATATCAGCTGCTTTTGAAAAGCATCATCACCAAGGCGTAACGGCACCCGTATTAGCGTGTTTTTTTTAAAAGAGGCAGTAGTGCTGTGTTTGGTAACATCAGCAATTAGCAAGCGTACTGCGTTTGATCCGATGTCAATGGCGGCGTATCTCAATTTTGTATATTTTTAGCTTTCAGATAATTATAGATCTCTATTTGCGCCCGATGCAACACATCCGACTTTGTTTTGTGGTACTTATTAGTGCCGATACCATTAAGGTCTCGGGCTTTGGTATTATCCTGTAATTGTATGTCAATAATATCCCTGATCTGCTGTTTTAAAGCCTCATCATAAATAGGGAAACCAACCTCTACGCGGTTATCAATATTGCGCGTCATCAAATCGGCCGAAGTAAGGTATACCTTTTCTTTGCCCTCGTTACCAAATATCAATACCCGTGCATGCTCCAGGTACTTATCAACGATGCTGATTACCTTAATATTTTCGCTGTACCCTTTTACCTGTGGGATTAAGCAGCACATCCCCCTTACAATTAAGCTAATTTTTACACCGGCACCGCTGGCCTGGTATAATTTAGTGATCAATTGCTCGTCAGACAGGCTATTCATTTTCAGGATCATGTAAGCCGGTTTTCCCGCTTTGGCTGTCTTAATTTCCTGGTCAATCATTTTATAAATTGCCGGGCGCGAATCAACCGGCGATACAATCAGGTTTCTAAGCCCTTTGGGCAACGCACCTCTTTGCAGATCTTTAAAAACCAGGATCAGGTCGTCTGTTATTTTCTTATTACAGGTAAACAGCGTATGGTCGGCATAAATATTAGCCGTTTTTTCATTGAAGTTACCGGTAGACAGGCAGGCATAATAAGCAGGTTTGCTTTTCTCAATGCGCATAACCAGGCAGGTTTTGGCATGCACCTTATAATTCGGGATGCCATATATTACGTTCACCCCTTCTTCTTCGAGGCGGTTGCTCCAATAAATATTGTTCTGCTCATCAAAACGGGCGCGCAGTTCTATCAGGCAATTCACCTTCTTGCCATTTTTAGCCGCATTAATTAAAGCGTGGATCACGCTCGAATTTTCGGCCAGGCGATACAGGCTGATGCTGATCTCCTTTACCTTGGGGTCAATGGCGGCTTCGCGTAAAAAGTGAATGGTATAATCGAACGACTGGTAAGGTGTGCTTACCAGGTAGTCTTTCACCATAATCTGGTTAATCAAACTTTTACCGAACGACAGATCTTTTACTGGCAAAGGTTTGTAGCGCGGATACTCCAGTTGGGGTTTATTGGTATTAGGAAACTTAATAAAATCCTTAAAATTATGGTAGCGATTACCCGGTATCAGGTTTTCGCTGTGCAGGTTGAGCTTTAAGGTAAGGTTATTTACCATATCTGCAGGCATCTCGGCATCATAGAGTAAGCGCATGGGCTTACCTTTGCGGCGCTTTTGCAGGCTTTTACTCAGGGCATCTATAAACTTTTCGCTTACTTCTTTGTCCAAATCAAGTTCGGCATCACGGGTAAGCTGTATCGAGTATGCTTCGATACTGTCGTATTCAAAAATAAAGAAGATCTCATCCAAACTGTACCTGATCACATCATCCAGCAGGATGATAAAATTAAGATCATTAGTTTGCGGCAGTACCATAAAACGCGGCAAATTATCGGGGAACTCGATCAGGGCCAGCCGTGTTTTCTTTTTGGTGGTTAGCTTTACAAAAAAGTAAATGGCCCGGTCGCGCAGTTCTGGTATGGGCGAATCTTCATCCAGCATAATAGGTACCAGCGTAGGCAATATCTTATTTCTAAAATACTCATTTACCGATGCACCACGGGTAACGTTCAGTTGCTTTTCGTTCAGGATAAAGATCTTTTCGGCGGCAAGCTGCTTAATAATAATGTTCTCGTACAGGTTATTAAACTTACGTTCCTGCTTAATTACAATGCTTTTAATTTGGGTTAAAACCTTTTTGGGGTTATAACCAAGCAGGTTTTTAGCCTTCTCGTTCAAATTGGCAAGGCGGGTAAGCGTAGCTACCCTTACCCGGTAAAATTCATCCAGGTTTGATGAGAAAATAGCCAGAAAACGTATGCGGTCTATCAGCGGTACGGTAGGGTCTGCAGCTTCCTGCAAAACCCGGTCGTTAAAGTATAACCAACTAATTTCTCTGTTTACTAAAGGTATCCGTTTGTCATGGGGCATATCGAGGAGCTTCGGCAATTAGGCGCTGTATGCAAAACTGCTCATTTATTTGTTAATTTAATATTAACTTAATTTAAATAAGTAGGTTTTATTTAACGTCAAAAAACAAATAATTTTGGCCCCCGTTATTATTAAACTAGTATCATTACATTTAAATTAAATATACATTGTATGCCTTCATTTGATATTGTGAGCAAGATAGACGGACAAACCCTTGATAACGCCATTAACGTAGCAAAAAAGGACATTTTAAACCGTTACGATTTCAACGACTCTAAAAGCACCGTTGAACTGGATAAAAAAACCAACGAACTAACCATAGTTACCGAGAATGATATGCGCCTGAAAGCCATAGAAGACTCGATCATCAGCCGCATGATGAAGCAGGGACTTGACCCCAAAGCGCTTGACTTTGGCGAAGAGCAGGCAGCATCGGGCAATATGATCCGCAAGGGTATTAAAATTAAGGAAGGCCTTGATAAAGAAGCTGCTAAAAAGGTAGTAAAGAAAATTAAAGACAGCGGCCTAAAAGTACAGGCAGCCATAATGGACGACCAGGTACGCGTAACTGCCAAAAAAATTGATGACCTGCAGGCTGTAATAAGCCTTTGCCGCACCGAAGATTTTGGGCAGCCATTACAGTACATTAACATGCGTAACTAATTTGCAACCATGAAAGCTTTTTCCGTTTGGATTACTTTCATTGTAATATGCGCCTTAATCATGTCATGTAAAGAAATAAAACAAAAAGACATTCCTGGAACTTATGCATCTGATAATCGAGAAAGAAATGGGCCTCATGGCTTAGACACCCTTATAGTAACGAATGACCATAACTATTTTTATAAAAATTATTACGGCCATTTTAAAGGTACCTGGCAACTGAAGGGCTCTACAGTCAACTTTAACAACTTTGGCGACAATAATGGCATTTGGTCCGCTGGCGTAGAATATCACAATGATACCATCAGAATTATCTATGCCGACGAAGAGGGCATATACTACAATAAAATAAAGAAATAACCTTCTCACATTTTGGCATAAAAAAGGCAGCTCCCAATTAAGGGAGCTGCCTTTAAACTAAACCAACACTGTTATGAAAACAAACTTTAATTACTTTACAGCTATTTCTCTTGCCTGAAGTTTAGCTTCTTCTTTTTTGGCTACATTCAATTTCAGAATCCCATCAACATATTCGGCATCAATTTTTGAATGATCTGCACTTTCGGGCAAAGTAAATGATCTTACAAATGAATTGTAAGATCATTCTTTTTTACTGTATTTTTTACCTTCTTCAGCATTTTCTGCTTTCTTTTCGGCAGAAACACTTAAAATATTCTTATCCAGGTTAATTTTAAAGTCTTCATTGCTTAAACCAGGGGCAGCTAATTCAATTTGAAACTGATTTTCTGTTTCGGCAATGTTAACTGCAGGTGTTTTGTTAATTAAACGGTCGCTTATTTGCGAATCGTTTATTAATGATTGAAAAACGTCGTTAAAAAATGGATTAACTGCATTTCTGTGTCCGTTGTTAAATTTTACTAATGTCATTTTATGTTCCTCCAGAATTTTCTTTTATTATCTTCGTTACCTATATGTCAACTCTTATACCAACAACATTAAAGTTAGCAATGACTGACTTTTTGTCTGTATAAAACAAAGACACAAGACAAACTGACGCAACATGCCTGAAATAATAGCTGATTATAACTTTAAGACGCCCATATCTATCCGTTTCTCTGATATAGACGCCTACGGAAATGTGAGCAACACCATATATTTAACCTATTTTGAAATAGCAAGGCTAAGCTACTGGAAAGAAGTGGCCGATTGGGATTTCTCTAAAGCAGGCGTAATACTGGGCCGTTCAGAAATTAATTATTTAAAACCGATCAGCATCAACGATGCTATTTTTTGTTATGTGCGTACATCGCGCATTGGCAACAGCAGTTTCGATATGGTATACCTGCTTACCCGTCAAACAGAAGACGGCGAAGAAATTTGCACCGTAGGTAAATCGGTATGCATAAGTTATGATTACGAAAGCAATAAATCAATCCCTATCCCATCAAGAGAGCGCGAAAGTATGATTAAATATGATGAGCCGGGCTTGATTACGAATACGCATTAGATGAGAGAGGCAAGAAACAAGACTTATCAAATTTGTCATTGATGCGAGGGTTACAAAGCAATCATCGCCAATCCTATTTAATTTGCGTAGCTATGCCTAATTCATATATAAATCAATATATGCCTTCTAAAATTCAGTCATTTCTGTATTGATTGTTTTTCCATTAGATAAGTGCAAAACAATAGATTTGATAGCCGTAATCTCTGTACTGCCTTCATAATATTGGTAGAAAAATTTATTATCATGCTCACCACTCACCCCAATTGTATTAAATTTTACTGTGATGGATTTCATTTCTGACGCATTCAATACCATTGGTCCTAATTTCTCTGACTCTAAATCTACCATAGAAGATTTACTGTCGTCTAAGTATTTAGCTCTTCGAAAAGCAAATTTCACAATAGCAATGGGTCTTTTACCTATATTTTCGACTATTAAGTTAAGTTGGAGTCCAAGATATGTGATTACACCCGCCGTAGAATTCATTAAAAAATTTTTGCTTACTGCATTTGCATTAACCCTTACATCATAATCTGGAATAATATTTTTCCTGTCATAGTACATCAGTTCAAGATCATTCTTATTTGCTATAGCTGTTGTAGTACCCTTTCTTACAAAAATTCTTTGTAGATGGTCTGTTATTTTATCTTGCTTAAATCGTTTATAGTTTTTTATTACATGAGGTTTATACAAAGAAGGAGGGATATGTATAACGCTTAATTTATGATCTTCAAACATAATGTCATAAACATTTACTGTATAAACGGATTCAACATGCCTGGCGATAATCCCCATGATTTCTGATTCATCTTTTAAATTAGAGTCTTTAACATATGAATCCGTAAAATTTTGGCTTTTAGTGTCATACCCAATAATAATATATCCGTCAAGGCCGAATGTATTTGCAATTGCTGAAGTATCTTTTAAAAATTCATGGATTTGTGATTCTTGTTTTAAATCATACCATTTAGCCTTACAGTCAATTTTAGGATTTTCAGCCTCAGATCCTGCCAATGATTTTAAGATAGTATTTTTCACCTCTAATTCTATCGTTTTAATATCCATACACTTCTATGTTAAATAATATCTACTCAAATATCTTCGCCGGGTTCAAGATCCCATTAGGGTCAAAAACTTGTTTTATCCCGCGCCATAGCACAAAATGCACATCGGTATACTTAATAGACATATAATCCTTTTGTACCAGGCCGATACCATGCTCGCCGGAAAGCGTGCCGCCTAGCCCAACAGTAAGTTCAAAAACTTCGCGGATGCCATCTTTAAGTTTAGTGTTCCAGTCGGTATCGCTCATATCGCCTTTAATTATATTAACATGCAGGTTGCCATCTCCGGCGTGGCCATAACATACCGACTCGAAACCATAACGGGTACCTATTTCTTTAATACCTTTTATAAGTTGAGGCAATGCCGCACGCGGCACCACGGTATCTTCTTCTTTATAGACAGAGTTTGATTTTACAGAAACGGGCATTGTTCGCCTGATGCGCCACAGTTCTTCTTTTTGGGCATTAGTATCAGCAAAAAGCACATCCTTACAATTAAAAGCTTCGAGCACGGTATTAATCTGTTCGCAATTTTCTAAAATTACATCCTGGTTATTACCATCGACTTCGATAAGCAAAAATGCCTGGATATTATCTTTGAGATCAAAAGCAAGGCCGTCATATTTAATTACCCACTCTATCCCTTTGCGTTCCATAAACTCCAGGGTTGATGGAATTACGCCCGCCCTAAATATGGCCGAAACAGCACCACATGCAGCTTCATTAGTTTCAAAAGACGCCAGCAGCAGCGCATTATATTTAGGCTGAGGAATAAGCTTCACCACAATAGCCGTAACAATACCCAGCGTACCTTCCGAGCCTATCATCAATTGGGTAAGGTTATAGCCCGATGCATATTTAAGTGTATTGGCACCGGTCCAGATAATATCACCCGATGTTAATACCACCTGCAAATTCAACACATACTCGCGAATGGTACCATACTTAACCACCCTGGGCCCGCCCGACCCATGCGATACATTGCCGCCAATAAAGCAACTCCCCTTACTGGCCGGGTCAACCGGGTAAAGCAAGCCCTTTTCGGCAACTGCATCCATCAAAACTTCGGTAATTACACCAGGTTCTACAGTGGCCTGCAGGTTTTCTTCATCTATTTGAGTGATTTTATTAAACCGTTCCATGGCAATTACCAGTCCCTGCTTAACAGGTAATGCACCACCGCTTAGCCCCGTACCTGCGCCGCGTGGCGTAACCGGGATGTGGTTTGCATTGCATAGCTTTAACAAAGCAGCAACCTCTTCGGCCATTTGTGGCCTGGCTACTACCTGTGGGTAGTAAACCAGGTCTTCGGTTTCGTCGTGGCTATATTTTTCCAGATCTTCTGCAGCGGTTAAAATATACGCGTCGCCAACTATAGTTTTAAATTGCTGTAGCAATTGGGGCGTGATGGTCTGGTAATCCATATCGGTTACTTATGATAAGTAATGGTAACAGATGAAGCCTCTACTTGGCCTCTTAAAGGCGGGTTCAATTTTTTCAACCTCACCTTTATGGTTTCCACAAAATCATAGTCGGCTTTAATACGGTCTACCATAGCCTGCACTACGGTTTCCAGCAGTTGGCGGTTAATTTTCATTTCTTCGCAGGCAATGAGGTATAACTGCTCATAATTAAGCGTATTAGACAGCTTATCATCATTAAAATTACCAGCCGGATTAAAGGCTACCTCAATATCAACTATAAATTGGTTACCCAATTGCTGCTCTTGCGGATAATAACCATGCCTGGCAAAAAACTCGGCACCGTGTAATGCAACTTCTATCATTTTCAAAAGTAAATTAATGCATACAATATACCCATATGAATGTATGCTTTGATTAGATTTGTTAAACTGATATCCTAAAATTATGCCAAGAACCGACTTATTTGAATCGCCGGACTACTACCTGCTTGATGAGCTTTTAAGCGACGAACATAAACTTATTCGACAATCGGTGCGCGATTGGGTAAAAAAAGAACTCAGCCCCATTATTGACACCCATGCGCAAAATGCCACCTTCCCTAAACAATTATTAAAAGGGCTGGCCGAGATCGGTGCTTTTGGCCCAACCATACCCGAGGAATATGGCGGTGCCGGGCTCGATTATACAGCCTATGGCATTATTATGCAGGAACTGGAACGCGGCGATTCAGGCATCCGCTCCACAGCATCGGTACAGGGCTCGTTGGTAATGTACCCGATATATGCTTATGGGTCTGAAGAGCAGAAACATAAATACCTGCCCAAACTGGCATCGGGCGAGTTGATGGGGTGTTTCGGATTAACCGAACCCGACCATGGCTCTAATCCCGGCGGTATGGTTACTAATATTAAAGATACGGGCGACCATTACCTATTAAATGGCGCTAAAATGTGGATCTCTAATGCCCCATTTGCAGATATTGCCGTGGTTTGGGCAAAAGACGAAAGCGGTAAAATTCGCGGGCTGATCGCCGAGCGTGGCATGAAAGGTTTTACAACGCCCGAAACGCACAATAAATGGTCGTTACGCGCATCTGCCACCGGCGAACTGGTGTTTGATAACGTTAAAATACCGAAAGAAAATATATTGCCTAATGTAGCCGGACTAAAAGGACCATTAGGATGCCTAAACCAAGCCCGTTACGGCATTGCATGGGGCGCTATTGGCGCTGCTATGGATTGTTATGATACTGCCCTACGCTATGCCAAAGAGCGTGTACAATTTGGCAAGCCGATAGCAGGCTTTCAGCTGCAGCAAAAAAAGCTGGCCGAAATGATCACCGAGATCACCAAGGCACAATTACTGGCCTGGCGACTGGGTACCTTAAAAAGTGAGAACCGGGCTACAGCGGCACAAATATCGATGTCCAAGCGCAACAACGTAGATATGGCGCTGCACATTGCCCGCGAGGCCCGACAGATACTGGGCGGCATGGGCATCACCGGCGAATATTCGATTATGCGCCACATGATGAACCTCGAATCTGTAATTACCTATGAAGGCACACATGATATCCATTTATTGATTACTGGCATGGATATAACAGGCTTAGATGCTTTTAAGTAAATATTTGTTAAATTAATATTACTAACTTAAAATGCCGAATATTATATTTACAGAGTAACCTTAATCCATACATTGGTTTATACCAAAATATACAATAGCTTAATTATTAAGCACAGCCGCCAAGTGTTGCTGTGCTTTGTTGCTTTATTCTTTTTTGCATCCTGTAACCAGCAAGGTAAAAAATCTGTTAATTATTCGGCAGCTTTTAAACCAATCTCCGACACTGTTAATAGATTAAGCGATAAAGACCCGGCATGGGGAGTAAAATACCTTGACTCGGCCTATGCTAAAATTGCGCACCCTTCTTTTTATGACAATTTCAGGCGCTTAGCGTACCATTTTGTGCTGGTGGGTAAATACCAGAACAATTATAAAAAAGCGCTGGTTTACGCCGATAGCATGCTGGCAGTGGTTAATCAAAACGGGGGGCAGCAAAAATACCCTTCACTTTATGCAGAGGCTAATTTTGCCAAGGGCGATGCTTATTTCGAGCTGCATAATTATGCAGAGGCCTACGAATGTTATTTTACCGGCCACCATATAGGCAAAAGCTACCTTGATAATGTTGTATTATCAAGCTATGAATATCGCTTGGGGATGATAACCTACCAGCAAGCGCATTATAATTTATCAATTAATTACTTTAAAGAAAGTTTCAGCAAAACACTGCCTCACGATGCCGATTTCGTATTATTTTATCGTAATCAGGAAGTACTCGACAATATAGCACTGGCTTATAAACATATTAATAAGCCGGATAGCGCCTTAATTTATTTTCAGAAAGGGGTTGACTACATTAACCAAAAAGGCCCGGGCTTTAAACTCAAAACACACTTGCTGGATGTTGCCCTCGCTGTTATATATGGCAACCAGGCCGATATTTATATTAAACGCCACCAATATGATACAGCAAAGCATTTACTTACAGCAAGCATTGCCATTAACCTGAAAAAGGGCAATGACAATGCCGATGCCTTGCTATCAGAAATTAAACTGGCCAAAATATACGCCGATGAAAAGCAAGAGCAGCCAATGATAAGTTTGTTAGATAGCGTACATAAGCAACTATCGGTTATTTCTAATAAAAATGCAGAGTCTGACTGGTACCGGTTAATGAGCGATTATTACGCAAGCAAAAACCAACCGGTTATAGCCTTAAATTATAACAGGCGCTATAATGTGCTAAAGGATTCGCTGCTTGAAAGCACCCGTTTACTTAAAGAAACCAATGTAAACGACCAGCTGGAAAACTATGAAAAAGAGTACGAAATTACCAGCCTTACCAACAATAACAAAATGCAACGTGCCTACTTAATTGTAGCCGCAATTTTTGTAATAATGGCCCTGGTTATTATTTTGTTAATTTACAGAAACTGGAAGCGATCTAAAAATGAATTATTTACCGTTAATACTTTAAATGAGCAGGTAAACCAACAAAAGATAAATCTCGAAAAAACGCTGGAAAAACTAAATGACAGCAGCCGGGAAAAAGACCGAATTTTGCACACCGTTGCACATGACTTGCGTAACCCGCTGGGAGGTATCTCCTCATTAACCAATGCCATGGTAACCGACAATGATTTTAACGAGGAACAAACGCAATACATCAATATAATTAAAGACACTGCCGACAATTCGCTGGAGTTAATCAACGAAATATTTGAAGCTACCGATAGCACCATCGGCGAATCGAAAATGCAACTGGTAGATATTAATACGCTATTAAATAACAGTATAGAACTATTACGTTTTAAAGCCGCCGAAAAGAACCAGAAAATAGAGCTTACCACACTGGATTCGCCCGAAATGCTGCTTATAAGCAGGGAGAAAATTTGGCGCGTAGTTAGTAACCTGATTATTAACGCTATTAAATTTAGCCCGGTGGGCGGTACCATACAGGTTAAAGCACTGCGCAATGCACATACTTTATGCATTGCCATTACAGACCATGGCATTGGCATACCCGAGGAAAACAAGACTAAAGTATTTAACATGTTTACCGAGGCCAAAAGACCAGGTACCATGGGCGAGAAATCTTTTGGATTAGGCCTCTCTATTTGCAAGCAGATTATAGAGAAGCACCATGGTAAAATATGGTTTGATAGCAGTGAGAATGGAACTACTTTTTATGTGGAACTGAACAGAGCTCCTTTGTCATCCTGAGTATAACGAAGGATCTGCTTCGATATAAGAAATTCTTTCTGATGTTTTGAATGACAATAATGAATACAATTATTTCGACAGCAAATCTCTAAACCAATATCCGGAGTTTTTCACCGTCCGTTTTAGGGTATCAAAATCAATATGCACCAAGCCAAACCGTGGATGATAGCCCTCGGCCCATTCAAAGTTATCGGTTAGTGTCCACACAAAATAACCTTCTACATTATAACCTTCATTTTTTGCTCTTAATACCTGCTGCAAATAATCGTCCAGGTAAGCAATACGTTGCTGGTCATCAACTTGTCCTTCAACTAGGCTATCTTTAAAAGCTGCGCCGTTTTCTGTAATAATGATCTTTTTAACCTGCGGGTAAGCGTTAAACTTTTTAATCATCTCATAGATAGAAGCCGGGTACACCTCCCACCCCATTTCAGTGGTCGGCACGTTGCGCTTGGTGGCCTTAACCAGGCTTGCGCCTACATAGGGTGTAAAAAACGAATACTCAACCAGTTCGCGGGTATAATTCTGGATGCCGATAAAATCGAAATCAAAGCTCATATTTTCAGCATCGCCGGGCAGTATAAATTTATCGATCCGTTTTAAAGCGGTAATCTCGGTTGTGGGATAGCCCAAACCCAGTATGGGCTCAATAAACAAACGGTTAATTAAGGCATCGGCACGGTTGGCTGCGGCAATATCTTTATCAGACTGCGAAACAGGTTCGATATAGGAACATGAAAATGTAGTACCAATTTGCCTGTCTGCAGGTAACTTATCACGTAGTATCTTCGCCCCGGCAACAATACTTAATACGGTATGGTGTACGGCGGGCACAAAGTTCCTTAACCCGCTTTTACCCGGTGCATGGATGCCCAAAAAGTAACCCGCCCCGGTAAATACCGATGGTTCATTCATTACCATCCAGTGCTTTACTTTGCTGCCAAAGGCATCGGCACATATGCTAACATAGGCAGAAAACCACACCACAACGTCGCGGTTGGTCCAGCCGCCTTTGGCTTCCAGGGCTTGCGGCAAATCCCAATGGTAAAGTGTTATCCAGGGTTCAACCCCCTGTTGCAGGCAATAATCTATCACCCGGTTGTAGTAGTCAATACCGGCCTGGTTAACCTCACCGGTGCCTTCCGGTAAAATCCTTGTCCACGAAATAGAGAACCGGAAATTGGGAATGTTAAGGCTTTTGACAATATCGATATCTTCCTGGTAGCGGTTATAAAAATCGCAGGCAATATGGTGGTGATCGCCGTTTAAGATCTTCCCTTTTTTTGAAGAAAAAACATCCCAGATACTCTGGCCTTTTCCATCCACATCACAGGCACCCTCTGTTTGCAAAGCAGCAGCAGATACCCCCCACTGAAAATCATCACCGAAAAGACTTTTATTTAACTCACCCATCAGCTACTATGCTCCATTGTTTTTAGTTGCAACAAAGAAACAACAAACCGACGGACACCCGGTAAAGTTTCAGGAAAATATAAATAGCTTACAGAAAAAATCACAGGGGTAGAAAAGCAGGCAGCCTGTAAACAGGCTTTAGAATTTTTACAAAACAATACCATTAATGCATGTAGACCGACTTAATGCGTTGCAGCATTACCCTTTCGCGGATGCTGTTAAACAGGCTGTATATTTTATTGAGCAAATTCATATCTATTGAATTTTGTTTATACTAAGTTACTGGTTACCAGTTAAGTTAATGCGCTATTTAGATGAAGTTTCTGTTAAGCGAATTATCATTTAATACGCCCTCTATTGTCATCGACGTAAGAGAAATCTTCTGCATTACAAATCAAGCTGTACAAGATTCTTCCCACGCCAGGATGATAATAGGATAATACAGGAAAAAGTCTTGATTCCTGGTTCTTGTATCTTAATTCTCTCCCGGGCGTTGCCTTCGGCCCGCGCTATCCGTTGCAAGTCCTCGTTTCGCTACGCTTCACTCCGGGCTTTTCACTGCAATCGCTAACGCGGCCACCTGTATAAATAAAAAAGAGGCACAAAGTATTGTGCCTCTACATATCATAAACTCCCTCCCCTTCGGGGAGGGCTGGGGAGGGATTATTCGCTGTAAACACTCTGTACCTGGTCGCGCAGGTTGTAATGCGAGGCCATTACTTCGCCGTACGCACCTGCCGTACGCACTGCGATCAGATCGCCGCGGAATGATTCGGGCAGTTCTACATCCTTGCGAAAACAATCGGTACTCTCGCAAATCGGGCCTACCACATCGTATATAATAGCTTTGTCTGACAACTGAGAACCGGCAACAGATAACCGGCTTATGTTTTCTATTTGATGGTAAGCCTGGTACAACATCGGGCGAATCAGCTCCGTCATACCGGCATCCAGTATCAGGAAATTCTTTTTCAAACCATTCTTTACATACAGCACCCGTGCAATTAGCGATGCCGACTGCGCTACCAGGGCACGGCCTAATTCGAAATGTACTTCCTGGTTGGGCTTAACATTCAGAAAATCACTGAATACTTTAAAATAAGCCTCAAAATCGGCAATATTATCATGATCCGGCGAATAATAGTTTACACCAAAACCACCACCTACATTCAGTACTTTAATATTAAAGCCTTTTTGTTCAAACCACTCGCTGAGTTCGTTAACGCGGGTACACAAGGTTTTAAACGTCTCCAGATCGGTAATTTGCGAGCCGATATGAAAATGGATACCCAGCAGATTCAGGTTTTTGCAGTTGCGCAAAGTATCGGCCACATCCGGCAATTGCCAAACGTTTACGCCAAATTTATTCTCTTCTAACCCGGTGGTAATAAAGTGGTGGGTATGCGCATCAACATTGGGGTTGATACGGATAGCTACATTAGCCTTTTGGCCTTTAGCACCTGCCAGATCGTTAATCACCAGCAATTCCTGAACAGACTCTACATTGAAGCAGAAAATACCCGCATCAAGCGCCAGGTTAATCTCTTTATCAGATTTACCTACGCCTGCAAAAACAACTTTATCCTTGTTAAAGCCATATTCAATAGCCGCTTTAACCTCGTTACCGCTCACGCAATCGGCACCAAAACCGTACGACTGGATAGTTTGCAGCACTTTAGGATTAAAGTTAGCCTTCATGGCGTAGTGTACGTGGTAGCCATACTTTTGGGCCGCGTTTTGGCACGCCTGCAGCGTATCGCGCAGTACATCGAGGTTATAGTAATAAAACGGTGTTTCTATTTCCCCGAAACGGGTTGTAATATCTTTGGTAAACATTAATTAATGCTTTAAAAAATCTAATTAAAATAATCTGCTGTGTAAACTTCTCAGGGCTTCTACCTTATCTTCTGTTTTTACCAGTAAAGATAAATTATGGTCGCTGCCCCCATAGGAAATCATCCGGATGGGAATGTGCTTTACCGATTCGAGCACCCTGGCTGCATAGCCATGTTTCTCGGCACCAAAATCGCCCACTACACAAATAATGGTTTGGTTTACATCCAGCTCTACCGATCCGAAAGCGTTTAGTTCTTTGGTGATCTCGCCCAGATGGGTGGTATCATCAATGGTTAATGATACGCCAACTTCCGACGTAGTTATCATATCTATCGAAGTTTTATAACGCTCGAAAACTTCGAACAGGCGGCGCAAAAAGCCATGCGCCAGCAACATACGGCTCGACTGAACTTTAATGGCCGTAATATCATCTTTAGCTGCGATAGACTTGATCTTGTTCTTCTCGCTATCATTAGTGATCAGCGTGCCTGCGGCTTGCGGGTCCATGGTATTTAACAACCGCACCGGGATCTTATATTTCTGTGCCGGGAACACACTTTGCGGGTGTAAAATTTTGGCACCGAAATAGGCCAACTCAGCAGCCTCATCAAATGAAAGCTGGCTGATGGGCTGTGTACCCTTTACTATTCGCGGGTCGTTATTGTGCATACCGTCAATATCCGTCCAAATCTGCACCTCTTCGCTGCGAATAGCCGCACCTATTAATGACGCAGTATAATCGCTGCCGCCACGGCGCAGGTTATCAATCTCGCCGAATGAGTTTTTACAGATATAACCCTGGGTAATAAACAGTTTATTATCCGGGTTTTTGTTTAATAAGGGGGTAATGTGGTCGGTAATGTAATCAACCAGCGGCTCGTGGTCTTCATCAACCTTCATAAAATCCAACGCGGGCAGCAATACCGATGGTACGCCAATCTCCTGCAGGTAAACATGATATAATGTGGTCGACAATAGTTCGCCCTGCGCCAAAATGATCTTGTCCTCAATTGGCGTAAACAGGTCGTTTGATAGCATAGTCAGCAAACCGAAATGATAATCAATTACCTCCTTACCCCTGTTTAAATATTTTTCTTCTTTAAAAAGTTCCTTAATAAACAGTTCATACTTACCCTTTAACGCTTTAATTAGCGCAGCTGCCTTGGGCTTATCGCCCTTTAGATAGGCCTGCCCAATTTCTACCAGGTTATTGGTTGTACCAGAAACAGCCGACAGTACCACAATCTGGCGCTCATCGGCATTGATAATATTCAGCAGCTTTTTCATCCGCTCGGGGCTACCTACAGATGTTCCGCCAAATTTTAAAACTTTCATTGTTGTGCTGTTTAAAAAGACAAATATTGTTATTCTGCTGCATTAAGCGGGTTTTGGGTGCCCGGAGAAGTACTAGATTATTGATCAGCAGTAATTTAACGCAGCACCCGCTTTAGCGGCATTAAAAATAAGATTTTAAACAGGATTTAGCTAATAAAATTTGAGAAGAGCCTCACCCAACCCTCTCCAAAAGGAGAGGTCTTAAGTATATTATGCTTTTGCTCCCTTTCCTTTGGAGAGGGCCGGGGTGAAGTTATCTTGTTTCTTGGCTCTTGTATCTTGGCTCTTGATCTACTTACTGTGCTCGCCAATAGCTTTACCCAAATGCTGGATATGGCTTTCATCAAGCAATAACGCTGCATGCAAATGTGGTTTATAGATCCATACATTATGCTCATTGCAATACATGTAGCCGCACAGGCCGTCGGCATAATACAGGTCATATACACTGGCGTTAGCTTCGGCACGGTGTTTAACAGTGATCACCAATGGGCGATCTATCATCGGGATTTCTACTTCAAAGGGATTCATATCGTAATAACTCATTTTAAGGTAACTGGTTTCTAAAAACCGCTGAAAGGGCGTAATTTAGTCATAGTTTTTAACACCTCAATTATTAAACACCGGTCAGTATTTTCTTAAACTCCCTGGCAGTGATAATTACGCTGATGAAACTAATAAATAATGATTTTAAACTGTATTAACTTTTAAGTTGAAATGATGCTTAAGTATTAACTTTGGCAGCACAACATTCAATACCCATGAAAAAAATCTGGTTAGCCGCTTTTGCATGCCTTACCGTAGTAGCATGCAGCAATGATAAAGCCGAGGAGAAAAAATTAATGGACGATATTTTAGCAACACACGATAAAGTGATGGCTGCCGAAGATAAAGCCATGACCAACAAAATTGTGATCGACAGCCTGTTGAAGATCAACCAATTTATTCCCCTTGATTCTGCTGCTCAAAAGGCTGCATTTAAAACCCAAAGTGCCAACCTTAACGCTGCCGATGAGGCTATGGAAAACTGGATGCACAAGTTTGACCCGGAATATAAAGGCAAGTCGCATGCTGATGTAATGCAGTATCTCAACAATCAGAAAAAACAGATTATGCAGATAGATTCGCAGTTAAATTCATCAATAGCACAATCGAGCCAGGTGCTATCTAAATATAAAAAATAATGAAGAACCTATTTTACGCAGTAATATGTGTATTAAGCATAAGCGCATGCAGTAACAATGCAAGCCAAAAGGTATTGCCCATACTAGGCAACCGCGAAGCCGATACCAAAACGGTAAACGGCAAAACGATAACCGATACTGTTTACCAAACCATACCTAAATTTAAATTTATAAACCAGTACGGCGATAGCGTAAGCAACAAAACACTGGATGGTAACATTTATGTGGCCGATTTCTTTTTTACCACCTGCCCCAGCATTTGCCCGGTAATGCACCGCAACATGCTTAACGTGTATAAAGAATTTAAAAATGCAGGGAACTTCAAGATCGTATCTTACACCATAGACCCTAAACACGATAGCGTTGCCGTATTGAAAAAGTATGCCGATAATTTAGGCATCACCGGTAAAAACTGGTTGTTTTTACAAGGCCAGAAAGAAGAAACTTACAAACTGGCCAAAAGCTACATGGTTGAAGCCCGCGAAGGCAACGTACACGATGGTTATTTTATATTGATAGATAAGCAAAAACGCATCCGTGGCTCGTACCTGGGTACAGACCCTGCCGAGGTAGCCAAAATGATAGCAGATATTAAAACTTTACAAGCAGACCCGGAACAAAACATAGTGCAATGAAGCGGCCAATAAGTGCTGTATTACTGTTTATCGTTTCATTGCTCATTGCCTCCTGTATTAACGACCAGGATATTGAATTTAAGCGCGCTTATACCGCAGGTGCAATAGTTTACCAAACCCATTGCCAAAACTGCCACGGCAGCAACGGCGAGGGGCTTTCTGCACTGATGCCCCCGCTTACAGATTCCGTATATCTGAAACAAAATAAAACTCAACTGGCCTGCATCCTCAAATACGGCCTTAAAGGCAACCTTATTATTGTACATGGCAAGCCGTACCAAAACCAGATGCCGGCAGCTGAGTTAGCCCCTATTGAAATTGCACAGGTACTAACCTATGTCAAAAATTCATTTGGAAATAAATTGGGTGTTGTAAAAGTTGATGAGGTAAACAAAGACCTGTCTGGCTGTAAGTAGTTGCGAAGTGATTGATCTACCAGATTTCATGAACCCTTTAAAAACACCCAAAGGTTATTTAACAAAAAATGAGATAATAAAAATCCCCAGCACAATCCCCACAATCATAATTACGTACAACAATATTTCGTTGCCGGCAAACTGCTTATACTTGGTCCAAAAACTTATGTCTAATTTTTCTTTCTCTTTCATCGGGTATCAATCAAAACAATAACACCGCTAAATTGCACTTAATTCTGCTAAGTTTTGGGCTCAATCGTTAATCTTCATAAGGCATGCCTATCAAGCATTGTGGCTGTGTACAACTCAAATTTAGCCCTTTTAAAACCAGGCTTCAAACCGCAATAAATAGCTTTATATTACCGCTATGTTAAAATACCAATCGGTATTTTAATTATTTTGTACATTTGCCGAAATTTTAAAATAACAACATGTTAAAAAGAGTGGTAGTTACCGGCCTTGGCGCTTTAACCCCTATCGGTAACGACGTAAAATCATTCTGGCAAAATATAGTGTCAGGTAAAAGCGGTGCATCCCGAATCACCAAGTTTGATCCTAGTCTGTTTCGCAGCCAGGTTGCCTGTGAGCTTAAAGATTTTAATGCTGCCGACTTTATAGACCGTGCAGATCTTAAACGTACAGATTCATTTACCCAATATGCTTTTGTTGCTTCGGACGAAGCGATTAAAGATTCCGGCTTCGATTTTAACAAGATGGACCCGTTTGATGTGGGCGTGATCTGGGGATCTGGCCAGGGCGGTATGGAAACATTTGAAGAGCAGGTTACCAATTACGCCCTGGGCGATGGTCACCCGCGTTTCAATCCATTCTTTATCCCCAAAATGCTGGTAAACATGGCATCGGGTATGATCTCGTTACGTAATGGCTACATGGGCATTAACTACACTACAGTTTCGGCCTGTGCTACCTCCAACACAGCTATTATGGATGCCTTTAACTACATTCGTTTGGGCAAAGCCAAAATTATTGTAACCGGCGGTTCTGAAGCCCCTATTACGCAGGCTTCCTTCGGTGGTTTTAGTTCGATGAAAGCCATGTCGACCCGTAATGATGACCCAACACACGCATCCCGACCGTTTGATGTTGACCGCGATGGTTTTGTAATGGGCGAAGGCGCAGGCGCTTTAATTTTGGAAGAATACGAACACGCCAAAGCGCGCGGCGCACATATTTACGGCGAAGTTACCGGCGCAGCCATGACCGCTGACGCCTACCACATGACTGCCACCCACCCCGAAGGTTTGGGCGCAGCCAAAGCAATGGAACTGGCGCTTACAGAATCGGGCATAACCATTGCAGGTGTAGATTACCTGAACATGCACGCTACCTCTACCCCTGTTGGAGACCTATCTGAACTGAAAGCCATTTTAAAGCTCACCAACGGCGAGAAAAGCAATATGCAGATCAGTGCAACCAAATCTATGACCGGCCATTTACTCGGTGCTGCTGGTGCAATTGAAGCCATTGTTTGTTTAATGAGCATCAAAGACCAGGTAATTGCCCCCACTATTAACACCGAGGTGCTAGACCCTGCCATACCAGACAGCCTTAACATTATATTGAAAGAAGCCATTAGCCACAAAGTTGATGTAGCTATGAGCAATACCTTTGGCTTTGGCGGCCACAATGGTATTGCTGTTTTTAAGAAAGTGTAACTATTTTATGAGAATATTATTAATGGCCGGGCAGATAATCTGTCTGGCCATTTTTGTTTTATCTCATGTAATCACTTAATAATCATGCAACTCGTATTTATTATTATACCCAACTTTGTTGTGTATAATAAATTTTTCACTATATTCGTTTATGGGTAATAACGCGCTTTTAAAAGGCACATTGCAAACAATTATTCTGAAACTGCTGGAAGACAGGCACCGCATGTACGGTTATGAAATAAGCCAGAAGGTGAAGGAAATAACCAGCGGTGGTATTGTGCTGACGGAAGCTGCACTGTATGCAGCACTGCATAAGCTGGAAGCAGAGGGTATGCTGGAAACTACAACGGAAACGTCGGGCAATCGCCTGAGGAAATACTACAGCCTGACTGAAGAAGGTGGAAAAGAGGCTGTGAGCAAAGTACAGGAAGCAAAAGTATTTATAGAACAGCTTCATTTATTACTGAATTTAAAACCTGATTTTATATGACCCTGAAACCTGAAGAATACGAGATGATTCGCCAACGGATACTAAATTTCAAAATACCTTATCAGGAAATTTACAACGAGCTATTGGATCATATATCTACAGATATCGAAACTAAAAGAGCCGCCGGTGATTTTCGTGAAGTTTCATTACTCCTAGACGAACTAATCGACAGCAGCCTGGGTGGACAGGCGGGTATCGAAAATATGGCACGGGTACAGGAAAGATTATACCGGCTAAAAATTCATCGCCGTGCCTGGAAAATCTATTTCCACCACATCTGGTGGAAAACACTGGCCGTGGCGGTCGGTTGTGTTATCTTAAATAAATTTATACCTGCTAATTTGAAGTACACGGCGGGGATATATGGCCTTATTTTCTTGACGCTGTTCTCACTATACATTGCGGTGCTGATAAAAATGCGGTCGGTAAAACAAATTGACAATAAGCGATCATTGCTAAAAACCGATATCCTCAGAAAGGTATTTACGCTAATACCTTTGTTAAATATGGCCTTTGTTATTCCTAATATAATTAATACGCTTACGCATTACCACGCCAGGGAATTCACGAGGGTACATCCTATTATTCCGCTGGTGATTTTTTGTTATACGCTGTTGTACGCAGAAAGCTGTTACCGAATAATGCAGGAAGAAATGTATACTTTAAAGGCTAATTAAATTTTATTGCCATAATTTTAATTGGTCTTTGCAGAGCCAGAGCAACATCTTCAGTTTTGGTGGTGATAATCGTATTTCGGTGTTAAGAACTGAATAATTATTATATAACAAGAAGGCCTGCATTATTATGCAGGCCTTCTTGTTTAACCCATTTTGTCATCCTGAATGTAATGAAGAATCTTCTACGCAATGTACACGGTAATACAGATCGAAGAAGATACTTCGCTATCGCTCTGGACAAGTTGTTGAATTACTCTCTTCCCGAATTAAGCGTAAGCAATGCCTGCTCTGGTGATGAAAGATACAATTTATAAAAATCAGCCGTTTGGCCAACATGGATCTCGGCAACATCATTGGTCAGGCCATCCAATAACTCTTCTGCTACCTGTTGCGGCGGGATACCGTTATGGCCACCAATTTCTTTAGATAGTTCGGTATCTACCAGTGGCGGCATCAGCTCAAATACTTTAACACCTGTATCTTTAAGCGCATATCTCAATGAGCGGGTATAGGAGTGCAAAGCGGCCTTACTAGCTGCATAGGTTGGTAAGGTTGCACCTGGTGCAAATACTACTATCGATGTTACATTAATAACAGCTGCTTCTTTTTGTGCTTTTAATACAGGCAATAATTTCTCTGTGAGGCGGATGATGGCCAAATAATTAGTCATTATTTCATCACTCGCAATATCAAACGCTTTGGGGCTATCGGCCAGGTGGTGTATAATAGCTCGGCCTGCATTATTAATCAGCACATCCAGTTTAGGGAAGTTTTGGTTAATGTATTCAACCAGCTTAGCTGTATCGGCTTCACTGCTTACATCCCCTGTAAAAAAGCTTACGCCTTCTATTTTGGCGGCAGCTTCCTTCAATCTCTTTTCGTCGCGACCGGTGATGATTACTTTGTTACCTTTTGCGGTTAATAGTTTAGCGGTTTCAAATCCTATACCGGCACTACCGCCAATAATAAGGACTGTTTTATTAGTAATATTCATTTTAATTTGTTTTTATATTGTTTATAGATATTAATTCGATTGTAGTATAAATGCTCAGAAATTCACCACGCCCATAAGCAGCTTTATTCGTTATTGACAATGCAATATTAAAACATAAAATATACCAATTGGTATATTTTATGTCAAATTTTTTTACACTTTTAATTGGTTGATCATTACTTCTAAAGTACTCATGATCTGGTCGAGATTGTTTTGGCTATTGGTTACTTTGGCTATCATAATCCCCCCCTCTATCAAGGCAATCATCGACAGCGCGAACCGGCTGTCATCTACACCTACCTTAAATTCGCCTGCGGCAATACCATCTGTTATCAGATCCTGGATATTTTTTTTCCAACCCATTACAGCCTTTGCAGCTTTATCTTTTAATAAAGTATTGGTATCATCAGCCTCAATGGCGGTATTTAATATTGGGCATCCTCCTGTTGAAAAAGCAGCACTACGGGTAAATTGATCATAAATTTGTGCGTAAGCCAGTAGCTTATCATGGTATGTTTTGGCTTTATCTATTCGTTGCTTTATGGCATTTCTAACTTTTTCGTGGTTATAATCAAAAACAGCCAGCGCAACTTCTTCCTTATTTTCGAAGTTACCGTAGATACTGCCTTTGGTAAGTCCGGTGGCTTCTGTCAGATCAGACATGGATGTACCTGCATATCCCTTCATGTTAAATATACCCGAAGTGGTTTCAATAATGAACTGGCGGGTACGTTCTGCCTTTGACAATTGATTATCCATATTGCAAATATACCACTTGGTATTTTAACTGCCAATAATTTTATTAAATCTGACACTTGTTTTCAATCTACTAACCTACCATACCTTTGGCACCAGTAATTATTGACCTATCTTTTTTTTACTGTATTTGCAGCCAATGGTGCTTTTCTGTTTAATGTTATTTTACCTTTTTACCTGTGCCTAACCACACCAGGGCATTCATAATTAAATTACTTTCTTCGGGGCTCTCAAATGTGTGCGACAGATCTTTATTGGTATGGTGTTCGTAATCAATATCGTTATGCCCCATATTAAAATAAACCATTTTATAGTTTTTGTTAGTCCACACTACCGGGTAATAGCCGCTGTTCCATATTTCGCTTGGCTTAGGGCCGGTTCCCAAAGGAAAACTGGCTGAATCAATAGCCAGCAAAATCCTGATATTCGAGTTCTGCCGCAAATCCTTTTCCCAACGGTACCACTCATTGGGCGATGCCTTAATAGTATGCGGCATCCGTTTGGTAATTGGATGATCCTTGTCCTCTACCCGCAAAATAGCCGATGTTGGCCGCCAGGTATTACTGCCATACTGGCCCGAACCTAAAAATTCATTGTGGTACCAATCCCAATTTTGAGGATAGGTTGATGGGGTGAGTGCAAATGCCGAAAAATGGAATCCCATCCAGCCGCCGCCATTTTCCATATATTTCTGAAAAGCTTCGCGCTGGGCGGGCTCTTCGGGCCGGGTATCCAAAAACAGCACAACCTGGTAATGCGAAAGGTATTCGGCATTGAGGTTACTCCAGTTACTGGTAGAATCGTAGGCAAATTGATATTTCGCTGCCATTTGCGGAAACCATTTATTGGCCTCGTGCACAAAACTGATATGCGCCTGGTCATTTTTAGCAGTGTAAAATGCAATTACTTTAAACTTAGGCTTGTTGCTTTGTGCCGATAAATTGAGAATGGAAAAAAGCGCTATAACAAGTATAATAAGCCTTATAGCTGATTTAGAAATGCCACTTAACATGTTTATAAAGGTTAATGATGTTGCGCTAAAGCTAAAATATTTTTCTATAAATCAAACGGTATTATATAACCGAAGCAGAAGAAAAGATGCGCCAACCAACAAAAAGCACTAAGCAATCTTAAACACATCCTTCAAGGCACGTTTGGCTGCATAATAACCACACATGCCATGTACACCACCCCCCGGCGGTGTTGAAGCCGAACAGATGTAAAGCCCTTTAGCCGAAGTACGGTAGGGCGACAGCCTTAAAGCCGGTCGGGTAAATAGCTGTGCTATATTTTGTATGCCGCCGTTAATATCGCCACCAAAATAGTTAGGGTTATAAGCCTCCATTTGCTGCGAATCCATCCCATGTTTAGCCAAAATTCTTTCGCGAAAACCGGGAGCAAAACGCTCAATTTGCTTTTCTATCGCCTCGGTCATGTTTACTACCGATCCATTAGGTGTATGGCAATATCCCCATGCAGTATGTTGCCCGGACGGGGCACGGGTATTATCAAACAAACTTTGCTGTGCCAGCAACACAAATGGCTTGTCTGCAATTTCCCCTTGCCAGGCAGCTTGTTCGCTTGCGGCAACTTCGGCATAAGTGCCGCCAATATGTACGGTTCCGGCTTGCTTGCAGGCTTCTGCAGTAAAAGGAATTGGTTCGGCCAGGGCCCAATCTACCTTGTAAACCCCCATGCCATATTTATATCGATTAAGTTGCCATTGGTAAACAGCCGATAAACTATGCCCCGCTATCTGCAATAATTGCCTGGGGCCAACATCAAACAAAACGGCATGGCTACCCGGTAATTGCTTTAGCGAGCTCACCATTGTGCCGGTTTCTATCTTGCCACCCAAAGCCACAAAATGCGCAGCCAGGGCATCGGCAATTTGCTGCGAACCTCCTTTTGGTATAGGCCACCCTTTATCATGCGCAGCCAATAATAAAACCAACGCTACAGCAGCTGTTACAGGTTTATGAAGCGGTTGCATACCATGTGCTGCCATACCGGCCCACAAAGCCTGCGCCTGTGCTGTTTTAAAATATTGCCTGGCGATGCCCTCGGCAGAACGAAGTCCCTTCACCCCGAAACCGGCCAGTTTAAACGGATGGCGCGGCCACTGAAGCGGCGCTAAAACATCGGGCAAAATATCCGGCCATGATTTAAGCAGCGGCTGCAGTAATTGCAGGTAGGCGCTTTCATCATCGCCCAAACCTGCGGCAGTAGCCGTTAATGAATTTTGCAGTATAGCGGCCGTACCATCATCAAGCGGGTGCGCAGCGGCATAGGGCGAATAAATAAACTCCAACCCATATTGAGCCAGCGGCAAACTTTTAAAAAAAGGAGAACTTACTGCCAACGGATGGATAGCCGAACAGATATCATGTTTAAAACCGGGCAGGGTAAGTTCGGCAGTACGCAGGCCACCGCCTATAGTGTCTTTACCTTCCAGCAATAAAACAGCAAGCCCGGCCTGCTGCATGGTAATAGCAGCAGCCAATCCATTTGGCCCCGAGCCAACCACTACGGCATCATAATCGCGCTTGGTCAAGTTTTATTATTTGTGGGGATGAAGTTAAGCCATGCATTTTATATAACATAATTTGCCTTTACTTATGCGATGCCACACCCCAGTAACAACCGTTACGAATCCTTTTTAAGGCATTAGCATCTACAGTTTTCAGCTCGTCATACTTATTACTATTGTTAATGTAATACAGCTTGGCATCCTCGTTATTGTAAATGTATGAGCCTATTTTAAACTTGTCTTTCCCGGTATTTTCATTTACGGCAACCTCTATTCCATTAGTTATTTTAGTACCGTTTGTACATATTTTGGGTTCCTGGGCTTCCACCCAATTGATGGTATAATTAATATCCGCAGGTAATTTATCAGATGTAATTGCTTTAAAGCTATCACTGGCTTGTATATTTTGCAGTAATAACTTGGCACAAGGATCTGAAATGGTTGCGCTGCCATAATTTTTCTGCGGATTATTAATCACGCTGTCTTTTCTATCATTAACCATCACAGTGGTTTTGTTGATGTTGTTTGATATTGGTTTCGGCTTATTATTGTTGCAGGCTACAGTTAGTGTAACTGCAAATAATAGCAGGGATAAACTATGTATGTTCTTCATCATTATTGGTTTATGATTATACATATAGTTGCAAGATTTGTGTGATATGATGACAAGTAGGCGAAGAGCCGCCGCTGTTTTCTTTTATTACTTTCTGTACAGAAACAATACCGCAACTAAACAGGTTTTGGGTATTAAACGTTGTTTAAAAAATTTTAAAGCAACTTTATTGTAAAAATGCAAGCAATGTCATCAGCTCTGCAAATATTTTATTAATTATGCAAACCGATTGAATGTATATGTAACGTTCAAATATAAAATGAGTACCCAAACAGCTATAAAACAACAGGCCGACGTAATTTTAATTGGTGCAGGCATCATGAGCGCTACACTTGGCGCTATGCTTAAAACCCTGCAGCCCGATCTCAGTATCGAAATATTTGAACGACTTGACGTTATTGCGGCAGAAAGTTCGGACGCGATGAATAACGCAGGTACGGGGCACTCGGCTTTTTGCGAGTTAAATTATACGCCGCAGCTTCAGGACGGAACGGTTGATATCTCTAAGGCCATCAAAATTGCCGAGCAGTTTGAGATATCAAAAGAATTTTGGGCTTATTTAATTGAACAGGGCTTTATCAAATCTGCCGAAACCTTTATCAGTTCTGTGCCGCACATGAGTTTTGTTTGGGGCGAAGAAAATGTTGAGTACTTAAAAAAACGCCACGAAGCGCTTACAAAAAATCATCTGTTTAAGGGGATGCAGTACAGCGAAGACAGCGCACTATTGAAAGAATGGATTCCGTTGGTAATGGAAGGCCGCGACCCTAATGAAAAAGTATCAGCAACTAAAATGGACCTGGGCACCGATGTGAATTTCGGCACGTTAACCACCAGTTTGTTTAATTACCTTAAAGTACAGCCCGATGTAAACATGCATCTGCAGCATGATGTTACCGACATTAAACGCAAGGGCAGCAATTGGGTAGTAAAAGTTAAAGACCATGTAAGCGGCACCAGTCGTAAAATAACAACCAAATTTGTATTTGTTGGTGCCGGCGGCGGTGCATTGCCCCTGCTGCAAAAATCGGGCATACCAGAAAGCAAAGGCTTCGGCGGTTTCCCGGTAAGCGGCCAATGGCTGGTTTGTAAAGATCAAACTATTATTAAACGCCACCAGGCTAAAGTATATGGTAAGGCATCGGTTGGTTCGCCCCCAATGTCTGTGCCGCATTTAGATACCCGGATGATTAATGGCACCAAGGCCCTTTTATTTGGCCCTTATGCAGGTTTTTCTACCCGTTTCTTAAAAAAGGGATCGCTATTGGATCTTTTTAAATCCATCAAACTAAATAATTTACGCCCGCTGTTATCAGCAGGTATGGATAATATTCCGCTAACGCGATACCTCATCAGCCAGGTTCTGCAATCACCGGCAGATCGCTTAAACGCACTTAAAGACTACTACCCTAACGCCAAAGCCGAAGACTGGGAATTGGAATTTGCCGGCCAGCGTGTGCAGGTAATTAAAAAAGACCCGCGCCTGGGTGGTGTACTGGAGTTTGGTACCGAAGTAGTTACCGCCTCCGATGGCAGCATAGCGGCATTGTTGGGTGCCTCGCCAGGTGCTTCAACATCTGTACCTATTATGATCCACCTCATAGAGCGTTGTTTTAAAGCACAGGCCCAAACATCTGATTGGCAAGCCAAGCTGAAACAAATGATCCCATCTTATGGCCAATCATTAGCCAAGAATGCGACATTGGCTAACGCTACGCGCGAAAGAACCAGTAAGGTTTTGAAATTGGTAGAGTAATTACCAGTAAAAGTCTCATATAACCCTCTCCCTTGGAGAGGGCTTGATAACCTCCAACAATAAATCATTGCTCCACGCCGTTTACCACAACAAGCAAAGCCCCCTATAAATACGGCACCTAACATCCGTATTCCGAAATAAATTACCTTTGCCCATTATATGAAGATATTAGTTACAGGCACCGCCGGATTTATTGGTTTTTTTGTAGCCCAAAGGCTGGCTGCTTTACAGTATGAAGTAATAGGTGTTGATAATATTAACGACTATTACGATGTTAACCTCAAATACGGCCGCCTTAAGGCCAGTGGTATCAACATCAACATGCTTACCAGCAGTGCCCCTATCCAAAGCGATGTATATCCTAACTACAGCTTCATTAAAATAGATATTGCCGATAAAAACAAGGTTAAAGAACTTTTTGAAATTCACCAGTTTGATGTGGTATGCCATTTGGCAGCCCAGGCAGGTGTACGTTATTCTATCACCAATCCGTATGATTACGCTTTGAGTAACCTTTCGGGCTTTTTAAGCATATTAGAAGGTTGCCGCCACAGCCAGGTTAAGCATCTGGTTTTCGCCAGCAGTTCCAGTGTTTATGGCTTAAACGCCAACACGCCGTTTTCGGTACACCAGGGTGCCGACCACCCGGTGAGTTTATATGCAGCCAGCAAAAAAAGCAACGAAATGATGGCGCACAGCTATAGCCATTTATACAATATACCAACTACCGGCCTGCGTTTCTTTACCGTATACGGCCCATGGGGAAGACCTGATATGGCTTATTTTAGCTTTGCCGATGCCATTATTAAAGGCAAACCCATTAACGTTTATAACAACGGCGAAATGCAGCGCGATTTTACCTATATCGATGATATTGTAGAGGGTGTTATCCGTGTAATTAACAAGCCCGCAGCTGCCAACCCAAACTGGGACAACAAACACCCGGATCCGGCCACCTCGAGTGCGCCGTACCAATTGTACAATATTGGCAATTCTTCGCCTGTTAAACTGCTTAGCTTTATCGAGGCTATTGAAAATGCTGTTGGTAAAAAGGCCATTAAAAATATGCTGCCAATGCAACCCGGCGATGTACTCTCTACCGATGCCGATATGAGCGACCTCGAAAACGATTTTAATTATCACCCTAAAACAGATATACAAAGCGGTATTAATGAATTTGTGAAATGGTTTAAAGAGTTCTACAATTTAAAAGTGAAATAATTAGGTTGTGACGCCCGTTAATTAATTGGATTAAGCACATTGCTTTTCCATGCTCGTCATTGGTACGAAGCAATCGCGAACTTTACAGAGCGACTCTGTATATCGGGATTGCTTTGTTTCTAGCAATGACGGTGTTTTTTCATAGAACCATTACATAATATTCCTTTCTATTTCTGCCGATTGAATTATCAGCATACCCATTGTAATCTTATACTTTAAATGGACAGTACTAAGTTCAAACCTTATTTTCACATTTTTCGTGACACAAGTGTGTCAGTACAATTAATATTTTAATTTGACTGGAAGCAGTTTGTTAATTACCCTGTTACAGGCCCGGGCGAACTATTGAACCTATGAACTATTGAACACCAAAACAACCAAGCTTTTTTATATTTTTGCAGAAACTTTACATCTGCGAAATTCATAATCTAATGCAATTTTCGTGGTTGCTGCACGTCATACACTAAATGGATATATCTGTAGTAGTACCTTTATACAACGAGGTTGAATCGTTACCCGAGTTAACCGCATGGATAAGCCGTGTAATGGCCGAAAATAATTTCAGCTATGAGATCATCTTGGTTGATGATGGCAGCAAGGATGGTTCGTGGGAAATGATCTGCGAGCTTAATCAGGCCAATCCTGCTATCAGAGGCATCAAATTCAGACGTAATTATGGTAAATCTGCAGCGCTGAATACCGGCTTTGAGGCTGTTAAAGGCAATGTAGTAATCACCATGGATGCCGATTTGCAGGATAGCCCTGATGAGATCCCCGAACTGTACCGCCGCATTGTTGAAGAGAAATTTGATCTTATATCGGGTTGGAAAGCCAAGCGATACGATCCGATAAGCAAAACCATCCCTACCAAATTGTTTAATGCCGCAACCCGCAGCATGTCTGGCATTGATAACCTGCACGATTTTAACTGCGGATTGAAAGCCTACCGCAAAACCGTGGTAAAAAACATAGAGGTATATGGCGAAATGCACCGCTACATCCCCGTACTGGCCAAATGGGCCGGTTTCACCAAAATTGGTGAACAGGTGGTGGAGCACCGTGCCCGCAAATATGGCACCACAAAATTTGGGATGAGCCGCTTTGTTAACGGTTTTTTAGATCTGCTATCTATCTTCTTCGTGGGTAAGTTTGGTAAACGCCCTATGCACTTTTTTGGCGCAATGGGCACATTGAGCTTTTTGGCTGGTTTAATTATTACCGTTTGGATCATCAGCGAAAAACTTTATCATATTGCACACAATGAGAAATACCGCGATGCCACAGACAATCCACTATTCTACATCGCGCTGGTAGCAATTATATTGGGTTCGCAACTATTTTTAACCGGCTTCGTTTCAGAATTGGTTGCCCGCAGCTCCAATGACCGTAACAAATACCAGGTAGAAGAAACAGTCTGATTTCGGATTTCGAATGTTCGATTTCGGATGTCAGAAATTATGAAAACAAAAAATAATCAAGAAAAATAAATTCGAAATCGAACATCCGAAATTCGAAATATCTAAAAAATGCTTTTCTCCATCATCATACCGCTATACAATCGGCCGCAGGAAATTAAAGAACTGCTGGAAACGCTGGTATTGCAAACCTATAAACAATTTGAGGTATTGGTAATTGAGGATGGTTCTGTTAAGGATGCTGCCGCAATTGTTGATAGCTTTACAGATAAATTAAACGTTCGCTATTTTGTTAAACCTAATGAGGGCCAGGGCTTTGCCCGTAACTTCGGCTTTGAGCGTGCCGAAGGCGATTACTTTATTATTTTCGATTCGGATTGCCTTATCCCACCCGATTATTTAGAAACGGTTAACAACAGCCTGCAAAGCAACTGGCTGGATGCTTACGGCGGGCCAGATGATGCACACCCATCCTTTACCCCCATCCAAAAAGCCATCAGCTATTCCATGACGTCGCCTTTTACAACCGGCGGTATCAGGGGTAACAAAAAGGGCATCGGCCAGTTTCATCCGCGTAGCTTTAACATGGGCATATCGCGCCAGGTATGGGAAAAAGCAGGTGGCTTTATCATTACCCGTTTGGGCGAAGATATTGAATACAGTATCCGCATCCATTCCATGGGCTTCAAAATCGGGCTGATACCGGATGCAAAAGTTTACCATAAGCGCCGTACCAGTTTTTACCAGTTTTACAAGCAGCTGCACTTTTTTGGTAGGGCGCGTATTAATATTTACAAATTCTTTCCCGGCAGCTTAAAACTGGTGCATTTCTTTCCGGCCGGGTTCACGCTGTTATTGGCATTTACACTAGTTTCCAACATGCTAATGTGGCCTGTAGCCATACTTTGCAACTTTTTATTGGCTGTGTTAATTTTGTTGATATTTTTTCATGCCTGGAGTAAAAACAAATCGGTAAAAGTTGCATTTTTGAGCATAATAGCTGCCTTTATACAGTTAACCGCTTACGGGTTAGGATTTATACAGGATTTTTGGAAGCGCGTAATTTTTAAACAGTCATAACGGGTATGTATCATCCTTTTTCTATTGCAGAAACTATTAAAACGTCATGGAATATCCTGAAATCCAACCTTGTTACCATAGTGGTTTATTCGGCTATCATATTTCTCATACTTACTGTGGTGGGCTTTTTGGGCGAATTTGTTATTTCATCCATTGATAGTTTTTGGGCGCAGATGATGCTTTCAGTAGTTATTTTAATTGTACAGGGATACACAACGCTGGGGTTGTATAAACTTATATTCACACTAATTGACAGTGAGTTTTACGAATTTGAATTTAGCCAGATCATACCAACATTCCGGATGGTATTTAACTACATCATTGTAATATTTTTGCTGGCTGTTGTACTTATTACTTACTTAAAACTGCTAGATTACTGCTTTATAAATTACCCCATTGGTATTTACATTGGCCGTACCATTGGCTTACTGGCCGGTTTATATTTAGCTTTCCGCTGGATGTTTTACATAAGCTTTATTGTTGATGATAATTCTGGCCCCATAGAATCGCTTACCCAAAGTTTCAGGCTTAGCGATAACAACCTTTGGAAAATCATTGGCTTAATGCTTATTATATTGCTGTTTATTGCCATACCGGTACAAATAGCACAGTTTTTCCCGGCAGCAACCTTGGCTATTATTATTACTTATCCGTTTGTAAATATCGTTTTGATTGTGGCTTACCGTAAATTAATTTACAGCCACATGGATGTAGACGATGACGTTACCGAAACTATTTAACCATGGGCTTAAAAGCATTTATTGGCAAGCTATATGCAGGTATTGCGCAAAAGCAAATCGAGAACATGCGCAAAAACGGAATTGGGTTGCAGAATAAAACTTTTCAATACCTGGTAAATGAAGCTACCGCTACCGTTTTTGGTATCGACCATGGTTTTGCCAATATAAAAACTTACGAAGATTTTAAGGCACGCGTACCCATACGCGATTATGAAGAGCTTCGCCCCTATATAGACCGTATTATGCGTGGCGATGACGATGTGCTCTGGCCAGGCCAACCGGCGTACCTGGCAAAAACATCAGGTACCACATCGGGCGTAAAATATATCCCTATTTCTAAACAAAGCATGCCTGAGCACATTACTGCTGCGCGTAATGCCTTGTTAAATTACGCTTACGAAACCGGCAATACCAGTGCGCTGGACGGTAAAATGATATTCTTGCAGGGCAGCCCCGAAATGCATGAAGTGAGCAATATCCCGGTAGGCCGCTTATCGGGCATTGTAGCCCACCATGTACCCATATATTTACAGGGGAACCGCATGCCTACCTACAAAACCAATTGCATTGAAGACTGGGAAGAAAAGGTAGAAGCCATTGTTGATGAAACCATTAAGCAGGATATGCGCCTTATTTCGGGCATACCACCCTGGTGCCAGATGTATTTCGACAGGCTATCAGCCAAAACAGGCGGCAAAAAGATCAAAGACATTTTCCCCAATTTTAAACTGTTTGTGTACGGTGGTGTAAACTACGAGCCCTACCGCGCCCGGATTGAAGAAAGTATCGGTTTTGCCATTGATACCATCGAAACTTACCCTGCATCTGAGGGTTTTATTGCTTTCCAAAATTCGCAAAAAGATAAAAGCCTGCTGCTGCTGGTTGATGCCGGCATGTTTTATGAGTTTATCCCGGCCGAAGAATTTTTTAACGACAAGCCTACCCGCATCAGCTTAAAAGATGTGGAATTGAATAAAAACTACGCGCTTATTTTAAATACCAGCGCAGGTTTATGGGGCTATAATTTAGGTGATACCATTAAGTTTGTTTCTAAAAACCCCTACAAAATACTGGTTACCGGGCGTATTAAACATTATATCTCTGCCTTTGGCGAGCACGTGATAGGCGAAGAAGTGGAGCATGCATTGATGAAAATTGCCGCCGAAGAGGGCCTCGACGTGGTTGAATTTACCGTAGCCCCCCAAGTTAACGCGCCTGCCGGGCAACTACCTTACCACGAGTGGTTTATCGAATTTGGAAAGGCTCCTGCAGACCTTAAAGCATTCTCGCAAAAAGTAGATAAGGTACTTCAGATAAAAAATATTTACTATGCCGACCTTATTGAGGGTAACATTTTGCAGCCTTTAATAGTCAAAGTATTAAAAAAGAATGCATTTGTTGATTATATGCGTGCTGAAGGTAAACTGGGCGGGCAAAATAAAGTACCCCGGCTCTCTAACGACAGAAAGATTGCCGATCAGCTTACAGAATATATATTAAATTAATAACTTTAACCTTTAAGGCCCGTCCTTAAAATTTATATAATTAAAAAGAGTTCCGGCTTTAAACATGTCTGAAATAAATAATCGTCTGAAAAACATAGCCATTCTGGGCTCAACCGGTAGTATCGGTACACAGGCGTTGG
>NZ_MPPL01000001.1:1320733-1380307 GCF_001911425.1 Mucilaginibacter polytrichastri | reverse complement strand
TGATAGCCGGGAACGCGCAACTATTTAAAGCATACGTTTTAACCGCACAAAACAACGCAGAACTACTAATAGCACAATGCCTTAAGTTTGCCCCGGCCTATGCCGTAATTTGCAATACCGATAAATATATACAGGTAAAAGAAGCCCTTACCCATACCAATGTAAAGGTAATGGCCGGCCACGAAAGTGTTAAAAGCATTGTTACCGACCCTGCAATTGATATTGTATTAACTGCCATGGTTGGCTTTGCTGGGTTAGAGCCAACCATCAACGCCATTAAAGCGGGTAAGGATATCGCCCTGGCCAATAAGGAAACCTTAGTGGTAGCCGGTGAACTGATCACCGCCCTTGCCAAACAACATAACGTTAAATTATTACCGGTAGATTCTGAGCATTCGGCCATATTTCAATGCCTGGCTGGCGAAGAATTAAACCCGATAGAGAAGATTATCATTACAGCATCGGGAGGCCCTTTCCGTGGTAAAACTGCTGAATTTTTGGCCGATGTTACGCGTAATGAAGCTTTAAAACACCCCAACTGGGTAATGGGTGCCAAAATAACTATCGACTCGGCTTCGTTAATGAACAAGGGATTGGAAGTAATTGAAGCCCGGTGGCTGTTTGATCTAAGGCTCGATCAGATTGATGTGGTAATTCATCCGCAATCTATCATCCATTCTATGGTGCAGTTTCAGGATGGCTCTATTAAAGCGCAAATGGGCCTGCCAGATATGAAATTGCCGATACAATATGCCCTAACTTACCCAAACCGGGTACCCAACCAGTTTAAAAGGTTTGATTTTATGGCCTATCCTAATCTCAGCTTCGAAAAACCGGATATCCAAACATTCCGTAATCTACAATTAGCTTATACTGCTTTAAATAAAGGCGGTAATGCTCCATGTATAATTAATGCGGCAAATGAGATAGCCGTAGCAGGATTTTTGAACAATGAGCTGGGCTTTTTGGCAATGAGCGATGTAATTGAAACCTGCATGCAGCAAATGCCTTACATAGCTAACCCTGTTTTGGATGATTATTTGAATACTGACAAAGAAACACGCATCTTAGCGCAAAAATTAGTAAACCAGATGCCTAAGGCATTAACATATTTGACATAAAATAAAGAATGAGTATAGTGATTATGGTAGGCCAGTTAATACTGGGCCTTTCAATTTTAGTGATTTTGCACGAGTTAGGGCACTTTGTGGCTGCACGTGCTTTCGGTATCAAGGTAGAGAAGTTCTACCTGTTTTTTGATGCCTGGAATATTAAGCTGTTTAAATTCAATTATAAAGGTGTTGAGTATGGTATTGGATGGCTGCCCTTGGGCGGTTATGTAAAAATTGCCGGCATGATCGATGAATCTATGGATACCGATCAGTTAGCTGGCCCGCCACAACCCTGGGAATTTCGCTCAAAACCGGCCTGGCAACGTTTAATTGTAATGCTGGGTGGTGTTACCGTTAACATTGTATTGGGTATCCTTATTTTCTGGATGCTTACCCTTAAATATGGTGAAAGCTATGTACCTAATGATAGTGTTAAATATGGTGTTGTACCGGGCGTTGTGGGTAAAAAAATTGGGTTACAGGCCGGCGATAAAATTACGGCTGTTAACGGCAAGCCTATTGTTCGTTTCGATGAACTGATTAGCTCTAAAGTGCTAATGGGCAATACCGAACTTACTGTGAATCGTAACGGTCACGATACAATTGTTAAGGTACCTGCCAACATTTTAAATGATGTGTCTGATTACGGTATTGGCGAATTTGTAAAACTGCGCACTAAATTTGCTATTGACTCTGTGGTACCCAATAGCTATGCAGCCAAAGCTGGTTTGCTTAAAGGCGATAGCATTAAGGCTGTTAACGGCGTTGCTATTAATTTCTGGGACGAGATGGGCACCCAGATTAAGCAATACAAAAATAAAGAAGTAAAATTGCTGGTTAAGCGCCATAATGATACGCTATCGTTAACCTCGGCAGTAAATAAAGAAGGTACCCTTGGCTTTGCTGATGGCAACTACGGCATAGCTCTTACACACGATGAGCCGACGATTAAAAACATTAAATTTGGCTTTATAGGAGCATTACCTATAGGTGCCTCAAAAGCATGGGGCACATTTGCTGATAATGCCCAGGGCTTAGGTAAAGTATTTAAAGGCGAAGTTAAGGCGGGCAAGGCATTTACAGGCCCTGTAGGCATTGCAACATTATTTGGCAGCCACATTGACTGGGGGCATTTTTGGAGCCTTGTAGGCTTGCTATCAATGGCACTGGCCTTAATGAACCTGTTGCCTATCCCTGCATTGGATGGTGGCCATGCCCTGTTCCTCATTATTGAAATGATTAAGGGTAAACCGCTGAGCGATAAATTTTTAGAGCGCGCTCAAATTGTAGGCTTCGTAATCTTAGTTACGTTAATGGTATTTGTTTTTGGTAACGATATCCTGAAACACGTAGGTAAAAAATAACTATCCCATAGAGACACAAAGCATTGTACCTCTACGATCTAAAACCTGTTTGATTTTCAAACAGGTTTTTTTGTTAAATTTACTTTCGGTAGGCAAACCTATGGCAAAATAAAACCACCGAAACAGCAGGCAGCGTTTCCGATTTCATTAATACGGTTACCGATGAAAGTAAACGTAAGGACAGCTCCAGATTGCCAAACTGACGCAACAGCAAACCTACCTTAAACCTAAAATGTAGGGGCCATTGTATAATTAGTTATTCTACCCTCCGGCTTGTGGCAGTTGCATTAGGAAATAACGCTTAGTGTCAATTGTGTGTCTTAGATCGTAATGTAATTGCAAGGTTTGCGAAAATGTATCTACACAAAAAAGCATCGACAGAATTAGAGCCATAAATTTCATACATTAGTTATTGATCGGCGTGATTTTTGAACCGATACAAATGTGCCCTGTGCATTTCGCGAATGCGGAACTTATACGGAGATCTGTAGCATTACACAGGAAACCTGAACACCGATAACAACAAACCAGCCATGAGGGATTTGAACGATGCAGCTTTCATCAGCTTATTTAAAGAGGCTTGCCAAAAGTGCTTCGGCCACCCGCTGGAGGCTCCCCTTTCTGAGACGGAGAGCAGGCATTTAGCCAGCCAGATTTTCGAGTTAACAGGCCTGGTTATTGATGCTGAAAGCCTTAAAAACTATTCCATCTATGTAGTAAATGATTTGGATGATAAGTCAGAGCATCCACCCATTGCTACATTGGATACTTTGGCCCGCTATATTTTAAACGCACCCTACAGCAACGATATTCAGCGAAAAGATAATGAAGGCCATTACCCCTGGTGGTTTCAGTATAAAAGCAGTTTGGCTGTCCCTGTAATACAACCACGTAAAGTTTCTGTTCCGGTGATAAAACTGCTGGCTTTTGTTGCTTTTATTGTTATCATTATTGTTGGTGCCATCCTGATGATCAGGGTTTATCAAAAATCATCTGATAATTATTTTAAGGAAGCTTTCCGGACGGTTAACGAAAACGTATTAACCCAAAACGGCTGGATTATTAAAGATAAGGACACAACCTGGTGGAACAAACGCTACCAGCGATCTGGCCAGCTTACGTTGTACATGCTCCCGGGCGATAACTGGGCAGATTCAACGCACAAGCCCGCTATTAGAAATTTGCTGATTAGAGAACTAACTTCAGATTGCTTTGTGGCAGAGTTACGTTTAGATGAGTTTTTTCCTTTACAAAACCGGCAGCAGGCAGGCATTTTGCTCTTAGAAGACAGCACTTTAACCAGTAAAAGTGTAAGACTATCAGTTGCTTATAACGATTATTTTAACGGGTATAAGAAGCCAAATGAGATTATCATCCAGGCCATTAGCTCCAACCCTGCCGATTTAAATAAGCCCGAAGAAATAGCACACTTCCCGGCATTAACATTTACTGACGAGCAGGCCAAACTAGTAAGCCGGAATATGCAGCGATCTGCCTTAAAAATCGAAAAGAACGGAAATCATTTTCGCTTTTTATATTCAATGGGCCAAAGAGAAAACTTCGCCTATAAAGAGGTGTTGAGTAAAGACCTGGATATTCAACCTAAATATATCGGCATATTTGCGGTGCAAGGCTTCATGGAAAAGCCACAACCAATCCCGGCACATATCAAGTATTTCAGTATTATGGATACGCGGTGTAAGGATTAAAATAATTTTATGTAGAGGCACAATTTTTTGTGTCTCCCTGCTGTAAACAAAAAAGAGACACAAAAAATTTTGTGCCTCCCAGTATTATATCCTCTTAATTAATAGCTATTTATACAGTCGGGTCTGCCTCTTGCTCCAGCGCTGCGATATCAAACAAGGGTGGATCTTTTTTAAAGATAGCCGCAAAAATAAGTGCCAGTACAAAAATAAAGATCAGCGAAACGGCAATACCTGTTAAAACTTTAACCGGCGAAGTATCTGTTTGCAATGCAAATTGCTTTTGCATTTTTTCAACCTGGTCATCAATTTTTCCCTGTTCAACACCTTGTTTTTCCATCATCTGGGTGGTGGCACCAATTATGGCTGTCTGGGTTTTTTCAATCATGTGCGGCTCTACTACTTTACCAAACAGAACGTTTGCGCCCAGATAGGTAATAGCGTACGAAACCAGCATCATCATAAATATAGCAGTGGTAGCTTGTTTAAAGGTCCAGTAACCACCCAACTTTTTACGCAGATCGCTGCAAAACACACCGGCAACTATTAACGGCAGTAATACCGAAAAAATGATGGGCCCGAAGGAGATCATCCAGAATGAGGTAGCAATAGTGGTGATAAAATAAAAGGAAAAAATATTAAGCATCATTAAAATTACACCAAGCAGTATACCACTTGTGGCGCCTTTTTTTCTGATCTCGTTGTCCGGAACTGTCATAATTTTTGCGGTTAGGTTATTGTTGTTTATTATTCAAACGTATCTAATATACTGTAAACTGCCGAATCAAAAGCAGGGTCAACAGCATTGGCAATAAAATCTGCAGACGAACTTTCGCCGTTTTGCACATCCTGAAAAAATACCATCATCGGGTAAAAAAGCTCTTTCAGTTCAGAATCTTCAGGCAGGCCAAGTGCTACCCTTTTAATCTCGCTTGCCGGGCTTTCTATCAGTATCTGGTTTGCAATTACCGGCTCGTAAATGCTGTATTCGTCCTGAAATTCATCTTCGTCTACCAATAAAAATTCTTTCAGGTAATCCTCTAATGATGGTTCTATTTCTTCGTCGCGGCACTCGTTAAGGTATAGCAGCAGGTTCAATAGCTCGGTACCACGGTCAAGGGTTTCTTCCTCAATGTCTTCCCATTCCTGTGTTTCGAGGTAATCTTCTTCCAGTTTCTTTACATCAGCGCTAAAGAAGTTAATCATCAGTAAATCGAAGAAAATTTCGCGCAGGGGCTCCAGTTGCGGCATATCGTCAAAAACGGCATCCACATCATCAACCTTGCTTAAAAAATCTTTGTCAGAAGCAAAAGCTTCATCAAACCGGGCTTCGGCAACAGCCTCAACCGGGTGATACTTGTTAAACGCCTGCAAAGCAGCACGAATAGCCGCGTGAATTTTTGGGTCTGTCATTTCTTTTATATTAGTAATTGATAATACTATTATGTTACAGTTTTGTTGTATTTATTATTTTCCCGGCAGGTTTTAATTTATAATAAGCCGGAAAAAACTACAATTTAAAGAGTTGATTATTGTTACCTGTTAATAATACCTGCCCCTTTAACGTTTCACCAATAAATGGCGAATTGTACGATTTTGAAAAATTATTCTGGCGTGTGTAGGTCCATTCTAAATCTGTATCAACCAGGGCAAAATTAGCATCGGCATCCACATCAATGCTGATGGTTGGCATACTCATTATTTTACGCGGATTTACCGATAGCTTTTCTACAATCACCTCTACCGGTAAGCCTGCTTTAAGAGCCAGTATAAAAGTGGTTTGTAAACCGATGATCCCAAATTCGGCCATCTCAAACTCTACATCTTTATATTCTATCTCGTGCGGGGTATGCTGCGACACAATAGCATCAATAGTACCGTCTTTTAAACCAGCTATCAGCGCATCAATATCTTGACGGATGCGTAGCGGTGGTTTTACTTTATATTGGCTGTCAAAGCCTGTAAGGGCATCATCAGTTAGTACCAGGTGGTGTGCAGCCACATCGCAGGTAACCTGCAAGCCGCGTAAGCGCGCCTGCCTGATAAGGTCGACCGAGCGCCAGGTAGATATGGTAGAGAAGTGGATCGGAGAATTGGTGTATTCGGCCAGATAAAGATCCCGGGCCACCATCAGTTCTTCTGCCAGCGAAGGGATGCCCTTCATACCTAACAGGGTACTTACTTCGCCTTCGTTAACCTTGGCTTTGCCTGCAATAGCGGTATCTTCGGGATACGAAAATATCAGCGCGTTAAACCCGTGGGCATAAAGCAGGGCGCGTTCCATCAGGCCGGCATCCTGTACGGGGTGGTTACCATCTGTAAATGCACGAGCGCCGCTTTGCAGCATGTCGTACATTTCGGCCATATCCTTGCCTTCGCGTTTGTAAGAGATGGCCCCCAGCGGAACCACATCAACCAGGCTGCCTTTCGATTTATTAACCAGGTATTCTACCTCTGCTTTAGAGTGTACTGGCTTTTGCGTGTTAGGCATCAGCGCTATCCCTGTAAAACCACCCGAGGCAGCCGCAGCTGTACCTGTATGCAGGTCTTCCTTGGTTTCATAACCGAGTTCGCCGATGTTACAGTTCAGATCAAAGAAACCGGGCAGCAGGTATTTGCCTGCGGCATCAAAAGTTTCTGCATCTGATGTAATATCATTACCAATTTGGGTAATTACACCGTTTTCAATTAAAATATCGGTAACCTGCTGATGAAAGGGAGAGTTTGGGTCAACAACGGTAGCAGATTTGATGAGCAAATTCATGAATGTTGATTTGTAGCCAATAATGTGATAATTTCTCCGGCTTTAAGAAACTACTGTTTTACCCGGTTTGTAAAACCTGATTAACACGATTTCGGCTGCCAGAAAAATCAATGCCAAAAGTATGCAAAGTTTCCATAATTGTAAGCCAAAATTTGATTCGGAAAGCATCGTTTTTATGGAAGCGTCTCCGGGAGCTAATACAATGCTCTTTTTAGGCAGCATATTTTGCAACCGGGCCCTGGTTAAGTAATGCAGATCAGACTCTGACCGGTTATTGTTAAACGCCAGCCACTGCACAGTGCTATCCTGCTTTATCAATTGGTAATGACCAGGTTTGTGCAACTGGTCTGACAGATAAAGCAGCGTGCTTCCCTCCTGCCTGCGAACATCAGGGATAATCTTCTGGTCGCCCTGCACTAGGGTTAAAATCTCATTAGGGCCTATTTGCACCGGCGCAGTTTCTATCGATTCGCTATTGCCAAGAGTATAATATAAGGGCTGATCGTGGCCGCTCAACAAGGCAATCCTTAACATGGTGGTTACAAAAAGCGCGTGTTTGGGCAGGTTACTAAAGGTTTCGTCTAGCGGCACAGTACTTACATAAACCTTGCCCTGCCTGTATTTAAACTGTTCCCAAAAGGGCTGATTACCCGATAGCATCAGTAATTTTTCGCCTCCTGCAGATAAATTATTATTGAGCTGATAATAACTCTTTACCTGCGGCAAATCGGGATTTTGAGGCATATTTTCAAATGTGTTTCGATACACTTGAGCTTTTAAATTAATAGCCGATACTTTGGTTGCCTCCTTAACCAGTTTCTCGGGATAGGCGGCGTTAAGCGGCTGCAACAATGATTGATAACTCCCCAGATCTGCATCCGCAGCCGGAAAAAAGGCTAACGTACCTCCTTTTTGCACATACACTTTAAGCTGTTGTGCCAAGCCACCCGAAACAGTTTTAACATTGCTAATGGCAATAAGCGGGTATTGCTGCAGGCTGCTATAATCTACATGCCCATCGGTGGTTTGTGTAACCTTGAAGAAAGTATCGCTGCCAAAAGCGGCGTTAAGGTATATATCGGGTTTATCGCCGCTTATCAACAGTATCGGCATTTGCGCCTGCACATAAAAGCTAAAATAAAATTGGTTGTCAAATGTTACGGGGTTATCCTGCAATTGCAACTCGGCGCGCTGCCAGCCGGCTTGGAGGCCAGAGAAAGACAGCGTATCAATTTGGGTTGAGTTGGGATTTATTGTATAACTGCCCAACGCTTTTTGCGCACCGTTAATCAATAATTTCAGTGGTACATTAACCGCTTTTTCATCTGCATAATTATGCAGGCGGATAACCAGCTTTTCGCTTTCGCCGGGGCGATGAACTGCACTAAGCAGCCAAACACTATCCGCAGCTATATTGGGGAGCGGGTTGGCTTTTAGCTGAATAAAATTAACATTGAGGGCGGTATCTAACGTTAGCTTGCCGCTCCCCATATTCTTTTGAAAATCAGACACCACGAATGCCGAGCTTTTTGCATTGCCCTGTGTTTGCAACAAACTTTGCTGCCTGTTAATTATGGCCTGCATACCGCGGCTTTGCGCACTTATCTTAATGGCATCTACAGCATCATTAAACTCGTCGCGGCTGAGCAAACGCTGATGCTTGCCATCAAAATCCTGCGTCAGGATCTGGAAACGGGTGTTGATATTATACGTTTGGGCAATTTCTTTGGCCCGGGCGCGGGCTTCATCAAGCAATGTACCCTCACGGCTAAGTGCCTGCATCGAGTAAGAATTATCTACAAAAATGCTTACTATTTGCTGCTGGCCGGGTTTGGTTGTAAGGGCACCGGGAATATATGGTCGGGCAAAAGCAAAAACTAAAAAAGTAAGTGCCAATAAACGGGAGGCCAGTATTAACCGCTCTTTTAAATTACGGCCCGATGCCTGCTGCTCCTGCACCTCTTTTAAAAACTGCACATTACTAAAATACACTTTATGGTACCGCCTGAAATTAAACAGGTGAATAATCACAGGTATAATTAAAGCAAAAAGAGCAAATAAAAAAGCCGGATAAACAAACTGCATCTTAAAAGTATAGCCTCATTTCAAATATGCAAAATTGTGGCAGCAATTAAGGCCGGCAAGTAATTAATATTGAATTTAACAAAAATGATTAAGTAATGAGTTGAGCATCCGGTTGGATATAAAAGGCTAAGCCGGCTGATCGTCAATATGGCTTAAGTGATAATAAGGGGCATTAACATGGGTAAGCGATACTGTAAATGTACTCCCCTCGCCAAGTTGGCTTTCTATGACCATTGCACCGTTTATTTTTTTAATCAGGTCGCGAATCAGCATCAGGCCCATCCCGCTGCCTTCTTCGCCTGCTGTACCGCGCGATGTATAGTGGCTCAGGCCTTGTACACGGCTCAAAGTATCAGGGTTCATACCTACACCGTTATCTCGTACCATAATTTTAATATCAGAGCCGTTTATTTCTGATAAAAACTGGATAGCGCCGTAATGGTTGGTAAATTTAATGGCATTGGTAAGCAGGTTACGGAAAATAATTTTCAGCAACTCCTTTTCGGCATAAATTTCGGGTTCGAGGCTTATGAGGTTAAATACTTCGATCTCTTTTTTCTGTAAAGACAGCTTTTGTTCCTCTACCAGTGCGTTAATCATCTGGTGCAGGTTTACTTCTACCTTTTCTACCCTACCATCGTGTACCTGGCTTTTAATCCAGTATAAAAGATTATCAAGTAAGGTAATAGCCCGGGTATACTGTGTTTCCAGATGCTGATAAAGGTGGGTTGCCTCCTGGTTGCTTACCAGGTTAAGGTTAATTAAATCGATAATGCTTTTTGTATTGGTAAGCGGGTGCCTTAAATCGTGCGAGATGATTGACAGCAGCCTGTTTTTAAGCCGGTTATCTTCTTCCAGTATCGTATTCTGACCCAGTATTTTTTTATTAAGCTGCGCAACCGAATTGGCATGCTGATTTATCTGCCTGTTTTTCTCATCCAGCTCTAAGGCGTATACCTTGGCTTTTTTATAATTATGGCTTATTGAGAATACAAGCAGTACCACAATAAGCATAATAATAAAGGTACAAAGCAGCACAATACTTTTAGTTTGCGACTCTTTCTGTATCTCAGAGATCTGTTTTTGAATAGCCAGTTGTTTTTCTTGCTGCTGCTTCAGCACTTCTATAAAAAGTACCGCATCATTTTTATTGGTTTCGCTGTTGGCACGTTCAACTCCTAACAGTTTTTGCTGCCATTGAGTAATGGCAAGCAGATCCTTTTTTTCGCCATAAGCTTTAAGCAACAACTCTATGGCCTGCACCAACAAGCGTTGGGCATGTATACTATCGGCATAGCCTTGTGCAACATCAGCATAGCCAATGGCTTTACTGTACTGCTTATTTTTTAAGTATAACCTACTTAGCCCAATGTAAGACAGCGTTTTGCCAAACTGGTCTTTAGTAAGGGTATCAATTCGCAGGGTTTTATTGTAATAATAAACGGCCGAATCTGCATTGTTTAGATCAGCATAAAGCTCGGCACGGTCAAAATAGCTTTTCTTTTCGCCATACAGGTAATTGATCTTCCGGGCAAGCCGCCAACTGCTATTATACAAGGCAAGTGCCTCATCATGCTTATTTTGTTTCTCCTTGAGCACCCCCATGCGCTGTTGCAGGTTAACCAGTTCAATGGGCTTATTTAATTTACTCAGGATGTTTAAGCTGCTGTTGAGCAGCCGTTCGGCTTCTTTCAAATTCCCCAGGTTTCGCTGCATCGAACTCAGGTGTTCTTCACCACGGGCAACATTGTAATCGTCTTTATCCTCACGGCTCAGATCAATGGCGTGATTGTATAAAACCAATGCTCTTTTGGCGTATCCGCGCTGATTAAATACCTCGGCCTGGTACAAATAATTTACAGCCAGCCCTTTTCTATAATTAGTTTTTATACACAGTTGCTCGGCATCTGTAAGTAACAGAAGTGTTTGAGCCAAATTGGTATGAATTTGCCTGTAAGCACGCTCGTTAAGTGAATCAATGTTGGCCGGGGTTACTGCAATATCTTTACTTACACATGCTACTGCGTTAAAATGCAGAAACAATGCAGCAACTATCCAGTAAACTAATATTCTTTTGACCATCGAAACAGACGCAGAGGTTAAAAACCTTTAAGTAGGCCTGTTTTACGAAGTAACTACAGCAATTGTTGCGAAAGGCTGCGCCAGCAAACAATTTATATGTTAAAACATTTATCAGCTTGATTCAATAGTATATCAGTTGGTTGGATTTTCCACAAAGAAAAGTTAAACAGTTAATTAATTGACGGGGTAATTTGTTATGATTTTATCAATAAAATTACCTAGTTAGAACTATGGTGCTTCTTATGTTTCTTTTTGGTTTCTGTTTTGTGCGATGACTTCTTTTCTGAACTATGTTTCTTTGTCGATGTTTTTTTACGCTCGCTATGTTTTTTCACTACAGGTGCCTGGGTTGTTGCAGGTGCTGGGGTTACAATTGTTTTTTTGCTATTGCTGCTTGTAGTATCCGAGCTAACTGTACGTACCGAAAAGCTGTTGCTATGCAGGCTATATTCCAGCAGGCGCTTTTCGCCGGTTGGTTTGGCTGCTGCGCCGCTGCCATCATATATAGGGAACTGGCGCATCAGTTTACTATCTTTAATGTACATATTATCTTCGCCACGATATCCTTTACGTTGCGAAGGGGTTAACCGCGGAAAATCCAGCTTTTGTGATTTACTACCGTTATATTCGTATACGAAAACATTAGCAAAACGCGTGGTATCGGCCGATTTAGCCTGGATTATAATTTCTGGGTTACCGTCAATATCCAGGTCGGCGTTAAATACATCTTGTATGGGCCCTTCCAGATCGCCTGTTGTAGTATCGTATTGCTGGTCTGTAGAGTCGGACCGTAAAATCATATAAGCACCGCCGCCATTGGCACCGCGACCCCAGCTTAGCACATCATAGTACCGGCCCGGCGATACTTCTATCATTTTATGATATTTAAAAGGCTCTTCAAGCACCGGCTTTTTGGCAACAGGGATTACTACGGCCGGCGCAGTTTTTTGATCCTGACTGCAGGCCGCTATCCCCGTAAAAGCCGCAACAAGCAGTAGTATAGTTTTAAAATTCATAATTTATATTAGTTAAATTAATTAGCTTAATTAAAAAGGTAATCTGGTGTAAGGTCCATCTTTATTTTGCCCGGCGCTGTCCAGTAAATCTGTAACGAGCCTGCTGCACCTACATCAAAATACTTTACCTTAAAACGGTGATAGCCTTTTTGCAATAACACTTCTCCCCCACGCTCAAAAATACTGTGCTTATTGTCGTTGCTCACAATCATCTGGTCATCAATCAGCAGCGCGGAGCCATCGTACGATTTTACCGAGAAAATGTACTTCCCATCATTATCTATACGAATATAACCGTCATATATTATACCGAAGCCGCCTTTGAAGGCCTTTTTAAAGTCGGCGGTGTAAAAGCCTTTGGCTATACCTGTATCAATCGCAGCCGCAGTGTTAATCTGGTCTGTATTGGCCAAAGATCCCGAAACCAACAGGTACTTTAAGCCCTGCTTAGTTGGCTGATAAGCAATAGCCGGGAATGCCGCACGGTTATAAATGGTACCCTTTGTTACCACACTGCGGCGGCCAGATGGCGCAATTACAATGGTTTGTAACTGGCGGTACTGGTCTTGCGGAACACCCAACGTAAACGGATGCTCATACACATTATCGGTTTCGCGCGGGGTGTAGCCATCAATAGTGTAATAGATCTTAGCACCTGCAACCGGGCTTTTTAATACCACATTTAAAGCCGAACCCACCATAATACTATCGGGCGCGCCGATGGCTGTTGGCACACGGTAATTGATATTGTTTTTATCCAGCATGGCCAACTGTTTAGGCAAACGGTTTTCCAAAAAATCGTTATAATCCTTGTTTGCCAGCGGCGACCAGGCCACTTCTGATAAGGCCATCAGCCGCGGCAAAAGCATGTATTGCAACTTAGCATCTGTAGGGATGTACTCCGTCCAAACGTTGGCTTGTACACCTATTATAAATTTTTGCTGTGCCGGCGTTAAAGCAGCCGGTGTTGGGTTATAACTGTAAGTTTTACTTAACGGGGCATAACCGCCAATGCCAAATGGTTCCAGATCAGATTTTCCCTGGGCGTTATCGAGGTATAAACCACCGCTGCCGGGTGTCATAATAACGTTATGGTTTTGCTTTGCTGCTTCAATGCCACCAGCTTCGCCACGCCAGCTCATTACAGTGGCATTGGGTGCCAGGCCGCCTTCCAGTATCTCGTCCCAACCGATAATACTGCGGCCTTTTGAGTTTACAAATTTCTCTATCCGCTGAATGAAATAACTTTGCAGGCCATGCTCATTTTTCAGCTTTAACCTTTTAATCATGCTCTGGCAAAAAGCCGAACGCTGCCAGGCATCTTTAGGAACCTCATCGCCACCGATATGGATGTATTTGGATGGGAAAAGTTCCATTACTTCGGTAAGCACATCTTCTAAAAAGGCGAAGGTTTTATCTGTAGGGCAATAAATATCATGGAAAACGCCCCAGGTTTGTGCTGCCTGGTACTGCTTATCGGGCTCGCAGCCAAACTCGGGATAGGCAGATAATGCAGCCTCTGAGTGGCCCGGCATTTCAATTTCGGGGATTACGTTGATGTATCTTTCTGAAGCATATTTAACTACATCACGAATCTGATCCTGCGTGTAAAAACCACCGTAAGGTATGTTATCGTACTGTTGCGGTGTACGGTCATGGTAGTTACCAATTACAGTTTGCGCGCGCTGACTGCCGATGGTGGTTAGTTTAGGATACTTCTTGATCTCGATGCGCCAGCCTTGGTCGTCTGTTAAATGCCAGTGAAAAGTGTTTAGCTTGTAAGCGGCCATCAGGTCAATGTATTGCTTCACCATTTCTACCGAGAAGAAATGACGCGATACATCCAGGTGGAGGCCCCGGTAACCAAAACGCGGATAATCTTCTATCGTTAAACAAGGTAATTCGGTACTGCCGGCACGATCCAGCGGCAAAAGCTGGATTAACGTTTGCACACCATAAAACAACCCGGCACCTTTACCTGCCAGTGTTATTTGCTGCGGCGTAATGGTTAAGCGGTAACCTTCGGCAGGCAAATTTTCTGTTCCTGCTGATGTAAGTACAATGGTATTGGCTGCCGAATTGCCCCCTGTATTAGCCACCAGTTGATTGCTCAGCATCCATTTATTTTTTAGATACCCGGCAAAAAACAGCACTGCTTTATTGGTTACAGAATCGGCCACCAGCTTGGTTTGCTGGCTTAATACAAAGCTGCCGGGGGATTTGGTCAAAGTTACCGGTGCCGGGATAATACCCGCATAGCGATCTGTACTTTGAGCAAATGTATTTTTAGTGGGGATTGATATAAATACTATGAACGAGAGGGCAAAAAATTTCAGCAAACTAGTTTTAATCATCAGAGAATTATGTGAGCGTTATTCTTGAGCCGTGAAATTAATAGATTTTTTGACTTACAGGTAAATAAGCATGTAAAAAATTGGTTGAGAAACACAGAATGTTTAAATTATTCTATGTCATTTTAAATGTAACGAAGAATTTTCTTCCCCGTATATTATGATCTTAATAGCGCAAAAGATTATTCCCTTCGTTCAGTATGACAAAATAAAAGGGTTATGATCAGCACAAAAAAACCCCATTCGTATTACGCGAATGGGGTTTTTAAGCTATTAATTTTTTGTTAAAAACTTTTAGCCGGGGCTTCTGCTTCAACGGCGTATTCTTTATCGGCCAAATATCTTTCGGCTTCCAAGGCTGCCATACAGCCTGTACCTGCTGCAGTTACAGCCTGGCGGTAAACGCTGTCTTGTGCATCGCCGCAGCAAAAAACGCCTTCTATGTTGGTTTGTGTAGTACCGGGTTTAGTTTTAATATAGCCGGTTTCGTCCATATCAATAATACCTTTAAATATATCAGTATTAGGGTGATGGCCAATGGCTACAAAGAAACCGGTTACATCAATTACCTTTTCTTCATTAGTTTTATTGTTTAATACGCGCACACCGGTAACAGACTGGCCATCGCCTACAATTTCTTTGGTTTCGGTATTGTATACTACTTCGATGTTTGGAGTGGCCAGTACACGGCTCACCATTGCTTTTGATGCACGGAACTCGTCGCGGCGAACCAGCATATATACCTTACGGCAAAGTTTAGCCAGGTAAGTAGCTTCTTCGGCAGCGGTATCACCGGCGCCTACCAGGGCAACATCATGCCCTTTAAAAAAGAACCCATCGCACACGGCGCAGGCAGAAACGCCAAAGCCATTATATTTTTGCTCAGACTCCAACCCTAACCATTTTGCTGATGCACCGGTAGATATAATTACGGTATCGGCCAGTATGGTAACGGTTTCGTCAACCACTACTTTGTGTGGTGTACTTGTAAAATCAACCGAGCTTACATAACCAAAACGAATTTCGGTTCCGAAACGTTCTGCTTGCTTACGGAAATCTTCCATCATCTCGGGGCCCATAATACCTTGCGGATAACCCGGAAAATTTTCCACATCAGTAGTTTGTGTAAGCTGGCCTCCGGCGATCATACCGGTGTATAAAACCGGTTTTAAATCTGCGCGTGCAGCATAAATAGCAGCCGTGTAGCCAGCAGGACCCGATCCAATGATCAGGCATTTTACGTGTTCAGTATCTTGAGACATTTTATTCCTTAAAATAGTATACAAATTTACACTTTATCGTGCAACAGGCCAAAATAAACCGGTCAGTATATTGTAGTAATTATGTTGTCGGTTATCTGTTGTCAGTTGTCAGCAAAAGTCCATTCATCCCGACAACAGATAACCGACTACAGACAACCTATTTCCCCACATTAGCCATTAATACCCGCACAAAATTCCCACCCAATATATTTTGAATATCTTTATTACTGTAGTGCAGCTTCATCAGCTCGGCAGTTATTTTGGGGTAGTCTGCCACGCTGTCCATACCCAAGGGATAAGATTCGGCTCCGTCAAAATCAGAGCCGATGCCTACGTACCCGGCACCAATTAGTTTAACTATGTAATCGATGTGTTTAATGAGCAAACTTAACGGTGGCCTAAACAAATCTGTCTCTGCTTTATGAATGGCGAATAATTTAAAAATGCCCAGGTCTTCATTCTGATATACCTTACTTAGCGAGTCGAGCTCAGTTTTGTGTGCTGTGAGGAAAAGGTCTTGTTTACTGTAGTAAGTACTGTCTAAAAACCCGCTGTAAAAGTTTACAAACACCACGCCGCCGTTTTTGGCAATAGCTTTCAGCTGATCGTCTTTGAGGTTGCGCTGGTGCGGGCAAAGTGCATACACACAACTGTGCGAAGCAATTACCGGCTTGGTTGTAGTAGCCAATACATCATAAAAAGTGCGTTCGCCTACATGCGACACATCAACCATTACGCCTAAACTATTTAAGCGGTGCACCACATCCTTACCAAAATCTGTTAAACCCAAATGCGGCAACGAATCGGCCTTAAAGCGTTCTTCTTTGGCCGATGTTGCCCATGGGGTGCTATTGTTCCAGGTGAGGGTTAAGTAACGCATGCCCCTTCTGGCCAGGCTATCAATATAATCTAACCTATCTTCTATCATGTGGCCGCCTTCAACTCCTATTAAAGCTGCCAGCTTTTTGCGGGATACGGCTTTTGCCAAATCATGCGCATTTTTAACCAGTTGTATCTGATCGGGGTTGCGGGCAATAAGGGCGTACAACGAATCAATTTCGCGGTTCGCAAAAGCGTAGGCAGTACCATGCCCATACTGCGGCCCGCACCAGATAGAAAACACCTGAACATCCAGCCCTCCCGCTTTGGCCCTTACCAGGTCAAAATTACCATTGGGTTGCTTTTGGGCAAGGTTGGCGCCGGTAATTACCTGGTTAGAAAATGCATCGTTGTGGGTATCGGCCAAAATCATGCGCTGATGTAATAATAAGGTATCCTGCGCCGATGCCGTAGTAATTGTGATTAGAAATAACAGGTAAAATATGTTTTTCATGCTTACAATATAAGCAATTTATAAGCATGGTATTATGAACGCCTTAAAGGAATAACATAATAATATTATAATAAACATTAAATATTTTTCGTTACTTACACATACCAATTATGCTAATACTAACCGTAATTTATTTGTGCAAAAAATATAACGCCATTGAGCGGGTTAAGGCGTTATTATGGTTCAGAAAAGTTAAAGTGGTGGTAGTACCTATACCGGTGTAGCTTGTTAAAGTTACTTTTTGCCCATTAGTTCAATAATCTTATTCTTATCGTTAATCTGGCTTTCCAGCAACTCTATCTGCTTTTTAAGGGCGTCACGCTCTGTCAGATACTCAGCCTGGTTTGGTAATTCATTCGGTTCTGATTTCCTGATATATCCATTAACGTTTTTAGTTAAGGTACATTCTTCAAAAAACAGTTGAATGGGAAGTTTTAAAACTTCAGCAATTTTACGAAGTGTTTTTACTTTTACACTTTCTGTAGAAAGCATTTTGTAAAAACCGGCCTCGGTCATATCAATACCCGACGAAAGTTCGGACAAGGTAATTTTTTGATGCTTTGCATGCTGACGGATATTCTGCTCTATCCGTGCAAAAAAAATATCATGTTGATTATCAGACATGTGCATCAAATAATATAAAAAAGTTCGGGTTTATTGGGCTATTACTTAACTTTACTTTTGCTTAGTTGTGCAAAACTTTGCCTAAACATAGAAAAATTTTACTTAAAAAACGATGACTAAAACAGTTTTTAAGTACCGTATTAATGACATGCTTAACAAATTAAATGTTAAGGATTACCGGAAAGCGATACTTATTGTGCCCCAGCTGCTAAATATCAGTCAGAAAACATTCAATAATTATCGAAAAATAAAATTTGACGATAAGCAGGATATCCCTCACGAAAAGGTTGTGATACTCGAAAAACTATTTGACATTAAGCCGGGCGAACTCCAGAATTTCACCTTTATAATAGACCCGATCTTTAATCTGAGCGATTACGAAGAACCTGAACTATTAAAAACTCAGCGTTGATACTAATTGTTATGAAACCTATTGAAACCACTATTGCAAAACTATTGACCGAGCAGCATTTAAAAAAAGCAGCACTCGATATGCATATTCAGTTTGATTTTCTGGGATTTGATAATACGCATTTAAAATCTACAGCCCGGTATGAGTGCATGAAGATTTTAGCTGCGCGAATTATTCAGATTGAAGGCATGCTGGATATCTGGGCAGCCCATGTTTATATACCTGATGTGATAGAGGTTTTATAGGGATAATTTTCACCCAACCGTTGTGCTAAACTTGTTTCGGGAAGACAGGTACTTTTTAAATTAAATTTCTGTCCTTAAACCACACCTCATCAGGTTCGGCTTTGAAATTATCCATCAGGTTTACCAATTCAATAGCATCTGTTGAGGTAATTACCAATTGGCGGTTAATGGGTTTCAGAAACTTTTGCGCTACCATTACATCCATCTGTTTTAACAGAAAATCGTAAAACCCGTTTACATTTAAAATGCCGATGGGCTTTTGGTGTAAACCAAGCTGCAGCCAGGTTAAAACTTCAAAAAATTCTTCGAGTGTACCAAAACCACCGGGAAGCATAATAATACCATCGCACAAATCATTCATCATTTGCTTGCGCTGATGCATATTCTCTACAATGTGCAGCTCGGTAAGGCCGGTATGCCCAACTTCTTTATTCATCAGAAACTCCGGGATCACACCAATGGCTTTCCCGCCACGGTCTATAACCGCATTGGCCAGCAACCCCATCACACCTACCCTGCCACCGCCAAAAATAAGGCAGGTGTTACGGCTCACCATTACTTCGGCAAGTTGGTCAATAGCAGCACTTAAAGCCGGGTCGCCGTTAAAATTGGCGCCACAGAATACGCAGATAGATTTCATATCAGTTGTGAGTTTTGTGTGATGAATGCGTTAGTGAAATTAGTTTCGGTTTGTAAAGTATAAGTTAGTAAATGAATAAACTAAACTCCAGGATGAAGCTTTAACTCACTCATTCACTAACTCAGTATTCAACAACCAATTATCTTGTATAATTCGGAGATTCTTTGGTAATGGTGATATCGTGCGGGTGCGATTCGCGCATACCGGCTGCGGTGATGCGTACAAATTTGGCATCCTGCAATTGAGCAATATTGGTAGAACCACAGTAATGCATACCTGCACGTAAACCACCTACATATTGGTAGATCACCTCGGCAAGGGTACCTTTATAAGGCACACGGCCTACAATACCTTCGGGCACTAATTTGGTTACCACATCGGTTTCATCCTGGAAGTAACGGTCTTTCGAACCTTCCTGCATGGCATCAACCGAGCCCATGCCGCGGTACGATTTAAATTTACGGCCTTCGTAAATAATGGTTTCGCCAGGTGATTCTTCTACACCGGCAAATAGCGAACCTGCCATAATAGAGCTTGCACCTGCTGCAATAGCTTTTACAATATCGCCGGTTTGTTTAATACCACCATCGGCAATAACAGGTATACCTGTACCTTTAAGGGCTTGTGCGCACTCATAAACTGCATATAATTGTGGTACACCTACACCAGCCACAATACGGGTAGTACAGATAGAACCTGGGCCAATACCTACTTTAACCGCATCGGCACCGGCATCAGCCAGGGCACGGGCAGCTTCGGCAGTGGCAATATTACCGGCAATAATCTGCAAATTGGGAAACAATTGCTTGGTTGCCTTTACCATATCGATCACACCTTTAGAGTGGCCATGGGCGGTATCAATAGTAATAACATCAACACCTGCTGCAACCAGGGCTTTTACACGGTCAATATTATCGCCCGATACACCAACAGCAGCGCCTACACGCAGGCGGCCATGTTCGTCTTTACAGGCTTTAGGGTAGTTTTTAAATTTCTGGATATCTTTAAAAGTGATGAGCCCTACCAGTTTGTAATCTTTATCTACAACCAGCAGTTTTTCTATTTTATGGTTTTGTAGAATTTCTTCGGCCTGTACCAGGTCTGTTCCCTGTGGGGCAACAATAAGGTTAGTTTTGGTCATCACGTCATTAACCGGGATGGTCATATCCTTTTGGAAACGAAGATCGCGGTTGGTAATGATACCTACCAATGTATTGTCTGCACTAACAATAGGGATACCACCTACCCTGTACTCGCGCATTATTTTAACAGCATCACCAATCAGTGCATCCTCCTGCAGGGTAACAGGGTCTTGGATCATTCCACTTTCAGAGCGTTTAACACGGCGCACTTCATCGGCCTGGGCCTGTATGCTCATGTTTTTGTGCAGTATACCTATACCACCAGCCTGCGCAATAGCAATAGCCAATTGCGAACCGGTAACAGTATCCATTGCTGCAGAAACAATAGGTACGTTAATTTTAATGGTACGGGTTAAATATGAGCTTGTATCAACATCGCGGGGTAAAACTTCTGAGTATGCAGGTATCAGCAATACATCATCATATGTTAAACCTTCGGCAATAAATTTAGAGGAATCGAGCATGGCAAATAATATTTTTGGGATTGATTACTTGCCGGGCAAAGGTAGCAATTATTTCGGATTTTGGATATCCGATTTATGAAATAGTAGCTAAGTACAATTATATAGCATTTAAATTACAATTTGGTAACGTACGTTTTAACCTAATTTGTCATGTTATAGCGAAGCGAAATATCTTCTTCGACATGCTTTCGTATCATGCAAATCGAAAAAGATTCTTCACTGCGTTTAGAATGAAAAAACAGCCCAAATGGGTTTAATATTTCCCAACAATCACCTTATACATCTTGTCAAAGTCGAGGTATTTATTGGCCAAATCCATCAAATCCTGGGCTGTTACAGCTTTAATGATGCTGGTATAGCGGTCATAGTAAGTGTAATCGAGTTCAGAAAAGTACACGTTCTTGAATTTATCTGCATGCGAAAAAACATTTTCAAGGCTGCCTAAAAGCGAGCCCAGCATGTAATTGCGCACCAGTTCCAATTCATCCTGCGGTACCAGTTCTGTTTTAAGGCGGTTAATTTCTTTTTCAATTTCGCTTACTGCATCCCGGCATACATCAGCCCCTACCTCGGTAGCGATAAATAGTGCTCCCCCATGTTTAAGTGAGCTAACACCCGAGCCAATACCATACGTATACCCTTTATCCTCGCGGATATTAGCCATGAGCCTCGAACCGAAGTAACCACCTAAAATAGTATTCAATACCTGCAAAGCCGGAAAATCGGGGTGCGAACGGTTAATAATGCGCGTGCCTATCCGGATAGCCGATTGTATAGCATCGGGTTTTTCAATGTAGTAAAAATGCTCGTCCGCCTGTTTTAATGCAGGTTGAGTGGTATCAGCAGTTTCGGGGCCATTCTGCCAGTTTTTACCAAAAGTATCTGTGATGAGTTTTAAAATTTCTTCATCAATTTTACCGGCTAAAAATATAGTACAGTTGGATGGCTGATACATTTGCTTAAAATGTGCCAGCATATCTGCCCGTTGCAATTGTTGAAAATCGGTAGCATCGGCCGCAAGTCCATACAGCGAATCGCCGTTCATGGCTTTATTAAATGCACGGCGCGCCAGTACATCGTTTTTTTGCAGGCTAACCTGCAACTTTTGCTGCTGGTTACGCACATAGGTTTGCAGCTCACTCTCCGGGAACACCGAATCTGTAATAATATCTTTAATAACAGGCAGGGTGTTTTCCAGGTGCTTGCTCAGGCTGTATAGGGTTACCACAGAATGGTCGAACCCGTACTCAGCCTGCAAAAAAGCACCATAAAAATCAACCTTATCGGCTATTTGCGATGCTGATAAACTGCCTGTACCTTCGGTAAGCATAGTTACCACTGCACTGTTAAGCAAAGGCTTATCGGGGTTAAAACGCAGGTTACCAAACACCCATTCTATCCGAACCAGGTCCTGCTCACCAGAGTTAAAGTAGTACAGGCTGCAGCCGTTTGGCAATTTAATATGCTCTGGCTCCACTAACTTAATATGTTCAATTGCGCCAAAATTTGGCGCTAAGGTTCTGTCTAACATTTAAATACTGATTTATTCAGTTTCTATTTCTTCTGCTGCGTTTTGCTCGGCCAGGTATATCAGTGTCGACGAATTATCCTTACGGAAAATGCGGTTGGCCTGCTCCCTGATTTGTGCTGCAGTGATTTTTAAATAATTATCTGCTTCGCTGTTTAGCAATTCGGCATCGCCCAATAGCTCATAATAAGCCAGGTTCATGGCCTTATCCAGTAGCGACATTTCTGAAAACATCAACGTCGACTCGGTTTTGTTTTTCACCTTGGTAAGCTCATCGGCAGGCACATCGGCTTGCTTCAGCAGTTCCAGTTGCTGCCATATGGCGGCCTCGGCCTGCTCAATGCTTACAGTTTCCAATGGCTTGCCTTCTACCACAAACATACCGGTGTCAAAACTACCGGTCATGTAGGCATGTATCTCGCTAAACAACTGCTGGTCTTTAACCAAACTACGGTACAAACGCGAAGAGTTACCGCGCGAAAGCACATCACCCATCAAATCAACAGCATAGTAACCGTCTTCCATCCTGCCCGGTGCCTGAAAGGCAATATAAACATCGTTCAAGGGCACTTTGGCGGTTACAGATTCATGGCGCTCTTCGTGTTGCTCCGGTTCCTGCGGCAGGTTACGTACATACTTTTCGCCTGCGGGTATCGGTCCAAACCATTTTTCGGCCAATACTTTTATGTCTTCGGCCTTAACATCCCCACCTACAACCATAATGGCATTTTGTGGGTTATAATGCTTTTTAAAAAATGCTTTTACATCATCAATGTGCGCATTTTCGATATGCGAAAGTTCTTTACCTATGGTTGCCCAGCGGTATGGATGCTGCTTGTAAACCATTGGGCGTAAACGCAGCCAAACATCGCCATAAGGCTGGTTAAGGTAGCGTTGCTTAAACTCTTCCATTACCACGTTGCGCTGTACCTCCAGGCTTTTTTCGCTAAAGGCCAGGCTCAGCATGCGGTCGCTCTCGAGCCAAAAGGCAGTTTCGAGGTTTACGGCAGGCAGGGTAACGTAGTAATTGGTAATATCGTTACTGGTAAAGGCATTGTTTTCGCCGCCTACACGCTGCAGGGGCTCATCGTAGGTTGGTATATTTACCGAACCGCCAAACATCAGGTGCTCAAATAAATGCGCAAAACCGGTTTGCGATTCATCTTCATCGCGGGCACCTACATCGTACAATATATTAACCACCGCCATGGGTGTTGTATTATCTTCGTGCACAAGCACGCGAAGGCCGTTATTTAGTGTAAAACGGTTAAATTTAACCATGTATTAAAGTATTATATATGGAGCAAATGTATAATTTTTACCTTAAAACAAGCCTATCGATTAAGGATAGCGGGCGGCTAAAGTCTATTTTTGTAACCTTAATTTAACAGGTACGTACAAATAACAACCTTTAAAACCCACTTCCTGTTTATCGCAATGCTTACTAAAAATCAACTCTTAGAGCAGATTAATGCAACTATGGATAAAACCAAAGTGCTTGAATTAACAGGTATGGTGCAACATAAGAATTTTAAATTGCGAGACCTGATAGAACTTACATTTTATGACAATAAAAAGATAGCTTTTAGAGCAGCATGGCTGCTTGAAAATGTTTTCTTAAAACACCCCGGCTTTTACCTTGCCGACCTCGAATACCTGGTTACATGTTTCCCTCAAATACACCATGGCAGCTGCAAACGCCATTATGCCAAAATAGCCATGCATATTACTGCACCAAATGCCTTACCTATTATAAAACAGCATTTGCTTGAAATTGACATGGAACCGGTAATAAACCAATGTTTTGAATGGGTGATTGACCCAAAAGTGTTGGTGGCCGTAAAATCATTTGCTACAGAAGCCCTGTTTAATATGCGCCATCGTTACCCTTGGGTTGCCGAAGAGTTGTCGGCCCAATTGGCATACCTAATGCGTAATGGCAGTGCAGCCATACAAAGCAAGGGACAAAAATTGCTGGGCTATTTACATCCCCTCGCCTAAACAAGGGGATGTAGTTGGATATCAATTTGATGCCGTAGGGCGATCTTCGCCATGCAGGTTACTACTTACCTGGTTATGGTGCAGCTTAGCCTCTATGGCCGATGAACTGGTATTGGCATAAGTACCATAGGCATCTACCAATACGCCTTTAAGATTGTATTTTGTTGATGATATGGCGTAAACGATAGACATATCTGACGGGTTACTTGCACCTTCGAAACGGTAGAACTCATCTACCTCAAAATCTTCGGCAGTAAGCTGTACATTTTGCGATTTGTCCTGGATGCTGTCTGTGCCATCCTCGAAACTTAAGTTTGCAGTATATCCTCTCTGTAACAGGTCATTAGTGGCATCCACTAAGGTTTCATAATTTTTCATGGTGGTGATGTTAAGTGGGCATACAGTTTAGTTGCATGCGCTTAATATATAAACCACTAAAAGGCTAATTTGTTGATTTGATTCTTTAACAAATTAAATTATTAAATTTGATTGTCACATTAATAAGCCATGAAGAGATCACTTATTACAGCAGCATTCCTAATTGCCCTGGGTAGTTTTGCCAAAGCGCAAAGTTTCAACAGCTACGGGTTAGCTTCTTTAGATACATCGATAAATTTATCGAACAAGTTGAAGCAGTTTAAGGCTGATACTTCGTTCAACTTCATGCAACCTAAAATTAATCCATATACACAGCTAACCCCGCTACAATTATTGCCAAACAACCAGTTGCAGTTTTTAACTACAGATACTTTTAAAAGCAATATGCCGGTGGTTAAATTCCAGAATACCGACCATATGCCTGTATTAAAACTTGGCGATACTGATAAAATGCATTACACCATGCGCATAAAACGTATAGGCAATGCTATGGCAACCAATGAAAAGCCAACGCCGTAATTGAAGTATGTTCATCTTATCCAAAGTACTCTTATTCCTGCTTTTTCCGATCACCTGGTTATTTGTCATTTTTATTTTTGCAATATTTTCTAAAAACCAACACAGAAAGCAGCGGCTACTGATATTTGGTTTGGTAGTATTCTACATTTTCTCGATGCCATTTTTGTTGGATAAATACGCCCAACTGTGGGATTACCCACCTGCCAAATTAAACAAGGAGGCAACCTATAGTTGTGTTATTGTTTTGGGCGGATTCTCATCAGAAAAAGCAGATAGTACAGGGATGTTTAACGGCGCATCAGACCGATTTATACAGGGTTTGAAGTTACATGCCACCGGGCAGGCATCGCACATATTAATAACCAGCGGTAATGGCGCATTAGACCCCGACGGCTTTTCTGAAGGCGATTGGGTGCAAACCCAACTAAAACAATTTAACCTGCCTGACAGCAGCGTACTGATAGAAAACAAATCGCGCAATACGATTGAGAATGCCGTATTTACTAAAAAGCTTTTACTGGCCCGGCATTTAGCACCTCCATATCTGCTGGTCACATCGGCTTTCCATATGCGGCGTTCGCAACTTATTTTCAAGAAAGCAGGCTTGGAAACTGTACCCTACACTTGTAACTATATAGCAGGTTTCGGCAAATTTACTGTTTACTCATTTTGGCCAAGTACCGAAACTTTTAATAACTGGGGCGCCTATAATAAGGAGTTGATTGGATATGTGGTGGCCTGGCTGAGGAAGTTTTAGTTATTATCCCTGAACGCCATGCTGAACTTGTTTCAGCACCCCACAGGACAGGTATATACTTTGCATAGTTCGCTTAGCAAGTGAGTTGTCGAAACAAGTTCGGCATGACGGATGATATAAATCTCAGCATTTACTGCAAAACAAAAAGCACCCACTTTTCAGCAGATGCTTTTTATTCATTAATTCACTTATTCCGTTAGCTATTAACCGGCTCCTTCATCACTAATCAATCAAATCACAAATCAACCACACATTACTGCCAGCCAATAAGCTAACGGAGAGTGAACTAATGAACCTATATTATTCGTTCAGGAACACAAACTGATTGTCGAACATATCCAGTTTTATTTTGCTATCCCTGTTTATCGTACCTGCCAGTATCTGTTTAGACAACTCATTCAGGATCTTTTTCTGAATCACACGTTTTAACGGGCGGGCACCATATTGCGGGTCGTAACCCAACTGGGCAAGCCAGTCCAGGGCTTCGTCGCTGGCTTCCATGGTAATGCCCATTTCTTGTAACGTATCCTGTAGTTGTTTAAACTGCAGTTTTACAATGGCACCAATCTCACCGCGGCCAAGCGGGGTAAACATAATGATCTCATCTATCCGGTTTAAAAACTCGGGGCGGATGGTACGTTTCAACAGATCAAATAACTGGGTTTTAGTGCGTGCTATGATCTCGTCCTTATCGTTCTCATTATAGGTTTCAAAGTTCTCCTGGATAATGTTCGACCCGATGTTAGACGTCATGATCACGATGGTATTTTTAAAGTTTACCACGCGGCCTTTATTATCGGTTAAACGGCCATCATCCAATACCTGCAACAGAATGTTAAATACGTCCGGGTGTGCTTTTTCTATCTCATCTAGCAAAATCACACTGTATGGTTTACGACGAACGGCTTCGGTTAATTGTCCGCCTTCATCATATCCAACATAGCCCGGAGGCGCTCCGATTAGTCGCGCCACGGCATGTCGTTCCTGGTATTCAGACATATCAATCCGAATCATCGACTGCTCGTCGTTAAACAGGTACTCGGCCAAAGCCTTAGCCAGCTCGGTTTTACCAACACCGGTAGTACCTAAGAAAATGAACGACCCGATTGGCTTGCGTTTGTCCTGCAAACCTGCACGGCTGCGGCGTATAGCATCGCTGATGGCTTCAATAGCTTCCTCCTGCCCTGCTACGCGTTTGTGCAGTTCGTCTTCCAGGCTCAATAACTTTTCGCGTTCGCTCTGCACCATTTTACTTACGGGGATGCCTGTCCAGCGGGCAACCACACCGGCAATATCATCGGCGGTAACTTCTTCTTTCAGCATCCGGCTGGTAGACTGGTTTTCCAGCAGTGCAGCTTTCAGCTTATCAACTTCCTCCTGCGCTTCACGGATACGGCCGTAGCGAATTTCTGCCACCTTGCCATAATCACCGGCACGTTCGGCTTGTTCTGCTTCGAGCTTATAGTTTTCTATTTGCTCTATTTTGGAGTTAATACCATCAACCAAATCTTTTTCACTTTGCCATTTGGCGCGTAATTGGTCGCGGTCGGCAGATAGATTGGCAATCTCTTCGCTCAACTCTTTAACCTTACGGTCACCGTTTTCGCGTTTTATGGCTTCGCGCTCAATTTCCAGCTGCATAATGCGACGCTCTAACTCATCAACAGCTTCTGGTACCGAGTCCATCTCTAAACGTAATTTAGAAGCAGCCTCGTCCATTAAATCGATGGCCTTATCCGGTAAAAACCGATCGGCAATATAACGCTGCGACATTTCTACCGAAGCAATAATAGCCTCGTCCAGAATCCTCACCTTGTGGTGGGTTTCGTAACGTTCCTTCAATCCACGAAGGATCGAAATGGCATCGGCTGCATCCGGCTCGTCAACCTGTACGCGTTGAAAACGACGTTCAAGCGCTTTATCTTTTTCTATATATTTTTGGTACTCGTTAAGCGTGGTTGCACCAATGGCCCTTAATTCGCCACGGGCCAGGGCTGGTTTCAGGATGTTTGCGGCATCCATGGCACCTTCGCCACCACCTGCACCTACCAGCGTATGGATCTCATCAATAAACAAAATGATCTCGCTATCGCTTTGGGTAACTTCTTTAATAACCGCTTTAAGGCGTTCTTCAAATTCACCTTTGTATTTGGCACCTGCAACCAGCGCCCCCATATCCAGCGAATAAACTGTTTTGGTTTTCAGGTTCTCGGGCACATCGCCTTTAATGATCCTGAAAGCGATACCTTCTGCAATGGCTGTTTTACCAACGCCTGGTTCGCCAACCAGCACCGGGTTATTTTTGGTACGGCGCGATAAGATCTGGATCACACGACGAATCTCTTCGTCACGGCCAATAACCGGGTCTAACTTACCCGATTCGGCATAGTCATTCAGATTACGGGCATATTTGTTCAAAGCGTTATAAGTGGCTTCGGCATTTTGATCGGTCACTTTATTATCGCCGCGCAGTGCTATAATTGCTTTTTTAAGGTCTTTTTCATTAACGCCAGCATCTTTAAGTGCATTACCGGCCGGGTCATTTACAGACAGGATACCAAGCAATAAGTGCTCTACAGATATAAACTCGTCCTTAAATTCTTTAAGGTAGCTCTGCGCTTTTTGCAGTGCGGAATTGGTATTTGACGACAAGTATATTTCGCTGCCACTCACCTTTGGATAGGATGCAATTTGCTTATCCAAAATATCGTTAAGGCGGGTAACGTTTACATTTAATTTCTTTAACAGGTATGATACAACGTTTTCATCAGCCAGTAACAAACCCTTAAGCAGGTGCGCATTTTCAATGGCCTGCTGCTGATTGGCAGTTGCAATTTCTGAAGCCTTTTGGATGGCTTCCTGTGCTTTTATAGTATAGTTGTTAAAATTCATATTACAAGTGGTTCAATTTACCTGCCAGTTATTCAAAAGTGATAAAATGGCAGCCAGAAATAGTTTAAAGCGACATTTTGTCTACCCCTATGCTTTTGTTACAAACAATAAAAGCAATTGAGGCGTATATTATATGTAATACATCAGCTATGAAAAAAATCGCATTGTCAATAATCGCTTTCCTCGTATTAATTGTTTGCATTATTGCATATTTCTTTGGGATTGGTGGAGAGAAATCAAAGACACTGATTGATTAATCCGCACGTTATCCTGAACTTGTTTCAGGAACCCACAGGACAGGTATAAACCAAGCTATTAAACTTAGCATGTGGGTTGCCGAAAAAAATTCGGCATGACGGGTGGAAAGATTACAACCATTCTCCCAATCAACTACTCACTACCCTGATTACCGAAATATTTTGATAATTTTGAGTAATCAGATCAATACCTTGGAAACTTATTTTTTCAGAAGCATACCCGCAAAATACCGTACCGGGTATCGTAAGTATTACATGATGCAAAATTTGAAAGCTGTGCATATTGCAGCAATTATATTTTTTGCGCTTAATGTAATTTTAAGGTTGTTTTACACTTTTTTGTCTGAAGGATTAACCCACGCACAAAATTTCCCGGAGTTTAATATTACCAACTGGATATTTATTGGCATTACTCCTTTCTTTATTCTCATTGCCAATCACCAGATTAATTTATTTAAGCGAACAAAAAAGCCAAGTAAAGGCGTTTCTTTATTAGTGCTTTTGTTTACGATATACTTAATTACCGGCGGCCTGGCATCGAGCATTATTTCCACACACGACCCACGAAACAGCCTTATACTTTACCTGGTAGCCATTTTTATGGTTAGCATGGTGTTTTTATTTGAGTATGAAGACACGCTGATGCTTACCATTATTACCGAAATTATTTTTACAGCCGCTTTATTTTACTGCAATATTGACGGTACTGAAATACTGTACAATCAACTGATCTCGGCATTTTTACTGGCCGGTTTTTTCTTTATGTCGAGGTATGCCTACTCATTCAGGGCCATGCATTATTTGCAGCTGAATGAGATCAAGGAAAAAAATGCAGAGATAGAAAAAGCCAGCGCGTTTAAAAACGAAGTACTGGGTATGGTAGCTCATGATTTACGTAACCCTATTGGCGCTATTGAATCCATCACACTAATTATGGAACTGGATGAGATGGATGAGGATACTGCCGACAATGTGTATATGATCAAAGCATCGTGTGTTAAGGCAATGTCTATCATTAATGACCTGCTGGAGGTTGCCCGCAATGATAACAGCAACATCATTGAAACCCAGCGACTGGAGTTGAACCAATTGCTGAAAAATGTGATTGAGATGTGGAAATTTAGGGAGAATGTAAAGAACGAAATCATTTTAACCAGCAACCAGCCTGAGATATTTGCCGCTATTAACGTAGAAAAGTTTCAGCGGGTTATTGATAACCTCATTAGCAATGCCATCAAGTTTTCGAAAGAAACAGACAAGGTTGAGGTTAATGTAACCCAAAATAAAGACGGTATTCATATAGAAGTAAAAGATTATGGCCTGGGTATCCCTAAAGAAATGCTGCCACATATTTTCGAGCGTTTCTCAAAAGCCGGCCGCCAGGGTATTCGCGGTGAACAATCAACCGGCCTGGGCCTAAGTATTGTACGCCAGATTGTAGAAAAGCATCATGGGCAGATTGAAGTGCAGAGTGAGGAGAAGCAGGGGTCGTCGTTTAAGATCAGGCTGCCGCAGGCGGTGTAGACCCGCGTCATCCAGAACTTGTTTCGGGATCCCACATGCTAAGTCTGAGATGTAGAAAGTTTAAGACCTGCCCTGTGGGGTGCTGAAACAAGTTCAGCATGACGGGTGGAGAGTTTTCAACTCAATCAACCACTCACTCAATCAACTACTCACTCTTTTCAGCATAAAACTTCTCACTAAAGTTCACCAAAAACAACTCCTGCCGGGCACGGGTACAAGCGGTGTACAGCCAGCGGAGAAAATCAGTGTTCACCATTTCATCGGTTAAATATCCCTGATCTACAAAAACGGCATCCCATTGGCCACCCTGCGCTTTGTGGCAGGTTACCGCGTACGAGAATTTAATTTGAAGAGCGTTATAATATGGATTCAGCTTCAATTCGTTTTGCTTGGCGCGGCGGTTCAGGATGTGTTCGTAGTCCTTCATCACCTCGGTATAAAACTGCTTCTGATCTGTTGACGAGAGCGCGGGCGACTCGGCAGTCAACGTATCCAACAAAACTTTGCATTCCATGGTGCGCTCTTCGGTATAATCTAAAAATTGCAGCTGTACATCGGCAAACCTGAAGCCATACATTTCTTCGGTGCGGCGCACGCGTTTAATTACGGCCATATCGCCATTGGCAATAAAACCGGTACTATCGTCTTCCTTATCCTGCAGCCAGAAATAATTATTGCGCACTACCATAATCTGATCGCCCCCGGTAAGTTCTTCTTCCCGATACAGTATCCGGTTACGGATTTGCTGATTATACAGGTTTGCATTTTTATTCGACCGGCAGATGATCAGCGTATTCTCTTTTCCATATTTGCGATAGGCGTACTCCAGGCCCTCTTCCAGGCGTTCACCCGTCATACGGTAAACGTCTTTAAAGCCCTTAGTAGTGATCTGCGGAAACATCTCCTGCCCCTGGCGAATAATATCGCGGATGCCAGTTACATTGTACAAGATCCCCGACTTTTTCTGCTGCCTCAGTACATCGGTTAACTCAAAGCTGGAAATCTCCAGTCCGTAGTTATCCTTCATCAGTTTAGCATCCAACGCGGGGCTATACTCAGAACCTACGGGGGGCAACTGGGCGGTATCACCCACCAACAGCAGTTTGCAGTTTTGGTTATTATAAACAAATTCAACCAGGTCATGTAATAGGGTACTATGGCTTACGCCCCCCATTTCGTCCGAGATCATCGAGGCCTCATCCACAATAAACAGGGTATCTTCGACCATATTGGGCGCGGGCGCAAAGCCCTCGTCAATATTCATGGCCGATTTTTTACGATAGATCTTTTTGTGAATAGTAAAAGCCTTCCGGTCGGAGTAACTGGTAATTACCTTGGCCGCCCTGCCCGTAGGTGCCATTAAAACCGATTTAAGGTTATAATATTTCAATGCCTTTACCAACGCGCTTACAATGGTGGTTTTACCCGTACCTGCATACCCTTTTAAAATAAAGCAATCGTAACCGGTATTACTTTGTAAAAAGCTGTCGAGCTTTAAAAATAGTTCGGCCTGCTGCTCTGTAGGCTGGTGTGGAAATGCTTTAACAATATAATCAACAGCAGACATTTACTTAATTTGATGATTGGTTGATTTGACGATTTGTTAATTGGATTAGCACAAAGATAATGAATAGTTAATAGGTGATAGTTCATGGATTATAGTAAAACATTTACAGTATAAATAATCTGGTACCACACTTTGAAAGAGCGGCTATGACCTATCATCTATGAACCATAAACTACTAACTACTTACTAAAGTAAATTTATACTACATTTGCCCACAGCATGACCAGCCATTCTAAACTGTATTTTAGTGATGATTTTAGCGCCGAAAAGGCTAAAGATTATACCCTGTTAATCCAGATCAGGGATACCGATTTCTCGTTTGCCGTGGTTTACCAAAACACATTGCTTGCCTGGGGAAACGGCTATCCGCACAGCGAACTTGTTGCTCCGGCCGATTTTGTAAATTTCCTTAGTCCTACAGATTACCAAAATGTGGTTATCGGTATTACGCCTACGGTTTTCAACATTGTACCTAAGCAACTATACAAAGAAGACCAGTTGCCTAACTTCGCACGTTTTTTAGATGCCGGGGTTGAGGATAAGATTTACAGCCAGGTACTTGATGCAGATAACCAGATTGTGTTTAAAGACGGTGATACTATTTTGCCCGTTTTAATAGCCAGATACCCTTATCATCAAATTTTATTTGCTTACAAAGGCTGGCTACAGGCTATTACAACTACAAAACCGACAGCTACTGATCTATATATTGATATACAGGCATATGAGGTTCATTTTGCTTACTATAAAGACAGTAAATTAAGGTTTTATAACAGCTTTAAATATACCACCCCTACCGAACTGGCTTACTTTACTGCACTAACCACTAACGAGCTGGAATTAAACCCGGCAAATATTCGCCTGGTAATAAGTGGCGATGCTGATATAGACCTGAGCAGCCTCAGCGAGTTTTTCACTAATATTGACATTAACCCTATTGAGCAATTACAGCAACTACCGGATGGTATTGCTCCGCAACAGTTGCTTTCGCTTACAGCCTTAACTTTATGCGCATAATTGGTGGTAAATTAAAAGGTTTACGACTTAATCCGCCGAATAACCTGCCGGTACGCCCCACTACCGACATGGCCAAAGAAGCGCTCTTTAACATCCTGCAAAACCAGGTAGAGCTGGAAGGCATTAAAGTGCTTGATCTGTTTACCGGTACCGGGAATGTGGGCTTCGAATTTGCATCGCGTTATGCCGAATTTGTTTTATGTGTAGACCGTAGCTTTCACTGCGTAAAATATGTTACCGATACAGCCAAACAACATAAGCTGGATAACATTAAAACCCTTAAGGCAGATGTTTTTAAATACCTGGAGCAGGAAACCGACCAGTACGATATTATTTTTGCCGATCCTCCTTACGATATCAGCCGCATCCCTGAGATAGCCACCATGGTGTTCGACCGTAACCTTTTAGTACCGGATGGCTTATTGATTGTAGAACATCAATCGATGCAAAACCTGAGCAATCATCCTGCTTTCACAGAGCAAAGAAGATATGGACATTCCTCGTTCTCATTCTTCACAAAAACATAACCGATAAAAATCAGCCGTCAACCTTACCCATTCATGAAAAAATTATTATCAACCCTTTTAAGTGTAGCTGCTCTCACGCTTGCATTACAAAGCTGCCACGTAGGTGCTTCAGGCAGTTGGAAAAATGACAATATTCCGCCTGACGTAAAAAAGGAAATCGCAGTTATAGACCAAAAGCTTTTTAAAGCCATCATGACTCAGGATATTGCTGGAGTAAGGCAATTAATGTCTCCGGTTTTAATAGAAAAAGCAGGTAAAACTGTTGATACTATTGTTCATAATATCGGCGGTGCTTTTAAGGCAACAGATTATGAATTGTTAGACGAGTACTACACTAAAAATTCCACAACAAAGATTACAAATACAATTCCTGCTGTTAAAGGGACCGATAATGATTATGTTATTAACTATTTGGCTCTTAATGAGGAAATGTATGTTTCATTAATTATATCAAAGAACATCCCTGTTAACTTTTTAGTAATGGCTATTTATGGCAAATACAGTGATGGTTGGAAGCTAAATATTTTGCAAATTGGCGAATATAATATATTGGGTAAAACCGCCCCCGATTATTATACCGAAGCTCTAAATGCCTATAAAAAAGGAAATCTGATTGACGCTACTAACCTTATATCCACCACCGCTGAGATCGCTATGCCTGGCGGAGCATATTTCAAGTATAGTAAAGATGCAGAGATGAAAGTTTTTTACACAAAGGTTCTTAAGGAAGCAAATACATTGTATCATTTGCCATTGGTATTAACTCAAGTAAAAACTATTCCGCAAATTTTTTCCATTAGCCCGCAAATGCTCGCTGATCCAAAATATAGAGGCATTTTTCCAATTGTTAAATATAAATCGGGTGTTAACCTTACCGATACCATTGCATTAAAAGCTGAGAATGATGCTATGCAAAAGGTAATTGGTAAAGTATTTAAAGGCATTGATGAAAACAAAGCTTTTATTTTATATCAGGCCTTTAATCAAGTACCGAATGGCAAGTCGTTAGTTAAGCATTATGGCTTTATACAAAAATTAAAGTAGGCCTGCAGAAGCATTTAAAATCTAAGAATATCTGTACTTTCGGTTATAATTTAATACCTGCTTAAAACATACTTTTATGAAAATCGCCCTGTTCCCCGGTTCGTTTGATCCCGTTACCAAAGCACATGTTGATATTGTTGAGCGCTCGCTACCCTTATTCGATAAAGTATATATTGGCATTGGGGCCAACAGCTCTAAACAAGGTTTTTTAAGTTTGGCTAAACGCGAAGAAATGCTGAGAGCCATATTCGATAACGAGCCAAAGATCCACATAGTGGCTTACGAAGGTTTAACCATTGAGTTTTGCCGCAGTATTAATGCCCAGTATATGATCCGCGGCATCCGCACCGTGTCGGATTTTGAATATGAAAAAGCCATCGCACAAATGAATCATGCGCTGGCCCCCGAAATTGAAAGTATTTTTATTGTAAGCAAACCGGGTTACTCCTCTATCAGTTCAACCATTGTACGCGAAATTTTGAAATACAACGGCGACGTCAGCAAGTTTATCCCAAAAGCGGCTCTTGACTGTTTGTAATCAGCTTAGTTACTATCATCACTTCCACAATTGAAGGGAAGGTATTTTTCAGTATCTCGGCAGTATCTTTTTTATCGAACCAGCGGGCTTCGGTAATTCCCTCTTCTAACTGGGGTACCAACTTGCCTTTACCCTTGTATCTCATTTTATACCAGTGCGATTTTTTAATCACCACCTGGCCTTTAATTACATAAGCATGGTAAGTTTTACAAATCTTTGCACCAGATTTATCAACAGCAATACCACACTCCTCCTCTACCTCGCGTACGGCACCCATCCTTACGGTTTCGCCTTTTTCGAGTTTACCTTTGGGTAAATCCCATTTGTCGTTACGATAAATAAAAAGGAATTCGCCTTTTTTATTCTTAACCAAGCCACCGGCAGCCTCAATTAAAGGCACACTTTTAATTACCTTTTTCAGAAAAGCCTTTGCATCATCTGTAACTATAAAGAATGTATGTTTGGCCGAATTAAGCACTTCGTAATAAGTTTTGGCAAAGTCAAATTGCTGTGTAACAATCTGATCGCTGTCTGCAGTATTTTCAGGTGCAGATTCTGTGATAATTATCGCCTTATCGTTGATATAAATTCTGTAGTTTTGAGCCATGTTTAATAAAACTGAGATTGAACAGCAGGTAGCTGAATTTCTGCTGCAAATTAAAGCAATAAAATTACAACCTAATAATCCTTTTACATGGGCATCTGGTTGGAAGTCTCCCATCTATTGCGATAACCGCATTACATTATCACACCCATCTATCCGTACCTACATTCGCCAGCAATTAACGGCGCTTGTACAGGAGGAGTTTGGCTCTGTTGATTGTATTGCAGGTGTAGCAACGGCAGGCATCCCACAGGGCGCCTTGGTAGCACAGGAGTTAGGCTTGCCATTTATTTATGTGCGCGCCAAACCAAAAGAGCACGGCACCGGCAAAATGATTGAAGGCGAAATAATACCCGGCCAGCGTGTTGCGGTAATTGAAGACCTGATATCGACCGGAAAAAGCAGCCTACAGGCTGTAGATGCCTTGCGTGAAGCCGGTTACAACGTGGCCGGGCTTGCAGCTATTTTCACCTATGGTTTTGATGCCGCTGTTGAGAACTTTAAAAATGCCAAATGCCGCTTCTCTACCCTATCAAACTACAGCGCGCTTTTAAAATATGCCGAGCAACATGGCGACATTAAAACCGCCGACCTGGAAATTTTAAAGAAATGGCGCGAGGCACCTGCCGAGTGGGGCAAATAAAGGTTCATACAATACGTTTCTCATACAAACAAAAAAAGTCCGTACGTTAACCGTACGGACTTATATATATTTTTCGCTAAATTGATAGTGACCCCATCAGATCAATTTAGCAGTATACTGGTTTAGTATACTTTTCTCTTGTCGATCTTGTAAGCGGCAACAACAACATTTACCACAACAAGTCCAATAATTAATGCTATCATGTTATATTTTTTAAATCGTTTTCAGAATAAGTTATGCAAACGTTATTCCAATATTTTATAACTGGTTAAGTATATAATACCTGTTACGGAGAGATTGTTTTTCATGTTTCCTTTAAAGCAACAATTTTCACAACCTGTAAGTGTATCCCCAAATAGCTAAGACCGCCTTTTTATTAATAAACTATTATAAAACGGCCCTATTAGCGGGTATTTTTATAAAATATTGTTAATTAACGTACCTTTGTACTAATTAAGTTTAAGGCGAAAAATGATCACGGTATCCAATTTATCTTTACGTTACGGTAAAAGAACTTTATTTGAAGAAGTTAATTTAAAATTTACTCAAGGCAACTGTTATGGCATAATTGGTGCAAATGGGGCAGGAAAATCCACATTCCTCAAAATACTATCGGGGGAAATTGACCCCACTTCGGGGTCTGTGAGTTTCTCACCCGGTGAGCGTATGGCTGTGTTAACACAAAATCACTATGCGTTTGATGAGTTCCCGGTTATTGAAACCGTACTTATTGGCCATAAGGAGCTGTACAGCATCATGAAAGAAAAGGATGCTATTTACCTGAAAGAAGATTTTACCGATGCCGACGGCGAACGTGCTGGCGAACTGGAAAACCTTTTTGCCGAAATGGATGGCTGGAACGCTGAAAGCAATGCCGCTACCCTGTTAAGTAACTTAGGCATCACCGAAGACCTGCACTATAAATTACTGAAAGAGCTTGACGGTAACCAGAAGGTACGTGTGCTATTAGCGCAGGCCTTATTTGGCAAACCGGATATCCTGTTACTGGATGAGCCTACCAACGATTTGGATATTAATACCATCAGTTGGTTAGAAGACTTTCTGGCGGGTTACGAAGCCATTGTACTGGTTGTATCGCACGACAGGCACTTCCTGGATACGGTTTGTACCCACGTTGTGGATATCGACTTTAGTAAAATGACCACATATACCGGTAACTACTCGTTCTGGTACCAATCTAGCCAGTTGGCTTTGAAACAACGATCAGATCAGAATAAGAAAACAGAAGATAAGGTTAAGGAGTTACAGGATTTCATCCGCCGCTTTAGCGCCAACGCTTCTAAATCTAAACAGGCAACCAGCCGTAAGAAAGCACTGGATAAGATTAACCTGGATGAGATCCAGCCATCCAACCGTAAATACCCGGCTATTATGTTTAACCAGATGACCCGCGAAGCAGGTGACCAGATTTTACAAATTGAAGGTTTAGGTAAAACTGCTAATGGCGAGGTATTGTTTGAGAATGTTAATTTAACCGTAAACAAGGGCGATAAAATTGCGGTACTGTCGCAAAACAGTTTAGCTACCACTGCCCTTTACAAAATATTATCAGGCGAGGATACCGATTTCCGCGGCAGCTTTAAATGGGGTGTTACTATTAATTTTGCAGAAATCCCAATCGATAACGCCGAGTTTTTTAAAGATAAAGATGTAAACCTGATCGACTGGCTGCGCGAATATTCACCAGGCGAAAAAGACGACCAGTTTATCCGCAGCTTTTTAGGCCGTATGCTATTTACCGGCGAAGAAGTGCTGAAGAAAAGCACCGTACTATCTGGTGGCGAAAAAATGCGTTGCATGTTTAGCCGCATGATGCTGCAACAAGGCAATATGCTGCTGTTTGACGAGCCAACCAACCACCTCGACCTGGAATCTATCACAGCCCTAAACAACGGCATGAAAGACTTTAAAGGCACCATGCTGTTTACCTCACGAGATCACGAGATCACCGAAACGGTAGCAACCCGCGTAATAGAACTAACCCCCGCCGGCAGCATCGACAAACTGATGACCTACGACGAATACATTAACAGCGACGTTGTTAGAAAACAACGCGAAGAGCTGTACGCGATGGCATAATAGCTATTTAGATATAAATGAGGAAGCCGCTCGGATGAGCGGCTTTTTTTGTGAATAACACACCTCCAAATATTACCACGTCATTGCGAGGAACGAAGCAATCTCAGACCGATTTGCAGAAACGTCAATACCGCAAAACCACTTACGCAGGCTTTTCATCAGAGGCACTCGAAGCACATGATGTAAGTCACTCCTGCATTTCATTAGGTAGCGAAGAATCCTCTGCAATTACAAACATCACCACCCGTCGTGCCGAACTTGTTTCGGCATCCCACAGGACGGTTATAATCATAGTTTATTGAGGAATATTTGCCTTTGTATTTATTAAATTATGGCTTCACCGTAATCGTCACAGTTTGCGTAGTATGCGCGCTAAAATAGCCCAACACTGTCGGTGTAATATTATTGGGTGGGTTAGATGGCGTAACACTGCCGCCGGGCCCGTTGAAGCCTTGCTGCATCAGAGTGAACCAGTAGGTGTAAACGGGTTTATCGATGCACTGCATTTCTACGGTAACCTTATCTCCGGGATAGATATCAATATCGTCCTGATTTAAGTCGTAGGATACATGGTTGCCGTCGGTAAATTCGTCGTCGTTGGCAAATACGCTTTTAACCTGTACGCCGTTCACATACATTACAAAGCGGTATTGATTGGCTATGCCTGCCTGGTCCTGGTAGTATACAGTGATTTTCTTTTTATTATTTTTGCTGTCAAAATCGTTCTTAGCCGATACTACAGAATCCAGGGCCACGAAGTTGGGCATTACAGAACTTGCTTTATAAGTTTTACTATTCGATACCACAGTCATGGTATAAGTATTCCCTGCCACACTTGTAAGCTGACTTGCGGTATAGGTACCTGCCGGTGCTTCTTTAAAGGTATAATTATTGCCATTTTGGTCGCTTACAGATACCTGCACACCTGTTACGGGCGGGTAGGTATTGGTACTACTAAAGGATACATTACTGCTCAGCTTAATTACCTGCGGGCCGGGCACATTGGTAATATTTCCCTCAATAACTAACTTGCCGTCTTCGTTGTCCAGCTTTAAATCTATTACCTTGTTGCAAGCTGTGATGCTTAGCAATACGATAAAAAATGCGATGTATGATATGATCGTTTTCATGTCGGCTTAAAATTTAAAGTTCCAGGTAACAGACGGAATTTGTACGGCAAAAATGCTGGTCTCCACAGCTTCGGTCGTATTCGGTACCGTTTTACTATCGCGGAAGGTAATGCTGTAAGGGTCGCGGTGGCCGTACACATTATAGATTCCGAATGTCCAGCTCGAATGATACCGTTTATGCTCCTTGCCTTCCAAGGTTGCGCCGATATCCAACCGGTTTGATGATGGCTGCCTGTAGCCATTACGTTCAGAATAAGAATACGTAGTTAAGCCGCCAATACTGTATTTCCCGGTAGGGTAGGTAACGGCATTCCCGGTGGCATAAATAAACGTACTCGAGAAAGTCCACCTTTTGTTAAACTTGTAGATTCCAACCACAGACACATCGTGCGTACGGTCTTGCCGGGCCGGGTAATAATTGCCGCTGTTAATGGCATCAAACTTACGTTCTGTCCGGGATAGCGTGTAGCCTACCCATCCGTTAAAGCGGCCGTATTTTTTCTTCAGAAACAACTCTATACCATAGGCTCTGCCACTGCCATAGGTAAGCTGCGACTCCACATCCTGGTTAACCAATAACTGTGCACCATCTTTGTAATCAATCTGGTTCTGCATCCATTTGTAGTACACCTCTGCCGAAAACTCATAAGTATTATCCTTAAAGTTTTTAAAAAAGCCAGTAGATACCTGATCGGCTATCTCGGGCCTGATGTTGTTGCTACTCATCACATACAGATCGGTAGGTGTGCTGCTGGTAGAGTTGCTGAGTAGGTGGATATTTTGTGTATTGCGGTTGTAAGAGGCTTTGATAGAATTTTCATCATTAATGGCATAACTGGCTGATAAACGGGGTTCGAGGTTAAAATACTTTTTAACAACCGAGCCCGACCCATAAGTGGTAGATGCGATGGTATTACCCGCTGCATCATAAGTACTAAATGTACCAGGGCCCAATAAAAACATGCCGCTTAACCTTACACCATACAGGATGGTTAATTTGTTATTGGCCCGCCATTCGTCGCTTATATAGGCGGCAGTTTCGTAGCCGTAACGCCGCTCCACATGTTTATCATTAAAGCTGGACACCCCGGTGGTTGATACATCGCCCGGGGCAATATTATGGTGTAATATGTTTATCCCAAATTTCAGCGTGTTATTACCCAGCGAATATTGCAGGTCTTCCTTGAGGTTCACATCTGTAATTTTAGAAGTGGCCTTAAAGCTGTCGTTGCTTTGAAAACTCTGGATCACATAGTTGTAGTTACTATACACCACAGAGGTATTGGAGAACAGCCTGTTGCTGAATAAATGGTTAAACCTTACCGTACCGGTGGAGTTACCCCAGTTGGTACCAAAAACATCTTTCAACCCCAAAACATCTTTACCAAAATAGCCGGATATATAAACGGCATTGTTATCATTAAAATGGTAATTGGCCTTGGCATTAATATCATAAAAATATAGCGAACTGCCTTTAATGCTCGAATCTGAAGAGGCATTCAGAAACAGATCCACATATGTCCGGCGTGCACTTATCATAAAAGAGCCTTTATCTTTTACAATCGGCCCTTCCACCTTAATGCGTGATGAGATGAGGCCAATACCACCCTGTACCGTATAGTCCTTGTTGTTTCCCTCGTTCATTTTAATATCCAGCACAGATGATAAGCGTCCGCCGTATTCGGCAGGCATGCCCCCTTTGTAAATGCTTACATCTTTAATGGCATCAGAGTTAAACGTAGAAAAGAAGCCCAGCAAGTGGGATGCGTTGTAAACGGTAGCCTCATCAAGCAGGATGAGGTTTTGATCCGAAGATCCGCCACGTACATAAAAACCGGTATTGCCCTCCCCTGCTGTTTTAACACCCGGCATTAAGGTGATGGTTTTCAGAATATCCCTTTCGCCCAATACCACCGGGATCTGGTTAATCTGCGACATGTTCAGTTTCTCCAACCCCATTTGCGGCGATGCCACATTATCATTATTGGGTTTATTAGCCCTGATAACCACTTCCTGCAAATCGCTTTTAGTAGCCAAACCTATATTAATAACCTGGCTTTTATGAAAAGATATTTTTTGAGATACTGTTTCATACCCAATATAGGTAAACAGCAAGGTGTACTCGCCCTCGGGGATGGTAAGTGAATAGTAACCGTAATTATTGGTAGCGGTACCTACAGCTGGTAGTTCTTTAATTTTAACCGTGGCACCGATCAGCGTTTCGCCGGTTGCAGCGTCTTTAAGCGTGCCATTAATGGTGAATTTCTTTTGTGCACTGCTGTTGAAGGCCGTAAATATTAGCAGGAATATGATAACAGGTAGGGATCTTATCATTCGCAAATTTTTAGCTAAAGTATTTCTATTATTTGTATGATAAGGTTATGATTATATTAAACCTGCCTCATAATCTACCAACGCTGTTTTGCAAAAACATAACTAGTTGTATATCAAAGCCATTGCCATTTAACTAATAGATGAAGTTCCTTAAAGCGGGGAAATAAGGTTAATCTTCATCAAACCTTTAGGCTATCTGCCTATCTTTGAAGCCATAATGGAAATTTTATTAATTGAAGACGAGCCCAAAGTATCTTCATTTATAGCAAAAGGGCTTCAGGAATATAACTATCAGGTTACTGTAGCAGGCGATAATGCTGCGGCCAAAACCCTGTTTAATGCGCAACGTTTTGATTTGATTATTATGGATGTAATGCTGCCCGATGGCAGCGGTATTGAACTGTGCAGGTATGTGAGGAAAACAAACCCGGATATCCCCATCCTGATGCTAACAGCCCTGGATAATATAGATAGCAAAGTAACCGGGCTGCAGGCCGGTGCCGATGATTACCTGGTAAAACCGTTCCATTTTAATGAGTTGCTTGCCCGCATCGAGGCGCTGTTAAGGCGTATTGTTAAAAAAGCTAACGAGCAAGTTTTAACCTTTGCCGATCTTAAATTAAACACCTGGGATAATACAGCCGAGCGAAGCAACATACAAATTATACTAACGGCCAAAGAGTATGCGTTGTTAAAACTGTTTATGCAAAACCCCAACAAAACCCTCTCCAGAGATTTTATAGCCGAACAGGTTTGGGGGATAGATTTTGACACCCACACCAATTTTATTGATGTATATGTTAACTACCTGCGCAATAAAATTGAAAAGGGTTTTAACAGCAAGCTCATCCATACCATTATTGGTATGGGCTATATTTTAAAAGAGAAATAAGCGGGTAATGAAAATAAAGAACAGGCTGGCGTTTAACTTCTCCCTTATAACAGCAGGCGTGCTGTCGTTCATCCTCATTATTATTTACCTGGCTTTTTATTCTTTATTTAAAAACGATTTCTATGGCCATTTAAACGACCGGGCTAAGGTTGCGGCACAACTTTACCTGGAAGCCGATGAGATCTCTACCGATTCGCTAAGCCATGTACGCGAGCACTACCTGGATAAATTACCTAATGAGTCTATTGGCATTTATGATGCCCGGAATCAATCATACATCGCACATAATCATCAAACCTGGCCTGCTAAAATTATTAATACGGTAAGGGCAAAAAAGCACCTCCAATTTACAGCGGGAAACAGGCAGGCAGTAGGGATTTATTATAACGACAACCAGGGTAACTTTGTGATCCTGGTTTCGGCATTTGATATTGAGAGCCATAACCGGCTGCGCGATATGGGCAAAATTATGCTGCTGGTGTTTTTCGTAATCAATGGCGGTATCTTTTTTATAGGCCGGTGGTTTGCCCAGCGGTCACTGGCCCCTATTGATAGTTTAATTTTACAAATGCAGCGCATTACCGTTAACAACCTGCACCTGCGTGTAATGGAAGGTAAGGGCAAGGACGAGATAACTGAGCTTGCCCGCAACTTTAACCGTTTACTGGAGCATCTGCAAAATGCGTTTGAGCTGCAACAGGCATTTGTAACCAATGCATCGCACGAATTACGCACCCCGGTAACCAGTATTGTAGGTGAGGTTGAAGTTGCCCTGAACCGCTTGCGTACACCCGATGAATACCAGCAAATACTTAACCTGGTGCTCAATGATTCTGAACGGCTGAACGATACGATCAGCAGTTTGATGGAACTGGCACAAACAGACATGGAATATACCAGGGCCAAACTTAGCCTGATAATGATTGATGAACTGATATGGGAACTCAGCGATTATTGGAACAAACAAAAAGGCAAGGGCAAACTAATAGTTGAGATACAGCAAATGCCCGACAATGCCGATGCACTGGCTGTAATGGCCAACAAATCATTACTTATTATTGCCTTCAACAACATTATTGGCAACGCCTTTAAGTTTTCTAATGACCTGCCGATAACCTGTAGTTTACATGCCGACGGGCAGGTAATAGCCGTAGCCGTAAAAGATAGTGGTATAGGCATCCCTGCCGATGAAATTGAAAAAGTATTTACCTCCTTTTACCGCAGCCCCAATGGCAGGCATATTCAAGGCAGTGGCATAGGCCTGTATGTAACCCAAAAAATCATCCAGCTTTTTAAAGGCACAATTCATATTGCCTCTGGCCCCGGCCCGGGTACTGTTTTTACGGTAAAATTCCACGTTTAATAATTCTAATGCCGTTCTAATCTCAATCTAATTCGGCTCCAATGCAGGCTGCATAGTTTTGTACAAACAAATAAACTATGCACTTAAAATTTGTTATCGTTCTTTTCCTAATTCAACTACGGTGTATAGCTGTCGGGTCTTGTGCATACGCACAAGACCTTCGCAGTGATACCCTAAAATTAGGAATAAAGGACGCTGAGAAAGCTTTTTTACAGAACAACCTTACCCTGCTGGCCCAGCATTATAATATAGATAATGCCAGCGCACAGGTAATAACAGCCAAATTATTTGCCAACCCCGATTTTAGTTTTTCTAATGGCGTATATGCCTCGCAGGTACCCCATGCCTATAACGAGCAAACCTATAGTATATCGCAGGTAATTTCAACCGCCGGCAAACGTAATAAGAATATCCAGCTGGCCCAACTGGGTGTAGAACAGGCTAAGTACCAGTTCTTCGACCTGTTACGTACGCTGAAATTTACACTCCGCAACGATTTTTACACCATCTACTTCCAGGAGCAGTCAGCCAAAGTTTATACCGAAGAAATCGCTTCATTATCCAAAACCCTGGTGGCTTTTAAAGAGCAGTATGCCAAAGGCAACATTGCCCAAAAGGAAGTGCTCCGCATCCAGTCACAATTATATGCACTGCAAAGCGAGTATAACGACCTGCTGCTGAACATAGATACAACACAAAGCGAATTTAAGCTACTGATCAAAACCATACCATCAACCTATATTACCCCGGTTATGCAGGTTGACAGCAGCCAGATGCAGACTGTTGAAAGTGTCCCCTACCAAAAGCTGCTTGATTCGGCTTATGTAAACCGCTACGATCTGCGGTATGCCAAATCGGCCATCACTTACAGCGATCTCAATTTAAAGCTCCAAAAAGCTACCGCCGTACCAGATTTTTCGCTTGCACTCAATTACGACAAGTTAGGCGCTTACGGCCAGAACTTTTTAGGCGCAGGCATTGAGTTTAATCTGCCCTTTTTTAATCGTAACCAGGGCGGCATTAAACAAGCCCGCATTGCTATAGACCAAAGTAAAACACAGTTTCAAAACCAGCAAAACCAGGTAGAAAGCGATGTGGCCACCAACTACACCGGCGCGCTGCGCTTGCAGCATTTATACAGCAGTTTCGACCCTGCCTTTAAGCAGGATTTTACGCACCTTATACAAGAAGTATTTAAAAATTACCAGAAAAGAAATATCAATCTTTTGGAGTTCCTTGATTTTTATGACTCCTACAAAACCAATATCCTGCAGTTTAACAACATTATGCTGCACAAATACACCTCGCTGGAGCAGCTTAATTACGTAACCGGCACCCCCTTTTTTAATCAGCAATAACATTCATTGTACCCAACTCCATGAATAAAATATTTTTTCAAAGCAGTTTTATCCTTATATCAGCCGGCTTGCTGCTTAACCTGGCCTCATGCGCATCGCACGATAACACAGAAGATACGAGAGTGCCTTATGTTGTGCCCGACTCGTTGATGAAAGTACTGGCGGTGGATACCGTAAAGAAATCAAACCTAACCTTTGCGGTAAATTTTAATGGCGTGGTTGATTTTAATACCGATAAGGTAGTGAGTGTATATCCACTGGTAAGCGGTAACGTGCAAAATGTTAACGTGATGCCCGGCGATTATGTAAAACAAGGGCAGGCACTTGGCCTTGTAAAAAGCGCCGAGGTGGCCAATTACAATTCATCATTAATTAATGCCGAAACCAATGTGCGCTTAACAGCCCGGCAATTAGAGCAGCAGAAAGATCTGTTTAAAAGCGGCCTGGCCTCACAGGTTGATATTACCAATGCACAGGTTGCTTACGAGCAGGCCATAGCTTCAAAAACTGCCGCAGAGAAAATCCTGAATATTAATGGCGATAATAAGAATGGCGAATACCTGATTAAAGCCCCAATAGAAGGTTTTGTGGTACAAAAAAATGTGACCAATGGCATGGCCATCCGTACAGACAATAATGCGCCGCTGTTTACCATATCCAACCTCAGCAATGTTTGGGTTGAGGCCAATGTTTACCAGGAAAATATAGGCAAAGTACACGAGGGCGACGAGGCAGATGTAACCACAATATCATACCCCGACAAGGTATTTAAAGGCAAGGTAAACAAGCTCATGAACGTGCTTGACCCTAATAGCAAGGTGATGAAAATGCGCGTTATTTTAGATAACCCTGGCTATTTATTAAAACCGCAGATGTTTGCCACCGTAACCGTTAATAACACACAAAACGAGCAAGCTATTGCTATTGCCAGCAGCGCCCTGGTGTTTGATAATAGCCAGTACTATGTAATTGTGGTAACGGGCAAAAAGAATGTGCAGATAAGGCAGGTAGATGTTATTAGCATCAACGGTAAAACCGCTTACATTAAAACCGGCGTAGCACCGGGCGAAAGGCTTATTGCTTCGCAAACGCTGCTTATCTACGGTTCATTAAACAGCTAATTATCCACACTTACATTTTTTTCAGACAATGAATAAGTTGCTTAAAGGGATTATTGGCTTTTCCTTAAAAAATAAAATCCTCATCATATTACTGGCCTGCGCCCTGGTTATCGGCGGTATATTTACGTTTATCGAAATGCCCATAGAGGCTTTTCCGGATGTAACCAATACCGAGATTGATATTATTACCCAATGGCCCGGCCAAAGTGCAGAAGAGGTAGAGAAACTGGTAACCATCCCGGTAGAAATTGCATTAAACTCGGTTCAAAAAAAGGCCAGCTTGCGTTCTACCACAATCTTCGGCCTTAGTTATGTAAAGGTACTTTTTGATGATGGCGTAAAAGACCCCGAAGCCCGCCAGCAGGTAATGAACCTGCTTAACAATGCAACGCTGCCCAACGGCATTACACCCTCCGTACAGCCGCCTACCGGCCCAACCGGTGAGATTTTCAGGTATACGCTTAAAAGCTCTGTTCGTGATGTACGGGAGCTTAAAACGATACAGGATTGGGTGATAGACCGCCGCTTGCGTGCCATCCCCGGTATTGGCGATATCAACAGTTTTGGCGGTAAAACCAAGACCTACGAAATTACAGTAGACCCTGAAAAACTGGCCAACCTTAATATTACACCGCTAGATGTTTTTACCGCCGTACAAAAAACCAACATTAACGTTGGCGGCGATATGATTATCCAAAACAACCAGGCCTTTGCTGTACGCGGATTGGGTTTACTGAACGATATTAACGAGATCCGCAACATTATTGTAAGCAACAATAATGGCGTACCTGTTTTGGTAAAGGATGTAGCCAATGTAGAAATATCAAACCTACCACGCCTGGGCTGGGTGGGCCGCAGCGATGCCATTATTGATAAAAACGGTAAACGCACAGTTACCGATGACCCCGACGCTGTAGAGGCTATTGTGGTAATGCGTAAAGGCGAAAACCCGACCGAAGTTGTAAGTGCCTTAAAAAAGGAAATAAACAAACTGAACAACGATGTATTACCTGCAGACACCAAGATAATCCCATACTATGATCGTACCAACCTGGTAGATTACGCCACACATACGGTACTGCACAACCTCATAGAGGGCATTTTGCTGGTTACCATATTGGTATCCATATTTATGTTTAACTGGCGTACAACGCTTATTGTATCCATTATTATCCCAATGGCATTGCTGTTTGCCTTTATCTGCTTACATATGATGGGCATGTCGGCCAACCTGCTTTCGCTAGGCGCGGTTGATTTTGGGATCATTATAGATGGCGCGGTGGTAATGGTAGAGGGCATGTTTGTAATTCTGGATCATAAGGCTATTGAACTGGGGATGGACCGGTTTAATAAAATAGCCAAAATGAAGATGATCAAAAATAACGGTGCCACGCTGGGTAAGGCCATCTTCTTCGCCAAGCTGATTATTATTACCGGCCTGCTGCCCATTTTTGCCTTTCAAAAGGTAGAAGGCAAACTATTTTCGCCTTTGGCATATACCCTGGGCTTTGCTTTGCTGGGCGCGCTGATTACTACCCTTACACTGGTGCCGGTACTAATTAACTTGCTGCTGAGTAAAAATGTACACGAAAAACACAATCCATTTGTGCACCACCTTACCGCCTTTATGCTTAACGGCTTTACCCGTGCGTTTAAACATAAAGAACTGGTGGTTACCCTCTCATTGGTGGCTATGTGCCTGGGTTTGTTCTCCTTTAAGTTTTTAGGAAGTGAGTTTTTGCCCGAACTAAATGAAGGTTCTATTTGGCTGCGGGTGCAGTTGCCGTATAGCGTATCGCTTGATCAATCTGTACAAACCTCCAAACAGGTGCGTAAAATCCTGATGACTTTTCCGCAGGTAAAATATGCGGTATCGCAAACCGGGCGGCCGGATAATGGCACCGATGTGGCCGGGTTTTACAATAACGAGTTTGATATTTTAATGTATCCCGAAGACGACTGGAAACCCAAAGTATCTAAAGAAGAATTGATTGTCCAGATGCATAAAGCGCTGGCCAAACTGCCCGGCACCGATCTTAACTTTTCGCAGCCTATTAGTGATAACGTAGAAGAGGCCGTTTCGGGCGTAAAAGGTTCCATTGTGGTTAAGGTTTATGGCGATTCACTCAATTATATGGAAAGCAAGGTAAACGATGTTTACCATGTGCTTAAAGATATTAAAGGGATTGATGACCTCGGCGTACTCAAAAGCATCGGTTTGCCCGAACTGGATATCCAGCTCGATCAGCAAAAAATGGCGCAATACGGCGTTGCCACTGCCGATGCCAACTCGGTAATATCGATGGCTATTGGTGGCACGGCTGCCTCTACGTTATATGAAGGTGTAAAAACATTCGATATCCGCATCCGTTTCCCCGAAGCATTCAGGCGTACCCCTGCAGATATTGGCAACCTGCTGGTACCCACAGAAACCGGCACTAAGGTGGCTATTAAAGAAATTGCTTCCATCACTCAAAAAACTGGTCCGTGCTTAATTTTCAGAGATGAGAATGAGCGGTATGCCACCCTCAAGTTTTCGGTACGCGGCCGCGATATGGGCAGTACAATTGCCGAAGCACAACAGAAAGTAAACGCAGTTGTAAAATTAAAAAGAGGCTACCATATGGCCTGGCAAGGCGATTTTGAGAACCAGAAACGTGCTGAGAAAAGGCTAACCCAGGTAGTGCCTATCAGTTTGGCATTAATTTTCGGGCTATTGTTTATCATGTTCGGTAATGTAAAAGATGCCGCGCTTATATTCCTCAATGTACCTTTTGCTATTGTAGGCGGTATTTTGGCCCTGCATGTAACAGGCACCAATTTCAGCATCTCGGCAGGGATAGGCTTTATTGCATTGTTTGGCATCTGTATACAGGATGGCGTATTGCTGATAACTGTATTTAAACAAAACCTCGATAACTTAAAGGGCGATGGCGCAAATCTGTATTCGGCTATCAAACTGGGTGTTAACTCCCGCATTCGCCCGGTTATGATGACGGCCTTAATGGCTGCTATCGGTTTATTCCCGGCGGCATTATCGCATGGTATTGGGTCAGAAAGTTCGAGGCCATTGGCCAGGGTAGTAATTGGCGGCATCCTTTGCGCCATGATGTTTAGCCTATGGGTATTCCCACTTATTTTTGGATGGGCTTACCGTAAATCAGATATCGCTCAAAAATAATATTAAATATATTCAAAATAATACTGCTCAGTAAAAGAGGGTAATAGAAAATCCGTTCAGCACTATGCTGAACGGATTTTTTTGTTTTCTGCATTACACACAGCAGTGCTGTAAAAGTCCCGATAAGGTCACCAGCCTATATATTTTCCACACCAAAGCTGTACCTGTCAAATTATTCTCCCAAATCTCTACAGAATCATAGCCGATATAGCACTTAAACATCGCCCGCTTATTTAAAAAGCGGCAGTACTATTTAATATTATCGTTTAATGAAGACTCTTATTTTTTTATTCTTAAGCCTGCTTGTACTAAATGTGCATGCACAAACAGCAGATACAACCAAAAAAAGAAACATTGCAGATACACTTAAGAAAGATCTATTTACTGCCCCGGATACCGTGCGGCACCTGCACACTAAAACACTGGCGCTGATACCACCGGCTGTTATGGTTGGATATGGCATCACTTCGTTTTATGCAAAGCCATTAAGGCAGTTAGACCATTCCATTTATAATCAAGCCAGTAAACATGATTTCATACCCAGCAGCCATACAGAAAACTTTTTTCAATATGCGCCGGTAGTACTGGTTTACGGTTTAAACCTGGTTGGTGTACACGGTAAAAATACCTTTGTTGACCGTACCTTGATTTATGTATTGTCGCAGGGCATGCTTGAATTAACCGTGTTCTCTTTAAAGCATGCTACGCATCGTTTACGCCCTAATGGAAGCGACCGGTATTCATTCCCTTCCGGGCATACCGCCAATGCATTTGCAGGGGCCGAATTTATGTCGCAGGAGTTGAGCGGAAATTCTGTTGCTTATGGTATTGTTGGATACGCATTTGCTACCACAACGGGGGTTTTCCGTATCTATCACCAGGATCATTGGTTTAGCGATGTAATAGCCGGAGCAGGTTTTGGCATCCTGTCTACAAAGGGAGCCTATCTGCTGTATCCTTATATCAGAAACGCATTTTCGAAAGAGCACAAGGACAAAGAAAAAAACAAAGACATACCTGTTGAATTAAGGCAGAATAAGCAGTCGAAAAGTAAAATTCTTTTGCCTTCTTACCAGAACGGGGCACTTGGACTGCAGTTTGCCATGGAATTATAGCTTACTCCTGTTAGCTATATGATAATTGTGTGTTAAATATAATAGTATGACAGGCTTAAAAATGACACTGTAAACGCAACTATTCTTTATATTATTTTTATGTAACCAAACTAATACACTCATAGCTTGCTATCAGCTTCTTATTCTTTTAAATTTAGGAACCTAAAATGTTAAACTATGATGAAAGTTTTACAATTTACCGTCCCTATTATTTACAAAGATTCTGTGGTGGTTGAAGAAGATATTCTTCCAAACTTTTACAATCAGCTACACCGCCACAAGGAAACCCAGCTTACCCTTATTATTAAGGGCGAAGGCACGTTAATGCTTGGCAATTATTCCCAGCCGTTTAAGGCCGGGGATGTTTTTATTTTGGGGGCCAACCACCCGCACATTTTCAAGTCAGACTCGTCGCACTTTGTGAATGCAATTAATGGCAACGCACATTCCATCCATATTTTTTTTGACCAGGAACGAATCTTCAAAAACAGCATTGAGCATTTGCCAGAATTTGAGGGCATTAAAAACCTGCTGGGCAACATTGACCAAGGTTTACAGCTTCCATCCATTAATGCAGATTATGTTGGCGAAGCCATTATAGGCCTCAATAAAAAATCTGGACTGGAGCGTTTGCTGTCCTTTATAGAACTACTGCATTACTTCTCTAACCAGGTTAAAGACTGGAAGTCACTCTCCACCGGTTTCTCTAGCGTTGAACTTACCGACCATGAAGGCTTGCGCATGAACGATATTTATAAGTATACCATGGAGCACTATGCCGAAGCCATTTCGCTGGATAAAATTGCTGCCGTGGCCCATATTACCCCGCATGCATTTTGCAAATACTTTAAAAAATACAGCCGCAAAACCTACAATACCTTTTTAAACGAGATCAGGATTAACGAAGCCTGTAAAAAGATCATTAAAGGCGAGTACGATGGCATATCAAATATTGCCTATTCTACCGGCTTTAACAGTGCCATCAATTTTAACCGGGTATTTAAAAAGAATGTAGGCATGTCGCCAAGCGATTACATCCGTAATAATAAATTTAAAGCAGTGTATACCAGGCTTGCTTTATTGCTGGTGCCACTGCTTAATATTTTAGCTTTTGTTGATTTTGACTAACGGCCGCTTTTAGGCATCCCAGGCTGTGTTAACACAAAGCCAGTTCTAGCTTTTTCGGCATCTACCATTTTCTTTACATCGGCCAATAGCTTTTTGGCATCGTATACTATCCCGTCTTTAACGGTATAAACAACACCGCCTGCACGGTAAACTTCGTTATTATCTCCGAGCCTGATAGCACCTGTGCCGTAAAGCACCTGGAGGTTTTTTAATGGATTCTCTTTCACAATTACAAAATCGGCCAGTTTACCAACCTCCACACTACCCAAATCTTTATCCATACCCAAAGCCTCTGCCCCATTTAAGGTTGCCGCACGGATCACTTCCAGCGGAGAGAACCCGGCTTCGCGCAGCAATTCCAATTCGCGGATGTAGGCGAAGCCATACAGCTCATAAATAAACCCGGCATCGGTACCAACTGTTACCCGGCCTCCACGGTTTTTGTATTCGTTAATAAATGTCATCCATAAACGGTAGTTTTCTTTCCACTCCAATTCCTCCTCGGTACCCCAGCTATGCCAGTACGAGCCGTGCGAATTCCAGCTTGGCGCATAGAAATTCCATAGAGCGGGCATGGTATATTCTGCATGCCACTCGGCAGTGCGGGCCCGCATCAGGTCGCGGTTGGCATCATAGATCTCGAAGGTTGGGTCGAGGGTAAAGTTTAATGATATTAGCTCGTTCATCACCTTGTTCCATTTTTCAGAGAACGGTGGCGCAGCCTGTTTCCACAGCAAACCGGCCTCACCAAAGCGGTCCTGCTCGTTCTGGTAATTATAATCCGGCGAATAATTCTGGATGGTGCGGTCGGTAAACATCGCTTCGGGCAAACCATACCAATGTTCTAAAGAAGTCATCCCGGCACGGGCGCTGTTCAAAGCATTCCACCGGCCCACATCGGTTTGCGAGTGATGGGCGCATGAGCGCAGCCCGAGTTTCTTGTTCTCAGCTAATGCCGCCGCCATAATTTCGGGCGCAGCGCCAAAAAACTTAATACCATCGGCACCTCGTTTGGCATTATCATCCACCCATTTTACAGCCTCGGCGGGGGTCGAGATTGGCGTTTTACTACCTTGCCCAAATACACAGTAAGCCTTAATGCGCGGTGCGGTAATTAAATTCTGACTACTTTTTTGCTTCTCTTCCAGCACCCAGTCAAGGCCGTTTAAGCACCCTGGTTCGCGTACGGTGGTTACGCCGTGGGCCATCCATAGTTTAAAAACATATTCGGCATTAGACCCTTTGCCTTCGCCACCGATGTGGCCATGCATATCTATAAAACCCGGCATCAGGTACATACCGTTGGCATCTACTTCTTTACCGCCCGGTTTTAGCTCCGGCCTGCGCTCGGGCTTAATAGGCTGACCCGGCGAGCCTACATTGCGGATAGCTGTTATTCGGTTACCATCTACCACAATATCAACCGGCCCCATAGGCGGCGAGCCGGTACTGTTGATTAACGTAACGCCGCGGATAATTAATTGCGGATACGGGCCATCACCTTCTTTAACCTCAGGGGCTTTTTTGGGTTGGGCTATGAGTACCATGGGCATTAAAGCGATAAGTACTATTACCTTGATTGCCTTTATAGTCTTCGTTTTTATCATCAAACTAAATGTTTAACTATTCCATATTTAAACTGGTACCCGGCTGTATTTTCAAAACTTTTAAATTGCTTTTCAATGCTTCGCTTTTAGCCGTTTGTCCGTTTTTGTTGTAATAACTAATAAGCCATGGGTAAACCTTAAAAAAGTAGGGATCGTACTTAATAGCTGTTTCATAACTTACCGCAGCCAGCTCCGGCTGTGTAGCTTCTTGAATTTTGCCCTGTGTGTAATTGAACTCGCTTAGGTAGGCATTATCATCGCCAACAGGGAAGGTTTTCAACAAAGCGGCAGCCTCAGTAGCTTTACCGGTAGCTGCAAGCAAACGCACGTAACGTAAGCCATCCTCATTGCTGGCCGTGTTTCTGTCCCTGCCGCCCTGCCCTTGTTGCGCTGATACCGGGCTTGATGACGGCTGATATTTAACCACCGAATCTTTTTTACCCAGGTAATTATAAAACTCGGCAATCTGTAAATCAAACCCCGGGCGACCGTTGCCACTGGCTTTTAAAATGCGTTGTGCCTGCTGTAGGGTAGCAATAGCTTTATCATACTGCTTGTTGGCTGCTAAAGCATTGGCATACATGGTTCGGTATTCAAAATTCTGCGGTTTCTGCTCTACCAAATGCTGCAGCACGGCAACAGGTTCGGGGTAACCCAGTTCTGATTTCAGGGAAGCTACATAAGCAGCCGCATCATCCCGGCGATCGCGCAGGTAGGTTGATACCGTTGCACCATTTTTAGAGTAATCTTCGGCGGTGGCAATAGCATCTGCAATTTGCCCGTTTTTACGGTAAGTTTCGCGCAGCTGAATGTTGTTGGCGGCCAGTTCCTGGTAATCATCTTCCAGCTTGTTTGCTTTGTTCAGATAATCTGCCTGCTGTTTAACTGCCGTTGGCTGGTCTATCAGTTTTGCAGTATACTGCGCCTTTACCAGGTCGGCATGCGCTACGTAGATTGGCGCATATTTTGCGTTTACTGCTTCGGCCTTTTGCAGCCATTCTACCGCAGCGGCAAAATCCTTTTGTTCTGATTTAAGCTGCGAATAAGCCAGGTAAACCGGCAGATATTTACTGTCGTAAGTTAAAGCCGTATCCAAATAAGCAGCCATTTTAGCCGGGCCACTTCTTCGGGCGCGGTTACTTAGGGTAAGATACACTTCTGCCCAGTTGCTGGCCATGGCACTTTTATCGCCGGCTAAATAAGCGCGCTGCCGTTTAACCAGCTTATCAATAAACTCATACATGCTGGGGTCTTTCGCTATCAGATCGGCCCGGGTATTCATCGATTTAAAATCGAGCGGGTGAACTTTTACAGGCTCAAAATAGGCCGGGTAAGTTTGCGCCAGGTACTCCGATTCGTTGTTCTGTGAATAATAATCGAGCGTACGATGCTCGGCCATCGCTTTGTAGTAATGCGCCCTCACCTGGCGGCTTTCGTCGTCGGTAAACACGCTGCCATGGTACAGGTGGGTGTATTCGTGCAGTATTACGTTACGCTCTTCATAAGCGCCTCGCTCTACATATTCAATATCAGCCGCACCGCTGCCTACCCCACGAATATCCATCCACTGGCGGTTATCAAACGTGGTCATGTAACGAAAACTTGGCTGGCGCATGGTAATAGCCAGATCGATGTGCAAGGGCGACACCCGGAATACGTTGCCCATTTTAGACAAAAACGGAAAATAAACGGTAGCTGCATACAATTGGTTATATGCCATTGCCTTGCCCATGCCACCCGGATAATAAGCCACGTCCGGGAATACCTTTTCGAAATTCTTTTGATCTGTGATCTTTAAGGTTTTCAGCACATGGGTAATCGAGTCATAAATAGACAGGTATGGAATCCGTTCAGATTTGATCACTGCTGCCAGGCCATTGTGCGCCGGCCCGTAATGTTTTTTGCGAAGCAGGATCTGACGGAAAATATGCTCTGCCGAATCCAGTCGTAACTTTCTGTCCATGTCAAAGGCGCTATAATAAAGCGACCCGCGATGCATTAACGGCAATACCGAATTTGGATACTTCTTCTGGATTACCCGTGTAAAGGCAATGGCCTCGTTAATTTTATTAGCGCTGAATAATGAGTCGGCAGGCGCTAAGGCCTTTCTTACTTCTTCATCATTCCTCTCCGCATAATCTGCATAGGTTAAATTGGTATGCCCATTGCCCCAGTGCCAGTTGGTAGAAAAATGCAGCGGGTTAACTGCCAGTGCAATTTCCCACTGGGCAGCCATGGCATTTAACTGTGTGGCATCAACCCGGCGCCAAATGGCGTAACCATAGCTAAAGCGGGCATCGGCATTATAAGGGTCAATAGCTAATGATTTTTTTAACGGTGCCTCTGCCTGGTCGGGATGCTGGTCCCAGAAATAAACATCGGCCTCCAGTAAATACGCGCCGGCATTGTTAGGGTTTTTAGCCTCCGCTTTTTTGGCGATGGCCAAAGCCTGTGGGTATTTTTTTTGCAGCAATAAAGCGCGTCCCATTACCAGTTCGGTTTCTTCCTGGTTGGGGTTTTTAGCTAACGATTTCTTAGCCGTTGCAATGGCCTGCGGTAATAGCCAGGCCTGTATTTGCAAGTAGGCTTTTAAACGTATTGCTTTTTCATTGGCGGGTTGTTTTAATAAAACGCCGTTTACCAATAGTTCTGCCGCTTTAAACTCATTGTGCAGGATAAGATAATCGGCTTTCAGCAATTTATAATCGGCTGATGTTGGGCTGCCTGCATTAATGAGTTGGATGGCTTTATCCCATAAACCCAGCTTTAACATTTTATCAATTAAAGCTACTTGTGCTGAGCCTGTTAATGTTGATTTTTGCAGCAATTCGGCTTGTGTAATTTTCAGCGTTTTTAAAGCCAGCGAAGCGCTGTCAGGGTCAATAGTTTGAGCCCTGACAGCACTTGCAGCTATTGTTAAAGTAAGGGTAGAATAGATAATCAATCGTTTCATGATGTGATTTTATTTGTATAGATAGTTGATGCGTTTAAGATACCAACTATTTCGAAATACCGTGGTTAACTTCATTCATTACCATATCGTACATGGCATCAGCATCTGTTTTCATTTTAATCAGTGATGGCTTATGCCCGTATACCATGTGGCCCGATTCGTAATAGGTAAAGTTTACATGCTTGCGCTGCTCGGGGCGCATGCCCATGTGTGAGAATGTATACTCGGCAGCGAAGTATGGCGTTGCCAGATCATAATAACCGCAGGCTACCCAAACATGTAAATAAGGGTTAATAGCCATCGCCTGGCGTAATGATTCGGCTACATTAAGGTATTTATTTTGCACGTTGTTATAGTTCCACGGGTTTACGCGGCCACCTAAAATCTCGTAAGGTAAATCGTTTTTAAATTTTAGTTCGGCGCGGGCATAATGATTAATAGCTGCACTGTACGGGCCTGATATGGTACCATCATTAGCCGGATCAAACTCTGGGCCGGTACCGGCATCGTTATAATCGCGGCCGGTGTAACGGCTATCCAAACGGCCAACAGTTAAGCCCTCGCTCCTTCTCAGTTCTTTATCAAACTTCTGGATCTCTACACGCAGGTTGGTTTGGCGGATGTATTCTTTGGATAAACCTGTAAAATGGCTCAGCTTATCAACCAGACTGCTGTAATCGGCCGGGCTTAACTCCGAACCTTTCATCAGTGCCGTATTATATTCGCCCAGGGCAAAGACTTCTACCTGTGCTAATACCTTTTTCAAAGGCAATTGCTGCAGATCTGGCGATAGCTTTTTGTGGTACCAAGCCGTAGCGGTGTACGTCGGGAGAAACAACGGATAAGGATAATCATTTCCCACATCAAAGCGGGCGGTCTGCATATTCAGGATGGAGCTAATGAGAATAACGCCATTCAGGTAAAACTTATAGGTGCTTTGCAAATATTCAGACAGCCCTGCTGCGCGGGTAGTACCATAGCTTTCGCCGCATAAAAACTTAGGCGATTGCCACCTGTCGTACTTAGTGGCATATAAGCGGATGGCATCACCAACGCTCTTCAAATCCTCTTCGTAACCATGAAACTGTTTATCACTTTCGTTGGTAACGGCACGACTGTAACCAGTAGTAACCGGGTCGATGAAAACGATATCTGTTTTATCCAGCCAGGAATAATCGTTGTTGATGTATTTATAGGGTGGCGGTTGCACCATGCCTTCGTCTGACATTAGAACCCGTTTTGGCCCCAGCAACCCCATATGCAGCCATACCGATGACGAACCCGGCCCACCGTTGAAGGTATAGGTCATGGGGCGTTTAGTAAGGTCGGTTACACCATCTTTGGTGTAAGCCACAAAAAACACATTTGCCTTTGGTTTACCATCTTCTGTTACCAGTTGCAGGTAGCCTGCCGTGGCGGTATAGTTGATTACCTTGCCCATAATTACGGCGGTATGTTTGGTTACCACCGGTTTAGGGATATTGGGCGAATTAGAAATAATATACCCGGTTGGGTCTAAGGGTAATGGTTTAATTTCTGCCTTGGGCGCTGCACCCGGTGCTCCGGCTGCCGCAGGCGGTTCGGCAGGTGCGCCGCCCCGGTTGCCGCGTTGTGCAAAACTGGTTGCAGTACAGCCGGCAATTAAAAACAGGATACTAAGTTGTTTAGCGTATTTCATAATGTTGTCGGCTATTAGTTATTAGGTAAAGCACTTGGGTAAAACTCGTCGGCATCTTTTTTCATCTGCATCAGCGATGGCATGTTGATGTAGATCATGTGGCCCGATTCGTAATATGTGAACTTGATATTGGCCTGTTGTTCGGGGCGTAAACCCATGTGCCGCAATACATATAGCGAAGCAAAATACGGGCAGGCAAAATCATAATAACCGCCCAGCACCCATATTTTGAGATACGGGTTTTGTGCCATAGCCTGGCGCATGTATTCGGCAACGTTAAGGTATTTATTTTGCACGTTGCTGTAGTTCCAGCGGCCAACACCGCCACCCAAGGTATAGTAAACGAGGTTATTATTATAGTTTAGTTCTTTACCAAAATAGCTCATTACCCCGGCAGTGTACGGGCCCGATATGGTACCGGTATTGCTCGGGTCAAAATCTGTAGATGAACCGGTATCATCATAATCACGCCCTGTAAAGCGCGAATCCAGGCGGCCAACTGTTAAGCCTTCGCTGCGCAAAAGTTCTTTATTAAAATAAGGCAGGTCGATACGCAGGTTGGCCTGGCGTACAAATTTCTCGGATAGGCCTGTATAACGGCTCAACTTAGTGACCATGGCATTAAATTCGGCAGGCGCTAGCTTATCGCCTTTCATCAATGCCGGGGTATATTCATTCAGGGCGAAGCTTTCGGCCTCGGCAATTAGGGTCTTAATGTCTTTAGCCTGAAGATCGGGCGCCAGCTTTTTGTAATACCATGCGGTTGCAGCATAGCTGGGTACATATAACGAGTACGGCAGATCATTACCGATACCGAATAAAATGGTCTGGAAATTCAATACGGCTGAGATTAGGATTACGCCGTTGGTGTACATTTTAAAGGCGCTTTGCAGATAGTTTGATAAACCAGCCGCACGGGTAGTACCATAACTTTCGCCCGCTAAGAACTTGGGCGAACCCCAGCGTTTGTTTTCTACCGTCCATAAACGGATGAACTCTCCTACCGATTGGATATCTTCATTATACCCCTGGAACTCACTTTTATCAACACCATTAATGGCGCGGCTAAAGCCGGTACCCACGGGATCAATAAATACCAAGTCGGAATTATCTAACCAGGAGTATTCGTTGTTGGTATAAGAATACGGCGGCTGCAGCACACCGCCTTTATCAGACATTACAATCCGTTTAGGGCCTATTACCCCCATATGCAGCC
>NZ_MPPL01000001.1:1299827-1320723 GCF_001911425.1 Mucilaginibacter polytrichastri | reverse complement strand
GTGGCTGACCCCGGCCCGCCGTTAAAGGCATAGGTTACCGGGCGTTTGTTAATATCGCCGGGATTATCTTTAGTGTATGATACGTAGAATATATTGGCACGTGGTTTCCCCTCTTCTGTTTTGAGTTGCAGATAGCCGGTAGTGGCTGTGTAATTAATCACCTTACCGTTAATGGTTACAGAACCTTTGGTTTTTACCACATCGGGATTGTCACCTCTTCCGGCGCGCATTTCGGGCATGGGTGCAGGTGCAGCAGCCGGGGCGCCGCCTGCAGCAGGGCTTACCGCGGGTTTGGTTTGACCAAAAGCAAAATTAACCCCCAGTACAAGGATTAAAGCAAATAACTTTTTCATCATCAATTATTATTAGGTTGTTTGGTTGGGCAGCTTAATAACACTGCCTGGCATATCAAATAAAAATACCGTAAGCGCATTGGTTTACGCTTACGGCACGGGGGTATTATGGTCTAACATCCCAAAAAACACGATCGAGCATGCTCGCTTTTTGTTTAGCATTGGGGTTATTACTGGTTTCGGACAACGGGTAGAATAATGAACGCGGAATTTGATCGTATACCGCAACAGAAATTGGCAATGGCACTACGGCAGATGGATAACCGGTTCTTCTCCAATCCGTCCATGGTTCCATTACGGTACCAAAGTTGGCTACAAATTTTTCGGTAATAATTTTTTCCAGCTTTTGGGCTGTTGTGCCGGTTAATGTGCCATTGGCAGCAAGGTAAGTATTGGCGTTAGCTGTTGATACACCTGCCTCATTCATAGAAGCTGTGATACCGGCTTGATAAAAAGTTTGAGCATCGCCAGGAGCACCCATTGTTAATGCAGCTTCTGCACGGATAAAGTTATACTCGGCATAGGTCATTAACCTTGCAGGTGCATTACCGGCCCAGGTTATAGAAGCATCAGTGATACTGCCATCCGTATTTTGCACTACAGAACCTACTGTTGCAGTACCTTTTAAGTAGGTATTTAAACGTGAATAAGCCACAGATGAGTTAGGATCGAGCACGCTTGCGCCCTTGTAGGTAGCCGGATTTGAGTTATAAGGAAAGGGCACAAAATAGCTCGGACGACGAGGATCTGCCGTTGCATTCATCATATTAACGATAGTACGGTTGGGGAAAAACGAGTTCTTAAACTGGCCGCCTTCTATTGTTGAAATAGGATTTTGGTTACCCGATGTACTAGTATACGGCATCTGGAAATCATCAGCATTTGAGGTCATAAACTGTGCACCGCTGTTAATTAGCGCTGTAATTTGCGCACCGGCAAAAGCGGCATCCTTTTGGCTGTAATGTAAAAATATACGCAGTTTTAAAGTATTGGCAAACTTGGTCCACAATACCTTTGAGGTAGCCCATGAGCTGGTTGCGAAAATAGTAGTATTGGCATTTGGCTCCAGCGTAGATGTTGCTGCATTAATATTACCCAGGCCCTCATCTATCAATTTAATAAGGTTGGTGTAAATGACGGCATCATCATCATAATGCGGGTAAAGAATGCTGAACTGGGCCGCCTCGGTATAAGGCACATCGCCCCAGGCATCAACCGTAAGCTGATACACATAAGCTTTCAACAATTTGGCTACGCCCGAATAATGCGGACTGCCACCGGCATCGGCCTTGGTGATCAGCTGTGTAATATCTGCCAGCGTGGTTGAATAAATATTGCTCCAGGCATTATTTACATCCGAGTTGTTAATGTTGTAGCGCTCGTACTCCCTAAAGGTGGTAGACGCATTGGTGGTTTGGCCAGAAAACTGCTGAACCATTAGTCCGCCGTATCTGAACAGGTCGCTTCCACCCATGTAACCTACGTTTACAGTGATTGAAGGTAACAGTTGGGGGATACTCACGTCTGTTAAAGTACTCGGATTTGTGTTTACATCTACAAACTTGTTGCACGACTGGACGAAAGTTCCCAATGCGATAAAACCGATACAGGTTAATAATTTATTGATCTTCATGTCTCTTTCTTCTTAATTAATAATTACCTGATTAGTTAAAATGTAGCCCTGATGGTTGCACCAAAAGTCCTGGCAACCGGCTGGATACCAAATTCCAATCCCCGGGTATTGCCTACACCTGTTAAATTCTGTTCAGGGTCAAGATCCGGGAAGTGCGGGGCATAAGTCCAGATATTACGTCCGTAAACTGAAATCTGCAGGCCGCTCAGCACTCTTGATTTAGATACCCATTGTTTAGGGAAGTTATAACTAAAGGTAGCTTCTCTTAATTTCAGGTAGGTAGCATCTAACACGTAACCTTCCCAAGCCACATATTTACCAGATAAGCTATAATAATCTTGCGCAGATACAGCTGTGGCATTAGGCGTTCCAGCTGCCTTTACACCTGCAAAAACGTAAGGTGTGGCTACGGTACCATCTGCATTAAAGCGGTTATACTGGGCGGTTTCTTTAGCCACACCATTGATCCTTAAATCGCCAAGGGTTCTGGATAAAAGGTCGCCTTTGTATTTGAAATCTAACAGGAATGAAAAGCTGAATGATTTGTAGTTGAACGTATTGGTCATACCGGTGGTAAACTTAGGGTTAGGGTTACCTACCACACCAACTGTTGATGTTGCCGATGGTAAACCGTTTGCCTTGATGATCATTTGGCCGGCTGCATTACGCACATACATGTTAGAATAAATGAGGCCATACTCCTGGCCTACACCTGCCTGTACGTTAGGTGATGTAAAACCACCCAGTGTTAAAAGGGTTACACCCGGGGCTAACTCTGTTACCATTGTTTTAAATGAGGTAAAGTTGATACTGGCGTCCCAGCTAAAGTTTCTGGCTTTTATTGGTGTACCGCTTAGTAAAAACTCAATGCCTTTAGTAGTTAGCTTACCAGCATTTGCCACTCTCGATGAATAACCCGAGCTATTAGGCACAGGTACAGAGAAGATGAGGTTGCGTGAAAAACGCTTGTAAACCGATCCATCTATGCTTAGGCGATTATTGAAAAAGTTCAATTCGGTGCCTAATTCAATTTCTGTCGTAAATTCAGGTCTAATATCGGGGTTGCCTGCTGTATTACTGTAGGTAAAGCCGGCTAAACCATTATATGGAAAAGTAACCCCTGTTGAACCGAACCCATCACTGGCGCCTGCAGTACCATAATTGGTGCGCGTTTGGTAAACAGCCGCCCCTTTACCAACTTCCCCAATATTACCACGTATTTTAGCAGATGTAAGTACTTTGCCCTTCAATTCAGGAAACGCTTCTGTAGGGATAAAGCTGATAGCGGCTGCCGGATAAAAGATAGAACGGTTAACCTGGTTAAGTGTAGATGGTAAATCTTCCCGGGCTTTTAAGTTTAAGTTTAAGTATGATTTATAATCAACCGAAAAATCTCCAAAAAAACCAATGGTTCTCAATTGCGAATAAGAATCGTTGGCTGTAATGGTTGTAAAGTTGGCCAGGTTAGCAAAACCGGGTACGGTAATACTTTTGCCCGTTGTTGAAAGCTGGCTCGAGTAATTAGATATAATCTCATTACCCACTGTTGCCATTAAACTGAAATCGCCATACTTACGATTTGCATTTAATGTAAAATAGCTATTAAAGTTACGGGTAGAATTGCGGCTATCTACCAAACCACCGGCGCCTGCCGATGCCGTATTGCCATTACTACGTACTCCCTTATCATCAAAACCTATCGTATTGTTGGAGTACACATCAGAACCTATCTTTAAATCGGCATTTAACCAGGAAGTAAAGTCATATTTAAGACTCAAGTTGCCGTAAAAACGGTTCAGATCCTGTTGATATGTAATGTGGTTAATAGCCCAATAAGGGTTTTCTTCCGAACTGGTTACCCAGATCTGGTTTCCGTTAACATCTGTAACCGGCAGGCCTGTGGCATCATAAGTACGCGGCATATAAATGGCACGCCAAAGCGGGTTACCGCCCTGGTTACCGGCCTGTGTACGGTTAGACATGTTATTGATATACGAGAACGAGGTATTAACCCTAAACTTAGGCGTAATTACCGCACCTGCATTTAAGCTGAATGTATTTTTCTTTAATACGTTACCCGGTACCAACCCGCGCTCGTAGTTATTACCATAAGATACACGGTAGTTATATACATCAGATGCGCCAGACATGGTTAAAGTGTTGTCCAATTGCAAATCGTGCTGCAAAATGTCCTTTACATTGTCTGGATAGGCTTGTAAGGTAACATCCTGCCCAAGTATATTCTTTACTGTTTGGCCGGCTATACGCGGGCCCCATGAGGTAGTACGCGCAACCCAGCTGTTAGGTGCTGCTGCTGTACCATAAATACCTTTATCACCTTGTGCATATTCATTTTGATAATCAGGAAAACGGTTAACAGTACCAATAGCTGTATTTGATACAAAGGTAACCTGGCTTTTGGTGCCTTTTTTGCCTTTTTTAGTAGTAATTAATATAGCACCCGAAGCAGCCCGCGAACCATAAAGTACAGTAGCAGCAGCACCCTTTAAAATGCTCATACTTTCAATATCCTCGGGGTTAATGTCTGATACCCGGCTTGATGAGGCTATACCCTGGTTTACAGAGTTACTGCCGCCGCCATTATCAATGGGTACACCATCTACCACGTAAAGCGGTTGGTTGCTACCAGAAATACTTGAAAAACCCCTGATGGTTACGTTGGAGCTCCCAAAGCCGCCACCCGTGCCTGATACCTGCACACCCGCCACTTTACCGGCCAGTGCATTGGTAATATCTGCAACCGGGGCTTTACGTATATCTTCGGCTTTTAACTGACTTACACCGTAGCCCAAAGATTTTCTGTCACGCTGGATACCGAATGAGGTTACAACCACCTCGTTAAGCGCTTTGCTTTCAGATTCGAGCATTACTTTAATATTGCTCTGGTCTGCTACAGGTAGCTTTTGCTCGGTATAACCAATAAATGTAAATACCAATACCGCATTTGCCGGCACTGCTAACTTAAATTTACCATCAACGCCTGTTTGTGTGCCGATGGTTCTGGAGCCCTCCACTTTAACCGACACGCCGGGCAGGGGTTGATTATCATCCTTGCTGATAACCGTCCCAGTGACCGTTTTATTCTGTGCGTATATATTACTATAAACACAAAATACCAATAAAGTTGTTAGTAATCTTTTCATCATACGCCTATTTGTTTTATAATTCTCTTAAATCTAGGCAATAAAAAAGCAGATAGATTACCGGCATTAACCCATTTTAAACACATTGATAAAATAAATTTAACATATGATAATTTTATTTTATTCTTGCCGTAAGCCGCTTCATTTTCAACTATGAAAACCAGTCTAAAACAACAATTTGGTAATATTGATATTTACCTTTTCGACCAGTTATTGAAAGGGACGTATGAAAAATGTGAAACTGTTTTGGATGCCGGCTGCGGTGCAGGGCGTAACCTGGTTTACTTTTTAAACAACGGTTACCAGGTTTACGGTATAGACCCCAACCCGGCGAGTATAGATGATGTGACTATGCTCTCAAAAATTCTGGCTCCTAACAATCCCCTAACCAACTTTAAAGTAGCAGTTGCAGAAGATATGCCATTTGAGGATGCCTCTTTTGATTTGGTGATTAGTAACGCTGTATTACATTTTGCTAACAGCCCTGCACATTTTGAAAGTATGCTGCGTGGCATGTGGCGCGTATTAAAACCGGGCGGCTATTTCTTTGCCAGGCTGGCATCAGATATTGGAATAGAAAGCCTGGTGCAGCCTTTAGGCAATAACCGCAATTTACTGCCGGATGGGTCCGAACGCTTTTTGGTAAACGAGATTTTACTACTTAATTATACCCAAGCCCTTAACGGCTACCTGTACGAACCTATTAAAACCACTAACGTGCAAAATTTAAGGTGCATGACAACCTGGTGCCTGCAAAAGCTTTAGCCAATATGGTGAAATAGATTATGCTGACTGGAAACTGGCATTACGTGCAAATTTGATAATACATAAAAAAGCCTCTCAGAGAATACTGAAAGGCTTTTTATCAAGTGAACCCTTTGGTACAAAACTCGAACTCCTTGTTACAGGACTTGAGACGTCTTGTGGCTCTATTTGCTAAAGAATAATCGCAATACCTTGCTAGTATCCTTGTTTTCCCTGAACTTGCGGGTGCAAATATAAGGCAAGTAATTACTGTAAAACTAATTTTTTTAGCTTTTTTTGAAAAATATTTGTATACTTTTCATAATCAGATTTATAGTGACTTATTCTTGATAAATTTGCATTATTAACACCTCTTATAATAAGTAATAGTTCAAATAAGCGACATTAATTAGTAGAAATTGTAAGAGTGAATTAGAAGTTCAGACAAAGTCCTTTAAAGCTCTTATTACCTCATTGATGTACGTTTGGGAAATTTTCTCTTGCTCTAACCTTAAGTCAGTTTCATAAACTAACTGATAAATTTGTTGTTCTTCATTTGTTAGAAACTTAAGGCTTGATATTTTCGATTGTGACCCCTTTCCATGATAGCTTGTAAAGGTTTGCAAAGTATTCCCATCCATCATTATCGATTGAACATTATGATAATAACCCCGAAATTGTGAAAGCATTTCAAAACCCTGTACATCGATGTCCCCCCAATAAAAAATGGACTTACCTTTTAACCAATCTATATCTTTTAGAATCTCTACCGCAAAGCCACTTCCCCAAATTATAATTGATTTTTTTTGCGTGGGAAAGGTTAAAAAGTTCATTTTGTTTTCCGTTATAAAAATATTTTCACATTCAAAATTAGCCAAAACAAACTCATGCAAAGGAATGCTTACATCCTTAAAGCGGCCTGCTATGTATAAATCAGGGTCGAGAAACCTTAGTCGAATGCATGGCTCAGCATATTTTAATCTAAACCGTCTTTCAAAATTGCTTTGGTGAGGATTTGTTTTTTCCGGGATGATGTGGTCCAACAAGCTTTTCAGGATACCAATGTTAGACTCTATAAACTTAGTATGATATGGCTGTACAGCCAATAGTACCGCAAGCAATACCAACTTTTAGGCTTGCCGACAAAATAAACCTTTATGATGTGCTGCCAATTTAGGCTTCACAATACAAGAAAGCACTAAAATTATTCATGGTATTAACAAATCTAAAGCCACATTACAAGAACTGGTAGGCCAAACGATTATACAAGTGTTGCAATCACTCATGAGCATATAATAGCATTAAAAGCAATGATAAGACCATAGGGTTATAAACAACAATCTCCCCCGTTTCCGGGGGAGATTGTTGTTTTATATAATGCGGTTTACTATCTTTATACCTGGCATTCAGCATAAATCTATGAACAACTTACCAAATTTAAACGGTTTCCCTACCGATAACTCACCCAATACCCAACTCAAATACGATATAATGGCCAGCAAGTTTATGACTGGCATAGAGAATCACCACAAGCGCAACGCATCAGTATCACTAAGTAATGACATTAGGTTATCGGTGCGGTGTTAAAGGGGCTGCTGGCCTTGGTTATCATGATTATAGCAAGTATATTGTGGCTTTTAAAAAAATCACATAAGCCTTGGGTTAGTGTTTTAAGGGTTTTTACGCTGCTTCTTACAGCTTAATTTTACCTTCAGAATTTTCTTTAATTAATTCGTATGGTGTTAATTTTTCTATGCTTATAATTCGGTCGCCAACAGCATAAATTATGAATTCCCAATTGTTAGAGTCAGGTACATAAAAAACTTTATTATTTATTTTCAAGCTTCTATCTGTATCTACATATACATATGTTTCAAATTTAGCATAAGTTGATTTGAATGAATATTTTTCAGGTTTAACACCATTTAAAGCAATTTTAGTCAAATAAAAATCAGAACCTAAATCTTTAATATTAATGTGAAAATAAACTTGTTCATTGTTTTCAATTCCCTCTTTTTGTGAAATCAAAGATATTAGTTCATCTGAATATGATGACAATTTAGTATTTGAATTTTGGTTATGTAATGTTTTACATGAAGCTAAAATCAGAAATGTAAATAGTAAAATTGCATTTTTCATATGTTTAATCTTTTAAAAATTTAGCTATAGTTGTTCCTGATAACCAGCGTCCTTTCCCATGCTGGTAAACACCTAAGTCAGAGGTCACCCCATTTTTAGTCTCTGCTCTCGACCCAAAAACTAGATATCTTAAATTTCGATATATGCTCTCTTGTGGAGTATTAACGCCGTAGGTAAAGAAATTTTGTGAAGCTACCTCATAATCTTGTGGAGAAGGAAAAGAACCGCCTAAATACGGATAATCAGGATTTCCAGGGTGAGTATGAAACATAAATGCAACAGTACCTGAAAAACTCTTATCGGAAGAAGTAAAATAAGGGGTTTTAAGCTCATGAGAAAATCCAGACCTCATCGTTGTTCCATTTTTATCCCTCGTCGTCACACTATGTTCGTATGGTAGCACATTTAAAAAACTATCTCTCCCTTTATTTTTATATATTGCTCCACCCATCTCATCATGGGTTGCAAGTGAAATATCGTAGACTAATTGTAAACCACCTTTAACGTTACTTGTTTGTAATCCATCCTTCATTATATTTTGTCCATCACTTAATAAGCCTTTATCAACATTATCAGATATTACTTCACTTTGCGACTCTGTATTAACGAGTGTGTCAAAAGCATCGTCTGTCTTTTTGATTAGCGATATACTCCCCGTCAACTTATTTAATCCATAAATATCATCTGCCTGCATGCCATCAGGGTCAATAAAAAACACAGGATTATTAAGAGCGTAGGTATAGGGACTAAAACGTCTGGATGTCTCAGCCAACGGGTCAATATTCATCCACCTGCCCAGTGCAGGGTCGTAATTACGTGCCCCATAATCGTACATGTTAAGCCCCAGCTCGTCCTGTAGTTCCTTGCCGTTGTACTTATACTTTTGTGCAATGTCATTACCAATGTTCACATAGGTATTGTTATAGCCCTTGTGTTCCAGGCCAAATGTATAGTAATTGCTCTCGCTAATTACTTCGGTAGCAGGGGTAATGCTGCCGTTAAGGTCGGTATCATTATAGCTAAGCCTTACGTTGCCCAGCTGATCTTTATACTGGTACACATATTTAAATACACCACTTATTGTGGTAACATAACCTTCGGCATGGCCAAAGTACTGCAGGTTATTAGTGCCGGTTCCTACTTTTTGGTATTCAAATCCACCATTATACTCTGTTACTGTTGTGGCACCTGCTATCGCAACCGTTTTTTGCAGCTTGTTGCCCGCGGCATTATATACATACGTTATGTTGTTGCCATTAGTAAAAGTGATTGAGGTAGGTAAATTTAAGTAATTATAAATTATACCCGAGGTTATACCGTATGCTGTAGTTGTACCTATGCCTTTGTTTGTGTCAATTAGCAGGTTTCCGCTGGTATCATATACATAATCATTTGTGTCGGTAACGACAACATCATTAGTATCTATATATCCATCATTAACCGCACCGGTGTCTTTTACGTCATCCAGTCTATTGCCTGTATAGCTATATGTAAGCACGTCCATGGTGGCAGATGTGGCTCCTGTACTTAGCCAGCCAGATCGTGTAAGGTTTGTAATATTGCCGTTTTTATCGTACTGAAGTGTTTCATTATAATTAAGTGATGAGACTTTACCCAGCTTACCTATCAAATTATTATTTGCACTGGTAAGCCTGTTGATATCATCATAAGCATAATTATAGTAGCGTTTATTAATGCCGTCTTTAGTGGTTTGCCACATAGCCTGTGCTATATTGCCATTATAAAGTGGTGTAGATGTATAAGTACCCGTGCCTGTTATAAGGTTATTATAATACAGGCTATAATTAGCCAGCGATCCGCTTTGCGATGTAAGCCAGCCTCTTATATTGTATGTATAATTTACAGTTTGTAGTCCTGTGGTGGCATCATAGGTAGTACCCGCCGCTCCACCTACTTTTTTCTGGATAAGCTGGCCTAGTTCATCATACTTATTCCAGGCAATAAGCTGCTCTGTGGTGTTATCTATAAGGCGGGTGTTTTTAAGCAGCCTATTACTGTTGTCGTAGGTAAAATAGTCGTTAAAATTAGTTGTTATCCAACTTGCAGATCCTGCTACGGTTATTTGCTTATTATGCGTAGTTTGTACTTGTGTTGTTTTTCCTGTAAAATCTAACTTTGTTAACAGTGTTGTGTAATAAAGCAAGAAATTATCTTTAGTATAATTATATACCGGCCTTGCTTTTTTATCATAGGCAATAACATTTGTAATCCAGGTAGTAGTGTTAAGCGCCCTGGATAATGAGGCAGTAGCAAGCCCTTTTGTACTAGTTGTTACTGGCTGGTCAAAAGCTGTAGATGGGGGTGTTATTACCCCATTTGTTGCAATATAATCGTCATAATAGTTTATGCTGTATATATTAGTTGGAGACGCAGGGTATGCCAGTGTACTATAATATACATTTGTACCGTTTAGGCTAAATGGTGTGGTAGTCCTGTTTTCAGATAGTGTAGTATAGCCTGTTGCTAAATTATTAAAGTTGTTTTGTAATGCTACTCTTGTGGTAAGTAAAAGTGTAAGATCGCCAATGTAGGCAACCCTGCCATAAGTATCATATTTTGAAAACAACCATTTACTTGATGTTTTTAACAGCGGGTTTTGAGTTAGTACAGGCCTGTCCATCCTGTCATATACAATATACTCCCATCCTTTTCCAGGCAGTTTTTTTTCAACAAGCCTGCTCTTGTAATCATAATGGTATTGATAACAAAGGTTATTCATTACGGTAGAATCGGGAACGGTATTGATGCAATTAGAAAGGTTTACTGTTATAATCTTGGTTAAACTTGTTTTTTGTACATTGGCATTCTTGATAATGTGTAATTGTCCGTTTACTATGCTGGCGGTATAAGAATTGTCATCATACAGGTACCCTAATACCATATCAGGTATTGAACATGGAGTAGTGGGTATTGGCAAATAAGCTTCATTGAGAATTGCACTGGAAAAACTGGAACTGAAGCTAATCGTTAACTGTTTAACTCCCGAATTTGTGGCTACGCTAATAGTTACACCGCCACCGCCACCGGTGCTAACGTATGAACTCCATGAGTAGTTAATTGGAGTGGTATCGTTTATTGGAGCTCCGGCAACCTGTACAAATAAGGTGTCTATATTTACCAACGGAGGTATTACATAGGCTAAGTTGCCCACGTTGTCGTATACATAATAGGTATCATATTGTACGGATGCATTAAAGGTTCTCTTTAAAATAACCTGGCCAAGGTTGTTCTTAAATTCCTGAGTAGTTTTATTATTTACATCAGTGTCTTTCCAGTTTTCATCTTTTGTAACTGTTTTATATAATTGCCCTGCAGTATAATAGCCGTTAAGGGCTAATGAATTAGTAAAGTAACCTAGGGTACTGTCCCAGTTACTTGTTAAAACAAAATTTCGTACTTCATTTGAAGTATTTACATCGTAGTCATTTTTTATGGCATGGTCGTTACCACTTCCTGCAATTTTCCAGTCTGTACCCGGTGCTCCCTGTTTTTTTACCCTGCTTAATGGTGAAGGCTCAAAACTTGTCTCACTGTACGGATTGTTGCTTGTTGTGGCAGATGATATGTCGTTAGGGAATTTGGCTATATATGCCGCCGGTATAGTGGTAACTGTAAGCGCTGCATTGTCCCTATAGTTAAAAGAAGATACTGTTTGTGCCGGGTCGGTATAAGGCTGGTATTTCAATGCCTGTCGCCCGTAATCGTCATAAACCACTGGCGTTATGATATCCTGTTGCCCACCTCCGGCTTTTACGCTAACTGATTGTTTAAGCCTTCCTAAACCATCAATATATTGTACGGTTTCATTTTTGTCTGTCCCGGTTCCAAAGTTATAAGTAAACTGGGTATTTATACTGGCAGTAGGCGTAGGTACTGTTTGATTTGGATAAAATGTAAGTACATTATTTACAATTTTTGCGCTGTAGGCTGTATCTTCACCACTATCCGATTTAATAATTCCCAGATCAAGGTATGTAATAGTGGCTGCCGGTGTAAATACGAGCAGCTTTGTAAAGTTAGACTGAAGGTTACATAGGTTTCCCCAGTTTCCTTTGAGCTTTAAGTTTACTTTATTATTTGCAATGTTAATAAAACTAATAGCCATACCACTACCTGTAGTTACTCCATCGCTACAGGTAAATACATCTCCAAGAGCAGTGTATGAATTTATTGAGCTTGTATAAGGTACAGTTATATCAGTATCCGTACCTGTTAAAAAAAATGGTGAATAAAAAAACAGGTTGCTATCTTTGATTTTTGCATAATAACCGGTAGTAGTACCGCCTGTTACTGTTATAGGGCCTAACGCCATATCTGGCGGAGGTGGAATAGAGGCTATAGGCGTAATAATACCCAGTTTTAATCGGCAAGCTGTGCTCCACGATCCGCTAATCCCAATATTAAGTTGGTTGTTTGTAATGCCTACATTTGCAGTAGCCCCTCCGTTAGCAGCTCCTCCGGAGCAGTAAAATACACTTGTACCAAAAGATACAGGGCCATAATTTGGTATCTGCCCTAAATAGTTAGAATTATAATTAGTAGTTTTTATGTAATTTTCAGTTACCGTCTGCCCCATAGTTAAAAGTGGCAGCAGCAGAAAGGCAAATATATATTTTTTCATTATGATTGTCTATTTAGTTGGTATGGCTTATTGTTTATAGTGGTATTCGTTCCCCGAAATTATATTGCCGTCTGCATCATGTACCGCTTTAAGCCTTTGGTATTGATCAAATTCATAAAATGTAGTATTGCCTCTTGCATCAGTTACCGATGTAACGCCCACCCCAACATTATACGTATAGGTTGTTATCATAGCGTTTGGCAATAAAGACCTTAACGAATTTAGTTGCGTACGAAGAACTTTTTCATCACAGGTTCCCGAAAAACAAGTATCATCATCAGAATTTGAAGCAGCCTGGAGTATTGTAATTATCGATGGCAACGCTGATATTTCGGCATACGTACAATTTTCGAGCTTGGCTATTGGCAAAAGGTTGTTGTATCCCCAAATAATAGAAGTAGTAACATCATTGGCATCAGCAGTGGTTTCAGTAAGGCTGTTTTCTATATGGTATTGTAATACATTACCAGCGGAGTCATATTGGTCATATACTATCTTTTTTATAAGGGCCGGATCTGGCGACCCCTGCGGGTATATTGATGTTAGCGAGGGCACTGTTATACCATTGGCTTCAGTATAGCTATAGTTATATTGTTCTTTTGTCGTGCCGTTTACTACTGTTTTTTTCATTACCGGGAGGTCCAGCATATTTTTGGCAGTATGAACACTTAAGGATGAGGGTGTGGTTTCTTCCCTATAAAACTCACCGGTTGTTGGGTCGCTTTTGCTCGTAGATATTAAAATGTCGTTTGCATTGTAGGTATAGCTAATATTTGTTTGTTTATAACCTGAGGCAAAATATTCTGTTATCGTTTCAGTAGATAAAAGATCATGCTTTCCAAAAATAGCATAATAGCCTACAAGGAATTCAGGTTTTACTACAGGAACCATAGAGAAATTGGGCGTTAATAATATGCGTGACCGGAACATATTAATTTTATTACCATAATAAAGATCTGACTTTTGGTGCGAATAGGTATATGTGGTTGTTTTTAGCAAAACATCAGGAGTTCCCTGTGCATAAATATTTGTTGTCAATAATTTGCCATTTGCTTTAGTGTCAATATCCGATACAGAAGGAAGCGATATTTTGCCCCATGTGCTGGTTTCGTTACTAGACATGCCAGGGTTGCTTATTGCCGGGGCATCTTGTATATTTGTAAACGTCCATACAGTTTTTCCGTTACCGGCCGTGCCTGCATTGCTTCCAGTAACAGCTATATCTTCGGCAGTTACCTGGCTATATCCTATAGCATTATAAGACCCTTCAAGCGATGGCTGTAGATAACTAGAGCCATAAAACTGTGAAAAAGTAAAGGTTTGACTACTACCCCCTATATAATGAAATAACCCGTCATTTCCCATAACCCCGTCAGTTGGTGAATTGCCCTGTCGTGTAAAGTATGATGTAAAAAGCCGGTATGGGGTAATATTGGTTCCGCCGGAATATGTATAAGCCGTTTTACGGGATAGGGCCCCTGTATTATCATATAGGGAAAGATTTTTGAGGCGTAGGCCCGAACCAATGATAGCCCCACTCGTTAAGATATTCGAATTTGTAAGCTCATTGTCAAGCTGGCCTTTTTGATAAGCATGAGATTCATACTCATAGGTTGCAGCTCCACCGGTAGGGTATGTTATCCGCTCCAGTGTACAGGCTTTTGTATAATCTATATAAGCTGACTTATCATTGCCATTATTGCCTAGGCTGGCATAGCCTAATGTAGCAGGGTTAGGGGCTAACGTTGCATTGGTTGTTTTGCCATTATAAAACCCCCAGAAATCCAGGGCGGTAGAGTTTTTGCTTGGTAAGGCAGTGCTATTGTATGTAAAGATATAGGGGTTATTGCCTACTTCGGTTACAGATACCAGCTTTAATCTTTTTAAAAGTGTTACATCGCTAAATGTATAACCGCTTTGAGGCTGGCTGGCAAGCAGCACAACATTTCCTGAAGCCGGTGACGTAAAATAATCATAACTAAAGTTAAACTGTTTTTGTAAGGCTAAGAGGTTATTATAAACTTTAATATTATCCAGTTTTTTATCGTTAGTCCTGTCGATCCTGTCCGAATAAGAAAAGTTGACCGTTTGATTAGGGGTTGTTATTTTAGAAACATATATAACAGGTTCTGTTGTAGCACTTTTTCCATAAGTTGTTACTGCAGTAGGTCCATTCGTACCCGTAGGGGATATTATGTTAGGAATATAGCCTTCATAAATAGAATAAATATCTGCATTATTAAAATCAGACGCTACAATATAATCCTGGCTATAAGATGTAGAGGCTGCCAAACCAGAGTATGTAGTGTAATCAAAAGTTATAGTTTTATTCTTTGTAGTTACAATTTTGGTTATATACCAGTTATGGCTAGTGCTTGTACCTCCTCCACCTGATGGTGCTGTAGGGTCTCCGATGGTAGAACTTGATGAGGATGAGTTTGTCTGGCCTGTAAACCAGTACTGGTCGCCATGTGGTGTAGTGATCTTCCAGTATACTGTGCCATTGGTGTTTGCATTAGGGGCATCATTATTTTGCACCATTTCAACCTTATAGCCCGTATTATCTAAAACTTCAATTTGTCCTTGTCCGGGATTAAGAAACTTTTTTATAAACCTGATGGAGTGCCCAAAGAAATTGGCTCTAAATATATCCGGCTCCATATCAAAAGTTGCGTAATTATAATCAGTAGAACAATACGATTGTAGCGGAAAGAAAAAATTGTAATCACTTGCAGTATAAACAAAATTATAATCCTGTACTGCCATAGTAGTTACACTTGGCTCCGTTTGGCAATCAGTGTAACTGCCACTGCCACATGTATAGCCAAATGCACTCATTGTTGAGCAGGTAAGCGGCCAAATAGTAGGGGAACTCATATAGGTCATTAACCTTTTAGTATACTGCTGAAGGTCATCCAGTCCATTAATGGTTTGTGTAACCATACCAAAATTTAAATTCCAGCCTAGTCCCGTATTACTGGCCTCTTCACTTACACGTATTCCACCGGCATGATATTGAAGTGTTAATGGAACATTTACATCATCTGTAGTGATGCTGTAAAGAGGTATTGATATGTTTGGGATACCTGTATATTCTCCTACCGGTATCTGGTCATATTTAGTAAATTCATAAACCTTTGAAGGTTCGGGCGCTTTAAAAGATTCCTGAATCTGAGCCTTAACTGGCAAAAAAGCAAGAATATTTAATAGAATGAGAAAGGATTTTTGCATTTTAGAAGTAGGATTTCTTAATTGGAAACCTGGCATAATAAAAGTAAAAGGTGACATAAAACAGGAGATATCTAGCAAGTATTTTTTCATAAAGGCTGGTTTTTTTTAGTTGCTTGAAAAATAGCTACAACAACCTTATGGCGAAACACTTTTTGGATGGCCTATAATGGATTTATGTCAGTGGCTGGTTACTGAGGCGAAAAATATAAAAGATTTTAAAGCCATGTATTACCTTTAACGGGTAATTTTAAATAGTTATTAACAAGAATTAAAACGCATCCAAATCGACAAACATCACTATTACAACAAAAAACTAAGAATAATTAATGATTTCTTGCACTGTTTATATTGAATGCTGCAAGCTGTAGATCTTAATTTTATTCATTAATACTTCCTTAAAATCATTTCAAGGCTTTCGCCATTCATATTACCGTCTAAAATTAATTGCCCGTTAGTTCTTATTAATTTACCCTTAAAATTATCTAATTTATCAGACGGATATCTCCAGCGAATTGTAATAGAATCATTTTCTTCGTTAAGAGAATAATTTCCAATATATCTATATCTGTAATCGTTGAAATCAAATGCAATTTCATCCAGAAGATCCATATAAATGGTGCTTAATATGCTATCCTTAGGCGTTTTTGCTTTAAAGGCAACCTCATTAATTTTTAGATTTTGAACCTCATATTTTCCATATAGTTGTGGATGTTTGTTAGGATAATCATAAATGCAATAAAAAAATACCGGCCAGATAAATAATGAAACCCGGTAAATATTTTTACGATAGCTTGGGATTTTTAAACTTTTACTACCCTGCAAAGGCTGAAAAATAAAATGAATTAATCTTTTTGAATCCTGGGATAAAAAATAGAATATGCCCAATAATAAAATAATGCCATGTATCAATGGACCTTGGGGTATTTGATAAAAGAAATCCAGGCAGGTTATAAAAACCAAAACAGGTACTGCTAAAATCAATCCGAAAAGCCTTGTTTTGGTAAAGAGTAACAGTATCGAAATTATAATTTGTACTAAAGCAATAAAAACGGTAAACGGATATGAGTATTTAAAGAATGCCCAGACAAGGGTTTCTCCCGATAAACTACTAAACGGTGTATCTAATATACCCAACGGCACCATCATTTGGAGCCCTTCAATTTTATGAAAACCAAACATAATCATATCTAATGAAAATGCGTAAATGATGCGATGTTCAAGTTTTATTTTTAATCCGCTGCCATTAATGGAATTTTTCTTTTCCGTAGAGTGCCACGTATAAGGTAGAAGCAGCGCTGCAACTAAAAAAATAATCGTGGCCGCAAGTAAAAAGGGAGGAGCAATCCAGGGAGAGAAATATTTAGTTGATAATCGTAAAAAGGTTGCACCGACAACTAAGCCATAGCATAAACATAACCAAATTTTGTTTTTTAAAGATGTTGAATACATAATGCTGCTGTTTAAATTTTCAGCAAAAAAACGGCTTATCAATATTTAAGTCGTCCTGATGTACCCATTCACACCACTTTTAGTGCATTTATTTTCATGTATGCACTAGGAGTAAGTCCTGTTTCTTTTTTAAAGGCATTATTAAAAGTTGATTTAGAGGTAAATCCTGCATCATAAGCGATACCTAAAATGGTTAAATGATTATGTTCTTTTTTGGCCAGCATAACTTTAACCTTCTCGATTCTATACTTGTTTATCAAGGTATAAAAATTCATATTATAACTATTGTTTATCACGAATGATAAATCATTCATTGAAATTCCAGCCTTATTGGCCAGCGAAGCCAAATTAATTTCAGGATCTGTATATACTTCTTCTTTTTCGAGTAGACCGTTTAGAACCACTTTGTATTTTAATACTTCATCCTCGTTTAGCCTGGATATTGGTTTCTCTACTTGGGATCTTATATCCGGATATATAATATTTTCAAGGGTTGTGTTTATATTTTCATTTTTTAAAAAAACCTCTTTTTGTTTTAGGAGATTGTAAACCAAAAACGTCAGAAAAATCAGATGTAGATAAGTACTGGCAGAATTAAGAATATTATTTCCTATCATTTTAGTTACCAACTCCAAAAGAATCAAAAAAAATATCCAAACCAATATGCTCAATAACCAATTTAAATCGATCTCTTTTTTCTGAGATGAAAATAACAGGATGCTGCGACTGTGCTTTTTTAATAACAGATAGGATAAAATCCAATAAATAATAACCTGCACAGGGAATGCAACCCGCATCAAACTGCCAAGGATAGTTTTCATTGGCTTGCCTGCCAATTCTGAAATATTTCCTATTGAAAGAAAATAAGGCAATGAGATAAAAACAATAAATAATAATGCGGGTATAAAATGCAGTGCCTTGATCCTGAAATTAATTTCACTTACATGTGTAAAATACCAAATGCCTAAATAAAAACTTGGCGCCATAATAAAACGGGATAGTTCAGAAACTGGTATTACATATGGAAATTTTAAATATAATCCCTCTTGCCACATTATTTTACTTAAGAAGGCAAAACCAACTGAAAGAAGAAAAATGCCAAACCATATATTTCCTTTCCTATTGTAAGGCAGGTAAAAAATTGCTAACATCCCTACAAGAAAACAAAATGCTGCTGAAAACGAATTAATAATAATTTCCGGCATGTAAAATTATTTTATGTTCTTACTACTCCAATATATACATGGACTTAATTTACTCTTGCCCAATCAAATTTTAAATTGTTGCTATTTTATATTTTATCCAGATAAAAATAAATTAGACTTTTTCATACTTGAATCGCAAATGAAAATGAGAGCAAAATTTAAGATATTGTTTTAATTATCTCCACACATTAAATTAGTATTCAACTTGGATAAAGAAACAAAAAAACATATGTTAATATATATTAACATAGGTTTTTTTGTTTTGAATTGTTTTCTACTTTACCTTAAGATATTGAAGAACTTGCCCGATGAGGGTTTCGAACTTATTGCTCTAAACCCGCGTAAACGCTGATTTCTTTCTTTTTTAAAACGAAACTGCCACTGTTCTGCCACAGTTTCGTTTTTTTGGTGCCCGTCGCCTTTTTCGAGGCAAATTTGACACCCAGTGGAGCCGGAGGGATTTGAACTTTCCTCGATTTTAGCGTTCTGAGCGTGTTTTTTAGCATATTTTGAAAACACTGCCACTAAACTGCCACAAATCAATCCCTATATTTTTAAAAGCTTCCTGAAAGGAAGCTAACTTGTTTAAGAACAACTGTAATCCAACGGATTACTTAAACACAAATTTAAGGAAATTAGTTGTATTATAATCATTATTTGCCTGGAACTTCCAGTACTTTAAAAGTACCAATATTTCGTAATTGACATTAAATAGTATCATACTTAGCTTGCTATAGACCGACCAGCTTATAATCAAAGAAGTACTTTTTCTTTTTAAGGTAATAGCTAAAACCAATATTTTTTTAACTTCATCGTACTTGTTTGAGTTTTTATGTGGGACGGCATCTGACAGTATCTAACTTGTCGACATAATTATAATTCATAAGGAGATATCAGTAAATCTAATTTTAAGAGGTAGGGAAATGGAAAGTTTAGTTGTTTTATTCAAGTCAATCAAAACAATTAAAAAAATCGGCTATGAAAAAACTTTTACTCCCTGCATTTTTATTACTAAGCGGTTTAGCGGATGCACAGATTATTAATTTCCCGGACGCAAATCTAAAAACTAAATTATTAGCCGAGATATCGGCGCTATCTACCGGCTATGACCAAAATGGCGATGCGGTTTTGATTGATTTTAATGGGGATGGAGAAATCGAGGCTGTTGAGGCAGCTGCTATTTATGGGCTGAATATCTCGGGAGCTTCTGTTAGTAACCTTTCAGGCCTTGAAGTATTTATTAACCTGGAATGGATACAATGTGGTGTAAATCAAATTACATCTTTAAATACTTCGATGTTTCCAAACCTGAAGAACCTAATGTGTGGATATAATCCAATCACAACGTTAGATCTTACTGGATTTACACAGTTAGAGATTTTGGATTGTGAATACGCCCAGATTACATCATTAAATGTGGCAGGAATGCAGGGCCTTAAGTCATTACGTTGTTCCGGTAATGCGCTTACCACTCTTGACCTTAGCGGGCTCAGCAGCCTGGAAGAATTTACAAGTGCTGAAAATCCGATTACGAGCCTAAATTTCGATGATGCTGTTAACCTCTCCCAGCTTACGATCCGGCAGAGCATGCTTACAGAACTTGATTTGACTCATTCCCCTTTGCTTGCATACATAGGATTTTCTGAGAATCCGTTGCTGGAAACCATTAACTTAAAAAATAACGGTGCGGCACTAGTTGCCACTGAATGCCAGTTCAACAATAACCCTAACCTGGTGTCCGTTTGTGTCGATGATGGCGAAGAAGAAACAGTAGCCCAATGCAACTGGTGGCCAACCACAGCACAGATTTCAAGTACCTGTAGCTTCCTGGATACCGAAACGTTTGCAGCCAAAAAAATAGAGCTCTTTCCGAATCCTTCAGATGGATTGGTTACAGTACATACTGGGTTTGAAATTAAATTTTTGGAACTTTATGACTTGCAAGGTAGACTACTTCAGCAAGTAACAGCTGTCCAAGGGAATACTTCAATTGACGTTTCCAATTTGCAGAATGGCGAATACCTCCTAAAGGTCTACACAGAGATTGGAAGCTTATCAAAAAAAATACTACGAAAATAATCGTTGCCAAAAATGTAATCTCATTTTACAACCAAGCTGCTCAAATACTCAAGAAAATGCCTGGACGTCTTCAATAATAAATATAGCCTGACTTATCTATAAGTATAATTGTATGTGTTTAAAATTAAAAATTTACTATAATATTCGAGCCAATTAGCTTGGAGCATAATATTATCTATTTTTTTTACCGGGTTGCTTTTCCGGAAGCGTTATAGTGAATTGCGCCCCTATTCCCGGCGTACCGTTGGCTTTAATAG
>NZ_MPPL01000001.1:1275089-1299817 GCF_001911425.1 Mucilaginibacter polytrichastri | reverse complement strand
CCCGTGGTGCCGTTCGGTAATTTTTTTACAAAGCGATAACCCCAGCCCCGTACCTTCATACCTGTCCTTAGAATGCAGTCGTTCAAAAGCATTAAACACACGCTGTGAATATTTATCGTCGATACCAATGCCGTTATCTTTTACAATCAGCTCTATTACCCCATCCTGCTTTACACAAGATATATCGATTCTTGGCGGAATATCCTCTTTGGAAAACTTAAGTGCGTTGTTTATAAGGTTATAAAAGAGCTGATGCATCAAAATTGGCGATCCTTCAATATCAGGGATTATTTCAACTGTTATGTGTGCATTTTTTTGCTGGATAACAACTTCAAGGTCATTAGTGATATTTTCTATTACCTGGTTTAAATCTACTTTTTCAACAGGATTACCAGAAGCATTCAGTGCCGAATAATTGAGAATTCCGTCAATCATCATAAATATTCGGTCGGACGCATGCTGCACTTTTTCAAGGTATTGCTTACTTTTCTCTTCCAGAACAGGCTGTAGTTCGCTTTGCAAGAGATTGTTGAATATCTTTATTTTCCGCACAGGCTCTTTAAGGTCATGGCTAACTACATGTGCGAATTGTAGCAGGTCCTCATTGGAGCGTTTTAAAGCCCGGGTGCGTTTTTTTACGAGTTTACGAAGTTTTTCAGCAAACAATTTTTGCTCGGTAACATCTTGTACAATTCCAATGACGCTTGTAGCTTTTCCATCTTCACTTTTAAGAATTGTGCCATTTAGCCGAATCCATTTTGTAGCGCCATCCTGCACCAGGATGCGTACTTCATAATTGAGCTGGCCTGTGTATTCCGCTTTTTCATAGGCCAAATCCCTTACAGGAAGATCATCAGTATGGATCCGATTTATCAGGCCTGACTGGGTACATTGATCTTCATCCACTTCCCAAATCTGCCGAAAACGTTGAGATGCAATTATCGCTTCACCACGGGTTTCAAAAGTACCAAGGTCTGCCGATTGTACTGCAATGCGCAGGTGCTCTTCGGCCTCTACGGTTTGTTGGCGTGAATCATGCAGTTCAGTAACTTCAGATGCCGTATTCATTACCGCAAAAAGATTTCCATTATCATCGTAAACAGGTGTAAAATTGTAATTGAAGTAATGGGGCATTAATTTACCATCCTTTATAATGTCAACCTTGGTATTTTTAGCATGGAATGGTATGCCTGTCGCCAGTACCTCTCTCAAATGTCCAAAAATTTCCTGATTTTCCAGTTCAGGCAGTATTTCCGTGTAAAATTTTCCAATTACATCATCTCCTTTACCCCAGGTATCTCGCATGTATTTATTTGCAAGAACTATTTTCAAATCATGTCCTGCATATACGCCAATAGGTAGTGCGGCACTTTCCACCACATTTTTTAAAATATTTTCAGTGAGTATTTGTTGCAAGTGCATGGATGATATTTAGAGGTAGTAACAAAATTATCGAAGACTTTATTTATAAAATCGTAAAGGAGTGTTAATATTCATATAAATTATACAGCTAAAATATAACTGCCATAAAACGCTTAAGTTGTAATCGCGTACTTTTACCATGAATCGTATTATAAACAGTACTTTGCAAGGATGATTTTTAATATGTCATATGTTACTTAATAATAGTAATTGCCATTTCTGTCAGGTGCCGTTTTACCAAGAACTTAAAATAGGTTAATATGAGCATCCCTTAATTGACAAACTCATTACAACTCCAATATTCGATCATTGATTGTGTATTGGATATATAATCAATGTGCTTAAGTGGTTTTAAAACATATCCTGCAACTCCTATACGGTAACATTCATTTATTTCAACATAGTGTGAAGACGTAGTAAAGATTATGATAGGGATGTTTTTTCGGTATTCATCCATTTTAATCTTCTTTAAAAATTCGATGCCATTGAGTTTAGGCATGTTTAAGTCAAGAACGATTATATCGGGTACGACATCTCTGTCTCCAAGTATGTCCAAAGCGTGCTGGCCGTTATTAGCCTCTATGATTAAATGACGTGATGGCATTTTACGGAGTACACGATTAAATTTTATTACTTCAATCGCATCATCTTCGACTAGGAGAATATTTAGTGGCTTATGCATAATGTAAGGTATTTGTACAAATATCCAATATATTAAAGTCTTCGCTATTTTAAAAAGGTTTAATAGGCATAAGCTATCGATGAAAGGTGTGGTTTTGTCGATAAATAAACTTTTAAGCTATTTTTGAATGGCAGTTCTGAACCTACGGGTGCGCGGTATGAATTCATCGGAAACGTTCCATTTCTGAAAAAAACATCTACGAAATCAACCCTTAGGATTTTCTAGGCAATTAACACATCTCATTCTTCGGGTTCCCGCAGAGCTAATTGTCCCTTCTTTCATTAATTAGCCCTTATTTCGTGAGGTACTTCTTTCGGTCATCATACTTGACTCCGGCAAACTCATAGGTACCTTTAACCTGAATCCAGCCTTTTAGAGCGTCATAATTTATATTCTGTAATTTATACTGATTCTTAAGAAATTTGATTGAAAGATTGGTTCTTCATTTAATTGCTCAAAAACAGATTGCAAGTAGCAGGATTGGTATCGGGGTTCTCCTAATAATCTGGTATTGCTGTATCAAGGTAATGAATAAATTCCTTTGTATTACAATCTCTGTGACATTAGCATAAGCAAACAACGCATTGTATACACCTTGTCTTATCAATGGATTTAATTCCTTCATTTGATTGTCAGAAAAGTGTTTTATATGAAAACCTTCAATTTCTGTACGAACCGCAAGTGCAATAATTTTTAAGATATGTTTTATTGCATCAGTATTATTATCCGATGAAGCTTGCAAAAAAGCATTCATTATAATTTTTGTTACCTGATTACTTACTATCCTTGTTCTGCTAACACGACAACCTGTGGATATTTACTTGATATAATCGGGAGATACGCACTTTTGCCAATATTCAACAATCGTCTTTATTATGTCCCGTAGATCGGAGTAGCTGGAAGGTTTTACGAAAAACCCCTGTAACGACTTTGAATAGGCATCAATTACACTAGCCTGTTCCGCTACTGTGGAGAAGAATAGATAAGGTATGGACTTGATGCGCAACTCTTCATTTTCATGGATCTTCGCCCGTAATTCCATTCCGTTCAGTTTTGGCATATTTATATCTGAAAAAATAATGAAGGGTTCAATTTTTGTTTCCGTTAAGTAATGAAGGGCAGCCTCCCCGTCACCGAAGAATATTATCTCATTTTTATATTTAAGCTCACTGAATACTTCGGATAGGAATTCCTGGTCATCCAGGTCATCTTCAATAATAATTATAGGCCCTGATTTATTCATTTGTGTATATTTTAAATTGTAGGTACTATTAATAATCTAAGTATATTTCAAAACCCTGCCCGCTATCATGTTACCTCATGCATTAATTTGCAGAGTAAAATCAGTATGGTGGAAGTGCGTTGGCAATTAAAGCACTTAGCAGAGGGGCAGCCAAGGTCATTTCGAAGAGGTTGCGTGTAATGCAAATGTATTAGCTTGTGATGTAATTACAAAGCAATTAATGAAGTACTTTTGTAAAGGCATCCTAAACTTTAAGGACTCTGCAGTGATCCATTAGTTAGTCCTAAAAGCATCTCAACATACTTATGTAGTTGTTGTGTTTTTGTAAATACTTACTTTAAAAAAGCCGCCGATTTTCACCGAAAATCGGCGGCGTATAAATGTGGCAGCAAACTTCGATAATAGAGCGCCCCGCAATTTCCCTGACGAAGGAAGCCAATTGCGGGGCGGCGGGGGTTTAGCCCACTTTTATGGGTTGTGATTTAAAATTAGCAAGGTTCAGGAAAAAGCCCCTTGTATCGGTCATTCCTTCACGGAACAGCTTCCATAAGAGGGATGCCGCCATATTGGCAAGGGTGGAATTGATAAACAAATCCTGTTTTTCAAGGGCTTCGGCAAGGGAGCAGCTTGGCTCATTGTTGTCGTTCACGTTTTCCAGTTGCTCCCCCAATTCTTCGGTAACCGTTGGCAGGTTTGGTACTGTCCTGTATAGTTTTGAATTCGGTTGCTTTATAAAACCTATAGTTGATAATATCATCTGCCCCGTGTTTTTTGAATTGCCCATATCCATCCAGTATAATGGTTTGCTGCGGTCTTCACTACCGTAGTCCTCCAAGCTATCCAATGCTGCTGCTATATCATACCGTGCGGCTACCGTATCTACGCAGCTGATATAGATATTTGCCTTTCCCTTATCAGGCAGGGTATTCAGGTTGGCTGTGCCAAATGGTTTCGTTACCGCTTTCCAGTCTGTCCCAAAAAAGCGGTTGATGCGGTTAATGAGCGCAACGGACTTGTGTAAGCCCACCTCACAATCAGCAAAGAGTTGCCGCCCCTGGTTGGCGGTGGTTACGGTATCATCGTCATACAGGTTCAGGTACAGCCCTGCATGACCTAATGCAATAAGGCTGTGGTTCATCCGTGCCAGTGCGGTAAGCATCTGGCTGCCCGTGCCACCTGCTCCGATAAGGTTAACCACTATCGGGTTGGTGGGGTTAAGCAGGTAACTATCTGCCAAGTGCATCGGTGTTAGCGTTTTCATGACAGGATTTTTTTAAGGGTTAGACCGTTTTCTTGTAGGAAATTGATGGGGAACTGTTTTTTAGTGCCGACAAGGCTTTGCCATAATTGAATGACGTTGCCGTTCACCCTGATTCTTCCGCCGAGCGTGTGGCTAAAAAAGCTGTTGAAGAAATACTGTTGCCATAGGTGTATGAATTCCTCCAAAAGGCAGTCCGCAGGGATTTTTATCTTTACCGTACCCATACACACCCTGCCGTTTTCATAGAGGTTAAAGAATGGGGCATGATACAGCGGGGTATCAGTAGTTATGTTGCTGTCCCCTTCTAAAGCATACACCTGTAGTGTACCCCTTGACGCTTTCCAAAGCAATGGCGGGATAGCAGCTTTACCATTTGGTATTCCCAAACCCTCCACAAAAAATAAATCCACTTTTTGTTTGGGCGTGTGCCAAATCGCATAGCCGTTATGGTCAGGGTTGATGTACAATACATTTTTAGGCATTAAGCCTGACGGCTTTAAAAAGTTGCGCTTGAGTTCGTCGGATGTATCAAGGGCGTTTGCCAGTTGGGTGCTTTCCCTGATACTTAGCGGGTGTGCGTTTATCGGGAATCCGTTTTCATCCATATCATAGCACTCAACATAGGTGTCATTTTCAGGGCTGTCCTTTTGGAATACCACAAAGGCTTTAACAGGGTGATATAAAGCGCCAAAGGTTTCGGTTATATTTTTCATGGCAGATCGTTTAGTAGGGTACATAGTTTAATAAGCAGCGGGAATAATTTGTATTCAAAATCCAGCCCTCCCGCATCAGGTTCGTCTTTCATGTTAAATACCTGCGTTCGTGCCGGCTCTTCCATTCCATTGTATTCGCCGAATTCATCGTTTATGCCCTGCGCAATGTTTTCATACAATGCCCCTTTGGTTTCGGCTATAAAGGAGATATATTGTGCTGCCCTGATAACGCCATATTCGTACTCATCGTCATTTTCCTCACTTGCCATATTGCGGTGTATGGTTTGGTTAGGGTATTGCTCCAATAATGCGTTTGCTGTTTTGGCTAACTTTAGGCAGGCACGCTCTAATGCGGTCTTGGGCTTGTATATATCAATACGCTGCTGAAAATGGTTCAGGTGGTACAGGTTATATATTTTGCGCTGCATCACCTCCCCATAATGGGAGGCTTCATTTAATGCTGAAACATAAGTGTTATGTTCGGCTTCGCCATAGCCATCCCCATCCTCGATATACATCTCACGGAGGCACTCGCAATGGTAGCCCAGTGTGCTGTCCTCTTCCTTGTAGTAGGAAATTCCCGCAGAGTGATAGAGGTAGCTAAACACCGATAGTAACAGTTCAGCAGTTTGCTTTTGCGCCCTGTCCTGCAAGAGCCTGTACAGAGGTAGCACAGGAATGTAATACAGCGTCATGCCTACGTTGTATTTATGGTGGGTTGCCAGTTGTACTGCACCTTTTTTATCCTGCATGATAGAAAGCTTCACTTCCTGCCCCGATTTTTTCAGTTGCCTGTTAGCGCAACTGTGCGCTAACAGGATGTTGTACGGATACGGCTTTTCGGTTACATCTATTGCCTCAATATCATATGCAACTGTAAGGGTGGCAAGGGATGCAAAAAAGCTGTCTTCTGCCTGTTCTTTTTTGGGTGGACGGTTACCCTGTTCCAATATTGGCAGGAACTGCGCCTTTAAAAAACCATCGGCAGCTGTCCGAGAGGCGCAGACTGCGCCCTGTTGTTTTGCACTTCCTGTGCGTCCTGCAAGCGGTTTAGGTCGCAAGCCCATTTGCCTATGTTTTGGTGTAGTTTCCATTGCTTTGTATTTTTAGGCAGGATGATACTGCCTGTATTGACTACTATTTTCATGTGGTTATCCTTTTGTGCCGATTTGGGCAATGAACTTAAATTGCACGGCATCGTCATTAATGGCGGGGCCTTCAATGGTCGCTGTGGTCAGTATCGGGTAGGTCTGTGCGTAAAAGTTCAGCACCGCCTCTGGGCTGAAACTTGGTGACGGGTCGGCAAGTTGTATGTCCTGCCCTTTATCCTTAAAGGTAAATACCCTTTCTAGTTGTTTTGCTACTAACATGGCTATTCGGATTTAGGTTCGTTAAACAGGTCGGGGGCGAATTGTGCGGAAAGCGAGGCTTTGCGTTTTTGCAGGAATTCCGCTGCATCAGGGTACTCTTGCGCATTAGGCACTTTCATCCATGCCTCCTTGAACTTGCCTTCTGCTTCAAGTTCATCCACCTTTTTGAGGGCATCGTCATATTTTTTCTGTTTATCGGTTTTCTCCTTACCCGCCTTTTCGGTTTTGTCTTTTTCCATTTTCGAGGCAAGCTTTGCCTGTTCCCGACTTTTGAGGTAGGCTTCCATGTTAGTAAAGAGTGCTGCGGTTTCCTGTACGGGCTGCGCAATGGCATCAAAAAAGCCCCCGTCAAGTTCTGCCGTTGTACCCCTTAAGAGGAGTGGCGGCACTTTCTTACGGGCATCGTCAGCCACTTTGTCGTTGTAGAACAGTACCGATACAATCCATGTATCAGCATTTTCATTAGTAATATTGATTGACCATGCGCCACTAACCTGTAGGGCTGCAATGGATTTAAAAAAGTTCGTTTCCATAATATTAATTTGTTAGTGTCCTGTAAGAAATAAAAGGATGGCAGCTACTATCAGTAGTGTCGCCAGTACCATCAGCACCTTTTCAAAGGCGATGGCAAAAACAGCTTTTCCATAGCTTGAAAAGTGTTGCAAGCCGCCCCACCCACGGCGGTAAAACCTGCGCCTGTTTACCCACAGGCGTATTGCTACAGCTATCCCTAAAAGGATAAGGGCTTTAGGGTGCGTGGTTATAAATGCTGTTATGGTTTCCATTTTATTGGGGTTTAGATTAAAAAAGCAGTTCTACCGCAAGGAAAAATTTACGGTTTTCGAGTTGTCGTGTCTTGGCGTGTTCGGTCAGGCAATGCACGCTGAACAGTGCCTGATAGCCATCAAATAACTGGTCGGTAAAGAGCCGCCTGTTCTTCGGCATCTTGCTGCCGTATTGGGTTATGGCTTTTTTTGCCTGCCCCGCAAGCTGCTTCCAAAAGTCAAACCCGAAAAGCCCGTCCTGCGACTTTTGGCGGTATTCTTCTTCGTTCTCGGTAATCATGTTACAGATACCTTTCATGGTTTCCAAAAAGGCGGATACCTCGTCAGGGAACCAACTGTGCAGTATCCCTGCTTTTTCTACATTCGTTAATTGCTTTAATGTTTTCATGGCGTATAGTGTTGGGACGGGTATTGCGCCTGTCCATGTTGTTGAATTGTTTTAGAAGTGGATAAGCAGTATCCGTTCGTTCGTATCCCGATTGTCCACCCAAATGTGGTTACCACCCTTGCCCGTTATAAACTGCTCGGCAAATGGCGTAACAAATGCCCTGCAATCTGCTGCGATACACTTTAAGATGAAGTCGGGATAGCTTTCGTTTCCTGCCTTGTTCATAGCGTAGTTTTTAGTGCCCTCCTGATTCCAGAATGAAAGGCAATGGATTATCTCACGCAGTTCTTTGGGAAGTGGGTCGCTACATAGCATACCTTTAAGCACCTGCCCGTAGGCTGCCTGCTCGTGGTGTCCCCTTAAATAATACACGGCAACCGCTTTGTCAGTGTTTAGCGAATACCTGTACTTCCTGCAAAATGATTTCGCATTTTTGAGGGTTTCTTTGCTTACATCGTTCTTATCCAAAAAGATGTTTTTCCCGTTATAGTTGATTACTTCGTATTTGTCAAATGGATTGTCCGATATGAATTTCATGGCGTATAATGTATTATGGTACAGGCAGTACACCTGTACCTGTCATCCTGTATCAGTTAAAAAGAAAGATTTCGTTACCGTCTTTGGCAAAGTTGCTGCACAGCTCAAAGGCTTTTTGCGCCTTGCCTTGCGCCGTACCGCCCATGATGATGGATTGCAGCTTGGCTTCGCTGTCCTTGTAATTGCGCACATTTTGGTAGTAGCCCGTCACGGCATTGTACGCCCCGAACAATGTACCCCGTGTGGTATCCATCTGCTGCGTGTCGCTCATCATGGCATAGCCAAAGGCATCTTCCACGGTGTTTTTAAATACGGTAGAGAGTTCATATTCCGCACCCTTTTTTAATAGGTCGTAGGTTTCTTTGTTCGGGCAAAGGGCAAGCTGTATCAGCTTTTTAACCTCATTGTCGGTAACCCGAACGGTAGCCCATTCGTTAAAAATTCCCTCCAGTTGCTCGCTCATGATGTTCGCCAGCCCCATGACCTTATGAGCATCCTCCAAACGCTGTTTCGCCCCTGCGGTGTGCTTGATGCGTACCACATTGCTCATATTGCGCAATGAAGCGTTAAGGGTATTCTGGCAGACAATCCTGATGGGTGTAAAGGCTCCGGTAATGCTGCCTGAGCCATCGTGGGAGGTGGTCAGGAAAATGTATTTTTCGGTTACATCGTCACCCTTGCCCACACGGATGTAGCCGGGCAGCTTGGCGGTAATGAATATGCGCTCTCCTTTGCCTAAAGCCCCTGCGGTTTCGTACAGGATTCCTTCACTGCCGCCTACTATGGCATCAAAAAAGGCAAAGGCATCGCTGTTTTGTACAATGTGGTAATCCTTGCCGATTTTATCGCCCAGTATGGCTTCGGTATCAGTACGGTAGGTATAGAAACTGTTATCGGAACTCACGCTGTTACCGCTTGGCAGTATGTGGGTGTTTGGTAGTTTGGCTACGTTATAGTCAAGCCCTGCGTGTTTGATGGCTTCCGCACTTGTCGGGTATTCGGTTACGGTTTGCCCTAAGCCGTGCCATGCTTTTTCCTGTACGCTAAAGAAGGAATAGCGTCCTGTATGCTCGTTGAAATTCAGATTATGTCCCATGATATTTGATTTAAGAATTAAAAAAATGAATGATTGAAAGATTAGAATGGCAGGTCGTCATTATCCTGCGCCCCTTGCTGCTTTGCCTGTGCAGCCCCTGCTTTTGCTGCTGCGGGTACTTCGTCCTGTTTTTTGGCGAAAGCCAGTATTTTAAGGTTGTCCACGTGAAAGGTCAGGCTGCCTACGGCATTGCCATCGGAGTTATTGTACACGTTCATACTAATGCGCCCTGCTACCTGCACAATGGCACCTTTTTTAACCCACTCGGCTGTTTTGGTATTGAGCCAATAGGCACAATTGATGTAGGTTGTTATTTCCTTTACTTCATCGCTATCTTTTTGTTTGTAGCGGTCGTTGATGGCGATAGAAAAATTGACCACCTCGCTGCCTGTAGACTCAACCCTGTTTACTACGGCATCTGCTGTTACACGTCCTGTGATTTCCATGACTAAAAATTTTAAGTGTTTACTAATTATTTCACTTTCCTTTTTCAGCCGTCTGCCTCCCTCAAAACACATGTTTTTCAAAAGAAAAAACGGAAAAAAAGAAAGCCAGCTAATCGGGCGGGGGCAGCCGGAAACCAAAAGGAAACGGAATAATTGGAGGGGACCCTTTAGGGGAGGAAACCGTTTATGCCGTAGTCTTTTGGTTTCAAGGAGGCTGGCACTGCCATAACTTAGCTGCCTTTTTAGCCGTTTCGCCTTGAAAAACTATAAGCACAAAAAATCCTTGCTAAACCTTAAGTGGGCAAAAACAAAAAATCCGGCATGGAGCCGAATTATAAAAGTGTAGTGAGTAAAATTTGAGTGTGAAGACAATATCGCATCAGGGATTGCAGCGGATATCCTTTTCTGAAAGAAAAGATTGCAGCGGAAAGCGCGGTCGCAGGGGATGCCTAAGGATAATATTATTGTATAACTAACTATAATTCATACAACTTCAGATCAAGGAACTTTGCAGCGGATCTTAATTGGTAAACTTCACATTGAATGTAAGTAAAGGTTTAGTAAATTTTTAACTCCTGTTTGGATTTGGCAATGTAAAACGCTCATAACTTTGCTATTATGTTGCGGCTATTCTGAAAACTATTATATATCTAAGCGAAAATTAAATATTGTCCCGAAGTATTGAGGTATCAGCAAAAAAAGCATTACCGCATATTATCAATTTAAGCCCTAATCACTTTAATTATCATGGATCAAACTCAACGATTTCCTTTTTATGCAAAATTTGCCCTAATTTTATTTACAGTAATTGCCCTGATAGGCATTTGTTACGTGGGCCAGGGTATCTTATCCCCTTTATTATTAGCGCTACTATTTGCTATACTTTTAAGGCCGGTAGCTGCGTTCCTAACCCATAAATTACGGATTCCAAGGATTTTGTCTGCCCTTATTACGGTTGTTTTATTTATGCTGATTTTTGTAACGATCTTCTATTTTATCTCAGTACAGCTCGCAGATATGGCTAACGATTGGGATATTATTAAAAGTAACGTTACGAAGCACTACGATAACCTTCAGGGGTATGTGAAAGAAACTTTTAGTATCAGTAAAGGCGAGCAGGAGAAAATGGTAAAAAAAGCGACGAGCGGCTCTATGGACAGCGGAAAGCAATTGATGGGTACTACCTTGATGTCACTAACGGATTCGCTCATGAACCTTATACTGATCCCTATATACATGTTCCTTATCCTGATATACAGGACCCATTTTATAAAATTCCTTACCAAATTATTTGAAGAGAAAGACCATCCTAAACTGGAGGATATCTTGAAAACCATTAAGGTGTCGGTACAAAGTTATATACTGGGACTGCTCTTTGAACTGGTGATCGTTTCTGCCCTTACCTCTGTAGGATTGATGATAATAGGTGTAAAATATGCAATACTGCTTGGGGTAATTACAGGACTCTTAAATCTAATTCCATACATCGGCATTGTGATTGCCGGGGTGTTGACCATAATAGCTTCCCTTACAGGGCAAAGTGACCTGAATATCATTATAGGGATACTCATCGTTAACATAGTGGTACAGATAATAGATAACAATGTACTCGTGCCATTGGTAGTAAGCTCGAAAGTAGAAATCAATTCCCTGGCCTCTATTGCCGGAATTATACTTGGTGGGGCTGTGGCAGGAATATCAGGTATGTTCTTAGCCATACCCGTAATGGCAATATTGAAAGTAATATTTGACAGGATCAAACCACTGGAGCCGTGGGGTTATTTGTTGGGGGATGATATGCCAAAAACTTTCAAATGGAAAAACGAGCCTAAATCGCAGGAGTAATTTATCCCCATGGGAACTACGATTATAATAGAAAAGCCTCGTATATCATATGGGGAGGCTTTCAGCCTAAACCTACTTATAATAGCTTTCGGAAAACCGGGTTTATCAAATATGCCTATTCAATTCAAAATTCAAAATAATGCCGAAAACTTAATTGGCGGCTATCCCTTAGATATCTATCCAGGTATTCACCCTGTTTGAAAGGTAACTTGCCAATGCTCTCATTTGTCACCGCATCATATTGCTTTTACATGAAATCATTGATACTATAACATCCGAAAAAATTGGATTACACTATTATGGCAGGATGTGCGCCTATTTGAAACCCAGAATTGAACTTTAGCTTCCTAAATCAATAACCCGGCGATAGTGGATCACTCAATTTAACGAGTGTCTAAATTTTAGAGGCGTTAACAGTGTTTTCTTTTTGAATAGTTTGCTGAAAGACTGCGGATATTCAAAACCTAATCGGTAGGCAATTTCATTTACCGATAAGTTGGTTGAAGTAAGCAGTTCTTTGGCCTGCTCGATAAGATAATTATGCAGGTGCTGCTGTGTTGTCTGCCCAGTAAGATTTTTGAGCATGTCATTCAAATAACTGGCAGATACAAAAAGCTGGTCAGCAAAATATTGAACTGTTGGCAGTCCTGATGTTCCAGCTTTGTCTTCACTTAAATATTCTTTTAAAATAGATTCAAATTTTAGCAGCAGATCACTGGATACTTTTTTTCGGGTAATAAACTGACGGGTATAAAAACGATTACAGTAGCTAAGTAAAAGGTCTATATGCCCAATTAAAACATCCTGGGTATAGCTATCAATCCGGGCTACAATCTCCTGTTGCAAATTTTGCATTAAACCCGAAACAATTTTGTCTTCAGTCTGAGAAAGATGCAGGGCTTCATAGGTGGCATAATCAAAAAAACCGTATTCTTTTATCTTTTTTGCAAGTGGGTAACCATGAAGGAAATCGGGATGGATAATGAGCATCCGGCCTTCTACTTTGCTGGGTTGGACACCCTCTAAGCTTATCAATTGCTTAGGTGCATAAAAAGCCATCGTACCACTATCAAAGTCATAATATTTTTGCCCATATTTGACCCTTCCATCAAAATTTCTTTTCAAAAAAATGGTGTGAAAATTAAATACAATCTTTTCCAAATCTTTGCTTGAATTTAAGCTGATATCTTCAAGCCTCACGACACTTATCAACGGATGGGCAGGCTTTTCCAGATGCATCACAGCATGATAGTCCGAAACAGAATCAAATACATATTGATCTCTTTTTTTCATAACATAAAGTAAAGAAATCGCCAGCCTACTAAACGGCTGGCGATAAAATATTATAGATTTACTCCTTTCATGCTCTCTGCATCATACCTGTTACCCGTATCCGTTCCCAAAGGAATAATACGTTCTAACCGGTTCAGGTCTTCCTGCGTTAGCGAAATGCCTGCTGCGGCTATATTCTCTTCGACATATTTCACGCGTTTTGTCCCCGGAATAGGCGTGTGTCCTTTGGCAATAACCCAGGCAATAGCCAATTGTGCGGAAGTGATATTTTTTTCGACAGCTACTTTTTTAATTTCATTTACCAACTCAACATTCTTGTAAAATTGCTCACCCTGATATTTGGGTATAAATTTTCGGAAATCAATTTCGTTAAAATCTTCAGGCTTTTGTATTGAGCCATTTAAAAATCCCCTTCCTACCGGTGAATAGGCAATCAGACTGATGCCTAATTCTTTAAGTGTATCCAAAATACCCAGTTCTTCAATTTGCCTTTCAAACAAGGAGTATTCGGACTGTACTGCTGTAATAGGATATATTGCGTGGGCTTTCCTTACGGTTTCAGAATTTACTTCCGAAAGGCCTATATATTTTACTTTTCCTTCTTTTACCAATTCGCCCATCGCTTCGGCAGTCTCTTCAACTGGTGTATTGGTGTCCAACCGATGTTGGTAATACAAGTCAATATAATCCGTTCCAAGAATTTTTAATGAACGCTCTACGGCTTTTTTTACGTAACTTTTACTGCCATTTATCGCACCTGTAGCTTGTCTGTTATCGTCAATTTCAAACCCGAATTTTGTGGCTATAATGTATTTCTCCCTGTTTCCCTGAATGGCTTTTGCAATTAGCTGTTCGTTGAGAAAAGGGCCATATATATCTGCCGTGTCCAGAAAATTACCGCCCAACTCCAATGAACGATGAATAGTAGAGATCGCTTCTTTCTCATCTGCTTTTCCATATATATCACCGCCGAACCCTGTCGTCATACCCATACAGCCCAGACCGATTTCGGGAACTACTAATCCCTGGCTTCCTAATTTTACTTCTTTAATGTTGCTCATAGATTCAATAATTTGATTTATAGCAAAGCTATGTCGAACAGGCTGATTAAAAGTGTCCAAATCCCGTGCTGTTGTATCCAAAAGATCTTTTAGTAATAAATGCGTTGCTTTTAGATGCGTAGAGGTTGTTCCATCCACTGGAATCAACGTAAATCGGCCAACAACAACCTGAAGTTAAAGATTTATAAGTTTCTCAAAGATATCTGTAGAATCGCCTTTCAAATTTAACTGATCAAAGTACGTAAACCAGTCCGAACCTGCCATAAGCTCTTGAACCGCATTTGCAAGTTCATCGGTTGGAATTGTCCAGATGACAAAGAAATCATACTCCGCACGATGGAGGGTGTCTTGGTCATTTTCGCTCATGCTTACTATTACTACACCCTGGTCCATCAGTCCCTTGGAAAAGTCATTAACATGATTCAGGTAAGCTGCTCTCTCTTGTTTACTTAGGTCAAGCCAGGCTTGTGTTGGTGTAAAAAGTTCGATAAAATACTTCATAATGCTACTATTTTTTTTGTTAATACTACTGATCTGAGTAATTTCCAACGGCGAGTAAGTCAAAAACTCTGGCAAAGATATAGGCAGCCAAAATAGTATGTGATAGACAAATCGTGCTAAAAATGTCACTATTGGTGCCAGTCGCGGCCGATTAGGATATTGCGCACCGATTGATTAATATTGTTACACCGCTCAACGTATATCATGAACCAAAAATGATAATCGCCATAAATTATTTTTCTAAACGTTATGAAATCAATAGTCCAATACCATTTTATCAATGAAAAATATGGCAAAACTTTACTGATCGATATTGTTCCGATTTCTGAAATAAATAAATATATAGAAAATGAGCCCATCCACAGGCTTACTTTTTATGATATGACTTTTATAACGAGTGGAAATGAAAATGTATTTATCAATCAAACGGAACTGCATGTAAGGCCGGGGGATGTGATCTGTTCTATTCCGGGTGAGATATGGAGCTGGCCCAAACAGACGGCGATGCAAGGCTATGTATTGCTATTTGAAGAGGAATTTCTGTTTTCATTCTTTAATGATAAACAGTTTTTAAACAAATTTAAATATCTTAAGCCTGGGCGTACTTCTCCGTTGCTACGGCTTAATAAAAAGCTGTTTAAAAATGTTGTCGCCTATCTGGAGCAAATAAATACTGAAATCCAACTGGGTGTTAGCAGCAGTGAGCATGTCCTCCGGGCATTGGTCTACCTAATCTTAGCATTGCTTGAACGGGCAGAGGCCGTACCAATTAAAACTACCGGCACATCAATCAAAGAAGAAGAGGCCAACAGACATATCCAGGCGTTCGTAAAACTGGTGGATGCACATTATTTACAATCGCATAATGTTCAGTTCTTTGCTGACAAACTTTTCATAACAACCAATTATTTAAACAGGATGACCAAAGAGTATTTGGGGTCTACGTCCAAATCGTTTATACTTAACAGGGTTATGCAGGAAGCAAAAAATTTACTCAACTACACCAGCTTATCAGTTGCGGAGATTAGCGATCAACTAAAATTTGAAACGCCGAACTACTTTGTCCGTCTTTTCCAAAAGTATGTGGGGATGACACCAAAGCAATACCGTGATAAATGATCTCAATATCGCCAAGTAATAAAAAGCTCATACAGTTTTATGAGGCAAGTATTTAGTTAATTATGGAGTAATGCAAGTGTTAAAGGGGCATAGAGGCCCCCGAAATATTTTAGCAGGACTTCCCTGAATATGGGATCAGTATCTGTACCTGTGTAAATAACGTCATTGATGACCGGAGTTTCATATCATCGGGCGCCCCGAAAATTTCTGATGCGGTTTCCCATTCATGGATAAGCAAAGTAGATGCAATCGCGATAAGATTTTCCCAGTAAATATTATTTGAATTTCTTTGCAAACTTCCGTATTAATGCCTTTTGCACTATTTAGATTTAGTTACACCATTAAGGCGGGTTAAATTTTTGCCAATTTCTCAATTACTATAATTCATGGTTCAATATCATGGGGTGCGACTGTGGAATGCCCCCGAATAGATGTGATGGCCTAAACTAAAAATAGCTGAAGTTTTCCTCTACACTTGCATAATTCAGAAATAGCATAATTTTCTATCTAACATCAGTAAGATATTTAATACAAATCCTTAAGTGAAAAAATTATGCTAGGAAATTTATAAATCCTATAACACCGAAATATTTTAAAAGCGCGAAATTTGGTTTTAAAACAATCATATGAATCCTATATCCGCATTTACAGCTACCTCACTGTACCACCTGAGGAAGGGTACTGTGCTTAAAGAAATATCTTTACAGGGCTATATGCTAAAGATAATAGCCGCAGAATTTTGCCTATGGATACTGGCCGAATGGCCGCAGGGTGGCCAGATAGCATTTAGGGCAGCCTACGCCGCTAACGACCACCTTGAGGTTGAAAGCATAGAAGAAGCAGAAGCTATAGAAATTGCCCTTAAAGGCACCATGGTAGCAATAAAGCTAACCATTACAAAGCCTGATGCAGATAAGCCGGTATTCGGGTTTAAAACTGTACTTACCCCCCTGTTTGATATGCTGGTGCCTTACTGGCCGCGGGATATTATGCCTTTATATAATAATGGTAAAACTCAAAATACTAAAGGCACGATACACGCAGCCCAGGTGGGTACCCGGTCAGGGTTGTTATTCTTTAGCCTCGAACAGCCACAAACAGGTTCAGTATTCTATTTTCAGGATCTGGGGTCTTTACAGAAATACTGCGAGCATACTGAAACTTCGGCGGGTGACCTTGTGGGCGGCTCATGGCCGGAACTGGGAATGAAACTGCCGGTAACCATTAAAGAAAAACCGTTGAAGGCAGGGGAAGAATATATTGTATCTGACGCTTATGTGCTGTTAAGCGATATAGTACCCAACGATAATTACCAGATGTCGCAGCAGTTCATTAACTACCTGGCGGATATTTACCTGCTCCTGCCACATCCCGATACGCAATACCATGACTGGCCGGATATGCTTAGCAAAGGCTTAAATGACCTGGAAACCCATAAAGGCTGCTGGCAGTTTGCCGATGGGCGCTCCTACCTTAATGCGTATGTAAGCGATTACAAAACGCCTCCTGAGAGTATGGTGCAACTTGCGGTACTCCTGCCCCTTATGGATTATGACCGTTGGAGTGGGGAAAACCATTGCCCTGTTATTGAAACGTTGCACAACGGACTGGAAAACTTTTTTGATAAGCGATTAGGTACAATAGCCCGGTGGCTGCCGGCTAAAACAGATGACCTTGACCGGAGCGAAGAACAAAAAAAGCTGGATATTATGGACTCCTGGTACCTACACCATCCGCTGCTTAACCTCTCGCGCCTGGCGATAGACGGAGATGATATTGCCAAAAAAATGCTGCTGGATTCTATTGAATATGTAATTAATGTAGCACACCATTTTGACTATAGCTGGCCTGTTTTTTATAATATGAGTACTCTGGAGGTTATTAAAGCCGAAACAGCAGAAGGCCAGGGCGGTGAAAAGGATGTACCCGGCGCTTATGCCCACCTTATGATACAGGTATGGCAGCTTACGGGCAACAAAAAATATTTTGATGAGGCTGTTACCGCTGCGCGAAAGCTGGACGGCCTGGACTTTGATATTTTTTACCAGGCTAATAATACCGCGTTCTCGGCAGGGGCGCTGCTTAGGCTGTACAAAGAAACTAAAGATGAATTGTTCCTTAACCTGAGTTACCTTTGCATAGCTGGCATACTAAAAAACGTGCAACTGTGGGACTGTAATTATGGCAATGCAAAGCACTATCCTACTTACTTTGCCATATATCCGCTAAAGGATGCACCCTATACGGCAGCTTATGAAGAGCAGGAAGTATTTGCGGGTATCCATATGTTTTTAAAGGAGGCAGATGGCATGGACGAAATTTTACCTTCGGTACGGCTGCTGCTGGCCGAACTTGTAAAGCATGTGATAAACAGGGTGTCCTATTACTATCCGCCAAGGCTGCCAAAAGAAGTTTTAGCCACAAAAAGCGAAATAAAAATGGGCGAGATAGACCCTAATTTATGGGTTGCCCTTGAAGACCTGCAGGATGGCTGGGTGCCAAGTGGTCAGGTAGGCCAGGAAGTGTATGGTGCGGGCATTGCCTTTGGTATTGTACCCAGGCAGTTTTATAAAGTTGAGAAAGCCGGGTTTATGGTATTTACAGAATATCCCGCCACAGCTTATAAGGTTAGCAAGGATTCACTTTCGTTTTATGCAAGGGGCGACAGCAGGCTAAATTTCAGGATGGCGATACTGCCGTTAAAAGATAAATTACCTACAAAGATACAGGTTACCGGGGGAATTTCTAATTCAAAAAAAGAAACGATAAAACCTGAAAGTGGAGCAAATAATACTTATATAGAATATAAAATATCGGGGGACAGCCATATAACAATACATTGGTAATTAAGGCAACAGAATTTATTGCTTATACTTTGGTACTTCCTGCTGTAGCACTTCAATCTCCGTTTTCTCCTTTTTAATAGCCTGACGGAGGAGTGCAAACAGGCTCATGTAGAAATTGGCTACAAATACCAGGGCAAAACCTGCAATTAAATAGCCTTTCCAGCCTTCAAGAAGCAGTTGGAAATTTGTAATCAAAAGGAACACTACGGTAACATAATGGCTAAAACAATATTCGCAGGTAAACAGGTAAAAGAATTTTCTGCGGATAAGCGTTTGGGAAGATTTAGAGCAGCGCACACAATATTCCCTCGGCTCCCTGAAAACTTCTTCATGGGTTACCGTCCAGGCAACACAGGCTATGGGCAGGCTTAATGTAAAAAGCCATATCAACTGGGTAGAAAGTTCCATATTATCAAATTATAATAATTTTAAAAAACCGTTGCAACGGTAGGCCATTGCAACGGTAAATATATAATAACAGCTAATTTACAAAAAACACTATTCTGCAATATCCGGTTGTAGTGTATTTTCAGCAGCATCAAAATTGACAGCACTATAGGCAGCATCGCTTAAAAGCATATCCGCTTCTTTTTCTTCCGCAAGGGTTTGGGTAAGCAATTTTACCGCATCATTTTCGCCCAGCGTTTTTGCAAAGGCAACAAGGGTGCCATAGGTAGCTATCTCATAATGCTCTATTTTTTGTGAAGCCGCGATTATACCCGCATCTCGCACCGGGCCCGGAGCCGTTTCTTCAAGTATGCTGTCGCCTTCTTTTAATAACCCGCCCATAGCCTCGCATTTTTTTCCTTCGGCTTTTTCTCCCAAGAGGTCAAAAATAGTTTCCAACCTTGTTACCTGGTTTCTTGTTACCGCAAGGTGCTCTTTAATGGTTGAGGCCAGGTGCGGCGATGTAGCATTGGCAACCATCTTTGGCAAGGCTGTTACAAGGGCATTTTCTGCCCAGTAAATATCTTTAAGGGAATCTATAAAAAAGTCCCGCAGTTCTGTAGCCGCATCTGCTGCCGGGCTAACAATTAGTTGTGGTGCTTTATCTTGTGCTTGTGCCTTGTTAGTAACAGGCTTTTCTGAGTTTTTCATTTTTATAATTTTTAAGGTGTTGTTTATATTGTTGCTTCGCGCGCCCAAAAACGGTGATTAGCCATAGCGGTTATAAAATTGGCTGCAAACGTACTGTTATCGCCATCACGGTCTATAATAATGCCTTCGTCTTCATTATTTATTTTAGATGCAAATCCGGTTGATGAAAGCAAGTCAATTCCCCCGGCCTGTGCACCAATTATTTTGCAATGCCTGTACGCATCGTTTAAAAAATCTATCACATCGTTATCTTCAGAAAGCTCGTTGATGTCGAGCCCGCCGGGAATATACATCGAGTCAAATACTACTGATGACGTGGTAAGAAAGGTAAAATCAACCGCAAGTTCGCCGCCTGCATCACCTTTTACCACACCATTATAAGGCGCTACAACACAGCCTTTAGCACCCTGTTTAATCAGCGTCTCCTTAATATCCAGCACAGCCTGCTCATCTACGCCGTCGGCGCAAACAATGGCCACCTTGCGTGATTCGATTGTGGGCTTTACAGTAGGGTTGTTTATCATGCTAAGTGCCTGTGAAACTTCTACTGATGAAGGTACCGTTTTAGGCTCCTGGTCTCCACCAAGATTTTCGGGCGATACGCCGTGGTTCATGGGCTGCTCCGGCACGGCAGGTACAGTAAGCCTCAAACCCGCCGCAACTTTAGTGGCCAGGTCTTTATCCACCTGCGAAAGTATACCCAGCATACGCACCCTGATAGCTGTGGTTTCTACCTTGCCAAGTTCAAAGCGCAATGCTTTTATAATATGGCCTTTTTCGGTTTCGGTCTGGCTGTTATAGAATAATTGTGCCTGCCCGAAATGGTCTGAAAAACTCTCGCTCCTGCCACGCACTTTATGAGCCTCTACTCTTTCGTTAAAGCTTGCAAAGCCGCCTTCGGCTATTTTGGCTTGATAAGGGCATCCGCCGCCCAGTGAGTTTGGCGAGTAGCTAACCCTGCCCACGTTGATTTCCTGGCGCATGTGCCCGTCACGCTGGTTGTTATGCACGGGCGAGACTGACCTGTTAATGGGGATTTCATGGAAGTTAGGGCTGCCCAGGCGCGACAGCTGCGTATCGGTATAAGAAAATAGCCTGCCTTGCAACAGCGGGTCATTAGTAAAATCAATACCCGGCACTACATGCCCGGGGTGAAACGCTACCTGCTCTGTTTCTGCAAAGAAGTTATCGGGATTGCGGTTCAGCACCATCTTGCCAATAATGGTTACCGGCACCAGTTCTTCAGGAACTATTTTTGTAGGGTCAAGCAGGTCAAACTCATACTTGTGTTCATCGGCTTCAGGAATAATTTGTACCCCTAATTCCCATTCAGGGAAATTACCCATCTCAATAGCTTCCCATAGGTCACGCCTATGAAAATCAGGGTCTTTGCCCGAAATTTTCTGTGCCTCATCCCATACTACGGCATGTGTTCCTAGTTTTGGTTTCCAGTGGATCTTTACAAAATGCGATTCGTTTTGCTCATTAATAAAGCGGAAAGTATGCACGCCAAAGCCTTCCATCATACGGTAACTTCTCGGCAGGGAGCGGTCAGACATCAGCCACATGATCATGTGCGTAGACTCGGGCATCAGCGAGATGAAATCCCAAAATGTATCGTGCGCTGAGGCTGCCTGCGGTATCTCATTATGCGGTTCAGGCTTTACAGCATGCACAAGGTCTGGGAACTTGGTGGCATCCTGTATAAAGAATACCGGTATATTGTTACCCACAAAATCATAAATACCTTCCTGCGTATAAAATTTAACTGAGAAGCCTCTTACGTCCCTGGCAAGGTCGGTAGAGCCCCGAGACCCCGCAACAGTAGAAAAACGGGCAAATACCGGTGTTTTTTGGCCGGCTTCCTGTAAGAAGCCTGCTTTTGTAAACTGCGGTATAGGATTAGTCACTTCAAAGTATCCGTGTGCCCCTGAGCCGCGTGCATGCACAATACGTTCCGGGATGCGCTCGTGGTCAAAATGGGTAATTTTTTCCCTCAGGATAAAATCCTCCAGGAGCGATGGCCCGCGCTCAGCTGCTTTAAGCGAATTGTTGTCATCGTTAATTTTAATGCCTTGGTTAGTAGTAAGGGCTTTGTTGGTTCCGTCAGATTTATTGATGAGCAAATTTTTCTGCTTATCATCCTGACGGTTGCCTACCGGATTGTTGTTTTGTTTCATTTTTGTTTGATGTTATATTCTTTTAAAGGTCATTATTCTAATATGTAATATTCCCAATTTTATACTAAAAGAAATTTGATAAGTCGTTGGAGGAAGTTATCAAACTGGATGGCAACCGGATATTACTATCCATTATGATAGACAAGCAGGGCGAGAATTTTATTGAGATCATCCCGCACACCGCCAAGGCAGGCTACTTTACCAGTTATGCTGACCCTGAATTTATTGAAAGCCTTGAATATATTTCCTTGCCTTTCTTAAACAAAGGAAAATACAGGGCATTTCCAATAGAAGGAAATTCAATGCCCCGCACAGGGACGGGGATTTTGTGATAGGGCGTTTTATAGAAGATAAAAACGAAGTAAAAACTAGCAAGACCTATATTATATTGACCCTTAACGGGGATATGGTTTATAAAAGGGTGCATAAAAACAAAGATGACAGCTACACCTTGCAATAGGACAATACTGTTTATGAAACCTATGACATTCAGCATTATGAGGCCATTGAAATATGGGAATTTGTCGGTAGCATTGCTACCAAAGAATTTCAGCCGGATGATCTAAGCCGGGAAAGCATTACAGATATGTTTAAAGAATTAAAGAGAGATATAAGCAATGTTGTAAACAGGATGAAATAAAGGAGGGCCGCTTAACAGCAGCCTCCTCATATTTAAATCCCACCAACCAATGGATTTAATCTTGAATGTAGTAATTAACCTATGTGCAACAAAAATTTGTATTTACATAAATTCTTCTTGCGCGAATGCAACTAGTAACGTATTATCCATTATGGACAACCAAAAGGTTTCACAGTTAAAGTATCAGATGCATTTTCTTTGCCAATGTATATCATGCCAAATGACATTTTTATTTCAATTTTTTACTTTTATTTTAATAATCTCGCGGTACCATACCACTAAATTGACAAACAAAAAAAGTTGAATCAGATTTATGTTTATTACCATACTAGTTTTATCCGGATCAATACCAAGACCTAAACCGGAATTATACGTTACTAGCTCCATTCCCATCTTCCAATCCTTTATCTTGTAAATTTGAAAAGTATAGTCGACTCCCTGAATAAAGATGTAATAAACACCGCCGACGAGGAACCGAACACTTTGCAGAAAATTAGACAGTATCAAAAAACATAATGACTGTTTAATAAATTTTTTCTTAAAAAGGTTATAGACACAGATAAGTACTAATAAGCAATGGAAGAAGAAAAAAACAATGTCAAATCTAAATGATAAAATACCAAATAATGTAGCTATTAAGCTAAAACTATAAATCAGTCCGAGATATATTAAAATTCCTTTTTTCACTCAATATTTCCTTTTTCGTTTAAGCAACCATTAGCGTATTATCAGTTTTTTTTTCATATATGAAATGACTTAAAAAGAGTTAAGTTCTTAATTAAACTTCATCAAAGCACTGCTATTAGAATACATCAAGATCCTAAATGCAAGTCTGTAATCTTTACCTGGGCAAAGAGTCTCTTTTTTGGGAATAAAAAAGATATGATCAGAACTTTGATTTAAATTTCATAATATTAGTTTATGGATATGTATATCATGCCAAACGGCACTTTTATTTCATTTTTTCTTTAATAATCTCGCGGTACCACACCACTAAATTGACAAACAAAAACAGTTGAATAAGATTTATGTTTATTACCATACTGGTTTTATCCGGATCAATACCAAGACCTATATCTAACCTAAATGTTTCTAACTTTAAACCCATCATCCAATCCTTTATCTTGTAAATTTGAAAAGTATAGTCGACTCCTTGAATAAAGATGTAATAAACACCGCCAACGAGGAACCGAACACTTTGCAGGAAATTAGATAATATCAAAAAATATAATGACTGTTCAATGAATTTTTTCTTAAACAAGTTATAAACACAGATAAGTACCAATAAGCTGTGGAGGAAGAAAAAAATAATATCAAATTTTAATGATAGAATATCAAATAGGGTAGCTATTAATGTAAAACTATAAATCACTCCAAGATATATTAAAATCCCTTTTTTCATATTAAAAATTTTTCAGTTATCGTACAGGGCTTATAGCCGTGTCGTCCACACAATCTTTATCAAAATAAGATTGTGAAACCCCTTGAATATACGACTGCACTAAATTTCCTAAATCTAATATCGCATTCTTCGCCTGTGTAAAATTGAACTTAACTTCCCCGATGCCCCAATTCACCTTCGCTATAACATCATCTAACACTCCAGAGCCGATAGATTTTTGTTTTATATCAGAAGATAATATCTCAATTTGTGAACTTGTATCACCAGTCCTCATGTTATAGGAGCCTTTTGTGTTAATTACTGCTGCTTCGGCGCTCACGCTTTCGCCTGGAGTACTGGCTTTCCCAGAGACTTTTGCTGCGCTAAAATCATAAGACACTTCCTCTCCATCACTCATTACCGAATAAGTTACAGAAAGCTCAGCTGCTGTAGCTTGCCCTTGAACACTTCCGCATTCAGTTTTTTGTTTATATTCTTTTGAAGCGTCTACTCCCAATTTAATTTCCAGAAGCGGAGTATCCTTTCTAAAATGTTTTTCATTTTGTGAGTTGATATATATAGTTCTATTAATGATATCGTAGTTAAGGTAAGGACTACTATTTATTACATCTTTTGCTCCATTTGATGGTGCACCCTCAAGCCCTTCTAACTCAATTTTCCAAACAGGATTGTTATGTGCGAACTGGTAAGGAGTTAAATAATAATAATTTTCAGTAATTGGGTCAACTCCAAAAAAACGTGCTATTGAATAGTCATAATTTCTATGTCTAAAAGTATCCCATCCTAAACCAAGTTCCTCT
>NZ_MPPL01000001.1:1236951-1275079 GCF_001911425.1 Mucilaginibacter polytrichastri | reverse complement strand
TCCTAAAAACTTATAATTATTCAGCAGCTTTCCCGTTGCGATCACAGGCGGGTACAGCACAATATCACCTTCTATTTCCTGGTATTCCAGGTAATCCATATTATAGTTAAGATGCTTTAAGCCAGATGGGTAATAATGGTTCTCCTCTTTTATAGCAACGCCCGGTATACCATTTTTAGGGTTCTGAAAGCCATAACTTAAGCGCACGCTACCCAAGTGGTCTTTGTACTGAAATACATAGTTATAGTTGTTTACCCCGCTTACAACCGTGTTATCGACATATCCTTCGGCAGTTGGGAAAAACTGCAGCACTCCGCCTTTATACTGAAAACTATCAAGATAGTCAACATACACGGTAGTTGTAGTACCAGATACTACCTCGGTTACCGTCTTTTTAAGCTTCGTTCCAGCAGCATCGTAAAGGTATACAATTTTGTTGGAACCAATGCTCACCTCTGTCGGTAAGTTTAGGTGGTTGTATTTGATGTCGGTTGTAATACCCTTATTATAATCCCTGAGCATATTACCTTTTGCATCATAAGTATACTCGATATTGTTTGAGGTATTTATGTCCTTGAAACCCTGCGGGCTGTTACTGTTGTCTACGACTTTGGTAAGCTGGTTACTGCCTGTAGGATAAGTATAAATAAGGTCATCAATCAGCACGGGTACATTAGGGTCATCTACCGCCCCGTTACGGCTGAGACCGGTTATGTTACCATTTTTATCATAACGGATGTTTTCATTATAGCTGCCCGTAAGTGACGGTGTCGCCCCAGGTTTCTGGTAGTAAGAATATCTCAATCTATTCACGCTATCGTACTGGTAACTGTATTTCCTCTTTGTATCATCGCTGGCAGTCCTCCAGTATGTCTCCGAGATATTACCGTTGAATAACGGAACATAGCCGGTAATAGGATCGGTAACATTATTATATGCAATCTTAAAGGCAAAAAGGTCGCCACCAAGGTTGTCAATATTATTGATGTCAGTCAGCCAGCTTCTTATATTATACTTAAAATCAACTGTTTGATATCCAGGAAGCAAAGTGCCATTCCCCACTTTTTTACTTATCAGCTGCCCTAACGCATTATAAGTGTTATTAGTTAGAGTTTGCGCTGTAAGGTTGTTTATTTGGTGGGTATGTGTCAGTAACCTGTCCTGGGCAGAGTAGGTGAAATTCTCAGTTATTAAAAGTTCGGTATCGGCCGCTACACGCTTATGTGTGGTTTTAGTATATACAGTAGTGCCGTCAAAATCAAGTTTTGTATCTACTTGTGTATATCCGCCAAGGTAATTTGCTGTCCTGTTGCGCACTGGCCTGCTTTTGTTGTCATATAAGATATAGCTAAGGTCTCCAGCCGTATTTGCTACTGCATCAAGTACCCGTACCCACGAGCCGGTAATAAGGCCTTTTGCTTTGCTGCGTATTTTCTGGGTCTCAACAGGATCAAAGGTCGACGGGGCACCCGGCCACGTATAATCGTCATAGTAATTTACCGTAAGTAATTTAAAACCTGCTGGTAGGCCGGGTATACTGTTATAACCTACTCCACTAATGCCCCCAATAGTTCCACTGCCCCTAACTGCGGTTACAACTGTCGTAGTGGTGGTTTGAGTGGATTTTCTAGTTGCAGAGGTAGCCGTCGCAGAATACCATCCTGTCATTGCCACACGGCCAAAAACATCATATATTGTCATTAGCCATCCCATGTCTGCAGATACGCTGGTAGATCCACCCCACGGCGTTAGTGTCGGACCGTTTAAAACGGCTCTGTCCAGCGGGTCGTATACCGTAAACTCCCATTGCTTACCCGGTAGCTTTTTTTCTATTTTGCGGTTTCGGTTATCATATTTATATTGGTAGCCCAAATTATCGATATAGGTATTACTCCCGTTCATTAGCGGAGGCAGCACGTAGGAAAGGTTCCCAAATTGGTCGTATACATAAAAAGTGTCATAAGCACTTGTACCATCATAGGTTCGTTTTAGCACAACCTGGCCATCCTTATTCTTAAACTCCTCGGTAGTATTGGCAGTACCAGATGTCCAGTTTTCATCTTTAGTAACGGTTTTACGAAGTTCACCTATCGGGTAATATGCTCCAGAATTTACAAAAGAAGGGATGTAATCGTTTGCTGTATCGGCATTTGCGCTAATTTTTTTTACTTCGTTAGCGGCATTGGTGTCATATGAGAACTTCACTGTGTGGTCATTGTTGTTGGCACCTGTATGGCCTTTCCATGCCGCGCCAGGAGAACCCTGTTTTAAAACCCGGTTGAGCGGCGAATTCTCATAAAAGCGTTCTGTATAAGGATTAACCGCTGTATCTTGTACTTTTGTAGGATCAGCATAATAATCTATCGTGGCTTGCAACAACCCATTATACTCTAAACTTGAGGTCTGCGATGGATAGGGCAGGTAATCTTTTGGCTGGAGACCTAAAGCGTCATACTCTATGTGAGTAATAATGTCAGTTCCGGTTGCACTCATCTTACCTTGATTTTTTTCAGATGGCCTTCCCAAGCCGTCAAAATAAGTTACATCGGCGCGGGCCGTGGCTGCACTGTTTGTTGTAGAATCTCTATACGTAATTGTTTTTATGAAATTCTGGCTAGTTGTTTGTGCCTTTATTAGAAAAGGCATTAAAACGAACAGATATAATATTTTTTTCATGTGGTCAGTGGTTAATTAAGTCTGAAATGATATTGATTCTCAGTTAAGATATTGTCATATTTGTCCTTGACGAATAACAGTTTGCCTTCGCTGTTATATGTATATTTCAGGGTATTACCGATTGGGTCTGTAATCGTTGAGGCTCCAAGTAATGGGCTGTAAGTCATAACTGTTATCATAGCATTGGGTAACGCTGCCTTTACAGTTGCGAAAGAAGTTGTGTCAAGTGTACCGCCATTACTCGCTGATTGTAGCGACGAGACATAAGAAGACAGCTGGCTATATAATACATTTTCCGCTTTTAGAATAGGATATTGATTATTATAGCCCCAGATAATGCTTACCGGGATATCATTTTCCTTTTTATACTCTAGTATATTACCATACGCGTCGTATTTAGTTATTTGCAATTTTCGGTCTGCTACACTTGTTATAACAATATCACCCGGGCCTTTTCTTGTATGGACCTCGATAGGCAAAATAATATTAGACGTTGCCGATGAATTTGAATATTTTATATGTTTTTCTATCAATTTTGATCCCGAATTATACGTACAAATCTTAACAGGCTCCGCAATTCTGAGGGAGTCTGTAAGTGTTTGCATGTAGGGGCTTTGCTCGATACCAATAAGGTCATTAGGGTATTTATAAGTTGTCTGGATAGATTCCCCAAGTGAATTAGTTGTAGATTCTGATTGCAATTGGTAATGTGGCTGGGTGCCATAATTTTTTATGGTCAGTTTCTGTACATAATTGCTTGAATAAAACTCTTGTTCAGTTATGGTGTCTAACTTGATGACCCCATAGTAATTTTTATATAAAAAAACGGAATAATTACTAAATGCCGCATAAACAGTAGCTAAGTTACCAGCGCCTCCCCAGTCCGGTTCTCCCGGCATGATAAAGTTCTTCCGTACAATTGTACTTGTCTGATAGCCTGATGCCAGAGTGCTGTAATGATAGGTTTTTTTTGTTTTTGGATTATTGGCTTTATCATATGTAGTTTCTTCATTAATCTTATCTCTTGTTAAATCCGAAGCATTAGATGCGGGTGAATCGTATATATCTTGTCCTCCCAAGACTTGGCCTGGCGAATCGGGGCTTGATAAGAATACGCGTTCTACAGCGCCATCTATTATGCCATCTTTTTCCCACAACTCTGTTATTGATTCGTAACAAACACCCTGCCTGCTTAGCGTGTAAGACGAAGCTGAAGTTATTGAAAATTTTACCGCGTCATAAAAAGTATTGGTTATGGGAGTATTACCGCTTCCTCCAGGACAATCTGAAATTAAATTTGAAATTTGCTTATAGAATTTAGGTTCATAAAAATGTTGGAGTGTAGTGTTAGCGGATTGAATGTTGGCTAATTTATTGTAATAGAACAATTTCTTATTATATGTTTTTCCTTCGCTCATATCCAAAACGCTTTTGATACGGGCTCCCGGGCCATAAAAGACTTGTTCAACATTTGTAACCGTAGGTTGAAGATAATCCAACACAAAATTGGCAGCAGCCGTACCACCTGACAACTTCACCGTTACCGTGTAGGTACTTCCTGCAACCGTACATATAGGTGCATAATTATTAAAGGAATTTGTACATGTCGCACTCGTATTCGTAGTAAAAGCCGTCCCATAAGGTGAGGTTAGAGTGGCAATTAACGTATTATCTTTTTTTATTTCAACGGTATAATTGCCGGTAGTACATCCGGTATTTCCGTTACTCATGGTGTTTCCTGATATTTTTATAGCGGTACCATCAGACGTCCAAGTCTTACTCAGTGTCAAATCTGCACCTGCACAATACGATTTATTGAGGTTGAAGGTATATGTTGATGCAGGTGTTGTGACCTGAATTGTTTTGGTGTCGGAATTACCTTCGTAAGTTACTTCTGTATATCCTTTAGTAGGATACGTAATCTTTTTTAGAATACCATAATAAACATAAGAAGCATCGACATCAGTATTTGCCGTTGCTGCTACATTACCAAGATATGATGCAATCGGAGAGGTTTGTAGCGAACTACTGAACGCAACCGAATTGTTAGTTCCATTATAGAAACCATATTTATCCTTATTATATCCCAGGCGAACCGGCAATTGATCTGCATTGTAATACTCGAAAGAATATTTTTCAGGCTCTGTGGATGATGCATTACCCTTAATTTCTATATCTTTAAGGAAAGTTCTGTAATATAATGAAGAATCGTTGAGCAAAGGTGAGCCTGATGCAGTTCCGTAAGTATAGTATGTAAAATTAATATCCCTGATAAGTTGTGTTCCAGCCAGGACTTTAATTTCTTTTAGTGATTTCCCACCGCCATCAAGCCTGTTAGTATTATAATCAAATGTTATACTATTGCTTTTGAATGAAATTGTTGATATTACTTTAGATAGCATCGCACTTGTGTTGACGCAATTATTTGTTGAAGGTGCTAAATTTGCCGTGTTATTAGGACTCGGGCATGCCCCTACGAATGTTGTTGTAAATGTATTACTGGTTTTGTATGTAAAGTTATTCGCTGCATAGGTAAACGATATAACATTGTTAGTTGGCGATACAATTTCTTTTAAAAACCAAGCTGAATCATAAGACGTGTAAGTTTCAACAGAACAACCATTAAGAGGGGTGTTATTCTCAATATATGCATCGCTTCCCCCGAAAACATACCTGAATCCCCTATCATCTTTTATAGTAAACTTCATCCTGATCGGGTTACTAGCTGGAATAGGAGTATAGGAAATTGTAACATCTGAATCACTGGAAAGATGTATGTTAAGATTCGCATCAAAATAGAATGAACCCGACAGTCCATTTACATTAAAAGAAAACCAGTCCTGCTCCCCATCAAAACCAGATTCTCTGGCAAGGTTCTTCATCATAACTTCGTCTGAACTGTTAGCCCAGTCAGGTGAAGTAGGATACCACCTGTTATTACTTAACTCATCTGGAAAATCCTTAACTACACGGGATATAGTTCCCCCGGCACTTAAATTCCAATCCATGCCCACGAGGCCAGCCAATGCATCAACCGATACCCCGGTGCTATAATAATTAGCTGAAATTGGGAGCGAAATATCTCCGCATTTTATATCGTAAAGCGGTATGCTGTAATTAAACCCTCCCGAACTTCCATTCAAAGGAAGATTACCGTAAGTAGACATTGTCCCTGCTGACGGTGAAGGAGGTATAATTTTTTGTACAAATTCATTTGTGTAAGCCGGATCTTGTGCCATAGTATTTTGGCTTAAGATTATAAAGGCGAAGACGGTCACCAGTATTTTTATATGTATATTAAACTTCATTATTCCTGTATTTATTAATTCCTATTCCTGATTACTTTAACTGAGTCGGTGCCTTTGTCGGTCTTCACTTCTACGATATACACCCCTTCGGGGTACTGGCTCATATCAAGGGGTATGGTGCGGCTGCTTACTTCAAACTGCTGTAATAATCTACCGGATAAGTCATATACGGCTGCCGTCCCACCGCTAAAGTCAAAACCGACAATAATGTTAGTAAACTCACCCGCAGGGTTAGGGATGGCTTCAAGCAAGGTGCGCTTTTCTTCTTTTTTCTTCTTCTTGTCTTTGTCCTTCAGCTTGACCACCCAAAAGTCATTACTCCCCCTGGCGCTGTTCTTATCACGGGATATAGTGCCTTTACTGGTACCGGCCAAAATGTAACCGCCATCGCGGGTCTCCACCAGTTTCTTAAGCAGGTCTTCGCCATTGCTGCCCACAGTTTGTTTCCAGAGCTCTTCGCCCTCGGCAGCTATTTTTATCGCGATATAATCGTTAATGTCTTTCTTGTCTTTTTTGCGTTCCTGGCCTATTACCTCACTTTGGGCATAACCACCTATCAGCATTGTGCCATCGCTGTTTTCTACCAGTGAGGTAAGCACATCCACATTGCCGGTGTTGTAGGTTTCCTGCCAGAGGATGCCGCCTTTTACATCGATTTTGAGCACCCAGAAGTCAGCGCCTTTTTTATTGGTTTTTGATTTGTTGCCCGTAGTTGCCGAGGCAGAGCTTCCGCCGAGTATGTACCCGCCGTCTTTGGCCTGGGCAATGCAGTAGAGGTGGTCGTCTTCTTCACCGCCATACAGTTTTTCCCATTCGGTTGCGCCGTCTTTGTCAACTTTTACCACCCAGTAATCACCGGCACCGTAATTATCCAGTGATTTATCTATGGATGCAGGAGAGTTGGAATACCCACCCATAATGTAGCCGCCGTCATTTGTCTGAACAATGCTTTCCAGCACATCATTATACTGGCCGCCCATGGTGCGTTGCCACGCTATTTTGCCTTTATTGTCGAGTTTTATGACCCAGTAGTCCAACCCGCCACGGCAGGTTTCCGATTTTCCGTAAGGGTCGTCCAGCCCTTTCTTTACCTTAAGGCTTTGCGGGGATGCCGAGGAACCGCCTATGATATAGCCGCCATCGGTAGTTTGCGATATTGATTTAACCAAATCCTGGCCTGGGCCGCCAATGGTCTTTTGCCATTCCTCGCCGCCTTTGGCGTTGAGTTTTACAACCCAGATATCTTCTTTGCCCAATGCGGCATCGATCTTATTAAAGCCCTTATTTGATTCGGATGTACCGGCAAGGATAAAGCCGCCGTCATTCGTGTTTTTGATGGAATACAGCATATCCGGACCTGATCCTCCAAAGTTCTTCTGCCATTCGGCTTCGCCTTTCTCATTCATTTTCCAAACCCAGTAATCAAGGTCGCTTACATTGCTTTCTTCCTTGTTGCCTCCTTTAACTGAAAGCGATGCCCCGGCAAGGATAAACCCATAATCAGCTGTGGGTTGCGCATCGAGTAAGTATTCAGCTTGCTTACCGCCGTAGGAGCGTTCCCAAAGGATGTCCTGGGCACACATACTTCCACAACAAAGCACGGCCAATGCGGTTGCCTTACGTAATAGTGTCTTCATAAAAAATTGGTTTTTTAAGCGCTGATACATAGCCTGACCGCTGGGGCAGTTGCTTAACTTAATGGCTATAGATCAGGGCTTGATTCTGAGTGACAAGATATATCTTGCAGTTAAATTAAAAATACCCATTAGTGGGGATTTTTCAGGCTATAACTATTAAATTTCAAGATTGAGTAAAATTTATATTTCAGCAGATTTCGGCTATTTATTCACAAATTAACCATTGATTTAATTTGATTTTTTGCTGATTGCATAAAATTTTAATTTTTTCCATCAACATTTCCATCTCTTGCTGTTAATAATCATTGATTTGCAAAACGTCATATTTGTCAAAAATAAACATATATGTATGTGTGTTTTTGACATTGAGATAAACGTTCTTTCATCTCTTTTAAACTTAATGAAAGAAGAACTATTTGAGATAATTATACTCGAACTTGATTACTTTTTAATTGAAAAAGTAAGAGAAATGAGAATAAGGCATCAACCTTATTTGTCAATGCTTAAGCTGTCCCAGGAAATGGAACTTGGAGAAAGTTATGTCAGCAGTGTTGAGAATCTTAAATCAAGGGTTAAATATAATATAAGGGCAATTCATAGGGTTGCAAAGTGCTTTAAGCTACAATCCTATCTTGAACTATTCCCTTCAGAAGTTATGAAAAATGATATAGTTCGGATGCGATTGAGAAAGTTTCCCATCAAAAAAGGTAAGTTAGGAGTTAACGACGATGGTACAGTAGATAAAGCGTATGAGATAGTCTCGGTCAATCCTCTGACTGAAAAAGAATTACAACTTTGGAAATCTAACAAACTGCCATATCTAACAATCATTAAATAATATTCTTAAAAGTACACGTTATTTACCTTTTTTAATTACCAGATGTGCCTTGCCAGGATCATTTAGCAAATGTTCCATCTCAAAGCGGATGATATCCTCAATATCCTGTTTTATTTGCAGGTAATTCCGTTGTACCATCGTGTTATCAATCTTACGGATCACTTCGATATCCTTATAATTTTCCTGTTCTTTTTTGAGGGCTTCGTGGTCGTTCAATATTTCACAATGAAAAGATTTTAGTTCGATTTTATTATCGGGGTCGTCTGCCACCATGCCAACGAATTCGCCGGAACTCAGCGCCGATATTTTAGATGGCGGTATCGCGGATTCGAGTTGTTTGGACCGGCTGATAGAGGTATCACCGCTGTTGATGGACAAGCTTTCCCGGTCCTGCATGATCTTGCCGAAGCGCTCCGATAATTGCTTAGCGGTATCGCCCGTTACCTGTCCGGCCACAATATTACCGGTAATGTTCATGATCACATCAGCCTGTTCCCGCCCGTAGTCTTTACGAAGCTGGCTGAAATCCTGGATACCCAAACAGGTAGAGACTTTATTACTTCTTGCCGTAGCGATCAGGCTATCCATATTATTAAGGTATATGGTGGGGAACTCGTCAAATACCAGGCTGCTTTTGAGTTTTCCTTTTTTGTTAACCTGCTTTACCAGGCGGGTTACATATAAGGACAATACAGCGCCGTATATTTGTATCTTCTGCGGGTTGTTGCCCATACAAACAATCTTTGGTTCATCGGGGTTGTTAATATCCAATGTAAAGTCATTGCCGGAGAGCACATAATATAATTGCGGCGAAGAAAGTCTGGCCATAGCGACCTTAGCAGATGCTATTTGCCCCTCCAATTGCTCCATGACATCTGACAGGTATGCATTGACAAAAGGGTTTATCAGCACCTCTATTTCTTTCTCCGTGCGAAGCAACGTAAAGAGGCTATCGTAGTCGGCCTGCATCAGCTCTATCACATGGGGCAGCGTGCAAAACTCGCCGTCCTTATATTTCTTCAGGTACCATATTATAGCAGTTAAAAAATTAATGGGCGATTCGACAAAAAAGTCGCCTTGCTTCTTGATCCACTCGCGGTTAAGCCCCATTAGTATGGTACGTGCCGATTCCGCCGCGTCGGTAATATCAGTCATGGCCGACGGCTCCAACGGGTTGCAGCGGTGGGTACGTGAGAGGTCATCAAAATTGATGACATAAAAGGCCGGCGCTTTTTTATACTTATCTTTATTATGTAGCCAGGTATTGTAGGCAATTTTTGATAGGTCGTCGAACTTAAAATCATACACGAACATGGTAAAGCCCTTGCGGATGTGCTGGGTAATGATGTGCCGTATTACAAAGTAGGACTTACCTGAACCGGGGGTACCCAAAACCATAATTGAACGGAACGGGTTGATAATATTAATCCAGCTTTTCCGCACCTTATCTTTTAGATAATATCGTGTGGGAAGGTTAATTGAATATTCATTTTCCAAAAGGCGCTCCTCCTGCGGGAAGGTCTCGTTCTCCTTATTAAAAATATCCTTATTGTTGAGCCTGTCCTTAATAATACGGGACAGCAAGGTACCGCCGGTAAGCACCAGTAGGTAACCAATGCCGGTGATGCCCATATAGATTATGGCAAGGTAACTTACTTCAAAGGAAAGCTTCAGGGCAAGGTAACTGGCAAAATATAAGAGCAGCCCTGTAATGGCATAAGCAAATGCAGTTTTATGGTTCAGCTTTTCATCCTTGCGGCCTTTGGCACCCAATAATGAGATTGCTAAAAAGCCCAGGGCTATCAATTTCGACTTAAAAAAATTAGAGAGCATGCCCGTCCTGTAGACGTTACCTAACAGGCGGTCGCTAAAGGTGCTGCTCAGTCCCCACTGGTGGAACGCGGCATAACAAAAATAATAGCAGTGGATCACTAAGATCACAATGCTTATCAGGCGGGTCATATCTAATATTTTCCGTAGCGCCTGTTCGTTTTCCCCTGTTTGCATAGCCATGGCTTTAAATTTTACTGGTTATTATTATTTGACTTCCCTTTTTTCCTTCTTTTCTTGTTGCCTCTTAATTGGTGCGGCAGGTAATCGGATGTAAATTCAGGCTGTAATAAGGCTTCCAATACATTGCCTCCAACTAAAGGAATTGTTTTGTCCTTGGTTTCTGCCGCAGTAGCGCCAGCCTGTGGCTGTAACCCCGTTTGCTTCTGGGCTGCATTGCCCGCCAAATGCTGCCCCGGTTTCAGAGCATGTTGGCAGCGTTCCTGGATGGCTTTGGCACTGTATTGCTTTCCAAGTGCGCTGCCGTTAAAGATGCATTTGGTGGTATGGTCTACATAGGTGATACCATAGATAATGCCGGTATCGTTTTGCCGCAAGGCAACATGGATACCCTGTTTTTCCAAAGCCCTGACTAAATCCCGCAATGTTGCCTTTCCGCCAAGTAAAGCCATATCGATAGCATTCTTAGCCCGCCCTTTGTAAGGCATACGTTTTACCTCATTGTTGCCATACTTACTTTCCAGATACTTTAGTGTTGGGCGGCTGTAAAAATCACTGGCCTTAATGGGCACACCGACGGGGTTGCCCTGGTCGTCAAGTATGCGGTAGACCAATCCGTTTGCTTTAAATATGCGGGAATTTTCACTGCCCCGGTCGGCAAGGACATTGTATTGGCGCAGTACTGCATTTAGTTCCGGTAGGCTGGTAAACCTGTAATTTGGCAGCACCCCATCCAGCACCGTGGTAATGGCCTTTTTGGATTGGATGCGGCCGTATTTTACTTTACCCATCGCGATAGGCTGCAATTCATATTGTGGGCTGTCCTGCCTCCCTTCAGCGGCAACCAGGCCAAAAGATTTTTCGGTTTCCTTACGGGCCTGCTCAGACTTTTTTGCAGCCAAATGGTGCAGGTCGATGCGCCCACCATCGGAGGTTATATTAGTGGTTACAACATGGCAATGCGGATGCCCGGCATCGTGGTGCCGGTATACTAAAAAAGGCTGCTTGCCGAACCCTAATTTTTCCATATAAGCATTTGTAATTTCCATTAGTTTTTCATTGTCAAGATGGTTTTCCGAAGGGGAAAAATTGAGCGATATGTGTACGCTGTTTACCTGCACATGGGGCCGTAATTCCATCTGCCTCAGCAGCCTGTTAAGGCGCATAGGCACCGTCATTTTATCGGGGTCAAAAGGGTAATTTTTTGCCCCGATAATTTCTGCCACACCTTCCTTTACCTTGTTCTCATTGTAATTAAAAACCCGGTGTATGGACTTGCCTGCCTTAATTACCGCAACCATGATTCAGAGACCTTTTGGATGTGGTTTTTTATCTCCTCAATCTTATTGAATAGGGTGCGCTTTTCAATTTCAAAAGTCATGAGCCATCCTTTAAATTCTACTGCCTGCGGGAGTGTGTGCAGGCGTTTGACCACCTGGTTAAAATTGTTGCCAATGGCATTCAGCTCAGAGCAGAGCCTCCCGGTTTCTGTTATGAAATCATCGGCGGAGCCATTACGGTAGACCGTTACTACCGGCTTCTCAAAGAGGCAGTGCCTTAAGTAATCACTTAGCTTATTACAGGTTGAAGCCTTGGCTTTGCGTTCGATCTTTGCGTACTCTTCCGGCGTCAGCCTGAAGATTACACGCCTTGTCCTGTTTGAACTTTCATTTTCCATCACATCATCATTTATCACGTTTCAAACTCATTTTATCATTATAGCAAACCCCGCCCACGACTTCGGAGTATAGGGCGGCCAGATCCGGTTGTACGACAACCGTTTATCTGGCCGTTTGCTGGAACGGGCAAACTCAACCTGCTTTCAGGAAAACCCTAAAAGCTGTTTTAACATTCCAGCCGTTTTGCTTTATTTTTAGCAGCCTGTTGGATTTGGAGGTTTTTCAAGCATAATGCTGTCTGCAGGAATTTTAGCCCCTGATTGCTTTGGAGCATTAACCAACCAGTCGTTCAGGTCGGTATAAACATCATAGCGTTTGCTTTCATCATGGTAGTGATTGCATAGGGAAAGGGCAAGCTCGGTAGCCGCTTTGCCGGCAGTATCGTTATCAAGGAAAAGGTGTACATCTTTATAGCCGTTTAAAATGGCATGGGTACTTTCAAGGAAGGCCAGTGAGTTCAGGATGATAAAATCGGTACTCCTGAAGCCAGCATCATCGGTAATAACCATAAAAGAAAGGAAGTCAAAAAAGCCCTCGAAAACCGCAACTGAGTCACTGCCGTTTTTAATGGTGGTAATGCCTTTTGGGGAACTGCTGAGCTTCTGGAAAGCATTACGAATCTCGTAGCCGCCAAGGTCGTTTTTAAAGCCGATGCCATACCATGTTTTGCCCCCTAATTCATATCGTACTTCCCGGCAAAATTTTGATGCTATTTCTGCGCTGATGCAGCGCCCTTCAAGGTAGCTGAACAAGGCATGTGAAGAGAGGAAAAACTCCCCTGAGATTTTTATTTGCGTTTTCTCTTCCCAAGCAATTTTTAAAGGCCGGGCCGGGTGCTGTTGAAGGGAAAAATTACCCGCTAATTTTTGGAGGGCTTCTGATATGCTGCATCCCCAAAACAACACCGCAAAATCGACCAGGTTACCGCCTTTGCCGATGCCGTGGTCGTACCAACGATTGATCCTTCGGCTAACCTTAAAAGAAGGTGTTTTTTCATCACGCAATGGTGAGTGGTACCAATAGTCATTGTTGCGAACCTTTACCGGTTCAATGCCGATTTTAGACAGGATGTTTACCATGTCTATTGCCTTGGCCTGCGCTATCGTAAGCTTGTTTTCGCTGAATTCCATAACCTCACATTTTCAATTTCATATTCAGTTCACTGAAGCAAAAGTAAAGCGGTGGGATGGATATTACCCATCGTAGTCGGATTTCGAACAGGGTGCGTATTGGTGCAAGGATTATTTTTGTAGGGTAATTTATTGTTTAACTAAGGAGTGAAGATTATGGCAACGACAAATGTAGCGGCCCAGGTATTTGATACCATCATGAGTATCCCTGGCATGAATGAGATGGTGAAGATTGATTTGAAGATCTCGCGAAAGAATGTATTGCTTCTTAATGGTATCATTGAGCGTGGCCTGTCAGAGAAAGGTGGGGAAAACGATGGCATTTTAGCAAACGTACCGGATGCCGATTTACAAGAGCTGAAAGCGGTAGCTGACGAAGCCCTGCAAAAAGCAGGCCTGGTGGATCTTAATGAGAAACTACGGAGTCTGGGAAGCGTAAAGTGACCATGAAGCGGGCCGTCACTGGTAATGACGGCTCGTTTTTTATGTAAATCTACCTGTTAGGGTAAAACAGGTAATAGCATCCGTTAAATATCTACCCTCCTGATTTACTTTCGCCCTGAAATTTAATGTTTGTCGGAAGATGGTGAAGATGTCAAAAAAGGATTTGAAATTTGTTTATCAATGGCCGATCCAGACAATTTATGACCCTACAGAACTGGATCATGATATTATTGTATTATCGAATGGTAATGACGTATTGAATTTCATTAACGGATTTTCAAAGGCGCACAACCTGAGCAGTAAAAAAACCCTTGAAAAAGTAGAGTACATCTTAAATAAACACCTCTACCCAGGAATCAATACCCGAAAGGAAATCGAAAACTGGATTTGTAAGAATTGGAATTCCATTGAGCCTGAAAATGACAAGGGGGATATTAACCTGTTTCCATATGGTCAGGCAGAATAATCGGAACCACATAATTTAACGGATGTAGAAAGTTACTCTCAGGCCGTTTGTTATTTGAATCTGGCATCACTATCGTTTAACGGAAAGTTCCACCGATATGGCTGTTAAAATTTCGTTAAACAGTTCTTAAAAAAAGTTGAACATACGTCTGTTTTGTAATTTCCATGTTCGTAACACCTTAAATTTTAATCACATGGAAATAATCAACTATCCCAACAAATGGTTCCGGTACGTGGCTGCGCTGACAGGCACCCTGATCATTCTTTTTAACGGGCGACCCTTTGACCTTCTTGGAGCCTTATTAGTACCCTTATTTTATGTAGCGTTTGTTGCAAGCTTTCTTGCCGCTTTATTCCTGGTGCATTGCACACATAAGGTTAGCCTGTCGCTCGATGTTTCAGCACCGTGGAGGGAAGATTTTGCCGTAAGGCTTTGCTATCAGATCTGCCTTGCTATAGTAGCGCCCGCGTTTATCGATGTGGTGTTATTTTACGTTTATTTTACGGTGCAGGGGAAGAATATAATGAGCAACGGCTTTCTTTGGGTTGATTTGCCACTTGTATCGATTCTATTAACAGTTTGGAACATTTATTATTGGCTGCACTCTAGGGTATTGGCAGTCCTATACAAAAGGAAGGAAAAATTGGAAGGAAAAACGCTTGGTGGTTAAGCCCAATCAGCAATATGGACACGCAAGCCGCCGGAACGAACCTTAGAGCCGGATGATTTGATTTAGGTATTTTTTGTTATTTCCTATAAGTATGTTTAATGTAGCAGCTACTAATATTTTTTTTCTTATAGATAGATGGATGGGAAAAGGATTTTAAAACGCTCTATGTGCCTTGCGAAATAGTTATCATAATCATACTTTTTCGGGGATTAGGTCTGGAGTAATCAGGGATAAGGCTGGACAATTGTCCCTGCTCCCAATTTCAAAATTTTAAGTAACCTACTATTTGGCTTTTGATCGATTAACCCTTTAGAATAAAACAGCCAGAAGGTAAGTTTTGTGCTTTAGGTACGACCTAAAATAATTATACGCCTAACCTTATTTGTTATGAAACCCATTCCTTACAGCAGTAAGAAGCTGCGTGTTCTCGCGGCTTTAGGCGGGGCGCTTTACTCCGTATTATACGGACATCTGAACGAAATCTTAAGTGCTTTAATATCCCCCGGCTTTTATTGGGTGCTACTTTTCAGTTTTTTTATTGCACTTGTTATGGTCAATATTGTTTATCATACCACTATCTGGCTTGATACTCATTACAGATGGCGGGCTGAACCATTTATGCGTTTGATGTTGCAAATCCTTTTGAGCCTTGGACTACCACTCTTAGTTGATTTTACAAGTATGGCCATATACTTTGGTGCAAATGGATATAGTATTCTCGATAACGGTTTTCTAGGTGAGGATTTTATGTATATCATTTGCTTTATGGTTTTATTAAATATATACTATAACTGCTATTTTTTTTTCTTTAAAAGAGAAACGAACCCTGATAAGGATACTAAACAAGATAACCGGGAAACAGATGCAACTGAACTTCCAGTACCTTATGAAGAAACTAAGAGGCCGGCAGTGCATCAAAGTGTGTTAAATTTAGATTACAGGGGTACGCATATCCAATTATTTATAGCAAATATCCTTTGCGTTTATAGCGCGGAAAGAAAAACTATAATTATAACTAACGATAACGAAAAATATATTCGCAATGAAACTATTTCAAGCATGGAAAAAAGGCTATCTAAGGAAGGGTTTTGCAGGATATCAAAAGGCGTAATAATTAACCTTCAGGTTGTCAATGGTTATGGAAAAGCAAAAGCAAGAAACATATTGCACCTCGTCCCAATATTAAAGTATAAGGAAATTTTTAAAGTTCTGGGCGATGAAAAATTAATCGTTGGAAGAGTATACCTGACAAGCTTCCTACAGGCTTTTACTAAAGCGCAGGAAGAAAAATGACGCTTTTGAAAAAATAAAGAAAATTGGCTGCAACTTTTACGCAAAAAAAAGGCACTTTCGCGCAAATTTTGATGCAACAGCATAGGCATATTTCGCATTTAAACGATAAGAACTGTCTTTTAACTGATTTATAGGTACTTATAAACAAACTCGAAATTTTGCACTTGTTTCTTGTTGGTGAATTGATATACATTTACAACCGACACCTTACTGCGCTTCTTTATAAGAACCAGATACTTAACACCCCGGCGTTTACCATCTAATTTTTATTTTGGTTAAACATGCGATCAAAATTTATTATTCAGGCGGGAGCCTTTCTTTTGACTGGCATCTTTCTCTACGACCTAATTGACAAGTTCATCTATACGTTCTTCATTAGGGATATACCTCCAACTACCCTTTATACACTTGAAGGCGATCCACCGGATATCCCCCTAAGCACTCCGGATTATTGGGCACCTGTAGTGATGCTTTTAGGGACTTTTGCGATCAGCTTTGAGATAGGAGCCATCGGCTGTCTAATAGCCGCCCTGTTTACTCGTGCGCCGTCAACGGTTTATCGCGATGCTTTTTTGATGAGTACATTAATATTTGCGTGTTATATAAGCTTGTTGTCATGGCTAAAAGGGAGCATTTCCTCAAAACGCCCCTACGCGTGTATCTACCTATTGGGTAAGCTGCCAGGTTGGCAACAGCTTTTACTTTTACATCTTGCCCTGCTCAACGTTGCGATAACGGGTTATTTCTATAATCTAAGAATCCCCAAATCCAAAACAGTATTAGTTCTTGCCGACTTTAAAGGATAAACCGATAAGCTAAGACCGACATAAAACATGAATATGTAAAAGATAAAATATGCTAAACAGAAAAATAATCTTAGAGATCATTACAGCACTGTTAGTCCTTTTATTTCTATACACTGCTATAAATAAATTTTTAGACTTTGAGGGCTTTGCCAGCGATATGAATAACCAGCCATTCCCTAATGAGCTAACCCCGGTTTTGATATGGGTTGTGCCTTCGCTTGAACTTTCCATTGTGGCTGCGCTTTTATTTAACAAGACAAGGGAAGCAGGCCTTTTTGGATCGCTACTCCTGATCGGTTTATTTACCCTTTACACCGCAATGGTCATGCTTAATGGTTTTTCCTATGTCCCCTGTAGCTGTGGTGGTGTCATTAAAAATCTTACATGGCCGCAACACCTTGTTTTCAACCTGTGCTTCGTTGCCATCAGCTTCATAGGCATTAGGTTAAACCGTAAACATTATTCAATACAAACGACAAGTGGCCACGCCACATAAATACATCCTGGCCAGGATTATAAGGGGAAGCCGAAAACCTTACAGAGTAGGCAATATTTTCCAATTATTTTATCTTATGAAAAGATTTCAGATCATGCTTGCAGTAGCCGTTGTGTTTGCTGTGGGCAGCGCGTTCACAACTGCAAAAGCCGATGCACCCAAAGAAAATAATGGTGCTTTCGCGGATTACACCTTTGTACATGTAGCTCACACTACAACAAACAACCGCACTGACTATATTTACAGGGCTTCGCCATCAAATTGCGGTACGAGTACAACCAATATTTGTAAATCGGTTTGGTCGCAATCCAGTACTCCCGCCGATGGTGCCAATCCTGCGGCAGATGCCGTGCAGGGTACCATCCAAAATGGCAATTATCTTGGGTCGTAAAGGAATAAATGCAGGTAGCGTTGCTACCTGCATTTTATTTTACCGAAAATTACTTATTAAGCGCCTCGCGAAGTTCTGCGATAAGGTTTTCTTCCCCTGGCCTGTCCCAAGGTTTCGAGGGATTGGTGTTATAGATGGCACCATCTTTATCAATGATCAGAAGCTGCGGATAGCCATTAGCTGGTACGTATGTTTTTATAAATTTATTATTTGTACCTGAACCATTGGTATATAAGTATATAGTAGACGGGGTTGTATAATGGGTATAGTGCTGGCCTGTAGGATTCTTCGAGACGCTTTGCAGCCATTGGCTCCTATTTTTGTCTATCGAAAGGCTGACAAAGGCAATATCACTTCGGCCTTTGAGGGCATGCTCCACATTAGGAAGCCCTTTTGCCACTGCCACGCAACCCGAACATCCGGAAAACCACAGATCAAGAAGTACTACCTTCCCTTTGAAATCATTCAAATTCCAGCTTTTATCTTTTTTGTCACTAAAATCAAAATCTATTACAGGCTTACCCTTCTCAAAAGCCTTATTCTCATTAATTATCAAATCTCTGAAATAAGGTGTTTTAACTATGGACAAGGCACTATCTATATAGAATGGCCTTAGCTCGTTATTCGCCCTTCGTTTATAAAGCCAAAAATAAAGCAGCTTATCCCTTACAAGGCCATCATAGCCGTTTTTCATAACGCCAAATAGATTTACATCCAACCCGTTAGCCCCGTCATGCTGTTCCGCCCAGGCGTACATACCCTGAGTGACTAACCGGGTATAAAGGAAATAGACATATTTTGGAGATAAAGCCTCCAGGCTGTCTTTTGAGATAAGGTCTGTACGGTTTCTTAGGTCCTCAAAAACAATCTTGTTATTCTTTCCAGTCGGCGTTCTATGATTAAATCCCGTGAACTGCATTATTTCAAAAACCCATTGCCTGTTATCACCAACATAGTCAGCCTTGATAATCCTGTAAGATAGCGGAGATAATAGTACTTTCGATTTTTCAAGGGTTCCTATGATTTCATCGAGGTGGGCATCCTGTATTTGTAGCCATCGCTGTGGGTTTTCATTATATCCAAACAATGTATCGCCTTTTATCTGATTTTGTGTCAGTCGCTGCAATCTGTACTGCGTATCAAACAGCGCGGCTCCAGTCCCCGAAAAAAACAGGCTGTCGTTTTTTTGCCTGATCTGGATGTTGTTGCCCGGTTCAACAAGATAATTGGCAATGTGCAGGGGATTTTTGAGTTCTCCTGACTTGTCAAAATCATCAGGGAAGGCCACCGATATGTGGAAGGGGGAATTTGGGCTGCCGATCTTAAAGGCAAACTCCCCGTCACTTCCAATAGCGGCCTTGAGCGTGTTTTGTGCAAATTGTAAAGGTGCAGTTTGAAGATAGAATTGGCCGTGGACAATTAGCAGGGCAGAATCCCCGGCGAATTTTTTATTAATGGTGCCCGTCAGGATAACGCTGTCTGGTGAAACCAATCGCTGTGCGGCGAGTGATTGCCTGCAAAATGAAATGGATATCAGCAAAAAAAACAGTTTTATAGAATTATATGTTGTCTTCATTATCTTGGATTTTGTTCAATGCCACTTAATTTAATTTCATTTTCCGGTATCGGGAGCACATAGCGCAGATCGTTGGGGGGAAGTGTGTAAATAACCCCATCCAGGTTTCGGGTCAGGGTCTTTGCAAACCGCGGCTCTTTATTAAGCCTTCTTAGGTCAGGCCATCTCAGGCTCCTGAAAATTAATTCCTTTCGGCGCTCTAGCAGGATTTGCGGCAGTAGTGCATCAGCGCTGGTAGCGGTATAAGGCGTAAATGTCCCGGTAACCCACCTGGTATTAAGCAGGGTATTTAAGGATTTTAAAGCTTCTGGTAGAGCGCCCAGGCGGGCATTACACTCAGCAGATATCAGGTACATCTCATCGGTTTGTAAGCCACCCGAATAACTATAATCGTTATAATAACCACCCTTATAGGTAATAACCCCCGACACGTCCTTGAAATAAATCGCCTTACGCAGATCGTTGCTACTATATGTATTATAGAGGGTAGAATCTATATTTACGTAAGGCGAATAACAATTACTGGAATCGAATATATTGAGAAAACTGTAAAAGGTAACTTCCTTATTGAACCGTGGCAGCGCGGGCTCATCGGTAAGGCTTAAGGTATTATAATCTATAAGCTCCCCGTAAAGTCCCAGAGACTTCTCCGCATATAATTTTGCGTTCTCATAATCGCCCATTATCAGGTATACCCGCGCCAGGAGCCCATATGCGGCAACCGAAGAAGGCCGGCTGGGAAAGCGCTGCATTACAGGCAGCAGCTTTGCTGCCATTAGAAGGTCATTTATGACCTGGCTATAGGTTTGTGCTACGGTTGACCTGGATGCCTTATCATTTAAATTGGAAGATAACTTTAGCACGATACCTAAGTCCGTGGCCGCAGTGGACTTATCATAGGTTTTGCAAAATTCCTGTGCAAGGTTAAAAAAGTCGAAGCTCCGGTAAAACAGGGCTGAACCCTTTACATTATTCCATGAAGCAGTATTGGCATCGTTTTTTGCAACCTTTTCGATACCGTCGAGGATTACATTAGCGTGTAATATCCTTTTATAGCAATAATCCCAGTCAAAGCTGTTTTCACCCTCGTAAATTTCCCTGGCCCAAACATAGGCATTCCGGTCCTGTACAAGGCCAAAGCTTTGCCACGACGCCTTCGATACGAAATAGTCATCACTCATCGTCTCGCATAGTGCGGGCTGGGTCGTATTAAATAAATAGGTGTCGGTATTATTATCAAGTAGCGCTTGGTAATCTTGCACCGTACCCGGAACAATCAATGCCTGGTCCGGTTTCGCGTCAAGCCAGTCTTTTTTGCAGGAGGCAAGACAAAAAAGGCTTAGGAACCCCAAGGCTAAGGATAAATTTTTTATGTGTTTTATATATATAGTTTTCATACTCTTTGATTCATAATTAAAAACTTCCTTTAATGCCGAGTGCAAACGTCTTTGGCGTGGGATAGCCGGTGGGATAATCCGGATCAAGGCCCAATTTATTTGCGCGCCACAATATGGCCAGGTTGTTTGCGTAGCCGTATATGGAGATGTGCTCGAAAGGCAGCTTGTGGATCTTCTGCTTGGATAGCTCATAACTTAGGCTGATATCCTGTAGACGTATGTGGTCGGCTTTTTCAACCGTAACTTTAGAGAAATTATAAAAAGCATCGCGATTATAATCCCCGGGATATACCATAGACGGGACATTGGTGATTTTTTCATCGCCCGGAGATTGCCACCGCTGGGCGATCTCCTTATTCTGGCCTGTCCAGTTGTTAAATAAAGTGGTGTAACTTATTGAGCCCCGGCGGAAATAGTAGCCAAACTTATAAGAGACGTTGACGCTAAGGGTAAAGTTGCGGTATGAAAAGGTATTGCTGATACCACCAAAATATGTGGGACGGGCAGAGCCGCTGTATACCAACCTTTTTAAAGAGTCCGGGCTGGTCAGTATTGCGTAATCCTTACTTATATTTCCGTTTGCGTCGTACCCTTGCGGATCACCATTGGCAGGATCAAGCCCAGCCCACTTATAGCTCCAGATACTATAAACCGGGTACCCCTGAAAGGGGCTTATAGAATTGCCTGTCCCGTTTGCGTTTACTGCCAGGGCTGCTAATATTGGCGCATCGTAACGGCTTACTCTTTCCACGGCGTGGCTGCCCAGCAGTGTTGTTGACCACTTGACCGGGCCATCGAGGTTCTTTGAAGTCAATTGTATATCAAATCCTTTTGCGACCATGTCTGCGTAATTGCCGCGAAAAACAGTTAGGCCTGAACTTGGCGCCATAGATTTATCGCCGATCAGGTTAGTGCCCTTGCGCGAAAAATATTCAAGGCTCCCTGAGAGCCTGCCCGCCTTCGTCCCAAAATCAACACCGATATTCGTAATTGCTGACTTCTCCCATGTAAGGTCTGGATTGCCGAAATTTGAAACCGTCGCATAGGGGAAATTGGTCCAAGAGCTATTTGAGGCGGAGCGAAAGGTTGTAACGCCTGCGATAGACCTGTTTAGGTTGCCATTGTAGCCGTAAGACGTGCGCAATTGCAATGTTGGCAGCCATGCCAGGTGGTAAAAACCTTCTTCAGCAATATTCCATTTAGCACCCACCGACCATAAAGGCACACTTTTTAAATTGGCGTCAACCCCGAAATAGTTTGATCCGTCGATCCTCCCACTGGCGGAAATTGTATATCGGCGGTTATACGTATAAGCCGCATTTGCAAATTTAGACCGGACACGGTCGGTTATCCGGCTCGTCCCTGCGCTATTGGACACGGGCCCATAATTCCCCAGCGGATTTTGCGGATAGTTGGTTGCAAAGTTTACATTTGTAAAGCTGCCCGTATCATCATTATATCCATACAAAATAGAGGATGATCCACTTGTTACAGCCTGGCTCTGCTCGTAACCAGCAAGAATTGATAGTTCGTGTTTTGCCCAGCTTGCCGAATAATTTACCTGGCCCCTGATGTTGTAAGAAGCCATCCTTGTATTCCCCTGGAACAGGATGCCGCCTAAAGGGATATTGTAGCCCGTAACCCTGTTGTCTGTAAACTCAGCATACTGGTTGATTAGGTTGCGCGTGTAAAATGTTTCCTGTCCCTGCAGGTTACGGGTATCAGTACTGTAATTTTCATACTGATACTTTACTTCTGCATTAAGCCCTTTAATAATGTTATATTTTAAGGACGGGCTCAGGCGAATGTCCGAGTACTGCACTGTGTTGTCCTGCAGCCCCAGTTCTTTTAGCGGGTAGAATGACCAGTCAAGGTACCCGCTGGCCGGCGCTGCATCTACGAAAGATTTTTTGTATTGCTTTACAATGGATAAAGGGTTGCCTTGGGTGTCTGCAAATTTGGCGTAGGGATAGATTGCACTGTAATTTCCTCCGGTTATAAGTTGGGTAACAATATTATCCTGCCTCCGCGAGCTTTTGATGTAATTTATGTCAGCGGTTAATTCCAGCCCTTTGAGCATGTAAAAAGTATTTCGCGAGTTTATGGTAAGCCTGTCCGAACTATTATTTTTGAGATTCTGTAGACTCTTATCATAACCTGTAGAAAAATAGTAAGATGACTTGTCGCTGCCACCAGAAATTGCTAATGCATATTGTTGGTTTACAGCTTTCTTATAGAAATATTTTGATATATCATCCCGTACATCATTATTTGCTAAGGCTCCAATCTGAAGATCAGCCTCATTTTGGCCAATTTGTCCGGCCCGCTTGGCGGCCAATAGTTCTACTACTGGTGAAACTGCGGTATATGGATTGTTTAAAAAGCCGTCATATTTCCCTTTTGTAAACAGGAATTTTTCTACTTCAATAAAATCTGTTGATGCAATATAATTCGGATCATATTTCAAGTCCGGCTTTTGAGCTACTGTTATATTCGCGTTAAAGCTGATTTGCGGGGCTTTATTCCTGCTACCACGTTTTGTGCGGATGACAATGACACCGTTCCCGGCACGTACCCCCCAAATTGATGCGGCTGCCGCATCTTTTAAAATTGTGACATCCTCCACATCATTGGGATTAATACTGCTAATATCGCCACTGTAGGCAAAGTTATCGACTACGATCAAGGGCTGGGAATTGGCGAAAATCGTGGATTGCCCGCGAATGTTTATATCTGTTTTTCCTGACAGCGTATTTGTGGTATTCGCGTTAAAGACCAATCCGCTTGTTATCCCTGATAATTTACTGATCACGTCGGGTGCTACCCTCACATCATAAATTTGTTTGGTAGGTTGCGCAAAGCTACCCGTTGCCCGCTCTTTTGGGATACTCTGGTATCCGGTTGAAACAATTTTTACTACGTTTAGCAGCGCAATATCAGGCTGCAACATTATAGCGAGTGCCGTATTCTCATTTACCGGGACTTCAGTAGTAATATATCCCACATATGTGATCACCAATATCGCTTTTTCGTCAACTCCAGTGATCTCAAATTCGCCATCATCATTTGCTGTAACAGCTTTATCGGTTCCTTTAACCTTAATTAGCGCGCCCGGCAGGGCACGCCCTGCGGTATCTGTTACACGTCCTTTAATAAGTATTGGACTGGTGAATAAGATTTTAACCTTTTGCACTACTGGCTTTTCTTTTGTCTTGACAATGATCGTATTGTCGATGACCTCATAAGTCAGCGTCTGGTTGCTGAAGCATTTTTCTAATACATCTGTTAGGGAAGCATTTTGAACGGTAATGCTGACTTTTTGCATTTGCTTTAGCATCTCATTTTTGTAGAAAAAGCTGTAGCCACTTTGCTGCTCGATCTGCTTGAATACTTTAGTCAGCGGGGCATTTTTTTCTTTAAGGGTAATAGTTTGTGCATAGACGGAAGCAGACACTTTAAAACAGGCCAAAATGATAAGAAGGGTAATAAGCTTCATAACCAATAGTGTTTTAATAAGCCGCCTCCTATAAGAGAGCGTAAAAATTTGCATACTTTTGTCTTGTTAGGGTTAATAGTTAAATCGTTAGAAGGATTTGCACCGGCCCAGCCGGTAACTTGCCTGACATAAGGCCGGTAGAGTGTTGGAAGCACTCTCCGGCCCTTTTATGTTAGCAATCTGATATTTGCTCTTTTATTTACCCATAGGCATTTTCCCTTTTTTAATCGTTATGCCGCAGATCGGCTATTACTTGTAGTACGATTGTAAAAGGAAAAACTCACAGCCCGTATTTAGGAATTGTAAATAAAATATAAATTAAACAAGGTATTCTATCTTAAATGTAAGGGAGCCTGTTGTTTGAAGGGTACCGGCACTGTCAGTAGATACCTCCAGCGTATTAACAGATCCAACAAATTTATGGGAACCTACAGGGGTTGGCGTGGATAAGCTAATTGTCAGCCGTGACCTAAATGCAACTGAACATTGCGCACCATAATATTTAAGTGCAGTGGCGTTCATCCCTGTTAAAAAATCGCTTTGCGGGGTAGAAAGTGTAAAGTTGCCTTTGATCCATGTTGCAAAATCGGATTGCACGGCATCAGCCTGGGCGGCTAAAAGGCTATTTGATAAAGCGTATAATTCGGTTGTTTTGGCGGTTACACCTGCAGCGGTTAATGGTTGTAATGACATAATTAATTTTTAATTGTTGTTGTGGTAAATAATTAATACTGGGTAGAGGGCATAGCAATGCTCAGCCACAATTTGTAGTTTAGAATTTAAATAGAAGTGATTGCGTTTTAGATGCGAAGCGGACAAGGGAGGGATTAACGCTAAAAAGCTTTTAAAAATTGTCCTTTATATTCCGCTTAAGCAATAAGATGAATTGTCATGTATTTTCTTGTTAGGGTTAATAATTTAATTGTTAGAAGAATTTGAACCGGCTTGCCGGTGAAGCCCTTTTGTAGGCCAGGATCGTTGGAAGCAACCCCGGCCTTTAAGGCATTAACTAAAACTGATCTTTATTTACGCATAGGCATTTTCTGTTTATAAGTTAGCAATTTGGATTAAGGCGTCACAATAAGTTTATGGTCTTCAATCGTAGCATGTATGCCGCCGGATGACAATATTTTTAAAAGGCTGGAAAGGTTGGACTTGCGGGAAATTCCCCCGGTAAACAATTCGTTATGGATTTCACCACGATATATAACTTCAATGTTATACCATCTCGAAAGTGAGCGCATCATCGTTGGGATATTCGCATCTTTAAAGTAGGTCCGTCCATTCTTCCAGGCAACGGCTGCATCAACATCGGCATCACGTATTTTTATATCTTCTTCTACCAAGGCTTCCTGCCCCGGCTTCAGAAGTTTAAAGTTTCCCTCTTTGCTGACCTTTACAGCGCCTTCGAGTAATGTTGTGGTAATGGTTTGCTCATCGGGATACGCCATGATATTAAAGTGTGTACCCAATACCTCTACGCTCTGTAATGCTGTCTTTACATGGAAAGGTTGCTGTTTGTTGTGGGCAACCTCAAAGTAAGCTTCGCCGGTCAGCTCAACATTGCGGTCTTTAAGGGAAGTAAACGATGTGGGATATTTTAGTGATGAGGCTGCATTAAGCCAGACTTTTGTACCATCAGGCAATACCACCTGGTATTCGCCTCCTTTAGGAGTCTGGATAATATTATAATTTACTACTGTGCTATTGTTTTTGGAGGCTGTATAACCAATCTGGCCTGAAGCATTTTTACTGATCACACTGCCTGCCTGGCTTGCTAAAGTTCCGTTTTTTGCTTTGGTAAGGTCTATCTTTTGCCCGTTTGCAAGTATCAGTATGGCTCTGCTGCCTCCCGGAAGGGCATCATTTTTTATCCTGCCAATTTGCTCATTATCGCTTTTACTTTTTGAGATGTATAAATAGGCTGTTACGCTTACCGCAAATAACAGTATTGCAGCGGCGGCCCATATAGATGGCAGGCGTCTTAATTTGCGGACAGGCTGGTGAACGGGGAAAATCTTTCGTTCAATGTTATCAGCGATAGACTGAATGGTTTCATCCTGGCCTGAGATTATCACTTCTTTAGCCATCTCATCCATTATTAGACCGGTCAGGATAGCCTTATCCTCAGCTACATTAAAATGATAAAGCAATTGCCTTAATTCTTCCTCGCTGACTTTATTTTCAAGGTATTTTTCAAAAAGGATGTGGATGTCTTCTTTGCGTTCCAAGTGTTGTTTTTATGGTAATACGCTTCCCATTTAAAAAACTCACAGCCGAGAACAATATTTTTGTTAATCGGTACTGTGAATACACAGCTTCAGTAAGTTGTGTATTCACGTAATATTATTAAAATACCATTTGTAGCAAATTGGCTTTGCTTTCTCTTTTTTGAATAAAGCCTACTTGTCTGAAAAGTGTAAAATTACTTTATGTTTTTTATAGGCACTAAAATTTACAGTCCATCATAATTTATAATAAAAAAGCCCCTTAAATAAAGGGGCTAAAGGTAATCACTAAAAGAGGGTTCGAAGCTCTTGTCTTACAAATGTACTTTTATTCTACGGGCGTCAGAAACAAAATCGATAAACGGTAGCATTTAAACGTCCAACGAACATAAAGAGCCGATATGCTAAAGCCTGTTTAATCACTTAGCATTTTTAACGTTTCTTTAACAAAAAATATGTAGGACGAAATTATTCCGTATAATATTTTTGTATGAAAATATTATGTATGAAAACTATTGCTTTTGTTGTATCGGCAGTCCTGTTTTCTTCATGCTCCGGTAAAAATGCGAACATTATAGATTCTGAGGTAAAATCGTATGAGGCCAACAGGGGACATCATGTAATATCATATGACATTACCAGTGAAAAGGATTCAACGCCCGAGTGGCATATTGTAGAATATAAGGCTAAAATTGGGGGTAACGAAACATCTTCGGGGCACCTTGTTTTTGGCGTTACTGGTGATGGCCTGTATAGAGGCGCTAATTCCCGCTAAGCTTGCGCCCATCTTATCGCCTCCGCTTAATGGATGCTGTCGGCTATCATATATAGCAATAAGCTAAAAGCAATTGGCTTACCCGGCTTTCCCGCGAAATATTCCTTAAGGAACACATTAGCGCGGTACATGTGGTTATTGACCGTACCGGTACCTATGTTCAGTATCCGTCCCGCTTCTTCATAGCTTTTGTCTTCAAGTTTACAAAGGGTAAATACTTTCTGCTGTTGCGGAGGCAGGAGGCTGATTGCTTGATTTAAGGCAGCCTGGTTTTCTTTCGCAAAAATATGTTTTTCTATGTGATCATAGGAACTGCTTGTAGCTAGGAGTAGCTGCCCAAAGAGCTTTTTATCCCTGGCTGCTTTGCGGAATGTGTCGCAGGCCAGGTTATGCGCAATTTTGTAGAGGTAGGCGTTTAGTGCCTGTTCCGGGTCGATCTTTTCCCGCTGTTCCCATATTTTAAGGAATAGGTTTTGAACAAGTTCTTCGGTAAGTTCCGGCGATTTTAGCAACCTTAGGGCCGCGCCGATCAATTTCGATTTATAGCGCCGATAGATTTCAGCAAAAGCACGCTCATCGCCCTTTTTAAGCAAGGAAGCTAATTCAAAATCAGTGTAATTTTTAAGATCTGGCATTTTATTAGCCCTAATTTACACTTTTTATCCATAAATGTAAAATCAGGTCAATATTAATGAGTGCAGTTACTAACCGTTTTGGCTCGCGGTTCCAAAGTATCGGTAAAATAAAAAGGAGGATAAATAAAAACTGCCCTGAGAGGGCAGTAAACAATATAGCTGATGTAGATGTTTCTTGAAAAAAGCCCCCCGAAACCCCGAAAAACTAACGGGGGGCTACATAAAGGTTCGGTACAAATGTAAGGATTTCTGCTTTGCAGAGCCTCAGAATTGGGGCAATTGTGGCATCAATATTTCTAAGTCACTGTATACGAATAAACCCTGCCGTTTTTATAGCAGGGTTTATACGATTAGTACACTTCCAGTTATTCGGGATAGCTTATCTCGATGGTCAGTTCCCCAGTAGTCGCTTTAACTACCCCTGCATCGACCACTTTCCTGGACGTGCTTTTGGTATCGATCCGTTTACTGCCGGTTCCTTGGGTCGGTGGATTAACAGGGCCAACGAGAATGATCGGAAGTTTTTTACCAATCGCGCCGGATGTTTCATCAGCAAGGAAATCCACATACTCCTGGTCCATAGCAGAAAGATAATCATCCTGCTGTGTCGTAAGGGAAAAGTTATCCCTCATCCATGTAGGGAACTGGGTCGCGATCAAATCCGACTGTACCTGTAAATTTTGGTCGCTCAGGGCGTAGAGCTCCGTTGTCTTAAGCTTCACCCCATCGGGTGTAAATGGTTGTTTTGTCATGGCAGTTAGTTTTATGTAAACCCTAATATCGCCGATTCAGCCTTAAATATCAATTTTCATTAACCTTTAGTTATATGACGCTTCCAAAAGTTACACTATTTTGATATACTTGTTGCAACGCAGGATTTAGAAAAAGATAAGCAGGAGGAATATATGGCACCTGTCCGCTACAACGACAAATATTTCAGGATCGCGCTCGCCCTGGTCGCTTCCCACATTCTGGTGATGTATAATGAGCCGGATACCTTTTTTGAGGCGGTATTTACCGGTTCATACTGGATTGGCATGGCGGGAAGCTTCGTGATCGCTATACTTTTAACCACATATATCCATTTTGTAACGGTACGCCTGGATAAAAAGCTGGACTGGAAACACCATGCCATATTGCGGCTGCTATGGCAATCCGTCTTTGGATTTTTTGTGCCGGCTTTCGGGGCTTTCCTTTTGGCTGCGGGCTTCTTTGCGATATACAATATAAACATCTTAAAGACCACCTACCTGAGTGAAGACTATACGATCATCCTCTTGATGCTCCTGGTGCTGAACGTGTACTATTTCGGTATCAATTCCTACCTGCTCAGGGATAGCCGTGAACCGGATATTACCACGGGGGAGAATGGAGAAAAGGGTGTATCCATAAACCCGGCCAGGGAAGTACTTATTGTAGACACCCCAACACGCTCCATTCCCGTGAAGCTTGACACTGCTGCCTATTTCTTTATTTTAGGGGGTGCTGTCTTTATGCGCACTACCGAAATGCCGTCCATAAATGATAGTTACCGGCTGGACATCCCCCTGAAAACACTTGAGGGGATGCTGGATAAAAGGCTATTCTTCCGCATCAACCGCCAGATGATCGTAAATTTTAATGCCTGTAAATTTTACAGGCCCGGCAAGAATAAAACCCTTGAACTGTTTCCTGAGCCTGCACTATATGCTTCGGGTGCAAAAATCCCTACTGAGCACGAGCGGCTTCACATCATCAGTGAAGACCGCGTGGCCCCCTTCAGGTTGTGGATGGACCGATAAATGGAACAGAATTGGCTACAGTGGTGTACTAAATCCCGTCCGTGGCCTGTATAAAGAAGAAAGCCTCTACTCCGGGCTAGCCTGGAAAGTGCTGAATTCCCCAATTTTAGTGTTGATTTCCCCAGGGGTAAAACTGATTTCCCCAAAACCTCAATTGAGCCCTTTGTGCATCATAGCGATATAATATTCATTTTCAACGAGTTTAACAAATCGGAAAAACCGTGTTTCTGGCATTGGGCTTTTTATTGTGGTGGTCATGCCAAATTATTATTGACATGGATACACAACAAAATGAACCTCTTCAAGCCGGTCCGGCGGCTAATAATTATGATTACCCTTTAAGGGGGCTGGAATTGCTCGCTGATACATTCCTTTCCGGGCAGGTTGGCGAAAAAAAGGCAAACAATATAAAAGGGTTTGAGCAGCAACTTGACGAAGAAATATCCAGCCTGCAACTGCTGTTAAAGACGCAGGCCTTTGCCCTGGGCCGGGAGAAAGAGATACGGATGCTGGTACAACGCTACCACCTGAGCCTTACCCAGCTGCTGGATGAAACACTGTACAAATCAGAACAGCAGGGATGCAGGACAAAGATTGTAGAGGGCTTATGCAACACTTATATCATGGCCTTAGAAAAAATGGTTGCCTTCATCAATGATTACTTTCCCGAGCACCACAGCCCGGAACAGCGGGTCCCGTTGGTGTCGCTTTGCCGGCAGCGTAAAGAGCTTGTCGCAAGGCTGGGTAAGGTGGAGCAAAAGATACTTTACCATCCGGAAGAAATGGCAGCCGGTGTGCTGTTCAAAAGGCTGTACCGCTTTGCCGCCTCGGGCATGCCCATACCCTTTAAGGTACGCTACAGGGATGTACGTTATAAAGAGGAATTATTGCGCCGTCTGGACGAGGTGCGTTGGGGCATAGAACCCGAAGCCCTGTTTACCCCTGTAGAACAGTTGCTTATTTACCTTAACTATAACAGCAAGGCATTTATAAAGCTGCTCATCAGGAAGATCATGCAGAAGATTAGCAATATTGAGGGGGCCGAGGAAAAACGGGATACCTTATTGCTTTACCAAAAGGCATTCCGCCATATACAGCCTAAACCCGGTATGGTGCTCAACCCCAATTACCATAGCCTTGGAAAAGTACTGAACGACTGGTTTAGTGAAGAAATCGCGTACCTCGAAAAAAAGCCAAACTTGCCGGCCGGGCCTTTGCAGGAACTACCCGGTAATAGTGTACCCGAAAGCAAAAATACCAGGGTTTTGCAAAAAGTGCTGGTTAAACTTTCTTCCGACCAGGCGGGCCTGATCCTTCGTGCCGCTGACGACCTGCGCATACTGGTTGCAAGGTCATTGAGCGAAGTCTTCAAGACCATTGTACCTCACTTGTCTACACCCCATAGCGAAAACTTATCTTATAAGGGGATGCGTACCCAGTCCTATGTAGCAGAAGAACGGGATAAGGCCATTGCGATTGAAACCCTGGAGCGTATCATCAGGAAAATAAGGGAGTATTAATTATAACAACAGTTATCATGAAAAATTTATCAATTTTTTTAATTGCCGAGCTATTAGTATGCGGCTGCGGAAGAAACGAATTATCACGCGAAGAAGCTTTAGCACTTATCAAAAAGGAAAAGGGCTACCCACACGTGTATGGCCATGAAATTTTTTGTGGGGACCCGGACCACGTGACAAAACTATACAGCGAAGACCTGGATCAAAAAGGATGGGTTATCATACACAAGACTCTTAAATTAGGCGAGATAGGATCGAAACCTATAATTGAATTTACATAGAAGGCAAAGCCCTATTTGTTGCCTACCCCTGAGGAGGACCGTAAATATAAGATCCAAAAGGTCAGGCTTGCAGACGAAGATATGGGTGAAATAACCGCCATTATCCCTGACAAAAGCAATAATACAGCTATCGTCGAATACACGACGGTTTATAAAAACATCTCGCCTTTTGCGGTACTGGTAAAAAAGGAACTGGGGAAACCGGACAAAAAAGAGGCTTATTTTGCCTTATCGGATAATGGATGGGTAATACAAAAACAACACAGGTAAGAGAAGTGAACCATGCAATCTATTTTTAGCCCGCTGCTCCTGCGGGCTTCATCTTTGCTTATGGGTAATGATAGGAAAACCCGGGTATGCATAGGAGGATCGTTCACAAAAAAATTTTCCTTCAGGTGTCAACATGACAAGCAGGTCGTCCTCCATGAGAACAACGCGGATTAGCTTAGCCCTATTGAGCCGATTCGCCTTAATTGTCATATTTTGTAGGGACCTTATATCGATTTGGGCGCGCGAGATAATGTACTTTAAAGAACAGAGTACACCCCTATGAGATTCATATAGTTCCTTCAGGATAAGATCGATTTTCCCGGCTTCGCTCATTTTAACAATTGTTTAATTAGATGCCCGGCTAAATTAACCAATTGAAACGTCCGGCATATTAAATGTTCAGGAAAATCGATGAACAGCCTGATGTAGTCGGGATTATATGTAACAATTAGAAGCAAACCTGTACCTTAGCTTTATCCTGACCCAAAACATTTGTTAAATTGTTACCTGACGATGCGCAACCCTAACCACATCTCATAAGAAATAATCCAAGCCAGCTGGTCTAATCTCTTTCAGTAAGATTTTTCTTTTGCGCAACAGATAAACCACATCATTTCCAGGCCTGAATCCCTAATTGTCGATATAATATAAAACGTATATGAGCATTTTATTATATAGATCGGCTAAAATTTTGCTTTAAAGACTCTTTAATTTGCTGTAAGTCCAAACTATTATAATCATCTATTCTTAAAAAGCTGACTTTGCAGTTTTTTGCTTTAGCGCGGTCAAGCTCATCAACTGATCTCCCAAATATTATGATATGGGTTTCACCAACTTTTTCCAACCTACATATTTTCCTTAAGATACTGTATGACATATCTGTCATAAAATGATCCTCGATAAAGATATATTCCGGGGCCATAATCATTTGATTATGTAATGACACTAAAGGCTCATTTAGCCCGGTAAATTTATTAATGATTGTTGACGGATAATTACCATTTATTATCTCTTCAAACTTATTCATATGTTCCTGGCGGTCGGTGTCAAAAATCAGATATATAGTTCTTAAAAAGGACATGGATAGGGTTTAAGGGTATATAAAACTAACGATTTTTAGATAAATAATAGCCTTGTTATACATAGGCCTCATAAAATTTATGATACTTTTTTATAAGCAATTCATAATCAACGGGCATAAAGAATTAAAAATTTGCGTGAATTATTTGTTTAGCGGATTGCGGAAGCTTTGTGCTAAGAATATCCTCACAACACTATTTAAAGCTAGCCTGTATGAATGGTTATTTTATTTCAAGTTGTTAATTAATACGTGTGGATTTCAGGGTTTCAACTTGGGTTTCAACAAAAAGTTGAAATTTACCCGCCTTTCTCTACAACGTTACTTTGCTCTCAGAAACTAAATAAACAGCCCGGCATACAGTAGCCTGGGTCGATTGTAAAACGATAAAAATGAGCGCATATGTTTACTAACATTTCATGGGCGGACTACTTTGCAGGGGCCGCCATTACAGCAGGCATTTATTACAGCTATGTAGGGCTGCGGTATTACACCAGTGACCTTAAAGAATTGCTTTCCGGCAGACGGAAACCGCAATTGCAGGCAGCCCTAAAAAATGGTTCCGACCAATTTGGTATCGCCGAATCCAATCATCCCAATGAAAATTATACCAAAGCCGAAGGCGATGATGAGTTTGCAGAAGTGGAGCACCTCATTGGCCGGCTGAATACGGTAATTGCTGATGCCTCCCAAAAGAAAGCCGACCCGCAGGAATTCAGGCAATACCTGCAACTGGTACTGGCTGAATACCCCAATGTGAAAAACTCCCCGTTACGCTCCTCGGTAAATGAGCTGATCGTATCGGAGTGTGAAAAATATGGCGCTGTTACCCTCACTGAAAACGAGGTGGACCTTTTATGGGACACAAAATAACAGCCCGAAGCGGAGCGTGCTTCCCTGTCCGGCCCGGTGCGTAGGCAATGGTGAACAGGATGAGTGGGCAATGCGACGGCGAAGCCCTCCGCTTTTTTATCTACAAAAATTCTTTTTTACAAACTTTTAAACGTGTGAGTTATGAAAACGTCGAGCAGGAAAACGAGAAAGTTTCCCCTGAAGGGGATCGCTATGGCCTTTACAGCTATAGCCATTGTAGCCATCTCAAACAGCGCATTCGCGCAGGATGGCATTGAGGGCATCAACGAAGCCAACACCAAAGTCCGCAGCTATTTCGCGGCGGGCACCAACCTGATGTACGCCGTAGGCGCGATACTCGGGCTGATCGGTGCGGTCAAGGTCTACCAGAAATGGAATGCGGGTGACCAGGACACCGGCAAGGTCGCTGCCGCCTGGTTCGGCAGCTGTATTTTCCTTGTGGTGGTTGCCACCGTGATCCAGTCCTTCTTCGGTATCTCTTAAAAAATTATCATGGTAGAAAAACTAAAAGAAAAGTTATGGGCATTTATTGTCCATAACAATCCCGACCTGATGCTGAACCTCCAGGAGGAGTATTCAGTCACTAAGTACCTCGAAGAAAAAGTAAACGGCATTATCCCCATGATAGAAGCGCTGCTTGCAGAAGGCAAGCCGCAGTATGTCATTGAGGAACTCTGCCTAAGCGCGATGACCGCAGAACTGAAGCCCTCAAAATTCCTGTATATCCGCTCTGTAATCGAGGAAGAATTCCCGGATGATTTTAAGCGGCTACAGGAAGATGGCGTACTAACCTATGAGGTGGTGAACCTTATTGAAGCCTGCCAGGACGCCTTCGAGGCGTTCGGATTCTCAGAGGAAACCCAAGATGACCGCCATCTGCGGTATGCTATTATCGCGCAGGTACACGATTACCTGCTGTAAGCTGAAGAAATGTGAACGATTGAAAATGTGCAGCTATGGCTTATAATGTCTCCCATAAACTAAACGGCAACATCCGTGCGATCAAAATCGCACTGGAGTATCAGAAAGGCAACCCGGTATCCGCTGAGGATCTGGGCAGCCTTCAGGCGTATGCCGGTTTTGGGGGTATTAAGGCCATACTGTACCCTTACGGCCCGGCTGAGGACTGGACGGCCAACGGAGCGACCAAAGAAGACCTGAAGCTGCATGGCAGTATGATGCAGCTGCATGAACTACTGAAAGAAAACTACAATGATAGCCAGTATAAAGAAATCATTGGCTCATTGCGTAACAGTGTCCTGACGGCCTTTTATACCCCTGAAGTCGTACCGCAGACTTTGTATTCCGTGCTCAGAGAGCAGGGTATACAACCAAAGCGCCTGTACGAGCCATCGGCGGGTTCGGGCGTATTTATCAGTGAGGCAGTAAAGGCATTCCCGTCCCTTGAACACATAACAGCGGTTGAAAAGGACAAGCTTTCGGGGCTGGTGTTGTTGGCCATTAATAGTACACTACCCGTTAGAACGGACACCCATATATCCGGCCTTGAAGAAACACCGACAAAAGAAAATGGCAGCTTTGACTTGGTAGTGAGCAATATTCCATTTGGGAACTTTTCAGTTTACGATGAAGCCTACCCTAATAAGGACTTATCCGGTAAAATACACAACTACTTTTTTGCCAAAGGGCTGGATAAACTGGCAGACGGCGGGCTGATGGCCTACATTACCACTGATGCCTTTTTAAATGGTCCGTCGAACGAGGCGGCGCGAAAATATCTATTTGAACGGGCGGATTTTGTAGGCCTTGCAGTAATGCCCGATAACCTGATGAAGGATACCGGTAACACTGAAGCACCCAACCATCTCTTGGTTGTACAAAAGAATACTGCCAAAGAAAAACTAAGTTTTGAGGAAGGACACCTGCTTGTTGTACAAAACAGGGAAAATGAATATGGCAAGTATCCATCCAATTATTATATCTCGACGCACGACCATGAGATTATCATGGGCAATGAGCGTTCTGCGGGTACGAACCAGTATGGGCGTGCTACAGAGGTAGTCTGGCAAAATGGCCCTATCGGGGACATTGCTCAGGAACTAAAGGACAGCCTGAACTACCAGTTTGGACTGCGACTAAAAAGAGACCGTTTTGAAAAAACGCAGGAAACAAAAGTAGCGGTCCCGCAAGCAGCAGCACCCAAACTGACCTACCTGCCGATGCCCGAGAGCCAGGCACCCACAGTACCCATACAGCTTGGACTTTTTGATACCGCGCCCGCCGAGAGCATCAACAGGGCTTTGGCGTATGTAAACCCGATGGATGAAGGTGTAGTGCAAAAGAACAGTGCCCGAATCATCAGCACCATCAGGACAACGGATAACCCGCTGCATGAAAATGTAGTCTTACTGGCTGCAAAACAGCATAAGACAAACCGGTTTTTATACAAGCTGTATTCCAATGTAAAGGAAATAGATGGCTTATCTGCTAACTGGATGGATGCACGGCTGCTTGGCCATGAATTGAAAAGCCTTTCCAACCAGCTTCAGCAGTACAGCCATACCTTCAGGTATGAGGGCGACCGTACAATCGAAGGACTGTTTAGCCTGAAACGACAGGAAATTACCCCTTTTAGCGCACTGCAACCTTTTTATAAAGAAGGCACCCTTGTGGTGCATTCCGGCAAAGTGGGCACCATAGCCCAGCCGGACGATGAATTTAAGCATGCGGTTTTCCAGCCACTCGTTACGCAGAGCAATGTTGCCTTTTATGAAAGGTATACCGCTTTACGCGACAGCTACCTGGAGTTGTCAGGTAAAGAAATTGCAGGAAAAGAAATTAATTCGAAAGCACGACAAGCGCTAAACAGCAGCTATGATGCTTTTACCACGCGGTATGGATTGCTGAATGCCGCCGATAACCGCAGGCGCATATTGGAAGATACCGCTTTTGGGCTCATTACCCTTTCCTCGCTGGAACGTAAAGAAGGCGAACGCTTTGTAAAGTCCGATATCCTGACCGGTTCGGTGCAGCATACTAAGGAGCGCTTTACGACCGAAGACCCGATAGAAGCGCTGGCGCACAGCCTGAACGATACCGGCAAGGTAGACCTTGATTTCATCGGTGCAGCGATGAAGCTTGAAAAGCAGGAGGTTATCAATACCCTTGGCAACCATATTTATCTCGACCCTGTGAGCAATGCCTGGGAGACAGCGGATGAATTCCTGAGCGGTAATGTAGTGGCGAAGCTGCGCGACGCGATGCGGGAGCATACCCAGCACCCGAACAACCCGCAGTTTTTGCGCAGCTTGCAGGCGCTGGAAAAAGTGCAGCCCGAACGCATCCCCTTTGAACTGCTGGATTTCAACCTGGGCGAGCGCTGGATACCGACGAAGTATTATGACCGTTTCGCGACGCATTTATTCGAGCAGCCGGCCAGTGTAAATTATTTTCCCTCACTGGATGCCTTTAAGGTAAGTACCGGCATGAACCTGAAGGTGTCGCGGGAATTTGCGGTCACACCAAAAAGCGGGCGCACAACCTACGGTTATACACTGATGGAACACGCGCTGGAAAATACCACGCCTTTTTTTACCTATGAAGTATCCACAGGCAGCGGCAAGACCATCCGCCTGCCCGATAACGAAGCCATCCAGTTGGCGCACCAAAAGATCGAGGGCATGCGCGGCGGTTTTATCGACTGGTTAAAGGAGTTGCCGGACAGTGATAAAAAGCAGTTGGAGCGTCTATATAACGATACTTACAATTGTTATGTACTTCGCGAATTTGACGGTAGCCACCTGAGCTTTCCGGGCCTGGATAAAAAAGCACTGGGCATTGAGGATCTGTATTCTTCCCAAAAGAATGCCGCCTGGCGCATCATCCAGAACCGGGGCGCGCTGGTAGACCACGAGGTAGGCTTGGGTAAAACGCTGACCATGATTGTTGCCGCGCAGGAAATGAAACGGTTGGGCATCGTGCATAAGCCCATGATCATTGCCCTGAAAGCCAATGTGGACCAGATCGCGGAAACCTACCGCAAGGCGTACCCATCCGCCAAAGTGCTGGCACCGGGGCAGGATGACTTTACACCGGCACAGCGCACCAGGATTTTGCACGAGATTAAAAACAATAACTGGGACTGCATCATATTGACGCACGACCAGTTCGGTAAGATCCCGCAGTCCCCGGAGATACAAAAACAAATTTTTCAGAATGAACTGGATTGTATCGAGCGGGATTTGGATACGGTTAGGGAACTCGGTGGCGACATCTCTAAAAAGATGCTTAAAGGGCTGGAGATCCGCCGGAACAACCTGGACGGTAAGCTAAAAAGCGTTTTGAAGGATATTGAGGAGAAAAAGGACAGCGGCATCAGCTTTAAGGAAATGGGCGTTGACCATTTGTTTGTGG
>NZ_MPPL01000001.1:1192905-1236941 GCF_001911425.1 Mucilaginibacter polytrichastri | reverse complement strand
GTTTGTGGATGAAAGCCATAAGTTCAAGAACCTGACCTTTACCACACGGCACAACCGTGTGGCGGGGCTGGGTAACATGGAAGGCAGCCAAAAGGCGCTCAACATGCTTTTCGCGGTACGGACGCTTCAGGACAAGTTTGATGCCGACCTCTGTGTTACGTTCTTATCCGGGACGCCCATATCGAATAGCCTTACGGAAATGTACCTGCTTTTCAAGTACCTGCGGCCAAAAGAAATGGAGCGGCAGCGAATTGAGAACTTTGATGGCTGGGCGGCGGTATTTGCACGCAAGACCACCGATTTTGAATTCAGCGTCACCAATGAGATCATTGCCAAGGAACGCTTCCGCCATTTTATCAAGGTGCCGGAACTGGCCTTGTTCTATAACGAGATCACGGATTATAAGACGGCAAAGCACATTAACCTGGACAAACCGGAACTGGTAGAAACGATGGTCAATATAAAACCCACCCCGGAGCAAAGCGAGTTCATCGCAAAACTGATGGCTTTTGCCAAAACAGGCAATGGGGAACTCATCGGGCGGGCACCACTTACACCCACGGAAGACAACGCCCGTATGCTGATCGCCACGAACTACGCCAAAAAGATGTCAACTGACATGCGGCTTATTGATGCATGGCAATACAGCGACCATCCCGACAATAAGGTAAATACCGCTGCACGGAAAATAGCGGAGATCTACGGGCAAAGTACTCCCCATAAAGGGACGCAAATCGTCTTCTCGGATATCGGTACGCCAAAGGCGAACGAATTTAATATCTATGATGCCCTGAAGGAAAAGCTGGTGCGGGACTTTACTATCCCTGCCCAGGAAATAACCTTTATCCACGACTGGACCGATAAGCGCAAGCCCGAACTCTTCCGCAAAATGAACCGTGGCGAGATACGGCTGTTAATGGGCAGTACCGAGAAAGCAGGGACAGGCTTGAATGTACAGCAGCGTGTGGTTGCCATGCACCACCTGGACATCCCGTGGCGGCCTTCTGATTTGGAGCAGCGCGTGGGCCGTGGCGCGCGGCAGGGCAATACCCTTGCCAAAGCGCATTATGGCAACCAGGTGCAAAACTTTGTTTACGCCACTGAGCAGTCGCTGGACAATTACAAATTTAACCTGCTCAAAAACAAGCAGACTTTTATCAGCCAGATGAAAAATTGCGAACTGAATGTGCGCACCATTGACGAGGGCGCGATGGATGAGAAAAGCGGGACGAATTTCTCAGAGTACATCGCAATCCTATCGGGGGATACCTCGCTTTTGGAAAAAAGCAAGCTGGAAAAGAAAGTGGCCGTTATGGAAAGCCTGAAGACGGTGCATTACCGTGAGGTTACCCGTAACCGTTACCAACTGGAAAGCCTGCAAACCGACCGTGCTACCACGATTAAAACACTCGAAAAGCTCACTGCTGACAACACCATGTACCAAAGACAGCTGCAATACGACAAGGACGGTGCGAAAGCCAACCCCATACAACTCGCAGGGATAAGGTCAACAGATAGCGAGGCCATCGGCAGGCATATCATCAGCCTATACAAGGACTGGAAGCCACCCGAAGGCCAAAGTGAACAAAAGGTGGGCACACTGTATGGTTTTGGGCTGTACATCCGAAGGGAACGGCAAGCATACGAGGAAAAAGGGCAGTTTGAATACCGATTTTCCAACAGCTTTTACGCAAAGCGCATTGATGACGGCATCAAGTATAGCTACAACAATGGCCTGCCCAATACCGACAACCCCAAGCTGGCAGCAAGGCATTTTTTAAATGCCATCGACAGGGTAGAATCATTGAAAGAGAAATACAGCCGTGAACTGGAAAAGCTCAATACTGATATACCCAAGCTGGAAGCGCTGACCAAAAAGCCGTTTGCCCAGGAAAAGGAACTGGAACAAATGAAAGCTGAACTACAGGGGCTGGAACGGCAGATCGCTATTACCATACAGGAAAAACAGTTGAAGGAGCGTCAGGGAGAAATAGCAGATGAGCCTACACAGGAGGGCACAATAAAAATAGCTTCAAAGAAGAAAGTCCTTGAAGCCACAGTAGTAAGGATGGAAACTGACAGCAGCCAGGAAAAAATGTATGGGCAAATGCGTCGCAATAAAAGGTTTAAGCTATAAACAAACAATAAGGAATTATGGCAAACAGTGTCTATCAGGTCAATAAAGGCATTAACGCCAGCATTGAATTTAAAGGGTTAAAAGCGCAGTACATATGGTACCTGGGCGGTGGCGTAGTGGTACTGATGATCGTGTTCGCGGTCATGTACATCGCAGGGCTGCCGTCATACCTGTGCATCGGGGTCATTCTTTTGGCAGGCACGGGACTGGTCATGAAGGTATATGGCATGAGCAACAAATATGGTGAGCACGGGCTTATGAAAGCCCTTGCAAAAAAGCAGGTGCCGAAGGTACTGCGCTCAAGGAGCAGGCGCATCTTTTTGGTGCGCAATAAACAGGATTAAAAACAAGGTAAATAATAAGGAGATGGAAAAAGTGCTGGACGATTTATTACCGATCATGGATGTGGAGCATGACTGCATCCTGAGCAAGATGGGCGATGTGACCATTGCCTTTAAGGCGGAGCTGCCGGAGATCTTTACGCTCTCCGACCAGGAGTATGAGGCATTCCACCAGGCGTGGATCAAAGCCATCAAGCTGCTGCCTAAGCACAGCGTGCTGCACAAGCAGGACTGTTTTTTGCAAAGCGGCTATACACCGGATTTTGCACGGGAGGACAACAGCTTTCTGAGCCGTGCCAGTGAGCGCTTCTTTAACGAGCGGCCTTTCCTGGACCATAGCTGCTACATTTTCCTGACTAAAAAGCCCGCTAACCGGCAAACCGCCAGTTCAATGTTTTCAAGCCTTTTGAAAAGGCAGGTGGTACCTGAAGAAACCCTGAAACCGCAGTTGCTACAGGATTTTTTGGATAGTGCAGGCCAGTTCAAACGTATTATGGAGGACAGCGGCTTTGTAAAGCTTACAAGGCTAACGGAAAGTGAATTATTGAGCCAAAGCCGGAAGCACGGTGTTATCGAAAAATATTGCTACCTATCTGAAAGGGATGATAGCTTTATAGTAAACGATATCCGCTTCGATGAAGGCTTGCAGGTAGGCGACCGCCATTGCCAGCTTTATACATTAGCCGATGCCGCCGACCTTCCCGCGCTGTGCGGCAGCCGTATCAATTATGATAAGTATTCTACCGACCGGACAAAATTCAGCATCGGCTTTGCCTCAACGCTTGGACAGCTACTGCCGTGCAACCATATCTATAACCAGTATATTTTTATTGAGGATGCTCAGAAGACCATCCAAAAACTGGAATCCAAACGGCTGCGCCTGCAATCCCTTTCGGCTTATAGCCGTGAGAACCTGATCGCACGGGACGCGACCAACGACTTTTTGAATGAGGCCATCGGGCAGCAACGCCTGCCGGTAAAAGCGCATTTCAATGTACTGGCCTGGACCGATAACAAAGAGCAGCTTAAAGACCTGAAGAACATGGTATCCTCGGCACTGGCGCAGATGGATGCCGTAGCCAAGCAGGAAACCGTGGGCGCGGCACAGATCTTCTGGGCAGGTATCCCCGGCAATGCGGCGGACTTCCCGATGAACGACACCTTTGATACCTTCGCTGAGCAGGCTACGTGTTTCCTCAATTTGGAAACGGGCTACCGCACTTCGTTGAGCCCCGTGGGCATCCGCCTGGGAGACCGACTTACCGGTAAGCCCGTGCATGTGGACATCAGCGATGAGCCTATGACAATGGGTATCTGTACCAACCGCAACAAATTTATACTTGGCCCATCGGGCAGCGGCAAATCCTTTTTTACCAACCATATGGTACGAAGCTATTATGAGCAGGGGACGCATGTGGTACTGGTAGATGTAGGGCACAGCTACAAAGGATTGTGCGATATGGTTAAGGGCTATTACTTCACTTATAGCGAGGAGAACCCGATACGGTTTAACCCGTTTTTTATCGGCGAAGGCGACAGCCTCGACACCGAGAAAAAAGAGAGCATCAAAACGCTGCTTCTGGCGCTTTGGAAAAAGGACGATGAGACGTTCCGCCGCAGTGAGTACGTAGCGCTTTCCAATGCGATTAGTGGCTATTACCACCATCTTATACGCCAGCCGGAGATATTCCCGTGCTTTAATTCCTTTTATGAGTTCCTGCGGGATGCCTACACCAGGGTTTTAGAGGGGGACCGTGTGAAGGAAAAGGATTTTGACGTCGATAATTTCCTGTATGTGCTGCGCCCGTATTACAAGGGCGGCGAATTTGACTACCTGCTCAACGCCACCGAAAATATTGACCTCTTGCAGGAGCGCTTTATTGTTTTTGAGCTGGATAACATAAAAGACCACCCGATACTCTTCCCGGTCGTGACCATCATCATTATGGAGGTTTTCATTAATAAGATGCGCAAAATGAAAGGCATCCGCAAGATGATACTCATTGAGGAAGCCTGGAAAGCGCTGATGAAGGAAGGTTTCGCGGAGTACATAAAATACCTTTTTAAAACGGTTCGAAAGTTTTTTGGCGAAGCTATCGTGGTTACACAGGAAGTGGAAGATATTATTTCTTCCCCGGTGGTGAAGCAGGCCATCATTAATAACAGCGACTGCAAGATCCTGCTGGACCAGTCGAAATACCAAAATAAGTTCGACCAGATACAGGAACTGCTCGGCCTCACAGAAAAGGAAAAAGCTTTGGTACTTTCGGTAAACAAGGCCAATGACCCTGCACGAAAATACAAGGAGGTATTCATCTCGCTCGGCGGCATGCTTTCCAAAGTGTACCGTACGGAAGTGTCCCTTGAAGAGTATTTGGCCTACTCAACGGAGCAAACCGAGAAGGTAAAGCTGGCGGAATACGCGGCAAAGTTCGGCGGGGACATCCGTAAGGGAATTATCGCGATGGCTGAGGATATGAGAAACAGGACGTAAACTAAAACACTATGAAAAAATATATCAGGATTTTACTATTGGCGCTGCTGGTTTGGCTGGCAGCGCCGGCGCCCCAGGCAAACGCGCAGGTAATTGAGATCGTTACCGGGGCGATAAAGAAAGTCATCAAGGCGATGGACTTGCAGGTGCAGCGCCTGCAAAACAAGACCATCTGGCTGCAAAACGCGCAGAAAACTTTGGAAAATGCGCTTTCCAAACTAAAACTGGATGAGATAGCGGACTGGAGCGAAAAACAGAAAGAGCAATACCGTAAGTACTATGAAGAGCTGGCGAAGGTAAAAGCCATCATCAGCTATTACCAGCGCATCCGGGACATTACCCAAAAACAGGTACGGCTCGTTCGAGAGTACCAGCAGGCTTGGAACCTGCTTAGGCAGGACGGGCATTTTACGGCAGATGAGATTGATTATATGTCAAAGGTATATTCGGGTATCCTCGAAGAAAGCCTGAAGAACATTGACCAGATCACCCTTGTGGTACAATCTTTTACGACCACCATGAGCGATGCCAAACGGCTGGAAATCATTAACGAAGCTGCCGACCGGGTGGATGAGAACTACAGCGACTTAACCCGATTTAACCGGCAAAATGCGGTGCTGAGCCTGCAAAGGGCTAAAGATTTAAACGAGGCGCAAACAGTAAAGAAACTATACGGACTGGATTAAAAAAAGCAAATCATGAAAAAGATACTAATCGTATTGCTGCTCATTGCAGCCAGCAGCAGCCTTCAGGCACAGACATTTGCAGAATGGTTCCAGCAGAATTCCACGCAGAAGAAATACCTGCTCCAGCAGATCGCTGCCTTACAGGTATATATTGAATATGCCCAAAAGGGTTACAAGATTGCAAAAGAAGGTTTAACTACCATTGGTAATATCACTGACGGCGAATTCAACCTGCACGGCGTATTCTTTAATTCGTTACGGATGGTTAACCCTGAGATCAAACGGTATGCCCGTGTTGCTGACATCATTGCCCTACAGGTAAAGGTTGTCCGGGACTATCACAACTCCTACAACTGGCTCTCAGGGAGCGATGCCTTCCACGGCGATGAGCTCGATTATATCCAAAGGGCTTATGGCAGGCTGCTGGATAACTGCGAAGCGGTTATTGATGAGCTAACCGCGGTTATCACCGACGGGCAGCTTGATATGAAAGACGATGAGCGCATGGCGCGCATCGATAAATTGTACGCCCGGATGCAGGACAATTGGGCATTCTGCAAAAGCTTTGGCAACCAGTCGAAAACACTTGCAATGGCAAGGCTCAGGGAAAAGAATGAAGCTGTAACCGCCCGTGCACTGCACGGTATTAATCCAAACCAACCATGAAAAAGTTATTTATCCTGTTACTGGCGCTGTTGGGAATAGCACCGTACAATAAAGCGGCGGCCCAATCGCAGGAATTACAGCAGTTGGCGCTTAATATTGAAAAGCTTGCCCAGTTCAAACAGATCCTCTCCGATATGAAAAAGGGCTATCAAATACTTGAAGGCGGATATAATACGGTTAAGGATATTTCGCAGGGGAACTTCAGCCTGCATAAGGCGTTCCTTAACGGGCTAATGCAGGTCAGCCCAACGGTGCGGAATTACTATAAGGCAGCGGAAATTGTGGATTACCAGATCAAGCTGGTCAGGGAATACCGTGCGGCCTATAACCGTTTCAGGGCGGATGATAATTTCAATGCGCAGGAACTGGGCTACCTGGGCAAGGTCTATGATAACCTTTTGAAGGAAAGCCTGCGGAACCTTGATGAGCTGCTCCTGGTAATCACAGCCGGGCAGGCACGCATGAGCGATGATGAGCGCCTGGAGGCCATTGACCGCATCCACGCCGAGATGGTGGACAAGCTCACATTCCTGCGCAGCTTTAATAACGATACTTCGGTGCTGGCATTGCAGCGGGCAAAGGAGCGCAACGATGCCAATGCATCTAAAAAAGCACATGGTATAAACAACTAAATCAAACCTTATGAAACAACTAAGAAAAACTGCTTTTGCGGCAGTTGCAGGATTACTGTTGCCTTTTTTGGCCCAGGCGCAGGGCGTTGGCCAGGAACTTAACAGCATGCATGGGGTACTGGAACAGCTCTACGATGAGATGATACCGCTGTGCAGCCAGCTTATTTCCGTTGGGCAGGGCATTGCCGGTTTTGCGGCACTCTGGTACATCTGCTCAAGGGTATGGCGGCACCTGGCCAATGCGGAGCCTATCGACTTTTACCCGCTGTTCCGCCCATTCGTACTTGGCTTTTGCGTGCTGGTGTTCCCATCAGTATTAGGGCTTATCAATGGGGTAATGAAACCTACCGTGACCGCAACTGCTGCTATGGTCGAAGGCTCGAATAGGGCTATTGAGCGGCTCCTGGCAGAAAAAGAGGCGGTCATCAAAAACACGGACCCCTATAAAATGTATGTCGGCGCTGATGGGGATGGCGACCGCGACCGCTGGTATAAGTATACCCATGATGGCGCTGACCCCGATGATGAGGGGATGATTTCCGGTATTGGCAATGATATAAAATTTGCCATGTCCAAGGCAATGTACAATTTCCGCAATTCGGTAAAGGAATGGATGAGCGAAGTACTGGAAGTGCTCTTCCAGGCAGCCGCCTTGTGTATCGACACATTACGCACCTTTCAGCTTGTCGTACTGGCGATACTCGGCCCGCTCGTATTCGGCCTTGCAGTTTTTGACGGGCTGCACCATACCCTGACTGCATGGCTGTCCCGTTACATCAATATTTTTCTGTGGCTTCCTGTCGCCAATATTTTCGGTGCCATCATCGGGAAGATACAGGAGAAAATGCTTGAGCTCGACCTTGCGCAGATCGGCCAGCAGGGCGATACGTTTTTTAGCAAGCAGGACGTCGCTTACCTCATATTTATGATTATTGGCATCGTCGGTTATTTCACGGTTCCCTCTGTGGCCAATTACATAGTGCATGCCGGTGGTGGCGCTTTCCAGCAAAAAGTAACCAGTGTATTCAACAGTTCTTCGCAAGGTATGGCAAGTACTGCCTCGATGGGTGCAGGTGCCTTGGGGGAACGGCTTGCCAGTGGGGCCACCAATATGGCCAGCGCACCATTTGATATTGCTGAAGGGTACCGGGGCGCTGGAGAAGGCAAGCAGGACAGTTACCAAAAGGATAAATTAAAAGGCAATTCTTAAAAAGGGAGGAACCATGTTTACAAAAATGAAAAATATCGATACCGCAGTGCGCCATTTAAAAGCGTTCAGCATTGTAGTAGTAATAGGCTGCGTAGCCATCTGCTGCTTCGCAGTCTGGAAAAGCTTCAGCCTTGTCTCAGAAACGCAGTCAAGGGTGTATATCCTCTCGGGGGGAAAAGCACTGGAGGCGTTTTCGGCAGGCAGGAAAGATAATGTGCCGGTGGAGGCACGTGACCATGTAAAGACCTTCCACGAGCTTTTCTTTACCCTTGACCCTGACGACAAAGCGATAGAAGCCAATATAACTAGGGCACTCTACCTGGCCGATGGCAGCGCCAAAAGGGCGTATGACGACCTGAAGGAAAACGGTTACTACGCCGGGCTAATATCAGGTAACGTCAGCCAGACCATCAGTGTGGATAGTGTAATGGTGGATGTTGCTGAATATCCTTACCACTTCCGCTGCTACGCAACGCAAAGCATTACCCGCCCCACGAGCGTGACCACGCGCAGCATGGTCACCGAAGGCGCGCTGCGCAATGTGTCGCGGAGCGACAACAACCCGCACGGCTTTCTGATCGAGCGGTGGAACACTATTGAAAACAGGGATTTAAAAACGGCCGCGAGGCGCTAAATATTACGCTATGGGACTATTTGGAAAAAGGAAAAAGGAAACGCCGTCTCCTATTAAGGAGCTGGTTGGCAAAAGGCTTAAGGGCTTTGGTGTAAAGATTAACGCGGCCTGGGCAAACTGGATGGCCCTGCGTACCGCCCGGCTCACAAAAAAAGGTTGGATGACGGCGCTTGCCTGCTTTGTGCTACTTATGGGAAGTTACAGTGCCTACCTGATCGTAAGCGCTTTTACGGCCGCACCCGTCACCATGATAAACGTGGGCAACATTCGTAAGCCTGCACATTCAGGCAATACAGGTGAGATAAAAGCACAGGCGCGAATATCGGATTCTGAATACAGGCGGATTGAAGGATTCCACAGGTACATGGATAGCCTTGCTGCTGATTCCAACGGCAGGAAAGACTACGAAAGCATTATCATAAAACGCCCAGGCCTTATGGATTCCATCCGGCAGGTCGAAAAATACTATCAGCAATTTAAAAACAAGTAACCATGAAAAAAGAAGAATTTACACCGAAAATGAGACGCCAGCGCAAATTCATGCTGGTACTGCCGCTATTGGTACTGCCGTTTATCACATTGGCCTTTTGGGCATTGGGTGGTGGCAAGATGCAGGCCGCAGAAGCAGCAACAGTACAGCAGAAGGGCTTTAACCTAAACCTTCCCGATGCCAACCTGAAAGATGATAAACCGATGGACAAGATGCGCTATTATGAAGATGCCCAAAAGGATTCGGCGCGTATCCGTGGACTTGAACAAAACGACCCTGCACGGCTTGCGCAAGGCCAGCCTGAAGCCTTTGGCAATCCATTTAAGGGTAATGCCACAACAGGCGGGCTGAATACCTCCGTTGGCGGTGGCCGCGGTGGCGACCCCAATACGGAAAATATTTACCGTAAACTCGAACTGCTCAATAAGGAACTGAATAAACCCGCACCAACGATGGGTAGTACCGGGGTTTCCACCCCAACACCACGCGGTGCGGCGGCAGTCGGCACCGCCGATGTGGACCGCCTGGAGAAAATGATGCAGGCCATGAGCCAACGCGACGGTGAAGACCCTGAACTGCAACAGATTAATGGCATGCTTGAAAAGATCATGGACATACAGCATCCTGAGCGCGTGAAGGAACAACTTGATAAGGTGGCAGCACAAAAACAGCAACAGGCCTATACGGTATCAAAAGTTGGTGATAAAGCGGTGACGGTTTTGGATAACAATGTTTACCTGCAAAATTCGGAGAACGGATTTTACGGGCTTGATGATAATGCTACCGATACGACTGCCCAGAATGCCATACCTGCTGTAATCCATGAAACCCAAACGCTGACCAGCGGGGCTATTGTAAAGCTACGCCTACAGGCTGACATTACTGTAAATGGTATCCTTATACCGAAAGACAGCTTTGTCTTCGGTACGGCCTCACTTAGCGGAGAAAGGCTGGGCATTGAAATTACCAGTATCCGCTCGGGTAATTCAATTTTCCCTGTAGCCCTTGAAGTATTCGATATGGACGGGCTGGGTGGCATACATATCCCCGGTGCCATTGCCCGTGATGTGGTGGCGCAATCCGCTGACCGCAATGTACAAGGCATCGGCATTACCTCCCTTGATGCCACATGGCAGGGACAGGCGGCTAGCGCCGGGATTGAAACAGCCAAAACACTATTTAGCAAAAAAGTAAAACTTGTCAAAGTGAACGTGAAAGCGGGCTACCAGGTGCTCCTGCGCGACGCAAGGCAAAAGCAGGCTACGGTACAAATTACTAATAACAATTAAAAACAGCAGATATGAAAACGACTAAAGCACTATTATTATTTGGCTTAGCCTTTCTTTTGAATGGCATAAGCGCAAATGCGCAAACCGGGATACAACCGGTACAAGTTACCATCACAACCGCAAAAACGACCAATATTATTTTCCCGCAGGCCATCATCAGCGTGGACCGTGGCAGCAGGTTAATATTGGCGCAAAAGGCCAAAGGCGTTGAAAATATTTTGCAGGTTAAAGCGGCAAGGGATAGTTTCCCGGAAACCAACCTCTCAGTAATTACCGCAGATGGCAGGCTTAACTCCTTTGTGGTAAACTACAGCAGCCAGCCACAAATACTGAACCTTTCGATTGCGGAAAGTACCGTCAGCAAAAGTATTACCTTTTCTGAAGCCAATTACAACAAGGCGGAAGTCACGCGGTACGCAAAAGCGGTTTTAAAGGAAAAGGCCGGGACGGTTGCGCATGATAAGGCAGCCGGGCTCAGGTTTGCGGTACAGGGCTTTTTCATACACGACGATGTGATCTATTGCAGGCTCGAAATAGAAAACCGCACCAACATTGGCTACGATATCGGCCAGCTGCGCTTTTTCATCCGCGACCAGCAAAAGGCAAAGCGTACCGCTACCCAGGAAATTGAGGTTACCCCCGTACTTGCTGAAAACAAGCCGGACGCTGTAAAGGCAAATAGCACGCAGGCTATTGTTTTTGCCCTCCCGAAATTTACTATCCCGGATAAAAAGTACCTGGCCCTCCAGCTGATAGAAAAAAATGGCGGTAGGCACCTCGAAGTGCATGTAAAAAACAGGCAGCTGATTAGGGCAAGGCTTTTACCATAAAACCAGTACCATGAAAATCCGTGAAGGCGACTACCGGAAAATCCTGGACCATATGGTTAAGCAGCGGGGTGAAGGCAATGAATTTGTTGCCTTCCTGAATGATTCCGCAGCTGTTAGCAAGGAAGAACTCTTTTGTTTTGGGGACCAGTACGAGGCACAGGAGTTCTGTTATGAAAATTCGACTGACGTTGATATTTACGGCTACCTGGCGATCCGCTCGGTATACCGTACCATGAGCGAGGCTTTGCAGGACAAGACCCTGCAAATTGAGCGGTATGGGCTGGTCGATATTGGCGCTATGGTCGGCGCAAGGATAGCGCGGCTTGAGGCACAACAATCTTTTAACGATAAAAATTATAAAGTCATGAACCAGAAAAATTTGGATTACCTGGCAGACCAGGTGAAGTACACAGGCTTTGGCGAGGGATTGTCAAACGACCTGAAACAAAACATTGAAAAAGGCGGAGACGATTTTAAGCTGCAATACAGTACAAAATTCGGGAACGATGCGGTAGATGCTACGCTTAATTTTAGCAAATCGACCCAGAGCGATATGTACTTTTTCAATAATTACAAAGTTGAGCTTCAGAAGGATGGCAGCACCGAGAAGTTGGACCAGACCTTTTACATCAACAAGGGAAATAACATCACCCTTAAAGAAGCCTATAACCTGATGGAAGGGCGTGCTGTTAACAAAGACCTTACCAACAAAGAGGGCCAGCAATATAATGCCTGGGTGCAGCTCGACTTTAAAAATAGTGACACTAATGGCAATTTTAAATTGAAGCATTTTCATGAGAATTATGGCTACGACCTTGAAGCGGCACTTTCTAAACACCCGATCAAGGAACTGGGGCGGGATGACTTTAAAGACAGCCTTATGGACAGCCTTAAAAAAGGCAATGTGCAGTCCGTTACCTTTCAGGTTGACGGCGGCGAACAGAAGCATTATGTGGAGGCCAACCCTCAATTTAAAACCGTCAACGTGTATGACAGCGATATGCAAAAACTGGGGAGCAGGCAGGACAAATCTGAAAAGCAATCACAGTCTGAAGGCCAGGATATGAAACGCGCCAATAAAACGGAGGTTAAAGATGCGGAGAACGTTAGCCCGGATGCCCCAAAGGAAGCAGAAAAGGCTAAGAAAACACGCGGCCAAAAAGTATAAGTAATGGACCGGTCAAAGCCCTTATCGGATTTTTTTACGGCTATTGAAAAGGATGGCCGTATCGGTATTACACATATCGGTATTTATGCCGCGTTGCTAAAGTACCGTATCGATAAGGGCTTTGTTAACCCCATCTATGTGTTCCGGCGGGATATCATGCACATCGCTAAAATATCCTGGCCGAATACTTTTTATAAGTGTGTAAATGACCTGAGTGAATACGGCTACATAAAATATGAGGCATCTTTCAATAAGAATGAAGGGAGCAGGATATATTTTCCGGATTGAAAAAGAACAATAATAGTAATATTCAACAAGGGCCCTGTACGGGCTTTTGTTGCCTAATGACAGGAGGTGTGAGATGGAACAGGATGAAAGAGGGCTAACCCCTGAGAAGGTGTTGAAAATATTAGAAAGCCATGGAACAAAAGTTACGCTCGAAGAGGCAAAAACGATACTTTTATTCATGAAAAAGCTTGCGAGAATAACCGTAAATCAGTATCTTAGAGGCTCATTATCATAGTGTTGCCCCACCTTGGGCAAGTATTTGATTTCTAACCTGGTTAAAAAAAACATCATGAAAATAGCAGATCTATATATAAGGGTAAGTACCGATGAGCAGGCTGATAAAGGATATTCCCAACGTGACCAGGAAGAACGTTTAATGCGCTATTGTGAACTGAAAGGGTATACAGTCCGGAATATCTATATTGAAGATTATTCTGCTAAGACCTTTAACCGCCCGCAGTGGACTAAGCTGATTGCTGGCCTTCGTAAACAGCGTAATAATAAGTACACTACGTTACTGCTATTTACCAAGTGGGACAGGTTCAGCAGGAATATATCCCAGGCCTACCAGACCATCGACCTTCTAAATACTTTGAGGGTTGAACCGCAGGGCATTGAGCAGCCTTTGGATCTGTCAGTCCCTGAGAACAAGATGATGCTGGCGTTTTATCTTGCTGCCCCTGAAGTGGAGAATGACAGGCGTGCCCTGAATGTGTTCCACGGTATGCGCAGGGCTAAGAAAGAAGGGCGCTGGATGGGAACAGCCCCGCTGGGTTATACCAACCAGATTGGTGAAGACAAAAGGAAATTCATCGCTATCCATGAAGTGGAAGGAGCCATACTACGTTGGGCATTCCAACAGATTGTAGACAATAATTTTAATACCGAGCAGATTTGGAAAATGGTGCGGCAGAAAGCCGCAGGCTATCCCAGGTTCAGCAAGAATAATTTTTGGGTAGCGATCCGCAACCCGCTGTACTGTGGCAAGATATTTATCCCGCCATTTAAAGATGAGAACGGGCACTTTGTGAGGGGGCAGCATGAAGCCTTGATACCGGAAATGCTCTTTAATGAGGCGCAGCAGGTACTGGATGGGAGGAAAAGGGTTATTAAGCCTAAGATCGTTTCTATGGAAAACCTGCCATTGCGTGGCTTCCTGAAATGCCCGCAATGCGGCAGGATGCTTACAGGCAGCGCGTCCAAGGGTAAGATGGGCAATTATTACTATTACTACCACTGTTCCGGGGAATGTAAGGTACGTTTCAAGGCAGAGAATACCAACAAGGTATTCGTGGAGCAGCTGAGCGAACTCATTCCTAAACCGGGTATGATCGAAGTGTATATACTTTCCGTGGTTGAGGATTTTAAAAACCAGACCAAAAAGCAGGACTCGGAAAGGCGTCAGATCATTTCGCAATTAGAGCAATTGAATACACGCATGCAAAATGCCCGTATACAAAAAGTAGACGGCCTGTTGGATGATGATGATTTTCAGATGTTGAAGCAGGACACGAATGCTAAAATTGAAAAACTTGAAGCAGAACTGGGGAACCTTTCTGACAAGCATAAAGAGATCAATTTCCTTTTAGAAAAAGGGCTTAAAAAGCTGTTAGGGCTTGATTTAAGGTACGTTAACGGGACTGTAGAGGAGAAAAGGGAGATAGTGAGTTCGATGTTCCCTGAAAACCTGGTATTTGACGGAGTGCAACATCGAACTCCGAGGCTGAACTCGGCAGTTGTACTTATCTATCAGAAAAACAGTGAGTTAGAAGGTATAAAAAAAGGGACAAATCCTTTTGAATTAGATTTGTCCCAAGAGGTGACCCAGCTGAGGCTCGAACTCAGGACCCACAGATTAAGAGTCTGTTGCTCTACCAACTGAGCTACTAAGTCGTTTAAATTACAGAGTGCTAATATAGCATTTAAATGCTTACTTCAACCTCTTTCTCTCTTCCTTTCTAAAGTTTTAACATCGTAATGATATTATATTTTTAAAAATTTGCAAACCATTTGCAAACACGTCAACCGTGTAAATAATTTAATGAACTGTAATGCTAATGTACTGCTTTAACTTATAAAGCTAAAATGTGTTTCTAAGTCGTGTCTTTCATGAGTTTTTAAGTTAAGTGAATAAAAGAATTATGATGCTCTACACGCTTATAGCAATCAAGTGCAAGATGGCAAACGAATAAATGAGGGTCTGTGTACTGGGGTTGTGTTTATGCGGGAAGCTCTTGCACGCTACAGCAGCTATTAAGCGTAACTTTGCTGAATAATTCTATTCTTCACACTCTTTCCTCAATCCACTATTATTGATTTTTATTACTTTATACCATGATGAAAAACCTTGGATTAGAAAAGTTATTTTCATCTACACTTTTATCAAAAAAAGGGTTTTTATACCCCCTTCACATGAACTGTAGGTATAGATTTTACAAATTGAAAAAGTTGCATTTCGCCTTTCAACTTTTATAAGGTAAATGTGTAATTGGTCAATTAAGTACTATGTAATAATTTATTTTCTCACCTACACTTCACTTGAAAAACATGGTTTTATACCCCCTGAAGTCAAAGTGTAGGAAAAGTTCAATTTGAGTATTAAAAGGATTGAGATGTCTCCCCATCATCCTTTATAAGGCTAGACTGGTAAGTAATGATTAATAATGTTTGTAGCAACAGTTTAAATCCCATTTAACCAAATACCTTTTAAAGCTGAGTGCCGTTCATGTATATTCCTCAATATGCCAAAATCTATTTTAGCTTGCAGAACTGTAAGTTAAATTATAACTACACTTCACTTCAAATTTAAGGTTTTATACCCCCTTTTATCAAACTGTAGGTTTTGAGAAGTTGAGAATTAAGACACGCCTACATCTTGTAAAAGTTAAAAGAAGTTAGTTGAAAACAATAAAACCTCCTTACAATCGCTGATTGGAGGCTTAACTTAAACTTATCACAATTATTAAGCCCAGCGCTATGGCTGGGTTTAAATAAATTCTCAGTGTTAATGCAGATCAGATATCGATTTCTTTAAGTACTTCAGTGCTGATCCAGTACTTCTTACCACCTTTCTCTACGACAACACATTTGCTCTTGATATATTTGACGATGTCCTTGAAGTACCCTCTCAACTTGTCAGGTGCCTTAAACTCTTCATGATTGCCAACGTGAATAAATTTCGAGTAGATGTCTATAACGGATCCCATATATGGAATCTTGGCATCATTTGCATGACCTCTATAAAATGAAAGATCTATGTACGGACCGCCCTTTCGTTGATTTATCGCATATTTTGGCTCTTCGACGAACCTGTTCCTACTCACCTTGAGTGGTTCGATAACAAATTCATCAGCTATCAGAAAGAAATGAGTAGTTTCTGTTCTTTGAAAACGAGAGAACTCTTCGTAGTCAACTATAGGAACGTACTCTTCTGACTTAAAGAAGACATCAGGTATAAGCAAACCTCCCTTTAGTTGAATAAAGTTAAATAGTTCCTTTCGTTCATCGTTATTAAAAAAAAATTCCATTTGAGTCATAGTTAACTTCCTACTTTATGTGTTTCGTGATCAACACCAAGTTTATCATACTCAGCTTGACGTTTCTTGTTCCTTGAACTATTCGGTTTTCTTTCAGCTTCATAAACTTTTGTAGTCTTGCCTGTTTTAGGATCAACAACCTGTACATCAGGTCTTCTGTTCGAACCATCTAACCTTATTTTCTTTTCTTGGATAATTTCACTTCCAGGATGTTCTGCTTTAGCTTTTTCTGCTAACTCTTGGACTTTTTCTTGGTGATCAGGCTTGCCTTTAGCACCATCAGGATTAGGCGGCCCTTTCTCTTTTGGAGGAGCAGTAGATTGAGGATCAGGACTTTCACTGTTATGTGAACTTTGAACTATAGCCTGTAATGCCTGATAACCGCCATATATTAACAGGCCAGCTGCTGCAATATCAGCTGCAGGGTTCTCAGGGCCTAACCCGATTACTTCCGCTGCTATAGCCCTAGTGACCGCTTGTTTCATTATCTGCCCCGCCGTTGCTTTAACAACAATGGCAGCACCTACAGCGGCTACTGCTTTTGCAGCGGGAGCCGGTCCATCACCACCATCGTCATCGACAACATCTTCACCAAACATTCCGTCTGGATCAGTATGACGAATAGGATCATCAAAGGTGTAACCATACGGAGAACCTCGTCTTTCAAACTCCGCCAACGGATCAACAGTACCCCACCTTGCAATTATCGGATCATAGAACCTTGCACCATAATCGTACTGGGTTAACTCTTCCTGTAACTCCTTTTTATTGTAAAGATATTCATTTTTAGGGCTGCTTACTATGCCTCTGGATATTTCCAAACCGAATGGATAATAATCGTCTTGCTGGGTTGTCGTCCCGTTCTGATTAAAACTTAAACGGGTGTTGCCTAAGTGATCTGCCAGGCTATATTCGTAAGTATAGTTACCGGCACTGTTAAGCGCACGGCCTTCCTCGGTTTGCACAAAGGTGATGTTGTTATTATCGTATTGTATGCCGTCAATATAATTTGTCGTATTGGTGCCGCTTACTTTTCTCAGTTTTTTACCTGTGGCATCGTAAGTATAGTTCAGATTCTTTGCAGTTATGTTTGCCGGAAGGTTTAGCATATTGTAAGTGATCGTATTAGCCTGCCCGTCGCTAGTCGTATTACCGTTGGCATCGTAACCATAGGTTCTAAATGAACCGCTATTGTTTGACACTGATATTAACTGGTTACCATTATAAGTATATGCAAGGACTTGGTTGACCAAACCGGCTCTGTTTAACGTCGTGATATTACCTAATGGATCATATCCGATATTATTTTCGGTATATCCTTCACTTGATGTGCCAGCTGCTAAACGGTTCAAAGGATCATAGGTATAGTCATAATGTTTACCAAGGCTACCTGGCGTCCCCCAGTACTGGCTGGTGATGTTACCGTTCCATTGTGGTGCTGAACCCGCATTATAGTTCAGCTGCATAGCGAATAACGGTGCGCTACTGCCAGTTAACCAGCCGCGTTCGTTATAAGCATAAGCAACCTGCTGGGTATTATTCCCCAGGTGTTTGGTCATTAGTTGTCCAACCTCGTTATAATCTTCCTGGCTTAGCAATACATTGGTGCCGCCGTTCAGCTGTTCGTGGGTCTGGGTTTTACGCCCCATGTGGTCATAGGTGTAGGTATTGTTTATCGTAAGGGCAGGGCTTGTTGTATTGGCCTGGATATAATGATGCCGGGTGGTTTGGGTTACCTGGTCGTTAAAGTTGTAGTTAAAAGCAGTTTCGTCATAATCGTTATTGCTGGTACCGCCATTCAAATAATGCTGCTGGTAGGTTTGAGCCAGCCTGCCTTTGCTGTCGTAAAAGTTTACCGACCATAACATCGGACCGAAGGTGCCATCGGGTAACAAAACCGCTGTTTTGGTAGCCGTTAATAAACCGGTTGGCTGTGTCAGCGTATTGCTTACCGTTGTATTGTAGGGGTTATTAGGATAGTAGTAGTTATCATAAAAGTTAAGTGTAAACACCCAGCTCAAAGCAGGATAGCTGTTTAAGGTATAGCCTAAGCCTATGCCGGTATATGTTTCATATTGCGCAGCAGCATAAATATTAGCCTGCAGCTGTGTCTGGGTTAATGCAGGTGATGCAGTATCTTTAAATAAGCCTGTAAGGATCACCCGGCCAAAGGCATCGTACTTGGTGAGCAGCCATTGTTTGGCTGCCCGGTGGGTACCATCCTGTGTAAGCACCAACTGGTCGAGTTGGTTATAAACCATGTATTCCCAGTCTTTACCCGGTATCTTCTTTTGTACCACGCGGTTCCGTTCATCATAATGATAGCCATAGATGTAATTAAGGAATAAAGGATCTGTTTCGGAAAAAGAGGTCGGATATGTCCCTGGCATTTGCGGGATCACATACCGAAGGTTATTCAGGTCATCATATACATAACAGGTAGACTGAAAAGTATTAACTCCCGCTTGTACCTTTTTACAAACCATATGGTTTTCCTTGTCCTTAAAATCGATACTTTGGTTACCATTCTCATCGGTGGTTATTGTTTTATATAATTGGTTTGGGTCATAAAAAGTATTACCTGTCGCACCGGTGCCATTACTATTGACTGACCACAGTATCACTTCACTGGTAGCATTAGTTCCATAACTACTCTTTACCGTGTGTCCTGCGCCAGCATTAGTGTTGGTGCTGGAAGGTTGCCAGTCATTACCCGGCGCGCCTTGTTCCAATGTCCTGTTCAGCGGAGAGGGCTCGAACACCGTCTGGCTGAATGGATAATTTGTAGTAACAACGCCCGCGGGAGGGGTTGCGTAGAAGAAGGCTTGGTCACTGATGGCATTAGGCCTATAAGTACTATCTGTAACAGCAGCAGAATACGGCAAATATTTAACTACTTCACGGTCAAACTGATCGTATGCAAAGGCTTGCACCAAATCTTTACTGGCATTGGGGTTCCCTTTTATCTGCACCGTTTGCGAAGGTCTGCCTAAGCCGTCAATAAATTGCACCGACTGCATGACCTGACATGCTGTATACCCTGCCTGGCCCGGAACATAATTCTCTTGCCGCGGAATAGATGTCAGGATATAGTTTTGTGATTTCCGGATGACCGTATTTAACGGTGAACAGCCCAATGGCAAAGCCTGAAAAACAATACTTTGTCCGGCTGCCGGTGTAATAACAGTATTAGGCTGGATAAGGATCGTATTATAGCTATAGGTTTTTGAAGTAGTGATCGTTGTATCGTGAAATGTTCTTGTCGTTTGGCAGATTGCGTCATTATTAATTAGCAGCAGGATAAATGCCAGGATAATAGCTAAACAGGACGTTACATTAACGCCTTGCTTATGATTATTGCTTTGTTTCTTCATGTCCTTAAGGTGATCAGGTTGATGCTTAGGTTTATTGGCCCTGGTAATGGTAATCCATATGCTTGACAATATTATTATCCTTGTCCCTGATATTTATCAATCGCTGGAAACTATCGTATTCATAATACGTTGTCACGCCTTTAGCATCCGTCGTACTGGTCATACCGGTTAATGGACTGTATGTGTAGGTTGATACTTGCGTACCAGCTAAGGATGTTCGAAGAACATTCAGATAAGCATCCGTCTGGGCTTTGGTAGGCACCGCCTGGTTACCGAAATTATCTACAGCTGCAAAGCCACCTAATGTAGATTCAACTGCCTCGTAAGTGGCATTCTTGATCTCCGCGACGGGATAAGTTTTATTGTAGCTCCATAAATAAGTCGTAGAGACGCCTTCCGTAGGAGTTATCTGCTGCAGGTTTCCTAATGCATCATATCTATTATAAACCAGCCTTTCCTTATAATGGCCGTCGAGTGTGTATACCGCCGGTGAAGTACTTACAGGTAATTGGCCAATTGCCCTTCCTGAGAACTTAAAGGCCGATAACGTAACCGGAGCCAACTGCTCCATTTTATAAACCCTGTCTATTAGACCGTGCCCACCTGTCTGATATTGTGTGACCACTCCGTTTAATATTGTAGTGTTAGTCCCATCATTTTGGTAAGTTACCTGTTCAATAGGGGACGCAATGACATGACTAGTTTTCATGTCATCAATAAAGGTCGTGCCAGAAGCGTAATCATCAGGATAGGTACTGACAGCAGTAATAATCTTACCGTCGCTTTTGGTACTTACCACCCGCGTGGCCTGCATGTGCACCGGGTTGTCGTAATAATAATTACTAAGCGTGCTTATCTTATTCCCACCGTTATCGTAAGTATCTTCCTGCATTGACGCCTTTTGAACCCATTCCGATGTAGTTCGATACAATGTGCTGGTAAATTGGTCGTCGGTGTTACTCGGATTAGATAGGCCGTCAGTACAGGGGTCATCAATTTTAAATCCTGTCACAAAAGCGGAAAGAGTAGCGTTGGGGACAATATTATAAGTATAAGTTGTCGCTTTTTTGATCACACCCCAAACGTTATAAGTATTTTGGTTAAGCAATAATCCCCTTCTATAATCAAAACTGCTTACCGGCGGAAAAGGAAACTGACGAACGACTTGGTCAGCAGGACTATTTGTAAAAGTATTAACCTCATAACCATTGGATCCATTAACGCCATATTTTACGGTAACCACACCGTATCCTATATGGCTTCCACCTGTTGTACCAACAGCTACTTTATTATAAGATGTTCTGGCAATATAGGATATGACCCTATCGAAATAAAGCCCATTATTCGGAGGTGGTGCACACGGATGATGATCTCTAATTGTAATCGTATAAATATAATCTGCATTCTTAATCGGTGCTGAGCAGTAAGCCTGATCATAGGAATAATATTTTTCAATAGTTTTACCCTGTCCGTCGTTATCAATTAAACTGCTTAACCTAACTCCGCCCACCGTTCTAACGACCGCCTGTGGCGTTTGAGTATTTTGCCAGGTAATAGATGTATTGCAATAAGTGTTACCCATTTCCGGGCTTGATACCGAAAAACGGTATGTGCCTGCTGTTAAAACCTTTTTTGTTACGGTATATGTGCCATTCGTATTGTAAAGTTGCATAAATGCAATATTACCCTGTTGATCCACCAGTGATATGTTTATATTCAAAGGATCATTTTCGTTCGGGTCTTTTCGGAAAATTGCAGTTAAAGTAATATTTTGGGCCTGGTTGATTACAATTGTTTGTGATTTCACAGTTCCTATAGGATCTGATTCCTGTAATAATAAACTTGCAGTCTGACTTGAGCTGGTTGTGGAAACATCGTTATAGGAGTTTGCTTCATAGTTGAACGCACTCGATCCGCCTGTCGGATAATTGATCTGCGTCAATATTTCCGCTGCCGAGTAAGGGAAATAAGCCTCCCGGTCTGCTATCGGGAATGAAGGATTATTGAATCCTTCAACTGCCGGTAGCATATTGGTGTTGGTGATCTTACCATTGAAGTATCCCCAGTGATCCTGCGCATTAGAGCCCAACGCCGGTAAATTATTGGCATTATAAATAAGACCCCACTGGTTAATATTGGAAATATTATCCGCTCCAATCTCGGTAATGCCCGTTAACCTTAAACGTCCACTTGATGAATAGATGTAATTGAGTTTATACTGTCTTACCGGTGTTTGTTTTCCATTATAATATACCTTCACACTATCGAGTGCATATCCACCAGTGACATCGGCCCTTTGGCTTACCTGTGGGACAAATTTGACAACCGTGTTTTGGCTAGTAATCTGCGCTAAGTGCAATCCGTGAATTGTAGAATTACTTAAATGTCTTTCAGCGGGTTTGTCATCGAAAGTTCCATAGTTAGGGTCATTAGGATTTCTAATAAAATCTGTAATGCTGGTCGTGAAGAAAGTATTATTAGTTTCTGCTCCATACGTAAAATTAACAGCGGGGCCTATAACCGGCACCACTTGCTTTAAATACCACGATGATATAAATCCTTGATTGGCATAATAGCCTTCTGTATTGTTATTATCAGTCCGCTCTACGGAACCTACACCGCCAAAATACAACTTCGTGCCGTCTTCAAATGTAGCCGTCCATTGGTCTGCATCGGCGAATGGATCTGACCCAAAAGAAGGGTACTCTATCTTAACCGTATTTTGAGGAATTGTTTGGATCTTATTGTTCACGTCAATAAAAAATTTGAATGAATGTCCCATTGCATTAAACATAAAGACGTCCGGCTGGGTGTCCATTATCCCCTGCGCTTCCTGTTGCAGAATTTGATAGTTGGCTTGATTTACATGACCGATATCTGGAGTTGGCAAGCTTACGCGTGTGGAAAAATAACCGTAGGTCGGTTGATCATCCGGCAATCCCCTAACGGTCCTTGTAATTACGCCGCCGCCATTAAGGGACCAGCCCAAACCTACCCATGAGGCGTATTCATCAACCTTAATCCCGGAGGCGTGATAACTCAAGGATACAGGCACTGATAATTTTCCGGATGACATCGTATACAAAGAAATGTTGATCTCAGGCGTACCGCTATACAAACTTACTGGCCAGTCTGCATATTTACCCAGCGATGCAGCAGTTGGTGAGGGGGAGATCACGTTGTTCTGCTGAACAACAGAGGTGGTTGCTTGCTGGGCATGGGCGTGACCATAAACCAACAGGAGTAAACAGAATATTTTTTTCATTGTGATACTAGGAAATTTACGAAGAATGGTTAAAGATTTGATGGTTACTATATTTATAGAATTTACTTTGAATAATTCAGCTCAACTGTTCTGCGATGAAACATTAATTTTTGTTGCTCCGTGAGATTTTTTTCTGTCTCATTATCAAATATGTAATCAGGTGTAGGAACTAATTGATCAACTATTCGGGTTGCATGAATAATGCCTCGTGTTTTTGATTTGGATTCACGGAGCCCATTCCAACATTGCCATTATTCAAAATAGAAAGTTTTGTGGTAACGCCGGGAGCATGATTGGTTCGGATTCCAAAATATAAATGTCCAAAGGCATACGTTCCGCTTACCTGCTGACCACCTGTAATAGTAGCGAATGGCCGACTATAAAGACCAAAAAACATCAATCCGATTTGGCTTAGATCCATATTTGCCTCATAAGCATTTAACAATCTCAAAGGGTAAGTGGTCGGACTTGACGGATCAAAAACATCCAATTTATAACTAGGGGTTGCCGTGCCTTATCCCGACATTTCTAGTTACTGGAAATGTATTTTGTGCATTGGAACAACCCATAAAGGGTAAACTCAAAAGTATTAACAGAACTGTAATAAGTCCTAAGTGATAATTTTTCATTTGTTATTGTTTTTCTTTTAATTCAGATACCTCTTTTTTCAACTCCTGTAATTGTTTGTTTTGTTCAATCAAATAAAAGGTCAACTCTTCTACCTTTTTTAACAATGTTGCGTTCATCCCGCCCAAATCGATGCCGCCTTTTTTAACTTCCTCTTCTGAAAGAACATCTGACAAGTGATGATTTTTGTCGATATAGGATTTCACATCCGATAACTTGGGTAATTCGTAATCATCTTTAAAAACATAATCAGGCCATTGATCAACTGTCTTGACTGTAATGGAGGTAGCTATTGCACTGCCTGCAATAACTAGTTTATAACTACCTTGTTTGCCCCGTGTATCACCAATAAGTACTTGCCCATTACCTAAAATCCACATCAGCATTTGTTCATTGTTACTGTTATCGTGGTTCCAAAAAGCAAAGCCATCGGTATTGCCTTGTCCTTGGTTTCCAATAAAGTCGGCCTCTCCCGATCCACCTGCTCTATTCCAACCCATTAACATTTGACCTGTTCTGGCAAGGCTACTTAGGTTTCCTACTGTAGGTATCCTTGCATCAAGATTTGAATTATTTCCGTTAACCCGCACCGTTCCGCTTACATCCAGTACTGACTGGGGACTTATAGTGCCGATCCCTACATGTCCAACTGCGGGCTGTAGAATAATATTTCCACCATCTATTGAATTATAGTCTGTTGTTTGCAACGTTACAAAACGACCGCCGATAGCAGGTGCCCCATATATCATTGTTCTTAATCCAAATGGCGCAGAGGCATCATTAGTAGATAAGAAAGATGCTATACCAGCCGTGGTTGAATTTGAGCTAGTGCTGCTTTTTGAAAAAGGTACAACCACTTGAAAAAGACTCAAAGGACTAGATGTTCCAATACCCACACTAGCATTGGAGGGCCATGGATAAGTATTCTGAGCAAAAGAATAGATAGAAACCACTAATGGCAGAATCAATAGTAGAAGTTTTTCATGAATTGTAATAAGCGTTATTATTTATGTGAGAATCTTAGCAATGTTTTCATTTGTAATTTCAAATCATTGATTTGCTGTTGCTGATTATCAATTTGCGCTTGCTGTAGTTGTACCTGCCTGTCTTTTTCAATCAGATACAGCGTCAATTCTTCAATTTTTTTGGTCTGTATTTTGCTCATCGCACCGATATCCAAGCCATCTTTTATTATATCATCTTCTGACGGCATATCTGGTAAGTGATGATTTCGATCAATGTATGATTTTACAAGAGCCAAGGAATACAATTTATAAGTCGGTTTGAATACAAAGTCTGACCAGCCTATCATATCTACCTTAACAGCCTGCGCATGAATTGTGCCTGCAACCGATAGCTTTGCATCAGGAGTGATTGTGCCTATTCCTACATTTCCACCAGATAGTATTCTAACCACTTCAGTTTTATTTCCGTTTGGATTCGTCCAAATACCTATTCCTTGATTTGACTCATGTGCTCCTGAAAATATACCTAGTCCTACTCCACCATATGGAAAGAGACCATAGGATATGTCTGAGGGTGGCACCGCTTTATTTTGAACTGAAATTTGAATTAGCCCCCCAATATCGAGAGCGGCTTGGGGAGTTGTAGTTCCTATACCTATATTACCAGAAGTTGACCAAGGTGTATTTTGAGCGTAAGAATAGCTTGCCGCTATTAAAGGCAAAATTGCCAATAGAATTCTTTTCATGAAATTGTGATAATGAGTTAAGCAATTATATGCCTAATATAAGTAGAGTAACTTATACTTAAGTAAGGTTGTCTGAAATTTAACTATTAATTTATATCCTTTATTAAAAGCTTTTGCATATAAATTAAGGATTAAGAAAAAGCTCTAATTTAGCCACTTTGAAGAAGTTGATTAACTGGTAAGGTGTCTGCGAGACGACTGCGAGTTGAACAAATGGTCTTCAGAAAGAAGCTCGCAAGAGCGATCTGAAGAATGCTTCACAAAGGCTTGGCGCTGGTTTTGACTTGTAAGGGAATGAGCGTAGGCCTGAAACCTGTGACATAGCTTGAAGCCATTTGCGATGATGCAGGCGAGCCTAATATGGGAACTGTCTGAATGAAATAGTAATGCAGCGTAGCGGAATGCTATTGAAGGCAGAGACAAGTTCCGTGAGGAATGAATTTGCGAAAGGCAGCAATCGTGACAGTCTGCGGTAGCAGTGAACCTTAGTGTGCTGCAAGCTTACTAAAGTGAACGACGACTGGCGCTATTGATGTTGAGCTTACGAATGACGAACACCTATCTTCCTGGTGTGTGAAAGGCCTCTGCGTTAAGGCCAGAAGCGTAGCTTGCCTTACCCCATGTAAGCAACAGAAGCGGGGAAGGCAAGTGAGGGCTTATGGTAGTATTCAAATATGTTATACCAGCTTAGCATATTTATAGTACTCGGTGCCGAAGATATTATATTGCCGATACAACACTTTTGTACTGGCCAATGCAAACAAATTATACTGTCGGTATAACAACAAAGAGCCTACCCGAAGGTAAGCTCTCTATTAATGAATGTCAACTTTTAAAAGGTAAAGCCTCGTAATCAATTATCTTTAACGAAACGTAAGCTAAAGTAGAGTTGATCTACAGAGTTACCTTTGAATACTGAGGCATAATCTTCGGTACTACCATCAGTAAACTTATAATTGCTAAGCTCTAAAGCATAATGATGTGTTGTGTTGATTCCACCTTCCACAGTACTTGGAAGTACGTCAGATGCCCAGAAATCGGTGTAATGACCAACCCCAGAATATGCAGGTAGTTGTGGTGTACGAGTGATAATATATGAACTTACCCCAACAGGATAGGCATTGAAGCCTAACGTATTCGTGCCATTTATATAAGTCCAGACTGTTACGGAACGTAGTTTGGTACTTGCAGTGCCGTCTATCGTAATGTCACCATCAGAATTTGTTGAGGTTGTCCCTGCTGCTTTCAGCAAGTCTATAAAGTCCTGTCTGGTTGGTAATCTCCAACCTGTAGGTAATGAAATTGCTTTAGCCTCTGCCATTGTATAGAGTTTACCATAGGTAGCATTGTTCGTTGTGCTGAAAGCATAGTTGACACCACCATCACCGTTGTAATTCGATGATGTCCAGGTCTTGGTGCCAATCTTGACAATAGGGTAATCTGTACCACTGATCGTAACAGAGGTTGGCGTAGGTGTGGTTGGTGTAGCATCGTTGCTGCCACCTTTTGAGCATGAGAATAGTGTTAAGGCTGTTAGAGCCAGTAGGGCGATCTTCTTCATTTGATTGATCTGTAAAGTTTAAGTGTATGTTTGAATTTTTATTTGCGATGGTTGACTTTTAAAGAATGTAGTCAAGGTGTTACGTTAATTGCGGTAGTTACTGTCCTTGTCGAATTTGTCTTGCTTGAAGATGAAGCTGTAAGCGAATTTGAGCACAATGAATGCTGCTATCGTGAGTAGTAAGGTTTCCATTATGAGGTAAGGTTATTTGTTTTTGACTTCCTTGTTAACCGTTTTAATGCCCTTGATAGCAAGCATAGCGATGATGACAAACACTATAAAAATGAATGCTGAGAATAGCTGTTGCATTGGGAAATGGATTAGCGTGGTAGCTCACAAACGTTGTGAACGATTTGAGATTCGTTAATTAGGTTAGTTAACTTGATCTGTGGAGCTCCTGAAACCATAAGTATGGCAATAAGGTAAGTTACGCCACCTTGATCTGTTGCTTGCCAGTATAGATAGCCCTGGTTGTTGAACGTGTCGTACTTCATAGCATTAATGCCTGTGTAGACTGTTTGAGCAGATGGGGTACCAATAATTGTTATCCTACAACCTTGTTGAATCTCGATCATGATTTGATCGCTGAACAATTCGGTCTTGTTGACTAAACAGTCATTAACGAAGTTGCCCTTAGAGAGGGAATAGAAACTAATTGAACGTGAATTGTGCTTGGTAAGATCTTCTGGGGTAATAGTCTTTTTGCGCTGTTCAAACAGCTTGACGATCATTTGGGTGAACTGTGGATTGGGTTTCATCTATGTGAATGGTTCGTTACCGTTGCAGTCCTCAACGGTTGGTTATAAAGCACGAATAGCGCAGGACTAAACTATGTCTGCACCAGAGGTACTTAGGAGAACCCATTGCAACAAACAAGTCGCCCTACGCTATTCAGCGCGGGCGTTCACTTATCTGTTCTTGTTGCAATTTGAAAGTTCCTAAGTTTTCTGAGTGCAAGAACGATAGCTAACGCTATATATCTTAATTATATGTAGTAGTAATGATACTGTCTATGTAATTCCTCCTGTGTTGATTTGGAGCAAAGGTAAACAGTATCAGTGATAGGTTAAGCGACCTTCTGCAATTTTCTTTTAATTGCTTTGGGCTTGTGCTTAATGAGGTGAAAGGTATGATTCTTTAAACCGCCTTCCTCCAGGAACTCATAAAACTCGGAGCATTCTGTAACGATGTAGTCTGTCTTTATGCAATCCTCAATGTTGATCGCGGTGTTAATTGCCATAGTTACCTTATAAAGAATGCGTAGAAACGTTCCTGCCAAAGGTTCATATTCCATGAAGCCAGGCTGACTGTCACAGCCAAAGTTGATGGCAAGCTTATCGTCCTTATGGCATTCAAGGCGCATGTATAGAAGTGGGTTGATGAACTCGTGAACAATGGTGCCCTCGATGATTGGTAGTTTGTCTTCGCGAATGAGGCTGTAACGGTGCGGATCGTCAGGCAATGTTGCCAGTAGTGATGTAGTTTGTTTTAAGACCTCGAAGTATGCTGCCTTAACGCATTCATTATAAGTTAAGCCTCGTAAGTCTGTAGGTGTGGTACTTTTCATTGTTGTAGTTGGTTGAAGTAGTTGATTTCAATTAGTCTAATCAGTGGAACGAAGTAGGCAGAATCAAGGTAAGGTTGATCTCCAAAGGCTTGATGCAGATAGCATTCTTGCCTGAACCAATCGTATTCCATAAGGTCTTGTACGAATGGCCACTCAACGAGTATGTAGGTGCCGGTTGAGATTTTGTCGATGATAGTTGATAGTGGTGTACTCATTAGGTTAACTTTTTAAATAAAAAAGCCTGAACGGTTGTCGCTCAGGCTTCATTGGGTTATGTGAAATGGGTTAATTGCTTTGCTCTTCATCAGGGCTTAGGTGGGAAAAGAACTTAGGATCGTCTTTGTAGTACTGCCTCATGTCTTTGAAATAATTTGCTATGCGGGGTTCGATGGGTTTAACCTTTCCGACAGTTCCAAGTAAGGCTGTAATGATTTCTTTAAACGGACTATCATCTATGTGGTAGTGTATCTCATACTCATAGAAATGGTTGCACTCCAGTTCCTTATATAAGGTACTGCAGGCGATAATGTGCATGGTGCATGGGTTTTCAGAGTTATCATGTCGCCAATCTCTGTCATAGAAATATTCATTCTGTTGTGCATAGAGACTGCGGATTTTATCACGGATGGTCATGAAGTGTTTCTCATGAAGCCAGTTGATGCCAATGTTGTTCTTGCCCATGTGATGGTGCTTAGCAACCTTCCAGCGTTTAGCAACGCGATATTTTCTTTTAGGCGTTTCAGGCTCTTGGGGAATGAGCTTGTAGAGTTTGTCGGGATTGAACTCAAAATGCATGATGAATGGTTGTTAGTGGGTGATTGGGACAGTTGACTTTTAAGGATGATAAGGTAGTTGGGTGTATGTTATGGAGATGTTGACCACCTGATTCCGGGCCAAACTGACCAGGCAATTAGCTGACGTGGGGCGTGCAGCAAACGCTATAAAAGCGTGTACAAAAATAGTTATTTAAAAGGTATTTTCATTAGTAGCTGGTTTCCGGTTCAACGTTACGTTTTCTTCTCATAGATCCCCCCTTCAATTCGATGCGGTGTGCATCATGAACGATCCGGTCCAGGATCGCATCAGCAACCGTTTTTTCACCGATCACTTCAAACCATTTGCTTACCGGTAACTGTGAGGTTATGATCAGCGAGGTTTTGCCATGCCTGTCCTCAATAAGTTCCATTAGCGCAGCCCTGCTTTGTGCATCAAAGGGCTGGATACCGAAATCATCCAGTATAAGCAATTGCTGCCGTTCAAGTTTGGCGAGTTCCTTGATATAGGAGCCGTCTGCCTTAGCCATCTTTAGTTTAGCGAACAGCTTAGGCGTGCTGGCATAAAGCACCCTGTAGCCCAGCATACAGGCCTGGTAGCCCACAGCAGAAGCCACATAGCTTTTACCGATACCAGTGCTGCCAGTGACCAGGATATTTTCATTGCGATCAATGAATGTACAGTCTGCCAGCCGCATGATCTGGTTACGGTCGATGCTTCGGTCAGCATGGTAATGCACGTCCTCTATCGAAGCTTTATAGCGGAACTTAGCATACAATATCTGCCGTTCTATACGCCTGTTTTGCCGGTCATCCCACTCGGCATCTACCAGGTGAGCCAGCAGTTCATCCGCTGTATAATCATTTGTTTTACCCGTTTCCATGCTGCTTTTGAAGGCATGGAACATGCCGAAGAACTTCATCTTCCGCAGTTTGTCCAATGTACTTGTGTTCATGTTATTTGTTGTTTAATGGTTATTTGTAATAGTCTTTTCCCCGGATATTATCATGGTTAGGCATCGGCAGCTCGTCGGCAAACAGGCTTTCCTCCTAGCCATCCATCTTGTTCTCCAGGATCGTTTGTATCGTTTTATAGTTATGAATACCATAGCTGAGTGCACGCTGGCAGGCCATCGTTAAGCGTTCGTTCCCGGCTTTCTTGGCGAAGCCAAGTACACCCAGGCAAGACTTGTAAGCCTGCTCCGGGTGTTGCTTCCGGTCAAGGATCTTTAGGATATACAGCCTTACATCCTCATGGATAGATGCTGCCCAATCTAAGAACTTATCAGGTGTCCAGTCAGTTACAAAGCGGTGCGTAGTGGCCATGTGGTCTTTATCGGTCGTATAACCGTAAGGGTTCTTTGCCCGTTTATGCAGGGCAATACGTTCATAGTTGGAATAGATCTCCACGATGGTGCGGGAATACAACAGCTTAACCCGTTTACCGATGAAGCGGTAAGGCACGCTGTAATAGTGTTTATCAGGGCCAAGGTTGACATGGCCATTCTTGATCACCTTAGCATAAAAGTGCTTTTTGAACTGGTAAAGCAGGACAGGCAGTGGCATCAGGGTATGCCGTTCGATCTCTTCAAACTGTAGCCTGCGGCTGTAGTTACGTCCTTTAAGCAACTGGCTGTTATGGGTTTCCAATGCTTCCCATATACCTGTATTCAGCTCTTTTAAAGAATGATAGGTAACCCGGTTGATAGGTGCGTAGATCTTGGTATAGATGACCTTAACGGCACCTTCTACCAGTGCTTTATCACGCGGGCGGTACGCCCGCGCTGGTAGTATGGTGGTGCCGTAATGGTCTGCAAAGTCCTCAAACGTTTCGTTCAAAGTAGGTTCATAGCGGCTGCTTTTGGTTACAGCTGCCTTCAGGTTATCCGGCACAATGGCGGCAGGAACGCCGCCGATAAAGTGCAGCGTATTCTCGCAGGCCGCTATAAAGTCTTCCTTTTGCTGGCTCGGAACCGCCTCTACATAAGTAAGCTGACTGGCTCCGAGGATAGCCACAAAGACCTCTACTGCAATAACTTCACCGGTATCCTTATCGGTATAGCTTAGCTTTTCGCCTGCAAAATCCACATAAAGCTTATCACCGGCTTTGTGATCCATGTGCATGGTCGGGTTGACCCTGGCTTTCCACTGGCTGTAATAAAAGCAGAATTGGCTGTACTGGTAACCGTCAGGAAACTCTTTGCGGTAGGATTCCCATAGCATATACCGGTTGACACCGGTGCGTTTGAGTTCTTTATCTACTTGGGGAAAACAGCGCTGCATGGACTGCATACGGCTGGTAGGCGGGTGTTCTTTGCTTTTCCCGAAGAGATCTTCGAGTTCCTTATCGTTAAGGGCATCGATCTCTTCAAAGGTAAAGCTGCTGGCTTTAAAGGCTGCCAGGTACTTCTTTACGGTATTCCGGGATGCATCAGTCTGAGCAGCGATGGTCATTATGGGCCGCTGCTGGCTGTACATCCTTAAAATCTTTCTAATCTTACTCATGCTGATCGTCGAATTGGCCATGTTTGGAGGTATATGTTGCCTCCGAAAGATGGTTGCTTCTACAGCATTTGCTACACGTTGAGGGTGGTCAGTTTGTTCCGGAATCCCCTGGTCAGTTTGCCCCGGAATTGGTGGTCAGCTTGCCCCGGAATCAGGTGGTCTAGTTCATCAGAATCTCCACTTTAACCTCCAGTTCATTTAGGAAGTGTGCAATAGTGTCTGTGAATTAAAAAACACAAAGTATTGTTTACGCTCATTTTCTGAAATGAACTTTTTAAGCGACAACATAACGTTGTTTGTCTCTATTACTTTCAATTCCTGTTTGTAGGCATAATCTTTATCAGGTTGAACGTAAACGTTACTGAACTTGTGCTCCTTAAATCGCGGATCACTTGGTATAATTGGCGTTGCAGATATAAAAGCTTTATCCTTAAATAGGAAAAAGTCTTTCATTGGTAGCGTAATGTTAGCTCTGTATCCAACGTCCTGTATAGTGCGTTCGCATTCGTCAATTAGAAGGAAATATTTTTCGTACATATTAATGCCAACCTCGTCCATAGCTTCTTTGACCTTTCCAAAAGATTCAGGAGTTACCAAAATCTTTTTCCACTGCACTTTCGATTCAAGATATTCAATAATCTCATCAACAGTTATGCCCTCGTAAACACCCAATATAAGTTTGGTTCTAGTAGTATTATATTTCTTACACTTGCCTTTAATAACGGGCACGTTAGGCTCTATGATTATACTATGTCGTGGCGTGTCTAATTCAAGTGCCGTAGCCCCTATACCGCAAAGCATTTTAAATAGTATAATATTGGTAGGTATTATACCTAGCACATCTTTTAACCATTGGTTTTCCCGGATGCGGTACGTTTATCTTTTAATTGTTTCATGATTTTCAGTCAATGCGATCCCTATCAGTACAAAATATTGCACTGTCGGTAAGTATGTTTAATAAGTTTTTTGGTAAAGGGAGGAAGATTATCCTCCCTTAATTTTAGATTAGATGGTTGTTTCCTGTATTTGCTTTAGCAAACCTTCAAAATCAACGTTAACAACGATTTTATCGTGTCTATAGCTATTTATAAGTTCGGCCATACCTTTTATATTCGGTACGCACAAGGTAGCTTTTAGGTTGCCGTCTTTAAATCGGCACCAAGTCACGCTCATGCCGTTTTCGAATCCCTCATTTGGCTCTACCGCAAATGGAAGCTTTGCATACATGTTGTCAACAAGTTTTTTCGCATGAACAATGAAGGCTGGATGGAGGTTGCCTGCTGCTTTCAAATCGGGTACAAAATCAGCCTTTATAAATATGCCGCCATTTTCATTATCATCTTTAAACAGTGATAATGTGGTTCCTTGAGCGTTAAAGTTTGATTTGATGTTGGTGTTCAATTCACCAAATATTTGTTGGTAAAGTTCCATTTTTATTGGAGTTTTTAAATTTAAAAAATAAACGGTAAAACTGCTGGTCAGCAACAACTTCAATTAACTTTCCGGACAGTCAATCACCGTTGTTTTGTTTAACACTACAAAATTATCGTTCAGTTTTTTTCTCAATTACCCATTTATTGGAATTTTTCGAAAAGAATTTGGGTAAGATTAAACATCGATGTAATCTTTCTTTAGATAAACAAGCTGCCTTCGCAAATTTTTGACAAACTCCCGCTCTGAAAGTCTAATGTAATTGCCCATTAATTTTTCAAAGGTTTTGTCATAGCTGCTCATTAAGTTAAAAAAACCATATAAAAAGGCTCCCTGGCGTTCGGAAACGTCTAATTCTTTTGCATTTGTAAAAGGAAACTGAGTTAATGTTCTGATGTATGGCAGCAGAATATAACTATGGTAAGCATTTAGCAAATTATTATCAAATGACATTGGGTAAGCTTTATTCACTTTAAAAAATTCCTCTGATTCACTCAATTTGTAATCCGCATTTAAGCGTTTGAGTTTTTTTGCGAAACTGCTTAAATGTTGAAATTCTGGATAATGATTTGCGATTAGATCTACCAGTTTATTTAAGAAAATTCCAGTGTCCTTCTTAGGTGGTAAATGCACTATGATATTTGCACCTATTTGCCTATCAAATGTAATCTTAACCCTATTACCGTTGTCGTAGTTCTCCAGCAAGCACAGGAGTTGAAAAAATTCTTCGTTAAACTTAACATCTGTTTCGCTGCTGCTGTTCCTACTAAAATAGTCTAACGTTTGAATTTTTAGAACATATTTATATATATACATCAATTCACATTTTTGCCGTTCTAGTAAAGATGGGGCATTGTTTTGAACTTTTTTCACCACCCCTTTTAACAATTCACTCAATTGTTGATCCAATACTTCATATTGCTTTCTATTTAGATCAAGAGATATAATTTCTTTATGATTTTCATAAACAAGTTCATTATCATTTTGGTCTCTCAATCTGTAGCTTATAAAATTTGTCAAATGCGCGAGTTTAGCTTGATCGACTACTACTTCAAAGCCGTAAGTTGACTTACCTGTGCTTACAATATTCATATATCAAAAATAGAAAAGGTAGCAGAGCTATAAACTCCGCTACCATTAAAAGTGTAAATAAGTGAGTATTTGTCGTGGCAAAAACTATAATTGGGGTGCTGCATCTCTCAGTTCTTCACTGTTAAGCTCACCTAAACTTCGGAGGTATTTTAATGTAACCACAATGGTCGAGTGTCCTAACAGCTTTTGAAGTAAATACACATCTTTGGTTCGTTTATATAGTTGTACTGCAGCAGTGTGTCTGAATGAATAAAGCGTTTGTTTCGGGTAAATTAGGCCCTTTGCAATCATGTCAACACATGCACGTCTCCATTGAGTACTGAAATAATATTGGTTCATTGGCTTAGGCATTCTAGAAAATATATTATCCTCGCGGTTTAATTCATGTAGAATTGGCACTAACTCTGCTCGAACATACTCAGGGACATATACTGTTCGCACTTTACCACCTTTATTCGCATCGCCACTTAAATGTATTTCCGTGAAATCTTTTACAAAATCACCTTTTGTCAAAAGCCTAATCTCTTCATGTGGTCTCAACCACGTTGCATATGTTAACAGGCAACATAAATAAAGTAACTTATTAGCTTCTTTGAGATGGTTGAGTATCGGCTTAAGCTGCTCATGGTCGTATGCCACGTGTAAGGCTGCTTTTACTTTTCTTCTTTCAGTGGTTTTAACGAGCGTTAATGGTTGATTTACAATCTTACCTATAAGATTAAACAAAACGCTCAAATCTCGGCGTTTGTTCATGTAGTAAGTACCAGACTTGCTGAAGTTGGTAAGAAATTCATCTAGGCGAATAGCTGGGATGTCGGTGACAGGCCCTTTTAATTCGTCAGCTGTTAGGAATAACAACAGTCTCCTGTTTAAGTCTTTTAGATTTCGCTTATACTTTTCACTTAGGGCAGAATTAATTTTGATGGCTAATGCCTGCTTAAGGGCAGTTTTAGTAGTCAACTGCTTAGCGGAATTGGTCTCTAATTGTGCACTGATTTTTTTAGGCGATATTCTATCCTTTAAAAGCTCAAATGAAAATGTATCTTCTCGCTCAATAATTAAAATAGCCTTCTGAATTTTTACGTAAAGTTCTGATGCTGTTTGCGTGAGTTCCTGGTGATTGTCCATGCACTTACCTACTTGTAAGGTCTTTTGATTCCAATGTTTGGATAAGAGATAAATGCCTGTTTGAAAATAATAAACTTTTCGATCATTGGTTACCCTTACGACTAAGGGAAAGGTACTGTCTTTTCTGGCTCTTCGTTCGTCAAGAACTAATTTATAAGTAACCATAAATTTGAGATTATGGCTGATGGATTTGCAAACGATTTGCAAACAAACTCTTAAATTCTAGAATAAATCGACGTGTAAAACCTGCGAAAATGACTTAAAACACACTTTTACATCTCATGGGTTGAGATTAAGAGTCTGTTGCTCTACCAACTGAGCTACTAAGTCATGGTATTGGGTTGGAATGCAAAGAAACAAAAAAAATGTAATGTTATAAAGCATTTTAAGTCCTTTATGTTTGGCATCTGTAAAATATAGCTAAATGCCGTAGCTCGGCAAGTAAACCTATCTCAATTGTAATGAAGATACTCGATGCTGCAAAAAGATCAGAAGCAAGCGGTAAGCTGATTCTTTTGCAATCAACCTTACTTTATAATTTCCCCTTTGAAATACTTAATTTTGTAAATGGAGCAAACAGAAGAGATAGAAAAAAAGCCTTTCGAATTTAATAACACTATAGCAGACCAAACGCAATTTAAGGTAGCTACTGTGTTTGAAGGCAAATGCACATTATCTTCCTATAACCGTCGCGATTTTTATAAGATCTCATTAATTGTTAAGGGTACCAGCGAATTGCTTTATGCAAACAGGGGGATCCAGATTGATAAACCCGCACTGGTTTTCACTAATCCATTAGTGCCGTATTCATGGGAGGCCACAAACGGAGCACAAGTTGAAGAGGGCTCGGGTTTCTTTTGTGTTTTTACCGAAGAGTTTCTCCATGCCGGCAATCGGATGGAAAGCCTGCAGGATTCCAGTTTATTTAAACCAGGCGGTGATTCTGTATTTTTTTTGGATGCTGCACAGGTACAATACGTTTATGGCATTTTTAGCCGTATGCGCCAGGAGTTTGACAGTGAGTATGTTTACAAATACGAACTAATGCGCAGCCAGGTAAATCTCATTATCCACGAAGCTATTAAAATGCAGCCTGCTGTGGCCTATATTACCCCACAAAATGCAGCCGCACGTATAGCCAAATTATTTTTAAGCCTGGTAGAAAAACAGTTCCCGGTAGATTCGCCCCGTTTTGCACTTAAATTAAAAAAAGCCAGCGATTATGCCAGCAAATTAGCGGTACACGTAAACCACCTCAATGCCGCAGTACAAGAGGTAACAGGCAAAAGTACCACTACACATATCAATGAAAAAATATTGTTTGAGGCAAAATCACTATTAGCCCATACCGATTGGAGCGTTACCGATATTGCCTTTAGCCTGGGGTTCGAGTATGCATCTTACTTTAATAACTTTTTTAAAAAGCATACAGGCACTACACCACTGGCTTTAAGAAAATCTCTTTGAAAAGTATAATTATCACTTTGAATACTTTAACCATGGCTTAAAGTATGTGCCCTACATTTGTTGTACAATAAACGACAAACAATGAGCACTATGAAAAAAATAAATTTAGGCAGCCAGGGGCTTCATGTACCTGTTGAAGGTTTGGGCTGCATGGGCATGACAACCATTGCCGGTGGTAATATTTACGGACAAGCTAATGAACAAGAGGCTATTGCCACTATACACAAGGCATTAGAGTTGGGCGTTAACTTTTTAGATACAGCTGATTTGTACGGCCCCTTGCTTAACGAACGCCTGTTAGCAAAAGCCATTAAAGGCAATCGCGATAAATATATCATAGCCACCAAATTTGGTTTCGAAATTGATGATAATGAACAACTAACATGGGGTTTTAACGGCAAACCAGAGTATGTAAATAAAGCGGTAGACCGTTCGTTAAAGAACCTGGGTACCGATTGCATTGATCTTTACTACCTGCATCGTTTAGACCCCAACACCCCTATTGAAGATACCGTTGGCGCCATGGCCGACCTGGTAAAATCTGGTAAGGTAAAATACATTGGCCTTTCCGAAGTTTCGGCAGAAACCATCAGAAAAGCACATAAAGTGCATCCCATTACTACCGTTCAAACAGAATATTCGCTTTTTGAACGCCAGCCGGAAGTAAACGGTGTATTAGATGTGGTGAAAGAGTTAGGAATCGGCTTTGTAGCTTACTCACCCGTTGGCAGGGGTTTTATTACCGGGCAAATTAAAACACCGGATGATTTTGAAGCCAATGACTTCCGCAGGGATATTCCACGTTTTCAGGGCGAAAACTTTTATAAAAACCTGGAACTGGTAAATCAACTACACGCAATTGCCGGTAATAGGGGCTTCACCCCTACCCAACTTGCTTTGGCTTGGGTAATAGCTAAGGGTATTATCCCTATCCCAGGCACTAAAAGGCTTAAGTATATTGAAGAAAATGCAGCAGCGGCAAACATTACGCTTTCACCAGCAGAAATAGCGCATATCGAATCTATCCTTCCCACTGGTGTTATTGCGGGCGAAAGATACAATACACAACAGATGCAGAACATAGATCAATAAACTTCTCTGTAAACATTAAAACCCCCATTTGTGAATCAGGCAAATGAGGGTTTTAATGTTTATAAGGAAGTAATATCTACATAATCATAGCTATTTACCCGCTATCAAACGGTCAATTTTATAATACGGTTCAGATTTAAATTAAAAAAAGATTTTAAAATACGATGTTTTACCCGATGAATTAAGCATTGCTTACGAAATACTATCATCATTAATATAGCATACCTGGTTATACCCATTTAAACTGTGTTCATGTAGGAAACAACGGGTTTGGTGTAAGTTATATGAATATTAAGCTAACGTTGATCATCTTTAATAAATAAGATGAAAATCCGGAGAACAACAGCCTAAACCTGTACTCTGGCCACAACATCCTGTAGTTACTCTGTAAAATATTTATATACAACCGACACTTGCCAGAACCCTCCCGGTACTATCTGTTGTAGCTTGTTACATAAAGCATTTACAGATTTTCGCTACCTGCAAAACCTAAATTTTAACATGGAAGAAAAAAACTGGTTTGCTGCCTTAACCAACAAAAGGCTAAATACGGTAGAAACATTAAAGGAAGCGGGATTAAACACCTTTATTAATCACATTATAGGTACGTATCATGAACCTGCACATTTTATTTATGAACTGCTTCAAAATGCAGATGATGCAAAAGCCAGTAAAGCACGCCTTGAACTAAAAAAAGACGGGATACTTTTTACACATAACGGCAAAATAAATTTTACAATTACTAACCCCGAATATGAAAGAGAACAAGATGCTGCACCAGGGCATATTAATGCGATAACTGCTTTTTCGCTTTCGGGCAAAAGGGATAAACCGGTAAGCAGCATCGGTAAATTTGGTATTGGCTTTAAATCTATTTTTCAATACACCAATACGCCACATATTTATAACCCTCCATACTGCTTTAAAATAGAGCAATTTATTGTTCCACATGAAATAAAGTTACAGGATGGATTGCTGTGGGATAAGGAAACCACAGCATTTTGGCTTCCGTTTGATAAAAGGGAGAAACCCTTGCCACAGGCCTATACAGAAATATCTGCCCGGCTAAAGGAGATTAAAAACCCCTTATTATTTTTGAAAAACCTGGACACGCTCGACATTATTAATTCAATAATCTTTACCAGATTTATTAAAGAAATAGAGGAAATAGAACCTATAGTACCATCACCATATATCAAAATCAGCAAGGTTAAACTTAATAATGATACCATTATTAAGTTTAGTCAGAAGGTAAAGATCATAGATCAGTCAGCAAAAACATGTTTTCAATCTGTTAATGTTGGTTTTGTACTTAATGAAGCGGGCCATATTACAGCCGACGAAGAATACAAACACTATTTTAAGCATGCCTGGTGTTATTTGCCTACCATGCATGAAACCCGGCTTAATTATATTTTAAATGCCCCCTTTTTGCTTTCGCCTAATCGCGAAACAATAAAAGAAAGCCGAACAGAGAACAAACAACTAATTGCAGCGCTTAACCAGTTAGCAAGCATAGCAATTGATTGCCTCGATCAACTTGGGTACATTACTGAAAGCATTAATAATACCCTACCTGTTCTTAAAAATGTAACTGCAGATTTTATGCCCATAGCCAAAACCATTATTACTAAGATAAAAGCGGTTAAAGAACGCCAGGGAATGTAAACTATATCTATTATTACAATGGATAGTCTATATTAAAAAACAAAGTCCCCTTGCACTCGCTGCTTGGGGACTTTAAACCTAAACCTTATCACAGTAACAAATAGATGATATTTACTACCAGTACAAACATATTACAGAAGGATGAAGATTTAATGATGAATTTATTTTATTTCCGGCAACTGTTAAATAGTTTTTAATCCAACAAAAAAAGGCCCCGATATTTATCAGGGCCTTAATAACATAATAAGGTTTAGGTATAAAGAACTTAAAATAAGGCAATGTAATTACTAACTACGCTACAAATCACAGTGGCATAATGTATCTGAAACTATATAATCAGGCTGCTTTTAATTTAATCGCGGTAACGTTTTAAATTATAATAGCATATTGTTATTACTTTACTAAAGTTTCGTCTAACATAAGTATGAATGAACAACACTTTAAAAATTTTACACCAAATACCCTTTTGCAGGGATGAAACCCGGTTTGTGCAAGGAGAATATGAATACCAAAAGCATAAATAGGCATTAGGATATAATGTGGTTTAATACCTAATGAAAATTTAATATCGCATTTATAAAATCATTATCGTATAAATTATAAATTCGACATTATAAATAAAAGCCAATAATTTTGCCCTGTTATTTAAGGTGTAGATATGAAACTGAGCTGTTATATAGTTGACGATGAATTGCACGCAATAGAAGTATTGGCGCATCACATTGAAGCCATAAAAGAACTTCAACTACTGGGTTACAATACCAACCCTATAGCTGGTTTGCGCGAAGTAAATGAAAAGCATCCCGACGTGCTTTTCCTGGATATTGATATGCCTAATCTGGATGGCATTGAATTTAGAAAGCTGATAGCGCCGGACATCAGGGTTATTTTTACCACAGCCTCACCCGACCATGCTTTAGATGCCTTTGAAATTGCTGCCTTTGATTACCTGTTAAAGCCTATTTCATATTCTCGCTTTCAAAGGGCAATTAATAAGCTAAACCAATTTGTGAGTGTTAATGACCATCCCGAAATAAAATCAAAGGATAATTTTTTCTACATCAAATGTGAAAACAAGGGCAAGATGGTGAAGATAAATTTTGAGGATATCATGTACATAGAATCTAACAGTAATTATGTAATTGTAAGTACCAAAGAAACTAAATATAACACCTATTTAACGCTGAAAGAGATTAAAGCCCGCCTACCTGATGACTACTTTTTCAGGATACATAAATCATTTGTTATCAACCACACCCAAATTAATTATATAGATGGTAACCAGATTGTACTTACAGATAAAAGTGTACTGCAATTAGGGAATACTTACCGAGATGCTTTTTTCGACCTGGTAAACCGCCATATTATAAAAACTTCCAGGTAGCATATTACAACAACTTAATATCTTCCAGGTGCTGACCAAAGCGGTAAGTAAGTGTAACCTCATTGGTTGAATTATTAAACCGACCGATATTATTTGATGCTGTACCAAACTGATAGCTGTACCCTAAACGGAAGTTGGCCATCATAAAGCTGATGACACCCGCCATTTCGTTATTGGTGCGATAATCTGCACCAATACCAAATACATTCTTGAGGTAAATAGTAGTAGAAAAGTTAGCCACAAACGGAATGCCTTTGGTATAAGTAGCCAGGAAAGCCGGTTTAACCTTAAGGTCAGTTCCTCCATCAATCAGGTAAGCTCCCGAGAAATTGTAATGGTTCCGGAAATAACTGTTGGCCTGTATGGAGGCAGTACCTAAGGAGGTAAAGGTTAATTCCGGAACAGAAACCCCTAACATATACTCATCTGAGTATAGCATTACACCAAAACCCAGGTTGGGTTTATTCTGCCGCACATCATTCCTGAATAATGGATCTGATGAATCGAGTGATGAATAGTTGGCCACATAATTACGAATCCCGGCATTAAGCGATACGCCTAAATGAGTCTTCTCACTCAGGTTAATACTTTTAGCAAAAAAAGCATTGATCTCGGTAAGGTGCTCTACGGCAAACTGGTCGTTCATCACAATTAAGCCGGCCGAACCATTGATGGCTTCCAGGGGCATACTACCATCAAAAATAAAGGTGGTTGGCGAGCCTTGGATGCCTGTCCACTGCTTACGCAGCAGAGCATTTAATGAACCGTTTTTGTCCAATAAAGAATAGGCCGGGTTAAGCGGTGTCTGGTTATTCATATACTGGCTGTAAGTAAAAGACTGCTGAGCATGGGCAGTAAACCCCATTACAACACTTGACAAGCAGAATAATGTTCTTGTAATATATGGTATAATATTTTTCATTATTGATTTCTTATTCATATTTCAATACAAAGTATCCTGTTAAATGCCTTCCCACGCCGTTTACCACGTACTCAACCAGGTAAAAATAAGTCCCGGCTTGTTGCCGTGCACCCGTAAAGTTAGAGCTGCCGTTGAAAGCCTTAGTCGTATTGTCATAGCCACTAATTTCATAAACCCTTACCCCGTTCCGGTTAATCAGGGTTACCCGGTTATCCGGGTGCTCATTAATGCCTTCAATATACAATACATCATTTATCCCGTCTCCGTTAGGCGATAAAGCCGGGTGCACAATTACTTCACGATTAGGATCTTGCACATCTATTGGCCGTACCACAGTATTAGCTGCATAATAATTGGCATCACCTGCCTGGTTGGCCACAATACCTGTAATACCTATACGAAGCGCTTTGATGGTTTGTCCGCTAATGGATGCGATCATAGGGTCGTTAGTAGTAAAGGTTACCGGCAAGCCCGCACTTGATTTAACAGCACTCAGACTGTAGGTGCTACCACGCATTTGTACCGGTATATTAGCAAAATCAATAACCTGCGATGCTTTATTTACAATCATAAACTGGCTTATCGATGGGTTGATGTTGTAACCTGGGTTTACGGGTAAAGAAGCTGTAATGGTTACATAACCTGCACCAACAATATGAACCAGGCCATTAATTACAGTAGCCACAGCACTGTTGCTGCTTGTATATATAATTGGCTCGCCACTTGTTGATACAGCACCGGCGTTAAAGTCTGCATCTCCGTAAGTTTTAACCGGCAATTTATCAAATGTTACATCGCGGCTAATCGAAGTGATAGCAAGTGTGGCGTTTATATATTTAAACGTATAATCATTTGATGCACCAGCACTTAATATAATAGGATATGTACCCACTAATGATGCAGTGTTAGCTGTTGTACTTGCGCTCGCCTGGTTTGTTAAAGCATCTTTCGTATCCCCATTTACAAACCCCAAATAATTAATCTGAAAATCGGGATTAGGCTGATTATAAGGCCTTGATACATTATCAACAGAAACTGTTAACGGTGCCTTAATAACATTTATAAATACTTTTTGAGTAGCTGTATTATAATTTACAGCATCTGTAGGTGTAAATGTAGCAGTAAGCTGCTGTACGTTGCCTGCATGAAGTACTGTGCCTGGGGCCGGGCTGTAGCTAAATGTGCCCGGTATAGTTGTTGAGGCATAAAGTTGCGCATCACTTAGTGCTGTGCCATAAATAATATTGGTTGGATTAACCCAGGTAATAACGGGCTGTACCGTATTAACGAAAAACGTTAAAGTCCGCTCGGTAGCTGCATTGTACCGATCATTGCCAGCCTGATTAAACGCTACAGTAACGATCCCAGATCCGGTTATTGTAATCACGGTTCCACTAATTGTAGCCGAACCGCTTTTGATTGTTGCGGTAACAGGCAGTTCTGAACTCGCTGTAGCAATTACTGGAATAGCCGAAATATCAAAGGCTGCATCACCATAAGTTTTAGTAGTTATTGTACCCGTTAATGCAATTGTTTGGGAAGATTTACTTATAGTTATTGTAGCGGCTTTACTATTGAAACTATAATTTACCGCATCCGTTGGTGTAAACTTAGCCAATAACGATAATGTACCTGCAGGTAAAACATATGCAGCATTAATCTGATTTGAATCATATTCATAAGTGAAAGTACCCGCTACATTACTACCAGCAACAGGCAAATCACCAAGCGTTGTTCCGTATGGTTTAGATATTGGGATGGTCCAGGTGATTGTGGGAAGAGCAGGGTTAACCACAATAGTCGCGGTTTGGCCCACATTGTCTGCATATGTTGTAACATCTGTTGGGTGGAAGATCGCCTTGGCAGGGTGACTGCCTGCTGCCAGTAAGGTACCTATATCGATCACCGTTCCCGATGGATCGAGTTGATATTCAAAGGTGCCTGCGATACTTACGCCTGCCGATGTCATCGCTTGTGCATTCAACTGCGTTGCTGATAACAGCGTTCCATAGGTGATAGTCGCTGGGTCTGACCAGGTCAAAACAGGTGTTATTGGGGTAACCGGAAC
>NZ_MPPL01000001.1:1144908-1192753 GCF_001911425.1 Mucilaginibacter polytrichastri | reverse complement strand
AATAGGGTTCACAACAATCGTGGCAGTATGGCTTATATTGTCTGCATACGTTGTTAGGTCGGTTGGGTGAAAGATCGCCTTGGCAGGGTGACTGCCTGCTGCTAGCAACGTACCTATGCCGATCACCGTTCCCGATGGATCGAGTTGGTATTCAAAGCTACCGGGAATAGTCACACCTGCCGATGTCTTCGCCTGTGCATTCAACTGCGTTGCTGATAACAAAGTGCCATAACTGATTGGTGACGGATCTGACCAGGTCAAAACAGGTGTTATCGGGGTAACCGGAACAATAGGGTTCACAACAATCGTGGCAGTATGGCTCACATTGTCTGCGTATGTTGTAACATCTGTTGGGTGGAAGATCGCCTTGGCAGGGTGACTGCCCGCTGCCAGTAACGTACCTATATCGATCACCGTTCCCGATGGATCTAGCTGGTATTCAAAGCTACCGGGAATAGTCACACCTGCCGATGTCTTCGCCTGTGCATTCAACTGCGTTGCTGATAACAACGTGCCATAACTGATTGCCGTAGGATCTGACCAGGTCAAAACAGGCGTTATCGGGGTAACCGGAATAATAGGGTTCACAACAATCGTGGCAGTATGGCTTATATTGTCTGCATAGGTTGTAACATCTGTTGGGTGGAAAATCGCCTTGGCAGGGTGACTGCCCGCTGCCAGCAAGGTACCTATATCGATCACCGTTCCCGATGGGTCGAGCTGGTATTCAAAGCTACCGGAAATAGTCACACCTGCCGATGTCTTTGCCTGCGCATTCAACTGCGTTGCTGATAACAACGTGCCATAACTGATTGCCGTAGGATCTGACCAAGTCAAAACAGGTGTTACCGGGGTAACCGGAATAATAGGGTTCACAACAATCGTGGCAGTATGGCTCACATTGTCTGCATAGGTTGTAACATCTGTTGGGTGGAAGATCGCCTTGGCAGGGTGACTGCCTACTGCCAGTAACGTACCTATATCGATCACCGTTCCCGATGGGTCAAGCTGGTATTCAAAGCTACCGGGAATGCTCACACCTGCCGATGTCTTTGCCTGTGCATTCAACTGCGTTGCTGATAACAAAGTGCCATAGCTGATAGCCGCCGGGTCTGACCAGGTCAAAACAGGTATTATCGGGGTAACCGGAATAATAGGGTTCACAACAATCGTGGCAGTATGGCTTATATTGTCTGCATACGTTGTTAGGTCGGTTGGGTGAAAGATCGCCTTGGCAGGGTGACTGCCTGCTGCTAGCAACGTACCTATGCCGATCACCGTTCCCGATGGATCGAGTTGGTATTCAAAGCTACCGGGAATAGTCACACCTGCCGATGTCTTCGCCTGTGCATTCAACTGCGTTGCTGATAACAAAGTGCCATAACTGATTGGTGACGGATCTGACCAGGTCAAAACAGGTGTTATCGGGGTAACCGGAACAATAGGGTTCACAACAATCGTGGCAGTATGGCTCACATTGTCTGCGTATGTTGTAACATCTGTTGGGTGGAAGATCGCCTTGGCAGGGTGACTGCCCGCTGCCAGTAACGTACCTATATCGATCACCGTTCCCGATGGATCTAGCTGATATTCAAAGGTGCCTGCGATACTTACGCCTGCCGATGTTTTCGCTTGTGCATTCAACTGCGTTGTGCTTAACAACGCTCCATAACTGATTGGTGACGGATCTGACCAGGTCAAAACAGGTGTTATTGGGGTAACCGGAACAATAGGGTTCACAACAATCGTGGCAGTATGGCTCACATTGTCTGCGTATGTTGTAACATCTGTTGGGTGGAAGATCGCCTTGGCAGGGTGACTGCCCGCTGCCAGTAACGTACCTATATCGATCACCGTTCCCGATGGATCTAGCTGGTATTCAAAGCTACCGGGAATAGTCACACCTGCCGATGTCTTCGCCTGTGCATTCAACTGCGTTGCTGATAACAACGTGCCATAACTGATTGCCGTAGGATCTGACCAGGTCAAAACAGGCGTTATCGGGGTAACCGGAATAATAGGGTTCACAACAATCGTGGCAGTATGGCTTATATTGTCTGCATAGGTTGTAACATCTGTTGGGTGGAAAATCGCCTTGGCAGGGTGACTGCCCGCTGCCAGCAAGGTACCTATATCGATCACCGTTCCCGATGGGTCGAGCTGGTATTCAAAGCTACCGGAAATAGTCACACCTGCCGATGTCTTTGCCTGCGCATTCAACTGCGTTGCTGATAACAACGTGCCATAACTGATTGCCGTAGGATCTGACCAAGTCAAAACAGGTGTTACCGGGGTAACCGGAATAATAGGGTTCACAACAATCGTGGCAGTATGGCTCACATTGTCTGCATAGGTTGTAACATCTGTTGGGTGGAAGATCGCCTTGGCAGGGTGACTGCCTACTGCCAGTAACGTACCTATATCGATCACCGTTCCCGATGGGTCAAGCTGGTATTCAAAGCTACCGGGAATGCTCACACCTGCCGATGTCTTTGCCTGTGCATTCAACTGCGTTGCTGATAACAAAGTGCCATAGCTGATAGCCGCCGGGTCTGACCAGGTCAAAACAGGTGTTATCGGGCTAACCTCAATTATACCAGCCTTACTCAGATTGTCTGTATAATTTATAAGATCAGTTGGGTGGAAGATCGCCTTAGCCGGGTGATTGCCTGCTGCCAGTAATGTACCTATATTGATCACCGTTCCCGATGGGTCGAGTTGATATTCAAAGGTGCCTGGAATAGTCACACCTGCCGATGTCTTTGCTTGTGCATTTAACTGCGTTGTGCTTAACAACGTACCGTAACTAATCGCTGCAGGATCTGACCACACTATTTGAGGGATGCCCTGCGTAACACTAAAAGACACAAGTAACTCGGCTGGCTTGTAAATACTATTACCAACCTGTATAATATGGAGTGTAACGCTTCCAATTCCGGTTAGGGTAATAAGTGTGCCCGATATGGAAGCAGGATCTGTTGATAATATTGAATAAGTAATTGGTAACCCCGAACTTACTGTTGCATTCAATGCAGCAATATCAAACGGCGCATCGCCATAATGTTTATCAGGAATTGTGCCGGTAATACTTATTGTTTGGCTGGCTTTTGGTGTTACAGAAACTGCGGTAGAAAGCGCACTCGTTGCAATGCTATTAAAAGCAGATATGGCATAATAGTAAGTCTGCCCGTTGGTTAAAGCTGGTCCTGTAGTTACGTAAGTAGGACTGGTAGCAGGGAAAATCTGAGCAATTGACAATAAATTCGCAGGATCCGTCCCTCCGAATATTTTATAAGAAATTAAATTATCTCCGGTTGGGTTAGCGGTCCAGTCTAACTGAACTTTACCATCAAGCGAGGTGGCGGTTAAACCAATGGGTACCGATGGCGTTGCCAAATAAGTAACACTATAGGTGGCAAGATCATTACCATTGCCATTAATATCGTGGGTTTTATCGGCGTCTAATGTTAGCTTTACAGTTCCATTAACCGGGGTTAGGGTTAGGGCGTAAATTTCATTTACATTAAGTATTTGTACGCGTTGATTCGCTTGGTCTGCAACATAAATATTGCCCAATTTATCTGCCGCCACGCCAGTCGGGAAATAAAAATGTCCATTTCCAGAAACCAGGTCATCTCCTATCGAACCAAGAAATATCCCGTCTGTATTGAAAACCTTAATCTTGAATCCTTGATTATCTGCTACATAAAGTTTGCCAGTACCATCGGTTGTTATACCAACCGGTGATTGAAATTGGTTATTATCAGTACCATGCGTACCAAATGCACTCACAAAAACACCCGTCGGACTAAATTTCTGTACGCGATTATTGTCTGTATCAACTACATAAATAAACCCGGCAGCATCTGTTACTACCCCCCTGGGGGTAATAAATTGCCCATTACCAGAACCGAACGAACCTATTTTTTTTATAAAGTTGCCATTAACAGCATTAAAAACATCTATACGATCATTATCACCATCGGCTACAAATAAATTATTGCCGCTATCCACATAAACGCCTTGTGGCGAGTCCAGTTTCCCATTTCCGGAACCGCTTGAGCCTATAATAGCAGACAATATGCCCAAGGGAGTAAATACCACAATTCTGTCATTACCACTATCGGCTACATAAATTTTCCCGCTTGCATCAAGCGCAATACCATTAGGATTATTTAATGGCGTGTTACCGGCTATTACATCCCCAAAAACTCTTATAAGTGTACCATTTGTGCTAAAAACTTCAACCCGGTTGTTTAATTTATCTGTAACATATATTTGCCCTGCACCGTCAACTGTAATACCTGTTGGATTATTAAACTGACCTGGTACAGCAGACCCCGGCGTTGGTGGGTTAACTGCCGGCGTATTTCCAAATTGCGAAGTATAGGTAAGTGTAACATTTTCTTTTAAACTGCTTATTGTTGCATTTTCTGGTATAAAATCTGCTATGGTTAGCGGTGTTACTACAGGCTTGTCTAGTGTTACTGTAATGGCTATGGGCGGAGAATTTACCGGACTAGCAGGGCCGGTTATGGTAGTATGAACTGGGTTACCTGACGGCAAAGCATAGCTAAGCCCCGCGGCTGACGCATATATAGTATACCCTAAAATTAAGTTGAACAGCAGTATAAGTTTTTTCATACAGGAACTTGCAATATGTTTAGGTAAATAGCTGTTTAATTGTGAGTCATTTTTGATGACGCTGTGATTACCACATTAAACATATATAACAAGCAAAACTTGGAGCGTTATGCCATTGTTCAAATATAACAGAAAGTTATATCTGTAAGTTACCACAATATTTTGATTAGTGTAAAAATATTGTTACAATGCAACATTTTCCATAAGCCATTTTTTTACGTATACGAACTATTTAAAATTGAATACTAGATAGTTATTACTTAAATGAGTATCATAGAATGTAAAAATTTTAAACAAAGTAAATAACTTGCCGAAGCCCGATATATTAATCAATTGTTAAAATAGTATTAGACAAATTTTACTGTTATCAACTAATTTTATACTCGCCAATATAATCCATTTCTTTTTAAAACGCGTGTTGCCTCAATATCAAATAAGTTTTGCCTTATGATCATTAAAAACACTTATTTTATTAAATACATTACTGTATTTAGTTGTTGTTTATTTGCTTTTATAAATTTGGCTTGCGCCCAGGCAGAATTACAACCGTGGGGAAATTTAACCGGGATAAGAAAGGATGGACAACTTTTCAATTTTGAATCATCTTTAACTTTTGTTTATAAAGGTTGGACAAACAGTATCTCCACAAAATTAGAAGCCCAGCAGCCTAAATATATCCGCGACGGCCAAAATCAAATTGTCAATACTGCTATTGATAGCTTGTTGCTTTCTGAAAATATTAAAGAAGCAGGCAATGGCAAGGTCAGGATCAAAGTTGAGGCCACCGGCAAATCCGATATACCCGCAGAGGGCTTATTTTTCAAATTAATGTTACCTGCTGTTTATAATAACGGCTCCATACAAGCGGAGGGCGCTGTCAACCCCTATTCCATTGCTCAGTTGACAAATACAGCATTGAAAATTTCGACCAAAGTAATTACCATTATTACCGGCCAGCAACAGCTAAAATTAAATTTGGAAGAAGCAACCGAGGTGATAATCAAAAAAACAGATACTGGGACAACGTTTTACTTACCTGTTATAACAGGCAGTATTGCTAAAGGACAAAATGTGGTTAAAGAATTTTCTATTGCGGTTTCGGGTGCTGTTAATTTAAATGCGGTTAATATTAAACTTAATGCCGCTGACCAAGGCCGTGTGTTTGACGGCTTTGGCGGGAATTTTAGATTACAAAACTCCAAAACAGACCCACAGGTTATTGACTATTGCCTCAATAATATGCGCGTTGCCTGGGGACGGGTTGAAATGCCGTTTGCATTTTGGCAGCCCGAAAAAGATACAGACCCTTTACTTCAAGACCCTAACGGCAACCTTAACCCGCATGTAAAAGCATCTATGGAGATGGCGCAACGGCTGCAAAAAACAGGGATGCCTATTATATTAACCGCATGGAGTGCGCCTAAATGGGCTATTATTGGTGAGCCACATTATCGCCCTAAACCCGGCGAGCAATGGGGAAACCCGCTTAACCCCGAAGCCATGCAGGCCACTTACAAATCTATTGCCGATTACATTTTTTATTTAAAAGATAAGTTTGGGGTTAATGTAGATCTATTCTCCTTTAATGAATCTGATCTGGGGATTTACATCAGGGTAACCGGGCAGCAACATAACGAACTGATTAAAGGCCTTGGCGCTTACTTTGTATCAAGAGGCATAAAAACTAAAATGTTATTGGGTGATAATTCTGACGCTACCACGTACGAGTTTATTTATCCTGCCCTTAATGATACTGATGCGCGGCAATATATCGGCGCTATCTCTTTTCATTCATGGCGGGGCTGGGAAACAGAAACACTGCAAAAATGGGCTGATGCTGCAAAAAAGATAAATGTACCGCTTATTGTGGGCGAAGGCAGCATTGATGCCGCTGCCTGGAATTATCCGGCTATTTTTCAGGAGCAAACTTATGCTATTGAAGAAATTAATCTTTATATACGCCTGTTAGCTATTTGCCAACCTATAACTATACTGCAATGGCAGCTTACTGCCGATTATTCTCCGCTTATTGGTGGCGGTATTTTTGGCAATGATGAGCCCTTACACCCGGGACAGCGTTTCTGGAATTTAAAACAACTGGCATCAACCCCCCAAAATGTTTATGCCATAGCCGCAAAAGCAGATCAGGACAATGTAACCTGTGCCGCCATGGCCAATAAACAAACACAAGATATTGCCTTACACCTGGTCAACAACGGCGCTAAGCGCAAAATGGTCGTTTCGGGTTTACCGGCAACAAATAAAAAGCTGGTGCTTTATATCACCTCTAAAAAATTGTCGATGCAAAAGAGATCTAAAATTGAGGTTGTAAACGGTGTAGCCAAATTCACACTCCCTGCTGTTTGCTTTGCCAGCTTACTAACCGAATAAACATTAACGCATTGAATTAAGCCGTGTAACTAAGATCCATAATCATCTTAACTCCGATTTTACAATTACATGATTTAAATAATCAAACAGACTTGTCTGTTTTTTGCTCTTTATCTTACATTTGCTCCCGGTAATTAAAACCAGCATATTATGAAAGAGCAGGTAGGCGTTAAAGAACGGATTATGACAACGGCATGCCGGCTATTTTATGAGCAGGGCTATCAGGCTACCGGTATTAACCAGATTATAGATGAAGCACAAATAGCCAAATCGAGCCTTTACCAGCATTTTGCCTCTAAAGAATTATTGCTGAACGAATACCTGCTTACCCACAAGGCGCAATGGCAGGTTGATATTACAGATTTTACATCCGGTTTACCCGATGGTAAAGATAAGCTGCTGGCCTTTTTCGATTTTAGAAAAAAACGCCTGGAACAAAACCATTTTAAAGGCTGCACGTTTTCGCGCGTGGTGTATGAATTGCCAAACCTTGTTGAAAGCTCGGCCGACATTATCCGGGCTCATAAAAATACTATTAAAACATTTATTGCAAGTCAGTTAAAGGCTGTTACCCCACCCTACTCCAAAGAAACAGTAGACGAGATGACAGGCATGATCTTTAATTTATCGGAAGGGGCTATATTACAATCTACGCTTTTTAATACCTCACAACCTTTAGATGATTCTAAAAAGGTGGTAGCTCAATTGCTGCAAACTATTTAACACATACATTTCATTCTTTTAATCTACTACCTATGCAAACAGACTTATCTGTCCCCACCCCCATAGTTGAGAAATTTCCCTGGCTTATTCTCTTTACTATTTTACTGGCTCCATTAATAACGGTGATAGACGTATTTATAATGAATGTAAGCCTGCCTACTATACAAGGTTATTTCCAGGCATCAGATGCTGCTGTACAGGGCATTATAGCATCTTACCTGGTTGGCTATTCTGTATTTTTGGTAACCGGCAGCCGTGCAGGCGATCATTTTGGCCGTAAAAAAATTTTCATGGGCGGCCTTTTTGTATTCACACTAGCTTCGGCGCTTTGCGGCTATGCGGGCAGTATCGAGCAGCTTATTATTTTCCGTTTTTTACAAGGAATAGCTGCGGGCTTTGCGGTACCGCAAACCGTAACACTTATACAACTTAACTTTAAACATGGCGAATACCGCAGCAAGGCATTAGGCTATTACGGCATAACTTTGGGTATAGCATCTGTTTTGGGGCAGTTTTTAGGTGGTTATTTTGTTACCGCCCATTGGATGAATGAACCCTGGCGATTAATATTTTTAATCAATGTACCCATTGGTGTCATCGCAGTTACAATGGCTACCTTCTTTATCCCGGAATCAAAAATAGTGAAGAAGGCCAACTTTGATATGGGTGGCGTGCTGCTACTCACCGCCGGTTTATCGGCCCTTATTTACCCCATTATACAGGGCCGCGAACTGGGCTGGCCTGCATGGACCTTCGCGTTACTGGCTTTCGCTTTTATATTGCTTTTTGCATTTATACGCTATCAATACCACCGTGCAAAAAAAAACAAAAGTGCCCTGATGCCACTGCATCTATTTAAAATTAAAAGCTTTAACCTGGGTTTAGGCATGGTATTCTTTTACTTTGCCTTGTTTAGCGCATTTTTGCTAACCTGTGCCTTGTTTCTGCAAACCGGCCATCATGTTGATCCTTTAACTTCGGCCAGTTACTTTATAATATTGGGCTTTGCATTTATGTTCTCTTCGCACTGGTCCATTAAAAACGGATCGAAATTTGGCACCGGCTTATTACAAGTCGCTTGTTTATTATTAATCGTATCGTTTGCCATACAACTCATCTGGTTTAAAAACGCCATCCCTTTTATTGCCATTGTAGTTACCTTTTTATGCTACGGCTTGGGTGCTGGCATGCTGGTGCCTTCGTTTCTTAAAATAGCCCTTAAAGATGTACCGCATGACCAGGCCGGTATTGCCAGTGGTGTATACTCTACCGTGCAACAGTTTTCATCGGCCTTGGGTGTAAGTATGATTGGCGGCGTATTTTTTTACGTAGAGCATAAAAAAGGAAATTTTGATGCTGGCTATCATGCCGCATTATATTGTTTAACGGGTTATGCACTGGCTGTTTTATTGTTACTCTACCTTTTCAAAAAAACGGACGATAATAAAGGTGCGTTGTAAAACTAGTTCGAAAAAATTCACATGATCAAAATGCCTTCCTAAAATCAGGAGGCATTTTTTTGCAATAAGAAAGCAATCTATTTCTTACGGTTGATGATGAACCCGTTTTTCACGGTGTCCATGCCAATTTTAGGGTAATATTCCATGGCGGTTGGTGCCGAGAGTAACAGCATCATACATTGGTCGCCAAGGGTTTCTTTGGTTAAGGCTACCAGCTTTTTACCAATGCCTTCTTTCTGGTATTCGAGTTTTATAGCCAGATCTGCCAGGTAACTGCAATAGTAAAAATCTGTTAAGGTGCGCGACACGCCAACCAACAGATCACCATCCCAGGCGGTGATCACGAGGTTAGAGTTTTCATAAATTTTCCCTATCCGGTCGGCATCATCAGTTGGCCGATTTAAACCGGCGCTGTTGTACAGATCAATAATTTGCTGCGTTGTAGGCTTAACATCGGTTTTGTAAGTGATATTCATATGAGCAGGAAATGGTTAGTTATCAAATATCAGAAATAAAGCACATAATTATTGGCCAAATACAAAAACAAGGCAATGTGGCAAAACCATAAATTTACATAACGTATGTGCTTTATCATTAACCACAAATACCGTATTGCAATTAAGCCTGTTGCAACAATACTAAGACAAGAAAGGGGATGTTGATCTAAAAGATATCTTGTTCAATGTTTTTTATCACCCGGTTTACCTTCTCGTTATAAAAGGTCATGATCCTGTTTTGGAAGTTTACCGGGTTGGGCTTAGCATAGCCTTTGGTGGCCATCATACTCATCAATACGCCCCTTTGGTTTAGCCTGCCCGCTTTGGTTTTTTTGTTCCAGCTAAGAGCGGTTATTTTCATCAGCCAGTTATCCAGCATCTCACCTATGGTATTGTTAAATAAAGCCTCTGTAAACGATTTAATCCACCCTTGTTTTAATGGCTCTGCACATGATACCCGCATCAGGTGATTGGGCAGGTAATCGCGGGTCCAGATGTTGGCCCTGTAAAATTTATCGAAGGCCAGGTCGCCTTGTAGTGGTATCATCGTTACAGTTTCGGTGGCTGTAAATAAATTTTGCTCTACAATTTCGGCATGTACTTCATCCACAAAATAGTTCATGCAAAAGTAATCCTGCTTATTAAAAATAAAACTGAATTTCTTTAACAGGTGCAGCAAACTACGAGCTATCCACAGCCGGTTAGTGGCGGTAATAATAAAAAAGTCGATGTCCGATTTATCGTCGGCATATTTTTTTGATAACGAGCCGGATACTGCTACCCCCCTTACATAGGGAAACTTAATTAAATAGCTGCTTACCGTTTCGGCAATTGCCAGTAGTTCCTGTGCTTTTTTAGCCCCTGCTTTTCTGCGGGCAACGATGTATTCATCGTTTTTTAAGGCATAATAGTTATCCAGCTGATACACAAAGCCATTGTCGCTTAGGTAATTTAAACAATGCTGCACCTGGTCTAACTCACAACGCGTTGTCATGAATAAAAAAACTTCCTCTTTGGTAAGCGGAAAGTTAAAAAGGTCGTAATAAGCCAGGGCCGACAAAACCTGGGTTTTAATGCCCGAATAATCTGTGATGTATCTGTATGGCTTATACATAAGTGCTTTGTTTATAGCGTTGTTGCTGTACACAATTAACACGTTGAAACTTGCGGTAAGGTTGCCTCTAAAGCTTGCTTTTTTATATTTAAAGTTGATTTTGATGCTGATTTTACCGTTAATAGCAACAAGGCAAAAAATGCACTGTAAAAGAAAATGCCTTTGTTTGCATCCAGTGTGTTTTCGGCTACAGAGGTACTAATTATGAGGACTACACAGGTGGCCAACAGCAGGTCTTTATTCCTGATGGAGATGATGAGGCTGTAACCCAGCGCAAATAAATAAACAGCTAAACCAACCAAACCGCTTTTAATAAGCAAGCTCAAAAACTCGTTATGCGCGTTAAGTTGATGTATAAACGAATGATACAATTTGTTGTAGAAATACGTTTGCTCCATTACTTCCTTCTCGGTGCCTGTTCCAAAACCAAATATTGGTTTTGCTTTCACAGTATGCATAGTAGCTTTCCAGCGGTCGAGCCGCGAATCGGTAACCAGGGTAAAGCGATTCAGGTCTACATCCGACTCCAGATCAGAAAATAACCTGGTTTTTAAACCATCGTACCGAAACACCAAAGCCGTACCCAACAACGTAATTAATAACGAAGCAATCAATAGCATCAACCGTTTTTTACCTTTAAACAGGTACAAAGGCACAAACACATAGGCTACAATGAGCAAAGAAATAATGGCCGATTTGGAAGAAAGCTGGATGAGCCCAAGCAGCAATATCCCTATCCCCGTAAGTAAAATTACTTTGGCCGATTGCTTCTTTTCACATAATGTATCCTGAAACAGGATGACAACAGCAGCAACCAACAGGATAGAAAAAAAGGTAGCATGGATGCCAACCGGTTTCGAAAAATTATGGTTGATAAAACTAGCAGTATAAATGAACGAAAGCGGTAAATGAAAATGCCTGATGGTGGCCAGCACAATGCCAAACAAAACTGTTACAACCAAAACACAGCTCCAGGCATAGCCGCTCAGCAACTGCTTTTTGTATTTGTTGATTAATGGCTGATGCAGCGCAAACAACATGGGTACTAACAGCATATGCGCCTGCGTGCCCCAATCATCAAGCGCTTGTTTGAAATTGGTTGTATATATGGTACTGAAAAGTGTTACAAAAAATACGGCTTGTACTATTAGTACCCGTTTATCATAGATCCGTTTCAGATCCTCTTTTTTCAGGTTGATCAGCGTATGGATCGTCAGGCTTATAAAAATCAGTTCGCTAAAAAAACGATCGAGCGGTAAGCAGACAAAGAACAGCAGGATATGGTAATAGCTGATCTGGTTGATTATGGTATCCTTAATAAGCCAAAACTTTCTCATAGTTCATGCTGCAATAACATTCATAAATATAGGCTTCGTACTCGCCAATGATCTTGTCCCAGTTGTAGTGTTGCTGAATCCTTTTAATGTTGTTACCGATCATAGTATCCTCTGCCGAATTACGTGCTACCACTTCGGTTAGCCATTGTACATCTGCCGATGAGCTGAAGTAAAACGCATTATGATTTAATACCGACCGGTTAAAAGGATTATCGTGCGCGGCGATTAAAGCGCCACCGGCCATAGCCTCTAACAGCGACGGATTAGTGCCACCCACACTGTGCCCGTGAAAATACAGGTAAGCATTATGCTGTAGCTGCTGTATGGTTTTTATATTAAAAATGGCATCATGAAAACACACCCGCTCGTCGTGCCCAAATTTGGCTTTGAGGTATTTACCAAATTTGTTACCGGTGTTGCCTACCACTAAAAACTTTTTGGTTGATACGCTTTTGGTAAACCCTTCTAAAATTGTTTCTATATTATTTTCGGGCTCCATGCGAGCCACCAGCAGAAAGTACGCTTTTGGTTTTAGTGCAAACCGGTTCATGAGCGGGCAATCATCACCAATAAACTTTTCGGCCCCGTAGGCTATAAAGGCACTGCTGATGCTATACTTTTTTTGCAAGTATGAGCGAATCACCGTAGAATCGGCAATGTAATAATTGCTGTGCTTTACAGCCAGTTTTTCAGCATATTTTAAAAATGATTGTACCGGTTTTGAGTACTTCGACCGTTTCCACTCCAAACCGTCCATGTTGGAGATAATGGTGGCTTTACGTGGAAACAAACTACCCCATACCGAACTGCTGGTATAGCCCATAAACAGTATCACATCAAAATCGCGCCGGCGCATATCCTGTATACAGTTAAAATCATAAATAAACTGGCCTGCAGTGCCCAAAACGTGCTCGGGGTCGTAACAGTGTACAATTTCCACTCCGTTCCAGTTGCTTCCCTGGTAAGGGTGGTTATGCGAATTATATACTGTTACCGAATGCCCTTTTTCCACCAGTCCAGGTGCAACATAAGCGGTTATTTGCTCGAAGCCGCCATAGTGGTTAGGAATGCCGCGCGTACCGGCAATGGCAATTTTTAACTTCATGATCTTAGTAAATTATAAAGTGTACCGGCCGTTTGCTGCCAGTTATACTGTTGTTGAATTTGGGTGGCCGCATTTGCAAGAAAAGCAGCATTGGGCGGGTTGGTTAATATCATTCGGAGTTGAGAAGCAAATCCAGCCTCATCATTCGGGTTAAAGCAATACGGCTCAAAAAAGCTGAAACTTTGCATGGCCGTAGCCGATGAGCATAATACCGGCACCCGGTGTATGGCAGCCTCTAATGGCGGGATGCCGAAACCTTCGGCAATTGAGGGATAAACAAATAACCGGCAGGCTTGGTAAAACAAGGACAAATCATCCTCATTAACCTGTTCTATGCAATAGAAATATTGTTTTTGTTCATCCGTTAATCCGTCTACCAATTGCTGCAAAGCAGGCACCTTTATTGAGTTTTTGCCGATAAAAACCAGGGGTATCTGCTGTTTGTATAACTCCAGTTTCAACCAGATTTTTAGCAGCAGTTGGTGGTTTTTACGAGCTTCTACCCTGCTTATATACAGGATATAATTTTGAATGCCGTATTTTTCTTTGATGCACTTAGCAGCTACTTCTTTATCAACTGTAATTATAGGTTTAACACCATTCGGCAAAACATGGATCTCATTTTTTGAAAGATGGTAGTAATTTGCTATCCGCGCTTGTGAGTAAGCGGATACCGTAGTTTTAATACTGGCATTTTTAATGCTCCGGGCAAACAAATACTGCCTGCTTTTGCGGTAAGCGAACGAAAAGTATTGTGCAAAATCGTTAAAAACAATATCGTGCAAGGTTACAATGTATCGGCAACCCGGCTTACTACGTGGAATGATATATTGAAAATGTGCAAAATCAAATTGATGCTTCTTTATCAGCCGGGGTATATCAGTTACATAGCGCAGCAAACCCGGTTTAGCATTTTTATACTTCAATATATTCTGTGCTTTTAATTGAGGAAACACCGCCTGTAATTTTGCCGGGTTAGATGTACCAAAATATAGGTCCACATCCGGATAGCCCTCCATCATCGCACCGTATAATCCTTGCAAAAAGGTGTAAGTCCCCTGGTACTCTTTGTCCATAGTGTGGGCATCTACAAACAGTTTAATGGGTTTATCGTGCATTTTCTGCGCCTCCTTGTTCGCGGTGTAAGGTTGTGGCTTTGGCCTTATGGTAGATAAGGTTAATGAAACGGCCGGGCAACAAGGTCATCAGCAAAAGCATGTAACTTTTAAAATGGAGCCTGTTAATGGATAGCAGCTTATAAATATTGGAACGCGCTTTTTGCGGATTGTGATTATTCCACAAAAACTTTTTAGCCAGCAGGCCATAGTAGGCTTCATGGTTAATATTGTTACTCAATTGTTGACTGCGAATCTTCATCAGTTCGCGGTATTCATCAGCGCTGATAGATCCGCTTTGTAGGGCATCAAACTTAATTTCCAAAAATCTGGGGTCGCACCATTTTTCGTCTATGGTTACAGATTCCGGGTTCAACCTTACCTTAATCAGGCTTTGGGGCAGGTTGTAACCTTTGTAATGCTTAAGCACTTTAAGCCACAGTAAATGGTCTTCAAAAGTATGCGCATAAATATTATAGCCGCCCTGTTCTGTGATGCTATCCTTGCGGTAAAACACACTTGAATGAATAAACGGGCATATCTTATAACTTATACTATCGATACCCTTATGTGGCAAAATTGGGGCTTCGAAATTAAAAATATGGTTACCATCCTTATCCACATAATCTGTCGCCGAACCGATAATGTGGTACTCAGGATGGGTAAGCATAAACCCGTACTGCACAGCCAGGCGGTTTGGATAGCAAATATCATCAGCATCAAAACGGGCTATATAAGGTGCATTTGCCAGGCGCAGGCCCGTGTTTAACGCCCCGGCTACGCCCTCATTTGGCTGATTAATCAGTACAATGCGGTCATCATTAAAAGATGCCACAATTGCAGCTGTATCATCAGTCGAACCATCATTAATAATCAGGAGTTCGAAATTGGTAAAGGTTTGCTGCAGTACAGATTCAATAGCCTCGGCAATGTATAACCCGGCATTATAAGCAGGCATCAGCACGGTGATATGTGGGTTGCTACTCATATGGCCTGTGGTTTAAGCGACTGGTTCTCGCGGATATCGGCCAATAAAAGCAGTTCGGCCAGTACTACTATAGATAATTGCTCGAACCAGTAATCTGTAAAAAACACGCAGCCTATAAAAAGCAAAAGTGGCAAACCATAGCTGAGGTACCGGTATTGCTTTAAGAAATAGCCCACGTAACATAAGGCAAATAACACAAGCCCGGCAATACCATATTCGCCCAGTAACTGGTCGTAAACAGAATCTGGACTATTGATAATGGAGTGCATCCCCGTACGCCTGCTAAAAAAATTGAGGTATACATCGAGGTGGTTCGATAAAAAATCGTGGCTGATAAACGTATACCTGGCCGGGTACCCACCCGCCATGCCCAAATCTGTAGCCTTGAAAGCCAGCTTGGATGAGAAATTACCCATCCCGTCGCCGGTTAAAATTTTCCGTGGATTTGCTGCCAGGAAATGCACCGTCTGCTTAAAGCTAATTACCTTACCGGGCACAATACGCTTTGTGGTTTGAGGTTGAGTAGCCAAATGCAGGCTTTGCGGGTGTTGTGCTATAAAAGCGATCAGCCTTTGCTGTGTGGCATCAGTGTCAGACCGGGGCTGAAATTTCGCTGTGTGGATACTGTCTTTTGGTAGCTCGTATTTAATTAAACCTAATGGCTGAGGCCTATTTATATGCCTGGCCCGATATTCCGCCTCCAGTTTAATGCTCAGTGTATCAAGGTAAAACTGCGCTATTTTTTGTTGCCTTTGCAATGGCGTAAGTATGGAATCGGGCATATTGGTAATCCGCACTTCTTTAACCGGTACAGGGTCAAAAGACACATTTTTGTTGAACACCATTTTGTTATACATCTTATCGATGTAGTACATATTTTGTGGTGATATTTTGACCATAAAGATTATCAGCATTAAAAGGCAAACTACCATCATACTCTTCTGTACCTTTGTGCTTTTTATTATAAAAGCCAGTATCAGCACGCCGAACAGCATTAAGTTAATGGTATTGCTGGCTGCCAGTAACAGTACCAGCATACAGATTAACAGCATTTTAAAATTTTGCCTGAACAGGAAATAAATTACCCCCGATGCTGCTATTACGGCATTGGTAATAGATACATCAAAGGTGATCCCCTTAATATAATCGCCGGTATTGAGGAAATATTGTTGAAAGTTACCCTGATAGGTATAGGGGTTAATTTCCCCGATCTTTAAAATGATCAACAAAATATTACCAAAAGACACAAGGGCATTAATGATAAAAAACGCCGTAATGGTACGATGTAATATTAAAGGCGCGGTGGTATCTGCAAATAACTTAACCTGGTGGATGGCCAGGATACAGATTAGCCAAAATATTAACCCGGTAAAAAAGGCTATGTTATAATGGGCCGAAAAGAAGTATCGAAATATAACCCAATTTATGACGGCAATAATTATAATACCGGGGTAAAACAACGGCAACCGCGAATTTTTAAGCTTAAACCCAAACTTAAAATCGGGCCGTATAAAGTAGATCAGCACCAGGGCAAACAGTTTTACAACCAGCTTTACATTTAAAAAAAGCAAAAGGAATACCAGCCACGGCCAGTTAATTCCTTTTACTAATGCTCTCATTTTAACTAAAACTAATTCACCCATTAATTAACACTCATCCGGCTTATTTTAAACCCCGCATAGTTGTTAATAGAATTACGCCTGCGTAACACAATAGGTTGCCTGACAGCAAGCATCAACAAAAATTTATTACCCAATGGCTAATTTTATGGCAGTTAGTTTCTTGAGGTTAATTTGCCCGGTAAGCAAGGCCAGCAACGCATACATAGCGGCAGCAAAAAATACAACCGCCCATATATTAGTGAAAATATATAAAGTAATCAGTCCGCTCACCAGGGAGCATACCATGCAGATAAGCAGATCTATCCCCGCGCGACGGGCCAGCTGCTTTTCAATACTTAAACTATATAAAACCGCCTGTGCAAGCATGGCAGCCAGGTAAGCGATAGCTGCACCTATATTACCAATTAAGGGAATCAGCATTACATCCCCTATAATATTCACTACAAAAGTAACCGCGAATACCTTAAATATGAGCCGCATTTTCCCCTGCGCAAAGCCAATGCTCCACAAAAAATTGTTAAAGTACATTAAAGGCATGCCCGCAGCTAATACCAAAATTATAGCCGAGTTAACAGTGCCGTATTTGTCCCCGGTAAGCCAGTCTACCAATGGCGACCAGCACAAATACAGCATTAAGCCAATGAAAGCAGCCCCTGCCAGTTCTATCCTTAATAACTGAAACAACCCCGGTGGGAATATGCCCCTTTCTTTAATTAAATTTACAAACCGGGGCAGCAGTAACGGGGCTATTGCCAGCAGCGGCAGGGTAGAAATTTCGAAGGCTTTGTAAGCAAAACTATACTCGGCCAGCTTAACGGCAGACAGGTACAGGCCGATAAAGATCCAGTCGAACCGGGCCAGGGCCGATGTAAATAATACCACCCCTATCTGCGGTAAGGCTTCCTTCAGTAATTTTAAATAAGCTTTAGGAATTAATTTGATAACAACCGGTAGCCGCAAATAGCGATAGAACAGAAAAAGCGTAACCACAAATTCCAGGCTATCTCCTGCTAAAAAAACAATAGCCGTTATACTTAATGATATATGCTGAAACAGGGCAAGTAACAAGAGTGCTATACCACGTACTATATTAGATACCACAGCCATTTTAGCCAATAAACCAAACCGCTCTTTACCCGATGCCAGCTGCTTAAACGGCGTAGAAAAATAAAGCGCCAGTTTACCTGCGCCAATCAGCATTAACAACTGCAGCACTGGCCCGTTGTGCGGTGCCAGCCACCATACAAACCCTAAACAGGTGTAAAACAATAATCCTGACAGTAGTACATGGGTTATAAACAGCGAGGTTACGTTAGCGGCATCATCACCCCGGGCTACCTTTTTAATCACCAATTGATCTATGCCGCAGGCCAGGATATTAAATGCGGTAAGCAGTACGGCCAGCACCCAATTGAATTGTCCAAAGCTGGCTTTATCCAACCTGGCCGATAGAATATAGAATATAACCAGCCCGAATACCTGGTTAATAACTAACTGAATAGTATTGGCAGAAAGATTTTTTAGATGGTTAGATTTCACTGACTGCTTCAATATCCGGGTTATAAATAGGGTACGCACCAAACACCTAAAGCGTTGCCTGTGTTGCAATTAATTAACATAAACATACTTGGCAGTACACAATAATTTATTTATTTTGCAATACAAACTTTACTTATCACAATAAATTCGTGAAACGATCTCCAAACGCCAATAAAGTAAACTATGTGTACATAGTTTAAAGCTGATTCAGCCTGTTTAAACCTATAAAATTCTTTGTTATTCACTATTGATTCGTCAAAGCTGCACCCCTTATCAGTTTTCACAGCCCCCTAACCCTAATTGCACATGCGAAAACACGTACTTCTGTTTATTATTCTCTTAATTTCACTCACAAAAAGTTTTTCAGAAACCCACGTTACGGGCAATATTTCAAGTAATACCACCTGGACAAAGGCTAATAGTCTGTATATACTTGACGGTACAGTTGGCGTACCCGCTGCTTACACCTTGACTATTGAACCCGGTGTAACGGTACAAAGAGCGGCCGACTATCAGATACTCATTAATGGGGCAGCTTCTTTTAAAAGGTCGGCAGCAGACAGGATTACTTTTTCGAGTGGAGCTGCACTAACTACTTTCAGTACTTTTTTTATAGAATTTCAAAAAAGCAATTTAGATAATTCCAGTTTGCGATTTATAAGTTTTCATGCAAACAGTGGAAACGCAAACAACTTACGAATTGGTAATGAATCTGAATTCTCGCAAACATCTCCCCAAAATTCAGGCTCATTGTTAATATCGCGGTCTAATCTTAGCAATGGGGTCAACGATCAGCTGGGCGGTACAGAGTCTTGGTATGCATCTGCAGTTTTAACAAAAATATTACCCTCTCCACCGGCAATCACATATTCAAACAGTAACTTAACTCATTATCTGGGGCAAGCCATTACCCCGTTATCGCCTGCTAATAGCGGTGGTGCAATACCCTCCAATTACATTAACAATGTTACCACCATTGCGGGCAACGGCACGCTGGCACTTACCAACGGTACAGGTACGGCTACCAGTTTTTATTACCCGGCAGGTTTAACTACAGATGTTTCTGGTAATATATATGTGGCCGATGCCAATAATGCCGCCATCAGAAAAATAACACCTTCCGGCGTAGTTAGCACCTTTGCTAAGGAGCTACCACTTAATTACCCCACCGGCGTTACTGCAGATGCTGCTGGGAATCTATATGTGGCAGACCAGCATCTTAACGCCATTTTAAAAATTACAGCGGCAGGGGTAATTACCACGTTTGCAGGCACTGCCCCCGGCGATTTGGATGGCACCGGTACCAATGCGCGGCTGTACGCTCCATCTGCAATAGTTACTGATGCAACTGGCAACCTGTTTATAACAGATGAGGGCAATCACCGGATAAAGAAAATAACTCCGGCGGGCGTGGTAACTACCATTGCAGGCAGTGGTACTTCGGCATTTGTAAACGGTACAGGTGTTAGCGCGGGCTTTAAAAGCCCGCATGGCATTACTGTTGACCAAGCAGGCAATTTATACGTTACCGATCTTAGTGATTTCCGCATCAGAAAAATAACCCCTGCCGGTGTAGTTACAACCTTTGCAGGTAGCGGGGCAGCAGGCACTGCCGATGGCGCAGGTATTACAGCCAGTTTTGCAGCGCCCACAAACATTACTATAGATGGAAGTGGTAATTTATACGTAACCGATTTAAAACTGATCCGCAAAATTACGCCCGATGGCGTGGTTTCAACCATAGCTGGTAATGCTTCTTCAGGTTCTGCAGATGGCGTTGGAGTTGCGGCAAGTTTTAACACCCCCTGGGGAGTTACAGTTGATGCCGATGGCAACCTTATTATAGCAGATGGGTTTTCTAAAATACGGAAGCTTGCTTTAACGGGTTATGGCATCAGCCCTTTATTGCCTAATGGATTATCGTTCAGCACTACAGGTGCCATAAGCGGTACGCCTACAGCCTTATCACCCCAAACAGCCTATAAAATTACTGGGGCAAACTCGAGCGGTGTTAGTACCGCTACAATTAATATTGCTGTGCAACTAGTCCCTGCACCAAACATCAGTTATAGCGGGCCCAACATATACACCGTTAATACATCAATAACGGCTTTATCAGCAACCAGCAGCGGCGGCGCGGTACCTGCCGGTTTATATGCGCAAACAACTACAGTAGCTGGCGGGGTAGTTCCGGGCAGCTCCAATGGCACGGCTTCATTTGCATCTTTTAATAATCCGCAGGGATTAGCCACTGACGCATCCGGCAATATCTATGTAGCTGATGCCTTAAATAATAAGATCAGGAAAATAACACCGGCAGGTGTAGTAACTACCTTTACAGGTACAGGTGTAGCCGGGTCTTTAAACGGCACACTGTCAACAGCAACTTTTAATACGCCCGGCGGTATAGCTTTTGACAACGTTGGTAATATGTTTGTGGCCGATGGCAATAGCCACAAGATCAGAAAAATTACACCAGATGGTACGGTGAGCACTTTAGCAGGCGACATTAATGGCGGTTATGCCGATGGACAGGGTACAGCTGCCAAGTTTACATTTCCATGGAGTATTGTAACAGATGCAGCCGGTAATATATATGTAACAGACACCTATAATAATGCTATCAGAAAAGTAACATCAGCCGGTGTGGTTACCACATTTGCCGGTAATGCTACCGCACATGGCGCTGCAAATGGTACCGGAGCTGTAGCTACTTTCAATATACCGATAGGTTTAGCTATTGATGCCGGTGGAAATTTATTTGTTGCAGATCAATCAAATTACCTGATCAGAAAAATAACGCCTGCCGGTGTAGTAACCACCTTTTCCGGCAGCGGCCAAAGCGGTACTGCAGATGGAACCAGTGTAGCCGCAAGTTTTACCTCGCCGACGGCAATCACGATCGATGCGACAGGCAACCTGTATGTTACCGACAAAAATCTTATAAGGATGATCACGGCCCAGGGCGTTGTTACTACACTTGCTGGTAATAGCACAGCAGCATCTGCTGATGGTATCGGTGCATCGGCTGGCTTCAACAATCCGTTCGGTTTAGTGACAACCCCGTCCGGAAACCTTTTCATTGCAGAAGGTGGAACTAAACCCGCAATAAGGAAACTTGCCTTAACCGGATACAGCATTTCCCCTACGCTTCCCCCCGGCTTAACACTTGATGGTATGGGCACTATAACAGGCACTCCCAAAATTATATCTCCGGCAGCCAGTTATACCATAATTGCTGCCAATACGGGTGGGGTTGGCACAGCTAAAGTTAGTATAGCTACTACGGTTTCTCTTCCCGCTGTTCCAAATATCAGTTATAAAACGCCGCAAAATTATGGTATCGGTACTGCTATTACGCCCCTGTTACCCGTTAATAGCGGCGGCGATGTTGCGCCCGGCTATTATGGCCAGGTAACAACCATAGCCGGTACAGGCGCACAAAGTGCTATGGACGGCACTGGCACTGCAGCGAGCTTTAACTTTCCGGCTGGTTTAGCCACTGATGCCGCCGGGAACATTTTTGTGGCCGACGCAGTGAATGGTAAGATCAGAAAAGTAACACCAGCCGGCGTGGTTACTACTTTTGCAGGTGGCGGGGGTAATACCTATGTTAATGCAAAAGGTACTTCTGCCGGATTTAGCTATCCAACAGGGGTAACATTTGATGGCGCGGGCAACTTGTATGTGGCCGATCAGAATAACCAAGTGATCAGAAAAATAACATCAGATGGTACAGTATCAACTTTTGCAGGCACGGGTTATGAGGGTACCACAAACGGTGCCGGTACCGTGGCTACCTTTACTTACCCAACCGCAGTGGTTGCAGATGCGTTCGGCAATTTGTTTGTAACCGAGGAGCTCAGCAGTATTGTCAGAAAGATAACACCCGCAGGTGTGGTAAGCACCTTTGCAGGCAATGGCGTAAAAGCACTTGTAAATGGTACAGGCACCAACAGCAGCTTTTTTAAACCGCAGGGTATCGCTGTCGATCTTTCCAGCAATTTATACGTAGCCGATTTTGGTAATTATTGTATCCGCAAGATAACACCAGCCGGGGTAGTAACTACATTTGCCGGTAGCGGCACTAAAGGCACAGCAGATGGTATTGGTACAGCCGCCAGCTTTAGCGGCCCTCAAAATGTAACGGTGGATATTGCCGGTAATGTTTATGTAACAGACCAAGGCAGTAACCTCATCCGCAAAATAACCCCAAGTGGTATAGTAACTACTATTGCGGGTAACAGCAGCCAAAAAGGGGCCCTTGATGGTATTGGATCGGCAGCAACATTTAACTATCCCTGGGGTATAACCATAGATGCTTTGGGAAACCTGATTGTGGCAGACAAGGTATCGAACAAGATCAGAAAAGTTACCCTGTCCGGTTACGCTATTAATACCGCGCTTCCAGATGGTTTATCACTTAATATCAACGGTGCTATAAGTGGTACACCAACCAAAACTATAGCAGCTAAAGATTATACAATTACAGCCTATAATGTAAGTGGTACAAGCAATGCAACACTCAATATTGCAACTAAAACAGTACCTGTTATTAAAGCTACCCCACCATCGGCCCCAACCTATGGCGATGCTGATATTACACTTGTAGCAACCAGCACCAATACGGTTACGCCTATTACCTACAGCAGCTCTAACCCCAAGGCAATTACAATAGTCAACGGAAAACTGCATATAGCAGGTTCGGGCATCTCGGTTATCAAGTTGTCACAAATTGCAAATGATAGTTTCCTTAATGCCGATACCACATTAACCGTAACCGTTAAAAAAGCACAACTCACTGTTACGGCAAATAATTTATCGCGCAGAGTTGGGCAGCCTAACCCTGCTTTTGTATTCACCTATAAAGGATTTGTAAATAATGAAGACACAACCGTTTTGTTAATTAATCCGGTTGTTTCAACACGGGCATCGGTAAGCAGCCCTGTTGGAGTTTATGATCTCATCCCATCCGGCGCAAATGCAAATAATTATGATTTTACCTATATTAACGGAACCATTACTGTTACACCGCCTGTAACCAACCTTAAAATATCGGGCACCAGTGTAACTTGTAAAGGTTCTAAAAACGGATCTATAACAATAGAGCCAGCTACAGTATTAAACTATACGGCGGTGATTACAGCAACTAATTATACTAAAACCCATCACTTCAGTTCAAAGATTGCAATTGATACCCTTAGCCCAAATACCTACCATGTTTGTGTGAGTACAGACAACATCCCGGGCGTGCAGCAATGTTCTGATATAGTAATTACCGAACCTAAAGACCTTGCTGTTTATGCAACAGTTAACAAAACCATAAACACCGTAAGCCTTAATTTAACGGGGGGCCAAAATTATACGGTAAAACTAAACGGAACCGAGTACCAAACCAGCAGCAACTCGATAACCCTGCCGCTTAACCGGGGCAGCAATAAGTTATCGGTTACTACAGATAAACTTTGCCAGGGAACCATTGAGCAGATCATTGATCTTTCGGGCATTACAGCACCCTACCCCAACCCTTTTCAGGATGTGCTGTATGTAAACCTGGGCGAGGGTATCAGCAAAGTGGCTACCATCAGCATCTTTAATGTTACCAGCGGCGCACAGGTATTGAGCCAGAAATTCACTAACCAATCCGGCGTAGTACGCCTGGATGTATCGGGCCTGCAAAGCGGTGTTTATACAGTAAACCTCTTACTTGATGCCAAGCTATCTACCTTCAAAATTATCAAACTATGAAAAAACTAAACTATATCATATTAGCCCTGTCGCTAATTTTGGCAAGCTGCGGAGGCACAGGTTCTGACCCGGCACCTGAGCCGGATAAGCTGCCCGTAAAAGTACTACAGATCTTCCCCGAAAAGGATGCCGTTTGTAACCAGGGGACTACCATATCGGCTACACAAAGCTCGGTTACCCTAAGGTGGAATAGCGCTGCTAATACAGATAGCTACGATGTAGCGGTTAAAAATTTGCTTACGGGTGCATCAACCACGCAATCATCTACGCAAACACAACTAACGGTTACATTGGCTACCAATACCCCTTATTCCTGGGCGGTTACTTCAAAATCGGCCAAGGTAACTGATACTGCGGTAAGCGATACCTGGAAATTTTATAACGCCGGGCCCGGCACCGTTTCTTACGCACCATTCCCTGCCGAACTATTAACCCCAACCAACGGGCAGGCCGTAACCCCGGTTAACGGTATGGTAACACTTACCTGGAAAGGCAGCGACGTGGATAATGATATTGTAAGCTATGATGTTTATTTGAGCAATCTGCCAACCCCGGCCTTGTATAAAAGTGATGTAACCGCAACTACTTTGGATGTTAATGCGAAGCCGAACAGCTATTGGCGCGTTGTGACTAAAGACAGCAAAGGCAATACTTCCGACTCGGGCGTGTTTCAATACACTATTAAATAAGCACTTATAACCCTTTAAAATAGCCATTCTGCGTTAACCGGGATGGCTATTTTTGTTCGAGGCACCCGGTAACAATATGCCTATAAAAGCCGCTATACTTGCATTGTTAGGATGTTTGTTTTAACTTGAACAACTTATGCAGCCCCTAACTGATATAAAACTCGGTTTTAGTATTTATTACCTAAGCGAAAATGCGGTTACGCTTGAGTTTGGGCACGAAATTAGCGAAGATCTGTTACAGCAGATCAGTAGCTTTAACCAGTTGATCAACCACCATCCATTTACCGGTTTTGAAACGGCGGTACCTGCCTATGGCACGCTCAGTATTTTTTACGACCCAATACAAGTAATCAGAGCTACTGATTTACCGGGGATAGATTGCTTCGACAAAGTATCGGCCTATTTGTACCAGCTTAATAACCAGCCGGCCCAAATACACAATGTACCTTACAACCTGATCACCATCCCTACCTGCTACGGCGGTATATATGGCGAAGACCTGGAAGAGGTTGCCGCCCTGCACAATTTATCTGCCGATAAGGTGATCGATTTACACAGTTCGACCATATATAAAGTATATATGATAGGTTTTGTGCCCGGCTTCGCTTACCTTGGCGGCATGTCTGCACAACTGGCCACGCCCCGTAAGCCAAGCCCCCGTAAAGTTATACCCAAAGGATCTGTAGGCATAGCTGGCGAACAAACAGGCATCTACCCCTTACAAACACCCGGAGGCTGGCAATTAATTGGCCGCACCCCACTCACCCTATTTGATGCAACCCGCACACAACCGGCTTTACTAAAAGCAGGCGACCAGGTTGTATTTAAACCCATAGACCATCATCAGTTTGAACAATATCGAGATTAAATAATGCGGATACGCATCATTAAACCGGGCATCCTCAGCACAATTCAGGATCTGGGCCGAAAACATTACCTGTCTCAGGCGGTACCGGTTTCGGGCGCTATGGATACACTTTCGGCGCGTGTTGCCAATATTGCCATAGGCAACCCCGACCACGCAGCCGTTATAGAATTTACTTATGCTGATGCAGAGTTTATGACGGAAACCGATATGCTGATGGCTTACGCCGGCGACGGCGCTACACTACAGGCCGGAGATATTATTATCCCTCCCGAAAAACCTGTTTTTATCCCTGCATACACCTCCATCCAGCTCATTAACAACCCGGCTGGCAGCCGTACCTATTTATCGGTAGCCGGTGGTTGGGATATACCCGAAGTTTTGGGCAGCCGAAGCACTTTTATTACGGCCGAAATAGGCGGTTTCAATGGGCGCAGTTTGCATGCCGGTGATACCCTGGCCAGCACCGAAACTTTTACGCCAATTACGGCAACTATATTTGACAGGCTTAAAGGCGAAACCATTACCTACCCTGCCTGGAGCGTTGCCCGCCGTATGTTTTTACCTGCCGATACCAAACACATCCGTATAGTGCCTGCCCATGAATTTAGCTGGTTTCACGGTTTGGCTCTTGTCAACTTTTTGTCGCTGCCTTATACCCTGAGTATGAACAGCAACCGGATGGGCTATCACCTGGATGGCGAACCTGTTACGCGCATCATCAAAAACGAATTGCTCTCTACCGCGGTTACACCTGGCACCATACAGGTTACCGGTAATGGCAGCCTGGTGCTGCTCATGGCCGATTGCCAAACCACCGGCGGCTACCCGCGCATTGCCCATGTGGCTGCCATTGACCTGCCGCTATGCGGACAATTGAAACCCGGCGACACCATTTATTTTGAAGATATCAGCCATCAAGATGCCGAAATGCTGTATATTGAACGAGAACAGGAATTACAGCAACTGAGGGAGGCAATTCAGCATAAGTATTTATAATTATTGATACATTATAAGCATGCAAACTATTGATTTAAACTGCGATATGGGCGAAGCTTTTGGCAATTACCCCATGCCCAATGATGAGATTTTACTCGACCATATTACCTCGGCCAACATCGCCTGCGGTTTTCACGCCGGCGACCCGGAGGTAATGCAGCATACCGTAGCCCTGGCCATTAAAAAAGACGTAGCCATTGGCGCACACCCCGGCCTGCCCGATCTGCAGGGTTTTGGCCGCCGCGAAATGAAGATCAGCGCCAACGAAGCTTACCAGATTACCATGTACCAGATTGGTGCCCTGTTTGGTTTTGTAAAGGCAGCCGGTGGCAAACTGCACCATGTTAAAGCACATGGTGCGCTATATAATATGGCCGCAAAAGACCCCTCATTAGCCAAAGCCATTGTACAGGCTGTACATGATTTCGATTCAACTTTAATATTATACGGCCTCGCCGGAAGCGAGATGATAGAAGCCGCAAAAAAAATCGGCATCATCACCGCATCAGAAGTGTTTGCCGACCGTACCTACCAGGACGACGGCTCGCTTACGCCCCGCTCGCAAAGCAACGCACTCATTACCAACGAGCAACAATCCATTAACCAGGTTTTACAAATGGTGAAACACCAGCAAGTGCAATCTGTCAGCAATAAAAATATTCCCCTAAAAGCCGAAACCCTTTGCCTGCATGGCGATGGCAGCCATGCGGTAGAGTTTGCCAAACTAATTAACGAAAAGCTGAAAGCTGAGGGAATAACGATTAAAGCACCGGGCGTGTAAATGTTTGAGCTTAATCTTAAATATGAAACATCACAACAAACTGATATTGAACAGTCGGTTTTAATGGACAATATATTTAACTATATCAAAAAAGAATATCAAATATTAGAAAGAACCGATCATAAAATCGTAGTTACTTTTAATACCGGCAGTGGCTTACTTTGGATGTCCAGATCGAAACAAACACGAACTATAAAAGATGGTAGATTTGACGTAGGTGAAGCTAAAATCACTTTTACATATTACTTAGATATATTACCAGACATCATATTTATATCTATAGGAATACTGCTCGGCGTATTTGCCGATTCGCGGGCGTTTATGCTTCCGATACTACCAACAGTAATGTTAATATTTAGGATAAGGGCTTTAAGAACCAGCAGTCGGGATATATTATGGGGCATAACATCCAATTCAACTCAGCCAATAACTACAAAATTTAAATCCATTCGCTTTGACAGAGAAAAAGTTTAACTGGAGCGTACTTATCGGCGCGGCTTTTCTGATGGCGAGTTCGGCCATTGGTCCGGGGTTTTTAACACAGACTGCCGTTTTTACCGAACAGCTGGGAGCCAGTTTTGGGTTTGTTATCCTGCTTTCTATTATACTCGATGCCATTGCCCAGCTTAACATCTGGCGTATTATTGCCGTGGCCGATAAGCCTGCTCAGGATATTGCCAACCAGGTTTTCCCGGGGCTTGGGTACTTTATTTCTTTTCTGGTTTTCTTAGGTGGTATGGCCTTTAACATTGGCAACATAGCCGGTGCAGGTTTGGGTTTAAACGTTTTGCTGGGCGTAAGCGTTGGGCAGGGCGCTATCATGAGCGCAATTATTGCCATCGGCATTTTCGTGTACAAAGAATCGGGGAAGGCCATGGATGCCTTTGCCAAAACCATGGGCTGCCTTAAAATTTTGCTGGCCTTATTTATTGCCTACATCAGCAAGCCGCCATTGGTGGAAGCCGCCATCCGGTCGGTTAACCCTACGCACTTTAGCTTTACCGCTGTGCTTACCATTGTGGGTGGCACAGTTGGGGGCTACATCACCTTTGCAGGTGCCCACCGCTTACTGGATGCCCGCCAAACCGGCGTACAAAATCTGCCTGCCATTAGCAAGGGAGCTGTCAGCGCTGTCGGCTTAGCTTCTTTAATGCGTTTACTATTGTTTCTGGCAGCACTGGGCGTGGTAACAGCCGGCATAAAGCTTGATCCCACCAATCCGGCTGCTTCGGTATTCAAATTAGCAGGCGGGCAAATTGGCTATAAATTATTCGGGTTGATCATGTGGTCGGCAGGAATCTCTTCGGTGGTTGGTTCGGCCTTTACCTCGGTATCTTTTATCAAGAGCTTTCACCCGGTGATATTAAAATTCAACCGGCAAATCATTATCGGTTTTATCGTAGTGTCGTGTTTTATATTCCTGATGATCGGCAAACCAGTGAAAATCTTACTTGCTGTGGGTGCCATTAATGGCCTCATTTTACCATTGGCCCTGGGTATTATGTTGGTGGCTGCCTATCGTAACAAAATTATATCGAATTATAAACAACCGCTTTGGTTAACGATACTTGGCGTTATGGTAGTTGTTGTGATGACCTGGATGAGTTACGGCGCTATTGTACAGATACTGCATCCATAAAATTTCTATTACAAAATGATCTCCAAAATAAAAACATACGCAACCACTGCGTTGCTGTTAGCGGGTGCTGCTTCTGCCTTTGCACAGGGTGCCCGTCCGCTGGTTGAACCTGGTGTTTCTCTTAAGCTGGCTACCTACAGGCATACCGCGTTGAGCAATCTGCAATACACGCTGAACTTTGATATCCCGGCCGAGAAAAGCCAGGCCATTAACGCTACGGAAAATATCAGTTTTACATTAAAATCATTAGTGCAGCCCTTACAGCTGGATTTTAAGCAACCTGCCGAAAAAGTAAAAGCCATTAGCGTAAACGGTCAGGATATTCCCGTTGACTGGGCTAATGAACATTTAGTGGTCGACACCAAATACCTGCATGCAGGCATCAACAAAATATACCTTAAATTTACAGCCGGTAACGAATCATTAAACCGGAACGACGATTACCTCTACGCGCTTTTTGTACCCGACCGTGCCCGTACCGTATTCCCCTGCTTCGATCAGCCCGATCTGAAATCGCGGTTCTTACTGACATTACAAGTACCCTCCGACTGGAAAGTATTAGCCAACGGCGCTAAAAAGGATTCGGTAGTTAACGGCCAGCGTACCACATTTCATTTCGCTAATTCTGACAAACTGCCTACTTACCTATTTTCGTTCACAGCCGGGAAATATACTTACGCGCAGCAATCTGTCGGCAAACATACTGCCGTATTTTTGTACCGGGAGACTGATGCGACTAAAATTAAACTCAGCGTCGATTCTGTTTTTATCGCCCATAAAAATGCCATTAGCTTTTTAGAAAACTGGACAGGCATTCCCTTCCCTTTTCAGAAGGTAGGCTTTGTGGCCATTCCCGATTTTCAGTTCGGGGGCATGGAGCATCCGGGCGAAGTGCAATACAAAGCATCGGCCCTATTTTTGGAAGATGGTGCAACTAAAGACCAGTTTATTAGCCGTTCTAACCTTGTTTCGCATGAAACCGCGCACATGTGGTTTGGGGACATGGTAACCATGGAGTGGTTTAACGATGTATGGATGAAGGAAGTGTTTGCCAACTTTATGGCCGACAAGGTGACCGAAAAAATGATGGGCAGCGAAACCTTTAACCTTAAGTTTTTGCAAGACCACTACCCTGCCGCTTATGGTATTGACCGTACACAGGGCGCTAACCCTATACGCCAACAGCTGGATAATTTGCAGGATGCAGGCTCACTTTACGGCAATATCATTTACCACAAAGCGCCTATTATGATGCGCCAACTGGAACTGCTTATGGGCGCGGCCAATTTCAGGCTGGGCATACAGGAATACCTGAAAAAGTACGCCTACACCAACGCCACCTGGAACGACCTGATTGCCATACTGAGCAAGCACAGCAAAACCGACCTGTATGCCTGGAACAAGGTTTGGGTAAACCAACCCGGCCGCCCGGTATTTGATTATAACATCAACTACGCCGGCAACAAGATCAGCAAATTTACGCTTACCCAGCACGCCGAATTTGGCGAACAGCGCAGCTGGCCGCAGGCCTTCAATGTTACCTTGGTTTACCCGGATCATAGCCAGAATATAACCGTAAACATGATTGGCACGCAACTGGATTTGAAGGCTGCCGAAGGCCTTGCCAAACCTGCCTATGTATTGTTTAACAGCAATGGCATGGGGTATGGCCTGTTCCCTACGGATAAAAATATTACCGCCGGTTTGTACAACATTGCCAGCCCGCTGCAACGGGCAACTGCTTATATAGCTGCTTACGAAAACATGCTGGCAGGCCGGTATTTTAAACCAAACGAACTGCTACAACTATTTACCAAAGGCCTTACTGTTGAAAAGAACGAAATGAACCTGCGGATGTTGACGGGTTACATCGGCAACATTTACTGGGAGTTTTTGCAACCCACGGAACGCTTAAAAATGGCTACTACGGTTGAGCAATCTTTTTGGACGGCGATGCAGCAACAAGCAACTGCCAACAATAAAAAAATTCTGTTCAGGGCATACCAGGATGCGTATTTAACGCACGAAGCGCAAAGCAATATCTACAACATCTGGCAACAAAAGCAGCCTCCCCTTGGTGTTAAACTAACCGAGGATGATTATACCTCGCTGGCCTTCTCGGTTGCCCTGAGAAGCGACACCACAACCCATATTTTAAAACAACAGGAAGATCGCATTACCAACACCGACCGCAAAAAACGGATCGAGTTTCTGATGCCGGCCCTGTCTCTCGACCCACAGGAACGGGACGCATTTTTCGCCAGCCTTGCCGACCGTAAAAACCGTGGTAAAGAAGCCTGGGTAACCGCAGCCCTGGCTTATTTAAACCATCCGCTACGCCAAAGCACCTCGATAAAGTACCTGCCCAAAAGCCTCGATCTGGTTGAAGAGATCCAGCGTACCGGCGATGTATTTTTCCCGCAATCGTGGTTGGGATCGATACTGAGCAGCTACCAAAGCAAGGAAGCAGCACAAATTGTTAGAGACTTTTTAAAAGCGCACCCGAATTACAATCCGAAGCTGAAGGATAAGATCCTGCAATCGAGTGATAATTTGTTCAGGGCGGAGAAGTTGCTGGATCAGGCAACACACTACGTCATTCTAAGACACTCGAATCACTATCCCCCCTTCATGACGTGGCATTAGTAGTACTATTCGCCCGTCGTGCCGAACTTGTTTAGGCCCCCCACTTGCTGAGCGAACTATGCAAATTAGACACATGTACTGTGGGATCCCGAAATAAATCCGGGATGACGTGAAGTATAAAAAACAGCAAAGGCATTCTGGTTTATGTATACTTCTGCCGTGCTGAACTTGTTTCAGCATCCCACTCGCTAAGTATGCGGTACAACTATTTGCTACCTGTACTGTGGGATGCTGAAACAAGTTCAGCACGACTGGCGAAAAAATAATTGTACGTGCGTTTACAACGCCCATGTGCTAATCTTCTTCCTGATGAAGAGCAGTTCGGGGTTAACACTTAACTGGGGCAAGCCGGGTATCATGCTCAAAAAAAATACGCCTACAACCAATACCATGGGGTAAGCAATACTTACACCGCCGTACTTACCTTCAGCAACTCTTCAGCAAAAATAACGGCTGCTTTTTTGCGGTAGGCCCCCTTGTTCCAGATCACATACGATTGCCTCGACAATTTATTACCTGCAATAGGCACTGCCACCAGCTGATCCCACCCTATGAGCGCTTTTTCATTAATAATACTCACCTGCTCGCCGTTTTGTACCAGTGATAACAGCGAATGCATATCGTTCAATTCAACACGTATAGAGGGCTTGATCTTCTTTTTCTCAAACAGTTCGTCCACAAAATTGCGGGAACTGAACCCTTTGGCCGGCAAAATAAGGTTAAGGTCCAGCACGTCCTTCAGGCTGATATTTTTGAGCTTAGCCAGCTTGTTATTTTTGGCTACCACCATTACAATGTTCGATTTAGAGAGCGGCTGCAAATCAAAATCGGGGTCGTTACTCTGATTATGGAAAGCCAGGATGAGGTCCAGTTCAGATTGTTTGAGTTTAAACTCCAGGTCTTCGGGCGCGCCATATTCGAGGTAGATCTTAAGGTTGGGGAACTTTTTAGAAAATATGGGCAGCACCGGCAGTATCAGCGAGGTAAAGGCATAGGTTACCCCTATTCGCAGTTCGCCGGCCAGCATGTTGTTTAAGTCGTTAATGGCTTGCTTACCTTTTTCAATATCCAGCAATACCCGGCGGGCATGGCCTAAAAATACCTGGCCGGCCTCGGTGAGGCTTACATGTTTTCCCAGCCTGTCAAACAGCGGCATCCCCAGTTCCTGCTCCAGTAATTTAATCTGCTGCGAAAGGGTAGATTGTGTAATGTACACTGCTTCTGCGGCTTTTGTAAAGTGTAAAAGCTCTGCCGCTTTTACAAAATAGCCTAACTGCCTTACTTCCATAATCAATCGTTTTTACCTATCAATATCATTAAAATAATCTATTTTACAAATGCAATCATAATACCGATTTTTGTATCAGCAAAACAGAAATAAGCAACATGGCAGCCGCAAAGGCTTTAATGTCAAAAAATCACCCCGAAAATGAACGTACTCAGATCCTTAAAATACCGAAATTTCAAACTCTTTTTTTACGGCCAGTCTGTATCATTAATTGGTACCTGGATGCAAAAAACAGCCGTAAGCTGGTTGGTTTACCGCTTAACCGGTTCGGCCGTATTACTGGGTATTGTAGGCTTTGTAAGCCTGATCCCTTCACTGGTTTTATCGCCTTATGCAGGCAGCTATATCGAGCGGCATAACCGCTTTAAGGTGCTGGTTTATACCCAGGTAATCTCCATGATCCAGGCCGGTGCGCTAGCCGCTATGATCTTCTTTAAATTTTACAGTATACCGGGCATTGTGATACTGAGTTTAATACAAGGGGTTATCAATGCCTTTGATATTACCTGCCGCCAATCTTTAATGGTAGAGATGGTTGATAATAAAGAAGACCTGCCCAACGCCATTGCCCTTAACTCTACCATGACTAACATTGCCCGTATTGCAGGCCCTGCCGTGGCAGGTATTATACTGAGTACACTGGGCGAAGATTTCTGTTTCATCAGTAATTTCCTGAGTTACATTGCCGTGCTGACTTGTTTGTTTATGATGAAGCTTAACCTGGCTGCCGTGGTAAAACCACAAACAGATATTTGGACCGAGCTAAAAGAAGGCTTCAAATATGTATCGGGTAATAAAGATATCAGCAGCATGGTAATTATGCTGGGCCTGAGCAGCTTATTTGTTATACCATTTAACACCCTGATGCCTATTGTTGCTAAGGATCTGTTTAACGGTAATGCCAAAACGTTCAGCTGGTTTGAGAGTACTGCGGGCTTGGGTTCTGTTATCAGCGCCATTTACCTGGCCAATCTTAAAAACAGCAAAGGGCTTATTAAAATCATCACGGCTGCAAGCCTGCTTTTTGGTACCAGCGTGTTGTTTCTGGCCTACGCCAAAGCCTTGCCTGTCGCCCTATTTTTTATGACCATTACCGGTATCGGTATGATGGCGCAAACATCGGCCATTAATACTTTTATACAAACCAATGCTGCACCCAACATGCGCTCGAGGGCTATCAGTTATTATGTGATGGCTTACCAAGGCATTATCCCAATCGGTAGTTTAATGATCGGCTTGCTGGCCAACTCAATGGGGCCGCGTGCGGCAATGGGGATAGAAGGAATTATAGGCATTGTGTCTGCCCTGCTATTTATACTTTACCGCAACCGGGTTAGCGAAGGCCATATTTTCGGCAGAAATAAAACAATGTTTGCAGGAGATTAATACCTCCTGTTTTTAATTAGCCGCGCCTGACGAACTATGGATAACCGAAGTGATAATAAAGGCCACTACAGATACAATTAGCCCAAACATGAATACATTGTATGCCCACCTTAACAGTAAATATTTGCGACCCAGCACCGCACCCTGCGAGTACACATCCCTGATTAAAGTATCATACAAAAAGTCTTTATCTTCCATAACCAACTTCATTCCGTTGGCGTACTGATCCATTGGCATTCTGTAAAAATTACCAAAGAACAACAGGTTAACTCTTTTTTTATCCAGGTCTTCCTGATTAAATGTACCATGTGGAATGGTTGGCCTGGTAGCGAGGATAGAAAGCGTCATGGTGGTTAAGCTCACCGCCAATAATATAATGGTCGGGATAATGAGATAGCCGTTCGTATCCAGCTTCCTTAACACCAAACTGATAATAGCCGACAGGATAATAGAGTTAACCGTAATTAAAATATGCGCCTTTTTATCGGCCATATCGCTCAAACGCTGGTTATTGCTCGATGTGATCCTGAACATGGTTTCAATACCCTTTTCAGGCTTGTCATCATCGTCCTTGTCTTTTTTATCCTTCTTATGTTTTTTTTCTTTTTTAGGTTCTTCTTGTACGGTAACTTCTGCTACGGGTACAGGTTGCTGTTGAGCTTCTATGTGCTTTTGCTGCGCTGCCTCAACCTCGGCTTTCAATGTGGCCAGATTTTCTGCCTTTTTATGCTCCAGCACCCTGCGGCCATAATCGGTAGTGTAATGGTGGCGTTCCATAAATGCAACGGTTCCGGGCCACCAATCTGCCTTGCTAATCTCTTTATGCATTAACAGCTCTACCTCTTTGCGCAGCTCGTTGCTTTTCTCCATAAAAGAGTTTTTACTCAGGTGGAAAAGATCTGCATCGCACAATATTTGTTCTATCAGGGTTGCAGGCTGCTGCGGCATAGCCGTAGCCATAATGGTAGCCGTTACTTTATCAATTACAGCAATATCAATCTCGTGCTTTTCGAGATATGCTTTAGCCACATGCGTGCTGGCTATCTCGTGTGCCTGCACGTCAACTATATAACCGGTATCATGAAACCAGGCAGCAGCCGATAATATAAAAAGGTCTTCATCATTCAGCTGATAGTAATCTGCTATTTTAAGGGCTGCCTTTACCACGTATCTGGTATGGTCGAGGTTATGATAAAGCAACTCCTCACGGGGATGCTCTTCAAAATAGTCGGCCACATGTTTGGCAATTTTATCTGTCAGCTTCTGATAATTCATTCGGTATGCTTAGGTGATTTACATCTTTTACAAAGAAAATGTTTTTAGATATATATTTATCTTTCAGCTGTATTTCAAATTTATTTTACTGCTGAACCCTAAACTGCCTCCTGCTGATCTTTTTTGCCGAAACTGTAAATGAGGTAAAACAATGCAGGCAAAATAAACAAACTACCTATTAATAATGCTATACCAAGCGAATCTATTGTTTTATCTGGCGCTTTATGATGCAAAAGCGACAGTTCTGTACCATTTTTTAGCAGTAAAATATTGGGGTAATGACTATAGGTTACCGCAATGAGCAACATGGTAACCATAAAGCCGGCCAAAAACCGCATACTGATCACCTGATCTTTCAATATGGCAATCCATAAAAACACTAGCGCTATTGCTGCGCTGATAATGGTTAGCAATGATATTATATTGCCCAGCAACCATTTCAGCAGCGGGATACCATCTGCCAGGGAAGAGCCGAAGATCATACCGGCCCATATCAGCATGGCCGCATTCATTTGCACGGCTTTGCGTTTGTACCTGCGTTTAGATTCATCATCTTTTACTTCGCCAATTAAAAAGATAGCCGCCAAAAATCCACACAGCGCAACTGTAAAAAAGCCCACAGAAAAAGAGAACCAGTTAAACCAATCGTACACATAGGCCGAAAGAAATGAGCCTGCAACGGTATCAACCTTGCGTGATACGGCACTGCCCGCAATAACGCCCAGAAACAGCGGCGTTATAAAGCTGGAGTATACGTAAATACGGTTATAAACCCATTGCATACGGTCTTTAACGGCATCATAATTACGGAAAGAAAAGGCCGTACCACGGGCAATAATGCCCATTAACATAATAACCAGCGGGATGTGTAAGTATACCGAAACCGTTGTGTACACCACCGGGAAACCCACAAACAGGATAACCACGGCAATAATAAGCCACATGTGGTTAGCCTCCCATATAGGGCCAATGGCTTGGTATGATATTTTGCGGATGTGTGATTTATTGGTTTTAGAAGTAAACAATTCCAGGATACCCGCGCCAAAATCGGCCCCGCCCATCAGCAGGTATATTAACAACGAGATCCATAAAAAACCGATAACTACGTAAATCATGATGCTTTTAAAGTTAAGGGTTGGTGGTCATAAATTTCGGGCACCATTTTTATCTGGCGGCTTAGTAAAAACGTAACCGCAATAGCCAGCGAAAAGTATACAGCTGTAAACAGGTAAAACGAATAAACAATACCCGGCATCGGGGTAACAGCATCGGCAGTACGCATTACGCCCTGAATGATCCAGGGTTGGCGGCCAACTTCGGTAACCGTCCAGCCGGCTTCAACGGCCAAAAAGCCCAATGGCGTTGCCAATACAAATATTTTGAGGAACCATGTTTGAGATAGCCATTGTTTCCATTTAAACAAAGCAATAAGGTATAGTAAACTAATACCCAGCATAGCCATCCCTAAGGCTACCATCAGCTGAAAAGCATAGTGCGTAACCGCAACCGGCGGCTGGTCTTTCAGCGGGATTTTATCCAGACCCACTACTTCCGAATCGAACTTATCATTTACCATTAAGCTCAGCATACCGGGCAGCTCAATAGCGTAGTTTACTTTATGATTTTCAACATCGGGTATACCACCAATAATAAGGGGCGAATAGTGTTCTGTTTTAAAATGGGCCTCCATTGCGGCTAACTTGGCAGGCTGATTTTTAGCCACAAATTTGGCCGAGATATCACCGCTTAAAGGTTGCAAAATGGCAGCAACCACGGCAAATATGGCCGTGATCCTAAATGCTACGGTATGGAAACCTACATTCTGTTTCCTGATAATCATTAAAGCATGAATCCCTGCAACCGCGAAACCCGTGGCGGCAAAGGCGGCAATAGTCATGTGCAGGGACTGCGAAAACCAGCCCGTGTTGAACATAGCTTTAATGGGGTCGATATTGGTATACTTGCCGTTGATATAATCAAACCCGGCCGGGCTGTTCATCCAGCTATTGGCTGCCACAACCAGTATCCCCGATATAATACCGCTTACCCCTACCACCACACCTGTAAACCAATGGAACCAGCGGTTAAAGCGTGTCCAGCCATACAGAAAAAATCCCAATGCAATGGCCTCGATAAAGAAAGCCGTTCCCTCCAAAGAGAATGGCATCCCAAAAATTGGTCCTGCGTTTTTCATAAACTCGGGCCAGAGCAAGCCTAACTCGAATGACAGTACCGTGCCCGACACCGCACCTGTAGCGAAAAAAATAGCCACACCCTTACTCCAGGCCTTGGTTACATTTTTATAATTCTCGTTACCGGTGCGCAGCCACATAAAATGGGCTACCGCCATAAAAAATGGCATCACCATACCAATACAAGAAAATATGATGTGGAACCCTAACGAGAGCGCCATCTGCGAGCGGGCGGCTATAAAATTATCCATAGTATTAATGCATTAATGTAATGATGCTTAACAGAATACGGGGGTGGCTTTTATCAACACAAAATCATTAAGCCAGATTCTAATTTCCCGAACAGCTACTTACCAGCTACGGCGATAAATATAGGCGGTTATGTAACATAATAGCTACTGTAGTATAATTTGTAACGTATATAAATTATCAACAGACTGATATACAATTTGTAAATGACCATCAATATGATTATAAATCACTCAGAAGGAGAGGCATTTAAGCCTCTATATCAATGCCAATCCGTTTAAGCAGCATGGAGGCATTAAAGGTTTTGCACTCGCCATTCTTAATCTTGTAATCAAACAGCATTTCGCCATCCAATACTTGTATATCGAAATAGAAGTTGCGGATATAATCGGGGTATTTCTGTTCCAGCTGGGCTATTTGTAAATCGTGGGTAGCAACCATCCCTACCCCTTTTTTGCTAATGATTTGCTCAATTACGGCTTTCGATCCCAGATACTTATCAACCGAATTGGTACCGCGTAGCATTTCATCGATGAGGAAAAAGATCTTCTCTTCGCCTTCTACAGCTGCCAGCAGCATTTGCAGGCGGTCGAGTTCGGCTTTAAAAGTGGATGTACTTTCATTGAGCGAATCCTTGATGCGCATGTAGCTTACCATCGTAATTACCGATACCTGCATACTGTCGGCACAAACGGGTGCACCACACAAAGCCAGCACTGTATTAATACCAATGGTACGCAAAAACGTACTTTTACCGGCCATGTTAGAGCCGGTTATAATATCGATCTTATACGTATCGCGCAGTTCATAATCATTTTTTACGGCCTGGTTTGTATTGATAAGCGGATGTGCTAACTGTTGCGCCACTAATGTATAACCACCATCATCTACTATGCCCGGGAAAGCCCAATTGGGGTTATTGATATGCAGGCCCGAGATACTTATGAGTGCTTCAAATTCTGCAATTACATTAAAGGCATTTTCCAGGTTCTGGCGATTATTACGCTTCCAGTTTTCTATAGCGATGATCTGGCGGATATCCCACAGTAAAAACAGGTTCAGGAAAAAACCTACGTAAATATTGAGGTGGTAATTAAGCTTATTTATTAAAATAGAAAGCTCTTTGATCCGCATCGATGTGCCATCATTTTTAATAACCAATGCCAGGTTAATGTTACAGTCTGCCTGCCAGCTCTCCTGCTCTATCTTCTCAAAAACACCGGCATAGTTACCCAGTACATGGCCAATTTTTCCGGCTATTAAATCAGTTTTCTGAATGTAAGCAGCCCTCGAAAAAATGATGCTCATATTGGCAAGCCCAATCAGCACGGCAAGCATTTTTGCCGGGTAATAATACCATGATAATATGATGGCCGCCCCCAGTAACCAGGGCGCAATTTTGGCATATTTGCTTAACCATGCCTCGCCTTTAAGGTTTAAGGGAAAATGTAAATAGGTAATGAGTTGTTCGAGATGGTTTACGGGCTCTTTAATGGCAAATAAAAGCCGGGCCTGCAGGTCCAGTTTCCAGCTGTTTTTGGTGCCGATCTCTTGCACGGCATGCTGGTGTTTTAATATCACATCTTTAGCAGCGGGCTTGCTTAACCATGCTGCCAACCGGCTGCAACCGGCAAAAGTTGCCGCCCGGTTAAGCATCTGGAATAGGGAGAGATTACCGAAGATATCCAGATCTGCCGTGTAGAAATGCTTGTCGTTATTAAACCCATTGCCGTTATCATACAGGTTGGCACGGGTGCTTATACCGGCAACTTCGTTTTCGGTAACACTGTTCAAATTTTTGTAATACTGTTTTTGCTTTTCAAAGCCACTTTGTTTGGCCACCAGCCAGGCAAATACAAAGCCCAGCGCAATAAAAGCGCCCAGTACAATGAAAATATTATTGTAGATAACCGCAAAATAAATACCCAATACAATCAGGCCAAAAACCACTAAACGTAACAGCGAATACCGGTTAGCCAGCTTTTCATATCGGGTAAATTCGTTTTGTGCGGCAAGTGCACGTTGGTTGTAGTCGGTGATAATGGCTTGATCCATGGGTATAATTGTTGGGGCTAAGTTACTATATAGGTTTAGTTTTTTTTCATTCTGAATGTAATGAAGAATCTTCTTCATCCTGTATAACGACATTTTATAGCGAAGAAGATCTTTCGCTATCTCTCGGGATGACAATATAAGACGTATAAAATGCAAAAAGCGTCCCAATGAAAACCGGGACGCTTTTTTAGATATATGAGTAACTATATTATTGTTTCCAACCGCCGCCTAAGGCTCTGTACAATTCAGATACGGCGCTTAGCTGGGCATTTTTAATAGAAGCTAGGTCTAACTCACTTTGTAACACATTACTTTGTGCAGTTATTACCTCCAGGTAAGTTGCCATACCGTTCTTAAATAACAAGTTTGAGTTAGTAGTTGCATGCTTTAAAGTGGCTACGCGATTGGCAGCAATTACTTGTTGCTGCTTAAGCTTTTGCACTTTAACTAAAGCATCAGAAACTTCGCCAACAGCGGTTAAAACCGACTGTCTGAATTCTAACACAGTCCTTTCGCGTTGTACTTTGGCTATATCATACTTAGTTTTTAACTCTTTGTGATCAAACAACGGCTGCAGTACGCTTCCTGAAACTATCCCAAATAAAGATGCCGGGATGTTAAACCAGTTAGTAGCCTTAAAAGAATTTACACCGCCGGTTGCTGTAATCCTTAAAGCAGGATACATTTCTGCTTTGTTAATACCTACATTGGAGTTGGCAATAACCAGTGCAAGCTCACGCTGCTTAACATCGGGCCTGCGGCTTACAGCCTCAGATGGTACACCTGCCGATAACTCATCAGGGATATTGATTTGACCTAAGGTGTTATCCCTTGCTATTGCATCAGGTAAATGGCCTGTTAAAATGCTTAGCGCATTTTCTTGTATGGTAACATTTTGTTCAAACTGAGGGATTAATTGCTCGGCAGCCTGTTTTTGCGCCAGGGTTTGATCAACCGCTAAAGATGTTACCTGGCCTGCATCAAATTGCAGTTTAACAATACGCAAAGTGCTATCGTTTAAGCGCAGGTTACTTTTCGCAATTTTCAATTGCTCATCAAGCATCAGCAAGTTATAATACCCTTGTGATATGCCGGCTACTAAATCGGTTTGAATTACTTTTCTGGCTTCGCTGGTTTGCAGGTAAGCGGCTAGTGCGCTTTTTTGCTGATTACGGATTTTACCCCAGATATCTGCTTCCCACGAAACAGCTAAATTGGCCGAATAGTCTTCAATATGTTTTGAACCGATATTGTATTGTGTTAAGCTTAAGCCTGTAACACTATTGTCTGACGGGCGATTTGAATTCGCAGTCACGTTCAGGTCAACCGATGGCACGTACTCCCATTTTACCTGTCTGAATTGTAACTGTGCAGCTTCCATATTCTTAAGGGCTATCTGCATGTCAAAATTCCTTACCATAGCGCTGTCTATCAGCTTTTGCAGGGTAACGTCTGTGAAAAAGCTTTTCCACTGTATATCTGCAATGCTGCTGGTATCTTTAAGGCTATCAGTCCTGAATTTTACCGGCACATCGGCCACCGGCTTTTGTATATCTTTTGATACTTTACAGGCACTTAGCACCACAATTGCAAGCAATATGGAAAACCTGTTTATATATGTTTTCATTTCTATTTGATATTTAAATTATGCAGTGTATCCGTCCTCTAGTTTAAGTACAGCATTGCCATCCTGATCAGCAGGTGAATCATCAAGCAATACAGCTACCGGTACACCGCTTATTCTTTCCTGTAAACCCTGGAATATCACAAACAATACCGGTATAATGAACAAACCAAGCAATACGCCTGACACCATACCCCCGGCAGCACCAATACTAATAGAGTGGTTACCCTGGGCAGATGGGCCGGTTGCGATACTCATTGGGAATAAACCGAATACGAATGCAAGCGATGTCATAACAATTGGCCTTATCCTTAACCTGGCTGCTTCTATTGCCGCAGCAACCAGAGTATGGCCTGCCTTACGTTTCTGTACAGCAAACTCTATAATCAAGATGGCGTTTTTAGCTAACAGACCGATAAGCATGATTAAGGCTACCTGTACATAAATGTTGTTTTCGATACCGGTTAAACCCAATACCACAAACACACCGAATATACCTGTAGGGATAGAAAGTATTACCGCCAATGGCAGGATATAGCTTTCGTACTGTGCCGATAACAAGAAGTATACAAACACCAAACAAAGCATAAATATCACAGCTGATTGCCCGCCTGATGAAATTTCCTCACGTGTTTGGCCAGAGAATTCATAAGCAAAGCCAGCCGGCAATTGCTCTTTAGCGGTTTCCTGTATGGCTTTAATAGCATCACCAGAGCTGTAACCTGGTTTAGGTATCGCGTTTACTTCAATGGAGTTAAACAGGTTATAACGTGAAGCGGTTTCTGAACCATAAACACGGGTTAGTTTAACCAAAGTATTGATAGGCACATTTTCGCCGGCTTTGTTCTTAACAAATACCCGGTCAATGGCTGTAGGGTCTGTCCTGTCGGCAATATCTGCCTGAACCACTACCCTGTAGTACTTACCAAAACGATTAAAGTCTGATGCCTGAGCGGTACCAAAGTAAGCCTGCATGGTTGACAGGATGTCTTTAACATTTACACCCAGTTGGTTGGCCTTTTCGTCATCAACTTCTAATTGTAGCTGAGGATAATCGGCTTTGTAAGATGTAAAGGCATAAGCGATGGCTGGTTTCTGCATCAGCTTGCCTATAAAGTTATTGGCAATGCCGCTAAATTTATCCAGCCTGCCATTGGTTCTATCCTGCAGCACTACATCTAAAGCCTCCACATTACTAAAGCCCGGTACAGTTGGAAAACTGAACACAAAGAAAGTACCACCGGGTATACCACCCAATCTGCCTCTCACTATTTCTTGTATCGCATCAATATTTTTAACCGCGCCTCTTTCTTCAGTAGGTTTTAACAACAGGAATATAACACCTGCAGATGGACTGCTTGATTGCGTTAAAAAGTTGAAACCAGACAACGCCGTAACAAACCGGGCTGAGGGTAAAGTTTTCAGTTGCTCTTCGGCAAGTTTAAATGTTTTATTAGTACCGCTTAATGAGGTTCCTGATGGCGTATTAACCGCTATGGCAACGAAGCCCTGATCTTCAGTCGGGATAAAGCCTGTTTTAGTTCTGTTTACCATATAAACAGTAGCCAACACCACTAACACAAGGCCGCCCATACTGATCCATTTATTACGGATCAGGAATTTTAAGCCACCTGTATACCTGTTGGTTATATAGTTAAAGCCACCATTAAAGCCTGCGTAAAATTTATCAACAAACCCTTTTTTAGGTGCTTCATGGCCATGGCCGTCCACATTATGTTTGTTCTTTAAAAACAAGGCGGCTAAAGCCGGGCTCAAAGTTAAAGCGTTAACAGCCGATATAATAATGGCTATGGCCATGGTTAATGCAAACTGCCGGTAAAATATACCTGTTGAGCCAGTCATGAAACTAACCGGTAAAAACACGGCTGCCATTACCAGCGTAATAGATATAATAGCACCAGTAATTTCATGCATTGCCTCGGTAGTGGCTTTTTTAGGCGTAAGGCTTGGGTCGTGCTCCATTTTGGCGTGCACCGCCTCTACCACCACAATGGCATCATCCACCACAATACCGATGGCCAATACCAGTGCAAACAAGGTTAACAAGTTAACAGAGAAACCAAAAAGGTTCATGAAGAAGAACGTACCGATAATAGCAACCGGAACCGCGATGGCCGGAATTAAGGTAGACCTAAAATCTTGCAGGAAGATGAACACCACAATAAATACCAATATAAAGGCTTCTACCAAGGTATGCTCAACCTGATTAATAGACTCATCCAAATCTGTTTTGGTACGATAGAACTGATTGTATTTGATACCGACAGGAAAATCCTTCGATGCTTTTTCCATCAACTTATCAATTGCTATTTGAATTTCATTAGCGTTTGAGCCCGAAAGTTGTATAATACCAATCACAATACCATCGTGCCCATTTAGGTTGCTATCACTGTTATAAGAATAAGCACCCAATTCTACACGGGCTACATCTTTTAAATGTAATACCGAGCCATCTGCATTTGCACGGATAGCAATGTTCTGGTATTCTTCGGGTGTGGTTAGCTTACCTTTGTATTTAATTACATATTCAAATGCTTCGGTACTGCGCTCACCAAACTTACCTGGGGCAGCTTCAATGTTCTTATCTTGTATAGCTGCAGTTACTTCGGCCGGGGTAACTTTGTAGGCTGCCATTTGGCTTGGATTAAGCCAAACACGCATTGAATAATCTTTTACACCACCAAATATACTTGCAGAGCCCACACCCGGGATACGTTTAATTTCGGGGATAATATTGATCTGTGCATAGTTGGCTACAAAGGTTTGATCGTATTTTTTGGGATCTTCTGTGTATATAGCCATTGCACCAATAAAGCTGTTTTGCTGTTTGGTGGTAGTTATACCATATTGTACAACCTCGGCAGGCAACTGGCTGGTAGCCTGTGATACACGGTTTTGAACGTTTACCGCAGCCTGATCCGGGTCTGTGCCTTGTTTAAAGTAAACAGTAATACCCAGTGTACCATCGTTACTGGCAGTGGAAGTCATGTAGGTCATGTTCTCCACACCATTAATGGCTTCTTCCAGCGATGGTGTTACCGAACGTAAAATAGTTTCGGCGTTAGCGCCCGGGTAAACAGCAGATACCAATACCGCCGGAGGGGCTATATTCGGGAACCGCTCCAGGGGCAGTTTGGTTAAGCCAAGCACACCAACTATCACCAATAGTATGGAGATAACGGTTGAGAGTACCGGCCTTTCTATAAATTTTTGAAACATGACTTTAAAGTTTAAGTGTATGTATTAGTTTTTTGCTACAACTGCTGCTACCTTTTCGGCAGATTGTTTTTCAGGGTGTATCACCATACCTTCCTGTAATTTATCGATACCGCTTAATACAATCTGGTCGCCTGCTTTTACGCCGTCTTTAACCAGGTAATTGTCGCCGTTTTTACCAATAATATTAATCGCTTGTTTTTTCACTTTGCTGCTATCGCCTACGGTAAACACAAATACTTTATCCTGCATATCAACAGTTGCTGATTCGGGCACAATTAAAGCATCCTTATGTTCAAGGCTTAAACGGATCTTGCCTGTATTACCCGAACGTAACAGCCCCTGAGGATTTGAAAATGTTGCCCTTACCGTAATTGCACCTGTAGTTTTATCAAACTGGCCATCAACAATATCAATTTTACCGTGTTTAACATACTCGGTACCATCTGCCAGCAACAGCGATACAAAAGGTAATTTTTTCAACTTATCTTTTATAGTTTCACCCGGGTATTGCTCTTTAAAAGCCACAAAGTCCTTTTCGCCTAAAGCAAAGTAAACATGCACTTCGTGCACATCAGATAATTCGGTCAAAGCTGCAAGATCCTGTGGCCCAACTAAGCTTCCCTGTTTCCTTTCTAAACGGCCTATATAACCGCTTACAGGTGCCTTAATTAAGGTATAACCTAAATTGATCTGTGCTGTAGATACATTAGCTTTTGCCGATTCGATGTTGGCTGTGGCAACCTTGTAGCTTGCTTTAGCAGTTTTTAACTGATAATCTGACACTACTTTGTTTTCTACCAGCGGGGTCAATTTGTCTACTTCTATTTGCGCATTGCCTTGTGCTGCTTCTGCCGCGTGTAAGCTGGCTAAAGCGTTATTTAATGCCGAGCGGTAAGGCAATTCATTTATTTTAAATATCGGTTGGCCAGCGCTTACATAAGCGCCTTCGTCAACAAATACTTTATCTAATGTGCCGCTTACCTGGGGCCTAACTTCAACATTAACGGTACCTTCTATTGATGCAGGGTATTCCTGATAAGTGGTTTGAGTACCTGTTTGAACTTCTGCTACCGGCAATGAAGGGGCCGGTGGTGCAACCTGGGCTTGCTGAGGACTTCCGCAGCTTGCTAAAGCGATGATAACCAGACCTATCGCCATAATCCTAACAGCATTAAGATTGCTATCGCTGTTAAGTTTTCGTTTAAATGTATTCATGAGTGTTTGGTGTGTTGACAATTTTAATAGTGTGAGAAACTCGAACGCTGGTAACTTTACTGCGTTAATTTTAATACGTGGATTTATTTGTTATTAATGTACCGGCGTTATTTTAATTAACACCGTTAGCTTTAGCGGCCAAAAAAAGAGTAGCTACTTTAAGTTTTTAATAAAGCCTGTGATAGCGTCATCTAAAACCATTTTGTTTAATTCAATATCGACAACAGAGTTGCCGTTTATTTTGATAGATATTAACCCGTGCATTACCGACCAAAAGGTGTGGTATTTTAAACATGCGTTCGCCTCTGTACCACTTTTATCTATCATGCTTTGGATAGATTCTGTAACAGCTTCGGCAAACATCAATTGTTCTGGTAAACATTTTGAAAATTCGCAGCAAGCCATCCCTATGCCAAACATCAGTTGGTAATGTTCTGTATTGTTTAGTGCAAAATCCCAGTAAGCATCTGCAATGGCCATGATTTGGTCTGCAGGATCGGTATGCTCGCTTTTTGCTTCTAAAATTCTGTCTGTTAATAGTTGAAACCCCGTACGGCCAAACTCAATTAAAATGGCTTCTTTATTTTCAAAATGATCGTAGATAACAGGAACGCTGTACTCAATAGCATCGGCAATCTTACGTATCGACAATGATTGCCAACCGTCAGTTTTTACCATTTGCCATGCAGCGCAAATAATATCCTTCTTAACCTCATCTTTGTGACGCTGTCTGCGTTCTACGATTCCCATTGTTGCCTTACTTCCTAACAGTGTTAGCAAAAGTATCAATGTTTAAGTTAAAGTTCCAAATGTTTTGTAATAAAACCTACGATTGTTTCATCATATTATAATTTCATGACAAAAGGTATTGTAATATACCTGTAGATGACGCATTGGCAGAAAACAGGTTATTAATACGAGAAAATAGGGATTTAATTACGGCAGGGAACTATTCACGGATCAGCAACAACCTCAAAATCAAACATTTGTTTAACAGGCCGAATTTTAAAAAACTCCTGAAACAAATAAGGAGTGGCTCGCCCACTCCTTATTTATATTAACTAAACTATTTACCCTTGCATGTAAAAAAACTTGACGCAAAGATGCAGTTAGCTTGTTGGGTTAATGTAAGGTCAATATTAAGTCTTTAGTATAATTTACAGTTGTGGTATCAATTCGATAACATGCTGTTTGAAGATCCTATCAAGGATTTCCTGGGTTTCATTGGGGTAACTCACTTCAACTATGCTATCGTTATTAAGCCATTTGGTAATGGTTTCTTCGTGTTTTTCTTTCAGACTTTTAATTACCGGCACCCCCATAGATTTTAGCGCGGCGGCATTAAGCTGCTGCTCATACTGGTTTTTCATAGGGATAACCAATAGTTTCTTTTTCATAAACAGGGCTTCGGCCGGGGTT
>NZ_MPPL01000001.1:1135596-1144898 GCF_001911425.1 Mucilaginibacter polytrichastri | reverse complement strand
CGAAACCGGCACCGCATAATACACCTGCCGATGAAGCCATACTATTAATGAACTTCTCGTTATTAATAGGTTGTATGGTAATATTACGGTGTTTAAGCACCTTTTTATTGTGCTTGGAGAATACTTCCCATTTTACATCTTTAAAATTAGAAAGTTGCTTAATGAGCCTTGCATCATCATAAGCAGGCAAATACACCGTGTAATGCCCTTTATTGGTTACCTCGATATTACGCACCTGCTGGCGGATAACCGGGGTATAAATATTATCGTTAAATGATTTAAAGTGGAAACCATATTGCTCGGTTACGGGGGCGTATTGCTTTAAAATGAGCCGACCCACCATGTCAGACGATTCTGTTTTTGGAGCCTGATGCGCCAGCACCGCAGCCTGGTGGCTTAAGCCAACGCAAGGTTTATCGTGCAGGTAACAGGCCCAGGCAGTTACAGGTTCAAAATCGCTAATTACCAGATCATAATCCTGAACCGGCAAGCTGTTTACCTCTTTTAAAAACTTGCGAAAATTTGATTTGTAAAAGGTTTTCCAAAAGTCCACTCCCCCGTTTTTGCCAAACACAAAGCCCATACCGTGGCATTTGTATTTAACGGGGAAAGGTAATGAAAGGTCGCCCTGGATGCCGCTTACCAATACATCAACCTCGGCCATATTTTTAAGCAGCGGCACAATATCCATTGAGCGGCTTAAGTGTCCGTTACCGGTTCCTTGTATGGCGTAAAGTACTTTCATTGAATGTGGCCTGCGGCAGTTGTTTAATTTATTTGCCTAAATATGATAACAATAATGTTAACTAAATAATAGCAAGATATTAAATAACATCCCAAAGGTAATTACTTACCTGTTAAAGCCTGGTAAATCTCGCCGAAAAGTAAACCACTACCGCCCCCATAATGTTTAACCACCGGGATATTTTTATGCGCAGCCAAAACGGTTTCCAATTTATACTCATCGGCAACAGCCAAACCGCTGCCTATGAGAATGAGATCAAAATCTTTATTGACAAGCAATTCTGTAGCCGACTGCATATCTATTGCACCTGTACTATTCCATAATTCATTATTATTAATTAAACGGTTTATGGTTTGCAAAATACCTTCGTGTGTGCAAATGGCTAATATTTCAATCTTTTTCATGGGTAATTTTTAATTAAACTTCCATTGGCACTTCCATCAGCAGTATTTCTGCATCGGTACCGGCTTTAATGGTCAGGCTATCGGCAACAATACCCATACCATCTCGTGGTGCTAAAGCCTGGCTGTTAATGGTTACGTTACCACTTAATATAAAAGCATAAACACCATTTTTTTTATCGTTTAGCTGGTAAGTGGTTTCAGCACCCGCATCAAATTTACCCATGTTAAACCAGGCATTCTGATGAATCCAGACACCCGCATCATCGGCATTTGGTGATAACACCTGGTGAAAAATATTTTTTTCGGCGGTATCAATCTTAACCTGATCGTAGCGCGGGGTTACATTGCGTTTGTTTGGGTATAACCAGATTTGCAAAAATTTAACCGGTGCGCTGCCGTCTTTATTAAACTCGCTATGGTAAATACCGGTGCCGGCACTCATGGCTTGTATTTCGCCTTTGCGGATAATGGCTTCGTTACCCATACTATCCTTGTGTACCAGATCACCCTCTAAGGGGATCGAGATGATCTCCATATTATCATGCGGATGATCGCCGAAGCCACGACCGCCGTCAACTGTATCGTCGTTTAATACCCTTAGTACACCAAAGTTCATGCGCTCGGGGTTGTAATAGCTGCCGAAACTAAAACTATGAGCACTGTTTAACCAACCATGATTGGCTACTCCACGGGTTGCTGCTTTATGTATGATGAAATTTTCCATTGTTTTAAATTGATGATCAAAGGTACAGTGGAATGGACGAAAGGAACTTGACCTAGGTTAAGAACGACGAAGATTTTCAGGATATAAGACGATGGGCAATGGACTATCATATATGGACTATAGACTCCCTTCAACTACAACCCTCCCCTACTTCCGCTTCAACATCTTGCTCTGCATACGGCTTAAAAACTCGGGGGTAACGCCAATATAGGTTGCAATGTCTTTTTTGGGGAGGCTGTTGATTAATGTTGGGTATCGTTTGCAGAAATTATTGTAGCGGTCTTCGGCTGTAAGGCTCAGGTTATCCATTAAGCGTTGCTGGTAAGATACTAAGGAGTTTTCTGTAATGATGCGGAAGAAGCGTTCGAACTTAGGTACTTTACCAAATAGGATCTCCTGGTTGGCTTTGGATAATAAAAGCAGTTCTGTTTTCTCGATAGCTTCGATATTAAGCGTGCCTGGTTTCTGGCTAATGAGGCTGTACATATCTGCCATCCACCAACCCTCGGGCGCAAAACTAAGTACGTGTTCGAAACCGTTGTTATCTATCGTGTATCCCCTTAATACACCGGAAACGGTAAAGGCTGAGTATTTGCAGATGTGGCCATCTTCCAGCAAAAACTCTTTGCGTTTAACGCTTTTTTCTTGCAGCAGGGATACGAAATATTCTTTTTCTTCAGTATCAAGTGCAATGTATTTGCCAATATTATGCAGGATGAGATCGGTAGACATAAGGGTTTCTGAATATAAAGGCCAATATACAGAAACCTTACGAAACCTATTTATTGCGCCGGCTGGTTTGCCAGTAACCTGTTCCACTCGGGGTGGCGTTTAAGGTAGGCCTGCACGTATATGCATAAGGGCACCAGTTTAAGGTGATGCGCTTCCAGATATTCCAGCGTTTTGGTAACTATGGCAGCGGCTACACCTTTACCTTCCAGTTCAGCAGGTACACCGGTATGGATGAGGTATGCTTTATCGCCTTTAATCTTATAATCTATAAAAGCGCGGTGATCTTCCACTACCAACTCGAAATGGTGGATAGCTTCATTGTTAACAAGTTGAATATCTTCGTAACTCATAGCTAAAGTTATTAATTATCTAATTGTTTCAATAAAAAATGCCCTTATTAATTTAAATAAGGGCATCTTACCGTTAATTATTAATTTTTAAACACCAACTCATTAGCCAGGTCAATTTCTTCCTGGGTAATGGTATGCGGGCGGCCTTTGTAAACTTTCAAGGTAACATTTGCTTGCATACCGGTTATTATTTCCACACTTTCGTTTACCCTGGTCAGCGGTACATGCGGGTCAGGGTCACCGGTGGTAATAAGTACCGGGGTATTGTTAAAATCACCTGCATAGTTAGCCAGGTTTAACTCCTCGCCTATCAAGCCGCCGGTAAAAGCTACTGCCCCGCCATATTGTTTAGCGTTACGGGTAATATACTCCAGCGTTAAACAAGCCCCTTGCGAAAAACCTGCAAAGTAGATCTTGCTTGCCGGGATACCATCGGCTTCTATCTGTTTAACCAACCGGGTTATCACCCCCAGGGCCGAACTTAGCGCAGGTTCATTATCCTGCACAGGCGCTAAAAAGCTATATGGGTACCAGCTGTGGTTAGTAGCCTGCGGTGCATATATGGCAAAGTCTTTAACGTTAAACTCGTTGGCCAGGCCAATCATATTGTGTGCGGTGCTGCCACGGCCGTGGAGCAGTATTAATGCTCCTTTGGCCTCTTGTGGCTGTGCCCCGGCGGTTATAATATTATATTCGTGGGTGTACATGTTGTTATTAATCTAATTTTGGTAATACTTTTATTAAAGCATTTCTGTGCTGCTCGTATTGTGCAGGCAATTTTAAACCTAAGCCTAATTCTTCAACAGCTTCGTCAACAGCAAAGCCGGGGTTATCGGTAGCTAATTCAAACAATACGCCTCCCGGTTCGCGGAAGTACAGCGAGTAGAAGTAGTTACGGTCTATCTTCTCGGTAATGTTCATACCCAGGGCAACTAATTTTTCCCTGTATTGCATTAACACTTCTTCGTTTGCAACCCGGAACGCTACGTGGTGAACAGAGCCTCCGGCTACGTGGCCTGCTACTTCTCCGGCTACTTCAACCAAATCAACAATGGCTGCATTATCAACCGCATCGGTAACAAAGCGGAAACGGTTTACATTTTGTTCTAACAATTTGTAACCAAACACGCCGGTTAAAATATCGGCAGTGGGCTGCATTTTGTTAGTGGTAATGGTGATGCTATGGAAACCTTTTGTTGCGTTCTCAGCTTTCACTTCCTCAGTTTCCCAAGGCAAACGCAGGTCTGGTGTTTTAGAAGCAGTCAGTTCCAGTTTTAAGCCATCAGGGTCTAAGAAGGTTAAATAAGGTTCGCCAAATTTTTCGGCTATCTTGTTATAAGTTACATTATGGTCTTCAAAGCGTTTCAACCAAAAGTCGAAGCTGTTTTCGGGCACAGAGTAACCTATCTCTGTAGCCTGACGGGCGCCTCTCCTCCCGGTTTGTATGTTTTCCCATGGAAAGAAGGTTAAAATAGTACCGGGGGTACCAACCTTGTCGCCATAGTAAAAGTGATATGTTTCGGGGTCATCAAAATTCACGGTTTTTTTAACCATGTGCAGGCCCAGTGTTTTAGTATAAAAATCGTAGTTACGTTTGGCATTGCCTGCTATTGCAGTGATGTGGTGTATGCCGTTTATTGAATTTTCCATTGTTGTGTTTCCTTTTAAATTGTGGTGATGTTTTGTTTTGATGATACAAATGTACCCCACATTTAAAGGCTCGCACTTGATGTAGGACAAGAAGTAAAAGATTGGTTTTTTTTATTGAAAACAAAAAAAGCCGCTATAAATAACGGCTCTGTTTATTGGATTACAATAATTTTGTCATTCTGAACGGAGTGACAAGTTTCTCAAAATTAATTCTATTATCTTTTAATTCTTCTTACCTTATTAATCTTCTCAACCACCACTGGCTCTTTAATCTCAAAGCTTCCCTGCAAGCCTTCGGCAGCATTTTTACCGATCCATATTTTGTATTTACCGGGGTCGGTAACCAGTTTCATGGCCTGGTTATGGTAAGCCAGGTCGGCTGTGTTGAGCGTAAATATCACAGTCTGCTTCTGCCCGGGGTTCAGGCTGATCTTTTTGAAACCACGCAGTTCTTTTACCGGGCGTACCACATCGCCAACCATTTGCTGTACGTAAAACTGGGCAATATCTGTGCCCGTATGCTCGCCCACGTTGGCTATCTCTGCCGAAAACTGGATGTTATCACCCATATTAATTATAGTTTTATCCTGGACCAGGTGGTAATAATCAAACATGGTATAACTTAACCCGTAACCAAAGGGGTACTGCGGCAAATACCCGGCATCTAAATAATGCGAAGTATTACCCAATGAGCTTTGCCACGCACCGATAGGGATACTATCAATAGCCACATAATTTTGTTTGTTAGCAGGCCGGCCGGTGTTGGTGTGGTTATAATACAACGGTTCTTGCGCGCCGGTTTTAGGCCAGGTTACAGGTAAGCGGCCTTCGGGGGCGTAAATACCGGCCAGCATATCTGCAATAGCTGGGCCACCCATGGTACCGGGATGCCAGGCCATGAGTATAGCATCTACCTTATCCAGAACGCTGCCTATGGTAATTGGACGGCCTGCCATTATAACAAGCACCAAGGGCTTGTCTTCCTGGTGTAAGGCGCTTATCAAACTGTCCTGCGCGCCGGGTAATCCAATATCTGCGCGGCTATGCGCTTCGCCGGAAAGGATGGCTTCTTCTCCGCCAAAAAACACAATTACATCGGCATCATGGGTTGCTTTTATGGCTTTTGAGAAACCATCAGTGCTGTGATCGCGACTATAATTTAAGCCGGGGGCATAAAATACATTGTCCTTACCATATAAATGCTGCATGGCAGCCAGCGGCGTTTGCGTGTCCTTACTATCGCCATCAAAGGTCCAGGTGCCTAACTGATCGTGCGGGGCATCTGCCAGCGGGCCGATCACTGCTATCTTCTTTATATTTTTGCCAAACGGTAGCGTTACATTATCATTCTTTAATAACACGGCACTTTCAATAACCGCTTTCTTTGCAGCAGCCAGGCTCGCATCCGTTAATAATACTTTACCATCGGCTTGTTCTGTGTATGGGTTATCAAACAGCCCTAATCGAAACTTCAACCTTAATACATCCCTTACCAGCATGTTAAGTTGCGTTATGGATACCTTACCGCTGGCAATCAAAGCTTTCAAGTTCTTTTCGTAAGTGTTGCTGGCCATTTCCATATCTATGCCTGCATTGGCAGCCTTGGCGGCGGCATCGCTGCTATCTCGGGCAAAGCCGTGGGTGGTCATTTCCACCACGCCGTTCCAGTCGCTTACCAGCATGCCATCGTACTTCCATTCGTTGCGCAAAATACCTTTCAGTAAAAACTGGTTACCGGTGGCCGGTACGCCATTTAAATCATTAAACGAAGCCATAAACGTGCCTATCCCGGCATCCTTAGCAGCCTTAAAGGGCTTAAGGTAAACATCATACAACATTTGCACCCCGATGGTTGCGGTATTATAATCGCGGCCGCCCTCTGCAGCACCATAGCCTGCAAAGTGCTTGGCACAGGCAGCCATGGTGTTTTGTTTAGTTAAATCATCTCCCTGGAAACCCTTTACATAGGCCTTTGCCAATATGGATGCCAGGTAAGGGTCTTCGCCCGGCGACTCGGCTATACGGCCCCAGCGGGCATCGCGGGCAATATCCAGCATAGGTGCAAAAGTCCAGCGGATACCCACAGACGAAGCCTCCTGCGCGGCAATGCGTGATCCCTGCTCTACAATATCAGCATCCCAGGTTGCAGCCTGGCCTAAAGGAATAGGGAATATCGTTTTAAACCCATGGATCACATCACGGGCAAAAATCAGCGGAATATGGCGCGGGCTTTCTTCAACAGCAATGCGTTGCAATTCATTTACCTTATCAATCTCTACCACGTTAATTACCGAACCCGCCCTGCCCTCACGTACAGCAGTTTTCAACACTTCGGGCAGAGGGCCTTTAACCCGGCTGGATGCACCGCGCTGTGCGGTTTGGCCAATTTTATCGTCGATGGTCATTTTAGCCATCAGGCTATCGATGCGCTGCTCTATAGTTTTACGTACGGGTATTTTTGGCGGATGATTGGTAAATGCACTTAAACCGATAGCACCGGTTATAAGCGATACGCTCCATACTTTTTTAGTAAAGATTTTGATCATCTGTTTCTTTATGGTCAGGTAATGTTGATTTAACGCGGTAATACTGCAAATAAAGATGCAGGTAAATAATATGCGCCATCAAATTAACAGTTTTCGCAGCATAATTGTGTTGTAAATTAACTACATCATTAAGCGGATGCATAACATACATTATTTGTATCCCTATGTAACAAATAATCCGCACCGGCATCAAACACCAATAAGTTAAGTTAAACCGTTTTTAAATAAACTTTTTGGATATGAAGTGGAATTTGCCTTTTAAACGTAAACAAGCCGAAAACAAACCTAAAAAAAGCAAAACCCGCGAATGGGCCGATGCCATTTTATTTGCTGTTGTTGCTTCGAGCATTATTCGGGGATTACTTTTTTCGGCCTATGCCATACCATCTGGCTCTATGGAGGGCACACTTTTAACCGGTGATTATTTGTTTGTAAGCAAGTTTAATTACGGCCCGCGCATGGCAATTACGCCTATAGCTATACCATTTTTAGAGCCTAATATTAGCGGTTTTAAAACCTACTGGGATGGCCTGCAATTGCCTTATTATCGCTTACCGGGCTTATCTACCTTAAAGAAAGGCGATGTTGTGGTATTTAACCTACCGTCTGACTCGGTTAACAGGCCAGTGGACATGAAAACCAGCTACATTAAACGCTGCCAGGCCGAACCCGGCGATGTATTGACAATTGTTAACACACAGGTTTACATCAATGGCAAGGTTGCCAAAAATGCACCGAAAGCGCAAACATCATACGTGGTAACTACCGATGGGCAGCAAATTAACCCGCAGGTAATGCACGATCTGCATATTGAGATCTACCAGCAATTAACCGATAAGGATTTTATTATGATTATCCCGGTGGATAGCTATAAAGCGTTTAAATGTTATTCGGTTGTTAAAAACATTAAACCTTACATAGATCCTGCCGGACAGTTTGATGCCGGCATCTTTCCGCATAGCGCCTTGTTTAAATGGAATAACGACAATTTCGGTCCGCTGACCTTACCTAAAAAAGGCTGGAAGATCAGACTGAATGATTCTACCGTGGCCTTATACAGCCGTGCTATCCAAAATTACGAAGGCAATAAGCTAAGCCACGTTAATGGTGAATATTACATTAACGGTAACAAAGCCGACAGCTACACCTTTAAACAAAATTACTACTGGATGATGGGCGATAACCGCCACAATTCGGAAGATTCGCGCGTTTGGGGCTACGTACCCGAAGAAAATATTGTAGGCAAAGCCATGATTACCTGGATGAGCCTGGATAGCACCGAAAACCTGTTTAACAAAGTAAGATGGAGTAGAATTTTGAGGAAGATTGAGTAATGAGTTTTCAACAAGGCAATAAAATTTATCATTAGCTAAAGCCAACTACCTATAGTTGAGCCACTAAATAATCTCTTTATAGTTATATAGCTCAAAAAACTTAAAACACCGTTAATATATTTCACCCATAGGAAAAATAGCCGATATAAATGCGTACCTTGCAGACTTATTAAATACAATACAATGCAAAAAGAAGGAACAGTAAAGTTCTACGATACCACTAAAGGTTTCGGCTTTATTTCACAAAGCGAAAACAGAAATGATGTTTTCGTTCACTCAACTGGCTTAATCGATGAAATCCGTGAAAATGATCAAGTATCATTCGATATCGAAGAAGGCAGAAAAGGACCAAATGCGGTAAATGTTAAAGTAATCTAAAAAATACTATAAATTTAATCGTAAGCACCTGCCCTTAAAGGCAGGTGCTTTTTGTTTATATAAGGTTTCTGATTGATGATTATTTACGCCCTCCTTCGCGTATTTAGCAATCCCTGCTATGTTAATATAGCACAATTATTTGCATATTTAGCACATGGCAAGGGCGCATTACATTCCTACTTTTAAAGGTTAGCTAATCTGTTATTACAATAAATACTTTTGCTTTGCTGTGTAATTTAAACACCCTGCTTAATTACTGTATATCAACCTATTAACCAAACAACAATTACACTTGTATTATAATTATGAGAAAAAGAATTTCCGGATACATTTTCTGCAGTGCTTTACTTTTAGCAACGGGCAGTGTTAATGCACAAAACACAAGCACTGCAGGTACCGATGCCAAAATTTCGGCCATCATTAAAAAACTAACCCTCGA
>NZ_MPPL01000001.1:1104080-1135586 GCF_001911425.1 Mucilaginibacter polytrichastri | reverse complement strand
AAAATAGCCATGGTGCATGCCAGCGGTTTATTTTCATCGGCAGGTGTAAAACGTTTGGGTATACCCCAACTGGTTAGTGATGACGGCCCCCTGGGCGTACGCGAAGAAATTAAACCCGGATGGGCATCTGCCAACCTGCTTACAGATTCGGCTACGTTTTTCCCTAACGGATCGGCCCTGGCTGCTACCTGGAACCCCGAGCTGGCCTACCGTTACGGCCACGATATGGGCGAAGAAGCCCGTGCCCGCAACAAGCAAATTATGCTTGCCCCTGCTTTTAACATAGCACGTACCCCGCTTTGCGGCCGTACTTATGAATATTATTCTGAAGACCCATTCTTAAACTCGCGCCTAGCTGTGGCTTCTGTAAAAGGGATACAAAGCCAGCACGTGGCTGCCTGTGTTAAACACTTTGCGGTAAACAACCAGGAAGTAGAACGTGATTTTATAAGTGTAAATGTAGATGAGCGTACACTCCGCGAAATATATTTACCGGCATTTAAGGCTTCGATTACAGAAGGCGGTGCATGGACTATCATGTCGGCCTATAACAAGCTGCGTGGCGTGTATTGTTCTGAGAATGATTACCTGCTAAACAAGATCTTAAAAGGCGAATGGAAATTTAAAGGCTTAGTGATGAGCGACTGGGGCGGCACACACAGCACAGTTAACGCAGCCAACCACGGCCTCGACCTCGAAATGGGTTCGGGCGAAAAATACGATGCTTACTTTTTTGCCAAACCGCTGCTCGATTCTGTAAAGGCAGGCAAGGTAAGTGTAAAAACTATCGATGCTAAAGTACGCCGCATACTGTGGGTAATGTACCAAACCTCATTAAGCGCTAACCAGCCAAAAGGCAGCATGGCTACACCGGCACATGGCAAAACTGCTTATGACATCGCTTCAGAATCAATTGTGTTGTTAAAGAATGCTAAGCACCTGTTGCCGCTAAATACATCAGCCATTAAAAGCATTGCCGTAATTGGCGATAACGCTACCCATACCTTCCACTTAGGCGGCTTTGGTGCAGGTGTTAAGGCTAAATATGAAATTACGGCGCTAGCCGGTTTAAAAAACAGGTTAGGTAATAAGGTGAATATCAAGTTTGCACAAGGCTATTCGGGCGTTTACATCCCAACTAAGGATAACCACATGGGCGATGATTATAACCATTCAGACTCCGCCATGGTAACCCAGGCGGTAGCAGTGGCTAAATCAACCGATATGGCGATCTTATTTGTGGGTGCCAACCGCGACTATGAAAGCGAAGGCCGCGACCGTAAAGACCTATCCTTACCATTTGGCGAGCAAACGCTTATTGATGCTGTAACAGCCGCTAACCCCAACACCATTGTAGTGGTAGTTGGTGGCGCACCTTATGATATTGGCGCTATTAAAAAAAATAACCACACCATTGTATGGTCATGGTATAACGGTTCTGAAAACGGCAACGCCCTGGCCGACGTTTTAATCGGCAAGATCAACCCATCGGGCAAGCTACCGTTTACCTTCCCGGCTTCGTTAAAAGATTCTCCGGCGCATGCCTTAGATGCTTACCCGGGTAAAGACCATAAGGTAGATTATAAAGAAGGTATTTTAGTGGGCTACCGCTGGTACGATACCAAAAACATCGATCCTTTATACTGCTTCGGTTATGGTTTATCTTATACCGATTATGATTATGACGGCCTTTATGCCGACAGAAAAGCATACAAAACCACCGACAATATTACCGCTACAATTAAGGTAAAAAACACCGGTAAGTATGCCGGTAAAGAAACCGTTCAACTGTATGTACACAAATCCGGTTCGGCTGTTGAACGTGCGGAGAAAGAGCTGAAAGCCTTTAAAAAAGTATGGATAGCTGCCGGGCAAACGGCTACAGTAAGCCTTAAAATACCGGTTAAAGATTTGGCTTATTTTGATGCCACAAAAATGAAATGGGTGGTAGAACCCGGTAAATATAAACTGCTTGCCGGTACCTCATCAAAAGATGTAAAGCAAACCACAACTGTAAATATCAATTAAATCAATCATCTATATCTCGAGAAGTCTTTCAGTTAATTCTGAAAGGCTTTTTTTATGCCTTAATGTGTTTACTTGAGGTCATATTCAATAGCAACGGTGTTGCGGTATTTAATTAAATAATATATATTATAGCTTTGTATTATACCCTGAAATTAAATGTTATCTGAACCCTCATACCTGGCTGCCCGCATGGTAGCTTCTACCATCGAATCGCACTTTGCAATGCACCTGAGTGCGGCGCGGCAAATGGGTAAAACCAACCTGGCCGACGAACCACCCGTGCATATTATTGAAGCCGTGATCGATGCTGCTTTTTGGGCCAGCTTACAGCGGGAAGAAGGCCATTCGCCTAAAATTTCTATCGCACTGTTGCGCCCTGAGCAGGCCGACAGGCCATTGCTTTTTGGGCGTAAGCTGAGGTTAACGCCGCACAATCTTAATAAACTATCGCCTGCGGTAGAGAACCCTGGCATCCATTTAGCAGTATGGAACGAGGGCGACGACGTTTATATCTGGGGAACCACACATGGTATCCCACACATCTGTTTTGTGCTAGAGGTTATTGAACCCGGGCTGGTGGTAATTAAACACAGCCGCATTGATGGCTTTGGTAAATTTGTAAACATCGCCATCCTCAAAGGCGACAAGATCAAGATAGTTGACGAAAACAACTCGGGTATGGGCCCCGATCTGCTGATTTCTTTGCTGGGGATGCCGCTTCCATCCTACCTGTCTAACTCGGTAAATGTTTGGGTTGAACTGGCTGCATCTATGCGGTCGCACCACCGGGGTGGCATTGTGCTGGTTGTGCCAAACGATTCGGATAAATGGCGTAAATCTATCGTGCAACCCATTAGCTACCCGGTAGAACCTCCTTATACGGCCATTACAGAGTTATTCGATCAGGATGCTGACCAACGCAACAGCCTCGAATGGCAGGAACGCCTGATGCAGGGCGTTGATATTATTGGCGGCTTTACGGCGGTAGATGGCGCAACCATTGTAACCCAAAACCACCAGTTGCTGGCATTTGGCGCTAAAATTGCACGGGCCGAAAACAGTGTGCCGATAGAGGAAATTGTAGTTACAGAACCGATTATAGAATCAACCGCCTGCCGTATGCACCCTGCACAAAATGGTGGCACACGCCATTTGGCTGCCGCCCAATTTGTACACGATCAGCATGATGCTATTGCCCTGGTGGCTTCGCAAGACGGCAACTTTACCATCTTCGCCTGGAACCAGGGATTAAACATGGTACACGCGCACCGTATTGATGTATTGTTGTTGTAATTGTATGTGAAAGCAATTATTCTGCAGCAGGCATACCATAAGCAATCCACTCTTCTTTAGATGGGCCATATAAACCTGGTACAGGCAAACCCAGCATCCGCATAATAATGGTCATCTGGCTGCGGTGATGCGCTTCATGGGCTGCCAGAACAGAAAGGATCTTACCTTTTTTCCAGTTCTCGCCATACATCGGTACTTCTTCCTCTAAAGATGAATCTGTCCATTTACCGGGTACGGTTTGGGCCAGCAATGCACTGTTGCGTTTATAGGTTTCCATTACCTCTGCAAATGTGGCCGGAATGGGCATATCTTCTAGCGGATCGGTTTCAAATAAACCTGCTTTAGTGCCCATTTCTGTAATGGTATGGGCAATGTGCCAGGCTAAACGCTCGAGCGAACGCACATTTTCATTTATTTTTTGCGATTTGGTTTCTTCAGTTATTTCAGAAAAAATCTTGACGGTATTGCTTTCTTCCTGTTTCCAATCGTTGAGAAAGTCCTGAATATGACGGTACATAGCGCATTAAATAATTTAGCTACAAAGATTAAAAAAAGCAGTGAAGCACAGGCATGTTATTTTAAAATATTGATGTTTTAACTTTTAATAAAATTCAAATTATTATACCTATATTTCTTTCTTGTACATTTGTAAGTTGTTATAGATAAAATGCTGTCGAAAAAAACCAAATACGCTATCAAAGCACTCGTAATTCTGGGGAAAAATGCTGATCAGCCACCTATGCAGATCTCAAAAATTGCAGAACTGGAAAAAATACCCAAGAAATTTCTTGAACAAATACTCCTGGAGCTGCGTAACTCCGGTTACTTGTACAGCAAAAAAGGTGCAGGCGGCGGCTACAGCCTTAATAAAGACCCAAAAGACATTTACCTGGTAAGCATTATGCGTATTACAGACGGCCCTATTGCCATGGTGCCCTGTGCCAGTTTAAACTTCTACCACCGCTGTGATGAGTGCCACCAGGAAACAACCTGCGGCATTAGGGATGTATTTGTTGAAGTGAGGGATGCTACCCTCAAAATACTCTCTGAAACCAGTATTGCGGATGTTATTTCGCGCGAAAGCGGACTTACCCTCATCCAATAAAAAACATCATTAGAAATACATAAGATAAATTTTTCAAAAATATACTACAACTTCTCTATAGTATATATATATTTGGGGTATAACAACGATGAAAATTAATCATACACTCATTTGCGCCTGCATGTATTGCTGCATTAATAAGCAATAATATTGGCTGTAGCTGTATAATTTCGATCATATACGCCCCTTCAGCCGCAGCCGAAGGGGTTTTTTTTATAATAACATAATTGCCGACATGCAAAGTTTCAGAACAGAACTGGAAAACCCGATAGTTGAGAAGGACATCATAGACCTGGAGAAAAAGATCCGTGCGTTTCGTGAAGGCAAAATCCACGATGAAAAGTTCAGGAGCCTGCGCCTGGCACGCGGCGTATATGGCCAGCGCCAGCCGGGTGTACAAATGGTGCGTATTAAATTGCCTTTCGGTAAAGTAACCTTTAAACAACTACTACGCATTGCCGATATCTCAGACGAGTATGGTAGCAGCAACCTGCACTTAACCACCCGCCAGGATATCCAGATCCATTATGTAAGTCTTGACCGCACACCACAACTTTGGGCCGAACTGGAGCAAGATGAAATTACCCTACGCGAAGCATGCGGTAACACTGTACGTAATGTAACTGCATCTGCAACATCGGGCATCGACCCACTGGAGCCGTTTGATGTTTCGCCTTACGCGCACGCTGTGTTCGAATATTTTCTACGCAACCCTATCTGCCAGGATATGGGCCGTAAGTTCAAGATCTCCTTTTCATCCAGCGAAGCTGATACCAGTTTCTCTTATATCCACGATCTGGGTTTTATCCCAAAACTGAAAGCAGACGGTAGCCGCGGCTTTAAAGTATTATTAGGTGGCGGCCTTGGTGCACAACCGTCACTGGCTCATGCGGTAGAAGAGTTTTTGCCCGAAGACGAATTGATCCCTTACATCGAAGCCATTATCCGTGTGTTCGACCGTAATGGCGAACGTACCAACAGAAATAAGGCACGCCTTAAATTCCTGGTTCAAAAGATCGGGCTTGATGAATTGCTGAACTTAGCAGCCATTGAGAAAACAGCCAACAAGTTTAAATTCTTTAACATAAACAGGGATGTTATTGCACAGCCTCAACCACCCCTGTTAATTGAAAACGCATTAACAGCCGAAGAACTTAAAAACCCACTACGTTACGAGCAGTGGTTAGCTACAAACGTATTTGAACAAAAGCAAACAGACTTTTACGGTGTATTTGTAAAAGTACCTGTGGGCGATATTCCATCAAACACTGCCCGCAAATTGGTAGCAGCCATAAGCCCTTATGTGGCCGATGAAATCCGTATCACCCAAAACCAAGGATTAATGCTGAAATATGCCCGTAAAGCATCTTTACCTGCACTTTACGAAGCGCTGGAAAGCATCGACCTTGCAGCACCGGGCTTTGATAGCGTAGCCGATGTAACCACCTGCCCCGGTACAGATACCTGTAACCTGGGTATCTCTAACAGCATGACCTTATCTAAGGTGCTGGAAGATGTGATTTACAATGAATATGAGCAGCTAATTTATAACCGCGAGATAAAAATTAAGATCAGCGGGTGTATGAACTCCTGCGGTCAGCATGGTTTGGCACATATCGGTTTCCACGGCAGTTCACTAAAATCAGGCAAAGCCGTACTGCCATCTGTACAGGTGTTATTAGGTGGCGGTACTGTTGGCAACGGCGTAGGCCGCGCGGCAGATAAAGTAATTAAAGTACCTGCCAAACGTGCCACACATGTTTTAAGAGCGGTATTGGATGATTACCAGGCAAATTCTATTGCCGACGAAAACTTCCACGGTTATTACGATCGTTTCGGTAAAGATTATTTTTACCAGTTATTAAAACCGCTGGCCGATTTAAGCACCCTAACCGACGATGAGTTTGTAGACTGGGGCCACGTAGAAACCTTTGCAACCGCTATTGGCGTAGGCGAATGTGCCGGCGTAGTAATAGACCTAGTTGCCACCCTGCTTTACGAAACCGACGAAAAGTTAGGTTGGGCAAATGAAGCTTATAACGAAAGTAGATGGGCCGATGCCATTTATCATAGCTACAATGTAATGGTGAGCGGTGCTAAAGCATTGCTGCTGCAAAAAAACATTAACATGAGCACCCAAACCGGCATTATCAAAGAGTTTGACGTAAACTACGTAGACACTCAAGAAATAACATTGAAAAGCAGCTTTAGCGAGCTGATATTACAAATTAATCAGAATGAACCATCGCAGGAGTTTGCCACGCAATATTTGGCAGAAGCAACTTCATTTTTAGATGGCATTAAAGCAAAAAGAGAGGCATTAGTATAACTATGATACAAACCCAAACTAAAACAGCGGTTAAAGAACCACGCATTACCCTGGTGGGCGCAGGCCCCGGCGATGCGGAATTAATAACGCTTAAAGGTATTAAAGCCCTTCAAACTGCCGATGTGGTTTTGTATGATGCCCTGGTGAATAATGAGTTGCTTGACTTTGCTCCTGCCCATGCGCACAAAGTATATGTAGGTAAACGCTCTGGCGATCACTCCTACTCACAGGATGCGGTTAACAAACTGATGATTGACTATGCCATTAACTACGGCCATGTGGTGCGCTTAAAAGGCGGCGACCCGTTTGTATTTGGCCGCGGGTATGAGGAGCTGGATTTTGCTGCTTCATATAGCATCCCGGCGCAGGTTATTCCGGGTATTTCGAGTTCCATTTCGGTACCGGGCTTACAAAATATACCGGTAACACATCGCGGCTTAAGCGAGAGCTTTTGGGTGGTTACTGGTACTACCTCAAACGGAGAGATTTCCGGCGATTTGTATGAAGCTGCACGCAGCAAAGCAACTGTGGTTGTCTTAATGGGTATCCATAAACTGGCCGAAATTGTAGAAATCTATAAAAAAGAAGGTAAAAATAAACTACCGGTTGCGGTGATCCAAAGCGGATCGACCAGGGAAGAAAAAGTGGCTATCGGTGTGGTAGACACCATTGTAGAAGTTGCCGAAGAGAACAAGATCAAATCGCCCGCACTAATTATATTTGGAGAAGTAGTGTCGTTACATCCTAAATTTCAACCCATCAGGGAATTTTATGACATCGTTGCCCAGGAATAATAGCTTAAGCACATTAAGCGACGAAAAAGCAGCAGGCGGCAATCAACTGTTCCCTGTTTTTTTAAAGCTGAATGACTTGCACACGGTACTTATTGGCGCCGGTAATGTTGGTTTAGAAAAACTGACAGCCCTGCTCAATAATAGTCCGCTTGCAAAGGTGACTATTATTGCCCTAAAGGTCTCTACAGAAGTATACTTGCTGGCTACAGCATACAGCACGGTTACTATTCACGAAAAACTATTTGAAGAACAAGACCTGGACGGTGCCGATATTGTAGTGGCTGCCACTAATGATAGTGTATTAAACATCCTCATTAGAGAAGCCGCACACGAGCGTAAGTTACTCATCAACGTGGCCGATAAACCATCGCTATGTGATTTTTACCTCGGCTCTATCGTACAAAAAGGAGATCTTAAAATAGCGATATCAACCAATGGTAAATCGCCTACGGTAGCCAAGAGATTAAAGGAGGTTTTAAACGAAGGCTTACCCGAGGAAATTGACACCACGCTCCAACAACTCAGTACCCTGCGCAATACCTTAAAGGGAGACTTTACCGATAAGGTAAAAAAACTGAACGAGGTAACATCAGTATTAGTTAAATCCAAACCTCATTCCAAATTTAAGAGCCTTTTCCGGTGGATTATCTGGGGCACTATTGTAGCCTCTATTGCCATTGTAGTTTCGATATTATGGTTCAGAAATCCGGAGTTTAAAAATTATGTGGAAGGCATCAACCCCATATTTTATTACTTTTTAGGCGCAGGCTTTGTGTTTGCCTTTATAGATGGTGCTATCGGCATGTCATACGGTGTTACCTCAACCACGTTCTCTTTATCTATGGGCATCCCTCCTGCTACTGCAAGTATGGGTGTGCACTTATCAGAGATCATGAGCAACGGTATTGCCGGCTGGATGCACTACCGCATGAATAATATTAACTGGAAACTATTTTGGCTACTGCTTATTCCGGGCATTATCGGTGCCATGACGGGTGCTTATTTGATCTCGTCGTTAGAGCATTATGCACAATACACCAAACCAGTAGTATCCTTATATACCCTAATTTTAGGTATTGTCATCTTCCGCAAAGCATTAGATCTGAAAGCAAAGAGATCATCAGCCAAAATTAAAAATATTCGTTTTTTAGGCTTGGGGGGTGGTTTTATAGATGCTGTTGGTGGCGGTGGCTGGGGCTCAATCGTGTTATCTTCATTGATAGCGGGTGGCCGTAATCCACGCTTTTCGTTAGGTACGGTTAAACTATCAAGATTTTTTATTGCCTTAATGAGCTCGCTTACCTTTATTGCCATGCTCAACGGCGCTCACTGGGAGGCCGTGGCTGGTTTAGTAATAGGTAGTGCGCTGGCATCACCTATTGCTGCGCGGATCTCTAATAAGATCTCGACCAAAGCCATCATGATCTCGGTTTCTGTAATTGTAATACTCATCAGTTTAAGAAGTATCATCAATTTTGTATTAAAGGTTATTTAACAATGAGCAAGGTACTCGAACATATCAAACAACATACCGAAGGCCTCGACCCGGTAGAAGCATTGGCTAATCTGGCTGAGCTTTTCCCCGGAGAGATCATATTTTCTACCAGTTTCGGTTGGGAAGACCAAGCCATAACGCACATGATCTTCAAAAACAACCTGCCCATTAAAGTATTTACTTTAGAAACAGGCCGTTTATTCCCCGAAACTTATTACGTATGGAACCGCACGCTGGAAATGTATGGCAAACAGATCCACGCCTACTATCCGCAGCATGAGGCATTGCAGCGTATGGTGGATGCCAAGGGACCCAATTCCTTTTATGAGTCGGTAGATAACCGGAAGGAATGTTGTAATATCCGAAAAATTGAACCTCTAAAACGCGCCCTAAACGGCAACAAATTATGGATTACCGGTATCAGGGCAGAGCAATCTGCCAACCGCCAATTTATGGAGCCAATTGAGTGGGACGAATCAAATCAAATTGTTAAATTTCATCCTATTTATAATTGGACGATAGACGAGGTTAAAGAATACATAAAGGCAAATAATATACCTTACAATATATTGCACGATCGTGGTTTCCCCAGCATAGGATGCGCACCATGCACCCGTGCTGTACAACCCGGCGAAGACTTTAGGGCCGGCCGCTGGTGGTGGGAAGATCAATCTAAAAAAGAATGTGGGCTGCATGTTGGCCATGATAATAATTTAATAACAAATGAGTAAGTACAACCTGGATTACCTGGACGAGCTTGAGGCAGAGGCGATCTATATTTTACGCGAGGTTGCAGGCCAGTTTGAGAAACCTGCACTTTTATTTTCAGGAGGTAAAGATTCTATAACGCTGGTACATTTAGCAATAAAAGCGTTTCGCCCCGGCAAGTTTCCTTTTCCGCTGGTGCATATCGATACCGGCCATAACTTTCAGGAAACGATTGATTATCGCGATGACATGATTAAACGTATTGGCGAAAAGCTGATCGTAGGTTATGTACAGGATGATATTGATAACGGCAACGTGTTAGAACAAAAAGGCAAAAACGCAAGCCGCAATGCCTTGCAAACCGTTACCCTGTTAAACACCATTGCCAAGCACCAGTTTGATGCCTGTATTGGTGGCGCACGCCGCGACGAAGAAAAAGCCCGTGCCAAAGAGCGGATATTTTCTGTACGTGATGAATTTGGCCAGTGGGACCCCAAACGCCAGCGCCCCGAGCTTTGGAACATATTTAACGGCAAGATTAACAAAGGCGAAAACGTACGTGTGTTCCCGATCAGTAACTGGACGGAGCTGGACGTATGGAACTACATCCGCCGCGAGAACATTCCATTGCCTACCATCTACTTTGCACACCAGCGCGATTGTATTACCCGCAACGGCCAACTGATGGCTGCATCCGAGTTTTTAAACATGGATAGCGAAGATATAATTGAAAACCGCAATGTACGCTTTCGTACCGTGGGCGATATGACCTGTACCGCCGCGGTTGAATCATACGCATTTGAAATTGACGATATTATTAACGAAATAAGTGCCTCTAAAATAAGTGAACGTGGTGCTCGGATGGACGACAAGGTATCTGAAGCTGCCATGGAAGACCGCAAGAAAGGAGGATATTTTTAATGGAAATATTAAAATTTATAACTGCCGGCAGTGTAGACGATGGCAAGAGCACGCTGATTGGTCGCCTGCTTTACGATAGTGAATCTATTCTGGCCGATCAACTGGAAGCCCTCCAAAGTTCGAACCGTAAAAACGACGACGGCACCATCGATCTGGCTATATTAACGGATGGACTAAAAGCCGAGCGCGAGCAAGGTATTACCATCGATGTGGCCTATAAATACTTCCAGACCGAGAAACGCAAATTCATCATTGCCGATGCTCCTGGCCATATCCAGTACACCCGTAACATGGTTACCGGTGCATCAAACTCAAACCTGGCTATTATTTTGATCGATGCCCGTAAAGGTGTTATTGAGCAAACTATTCGACACTCGTTTTTGGTATCGCTATTGGGATTACCTCAGGTGGTGGTAGCCGTGAACAAGATGGATATGGTTGATTTTTCTGAGGATCGTTTTAACGAAATCGTTAAAGATTATCAGCAACTGGCATCAAAAGTTGGTTTATCTAATATCACCTATATCCCGGTGAGTGCGCTTAAGGGCGATAACATAGTTAACCCATCTAAAAATACGGATTGGTACACCGGCAAAAGTCTGCTCGATCATTTAGAGACAGTAGAGATAGCCATCGATGCCAGCGTAACACATGCTTACCTGCCTGTACAATGGGTAGTTCGCCCGCAAACAGATGAATTGCATGATTATCGTGGTTATGCAGGCCGCATCCTGAGTGGATCATTAAGAGTTAATGATAAGGTTACCGTACTGCCATCCGGCTTTACATCAACAGTAGAACATATTGAGTTGCTGGATAAGCAATTTGAAGAAGCCGGAGCCGGATTATCTGTAACCGTTAGGTTGAAAGATGACATCGACATTAGCCGCGGCGATGTGTTGGTAAGCAATGCCCTAAAGCCACAAGTATCACAACTGATAGAAGCCGACCTGTGCTGGATGGATACCCGCGCACTGGATACTTCGCTAACCTACTTAATTCAGCACAATAGCAAGGTTACCCGTGCCCGCATACAAGAGGTGCTATACAAAGTGAATATCAATACGCTTGAGAAAGAATACGGTGAGGATTTTAAATTAAACGACATCGGCCGCATTATCATTAAAACAGCCGATCCGCTGGTTTTTGATCTGTACCAGAACAACAATAACAGCGGGGGTGCAATTATTATAGATAGCCGCACCAATGTAACTGTAGGAGCCCTGATGCTTCGCGCTAACGCGGATTAATAATTATAATCATATCATTCTAAAACAACAAAAGCCCCGAAAATTCGGGGTTTTTGCGTTAACTTCTCCGCAGCCGTCTCCCAAGAAGAGGATGTTAAAAAGCACCTAATTATGAGCGGAATAGATTATTTATTCGATTTTCCTTTTCATAATATAACGAGTAGTATAGCTCTCCGCTCCGCTGATGATTACGTTAGAATTTACAAGCTCCCACCCAAGTGAGGCCATATAATTCAATGCGTCAATAATTGAGTGAAAGGTTTTAACCTTACCAGCCTCATCCCTTAATTTATTAGAGCCAAAAAGGCTTGTCGGCTGGCCAAAGTCGACAGAAATATTAACAGCAGTCGAAAGCGTTTTTGGCGCTTCTGTAACCATGCAGTACTGCTCTTTAGCTTTGCCGGTAAGTGAATCTGTTTGTGCCATTACCCACATTGGTAACAACAGCATAATCAGCATTAATAGTTTTTTCATTTGTGATAATTGATGTATTGCAAACTATAAATTTTCTTTAAAAAATAAAAGCTGTTTGGCAATCGCCAAACAGCTTTTATTACTTGCGCGCATTTGCAACGCATGCTTAAAAATCGGGCATTTACAATGCCTCTTAGTTACTTACTCAGCAAACCATCCAATGTAACAGATACATAATACAAGCCGCCAATGGTTGGGCCACCTGCATATTGTATGTAGCGCTTGTTAAATATATCTGTAGCTCCAAATTTAAAGGTGGCGTAATAAGCAGGTACACGCAGGGTAGCCTGTGCATCAAATGTACCGATAGCGGGCACCCTGCCGGTAACCAGCGGGCTTTCCCATAAATAAGCTTCCTGCCATTTGTAAACTACGTTAAAACCTACATTCTTAAATAACTCACGGTTACCAAATGAAACATTTGTAGACCACTCGGGCGTGTTAAAGCCGGTTAAAAATACATCACCTTTTTCTGACGTTAACAGTTTATTAAAGCTCCCATTTGCAGATACGGTGTACCGTTTATAGAAATTATAGCTGATACCTGCTGATGAACCCACGTTGTTATAGCTCTTTTTTGCATTCGTATATACGCGGTATCTGCTTTGCCCCTGGCTGGCAGCATTTGTGGTGGTAGCGGTTGTAGGGTCGCGGTTAATATCCAGCATGGATAATACGGCGGCGTCAGACCCAACATTAGCGCCGTTGGGTACGTAAACCTGTTCCTGGCCTAAAAAGCCGTTGTAAACATTGCTGTAAGCATCAATATCTAAGAATACTTTATTATCAAAGAAGATGCCTTTATACCCTACTTCAAAAGAGGTAATTTGTTCAGGGCGCGCTGCAGGTAAATCTGCCACCTGCAGTAAGCTTCTGTTAGCTAAAGCGGTAGCATCCGTACCACTGGCAGCCCCTGGCGCAGCTTTAACAGCAGCGTTAAATGCTGCCACAGAAGCTTGGGTATAACTATTACCCAAATAACCTAAGCCATCATTAATAAAAGGTAGGCTACCCACACGGCGCACACGGCCATTGTTTACAAAAGACAGCGCCTCAAATAAAGATGGGAACCGATACCCGTTTTGGAACGTAAACCTGAAGTTATGATTCTCATTAACCGAGTAAACTGCTGCCAAACGAGGCGTAAATTTAGGCTTGAAATCAGGGTTATAATCCCACCGTAACGAACCAAATAATTTCAGTTTATTATCAAAAAAGGTTTTGGTTACCTGGGTAAACGCGCCGTACTTTCTGTAATATACATTATCGCCATAGCTACCGTCTGGCAATTGTACGCTTCTTTCAGATATTGGGCGGCTAAAATCAACAAAGTTATTACCGTCTGGTATCAGTTCATAAATTCGCACATCGCCACCCACCAGCAGGTCAACAAACTTTACCTTGTCTGTTAAATCCCATTGGGCCTCGGCATTATACATATGGCTTTTTTGAATCAGCGCAGCACCACCAGTAGCCGGGGCATTAGGGATCAGGCTCGATTTAATATCCCAGTTATTAATTCCGATAATGGTATTTTTAAGCTGATCAAAGGCCGCCGTTCCGGGCTCTACCCTGCCGGCATCAGCAGCCGCACGTGCGGCATTGTTAGCCGCAGCAAAGTTGGCAGATGTTAAACCGCCGTTGGCGTTGCCATACGCAGTAAGCGCATTTTTATAAGTAGTACCCCATACCGAATTACTGGCATGGTTCAAATCCAGGTTGTCTGCCAGTGGTTTTACGTTGTAAGATTTTCCTGTATTTTCTATCGATTCGTAAGCACGGATTAGAAAGGTTTTAGCTTTCAGCTCAACCTTATGATTTTGCACCGATGCACCATTTAGTGCTATCTTATTTCCCCGTTGAAAAACACCATCCAGGTTACCGTAGCGATAGGTGTACGACAGTAATGTAGTTGGCGTTAATTTATAAGCCAGTGTTGCATCGGCTTTTAAGTTATGCACCTGTGGGTTCACCAGGTCAACTTCATTGTAACCTGTACGGGCCACGGTTAAGTTTGGCCTGGCAACACCATTTACTGTAATACCTTTAATAGATACCGTATTACTACCGGCAAGGGCATCATCTCCATATTTGTTCCAGCCATCGTAGGCTGCATTATTTTTACCCGTTAGCTCGGGGTAAGCAGGGTTAGCCGTTGCCAGATTGCCGGGGTTTTGATCTTTACGGGTATCAGACTGCCAGTCTTTACCCTGCATATAACTAAAGTTAACTTTAAAGGCAAACTTATCATTAAAGGCTTTAGCGTATCTAAAGGCATCCTCGGTCATTAAACTTGCACCAAGCGGGTCGTTACCAACGTGATTTAAACCGGTGCGATGGTATATGCTAAGTCCCTGATATTTAAACGGATCTTTAGTGAACAGGTTCGATAAGCCGTTAATGGCATTGGTACCATACAAAGCAGCAGCAGCGCCAGGCGTAATTTCAATACTGGCAATATCCAGCTCGGTTGGGCCAATGGCATTACCCAGCGGTACACCCAATGTTGCCGACTGCATATCCACGCCATCTGCCAGTTGCATAAACCTAAAATTGTTGGGGCTGTTAAAACCACGGGTATTAGGCACTTTAAGGGTGATACTGGTGGTGGTCATCTGTACACCTTTCACATTCTCCAGCGCATCATAAAAACCAGGGCCGGGCGATTGTTTCAGCGCGTTGATGGTCAGCTTTTCTATAGCCACAGGCGATTTTAAAAGTTTTTCCTCCCTGCGCGATGCCGTTACAACCACCTCATTAGCTAATATATTTTGGGTGGTTAACTGTACATTCAGTTGGTTATTGGTATTCTTAATTTCAAATTCCTGAGGTTGGAAACCTACATAAGTAAATACAAGGGTATAAGGAAATTTAATATTGGTGGTAAGGCTAAACTTACCATCCTTATTGCTGGTGGTAGCATTTGGTGTGCCTTTTATGCGGATGGTTACGCCGGAAAGCGGCTGGCGCTGGTCATCGTTAACTTTGCCGCTAAGCACATAAGTGCCATTAAGCTGGGCAGCAGCTATGCCGGGCAGCAAAACCATAAGTAGCCCAAGGAAACGTAAATACGTAGAAATTTTCATGCAGTAAGATTAAAAAGTGGATTAAGAGATTTTAGTTAGTGTAATAATTGCAAACAAAGGGGCTCAGTTAGCAACAACAGCAACTATGGGTGTGCATGGCGCACTTAAGTAAGATGAAATAATTTCCAGTAGAATACATTATCTATAGAATTAGTATACAAAAATATCAAATAATACGAGTTATCAAATATTATTGTAGAAAAAATAATTTAATTGTGTTTAAAGGGCATAAAACTAAACGCATATTGGTAATATTGCCCTATTACAACCCCTATCCATGGCTTTTAATTACCAACGTATAGTTATAAAAATAGGTTCGAACGTTTTAACACAAAAAGACGGGTTGCCCGATGTTAACCGCATTAGCAACCTGGTTAAACAAATTGCAGCAATCCATGCATCGGGTAAAGAGGTTATCCTGGTGTCTTCGGGCGCGGTAGCATCCGGCCGGAGTTTAATTACCCTGCCCGAAAAGGTGGATAATATTGCAGCCCGCCAGTTGCTGGCCTCTGTAGGCCAGGTTAAACTCATCAATACCTATGCGCAACTGTTGGAGCAATACCAGATCTTATGCTCGCAGGTACTGGTAACCAAAGAAGATTTTCGCGACCGTACGCACTATCTCAACATGAAAAACTGTTTGGATATTTTATTACAGCACAAAGTATTACCCATTGTAAATGAAAACGACGTGGTTTCGGTTACCGAACTGATGTTTACCGACAATGATGAACTTGCCGGCTTAATAGCATCCATGCTGAACGCACAAGCACTGATTATTTTGAGTAACGTGGATGGTATTTACGATGGAGACCCTAAACTGGAAAGCTCATCCCTGCTGGAAGAAATCAGCAATTCGGCTATGGATTTCTCGTCTTTCATCAGTTCCAGCAAATCGCAATTTGGGCGTGGCGGCATGATCACGAAATCAACCATGTCGCAAAAAGTGGCACAATTAGGTATAGCCGTACATATTGCCAATGGTACTAAAGATGATATATTGACCGATCTGCTTAATAATAATACTAAGCATACGCGCTTTGTACCCAATAAATCGGCCTCGGGTAAAAAGAAATGGATAGCACACTCGGGCAACTACGCAATCGGTGTAGTACAGGTAAACGAGGGCGCTAAAACTGCACTAACATCCAGCCGTGCTACCAGCCTGCTGCCTGTAGGGATTATGAGCATAATTGAAGATTTTAAAAAGGGCGACATTATTAAGCTGATTGATGAACACCATAAAGTAATTGGCCAGGGCATAGCCGAGTATGGTGCCGATAAAGCCCGCGAACGCATAGGCAAGAAAAATGAAAAGCCGCTGGTGCATTATGATTATCTATATTTACAATCCTGATTAATACCATGAGTTATTCCGCATATTTTGAGAACGCAGTTATAGCAGGCCGTAACATAGCAGGCCTTGCTCCTACTGTGATTAACCAGGTATTATTGGATGTGGCCGAGAGTGCCGTTGAGCAAACTGACTTACTGCTTGCCGAAAATCAAAAAGACCTGGACCGGATGAATAAAACCGATCCAAAATACGATCGCCTAAAATTAACTACCGAACGGATTGCCGGTATTGCTACAGAAATACGCAATGTAGCGGGATTAGAGAGCCCTTTGGGCGAAGTGCTTTCTGCCGACACACTTCCCAATGGTTTAAAGCTCTCTAAAGTCCGGGTTCCGCTGGGTGTGGTTGGTGTAATTTATGAGGCGAGGCCTAATGTTACTTTCGATGTGTTTTCACTTTGCTTTAAAACCGGTAATGTAAGTGTGCTGAAAGGTGGTAGTGATGCAGATTTCTCTAATCAAGCTATCATCTCTGTTATCCATAATGTACTTAAAAAACACAATATCGATATCAATGCTGCTACCCTACTACCGGCAGAACGCGAGGCTACTGAAGCCCTGTTAAATGCAGTTGGCTCTGTAGATGTATTGATCCCGCGCGGTAGCCAGGGTTTGATCAATTTTGTACGCCAGCATAGTAAAATACCGGTTATCGAAACCGGGGCAGGCATAGTACATACCTATTTTGATGAAGATGGCGATCTTGAAAAAGGCAGTGCCATTATTTTCAATGCTAAAACCCGCAGGGTTAGTGTTTGTAATGCGCTTGATTGTTTAATTATCAATAGTAACAGGCTACCCGATCTGCCAAAACTAATACAACAACTGGGCGGGGCATCTGTAGAAGTTTTTGCCGATGAAGCCTCTTACCAGGCGTTATCAGGCCAATACCCTGCTCAATTATTGCAGCAGGCTACCGAAGAACATTTCGGCACAGAATTTTTGTCGATGAAAATGGCCATTAAAACGGTTGATGATTTTGATGCAGCCCTTCATCATATTGCGCAGCACAGCTCTAAACATAGCGAAGCTATCATTTCACAAAATCCACAGCATATGGAAGACTTTTTGAATAAGGTAGATGCCGCAGCTGTTTACGTAAATGCATCAACGGCTTTTACAGACGGTGCGCAGTTTGGCCTCGGTGCCGAGATAGGCATCAGTACCCAAAAGCTTCACGCCCGTGGCCCAATGGGCTTAAAGGAATTAACCAGCTACAAATGGCTGGTAAAGGGTGATGGGCAAGTCCGCACATAATATTTACTAACAAAGGGGGCACAATAACTTGTACCCCCTTTTCCTCAAATTTTCACTATAGAGACGCAATATATTGTGTCTTTTATATTAGAAAGCGTAAACAGCAGCAATTAAGAATTGAGATGCTGATTGCGTTGGCGTAACGTGATCGCTTTGCAAAAATACTTTGTCTTTATTATGATCTAACCTTACTTCTGGTATAACAGTTAACGGGCCAGATTTAAAGTTTAGCGTTGCAGTAAGACCGGTTACAGATTTACCTGGTGCAGGGCCAACTGTTGCATAATCGCCTGCTTTAGTTTTAAAGTACTCACCACGCAAACCCAATGTTACTGCCGGCGATACCGCTAACTGAGGATAAAGCGCTACACCGCTGAAACCACCTGTTGTGCCGCTTGGTGCAGAAAAGGTTGCACCGTTAAGGCCTAATTTAAAGGCTGTAGAAATTTGGTAGTTGGTGGTGACGTCAAATTCGGTACCAGACTCGTGGCCACTAATAAAATTAAGATAAGCAGTCCAGTTTTTTACAGGCACAACCATTAGCTGCGCACCAAATGTATTTACACTTTTATTAGATTGATACAGGTTCCATTTATCATTAAATATCCCCGCCATTAAACTTACCCTGTCAGAAAAAGCATAAGTTGCTTTTAAACCTGCATTTTGGAACGGACCGTTAGTGAACAGGTATGAAGTTGAATAGTTGAAGTTACCTGCCGGAGAAATTACCTCATAACCAATAAAGGTTGCCATATAACCACCGGTTAAGTTCAATTTATCCGTCAGATCGTAAGACAGGTATAAGTTCTGGATATGGAAACTGTTATTAGTTTCATCATAGGTACCTGCAGCAGTAGGGATTGATTGTGACTGGCCACGCGGGCCAAACGACAATTCGCCCAGGAAGGAGGCCTTGCCCACTTTTTTCTTTACGCCAACATCTATCATACCCAACGAAACCGAATTTTGTTCGTTAGCAAAACTTGTAGGGATATTAGAGCCGGCAGCAGTTTTTAAACCAGAGAAATCGTATTTATAATAGGCATCAACAGAGCCAAAAACAGTAAGTGGTGTAGAAGCAGGTGCTGCAGGCGGCGGTGGAGGCGCACCGGCCTTGGTGGTATCCTGAGCCTTGGATAAAAGTGTTGCAGAAGTTAGAAGTGATAAAAATAGTAGTGATTTTTTCATGTTAAATTGTTTAAGGATGTTTTTTAGATTGACCGTATGATGATTGTTAGTTAGACTCTTTGTTTGAAAATTTTTAGGCACAAGCGTAGCTGCAAACCCAGGTTTAGGGTTTGAAAAAACGAATAGCTTTATTAAATAAAAAACTGAAAAGCCGGTTTTAATCAGGTTCGATTGTGAGAGAGTCTTTTGCGCGAACCGGCCAGTATTGCTGCTTCAATATTTTGAAGCATTATTATAAGTTTTATAAAAAAGGCGTATGAATTAAAATCATACGCCTTTTTAAATATTTACGCTGTAAGCGGGTTTTTAACAGACCCACCTTCAAACAGCCCCTGGATGTCGATTTCATCTTCATCTTCGCTGTAAGCAGCAGCACCATGTTCAAATATATCCAAACCAGCTTTCTCACCATGATCTTCAACACGGAGTTTCCAAGGGTTCGGCATTTTATTGATGATCCACATCATTGCAAAAGCTACCACAAACGTGGCTACCGTTATTGTAAAGCTGCCGATAAACTGTGCTTTTAAAACATCTAAACCACCACCGTAAAATAAACCTTTTACCGGGGCAGAGTTATCGGCACCGGTTGGGCCGGTTGCTCCATACTCGCCAGAGGCAAAGAAACCTAATGATATAGTTCCCCAGATACCGCATAAGCCGTGTACAGGTACTGCACCAACCGGATCGTCAATACGGAAGTATTCTAATAAATTGGTACCAACAAATATTACCACACCGGCAATAGCACCTAATAATATGGCACCAAGTGGACTAACCCAATAACAAGGGCAAGTAATGGCTACAAGGCCACCCAGCAAACCGTTAACTGTAAAACCAACATCAAATTTGCCTTTTGTTGGGCCAAACCATAAAGCAAAATACATGGCAACCATACCACCTGCGCAGGCTGCTAAAGTAGTATTAGCTGCAATACGGCCAATACCCTGCATATCCATAGCAGATAATGTGCTGCCCGGATTAAAACCATACCAGCCAAACCAAAGTATAAATGCACCCACTGCAGCAACTGTTAAGTTATGAGCTGGCGGTAAGCCTCCTTTTAATTTATCATCTCTTCTAAACACACGGCCTATGCGTGGGCCTAATACAATAGCGCCTGCCAGTGAAGCAATACCGCCTATTGTATGCACTACAGTTGAGCCTGCAAAGTCGCGGAAACCCTGACCGAGTGATTCAAGGAAATTACCTTTTGACCCCATTAAAGCTAAGAAACCATCTGGCCCCCATGCCCAGTGGCCAATAATTGGGTAAATAAACCCGGTGATACCGATACTGTATAATATATCGCCACGGAAACTGGTACGGCCAATCATGGCACCAGATACAATGGTTGAACAGGTATCAGCAAATGCATATTGGAATATCCAGTGCGCCAGGATAGGAATACCTGTTGCCAGATAAGTAGCCGGGGCGCCCGAAAGGAAGAACCAATGATAACCAATAAAGGCATTACCAGTACTAAACATAAAGGCATAACCTATAGCCCAGAACAGTATACCGCAAAGGCATGTATCAAAAATACATTCCATTAATACGTTAACTGTTTCTTTTTTGCGGGCAAAGCCTGCCTCGAGCATCACAAATCCGGCTTGCATACCAAATACAAGGAAAGCAGCAACCAGTGTCCAGATGGTGTTAACTGTGTTAATAAAAGTTGTTTCGTGAGCAGTGTACGTGTCTGCAGCATGGGCCGGAGTAGCAATCATACCGGGGATAATCATCATTGCGGCAATTACCACAAATGTACCGATGATTTTACCAAAGAAAATTGCAAGGCCAATGCGCCAGTTCCGTTTGCCTAACTGAAGCACCGTACTGAATTGATTTTTGAGTCTCGACAGGGGATTCATAGTTTAATTTGTTTTAATTGTTTAAGAGTGTTTAGAAAATCAGTAATTATTTAGTGAAAATTTGAGTACATCGCAGGTTTATTGTAAATAATCCAATCAAATGGGCTCATATTTGATTGTTTTTATGAAATTAGAAATAAAAAACATTAAAATCATATATTTTTTACCCTATAATAGTATTTTTATTAAATCATCAAAAACAAAACCTTTATATGTTACGTAATTATTAAATTTTCAATAATATTATTGTTTTAAAACAATTTTAATTCGCCGTGACAGCTCTTGACCATATATAAATTTGCATTTCAAATTAAAATGGAATAAAGTTCTGTGAAATATTCTACTAAAAAGGTCGAAAATCAAGTCTTTATCAGCAAAGGATAAAATAATTAAGACTTTTTGGTGTTTTATATTGCATATATAGCCCCGGCAAGTAACACTATTACCTATATATAAGGAGTGCAATACATGTTTAAAAAGCGTTTAATAAAGAGAATAAATATTATTTTGAAATATTTCTATTTTACAACCCTCAATTATGCTAAAAATTACAATTTGTTCAATTTTACCATAGGTATTATTCGCTTTTTAAAAAAATCAAATATGGAATACATTTTTAGTAGATATTTTTATAAAATTTCACACAAACTGCATAAATTCACACGATTTAATCAAAATATATTAATCGCTTAACCCTAATTTTATAAATTTTAAAAAACATGGCAGCTAAACTTGAGTACATTTGGCTTGATGGTTACAAACCGACACAAAGTTTAAGAAGTAAAACTAAAATCGAAGCAGATTTCAGCGGCAAGCTGGAAGATTGTCCAAATTGGAGCTTTGATGGTTCTTCAACAGAACAAGCACCGGGCGGTTCGTCTGATTGTATCCTGAAACCTGTGTTTATTTGTCCAGACCCTCAGCGCAAAGAAGGTTATCTGGTAATGTGCGAAGTTTTAGATTCTCACGGTAACCCGCACGAATCTAACGGACGTGCGCTTATCGAGGATGACGACAACGATTTCTGGTTTGGTTTTGAGCAAGAATATTTCTTGTGGAACCCGGACACCAACAAACCGCTTGGCTTCCCAGACGGTGGATACCCTGGCCCGCAAGGCCCTTACTACTGTTCAGTAGGCGCCAACAATGCTTTCGGACGTAAAATTGTTGAAGAGCACTTAGACGTATGTTTAGATGCTGGTTTAAACGTTGAAGGTATCAATGCTGAAGTTGCTGCCGGACAATGGGAATTCCAGATTTTTGCTAAAGGTGCTAAAGAAGCTGGTGACCAGATCTGGGTTGCACGTTACTTATTAGAGCGTATTGGCGAAGAGTACAACGTATCTATCAACTGGCATTGCAAACCGCTTGGTCAATTAGACTGGAACGGTTCTGGCATGCACGCCAACTTCTCTAACACAACTTTGCGTACCACTGGTAGCGAAGATGTTTACAAAAAAATTCTGGAAGCGTTCCGCCCGGTAGTTAAAGAACATATCGATGTTTACGGTGCTCACAATGAGGAACGTTTAACCGGTAAACACGAAACTGCATCTATCCATGACTATAGCTACGGTGTATCAGATCGTGGTGCTTCTATCCGCATCCCACTTTACACTGTACAAAAAGGCTGGAAAGGCTATTTAGAAGATCGTCGCCCTAACTCTGCTGCCGATCCATACAAAGTTGCTGCACGTATTATCAAAACTGTTAAATCAGCAGGCGTATAATTTAATACCGCCATTAAATACTCAAACGGCCTGTGGTAATAAATACCACAGGCCGTTTTTTTTGAATCAGGAATCGAGATCAAGAATCAGGACAAGCTCCAGTCAACACCTCTTTTTATACTGTTTTTTATCTCGATTATTCATTCCCGATTCTTGATTCTCTTCTCTACGCTTCTTCCTTAAAAAACACCTTATAGTAGTTCATGGCTTTGCCATCATCGAAACCTTTTTCAATCAGGTCTTTATTACCGTGGATGTAGATATGGAAGTTTTTATCCAGCTTTAATACGCTTTTGTAAACCTTTGCCTGCTTTTTAACAGCCGCGTCATTAATATCGAAACTATCCGGTATGGCAGTTTCAAATTCGTTTTCGTAATCTTTTTTGTAGTTTAAAAAAGTGGCTATCCCTTGCTCGTTACCAATCACCTCTTCGCCAAACTCTTTCATATCAAAGCTATCCTTCTCTTTAAAGTACTTCATAGATCGGTTTAGCAGGTCAATTTTATCGGCTTTGCTCATTTCAAACTCATCGTCGAGTTTTTCTGTTACAAAGTTTTTGTATACGCCCATTACATTGGCTGTCTGGTTGTAATTATCGTTGCGCACGCGCAGTTTTAAAAACTCATCTTTCCAGTACACGGCCTGTTCGCTGCCATTGGTTTTGTCGATTACTGCTACCTTGTAACCTTCTTCCTTATTGGTATTAAAAATAAGGCAGCCTTTATCCAGTTTGTTAATGTTAATGGCCTGTTCCTCGTAACTTACGCCGAAGCCATCGTTTTCGGGATATACCTTTAAATAGGTTTCTTTGGTTTCCGATTTAAAAATCCCGATAGCATCATGCTGCTCACCCTCAATCTGTACGTTGCTGAAATAGGCGATGTATAACTCCCCCGCTTTAATTTTAGGGTGATTGCTTACCTCGTACAAGTGCTTGGCTAGCTGACGGCTATTTTCCTGAAAAGTTTCCTGATCATCAAATATGGCAGTAACAAAATGGTAAACCTCGTTCAAATTCAAGTCGTCATTACCATGAAAAAAACGGTAAACTTCGGGCACCTTTTCATAAGGAGCCAGGAAATATTGCAACAGTAATTTGCTCAGCAATTCGTCGTGCAATTCAACAGGTTTTTCGGAGAGCACAAAACGCTCGTCCTGCGCTTTGTTTCCAATATGATGGATGGCCAACCGGCCCAGTGAAGCTTCTTGATAAAATATCATAATCGGCAGCGAAGTTAGGGTTAAGTAGCGGCAGTGGCAAGGGAAAGAAGAAGGTTAAGCATATGTAACATCGTCGCTATTTCAACTTTTATTTTGCCCCTTTCGCGCAATATCAAGCAATCTCTCTTAAATTTATTGCCAACCAAATAAACCGTAATGAAAACAGTAATTTTATTTTTAGCGTGCCTATTTACACAGCTTAGTGTATGGGCACAAGCTAAAGTTGAGCAGATACCCCGTATAATAGAAAAAAATGGCCGGCACGCACTGCTGATAGATGGCAAACCTTTCCTGATATTGGGCGGGCAGGCTCATAACTCCAGTGCCTGGCCCGGCATGATGCCCAGTGTATGGGCCGGCATTAAACAATTGCATGCCAATACTCTCGAAGTACCCCTTTACTGGGAACAGATTGAGCCGCAACAAGGCAAGTTCAATTTTTCGATAGTTGATACCCTGCTTGCACAGGCTCGGGCAAGGCAAGTACGGCTTGTATTTCTGTGGTTTGCCACCTGGAAAAACGGTAGCAACCACTATATGCCCCAATGGATGAAAGCCGACGCAGCCAAATATCCCAACATACACAACCGAAAGGGCAACCCTATCGATTCGCCTTCGCCACATGCAGAGGCTACGCTTAATGCAGATATAAAGGCTTTTACCGCAGTAATGAGTTACCTTAAAAAAGCAGACCCGCAGCATACCGTAATTATGGTACAGGTTGAAAACGAGCCCGGATCATGGGATAGTATACGGGATTATGCCCCCGATGCACAAAAATTATTTGAAGGCCAGGTACCTGCCGAATTGTTAAAACCAGCCATCCTTACCGCCTTAAATGTACCGGTGATTACATCCGGCACCTGGCAAAAAGTATTTGGCGGCAGGGCCGATGAGTATTTTCAGGCATGGTCAATCAGCCGGTTTATTGGCAAGGTTGCTGCTGCAGGCAAGGCGGTGTACCCACTACCATTGTATGTTAACGCTGCCCTGCGCGATCCGTTGAGCAACCCAAGCGCGCCGAGTTACGAAAGCGGTGGCCCTACCGATAACGTAATACAGATATGGAAAGCTGCCGCACCGGCTATAGATATACTGGCACCAGATATTTACCTTTCGGGAAGTGAAAGGGCGCTAAAGGTATTGGAGCTTTATGACAGACCAGATAACGCGCTTTTTGTACCCGAGGCCGGGTTTATTAAAGATAATGCCAAGTACCTGTATAATGTTATTGCCCGCGGTGGCATCGGCTTTTCGCCATTTGGGATAGATTACAATGCCGAAGACCCGGCAACCGATGAAGCAAAAGAACGCTACTTACCCTATGCACATGCATACGCCGCCATTGCACCAATGATGCGCGAACTGGCGCAATGGGGCTTTGAAGGCAAAGTACAGACTGTTGTAGAACACGAAGACCAAGCCGAACAAACCATTGATCTGGGGCAGTGGAAAGCTACCGTAACTTTTGGCAGCGGCAGAGGCGGTACCCAAAAAAACGTGGTAGCAAATGGCAAAGCCATGATTGTCAAGTTAAGCCCCAACAAATTTGTATTGATGGGCACACACAGCCATATTGCCTTTACTCCTGCCGGAAACCAGGCGGGCAAAGCATGGCAATATTTAAAGGTAGAAGAAGGCAAATATCAGAATGGCGTGTTTAAACCCATCAGGATACTTAACGGCGACGAAACAGACTGGGGCGGGCCAAGCTTTGGCGAAACACCATCAGTAGTACAATGCGAGTTGATTATTAGGTAATGCGCTGTAACATCTTTGGCTTCCCTGTATAAAACAAAATGGGTATAGGTATGGTTATTGTAAAATAAAAAAAACAAATAATTATGAAAAAGCTACTCACACTGGCAGCCATGTTGTTTATGGGTTTAAGCACTACTTTGGTAAGCGCACAATCTAAAACGGCTAAGAAAACTACAACAACTACCCAAACTGTAAAAACCAAAAAAGATGGTTCGCCCGATTTGCGTTATAAAACCAACACCAGTACATCAACAAAAAAAGTGGTAGGCCCAGTTAAAAAAGACGGCACCGCAGATATGCGCTACAAAGCCAATAAAACAACCACAACCGTTAGCAAAACCACCAAGAAAAAACCGTAACAAAATCTTACTGAAAATACTAAGCCCGGCATTACCGGGCTTTTTCAATTTATACGGGCTAAATACCTTGGTGAAACTTATCTATTTGTGCCCCTACAGCATCAATATAAGTCTGCGGAACACTATGCGTTACCGGCCCGCCCGAAAAGATCCAGCCATCGGTAGTTTTTTTAAGATTAAAGTAAATGTCATCGGCCGTGTTTTTATTTACAAAAAGGTATTCGTCCTTATCCATAGTAACGGGCCCGGCCAGGGTTGCACCGTCAAGGCTTTCAAAATAGGCGTTAAATAAATGAGTAGGCATAGATATTAGTTTGTAAAGTAGTATACACAAAGTAAGGAATTAATTATTAAAAGGTTTGCTGCAATTTTTAATACGTTACCTTATCCAAAGTTTTACTTATTTAAAATTACTACCTCCGGAAGCGCTTTAAAAATCTTGTTTCCTGACTCTTGTTTCTTGATTCTCTTATACGGTGTTATCTTAGCAGCCATGGGAGAAAAACTCGATCTGCAATTTACACCGCAAAGCTTCGGGCAATTGTTATTGCAGCACATTCCGGTTGAGGACTTTTTAACCGAAGTATTTAAAGGCGATGAAGGTAAAAATTACCAAAAAATGTGCAGCGCACTTAAAGCCTACCACCATCAAAACGGCGGCGCGCCCGAAGTAGTGGCGTTTGAGACAGACGGGCTAAAGTTTGACCTTGCCACGCTTTCGGGCAGCTTCGTTTGCAAATTTAAGGTGTCGTTTTTCTTCGGTTGCGATGATTTGTACATCGACAAACTCGACAGCATTAGCTGGCAGTTTAAAATTGATAAAGCCGCACACCTTATTCACTTTACCGGGGAAGAACCCTGGAGCATCGACGGCAATTAAGTGCTTATATGTTTACTTATTAAGGCAACATCAATTATCGCCAAATGATGCTAAGCCTGCAAAAATTAGTTCGAGACCTATCAATATAAAAGTTAGCGACAGAAGGTATAATTTGGTGTTGGTATAAAAGGCGCTCTTTTTTGAAATACGTGCCCTGCGCAAAATATATTCAAACAGCCAGATGCCAAAAACAAGCGAGAATATACCACAAAGGATGTCGACATATAAATTATAGTTCATTTTTATTTGATGCTTTTTTAACACCGCTATACCAAAACTATTGTTATTAAGTACTAATGGCGCACAAAAAACCAAAGAAGGCTAAATAAACCATTAATTTATAGTATTAGGATATTGGCTTTAACTATTGCTAAAAACAACTGATATAAAGCATCTTATAAAAATTAAAATAAATTTCATTGCACTTCAAAACAGTATTCCCGTAAGTATTAAACAGATTATTAAGGCAAATGTTTATAATACTATTCTGCACCTGCAATATTGATACCATGCGGGCATCACAAGCACATGGCTTTTTATCTTATTACCCCTCTTGGCGTGTAAACAATAATGCAGGCACCTATTAGTGCAACCGCTGCGCCAATAATATCATACTTATCGGGCTTAAAGCCATCCACTTTCCAAGCCCAAAGCAGGGCCAGTACAATAAATACGCCTCCGTATGCTGCATATACCCGGCCAAAACTTGCCGTTTGCAAGGTTGCTACAACACCGTACAAGGCAAGTATAAGGCCGCCGGCAATGCCATACCAAATAGGCTTTCCTTCCTTAAGCCAGAGCCATATTAAATAGCCGCCGCCAATTTCGCACAGGCCGGCCAACACAAAAAACAGCAGGGATTTTAACCAGGTCATATAACTGTAAATGATGGTCTAATATACCAATATTCAACTGTAAAGTCATCTTAGGGGTTTTAGCCGGTATATTATTATGGCACATTCGTCGATACATATGCCCTATTAATCGAGGCTTCAGCAAGCCTTCATACTGTAATTACAAATTTAGCGTCAATGCTACCAATTGCACATACCAGGTTAACAACAACACTTGGGTGATGCAATGATGATTACACTTAACACACTGGATGAAAAAACTCTCCTTACCCCTGTTACTATTTCTAACTATTGCCTGTACACAACAAGCGCAGGCCCAGGCACAGCAAGCGCAAAAAACACTGAAAAAGACAATGGTAGACCACTTTTTCTCTTGCCCGCTGGATGAAATGCTCGACACCTTGTCGTATCAGTACAAATTACGCTTTATTTTTGAGCGCGAACCGATACATGGTATGGACATTGTTGAGCACTTTTTTAACGAGTCGTTACTTGATGTGCTCAAAGTAGTTTGCCAGAAAAACGACCTGCATTACTGGCTCGAAAATGACGGCACCATCTACATACTGCAGCAACCCGATGATTTAGAACGGCTGCAACAGTTAAACAAGATGAATCAGAGCCTCTCAAAGGTAAAGCCCAAAACGCTCGACCCGCCGAAAGGACCTCCCACCCACTTTATGTTCTCTATTTCGGGGCGGATCATTGACCAAAACACGGGCGAAGCATTGCCCGGTGCTATTGTTAAAGTTCGCAATACCGAACTTAATACAGCAGCTAATACCAGTGGTAATTTTACCCTGCTTAATGTGCCTGCCGATACCTGCGTTTTAGAGGTTTCATACATGGGCTATCAACCCGATAAATTCAGGCTTGATGATGCCAAGATTAAGGGCCAAATGGTGTTACCCCTCTTCCCATCCATGAACTCACTGAATGAGGTAGTAATTACCGATAAAAAGCATGGCGTAATTAACACCGACAGTAAAAAGGTGAGCGTGCTGCAACTTACCCCTGCTGCACTAGATAAGTTGCCCAACATTGGTGAGCGCGATATCCTGCGTTCCTTCCAGCTAATGCCGGGTGTGAGCGGTAGCAATGAGTCGTCGTCTGGTGCCTATGTACGTGGTGGCACGCCCGATCAAAATCTCGTAACCTTTGACGGTTTTACTGTTTACCAGGTAGATCACCTTTATGGCTTTTACAGTGCCTTTAACCCCAACGCAGTGCGCGATGTAGAGATGTACAAAGGTGGTTACTCGGCCAAATATGGCGGCAGGCTTTCGGCAGTTACTGAGATACGCGGTAAGGATGGCAACAAAAACGAGACAAACTTTGGCGGCGATATCAGCTTACTAAGCCTTAACCTATATGCCGAAACCCCGCTTAATAAAAACTCATCAGCCTTAATCTCTTTCAGGCGGTCTTACCAGGGGCCTTTGTATGATAAAATTTTCGGGCAGTTTAATAAAAGCACTACTACCGGTGGTGGCGGGCCGGGTGGCCGTGGGTTTATGAACCAAACCACACCTTCGTCTTACTTTTACGATTTAAATGCCAAGTATACTTACACCCCATCAGACAAAAACTCCTTCAGCTGGACTTACTACTCGGGTACAGATCATTTGGATAACAGCCGCGATTTAAACTTCCCATCCTTTGTGGCCAGCTACAGCAGCGATTTAAAGATGAATGATTACACCAAATCTGGCAATGTGGGTACCAGTGGTAAATGGGTAAGCACCTGGGGTAAAAAACTGTTCTCCAACACCGTGCTTAGCTACTCGCAATTTAACAGCGACCATAACCAGGGCACAACCGGTACCGTAACCGATAGTGGTACCACCACCAACGTAAACAACGGCGTATTAGAGCATAACAGATTGCGCGACCTCAGTTTAAAATCTGACTGGGAATGGCAAGCCGGATCGAAGTATAAATTACTTTTCGGTGGCTATGGTTCTTATTTAAATATTGATTATCAGTACACTCAGAACGACACCATTTCGCTTATAAACCAACATACTACAGGTGCTGTTGCAGGCAGTTATGCCGAGTTGGAATTTGACCCTACCAGCAACCTGCACATACAACCGGGCTTACGCGAAACCTATTATTCGCCAACGGGTAAACTGTATACCGAACCCAGGTTTAATGCAACCTACCACCTTACCGACCGCTTTAACCTAAAGGTTGCCGGTGGCCGCTTTTACCAGTTTACTAACCAGGTAACCCGCGAAGACATCTTAAACGGCAACCGTAATTTCTGGACTTTGGCCGATGGCAAAACCATGCCTGTAAGCAGTGCCAACCATTATATAGCCGGTTTTAATTACGAAACCAAAGACTTTTTAATTGATGTAGAAGGCTATTATAAACAGTTAAACGGCCTAACCCAATACTCGATAAGGCAACAGGGCGGAGGTGCATTTAGCACTGTAGGTACCGCAACATCTATTACCGAAAATTATTACGTAGGTAACGGCTGGGCAAAAGGTATAGAAATATTGTTACAGAAAAAGGTAGGTGTTTATACCGGCTGGATAGCCTATACACTGGCGCAGGCCAAAAGTAAATTTTCTGCCTATGGCACCGATTATTTCCCATCTGACCAGGACGTACGGAACGAATTTAAATCGATCAATATGTATCACCTGCAGCGCTGGAGCTTTGCCGCCACCTGGATTTACAGTACCGGGCACCCATACACCGCACCGCTTGGCAGCTACACCATTACCACGGTTGACGGTAACAAGCAAACTTATTTAACCATAAGCGATAAAAACGGCGAACGTATGCCTGCCTACCACCGCCTCGATCTTTCGGCTACCTACGATCTGTTGAAGATCAACGGCAGCAAAGTGGGCAGCATTGGCTTTAGCTTATTTAACGCTTATAACCACATAAATACCTGGTATAAACAGTATTCAATACAAAATAATCAGGTAGTAACCTCAAATGTAAATTACCTGGGCATGACCCCTAACATTACCCTAAGCTTAAGATGGAAATAAAAATACACCACTTGTTTTATACGCTGATGCTTTTAGGCGTAATCGCTTTTTCATCCTGCCAAAAAAGTTCGGTCGATCTTGCTGTTACCAATAAGCCGGTGGTAGTTGGCTACCTTATTGCCGGCCAGCCTATCAGCATCAAAGTATATCAGCAAAAAGAATTGTCGGACACTGCAACTTACGGCGCTGCTATCAAAGGCCTTGCCGTTACCCTATCAGACGGTACACAAAATGTGTCTCTTACAGAAAGTGCTGCCGGCACCTATACTTACAGCAACAACAGCTTTTTAGTTGCAGGTAAAACGTATACGTTAAAGTTTACCTACCTAAATTCAACTGTATCTGCCCAATCGCTGATGCCTGCCAAGCCGCAAAACTATACGGCTACCCACACCACTATTAATTTGCCAACCAGCACCACGTCCCTGTTTAGTACAGATTCTGTGGCTACAACTTTCAGGTGGAGTAATACGGATTCACTGTATCACGTTATTGCATTTAAGAATGATGATACCGCACCGTTCCAGA
>NZ_MPPL01000001.1:1064112-1104070 GCF_001911425.1 Mucilaginibacter polytrichastri | reverse complement strand
AGCTCGCGGGGTAACCCGCCGGTAAACTTTACCGTGAATGTTAATAAAACAGTAGAGTATCAGATGCAGTTCCGTTCGTTTAATTATATTGGTATTTACCGGGCTATATTGTACAGCGTAAATAAAGAATATATCGATTTACTGAATAACCAATCGGGCTCGTCATCACAAAACCTGGCTAATATCCCTACCAATGTAAACAATGGCCTGGGTATTTTCACCGCTATGCAAGCCGATACCATTAAGCTTACGCTTACCCAATACTAATAAAACAACAAACAATCCCCTCATAAGCAGCCCCGGCATAATTTCGGGGCTGCTTTGGTTATATACTAAGTTGTCATCCAGAGCGCAGGCGAAGGATCTTCTTCGGCATACTTATCCCTACGCTGGCGCTCTGAATGACAAAATATCTACTTATCCTCCTCTTTTTCTACCAGCTTCATACCACACTTAGGGCAAACCCCGGGCTTTTCCTCACAAACGTCTTTATCCATTACACAGGTGTATTTACACTTGGTTAATGCTTGTTTTTTAGGCGCTGGTTGGGCACATCCGGCCAATACAACCGCTAATATTATCACTAACTTTTTCATCTTTAATTATTTTTAATGAAGGCTGCAAAGCCGAATAAAGAAACTACCAGGATACCCAGGGCGGCCAGCATGGTTACGATGTCGCGAATGTTTTTACCAGCCCAGGTCATGCCGAAATATTTGTGGAGGAAGATGAATGACAAGCCTTCGGCCCTGTCTATTCCTGCTGTTTTAGTAGCTAGCTTGGCTGTGGCTGTTTCTATATACCAGTTCTGGTTGTCAAAGCTCACCTGCTGTACCGGTAAACGTTTATTAATAAAACCGTAATCGTTGTTAAACTGTTTAATTAATGTTACCGAGTCAGGCTTATTAACTGCCGGTTCACCATTAGCCTGGCGATAATAGTTAGCCAATGAAACTGCCAGTTGCTGGTCGCCATCTTTAAGCAGTGCGCCATTTTGGGTATCAAAATATTCCACCTGCTTATTCGTTTTTAATACCTGGTAATAAACCCGGCTATTGAATTTAATGATGGATACCTTTTTAATAAGGCTGTCAGCCACGGGTAAGGTCAGATTGGATTGCAGTAGTTGATCGCGGTTTATCAACTGCTCAAAAGGTTTACTTTCCGGTTTGTTATTATGCAGTTTTACCAGCAGGTGAAAGCCTGCACTAATCACAAACATAAGCATCACAAAAGACACAATAAGCCCTAGCTGGCGGTGAAAGCGATGTAAAAAACGTTTATCCTCCCCTCCTTTTGCTTTCCGCTTTTGGCTGATCTCTTTAAACCTTTTCCAAAACAAACCATACACCGTGATACCGCTAAGCAGCGATAAAAACAAAATACCTATAATACATACCAGCACAATAATCCTGACCCTTTCGCCGGCCGAATCGCCCAAAAACTGCCAGGTGTGAAACTCCTCGAACAAACTCAGCATAATTCTGCGGGTATTATTGTTGAAAGTACCCAAACGGCTTTGCCCGGTTTCAATGTAGATGGTCATGCCATCCGGGCGGTTTAATCTTACCTTCCAAACAGGTAACAGGTGGTTGATGGGCTGATATTCGCTATCAAATTTAGTTTGCAGCGTAATTCTCTTAATTGGAGAAATAGAATCGGCAGTAAAAAAGCGGGCAAGGTATATGGCATAAGCCTTATCGCCTTCGGGTAATAATTTACCATTTAATGCCGAATAATAATTGCAAGTACTATCCTTTAACAGCACCTGATACCAGGTGTTGTTATTAAAATTAACTAAACTAAAATTACGAATCTGCCCCAAATGATTTTGGTCCATCACTTGCTGAACCGATAGTTTTGGCTGCAGTTTATCCTCTGTAAGGGGCTTAAATACTTCCTTTGGGATAAAAGGCCTAAACCAGTTAGACATAAATGGGTGTAACAAACCGCTCAGCGTCCAGCAAATTACAGGCAACAATGCGATAAGCCCCAAAATGCGGTGCCACTTGTAAAAGTTTTTACGCAGTGTTTGTGTCGATTTTTCCATCATTAATATTTTGATATGGCGTAGCTAACCCCCAATGTATAAATACGGGGCGGCGCAGCATTGTAGGTATCGCCATACTGGCTGCTGGTTACCGTGGTAGCATAAAGCTTGTTAGTTACATTTAGTACATTAAGCCAAATACCAAGCCCTTTTAAACCGGTCTGCTTACAATCGTACCCAAAGCGCAGGTTGGCAATATCATAGCCACTATAGGTTTTGGTATTGGCGGGGTCGGTAAAGTAATGGTTAATGTGCTGCCATTCGGGTGCAATTCTAAAACCTGGTAAAAAGTGTGGCTTATAGGTAAGTTCGCTGTTGGCAATCCAGGCCGGTGCATTGTTCATACGGTTGCCATCGTAAACAATACTATAAGTTCCACGGGTACTGCTGCTTAACACCTCGCTGTAATGCACATAAGTATGTATAGCATTAGTACCACTAAAGCGGAAGGTAAGGTCCTGCACAGGTGCATAAGTAACCGAGTACTCGATACCGCGGTGGCGCGTTGCACCTGCATTTTGATTTTGGGTAGTATTATCAGGCAGCAACTGGCTGATGATTTCGTTACGCCCTTCCAGATCAAATAAACTCAACTCGAAATACATTTTTTTGTTTAATGCCGAAAACCAGCCACCCAGTTCGTAATTATCGAATGTGGCTTGTTTAAGTGGCACTAATTGGCGCGAGCTGTATAAATCGCCGGTTTCGGGCGGCTGGAAACCTACACTGAAATTTCCGTAGAAACCTTTGTTGGTGCCCAGGTTATACGTAAAACCCAGTTTAGGAGCTAAAATATTAAAGTTATTGGCTTCCTGTTGTTTGTATTTGGTGTTGGTAGACGGCAAACCGTTGGTAAAGTCATAATGAACCCTATCATAACGTAACCCGGCTACAATACGCAGGGCTTCAAAGGGTTTCATTTCGTACTGGGCATAGGCGGCGGTATTGAATAATTTAATGCGGTAATCATCAATATAAGTACCTGTATTAGTAAAACCGGTATAGTAGTTATTGGCCTGGTCTTTATTAACATTTAAATACTGGGCATAGTATGAACTTGGGCTATCATCCAAATAAGCACCTACAATAATGCGCGAATGCAGAAAGTCAAAATCGGTACGGTGCTGTGCCAGCAAACCATAACTGCGAAACCTTTGATCGTTAACCTGCCCGTTTGAGCTTACATACTTACCATTGGCATCGCGTACATCGGCAATGTAATAGCTGGGTAACTGCGCTGTTGAGTTATCTCTGAAAAAAGCTGTTATAAAAGTACTGCTCTTAGCACTCCAGGCATGATCTAAACGTAGGCTGGTACGAAACGCCTCCACCTTACGATAGGTAAAACGCTGGCTACTGCTATAAGTACGGCTATAAAAACGGGCACTATCTAAACTGCCCGGCGTTTGGGTATTGAGGTAATTGTATGATGCGGCTCCTGTTAGCTTGGTGTTGTTATCAAAATCATAAGTTGCTTTGAGATTGCCAGAGTACTTATCGAAATTGGTATAATTTTGCCAGCCATCACTCTGGTGCGCTGCATAACCACCAGCGTACAAACCAAATTTACCATCAGTAAAACCACCATTGGCATCAACCCGGCGATAGTGATAATTATCGCCCTGTACAGATGCATTAGCTGCATAACCCGATGGTGGACTCTGGGTAATAAAGTTGATAGCCCCCCCTACAGAGTTACTCCCATACAACGATGAGGCAGGGCCTTTAATTACCTCGATATCCTTTACGCCCGACATATTGATCTCGTACAAAGAATTATGGTTAAAAATACCGGTAGGCCTAATAGGCAAACCATCTTCCATATACAAATATAGCGCATTATAGGTGATGGGCTGGCGAATGGCCATGGTATGCTGCTCGTTACCCAAATCGACCATGTAAACCCCCGATACCTTGTTTAACAACTGGTAAAGCGCTGTAGCTTTGGTATCCTGAATCTGTACAGAATTGATTTTACTGATGGCAATAGGCGCATCCTGACGGGCTTGCTTTTCGCGACTGGCGGTTACAATAACCGGTTGCAAATCTAACGATGACGGCTGCAGCATTACCTGCATATGGTCGGCTGGTTTAATGATCTGTGTTACATAACCTACCATGCTAAACTTAAGCGGTTTGCCGGCGTTGATGGTAAATTTCCCTTTACGGTCTGTTGCTATAGCTATTGGGCGGGCCAAAGACGAAGTATCGGCCATACGTACCATTACACCTTGTAATGCTTCGTGGGTAATGGCATCTACTACAGTGCCGGTAATTTGCTGACTAAAGGCTGTGTGAATAAGCCCGATAAAAAATATAACAATAAGGTAATAACGTTTCATTATGAATAGATAAGGACCCCCATATCCGGTTAAAGGGATTGAGCTCCGGGTAATAAAATACAGATCGGGCCAAACCAAAAAACATGGTTCAGATAAGCGCATAGCAATGCCTTGCCGATCAAAATGAATTAAGAAATAAGATGGGAAACGTTATGCCCGTGGAGGCTGGAAAATAGAGGATTGATTCTTCGGAAGAGCAAACGGCGCTTCGCGCACAACGAGCGTTCTGCTGTGCTGCTCTTTCAACGAAAAATGATCTGGCTGGGTAATGATGGCAACCTGGAAACTGTTTTTCTGATTCTCCCGTTCGGCAGACTTTTCCTTATCGGCAGCCTGCTTTAGCTTTTTCATCAGATAACAGTGTCCGTTACAGTGCATCCATGGCCGGCTTTTGTTTACGCAAAGCTGCGCGGCTATGTACTTCTGGTTCAGATCAAAACCCGCCACAATAAAGTACTGCGAAAACTGGGCGCTAAACAGCCCCCATAGCAGTATTATACAGATAAACCGGTTCTTCATTGCCGCAAAAATAAGGGTTATTTTGGATATCGGATGTTCGATTTCGAATTTTTATCTTACTGCTAGCAAAGGCGTTGCAAACGTCGGGAAGTGTTAAACACGCGTTGCAAAAGCGCGCGAGTGAAATTCTTGATTCTTGGCTCTCGATTCTTGGCTCTCTAATTCTTTCCTATCAACTCCACTTCTTTAACCGTTGGCGCATTGCGCAAAGCCGCTAAAGCAATTTCCACCTCGCTGCACTTAATGGGGTATTTTGTTGATGCAGGTATGTTTTGGGGGTCTTTGTAATAACGCAGCAGGCTTTCCTTTAATCCCGGCGAAAGGTATTGAAATTTACCTTTTTGCAGGCTGATTAATAACTCTGCATAAGTTTGGTCGGCAAGGCTGTATTCGCCTATTACAGATGGTTTACCGGTATCAAAATCGATATTGTTCAGTGATAAATTCTGGTCGCGTACGGCGTGCAGATCTTGTGCATAGCATACCAATATGGTATCAAAACTATGGATAAAGAAACGTTCTCCGTCTTTACCGGGGTCAACGTATTTTAAAGTTTTAAGTGGGCCAATTTTAGGCAACGCATTAATGGCCCAGCTCAAAAAGTTAGCCCAAAAACCAGGCTTAGATTCGCCTTTGCCAAACTCCTGGTGGTATTCGCGCTTCTTCATTTTGTATTGGAACTTTTTGGCAGTCATACCGGGTTGTCTTTTAAGGATGCTGTCTTTCTCAGACTTCCAGGTTTTACGTACCAACGTAGGCATCAGGTTTTTTACTCCCCACCTAAAGGTTGATACACTACCCTCAAAATTACCGAAAAGCTGATCTAATGATTCGCCATAAGTTTTCAAAAAAGCACGTTCGAGCACTGGTTTAGCTATCGCAAAGCCAATAAAATCATGATAAGCCTGGGTATTGTAATTGCCTCGGGCTATTTGCAGCACATCGTACGAAAACTCTACCCTGCTATGCGATGTACCATCATCTTCATAAGTAACTACATCGCCATATTTCTTTCTCAAACTATTATAAACAAGAGGTACGGTATGGTTGGTTGCTATTGAATGGCCAAACTCATCGGCCCGGTAGTGAGATAAGGCACCGAGTGCAAAGGCATATTCATTTAAATTTCCGGCTTCCTTAATGAGGTTTTCTACCATATCGCCGCTACGCACATAATGCATCAGGTCGCTAAAATATGCGCTGCCACCCGGCAGATACCCCATATCTGCAACCATGGCACCGCCATAAACATAGCCGTGTGCTACCTTAATGTCAGAATCTGTAGCCATTGGGTATTTTTCGCGAAGCAAGGGTTTAATTTCTTTAACCCAGCTGGCATCAACAATGGCTTCATGAGCCAGTATGGCGTAAGCACTTGCAGAGGAGATGTATAAACAGCTGCAAAGCAGCATTAAAATTAGAGACCGGCTAAATAAGCGTAACATTGTTTTAGTAGAAAATGATAGAACGTTATGTAAAATACTAAAACTCTACAGAATGTTTTATATGATATGTAACATTACACATATAAAAACCACCATTTTACTTTGAAGAAAATACCTGTACTAAATTTACCTTTAGCAATAATTCAGATTAAGAAGAAATGTCAACAGGCAATAATTTACCAGCCCTGCGCTGCCAAAAGAAGTAAATAATTAACCCGGTTACAATAATACCCCCCGCCATAGCAATGTACACCAGCGGACTTGTTAGCAAAATAAACAGCCAGACGATAATGGCAATAATAGCAGGTATTGGGAATAGCCGCATTTTGTACGGGCGAGGTTCTTTCGGCTTGTGGTAATGCCACCATATCACCCCAAAGGCCTGACCCAAAAACTGGATAATGATGCGCATGGTTACAATAGCCGTAATAATCTCTTTCATTTTAAAAAGCAGGCTGAAAACAAAGGCAAAAGCACCTAAGAATAACAACGATACATGCGGAAACTTTTTGGTAGGATGGATTTTACCGAACATCGGAAAAAAATTACCATCAATGGCCGCAGCATAAGGCACGCGCGAGTAACCCAGCGTTACCGAAAAAAGGGACGATAGGGCGATAATTAATATAAGCCCTGTTGCAAATTTAGCCACCCCGCTGTTATAAATATGCTCGAAGTATAAGCTGATAGGGAATTGAGATTTGGCCACCTCCTGCCATGGCAGTATCCCTAATACCATAATTTGCATACCGAGATATAGCACAGCAATGCCCGCAATAGAAATAAAAATGCTTTTTGGAATATTGCGCTCAGGGTTTTTTATCTCGCCACCCAAATGGCAAACATTGTAATAGCCCAGAAACGAGTAAGCCGTTTTTAATGAAGCCTGCCCCAAGCCTACAAAAAACAAGGGGGTAAGGTCCCAGGCATCTTTACTTACTGTGAAAGCCTGTTTACTGTTAAAACCGTTAAACCCGGATGCAATAAGCCAGATGAACGTCCCCCCGGTTATGATCCATAGGATAACTGATATCTTGCCTACCGTTTTGATGTTACGGTATAGCAGCAGCACTAACAAAATAACCAAAGCGCCACTCACCATTTTTTGCTCCCAACCAGTTAAATTTACCAGATAGGTAAGGTATTGCGAAAACCCGATAGCGCCGCTGGCAATAACCAAAGGCGCCTGTATAGTAGTTTGCCAGATAAATAAAAAGGCAAACATTTTGCCCCATTTACCATATAAATTTTGCAGAAAAACATAGCTGCCACCAGCCTGCGGCCACTTAGCCCCCATTTCGGCCCAGATGGAGCCATCCATAAATGCCAGCAAGGCACCAACCAACCAGGCGATGAGGCATTGCGGCCCCTTCATGGCACCTACAATAAATGGTATTGTGATAAACGGCCCAATGCCCACCATATCTATCATGTTAATGGCTGTTGCCTGTGTGAGCGACAAGCCACGCTCGAGCTGATGTTGATTTACAGGGTCATTGGGCATTTGCTAGCAATAATTAGTTGAAGGGATTAAATTAAATAAGTTGTACGAGTTATCGGGTGCACAATGCTAAAAAGATACAAAAATGACAAACCCGCAAATGGCAAATGACTATCGACTAACCATCTTTTCTCCCCATTTCTCCAGCATTACAACTATTTCATCCAGTTTCATAGGCTTGCTTAGGTAATCGTCCATGCCGGCTTTTAGGCAGGCTTCGCGATCTTCAGATAGTGCGTTGGCTGTCATGGCAATAATAATGGGCTGTACAGTCATATTTTGGCGAATAAACTGCGTTGCTTCCAGTCCATCCATTTCTGGCATTTGCACATCCATAAATATTAGCTGGTAAGGTTTGGTGGCCACAGCATTTACGGCATCATGCCCGTTAACGGCTATGTCCGCGTTGTAGCCCATTTTAGTAAGCATGCGTAAAGTAAGCTTTTGGTTAATTATATTATCCTCGGCTATTAAAATATTCATAGGGTACTGTTTGGCCAACTCATCATTAAAATGCGATTTAACCGCTCTGGTTTCCTTTACTACACTCCCATTATTTTTTAACTGATCTATAATTTGCTTATGTAGCAAATTCTGCTTGGTGGGCTTGGTTAATATCACATTAAATAAATGCGATACCTGCCTGCTTTGCTCGTTACCAACCGAGCTTAGTAATATAATAGGCAATGCCGGATGCTCTTTCTTAATATCCGCAGCAAATTGTGCGCCATCCATTCCGGGCATGCTCATGTCTGTAATTACAAGGTCGATGCCGGGGTTTGTAGCCAATAAAGCCAGCCCTTCTTTACCAGAAGCTGCCATAAGCGGCACAAGATGCCATAGCTTAAGCTGTGTTTCCAGGATATCACGATTGGTGGGGTTATCATCTACAACCAATACCTGCTTATTTTCGAGATCCGTAGTGGTTAAATTAACATAGGTACGCTGGGCTTTAAGGCCTGCCTTAGTTTTAATGGTGAACGAAAACGTTGAGCCAATGCCTACTTCGCTTTCGGCCTTAATGCTACCGCCCATCAGCTGCACCAATTTATCGCTGATGGCCAGGCCAAGCCCGGTACCACCATATTTACGCGTAGTGCTAGAGTCTACCTGCGAAAATGCTTTAAACAACCTGTCCAGCTTGTCTGCAGGTATGCCTATCCCAGTATCGCGCACGCTAAAATCAAGATTGAAATAGGTCCCGTTAGACGCGCCTTTTTTTACATCAATAAAAACCTCGCCACTGGTAGTAAACTTCATTGCATTACCAATGAGGTTAATTAAAACCTGGCGCAGCCTTAAGCTATCGCCCGCTATCTGCGACGGTACATCCTGGTGGATCTGGTATACCAGGTCAAGATCCAGCTTGGCGGCTTTGGCAGCAAATATATCCAGCACATTTTCAATACAATCCCGCAAATCAAAATCCTGAACCTCCAGTTCCATATTGCCCGATTCAATTTTCGAGAAATCAAGAATATCATTAATTACGGAGAGCAATGCATCACCGCAGCTTTTAATCGTTTCTACATATTCATCCTGCTCAGACGATAGTTCTGTTGACGAAAGCAGCGCAGCCATACCAATAACGCCATTCATTGGTGTACGTATTTCATGGCTCATAGTAGCCAAAAAGGTGCTCTTTGCCTTGTTTGCCTTCTCTGCTTCTTCACGGGCTTCTTCTGCATCCTCACGTAGCCTACGCTCATTTGCCGACATCTGGGCCAGCCGGTCTGTGCGTTCGCGCACTTGCTTTTCCAGTATCAACTTTTGCTCATTAATCCTGTTTACCCGCATCAGAAACAACTGGTAAACAACCACCACTGCTGCAATTGCAGCAATAAGTTCAAACCACCAGGTAAACCACCACGGTGGTATTATGGTAACAGTAAGCCCACCACTCTCTGGCGACCAGTTACCGGTATTGTCTCTATACTTGATCTTAAATACATAAGTACCAGCCGGGATGTTGGTGTACGAGGCTACACTTCGGCTTTGTATATAGTTCCAGCCCTTGTCAAAACCTTCTAAAATGTAGGCATACTCTTTTTTGCTGGTTGCCCCGTAATCAAGCGCAGCAAAATGGAACGTTACTACAGATTGCTGATAGGTTAAGGTAAGCCGGTCTGTGTCTGTTATATCTTCTTTTAATGGCGACGGATCTTTAACACTACGGGCTATATGTACTCTTTTATTAAACAGCTCGAGGCCGGTTATTACCAATGGAGAAAAACCTGTAGGCTTTAAGATCTGATCGGGGTCAAAAACGTTGAACCCATTTAAACCTCCAAAATACAAACTGCCGTCCGGATCTTTATACGCCGAATGCGGCTTAAATTCATCACCCTGTAAGCCATCCTCTGTGGTATAATTTTCAAATGTTTTCCTGGCAATGTTATACATGGCAATACCATTGTTTGTGCTCATCCATATATTACCGCGCTTATCCTCTAATGCAGCATAAACAGCATCACTCGGCAAACCGGCCTTTTCGTCTAACACAATAAATTTACGGTTAGGATAGTCAAACAGGTCTAAGCCCGAATAGGTGCTTACCCATAAATTGCCTTTACTATCTTCCATAATATCGGGCACGGTATTGTTACTGATACTGTTATGCCTTTCATCGTGCACAAAGTGAGTAAAGGTATTCGTTTTACGATCGAGCAGGTTTAAACCGCCATCATAAGTACCCACCCATAAATTACCATGGCTATCTTCCAATAAAGAATATACCCTGTTACTGTTTAAGCTTTGCGGATTTTCTTCATCAAATACATAGTGCTTAAATGTGTGCGTAACTTTATCATACTCATCAAGGCCGCCATCATAAGTGCCTATCCATATTTTTTTATCCCTTGTTTGCAAAATAGAATAAACATTATTAGACAAAAGGCTTTGCGGGTTACCAGGCTCATGCTTTAAATGGGTTATTTGTTGTGTGTTGTGGTGTATAATACTAATACCATTACCCCATGTACCCACCCACATATCGCCATCTGCGTCTTGCGTTACCTTCAGCACAAAATTACCGGCAATACTATTAATGCTATTTTCGTTGTGCCTGTACACGGTAATCTTACCCGTTTTTTTATCTAGTTTATTAAGCCCGCCTCCATCGGTACCTATCCAGATATTTCCGTCTTTGTCACCCTTAATATCCAGCACAAAATCATTAGACAGGCTATTAGGAGCCGATGTATGCTTATATAGCGTAAAGCTAAGGGTACTTCTTTTAAACAAGTTAATACCCCCGCTAAAAGCACCAAGCCACATATTGCCCAACCTGTCTTTACAAATAGTATAAAATGAATTGCCCCTCAGGCTGGTATTGTCAATATCGTCATGCAGGTAGTTGTGGAATTGCCTTTCGGCCCTGTTGTAAATACTTATACCGCCATTTTCTGTACCAATCCAAAGGTTGTTATCGTTATCCTCATTAATAGCATAAATTGTGTTGCTAGATATACTGTTGGCTTTTTCGCTATGTAAATAAGAAATGGATTTACCCGTTGCCGGATCGAAATCGTTAAGCCCTTTATCCAGGGTTCCTACCCATAAGTGATGGGCAGTGCCTTCAAAAATACAGCTAATTCTGTTGCTTGATATGCTTTCGTTATTACCGTCCTGATGCTGATATTTAATAAAGCCGCTTGTTTGCGCGTTAAACAAGTTTAAACCGGCCCCGGTGCCAGCCCATAACCGTTGTTTGCTATCTATAAATACGGTACGTACATCGTTATTGCTTATACTCTTTACATCGTAATCGGCATGTATAAAGTGCTTAAACTTTTTCGTTTTTATATTAAGCTGGTCTAAGCCCCCTTTCTGAGTTCCAATCCACAAATTGTCATTATTATCCAGCACCAGTTTATTAACCACATTACTGGCTAAACTATTAGGATCGCGGCTATTGTGCAGGTAACGATAAAAACGATCTGTTTTACGGTCATACATATTAATACCACTGCTTTGGGTAGCAATCCACAGGTTGCCGTTTTTGTCTTCAACAATATCCTGTATAAAATTACCGCTTAAGCTGTAACTATCATTAGGCTCATAATGATAGGTTGTAAAACGATAGCCATCATAACGGTTAATCCCATCACGGGTACCCACCCAAATGAAGCCCCTGCTATCCTGAATAATGGCACTTACATTTACCTGCGACAGGCCTTGCTGTGTGCTGATATGCTCTACCTTAAGTGTTTTTGGCTGGGCATAAGTTAGCAATGGCACGATTAATAAAAAGGCTATCAATACGCGCATCCCTTTAATAGCAAGGTGATGGCTAATCATATAATTGGCTAACAAGCGGTCTATTACTTTATACGTAATCAGTATTGTTTAAGATATAATGGGTTATTAAAAAAAGAAGTCATGGCAGGTTATAAATATAACTTTTAATTAATGATATATTTACTAATTCCGGTACATATGCCTCAAAAAAGTTACACCATAATTAGCCGTCAAATCCATAAATTGGGCTAATAATTACTCTAAACTACTAAACTGATATGATGCGTAAATTTACCGGCTATGTCTCGTGCATGCTGTTGCTAGCCTCTATGGCAGGTGCACAATCAATCCCCTCGCCCAAAGAGCATTTTGGATTTAACATTGGCGATGATTACCAATTGGCCAACTACACACAGTCTGAAGCCTTTATCAAAAAGCTGGCTACATCCTCGCGGGCCAAATATGTTGATATCGGTTTAACCGAAGAAGGCCGCCACCAGTTTATGCTGATCGTTTCTTCGCCCGACAACATCAAGCACCTGGATAAATACAAAGCCATTGCTCAAAAACTGGCCCGTGCCGAAAACTTAACCGACGAACAAGCGCACAAACTAGCCGATGAAGGCAAAGCCATTGTTTGGATTGATGGCGGTTTACATGCCAGCGAAACCGTTGGCTCGCATCAATTACTGGAAACTGCTTACGAAATGGTTACCCGCACCGACCCGCAGGTAATGCAGATACTGGATAAAACCATTATATTATTTGTACACGCCAATCCAGACGGACAAGAGCTGGTGGCCAATTGGTACATGAGCGAAAAAGACCCTAAAAAACGCAATATGAACGTGCCGCGACTTTGGGAGAAATATATTGGGCATGATAACAACCGCGACTTTTTTATCATGAACATGAAAGAAAGCGCGAACATTGCCCGCCAGCAATATCTGGAGTGGATGCCCGAGATTATTTATAACCATCACCAGGCAGGCCCGGCTGGCTCTGTAGTGGCAGGGCCGCCTTACCGCGATCCGTTTAACTATGTGTTTGACCCGTTATTAATGACCAGTATTGATGGCGTTGGTGCCGCCATGGTGAGCCGCCTGAATGTAGAAAACAAACCGGGTTATACAGAGCGTAACGGCACCAGTTTTTCTACCTGGTGGAATGGTGGTTTACGCACCACTGCCTATTTCCACAACATGGTTGGCTTGCTTACCGAGATTATCGGCAGCCCTACGCCGGCAGAAATCCCGCTGGTGCCCGAGCGTTTAATCCCTAACAGCAATACACCCAACCCTATTACACCGCAACCATGGCACTATAAGCAGTCTATAGATTATTCGGTTTCGCTTAACTATGCGGTATTAGATTATGCGGTACGTAACCACGACGAGCTGCTGTATAACTCGTACCGGATGGGTAAAAACTCTATTGAGCACGGTAGTACCGATTACTGGACGTTATCACCTAAACGCGCCGAAGCCATTACCGCGCTTTACAAAAAAGACAAACCGGCTACCGCGAATACCGAAGGCAGGGGCGGCGCAGTTTCTTTTGGTAACGAAGGCAGGGGCAATAACATCCCTGTTAAATACTTCGATTCTGTTTTACGTAACCCGACCCTGCGCGATGCACGTGGCTATATCATCACTACCAATCAGCCCGATTTCCCTACTACGGTTAAGTTTATTAATGCGCTTATTAAATCCGGCATATTAATACAAAAAGCAACTGCGCCGTTTGCCGTTGCAGGCAAACAATACCCTGCCGGATCGTACATTGTTAAAACAGACCAAGCTTTCCGTGCACACGTGATAGACATGTTTGAACCCCAGGATCACCCTAATGATTTCCAATATCCCGGAGGCCCTCCTATCCGCCCGTATGATATTGCAGGCTGGACACTGGCTTTCCAAATGGGTGTAACTTTCGACCGGGTAATGGACGGCTTTAGTGGCCCGTTCGAACGCATCCCTTACGGGCAATTGCAGAATCCACCGGCTACCACCATACCCTCGGCAGTTAAAAACGGTTACTTATTAAGCGGTAATGTAAATAATTCCTTTATAGTTGTTAATGATCTGTTAAACGCTGGCGTACAAGTTTACCGCGTAAACGGCGAACTTAATGGCACTAAAGATGCTACCGTAGGTACTTTCTTTGTACCTGCATCAGAAAAAAGCGCCTATGCCTTATTAGAAAAATCGGCTCCGCAGTACGGTGTTAAAGTAATAGCAGCGGCTAAAAAACCGAAGGAACTGGTAAAAATAACCCCGGCACGTATTGCCTTATGGGATACTTACGGAGGTTCTATCCCATCGGGTTGGGTCCGTTGGATGATGGAGCAATACCATTTCCCTTTCAAAATTGTATATCCGCAAGAAATTGACGGTGGTAACCTAAAAGCCAAGTACGATGTAATTGTATTTGTAGGCGGTGCCATCCCTGCCAAACGTGGTGGTGGCCCGGGTAATGGTGGCGGCGAATTTTTTGGCCGTATGCCAAAGCCAGAAGAACTACCCGAAGAATTTCGTGGTATGACCGGCCGCATCACTGCCGAAAAATCAATCCCACAGCTTAAAGAATTTTTAGAAGCAGGTGGTAATATTGTTACCATTGGTACCAGCACCAACCTGGCCTACCAGTTAAACCTGCCGGTTAAAAACGCCTTAGTTGAACCAGGCAGCGGCGGCGAAGACAAACCATTACCGGGCGATAAATTTTACATACCGGGCAGCGTACTGCGTGTATCTGTTGATACCACACAACCTGCAAACTGGGGTATGTTTAGTGAAGCTGATGTTGATTTTGACAGCAGCCCCGTATTTAAACTGGATGCCGACGCAGCCAGCAAGGGTATTAAGCCACTTGCCTGGTACAGCACAGATAAACCACTACGCAGCGGTTGGGCATGGGGCCAAAAATACCTTAAAGATGGTGTGGCTGCATTCACCGCACCTGTTGGCAAAGGAACGCTGTACGCTTTCGGACCGGAAATCACCTTCCGCGGGCAAGCACACAATACCTTTAAAATGTTATTTAACGAGCTTTACGACAAGCCGGTAAAATAAGCGTAAATACTATCACCAAACAGAGAAGCCCTCTGATATTTATCGGAGCGCTTCCCTGTTTACAAAAGTGAGATTACTTCTTTTTCTTTTTAATCAACACCTTATCTGCTAATTCTTTAGTGCCGTCAATCTTATCATTATAAGTCAAGTTTAATAACTGGGCTATCATCGGGTAAATATCTACATTTTGAAAAGCCGGAATAGTTAAGCGCTTTTTGAAGTTTGGCCCCCAGGCATAAAAAATGGCATGCATGTCCTTTACCGTGTAGGGGTCGTAGCCATGTGCGCCGGGGTCTAATTTACGGTGCGTTGTATTGAATGATTTTGGCCAGTTAGGTACCAGCACAATATCGCCAATACGGTTGTGCCAGTCGTCTTTGGCACTGTAATGCCATTTAGCGGGTAAGCTATCGCGCAGATAAACTTGATAATCTTTTGCCTGTGCCTTAATTTCGGCGTAGGCCGATTGAATATCATCAGGATTTTTGGCATACAGGTGCATCAGTACGCCCTCATCAGCCTTAATAAATTTGGCAGTATCTAATGCAATAGCTGGTGTAACAGGGCTATGTTCACGATCAATGTTAGTCATCCCGTGGTCTGATACGATTACATAGTTAACCTTCAATCCAGTTGCTTTAACAGCTTTGGTCAACTCATAAATAGCAGAATCAACAAAGTGAACCGCCTTATCGGTTTCCTGTGCATCCGGCCCAAATTTATGACCCTGGTGATCTACCTCCGGAAAATAGAAAGTAATCAGGTGCGGGCGGCGGTCCGCCGGTTGTTCCAACCAGTTTACCACCGTTTGGATCCGGTCATGAATGCCGATCTGCTCGTTGTATTTATAATAATAGGTTGGATACTTCCCCTGGATATCAGCCTCCGACCCTACCCAATAAAAACTGGCAGAAAGCATTTTTTGGCGCTCGGCCAACAGCCATATGGGCGTACCACCATACCACTTGCCTTCGGTAGCAGTTTTTGATTTGTAAGAATATAATGATTTGAAATTACGGTCGTAAAAATAGTTCTGAACCAGCCCGTGGTGCGCTGGATATAAACCGGTCACCAACGAATAATGATTAGGAAATGTTAGCGAAGGATATGAAGGGATCATCGATTCTGCATGCACACCACCTGCTCCCAATTGTTTTAAATGCACCGCATGATGTTTTTCTGCATAATCATACCTAAAACCGTCTATCGAAATCATGATCACATAAGGTTTCTGTTGTTGTACAGCGCTGTTTCGGGTAGCAGCGTCAACTTTTTGGGCGGTATCAACCTGGCTATAAGCCAATCTGCTACACGCCAATCCTAAAATTAAGAACAAATAATATTTCATAGGGGGATTTAAATACTTAAAAGTATCAAAATAACGGAATAGTTATGAAGTAATAGTGAGAAAGAGATACAGGAAACAAGACAAAGACGGGATGCAGTTGAAATAAAAAAGGCAAACATTACTGTTCGCCTTTATATCTTGTTTATTGATTCTCGATTCTAATTACCCACTTCCCTTACCCAAATGTTGCGGTAGCTAACCGGTTCGCTTTTATCGCCGTGGGCTTGCAGTTTAATAGGCGAAGCACCATGTTTAACACTGTAACTTGGCTTGCCAATGTATTGAGTTGGGCCCAGCAGGCTCACATTGTTTTCAACCAATACACCGTTAAATAGCACAGTTACCCGTGCAGGTGATTTTACAGTGCCGTCTTCATTAAAAACAGGCGCAGTCCATATCACATCATATGCTTGCCACTCCCCTGGTTTAAGTGATGGGTTAGCTAGCGGGACAAACTGTTTGTAGATACTGCCGGCCATACCGTTAGTATAAGTTTTGTTATCATAATTGTCCAACACCTGTAGTTCGTAACCGGCATCACCTTTACCTATTGAAGCTAAAAACACACCGCTATTGCCACGCGCCTGGCCGGTACCGGTAATGTTTGCAGGTACGCGCCACTCAATGTGTAACTGGTAATTGTTAAACTTTTGTTTGGTTTCAATATTGCCTGTTCCTTTTTTAACGGTTATTATACCGTCGCCAACAGTCCATAATGCTGGTCCGTCCGTATCTACAGATTTCCACGCATCCAGGTTTTTACCATCAAATAAAACGATTGCGTCAGATGGTGCACCTTTATATTCCAGTTTACCCGGCGTTACCTTTGGAGGTACGGGTGTATAAATTTCGGTGTCCTCTGGTTTAGCAGTTTGCTGTGCTTCTGCCATGTAAAAACCTCCTGCTAATAATGCGGTTAATACTAATTTTGCTTTGTTCATAATAATACAATTAAGCTAACAATACGTTTCTTAAATACTTACTGCTCTCGGTAATACTTAAGTATGGGTCTATCTTGAAGTTCTCTTGTTCAACAATGTAATGCTTGATGCCGGCCAGCTTTGCCTTGGCAAAAATCTTTTTGAAATCGATAGAACCTTTACCTACTTCGGTATTTAATTCGGGCTCGGCTTTGTCCATGTCCTTTACGTGTACCATGCGGAAACGCCCCGGGTATTTCTCAAACCATTTAATCGGGTCTTGATTAGATCGTACAGCCCAGTATAGGTCCATCTCTAATGCAATAGTGGTCTCTTTAGCCAACACTTCATATAATGAGGTACCTTCTATATTTGCAAATTCAAAATCGTGGTTATGATAAGCTACTTTTAAGCCCGCTCTTTTGGCACGCTCTGCAGCCAAATTAACTTTGGCAGCAACGGCTTTCAGATCAGCAGCTGTTTTTCTAAATTTCTCATTAAGGTATGGGATGGTTACATATTGCTGACCGGTAAGCTGCGCAGCTTCAATAGCCTCATCCAACTCGCCAAATTTACCTTCGGCAAACAAACTATCCATATTGTAATGGCCACTTGGTGTAGTAAGGCCATTAGCCTTTAATAACTTGCCAAATTCTTGCGCGCTTAGGCCAAAAAAGCCATGCTCTTTGCTATAGCCATACGTTTCAACTTCTTTATAACCGGCTTGGGCAATTTTGGCAATAACTCCTTTCGGGTCTTTGGGTAACTGCTCGCGCAGGCTGTAAAGCTGTAAGCCTACTTTGCCTTCTATTTTTGCAGATGTTAACTTGGGCATCAATAAAGCGCCTGTAGCAAACAAGCCTGCCTGGGTTAAAAATGCTCTTCTGGTAGTCATGTCGATGTATTTTTAGTTTATAATTGAGTTAAATTGGTTCGACTATTACACATCGCAAATGCTGATAGCCTTACGCAACGAAGCCATCTTATCCGGATTTTTAGGGATAAACTCCTGCGCTACATACCCCTTAAAGCCGGTAGCTACAATGGCTTTCATAATGGCCGGGTAATAAAGTTCCTGGGTATCATCTATCTCATTACGCCCCGGTACACCACCTGTGTGGTAGTGGGCTATATACGGGTGAAACTCATTAATATTGTGGATAACGTCGCCCTCATCAATTTGCATGTGGTAAATATCATACAGCAGTTTAAAGTGCTCAGAACCCAGCCTTTTGCATAGCTCTGCTCCCCACCAGGTACGGTCGCATTGGTAATCTTTGTGGTTTACTTTGCTGTTCAGCAGTTCCATCACTAAAACTACTTTGTGCTTTTCGGCAAGCGGCATTAATTGCTTTAAGCCTGCCACACAGTTGTTCCATCCTTCCTCATCCGTTTTACCGCGACGGCTGCCGCTAAAACAGATCAGGTTAGTGTAACCGGCTTCGGCCACCAGCGGAATCATTGCTGTATAATTCTTAATCAATTGCTCGTGAAATTGCTTGTCGCCAAAACCATCCGTCAGGTTAATTTCGGCACCATTGCACATGGGCGAATACAAGCCATATTTTTTTAAAACAGGCCATTCTTTTGGCCCAACCAGGTCTATGCCTTTTAAACCTATCTCCTTAGCATTTTTACAAAGGTCATCTAACGGAATATCATTATAACACCAGCGGCAAGCCGAATGGTTAATATTTCCTTTTAAGGGTGCATGTTGGTCCATAGCTGCTGCCTCTGCTTTAAAAGTAGATAATACACCCGTTACCGAAAGGGCGGCTGTACCTGCCAGTATATTTTTAATAACTGATCTTCGGTTGTGTTCCATTTTTGTTTTAGAGTGATTTTTTAATGGTTAGTTTAACTATACTTCGAGACGCACATCTTTCGAATTGTCCAAATCCAATCCAGGACTAGTAGTGTTATTTTTATCGCGAAACAGCAATAAAAACAATACCATTACCACGGCAGCGATACCAGCAGGTATCAACCAAATCATTTTCCAATCATGACCCGCTGACGTGTTATAGGTATCAGATATGATACCGGCAATTTTAAAACCAATTAACATGCCTACACCATAAGTTGCTAATGTGATCATGCCTTGCGCTGCACTCTTATAACGTTCTCCGGCTTTTGAGTCTGTGTAAATTTGGCCCGAAACAAAAAAGAAATCATAACATACACCATGCAACGCAATACCTAATATTAATAAAAAGCTCAAATTGCCAGAATTGCCAAAAGCAAAGAAGGAATACCGTACCGCCCAAGCTAACATACCTACTAATATGGTCCATTTAAAACCAAATTTCTTAAAGAAGATAGGCAGGCAAAGTAGGAACAATACTTCAGAAGCCTGACCTATGGTCATTTTTCCTGTAGGATTATCTACCTTAATATCAGTAAGAAAGCTATTGGCATTTTGATAATAAAATGCTAACGGAATGCAAATTAAAATTGATGCCACGAAAAATACAGCGAAATTTTTATCCTTCAATAATTTAAAGGCTTCAAATCCGAGCAACTGAGATACACTTACTTTTTCGCCAGTAACCTTTTTTGGAGGCGTAGCCGGTAGAGTAAAGCTAAATAAGCCTAATATAACAGAAGCTATACCTGCCATTAAGAATGTATTTTTCAAAAATCCCTGGTTAACACCGTCTGCAGAATCCCAATGAAACAAATAACTAATTGCTAATCCTGCTACAATCCAACCAATCGTTCCCCAAACACGGATACTCGAGAACTCTTTTTCAGGGTCGACCATTTGGTTAAATGAAACAGAATTTACAAGAGCTAAGGTTGGCATATAGATAACCATATAGCCTAATACATAAGGATAAAATACAGACACATCCGGAGCTGTATACAGTTTATACATTAAAACTGCGCCAATAATATGTAATACGCCCAATATTTTTTCGGCATTAAAATATTTATCAGCAATTAAACCAATAATAAATGGTGCAATGATGGCCCCCCAGGATTGGGTAGAAAAAACCGATCCCGATTGTGCGCCGTTGGCATGTAGCGTTTTATCTAAATAAGTACCTAACGTTACAAACCACGCGCCCCAGATAAAAAACTCCAGGAACATCATGACCGATAACTTTACTTTGGTTGCTGCATTCATGATGCTTTTTATTTAACAGTAAGTATGTATTTAACCATTTCTTTAGCATCATCAACAGATAATGACGGGTGCGCGCTCATTGGCACTTCGCCCCAACTGCCTGCTCCCCCCTTAATTACCTTATCAGCCAGTTTATCAACATCGGCCGAAGTATACTTTTTAGCCACATCTGCATAAGCAGGGCCAACCAGTTTGTCGTGTTCTTTATGGCAGCTTAAGCAATCTGATTTGGAGATCAGCTCGGCTCCTTTTGATGAGGAGGCAACACCGCCACCTGTTTTTTCGGCACCTGTTTTAACTGATGTATCCTGTGCCGCTTCTGAACTTTGGGCTGTAGCAGATTGATTAGTAGCTACAGTAGTATCGGTACTCACTTTATCTGATTTGGTACCGCCGCCACAAGCAGCCATTAGTGTACAAAATGCTGCCAGTGATAAAATGCTTAATGTCTTCTTCATATTTGTGGGGGTGTTTGTTTTAGATTCCTAATATCTTATTATTTAATGAAGCATCAATGCCCGATGCTGCAAAATCATCAAAAACACGGTCGGTTACGTGTATGATGTGGTCTTTTATAAATTGAGCACCTTCGCGTGCACCGTCTTCGGGGTGTTTTAAAGCACATTCCCATTCCAGTACGGCCCATCCGGCAAAATCATATTGCGCCATTTTACTAAAAATGGATTTAAAGTCAACCTGACCATCGCCTAATGAGCGGAAACGGCCTGCACGGTCAATCCAGTTCTGGTAGCCGCCGTAAACGCCCTGGCGTCCGGTTGGGTTAAACTCGGCATCTTTCACATGGAACATTTTAATACGCTCGTGATAGATGTCGATATACTCCAGGTAATCCAGGCATTGCAATACAAAATGTGATGGATCATACAAAAGATTCGCTCTGGGATGGTTGTTCACCTTTTCTAAGAACATCTCGTAAGTAATGCCATCATGCAGGTCTTCACCCGGGTGAATCTCGTAGCAAAGATCAATGCCTTGCTCGTCATAATAGTTCAATATTGGTGTCCAGCGTTTAGCCAGTTCTGTAAAAGCGGCATCAACCATACCTGCAGGGCGTTGAGGCCATGGGTACATAAACGGCCACGCAAATGCACCGCTAAAGGTAACGCTGGCAGCCAGCCCTAAATTTTGCGAAGCCTTAGCGGCATATTTAACCTGCTGTACTGCCCATTCCTGGCGGCCTTTTGGGTTTTTGTGTAGTGATGCCGGTGCAAAACCATCAAACAGATCATCATAAACCGGGTTAACAGCAACAAGCTGGCCCTGGGTGTGGGTTGATAGTTCGGTGATTTCTAAACCAAATTCGGCAACGGTTCCTTTTACCTCATCGGCATAAGTTTTGCTTTCGGCAGCTTTTTGCAGATCGATAAAACGCGGATCGCCGGTTGGCAGTTGCAAACCTTTATAGCCTAAACCTGCCGCCCATTGCGCGATAGATTTAAGATCATTAAAAGGTGCTTTGTCGCCAATAAATTGTGCTATAAATAATGCAGGTCCTTTTATGGTAACCATATTTTATTTTTAAATTTTAAATACTGTCCACTTTTGGTCCGATTTGCCCGAGGCGATCACATTTTCTGTAAACGCCATACCGCGCACGCCTTCTTCTACTCCGGGGTAATCCAGCCATTCCGGCTGCGCATCCTTACCTTCTATACCAGCTTTAATAGTTAAAGCAAAGTTGCGGTACAGGTTGGCAAACGCTTCCAGGTAACCTTCGGGATGGCCTGCAGGTGTACGGGTATTATGCTGCGCGAAGCTGCTGGTATAACCACCACCTGTGCGGTAAATCTCGGCTGGTTTATCCGGCCATCTTACTACTAATGAATTGCAATCAACTTGTTGCCACACTAGAGTACCTTTTTCGCCAGAAACGCTGATGCGCACATTATTTTCTTCGCCGGCTGCTATCTGGGTGGCTATTAAAACACCGCTTGCCCCACCTTCAAATTTCAGCAATACTGCGCCATCGTCATCCAGTTTGCGGCCTTCTACCACAATGTTAATATCGGCACACATGTGCGATACACTTAAACCGGTAACATACTCTGCTAAATTGAAAGCATGGGTACCAATATCGCCCATGGCACCAGCAATCCCGCTTTTACCAGGGTCGGTGCGCCACGAGGCTTGCTTATTATCTGCACCCTCTAAAAATTCACTTAACCATCCCTGCGGATAGGATACATACACCTTGCGGATCTTACCCAACTTGCCGGATTTTATCAATTGTTTAGCTTCCTTCACCATGGGGTAACCGGTGTAGGTATGGGTTAGGCAAAACAGCTTACCGCTGCTCGCCACAACATCTTTTAATTGTTTAGCTTCATCTAATGAGAAAGTCATCGGTTTATCTAAAACCACGTGGAAACCGTTCTCTAAAGCCATTTTGGAGGGCTCGAAGTGTACGTGGTTAGGCGTAACAATGCTGATAACCTGTACCCGCTCATCTTCGGGCAATTGCTTTTCTTTTTCAATCAGCTCTTTGTAGGAGCCGTAGATCCGGTTTTCGTCCAAACCTAAAGCTATACCACTGGCTTTTGCTTTTACAGGGTCGCTGCTAAAAGCGCCGCAAACCAACTCATATTCATCATCTATACGTGCAGCAATACGGTGTACAGCGCCTATAAAAGCACCTTGTCCACCGCCGATCATTCCTAATCTTAGTTTCATTCGTAAAGTTTAGTTCCCTATTCTATTTTTCTTTCCATCATCACCTCTTCTAGTTGTCATTGCGAGGAGTGTAACGACGTGGCAATCTCGTAGCCATGCATATCGGATAACATACGACGACATTGCCACGCAATCGCTCGCAACGACAAATTGATGTTTACCAACAACGTTCTGGGCGTTCCCCTACGGGTCGGGCTATCCGTTGCAAGTCCTCGCTACGCTCCGGGCTTTCCACTTCTATCCCTAACGCAAATTGCTGCACTCTCCCTATACCAATGCCCAGGCCTTATCGCCCTTTTTGTAAGGGTAATCACCCACAAACTTACCCGGTACAGGTAAATAACGCATTGCTTTGGTGCAGCCCAGCTCTGAAGTAAAATAACCCAACAACGTTAGTTGTTTAATCATTTCGTAATAATGGTTAGGGTCGTCTTTCTTTTTAGTTTTGTTGTAGGCAGCCTGCTCTTTATCCAGGTCGGCTAAAACAGCGGTACGCTGTTTAATATCGGCCCCCATAAATTTAACGCTGTACTTTTTCTCAGTAGCATCATCAAGTTTACCTAAGCCGTTCAGAAAAATCTTCTGATCATCTGCGGTGTAGCAATCGCGTACCATTACCCCAATAAACTGCCCCACCTTGGCTTCTTTAGCGCCTGGCGTGTTGGTTTTAGGCAAAATGGTTTCGGCAATTTCATTTAAAAAAGCCGTGTGGTCCTGATCAAAAAGATCTTCTACCTTGCTGCCTGCCGGTTTACACCCCGACATAAAAAATTCGGCACCGATCACTGTTCCTCCCAGTATCCATGCTACTCTTTCAATAGCGTCTCTTCTGTTCATAGTTTGGTTTGGTTACTATGTTAATTGTTACTGAATAAATATTTTTTCTAAATGCCCAGGGTCCAGCCCTGGCGGTAATCGCGTTTAATGTATTTATTAACCGCATCAAAATTGGTTACTTTCATGGCTGCACTATCCCACTCATATTTAAACTGTCCGCCTGGTAAATCGTGACCACGTACAGCCAAATTTGCCATCAGTAAAGCCTCTGTAAGCGGGCCAGCAACTTCAAACGGAGAACTTACTTCTTTTTTACCGTAACCGGCTAAACAAGCCTCTACCCATTGGCCATAATGCCCTTCGGACTGGCCGGGTACGCGTGCCCATTTTTGAGGCACATTTACTTCGGCTGTTCTTGATTTTGGTAACAGCGTTGCTGCTGAAGAATATGTACTTGCATACATTTTACCCTTGGTACCTATAAATAGTGTACCGTTGCCTTCTTCGCCACCCCATTTTTCGTTCGGGCCAAGCTCATCCGGTCTTTCAGGTTCAATGCCACCGTCCATCCAGTGTAAAGTAACGTCGCCTGTGGTTTTCTCGGTTTTAGGGAATGTAAGCGTAATGTGGCTCGATGGCGGGCAGCTTTCAGGGAAAACGCCTTTTTTAAATTCATCTACATAAACGCTGCCCACGCTGGCCTGTACATTTTTTACATACTTTAAACCCAGCATACGGAATGGAGCTTCAACCAAATGGCAACCCATATCACCTAAAGCACCGGTGCCGTAATCCCACCAGCCGCGCCAGTTAAAGGGTACCAGTTTATCTACATAATCTTTTTGTGGTGCAGTACCTAACCACAAATCCCAGTCTAGTTCTTTCGGAATTTCTGCCTTGGTTGTTGGCCACTGGATACCTTGTGGCCAAACAGGGCGGTTAGTCCAGCAGTAAATAGTATGCACGTCGCCAATTTCGCCGGCATCATACCACTCAGATAACTGTCGGGTACCATCGTTTGATGCGCCCTGGTTACCCATTTGGGTAACTACTTTGTACTTCTTAGCCGCCTCTGTAAGTATGCGCGCCTCATAAATATCGTGCGTTAGCGGCTTTTGCACATAAACGTGCTTGCCCAGCTGCATGGCATGATAGGTAATGATGGTATGGTTATGATCTGGCGTGGATACAGACACGGCATCGAAATGCTTATGTTCTTTATCAAACATCTCGCGCCAGTCTTTATAATATTTTGCTTTAGGGAAGCTTGCTCTCGTTTTCGCTGAACGACGATCATCTACATCGCACAGGAAACCGATCTCGGCTTTTCCGCTTTTGTAAAAATTGGCAATATCGCTCTCACCTTTTCCGCCTACACCTACACCGGCAATCACTAAACGATCGCTTGGTGCTATGAATCCTTTACCACCTAAAACATAACGCGGAACAATCATAAAACCAGCCGCAGCTATTGCGCCTGTTTTTAGAAAGTCGCGCCTGGATGAAGTGTTATCTTGCTTCTCTTCGGGGTTGTTGCTCATTGGTTGATAGTTTGATTTGCTTAAAGATTACCTTTCTTTAATTGCTCAACGGCATAGTTGGCAGCACGTGCTGTCATAGCCATATAAGTTAATGAAGGGTTTTGGCAGGCAGCAGATGTCATGGCGGCACCATCGGTAACAAATACGTTTTGCGCATCCCAAACCTGGTTCCAGCCATTTAATACTGATGTTTTTGGATCGCGCCCCATCCGCGCGGTACCCATCTCGTGGATACCTTTTCCAAGCACAGCTTCAGAGGTGTAAGTGTTTACCTGTTTCACGCCTGCAGCTTCCAGCATTTCTTTGGCATCATTTGCCATATCAATGCGCATCTTCATTTCATTATCTTTAATTACGGCATTGATTACCGGTACCGGCAGTCCCCATTTATCTTTCTTGGTTTTATCAAGGTAAACGCGGTTTTCGTGGTAAGGCAATGTTTCGCCGAAACCGCCGATACCCATGTGCCATGCTCCCGGCTCAGCTAATGCGTCTTTAAAATCGCCGCCTAAGTTCATTTCAGGAATATCGCGGCTCCAACGGTCGCGGTCTGCGCGGCCCTGGTAACCAAAACCACGGATGTAATCGCGTTTGTCGCCATCCAGGTTGCGGTAACGCGGTATATAGATCCCGTTTGCACGGCGGCCATACATGTATTTATCTTCATAACCTTCTACCATACCCGATGCACCTACACCCAAATGGTGATCCATCAGGTTGTGACCTAACTGGCCGCTGCTGCTCCCTAAACCATCAGGCCATATATCTGTAGCCGAGTTTTGGAGAATCCAGGCCGTATTAATGGTCGACGCATTCAGGAAAATGATCTTCGCGTTGTACTCGTATGTTTTGTTGGTTTCGGCATCCAGTACCTCTACTCCTTTTGCCTTCTTGGTGTCTTTATCGTACAATACTTTGGTTACGATGCTCCACGGGCGTAAAGTAAGGTTGCCTGTTTTCATGGCAGCCGGTAAGGTAGATGATTGTGTGCTGAAATAGGCACCGAACGGACAACCTAACCAGCATTTGTTACGATACTGGCAATTGGTACGCCCCTCGTGCGGTACGGTGATATTAGCCGTACGGCCAATAATCATATGGCGGTTGCCTTTGTAATAGGATTTTAAACGGGCCGAAACATCTTTTTCAACCACGTTCATTTCCATGGCCGGCATAAAATCGCCATCCGGAAGGATAGGTACGCCATCGCGGTTACCAGAGATACCCGCAAATTTTTCTGCATAGCTATACCACGGTGCCAAATCGGCATAACGGATAGGCCAATCTACAGCGATACCATCTTTTAAGTTAGCTTCAAAATCGCTCTCGTGCCAGCGGTATGACTGACGGCCCCACATGAGCGAGCGGCCCCCCACGTGATACCCGCGAAACCAGTCGAACGGTTTATCCTCTACATAGGGGCTTTCTTTTTCGTTAACCCAGTAATCAAGATTAGCCTCGTTCAACGTGTAGTCACGCTTAAGCACGGGATAATCTTCAATCATTTTTTGGGTACGCCCTCCACGGTGTTCAAACTCCCATGGCGCCTTGTTGGCATTTACATAATCCTTAATGTGCTCAATATTGCGTCCGCGTTCTAGCATCAGCACTTTTAAGCCTTTTTCGGTTAGTTCTTTAGCTGCCCATCCGCCGGAGATCCCCGATCCAACAACGATAGCATCATATGTATTGTTAGCTGACATAAAAAAAGAAAGGTATAATTTGGTTACAAAACGGGCGCCTGCTTGGTAAGCCCGGTCTAATGTATGATTTTTTTTATTCTATCAAAAACGTCCATTGTGTTTTTTCTACACAATAAAGCTCTTTTATTTAACTTTTTAAGCAATGTTTCCCTTCTTCATTTCGCCTACCGCATAATCAACCGCCCTGGCTGTTAGTGCCATATAGGTTAATGAGGGGTTTTGGGTCGAAGTTGATGTCATGCAGGCTCCGTCTGTAACAAATATGTTATTACAAGCATGCATCTGATTCCATTTGTTAAGTATTGATGTTTTAGGGTCACTCCCCATCCGTGCACCACCCATTTCATGGATATCCAGTCCCGGGGCTTGCTTACTGTCGTTGGTCTGGATGTTTTTGAAGCCTGCTTTGGTAAACATCTCGGTCATCTGCTCAAAATAGTCTTGCTTCATTTTAGCATCGTTATCATCATAATCAATGTTAAACTTTAATAGCGGTACGCCCCATGCATCTTTCTGGCTGGCATCTAAAGTAAGCGTATTGGTTTCTTTGGGGATGGTTTCGGCCATCATGTGCGAGCCAACCTTCCAGCCACTTAATGTTGGGTGGATAATGTTTTCTTTCAGATTTTTACCAACGCCTGTAGAGTCAGTATCCAATCCGCGATACGCACTGAAACCAGCTGCATACCCCCGTAAAAAGCCGGTTTCTTGCTTCTTCAAATTTCTAAACCTCGGTATATAACCACCTCCTGCCGGGTTGCGGCCATCGGTGGTTAAATCCATATCGCCGTCATATTCGGCCGAAATGCGTGCGCTGTAATTATGGAATGCCACGTATTTACCCAGCACACCGCTATCATTGCCCAAGCCGTTAGGGAAACGCTGCGATTTTGAATTAAGCAATACCAGGTTAGTGTTTATAGCTGCGGCATTAACAAATATCACTTTGGCATAGTACGCTATCACCTCTTTGGTTTCGGTATCCATAATGCGTACACCGGTAGCTTTACCTTTTTTATCGTCGAAGATTACCTCCTGCACTACAGCATGTGGCCTTAGCGTTAGTTTACCTGTTTTTAATGCCCACGGAATAGTGGTGGAGTTGGCGCTGAAATACCCTCCAAAGGGGCAACCTCGCTGGCACAGTATTCTTTTCTGGCACATTACCCGCCCCTGTTGCAGATGGATAGGCTGCGGTACCGATAAATGCGCACAGCGCGCACTAATAACATGGCGGTTTTGATAATTACTCCCCAGTACCTTGCTAAAGTGGTTCTCTACACTATTTAGTGGAAAGGCGGGTAAAAACTCACCATCGGGCAGGCTATCCAAGCCGTCTTTATTGCCTGAGATACCGGCAAATTTTTCTACGTAGCTATACCACGGTGCAATATCTTTATAACGGATAGGCCAGTCTACCGCGAAATCATCACGTGCAGGGCCTTCAAAATCATAGTCGCTCCAGCGCTGGGTTTGGCGGGCCCACATCAGTGATTTGCCACCAACCTGGTACCCACGGATCCAATCGAAGGGTTTATCCTGTACATAGGGGTGCTCCTTATCTTTCACAAAAAAATGCATGGCATCTTCTTTAAAAGCATAACACTTACTAATGATGGGGTTAGCCTGTTTAATATCATACGATAGTTCGCCCCGGTGCGAAAACTCCCAGGGGTACATATTGGTGGTGGGGTAATTTATGTTGTGTTTTACGTCGCGCCCACGCTCCAGCATCAGGGTATTTAAACCTTTTTCGGTAAATTCTTTGGCAGCCCATCCCCCGCTCATGCCCGAACCGATGACGATAGCGTCAAAGGTGCGTTGTTTGGCATTGTCTATATTTAAATTAGCCATGCTTTATACCAGCTTTAAGATTTTTAACAGGGAAATTAGGATTATAGCGGCCGGGTATCAGCTCGTATACAATTTGTTTGGTCATAAAATATTTTGAATTGGTATACCCAAAAATGGTTTCACCCTTAGTGATACCGTAAAAGGCCAGCATATCATCGGCAGGTAACTCTTTCTTTAAATTTTTGCCATGTGCATTTTGTGCTTTCTGGTAGGCCATTTGCTTTTGATCAAGCTCGGTCAGCAAACTTTCGCGCTGTTGCTGGCTGCATTGGCCAAAAGGTTTATCATAGCGTTTTTCAGCCTCCTTACTCAGCTTATCAAGCCCGGCCATAAACGCATCCTGGTCTTTTTTGCTAAAACAATCATCAACCATTTTGAGCACAAATAAATGCAGGCTAAGGTCTTTAGCTCCCGGGGTATCAGTTTTAGGAATAATGGTTTCGGCCACATCGGCAACAAACCGTTCCTGATCGGCACTTACGTTGATTTTTTTAAACGCCATTGACGCTTTGCCATGCTCTTGAAAACACGAGGGTAAGAGCGTGGCACCACCAATAATAAGAGCCAGATTTTTTATAACGGTACGCCTGTTCATGCGGTGTTAAATTTATAATCGGTATAAAAATTTGCTTTTTGCGAGGGGACCAAAAAGCGCTTAGTTTATTAATGCAATATACGTTTAATCTTAAATGGCGCTACACATAGCCCCATTTTTTCATTATTTGTAAGTCCTTTTTTACACAATCGACCGGGTCTTTCCCCTGGTATGATTCCTGCTCGATCATAAAATGCGTAGTACCCCCAATTTTGCGTGCCAAGGTAAGTATCTCTTGCATAGGCATTATACCATCACCCAGTATGGTACTATCGTAACCATCGCCCAAATCGCCTTTTCCATCGCTTTTAATCTCATCCTTTACGTGCAACAACTCAAAACGGCCGGGATACTTTTTCAAATAATCTACCGGTTGGGCACCCGCACCAATCATATTGCCAAAATCCATTTGCTGGGCAACTAATGCCGGGTCGGTGTTTTGGATAATAAAATCGTACAGGTTACCATTGCCCATTGGTGTAATAAACTCAAAGTTGTGGTTATGGTAGCCAAACTTCATTCCGTAAGTTTTACAAAGCTCTCCGCTTTTGTTAAACTGTTGCATCAGGCGCTTCAAGGCTTCGGGATCTGTACGCAAATTCTCATCCAGCCAGGGGTTCAGTACAAAGTGCTGCCCTACTTCGGCGCTATCGGCAATGGTTCTCTTCCAAACATCGGTAAAGTCGTTTTTAGTACTGTCCCAGTCAGAAAGAGACATACGGCTATGGCCGCTCGGCATTTTAAGCCCCAAATCAGCCATTAACTTTTTAAATTCTCCAGGCGTGTAGCCATAGAACTTACCATTGGCATAGCCGGCATGTTCTATGTAGCGGTAACCACCATCAGCCAGTTTCTTTAATGTACCAGCTGCATCGGTTTTCATCGCTTCGCGAACCGAATACAACTGTAAGCCAACCAACTCTTTACCTGCTACCCCGGCAAATAAGCTCTCTTTTAACAAAGCACTCCCGGCTATACCCAGCGCACCTGTTTTAATAAATACTCTGCGTGATAAATTCATTAACTGCTTATTTTTCTATCGGGAAGATCGGGTACAACAACTGTGAATTACTTACAAATGCCAGGTGCTTGCCATCCGGCGCCCATGATGGCGTATTGATAGTACCCTGCCCGCCATACAGATAGGCAACCACTTTAGGCTCAATACCATCGCCGCCATTTACCGGTAATATCCGCAGGTAAACATGTTTGTAAAAAGGATGATCACCGGGTTCAACTTCACCCTTCATGAAGGTTATAAACAAAATCCATTTGCCATCCGGCGAAACATGCGGAAACCAGTTATTAAAATCATCATGCGTAATTTGTGTTTGTTCTGTTCCATCGGCTTTCATCCGCCAAACCTGCATCAGGCCGCTGCGTACAGAATTAAAGTAAATGTATTTACCATCGGGTGTGTATTCCGGGCCGTCGTCAAGTCCGGGTGCGGTAGTCAGGCGAATCTCTTTGCCCCCTTTTGATGGGATGCGGTAAATATCAAATTCTTTATCGCGCTGGCCGGTAAATACCAGGTACTGCCCATCCGGCGACCAGCCATGCATATAGCTTGGCCCAACCTCATTCATTCTGCGCGGTTCGCCACCGGTTACCGGTACTACCCAGCCTATTGATCCATCGCTGCCCGCAGTCGAACTGCTAATGGCCAGCATTTTACCATCGAAGGAAAGTACGTGATCGTTATTGTTCTGGTTTACTTTACCGGTATTCAGTATAGCCGGGGTATTGGTTTTGAGATCGTACTTATAAAGCAGCCCTTCTTTGTTATAAATAAGCGATTTGTTATCGGGCGTCCAGTTGGGAGCCTGGATAGATGCTGGCGACTGGTAAATGATCTTACTGTTCTGCGTAGCCAGGTCTAAAATTTCAATACTGCTGCCTATATGTTTCTGGTAACCGTTCATGGTTTTATCAGCGGGTATCACAATGCGCACATTGTCAAAAACAGCTTCTTCGATAACGTCCGGGTTATGCGAGCATACAAACAGGCCAACATATACATCATCGCCCAGATCGATATCTTTTACTTCTTCAGTTACAAAAGTATCACCCTTACGGGCTACAGACATGGTATAGGTAGTACCATGCCGCTCCAGCTGGATCACATCGGCATGGGTTATTTTCGATTTAATTTCTTCGGTAGTGGCGCCCGAGGTACGGCGGTATTGCAGGGAGGTTAAACCATCTCCATGTTCAACAGCGTTTACATGCGCCGACGAGCTATCCAGGCTGGTACGTACCATCCAGCCCCATTTGCGGTGCTGCTCTACCCCTTTGCCAATAAAAGCAGCGTTGGTGCGCAGTATAAAATCGCCTTTGATCTTTTTCCACACAAAATGAAATTCATCGTGATTGAACCAGATATTGGTGCCCGAACCTTTAATATTATATTGCTGCAAGGCAGGGTTATAAACTGCGCTACCGCGATGTTTAACACGGCCAACATCGGCTTGCCCGGCAAAAATGCCAGGGCCGGTTTGTGCACTAACCGGCAGGTAGCTAGCTGCGGTTACCAGTAAACCGGTAAACACACAGCACAGGGTGTTTTTCATAATATTGAAGTTAGGTAACTTATAATTGGTGGACTAAGTTATCAATTACAACCTGTATATAAATACATCATTGCCGTTAAATTAATGTACTATTTTATCAGATTTTGATGTTCGCACAAACATTTTTAATGATTATTGATTGATGGGTATATGACTATGAAAAACTACCCTGGAGAACCTTATCCGCTTGGCGCCACCTGGAAAGACAATGGCGTAAATTTTGCTTTATATGCAGACAAAGCTACCAAAGTGGAAGTTTGCTTGTTTAAATCTGCTACTGACGAAAAAGAGTATGCAAGAATTGAACTATTAGAACGTACACACCAGATCTGGCACACCTTTATACCCGATATTAAACCCGGAGAACTATATGGTTACCGTGTTTACGGCCCTTACGAACCCGAAAACGGCCAACGTTTTAACCCTAATAAATTACTGATAGACCCTTACGCCAAAGCCATAGCAGGCCCCATTGAATGGCATGATTCGCTTTTTGGTTACGAACTTGGCAACCCCGACGAAGACCTGAGTTTCAGCGAAACAGATAGCGCACCTTATCTACCCAAAAGTGTGGTAATTGACCCGTCGTTTGACTGGGGGGATGATAAACCGCTAAAAATACCTTATACCGATACCATAATTTATGAAGCCCATGTACGCGGCTTTACTAAACTATGTAATGATATCCCCGAAGAACAGCGCGGAAGTTATGCCGGGATCGCGCATCCATCTACCATCAAATATTTAAAAGACCTGGGCATTACTGCCATTGAATTGTTGCCTGTGCATCACTTTTTAGCCGACCGCCACCTGAAGGAAAAAGGCCTTACCAATTATTGGGGCTACAATACCATCGGCTATTTTGCACCCGAAGTTTTGTATGGCTGCACCGGCACACAGGGCGAGCAGGTGAACGAGTTTAAGAACATGGTAAAAGAGCTGCACAAAGCAGGCATAGAGGTGATACTGGATGTGGTTTATAACCATACTGCCGAAGGCAACCAGATGGGCCCGACTATCTCTTTTAAAGGGGTGGATAACGAGAGTTATTACCGCCTGATGGAAGATGACAAACGCTTTTACATGGACTATACAGGTACCGGTAATACCTTAAACGCTAATTTACCAAGTGTTTTGAGGCTTATTATGGATAGCCTGCGCTACTGGATAACCGATATGCACGTAGACGGCTTTAGGTTTGACCTTGCCGCTACACTTGCCCGCGAACTGCATGAGGTTAACCGCCTGAGTGCCTTTTTTGATATTATACACCAGGACCCTATTATATCTCAGGTAAAGCTGATTGCCGAGCCCTGGGATATTGGCGAAGGAGGTTACCAGGTAGGTAAATTCCCTGCCGGCTGGGGTGAGTGGAATGGAAAATACCGCGACTGCATCCGCGATTACTGGCGTGGTGCCGACAGTATGCTGGCCGAATTTGCCGAACGCTTTACCGGTAGTTCTGACCTGTATCGCGACGAGTTTCGGCGACCTACAGCTAGTGTGAACTTTATCACCGCACACGATGGTTTTACGTTGAATGACCTGGTGAGCTATAACGAAAAGCATAATGAGGCCAATGGCGAAGACAATAATGATGGCGACAGCAATAACCGGTCATGGAATGGTGGTGAAGAAGGGCCGACCGACAACGAAGAAATAAACCAGCTGCGCGAAAGGCAGAAACGTAATTTCCTGACCACACTATTTCTTTCACAAGGTGTGCCGATGCTGGTAGCCGGCGATGAGGTGAGCCGTACACAACAAGGTAATAACAATGCCTACTGCCAGGATAATGAGATCTCGTGGATGGATTGGGAAAAAGCAGACCAGGACTTGCTAAGCTTTACGCAAAAATTAATTAAGATAAGACGCGATCACCCGGCATTTTGCCGCCGCAGGTGGTTTAGGGGCGCGCCCGTAAAGGATGGTGACCTGGAAGATATTGCCTGGTTTTTACCCACAGGTGAGCCAATGAATGATGAACACTGGAGCCATGATTTTGCCAAATCGCTGGCGGTGTTTATGAACGGCAAGGCTTTGCGCTCTCGCAATGCTAAAGGTGAGCAGTTAATTGATGACAATTTCTATGTGATATTTAATGCCCACCACGAAACAATAGAATATAAGTTACCATCGGCAGACTATGCCAAGGAATGGACCGTAATGCTTGATACTGGCACAGGTACCACAGGCGATGGTGATAAATACCAGGCAGAAGAAACGGTTACGGTAGATGCACGTTCAATTATACTATTGCACTATCCGCAGGGGGAATAATAAATATGGAAACGGTTAAAAGAACAATAGGGGTAAACATAGATCCGGACGGCGAGTTCAATGCTTTAATATGGGCGCCAAATGCTGGTAGGGTAAGTTTGCGTGTTTGCGCAGGCCGGATAGATCTGCCCATGCAGAAACAGGACTATGGCTATTGGGCATTAAAGACCGACCAACTAAAAGATGGTGATCTGTACCGAATTGTGCTTGATGACGACAAGTTCCTGCCCGACCCAAGTTCGTTAAGTCAGCCAAAGGGTGTTCATGAGGCATCGCAGGTAATTGATCTCAATGCGTTTGCCTGGACAGATGAGCACTGGAAAAACTGGCACCTTAACGAGTATATCATTTACGAGCTCCATACCGGTACATTTACACCCGAAGGCACATTTGAAGCCATAGAAGGCAAGCTGGATTATCTGAAAAATCTGGGTATTACGGCTATTGAAATTATGCCCGTAGCCCAGTTCGCCGGCGAACGTAACTGGGGTTACGACGGCGTTTATCCATTTGCCGTACAAAGCTCATACGGCGGGCCAAAAGCATTACAGCATTTGGTTAATACCTGCCATCAAAAAGGCATTGCCGTGGTGTTAGATGTGGTTTACAACCACATTGGCCCAGAAGGGAATTACTTTAGTGAGTACGGCCCCTACTTTACCGATAAATATAATACCCCCTGGGGCAACGCCATTAATTTTGATGATGCCTGGTGCGATGCTGTACGACAGTACTACATAGAGAATGCACTGATGTGGTTCCGCGATTTCCATATTGATGCCTTGCGGTTGGATGCCGTGCACGCCATTAAGGATTTTAGTCCGCAACATATTTTGGCAGAGATTAAGGAGCATGTTGACCATTTAATAAAGGAAACAGGCCGCCCGCACCATCTCATCATAGAATGCGATTTAAATGATACCCGTTACATTAACCCGCTTGATAAAGCTGGCTTCGGGATGGATGCGCAATGGATTGATGAGTTTCACCATGCCTTACGCGTTACCGCAGGCGGCGAAAGAGATGGCTATTACGAAGACTTTCATGGTATTGAACATTTGGCCAAAACCTACAACGATGCGTATGTTTACGACGGGCAATATTCAGCGCACCGGCATAAAAATTTCGGGGTAAAGGCTACAGATAATCCGGGGAATCAGTTCATTGTTTTCTCCCAAAATCATGACCAGATTGGCAATCGAATGCTGGGCGAACGAAGCAGCCAGCTTTTTAGTTTCGAGATGCAGAAACTGATGGCTGCCGCAACTTTAATTGCCCCCTTCATCCCCATGTTATTTATGGGCGAAGAATGGGGCGAGCCTAACCCATTCCAATACTTTGTAAGCCATACCGACCCCGAGCTGGCCGAGGCCGTGCGCAAAGGCCGCAAGGCCGAATTTGCTGCCTTCCACGCCGAAGGCGAAGCGCCCGACCCGATGGACGAGCAAACCTTCATACAATCCAAATTGCAATGGCAGTTGAAGGATAAGGGCCAACACCAAACTATGTTTGCTTATTATAAAAAGCTGATCAAACTGCGCCAGTACTTGCCCGTGATCCACAACCTCAACAGAAACCAGGTAAAAGCAGATGCAGACAAGGACAAACAGATGCTCACCCTGCAACGGTGGTATCAGGGCGATTATTTGGTGGCATTAATGAACTTTTCAAACACGGTTCAGCAAACTACCCTGCCGCATACCGATAAAAAATGGATCAAACAGTTAGATTCTGCAGATCCGGAATGGGGTGGCCCCAAAGAATCGCCAAACAGTTTCTTGAGTGAGGCGATCATTGAATTACAGCCGCAAGCTGTAATTATTTATTGTATCGGATAATGTTGAGAATGCATAATAAAAGCAAAGGCCTTCGCGCGACCCCACTATTAAGAGGAGCGCAGGGACATTTTCTTAAATTTGCTGATTATATCGCAGAAACACACCCCTCCCCGCACACAACCAAACACGCCCCCTCTCTAGAGGGGAATTTTCCAAATATAATATATTCTAAATACCAGCAAACCAACAAAAGCAATGGCCCCGCGCGATTCCCCTCTTGAGAGGGGTGCAGGGGTGTGTTATTATATTAGCTGAGTTCATCGCAGAAACACACCCCTCCCCGCACACAGCCTTACGCGCCCCTTTGCAGAGGGGAATTTCTTTTGACCCAATCTTATATTTTATGTACAATCCCATTGCAACCTATCGCCTTCAATTTCATCAGCAGTTCACGTTTAGTGACTTCGAGAAAATCATTAGTTACCTGCAAAAACTGGGTGTAAGCACCATTTATGCCTCCCCTGTTTTTGAAGCCGCTCCTGGTAGTACGCATGGTTACGATGGCGTTAATCCGCACCGCATCAACCCCGAGGTTGGTAATGAAAAGCAATTGCGCCTTATTAGTAAAAAATTGCAGGATAAAAACATAGGCTGGTTGCAGGATATTGTGCCTAACCATATGGGTGTACACGCCAACAACCCCTGGTTAATGGATGTGCTGGAGAAAGGCCGCCAATCTGTTTATGCTTCATTTTTTGATACGGGCCTGGCCAGCGAATTATTTCAGGATGAACGCGTAATGATGCCGTTTTTGGGCAAGGTATTATCAGATGTTATTGACAGCGGTGAGTTAAAAGTAGTATACCAAAATAAGCAACTAAAATTTACCTATTTCGATAATAGCTGGCCTTTAAATCTGCAATCATATGTAACCATACTTCAACATAACAGTGAACAATTACCCGAAAATTTAAAACAGCTGATAACTGAGATCACCGCCATATTAAAAGGCAAGGACAGTAAAAAGCTAACTCTAAAATGGAGCGCATGGTTAGTTAAACTCGCTACTGCTTTAAAACAAGGCGAGGTTAAGGCACATCTTCATACAGCTATCGATACCATAAATAATAATCCCGTACTGCTAAAGCAACTGGCAGACGAACAGCACTACCGCCTCTGCAGCTGGGAAGAAACAGATAAAGCAATTAACTACCGCCGTTTTTTCACAGTAAACAGCCTGATGTGCCTCAACATACAGCAGCCCGAAGTATTTAAGCATTACCACCGGGTGATTAAACAAATGGTGGATGAAGGCATATTTCAGGGTCTGCGGATTGATCATATCGATGGCTTGTATAATCCTGAAACCTACCTTTATAACCTGCGCGAACTGGCCGGCGACGAAACCTATATTGTTGCCGAAAAGATTTTGGAGCAAGGCGAAAAAATGCCTGCACAATGGCCTTTACAAGGTAGCACCGGTTACGATTTTTTAGCACAGGTAAACAACCTGCTCACGGATAGTTCATCTCTAAATAAGTTCAATCATTTTTATGAGGAGCTGGTTGGCAGTAAGCAACCTGTTCATCAGCAAATCTTAATCAAGAAAGCAACTATTCTGGAAGCCAACATGCAGGGCGAGTTGGATAACCTGCTCAACTACTTTCTGAAGCTTAAACTGGCCGACGATAAAACGCTCAAATTAATTGGACGCGATAATCTCAAAAATGCCATTGCGCAGTTTTTAATTCATTGCCCGGTTTACCGCTATTATGGTAATCAAATGCCGCTTATTTATAACGAAACCGAAAGCATACAGGCTATACTGCATGCTGTTGTAAAAGAAAATAAAGACCTGGCCGTAGCATGTGATCTGCTTGATAAAACACTGTTGCAAAAGCCGCACGAAAACCGCAGTTCTTATAATCAAAAAGCCTTGCAATTTTACCAGCGATTAATGCAGTTTAGCGGCCCGCTAATGGCCAAAGGTGTTGAGGACACCCTAATGTATACCTACAACCGTTTTGTAGGCCATAACGAAGTTGGCGACGCGCCGGATGCTTTTGGACTATCTGTTAAAGATTTCCATAAGCTGATGAAACAACGGCAAAAACAATGGCCGCTGGCACTCAACGGCACATCAACCCATGATACCAAACGTGGCGAAGATGTACGCACCAGATTAAACGTATTAACGGCCTTACCGCACGAGTGGCTGGATGCTGTTAAGCATTGGGAAAAGCTGCATAAAGACACTGCTTCCGCTCCGGATGCCAATGATCGCTATTTTATTTACCAAACCATTGCAGCTGCCTACCCAATGCCCGGCGAAGGCGATGATAATTTTGGCGAGCGTTTAGCAGAATACCTCACCAAAGCCCTCCGCGAAGGCAAGGTAAACTCTAACTGGGCACAGCCCAATGCGGAATATGAAAAAGCTACGCTCGATTTTGCCGCCGGCTTACTAGACCAGCAAGGTGAATTCTGGTCATCGTTCCAAAAATTTCAGCAGGATATTGCAGACCATGGCATTATCAATTCGCTAGCACAGTTATTGCTCAAATTCACCTGCCCCGGCCTGCCTGATGTTTACCAGGGATGCGAGTTATGGGACCTGAGCCTGGTTGACCCCGATAACCGCCGCCCAGTAGATTATCAATTGCGTTCGAAATTATTAAATAAAAAACTATCTGCAGACACATCAGAAGCCCTAACCGACCTATGGGCCGATCGCTACAACGGCCATATTAAACTTTGGCTCACGCAGCAACTATTTAAACTCAGAAGCTCAGAAGCAGCGCTATTCGCCAAAGGCGAATACATTCCGCTAAAGGTAAAGGGTGCTTATAAAGACAATATTATTGCTTTTGCCCGCCGCAATCAAAATGAATGGCTGGTGGTAGCAATTCCGCTTTACACAGCCACCATTTGCAAGGCACAGCAAAAAGAAATCACGGCTATCGACTGGAAAGATACCCGCCTAATTTTGCCCGAAGAAGCACCTGGGCATTGGCAGCATCAGTCGTTAGATTTAAAGGGTAAAATACTGGATGACGAATTATTAATCAGTGAAATATTTCGCCATGTGCCACTGGCAGTCATTAAGTTAAGCAACCCCGAAAATAACCGTGGTGCCGGTATATTAATGCATATCAGTTCGTTACCCTCGGCATTTGGCATTGGCGATATAGGCCCGGGTGCGCATTCATTTGCCAATTTTTTAAGCCAAAGCGGGCAAAAATATTGGCAGTTGTTGCCACTTAACCCCATCGGGGCCGATCAAAATTATTCGCCCTATAGCTCGTTTAGCAGCATGGCGGGTAATACCCTGCTTATTAGTCCGGCTTTACTGGTTAAGGATGGCCTGTTAAATGAAGATGACCTGGATGATTTTCATCTGCCACAAACAGATAAAATTAATTTCCCCAAAGTAGAAGACCTGAAACAGGAACTTTTTGACCGTGCTTACGAGAACTTTTACAAAAGTGATTTTAAGCCCCTAAAAAAAGACTTTACAGATTTTTGTAAACAGGAGGCTTATTGGCTAACTGACTTTGCCTTATATAAAGCCCTGCGCGAAAACCATGATGGCCAACCCTGG
>NZ_MPPL01000001.1:1035878-1064099 GCF_001911425.1 Mucilaginibacter polytrichastri | reverse complement strand
CCCGGTCTTTAAAACCCCGCCATACCCCCGCATTAGCCCGTTTTACCCAGCGCCATCAAAGAGCAATTGATAAAATACAATGGCTGCAATTTATATTTTACAGGCAATGGCATCAGTTAAAAGCGCATTGCCATACCCTGAATATTAAATTGTTTGGCGATCTGCCTTTCTATGTAAGCTACAACTCGGCAGATGTATGGGCCAACCAGGAAATTTTTGCCCTGGATAAGCAAAGCAACATGGCCGGTATTGCAGGCGTGCCACCAGATTATTTTAATGCCGATGGACAGCTTTGGCGTATGCCGGTGTACCGCTGGGATGTACTGAAAAAGCAAGGCTATCAATGGTGGATTAACCGTTTGCGCAAAAACATGGAGTTGTTTGATATGTTGCGGCTCGATCATTTCAGGGCATTTGCTGCCTACTGGGAAGTACCCGCCGGTGAACCGACTGCCAAAAATGGCCGCTGGGTACAAGGCCCGGGCGCAGATTTCTTTAACAAAGTAAAACAGGCTTTGGGTAATTTGCCTTTTGTGGCCGAAGACCTGGGCGATATTGATGAACCCGTATTTAAGCTGCGCGATCAGTTTGAATTACCCGGCATGAAAGTGCTGCAATTTGCCTTCGGCGATGCAACGGCACAATCGCTGTATATCCCCCATAATTATGATGCTAACTTTTTGGTATACACCGGCACCCATGACAACAATACTACAACAGGATGGTATAATCAGGATACGGATAAACAAATAGTTAAACAGATTGAAGCCTATGCAGGCTTACCGGTAAAACATAAAAACATCGCCAAAGTATTAATCCGCATGGCCTATGCTTCCACCGCAAAAGTAGCAATTATCCCTATGCAGGATGTTTTGGGGCTGGATGAAAAATCGAGAATGAACAATCCATCAATCGCAGAAAATAATTGGTTGTGGCGTATGCTGCCAAAATTGTTAAGTAAAGGCACGTCAACCGAATTAATCGGGCTGGTAAAAATGTATAACAGGCAGTAAATACGGTCTGCTCCTATTATTTGTTATGTTAATTAAATATGGTTAAACAATAAAGGCTCCGATAAATCGGAGCCTTTATATTATACTTTAGCTTTTTTAACTACATGTTTGGTTTTGTAACCGCTATAATGTTTTTTCTTATGAAACACATTATGTATTTTTTGGGGTAAAGTACTGGTGCGTTTAGTTTTAGTTTCATCTTTAACCACAACCTGTTGTGCAAAAGACATTGATGCCACACATATGGTGAGCATGAGTAAGAAAATTATTTTTTTCATGGTGATTATTTTTAACTAAACACCATGTAATATTAAAAGTTTTAATTATATGCGTTCTGCAACCAGTGTTGTTGCTTTGGGCACTCTTAGCTCTGCAACTGTTGCTTCTTTCTCAGTTGCGTGGGCCTTTAAATAGTCTTTATAAAACTGCTTTTTTGAATCGTGATAGGTACTTACAGCACCAATGGTATGCATAAACTTAATATAATACCAGGCAGAATCTACCTGGTAAGGCTTAAAGCCAGAGCGTGCACTCTTAGGGTATAAATGGTGGTTATTGTGCCACTCTCCCGCTACAATGCCCGGCCATATTTGGTTGATAGACATATCATCGCGGTTATAATCAACACCTTCGCGGCGCTTGTCTTCGCCCTTGCCGTGGCCTTCGTAGTTGAAGGTACGTACACCTACAGCCCAAAAACCTGCTGCTGCAAATAAAGCAACTGCTAATGGGATACCGCCTATTAAATAAAAGGCACCAAACCAAAACGACCAATTGAGGATAATACCAACAATTGTATTTAAAGGTTTGGCCAGCGAGCCCCATTTCTGGTACTGCTCATAAGTGTTAACACTAACGCCGATATGCTTCATTAAATTAACGCATTTAGCATAATCTTTTTCGCTCAGGTTCTTATTGATTGGCTGGTGATTAACATCGGCCAAAAAACAATACAAAAACCCACCTTGTGCATTGTATGGGTCGCCGGGAGTATCAGATTTCGCATGATGCACATGGTGCGATACTGCATAAATCTCTTCCGGAATAATTTTTAGGGTAAGGTTTTGTGTAAAAAACCGCCAGAATTTGTTGCGGAACTGGTAAGCATTATGGGTGCAATACCTGTGGTGCCAAATGGTGCCATGCGTACCCATTACAATCATGCTGTAAAAGAAAGCGGCTAAAAGCGTTTTAACAGATAGATATTTAAATAAAAACAAGAAAAAGAAAGGCACCAATGCTAATACTGTAAACCAGCATAGAAATGACAGCCAATTTTTTTTGTCTTTAAAAACGTTGAGCCTCGAAAAAAACTCACCGAAAATTTGTTTTGGGGATGGCTTAACTAAATCGCCGTTAGAATCTTGCCATCCGTACGAGGGCGGCTGAAGAACTGTGTCTAAAAATGACATTAAGTAATCGAGTTTATAATTTATAGTAAAGTTTAAAAAGGGGGCCTCAGTTAACATTGGAAAGGTAGGTAATTATATCATCAAAATGTAATTAATACTTAAAACTTCAACCTAGGCTTGGTACTTAAACGTAAAAACATATGGTTTAGATATAACTGTTTTGTAAAATAGTTCAAAAACGCTTTTTAAGAATAGAAATCAACGTTTTTATACGATTGGGAAATATTTCACCTCAAGTCATTCTTCTTTAGAACGAACCTAAAAGAAGTTCTTTGCTGGTTGCCGTCTTATTATGGCGTTTCTTTAACGCGAGTTTCCGGTAAATCCGATATAGAAAAATTTGAATTCCGAAATAAGTATGGTTACTGTTTTACAATGGCCTTGCGTTCAAACACACATCGTTCTCCTTTAAGCAGTTCTAATAACTTTTCGGGGTCATTAGGTACCTTAATCTGTTTGGCTTCATGCTTATAGCTTTGCTTAAGTTGCTTGCGATGTATGGCTTCTATAAAGCGCCTTACCTGCTCGCGGTTTTCTACAATTAGTCCGGGCACTTTTGCCGGGCGGTTATGCTCGTCTTTAGCTACCATGGTAAAGTAGCTCGTGTTGGTATGCTTAACAATATTGGTTTTTACATTCTCTGATATTACCTTGATGCCTACCACAATGGAGGTATTACCAGTATAATTAACCGAAGCCATCAGCGATACCATCTCTCCTACTTCTATCGGTTCCAGAAAGTCCACAGCGTCTATCGATGCCGTTACACAGTAATTACCGGCATGCTTTGCTGCACATACATAAGCTACCTTATCCATCAATGATAACAATATGCCCCCGTGTATTTTACCACCAAAATTGGCATACGAAGGGATCATTAACTCGGTAAGAGTGGTTTGTGAAAACTTTGCGGATTTAAATTCTGGCGTATCTTGCATAGCCAAATTTAATAGTTTAATGCTTTTATCAAATTAAAGCAGGCTTCAAAAGTATTATATTTACGATATGACCCGACCAGAACACATTTACCCTTCCAAAATCAACTATTTTTTATGGGTTCCGATAGTAGTTTTGATATTCGGAACTTTAGTTTCCGCAATTATTAAAGGTCAAATTCCAGCTATTATAATTTTATCTATTGCATTTGGAATTGTATTGTTACCAATAGTGCTCAACACCAAATACACAATTAATAATGATGCATTAATTATAAAAAGTGGCCTTATTATTAAAATCGATATAGATATTAAAAAAATAAAAAAGGTTATACCTAACAACACCATATGGAGTGCGCCAGCACTATCATCAGATCGGATCGAGATTTTTTACAATACTTACGACAGCGTGGTTATCTCTCCAAAAAATAAAAAAGAATTTATTGAAATGCTTAAGCAAATTAACCCGGCTATTGTTAGTGAAGTATAGTATGTTAATTTTGGCATCCTAAGCATTTGTTATCGTGAAGCGTTTATACATTTACCTCCTTGCATTTCTATTGCCTGTTTGCAGCCTGGCACAAGAAACCGTTATTATAAAACGAAAACTTACCGGCGACGTTAAAGAACACGTCAGTGTTTTAAAATCTGACAATAAAATACGTGAGGGGCTTTACCAAGCTATTATAGGCAGCAAAAATGCCTTAGCCAGCGGTAAGTACACCAACAATGTTAAAACTGGCGTATGGAGTTTTTATGATACAGGAAACCATTTGGTACAACGCTTTAATTACACAACTAATACCTTGCTGTATGAGGCGCCGGAAGACACCACATCTAATTGCAGGTATTTGGTAGACCGCACCTTAAGTGATACCGACCATACCACCAAACCCGTGATACGGGGAGGGCGTTTTTATGGTTATATTCCATATTTGAAGCTTTTTAGGCTACCGCCAGATATGCGTGATATTAACACTGAAGTAGTGGTAACCACTATTGAACTGCTGGTAAGCCCTGGTGGGCGCCTTGCCGATTATGTGGTACACTTTCAGGCACAAAACTATGACCGCAAAGTGAGCTTTAATATCGATTTATTGAGCGAAGAAGATAAAACATTTGTACCCGCCACTATTAATGGCGAACCAATTTCATGCCGGATATTTATCCGTTGCTTTTTAACTGCGGGTGGGGATTTGGATTTGTATTAGGCGGATGATAACATTAGCCATTGTGCCGGTATTTATTTCGGCATCAAATATGGCGGGTATAAACTCGATAAGTCGGATATCTGGCAAGTGGGGTGCTGAAACAAGTTCCATGACATGCTAGTTAGTTAAAATAGAAACAAAAAGGCTCCCAAAGTTTAATTGGGAGCCTTTTTGTTTTAGTGTCCGTGATGGCCGTCTGCACCGTGGGCATGTCCGTGCGACAGCTCCTCTGGTGTGGCAGGGCGTACATTTAAAACATTACCGGTAAAGTGTAGCTCCTGGCCAGCCATAGGGTGGTTAAGGTCAACTATCACTGCATCTTCAACAACAGAAACTACCTGCCCTTGAAAATGGTTACCCTGGTTATCCTGCAAAGGCAATAAGCTGCCTATTTCTGGCAAGTCCTGGCCTTCAAACATTTCTTTTGGCAGGTTGGCTACTGCTTCATCATCATATTCGCCATATGCATCAGCTGCAGGCAAACGGAAATCGAACGTATCGCCGGTTGACAAGGTTGACAAATTTTCTTCGAAGCGCGGAAGCATTTGCCCGGCACCATACAAAAATGTTAATGGTTGCTCTTCTGTTGTTTTTTCTACAAGGTTTTCAGTGCCATCCTGATCAACATATAAGTTGTATGTTAATGACACGACGTGTTGAGGCTCGATCTTCATTATTAAATTATTTATTGAATAAGTTTTTATGCAGTAATTTGTTTTAATGCCTGCACAACATTATGAGCGGGTAAACCACAGGTTTTATCCTTACAGATAAAAATGCGTGTTATATCGCCCGTTCTGCCTTGCAACAAAGGTAAGTTTTCCTCGTTACCCCCCAACATAATTTTATTGGGGATGTAATTTTCTTCCATTTCCCTGCGCATATTATTAGCTTCGGGGCCGGTAACGGCAACCTCATAAGTGCCAAATACTTCCTCTAGTAGCAGCATAGCCCAATTAGAATATACCGACCCATATTTGGCCATATAGGGCATAAGGTTACGAAGCAGTTGTGCCGAAATTTGGTGATATTGTTCTTCTTCAAACAGTAAACCCAACTTTTTAAGGTTGCGTGACATCACCGAGTTTGATGCAGGTATCACACCATCCATTATTTCGCACTTGCGTGCAATAAGTTGTTCGTTATCTGCAGCGGTGTAAAAAAACATGCCTTCCTGCTCGTCGTAATACAGTTCAATGGCTACATCAGCAAGTTTCCTGGCCTGCTGCAGCCATTTCATATCAAAGGTAACCTCATACAAAGCAATCAACGCATCAATCACATTGGCATAATCATCCAGAAAAGCAATTGGGTTTGCTGACTGATATATCCGGATCAATTTACCACTCCCATCAACCAGGTTGTTCAATATAAAGTCTGCATTTTTTATTGCCAAGTCAAGATATGCATCATTATTAAAAGCACGTACTGCATCACACAGGCCTTTTAGCATCAGGCCGTTCCATGAGGCAATGATCTTGTAATCAAGGCCGGGTCTTATACGATGGCTGCGGCTTTCAAATACCAGGGTGCGCAACGTGGCTATTTTAGCTTTCAGTTCGTTTTCGCTGATGCCTAATTTTGCGGCAAGTTCTGCATCATCATCTTTACGGAAGAAAACATTGGTCGCTTCTTCTTCCCAATTACCGTCTTCGGTAATATTATAATAGATCGCGAATAGCGTGGCATCATCGCCCAGCAATTCTTCAATTTCGGTTTTTGTAAAGGTGTAAAACTTTCCCTCTACCCCTTCACTATCAGCATCAAGCGCCGAGTAGTAACCATTATCGGGCGATGTAAGTTCGCCCTGCACAAAGGCAATGGTTTCATCAACTATCTGTTTATAAAGCGGATCACGGTTCCAGGTGTAGGCCTCGGCATACAGGCTGATTAATTGTCCGTTATCATACAGCATCTTCTCAAAATGCGGTACATGCCAGCGTGCATCAACAGAGTACCGGGCAAAGCCGCCACCAACATGGTCGTAAATACCGCCATATGCCATTTTCTTTAAAGTAAGCTTTACCGCATTGGCTATGCCCTCATCTTGCATTAAATAGGCATAGCGCATTAAAAACTGCCAGTTATTAGGCATCGGGAACTTAGGTGCATGGTTCATACCGCCTTCTTTGGGGTCAAAATGTTTGCGCCATGCAGTTACAATTGCTTCCAGATCGGCTTTAGTATATTCCGGTTGCTCGGTTACAAAATCAACCGACTCATATTGCTGGATACCCTGGGTTAGCTTCACGGCATATTCCTCTGCATCCTGTGGTTTGTTGCGGTAAAAATCGGCAAGGTTAAGCAACAAGCTTGTCCAGTCGTTTTTGCGAAAATAGGTGCCACCATATATCGGCCGCTGATCTGGCAGGCAAATGCAATTCAACGGCCAGCCGCCACGGCCGGTCATTAACTGTACCGCGCTCATGTATATCTGGTCAATATCGGGGCGCTCTTCCCTATCCACCTTAATGCAAACAAAATGTTCGTTCATTACGGCGGCTACCTCCTCGTCTTCAAAGCTTTCGTGCTCCATTACGTGGCACCAGTGGCAAGCCGAATAGCCAATGCTCACCAATATCAGCTTATTTTCGTTGCGGGCCTTTTGCAAGGCTTCGGTCCCCCAGGGGTACCAATCAACGGGGTTATTGGCGTGTTGCAGTAAATATGGCGAGGCAGAGTTAGCGAGACGATTCATGAGGCAAAACTATTGATTTCGAATGTTCGATTTCGGATTTATTTTACATAACACCGTTTTAATAGCTATGTTCAGCGATGTTACGCTTTTTGTGATGCAGAACACTTTGGAAGACTGTATCGTCATGAAATAAGTTTACACTTTATGCAGGCCTCTCCTTTAATTATCAAAATCGAACGCAGAGCGTACGGTTATGATACAGAAGCAACGACAAAGAATCATTATAAAATATTAATAATCAAATAGTTAAGTTTAAGGCACAATATTTAAACACATTAATTTATATAATTAAGCACATCAATCGCCTTTAAACCTATGTGGTATGGTAAAAAACTATATTAAATTAGCCTGGAGAAATTTGACTAAAAACAAGTTTTCGTCATTAATTAACATTGGCGGGCTGGCCGTAGGGATGGCTGTGGCTATATTGATAGGCCTTTGGATATTGGATGAACTTTCGTTTGATAAATCTCACCTAAATTATAACCGCGTTGCACAGGTGATGCAAAACCAAAACTTCAACGGCGAAATAAAAACCAGCAGATCATTACCAGCGCCAACGGGCGAAGAACTTAGGAAACTTTACAGCAGCGATTTTAAATATGTGGCGATGTCATCGCAAACATGGCACCACATTTTAGGCGTTGGCGATAAAAAACTTTCTATCTCGGGCGGTTTTATGGAACCTGATGTTACCGAAATATTTTCGCTTAAAATGCTCAAAGGTACCAGGGGTGCATTAAAAGATCCCAGCGCTATGCTGCTTTCGCAATCATCGGCCAAAGCCCTTTTTGGAGACACCGACCCCATTAACAAGCTGGTGCGGTTAGATAATAAATCGAGCTTTAAGGTTAGCGGCATCTACGAAGATCCGCCGCATAACACTACCTTTCGGTACATAGAAATTGATTTTATTGCGCCCTGGAGTTATTACCTAACCAATATGCTTAGTAAAAACGCCCTCAACGACTGGGGCGATAACTCGTACCGCACCTATGTGCAGTTGAATGACCATGCGGACATAGTGCAGGTATCTGCCAAAATTAAAAAGCTGAAGCTTGTGCATTTAACCAAGGCAGATATGAAATACAATCATCTGCTGTTTTTACATCCAATGAGCAAATGGCACCTGTACTCTGAGTTTAAACATGGCATTATATCCGGCGGTAAAATCCAGTATGTATGGTTGTTTGGTACCGTAGGCCTATTTGTATTGCTACTGGCCTGCATTAATTTCATGAACCTAAGCACTGCCCGCAGCGAAAAGCGGGCTAAAGAAGTAGGCATCCGCAAGGCTTTGGGCTCGTTACAAAGAGAGCTGATTATCCAATTTTACTGCGAATCGTTATTGGTGGCCGTTTTTGCATTTGCGCTCGCTTTGGTACTGGTACAACTCGTAATTCCGTTTTTTAATATCGTGGCCGATAAAGACATCGCTATTTTATGGGGCAATCCGCTATTCTGGCTCACAGGTATTGGCTTTACTTTTATTACAGGCTTAATAGCGGGCAGTTACCCTGCCTTATACCTATCATCATTTAACCCGGTTAAAGTATTAAAGGGTACCTTTAAGGCAGGCCGTTTTGCAGCTATACCGCGCAAGGTTTTGGTGGTGGTGCAATTTTCTGTTTCTATTATTTTAATTATGGGCACTATTGTGGTGTTTAAACAGATACAGTATGCGCAAGACCGGCCCGTGGGTTACAATCGTAATGGGCTCATTACTATAGAACCATCAACCGATGATGTGAGCAAGCATTATGAAGCTTTGCGTACAGAACTGCTTCAATCTGGCGCGGTGTCACAAATTGCGGCATCAACCAGCCCGCCTACACATGTTGACAACAATACAAGCGGTTTTGAATGGAAAGGAAAAGACCCTGCCCTACCTGATGATTTTGCTATAGTAGGTGTAACGCACGAGTTTGGCAAAACACTTGGTTGGCAATTTACCGGCGGGCGCGACTTTTCCCGCCAGTTTGCCACAGACTCATCTGGCATTGTAGTAAATGAAGCTGCGGTAAAAATTATGGGGCTTAAAAACCCGGTGGGCGAAATAGTTAAGTTTTGGGGCAGGAGCTACCGCGTTATTGGGGTAATAAAAAACATGGTGATGGATTCGCCTTATGAGCCTGCCAAACAAACTGTATTTTACATGAATAACAGCGCCGTTGATTATATAAACCTAAGAATAAACCCACACGCCAACGCCCATGAAGCATTGAGCAAAATCGAACGTGTTTTTAAAACATACTCGCCGTCTGAACCATTTGCTTATAAATTTACGGATGAAGAATACGCTAAGAAATTTACCGACGAAGTACGGATTGGTAAACTGGCAGCTTTCTTTTCTTTGCTAGCTATTTTCATTAGCTGTTTAGGCTTATTTGGCATGGCCTCATTTATGGCCGAGCAGCGTACCAAAGAAATTGGCGTACGCAAGGTACTTGGCGCTTCCGTTTTCAGCCTGTGGCGTTTAATATCAACCGATTTTGTAACACTTGTAGTTATTGCCTTGATAATAGCCACGCCCCTGGCCTATTATTTTATGCATAGCTGGTTAAATAATTACCAGTACCGCACTGCTATATCCCTGTGGGTATTTGTAGTTACCGGCCTGGCCGCCATTACCATGACACTGCTTACCGTAAGCTATCAGAGTGTAAAAGCTGCGCTGATGAACCCGGTGAAGAGTTTAAGAAGCGAATAAATCTTCATACCATAACAGACATTCTTTACAACAATACTTAATAAACAATACCCATGATACAGAATTATTTAAAAATCGCTTTTAGAAATATATTGAGGCACAGAGGCTATTTTGCAATCAATGTTTTTGGGTTGGCTATTGGTTTAGCCATTTGCCTGATGATTAGTTTATTTGTAATAGACGAATTAAGCTACGATAAATACAATGTGAATGCCGACCGTATTTATCGTGTAAACACAGATATTAAAATTAACGGCAGCGGAATAGATTCGCGCTCAACGCCAGCCCCCATGGCTGGCGTGCTGATGAAAGATTACCCGCAAGTTGAGCAGGCAACCAGGCTTGCTAATGGCGGTAACATGCTTGTTTTAAAAGGAACCCAAACACTAGTTGAGCCCAACTGCTTTTATGCCGATCCGAATATTTTTAGCGTGTTCTCTTTAAATATGATAAGCGGCGATAAAAAAACTGCCTTAAATCAGCCCAACACTATTGTTATATCTGCGTCAATGGCACGCAAATATTTTAACACAACCGATGCAGTAGGCAAAACGCTTAAAGTTGATAATACCACAATTTGCAAGGTAACCGGTGTAATTAAAGATACACCGGCACAATCACACCTGCACTTTAACGCCATCCGTTCAATGTCTACCATGGCCGATAGCCGTTCAGACTTCTGGCTCAACAATAATTTCATCACTTATGTACTGGTGAGTCCGGGTATCAGCGGGCCTATACTCAACAGTTATTTAAAAACGGTAGCAAAAAAATATGCAGAGCCACAATTAATGAACTCTTTTCATAGTTCTTTTGCTGATCTTGAAAAAAAGGGAGATACCTTTAAATACACATCAATACCTTTAACACAAATTCATTTACATTCAGAGATCACCGGCGAAGGAGAGCCATCCGGCGATATCAGATATGTATACATGTTTATCCTGATCGGGATCATCATTATAACAATTGCCTGCGTTAATTTCACCAACCTGTCTACTGCCCGTTCGGCAGGCCGGTCAAAAGAAGTGGGTATCAGAAAAGTATTAGGTTCTAACCGTGGCAATCTAATCACCCAATTCCTTACAGAATCTGTTATGACCAGCCTCATAGCACTAGGTATTGCCTTAATTATTACCCTGCTGTGCATGCCTTATTTTAATCAGCTATCGGGCAAAGAAATGTCAATAGGTTTTATTTCAAATTTAGGGCTCCTTGCATCACTTTTACTTATTACGGTATTAATTGGTATTTTGGCAGGTATTTACCCGGCATTCTTTCTTTCGGCCTTTGAGCCCATACAGGTTCTAAAAGGTCGGCTGTCTACCGGCTTTAAGGGTAGTTGGCTAAGAAACAGCCTGGTGGTTTTCCAGTTTACAGCGGCAATAGTTTTGATTGTGTGTACGCTTATTATTTACAACCAGCTTAATTATATCCGTAACAAAGATCTTGGTTACAAGCGCGACCAGGTATTGGTTATTAAAAATGCTTATGCATTGGGTAGCCATGCAAAAACATTTAAAGAAGAAGTGTTACAAATACCGGGTGTAATTGCAGCAACCCGAGCGGATGTATTACCTACATCGAGTGAAAACGAATGGAATAACAATGCGTTTGCTAAAGATGCAGCTATGAGTGCCGCTAAATCAACCGTATTAGGCGAGTGGCATGTTGATGCAGACTACATTGGAGCATTAGGTATGAAAATAGCCTCGGGTAGAAATTTCTCGGCACAGATGCCAACAGATTCTAACGTCATCATTATCAATGAAACTGCTGCCCGTTTGTTAGGCTTTAAGAATCCACTACAGCAACAACTCTTTAACAGTGATGACAACAATCATTCATTAGGGCATCCTATTATCGGTGTGGTAAAAGATTTTAATGCAGGATCACTGCGTTATCAAACAGCGCCCATCGTATTCAAGCTGTCTAAATATGGCGACCGGTTTGCTTTCCGGATACAGTCAAACAACATTCAGTCGGTAATAAAACAAATTGAAACCAAATATCATGCAATGGATATCAACATGGCCGGGCAACCTTTTCTGTTTTCTTTTATGGACGAGGATTTTAACAACATCTACCAATCAGAACAGCGTACAGCAAAGCTATTTATTTCTTTTGCCTTTTTTACCATCCTGATTGCTTGCCTTGGCCTCTTTGGTTTAATTACCTATGCTGCCGAACAACGCACCAAAGAAATCGGTATCCGCAAAGTGCTGGGCGCATCGGTAGCTAATGTAACGGCAATGCTCTCGTTAGACTTTATTAAGCTGGTACTCATTTCAACACTGGTTGCCAGCCCCATAGCCTGGTTTGCCATGCACCAATGGTTACAGGGTTTTGCATACCGCATTAACATTAGCGCATGGACGTTTGTATTGGCAGCCATTGCAGCACTGGTAATTGCTTTATCTACCGTTAGCTTCCAGGCCTTAAAAGCCGCTTTGGCAAACCCTGTGAAGAGTTTACGGAGTGAATAGAGGCTTTGTAGGATATTTGATTAGGGGTAAGATTTAAATATCAGTTAATGCTGTAAGTTTCTGACTGCAAAATGGCACCGTGTACAATTAGTTATTCTGGTAAAGAATCTTGTTCCTCAGCCTCAAAAATGGTTTCTCAATAAGGTTGTTCATTATCCAGGCTGTAAACAACGCAACCAGGATACATGCCAAAAACATCACATTACTATTTGAATCTATCCATTTTACCAAATACAACTGAACCATATGGATCACCATTTTATGCGACAAATAAACGGCGAAAGACAGGGTGGCAATTATACCGGTATATTTAGAGCTAAGCCTATATAAAAAGCACGTGGGGCAAATGGCACCCAAAACCATAAAGCCGTAACCAACATCAACCATTGGAAAGCCAAATAAGCTTGCACCAAAGCTTGATTGCTTGTAGCACAAAAAATAAGCCCCTGTAAGTATGGCAACACTAACTAGTAAATACAGGTTACCATATCTTTCAATTTTAGCTTTAAACACAGGCTTAAATTCAAACACTGCGGCAATGGCAACTCCAATAATAAGGCCGTCTGTACGGCACCAGGGGCATAGTAAATATATTTATACCATATTATTACAAAATCATCGGCCTGCGCAAATGGCGATACAAGCACATGCCAAGCATATAGCCGCATTGCAAAACTAAACAGAAAGAGCAACACGAATAAAACCCAGCCCTTTTGCAACACTTTAAAATTAAGCAAAGTGAAAACAATTAATGGAAAAAGAAGATAAAACTGCTCCTCGATACACAGCGACCAAGCATGAGAAAAAGTACCCTGTAACATCACATTTAAGCCAATATTTTGTGTAAAGGTGATAAACTTCCAAAGTGGTGCAGGTTGACCAAATTCACGGAGAAACGGAAACAGGAAATACAACGCTACGATAAACAGGTAGGCAGGTATGATCCTGAAGAACCGTTTAATGAAAAACGTTTTAAGCGAAAAAGTATGCTTAGCTTTAATCTCCCTAAACAATTGCGACGCGATTAAATAGCCACTTAGAACAAAAAACAGGTCGACGCCCGTCCAACCAAACCGGCCGCCGTTATGGGTCCATTCCGGGTGTGCAAATTGCCGGCTGTAATGGTAAACAATAACTAAGGTAATTGCTAAAGCTCGCAAATGATTGAGCCCATGAAGTTGATGATAGGTAATAGGCTTACTAAGCGGCATTAAATTGAAAGATGAAAGATTTAGAAAGTATAAATTGTTATTAAAGATAGCATACCCCGCAGATTGTTATAATATACAGGACAATGATTTATGCAGGAAAACAAAGCTTTATTTTTTTACTCCAATTAAGTGTCCAACGTTAGCCCGTCCCCCTTTTTCGGACAGATCAGATTGTGCTTTTATGGTCACAATTTGGGTAATTCCCCTAGGGTAAATGTACTGATAACAGCAACGAATATTTACTTCTAATCTGATTTTTATATGGAGAATTTAAATTTCGCCTAAGCATCTGCTTAACACTCATCCCCTAATAAACTAATCAACACTTTCCCTACTTCCCGGGTAAAAGATTAATTTTGCTGATTCAAAAAGAGGAATAGAATTGGATTATTTAGAGGGATTAAATCCGGAACAAAAGGGTGCAGTATTGCAAACCAAAGGCCCGGTAATGATTATAGCCGGTGCCGGATCTGGCAAAACACGTGTTATTACCTACCGTGTGGCACATTTGATACGCCAGGGTGTTGATTCATTTAACATACTGGTTTTAACGTTTACCAACAAGGCTGCCCGCGAAATGCGTGAGCGGATTACCCATGTGGTAGGCCCCGAAGCTAAAAACCTTTGGATGGGTACCTTCCACTCGGTTTTTGCCAAAATATTACGGGTTGAGGCCGAAAAAATTGGCTATCCCAGCAACTTTACCATTTACGATACCGACGATACTAAAAGCGTTTTAAGAGCCATTTTAAAAGAAATGAACCTCGACGATAAGTTATATAGCGCCAACCTGGTGTACAGCCGTATATCTAGCGCAAAAAACAACCTGATATCGTGGCAGGAGTATCAACAGAATGCACAGATCCAGGCAGATGACTTTTCTACCGGCCGCGGGCATTTAGGTAAAATCTACGAAACTTATGCCGGCCGTTGTTTCCGCGCAGGCGCAATGGATTTTGATGACTTGCTTTTTAAAACCAACGAATTACTGCGCGAGCACCCCGAAACCCTGCACAAATACCAGCACAAGTTTAAGTACCTGATGGTGGATGAGTACCAGGACACCAACTTTTCGCAATACCTTATTGTAAAAAAACTGGCTGCCCTTAACGAGAACCTTTGCGTAGTGGGTGATGATGCCCAAAGTATTTACGCATTTCGTGGTGCCAATATCCAGAACATCCTCAACTTTGAGAAGGATTACCCGGATTTGAAAGTGTTTAAACTGGAGCAAAACTACCGCTCTACCCAAAATATTGTAAATGTTGCCAACAGCATTATCTCAAACAATAAAGAGCAGCTGAAAAAAAACGTTTTTTCTACCAAAGAGGACGGCGACAAGATCAAGATCATGCGCTCTTTCAGCGACAATGAAGAAGGTAAGATGGTGGCCGAAGGTATATTGCAGGACCGCGCCAATAAAGGTATTAAGTGGAATGATTTCGCCATTTTATACCGCACCAATGCCCAGTCGCGCTCTATGGAAGAGGCTTTACGCAAGCTTAATATCCCTTATAAAATATATGGCGGCCTTTCCTTCTACCAACGCAAGGAGATTAAGGATTTGGTAGCTTATTTCAGGCTCACCTTTAATCCTAACGATGAGGAAGCGCTTAAGCGCGTAATTAACTATCCTAAACGCGGCATTGGCGACACCACGGTAGACCGCATTATACTGGCTGCCGACCAAAATGGTATTACCCCGTTTGAAGTAGTGGTTAACCCTGCCCAATACATGGACGGCCGTACTTCTGCTTCTGTAGGCAACTTCGGCACCATGATCCAGAGCTTCCAGGTAATCACCAAAAATCTTTCGGCTTATGATGCTGCTTTGCATATTGCACAGCACTCGGGCTTGCTAAAAGACCTGTATGAAGACAAATCTGTAGAGGGGCTTAACCGTTACGAAAACATTCAGGAACTTTTAAATGGTATTAAAGAATTTTCGGAGCGTGAGGATATTGAGGATAAAGGCCTCGATGTGTTTATGCAGGACATTGCCCTATTAACCAACGACGATAAAGACAAAAATAAAGATGCCGATACGGTATCTTTAATGACCATACACTCCAGTAAAGGTTTGGAGTTTAAGCAGGTAAACGTAGTGGGATTAGAAGAAAACCTTTTCCCTTCACAAATGTCCCTAAACTCGCGCAGCGACCTGGAAGAAGAGCGCCGCTTGTTTTACGTGGCCGTTACCCGTGCCGAAAGTAAGCTTACTATTAGCTATGCTACCTCGCGCTTTAAGTTTGGTACGCTGATTAACTGCGAGCCAAGCCGGTTTCTGGATGAGATAGATGCGAAGTTTCTGGAGCTTGATTTTACAGCCAAAACAGCGGCCCCGGGCAATCCTTTTTATGAGGATGACCGCAAGGCATGGACGCGTAAGGATAATGTTAAAGAGGACAGCTTCTCTAAACCTAAGCCGGCATCTGCTTCGCCAATTAAAACAACTTCTATTTTGGCCAAGGCCCACGTGCCGTCAGAAAATTTTGCACCGTCTGATACATCGGGTCTGCAAAATGGTATGGAGGTTGAGCATGAACGTTTCGGCTATGGCAAAGTAATTAACCTGGAGGGTAAAAGCCCGGATATCAAGGCTACTATATTCTTTAAAGAAATAGGCCAGAAGCAATTACTGCTAAAGTTTGCCAAATTGCGCATAGTGAATTGATTTTGGGGAAATTATATTAACTAATGCCGATTTTGGGGAAATAAATACCCATTTCCTTTTTTACAAGGGGTATTTAAACGTGATATGGCCTGTTTTAACGTATGGCACATTAATTGGACTTTAGTTAATACCCTTTCTCTAAAATTAACTAAACTAATGAACGACCAAAAAGACAAAGCCAACAAATCTGTAGGGAAAAATATCCGTACACTGAGGCACAAACGCGGTTGGAGCCAGGAAGATATTGCCACCAAACTAGGCATCTCGATACCAGCTTTCTCTAAAATTGAAACAGGCGTAACTGATATTAACCTGTCGAGATTAGAACAAATAGCAAGAATTTACGAAATCAGCGTAGTAAATTTAATAACCCTCGAAGAAGAGCATATCGAGCCTCAGTTAATCCAGTTAAATTCTGTACAGAAAAAACTGGTTGACCGCGAGTCGGAAATTGCACATTTACAACGTAAAGTAATTGAGTTGTACGAAGAATTGCACAACCGTACTTCTTTCGCATCTTAAATACTGTACTTAGTAGTGTAAGTTTTAGACAACACTACTAAGTACAGTATCTTGTATATAACCCTTTCCCTTCTCAACCAAAATGACATTTACTTTCTTTAAAGTAAATAAAAGTCGATAAATTTAATCTGTATTTATATTTTCAATATAGATTCTAGAATTCTACACAATCGGCATGGGTTTGGTATATCTAATAATATTGTCGCATACAATAATTATTAACTACCAAAATGTCAAATTACTTAATCTCTATATCTGATGATGATAATGGCGCCTTAAAAAAAGGAACCATCCATGATCCGAGTACCAAGTTAAAAGTAAAGGTTTTTGACCTTTTGAAACCTCATTTTACGCCACGTAAAGGGGAAGTGCAATATTTTGTAACATCGGGTACGGATACATTGGCTTTTGAAACAGAGGGTTATAAAAAACACAGGCAACTGCTTATCTTAACAATGATATCGCGCTACTGTATATACCTGGGGTTAATGGAAGCACAAATACATTCGTCGTTACCGTTTTAGGCAACGACGATAATTACATATCTGTTCTTTCGGGGTCATGCAGCATATCGCTCATGTCCATGATCTTGTTGTCAATTTCAGACACGCATTTGTCCATCATGTTAAAACATTCCTCTTTATTAACCAAACCTTCTTTTTCCAGGTTAATAAGTCCCTTTAGTGTGGCAATTGGCCCACGGATCTGGTGCGACAGATAGGATGAATATTCAGACAGCTTCCTATTCTTAATTTGCAGATCTTTAGTGCGCTCATCAATAATCTCTTCCAGATGATGGTTAACCCGGTCGAGATTGTCTTTCTGCCTCGATATTTCGGCATTAAGCTCCGTAAGCCGCTTGTTCGTTTCGGCCTTACGTTTAATATTACCACTTAGTAATATAATTACGATAAATAGTAGAAAGGCAACAATCGTGATTCCCCAGAAAAAATTACGATCGCTTTTTTGTTTCAGTATGGTAAGTGCGTTCTCTTTCTGCTGCTCATCCTGCTTGTGTTTCACCTGTAACAAAGCAATACGTGCCGATACATAATTTGTAAAATCTATGCTGTCCTTATTGTAAATATCCTGTAGGTAATAAAGCGCTTTTTCAAAATTTTTACGCTTAAACTCTAGTTGATACGAAGTATATTTAAAGTCGGAAAGCAGTTTTTTGCTTTTAATAATAGTGGCATAAGAAATCCCCTCTTCTAAAAACTTCTCGGCCTCATTAAAATTTCTTTTAGCAATGTATAAAGCCGATAAAGTAAGATCAATACTGGCTATTTGTTGAAGCCTATCATACTTTTTGGCATCCTCGTTACTTTTCAAAAGCATTTTTTCGGCCTTATCATATTGCACAAGATTAAAATACGCCACGCCCATATCCTGCATACAGGTAATTTTGTATTCTGTATTGTTGAGTTTGGTAAACAGCGTATTGCTTTTGTTATAAAACAATAAAGCTCTGTAATAATCCTTTTGCCGGGTATAAACATTGCCAAGATTTAAATAGATGGATGCGATAAGCTCTTCATCTGATAGCTGGCTGGCTATATTTAAAGCTTTGGTTAAATATTCGAGAGCTTTATCGTAATCATTATCACGATAAAGGTTGCCAATATTGTTATAAACCTTAGCTTGGCCTCCTTTATTTTTCGAGCTTAAAAAATAAGTTAACGCATTAAGATAACTTTCAATAGCTTTTTCTGGTTCACCATTATAGTCGCGCCCTACGCCGATTACACGATATGACTCTGCTATACCATTGATATATCCTATTTTTTTGGCAAGGAGTAGCGCTTTTGTAGCATTAGAAATAGTTTGTTCAGCATCAGATCTACGTACTTGATAACCATCACTATTTAACTTAATCACCTGTGCGGTATCTATACCAACGTCATCTGCCGGTCTCGCGTACACAGCTAATGAAAAAGAAAGAAGGAACAAAAATATTAGATTTTTTCTCATTAAAATACTGCGATAATCAAAGCATTATTACGTGTAAATGTACTGAAAGTTATAAAAAAATATCTACCAAAAAATTCAATGAATAAACCTTTAAAAAAAGAAGTTTTTTTTATTTGAAAAAATATTTGTGGAATCGAAAAACATGTTTATTTTTGTATTGTTAAATAGTTAATAATCAAATAGTTATAAAGGAATTTTTATGAAAAAATTTTTGTTTTTTGCAGTCTTAATTTTAACAATTTCATTCACTGGCTGCACAAAAGATAATAGCGTTGAACCAACTACAACCCAAACAAAAAAATTAGCGGACGATGGTAACAAACAAGACCTTGGACAAGCTGATGGCAACAAGCAGGATTTAGGACAGGCTGACGCCAAGTAATTTATAATATATCACACACAAAGACCCCCAAATATTTAAAAACGACACGTTATGAAAAAAATAATTATAGCAGCAGCAGTAATTTTAACTGCATCTTTTACCGCTTGTACTAAAGACAACAGCGTTCAGCCTTCAGTAAAAACTACAAAGTTAGCCGATGACGGCAACAAACAAGACCTTGGACAAGCTGATGGCAATAAACAGGATCTAGGACAGGCTGATGCCAAGTAATCACCTAATATATAAACAATACCTCAATACTTTAAACTACATAAACATGAAAAAATTAATTATAGCAGCAGCAGTAATCTTCACTGCATCTTTTACCGCTTGTACTAAAGACAACAGCGTTCAGCCTTCAGTAAAAACTACAAAGTTGGCCGATGATGGTAACAAACAAGACCTTGGGCAAGCTGATGGTAACAAACAGGATTTAGGACAAGCTGACGCTAAATAATTTATTTAAATCAAAAAATATAATTCATCATGAAAAATTTAATCATAGCAACAGCAATAACCTTAACAGCATCTTTTACAGTTGCAATAGGATATAATAATCAGCAATCAAATTCTGTTACAGCACAAAAATTCGTAGGTAACAAACAAGATTTGGGACAAGCTGATAGTAATAAACAAGACCTTGGACAAGCTGACGGCTTGACCTTAGCTGGTAACAAACAAGATCTAGGACAGGCTGATGGTAACAAACAAGATTTGGGACAAGCCGATAGTAACAAACAAGACCTTGGGCAAGCTGACATTTTCACCTTAGCTGGTAACAAACAAGATCTAGGACAGGCTGATGGTAACAAACAAGACCTTGGACAAGCCGATGGCAACAAACAAGACCTTGGGCAAGCTGACATTTTCACCTTAGCTGGTAACAAACAAGATCTAGGACAGGCTGATGCTAACAAACAAGACCTTGGGCAAGCTGACATTTTCACCTTAGCTGGTAACAAACAAGATCTAGGACAAGCTGATGCTAACAAACAAGACCTTGGACAAGCCGATGGCAACAAACAGGACCTTGGACAAGCTGACATTTTCACCTTAGCTGGTAACAAACAAGATTTAGGACAGGCTGATGGTAACAAACAAGACCTTGGGCAAGCTGACATTTTCACCTTAGCTGGTAACAAACAAGATCTGGGACAGGCTGATGGTAACAAACAAGACCTTGGACAAGCCGATAGTAACAAACAAGACCTTGGGCAAGCTGACGCTTAATAGTAAATCAGTTAAATTGTACCATTAAACATAAACAACATGAAAAAAGCATTCATAGCCATAGCAATTGTAGCCGCAGCAGCATTAACAAGTTTAACTGTAAGTAGCAAAAGCACAAATGTAAAACACGGAGAATTACCAAAAATAAATAATAGCGAAGTTGTAAACAGAAGTTTTGGAGCACCCAAAAGCGATCTTTCTTCTGCAGATTAATTGATTAGCGGATTACGATCATCTTTTTGCTCATCTGCTGCCCGCCTACCTGCATTACATATATATAGATGCCGGGTACCAAATCTCCTGCAGAGGTAGTTAATTCATGGTACCCCGAGCTTTGGTAGTCGTCATAAATATCTTTAACAATGGCACCGTTCATGTTATACAGCTTAATCTGTACCCTGCCAGCCTGCGATAAGCTGAAGCCAATTTTAGTATTATCACGTACCGGGTTAGGATAATTTTGATTTAAACCAATTAATAATAACTTATCCTCTATCGCTTGATTAACGGTATCAAACCAAACAAAACCCAGTAAATTAAATCCCTGTTCATTAGGATGAATGTCATCCTTATAAAGCGACCAATCTCTGCCAAGCGCTTTATTAATATCTGCAACGTATAAATTATTATCCTTGGCTATCTTTTTGTAAAGCGCATTAATTTGCTTTACATACAAATTGCACGTTTTATTAAAATCACTTTTGGTATCATTAAAAAACTGGATGGTGCCAATAATGGGTATTAAGTTGTGCTCTAACGAAGTTTTTATATAATACCGCATATTCTTATCAACCACACTCAACTTAAGTTTTTTGTTGGTTAAGGCAATGGCATCATTAGCCCCCATTAATATCAACATAAATCCCGTACGCCCTGCTATTGCACCTGGAAAGCGAGCCAAACCCTGTGTAGTAGTTTCGCCGGGGATGCCGTTATTGGTAATATTTACAATTTTACCGGTATAACAATGCTCAAAATCACTTTGTAAAGGCTTTTCAAAATCGTACCCAAACATACCATGTGCGGTACTGGCACCAAATACTGTAATATTTATACTGTCTTTACTATAAAACTTTGCAGCGGCACTGCAACTAGGCATCTGCGCATATAATGCACCCGAAAAAGAAAAGGATAATATAAGAAGTAGGATTATCTTCCTAAAATTCATTGTTAATCTGCCTGTTAAAAATATCAATAGCAAAAATATTTTATCATGGTGCTTAATTGTAGCAAGGTCGACACCACGACATTAACTATAGGGCAAATTAAATACCAGGGTAAAAATCAATTAGTTTAAACGGTTGCAATATACGCAATATCTTGGCCGCTAACCTATTAAAAGTATGTTAACCGTGTGTGAAAACTACCCATTTTTTAAGATTTTACAATTGAGATATATTTTACGTAGAATAAAAGGGAAAATGTTCTACAGCATAAATATATTTGTCGCAAATTTTAAGTAATGGAACAGATTAAACAATATATCGAGCAGCATCGCGACCGCTTCCTGGACGAACTTTTCGAACTGCTGCGCTTTCCCTCAGTAAGCGCAGACCCAAAATATAAAGATTCGGTACTTAAAACAGCCGATTTTGTAGCCGGGAAACTGAAACAGGCCGGTGCCGATAATGTAGAGGTATGCCCCACTGCTGGCTACCCTATTGTTTATGGCGAAAAAATTATTGATGCCACCCTACCGACAGTTTTGGTATATGGCCATTATGACGTGCAACCGCCAGACCCATTAGAGCTATGGAAAACCCCTCCATTTGAGCCAACATTTCGCGATGGTAAAATTTATGCCCGTGGCGCTTGCGACGATAAAGGCCAGTTTTACATGCATGTTAAGGCTTTTGAACTGATGATGGAAACCAATACCCTGCCCTGCAACATTAAATTTATGATTGAGGGTGAAGAAGAAGTAGGTTCAAACAACCTGGGTATTTTTGTAAAAGCCAATAAAGAAAAGCTGAAGGCAGATGTGGTTTTGATCTCCGATACCTCGATGATCAGCATGGAAAATCCATCGCTGGAGACCGGCTTACGTGGTTTATCATACCTGGAAGTTGAAGTAGTTGGCCCAAATCGTGATCTGCACTCTGGTGTTTATGGTGGCGCGGTAGCTAATCCTATCACTATCCTTACTAAAATGATCGCTTCCCTGCATGACGAGAATAACCATATCACCATCCCCGGTTTTTATGACAAAGTTTTGGTACTATCAGATGAAGAGAAAAAAGCATTAAACGCTGCCCCTTATAATGAGGCCGAATATAAAACAGACCTTGATGTTGAAGAACTTTGGGGCGAAAAAGGCTACTCAACTTTTGAGCGCATCGGCACCCGCCCTACCCTCGAGGTAAACGGCATTTGGGGTGGCTACATAGGCGAAGGAGCCAAAACCGTATTGCCATCAAAAGCAAACGCCAAAATTTCGATGCGCCTGGTACCTAACCAAACATCGGCAGAGATCACGAAGATTTTTACCGATCATTTCGAAAAAATAGCCCCAAAATCTGTAAAGGTTAAAGTAACCCCTCACCACGGCGGCGAGCCGGTGGTTACACCTACCGATAGCATTGCCTACAAGGCAGCACAACAGGCAATTACAGAATCATTTGGCAAAGCACCAATCCCAACCCGTGGTGGTGGTAGCATCCCTATTGTGGCTCTATTTGAGGCAGAATTGGGTATCAAAACTGTATTAATGGGCTTTGGTTTAGATAGCGATGCATTGCACTCTCCAAATGAGAAGTACGATATCTTTAATTATTACAAGGGGATTGAAACCCTGCCATTGTTTCATAAGTACTATGCAGAACTTAGCAAATAAATTAACCAAAGGTTATTTATTTAAAACAAAGATTAAGATGCTTTGGTTATACCCATAACAAATTAAACAGTTATGGCAACTACAAAAGAAAAATCATCGAAAAGCGAAGCCTCAAAAGAACTGAGTAGCCCTAGCACATCAAAAAAAGAAAAAAGTGAAGCTGCAAAAAATTTAAGCAGCGGATCAAAGAAAAAAAGCGATAAATAACCGTATGCAAATTTAAGCCCCGGTATAAAACCGGGGCTTACTTGTTTTTATACATACCGTGCCTATCTTTATCGCCAGATATGAGTGTTATGCAATGGGATAAGTTGCTGTCATCAAAAAGATGGGGCAACGAACATAAAAGTTATACAGATCCGGACCTGGCCAGGTCGCAGTTTCAGGTTGATTATGACCGGCTGATATTTTCATCCCCTTTCCGCAGGCTGCAAAACAAAACCCAGGTATTCCCTTTACCGGGCAGTGTGTTTGTACACAACCGGTTAACACACAGCCTCGAAGTGGCCAGCGTTGGCCGCTCATTAGGCCGTATATTTTATAATAAGCTTAAAAAAGAAAACCCACAACTCGACGAGCAATATCCGCTGATTAGCGAGGTGGGTAACATTGTTGCCGCCGCTTGTATAGCGCATGATATGGGCAACCCGGCCTTCGGCCACTCGGGCGAGAGTGCTATCTCTAATTACTTTATCGAAGGAGATGGCAAGCAATACAAGGCCTTACTCAACAACGACCATCAATGGGCCGACCTGATTAATTTTGAGGGTAACGCCAATGCACTCCGTATTTTAACACATCCTTTTACCGGCAAGGGCAATGGTGCGTTCGCGCTCACCTACTCTACTTTGGCTGCCATCGTTAAATACCCTTGCGAGGCAATTGTTGGTGGTGATAAAAGTAAGATCTACACCAAAAAATATGGATTCTTCCAATCAGAAAAAGAAGTTTTTGAAAAAATAGCCATCGAACTTGGTCTATCCCAGGCACAAGAAGATCCACTAAAATATAAAAGGCACCCACTTGTTTATTTGGTAGAAGCAGCCGATGATATATGTTATAATATTATCGATCTGGAAGATGCGCACCGCCTCAAAATATTATCGTACGAACAGGTTGAAGCACTTTTACTTCCGCTTTGCGAAAGCCCGACATTGCTAGATAAATTAAAGGCCGATTTTGGCGACGACGATGCCAAGGTAAGCTTTATGCGGGCAATTGCAATTGGTAAACTTGTTACGGCTTGCTCTGATATTTTCTTCAACAACCAGGAAGAAATTCTGAAAGGTGATTTCAATAAAAGCCTAACCGATGTATTACCCGATAGTTTAGCAGTGGCGTGGAAAGCAATTGAGACAATATCGATCAAAAAGATTTATAACTACCACTCTGTTATAGAAATTGAAGTAGCAGGCTATAAAGTAATGGGCGGTTTGCTGGAAGAGTTTATCCCCGCGCTAATTAACAACGAAAGCAAATATCACCAAAAATTGGTTAAACTAATTCCGGCGCAATTCATAAACGATAAACCAGACCTGTATTCAAAAATCCAAAGCGTGTTAGACTTTGTTTCCGGCATGACGGATATTTACGCGGTTGAAATGTACCGGAAAATTAAAGGGATCTCGTTTCCATCTATACACTAAAGCGTTCGCATTTAGCCAGAAAGTCGTCATCCGCATCGGCGCCTATGCCTGGTGTATCGGCAATGCTCAAGTGGTACCCGTTATAACTTACGCCGCCAATGCAGGGGTCTTCCAGGTGACCCAGCATACAGGTATCCATATCATAAAAATGAATATTGGGGCTGGCATATACAAAGTGAAGTTTAGCACTTAGCGCAATCCGGCTCTCGAGCATGCCGCCCATCATACAGGGGATACCTTTTGATGCGCACTCATCGTGGATTTGCTTAGCCTCATAAATCCCACCCGATTTGGCCATCTTAATATTCACATAATGACAAGACCCGCTGTTGATCTGCCTGCGTGCATCATGGTGGTTATACACACTTTCATCAGCCATAATTTTTACCGGCGAAAGCTTCATCAGCTCGGGCAAACGGTCATCGTACCAGGTACGCATAGGTTGCTCACAAAATTCAACATCCAGGTCTTTCATGCCTTGCAGGGCCAGCACACCATCATCAAAGCTCCAGCCCTGGTTGGCATCAATCCGTATCTTCATTTCATTCCCCACTGCCTCTCGAATCCTGCGGATTCGCTCCACATCTTCTGCTGCGTTTTTGCCCAGCTTTACTTTCAATATGGTTGCACCATTGTTTTTAAACACCATAGCTTTAGCTGCCATACGTTCAGGAGTTGCTATGCCGATGGTAATGTCGGTTTCAACCTCCCTCCTGCTTCCTCCAAGAAATTGATATAAAGGTAAGCCGGCGTTTTTAGCGGCCACATCATACATTGCTATATCAAAGGCGCTTTTAATGGTGGTGTTGCCGGCAGTAAAACTGTGTAGCTGCTGCATCCTTGCGGGGATATCGAGCGCATCCTGCCCTTTCCATAAGCGGGCAAACTCGCGGGCCATTACCAGGCAGGTATCCTGTGTTTCGCCAACTATCATCGGGAATGCCGAACACTCACCCACCCCATAAAATCCGGCATCGGTATGCACCCGTATAAAAGTATTCTGTGCCGAATCCATAGTACCTGTAGCAATAATAAAGGGTTCCATTTTAATGCTGAAACGGTAAATATCAACTGCTGTAATTAAAACCTGTTGTTGTGCCAATGTCAATATTGTGTTAAACTGTATAAGTAAACGCTAATTTACAATAAGTAATGCCTTTTGCAGTTTATAATGCTTTGTACATTAACACAATTAATTTATATTTGCGTTACTACAAGATAATATTTACAACTTGTCATTTTTAAATGCCCGTTGCTCTACGCAATAAAGCGCATTAAAAACGAAAAAAAATTATAAGCTTTAATAAATACATGGCGACACTTACCAAGCCGGTTTCTGAATTCGACTACAATTCAACCAGAAACAAACTTATCCTGTCTGAATACGGCCGCAACGTACAGAACATGGTTAAATATATTGTTGAACTACCCACCATTGAAGAACGCAACCGTTATGCACAGGTTGTGATAGACCTGATGGGTTTTTTAAACCCGCACCTGCGTGATGTTGCCGACTTTAAGCACAAACTTTGGGATCACCTTCAAATAATATCTAACTACCAGATTAATGTTGATGCCCCTTACCCGCCGCCAGAGCCAGAAGTATTGGCAGCCAAACCGGCGCCGTTAAAATACCCTAACCAGCGCATTAAATACAAGCACTATGGCAAAACCATTGAGCTGATGATGGAAAAGGCTAAAAGCATTGATGAGCCTGCGCGTAAGCAACACATGGTACAAGCTATTGCCAATTTTATGAAAATGGCTTATGTGCAATGGAACAAAGATTCGGTAACGGATGAAAGCATCATCTCGGATTTGAAAGCCATGTCAAACGGTGAACTTACATTGGAAGAGAACGTAAATCTTAACCGGGTTGAGTATCGTACCCCGCCGCCAAATAACAATAATCGCGGCCGTACTAATAACCAAAACAATAACCCGCGTAACAATAATAACCCACGCACCAATAACAATAATCCGCGTAGTAACAACCAAAGTAACAGTAATAATAACAACAACCGCAACCGTAATATGGGCGGTAAGAAATATTGATTTATAAGTATGTGCTTTGGTAGTTTAGTCATCTTAGCGTAACTTAGCCGCCTGCTTATGAGGCATTATTTATACCTGTTACGGGTGCTATACCCGTGATGTTATGGATCATGTACAGGCAAACCTAACGTTAAGAAGATACATGAAAAACGCATTTGTTATACAGGGCGGGAAACCGCTTAAAGGAGAAATAATACCACAAGGTGCTAAAAATGAGGCTTTGCAGATTTTATCTGCTGTGCTGTTAACCAGCGAGCCCATTACCATAAGCAACATACCTGATATTGTAGACGTTAAAAAGCTGATAGAGCTGCTTGGCGATATGGGTGTTACCGTAGCGCAACTATCTGAAGATACTTACCGTTTCGAGGCAAAGAATATCAATACAGAGTTTTTCGAGTCGGAGGAGTTTAAAGCTAAAGGTGGCAGCCTGCGCGGATCTATCATGATCGTAGGCCCGCTACTGGCTCGCTTTGGTAAAGCATCTATCCCAAAACCGGGTGGCGATAAAATTGGCCGTCGCCGTTTGGATACCCACTTCCTGGGTTTCGAAAAACTCGGTGCCCGTTTTAATTACAATCCCGATAATGGTTTTTACAACGTTGATGCCAGCGACCTGAAAGGTACTTACATCCTGCTGGACGAGGCCTCTGTAACCGGTACTGCCAATATTGTGATGGCGGCAGTTTTAGCCAAAGGCACTACTACCATCTACAATGCGGCCTGTGAGCCTTACCTGCAACAGCTTTGTAAAATGCTGAACCGTATGGGCGCCAAAATTAGCGGTATAGGTTCAAACCTGCTGACCATTGAGGGTGTAAATGAACTTGGTGGCACCGAACACCGCATGCTGCCGGATATGATCGAGATCGGCTCGTTTATTGGCTTGGCTGCCATGACTGGTTCTGAAATTACCATCAAAGACGTACACTACCAGGAACTAGGGATTATACCCGATACATTTAAACGTTTGGGTATTAAAATGGAACTGAGAGGCGATGATCTTTTCATCCCCGCACAAGAACATTACGAGATCGAAACTTTTATTGATGGTTCTATCATGACTATCTCTGATGCACCATGGCCTGGCTTTACGCCAGACTTAATCAGTATCATATTGGTAGTTGCCATTCAGGCTAAGGGATCTGTACTGATTCACCAAAAAATGTTTGAAAGCCGTTTATTCTTTGTAGATAAATTGCTGGATATGGGTGCGCAACTCATCCTTTGCG
>NZ_MPPL01000001.1:982130-1035868 GCF_001911425.1 Mucilaginibacter polytrichastri | reverse complement strand
TCCGCACCGTGCCACGGTGATTGGGCTGGACAATCAGGTTAAATTGCGTGGCATCTCCATGACTTCGCCAGATATCCGTGCAGGAGTATCATTATTAATTGCTGCGCTGTCGGCACAAGGCCAATCAACCATCTACAACATCGAACAAATAGAACGTGGCTATCAGCATATCGATACCCGCTTAAAGGCATTAGGTGCAGATATTACACGCATTTAAGAAATCATATTATAAATAAGAAAAGCGTCCCGATGCAAGCCGGGACGCTTTTCTTATTTAAAGAACTCTCTGTTACATCATACTGGCCAGCATTAAGCCGCTCATCACAATCATTAAACCATCTTCAATAATGGTAACAGTGCTCATCGGCAAGTTAAATACCGAGCCTAGGCAAGCACAGCGGATAACCTTTTTATTAAGCACACTTTGCAGCACACCGATAATGCTTACCGTCATCACCACAATAGTAACCAAATTGGTAATAACAGGGTTTAAATCCATTGCGTAGGCCAAACCCAATGCCAATTCTATTAGTGCATAAATGTAACCCCAGCTTTTAAACTTGCGGGCAACCACATCGTACATGGCGTAGCTTTCGGCAAAACCGTCCAAGTCAAGCATTTTAAAGAAAGAGAAGATCAAAAAGAAGCCGGCCATAAATACCCGCATGGCCAGTAACTCATCAAAACCCAATACGGTTGAACCCGCTATCAGTGAAATTGTCAGGATATACCCAAAAATCAGCAGGATTGGCTTGTAAGTAGCGGCCCAGCTTTTGAGCTGTTCTTCTGCTATACCCGGGGCAGGCATGGCAACATTTGATTCTGTTAGCTGGTATTTTTGATAATCCTTGAGCGCACTTTGCAATGCAGAAGTTGTTACATGCTGATCCATCGCAATGCGGGCCTCTCCTGCCATTAAGTCGACATCTACTGTAGTTACACCGGGAACGCCCGAAAGTAGTGTTTGTACTTTATATTGGCAGCCGGCGCAAGTCATGCCAGTTACGTTATAGGTATGTTCCATTGTTAAATTTTAATTTGATTACAAATTTAAGCTACACGCAGTCCCGTAGTATTATAAAATTTGTGGATTGATTTATAACATTTACAGTTCTTCGATATTGCGCCGCTTGTTTGATCTGATAGCTTTGAAATAGCCCGGCGTCAGTCCGGTCACTTTTTTAAACTGGCTCGAGAGGTAGGCGGTACTGCTATAACCCATCCGGTGCGCAATATCGTTGATCGAAAGTTCATCATAGATCAACAGTTCTTTAATCTTTTCTATCTTTTGATTAATATAGAATTTCTCAATAGTACTACCCACTGCTTCAGAGAACAGATTGCTGAGGTAATTATATTCATAGGGCAGTTCGCGCGTGAGATGGTCAGACAAATTAATTTCCAGCGGCCCCTCACTGTAATGCACCAACTGAACAATGAGGTTTTTAACCTTCTCTACCAGTCGGCCTTTGCGATCGTCTATCAGTTCGAATCCTAAGTGGTGCAAGTGTTTATCCAACGAGGCTAATTTATCAGCATCCGGCTTTTCTGCTATTTCTACCTCACCTAATTCGATATGGGTAACATGGTAACCTTCGGTTTGAAGTAAATTATTGACTGCCGTAATGCAGCGTTTACAAACCATATTCTTAATATGCAGCGTACTCATAAATCTTAGTAAAGGTACAATTATCTAAATACGGATTTCTTATTTAACTTTAGCTCGAACCAATAACACCAGATGCCATATAGAAACCGCAAGCCTACCTACGGAAATTTTATTTTAATTTTTGTGGGGATCAAGATCCTCTTCAACCTGCTTGCTATTTCGCACTTTGGCTTTCACCGGGATGAGCTGCTGCACCTTGCTCTGGGCGACCACCTGGCCTGGGGTTACAAAGAGGTTCCGCCTTTCATTGCTTTCCTGGCGGGCATCATCAACCATGTATTCGGCAGTTCTGTAGCGGCTACACGTATTTTTCCTACCCTGTTTGCCGCCATGATGGTTTGGTTTACCGGCAAATTGGTGGTAGAGTTTGGCGGCCGGCGGTTAGCCATTACTATAGCTTGTTTAACATTGATCTTCTCTCCCGCCTTTGCAGGCAGTGATTATTTGTTTCAGCCGGTTGTATTTGATCAGTTTTGGTGGCTGGTAACCGTATGCTTGCTGGTTAAATATTTAAACACCCGTAATGTAAACTACATGTATTTGGTGGGGGCGGCGGTTGGCCTGGGTATACTAACTAAATACACCATGCTGTTTTTTGTAGTGGCCTTAGTTATTGGTTTACTGATTAGCAAGCAACGTAAAGTACTTTGGAGCAAACCATTTTTAATTAGTGCGCTAATAGCCTTTGTAATTGTACTGCCTAACTTTATATGGCAGATAACCCATCACATGCCGGTATTTACCCACATGTCGATGCTACAAAAACAACAGCTTGAGTATAACAATCCGGCTGATTTTATAGAACAGCAATTCTTATTGAATGGTGTAGGATTATTTGTATGGGTTATCGGTTTGATTTTTTTATTTGCATCTTACAAGCTACGCAAATACATTTTTTTAGGAATAGCCTATTTGCTCGTCTTTTTATTTTTATTAAAGATGAATGGAAAAAGCTATTACCTTTTCCCTGCCTACCCCATGTTGTTTGCTGCCGGTGCATATATGTTGGAACGCTGGATAAAAACCAGCTGGCGTTTTCTGCGCGGTGCAATTATTATATTGCTGACGCTGCCTAATCTGGTGTTTTTTCCGTTGGCTTTACCGTTTCTTACATTAACAGAAACACTGGCTTACACCAAATGGACTGTAGAGAAAATGCCTGTCACCAAATTCATTGTTACTTGGGAAGATAAAAAACAACACCCGCTCACCCAAGATTATGCCGACATGCTGAGCTGGGAAGAAATGGTAGCCAAAACTGCCAAAATATACTTCAGCTTATCGCCCGAAGAACAAGCACACACCATAATATTTGCCGATAACTACGGTGAAGCAGGTGCGTTTCAGCACTTTGGACCGAAATATCATTTGCCGGCCATTGTTTGTTTAAGCAGCAGTTTTGCGTTATGGGCTCCTGCTACCATAGCTCCGCAAAACCTGATTTATGTAAGCGATGATAAAGATGTAAGCGACCTAAAACCGGTATCGGCAAGTATTGAGTTGAAAGATGAAATAACCAATCCATTAGCACGCGAATATGGCACTGGTATTTTCCTACTTAGGGGCATGAAACCAGCTATTACTAAAATTTATGAGAAAAGCTTGAAAGAAAAGCTATCGAAATAGATTTGTTAATTAGATAATTTGTTAATTGTTTACCTGCTTGTCATTCTGAGTGCCAACGAAGAATCTTCTTCGCCCTGTTGAGTATTGATGCAAATCGAAGAAGATCCTTCACTACGTTCAGGATGACAAAAAGGGAATTTTGCCGCGTCTTTACGCTCCTTACAGCAATGACACAAAGCATAATAACTCAAAAAAGGTGTCATACTTCCGTATAACACCTTTTCTTAAATCATTTGTACATCTGCACATTCAACAACCTATCCGGCCATTGCGTTAATAATATCATACTGGGTAATAATCTCAATCTTACCGTTGTCATCTTCTACCAGTACGGCTATGTTTTCGCGGTTGATCATGGATGATATTTTATCGATCGATGTATTCAGATCCACAAACGGAAACGGCGTTGTGGTAATGGTTTTTACCGGGGCCGATTTTAATGCTCCGTTTTCTAACAGGGCATCCAAAATATCACTTTCGGTTATCTTACCTATTACCATACCTTGCTGGGTTACCGGAATCTGTGAGATATTGAGCGTTTTAATGGTATTTATAGCCTCCAAAACAGTTTTCTCGGAGTCGATGGTCACAATCTCTGAGGTTTCTTTTTTCTTCAGGATATCGCGTGCAGTCAGCTTTTCGTCTTTCAGGAAACCGCGCTCACGCAACCAGTCTTCATTATACATTTTGCCCAGGTAACGGGTACCATGGTCAGGGAAAATGATGACAACTACATCGCTCTCCTTAAACATATCCTTCATTTGCAATACACCCGCAACTGCCGAACCTGTAGAGTTACCTCCAAAAATACCTTCGCGTAAAGCAATTTCACGGGTCATTAAGGCGGCGTCCTTATCGCTTACTTTCTCAAAGTGATCGATCAGGCTGAAATCAACATTCTGTGGTAAAAAATCTTCGCCAATACCTTCGGTGATGTATGGATAAATCTCGTCTTTATCGAAAATACCGGTCTCTTTGTACTTTTTAAATACCGATCCGTAAGTATCAATACCCAAAACCTTAATATCAGGGTTCTTTTCTTTTAAGTATTTAGCCGTACCGGATATGGTACCTCCTGTACCCACACCTGCTACCAGGTGGGTAATTTTGCCTTCGGTTTGCTCCCAGATCTCGGGGCCGGTTTGCTCGTAATGTGCCTGTGAGTTAGACAAATTATCATATTGATTTGGTTTCCACGAGTTAGGCACCTCACGCTCTAAACGCGACGATACCGAGTAATACGACCGTGGATCTTCGGGCTCAACATTCGTTGGACACACAATAACTTCGGCACCAAAGGCACGCAAGGCATCAAATTTTTCTTTAGATTGCTTATCCGTACTGGTAAAAATACACTTGTAACCCTTAATTACAGCAGCTATAGCCAGGCCCATACCGGTATTGCCGGATGTACCTTCAATAATAGTACCTCCTGGTTTCAGGCGACCATCGCGCTCGGCATCCTCTATCATTTTAAGGGCCATACGGTCCTTAATAGAATTGCCGGGGTTGGTTGTTTCGATTTTAGCCAAAACGGTAGCCGGTATATCCTTTGTAATTCTATTTAGTTTAACCAGCGGCGTATTGCCAATAGTTTCGAGTATATTATTGTACCACATATAAGTGCAAAGGTGCAAATAGGCATTGAATAATCAATACCTATTTGACTAAAAGTATATTAAAATGATAGACTTTTTATCCTAAAATCTAAGGTGTTTAACGGTAAGCCCGTTGTTAATCAGTTGCTTTAATGATTCGATACCAATCTTTAAATGTGTTTCCACATAGCTTTCTGTTACCTTCGAGTCACTCTCGGCAGTCTTAACGCCTTCCGGAATCATCGGTTGGTCTGATACCAGTAACAATGCCCCTGTAGGGATCTTGTTGGCAAAACCCGTAGTAAAAATAGTTGCAGTTTCCATATCCACAGCCATGGCACGCAGGGTTTTCAGGTATTTTTTAAACTCTTTATCATGCTCCCAAACACGGCGATTGGTGGTGTAGCAGGTACCCGTCCAGTAATCCTTACCAAAATCGCGCATGGTGGTTGATATGGCCTTTTGCAATGCAAATGATGGCAGTGCAGGTACTTCTGGCGGCAGATAGTCGTTTGATGTACCTTCGCCCCTGATGGCCGCTATTGGCAAGATCAGGTCACCTACATTGTTCTTCTTTTTCAGGCCGCCGCATTTACCTAAAAATATTACGGCTTTAGGTTTAATGGCGGTTAGCAGATCCATTACTGTAGCTGCTACCGAACTACCCATACCAAAGTTGATAATGGTAATGCCATCGGCAGTTACGCTTTGCATAGGTTTATCTAAACCCATTATCGGCGCATCATTGTGCCAGGTAGAAAATAGTTGTAAGTACTTTGAAAAGTTAGTCAGGATAATGTACTGACCAAAGTTATCCAGCGTACGGCCGGTGTAGCGCGGTAGCCAGTTGACCACAATTGCTTCCTTAGTTTTTAGTCCGGATTTAACGGGTGATTGAACTTCTTTAACCTGGTTGGTTTGTTCAACAATTGGATTCTTTTTTGCTTCGATTTCTTCGTTCATAATGCCTCTTTTAACGTTGCCTCTCACCATGAGAGGGCTTTTAACCTACAATGCCCTCTCTGGGTAGAGAAGGCTATTTATCAATAAAGATAAGTTTATTTTGAGCGCCCTAAGGGCCTTGTTTGAAAAGTTAATTTGTGGGAAACACAAACTTTTTATACAACAAACCCCGGTGTCTTGCGGCACCAGGGCTATTTTTGAATGAGACAAATATACTAAATATATTCGATATTTTTTAGCTTAAGCTACTTTTAACTTTTTAAGATCTGATTTTTCAAACTGCTCATGCGCATAATCTAACGTTACGTTCAGGCGTTTCACATCCTTTTGAGACGGGAACTCGAACATGGCATCAATCATTATCGCTTCGCAAATTGAACGTAAGCCACGTGCGCCTAATTTAAACTCCATTGCTTTATCAACAATAAAATCCAGCACATCTGCTTCAAAATCCAGCTTTACGCCTTCGTAATCAAACAGCTTTTTATATTGTTTTAACAACGAGTTTTTAGGCTCAGTTAAAATATTATGCAATGCTTCGCGATCAAGCGGATTTAAATAAGTAAGGATAGGCAAACGGCCAATCAGCTCGGGTATCAAACCAAAAGATTTAAGATCCTGTGGGGTGATATACTTATAAAGGTTTTTCATATCAACCTCACCGCCATCGTGCTTCAACTTGTAACCCACTGTTTGGGTACGCAAACGGTTAGCAATTTTCCGGTCGATACCATCAAAAGCGCCACCGCATATAAACAAGATGTTGCTGGTATTCACCGTAATCATTTTCTGATCCGGGTGTTTACGGCCACCTTGCGGCGGTACGTTAACCATAGTACCTTCCAATATCTTTAGAAGCGCCTGTTGTACGCCTTCTCCAGATACATCACGGGTAATAGAGGCATTATCGCTTTTGCGTGCAATTTTATCAACCTCATCTATATATACAATGCCTTTTTCGGCAGCGGTAACGTCATAATCTGCAGCTTGCAGTAAACGGGTAAGGATGCTTTCTACATCTTCGCCAACGTAACCTGCTTCTGTTAATACGGTAGCATCACAAATACAAAACGGAACGTTTAATACTTTGGCTATAGTTTTTGCAAGTAAGGTTTTACCTGTACCGGTTTCACCAACCATAATGATGTTTGATTTTTCAATCTCAACTTCATCTTTTTCTACGCGTTGGTTTAAGCGTTTGTAGTGGTTATAAACCGCTACTGCTAATATCTTTTTAGCATCGTCCTGCCCTATTACATACTCGTCCAGGTGCGATTTTAACTCGGCTGGTTTAAGCATGGTTGGTGCCGAAGGAGATGCCTTTACTTTACGTACTTTCAGTTCCTCGGCTAAAATCTCATTGGCCTGGTTAACGCATTTATCACAAATGTGTGCATCAAGCCCCGCTATCAGCATCAGGGAATCCTGTTTACCGGCGCCACAAAATGAACACCTGATTTCCTTGCTGTTCTTATTCATCTGAAAATGGTTTTATATCAAAAATAATAATTCTGCGCTACAAACGCAACTTCACATATCAATAACAATAAACTGCAAAAGCAGCTTATTGTTATTGTTTATTTGATTTTATTTTTCGTGTGCGCCACGTAAAATCTCATCAACCATACCAAATTCTTTTGCTTCTTCAGCAATCATCCAATGGTCACGGTCTGATGCATCCCAAACTTTTTGGTAAGGTGCGCCACTGTGTTTAGAGATAATTTCATACAATTCAACCTTCAGTTTCTGGATCTCACGTGCAGTGATCTCGATATCTGAAGCTTGGCCTTGTGCGCCACCCAACGGTTGGTGAATCATTACGCGTGAGTGTGGTAATGCTGCACGTTTGCCATCGGCACCGGCACATAATAATACAGCTGCCATAGAAGCTGCCATACCTGTACAAATGGTAGCTACATCGTTAGATACAAATTGCATGGTATCATAGATACCTAAACCTGCATATACCGAGCCACCCGGAGAGTTAATGTAGATCTGGATATCGCGTTTAGCATCGGCCGATTGTAAAAACAGTAATTGCGCCTGGATAATGTTGGCAATGTTTTCATAAATGGCATCACCTAAAAAGATGATACGGTCCATCATTAAACGAGAGAAAACGTCCATTTGTGCTACGTTTAACTGGCGCTCCTCGATAATGTAAGGCGTCATATCAACCGGGCGATGAATAGCGGTGGGCATCATTTTGTGCTCAACACTCGAAATAAATTTATCTACAAACAGGCTGTTTATGCGGTGATGTTTAACGGCATATTTTCTGAACTCGTCTTTATTAATATTATTCATAAAATCTGTGATTAAGTAATTACTGTTAATAGTGGTAAATATAGTTTTTAGGCTGACAGTTTTTTAACTCCCGGCCTATTTTTACATAATTGTTAAGTGCCTGTTTGTATTTGTGCCACTCGGGCTAAATCGAACTATTAACGCGGCGCTTATAACTAAGTTTTTTATAAAAAATAAAAGCAACCAGATTGCTCTGGTTGCTTTTATGGTGTTTAGCTATTTTTTAACGTTTGCTTATGCTTCTGCAAGCTCAGAAAACGCTTTAAAAGTGATCTCTTTTTTGTTTAGCGTAATTATTCCTTTCAGATAATCTAACACTTTAATAGCTTTTGCTTCTTCGAACATGCGGTTAGCATTTTCTTTATCCTGCAAAAACTGTACAGTGTATTGTGCTAATTGCTCCTCGGCCAAAGGCTGAGGGCTATACATACGGAACTGTGCATCAAGCTGACGTTTTGCTTGTTCAAAAACTTCTTTGTACTCAATCTTTAGATCGTTGTTGGTTACCACTTTATTGGTAATCAAAGTCCATTTCAGGTTTTTAGCAAAATCATCGTAACCACCGGCTAATTCTTCGTCGGTTAGTTTTTCGTTGGTTGCTTTCAACCAGCGTTTTAAAAACTCGTCTGGCAATTCGAACTTAATTTTTTCAACACTGTAATTATAAAGGTCGTTCTGCAGTTTACGATCTGCATCCTGTACCATCATGCTTTCCAGCTCTTCGGTAATTTTAGTCCTAAACTGCTCTTCGGTAGTTACATCAGTACCTTCACCAAATATTTTATCAAAGAACGCCTGATCAAGGTCGCTTTCGTCTAAACGGTTAACATTTTTAACAGTTAAACGGAAGTTAGATTTAAGATCAGCAGCTGCATCTTCTTCGATCTTTAACAGACCGGCAATTTTAGCAGCATCATTGTTGTATGCTTTTTGAATATCAAATTCAACAACATCATCTTTCTTTAAACCGATTAATGATGCTTTTATTTTTTCATCCAGAATCTGCTCTATCCGAACAGAAGCCGTCTGCGTAATACCATCTTCAAAAACAGAACCATCTGGCGAAAGTTGAACTAATTCGCCATAAAGAACGTCACCATCTGCCGATACGTCAGGGTTTGTCATTTTTCCGTAGCTGCGACGCAGATTTTTAATACGAGAGGCTAACGTTTCGTCATCTACCTTAATCACGTACTGGTCTAGCTTATCATCTTTAGAAAACTCAACACTAAACTCGGGAGCCAAGCCTACTTCGTAGTTAAACTCAAAATTATCGTTAAAATCCCAATTGTATTGCGGGGTACCATCTACTTTAGGTAGCGGCTGGCCTAATACTTCCAGTTTTTCTTCGGCAAGGTATTTATTTAATGTATCTGATAACAGGTTGTTAACTTCATCAAGCAAAATGCTTTTACCATACATCCTTTTTACGTGAGAGGTTGGTACCATACCCGGGCGGAAACCAGGCACTTTAGCCTTCTTGGCCTGTTCTTTTATCGCTTTATCAACACGTGGCTGGTAATCTTCAGGATTAAGGTTAATGGAGATAATAGCATTAAGCTTACCTGTTTTTTCCTGTGAGATGTTCATCTTATTTAACGGAGTTATGTTTTTAATTTATTGCCAACTGCCAAATGCAGCCAGATTTTCGAGGCGCAAAAATAAGGATTTTTTTTGATAGATGGGATTGTGGAAAATATTTCGATTTTGGATTTACTTACCGTTTGTCATATTGAGCGGCAGCGAAATATCTTATTCGGTTTGTAAGCCGAATAAGATATTTAAGAAAATTCTTCCTTCGTCAGCATGACAATCTACAAACCAGTGCTAAAAAAGCATTCTCTCATTCGTGCCATCACTTCTTCGTGAGGTCTTCCTTGCCCTTTAGCTTTTTCAATGGCTTGCTTTACTTCATCAGGGAGTTGGTTCCAAAAGTCTTCTTAAGTAGTCGTTAACATAAGGCAGTTTTTACTATAACTTAAGATGGAATGATAATGGTTAAATATGCATATACACTATATAAGATCAACATGGCCGCACACAACAAAAAAATCAAATGTATAATAGTATCAGCTCCTTTAATTTTGAACTGAGTGTGATCTTCTAATGAATATTGAATTTTAACTTCCTTTTTAACAGCATATTTTTGAGGATAATAGCCATCACGACTTTTAGAAGTAATCCATTCTCCTTCTGTAGTTTTAAATTTTACTACAGGGTAATAATATTCATTCCCTTCAATTCCTTTCTCCAATTCTTCGTCAATAACTAATCCGTTTGTTTCTACAGAAATAGAAAACATTTTATTGTCATTCCATTTTCTGGCCAACACAAACACAATTAGAAAAACCCCACCTAAAAAGGAATACAAAATGTTAGAATCAACGTTAAATTTCATCAGTTAGTTTGTCATCCGATTTTAATCAACCTTAGTCACCTTCGAAGCACCCGATTTATCATTCTGAATATTGGCTGGATTACCTTTGTATTTAACGTCTGACGCACCCATTGTATTAATTTTAAGATCTTTCAACACGTTAATTTCACTATGGCTGGCGCCTGCGGTTTTGATGCTGTAATCGCCTACCACAAAATCAAAAGCGTGGAGTTTGCTGCTACCCGTTAGCGATACCTTGTAAGCTGCAGCCTGGCCCGATATAAACAACTCGTTAGCGCCGCTTGCATCTGTAGACACATTGGCTGCACTCAAATCTAGTGTTACTTTATTAGCACCGGCCAGGTTTAATTTAAGGTCTTTTACATTTAAGCGGCCTTCGCTTTGCAGTTCAACAGCGCCATCTGCTTCAATAGCACTTAGGTCACGCACGCCAACATTGACAATTATGGCCGCACTGGCGCAAAAATTCTTTTTAGCATAAATATGCAAACTGCCATCACTTACACCCACCTTAATATACTTAAGCAGGTTATCATCAGCCGTAACGGTAACGCCCATGCTGCTATCCTGTTTAAGGTTTACTTTAAAAGCGCCTTCTATATTTATTTTACTAAAATCGCCCATTTGGCGGGTTTCTGTTTTTTGGTTACCCGAGCCTTGTATACACCTGTTCATGCATGATTGCAATACGCATGTTAAAGCAAGTACGGCTATAAATGAGGAGGTGATTAATATCTTTTTCATGATTGATTGTTTTATATGTTTTAGACCACTGATTGCAAGCCTAAGTTACACCAAAAATAAAAAAAGCCATCAATAATTGATGGCTATGAACATATATGATGAACTTTTTGCAAAGTGTGTTAGCTTATAAACCGGCTACCTGTTCTGCTTTTGCAAAACCATCGTAGCTAACTTTACGGCTTAAGTTGGTAGCTACCAAATTGGCGCTGTTAACTGTGGCAGATTGATTATATTTTAAGTTAAAATCGTTAACGGTACCTGTTAAGTTGGCAGTTGCCTGGTCGTTTACATTAATATTGGCGCTGTAAGCTTCCATATTAAGGTTAGCTGCTGCGTGGTTGTAAAGATTTACATCCAGGTTAATGCCAGATAATTTACCGAATGATTTAATTGATGCATTATCGTAAGCGCTGATGCTTTGTAATTCTGCTGCGGTTACCCAAACTACTAGTTTTTCGTTTTTGTAAGACGAAATGCGCAATACACCATTTTGGTTTTGTACCAAAGCGCTTTCGCTGTAATATTTATCGTATACCTTAACGTTGTCTGTTGCGCCGTCTGATACGTATAGTTCAACGTTACCGCGAACTTCAATTTTGCTGATGTGTTTTACATCTGTTAATACGGTACTAACGTTGTTGCTGTGGTTGGCGGCGAATGTGTTGGTGCTGGTTGCTAATGCTAATGATAACACTGTTGCAATGGTTAAAATTTGAGTTTTCATATGATTGTAATGTTTTGATGATCTTTTAATTTGTAATAGCCTCTGTGCTAATTACGATAATAAGACGTGCTCACTCTCAAAACGTTACAGCCAATTTATCCAAAAGGGCGTATAATATGTAAACGGGCAGATTTACCCGGTGAACGGGTTAAATTTATCGGCGAAATCCCCTATAAATAATACACATCGCCGTTGGTTTTTACCTTTCCGGCATCTAAGAGCAGCCTAACGGCATCTAATTTTTCGTTTGGATGGTTCCCGCTGATGGCATTAATGAGTTGATCGAGGGTTAAGGGGGCCGAACTTAATTGCTGAATGATCTCTGTGGTGAGTTTTTCGGCTATTTCCTGTTTGTTGTTCTGGCGTTTCTCTTGCAGGCAAATATCACACAGGCCGCATTTTGGGGCATCATCCTCATCAAAATAGATTAAAAGCATTTGGCTTCGGCACTTTTTAGCTTCGGTATAATTAAATACGGCCTCCATTTTTTCGCGGTACAATTGTTTACGCTCATTAATATAGTTAATGCTGATGAGCATATTGGCGCCGTTTTGCCTTGGTTTTAAATAGGTGATCTGTGGCTTATCTGTTTGGGGCAAATAATTAAGTATGCCAAACTCCTGTAGTTGATTTAAATTATCGATGATCATTTGCACAGTTGTACCCGTTCGTTTGGCAAGATCAAATTCGCGGATATTAATATAGTGATCAAACGCTCCGCCGTACGAGCGCAGTAATACTTTGATAAAGGGATCCCAGCCCGGGTTCTGGATCTGGAAATTATATAACTGCTCGTTCATTACCTCGAACCTGAAACGCGAGGGCAAAAATACACTCTCGTTAACAGACAGGTATTCGTCCTGCTCTAAAAACTTCAGGGCATTCAAAGTTTTAATCGCATCCAGTTTAAAGCGGGTGCAAAAATCCTTCAAATCAAAATCGAAGCTTAAGCCTGCCCCTGCCCCGTAGGCCAGCTGAAAGTAATTGGCCAGGTAATGGTACACCTGCTTCATTTCTTCGAGGGTTGGGTAGCTGGCCTCGAATTTCTTTTCCATCAATATCCGGTCGGCTATATTATATAGGAGTACCGCATAGGCTCGCTTTTCGTCTCTACCGGCACGCCCGGCTTCCTGGTAATAGGCTTCTAGGCTCTCAGGCAAATCGCGGTGAATCACAAACCTAACGTCCGGCTTATCAATCCCCATCCCGAAGGCATTGGTGGCTACCATAATATCGGTGACATTGTTTTTCCAGTTCTCTTGCTTGGACGACCGCAAATCGGACGACAATCCGGCATGATAGTAATCGGCCCGCAAACCGTTTTCGTTTAAAAACCTGGCCAGCTCGAAGGTATCCTTGCGGCTGCGTACATAGATAATACCACTGCCCCTGGCACCGCGCGCCACCTGTAACATGCGGCGAAGTTTGTTTTCCTCGTACTCTACCAGGTAGCTGATGTTTTTACGCTCGAAACTTTGCAGAAATACCTGTGGCTGTTTCAGTTGCAGCTTTTCGATAATATCAACCCGTACATTGGCAGTAGCTGTAGCCGTTAACGCCAGGATAGGCACCTGTGGATGCAGATTACGCAGTTCGGCAATGTGCAGGTACGACGGGCGAAAATCATATCCCCATTGAGAGATACAGTGCGCCTCATCAACCGCAATCAAATTTACCTTCATGTATTTGATACGCTCCTGTACCAATTCGGACAGTAAACGCTCGGGAGACATATACAGAAACTTCACCTCACCGTAGATACAATTATCTAAAGCAATATCTATTTCGCGCCTGCTCATACCCGATACGATCGACATGGCGTTGATCCCTTTAGCCTGCAGGTTCTCCACCTGGTCTTTCATCAGGGCAATTAATGGCGAAATAACCAAACATATGCCCGGCATAGCTAAAGCCGGCACCTGGAAACAAACCGACTTACCGCCGCCGGTAGGTAACAATGCCAGTGCATCTTTCCCCTCCAATACAGCAGAGATGATCTCCTCCTGCAACGGGCGAAAGTATTGATGGTTCCAGTATTGTTTTAAAATTTCTTGTATGGTCATTAAGCAGGGTCAGCGGCAAAGCTACCAATAGGTGCTAATATCGCAATTTATCGGGTCTTAATTAAAGCCTTTGATAAACCAGCTACAAAACGCCGGAAAATCACCATTCTAATGCTTCTTATTATGCTGTTGTTACTTGTTTGTTAAGTATTGTGATTAATGATGCATCTGTAATGTTCTAATGGTTAAAGCGGTTGCTAAATCAAGGCCTTCTGCCCTTCCATTTTTACTAGCAGTAACATGTATTTTAAATACCACTTTTGGCTGCGCCATATCCAAATAAATTTGAACAAAAAGCAAAAACGCGCAGAAAAAATATTTTTTTTTCATTATTAATTGTCTATTACACATTTAATGTATCGGGAACGTTCCCGGTAACGTTTACGTAAAAGTAAAAATATTAAATGTGTAATTTTTACACCAGTTTTTTTCATAATCCTTATTCTACTGAAACTAAGCGACAAAATGATAGCCTATCTACTCAACTTAGCACATACTGCATGTTTCCTTAAAGTTAAATTTGAATCATAAAATGCATTGATAATTATCTTATATATAAAATTTGCAAATATTAGTTCTTGCTGTAAATTAGTCGCATGCTGTTTAAGCATAAAATAAATAAACCAATTACGGCAATCAATAGCCTTAATTTTTAACAGAAAAAACTAAATTAAATGGGAAAAACCTACTCAAAAAAGTATGTGCTTCTTTGTGCGTTCCTAATGCTTTCAATTATGGCATTTGCACAATCCGGAAGCATTAGCGGTAAGATTGTAGATGAACACAATCAGCCCCTACCCGGTGCAACAGTAACTATTAATGGTACCACCATTGGAGCAGCTACAGACGCCGACGGTAATTACGTAATTAAAAACGTTAAACCCGGTTCATATACTTTAACAGCAAAATTTGTTGGTTATGAAGTTTTATCAAAAACAGTATCGGTAAACGGTACTTTAACACTGTCGTTTAATTTATTGCCCAGCACCAAATCTTTAAACGAGGTTGTGGTTATTGGTTACGGTACACAAACCCGTAAAGAAGTAACAGGCGCTATCTCAACAGTAGGTGCTAAAGATTTCCAGAAAGGAACAGTTACCTCGCCCGAGCAATTAATACAAGGTAAGGTAGCGGGTGTGTCTATCACAACCAACGGCGGCCAGCCAGGCTCTGGTAGTACTATCCGCGTACGCCAGGGTGCTTCATTAAACGCCAGCAACGAGCCATTGATCGTAATTGACGGTGTACCATTAGCACCGGGCAGAAACCCCGACGGTACTTCTAAAATATCAGGCGTGGGCGACCCGATCAGCTTAATTAACCCCGATGATATCGAAAGCTTTACCATCCTTAAGGATGCGGCTTCAACAGCTATCTATGGTTCGCGTGCTTCTAACGGTGTAATTATCATTACCACCAAAAAAGGCACCAGCGGCACACCTACAGTAAACTTCAGTTCACAAAACTCGGTTGCTACGGTGGCCAGTAAATTAGATCTGCTGTCTGCAGACCAGGTTAGGGCTTATGTAAATGCAAATGGCAACGCCACACAAAAAGCGCTTTTAGGTACAGCAAGTACCAACTGGCAAGACGAAATTTACCACAATGCCCTGGCCAGTAACAATAACTTAAGCATCTCTGGTTCTACCAAACACATGCCTTACCGCGTTTCTGTTGGTTACCTTAGCCAGGATGGTACTTTAAAAACAGACCACATTAACCGTACCTCTGGTGCATTGAGGTTAAGCCCACGTTTTTTTAACGATGATCTGAAAATTGACCTGAATTTAAACGGTACCTACCAGGCCAGTCGTTTTGCTAACCAGGATGCCATATACGCAGCTGCACAGTTCGATCCAACACATCCTGTTTATAATACAGCATCAAAATACAACGGTTACACCGAATATTATGACCCTACAACCTTAAACCTAAACCCAAATGCCCCGCGCAACCCGGTTGGTTTATTAGAAGATAAACATAACGAAGGTGATGCATACAGAAGCTATGGCAACTTTACTGCAGATTACCGTTTCCATTTTTTACCGCAGTTGCATGCTAACGCTAACTTAGGTTATGACCTGGCAAAAGGTGGCGGCAGTACTTTTGTACCTGCCAATGCAGCACAATCTTTTACCAACGGTAACCCAAATAATCTTTTTGATACCGGCGGTACTAACACAGAGTATCACCAAAAAACTTATAATACCGTAGGTGAGTTCTATTTAAACTACAACAATACTTTTAAAGATATTAAGAGTAATATTAATGCTACCGCCGGTTATGGTTATTACGATTTCCGTACGGTTAACCGTGGTGCTACAAATTATGCAAATTATACAGCTAATGGTACTTTAGTAGCAGGCTCTATTCCAGCTTATCCTTATGGCGAAAATCGCTATACACTGGAGTCTGTGTACGGTCGTTTAATTTACACTTTCGATAGCAAATACATTTTAGCAGGTTCCATCCGTAGAGATGGGTCCTCGAGATTTGCCGAAAAAAACCGTTATGGTGTATTCCCTTCTGCCGCGTTTACCTGGCGCATGAGCGATGAAGACTTTTTGAAAGGTTCAAAAACTTTGTCTGACTTAAAAATGCGCTTAAGCTATGGTGTAACAGGCCAGCAAGATGGTATTGATTATTACCGCTACATCGCTTCTTATTACCTGAGCGACAATACATCTAAATATCAGTTTGGCAATGGTGCTAACAATTTTTACAACATGTACACGCCAAACGCCTATGATACTACCTTAAAGTGGGAACAAACCAGTTCTTATAACGCAGGTTTTGATTATGGTTTCTTAAACCAGCGCATTAGCGGTAGCATCGATGTATACTACAAAAAAACTAAAAATCTGCTTTCAACAGTGTTTCTGCCTGTAGGTACCAACTTTACCAACCAGCTTGTTACCAACGTGGGTAATACAGAAACAAAAGGTGTTGAGTTTACTTTGAATGCTATACCAATTAAAACAAAAGATTTTAGCTGGAGCTTTAATTATAACGTTGCTTATAATAATAACAAGATCACTAACCTAAGCTTAGTACCGGGTGTGCAAAATGTAACCGTTGCTGTTGGTAATATTACAGGCGCTACAGGTACGACCATACAAGAACATGCTGTTGGTTACGCACCTTACTCTTTTTATGTTTACAAACAAGTATACGGTGCTAATGGCAAACCACTGGAAGGTGTTTATGCCGACTTAAACCACGATGGTATTATTAATGATAATGACCGCTACCTGTACAAAAGCCCTGCGCCTAAAGTAACCATGGGTTTCTCCACACAGTTTGATTATAAAAAATGGAGCTTAAGTACGGTATTACGTGCCAACCTGGGCAATTACGTATACAACAATACCGCAGCTAACCTGGGTACCAGCCGTAATATTATTACCACAGTGGGTACTATTGGTAATGCAAGCTCAGATTATTTAAATACTTCATTTACCAACAACCAGTTTCAATCAGATTATTACGTGCAAAATGCATCGTTTTTACGTATGGATAATGCAGGCCTGGGTTACAACTTCGGCCACATTACCAGCAATAAGCATTTAACATTACGTGTAAATGCCAACGTACAAAACGTTTTTGTGATCACTAAATACAAAGGCATAGATCCTGAGATCTACAGCGGTATTGACAATAAATTCTATCCACGCCCACGTACCTACACTTTAGGCTTTAACCTGGGCTTTTAATTTAACGACATAAGAGAGATGAAAAATAATCTGATTAAAACTTTTATACTCGCAGCTCTGCTTACAGGTGGCCTGGCTTCCTGCAAAAAAGAGCTGAACCGTAACCCCATCAACACGGCTACTGCCGATGTTGTTTACAGCACTGCTGTGGGTTACAAAGAGGCTTTAGCTAAAGTGTATGGCGCTTATGCCTTAACAGGAAGCACCGGTTCTTCAAGCTCCGATTTGGGTGGCATTGATGCCGGTACGTCCGACTTTTTACGCTTGTACTGGAACGCACAGGAATTACCTACTGACGAGGCTATTTGTGCCTGGGGCGATGTAGGCCTGCATGATTTCCATGACATGAACTGGACATCGAGCAACACCTTCCTGAATGGTTTATATACCCGTTGTGTGTACCAGATCACGGTTGCCAACTCGTTTATTGCCCAATCTACCGATGATAAACTGGCCAGCCGTGGTATTACAGGAGCCGACGCAGATAATGTACGCCATTACCGTGCAGAAGCCCGTTTTTTACGTGCTTACCAATATTGGGTGCTGATGGACCTTTTTGCTTCTCCCCCGTTTGTTGACGAGAATTCGCCGATTGGTAAAGTTTACCCTACACAAATAAGCCGTGCTGATTTGTTCGCTTATGTTGAATCTGAATTAAAAGCGATAGACGCATCATTAGTTGCGCCAAGAGCTAATGAATACGGTCGTGCCGACCAGGCCGCAGACTGGGCTTTATTATCACGTTTGTACCTAAACGCCGAAGTTTACCTGGGTTCTGGCAAAGGCCGTTACACCGATGCTGCAACTTACGCCGCAAAAGTTATTGGCTCTGGTTATACTTTAAATACCAGCTACGCCAACCTGTTTAAGGGTGATAACAACTTAAACAACCCCGAAACAATTCTGTCTATCAATTACGATGGTGTTAACTCGCAAACCTATGGTGGTACAACCTTCCTTATCAACTCCTGCTTAAACTCGGCGTTAAACCCTGCAGCTTATGGCGTTGCCAGCGGTGGCTGGGGTGGTAACCGTGCGGTAAGCACATTACCTGCAACCATATTTGGCGACTATAGCGGTAATACCGATAAACGCGCCATGTTTGCCGGACCAAAGATTACGAATGATGACGAGTCGACCTTTACAGATGGGCTTGCTGTGGTTAAGTTTACCAACATGACCTCTGCCGGTGTAGCCGCAGCATCACCTAATGGTGTATTCTGCTCAACCGATTTCCCTATTTTCCGCCTGGCAGAAATGTATTTAACGTACTCTGAAGCCCTTTTACGTGGCGGTACAGGTACCGCAGGCAGTGCATTACAATATTTTAATCTGATACGCACACGTGCTTATGGCAACACAAGCGGTAACGTTAGCTCTATTACATTAAATGATATATTGAACGAGCGCGGCCGTGAGTTTTATTTTGAGGCAGCCAGGCGTACAGACCTGATCCGTTTCGGTCTGTTTAATAGCAGCAGCTATGTTTGGCCATGGAAAGGTGGTGTTATTGCCGGTAAAGGTGTCGAATCTTTCCGTACCATATACCCTATCCCGGCACCAGATTTAAGTGCTAACCCTAACTTAAAACAAAATACAGGATATTAATTATTGCAGGCCCTGCGGTTTAAACTGCAGGGCTGCTAAATGATAAATAAGTAATTATGAAAAAACTTTTAAACATTATAGCTGCCTTTAGTGCCCTTGCCATTATGGTACTAACATCATGTAAAAAGGATGAAACACGCCTTACTGCATCAATGGGGAGCCCCGGCACACTTACGGCCTCAACTACCGCCCCTGCCCTGTCTTTAAGCACAGCAAGTAGCACAGCAGTAACCTTTACATGGCCTGCAACACCAGTTACAGGTTACAACGCGCCTATAACCTATACCATACAAGTTGCGGTTAAAGGCACAAATTTCGCCAATGTACAGGAAATTGCGACAAGCTCACTTAGCCAGGCGGTAACCGGAAGCGACTTTAATAAAGCATTATTAGCTTTAAACTTAACTACAGGCACATCTGCGCAGGTTGATGTAAGAATCAAATCTTATATTGCACCAAATGCTGCTGTAGCTTATTCTAACACGCTTACCTTAACAGTTACCCCGTTCTCATTAACATCTTATATTTATGTACCGGGCGACTACCAAGGCTGGGACCCAACAACAGCCCCTACTTTAAGTTCGCCTACAAGCAATGGCGTTTATGAAGGTAAAATAACTTTTATAAGCACTAAAAGCTTTGAATTTAAAATTACACCTGCCCCAAGCTGGGCTGTAAGCTATGGTGGTGCAAACGGCGTGCTTAGTACAAGCGGCGCCAATTTGGTAGCTCCTTCAGCAGGTACATATTTAATTCATGTTGATATGAATGCCCTCACTTATACCCTAACTAAACAATAGAGATATTGATTTAGCTTGTTGATTTATTGATTGATTTTAAAACCGCCTCCTTAAAAGAGGCGGTTTTTTTATGGGGATATTTCCAGTCACAAGCGGACACTTACGTCAGATCGGATATCTTGTACGTCTTGTACACCGTCGTGCCGAACTTGTTTCGGCATCCCACTTGCTAAGCATAAACGATATGTACACATAAATGTAAGACCTATTCTGTGAGATGCCGAAACAAGTTCGGCAAGACGAGGATAATAAAAAGCACAAAAAAAACCCGCTTAAAGCGAGTTCCTATATTTTATCAATCAACAGCTAATTATCTGCTGCTGATTTCTTTATAATCTCTGTCACTTGCACCAACGTAAATTTGACGGGGACGACCGATTGGCTCTTTGTTAGCCTTCATCTCTTTCCACTGTGCAATCCAGCCCGGTAAGCGGCCCAAGGCAAATAGTACGGTAAACATTTCTGTTGGGAAACCTAAAGCGCGGTAAATGATCCCTGAGTAAAAATCTACGTTAGGGTAAAGTTTGCGCTCAACAAAATAAGGGTCTTGCAGGGCTACTTCTTCCAATTTTTTGGCTATCTCCAGCACCTCATCGTTAACACCTAATTTCTCTAAAATATCATCACATGCTTTTTTAATGATTTTGGCACGTGGATCGAAGTTCTTGTAAACGCGGTGACCAAATCCCATTAAACGGAACGGATCGTTTTTATCTTTCGCTTTGGCTATCCATTTATCGGTATCGCCGCCATCAGCTTTAATTTTTTCCAGCATCTCTATCACAGCCTGGTTGGCACCGCCATGCAGCGGGCCCCAAAGTGCAGAGATCCCTGCAGAGATAGAAGCATATAAATTAGCGTCTGACGAACCTACGATACGTACTGTAGATGTAGAGCAGTTTTGCTCATGGTCTGCATGCAGGATTAGCAACTTATTCATAGCATCAACCACAACCGGGTCTACCACATACTCTTCGGTAAGTTCACCAAAGGTCATCTGCATAAAGTTGGTTACGTAGTCGAGCTTATTTTGCGGGTAAATTACCGGGTGGCCCAATGATTTTTTGTGAATCCACGAAACCAGGGTACTCATTTTAGCAATCAGCTTAATGATCTCCAGGTTTACTTCTTCAGTAGTCAGTCCTTGCTTAAGCGATTCGGGGTTAAAAGCCGCTAAAGCACCAATTAATGAAGATAGCTGACCCATTGGGTGAGATTTTGATGGGAAACCATCAAAAAACTTCTTCATATCCTCATGCACCAACGTGTGGCGGTTAATCTGGTACTGAAAATCAGAAAGTTGCTCTTTGGTAGGCAATTCACCGTAAATCAATAAATAAGCTACTTCAATAAAGGTTGATTTTTCGGCTAATTGCTCAATCGGGTAACCACGGTATTTAAGTATCCCCAGTTCACCATCTAAAAAAGTAATAGCGCTTTTGGTAGCACCAGTATTTTTATAACCAATATCTAATGTAACATAACCTGTTTGGTCCCTAAGCTTCGAAATATCAATCCCCTTTTCGTGCTCGGTACCTTCTATAACAGGTAGATCAATAACCTGATCACCAATTTTTAGCTGTGCGTTTTCTGACATAGAAGTATAATTGTATCTACGCAAATGTAATTAAATCTGCGTATTCTAAGCCGCTAAGGTAAGGCGTGTTTGTAAATTGTTTATGTATTTAACAACATTTTTTTACATACAGTTGGCGGTTGTGTGTTATCTGTTGTGAGCAATGCTGTTTAAACATAGATTTTGATCATCTGTTATCCAATTTTAAAAAATCAGACAACAGATAACGGACATGCGCCAAATTAATTTGACCGTATTGCCTCTACAGGATCGAGCCTTGATGCAAAGTATGCCGGCACAATGCCCGAAATGATACCAATAGCTACCGAAGTACCAATACCAACGATGATATTTTTCATATCGAGCACTATTTTCATCCCTATAATAGCCTTAATAGCCAGCGTGCCCAGGTAAACAAGGCCCAGCCCTATGATGCCCCCAAGTAAACAAAGCACAATAGCCTCTATTAAAAACTGAAGTAAGATGAAGTAATTTTTAGCACCCAGCGATTTTTGGATACCAATGATGGGTGTGCGCTCTTTAACAGATACGAACATAATATTGGCAATACCGAAGCCGCCAACCAGTATAGAAAAGCTACCGATAATTATCCCGGCAATATTCACCACTGCAAAAAGGGTATCGAGCTGATTTGATAAAATAGTGGTTTTGTTAAGCGAAAAATTATCTTCCTGCTGTGGCTGTAAGCGATGTATCGAGCGCATTAAACCTTTCAGTTCACTCTCTACCTCTACGTCTGTAAGACCTTCTTTGCCCTTTACAACAATTTGCGGATTATACTTATCGTTTTGAATATCAATTACATTGCGGGCAAAGTTTAGGGGCACCAGAATCACTTTATCATCCGAGATGCCTAGAATATCATCTCCCTCTTTACTAAACACGCCAATTACGGTAACAAAGCGGCCCATAATCTTAATCTTTTTACCCAAGCCATTACCACCGGGGAAAAGGTTATCGGCCACATCTGCGCCAATTAAAGCAACAGGTGCGCCCGTTTTCGATTCCATATCGGTAAAATAACGCCCACCGGCAAAATCAAAGTTCCAGGTTTTGTCGTGGTCTTGCGATGCTGCAGAGATACTGACACCCTGTATGGTATTACTACCGTATTTAACAGTGCGGCCATCAACACTCACTTCGTATGATATGCCGTATGCTGTTTGGCTACGCCTTTGCAGTTCGGCAAAATCGCGCAGGTTAGGCACAGGGCGTTGTAAATACTTCCACCAGGGGAAATCTTCGCCGCCTATCCAAGGCCACTTTTGTATATAGATACTATTGCTGCCCAGCTTATTAACACTCTGCTGCAAATTATTACGCAGGGTATCAACAGCAGAAAACACGGCAATAATGGTAAAAATACCAATTGTTACCCCCAGCAACGAGAGCAGGGTGCGCAGTTTATTTTGCCTGAGTGCATCAAAAGCAAATAAAAAGCTTTCTCTTAAAAGTTTTAAAAATATCATACTTTGTAACATTTAGACGGTGGCGCTGTTGATAGGTTACAAACTTTAAAAAATTTATTATCAGGCCTAAATCCTTGTAAAACAATGCTTTTTTTTAACATATAATATTAGTTAATTATTTGTAAATTTGCGCGCTTAATTTATACCCGTATAAAATGAAATTATCCCAGTTTAAATTTAATTTACCAGAATCATTAATTGCACATACACCCGCAAGCACTCGCGATGAGGCTCGCTTAATGGTTTTACACCGCGATTCTGGAAAAATTGAACATAAAATATTTAAAGACGTTCTGGATTACTTCGATAACAAAGACGTAATGATTTTGAACAACACCAAGGTTTTCCCTGCCCGTATGTATGGTAACAAGGAAAAAACAGGTGCCACTATCGAAGTTTTCTTATTACGTGAACTAAACAAAGAGCTGAGGTTATGGGATGTATTGGTTGACCCGGCACGTAAAATACGTGTAGGCAACAAACTTTACTTTGGCGAAGATGACCTTTTAGTTGCCGAAGTTGTTGATAACACCACATCTCGTGGCCGTACCATCCGTTTCTTATTTGATGGTACAGACGAAGAATTCCGTCGTAATATTGAGATCCTGGGCGAAACCCCGCTTCCAAAGTACATTAAACGTAAAGCTACTGCCGAAGATAAAGAGCGCTACCAAACTATTTTCGCTAAAAACGAAGGTGCGGTTGCTGCTCCTACCGCTGGTTTACACTTTAGCCGCGAGCTGATGAAACGCCTTGAATTAAAAGGTATTGAATTTGCCGAAGTTACGCTGCACGTTGGTTTAGGTACCTTCCGCCCGGTAGAGGTTGAAGATTTAACCAAACACAAAATGGATTCTGAGCAATTCATTATCGAAGAAAAACAAGCTGCCATTGTAAATAGGGCCATTGAAAGCAAACATCGTGTTTGCGCTGTAGGTACAACATCTATGCGTACTATCGAATCTGCAGTATCAGCTAACAAAACGCTAAAATCTGCTAACGATTGGACTAGCAAGTTCATATTCCCTCCTTACGAGTTTAGCATTGCCAATTCCATGATCACTAACTTCCACACACCAGAATCAACCCTGTTGATGATGGTTTCGGCATTTGGTGGTTACGAACATATCATGAACGCATACGAAGTTGCTGTAAAAGAGAAATACCGTTTCTACAGCTATGGTGATGCCATGCTGATCATCTAAGTTGATTTGAGATATTAGATGTGAGATTTAAGAACCTTGCATTTTTGAAACCGCCATTGTGAATGCAATGGCGGTTTTTTGTTTACTATTAATTCTACCTCCGTCATGCCGAACTTGTTTCGGCACCCCACAGGACAGGTGTAAATCTTGCAAAGTTCGCCTTGCATATGGGTTCCCGAAACAAGTTCGGGATGACGGTAGTGTTAGATGAAAGTAGATTTTCCTAAATTAGCACCCTAATGCCGACAACAGACAACTCACAACAGATAGCTGAAAATGCCTACGCCATTATTGTAGCCGGTGGCACCGGTTCGCGCATGCAAAGCAGTTTACCCAAGCAATTCCTGTTACTTAATGGCAAGCCGGTAATGATGCATACAATAGAGGCATTTTACAACAGTACTTATCATCCTAAAATAATCATAATACTACATGCAGATTTTCATGAATACTGGAAAACGCTTTGTACCAAACATCAATTTAATATCCCTCATCAATTAGTTAATGGTGGCGAAACCCGCTTCCATTCTGTAAAAAACGGATTGGATACTATAAAGGATAATGATGCACTGGTTGCTGTACAGGACGCCGTGCGCCCGCTTACCCCTATAGAGGTTATTAACAAAGCCTACAGCCAAGCCAATGCACATGGCAACGCAATTGTCGCCGTTAAAAGCCGCGACTCTATCAGGCAGCTTAAAAACGGTATTTCACAACACCTGCACCGCGAAGAGATTTACCTGGTGCAAACCCCGCAAACATTTAAGATGGCTTTACTGCAAAAAGCCTATGAACAACCTTTTGATGATACCTTTACAGATGATGCCAGCGTGGTTGAACGCTCTGGTGTTAAAATAAACCTGGTTGAGGGCAGCCACGCTAATATTAAAATAACCTTTCCCGAAGATATTGCCATAGCCGAACTGATACAAAAAAAGCCGCTTAATACTAAGCAGCTTTAACTATTAATCAGTTTTAAAAGTTTATCAGGCCCTGCGGATAACGCCTAGTAGTAATGCTATAATTGCAATAACAAGCAATACGTGGATTAATCCTGTTGCCGAATAAATAAATACGCCTAATGCCCATCCTATAATCAGGATCACGGCGATGATGTAAAGTAAGCCTCTCATGGGTTAAAGTTTTAGTTTGACAGATAAAATGTTACCTCATCATAACCAAAACCATTCCAAAAGGTTGTCACAAAATAAAAAAACCTTGCTTTCACAAGGTTTTTTATCTAAAGGCAATTAATATTCGTCTTCGTTAAAAAAGAAGTCATCTTTTGTTGGGTAATCAGGCCATATTTCTTCTATATTTTCATACGGCTCGCCATCGTCTTCAAGTGCCTGTAAGTTTTCAATAACTTCCACAGGTGCTCCCGAGCGGATAGCATAATCAATTAATTCGTCTTTGGTTGCAGGCCATGGTGCATCTTCTAAATGTGATGCTAGTTCGAGTGTCCAATACATATGCTATATTTTAGGTATCTATTTGAATTTTAATTTTTCGCAAAAGTATAATAATTTCGTTGGGATTATCAAATTATTTTTACAGTAATTTTTAAACCCTTGGTATCCACTTGTTTTCGGGTATTTTATGTTCGTATCCTACCTTGCGGGCCAGCGTAAACAGGTAATCACTCAGCCTGTTTAAATAAATGGTCACCTTTTCATCTACCGGGCTGTCTGCTGCCAGTTGCACCGTCAATCTTTCGGCTCTGCGGCATACACAACGGGCCAAATGGCAAAAGGATACGGCATTACTACCACCGGGGAGTATAAAATGTTTAAGCTCGGGCAAAATTTTATTCATTTCATCCATTTCATGTTCCAAAAGCTCCACATCTGCCATATCAAGATCGGGTATCACCATTTTAGACCGCTCCGGGTCTGCAGCTAATGAGGAGCCAATGGTAAACAACCTGTCCTGTATTTCCTTCAGTATGTCTATATCATGCTGCGCAATATCCTGGTCGCGTATTAAACCGATGTAAGAGTTTAATTCATCAACCGTGCCATAGCTCTCTATGCGGATATGATGCTTGGGTACCCGGGTACCTCCTATCAATGATGTAAAACCTTTATCGCCGGTTTTAGTATATATCTTCATAGTGTATGCAATTAAATAATTTTAATGCTGTTTTTAGCAGATGTGAATAATTATTTAAATGTTTACACTTTAAACTTAACACCGGGACTACCATCCTACTTAAAACTATTAGTTATGAAACCATTTGCTTTAGCTGTTAAATTTAATTCGCTGGTTATAGGCGCCCTGTTAGTTACAATCGTAAGCTGTGGCTACACGGATAAAAAAGACAAGGCTTCAAACTCGGCACCGGCCACTGTGCAGGCAAGGCCATCCATTTCAACCATAATCTCCGAGAAACAATTTAATGATCTTTTTCCGCAGCGTGATAAATTTTATAGCTATGCTGCATTTATTAAAGCGGCCAATGAGCTGGCCAATATTAAAGTAAAGGTAACCCGCCGTGCCGTATCGGTTTATCAACTAATGCGTACCGATAAGGCAACGGGTAAAACCACCACCGTACGCCAGGACCCCGACTGGAATGAAGCCTGGGCCAAAGTAAAACCCGATAGTACTTACACCATTGATTATGGTGCCTTTTGCAGCGAAAAAGATATAGCAACCAATAAAAAAGAGTTAGCAGCCTTTTTTGCCCAGATAGGTCACGAAACACGCCACGGCGAAACAGGGGCTTTTAATGATGGCTTAATGCTGATACATGAAAACAATACAACACTGCCATACATTGCAGAAAACGACGAATATCCGCCAGCAAAAGGGCAGAAATATTACGGCCGGGGCCCTTTACAAATAAGTTACAACGGTAATTATGGCTACGCATCAGACTGTATTTTTGGAGACCATAAAATATTGCTCAATAACCCCGCACTGGTAGAAACAGACCCGGTAATTGCTTTTAAAACGGCTATTTATTTTTGGATGACACCACAAACCAAAAAACCATCGGCCCATGATGTTATGGCCGGTAAATGGCAGCCCAATGCTGCTGATATAGCTAAAGGCCGTAAACCGGGCTTTGGCATGGTGATTAATATTGTAAACGGTGAAATAGAGTGTAACCATGGCGACAACATGTATAACATGACCGACCGGATAGGCTTCTACCAGTTTTTTTTAAAGAAATTGGGTGTAACAGATGCTAATTGCGTTTGCTCTTGCGCTACCATGCAGCCGTACCAGTAAAATATCTAATACATAATTGGCCATTGCGGTACAAAGCGATAACCAATTATTAATTCTAAATAAGCCTGCTAAAATTTATAAGCCTTTGTAAACAGCACTTTATAATCGCTACTGCTGTTGTAAAGCTGAAACGTAACGTCTGCAGCATCATAAGCGCTAATAGTAGTTGTTGCAAATGTGCTAAATGCTGTTTGGTTTACATGAAACCCTTTATAATCGGCCGTTTTAAGAACTACGTTGGCAAATTTAGCCACATACTTTACACTATCTGATGTAGTATACACATTGCGGCCGATGTAAAAATACTTGTAAGCCGGCGTTGTTGGCATATTTATTTCGAAATACGGATCGCCGGGTGTTTTGGCTACAGCAAAAGTAATGTTGTAAGTTTTGTCGTAAAAATATAAACTGGGCGACCATTGATCGTATATTTTATTGGTAGGGCCGGTTAATGAAGTAGTACTTGTTGTAACTATACTGGTTGAGTAACGGAACATATATTGGCTGCCTGCTGTATCAGCAGTAGTTTTAAGTTGGCTGGTATAAATTTTAGATAATGCCTGGTAAGTCCCGGCCGGAAGCCCGGTAAAGGGCACACTGTAAAAAGCGCCGATCTTTACTCCTTTTTTACGAATAGTATCCGCGCCGCTGGTAAAATAGGTGATCATAGAATCTACTGAACCAATGGCGATACCTGCGCTTGAAAAAGAAACGATCAACTGATTTTCATTAGCTGAAGGGCTGGGCTCGTCCCGTTTTGCACAGGAAGAAAATAAACTAACTAATAATAACAGCAAAAAAGAATAATTAATCCGGGTACACGTGTTCATATCAATATTTGGGCGCCTAATAGTATCTGTAACAAGCTTATACCACAAAAATATATAAAATTACAGAGATTTTAATGAATGATGAGGGCAGAAATTAGCCCTTTATTAAGGCTACCCATAACAGATTTGGTTTTCCTCCGCTCGTTATTGCGCGGAGGTACGACAAAGCAATTCCCGGTTGTGCAGTTCTAAATCTACAGAGCGGCTCTGCATATTAGGGATTGTCGCGCTATCACAATCACGGGCTTTTATGCTTCAGTTGGGTCTTTCGGAGAGTACCCTGCATTGCGAGCGGACTAAATGATGTACTGATCTATTCTCGATTCTTGGCTCTTGATTCTTTCTAAACTACCGCCCGCTCTACCTTCGCAATATGCTCATTCAGGTAATCTTTCTCAATTAAACCATCGCGCATACGTACAATACGGTGAGCGTGCAGGGCAATATCCTCTTCGTGGGTTACCAGGATAATGGTATTGCCCTTGGAGTGGATATCTTCTAACAGGCCCATAATTTCTACCGAAGTTTTGGTATCCAGGTTACCCGTGGGTTCATCGGCCAATATGATGGATGGATTATTAATCAGTGCACGGGCAACAGCCACACGCTGGCGCTGGCCGCCCGAAAGCTCATTGGGTTTATGATCTACACGGTGGCCAAGGCCTACATTTTCTAACGCCTGCTTAGCCCGCAATTCGCGGTTTGCTTTGTTTACGCCCGAATATACCAGCGGCAAAGCCACATTATCCAGCGCACTGTTACGGGGCAATAAATTAAAAGTTTGAAAAACGAAACCAATCTCTTTGTTACGCACCTCAGCCAGGTCATCATCGGTCATGTGGCTTACATCGATATTGTTAAGCACATATTTACCTTTGGTTGGGGTATCCAAACAGCCTAAAATATTCATCAGGGTTGATTTACCCGAGCCAGATGGGCCCATTAAAGCCACAAATTCGCCCTTATTAATGGTTAATGATACCGACTTTAACGCATGAATTACTTCTGCGCCTATAACATATTTACGTCCGATATCATCAATAGTAATTAGTGGCTCCATGTATGGTTTTTTGTTTTTGGACTGTGTATGGCTACCAAATGTTACAACGGTTATACACTTTTATCTGCTTTGCCATCTGCATGGCTGCGGGTTTCAATTACTTTGGGTATCATAAAGTAATTTTCGTCGTGCTCGGGCGCATTTTGCAAAGCCTCTTCATGCGTTATCACTTCTTTAATTACATCCTCGCGAAAGGTATTCACCTCATCGGTCATGTAAACAAGCGGCTCTACATTACTGGTGTCAACCTCGTTCAGCTTGTCCATAAAAGAAAGAATGCGGCTCATATCGGCCATCAATTGTTCCTTTTCCTCAGCGTTAACTTCCAGTCGTGCCAGGTGCGCTATCTTATCTACGGTATCTTCGGTAATTTTCATTGTTGTTCAAACTTTTGTTGCATCAGGCTATACACTTCCTCGCGCAGTATATCGGCGTCATCCAATGTTAAATGGGCAGTTTCTATCGGCTTATGTACAAATACATGGCTTATACCAGGTTTACTGCCATATTTAAAGCCGGTATCCCAAAGCATCTGCCATGTGTTTAACGAAGTTACGGGAATAATCGGTATTTTAAATTCAATAGCCAGCCTGAAGGGGCCGTTTTTAAATTCGTGCAAACGGGGCGGATAATCGTCGGCTATCTTTCCTTCCGGGAAAATAACGAGGCTCATCCCGTCTTGTAAGCGCTCCGAAGCTTTTTTAAACGCCCTGAACGACGACATTTTGCTGTCGCGATTTACCGGAATATCTATCGTTTTAAAAAACAGTTTAGTTACAAAACCATCCAGCAATTCCTCTTTCCCCATAAAGCAGTAGTTGTTATTTTTAATGAGGAGATTTGCGCTGGTAATATCAAGATTTGAGGTATGGTTGGGGCAAATGATATAGGTTCTGCTCCAGTCAATCGGCGCTTCATAGTTGATATCATAAATAAAGCCAGCCAGTAAAGAAGATGTATACGCCCACATTTTGCGAAAAAAATTAATGCGCCCATAAAGCGATGGTTTACGTGAGCAGAAATATACAAAAGGCCATATTAAGCAATAAACAAAAGCTACAATAGCTACATAAAAGCAGGTATGGGCTTTCTTCAATATCAATTTCATCAACACCAAAAATAGAAAAATTCCTTACTTTCGCAGCCTATGGAAACTGTTGTTAGCGGTATTCGGTCTACAGGTAAATTACACCTGGGCAATTATTACGGAGCCATCCAAAACTTCGTAAAAATGCAGCACGAATACAATTGTTATTTTTTTATTGCCGATTTGCACTCTTTAACCACACACCCTACACCCGGCGATTTGCACGGCAATGTAAAAAGTGTGCTGGTTGAATATTTAGCATCAGGCATCGATCCTGAAAAATCTACCATATACATCCAGAGCGATGTACCCGAGGTTGCCGAGCTATACCTTTATTTAAACATGAACGCTTATTTAGGCGAGCTGGAGCGTGCCACATCTTTTAAAGATAAGGTACGCGCCAACCCCGATAACGTTAATGCGGGCCTGCTTACCTACCCGGTATTAATGGCTGCTGATATATTAATACACCGTGCTACTAAAGTGCCTGTGGGTAAAGACCAGGAGCAACACCTAGAAATGGCGCGCACCTTTGGCAACCGCTTTAACCGTTTATACAATAACGAATATTTCCCCGAGCCATATGCGTTTAGCTTTACAGAAAGCCTGGTAAAAATACCCGGACTGGATGGCAAGGGCAAAATGGGTAAATCTGAAGGTGAAGCCAACGCAGTTTACCTGGCAGATTCGCCGGAAGTGATCCGTAAGAAGGTAATGAAGGCAGTGACCGATGCCGGCCCAACTGCAGAACACCAGGCAAAAGCACCGGAAATTCAGAATTTATTTGATTTGATGAAAGTGGTATCAACCCCGGATACTTACCAGCATTTCGACGATCTGTTTAACAAAATGCAGATCCGCTATGGTGACTTTAAAAAGCAAATTGCCGAAGATATGATCATTGCCACTGCACCTATGCGAGACAGAATCAACGATATTGCAGCCGATAGCGATTACCTGCGCAAGGTAGCCCGCCACGGCGCAGATAAAGCCCGCGAAAGCGCACAGCGTACCATTAAAGAGGTAAGAGAAATTATAGGGTTCAGGAATTTTTAAAAAGTTCATAGTTGATAGATCATCGTTCATGGTGTATATTAGCTGAAGTTGATATGCGGTTAAAAGAAGAACTATGATCTATAAACCATGAACTATTAACTACATAAACATGCACATTGCCGTTGTTGGAAATATAGGAGCCGGAAAAACCACTTTAACCGAGTTACTGGCTAAAAATTATGGTTGGGACCCACTTTACGAGGCTGTTGATAACAACCCCTATCTGGAAGATTTTTACAGCGATATGAAACGCTGGAGCTTTAATCTCCAGATCTATTTTCTGAACAGCCGCTTCCGCCAGATCGTTGATATCCAAAATAGCGGCAAGGACGTAATACAGGATCGTACCATTTATGAGGATGCCTTTATCTTCGCCGAAAACCTGCACGATATGGGCCTGATGGCTGGCCGCGATTTTGAGAATTACAACAATATTTTCGAAAACATTACCTCATTCATCAAACCGCCAGATCTGCTAATTTATCTCAAAGCTTCGGTACCTACACTGGTGAACAACATCCAGCGTCGTGGCCGTGAATATGAGATCGGTATCCGCCTGGATTATTTATCCAAACTGAACGAGAAGTACCAGAAATGGATAGAAGGTTACAATTTAGGCAAACTGCTTATCATCGATAAAGACAATCTCGACTTTGCCAACAAAACCGAAGACCTGGCCAGCATCATAGACAAAATAGAACGCGAAATACACGGATTGTTTTAGTTATCGGCTGTCAGTTGTGAGTTGTCAGTAAACTCCAACCAAACAAACAACCGATACTCACAACTGATAACACTCATCCCATGCAAATACTTGGTATCATCCCTGCTCGCTACGCTTCTACCCGCTTTCCGGGCAAACCGCTAGTTGATATTGGCGGTAAAAGCATGATACAGCGGGTATATGAGCAGGCTAAAAAATGTGTGTCCATTAGTGAAGTTGTGGTTGCTACTGATGATGACCGCATATTCGACCACGTACATGCCTTTGGCGGTAAAGCGGTAATGACTTCTGCAGAGCACCAAAGCGGTACCGACCGTTGTGCCGAAGTTGCCATCTTACATCCCGAATATGATGTGATCATCAATATACAGGGCGATGAACCTTATATCGACCCCGAACAGCTAACCAAAGTGGCAACTTGCTTCACCGACCCGGAAACTCAGCTGGCTACGCTGATTAAAAAGGTTTTAACGGAAGAAGAATTGCATAACGTAAATTCGCCCAAGGTAATCATCAATCGTTTTGCGGAGGCTATCTATTTTTCGCGCTCGCCCCTGCCCCACATTCGCGGACAGCAACCTGCCAACTGGCTGCAGCACTTTACTTACTTTAAACATATTGGGGTTTACGGCTACCGTGCCGACATTTTGCAGCAGATCACTAAACTCCCAATATCATCACTGGAAAAAGCCGAAAGCCTGGAGCAGCTCCGCTGGATAGAGAACGGCTACCGCATTAAAGTGGCAGAAACAGAGCTGGAAACCCATGCTATTGATACGCCGGAAGATTTGCTGAAGCTGAAGGTTTAATGAAGATTTAATGAACTCATTATTAGTAACTTGAGAAAATACTTCCAAGTGCTTAATATTGTATCATCAACCTTACAAACATCTTATGGCAGGCCCATCCATATTAATTAAAATTGCAATCGCTAGCGCACTTGTTATCGAAACTGTTGTTTTACTTAATTTGCATTCAAAGGGTTATGTAATTACTACCAAAGGTGATACCATTGCCTGCACCTTTAAAATAGCCCTAAATAAATACAAGCCCGAGGGCGATGCTACATTTCATCTTCTGCAACCCGAAGAGGTTAAAGAGTACCACCTCAACAAAAGAAATGAAACCCTACGCGATGTGCCTTTTCCAAACCGGGAAAAAACTTACTATATGACCGTATTAGACACGGGTAAAATTACATTGTACAAGTATTATGAACGGCATGGCAAAAGTGGTACCCTTTATATTTTTGCTCAAAAAGCAGGGCAACCATTGCTGGAAATTAAAGGCAGTAGCAACACAGCTGCTTACAAAATAGCTTTCGCAAATTTAATTAGCCACAGCCAGCCAGCAACCAACAGCTTTACAAAAGCCTCCGTTTATGATGAAAAAAATATTGTCAATGTCGTTAAAATTTATAATGACCATGCCACTCCATGACAACAATTTATACATAACTAATTGTATTTAATTGAAGTACGTGTTTCGTCGCACAAAGTCTTTCGGATAGTATCCTGCGTTGCTTGCTTAGCCTGCTTACGGATGCACCGCAAAAAATAATCAGTTCACAATCAGTCATTTTCTCCACACCTATCCCAAACACCGCAAATTTTCTTACTTTTGTATCCCGTACACAAGAAATCATGACTAAATATATATTTGTTACGGGCGGCGTTACCTCGTCGTTAGGGAAGGGGATTATATCTGCTTCTTTAGCCAAACTCCTTCAATCGCGCGGGTATCGCGTAACCATCCAAAAGTTTGATCCTTACATTAACATCGACCCGGGTACGCTAAATCCGTACGAGCATGGCGAGTGTTATGTAACAGAAGATGGCGCCGAAACCGACCTTGACTTAGGCCATTACGAGCGTTTCTTAAACACGCCAACATCGCAGGCTAACAATATTACCACAGGCCGTATTTACCAAAATGTAATCAGCAAAGAACGCGAAGGTGCATTTTTAGGTAAAACAGTACAGGTTGTTCCGCACATTACAGATGAGATCAAACGCAACTTCCGTATCCTGGGCGAAACCGGTAATTACGATATTGTAATCACCGAAATTGGTGGTACCGTGGGCGATATCGAGTCGTTGCCATTTGTTGAGGCTGTACGCCAGTTTCGTTGGGAGTCGGGCACGCACGATTCATTGGTGATCCATTTAACCCTCATCCCTTTCCTGGCTGCTGCCGGTGAGTTAAAAACAAAACCTACCCAGCACTCGGTTAAAATGCTGCTGGAGTATGGTATCCAGCCAGATATTTTGGTTTGCCGCACCGAGCATCATATTAACCAGGATATCCGTAAAAAAATTGCCCTGTTTTGTAACGTAAATGTAAATGCGGTTATCGAATCTATCGATGCTTCAACCATTTACGATGTGCCTTTGCTAATGCTGAAAGAGCAATTAGACAAAACCGTACTAAGCAAATTAAAACTACCTGCTAAAAATGAACCGGATCTGGATAGTTGGAAAGACTTTTTAGGCAGGTTAAAAAATCCTACTGCCGAGATAAGAGTTGGTTTGGTAGGTAAATATGTAGAGCTGCCCGATGCTTACAAATCTATTACCGAAGCATTTATACATGCTGGCGCTAAAAACGAATGTAAGGTTAAGGTAGAATACATTCACTCCGAGCAATTGACTGTGGGTAACGCTATCGACCGTTTACAAGGCTTACATGGCGTACTGGTTGCACCAGGTTTTGGAGAACGTGGATTTGAAGGTAAAATTGAAGCCATCCGCTATGTACGCGAGAATAATATTCCGTTTTTTGGGATCTGTTTGGGCATGCAATGTGCAGTTGTTGAGTATGGCCGTAATGTTTTAGGCTTAAAAGAGGCCAATAGTACCGAGATGAACCCCGGCACACCATTCCCGGTTATCGGCATGATGGAAGATCAGAAAAACATCACTGCCAAAGGCGGCACCATGCGTTTAGGCGCACAGGATTGTGATTTAAAGAAAGGCACAAAAGCCGCGTCAATATATGGAAAAACGCGTATTTCGGAGCGTCACCGCCACCGTTACGAGTTTAATAACGAGTATTTGAAAAAGTATGAAGAGGCAGGTATGATACCATCGGGCATTAACCCCGAAAACAATCTGGTAGAGATAATTGAGCTTAAAAATCACCCTTATTTTGTGGGCGCACAATTTCACCCAGAATTAAAATCAACGGTAGCAAATCCTCACCCACTTTTTGTTAACTTTGTCGCCGCTTCGCTGGCTTTTGCCCGCAAAAAATAATTGTACGATAAATAAGTAATGGATAGAAATACGTTCACAGGATTATTCCTGATCATGCTGATTATGGTTGGCTCATTCTTTTTGCTAAAGCCATCAGCAGACGAAGTAAAAAAAGAGCAGCAACGGGCACATGCCGACTCGCTTAAGCGTGCAGGTATAATTACCAAAGCCCCAAAAACAGATACCGCTGCTGCAACCGCTGCAAAAGCCGGGGTGGTTGACTCTGCCCTGTTAAAAACACCATTTGGTGCTGCAACTATAGGTACAGAACAATTAATTACCTTAGAAAACAAAGACGTTAAGTTAAAAGTGAGCACCATTGGTGGTCGCATTTACTCGGTTCAGCTTAAAGAATTTAAAACATTTGACGGTAAACCATTAATACTGTTTGACGGTGCTGATAACCATTTTGGTTTTAAATTTACTGCAGGCGGCAAAGCCATCAATACAGATGAGCTGCATTTTACGCCTACTACCGCACAGCCTGCCAACGGCGCATTAACCATGCGTTTAAGCTATAGCCCTACCCAGTACATTGATTATGTGTACACCATGGGTACAGATTACAAGGTTAGCCTGCAAATTAAACCGGTAGGCTTAGCAGCGGTGATCAATAACGGCAATACGCTAAACCTTAACTGGTCGGCCAGTTTGCACCAGTTAGAGAAAGCCATTAAAATAGAGCGCCAGTATTCTACCGTTTACCATCACAATACCGATGGTGATGTTGATTTCCTGAGCGAATCGAAAGACGAAACAAAAGATTTCGGTTCGGATGTGAAGAAACTCGATTGGGTAGCCTTTAAACAGCATTTCTTTTCAAGTGTATTATCATCTAAAACAGGTTTTGCCAAAAGCTCACTTGGTGTTGCTACAGACTTAGCATCGAAAGATGTGAAGCAAATGAAAGCCGATGTAGTTTTATCTGCAGATGCATCAGGCGCTTACCCGGTTGAATTTTACTTCGGCCCTAATAAGTTCAAAACTTTACAGGCGCAGGGAAACGATTTCGAAAAGATCATCAACTTAGGTTGGGGTCCGTTGAAATACATTAACCGTTTTGCGGTATTGCCTGTATTTAACTTCTTACAACAGTTTGGCTGGAACTATGGTATCATCATCCTGGTGCTTACCCTGCTGCTTAAGCTGGTACTTTCTCCGCTTACCTATAAATCATACCTTTCAATGGCTAAAATGCGTGTGCTGAAGCCGGAGATGGATGAAATTAAAGGCAAGGTTGGAGAAGATAACCCTACCCTGCTACAACAGGAATATTTGAAGCTATACCGCAAAGCCGGCGTTAACCCGCTGGGTGGTTGTTTGCCTTTATTGCTGCAAATGCCTATCGTTATTGCTTTCTTCCGCTTTTTCCCGGGCCTATTTGAGCTGCGCGGACAAAGTTTCTTGTGGATGCATGATTTATCGACTTATGATACTATCCTTAACTTCCCGCCATTACCACTATTAGGATGGGACCACATCAGTGCCATGTGTTTACTGATGACCATCTCTACGCTGATCTATACCTACTTTAATAATCAAATCTCGGGTGCTACAGGCCAGATGAAATATATCGGATACATTTCTCCGCTTATTTTCTTCGGTGTACTGAACGTTTACCCTGCAGGTTTAAACTACTATTACTTCCTGGCTAACATGTTAACCTTCTTACAACAATACCTCATCCGCTTAATGGTTGATGATAAGAAGATCCACAGCCAGATTCAGGAAAACAAAAAGAAACCTGATGATACCAAGAAAAAGAAAAGTGGTTTCCAGGCCCGTTTAGAAGAAATGATGCGTAACCAAAACCAGGCTCAGGCCCAATTACCGAAGAAAAAGTAATTGGTTGATTGAGTTCTGCTAAAATATAAAGAGCCTTCAGATTATATCTGGAGGCTCTTTTAGTTATACTCCCGTCGTGCCGAACTTGTTTCGGCATCCCATAGGACAAGTCTGCGCCTTGTAGAATAGATAAACATTAACGAAATACCAAGCATGTGGGATACCGAAACAAGTTCGGCACGACAGGCGGTAATGTTCTAGCACCAATCACCTGGTCAATAAATGATATAAATCAGTCAATTTAAGTTCCCTATCATCCCGCCACTACTAATATATTTGCAACATGGAGCTTCACCTATTTAACAAACAGGTTTACACAAACCGCAGAGATATATTAAAGAACGCTATCGGTAACGACGGGCTCATCCTGTTACTGGGCAACGAGGATAGCAGCATGAACTACAAAGATAACTGTTACCCTTTTAGGCAGGATAGCAGCTTCCTTTACTATTTCGGGTTAAGCTTACCCACACTTGCCGCTATTATTGATACAGCAACCGGCGAAGAGGTAATTTTTGGCAACGAGTTAACCATCGATGACATTGTTTGGACAGGCACCCTGCCTTCTGTAAGTGAAATGGCAGCGCAGGTTGGCGTTACTAAAACAAACCCATACGGCCAGGTATTACTTTACGTACACAAAGCACTGGCTGCCGGCAGGCAAATACATATTTTACCGCCCTATCGTCCCGAAAACAAGATCAAACTGGCAGCATGGTTTAACACCAGCCTGAATGATGTAGCAGACCGGATATCCTTAAAATTAGTTAAGGCTGTTATTGCCCAAAGGCTTATCAAGTCGGACCTTGAAGTAGCTGAGCTTGAAAAAGCGGTTTCTATCAGTGTGGATATGCAATTGGCCGTTATTAAACATACCATTCCGGGTATTAAAGAGTATGAGTTGGTGGCTAAAGCGCATGAAGTTGCTATTGCCAATAATTCGCGTTTGGGTTACCCTGCCATTATTACTACCCACGGCCAAACCCTGCATACCCATTACTACGGCAATACCTTACAGGAAGGCCGCATGGTGCTTTGCGATATCGGTGCAGAAAATAGCATGTATTACGGCGGAGACCTTACCCGCACGTTCCCGGTTGGGCGCAGTTTTACCAGCAGGCAAAAAGAGTTGTATGAAGTAGTATTGGCTTCTATGGATCATGCCATTAGCATGCTTAAACCAGGTGTAAGGTATAAAGACATTCACCTGGCTGCTTGCGAAAAACTGGCCGAAGGCCTGGTGCAGGTAAACCTGATGAAAGGCGACCCTGCCGAAATTGTGGCTGCAGGCGCACATACCATGTTTTTTCAATGCGGCTTAGGCCACATGCTGGGCATGGATACCCATGATATGGAGGATCTGGGCGAACAATATGTAGGCTATACCGATACCCTACTAAAAGAAACCAAAACCTTCGGACTTAAATCCCTTCGCCTGGGCCGTGAGCTGGAAAAAGGGTTTGTAGTTACTGTTGAACCCGGCATCTATATCATCCCCGAACTGATAGACCGCTGGCAGGCAGAGAAAAAATACCAGGACTTTATTAATTACGATGTATTAAACACCTATCGTGATTTCGGCGGCATCCGTATTGAAGATAATTTTTTAATTACCGATACCGGCAGCCATTTGCTGGGCAAGTACCTGCCCAAGACATTGAAAGAGATTGAAGGATTAAAAGGGTAAGAAATAGTATAAATATGAACTAAACAATCCGTCATGCTGAACTTGTTTCAGCATCCCATTTGCTAAGTGTAAACCATATAGGTTTGCTACTTGTCCTGTGGGATGCTGAAACAAGTTCAGCAAGACGGTTTAGTTTTTATTTACAATTGAAACCCGTACGCTACTCTCAAGCCAACAGTACCATAATTGTTCTTGTCGCCAGAGAAGCTATCGTAACGTACACCAACATCCCAATGCTGATTAGCCCAACCTGCAGATGGCGCCAGGATCAGCTTGGTTTGTCCGTCTTTAAACAAGCCGTGCTCTAATACCTCGAAACCTGCACCAGCTTCGCCTGCAAGATAAATATGTGGTGCGATGAAGCCCTTAACACCTGCTTTAAGCGGTATTACACCATAACTACCATATCTAACATCGGTACCCGGAATTTTTTTGCTAAAAAAGTGATCGCCACCGGTTTCAAACAAAACCGCGAAGTTATTGGTGATACCATATTGTAAACGGCCCGTACCGCCCAAGTTAAATGTGGAATAGTTATGTGCATTCCCTGTAGGCACGCCTACTGCTGCACCCAAACTAAAAGTAAAAGCATTAGCAGGGGTAGTTTGCGCCTTTACCTGGGTTGTAATAAATAAAGCTGCGGCTGCAAACACTACGGCTATTAGTTTTGTAAGTCTTTTCATCTGTAATTGTGGTTTTAGTAATATTCTTTTTATTGATATTACTGCAAGGGTTACAGATAGGTTGCCTTGGGTAGGATTTATTTTTGATACCGCCCGTCATGCTTGTTTCGGCACCCCACTTGCTAAGTATACGAAATAAAAAGTTTAAGACCTGTCCTGTGGGATGCCGAAACAAGTTCGGCATGACGGGCGGAGAAAGCCAATCACCCTAAACCCGGGTGAAGCGGATACCGGCCACGCGCCTAATGCCTGTGCAGTATAAGCGCAACACGGGAACAAACGTTAATAGTAGCACTAACAATGCTTTTCAATATCTAAATTTCATTACAACCCAATTGATAAATCGCAAAATTACTGCGTCAACAAATTAAATATTTTCACTAAAATTATTAGCAAATACCTTACATTTGTATACAAGGGGAATAAAAGATGTATGCAATAGTTGATATAGAGACCACGGGGGGGCATGCGAGCGCAAATGGCATTACCGAAGTTGCCATTTGCATACACGATGGCGAAAAGGTGGTTAAACGCTACCAAACACTGGTTAACCCCGGCCGGGAGATCCCGATCTATATTAGCGCGCTTACGGGCATCACCAATGAGATGGTAGAAAATGCGCCTTACTTTAAAAAGGTAGCGCACGAGATCTTCGAGCTGGTGCATGATAAAATCTTCGTTGCACATAACGTCAATTTCGATTACTCTTTCCTGAAACATCACTTAGCCTCTGCCGGGTACGATTTGCAATGTAACAAGCTGTGTACCGTAAGGCTGAGCCGCAAAATTATTCCCGGGTTGCCTTCTTACAGCCTGGGCAAGGTTTGCATGCACCTGAGTATCCCTAATGCAGCCCGCCACCGTGCTGCGGGTGATGCCGAGGCTACATCTGCCCTATTCGGCATATTGTTGCAAAGCGATAAGGAGAAGCACATTGCACTGGCCCTTAAGCAAAAATCGAAAGAGCAGGTATTACCTGCCAATCTGCCTAAAAGCGACATCGACCGCTTGCCTTCAACCGCTGGTGTCTATTATTTTCACGACCATAAAGGCAAAGTAATTTATGTTGGCAAGGCCGTAAACATCAAAAAACGGGTTTGCAGCCACTTTACAGGTAATAACCCCGGCCATCAGCGGCAGGAGTTTATGCGTAATATCCACCGCATTACCCACCAGGAATGTGGTAACGAACTGATGGCCTTTATCCATGAAACCATTGAAATTAAACGCCTTTGGCCGGCTTATAACCGGTCGCAAAAAAGTCTGGACTTTGCCTTCGGTTTGTATACTTATGAAGACCAGCGAGGCTATATCCGCATAGCGGTTGATAAACGCCGCAAATACAGCGCCCCGGTACATACCTGCGGTTCGATGGTAGAAGGTCGAAATCTATTATTGAACCTGATAGAGCAATTCGGCCTTTGCCCTAAGCTGTGCTTTATTCAGAAGAATGACGAGCCCTGCATGGGCACCAATGGTTTACAATGCGCCTGCGAAGGCCATGAAACCGCAGATGATTACAATAACAAAGTGGCTGCTGCCATAGCAGAACTTAAACAAACCCTGCCTACTTTTGCTATACGCGATGCCGGCAGAACAGATGATGAGCATAGCTGTATACTGATAGAAGACGGCCGTTTTTATGGCATGGGTTATGTTTCGCATTACTTTGATGCCGATAATATTCATCAGCTAAAAAACACTTTAACCCCCTACCCGGGTAACGATTATATCCGCAACCTGGTGATTAATTACGCCGAACGCTACCCGCATAAAAAAGTAGTATTTGGCGCAGAGGCCATTGCGGTGTAATTTCATCCTTCGAACTATTTATTTCAAAATAATTAATTTTATTTCCACACAATATAGTTTTTACTTGGTTATGGTTGTATATCATTTACCGAGATAAACAATATTATGGACAGTATTAATCAAAACCAGCCCGAGGATAACTTTAAGAATCTGGAAGGCGAAGACGCTAATAAAAAAATCAAAGAACTTGCAGAAAGTGCAGAGTCTTGTTTTTTTATCACCAATATAAAAACGGGAATTCCTTTATCGGTTAGGCCAATGTCAATCCAAAAAATTGACGATGAAGGTAACTTCTGGTTCCTGAGTGCTAACGACAGCCACAAGAATGCTGAAATAAGTACAGATCCTTTTGTACACCTGTTGTTTCAGGAATCAAAATACGCCGGTTTTCTGAATATTTATGGTATTGCCGAAATTAGCCAGGATAAAGAAAAAATCAAAGAACTTTGGGAGCCCATACTAAAAACTTGGTTTACCGAAGGCGAAGATGACCCACGTATTAGCGTGGTAAAGGTAGAACCATCAGAAGGTTATTACTGGGATAACAAGCATGGTGCTGTAGTAGCTTTTGCAAAACAAGCTATTGGTGCCATTTTAGGTAAAACACTTGATGATTCTATAGAAGGCCAGTTGACCGTATAGCATTAAACATTTTTAAATCCAATAAAAAGGGTGTTATGCAATTGCATAACACCCTTTTTAGTTAGCTTTACGTATATCATTAAAAACGTATTACGTACCACGTAAAAAATGAAGCGCATTATCAATAAGCACCCCCTGGCTATCCGCTGGTTCCACTGGATCAATTTTCCATTGCTGGCCATCATGATCTGGAGTGGCTTATTGATCTACTGGGCTTATGATCCTTATGCCATTAAATTATTTGGCGTAACGGCATTCAAATTTTTCCCCGAATGGTTTTACCATAAACTGAACATCGTGCATCGCCTATCTGAAGGTATGGCCTTTCACTTTTTATTTATGTGGTTGTTTGCACTTAATGGGTTAATATACGTGCTCTACACCTTCATATCGGGCGAATGGCGATATCTGCTGCCCGAAAAGAAATCGTGGCGCGAAGCCTGGTTAGTAGTACTGCACGATCTGCATATTCGTAAATCGGCTCCCGAACAATTGAAATATAATGCGGCACAGCGCATCGCCTACACGGGTATTATCATTATGGGGATAGGGTCGTTAATTACAGGCCTGTCTATCTATAAACCCGCCCAGTTTAACTGGCTGGTGTTTTTATGCGGCGGATACCACACCGCCCGGCTAATTCATTTTACATTAACTATAGGCTATTGCTTATTTTTTGTGCTCCATATTTTGCAGGTAATTATTGCCGGGTGGAATAACTTTAGGGCCATTGTAACCGGCTTTGAAATTAAGGCAGAAAAACCTGCTAAGCCACAGATGCCCCATGCTCCTATAACCCCAATTAAAGATGTTAAAGCCAAATAAAGAAAACCCACAGCGCTTTACCGAAGGCGAATTGGTGAGTGAGAAATCCATAAAAAGGCGTACTTTTTTATCTTTCTTTGGCTTTGGTATAGCAGGAGTTGCTGCCTATTTTGGTTGGAGCGATCTGTATCATGAGCCGCTTGAAACTAAAGGCGTAACCGCAGGAGCGCGCCAAACGTTACGCGGTGTGCTAAACGCCAACGAACAGGTTTTTAATAAAACCCTGCCTGCAGGGCATCTGGCTAAAACGTATCCGCTATCTGCTGCTGCTAAAGTGCCCAGGGTTAATGGAGATATTGGTTTAGCGGGTAGCGATATTAACAACTGGATAGATGTGATCATATCGCCCGGCCAAACTATAAAAGTGACACTGGAAGAACTTAAATCCCTACCCAAAACCGAGCACGTAGTGGATTTTAGATGTGTAGAAGGCTGGGACCAGATTATGCATTGGGGTGGTGTTAAGTTCAGCGATTTTATAAAACACTACCAGCTTGATAAACAGGCTGCCATGGAATACGTAGGGCTACACACCCCCGACAATAAATACTATGTAGGCATCGACATGGCCAGCGCACTGCACCCGCAAACGCTGCTTTGTTATGAACTGAATGGTAAACCACTATCACAAGATCATGGTTACCCGCTGCGACTTATTATCCCGGTTAAATACGGCATTAAAAATCTCAAGCGTATCGGAACGCTCTACTTCAGCAACCAGCGCCCGCCTGATTATTGGGCCGAAAATGGATATGACTATTATTCCGGGTTGTAATTTAGTTGTGAATGGTGAAGAGTGAGATAAAAATCATTTGAACAGCCATGATCTATCAACTATATCCCATCAACTAAACTAAAGTATTTTATATTTGTACAACATCATCGCTTAACCACCCCCTTATTGTTGAGCAGACAAAATTCAATTCATGTCCGCATCTAAAACTCCTATTTATACAGCTTTAGCAGCTAATCTGGGTATTGCCATTGTTAAACTGGCAGCTGCAATTTTTACAGGCAGTTCGGCTATGGTATCAGAAGGGATTCACTCACTGGTTGATACCAGTAACGAGGTTTTACTACTCTTGGGCATCAGCAGAAGCCAGAAACCAGCCGACGAAAAAAGGCCTTTTGGCTATGGCAGAGAGCTTTATTTCTGGTCGTTTGTGGTGTCGCTGCTGTTTTTTGCCATGGGTGGCGGCTTTTCTATTTACGAGGGTATAGAACACCTCTTACATCCCGAACAGGTTAAAAACCCAATATGGAACTACCTGGTATTAGGCATTGCTTTTATATTTGATGGTATATCTTTCGTCACCGCCATGAAAGAGTTTAACCGCCAGCGCGGCAAAACACCTTTTTGGCAAGCCGTAAAAGAAAGTAAAGACCCCACAACTTTTGTAGTACTATTTGAAGATGCTGCCGACGTAATAGGTATTCTGATAGCTTTTACCGGCATTTTTATTGGCCAATTACTCCATAACCCTTATTTTGATGGTATTGCATCCATCCTTATTGGCTTATTGCTTACTGCCGTAGCCATTGTACTGGTACGCGAAAGCCGCAGTTTATTGATGGGCGAAACGCCAAATGCCGAAGAATTAAAGGATGTGGTACAAATTGTAGAAAACAACCCGGCTGTAAATAAGGTGATTAAACACCTCTCCTCTTACCTGGCCCCCGAGGAGGTTATTATGGCTATTAAGGTGAATTTTAAGCCGGATATCAGCAGCCAGGATATTACGAAGTCGATAGAACAATTGCGGGCAGATATACAAAGCAAATACCCGCATTATAAGCAGTTATTTATAGAGCCGGCTTAATTATAAACTATTACCATCATTGCGAGGAACGAAGCAATCCCCGACCTACAGAGTGGCTCTGTATAGTTCGCGATTGCTTCGTTCCAATGACGTACATAGGGCAGCGGCACGCACTCACCACTTATATAACTCCCGCTTTTTCCAACTCTTCCTGCATCTGTAATTGCAGTTTCTGAGCTTCGGAGCGGGCAGCATCGGCAAAATCTTCACCGTTTGATGCATAGATGATACCGCGCGATGAGTTAACCAATAAGCCACAATCTTTAGTCATCCCATATTTACAAACGTCTTCTAGGCTTCCGCCTTGCGCGCCTACACCTGGTACCAGTAAAAAGTTATCGGGTGCAAATTTGCGGATGCTGGTAAATTCTTCGCTTTTGGTAGCGCCTACTACGTACATAATACGATCTGCACCGGCCCAGGTATTCGCTTTTTGGATCACAGCTTCATACAAATGTCCGTGCTCTGTAGTTAAATATTGAAAATCTTTACTACCAGCCGACGAGGTGAGCGCTAAAATGATCACCCATTTACCCTCATATTTTAAATAAGGTGTAACACTATCATTACCCATGTAAGGAGTTACGGTAATGGCATCAAACCCCATACCCGAAGCTTCCTCATTAAAAAAGGCTTGAGCGTATTGGTCAGATGTGTTGCCGATATCACCACGCTTTGCGTCGATGATAGATAAACACTCTTTGGGTAAATATTTATAAGTATCTATTAAACTTTGCAAACCTTTTATGCCCCTGCTCTCGTAAAATGCTGCATTAGGTTTATAAGCCACACACAGATCTTTTGTAGCATCAATAATTCTTTTATTAAATTCGAACACCGGATCGGCATATTGCTGTAAAAAGGCTGGTATTTTTTGAATATCGGGATCAAGGCCTATACATAAAAATGTTTTTTTGCGTTTGATCTGATCTATAAGTTGGAGTCTGGATAGCATAAAGAAGAGAATTGTATTTTTTCAGAGATCAAAAAAACTAAAAATAACCTGAAATGTTATCTGAATGTATATATTTTTCAAAAATTTTGAATTAAATAATATTAATAGTACAATTGTATCGTTTTCCTGACAAAGTTTTCTTGTATCTGAGAGACGATAAAATATCCCGGTTTATACAGATTTACAATAAATACAAATACTTGGTTTTTTGCTAAGCAAATTGCAGGCGAACTTCTTTAATTAAAAATTTCCTTTTTGAACTATAATTCCTCTCATGTCTGATACAATTGAATTGAATGACAAACTCGTGTCTGAGTTACGCCTGATGGCAAAAAGTATGGGTATCACCGAAGCTGACGAATTACGTAAACCACAGCTTATTATCCGTATAGGTGAGCAGCATCAGCTTATTGAGCAAGCACGCGCCCAGCAAAGTGCACTTTCTGATAACTATTCTGAAATTAACCAAGATAATTCTGATAACACATCTGCAGCAGGCGATAATGCCGACGGCGATGACTCGGATAAACCGCGCGGCAAAAGGGCACGCAGCCTGAAAGCTAAAAAAGATGAACCGAAGGATACGCCTGTAGAGTCGACCTTGTTTGACAGCGATGGTAATTCAGAACCACAACGAGACTACAATAACACACCTGTTGAAGCCCCTGTTGCAGAAGCAGCTGCCCCTGCACCGGTAAGTGAACGCGAGTTTGCTGCACCAAGAACAGATGCGCCTGCTCCGCAAGATGGCCGCCAGCCACGTTTCGAAAAACGTGCGCCAAGCAATGGCAACAATAATAATGGCAATGGTGGCAACAACAATGGCAACCAGTCAAGACAGCAGGAACCTGCTATAAACCTTGATTTTGATAATGTTATTGTTAACGAAGGTGTACTGGAAATTATGCCGGATGGCTATGGTTTCCTGCGTTCATCAGATTATAACTACTTAACTTCTCCTGATGATATCTATGTTTCACAGTCGCAGATTAAACTCTTTGGCTTAAAAACAGGCGATACCGTTCGTGGTAGCATACGCCCCCCAAAAGAAGGCGAAAAATATTTCCCTTTGGTACGTGTAGAAGCCATTAATGGCCGTATACCTGCCGAAGTACGTGATCGTGTTCCTTTTGATCACTTAACCCCGCTTTTCCCGCAGGAAAGATTAAACCTGTTCACCGATGCCGGTAACTATTCAACCCGCATCATGGATCTGTTCTCTCCTATTGGTAAAGGCCAGCGTGGTTTAATTGTGGCCCAACCTAAAACAGGTAAAACTATGTTATTAAAGGATGTGGCTAATGCGATTGCTAAAAACCACCCGGAGGTATACTTAATTATCCTGCTAATTGATGAGCGCCCAGAAGAGGTAACTGATATGGCCCGCAGCGTACGCGCCGAAGTAATTTCATCAACTTTTGATGAGCCTGCAGAGCGCCACGTAAAAATTGCCAACATTGTATTAGAGAAAGCAAAACGCATGGTAGAGTGCGGCCACGATGTGGTTATTCTGCTGGATTCTATCACCCGTTTGGCACGAGCTTACAATACTGTAGCACCGGCATCTGGTAAAATATTATCGGGTGGTGTTGATGCAAATGCATTACACAAACCTAAGCGCTTTTTTGGTGCGGCCCGTAACATTGAAGATGGCGGCTCATTAACCATAATTGCTACTGCGTTAACAGAAACAGGCTCTAAAATGGACGAGGTTATCTTTGAAGAATTTAAAGGTACCGGTAACATGGAGCTTCAATTGGATAGAAAACTATCTAACAAACGTATATTCCCGGCTATTGATCTTACGGCATCGAGTACCCGCCGAGACGATCTGTTGCTAGACCGTGATACCCTGCAACGTATCTGGATTTTACGTAACCACCTGGCTGATATGAACTCACAAGAATCAATGGAGTTTTTACAAACCCAGATCCGTGGTACAAAAACCAACGAAGAATTCCTGATTTCGATGAATTCATAAAAATATATAATGGTTTTATGAGGATAAGATTAAAACCCTTAACTTCATAAAACCTTAATATAGGGTTGCTATATTTACACCCAGTAATGAAACGACGAGTTAGAAAACACTTACCCAACGCAATTACCTGTGCTAATTTATTCAGTGGATGCGTAGGTATTGTATTTGCCTTTCAGGACAACCTGGTTGTTGCCTCCTACTGTATTTTTCTGTCTGCCATATTTGATTTTTTTGATGGCCTGGCATCCCGTGTGCTTCAATCCTTCTCTGGTATAGGTAAAGACCTCGATTCGCTTGCAGATATGGTTAGCTTCGGCGTATTACCTTCTGTTATCCTTTACGAACTTTTTTTACAGGCTCCGCAAATAGAGCACATCAGTAACTTCCTTAATTTCATTGCCTTTTTACTGCCCGTATTTTCGGCATTAAGGCTGGCTAAGTTTAATATTGATACCCGGCAGGCCGAAAATTTTATCGGTTTACCTACCCCGGCCAATGCCATATTAATTGCATCGTTCCCATTAATACTTCGCGAGCATAATTTATTTTTTACAGATTATATCCTCAACCCCTACTTTTTATCATGCTTTGTGCTGATAATGTGTGCATTACTGGTAGCAGAGATGCCGCTAATGTCGCTTAAATTTAAGAACCGCGACTTTAATAAAAATATATTCAGGTATTTACTGCTGTTGTTTTCGGCTATTCTGATTCTATTTTTTAAATTTGCCGCAGTTCCGGTAGTTATACTTATGTATATCGCCCTATCAGTAATCCAATTCAGAATAATAGCCAAATGACAAAATTCCAGGCCGAAATAGACGTAATGCCAAAAAAAGAAATTCTTGATCCGCAGGGAAAAGCTGTTTCAGGAAGTATGAAAAATCTTGGCTTGTCTGAGATCGACAATATCCGTATCGGCAAACACATTACTTTAGAGATCGATGCAGAAAATTCAGATGTTGCCCATGCTAAAGTAGAGCAGGCATGCAAAAGTTTATTAGCTAACCTTATTATGGAAAGCTATACCTTTGAATTAAAAGCAATTTAAATTTCTTTTAAGATTTACGAGAGCTCCCGTGTTAACAGGTTTTTATACTTGTTAAACATGGGCGGCAATCTTTTATTATTTAATATTACTAAAGCTGTGATGCAGCTTCTGTTTTTATTTGCTGCAGTTTACGCAGGTTTCCTGTTATTACGCTACGCACTTCATTAAACTTGGTGGTAATCAGGTGTACATCAGGGTCGCCCGTTTTTGCCAGGTGTTCAATCTCCTGCATGGCCGACTGGCTATCCAGCATACCAAAAAAACCAAGGTTAGGTTTAAGCTTATGGGCAGATGATGCAGCAGCCGGCCAGTCGCCTGCTGTAATGGCGGTATCAATAAGGTGTAATAGCTCCGGCGATTGTTGCATAAACATATCTATCGATTCTACAATAAACTCGTTACTGCCGTCGGCTATTTCGTATAAAAAAGTCAGGTCAAGGTCTTGGTTATCAGCCATAAAATGTATTATTAGTTAGTTACCCAAAGTTATAATTTTTTCACAATCAAGCTGTCTGTAAGCTCGTTTTTCAGCTGCAAAATACTCTTTTTTAACACAGGATGGACAAATTGAGGGTCCAACTCTCCTAAAGGCTCTAAAGTAAACCTCCGCTCATGTAATCTGGGGTGCGGCACCATCAGTCCGGGAGCGTCATTTATAACCATTTCTCCAAAAAACAGGATATCAATATCTATTGTTCTCGAGCCCCATTTTTCGTTTCGTTTGCGACCCAGTGATTTCTCAAGGTCAAGCAATTTCTTTAGCATAGCACGTGGCAACAGGTCTGTTTTTACTAATACTACTTGGTTCAGGTAATCTGGCTCCCCCTCTTTTCCCCACGCCTCTGTTTCATAAACAGACGACAGCTTTACAATTTCGGCCATATTTTCGATGCCCGCAATGGCCTGTTTCAGAAAAAGTTGCCGGTCGCCCAGGTTACTGCCTAATAACAAAAAAACATTAATCATGTTGTAACAAATATTATATGCGGCATTCTAAACATTAACATACCGAATTGCTAAGTTTGCATAGATAAAAAGATTTATATCACTTAATGAAACAATTTTTCAAATTTGTATTAGCCACCATCGTCGGTCTCGTTTTTGCAACCATCATCCTTATTCTAATCCTGGTGGGTATTGTAGCATCGGCCAGCAGCGATAAAAGCGTAACTGTAGAGTCTAACTCTGTACTCAACATCTCTATCGATCATGCCATAACTGAGCGCACCCCTAACAACCCGTTGGCAGGCCTCAGCATTTTTGGTTTCGATACCGACAAATCGCTCGGGCTGAACGACATACTTGCCAATATTAAAAAGGCCAAAACAGACGAAAACATTAAAGGTATATATCTGAGCGAAAGCTACATGCTCTCCGGCCAGGCCACTACCGAAGAGATTCGTAAGGCGCTGATCGATTTTAAAAAATCGGGCAAGTTCATTGTCGCTTATGCCGAAGTATACACACAAAGCTTTTATTACCTGGCCTCAGTGGCTGATAAGGTTTACATTAACCCCAAAGGTATTTTTGATTTCAGCGGTTTCAGTTCACAGATCACTTTCCTTAAAGGTGCATTAGATAAACTGGGCGTTGAAGTACAGGTTATTAAGGTAGGTACCTACAAAAGTGCCGTTGAGCCTTACATCCTTACAAAAATGAGCGATGCCAACCGCGAGCAGGTTACCTCTTACATGGGTTCGTTATATGATTACTATTTAAAGGGCATAGCTACCAGCCGCCACCTCAATGCAGATACTTTAAGAGATATTGCCAATAATTTAAAAATTCAATACCCCGAGGATGCGTTGAAATACAAACTGGTTGACGGGCTTAAATATAAAGACGAAATACTGAACGATTTAAAAGACCGTACCGGCATTAGCCATAAAAAAGACGTTAATAGTGTATCCATTGATGATTACACCAAAAGTGAAAGTGCCAACAAAGCAGACGAAGGTTCGTCAGACCGTCGCGTGGCTATTATATATGCATCCGGCGAAATATCTGGTGGCGATGGCGACGACAATAGCATCGGATCTGATAAAATATCTGCCGCTTTACGCAAAGTAAGGTTAGACAGCAAGGTTAAAGCGGTTGTACTGCGCGTTAACTCTCCGGGCGGTAGTTCACTAGCCTCTGCCGTTATATGGCGCGAGGTTGTGTTAACTAAAAAGGCTAAACCCATTATTGTTTCTATGGGCGATTATGCGGCCTCTGGCGGTTATTACATTGCTTGTGCTGCCGATAGTATAATTGCCGAACCAAATACCATTACAGGCTCGATAGGCATCTTTGCTATACTGCCTAATATGCAAAAACTCTTTAATGATAAGTTAGGTGTTACGTTTGATGGTGTAAAAACAGGTAAATATTCTGATCTGGGCGATATTAGCCGCCCGCTTACGCCAGAAGAGCACATGATTTTACAAACACAGATCAACCGTGGTTATGATGAGTTTACCAAAGCCGTAGCAGATGGCCGCCATAAAACACAGCCATATATTAACAGCATTGGCCAGGGCCGCGTTTGGACAGGCACCCAGGCATTAAAACTTGGATTGGTTGACCGCCTTGGTAATATCAATGATGCCATAGTGTGCGCAGCTAAAAAAGCTAACGTAAAAGACTATAAAGTGGTAGCCTATCCCGAGCAAAAAAGCTTATTTAAAAGCTTTGGCAGTGGTATAAGCGCAAAAATGAAAATCCAGGCTATACAAGCAGAACTGGGCGAAAACTTTAAATACTACGAGCAAATTAAAGCAGTGCAAAGCATGATGCGCACCCCGCAGGCACGGATGCCTTACAGCATTACTATTAAATAATTTGATAAATAGTTTTTTTTAGCAAAGCCACCTTTTACGGGTGGCTTTATTATTTTACACCATCGCTGTGACAATTAAATCATTTCTTTTACGCTATTAATACTTAACACAAACAAACACAGCCTCTAATTAATTATTAACTATAGCCGCTCTATTTGGGTGGCTTTTGTATTTTTACAGCAAACCCAATATGGAGAATAAACCAATAGCGCGTACACTAAGATTGCTTTCGCAACTGATGGAATTGCATGACGAAAATCCGTTTAAGATTAAGTCTATTGCCAATGCAGCCTTTAAAGTTGATAAGCTACCCTTCCCGATAGCCGGCAAAAGCCTGGCCGAAATGGAAAAGATTGATGGCTTAGGCAAAAGCACGGCAGCTAAAATTGCTGAGCTGCTCGAAAAAGGCACCATGACTGATCTGGTAGATCTGCTGGCTGCCACTCCTGAAGGTATTGTAGAAATGCTGGGCATTAAAGGCATTGGCCCCAAAAAAATTGGGGTAATATGGCATGATCTGGGTATCGAAAATATTGGCGAACTCTTGTATGCCTGTAACGAAAACCGCTTGATAGAGGCTAAAGGCTTCGGTTTAAAAACTCAGGAAGAGATCCGTAAAGTGTTGGAATTCCGCATGGCCAGCAATGGCAGCTTCTTGTATGCGCAGGTTGAGCCGGAGGCCGAAGAACTAATGGAGCAAATTAAGGCTTTTATGCCGGATGCTTTAATCGAGTTTTCGGGACAGTACCGTCGCCGTAATGAGATCATTAATGAATTATCTATAGTTATTGGTACCCTCGATGCCGAAATTGGCATTAATGCACTCAAAGGATCGACCCTGCTGCAAAACCTGGTTGTTGACGGTTGCCGTTTAAATGGCGAACTGGCTAATGGTTTATTGGTTGAATTGATCTGCGTAGCCAAAATACAGTATTTTAAAGAACTGTTTATCCAGACCGGTACCGAAGAGCATGTAGAAGCGGTATTTGCCCGCATTACAGATGATATTGAGCAACCCGAAAGCGAGGAGATAATCTATCATAAGGCAGGTTTACAATGGATCCACCCGGAGTTGCGTGAAGGGGCTGAAATTTTAGAGGTAACTATAATACCCGAGCTAATTAATATTGGCGACCTAAAAGGCAGCCTGCATAACCACAGTACCTGGAGCGATGGTGTTAACACCCTCGAAGAAATGGCCCTATACTGCCGCGACCAGCTTAAACTGGAATATTTAGGTATCAGCGACCATAGCAAAAGCGCATTTTACGCCAAAGGGCTAAGCATCGAGCGTGTTTTGCAACAACACGAAGAAATTGACAAGCTGAACAAAAAGCTGGATGGCTTCCACATATTCAAAGGTATTGAGGCTGATATATTGTATGACGGTTCACTGGATTACCCGGACGAGATCCTCAAAACATTCGATTTTATTGTGGCTTCTGTGCACTCAAATTTAAAAATGGATGAGAAAAAAGCGACTGAACGTTTAATCGGAGCCATTGAAAATCCATACACTACCATTCTTGGTCACCCTACGGGCAGGCTTTTACTTACCAGAAAGGGATATGACATTGATTACAAAAAGGTGATCGATGCCTGCGCTGCCAATAATGTAATTATCGAGATTAACTCAAATCCGCTGCGTTTGGATCTGGACTGGCGTTGGCAATCATACGCTCTTAATAAGGGTGTGATGTTATCCATCAACCCGGATGCACACCGAAACGAGGGTTTCCATGATATGAAATATGGCGTACTTGTTGCCCGCAAAGGTGGCTTAAGTGCAGCGCATTGTTTAAACGCGCTGGACTTAAAGCAGATTACCGAAGTGTTTAGCAATAAAAAACCGAAAGCATAGTTACAAGTTTAAAAGCTTTAAG
>NZ_MPPL01000001.1:954031-982120 GCF_001911425.1 Mucilaginibacter polytrichastri | reverse complement strand
TTTATTAATAATTACATATATAATTATTAATAAGAGATTTAACTAATACAGATTAAATATTTACTTTACAATGCTCAATATCGAAAATACTTTAGTTAACAAAATTTATACCTTACCTGCCTTACAACACCAGGTTGCCCTATGGAAAGCCGAAGGCCAAAAGCTGGTATTTACTAACGGCGTTTTTGATTTAATACATACCGGCCATATTACCTACCTGGCGCAAGCGGCAGAATTGGGTAATAAACTCATTATCGGCTTAAATGCTGATGCATCGGTTAAAAGGTTAAAAGGCGAAAGCCGCCCGGTAAATCACCAGGATAGCCGGGCGTTATTGTTAAGTGCCTTCTTTTTTGTTGATGCCATCGTAATTTTTGACGAAGACACGCCAGCCAACCTCATCAATGCTGTAATGCCCGATGTATTAGTTAAGGGCGGCGACTACACTATCGAAAATATTGTGGGTGCAAACGAGGTAATGGCTAATGGCGGTGAAGTAAAAACTATTAATTTTGTAGATGGATATTCTTCTACCTCCATCATTAACAAAATCAGGGGCCAAAAATCCTGAATTCTTAATTAAAATATGAAGATACTGGTGATCCGGTTTAGCTCAATGGGCGATATTATTTATACCACCCCTGTGGTGCGTTGCCTGAAACAGCAGCTGCCGGATGCCGAAATTCATTTTTTAACCAAACCAGCCTTTAAGTATATCTACGATGCCAACCCGCACCTGGATAAGTTGCTGCTGCTTAAAGAACGCTTGAGCGATACCATTGCCGATATTAAGCAAGAACAATACGATTACATCATCGACCTGCATAATAACCTGCGTACTTCTATTATTAAACTGCGTACGGGTATTAAATCATTCACTTATGATAAGCAGCGCATCCGTAAATGGCTAAGCCTTAAATTTAATTTAAAGCTGATTGAACCCACTCATTTGGTAGACCGGTATTTAAAGGCTGTTAAGTTTTTAGGTATAACCAATGACGGGCTGCCAATAGATTATTACATTAAGAAGCAACACCAACTGGCAGAATTATTACCTGTGAGTCATCAGTCCGGCTATGTGGCTTTTGTTATTGGCGCAACACATTTTACCAAGCGCATGCCGAATGAAAAGATCATTCGCATTTGCAGGGGCATCAATCACCCTGTTTTATTACTCGGTGGCGAAGATGTAAAGCCTAATGGCGAAATAATTGCCGATGCCCTGGGTAGCAAAGCTTACAATGCCTGCGGTATCACCACATTGGATGAGTCTGTTTACCTGGTTGCCAATGCCATTAACATTATTGGTTTTGATACCGGGCTAACCCACATTGCCGAGGCTTTTAACAGACCTATAGCATCTGTATGGGGCGGCACCGTACCCGAGTTGCTGGGCGTACAACCTTACCATGTAAAAAATGCAATGGTGGCCGGCATTGAATTACCATGCCGGCCATGCTCAAAATTCGGCTTGCCGCAATGCCCGCTGGGCCATTTTAAATGCATGAATAATATGCCAGAAGAACCGCTAATCAATTTTGCCAATCAACTTACAACTCCCGAATAATTTTAACCGAATGAAATATATTTTAATTCTTTTACTTACAACCTTAACCATGAGTGCTTACAGCCAGCAAAAGTGGGGTTACGGCATTAAGTTTGGAGCCGGAATAGCAGATCAATCCATTAATGATAATAGCATTATAGAGACTAACTCAATAAAAACTTTAAGTTTCGGTGGGTTTGTTAATTATAATCTACCCCATCAGTTTGCACTGCAATCGGGCATTGGCGTCAGTAATAAAGGGGTAGAGATTGTGCAGGATGCCATTACAACAACCCCCCATATCACCTACCTGGATTTGCCGCTTAATATTGTAAAAAAGTTTAAATTTCCTGGTTTAGGTATGTATTATTTTGGTGGCGGCGGCTATGCAGCGATGGCCCTCAGCGGCAAATATAAGTTTGAGACACCCAATAGTGTATCGTCAGAAAAATTAGAATTTGGGAGTTCAAAAGATTTACAAAGGTTTGATACAGGCCTTAATTTTACTACCGGGCTCGAGCTTAATAATCATTTACTATTTGATATCAGGTATGCATACGGCTTTAAAGATATCTCTACCTATCCACTCAAAGATACCGGCACATCAAAAATCCGCAATAAACTATTAACCATTAGCCTGGGGTACGCATTTCAATAATTTATAACCATGAAAAAGCTATTACTGATAAGGCATGCCAAAGCCGCACACGAAACCAACACCGGCGACTTTGCACGCCCTTTGAAACACTCAGGAGAAAAAGATGCCCTTGAGTTGGCAAAACGGCTTGTTTCGAAAGATATGGTACCGCAAACGGTGTTTAGTAGCCCTGCGTTACGTGCAAAAACTACTGCTTCGATCATTACAGAGCACCTCAAACTACATGAGGCCAGCTATATTGAAGCCGTTTATGAAGCATCTGATCCAACCCTGCTTCAGATCATCAACCAATTGCCAGATCAATTTGATTTTATAGCCCTTACAGGGCACAACCCGGGCTTGAGTACCATAACCACATACCTTACGGGGAAGTACTGCAGCCTGCCCACCAGCGGCGCTGTGCTTATTAATTTTGATACAGAGAGCTGGGGTTTAATATCAGCCGTTACCGGCGATATAAGCTGGGTAAGCGACCCTGATTGATCTTTAGCTAATGCAATAAGCTTTTCCGGGCATTGAACGTATAAAACCCTGCATTTCGAGGTTTAAAAGGTTCATGGTAAGCAGGCTCACGGGCATACCTATTTTTAACGTAAGCTCGTCTATCGCTATAGATTTTGTCTGGCCTAATACATCCATAATCAGGCGTTCATCTGCTGTTAGGTCCATAGCCAGCATCAATTGATTAGGCTTTTTAGGTATCAGTTCGTCTTTTTCCCAGCCAAGCGCATAAGCCAGATCAGCGGCATTTGTTAACAAACCGGCCTTATGATGCCTGATGAGATAATTACAACCTTCAGAAAATTCGTCGTTAACGCGCCCAGGAAATGCAAACACATCGCGGTTATAAGAGTTAGCTATTTCGGCAGTAATGAGCGCACCGCCCTTTATTCCGGCCTCTATAACAACTGTAGCATCGGCCATACCAGCTACTATCCTGTTCCGTGCAGGGAAATTCTCCCTATCCGGCGCCGTGCCCGACGGATATTCGGTTAGCAACCCTCCGTTCAGCAGCATTTTATCAGCTATAGAGCGATGTGCAGCCGGGTAAAGCCGATCGAGCCCATGCCCCAATACGCCCACAGTGGGAACATTAAGCCGCACACTGTCTTTATGAGCAGCCACATCAATGCCATAAGCCAGGCCACTTACCACTAAAGCTCCGTAGGTATGCAATTCTTCTACCAGCTCCTTACAAAGATCCTTGCCATAGGCTGTAGCTTTGCGGGTACCTACAATACTAATAACACGCTGTGGGTTTAAATCCACCTTCCCCTGGGCATACAACAACACCGGTGCATCATTACAAGCCCTTAGCCGTTTAGGATAGCGCGCGTCTGTATAAAAGATCACATCGATATTATGCTTCGTTACATAGGCCGCCTCCTGCTCTGCCCTTAATAACGCTGCTTTAAAATCAATTTGCTTAATCGTTTTAGCTGCTATTCCGGGTACCTTTTCGAGCTTCGAGGAGTGTATTAGGAATACATTTTCTGCACTGCCTGCATAAGCAACCATTGATTTTGCCAGTACGGGGCCAATATTTTTAATAAAGGTTAAAGCGAGTTGGTGGATAAGGGACATAGTAATTCCAATGTACTCAATCCACATTTAAAAGGCAATTATTTAGTTAAATAACTCATAATAAGTTATATAAAACATTTTAAACTACTTTAATAGTTCTTTAACTATAGAAATAGTAGCATAATGAGCATTTTGAACTATGAAAATAGTAACGAAACTATTGATATAGTTCATTAAAACTATGAATATAGTTGCTATTTTTGGGCCAAATGAAGGAATTAACCAAAGCCGAAGAGCAGGTAATGCAAATCTTATGGCAATTAAAGGAAGGCATTGTAAAAGACATATTAGCCAGGATGCCCGACCCAAAACCAGCCTATACTACGGTGTCTACCGTGGTAAGAGTAATGGAGAGCAAGGGATTTGTGGCACACAAGGCCTACGGCACATCGCATGTATATTACCCTACGATTAATGAGGAAGAATACAAGAAACTGGCTTTTGATAAGCTGTTGAAGACTTTCTTTAATGATTCGGTAAAGGAGCTTATCTCCTACTTGGCCAAAGAAAAGAAACTGAATATTACAGATTTGGCCGAATTGATCCTGCTTTCAGAACGGGGCAAGAAGTAAAGTCTAAATATATACAGCCACTATTTAAAATGGCTGTATATAGCTATCTAAACGTTTATGTTAATTAAACGCTGTAATTAGCTTTACTACAGCATAAAATAGACCTCCTGAGGATGCGATCTAAACATTTGATAATATTATGGTGCAGTATATCGCAAAGAAATGAGCGACAAGAAAAATAGAATTCAATATATAGGATCAAATAGTGATCCTATATATTAATTAAACCTTAACGTAGATTACCTGTTTGGTTTCAAAAAATTCGCCGGAGAAATATTTCTTTAAATCATAACGCTTAACCGCCAGGCGCGATTCGGCTATCTCTTCAACGAGGTCTCCCCCTTTGAGGTACAGTATGCCGTTTGGCAGCGTATTCTTAGATTGTTTGTTAAACTTATCTTTCACCCAGGGATAAAAATCCTTTAAACGCGTTACAGCGCGCGAGACCACGAAATCAAAACGGTCCTCAAACTGCTCGGCACGCATATGCGCCGCACGTAAATTGGTTAAGCCGAGCGAAGTAGCCACCTCCTGCACTACTTTAATCTTCTTCCCGATAGAATCTACCAGGTAGAATTGAGTCTCCGGGAAAAGGATCGCCAGCGGGATGCCCGGGAAGCCCCCTCCTGTACCTACATCAAGAACCGTTTCACCAGGTAAAAAGCTGATTACCTTGGCTATGCCCAGCGAATGCAATACATGGCGCTCATAAAGCTGATCGATGTCTTTGCGCGAAATCACATTGATCTGGCTGTTCCAATGCTCATAGAGTGCCTGTAGCTGCGAAAATTGCTGCTGTTGCTTAGCGGTCAGATCGGGAAAATATTGGAAGATTAGCTCAGATGTCATTTCTATTGCGACGGTTTATAATATTACCTAACAGGTATTTGGCTCTAAAAAGTTGTGCTTTAACAGTACCCAGCGGCAAACTTAACTGTACAGATATTTCTTCGTAACTCAGTTCATCAAAATAGCGCAGAGTAATAAGGTTACGGTAACGTTGCGGCAAGCTGTCAACCAGTGCTTTAAGTTCCTGTGTTTGTTGTTTTTTGATAGAAAACTCTTCCGGATTAAGGTCATCCGTTTTAATCTGCATCGGGCGTTCATCGCCATCATCATCCACCATACCGTGTAAACTCATGGTGTTGAGTTTCTTTTTACGGATAAAATCGATGCAATTATTAGTGGCCACCCTAAACAACCAGGTACTGAAGGCAAAATCGGGCTGGTATTTATCCAGTTTATCAAAGGCTTTGGCAAAAGTTTCCACGGTGAGGTCCATCGCATCTTCCTTATTATTAACCATTTTGAGCGCCATAAAGTAAATAGAATCTTTATAACGCTGCATCAAACTGGCGTATGCCTTCTGGTCTCCCTCCCGCGCCTTAAGCACAAGCTGAAAGTCATTTTTTGCGTTCTCGGTGAAATTAGTGTTTACTTCCACTGGTTAGTTTTTTTTAATGTGCCAACCAAACCAAAAATATTTACATAAAAATAGTATAAAGTGTCGGCTAAAGGCAAATACCATATAAAGTCTTTACCTTGTAAAGTAGTAAATTGTTTTCTGTAAACCAATATTTGTGCCACCCACCTAAAAATGAATAAGCTGATTGCCACATACATAAGCGGTTTACCTGCCAGGCACGCAAAAAACAAAGCATAAAAAAGCAACCCGCTAAGCGCATCAGCCCCTAACATCCTTTTATGTTTTCCCTTATATAGCTTCCCAGCCCCCATGTGGCGTTTTTTTTGTTTAAACCAGGCACCAAAACTGGTTTTAGGCTCACTGAATGTAAATGATTCGGGATGCATTTCTATCACCGTATTATATTTAGTAGCATTTGCATTTACAAACAAATCGTCATCACCAGACATGATATGCATGTGCGATGCAAAGCCTTTCACCTTGAAAAACAATTCTTTACGGTAACCCATATTGCGCCCAACGCCCATATAAGCATTACCCCTTAACGCGGCCGACAGATAGTTTACGGCTGTTTTAATGGTTTCAAACCTGATAAGCGAATTTAAAAGCCCGCCGGTTTTATAATAGGGTGAATAGCCCAATATAATTTCCGTTTCAGGATTCTCGAAGTTGGCGGCCATTCGGGTTATCCAATGCGCTGAAGCGGGTTGGCAATCAGCATCTGTAAATAGCAACTGCGCATATTTTGCGGCTTTAATCCCCATGGTTACAGCAAACTTTTTACCGGTTTTAAACTTGCGGCTCTCGGTGACGTTTACAATTTTAAGGTGCGGGTATTTAGCCTGAAACGCATCTAAAATAACATCCGAGCCATCTACCGAGCAATCATTTACCACAACAACCTCAAATTCGGGGTGTTGCTGCTCCAATATATTCGGCAAATATTTAGTTAAGTTTTCGGCCTCGTTGCGTGCGCTTATAATTACCGAAACAGGAATAACGGCTCCGGGCAGCTCTGTTAGCTGCTTGTAGCTGTTTAATTTATTTTGACAGGCTAGCAGATAAACCATCTGAATAATGAAACAGATGATCAATAATCCTAGTAATGCCCCTTGTATTTGTATATCCAAATCAGAAAAGAAAATATGTGGCAAAAATGTTAAAAAAGCCTGAATATAACCCGGAAGAAGTGAAATTTAATGAGGCCCGATTAAAAGGTTGAAAATGCTATTTTTGTAACCTTATAATGAAATTTAATTTAACAGCTCAAGATCCGTTATCAAAAGCCCGTGCAGGCGAGATAACCACCGATCACGGAACCATAAAAACGCCCATATTTATGCCTGTAGGCACTGCGGGCACTGTAAAAGCAGTACACCAGCACGAATTAAGGGATGATATTAAAGCACAGATTATACTGGGCAATACCTATCATTTATACCTTCGGCCCGGCCTCGATACGCTTGAAAAGGCTGGCGGACTACATAAATTTATTGGCTGGGATCGCCCAATTCTGACGGATAGCGGCGGTTACCAGGTGTATTCTTTGTCGGATGTGCGCAAAATTAAGGAGGAAGGCGTAACTTTTCGCTCACATATTGATGGCTCTAAACATTTGTTTACGCCAGAAAATGCGATTGATACCCAGCGCACCATTGGCGGCGATATTATTATGGCCTTTGATGAGTGTACACCCTACCCCTGCGAATACAATTATGCGCGGCGCTCTATCGAAATGACACACCGCTGGCTTAAACGCTGCTGCGACCGTTTTGATACCACCGAACCCAAATACGGCTACAACCAAACCTTCTTCCCTATTGTGCAAGGGTCTGTATATAAGGATCTTCGCGTGAAATCTGCAGAGGTAATTGCATCCTTTGAGCGCGAGGGTAACGCTATTGGCGGCCTGTCTGTAGGTGAGCCGGCCGAAGAAATGTACGCCATGACAGAATTGGTATGCAATATATTACCAACCGATAAACCGCGTTATTTAATGGGAGTGGGCACACCGGTTAACATTTTAGAGAACATTGCCCTGGGTATTGACATGTTTGATTGTGTAATGCCCACCCGCAACGCACGCAATGGCATGCTTTTTACTAAAGATGGCATCCTGAATATGCGTAACGAGAAGTGGAAAAACGATTTTTCGCCAATTGAAGCAGATAGCGATCTATGGTCTGACAGGGAATACAGCAAGGGTTATTTACGCCATTTAATGACTTCTAAAGAAATACTTGGTGCACAGATAGCCACTTTGCATAACTTGCATTTTTATTTATGGCTGGTTACTACAGCTCGCGAAAAAATTATTTCGGGCGAGTTTTACGACTGGAAAAACATCATGGTTAAGCGTTTAGCACAAAGATTATAGCATGAAAGGCTTATTGGAGCGTTATCTAAAGGTTATTGACCGTTATATCATCGGCAAATACTTGGGTACTTTTATATTTACCATTGTTCTTTTTATGGTGATCATCGTTGTTTTCGACGTATCTGAACACCTGGATAACTTCCTGAAGCACAACGCGCCGCTGCATGCCATTGTATTTCAATACTATGCGGGGTATTTACCTTTTTATACCAACCTGCTGCTGCCGCTTATTAATTTCCTAGCGGTGATATTTTTTACGGCAAAAATGGCCAATCAAACAGAAATTGTGCCCATACTGAGTGGTAAAGCCAGCTTTAACCGTTTTTTAAGGCCTTATTTTATATCGTCTACACTCATATTTATTGTGTTCTTCTTTGCTAACATCTTTCTTATACCCTACACCAATAAGCTGGATGTAACCTTCGAAAACGTATACTTTAATGAGGTTGACCCTACAAAAAGTGAAGTACACATGCAGCTGGACAAAGAGACCTTTATTTACCTGCAAGAGTACAATAACACCCAGCATGTGGGCTATAACTTTGTTTTAGAGAAGTTTAACGGCGACGAAATGAAAGAGAAGCTGGTAGCTAACCGTATCTCATACGATTCGCTAAAGCATATCTGGACCATGCAGGATTATAGCGTACGCAGGGTTAACGGCCTGAAAGAAAAACTGTACAGCGGGTTTAAAAAAGATACCGTTTTGGATATGCGGCCGGATGATTTTGAGATTCATGATAACGTATACCGGGCCATGTCTATGACAGAGCTTAACAAGAATATAAAACGCGAAAAAACCCGTGGTACAGGTGTTTTAACCGATATGCTGTTCGAAAAATATCGCCGGTTTGTATACCCTTTATCATCATATGTACTCACACTTATCGGTGTTTCTATCTCCTCACGTAAGGTACGCGGGGGCATTGGTTTGCCATTGGGTATAGGTATATTTTTATGCTTTGCCTATATTATTGTAGATCGTTTTGCTACTGTGTTTTCTACCAAGGGAGGGTTACCACCGCTAATTGCTGTGTTTATTCCTAACGTAAGCTTTGGTGCCCTGGGGTACTATCTGCTGCGTAAAGCACCCAAATAAAATGTCCTCACCAGTACAAAAAAATGCAGGTATCAATAAAAACCTGCTTATTCTTCACTTTACAGTTTTTATATGGGGGTTTACCGGCATACTCGGTAAACTTATTCATATCACCGCTATAGACCTTGTTTGGTACCGCGTACTCATTGCCTTCTCTACCCTTTTTCTGTACTTCAAATTCAATAAAACAGCCTTTAAAGTCGATCGTAGTACGGTTGTCAAACTGGTATGTACAGGTGCCCTGGTAGGTGGTCACTGGATTTTATTCTTTGGTTCTATCAAGGCTTCTACCGTATCTATATCGTTGGTTTGCCTGTCTTCCATCACCTTATTCACTGCCATATTTGAACCCATATTTAATAAAAAGAAAACTTCAAAACTGGAAGTAGCAGCCGGCTTACTTATTATTACCGGCATTGTTTTGGTTTTCAAATTTGAAACCCACTACACTAAGGGTATCATTATGGGCCTGGCCAGCGCAGTTTTTGCCAGCCTTTTTTCTATCCTTAACAGCAAACACGTACAAAAACTCGAAGCACCCATCATTGCCTTTTATGAACTTTTAGGAGCCTTCTGCTGGATCAGTTTATTCATGCTAGCCACCGGAGGGTTTAATAACTTCACCCTACCCAGCAACTCAGATCTTGGCTACCTGCTAATATTAGGTACCGTTTGCACCTCGCTGGCCTACGTTGCCGGGGTAGCTGTAATGCGCGAATTCTCTGCCTTCCGGGTAGCGCTTATCACCAACCTCGAACCTGTTTATGGCATCATTATGTCGTTCATGTTCTTTGGTGAAATGAAGCTCATGACCACCGGTTTCTGGATCGGGGCTATCATTATTCTATCCACCATCTTCTTGTTTCCATTGGCTCAAAAGCAAATCGGCAAGTACCGTTCTCGTTAATTCGATCCTCAAATCAGTACACTTTCTATTTAACTGGTCGTTAACCTATTGTTAATGGCCATTTTTTATAACTGTTAATCGTGGCTTAATAAAGCGACCACTTAAAAATTCATCATTTTAAAAAATTAAGGCTTAGTGTATTATTATGAATCTATCGAATTTTTATAATGTTATATAAACTTCATTTTTTTGTCGTATAAGTCACATTAAAATTTAAATAATTTTAATGTGACTTATACTTAATTAATTAATAATCAGATATATAATTATAAAATAAAAAAGTAATAGTTTAAATAGTATTTATTATCAAAACACATACTGACTAATATTTTTAGCATAACGCATAATAAGACTAAAATAAAATACATTATTTACTATATATCAGATACTTAAAATACAATACTTAAAGCATTTTTATTTTTTAAAGTTTGAGAATTACGATTGCTAATAGTGTAATGAACAATCGCTTTAGGAGTGCGATAAAAAAGTTCAAAGCAGAAATAAAGTTGCGCATTGCAAGCATTTGAACGGTAAACAAAGCAACGCTCTATTTAATTACAAAGCAATAATACCATAACCATGCCAAGCATAATAAAATTAGCCTATACTGTACCCTCTTTTATAAAGAGACGCGATTGCTAACAAAAGCCATTTTTACAGGTTAGAAAAAAAGCGCATATTAGTGTCTGAAGTAATTATAAGATTCATGAGAATATCAACCATACTAATCATTGTTGTAACAGTTTTACTCACCATCGTTATTATGCAAAATACAGACCAGGTAAAATTTACCATTCTGTTTACCGATGTATTTATGCCGAAGGTTGTAATGCTTACCCTATTTTCTGTTGTGGCATTTATTTTAGGCATACTGGTTGGCAGGCCCCGCAAGGTAAAACGTATTGCCGATTATGACTATGATAAAGATGAGGGCTCGGACATCCGCCCACCGGCTGGCACCTTGAGCGATGAAGACCGCGACTATATTAGCTAAACATCCTATATTATATATACACTATGAAAACCACCATTGGATTTATAGGCCTCGGTAACCTGGGTACACCTATTGCCAAAAACCTGATAGCTGCCGGTTACCACCTGCAGGTTTATAACCGTACCATCTCCAAAGCTGATGAGCTCGACCAGGCTTCCATCACCAAATGCCAGTCGCCTGCCGAAGCAGCCGCCGGGGTAAATTTTTTGGTTAGCGTTTTGGCCAACGATGCTGTACTTACAGAAACTGTTACCGGCGATGAGGGCATTTTAAAAACCCTTCCAAAAGATGCCATCCATATTTCGATGAGCACTGTTGCTCCTGACACTGCTGATGAGCTGGCTGAACTCCACCAACAATCGGGCAACCACTACCTGGCCTCTCCTGTTTTTGGCCGGCCGGAAGCAGCCGCAGCAAAAATGTTATGGGTATGCATATCTGGCGATGCTAAAATTAAGGAAGCCGCCAAGCCATTGCTCGAAACCATTAGCCAGGGCGTAGTAGATTTTGGTGACCATACCAGCGCAGCCAATGTGGTTAAGCTAACCGGTAACTTTATGATCTTAGCATCGATGGAGATGATGGCAGAGGCTTATACCCTTGCAGAAAAATTTGGGGTAGACCGCACCAAGGTTGCAGACTTTTTTGGCAGCACGTTATTTAATGCGCCCATCTTTAAAAACTATGGCAAAACCATAGCCGATAAAAAATACGAAACGGTGGGTTTCACCAGTCAGCTGGGTTACAAAGATGCAAGCCTGGTTTTTAAACTTTCACAGCAAAGCCAAACGCCTATGCCTATAGCCAACGTGGTACATAACCGCCTGCTCACTGCACTGGCCAAAGGCTGGACCGAGCGCGACTGGGCCGAAGCCATAAGCCGCGGCGTTACTGACGACGCCGGAATTTAAACATTATAAAATACACTGCCCTTTGCTTCTAGATGTTGCAACGAGGGTAGTGTTTCAAAAATTCCAAATACCGAAGCCCCGCTCCCGCTCATGCTGGCATATAAAGCTCCTGCCTCGTAAAGCGATTGCTTAACCTCGCCAATTAAAGGAAACTTGCCGATCACTGATTTTTCGAAATCATTTTTGATATGTTCCTTCCACTCGGCTAACGGCAATTTGATCAGTTCTTTTAACGACACCGTAGACAACTCAGGCTTTATTCCCCTAAAAGCATCAGCAGATGAAACATGCAAAGGCGGCATCACCAGCACAATCACATATTTGCTAAGGTCTAGTTCTATGGATTCAAACTGGTCGCCTTTATCAAAAGCATATACGGGTTTGTTCTCAATAAAGAAAGCACAGTCTGCTCCAAGCTGTCTGCAATAGTTTTGCATAGCTTCGACGGTAAGGTTAAGTTCGAACTGCTGATCTAATAACTTAATAAAAAAAGCAGCATCTGCCGACCCTCCGCCCAGGCCTGCACCTATCGGAATATGTTTATGCAAGTGAATTTTTAACGGCGGAAGGTCATGATCTGTTTTAACGAACTCATAAGCCTTAATACAGAGATTGTTTTCAATGTCGCCCGGTATAGTTATTCCCGAAGATGCAAAACTTAACTGAGGGGCTATAATTGCCTCTAATGCATCATTGATTTTTACAGGATAAAAAACAGTCTCCAAATTATGGTAACCATCAGGGCGTTTGGCCGTAATATTTAAGCCAATGTTGATTTTAGCGTTAGGGAAAACAATCATAAACTTATTAACAGCCATGCGTTATATTATGCACAACTGTAGGATGCCAAATTTAGATTATTTTTCTTTGCGTTTGGTTATTGGTTATTGAGTTACTAAATTATTGGTTATGCAAATAGCCTGGCACTTAACAACTCAATAACCTAATAACCCAATAACCACAAAGATGAAACAATATCTCGATCTGATGCAGCATGTGCTAGATACCGGCACACAAAAACACGACAGGACAGGCACAGGAACAATTAGCGTGTTTGGCTACCAGATGCGATTTAACCTGCAGGATGGCTTTCCGCTGGTTACCACCAAAAAGCTACACCTTAAATCGATCATCCACGAGCTCATCTGGTTTTTAACCGGTGATACCAATATCAAATATTTAAAAGATAACGGCGTACGCATCTGGGACGAATGGGCCGATGCCGATGGCAACCTGGGCCCCGTTTATGGTTACCAATGGCGATCGTGGCCTACGCCGGATGGCGGGCACATCGATCAGATCGCTAACATCATTAATACCATCAAGAAAAACCCTGATTCTCGACGAATCATGGTTTCGGCCTGGAACGTGGCAGATATCGACGGCATGGCCCTCCCGCCTTGCCATAGCCTGTTTCAGTTTTATGTAGCAGATGGTAAGCTATCCTGCCAATTATACCAGCGCAGTGCCGATATTTTTTTAGGTGTGCCTTTTAATATAGCATCTTACGCCCTGCTCACTATGATGGTAGCCCAGGTATGCGACTTGCAGCCCGGTGACTTTATCCACACGTTTGGCGATGCACACATCTACAACAACCACCTCGACCAGGTAAAACTACAACTAAGCCGCGAGCTCCGCCCACTGCCAACCATGAAGATCAATCCTGATGTTAAAGATATTTTCGGTTTTAAGTTTGAGGATTTTGAATTGGAGAACTATGATCCGTGGCCGCATATTAAAGGAGCGGTGGCGGTATAGAAACAACGACATTCACCATTTTGTCATTGCGATCGATAGCGTGGCAATCTCGTCGTAAGCATATCAGATCTGTATAGCTACGAGATTGCTTCGTTCCTCGCAATGACAACATGGAGTAATCATTGCGCTTTACCACACAAAGTCCTTTACTTTATTATCTTTGGAAATGGCTAAACCGAAAGTGAAAGCTCAATCAAAAGAAGAAAGAGATATTCTCCCAAGTGATTTAAATTCATTTCAGGAAAAGACTAAAGAGAATATCAGAAAGATTATTGAAGAAAATAACGAGCTGTTTAAAAAATTAGCTAAATGAGTCAGTACATCACTATAGTGGTAGCTATAGCACAAAATCACGCTATCGGGAAAAACAATCAATTGCTATGGAACCTCCCCCGCGATTTAAAACATTTTAAGGACATTACCACCGGCCATACCGTCATCATGGGTCGCAAAACCTATGATTCTGTAGGTAAGCCGCTGCCTAAGCGCCGCAACATTATTGTAACAAGGCAAAACATTACCATTGAGGGTTGTGAAGTGGTAGCTTCTATAGAGGATGCGCTGGCTTTATGCGCTGATGAAGCTGAGGTTTTTATAGTAGGCGGGGCCGAAATTTACCGCCAGGCTATGCATTTAACCAATCGCATCTATTTAACCATTGTTAAAAAAGATTTCGAGGCCGACAGCTTTTTCCCGGTTATTGATGAAAAAGAATGGCAAACAACCGCACAGGAGGATTTTGAGGCCGATGATAAAAATACAATCCCCTTTTCTTTTATTACACTTGAGCGCCAATAACGTCATAGCGGTTTTTTTGTTTCAATTAAAATTTTACGGTAAAAAAATATTATTAGATTTGCCGTCTTGTTAAAAATGCTTATAAACTAATTAATTATACATATTTAATACACAATGCAAGGTAAAGGGGTTATTAAGTTTTTCGCCATATTGCTGGCCATCGTATGCTTGTACCAGCTATCTTTTACGTGGGTAACCCGTAAGGTGGAAAGCGACGCCAAGGATTATGCTAAGGGCAACACAGAAAAAGAAAAGGCGTATTTAGATTCGATTTCATCACAACCGGTTTACCCGTTGTTGAAACACACCTATCAATATTGTAAAGATCGTGAGTTAGCCTTGGGTCTCGACCTTAAAGGTGGTATGAACGTTACCATGCAAATTTCGCTAGGTGAACTGATCAAATCATTATCAGACAACAATCAGGATCCTGCCTTTAAACAGGCGCTTTCTAAAGCCGAGATTGATTCACATACCAGTCCTGAAAACTACATTTCGCTTTTCATGAATGAGTACAAAAAGATCAGTCCGGACGGTAAACTGGCTCCTATTTTTGCTACCAAAGAAAATCAGGAGCACATTAAGTTTAATTCCAGTAACAGCGAAGTTGAATCTTATTTGAAAGATCAGGCTAGCACTGCCGTTACGCAATCATACAATATCCTTACCACCCGTATCGATAAATTTGGTGTAACTGCTCCAAACATTCAATTACAGGAAGGCACCAACCGTATTTTGGTTGAGCTACCTGGCGTAACTGAAAAAGACCGTGTGCGCAAGTTGTTACAAGGATCTGCCAAACTGGAGTTTTACGAAACCGGCGAAAATGCTGAAATTGCTCCGTTGCTTACCAACGTTAACAGCTTATTAGCTGCTAAAATTAAAGCACCTGCTGCAAAAGACACTGCTAAGACTGCTGCCTTAGCAGGTACCGATGCTAAGAAAGATTCTACCAAAGGTGGGTCATTACTAAGTAAGGTACAGAAGAGCACTACTAAAGATACCAGCGCACTGGGTAAAACTCAGGCCCTTGCCGAAAATCCTTTATTCGCGGTATTAGCACCTTCTATTTACCAGGGTCAAAACGGGCAGGCCCAATATGGCCCGGGCCCGGTTGTTGGCCGTGCGGCTCAAAAAGATACTGCTAAAATTGATGATTTCTTCCGTTTACCGGAAGTTAAAGCCATCATCCCGCCAAACCTTAAATTTTTATGGAGCGTTAAGCCTATCGAAAAATCGAAAGTGTTTGAATTATATGCGATCAAGCTTTCCGGCGCTGGTAACGGCCCTGTTTTAACAGGTGATGTTATTACCGATGCTAATGCAGACGTAAACCAATCGCAAGGTGGTTTTGAAGTTACCATGGACATGAGTTCTGAAGGTGCAACCAAGTGGAGAGAAATCACCGCTGCTGCTGCCGGTAATGCTAATGACCCTAACGACAATCGCTCTATCGCTATTGTATTAGATGATAACGTTGTTTCTGCTCCTCGTGTAAGCAATGAGATTTCGGGCGGCCGTTCTTCAATCTCCGGTAACTTCACTCAGGAAGAAACTAAAGATTTAGCCAACATATTAAAAGCCGGCCGTTTACCTGCTCCTGCACGTATCGTTGCAGAAGATGTGGTGGGTGCATCATTAGGTGCCGAGGCCATCCATGACGGTTTAATGTCATGTGTGATCGGTTTAGTGGTTGTATTGGTATTTATGATCGTTTACTACAACCGTGCGGGCACTGTAGCTGTGGTTGCAGTATTCATCAACGTATTTTTCCTGATGGGTGTACTAACCAACATCGGTGCTGTATTAACCCTTCCGGGTGTTGCAGGTATCGTGTTGATATTAGGTATCTCGGTGGATGCCAACGTACTGATCTACGAACGTGTGCGTGAAGAGATGGCACTGGGTAAATCGCTTCGTTTAAGTATCGAAGATGGTTTCAAGCATGCTTTATCGTCAATCCTCGATTCAAACATCAGTACATTCATAACCGGTTTAATCCTGTTCATTTTCGGTACCGGCCCTGTACAAGGTTTTGCTACTACCTTGATGATCGGTATCGTTACTTCATTATTCTGCTCATTACTGATCTCTCGTTTGATCTTCGAATGGATGTTAGGTAAAGGCTGGGATATTAAATTCTCTAACCCTTGGAGCTCACATACCTTTAAAGGCGCCAACTATGCGTTTGTTAAAAACCGTTTCAGGTTTTATGCATTCTCTGGTATTTTCATCTTTGCAGGTATTATCTCTATGTTTACACGTGGTTTTAGCTACGGTGTCGATTTCCGCGGAGGCCGCTCATATGTAGTACGCTTTGATAAGGAAGTAAACATAGAAGGTGTGCGTAGTGCCTTAACCGAAACTTTTGGTGAGGGTAAAACCATCCTTAAAACTTATGTAGATAATAAAGGCCAGGTTGGTATCACTACCGACTATATGATTGATGATAACAGCACATCTGGTGATGGTAAAGTTGAGGCTACCCTGCGCAGCTCGCTGAGCAAGGTTAACCCTAAATTCCAGATAGTAAGCCAGCAAAAGGTTGGCCCTACCATTGCCAACAGTATCAAAACTTCGGCTATCTGGACGGTGATCTTCGCTATCCTGGTGATCTCGGTTTATATCCTGATCCGTTTCCGCAGATGGCAGTTTAGCTTGGGTGCCATGATTGCAACAGCGCATGATGCCTTGCTGGTACTATCGTTCTTCTCGTTGTTCTATGGTTACTTACCGTTCTCGTTAGATATTGATCAAAACTTTATCGCTGCCATCCTGACAGTAATTGGTTACTCGATCAATGATACAGTGGTTGTATTTGACCGTATCCGTGAGTTTTTAGATCAAAACAAAGGCAAAGGCGAAGACCAAAAAGTGGTTATCAACCGCGCTATCAACAGTACATTAAGCCGTACCATTATTACTGCATTAACGGTAATCTTCGTACTGGTGGTATTGTTCATCTTCGGTGGCGATGTTATCCGCGGTTTCTCATTCGCATTATTAATCGGGGTTTGCTTCGGTACTTATTCGTCGATCTGTGTGGCAACACCAGTTATCGTAGACTTTGGAAGAAAGCACCTGAAATAAGATAATAATTTCAATGTAATTAAAAGGCTCCAAAGAACATTTGGAGCCTTTTTTGTTATACCAATACACAAAACAACCTTATACTTAATATTAAGTTATGGCTTCAGCAGATCAATCAAAATTCCCAAAAGTAGTAATTGTAGGCGGCGGTTTCGGCGGTATGGAAGTTGCCCGTAAGCTTGCAAACCAACCGGTAGAGGTGGTTATGCTGGATAAGCATAACTATCACGTATTTCAACCCCTACTATATCAGGTTGCAACCGGTAGCCTTGAATCGGAGTCTATTGCCTTTGCCATCCGTAAAAACTTTGAGGGGCAAAAGAATTTCACCTTCCGCATAGCCGAGGTTAGCGGTGTTGATTTAGCAACAAACACACTTGATACCACCATTGGCGATATAACTTACGACTACCTGGTAATAGCTACAGGGTCTACCACCAACTTCTTCGGAAATAAAGACATTGAGCATTTTGCCATGCCAATGAAAAGTATCCCCGAAGCGCTTAACCTGCGCTATCTGATTTTACAAAATCTGGAAGAAGCCGTTTTAGCTAAGACAGATGAAGAACGCGAAGAATATTTAAACTTTGTATTAGTTGGCGCCGGCCCTACTGGTGTGGAACTGGCTGGTGCTTTGGCCGAATTGAGAAACCACGTACTGGATAAAGATTATCCCGAACTGAATAAATCTCATATGCAGGTTTACCTGGTCGATTTTTTGCCAAAAGTTTTAGGCCCCTTCTCTGATGAAGCCTCCGCAGCTGCCAAAGATTTCCTGGTTAAAATGGGCGTCAAGGTGGAGTTGAATGTAAAGGTGGAGAGTTATGATGGCAAAACCATAAAGTTTGCAGATGGCCGCGAAATACGCACTAAAAACGTAATCTGGTCGGCGGGTGTAATGGGTGTTGTACCAGAAGGGATATCAAAAGATAACCTGGAACGTGGTAACCGCATCCGCACCAATGATATTTGCGTGGTTGCAGGCACCACAAATGTATTTGCCATAGGCGATGTTGCTGCCATGATAACCGACGAAACCCCTAAAGGCCACCCGGGTGTTGCCCAAGTTGCCATACAAATGGGCCAGAACGTGGGCGAAAACATTGGCAATTTGGTGAACAGTAAACCTACTAAACCATTTAAGTACAATGATAAAGGATCATTAGCAACTGTAGGCCGTAACAAAGCTGTAGCAGATTTGGGTAAAATCAAGTTTCAGGGATTTTTTGCCTGGTTGGTGTGGATGTTTGTACACCTCATCTCGCTTTTAGGCTTTAGAAACAAAGTTGTAGTGTTTGTAAACTGGATTATCAACTACGTGAATTACAATGGCGGTACACGCCTTATAATCCGCAGATACGAACGTGAAGCTGTGCCTCAACCCACTGGCGAAACTGTTGCTTTGCCGAAATCAGACGGATAAATCAATGATTGAATGATAGAATGAATAAATACCGTTTACGTCATGCTGAACTTGTTTCAGCACCCCACGGGACAGGTCGGCGATTTGTATGTCGTATACTTAGCGTGTGGGGTGCCGAAATAAATTCGGCATGACGGTTTTCATTTAATTCCGAAATCGAACATCCGAAATTAAACTATTTCCTCAGCACCATCTTATAATGCTTAATCCCCGCCTCTTCAAACTCAGGCCCTGATATCACGAAACCAAACTTCTCATATAAGCCCACAGCTTGCAATTGCGAATTGAGATACACAATAGATGCATCCGCAGGCAGATCGTTCAACACAGCATTTACTATTGCCTGTGCAACGCCTAATCCTCTATAGATCTCTAATACTGCGAAACGCTCCAGCTTATAACCATTCTCTGTTTTACGCCAACGGGCTGCCCCAGCAGGTTCACCATCAACAGTTGCCAGAAAATGAGTGGAAACATCATTGTTCTCCATTTCCAGTTCAATGGGCACCATTTGGCCAGTTACAAACACTTGTTTACGTACCGCAAAAGCCTTCTCCATATCAACCTGCCCGGTAATCTTTCTTGCTATTATTTCCTTGCTCATTGCTACAAATTAATCATAAAAAAAGCGCCAATGCAATTGCATTGGCGCTCTGTATAGGTTTCTTTTACAGAAATTACAATTTGCTGTTCACGTCTAAGCAATTCAAATCTGTAAATGCTTCTGTTAAGCGTTTTACAAAAGTTTCTTCACCTTTACGTAACCATACGCGCGGATCGTAGTATTTTTTGTTTGGAGAATCATCACCATCCGGGCTACCGATCTGGCTTTGTAAGTATCCTTCTTTTGCTTTGTAGTAATCTTTAATACCTTCCCAGAAAGCCCATTGCATATCGGTATCAATGTTCATTTTGATAGCACCGTATGAAATAGCTTCGCGGATCTCTTCCTGAGATGAACCAGAACCACCGTGGAATACGAAGTTGATTGGTTTCTCGGCAGTAAGGTTATGTTTTTTCTTCAAAAACTCTTGTGAGTTGTGCAGAATTACTGGTTGTAATTTTACGTTACCCGGTTTGTATACACCGTGTACGTTACCAAAGGCAGCAGCAATAGTAAAACGAGGGCTTACTTTTGATAAGTGCTCATAAGCATAAGCAACTTCTTCTGGCTGGGTATATAAACGAGAGCTGTCAACATCGCTGTTATCAACACCGTCTTCTTCGCCACCTGTTACACCCAATTCAATTTCGATAGTCATGCCCATTTTGGCCATGCGCTCAAAGAATTTAGCAGAAATTTCGATGTTTTCTTCAATCGGCTCTTCAGAAAGATCCAGCATGTGTGATGAAAACAAAGGTTTACCGGTTTCGGCAAAGTGTTGCTCTCCGTAAGTCAACAAACCATCAATCCATGGTAAAAACTTCATAGCAGCATGGTCTGTGTGTAAAATCACAGCAACACCATAATGCTCTGCTAATAAGTGTACGTGTTTAGCAGCAGAAACAGCACCTAAAATACAAGCCTGAAGTTTTGAATTATCTAATGATTTACCGGCGTAAAATTGAGCGCCACCATTTGACAATTGAATAATAACGGGCGAGTTAACCGCTTTTGCCGTTTCTAATACAGCGTTAACAGAATTTGTGCTGATAACGTTAACAGCTGGCAATGCAAACTGATGCTTTTTGGCCGCTTCGAAAAGCTCCTGCACCTGATCGCCGTGCAGTACTCCTTTATAATTCTTTAAGTCCATTACAATTTTATTTGTTGACGCCGAAGTTATAAAAATTATTTATTAAGCGATTAGTTGTCTTGATTTTATACCGTACGAAATACACTATGCCACATAAAGTATACTATTTATGTATACTAAATTTTAAATTAGGCAGTATATCAAACAATTAAGTGAGTTAATTTTTTTGTTTCTTTGCAGTTACTACTAAAAGGCAAGATACATGGCGTGGTTTAAACGTGAATCAAAAGGAATAATAACTACTACTGAAGAAAAGAAGGAAGCTCCGGATGGTATCTGGAACAAATGCCCCAATTGCAAAAAACCATTACACTACTCAGAACAGGTTGAAAACCAATACGTATGCCACTATTGCGGCTATCATTTACGCATAGGATCGGCAGAATATTTCTCTGTTTTGTTTGATGACAATGAGTTTACCGAGCTATTTGCAGACCTACGATCAGGCGACCCACTGCACTTCGTAGACACTAAAAAATACACAGACAGACTAACAGATACGATAGCTAAAACCGGATTAAATGATGCAATCCGCGCAGCGCATGGTAAAATTGGCGGGCAGGAAATTATGATTGCCTGTATGGATTTCAACTTCATCGGCGGTTCAATGGGGTCTGTTGTGGGCGAAAAAATTGCCCGTTCTATCGATTATAGCATCAAAAATAAAGTGCCGTTTTTAATGATTTCTAAGTCGGGCGGTGCACGTATGATGGAGGCTGCTTTCTCGTTAATGCAGATGGCAAAAACATCAGCCAAACTAGCTTTACTGGCGCAGGCAAAGATCCCTTATATCTCTTTATTAACCGACCCTACAACCGGTGGTGTAACGGCTTCTTATGCAATGCTGGGCGATATTAACATTGCCGAACCTGGTTCATTGATCGGTTTTGCAGGCCCACGGGTTATCAAAGAAACGATTAAGAAAGATTTACCAAAGGGTTTCCAAACGGCAGAATTTGTGCAGGAACACGGTTTCCTTGATTTTATTGTTGACCGTAGGGAGATGAAAGAAAAACTGACTTCGTTTTTGAAGATGATGAAAAACTAAGTATTAGTAAGTGGTTGAACAGTGATACCAAGCTCCGTCATGCCGAACTTGTTTCGGCATCCCACGTGCTAAGTATACGATATATAACTCGCCGACCTGTCCTGTGGGATGCCGAAACAAGTTCGGCGTGAAGGCTGGAGAGTTTTTTTTACTCGCTAATTAACTCACTCGTAACTCGCAACTAAATAATACAAAAAGGCTTCCTGATTACTCGGGAAGCCTTTTTACTTTAAGCCTAAATCTCACGACTTGAGCAAAGTTCTTATATACCCTCTGTACCTGGCTCGTGCCCGGTCATACGGCCGGTGGTACGTCCATGCGGGCGACTTTCGAAATCGGTTTTGGCATGGCCTACTGATGGAAACTCATGCGGTGTGGGTGGCGTAACGTCATTCTGTTCGCTGTATGAAGTATCACTTTCTGCCTGATCGGGGCGGATTGGTGTTTCCTCAGGATATCTTACGTCTTCGCTGCTGGCATCATCCTCTTCCGGCGTTTCATTCGGATGGAAATCCGGCTCATCCGGATCAACGTCTTCGTCACTATTGGTAACAGCCGCTATACGGTCATAATCGGCGTTATCATCAATCAGATCGTCTTCATCCAGGTCAACATCGTCCAGATTTTCATCATCAAACTCGGTATCATCCTCATCCAGATCAACATCGGTATCCATATCAGCATCGTCATCTGCCAGATCATCATCCGGGTCTGGCGTGGCCACACTTTGAAAACGTCCGTAATTTATCTCGTCAGTTCTATACTGATTATCCTTTTCGTTAAGGATTGTGTCATTAAAAGCTGCCATAATATTGTTGTTTTGGTTTATTTATTAAACCCTGCCGATAGTACTATTGTTTTTTAAATTAAACAAAAAAAAGCACAGCGCTTTACAGGCTGTGCTTTTGTGTATTTTAAATTGTCTGCTTATCCTAAGCGTTTACCAGGCAAATTTCGCGTACCTTATTTACGGTATAATCAATCTCTTCTTTGGTGGTGTTTTTAGAGAAGGAGAAACGCACCGCAGGCCTGTCGGGGTTAGCGCCAATAGCCGTTAACACATGCGAGCCAATGTTAGTACCCGAACTGCATGCACTACCGCCAGAAGCCGAAATACCTGAAATGTCCAGGTTAAATAACAACATATCGGCCATCTCCATTTCGGGAAATGATACATTGAGTACGGTATATAAACTCTTTGCCGGGTCTGTTTCACCATTGAAGTGAATGCCTGCTACCTGTGCTTTCAAACGCTCCATCATGTAGGTTTTTAAACCCTGGATGTGGTTCTGATGTTCTTCCATGTCGGCATAAGCCATCTCGAGCGCTTTAGCCAGACCGGCAATGCCGTATATATTTTCTGTACCGCCACGCATGTTACGCTCTTGCGCGCCACCATATATCATGGGGTTAATTTTAACCTTGTGGCTCACATACAAAAAGCCTACCCCTTTAGGGCCATGCAGCTTGTGGGCAGAGCATACCATAAAATGCACTTTAAGCTTGCTCAGGTCGTGCGGATAGTGCCCGGCAGTCTGCACAGTATCGCAATGATAAATGGCGTTATATTGCTCACAAAGGTCTCCTATCAGTTCAATATTATTTAGCGTGCCTAATTCATTATTGGCATGCATAATAGATACCAGGCTACGCTCATTATCCTGCAAAAGTTTTTCGAGGTGCTTGTAGTCAATTTCACCTGTTTGGGTTACATCAACAAAGCTCAATTTAATTAAACCGGCCTTTTCCATAGCCTCTAAGGTATGCAGTACGGCATGATGCTCCAGGCGGCTTGTTATAGCGTGTTTAAGGCCATAATCCATTATGCCGCAACGGATAGCCATATTATCGGCCTCGGTACCGCCAGAGGTAAAGAAAATCTCAGCAGGCGAAGCATGCAGCAGTGTAGCAACCGTACGGCGTGCTTTCTCCAGCAACGACCGGGCCTCGCGCCCGTGAGCGTGTATAGACGAGGGGTTACCAAAATGGTTCTCCATCACTTTATACATTTCCTTCAGTACCTCCGGATCCATCGGAGTAGTAGCGGCATTGTCTAAATAAACACGCATGTTTAATTTGTTGATTTGTTATTGCTTAAGTTCATTGTTAATAGATCATTGTTCATAGTCAAATAGCTCTTACTATGAACTATCAACCATGAACTATGAATACTAACGGATTTGTAATATTTCTTTAATATCGTCAATTATCTTATTGGCAAGGCTATTGGCTATCTGCTCAGAGTTACCCTCAGAGTAGATGCGAATAATAGGCTCGGTGTTTGAGCGCCTTAAATGCACCCATTCTTTATCAAATTCTATTTTCAACCCGTCAATTGTGCTATGAGGCTGTTTTTTGTATTTCTCTTCTACCTTTAACAACAGGGCATCTATATCCATCTCTGGTGTTAAAGTGATCTTATTTTTAGAGATAAAGTAGCTTGGATAGGTGCTACGCAAAACCGATACCGACTTACCAAACTTAGCCAGGTGTGTTAAAAACAAAGCGATACCAACCAGGGCATCACGGCCGTAGTGCAGCTCGGGATAAATTACTCCGCCATTACCTTCGCCACCAATAACAGCATTGGTCTCTTTCATTTTGTTAACCACGTTCACCTCACCTACTGCGGCAGCTTCGTATATACCACCTGCCTTCTCCGTAACATCGCGCAGCGCACGGGTTGACGACAGATTTGATACCGTGTTACCCACCTTATTTTTCAGCACATAGTCTGCAATAGTAACCAGGGTATACTCTTCGCCAAACATATTGCCATCCTCGGCCACAAAGCAAAGGCGGTCTACGTCAGGATCTACAGCTATGCCTAAATTGGCCTTTTTGCTCACTACCTCCTTCGATAAGGCTCTCAGGTTCTCCGGCAGCGGCTCCGGGTTGTGCGGAAACTGGCCATCCGGTTCACAATAAAGCTCATGTACAGTTTGTACGCCCAGTGCCTTTAACAGGGCCGGTACAAATATGCCTCCTGTAGAGTTAACACAATCAATAACTATCTTAAAATCAGCCTTAGCAATGGCTTCCTTATCAACCAAAGGCAGGGCCAGTATGGCATCTATATGTTTTTGCAGGTAAGTATCATCTAAGGTAACTGTGCCCAAATCGTTTACATCTGCATAATTAAAATCGCTGTTATCGGCTATTTCCAATACTGCTTTGCCATCGGCATCATTAATAAATTCGCCATCGGCATTTAACAGTTTCAGGGCGTTCCATTGTTTAGGGTTATGGCTGGCTGTAATAATTATACCACCGGCAGCTTGCTCGGCCGGTACAGCAACTTCAACAGTTGGCGTGGTAGACAAGCCTAAATCAATTACATCGATACCTAAACCTTGTAATGTACCAATAACCAGGTTATTTACCATGCTACCAGAAATACGGGCATCGCGGCCTACAACAATCTTTTTTAAGCCCGATCTTTTTACAGCCCACGCGCCGAATGCCGACGTAAACTTTACAATATCCAACGGGGTTAAACCTTCTCCCACCTTGCCGCCAATTGTTCCGCGTATTCCTGAAATCGATTTTATTAGTGTCAAAACGCTATTTTTAGTTCCCGGCAAAAATACAATAATTGGGTGATATAAGTAGTCGATAACAACTGTTTTACACCCCACAGATAATGGCTATATTTGCACACCCGTTAAAATTACATGCCCGAATATTTGTTACAGCTCGACCGGTATTTGTTCCATTTCATCAATCAAGATCTCAGCAATCCGTTTTTTGACTGGATAATGCCCTGGTTGCGTAATCCCAAATTCTGGATTCCCTTATATGCGTTTATACTCGGTTTTACCGTATGGAAGTACAAAAAGCAAGGTGTAATAATTATCCTGTTATTAATAGCGACAGTTGGTACTGCCGATTTTACCAGCGCTACATTGATAAAAAACGCGGTAAAGCGGGTTCGCCCTTGTAACGATCCGGCTATCGCACAAACGGTTATTAACCCCGTTGGCTGCGGTACAGGCTACAGTTTCCCATCCACCCATGCTACCGATCATTTCTCGATGGCATTGTTCCTTATATTGGTTTTTTGTAAAAAATGGCATTGGATTTGGTTTTGGGCAATATTGTGGGCTGCACTTATTAGCTTTGCCCAGGTTTATGTAGGCGTGCACTACCCTATTGATGTTACCGCAGGTGCGCTTTATGGCTCACTAATAGGAATATTATTCGCACTGCTAAACAAAAGGCTTCAACCTGCATTTTATTTGTCATGATCTGGAAATCGCTCTTATTATTTTTTGCCGCCTTTTTAGGGGGCTTAGCCGTTTTTTTATTTAAGGGTGATAACCATAAACAGCTAAGGCTGATACTATCCTTTAGCGGGGCTTATTTGTTTGCTATAACCGTTTTACACTTAATACCAGATGCTTACCGCGGTAATGATAACCTGGTAGGTGTATTTATTTTAGTGGGCTTCTTGTTCCAGATCGTTTTAGAGCAATTTTCTGACGGTATTGAGCATGGGCATATGCATGTACACGGCGAACCGTCGTTTCCGCTGAGTATCATTTTCAGCTTGTGCCTGCACGGCTTTTTAGAGGGGATGCCCCTGGCACAGGGACAACAAAATCAGCTAGTGTTTGGCATTGCCCTGCACCATATACCGGCAGCCTTTGCACTGGGTACGGTTTTGTTACGCAACCATCAAAGTAAAGGATCTACCATATTTTATATTACCCTGTTTGCAGTAATGGCCCCGGCGGGTTATTATTTTAGCCAGGCTTTAAGCACCGGCGGTGTGGGTAATCTGCAGCACTATTTTAACCGGATAATGGGTGTAGTAATCGGTATATTCCTGCATATTTCAACCACAATACTATTTGAGGCCGGGCCCGATCATAAATTTAACAAGCGTAAAATGATAGCCGTGTTGCTAGGCGTTGGTATTGCCCTAGGCGGTTTTATGAATGAGCTGTAATTTAGCCCCGCATTTTATCCAGCAAACTGCTTAATAAGGCAGCTTCGGCTTCGGTAAGATTATCTTTTACAATGTCGCTCGTTTTAACTTCTTTGTCCATTTTGCAAAGCGTAGACAGGCCTTCGTCACTAATCCGGATATCTACCGAACGGCGGTCTTTATTATTAGTGCAGCGCGATACCAGCCCTTTTTGTACCAACCGATCTACAATACGGGATGCATCAGACATTTTATCGAGCATACGCTCTTTCAACAGGTTCACCGTTGCCGGATTGGGGTATTGGCCGCGCAAAATGCGCAGTATATTAAATTGCTGGCTGGTTAGGTTATACTGCTCAAACTGGTAGCGTAAAAGATTGTTAAGCCACCCATAGGTATAGCTAAGGTTAACTACCGCACGGTGGTAATCATCCTCAAACTTACCTTGTATCTCTTCATCTATCTGCATACTCTCCTTAAAGAAAAAACGGCTAAATATGTTTACTTGTTTTCTGCCTGTTTATCAGATTGCTCCTCGCGGCCGTAGTTCCAGGGGCAATGCAGGCATTTGTTTTTACAACAATATCCTCTTTTTAAATGATATTCGCGGGTAAATACAAAATTACCATCTTCGTTGATGTAATAATCTATATTTTCCTGTAGCATCAGTTTAAAATTTTTACAAAAATATCATTCTTATAGTAATTTTTAAGGTGTTTTCCATCACCATGTAAAGTCCACAATTGTTGCGGCTGTACTTGTTTTACAGCTTCAAGAATATCGTTCCAGTCGGCATGGTCTGATATAAACAAGGTATCCTGCTGGTTTACCTGTAAGTTTTTCCAGCCGGATGCAAACAGCCTTTTAACGCCGGTTGCGCGTATATAACTATCAAAGGTAAACGGTGGCACAATGTAAACAAACTCTTCCTGATTTTTCATCAGCTTGCGCCCGTACATTTGGTAAGCACCTAATTTATAACCCATTCGCTCATAGATAGCATTAAGGGGCATTATTTTATGGTGCACCAGGATCTTCTTATTGGGTGCATGCTCATTAATTAATGTGATTAACCGCTGGCTTTTGCCCAGGCCGTAGGCGCCAAGCAGAATATTGATCTTAATATTATTTAGTTTTTTGATCTCCTCTACCGGGTTGGGGTGTAAAACGGCAGGATCGGCAAAAGTGCTTTCGGTAATCAATACATC
>NZ_MPPL01000001.1:837242-954021 GCF_001911425.1 Mucilaginibacter polytrichastri | reverse complement strand
TGTGCCACGCTATCGGCTCGCAGGTGGCATCGGGCTGTAACTTAAAATCGCCGGTGTAAAGGTAACTGCTGCCCTGGTATTCCATCAGTATCATGGCCGAACCCAGCATATGGCCGGCAGAGCTAAAGGTGATTTGCACATCCTTAATTTTAAACGGCTGGTGCCAGCCAACCAGGTTAAACACCTTTGCAGCCATTTTGCCATAACGTAACTGCATAAAAGCAGCTGTTGGCTCGGTACAATACACTTCGGTATTACCACTCACCGCATGGTCTGCATGGGCGTGTGATATTACAGCCAGTGGCACAGGCTGTTTAGGGTCTATATAGAAATCGCCGTAAGGACAGTAAATGCCTTTATCGTCAAGGTAAATAAAGTCGTCGAGTATCATTTGGTTTGGGCAAGCGCTAAAAACTGCTGATGAAGGGCAAGCACTTGCGGTATTACTAATTCAGAATCATCATTTTTAATGCGGAAATCGGCCAGTTTAATCTTCTCTTCTTCGGGCATCTGGCGGGCATCACGGCTTTGTGCCTCTTCTATACTGATATCATCGCGGGCTATTACGCGTTGCATCCTAACCTCTTTTGGGGCAGTTACAATGATGCTGTAATCGCACAACTTGTATGAACCGCTTTCAAATAATATGGCGGCTTCTTTAAGCAGATAAGGGGCATTTGGAAACTCTCTCGACCAGCTATCAAAAGCCCTGAATGTGGCGGGGTGAACCAAGGCATTGAGCCTAGCCAACTCGGCAGGGTCATTAAACACTTTACCTGCAATGTATTTACGGTTCAGACTGCCGTCTTCAAAATAAGATTCATCGCCGAAGGATGCTTTAATGCCGCCGATCAGCTCCTGATCATTGGTCATTACATATCTTGCAGCAGCATCTGCAGAAAAAACCGGCACACCAAGCAATTCAAATATTTTGCTTACCGTGGTTTTACCACTGCCTATATTACCGGTGATTCCTACTTTTAACATTACTTTTTCACAATAAAATCAATGTTTTGCGGCTCTATCTTTACTATTTTGCAAAATGGCGGTATACGGTTAAGCATTACCGGCAATACGGTATAATTACGATCGCTCCAAAGGTTTAAATCGGCTGTTGCCTCAAAGAAATCTTCGTCCAGGTCCGGGTATTTGCTTAATGATGTAGTGAAGGTAACCTTTACCTTTTGCGGAAAGATCTTTACATCATAGTAATGCACATTACCGGTTAGCTTTACAGGTATCTCGAGCGTTTTTTCGGTATATTCATCAACAGGCATTTTTACCTGCACTGTTTTAGGGTAAATACTTAGATTAGCTTCATGTACCGTTTGCAGGTTTACACGGGTGCTTACTGTTTCATTTACAGCATCCAGCTTAAGCGAGTCGGTGTTCCAGGTAGTAATTTTATCAATCACGTTACTGGGGCCGCTTAGCGTTACATAGGCCGGAGTGATAACCACATTACCCGAGTTAGCAAACTGGGATTGATATTCAATAGCAGAGAGCAGTTTTACCGGTACTTTCTTCGTACTGCGATTAGTAAAATCAAAATAAAGCGTATCCGGATCAAAGCTGATGATCTTTTGTTCAGGCTCTTTCCGCTGATTGATATGCTCCAGCTGGCTGTTAAGGGCTATAAAGCTCTTGCTTTCTAACGAATGCAGATCTACATTAACGCGCTTATCAACCGGGCGAAATTTTGAGAACAGCATTTCCCATCCACTACCCTCAACAATGGCATCAACCGTGTCTGACTGTAAGGCCCTGAAAGCCCTGCGCTGCGGCATATTGTTGTAAACCAGCAGGCGCTTAACTTTATAATTATAGTTTTTAGTTAAACTGCTTAGCATCCAGGCGGCCGCAGCAAGTACCAGGCAGGTTATAAACGCCGAAAGGCGCCTGCGCTCTGATGCTGATAATTTTACGATTGCCATGGGTTGATGTTTATTTAAATTAAAATGCCGCTCAATTATTTACAACTGAACGGCATTTTATATCAAAAAGCTTTTGTTATGCCTTTACTGCCAGTGGTGTATTTAACGCTTTTGATGCCTCTAATGATATAGAAGTTTTATCGAAACGTATTTTAACACCATTATCAACTTCAACTGTAAAAGTTGTTTCGCCAATTTCGGCAATTTTACCGTGGATACCAGCTGTGGTAACTACTTTATCACCTTTTTTAAGCTCTTCAACATATTTTTTTTGATCCTTTTGCTTTTTCATTTGCGGGCGGATCATAAAAAAGTAGAATACTACAATGATGAGTACCATCGGGATCAATGAACCCATGCTACCTAAACCACCTGCTGCAGCTTGTAATAGAATTGTTGCTATCATTTTATAAATTAATTACTTGTTGGATTGGTTACATCGCCTATCAGGTGTACCCTGGTTTCAGCGGGGTTGGTATTGGCCGTAATTGTAATTTGCTTATCCTGTAAACCCATTTTACCGGCACTGTTAAAGGTTACCTTAATTACATCTGACGCGCCTGGTGCAACTGGTGTTTTAGGAAATTCGGGCTTTGTACAACCACATGTTGCCGTAGCATTGGTGATGATTAACGGCGATTTACCAGTATTGGTAAATTTAAAATCATAATGCACAAGGTCGCCGCCTTTAATTTTGCCAAAATCGTGCGTTTCATGCTCAAATTTCATGGCAGGTAAATCGCCTGCAGGTACATTTGCCACGGTAGCCCCTGCTTTGGTAGCAGCAGAACCAACTGTATCTGTATTAGAAGCTTGATTTGTTTTAGCTGAATTTGAATTACAGGCTACCAATAAACTGGCGGCTATAATACCTAAGAAAACTTTTTTCATATGGGGTTTATTCAATTAATCCTCTTCCGGTTTTACGGATCTTATTTTCGGCTTTAAGTTCAAATAAAATTTTGTCCAATATACCGTTTATAAACGAGTTGCTTTTTGGCGTACTAAACTCCTTAGCTATCTCCAGGTACTCATTTATAGTCACCTTAACAGGTACCGAAGCAAAGTTAATAAATTCGGCAATAGCCATCTTCATTAAAAGCGTATCCATCATGGCAATACGCTCAGGTTCCCAGTTTTGGGTTTTGGCACCTATTAAATCCTGGTATTGGTCGTTATGGCGAATGGTTTCTTCAAATAGGTTCACAATAAACTCGCGGTCTTCTTCCCAGTTACCGGTAACTTCGGCAAGTTTGTTTTTAGACGGCTCATCGTACGAGAAGTTTTTGAATGTTTTGGCAATTAAGGCCTGTAATACATCCCTGTCAACCGGCCATACAATAAATTTATCTTCAAATACCTGCTCAGCCAGTGACGATTTCAGGATCACTTTTTTGAAAATGAATTTTATAATGTCTTTGTCTGTTTGGATGGTATCATCCTTAAATTCTAAATACTCAGTATATTCAGGTGAGTTTTTAAGGATGGTAAATAATGCTTTAGAAAGCTCAGGATCAAAATCCCACGATACTTTATATCTTTTTACAGCGGCAATGTAATCGCCATTTTGAATTAATGAAACCAGGAAACGGTTTTCTGTGATCTTGAGGTTGGGTTTCAGATCATCCGCCGTAGGCAGATATTTGTTGGCACGCTCTTCGGCATCCGTAATGGCATGGTTTGCCACCTCGGCAATGAGCGACAACATCCAGATGTACATCTCATAAACCTTGTCTATACTCTGCAACAACCCTTTTTCATGGTGTTTCAGGTCTGTTTTCTCTGTTTGGTAATAAGCATATAATGCTTGTAATACTTTTACCCTAAGGTGCCTTCTGTTTAACATTTAATAAGAACGATTTTGGGCAAAGCCCGGTTTTTGTATTAATATGATGATTTTATTTTTCTGATATCGGCTATGCGCTTCTCTGCTATTTTATTAGCAGCTTCAATGGTGCTTATACTTTCGGCTTTTGATAGCTTTAATACATTGCGTGTGGCATCATAAATATTTTCGGTAAGCTGCAGGGTGCGTTTCTTGCTAAAGCCCATCAGTTCCGAATAACAATTAATTAAGCCCCCGGCATTAATCACATAATCTGGCGCATATAAAATGCCTTTGTCCAACAACATTTTGCCGTGGATGGTTTCGTCCTCGAGCTGATTATTTGCCGAGCCCGCTATAATAGCACACTTTAACTTGGCAATGGTGCTGGTATTTATAGTACCACCCAGTGCACAAGGCGCATAAATTTCGGCGTTAAGATCAAATATAGTGTGGTTGGCAACTGCCTCCGCACCGTATTTTTTGGCTACCTGCACAACGCGCTCTTCATTAATATCACTTACGTAAACCTTGGTATTTTCTTCGCGAAGCAATTTTACCAGGTTTTCGCCCACATGGCCTATACCCTGTACCAATACAGACCGGCCCGCTAATGAATCATTACCATAAAGCTCTTTAACAGATGCTTTAATACCCATAAAAACACCCTTAGCTGCTATGGGGGTTGGGTCGCCGCTGCCACCCATGGTTTCCGGTACGCCGGTTACATGTTCGGTCTCCATACGGATATACTCCATATCCTTAGGGTTGGTGCCCATATCTTCTGCGGTGATAAATTCACCGTTAAGATTTTTAATAAAACGGCCAAACCTGCGCATTAGTGCCTCAGATTTATCTTTACGGGGGTCGCCTATGATTACTGCATTGCCACCGCCCAAATTTAAACCAGACATGGCAGCTTTATAGGTCATCGCTTTTGAAAGACGCAATACATCTTTTAAAGCATCATGTTCTGTTTTATAAGCCCACATGCGGGTACCGCCCAAAGCAGGGCCCAGCGTGGTATTATGTATGGCGATGATAGCCTTAAGGCCGGTATCGGGATCATTACAGAAAACAACTTTTTGATGACCGAACGCATTCAGGAGGTCAAACAGGGTATTAGGGGAAGCATCCGTAGATAACATTGCGCTCGGTGGTGAATAAGTTCGTTACAAAAGTAGCGGTTTTTTTGGATGCAGCAAGCTTTAGAAGCAAGAAACAAGAATCAAGAGCCAAGACGACAGCCATATCTTGTCTGTTGTCTCTTGTTTCCTGCATCTTTCTACTACCAATACCTTATTTTTGCAGCATATAAATGAAAGATCTCGCTTACCTGAATAAATTTTTTCTCAAATACCGCTGGCACTTTATTCCGGGTATTTTGTTTGTCATCATATCCAATGTTTTTGGTGTGCTACCCGCACAGGTTATCCGCGTGGCATTTGACCTCGTTACCGAAAACATTGCCATATACCGCCTTTATTCCGGCTTCGAAAAGCAAAATGTTATTTACGACATATTTGGCTCCAGCCTGTTTTTATTTGGCGTACTTGTGCTGATACTAGCCCTGCTGCGTGGCATGTTCCTGTTTTTTATGCGGCAAACATTAATACTGATGTCCCGCCATATTGAGTACGATCTCAAAAATTTGATCTACAGGCATTACCAGGAGCTGTCATTAGCGTTTTACCGCCGCCACAGTACCGGCGATCTGATGAACCGCGCTACAGAAGATGTAAGCCGCGTACGCATGTACTTAGGCCCCGGCATTATGTATACCGCCAATACCCTGGCTGTTTTTGTGTTGACCGTTGGCATGATGCTTACTGTTAACGTAAGGCTAACGCTTTTCTCTGTATTACCGCTGCCTGTATTGGTACTTGTTATTTATTACGTAAACAGTATCATCAACTTTCGCAGCGAGAAAATTCAGGAACGCTTATCGGCACTTTCCAGCTTTGTACAGGTAACGTTTTCGGGCATCAGGGTTATAAAATCATACGTGCGCGAAAATTTTATCCGCGATAGCTTTACTGCAGAAAGCAACAGTTACAAAACGCATTCGATGGCGCTTGTAAAAGTACAGGCCTTATTTTACCCTTTAATGCTCTTGCTCATTGGTATTAGTAATATCATAATTATTTATGTAGGCGGTGTTGAGGTAATGAAAGGTACAGTTACACCCGGTAACATTGCCGAGTTTATTGTATACCTAAACCAGCTTACCTTCCCGGTAATAGCACTGGGCTGGGTTACCTCGCTGATACAACGCGCAGCGGCTTCGCAAAAACGGATCAATGAGTTTCTGCACGAAAAATCGGAGATCATTTCTACCGGAGCGCCGCATCATGTAGGCGGACAAATCACATTCGACAAGGTATCTTTCACCTATCCCGAAACCGGGATAGAGGCTTTAAAATCTGTTTCATTTACTGCAAATCCGGGCGAAATGGTGGCTATTATTGGCCGTACAGGTTCGGGAAAATCAACCGTGGCCAATTTAATTATGCGGATGTACGATGCAGACAAGGGCCATATTATGATTGATGATAAAACAGTTGACAACATCGACCTGGAAAATTACCGTTCGCAGGTTGGCTTTGTGCCGCAGGAAGTTTTTCTGTTCTCAGACACCATTGGCCGTAATATTGCCTTTAGCGCCGATATAATGGACCAGCCACGTGTGGAGCAGGCGGCCAAAGATGCTGCTGTTTACAAAAATATTATTGAATTTGACAAGGGCTTCGACACCATGATAGGCGAGCGCGGCATTACCCTATCGGGCGGGCAAAAGCAGCGTGTATCTATTGCAAGGGCTATTTTTAAGCAGCCGCAGATCCTGATATTTGACGATTGCCTCTCGGCGGTTGATACCCGTACCGAAGAAGAGATATTAAATAATATGGGCCAGATTATGAATGGCAAAACCAGCATCATTATAGCCCACCGCATATCGACCATTAAAAACGCGGACCAAATATTAGTAATGGACCGTGGCGAAATTATTGAGCGCGGCAACCACGATTTTTTAATGCAGCAAAGGGGTGCCTATTTCGAGCTGTATGAAAAACAACTATTAGAAGAGCAGGAAAACGCTTAGCAAACGGAAAGTATTAAGGTCATATAATATTGCCGTATTTACAAGTATAGCACCTATCACCTCGCTAATTAAGATTTTTCAACACAGATATATTTATAATACGATTATTAACTGGCTTAATACTTAATAATAACCTAACTACTAAAAGCACTAATATTGCAGGCACCCATAGTGCATTTATATATTCTTCATGTCAGCCACGCTTTTTGCACTTCAGTTTCTTTTTTTGAAATTGTTTTAAATATTTTAAACAATATTTCAAATATTACTTGCAGAATGAAAATTTATTTATATTTATCCCAATCAAACTAAGACAACACTTTTAAACATGGGAGATTTTGACAACAGAGAGCGGGAAGAGGTTTTCTCAAAAAAGGTAAGGGCGGGCAAGCGAACTTATTTTTTTGATGTTAAGGCTACACGATCAAACGATTATTACATTACCGTAACAGAAAGCAAAAAGCGCCTCGAGGATGGTGTTTTTGTAAAACACAAGATTTTTTTATACAAAGAAGATTTTGAAAAATTTGCGGAAGGCCTTAAAACCACTGTCGACTATATCAAATCCAACCAGGAAGTTGTTGAAAAACGCTATGAATTTGGTGACAGCGTTGAAGTTGCCAAAACAGCCGACGAAGATTTCTCTTTCGAGATATAAGTATTTATAAGCTATATACTAAAGAAGCCCTGTTCTGGTAATAGAACAGGGCTTCTTTAGTATATAGCCATTCTTGTTATCGCTGTAAATGTGAAAGTGCACCGGCACCCGCAATTAGGCCGATAATACATAAAACACCAAATGCGAGGCTTATAATCATTAAAACGCCCCAGAATTTCAAAAATGATTTCAGCTTAATTACTGCTAAAGTAATATCGGCAGAATCTCGTATTAAGATCCCCTTTTTAGCATTGACACCAAACTTGTATACATATAGTGAAGGGAAAAAATACAATAAAGCCATCAAACCATATATCACCCCTACAAATGCCCCCATACCTGACTGTAACGACGGATTTGGATTTGGCGACATTCTTCCGGCCATACTAAAAATGGTACTGATAAAGAATGCTAAAATGAGGATAAAGCCGCAGCCAATAAAGCCTGCTACACCTAAAAATTTGGCCCAGCCTGCACCTTCATTGAGATAATACTGAGCTTCGGGAGTTAATACAAGATCGCGCGGGTCGGGCGCATGAGTGGCTTCCTCGTGGATAACAGTTTCTTCCATGTGTAATTATGATTTAGAGTTTAAGCTAAAGATATAAAACACTGAGAATGAAACAACATTTAAATCCGCATAATTAAAACGGCTATCGAAAAGTAAATAATTAGCCCGGTAACATCAACCAGCGTAGCCACAAACGGCGCAGATGAGGTTGCAGGGTCTAAGCCCAGGCGTTTTAACAGCAGGGGCAGCATAGAGCCCGCCAATGAGCCCCATAATACAATACCTACCAGCGCTATACCTACAGTAAGCCCTACCAGTATCCAATGCGGGCCATATACGTTGCTAAACAGAGTCCAGATATAAATACGAAAAAAGCCGATAGTACCCAGCGTTAACCCCAGCAGAAAGCCCGATTGCAACTCGCGGCGCATTACCCGCCACCAGTCGGCAACGGTAACTTCGCCCAGTGCCATAGCCTGTATAATTAGCGTAGAAGCCTGCGAACCGCTGTTGCCGCCACTTGATATAATTAATGGAATAAACAAAGCCAAAACAACCACCTTCTGTATAGCACCTTCAAAAAAGCCCATGGCGGTAGCGGTTAACATCTCACCCAAAAATAAAATAATTAGCCAGCTTACCCGTTTTTTTACCAGCCTTAATAGGGGGATATCCAGGTAAGGCTCATCCAGAGCCTCGGTACCCCCTATTTTTTGTATGTCTTCGGTATACTCTTCGTTGGCTATCCAAAGGATATCATCTACGGTTACTATACCTAATAAAATATTATCCTTGTCGGTTACCGGCAATGCTACCCGGTTATTCATCCTGAATATGTTAATAGCTTCCTGTTGCGGGTCGTTTACATTAAGCGCAATCAAGCGGCTATCCATCAAATCAATAATGTTGGTTTCGGGTGCTACCAATAAGATCTCGCGGATCCGGATATCATCCAGCAACACACCCTTATCATCAATTACATAAATAACATCAATAGTTTCCGAGTTTTTACCAAAGCGCCGTATGTGGCTTAATACCCGCTGCACGTCCCAGTTTTTTTTAACAGCAATATAATCGGGTGTCATTAAGCGGCCAACGCTATCTTCCTTGTATCCTAAAAGTGAAAGCGCTTCTTTACGGTCATTGGGGGGCAGGTGCAGTATCAGGCTTTTAACGGTATCGCCATGCAGCTCGCCAAATAGTGCGGTACGGTCATCGGGCGGCAACTCATTAATAAGTTCAGCAATTTTTTTGCCCGAAAGTTTTTTAATGATGCGTTCCTGGGTAGGGAAATCCAGAATTCTGAATACGTTAACAGCCCGGTTTAATGAAAGGGTTTCCAAAAACATGGCTGCATGCTCGGGTAGTTCGTCAATCAGTTGCTCAACGTCCGATATGTGGAGGTTATTCAAATAATCTTGTAACTGGTTTATATCACCTTGCTCCAGCAACGTTTCTACTTGCTCAACCATTTCTTCCATACCGGTAACTCCTTTTTTACATTGGTGTATTTTAATAAACTGCTAACGGTCGCAAAAGTCGTTTATTTTTTCAAATTATCCCGATGAATTTTATGTTATCTTTGCGGGATTTTTCTGGAGACTGGGGTTATTGAATTACAGGATTATTATGTTATTAAATTGCGTTTAATAACATAATAATTATAACTGATAACCAGTACACCAATAACTCGATATACTAATAACAAGAAATAAAAATGGGTTTACAATGTGGTATAGTAGGCTTGCCAAATGTGGGTAAGTCGACACTTTTTAACTGTTTATCAAATGCAAAGGCACAAGCGGCAAACTTTCCGTTTTGTACCATTGAACCAAACATAGGCGTAATTACTGTGCCGGATGAGCGCATGACAAAGCTGGCCGAACTGGTGAACCCGCAACGCGTGGTGCCTAACGTGATAGAAATTGTTGACATTGCCGGCCTTGTTAAAGGTGCCAGTAAAGGAGAAGGCTTGGGTAACCAATTTTTAGGTAATATCCGTGCTACCAATGCCATCATCCACGTTTTGCGTTGCTTTGATGACGATAACGTGATACACGTGGATGGCTCTGTAGACCCTATTCGCGATAAAGAAATTATTGATACCGAACTGCAGTTGAAAGATCTGGATTCGGTAGAGAAAAAACTGCAAAAGGTAGAAAAATCGGCCAAGGTTGGCGATAAGGATGCTAAACGTGCACAAGAAATTTTAACCGTTTACAAAAACCACTTACTGGAAGGTAAATCTGCCCGTACTGCCCCGGTTGCCGAGGAAGACCAGGACGTTATTGAAGACCTGTGGCTGCTTACCGCAAAACCTGTAATGTACGTTTGTAACGTAGAAGAAAAATCGGTTAATACCGGCAATGCTTACGTGGAGCAGGTTAAAAAAGCTGTTAAAGGTGAGAACGCACGCGTGCTGATCATCTCGGCCCAGATAGAATCTGAAATTGCACAACTGGAAACTTACGAAGAACGCCAGATGTTTTTGGATGACCTTGGTTTGGAGGAATCGGGCGTAAATAAGCTAATTAAAGCTGCTTACCAACTCTTAAAACTAAGCACCTACTTTACCGCAGGTGTACAGGAAGTACGCGCCTGGACCATTACCCAGGGCTTTACCGCCCCACAGGCTGCCGGCGTAATTCACAGCGATTTTGAGAAAGGTTTTATCCGCGCCGAAGTGATTAAGTACGATGACTTTGTTAAATATGGCTCGGAGGCTGCTTGTAAAGAAGCCGGCAAAATGGGTGTTGAGGGTAAAACCTACATTGTACAGGATGGCGATATTATGCACTTCCGTTTTAACGTATAGGTTTTGTAGAAGCAAGAATCTAGAAACAAGAGACAAAACAAAAACCCCGGTATTCAGATCAATGCATACCGGGTTTTTTTGTGACTGATTATGGATTTTATAATATTCTAAAAAGTTCTACAAACACAAAAAGCATCCGCTTCTGAGGATGCTTTTGTTTACTTAATTAACTAAACTAACTAATTAAAGAACGAATGAAGACTTTTTTATAGTAATCCGTCTAACTCATCTTTGCCTTTACAGCGATTGACAATCATCCGGATAATAACATATAATGCAGCCAAACCAATTAAGGACATGATTGCCATTACTATTTTAACTAATACTTCATCATAAGGCCCCATAAGCCTTAAGCCCGCTATCTAAGTATTTAAGATAACTCGCCGGATCAAAATCCGCCCCCTGTGGTGTAACCAACGGTTGCTGCGTTACCGGGTTAAGCAATACATAAAACGGCTGCGAATTAGCTTGAAACTTGGATGTTTGCAAATAGCTCCATTTGTTTCCAATCGTTTTTATTGCTCTCCCCTCTTTTGTTATGCTTTGCTCTGCTACGGCCAGGTCTGTTTTATCATCAACATATAGCTGAATCAATACATAATCCTGCGTAATTTTTTGATACACTTGTTTGTCCGGCCATACATTGGCTTCCATTTTTCGGCAGTTAACACAGGCATGCCCGGTAAAGTCAATAATAACCGGTTTGTGCACCTTTTTAGCATAAGCCAGGCCTTCGTCGTAATCAAAGTATGGATTAAAGCCTTTGGGCTTATCAAACAGATCAGCGTATTTACGTGAATTTGTATCCGCAGCAGCACTCATCATACTCGTATTACCGGGGATTGACAGATCGAAATCCTGCGTAGACTGCGGTGGTAAAAACGCACTGATTGATTTAAGCGGCGCTCCCCATAAGCCTGGTACCATATACATGGTGAATGATAGTACGATTATCGCCAGAAACAGACGTGGTACACCAATAAACGGCAGCGGACTATCATGACTAAAGGTGAGTTTACCCAACAGATAAAGGCCCATAAGTGCAAAAATAACTATCCACAGCACCAGGAAAATTTCACGATCAAACCAATGCCAGTGATAAGCCAGGTCAACATTACTCAAAAACTTCAGTGATAATGCCAGCTCCAAAAAACCCAGGGTAACTTTTACGCTGTTTAACCAGCCACCCGATTTTGGCAGCGAGTTCATCCAACTTGGAAACATGGCAAACAATGCAAACGGAATAGCCAAAGCAAAAGAGAAACCCAGCATACCAATTGCAGGGCCTAATAAAGCACCACTGGTAGCAGCCTGTACCAACAGGAAACCAATAATTGGCCCCGTACAGCTAAATGACACCAGTGATAGTGTGGCTGCCATGAAAAACAAACCCATCATACCCCCCTTATCAGCGTTGGCATCCATTTTATTTACCCATTTGCTGGGCAGGTTTAATTCAAACGCCCCCAGAAACGAGGCTGCAAACGCCACTATTAATAAGAAAAATCCAAAATTAAAGATGCCATTGGTTGATAAGCTATTGAGCGCATCGGCACCAAAAATAATAGTTACCAGCAAGCCCAGTACCACGTAGATTACCATAATGGAGATGCCATATATAATAGCCTTACCCACTGCCGAACCTTTATCGCTGGCTGTTTTGGTAAAATAACTTACTGTAAGCGGCAACATAGGGAAAATGCATGGCATCAATAAAGCAGCAAAGCCACCTGCCAGCCCGGCTAAAAAGATAGCCCAAAGCGTTTGCCTGGCTTCTTTCTTACCAGCAGCTTTCGTTGCTTTCTTTACCGCAGCCTTGCTAACTACCTTTGTTTGGCCAATATCTTTTGTGGCAGATACAGCTTGAGTGGCAGAAGAAGATACAGGTGCGGCAGGCGTAAATTCTACGCCCGCTGTTGATACCGTATCTTGCGCTATAAGCGTAGTAGCATTACTAATGATAATGCAAGCCAATAACAGCTGTATGAATATAAATTTCTTCATTAAATCAGTTCCGGGTGCTGTTCTTAATTATTTTACAGGTATGCTGAAATCAATATCGTCCGGAGGTAAACACTGCTTATCGTTACAGGTCATGTACTCCAAAGTTCCGGTTACGATAGCTTGCCCTTCTTTCAGTTTTATTTTTTGCTGAAATATTACTGATCCCTCAAAATAGCTTACATCCATACTAAAAGCTTTTTCAAACCTGGTTATTGGCGTAGGTTCGGTAGTTGTACCAATAATGCTATAATTTTTAGATGGCTTAATGGTTATGGTGGTTTTAACAGGGCCGCCATCTTTAACACTTTGAGAGTATACGTGCCAGCCTTGGTCTATTGTGGCTTTAATAAATATTACAGCCTCGTTGTTGGGCAACTTTTTAGCAGCGTAACTCCAATGTACCGGGGTTAATATTTGGGCTTTTACCTGGGTTAGCATCAGCAGTAATACAACTGCAGTTAGTATTTTTTTCATGTAATTTGATGTGTTTTTAGTCTATGATATGTATGGATGATTAAGCCCTACTTAACCTGCTGATGGGGCGGTATCCTGTAAATATGGTTTGGGTTGATACATAACCTTCCTTTATAGGCTCTTCTTTAACAAGGTCTGTGCTCAAATATTTTTTGTTACTATCGCAAAGCAGGGTTACAATGGTTTTATCTAAACCCATTTTTTGCTGTAGTTTAATAGCTCCAATTACATTTGCGCCTGCCGAGATACCAACAGCCAGCCCCAGCTCTCTCGAGAGTTTTTGGGCCATAATAATAGCATCGCCATCATTAGCCTGCACTATTTCATCCATTTCATTAAGCTTCACAATGGCAGGTATAAACTCGTCAGAAATACCCTGAATTCTGTGGCTGCCAACCTTATAACCGGTAGTAAGTGTTGGCGATTCGGCAGGCTCGAGCGGATGGATCTTTACCTCGGGTTTCATCTTTCTTAAATAAGACCCTATCCCCATTACGGTACCACCTGTGCCTACCCCTGCCACAAAAGCATCGGGTACAAGATTCTCAGCGGCTAACTGCTTCCAGATTTCCGGCCCGGTAGTTATTTCGTGAGCCTCTGCATTGTAAATATTTTCGAACTGGCGGGGCAGAAAGACGGTATCGTCTTCTGCCGCCATACTTTCGGCCAGGCCGATACTGCCTTTAAAGCCGCCTTCGGCTTTGCTAACCAGGTTAATTTTGGCACCAAGGCTACTAATGATGTCTTTTCGCTCTTTACTTAACCATTCGGGCATCCATATTACTACGTTGTGCCCTAATGCTTTACCTATGGCGGCAAAAGAAATACCGGTGTTACCACTGGTAGCCTCAACAATGGTATCACCAGGTTTTATGCGGTTATTTTTATAAGCCTGGTAAAGAATATGCAGGGCCATGCGGTCTTTAATACTACCTGTAAGATTATAATGCTCACACTTAACATAAATATTACCAGGCTTACCCTTAAACGTATACTGAAGTTCTAACATCGGGGTGTTGCCAACCAAATGCCATAAGTGTTTAAATTTATCCTCCATGCTTGCGCTTAAAGGCTCTAATTCCGCTACTACTGCCATCATTACTGTGCTTTAAGCGAATAAAATTCGGTATTGGCAATAATTATTACAACCATTATCAAATAATCCATAAATTTTATGGTTATTTGGCAATTAAGCGATGTTATTTTCAGTATAGTAAAGCTTTAATACTTGATGCCTGTACTTTTTTTCACTGCCGTTTTTTATACATTATGATCAATTCAGAATTAGACACCACAGACATCGAGATTTTAAAGCTTTTGCAGCGCGATGCTTCCCTGACTAACAAGGAAATATCGTTTAAGCTGCACAAGTCTATAGCTACTATTCACGAGCGGGTTAAACGCCTAAAAGAGCAGGGATACATTCAGCGGGTTGTGGCAATACTTAATAGAAAAAAGATTAACAGAAGCCTCATCGCATTTAGCCAGGTGTTGTTGAATGACCATACTGCAGATACCCTGAATACCTTTGAACAGGAAGTAATTAAATTTGATGAGGTAATGGAGTGCTTCCAGATGACGGGCACATTCGATTTTATTTTGCGTATTGCCACCAGTGATATGGAAGCATACCACAGCTTCTACAGAAACAAATTAGCCACGCTGCCTAATATTACAACCGTGCAAAGTTTCTTTGTTTTATCTGAAACCAAAAGCGATACCGCTTATCCTTTATAGATGGGAATAACTGGTAATGCTTCTCAAATTTCCAGTCCGTTAATATCTGTTGTTAAAACGCTGCTCATGTAATCAAAAAACGGTCGCATATTTTTAAATGTCCGGCTGGCTTCTTTCAGAAAAGATGAACTGAGTACTTCTTCATCTGTAAACTTCCGGATCAATAAAAACTGCTTATAACGTAGCAGATCAATGCCTGCATTGTTGGCATCAAAACCCTGAGGTACGGTTTTTAGCTGTTCTCCTTGTAAAACATTAAATGTGCTGATAAATGATTCGCTCTGTAATATATTTCTCAATGGCGCGTCATCAAACGCAATATCGTTACGGATCAGCTTAAGATCAGCCGCATTAGGATTTCTAAAACCACCGCCAACAAAATTATTACCCGGTTCTATATGGAAGTAATACCCGCCTCTGCGTAGTTTGGTAGCCCGTTTAAAATTACCGCTCCAGCCACCTTTGTAAGGTGTTTTATCAGTCGAGAAACGCGTATCCCGGTAGATACGGTACAGGCTCTTTTTACCTGATAACGTTTCTATTACATCGTGTGTATTTAGTTCGGCCAGTAACAACCCGGCAAATGCTTCTATATATGTTTGCTGTTCTATAAACTGCTCCTTATGTGCATTAAACCAATCGCGGTTATTGTTTTGCGCTAACAATTTTAAAAAAATCAGGGCAGATGCCGGAACATGTTTTTGTTGATTTGACATGATATCAAAGGTATATCTTAACCTTAAAAACGAGAGATTATTTGCTTGAGGAAATAGCTACAGGCTGTTATTTATTAGCTCCCTGTGTATCCTTAACGCTGCCAATAAATAGCGGGTTAAGCCTGAAATACTTATTGCCGGTTTCAAAGCTTACCACGTAATCTGATTTAAAGTGGGTGCTTTTAAGATAGTAATCTGTAGTGATGATTTGTGCACCAGAGTTACATGCAGCAGTAAAATCCGACCGGTCATTGGTGCGGGCCTGCTCTGTATCAGCATCGGCACGGGTACGGATGATGTATCCTTTTTTAACCAGGCTTGGTATTTCCGGGTTTTTAGGATCATTCCTGATCATCATGGCTGCTTCTGGCGTACCGGGGTCTGCATTGGCAAACAATACCCTACCCTTTAAAGATGGGTGGCCGGTAATATACATTGCCCGCTTAGCTTCGTGATCATCCAAAACAAAAATGAACTTACCTTTAGCTTTTTTAAGCGTTGGCCAATTATCGTGCAGTACTGCGCTTTCCAGTGTTTTATATTTGCCGCGCACCATATCGGGCGTAATAATCTGGTCTTTACCCAGGTTATCCAGCATCACTTTATCCAGCTCGTCGAAAATTGCGGGAGTAAATTTTTCGGGTTGGGTTGAAGCCGGACTTTTAGAGGCTCCGTCTTTAGGTTCTAATGTAATAAAAATGGGATTGTGATCTGGATGCGCCAAAGACCAGTCCCTTAACTGTTTCAAGCCATCTTTAAATGTTAGCATGTGGCTGCGAAAGTCAAGATCTATGATATGGAACACCTTAAAACCGGGTTCTTTCATCTTGCCTTCCGGGTCAAAATCTGGTTGATTTTTAACCCAGTCCAATCCTTTGGGGTGGGCATACCGGCCTCCTTTTTCATCGGCGTAAACATCAATCTCCAGGTTTAACAAGCCCATATCCAGTTGATCGATTATACTGATATGCTCGTAGTCAATTTTACTGGCAGAGGCAGAATCTTTAAGCTGAAATAACTTAAACAATGCCGGATCGATGGCCTTTTTGTAACTATTATGTGAACCGATGACCTGTACTTTATTCATCGGCAAATCATCGGGAACCGATAGCTTAACAGCCGGTAAAACAAGGATCAGCAAGGTAATTAAAAACGTTTTCATTCGTATATTAAGGTATTAAATAACCGCAAAGCACATGGCAGGCAAGTTTTTCTTTTAACAAATCACCATACAACGAATAAGGCAATGCTTAAATCACATTACCTTTTTAAAGAAACGCACTTCAAATCTTGTTTTGCCTAAACACGGGTTAGCTCAATCGCCTCGGTCTTTTAGGTTTGCCCAAGCTACCCGGCGCGGTTACTTTAGTGTAATTTGGCTGTTTGTTAGGGAAGTTATTTTGGGGTTGGGGCTTATCTTCAGTTATATTTAAACTTAATACCCGGCTACCCATTTCTGTACCGTCCAGTGCGCTAATTGCATTTTCTGCCCCTGCCAAATCCGTCATTTCTAAAAATGCATAACCTTTACATTGACCGGTTTTCTTGTCCCTTACAATTTTAATGGTACTAACTGTGCCATAAGGGCTAACCAGTTTAACCAGATCAATCTCTAATATATCCAGGGGAAAACCCCCAATAAATAATTTAACCATTGCTACAAATATCGTTTAAAGAGTTTATTAGCCAAACTTATAAAGCCACCAAATGACATTTGATAATTTGCTCCCTCCATCTTATAACAATTAAATCTTAAAGAAGATTTTTTTTCGATACATAAAATATAATAACAGCAACTGAGTAACCGTAATACTAACTGCAAGCCATACCGCCTGCCATACCGGCGTACAATATTGAATTAAACCTCCAAAAAGATAATTGGCCGTATGCTGAAAGTTAATTCCCCCTTCTGCCGCCAGGTAAATAAAAATGGAATTTACACCGATAATTAAAAACGGGAAAGCCCACTTTTTATAACCGGCAACATCAATAATTAAATAAAATACAGCTAAAAAAATAGCGCTCCACCCGCCTACAAAAAGCACGAAAGAGCTTGTCCACAAGCGTTTATTAATTGGGAAGTATATGTTCCAAACAGAGCCTGCGGCTATTAAAATAAGGCCTGCAATAAACAGCACAACACCCTTTTTCCACATGGGCCAGCTTAAATTACTGCTTTTTAAAAAGCTGCCGGTAAATATGCCCAGCATAGCACTGCCCATTGCCGGGATGGTAGACAATATCCCCTCCGGGTCATGTACCTTATCATGCAACCTGCCGGGCAATAACAAACGGTCGATATATGATTCCAGGCTGCCGTTCATTGTTAAAACGCCTGCCCCATAGCCTGGCACGGGTATCAGCATCATGGCAGCCCAATAACCCAGCAAAATGCCGGCAAACCAAATGAGCTGACCCTTTAAATTAAAATTAAGGTAAATGATACCCGCAAAAAACCAGGCGAGCCCAATGCGGCCCAGCACACTTGCAAACCGGGTATTTTCATAACCATTCCATTTAAATAAGCCATTTACCACCATCCCCAGAAAAAGCAGGATAAGCGTTCGGCGTAGCATGGAAATATAGATTTTGTTTTTTTCTACCCCGGGTAAATCTGCTACAGTATTTACATTGGCTTTAGATAACTTATAATCTATAGAATATGGCATGGATACACCCGCTATAAATAAAAAGAGCGGGAAGATCATGTCATAAAAAGTAATGCCATTCCAATCAGTATGGTGTAACTGTCCAGACATCCATAATAGCACCGGCCAGTTTGTGGCCCTGGCCAGCGCATGCACAATTCCTTCACCACTAATAATCCAGAACATATCGAACCCGCGTAAGGCATCTAACGAATATAAGCGCGCAGGCTTACTTTGTGGTTCTATTTGGTTAGCGGTTATTGCTTTATCTAACATTGATAAGGGTTATTATAAATCTGCGCCCATAGCCGTTCTGTATTTCTTAAACAATTTGCGGGAAACAGCTATACTATTGCCCGAAGCATTTACGGGGAATGCTTTCTGTGTATTTACCCATTGCCACTCCCATTTACGGATAGATTGATCAAAGGCTTTCAGATCTGCCTCCTTACCCGTGCTTAAAGATTGGTTAAGCGTATCAAAAAATTTCTGCCAGCGTTTTTGATAAAAATCGTTTAACAGCCCACTCCATTGCCTGCATGAATATTCGTGCAAGGGGCTATTTTCATCGCCCCAAAGGGTAATTAAGTCACGGGCATTACGTTCATATAGCGCTTTTTCGGCAGGTGTTGTTCCCCATTTCCGTGCATCTGCTATCCAGGTACCTAACAAAAAATCTTTCCTGGTGGCCAGCAGTTCGTCCATATCCTGTATCAGTTGCAGGTATTGTGCGCTGTATTTTTTAAAATCGGCTATATTTTTTTGCTGATAAGCGTTAACCCACTTTTGTTGCAGCGGGCGGGCGTAGTTGGCCAGGACCTGCCGGGTTAAATCAACCAGATCATAATTAAAGCCATCGCTTTTTTGGCATTGGGGTATTGCCTTCATCATATTGTCCCATGCAGGCAACAAATCTTTACGGTTATAATTAAGGCGGGTTTTAGTCCACACTGTGGCCGAATCCATAGTGGGGCGGCCTGTAAGGATAGATTCTGCCCCGTCGCGGATATCCTTGCCGTTAAATACTGTTTTTCTTAATACCTGCCAGGCATCTACAGCGGCTTTGTTTTTAACACCATACCGGTTGTATAAATACTCGGGCAACCATTTATTTAAATCTATGGGGGTATTCTGCCAGGTATTCTGTGTCATTAATTCGTACAAAACCGGTGTTTGCTCAATGGCTTCCATCGTGAGGCCTATACCCTCCAGCCGCCGCGAAGCAGTGTCGTTTAGTGCCGCAGCAGGCTGACTGGCAACTGCCTCCATCCTACCGAACATACTATTGTTACCGCCATAATTATGAAGCATATTCCAGATCCAGGGCTTGCCGTAAAAGGCTTCGGTTCGTTTCCAGATGGCTTCATAATCTGTATTGAGATCCAGCACAATCATGTGGTCGTTTGGCACAGCATTAAGCAGTGCTTTAATTTGTTCGTTACGCCAGAATTTACGGTCGCTAAAAAACAGCCATCCCTGCATTACCCAAATGGCTTTAGGGTCGGCTATGCGCATACCATCATACACCCTGGCGCTTAGCTTAGAAAGAAAGGCCGGATCGTCAGATGGCGGCTCATTCTCGTTAAACGTATCGGCAGAATACAAATGGTCTGTACCATAAATTTTAGTTTGCGCCTGCAGAAACTTCTTTCCTATATCTGCAAAAAGCGGGTCTTCCGAATCCAGAATATAGGTGTCGGCAAAGCCATTATTCCAGTTGGTTTGTTTAAGCTTTGCATTAGGGAAATGAACCTTAAATGCAGCCGGTACGTGCCCTGTAAATGCAGGCAGAACGGGCTTAATACCCAAGGCTCTTTCGCGCTGTAAAATTTTTAGCTGCAGGTCTTTGTGCGATGTGATCCAGCTCATGGGCAGCGGACCGCCCCAGGCGTCCAGGTTACCCATATAAAACCAACCAAAATACGCCGGGCCGCTAAAAAAGCCCTGCATATCCTTATCGGTAAAACCCATATCCTTGTAAACCTGATACCATACATACTCCTGCCCGGTAATGGCAAGCGGCATGTTAATGCCGTGCATGGCCATCCAGTCAATTTCCTTTTCCCATCGTTTCCAATCCCACCAACTCATGCTATAACTGTACGTGCAATAGTTGAGGTAATAGCGGTATTGATAGGGCGTGCTTTTGTGCACTTTGGCAACAGGCAAAGGCATTTTTAACGGCAACTTTAGGTTTGTACCGTTCCAGGTAATTTGGCAGTGCCCATATTGGGTTAAATAATAATACAATGCCGAGGCTACAGCCACGCCATTATTACCGCGTAAAACAATCTTTCCCTTAACACCCTCTACCTCAAAAACATCTTTCGGCGCATCTGCCGGAAGCATTTCAACCATAAAGTTTCTCTCATAACCGGGGATTACCCTTTTAATAAGCGCATATGACGATGCGGTATTATATTGTGCAAATGCATTAGCAGAAATACTTAAACCTAAGCATAGTAATAAAATCCTGATGTTTCTGTTCATTAATTAAATGCTCAAATTAAAAATACCTACAGCTTAAAAAAATAATTATCCCTGCCATTATAATTTCACCGTTGCCGGTAAATACTTGGCTATTAAATCTTCGTAATATGGTTTTAGTTCTGCAACAACCGGCGGTTTCGGGCTTTTTGAATACAGATCATAAGGGTTAAATTTATCAACCCATTTAAACATTTCCTGGTCGTGCGCATTCAGTAAATGATCGTATGCTTTTTCGCGGTGTTGCGAGTAGAACGAGTGGTAACGGATCATATACAATGCTGGTTCTGGTAAATAATCGCGGGTGATCTGGTACAGGTACTCATCATGCCCCCATGACATCTGTACCTCATTAAGGCCGCACTGATGCGTATACACCCCGTATTTGGTATTGTAACGTTCGTCTTTGCTATCAGGATTATCTGCAAAAAATTCCGGGTAAACAATTTTGTCCGAGAACTTACAGCCCACCGGGAACGAATCGCCTACTACGTTCCATTGCGGTTCGCCAAACAGGCAAAGCACTTTACCCAAGTCATGAATAAAACCGGTAAGTACAAACCAATCCGGGTGCCCATCGGCCCTTATGGCTTCTGCTGTTTGCAGTAAATGTTGTAGCTGATCGAGCGATATGTCGGGGTCAGAATCATCAATCAAAGTGTTCAGGTATTCCATGGCTGTCCACCAGGGCATTTCCATTTTATCGAACTTTAAAAAGTTAGCCTTTTTAGCCAGTACATTATCATATGTCTGATACTTATGATTTAGCCTGTAAAACTCTCTTACCGAATCGATCTCCGGGCTATCATAATTCCGGAACTCTTCTTTAGCTTTTGCCGGTGTGCCGGGCTCGGGGTATCTTTTTAAAACATCATCCTCCCACACTTCGAGGCTCGACAATGGAGAAATCTCTTCTTTGCTCAACTCTTTCATAATCTTGTTTTTAATTGTTAATCAATTACTTTTTGCGCTCTCTTATCTTTATATGGTGTTGTTAATTTTTGAACCGACAGGCTACTTACCTTATGGTACAATACTACCGGCAAGGTTTGTGCTTTACTCACGTTTAAACCGCTTATATTAAGCCCGCTTACATCATCAAAAACACAAGCCGTACGGAAGTCTGTAGTTTTATAGCCAATACTTACATTTTTTAATTTGATGTTAGCTGCATGGCGTACATAAAAGCCCCAGGCAGGCAATTCGCCAAACATCGAAAACTCGGGATAGTCGCTAATTTGCTCGGGGATTTTTGCAAGTGTATCGGTATTAAAATAAGCGACTTCTTTTTTGGCGCCGCCTTCGTAAACTATATCAATATTTTCCAGCGTTACATCCTGAACAGGATACCCCGGAATACCAACGATGGATGACGGAAATACATTGTGCTTGCCATTTACCTCCGGACCTTCCATCTGGTAACCGGCATCTGGTTTGCCAGCTGGCACCTGTACCTTAACATTGGCAATATAGATGCCGTTTACACTACCGGGATTTACATTTTTTTGCCGTTTACCCAAACGGATAAAGATGGCATTCCCTGTATTTTTTGCAGTTACGTTACGAATATCAATATGCTCTAATACCGCTCCATCTACAGATTCGAGTGCTATGGCTGAGCGATAGGTGTCGTATATCTTTAAATTTCTGACTGTAATATTTCTGAACGCACCACGGGATGCAGTACCTAATTTAAATGCACTGGCACTTGAACGGATAGAACAATCGGCAATATAAATATGATCGCACCCGTCTTTTGGGTCATGAGATTTCAGACATATACCATCATCAGCCACGTTAAACGAGCTATTGGTAAGCCTTACATTCTTACAATCTACCAGGTCTATGCCATCATTATTAAGGTAAGTATTACTCTCTACCTTTATACTGTCGATAACCATATTGGTACAAGATCTGTAATCCTGTATCCAGTCCAGCCCATTTTTAATGGTCACATTTTTAATCGTAATGTTGTCACATTTTTTAAACTGGATCAGTTTGGGCCGGTTATCTTCAGCAGGGCGCATTTGATGCCACTCGTTATACTTTTGCCACTCTGCATCTTTTAAAATACCGTCTTTAAGCATCCGGTAAATATCTTTGATCAAAAGGTCTCCCTGCCCATCAATAGTACCTTTACCGGTTATGGCAATATGGTGCTGCCCATCTGCTAAAATTAATGCCGATGCATTACCTGCACCATAGTCAATGCGCTTTGTGGTTGCCAGCAATGCAGCATTGGCTGCAAGGTGCAGTTCTACATTTGACTTAAGTGTAATTACCCCGGTAACAAATTTTCCGGCCGGTATTAACACCATTCCTCCATTTACAGCAGCTTCATCAATAGCTTTCTGTATGGCTACCGTATTATTGGTAATGCCATCGGCACGGGCACCATATTTAGTAATATCGTACACCTTTCCACTGGCCTTGGCTGCACTGTTTAAGAAGGCTAATGCGGTAAAAAGGATAACGATTTTCTTGTTCAGTTGCATATAGGTAGCTTTTAGAAACGGCTAAGTTCATCTTAATTATTAGAGATGAACTTAGCCGGTATTTCAATTAATATCCCGGGTTTTGAACCAATTTAGGATTTAGCTGCATCTCAGGTCTGGGTATAGGGAATATCCGTTTATTTGGATTTGCGTCTGTCTTGATACCCCATGCTTTTTCAAACTGTCCAAACCGGATCATATCATTTCTCCGCCACATTTCAATTGCGAGTTCCCTTCCGCGCTCATCCAGTATATCTTGCAACGTAATAGATAAAAGCAATGACGCTTTTGCCCTTGTACGAACTTGATTTACAAGCGTTAACGCAGTAGCGCCATTAGTGGCAGATGCTCCTCTCATAATAGCCTCCGCTTTTTCTAATAAAACGTCGGCATATCTAAACATTGGCACATCATTACCTTGGTTTCGGTCTGTATTTAAACTATCCGGGTAAAATTTATTATTGCGATACCCCTCTTCATTAGCCAGTTCGTCATTACCAATATCAAATGTTGCGTTGTTTTTCCAAACAATGTCTGGTGTAAATTCTAACTGATGAATAACTGTAGCATTAGGAGCCGAGCCGCTGTAGCTTGCATCCAGGCCAATATTTGTTGTTGTAATGTTAATAGGCGTACCGTCGTTATTATATTGTTTCCCTGTTAAATATTGTTTTCTGCGAATATCATTAGGGTCATTATACAAAGCATAAAACTGTTTATAGGTATACACTGGCCCATCTGGGGTGTATGGCATTTTATACTTATTCTTCAAATTAGGATTAATAGTCCAGCGGGAATAATACATACCAGTGGCTTGTATACCATCATAAGGTATGGCAAAAATAAAATCCTTTATTAACGGTCCATTATTGGGCTTAAACATGCCCAAATAATCAGCATCCAAACTGTATTTGCCACCGTTGATGATATTATCACACATCACTACTGCATCCTGGTAGCGTTGTGTACCTGTATAGTATTCTGCATTTAAATACATTTTGGCCAGAATAGCATATGCAAGAAATTTGGTAGGCCTGCCATAAGTAGATGCATCAACAGTTGCGCTTAAATTTGGAATTTGAGCCAACAGCTCGCTTTCTACAAATGCAAACACCTGCGCCCTGGTTTGGGTGCCAAGATTGGTTGTATCGCCAAATGTTTTAGAAATAGGCACATTACCAAACAGATCCATCATATAAAAATAAGAGAGGGCGCGCATGGTTTTTATTTCTGCCACTGTTTGTTGCTTGGAAGTACTTTCGGCAACCGAACTAAACAATGTTAAAACTTGGTTACAAGTACTTATCGTTTTGTATCCCCATGACCAGCAGCTTTCTATCATGCCATTATCAGGCGTTACAGTATGCAGGTTTACTGTAGAATAGGTTCCGCCATCCAGCCAGTTACCACCCCGGGCAACCAAAACATTTTCGTCGGTACTTAAATTTTGTAATAACCAGTATTCCCTACCTGGTGCTGTACGAAATGAAGTATAAATTGGGCCGGTTGCTGCTAGGTATTGTGCAGGTGTTGTTGGAAAAATATCAGGCGTAAGTGTTGATTTGGGTGTAATATCCAACTTTGTACAACCCGACAGGTATGCTGCAGCCGCTATTAAAGCGATAAAATTAAACAGCTTATATTTTCTTATGTGGTTCATATCTTTACTTTTTAAAAACTTATTATAAATCAATTGTTAAGCCAGCCAGAAAACTGCGTGTTCTTGGATAAAAGTTATTAGCGTCTACCCCAATGAACTGGCCGCTTTGCTGATTATTAAGATTTAAATTCAATTCAGGATCTACACCTTTATATTTAGTAATGATAAACAGGTTGGTGCCGGTTACATATATCTTAAGGCTATGTATGTAATTACCCGGTATTTTTATCCGGTAAGATAATGTTGCATTGCTTAACCTGATAAACGCACCGCTTTCTAAATATCTGGTAGAATAAAGGTTAGCATTAACATCATTACCCGGTTCGCTTAATGTTAACACAGGCACACCATGGGCCGAAGCCTGCGTAGGCTGATTAAAGCCTGCAAGCGAAGCATTCATGATTTTGTTACCACCCTGGCCACGGAAGAAGAAGTTAAAACTGAATTTTTTATAGGAGAAATCATTACCCCAGCCAAAAATATAAGTTGGCTGTGCATTACCGGCATAAGTTTGGTCTGTACTTACGGGTGTAGTAGTAGGCTGGCCGTTAGCACCTAAAAAGGTAGATATGCCATTGGTACGGCCAAGGTACTTAAGGGTATAAAATTCGCCCAAAGGGTAGCCTGCCTCTATTATAGAAACCTTAATGCCGCTTTGCCCGGGTCCTTCCGGATCACCAACATATATTTTAGATAAATTGGTACCCAATGAAGTAATCTTATTTTTATTGAAGGATATGTTTCCGTAACTGCTCCAGTTAAAATTGCTTCCTTTAACCGGTGTTCCGCTTAAAGCTATTTCAACACCTTTATTAACCATACTTCCTACGTTAGCAGTTAACGTATTAACCAAGTTTGTAACTGTTGATACTGGTATGCTAGAGATCATATCGGTAGTTTTTTTATTGTATACATCAACAGAACCAGACAGGCGACCTTTTAATATAGAAAAATCTATACCTCCGTTGATAGTTGCCGTAGCTTCCCATTTTAGATTTGGGTTGGGGTTTTGTGTTGGCCCGATAGCACCAATATAGGTGCCATTGTTATAAAAGCTACCAGTTGTATTGTATTGCGTCAACGGTGTATAAGCCGGGAAGCCCAGAGAATTACCGGTTTTACCGTAGCCTACCCGTAATTTTAAATCGTCAAATAACGACTGAAACTTCATAAAAGATTCGTCGCTGATTCGCCATGCGGCAGATCCTGCAGGAAAATATCCCCAACGATTATTAATACCAAATGCATTTGAACCATCGCGACGAACAGACGCCTGGAAAATGTATTTGCCCATGTAGCTATAATTAAGCCTGGTGTAAAATGATATTAAACGCAGAGTTTCTACTGCAACACTACCATAATCTACCCTGTAACCAGAAGCTGGCGTACCCAAAGCCAAGTTATTTGAACCTGTAACATCAGAAATGAAATTCTGATTGGTTGACTGAAAACCGTCGCCTGTGGTTGTTTCATCGAACGAGTAACCGAATAATACTTTAAAATCGTGCTTATCATTCCATTTATGAGAATAAGTAAGATAATTTTCCATTAGTTTTTTGGTATCATCATAAGTTGACCGTATGGCCTTCCCGTTAAGGCCGGGCGCCAATTCCGACACGGAATTATAGTACGTGTTGTTATCCGTAGTTCTGCTTTGGTAGGCTAAATTTAAATTATAAACCAAACCGAATGGGAGCTGTAATTCTGCCCTGGTATTAGCTAACAACAAATTTATTTTTTGCTTATAGCTATCATTTGTAATTAAGCCTACAGGGTTATAACCCAACTTTAAAGTAGGGTCGTTATAAAATGTACCATCGGCATTATAGATACTACGGGTAGGCAAGTATTGTACTATAGATTTGAACAAACCCGGATTTTGGCCATTTGCAGATGAAAGGTAAATATCATTAACCAATAGATCTGCGTTACTTACCGAATTATTTACAGAAAAGTCTAATTTAAGTTTATCATTTAAAGCCTTTTGCGATACGTTGATGCGGCCAATTACACGTTTTAAATCGCTGCTCTTAACAATTCCCTGATCTTGCAGATAGTTTAAACTACCGCTATAAGTAGTTTTATCAGACCCGCCGCCAAAAGATAAGTTATGATTTTGTGAAAAACCGTGGCTTCGCTCTACTGCTTTTTGCCAATCGGTATTACCACCGTTGTCATTTGCCGGAGTAAAACTCTGTCCGTTAGCTTTTACATACGCCCTTAGCTGGTCGGCACTTGCAACCTCAAATTGGTTAGCCACTTTTTCAAAAGAGCCATAACCATCATAGGTCATACGTACCTGCCCGGTTTTAGCTTTTTTAGTAGTTACAATAATAACCCCATTAGTAGCCCTTGTACCATAAATAGCTGCTGCAGAGGCATCTTTTAACACATCAATAGAAGCAATGTCTGATGGGGCTACCAAATTAAAGTCGGCTCCGGGCACGCCATCTATTACGTAAAATGGTGTTGAACCACCCGGCCTTAACGACGATGGCCCTCTTAATGTAACAGTTGGCGTGCTGTTAGGGTTACCATCGTTAGTGATATTCAAACCGGCAACCTTGCCTTCCAGCAGGTCTGCAGGCGATGTTACAACACCAGCATTAAACTGTTCTGCTTTTACAGTACTAATGGCGCTTGTCAGTTCTTTTTTGGTGGTTGTGCCATAACCAACTACAACAACTTCATTTAATTTGTTCTCGCTTTCCAGCAGGGTTACGTTAATGCTGCTTTCTTCGCCAACAGTTACCTCTTTTGTTGCATAGCCAATAAAGCGAAACACCAGGGTACTGCCTTTTGGTGCAGAAATAGAATAATCGCCGTTAATGCCGCTAGTGGTGCCAACAGTAGTGCCTTTTATTACTACGGTTACAGACGGTAGCGGCAGGCCTTTCGCATCTTTTATCGAGCCTTTAATTACTGTTTTTTGAGCTACTGCGTAGCTAAAGGAAAAAAATAGGATCAGGCATAATAAGCTAAAGCGATTAATTGCCTTGAATAATCTAGGTCTAAGTTTATTCATACATTTGGTTTTAATAAATAATTGGTTTTGTAAAACAGGGTGTTTTAATTCTCAAATCTGTAAATAATACAATTATAATATATGTATTTGTGGTAAATTTATTTACTTAACCGTTTAAGCCGATAACCAATTTGTTTAGTTATAATAACCAAAAATCTAATTATGAAGCGCCTTGTTACCATGAAAACCATAGCAAAAGAGTTAAACGTATCTACCGCTACGGTATCAAAAGCACTTCAGGACAGTTATGAAATAGGCAACGAAACTAAACAAAAAGTATGGGCTTTAGCCAAACAGCTAAAATACGAACTTAACCCGGCGGGTAGCAGTTTGAGAGGGCAAAAAACCAAAACAATAGCTGTTATTATACCCGAAATTGCCAATAACTTTTTTTCGCTGGCCATTAAGGGGATAGAGGAAATTGCCCGTCGACTTGATTATCACGTACTTATTTATCAAACGCACGAAAACAGCGAAATAGAAATGGCATTTACAGATAGCCTGCTCAACGGCCGGGTTGATGGTATCCTGATCTCTATTTCAAGTGAGACCTCTAACAACGAACATTTTAGAGAACTGGTTAAAAAGATCCCCATTGTTTTCTTCGACAGGGTTTATGAGGATATTGATGCCGTTAAAATAACAACCGATGACTATCTAAGCACTTACAATGCCACCAAACATTTAATTGATTGCGGGTGTAAAAAAATCGCCTACCTATTAGCCCTTGATAACCTTTCGACCGGAAAGAAGCGGGTGCAGGGATACCATGATGCCTTAAAAGAGCACAATATGCTATACACCAGCGACTTGATTGTGAAGTATGATACAGATGAAGCTGTAAATTATAACAACATTAAAAACCTGATATTGACACATAAGCCAGATGGAGTAATTTCATCTATTGAAGACCTGGCATTACCCTGTTATTATGTATGTAAAGAGCTTAATTTAAATATCCCTAAAGATCTGAAAATAATTAGTTTCTCTAATCTCAATACGGCCCCGTTGCTTAACCCCTCATTAACAACAATTACCCAGCCTGCATTTGAAATTGGAAAAGAGGCCGCAAGCATCCTCTTTAAAATACTGCATAACAAGCATGTTGAACCTAACGAAAGTATGATCTTAGAATCCGAACTGATAAAAAGAGATTCTACATCGTGCAATTAGTATTCGCAATTTTTTAATATTCTTTAAAGTATCCCCCTGCTTTAATGTAGTAAACGCAGTTTAAAAGTTACGAAACCGTTTAAGTAGTTTAAATCAATGTAAAAGTACGCTGCCTGCTTTTTATTAATACTTTAGCCCTACAATTATATCTGCATCAAACCAGTGCCTTTGCATACCGGATACCCCTCGATAGCACAGGTGTTACGTTAAACATCAACTTACATGAACAAAAGCACAATAACCCTGCTTTTTAGTATCTTTTGCCTTAATGCGTTTTCGCAAAAAACGTACAACATTTTAAATTATGGGGCTAAGTCTGGCTCAAATTTTATCAATACGGCAGCCATACAACAGGCCATTGATGCTGCAACCAGCCATGGCGGGGGGAGGGTAATCGTCCCCGCGGGTTATTTTATAACGGCCCCGCTAAACCTTAAAAGCGATGTAGAACTTCATTTAAATAATGATGCCATACTGCTTGGCAGTGCAAAACGGCTGGATTATCCCGACAATCAAATGTCGGTGATTTATGCACAGAACCAGCAAAACATAGCCATTACAGGCAACGGCATTATTGATGGGCAGGGCCGCGACTTGGTTGAGAATACCTTAATGTTGCTAAGGCAAGGCAAAATACAAGATGAGCAATGGCTTTTAAAACGCCCCACAGAGAAAAATCGCCCATTCGTGGTATATTTTAAAAATTGCCAACATGTTAAGGTAACCGGGATCACTTTAAAAAATGCGGCCTGCTGGGTGCAAACCTACAGCGAATGCGATGATGTGACCATTGACAGCATAAAGGTGCAAAGCACAGCTTACTGGAATAATGATGGGATTGATATTGTTGATTCAAAAAATGTAAAGATCACTAACAGCTATTTTAATGCCGCAGATGATGCCATTTGTTTAAAATCGGAAAATCCGCAAGGCAGTTGTGAAAACATATGGATAGAAAACTGTATCGCCCGATCAAGCGCAAGCGGGTTTAAAATAGGTACCGGCTCTTTGGGAGGCTTCAAAAATATTAAGGTAAGCAACTTGACTGTTTTTGATACCTATCGCTCTGCTATTGCCTTAGAAACCGTTGATGGTGCTTATTTGCAGGATATTGATATCAGGCATGTGATAGGTAAAAACGTAGGCAATGCTCTGTTTATCAGGCTTGGCCACCGTAATCAGGATAATAGGTACAGCACATTACGCAACGTATTAATTAACGACGTTAAGGTAGAAGTACCCTTTGGCAAACCAGACATTGGCTACCCGTTGGAAGGGCCACCACCTAAAATACCGCCACATAATTTAATCACCTCGTCCATAACCGGCTTACCCGGCCACCCGGTGCAAAATGTAACCTTGCAAAACATAGAGATTAGCTATGGCGGCGGTGCTAAAAAAGAAGTGGCCTACATTAGCATAGATGATTTGGCCTCTGTTCCGGAAAATGCCACCGGGTATCCCGAATTTACCATGTTTGGCGAACTGCCTGCCTGGGGCATGTACATCAGGCATGCAGAAGGTATTAAGTTAAACAACGTAAAACTAAGCTACGCGCAGGACGATTACAGGCCGTCAATAATTGCCGATGATACCAACGGATTAATACTGCAAAACGTTACTATCCCGGCATCAAAAAGTACAGCCGTTATTGTATTGAATAATGTTACCGGGGAGACTATAGATAAGGTTAGTTTACCGGTAAGTAATAAAAACGGCATACTGACGCAAAAGAAATAAGGCAATAACCAGTGGCTAATATTTTAATGAACAAATACCTTTTAAAAAAACCTTTGAGCCACCTCTTTACGGTTGCAATTATTTTTACTGCAACCAGTCTGTTGGCCCAGCAAACAGCGCTTGTACATTATGTACAGCCACTCGCCGGTACAGCACCAAGCACTACAGCTGCCGCCCTTAAACATGGCAACGGTACCGAATTAAACGCCAATACCATACCCGCTGTAGGCCTGCCTTTCGGCATGACACAGTGGACACCCCAAACCCAATCGTCTGAAAATAAGTGTGTGCCCCCTTATTTTTATAAGGATAATATGTTCAGCGGTTTCAGAGGCACGCATTGGCTTAGCGGCTCTTGCACGCAGGATTATGGGAGTTTTACCATTATGCCTGTTACCGGGCATTTAAAAATAGATATTGCGGCTTATGCTACTCCCTTTTCGCATCAGCAGGAAATAACTGCACCGCACTACTACCGCGTAACACTGCCGGCCTATCAGCTAACTACCGAAATTACAGCCACGTTAAGGGCCGGCATGATGCAGGTTACGGCCAATAAAACAGATAGCCTATATTTACTCATCACACCCAACAGCGACCAAGGCCAGGGCTTTATTAAGGTTGATACCAAACGCGGCGAAATTTACGGCTACAACCCTGCCCACCGTATTTACCAAGGCTGGGGTGAACCTGCGGGCTTCAGCGGATATTTTGTTATTAAGGTAGAGAAAAGCATAAACACTAGCGGGACTTTCGCCGGTGCCCATGTTTCACTTTTGGATTCAATTAGCAATCAAAAAAACCTTGGTGCTTACCTTGGTTTTAAAATTAACAAAGGCGAAAAACTACGTATCCGCATCGGTACCTCGTTTAGCAGTATAGCCGGTGCCCGCCAAAATCTGAAAGCAGAAATACCTGGTTGGGGCTTTGAGTCGCTGGTAGCAAAAAACAAACAGGTATGGCAAAAGGCATTAAGCCAGATACAGGTAGCAACAACTGTCGAAAAAGATAAGCGCATTTTTTACACGGCATTTTACCACGCCATGCAGCACCCACGTTTGTTTAATGATGTAGATGGCACCTATCCCCGCTTTGCGGGAAATTATCAATCAGAGAAAATAATAGGTGCTAACTATTACGACGATTTTTCGATGTGGGATATTTATCGGGCACAATTGCCGCTGTATGAATTGCTAAACCCCAAATTGATTAATGACTGTGTACAATCGATGATACTCAAAGGCCAACAGGGTGGCTGGCTACCGATATTCCCCTGTTGGAACAGCTATACCGCCGCCATGGTTGGCGACCACGGCACAGCCTTTATTGCATCGGCCTATACCAAGGGCATACGCAATTATAACGTAAATGAAGCCTACCGTTTAATGCGGCAAAATGCCTTTAATAGTGCAAACGCAAAAGATTATAAGGATGGCAAAGGCCGCCGTGCTTTAAACTCTTATCTTAAATATGGCTACATCCCCATGGAAGACAGCGTACCCGAGGCTTTTCATAAAAAAGAACAGGTAAGCCGGACTTTAGAATACGCTTATGATGATTATGCCCTGGCGATTGTTGCCAAGGGATTAAACAAAACTGCCGATTATGATGCCCTAATTAAAAGGAGTTTAAATTATCGCAATGTATTTGATCCTGAAGTTGGTATGGTACGTGGCCGGTATGAGAATAAAAACTGGTACCAGCCTTTCAACCCTTCAACAAAAGAGCCTTATATTACAGAAGGTACACCGCAGCAGTATACTTTTTATGTGCCGCAGGATGTTGCCGGATTATCCGGTTTAATGGGTGGCAAAGCCAAACTCGAGCAATCGCTCGACCATCTTTTCGACAGCCACGAATATTGGCATGGTAACGAACCTGGCCATCAGATCCCATTTATGTACAATTATACCGGTGCGCCGTGGAAAACACAGCTTCGCGTTAAGGCGATACTAGTCGATGAATACAGTGACGGCCCGGGCGGCTTAAGTGGTAATGACGATGCAGGGCAAATGTCGGCATGGTATGTATTTGCCTCCCTGGGTTTTTATCCGGTAGATCCAGTATCTAATAATTATATCCTTACTGCCCCCCTATTTGATCATATCGTTATAAATTTGCCTAAGGGGAAAGCATTTACGATAGCTACTCATAAACAATCTGCCAAATCAAGCTACATTGCAGCTGTTAAATGGAATGGCAAACCCTATACAAAGAATTACCTTACCTATACCACCATTAATACAGGTGGGCTGCTGGAAATTTTCATGAACGATAAGCCTGCTAAAACATGGGCAACACAATCAACAGATCAGCCGGCAAGCCTAACGCATAACAATTAGCAATACCTTCAATATGATACGCCGTAACATTTGTTTTATAATTTTATTGCTCAGCTTGATAAGTGCTGTGCCCGTTTACGCGCAACCCGATAAAAAAACGAACGCATATTACATTACAAATTACGGCGCCATAGGCGATGGGATAACAGATAATGCCCTGGCCATTCAAAAAACCATTAATGCCTGTAACAAAGCCGGTGGCGGTAAAGTAATTATTCCGGCAGGGCATACTTACATGGCTGGTCCGTTTAACCTGCTCTCAAATATTGAATTTGTAATTGAGGTAAACGCTAAGCTGCTGGCCAACCCTAAAGAAAGTGTTTACAATAAAAGCGCTTTCCGCGATAATAAAGGCGAAGGCACCATATGGATGGGCGGCGAAAACCTGCAGAATGTTACCATAGCCGGCGGCGGTGTTATTGATGGTAATGGTATCTCATTTATGGGTGCAGAACTGGAAGACTCGTACGAGTTAAAGCCTTTTAAAATAGTTGATCCGCGCCCTCACCTGTTAACAATTGTAGGTGGTAAAAATATCCGCATCCGTGATCTTACTATTCGTAATTCTGCTTATTGGACAGTCCATTTGGTGGGCTGTGATGATGTAGCGATTGACAATCTTACCCTTTTAAACAGTTTAAAAGTACGCAACAGCGATGGGATAGACCTGGATCATAGCAAGAATGTACGCATCAGCAATTGCTACATAGAATCTGGAGATGATTGTATTTGCCTGAAAAACAGGCGCGAGTATGAAGAATTTGGCCCTTGCGAAAACATAACCGTGAATAACTGTACCATGACCTCCAGATCATGCGCTATAAAAATAGGATCTGAAAACATGGATCGCATTAGCAACGTACTCATTAACAATTGTGTAATTACTAAAAGCAACCGCGGTATCGGTATCCAAAACCGCGACGAAGGGACGGTGACTGACGTTATATTCTCTAACATCGTTATAGATTCGCACTTATTTTCGGATGTTTGGTGGGGCAAGGCCGAACCTATTTATGTAACCAGCTACCGTCGGGCAAATGGCAACAATAAGGATGCAGGCTGGCGGTTTCCGAAAGGCAAAACCGAGGGGAGCGCCGGCATGGTTAGCAACATCTATTTCAGCAATATAAAGTGCAAAAGCGAGAACGGCATCTATGTAGGCGGCGAATCTGCCGATAAAATATCAGGCATCTTTTTCGACCAGGTTGATGTGCTGATTAACAAAACAACAGCCATACCCGGCGGGGTCTATGATCGCCGGCCGAGCAAGGTAGACGGCCTGTTAACCGGCAGTACATCTGCCTTTTACCTCGATAAGGCTAACCATATCACCATTAGAAACAGCAGCGTAACCTGGGGAAGTAACCGCCCGGCTTATTTTAAGCATGTTTTAGAAAGCCGGGAAGTAGCCGATTTAAAAATCTTTAACCTCGAAGGCCAATCTGCTTTTCCAGATCAGATGGAGGCAATTAAGAAGTTGTAATTTCTCACAAAATTATTTTGTAGGGTACATTGAATATTAATCGTAATATTGCAATCGATATAATGGGACTTACCAAAACAGAAATATTTACAGAAGAGCAAAATGCGCTGGCAATTGCGTTGAAAGCAATGGCCCACCCTGCCCGTATCGCTATTTTACAGCAAATTATTAAAGCCAATGCCTGCATTTGCGGCGATCTGGTTGATGAGCTTGGCCTTGCACAGGCCACCATATCCCAACATTTAAAAGAATTAAAAAATGCCGGCATCATCCAGGGAACCATTGAAGGTGTTAGTGTTTGCTATTGCATTAACCCTGAGGTTTGGAGTGCTTTGCAAAAGCAGCTTAGCGGTTTTTTTAACACGTACAATTTAAAGCCTAATTGCTGTTAACTTTTTTTACAACAACCTATCGTAATATTGCAATAAAACGTTTAAATCATATTAAAATGGAAAGCTTAAAATGGTTATCATTTAAACAACAATTACAGGCAAATAGTGCGTTAACCCTGCAATTCCAATACACCGCAAACCAATGGGTAAATGCCGCTTACCACATTACAGAAATCAAACAGGCTATTATTACATCGATAGACTGTGGTGGTGTTATGAATGCCTGGACTGAGATCATCGTACAGTTATGGGTACCCGAAGGCGATGAGCAGGATAAAGCTATGCATGTTGGTAAAGCACTGTCAATTATAGGTTTGGTTGAGCAAACATTACCTTTGAATCCCGAGGGTATTGTCAAAATTGAATTTGGCAGCACTCAGTTCGATACCCGCCAGATGCTTCCTAATGCATTGGTGATTGATGGTAATAACCTTATTGTAGACTTGCGCCCGGATGCCGTACAATGTAAAGCGATAGACCGGGGCGGTAGTTGCGGAACAAATGATAAAGGCGCTGAATGTTGCACACCAACTGTAGCCATTAAACCCAAAATACAATTGCAAAACCTGGCCGTTGCCGCAAGCTGTGCACCGGGTTCTGGATGCTGCTAAAAATAAAAATGATGATTAAGAAAAATATACTCGTACTATGCACAGGCAATAGTTGCCGCAGCCAGTTGGCAGAAGGATACCTTCGGTACTTTGCAGGCGATAAGGCAAATATTTACAGCGCAGGTATTGAAACCCACGGCGTAAACCCCAAAGCTATACAGGTAATGGCCCAAGACCATATCAATATTTCCGGCCACACCTCAAATCATGTAGATGAATATTTGACCATCCACTTTGATCACGTGATTACGGTATGCGATAATGCGAATGAAGCCTGCCCCTTTTTTCCGGGCAATGTAAAACGCTTTCATGAAAACTTTCCCGACCCTGCAAAAGCAACCGGAACCGATGAAGAAATTATGGATGAATTTAGGCGGGTAAGAGATTTAATTAAGGTGTATGCAGCAAATTTTGTAAAAGAGAATTTATAATATGTCGGCAACCAATTGCGCCCCAGTGGCAGCACGCAAAAAATTAAGTTTTCTTGACAGATACCTTACTTTATGGATCTTCCTGGCAATGGCTATTGGCGTTGGGATTGGCTATTTCATTCCTTCGTCGGCCGGGTTTATTAACTCTTTTTCAAGTGGTACCACTAATATTCCGCTGGCTATCGGGTTAATCCTGATGATGTACCCGCCCCTGGCCAAAGTAAAGTATGAGAAGATGGGCGAAGTATTTAAAGACACCAAAGTGTTAAGCGCATCCCTTATTCTTAACTGGATTATTGGCCCTATACTTATGTTTGTTTTAGCCATTACTTTATTGCATGACCATCCTGCTTATATGGTTGGTTTAATTCTGATTGGCTTGGCCCGCTGTATTGCTATGGTTGTGGTTTGGAATGAGCTGGCAGAAGGTAACCGGGAATACGCTGCGGGCTTAATAGCTTTAAACAGTATTTTCCAGGTACTGCTTTACAGCGTGTATGCTTACCTGTTTATTACCGTTTTGCCGCCGCTATTTGGGCTCAAAGGGTTAGCAATAAATATTACCATTGGCGAAATTGCCAAAAGTGTAGGCATTTACCTGGGCATCCCCTTTGCTACCGGGATAATAAGCCGTTACACGCTGATCAAAATTAAGGGTGAGGATTGGTTTCAAACTAAATATGTACCTTTTATTTCTCCCATAACACTCATTGCACTGCTCTTTACTATTGTGGTGATGTTTAGCTTAAAAGGTAAGCTTATTGTGCAAATACCCTTTGATGTTGTACGTATTGCTATCCCGCTGGTCATCTATTTTACCATCATGTTTATATTAAGCTTCTTTATCGGCAAATCATTTGGGGCCGACTACAGCCGGAGTACAGCTATCGCCTTTACAGCCACAGGCAACAATTTCGAACTGGCTATTGCTGTTGCCATCGGCGTTTTCGGCATTAATTCGGGCGAGGCTTTTGCCGGGGTAATAGGGCCATTGGTTGAAGTGCCTGCATTAATTGCCCTGGTTAACCTCGCTTTTTATTTTCGTAAAAAGTATTACACGCTTAAAAATTAAGTCGAAAGCATATAACTGCCAAAACCCGGCTAATTAGGCATCATTTAGCCGGGGCTATATTTAAATAAGGTTAAGCTTACATTAAGCTTTTGTCCCGGTAGCTGATATTACACCTGTAAGTTGCAGTTTTGCAAATAAAAGTATCCAACACTTAAATCTATTGATGCAAAAACTGGGGTTAATCAAGTATCTGCTGCTTTTATTAAGTATTTCGCTGCTTATTATAAATCCGTTTTTATCTGCTTTTGCACCTACAAATCATCATGTACCTGTAAGTGTAACCAGGCAGCATACACATCATTTCACACCATCTTATTCCCATAACAACTATTGGGGCCTTATTGCCAACCGGCAGCTTACCAGCCCACCGCACGTTCATAAAGTGATCGATGTAGCTAAGTTTATCTGTGTAGCCGGTTTCTTATTCTTCCTTTTAAGCATTAACCTGGTAACTGTAAAAGTTAACGTAATCAGGAGAACGCTTATAACACTGCATGCCCCTCCCTTATACCTTTTAACAGGTACCCTCCTCATTTGATCTAAGCAATAAATACATTTTAATACCCCTTAAGCGTATTTTATTGTTTCATCAATGTCTTATTTGCCAACCGGCAATATGGCTATCTATTCATACATTAATGAATTTCGGCGAAGAATTCAGCCTGCAGGTTATGCTGGCTAATAAATCATATCATCAATATTTATATAAGTTTCTGGAGCAGATAGATGTGCAGCATCATTACCAGATCATCCTGTTGCTAACCCGGTTTAACGGCAAAGCAACCCAAAAAATGCTTTGCGAAAACCTGAGTATCGAAAAATCTAACATGGCAGCTATTATAGATGCCCTTGAAGCAAAAGGTTATGTTACACGCGAGGTAAATTATAAAGACCGCCGGGGCAAACTGGTTGTACTAACCCCTAAAGCGGCAGAAGTTATTGATGGCTTGGAAACCACATTTGAACACTTTGAAACCAATATTACCCATGAAATTACCTGGCAGGAAATGTACAATTGCCTGCGCGTACTAAAAACGATTAACAATAACCTGCTCATGCTAAACCGTAAGCCCGAAGTAGTAAACCGGCCGCAGGAGGTTGCACATATATAATTGCATACCATGGCTGATAAAGAAATATACACTTTTGGTGAATTTATAAAACAAGGCCGAAAGCATAACTACCTTTCGCAAAACGAGCTGGCAGATAAATTGGGCATCGAAAGAGCCCATTTAAGCCGGATAGAATCGGGGAAAAAGAAGTTTAAGATTGAGAAACTCGAAAGCCTGGCACTGGCACTAAAAATTGACCTGGCCGAACTCAAAAAAGAGTTTTACAGTGACGTTTTTGCTGAGCAAATCTATACCCATAATTGCCCCGATGGCGTGCTGGAAATCACGAGGCAAAAGGTAGCCATGATCCGTTCTGTTAAAATGGTTATTTGATTGAACCATTGATAACTGTGGGTTAAGAAACACTTGTTTTATTGGTAATGGTAATTTATCGTTAATCGGTTTTGAGCGAAATAGCTTTGCAAAAACTTATTTGAACGTGAAAAAAAATTTTACCCAACTGATGTTTCTGCTGCTTGTTACCTTAAGCGCAAATACAGCTTTCGCACAAACAGCCGGCAAAATTACCGGTAAAATTACGGATAGAAAAACAGGCGAAACACTGATAGGTGCCACCGTATTAATACAAGGCACAACTAAAGGTGCAGCTGCCAATGTAAATGGCGAATATTTGTTAGCAGGCATGCAACCCGGTACTTACACCTTAATGGTACGCTACATTGGTTATGATACCAAAGCCATAAGCGAGGTAGTGGTAAAAGCTGGCGATGTTACCCGCCTTGATGTAACGCTGGATGTTAACCAAACAAAATCACTCAAAGAAGTGACAGTTAGAGCAACTTACAAGCGCGAATCTGTTGCTTCTTTATACGCCCAGCAAAAAAACAACGCAGCAATTACCGATGGTATTACTTCTGAAACCATTAAACGTTCGCCGGATAAAAACACATCAGAAGTATTGCGGAGGGTAAGTGGCGCCACCATACAAGACAACAAATTTGTGGTAGTACGCGGCCTGAGCGACCGCTACAATACAGCATCATTAGATAATACTACCCTGCCCAGCACCGAGCCTAACCGCAAAGCGTTTTCGTTTGACATTGTACCGGCCAACCTGATCGAAAACCTGGTAATCAGTAAAACAGCTACGCCAAACCTGCCCGGCGATTTTGCAGGTGGTGCCGTACAAATTATTACCCGTGATATTCCGGACGAGAACTTCCTGAGCATTAACGTGGGTACCGGCTACAACACTAACACTACCTTTAAAGACTTTAAAAGCGGTTACCGTAACCTGTCAGACTATTTTGGTTTCGATAATGGTTCCCGTAAACTGCCCTCAAACTTTCCGTCAACCAACCGGATCAATTCATCAACCAATCCGCTTACTACGCAGCAAAGCATTTCGGCATTAAGCTCATTAAATTCTAATTTCCGTACTTATACTTATACCGCCATACCGAATCAAAATTACCAGATCTCATTAGGCCGTGTAAAAGAATTTGCCGAAAGCAGCAACCGCCTGGGTGGTGTGTTTGCAGTTACTTACCGTAACAGCCTGCAAACCATTAACGATTTAAACATCAACTATTACGAGTACAAGTTTAATGATGACAAGTACCGCTTCTCTACCAGTATTGGCGCTTTAGCTAACTTAGCGTACAGCTTTGGCAAGAATAAGATCACCTGGAAAAACATTTATAATCGCTCGTTCGACGACCAGTACCTTTACCGTACCGGTTATAATGGCCAAACGCAAAATCCCGATAACCACTTCACCGCCTTTGACCTGATTGAGAAGAGCCTGTTTAAAACAACCTTGCAGGGCGACCACGCCCTGGGCAGTAATAATTCCAAATTAACCTGGGTAACCAGTTTTAGTAATGTAACTAACAACCAGCCCGATCAGCGTAAAACCAACTACGCATTAATTGATGGCGTTTACCGTGCCGATATTACCACCGTAGGCAAGCAAAACGCCCGGTTTTATTCTAATCTGAACGAAAATATTTATTCGGGACAGATGGATTATACCTTGCCTGTAAAAGCATTTAAACAGCAGGCTACCTTTAAGGCAGGCCTCTCATCACAATACCGCGACCGTACTTTTGTACCCCGCTTTATTGGCCCCGAACTGGTTACCAATGCCGATAACGCCGAGCAAATACGCACCTTGCCCCTTAGCCAGATCTTCAGCCGCAATATCATCAACCAGGGCTTCTATAATTTAAAGGAGATCACATCAAGCGATGATCCTTACAATGCCAACACATTTACCAATTCTGGTTATGCCATGCTGGATAATAAGTTCGGCGAAAAGTTCAGGCTGGTTTGGGGTTTACGTGTCGAGAAATTCGATCTTCATTTAAACACTAATAACCCGGCAACTAAAGAGGTAACACTAAATAATTTAGACATCCTGCCTTCGGCCAATTTAACGTATAGCTTAAACCCTAAATCAAATTTACGGTTCTCTTATTCGCGCACTGTGGCACGCCCCGAGCTGCGCGAGCTTGCCCCTTTTAGTTATTACGACTTTGAACTATTGGCAACTATACAAGGCAATACCGCTCTTAAACGCACACAAATCCATAACCTGGATTTACGCTATGAGATTTACCCTTCAGCGGGCCAGATATTTTCGGTATCTGCTTTTTATAAAAACTTTAAAAACCCAATTGAATCTGGTTACTACGATGTAAACTCTACGCCCGACTTTAATTACTTTAATGCAGAAAAAGCCAACAACTATGGTGTTGAACTAGAATTTCGCAAAACGCTCGACTTTATTAATACAGGGTTTAAGAACACTACCTTTTATACCAACTTAACCTTTGTAAAATCGGTAGTAACCGATAGCCGTTTCCAGCTTACTGAGCAAAGCAACACACGGGCTATGGTTGGCCAGGCACCTTATGTTATTAATGCCGGCCTGCTGCAAACGGCGGCTAATAATAAGCTGAGCTTTAACTTACTATACAACCGGGTAGGTTCAAGGATGTTCCGTGCCAGTGGGGTACAGTTCCCGGCTATTTATGAAAACGCCCGCGATGTGGTTGATTTCCAGGCAGGCTACCGCATCCAGAAAGGCAAAGGCGAGTTTAAGCTAAACGCCTCCGATCTTTTTAACCAGAACACCCTTTTCTATTATAAGAAAAGCACACCCCAATATGACATTTCAAGAGGTTCAACAATAAGTAAGTATAAGCTGGGCTCTACCTATTCGCTCTCTTATGCCTACACTTTTTAAACAAGCAAACTTTACAATAAACAACAAATAGTTAAAAATTAACAGGGATTACAACAAACAAAAAATGATTATGAAAAGAATTTCACTTTTATTGCTATCGGCAGTGTTGCTGTTTACGGCATGTACCAAAAGCAGCAGTGATGATGATGGTGTAACAACTACCCCAACATCAACCACTGTTGAAGTAACAGGCGATATTGCAACCAGCACTACCTGGACAGCAAACAAAATCTATTACCTTAAAGGATATGTATACGTTACCAACGGCGCAACCTTAACTATTGAACCAGGAACCATTATTAAAGGCGATAAAGCCAGTAAAGGCACGTTGATTATTACAAGAGGGTCTAAAATAAACGCAACTGGCACTGTAGATAAACCGATCGTGTTTACCTCAAACGTTGCAGCAGGCGGCCGTTCAAGCGGCGACTGGGGTGGCATTATCTTGTTGGGTAAAGCACCAATTAACCCAAGTAGCGGTGTGGCAACTATTGAAGGCGGTATAACAGCAACCGGCGGTGGCGATGTAGCCAAATACATCCAATATGGCGGTACAGATGCAGCCGACAATTCTGGTACGTTAAAATATGTACGCATTGAGTATGCAGGTATCCCATTTGCACCAGATAGCGAGATCAATGGCTTAACCATGGGCGGCGTTGGCTCGGGTACTACTTTAGATTATATTGAAGTTTACCGCTCTGGCGATGATTCTTATGAGTGGTTTGGCGGTACTGTTAATGCCAAACACTTACTTTCTATCGGCGCGGTTGACGACGATTTTGATACTGACTTTGGCTTTGCAGGTAAAATACAGTTTGGTTTAGCACAACGTGCACAGGTAATTGCAGATTTTTCGGGATCAAACGGTTTCGAATCTGATAATGATGCATCTGGCTCGAACAATGCGCCTCAAACCAATGCTGCGTTTTCTAACATGACCATTATTGGCCCGCTATTAACAGCAATCGCTTCTGGTGGTACCATATCTAACATCAATGCCAACTTTCAACATGCGGCGCAGATCCGTCGCAACTCAGCTATCAGCATCAGCAACTCATTGTTGACTAACTATACCGAAGGTGTTTATTTTGATGATGGTACCGTTGCTACAGCAGGTGCTACATCAAGCAATTACACTGCAGGCCGCTTAGTATTTGCCAACAACGTAATTTATGATTGTAATGCAAAAGGCAACGAAGTTAAAGGACAAAACAAAACCTTGTTCGAAACTCAGGTTCGTTTAAATAACGTGTTCGATGCTTCTAAAACCGTGTTAGACCTATTAACCGACCCGCTTAAATATGGTTTAGATTTTAAAGCTGCTACCAATGCTAATGCAGGTACACCTAACTTTACTGTAAAAGCAGGTTCTGCTGCCGCAGCAGGCGCTGCGTTTACCGGAAAATTTGCTGATGCCTTTTTTGACAAAGTTGATTACAAAGGTGCTTTTGGTACCGATAACTGGGCTGCAACATGGGCTTCATTCGATCCTCAAAATATTGCATACACCACTCCGGGTGCCATTAAATAAATCTGAATAAACCGCGAGGGTTTCATTATATCTTTTTTAACCGGCTATTTTTTTAAAAATAGCCGGTTTTTTTTGATACAATTTTTTAATAGTGAATAAGCTGTAAGTACATTATTATTTCAGTTATTGAATAACATCCAACTGTGGCTGTTTCACAAAATGGATAAGAGTTTGTTCTGGTTTAAGCAGTTCAAGTATCTCTATTTTATTTTCTCCTTTAACCAGCCACTCAGCAGGCACGTAAAGCGTTTGCTGCGGGCCTACAGACCAGTACCGCCCCAGGTTATGCCCGTTAATCCACACCACACCTTTACCCCATTTACGCATATCCAAATAAGTATCTGCAACTATCGAAACATTAAACATTCCTTTTTTTACAACAGGCGCCTTAGCAACACTTTTTAATGTGTAGCGTACATTGCTTACATCCTTAAAAGGCAAACTATACATCGCCCAGTTATAAATAGCTTTTCCTCCAAAGCTAACGCCTTCTGTAATGCCTTTTTTATTTTTAAGTAAATACGGGCCGAAGTTAATCCTTCCCAAATTTTCGACCAGTATCTCCAGCTTTACTTTACCCGCAGGTAAATTCAGTTGAATACTATCCTGGTTGTGCCGGCGATCCAGTACGCCTACGGTTTTGCCGTTTACCATAATAATGGCATAATCGCGCAATTCATTAAGTTTTAAAACACCGCTTTTGCCGCCAGATAATAAAGTTTGATATAATACAAAGCCATAATCCTGGTTTAAATCTTCGAAGGTTAAGGGTGTTTTATTCAATACAGGTTTCGGTAATATACCTAACAGGCCAGCTGTTTGGCTTAGCTTAACATCATTTACAGCCATTACCGGCTTTGCCGCCGGAACCGGCGGTAAAGCCTGACCGACAGGCAAGTGCTTGGCAATTACCTGCCTGAACAGCATAAATTTGTGCGTTGCATTCCCGGCCTCATCAAGCGGGGCATCATAATCATAACTACTTATTTGTGGTTCATAAGGGTGCTTATCATCAAAGTTGGCACCATTCATAAACGCGCGCGTAGTACCGCCATGAAACATGTACATATTAATTGAAATACCTGCCGATAAAACGCTATCCAGTTTACCGGTATAGTTTTCGGCAGGCACGGTGTGGTGCTTGGTTCCCCACCAGTCAAACCATGCAGGGTACCACTCTGCAATATAAAATGGCCCTTTGCCATTATGGTTATCACTAATCATTTTTTTAACCATGGCAGGGTTATCAATACCATTTATGGCAGGCAGCAAGCCGGGTAGATGCCCGTCTACTATGGCCGCAGGGGGGTCGCAGGTATACAATAACCCATCAAAGCCAGCCTCTTTAAACAACCGCTGATTGATAGCTAAATATTCTTTATCCTTACCGTATGAGCCATACTCATTTTCAATCTGCACCATCAGGATATTGCCGCCGTGGTTAATTTGCAGGGGGGCCAATTGCTTACCTACTGCTTTAATATAGGTTTCGTACTCCTTCAAATACTTTTCTTCCTTACTGCGCACAATAAGTCCCTTTTCATTTTGCAGCCAGTATGGGTAACCGCCAAATTCCCACTCGGCGCAAACATAAGGGCTGGGTCTTAATATCACCCATAGGCCTTCTTCCTTAGCTATTTTAACAAATTCGGCCACATCATTATTGCCAGTGAAATCAAACTTGCCTTTTTGCGGCTCGTGCAAATTCCAGAAAACATAGGTGCCTATGGTATTAAGCCCCATGGATTTTGCCATTTTCATCCGTGCCCGCCATGCTTCACGGGGTACACGCGGATAATGCATCTCGCCCGAAATCATCTGGAAAGGTTTGCCATCCATTAAGAAAGCAGAATCGCTTAGCGTAAAGGAATGAGAACCCGTTTGAGCACGGAGGGTGATATTAGTAAACAGCATAACACCCAGTAGAATTATTTTTTTGATAGTCATATTATTATTAATGGATAAAGATCTGGAATTGAATTATTGAACGGTTAGCCATACCGTGGCTGGTTTAAGATTTTTGCCGCTGATGGTTACCTCTACTTTACCGGCTTTACCTGCGGTTTGTAAATAAGCAAGCAACTTGCCATGTAAGGCCTTTCGCTTGTCAGATTGATAGTCTTCATGACTGCTTAAGCTGCCACTTTCCAGCCCCAACAACCGGGCAGGGCCCGATAACTCAACTTTAAGCTCATCATCTGCATCAAAAACAGGATTGCCTTTTGCATCGGTTAACTGTATCTCCACCTGGCTAAGGCCTTTTGTATTGCTCTTAAATGAAGTTTGGCTGGCAATGGCTTTAATTTGATTAGCGCTGCCAGCTGTGTTAATGGTATTGCTGCTCACTTCAATACCATTGTTGTAGCCTTTCACCAAAAGTTTTCCGGGCTGATAATCAACATCCCACGATGGGATTTGATCCTTTGCATCATTACGCTTTTTTCTACCTAATGACTTTCCGTTTAAAAACAGTTCGGCTTCCTGGCAATTGGTATAACAAACTACTCTAACCTTGCTATCTGCCTGCCAGTTCCAGGCCGGTTCAATGGCCCTGCGGCCCCGGCTATTGCTGTCTGCTTTAGCCGCAATTTCCCTGCCTGCTATGTATATCATGGGTTTATCGGCCCAAAGGCTTTGCCTGTAATAATATTCCGATTTTTTAAATCCGGCCAAATCAAGCAGCCCGGCACCATTGCTTCGCTGAGGCCATTTGCCTGCCTCGCCCATGTAATCTATCCCGGTCCAGAGAAATTGAGCTGAGATATAGGCGTTGCTGTCCACAGCACTCCAGGCTTGTTTCTTCATGCCGTTCTCGCTGCCGTAGATCACCCGGTTGGGGTATTTTTTATGATCTTCGGGATAACGGTACTCCTGGTAATTATAGCCCACAATATCCAGTTCTTCGGGATAACCAACCTCGTTAGACATTACCACACCCGCCAACGCCGCAGTAACCGGCCGCGACTGATCTATCGCCTTTACAGTTTTAACCAGTTGCCGCGCTATCGTAGTAAGTCCGCTGGCAGCAGGATGATCAGGCAGATAACCCTTGCCGTAGATTTGCGGGTTGGTGCCCGTGTTCAACACCTCGTGACTGTAAGGATCATTAGGATAATCTATTTCATTACCAATGCTCCACATAATAATGGATGGATGGTTCCTGGCACGCAAAACCATGTCGCCCAGATCACGATCGGCCCATTCTTTAAAATATTCGTGATAGCCGTCTTTAGATGGTGTGCCCACATTCCAGCCTTTTACCCATTTATTTTTGCCTAGTTCCCATTCGTCGAAAGCCTCGTCCATTACCAGGAAGCCCATTTTATCGCATAAATCATATACATAATCAGCATGCGGGTTGTGGCTCAGACGGATCGCATTTACGCCGCCTTCTTTTAATGTTTTGAGCCTGCGTACCCAAACTTCCTGCGGTACGGCTACACCTAAAGCACCGGCATCATCATGAATACACACACCTTTTATTTTGGTGCTTTTACCATTCAGAAAAAAACCTTCGTCCTTATCAAAGCGAATGCTGCGGATCCCCGCCTGCTGGCTTACTTCATCAATCAGCTTACCATCGCGATATACCATAACCTGCAATTGATAAAGATCAGGATGCTCTGCACTCCATAATTTAGGCGAAACAAGCTGACTGTTAAAAGAAACCTCGTTCTTTCCGCTTTTGGTAATGATTTGTTTTTGAGCTGCTGCTACGATTTTCCCTCCCGCATCTAACAGGTTTACTTTAATATTTACATTGGCAGTATTGCGCGTGCTATTAGTAACGGTTGCCTTAACATTTATTAAGGCTTTGGTTGTGGTTACCTGCGGGGTTGTAAATGCGATATCCCATAAACCAATGTGTACCGGGTTTTTCACCAGCAAATAAACATTACGGTAAATGCCCGAACCTGTGTACCACCTCGAATCGGCAAATTCGCTATGGTCTGCCTTTACAGTCAGCGTATTTATTCCTTTAGTATTAAGATAGGGCGATAATTCATATTGAAAAGGAATAAAACCATTGGGCCTTTTACCCAGCAAATGCCCGTTTAACCAAACTTCGCTGTTTTTATATACACCGTCGAAACAGATGTAAACCTGCTGCCCGGCCCATGCTTTACTTACAGTAAATGTTTTTTTGTACCAGCCGATACCACCCGGCAAATAACCGGTTGCACTTGCCCAGTCTTCGCTAAAAGGGCCTTCAATGCTCCAATCGTGCGGTAGCTGGATTGCCTTCCATGCAACATTAGAAGTAACTGCGGTTTCTCCCCCAGTAATATCGCCCCTGTGAAAGGCCCATCCGTCGTTAAACAGAACAGGGGTGCCAACCTTATTTTGTGCGTTTACCAGTTGTGATAATAACAAGCTGATGAACAGGTAAAAAGCATAAATTTTTATATTTTTCATAGGTTTTTGTAGCTATTGAATAGTTGCAGTGATACTGGTAACTGATTTTCCCTGAACAACTGTTTGCTCAATATCTGTAATATTACTAGCCTTGAGGTCTGCAGATGAAGACGTTGAAAACGCTTTAGCGTGTGTGATTTTACGGCCATCTACATGCAGACTTACCGGGATATTTTCGGCACTGTTATTAATGATCACCACGGTAAGATTATTACCGTTTTTAAAAGCAGATACTAAAAGTTGATCTTTTGCAGCCTGCGCATCAACCCTTACAGATCCGGGTTTTACAAACCGGCTGTAATTACCCATTGCCCAAAGCATTTTGCTGGCGTAATAGTCGCCATCAGTTTTGTTTTTATCTATGTAAATTAGCCCGTCTTTATAATCATATGGCGAAATGGCTGTCCACCACTGCCAGGCCGAGGCATTGGCTACCGTGAGGTCGGTATAGATAACTTTGGCCAGGTATAATGCGGCATCGATACCCAAATCGCGTTTATTGCCATCTATTTCGCCTGCATTATCGCCCAGGATACAATACTCAGATTGCCAGAAAGCCAAGCCAGGAATATCGCTCACATTTTGGGCGAGTGCCTGCCTGGACTTTATGGCTGATGCAACAGGCGATGTAGTAAAATAGCTATGCGCCGCGATAGCTTTATTTATATTTTTAAGGCCCCCGATATAATTGGGTGAACCCGGTTTAAAAAAATCATTAATCTGGTTGCCCTTCCCCGGCTTATCACCTGCCGTGAAGAGGTAGTTAATACTACCCGCTTCGGATACTAAAATTTTGGATCGAACATTGTTTTGAGCAAAACTTTTACCAATAGCGCGCACAAGCCCGGCTATTTCGGTATTGGTATAAGGGCAGCCTTCCTGGCCGCCATCGCTCCAATCCCATTGGGGTTCATTAACGGGGCTTATGTAGTTAAATTTAATCCCGCTTACTTTATCAACCCCTTTTACAACGGCTGCCAGATAATTAGCAAAGGCATCGTATTGGTTGACTGCAAGGTTTACCTTACCGCCATTGGCGTAGGCCTTACCATTCTGCGTAAAATTTACCGGCGGACTATTTACAAAACCTAAAAATTGGTTAACACCCCGTTTTTGGGCTGCCTTTAAAAACCAAACCTGTCCGGCTTGTTTTTGCCAGTTGTAAGTGCCATCCGGGTTCAAAAAAGATTCGGCCCTGCGCCACTCGTCCTTAATACCACTTTGACCCGCCTGCTCTGCACTGCCCGCACCGATATTAAAACGCCACAGCGATAAAGCAATTCCCCTCGGCGAACCATTGGCCAATGTGTCCCTGCTAAAAAGCAGGTCGGCTATCTTATTCTTCTTTTCCTCGGGCCAATTACCAATAAACTGGCACGACCAGGCATCCGAAGCGCCAAAGTTATCGATGCGCTGATAGGTTTTTGACGGATTAATAGTGATCGTGACCACTTGATTATCCTGCCCTTTTGAAGAAGTACAGAGTAAACCCAGCAACGTTACCGGTAATATTTTGCGGGCAATGTTTTTAAATATCATTATATTTTTAAAGAGACATGCAACCGGCATTAAACCGCCTGCATGGCTTAGTTAATTATTGTTGAACAATTTGCCATTGCTGGTTAACGGCACCGCTCCATGGGTATTGGATAACACCGGCACCGTTGGCGGTTGATGCACCATTTACATCCAGCACCATACCACTATTACGGTTAACAGCTTTGTAAATGCCGGTTGATACCGAAGTAAGCTGCCATTGCTGATTATTACCACCATTCCATGGGTATTGGATAACACCTGCGCCACTTGCCGTGGATGCGCTGGTTACATCAAGCGCATAACCGCTATTGCGGTTGGTGATCTTGTAATATCCGCCGCCATTTGCAGCAATTATCCATTGCTGATTGTTGCCGCCATTTTGTGGCCATTGGATAATGCCTGCACCACTGGTTGTTGATGAGCCGTTAACATCAAGCGCATCGCCACTGTTAACATTTAAAAAGCGATAATAAGCTCCGGTGTAAAACACATCTGTACCGCCGGTACCCACACCCCAGGCATACTTTAAACGGCTTAAGCCCGATGCATTGGTTGTGGTAACCGTTGGGCTGTTTGCACTACCGCCAAGTTGCTGTAGGGCATAGCCATCACCGGTACGTATGCCGGGCCAGTAAATACTGCCCATGCCTAAAGCGCGCACTTCATTTGTAAGCCCCTGAATATAGGCTATATCTGCACTACCTCCAATTGCCCCGGTATAATTTATACTACTGTTCATGGTATCGCCAAACTCGGTTAATACTGCCCGGCTACTGTAGCTGCCTACATTAGCTTTTAACCTGCTTTCCCACTGCGCGGCGGTGGTTAGGCCTCCGCTGCTAAAAAAGGTATAATCATGTATAGATAGCAAGCAATTGGTAAAGCGGCTATCGGCACCAACGCCGGTAATATCCTGCGCATACGATGTACCATCAATTAAAATATGCCCCTGGGGCACAGATGGATAGGTAGTTAACCACTGGGCACAAATTGTACTCCAATCGGCCAATGAATAACCATGCGGCTCATTAAAAATTTCGAAATATACATGCGCGTTGCTGCCATATTTGGTTACAATGGTTTGCCACATCGCCCAAAATTGCGTGGTATTGTCAATCTTGCCATCCTCAGATGATTTGCCTTCCCAGCAGCCCAAAATTACGTTCATTCCCTTGCTTACCGCTTCATCAATTACGCCGGTATAAGCGTTCCACCAGGCTGATGATGTTGTTGCATAATTTACCGGGATACGTAAAGTATTAGCACCTGTATTAGTCTGGATGCCCGTAAGTACTGCCGTTGCCTTTGTGGTTACAGTAGTATAATTATCGGTTGACGCTAAGCCACTTAATACTAATATAGTATCACTGAAATTATCGCCATCGGCAGCCCAGTTCACGCCTTTCAGCGTGCTTGCCGGTGTCGAATCCAGTTTAACACCAGAGTTCCCTGTTTTTGCTTCGGTTTGAGTTGTGGCTTGCTTGGTTACTATCCCATCTTTTTTACACCCCGCCGCAAGGCAGCACGCCACTAATAATAAAATTCGGTTCTTCTTCATAATTAGTATAGGTTAGTATAAGGTTAAAAAAAGGGGGATAAAAACCTGTTTCTCCCCCTGTTGTAACTAACTCTCCATACCTGGATTGCTGTTAATATGGTAGTCAGATTTTAACAATAGTGTTAACTTAACTACGCTGCACTACATGCGCCTTACTATTAATTGGTAATACCTACCGTAAGGTTGTCCTGGGCATTGATAGAATATAAAGCCCCATGACCGTTATCATTGTTGATAAATGTTGGAGAGTTACCGCCGCCATCTAAATGATAATTGTAAGTACCAGGGCCGGTAGTATAAATACCTACTGTATATTGGCCTGGGGTTATCGGGCCGAAGCTACCAGTGGTTCCGGGCGCAACAGTAATAGTATGGCTTGTAGGGCCACTCAATTGTATAGTACACGTATAAGACGTTGCATTATAGTAATTGACACCAATGCTGAATAAGCGGGCCATCGAATGTTTTTCAATTGTCATAGACTGAGAAACGAAAAACGAAGAGAAACAAAACAGAAGGACAAAAATTTTAGTTTTCATAATTGTATGGTTTTAAGTTTATATGAGGTTTAAAAGAAGGCCCCGCAGGGCCTTCTTGATTGATATAGGCATTTAAGGTTTTCTAATTGGTATAACCTGGGTTTTGTTTTAACTGCCCGTTTGAAGTCTGAATCTCAGATAATGGTATTGGCAACCAATAATGCTGGGACAGAAAAGCCCGGCCAGTTAACGCTATCTTTTGTGCATAATTGTAACCAGAAGGGCTGGCAACATTTACACTTACTGCAACACCGTAAGCCGGAACATTTTCAGTTTGGTCTGCAATTTTCCATCTGCGCACATCATAAAAGCGGTGTTCCTCAAAAGCAAGTTCAATTTGTCTTTCATTTCTGATAGCGGCGCGCATATCATTTTGTGATAATCCGGCCAGGGGAGGCATGTTTACAGATGCACGTTGCCTGATGGTATTAATGGCTTGATAAACACTTGCATCAGGCCCTACTGCTTCATTTTGTGCCTCGGCATAATTAAGCAAAATTTCTGCATACCTGAAATAGATCCATGGCTGTGCACCCGCCTCGTTTGAATTGGTAATCGAATAATTATCATTTGCAAATTTCCTTAAATAATAGCCGGTTTTACTCGCGTTTTGTGGATTAGACCCTTGGTTACTATCTTTACCTCCAGGTAAAAAGACCTGGATAACATTGTTTCTGTATGGTGCCCCATTGTAAAGAATGGTTGCATAAAACCGTGGATCACGATTCACGTATGGGTTTTGTGAATTGTAGCCCGACGTAGGATCCGTAATGGCTTTGCCATTACTCATATGATAGGCATCCACCATATTTTGCAGCGGAACGTTACCACCATAGCCACCATAGCTGTTAGGCCCATTATCCAGCTCTATAGGGAGGTGGGCAGCTGTAACCGGATAAAATAATCTTTCAAATATAATTTCGTTACTACTAGGCGTCAAAAATAATTGGCCGTAACCACCCTGGAATAAACTGTATTTACCAAGATCAATAACCGCCTTAGCCGCCGCTGCCGCTGCCTGCCAGGTTCCGGCGTTATACAATGGGCTCGCAGCATATAGCAATAATCTTGATTTTAATGCAAGCGCAGCCCCTTTGGTTGCCCTGCCTAAGGCCCATACTGAGCTATTATCCAGCGGGAGTTTTGAGGCAGCGTCATCAAGTTGAGCACTGGCATAATTAATAGACTCAGTTATGGTAGCGCGATTGAAAAGGCTTGGATCCTGCAGGTTATCGCTTAACTCAGTTACTTTATTGCCAATTAATACAACGCCGCCATAGTTACGAATAAGGTCCTGATATCTAAACGCCCTAATAAATTCGAGCTCGCCAATTAGGTTGTTTTTATGCGCCGCGCTTAATGGTAAACTATTAATTACGCTTAACGCATAATTACACTCACGGATGCCACGGTAACTGCGTGCCCAAATGGTCCCGGCATCGCCGAGATTATTTGGAGCTAACTGCCCCTGCTGAACCACCCAGGTATTATCATCGTTGTTATATATGGATTCGTCTGTCAATGAACTCCATAATGCCCACTGAAACCCTCTGCCAAACCCCGTATTGTCATCTTCTTTGTCCTGTAATTTAACACCAATATATCTATTGATAACATAAGCTTCAAAAAGTGAGGTATCGGATAAAATAGAGGCGTTGCCTATTTTGTCGGTAGGAGGTGTAGAGAGGAAATCTTTTTTACAGGATGTCATTAATATAACGCAAAGCGCCACGCAACCTGTTATATATTTTATAGTTTTCATATTGTAGCGTATTAAAATTTAATGTTTGCGCCCAGGTTAATTATTTTTTGTTGCGGATAGAACTGGCCACTTCCGTATTGAGCGCTACCAAATTTACCACTGCCATCGGTTCCTTCCGGATCGTAATCCTTCACTTTAGTAAACGTTAACAGGTTAAAGCCACTTACAAAAACTCTTACTCCCTTGATATGAAGTTTTGATAAAACTTGTGACGATAGTGAATAGCCCAATTGAACATTTTTCAGCCTCAAAAAAGAAGCATCATTAAGCCAGAAAGTACTGTTATATAAACCACCGCTTACCGAGCTTGAAGCCCTGTCTGATACTTTTGGGTATGATCCGTTTGGATTGGTTGGGCTCCAGGCATTATTTGCCCATGAGCTGTAAAAATTACCGATAACTCCCGATTCAGGCAGCACATACTGGCTTACCTCGGCCTGACCGGCAAATAACACCGACAAGTCGAAATTTTTGTATCCTGCATTAAAGCTTAAACCATAAGTTATTTGCGGGATATTACCATATTTTGACCGTTCCTGATCGGCCGTTGTTATTTGCCCGTCATTGTTAACATCAGCATAGATAAGATCCCCAACTTGTGCACCGGGTACATGTGGCGTATTATTTAATTGTGCCTGGCTTCTAAAAATACCGGTAGATTTATATAATAAATAGGTATTTAAAGGATTACCTGTTTTACGCTGGTAAGGCAATACACCGGCGGCCTCATCAATATAAATGATTTTACTTTTGGTATACGTAAAGTTACCTGATACACCCCATGAGAATGTGCCGGGATGGTTATAGCCCAGTGTTGCCTCGAAACCGCCATTGTTAACCTTGCCAATATTTTCTGCTGGCACTAAGGGACTACCATAAAGTGGGTTTACAATTCCGGAAGTTCCGGGAATAGAGCCGTTACGATATGCCAGGATATTTGACCGTATCTGGCGAAAATAGATGGCTTCTAATGTGAAGTTTTTTAAGAATACTGCATTAATACCAATATCTGTCTTTTTGGCAGTTTCCCACGTAATACGGGGATTTGCAAGCTTGATTTGATCGATACCTGGCTGAGGTGAAGCGCCTTGACCATTATCCAGAACTACAGCATTATTAAGCGCGTAATTGTCAAAGTATTGGTAAGGGGCTATAATATCATCTCCCAGCACACCGTAAGAAGCCCTGATCTTCAGATCGTCAATAAATTTAACTTTATCGCTAAACCACTTTTCTTTTGAGATGCGATAACCTGCTGATATGGACGGAAAATACCCCCACTGGTTGCCGGGAGCAAAAAGGGATGAACCATCCGCACGGAACTGGGCCTCTAATAAATATTTCTCATCATAATTATAAGCCAGCCTGCTAATCACACTACGGCGGTTATAATTGTAGTTGCCATTGTTATCACTGCTGCTTCCACCATTGGTAGCATCGCCGGGGGCACTACCGCCCTGTGAAAGCTCTGGCGTAGTAACTGTAGGGAAATTATTACGTTGAGCCCAGAAGTAATTATAAGTATTTTGGCTTTGTTCGTACGCTACAAAGGCATTAATATTGTTTTTGCCAAACTGCCTTACAAAGTTTAATTTGATATTAGATGTAATGAGCGACTGATTAAGCTGCGATTCATTTAAAAAAGGACGCCCGCTAAAGCCACCCTGTGTGCTTGGCGTGTAGAGGTTGGTAGCACTGCTATAAGTATAAACTGTGTAGGGTGTGTTAAATGTTTTGTTAAACACACCTGTTTTATCTGCCGAAAAGAAACCATCGAGCGAAAGGCCGCTTATGCCCGGGATATCATAACTCGCCCGGAGTATACCGTTAAAAGTTTGCGTGGGATTATTGGAGGTACCACCAAGACTTGTTGGTGTAAGGGCCGGGTTTGTATTATCGAAGCCAGAAGTAGGCAAACCATTTGGATAAAAAGCAGCCGTGGTTGGGTATCCTCTGTAAATACCCCGAAAATTATTAGCGGCAGAAGTAGTCGGGAATTTTCGATCTTCCTCCCTGCCCTGTAATGACAGCCCTATTTTAAATCCTTTTGCAACCGTAGCGTCAATATTCGACCTGAAGTTATATTGATTGTATTTTGCGGCGCCGTTTTTATAAAGACCATCCTGCGAGGTGATACCAACAGAATTGTAATATTTAACATCCTCAGAGCCACCTGTCACAGTTACGTTCTGCTGGTTCTGCAATGCGTAATTCTTTAAGGTTATTTTTTCCCAGTTTGTGTTTGGATAATTAAGCGGGTCTGAGCCATTTCTGAATTTCTCTATCTGATCATTACTATAAACCTGGTTAAGGCCACCTGGCTGGTTATTATAATAGCTGATATTATTCATGATCTGGGCATAAGTTGCCGCATCAGCCAATTTAGGTAAACGTGTTGGCGAGCTAAACCCTTCGCTAAAACTATAAGAAACCGAGGCTTTACCTGTTTTACCATGTTTAGTAGTTATTAAAATAACCCCGTTTGCCGCACGATTACCGTAAACAGCCGCAGATGCATCTTTTAATACAGAAACGCTTTCGATATCGTTAGGATCAAGGCGTTCCAGGCCACCGATTTGACCGGGTATACCGTCAACAACCACCAACACGGAATTGCTGCCGGTTGTTGCCAGCCCCCTGATGGAAATATTTGAACCATCATAACCTGGTTCTCCAGATCCATTATTGGCTACAACGCCGGACACCCGGCCTGCGAATGAACTTGAAATGTTAGGTTGAGGACTTTTAACCAGATCGCCGCCCTTTACAACGGAGATAGAGCCGGTTAATGTAGCTTTCTTTTGTGTGCCGTAACCTACCACCACTACTTCGCTAAGCGATTTGGCATCTATCTGCAGGCTAACCTTAACATTGGTTTGCCCGGTTAATGCCACTTCCTGATTTACGTAACCTACAAAAGAGAATACCAGTGTGCCGGCAGATGCGTCTGGTACATTGATAGAAAAATTACCGTCTTGATCTGAAACAACACCAATGGCGGTACCTTTTAGTGCAATACTTACACCCGGTAATGACAAGCCTTTTTCGTCTGTTACCTTACCATTTACACGAACGCTGGCAGATTCTTTTAAAATTTTGTTTGCTGCAAACACCGGGGCTGGTTGCATGCAGGTAATGCAGCAGGCTATCACCATCCCGGTAAGCAAGCTTAAACGGGCGGGGAATCTTTTCCTGTGCGGAGAATACATCCTTAGTAAATTTGATTTCATAATTTGTATTTGGTTTATAGTCTCCGCCGGTTAACACTGAAAAAAATGAGATCCAAACAGGCCGGAAAGTAAAATCAAGATTTCACGTTTCCTGCAAAGTTTTTAATTTTTAAAACTGTTAAGCGGTTTTAACTGGTTAATTGGTAATGCTAAATTGAACGATTTTTAAGAGATGCGTGAGGGGCAAACTCTGCAATTGAGCGGGGGTAATTCGGCAAAAATGACTCCAAATCTACAATACAGGCACAATACCTTTAAACCCGGCTGCTTTTATCGTTTTTCAAAACATCGCGGTTCATGGTTTGATCGTTGTGGAACGAGTTGCGGTATTTCTTAATATAATCAGACGGATTTAAGCCGAACAGCTTACTGAATTGCTCACGAAAGTGCTTAAGATCGTTAAGGCCTACCTTATAGGCAGCTTCGGCAACGGTACTGTCTGTAGTTAAAAATAATTCGGCTGCTTTCCTCAAGCGAATAAACCGGATAAAACCATTGGCCGACTGCCCCGATATAGATTTTATTTTACGGTAAACGTTAGAGTGACTCATGCCAATTTCTGTTGCCAGTATTTTGATACTAAAGTCGCGGTCGCTTAAATGGCGCTCTACAATGGCCAGGCACTTATCCAGAAACTCCTTATACTCCTGCGAGATTTTGAGGTTGTTTGATTTGAGGGTAATCTCATTGAAAAAATACCGCTGCAAATTGTTCCGGGTTTTAAGGATCCCCTTTACACGGGCTATCAATATTTCCTTTTCGAAAGGCTTACTAATGTAGTCGTCGGCCCCACCCTCAATCCCCTTGAGCTTAATTTCGGGCGATGTAATGGCAGTTAGTAATATAATAGGGATATGGCATAGGTTTGGGTCTTCCTTTATCCGGGTACATAATTCTATCCCGCTCATGCCCGGCATCATTACGTCACTGATAACAATATCGGGCATTAGTTCTATAACCATTTTCAAGCCAGATTCGCCATTATGGGCCTCGTAAACTATATAATCTGCAATAAATACCTGCTTTATATAATCGCTTATTTCCTTATTATCCTCAATAATAAGCATCGATTTAAAATCGGACGTTATTTCTGCCGCATCTGGTTGGTGTGTATTTACAATTAAGGGCTGGTCGGTTTCAGCTTCTTCCTCCATCAGTTCATTAAAAAAAACAGACCTTTTGGGTTTGTCTTCTATTACTGCCGTTGCTTTTAAATGCGACCTTCCTTTAAGCAATTCAAGCTTAAAAACAGTCCCTCTTCCGGCCTCGCTTTCATAGCTTACCTGGCCGCCGTGCTGTTCGGTATAACTCTTCACTAAAAACAAACCAATACCCAAGCCGCCTTTAGAAAGGCTGTTATGTTGATACTCCTGGTAATATTTATGATAAAGCTTATCGCCGGCAGCTTGCGATATCCCACATCCGCTATCGCGCACCTGTATATAAACCCGGTCTGCAGATTGCTCAACGCGCATCTGTACTTCGCCACCCGGTTCGGTAAATTTCACCGCGTTTGAGAGCAGGTTAAACAAAACGATCTCAATTTTTTCCCGGTCTGCTATCAGTTCTATTTCCGCTACGCCACAAATGTATTCGAATTTGAGTTTCTTACTGCCTGCCTGGTGCGAAAAGCATAAGAACACCTCCCTGCTCAAATCAACAATGTTAATCCTGGCCAGTTTCAGTTCATCTGCATCCGCATCTGCCTTTCTGAATAATAACAACTGATCTACCAAGCTCAATAACCGCCTGGCATTACGGTTTATAGTGTTAAGATTTTGCTGATCAACATCATTACCGCCCGTATACAAAATTTCTTTCAGCGGGTTAATAATCAAGGTTAAAGGCGTCCTAAACTCGTGCGAGATATTGGTAAAGAACGATAGTTTTTTTTCATGCAACTCTTTTTCCTTTTCGGTTTCAATATGGGCCAGCTTTACCTCATATTTTAACTTTGCCTGCCGGTTATTGTAAAATATATAACCGTACACCGCAACCCCAAATAAGAAAGCATACACAAGATAGGCCCACCATGTAAGATACCACGGAGGTGTTATCACAATAATCAGCGATTTACCCGCACTGTTCCATACCCCATCATTATTGGATGCTTTAACCCTAAACGTATATTTACCAGGGCTTAAGTTAGTATAAGTAGCTTTACGCTGCCCGCCAACATAGTTCCACCGTTTATCAAAACCCTCTAATTTGTAGGCATAGTTGTTTTTTTCGGTATGGGTATAATTAAGCGCTACATATTCAATAGAAAAAACACTTTGATTATAATTCAGTACTATTTCTTTTGCATTTTGGACAGGCAATTTAAGCGGACTGTTACTGCCCACTGTTACTGATTTATTAAAGATCTGGAAGTCTGAAAAATAAACCGGGGGTGCAACAATATTATAATTAATGGCCAGCGGATCAAAAGAAACCAGCCCCTTGGTGCCTCCAAGTAATATTTGATGGTTATTTACTTTGCATATCACAGCATTTGCAAACACCCCATCGCCCTCATCAAAATTCTTAACCTGCATGGTTACAGGGTTAAAGCAGGATACGCCGGTTTCTGTAACTATCCACAGGTTGCCCTTGCCATCCTCTACCATTTGCTTAAACACATTGCTGGCAAAGCCATTGCTTTTAGAATATACCTGAAACGAGTTTGAGCTTTTAATATACTTGTTTAAGCCATCCTGCGTGCAAACCCATATGTTTTGATGCGAATCCATAAAAACATCATGGATATCATTACTGCTGATGCTACCTGTTTTTTTATCATTAACCAGGTAACTGTAAAATCGCTTTTTTGACTGATCAAACCTGTTTAAGCCCCCACCCTCGGTACCTATCCATATGTTATTGCCGGCATCTTTTAATAAACAATATAAATGATTATTACTTAATGTGTACGGCTTGCCTTTCTGGTTAAAGTAATGGGTAAAAGTTTCGGTATTACGGTGATATATTTTCAACCCGGCATCGGTAGCCAGCCAATATTCACCAGGGCTCACCTCTAAAATATCACGGAAAACATCTTCATTAAAAAAACTCCCCAAACTGGAATGGTGGGCGTGATGGATAAACTTCCCAGTTTGATCATCATATTCATCAAATCCAAATTCTGTAAGGTCCCATAACTTGCCGTGAGTATCCAGGTACAGCTTATTTACAGAATTATTGCCGATACTTTGCGAATTATCTGAGTGTAGAAAAGTATTTGATGCCCCCTTATTTAATGGTACCACCATGAGGCCGTTATTGGTACCCAGCCAGGCAGCATTATGCCTGTACAGTATACTTTTAATCCATCGTTTTTCTGCTTGGAAAGGCAAGAATGTAAACTTATATTGTTGCCTGTCAATTTTGGTAAGCCCTTCCATAGAACAAATCCAGATAACTCCGTTTTCATCCTGAAACAAACCAGCCTGCTGAAAACTATTGAGGTTATTAATTTGCTGCCATTTGTTATTTACTGAATTAAACCAGTAAAAATTATCGCTACAGCCCAACAGCATTAAATGCCCGCCTAGGTTTAAAATCCGAAAAACACTACCGTTTTCATTGGACGGGGACGGGTACGCCGTAAATTTATTTGCCTTAACATCAAATTTAAACAGGCCTTTCCAATAAGTGCCCACCCAAATATTTCCGTCTTCGGCTAAACACAGGCTCCATACATCATTAGGATTTTTACCGTTAGCCAATTGAGGCTGCGCGAAGCTTACAAATTTTTTGGTGCCTTTATTAAACCTGTTAAGGCCCCCGCTCCAGTTACCCAGCCAGAGGTTATTGGCATGGTCTTCAATAATAGCATTAACAGATTTACCTTTTATAGCATCGGCATCTGCCGGGTTGGGCTGAAAAACTTCAAAGGTTTGATTTTTTTCAATAAACCGGTCAAAACCATCGTCTGTACCTATCCAGATGTTATTGTATTTATCAGCGAGCAGCGACCAGATCTTATTATTACTTAGCGAGCCGGGAACCTGATCCTGGTGATTAAACCGCCTGAATTTTTCGGTAAGCGGATCGAGCAGGTTAAGGCCATCAAGTGTGCCTACCCAAATACGTCCCTTTTTATCTTCGGTAATAACATTAATATAATTGCTGGTTAGGCTGGTGCTATCGCCTGGTATGTTTATAAAAGTTTTAAACCGGTACCCATCAAACCGGCACAGTCCATTTTGGGTGCCTACCCATAAAAATCCATTTCTGTCTTTAATTGCACTGGTAGTGCTTTTAGATGGCAGGCCGTTGTTAATGTTGTAGGTATTTATCGCATAATTCTTAAGGCTACCAAAATCATCATTGGCAGGTTTGCCATTTTGAGGATATCCTGCTTGCCCGGTTAATGTTAAAACCACAAACAAAATGATACTAAGAACCCTCATAGAAATGATTTATACTATTAAATATAGATATGTTACGGCTAACTGGTTTGGTAAATATATAAAATTGGGTTATTAATTATGTTAAAGAAAATATAAAAACAGCAAGGCAGCACATGTGCCGCCTTGCTGTGAGCCCTGATTAACGAAATTAAATTTTGTTATGAGCGCTTTTAATTAGTTTGATTATTAAACTTTTAAACCACCAAATATGCTGAACATCATAACCGACAACACAACCAGCGTAATTAAAATGTAAAGCCGGTCTTTCTCTACAATAAAACCAATCAGAGAGAAAAAGATCCGCAGTATTGGCGTTGCAATAAGTACAACCACGCCAAGCTGGATAATCCCTTTTGCCTGCATACCTATTGCCCCATACCAAATTTCCCGGCCGGTAGTAAATCCTGCCTTTTCGCCAATAAATTGCTGGTAATGTGGCAATGCCATACCGCCGGACTGTACCAGATACAAGATACCACCAGTAAGTACAATAAGGCTGGAAAGCACTACGCCAAACCTTAGCTGGAGACCGATAAACTGCTCGATATCATGATCGGCCAGGGGTTGTTTTGAATTTATATTTTTCATAACGTTTTGGTCAATTAAAATTTGTGATTGTAACCATTGTAAATCATCTCTACCGCTACAAATGCAATAGCTGTACAGAAAATGTATTTTAACACTTTGGCATCTATGCGTGGTAAAAGCTTTGAGCCGGTAAAGGCACCGCACAATACGCCCAGCACCACTGGGAAGGCAATACATGCATCCATATAACCCCTTTGCAGGTAAACCACCGCACTGGCGGCGGCTGTTACCCCTATCATAAAATTGCTGGTGGTTGTGCTTACTTTAAATGGGATGTGCATGGTAGAGTCCATAGCCAGTACTTTTAACGCGCCCGAACCTATGCCCAGCAAACCCGAAAAAATACCGGCAACCGTCATGATAGAAAAACCCGCACCAACGTTTTTCAGTTTGTAGCTTACTTCGCCATCTTTGGTAGGATAGCTGTTGTTTAACTTTAGTTTATTTGCAGCAGGGCTGCCTACCAGCAATGCTTCCTGATTCTTTTTACGCAACGTCATGGCTGCCGAAAACAGCAGGATACTACCAAACAAAATAGCAATGGTATTAGTAGGGGTGTATACGGCAATAAGCGCACCTACCACTGCCCCTACCGTGGTGGCAATTTCCAGAAACATGCCCAGCCTGATATTAGTGATCCCCTCCTTAACATAAGCGCTGGCAGCACCCGATGAATTGGCAATAGAGGCCAGCAACGCTGCACCAATAGCATAACGGATATCTACATGAAACACAAGTGTTAATAGTGGTATAATAACCACGCCGCCGCCCAAACCTGTAAGCGACCCCACTAAACCAGCCAAATAAGCACCGGCCAGTAATAATAAAGTGAATGTTAAAATAGTCATGATAATTAATAATTATTATTCAAAATATAGGTAATGATCTCTACCGCCTGCTTTTTTTTCCTGCCCTTGATGGCCATTAAAAGATCCTCGTGCAAATGGTGGCTCATGGCAAAATGATTAATGCCCTGCACTTCGCGTTGCGAAAAAAATGTGCGGATAGTTTGGGTGAAATTTTGATATAAAGCTGCCAGCACACCATTGCCACAAGCTTTGGCAATAGCCATGTGGAAAGCAATATCGGCATTGGCGCAGGCAGCACGGTCTTCCGTTAATATGGCTTGTTTCCTGTCGGCCAGATGTTTTTCCATTTCGGTAAGGTCATCAAGAGTATATAGTTCTGCGGCCAGTTTTACGATCTCTGCTTCCAGCAACCTGCGCACGCTATTGATCTCCTCAAAACTGGCGTTTTTCAATTGCTGTTCTATAGGTAACTCATCTGTTTGCTCATTAACATAAGTACCATCACCCTGCTTTACCTGCAATACACCGGCCATTGCCAAGCTCTTTATAGCTTCACGAATGGAAGAGCGGCCTACACTATATATATTCATAAGTTCCGGCTCGGCCGGGATCTTCTCCCCTGCCTGATACTTTTTTTGTTTGATGTCCAGCTTTATTTTGGCTGCAACCAGATCTGAAAGTTTTTCCCTATTCATAAGTTTGAATTAGCGATACAAACATACGATCTTTATTTAAACATCTGATGTTTAAATAAAATAAAATTATCTCTTTACAATAAAATTACTTTATGATTTACTTTATACAACAAAAGGCACCATTAACGGTGCCTTTTGTTGTATAAAGTAATATTAATCGTCTATCGCTTTCTAGTAGATAGTCGAATAGGAAATAGTTTATGATTTCGCCAGGTCAAACCTGTCCAGGTTCATTACCTTGTTCCAGACTGCTATAAAATCCTTCACAAACTGATCCTGCGCATCAGCGCTTGCATATACTTCGGCAACAGCACGTAACTCTGAGTTAGAGCCAAATACCAGATCGGCACGGGTGCCTGTCCATTTTACCTCGCCGGTAGCTCGGTTACTACCTTCGTAAATTTCTTTCTCGTTAGATTGCGCTTTCCAGGCAATGCCCATATCGAGCAGGTTTACAAAGAAATCGTTGGTAAGCACACCCGGGCGAGATGTAAATACGCCGTGTTTAGAACCATCAAAATTAGTGTTCAGTACACGCATACCACCCAGCAATACGGTTAACTCGGGCGCAGTAAGCGTAAGTAATTGCGCTTTATCTATCAGCAATTCTTCGGTTGATATCGGGAGTTTTGATTTACGGTAATTACGGAAACCATCGGCAGCAGGCTCCAGGTAACCAAATGATTCTACATCGGTTTGGCTTTGTGAAGCGTCTGCACGGCCCGGCGTAAAAGGCACCGTAACTGTTTGGCCTGCATCCCGGGCTGCTTTTTCAACAGCGGCGCAACCGGCCAGCACAATTAAATCTGCCAGCGAAACTTTTTTACCATCGGCCTGGGCTGCATTAAATTCGTTTTGGATACCCTCAAGCGTGTTCAACACGTTTTGCAGCAGCGCCGGGTTATTTACCTGCCAATACTTTTGTGGGGCCAGGTTAATGCGGGCACCATTGGCACCACCACGCTTATCAGAACCGCGGAAGGTTGAAGCAGATGCCCATGCTGTAGAAACCAGCTCGGATACGCTTAAACCAGATGCTAATATTTTCGCTTTAAGGCCTGCAACATCACCTTCATTTACAAGTGCGTGGTCAACTGCAGGTATAGGGTCTTGCCAAAGCAATTCTTCCTGCGGTACATCATTACCCAGGTAACGTTCGCGAGGGCCCATATCACGGTGCGTTAGTTTGTACCAGGCACGTGCAAAAGCGTCGGCAAATTCGTCCGGGTTTTCTAAAAAGCGTCTTGATACTTTTTCGTAAGCCGGGTCAACCCTTAAAGCAATGTCGCTGGTAAGCATCATCGGCAGGTGTTTTTTGGTATCGTCATACGCATCGGGGATAATTGCTTCTGCGTTTTTAGCTACCCATTGGTGTGCACCTGCGGGGCTTTTGGTAAGCTCCCACTCAAAGCCAAAAAGGTTTTCAAAAAAGTTATTGCTCCATTGGGTAGGCGTTTTGGTCCAGGTTACTTCCAAGCCGCTGGTAATGGTATCAGCACCTTTTCCAGAAGCATAGCTGTTACTCCAACCAAAGCCTTGTAATTCGATGTCCGAAGCTTCTGGCTCTTTACCTACATGGTCTGCAGATGCAGCACCGTGGGTTTTACCAAAGCTGTGGCCACCTGCTATCAGGGCAACAGTTTCCTCGTCATTCATGGCCATACGGCCAAATGTATCGCGGATATCTTTGGCAGACATCATAGGGTCAGGGTTACCATCAGGGCCTTCCGGGTTTACATAAATTAATCCCATTTGCACAGCTGCAAGCGGCTTTTCCAGGTTACGGGTATGGATATCGCCATCGGCATCATCGTCTGATACCAATACACCATGCCCCTCCTGCACGCCGGGCGAGCCATGTGCATAACGCAGGTCGCCACCCAGCCAGGTGGTTTCAGAACCCCAATAAACAGATTCGTCTGCTTCCCATACATCCGCACGCCCGCCGGCAAAGCCAAAGGTTTTAAAACCCATAGATTCCAGCGCGATGTTACCGGTAAGGATCATCAGATCGGCCCATGAAATTTTGCGGCCATATTTTTGTTTAATAGGCCAAAGCAATCTGCGTGCTTTATCAAGACTTACATTATCCGGCCAGCTGTTAAGCGGTGCAAAACGTTGCAGCCCGGCACCTGCACCACCACGCCCATCGTGTACACGATAGGTACCGGCACTGTGCCATGCCATACGTATAAACAGGCCACCATAGTGGCCAAAATCTGCCGGCCACCAGTCTTGCGAGTCGGTCATAAGGGCATGAAGGTCTTGTTTTACTGCTTCCATATCGAGGCTTTTAAAAGCTTCGGCATAATTAAAATCTTTATCCATTGGGTTTGATAAAGAAGATTGCTGGCGCAGGATATTCAACTTTAACTGGTTTGGCCACCAATCGTTATTACGGGTGCCGCCACCTGCAACATTGTGCTGCATGCTACCATTAAAAAATGGGCATTTACTGATGTCGTTTGATTCGTTTTCCATTATTTTTACAGGTTTATATTAGAATACTTAATGCGCTTATCGCTTATATATTGATATAAAATTACGTGATTAGGTTAAACAATCACAATCAATTAATTCTATATTCAATAGTTAAAACTTATTAAGTTGTGCAACTTCTGGTTTCGGCAAATATTTAACTAGCAACCAGGCTGCCCGGCACTGCATGTAATTCAGCTGTGCCTGTAAATGGATAGCTCACTGGTGTAAGCCCTAAATTGCCAGCAGCGTTAATAAAGATTTAAACACATTTGGTAATGTCCAAAATTAGACTGAAATTGCTTAGCGAGGTGTACATAAACAGCCATTTCATCAGCTCTGCACCCTAACCTATTATTAACGTAGTTTATAATACTTATTCCATTTTATATCACTTCTTAAATAGTACAACACTTTTAAACATGAAAAAAGTAACGGGCATTGGCGGAGTATTCTTTAAATGCGAAAACCCGCAAAATATGAACGAATGGTACGCTAAAAACCTTGGGTTGGTTACCAGTAATTATGGAACAACTTTTGAGTGGCGGCAGGCAGATGATCCGTCGAAAGAAGGTTCCACATCCTGGTGCACGTTTCCGCAGGATACCAAATATTTCAACCCTTCGGCCAAGCCATTTATGATTAATTACCGGGTAGAAAACCTCGTTGCGCTACTGGATGAACTAAAAAAGGACAACGTAATTATTGTTGATGAGATTGCAGAATACGACTATGGCAAGTTTGTGCATGTGCTCGATCCGGAAGGCAACATTATTGAACTTTGGGAACCGAAAGACGATGCAGAGCCGGATAATGCGGCTGGGTAAACTATACTTACCCATATGTGCTTGTTTAAAAATTGGATGCACAATTATTTTTTTCTAACTTAACGCATCTGTTAAGCCCATGCCGCAAAACGTTATAACCGGAAATAAATATTTACTGTTCATCGATACCGAAGCCTCGGGCCTGCCGTTGAACTGGTCGCTCCCCTATTCTGAAGAAGGGAACTGGCCGCAACCTATACAGGTTTCCTGGACTATTTATGACGACCAGCGAAAGGAGATCAAAAAAGAGAACCGCTATATCAGGAACGATCACTTTCACATTACCGAAGCCGCTATTGCGGTGCATCATTTAACTACAGACTTTTTATCAGCAAACGGGGAAAAGGACATCGATGTGCTGGATATACTAGCAAAAGACCTGGAAACCTATCAACCATTGGTTATCGGGCATTTTATCAAGCTGGATTATTATGTACTTGGCGCAGCCTTTTTTCGTGCCGGGCTGGCAAATCCGCTGGAGCATCTCCCCATTTTTTGTACTATGTTGGCATCCGGAAACCTGACCAATAACTATACCGGCAGGCAATTACACCTTGGCGAATTATATACCTTTCTTTTCTATCATGAATTGAATAACCAGCATAATGCCCTGGTAGATGCCGAAGCCACAGCAGCCTGCTTTTTTGAAATGAAAAGCCGCGGCGAACTAACTTCCGGTAATATTATTCAACAAAATAAAGCTGCTGATAAATGGCGTGACCCCACCCACAACAAACGAAACTACTTTTCACCCTTGCTCCTCCTTGCTTTGGTAAGTTCTTTAATTATTTATACGGCTTATTTATGAATGCCCATCTTGCTTACTTAAAAACCGTAAGCCCTTTTAATTTGCTGCCGGAAGAGCTTTTGACCGAAGTGGCAGAACATCTGCAGGATATTACCTACCACAAAGACAAACTGATTTACCAGCAGGAAATCACCAAGCTAAAAGGTGTAGATATTATTGTAAAAGGGCAATACGAGTCCTTTTTTTATGATAGCGCAAAAAACAAACGCCTGCCAGAGGTACATGAACCTGGCTTTTGTTACGGCGGTGTCTCGGTTTTACTCAATCAGCGGCAGTCGCTTCGCACTGTTATTGCCAAGAAAGGCACGTTGGTTTATTTTTTGCACAGAAAGCAGTTCAGGGAGCTTTGCAAGATTTCTGAACCGTTTTTTCAATATTTCGCGGCCGAGTTTGGCAAGAGGATGCAAAACGAAGAATTTGTGCATTTCTTTAAGCGCCCCGCACCAAACGAAGAAAATTATATTGCAGCAGAAGAGCTTTACACCCGGAGGATAGAAAGCATCGAATACCGTTCCATTGTGAAATGCCCGCAACAGACGCCCATATTTGAGGCGGCAAAATCTATGGCTATTAACAAAGTAAGCTGCCTCTTTGTAAGCGACGATACCGGGAAACTTATTGGCTATGTAACTGATATTACCCTGCGTGACCAGGTTATTGCTGCCCGGAAAGACCCCAACGATGCACTTGGCTCTGTAATGGACCGGGGCATTGTTAGCGTAGATGCAGAAGCCTTTGTTTACGAAGCTGCATTGATGATGTTTCGTACCAAAACCCGTTACCTCCTCATAAAAAAAGATAACCAGCCTATCGGCTTTTTAAGTCGCAACAAATTGTTAAGCGAGCAAGCACAATCGCCGCTCGTATTTATCCAGTCGGTTAAATCTGCCATCTCTGATGACGAGTTGAAACGAAAATGGGAATCTGTCCCTAAATTTGTTAACCAATTGCTGCAAAGGGGTGTTAACTCGCAAATAGCCAACCAGGTTATTACCACTATTGCCGATACCATTGCCCAAAAAGTGATAGAAAACGTAATAGAAGAACTGGGTAAGCCACCTGCTAAATTTGTATTTATGGTATTGGGCAGCGAAGGCCGCAAAGAGCAAACCTTTAAAACAGACCAGGACAATGCGATTATTTATGAGGATAAGGCCAATGAGCACCGCGAAGAAGTACGGGATTATTTCCTTCGCTTTGCCACTTCGGTGTCCGACAAACTAAACCATATCGGATTCAGCTTTTGTACCGGTGGTTTTATGGCCCAAAACCCCAAATGGACACATTCGCTCTCGCACTGGAAAAGAAACTACAAATACTGGATGGACGAATCTATCCCGGAAACGGTTATTAATTTCTCTACTTTTTTTGATTGCCGCTCTATTTATGGAGATACCTCTATTATGGACGAACTGCATGAGTTTCTGGACGAAGAACTGCAGCAGCCTATGACGAAACTCTTTTTTCATATGGCTAAAAATGCGCTTCAATATGAGCCGCCGCTTACGTTTTTCAAAAGTATCCGCACCTTTACCAAGGGCTCACTGGAGGTATTTGATATCAAGAAAGTGATGTCGCCAATTGTTGACCTGGTACGGGTGTATGCTTTAAAGAACAGGATCTTTGCAGTTAATACCGGCGAAAGACTAATTGCCCTGAAGCAAAAAGGGATTTTTACCGATGCCGAGTATCACGAACTTAGCCAATCGTATTATTTGCTAATGAATATGCGTCTAAAAAAACAGGCCAGCCAGATCATCTATGACCATGCCGAACCGGATAATTATATGGATGTTGATACACTAACTACTATAGAACGTGTAACGCTGAAAGAAATCTTTAACGTGATTAAAAGCTTCCAGACAAAAATAAGGCTGGAATTTACCAGTGGCCTGTTAAGTTAAACAATAAATTAAGAACATCAGATTGAGCGTGCCGCTATTTTATTTTCTTTCCTGCTACTGCTTTCATTTCTTGTCTTTCTATTAACAAGCCATATCAGTATTATAAATTTTCTGTACACACCGTAACCTAATTTACAATACTGCAGTTTTCTGTAATTGTAGAATTGCGTGTTGAAAAATATAACGCGTTATGAAATGTTTGGTAACCAGAAGTAAAGTCTTTTATCTTCCTTTCTGTAATTATCCCGGTATTGTTATCAACAATATAGCTACCCGTTGAATGTGTATTTAGTGCCTGATCGTTAATAGTTTTACTAAAAGCCATGGTTGTTGCTGTTTCAGAGCGGTTGAGCAGCCAAAACTCCGTCATTATCTCGCCGTTGGCAGTAAGCGTAGGAAATATCCATTTTTGCCCTACATTACTGCCCTTTAAGGATCGTATGTCTGATATTAATGGGAATTTCTTTCCTACTGATAACTCTTCCGGCTCGAAGCCTGTAAGGTTAAAACCGGTATCTGCATTAAGTATGGGATTATCTATGTTAACCGAAGTTATCATACCACTGCTGTCAACCTGAAATACGTAGGGCTTGCCAACGGTAGCAGCAATAGATGAAGCCAGTGTGCTACTTGAATCAACAGGCTTATTTGAATCAAAATAGAAATGATCTTTCCCAGAACTTATGGAGTCTGTTATTTTCGTTATTACAACAGTTATATTGAAATTGCCGTTTATACCAGCATCTACCTTATAACTTTTTGAAACGGTTGATAGTGAATTAACACTAACTGTAATTTGCCCATTCTGCAATTGAGCTGATGATTTAACAACAATTTCCTTTATATATGTCTTACCGCTTTCAAAGCGTAACCTTATTTTACTTTGCTGTGCGTTGGTTTTAAAACAAGCCAAACACATCAACCCTATGAAAATTGGCTTAAGCTGCGTTTTTATTAATCTTTTCATGCTATCTGATATGATTTGAGGACTTTTATTGAAGATTTATTATTATGGTTTCTATTCATCGGTTTTGGACTAATTATTAACCTACGAGCTGGTATCGAACGTACACGGACAATATCTGATATACCTAACTAAACGACGTTTAACATGCCTGTGTTTAACCGTTTTCGGTTTTAGGATGGCGTTTCTACTACTCATCGGTTTTAAAGGCTGATGTTGGCCTGCCTTATGCTGGCTGATACGCGTACTTGCTAAAATCTTTCTTTTGGGCCGCATATTGGCAGATTTGCGAACAGCTATCGGAACGCGGCAGCAGCAACAACAGCAGCAGCTGGGATGCACCATTTGTGCCTCTTTTGCATTTTCTTGAAGGTGGTTTTCTTGCAGTTGAACAACACGAGTGCTGTTTTCACTCTCCAGATAGGTCTGCCTTGTCAAATCAGCAGGGATGCTTAAGGGCTCAACTGGGGGGATTGGAGGCAAAACTGCAAATGATGCTTGCAGTTTAATAAAATTAAACCCGGGCGCGGTTTGGGAGGTGGCTTGCTGGGTAGCTTTAAAGTCGGAATTATTAATCGCGATTGGGGCTGGCACATGCCAATCAGAATGTGTGCTTTGTGCATCAGCCAGTTTTGCACTAATTAGCATAAGGGATAAAAATGTGATAGGATTTCTCATAGATGTTGTAAATATTAATTAAACCGATTGCTGCAATTACAATATGTTAAATACCTATTTTGCGGCTGATCTTTTTACTGATAAAGGATACCCGATCATGAATACCATACTTGCATGATCGCCCGAGTATTTAGTTAAATTATCTGCTCCAACGGAAAATGAAAGGGAATTTCTAAACGGCCTTACGCCGGCAGATATACCAAGGTTGGTGCCATACCATTCCGTATTAATATTTACGTTCCGAATGATTTCGTATGAAATATTAGCGAAAACAGCAGTCGCGTATTTTCCTTTACCTCTTCTTATATCGGCCGGGCTATTGTATAAAAAGCGGCCACTGCCAATGCCAAGGCTATAGGCTAATGCCGAGGCTCCGGGTGTTTTAGATGGTGCCCACTGCACGGCGTGGCTAAAAACTAGGTAGAAGGTTGTTCCTTTTGTATCACTTTGTTTCGAATTGGTGAACAATTGAAAGGTACCAATGGCAACGCTGTTTCCTCTTGGTAACTGCCGGCTGATATTTAAGTTTGTTGAGAAATCTCGAAATTCATGAACATCGGTCATGTTTAACCCTATGGCTACATTGACGGCCTTTACCGGGTCTCCGAAAGACAAACCGCCGAATGCAACCAGGTCAGTTTTGTTTTTTGTATATAACTCCGGATAAACGCCACCCAGGCCGCCGTATACATAGGTGCCGCTACCACCAAACCCGGTTGGAGACATGATACTCAGTGGGGCGTAGTTGCTATAAAGTACAACCTTCCCATCCGGCGGAACTCCTCTTTTTAACAGAGAGTCAATTTTGTTGGACATTGCATGCTCAAAATTATTTTGGGCATTAACAGTATCCGTAGTCAAACAAAAAAACAAGAAGATGGAGGCTATAATATATTTCGATAGTTTAAGATGCTTACTGATCGGAGCAATACTTTCCGGGATTGCTCTTAAATAATTTGTATTAGTACAATAATAATTGGGAGATAGAGCGCCTGATGTGTTACCTATAGTTGGTTTGTTAATCATTAATTAGTTTATTAATCATAGGGATTAGGGTGATGTGGTGGCAAAAGTATTCCCTGTGGCGATCAAATAAACTACGTAAAAGGGGTAAATATGTACTATTTTCAGAAGTTAGGACAACTTCCGCGGCGGTTTTGAACGGTAAAACAACTTACTTTATTTTTGGTTAAATAAAGCTAATTATGAGTAATAAAATTAACTAGCGGACATCGGGTTTATGCGATTCCACTTTATTAAAAACAATACATTATCGCACAAACATAAGGGTCAACCTGGCTAGAAAATCGTATTGGAAAACGCGGAGATTTAACCAACCGTGCTATCAGCTTCCTGTTTTAAGGAATTGATATAATCCGTCGGGTTCAAACCTGTGCTTTTTTTAAAAGCAGAAAAAAAAGTACTTCGCGACGAAAAGCCAGCCTCCAGGGCTAAACTTTCTAATGTTAATACTTTGAAATCCCCATGCACCACTAATTTCTTAAAATAGGCAATCCGGTAGGTATTAATATAATCAGTAAAACGCTGATTGTAATGCTGATTAATTACTTGTGAAAGCGTACGCGATGGTAATTTAAGATCAACCGCAAGCTCATTAATACTGAGGCCCTGCTTACGGAATATTTCAGATCTTGTGATATAGCCTTCTATCTGCCGGCTATATTCGTCGAGTTGTTCCTGGCTAAATTCGGCGCCCCTATCCATAACCAATAACTGGTTATCAAGACCTGGCCCATGTGGAGAAACATCCTTATGAATATTATCATCATGATCATCAAGGTTGTATTCCACCTGGTATGTAAGCGGGCTGCCATACAAAATAGTGGGCGTAAACAGCAACACAAGGCTAAAAAGAAAGAACAAAAGACTCTCCCAAACCATAGGCGTTTTTGTTGTACCAATAAAATTGAATTGAAGGGAAAGGTTACTGCAAGCAATTACTGTTAATATTGATACGCCAATATTAATAACAGCCTGAAATAATACGAAACCCACTAACCAATTGGTTATTTTTTTTGGGTTTAGCTGTTTTTTTAAAGCTAAGGTGCCGGGCCTAAAAGCTAATAGATAAACCAGCCGGCATTGCAAAACCTGATAAACCAGGCTTTGCAATGGTCGGCAGATAAAGTACCATATAGGCGGAATTAAACCTGTTTTATAATAGTACACATAATTGACATTTTGAGTTATGGCATTTACCGCTTTTATCTTTTCTGCACTGCCTGCGAAATAGAATGGCAACATCGCTAACAGACAGACCATATTGGGAATAAAATGCAGATAGTCCTGTTTTTTAAGCCTGGATTCCCGATAAATAGTCCCTCTTACATAAAGATAAGCAAGTGGCGGGATTAATGGATATAGTGGTATGCCATAACCATACCACCAGGGGATCAGCTTCATCATTCCACTTACAATTAATATGTAGTTAACTGTAGATAAACCAACAGTTACCAAAACCCCACCCAGCAATTTACTTAAATACGCTTCGGGCTGGGGTTTGCGAAAAAAAAACAAAATAACGCCGGTTAAGATAAAGCATAGTGCACCGCCAATAATAAATAAGCTATTGAAATCTACCATCTAATTCCCCTTAAAAATATCCGGTACATTAAAAATAACATTCTGAAATCGCAAGGTATTCCATAAGGCAGGAATGAATGTTTGCTGTTACCACTTATTATTAAATTGACAAAGTTAGGCACCGGATAAACGGCCAAAGTATATATGATACTAGCTGCCTGATATGATTTGTTACGTTTTCTCCGCAATTTACCCCTAATCTTTAAATTTCCAAAACCTATGGTTGTACCATCGAAGGCTTGACTTTTTAAAGACGAATCTTAAAAACGGATAATCTATTGAAGCTGAAGACATAGTAGAACCTCTTTAAAACTAAATTCAGCTAAATTTTTTTGTAAAAAACTTACTGGTACTTTTGAAATATGCCAAAACGTGAACTTTTTATATCTCCCAATTGATCAAAAACTTGCAGAATGAGTTTTTCGTGGATGATGTTTTCGATCCTGGCACAGTTCTTCACTTTACCAATTATACAATCATATCCGTCAAAGTATCATAGCTATTGCTACAAGGTATATTTCGGTGGCATATAACCGCTTTAACTATCATTCCAAAAACTTCTTTGTAAACAAATTATTATTTATACCGCCCATCTTCCATATTTAAATTCCATTTACCCTGGTTTCAGACTAATATCCAATGCTATACAAACTATCCTTAGTGAAATACAGAAACCGCAGTCCTTTTAGTCACTATATTCAATAAAAACACGGAAATATTCTATATTTGCGGCCTAATGCTCTCGTAGTTCAATGGATAGAATTATGGTTTCCGGTACCATCGATATGAGTTCGAATCTCGTCGAGAGCACAAAAGCGAGACAAAGGCAATTTTAAGTCGTTTGTCTCGCTTTTTTTATATCTCAACTTCCTGTAATCAAGTATATAATATTCAAAGATTTGCTGATATCAATAGTTCGAAATTTCAAATTTTTTAATGTGATTTTTTGAGGGTTTCAACACACAGCACTTTTATTTTTCGTTTTTAAACAGCTTTTAAGTGCTTTCTAAATTGGAGCATACCATGTCAAATTTTTATTTTCAGATACTTCTACAGCGTTAATATATACTTAAATTTAACTTAACACCATTCGCGTTATTTTGTCCCCTATAAAATAAGGCTGTGAAACAATATTCAGATGCTCAACTTTTACTGGAACTACAAAGCGGCGATCATCGGGCATTCAAAGAAATTTATGAGCGATATGCCGATAAGCTAATCGCTTTCGCCCTTAAAAAAACGCAAAATGAGGATGAGGCGACAGATATGGTGCAGGAGTTGTTTCTTTCTGTCTGGAAAAACCGGTATACCATCCAGGTAAACGGAGCGCTGGAAGCTTACCTCATGGTATCTGTTAACTATATGGCTTTTAAGTGGTATAAAAAGCAAAGCAAAAAGCCACTTTCCTTAACCGATTTTACAGAGCTGCCGCAGGTTACCGAAGATAGTACCGCCCAAAAGCTATCTTTTACCGAACTAAGTTTCTTAATAAACCAGGAAATTGCCGATATGCCGGAGAAAATGCGGCAGGTATACTTATGCAGCCGCGAGCAGGATATGAACGGGCAGCAAATAGCAACAGAACTGGGCATCTCTCATCAAACCGTACGTAACCAGATAAGCAGCGCCCTTGCGCGCCTTAAAAAAATAGTTAATCAGTATAATAACGTTATCCCACTCAACAACGTTCGCGAATTTTTAATGCTGCTAATTTTTTTAAATCTCTTATAGTACAAACCTCGCCCGGCTGTCACTTAGTAAGTATAAAAGCTTTTAGGTGAAAGAAAAGAAACTCAAAAAACTACTTGATAAATTTAACGCAGGCAAATGCTCTGAGGAAGAACTGGCATTACTGCAAACCCTAATGAATGACCTTGAGCAAGATCGGCAGATTTTGCCATCTGTAAAAGGGTTAAAGCAATCGTTGTGGCAACAAATAGAAAGCCAAACGATTAACCAACCGCCCGTAAGAAAATTAAATACTACCTGGATAAAAGTGGCGGCGGTGCTCCTGATCACCCTTTTTGCGGGCATATTTGGCGCCCGGTTGTTTACGGTTCCAAAAATGGTAAATGCCATAGCCTATCAGGTTATCACTGCCCCCAAAGGTTGTATGAAAAAGGTTTTATTGCCCGATAATACATTGCTACAGTTAAACGCCGGTAGTTCTATCCTTTGCCCGGTTAAATTCAGCGAAACCAAAAGAGAAGTAACCTTGCTTAGTGGCGAAGCCTTTTTTAACGTTAAGCATGATGTTACCAAACCTTTCCTGGTACATGCGGGCAGTGTTACTACCCAGGTACTGGGCACCTCATTTAATATTAAATTTTATAAAGAATTACCTAACATACAGGTGTTTGTAAATAGTGGCAAGGTTGAAGTGCATGATCATAAACATACTTTAGGTATGTACACGCCACAACAGCAGCTAACCTACAACAGGCAAACCCAAAAATTTTCGAAACAAACTATCACCGGTGATCATGCGCTTAGCTGGATGCATGATGACTTGATACTGGATGATGTAGAATTTAAAGAAGTGGCGGTTTACCTGCAAAACAGGTACAACGTAAGCTTTAATTGCACGGGCAAAAAGCATAAACAACCGCACTATTCGGTCAGGTTTTCAAACAAGCTAACCATTAACCAGGTGCTGGAAATACTACAGCTTATTGATGGCCGCAAATACAGGCTAAACGGCGATACGGTAAATATTAAATAGCAAATATAAAAGAGAAACCAATGCCTGCTACTAACAAGCACTGGCTCATTAAGTGTAACTGCCAAATTAAAAGCAAACCGGCGGTTACTAATCACTTCAAAAACAAATGTATGGAAAAATCTTTAACCCAGATTTCAAGAAAGTTAGCGAACGCAATTTTATTGTTCTTAACAATTTTTGCAACTATGATGCCACAAAAGGCACAGGCCGAGCGAAAATTATCATTAATGGACCAGCCGGTAACCGTAAAATTTGCCGACGAGACGATGGATGCTTCGCTCGAAAAACTAAAAAAGGCGATGACCTCCGTAGCCTTTAACTACAAACTGGATGATGTTACATCAGTAAAAGTAAAGGCCGGAAATTTTGTAGGCAAGCCACTAAAGGATGTACTGAACGCGTTAACCAACAATACCCTGTTGGAATATCGCGAAAAGTATAACACCATTATTATTTCACGTAAAAAAGTAGTGCCTGCACCTGCTAAAATTGTGGTTACGGGTACCGTGTCTGATAAAGACGGGCCGCTGGCAGGCGTTACTATCCGCAGCAAAACAACACAGGTTGGCACCACAACAGATGTTAACGGCGATTTTAAATTGTTGGCAGAACAGGGTGAGGTATTGGTTTTTTCCTTTGTTGGCTATAAAACCCAGGAAGTTGCTGCCGCTCATCCGCCGCTCAATATAACTTTAAGCGCCGATGTAACAGGCCTATCTGCCGTTGTGGTAATTGGTTATGGTACACAAAAAAAATCAGATGTAACGGGTGCTGTCGGTTCGTTAAAAGTATCAAACGTTAAAGATCGTTCTGTAGGTTCTGTTACCGAAATGCTGCAGGGACAAATAGCCGGTGTTACTGTTTTAAATGAAGGTGGGGATCCAACCTCGGGCCCTAGCATCAGGTTACGCGGCCAGAGCTCTTTTAATAACGAAGGCCCTTTAACCGTAGTTGATGGAACAATTTACAATGGCGGCCCCATTGATCCTAATGATATTGAATCAATAGACGTACTTAAAGACTCTTATGCCGCTATTTACGGTGCCAAGGCTGCGGGTGGTGTAATTTTAATAACTACCAAACGTGGTAAACAAGGTAAAACAAATGTTGACATTTCGGTTAAAGGTGGACAGCAAAACGCGCTGAAAATACTACAGGCGCTAAATGCAGCTGAGTATGCCGACGCTATTAATACAGCTTACGACAATGCAGGCAAAACCCGCCTCCCGGCTTTTGATGCTACCATAAATCCAGATTCGCGCATTACCAGAACCAATTGGACCGATGCCCTGTTCAGAAGCGGCAAAATCCAGGATTATAACCTTAACATCAGCGGTGGTAATGATAAATCAACATTTTATGTATCGGGTGGTTATCGTAAAAACGACGCTATCCTGTTAAATACAGATGCTGTACGTTACAACTTTAGGGTAAACTCCGATCATCAGATCAAAGACTGGTTAAAAATGGGCGAGAGTATGTCTTTCTCCTATAACAATGGCCAGGGTGCCAATACAACAAGTGCTTACACTGGTGCAATTTTATCGGGCATCTTTTATCCGCCTAATGCTTCTATTTACAATGCCGATGGCAGTTTTGGTGGTGTACCTTCCCAATACGCCGGCTCATACGGTGATGTTATAAACCCGGTGGCCTATTTAAAACGATTGGATAACAGCGATGCGGTTACCAGCTTTTCCATAAACCCTTACATAGAAGTAAGTTTGTTTAAAGGTTTAAAATTCCGTTCAAACCTGGGGATCACTAAAAACCTGGAGACCATCAAGAACTTTAGCACCAGGGTATTGGAGCCCGGTAAAAAGTTTTTTGATAACTTCCTTTTCCAGGAACAAAATAACTCAAGAACTTTACTTGCCGAGCAAACACTAAACTTTGACAGAACATTTGGTCGCGATCATCACATTACCGCATTGGCTGGTTATACTTACCAGGACGATACCCAGGAGTTTTTTAGTGTAAACACCGATAACTACCTGAGCGAAGATCCTGCATACCGTTACATCATTAACGGTACCTTAAATCCTACAGGTGTACCGTTGCAAGGCAACAAAAATGAATCGGCGCTGATATCTTATTTGGGCAGGGTTGGTTACGATTACCAGGGCAAATATTTCATTAATGGCATTATCCGCCGCGATGCTACCTCGTTATTAAGCAGCCAAAACCGTACAGAAACTTACCCTGGCGTATCTGCCGGCTGGTTGATCAGTAAGGAATCGTTTTTTTCACAAAATGGCCTGGTATCTTTTGCAAAGTTAAGGGCAAGTTACGGCCAATCTGGTAACCTGGCAGGTTTGCCAAATTTCCCAACATCGGTATCTTTAACCAAAACAGCTGGTTATTTAGGCAGCCCGGCTACAGCAATTACCGGTTCGGCTATTGATGGGTTGGCAAATCAAAACCTACGCTGGGAAAAAGCCACGCAAACAGATATAGGTTTCGACCTCGGTTTGTTAAAAGGTGCGCTTAATGTAACCGGCGATGTATTTATGAAAAAAAATACGCGCTTTTTGTTTCAGCCTCCTGTAGCAGCAGTTTATGGTGTATCAACTGCACCGTTTGTAAATGGCGGCGAAATCCAGAACAAGGGTATCGAACTTGCTGTTAAATACCAGGGTAATGCAGGCCTGCTGCATTATAATTTTGCAGTAAACGGCTCATTCATAAAAAACAAGATCCTGGATATTTTACCAGGCCAGCAAACAATTTTATCAACCCCAACGGTGAGGGATAACCTTGTGCCTGTTCAGTTACAACAGGGCTACCCGCTGTACTCTTTCTTCGGTTACAAAACCGCCGGTTTGTTCCAAACTCAGGATGAGGTAAATAACTATAAAAATGCGTCTGGTGCGCTTATCCAGCCTAACGCCAAACCGGGCGATATTAAATTTCTTGATTTGAATAATGATGGAAAACTAAATGATGCCGATAAAACCTACCTGGGTACGCCTTTCCCTAAATTTAATTACGGCTTTACAGCCAACTTTAGCTACAGCAACTTTGATCTGAGCATATTTTTACAAGGCATAGCCGGCAATAAAATCTTTAACGCAGTTAAATACACCGGCTTAAACGCGTCTGTCCAAAACTACAATCTGTTGGCCGATGCTAAAAACGCATGGACACCTACACATACCAATACTAATATTCCAAGACTTTCGGCAAGTGACAATAATGGCAATTTTGGTAACGTATCTGATTTTTATGTGGAAAATGGTTCTTATATGCGCATTAAAAACGTAACCCTTGGTTATACTTTGCCTAAAACGTTGCTTAATAAAATTGGAGTACGTACCGCAAGGGTATTTGCCAACGCGCAAAACCTGGCCACATTTACCAAATATTCGGGCCTTGATCCGGAAGTTGGGATTAACCAAAACGGTGTAGACTTAGGTTTATACCCGCAATCAAGGATCATTTTAATAGGTGTTAACGTAGGCTTATAATACAAACGCAATCAGAATTTAAGAAGACAATGAAGATGAAATTTAAAAATATAGTTAAAGGCTTACTGGGTGTAATAGTTATTATACTTGCGCAAAGCTGCAATAAAAGCACATTAGATAATATTAAACCTACCGGCACACCAACCAGTACCAATTTTTGGAAAACAGCTGCTGATGCCCAGGCGGCGGCTAATGGGTTATATGAAAAACAAAGTAACAGCGAAGACCTGTATGGCCGTGGTTTCTTTTGGTTTATAAACGCCAGCGACGATATGGTGGTTGGCCGTACATCTGCCGATAGGGAAAATATAAAAAACTTTATTTGTACCGGTAACGAAAGTAGTATTTACGCGCCATGGTCGTTACATTTTGTGGTAATGAAACGGGCAAACGATGTGATAGCCAACGTTCCCGCTATCAACATGGATCAATCTGCCAAAAATTTCATATTAGGCCAGGCCTATTTTGTACATGCGGTGATGCACCTGGAAATTGCCGATCTGTATGGAAGTGACAAACAAGGTGCCCCTTTGCAAAGCCGTACCAACCCGCTGGCCTTCCCCGCGCAACTGGCATCGGTTAAAGATAACTATGCTTACATAGAGGCCGATCTGAAAAAGGCGGCTTCATTATTACCTTATTTTGATCAGCTTGCGGCAACCGATAAAGGCCGCGCGCACAAAACCGCTGCCTGGGCATACCTGGCCAAAACTTACCTGCATGCCAAGGATTATGTAAATGCCGAAAAGTATGCCGACTCCGTTATTTTGAGTGGTAAACATGCGTTACTAAGTAACTATGCCGGTGTGTTTAAAATTGCCAATAACTACAGCTCAGAATACATTTGGTCTGTTGCCAGTAACTTAAATGGACAAAGTATTTTACCGGGAGCTATGCTTGAAAACAAAGGCTGGGGCTTATACAACGGTTTTGGTTATTACCAGCCTACTAAAGAGTTGGTGGACGAGTTTGAAGCCGGTGATCAAAGGCTGGCGGCAACTATCCTTAAAAAGGGAGATACATTCCAATACTTTGGCCAAACTTATACTTACCCAATTGGCGGCAAAAGCAATAGCTTAACCGGCTACCAGTTTAATAAATACATGGAGCCGTTTAGCTATGCAGGTGGCATTCACATTAGTCCTAATGGCGATGAGCCGTCAACCGATTTAAACGTTCCATTATTGCGTTATGCCGAGATCCTGCTGATCAAGGCCGAGGCGCAGATCATGCAGGGTAAAAATGGCGATGCCGCTTTAAACCAGGTACGGGTAAGGGCAGGTTTGGCACCCAAATCGGGCGCTACCATGGCCGACCTGAAACACGAACGCCGTGTGGAACTGGCCGGTGAGTGGAGCGATCGTAACTTCGACCTGGTACGCTGGGGCGATGCACAGGCAACTTACGCTAAACCACTGCACGGTTCAGATGGTTCGGTTGTATGGAAAGCGCGTAACTTCGATCCGGCAAGGGATAACGTTTGGCCAATTCCGCCAAAAGATATCCAGATTAGCCAGGGGCAACTAAAACAAAACGCTGGCTGGTAAATTAAATTCACTCCTTTAAAACCGGGCAATGCCCGGTTTTAATTTTGAAATAGAAATGAAAAAAAGCACCAAAATTATCACGATTACAGCATTATTGCTAAATATTAGCATGGCAGCTATCGCTCAAATAAAAGCGTACACCGTGGCCGATGCCCACTCCCACAACGATTATAAAAACAATATCCCCTTTTACCGGGCTTATGAAAAAGGCTTTGGATCAATAGAGGCCGATGTGTATGCTGTAAAAGGCCAGCTGATGGTGGCACATGATAAAAAAGAGATAAGTGCTAAACGGTCATTAAAGGTATTATATATCGATCCGCTGATAGAGAAGCTTAGCCGTGATCCGCAAAGGCATTTAAGACTGCTTATTGAAATAAAAGAGGATTATAAGGCTGTATTGCCATTGGTGATAACAGAGCTTAAGCCTTTAGAAAAATTTTTCGCATATGAGGGGCATCCGGGCAGGCTATCTATTGTGATGACGGGGGCTGTGCCTCCGGCAGCGGTAATGCCAAACTATCCTGATTGGATGTCTTTTGATGTTGATCATTTAGATGGCTTTACAGAAACGCAATGGAAAAAAATAGGGTTGGTGAGTTTTCCGCTAAGCAGATATGTACATTGGAATGGCAAAGGGGTATTTAATGCCGAAGAAATTAAAAGAGTAAAAGGCGGTATAGACAGCGTTCATAATGCCGGGAAAAAAGTACGCTTTTTTGAAACGCCCGATACCAAAAGTAGCTGGCTGGCCATGTTACGTTTAGGAGTTGATGTTATTGGTACCGATGACATTGAAGGGCTTGGCAACTTCCTGAACGGGAAAGACAGATCAGAATACACCGCGACGCAACCTTATGCAATTTATCACCCAACCTATAAATCAGACGGTGAAGTTAAAAAGGTGAAAAACATTATTTTGTGTATAGGCGATGGCATGGGCTTATCGCAAATATATGCCACCTATACGGCCAATAGGGGGCAGTTAAACATATTTCAGATGCTGAACATAGGCTTTTCGTTAACCTATTCGGCCGATGCTTATATCACAGATTCGGCAGCGGGGGCTACCGCTTTCGCATCTGGACAAAAAACAAATGACAGGGCGGTAGGGGTAGATGCTGCTGGCAAACCACTAAAATCGCTGGCAGATTACAGTGCAGAGGCTGGTAAAAAAACGGCCGATATTGTGGTATGCGAATTAACAGATGCCACACCGGCCGCTTTTTATGCCCACAATTCCGAAAGAAGTAAGGCTACCGATATTGCAAGCCAGATCGTTTCATCGCCGGTGGATATCTTTTTAGGATCTGCTTACAAAGATTTTACCGTAACGAGAGATGGCGAATCCGCTGTTGACAAAATGAAGCAAAAGGGGTATACCGTTGTACGTAATTTTGATGACTTTTTAACTACACCGGCAACCAAAATACTGGGTTTAATGGATGATAGCGTTACCCGGCCTAAAATGGATGGCAGGGGCAACTATTTGCCGCTTGCCTTGAAAAAGGTTACCCAAGCCTTTAAAAACGCGCCAAATGGTTTTTTTATGATGATAGAAGGATCGCAGATAGACCATGGGGGGCATGCCAATAATCTTAAACAAATAATTACCGAAAACGCCGATTTTGACCGTGTGGTTGGAGACGCTTTACGCTTTGCCGACGAAGATGGCGAAACACTGGTTATTGTTACCGCCGATCATGAAACAGGTGGATTGACATTATTAGATGGAAACATAAATAAGGGCTACGTTTGGGGCAACTTTAGTACCAACGACCATACCGGAACACCGGTGCCTATATTTACCTACGGGCCACACTCGCTTGATTTTAGAGGCGTTTTTAACAATACCGAGATCTTTAATAAGATAAAGGCATTGTTAAAGTAAAGGCGTGTTTACGCAATATAGCTTTCGTATTTACAAAAGTGAATATTAATGCTCAGACACTCACGCTGAGGTGGTGGTGAAAGGAAAATTTGAACTAAGACGCTATATGTCAAAATCGGCGATTAAACGCAAATCAGGCAGGAAATAGTTCGAGATTTGTACAGGACCCAGCACCCAATTGGGCAAGGCTGATTTTCAGTTCTTGCCCTTTTTTTCCTGATTAAGGACATTAAGCACCACTTTAGTACAAAGTTCTTTCTTCTAAAAAGGTATCATTAACTACATCGGCCTTGTACCTGCAACCAAACGCTTCCCTCTCACCGGAAGCGCCAGCCAACTGTCTCGCTTTTTTTATTTTTTCAACACGCTATTAATTGCAAAGCAACTTCGTTTAATACCTCGCTCCATTTAGCAAATTTGAAGATTTCTGGATTTAGGTTATAATTAAAAACTAATTACGAAAATAGCCACACGCTAAAAATCACCGGGCAAGCATGCTTCTCCTGTACACTGCAGGAGTTTGCCCTGTTTTTGATTTAAATATACGATTGAAAGCTGCTTCAGACTGATAGCCTACATTTGCTGCTATTTGCGATATATTACTGCTATTTGTTATTAATAGTTTTTGGGCTTGCCTGATGCGCCAGTTAGTGAGGTAACTCAACGGTGTCTCATGCACTAATTTTTTAAACTGATTAAAGAATACAGAACGTGACATGCCAATCTCAGATGCCAGTGATTCCAGCGTCCAATTGTTTTGTGGTGTGTCCTGCATTAGCTTCAGCGCCTTGCTTATCCTTGGGTCGTTTAACGCAGAAAGAAAACCGCTGTCGGGTGCAGCCTGTTCTAAATATGCCCTAATGATATTAATAAACATAATTTCCGACAGGCACTTCAGCATTACATTGCTTCCCGGCTTTTCGTTATTGAGTTCTTCCAGCATTAATTGCGTAATCTGCTTTACTAATAGCTGATTTTTTGTAGAATATTGCCTGATGTGAATAATTGGAGGTAAATCCTTTAAAAAAGGATGCAAGGGCTGGTAATCAAATTCAAAATGCCCCGCTATGAGGTTTGTTACGGCTCCTCCACTGTTAAAAACAGCGGTACCAGCCCGCCGGGCCTTAACAAATTCGGGCGATGGCATACGCAGGCTCGTAGATTTATCTGCTATCCAATGAGCACTGCCATTAGGGATAAATACTAAATCCCCTTCCTTCAATTCTATGATACGCCCATCGGGCGAGCCAATAACACAACTACCGCTTACTAAGCGCCAGAACTGCGAATTTTGATCCTGAACAATATCCAGTCCCCACGGAGCCGCAAGAGGAAATTTGCTATAAACTACCCCCTTTAATCTCGTTGCCTCTAATACAGTACTTAATGCATCCATTTATAAATTGATACGATTAAGCAAATATATGATACATTTTAACTCTTTAAGTATCAACAAGCAAAATAACTTTGTATAATTAAATCAAATCAAAAATGACAACTCAGGAATTAGCCGATCGTTACTACGAACTTTTTAAACAAAGGCAAGTGGCAGAAATTTATCAACAGTTTTACAGTGCCGACATTGTTTGTACCGAACCCGAGCATGCTTTGGCAATGGGTGTGCCTACCATAACAAAGGGCCTTGAAGCGGTATTAGCAAAGTCAAAAGCCAGGCAGGAAATTATAGCAGAAGTACATAGCTTTTTTTGCAGCGAACCGGTAGTTGGAGGCAATTATTTTAGTGTTGCCATGGGGAGGGACATGTCCTTAAAAAATGGACAGCGGTTACAAGTATCAGAAATTGCAGTTTTTGGGATAAAGGACGATAAAATAGTATCCGAAACCTTTTTTTATTAGCAATGAGCTTAGGCATAATATCATTATTTTAAATGGTTAACAGATCAGCCAATTTTTCAGCTCTTTTATAAAACAGTTCGAAAAATGCATCTTCTGGAGTACAGAAAAACGCCTTCAGCTATGCCAAGGCGTTTTTTACTTTTTTCCACTTCGCATACTAGCAAACCTGCTCTTTTGATATTGCAATGGCATAACATAATCACCGGCATTTGTAGCTTTGCCAAATGAAAAACAAGCGGGCTTTTTTATGGGTATTTGTGGTAATTGCACTGGCACTAATGCTTTGGAATGTTTTTACCCAGCCCGGCACTGCCGACCTGAAAGGCAATTTTAAAGAAGCTGCCTTTATACGTAACGAACAAAACACAGGCCCTGTAATACGGGTATATGCCGTTACCCTTTCTGATACGCTTTGGAAACAAATGACGGATTACGGCAATTTTATGCCCTACAATAAATATGGCAACACTAAGGTTTATTTTTTTTTAAACAGCAAGCCCTACCCCAAACAGGTAAGCATTGGCGATGTTAATTTCGACAGCCTGTTTAATAAATACTGCATTGGCCTTTACCAAAAAGATGTAATGAGCCAGGTAAGTTTAAAAAAGCTGCCATTTAAAAGCTCTAAATAACATTAAACCTGCTCATACAAGCGCAGCTTATTTATCAGGCTGATATTTTGCTGCTGCAAATCTTCCATCCGCTGCAGCACATGTGCTATGGCTTCGATGCCCGGTAAATTAATATCCAGCTCCTGGTGCAGCCGGATCATTTTTTCGAGTTGCAGCAATTGGGTGTTCGGTATAAAGTATTGCTGGTTTATAAATGTTAACTGTACCAATCCTGCTTCCTCCAACGATGCGATAAAAGAATACTCCACCTGGTGATAGGTACAAAATACGGTTGCTTCTATTAAATCTTCTGTTGCCATTTTAGTAGGTTTTAAATTGACGATTGTTGAAGTTCTTTAAACAGTTCTTTTTGCTTATCAGTTAGTTCTGTAGGTATATCAATTTGGTAACTGAGGTACAGATCGCCAAACTCGTTCTCTTTTTTATACACCGGCATACCTTTGCCTTTCAGCTTCACTTTAGCCCCGTTTTGGGTACCGGGCTTTACCGGCACTTTTACCTTGCCTGTCAGCGTTTCGGCAATTAATTCACCGCCTAGTATAGCAGTATACAGGTCTACATTAACTGTAGTATGCAGGTTATAACCGTCTCTTTTAAATTTCACGTCGTCTTTAATTACAAAGGTTATTAACAGGTCGCCGGCCGGGCCGCCATTGCTGCCTGCGCCGCCATGGCCGGTTATTTTAATAGTTTGGCCGTTCTCAACACCGGCGGGTATGGTTATCCTTATATTTTTACCGTTAACGGTTAATGTTTGCTTTTGCGATTCAACAACGTCGAGCAAGTTAAGGTGCAGCTCCGAACGGAAATCCTGCCCTCGGTATTTGGCTTGCCGGCCGCCACCACCGCCCATGTTGCCAAACATAGATTGGAAGTAATCAGAAAAATCGCCGCCACCGCCAAAGCTTTCATAATTGTAACCGCCCTCGGTATTGCCGCCACTATAACCACTGGAAGGCCTGCTGCCGCCAGATTGTTTTTGCTGCGCCTCGTAAGCATCGGCATGCTGCCAGTTTTCGCCATACTGATCGTATTTTTTGCGTTTTTCGGCATCGCTCAACACTTCATTGGCTTCATTTATTTCCTGAAACTTCTTATTTGCCTCCTTATCATTTGGGTTAAGGTCGGGGTGGTATTTACGGGCTTGCTTACGGTAGGCGCTTTTAATATCTTTTTCGGTAGCGCCTTTTTTCAGTCCAAGCACCTGGTAATAGTCAATATAAGCCATGGTTTAAAAGAGGGTTTATTTATTAAACATTTTTAATTGCCGATGGTTGAATTTAATAACATCAAAATACCAAGGCAAACATTATAATGTTTATTGCGTAAAAATAGGTTATAAGCACGGCTTATTCGATATTGATAAGCCTACCTGCATGTAATTTTTTTAAACTTATTAAAATGAATATGACCTATTTGTAAAATCATCATCATTTAATGATACCTTTACAGCTCATACATGGAACAAAGAACATATTTAGCCACCTGGAAAAAATACATCCCGGTAATCCGTTTGCATCTTAAGAAGAGCTTAACAGAAGATCAGAGTTTTAAATTAAACATTACAGACTTTGAGTCGGCCGGCGACCGTGGAAAATCGGGATATACGTTTAACATTCAAATGGAAAACGGTAAAGTAACCAACAACATCAGTGGCTCTGCAGTAGCACGCGATTTGTACGAAGCCCTTAAAGGCGACGAAACCATTAAAGCAATGCTGCAAGACAAAAGCGTTAAAATTAGCGTGGGTAAAACTTTTATGCTCAGCATAAAAACAGTCCACCTGTCTATCTTTAAATAAGCATTAAAAAGAAAACCCGTTAAGTAATTTGCTTAACGGGTTTTCTTTTGGCTTATACCTTTTATTTAAGGCTTAATAATTCTTCCGCAGTTTAATGATCCGCAACCGGTGCATCAATCGCATTACCGGGTAAACAGGATCTATCTCGAACCATTTATTGCCAAAGTTTGCGCTGTTTGGGTACCTATGGTGATTATTCTGAAACAACTCGCCCAGCATAAAAAAATCAAAGGGCGTAGTATTTTTAGATTGATCGTTGTTATCAAAATTGCTGTATCCATATTTGTGGCCGCACCAGTTTACAATGGCACCCTGTAATGGCCCCATCAAAAAGTGGATGGGTAAAAGTAAAAACATCCACCAGTGTGTGGCAAAGGCAATATAAAACCAGGTATACAAAGCACCGAATGCCAGCCTCGAAACAATGGAGGAACCCACCCTGTCTATCAACGGCCACTCGGGGCAATCGCCTGCAAAACGGGCTTCGGGATCTTTAGTCCGCTTTAAATGGTCGCGAAAGGTGATGATGGTAGCCTTCATCATTTGGAAAACATCTGTAAAGAAATGTGGCGAGTGCGGGTCTTTCTCGGTATCGCTATAAGCATGGTGCTCGCGGTGCATCATAGCATAAGCACGGGGATTAAGGAAAGACGACCCTTCAAACACATAAGCCATGAGGTAAAATGCGCGTTCCCAGCCCTTGCTGGTAGTAAACATGCGGTGCGAAGCGTAACGGTGCTGAAAGAAAGTTTGAAAAAATAACGACAGAAACCAATGGGCAATAAAAAAAATAAGTATGGGCATAAATTTAGATTGAATGTAGCAGAAGTACAGGCTTGCCGATGATTACAAGCCCGTTGCAGAAAAGAAGACAGAGCGGATATGGATTATGCCTGGCCCGTGATATTTAGCGGCGCTAAGTTACATTTAAACCGCGCTTATTATTTTGTGGCCGATGAATTTTTTTGTTTGCTAAACGCACAGCTTGTATTGCTGTTGTAAAATACTGAAAGGCTATACTACATTAACCAATAAGTGGCGTTTATATTGCATTTTATAGTTACTTAAATAAGTAACTATAAAATAACAAAAAGGCGAACCTTAAGCCCGCCTCTTTCACAATTTTGACACTAACTTACGATTATCCTACCTTCAGAAAATCTTCCATGTGAGTAGTAATGGCAAACCGGTTCCAGCTGTTGATAGCTATAATGGCCATCAATATAGCAGTAAGGTATGCAGGCTCAAACACGGCAGCTGCCTTATTATAAGTATCGTCTGATACATGATTACCAATCAAAGTAACTTCTTCGGTAAGGGCCAGCAGGGCACGCTCCTGCTCATCAAAGAAAGGGGTATCGCGCCAAACGCTCAAAGCATAAATACGCTGCTCGGTTTCGCCTTCTTTGCGGGCATCGCGGGTATGCATATCGATACAGAATGCACAACCGTTTATTTGCGACGTTCTGATCTTAATCAATTCGTGGTGTTTAGCGGTAAGCGGCGTGGTGGTAAGGTATTCGCCTAATGCCATCATGGCGTGATATGCCGGGTCTTTCTGATTAATTTTTGTTCTGGTGCTCATTGTTTTAATGTTTTGATAAAACAAAGGTCAGCATAAGCACCCCTCCAAAAAATGAACTGAGTTTAAGAAAATCAGATTTTTTTGGCTCTCAGCCTGCTCATAAACTGAGGTGTAAAACCCAGATAACTAGCCAGCATATATTGCGGCACACGCTGTAAAAATTCGGGGAAAAGTTTGGCAAAGTACCGGTAGCGCTCTTCATCGTTCATATTAAAAATAAAGCCGATACGGCGTTGCGATGCCACCAGGGCTTTGTGCATCATAATTAAGAAGTAGCTTTCCAGCTTTGGGATCTTTTCAAAAAGCAATAGCTTGTTGTGTTCGGTCAACAGTAGCATTTCACACTCTTCTATCGTTTGGATATAGCAGGCCGAGGGCTTCTTGTTCAGCAAACTATCCTGATCTGCTATCCACCAGTTTTCCAGCCCGAACTGCAGGATCTGCTCATGCAGTTTATTGTTTACGATATACAGCCGCAAACAGCCCTTCAGCACAAAGTAATTGCCCTTGCACAATTTGCCCGGTTCCAGCAGGAATTGCTTTTTCTTGAGTTTAATCAACTCCAGGGTATCGCACAGCAATTGCTCTTCGTGCGCATCCAGGTGCACGTAAGTTTTAATATGGGCTAAGATTTGCGGGTACATTCTATACAAAGTAAATGATAAATGTGAATTATTATAATTCCTGCTGACATAGGGTTGTCACTAGCCCGTGGTTTATTTGCTCATCAATCATCAACACACACAATGGAAAACCCACAAACAACAGAAACCACCGTACAGATTATCACACCCGAAGAATTTTTGGAACAATGGCTTGGCCACCGCAGCCTTACCAAAAAACTGATCGAAATATTCCCAGAAGACCAGCTCTTTAATCATAGCATTGGCGGCATGCGCCCTTTTGCCGATATGGCTAAAGAGGTATTAGGCATTGCCGGCATCGGCATTAAAGCACTGATTACCGGCGACTGGAAGTTTACACCCGAACTGGATTATAACCCGCAGCGGTCTATAGTTAAAACCAAGGCAGAACTATTAATTCTTTGGGACAAAGTTACCGAAGATATACTGGCTTACTGGCCCCGGATAACACCACAGCAGTTTCGCGAAACCGTAGTAGCCTTTGGTATGTACGAGGCCCCGATCTATAACATGATACTTTATTGGATTAATAACGAGATCCACCATCGTGGGCAGGGATATGTATACCTCCGATCTTTAGGGATTGAGCCACCTGCTTTTTGGGATCGTGGTTAATCAGCCGCCTGTTGTAATAATAAATTGGCCCGGCGCTCAACTATTAGCTGTAGTTTTACGTTAATAAATAGTTAATACAGCAACATGAGTAAGTTTACTATACCCGATAGGGTGCTTTATATATGTACCGGCAGCAAATGTGCCAAGCGGGGTGGAAAGAGTTTATATAAAATTGCTAAATCTTTTGCTAAGCACCAGGAAGGTGAGCTGGATATTGAGGTAGTGCGGATAGAATGTACAGACCGGTGCGATTATGCACCGATCTGTACATTACAACCAGGTAATATCTGGTTAAAGGAATATTCTGAGAAAGAGATTTTGAAGCTTTTAAAATCGATCAACCAATCTCCAGAGGCTATTTAAGCTTCGCTATCGTATTTAATATCACCAACGTGCTTGTCAATTTGCCAGCGGCCGGCACCTTCTTCGCCAATCACTTCAAACAATTCGAGTGCGCGGCGTGCTTTGTACTCTTCTTCACGTTGTTCTTTCAAGAACCAGTTTAAAAATTCCATCGTAACGTAATCCTGCTCTTTGTGGCAAAGTGACGCTATGTTTTTGATAGATTGCGTAACACTGATCTCCTGGTCAAGGGCATCTTCAAATACTTCGCGGAATGAGTTATATTCGATTTTAATGCCGCTAACATCCGGAGAGATAGCTGTTGCGCCCATATCAAGTACGTATTTAAAAAACTTAAGCTGATGCTGTCTTTCTTCATCGGCTTGCTTAAAAAAGTATACTGATGAGCCATCAAAACCATTCCTATCGCACCATGAAGCCATGGCTAAATAAATGGATGATGATTGTGCTTCTTTGCGGATTTGCTGGTTTAAAATGCTTTCCATTTCTGTAGAAATGAGGCATTTTATGCGCATTATATCTTTCATAATAATTTCAATTTAAGTACCTATCTAACTATCTATAACAAAACTAATGCTATAAATTGATAAGTAAACTATTGAGGGCTAATATGAAATGAGTCTTAATATGATTAAAGGGCTCCCCTGTATAACCTGTCGTGGATAATGTGGTTAAGCTCCAGCATAGTAAAGGTGCCTTGCAGCAACTCTTTAAGGGCAATGATCTCTAAAGTGGTGAGTATATAAGTATGATCGCAGGCACAAATAAAAACGATTTCCATATCGGCAGACCGGTTTGTATTCATTAAAAGCCCCTCGATATCAATATGATAAACTGCTTTACGAAGTTTTTGCAGGCAACGGTAATCAAAGCGGTTAAGCTTACCGGCAAAATCAATATACCAGCAGTTTTCACTGTCTGATTGAAATATAGTACCCGAAGCTGTTTTAAATACTTCGGTTATATTTAGCGTATGGGTAATGGTCTGTATCGCTTGCATCTATGATCTGTTGCATTGCGAAAATGAACATTATTTATAATTAATCCAAATAAAGAAGAAAAATTATTTTTAATTAATGGCAAGCATTACAGACACTTATTTTGCAATACTATACAGGCACCGTACAGTGAATAGCCGGACTGTAGCTATAGGCGTTCAAGCAATAATGCTTGAACGGGCGGAGTATTTTCAGTAGATGACTTACTAATTAAACGCTTTCTACAGCAGCGGCTGCTTTGGCATCATCATTAGCTTGCACTAATGCAGTTTTATCGATCTTAATTTTTTCAGCTATTCTTTTGGCAGCTTTTTTGGCTTCCTTTTCAATGTCTTTATTCAGTTTTTCAATGTCCTGGCCTAATTTTCCGGCAGCAACTTTTAATTCGGCAGCGATAGCAATCTGGAAATCTTTTTGAGCATTTTTGCGGGCAGTTTTTACGAGTGACTTCAGCTTAGATTTTTTCATATGTTGTATCTGGTGTTTGATGCAAAAATAGGTTATCATAAAGTTAATACAATATTATCATTATGTTAACAACCGAAAGTACATTTAACATTAGTGTGTATTTCGTGCATTACTCATTTACAATTAATTAAACACTTGTTGTTGTACATTAAACGCAACATAATGTATATTAGGCCAGGTTTTCAGTATAAATTAAACCAATAAAATACCCCTACAGCAACTTTATGAAACGCAGAGATTTTGTTAGAAGCACCGCATTAACAGCCTTGGGTGCAACAATTGTTAGCCCGCTGGCAACATTAGCCGATAATAACGTAACCCATTTAGAAAGCGACGACCTAACCCACCAGGATAAAATAGCAGACGATTATGCCCTGCATTTTATGGCCATTGGCGATTGGGGCCGCAATGGTGAATACGACCAGGTTGAGGTAGCCAAACAAATGGGCTTATGGGGTGCAGCACATGCAAATGATTTTGTAATTTCTGTGGGCGACAACTTTTACCCCAAAGGCGTAATAAGCGAGCAAGACCCGCTTTGGCATTACTCGTTCGAGAACATTTACACGGCTCATTCCCTGCAATGCGATTGGTTCCCGATACTGGGTAACCACGATTATATGACAGACCCGGATGCACAGATCCGTTACAGCAAAATAAGCCGCCGCTGGAATATGCCTGCCCGCTATTATACCAAACAGGTAGCATTGGGCAAAGATAAAGGCAAAGCGCTGTTTATTATGATAGATACAGACCCCATGATGCACGAGGCATTACAGCCGCAGGTACAAACCCAGATGGCCTGGTTAAAAGACACGCTGAAGAACGCCCCGGCAGATGTAAAATGGAAAATTGTTGTTGGGCACCACCCCTGTTATACTGTTGGCCCCCGTATAAAAAACTACGACACCCTTACTGCACGTAAGATGCTGGCTAGTGTGTTTGAAGAATATAAGGTAGATGTTTACCTCTCGGGCCACGACCATTCGCTGCAGCATTTAAAACCCGAAGGCTTTACCCACCAGTTTATATCCGGTGCAGGGTCTGAGTTAACAGATGTTACTGCCGGCATCCCTTACAGTCGTTTCCAGGCATCACAGCATGGGTTTATGTATTTTTCGGTAGATGCCAACCGTTTTAATGTGAAAGCCATTAACAAAGAAGGCGCTGTAATTTATCAAACAGAGTTGACTAAGTAAGCTTTTACCGGCATGCAATTACAAGGAAACACATTTATACTAAGGGGATGGCTGCCGAATGATTCGGCATTTTTACAACGGCAGGCTGATAATAGTAATATTTCCCGCTTTTTATTCGATACATTTCCGTACCCATACACCATTAATGATGCAGAGCAATTTATAGCCGGCCATTTAAATCAAAATCCGGCAACCACTTTTGCTATCACAATAAATGGTGCTATTGCCGGTGGTATTGAATTTAAGCCCGGGGCCGATGTTTACCGCAAAAGCGCGTCATTGGGTTACTGGCTTGGGGAGAGCTTTTGGGGCTGTGGCGTTATGACAGCTGCTGTGGGATTGATTACGAGTTATATTTTTGACAACTTCGACATTGTACGGATACAGGCCACTGTAAAAGACAATAACCCGGCCTCGATGCGGGTACTTACCAAAGCAGGTTTCATTAAAGAAAGTGTTCGGCAATTTGCGCTTTTTAAAAATGGCATACTGATGGATGAGCATGTTTATGCGCTGCTTAAATAAACTCCATCTCTCTGCAATTCACCTATTTAAAGGCTTCAGCATTCATCAATAACTATTATTTCCTGATTTTTTCCTCAAACAAATACTTTTCGTAGCAAAAAAGTGTTTTTATTCGTACAACATTCCACCTTATAATAATTTACAAAATGAAGTTTTTAAAAAGCAACCTATTATTAGTTTTAGCTGCCTCACTGGCTTTTACCCTACCTGCATGTAAAGCAAAAAAAGCAGTAGTTAAACAAGAACCTGTTACAGATACTGTTAAAACAGCTCCACCGGCTGCGGCACCGGCCCCTACCCCTGCACCAGAAAAACAAGAACCAGCACCGGCACCAGAAAAACAAGATCTTAACTTCGCTAATATCCAGTTCGAGTTTAACTCTGCCGTGTTAAAAACAGACTCATACCAAACGCTTGATCTTGTTGCCACCTCTCTAAGACGGGCATCAACCACCAAATTAGTATTGAACGGCAATTCATCTGCCGAAGGATCTACGGCGCACAACATGTCATTATCGCTCGATCGCGCTAATTCTGTTAAAGCGTACCTGGTAAATGCCGGCGTTAACGGCGATAACTTAACCACCAAAGGTTACGGCGAAAGCAAACCGATAGCCGACAATACAACCGAAGAAGGCCGCGCGCTAAACCGCCGTGTTGAAATAAAGGTTGTTCAATAACAAACAACAATTATTAAAAGAGGCCTTTAATATTCTGCTAAAGGCCTCTTTAGGTATAAATTACGTTTTAAATATTTCGTATAAATAATATTATTTCACTCTCGCTATATATTATCGAAAACCCTGTTTAAAACATTCCTTACCATCCTCCGTTATTGCTTATTGATCTTTTAAATTATATCTTTAAAAAAAACAAATACAAAAATTTATGAAGTTCCCAATAATTATACCGGCTCTGCTCATTACAGCAGTAGTTGCTCAAAGTTGTGTAAGCACTAAAAAATATAAAGAACTGGACGCTAATTACACACAACTGCAAAATAGCACCCGCGACCTGAGCGTAAAATACCAGACCAGCGAACAAGGGCTTGCCGTGGCCAATAACAGGATCAAAAGCCTGGAAGAACAAATTGCTTCAGAAAAATCAAATACGCTTGCTTTGCAGGATGCTTTAAACAAATGTTTAAACTCGAGCAGCCAAGGTAATGTGAATATCTCTAAACTGGTTGACGAGATCAACAGCTCAAACAAATACATTCAACAACTGGTAAACACCAAAAACAAAAGCGATTCGCTTAACATGGTGTTAACTAACAACCTAACCCGCTCATTAAGCCAGCAGGAAACTAAAGATGTTGATGTACAAGTATTAAAAGGTGTGGTTTACATTTCGCTTTCAGACAATATGCTGTATAAATCTGGCAGTTATGAACTAACTGACAAAGCCGGTGCTACCTTAAGCAAAATTGCAAAGATCATTACCGACTATAGCGGTTACGATGTACTGATTGAAGGTAACACGGATAACCTGCCTATCTCACAGAAAAACATCCGTAACAACTGGGATCTAAGTGCTTTAAGGGCATCGTCAGTAGTTATGGCACTGCAAAACACTTACAATGTTGATCCTAAACGTTTAACCGCAGGCGGCCGTGGCGAATACAACCCGATTGCCGATAACATGACCAATGACGGTAAAGCTAAAAACAGACGTACCCAAATCATCATCACTCCTAAACTAGATCAGTTTATGGATCTGATTGGTAAAGCGCCTGAGAAACAAAATCCGGCACCAAAACAATAAGCATTAAATAGCTTAGCTATGCAAAAGGGCTTTCCGGATGGAAGGCCCTTTTTTGTGTTCACGCCGTTAACCCGTCGTTATGCTGAACTTGTTTCATCACCCCACAGGACAGGTTTACGATTTATAATTCGCAGACTTTGCGGATGGGATGCCGAAACAAGTTCGGCACGACGGGTAGTTATGATTTTACGCTATTACTCACCCTAAAAGTCAAATTAACCCGCTCGTTCAACGGTTTAGTTGACTTTGCAATCCGGTGCTGCCAATTCAGCTGAAAGTCGCCCTTCATTAGTAGGTACGAGCCATTTTCGAGCGGGATGGAATACTTGATGCTATGATCTGATTTTTTACGAATATCGAACGTGCGCACCTGCCCTAAACTAACCGAACCGACAATCATGTTTCGACCCGGGATATTGTCCATGTCATCGTGCCAGCTAACAGAATCATTACCATCTCGATAATAATTAAGCAGTACGGTGTTGAATGAAACCCCTGCGGCTGCTTCTACTCTTTTGCGGATCATGAGCAAATCTTCTGTCCACGGCAATGGTTTAGAACTACTACCGGAGATCGAATAATCTGTATCCTGATCGCCGTACCAAGCGGTTAATCGTGGAGTAAGCACCTCCTTACCATACATTAGCACAGCGCGCTGCGACCAAGGCGTTTCTTTAACCAGTTTCTGAAGCACCAGATTACTTTCGGCTTTACTGAACATACCCGGTTGGTAATCAATTAACCCAGGCAACAGTGGTTTACCGGCTTCCGTATTTTCGAAAAAACTGAGCTGATCCATGTGGTGGATTTATCAAATAGGATGCTTTTATAAGCATACTTACTTATTTCAGCATCCCACAGTACAGGTTTGCGATTGGTGTTTCGCAAACTTAGCAAGTGGGATGCCGAAACAAGTTCGGCACGATGGGTGTAAAGCGATTACAGCTTCCTTACATTGTAGCCCAAGCCAATATTCAGCGAAATAAACACCGCACTTTGGTTTTTATCGGGGCTGTTATCTAATGAATGTCCGTCTATTTTCCAGTCGCTACGGGCAGCGTTGATGTAATAACCGGCACGGATACCAATTGGGATATTGCGTTGAACTTCTACGCAGTTATCAATTTTTTTGGTTTTCAATTTAATAAGGTAATCATATCCTGCACCCAACTCAATACCGAAGTTACCTTGGTATAATGTTTTGCTGGAAGTACTGGTTAGCAGTTCCTGCGAAAAATCATTGGTACTTTCCTGGCGGCCCTTGTCCTCGATCTTCAGCATGGCTGCCGAAAAATTTAAACCAACAAACGGGAAGAACCTCGAATCATCAGATTTGGCAATATTATACCCTGCTCTAAAATAAGCCTGCCCCTGGCCATATTTGGCCTTGATGTTATTGGTACCTTCTGAAGTAGAAAGCGGTGTAACACCCAAGCCATCTTCAAAAATCCACTGTTTGTGAACGTGGCTCATGGATAGGTTAATCCACACATCATTACCTTTCAAGGATGGGATGTTGTTGTTATTCAGAATCCGGTTAACCTGATCTAAATTGGTGTTACGGTAAGTAACCTGTACCTGTGCAGCACCGGCAATGTTATTAGAGAACCAGCCTTTGCCATCATCTGTGGTAGTACTTTGCGCATTTGCCACGCCACAAAAGCCTATTCCAAGAATCAATAAGTTAAATAATTTTTTCATAGTCAATTTCAAATATAACTTCAAGTTAAAAAACACATCTTTATAAGCATATTATAAGCGATTTGTTCTAACTCACTTACGGTTTTATTACCCTTAAGGTTTACAACGTGTAAACTTTAAGCATAATAAGTTAGTATAGTTTAAGAAGCCTCGGTAACAGCTTCGTTTTTCTTCAACGTTAACGGGCCACTATGATAACCCTCACGCGCACGGATAGCACCCATCTGGTCATAAAGCTCATCGTCATCGGGCTGGAAAGTGGCCAGTCCATCAACATAACGGTTATACATGCAAAAGGCTGCGGCAATTAATACCGTGTCGTGAATTTCCAGATCGGTGGCACCCTCGTTACGGGCTTCGGCCACATCGGTTTCGGTTACATTCTGGCCTCCTGTTTGTACTTTGGCGGCAATTCGTAACAAGGCTTTCAGCTTGTCGCTTACCGGCGCATTTTCCATATCTGTAACTAGCCGTTTCACGGTTTCACCATCATTACCTAACTGGTGTTTGGCAATAGCACCGTGGATGGTGGCGCAATATTTACAGTTATTCAGGCTGGATACGTAGGTGGCTATCAGCTCCCTTTCGCCGGCTGTTAAAGTTGGGTGTGGATTGTGTAATAAGGTTTGTGCTAACAGGTTGAGAGGGGCTGCAGTTTCTGGCCTGAACGAAAACAAACTTCTGATTCCCGGTACACCGGCAGGCAAATTAATGTGTGGCATATGGTTTATAATTGGTTAATTGAATATCTAAATAAAATCAGAATAAAACAAACCAATTATATGCTATGCTACCAATTGCACATACAATTTTTCCAGTGTTTGGGCGGCACTAATGCACAAACCCGGGTGTACTTTTGAGGCCTGAACAACGGTACTGCGCGTAGCAGTAATCCAGCGGAAGCGCGACGGCTCATCCAGTTGGGCTATTGGGCCGCCGGCTTTGCTACCCAGGCAAATCTGTGTCAGGGCATTCAGGTTAGCAGTCAGGGCATCCAGATCTAGTTCGGGGCAAAAAGCGGCAAGCCGGGGTTCGTTCACCGTAAATTTGATGCCCAAAAACTTTTCCTTTTTACAGTATAAGATCACACCAACATTTAAAAACTCCTCACGCTCCACCCTGGGTACAACGCGTATTACGGCATACTCAAATAAATGATTCTCTGGCATGTTGGGCTTCGTTTACAAATATCTCAGACGCGGCAACGCGCGTTGTTAAAAACTCATAATATACATTGCGGATACCATCCGGTGTTTCATCCTCAAACCCGGCGCTCAACCATTCGTCGGGAATCAGATCAATAATTTTGCGGATATTTTCCGGGATTAGTATCGCTTTAAACTCGATATCAACTATAGCCAGTTCGCTGGCGCGGGGCAGCAATACATGGTCTTTTATATTTGCAAAAGGCCTTTTAGCTTGTTCCTGCCAGTTATGCCACGAGTGGTGAAAGTATAACGACGCGCCATGATCTATCAGCCAAAGTTCTTTATGCCAGATCAGCATATTGGTGTTGCGGGGGGTACGGTCAACGTTAGTGAGCAGGCAATCCAGCCATACAATCTGTGAGGATAGTTTAGCATCGAGCGCGGTAACCACCGGGTCGAACGTAATGGCTCCCGACAGGTAATGCAGGGCCAGGTTAAGGCCTACACTAGCCTTCAACAAATCCTGGATCTCTTCATCGGGTTCTGTACGGCCAAAGGCAGTGTCCAGATTGGCAAACACCAGCTCCGGAATCTTAAAGCCCAGCAAACGGGCTATTTCGCCGCCGATCAATTCGGCAATCAAGGCTTTTACGCCCTGGCCTGCGCCGCGAAACTTAAGCACGTACAGAAACTCGTCGTCGGCCTCGGCAATAGCAGGCAGCGAACCGCCTTCGCGCAGGGGCGTTACATAACGGATAACGTTAACAGTACGTAATTGAGGTTGAAAATCACTCACGATGTAAAATTGTAAAATTAACCCGAAAGTAATGGCACTAAAATAAACGATTATTAAACACAAAAAGCCAAAAGGTTGACAATCCTATCAGTTTTGATCTAATTAACAAATATTAAGAACTAACCATCGAAAAATATTTGCTTTTATCGAAACCCAACATTAACTTGCAGTAAATCTTAACACAAATAATCTTTATGAAAAAATTTATCTTACCCCTAACTGTTGTTGTTTTGGCAGCCGGAAAGCAATTAACATCTTTCGACCCTAAAGTTTCTTCTGAAAAACATGCAGCATCAAAACAAGCCACTGTTGATATCGGCACTTTTTCTTATCTGGGTATAAATTATGAAGCTTATGGAACCGCTGGTACACATTTAGTTACTAATTTAATAGATGTAAATGGAAATGCAATTACCGCACATGGCAGTTATTCTATTGTTTCGGGACGAGATCAAGGCACCATGAACGTAACATTTACGCCAAATAACGCTACTTCACCAGTAACCTTTAACGGAACATTTTACATTTAACCAGTATATAACAAGGCCTGAAAGCAAATTGCTTTCAGGCCTTGTTATATACTATATACCTTCTTTAGCTGCGTTTCTGCCCTTTGGGCGCGTCCTTATGGGCAGGCCTTCTGTTATTGCGACTCTTACGTTTGGTGTTATCAAACTGAGGCTTTTGCTCTGGTATCGAGCCAATATCTGCAGGCAAAGTAATTTCTTCTATCTTTTTATCAATCAGCGATTGGATATTGGTCAGTTTGCGTTCATCGTGTTTATTAACCAATGTAACCGCTGTACCTTTGGTTTCTGCACGGGCTGTCCGGCCAATACGGTGGATATAATCTTCGGGGTCGCCGGGCACATCATAATTAATTACCAGGTCGATGCCTTCCACATCAATACCGCGCGATAACGCATCGGTACCGATAACTACAGGTAGCTGGCGGTTTTTGAAGTTAAGCAATACCTCTTCGCGCTCGCCCTGGTTCATGTCTGAGTGGAAAGCTTCGGCATTAATTTGTGCATGTTTAAGGTCTTTAGCCAGGGCCTTAACCTTCTCTTTGGTTGATGCAAATATGATGGTGCTGGTATATAAACCGCTTCTCAATAATACCTCGATCAGCTTGGTTTTTTGCGCATCGTGCACACGATAGATCTGCTGGCTGATACCAACCGCGGGCTGCGAAAGTGCAATGTTAATTTGCTCGGGGTCTTTGAGTATCGACCGCGCCAGGGTACGGATCTTACCCGGCATGGTAGCCGAGAATAACAATGTTTGGCGATTAGCCGGCAAATAAGTAATAATACGCATAATATCCTGGAAGAAACCCATGTCCAGCATGCGGTCGGCCTCGTCCAGTACAAAATGTTTCAGGTGATCCAGTTTCAGGGCACCCGAAGTCAGGAAAGCAATAAGCCTTCCGGGCGTTGCAATTACAATATCAACCTTGTTTTGAATGCCGCGTTTTTGCTGCTCATACGCTATACCATCGCCACCGCCAAATACGGCCAGCGAACTGATATTGGTAAAATAAGCCAGGCCTTCTACCTGCTGATCTATCTGTTGAACCAACTCGCGGGTTGGCCCCAAAATAAGCGTACTAATACGATGGCCGGCATCTGCCTTACCTATGCTGTTTAAAACCGGCAACAAGTACGAAGCCGTTTTGCCCGTGCCTGTTTGCGCACATGCTATAATATCTTTACCTTCTAAAATAATAGGTATTGCTTGCGCTTGAATGGCTGTCGGCGTATTGTACCCCATACTTTGGATACCTTCTGCCAATTGCTCGTTAAAATTAAAGTCCTTAAAAGTCACTGTCTATATATGAATAAAAGCACAAGTTAAGCAATAATGTTGTGGTTATCAGTATTTGTGAGTAAAGATGCGCTTGTAATTTCCCCATTATGCCATTGCAATCGCCAGGCAAGTATGTTAATTTTTCAACCAAATCCCGTATCTTATCACCCTCCCGAAACATTAAACTAAATGGTAACGTCAAACAAAAATAAATTAGGATTATGGTCTAGCACATCGCTGGTGGTGGGTAATATGATAGGTGCAGGTGTGTTTTTAATGCCTGCGGCCATGGCTTCTTTCGGCAGTGTTAGTTTACTGGGCTGGGTATTTTCGGCCATTGGCTCTTTCTTCCTCGCCCGAGTATTTAGCAACCTGAGCCAACTGTTACCAGAAGGCACCGGCGGGCCCTATGCCTATGCACGGCATGGCCTGGGCGATTTTGCAGGTTTTTTGGTGGCCTGGGGGTATTACCTGGCTACCTCTTGCGCCAATGCTGCCATTACCATTTCTTTTGTAAGTGCGTTAAGTACATTTTTCCCGGTGTTGGCCACCAATGTGGTTGCCGCAGTACTTACCGGCTTAGGCGCTATCTGGCTGCTTACCTGGGTAAATACACGCGGTGTTGCTACATCCGGCAAAGTGCAGCTGGTTACCACTATCTTAAAGTTGCTGCCCTTGTTAATCATCGCCATTGGCGGCCTGTTTTTTATTAAGGCCGAAAACTTTCATCCTTTCAATAACACCGGCACTTCGGTTTGGGGAGCCATCACAGCCACGGCCACCATGACTATGTTCTCTTATATCGGTATCGAATCTGCTACCATACCGTCCGGCAGTGTGGCAAATCCCGGTAAAACAATATCGCGGGCAACCATGCTGGGCCTGCTGATTGCTACGCTAGTTTATGTACTGGGCAGTGTAAGTGTAATGGGTATTATCCCGGCTAAAACATTGCAGCATTCTGTTACCCCATTTGCAGATGCCGCGGTTATTATGTTTGGCCCGGGCGCAAGATATTGGGTAAGCGCAGGCGTGGCTATTGCGGCCTTTGGCGCACTTAACGGCTGGACTCTTGTACAAGGCCAGGTACCTTTTGCCATAGCGAAAGACAAGCTTTTCCCAGCCATTTTTACTCGCTTAAACAGCAAAGGCGTACCTTATGTGGGTATGATCATCAGCGGTGTAATCATATCCCTGTTTATGAGCATGAACTATACTAAAGGACTGGTAGACCAATTCCGGTTTTTACTGCTACTTTCGGTATTTACTATGCTAGTGCCTTACTTGTTTTCGGCTGCATCGTACCTCATTATCAGGCTCGAAAAAAAGCCTCTTAAAAGCGGGGGCTGGCTATCTGCCATTGTATTAGCAGTACTGGCTTTTGCCTACACACTTTGGGAAATTGCCGGTGCCGGGCAAGGTTCTGTTTTTTATGGCTTTATATTACTGATGGCCGGGGTTCCGTTTTATGTTTGGGGAGTTTATAAGAAGCGGAATTTGGAGGATAATGCATAATGATATATCCTATCAGCTATAAAGAGATTGATCCCAATATTGAATTTTACTCGGAAGTAATTACGCTACATCATGAAGCCGAACAATATTTAGATAGTTTCATATGGTGCAAAGCCATAAAAAAATCGTACTTGTATACTAATATTGGCAAGGTGTTTTGTATATTCCTGTTTGAGATCGAGAATATAAGTAGTCCGAAAGATTGTTTTTTATGGGTAGTTGTGGGTGATATACCCACTATCTATTTAGATACTTTTGGACCAAAAACAACAGTAGAAGTTCTTGAGGATTATGTCAACTTATCACAAGATTGGATTAACCACATTAAAAATGGGCAATCTGTAAATGATTGTTATCCTTTTAATGCAAAACCGACAGTGGAACTGGCTGAACTATTGGAGAAGAAAATATCTTTCATGAGAGCTACATTGATTAATAATATTGAGGAAATAGTTTTCAAAATTCCTTCTTAACTCTGTCAATGACCAAATTTAGAATTAATGGAGAATAAGAAAGGATTTGAGATCCCGGCAGTGCCGGCAGTACTGTTGTCGATTGTCAGCGTACAGAGTGGTGCTGCGATTGCCAAGGGTATATTTCCAGTCTTAGGCGCAACATCTACTTCTTCTTTAAGAATCGGCCTGTCAGCTTTAATTCTGTTGCTTTTTAACCGGCCCAACATACGAAACCTTTCCAGGACGCAATGGAAAGCCGTTGCCCTGTATGGTTTAACCCTCGGTGCCATGAATGTAATTTTTTACATGGCCATAGCCCGCATACCCCTTGCCTTGGGCGTTGCACTGGAGTTTATTGGCCCTTTAGCATTAGCTTTAACGGGGTCAAAACGCATGATAGACTTTGTATGGGTTATCCTTGCGGCAGTTGGTATCGCACTTATTGCGCCATGGCATCACAACGGGCTAGATATTACGGGCGTATTACTGGCCTTGCTTGCGGGCGCATTCTGGGCGGCCTATATTTTATTAGGCGGACGGATTTCTAAAATAATGGACGGAAGCAAAGCGGTTACCATCGGCATGGTTTTCGCCTCCCTGGTTGTATTACCTATTGCAATTGGCGATGGATTAATAAGCCACTTGAAACCCTGGATGTTATTATCGGGCTTTGCACTAGCCCTACTTTCGAGCGCCATACCGTTTACTTTAGAGATGAAGGCGTTAAAGAAAATCCCGGCAAAAACTTTCAGCATATTAATGAGCCTGGAACCAGCCGTGGCAGCCATCTCCGGCCTGGTATTTTTGCATGAGTACTTATCGCTTTACGAATGGCTGGCCGTAGCCCTTATTATTATTGCAAGCGCCGGTGCTACGCTAACCGCCAAAAAAGCTGCCCCTGTAGCACCAGAATCTTGATAATTGCAAGCATAGATAGGATAGTTAAATAATGATAAAGGCCTCTTTCGAGGCCTTTATCATTATTTAATATACTGCTTATCCAGAAACAAATATCGCTCACGCGTATGGTCTTGTTCCAGTTTGGTATTTACATTAATGTTGATGTATTGAACTTTGCTGCCTGCCGTATTAGGAGCCCATTTGGGTAATCCTTTACCGTTAGGGTTGGCTGTTTTAATAAAGTTGGCAAAATAGTCCTCCATGGTTTCAGACACTTTATAGTCTTCTGGTGTCCAGGCGTAAACGGTATTGGTAGCGAGGTTGCCCAGGGCGTATTCAATTTCTGAGGCATGTGCGGCACCATCAAAAGCAACAGGAGGCTTGGGTTTAGCAGCATCGGCACCACCGCCTTTAATTATACCACCAGCCAGGCCCGCAGTAGCGTTACCCATCTTGGCCGTCATGGCAGGGCGGTTGCGCGAAAACAGGTAGCGGTATACCGGTTTATCGCCAGTGTTAGCTTGCAGGTCGGCCCATTTCCAGGTACTGTAAACTATAAAACGATCGCTGGCTAATTCTGTGGCCGATTTAAGTACTTCCGTCTCCGTGGTACCGGGGTATAGCTTTAACACTTCATCAGCTTTATCGGCATAAGTTTCCTGTACCTGTTTTTGATAGTTTTCTACTGTTGGTGCCTGTCCCTTCATAAATGCCTGGTAAGGCACCTCTGCCGAGTTCCAGCCCACTAAAAGCGGGATGTGTGCCTGCTCACCGGCGGTGAATACATCAACTGGTTGTTTGGTTAAAAAGTAACCATCAATTACAGTAGCATTGGGTGGCATGCCGGGTTTGTAAGAATCGTCCAGCAGTTGTTCTGCCGGTATGGCCCGAAGATCGGCCAGTGAGTTAGCGCCAACAGTGGCGGCAAACTTAGTTCCGTTACCTTCACCAGTAGCTAACGGAACCGGGGAAAGTGTAGGATTAATTGGCGCACCGCTTTCGCCGATGGCACCGGCTATCAGATCTTTCGACAGCGGCGAAGCCATTTGCGCGCATACCGAAATAGACCCGGCAGATTCGCCCGCAATAGTTACCCGCCTGGGGTCGCCGCCAAAAGCTGCAATATTTTGCTGCACCCAAACCAAAGCCGCATGCTGATCGAGATAACCGTAATTACCGGATGCCTGGTGTGCTGATTCTTTAGTTAACTCCGGGTGCGAAAAAAAACCGAAAATACCCAGGCGATAATTTACCGTTACAGTCACGATGCCTTTGGTAGCTAAACTTTCGCCATCGTAACGAGGCTCGGAGCCATCACCAGCAACCAGGCCACCACCATAAAAGTAAACCATAACAGGTAGGCCTGCATTGGCAGCTTTTGCGGGTGTCCAAACGTTGAGGTAAAGGCAATCTTCACTCATACCATCAGAGCGGAAACCCATATCGCCAAAAATAGGCTTTTGCATAGCCCGCGGGCCAAAATGATCGGCTTTGCGAACGCCGGCCCAGTTTTGTACCGGCAGTGGTTCTTTCCAGCGCAGATCGCCAACCGGGGGTTGGGCAAACGGAATGCCTTTAAATGTGCGGATACCTGTGGCCGGAACTACTACACCTTCGAGCTTGCCGTTGGCAGTGATAGCCTGGGTAGTTTGCTGGGCAGATGCAGCTACGGCTACAAACTGCGCAAACAGGAGTATATAACTTCGTAAAAATCTCATGGTTAGATAGGTTAATAATCGGGACTAATATAGAAATAAGTTGATGTGTTTAGTTATTGATTAAAGTAACAAGTTGAATTACTGATATGATTAAACGGCAAACCGCTCCAAACAAATCCGGCTAGCTGTTCCTTTATGTGTAAATAATATATCATGAAAAAAATCATCGGCTTTGCATTAATTATTATCGGCGTTGTGATGCTGATATGGACCGGCTTTACCTACACCAAAAAAGAAAAAGTAATTGATGCCGGCCCGTTGCAGATTTCGGCAGATAGAGAGAAAACAGTTGCCTGGCCACCTTATTTGGGCGGGATATTGCTAATAGGTGGTATAATTATCGTTGCCACGTCAAAAAAAGGTGAGTAAGCAGTTGGCCTCGTTTCAGATGTGTTAATTTGTATCCTTTAAGTTACAGATCTGAGATTAGCGGTTATGAATAAAGTACTATTATCTATTACCTGCCTTATACTTTTTATAAGCACAGCATACGCACAAGAAAACTGGAAATTAAAAACCGAAGACGATGGTGTTAAGGTTTATATGCGGTCTGTAAATAATTCAAACTTTAAGGCTGTTAAGGTAAACTGCGAAGTGCCGGCCACTGCATCGCAGCTTGTGGCTTTAATTATGGATATTAAAAACAGCGTTAACTGGGCTTATCATACCAAATCGGCAACTATATTAAAGCAGGTTTCGCCGGCAGAACTTTATTATTATTCGGTAGTGCAGGTGCCCTGGCCAGTACACAACCGCGATTTTATAGCGCATATTACCGTTAAGCAAAACCCGCAAACCAAAGTTATTACCATAGATGCACCCTGCCTTGGCGATTACATACCCGAAAAGGATGCCATAATACGCGTAAAGCAGTCGGTTGGTAAATGGATTATTACCCCAATTACTAAAGATAAACTGAGTATAGAATATACATTGGCGCTCGATCCCGGTGGCGATGTACCTGCCTGGCTCATTAATTTATTTGCCGCCGAAGGGCCAATGCAAACCTTTAAAAACCTAAAGATACAATTGCAAAAGCCTGCCTATCAGCACGCCGAGCTACCTTATATTGTAGATTAATAGCTTTTTACCAATTTTAACAAAAGCTTTCCTTATATTGTGAATGTTATATAAATAACCCCAATTATAGCTACAGAAATAATAATAGTTTAAATACCCCTACAGGTAACAGCTATTTATGAAAATATCCTGTTAAACAGCATACTAACGCTTTAGGAGTATGCGTTTACTAATTCATATTACAAACCTTTAACATTTACCCGGCTGAGTTATGGAATTACGGCATAAAACGATATTAGTAGCAGACGATGACGTAGCAATTGTTGAATCAATTTCAAGCATCCTTAACTATGCGGGTTACGAGGTAATGCATGTATATGATGGAACCTCGGTTATGGAATCTGTTAAAGCACAACCTGACCTCGTGATACTGGATATTGCCATGGCGGGACATAATGGCCTAACGGTTTGCAAACAGCTTAAGCGCCAGGGTTCTACCCAAAATATCCCGGTCATTATTATCTCCGCAGGGCACAACGTGCGCCAGTCGGCCTTTGATGCCGGGGCTAATGATTTTTTGGCCAAACCCTTTGATATGCATGTTTTGCAGGAGCGCATTTCGGCTTTGCTGGTGTAATTAACTCACCCAACCCTCTCCAAAGGAGAAGACTTAAAAGCAATAGCCCTTCTTTGGCGACTTTCTTTTTTTAATTAAAAACGGACTTTGGAGTATTGAAATTGGTGTTAATCGGTTGAGATTGCTTCGTACCAATGATGTCTTGCGTTATAAAATCTTCCCTGCATCCCCAAACCCCAAACTCACCCGATCCCCTACTTTCAGCCCGGTAACGCATTTTAACCGAAATAACCGCTGATCAACTATAACAGTCATCCAATCCCCATCAACGCTTACCACCTGCCCAAATAACCTGATCTGGTCTTCGCTTTCAATAAGACCGAAAACTTCGGCGGGCTTACCAGTTTTCAGGATCTTACCCTTATCTATCGATAACATATAATCAGCCAGATGATATACTTCGGCCACATCATGACTAACCAGTAATGCACTGAACTTATACTCGCTGTGCAATTGTAAAAGCTCCTGTTGCAGCAACAACCGGGTTTCATTATCAAGGGCAGATAGCGGCTCATCCATCAACAATAATGCTGGCTTCCGCACCAGTGCACGGGCCAGGGCAGCGCGCTGTTTCTGTCCACCCGAAAGGGTTGCCGGCTTGTGATTGACAAAGGCAACTAAGCCAGTTAGCTTAAGCAGGTGTTCAATCAATTGCTCATCGATGTTTTTACGGGATGCATAAAGCAGGTTTTGCCGCACCGTCATATTCGGAAACAAAGCATAATCCTGGAACACAAAGCCGATATTCCGCTTTTGCGGGGGGAGGTTAATACCACGTGAGGTATCCAGCCAAACTTCGCCGTTTACCTCAATAAAACCATCTTCGGGTTGCATTAACCCGGCAATAATTTTAAGCAATGATGTTTTGCCCGCGCCGGAAGGACCGTATAGTGCGGTGATTTTTTGTAAAGATAATTCGGCATCAACAACCAGCTGCGATACACCATCGGCCAAATTTAGTTTTTTGCAGATGTTGATCCGAATCATAAGGCCAGGCGGTTTTTAACCAGCTGCTTATTGATGATATAAACCAACAGCAGGATAGAAAAAGAAACAACAAGCAGTACTGCAGAATACACATGCGCTGCATGAAAATTCAAGGCTTCGGCCTCGTTATAGATGGCAATAGAAGCCACCTTGGTAACACCGGGCAGGCTTCCGCCTATCATTAATACCAGGCCAAACTCGCCAAGTGTGTGCGCAAATGTGAGCACAATACCCGTTAATAATGCCGGGCGGATATTAGGCAGCAGCACCTTAAAAAAAGTATCAAAATTAGACCGGCCCAATGTCCAGGAGGCATGTTGCAAGCTTTCGGGCAAGGCCTCTAAGCCGCCTTGTATGGGATGTACCATAAATGGCAGGCTATAAATAACAGAGCCAATCACCAGACCCGGGAAAGTAAATATCAACCTAATATTGAACCACGATTGCAGCCAGCCACCGAAGCCATGCGCCGGACTTAAGGCCAGCAGCAAATAAAAACCCAGTACAGACGGCGGCAGTACCAGCGGCAGGCTAACAAGCGCTTCAATTACAGATTTAAACCTCGACCGACTTTGGGCTAGTAAAGCTGCCAGCGGCAAACCAATAACCAGCAGGCAAACCGTGGTAATGGATGCCAGTTTAAAGGTGAGCCAAAGAGGTTGCAGGTCTATATCCATTATTTATAACCGTAGGCTTTTAATATTTTTTTAGCCTTTGGGCCGAATAAAAAGGTGTAAAATTTCTGCGCATCTTCCAGGTTTTTACCAGATGCTGATTTAAGTATCACTACGCCCTGCGCAATGGGCTGATATAGTTTTTCATCCACAGCAACCCATTTACCCTTACCCTGCTGATCGGGGTCGAGAACGATTGATTTTGCCGTAAAAGCAACTTCTGTAGCGCCGCTTAGCAGGTATTGGTTTACCTGGGCAATGCTTTCGCCATAAACTATTTTGTCTTTAAGCTGGTCGGCAAGTTTGAGTTTACCTAAGGCCTGCATGGTGGCTTCGCCGTAAGGGGCAAGTGTGGGGTTGGCTACCGCTATTTTGTGAAATACAGGCTGGGTTAGATCGGCCAGCCGGGTTAGCTTAGCATTTTTATTAAGCGTCCAAACCACCAATTGGCCATAAGCATAGATCCTTGGCTGTTCAAGAGTAAGTGTTTTATCCGCCAGTTCCTGCGGGTACTTCATATCGGCAGATAAAAACACATCAAACGGTGCACCCTGCTCTATCTGCGTGGTTAACTTGCCCGATGAGCCAACAATTAGGTCGGCATCTATACCGGTTTGCTTTTTAAATTCTTCAGACAGTTTTTTGGCTACAAACTGGGCATTCGCAGCTACAGCAATACGCAGCTTTTGAGCTTGTGCCTGGCCCGATAAACTTAAAAGCAGGCATGCGGCAAGTAATAATATTTTGATTTTAATGGATGCCATTGCAGGTATTTATTGCAAAGTAAGCTATTTTGAATTGAATTTGTATTCAACACAATTTCTTAATTAATTTTATGCAATAAGCCGTTGAAAAATTATGTTTAATGGACGAAGGCAACTATGGTTCTATTACATTATAGTGGCTAAAAGCCAAAAACCCTGCCGCGATAAAAGCCAAAATGGCAATAATTAGGTAAATATGATCAATAGTAATTTTGAATTTTCTTCTCTTGAGAAATGAGAATAATTGCAAAGTCTCCGGCTTTTGCTCTCTTGTTTCAACACTCATCTATCGCTAATTTGGGTATTGCAAATCTATCCCCCTCAATAATAATCTCACACCGTGTTTTAACGGTATAATAGCGGTTTTTAAACGGGAAAAGGCGTATTATTAAAATATTTGAAAAAAGTGCTTGACACTAACCTTACGTCATAGCATAGCTTTGTAAAGTCAATGAAACAGATGGATAAATATTCGGTAAAGCAAGTAGCCAAACTGGCAAAGGTGAGTGTGCGCACGCTTCACCTTTACGACCACATTGGCCTGCTTAAGCCTGCCATACGTACCGCGGCCGGGTACCGTTTATATGGCGAACCCCAATTGTTAAGATTGCAGCAGATTCTCTTTTACAAACAATTGGATATCCCCCTGCAACAAATAGGGATCATACTGGATAACCCCGACTTTGACCTGGTGCAGGCCCTTAAAAAACACAAGGCAGCCCTTAAAGCGAGGCGACACCAAATAGCAACCATGCTGGCTACCATTGATAAAACAATTGGACACTTAAAAAACAAAGACATGTTAAACCACGAAGAATTATACGAAGGTTTCCCGAAAGAAGAAGCTGCAGCCATCCGTAAACAGGCCACAGAAAAATGGCCCAAAGAAGTAGAACACGCCGAGAAAGCAATGGTAAAAATGGGAAAGGAAAGTTTTAAAGCACTTAAACAGGAGCAGAACGACATTACCGCAAACCTGATTTTACTAATGCAAGAATCGCCAGAGAGCCCCGCAGTACAGTTTGAAATTGCTCGCCATTATCAGAATATCCGTCGTTTTTGGGGAACTGAGAACGATGCGAATTCGCAAGCTGCACAATACGCCGGGCTGGGGCAATTGTACCTCGCCGATAATAGTTATACCCGCGTTAATAATGAACCCAATGCAGATTTTGCCTTATTTATGAGCAAAGCCATGAAGCATTTTGCTGAGACAAAACTCGTATAGAAGCATGTTTTATTTTGTCATTCAGAACGTAGTGAAGAATTTTTCTGCTATTTGTAAAACGGCTAAGCAGATCAAATAAGATTCTTCGCACTCGCTCTGAATGACATTATTGATAGGGTTTACCTTTTTATTGCAGCCACCATTATTTCATATCCTACTGCGTTTTGCTGTAGTTGGGCATAGTCAAGCGCATTTTTACCAAACTTATCTTTCACCAGCGGGTCGGCGCCTTTGGCCAGTAAAAGTTTAATCAGTTCGTTGTGGCCAAAAGTTGCAGCAAACGTTAGCGCACTGGCGTTGTTGCCATTGGCGGTATTAATATCGGCGCTATTTTCTATCAGTAACTTGCCTGTTTCTGTATAACCCTTAAAACACACCCCCATTAGCGCGGTATTGCCCATGCCGTCCTGCAGTTCTGTAGCTGCACCAGCTTCTAACAAAGCATTTACCGCATCAATGTTGTTATAATATGCAGCAATAATCAGAGGCGTTGATCCACGGCCGTCCCTGGCGTTAATATCGGTATTTAGCAAAGCAGTTTTTATGCCGTCTATGTTGTTGGTTCGCGAAGCTTCAAAGATATCCATGGTGGTTTATTTTTTGATATTGTACAAAGTTAGTGTCCTTACTGGTTAACTATAATCGATATAATTTATGGGCTATATATGACACGAATAACATCGATAATCAACAACAAAACCATAACTTGGTATATTTGTTGGCTACTACAGATAAGATATATGGAAATACTGCTTTTTGGAATTACGCGCGACATTACCGGCCAACAAAAACTGACCATCCCCCAGGAAAACCAGCCACACACGGTGGGCGATTTAAAGGCCTGGCTTGGGCAGCAGTTTCCGGCAATAAAGCAACTGAGTTCGCTGGCAGTAGCAGTTGACAGTGAATATGCCGAAGATGATCTGGCTATCAACAGCAACAGCGAAATAGCACTTATCCCACCAGTTAGCGGAGGATAACACATATGCTGATCCGTATAATTGAACATATTAACCTGGCCGAAGCACCGGCTTACCTGGGTAGCGAAGAAACCGGCGCCATTAACCTATTTGTGGGTACCGTGCGTAATCACAGCAAAGGCAAAACAGTACTGCACCTCGATTTTGAAGCATATGAGCCAATGGCTTTAAAAGAAATGGAGAAACTTGGCATACAAGCCAAAGAAAAGTGGCCGCTTTACGAGGTAGCAATTATCCACGCTATAGGCTCTAAATTACCGGGCGAACCTGTGGTGGTTATTGGGGTATCATCAGCGCACCGCGATGCCTCATTTGAAGCTTGCCGGTGGCTAATAGATGAACTGAAAAAGACAGTACCCATCTGGAAAAAAGAATATTACGAAGACAATAGCGTTTGGGTTAACGCCCATCCATAAATAATGAAAGAAAGTTTATTAGTTGATCAGCATGGGCGGCGCCTTAATTACCTGCGGCTTTCGGTTACAGACCGTTGCAACTTCAGGTGCTATTATTGCATGCCCGAAGAAGGAATTAACTTTGCCCCGCGTAAAGACCTGCTTTCTTTCGAGGAGATGTATCAGCTATCTTCCCAGTTTGTTGGTTTAGGGATCGACAAGATCCGCATTACCGGCGGCGAACCTTTTGTGCGTAACGGTATCATCCCGTTTCTGTACAAACTAAGTAAGCTGAATGGTTTACAAGAAATCACCATCACCTCCAACGGTACGCTTTCAACAAAAAATCAGGCATCGCTGAAAGAAATGGGCATCCGGAAGATTAACATCAGTCTGGATTCGCTGGATGCAACGCGCTTTCACCGCATTACCCGCAGGGATAGTTTTGATACGGTTTACAAAGGTATTTTCGGTTTGCTGAATGATGGTTTCGAGGTAAAACTTAACTGTGTAGTGGCTGAGAATAAAAACATTGAAGATATTGTCCCTTTCATCGAACTGACTAAAGACCATCCTTTATCGGTTCGTTTCCTAGAGGAGATGCCCTTTAATGGCAGCGAGGTTTCGGGCTACTCGGGCTGGGATTATAAACGGATTTATGAACACATCAATCAGCAATATACCGACGTAAACCGGTTGATAAGCGAAGATAATTCTACCTCGGTTAACTATAAAATACCTGGTTATACAGGGAGCTTCGGCATTATCCCGTCGTTCAGTCGTACATTCTGCGGTACCTGCAACCGCATCCGCTTATCTGCCACTGGCGAACTCCGCACCTGCTTATATGGCCCCCCGGCAGCAAATTTGCGCGATATCATGCGAAGCGGAGCCAACAGCGAAGAATTGCAACAAGTATTACTGAATGCCGTAGCCAAACGGGAAAAAGACGGTTACGCGGCAGAAGCATTAAGCCACGAATCTGTCCACACTTCTATGTCGGCCCTGGGCGGATAAAATTATATAAGTATGAGCACCGCTAACAGATACAGCAGGCAAACACAACTGGCCGGCTTTGGCCAGGAGGCCCAGGATAAACTAAAACAAGCCAAAGTACTTGTAATTGGCGCAGGTGGCTTGGGCGTACCCGTATTGCAATATTTAACCGGCATGGGCGTGGGTACCATTGGTATTATGGATGGCGATACCATTAGCCTGAGTAACCTGCACAGGCAGGTTTTATATACCGAGCAAGAAGTTGGCAAGCCTAAAGCAGAAGTAGCCGCCAATAAGTTAAATAAACTCAACGCTGAAGTTCAGCTTCAGCCTTATCCTTATTTTTTATCTGCCGCCAACGCCTTAGAAATTATTAAAGATTACGACTTGGTTATTGATGCCAGCGATAACTTCGGCACCCGGTATTTGGTTAATGATGCCTGCGTAATATTGGGCAAACCTTACATATACGGCGCGGTGCAGCAGTTTGAAGGCCATGTAAGTGTATTTAATTACAGGGGTGGCCCTACCTACCGTTGCCTGTACCCTATCCCTCCATCGGCCAATGAAATACCAGATTGCAACACCGCCGGGGTGCTTGGCGTAACGCCGGGCATTATTGGTTGCCAGCAGGCTTTGCAGGCGATAAAAGTGCTTACCGGCATAGGCGAAACTTTATCGGGCTATTTACAGATCTTCGATTTCGAACGGGATGACCAATACAAAATCAAGCTCAAAGCCAAGGCCGAAAATTTAAACATCACCACCCTGCAAAGCACTTATGATATACCATCGCCACCCGCAGGCGGCACAATGGAGGTAAATGAGCTCTTTAACTGGTATACCGATGCCAAACCTTTCTTTTTGATAGACGTACGCGAGTTAAAAGAATTTAACGAAGAACATTTGCTGGGTTCGCATCATTTCCCGCTTTCTACCTTAAGTGAGCACCTGAGCGCATTACCGGCTAACATCCCATTAATTACCATATGCCAGATAGGCGGCCGAAGCGCCAAAGCAGCTACTGTTATCAATGATGCATTACCAGGCAGCACCGTATACAACGTGGTAGGTGGCCTCGAAACCTGGTTTGATGAGATTGGCGAACAGTTTATTGAATACCCTAAACAAAATGCTTAAATGATCTCTGTAGCCAAAGCCCTGCAACTCGTTTGCGCGCAAGTACGTGACTTTGGTAACGAACAAGTTGAAATTCTGCAATTAGGTGGTCGTATGCTGGCACAGGATATTGTGGCAGATCGCCCTTACCCACCCTTTAACCGTGTGACGATGGATGGTATTGCCATTAACAGCAACGCTTTCTTATCGGGCAAAAGATCATTCAAAATAGCCGGAGTACAAGCTGCCGGCCAAGTTCAGCAAACATTAATTGATTCTGCAGATTGCCTTGAAGTGATGACCGGCGCCATGCTGCCCGCCGGTACCAACGTGGTGATTCAATACGAGCAATGCGCTATAAGCAATGGCATAGCAACGGTTAATGTTGATGAAGTTAAAATATTGCAAAATATTCATTTAGAGAGTACCGATAGCCGCCAAGGCGATATACTGGTAAAACAAGGCACTACAATAACGCCCGCTATCATTGGCTTAATAGCAGCTTCGGGCTTAAGCTACGTAGCTGTTAAACGCCTGCCTAAAGTGGCGGTCTGCGCCACGGGTGATGAATTGGTGGAGATAGATCAGCAACCGCTCGCACACCAGATCAGGCAATCTAACAGCTACATGCTGGTAGCCGCTTTACAGGCCGAAGGCATCCATGCGCAACGCTACCACCTGCGGGATGAACCACAGCTAATACTGGAAGAGTTAACCACCATCACCAATTATTATGATATGGTGTTGTTATCCGGCGCAGTTTCTAAAGGCAAGTTCGATCACCTACCCGCAGTACTCGGCAGGCTAAATATGCAAACCATTTTCCACGGGATAGCACAACGCCCCGGCAAGCCTTTTTTGTTTGGCAAGCTGCCTAATGAGGTGCTGATCTTTGGCTTTCCCGGCAACCCGGTATCTACCTTTGTATGCTACCAACTTTACTTCAGGGCATGGCTAGCTGCTTCGTTGGGGAGAAATTTGACACCGATGAAAGCCTTTTTAAATAAATCGATAAGCTTTAAGCCCAATTTAACCCTACATGCACTGGTTACATTATCCTACAACGAGGGTAAAATGATAGCCAGCCAGATAGATAGTTCTACCTCCGGCGATATGGTTAGCCTGGCCGTAGCCGAAGGTATCTTAAGCCTGCCCGCCAACCGCCAGGAGTTTACTACCGATGAGGCCTTCGACCTGCTTTTGCTATCTTAAAAAGCATTAAAATCTATTTTTTTAAACTGCATTGCTTCCATTTAGCCAATAAAATCTTACATTAAGGCTTCAATCGCTTTTTAAGAATTATGTGGTATTAGCTTGTATAATTGCAGCCTTCCATAGCCCAAACAGCGTTAAATCAACTAGCAATCATCATATACTTACCCATATTCATGAAAAAAACTTTACTTACTACAGCAGTATTTTTTGTAATGGCCGTATCGGCGCAGCAAATGTATGCGCAGGAAGGCGCTAAAGAGGCAGAAAACGCGGGTGTTGCCACCAAGCCATATGTGCAGCAAATTAGTAACCTTGCCGCTAAACCAGTGGTTAAAAAAGCTTTTCAAACCATTGTTGACCTGCAGTCCGAAACCCTGCAAGACCACAAGCTGCTTACCGAAATACCTTCGCCCCCTTACAAAGAGACCGTAAGGGCTAAAAAGTTTGCTGAGATGATCAAGTCTATAGGCGTGGATTCTGTGTGGATTGATAACGTGGGTAACGTAATTGCTTTGCGAAAAGGCAAAACAGGTAAAAAGGTAGTGGTATTAGAGGCCCACCTGGATACCGTTTTCCCCGAGGGTACCGATGTTAAAATTGTGACTAAAGGCGATACCCTGTATGCTCCTGGTATATCTGATGATACCCGCGCGCTTGCTGTTGTGCTTACAGTGCTAAAAACCGTTAACAAAAACAAGATAGAAACCGATGCCAATGTACTATTTGTAGGAGCTGTTGGCGAAGAAGGCCAGGGCAATCTGCGCGGGGTTAAAAACCTGTTCAGCGATAAAGGCCCCGGTAAAATTGATGCCTATATCGCCATTGACGGTACCGGCTTGAACGGTATTACTCATCGTGGTTTAGGCTCGCACCGTTACCGCATTACCTTTAAAGGTTTGGGCGGCCACTCATCTGGCGCGTTTGGCCTGGCTAACCCGCATAATGCTTTGGCACGGGCAATTTACTACTGGAACGAGGCTGCAGATAAATACGCGCGCGAGCCGGGTGCACGGGTTACCTACAACGTTGGTGTTATTGGCGGCGGTACTTCGGTTAACTCTATCCCTTTTGAATCGTGGATGGAGGTTGATATGCGGTCTGAAAGTCCGGAGCGTGTAACCGGGATAGATAAGATGTTGCAAGATGCTATTCAGCGTGCATTAAAAGAAGAAAATGCCCAGAAGCGCCTCGGCCCCGACCTTACCGTTGAAGTAAAAATGACAGGCGACCGCCCATCGGGTATGGAAGCAACAACTACCCCGTTTGTTCAGCGCGCCATAGCGGCTACCAGCTATTTTGGCACAAACCCTAAAATGGGCGTGGGTTCAACCAACGCCAATATCCCTATCTCAAAGGGCGTACCGGCGGTGTGCATTGGCAGCGGCGGTAAATCAGGCGGTGAACATGCCTTAGGCGAATGGTGGGTGGACGATAATGGTTACAAGGCTACACAGAGGGCATTGTTGTTGTTACTGGCGGAAGCAGGGCTGGCTAAGTAGGTTTTAAAAATGAGAATTTATAATAAAACTGTTTCCTACATTGGGATATTCTTGTTTTTCTCAGGCGTGTATTTGGATTATTCCCATAATAAGCAAATTGCTGTTCCTATTATTCCAATGATATTAGGAACAATTTTGATGCTGTTAGCTTTTAGAAAA
>NZ_MPPL01000001.1:808761-837232 GCF_001911425.1 Mucilaginibacter polytrichastri | reverse complement strand
CGAAGGATTGGCAGGAAGAAAATAACGATGATTAATATTAATTATATCACAAAGCGGGCTTGCGGGAGTGTGAGTGACGCACTATCGCTACGAATGGCTACAAGACTACAAAAAAATGAGAAGAACAGCTATTATATACATAATTATATTTCTAAGCTCATGCAAGTTTGCAGAGAAACAAAAATATTTATTTCCTGACAATTATTGCGGTAATATATACATTTTTACTAATGTTAAAAACGGATCGCCTAAGCAATATTATGCTGGTAATATTCGAATTTATTCTGTTTTTCAGTCCGGTATACTACTTAGTCAATTTAAAGAAACATATGGAATAACGAATAAAAGATTCTTCTTTAAAACAAAAAATGGAAATGAAATTGAATTTAATGGTATACCGTTCCAAGATGATAAAGCCTCATTAGACAGTAATAAGGTTTATGCGTTTTATGGAAATGATACAAATATTACTTTTCCAAAATCTAAGGATACTGTAGGGATACAAATAGTTACAATTTGTAAGCCTAAAAACTTCAATAATACAAACCAGGAACCATTTAAGAAAATACTAGTAGGATCTCACTTCTTACCAGAAGACATCACCTATGAAAGGTTAATCAACATACGAAATAAAGCCAACAAATTGATTAAAAATACTGTATTTGTCAATGATTAACAATTCAGGTACTCTCTGAGAGATTTTGCGACGACTAAATAAAATGTTTTTTCTCTTCATATCCACCATGCTACATTCACAAGCTAAAAAATTTCAACTCATACCATTCATTATCAGCTTGACTATTACGTTGGTAATTGGTTTTGTTGCCTCGGTATTTACCCGGCCAGAGATACCAACCTGGTATCAGGCCATCCATAAGCCATCGTTTACGCCCCCATCGTGGCTGTTCCCCATCGCGTGGACCAGTATGTACATCATGATAGCCACTGCGGCCTATTTGGTTTGGAAACGCCGCAACCGTACTGCGTTTTACAGCTTTACCCGGGGTATTTATTTTGTGCAGCTGTTGCTCAATTTCTCGTGGTCTATCGTGTTTTTTGGCATGCACCAAATACTGGGTGCACTGGTTATTATTTTGCTGCTTTGGGTATTTATTATTTTTAACCTGTATAACTTTAGCAAATTTAGCAGGGCGGCCGGCTGGCTTTTTTTGCCTTACTTATTGTGGGTTAGTTATGCATCGGTACTTAACTTCAGCATTTACATGCTTAACCGCTAAAATATTTTGCTATTTTTAACAACAAGTAACGGTTAATTTGTTATCCTTTTTTAAGCCATGAAAATAAAATTTTTACTTACTGCGCTGCTGTTATTATCCATCAGCTTCAGCTATGCCGATACCGTTACGATAAAACACTTCATCGTAAAATCAAATCCCTTTGCCAAAGATGAGATCGCCATTTTAGCCGCCGATTCGCTTAATGAGGTTAACGAGCAGGTAAGCGGTAATTTTATTTTTACGGTTAACGGTTTTGAGGATACCTTAAAGTTTGATAAAGGCACCGCCTTTTATCACCATAAAATACTTCGTTCCAGCTTTTTGTATGTAAAGCACCACAATGATACCGGCACCTACGGCACGCTATATTACCTATACAAACATGTTGATGATATTACCCCGGTACACATCAGCTGGATTTGGTTACTGGCTATACCGGCAGGTTTAATTATTATTGGCTATCTGTTTAAAAGGTTTATCATTATTGCAATTATTCTGTTCCTGATATTCCTGTACTTTAACCACTCCAACGGTTTAAGCATGCCAACGTTTTTCGAAAGTGTGCTTAATGGATTAAAGAACCTGTTTTAAAGCGGGCAATAATAATTTAGAAAGGTAAACCAATACCAAAATTAAGCTGCATAAAATTATAAGATTCGCCGTTGCTGTTGAGGTAACTGCGCTTAAAGTCGCCCGATTTAAATAGCTCGTTAAAGTGGTTAACCAGTACCCATTGGTCGCCGCCGCTAAACTGTGGGTCTTTAAATTTAAAGGCGGCATCAAACCGCAGGATAAAGAAGTTAAGATCTAACCGGAAACCTGTACCGATACCCATAGCGGTAGATTGAAACAGATTATTCAACTTAAACTGGCCACCAGGATTTTCGCTGGCGCCGGCTACACCAGGTAAGCGCCAAACGTTACCAAAATCCATAAAGGTTGCCCCCTTAAGCTTCGAGCCAAAGAAGTTATTAGTTACGTTGTAGCGATACTCTATGTTACCCACAATCTTAATTTCACCAAACTGGTCGAGGTATTTTAAATTGGTACGGTTGGTGGTATCTGTGCCATAAAAAGCTCCCCTGTTAAACTTACCGGGGCCTAATGTACGCGGTAACCACGCTCTGATATCATTAGCACCACCGGCATAAAAGTTTTTCTCGAAAACAAGTTGGTTGCTGTTACCATATGGGAGCCCTATCCCTGGGTTAAGCCTGAAAACGATTTGTTTTTCGCCGCCAAGATGGCGGTAAAGCCTTACATCGGCTTCTAACTTAGTGTACTGGGAAAACGTATAACCTAAAAATTTACGAAAGCCGAGCGAATCTTTGGGCGCATTAAAGAGTTTGCTTAATAAGCCCAGCGTATTACCACCAACGTCAATAAAGCCGCGGAAATAGGTAAAGTTATCCAGCGTGTTTAGCTTATTGGCATTTTGCTGATAAGTGTACTGGCTACCGATGGTAAATATGGTGCGCCCGATAAGGTAGATGTATGAATACCTGTTATACGCCAGCAATTGAGCATACGCGCTAGGGTCAATGGTGCCCCTCGAAAACTCGATATTTATGGGTGTAAAGCTATGCAGTTTGCGGCTGGTTTCGGCCCAGTCATACGTTAACGAGTTAACAAAGCTTTCGCGGGTTACGAGGCCCTTTTGGTAAAACAACTGATAACTGGAAGAAAAAGTAGTATGTGGCACGCCATATTTACCCAAAATAGGGAAATTAAAAGGCGATATAATGCGGGGATAACTTAAGCTGGCTCCTACTTTAAAATCCTGATTTTCTATACCGGTTGAGTTGGTAGAATTACGCCCGTTATCAAAAAGGATACTCCAGTTTGCCTTAATTTGCAGGGATGCCGTGGTTTTAAAGATGTTACGATCTGTATAGGTATTACCAATATTATATCCATACCGCCCCCCGCTAAATAGAAACTCGCCCTCTAACCTATCAGACATTTGTTTTAGTGGGATAATATCAATCTTGGTATCGAGCCTCCGGTTTACACTATCCGGTAATTTAGTATAGGTTGGGTTAGGTACGTTTTTAAAGACATTAAGCTCCGAAAGCCTCGATGTGGTAAGCGTTTGCTGATCGATGTTAAACAAGTCGCCTTTGCGCTGAAAAATATAGGTAGTAACCGTTTTTGGCTTAAACCTTTTAGAAAAATCAACAAACCGGTACTGCGAATCAACCTGTATGGTATCGGCATGGCCGGGTGTGCGGCCATTGCTATTGGCAATGGTAATCAGTGTGTTATTAATTTTATAAACAGGGTGTTCTTTTTTACCGGCCGGGTTATCAATAATAACTTTAAGATCTACAACACCGCTGTTAAAGGTAGAATCATAATTAAAACTGATGTACTGGCGGTAAAAATCAAAGTAACCATTCCGTTTCATCACTAAATAAAACTCGTCCCTGTCAAAGGCCAGGCTATCGGTATCAAAGCGCCCACCCGGTTCTATATGCGAAAAACGGATGCGGTTGGCGCGATAAAGTGCACGCACCTTAGGGTCGGCAATACTATCCTGAAACTTGCGTATTTTAAACAACGGCCCTTGTTTTGCTATAAAAAACAAAGAAGCCTTTTTCTTTTTAACTATCACAGAATCGGTAACCTGTGCTTTAAGATAGCCCTTGTTATGCAGAAATTTCTCTATTTGCAATCGCGAAAATTCAACCAGGTTGCTATCCAGTATAGATGGCGGCTCACCTATATTTTTCTTCCCGTTTTTACTAAACGCCAGGTAAAACTGCAGGTTAAGCCAGTTATTGGGCTGCTCACCCTTATCAATATAAGTTACAGCGGCTTCTGCAAATTCCTTATCAATGCCTTTTACTGCCACATTACGCACAAGTGCCTGGTTACCCTTGAGTTTACGGGTAAGGCTACACCCCGAAAGCAAAAACAAAAGTAAAATAGTTAATATTGTAAGGCGGTAACCGGCCGGCTTTATATATGCTTTCAAAATCTCAAATCAGTTTAATAACATCCTTACAACATAAAAAATTTCGCCATCAACATAACCTGTTTATTGTTGAAGGGCATAAATCTGTAATAGAGTTTGCCCAATCAAGCTACCGGTTAGAGGCGATATACTACACGCCCGAATTCTCCTCAAAATTGCTGAAATTATCTAATAAAATAAACTTTCAGGAAATTTCTGTAGTCGACATGGCTCGCATCAGTTGCTTAAAAACACCTCCGGGAGTTTTGGCGTTGGTTAATATACCAGTTTCCCCATTATTAGATTACAGCCTACTTAAAGAAAAGTTTTCATTAGCTTTAGATGGTGTGCAAGATCCGGGTAATATGGGCACCATTATACGCACGGCCGACTGGTTTGGCATCGGCCATATTATATGCTCTGACGATACGGTTGATGTGTACAACCCCAAGGTGGTGCAGGCTACCATGGGGTCGCTATCACGCGTAAAGATACATTATACCAGCCTGGCAGATACCTTGCCAGCATTACAATTAAATATTTTTGGTGCTTTACTTAACGGAGAAAACATTTATAATACTACCTTTGGTACCGAAGGTATATTGATAATGGGTAACGAAGGCAATGGAATAAGGCCCCAGATACAAGAAGTTATTAACACCCCGGTAACCATTCCGCAGGCGGGAAAGGCTGAGTCTTTGAACGTTGCAATGGCTACAGCAATATTTTGTTCGGAGATTTGCAGAAATACATTAAAATAAATTGCGAGCCAATTATTTAATTACTATTTTTGCAATCCCTAAAAATGGTCGGATGGCCGAGTGGCTAGGCAGAGGTCTGCAAAACCTTTTACAGCGGTTCGAATCCGCTTCCGACCTCACAAAGGAAAATTTTAAAAAATTAAGACGATGAGTGTTACACGTTTAAAAAGAAAAGACAGAAGAAATAAAACCGTATCTCGCTTAGAGGTACAATTTCTGAAATTGGCTACTAACTTAGAACTGGGAAACAGATCTAAAGAGTCAAAACACAGCCAAATTGCTAAAAACAATGCTGTTTTAGCTAAGCTTGTTGCAGGTAAATAATTTACCTTAAAAAAATCTTTATTTAAAATCCTGCTGGTTTACCAGCGGGATTTTTTTTATGACCTGTAAATAATAAAAGCGACTCAATGGTCGCTTTTATTATTTAATTGTGATAAGCCTAATTATCCCAAGAGCGCCTTATTAATACGCCCTATCAGCGCCGGGCCTTCGTAAATAAACCCGGTGTAAAGCTGTATCAAAGCTGCACCGGCATCCAGTTTATCAATCGCATCCTGGGCAGAGTGAATGCCTCCTGCCCCTATAATTGGGAAAGCACGATTTGATTTATCGGCCAAATAACGGATAACTTTTGTAGAGCGTTGCGTTAAGGGCCGGCCGCTTAAACCACCGGCTTCTTTAACTACTTTTTCGGGCGATATCAACCCTTCCCTGCTAATGGTGGTATTGGTGGCTATCAATCCATCTATTTTAGTTTCGGCAACTATTTCAATAATATCATCCAACTGTTCGTTGGTTAAATCGGGGGCTATTTTTAAGAGGATAGGTTTGCGAATGCTGTTTTTGTTGTTGCGTTGTTGCAATGTGCTCAAAATCTCGGTCAGTGGTTTCTTGTCCTGTAGGGCACGCAGGCCAGGCGTATTGGGTGAACTTACATTTACCACAAAATAATCTACCACATCAAACAAACGGTCGAAACATTTAATATAATCACTTACGGCCTCTTCGTTAGGGGTATTTTTATTTTTGCCAATGTTGCCGCCAATCATCAAACCCTTTTGCGCCTCCGGCTGATTCTTGCGGTAAGCAGCAATTCGCTCGGCCGCCATATCTACACCTTTATTGTTAAAGCCCATACGGTTAATTAAGGCTTCATCGGCAGGCAGCCTAAACATGCGGGGTTTATCATTACCTGGCTGCGGCAAAGGTGTTACAGTACCAACCTCAATAAAACCAAAGCCAAGGTTAGCCATTTCGCTAATATATTCACCATTTTTATCAAAGCCGGCAGCCAAACCAACCGGGTTTTTAAACTTTAAACCCAACACCTCTTTCTCTAACCGTGAATCTTCTATACGCCATAAAGACCTGCTTAAGGCCGATCCGCCGGGGGCGCTATTAAATCTTTTAAGATTTTTGGTAACAAAATAATGTACCTGTTCGGGGTCGAAATTGAAGAGTATGGGTTTGATTAACGAATACATGCTGCAAATGTATCCATTTTTACTTTCGGCCTTTGAACTTAAAAAACAATATTTACCTTTAATTCATGGTTATATAGATGATAGTTCACCGCCAAGTAATTACTAGGTCTATGAACTATCATCCATCATACCGAAAAACATCAAACTACCAAAAATATGACCACTCGCCGTGATTTTATCACCAAGACAGCAACCGCTACAGTTGCCGCCGTTACCATACCGGCTATTGTAACATCTGCTCTTGCTGCTACAAGCAAAAAAAGAATTGGCCTCGAAACCGGGAACATTATATTACTGCAGGGAGATTCGATAACCGACTGGGGCCGCGACAAAACCAAAAACGAGCCCAATACTACTGCTGCACTGGGTAGTGGCTATGCCATGCAGGCCGCAGCCGGCTTGTTGTATAAGTACGCCGATAAGAACCTACAGGTTTACAACAAAGGGATCAGCGGCAATAAGGTTTACCAACTTGCAGAGCGCTGGGACAACGATTGCCTGAATATTAAGCCCAACGTATTAAGCATACTGATTGGCGTAAACGACTTTTGGCACACCCTTACCGGTGGCTATAAAGGAACTGTTGACATTTATACCTCCGACTTCAAAAAGTTGTTAGACCGCACTAAACAAGCCCTGCCAGACATAAAATTAATTATCGGCGAGCCCTTTGCGGTTAAAGGCGTAAAAGCGGTTGATGATAAATGGTATCCGGCATTCAATGCCTACCGTGCATCGGCAAAAGACATAGCCGATCAATATGATGCTGTTTGGATACCCTACCAATCTATCTTCGACAAAGCACAAGAAATTGCCCCAGGCAGTTATTGGACTATAGATGGCGTACACCCAAGCGTAGCAGGTGCACAGCTAATGGCACATGCCTGGCTGGAAACAGTAAAGTAGAGAAGCAAGAAATAAGAGCCAAGAATCAAGATATTTTGTGCTTTTACAAGCACTATGATGCCATCTTGGCTCTTGGTTCTTATCTCTTGGCTCTATAAAACTATTTGACATAATCTTGGCTCTTGGTTCTTGTCTCTTGATTGTCAAAACGGTATCTTTGCGCCCAAATGATTGCTATAAATAACCTTACGTTCGAGATTGGTGCAAGGGCCCTGTATGATGAAGCTAACTGGCATATAAAACCCGGAGAAAAAATTGGCCTTATTGGTGCCAACGGAACCGGTAAAACCACCCTCCTTAAAATTATTGTAGGCGACTACAAGCCAACATCGGGCACTATATCTAAATCTAAAGAACTTACCATAGGTTACTTAAACCAGGATCTGCTTTCTTACGCTTCGGATAAATCTATTTTACATGTGGCTATGGAAGCTTTTGAGCGCCAGAACCAACTGCATGCGGAAATAGAAAACCTGCTTAAAAAGCTGGAAACCGACTACAGCGAAGACCTGCTACACAAACTGAGCGACAAACAACATGAGTTTGAAACGCTTGATGGCTACAACATAGAATATAAAGCACACGAAATATTAGCCGGTTTGGGCTTCACTGAAGAACAAACTCAACGCAAGCTAAGTACCTTTTCGGGGGGATGGCGCATGCGGGTAATGCTGGCTAAGATACTTTTACAGGCACCGGATATTTTATTGCTGGATGAGCCTACCAACCACTTGGATTTACCATCCATCCAATGGCTGGAAGACTATCTGAAGGCTTTTGAAGGCGCTATCGTTATCGTATCGCACGATAGATGGTTTTTAGACAAGGTAATTAACCGCACGGTTGAATCGCGCAAGGGTAAGCTTACTGTTTACGCAGGTAACTACAGTTTCTACCTGGAAGAAAAAGCCTTGCGTGAAGAAATTCAGCGTGGCGAATTTAAGAACCAGCAATCAAAAATAAAACAGGAAGAAAAACTGATCGAGCGCTTCCGCGCCAAGGCTTCTAAAGCTAAAATGGCGCAATCGCGTATTAAAATGCTCGATAAAATGGATCGTGTGGATGATGTGGATGATGATAACCCATCGGTAAACTTCACGTTCAAATTCGGTAAGCAATCCGGCCGTAACGTGTTCAACATCGAAGGTGTGAACAAAAGTTACCCTAACCTGCAGATTTTAGACAATGCCGATGCTATCATCGAAAAAGGCGACAAAATTGCTTTGATCGGTGCCAACGGTCGTGGTAAATCTACCCTGTTGCGTATTATAGCTGCAGCTGATACAGAGTTTGAAGGTAAGGGCGAAACCGGTTATAATGTAACTAAAACCTTTTTCGCGCAGCACCAATTAGAGTCGCTGCATTTGGAAAATGAAATTTTAACCGAACTCCAAACTTTTGCACCGCGCCATACCGATACCGAACTGCGCTCTATATTGGGTAGCTTTTTATTTACCGGCGATGATGTATTTAAAAAGATCAAAGTACTATCCGGTGGTGAAAAATCGCGCGTAGCGCTGGCTAAAGCTTTAACGGCTGATGCCAATTTCCTGATACTGGATGAGCCTACCAATCACTTGGATATGGCTTCGGTTAACATCCTGATCCAGGCTTTACAGCAATACCAGGGTACTTTTATAGCCGTATCTCACGATAGGTTTTTCCTGGATAATATTGCCAACAAGATCTGGTTTATCGAAGATCAGAAGATCAAACAGTATCCGGGCACTTATGCCGAATACGAGGAATGGAATGCTAAACGCAAACTGGAACCCAAAGCAGCAGTAGCAGCAGCCCCTCAGCCTAAAAAGGAAGAGAAAAAAGAAGCCGCCCCCGTTAAGCAGCAATCTGTATCAGATGATAAATCTAAGCAGATAAAAAAACTGAACAGCGACCTGCAAAAAATGGAAGAGCAGAGTACTATCCTCGAAAAGGAAGTAAAACAGCTGGAAAATAAGCTGGCCGATCCGCAGGTATACAACGACAAAAGCAGGCTAAACGATACAAATACAGCTTATAAACAAAAGCAAAATCAGCTTAAACAAATCCAGCAGCAATGGGAAACCCTGGCCGGACAGATTTTGGAGCTGGAAGCTTAAATATCTCCACCATGCCATTGCGAGGTACGAAGCAATCTCTTAACTATACAAAGCGTTTAAATATGCTACTAGATTGCTTCATACCTCGCAATTACAGATTTTTGTTTGTAATTCTCTTCTTCTGTCTTTTATTTTTTGTCCAAAAATCCCGGGCGCAAATAATTTACGATAACCGGGTTTATCGCCCCAACATTAAAACAGTTGAGTTTTGTAATACCATTAAAGAAGGTGCTTTCCCAATAATCAGCCTCAACTCAAACGATCAATTACTATTGGGGTTTGATGAGCTGGGCAGCAATACCCGCACCTATAATTACACTGTAGAGCATTGCGATGCCGAGTGGAACCCATCGCGCATATCCCCTACCGAATACCTGCAATCTTTTAATGAAGACCGTATTATGGATTACCGTTACTCGGTAAGTACCATCCAAAAGTATGTGCACTATGAGTTAAAGCTTCCCAACCGCAATATAGCACCCAAAATACCGGGCAATTACCTGCTTAAAGTTTACGAAAACGGCGACGCTAACAACCCCATTATAACCCGCCGCTTTTATGTGGTAAGCCCAAGGGCAAATGTGGCGGCACAAATTATACCATCAAACGATGTAGCCCTACGCCAAACAAATCAAAAGATTAATCTCCAGGTTAATTTTAATGGCATGGTGGTGCAAAACCCTTACGGCGATATACGCATTGTAATAATGCAAAACGGCCGCAGCGAAACCGCACTGTTAAACACACGCCCAACATTTATTAGGGGGGCATCGTTAGAGTACAGTGATTTGAACATCAATGACTTTGCGGGTGGCAATGAATACCGGCATGTAGACACCAGATCGTTACGATTAAACTCCGAACATACGGCACGTATTTTTCGCGACACAGCTAATGCCGTTTTACTACTTGCCGATCGCAGCCGCGATCAGGATAACTACCTTTCTGTTTATGACAACAACGGTGGTTTTTATGTTCGTAACCAGGAAGGCAGCGACCCGGTTGTAGATGCTGACTATGCACAGGTTTATTTCAACATCGGTATCCCTGGTTCTACCGTAGACAATACCGTTTATGTGGTGGGTAAATTCAACGATTACGTACTCGATCAACGCAGTAAAATGAACTTTGATGCCGCTAAAGGCCGCTATTTCTTCAATACGCTACTTAAACAGGGAATAGTTGATTATCAATATGTACTGGTAGATAAAGCCGGAAAGCCCGATTATACAACCTTAGAAGGTAATCACTTCGAAACCGAAAATGATTACCAGGTACTGGTGTACTATCGCCAACCCGGTGCACGCTGGGAAGAGTTGGTTGGTTACCTGCTGCTGAATACTACTAAGAGGTAATCAAATTGTCGATGAGATTAAATACAGAAATGCGTTTCAGCCTAATCAACTTATTCTAAGTCAATCAACCATTCAACCAAAACTCTATATTTGCATCTATGTTAAAAAGGACGCCCACAGAAAGCTATACTATTATGAACGAACTGGTATTACCTAATGATACCAATACCTTCGGCAATTTGATGGGCGGCCGTTTATTATATTGGATGGATATTTGCGCTGCTATGGCTGCACAAAAGCATTGCAGCCACGTAGTGGTAACCGCTTCTGTTGATAATGTATCTTTTAAGCACCCCATTAAGCTGGGCGATGCCGTAATGATAGAGGCCAGGGTAACCCGTGGTTTTAATACCTCTGTTGAAGTAAGGCTGGATGTATGGGCTCAAGACCTGCCATCGGGCACCAAAATAAAAAGCAACGAGGCCTACTACACCTTTGTAGCTATAGATAGAGATGGCAATACGATCATCGTGCCAGAACTTGTCCCCGAGAGTAAACACGAACAACTGCTTTATGAAGGTGCACTGCGCCGCCGCCAGTTACGCCTTATACTGGGCGGTAAAATGCAGCCCGATGATGCTACAGAGCTTAAAGCCCTGTTTATGGAGAGCCAAAAGGGAGCGTAATATTTTTTGATAAGATAAAAGAGCAAAGACAAAAAAGACTAAGTTGAATCTAACTTCAATCCTGTATCCCTAGTCTTTTGTCTTTAGTTCGAGCTATTCGCCCGAACCCAATTCTACAATACGGTCAAACTCTTCCTGTTTCATACCCATTACAGATAAGCGCCCCTGACGAACCAGGCCAACATTTGCCAACTGTTCGTCTGCCTTAATAGTATCCAGTGTTACAGGTACTTTAAGGCTTTCAACAGGCGAAAGATCAACCACTACCCAGTTTTTATCATCTGTGGTAGGGTCTTGATAGGCTTCTTTTACTACTTTGGCAATCCCCACCACAGCCTTACCCTCATTACTATGGTAAAACAGCACCAGATCACCTTCCTTCATTTCACGCAGGTTGTTACGCGCTTGGTAGTTGCGCACACCATCCCAAAAGGTACGGCCATCCTGATTAAATTTTTCCCAACTGTATTTAAATGGTTCTGATTTTACGAGCCAGTATTGCATGTTTTATATGGATTAAAAGCATTTAGAAGTAAGTTATACCTCCAAATCATCGCAAAGGTGATGAAACGCGACGATAATTTAAAATTTAGAAGCTTCTTAAAATAATCAATATTCCATCTAGTATTCTAATGCTCATAAAACAAAACCCTAGTTTGCAAAATGATGCGAGGTATTATCTAGGATGATTTACCTGAATTGTTATATTTGATGTATAAATTTACTTCACCTTATCATGCAACAAACATCACAAAGTGGTCTTAAAAATAAGCCATCAAATTACGGTGCAAAAATCCTATTTATCATTGCCCTATTTTTAGCGTTTAACTCCGTATCATATGCACAAACTGATACCGTTATCTCCAATAACCAGAAAATCTCTTGCTCAATCAAAGAAATTACACCCGATGCTGTTAAATACACCTTTCCTGGCGAGGATGTTATAAATACTGTTTATAAAAATACGGTACAAAAAATTATTTTCAAGAGTGGCAGAGTTCAAACTTTTGCCGAAGCAACATCTTACAAATCTGTACAAAATGTAATGGATTATACCAACGTTACCACTACCATGGTCGAAAGTGAAGTAAGAGGATTATTCAAAATAAATGATGTAAGCTCTAAATCAAAAGGTACAACAGTATATTCAAGCCAAGAACGGGTTAAAGACAGAGCTTATCGCAAGCTTAAAATTCAGGCCGCGATGTTCGGTGCCAATATTGTTTTGTTAACTAATCAAAGGACTGAAGGCAATAAGTATGGTGGGTATTTCTCAAGCAGTTCTACTGCTGAGACAAACCTTACCGGAATTGCTTATTCTAATCAGTTACCAGACTACGAGAAATTTAAAGCCCTGATTGGCTCAAACACAAATTTTACAGCAATTAAAAGATTTGAATTAGGGGCGAGTGATAGCGACGTTTCACAAGATGATATCAACAAATCATTTGTAATTAGTAAAATAACGAATGACAATGGTATAACTATAATTGAGGGAAACCTTAAGGGTGAAAGCAATGTCAATATGTTTCAGTTAGCAAATTTCAATAATGACAGCTTTGCAATTGCTTATAAATATAAAGGAGCGGCTTATAATTACATCATAAAGATGTAAATACTCACCAACATGATATAAATTAGTTTTATTAATTTACTTAAAATAAATCTCAGCCGCCACCACAATAACCAAGATCAACCCTACAAATACCCATGCGCCGGGGCGTGCAAAGTTTACCGTCCAACCTGTGTTGGTTGGTTTTGGCACGAATAGATCTGCGTCGTTTTTATTATAATAAAACATCCCAAATTTAAACAGGCTGGGGTTTTGTTTGTCAAATTGGTTCATGGTCAAAAGGTTTGTTATCAAATATACATAAGCATATTAATCGTATTGTCATTCCTATTTGATTTTCAGGCGTTTTTTCGATATTATTGCTCTTGAAACTCTGTGAAGAAACTTATTGCCATCGTTTTATTAAGTATTCATCTGTATAACCTGGGTGGTTACATGGTATTATTTCAATATTTTATTTACCAAGCTAATAAGTTTAATGAAGAGCAGATCAGCAGAGATCTTTACAAACCGAGCGATCTGGTTGAGATCAAGATCCCGGTAAACCTACCCCACATTACCAATTGGAATGAATATGAACGCATAAGCGGCACCATACAATTACAGCAAAACTGCTATAACTACGTAAAGCTAAAAATGACACGCGACACGCTTTATGTAATGTGCGTACCCAACTATAGCACCACGCGTTTAATTAATGCCAATATTATTTACGCCCGCGAGGTGAGCGAGGCCCCTTTAAATGCCAAAAAACAGGCAATGCCCTTAAAAAGTATTGCCATGTATAAATACGTACCCTTAACCGCAGCAATTACACTGGCAGACCCGGTTGTGCTTGTTAAACCGGTACCCGCACGGTTAAAAATAAAACCAGCCATAAGCTATGCACCTGTATTAGCCCAACCGCCAGAAATATTTTTCTCTTGAAAATATTCCATCCTATTTTATTTACCCTTTTGTGTGGTATGGCTATAGCTATGCTGTAAAGGCATACCTACACAATTTAATATTAAACTATGCATAATTTATACAAATTAGCTGTTACACCGCTACTGGTTTTTACTATACAAGCGGCAAGCGCTCAAAAACATCCGGTAAAAGACACCGTAAAACTCGATAGCGTACTGATACGTGAAAGCCGCATTAAATACCTGCCCAATGTAAGTGGCACCAATATTTTTGCAGGTAAAAGAACTTTCAGTATTTTCCCTACAGATGGTAAAGCCAACCTGGCCACCAACAATGCCCGTATGATATTTGCTCAGGTACCGGGCGTAAACATCTGGGAAATGGACGGCGCAGGCTTGCAACTTAACATAGGTACGCGTGGTACAGACACCCACCGCTCTATCGAAACCAATATCAGGCAGAACGGCTACAACACCAACTCAGATATGTTTGGCTACCCCGAAGACCATTACACGCCGCCTATGCAAGCTGTAAGCGAAATACAGATTGTACGTGGCTCTGCAGCTTTACAGTTTGGCAGCCAATTTGGCGGCATGGTAAACTTTAAGCTAAAAGAACCCGACAGCACTAAAAAGTTTGGCATAGAGAGTGAGCAAACAGCAGGCTCTAACAAGTTCTTCAACTCCTACAATGCCATTAGTGGTACAAGCGGCAAGGTTAGTTATTACGCCTACTACTCCAGCCGTACCGGCGATGGCTGGCGCCCGGATGCTGCCTTTAATTACCAGGCTTTTTATGCGCATATCAAATACCAGTTTAACCCCAAAGGAAGCCTGGCATTTGAATTTTCGCGGATGAATTACCGCCAGCAGATTGCGGGAGGTTTAACAGATGCGCAATTTGATGCCAATAACCGCCAGTCTACCAGGTTCCGTAACTTTTTTAACCCCGAGATTAATATCCCGGCACTGCTGTTCAATTATAACTTTAGCCCAAATACTAAGTTAGAAGTTACCTCACACCTGCTTTGGGGCCAGCGTAACAGCGTACAGTTTATTGCCAACCCCAATGTAGCCGATACCATTAATACCAACCTTAAATCATATAACCCACGCCAGGTTGACCGCGATTACTACAAAGGCTTTACCACCGAGGCTCGCTTATTGCACAGCTACCAGTTAGGGGCTCTTAAAAGCACCTTTACAGCCGGTGTGCGTTACTTTACCCAAACCACCACACGCGACCAGAAAGGAACCGGAACCACAGGCACCGATTTCGACCTGAGCCTGGTAAAACCTTATGGTATCGACCTGCATTTACACACCGATAACTATGCTGTATTTGCCGAAAACGTATTTAATATCACCGCTAAGTTTTCGGTAACACCAGGTTTCAGGTACGAAACCATTAAAACAGATATGAGCGGGGTAATCCTTAATGCAACCTTCCCCGTACATTATCAATCAGATAAAAAATTCCCGCTGTTTGGTACCGGTTTACAATACCAGCTTACAAAAGCCAGCCAGCTTTATGGTAATATTTCGCAGGCTTACCGGCCATATATTTACGCCAACGTTACCCCTGCCGATCAGCTGGGCGTGATTGACCCTAACCTGAAAGACAGCAAAGGCTACAGCGCAGATTTAGGATACCGGGGCCATGTGAGTTACATATTTAATTACGATCTAGATTTCTATTATGCATACTATGGCAACCGTGTAGGTAACCTTACCGAAACCAACGCCAGTAACCAAACTTACTTGTACACCACCAACATTGGTAATGCAGTAGCCAAAGGTATTGAGGCCTATGGCGAAGTTTCGCTGCTGCGTTCTTTCAATCATTCATCGCCAAGCGACCTGAGATTATTTAACTCTTTTAGTTATGACCATGCCCGCTACACCAGCGGCTCAATAGCCCAGGGCACCAAGAATGTTTCATTAGCAGGTAACTATGCCGAAGGTACGCCACAATGGATTGACCGTGCCGGTTTAACTTATTTAAACAAGCATGTAATAACCACTTTGCAATACAGCTATGTAGGTAAAAGCTTTAGCGATGCTAACAACACAGCCTTTAACCCTACAGGGGCAAGTGGCGTAGTACCGGCGTATCATATTTTTGATGCCTCTTTTAATTATAGCTTTTTATCGCACTACCATATTACAGCCAGCATGAATAACATCCTGAATGCTAAATATTTTACCCGCCGTATTAATATGTATCCCGGCCCGGGTATTTTACCTGCCGATGGACGCACGTTTAACATTGGCTTCGGTGTAAAATTATAAATTGCCATATTATACCAAGGCCTGCGTATTACATGCGCAGGCCTTTTTAGTTACACACAACATCTAACACGCCACAAATCTCCTTTGTTATTTTAATAAAAGAAATTAACTTTATACAAACCATAAAGCTTTTTCACGCTTCATGGCTTACCATTTATATTCTTTAACCGCACCACAGTGTTAAAACTGTTTATTTTTTAGCCCATGGATGAGCAGTTGGCCATTAATGAAGGTGATATAAGCTTTGAGATACTGTTTCATCAAAACCCGCACCCCATGTGGATAGTGGCGGTTGATACCATGCGGTTTTTGCAAGTAAATGAGGCGGCGATAAAACATTATGGCTACAGTTATCAGGATTTCATGTCGATCACCCTGGCCGACATCAGACCTAAAGCCGAGCACCGCAGTATGAGGCAATTGCTCAAAAATATAAAGCATAACGAAACAGTCAATAAAAACATTACCCATATTAAGAAAGACGGTACGCTGATCCGTGTGCAGATTACCTCCTATCGCATAATGTTTCATAACAAGGCGTGCCGGATGACACTCATTAATGATGTAACCGAACAAAGTATTAAAGACCAAAAAATAAGCGAAGCCTGGAAACGTGTACACCAAACTCTGGAAAGTATTACCGACGGATTTATAACCATAAATAAGCAATGGCGTATATCTTACTGGAACAAAGAGGCCGAAAACACATTTAGCATATCTAAGCAAAAGGCCATCAATAAACTATTTTGGAAAGTTTGCCCGCATGGAAAGGCACATGAGCTTTATAAAAATCTGAATCACGCCATGAATACCGGCGAAAGATCGACCTTTGAAATTTACCTGGAACATTATGATAAGTGGCTTTGCATAACTGTTTACCCCGGCCCTAGCGGCTTAACCATCTACTTTCAGGACATTACCGGGCAAAAAATAGATGAAGAACAGATTAAGCTTAAGAATAAACATCTTGATGAGATCGCATACATCAACTCACACATAATTCGCAAACCAATTGCTAATATATTGGGGATTGTAAATGCTTTGGAAGATGACCTTACCGGCTACGAATATTTTGAGAAGGCCTTAAAAATGCTCAAGACAAGCGCCGAAGAACTTGACCAAAACCTAATGACGATCAACAACCGGGTGGAGCAGGCTAATACAATGGCTGCATCCAGAAAGAAGCGAGTTTCTAGTTGAGTGTTATGACGGCTAACTATAAATCAATGCAATATTTTAAACAGCATCTCTTTCATCAGTTCGCCGTGTGACGAGGTAGAATCTACCCCCTTGCTCCGCAGATCATAATCACGCAACAGGCTGATGATGTACATGGTTTTACCATAATCGTAACTGCGTACGGCCTGCTCATAATCTTTAACAAAGTAGGGGTTTACACCAATTTCTTTGGCTATGCTTTGCTGTGATTTATCTTTAAGGTAGTGGATCTGTAATATTTTACTGAAGTAACTGTAAAGGTTGGCCATTAAAACCACTATGGGGTTGGCTTTGGGGTTGGCTTCAAAGTAATTAATAATCTGATTGGCTTTCACAACATCCCTTTTTGCCAGGGCAGTTTGCAGCTCAAACACGTTATACTCCTTACTAATACCTATATTATCGTGAATTTCTTTCAGCGTAATGTCTTGCCCTACGGCAATGTTCAACATCAGCTTATCCAACTCGTTGGCAATTTTAGAGAGGTCGTTACCCAAATACTCGGATAACATGGCCGACGCCTGCCCGTTAATCCGGTAGTTTTTCGCAGTTACATAACCCTCAATCCATCCCGGTATTTTGTTGTCATACAACGCGGCCGATTCAAATATGAGCCCGTTTTTTTCAATGGCCTTGTATGTTTTTTTGCGCTTATCAAACTTGCCATATTTATAACAAAAAACAAGGATAGTACTGGGCAGCGGCTTATCCAGGTAATTTAACAGCGGGTTGATGTTCTTTTTATCATCGTCATCCTTGCCCCACTTTAAGTCTTGTGCTTCTTTAACCATTACCACCTGGTAATCTGCCATCATTGGGTAACGCTTGGCGGCGTTTAATACCGTCATTATATCGGTATCCTTACCATACAAAACGGTTTGGTTAAAGCCTTTCTCGGCATCGGGCAGCACGTAGTGTTCTATATAATTGCTTACCACATCAATGAAATAAGGTTCATCGCCATGTAGCAGATATACAGGTTTAAATTTACGGGCCTTAAGGTCTTTTAAAATGTCAGCAGCAGTCATACCAATACACGCGCAAATTACAAATAATGTAGCAGCATTTGTCCACAAAAAGAATCTTGTAATTTGTTAATATACCTTTTGAACAGTTTTAAGTATATCATGAGGATAGCCCATTGTTACTGCACTAATATCATCTAACCTTGTTATATGATCCGCACACAACAGAACATCAAGTGCTTTTAATGCATCTTTAAGATGAGCCAGGGTACGCGCACCTACAATTGGAAATCCGTTCTTTTGCAGTGTCCAGGCCAATGCAACCTGACCGGGAGTTACCTCTAATTCTATCCCAATTTTCTCCAGTTCGTCTATAATAGCTTTGGTTACGGCATCTTCCTGATAATTGCCAGAAGACGAAAGCGTTAACCTCCCTGATGCGCCTTTACGATATTTACCCGTTAATAACCCACCCGCCAATGGTGAGTAAAACATTGTACCCAAACCAAAATATTTAGCCATACCTATCAACTCCCGGTCGGCCGTGCGTTGCGCCAAATTATATTCAATCTGTAATGCAGTAACCGGGATTGTGGCGGCAATTGCTGCGGCCTTCCAGGCGGGGAAATTTGCAAGCCCCACATAAAGAACTTTGCCTATCGCCACTAAATCTTCTAAACCCCTGGCAATTTCTTCTAACGGGGTAAACCCATCATCAAAATGGGGCATATAAATATCTATATAATCCGTTTTCAGCCGTTTCAAACTTGCCTCTGCGGCCTGTCTCATCGCTTTACGATGGTTACCACTATTTGCTGGCGATGGATCAGCTTCACTGCTACGGGTATATTTAGTACAGATAATAAAATTGCTGCGTTGCGATTCAATAAATTTACCTACAATCTCCTCGGCCTCTCCAAGCTGGTACTGATCGGCCACATCTATAAAGTTACCTCCTGCATCGGTATAAGCTTGTAAAATTTGTGGTATCTCTTCTGTAATAGCGCCATAACCACGGCGCTGGCCAAAGCTCGCTGCTCCTAAAATTAATTCACTGGCGGGCAGGCCAGTATGTATCCCGAATAATTTATTTTTCATATTACAAATTTCACAATGGCATTGCAGCAAATCAAGTAGGGCTAAATTTAGCCGTATCGGATACGACACCGGGATGACTTATCTTTGTAAGATGTACGAAAGAAAATTACCTGTTGAACTTGAATGCGGCCTCCATTTATTTATGGAAGTGATAAACGGGAAATGGAAAATCAATTTAATCTGGTGCATTTATAAGGGAATTAAAAGACCGGGAGAATTGCACCGGCAAATACCAAAAGCTTCGAGACGGTTATTAGATACACAATTAAAACAACTCGTGGCGCAAGGCATTATAGTTAAAACAATTTTTGAGCAAAAACCGCTAAAAGTAGAATATGAGCTTACAGCATTTGGCGAGACATTAATACCCGTAATTGTAGTTACGGCTCAATGGGGCGAAACTCACAGGCAAATATTGGAGCCTTTATTACAATCAACAACTACAACAGTAAAATAGAAGCCCTTAGCTTAAGAATGAATTTCGAGATAGATGTTTAAGATTTGGTAATTTAGCACCGTGAGTTTATTACAACCGCTCAATTTACCGCCCTACCCTTTCCGCATTACTGATGACAAGGGGCAACTGTTTGTTTTTGATGAGATCCGCAAAAAACAGATTATGCTTACGCCAGAAGAATGGGTGAGGCAGCACTTTGTACAATATTTAATTAAACAGAAAAACTATCCCCGGTCATTAATTAAGCTGGAAGGCGGTTTGAAGTTACACGGCACGGCACGCCGGTCTGACATTGTGGTGCATAACTCTGCAGGCGAAAAAATTATGCTAATTGAATGCAAAGCACCTTATGTACCGGTTGACCAAAAAGTGTTTGACCAGGCCGCCCGTTACAATATGGTACACCGCGTACCACTGCTTGCCGTAAGCAACGGCTTGGTACACCATTGTTGTAAAATAGATTTCGAAAAAAGTGATTATATTTTTCTGAAAGAATTACCCGATTACAAACAGCTTAAAACCTTAAACAAGGGCCAATAAGCCCTGCATCTTCGTTTTAAGCTCATCAGGTTTAAAAGGCTTAGATACATAATCATTCATCCCCGAATCAAACACCTTTTCCCTGATATCAAACAAAGCCGAAGCAGTTAGGGCAATAATAGGGATGGTTGATTTCTTACTATCCGGTAGTTTACGGATCTCGATTGAAGCCTCAAAACCGTTTAATACCGGCATCTGCAAGTCCATCAATATAATATCAAAGTTACCATACTGAACCAGTTCTACAGCCCGTGCACCATTCTCTGCAATGGTTGGTACAAGATCCCATTTGGAAAGTAGCTTTTTCATCAGCATTACATTCACGGGGTTATCTTCGGCTATTAATACCCGGGTATCACTAAAATTGTTAACCGGGTGCATATCGCTATCAAGCACATGTACCTTGGGCTCAGCAATCATAGTCCGCTTGGTGGCTATCTCATCTGTAGGTACCGGGAACTCGATATTAAATGAAAACTCCGAGCCTACATCGGGCTTGCTCTCTACGTACATATTAACGCCCTGTAACTCCAGTAAACGTTTTACAATAGCCAAACCCAAACCAGTGCCCCCATATTGGCGCGTGGTGGTTACAGACTCTTGTGCAAAAGCTTCGAATATACCCTGCAGGTTTTCCTTTTTTATACCTATACCGGTATCCTTTACAGAAAAACTAATGGTGATACGGTTATGGCGGTCTTCTATACAGGTTACATTAACCCATATACTGCCTTGCTCGGTAAACTTAATGGCATTACTTATCAAGTTATAAATAACCTGTGTTATGCGCGTAGGGTCGCCAATTATGGTTCTGTGCTTTAATCCCTCATCAACGTTAAGTTCAAAATCGAGCCCTTTCTCCGTTGCTTTAATTACCTGGCCGCCGCAAATACTGTGCATCAGTTCTGCCAGGTTAAAGCGGATGTTTTCAAATACGATCTTGCCCGATTCGATCTTGTTAAAGTCGAGCACGTCATTTACAATAGCCAGCAGGTTATTGGCCGAAAATTTCAGAATATCGAGATTCTCTTGCTGATCGTGGCGTGGATTACCCATCATCATCAAATTAGTCATCCCAATAACTGCATTTAAAGGTGTCCGGATCTCGTGCGACATGGTTGACAGAAACTCCGACTTGGCTGTAGATGACTTTTCGGCTTTAAGTATCGCCGTTTCCAGCTCAACATTAAGTTTAGTTTGTGCCGCAGCAGTTTGCTTTAGTTCACGTATGTTCTTTAAAAACGCAGCGTAAAAATGGCTGTGGATAAATATGATGAGTATAAAATTGGTAAGTACCGTAATAATACCAACCGACCCATCCGTGTGCTCGGGTTTAAAGTTAATCATGTATCCGCTGTGATACTCCAGCACCATAAAGGCAACAATAGGTATTAAATTAACAAGCGAATAAAACATGCCAAAGCTTTGCCCCAGCATATAAAAACTAAGCAGCACCACAATGATCATTAACTGCACCGTGCCCAGGTTTACGTTTTGTATAATTACATAAACATTACTGAGGTTTATAACAGTAATTAAAGTAAGCACCACGTGCGATATTCGGCGCCAATCGGGTTTCCAGGTTAAATACTTAAACAGAAATATGATGGTAACATTAATGGCAACAGCTACATAAACAAATATAGGGCTGGCTTGTGCATACATCATCAGCATTAAAGAGCCATAGGCAACAAACGCCAAACACAAGCCATAATATAGCAAACGTATACGTGCCTGGTCCAGTATAGACTGGTCCTTGTGCAGTATTTTGCTTAATGAAAAATTTAAAAAACTAACTTCCTCAGGCATAAATTGGTTGTACCATTGATATGTTGGGCCATATCTTATTTAAAAGTATGTTAACTATTTGATATTACCAAATTAACATATCCCAACACCTAATAGTTTAGCAATTAACCTGCCAAAGCCGTAAGGCTATCCTGTATCAGCTTTAGTTTAGCTTCTGCATCTGCCCTTTTTTTCTGCTCGTTTTCTATGATATCCGGCTTGGCATTTTGCATAAAACGTTCGTTTCCTAACTTAGCATTTACAGACTTAAGGAAGCCGTTAAGGTATTCCATTTCTTTCTGCAAACGTTCTGTTTCGGCTACGGGGTCTATGTTTTCGGCTAAAGGAATATAGAACTCATCCGTTAAAACCATAAAGCTTGCTGCACCACTTACCTGCTCATTTACAAAATCAATTGTACCGATATTACCCAGTTTGATAACCATTGGCAAATAAGCCGTATAGTTTACAGCAGAATTTGCCTTTAACGATAACTGAAGCACTTCTTTAGGTGAAATTTGCTTACTGTTACGAATATTTCTGATACCCGAAATTATTTGTTTAACCGCTTCTACTTCAATCAATACCTGTGGATTTATTTGCCCAACTACAGGCATTTTTGCCACAATGCAGCAATCGCGCTCATTTCGCATACCGAAAATTTCATCATGCCATAACTCTTCTGTAATGAATGGCATAAACGGATGCAACAGCTTCAGTACATCTTCAAAGAAGGTTATTGTAGCTTTGTAAGTTGCACTATCAATGGGTTGTTGATAGGCAGGCTTAATCATTTCGAGGTACCATGCGCAAAAATCATCCCATACCAGTTTATAAGTGGCCATTAAAGCCTCAGAAAGCCGATATTGACTGAAGTTTTCTTCTATTTCTTTTAACGCTTCGTTAAAGCGGCTGGCAAACCAGTCAATAGCTACCTGGTTGGTATTTTCCAGACTTTCATCTACCTCCCAGCCCTTAAGCAAGCGGAAAGCATTTAATACTTTGTTAGCAAAATTACGGCCCTGTTCGCAATAACTATCGTCAAACATCAGGTCGTTCCCTGCAGGCGAGCTCAGCAAAATACCTACCCGTACACCATCGGCACTAAATTTCTCGATCAATGCAAGCGGGTCTGGCGAGTTACCTAATGATTTAGACATTTTACGGCCCAGCTTATCGCGTACTATACCGGTTAGATAAACGTTGGTAAAAGGCTTTTGTCCGCGAAACTCGTGTCCGGCCATAATCATCCGCGCTACCCAGAAAAATAAGATCTCCGGAGCGGTAACCAAATCATTGGTTGGGTAATAATAGTTTATATCAGCCCCATCCGGGTTTTTAAAACCATTAAAAACAGAGATAGGCCATAACCATGAGGAGAACCAGGTATCAACCACGTCTTCTTCCTGGCGAAGGTCAGCAATTGTCAATTGTGCGTTATCTGGCGATAATTGTTTTGCTTCTTCTAAAGCTTCTTCAGCAGTTTTAGCAACCACAAATTTACCATTGGGCAGGTACCAGGCCGGTATCCGTTGCCCCCACCATAATTGGCGGCTAATGCACCAATCCTGAACATTCTCCATCCAGTGGCGGTAGGTGTTCACAAACTTTTCGGGGATCAGCTTTACATCACCGTTCAGTACATCTGCCAATGCAGGCTTTGCCATCTGATCCATTTTGCAGAACCATTGCATAGACAGGCGTGGCTCTATAACCGCATCGGTACGTTCAGAGAACCCAACCTGTGATTTATATTCTTCAACCTTCTCCAGTACCCCAGCCTCTTGCAGTAACACCGCAATTTTTTTACGGGCAGCAAAGCGATCTTCGCCTACTAAGATCTGGGCAAGGTCGTTTAAGGAACCATCATCATTTAAAATGTCGATCACCTGTAAGCCATGTTTCTGGCCTAGCTCATAGTCATTCAGATCGTGAGCAGGGGTTACTTTTAGGCAACCTGTACCAAAATCCATGGTTACATATTCATCCGTTTTAATCGGGATTTCGCGGTTAACCAACGGGATATATACGCTCTTGCCATGCAGGTGTAAATAACGTTCGTCGTTAGGGTTTACAAATACAGCAGCATCGGCCATAATGGTTTCGGGGCGGGTTGTTGCAATAGTAACGTGCGCTTCTTCGCCAACAACCGGATAATTGATATAGTATAGCTTCTGATTTACTTCTTTACGGATAACTTCCTCATCAGAAACGGCAGTTTTACCTTGCGGGTCCCAGTTAACCATACGTACACCGCGGTAAATCCATCCTTTTTTATACAGGTGAATAAAGGTATCAATCACGGCATCGCTCAGGTCGTCTTCCATTGTAAAACGGGTACGGTCCCAATCGCACGATGCACCCAGTTTTTTCAATTGTTCCAGTATGATACCACCGTATTTCTCTTTCCAAACCCAGGCGTGTTTTAAAAACTCATCGCGGGTAAGGTCTTTTTTGCTGATGCCTTGCTCTTTCAGCAATGCTACAACCTTAGCTTCGGTAGCAATACTGGCGTGGTCTGTACCAGGTACCCAGCAGGCATTTTTACCCTGCATGCGGGCACGGCGAATCAGCACATCCTGTATGGTATTATTAAGCATGTGGCCCATATGCAGTACCCCGGTAACATTTGGCGGTGGTATCACAATGGTATAAGGCTCGCGCTCATCTGGCAAAGACTTAAAAAAACCATTGGTTAACCAGTAATTATACCACTTTGCTTCCGCCTCCTGGGGCTGATAGGTCTTAGAAATACTCATAGGTTGCAAAAATAAGGTTTTTGAGTTAAATGGTGAATAGTGAGTGGTTGATTAAGTGAGTGGTTGATTGAGTTTCCATACTACCCCTCGTCACTACTACTTCCCAACCACTCACCAATCACTAAATTGTTACTTGGATGCATAGGTACCTTATCACTAATTTCAAACTTTTATTAAACTAAACGATGAACTTAAAATTTACTAACCTGATGCTTGCAGGTGCGCTTTGCTTTACAGCAAATGCCTGGGCAGCAGGCCCAACAGGCAGCGATGCCAAGGCACCTGTGCCACCTAAAAAGTATATAGACCCGGCCAATATGGACCCAACAGTTAAACCGGGCGACAATTTTTACGAGTATGCCAACGGTGCATGGTTAAAAAACAACACCATACCGGCTAAACAAACCCGCTGGGGCAACTTTACCATTTTAGCCCAGGAGAACACCAATAAACTAATTTCCCTGCTTAACGAAGCCGGCGCCGCCAAACAGCCTAAAGGAAGCATCAAGCAACGCGTAGGCGACCTTTATGTAAGCGGTATGGACAGCGTTACTATCGAAAAACGTGGGTACGAACCTATTAAAGGTGATTTGGCACGTATTGGCAAGATTAGCGACCTTAATGGTGTAATTACCGAGATTGCCTATGAGCGTGCAGCCGGAGTAGGCAACCCGTTGTTTGGCTTTGGTGTTGGGCAAGATCCTAAACATGTAACCAAATACATTGTGAGCCTGGGCCAGGGTGGTACAAGCCTGCCCGATCGCGATTATTATTTAAAAAGCGATGCCCGTACTTTAAAAGTACAGGCAGCCTATAAACAATATATTGCTACCCTCTTTACCCTAACCGGTAACAGCGAAGATGCAGCGCAAAAAAATGCAGCTACTATTTTTGGTATCGAAACCAAACTGGCCAATATCCAGATGAGCCGTACCGCCATGCGCGACCCTAACAAAACTTACAACAAATTTTCTGTTGCCGATTTTAGCAAAACCACGCCGCACCTAAACTGGGCCGAGTTAATGCCGAAGATGAAGGTAACCGGCCAGGATACCGTACTGGTACGCCAGCCCGATTTTTTTAAGGCTGCCGATGAAATTTTAGCCTCGACCCCGGTAGAAGATTGGAAAGTTTACCTGCAATGGGAAATTTTACGCGGGTCTGCGAGCTCTTTAAGCTCACCGTTTGTAAAAGCCAGCTTTGTTTATAGCAGCGTATTAAGCGGCCAGCAGGTGCAAACCCCGCGCGACGAGCGCATCTCGTCTTTAGTTAACGGTAGCCTTGGCGATTTGCTGGGCCAGCTTTTTGTAGAGAAATACTTTACCCCTGCCGCCAAGCAATACATGGTTGGGCTGGTAAATAACCTGAAATCTGTTTTGGGCGATAGGATTAAACGCCTTGACTGGATGACCCCCGAAACCAAAGAGCGTGCCCTTAAAAAGTTGAATGCATTTGGTGTTAAAATTGGCTACCCGGATAAATGGCAAACCTACCCAGGTTTAACCATTGAGCGTACCGACTATGCAGGTAACCTACGCCGCATCTCTGCATGGCGTTATGATGAGTCTGTAGGCCATTTAGGCAAACCGGTTGATAAAACCCGCTGGGGTATGACACCGCCTACGGTAAATGCTTCATACAGCCCAACCAATAACGAAATCACCTTCCCTGCAGGAATCCTGCAGTTTCCATTCTTTGATTTTGGTGCCGATGATGCCATTAACTATGGTGGTATAGGTGCAGTAATTGGCCATGAAATGACCCACGGTTTTGATGATCAGGGCCGCCAGTATGATGCTGATGGCACCCTGCGCGACTGGTGGGGCAAGGAAGATGCCGACAAATTTAAAACCCGTGCCGATATGGTGGTAAACCAATACAATGGTTTCACCGTGTTAGATACCATCCACGTAAACGGCCGTTTAACTTTAGGTGAAAACTTAGCCGATCTGGGCGGATTAAATGTGGCTTACGAAGCTTTCAAAAAAACAAAAGAAGGCCAAAGCAGTACAAAAATCGATGGTTTTGCGCCAGATCAGCGTTTTTTCTTATCTTGGGCACAAGTTTGGAGAAGCAACCAACGGCCGGAGTCGGCATCGTCACGTATTTTGACAGATCCGCACTCGCCCGAACAATATAGAACCAACGCACCGATCTCAAATATTGATGCATGGTACAAAGCATTTAACGTACAGCCGGGCGACAAAATGTACAAGAAACCCGAAGACCGCATTAAGATCTGGTAACAGTCTTAATTTTTTAAATCCAAAAAGCCTCCGACAAGTCGGAGGCTTTTTTTTCTTTAAATATGAGAATGAGCAAGCTTATTTCTTAGAACCAAATACTTAAAAGAATAATTTTAGCGAGAACAGATACAAGTATCCCCATACCAACATCTATTTATTGGATACCATTTTTTCTTCAGGCAAATTCAGGTAACCTCTGGCTGCGCCGCTGGCATCTTTGCCTAAAACCTTATTACCTGCCTGGGCCTGGCTTTTAAACCAATCGTAACCCGATTTAAAAGCGGCCATCCGCTGTAAGGAAGTACCATGGCAATCCGGGTCATTAATAGCCGCATAATCGCCAATGCGCACTATCCACCTAAAATTCCGGCTGATGTCTATCCAGCTTTGATTAGTGCTGTATGCAATAAAACTACCGGCCATATAATCGGCATACAACTCTTTATATATAGGGATAGCGGGCGTAACCTTCAAGGTACAATCAACAATGTGCGCAAACTCATGCGCAGCAACAACAGGTATCATTGTAAAATTACCAGAGTAGTTGTACATGTTTTGCAGGTAATTGTAGCCGAGGGCTATAGTACCATCAGGGTAGGTGGCAGATTCTGAAACTGAAGAGGCATACCCTCCCGGATTATTTACCAATGAATCATTATACAATAACAGGCCGGGATTCACTCCAAAAAATCCCCGTAAAATAGTTGCTTCTCTATCCAGCCATCGATCCATCTGCGGGTTACCCGTACCTTTGGCCACATGTATTTGCTTGCTGATAGGTGAGGTTTCCTGGCTTATACAGCCGCCGGAATGCTGTGCTTTAGTGTGCATAATACACAGTATACCCATGATAAGGGTTAAGAAAATGACCTTCATGATAGCTTGATGTTTAAGTTGTTGAAATATAGCACTTTAAATAAATAACCACAAAACAATCAGCACAATAACGGACTATTCTATCAAACTATTTTTCCACAAAAGTTAGCCTGTTAAATAATTTAATACATGGTTGAAAATTAATCTGCCAACTGAAATAATATTGATTTTTAAATAATTAAAAATCATTTACAGCTCATGATATCCAGTAGTATTTACCTCGCCCCTCATGCTTAATAATATGACGTTAAGAATAAGCAATGCCTTAATAAAATATCATTAATCCGCTATCTTTGCAGCAATGTTAATCCATCAGTTTTACG
>NZ_MPPL01000001.1:766772-808751 GCF_001911425.1 Mucilaginibacter polytrichastri | reverse complement strand
TAAAGGCCTGGCGCATGCTTCGTATGCCGTAATAAGGGCCGGCAAAATGATTGTTATTGATCCTGCCCGTAACCCGCAACCCTATTATGATTTGGCTACCCTGCACCAAGCCAACCTGGTTGGTGTGATAGAAACCCACCCCCATGCCGATTTTGTGAGTTCGCACCTCGAAATTCATCAGCAAACCGGCGCTACTATTTATGTAAGCAAACTGGTTGGCGCGGGCTACCCGCACGAAACCTTTGACGAAGGCGACGAAATAAAACTCAATGATATTAAACTTAAGGCGATAAATACCCCCGGCCACTCGCCCGATTCTATCTGTATTTTGGCAGAGGACGAGAACGGCCATACCACCGCCATATTTACCGGCGACACCCTGTTTGCAGGTGATGTTGGCCGGCCCGATCTGCGCGAAAGTGTGGGCAATATAACCGCCAAAAAAGAAGAACTGTCCCGCCAGCTCTACCACTCTACCCGCGAAAAGCTGATGACCTTGCCACATCATGTAGTGGTTTACCCGGCACATGGCCCCGGGTCGCTATGTGGTAAAAACATGAGCCCCGATCTGCAAAGTACCATTGGTAAAGAGATTAGTGAAAACTATGCACTGCAACTGATGGATGAGTTGCAGTTTGTAGACCTCATGACTGCCGACCAGCCCTTTATGCCACGTTACTTTGGCTACGATGTAGAGCTGAACAAACAGGGCGCACCCTCATTTAGTGAAAGCATTGCATCGGTGCCCAAAATTGGGCGCAATACTAAACTTGAAGCTGGTATACCGGTAATTGATGTACGCCCCGAAGCAGACTTTAAAAAGGGGCATGTAAACGGCTCGGTAAACATACAGGAAGGCGGCAAATTTGAAACCTGGTTAGGTGCGTTGCTTAACCCCGGTGAACCTTTTTACCTGATAGCAGCCGATGAGCAAAGCCTCGATTCGGTAATTACTAAAGCAGCCAAAATTGGTTACGAAAAAAACATTAAAGGAGCTTTACTTCGCCCAGACCATGCTACTTATCATTCGGCTGTATTGAACCAGGAAGATTTTAAAGATCATCCCGAAAAATATACCATTGTAGATGTGCGCAACTGGAACGAGATCAACCAATCAATGATCTTTGACAATGCGCTTACCATCCCCCTGCCCGAAATACGCGAACAAGTACAAAATATCCCAACGGATAAACCCATCGTAGTTCACTGTGCCGCAGGTTACCGCTCGGCGGCGGCCAGCAGTATTATTGCTGCGCAGATTACCAACGTGCCGGTGTATGATTTGAGTGATGCCATTGTAGAATACTTCGTTTAGAATCAAGACAAACAGCAGCGATACTGGAGTGGAACAGTTCCACATGTGCCACCTGTTCCAATTTGCAGACTTAAAAGTATTTATCTATTAGAAATAGATTTTTATTTTATTGACTTACAGGATCTTAAAAAGATGTTTAAACATGCAGCTGTTCCATTTTTACTAACTTAAACGTACTTTTTTACCGACTTAAAAGTTTGTTTCAAATCACTCATTTACACTATTTATTATTCATCATAATCAAATGAACCTCTCTATAGTAACCACTGCCGACGGATCTAAAACCATCTACAACGAACAGGTGGGCGAGCTGTACCATTCGCGTAATGGCGCATTGCAGGAGAGCCAGCATGTGTTTTTAAACTCTGGGTTACGCTATTTTTTGGCAGGCAGGGATTTAACTGAGGTAAGTATTTTAGAAGTAGGCCTGGGCACCGGCCTTAATTTTTTAATTACGGCCGATTACTGCACTGCCAAAGAGATCAGCCTTAATTATGTTGGTATCGAAGCCTACCCTTTGACCGAAGAAATGATCGCGCAGACAGGTTATGAGGAATATGTATCTGCCCCTGTTTGGGAAAGCTTTTTAAAGCAGTACAGGGCATCATTGGGCCATGATATAGTAATTAATCAGTACACACAACTGACAACTGATAACAGGCAACTGAAAAACTTCGACAGCGACAAACTATTCGATGTTATTTACTTCGATGCTTTCGCCTCTGCTAATCAGCCCGAAATGTGGACGGAAGAGGCCATTAACCACACTGCCAAATTTTTGAAACCCGGTGGCGTGTTTGTTACCTATGCCATTACCGGCAACCTTAAACGCATACTGAAAGCACTTGGTTTAAAAGTGGAGAAAGCCCCCGGAGCACCCGGCAAACGCGAAATGCTGAGAGCGGTGAAAGCAATTACGAGTTAGTGAGTTATGAATTAGTGATTCTGTGAAGTGCGCTAATTCATAAGTATATTTACGCGCTAAATCACCTTTTCAAAATTCAAAACTATATTTACAAATATGGCTATTACCCCTCCTATTACTTCTGCTACGCCGGCTGGTTCTTTCGAGCGCCTGCTTACCATTATGGACGACCTGCGGGCCAACTGCCCATGGGATATGAAACAAACCATGGAAAGCCTGCGCCACCTTACCATCGAAGAAACCTACGAACTATCTGACGCGATACTGAGTAACGACATGGATGAAGTACGTAAGGAACTGGGTGATGTAATGTTGCATTTGGTTTTCTATGCCAAAATAGGGTCTGAAACCAATGATTTTAATATTACCGATGTACTGAATGGTATTTGCGATAAACTCATTAACCGCCATCCGCATATCTATAGTGATACCACTGTTAAGGACGAAGCTGACGTAAAACGCAACTGGGAACAAATTAAGCTGAAAGAGAAAGGTAATAAATCTGTTTTAGGCGGTGTACCCGCTTCACTACCCGCCTTGGTTAAGGCATCGCGGATACAGGAGAAAGCCCGTGGTATTGGCTTCGACTGGGAAAATAAAACACAGGTTTGGGAAAAGGTGGAAGAAGAGATCCAGGAGTTTAAAGACGAACTGAACGTACCCGAAGGCGAAACTATTGATGCTGAAAAAGCCGAAGGCGAATTTGGCGACCTGCTATTCTCGCTCATCAACTACGCACGTTTTGTTGACATTAACCCCGAGAATGCTTTAGAAAAAACAAACCGCAAGTTTATTAAGCGTTTTCAATATCTGGAAAGTAAAGCCAAAGAGAACAACCAGCAATTGCAGGACATGACCTTGGCCGAAATGGATGTTTACTGGAACGAGGCAAAAAAACTATAAATATTTTTAACCGCTGTAACGTTTACATTTTAAGCAACGTAATGAAGTAAAGAATAAAATATTTATGCGTAAATTAATCTACTTACTCCCACTTGCTGTTATGGCATTAAGCAGTTGTATGAAAAGCAGCAGTGATAATACCCCAATCGCTGTTCCATCGGGTAATTTTAGTGGTCAGTTTAGAGTGGTACACCGTAACCCAACCACCGGCAAGCTGGATACCACTAAAAAATCTAACTTAGTTTTAACCATCAGTACAGCAACAGGCTATAAAATTACCGGCGATACCGTACTTTACCATGCAGGCAGCTATGGCGATTTTTCAATGAACTCGGCCTATATACAGTTTATAGATAAAACCATACCGGCTAATGCTACAGGTATTTTACCTAAAATTCACCTGTCAGGCACCTATCAATATGCCTATGATGGTACCAATTTTCAGATACAGGCAGCTAATGATACCTTAGCTTACCAATACGTACTGAAGAAAACAAATTAACGAGCGTTTTAACTCCTTTAATTGTCATAGAAGCCTCCCGGTACATCGGGGGGCTTTGTTTATAATGTATATAAGTAAACCGATGTGTTAATTTTGCAAATAAATTACACACTATGTATCACTATAAACCTTTGGTGCGTAATGCTTTAATAAACAGCATAATCATCAGCCGGGGCCAAAAATAATTAATGCAAAATACGCGTGGCATTGCTGAGGATGAATTGATCAGCCAATGTAAAAAAGGCAGCCTTAAATACCAGGAAATGTTGTATAAACACTTCTATGGCTATGCTATGGGTATCAGCTTGCGTTACAGTTTTAACCGCGATGATGCTTTAGAGGCTGTTAATGATGCGTTTATAAAAGTATTTAAAGCCATACATAATTACGACAGCAATAAAGTGTTTAAAGCATGGCTGCGTACCATTGTAGTAAATACCACCATAGATAGGCGGCGTAAGGATATGAAACATCAGCTCAATCTGGAGATTGACGATAATATACAAATACACAGTGGCAATAATCCGTCGGGCCGTTTAGATGCCGCTGATATTTTAAAAATGATGGACGCCCTACCGGCCATACAACGCACCATTTTTAATATGTACGAAATTGACGGTTACACCCATGATGAAATAGCCGAAACTTTAGAAATACCGGCCAGCTCGTCAAGGGTATACCTGAGCAGGGCCAAAGAGAAATTAAGAAATATTATTAACGCAGAAGCGCAGAAACATGAGTGATCAACTGGATAACGACCTTAAAAACCGCATCCGGGAAGTATTTGACAACTATACGGATGATACTGCAGATGCGGGATGGGAATTGCTGCGCCAAAAATTTCCGGAAGAAAAGAAAAACCGGGTAATAGCCTGGTGGTGGTACTCTGCCGCTGCGGTATTATTAGTATGCATGGGTACCTGGTTTTTTTATCCGCAACCAACACAACAGGTAGCTTATCAGCCTGACAAAATTAAAAATGAGGAGCATAAATCTGCCCCTGTTGATAATAATGAAGCTATTGCTGTTAATAAAAATACGGCATCTACATCTTTAGCGGCAAAATCGCCGGCAAAAGTTAGTACTGACGAAACTACAGTGCAGGTGGCAGCAAAACCACCAACACAAAAAGTTGCACCATTAACGGCAGATGCAACTTTACCAAAAAGCACGGGCATATCTACAGCACCGGTAGCGCATACGATGCAACATCATTTGCCAACTAAGGAACAATCTTCAGAAAACAATCTACCTGCCAATGCCCAGCCGTTACAATCAACACGCCTAACCTCTGGTGAATCTTTTGCAGATAAACAAACAGAAAAAACCATTAGGGGTACGGTAAAAACTAATAACGGCATACAAATAGCCGGTGCAAGTACTTTACCTACTGGTATCACGGTTAATCAATATGTCGCTGGTATTAAAGCCGGGCGTACCACCCAAAGTATGGTTAAAGTAAATCCATTAACTACAGACACACAAACAAATGCCATAACAGATAGTGCGGCCAACAATGCCTCAGCAAAAATAGCAACCATACCGCAACCTGTAAAACCAACACAAGTAGCATCTGTAGTAGTGCAAAAACAAGATGCCGTTTTAAAAATGATAGCTGCCGATGATGCCCGTCGGCAAGTACTGGCAAAAAATGCTACCCAAAAAAGCGAGGTAGTTAAAAACGACAGGGCTATGATATTGAGCTTATACGCTGCCACTTATTTTAACTATGCCAAAGGCAGCGAAAACCAGTTGAATGTGGGCGGAGGTTTTTCGTCGGACTTTAAAATAAGCAGTAATTTTAAGCTAACCACCGGTTTATCAATAGGCCAAAACAGGTTAAGCTATAGCAGCGATAATAATATACCCCAGCAAGTTAATGCACGCGCCCTGGCCATGGTTAACAAAACAGCAGCTGCAGCCGTTGTTTATAATTCGTCGAGTTTTGTCAGTTCGGCTTTAAGGGATGCGGGGCCTACGGTAAAAAATTATAATGCAAGCCTGGTTGGGTTGGATATACCTCTAAATATTAAATACCAGTTTAATCCACAGAAAAATGATACTTATATTTCTGCAGGTATCAGTTCGGGCACGTATATTAACGAAAGTTATCGTTCTACCTATTCTTATGGTAATGCTAACGGTGTCGCTGCTTTTGCTAATGGCTTAGCAACGGTTAACAGTGCCACCCAGCAAACGCAGGAAAGTACTACCACGCAACATTTCAGCACGTTTGATTTTGCCAAAACTCTCAATCTGTCATTTGGTATTGGTTACCCCATGGGTAAAAATACCCGGCTGGTTATCGAGCCGTTTCTTAAATACCCCCTCAATGGCCTGGGTACGCAGGATATTCGCTTTGGGGCAAGTGGTATCAACCTGAAACTTAGCTTTTCTTCAAAAAAATAATATCGATACCTGAACCTTATCACTTAAAACTGAAACAGCCCCAACAAACTATTGAAAAGTCGGGAACCTAAGCTGCCAAAACAGCAGATAGCATCCAGGTTTGCTCCAAGAAAACGCAAAGGAGCTTGTTATAATTTACTGCACTTAGGCTGAATTTGGGGATATTAATATTGTTAGTCCGTTACTTTTATAACAAAAAGCCCTCAATGATATTAATATAAGTATCCGGTTCTTCAAACATAGGTGCGTGTCCGGAGTATTGCATTTCTACAAATGTTGCATTTTTTATTAGTGAAGCAACCTCCTTTCCGTCATCGGGCGAATTCAGACCATCATGCTTGCCGCTGATCACCAATGTTTTTGCTTTTATCTTTGAGAGTTCCTTTCTGAAATCGAAGGCGCCAATGGCTTTATTGGCCGCATTAAATTGATCGGGGCTCAGTTTTGTTTCAAATATCTCCAAATGATTTTTCATCAGTTCGGTATTGTAAACCATAAATTTCAATAGTTTCAATATGGTTTGATGCATGTCCAGACCCTTTATTTGATTTTCGTTTTCTTTAAACAAACGCTGTATCGAAGAGGTAAGGCCATTAGATTTTGTAACAGTTAATATTAGCTTATCAATACGATCCGGAGCTGTAATAGCAACCAGTTGAGCAATATAACTGCCCATGGATACGCCAAGCAAATGCACTTTTTTGAACTCAAAATGATTCATGATTCCTAAAATATCATTCACATGATCTTCAATGGTAAATTCTAACGGTTTATCTGACTGTCCATGACCACGGCAATCCAATGCTACCGTTTTGAAGTTTTTAGACAGTGGTTCAATTATATTGCTTAAATGTGCCTGATGATCTCCGCCAACTCCATGGATTAAAATAACAGGGAATCCAGTTCCTTTAACTTCCACATAAAGCTTGATACCATTAATTTTTATAAGTCCCATATAGATGATTAAACCTGTCTTTGTAATGCAAAGGTATCCTTATCGAAAGATGTAAATATTAAACTACTTTAACTTTATATCATACTCCGTGTTAAAATGCCGCAATTAAAAAAACAACGCATTTGAGAAATGAGGATAATGGGATATCATCCTGTTTATTTAAAAATGAATCCTATCACATGATGAATTTGTTAACTAAACTTCAATTTCATGAAGCACCAATAGTCTAAACCCTATTTAAAACGGATAGCTTTAACCGGAGAAATGCGTGTAACCAGCATTGATGGGATAATAAGCACCAACAGGCAGATACCCAATGTGCCGGCGTTAAGCAGCAAAACATCTTTAACAGCAATTTCAACCGGTACAAATTTCATATAGTATGAGGCCTGGTCGAGCTTGAAAAAATGTGTAGCAGATTGGAACCAGCCCAGCCCCAGGCCAAATAAATTACCTAACACCAAGCCAATGCCAATAATATAACTGGCATTGTATAAAAATATGCGCTGTATAGCCCAGTTGGTTGCTCCAAATGCTTTTAACATCCCAATCATAGAGGTACGCTCTAATATCATAATCAACAGAGCCGATATCATATTAATTACAGCTACGGCCAGCATCAGTACCAGCATTACCTGGGCATTAACATCCAGCAGGTTTAGCCATTCAAATATGGTAGGGTAAGTTTCGTTAACGGTATAAGAGCGTAGTTTGGGCGGTAAGATATCATTGAGATGGTTAGAAGCCGTTTGCAGTAATTCAAAATCTTTCACACGTACTTCAAAGCCGCCCACATCTTCGGGTTTCCAGTTATTCAACCTTCTGATCAACGACAGATCGCCGATTACATAGGTTTTATCTACCTCATCTACACCAGTGTTAAAAATGCCTTTAATGGTAAATTTGCGCTTGCGGAGTGGCTCCTGTACAAAATACATTACCATATTATCACCGGCTTTCAGTTTCAACCTGTCTGCCGTGTAGCGCGATATCATAATCTGTTTACCCGCCGCTGCCGAATCACTAAAATCTATGATACTGCCGGTTTCCAGCGCTTTTTTCAAAAAGGTCCAGTCGTAGGTTTTATCTACTCCTTTCAGTACAACGCCTTCTATCTCATCGTTTGCTTTAATAATGCCCGGCTTACTTGCAAAGGGCATCACGTTGGCAATATTAAAACTTTGTTTGGCGTGCTTAATAAACTGCTGATCGTTGCCAAATGGTGAATTTTCGTACGAGTTGTTATTATCAAATTTAATTACCTGTATATCGCCCGAAAAGCCACGCACCCGCTCCCTTATCTCCTGCTGAAAACCCTTAACAATGGCTACAGAAAGTATCATTACGCCCAAACCCAGCATAATGCCAATAATGGCAATGCGCACAATCAATTTAGAGAAAGTGCGTTTTGATTTAAAAGAGATGCGGCCGGCTATGAATGATGAAAAACTCAAGTCAGTTTGTTTTTTTTGTACTTTCGCAAATATGCGCTTTTGCTGTTAAATGCAGCAATTGCGCCATTGTTTTAATACCATACCTATGAATAAATTTTGCACCCTGATAATTGCACTTGGCCTGCTAAGCAACGCATCTGCAGCGCAACATAAAAAAAAGGCAAAACATACCAGCAGCCATACCACTACAAGGCATAAATCGGTTAGCCATAAGTCTGCCAGGCATAAGTCCACAGCGCATACAGCTGTTAGTCATCACCAAACCAATACCCGCCATTTACCAACACACCGGGTAACCCGCCTGCATCATTATGGTAGCATTGCTGGCAACCCTATAAACGGTGCCGACCAAACAGATCAGTACCTTGGTTATTTACAAGGCAAGCGCATTGGCATGGTAGTAAACCAAACTTCGGTTATTGGCAAAAACCTTACACCCAGCCCCGATAGTTTGCTAAAGCTGGGTATAATCATTAAAAAGATCTACGGGCCCGAGCATGGCTTTCGTGGCAATAGCGCCAATGGCGCCACTATAAATGACGATGTAGACAGTAAAACAGGCCTGCCCGTAATTTCCCTGTATGGCAAGCACTTTAAACCCACGGCTGACGATTTAAAAGGCATCGACCTGATGATCTTTGACATTCAGGATGTTGGCGCGCGGTTTTATACCTATATATCCACCCTGCACTATGTAATGGAAGCCTGTGCCGAAAACCACATCGAACTCATGATCCTCGACCGCCCTAACCCTAACGGTTACCTGGTTGATGGCCCTGTTTTGGATACAACTTATCGCGCATTTGTTGCCATGCACCCAATACCTATAGCGCATGGCATGACCATTGGCGAGTATGCCCAAATGATTAACGGCGAAGGCTGGCTTAACAACCACGTACAGTGCAAACTAAAAATTGTTAAAGTGGCCAACTACAATCATAAAATGGCTTACGATTTACCGGTATATCCATCGCCTAACTTAAATACGCAACAATCTATTTTACTTTATCCGAGTATTTGTTTGTTCGAAGGCACAGTAATGAGCCTAGGCCGTGGTACTGATTTCCCATTTACTGTTGTTGGCCACCCCGGTTTTAAAGGCACTTATAAATTTACCTTTACGCCAGAAAGCATCCCCGGCAAAAGCGATAACCCGCCTTTGAAAGACAGGCTTTGTTACGGCATAGATCTCCGTGATTATAATACAGATTTATTAAGAAGATCGGGCAAGCTAAACCTGAGCTGGATTATCACACTATATAAAAACTACCCCGATCAAACCCATTTCTTTAACGCTTATTTTACCAAACTGGTAGGTAACGAAATTTTGCGTAAGCAAATAGAATCGGGATTATCTGAGAAAGAAATCCGTCAAAGCTGGGAGCCTGCGCTGAGTGACTTTAAAGAGATGCGTAAAAAGTATTTGCTTTACGAATGAGTTCATAGTTAATGGTTCATAGATAATAGTAAATATAAAAGGATATGGCATTTCGATTTGAAGACTTACAAATTTGGCAGAGAGCCTTAGAATTAGATGAAAAGATAAACCAACTTACCAAAACCTTTCCCAAAGACGAACTCTTTGTACTAAATTCACAAATAAGAAGAGCAGCAGACTCTGTAGTGTTAAACATAGCAGAAGGTTCAACAGGGCAAACAAAAGCCGTATTTAAGCTATTTTTAAGTTATGCTCTTAGATCTGCAATTGAAGTTGTTAGCTGCCTTTTTATAGCACGTAAAAGAGGTTATATATCTGATGAAAAATTTAAGACTTTATACGATGAATATGAAGCACTAGTAAAAATGATTACGGCACTAAAGAAGTCTATCTGACTACTCTCAGCCTAATCTTACCATGAACTATCATCTATGAACTATGAACAACTAAAGAACTGACAAGTAACACAATGAGAATAATATTTATGGGCACGCCCGAATTTGCAGTAGCATCATTAGATGCACTGATACAAGCGGGATGCGAAGTTGTAGCCGTGATTACGGCACCCGATAAACCGGCCGGTCGTGGACAAAAAATGAACGAATCGGCAGTGAAGAAATATGCTGTGGCTAATAATATAAAAGTGCTTCAACCCGAAAAACTGCGCGACCCGGACTTTTTGCAAGAGCTACAAGCTTTAAAGGCCGACTTACAGGTGGTAGTAGCATTCCGGATGCTGCCCGAAGTAGTTTGGAGCATGCCGCCAAAAGGTACCATTAATTTGCATGCCTCGCTGTTACCACAATATCGTGGTGCTGCGCCTATTAACTGGGTTATTATTAATGGCGAAAAAGAAAGTGGCGCCACCACCTTTTTTCTCCAACAGCAAATTGATACCGGTAATATCCTGTTTACCGAAAAGGTGTCCATCCCCGAAGATTTTACCGCAGGTGATTTGCATGATAAACTGATGAATAAAGGTGCCGGCTTACTGGTAAAAACCGTTAAAGCGGTAGAAAGCGACAGATATACCGAACAACCGCAACAACATTTGCTGGAAGGTGCCGAACCCAAACATGCCCCTAAAATATTTAAAGAAGATTGCAAAATAGACTGGAGCAAACCCGTTGAACAGGTGTACAACCTCATCCGTGGCTTAAGCCCCTATCCTACTGCTTTTACAGAACTCAATGGTAAAATATTAAAGATATATAGGGCTACTAAAGAGTTAACTGCTGTAGATGCCGCACCTGGCACCTATGTTACCGATAATAAAACCCACCTAAAGTTTGCCTGTACAGATGGCTATATCAGCGTAACCGATATACAGTTGGAAGGCAAAAAACGAATGAGTGTAGAAGAATTTTTAAGGGGAGTCCGTTTGAGTCAATAGCTATTGGCTGATGACTCACCAACCATCAACCTACCGTCATAAAACATAATAAACTATTACCTAATCAATTGCCTTTATATTTTTGCGGCAAACTATTAAGCAGATGACCACACCAGAGCAGAGAATTGAGCAGCTTAAAACAGCAATAACCCCACTTCGCGAAAAACTGACCAGCCACCCGCTGTATCAGCAAATTACTTCGCTTGATGATTTGCACATTTTTATGCAGCACCACGTTTTTGCCGTATGGGATTTTATGTCGCTGCTTAAAGCATTGCAGATAGGGCTTACTTGCGTGCAACTACCCTGGATCCCTGTTGGCAATGCCAATACCCGCTACCTTATTAACGAAATTGTAACCGGCGAAGAAAGCGATGTAGACCAGTACGGCAACCGCGGCAGCCACTTTGAGCTTTACTTAAAAGCTATGGAACAAGCCGGTGCCACGCACCAGGCTATAGACAGTTTATTGTTTGAAATGGCCAGCGGTAAGTTTGTGGACGAAGCACTCATTATTGCCGAAATCCCGGTTGCTGCACGCAACTTTGTACAACACACCTTTGAGGTAATTAACACTAATAAAGCGCACCTACAGGCTGCTGTGTTTACCTTTGGCCGTGAAGATCTGATCCCCGATATGTTTATCAGCCTGGTAAAAGAAATTAACCGCCAGTTCCCCGGTAAAGTAGACACATTTTTATATTACCTGGAAAGGCATATCGAAGTTGACGGCGACCACCATTCGCACCTCGCCTACCAAATGACATCAGAACTTTGCGGCGATGACGACACCAAATGGGCCGAGGCAGAAGTAGCTGTTAAAGAAGCCCTGCAAGCCCGTATTAATTTGTGGGATAGCATTTATACTACGGTTACCAAGGGTGAGTTTGTAGGGTAGTTTTGATTTTTGTCATTGCGGTACGAAGCAATCTCGTAGCATGCAGACTCTCTTGCGCGCGTTTGCAACGCGTGCTTAATAGGTATTAGCGTTTGCAACGCTTCTGCGTAATTCATTAAACTAAAATGGCATTGCAAATGCCAAGAAGTGTTAAGCACGCGTTACAAACGCACGCAAGGTTTTATCCGATTATTTATTCGCCCTCCTAAAGCTTGTTCAATTCATCAACCAAACTTTTACTCAACGTATTAAAATAGCGTTTTACACCAAAACCCATTACCCATTGTATGCCACGGGTAGCGTTGGTTAAAAACACTTCATCTGCCTCATAAAGTATATTGGGGTTAATTTGTGCTTCGGTAACGGGAATTTCCAGCCTAAGGGCCAAATCCATCACTGCCTTTCGCATGATGCCGCCTACACAGCCTTCGCTCAGTGCAGGGGTGTATAGATGGCTATTGTACCAAACAAACAGGTTCGAACTGATGGCCTCACATAAAAAACCATTCTGATTCAACAAAAAAGCATCGTCCAGCTTGTTCTGCGATTTATAGATCCCCGCCATTACATATACCAGCGAATTGCAGGTTTTGTAGTTAGACAGATAATTGAGCGGTTTGGCCAATTCTGTAAATACATCCATAATTAAACCTCGGCTGTTTAGCTCGTAATAGTCGTGCTCCATGGGGTCCAGTTCCATGCAATAGCTGGCCTTGTTATCGGTGGGAGTGTATAAGCCGTCTGCATCACGGTAAACGGTGAGGCGCAGGCGTCCATTCTTAATTTTGTTACGGACGGCCAGGTCGGCTGCTTTCTCTTTCAAAAACCAGTCGTCCATCTGCGTATAGCCATCCATTTTAAGGGCTTTCATACCCGCTTGCAGGCGGTCGGCATGTAAGTCGGGGAATTTAAGCTGGCCTTTAATAAGGCGCATACTCTCAAAAACACCATCCCCATACCTGAAAGATCTGTTAGTTACAGTAAGCACCTTGCTGTCTGCCGGGATAAGTTCTCCGTTAAAATTGATAAAAAGCGGTTTCATTGATAAAAGCAGAACAATAAATTAAGCGTTTTGATCTGCCGGGGCACCAATATATTTTCGCCACTTGTTTAAAACAGACTCAAAATCCTGTGGCAAAGCAGATTCGAAGTGAACATATTCTTTCTTCGATGGGTGTTTAAAGCCTAAAGTTTGGGCATGCAGGGCCTGCCTTGGCATCATTTCAAAACAGTTTTCTACAAACTGCTTGTATTTGCCAAACATGGTACCCTTTAAAATTTTGTCGCCGCCGTACATGGCATCACTAAATAAGGAGTGGCCAATATGTTTCATGTGCGCGCGGATCTGGTGTGTGCGGCCGGTTTCCAGCTGGCACTCTATCAGCGTAACATAACTAAAGCGCTCCAGCACCTTATAATGCGTTACAGACCACTTTCCTTTCTCCGGGTCGTCATATATCGACATTACCCTCCTATCATTCACACTGCGGCCTATATAGCCGGTAACGGTGCCATCTGTTTCCAGGTCGCCCCAAACCAGCGCTAAATATTTACGGGTAATACTGTGATCAAAAAACTGGCGCGCCAGGTAGGTCATCGAGCGTTCATTTTTGCTGATGAGCAACAAACCCGAAGTATCTTTATCTATCCTGTGCACCAAACCAGGCCGGCCATCATTGCCCGGCAACTGCGGTAACTGCTGAAAGTGATATACCAGCCCGTTAACCAGCGTACCGGTATAATTATTATAACCCGGGTGCACTACCATGCCTGCAGGCTTATTAATTACCAGCACATCATCATCCTCATATACAATATCCAGTTGGATATTCTCCGGGTAAACCTCGGTATCGCGCGGCGGGTGCGGCAATACCACAGATATTATATCATTAGGCTTTACCCGGTAGCTCGATTTTATTTCTTTCTGATTAACCAGTACGTTTCCCTGCTCAATGGCATTCTGGATACGGTTACGCGTAGCATTTTCAACGCGCGACATTAAAAACTTGTCTACCCGTAAAAGCGACTGCCCTTTATCAACTATAATCCGAAAGTGCTCATACAAATCCTGTTCGTCCTGCTCGTACGAGTCTGTTTCCTCTATCATTGCTGCAAAAATAGTCGTTTTTTTAATAAGTATCAGTCATTGTAGCTTTTGTTAAAAATCACTGCTCCTAATATTAAAGCAACTCTCAACTCAACTAAAACGTATAAGTGTAAAAGCTTTCATGCTTTTAAAACAACCCTGATAATATGAAAAACAAACTTGTTGCACTTACTACGCTATTTTTATTAGTCACGTGCATGGTTAAAGCACAAAGCGGATTTGAGCAATTAATTAAATCTGGACCGGCAGATGCCACCAAACTGGTTGACGCCTATGGTAAGCCATTATTTAAAGGACTTGGCCTGGGTATGAATAGCGGTTGGACCAACACTGCCCAAACCAACGGCCTGCTACACTTCGACCTGCGAATTACAGGTACTGCTGTATTTGTACCCCAGTCTGATAAATCTTTTGATGTTACCCGGATTGGCCTTTCTAACAGCATCAGGCCAGACAACACTGCTAACACCATTGCACCCACCTTTAGCGGCAATACCAAAAACAATGGCCCGCTGATGAATATTTATGACAACAATGGCAACAAGGTGAGCTCTTTTAACTTACCAAGCGGACAACTGGCATCTGTTGTGCCGGCCCCGCAGCTACAGCTTACCGTTGGCCTCATCAAAAATACAGATGTTACGGTAAGGGCCATACCCAAAGTTAAAGTGAGCGACGATATAGGCTCTGTATCGATGATAGGTTTTGGCATTAAGCACAATATTATACAAGATTTTGCAGGGGAAGCCGGCCATCTTATCCCTTTCGACCTGGCTTTGGCATTCAACTATAACCGCCTTAACTACAATAAGTCACTTAGTGTGAAACCCGAAAGCGGTGCCGTACCGGCTGATACGCAGCAGTCGACAGATTTCAGCAACCAGGCCATTGAAGGGCATATAAACAGCTTTTTGTTTGAAGCCATTTTCTCCAAACAGATCTTGTTTTTTACCCCTTACATTGCGGCAGGTTACAATACCGCTAAAACCGATGTTAGCCTGGTAGGTAATTACCCCATAACTTCAAATACAATACCGGTTGTAAACCAAAAATTTTATACTACCTATGCCAACCCGGTAACTATTAACGAAAGGAATGTGAACGGCATCAGCGGCGAAATAGGATTTCAGCTTAAACTGCCTATCTTTAGGTTTTATGCCTCATATGGTGTAGCGGCAAGCTACAGTATGGTAAATGCGGGCATAGGCTTTGGTATATAATGGTATTTGATTTAGAGATTTACAGCCCCGTACAAGAGATTAAACACCCGTTGTTTACAGACAAAGGTTTATATGTTCATATCAAGCGCGACGATATGATACACCCGGTAATATCGGGCAATAAATGGCGCAAACTAAAATACACCATGGTGGCAGCACACCAGGCAAGTAAAACCCACCTGGTAACCTTTGGCGGTGCCTACTCTAATCACTTGCTGGCAACTGCAGCGGCGGCAGCAAAATTTGGGTTCAAATCAACCGGTTTTGTGCGGGGCGAAGAAGTAAGCAACGACACACTTTTTTTGTGCCGGCTGCATGGCATGCAATTAATATTTACCGACAGGGATAGCTATCGCGATAAACAGGTTTTGTTCGATCAACACTTTGGGAACGATGATTCGGCTTTCTTTATTAACGAAGGTGGCGCTTCGGCAGCAGCAGCACAAGGTTGCAGCGAACTGGTGGCAGAACTCCCCCAAACGTACGATCACCTCTTCTGCGCCTGCGGCACCGGCACTACAGCAGCGGGTATACTCAACGGCCTGCAACATCTGCCTACCCTTTTCCATGCCGTACCGGTACTAAAAGGCGGCGAATTTATTGCTGATGAAATTAAGCAGTACACCGAACATAACCCCATGTACGAGTTGCATACCCAATACCATTTTGGCGGTTACGCCAAAACCACACCAGAGCTGATTGACTTTATTCAGGGGTTTATCGCCTCAACAGGCATACTAATTGAACCTGTGTACACTGGTAAAATGATGTATGCCCTGTTTGACCTCGCCCGTAAAGATCATTTTAAACCCGGCAGCAGTATATTAGCAGTACATACCGGCGGATTGATTGGGTTGTTGGGGATGAAGGAGAAGTTTATTTAGAATCAAGAGTCGAGAATCAGGAACCAAGACCTCCTATGCCACCCGTCATGCTGGAACTTGTTTCGGCATCCCACAGGCAAGACTTCCCATGCCTGCCGTCATGCCGAACTTGTTTCGGCATCCCACAGGACAGGTTGCAGACTTTCAAGTTTTAAACCTAGCACATGGGATGCCGAAACAAGTTCCATGACGGGAAGGATGTGCAGTTGCAGACTTTCAAGATTTAAACTTAGCACGTGGGATGCCGAAACAAGTAATCGGCATGACGGGTGGAGTATGCAGATGCAAACTTTCAAAATCTAGACTTAGCGTATGAGATGCTGAAACAAGTTCAGCACGACGGGTGGAGATGTGTAAAAATCAGATTTTCCTCTGAACCAAAACCAACTTCAGTACAAAAACCAACTTTAAACATTTTAAACATACTTTTTACCCATTCGGTTCAAAAAACGCTTAAATAGTTTATTTAGAGCCTTTTTTATAACTTTGAGCAAAGCTGTTACTCATGGAAAATACGCTCATTACCCCGCAAAATGTTCAGGCTACCTTAAGTAAGCATATCCTGGCCGATGGTTTCGACCTTACGTTTGATATGGAAAAAAGCAAGGGGGTTTACATTTACGATTCTAAATATAATCGTACCCTGCTCGATTTCTTTACCTGCTTTGCATCAGTACCACTGGGTTATAATCACCCGAAGATGATCAATGATGAAGCGTTTAAAAAAGACCTGCTTTTGGCTGCCTTAACCAACCCATCAAACTCAGACATTTATACCGAACAATATGCCCGATTTTTGGACACGTTTGCCCGTGTGGGCATACCAGCATATCTGCCGCATGCTTTTTTTATCTCGGGGGGTGGTTTAGCCATCGAGAATGCGCTTAAAACAGCGATGGACTGGAAAGTACAAAAGAACTTTGCCAAAGGCCACCAAACCGAAAAAGGATTTAAGGTGATCCATTTTGAGCAGGCTTTCCATGGCCGTACTGGCTATACCATGAGCTTAACCAATACACAGCCGGTAAAAACCCGCGGATTTGCTAAGTTCGACTGGCCACGGATAAGTATCCCATACATTCATTTTGATGAATTTAGAGATAACCCTGAAGAATTATATGAGCGCGAAGCCCAATCTATCGCACAGATAGAAAAAGCTTTTCAGGATAATCAGGATGATATCTGTGCCATTATTATTGAGCCAATCCAATCTGAAGGGGGCGATAACCATGTGCGCCAGGAATTTCTGGAGCAACTACGTAAGTTGGCTGATGAATACGAAGCCATGCTGATTTACGATGAAGTACAAACAGGTGTTGGCCTTACCGGTAAATTTTGGAGCCACGAGCACTTTGGCGAAAACGCCAGGCCGGATATTATTGCCTTTGGAAAAAAAATGCAGGTATGCGGTATATTGGCAAGCCGCCGCGTGGATGAAAATCCCGACAATGTATTTACGGTTTCATCACGCATTAACTCTACTTGGGGCGGCAACCTTACAGATATGGTAAGGGCTACTAAAATATTGCAAATTATTGAAGAAGATAACCTTTGCACCCAGGCTGCCGAAACCGGGCAATACCTGCAAGATCAATTAACGCAACTTAGCTACACCACAGATCTCATAAGCAATATACGCGGTAAAGGTTTGCTTACCGCGTTTGACTTTCCGGATAGCGACACACGTAATAAGTTTATAAATATGGGATTAGAAAATAATACTATGTTTTTAGGCTGCGGCGACAAAAGCATACGTTTTCGCCCTGCGCTTATTATGGACAAAGGGCACATAGACGATGGTATAAAAACCAGTTCTCACCTACTTAAACGTTTGTAAAATGTAATAATATTGCTACATGTGTCATTTTAACACATTACAAAGAATCTTTTTAAGTCTTAGATACTATTATTGCCGTTTATCGTTTATTAATATAAACAATAATATTTTTTGATAGGCGTAAATATCATTGCCGACCCCAAAAGGCAAATATTTACCATTATTTATAAGTAGGGCACTGAAAGTAATATGAGCAAACACACTGACAAATTAAAAAGACAGCTGCTGGAAATATCAGAAGTTGTAAATGCATTTCAATCTGAAGCTGTACAATTACGTATTGTTGAGAAACTATTAGACTCTATGATGGAGAACGACAGATACGAAAGCGACAGTTATGAACAACAAAGCAAAAGGGTACTAAGAACCGAGAACGGAGAAGAAGTAAGCTACATACCGGCAAAGAAAAAACCAGGTGCTACTAAAATTTTATACCAATTGCTGGGCAGCGACTTTTTTGCAGAAGCACGCTCAATTTCATCTATTGCAGAATATTGCCGCGAACATTTTAATACTGATTTTAAAACGTCAGAGCTATCGGGCATCTTATTAAAGCTGTCTAACGAAAATAAACTCATCAGGCAGCGAAGCCAGGACAATAATCGTTTTGAGTATATCAAGTCATAAAAAGTAAATCCCCGATTTTATCGGGGATTTACTTTTTTTATAATTACTTACCACTTAGGTAACTCACACCAACCTAAACAGGTTATCAACCCCCAGCAAATTACGGGAGGTAAAACCCTCGGCATATTTAGCGCCAATGCTTTTGCCAAACTCACGGGCACGGGCCTCTACAATTTGTATAAACTCGGGCGATGAGATGTAGGTTTGTGGCTCGTTTTCCCAATTAGGGTTATGAAACTGGGATCCATAGGCGTATATACTGGCTATTTTCTTATCCCAATGTTCGGTGATATCTATCAATATATCCGGCTTAATATACCGGTCTTGTATAAAATGCAATACTTGTTTGGGGCGCCACTCTTGTTGTAATTCGCCATTCAAGGTAGTTTCTATTTTACGTAAACCGGCCAAAAATGCAGCATCTTCTGTTAGCTGGCTAGCCCGGCCATGGTCGGGGTGCCGGTCATGATAGGCATTGGTAATTAATATTTCGGGCTGATACTTACGTATGGCCTCAACTACCATTAACTGATATGCTTTGGTATTTGTAAAAAAGCCATCGGGCATGCCCAGGTTTTCCCTAATAGTTAGTCCTAATATTTGGCTAGCGGCCGCAGCCTCTTTATCACGTATCTCTGCCGAGCCGCGGGTACCTAATTCGCCGTGGGTAAGGTCTACCACGCCAACCTTGTGGCCTAAAGCCAGATGCTTTAGTATCGTACCGGCACAGCCCAGCTCGGCATCGTCCGGGTGTACTGCTAAAACGAGTATATCTAACTTAATCATAAAATTTCAATAGTTATTGAGCCAGTAACTGCTCTATTTTCTTCCTTATTTTAGAGGCCCCCGGCTTGGTAAAGGGATAAAAGAAATCAACTTCTTTGCCGTTTTTATCAATAAGGTATTTGTGGAAGTTCCACCTTGGTGAAGCGTTAACTTTCCCGTTCTGTTTTTTATCGGCCAAAAACTGGTAAAGCGGGTCGGCATAAGTACCCCGCACCCGTATCTTATCAAACACCGGAAAGTTGGTATCAAAGCGTTCGCAAAAAGTTGCAATTGCTTCACCCTCCAACGGTTCCTGCCCACCAAAATCATTAGAAGGAAATGCCAGAATTTCGAAATCTTTACCTAATAAAGACTTTTTAAGTTCTACCAGCTCTGCCATTTGGGGTGTAAAACCACATTGCGATGCTGTATTAACAATCAATAAAACTTTATTTTGATAGCGTTCGAGGCTAATTTGTGTACCATTTAACTGTTTAACGTTAAACTGGTAGATGTTACCGTTGTCCATTAATACAAAGATGATGTATATCCGGCTTGATGCAAAATGGTTTCGATATCGCGTTCGTTGGCCGCGTCGTACTGCTGCTTTAAGTTATGCCCAAAAATGCGGGCCACAGACTGAAACATAAAGGCATGGAAACCGCCTTTTAAATCTTTAGCCATGGCAAAACTGGTACTGCCTGTTTCGCGGCTTACCAACTTAATCAGCACCTCGCCCTGGGTTATGGTGAGGTTTTTTATTTCGTGATTGAAAAGATCTTTAATCTGCGTTTCGCAGGCATTGATCATTTCCTTTTGCCTGCCCTTATCTGCTGTGGTGGCCAAATCGCGCTGTAACTGTGCATAACGCTGGCTGGCAAATTTGGCATAAGGCAGCACTTTCATTACATTATACCTCAGGCGATAATAGGCCTGGCGGTCTGCCTCGCTGGTAAATATACGGGTATCAACAATCTTTACCTCGGGTGTAACCACCCATGGAACCAGCTCTCCATCAAGCACGGTCATGTATGTTTTTATGGTGTCATTTTTGCCCACTTTAGGGTGTGTCAAGTCTGTTTGCGCATTAGCAATGCCCGCAAAACCACTCAACAACACTAAAAAAGTAAAAAATTTCATATATTTACTATTACAAAATTAATGGAATTTATTTGTGATTTTTATACATAACCTATAATTAATTTTTTTGTTACCTGTTATAGATATGATTAGTAGTTACGCCGTATTATGAAAGAATTAGTGATTGACCTGGAAGCGGAGAAGAATGAGATTCTGAAACGATACCGCGCCCTGCTACGTGCGTGTAAGCCTACTATGCAAAAAGGCGACAAGCGCCTCATCCGCCTTGCTTTTGATATGGCCCTGGAAAGCCATAAGGATATGCGCCGAAAATCTGGCGAACCCTACATATACCACCCTATTGCCGTTGCCCAAATAGCAGCCGAAGAAATTGGCCTGGGTACCACCTCCATTGTATGTGCATTGCTACATGACGTGGTAGAGGATACCGATGTTACCTTAGAAGATATTGAACGCGAGTTTGGTAAAAAGGTAGCCAAGATCATTGACGGGCTTACCAAAATTTCGGGCGTATTTGATACCAACAGCTCGTTACAGGCTGAGAACTTCCGTAAAATGCTGCTTACCCTTGCCGATGATGTAAGGGTGATTTTGATTAAGCTGGCAGATAGGTTGCACAATATGCGCACCATGGAGTTTATGCCGCGCGATAAGCAGTTAAAACTCTCGTCTGAAACCATATACCTATATGCCCCCCTGGCCCACCGCCTGGGTTTGTATGCCATAAAATCTGAACTGGAAGATCTTTCTATGAAATACATGGAAAGTGAAACTTACCAGTTTATTAAAAACAAACTCAACGAGAAAAAGGCCGAACGCGAAAAATTTATCCGCGACTTTATTGAGCCGATAAAAAAGACACTGGAATCGCAAGGTTTAAATGCCGAGGTATTTGGCAGGCCGAAATCAATCCACTCCATCTGGAACAAGATGAAGAACAAGGCCATCCCCTTTGAGGAAGTGTATGACTTGTTTGCCATCCGTATTGTTTTGGACAGCCAGCCCGAAAATGAAAAATCTGAGTGCTGGAAAGCCTACTCCATTGTTACCGATGAGTATCGCCCTAATCCAGATCGGCTGCGCGACTGGGTATCATCGCCGAAGGTAAACGGTTATGAATCACTGCATACCACTGTAATGGGCCCGCGTGGCCAATGGGTAGAAGTGCAGATCCGTACCAAAAGGATGAATGAGATTGCTGAGAAAGGTTTCGCCGCGCACTGGAAATATAAAGAATCGTCGTCTGATAACGGCCTCGACCAATGGATCCACAAAGTGCGCGAAATGTTGCGCAACCCGGATAGTAATGCGTTAGACTTTTTGGATGATTTTAAAATGAACCTCTTCTCTGACGAGATCTTCATTTTTACGCCAAAAGGAGCTTTATTGCAATTGCCGTTAAACGCCACCGCGCTTGATTTTGCCTTCGAGATCCACTCTGATGTGGGTGCAAGCTGTATTGGTGCCAAGGTTAACCACAAACTGGTACCACTAAGCTATAAGCTGCAAAATGGCGACCAGGTAGAGATTATTACCTCGAGCAAGCAAACGCCTAAAGAAGACTGGCTTAACTTTGTGGTTACCGCAAAGGCCAAGGCCAAAATTAAATCGGCCTTAAAAGAAGAAAAACGCAAAATTGCAGAAGATGGCAAGGAGATACTGGAACGTAAGCTGAAATCATTAAAAATCACTTACAACTCAGAAAATATCCATAAGCTGAGTTATTATTTCAAGTTGGGCTCAACCCAGGACCTGTTTTACAATGTGGCCAAGGGTTTATTAGACATGAAGGACCTGAAAGAATATCAGTTGTCTGAAAAAAGTGTTGAAAACAAACCACAGGATAAAATTGAGCAAGACCAGGTGCAGAGCATGCTGCGCAATATTAAAACCAAAGACAGCGACATATTGCTGATTGGTGAAGATATGCAGAAGATTGACTACAAGCTGGCCAACTGCTGTAACCCGATACCCGGCGATGACGTGTTTGGTTTTATTACCATTAATGATGGCATTAAAATACACCGTACCAACTGCCCTAACGCCACCAAGCTAATGAGTAACTATGGCTACCGGGTGGTTAAAGCCCGCTGGACTAACCAGCACGAACTGGCATTTTTAACCGGGCTGCGCATTACAGGTATTGATGATGTGGGCTTGATTAATAAGTTAACCACTGTAATATCTAACGACTTTAAGGTAAATATGCGCTCTATTACTGTTGATAGCGATAACGGCATTTTTGAAGGTTCTATCATGGTTTATGTAAATGACCGCGAACACCTGGATAATTTGATTAAGCGCCTTAAAACTGTAAAAGGAATAACCAACGTAACCCGTTTCGATTCGGCCTCGGCGATTGAAAAAGCGAGTTAGGTTATTGTTATTGAGTTATTAAGTTACTAAGTAATAGTTGGGTAAATAATTTGACATCAGTAACCTAATAACTCAATAACCTATAACTATTCAACCAAAAATTAATACCTTTGAACTGCTAAATATTAACTATGCCTCAGCAGGAAACCATTGATATGGTTAAAAAAATTTTCGAGGCGTATCTCGAAAATAAAAGCCTCAGGAAAACCCCGGAGCGCTTTGCCATACTAGAAGAAATTTATTCAAGAAGCGATCATTTTGATGTGGAATCATTGTACATCCACATGAAAAATAAAAAATATCGTGTAAGCCGCGCTACCGTATACAACACTTTAGAGCTATTAGTATCGTGCGATTTGGTTACCAAGCACCAGTTTGGTAAAAACATGGCACAGTTCGAAAAATCATACGGTTATAAGCAGCACGATCACATTATCTGCATTGATTGCGGTAAAGTGGTTGAGTTTTGCGATCCGCGCATCCAGCAAATTCAAAGCATGATGGGCGAGCTGCTCAAATTTGAGATCAGGCACCACTCTTTAAATCTTTACGGAAACTGCACCAAATTAAAAGAAGGTTTCTGCGACAGAAAAGTATCGTAATGGATAACCCGGTTTTAAGCAAAGCTTAGTTTCACTAAGCTTTTTAAATTTTATACCAATAAATACATTGATGATGATACCTTTGCGTGGCTTTATGCCCCGGGTATTTTAATTTAATAAATTATACAAAAAATATCCACCCGTCATGCCGAACTTGTTTCGGCATCCCATTAAAAAGGCATATCGCTTACAGGGCGATCAAATAGGGAACAAACGGGATAACTTTGCATGTGAGATGCCGAAACAAGTTCGGCATGACGTGCTCTTTTTTTTAGTAAAGAATTATTTAAAAATAATGGCTGTTGATGTTTTATTAGGCCTCCAATGGGGCGACGAAGGTAAGGGGAAAATTGTTGATGTTTTGAGTGCAGGTTACGACCTCATTGCCCGTTTTCAGGGCGGGCCAAACGCAGGACACACCCTTGAGTTTGATGGTAAAAAGTTTGTACTGAACACCATCCCTTCAGGTATTTTCTTTGAAAATACCATGAACCTGATTGGTAATGGTGTAGTGATCGACCCGATCACACTGAAAAAAGAAATAGACAAGCTGAAAGATGCCGGTCATGATTTGCTTGCCAAAAAAAATCTTCAGATTGCTAAAAAAGCACACCTGATTATTCCAACCCACCAGTTACTGGATGCCGCTTCTGAAAAGAAGATGGGCGAAGGTAAAATTGGTTCAACCTTAAAAGGTATCGGCCCAACCTATATGGATAAAACCGGCCGTAATGGTTTACGTATTGGCGATATCACCTTACCCGATTTTAAAGAACGCTACCAGAAACTGGCCGACAAGCATACTTCTATGCTACAGGCTTTGTATGGCGAAGTGCCCGATTTTAGCGAGCGCGAAGCTGCCTTCTTCGAAGCGATAGAATTCCTCAAACAATTCCCGCTGGTTGATTCTGAGCACTTGGTTAATGAGTATATTAAACAAGGCAAAAAAATACTGGCAGAAGGCGCACAAGGCACCATGCTGGATATTGATTTTGGCTCGTATCCTTTTGTAACATCCTCAAACACTACTACTGCCGGTGCTTGTACCGGTTTGGGTATTGCACCTAACAAAATCGGCGATGTAATAGGCATTTTTAAGGCCTATTGTACCCGCGTTGGCGGTGGCCCCTTCCCTACCGAGTTGGATAACGAAGTTGGCGAAGAACTCCGCAAAATTGGCCACGAATTTGGTGCTGTGAGCGGTCGCCCGCGCCGTACCGGCTGGATCGATCTGCCTGCTTTAAAATATGCCATTATGCTTAATGGTGTTACCGAACTGGTAATGACCAAGGCTGATGTATTAAGTGGCTTCGATAAAATTTACGCCTGTACACATTACAACTATAACGGCGAAGAAATTGATTACATGCCGTATGACATTTGCTCTGTTATGCCTGTACCTGTTTACAAGGAAATTGATGGCTGGAACGAAGATCTTACCGGTATTACCGAGTTATCTGAAATACCAGACAGGTTAAAATCATACATTATTTTCCTGGAGAAAGAACTGGAAGTACCGATCAAATATCTTTCGGTAGGGCCAGACAGAAAGCAGACGTTAGTACTGCCGGTATAAATCAGATGTGCGTAGCTACGAGATTACTTCGTAGCTTGCAATCAAAACTTTAAGATATTATCATTTAAAGGCCGGCTTTGCCCGGCCTTTACTATTTTTGTAGTGTGATCTTCTATCCCGATAACATCCCTCAATTTAAACAGAAAGCGCTGCATTGGGCCTCAAATTTTGATGTGGCCTGTTACCTTGATTCTAATAATTTCGTTGATCAATATGCTAAGTTCGATACACTGATAGCCGCCGATGTAAAGGCTGATGTTACCGCCCAAAGCGGTAACGCTTTCGATGCCTTAGCCAATTTTAAGGCAGAGCATAACGAATGGATGACGGGATTTTTAGGTTATGATTTGAAGAACGAGCTGGAACAGGTTGATTCTGCGAACACAGATCATCTGCAATTTCCAGATCTGTATTTCTTCGTTCCCCGGCACCTTATTATTGTTAATGGTGATGAAGTAAATATTCAGGCTGACGATGCCGAAGCTGTATTTAAAGCAATCAATGAGTTTGTTATTGTAACAGAAACTGCATCACCAAAAGTTAACATACAAACACGGTTTAATAAGGCCGAGTATATTGATACCGTAAATAAAATTAAAGCACACATTAGCCGGGGCGATATTTATGTTACCAATTTTTGCCAGGAATTTTATGCTGAAGATGTATCTGTTCACCCAGTTAATATATTCAGACAATTAAATGAGGCTTCTCCTAACCCGTTTGCCTGTTTCTTTAAATATCACCGGCAATATATCCTCTGTGCCTCGCCCGAAAGATTTTTGGCTAAGCGAGGCAATAAGTTAATCTCTCAGCCCATTAAAGGTACCGCCAAACGAGGCATTGATGCCGCAAGCGATAAAGTCATTATTCAGCAATTGCGCAACAACACCAAAGAGCAACAGGAGAATGTAATGATAGTTGACCTGGTTAGAAACGACCTTACCCATTCTGCCATTCCCGGTACGGTTAAGGTAGCAGAGTTGTTTGGCATTTACAGCTTTCAGCAGGTGCATCAGATGATCTCGACGGTGGTATGTGAGTTAGCGAATGTCATGAGCACTGTACAAGCCGTAAGGAACACTTTCCCTATGGGCAGCATGACCGGCGCACCCAAGTTAAGCGCTATGCAACTGATGGAAGCATATGAGCGAACCAAGCGGGGTGTATACTCAGGCGCGGTAGGTTATTTTAGTCCCGATGGGGATTTTGATTTCAATGTAGTGATCCGCAGCATCCAATACAACGCAACAGAGAGGTATCTTTCCTTCCAGGCAGGCAGTGCCATCACTTACCATGCCGATGCAGCTTTTGAATACGAAGAGTGCCTGTTAAAAGTAAAAGCGATTATGGCAGTATTGGGGCAGCCAGAATTTTCCCCGCAACCCTAACGGCTACATCAGAACCTTTGGCAAAAAATGCTGAATAAGGTTTCACACTTAAGAAAGGTTCGAACTCAGCACCATACAATGCAGCAATATCAGCATCAAATACAGTATCTTTTACTGCTGCTATTTGCCACGACGGATGCTCAACCGCATATTCCAGCGTCTTAGTATCATGAATACGGTTATATCCCCAGTAATGCTCAAAAATAAATTGTTCGGCACTATTGGGTTGCAGGTTAGTAAAGGTATTGCTTACGGTAGCGCCTAATTTATTCCAGCGGCCTTTCAGCATCCACTCATAATCAAAATAAGTATGCTCATTACCAGCCTGCGCTATGCTATGGCGCATGGGTAATGCTTTGTAATGCTCATTATACAAATTATTAGCTACAATTGGGATAATATGCTTAGGTACAATTTCGCTTATAAACACAGCTCCCCGTTTCCATTCCTTACCGTCAAAGTATCGCACATAAAAACGCAGGTTTACTTCTTCAAAGTTAACATGCCAGGGCCATTTGATGCCCATTACCCGGGTGTTTAAAAACATAAAACCCACCATACTTACTAAAGCCTTACCCTCCCACAAATCCAGTTCGGTAAATGCAGGCATGTGTGGTTTTAAAACTTCGGGATCTACCTCGTAATTGACCATGAGCAGGTTTTTCCACTGCGCGGTAAGGAAACGTATTTTAGCCATATTACTTGTGGTAATATTTCATAGCCTCGGGTATGGTATTTTGTATAGCTGCAATGCGTGTGGCATCTGCAGGGTGTGTACTCAAAAATTCGGGGGTGTTACTGTTTGTGCCAGATGCTGCCATCCGTTGCCAAAAAGCAATAGCATTATGTGGGTCGTAACCCGCCATAGCCATAAAGGTAAGGCCCAGCCTATCTGCTTCTGACTCCTGGTTACGTGAATATTTCAATAGAACCAATGATCCACCCACACCATAAAGCTGGTTAATAATACCTAATGTTGCCGATGAGGAATTTGCTGCACCAACCCCAATGGCCGTGCCTAATCCCTGTGCTACATATTGCTGAGAAACCCGCTCGGCAGAGTGGTGGGCTATGGCATGGCCAATCTCGTGGCCCAATACGGTAGCCAGTCCGGCATCATCTTTAGTATAAGGTAGTATGCCGCTGTATACGGCAACCTTGCCGCCGGGCATACACCAGGCATTAACCTCGCTGCTTTGTATCAGCGTAAACTGCCAGTCGAAATTGTACTGATTGGCATAGCCATTTTGCTGCAAATAACGCTGAATAGCGGCAGACAGCTGATTACCTACCCTTTGCACCCGCTGGGCATCGGCAGAGCTTGCTATTACCTTGGTTTTAGGGTCGGTTAATAACTGGCGGTAACTGGCAGCCGCAGATTGATTAATCTCGGCATCGCTTACAACATTAAATTGCTTGCGGCCGGTTATTGGCACTGTTGAACAGGAAAATAATACAACAGCAATGGCCATTGTACAACAAAGGTTAAATTTCTTCATAACGTCAGGCAGTTTTTTTCTTAAACAGATTGACTTTCGACTCCTTGCCTTTCAATAGGCGTTCTATATTTTTTTGGTGTGTAACCAATATTAATATACACATGCACATACCATATATTACTACAGACTTTATGTAAACCGGGAACACAAATGTTACCGCTATAGGATACATAAAACCAGCCATTATAGAACTTAGCGATACATACTTGGTGATCAACAGCACCAATATAAACACAAACACACAAAGCAAGGCAGCCTGTAAATGGATAGCTAAAACCATTCCAAAAAGGGTGGCAATTCCCTTCCCACCTCTAAAACCTGCAAAAACCGGAAATAAATGGCCCATAACAGCCGTTATACCAAAGGCAAGCTCATAATTAGTAAATATGATAGAATGGTGATTACCTACTAGCGACATGGGTATAAAATAGGCCAGGTTAGTAGCCGTCCACCCTTTTAAAATATCAATAAGCATTACGGGTATACCGGCTTTTTTACCCAGCACCCTGAAGGTGTTGGTAGCCCCGGCATTACCACTGCCATACTCCCTGATATCTATGCCATAAAATGCCTGGCCTATCCACACCGCGGTGGGTATAGAGCCAAACAAATAAGCCAGAATGAGCGCTGAAATCGAATAAACAGATATCATTTCACCACAATATTACTAAAAGATATGTTAGTAATTAAGTTGTTCATTCTTTAATCGCTTTTAGGCTGAGGTCTAAACTATTAACAGAATGCGTAAGCGCGCCGATAGAAATATAGTCTACCCCGGCCGATGCATAATCCATAATATTATCCATGGTTATCCCTCCCGATGCCTCGGTAATATAACGCCCTTCGTTTCTGGCAATGGCTTGCTGCAGCACTTGCGGCTTAAAGTTATCCAGTAAAATACGGTCAACACCACCTACCTGTAAAACCTCTTCCAGCTCGTCAAGGTTTCTTACTTCTATTTCAATTTGCAGTTTCTTGTTTTGATCTGCCAGGTACTGATGGGCATTGTTAATAGCATTGGCAATACCGCCCGAATAATCTACATGGTTATCCTTAATCAAAATCATATCATACAAACCAAAGCGGTGGTTAACGCCTCCGCCAATCTTTACCGCCCATTTTTCCAGGTAACGTACGCCGGGGGTAGTTTTACGGGTATCCAATACTTTGGTGCCTGTACCCTTCAGCATATTTACAATCTGGTTAGTTTTGGTGGCAATGCCAGACATGCGCTGCATACAGTTAAGCAACAGGCGCTCGGCCTTTAAAATGCTGTGTACGCTGCCCGATAAGTTAAAAGCAACATCTCCCGGCTTTATCGCTGCCCCATCCTGTAAAAAGAGTTCAACCTTTAATTCAGGATCAATAATGTGGCATATCTCTACAGCCAGTTCAACGCCTGCTAAAATGCCGGTATCTTTTACCAGTAAGCGGGCTTTGCCCTGGGTGCCCGGCGTAATAGTAGCTAACGAGGTATGGTCGCCATCGCCTACATCTTCTTTCAGGGCATTTAATATAAATGAGTCTACAAGTTCTTTATCCAAAATCGTTCGTATTAATCGTCAAAAGTAAAAACAATTGACAATTATTTAGTTTTGAATTAAATTGATTTGTGACATTGTTACTAAGTAATTTGGTTATTAAGTTATTAGGTTACTAAACCTGTACCCCGATAATTCAATAAACACTACACACAACTACCCTGTTTTAGCCTAATAACACAGTAACTCAATAACTATCTCCAATTACTTAACAACATAGTAACCCAATAACTACCCACCAATAAACATAAAATTTATATTTGCACCGTGGAACAACAAAAAAAACTCGCTTTATTGATTTTAGATGGCTGGGGATACGGCCGTCAGGACAAATCAGACGCTATATTTAATGCCGAAACTCCGTTTTTCGATGAATTGATCAGAACCTACCCGCACTCCAAGCTCGAAGCTTCTGGCATGGCTGTAGGTTTGCCCGAGGGCCAAATGGGTAACTCTGAAGTAGGGCACATGAACCTGGGCGCAGGCCGCGTGGTTTACCAGGAACTTGGCCGCATACACAAAGCGGTTGACGACCATGAACTGCCAACCAATGCCGTAATTAAAAGCGCTTTTGATTATGCAAAACAAAACAACAAAGATGTACACTTCATCGGCCTGGTATCAGACGGTGGCGTACACTCGCATATTAAACACGTAAAAGGCCTGTGCGACGCAGCCGGCGAATTTGGTTTAGAGAAAGTATTTATCCACGCCTTTTTAGACGGCCGCGATACCGACCCTAATGCCGGTGCCGGTTACATTGCCGACCTGGAGAACCACATTAAAGATACTCCGGTTAAAATTGCATCGGCCATTGGCCGCTATTATGCAATGGACCGCGATAACCGCTGGGAGCGCGTAAAATTGGCTTACGACCTGATGGTACACGGTACCGGCATACCTACTACCGACCTGCTGGGTGCTATTAAAGCATCTTATGCAGAAGGTGTAACCGATGAGTTTATCCAGCCAATTGTGAATACCGGTGCAGACGGACAGCCGCTTGCCCTAATTAAAGATGGCGATGTGGTATTGTGCTTTAACTTCCGTACAGATCGTGGCCGCGAAATTACATTGGCGCTAACGCAAAAGCCATTTCATGAGCAAAACATGTTCCCGCTTAATTTGCGCTATATCACCATGACCACTTATGACGAGACGTTTAAAAACGTTGACGTGATATTTACCAAAGACGATTTGGTTAAAACCCTGGGCGAGGTTTTGCAGGATGCCGGTAAACACCAGATCCGTATTGCCGAGACGGAGAAATATCCGCACGTAACCTTTTTCTTCTCGGGTGGCCGAGAAAAAGAATTTACAGACGAGAAACGCCTGTTAGTGCCATCGCCAAAAGTAGCTACTTATGATCTGCAGCCTGAGATGAGTGCCGAAGGTATCCGCGATGCTATTTTACCTGAACTGGAAAGCGGTTGGGCCGATTTTATTTGCCTCAACTTTGCCAATACAGATATGGTTGGCCATACCGGCGTATTTGAAGCCGTTGTTACAGCAGCCCAAACTGTTGATGCCACCACCAAAGCAGTTGTTGAAACCGGTTTAAAAAACGGCTACTCATTCATCATCATTGCCGACCACGGTAATGCCGACTTTATGATCAATGCAGATGGTTCGCCAAATACAGCACACACTACTAACCTGGTGCCTTGTATTATTATTGATAAAGATGTTAAACAAGTAAAAGACGGTAAACTGGGCGATATTGCCCCTACTGTATTGACCATATTAGGGGTTGAGATCCCCGAGGAAATGACCGGGAATGTACTCGTATAAATTACATAGCAGATGGTTCGCCATCTGCTATTCTTTTTTTATTTGCACGGCTTTGGTGGCCTGTAAGCCTGATGTAAAGGAAACCAAAGGCCAGTATAAATACTTCGACCTGAAGGGTTTTATACAAGCCGATTCATCGAGGCTTAACCGCGTTAATCCTTCAGTAACTAAAACAGTTAACCACAACGGCCAGAGTGAAACCAAGAATTTAAAGATTGCTAATTGGGGCCACGAGCTGGGGCTGTTCGCCTCGTCTGATATTAACAAACCGTCGTGGCAGCAAAGCTATGCGGTATTGGCCCGGGGCGACAGTATTACTTATAAGGCGCTAACGCCCGAATTAAAAACCCGCGAACTAACGGTTACCAAAATAAAAGGCAAGGTTACCCGTATCCACATTGTTAACCATACCAAAAATATGCTGTATGAAACCAGTGAGGCGTTAACCTATCTGCCTGATTCTGTTTATACCATAGATAAATCGCAGCATGTAATTTTGCTGGGCAACAACCGGTATATTATAAAAGGGAAATTTAAGAAGTAATATTTAGTGGTGCCCCACCACAGTAGCCAGCTTTTCTTTAGAGATATCCAACAACGAAGCTATATCCGTGCGGCCGGGGCTATCGGTCAAAACCTTCTCTAAATCATCTATAGATGCTTTGAGTGCATTAATACCTCGTATTTTGTCGTAGGTTGTTCTGGATGTTTGGTCGAGTTTAAATACACCGTATTCGCGGTACGCTATCCCCCTGTTTTGGTAATACTTGTTTTTATCGGTCGGTTCAAGTGTAACTCCTTTAGTGAAATCTACAATTGCCCCGTAAAGATATTTATCGCGCTCTTGTGCCGACAGCGTATTATCTTTGGCCATATAACTTTTGGCGCGTGCACGGTAATAATATGACGTAGCATCGGTAGGTTTAACAGATAAGGCACGGTTATAAGCAGTAATAGACTTTTTATAATTGGCGCTATGATAATAAGAGTATCCCAGCATCCACAAAGCATCGGCATTGGTAGAGTCAATAACACAGGCCCGCTCGAGCCTTTGTATCGCGACTTTAAAATCCCCCTCCATTAATGCTTGCTGACCTAGCTTTACATAAGCATTTTGTGCCGAAGAAACTTTAACTGACGTGATAGCTAATACAAAAAGTATGACCGGTAACCTCATCAGGTATTTAAGAAAATAACAAATTGAATATACAATTAACTGCCAATGTTAAATTTTATTATGCAATATGAGCAATTTATTGTTAAATATTTACAAACATCACGCCAAAAGACTTTCTGCCCAAACTGACTAATTTTCAGTATTGCAACTATTTGCTGCTTATAACATTAAAAGCCAATAACTATTTTAACGTTGTATAAATCAATATATTATTAATGTTAAATGTTTATCACAGGCTATAATTGTATCTTGGCACATCTCTTGAAACATAATACTTACAATAGCAAATTGCTTTAATAGCTGCTATAATTAGCTTTTATTATTTAAAAAGCTGACAACTTGACGTTAATAATTTTAGAAAGGGTGCTTAATGAGCTATGATCCGTTTGATTTTAAAAATACATTGCCGGTAATAAACGAAGATTCTGAGTTTTTTCCGCTGATGTCTTCCGAAGATGAGGAAGAAATGAATAATGAGCAGGTGCCCGAGGTTTTAGCTATACTTCCACTTCGTAATACTGTACTTTTCCCCGGTGTGGTTATTCCAATCACCGTAGGCCGTGATAAATCTATCAAACTAATTCGTGAAGCCAATAAAGGCGAACGCATTATCGGGGTGGTTTCGCAGCAGGATGTGAGCATTGAAGACCCCACCTTTGGCCAGCTTAACAATGTTGGTACCACTGCGCTTATTGTAAAAATGCTGCAAATGCCCGATGGTAATACCACCGTGATATTACAGGGTAAAAAACGGTTTCACCTTAAAGAAGAAATTCAAAGTGAACCTTACATTAAGGCCACTATTGAACCTTTTGAAGAGATAAGGCCAAAACAAGATAAAGAATTTAAAGCCATGGTATCGTCTATTAAAGACATGGCCATGAGCATTGTGCAAATGTCGCCCAACATCCCTACCGAGGCTGGCATTGCCATAAAAAACATAGAAAGTATTTCGTTCCTGATCAACTTCATATCGTCTAATATGAATGCCGATATGTCTGTAAAGCAGCGCATGCTCGAAACCATTAACCTGCGCGAGCGGGCCAACCAGGTGTTAGAGCATTTAACCACCGAACTACAGATGCTGGAACTAAAAAACCAGATCCAATCTAAAGTACGGGTTGATCTGGACAAGCAGCAGCGTGATTATTTCCTGAACCAGCAGCTAAAAACCATCCAGGAAGAATTAGGTGGTAACTCGCCCGACCTGGAACTGGACAACCTGCGCCAGCGTGCCACCAAAAAGAAATGGGCCAAAGAGGTAAGTGACCATTTTAACAAAGAAATGGATAAGCTGGCCCGCATTAACCCCGCTGCGGCAGATTACTCGGTACAGATGAACTACCTGGAGCTAATGCTCGATTTGCCATGGAATGAATTCACTAAAGATAATTTCGACTTAAAACGCGCCCAAAAGGTTTTGGATAAAGACCATTTTGGTTTAGATAAGGTTAAGCAGCGTATTATTGAATACCTGGCCGTGCTGAAGCTAAAACACAACATGAAAGCCCCTATCCTTTGTTTGGTAGGCCCTCCGGGAGTTGGTAAAACTTCGCTGGGTAAATCAATCGCTAAGGCACTAGGCCGCCGCTACGTGCGTATGGCTTTAGGTGGTGTACGTGACGAGGCCGAAATTCGCGGTCACCGTAAAACGTATATCGGTGCAATGCCGGGCCGTGTAATCCAGTCTATCAAAAAAGCAGGTGCTGCTAACCCGGTATTTATTTTAGATGAGATTGATAAAGTGGGCAACGATTTCAGGGGCGATCCATCTTCGGCCCTGCTGGAGGTTTTAGACCCTGAGCAAAACAGTACGTTTTATGACAATTATGTCGAACTGGATTTCGATCTGTCTAACGTTATGTTCATTGCAACCGCAAACTCATTAAGCACCATCCAGCCGGCATTGTTGGACAGGATGGAGATCATCGAGGTTAACGGTTACACCATTGAAGAGAAAATAGAGATTGCCAAACAACACTTGGTACCTAAACAACGCGAAGCGCACGGTGTAAAAACCAAGCAGGTAACGTTGAAAAATGATGTACTGGAAAAAGTGGTTGAAGAATACACCCGCGAATCGGGCGTGCGTAACCTTGATAAAAAGATAGGCTCGGTGATCCGTGGTGTGGCCAAAAGCATCGCCCTGGAAGAAGAGTACAACCCGGCAGTAAGCAAAGCAGATATTGAAAGGATACTGGGCGCGCCGATATTTGACAAAGACCTTTACGAGAACAATAACGTAGCCGGTGTGGTAACAGGCCTGGCCTGGACTTCTGTTGGTGGCGACATCCTGTTCATTGAAGCAAGCCTTAGCCCAGGCAAAGGCCGCTTAACTTTAACAGGTAGTTTGGGCGATGTAATGAAAGAGTCGGCAACCATTGCGCTGGCCTACCTGCGCTCGCATGCCAGCCGTTTTAATATCGACCAAAAACTGTTTGAGCAATGGGACATCCATATCCACGTACCGGCAGGTGCCACACCAAAAGATGGCCCATCGGCAGGTGTAACTATGCTTACCGCACTTACATCGGCCTTTACACAGCGTAAGGTAAAACCTAACCTGGCCATGACCGGCGAGATAACCCTGCGGGGCCGTGTATTGCCTGTAGGTGGTATCAAAGAAAAGATACTGGCTGCCAAACGTGCCAATATTAAAGAGATCATCTTATGTAAATCAAACCAGAAAGATATTCTGGAAATTAAAGATGATTACATCAAGGATATGAAATTCCATTACGTAACAGAAATGCGCGAGGTGATAGCCATGGCCCTGCTCGACGAAAAAGTTGATGACGCGCTAGACCTTACCATTAAAGAAGACGCAAAGCCTGTACTCAACTAAACATCAGGTTATTAAAATTTAGTTAAATAAAATGATAGAAGCCCCGAATTATCGGGGCTTTTTATATTTTAGCTAAGTTTTGCAATTACTCCCTGATTAAATGAGAAAATTATTACCTCTTGCTATTGTTCTGCTCCTTTGTTCATTATACACTAAAGCACAATACCGTACCCAGGAATTTGGTTTCCAAACAGATAATGATGGCTACTTAGGCCAGGGGTCTGACAGGTATTACACCAATGGTATTTTTCTTTTTTACCGCGAGGCGCTTCCTTTTGATCTGGATGGCAAACTGGCAAATAAGGTTTTAGGCTTCGAGGGCGGCCAAAAAATGTATAATCCGCTATCTGGAAGTATAACGAATACTAATCCAAGTTATAACACTCCGGCTTATAACCTTCAAAATATTGACAGGCCATTTGCTGCCTATCTTTATCTTGGCGGTACTTATAATTTGTTATACAAAAACCAAAGCAACTTAAAATTTGGTGCTCAAATTGGTGTTACAGGCTCTAAAGCGCAGGGCAAACAAGTTCAGGATTTTATCCACAACACGTTCGGTTTTTATACGCCCTATGGCTGGGACCATCAACTTAAAGGCGGCATCAAATTAACGCTTACCGCCGAATACAATAAGATGCTATTCAGGTCGCCAATATTTGATGCTAACTTTAGCTCGTATGTTAATATAGGAAATGTTTTTTCGGGACTGGGTTTTGGCCCACTGCTTCGCCTTGGCCGCACCAATAAACTATTTAACTCTATCAGTACCCAAAGTACGGTAATGAACCGCGATGGTGTTAAAGCCAACGACCAGGAGTTTTTCTTTTACTATAAACCAATGATTAATATTGTTGGTTACGATGGCACCATACAAAGTAAATCTGGCCAGTTACCATTTGCAACCATTCAATCCGGCTTATCACCTGATCAGATCAATAGCTTGGAAATAAAAGGTACCCCAGAGCGATTAATACTTAGTAACCAGATAGGTGCAGCCTATAATAGCGGCGACAGATGGACATTCGACGCATCTGTAATTTTTCAAAGTAAAGCCACTAAAGAGACAAGAGAATCAGAGCAATGGGGCTCCATATCGGTAATGTATCACTTTAACTAATAATCAAAGTTCCGTTTACGGTTTTCTTTTTTGTCAGACACTATTTTTTTCTGATCCAGCCGTGCTGCCTTTGCCGACCGGCTTACCTTAGTTGCTTTACGTGGTTTAGGTTTCTCAAAAGCTTTGGCAATAATGGTGTGCATTTTTTCGAGCGCCTTCTCCCGGTTAAGGTATTGGCTTCGCTCTTCATCGCATACCACCTGTATGGCCCCGTCTTTATTTAAACGTGCGCCGAGCTTGGTACGCAGTATTTCTTTCTCTTCATCGGTAAACAGCAACGAAGCATCGATATCAAAATTAAGTTCCACCTTGGTTGATACCTTATTTACGTTCTGCCCGCCTTTACCGCCGCTACGGGATGCCTTAAATGTGGTTTCCTTCTGTATCCCGGCCTTAGTAATGTTCATATTTCAAAACTACTGTTTTTTGTGTTTACACTGATTGGAAGATTTATACCTTGAATGATCTTGATCACAATCTGTGAAATCATAAACCCATCGGTGAAATCATAACATAATATCGTAATTTAGCCTTTCGAATGAGCACTAACATTGTAGTGGCTATTGATGGCTATTCATCTTGTGGAAAAAGCACTTTAGCTAAGGCCTTAGCCAAAAAACTTCACTTTATATATGTTGACAGCGGGGCCATGTACCGCGCGGTTACCCTTTATTTATTGCGTAATAACATCGACCTAAAAGATGAAGAAGCTGTAAAAGCTGTATTGCCGGATATTCATTTAAACTTTCATTCGCGCGATTACCAGACCCATATTTTACTGAATGATGAAGAGGTATCAGACGAGATCCGTTTGATGCCGGTATCGAGCAATGTGAGCGCCGTATCGGCCATCAGAGCTGTACGGTTGGAGATGGTAAAGCAGCAGCAGCGCATGGGCAAATCTAAAAACGTGGTGATGGATGGGCGTGATATTGGCACAGCTGTTTTTCCGCATGCCCCGGTAAAGCTCTTTATGACCGCCGACCCTAAGGTTCGTGCCGAAAGACGCTACAAAGAACTGTTGCCAAACAACCCCGATATTACATTAGAAGAAGTGTTTGAGAACATAGCACACCGCGACTATTCTGATACAACCCGCAAAGAAAGTCCGCTGATACGCGCTGAAGATGCCACCATATTGGATAATACCAACCTAACCCCCGATGAGCAGCTTCAGTTTGCTTTAGATAAGGTTCAGCCTTTTCTTAAAGTGAAAGATCAATAAGCGGTTCTTCAAACTTGGCCGCTTTAACACCAAAGCGATTTAAGAAATCTACACCTTCGTCGCTCTTTAAGCCTTTATATTCGGCATACGAGTGGCGAAAATAAACCTCTTTTATCCCTGCCGAGAATATCAACCGCGCACATGGCAAACATGGCGACAGCGTGGTATACATAGTCGTCCCTTCCAGCCCTGCACCGTTTTTCATGGCGTATAAGATGGCGTTCTCTTCGGCATGCAACGCCAGGGAGCAGCTGCCTTTAGAGTCGCGCGGGCAGCCTGTATCGGGCCATTCCTCATCGCAGTTATGCGTGCCTGCTGGCGGGCCGTTATAGCCTATCGATATAATGCGCGAATCTTTAGTTAAAACAGCACCAACCTGCGCCTTAACACAATGGCTGCGTTTGGCCAGGTCTGTTGCCAGGTTCATGAATATGAGGTCGAAACTTGGTTTCATGGTTTTAGTTCATGGTTCATAGTTGGTAGATCATAGCCGAAACTAAACATCAACTTATTATCTAAATTATGTAATCCATAATTGATAGGTCATAGGCCAAATGCAAAAGCACTATCAACTATGAACTAAAAATATTAATGTCCGCCCTTTGCAGGTGCATCTAACTCTATGTGGCCTAAATTTTTCCAGCAGTAATATCCAAAGTATACAATGTATACATAACAAAGTGCAGGTAAAAATAACGCTTTCTGAATGCCCATTACATCGGCAACAGCGCCTTGTATTACCGGGATAACCGCACCGCCCAGTATAGCCATTACTAATAATGATGAACCCTGGCTGGTATATTTACCCAGGCCTGCAATAGCCAGGGTATAAATATTTGAATACATGATAGAATTAAACAAACCGATAGCCAAAATAGTCCACATGGCTATATGGCCGCCGGTGAAAATTGTGATCACCAGCAAAAGTACGTTTACAGCTGCAAACAAAGCCAGCGTTCTGCCCGGCGATGATTTACCTACCATAAAGCCCAGCAGGTTTAACACAATAAATACCAGGAAATAACTGATTTGCGAGAAGGTAAGATCAACAATAGAAAGGATCACTAAAAATACGGCAACGGCTGTTAAAACCATATAGATGAGTTTTTTACCGGCCCCGATACCTTTATTTAATGAAATAGCACCCAGGAAACGACCAATCATTGCACCACCCCAATACAAGGCCAAATAATTTTTGCTTACAGACTCGGTAAAACCGGCAATATCATGCTGCTTTAAAAAGCTGACGATAAAGCTACCTATGGCAACCTCGCCGCCTACATAAAAAAAGATACCCAAAACGCCCAGCTTAAGGTTAGTGAACTTTAAAGCCCCCAGTCCTTTACTCTCAATAGCTTCTGAAGTAAACTCGGGAAGCTTTACAAAGAAAATAATGACCCCAAGCAATATAAATAAACCAGCAAAAATGAGATACGGAATCTGGGTCGACTCTGCAGTTACAACGCCATCTTTAGCAAAAAACTCCAGTATTAAATAACCACCCAAAACCGGTGCAATAGTGGTACCCAAAGCATTAAATGCCTGTGTAAGGTTTAACCGGCTCGAAGCACTGTCTTCCGGCCCTAATAACGAAACATAAGCATTGGCCGATATTTGTAGCAGTGTAAACCCTAAACCTAATACAAATAAGGCACCCAGAAACAGGCCATAAGCCGCGTAAGCCGCTGCTGGATAAAACAAAGCACAACCAAGTGCCGAGATTACAAGCCCAAGCAGTATTCCGCTTTTATAACCTATTTTATTGATGGGATCACCATTATAGTAAGAGATAATAAAATAGATAAGTGAACCGATAAAGTAAGCGCCAAAGAAGCAAAATTGCACCAGCATAGCCTGCAAATAACTTAACTGGAAAAGGTTTTTTAAATGCGGAATTAATACATCATTCATACAGGTAATAAACCCCCACATGAAGAAAAGTGATGTAAGTGTAATTAGCGGCAATACATAGCTTTTTGCCTTTGAATTAACGGTACTCATAAATTGTATTTAACAGGTATAACTTGGCACCGGCCTGTAATTAAACGCAGTTTACGTTTAATTACAGGCCGGTGCCAAGTTATAAATTTTTTAGTCAATAGTCATTAGTTAATGGTCATAAGTCACTGTTTAAGCACTAATGACCACTAGCTAAATGACTAAAATATTAATGCCCTGCGCCTGTTTCTATATGGTCAATATCGATACCTTGTTTGCGAAGCTCTGCTCCTGCTTTCCAGGCAAAAAATGCCAGGTAAGCAAAACCAATCAACGGTACGATGTAAGAGAAATGGATACCACTCATACCCGGGATCAGTTTACCGCTACCGTCGGCTAAGATACCCTGAACCGGGGGAATGATTGAACCACCCAAAATCATCATGATCAGGAATGAAGAACCCTGACTTGTGTATTTACCTAAACCAGCTAATGAAAGTGCAAAGATAGATGGCCACATGATAGAGCAACATAAACCACCGCTAATAAAAGCGTAAGTCGCAACAATACCTGTGGTAAGCATACCAATAGCCATAAACGCGGCGCCCATTAAACCAAAGATGCTTAGGGTACGGATAGGCTTTTCTTTACCTATTAAGAAACCTACAACCAAAAACACAATACAAATTGCGTATGGTGCCAATAAACCAATTGGAGCATGGCTAATGTAATTGGCAAGTAACACTACACCAAATGCAATAAAAGGAACTAATATTGTCAATACAGTACGTGCGGTTTTCGATACGTTAAATACCCCGATGGCACCTGTCCAACGGCCAACCATTAAGCTACCCCAATAAAGTGAAATAAACGGTGCAATATCTTTAGCAGCATAACCGCCAAAAGCCTTAGTTTCTAATAAGGCTCCAAAATTACTTTGAATGGTTACCTCAACACCTACGTAGGTGAAGATTGCCAGCATACCCAAAATTAACTGTGGGTATCTCATAGCTCCCCAACCGTCTTTTTGTTTGGTAGCTGCAGATGATGCTAGTATCAATGTAGCTAAAATCGCGAACAATGCTGCATATACAAAATAAGCCGGAGATAAGCCGGTTGCTTTACTTAATGGTGTAGCAGCTAAAATTAAACAGAAGGCAATAAAGATGATAAACAGTGGGAAGTTTGCTTTAGTACTTGCTTCAATTTTTTCGTCGCTGGTTACTTTAGGCAATTTGGTTACCCAGAAAAAGATAGCCAGCGCAAGGAATAATACTGCTAATATGTAATATAAGTTATTTACAGATGATATAGACACAACTGCATTGCTATTACTTGCTGCCGAACCAAACAAAAGGAAGCTTACAACCACCGGGCCTAAAATACTACCGAAATTATTAACGCCACCGGCCAGGTTTAAGCGGGTTGATCCCGTTTCTGGCGAGCCTAGAGCCACGATAAATGGATTAACCGCCGTTTGCTGCAATGCAAACCCAATAGCAATAATGAAAAACGAACCCAGGATAAAACCAAATACCCCTGCGTTGATAGAAGGAACCATTAATAATGCCCCTACAGTAGAAATTACCAGACCTAAAACAATGGCATTCTTATAACCGATCTTGTTTAAAATATCAACCTTAGTGGCTTGTGAAGCAAAATACAATACTAACGACCCAATAAAATATCCACCGTAAAACGTAAAGTCAATTAATTGCGATTCGAATTGTGATAAGTGAAAATGAGCTTTACAGAAAGGAATGAATACTCCATTTGAAGCGGCCGAAAAGCCCCAGAAGAACCAAACGGTGATTAATGAATAGAGTGCCGATCGATTACTATTAGCGTTGTTTTGTTCCATTTATAAATAATTGGTGTTTTGAGGACACTAACATAAAGTTTTTTTTTAATACAGGCTCTGTTTGAAAAAATAAATAAATACAATTAGGTACTTTCTTTGTTAAATGTCTAAAATTGCATTGCTTTACTTTTAGTAATGCCCTAATTTATATTAATGATAGAAGCTATATTTTCGGGCATAGGTATAGGGTTGATATTAACCTTTTTAACCGGCCCGGTATTTTTTGCACTGATTAAAACCAGTATCGAAAAAGGTTTTCAAGCCGGAATTGCATTAGCCCTGGGCGTGGTTACCAGCGATGTAGTAT
>NZ_MPPL01000001.1:686786-766762 GCF_001911425.1 Mucilaginibacter polytrichastri | reverse complement strand
TGGCGCCATTATATTCGGTTCGCAATTCTTCGATGTAACACCTAAAGCCAAGGTATGGCTGGGTGTTTTTGGCTGCGTTATCCTGTTTACAATAGGTATTTACTATATGTTTAAAAAGGCCGAGGTAAGCTATAATTCGCATACACCGGCCAGCATTAACCGGGCGGGCTACTTTTTTAAAGGCTTCCTGATGTGTATTTTTAACCCGAGCCTTTTATTTCACTGGATCACCGTTATCGGCACAGCCAGTACTATTTACCACCTTGGTGTACCACACAGGCAGTTTAAAATTGCCATTATGTTTGCAACCATCCTTATCGTTCAGTTCGGCATGGATACCATTAAGGCATTTTACGCCAATAAGCTGCGCGACAAAATTTCGGTTAAGTTTGTGCACCGCCTCAACTATGTAGCCGGTATAGCCCTTATAATAGCCGCATTTGTAATATTAGACAGGCTGGTTACCCACTTCGTTTTTTCGCCGATACCTACTAACGATTAGTTGGTGGGGTAAAAGGATAAAAGGCGAAAGGTTAAGAAAAACGATTAATATCTGCATTTAATAAAAGAAAAGGCGAAAGGCATGAATCCTAAGATTCCAACCTTTCGCCTTTTACCTTTATGCTTTTACCTAAATCTTACATATAAGCACGTTGGTTTTTACCTTCCATCCAGTTAACAAAGGCGCGGTTAACAACCTTGTTACCACCCGGGGTTGGGTAATCACCAGAGAAATACCAGTCGCCCAAATGATCCGGGCAAGCGGTGTGCAGATTATCCAATGTTTGGTAAATCACTTTAATTTCTGCTTTGGTGCCTTTAGGGGTAATGATCTGTGCAATACGGTCTGATATCTCCTGATCTGTAAAAGACTCATAAATAGCTTTTACAAAATTCTGTTCTTTCTCAGCAGGTAAGCCTTTGGCGGCTACGCATTTTTGATAAACATCCAGAATTATATCTTCATGTCCGCTTTCTTTCAGCAAACTAACGGCCGCCTCAAAAGCCACAAACTCACCCATGCGCGACATATCGATACCATAGCAATCCGGGTAGCGGATTTGCGGGGCAGATGATACCACAACAATCTTTTTAGGGCCTAACCTGTCCAGAATTTTCAGGATACTTTGTTTCAAAGTAGTACCACGTACAATCGAATCATCCAACACTACCAAACTATCGGTAGAGTTTTTAATTAAACCGTAAGTAGTATCGTAAACGTGAGCTACCATTTCGCTGCGATCTGCATCCTGGGTAATAAAGGTGCGCAACTTAACGTCTTTAATAGCTATCTTTTCAACACGTGGGGCAAGCGCCAATACTTCGCTTAATTCCTCATCGGTTATTTTATCCTCACGATTCAATAAACGCTCGCGTTGGTAATTCTTTACATATTTGTTTACCCCTTCTACCATGCCATAAAAAGCAATTTCGGCAGTATTAGGGATGTAAGAGAAAACGGTGTTCTTAATATCGTTGTCAACAGCATCTAAAATCTGCGGACAAAGTAATCTACCCAGTTGTTTACGCTCACGGTAAATAGCAGCATCACTACCACGAGAGAAATAGATTCGTTCAAATGAACAAGCTTTTTTCTCGGTAGGTTCGCTAAACTGCTCCTCGCTTACATGGCCGTTTTTCTTAACAATCAACGCATGGCCGGGTTTAATCTCTTTAACTTCCTCAAACGGAATGTTAAAAGCAGTTTGTATAGCAGGGCGCTCCGAAGTAGCAACCACAAACTCATCATTAGCATAATAATAAGCCGGGCGTATACCAGCAGGGTCGCGCATTACAAATGCATCGCCGTGGCCCAGTATACCTGCAATAGTGTAACCACCATCCCAGTTTTTGGCAGATTTTTTCAGGATCTTGGCCAAGTCCATATTATCAGCAATCATTTTTGTAATGGCGATATTATCGTCATTACCTTCACGCTTAAACTGGTCAAAAAGGCCCTGAACTTCGGTATCCATAAAGTGCCCTATCTTTTCCAGTACGGTAACCGTATCGGCTTTTTCTTTAGGGTGCTGGCCAAGGTCATATAATTGCTCCAGCAACTCATCAACGTTAGTCATGTTAAAGTTACCGGCAATTACCAGGTTACGGGTCATCCAGTTGTTCTGACGAAGAAAAGGGTGACAGTTTTCGATACTGTTTTTACCGTGGGTACCGTAACGCAGGTGTCCGAGTAATACTTCGCCGGTAAAGCTCATATTCTCTTTCAGCCATACGGCATCTTTCATTTTTTCGGGATGCTCCTTTTCTACCTCGGCAAACTTTTTCATGATGTACTCAAAAATGTCTGCCACGGCATTTTGTGCCATAGAACGGTGCCTGCTTATGTATCGTTTTCCAGGCTCAATATCGAGTTTAATGGTTGCAACACCTGCGCCATCCTGGCCACGGTTGTGTTGTTTTTCCATTAAAAGATACAGCTTGTTTAAACCAAAAAGCGCGGTTCCGTATTTCTTCTGGTAGTAAGAGAGGGGCTTTAATAGGCGAATAAAAGCAACGCCACATTCGTGTTTTATCTGATCGCTCATGGTTGGGAATGAGACTGCAAAGGTATTATTTTAAATGGATGTTGCCACCTCTAAATTGTCATTTAAAAGCATTTTAAATTAACGATGATTTAATGCAATTTTAACAGTGTTTCGTTAAGAAAAGTATGCAAAAATGGGTATCATACTGAGCCCCGTTGAAGTATGGTGGGTATGGCTTATATAAGCAATTAGTTTGATTCAATCTATAAGATATGCTTTGTCATTCAGAGCGCCAGCGAAGAATCTTCTTCACCTGCTAAATATTAGAAAAGCAAGGCTACTGTTACTATTAACGTTCACCCCGCTTTCCGTTACAAATCCTCGCCTTCCCTGCTCAGGCCATCACACGCTGCGGGTTTTCCACTTCAATCGGGTTTAAGTTGAATGGGGCGTACTTAACACAACTCTTGTCATGACAAAACAGAAAGCATCACAAAAAAGCCCGGCTTTTCAGCCAGGCATCAGAACATGTATTAAATAATTAAAGGGAAAAGGCACTATAATTTTTCGCCATGCTGGCTAATATCTAGTCCTACAGCTTCCTCATCAACAGAAACCCGTAACGGCGATATCAGATCGGTAACTTTCAGCAATAATAACGAACCAAAAAATGCAAAAATCGAAACCCCTATTAAAGCCATAGATTGCACCAGGAACAAATGCGTTTCACCAAAAAACAAACCGTTGGATGTTACCGCCGGGTTAACATTATGATGCGCAAAAACACCGGTAAGCACCATACCTACCAGGCCGCCAACACCATGGCAGGGAAACACATCCAAGGTATCGTCAATTGTGGTGCGGGTGCGCCACTCTACTACCAGGTTACTTACAATAGCAGCTATAATACCAATAGCCAGCGAATGCGGCACCGATACATAACCCGCAGCAGGTGTAATAGCCACAAGCCCTACCACCGCACCAATACAGGTACCCATAGCCGAAGGCTTGCGCCCACGGAACATATCAAAAAACACCCAGGTTAGCCCCGCCGCAGAAGCTGCCGAGGTGGTAGTGGCTAAAGCTGTTGCCGCCAGCGCAGATGCACCCAGGGCCGAACCTGCATTAAAACCAAACCAGCCGAACCAAAGCAAGCCCGTGCCTATAATTACATACGTAACCCGCGCAGGCGCATGGCTAACGTCGGCACGGCGTTTTAAAAACAATGCAGATGCCAAAGCCGCCCATCCAGCCGACATGTGTACCACCGTGCCACCTGCAAAATCAAGCACACCTAGTTTATTTAGAAACCCATCGGGGTGCCAGGTGCTATGTGCCAGTGGCGAGTAAATAAACACGGCAAAAAGCACTACGAATATTAAATAAGAGTTAAAGCGAATCCGCTCTGCAAATGCACCAGTAATTAATGCCGGGGTAATAATGGCAAATTTTAACTGATACATGGCAAACAGCAGCAAAGGGAAGGTTTTGGCGGCCGGCCAAACGGCATCGCCCAACATGCCTTTCATCATAAAATAGGTGCCCGGGTTACCAATTATACCATGCACATCATCGCCAAAGGCTAAACTAAAACCAAAAGTAACCCACATTACGGTTACAATAACCATACAAATTAAACTCTGTAACATGGTAGAGATCACATTTTTCTTATTAACCATACCGCCATAAAAGAAGGCAAGGCCGGGGGTCATAATCAGCACCAACGCGGTTGAAACCAGCATCCAGGCAATATCGCCGGTGTCAAAATGCGGGGCCTGTCCGGGTGCAGCAGTCTTAATATCGATGGATGGGTGAAGAAATGTGAGTAGTAAAACTACAATGATGATGGAGAAAGGGAAGTAACGTTTCATGAGCTGTATAATGTTCACTAAGAGTGCCTCAAAATACAAATAATTAATGTTTAGACTAATTATTTTATAAAAATTATAAAATAACCCAACATTTACTTCTCCAATTACAATATACCCACTAAATAATTAGGAAATACACCTAATAAAAGAACTATTACAGCCAATATAGCAGAAATAATAAGCAGCCATTTGCCACTTTCCGTACCCTCAAACTGTATTTCTGCTTCCTGTTTCTTTAAAAACAGATACAACGGAATTTTAATATAATAAAATAAGGAAACAACAGTTGTTAAGGCACCGGTTACCAGTAATAGCAGCAACCATAAATTATGATTTTGCTCATAAACGGCATAAACTGAAGAAAACACGAGCAGCTTTCCATTAAAACCTGCGCTTACAGGCAGGCCGGTTAGGGAAATAAGGATAATCACAAAGCAAACGCCAGCCAAAGGATACTTTAAGCCGAGGCCTTTGTAGCCATCCAGGTCTTCGGCACCGCTTACGTCGGCAAAATAGCTTGCCAGCATGAGTACCCCAATATTAGCAAATGCATAAACCGCCAGGTAAAAAGTTAATGCAGATACGCCCTGCCCTGTAAAAGTGGCTACAGCCATCAAAGAAAAACCCGTATGCCCAATACTCGAGTAAGCCAGGATACGCTTGATATTCTTTTGCCAAACTGCTGCAAAATTTCCGGCTATCATGGTAATGATACCTAACACAGATAGAAACAGCCTGAAATCAAACACTATCCACTTCACATTGAATATAAATGGCGTTAAAAAGTTGATGAGCAAAGCAAAAGCAGCAATCTTGGGTAAAGTAGACAGGTATGCCGTTACCGGCGTAGGCGCACCCTGATAAACATCGGGCACCCAAAAGTGCATGGGTATAAACGATAGCTTAAAGCCTATCCCTACCAATACCAATATAATAGCCACAGAAACGATGGCCGGGTTAGCAGCTATTAATCCCGGTACCAAATTGCCATCAAAGTAATTGAGCGAACCTGTAAGGCTGTATAACAGCGAAATACCATACAGCATTACTGCCGATGCCACCGCACCAAACAATACATATTTCAACCCGGCTTCGGCACTGAAACCATTTTCTGACCGGTAAGCAGCCAACAGGTAAGAGGCCAGCGATACCATTTCTATGGCCAGGTAAACAGATAGCAGATCAACCGCCATTATCATTAAATGCAGCCCCAATATGGATGCGATTACAATGGTGTACAGATCTGATAATCCTTTTGCATGATTCTTCAGGCGTTTATCCAGCCCGAAATATATGATCAGAATAATAGCGAAGAAATCGATGATGAGCTTAAAGGATACGGCTGTTCTGTACAAGCGCAGCATATTGCTGAACAAAAATACCGAACCCGAATTTTGCTGCAGCAAACCTATTTGCTGCAGATCTTTAAACAAAATAATGAACAACCCGCCAACAGCGACTATGCGGCAGATCCATGCAGAGTTGCGCCCAAAAATAAGATCGGTAACCAACACCAGCAAAAAAAGCACAGCCAGGTAAATCTCCGGGTTAAAATACGGGAGGCTACCTATGGTATTGCTCAGCTGGACGGATAATGATGGTAACAGATCGTTCATTGGGGCTTATTGTATTATTACAGATTGACCTTTAGGATATTTCACCTGATATTTTAGATCCAATTTTTTTTCCATTTGCGGAGTTAATTTCAGATGCCATGATATTTTACCAGTATTGGTATTCGTTTCTCCACCCGAAATATTTTGTGCCTCCACTTCTATCGCCGAATTTTGAGACACCGGTATTTGATCTTCAACAAGCAGATCTATCGCCTGCGATTTACGGTTTTTAACAGTTATCAGCCAGTCGCGGGTTTCCTTTTTATTAGAACCCAATAAGCTTTGTTTTTCAGTCAGGTCCTTTTGCAAAGTGCGGGTAACAATGATATTTTTATCAACGCCTAACGATAGGTTTAACGTATCTGCTGTAGCTCGTGTATCAATCAGCGATTTACCAATAAATGTACCTTCAAAAAACAAATTAGCCTCTCCTGATAAAAAATTGTATTGATTCCAGTTGGCTAATTTTGCTGTTAAAAACACATCTGCACTAATTTTCGGGATAGTAAAATATTCATAATCAGCATCAATACTTACTTGGTTTATTTCTACCAGGTACTGTTTACCATCACTTGGTATAGTGTAAGGATTAACAATATTAAACTCAACATTGGTTTGATTTTCATTTTGCTGCACCATCACCGGGTTGGTTTGCAATGAGCTCATGCCTCTTATTTTTACACCAGCCGCAACACCAGGAAGTCCCTGAACAGCACCTGTCAAATCTCTTTTATACTCGGTACCATATCCAATAACTACAACTTCGTTTAGTTGATTAGAAGCTATTCTTAAAGAAGTATTCATGACCGGTGATGTAACTTGTTGCTCTTGGTTATCATAGCCAATAAAGGAAAAAACCAAAACAGATTGCCCACCCTGCGGAATCTGAATGCTATAATTCCCTGATTGATCTGTAATGGTACCTATAGATGTTCCCTTCACTTTTACAGATACACCCGACAATCCTATTCCTTGTTCATCTCCTACTCTTCCGGTTACCCGGGTTATGCTACTTACTTGATTGGCATACACCATACCTACATTTAAATAATAAGGAATAAGTTCGGGCTTAGAGCCACTTACCGAAGGGTTACCTGTAGATAGGATTAACTTAACATTATTCCAGTCTTCGCCGCATTGTTGCGTTACATTGGCCTTGTAGGCAACCTGTATAGGGCTGCTGACATTTTTAGCCCTAATATCATAAGTAGGATACCAGTTTGCCGAGTTAACTACATAAGTGAGTGTAAATAATGACTGTGAAGCATTTTTGGCCGAAACATTAACAATAATATTACTGCTTGCTTTGGTTTTACCCCGGTTTACATCCTGTATCTGTTTGTTATATTTTTGAAGTTCTACATTTAGCAATGCAATCTGATCATTGACAGCTTGCTGTTTCTTTTTAATTTCAGTTAAACGCAAGGTCTGGAAATCGAGCGCTTGCTTTAGTTTTATAATATCGAGATTAACATTCTGGCCGCTCACCACCTGGTTTTTAAGCAGCATATTTTGTTCCTCGTTGTAAACATTAAGGGCATTGGTTTGCAATTCTATTTTATCTCTTACCTGTTTTTGTAAAGCCAATAGCTCTTCAACATTTTTTTGTTTATTCTCCAGGTTCAGAAAATTTGCTTCACGGTTTACAGAAAGTATAGTAAAATCTCCGGCTGATTTTATCTGGAGACTTTGCATATCAATATCAGGAGATACACCTTCGAATAATAAGGTAGAATTACCTGCGCTAACACTGGCACTTGCCTCACGTGTTATTTGTGCCCCGTTTAAAAATACAACTACCCGCTTTACTTTCGATGAAACTTTTTGCCGGTCTTCTGCCCTTGTAATTACAAAAGTAAAAATGAAACAAAGGATGAATAATAATTTTTTGATCATGATTTGGTTGTTAGGTAATTATTTATTGGGGATTATATCTCAATTAATAAACTTCACAAATATTATCAGTATAAACAATTCTAATTATTTATGCTGTAAAAAATCGACCAATGCAATTACCGACTCATTGATCTTGCCAAAAACCAATGACGGCATAATGCCTAAAAGCAAGGCCATTAAGGCTAGTGGTACCAGGGCTGCTTTTTCACGCCAGTTAATATCTTTTAAGGCATGCTTCCATTCTTCGCCGCCTTTTAAACGTTCGGTACCGAAAAACATGCGTTGCAGTGTCCACAAGAAATAGCATGCACCAAGCAATATGCCTAGTGCTGCGCAGGCAGCCATCCAATGCGGCAACAGGCCGTTAACAGAGGCCGACTTAAATGTACCCGCCAGCGTAAATGCCTCGGCTATAAAGGCAGAGAAACCCGGCAAACCTAATGAGGCAAAAAAGCCGATCATTACAAATACGGTGAATTGCGGCATTAGTGTACCAAGTCCGCGGAAATTGTAGATATCACGGTCGTGCACGCGGGTATAGATCACCCCTACCAGGAAGAACAACATCGAAGATAAAAAGCCGTGGCTTACCATCTGCATTACCGCTCCGCTGATACCTTCGGCAGTAAGCGAGGCAATGCCCAACAGTACAAACCCCATGTGCGATACGGATGAATAAGCGATCATCCGTTTCAAATCGCGTTGAGCAAGCGCATTTAATGCACCGTATAAAATGGAAATTACACCCAGCAAGCCTAAAACAAAGCTTCCTGAAACGGCAACATCGGGGAAAATCCCCATACAAATACGGATGATGCCGTAGCCGCCTATTTTCAGCAGCACACCGGCCAGGATAATAGAAACAGCCGTCGGCGCTTCTACGTGCGCGTCGGGCAGCCAGGTATGCAAGGGCACAACCGGCACCTTAATGGCAAAGGCAATAAACAATATCACAAAACCAACCGTACGCGCCGGGAAGCCGAATATGGTTTGATGATTTACGGTAGAGAATATCGAGTTGGCATCATAATTAGCCGGGTTCATCATCTGGATAATGTTGAAGGTATGGCTACCTGTAGCCGGGTCTTTAACCGACAGGTACAAGCCCACCATCACCAGCAACATAAATACAGAACCGAACAGCGTATACAGGAAAAACTTAATAGCCGCATATTCGCGCCTTGCGCCGCCCCACATCCCGATTAAGAAGTATAATGGCAATAACATCAATTCATAGAAAAGATAGAACAGGAAGAAATCAAGCGAGCAGAATACGCCAAACACAGCCATATCCAATATGAGGAATAATATAAAGTATCCTTTCAAATTCTTCTTGATCTCCCAGGAAGCTATTGCAGCAACCACCATTACCAGGGCCGACATCACCAGCATGGTAATCGAGATCCCATCAATCCCTACAAAATAGTCGATCTGCATTTTCCCCATAGAGCCCAGATCGAGTTGAATCCATGGTAACTTCTGTACAAACTGAAACTGATTTTCGTGATTAATACCCGCGTTGGCCGGGCCCGTTTTAAATTGAAAATATAACAGTAAACTAATACCTAACTGCACAATGGCAGCCAGCAAAGTAATGTACTTGTAGCTATTGCGTAGCGACGAAGGCAACACAACAATGAGTAAGCCAAATAAAAGCGGAATAAAAATTAAAAGGGTTAGCAGGTTCATCGGGCTCAGATCAAAGTTTTAAAAATAAACCAGGCAACAATAACGGCCAGCATGCTCAGCAGGTAGTATTGCACCCGCCCGGTTTGAAAACTCCGGACAAAATTACCAATATACTGCACTATTGCAGTTAATAAATGCAAGAAGCCATCAATAACATATCTATCCATTACATCGGCCACTTTAGATAGCCATAGGAGGATATTTTGTAATAACTGAATAAAGCCATCGATCACCTTACGGTCAAACCAAAACAGGCCCTCTCCTAAAGCCAGCACAGGTTTAACAAACAGCGTATGATATGCTTTATTGAAATACCATTGGTTATATGAAAAATCGAACACCCAGTTGTTTTGTGCAAAGGGCAGCATTTTACGTTCCTGAATATACACCGCATAGGCATAATAAATCACCGCTACGCTCAGGATATTTAACCCTGCGGGGATAATGGTATGATAGATATTCATTCGCTCCAAATGATCGGGCGTAGTAAAAGCTTTAAACAACCATGATTGCTCGTATAATAATGGGTTCAATGAAAATACCGGGAACAGGCAGCAAAGTGATAGCAAGATTAAAGGCACGCGATATTGCCAGCCACCATCGCTGATGTGGCATAACACGACGGGTTTAACGTCCAGTACCCTTAACCTACCAAAAAACACTTTGAAGATTAGCCGGGCAACATAAAAAGCAGTAAGCCAGCTGGTGATCAGCATCATGATGGGTACAATTTTGTAGCCAACGCTCTTCGTATCCGACCATTCAAAGGCCTGGATCAGGATTCCATCTTTAGACAAATAGCCCGAAGTAAGCGGTAAGCCAACTAAGGCAGCACCGCCTATAATCGCAGCAATAAATGTCAACGGCATCTTTTTACGTAAGCCACCCATGTACAAAATATTCTGCGGATCGATGTCGAGCTGGTTTTCGTCCTTCACATGCTGCATCTCGTGGATTACCACACCGGCCACCAAAAATAACAGGCACTTAAAAAAAGCGTGTGTAACCAAATGAAACAGCGATGAGGCATAAGCATTAATGCCCATTGCCATCACCATAAAACCTAATTGCGATATGGTAGAGAAAGCAAGCACACGCTTTAAATCATTTTGCGTAAGCGCGATGGTTGCCGCCATAAAGGCTGTAAAGCAACCGATAAATGCCAGTGCATCCAACTCGGCGGTATTAAACATGGGGTACACCCTGCCTAATAAAAAGATTCCGGCGGCCACCATGGTTGCAGCATGGATTAAGGCAGATACTGAGGTCGGCCCTTCCATGGCGTCCGGCAACCAGGTGTGTAATGGAAACTGTGCTGATTTAGCACAAACAGCAAGGAAAATCCCGCCGCAGGCAATGTATTGCCAAACAGCCGGGATACTTGCACCAGTGGCAATCCACATTCCATTTTTAATAAAAGATTGTGAAACTAAGCCGCCCTGACCAAAAAGTTTAATTAAATCGAAAGTATGATATTGGGCGTAGAGCAACAGGATGGCAATCAGCAGACCAATATCCCCTATCCTGTTCATAATAAAGGCCTTTTTATTGGCCTGAATAGCTTTCTCTTTTTTATACCAGAAACCAATTAACAGGTATGATGAAAAACCCACCAGTTCCCAAAAGGCGTAAAACAGCACCATATTATCTACCACCACCAAAGCCAGCATGCTAAAGCAGAACAAGCTCAGGCAGGTAAAATAGCGGCCGTAACGTTGATCGTGCCCCATGTAGGCCATAGAAAAGATATGTACCGGCAAGGCAATAAGGTTCACCAGTAACAGCATTAATATGGAAAGATTATTTAATAATATCCCGGCATAAACCTGTGTATCACCAATAGTAAACCATAGCCTGCTTACGTGTATGGTATTGGTATTAAACGTGTGATTAAAAACTATAATAGAAACAACAGAACCCAGCAATATGGCAATGGTTGATACCCAGCCCGCTGCCTTACCTTTAATGAAGCAGTTAATAACAAAGGCCAATAGTGGTAACAATACCGCTGCTAAAGCATGGTAAGCCATATTGGTTTCCTGGTATGTTAAAACTTTGTTCAAGTTAATCTTTTAGCTGGTCAACCTTATCGGGGTCGATGGTTTTGTAACGTCTATAAACATTTAGTACAATGGCCAGAGCCACTGCGGTTGTAGCGGCTGCTAATACAATTGCAAAAAGGGCAAACATTTGTCCACCGTTATTATGCCTATCAAATTTGCCGAAAGCTACCAAGTTTAATATCGCGGCATTTAGCATCATTTCAATACCTATTAATATCTGGATGGCATTGCGCTTCACCAGCACTATATATAAGCCGATGCAAAATAAGATAGCGCTTACTACTAAATAATTAGTCAGGGAAATCATTCTACGCTCTCCTTTCTCGACAGGTGCGCCGCACCTACCAATGCCATCATCAGCAATATAGAGATGATCTCGAATGGCAACAAATAACGCGTCATCAGGTTTACGCCTATATTACCGGTCATATCGCCGGAGTTAGTGATATAATTTTTTGTTTTGATCGAGTCGCTAATCCAACCCAAATGGTCGGCATCCGTTTTCAATATTACATTAATTAATACAATGAACAATAAAGCCACAATCAGCAAGGCAGGCAGATTAGTAATTTTCCATACCGAACGATCAGGATGTTGTAATACATTCAATGTTTCGCGGCCCGAAAGCATAAAGGCAAACAGGATTAGCACCAGTATACCGCCTACATAAACCACAATTTGGGTTACGGCTACAAAGTCGGCCAGGGCTAACACATATAAACCAGCCAGGGCAAACAGGGTAACAAAAAATATAAATACCGACCGCACCAAATTTTTGCTCACAGCAACATAACCCGCAGAGGCCAGTGCAATAAAGCTCATAATGTAAAATAATATATTGGCAGCGCTCATTTAATCGTTCTTCTTTTGCATGGCTGCTAATTTAGCAGCTTGTTTTTCGGCATTTTGTTTTTCGAGCAGTGCTCGTTTTTCGGCAGCATCTTCGGGCGTCATATCCGAAAACTCGTAAACCAGTTGGTTTAACTCAAAAACTGTTTTATCATATTGGTTAGTCATTACAATACATTCTGTTGGGCATACCACGGTACAAAGTCCGCAGTACATGCACTTGGCCATGTCGATATCAAACTTGGCAGCATACAGTCGTTTGGTGGTACCGTCTGACGTTTGGCCGATCGCCTCAGTTGCCTTGATAGATTCGATATCAATACAATCAACCGGACAAATTTTAGCACACAGATCGCATACAATACAATCGTCCATTTCTACATCCAACTGATAACGGCCAACCTCTGGGATGGGCAGTTTTTGTTTAGGATATTCGATTGTAGTGGTACCATTTTGCAGATCGAAGTAGTTGGGCGACTTAATAGATTCAACTTCACGCTTTTTAAAAGCAAAGGCATGCTTAAAGGTAAGGGTAAGTCCTTTCCATGCTGTTGTAAAACCGTCTATTGTACTCTTCAATAACATTACCTTTTTCCTTAATTCATTACCCAAACGCGCCACACTGCCGATATTACCATGCATATAAACGCCAGTGGAGTGAGCACTTTCCAGCACAGGTCCATCAATTGGTCAACCCGCAAACGCGGCAACGTCCACCTAATCCAAATTTGAACGGTTACCAATAACAACGTTTTTACAAATATCCAAAATATTCCCCAGCCTATCCCGGTAGTCCAGTTGGCTAAGTGGATACTGCCTATGTTGGGGAATGGTGTGTTCCATGCACCTAAAAATAATACTACGCCCACCATAGATACCAGGAACATCATCGAATACTCCGCCAAAAATATTAAGCCGAAACGCATTCCCGTATACTCGGTATGAAAACCAGCCACCAGTTCAGATTCGGCCTCGGGTATGTCAAAGGGGGCACGGTTACTCTCGGCCAGCGAAGCTATAAAGTAGATTATAAAAGCGATAATGAGATGCGGCGCGCGGAAAATGTTCCATGACATAAAACCACCCATACCCGTTACATCCCAGATGCCTAAAAATTGGGTATGCTCTTTAAACAGGATGCCTTGTTGCATAGCAATCTCCTGCAGATCGAGCGAGCCGCAGATCACTACGACAGCAATCAGCGCAAAGCCGGCAGGTATCTCATAAGAGATAATTTGCGCCGCAGAACGCATAGCGCCCAAAATAGAATATTTATTGTTAGACCCCCAACCGGCCATCAATATGCCGAGGGTTTCTATAGAAATAATGGCAAAAATATAATACAGGCCAATATTGATTTTTGATGGAACTAGTCCCGGTGCCCAAGGCAACGCTGCAAAGCCCATGTATACGGCTATAAAAATAATAGCCGGAGCCAAGGCATACAGCCACTTATCGGTAGCCGTTGGGTTAATAATTTCTTTCTGGATGAGTTTAAGGATATCTGCAAGGGTTTGCAAACTACCGTACTTGCCGGTTTCACTTGGGCCTATCCTATCCTGAATAAAGGCAGACAGTTTTCGCTCATAATAAACAGCAAACAAGGCAAACGTAGCCGCAAATGCAAACAAACCAATGGCGACGCCTATGTAGATTAAATAGCTAACCAATGCAATAACGTATTCAGTGGTTGCAAATCTACTTAATTAGTAGGAATAATTTAGATTGATTAGTAATTAGCAAGTGCTTTTGATGGGTACCGTTTGCCACATAAAAAATAATTTGTCATTGCGAGGTACGAAGCAATCACAAACTTAATATATCGCTTGGCAATGTCCCGATTCTTGACTCTCTATTCCTGACTCTCTTAGAACTACTTCAACGCCACATACTCCGATTGCACTTCTCCACCAAAAAACATCGTAGCATATTTATTAAAATCTGCGGTATCATCAGTAGTCGTAAAAAAGTTGCGGATGCCGGTTTTGGTTAAGTTCTGCTCAATCTCGGGATGGCGGCTAATGTAGTCGACCAAGCTTTTGGCTACGATATCGCCTTGCGGAACTACATTGATGTTTGCAGGCAGGTAAGCTTTGATCTTATCTTGCAACAAGGGGTAATGTGTACAAGCCAGCAAGATAGTATCTATATTTGCCGATTTAGCTATAATGGCGTCCAGGTATTCCTTTACAAAGTAATCAGATCCCGGTTTATCGTGCTCACCGTTTTCAATCAGTGGTACCCAAAGCGGACAAGCCTGTTGCTCCACTTTCACATCAGGGAAAAACTTGGCAATCTCCATAAGGTATGATTCTGACTGAACGGTGCCTTTGGTGCCCAGTACGCCAATCTCTTGGGTTTTAGAGTAATTACCTATTACCTCGGCCGTAGGCCTTATTACGCCCAGCACGCGTTGTGTAGGATAGCCATTTTTAAGATCCTGCTGTTGGATGGTCCGCAGCGCCTTGGCCGATGCTGTATTACATGCCAGTATTACCAGCGGGCAGCCCTGTGCAAAAAGCCATTGTACACTTTCCCAAGTGTACTCATGTATGGTTTTAAATGACCGGTTACCATAGGGCGCCCGGCCTGTGTCGCCAAAGTACATGTAGTCGTATTGCGGCAGCTGTTCGGCAATGGATCTGAAAACGGTTAAACCGCCAAAGCCAGAGTCAAAAATTCCGATGGGATGTTTGTTAGTCACTTTTGTAAAAATAAAAAAAGCGCCCCGGATTGGGGCGCTTTTAAAATCATTTAACGGTTAAATTATTTTAAACCTAATTTAAGCTTTACAGAAGCCATCAGATCATCTGCAGGTGGAGCTACAATAGGCTCGCCCTGAGTTGTATCTAATACATAAGTGTAGCCTTTTTCTTTAGCAACGGCAGCAATAGCAGCTTTTGCTTTGTCAACGATAGGCTTAATAAGTTCGTTACCTTTTTCCTGTACTTTTTGTTGTGCAGTAGTTTGGTACTCCTGAATACGTTTTTGTAACTCTTGAAGTTCGTTTTCTTTTTGAGTACGTACAGCATCAGTCATGGTAGCACGACCCGCGTCATAAGCCTGACCTTTAGTGGTAAGCTCGGTTTGCATAGTTTGCAAAACGTCAATAAATTGTTTTTGGTAATCTTGAGACGCTTTTTGCACACCTTTTGTTTCTGGCATTTGGTCAATCAGTGTGTTAAAGTTGATATAACCCAGCTTAGTTTGTGCTTTTGCAAAACTACCCACCAGCAACATGCAACCTGCAACTAAAACAACCTTCAATAGTTTTTTCATTGTTCTTTTTTTGTTCTTTTTAATTATGCGATTTTATATAAAATTTTTCACTTCGCAAACACCCCTGGCTTTAAACCCAGGCGGGTAATTACATCTGCGCTTTTATCGTAGCGTGGGTTAGCATATAGCATTATCACCTCGCTATTTTTGTCAAATATCATGTCCAGGTTTTCGCTTTCGGCAACAGCTTGTACTGCTTTGGCCACGCGGTCTTGTACGGGTTTAATCAATTGCGTACTACGCGCTGCAATTTCACCATCGGGACCAAACTTCGAACGCTGAAAATCTTTTGCAGCTTTTTCTTTATCTACAATTTCGGCTTCGCGCCTTTTTTTCATATCTGCAGTCATCAAAACCTGATCTGCCTGATAAGCCTTATACAAACGGTCTATTTCCTGAAACCTGGCATCAACTTCTTTCTGCCATTGGTCTGACAGGGTTTTAAGCTGTGTTTGTGCTGCCGTGTATTCTGGTACGTGCCTAAGTATGTACTCAGAATCAACAAATGCGAAACGTTGTGCAAACGCACCCGCAAATGCTACAAACGTTAAAACTACTGTTAAAATTATCCTTTTCATAAAATTAATTAAATCCACCGCTTAAGCTTTGTGCAATTGAAAAGTGAAACTGGCCTTTGTTTGCATCCGGTATACCCGGTATTTTATCAAAGCCATAACCATAATCAAGCCCAAGCAAGCCAAAGATAGGTAAAAATATGCGGGCACCTATACCGGTAGACCGCCTAACATTAAACGGATTAAATTGGGAGAAATCATTCCAAACGTTACCACCCTCGGCAAAGGCCAGCAAAAATATCGTTGCCGACTGGCTTGCAATAACCGGGTGCCTTAACTCAATAGTATATTTATTGTAAATAGTACTACCAGGGTTGGTATCTGCAGTGTAGTTGGTACCCACTGGTATAATAGAGAAGTTTTTATAACCCCTTAAACCAATGATATCACTACCCTGTAAAAACTGGTACGTTTGCATACCATCGCCACCCAGCTTAAAGCGCTCAAATGGTGATTGGCCAACGTCTTTGTTATATGAACCCAGGAAGCCGAAACGTACCTGAGACATAATTACAAATTTACCGGCAACACGTGTAAACCATTGTGCATCAAATTTCCATTTGTGATATTCAACAAAGCGATAGCGCTCTTCTGGTGTTGCAATTTTGTAGTTGGTATTGTTAAACAATGAGTACGGAGGCGTAGCCTGTACAGTGAATTTAATATTTGAACCCGATGTTGGGAAAATAGGTGCATCTAACGAGTTACGGCTCAACTCTTGCGTTAGCTTGATGTTGTATGATGTACCGTTGCTGAATATATAACCGGTATAGTTATCCAGGTTATAGTGATCCACGTTTAATGAGTAGTTTAACTGGAAGTAGTTATCCGGCCAGGTTAATTTTTTACCCAAGGTTACACCCGCGCCTATAATACGCAAGTAGTTATATAGCGGGTTGTCTTTAGCATAGTACTGGCCTGTTGAGCTTAACTGAGTGTAAGCTGTTAAAGCAAAGTAAATCGGCTTTTTACCACCAAACCATGGATCAGAGAACGTGAATGAATAATTCTGGTAGTTTTTACCATTAGCCTGGCCACGTAGGCTTAATTTCTGTCCATCACCTTTTGGTAACGGCCTGTAAGCTTTTAAATGGAATATATTACGTAACGAGAAGTTGTTGAACGTTAAGCCCAGTGTACCCACCAGTTGCCCGCCACCAAAACCACCCGAAAGCTCGATCTGATCTGATGGTTTTTCAACCACGTTGTACAAAATATCTACTGTACCATCCTGCGGATTAATGTTGGTTGGTTTCGGCTCCGTTTTCTGCTCGTCGAAGTTTCCTAATTGAGAAATTTCACGGGTACTGCGCATCACCAACTCTTTCGAGAATTTCTGGCCCGGTTTGGTCCTGATCTCCCGCATTACAACCTTATCATTGGTTACATCATTACCTTTAAGTAACACACGGTTAATGGTGTATTGTGGCCCTTCATATATCCTGATGTCCAGATCAACTGTATCGTTATATATCCGCGTTTGTACCGCATCTGCCTGGTAGGTTAGGTAACCATCATTCAGGTATAGCGAAGAAACGTCATCGCCGCTTGGCGTAGGGCCGCTCAAGCGTTTGTTAAGTTCTTCTTCACTAAATACATCACCTTTTTTAACCCGCAATATCCTGGTTAATAATGATGTTGGATATTTAGCATTACCAGACCAGTTAACTTTACCGAAGTAATATTTAGGGCCTTCGTAAACTTTAATTTTAACGTTTACACTTTCTTCATCATGTTTCCAAACAGAGTCGCTTACAATTGCCGCATCGCGGTAACCCTTGGCCTGCATTTTTTCAACCAGGGCTTGCTTGTCTTCCTCATATTGATCTTGTTTGAATTTTTTAGAACCAAAAATGTTGTAGAACTTGCGTTGGCGGGTTTTAGGCAAAAACTTCTTAAGCGCAGCTGCTTTAAAGGCCTTATTACCCTCAAAAATAACCTCGTTTATTTTTACCTTTTGATGCTTATCAATGGTTACATCCAATATAACACTATTGGCATCTCCCGGGTCTTTACGTTGTTTAATATCAACGGTTGTATTTAAGAAGCCTTTTTCGTTAAAGTGCTTTTTAATAATAGCTGTTGTGGTGTTAAGCAGGTTTTCGTTAACAATTTTACCTGTTTTATCGCTCAGTTTTTTCTGGATGTCTTCTACTTCGCCCTTGCGGATGCCCAGTAAGTGCAACCGCGATAAGTGCGGGCGCTCTAACACGGCAATGTCAAAGTAAATGGTATCGGCATTTATTTTGGTAACGTTTAATTGTACGTCATCAAAAAGGCCTTGTTGCCAAAGGTTGCGGATAACGCTCGACGAAGCTTCGCCGGGCAGGTTAATACGATCGCCTTTGTTTAATTTAGATATCTGTATTAATACATCTTTATCCAGATATTGAGCGCCACTAACTGTAATACCACCTATAATATAATCCTTCGGATTAAGGTAACTTAAACTATCAGTAGGAATTGATCTGGTAAGCGAAGCCTGCGACCTTGGAGCGGCCACCTGCGCCATTGCCGCAGTACCAAAAACAACAAAAAGAATTGCAAAGAGAAATTTATTCATTCGAATATTTAAGTGGGCTAAAAATAGTTTAAACAGTTGTTAAAAATTGTTAAAAGTAAAATTAATTAACCTGTTCGCTGATCATTCCAAAACGTCGCTCCCTTTTCTGAAAGTCGAGTATGGCTTCAAAAAGGTCATCCTTGCGGAAATCCGGCCATAGTTTTGGTGTAAAGTATAATTCTGCATAGGCTATTTGCCAAAGCAGGTAATTGCTGACACGAAATTCACCGCTGGTTCTGATCAATAGTTCAGGGTCGGGCATATCGCCGGTATATAAGTTATCGGCAAACATTTTTTCATCAATATCATCTGCCTTAATTAAACCCTGCTCTACTTTTAAGGCCAGGCTTTTTGCCGCTTGCGTAATTTCGCGGCGCGAGCTGTAGCTCAATGCCAGTGTTAAAGTTAAGCCTGTGTTTTTCGACGTTTTTTCAATAGCATCGGTTAGCTCTCGGTGTGCCTTTTTTGGCAGCATCTCGATATCGCCTATGGTATTAAGCCTTACGTTCTTTTCCATCAGGTTGGCTATCTCTTTATGGATGGTACCAATGAGCAATTCCATTATGGCCGATACCTCAAATTTGGGGCGGTTCCAGTTTTCTGATGAAAAGGTATATAAAGTAAGGTACTTAATGCCCAGATCATCCGATCCTTCAATGGCTTCACGAACAGAACGAACTCCATTATGGTGACCAAAAATGCGCAGTTTGCCTTTACCTTTTGCCCACCTGCCGTTGCCATCCATAATAATAGCGATATGCTGTGGCAATCTTGACGTATCTATCTGTTCTATATAATTCATTTGCTACCTGATCAAAAGCCAGAAACCGGCTGATAATAGAGCGTATTGTTACGCGGTGTATTATTCGTTTTTTGCTTAACTGTTTTAAAATTAATCAGGTACTCAGATATAGTTAATACCCAGTAAACCACAATTTTTCAGGGTACAAAGGTAAAACTTACTTTGGATTTTTTTATTATAAGTGTTTAAAGAAATAAATCAAATATTTTGTGGCTTAAACCATACATAATATCGGTTTATAAGCCCGGCGCAAAACAAAACAGCCCGGCATCACTACCAGGCTGTTTTGTAAATTATTAAATATCAGCTACTAATAAGCATTGTACTTTTTTAGCAGGTCTACATCTTTGGCGGCTATATCAACAATAGCGTACCTATCTATTTTAGCAATATTAATTTCATCGAGCGTGTTCACCAGGTTATCGTAGTGGCTACGGTTACTTGGTTTTACCAGCACAATTATATCCTTACCTGTTTGGGCCTTTACCTCGTTAACCTTATTTATAATAGCTTGCCGTAAGCCGGCTTTACCATAATTAACTATCCGGGGCTGCGATAAGGGCGCATCTGCCATGCCCATATACCATAGCGCCTGATTATTTTTTCCCAGGCAAATGGTCATTGTCCGGCTTTGTGGTACGCCCATTGCACCGCCATCACTTGGCATACTAATAGCCATGGCATTGTTTTTTTGCAGGGTGGTGGTAAGCATGAAAAAAGTAATGAGTAAAAATGCAAGGTCGACCATTGCAGTAAGGTCAACACGGGCTGCGATCCGGGTACGTGCGGATCTGCCACCTGCCTTAGCAGGTGAGGAATTTAACTCTGCCATAATTTTAAAGTTTAAGGTAACAATTGGTTGCTATCACTCATTTGATATATTACTTACAACGCATATACATGCATCTTTGTTGCATTAAAATTCAATTATCAGAAAGGTCTCCTAAGTGAAAGAATAAGATTCTTTTTATTAGCCGCTTACTTGGTGAAATAGCAGCGGTCTGTTATCCAGGTGTACGAGATAGATATAGAGAAAAACATGTAGCTATCATGTGGCCGTAAATCACCCCGCTGGGTACCGACCGGGTTCAAAGGATTTTTTACTAATCTTCTATCAGCAAGCCCTGCCGCTGTAGCATTGGTAAATTTTGATGGATCGGCGTAATTACCACTCACATCATCCAGATAGTCTGTATTGGTGTAATGATAAGTAGCATCTGCTGTAAGACTAAGCTTACCCAAAAAGTTATACTTTAAACCAACGCCATAAGGAATGCTTAGTGCTATCTTGGAGTACGGCTTTGTTTCACCCTCTGTGCGTCCAGATCTCAGATCATATCTTTGACCATCATCTGCTTTTGCAGTTGGCGAATAATATACCCCTCCTAAACCTAAGAAAACATACGGTGTTAAACTATTATTAAATACACCAGGCCTGTATTCTAAAAAGTTAAACTCGGCCCTTGCACTAACCTCATGCAGCGTAGTTAAAAAACTTAGGTTGCGATTGCGGTCAACTTCATTCGGAGAGTTTTTATCATCGGCACTAATCCACCCGAAGGTGTAAGAACCCCGTACTGAAAAGTAAGGACTATAATTTTTACGGGCAAAAACACCGATTGCCCCGCCGCTTACCTGTACCGGGTTGCGCGAGTTTAAATCGCCCATGTAGCCGGCGCCGCCAATTATACCACCAGCTTCCCAGGTTTGCGCCCGTGCAACCAGTGTAATTATTGATAATAGTAAAAGCGTAAATATTTTCCGCATTAAAAAAGTTTAATAGTTACGGGCATCTAATCCCCACAGCAACTTGTTCCTTAACGTTTTCAAGTAACTTTCATTATTCAACCGCACCAGGTTAAGCTCGAACCCTGCTTTTGATATACGAAATTTCATGTTCTGTTCGATTACCGCCGTACGCGAATCGCAGGAAATTAAATAGTTTGCACTGCGTGTTTCCACATCGAAAGATAATTCGCTGCTATCCGGAAACACAATTGGCCGCACATTTAAATTATGCGGAGAAATTGGCGTAACCACAACGGTATCTGACTGCGGAAAAATAATAGGCCCGCCGCAGCTTAACGAATAAGCCGTGGAGCCTGTTGATGTTGAAATGATGAGCCCGTCGCCCCAATAAGTATTTAAAAACTCATCGTTAAGATAGGCATGTATAGTTATCATGGCTGCATCATCGCGCTTATGGATGGTAATATCATTAAGTGCAAAATTACCATCGCCAAATATATTCTCGTCAGACTTTACGCAGATCAGCTCGCGGCTATCCAGCGTGTAATCGCCTTTAAGCACGGCCTGTATAGCGCCCTCAATCTCGCCTTTGTTTACACTGGCCAAATAACCTAAACGGCCAAAGTTAATACCCATAACAGGGATGCCGCTATCGCGAATCATGGTAACAGTATCCAGTATAGTACCATCGCCGCCCAGGGTTAAAAACAAATCGATATAACCTTTAAGGGGTATATCTTCATTTAAAACCGGGAAATTAAAATCGGGAAGCTTTTGGGTGAGAAACTCATGCAGCATCTGATGTACGTATACATCGGCATTATTTTGTTTCAACTGGTCAAATACGGTTTGGGCGTAAGGTAAAACCGAATCGTTAAACTGCCTTCCGTAAACTGCTATTCTCATACGGTATTAAAAATTGAGGTAATTCATCAGCGCATCATAACGATCCATCGCATCGTCATTACCATCACTATTACCAAATACGGCTTTTACATCATAGCCGTATCGTAAAAATGTAGCTGATATACCCGAAACTTCTTGTTTATTAATTTTAAGCGTCACTTCCATCCGGGTAGAGTCCGGAAAAGTGCGAACGTATGAACTTAGTATCTGTGCATTATCAGATTCAACAATTTGGGCCATGTGGGCCAGCGAATTATTTTTATTGGTGATCTCGAGCACTATAATTACGCCCGGGCCCGTTGCCGATGTAAGTTCGGCTATGCCATTAATCATGGCGTTGGCTGTAATAACCCCCATGTAGCCTTTGTTTACATTAAGTACCGGTACAACAGTAATTTGCCGCCCATATAAAGTACTTATCACTTCGTAAATATGCTGATTTTCCAGCACATAAGGGGTGGTAAGCGATAATGGTAAAGCGCTTAAAAGCGTGTCATGATTCGGGTCTGTCAGTTCTTCTTCGGCCAGTAAACCCAAAAACTGATCGTCGTTCACAATGGGCAGGTGCCTCACTTTAAATTCCGCCATACGGTCAAGCGCCTTCTGTATGGTATCAGCGGGGCGCAGCGGTGGTATCGCGTCAACAATCAGTTCTATTGCAAGCATATTATACTTTTAATTTACCTTTTGTAAAAACTCTGTCAAATGCCTATTAAACTCCTGCGGGCGCTCCATCATTGGTGCATGGCCGCATTGGTCTATCCAGTACAATGTGCTGTTGGGTAATAATTTATTAAACTCAACGGCCACTTCCGGCGGTGTAATATGATCATTTTTGCCCCATATAAGCCCTACGGGGATTTTTATTTTATGTAAATCCTTGCCCATGTTATGCCTTATTGCTGATTTGGCCATGGCCAGTATTCTTATTACGCGATTACGGTCATTAATGGTTGCATAAACTTCATCAATTAACGCATCTGTTGCAGTAGCCGGGTCGTAAAAAGTATATTCTACTTTTTCCTTTACAAAATCGCGGCTCTCCCTGCGTGGAAATGACCCTCCGAATGCGTTTTCATACAAGCCGGAGCTACCGGTTAATACCAGCGTTTTTATCATATCCGGGTGCGCCAGGCAGTAAATTAAACCTACGTGCCCCCCCAAAGAATTGCCTAATAATGTAATATTAGTTAATTTTTTATACTTTATGAATTTATGCACAAATTTTGACAACGACTTTACACCCGTTGTAAGCAATGGTAAATCGTAAATAGGCAGTATCGGCAGCACTACGCGGTAGCGATCTTTAAATTCATCTACCACATCTTCCCAGTTACTTAATGCGCCCATTAAGCCGTGCAGAAGTAACAGCGTTTCGCCTTTTCCCTCTTCTATGTATGTGAAACCGTTTTCCTCTTTAAGCTCGTAACTCATATAAACTAAGTAGTATTGGTGTTGTACCGATTTTTATTTCAGTATAAAAAGTATTGTTTATACGCTATAAAGATACTTTTAAGAATTTGAGTTGCAACAATTATAGCAACTAATTATGCCAGCAATTGTTTAACTACTTCTGATATTGTTTTGCCATCGGCCTTGCCTGCAAGTTCTTTGTTGGCAGCACCCATTACCTTGCCCATGTCTTTAACAGATGTGGCTCCTACCCTGCTAATAAGGTCTTTTAGGTAAATTTCTACCGCTTCTTTGCTCATTTGCTGAGGCAGGTAAGCTTCAATAACAGCCTGCTCTTCTACCTCTATCTGGTAAAGGTCATCTCGATTCTGGGTCTTGTAAATGTCTGCCGATTCCTTGCGTTGCTTAACCAGTTTTTGCAGAACTTTAATTTCACCTTCTTCACTTATTTCTTCTGATGCGCCCTTTTCGGTACGGGCCAGTAATAAGGCCGATTTAATGGCACGTAGGCCACGCAGTTTATCGGCCTCTTTGGCCAGCATGGCTTTTTTAATATCCTGATCTATTGTTGTAATTAATGACATAGTGTTTTGGTTGTTAAGTATATTGAGTTACTAAGCTATTGGTTATTGAGGTACAGGTAAAAATTACTTAATAACTCAATAACCTAATAACCATTAACCCTTCCTAAATATATTTGTTGCCGTGGCCTGTGCTGTTGGCATTACAATGATCTCGTTAATGTTTACATGCGCAGGGCGCGATACCACGAACCATATGGTTTCGGCAATATCATTGGCCACCAATGGGTCGAAACCGGCATATACTTTTTTAGCACGGTCTTTATCGCCTTTAAAGCGCACTTCAGAAAACTCGGTTTCTACAGCGCCCGGGTGTACTGCTGTTACCCTGATACCGTGGCTCAGCAAATCAATCCGCATACCTTCGCTTAGCGCCGTAACGGCCGACTTGGTGGCACAATATACATTACCGTTTGGATAAACTTCTTTACCTGCGATTGAACCCAGGTTAATAATTTGCCCCTGGCCGTTGTTAATCATCCAGTTGGCTACCACCTTGCTTACGTAAAGCAGGCCTTTTATGTTGGTATCAATCATGGTGTCCCAGTCATCAAAACTACCGTTCTGTATCGGGTCGAGGCCCTGGCTTAGGCCTGCATTGTTAATCAGCACATCAACATGTTTCCAATGTTCGGGTAAACTTTCCAGGTTGCTGATTACGCTGTCGCGGTTTCGCACATCGAAAGCCGAAACGGCAACTTCTACATTGTATTTGGCATTGATCTCCTGGGCCAGTTTTTCTAACCGGTCGTGCCGGCGGCCGGTAAGTACCAGGTTGTAATGTTGCGCAGCAAATAAATGGGCACAAGCCTCACCGATCCCTGCGGTGGCGCCTGTTATTAAAGCAATTTTAGCCATAGGTGTGTAACTACGGCAGCGAAATTATGTTTTTTTAATTTACTTATTCGAAGTATAAGCTAAAACTTATAGTATGGAGGAATAATTTACTTAACGGAGATGTAAAAGGGTTAGCTTTATCTGAAGCTAGCATATTATTAAAGGAGTTACTCACCTTTAGTTCCGGAGATAATTTAAAATATTCAAAGTAAATGTCGAATCCAACACCGGCTTCCCAGGCATTGTAATTACGCTTTAAGGTAATGGCCTTATCTTCGAGGTTAGCTTCAACATTGTTTGGCTTTTTATTAATAGCAAAAGAAGTTTTTAATCCGCCAATTAAATAAACACGCATATCGCCAATACGGTCTGATTTTAGTTTTAACAGCAATGGAACATCAACCGATGTGGTTTGAATCTGCTTAGAATCATTACCAAGTGTAGCATCAAGGTAAGTATATAATATTTGTTTATCTGCAAACACCAGTTCGGGCGTGGTACGTATCTCGAGATGCTCGTTAAAACTATACCGGGTTACAAAACCGATACCAAAACCAGGCAGGCTGTTTGAACTTATAGAGGCACGTCGGCCTTTATAAGTTGTTGTTACATCAGCCCTGTCTACAACAGTTTGCCAATCGGCTTGCTTAACAATCTTAAAATCGCTGTTGATATATTGAAACGTAAAGCCAAAGCTCAGATCCTGCTGATCGGCACCACCGCCCCATGATGGGACTATGGTATACTGCGCCCATGATTTACAGGTGCAAAAAAACAGTAAAAATAAGATCAGCTTCCCCGCTCTTGTCATTTAATACCCGTGTAAATAGAACAGATGCCAAATGTTAACGATCTGTGCTTAGTTTGCTTATACCCCACCTTATCCATTAAAGTTACAAAACTCTTTCCATCCGGAAACGCTGCAACAGATTCGGGAAGATAAGAATATGCTCTTGAATCTTTAGAAAAAAGCTTACCTATTGAGGGAGTAATATAATTAAAGTAAAAACTATACAACTGTTTTACGGGGAAACTTTTGGGTTTAGAAAATTCAAGTATCACGGCCTTGCCACCCGGTTTTAACACGCGCAGCATGTCGGCCAATCCTTTTTCGAGATTCTCAAAATTGCGCACACCGTAAGCAACGGTTATGGCATCAAAGGTACTGGTTTCAAAAGGCAGGTTCTCAGAATCGCCGCTACGTACTTCGAAACGGGCTGAGAGGTTGCGCTTGGTAATTTTTTGCCTCGCCACATCCAGCATTCCTTCAGAGATATCAACACCCGTTATTTTTTCAGGATTAAGCATCCCCAATGCCTCAAAGGCGAAATCGCCGGTACCGGTTGCTACATCTAATATGTATTTGGGCTGATCTTTCTTTAATTCGTTGATTGCTTTTTTGCGCCAGATGATATCGATCCCCAATGACATAAAGTGATTAAGGAAATCGTAAGTACCAGATATGTTGTTAAACATATCGGCTACCTGCTCTTTTTTGGTAGCCTGCTGACTATTATAAGGAGTTACAGTTTTGCTCATATATTGAGCGATAAAGATAAGGAGATATTTGTTATTTGTTGCTGTAGAATACCCAAATCGTCATTGCGAAGCGCGAAGCAATCCCCGACCAACAGAGCTGACACGTAAATAAAGTACAATCCGTTTTATTATTAGGAATTGTAGAGCAATTTATGAATAGTTAGTTGAATGTATTAGTTTCTGATTTATTAAAGAAAGTGCAAATTGGTCGGGGATTGCTTCGTACCTCGCAATGACGCGCGCAATAGAAGTAATCCCTAGTTAGCCAACCCCTCCATTTTACCAATCCTGCTGTGTTTGTATCCATAAGTAAAATATATCACCAAGCCTATTACCAGCCAAATGAGGAAACGCAACCAGTTGGTATAACCCAACTCTGTCATTAAATAAAAGCAGCTCAACAAACCTAATACCGGGATTAATGAGAGCTTTTTAATAAAACATATAACGCTTAATGCTGCAGCGAGGATAATAAACAGAAAATACGGGAAGTTTTGGTGACGATCCAGTCCGGAGAATAAACCCATAATTGGTTTCCAGAAAAAGTAGATGCCTATAATAAATAGGGCTGGCACAATCCATTGCGAATTGATGTATGGGATCTGGAATTTACCTTTTACAGAAGCTTCTTTTGGCAGCAATAGCACACCACCGCAAACCAGTACAAATGCAAACAGGGTACCAATACTGGTTAAGTCTGTTACCTCGGTAAGGTTCATAAACAATGCCGGTATAGCTACCACAAAACCTGTAACAATAGTTGCAAATGATGGAGTTTGAAATTTAGGGTGAATGCGGGAGAAAGCCTTTGGCAATAATCCATCGCGGCTCATGCTCATCCAAATGCGGGGCTGGCCCAGTTGGAATATCAGCAATACACTTGCTGTAGCAATTACAGCACTGATGGAGATTACATAGCTGATCTTTTTTAACCCAACGTTAGCAAAAACAAATGCTAGCGGGTCGCCAACATCCAGTTTGCTATAATTAACCATGCCTGTAAGCACCAGGGCTATCAGCACGTATAATACGGTACAAATTATGAGGGAGTAGATCATACCACGGGGCAAATCGCGCTGCGGGTTTTCGCATTCTTCGGCCGTGGTTGATATAGCGTCGAAACCGATATAGGCAAAAAATACACCCGACACCCCTTTCATTACACCACCAAAACCATTAGGCAAAAACGGGTGCCAGTTGGCTGGGGTTACATAAAAGAAACCTAAACATATTACGGCAATTACTACTGCAATTTTTAGGATCACCATGGCATTGGTTACCTTTTTGGTTTCGCGGATACCGATATATACCAGGTAAGTAATTACAAAAACAATGGCTAATGCCGGGATATTGGCGATCAGCTTAAAGTTACCAAAACCCGGTGCTGTAGACCATGCAATGGCCTCACTGCGCAATTTTTCGGTAATGTCTGCAACATGCCCGCTGGCTGTTAGCTGCCGAATGGTACCCTCGGCACGGAAAGCACTTAGGTAATCCATTGTTAAATATTCGGGGATATGGATATGGAAACCTTCGAGCAGGTTTACAAAATATTCGCTCCATGATATGGCTACGGCAATGTTACCAATGGCATACTCCATCAGCAGATCCCAGCCGATAATCCAGGCAATTAACTCGCCGAACGATGCATAAGCATAGGTATAAGCGCTGCCCGCAACCGGGATACGTGAAGCAAACTCGGCATAGCACATAGCCGAGAAACCGCAGGTAATAGCGGTTAGCACAAATAATATAGTAACACCCGGCCCGCCATTAAAGGAGGCCACCCCAATAGTAGAAAAAATACCAGCACCCACAACAGCTGCAATACCCATTAGGGTAAGGTCTTTTACATTTAATACTTTTCGGAGATGCGATTCGCCTGCATGTTCGCTATCGCTGAAACCACTGGCAACATCAGCAAGTATGGTATCGATCGACTTTTTACGGAAGATATTTTTCGACATTAAATTCTAATCAATTTACGGAAGTCAAACATAACTATTTTTTCGGTCTATTTGGAGGCATTGTGCTAAATTGCGCCATGAAGATGCGTATAACCGAGGTATTATATCGATTACGATTATTTTTTATTCCATATCTACTCATTCTGTGCAGTTGTTTGATCATTAAGCTGATATATAGCCGCGAGGACATCTATTTTGCTGTCAATAAACACCATAACGACTTTGCCGATTACTTTTTTATTGGCGCAACGGCGGTTGGCGATGGCCTTTTTATGCTCCTGGTAGCCATAATATTAGTATTATACAGTTATCGTAAAGCTTTTTTAATGGCGAGCAGCTTTTTACTGACCACCGTTGTTGCACAGGTTATTAAACGTATTATACGCGCTCCCCGCCCATCGCTCTATTTTACAGACCATAACCATATCTATTACGTAAAGGGTGTAAAGTTACTTTCTTCAAACAGCTTCCCGTCCGGCCATACCGTGCAGGCATTTACTATGGCAGTGGTACTGGCTTATTTTGCGCGGCAAAAAGGCTGGGGCTTTGTATACCTTTTATTGGCCTTGTTTATCGGTTACTCGCGCATGTACCTGAGCGAGCACTTTTTTGAGGATGTAATGGCAGGATCTATCATTGGTACTATTACTACAATAATATGGCTCACTATCATAGATAGCAAGCCATTTATACATACTCCAAAATGGAACAGTGGTTTATTAAGTAAGAAAAAATCTTAACCTACTATTTGCTTTTTCTTCCGGCTGCGCACAACCAGTATAATTATAACAATTAGCAACACACCGCCTGCTATAAGCGCTATTTTAAGTGCTTTATGCATCCCGGTAAATTTGCCATATGTGGTGTACTGATCGGTACCATCTAATGATGGGGCTGTTTTTATAGAGGCAAAAAATTGGTCGGCATCTTTTTTGGCCAAGTCTGCACGCTCTTCCGGGTAAACAAACTGGAAGGTGTAGGTGGCAGCCTTGGTATATAACAACCTAAACCTGCGCACTTGTACACCCTGATCGTCATTATTATCGGTACGCAATAAAAAGTCTCTTACTTCTACGTTATTAATAATAGTGTCTTTATCGTTCATTACACTACTATTACCTGCGCTGCTTTGCAGTTTCTTAATGTATTCTTTAAAAACCTTGTTAAGGTCTTTCTCTTTCTTAAGCGTTTGATTTGATGGATTTGGCGCTTTAATTACGCTGATATAACCTAGCGTACTATTACCGGTAAATACTAGCTGACCAAGCGTGTCTTTCTTTACAAAATCAACCGGTAACGAAACCGTCACCAGGCTATCAATCTGCACGGGCTTATTTACCTGTGCTTGTGCTGTTGCAAATGCAAATATGGTTATGTAAAAACCTATCAGTATCTTTTTCATAGTCCTGTTATAACTAAAAAAACACCGATAGGTTTTAAAGAGTATACGCTAAGTATGTTGAATACTATAGTTTTTCGAGTTCGCTTTTAACAAAAGCAACCAGTTGTTTCACATAATCTGCGCTGAAATCAAATTTAATTCCGGCGGTTTCATAGATCTCTTTAATGGTTTTGGTATAACCCAATTTTAAGGCATCCATGTACTGCTGAAGCCCTTTTTCCGGGTTTTCTTTATAGTTTTTCCATACCGCAATGGCACCTAACTGGGCCATGCCATATTCGATATAATAAAACGGCACTTCAAATATGTGCAGTTGCTTTTGCCATAAATTTATTTCTGCCTCTTTATTACCACTCCAGTCAACAAAGCTGGCTCCAAAACGCTCGTAGATTTGCACCCAGGCTTCGCTGCGTTGCTCGTCGGTATGGTCTGGGTTGGTGTAAATCCAGTGCTGAAACTGATCTACCACGGCTACCCAGGGCAGGGTTTTAATTACATCGATCAGCTGATCGCGTTTGGCACGTTTCAGTTCTTCCGGGTCGGTAAAAAAAACGTCCCAATTATCCATAGAAATCAATTCCATCGACATAGAAGCCAGTTCGGCAACTTCAGACGGACAATGTTTAAAGTCGTTCAGTTCCAGATCTGCTGTCAGGAAGGTATGTACGGCATGGCCGCCTTCGTGTACCATGGTAGTGAGGTCGCGGAAAGTGTTGGCCGAGTTCATGAAAATAAAAGGCGCACCGGTTTCGGCCAACGGATAGTTGTAACCACCCGGGGCTTTACCTTTACGGCTTTCCACATCAAACAGCTTGTTTTCCTTCATGATCTCCAAACGCTCGCCCAGGTAACGGCTGATGTTGCTGAAACATTGGATCGATTTCTCGATCAGTTCTTCACCGTTTTGGAAAGGTTTTAAAGGAGCATGACCAGTAATATCCACATCGGTATCCCATGGTTTCAAAGCTTCCAGCCCTAAAGCCGCTTTACGTTTTTCGGCTTGTTCTTTCAGTACAGGCACCACTTCCAGCTCAATGGCTTCGTGGAAACTATAGCAATCTTGCGGGGAATAATCAAACCGGCCCAATGCCTGAAACATGTAATCACGAAAATTCTCGAAGCCGGCATTCAACGCTACCTTGTGGCGAAGCACCCGCAGCAGATCGAATAGTTTATCCAGCTCCTGCTTGTTCTCTAAACGGCGACCGGTAATCTTTTCCCATGCCTCCTGGCGTTTCTCGCGGTCAGGGCTTTTTAGTATCGCAGCGGCCTGTTCTAAAGTAAATTCTTTATCTCCAATGTGTACCGACATGCCGCCGGTAATAGATTGGTATTTCTGCTGCTCTACCTGGATCTCAGTCTGGATCGGGATATTTTCCTCACGGAACAGCTCCAATGATTTTTTGATACTGCGCAGGTAAACAAAATATTTATCATTATCCAGTTTGTCGAAATATTCGCTCCCAACCAGTTTTTCATTCAGCTCATTGCTGTAAGGCGCAATCTTCGGCTCAATTTCAGTAGCGAAGTATTGGAAATTCTGTAATAGTTCTTCACTTACCGTATCGCAGGTCATGCGGATGTAGCGCCATGCAAAATCTTCTTCAATAGCGGCTTCAAACTCGCTACGATCGCGCAGCCAGTGTTCTAATTCTTCAACAGAGTTAATCTGACGATCACGCAATTCGATCAAAAGTGGCTCTAAGTTTTCCCACTTCATTTCCAGATTTTCGGGTATATAATGTTTTGCTTTTTTATGAATCATGGTGTTTGATCTGCAAATGTGCAGATGTGCAAATATGCAGATTATTGTGAGAATCAGAATTTACAGGATTCAAGAATTAACAGAAATTATGGCCAATTATTGTACCAACCTGAATTTAAGAATTTATCTGAATATTAAAATCGTCATTTCAAGCATTCTGTTAATTCATAAATTCTGCAAATTCTGGTTCAAGAATATCTGGTTCAAAACTATCAGATTCAAAACTATTTAAACAGTGTTTGCGACAGCGTTATAATGCCATCACGGTAAGTGGTCGGTTTTACATTAAAGTATTTCTCAAACTTGTCTGAATTAAAAATATAATCGTGATCGTACTGATAGTACATCTCAACAGAATCTTTTACCAGCGGGTTAAATAAACCGAACAATTGCAGCATCAATTTATTAATGGCCATATAAGCCGGTTTTACTTTAAATACATCGGCTGCCAGTTCCATAAACTGCATACCGGTTAAAGGCGCGGCTGTAGGCACATGCCAGATCTGGTTATCGCTTTGGGGAGTTTGGCCGAGCAGGTACAGGGCCGTGCCACAATCGGGCAGGTAAGAGAATGAGTGCAGGGTTTTAGGTTTACCGATCCATTGCGCCCTTTCGCCTTTGGCATATTTGGCCAGCACCATACTGTCGAAAAAGCTGTTCATGCTTTCGGCTCCATAGAAATCTGCTCCGCGAATAATGCTCGCCTGGATGTTGCCTTGCTTAACCTCATCCATTAATTGTGTGGCAATTTTAGCGCGTACTTCACCTTTTTCGCTTACAGGATTATAGGGTGTGGTTTCAAGCATAGTTCCGTTTACAACACCGTACATGTATACGTTATCGAAGAAAATAAAGCGGGCGTTGGTTTCTTTGGCGGCGTTAATCATGTTCTGCATAATTACTGGCCATTGTTGCTGCCAGATAGTTTTATTGTAAACCAAGCCTGCGCACAGGTAAATAACATCAGATCCTTTTGCGGCTTGCAACACTTCTGCATAGTTTAACAGATCTGCTTTTTGCCAGTTGATGTTGTTACCGGTAAATGTAGATGGCCGCCTGCTAACCAGGCGAATAGTTTCATTATGACTAATTAATTGGCGGGTTAACGCATTAGCGACAGGGCCACCTGCGCCGAATATGGTGTGTATCATTTTTTTCTGTTTGGTATGATACAAACGTACAACCATCCTGAAACAGAAAACGTTATCTTAAGATAAGAAATACATGTGGTAAAAATTAAACTAAGATGCGCCTGCGGATGCGCGAAAGGGAAACAGGCGTAATACCTAAAAAATTGGCAATGTAATGCTGAGGCATTCTACGTAGAATATCGCGGCCCGATTCGAGTAATTTGATATACCGTTCCTCTGGCGATTGGGTAATGAAGGCGGTAATCCTATCATCATAACAGCACAAATAATACTCTGCTATTAAACGGCCAAAACGTTCCATTTTGTGACCCAGTTTTTCGCAGGCCAACATTTCCTGCATACTTTTATAGCTAATCAGGATAAGCTCCGTATCTTCTAATGCCTGGATATAGTTATTAGCAGGTTCGCGTTTTACAAAACTTTTATAAGAGCTCATAAACTCATTCTCAAAACTAAAATAACCTGTAATATCGGTACCATCATTAGCCATGTGAAAATACCGTACAGAACCCTTATTGATAAAGCCGAAATGGTTGCACACCTTTCCGGCTTCTATAAAATATTCTTTCTTTTTCAAGCTAACAAACTCCATGTAAGTGCAAAACAACGCCCACTCGTCTTCATTAAAAACAGCGAAGGGTTGCAGATGCTCCCTATAGTTATATTTAGCTTTTAGCGGATCCATAATCTATCAATCAAAAACAACGTGGCAAATACCACACTTGCTATGCCGTTGGTGGTCATAAAGGCAAAATTTACACGGCTCAGGTCGTTGGGCTTTACCAAGCTATGCTGGTAGTACAGCATGCTACAAAACACACCTATACCCAGGTAATAAGGTATACCCACGTGTGTAAAAAATACCGGCATAATAATAAACGCCGCCGATAGCACATGCAAAAAGCTGGACAAGTTTAATGCCTTCACCTTACCCAAATAGGCAGGTATAGAATGTAGTTTTTCGCTGCGGTCAAAGTCTTCATCCTGCAGGGCATAGATGATATCAAAGCCGCTTACCCAACATAAAACGGATAAGGAAAATAGCAATGGCAAAATATTAAACTCGCCGGTTACAACCAGGTAGGCACCTATCGGGGCCAATGACAAACCTAAACCCAACACCAAATGGCACAATGCAGTAAAGCGCTTGGTAGCACTATAACCCATTACTACCAACAACGCCACAGGCGAAAGGTAAAAACATAATGGATTAATAAACCAGGTAGCCGCCAAAAATAGCCCACAATTTACCAAAGTAAAAGTAAGCGCCGCCGCCGGGCTAATCCTCCCTGCCGGGATATCGCGCACTTTGGTACGCGGGTTCTTAATATCAATGTCTCTATCCAAATAGCGGTTAAAGGCCATGGCCGAATTACGCGCAAAAACCATACACAGCACCATCAGCAACAGCTTCTGCCATTCGAATTTATGAGCTGTGGTTGTTACTGCCAGAAAGAAGCCGATAAATGCAAATGGCATTGCAAATATGGTATGTGAAAAGGTTACTAGAGAGAAGTATTTTTTCATGTGTTATTATTTTTCATTACCCTCTAGAGAAGGGTTAGGGGTGTGTTTTTGCATTATTATTTTTAGATGTGAAGTCTAAAATATATGTTTCAATTGTTCTAAGCACATTATCCAGATCATGCATTACTTCAGCTTCATCAAATCTAAGTACTGTCAGATCATATAATTTCAGTTCGGCGTCTCTAATTAAATCCTCATTATATTTTTCTTCGTGATTGTGATATCTACCATCTAATTCTATGACTAAATTTAACTCGTAACAGTAAAAATCGACTATGTAATTTAGTAATGGTTTCTGACGATGAAAGTCATAACCATAAAATTGTTTATTTCTTAATGTTTGCCAAAGAGCTATTTCACCAGGTGTACTATCATTCCGAAGTTTCCTTGCAAATTCTTTTAGTTTTGAATCATAAGGGATGATCTTCCGTTTCACTTGATGATAACTTTACTCATGTAGAAACACACCCCTAACCCCTCTCGAGAGGGTAACTATATAGCAGTTGGGACAAAGGTATAAATAAAAAGCCCTGATCTATAAAATCAGGGCTTTTACCATTAATCTACTTTATTGTAATTAGTACTATTGTACTGTATTACTTTTACGTCATTAGTTGTAAAACCTAAACCGCTTTGAGCGTTTGGATAAGTAACCTCAAAGCTATCCAAGTTCTTATCACTCAATGTAATTTTGGTCGGGTAAGTCTTTTTGTCTCCTAATAAAGATTTACCAGTCACATCTGCAGTATACAGCTCTATGCTGGTATTACTGGTGAAGTGTAAGAACTCATAAAAATCTGTTTTGCTTATGACACCAGTAAAGCTAAATTTTTTCCATGTGGTGTTTACAAGTTCTGTTTTTGGATACCTTAATGTATCATCTGTTGTTTTGCTACATGCCGTTATGCAGCATGCGATAAGCAGTGATAAGATTGCTTTTTTCATTTATGTGAGAATTTGGGTTAAAAAATAAGCGTGACTGATATTTACCTTTCGCTACCCTGGCTTCTCACGGCCAAACACACAAAAAGATACAGCCACGCTTTTACAGCGTACTTGGTATCTCGGTTGTGTGCTTGCTAATTGTGAGAATTTGGGTAGCACTCCGATGTTAGTACAATATTTTATTTTGCCGGTTTATTTTCCGGGGGTTTACCTAAAAAAGATGCCGCTATTACATCTTCAAAACTGCCTTTGATAGCCAGTTTTGTTTCAGTATGCTTTTTGGATCTTTTTTTAGGTTGTTGTTGCTCTTCCTTTTCTTTATCCATAAGATTCAAAGTTATGAAATTAATTTCGCGTAGGTAAGACGTTTGCCGTTTACGTTTTTAATGGCATCGGTAAACCTTACCGTATCCAGTACTTTACGTGTGTTATATTTAAATCCAAACTCATGGCAATATCTATGCAAGTGCTTAGGACTTACCTGATGAAATGTGCCAATGATGCCGCGTTTTAAATGACTCCAAAACCCTTCCAATGTGTTAGTGTGGATATTACCAGGCCTAACATATTCGTTTTCAGAGTGCATAACAACCTCATGGGTGTAAGTCTTATCTAATCCTTTATATGCACCGAAACCGTCAGTAATAACAGTTGATCCGGGTTTTACATTGGCATATATAAACGGCTTAATTGAATCTCCATTAGCCAAAGGCGTAACAATAGTAATGATGCTGCCATCCCTTTGCAGCATTGCCACTACAGGCGTTTTATTGATTGCGCCTGTACCTTTCTCATTTAATAATCTACGTGCCTTTGAGTGTTTATTACGGTGCTTACCGCCGATGTATGTTTCATCAACCTCAACCGTTCCCTCTAACATTTGCGGTGCATTATTAGTAAGCATTTCGCGTACACGGTGTAATAAAAACCATGCTGTTTTTTGCGTGATATTTAGATCCCGGCTTAACTGTAAACTACTGATACCTTTTTTATGAGCAGTTGCAAGATAAATGGCAGCAAACCAATAGCGTAATGATATTTTAGTATTCTCAAATATAGTTCCAGTTGTAACGCTGAATTTCTTAGCACACTCTTTAGCCTTGCATTTATAACCCCTGTTGGTTACATAAGCACCAACATTACCGCAATGCGGGCATGACGGCGTATCACCCCAACGCGAATCAGCAAGATACTTAACGCACGTTGCATCATCTTTGAAATAATCAAATAGTTGTAAAAGGCTTTTAAATTGAGTTGTCATTATCGTATAGTTTGCTGACACAAAGATATAGCTTTGTCCCGATAACTTCTAATTTAATTAATAATATTTTGTAGTTTAGCAGGACAACAACAACCTTATCATCATGTCAAATCAGCAGGATATATTAAGTAATCCCCATTTATTAAGGGGACATATTTTAGATCAAACAATTACGTTTGAAAGAAAAATAGACGACTATTTATCAACTTATTTTGCTGGTAATATTGTTTACTGAAAGAATAACACTGGATACAAAGAAGCAAATATTTGTTAGTATACTTAATCAACGCAATAAAGAGTTTACAACTAAGCATCCTAACTTTATTAAAACATTAGATAAATTAATACCTCATAGAAATATATTTGCTCATTTGGAGGTTGAAAAAGTTAAAGATAATGGGGATTTTGTATTCAAAAAATACAAATCAGGAAAACTAATACCTCAGATATATAGCAGGGAAAAGATGTGGAATATATTTATGGAGATGACTTATGTTAACCAACAACTTAACATACTTATACAGGAAATGCCCCCTCTGTCTTGATACCCGGCCGAGTACTTCAAACTTCATAGGAGGCACCCATTGTCTTAAATTTCTTGATGTAAATATACTGATTAACAAATACTTAATCAATAAAAAATGAATTTATCTTTGTCCCAACTGCTATATAGTTACCCTCGAGAGGGGAATGAAAAAGGATAAGTTTTTAGGTTCTTATTCCCCTCTCGTGAGGGGTTAGGGGTGTGTTCTGCGTTATTTTCTACTTATAATCCATATTATCAATCCCCTTAAACCGGGCATTAACACCATCAATAAAATTAAGTACTTCGTCGCGGCCAAGTTTATTTTCGGCTGATGTTACAAAGTAATCAGGCATCGGGTCGAAGGTTTCGGTTAGCTTGCTTTTAAACTGAGCCACGTTCTGGTCTGTTTTTAAGCCCGATTGCTTATCGGCCTTGGTAAAAATAATTACAAAGGGTAAACCGTGTTCGCCAAGCCAGTTACAAAATTCCAGATCGATCTTTTGTGGCTCCAGGCGGCTATCAATCAGTACCATTACGCACTGCAAACTCTCGCGCTTATCAAGGTAAAAGCGGATAAACTTGTTCCAGTCTTCCTTTTTACTTTTCGAAATCCGGGCATAGCCGTAGCCGGGTAAATCAACCAAAAACCAATCGTCATTGATCAAAAAATGGTTGATCAACTGGGTTTTACCGGGTGTTTGTGAGGTTTTAGCGAGGCCTTTTTTTGCGGTTAGCATATTAATAAGCGACGACTTACCTACATTTGAGCGCCCTATAAATGCATACTCGGGTTTCTCTGGTGGGGGTAGTTTTGATACCTGCGTATTACTGCAAATAAATTCTGCCGATTTTACAATCATAATGCAAAGGTAGAGTTTTAGTTTAAAGCATGGTAATATCACCAATTTTACACTGATGCAACACTAAATGCAAAGGTTAATATTAAATTTGAATGTTTAAACATATATTTTATGGCTGATTATCAAATCCCGGCTCAAACCCGTATAGGGCACGTTCATTTAAAGGTTAGTAACCTGCAACAATCATTAGATTTTTATTGCGGACTGCTCGGTTTTGAGCTGATGGTTAATTATGGCGACAGCGCTGCTTTTATATCGGCAGGTGGTTACCATCATCATATTGGCTTAAACACCTGGCATAGTAAAAATTCGCCCCCTGCACCCGAAACCGCACCTGGTTTATATCATACTGCTATCTTATATCCCGAGAGGAAAGATCTGGCAGCAATATTACAGCGGTTGATCGATGCTAAATACCAAATTACAGGAGCATCTGACCATGGTGTTTCTGAAGCTATTTACCTGAATGACCCTGACGAAAACGGAGTGGAGTTATATTGGGACCGCCCGCGCGAACAATGGCCAACAGACGAGCATGGCAATTTTACCATGTACACCCGCCACCTGGATATGCAAAGTTTAATGGCCACATTGGACGAAAATAATTTATCGTAGAGACACAATACTTTGTGTCTCGTATACAGAACCGCCTAAACGCAAAGACACAAAGTATTGTGTCTCTACAGTATAAAGTATAGAACAAGAAAGGCCGTCCCGATTTTATCAGGACGGCCTTTCTTGTTGATATTTTAATATTATTTTACCCGATGTATCTGCACCGTTTCGGGGTCAGCTAACATCAGTGGTACTTTTTCAACCGTTACAAAGCTCAGGTCGAGGCCAAAGTTGCGTTCTTCAGACAAGCTGATCTTCTTTAACTGGGTATAGAGCTCCATCACACCTTTTTCATATAATGACAGGGAATGTGAGCGTGATACCACTTTCTCGATAACTACGAAGCGGAAATCACCAACAATTTTGTGCTTGTTCAGCGATTCGTACCTGCTGGTAATATCTACCTCGCCTTTTTTAACCAGGTCTTCTACCACTTTTCTAAACAAGAGGTTAATCTGCTGTTCCACTCGGAAACCCAGTTTAAAGTCGATACGGATAAGTTTGTTCGGCACCAGGAAGTCAACTTCGTATTCACGGGTATAAGGTTCATCCATTACGTCAACGTGTACCAGCCAGTACACATCGGCACGCTTAGGCTGCTTTTGCAGTATGGAGTAAATGATCTTAGATTCTATTTCCGAATTAAAGTTAGCGCTGGTTAAGTATACCAGTTGCGAGGCATACTTGCTTACGCTATTATCGTCGCTCAACTCTTTAATAATGGTGTAATAATCTTCTATTTCTACAAACTTCACATAGCGGTTCCGGATTTTACGGGCCGTGTGCCATGTCCACATTATGCAGAACAGCACCGCACCTACAGAAAGCGTAAACCATCCACCATGTACAAACTTAATTAAGTTACCAAACAGGAAGGTACCCTCTATGGTAAGATAAACCACTAAGAACAGGGTAATAACATAGGTAGGATATTTGCGCCGCCGTAAAAATTTAGATACCAGTATGGTGGTCATTAACATGGCTACCGTTATACTTAAACCATAGGCAGCCTCCATCCTGTCAGACGCTTTAAACAGCAATACCACGCCGATACAACCGGCACATAACAGCCAGTTAACGCTTGGCACATATAATTGCCCTTTCTGTTCAGACGGGTAATTGATCTTTACTTTAGGCCAAAGGTTTAAACGCACGGCCTCGGCTATCAGCGTAAACGACCCCGATATTAAAGCCTGGCTGGCAATAATAGCAGCGATAGTGGCAATGCTGATACCGTAGATCAAAAACCAGGTAGGCATGATTTCATAAAAAGGATTATGAATATTTAAGTCTTTGGTTTCGCCCTGAAATTTAAGCAACCAAACAGCCTGGCCCAGATAATTGAGTATCAAACAGCTTTTTACGTAAACCCAGCTTACCCGGATATTGTCGCGGCCGCAATGCCCCAGATCCGAATACAATGCCTCGGCACCTGTGGTACACAGGAAAACCGCACCCAAAATGGTCAATGCCTTCGGGCTGGTACTTAACAGTTCGAAAGCATAATAAGGGTTAAGCGCTTTAAGTACATAGGGAGCCTGGGCTATTAAAACAATGCCCAAAACACCCATCATACTAAACCACAGAAACATAATTGGCCCAAAAGCCTTGCCTACCAATGAGGTACCAAACTGCTGAATAAAGAACAGGAAGGTAATAATGGCAATAACAATGTAAATGGTTGGCAGCTGAGGGTAATATGTTTTTAAACCTTCAATAGCCGCCGAAATGGTAATAGGCGGTGTAATAATACCGTCGGCCAGTAAAGCGCACCCTCCTAACACGGCCGGTACAATGAGCCATTTGGCCCGCCTGCGTACCAGCGAGAAAAGTGAGAAAATGCCGCCCTCGCCTTTGTTATCGGCTTTTAATGTAATAACTACATACTTAAGTGTGGTTTGTAAAGTTAATGTCCAGAAAATACAGGATACTCCACCGAGCACCAGCACCTCAGAAATGCGCTGACCGCCAACTATAGCTTTAAAAACATATAATGGGGATGTTCCGATGTCACCGTAGATAATACCCAAACTGATAAGGATACCAGCAGCGGTGAGCTTGTTTAAATCTTTGTGTTGTGTCACTATATTGTTAAAAGATGCTGCAAAAGTATTAAATGTTTGGTTATAACATAACGGCGTCCATACTCGTATAATTAACACGTAAACAACATTACAACCATTAAAGGTTTAATTTTGTTAAAATTTGTTAAAATTATTAAGAAAAACGCATTGTACTTAGTACATTAAGCTGGTTAATTTATAGTTTTGCAATGTGAACTTGAATTATGAGGCAAAAATTTACTTTTAATTTTTTATGGATACTATTAATTGCGGTGGCAATATCCATAAATTTTGCCTTCGGTTTTTCGCAGCAGTTTAAAACCGACACCGCCTACCTGCGGATCAAAAACGCAAAAGCCAACCCGCATAGCTCTTATTTAAAAAACGGTTTCCATTTAAATTTCCCTGCTATCAAGGCATTTGTGTCGCCGGCATCAAAAGTGGGTATGGCTAAACCACCCGATGACAGCAAGTTGCTAAGTAACGTAACCATTTTCCCCAACCCGGTTACAGACCAGATTAATCTTAAATATACCATTACCCGTAATACCAATGTAACCATTAAAGTTATGGATGTGCTGGGTAATAACGTACTTACCCTGCTATCGCAACGGATGGATCCCGGAGAACAAAAGTTTTCTTATAACCTCAACAAGCAACTTACCAGCGGCTTTTACTTTGTACGGGTTGTAGTAGGTACAGAATCTGTGATCAAGCGCATTTCTGTGCTTTAGATAGCCCCCTGAAGGGGAATAAAAATCTTACTTGCATTTCTTACCCTTTTGTAATTTCGATCGTAGGGCGAAACCTTCTGCGCGCGAACAACTGTACAAGATTTCTCCCTACGGTCGAAATGGCTACATATTATCTAAACGCTCAACGCAAAATTTTAATTACAGCCAACATCCTGCATGTTTTAATGTTTAGCTTTGGCATTTACACCTGTTTACTTGTATGAAAATAATTGCCATCGGCCGTAATTATGCCGAACATGCCAAAGAGCTGAACAACCCTGTACCTACAGTACCGGTTATTTTTATGAAGCCCGATACTGCTTTGCTAAAAGATAATAAACCTTTTTACCTGCCCGATTTTTCTGACGATGTACATCACGAAATTGAGGTGGTTTTAAAAATAAGTAAGGAAGGCAAGCATATCGACGAAAAATTTGCAGCCGGATATTACGACGAGATTGCTATTGGCATTGACTTTACCGCCCGTGATATTCAACAAAAACATAAAGAGAAAGGCCTGCCCTGGGAACTGGCCAAAGCATTTGATAACTCTGCCCCGGTAAGCAATTTTTTGCCTAAGGATAAATTTGCCGACCTGTATAACATCGGTTTTAAACTGGATGTTAACGGCCAGGCACGCCAGGCAGGCAGTACTAAAGACCTAATCTTCTCTTTCGAAAAAATCATTGCCTTTGTATCCAAATACATCACCCTTAAAAAGGGCGATTTAATTTATACCGGTACCCCCGAAGGCGTAGCCAAAATAAACGTAGGCGACCACCTGGAAGGTTACCTCGAAAATGAAAAACTTTTAGACTTCTACATTAAATAACGCATGCTGAAATACCCCGCTGTTGCTGCTCTATTACTTGCACTTTTTACACAAAATAAAAAAGCACAAACGCCAACCATACAAAGCAAAACCTACCCGCAAAATATATTCCGCTACCCGCTCGATATCCCGCCCAGCACGGCCGGGGGCTTTGGCGAACTACGTGGTAACCATTTCCACTCCGGTTTAGATTTTCGCACCAATCAGCGCGAAGGCTATCCTGTACACGCTGTTTATGATGGCTACATATCACGTTTAAGGGTACAGTTTGGCGGTTTTGGTAATGCACTTTACATTACACACCCAAACGGTTATACCTCGGTGTATGGCCACCTGCAACGGTTTAGCCCCGAGATATTGCAAGTGCTGCGCGAGCAGCAACGCATTCAGCAAAAAGACCTGGTTGATATTAGCCTTACCCCTATGCAGCTGCCTGTTTACAAAGGGCAAATTGTGGCATGGTCGGGCAATACGGGAGGGTCTGCCGGGCCGCATTTACACTTTGAGCTGCGCGACAGCCAGAATGAAGAAACCATTAACGCCCAGTTATTCGGCCTAACTATTCCAGATCGTGTACCTCCAACCATTTCGGCCATAGCACTGTATAAACTTAATGGTAATCCATTCAGCGAGAAAACGGCACATACTTTTTACCCGGTAGCCGGGGCTGCAGGTCATTACCATTTGGCCAATTCGCAGGTGTTAGAAATTGGCAGCGATGCCGGTTTAGGTATTGCCTGTGTGGATCAAAACAGCGCATCGGCCAACCGAAACGGTGCTTACTCTATCGAGGTTAAGCTAGATGGCACCATCATTTACACCATGGCCATGGAGCGCTTCGCCTTCGATCAAACGCATGCCATTAATGCATACATAGATTATCCTACAGCTCAAACTACCGGCCGGATGATGCAGAAATGTTTCATTTTGCCGGGTAGCAAAATAACCATCTACCCCCAATCTGTAAACCGGGGTATTATTAAATTAACCGATGATGCCGTGCATGATGTAGAGTACGTGGTAAAAGACGTGGCCGGCAATACATCAACCCTGGCCATAAAAATAAAGGCCGGGCCGGAGAGTAAAGCAATAGCTGCACAACCTGCCGCAGGTACAACCCGTTTACACTACGATCAAAACAATGTATTTAGCAGTGATAATTTAAAAATGATCATTCCGCCGGGTAATTTGTATGACGATCTGGATTTCACCTTTGCCAAATTGCCTAAGCATGCCGGGGCATATTCGGCTACCTATCACCTGCATAACCGCCTAACCCCAATCCACGACCAGTTTGAAGTATGGATTAAGCCCGACAGTACCATCGGTACATTAGCGAACAAAGCCGTTATAGTTGGAGCCGATGAAGCAGTTTACGAAGATGGTTATGTGAAAGCCCACGCCAAAGGCTTTGGCGATTTTTACGTACGTTTAGATACCGAACCGCCTTTTATTCGCCCCCTTAATATCATTAATGGTGGCAGCATGGCCGGTAAATCAAAAATTTCTTTTAAAATTGGCGATAGTTTATCAGGAATTAAAGCTTACCTCGGCAAAATTGATGGCGAATGGGTATTAATGGAGTGGGATTATAAAACTAAGCTTCTAAATTATACCTTTGATACCAGCATAGCCCCCGGCAAGCATAAACTTGAATTAACAGTTACAGATAATAAAGATAACGCGGCTACATACACCGCAGATTTTTACAGATAATGGCAACTTTAACAACAGGCACCAAAGCACCCGACTTTACAGCCAAAGATCAGAACGGAAAAATAGTTTCACTGGCAGATTTTAAAGGAAAAACGACCATCCTTTATTTTTACCCAAAAGATGATACCCCCGGTTGTACTGCCGAAGCTTGCGATTTTAGAGACAATTACCAGTTTTTAAGCAGCCAGGGTTACGAAGTAATTGGGGTGAGTGTTGATGATGAAAAATCGCACAAAAAATTTGAAACCAAATACAGCCTGCCCTTTACCCTGATAGCCGATGTTGACCATGAAATTGTGGAGGCTTACGGTGTTTGGGTTGAGAAAAACATGTACGGTAAAAAATATATGGGTGTTGCCCGCAACACTTTTATTATCGACGCCGATGGTGTAATTAGCCAGATCATTGAAAAAGTTGACACTAAAAACTCCTCTCAGCAAGTTTTAGACCTGTTGAAGAAATAAATATTTAAGCATAAACCAACCTTCCGTAATTAATGACTACTGATATTGATGAATTAAAAAGTATCGCCTCGCAAGTAAGACGCGATATTGTTAGAATGGTACACGGTTGCCAATCCGGTCACCCGGGCGGCTCTTTAGGCTGTACAGATTATCTGGTTGCGCTGTATTTCTCAGCCATGAACCACGATTCTGAATTTAACATGGACGGCATAGGCGAAGACTTGTTCTTCCTGTCAAACGGCCACATATCCCCAGTATTTTACAGCGTACTGGCGCATGCTGGTTACTTTGATAAAGCAGAATTAGCTACCTTCCGTAAACTGGGCACCCGCTTACAGGGGCACCCTACCACACATGAGCATTTACCGGGTGTACGTATTGCCTCAGGCTCACTAGGCCAGGGCTTATCAGTTGCCATTGGTGCTGCACAGGCTAAAAAACTAAACAAGGATGCCAGTTTGGTTTTCACCCTGCATGGTGACGGCGAATTACAGGAAGGCCAGATTTGGGAAGCTGCCATGTATGCCCCACACAATAAAATTGATAACCTGATTGCTGCTGTTGATGTTAACGGCCAGCAAATTGATGGTTCTACCAAAAATGTATTATCGCTTGGCGATCTGCATGCCAAATGGACTGCCTTTGGTTGGGATGTACTGGAAACCCAGGGTAATAACATGGAGTTCCTGCTGTCTACCTTAGCCGAAGCCAAAAGCCGTACAGGCCAGGGCAAACCAATTGTAATTTTACTGCATACCGAAATGGGATACGGCGTAGACTTTATGATGGGCAGCCACAAATGGCACGGCGTTGCACCTAACGATGCACAACTGGCACAGGCTTTAGGGCAGTTAGAAGAGACTTTGGGAGACTATTAATTTAGTCAGAACCAAGAGTCAAGAATCAAGAGACAAGACATTAATCATAGAACTTAAAAATATTCGAACTCCCTCTCCTATGGAGAGGGCTGGGGTGAGGCTCTTCTCATGAAAAAATACACTTACACAGATAAAAAAGATACCCGTTCGGGCTTTGGCGCCGGACTATTAGAGGCAGGTAAACGTAACGAACAGGTGGTTGCACTTTGTGCAGATTTGATCGGTTCATTGAAAATGCAGGATTTTATTGCGGCTTTCCCTGAGCGTTTTTTCCAGACTGGTATTGCCGAAGCCAACATGATGGGTATGGCTGCCGGTTTAACCATTGGTGGTAAAATACCTTTCACAGGTACATTTGCTAATTTCTCAACTGGTCGTGTTTACGATCAGATTCGCCAGTCTATTGCTTACTCTAATAAAAATGTAAAGATCTGCGCTTCACACGCAGGCTTAACCCTGGGCGAAGATGGTGCAACCCACCAGATCCTGGAAGACATAGGCCTAATGAAAATGCTACCCGGTATGACGGTTATTAACCCGTGCGATTACAACCAGACCAAAGCTGCAACCATTGCAATTGCAGAATACGAAGGCCCCGTTTACTTACGTTTTGGCCGCCCGGTTGTGCCTATTTTTACAGACCCTGATCAAAAATTTGAGATCGGTAAGGCATGGATGGTTAATGAAGGCGCAGATGTAAGTATCTTTGCAACAGGCCATTTGGTTTGGGAAGCTATACAGGCAGGCGAAATTTTAGCAGAACAAGGTATTGATGCCGAGATCATTAACATACATACCATTAAACCGCTTGATGCAGAAGCAATATTAGCATCAGTACGTAAAACAGGTTGTGTAGTTACCGCAGAAGAGCATAATCGCTTAGGTGGCCTTGGTGATAGCGTTGCACAGGTACTGGCAACACAGCTGCCAACCCCACAAGAGTATGTGGCTGTAGATGATAGCTTTGGCGAAAGCGGAACACCGGAGCAACTGATGACAAAATATGGTTTAGATGCTGCCCACATTGTAGAAGCAGCTAAACGCGCCATTAAAAGAAAAACAAAGTCGGCAGTAAGTGCTTTATAGTATTAACTCTTAAAAAAGATAAATGTCTGTACAGGTTGAAGATGCCGAAATACTAAGCAAGTTCCAGGACGTAAAAACCAGGAATGAAGCCTTTAATCTTTTATTGAAGAAATATCAGCAGAAAATTTACTGGCATGTTAGACGCATGGTTATTGATCATGATGATGCCGACGACCTGGTGCAGGACGTGTTTATTAAGGTGTGGAAAAACCTCGAAGGCTTTCGCAGCGATGCGCAGCTTTACACCTGGATGTACCGCATTGCTACCAATGAGTGCATCACGTTTTTAAATAAGAAGAAACAGAAAAACAATATTTCGCTCGATGAAGTTTCGTACGAACTAGCCGACACACTTGCCGCTTCTACTTATTTTGACGGCGACAAGGCGCAGCTTAAATTGCAGCAGGCCATATTAACCCTGCCCGACAAACAACGCCTGGTATTTAATATGAAATACTTCGACGATATGAAGTATGAAGAAATGTCGGACGTGTTGGGCACAAGTGTGGGTGCTTTAAAAGCATCATTTCACCTGGCGGTCAAAAAAATCGAAAGCTTTCTGTTATCTAATGATTAATTTTAATTTTTGCTTTAAACCTTTTAGCACTATTTATATCTATAATACGATATGACAAGCGATATAGACAATAAAGAATGGCCAGATGAATATCCGTCACTTAAACAGGTTAACCCAAATAACCCGTTTACAGTACCGGCTGGCTATTTTAGTGAGTTGGAAGGGAGGATAATGTCAGTCATAAATTTAAGTGAGTCACCATCGTTACAGTCTTTTATTGTACCCGATAATTATTTTGAAACATTAAGCAGCAATATTGTAAGCAGGATTAATATTGAAGAAAAATTTAATACCGATGAGCAAAACTTCACTGTACCTCAAAATTATTTTGAGAACATGGAGCTGCAAATTAAAAGTCGTATTGCTGTTGATGACGCCTTAAAGGCCGATGAGCAAAGCTTTGCCGTACCTCAAAACTACTTTGAGGATATGGCAGCGCAAATTAAAAGCCGCATTGTAATTGAAGATGCATTAAAAGCTGATGAGCGAAGTTTTGCCGTGCCTCAAAATTACTTTGAGGATATGGCAGCGCAACTTAGCAGTCGCATTGTAGTTGAAGAAGCAATGCAGGCAAAAACATCGTTTACTGTTCCAGAAAATTATTTTGAGGAACTTAACCGCAAGGTATTAAACCAGGCAGCTGGTTTAGAAGCGGCTAATCGTAAAGGTGTGATCAGGAGGCTGGTATCAACTGCAGCATTTAAATATGCGACCGCTGCCTGCTTTACCCTGGTTGTAGGTGCTGCTATTTTCATCGGGCAGATAGATAGCCCTTCTGCAAAACACGATAGCACTTATTTGCATAAGGCATTATCAGACATTCCGGATAATGATATTGAGAGCTATTTACAATTACATATGGATGCCGGTGATACCCGCAGTGTAATTGACCAGGCCGATCAAGGCAAAACAAATAACGTAAGCACAGATGATCTTACAGATTATCTAAGTAATATTTAACAAACCGGAATGAATACGCTGATGAAATATCTGTTTTTTGTGCTGCTGCTTTTTTGTATGCGGTATGAAACAAGTGCGCAACCAGGGGCTCTTCCGTATCGTAATTCGGTGCCCACAACAACGTACCGCCCAAACTTTAACCCAAATAACAGGGCTAACGGGATGCGTAAGCTCGAGGCAACACGTAATGCGTACATCAACAAAAGGCTTAACCTTACACCAGAGGAAGCAGAACGTTTTTGGCCGATATATAACCAGTACCAAACCGAATTAGGTGCGGTATTGCGCCAGCGCCGCATCAATAATTCTAACCCACAGAATAATGGGATTGACCAGGTAGACCGGGATATTAATTATGAACAACAGATCCTCAGTATCAGAAAACGTTATAAAGACGATTTTTTAAGAATACTGCCTCCCGAAAAGGTAAGCCTGCTGTACCAAAGCGAACGCGAGTTTAAAGACGAACTCATTAAACAGCTTCGTGAGCGTAAACCGGAGGGACAGCGATAATTCTCTTTAATTTGTTGATGAGATAATTTGTCAATTTGCTGATTAATTACATAAAATTAATCAGCAAATTTGTGCTTTGTAATGATTTGCTATTTTATTAACAAATCATCAAATTATCTCATCAACAAATTAACATGCTAACCCTTCGCCAGCTCTTTTTAGCCAACAACGCCCAAACTACCGATTTCCCTTTACTGCTGGAGTTTGAGCAAGCTAAAGGTATTTATATGTACAATGCCGATGGCAATGTCTATATGGACCTAATATCTGGCATTGGCGTAAGTAATATTGGCCATGGTAATGATGCCGTTATTAATGCGATTAAAGAGCAGGTAGATAAATATATGCACCTCATGGTTTATGGCGAATACGTGCAAACCCCGCAGGTACGTTTTGCCGAAAAGCTGGTAAGCCTGCTTCCATCAACATTAAATTCTGTTTACTTTGTAAACTCCGGCACAGAAGCTGTTGAGGGTGCTTTAAAACTTGCTAAACGTTATACAGATCGCAAGGAAATTATCTCTTGTCATAACTCCTACCACGGTAGTACGCATGGTGCATTGAGTGTTATGGGTAATGAGCATTTTAAAACGGCTTATCGCCCATTATTACCCGATGTTAGTTTTATCAATTTTAATAACATGGCCGATCTGGCCAGCATCACTGAGCAAACTGCCTGTGTAATAGTGGAAACCATACAGGGCGAGGCCGGGATCCGCGTACCTGATGCAGCTTATATGCAAGCCTTAAGAAACCGTTGTACCGAAACAGGAACGCTGCTGATTCTGGATGAAATTCAGGCTGCCTTTGGCCGCACGGGCAAATTATTTGCCTTTGAGCATTTTTGCATTGTGCCCGATATATTATTGCTGGCCAAAGCTCTTGGCGGCGGCATGCCGGTAGGTGCATTTATTGCATCTGCAGAAATTATGTCGGCATTGAAAAACAACCCGATACTGGGTCACATTACTACATTTGGCGGCCACCCTGTATGCTGTGCGGCCGGCTTGGCTGCACTAAACGTTTTACTGGATGAAAATTTAGCAAACGGCGTTGAAGAAAAAGGACAGCTATTTCACCAATTACTGGTTCACCCGGCCATCAAACAAATTCGTGGTAAAGGCCTGATGCTGGCTGCCGAGCTGGAGAGTTTCGATTTCAACAAAAAAGTAATAGACCGCTGTATAGAAAACGGCCTCATTGTAGATTGGTTTCTGCACTGCGATAACTCTATGCGTATTGCCCCTCCCCTTATTATCACCCTTGATGAAATTAAACAGGCCTGTGCAATTATTTTAGAAGCGATAAGCTACTTTAGTTAAACACCTGCCTGTAAATCTTTGGCAGTTTAGCCCTATTCAGCTATTGTGATAGTGTATTGGTATAGTTTATGTACTATATTGTACGCAAGTGTGCATTTGCCGTAAAAAGCAACGTAAAAGCATATTTTCAACTTCACGTTGCCCTTTTTTTTAGTCACACAATGTCAAAAAAAGAGAATTCAGTTCCACTTGCCTAACTTCTATTTAATACATTCTACCAAAACATGAAAATAGCTTACATTTCAACCTACCCACCCCGCGAATGCGGTATTGCAACATTTAACCAAAATCTGATGCGCGCCATCAGTGCGAATTTTCCAGAAAGAAGCAATTTGTCGCAAAGCGGTTTTGTTGTAGCTGTTAATGATTCAGAGAACCTGCAGGAGTATGAATACCCGGAAGAGGTAAAATATGTGATCCGCCAGAATGATCAAAAAGATTATATCCGTGCTGCCAATTATATCAACACCAGCAATGCCGATGTTTGCATCCTGGAGCATGAATTTGGGATATATGGCGGCGAAAGTGGCATCTATATTTTGCCATTGCTTAACCGTTTAGAGAAACCGCTTATTTCTATTCTGCATACCATATTACGCGAACCAAGTTATGTGCAGCGCATCATCATCCGCGAAATTGCCGAGCAATCGTCAAAAATAATTGTGATGAGCCAGCGTGCGGTTGAATTCCTGACAACTATTTACGATATCGCACCAGAAAAAATCCAAATCATTGAGCACGGGGTTCCTGATCTGGAAGAACCGGAAATTAACCCGGTAAGTGAGCTCACCGCATTTAAAAACAAACGTGTACTGCTTACCTTTGGCTTAATAAGCCGCAATAAAGGTTTGGAAACTGTAGTAAGAGCCTTACCCAAAATAGTAGAGAAGCACCCTGATGTTATGTACGTGGTATTAGGCAACACTCACCCTGGCGTAGTAAAACACTCGGGCGAAGAATACCGCGACAGTTTAAAAACACTGGCTGCCCAGTTAAAGGTGTCAAATCACCTTACTTTCATCAATAAGTTTGTATCAGAAGAAGAACTGATTAATTACCTGACTGCTGCCACCGTGTATGTAACACCATACTTAAATGAGGCACAAATTACCAGCGGTACGTTGTCGTACGCAGTAGGATCTGGTGCTGCAGTTGTATCAACACCATACTGGCATGCTACCGAGCTATTGGCGCACAACAGGGGACGTTTGTTTGATTTTAAAGATGCCGATGCCCTGGCAGATAATATAAATGATTTGCTGGATAACGAAGACAAACTAAATACACTTAAACAAAATGCTTACGAATACGGCTTACACCTGCGCTGGCCTAAAACAGGTGCCGAGTTTATCCGCGTAGCGCAGGAATCATGCTTAAACCATGACTTTAGCGACAAGATATTAAAGAACAGCATTGTTGACCCGGAGATACTGCCAAAGTTTAGCCTGACACACGTACACCGCCTAACAGACGATACTGGCATTGTACAGCATGCTAAATATGGCATCCCAAATTTAAAAGAGGGCTATTGCCTGGATGATAATGCCCGCGCCTTAATTATGGCATTAATGGCTTACCAACGCAACAAAAGCCAGGAAGCATTAGAATTATTGCCTATTTACCTGAGCTATATTCACTACATGCAACGCGATGACGGTAATTTCCGCAACTTTTTAAGCTTTGATCGCCGTTACCTGGATGAAGTTGGTTCTGAAGATTCATTTGGCCGTACCATATGGGCGCTTGGCCACTTAATTAGCTGCGCGGCCAATAACTCGTACCGCGAGTTTGCGATGGAAATTTTCCACAAATCGTATCCGCATTTTCAAAATCTGAAACATATTCGTGGGATGGCAAATACCATTATCGGCATCTGCCTTTACCTTAAAGTTTACCCTACCGACGAAGGTATGCTGGCCGAATTGGTTAGATTAACACAACCGCTGATTGATGCTTATGAAAAAACACAATCGCCAGACTGGCAATGGTTTGAAGAAGGCATGACCTATGACAATGCCATTATGCCATTAGCCCTGTTACACTCGTGCGAAATTACCGGAGATGAAAATGCTAAACGGATTGCTATCAATACCATGGCATTTTTAGATAAGCTAACCCTTTCTAATGGTTACTTAAGCCCTATTGGTAACGATGGCTGGTATTATCGTGGCGGGGTATTCCCTACTTTCGATCAACAGGCTATTGAAACAATGGCTATGGTGATGATGCATTTCCAGGCGTATGAAACATTCCGTCAGCCGGAGTATATCGAGAAAATGTTTTTAAGCTATAAATGGTTCCTGGGCGAAAACACACTGCGCGCACCATTGTATGATTATGAAACCAAGGGCTGTTGCGATGGATTAATGCCCAATGGCATAAACCGTAATCAGGGCGCCGAAAGTACCTTAGCGTATCTTATTTCGCATTTAACGGTATTAAAAGCCTTTGAATTGGAATACGAATACAAAAAATTTGACCAAAGCGTTAAGGCTTGTTAATGAGAGTTGCCGTTTTAGCCCCTGTTGCCTGGCGCACACCGCCCAGGCACTATGGCCCTTGGGAGCAAGTAGCGTCAAATATTGCCGAAGGACTGATTAAAAAAGGTGTTGAGGTAACCCTTTTTGCCACCGGTGATTCTATTACCGGCGGTACATTAGCTGCTGTTTGCGAAACGGGTTATGAAGAAGACCGAACCCAGGATGCCAAGGTGCTGGAATGCCTACACATTAGCAACCTAATGGAAAAAGCTGCCGGTTTTGATCTGATCCATAACAACTTCGACTTTCTACCGCTTACCTATTCGGGATTGATAAAAACGCCATTGATTACCACGATACATGGCTTTTCGTCGCCAAGGATTATACCGGTTTATAAGAAATATAATAATCGTGGACATTATGTATCCATCAGTAATTCGGATCGTAGCTCGGAGTTAAACTATTTAGGCACTGTGTATAATGGTTTAGATACCAAGGATTTTACTTTTGTAGAACAACCAGAGGATTATCTGGTGTATTTCGGTCGAATTCACCCAGACAAGGGCACGGCTGAGGCCATTGAGATAGCTCAGAAAACTAAACGCAAACTATTAATTGCAGGGATTATCCAGGATGAAGGTTATTACAAAAGCAAAGTAGAGCCCTATATTGATAATGATCAGATCATTTATGTTGGCCACGCAGGCCCGGACAAGCGGAAAGAGCTTTTGGGTAAAGCGGCAGCATTATTGCACCCTATTAGCTTTAATGAACCATTTGGCATGAGTGTAGCCGAAGCTATGCTTTGCGGCACGCCAGTTATTGCTTTTAACCGTGGCTCGATGCCAGAGTTAATTAAAGACCAAAAAACCGGCTTTTTAGTAAATAACGTTGAGGAGGCTGTTAATGCCGTTAATCAATTAGCAGCCATAAACAGAAAAGATTGCTACGATTGGGCCTCGGCCAATTTCTCGTGCGATAAAATGGTGGATGATTACTATAGGCTTTACGAGCAGATATTGGGTAATTAGTTCTTAGATGTAAGTCATTTATGAGGCTGGGAATACTTCCCGGCCTTTTTAGTTTATCCCTTTAAGTAAAAGGAAATATGGTATTTAATGTTACAAAAGCAAATGGAAAAATTTCTATATTTATTAGAAAAATTTCTATATTTGTATATGAGCAAGATAAATAAAAAAGATAACCCGGCTAAAAAAGCTATTTACAAAAATGCAGCTTCTACTGCCAATATGGTAAATGACTACGCCGTTGCTTATGTGAAAACACCTGTCAACAATATTGATGCAGCCGCTTATCATCCATTTTACGCAAACCCTGTGGCTTTACTTACCAGCTCAAAAAAAGGGTTGGAGGCTAAAGCAGCCTTAGATTTTTTAAATCTGTCTGGCTTTAGCCATCAGCAGTTTCAGGAAACTTTTAAAACCACGGTTAAAACCATACAAAATTATACCAACCAAGCGCAAAAGCTCGATGCATCGCTCAGCGAAAAAATATTAAAGGCCTTTGCGCTATTTGAAAAAGGCATTGCCATATTTGGCTCTGCCGATGTTTTTTACAAGTGGCTTAACCTGCCCGCCTATGGTTTAGGTAACCAAGTCCCTTTCGATATTTTAGATACTTTTACCGGCGTTAACCTCATCGAGGAAGAACTCATCCGCCTTGAGTACGGAGATTTAGCATAGCAATGCTGATCTATAGAATTACGCTTAGCAAGTTTGCTGACAAATTAATGGCATCCGGCAGGGCAGCACGCTGGAACCCTAACGAAACCGAGGTTATTTATACAGCATCTTCACGATCATTAGCTTGTTTGGAGAATGTGGTACACCGTAGCCAAGTGGGCCTCAATCAGCTTTTTAGTATCCTCACGATTGAAGTACCTGATAACCTGAAAAAGGGAGTAATAAAACTAAGTGATTTGCCAACGGACTGGAGAGAATTTGCCCAAATGCCCTTAACCCAAAACATTGGCGAGAATTGGTTAACCAAAAGCGAAACAGCCATTTTACAAGTCCCATCTTCTATTATAGAAGAAGAAGTTAACTATCTCATTAACCCGCAACACATAGATTTTAAAAAAATTAAGCTATTAAGAACTGATCGCTTTGTATTTGATATGCGGATAAAGAGCCCCTCCTAACCTCCCCGAAGGGGAGGAATAATAAAGTTAAATTTCAAAATATTTAAAGTCCTCTCCTTTGGAGAGGATTTAGGAGAGGTTTCTATGCACCGTCACTCAATAACCTGTCAATCAAAGCATCTACTTCCACTTCTGCAAATGAGGTAGAGTAATCAGACAAGCCGTAAGGGATTATCAGTTTATTGTTATGAATAATAGAACCGCACGAGTAAATAACGTTGGGTACGTATCCTTCACGCTCTTCACTATTAGGCACCAATAGCGGCTCCTTTAAACGGCCGATTTCTACAGCAGGATCATCTAATTTCAACAAGCTCACGCTTAGTACATATTTACGCATCGGGCCAACGCCGTGGGTTATCATAATCCAGCCGTGCTCAGTTTCTATAGGCGAACCACAGTTACCTATTTGCACAAACTCCCAGCTAAACTTAGGTGTCTGTAACTTAATAGGTTTCTCCCAGATATTGATTTTGTCCGAATACATGATGTAGTTATTCCACCCATCAATACGGGAAATCATTACATATTTACCATTGATCTTACGCGGAAACAGGGCCAGGTTTTTATTCTGTGCACCATCGCCATACAAAGGCATAATACGGAAATTATAAAAATCGTTGGTTTGCAGCAGTTTGGGCATAATCAATGCGCCATCATATGCTGTATAGGTGGCATAGTAAACCGGGCTGCCATCATCGTTAGTAAACTTTACAAAACGGGCATCTTCTATACCTTTACGCTCATACTCTGAAATTGGGAATATTACGCGGTCAGAGATATCGGTATCCATCGAAAATACGATCTCGTAATAAGAATCTGCCAGCCAGAGGATCTTGTCATACTCGAGCTTCTTCAAGTCGTCTGCCTGCAATTTTTGAGAATCTAGTAAAATACGGCGCAGATTTGCGTATTCGAAATGATGATCGAGTTTACCTTCAATCTCGCTTAACACATCAATATTTATCTGCGTTACTACCGCTTTATCAAAAAATAATTTTTTATTATATACCGCATTACGTACAATTTCGGCCTCATCAATATAGCTACCTGCCGGTATTACGGTGATGTTGTTATACCGGTCAATTAGCGCACGGCGGAAAGTGATAGACGAAATGTGCCCCTCGCCCACTGCCCTAAAACTGATGATCACCCGGCGTTCGCCATCTTCCAGATCGCTTTGATCGGGGTCTTCAATAATTGAGGGATTAAAAAATGCGGCAGATTCGATAGAATACTCATGGGTAAAATACGAACCGATAAGCAGTTTTAAATATACTGTAAGGCTGTCATAATCGATATTAAGTTCTTCGAAAAGGTTTTTTAGTTTACTGCAGTGGCGGTTCAAAACACGGGTAATGTTTCGGTGCCTTTTAGAATATTCTTGCAGCAGGGGCGAAATGATACCGAAGGCTTCTTCTTCGGTTAATTCCATAACCCTTTGTATTACTTCTTTAGCACGGTCATTACCATTGAAAAAAAATCGTGCAATAACACGTTTCGGATCGGGATTTACTCTGACGGGCTTACGCTCAATAGAAAGTCTCATATAAAAACAGTTAACACATTAACAGCAACACAGCTAAATTGATTGCAGCAATTTTACAAACCTTAACTTATATTTCAGCATTTAAGATCGTATTTATTGAAACACGTTTATTTTGAAGATAAGTTTTACTTTTTTGTAATTTGGCAGCAATATGAATGTTTTAATTGTTGAAGACGAAAAAAGTTTAGCCCTTGAGCTTGATGAGTATTTAAGCCACGAAGGTTTTACCGTTGAACATGCCCGCACGCGCAAGTCGGCCGAGGAAAAGATTTTTGTAAACAACTACGATTTTATCCTGCTTGACCTTGGTTTGCCGGATGGCGATGGCTTTGAGCTGCTGAAAATGTTTAAGCAATTAAAAGAGCGCGATGATGCGGTGATCATATTAACGGCCCGTGCGGCTGTTGACGATCGTGTACGCGGCCTGGAAGAAGGTGCAGATGATTATCTGCCCAAGCCATTTTCATTAAATGAACTGCTGGCTCGTATGCATGCTATTACCCGCCGCAAGCACAAGCTGGAAAGTAATGAAATAACCGTTAAAGGTTTTAAAATAAACATCCAGAACCGTACCGTTAGCTTTGGTACCGAGCGCATTAACCTTACCCGTAAGGAGTTTGAAATATTAAATTACCTGGTTTTAAACAAGAACAGGGTAATATCGCGCACCAACCTTACAGAGCATGTTTGGGGCGATGTACTTGAGATCAACTCCGACTCGAACTTTGTTGACGTGCATGTTAAAAACTTGCGCAAAAAGTTAGCGCAGCATGCACCTACAGATTGGTTTGAAACTGTGCGCAGCATTGGCTACCGCATTAATATTTGATAAAGCTAAACCATGAAACTGCAGTTTAAACTGGCTTTATACAATACACTTACTAAGGTGGCTATCATCTTTTTTACGGGCGGGGTTATCCTTATCTCGCTCGAGAAAATATCATATCATCATATTTCGCTGCGGCTGGAAGCCAAAAAGAATGAGTTTTTAAGAAGCCTTTCTACTAAAAGGATATCACAGATTCTGGAACAGCACAACAGTTTTACAGACTATAATATTTTAAAAGACGATTATATTATGCTGAAGCAAGTAAAGTATGAGCACATTACTACCGTGGTTGATACTTTTAGCACCGCACAGCGTACAATAGACAAAAGCACCGACACCTACCGCATATTAACCTGCAAGTTCAATTATTACAAGCGCACCTATATACTAGAGGTAGGCAACACTATTGATGCAGTAGAAGACCTTAAAAACACCATTAAGGGATTTACTTTGGTTATCCTCATCTTCGCCCTATCGTTAACGTTAATTAGCGACCTTATTTTTACCAAATACCTGCTTAAACCATTTTATAACATTATCGAACATAAGCTCATCCGTGTAAATGATCCGCTTAATTTTGATTACCAGAAGGTAGAGACATCTACCCAGGACTTTAACCTGCTGGATGACAGCATTAACTCGCTGATGAAAAAAATTACGGATATGTTTTTGCTCGAAAAGCAATTCATAGCCAATGTTTCGCACGAGTTAATGACACCGATCTCTATCATAAGCTCGCGGCTGGAAAACATATTGCTGCATGAAGGATTAACGGAGGATGCCGAAAATAAAATCTTTGCATCGCTTAAAACATTGATCCGTTTAAAATCTATCATTAACAGCCTGCTGCTTATATCGCAGGTAGAGAATAATCAGTTTAATAAAAACGATATTGTTAAAATACCCGAGGTACTTGCCGAAATAAACGAAGAACTGGAAGACCGCCTGGAAGACAGAAACGTTACTTTAAATAATACACTGCAACATAAACAGCTGATTATTGGCAACCGCAGTTTAATGCACACCTTGTTATTTAATTTAATTAATAATGCTATTAAGTACAATCATCAGGGTGGCAGCATTACTATTATTGATAAGATAGTTAACGAGCATTACATACTCCAAATTATTGATACTGGGGTTGGGATGGATAATATACAGGTAGAAAAAGCCTTTACACGTTTCGAAAAGCTGGATACAGACGAGCGCGAAAGTTACGGCTTGGGGCTGGCCATTGTAAAAAGCATAGCCGCGTTTCATAAAATAGACATCAAGGTTACCTCAGAAAAAGATAAGGGGACAATTATTAGTCTCCAATTTAACGACCGACAGTAACTTCACTAAATCTTCATATAGCATCCGCATCTTTGAGATGTAAAGTTTTAGTTTCGAGTTACCCCTATTTGGAGGCTGTCCGGTTTAAAGTTCCGGGCAGCCTTTTTTTATACCATCTTGTTCCGTTTAATGAGATAAGCCTTTAACAAATCATAATAACCATTGTGTATGCCGGCATCAATCAGGTCTATGTGGTATTGGGCACATTTCAGTTCCAGTTCTTCACGATAAGTCTTTAATGAAGCCTTGTAGCTATCTCTCACCTTATTGGGGTGAACTCTGATTTCTTCCCCGCTTTCCATATCCACGAAATGATGCGGCCGGTTATCAAAACCAAAGTCTACTTCGTGCACACGGTCGTTCACATTAAAAATGATCACCTCGTGCTTATTATATTTTAAATGCTGAATAGCAGCAAACAGCTCATTGGTTTTTTCGGCGCTCATACTGTTCTCCAGCATATCGCTGAATATAATCACCATAGAGCGCTGGTGAATTTCTTCGGCAACCCGGTGCAGTACTTTGCTGATATTAGTACCGGTATTTATTTTAGGCTGATTGTATGCCTGCTCTAACTGTGCATACAGGTGAAACAAATGTGTAGTTGTAGAGCGGGCCGCACTCAGCATTTCTACTTCATCGGCAAACAGACACAGCCCAAAGGCATCCCGCTGTTTCTTAAACAGGTGCATCAATGAGGCAATGGCATACACGCTAAACTGCAGCTTACTCATGCCCTTAGCCGGGAAATTCATAGAAGACGAGGTATCCAGCAACAGGTAGCTGCGCAGGTTGGTTTCTTCCTGGTACTGCTTAACAAACAGCTTATCGGTACGGGCAAATAACTTCCAGTCGATGTTTTTAACAGACTCGCCAGTGTTGTACAACCTGTGTTCGGCAAACTCAACAGAAAAACCATGGAATGGACTTTGATGCAAACCGGTTATGAAGCCCTCAACTACCTGCCGGGCCAAAAGCTCGAGGTTTGCCAGATGCCTTACCTGCTGATCGCTGTTTAATTGTGCCATGTTCTAAAATACAAAAAACGCCGTAACATAAGTTACGGCGTTCTAATATTATATTCTTTTCCGGGGGTTATGCCAGTTGTTTTTCTAGTTTACCAGACAATACCGATTTTGGTACTGCACCGATTTGCTTGTCAACAATTTCTCCGTTTTTGAAAAACAATAACGCAGGGATGTTACGGATACCGTATTTCATTGAAATACCCGGGTTATTATCTACGTTAACTTTACCTACAATTGCTTTTCCGTCATATTCTTTCGCGATATCTTCTACTACCGGGCCAACCATACGACACGGACCACACCACTCTGCCCAAAAGTCAACTAATACGGGTTTATCTGATTTTAACACAAGCTCTTCAAAGTTTGCGTCAGTAATTTCTAAAGCCATGATTTTTAAATTAAATTATTCAACAAATATATACTATTCAAAATACTTGCCACAACTGTAAGTATGACAATGTGACAATTATATTATCAGAATGTTTTCTTTTGACTGTTTTAAGAGAATCATCAATCTGAGAAGGAGTTGAGAGTCGGGAATCAAGAGTCGGGACAAAACTTAACAATTAGTAGGCTATCTTAATTCTTGGTTCTCGATTCCTGATTCTAATAATCAGTACGCTGGCCTGACTGTTCCCACTGTTTAAAGGCCTTTAAAGCCTCATTACGCAGTAATTGCACTATGGGCAATTTACGCTCGGCCATCGGCAGGTCCAGCTCATCATAAATAAAATGATCGTCGAAACCTACAGCTGCGGCATCAGCCTTGGTATTGGCATAGTAGATCTTATCCAAACGCGCCCAGTAAATAGCGCCAAGGCACATAGGGCAAGGCTCGCAGCTGGTATAAATTACGCAACCGTCTAAATTAAAGGTATTTAATTGCTGACAAGCTAACCGGATGGCAGACACTTCGGCATGCGCTGTTGGGTCATTAGTGGGTACTACCTTATTAGCGCTTGCAGCCACCACTTCACCATTTTTAACTATAACAGCACCAAACGGCCCGCCTAATCCTTCCTGCACATTTTTAACAGACAGCGCTATAGCCATCTGCATAAATTTTTCGTGTTGTGTAGTTTCCATATTCTCTAAAAGTAAAGCCCCCAATTTTGGCCGAGGCTTTAAATCGTTTTTATTTATTTGAAGTCGATTAGTTTTGGTGCGTCAGCCACAAAGCTGTCCAATACCCCATCGGCTATCTTAATAGGCCCATTAAAACGTGTAGCGCCTGTTATGCTTTGTATTGCAGCAGCCTCGGCGGCCATTTTTTTGGCACTGGCAAAATAGCGCCCTGCTGCCGTACTATTCCGGCTGGCTGCATCAAGCCCTGCAGCGGTTAACTCAAGCGCGCGTCCCCATAGCTGCATAGCATCAAGCCATGGCCGCGACTCCTGCGCAAAAGCCGCATCAACTGTACCCGAACGGATAATGTCGGGAGCCGACGAAAACTCGTTAGCGCATTTTATAAGGCTGGCTATTGCCAGGTGGCGGGTTACATCATCGCCGCCCGCAACAGCTTCGCGCACGCCGTCCAGCGTTGCTTTCAATATGGGTGCCTGTTCCTGCCAGGGCTGGCTGCCAAACGTTGGAGCCATGTGCTGTGTATCAAAAAAGGTAAGTAGCGCAGCCGTTGTAAGTTCATCACCGCCGGCCAGCTCGCGTGCAGCAAAATGCCAGGTAAGGTTCGCGTCATATGCCTTATCATTCCAGCCAAAGGCAGCAACACCTGTTACAGCAGGGCGGCTGGCGGCCTCCTGGTTCATTGGGTTTGATAAGATTCCGCTCAGTTCGGCCGCTAATCCGGCTTCACGGCGAGTATATGGCGCAAGGAGTAAACGGCCCGCGGTTTGCGCATAATCGTTAACCGGGTAATTATCCCATAAAAGTGTTTTGCGCCCAAAAGCTTTTGTAGCCGCTTGCGCATTTGTGATGGCAATAGCCGGTGGCACCACGTCGGTACCGGTCCATTGTACTACAATTTTGGGGTCGAGGTTTTTGCGCAGGGCCGCTTTGTAAGGGCTTTCTTTAGCGTCGTAATATTCGGTTGGAACCATAATCAGGGGGCGGGCATCCGGGTCATGCGCATTAAGGCTTGCCTGCACTGCGTTAAGAAACTTAGCTTGCGCCGTGCCGGCAGCTTCCGCACTGGGCGGGCCAAAAGTTTTTTTATCGAGGTCGCAGTTCCATTTGGTATACTCAATATCATCAAGGGCTACATAAAAGTTGTGTACGCCTATCGAACGCAGGGCATCAAATTTATGTTCTATCTGTTTTAGATCAGCCGGATCAGAAAAGCAAATAGTTGGGCCGGGCGATATCGCGTATACAAAGTTGATATGGTCGCGTTGGGCTGTTGCTACCAGTTTACCAAGCTCAGCTAACGTTGCTTTTGGGTAATCTTCGCGCCAGCGATCACGGGCATAAGGATCATCTTTAGGGCTGTATACATAGGTATTAGCCTTAACCGTGGCCAGAAAGTCGAGGTGCTTAGTACGGTTTTCCATTGACCATGGCGCACCGTAAAATCCTTCGATTGTACCACGAATGGGCATGGCCGGGTAATCCTGTATCACAAGCGACGGGATATAAGGGCGCTGCGCCAACTGGCGAAAGGTTTGCACCGCATGGAACAAGCCATCAGCATCATGGCCGGCAAGTGTAATTTGTGCGCCGCCCCCCCTGGCTATACTTACTATGGTGTAACCTTCGGTATGGGTATCTATTGCAGTACCGCTTTGTTTTAAAGCTTCGTTAATTAAGCCGGCTTTACCTGTGCCAATTACTACGTAGGTGCCGTCCAAAATTGAGGGCAAATGCTGTGCTGTTGTAATATTAATTACCCCGGCCTTTGTTAATATTATACGCAACTGCGCAACGGTTTCGGCATCGGTTCCAGGTGCCACTACCAGCGTTACCGATTTACCCAGCACAATAGCGCCCGTGCTAATATCAATCAATTGCGGTGCCGGGAATATCATTGGTAATGTTACCACCGACCCGGATACCGGGTTATCCGTTTGCTGAAGTAGATGCCCCGGCTGGGCGAAAATAGTGCCGGCGCTCAGCACTAAAGCTGTTGCACAAGTAAATAATTTATTCATGAATTTTTAAAAGTTAAACCTTAACATACCCTGGTGCAGTTTTCAGGCAAACACACCTTACTGTCGATTTTTATCGCTATTATAATACTTTTTGATTAGGCATGGGGCATTTAAACTTAAAAACTTTTTGAATATGCCGGGCAAGCAGAGCAAGCAGCATAAACAAAATAAATTGCTGTCTCAATCTTAATCGTTAGTACATAAAAAGCACAAAAAAAGCCCAGACACCTTTAATAGATGTTTGAGCTTTTTTTTAATGTTTATGTAATCAAAAATAGTCAGCCTAATTTAGAGACCACCAATTATGATTTTAGATTATTTTTTGTCTTTAGCGTAAGCATCGTTAAGGCCTTTCAAAATGTCGGCAGTAATGTCAAGGCTTGCATCGCCATACAGCATGTTAGCATTACCTTTTTGGTAAGTAAGTACCATTTTGTAGCCTTTGTCTTTAGCATATTGCTTTACAAAATCAGAGATTTTTTCGTAAAGTTTAGCTTGCTCAGCAGCCTGGTCATTCTGTACTTGCGCACCTGCATTTTGCTGGTAAGCCTGCAACTCTTGTTGTTTACGTTGTAAACGTTGCTCAGTAGCCTGGCGTGCATCTGCAGCCATGGTACCTTGGTTTTTCTGATACTCGGCAACCTCACGCTGAAAAGCCTGACCTTTTGATTGCAGGTCTGTTTGTGCTGCTTTGCCTTTGGTTTCTAAACGGCCGGTCATGTCTTTTACATAAGCATATTTACTAAGCAAGGTATCTTGATTAATGTACACAATCTCAGATTTTGCTGTTGCAGTTGTACCAGATGATGCCGGAGTAACAGAAGCAGTTGCCTTATCGGCAGTTTTGTTTTGGTTACAGGCAACAACCGCAGTTGCCAGTATAACACCTAAAGTAAGTTTTGTAAAAACCGAACCCATTTTTTTCATTCTACGTTTATAAAATTTTACCGACAAAGATAAAATTTCAATCTAATTATCCTAATCATTCAAAATGCTTATTCGCGCACGCTTTTTATCCACACGCCTGCCTTAATATGGGCATTTTTTTGTATTTTTGTTAGTTATTTTAATATTAACCAATGAGCGAAGAAAATCAGGACAGATCCAATTATTCAGCAGACAATATACAGGTTTTAGAAGGGTTAGAGGCGGTTCGTAAGCGGCCGTCGATGTACATTGGCGATACCGGCGTTAAAGGTTTACACCATTTAGTTTATGAGGTTGTTGATAACTCGATAGATGAGGCTATGGCCGGCTATTGCGATACCATTAACGTTATTATCCATCCGGGAAATTCTATATCTGTAAAAGATAATGGCCGTGGTATCCCCACCGCTATGCACACTAAAGAAAAAAAATCGGCATTAGAGGTTGTAATGACCATCTTACACGCCGGTGGTAAGTTTGATAAAGACACATATAAAGTATCGGGCGGTTTGCACGGTGTGGGTGTAAGTTGCGTTAACGCCTTATCTATCCACTTAAAAACCAACGTTTACCGCGAAGGCAAAATATTTCAGCAGGAGTATTCTAAAGGTAAACCAATGTATGATGTTAAGGTGGTTGGCGAAAGCGACACTACCGGTACAACACAATGGTTTCAGCCCGATGCTGAAATTTTCACCACTACACTAGAGTATAAATACGATACCCTGGCATCTCGTTTACGCGAGCTGGCTTACCTTAACAAAGGTATTCGCTTAACGTTAACAGATGAGCGCGAAGAACTCGAAGACGGTACCTTCAGAACCGAAGAATTTCACTCGGAAGGCGGCTTAAAAGAGTTTGTTAAGTTTTTGGATGGTACCCGTACCCCAATTATTCCCGAGCCTATTTATGTAGAAGGTAACAAACAAGGCATCCCGGTAGAGTTGGCTTTGCAGTACAATGATACCTACTCAGAAAACGTACACTCTTACGTAAACAATATCAATACCATTGAGGGCGGTACACACGTGGCCGGTTTCCGGATGGGTTTAACACGTACTTTGAAAGCTTATGCAGATAAGTCTGGCATGTTAAAAAATTTAAAAATAGATATTACCGGTGATGACTTCCGCGAGGGGCTTACTGCTGTAATTTCTGTTAAAGTAGCCGAGCCACAGTTTGAAGGCCAAACCAAAACCAAGTTAGGTAATAATGAGGTGAGTGGAGCGGTAAACGTAGCCGTAGGCGAAATTTTATCTATCTACCTGGAAGAAAACCCGAAAGAAGCACGCCTGATTGTTAACAAGGTGATACTGGCAGCTACTGCACGCGCAGCAGCCCGTAAAGCACGCGAAATGGTACAGCGCAAAAGCGTGATGACCGGCTCTGGCTTACCTGGTAAACTATCAGATTGTGCCAACAGCGACCCTGCCTTATGCGAGTTATTTTTGGTAGAGGGCGACTCGGCAGGTGGAACTGCCAAACAAGGCCGTAACCGCGAATACCAGGCTATTTTACCACTACGTGGTAAAATACTGAACGTGGAAAAAGCCATGGAGCACAAGATCTACGAAAACGAGGAGATTAAAAACATGTTTACCGGCCTGGGCGTAAGCATTGGTACGCCCGAAGATAATAAGGCGCTAAATCTTAATAAACTGCGTTACCACAAAATTGTGATCATGACGGATGCTGACGTGGATGGCTCGCACATTACCACCCTGATTTTAACCTTCTTTTTCCGTTACATGAAAGAGCTGGTTGAGTTTGGCTACGTTTATATTGCAACCCCACCACTTTACATGGTTAAAAAAGGTAAAGAGTTTGAATATTGCTGGACCGACGAGCAACGTGATACCGCGATACAGCGCTTAAAAGGTGCTGGTAAAGAAGACAGCGTACATACCCAGCGTTATAAAGGTTTGGGTGAGATGAATGCCGAGCAGCTTTGGGAAACCACCATGGACCCTACCCGCCGTACATTACGCCGTGTAAGCATCGAAAACGCAGCAGAGTGCGATCATACCTTCTCTATGCTGATGGGCGATGAAGTTGCCCCGCGCCGCGAGTTTATTGAAAAAAATGCCAAATACGCACGTATCGATGTGTAATTAAAACACATATAACTGCCGTTTAAATTAGCGGCATTGATAGAAAAGCCTTCATAACAGAAGGCTTTTCTGGTTTATATACTTTTTTTATAAATCTTACATCAAATTTTACGTATATGATTTAATTAATAATAACATAAAGTGTAATGCGGCGAAATCTATTTGCATTATTTGCCAATAATAAAACACTATTGCGTGTTTTTTTGTAATATTAACATTAAGAATTTACTTCATAATGAAGCCTTTAGCCCTTACTTGTTAAAATATCAGCCATTGAAATTTACTTTAACGTTACTTTTTTTATGCCTATGCCTTACGTGTACTGCAGCTACAGGCAATAGTAATGTTGATAGCTTAAAGCAAATACTGAAACAAGCCGGCAGTAAAACCAGTGCCGATACAATAAATGTTAACAGATACAATATACTGGCTGCCGCATACTTCCAATCTAACCCAGACAGCGCTTTTTATTATGGACAAAAAGGTGTTGATTTATCACGTAAAATACACTTTGATGCCGGTTTGGCTAATGGCCTGCTGCAAACCGGGCGTGTAGATTATTTTAAAGGTAAATCGGCAAAGGCACAGCGCGAGCTTACCGAAGCAGTTACTCTATTCAAAAAACTGGGCGATAAGAAAGGTATAGCTACCTGCTATGAGTATTTCGGGGCCATGTATACCCTACTGGCCGATTATACCCTGGCAATAAAATACCTGGACCTGGCGATTGACATTAATAATCAGGCGGGGAATGATGAATGGATGCAAACAAACCTGTATAAAAATATGGGCAATGTTTACTTCAGTAAGGGAGAACTATCAAAATCGCTCGACTATTATTACAAAGCCTTGTTTATTGCTATTAAAAACCACTATACGTTACTTTCGGGCAATTTGTACAATAATATCGGGGCTGTTTTACAAAACATGGAGGTTTACCCCAACGCGCTTAATCATTTTAAAAAAGCGCTCGAAATTCTTAATGGAACAGATAATACACAGGCACTTGGTACTATCAACCAAAACATAGGCGAAATATTGTTAGCTCAAAACAACCTCGATAGTGCCATTATCTACCTAAACAAAGCCAATTACATTGTAAAGAAACAAAATGATAAGGATGGCTTAAGTTCGGTTTATACAGACCTTGGTTTATGCTATGCTGCCAAAAATGACTATAAAAATGCGATTAGCTATATTGATACTTCGTTGCAAATAGCTAAAAAATATAAGATAGTTTATAATCAGGCCTATGCATTAATAGGTTTAGCAAACGTATACAATCAACAAAAAAATTATAAGAGTGCCTATAAAAATGCATTGCAGGGGCGGCAGCTTTCAATTAAACTGGGTAATTTATCTATAAAAGCCAATGCTGCTTTACAACTCAGTAAAGCTTTAGCCGGCCTGGGTAAAGAAGCCAGCGCTTATCAGTTTTTAAAACTGTATATCAATTTTAAAGATCAGCTAAAGAGTAATGAAAGTATTGAAAAATCAACAACCTATAATTTTGAACTTACCTTTGCTTTAAAAGAACGCCAGCTTAAACAGCAGCAGCACGAAAAAGACCTTATTTACCAGCAAAAGGCCCATAACCAACGGTTAATAAATTTGATATTTGTGGTAATTATTTTAGCCATGTTACTCATTACAGGTATTTATTACCGGGAGAAACGCCAGCAGCAAAATATTAACGTAATGCTTGAGCATAAAAACCATGAGGTATTAAACCAAAAAACCGACCTGGATGAACAAGCTAAAAAGCTTCACGATCTTAATAATTTAAAAGACCGCCTTATCTCCATACTTGCCCATGATCTTCGTGCACCCCTAAGTACTTTACGCGGCTTATTTGGGCTGTTGCAAGATGAAACTATTACGCACCAGGAAATGGTAGCGATGATACCCAATGTATTGAAAAAACTGGAGTATACGTCAGATTTTCTGGATACCCTCCTTTTCTGGATCAACAGCCAAATGGAAAGTTTCGATACATCGGTTAAAACCTTTTCTGTATCTGAACTGGTGCAAAATGAGGCAGACAGTTATGAAGCAGAAGCCGGCTTAAAAGGCATCCGCTATAGCACCAAAATACCACAAGGACTAACTGCAAATGCCGACCCTAATTCTATCCGTATTGTGGTACGCAATTTAATAACCAATGCTATTAAGTTTTCTGACTATGATGATAGCATACAGATTTCTATACAGCAGGATGAAGCGGCGCAGAAAATCATTGTAAAGGTTACAGATACAGGCGTGGGCATGTCGGCCGATCAGTTAAACAAGTTGTTTAAAAGCAAAGTAGAGAGTAAAAACGGCACCAATAATGAATCGGGCACGGGCATGGGCCTGCTGTTCTGTAAAGATTTAATTGAAAGGTGCCACGGAGAAATATGGGTAACAAGCAAACCTAGCGTTGGCACCGAATTTACTTTTACTATCCCGCTTATATGCTAAAAAGAGGTGTTCACCATCTACTTCTTAAATGTTTCCTGCATTATCAGATTTATACTGAAACTAATTTTATGAATACACATCCATTTTCATGATGTGATGAAAAATCCGGATATTGACGGCCTGATGGGGCGCTACTGCAATCATCTGAATAAATTATTATCAATACAAATCAACATGAGCATCTACCTAACAGCATTATTGAAATGTAAAGCCGGCGAAGCCGCACAAGTAAAACCGTTATTACTGGATTTGGTTGCTGCTTCTTTAAAAGAAGAAGCATGCCTGCAATACGAATTATACCAGGATATCGAAAACGAAAACCAGTTTATTTTCCACGAAACCTGGCAAGATGCAGCCGGATTAGAACTACATACTCAACAGCCACATTACCAGCAATTCGGCCAGCAAGTTGGCCCATTACTGGAAGAGGCGCCTGTGCTTCATAAAACCCAACGCATTGGTTAAATAAAAACATCCCGCCTTTAACTGAGGCGGGATGTTTTTATTTACAGCACAATCTTTTAAGCAGAATAGTATGTTGGAGATATAATGCTATCGCGTACTATTATGCCATTATACTGCTTTGCTTAAAATTAAAAAGGATAACCAATAGCTAAGTTAAAGATCCCATTACCCAGTTTTGGGGTAACCCAGTTACTACCCGGCTGCCAAGGCCTAAGTATAGGTATACCATAATCGGTACGGATAACAAGAATGGTTACATCAAACCGTAAACCAAAACCAATATCTGCGGCTAACTGCTTGTAAAAGTTTTTGCCGAAAGTATCCTCGCCAGGTGTGGCTGTTCCGTCTGTTCCTGTTAATTGCTGGTGATTGAGATTCCAAACGTTGCCTGCGTCTACAAACAAAGCTCCGTTAACAATACTGAAAAGCTTAGCCCGGTACTCCACATTAGCCTCAAGTTTAATATCACCTGACTCATCTGGCAAGAAACCTTTAGTACCAACAAAATAATAAGGATCTACAGTACCTGGGCCTACAGATCTCGCCCTGAAGCCCCTTAAACTATTGGCCCCTCCTGCATAAAATTGCTGGCTATATGGTAGGTTAGTTGAATTACCATAGGCTAAACCAAAGCCGGTAGACAGGCGTGCCGCAATCTTGCTGTTTGGCCCGAGTTTATGAAAATACCTGACCTCATTCTCGAGTTTAATATATTGATTGAATGGCAGGCCGAATAACTTAGTAGTATCACCGCTTTTTACGTTTGCCCCTCTTATCAAACCATAAATATTATTAGATAAACTTATCTTTCCCGAATATAAAAATGTATTGGTACGATAGGCATCAACCGTATTATCGTAAGTAAAGCTATAGCTTGGGCCCCAGGTAAATTGCGGGGCAATTACGTGTGCTAATGTCGGGTTTCCTGTATTTTTAATACTATCCTGATACAATGCAGTTACACTGCGCGGATGTATATAAGTTATCTCCAGTAAATTAAGGGCATGCTGGCGGTACTGGTCTTGTTTCCACTGGTAACCGAATGCGCCATTGTACGAATCTAAAGTATACAATTGACTACGGATAACCAATGATCCTCCCAGGGTTAACGTAGTGTGCGGTATATAGGCATTATCTGCTTTAAAGTTAAACGGGCTCACAAAGCGCGGCCAGCTTAAAGAGGTTTGTACACCAATCTGCGATACCGCATAACCACCGTTTGATTGCCCTACCTGCCCATCCGTACTACCTAATGCAGTAACGGTTAACAGCTCGCCGGCTTTAAAAGTATTCCGGTTTTTCCAGCTTATACTGGCTTGTACACCATTATAGCTAGCCGAAGTGGTTCGACCCAACAAATCAAACTGAATAGATTTTTTAGGATATGGGGTTAACTGGTAATACACATCCAGCAAGGGCGAATCCGGAGTTACATCCTCAAAACGGTTCTTAACAAACTTAAACGGCCCCAGTTCAATAAAACGGTTTAATGATTTGGTATGGTCGGTACGGTTATATACTTCGCCGGGTTGCAGCAATACTGTGTTTTTAAACAGCCATGGCTTAACCGTTTCGCGCTTGCCCTGTACCATATAGTACCAACGGTATTTTTTGGCCGAATCGAGTTTTAAAGCCGTATCACGCAAAGTGTAGTTAGGGTAAACATAAATATTTCTGATGGTGTAAATAGTTCTGGCTAGTTGTGGGGTTTCTTCTTTAACCTTTACAAACATATCAACCTGGTGGCCTTCAATGGTACTATCAACCCGCAGTTTAATATCCTCCGGTGCAAAGTAAAAAAAACCTTTTTCCTTTAACCGGGCATCAATACGCAGTCGCTCGTTTTTAATTACATCCAAATCATACTTGTCGCCTACCTTAAGCAGAGATTCTTTAGCAGTACCTGCAACCGCAGTATCTACGCCCTCGGTACTTGTAGGGAAAATCACTTTCCTTATTTTATAAGCCGGGCCGGTAGCTGCTGTAAAAACTGCCTTGGCTGTGCGGCCTTTGCTTACGGTATCACCATTTACCTGCGCCTGGAAATAACTTATGTTTTGCAGGCGATTGGTTAGTATCTGGCTGCTTTTATCCAGGTCTACATCACTTACAAATACAGGCGGTTCGCCTTTTCTGTGCAGCCAGGCCCTAATGCCTTTAGTTTTGGTGGTTTGGGTAATATTCCATAAATACAATTTTGGCCGTAAGCCTAAAATAGCGCCATTGGGTTTAGGGCGCAGCAGGGCTTCTAACTCTGTAATCAGCGCTTTCGAATCATTCTTTTTGATATCCTTATTAACAATTTTAACCTGCCCGCCGGTATATAGTTTCTCGCCTTTGGGTAAGTATTTAGTATTACTGCATGCGTTTAACACAATAGCCAACAAAAATATATATGGTAGATTTTTAGTCATGGTTTAATTTAATAGATCTTCTTCTTCCTGTTCTTGTGGTTGCGCGGTACCAGTACCCGCCGCAACCGCTTTCTTATCATCTGCAGGCTGCTTTGCATCGTCTGCTGCTTTTTCTTTTTTCTTCTGCTCTTTCTGGTCCTGATTGTATTTCTTCTGCAATGCTTTCTCACGTTTGCTGCTCCGTTTAAATAGCTGGCTAAATCTGTTATAATCCATAGTAAGGGTAAAGCCCACACCTGTTTCTATAACCTGCCCCTGCAAAACAATGTACTCATCGCGGCGATAAGCCCTCAGCATATACCTGCCATCTTTACTCAGTTTGTAATTAGCTGATAAATTGCCAGCAATGTTGCTTGTTTTTTCGTTAGTCTGTGCACCTTCCAGGTTAAAGTTATTACCCACGGTTACTGTTAACCTGTCATTCAGGAAACGTTTGGACAAGCCTATATTCAGATCTGTACGGTTTTGCGCCTGCCCGGTTGAATAATCCTCTCCAGATTGCAGGTCGAAATTAAGATCTACACCAGAGATCAGGCTGCCCGCCATACGGTTCAGCTGGTCTGACAACATGCTGCTTACAGTATTACGTACCAAACCTTCGGCAGTAGTACTGCCACCTTTGCTTTCCAGTGGATTATCGCCAATAAAGTGCCCCAATACCAATACACCCAAAACTTGTTTATTCATCTCGTTCGGATCTGATCTTACCTGGTCCAAACGGGTATTTACGATGGTGACAATATTGGGCGATACGGTATAATTACTATCCGGCAGTACAATATCAAAACTGATAGCCGGCGACATCAGCTGATTTTTAAGGTTGAGGTTGACGTTAAAAGGCAGCTTTTGTTTTAACATGGTAGCCTGCACATCATCGGTTTGATCTTGTACCAAATCAATAGGCGGCACTTTAGCTATGTAAACAGCGGTAAGGTCTATGTTAGCCGTTGTTGGGTCGCCGGTCCATACAATGGTGCTGCCCGATTTAAAGTTAAACTTGCGTACCACGGTTGCATAAGCAAGGGTGTATGAACCTTCGGCAACAGTGTAAGTACCTGTTAAGTTAACTTTACCGCTTGGGTCAATACCACCTTGCAATGAAGCTTCACCCTTAATATGCACCACATCGCCATTACGCTCATCTAAAACGATATTAAAATTGGCTTTCTTGCTTATGTTTACCACCATGTTAATATCCATGCCGGTAACTTCAGTCTTTTTAAGCGAATCCAGTTGTTTTGCCAGCAATACCGAATCGGTATGCGGGGTATCCTGGTCAAAGAATTCTACAACCCCTTTCCGGTCTTCTACGCTTGGATCAGTAGTTGGCAGTACAATCGTTAAGTCTGTTTTATCGTTTACGTCAAGCGTACCATCCACAATGGGTTTGGTCATATCGCCACGTACCTTTATCCGTGTATCTATAAACAGCTTGCCATAGTATAATTTATTATCGGTATGGGTAGAATTCATCACCCTGAAATTTTTGGCATTGATATCCAGGCCAAATTTAAAATCGGTATAGGTAGTTGTATAAACCGCACCTGTTATCACAGCTTTGGCCCCGGTAGAGTCTACCATGGTAAAATCGTTAAAGTGAATACCATCGCTGGTAAACGAGATAGTCTCTTTAGGCATCTGGAAATAAGAGTTGAGCATAGCCACGTTAAACCCAACCTGGTTAAACTTAACATCGCCCCTAATGGCCGGAACATCTGTAGTCCCCGTTATTTTAAGCTGGCCCGATAGGTCGCCCTTAGCCCCTTTTATAGCACCAAACGTAAAGCCCTGGATACTCTTCATATTCAGCTTCACGATGTTGAGCGTCATATCAAAACTGCTTTTCGGGCTGGTAGTGTAAACCCCATCCAGGTTTACCTCATTTCCCTTGCCCGTAATACTCACATTAGCCGCATAGGCATTAGCAGTCTGGTTATTTACTTTAATAGCAATATTACCTACCGTATCCTGCCTAAAGCTAAAGTCGGTTAAGTTCATGTTAGCCGTAAACTTGGGCGATTTCTGGAAATCGCTTACTGTAGCATCCCCATTCAATGTCCCCCCTACCAATAACGAATCCTGGCGTGCTATCTTGGCCAGATCCTCAATGTGGAAGTTTGTAAATTTGATATCTATTGGCGAATTAAGCGTTTGCGGGTTACTGTTTACACTTAAAATCTGGCCGTTATTGGTAATGGTAAAATCGCGTGCTAAAATCCCTTTGGTGCCAAATTGTAATGCATTGTTTGGGTTAACCACCCATTGCAGGTAATCTAACATCAAGCCGTTTTGCAAAAAGCTGAACTGATAACCACCATTCAACGCGCTAAACACACCCGCTAATCTAAAACGTTCTTTTTTGGTAGCATCGCGCATTTGCACGTTTAGGTTTAACTTATTGTTTTGCGCACTACCGGTAATGCTTGGGTATAACAGGTCTATAGACGTACCAACTTTAATATCATCAAATGTTAAACTATAGTTTAATGCATTATTGGCTGTATTGATATTAAGCTTACCATTGTTTATTGTATTAGTACCATAAACAACTTTTGGTATAGTGCCATTAACCAGCAGTTCTCCGGTTGTGCTATTAAAGCGGCCATTAATTAATACCGGATCAAGCTGTTTTAAATCAGGCACCAATTGAGCCACCATCGGCGTTTTTACCGCATGGATATCAAATGTAAATTGCTGCGGCGAATATTTAGGCTTGATAGTACCCTTTACCATACTGGTATTGTAATACTTGTCTATATTATCCTGTAAAGCGGTGGCTATCTCGGTCAATTTATATTTACCGCCGAGGTGTGCAGTAAGCATCGGTATTTTTAACCGCAGGCTGCTGCTATCTGCATTGGCAGTAGATACCAGGCTAATAGTATCTAATTTTATCCGTTGCCCTTTATTTACCAATATCATGTCGGTAACTGTAGCCTTACCATTTAAATAATCAGGATCAGCAGTTGGGAAATTAGCCACCAGTTTACCGTGGAAACGCATATCATCCTTCACAAAATGTAACTTTTGCAGGTTAATGCTATCGATCATTAAACTAGCAATAATAGATGGATATTTTTTATTCATATCAGCTTTGGCATCCAGGCTAAAGTTGATGTTGGGGTCTTTCATCCGGGCTGTTGCAGCGTATTTACCATTTACGGCAGTACCTTTAGCCACCAGGTTACGATAGTTATAACCTTTTATTTGCGCACTTGCCACATTAGCGTCAAACTGCAGGTTAAGATGCTTTGGGTCGATGCCAGTACCTTTTACATTAGCAGTCAGTGTTAAATGCCCAACCATTTGCGGTTGCTTAGTTAAGGCACCTGCATTCAGGTTATTTACCTTTACATTGGCAGTATATGCCAGCTTTTTCATGTTATCCGCATTCTTTACATGCGCAATAGCATCAATGGCACCATAGCTTGATCGTAGTATCAGTTTGGTATTCAGATCCTTCATATTGCCTTTCAGGTTACCCTTCAGGCTTAGTTTTTCGGGGATACTTACACTGGCCGGGATCATCTTTTTATCTACCAATCTGTAAATATCCCGGCGACTGGTAGTTAGATCGGCAATATTAACATCGAAGGTTGCTTTCGTCGGGTCTGTTTTACCATTAACAATCATCCCTTTAATAGCTGCCGATGCTTTGATATGGGTATCAGACAAACCCCGAACTTCCAGGTGAGGGATGCGCAGGTTATTAACCGTACCGGCAACCTTGCCATCAATACGGAACACCGCATTAGGCGAGCTTTTAAATGGCTCCATCGAAGCCATAGTCGGCATTACCAGTAAAATATCTTTAAGGCCTATACGGGTGCCATCTAAGTTGGCATTGATGCTTAGTTTGCTGAGATCTTTAGTGATCGCATCTATTGATGGATAGCCCACCTGTACATCTTTTTGTAATATTGAATTGGGTGTTTCTATGTAAAGGTCTTTCAGATACGAATTTTTAAGCCCGTAAAAAAATGAGGTGTGAAACTTGCGCAATGCCAAACCACTTTTATCGCTAAAGGTAAACTCATTGATGCGGCCCGATGTGCTATCGGCAGTGTAGTTAATATTTTCAATATCGGTATTGAGGTTGCGGATATACATATGGCCATAATCCAAGCCTTTGGCAACCGGCTTTTGGGCATCGTTATCAAACTTAACATTGTCATTGGCCAGCGTTACCTTACCCACCATAACCGACCATGGCTTAGTCGATGTGGCCGGGGTCATCAGTGTATCTATCTTTTTAGCCGCTTTAATCACAGCTTTTTGTACACTCTCTGGTTTAGCCAATCTTAGCGCAGCATCGGTATTACTTAACTCAACAGATTTAATATCTACCTTTTGCTTAAGCAGATCCAGCTTATTAAACTCAACCAGAAATTTACCCAAATCCACACTGGTTTTCATTTCCTTGGCCTGATAATAAACTTTAACCCGGTTTACATCAATGGTACCCAGATCGAGCGCCATGTTAAGCGGCTTGGTAGCGGTATCAACCGCAGCAGTTTGCGCAATGGAAGAGCCGGTTGGCGTTTGGATAATGCGCGCGTTAACATCCGACAGATTAATCTTCGGGATGCTGAACTTCATTTTGTCCATATCAAAATCTTTGATCCGGGTATCAAAGTGGCCCAGCAAAAACTTAATATCATTACCGGTGGTCTGGTCTTTATATTTAATGTTAATTTTATCAAGAATGATCTTATCCAGCGAAAACTTCATGGTAGAGGTGGTGTCTTCGGGCTTTACCTCTTTCTTTTGCTCGCCTGCAAATGCCTTAATTATATAGTCAAAGTTAAAAACGCTGTCTTTGTTACGGCTTACATTGGCAGTAATGCCGTCGAGGTTAATCTCATTGATCTCTACTTTATGATCCAGTAGTTTTAGCATGCTGATATCAACCTTTAATGACTTTCCGGCAATCAGCGTATCTTTTTTCTGATCTTCAAAGTAAACATCCTCTAACACCAGCATTTTTGGGATGCCGAGCGTAATATGGCCAATGGCAACCTTGGTATGAATTTTTCCTTGTAAATAATTTACGGCTTTGTCCTTCGCGAAGTTTTGAACTGCCGGTACCTGTATCAAAACAAATACAAGCAACACTAAAAAAATGACACTTGCAATTATCCAAAGAATAGTTTTTATAGCTATACGTCCAAATCGTTCCAATATTAGTATGTTTTCAAAGTTGAAGATGATGTTATCGCCTACTATTACAAACAGCGTGCAAAAGTTGTTTGTACCCAACCTCTGTAAAAGAAAATTTAATTAGTACATTAATTTTTTAATTTAAAAATTGCGCATTATGTAATACGTCGCATTAAAAAAGCCGCTTAGTATAAAACTAAACAGCTCCGAAAAAATAAGCTATTCTTAATTATAACGATACGCCTTTTATAGTTATTTAAGAAAAGCCCCCCGTGCTCTCTCACCGGATATTCAACTAAATCTACCCTGTTACCTATTAACATTTTGACGCCAATGTTAAAAAATAAGTGAATGTTTAGCATATGGGTAGCTAACAAAATTGGTAAATTTGTGCTCTTCTTTTTTTGAACGACAGGGATTAGTTATGCCAGATTTTTCGCACTTACACGTACACACACAATTTTCATTACTGGACGGCGCTGCCGACATTGGCAAGCTCTATAAAAAGGCTGCTGCCGATGGCATGAAAGCGCTGGCCATTACAGACCATGGTAACATGTTTGGTGTGTTTAAGTTTGTGGCCGAAGCCGGTAAGCATAACGTAAAACCCATTGTAGGCTGCGAGTTTTATGTGGTAGAAGACCGCCATAAAAAGCAGTTTACCAAAGAGAAACGCGATGTACGCCATCACCAGTTATTAATTGCCAAAAATGCCGAAGGCTATCGCAACCTCATTAAGCTCTGCTCATTGGGTTACATGGAAGGCTTGTACAGTAAATGGCCGCGTATTGATAAAGAACTGATATTAAAGCACCATAAAGGTTTAATTGCTACCAGTTGCTGCATAGGGGCATCTGTGCCGCAGGCTATTTTAAAGAAAACAGAAGAAGAAGCCGAAGCCGAATTTAAATGGTGGCTGGATCTGTTTGGCGAAGATTACTATATAGAGCTGCAAAGGCACGAGATTAACGAGCAGCAGATCATTAACAAAACGCTGCTTAAATATGCTAAAAAGCACAATGTAAAAGTAATTTGTTCTAACGATTCGCACTACGTGGATCAGCAGGATGCCAATGCGCACGATATTTTACTGTGCGTAAACACCGGCGACATGCAGAGCACCCCTATTGCCACCGATGAAGAAGGTGGTAAAGGCTACAGGTTCGGTTTCCCTAACGATCAGTTTTATTTTAAAACGCAGGCCGAAATGGGCAAGCTGTTTCATGATATCCCAGAATCGCTGGATAATACCAACGAAATTGTTGACAAGGTAGACGTACTGAAGCTGAAACGCGATATTATGTTACCTAACTTCCCGATACCGCAGGAGTTTGCCATACACAGCGGCCCCGAATCGGATGTATTGAACCAGTGGGAATACCTCAAGCACTTAACCTTTACAGGCGCCAAAGAAAGATATATTGATATAACACCCGAGGTTGAAGAACGGATAAACTTCGAGTTGTTTACCATCCGTACCATGGGTTTTGCCGGGTACTTTTTAATCGTGGCCGACTTTATTAAAGAAGGCCGTAACATCGGGGTATTCATTGGCCCGGGCCGTGGTTCGGCAGCAGGCTCGGTTGTGGCTTATTGCACCGGGATCACCAATATCGACCCGATGAAGTACAACCTGCTGTTTGAGCGTTTCCTGAATCCCGATCGTAAATCGATGCCCGATATTGATACCGATTTTGACGATGAAGGCCGCCAAAAGGTTATTGATTATGTGGTAGATAAGTATGGCCGCAACCAGGTAGCACAGATCATTACCTACGGCTCTATGGCTGCCCGTACCAGCATACAGGATGTTGGCCGGGTGCTGGATATGCCCCTTTCTGAGGTTAACTTAATGAAAAAACTGGTACCCGACACATTAGGTATCACCCTGAAAGCAGCTATTGACCAGGTGCCCGAGCTGAAAGAAATTTATACCAGTAAAGACCTGCGCGGTATTGTACTGCGCGAGGCCGAAAAGCTGGAAGGCTCGGTACGTAACACCGGCGTACACGCAGCAGGTATTATCATTGCACCCGAAGATTTAACCAACATAGTGCCGGTTGCTACAGCAAAAGACTCCGACCTGCTGGTTACCCAATATGATGGCCGCGTAATTGAAGATGCAGGCGTAATCAAAATGGACTTTTTGGGCCTAAAAACGCTGACCATTATTAAAGGCGCGTTAAGGATGATTAAGCATAACCATGATGTGGTTATCGAGATAGATTATATCCCGCTTGATGACCAGTTGACTTTTGAGCTTTACCAACGCGGCGATACCAACGGTACCTTCCAGTTTGAAAGTGACGGTATGCAGATGTACCTGCGCGATCTGAAACCCGATAAGTTTGAGGATCTGATTGCCATGAACGCCTTGTACCGTCCGGGCCCGATAGAATACATCCCAAACTTTATTAAGCGTAAGCACGGCCACGAACCTATTACCTTCGATTTGGCCGACATGGAGGAATACCTGGGCGAAACCTACGGTATTACCGTATACCAGGAGCAGGTGATGCTTTTATCGCAAAAACTGGCCGGCTTTAGTAAAGGCGATGCCGACGTTTTGCGAAAGGCAATGGGTAAAAAGCAAATTGAGATCCTTAATAAAATGGAGGCCCAGTTTATGGATGGCGCCATTGCCAAGGGCCACCCCAAAGATAAACTAACCAAAGTTTGGACAGACTGGAAAGCATTTGCCCAGTATGCCTTTAACAAATCGCACTCTACCTGTTATGCTTTCGTAGCATACCAAACGGCCTACTTAAAGGCGCATTACCCGGCCGAATATATGTCGGCGGTATTAAATAACCAGAATAACATTGAGAAGATTACCTTCTTTATGGACGAATGCCGCCGGATGGGTATCCAGGTTTTAGGGCCGGATATCAACGAGTCTGACATGGCATTTACCCCTAACCAAAAAGGTGAGATCCGTTTTGGATTTTCGGGAATCAAAGGCGTTGGCGATAAGGCGATAGAAAGCATTATTGAAGAACGCAATGCCAATGGCCCCTACCAGTCTATTTATGATTTTGCAAAACGCTCTAACGTACGTAACGTTAACAAAAAATCGTACGAAAACCTGGTGTACAGCGGAGCATTTGATGGCTTTAATATGAAGCGCGCCCAGTTTTTTGCCAAAACAGAAAACGGTATACTAACTGGTATAGAGCGCATGATTAAGTTCTCTAACGATTACCAGAACACACAAAACAGCTCACAGTCATCCTTATTTGGTGGCTCTATAGCCTCCTACATACCCGAGCCGCCTATGCCCGAGTGCGAAGAGTGGCCGCTGATAGAAAAACTGAAATACGAAAAGGATGTGATCGGTATTTATTTAACCGGCCACCCGCTCGATAATTATAAACTGGAACTAAGAGACTATTGCAACAGCACAATTCAAGACCTTAAACTAATGGTTAAAGCCCGCTCTGGGGAGGGTGGCGATGATATTGCACTGGCCTTTGCCAATCTCCGAAAAAAAGGCGAGATTAGAATAGGTGGATTAATGGGCAATGTGCAGCATCGCATGACTAAAACCGGGAAACCCTTCGGCACCTTTGTGCTTGAGGATTACAACGAATCTTACGAATTTGCCTTATTTGGCGATGACTATATTAAATTCCGCAACCATATGTCGGATGGTTATTTTGTACATATTAAAGGTAACATTGAAGAGAAGTTTCGACAAAAAGATAACTGGGACTTACGGATAGCGACCATTGATCTGCTATCTGAAATGCGCGAAAAGGTGACAAAATCTATCACCGTAAACGTTGAACTGCATAATATCAACAGCCAGTTTATGGAGAAATTGCATAAGGCGATAGAAACCAATCATGAGAAATATCCATCCAAAACCTGCGCTCTCAAATTTTCGGTGCGGGATGATGAAGGTTACAATGTAAGCATGTTCTCCAAGTCAATTAAAGTAAACCCAAGCAACGAACTGCTCGACGAAATATTAGCGATAACAAACGTTTTACCCGTGCTGGCATAACACTATTGTGTTTTTTTAACACAATAATGCCTGATAAATTAATATTTTACAGTTAAAATTTCTTTTTTA
>NZ_MPPL01000001.1:640300-686776 GCF_001911425.1 Mucilaginibacter polytrichastri | reverse complement strand
TATCGCTAAGCGAATTAAAAACAACATTAATTAATCCTAACAACCGAATATTATTTTTATAATTTAAATAATTTACTACAAGCTATTTATGAAATTTTATGGCAGTTTTTGTTACTTAATTATTACAAAAACGTTTTAAAAAGTAACCGTACTTTCGGGCAACTATGAAACGCCCTTCCTATCCAAACACCCTTTATTTTATTAAAACATTTATTGTTTTTTTATTCATTTTTCTTTGCCATCAGCTTGTACAGGCACAGCCTAAAAACAAAGATTTAACTGCTCTAAGAAAAACAAGAAACCCTGATACCATCAGGATGCTTTCTGCCAAGCTGATTACCGAAGCCAGAAAAAACAACGATCAGTTATTAGAAGGAATTGTAATTTTCCTGCAATCTAAAATGGCGTACAGGCAAGGTAATGTTGCCAGCGCATTAGATTTAGCCAGGCAATCTGTAAAACACACCAACCAAAAAGACTCTGACACCTATACCAGGGCATCATTAATGGTAGCTTATATGCTGGCTAAACAGGGTAAAAACGTCGAAGCATTACAAACAGCCTTTAAAATGCTGCGCGAAACAGACGAGCTACACTGGAAAAAAATGAATATATATAGCTTGGTTTGTATATCCGATATATATCAAGGAATGGGTAATCCGTCAGAAGCACTTCCATATGCGCTCAAATCATCAAAGGAAGCACTGGAACTGAAGGATTCTTCAATGTATATTATTTCTCTCAGTAACATTTCAGATCTCTATTCAAATAGCCATATTAAATCGGCTGCAAACATTAAAAAGGCTACTAAATATCTGGAAATCGTACTCTCTCCTCCTTATTTACATTTTGTTGCGGAAACATCTTTTGACAACTCCCGTTTTTTGGGAAATCTTGGCAGTCTGTATGGGCAAGCGAATGATAAGCGAGCAGAGTCAACAATAAAACAAGCAATCGCCATATCTAGCGAACATAAATATACTACTCTCGAAAAAAGCCAGCTTAGTGCATTGATAGAAGTATATAACAACCAGCAACGGTATGCGGAAGCGGTTAAATATGGCCAACAGGCCATCGCGTTAGATCCTGGTTCTGAAAATGATAAGAACATGCAAAAAAACCTGTTCAATAAACTTAAAGAAGGTTACGAGGGACTTGGAAATTACAAACTTGCGTATGAGTATTATGGAAAATCTGTTAAATTGGAAGATAGTTTATCGAACTTAGAAAAAACCAAAAATGCTGCCGAACTCGATAAAAAATACCGCAATGATGAACGTTTAATTATTGCCGATAACGAAACTAAACTATTTCATCAGCAACGTAATTATTTAATCCTGCTGGCTATACTCATTGCCGTTGCCCTCATTGCAACCTATAACTGGCTGGTTTATAAAAGAAAAAAAGAAGCCGCCTTATTGATTAAAGAGCGTGAGCAACTTGAAAAGCTGGCGGCACTTAAAACCCGGTTCTTTGCCAACATTAGCCACGAGCTACGCACACCGCTCACCTTAATTATGGGCCCTGCCGGGCAATTAATGGATAAAGAAGTAGATGATGAAGCACAGGAACAGCATTACCTTAAAACCATTATCCGCAACGGTAACAAGCTTTTAAACCTGGTGAATGAATTGCTCGACCTGGGCAAACTGGAAGCCGGCAAACTGGTGTTAAAGTTAAAGCCTGTGGCCCTGGCTAATTTCACTAAAATAATTTATCAGGGCTTTTACTCGGCTGCGGCATTTAAAAAGATAAACTACGCGCTGGTTAGTACTATTGATGAACAATTATTTGCCGACCTCGATATAGAGAAATTTGAAAAAATAAGCACCAACCTCATCAGCAATGCTATAAAATTTACACCTAATGATGGTTCAATTACGGTAACAGCCCTTACAACAGATGATGCTTTTAATTTTAGTGTTACCAATAGCGGCGCAGGGATCCACCCCGATGACCTGCCCAATGTATTTGACCGTTATTACCAGGGGCACAATGAAGAGCAACAATTACAAGGTGGTACAGGTATAGGCCTGGCCATAGTTCGCGAATTTACCGAACTAATGGGCGGAACAATTACCATTGATAATGTATGGAAAGAAAGCGTAACCTTTAAAGTAAGCATCCCCCTTGTTAATGCAGAATTGCGCCCGGCAGAACCACAAACTGTAATTGGAACTATTGATATAATTGAGCCTGTTGCAATAACTATAGATGATAATAAGATGTTAGTCATGATTGTTGAAGACAACGTGGACATGGCCGGTTACATTGCCGATATCTTAAAACCTACGCATACATTGGTTACTGCCGGTAACGGTGCAGAAGCATTAACGATGCTTAATGCGATGGAAAAGCTACCCAGCCTTATTATATCTGATGTAATGATGCCGGAGATGGATGGTTTTACCCTACTGGAAACCCTAAAGCAAACCGACAATTTTTGCACCATCCCCGTAATTATGCTTACAGCACTCACCGATAAGCAGCACAGGCTTAAGGCCCTTAACACCGGTGTTGATGATTACATTACCAAACCGTTTTCAAAAGATGAGCTGATTGCCCGCGTAACAAACCTTATTAGCAATGCCGCAGCAAGGTTTGAACTTGCTACATCCATTACCCCAACATTGTTTGAAACAGAAAGCACACTGGCTAATGATGCAGATATCACACCGGAAGAAAGCGAAATTATACACGTATCCCCGGCCGACCTGGTTTGGCTGGCCGAACTCGATACTGTGGTTAGGATGCACGTTGGCAAAACCGATCTTAACCTATACATGCTAAGTGATGCTGTTGCCATTAGCGAACGGCAGCTGTTTCGCCGCATAAAAGCCATTACCGGCTTAACCCCTAATAAATACATCCGCACCATAAGGCTGCAAATTGCACGTGAAGCAATTGAGAGTGGCAAGTATCGCACCATTGCAGAAATATCTTACGTGGCAGGTTTTGAAACCCCTGCCTATTTCAGCAAATTATTTAAAGAATATTATGGCCGCGAAGTAAGTGATTTATTATAATCGTGCATTATAAGTAAGTAAAATCTGTTGCTTAGCAGATTTTACTTATCAAACACGTTCATTTTGAAGGATTTTGGCAGCTTTGTTAACATCTATGTCAGTTTTGTTAAGTGTTGAAAATGGAGTTTTGTTTCCGAAAACAACACACCATCCAATTAAATAAACCTACATCATGAACGACGAACTAACAGGCACCCTTGTAATGGTACACCCAGATTTAAAAGGCGACCCGATTTGCAAACAAGGTAACGTTGGTATAATTACCACCGAAAACTTTGAAAACGATTATGTATGTGTAAGCTTCAGAACCGGCGAACATGGATATTATGCCCATGATGCGCTACTTGTTCTGAAACGATCTGCTACCATATATGCCGACATTATGCGCAATGCTACAAGAATGGATACGCCGCAGTTTAAGGAGTTGTTACGTATTAGCCTGTTGGTAGACTCTGGCCTTAAAAAGAATAAAAGAGCCGCGATGGAACTGGCCCTAAGTAATGAAATAATACGCGGCTACGTTTTGCACCCCTTTGCAGAAACAATTAATGTTAGCGAAGCTTATGCCGCATTTAATTAACCAATAATAACCACAATGTCGATTTGCCCCGGTTGGCGGTTGTGTAAACCGCATCCCAGCCGCGTAATATTCCGCCGATCGGGCTTTTGACATCAGCAGTAAAAACCAACCTATATCCTGTATTACCAGCATCTATCCAATGTCTTCCGCAACAATTCAAAATCAGCATAATAACACTTACCAGCGAGGCAGAAAAAATTGCACCTATTGCGAATTGCACAATTTAGAATGCATTACCACAAAGCCGCCTGCTACCGTACCATCATTAGGCATTTCAATAAAACAGGTTACGCATAACAGGTGCATCAGAGAGCAAATTATGCTGGTTTTATTATTTGCATCGTTCCCTTTCTGCGGTATCTGTATTACCGATTTTACATTTATACTCATTGGGCCGGGATACCAAATCCCTGTTTCTCATCTTATTATATGCACATGTTCCTTACTGATTATAGCATGCTCGTATATTACATTATGGCTTCATTCTGCACCCAGAGCAGCAATGTCAAAGTATATACTGTCAAAAAACAGAAAATAAGTTTACTACTTGTCAGTACTGTTGTAATACAATTAGCGTTAACCTGTAATTTTAAGGTTGCTTTTATTTAATAAAATCCCTTTTTATACAATATGATTTTACCTTTGCAGCTTTAATAAAAACATGGCTGTAATTGATGTTCACCCTTCGGTAAAAGCAATAAGAACCACCCAGATAGGTATCGGCATTAGCATAGTGCTGGTTTTTCTGAAAGCGATAACAGGCCACCTGGGCCACTCTTATGCCTTAATTGCTGATGCTACAGAAACTGGTGCCGATGTTTTTAGCTCAACCCTGTTATGGATCGGCCTAAAAATTGCCATGAAGCCGGCAGACCCCAAGCACCCATACGGACATGGCAAAGCCGAACCTATTGCATCCATCGTGATTTCTTTCTGTTTAATGGGAGCATCGGTTTGGATAGGCTGGCACGCGCTCGAACTGGCAACAACACCGCATGCAATGCCCAAAAGGTTTACCCTTTATGTGCTTCTGGTGGTGATGATTATTAAGGAAAGCATGTTTAGGTATGTGCTTAAAGTGGGCAAGCAGATTGATAGTAATGCCGTTAAGGCCGATGCTTACCACCACCGTAGCGACGCTATCACCTCTGTAGCCGCATTTATAGGTATTGTAATAGCGCTTGTTGCCGGTAAAGGATATGAAGGGGCCGACGATTGGGCAGCATTGCTTGCATCGGGCCTTATATTTTATAATGCCATACAGCTTTTACGCCCCGGACTGGAAGAAATTATGGATGCAGCGCCATCTGCCGAAATTGTTGACAAGATCCGCACCCTGGCTGCAGAAGTTAGCGATGTTAAGCTTATAGAGAAATGCTATGTGCGCAAAATGGGCTTCGATTATTTTGTTGACCTCCACATACAACTAGACCCCGAACTTACCGTTGCCGAAGGCCACCGCATTGCCCATGTTGTTAAAGATAAGCTACTGGCCAGCAAGTTAAGCATCAAGGATGTGCTAATCCATATTGAGCCTTTTGAATTACATTAAGGGTTAAATTTGCGGCATTATTAGCCTAACCCCATGCTCGCCTGCAACAATAGCTTTAGTGGCCATTTGATAAAACAAAGAATGATCTACAATACCGGGCATCATTTTAACATGGGTATTTAATGCCGCTATTTCTGGCAGTTCGGTAAACAGCATATCGGCCAGCAGGTTTCCATTGTCTGATATCACTGCACCATCTTTACTTTTGCCCATGCGTAGCGTAATACTTGCTGTTGGATAATCTACCTGTAGCTTTTTTATCACCCCTGCATATGCCTCCTGCAAAATTTCTATCACAAGCGGGTAGGTATTATCCAATTTAGTTACCACCTTACTTTCATCGCCCATTAATATAAACTGCCCGGCCATAGCGGCCAGTATTTTTTCGCTGGTGTGGATGCCGCCGCCACTTTTAAGGGCATTTAAACCGGCATCAAACTGGTCGCAGCCATCAAAATAAATATCCAGCTCACTAATTATGGCAGCTGTTTTAACGTTCAGCCCTTTTTGCTGTAAGTAAGCACGGGTTTTAAATGACGATGATACAAACGTAAGCGATGCTGCAAGGCCTGCAGCCTCGGCTATCATATCAACCAGGTAGGCCACCGTTGTGCCGGCACCCAGGCCAATAATTTGCCCGGGCTCTAAAAATTGCAGGCAGGCTTTAGCTGCTTCTTTCCTGTAATCCATTGCAATAAATTTAATATTTAACAGCGATGTAATCTATCATCAAAGCACCTGTAACAATCAGTAAACCAAAAAATTCGCGGGTTTTCTCAATATATGGCTTTTCGGCCTGCATGGTTTCTACAATACTCGGGCGCTTGTATTTGATAAGCCAATCGCGTACGCCATCTTCGGCAAAAAACAATATAACTGCGTAAACAAAGTAAAAGATACCAAGCCCAACATACACCAGCGGGTAGTAAAATTTAAATACCACCAGCCCACAGCATATAGCCACAGCCATGTAAATGCTTACCCAAAGCCATGCATCGTTATCATTTAGGTTAACGTACGCAAAGGCTATAAAGGCTAAACAAAAAATTACGTTTAAAATAATAAGCAGCATAACCGGTGATTATGCTGCCTAAGATATAAAATGACTGTTGAAATTTACGAAACTGCTTAAAAAGACTCGCCGATGTTAAATATAATAGCACTGTAGCCTTTACTGAAGCCATAATCCATACCTATGTTGGTGTTAGAGCCTTTGTTAAACTTAACCCGCAAACCGGTACCACCTGCAGGGTGCCATGAGGTAAATAAATTACTGGTACCGCTTACGCTGGTAGCGTTTGCAAATACTACAAAACCAAGCAAACCATTATTGGTAATATCGCGCCTGTACTCACTCTCTAAATAAACCATGGATTTGCCACGGTAACGGTTTTGCTGGATACCCTCGCCCGAGCGGTTAAATGGATCCCAACCTATACTAGGCAAATTAAGGTAAGGCGCATTGCTGCCAAGCACCGTCCATAAATACCCCCAGAAAGCCAATGTATTTTGCTGGCTTGGCTTAGTTGGGTTCATAGGCAAATACTTTCTGACATCGAGATAAAGCGAATGCCAGTTTTGATTGCTGCCTAAAAAAGTAGGGTTAACACGGTATACGATATTAGCATATGCACCCGGTAAAGGGTTAAGCGAATTATTACGGGTATCGTATAACAGGTTAAATGTTAAACCCGAAGAAAAGCCACTACCATTAGTACCGTATTTATATTTGGTAAACTGTTCGGCAGGCATGGTTGGATCATCAGATTTTACGTTGAAAAAGTAATCCATATCATACCCTAAACCGGCAAATAAATAAGGTTTAATACGCTTAAGCGCGCTTTGATAAAAGCGGATGTAATTATAATCGAGTAATATCTTGTGGTCATTATCGGTACTGCCCAACCCCCAGGTAAATTGCGGATATACCAGGAAACGCACATCGCCCTGTATAAGCCATTTGTTTTCGGGCAACCAGATATTAGAACGTAAGGGCAAACCAAAGCGGCTGCCTAAATTCCAGTATGGGGCAAAGTTAACACTTGATAAATAGGTTGTTTTACGTGGCCCAAGGTAAAACCCTGCAGTTGTACTGGTAACCAAAGCCTTACCACCGCCACCGGGTACATTACTGCTGGTAGGCAAAATAGAAAAGTATATCTTTTTGCCTTTTTCCTGCTCTATGGTACTTGGGTGAATATGGAAAACTTTTTTACCAATATCAATTAAGTCCACCTTATTGGCGGTATCTTTCGGAACCACTTTTTGAGGTAATACTCCTGATGCATCCTGCGCAAACACTGCAGCCGGGAATAAACAGATTATAAAAAGTACGCGTTTTAACATTGCTGCGGGTAAAAAAATCTCCTGGTTATATAAGTCATATTTGTTAACTTGTAATAAACCCAGTTGTCATAATTACCCATATTTTTATTTTTTGTTTGTTTTCATGTTTAAAATATATCACATAACAATGAATATCAGATACTTACAAATTTAAAAAATGAGTTATTGGTATAAATTTATTTCACTTTGCCGCGCTATTAATCTTCAGGAAATATTCAGAATTAGTACGTTTTTTTGCCAGATTATAATGCAAATTACATTAACCTGCACTTATGTAAAGCCAATGTAATTTAAGCAGATAGCCATTGAATAATCTATATTTTTTCAATCGATTTGCAATCTTAATATTTCAACCCCCTTATATGAAAAAACTTTCCGAAAGTAATGCAAGCAGATATACGCTCTATCTAATTATTATTACGTTTATCTGCCGCGTGCTCATTGCAGCTTACACCGGGCTGGGTATTGGCGAATCGTATTATTTCAGAGGGGCAATTAATCTTAATCTCAGTTACTTCGATCAGCCGCCATTGTTTTTCTGGCTGGGCGGTTTAAGTGCCAAAATGTTCGGGCTCAATGCTTTTGGGCTCAGGTTTCCGTCGGTATTAATGTTTGCAGGCACCAGCTGGCTGTTATTTTTGGTTACCCGGCTGTTATTTAATGCAAAGGCTGCATTTTATACTGCGCTGCTTATAAATTTAAGTGCTGTATTTACCATGCCGATAGCCTGCTGGTTTCAGCCCGATGCACCGCTAATGTTCTTTTGGCTGTTAAGCACTTATTTTATTGTGCAGTTATTGTTTACCTACAAAGATACTGCTGCCGTAAACCGGCATAGTGCCAGGATATATAGCCTTTGGCTGCTTACCGGCTTTAGTATGGGGCTAGATATTTTGAGCAAGTACCATGTGCTTTTTTTATTTGCCGGCGTGTTTCTGTTTATTGCCACCAATAAAGATCAGCGCCATTGGCTAAGGCACCCGGGGCCATACCTGGCTGTTGTATTATCGCTCATTATCGCTTTCCCGGTTATCTGGTGGAACTATCAGAACCATTGGGTATCTTTTGTTTTCCAGGGCGCAAGAGCAGGTGCTGCGGGTAATTTTAAATTACATTTCGACTGGTTTTTTCGCAGCATTGCCGGGCAGGCGATATGGCTGCTGCCCTGGATCTGGATACCGCTTATTGCGCAGCTTATTAAAAGCTTTAAACTTAGAAACACCTCGCAACCCTATAGTTTCATCTTCTGGACATCGGTTTTACCGCTGGTGTTTTTTACCATAGTTACCCTGTGGAGCGATTTACAATACCATTTTCACTGGCAAGCCCCTGGCTATATGATGCTGTTTATACCCCTGGGTTTTGCGGTTGATAAAAGCCTGAGCAACATCAGCAGTCCATCTTATAAACTCACCAAACGGTGGCTCAATTTTTCTGTTTACTTTACGGTAATTGTGGTCTCGATAGCCAATTTGCATATGGTCACAGGTTTCTGGCAATCATACGGCCCTAAATGGATAGTTAGCCTGGGTGGCGGTAAATGGGACCCTACCATACAGGGTATCGACTATGATGACCTGCGTGCCCGTTACCAAAAAGAGGGCTGGCTTAATAATAAAAAGATATTTACCGGCAGCACCCGCTGGTGGCTAACCGGTAAGATAGACTGGGCCCTGCGTGGCGAAAAACCAATTATTGTTTTTGATGAAGACCCGCGTAACCTCGCTTTTTTAGTAGACCCGAAAACCTTGATCGGCGAAGATGCCGTAATTATAGGGCAAGACCACCAAGCCAGTATTGACATAAACGTAAAGCCATTTTTTGATAGCGTAACCCAACTGCCGGATGTTATTATTAAACGGAACGGGGTTGATGAAATGCACTTGCAGGTTTACTATTGCAAAAACTTCCACGTGAGCAAAACGCCTCATAATGAGTTCCCGGTGTATAAACAGCTAACCGGGCGGCCACCTTTCGGTAAATAAAGTGTAACTACCTCTAGCCGGGTAATAATTACGCGGCTAGAGGTTCAATAAATATTGTTTCATAAAAGGAATTTGGCTTGTATTATTTTGTTTACCCATTCAATAACAGCAGGATCGGCCTAGGCAACGGTAATAATTTTGCGCATACTTTTTTAAGCTGAGTGGCTCGCCCAAACAACAAGTTTTTGCTTTATTGATTAATATTGCAGATACGGCGATGAGGATTAACCCAATAAGCATTGAGGCCAAACCATCAAAATAAACGTTGTTATTTAAATGGCCCAGCCACGCACCAAAAAAGGTTACAAACAAGCCAGGCAGGTCGCCAAAATCTCCAAGCAGTACAAAAGGCCTGATCGGGTCTGCCTGTTTTTTACTTGTGCTAATTCATCAGATCAATAATACATAGCTAATGGCATCTTATTACCGAGTGATACCTTCTGCCAGCATATCAGAGCTGCCCGTAATAGCTGCAGCTATAAATTTAGAACCTACAACAAGCTGGTTTACTACTAAAGAAACGTAAATAAAAAACTTCTACTTCATTAACATTTAACCGCTTTGCAATGTTTAAACAAGTTTTTTCGGCAGATATTATTGCTTTATAATTTAAAGAAACAATCTATAAAAAGGCTAAAAATATTATCGCTATTGAAAATAGTTTAATAAATATCACCATTTTTATAGATGAAAATATAATAATAAAAAGCTACATGAAGAATATTAAAGAAAAACAATATTTGAAGACAGCCTCTAATTATGTTATGGAGATGGTAGTATGATACAACACCGCAAAATAAACTAAATACCCCCGTAAGTTATGGATTAAAGTCTTAACCTGATGTATTATTTATCTGTTAATTATGCCTGTTTTCCACTCCTTTATCACAAAATCCTGGAACAATTATAAAACCCTCATCGATCGGTTAATGCTCGATGATTCGGTCAATGGGAAAAAAAACCTTATTTACTGGCAAAACAAACTTTTTGCAAATGCAATAACCTATGCAGTACCTGTTAGCCTGCTGGCATTAATTCCAAGTGTAATATTGGAGATTAAAGAAGGCCATAATTATGTGGCTTTATTTGATTTTTTCGCGCTGGCATCTGTTTCATTTATCTCTTTAAACCGCAAAATGAGTTTGCACCTGCGTAAAGTAGTAGTAGCTTTAATGATTATTGTATTTGCCATAGTAATGATGGCTTTTATGGGATCATTTACCATGGGCTGCATTTACTTATTCTCGCTTAGCATCTTTATATCCCTGCAATTTTCAGACGGGCTTGCTTATGGAGCAGTGGGCATTAACCTTTTTATATGCGCCTCATTTGCACTTATTTTATATTTAAAGGCGTTTCAACTGCCAATGCTGTTTAATAATACCACTTTAAACCACTGGATCATCTACTCCGTTAACTTTTTATTTATGGACTTGGTAGTGGTAGCCTTAATTCGACAATTGTTAAACGGCCTTGACCGGACAATGATTAAGGAAGCTTTTTTATATAAAGAACTGCACAAAGAAGTAGCCGAGAAAAACAATACCAATGAGTTGCTTAAAGAATCTGAAGTACACTATAAAACGCTTTTTTTTCAAAGCCCCTTACCAAAGTGGATATTTGATGTAGAAAGCCTACAGTTTTTACAGGTAAACGAAGCAGCCATTAACAGCTATGGCTATACCGAAAAAGAGTTTTTAAATATGATGATTTCTGATCTTCATCCGAAAGACCATGTACAAGAATTAATCGAAGCTATTGAATCGCCTGCTACCAGCGGTACAGCATCATCTTATATTACCCGGCATATCAGAAAAGACGGGCATCAAATAGATGCCGAGGTAAGGCGAAGTGACATATACTTTAAGGGCAAGCGGGCAAGGTTGGTTATAGCTACCGATATTACCCAGCAAATAAACCATACCAAAACTATCCAGATAAAAAATGAAAAACTGATTGAAATAGCCCATATGCAATCGCACGTGGTGCGTGTACCGTTAGCAAACATTATGGGTTTGTCTGACCTGATAATGCAGATTGCCAAAACAGATGCCGAGAAAGAGCTATTTGATCATTTAGATTATTCGGTTAAACAATTAGATAAGGTTTTAAAAAGCATAGTTACCAACGCAGAAGATATTTTGCCGAGTTAATTAGTAGTATGCAAAACATCTCTAAAATAAACCTGTAGGGTGTGATAATAAGCACTAACACCCAGCGCTAGTTGTGAATAGTAACAATAGGCTTTGTTGGGTTATTTTCAACAGTTACCCTTTGATAGTTTGATACTGCAGATGTACAAGCTGGTTTAATTTTGTAATAGACACTAACGGTAAACAATTGATCACCAATTGCCGCATCATTAACAGTATCTAACGTATAACTTGCATTTGTGGCACCAGCTATTGCTACTCCATTTTTCTTCCATTGTTGTAGTAGTGTTTAGAAGAATGGCGTTGCAGGTTAAATTATTTCATTAACGCCCACTTAACAACTGTAAATAGCAGCTATCGTGGCTGTTAAATTCACGCTTTATTTCACCTTTTTATTAGAGATTGCGTTGTAGAGTGCCTACTAGTCTAGCCGGGGGCACACAGATTATTAAATAGGTAATAGAATTATAATTTCTTCGTTTTCTACACCTACTCGCTCCGCAAACTTTTAACCGGGTTAGCCAGGGCCGACCGGATAGATTGAAAACTGATGGTAGCAAAGGCAATTAAAATAGCAATGCCGCTGGCCATAGCAAACATCCACAGCTCGATATGGATACGGTAAGCAAAACCCTGCAGCCACATATGCATAGCCCACCAGGCCACAGGCGAGGCAATAACCACAGCTATAATTACCAGTTTAATCAAATCACTTGATAGCATGTTAACAATGTTGCCTATGCTTGCACCCAGTATTTTACGGATGCCTATTTCTTTATTACGCTGCTGGGCAGTAAATGTAACCAGCCCAAACAAACCTAAACAAGCTATGCTGATAGCCAATATGGTAAATACAAGCAACAGGCTCCCCTGCTTTTGCTCTGTTTGGTAATTGTTGGCAAAGTTTTGATCCAGGAAATGGAATACGGGTTTGTCTGCATCAAACGTATTATATATTTGGGTGATCGCATTAAGCGCACCTTTTACATTGTTTTTATTAATGCGTACATACAGGTTATCCTCATCTTTAGTTTCGGCGGGCGGGGTTAAAACCAAAGGGGCAATTTTATTCTGCAACGAGTAGGTATTAAAATCCTTAACAACGCCTATAATAGTTTTCGAGATCACCCGGCCATTATCTACCCCGGTACGCACACTTTTACCTATCGGGTTTTGCCAGCCCATAGCATCTACCAATGTTTGGTTTACAATAATGGCATCCGTTTTATCGGTAGTATTTTCTTTTAAAAAGTTGCGCCCTTTTAAAAGCTTAATCTGCATGGTTGGTATAAAATCTTCGTCAACTATAAGGTCTTGTACAATTTTGGTATCGGGGCTGGCTTTGCCGTTTACATCGAGGTAAAAATCACCTCCGCCCAAATCATTATTGCCTATGGGGTTGCCGGCCACGCCTACGCTTTCTATCAATGGGTTTTGCAGCAACTGTTGTTTAATGGCGGTTATTTTAACCCGTGTATCCCTGTTACTGATATGGAAGGTAAGCACCTGCGATTTATTAAAACCCAGATCTTTATTAAGCACGTAATGCAACTGGCTGTAAATAACGCACGAGCCGGTGATCATAATCATGGTAATAACAAACTGAAATACCACCAGCGATTTACGGAACAACACGGTTGAAGCCTGGTTACCCATTTGCCCCTTCATAGCCGGGATGGTTTTAAAGCCGGATAAAAACAAGGCCGGATATATACCGCTTAATCCGCCGGTTACTAAAGCGAATGTGCTGAACAAGGCCACTGTTTGCCAGGTACCAAACTGCATTAACACAAGTGTTTTGCCAGATAACTGGTTAAAGTAAGGTAATACCGCCTGGATAAGCATCACCGCAATACCGGTAGCCAATACCGCCAGCAGAACAGATTCTGCAAAGAAAAGCATCATGAGCTGCCCCCTGCCAGACCCGATTACCTTGCGCACCCCAATTTCTCTGACCCGGATTGAGGAGCGTGCCGTAGCCAGGTTTACATAATTAATAATGGCTATACCCAGTATAAGTAAACCGATAATACTAAATACATAAACATACATTATGTTGCCATTGGTACCAGAATCATAATCGAGATGCGAATGTAGGTGAATGGCAGTCAGGGGCTGTAACTCCATCCGGTAATGGACATTGGCCAGGTCTGTTTTTAAATATTTGTTGTAGAACGCTGCAGAACGGGCCTCTATGTTTTTAGCCCCTTTGCTATCTTTCAATAACACATAGGTAGAAAGATCTGCATTGCCCCAGCGGTTGGTATAATTGGCCGGGAAAGCACGGAGCCCGGTAAAACTTAAATGCGAATTGACAGGTACATCATCAATTACCCCGGTAACCATATTGGGATAATCATTATCAAAAAGTATCGTTTTATTTAAGGCCAGCGCTGCATCGCCAAATATTTTAATGGCCAGTGTTTTGGTTAATACAATGGTTTGTGGTTTCTGTAAGGCTGTTTTTGGGTCGCCGTATAGGAAGTGATAACTAAAGATATTGAAGATAGAATTATCACTAAAGGCAATGTTATCGCCATCGATATGCTTATCACCATATTTTATTTTACCATTACCCTCCATGTTAATACGTACCGCATCAACCACTTCGGGGTAATCGTTTTTTAAAGCTGCGGCATACGGGGCCGAGGTTGGCGCCAGATCAAACTTACCGCCATTCCAGGTGCCATGCTGCACCACGCGGAATATCCGGTCGGCATTGGCATTAAAACGATCGTAGTTTAACTCATCGGTTACGTAAAGTGCAATGATCCAAAAGGTGGCAATACCAATAGCCAGCCCGAAAATATTGATGGTGGAGAAAACTTTGTGTTTGCTCAGGCTTCGCCACGCGATTTTGAAGTAGCTCTTTATCATAACTGTAATGGTTAAATGTACCGATGATTGGTGGTATAAATATAGAAACCGTGCCAATCAAACAAAGCTCTAACTATCAATAACTTACAACCACAACCAACTTTCGCCATGTATCGCTACCGCACAGTTTTATGTATGCTAACGTTACAGTAAAAATAACAATATTAGTTTGATGTATAACAGATTGCAATGCCCTGAAAATTACCTGCACATCTTATACCCGCAAAAGCGATATTTGCCCCATGCAAATAAGACCCGCCACCACTGCCGATGTACCTGCCATAATGCAAATGATTGCCAAAGTAGTACCGGTTATGCATGCAGCCGGCAATTACCAATGGGGCCATGATTACCCCAACCCCGAAGTGTTTAACAAAGACATTAAAATTGGCCAATTATGGGTTGCTGATATTGATGGCGCTATTGCAGGTGTAACAGCCATAACTACCGACCAGGATCCTGAATACACTGACGCCGGCTGGGATATTACCGAACAAGCCATTGTAACCCACCGCATAGCTGTTAATCCCGACTTTCAGGGGATGGGGATTGCCAAAGCCTTGATGGTACAGGCCGAAACCGTGGCAAAGGATAGAGGTATTGCCATTTTACGGGTAGATACCAACAGCGAGAACAAAGCGACGCAAGCGCTTTTCCCCAAGTTAGGGTATACCTATAGCGGCGAAATTGGGCTGGCTAAGCGCCCCGGATTAAGGTTTTTTTGCTACGAAAAGCGCATTTAACATAAAATTCGTTTATTTTTATCATATACCCCTGTTATTAGCAACTACAGCTACTCCCAACAAATCTATTTAAACAGGGTAATTATGATAACATTTTTGAAAATCTCTGTAATACTGGCTTTCCTCATTATCCCGCTTACCGGCAGCCAAAGAACAGGCAGCAACGCATCGCAGCAAATACAACAAACCTTTATGCGGTCGCGGTATGTGGTTAACCGCCGCGGCGACCTAGAAGACAGCGAACGGAAAGAAGAAAACGGCGAAAAGAAATAAAACCTCTACTGCCTTACCAGCCGGATGAATTTTTCTTCGCAGCCGAAAAACTTAACGTAGTAGTTCATGGCGTTACCATAATTCTGTATCGTAATCTCTTTACCTTGTAGCACACCATCTATCCCTACAGGTAGCTTAAGCGAAGGCCGCTCATCATCGTCTCCAAGTTTGGAAACATCGCCTTCGTACTCGGCCCATTTAATGCCGGTAAAATTAATGTAGGTTTCGCCGGCTTTATCTCCTTTGGTTATTTTAACCCTCCCCTTCCTGCTTTTGCCATTAATTTTCAAGTTGTAAAAATACTGACCGTTAGCTTTGGTGATCAAAACAGATAAATCGCAACTTGTACCCCCTTCTTCTAACGGTTCAGCTTTATAAAACCCTGTGATGTTTTGCTGCGTTGATTTTGCATTAACACAACAAAAACTAAAAAGCAATGCGACAAAGATGATAAGGGTTCGTTTTTTCATTGAGTATACCTACTTAAGCCTAAAAGCTATTTTACTATATTTTGTTTTACAAAGGTGGCTTTGTAAAAAAGTACATAGTATGTAGCATCTGGCCTTTAAAACACGTAAAGGCTTTATATACAAAAACCAATTTTTATGAAAAAGCTAGTACTAAATTTAAAAGGATGGGCATGTGCGACCGGGATAGCTGTTGTAGTGGCCATATCATTTTCTGCTTGTGTTAAGGATAATAACCGCTATAACAATGTAACGCAGCCGGTTGCATTGATATCCGCTATCAACGCCTCGCCCGATGCACAACCTGTAGACTTCTTTTTAGATCAGAACCGTACGGCATCCAACACTATTAAAAGTGGTGAGAGCCAGGATTATATCCGCGCCTATACCGGCAAAAGAAACCTTATTTTTTATGCTGCCGGCAGCAGCCAGAAGATTATTTCAGATACGGCAACACTGAAAAACAATACGCTTTATTCGGTTTTTTTAGCCAACGTGGTAAGTAAACCCGATCTTATTTTGCTAACCGATACGTTGAAACAACCGGCATCTGGTATGGCCACCATTCGCTTTATTAACCTCAGTCCGGATGCACCAGCGGCAGACCTGGCCATTAAGGGCGGCAATGTGCTGGTATCCAATAAAGCATATAAAGCTTTTTCGGGCTTTATTACTTTGCCTGTTAACGCGGCTTATAACCTGGAAATTCGGCAAGCGGGCACCAGCACAGTACTTGCCAGTTTAAATAATGTGAACATTAAAAACGGCTTGTATACAGTTTGGCTGCAAGGCATTGCCGCAGCTACAGATCAAACCAAGCTAAGCGCTCATATTCAAAACAACGTTTACTACTACTAACATTACTAATTTTTAATAAAAGAGGCGGGTAGACGATCATCTATCCGCCTTTGCTATGGAATGACTACTGGAAGAAGAAAAGCATTTGGAACAATATATTTATACCGTAGAAACCCCTCCCGTGGGGAGAGGGAACTTCTCGACAAACCCCGATCTATCTAAAAACTAATCCGGAACTCGGTTTGGCTTTGCGCTACCGTTTTTAACGAAAACCTAAATCCATGGTTCATTAGTATTTCTCTTACCAGGGTAAGGCCTATGCCCTGCCCGTCTTTTTTGGTACTGTAAAATGGCGTAAACAACTGTTCACTTTGTGTGGCGGTAATGCCGGTGCCTGTATCGGTAATTATCAATTGCTTGTTAAGGGCATTAATTTTAAGTGTTACGATACCGGTATGGCCGTCAATGGCTTCAATGGCATTTTTAACCACGTTAATCAATGCCTGTTCCATTTGTTGCTCGTCTGCCGGTATGTAAAGCGGTGCCTCTACAGGTTCAATAACCAGTTCCACCCTGCTTTCTGCTGCCTTGTTTGCCATCAGCCTTACAATAGATTTAATGAGGGGCAATACTTCCACTTGTTTTTTATTGGGCGCAGGCAGTTTAACCAGGTCTGCAAAGTTGCGCATAAACAGGTTGAGGTTTTGGTTACGGTCCAGCGCAACCTGCAGGGCTTCTTTCAACAACTCATCTTTACTGGTCCACAGGTTCTCTGTTTTTAAGGTCGATTGGATAATGGAGTTTACCGGCCCAATGGTATTGTTAACCTCATGTGCCATCATGCGGATCACCTTGCCATATACATTTTTCTCGGCCGCCAAAATTTCGGCGGTAAGCTCTTCTATCATAATAAAATGGCGCGGAAAGCCCCTGTCTACAAAATGCGATTTCTGTATTTTGTAAGTTGATGCTCCGCCATACTTGAGCACCTTGGTTTCGCCCGATTTGAGATTGGTAACCTGTTGCAATAATTCGTTCGATACATTACCCACTGGTTGGTTAAGTACCTGCTTATCTCCCACACCCAAAATTTGGAGCGCTTTCGGGTTAATCTGTTGCACCTGGTCGTCGTGGTCTAAAACAATGATGCCTGTTGGCGAGGTGTGGATCAGCTTCTCCAGAAAAAAGTGCTGCTGCTCCTGCAAGGTACGCTCGGTACGCAGCTGGTCTATCATCTGGTTGTACACGCCAATCAGCTGGTCTACCTCGTATTTACCAGTTGGCGAAAACTTGATGTTAAAGTCTCGGTCTTTAATAGCCTCCAAACCCACCATCAATGATTTCATGGGCTGGATAAGCTGCCGGTACAAATTCCAGGAAATAAGGATAGAGATAATAACAAACACCTCTGCCACCAGAAACAACGCCTTATTGGCCTCAAAAATAAAATAGGTAAGCACCAGCGTTACCAGGTGCAGAATGAATACGAACAGGATGTATTTAGTCCTCAGTTTCATCATAAGGTATTTGGTATTTATCCAGCCTGCGGTATAACGAACTGCGGGTAAGGCCCAATGATTGTGCAGCTTTAGTTACCCGGTTTTTGTGGTAGTCCATCGCTTTTTTTATCATCTCCATTTCCATCTCTTCCAACGTAATTGACCCCACGCCCGGCAACTGCCTACTATCTTTTTTAACCGGCGAAGTATCCAGTTGCGCACGGATATCATCGATATCCAGCTTATCTTTTTTACTTACCAGCACGGCACGCTCTACCAGGTTTTTTAACTGGCGTATGTTGCCCGGTAAAGGCAATTGCTGCAACCATTTTAAAGCAGCCGGGGTAATGGACAATTCGAGCCGGTTATAAATAGTTTTAAGGTTGCCGATAAAGTAATTAGCCAGCAAAGGGATATCGCCCGGCCGCTCGCGCAGGGCCGGCAGGTAAATGGTGATGAGGTTTATACGGTACAGCAAATCTTCCCTAAAACTGGCTTTGGCCACCATATCATTGAGGTTTTTATTGGTGGCGCATACCACCCGCACATCAACGGTTTTGGTGCGGCTGCTGCCCAACACTTCGTATGTACGGTCTTGCAATACGCGCAGCAACTTCACCTGGCTGCCTGCATCGAGGTCGCCTATTTCATCTAAAAATATAGTGCCCTTGTTCGACATTTCGAAGCGGCCCATCCTGTCAAACCGGGCATCGGTAAATGCGCCGCGGATGTGCCCAAACATTTCGCTCTCGAACAACGAGGTTGAAATACCGCCCAAATTTACCTTCACAAAGGGCTTGTTACGCCGGCCACTATTCTGGTGAATAGCCTCGGCAATCAATTCCTTACCGGTGCCGCTTTCGCCCATTACCAGTATCGAGGCATCGGTGGAGGCCACGCGGCCAATGGTTTCCAGTATATCCAGCATTTGCGGGTCCTGCCCTATAATCTGCTCAAAGTTATACTGGCTGTCCAACTGCTTGCGGGTGCGCTGCTGGTTTTTGTTTGCGCCCAGGTCTAAAAATGTTTTAACAGCTTGCAGCAAGTGTTCGTTACTCCAGGGCTTGTTAATAAAGTCATTAGCGCCCATTTTCATGCCCTGTACGGCCAGTTCTATGCTACCCCACCCTGTAATGAGAATTACAGGCACGGTGGCATCCAGTCTCTTTATTTTACCCAATAGCGCAATGCCTTCTTCGCCTGTGGTGGCTATGGAAAAGTTAAGATCGAGGACAATGAGTTGCGGTTTGTTTTTTTTAATAATAGATAAAGCCTCGGCCGGGGCAGCGGCTCCTTTAACGTCGTAACCCTCGTTTGTTAATAACAAAACGAGGGAGGTACGCACGGCAATATCATCATCAATAATTAGTATCATATTGAGGTGTTAAGGTCGTAATTATTCTTCATGTAACGCAACTGCCGGGTAAATTGCAGCCGCCTGTTTGCCGGGATAAAGCGAGCAGATTAATACCAATATGTAAATGAACAAAATTGCCAAAGCCAGTGCCAGCAGATAAACGCTGGCCGGCAGGTCAAATACATTCAACAGCGGAAACTGTACCGCAAAAAACGCCCCGATAATGAGCGAAAAAGTAGCCACGATCAAAGCTTCAGCAACCAATTGTGATGATACGGAATTGCCTGATGCACCTATTGCACGGCGCAGGCCAATTTCGCCCCGGCGTTTGTTGATATTGTACCACAGCACACCAAATATGCCCAGGGCTACATTGATAATGAGAAAGGCAGCCACAATAGACATAACGATTAGCGGTACCAGTGTAAATTTGTTGTAAGCCACCAGTTTATTAGGCAAATGCTCCAGTTCGATATTTGAATTTTTGAGTGCGTTAGCCATTAATTTATAAAGCCGGCTTTCAAATGCGGCGTCGGCTTTAGGGTCAACCTTTACCAGGATGCTGGTAAGCCAGTGATAAGCCCCCGTATCCAGGCGGTTATACATACTAACTTCTGCCCTTTGGTAATCGCCGTTAAATTTAATATCGTTAAGCACACCAATAATTTTGGTTTTGCTGTGGGTTTTGTCATCGCCATAGTTAAGGTACTTACCTACGGCATCAGTATTCCCAAATATTTTTTCTTTAAGTGCATTGTTAATTACGGTAATGTTTTGTTTGGATGCAAAGTCTTCTTTATTGTACCAGCGGCCTGCCTGCATCTTTGCGCCCAATACATTTATATAATTAATATCGCCCGAGAATTGGTTTACCGACGGTACCTCTTTCCCGTTTGCGCTAATAGTATTATTCGTATGTGAAGTAGAAAACGGAACATTGGAACTGGAATAACCGGCATCTATTACCTGCGGCATGGCCTTAATGTTGCGCAACAAGCCCTCATAAAACAGGGTGAGCGAATCAGAATTCTGGGTTTTTAGTGAGTTATTGTAATTAATTACCCATACATGCTCATAGTTTATCCCGATGGGCTTTACATAGTTACGGTATGAGTTTATACCAAAGGCAAAAACAGCAAACAGCACCATAAATGATAGCAGTATCTCTACAATGAGTAAAGAGTTTTGCTTCTTTTTATTCCAGATTAGCTTAAATAAATGCTTAAACATAATATCTTAATTTTAAGGAATGATTAGTTGATTAGGCTTTTAAAGCGGTTACTACATTAAGTTTAGACATGCGCCAGGCCGGGTAAACCCCGGAAAGCAAACCAAAGAAAATGCAGATTAGCATAGCAAAAAGCAGGACGGTAAAATTCAGGGTAAGATCGAGGTTGGCAATTAATTTGGCATTGTTTATAAAATACATAGCAATTACCGATAACACTACGCCTATAATGCCGCCCAGAAAGGTAAGAATAAGGTTCTCTGCAATAAATTGATAAACCAGTGTTTGAGACGATGCCCCAAAAGCTTTACGCACCCCAATCTCTGACGAACGCTCCATAATACGGGTAACATTAATATTAACCAGGTTTAGTGTGGGCAACAACATTACAAACAAAGCAAATATCACCAGCGCAATTAGCACATACATTACGCCAGATTTGGTTTCGTTACCGGTGCGCACAAAGCCAACAATGTAGGTATCTGCATGGGTATACAGTGTGTTAAACAATTTATTGGGCATGGGTATTTTGGGTACCATTGCATCAAATTCCTGCTGCATTTTAGGCACGTCCTCCTTGTTAGCCGCTAACAAAATGGCGTTAAAATCGCCCATGTACCCTTTATCTTTATTAAAATCATTTTTGGCAACGGTGTAAGGCAGGTATATGTCGGCATAAAAAAAATAAGCGGTTATCGGTATATTTTTCACTACGCCGCAAACACGGTATTTAACATTATCAGCCTCAATATATTTGCCTACCACAGGCCCGGCATCACCCCCAAAGTATTCATTCTTCATATCCTCAGATATCACGGTTACATGCTCTGCATTGGCCACCTGCTGGCTGGTAATTGCCTTGCCTTCCAGAAACTTGTACTCCGTTACATCCCAGTAACTGGCATCGGTATATTTATAATTAATAACAATTTTACGGTTGTTAACATAAGTATTAGTGCTCCTGAATTGAGACGAGATAGCCATTTTAACCGGTGTTTTAAGGCTCCCCACAAAATGCTTAAGAAAGTAGTATGACGGACTGGTGGAGTTCATCGCATCCTTGCCGCGTAACTCTATGTGGGCAACATATAAGGAGCGGTCGCGCTTTTTATCCGGATAGTCGTCATTTGCTATCTTATCAATAAACGCCGTGGCCACCATTAAAATGGTGAGCGTAAAGCTGATACCGAACAGGCTGATAAACGTAAAGAACTTGCGGCGCCTTAACACCGCTATGGCTATTTTAAAATAGTTTTTTAACATGGCTATATTGGTTTAGGCTGATTTATAAAACTTGCGAACCATCAAACAGGCGAACTAAACGGTGAGTTTTTTGCGCCATATGCTCATCGTGTGTAACCATTATAATAGTGGTACCGTCGTTTTTATTGAGGTTGATGAGGATGTCCATAATCTCGTTACCCATGGCACTGTCCAGGTTACCGGTAGGCTCATCGGCCAGTATAATTTCGGGGCGGCCTACAATAGCCCTTGCAATAGCTACACGCTGCCTTTGCCCGCCTGATAATTGCGTTGGGAAATGCTTCATCCGGTTGCTCAACCCTACTTTTTCTAAGGCCTCGCTGGCCAGTTGCCGGCGCTCTTTGGCCGTAGTATCGCGGTATAGCAAAGGCAGTTCCACATTGTCTAGCACCTGCAGATCATTAATGAGGTGATAGCTTTGAAAAATGAACCCCAACTTTTGGTTGCGGAATTTGGCCAGTTGCTTATCGCTAAGGTTGCCGGTGGTTTGGTCTGCTATTTTAATTTGGCCTTTTGATGGTGCATCCAGCAAACCCATAATATTCAGCAGCGTACTTTTACCACAGCCCGACGGGCCCATGATAGATAAGAACTCGCCTTTGGCAATATCCAGATTAATGTTGTTAAGCGCCAGGGTTTCGATATTGGTGGTGCGGTAAACCTTTTCAATGTTTTGTAAACTGATCATGATTGGTTGATTATAATGCTTTTTAATAAGTTATTTTTTGTTTCTTTTCAAAATCGTAAAGCGAGAGGTAGCGCAGCTGGTAATAAGCTCCCCAGAAATCGCGCAGGGCATTAATAAAATCCCGCTTGGCCTGGTCGTTCTCCTGGAAGGCAATGCTCAGGTCGGTAATGCTTAAATCGCCCAGTACGTAGCGCTCGCGGGCTATCTGGTACTTTTCGCCGGCAATGCTGTCGGCCTGTGCGTTAGAGGCAATCTGCTCTTTCAGCATATTAAACAGCGTAACCTGGGTAATGATCTGCTGCCTGAAAGTTTGCTTATCCTGCTCCACGGCATACACGGTAAACTGCTCGTTAGCCTCAGCCGTTTTGGTTTTAGATTTGCTGCGGCCCCAATCCAGCACCGGGATGGCAAACTGCAATTGCAGCAATTGCTGGTTTTGCGGCGATTTATATACATCAGGTATGTTGGATGCGCTGTTAGAGAAGCCCAGGTTGGCCGTTAAAGTTGCCGTTAGCCCGGTTTGCCCTTTGGCTTTGGCTACATCCCGCTGGGCCTCGGCAATGCGCCTTATAAAAGCAATCGCGTCTGACCGGTTGGCAAAGGCTTCGGCCAAAACCTTTTCTGTATTCACCTCCATTTTGCTGATCTCTTCGGGCACCACCAATGCAATACTGCTTTCGCCATCAAAACCCATGTAGCTGCGCAATGTAAGGGTGGCTATCTGAATGTTGCGCTTAGCTATGCCAACGGCCTTCTGTGCGTTCAGCAGTTCGAGCTGCAGTTGCAAAATTTCGTTTTTAGATAGCTTGCCCAACTCAAACTTTACGTTGGCTACTTTGAGGATCTGTTGGGTATTTTTTAGATTGAGCTCTGCCACGTGCAAATTAACCTGCGAAAGCAACAGATCAAAAAAGTACCCTTCCACCGTTACCGCAATCTGCTCCTGCGATTCGATAAAAGCCTGTTTGCTTTCGTTGTATTTCAAAGGCTCTATCCTTTTATCCCATTTAAGGCTATTGAACTGGAACAGCGGCTGGCTAAACCCCACAGCATAAGGCACACCATTGTACAGCACATTGTTACGGTCGAAATCATCAAAACGCTGCAGGTTGGTTGTACCGTAAATGGTGCCCCCGGTAGCGGTAATGGTTTGGCTAAAATCCAGCTGCAGGCTCGAGTTATCATTATGTATCGGCTGAAATAAAATGGTACCATTAGGCTGCAATACCTGCTGGTAGGTTTTACTGTAACCCGGCAGCGTACCGCTTAACGAAAGCTGCGGCTGGTAGTTTGATTTGTAGGTACGCCACTGCCAGTATTTGGTTTCTTTTACCGAGATGGCCTGTTTAGCGGCAATAGAATTTTTGCGGGCCAGCTCAACCACTTGCCCCAGGGTAAGGCGCAGGGTATCAGGCGTGGCGGCGTTAACAACATCGGTAATGCCGAATACAAAAAACAAGATGTAGTATAAAGTTTTCATTTTTGTACGGCTTATTAGTTTTTAATACTGAATTCTTTTGCATTTTTATACTCACTCATATCCGAGCTGATAAGTACTTCGCCGGGCTTTACACCATCTTTAATCTCCACATAATCAAAATTGCTGAGGCCCAGGTGCACGGTGCGTCTTTCGGCCTTATCGCCGTTTACCACAAATACATCCTGCGCGCCAACACCTTTAAAGGCCTGCCCGTTGGCTATACGCATTACCTTGCTGTGTGCGGCCGTAACCAGGTATACATCCACCTTCATGTTGGGGCGCAGCTGCTTGTTGTTACGCTCGTCCAACTGTACATCATAACTTACAATACCGTTTTGCACCGATGGGTATACATTTACAATATGCCCCCGCAACTGGTTATCATTAAAGCGCACAATGGCCGGCATACCGGCATGTAACTGGTCGAGGTAATTATCTGAGATGGTGCCCGCCACCTTAAAGCTGCCCAGGTCGGCAATGCGGGCCAGTATTTCGCCCTCCCTTATAGTTGCGCCGATATTCTTATTCACATAAGTAATCACCCCATTGCGGGTGGCCACAACATTGGCCAGTTTCAGCTTGCGTTCCAGTTCGTCGAGGTCGTTTTGCTGAATGGCGGCGGCAATTTCTGCCTCCTTTACCTCTACCTGCATGGTTTGCTGCTTGCTTTTAATCTCGTTTTCGAGCTGTTTTTTTTCCAGCTGGGCAACCTTGAGGTTAAGCTCGGCCTGCTCAATGCCTTCGCGGGTGCCGCCACCGGCTTTGTACAGGCGTTTAGCATTTTCTACCGCATCTTGCAGGTTGGCAATGCGCAATTGTTTAATGGCATTGTTGGACTGGATGTCGAAAAAACTTTTATTGAGATCGAGCTTGAGTTTTTTGATCTCGTTGTGCTTGGTTTCGAGTTGAAACCGGAGTTTGGCAAATTCGTTTTCGGTGGCAGATTTGTCGAGGATGAGGATAGACTGCCCGGTTTTAACCTTGGTACCGGCATCCAGCACTGCGCTTTTTATCGAAGCGTTGATGGGGCTGGTTATTACTTCCTCAAACTCGGGCAATACCTCGCCTGCTGCATTAAGCGTGTTCTCTACATCGCCAATAGCCACGCTGGCTACTGTAATTTCGCTACGGTTTAGTGACGATTTTAAAAACACCCTTATGCCCCACACAGCGGCAACCAGCATGCCGGCACATAGGCCAATGATGAGCGTATTTCTCTTTCGTTTTTTTGAGGTTATTTCGGCTGATATTTCGGTATCCATTTATCGCTTGTTTGCCTATAGCTTTGCAAGCGCTGTGCCGATATTAAATAGTTAAATATCAGATATTTAAGATTTATTTAATTTGAATAAACGTCCGATACCGGACAAAGTGTTTTGAATTGGGATAATAAGCCGACGGGTGAATGACCTGCCAGCTGTAGAGGTCTGGCAAAGGATTAATCTATAAGTTCAACAAAAATGGTCATGATCAATAAAAAGGAGATGCCTATGTAACAAAACTCCTTACGGTTTTCCCATTTTTTAATTTCAGTTACCCGGCCACTTCCCTTCAATTTTTTCGACAGTTTTTTCGCCTTCATGGCATGGATAATGAGATAGATAATTATTGCGATTGATGCGTAAATGTAAATTGGTAGATGAGATAAAAACTTCATTCAAGTTTGCCTTATTAAATTATTACGCCTCTATAGCGAATTAAAACAGACGGAGTATCAAATGCTAAAGAATAACCGTTACTCTATCAACGTTTAATTGATAAGATTGGTTTTTTTCAATTGCAATACCACACCTCTGCAGCAAAAGTCAGCTATCAGGAGTTAATAAAATTGACATTAAGGTTTACAAACCTGCCAAAATTGAGCAAGAAAGAAGATTTGGAGGCGATGCTAGAAAATTTTCATCCAGCGTTGTAGCAGTTGGGTATACATTACCTTCCATACCTGCTGAGATACTTTTATAGTGTCTAAGAAATAGATATACTAAAAACCACAATCTCCCACAGGCGTAATTCCTTCCTGATCTACAGTTAGCACTGCTTTATTTTTAGGATAGGTGATTACGTAGATACTATCAAAATCATCTTCTTTCCATTTGCCGGGGAGGTCTTTAAGGCCAAGCGATATTAAAATATTTCCGAGTTGCTTATGTTCCCAAACTACCAATACGGTACCGGTTTGCTTCTTTATTTTTTTGGCCAGCAGGTCGGTGGCATCAACGGTAAAGTCGGTATTAATGGGCAGGTTATTTTTAATGGCAAAAGGCATAATAGTTTGCAGCATGCGGCAGTTGGTGGTACGCTTACCTGTTGAAGGTGCGGGCACATAAATATAATCGGGGATGCCAAACTTACTTTTTAGTACTGCAGGCAGTTTTATTGCCCTGTTAAAACCGGCACACGATAGGTTATCGCCCTGGGCGGGTTTTTCGCCATGCCTTATGAGTACAATGCGCAGCGCGGTACGATCTGGCTTGGGCTTACTGTAAACTACGGCTGGGATAGTTAAAAACAGGAAGAGTATGCTGCGTAAAAAAGCTGTTTTTAATATGGGAGATGATAACATACACTAATGTAGAAATAAAGTTGCAAAAGCGTGGCAGCATTAATATAAAAGGCCCTGTTTTAATTAATTGCCGATGATTAACTACCTTTATCGCGCAAAGTAATTTGCTGCTTTTCAACCACAACAACATCATGTCCCCTATCAAAACTAATATGCGGCTGTTTAACGGCCATTTAAAATTGGATGAAGCTTCTTTAAAAAAGGTATTTTTAATGCAGTTAAGTAATATTTACTGCGTTAGGTCTTACCTTATTGCCAACCTGCCCATTATGGCGGCAAGCGCTTCATTTAATGATCTTAAAAACGCCATATTAGAGAGTGTAGATGAAATGAAGATCCAGCTGTTGAGGATGGAAGAGATTTACCGTATTATTGGCGAAGAATACGCTATAAAACACTGCTTTGGCGTACGATTTTTAACCATAGAAGCCTATGTGGCCATTAAAGCCGACGGCATGACCAAACTGGAGGCCGACCTTGCCATGCTGTGTTATTTAAACGCCATTGAAAGCCTGGAGATTTCGTGCTATAAAGCCTTGTGCGATATTGCTGAATCGCTGCCCGAGGACGACCTGCGCCTGCTGCTGAAACAAAACCTGGATATGGCCAAAGACAGCAAAGAGCTTTACGAACTGATCTCTAAAGAGTATTTAAAATAAATCAGACCTATTCTTCTTCTTTATTGCCGGCTTCGGTATTTTTCTCAAAGAAGTCCTGCTGCAGGTCGTCAATATCGCGGCGGTCGCGTTTGGTTGGGCGGCCTGCGCCACGATCGCGGCGCAACTGCGGTGCCTGCGACATCGCCTGAAAGCCCTCGCGGTCTTCAACCGGTGTTTTGTCTTCGTAATAATTTACGGCAGTTTTGGCATCAACGCGGTTCTCTAACAAGCCGGTTACCAGTATTATTTTACGCTCGGGGCCTTTAGATACGCTATACAGTTCATCCAGTTTCACTTCGTGCGATGGCTTTGTATTTTGCCCGTTCAATTTAACACGCCCTGCCTTGCAGGCGTCTGAAGCCAGGGTACGGGTTTTAAAAAGGCGGATGGCCCACAAGTATTTATCTATTCGTAATTTCTCTTTTTCTGCCATAAATTACATCACTTAACTAAAATGCAAAATGGCTAAATAAATTGGACAGCAGCAAGTGTTTGTTTTAAATTATATTTGCAAGAATGGAATTACAAGAAAACGACGACTACATAGAAAATCCTCAAGAGGATGATAATTACGATATTGAGATCTACTCCAAAAGGGCAATCTGGGGTTTCTCTATATTTTTCTCTACCATATTTGGAGGCGTACTACTGATGACCAATTTACGGGAAGCCGGTTATAAAAGAGAGGCCAACCTTGTGCTGATATTTTCGGTATTGTATACCCTCATTGGCAGTGTGGTTATGAGCTACATCGGCATACAGTCCAGCGCTTTTGCCATCATTTTTAATGGTATCGGCGCTGCAATACTAACCGAATATTTTTTTAACAAATATTTCCCCGAGGATGATTATTTCCCTAAAAGCATTACGAAGCCGCTTATCATCTCTTTAGTGATCTGTGTGGCAATTGTACTTTTTGTATATAACTATGCACCAAAGGGAATGTTACCTGTTAAATAGCTTTTTAGACCCTGTTTTTGCTCAAAAAACCTTTACTTTGCGAAAATTTTTATCATGTATTTAGATTTAAAAGAACTCATTGAACAAGCCTGGGAAGATCGTGCCCTGCTAAGTGAAAACGAATATATTAATGCCATTGAAACCATTATTGAGCGCCTCGACAAAGGTGAAGCCCGTGTTGCCGAGTGTATAGCCGGCCGCTGGCATGTTAACGAATGGATTAAAAAAGCAGTGCTGATGTATTTCCCGATCATGAAAATGGAGGAGATTAAGGTTGGTCCGTTTGTGTTCCATGATAAAATGAAACTAAAAACCGACTACAAAAAAACCGGTGTGCGCATTGTACCTCATGGTATTGCACGTTATGGTGCTTATTTGGCCCCAGGCGTAATCATGATGCCATCGTACGTAAACATTGGTGCTTATGTAGGCGAAGGCACCATGGTTGATACCTGGGCTACCGTAGGTTCGTGCGCGCAAGTTGGTAAGCATGTACACTTAAGCGGCGGTGTTGGCATTGGTGGTGTGTTAGAGCCTGTTCAGGCTGCCCCGGTTATCATCGGCGACAACTGTTTCCTGGGTTCACGCGCTATCGTTGTTGAAGGCATCCGTTTAGAGAACGAAGTAGTATTGGGTGCAAACGTAGTATTAACTGCCTCTACCAAAATTATTGATGTTACCGGCGAAGAGCCAGTTGAATATAAAGGTTATGTACCGTCACGTTCGGTAGTTATACCTGGTTCATATACCAAAAAATTCCCTGCAGGTGAGTACCAGGTACCATGTGCCCTCATCATCGGGAAACGTAAAGAATCAACCGATAAGAAAACCTCCCTTAATGATGCATTGAGAGAGAATAATGTAGCGGTGTAAATTAGTTTTGAGTTAAATTAACAACGTCATTGCGAGGAACGAAGCAATCCCCGGCATGCAGAGCCGCTCTGTAGGTCGGGGATTGCTTTGTCGTACCTCCTCGCAATGACGTTTCTATTTTCTATACTAATATGAAAATCGGCTTTGATGCTAAACGAGCTTTTTTAAACCGTACCGGCTTAGGCAACTACAGCAGGTGGCTTATTAATGCCCTGGTTAAGTATCAGCCCGAAAATGAGTACCTGCTTTATACACCAAAGCTTAAACCGGGCCTCTACACGCCCGATTCTGCTACGCAGATTAAAACTCCCGCAATCAAATTCCTGACTTCGAGATGGCGCAGCAGTGGCATTTTGAACGATTTAAAGCGAGATGGTGTAGAACTTTACCATGGCCTTAGTCATGAGTTACCCTTTGGTATCGAACGTTCTGGCATTCGCTCTGTAGTTACCGTGCATGATTTAATCTTCATGCGCTTTCCGCAATATTTTAGTTGGATAAACCGGTACATTTACAAAGCCAAGCTTATTTATGCCTGCCGTGTGGCCGACCGCATTATTGCCATCAGCCAAAAAACCAAAGATGATTTGGTGGAATTGCTGAATGTTGATCCGACAAAGATTGAGGTGATCTATCAAAGCTGTGATACCTCTTTCAGAGCAGAATTAAGTATAAAGCAGCAAGAATTAGTAAAAAACAAGTACAATTTGCCCGATAAATACTTACTTAATTTAGGTACTATCGAATTGCGTAAAAACCTGCTATTACTGGTCAAAGCATTGGGCCAGGTGCAGGATATTAAGCTGGTAGTGGTGGGTAAACCCACGGCTTACCTTGAAGAAGTCAAGGCTTATATTAACCAGCATCAACTAGCCGACCGGATCCTGTTTTTACACAACGTAAAGTTTGATGAGCTACTTGCCATTTACCGGCAAGCGGCCTGCTTTATATATCCATCCCGGTACGAAGGTTTTGGGATACCCGTGCTGGAAGCCTTGTGTGCGGGGGTACCTGTTATTGCAGCCACGGGCTCGTGCCTGGAAGAAGCAGGCGGACCCAATAGCCTTTATACTGATCCCGATAATGAGTTTCAACTCGCGGGGTTAATAATGCAGGTATTGGGCGATGAAAGCCTGCGCCAAAACATGATTACCAAAGGTTTGGTATATTCACGTAACTTTGACGATGATAAACTGGCTGCCCGGCATGCCGAATTATATAAAAACGTATTAAACAATGCTTAGAGAAGAAGTAGCCAAAGCTTTAAAAGTGATTCAGGATGGTGGGATTATTTTATACCCTACCGATACCATTTGGGGCATAGGCTGCGATGCTACCAATACCGAAGCCGTGCAAAAGATCTTCGCCCTTAAACAGCGCGACGAAGCCAAAAGCATGATCATTTTGCTGGATGCCGACCACCAGATGGAACGCTATGTAAACGAAGTACCGGCACTGGCTTATGACTTGATAGAGTTTGCAGAAAACCCATTAACCCTGGTTATGCCGGGTGCTAAAGGCATATCACCTGCTTTAATTGCAGCCGATGGCAGCATTGGTATGCGCGTAAGCAAACACCCTTTTTGCCAGCAGCTTATCCAGCGGATGCGCAGGCCATTGGTATCAACTTCGGCCAACATCAGCGGAGAACCGTCGCCCAAAAACTTTGGCTTTATCAGCGAGGATATTATTAACGGGGTTGATTACGTGGTGGATGTAGACCAGCATAATATGGCCGAGAACATCCCCTCAACCATTATGCGTTTAGACCCAAGCGGCAAGTTTGAGTTTTTACGCCGATAATTTGCACTGTTATTGCAAATCTATAATCACTAAATTTGTACCGGCAGGGGCTGCCATTGTATTTGCATGAAGAACCATCTAAAACATCCTGTATTTTCTATTATTTCTAAACTTGCAGGTAAAAGCAACTTACAGGTATATGCTATTGGTGGTTTTGTACGCGATATTTTTTTAAGCCGTTCGTCAAAAGATATCGACATTGTTGTGCTGGGCAACGGCATTGATTTTGCCGAACAGGTAGCCGCTGCGCTTAAAGTAAAGCTTTCTGTTTTTAAAAGTTTTGGTACGGCCATGCTGCGCTACCACGATATAGAGGTGGAATTTGTAGGCGCCCGTAAAGAATCATACCGTGCCGATTCGCGCAAGCCTATTGTAGAAAACGGCACGTTGGACGATGACCAGAAACGCCGCGATTTTACCATCAATGCACTGGCTATTGCCCTGCACCCTGATAATTTCGGCCAATTGATCGACCCTTTTGAGGGCATTGTTGACCTGGAAAATAAACTGATCCGTACACCGCTAGACCCGGCTGAGACTTTCTCTGACGACCCCCTGCGGATGATGCGGGCCGTGCGCTTTGCTTCTCAATTAAACTTCGAGATTGCGGCAGATGCCATTGAAGCCATCAAGCTTAATAAAGAGCGGATCAAGATCGTATCGCAGGAACGGATTACCGACGAACTGAACAAGATCATCCTTTCGCCCAAACCTTCTATCGGTTTCAATTACTTGTTTGATACCGGTTTACTGCACATTATTTTTCCGCAGATGACTAATCTGTACGGTGTAGAGTACATTAACGGCAAGGGCCACAAGGATAACTTTTACCATACCCTGCAGGTATTGGATAATATTACCATAGATACCGCCGACCTTTGGTTACGCTGGGCTGCCATATTGCATGATATTGCCAAACCTGCCACCAAACGTTTTGAACCCGGCCACGGCTGGACCTTTCATGGCCATGAAGACCGCGGCGCACGCATGGTGCCCAAGATCTTCGCGCAACTGAAACTACCACTTAACGAGCACATGAAACTGGTGCAAAAGCTGGTACAACTACACCTTCGCCCTATTGTGCTGGCACAGGATGTAATTACAGATTCGGCCGTAAGGCGACTGCTTTTTGAGGCAGGCGACGATACTGAGAGCCTCATGATGCTTTGTAAAGCCGATGTTACCACCAAAAATGAGTACAAGGTTAAGAAGTACCGCAACAATTTTGAACTGGTTCAGCAAAAATTAAAAGACGTTGAAGAACGCGACCGTGTACGCAACTGGCAGCCCCCTATTACAGGTACAGATATTATGCAACTGTTTGGTATTAAGGAGGGACGCGAAGTTGGTATTATTAAAAATCAGATCCGCGAAGCTATACTTGAGGGCGACATTGCCAACACACGCGAGGCTGCTATTGCATTCACAATTGCCAAAGGGACAGAAATTGGCTTAAAAGTTGTGGCAAACACATTTTAAATTAAAGTATTATTTTTGGCAAACATCCACAATACAAAAAATGGCTATATATAGGTTCAAGATTACATTTGAAGATTATGATGATATTTCGAGAGAGATTGACGTAAAGTCGAACCAAACTTTCGAAGAATTGCATACCGCGATACACCAGGCTACCGGCTATAATCCAGATTACTCATCTTCATTTTATGTAAGTAACGATCAGTGGACCAAGGGCGAAGAAATTGCCTATAAACCGAATGAGCGTAAAGCCAGTCGTGGCGTATCGCTGATGGAAAACGCAAAACTGAGCAACTTTATTGATGACCCACATCAAAAGTTTTATTACACCTTTAATTTCGACAGGCCGTTTGATTTTCATGTCGAACTGGTGAAGATCCTGAACGAAGCACCCGGTGTTGTTTATCCAAGTGTTTTTAAAAGTGTAGGCGAAGCGCCTAAGCAATTTGGTAATATATTGGGCACAACGGTTATACCGCCTACCAATGAAGATTTTGATTTCCTGAACGAAATGGAATTTAGCCCAGAGGATGCAGAAGATTTTTCTGAAGTTAAAGACACCGGTTTAGGATTGGGTTCTATTGACGAAGAAGAAGAAACTGTAGCCGAAGAAGAAGAGGACGAATTTGGCAGTGAGTTTTCTGACAATGACGAGGACGACGAATTTGGTGGTGGCCGCAAAGGCAGCCACGACGATTATTAACTAAACTGTAAATGAACCTCATGTTCATTTATAACCCATAAATGGATAGCAATAAAACTTTAATTGTAGTAGCCGGCCCAACTGCTGTTGGCAAAACGGCTGCTGCAATTAATTTAGCACAGCACTATAATACTGCTATTCTGTCTGCCGACTCGAGGCAGTTTTTCAGAGAAATGTCTATCGGTACGGCCAAGCCCTCGCCTACCGAACTGGCAGCTGCGCCGCATTACTTCATCAATTCGCACAGTATTACCGACAGCTTTAATGTTGGCGATTTTGAAACCGAAGGGTTAAAACTGCTTGACGAACTATTTAAAACACATGATACGGTAATTTTAGCCGGTGGCTCGGGGCTATACATTAAAGCCATTTGCGAAGGTTTTGATAACCTGCCCACCGTACCACCCGAAATTAGGGTACGGCTTAATGATGAACTTATAGAAAAGGGACTCGCCTTTTTACAGAAAAAATTAGCCAATGCAGACCCTGTATATTATGCGGAAGTAGACATCCATAACCCACAACGCCTGATAAGGGCCTTAGAAGTATTTGAAAGCACAGGTAACCCCTTTTCCTCATACCGTACCGCAAATACCCGGCAGCGGCCTTTTAACATCGTTAAAATAGGGTTAAGCATGCCACGCGAACAACTCTACAACAGAATTAATGAACGGGTTGATATAATGATAGCCGAAGGCATGGTTAAGGAAGCAGAACGGTTGACCCCCTACCGGGAGGCTAACGCCTTAAAAACGGTCGGCTATAACGAGCTTTTCGATTACTTCGATGGCAGAACAGACCTGAAAACCGCTATCGAACTCATTAAGCAACATACCCGGCAATTTGCCAAACGCCAGCTCACCTGGTTTAATAAAGACAAAACGATAGTTTGGGCCAATCCAATTACGGATGATATAGTTGAATTAGCCGACCGGCTTTTGAATAAATAAGTTTAACTCAATTAATATAATTTGTTATTCCTTTGCTCCCGCAAGCGTCCCGCTGGTGGTACACTACCATGCCATTGGCTTAATTAGACGACGACCACAAGCGCTTGCTTGCGGCAGCGAAGAGAATAACTCCCCTACCGCAAGCAAGCAATAATCGTATCAATCAAATGCTTAGTTTCTTCCGGGTCTTTGGTTTGGATACACTTGGCACCTGTGGTTGCCGCGGGGTGGTCGTTTCCCCCTTCAAAAAGGGCATCGCCGATAAACAGCATCTCATCAATACTAACCCCAAGTACATCGCGTAACTTATACATACCGTAAGCCTTATCAATGCCCGGCTTGGTAATATCTATAGATGTAGCCCCGCCCAACTGTACGGCAAATTCGGGGATAGATTTGTCCAGTATTGTTTTAATCTTTTTCCGTTTGGCAAAATCAGGGTCCCAGGCCTTCTTAGGTTCAAGCGGGGCCTGCTGGCCAAGGGCAGAGAATGTGATCTGACTTTCCCGGTCTTCAATTTGTTCGCCCCAAAACTTTTCTGCCTTAAAACCCGACTCCTCCACCGCTTTGTTCAGCGAATCGACAATCTTCCTTTTTTCATCAGCAGTAAAATTTTCCGAGTAAAGCTTCTTCCAGCCGGCCGGGTCATATTGGTAAAATTTGGTACCGCAGGTAGGCAATATGGATAGCTTATCCAGTTTGGCGTTTTTGGGCAAATGAGCAATAATCTGTTTATCAAACTGGGGCCAATCGCCGCCAGATATAATAGCTACCCGTGCAACATCCAGCAAACTGCTAAATAACACGGCCATATCAGCATCTATGACAGCTTTGCTTTCGGCAAGTGTACCGTCCAGGTCAAATACAATTAGTTTTTTCATTTTGAGTATCTCAAGTTGATCTGCTTATGGCAGACTCTTTCCCCATTAAGGCGGCTGACGCATTATTGTTTCGATTAGTTAATTTTTTAATAAGCACCTAACCTAGCAGGATTCCTTAAAAAGCTTCACGCTGTTACTTTTAAAGTTTGGTTATTTAAAATCACCCGCATTCTTTTTTACTTTTACGCTAAATAAAATAACGCCTAAATAACAACTTGAGTTAATTAATAATAACTAAACAGCTTTTAACGGTATTTTTAATGATTATGTCTATATTAGAGTACTTAATTAAAATTGATGACCGAAAAGAAATACAATTGGGAGTTTTTATCCCTGACAAGATTTTTATTAGCTTTCATTGTATTATCAGGTCATTTAAAAGTATACACAGACATTGGTTTGTTGAACTGGTATACAAAATTTGGATCCTTTGAAGCCATCTTTGGTTTTTTGCTGATAAGCGGTTTTTCAATTGGAAAGTCTATCCAAAAGAATAAAAAATCATACTTTTTAAGACGGGCTGAGCGGATTTATCCGGTGTATATAGCAAGCATTATTCTTCTCTTAATTACCATACCACCTAATTTCTCCGGCAGCTTTATAATTGTACTTCTTATTAACTTGGTCTTCATGAATCAAGTATTGATTGGAACTTCTTTAGTTGGACCAGCATGGAGCCTGGCTTTAGAAGTCTGGTTATATGCTTTTGCTCCTTTACTATTAAAGGCAAGTTATAAGTTACTGATTTATTTAATAGCAACATCATTTATTTGCTATTGCGGCTATACACTTGGACGGACTTTATTCCATTGGCCGTATTACTCAGGAACAAAATTCGGAATTAATTTAATTTTGCTATCCTTTATATGGATTGCAGGCTTCGGATTGGCCACGCATCAAAGCCAAATCAAATTATTTTCAAAAGTCATTGCTAGTATATTTATATTACACATATTACTTACTGTAACGATACAATTACTTTTTCGATTAAAACATCATAAATTTCATGAATTTATAGCAACAGATGTTGTCATATATGTATTTGCATCTCTCTGCTTATTAGGAGTATTCTACATCGTAGTACTAAATCATCGCTTACCGGCGCTAAGTATTAATACAAAAAAGTTGTTTCATTTATTGGGAAATATCTCGTATCCATTATACTTAATACACTGCAGTGTATTTGACTTTCTCAAAAAATTAAACATTTTAAATGTGCCGTTAATGATTATAATATCTTTGGCAGCCTCTTACATCATATACTATATCTTTGATTTTTATAGCCGACGAAGAGCAATTTCTTAAACAATCGCAAGCGACTTTGCTAATTCTAATTGAAAATTACTACTTATTTTCAATTAGTCTAAATCATTGACAACGTAATCTTTCTAATAAAACGTTGCATAGCCGTATTCCTGTTAACTTAAATGGAATCAAGTTGAATAAACAATGCTTGTTCAAAATCCCCCACGAAAGTGTAGGCCAAACGCAGCGAGACGAATTAAGCACAAGATAGAAGAACAGTATCTGTGTACCCATTCAGAGGTTTACATTATTATTTGAAGACTTGATATATAAAGAAGAGAGCTAAGTAAATTAGCTGACTCTCTTCTTTATACATAATTCTTTTCGGATTAATCCTGCAGCTTCAGCAAATACTGGCCGTAACCGCTCTTAATATATTTAGCAGCAACCTCGTTTAACTGCTCGCGGTTGATAAAACCGCGGCGGTATGCTATCTCTTCAATACAACCTATTTTGGTAGCCTGGCGTTTTTCAATCACACGCACAAACTCAGTGGCATCACTCAACGAATCGAACGTGCCGGTATCCAGCCATGCGGTACCACGGTCCATCACCCCTACGTGCAGGTTATCCTGCTCCAGGTAATATTTGTTTACGTCAGTGATTTCAAATTCGCCGCGCGGAGAGGGCTTAATGTTTTTGGCTATTTCAACCACACTGTTATCATAAAAATACAAGCCCGGCACGGCATAGTTTGATTTTGGCTCCAATGGCTTTTCTTCGATAGATATGGCCTTATAATCCTTATCAAATTCAACCACACCATATCTTTCAGGGTCAGATACTGCGTAAGCAAATATAGCAGCGCCTTGCACATCATTAAAACTACGGATTAGTTCGCCGAAGCCTGTACCATGGAAAATGTTATCGCCCAGTATAAGTGCTACCTTATCGTCGCCAACAAAGTCTGCACCTATTACAAAGGCCTGTGCAAGCCCGTTAGGAGTTTCCTGCACTGCGTATTCAAAACGACAGCCAAGTTCCTTACCGTCGCCCAAAAGGCGCTTAAAGCCTGCATTATCCTCGGGGGTGGTTATAATCAGTATTTCCTTAATATCAGCCAACATAAGTACTGATAATGGATAATAGATCATCGGCTTATCATAAATAGGCATCAACTGCTTACTTATGGCTTTAGTTATTGGGTATAAGCGGGTTCCAGAGCCCCCTGCAAGTATAATTCCTTTCATTTATTTCAATGCTTTAATACACGCTATTAAACTATCTCGCCAATACGGAATCGGGAGATTAAAAGTTAGCTTTATTTTTGATTTATCCATCGCCGAAAACTTTGGCCTCGTAGCTTTAGTAGGGTATTGCGCCGTGGTAATAGGGTTAACTTTTATTTTAACGCCTGCAATATCAAATATATTTACAGCAAAATCAAACCACGATGTTACCCCCTCATTACTGTAGTGATAAACGCCATACTGCTGCTTATCATTGCTGATGATATGCAATATAGCACCAGCCAAATCAATGGCGTAGGTTGGCGTGCCTACCTGGTCGGCAATAATGTTCAGTTCGCTGCGGTCCACAGCGAGTTTAAGCATGGTTTTAACAAAGTTGTTAGCATACTCAGAGTATAGCCAGCTGGTGCGCAAGGTATAATACTTCGGGGCATTAGCGGCAACAGCCTCTTCGCCCTCTAACTTGGTAAGGCCGTATACACTAATTGGCGCAGTGGCATCTTCCTCTGTCAATAACTTTGGTAAGTTACCCTCAAACACGAAATCGGTGGAGATATGGATGAGTGTACAGTTGTATTTAGCACACAGCTTAGCCAGGTTTTCGGCACCGTCGCGATTGACTTTCCGGGCTAGCTCAAGCTCGTCTTCGGCTTTATCAACCGCAGTGTAAGCGGCGCAATTAATACTGTAAGCAGGTCTATGTTTTTCGAATAATATTTCTAATGCTTCGGTATTTAAAATATTGGCTTCTCCTTCAGGTGGAAAGACGATGCCCTCAAAGCCGGTTCTTGCAGCAACCGTGAGCAGGCATTGCCCCAATTGCCCCGAACCCCCAAACACTAAAGTTGTATTCATTATTAATTTACGTAGTTATTAAGATTTGGGATTTAAATTTAGATGCCCAAAAAGTGTTTCTTCAACAAGATAGCAAATTATATGGCCTATCAATATATGTGACTCCTGTATTCTTGGCGTATCTAAAGATGGGACATTGATGCATATATCGCAAAGTGCTGCCATTTGGCCGCCACTTTGGCCGGTAAGCCCAATGGTTTTAACCCCCTTTGCCTTACATACTTCTAAAGCCTTTAAAATGTTTGTAGAATTACCGGATGTAGATAAGCCGATAAAAACATCGCCAGCTACAGCATGGGCATCTATCTGCCTTGCAAACAAGTGTTCGAAGCCATAATCATTACCTACAGCTGTAATAATAGACGTATCAGTAGATAAAGAAATAGAAGACAGGCCCGGGCGGTCAAAATAAAAGCGGGCTACCAATTCTGCGGCAATGTGCTGCGCATCTGCAGCACTACCGCCATTACCGGCCAGCAGCGTTTTTTTATTATGCTGATAGGCATCAATAATCATCTCTACAGCAGAAACAATTTGATGTAATAGGGACTCATTGTCTAATAATGCCTGTTTGGTATCAATTGATTTACTAATTTGTGATTTTATTACAGACAGCATAGCTAGAAGCAAAAATAGAATTTAGTAGTTCTTTAAAATATTTCTCGAAATTATAAATAATCCGTCAATCCAATCTTACAATAATATTAAATCTATCCGTTTAAACTAAAAATACCCCTGTTTATGAAGTATAAAAAAATAGTTCTTACTAAACCATCCCGATATCTTTTTTATATAGTTGCATTAGTTATAATTATTTTACTGAAGCCTAAAGAGAGCCTGGCACAACAACCAAACGCCGATAAGGCGTTTACTTTTACCCTCAATACTACTGCCAAAACCAGTGCCGGCATTTTCACCAAAGATGGTACGCTTATTAAAACACTTTGGAGCGGCACGGTATACAACAGCGGCACACACAGCGCAACCTGGGATGGAACCGACGATGAAAGCAAGCCTGTTTCGCCCGGCGCATATCTGGTTAAAGTGCTATCAAATAATGTTAAGTATACTTGGGAGGGGGTAATTGGCAACACCTCCGATTCATTATCGGGCCCTAGCGTATACCATTCAATTGAACCCCTGTATGGAATGGCAATATTTAATGATTATGCATATTTTGTTACCAATTACAATGAGCAATCAACTAGCACTTTTAAATTTAATCTCAAAGCTCCTGAAAAAAGTATTGCCGTACTTAGCAAAGGTATTGCCGCCAAATTTGTTACTACAGACGGAATTAATGTTTATTGGGGGGGCAAAGACGCTAATACCCCCGGTAACTGGTTCGTATATGCAACAAAAACCATCGATGATTATGAAACTATATTTGATTTTGGACAACCTGTTAAAACAAAATATGCCAGGGCTTATAAATCTGTTTTAGATTTCTCTCCTGAAGCAACTGCAGATATAACCGGATTAGCCGTACAAAAAGCAGGAAAATACTTATTGGTAGCCCACCAAAAGTTAAATACAATAAATGTGATAAATAAAAAAAACGGGGAAACAGTAAAGAAAATAGCTTTTAATTCGCCCGGTATTCTTACCATAGATAAAAATGACGACCTATGGATTGTTTCCACATCTGATGAAAAATCCACTATTAATAAATATAAAATAACCAGTACCGGTGATTTGGTGCCACTTAACTTAAAAATTACTGATATACAATTCCCTTTAGCAATGGCAATTTCACCTGACAACGCCACAATATTGGTTGCAGATGGAAATAACAGCCAGCAGGTTAAAGCATTCAACAACCAAAATGGCCTCTTTAAATGGGTATATGGGCAACAAGGCGGTTATACTAACTCTCCAGATGTTGCTGACACTAAATTTTATTTCGGAGATATGAGGAACCCACAACATACCACTATAGCATATCAACCCGACGGTTCATTTTGGATTGAAGATTCTGGTAATTGCAGAACTCAGCACTATGATGCCAATCTTAAGTTTATAAACAGAATTATGTACCTCAATTCTTCATACAGCACTGGAGTTGACCCCAACAAACCCGATCGTGTGTTTGCAGATTATCTCGAATTTAAAGTTGATTACACCAAAACACTAAAAGGAAATAATAATTCATGGACACTAATAAAAAACTGGGGCTATAATATTCCGCCAAAACTAGATTCCAGATATATACGCCTTCATTTTGTTACCACATTAAAAAACGGACGAACCTATACTCAATTTTATAACAACGAAACAACAAAATGGATAATAGGTGAATTAACATACGATAAAGGCATCCGGCTTACAAATGCAATATTTGATAATAATAAAACTCAATTTTACCCCGACGGTTCATTAAGAAGAAAAACTGTAATTAAGCTTGGTCAAAGTGTCACATGGTCGATCCGTCCGCTAATTAGCTTCGATGCTAATAATGATCCAATTTGGGGAGCTGAGAAAACAATTGCAACATACCCAAGTGCAACTAGTACTGACCCATTAAAAGATGCCAATTTCAATCTTTATCACGCAGCGGATATAACAAGTTCTAATATTTTAGTGTCTTACGACAATGTACGTGCAGACCTGGTTAATACAACGTGGCATCTCGGCGGCATACGTTTGGGTGATCATAAATGGCTATGGAAAACAGCGAAAGCAACTTCTTCTGATTATAAAGGAGCATACCCACCTGACGGCATGTATGATTATAGAAAGTTGAGTTACGGAGGAAGCATTTCTTTAGTGATGGACAAAAATATCTTTTGGGGTTATTATGGGGAAGGTTGGAATGGAGGAGAAGTAAATAAATGGAATCATGTTTATGATGATGGTCTCTTTATTGGGCAATTAGGTGTAGCAGGAAAGGAGATTAAGAATACCGAAGCCCCGCCAATGATGGCTGGAAACGCATTTTCCGCAGTTTTAGTTAAAACTAAAGGTGTACTTTACCTTTATCACAATGATGAAAGCCAGCACGGAGGTATACATCGGTGGAAGATTACGAATCTGAATACTATCCAGGAGCAATCCATCCCAATTAGGTTGTAAATAGAAAGTGCCTGTATTTTCAATACAGGCACTTTCTATTTTATCAGGATAATACTATTTATTGTAATAGGTAAAATCTTTATGCTGGATTTCGTGCTCAGGCAATGATTTAAAATACTCGTAAGTAATTTTTAAACCCTCTGCCCTGCCAACCTTAGGCTCCCAGCCTAAAATGGCCCTGGCCTTGGTAATATCCGGGCGGCGTTGTTTGGGGTCATCAGTTGGTAAAGGTAAACTGATCAGTTCCTGATCGGTACCGGTTAACTTAATGATCTCTTCTCCAAACTGACGGATGGTGATTTCATCGGGGTTACCAATGTTTACCGGTTGTGCGTAGTCGCTGTGCAGTAAACGGTAAATACCTTCAATTAAATCGTCAACATAACAGAATGAACGGGTTTGTGAACCATCGCCAAATACAGTTAATGGTTCGCCCCGCAAAGCCTGGCCAATAAAAGCCGGCAATACACGCCCGTCATTTAAACGCATTCTTGGCCCGTAGGTATTAAAGATGCGGATAATACGCGTCTCTACACCGTGGAAAGTATGGTAAGCCATGGTAATAGCTTCCTGGAAACGTTTAGCTTCGTCATATACACCCCTTGGGCCTACCGGGTTTACATTACCCCAGTATTCTTCTGGTTGCGGGTTAACGCTAGGGTCGCCATATACTTCTGATGTAGAAGCAATAAGCATGCGGGCACCTTTGGCACGTGCCAACCCAAGCAGGTTATGCGTACCTAATGAACCTACCTTTAACGTCTGGATCGGGATTTTTAAATAATCGATCGGGCTTGCAGGCGAGGCAAAGTGCAGGATGTAGTGCAGGTCGCCGGGTACATACACAAACTTGGAGACATCGTGGTTATAAAACTCGAAGTTTTCCAGTTTAAACAAATGCTCTATATTGCGCAGGTCGCCGGTAATAAGGTTATCCATGGCTATCACATGGTAATCTTCCTTAATAAACCTGTCGCACAGGTGCGAGCCTAAAAAGCCGGCCGCCCCGGTAATCAATATACGTTTTCTTGACATAATTGCCCTATTTTGTTTGTTAAGACTATGGACAATAGACCATAGACGATGGACTATAAATTATTTACCTACTACTTTTCTACCGATACTGTTGTAGTAAAAACCGCAATCAATCATTTTATCAAGATCGTAAAGGTTACGGCCATCAAAAATAACTTTGCTGTTTAAAGTAGCGCTTAGCTTATCAAAATCAGGTGTTCTGAATAAAGACCACTCGGTTAAGATCAATAATGCATCTGCATTTTCAAGCGTATCGTAAGCGTTGGTACCATAAGTAATTTTATCGCCAACAACCGCTTTTATGTTAGGCATTGCCTCAGGGTCAAATGCGGTAACGGTAGCGCCTGCTTCTATCAGTTCGTCAATGATGTACAATGCAGGTGCTTCGCGAATATCATCAGTTTCTGGTTTAAACGCTAAACCCCAAAGTGCAAAATGTTTGCCTTTCAGTTCGCCGTTGTAATATTTCTTTACTTTTTCTACCAGTACTTTTTTCTGGATCTCGTTAACACTCATTACCGAGTTTAAGATCTTAAAGTCGTACTGATGCTCTTCGGCCGATTTAGCCAGCGCCTGTACATCTTTAGGGAAACAGCTACCACCGTAGCCGATACCTGCAAACAAAAATCTTTTACCAATACGCTCATCGGCACCAATACCGCGGCGTACCATATCTACATCGGCACCAACAAGCTCGCACATGTTAGCAATCTCGTTCATGAAAGATATTTTAGTTGCCAGAAAAGAGTTGGCAGCATATTTTGTTAACTCAGAAGAGCGCTCATCCATAAAGATAACCGGGTTACCCTGGCGAACGTAAGGACCGTAAAGCTCGCCCATTAATTTGCGTGCTCTTTCGTCTGTAGTACCCACTACAACCCTATCTGGTTTCATGAAATCCTCAACAGCAACACCTTCTCTTAAAAACTCTGGGTTAGATACTACTGCAAATTCTACAGTGGTCTCGGGCGACATAACCGCTCTTACCTTATCTGCAGTACCTACCGGTACGGTTGATTTGGTAACGATAACTTTATAATCGGTAATCAGTTTGGCAATATCTTTAGCAGCACCTAATACGTAGCTTAGGTCGGCAGCACCATCACCACCCGGAGGCGTAGGTAGTGCAAGGAAAATAATTTTTGCTTCGGCAATAGCTTCGGCCAGGTTAGTTGTAAAGTGCAACCTGCCCTGGCTTATATTACGGTGAAATATTTGCTCCAGGCCTGGTTCGTAAATTGGCAGTTCACCTGCCTTCATTTTTTCTACCTTTTGTACATTAATATCTACACAGACTACGTCGTTACCTGTTTCTGCTAAACAAGTACCTGTTACAAGCCCTACGTAACCTGTGCCTACTACTGCTATCTTCATGATTGTTTTTTTTAAATAGAATATTTTAATATTTAATTGAGTGTCTCGTTATTAATTTACCGGCGCAGCCTCCAATTTTTGTAAAAAATCATGGTAAGCCAAAGCTATCCCATCTTCCAGCTCTACGGTGTGTTTCCAGCCCTTGCTATGCAGTTTAGAAACATCCATTAACTTACGCGGCGTACCATCTGGTTTAGAGGTATCAAACTTAATTTCGCCTTCGTAACCTACAATTTTTTTAACCAATAACGCCAGATCTTTGATAGAAATATCTTCGCCGGTACCAATGTTTACCAAACCTTTTTCATCATAGTTCTGCATCAGGTAAAAGCAGGCTTCGGCCAAATCATCTGCAAACAAAAATTCGCGTTTTGGTGATCCTGTACCCCAAATGGTTACATCGGTAGCACTAGCGGCTTTAGCCTCATGAAAGCGGCGAATTAATGCCGGCAATACATGCGAGTTTTGCGGATGGTAATTATCGTTGTAGCCGTACAAATTGGTAGGCATCACCGAGATGAAGTTGCAACCAAACTGATCGCGGTAGGCATCACACATTTTAATACCTGCAATTTTGGCTATCGCATATGGCTCGTTAGTTTCTTCAAGCAGCCCGGTTAATAAATAATCTTCCTTTAAGGGCTGGGGAGCCATTTTAGGATATATACAGCTTGAACCTAAAAACATTAATTTTTTAGCCTCGTTTACATAAGCCGAATTAATAATGTTGTTTTGAATTTGCAGATTATCATATAAAAACTCGGCGCGGTAGGTATTATTAGCTACAATACCACCCACTTTTGCTGCTGCCAGAAATACGTATTCAGGTTTTTCGTGCGTAAAAAATGCGGCTACAGCTTCCTGATTACGGAGGTCTAACTCTGAGGAAACACGGGTTATAATGTTGGTGTAACCCTCCTTTTCGAGCTTACGGTATATTGCAGAGCCAACCATACCCCGGTGGCCTGCAATATATATCTTGGCATTTTTCTCCATAAATGCTTATTCGTACTGGTTTTTAATACTATAACCAGATGCCTTTAATAATTTTTCGCGTTGGAAAAGTTCAACATCTGCTACCACCATTTCGCTCACCAGTGCTTTAAGGTCATATTTAGGTTTCCAGCCTAATTTCTCATTACACTTTGTTGGGTCGCCAATTAGCAGATCAACCTCTGTAGGTCTAAAATATTTAGGATCAACTGCAACAACTTCTTTACCAATTTCTACCTGGTAATCGGGTTTGCTACAGCTTACTATATAACCTCTTTCGTCAACACCTTCGCCTTTAAATTCAACTATAATACCTACCTCGGCAAATGCCATGCGTACAAAATCACGCACATGGGTGGTTATACCTGTTGCAATTACAAAGTCTTCCGGTTTTTCCTGTTGTAATATCAGGTACATGGCTTCAACATAATCCTTGGCATGGCCCCAGTCGCGTTGTGCATCTAAGTTACCCAGGTACAATTTATCCTGCAGGCCTAATGCAATTTTGGCAACTGCACGGGTTATTTTACGGGTTACAAATGTTTCTCCCCTTAACGGGCTTTCGTGGTTAAAAAGGATACCATTACAAGCATACATATCATAAGCTTCGCGATAGTTAACCGTGATCCAATAACCATATAATTTAGCCACTGCATATGGAGAGCGCGGATAGAACGGCGTAGTTTCTGATTGCGGAACTGCCTGTACCAAACCATATAACTCTGAAGTTGAGGCTTGGTAGATCTTCGTTTTTTTGGTTAAACCTAATAAACGTACAGCTTCTAATACCCTTAAGGTACCAATACCATCGGCATTTGCAGTATACTCGGGCGTTTCGAAACTTACCTGAACGTGCGACATAGCACCCAAGTTGTAAATTTCATCTGGCTGAACCTGCTGTACTATGCGGATAATGTTGGTTGAATCTGAGAGATCACCATAATGTAGAAAGAAGTTTTTGTTTGCCTCATGCGGGTCTTGATACAAATGATCAATCCTGTCGGTATTAAACAGTGAACTTCTTCTTTTAATACCATGCACCTCATATCCTTTTGATAATAACAAATCAGCCAGGTAAGCGCCGTCTTGCCCGGTAATACCGGAAATTAATGCCTTTTTTTTCATTGATGTAGTAACTATGTTTTCAGTTTACAGAATGCCGTGCTAAGCAAAAAGGCATCCTCCATATTATTTATATAATTTCTTTCTTAATCTGCCGAAACTTCATTAATAAAGCTTTGCATTATCTGGTCGATATTTAAATACTGGATGGCATATTTACGCGAGTTTGCTCTTTTAAACTCCACATTTAAGTCTGCCTTTACTTCCAATACTTTTTGGGCCAGCGCCTCATAATCTTCGGGCGGTATAATGTATCCCACATTATATTTTTCAATAACGTTGTACAGCGAGGTATCCTTCGCCGCTGTAACTATACAAACACCACCTACAGCAAGTATGGTGGT
>NZ_MPPL01000001.1:627798-640290 GCF_001911425.1 Mucilaginibacter polytrichastri | reverse complement strand
AGTTTTGATGGCATTACCAAATCACCGGCGTTTGATTTTTGCAGCACCAGGTGAAAGTCGGCCATGTTTAAAAACTTATTAAAAGCGTCCTTCTCCTGTACCGGCAAAAAGCTAACATTTGTTAGCGACCTCGCTTGTGCAAATTCGGCCAATTTCTCTTTGTAAGGGCCAGATCCGCAAATTACAAATTTGATATTCTTATCATGCTGCACTTGCTCTGCAGCAAATATAATGTTTTCGAGCCCCTGCTTTTCACCTATGGCGCCAGAATATAAATATACAACATCATTTGCCGAAAAACCCCATTCTGTTTTTAGCAATTGACGGTTATCAAGGGGCAAAAAGTAAGATGTATCAGCCCAATTTGGAAAGAAAAGCACCTTTTTATCTACTTTTTCCTCTATTTTTTTAATCATGCCATCAGATATACTGCTTACATAATCTGCACTTTCGAGGATATTTTTCTCCATTTTATACAAACGGTTAAACATCGTTTGGTTGGATAAGATGTTCAGGTCCTGCGCCGCCTCTATCTGTAAATCCTGGATGTGGTATACCAGCCTGCCGCCTGTAAGCTTACGGAGCATTAAACCCAGGTAAGCCAGGTGAAAAGGTGGTGCAACAGTAATAATAAGATCAAACCTTTTCTTAAACAAAATGAGCTTAAATACCTGCCAGATCTTAGAACTCCAGAACGACATATCCTGTATCATCCGCTTCTTCCCTGTAGGGTCGGCGGGGGTATATGACGGGCAACGATACACCGTAACCGGGTTTTTACCCGGAGATTCCATCACCTCTTTTTTATACCACCACCATTTGTTTTGATAAGGGGCCTGTACTTTCCATTGCGGATAGTAAGGAAACGTAGTTACAACGGTACAGTCAAAGCCATTGGCCGCTAGCCAAGCTATCATTTCGCCATTATATTTACCAATACCAGTTGGCTCCGGCGAAAAATTATGCCCTATTAACAGAACTTTTTTTATGTCCATCGTTCTTTAATAAATACCGGCGGATTGCCTTTATATATACTGTTTGCTTTTAAATCGGCGGTTACAACAGAACCTGCAGAAACTACGGTATCTACACCAATTGTAACCCCCGGGCCAACAAAACAGGTTGCACCCACCCATGAACCATCTTGCAGCGTAATAGCGCCATTACGGTATTCCATGGCCGGATCTTTATAGTTATGATTGCCACCACATAAAAATGCACGCTGCGAAACGCATACATTATTGCCAATGGTTAATAATTCGAAATTAAGCAACATTGCCTCCTCGCCTATCCATACATCATTACCTACCTGCAATTTCCAGGGGAAATGAATATTTACACGTGGCTTTATAATTACCCCGGTGCCTACTTTAGCTCCAAATAATTTAAGCAGCCAGCATTTTAATGCATTAGGGAACGGAAACGAAGTAAGAAAAAAGAACATCTTAAACAAATACCAAATGGTTTCTTTTCCCTTCCCAGCACCACGGTTAAAGCCGCCGGCCGTAAAGTTACGGAGTTGTACTCGTGATGTTAATTCAATAGTGCTCATTATTTGCTAGGCGAAAAAAATTATGGATTTTTAAGATCTTGTGCTTCCATTAGGCGTAATGCAAAAAGCATTTCCACCATGGTACGCTGTAGGGTATAATACCATCCTGCCCAGCCATTAAAAATAAGCCCTTTTACAAAAAGGCAATAAAAGAACACAAAGAAAGGCGCTAATACTTTAGTACGCCTAAGCTTGTTCATGAATGAGTTTCTGCTCGGATTGTTAAGGTCAAGCAGTTTATCACATTCTCTGATCGAATACCCATCCTGATTACTGATCCACCTGCTCAGCGACTTTCTATCGTCATGTAAAATCTTTGCTTTGTAGTCTCCGATATCGCCCTTTATCTCTAAACGGTGCGCATGGCCATCATCATAGTAGGTGCCATGGTTGTTTTTAAACAATACCGGCCTTGGCGTAGTATTATTACTTAGCAGTTTTTTGCCGTAAATTAAAAATTCGAACCGGGTATTGTAAGCAACATTATTGGTGCTCGAAGCTAAAATTTGCCTGGTTTCGGCTATAAAATCATCCGTTAACACATAATCGGCATCCAGGCTTAACACCCACTCGCTATCTACCATGTCCAGCCCAAAATTGCATTGCTGGGCAAAGGTGTCAAACTTCCGGTAAACAATCTCAACGTTTGAATAAGTACCTAATATCTCAATTGTTTTATCATCGCTATAACTGTCAACCACAACAATACGTTCCAGCCATGTAAGCTTATCCAATACTCTTTTAATATTGGGTTCCTCATTTTTTGTAAGTATGAGCGCTTGTAGTTGAGATGACTTAACCAGTTCCATTGATTGATATTATAAGCTTAACTTATTTGCACACGCAACATTCTCTTTCAAATGCTTTTCATTAAACGTAGATGACAGTATTACGCTATCCGGAAAATCCTGATATAATTTTGTGAATTTCTCTGCGGCTGTCATTTTTTTTACACCGCCACTCATGGCAGAAAAAAATATATTATGCTTATCAGCCCGTTGCAATCTTATATTTTCATACTCCGCAATACCCGGAGAATTATTGAATTGTAAAATATCAAACTTATCGATATAGGCCTGATGAAAATGCAATTGCGACTGGTTATAGGCCAGGCCCAATGCACGGATCTTTCCATCCTGCTTTAATTTGTCGGCAGTGGCTAACAGTTCATCAATGTAGATCAGCGATTCATGCGGTTCATGAATAAAATAATAATCTATATAATCTGTTTTTAATGCCCGCAGGCTTTTTTCGATATTGGCCTGCATATCCTTCCCGGTAATGGGGCTAATACGATCGAAGAAACGGTTAAGTAAAGCCTGCGAATTATTGGGATTCTCATTTACAACTTCTTCTTTGGGTTCAACCGGTTTTTTGTTTCCTTTCAACATCCTTACCAGCGGCTTTACAGGTTTAAGCAATTGCGATTTCCAATTGGCAACAATACCAAACTTGGTTGCGATAACCACATTTTGCCTTTTACCCTTAAGCAACTTACCTACAAACTGCTCGGCATCGCCATAACCATACGACCGTGCCAGGTCAAAATGAGTTATACCTAAATCTAAAGCACACTCAATTCCTCTTTGTCCTGTTGCAGCATCAACGGCACCCAAAATAGAGGCGCAGCCGAAACCGAGCGCAGATGATTTAATGCCTTTTGTAAGTTCAACTGTTCTCATAAGTATTTGTTAAATGATGCGCTAATCTGACAGCAAATGCACCCAGAAAAAAAGTAGGGTTTGCCTGTCCGGATGTTGGGAATACCGAACTGCTGCATACATATATATTGCTTGTACCCCAAAGTTTTAAATCACGGTTAACCACTCCATCGGCAGCAGTATCTGCTATCCTGGTGGTGCCCGATTGATGAATACCATCTTTAGAAATACTACGGATAGCATCCGGCAAGCCTTGTTTATCGTACCAGTACTCTAACTCACCACAATTATTTTTACGCAACCATTGATCAAGCGTATCATGCAGGTCAATAACAGATGAGATATCTTTGTCGGTCAGATCATAGTTGATAATCAGCTTTTCACCGTCCTCACCAAGTGTCATGGTATTTAATTCAGAAGGTACCTGCTCTGCGTGGAAATGAAGTGCATATTTATTCTGTGCACTGTACAAAAATATACCCGGTAGCTTACGTTTCAGTAAAAACCTTTTATAAAATATGGTTGCCGGGGTTAGTAATGAACCCGGCAGTTGCCTTACCACATTCCAAATATGCTTACCTACACCCTTTACTTCCCCTTTAGTAATAGAATGGGCTATAGCGGGCGGCGCCAGTTTTTTACCCAAAATTGGGGTAATCATGGCCAGATACATAAATGACATGGCCCCACTGCGGTGCTGCGGGTTTTGATACAAAGGGTTATCGAGCCAAATGGCTGTATTAAGCAGGTTATTATCTTTTAAATACTGTGTTGCAAACTGGAATCTTCTACGGATATAAATCCCTTCCTGATCGCGCAGAAAGCCATACTCTGTCTTTTTAGGATCGCCATTAAATTTCACCGAAGCTATTTTACCCGATACGTGGCCCTGGTAATATTTGCCCAATGCTTTTGGCACTGCACCAAGTATATTAAAGAGCTGTGGGTTACGCAACAAAATACGTGTTGACTCCTGGGTGCCTGCAGCCAGTACTATTTTCTTTGCTTTTACTTCAGATAGTTCTTTAGTAACCACATTTCTGATGGTCAACGCTGCTACTTTGCCATCCTGTTGCGGGGCAGAGAATGTTCTGGCCTCGTAACCCTGCAATAAGGTAATGTAAGGATGGTCTGCAATTTCTTTTTCGTACCGCGGGCCAAAGCGCGTAGGCATACTCCAGCGTTCGAGTGCGGTGTCTGTAACTATGCCTTCGTTAAAGTTTTCGGCTATGGTTTTACCTTCAAAACCGGGCACTTCTTTGAGGTCAAAGGCAGGGTTGCCGCATTCAAAATAATCGGCAGTGGTTTTCAGGTGTGTTTTTACTTCTTCAAATAAAGAAAGGTCCCATGTACAGCCGCCATTAACAGCAGGCCTGTCTATAAAATCAATCTCATCATACATTACACAACGGCCGCCCCAGGTTGCAGACGACCCGCCCAGCCCCTTATTGGTGCACTCGTACGGGTCGTGATGGTTTATTATGTTTTTTATTTCAATAGTATCATCAAGATCATTGGTAGCCTTCTGGTCTTTGCTGCCATATTCTATTAGTACAATTTTATGGTCGGGATTGAGACGTGCATACTCGAGTATCAAGATGATACCGGCAGGGCCACTTCCAATAACACACAGATCATAAAATTTATCGATACTATTTTCCATTATTATCTACGTATACTTATATGCGGCTGATTACTTCTTTGAGTTAGATATCATTAAGCAACGCTTGCATTAATCTTTTGGTATTCGCTGATATATTGCCCGATCAATACCTTTTCAGAGAAATTATCTTCAATAATGTTGCGGCCGTGTTCGCGAATATTGTTCAATTTTGATCTATCCTGCTGCGCTTCTGTTATTTTCCCGGCTAAATCTGCAGCATCAAGCTTGCTTACCCAACCAGTATTTTTAGCCTTTACAAAGTTAGCCAAACCAACCTGTTCTGTTACCAGAACGGCCGTACCCACATGTAGTGATTCGATAACTACATTGGCGAAATTTTCGTTTAATGACGGCAGTACAAAAAGATCTGCCTTCATCATTTCTGAAAACTTTTCGTCCCGGTTTCTCCAGCCCAGCCATTCTATTTGTTCATCAACTTTTAAATCGGCAGACAACTGCTTAAGCTGTTCGATATATTCTTCATCACCTGTACCGGCAATTCTTAAAAGTATTTTAAAGCTGAGTTTGCTCATGGCTTCAAACAATACCTCAAGCCCTTTTTTGGGATGCACCCTTGATAAAAATATAAGCGTAAACACCTCGTTTTGCTGCGGAACAATAGCGATATCTGGCAGGGCAATAATATTGGGTAATACAAACCCTTTCCAGCCTGGTATTAACTCTCGGCATTCATCGTACTCAGCCTCAGATGTAGCGTGCAAATAACACTTAGCCAGTGTACTGCGGCCAATTAAATTATGCGTTATTGTTTTAGCCTTGCTGCTGCCCGAGCCAAAAATATATTTGCTTAACATACCCCGGGGGGCGATGATAGTTTTAGCACCTTTTAAAAAACAAATATGTGCCGATATTAAAACCAGGGTATTCCACCAGGCATGCATATGGATCATGTCATAATCCTTAGCAGTTTTGGCAAGTTTAACCCATAAAGACGGGGTGATATTAGTAGGATCTCCGGTGAGGCGTTTAAAGTAGATTACATTAACACCGTCTACATTAATTTCTTTTCCGGGTACTACATCAAGTTCTGTTTTACCGTTTGCAGTAGTCGTATACACGTCAACCTCATGTCCATCGGCAGCTAACCCTTCGCATAGGCGTGCTACAGATTCTGTAGGGCCACCGTAAATATATGCAGGCTTGTAAGCTGGAACGATGTGGAGTATTTTCATTTAATATTTAGGAGATACGATCTAAGTAAACAAAAATAATGAATTTATTGAAATTCTTACATTAAAAAGCTGCCAAATTATCAATCAAAAAGATTGATTGTTAACTTTTTTATATATAGTCTCAATTTGTTGGATCGCATCTTTTAAGCTAAACCTATATATATTTTTATAGCCCGCCTCTAAAACAGCATTGCGTTCTACTGCAGAAATATTTAAAACCTTGTTTAAAGTTGATGCTGCCCCATCAGCCCAGGTTGCACCTTCACCATTAGAAGGGCGGCGGGGAATGTAATAAGCTGCATCGCCACCAACCTCGGTCATAGGTGCTTCGCCGGTTGTAATTACCGGGCAGCCTGCGGCCATTGCCTCTGCAATAGGCCATCCAAAACCCTCGGCCAATGATGGAAACAAAAACACAGCAGCACCACTGTAAGCTTGCCTCACAAAAAGATCATCCTTACCGCTAAGCAGGTAGATATCATTTTTATACAGCGATGCATTATATTGATCTGCAAGCTTTGCACTGGCCTTAGCACCAATCATAATTAATGGAATATTGGTACCATATTTATCTCGCCAGGCATTGTATAAATGAATAACACCAACCCGGTTTTTATACCATTGGTTACCGCCCACATGCAAAATATAACCGTTGCTTAAATCAGCTTTAATGGCCGTACCAATAGCTTCCCTGCATTCAGTAACATCTAATGGTTTAAAGGCCGTATTTAATCCGTTATATACTACTTCTGATAACCGGGGCGCGGTTGTAAGAAATTGACTTAAGTCTTCCCTGGTTTTATTTGATACTGAGATAAAGTTTTTTCCCTTTTGATAGCCTTGACGAATGTACGCCTGGTATTTTTTTCCACTCGCACTTGTGGGGTTCTCTGCAATGTCGCCATTGGCCGATCGCTGGGCCAGGAAATCATGACAATGAATAACATGCGGCCTGTTTGCTACCAATGGTATCCACGGCCCCAGTGCCTGGTCTGCAAAAACAAACAGGGTATTACTGTTCTGTTCCTTTAAACGCTTTTTTACATCAGCCGGAAATACGATATACTGATCTATATAGCCCATCCATTTCTTTAAACCAGCCGGAACTTTAAAGTCATAAAACTTTGGTTTAGCTGTCCATACTTCTACCTCATGGCCGCGCTCTTGCATACCCTCTGCCAGCATATTGGCAAAGCGGGGCATACTTTGCGAACCCAGAAACGGCGGATGTGTAAAAAAAACGATATGCATTGATCGTGTACTTAATGAATGCTTTTTAATATAAAAATTTATTGAATCAACCTAGCTTTACGCTATTTAAATAACTCACTTTATTTCCTTTGGCCTTTTAGCGGTAAGTGGCGCTTCAAAATATTTGAATAATACTGACGAAATAAAAATGGCAAAACCTAACCCAATAATTTTAGCGCTTAGGTTTATAAAAAAGACTTTATAATTCTCGCCAATAATTTTGTATAAGATATAAAGAATCGGCATATGACATAAATATAAAGAATATGACCATAAGCTTACTTTAGTGATAGACCTTGTAATAAAGTTAGATTTATAATTGGAAGAGCTATTTATAGTGGGAAGCATTAGTGCCGCACCTAGTGGAACCAAAACCAATACAATTTGATTGTTTATTATCTTATCTAAATCCCACTTGCACATAAGTTTTATGACTATCGGGCTAAGTAATAGAACGCATCCTATAAAGAATAAAACTTTTTTCTTTACATCACCCACTTTAATTACTGTAAAGAAGTAAGCACTTAATATTCCGTAAGCAATAGCGTCAAGTCGAGCTAACGTAATTACTCTAAGATCGTTGCTTCTGATCGAATTACTGGCAAAATAACGAAAAGCGGCACATGCCATGACAAGTATTAGAATGGTAAAAATAAAAGACACAGATCGGCTTTTAATAATCTTCGATGCAAAAAATAAAATTATTGGGAACGAAAGATACAACCATTCTTCAACACACAAGCTCCACGATACTTCAAAAAAACCTATGCTCCTACTGACAAAATTTTGACCAAAAACCGCATAATTTAACAAATTGTGGAACTGAGGTATTGGCTTTAATAAAAAATAATTAAGCAATAAATTAATAAAGAAAAACAAATAATAATTAGGTAAGGTTCGCCACCATCTTCGTGACCAAAAATTAAAAATTTTATTCAAATCCCAATTTGATTCGATAGAATAATTTCTCCATAAAATCTGTCCAATCAAGAACCCACTAAGACTAAAAAAAATCTCAACCCCCCAAAAGCCCAAATATTTACTATTTCTTGAAAAATGTGATGTAATAACCAATATTATTGCAAACGCTCTAGCGCAATCTAATCCTATGCTTCTTCCCTTTTCACCGATTATAGTTGACATACAAATAGCTTCTTATTTATTTAAAAATTTTTAATAATCAAACTCTTAGTTTGTATAACCTCCGATATAGCTCAGCTTAATATCGGCTGTAAATTCTGAGCTATAGTTTTAAAACTATATGAATCAACGATTTCCTGAGACGAAGGACTCCATGTAAGTGAGTCACCTAATAAAATCATTTTTAGTTTTTCTGTCAACTGGTCTATATCTCCGGTTTTAAACACATATCCATTAACACCATCTTCAACTAAGTCGTCTGCACACCCTGTAAAATCAGAAACCACTAGTGGTAAATTAAAATTCATCGCTTCATTAACAGATAGCCCCCAATTTTCACCTATATAAGAGGTCATTGCAAACACATCACTAATGGCATAATATTCAGAAATCTTTCCCTGGTTTACAAATCCAGTAAGCAATACCTTTTCAATCTTATTTTCGTCAATATAAGCTTCCATATTTGCTCTTAGTTCACCTTCGCCAACCATCAATAACCATACGTTCTTCATGCCAAGCTGATGAAATGCCTTTAATAAATCTAGAGGCTTTTTTTTATCGATATATTTTGCTGTAAATAGAATAATTTTATCATCGTTCGGTATGTTTAGTCGTTCTTTTATAGAACTTTTTACTTCCTTAAGCGATATTTGATCTTCTCTAAACCGCTCATTATCTACCGCGTAAGGACAACTGATTAATTGCTTGTCACTTATTCCTAAACTTTTATAAAACAATCTGTTTTGCGTGCCTATATACATAAAGTAGCTAATTCTTGGGAAAAGGAGGTGTTTCAACCCGAATTTTTTTATATTTTGTTTCAATCCTCTTTTTAGCTCCTCTTGATTAAGTGGTACATCACACCTTAAGCATACAGTATGACCCTTAAATTTAGCCAATAACAACACTGAAAGAAGCGTAAAATAATGCCATCCATGGACGATAATAACAGATTTTGGGGAAGTAAATAATTTACGAATTATTTTAAAATTTATTAATCCAAAAAATCCATTAAAGTGTGACGGCTTCCATGAATTATTTTTGAAGAAAACATAGTCATAACCGTCGAGCAGCGGTATGTCCCATTTTACTTCTACTCCAAATTGCTTATCCAGTGTGCCCCTGATGGATTCATCACTACAATACCATGCGCTCGTTTTAATACCGTATTTATTTAGAAATTTATACAACGGAGCGAAGTATTGTATTGGATGGGAATTAACGAATATTACTTGTTTCATTATATATCGACATTTATAAAAAGTACTCAGGCAGCTCTGCTATAGCTATTCGTTGACTATTGATTTTTCTACTTTTATCATAGTTTAGTAGGGTAATAATACACCCAACAGATAACCATAACCACAAACTTATAGGTGCTTGTTTTGACACAGCTCCGTAACAACAAGTAACTATTATGAATCCTAATAAAAATGAAACAGCCAAACCCACCTTTTTACTTGTAATCTCCTTCCACATGTCTATACTGAAAACGATGATCCAAACCCTAAAACCATACCAAACTAGCATTAAATAAATTCCACCTTCCCAAGCTGTAACATCGTAATCACTTTCAAGTCCGCCACCAGATTTATTTTTTGCTTCATTTGCATAAACACTTATCTTTTCAGATCCGTTACTCATTACGCCTATTCCATTACCAAATAACATTGGTATAGTATCATCAATAAACAGCCAATTTGTCCAACTAAAAAAATCTCCAAACACCCTATCTTCTATCTCGGCAGAATGCGATTTTTCCTCTGAGCCACTTGAACGCTGATCGTATGCGGCAAAAAACTCGGGCTTAGCAGCGCGAACAACTCCTAATAATAAAAAACACAGCACAAATGCAGTAACTCCCTTTATCAGGAAAATCTTAGGCGCTTTTAATGACGAAAATACAGAACCTATTAATAAACTTAAAGCGGTACCCAAAACCGCTGTACGCCCACCAGTAATAAAAGTTCCTACTAATAAACATAATACACCTGTGATGGATAAATATTTTGCTGCTTTAAAGATTGGTTTTTCTGGAAAGAAAAAGCTACCGGCTAGAAATCCTGATGCAATATTAAGAAACCATGAGTATTGCCCCGTAAAAGAAAATGTTGAACTTACTCTTAAATAACCTGCTGCTGCAAAACCTTCTAAAGAACCACCATCAACACTCCTGTTTAACCAATGACTCCCTGGTAATGAATTTTGCAGAATTGCAACCAGTGTGGTGGGAATTAATAAGAATATAAATAACGAAATGAATTTTTTAAAATGATCTATTTTACCCGGTGGAAATGCAACAGGTACAAGCAAACCCGCAACAACATATAAAAGGTATTGCTTTAATCCAAAAAAGCCCAAAAAGGGATCATGAAAAATTGTAGCAAAAAAAACTGGAATAAAAGCTACAAATATGGCACGCCAAGCTTTTAATAAAGTCAGCATTTTACCAGTAAAATATCTTTTCAGTATTAGAAAAAACGATATTAAACATAAAACATCTTTAAAAAAGAAAATTATCAACCCAAAACCAGAGGGTAAAAGTTTCCTCAATAAACCTTCAAAAACCAAAGTAATAACAAGCGCATACACGAGCTTTTCAGCATTGTTACTCATGTTGTCTTTATAATAATCTTTATTACCTACCATTATTAACCTTAATATCTATGATTATTAAAAATCTCGGTAAGATTAAATGTCAATAAACGCTCTGTTTCGTCCCAGCCTTTCATAGTAGCAGCTTTTTCTTTTGCATTACGTCTTAAATACGCATAAAGCTCGCTATCATCTGCAATAAGTTTTAATTTTTCGAAAATGCTTTTACTGTCCCTTATAGGAACAATGAAACCGTCCTTGCCATCTTCAACTATTTCATCGGCACCAGTATTACTTGTTGCAATAATTGGTATACCAAATGACAACGCTTCTCCTAACACCAAAGCAAGCCCTTCCTCTATAGATGGTAAGCAAAATACATTGCCTCTTTTATAAACATTTTCCAGTGCCTCGCCTTTCAAAACGCCAAGAAATTCTATTTCGGGTGGCAAAACCATGCCATCAATACCTGTGATTTTAGATTGAGGCCCTACAATAAGTAGTTTTTTTTTGGGGTGCTTAAGCATAGTAAATGCTTCAATTAAATATCTTAATCCCTTTCTTACAGAAACGCTGCCTACATATAATACATTAAAATCACCCGAAGTATCTTCTGCCTTTACATTAGTATTTGAAAAAGCACTAAAGCCATATGGAACTTTGATTAACTTTTTGCTATCAAACCCATATTCAATAAAACTTCTTTTTACAAAATCTGAGGGCAGCAATATATAATCGGCTTTTTCATACTCCTCCAATCTCTTTGCTTTTTCTAATTTATCGAAAGGGCGCCAAGCCAAACCATATTTTTCATGCTCTTCCCGCAATAATACCTCCTGGTAATCAACATGACTATTTACCGCTTCAACAATGCATATTTTGCCCATTTCATGAGCCTTTTTCATTGTCGACAAACCACTACCATTATAAAACATAAATATATCACATTCCCGAACAAACTTAGCACTAGCCCTGTCTTGCTCATTTTTAGCCAGGTAAGCCAACTTGGTGCTAAACGCTAAAGGCATATTAGATTTCAGACTTGCAAGATAAAAATTTTGCAATATATCTGCACGAACTAGCTTTTCGCCAATCTCTGGCAATTCAGCCCTTGGACTAAATCTTGAGAAACCGCTTATAAATTTATATAACATATTAGCCTTATGCATAGCTAATGCATACCGATAGTGGTGCCCTCTATTAGGTGCGGTATAAACAACTTTCATTTATGTATTATAAATCTGTTAAAGCTTCTGTTATAATATTATAATATGCGCTACCTATAACTGCAGGCGAGTGTTCTTTTAAGTGCTTATGGGATGCTTCAATAAGTTGCTTTTCTAAGTTTTCATTTTGGGTAATATCCAAAATCTTATTCACCATATCGCTTACGTCACCCTTTTTAAAAACCATCCCTGCATTTCCAACTGCCTCTGG
>NZ_MPPL01000001.1:577603-627788 GCF_001911425.1 Mucilaginibacter polytrichastri | reverse complement strand
GCCCCCCGCTTGCAGATACTATTGGAACACACCCGCAAGCCATACCTTCTAAAGCCACTATACCAAACGGTTCTTCCCATACCGAGGGTATAAGTATATATCTGTGCTCATTTAATGCATTTACTAAGGCTTCTCCTTTCATCGAACCGGCAAAAGTTATGGCCTTATCAAGACCATATTCAGAAACTTGTTTTTTTAAATTATCAAATTCCTCACCAGTACCTATAACAGTTAAAGTATATGCATAAGGAGGTGACGTTGAAAGGGCATTTTTATTTAATAGATATATTGCTTCAACAGCCATACTTGCCCCTTTATCAGAAACCAATCTTCCTAAAAAAACGAATTTTTTTTGCCGGTTAGCTATTGGAACAGTATTTAAAAACAGCGTATCATTATATGCATTTTCGATAACAGTTGCAGTTGGCCAGCATCTTTTTCTAACAGCGTCACTAACTGCAATAATAGATGTTGCTCGTTTAAGCCATTGATATTTAAATGTACTTTGTAATGATTGCTTTTTGGCTTCAAAGTCGTCCAGCCAAGTGTTTATGGATATTACTAAAGGCTTTTTAATAAATAAAGATGGCCATGAAAGGCGCAGAACAGGGCTGTTTTCAAATACAATATCTGCCCAGCGATGCTCTTTTAACAAAACTCTTAAGCTGGGATTACGAATGACTTTATGAGGAAATTCCTTTTCCCCGGTTTGTAATGTCCATGTTAAAACGTGTACTTCTATACCATAGCCTACAAATACCTTAGCCAAAAATTCTGCATTCGCTTCAGTACCACCGATATCGGGATAAAATTTATGCGTTATAAGCAACAATTTATAATGCTTTACCATTTACTCAAGTTCATTACTGAATTACTAATTTTATCTTATTCAAAAATTGTTTAAAGGGAGAAATCCATCTAAAACGATTTTTCTCCATTATACTCCCCAAGTACATACAAGTAATAAAAACTATTACTAAGCCTACAATCATATTTAAGCTATTATTTGCATATTCTTTATTTATTACTCTAAATAATACCAAGAGTGGTTCATGCAATACGTAAAGAGGAAATGTCAAATCTGCAAATTTCCTAAAAGTTTTTAATGCCTTTCCGGGTACCTTTTCTGATGCAATATTGTAGCTGGGTAAAAGCCAGAACGCTATGCCTATAAACAAGCTAACTATAGTATCGGATATAAACTGAGCTGAAAAAAACAGCGGTGAAGTTCCTAATTTAAAAGGCAATGCCGGTAATGCAATATAAAGGATAATTGCAATTGACAAAGCGCCGGCTACCAAAAACCAAGATATTGCATACCTATTTTTTAACGGATTATTTAGTCGATATGCTATGTTTCCAAAAAGCCAAATAGGCATCATTGATAAAATTTTAGGGCCAGCAATCATACAGGCTAACAATGGTATTATTACTGATTGCCAACCTTTAAATTTAAAAAAAACACAACCAAAAATAACGTAATACCAATATTCATAAGATAATGACCATAAAGGGCCATTTATTGGGGGCGATGCAGAAAAAAACCACATTTCATTCAAAAACAAGCCCGAAAGTATATAACGCGGTAGTGGATTCCCTCGTTGATAACCTATTGCAATTTCGGGAGATAACTTAACCACTGCAAATTCAATAATAGCTGTGATTATTAACGTCGGCAATAATACCGAATACAATCTGCTTAAACGTGCTTGAGCATATTGCAAAGGACCTCTATTTTTTTTTGAGGTGGTATGGGCAATTACGTATCCCGATAATACAAAAAATATAAGTACAGAAAAATGTCCAAAGTCAGCCCCCATAAAGTTATTGCCTACAGTAATATATCCCTGGGCATAAGCGTGGCCTATAAAAACAACTATTGAGGCTATTATCCTTAGTGCATCTAAAAATATACTGCTTAAGCCTGAAAGGCTTCGGGGTGTATGGGCCATATAATAGTATTATATCGTACCGTTAACAAAAAGTGAGATAAGTTTTGAGCGCGAATATGCCTTATCTTTTCTGACCTCTTCAGAATATTTAAAGCGCCCCAAAACATTTATAAAAACATACTCAATACTTAACCGACCTATAATAATCATATTTAAAAGAGGCCCAAGTGGGTATTTATTAAATTTCTTGAGCAGCATAACTCTGTTTTTGTAAAAGCGTATCAATCTCTTGCTTACAAGTTGTGGAGTACCGCTTCCCTTATGAAAAGCTTTTATTGGCATTACGCCTATATGCCAGCCTTTTCTTATAGCTCTCATGCAAATATCATGATCTAGCTCTAACCAGTCGTAATTCTCATCAAAACCGCCAATTTCCTGTAATACTTCTTTACGAATTACCATGGCACATGTATAAACCGTAATTAGTTTAGGGTTTTTGTTAAATTTAGACTGGTAGTATTTATGCAGTTTCTGGCCGAGTACTACACTCATAGCATCGGGCTCTGGTTCAAATACTGCCGTTGGCTGGCCTTCGGCATTCTCTATCTCATATGCAGCTATGCCCACTTTAGGATTATCTCTAAAATATGCTTTCGTTCTTTCAATATATTTTTCTAGTGGCCATGCATCAGAATCAAATAGGATAACCAAATCCGTATCTAAGGCTGCTAATCCCACATTAAGGCTTTTAACCAATCCTTTATTCTCAACGTTTCTAATCAAAGTGACATTATCAAACTCCACGTCAAATTTTTCATTAGAACAATCATCAACAACTACAAATTTATCTATGGTATCGTCAGCAAAACGCAAGCAATTCTCAATACATTTAGTACTTAACTCATACGTATTGTAATTGGTAGTTAATAAACCTACTGTCATATGGTTATTGGTTAAAATTTTTTAAATATTTTTCAAATGCCTCTTTTGCTCCATAAAGTGCCGAAAAGCTTTTATCCTGATCAAAGAATTTTTTAAAATCGAAATTTTCGCTCCATTCTTTTAGTTCAGTAATTTGACGGTTATCTTGTTCAAAAGATTCCTTAAATAAAATAACCGGACAACCATTAATTAATAAAGCAGCTATGCTACCGCTTTTTTCATAAAGTATTTTAGGATAAGTAGAAAGCCCTAAATCAATTGTAGACAAATAATCAGCTACGTCATATTCATCCCATTCTCCAAGCACTGCAGTTTCTATGTTTGTAGTTTTAGTAATATTATCTAAAACCTCTTTTACTTTATCTGCCTTACCTATATGTGTTACCATTAGCTTTTTACCGAGTTTATCTTCAATCGTTTTTGCAACTTGATTTAGTTGCTGCCCTAACTCAGTATAGGCATGAAAACCACCGAAAAACGACGCAATAACGTAATTGGCTTTATTATCTAAAACAGATTTTGGTAGTTGCATAAATATTTTCCCGGGCGATGAACTACCAGCTGGAATGTTGCTAAAAACTGGGATTTTGTCCGTTTGAATGCCCAAATTAGAAAAGCATTTTTTATAATACTCATTAGTCGTAGAAATAAAAACGGGTTTCAGCTTTGATATAATACCAAGAGTTATTCTTTTCTGGAAGTATCCAATTATCTTATCCTTGATTGTACTCTCTATAGATTCTCCCTGCCATATTTCGTGAAACATAATGCTCCATTTTGCAAATGGCCTTAATTTCTTAAGCTTTTTACCCAAGTTAATTGGCAGGGCTCTTTTATCAAAAGAATAAGGTACATACTGGAAGCTAATCCAATCGGGGTCAAAAATTTTTAAATATTTCTCAGCTTCTTTAAATTGATATTTTTTTTCCAGTGAATGAGGGATACGTAACGTGCTAACTTCCACCCCATCTATTACCTGTGACCCTACTGCAATTTTATTTATATGACGATCAGCAAGAGAAATTACAACTACCTCATGATTATTTTGCTGAAACTCTTTGGCTAACCTGCGCGTGTAGTCGCCAACGCCATCTTTACCGGGCTCTAATCCTCCACAAAGAAATGCAATTTTCATGTTTAATTTCGTTGGCTTATTTTTTTTGCAGGTATACCTGCCCATATTTCATAGGGTGGTATATCTTTGGTTACTACGGCCCCAGCTGCAACAATAACTCCATCGGCAATTTCAACACCTTTTAGTACAACAACGTTACAGCCCAACCATACATCGTTTCCAATAAGTATAGCTTTTTCTGGCCCCTGCTGCTTATGCATTGGTGATGATAGTGATGTACCATGATCGTGATCAATAAACTTGCAGCCGGAAGCTATAAGGGAATTATCACCAATAACAATTTCCTTACGAATATTGAATTCACACCCGGCACCAATAAATACATTGTTTTTTATAATTATGGAAGGCCCTTGTTTCCATATGCCGTCAAATTTAAAGTAAATACCTTGTTCTAAACTGCAGTTATCTCCAATTACTACTTGGTGCGGCCAAGTTATTTTAATTGAAGGCAAGTACGTATTATGCCCTACATACATGCCTTGCATATGATACCACAGCTTTCTAAACCAGCTTAAAAAGTTATATAGATAACGTGATATTAAAATAAAAAACACCTTCTGAACTAATTTAGCCATTGTAACTATTTGCTTATTGCATACACTAATGTCCTACAATATTTCAAGTATGGTACTACGGACGATGATAAAAACGCCCAATGAATTTAGCAATTAACATACTTGTTACTTTATACTTAATAAACGCCTTGCTATGAACATTTAATGGTACCGCCCCTTGCATATTCAGCCAATATAAATTATCAGGCAAACTTGGTGCTTTGCCTTTAAAAGCATTTGAAATGAATTTTTTGCTCCAGGGCTTTGGTGTACCCGTTGCGTGTGACATAGTCCAACCTCCGTAAGTTAGATCCATACCTTCTGGGCCCATTTCACTGATTGGAGATGTTGTGCACATTGCCGTGATATTAAAAGCATCCTGATCTATACTCCAAAAAGGATAAGTTCTATCAAATGATGAAAACTTTTTTGGGTCTGCTTTATAAACATTTATGGCGGTATCTATTAACTTTTCCCAAGTTTCAAGAAATTCGATATCTCTTATATTAACACCACAAAAACCACCATTAATGTAAGCACTTACTTGATGATTTATTATTTTACCAATGCTATGTATTACTTTAGTCCACTCCATGCGGATTGGGTGCGTAAACGGCAAATCATTGCTAACAATCTCATGCACCATTGCAACTCCGTGGTTTACCCATTCTTCATAAAATGACCATCTGCATTTAATTACAATGTCGGGGTCAAAATAAAACAAGTTGGTACAATCGCTTCTAAGATCTCTCCAAAGTTTAAGCATAAAAGTTGCCTTATAGTTGGTAAGATGGTATTCAGTATCAAGAGGCAAAAAGTGAATTTCAATATCATTAGTAACATTTAACGTAGTACTTCCCACCCAGTTGAAAGAACTGGAAGATTTTCCTTCAGCCCACTTAGGCAATGCGCCCTTGTACCCAACAAATATTTCCCCTTTATACCCCTGCTTATAAAGCGAATTTACCAATCCAGCTATGCCATAGTGATAGTTTTTTTCAAAAAGTGTACAAACGATTGAAGACATAGATGTGATGTAATTATGTATGATTAGATGATTTTATTATTTTTATTAGACAATAAAGTGCATTAATCAGGTATTCTGCAGATGCTATAAAAATATTATATAACAAAGCACCTTCAATAGTTGACACTTTTAAAACCAAAATCCCAAGTATTATACAGCTAACATTAATAGGAACAGAAATTACCGGATTAATTGCCCACCCCCTGGCCGTATATAGCCCAAACATAATTCCTGAAGCTAACACGATACAACTTCCAAGTATACTTTTAACCAAAGCAGAACCTAAATTCCCATAGCTTTTTCCTAATAACCATAATATTTGAGTTGGAAATAAATAAGCTACACCAACTATAAGTGCACCAATGCCAATTAACACAAACTGAATTTTAACATAGTTTTTCAATAGCGTTGTCTTATCGTCTGGAAGTTTTGAAAAACTGGGAATTATTAAGGTTGTAAATACTATACTTACAACGCTTAGCATCATTGATAAACGTCCCAGAGCACCTACCTGGGCTACCGTAGTACTATTACCAAATACTGATATTATCCAAATTGTTACCTGTCCTGAAACACAGTAATAGATAGAACCGGGAAGAATTCTTTTTACCCCTCTAAGTATTTGCCGCTGAATATTAGGATTAGGCTCTGCGTGCCAATTTGCATAACCAGCAGATATTTTTTTTAACTTCAAATTACCCCACATTCTGGGTATACCTGCCGCCAGTATTGCAATAGCTGCAAATGGTGATATTAAAAGACTACCAAGCATTAAAAATCTTAATATATTAACTATAATTTGATTTTTCTGGAGTGAATTAATATCCTGATGCAGCTTTGGAGCAATCTCCAATAAAGAATCTGAGAGGGCAGCCACAAATGCCGGAATAAGTGTTATTACAATAATAGTTGCTTTTAAAGTTGAAGCTCCATTATGCATAAGCAGATAAAACAGTATAGGCACTGCAACTAATAAACTGCCTATAGCAAATTTTTTCCTTAAGCTTAGCCCTGTAACTAATACTTCTCCAAGCTTATCACCATCTTTCCATACTTTCCCTCCCTGAGCCATTACACCAGCCCCAATTCCGCCATCTGCCAAAACTGTCATAGTACCAAGCATTGTATTTACTAATGTATACAATGCATATTCCTTAGTTGGAAGTAATCGTATTATAAGTATTCCGCTAACCAACCCTAAGCCTTGAACAATAATCTGCGCAAACCCGGTAACGGATATTAATTTAGCCCATTGAACTATTTTTGAATACTTGGGGTTAATGGACATTGAGGGCATATGCTACGGAAAAATAAATTTTAATTATCGTTTACCCAGAATTTTCTTCCAAAAACTCTTATCGGGCGTAGTTTCTTCATAATAACCGTAGCCATAACCGTAGCCGTAGCCGTAGCCGTAACTACTTCTTTTATGATCCACGGAATTGAAAATTATGCTCATTTTTTTGAATACCTTTTTTAATCGAAACTCTTCTAATGAAGCAATACTTTCTTTATGTGTATAATCATATCTAACAATAAAAAATGTTGCATCCGCATACTTACTTAAAATTTGAGCGTCTGCTAACAATCCTACCGGCGGGGCGTCCATAATTATATATTCATAATCATTTTTCAGCTCATTAAAAAGTGTTTCAATACGTCCATTCAATAGTAGTTCAGCGGGATTGGGAGGCTTAATTCCGCTGGTTATAATATCTAAATTTGGCTGCTGAGGATGGGTTCTGATAATTTCTTTATAATCCTGCTTGCCAATTAAATAACTAGACAATCCAACAGAGTTATCGATACCGAGAGTTATATAAAATCTGGGCTTTCTTAAATCAAGCTCTAAAACAATTACTTTTTTTCCTGTACTTGCCAAACTTGCACCTAAGTTTAAAGAAATAAATGACTTACCTTCACCGCTAATACTTGAAGTAAATAATATATTTTTGTGCTTACTTTCAGGTACAATAAAATCCAGGTCTGCTCTCAAAGATCTTATCTGCTCTGAGATCATAGATCTTGGGTGGCTTATTGTAACCAATGCGTCTGAAATATCAGAATGATTCAATTGAGCTATAATAGGTACCCTTGTTGCTCTCTCAATATCAGCTTTTCTTCTTACGGTGCTATTAAATATACCTCGTATGTAAATTATTACAATGGGTAAAAATATACCAATTAAAAAGAAAGTTATATAGATTAAATTTTTGGCGGGTTTAAAGTACATCCCAGAACTTACTGCTGTATCAATAGTTTTACTATCAGAAACTGTTGAGGCTAAAAGTATTTGTGTTTCTTCTCTTTTTTGAAGTAAAAAAGTAAATAAATTATTTTTAATATCGCGATCACGCATTACATCTATAAGCCCTCTTTCCTTGGTAGGAACATTTCTAATAGTTGACTCAAATTTAGAATTTTGCGCTTGAAGCTGTTTTTTACTATTCTCTAAACCCGATCTCACGTTTAGCAGCGTATGTAGAATTGTTTTCTTTAAAGCCTTGATCTGGTCATTAATAGAATTGACAATAGGATTGGTTTCTGGTATAGTACGAAGCTTTTGTTCTCTATCAAGCATGGCGTTGCTTAATTGCGTTACCAAACCTAACAGGGTTGGGTCTTCAACCCCTTGCATAGAAGGAAGCTTTTCTAAATTTGTACTCTCATTTTTTAAATAAGTTTCCAAATTATTAAGAATGCCAAACGTTAAATCTATTTTGGTTATTTGCGCGTCGTTATTTTGGACATTATTTAAAAAAATGCCAGATTGCGCCGTTATATCAATAATTTGATTTTTAGATTTGTAGTTTTCTACGCTTTTCTCAACATTGTTTAATTCTGATGCTACAACAGTAAGTCTGCTTTCAATAAAACTAAGCGTATTGGATGTAGTTATATTTTTGTCATCGATTGACGTTTGGTTATACTCATCAACCAATTTTGTTAAAACATCTTTACCCCGCTCAGGTATTTCATCTTCCATTGATATAAATAGCACCGTAGCCTGTTTGCTTGCAGGCACTATACTGAGCTTACTTATATAATATTGCGCAACACCTTCTACCGTACCAAAGTTAACTTTAACGGGAATATGTGTAGGGTTTACAACATGCTGAGGAATTGCAATCAATAAGCCTGCCTCAGTTTGAACCGGTTTATCATATGGAATTATTTTCCCATCAAATTCAATACTTTTATCATCTATATATTTGGCTATCCATTTCTTATTATTTGCATTTTTATATTCCCCAATTAATTTTATTTTGAAGGGCACATATTTATTGTATAAAATTATTTTTCGCAGATTGTTCTCAATAATGTAGGTATTCTCTAATTCCAAAGATTTAATAACCTTTTCCATTAGCATTCGAGTTCTCAAAACTTGTATCTCGTTATCTATAATTTTATCAGACGAATTCAAGTTCAATTGCTGCAATACATCTTTATCATTATTTTGCTCTTTATCTTTAATCAATAAAGCAATATCAATCTTGTACTGTGGTACCTGCATTTTAGAATAGATACTTCCCAGAATTAACATTGAGCCGATGGATAATATAAACCAACGCCAATAGGTTAAATACCCAAACAGTACTTCCTTAATGTTTACTTCTTTTTCAAATTTGCCGTCAGGCATCTCTTCAACTGTATCTGAGTTATACCTCATTTTTATTGCTATTTTATGATAAGTAATATAACTGTGACCAAACTTATCGCAATCGGCAACAACCGAATTGTCAAATCAGATTGTACAACTTTGCTTTTAGTTGCTTTTACATACACGATATCATTAGCATGCAAATAATAGTATGGTGAGGTAAATACGCTCCTGTCGCTTAGGTCAATTTGTCCAAATTCCTTCTTTCCATCAATCTCTCTGATAACTTGAATCTCACTTCGTTTTCCATAAGCAGTTAAGTCGCCTGCCATCGTTATCGCTTCTGGAATAGTAATTCTTTCATTAGGCACAACATATACGCCAGGCTTGATAACCTCACCTAAAATAGAAATCTTATAATTCAAAAACCGAACTATTATAGTTGGTTCCTTTAAGTATTCTTTTAATTTGCTTAAAAGTAAATCATGGGTTTCGGCGGTTGTTAATCCACCAACATTAACATTCCCAATTAATGGCAGGCTGATTTCGCCTTTATTACTCACCAAAAAACCAGGGGCTGCAGATTGGCTAAGTCCATTAGAACTACCACCCGCATCTGAAGGAACAGTATTTGCAGAATAAGGATTAAAAAAACTACTAGCTTCGGGGCTTAACGAGTTAACGTAAAGCGATAATATATCACCTGGTTGTATTTTGGCCTCATATGCCTTTGACACAACAATGGTATCTGTTTGATTTGGCGCTTTTTGAAAATACGCTAATTTTTTTTCGTTAAAACACGACGAAAAAAGTATAACAAGAACCACAGGTACAATTTTTTTTAAAATATTTTGCATATTCTGCATATTCAAATTCTATTAATTTCAGCAAGAAATTAGGGTTAATATAACATCTTAAATAGCGTGGGAAGATTTCAGGTATTACCTAACTTAAGGTATTAAGCCTGCCCTATTGTACCACCAAAATTCATAGAAAAACCAGAGTTTTCTTCCTGAATTTTAATGCGGCCATTAACAGCCTCAAACTTTTCAATATTTTCTTTCAACGCTGTTAATAAGCGCTTGGCGTGTTCTGGAGTTAGTATAATTCTTGATTTAACTTTAGCTTTGGGTATACCAGGTACAACTCTTATAAAATCAAGTACAAATTCAGCATTTGAATGTGTAATGATAGCCAAATTAGAATAAATCCCTTCAGCTATTTCTTCTGAAAGTTCAACATTTAGTTGAGATTCGTTTTGTTCTTCCATAGCATAGATCACTACATCACTGTAGCCTTGTTTTGACAAATTTATTAATTTAAGTGAATATATTTTATATTTTGATTTAAAAATAGCTTTTTAATAATCAACATTACAAAAACACAACCTACGAGTTAAATTAGCCGTATACATGTATCAAAAAGCAAACTTTCTAACGTTATTGCTTACATCTTAAAGATATTTTATTTATTATTACATTTTATTTGCATTCTGTCATCTACATTATTAAAAACTTAACAATAAATTAATGCCTGTGAAAAAGTATTTACTTTTAGTTATAACCATTGCGCTTAGCTTTTTTGCTAATAATGCCAAGGCACAATATTACAATAATACGTTTAGAGAAGATAGCTGGCACGTTACTATAGGGCCAGACATTTTTGGAGTATTAAATCCGAACCAGTATATCGACAACACTAACACTAAGCTTCCTCCAATTCCTAATATTGTGTCTCGTTTAGGAATAGGTGGAACTGTACATGCTGAATATTATCCAAACCCATTTGTAGGGCTTACCTTAGGTACTGGCGTTGAATTTTTTAAAGCCTCAGGAAACGGTTATAAAAATCAGATTGTTGTGCCTGGTACAATTGGCGCAAAAGCTTTTTTTTCTCAAACCATGTATTTGGGAGCGGAGGCAGGATTAGCCTACACAACCCTAGCTTATAAGGATTCTCATATCGCAAAAATAGTATCACCGGCATTAGGTTATAACGATAATAATACTGGTTTAGATATTAGTTTACGATATGAATTACTGCACAGTAAAAATCAATATATGACTAGTTTTGGCTTACATATAGCCTACTCGTTTGACTTATCTCCAACCTTTTAAACTGATACAGAATTAAAACAGGTTGATAAATTTGATAATGCCGTCAAAAAATAGTTAATAAAACCATGTAACTATATTGACTATCAAATAACTGCATTGAGCCAATTGAAAGTGTTTTCAATTGGCTTTTTTAGTTTATGAAGGTGTTTAAAAAACGCATGTGGCGCCTGCGGTAGCTTGGCCGTTATTAGCTGGCGTAATCAGCAATGGAAGCACCCCTTTAAGTGCAAATCCTGCGATACGAATGTTTACCCGATCGAACCCGGAGCTTGCTTTCAATAACCAATTTGCTTGGTTTGAGAAATGTTTTAGCGAGTGCCGGGTACAAGTACCTTGTAATGTACAGCGGTTTATCTAAGAGCAGTATCGAGCGCTTATTTCGGGCATTACCTTGCCCGGGCTCTCAAGGTACTGATCAAACCAAAGCAAAGACGCACCTGTTGATCGGTGCAACATATTTCCCAAACGAGTTATGCCTGGTACTTTATCATGATCCATGATATCCTTTATACGCAGTTTTACCGAATGATAGATAAGGAACGTTATGAGCAAATGCGTGAAGAGCTGGAGAACTTGAAAGTGCTGGGGGTTGATATAGCGAGCATTACCTGCTACGAACATAAAAGCTATTCGTAATGTTTACCCTGATGTATTGACCCAGCAGTCCCTGAAACATATCAAGCGGCAAAGCCAAACATGGCTTATTAAAAGCCCTAAGGCACTGGTTTAACAGGAACTGCTTGGCATTTATAACAAAAAAGGCTCCCTGGTTTACCCGGGGAGCCTTTTAAATATAATCAGTTTTTGATTAAGCGCCTACGTCTTCTGTTTTAGAAGCCATCAGGCGGTCAAACTCTTCTTGTGAACCTACACGTACATTATCATAGATACGCATACCGGTACCTGAAGGAATTAAGTGACCTACGATCACGTTTTCTTTCAGACCAAGCATTTTATCACGTTTACCTGCGATAGCTGCTTCGTTCAGTACCTTGGTAGTTTCCTGGAACGATGCTGCAGAGATAAACGATTTAGTACCTAATGAAGCACGGGTAATACCCTGTAACAGCGGACTAGATGTTGCTGCAATAGCGTCTCTTACTTCTACCAGTTTCAAATCTTTACGTTTCAAGATAGAATTTTCATCTCTCAATTTACGTAATGAAACAATCTGGCCTGGTTTCAATGAATTTGAATCACCTGGCTCAATAACAACTTTCTTATCGAATATGTCATCATTTTCCAGCATGAAGTCCCAACCGTCAACCGCTTCTTTTTCTAAGAAACGAGTATCTCCCGGATCCTCAATCTGTACTTTCTGCATCATCTGGTGAACGATAACCTCGAAGTGCTTATCGTTAATTTTCACACCCTGTAAGCGGTAAACTTCCTGGATACCGTTAACAAGATACTCTTGTACAGCAGCAGGGCCTTTAATCGCTAAGATATCGGCAGGAGAAATTGAACCATCTGATAACGGCATACCAGCTTTGATAAAGTCATTATCCTGTACCAGGATGTGCTTAGAAAGTGGTACCAGGTATTTTTTAACCTGTCCGTCTTTTGATTCGATGGTAATTTCACGGTTACCACGTTTTACACCGCCTAAGGTTACCACACCATCAATCTCGGTCACAACGGCCGGGTTAGATGGGTTACGAGCCTCAAACAATTCGGTTACACGTGGTAAACCACCCGTAATATCCCGTGTTTTACCAGTTGAACGAGGTATTTTAGCAATAACCTGTCCGGTTTGTATTTTCTCATTCTCGTCAACCGCAATGTGTGCGCCTACCGGGATGTTATAACCTTTAATGATGTTACCCATGCCATCAGCAATCTGGATCACAGGGTTTTTAGTTTTATCCCTGGTATCGATAATTACTTTTTCACGGTGACCGGTCTGCTCATCAGATTCTTCACGGAAAGTGATACCCTCTAATACAGCGTCGAACGCAGCCTTACCCGCAAATTCTGAGATGATAACCGCATTGTACGGATCCCATGAACAGATACGATCGCCTTTGGTAACCTTGCTGCCATCTTTTACATACAGGTATGAACCGTAAGGGATGTTGTTGGTAACAATTACCTTATTGCTGCCTTCTTCAATGATACGGAACTCACCAGAACGACCTAAAACAACCTCTACAGGTCCGTCTTCGGCTGTTTTGTATTCAACAGTACGTATGTTTTCAAATTCAATGATACCCTCGTAACGAGCATTGATCTGAGACTCTGCAGCAATGTTTGATGCAGTACCACCCACGTGGAATGTACGTAATGTTAACTGTGTACCCGGCTCACCGATTGACTGTGCTGCAATTACACCCACAGCTTCACCGCTTTGTACACGTTTACCCGATGCCAGGTTACGTCCATAACAAAGGCCGCAAACACCGCGCTTGCTTTCGCACGCCAGTACAGAACGGATTTCGATACCTTCTAAAGGAGAGTTCTCAATTGATTTACCAATTTCTTCAGTAATGTCCTGACCTGCGCCTACCAACAGTTCGCCGGTAATTGGGTCATGCACATCATGCAGTGAAGTACGACCTAAAATACGGTCATATAATGGCTCAACGATATCCTCGTTATCTTTTAATGCTGTAGTGAAAATACCGCGTAAAGTTCCGCAATCTGTTTCACCCACAATCATATCCTGGGCAACGTCATGTAAACGACGGGTTAAGTAACCAGCATCAGCTGTTTTCAACGCCGTATCCGCCAAACCTTTACGGGCACCGTGGGTAGAGATAAAGTACTCTAATACCGACAGGCCTTCTTTAAAGTTTGATAAGATCGGGTTTTCAATGATCTCGCCACCTGAACCTGATTTTTGAGGCTTAGCCATCAAACCACGCATACCTGCAAGCTGACGGATCTGCTCTTTAGAACCACGTGCACCAGAGTCAAGCATCATGTAAACAGAGTTGAAACCTTGATTATCGTTAGACAGGATATCCATTACATTCGCAGTTAAGCGGTTGTTTATACGTGTCCAGATATCGATAATTTGGTTGTAACGCTCGTTGTTGGTGATGAAACCCATGTTATAGTTACCCATAACCTCTTCAACTTCTTTAGTTGCCGATTCGATTAAAGTAACTTTCTGAGCAGGGATGTTAACATCCTGCAGATTAAATGATAAACCACCACGGAATGCCATTTGGAAACCTAACTCCTTAATATCATCAAGGAACTGGGCTGCACGGGCCATACCGGTGTTTTTAACAACTTCACCAATAATATCACGAAGTGACTTTTTGGTTAGCAATTCATTGATATAACCTACTTCTTCTGGTACGTGCTGGTTAAACAACACACGGCCAACTGTAGTATCAATTAATTTATTTACGATGCTGCCATCGCGTTCTTTTACGTTTGCTTTAACTTTAATAAAGGCATGCAGATCAATCTGTTTCTCGTTGTAAGCGATAATCACTTCTTCGGCAGAATAGAAAGATAAACCTTGTCCTTTAACAACACGACCTTCGTCTGTTTTGCGGCCTTTAGTAATATAGTAAAGACCCAAAACCATATCCTGTGATGGTACTGTAATTGGGGTACCGTTGGCAGGGTTCAAAATGTTGTGCGAAGCAAGCATCAGGATTTGGGCTTCCAAAATTGCAGCGTTACCCAGGGGTACGTGAACTGCCATCTGGTCACCATCAAAATCCGCGTTGAATGCTGTACAAGTTAACGGGTGTAATTGGATCGCTTTACCTTCAACCAATTTAGGTTGGAAAGCCTGGATACCCAACCTGTGCAACGTAGGCGCACGGTTTAATAACACAGGGTGACCCTTTAATACGTTTTCCAGAATGTCCCAAACTAATGGATCTTTACGGTCAACGATTTTCTTAGCTGATTTTACCGTTTTAACCACACCTCTTTCGATCATTTTACGAATGATGAATGGTTTAAACAGCTCGGCAGCCATATCTTTTGGTAAACCGCACTCATGCAGTTTCAAGTTAGGGCCTACAACAATTACCGAACGTGCAGAATAATCGACACGTTTACCCAGTAAGTTTTGACGGAAACGACCTTGTTTACCTTTCAGGATGTCTGAAAGAGATTTTAAGGCACGGTTACCTTCAGTTTTAACAGCGTTAACTTTACGTGAGTTATCAAATAAAGAGTCAACCGCTTCCTGAAGCATACGTTTTTCGTTACGCAAAATTACTTCCGGTGCTTTAATCTCGATCAAACGTTTTAAACGGTTGTTACGGATAATTACACGACGGTAAAGGTCATTCAAATCCGAAGTAGCGAAACGGCCACCTTCCAGGGGCACCAATGGGCGCAGTTCTGGCGGGATAACCGGAACGATCTTCACGATCATCCACTCCGGGTTGTTATCTATACGTGTACGTGCATCACGGAAAGCTTCAACAACTTGTAAGCGTTTTAAGGCTTCGTTTTTACGTTGCTGAGAAGTTTCGTTAGCAGCCTGGTGACGTAAGTCGTAAGACTGTTGGTCAAGGTCAAGGCGTTTTAATAATTCTTCTAACGCTTCAGCACCCATTTTAGCTACAAACTTCTGTGGGTCTTTATCGTCAAGATATTGGTTTTCTTTTGGTAATGTATCTAAAACATCCAGGTACTCTTCTTCTGTCAGGAAATCCATTCTTGCAATTCCGTCAGATTCTTTGATACCAGCCTGTATAACTACATAACGCTCGTAATATATAATAAGGTCGAGCTTTTTAGTTGGCAAGCCCAGTAAATAACCGATTTTGTTTGGCAAAGAACGGAAATACCAGATGTGCGCAACAGGAACCACCAAGTTGATGTGGCCCATACGCTCACGACGTACTTTCTTTTCGGTTACTTCAACACCGCAACGGTCGCAAACGATGCCTTTGTAACGGATACGTTTGTATTTACCGCAATGGCACTCATAATCTTTAACCGGACCAAAAATACGCTCGCAGAACAAACCATCACGCTCAGGCTTGTAAGTCCTGTAGTTGATGGTTTCGGGTTTTAAAACCTCGCCGCTTGAACGCTCAAGAATAGACTCCGGAGAGGCCAGACTGATCGTGATGCTGGTGAAGTTACTTTTGATTTTATTATCTTTTTTGTAAGACATAGTCTCCCTTTGTTTTAATTATTGAATGACTGATTTAGTGAACGAGTGAACTAATCACTATTTGCACGTAGAAGTTAACAAAGGATTGAATAATTACTTATTCAATCCTTCACTAATTCATTCATTATTCTAATGTGATATCCAAACCTAAACCTCTTAATTCGTGAACCAATACGTTGAATGATTCCGGAACTGATGGTGTAGGCAGATTTTCGCCTTTAACAATGGCTTCGTAAGTTTTGGCACGTCCAATAACGTCATCCGACTTCACAGTCAGGATTTCTTGAAGGATGTTAGCCGCACCGAATGCTTCCAGTGCCCAAACTTCCATCTCACCAAAACGCTGACCACCAAACTGTGCTTTACCACCCAATGGTTGTTGTGTGATAAGTGAGTACGGGCCGATTGAACGGGCGTGCATCTTATCATCAACCATGTGGCCCAGTTTCAGCATGTAGATAATACCTACAGTGGTTGTCTGGTCAAAACGCTCACCGGTTAAACCGTTGTAAAGGTAAGTACGGCCCGTTGCAGGTAAACCTGCTTTGGCAACCCACTCTTCCACTTCCTGATAAGTTGCCCCATCAAAAATTGGCGTAGCGAATTTCATACCCAGCTCTTTACCGGCCCAGCCTAAAACGGTTTCGTAGATCTGGCCTAAGTTCATACGTGAAGGTACACCCAGTGGGTTCAACACAATATCAACCGGCGTACCATCTTCCAGGAACGGCATATCTTCGTCACGTACAATACGTGCAACGATACCCTTGTTACCGTGGCGGCCTGCCATTTTATCACCTACTTTTAACTTACGTTTTTTAGCGATGTAAACTTTTGCCATTTGTACAATACCAGATGGAAGCTCGTCTCCTACGCTGATCGCAAATTTATCGCGACGGTAAGAACCAAGTTCTTCGTTCATCTTAATACCGTAGTTATGCAGTAATAATTTGATCTGATCGTTCTTGTCGTCATCAGTGGTCCATTTTGTTGGGTTGATGTTTTCGTAAGGCAGCTCAACCAAAATCTTTTGGGTAAACTTAACGCCTTTGGCAACAAGCAGTTCTTTGTAAACGTTAAACACACCTTGCGATGTTTTACCATTTACGATCTCGAACAATTTCTCGATCAGGGTATTTTTTAATTCTTTGTTCGCTCTGTCGTGCTTGATATCAAGTTTCTCCAATTGCATTTTTTCTTCTGCTTTGGTAGTCTTTTTAGCACGTGAGAACAATTTGGTATCAATTACCACACCCGCGATAGACGGCGGAGTTTTTAATGATGCATCTTTAACATCACCGGCTTTATCACCAAATATAGCGCGAAGTAGTTTCTCCTCTGGTGAAGGGTCTGACTCACCTTTAGGGGTGATCTTACCGATCAGGATATCGCCTTCTTTAACCTCGGCGCCTACACGGATAATACCGTCTTCGTCAAGGTCTTTAGTAGCTTCTTCAGATACGTTAGGGATATCAGCAGTTAACTCTTCTTCACCGCGTTTAGTGTCACGAACTTCAAGCTCGAACTCTTCTACGTGGATAGAAGTAAAGATATCCTGTGATACAACACGCTCAGAAATTACAATCGCATCCTCAAAGTTATATCCCTGCCAAGGCATGAACGCAACTTTTAAGTTACGGCCCAGTGCAAGTTCACCGTTTTGGGTAGCATAACCTTCAGACAATACTTGCCCTTTGTAAACTTTTTCGCCTTTTTTAACAATTGGCTTTAAGTTAATGGTTGTGCTCTGGTTGGTTTTCTTGAACTTGGTTAAACGGTAGCTTTTGCTATCACCATCAAATGATACCAAACGGTCATCATCATTACGATCATATTTAATACGGATCTCGTTCGCATCAACATACTCAACCACACCATCGCCTTCGGCATTGATAAGGGTACGAGAATCTTTTGCCACACGGCCTTCCAAACCAGTACCAACGATAGGAGCTTCCGGACGCAACAAAGGCACTGCCTGGCGTTGCATGTTAGATCCCATCAGGGCACGGTTAGCATCATCATGTTCTAAGAACGGAATCAGCGAAGCCGCTATAGAGGTAATTTGGTTAGGCGCAATGTCCATTAAATCCAGACGCTCTGGCTCAATAACCGGGAAGTCACCCTCGAAACGTGCTTTAACACGTGGGCTGGCGAAAACACCGTTATCATCATAATGGGCGTTAGCCTGGCCTATAGTTTTACCATCTTCATCCTCTGCCGATAAGTAAATTACCGGTTGATTCACTTCAACTTTACCATCGGTAACACGTTTGTATGGTGTTTCGATAAAGCCTAAGTTATTGATCTTGGCATGTACGCAAAGTGAAGAGATCAAACCAATGTTCGGGCCTTCCGGAGTTTCGATGGTACACAACCTACCGTAGTGGGTGTAGTGAACGTCACGAACCTCGAAACCCGCACGCTCGCGCGACAGACCACCAGGGCCTAAGGCTGACAGACGACGCTTGTGCGTAATCTCTGCCAGTGGATTGGTTTGGTCCATAAACTGTGATAACTGGTTAGTTCCGAAGAACGAGTTGATCACAGAAGATAGTGTACGTGCATTGATCAGGTCGGTTGGTGTGAACACCTCGTTATCACGAATGTTCATACGCTCGCGGATGGTACGTGCCATACGGGCTAAACCAACACCAAATTGCGCATAAAGCTGCTCGCCAACCGTACGAACACGACGGTTTGACAAGTGATCGATATCATCCACCTCAGCTTTAGAGTTGATCAACTTAATTAGGTACTTAACAATAGCAATAATATCTTGCTTGGTTAAAACCTTAGTTTCGTTAGAAGTCTCTAACTTCAATTTACGGTTGATGCGGTAACGACCAACATCACCCAAATCATATCTTTTATCAGAGAAGAATAAACGATCGATGATACCACGAGCAGTTTCCTCATCAGGTGGTTCGGCGTTACGTAATTGACGGTAGATGTGCTCCACCGCTTCTTTCTCCGAGTTCGAAGTATCTTTTTGTAGGGTATTATATATAATGGTGTAATCACCGCTGGTAGAAGCATCTTCCTTGTTCAGGATAATGGTTTTCACACCTGCATCGATGATCATATCTATATGGTCGTCTTCCAGTACGGTTTCGCGCTCGAGGATGATCTCATTACGGTCGATAGATACAACTTCACCTGTATCCTCATCCACAAAATCTTCAACCCATTTTTTAAGCACCCTTGCAGCAAGCTTACGGCCAATAAATTTCTTAAGGCCAGATTTGCTTACTTTAACTTCGTCGGCAAGTTCAAACAACTCAAGGATGTCCTTGTCCGAATCATAACCGATAGCACGAAGTAAGGTAGTAACCGGGAATTTCTTTTTACGATCTATATATGCATACATCACGTTATTAACGTCTGTAGCAAACTCAATCCATGATCCTTTGAAAGGGATAACACGGGCCGAGTATAATTTGGTACCATTGGTGTGGCGGCTTTGGCCAAAGAACACACCTGGCGAACGGTGTAACTGAGATACAATTACGCGCTCGGCACCGTTGATCACAAATGTACCTTTAGGAGTCATGTATGGGATAGTACCCAGGTACACGTCCTGTACAATAGTTTCAAAGTCTTCGTGCTCTTCATCATTACATGATAAACGCAGTTTGGCTTTTAACGGAACACTGTAAGTTAATCCGCGTTCGATACACTCTTGTATATCATAACGTGGCGGGTCAATAAAATAATCAAGAAACTCTAAAACAAAGATGTTTCTTGAATCTGAGATAGGAAAGTTCTCAGCAAATACTTTAAATAAACCTTCGGTATGACGGTTATCTGAAGTAGTTTCTAGCTGAAAGAATTCCCTGAAAGATTGCAACTGAACATCCAGAAAATCAGGGTAATCAATTACGTGCCTGCTGGTTGCAAAGTTTACTCTTTGATTATTGTTGTTTGCCAAGGGATTATAATTTAAAATTTATAAATTTCTTTTGCTCTGTGCAAAACTGGTTCTTAAACATTCAAGCAAAAAATGAGAACCATATAAATAGCAATAGACCCCGACCAAAAAAGGTCGGAGTCTCATGCTTTGGGCTATCGCCTGGGGTTAAAATTATTTAACCTCAACAACAGCGCCTGCGTCTTCTAATTGCTTTTTAAGTGATTCAGCTTCTTCTTTAGTAACACCAGCTTTTAATTCTTTAGGTGCACCATCAACTAAATCTTTAGCTTCTTTCAAGCCTAAACCAGTTAAGTCTTTAACCAATTTAACAACAGCTAATTTCTGACCACCAGCTTCTTTCAAGATAACATCGAAAGCGGTTTGCTCAGCAGCAGCTGCAGGAGCATCGCCACCAGCAGCAGGAGCTGCTGCTACAGCTGCAGCAGCAGCTGGCTCAATACCATACTCATCTTTAAGGATCTGAGCTAATTCGTTAACTTCTTTTACTGTCAAGTTTACCAACTGTTCAGCAAACGATTTTAAATCTGCCATTTTATTTTATTTTTTCTTAATTACGTAATTTTTAAATCGAACTTTATAGGTGTTCGGTTAACCTTCTCTTTCTTGTAATGTTTTAACAAGCCCTGCAATGATATTTCCGCCTGATTGTAATGCAGAAATAACGTTTTTAGCAGGAGATTGTAATAAGCCGATGATCTCACCGATCAATTGTTCTTTAGATTTCAATGCAACTAAAGTGGCCAATTGGTCGTCTCCGATAAACACCGATGAATCAATGTAAGCTGCTTTTAAAAGTGGTTTATCACCTTGTCTTCTAAGTTCTTTAATCAGTTTTGCCGGGGCAGTGCCTGATTTAGAGAACATGATAGATGATGAACCTTTTAAAACACCATACACTTCATCAAAGTCGCCACCAACGGTTTCCATAGCTTTACGAATAAGGCTATTTTTTGCTACTTTAATAGTAATGTCGTTTTCAAAACATTTGCGACGGATCTTGTTGATCTTTTCAACTGACAGGTCTGAGGTATCGGTAATATAAAAATTACCAAACTCTTTCATCTGATCAGCAAGAGCAACAACTAGGTCGTTTTTTTCTTCTCTGTTCATGATTAAATTCCTGCTACTGATTTAGTTTCAACTGTAATTCCTTGCGACATTGTTGAAGAGACATGTATGCTCTTGAAGTATGTTCCTTTTGCTGAAGAAGGTTTTAATTTAGAAATGGTTTGTAATACTTCCAAAGCATTTTCATAAATCTTCTCAGCAGGGAAAGATACTTTTCCTATTGAGGCATGGATGATACCGGTTTTGTCAACCTTGAAGTCGATCTTACCTGCTTTTACCTCAGTTACCGCTTGCCCAACATTTGGGGTTACAGTACCTGATTTAGGGTTAGGCATTAAGTTACGTGGACCCAGGATACGTCCTAGTCTACCTACCTTAGCCATAACGCTTGGCATAGTGATGATAATATCAACATCAGTCCATCCGCCTTCTATTTTAGCAATGTAGTCATCCAAACCAACAAAATCTGCACCTGCGTCTTTTGCTTCCTGCTCTTTGTCAGGAGTACAAAGTACTAATACACGTACGGTTTTGCCAGTTCCATGAGGCAATGTTGCAATACCACGCACCATTTGATTGGCTTTACGCGGGTCAACACCTAAACGTACATCGATATCAACAGAAGCATCAAACTTGGTAGTGGTTATATCCTTTACCAATGCAGTTGCATCTTGTAACGTGTACGATTTATTAGCCTCAATTTTGGAGAGTACTGCTTTTTGATTTTTTGTTAATCTAGCCACTTTCTTTAACTGATTTGTATTAATTAATTATTCCAGGGTGCTGTACCAGATACGGTAATTCCCATACTGCGTGCAGTACCAGCCACCATTTTCATGGCAGACTCTACTGTGAATGCATTTAAGTCAGTCATTTTATCTTTGGCGATAGTTTCAACCTGATCCCAGTTTACACTGGCAACCTTTTTACGGTTTGGCTCTGCCGACCCACTTTTTAAACCTGTAACTTCCATTAACTGGATGGCTACCGGTGGAGTTTTAATGATAAAATCAAAAGACTTGTCAACATAAACAGTAATAACTACAGGAAGCACTTTACCAGGTTTGTCCTGGGTACGTGCGTTGAACTGCTTGCAAAACTCCATAATGTTCACACCTTTTGCACCCAATGCAGGGCCAATTGGAGGAGATGGGTTTGCAGCGCCGCCCTTTACTTGCAGCTTTACCATTGCACCGACTTCTTTTGCCATTTTACTTTGATTTATTTGTTACTTAATGTTAGTAAGTGGAAGCTTTGTAACATTTAACACTCTTCTTGATTTCGGATTTAACACTCTAAATAAGAAATCTATATTTTTTAAATTTTAAATCCGACATCGAAAATCCGACATCCGAAATAAAACTACTCTTTCTCTACCTGCATGTAATTCAATTCAAGCGGTGTACGGCGCCCGAAGATCTTTACCATTACTTTGAGTTTCTTTTTCTCTTCGTTCACTTCTTCTATCACACCGCTAAAGCCATTGAAAGGGCCATCCATTACTTTAACGTTTTCGCCAACGTAATATGGTACATTCATGGTTTCGCCTTGTGAGGTCATCTCATCAACCTTACCTAAGATACGGTTAACTTCGGCCTGGCGAAGTGGTATTGCATTTCCGGCTTTATCACCCAGGAAACCAATAACGCTGTTTATATTTTTGATGATGTGCTCAAGCTCACCATCTAAGGCTGCTTCCATTAATACATAACCCGGGAAAAAATTGCGTTCTTTTGCAATTTTCTTACCATCGCGCATTTGGTAGTACTTTTCGGTAGGTATTAATACCTGGGGTACTAAATGCGAAAGGCCCAAACGATTAATTTCGGCATCTAAATATTGTTTAACTTTTTTTTCTTTCCCGCTAATGGCCCTAACCACGTACCATTTTAAATTTTCACTCATCCCGATGTATTAAATTAAGTAAGTGAACTATAAAACTGCTTGATTAAATAACCGATAATCTGGTCCATACCAAAAACCAAAAGGGCAATAATGATAGCAGCAACCAATACTAAAACTGCGCTGTTCTGCAATTCGCGAAAGGTTGGCCAAGTTACCTTTTCCGTTAACTCTATGTAAGATCCCTTAATATATTCAGCTACGTTAGCCATCTTGTTATTTAATCAAAGTTGTTAGCACGGGAACAAGGATTCGAACCCTGATCAAAGGTTTTGGAGACCTCTATTCTACCGTTGAACTATTCCCGTGTATTATAAGAAAACATAAGTCTGCAGTTTACACATGCAGACTTACGTTTCTAATTAACCTTTTGAAATTTCTTATTTTAAAATTTCAGTTACCTGGCCAGCACCTACTGTTCTACCACCCTCACGGATAGCGAAACGCAGACCTTTTTCCATTGCGATTGCGTTGATCAAAGCTACAGTGATTGTAACGTTATCACCTGGCATAACCATTTCTACGCCTTCAGCTAAGGTGATTTCACCTGTAACGTCTGTGGTACGGAAATAGAATTGTGGGCGGTATCTGTTGAAGAAAGGCGTGTGACGGCCACCTTCTGCTTTTGATAATACGTAAACTTCGGCTTTGAAATCTGTGTGAGGAGTTACTGAACCTGGTTTGCAAATAACCATACCACGACGGATGGCTTCTTTTTCAATACCACGTAACAATAAACCTACGTTGTCACCTGCTTCACCTCTATCAAGGATCTTGCGGAACATTTCAACACCTGTTACAGTTGATTTTAAGTTTTCAGCACCCATACCAAGGATGTCTACTTGCTCACCTGAGTTAATGATACCACGCTCGATACGGCCTGTTGCTACAGTACCACGACCTGTGATTGAGAATACATCCTCAACTGGCATTAAGAAAGGTAAGTCAGTTAAACGTGGAGGAATTGGAATGTAGCTATCAACTGCATTCATCAAATCCATAATTTTTTCAACCCATACTGGCTCGCCGTTAAGGCCACCAAGAGCTGAACCTTGGATAACAGGAATATCATCACCAGGGAAATCGTAGAATGATAATAATTCGCGGATTTCCATTTCTACTAATTCTAGTAATTCTGGATCATCAACCATGTCAACTTTATTCATAAACACAACTAATGAAGGCACACCAACTTGGCGAGACAACAGGATGTGTTCACGAGTTTGAGGCATTGGACCATCAGTAGCTGCAACAACGATGATAGCACCGTCCATTTGAGCAGCACCTGTTACCATGTTTTTCACATAATCCGCGTGACCTGGACAGTCAACGTGTGCATAGTGACGGGTAGCAGTAGAATACTCAACGTGAGCAGTATTGATAGTAATACCACGCTCTTTTTCTTCAGGAGCTGAATCGATTGAATCGAATGAACGAGCTTCTGAAAAACCTTTGTCAGCCAAAACTTTAGTGATAGCTGCGGTAAGGGTTGTTTTACCGTGGTCAACGTGACCGATTGTACCGATGTTTAAGTGCGGCTTGCTGCGGTCAAACTTTTCTTTTGCCATGATTTATAAATGTTTGTAGGTTAATTTTCTATTTAAATTGTCGTTATATATTACTATAATACGCCGAGCCAACGAAGGGATTTGAACCCTTGGCCTCTTCCTTACCAAGGAAGTGCTCTACCCCTGAGCTACGTCGGCTTGTATTTTTTGCTCAGGTTATTTAGTTATATGTTATTAAGTTACTCGAAACAAATCTTTTAAACCTAACAACTCAGTAACTTAATAACCTACCAGAGCGGAAGACGAGGTTCGAACTCGCGACCTATAGCTTGGAAGGCTATCGCTCTACCAACTGAGCTACTTCCGCATAACAATGAGTGGGTTAGTGAAGGACTGTGTTAGTGAATAAAACTCACTTACTCAACCAATCAACAACTCACTCATTGACGCTTGTGGGGGGAGGAGGATTCGAACCTCCGAAGTCATTACAACAGCAGATTTACAGTCTGATCCATTTGGCCGCTCTGGAATCCCCCCATCGAAACATTTTGTGTTTCGGGTCGCAAATATGAACTTTTATATTCACATTACAAATCGAAAATCAAAATTTTCTGAGCCTCCTATCGGGATCGAACCAATGACCTACTGATTACAAGTCAGTTGCTCTACCAGCTGAGCTAAGGAGGCTTTTAACAATAAATTTAAAGAACTCTTTTAATCTGTGTCTTCTACGTTGATGACCTTCTCAAAAGGGAATGCAAATCTACACATTTTTGCAGCAGAACAAAATTTTTTTGCAAAAAAAATCGGCAGGTTTTAAACCTGCCGATTTTGACCATTTTAAAGGCCTTTTTATTGCTAAAACTCGTCTTCTAAAGCTGCTTCACTAAGCACTACTTTGGCTGCTGTTGCAGCTGCGGCGGCATTTTTCTGCTTATGGCGTTCAATCTGCTTGCGTAAACTTTCAACTGCTAAATCAGTTGCCTCTTCAAAACTTTTGCACTTTTCTTTTACAAATAACTGGCTACCAGGTATCAGGCATTTGATCTCTGTAATTTTGTTCGCCTCATCTTCTACATTCTCTAATTTCAGGTAAACTTCACCACTAATTATCTTATCATAAAACTGGTCCAGCTTATCTACTTTCTTCTGTATGAAGTCTAATAATTTCTTGTCGGCATTGAAATGAATTGATTGAACTGAAATTTTCATGTTTCCTCCTGTTTTAGGCCTTTGGATGGGCCAGTTTGTAAATAGATTTTAAACGTTCCACAGAGTTGTGGGTGTAAATTTGGGTTGCGCCGAGGCTTGCATGCCCTAACAATTCTTTAATAGCGTTTAAATCGGCCCCGTTGTTCAGCAATGCTGTTGCAAAGGTATGCCTTAGCACGTGGGGGCTTCTTTTATCCTGTGTTGATATGCCTGACAGATATTTATGCACTATTAAATAAATTAGTTTCGGATAAGCATCGGCTCCCTTATTTGTAACGATCAGCGTTAACGAATTGTTATCAAAAATTTCACTTTTTTTTAACACCAGGTACTCGGCAAGCAAATGCCGCAGTTGGGTGTTTACCGGTACTATCCGCTCTTTATTGCGCTTGCCCAGCACTTTTACGGTGCCTTCGTAAGCATCATAATCAGTTTCTTTAATGCCCAACAGCTCGGAGAGGCGAATGCCGGTACCAAACAACAGCTCAATTACCAGCTTATCGCGCATGCCTTTAAAGTCGGGCGTAAAAATATCCTCGCCATCCAGCATTTTGGATAGTTTCTCATCCTCTACCACAATGGGCAGCTGCTTTGAAATTTTTGGGGCTTGTACACGCGATGCCGGGTTTGCTTCGATCAGTTTTTCCTGAACCAGAAATTTAAAATATTTGCGAAGCGTAGCTATTTTACGGTTAACGGTGCGCGCGCTGCGGTCGTCGTCCATCAAAGTCACAATCCACTGGCGGATGTGGTGATGTGTTATTTCCTGTAATTGTATTTCGGGGGTTTGGCCAAGGAACACAATAAATTGCTCCAGGTCATTTTTATAAGCGGTTACCGTATGCGCCGAGTAGCGCTTTTCGTGCTGTATATATTGAATGAACCGCTGTAAAAACATAAAAACTATTTGCGCATTGAAAAAATCAATGTACAAATAGTTTTAATATTTATGGAAACTAAGTTTAACTTTTTTTCAAAAGTTACGCCTGGTCTAAATTCATATTTTGTTTGTAGATCGCATGTTTGATCTCGTGTCTGCGGGAAACAGATTTTTTCTCGAAAGCTTGACGACTGCGTAGTTCGCGCAATACACCTGTTTTCTCAAATTTCTTCTTGAAGCGTTTTAACGCTTTGTCTAACGATTCTCCGTCTTTAATATTTACTATAATCATATACCCTCATACCTCCTTTCAGGGACGGCAAAGATAGGTGAAATAATTGATTTTCAAAATGGTATTTGTAAATACGTTTTATATAAGATCATTTCTGTTAGATATATTTAACATGCCTTGTAAAAAAACAGACAAATGTTGGTTGCAAGCCATTACTTTTGACCATTAACGTACATTAGGTGTACGATACCGAACACGACAAATTTATTAATATATTGATCTGCAATGATTTATATCGTGGCATATTATTTCGTTTAGCTGTTCTAAATATCTGTATTATGTTTCGACACTTTTTACTTATCGCCAGGCGTAATCTGCTCAAAAGAAAGTTCTATAGCTTTATCAATATTATCGGGCTTACAATAGGGATGAGTTGCTGTGTGCTTATAGGATTGTATGTGCAGCACGAGCTTTCGTACGATCGTTATAATACCAGGCATGATCGTATCTACAGGGTATTACAGACCTTTCGCAGTGTTGAAAAGGGGCAAAAGATAACCGCTCCCGCGCCTGAAGATTACCAGGTTTGGGGCTGTGCGCCGGTTGGACCCGCTTTAGCGGCCGATTTTCCACAAGTAAAAGAGATGGTGCAATTTATGAGCCCCGTAAGTTTACTGCTGGAGTATGGAGATAAACGTTTACAGCAGGAGAACCTTATTTGTATAGACTCTACCGCTTTTAAAGTTTTCAGTTGGAAACTCTTACAGGGTAATCCACAAACTGCCTTGGTTGCTCCTAATAGCATAGTATTAACTCAAAAAATAGCCGAGAAATTTTTCGGCCATACCAATGCCGTAGGTAAAACACTACGGGTAAACAATGGCGACCATTTTACCGTAACCGGAGTTGTTGCTGATGTGCCTGCAAACTCGCAAATTGCTTTCAACGGGCTAATATCTATGTCAACCGCCAGAAAATGGCGTGAAGACGTTTTTAGTGCCTGGGGATACGTAGATTTTTACACCTACTTTGTGCTTAAAGACCATGCAGATATTGCAGCTATGCAAGCAGCTGTCCCTGCATTTTTAAAACGCCATAACATGGAAGATCCGGGTTATACGATTGCATTTGAAAAAATCGATGACGCTTATCTTCATTCAAAAGCGTCCAGACAGCCAGGCCCTGTAGGCAGCATGAGTAACATTTATTTATTTTGCTGCATTGGTATTATCATACTGATTATTGCCTGTGTTAATTTTATGAATTTGTCTACAGCGCGTTCGCTCGAAAGGGCCAAAGAGGTAGGCGTGCGGAAAGTACTAGGCGTGCAACCCTCGGCACTCAGGTGGCAATTTTTATTCGAGTCTATTTTAATTTCAATGATCGCGGCTACCCTGGCGGTTGCATTAACCAACCTGAGCTTGCCCGTAGTTAGTGCTTTATCTGGTAAAGACTTTGCTCCAAAGGTTTTCTTTAGCGGCCAATTAGCCGCATGGATGGTTATACTTACTTTGGCAACAGGTGTTTTAGCGGGGGCCTACCCTGCCTGGTTTCTTTCCCGCTTTCAACCAATAGCTGTTTTGAAGGGCGTATTCAAACCTTCGAACAGTAATATATCCTTACGAAAAGCACTGGTTATTTTTCAGTTTACACTTTCCATTACATTAATTGCAGGGACTGCAATTGTATATACAGAATTAAAGTTTCTTAATAATCATGATCTGGGGTTTACAAAAGATCAGATGCTGGTTTTAAACTTTGAAGGCGATGACCAGGTACAGCAAAATTTAGAAAGTATAAAAAAGTCGCTTGCCGACCAGCCTGGTGTTGTATCGGTTGCAGCTTCACGCGCAGTGCCGGGCGAGTTTTTACCGAATGCGGGTACAGATATACAAGGCCCCGACGGGCAAATGACGAATAAGATTCCGCTTATTTATGAAATCGATTTTGATTTTATTTCATGTCTTAAAATCCCGCTCGCAGCAGGCAGAAATTTTTCGCGCGCTTTTATTACAGATAGTACTCAGGCAATAGTGATTAATGAAGCCGCTGCAAAATTGTATGGCTATCGCCATCCTGCGGATGCCATAGGTAAAAAGTTTTCGCAGTGGGGCAGGCAGGGCACTATAATAGGCGTGGTTAAAAATTTTAATTTCCGCTCTTTACATACAGAAGTAGAACCATTAACCTTAAGGTACGGAATGCCCGGCTCACTTAATCGTATTGAGGTAGCTATTAAAGCTGAGCATGTTGCTGCTACCATTACAGCGCTCGAAAAAACATGGAAGAGCGTGGCGCCACAAAGGCCTTTTTTGTATTATTTCTTAGATCAATCGTTCAACAAGCAATATGAAGCAGATCAACACTTCGGCTACCTGTTCTCCTTATTTTCTTGTTTGGCTATTTTAATTGCCTGCCTGGGCCTATTTGGATTAGCCACATTTACTGCGCAACAGCGTGTTAAAGAAATAGGAATACGTAAAGTGCTGGGTGCCTCTGTTTATAATATTGTTGTACTTATTAGTAAGGATTTTATGCGTTTGGTATTAATTGCTATTGTAATAGCCATACCGCTGTGTATATTGATAATGAACCAATGGCTAAAAGATTTTGCTTACAGGATAACAATTAGTCCGGGAATATTTATCATAACAGCCATTATCGCACTTTTAATCGCCTTATTAACAATTAGCTGGCAAACCATTAAAGCTGCCCTGGCAAATCCCGTAGAATCAATTAAAAATGAATAATATATCAGCCTGAAGCACACACACAATAAACCAAACACGCTAATACTTTCCTGACCTAATTAGTGACAATATTTTGGCACTGATTAGGTCCACGCCTGCCACGATGATTACGTAGCTTATACAATATTTGATTCTTGCCTCTACTTCCTGGTTCTTTATTAATATTCAGCCAATACAATTATTTTATTGCTTGTAGATGCAATGCGCTCTTTACCGTTCAGGAAGTTTAACCCTATTACAAAAGAGAAACCGGCTATTATCCCACCCATCTCCTGTATAAGTTCGCTGGCTGCAGTAACGGTGCCACCGGTGGCCAGCAAATCATCATGGATCAGCACATGCTGGCCGGGCTCAAAGGCATCGGTGTGCAACTCTATGGTTGCTGTGCCGTATTCTAACTCATAAACTTTTTGCTTTATCGCATAAGGCAGCTTACCGGCCTTACGTACAGGCACAAAGGGTACGCCCAACTTATTAGCCAGGGTTAAGCCGAATAAAAAGCCCCTGCTCTCTACCCCTGCTACCACATCAACACGGGTACCGTTTAACTGGTTGATAAAAGCATCAACAATAGCATTACAAAGCCCGGGTTCTTTCAATATCGGGGTAATATCTTTAAATACAATACCAGGTTTTGGAAAATCGTGAATATCCCGTATAACTGCTTTTATCTGCTGATCGATCATGTGGTGTGTGAATGCTTTGCCAATATTAAGCAAATTTCTGCAATCGATTATTCATTGCCGTTTTCCAGATCGCTTTCGTGCGGGTTCAGGATGTACTCGATCTCCTCGCGCGAATTTTTGATCACGAACCTTAAGCGTTCTTTGGGTAAAGTAATATCCAATGATATTTCGGCCAGTACTGTTTCCAGGTTATCGGCAAGCTCTTTAATGTTGCGGTTATCGGGTACATGGATCAGAATATCATCGCCTTTTCCATCTATTTTCCATTGCGGCACGTTGGCATGCTGTAAAACTTCGATCCACTTTTGCTGGTAGGCATTCATATAAACTAGGGTTGGTTAAAACTAATAAAGCCTGATAAGCTGCAAAAGGTTTTATCCAAGCCCGGTTTAATTAGTCCATATTACCTTAATATTACTTTAAAGCTTTAAAGCCGATAACATTGGTTTGCGCTATACTTTTAATATCAGTTGTTACCCCAATACCATTACTAAGCGAAAGTATAGCCGCTTTAGTATTCTGCGGCGCAGCCGAACCCTTAAAGCCCGAGATATACAGATCTTTAAAATGATCTGCAGCTATGCCGCTGGTAAAATAAGGCTGGGTTATGCTGTTATCCCAGCTTAATCTGAAATTATTGATTGATAAACCAGCTACAAAATGAGCCATTAAACCCGGGATATCACTGGCAAACAATTGGTCTTTGGGTGCCAATCCACCACGCATATCAATATTACCGCCGGCAACATCATTCAACTTGCTATTTTTTAATTGAAAAGATACATTATTGAAACGCACATCCTGTATCACACTTTCGGCCGAACCATAGATCAGCATACCGTTTTCGCCGGTACAGCTAATGTTGTTAAACTCTATGTTTCTGATCGTACCCAGCTTTACATGCTCTTTACCCCTGACAGCCGAAATATGGATCGGCTCGCCATTGCCCCACCAATCGCCAGTGTGCAGATAGGTTTCGATGTGCATATCAGAAAACGTAATATTCTCCAGCGAGCCTTCGTCGCGCAAAAAGATCCCGATGCCCCGGCTGGAGTTGGTGATATTGGTATGGCTTACATGCACATTACGCACCGTATTTTGATCCAGAAACCCAATACGGATACCACTTGAGTTTGACTGCAGGTTACAGTTTGATACAATGATGTTTTCAGACACATGTTTCAATCCCTTAAACCCGGGAATTTCGAAGTGATGATCGTATCCCACAATGGCAATGGCGTCGTCGCCCGCGCGGATATCGCAGTTATCAATTACCACGTTGCTGCAGCTGGTTACATCAATACCATCGGCATTGGGTACCAGTAAACCGCTCCATAACCTGATACCGCTTACATTAACCGCATCACAATCTGCAAAGTGCAGGGTCCAGAATGGAGAGTTAATGAGCGACACATCCCGCATGTGTACATTTTTGCAATTAGAGAAAATCACCATCTGATGCGGCCGGTCTTTATTGGGTACCACCGGGCCATCCCCTATCCCGCTTTCCACATGGCGGAAATTATCTTTTTGCCGGGTAAGGCTGCTGCTTTTGGCATCAATTTTTTTTGCCTTTGTAAAATCGTGAAACACGGGGTTGTTACCGTCTATAGTCCCGGCACCTGTTATCGATACATTTTCTGCATCGGTTGTATAAAGCATCCCGTAATAATTAAGCCCATATACCGGCATGGTATAGGATACATAGTCCTTCAGGTCGGGGCTGCCTTTCAGCACGGCTCCGTTTTCGAGATACAGGTTTATATTACTTTTTAAATGGAAGGTACCCGTTACAAAAGTGCCGGCCGGCACGTAAACCATGCCCCCGCCATTAGCGCTGCAGGCATCTACAGCATTTTGTAAAGCCGCAGTGTTTACCGTTTTACCATCGGCAATAGCACCGTAATCTTTTATATTAAATGTTTGTGCAAAACACTGCTGAACAAAGAATACGAGCAGGACAGATAAAAATCTCAACTTATTCATTCGTAAAAATTGGTTAATAATTGGTTTACGAAGATGTTGCTTGTTTAGGCTAAACTGTAATGATAATATGCCTTTTACTGATTATAATTTGGCTACATGCAGTATCACATTATTACCATGCCAAAGCTTTGTAGCCGGGTGAAAATGCTGCCACGAATGCCAGTACTCCTGGTAAGCCTGTACGGTGGTTAACTGCTTGCCTTTTAATTTACCATCAGTACAAAAGCCGTCCCAATCCCAAAGTGAGCCGGTTTCGGTATCGCTGATGATACCAACAGAATTTAAATTAAAATGCAGTGGTTTGTTATTGACAGTACTATTCCATACGTGGAAAGTTAAACTATCCTTTTCTATACCTATTAACAGGTTGGTTTTGCCGAGGCTGTCATTAAGTATTTGCTGCTTGTATAGTTGCCGCCATTCATAAGCCTTTTCTTTATTATTTAACGCCACACCAATTACCCAGCTCTTCCTAATCAACGAATCTTTATTTTTGAGCAAGCTATCCTTATCAACAGGTTGGCGGTTGTCATAATTTTTCAAGTCGGCATAATCATTTGCAAAGGCGCGGTCGGGCTGCATAATCAGTGATCCGGGGTGCCTTCTCAGCCAGGCCTCCAGCGTTGTTTGCTCGTAATTAACTTCTTTTAGCGATGCGCCTTTCAACTCCCCTACAGCTGCCTTGCCTGTAGCCTGGTACCACCAGGTGCCGGTACTTTCGTCTTCAACAACAGCATTGTAATGTCTGGCACCTACCAGCCTAAAGTTTTGCCGCTTACCGTTAACAACCGGGCTGTATACCCTACCCGTACGGCACATGGTACAATAGGTTACCAATACAGGCTCGGTGCCTACATTGTCCTGCACTTTATGATGGTACCCCAGGTAAATAAGCGGGTAGGCTTTTGCCACCCCATTATGTACCACACCAAGTATCACATAACCTTGCGGTACTTTATTTTGCAATGCGTTGGCAAACACAACCGAATGCGGTTCCTCGAACATTTTCTCTGCTTTGTACTGTACATCGGTTACATAATATATGCCTGCACAAATAAACAGCATCACCAATTTCCATGCTTTTTGGTTGCGGGTATCCTGGTTAAAAAAGCTAATTAAATACCAGATCACTAAAATGCAACCGAGTATCCGCAATGGCAATACCATTTTTTCGAGATAATAGGATACCGTAATAGCTTCAAGATTCTGGCTGCCGGGGAACGGCATTAATAAATACGCATGTACCAAACCGGGTATCAGCAGTAAAAATATACCCAGCCAAAACAAGCGATTCTTATTTTTGATAGTCATGGGCTGTTATTATTGTATTGAAGTATCTGCCTGCAATGCAGCATACCTGTTTTCTGATGGCAGGTAGCCGCTTGTTTTTAAAATGCCGCCCAAACGATCATAAAAACCAGATTCAACAGCGGGTGTAACCGTGTTCAACCCATCTACATAACGATTATATAAACTAAATAAAGCAGCGATCAATACGGTATCATGCAGTTCCATATCCGTTGCGCCTGCCTCTTTGGCCAGGCCAACCAGTTCTGGCGTTACATTTTTACCACTAACCTGCACATTACGGGCAATCTCCAGCAAAAATTTCATTTTCACGCTTACGGGCGCATAGTCCGGGTCATTTTTTACTTTTTCAGAAGTCTCGTTTTCTTCTAATAGCGCATCGGCTGCGGCTGTATGCGCGGCAGTACAAAAGCGGCATTGGTTACCATGCGAAACTACAGTGGCTATTAACTCACGTTCGCCCTCGGTAAGGCTCGACGGGCCACGCAACAATATTTGGGTAAGCTCGCGAATGGGCAAGGCGGTGTCTAAACGGTAATTTAGCAATCCTGTTATACCCGGCAGCTTATCATCTAAAGGAATGTAAGGCATCTTTTCAATAATTAACTAGCTTTCTGTTGGTTACAGAAATATGGTTTATAATATTTAAAGATACTATTATCTTTAAGTATCATCCAATTAATTGCCGGCGATTGTTTTATTATTTATTAATAAACGCTATTCATTTTAATCACTTTATCATCTCAAAATCAAAAACTCATGATTTAGGCATAACTGGCACGGTATTGTAAATATTAGTAGCAAGGCAATGAAAACCATTTTATAAAATTTGCCGTACTATTAACTACAATGAAAGTTGCCCACTTAATACTCACTTATACTAACCCCAAACTAACCGAGCGATTAATCAAACGTTTATCCCACCCGGAGTTTGATTTTTACATTCACGTCGATAAAAAGTTTAGCATAAAGCCGTACCTGTATTTACAGCAATACCCCAACGTATTTCTGGTACACAACCGCGAAGATGTACGCTGGGCTGGTTATAATACCATTAAGGCTACCTTTAAATGTATTAAAGAAATTGCCTCTACCGGAATTAAATACGACTATATTAACTTTATAAGCGGACAGGATTACCCCACTAAATCGCCCGAATACATGCTTGATTTTCTTACCCGGAACCAGGGTAAAGAGTTTATTGAATTTGAGAGTATACAGGACGATTGGCTGGAAGCCCTGCCGCGTATAACCCGCTATCACTTCGCTAACTTTACCTTTAAAGGCCGTTACAGGTTAGAAAGGCTGATTAATATTTTTACGCCTAAACGAAAATTACCGGAGGATTTAAAACCTTACGGAAAATCGATGTTTTGGATACTGAGTATCGATTGTGCAAAATATGTTGTGGATTATGTAGAAAGTAAACCCCATCTCGAGCGTTTTTTCCTGTTTACCTGGGGAAGTGACGAATTTGTTTTTCAGACCGTATTAATGAATTCTGATTATAAAGATAAGTTGGTTAATAACGATTACCGGTATATCGATTGGTCGGCAGGCGGGTCGCATCCCAAAACTTTAACTATTAAAGATTTTGCAGCATTAAAGAACACAGACGATCTGTTTGCGCGAAAATTTAGTGTGGATGCCGACAGCAAATTGCTGGATATGTTGGATGAATTGTAAATTACCCCCACCCCGAATGGCTTACCTGATAAACATAACCACATTTAGTGATACACGTGGTAACTTAACCGTACTAGACGAAGCGATACCCTTTGATATTAAACGCCTGTTTTATATATACGGCGTTGATAGTTCGGCACGTGGCGGGCATAGGCACCATAAAACAGTGCAGGCGGCTATTTGTATACAAGGCAAATGCACCATTGATAATGACAATGGCATTAATATAGAAACGTTTGAACTGGACAGCCCGGATAAATGCCTGATACTCGAAACACAGGATTGGCATGTAATGAAAAACTTTTCGCCCGATGCCATATTGCTGGTTTTGGCCTCTACATCCTTTGATGCTACAGATTATATTTTCGACCCATACCAGCATAACGAATGATCCCTTACGAAAACCTGTTTGAACTAAATAAACCGTTTAACGAAGCATTTAAACAAAGTTTCAGCGACTTTTTAAACAGCGGCTGGTATATTTTAGGTAAATACACTGCAGATTTCGAACAGCAGTTTGCCCAATGGAACCAGTCTGAATATTGTGTAGGCGTTGCCAACGGGCTGGATGCCTTAACGCTTTCGTTAAAAACTTTTGACTTTGAACCCGGCAGCGAGGTTATTGTGCCAGCCAATACTTACATTGCCACCATATTATCTATCACCAATAATGGCTTAATACCTGTATTGGTAGAACCGGATATAAGTACCTACAATATTGACCCGGCTGAAATAGAAAAAGCCATTACCCCCAAAACGCGTGCAATAATTATTGTACACCTGTATGGCAAATGTTGCGACATGGATGCGATAATGGCGATCAAAGAAAAATACAACCTGGTTTTAATTGAAGACTGTGCGCAATCGCACGGTGCTATGTTTAAGGGTGAAAAAACGGGTACCTTTGGCGAGTTTGGCGCTTTTAGCTTTTACCCAACCAAAAACCTAGGTGCCCTTGGCGATGCAGGAGCTATAACCACCAACCATGCAACATACGCCGATAAAATGCGAAAACTGCGCAACTATGGCTCTGAAAAGAAATACTATAACGAATACATGGGTGTTAATTCGCGGCTGGATGAATTGCAGGCGGCTTTTCTCCAAATAAAACTCGAAGCGCTGGATGCCATTAATGCCCACAAACAAAAGTTGGCAGCCATGTATCTCGACCAGCTAAGAGCAGATTATATATTACCGGTTGTTGATGCTGATTATACAGATGTTTACCACATCTTTAACATCCGCCATCCCCGCCGCGATGCATTAAAAGCTTATTTATATGAACATGGCATTGGAACCGAAATCCACTACCCTGTGCCGCCGCATCAGCAAAAAGCATTATTGCCCTTATTAGCAGGATTAAGTTTCCCTATTTCTGAAGAAATTCACCAAACAACCCTAAGCCTGCCCTGCTCCTATTGCCATACCGAAAAAGATGTGCAATTTGTGATTGATAAGTTGAACGATTTTTAGTTAATTAAAAATTCTGTTTTTTAGGATTTTGCCTATTATCAATAAAAGCGATTAGTTCAATTTTAACACCACGAGGCTTTACCCGATATATTATAGATACTTGTTTTATAATAACCCCGATATGGGTATGTTTCAATTTTGCAGATTTACGGAACATAAGGGGTTGGTCCTTCAATGAATTTAGATATTCATTGACACGGGATGTGAAATTAAAAATCTCTTTTTCAGTCCAATTTTTTTCTAGATATGTTATTCTGTCTCCAAATGTTTGGATAGCTTTTTTAGACCAAACTATTTCAAACCCCATTTACTAAATAATTTAACAACTTCAGAATGGGAAACTGTTTCACCGCGATCAGCCTGGGCTAACCCTTCTAAAACATCTTTCTGCTGATCCTGTCCTAACTCATCAAACCAGTCGGTCTTTCTGTTAGAAAGAAATGCTTTAACATCTAAAATCAAACCCTCATCAGTAGTATTCATGATTGTTTGTAATAGATCTAATTTCTCGGCTTGTATATTCATACTATCGAATTTAATGCTAAAATAATCATTTTGATTCATTAAAATCCCTTAATATATCCAGTTTGACTTAATGACCTGTTTGATCATTTGTATTCAAGACCTTCCCATATATCCCCATCGGCGATAACTTATCCTGAAACAATACCTTGGGGTTGTTATAAAATCTCACAAAATCTGCTGCACTCTTTTGGCCGGGATACGGCGCAAAATGATGATTAAGGCCACCGTTGCGCCAGGTAAGCAGGTAAGATAATTTGTATTTTGCTATTTCGGGCAGTAAAGTGCCTGTCCACCAATTGGCATCGGGGATGCTCTGGTAACCGGTTTCGGGCACGCAGGCTATTTTGTGATGTTCGGCAGCTACGGTTTGTAGTATGGATAATTGCTTATCAAGCCGTTGCACAAATTGAGGTACATTATCGGTGCAATACAGATCGAAGCCCACCAAATCTACATAATCATCACCCGGATAGCGGGCCATAAAATCTTCGGGCGAATTAAAATCGGCAGTAGAATAAACAACTAATAAGTTATGTACCTTCTCTTTCTTTCTTAAATAATCTATGGTAAAACGCCATATCGCAATCAGATCCTGCGGATCGGTAGTTTTATTGCCCCACCAAAACCATCCACCCGTAAGTTCATGAAAAGGCCTGAATAAAATAGGGATAGCCTCGCCATTGTCCCCCTTAAATGACTTTATAAATTTGGCAGCCTTTTTCAGGTATGCTACGTATTTATCATGTGCTTCGCCATCGGCCAAAATGTCTTTTACGCTATTATTCGTAGTATCCCAGGCAGTTTTATCATTAACCGGGTTATCCATGTGCCAGCAAAAAGTATTTACGCCCCCGCGCTGATAAGCATCTTTAACCAGTTGACGCTGGGTTTCAAAAGGGATACCATTAATATCTGAGGTACTATCATGCTCAATCCTGGCCAAATCCCAGCCATAAATGGCCGGGTATGATCCGGTAACGGCTTTCACGTCCGAACTATCGGCCTGTAAACGCCAGTTAACGCCATAGCCGGTATCGTCATGATGGCCATACATGATTCCTTTCTCAACCAATTGACGCATATTATTATACAGGTTGCGTGTTTCTTTAGTTGCCTTTGGGTCGCAGGGAGCATTGGGCTGCACTTGCGCCTTTAGGCTGGTTATAGATAAAACAGTAATTATAGAAACAAGCAAAACGTTTTTCATAGATAATATCAAGAGCCGCTTCGCGGCCTGTAAAATTGATAAGTTTTTATTTATAAACACCAAAAAGCCGGCCTATTAATACTAAGCCGGCTTTAATACAACGAATTATATTACAGATTAGTTTGCTTTACGCAAACGCAACATTACTACATCGTGCGGTGCAATAACTTGTTTAAACAGTTTTTTGGTTGTACCCAAATCCTTTTTAACCCACAGGTCGCGAACTTTATAAGTCTCTTGTGCAAAGTTGATATTCAGGTGCGAAATGGTATCCTGTAACAAATGCTCTTCCCAAGCGTAATCTATATTCTGCGGATGGGCACTGCGGTTTAAAAAGCATACAGCTACATCTTGTTTATTAAGCGGCTTAACCCACATCTCTAAACCATCGAAGGCATAATAGCGAAAACCTTGTATCCCTAACGAATCCTGATCTACAGCAATTGCTTCCTTATTAGTTAGGATCTCATGCGTTTGCGGCGACATTTTACGCAGGTCATTCCCAGCCATTAAAGGCGCAGCCAGCATACACCATAAAGAGAAATGCGCGCGATCTTCGCTTACGCTCATGCCATTGCCAACCTCCAGCATATCCGGATCGTTCCAATGGCCCGGGCCGGCATACTGGCGAATTTTATCTTGTTTATCCAATATGGTCATTACGCTTAATGCAGTCCATGTACCTACGTTTTTATCTTTGTCAAACTGGTTACAGATATCGCCGGTACTGCGCCATAGCTGCCCAACACCTTTACCCCACAACCACGGCTGGTGGTTACCCCACTCGCAAAGGCTAAACACAATAGGCCTGCCGGTTGCTTTTAAAGCTTTGCTCATGGTAATGTAAGCTTCGCGGGCATTCAGGCTGTCGGTGTTACACCAGTCATATTTTAAATAATCAACATCCCATGATGCATACAGGCGTGCATCCTGATATTCGTGACCACGTGTACCGGGGTAACCGGCACAGGTTCTGTCGCCAGCGCAATTGTAGATCCCGAACTTTAAACCTTTTAAGTGTACGTAATCTGCAAAAGCCTTCATCCCGTTGGGGAACTTTTTAGGGTCGGCTACCAGATCGCCTTTGGCATCGCGGTCCATAGTCATCCAGCCATCATCCAGCACAAAATATTGGTAACCGGCATCGCGCATACCAGATGATACATAGGTATCCACCATTTCTTTCAGCATCTGCTCATTAATATTGGTTTGGAAAGTGTTCCAGGTATTAAAACCCATGGGCGGAGTTAGCGCCAGATGGCTGTTGTCTGCATCTGCCTGTCTGGTAACCTTTACAGGTGCGGCAGCATCTTGTGCAACTGTAATATTTACAGTTATTAAACTGGTTATGCAGATAAGAACCAGGTTTTTTAATTGGTTAAACTTCATTATGGTCTGTTACGATGTACTATTTATTCGGTTTATGATTTCTATACAGGCGCGGGTGTTATGGTAAGGGCATTTCCATAATCCTGCTTTATCTTCATCGGGCATTAGCTGGCCGTGCTGGTTAATGCCCCAGTGCCATTCGCCGTTATACTTGTCCAGGATCTTGTCTTTTACAAAAGCCCAGTTATTTAGAGAGAGTTGTGCATACTTTTCTTCCCCGCTTATTTGGTAGGCATTAAAATAACCGATCATCGTTTCGGCCTGTACCCACCAGTGCTTCTCGCGGATGAGATGATGAGCAGCAGGCTCAAACTCATACCACATACCGCCATCTTTATCCAGGCCTTTGGTTGCGGCCCCGGCAATTAACACGGCAAGATCACGCAGTTGTGCTACCAGTTTATCATCGCCAATTACATCGGCTGCATGCAATACCAGCCAGGCAGCTTCAATATCGTGACCGTAGGAAACCAGATCTGATCGCAGTTTCCAATTCTCATCAAAAAAAAGGTTCAGCGTATGTTTCTTCGGATCGATAAAGTGATCTATAAAATCATATAGCAAGGTCAAAATCTGTTTACGCAAACCACCATCGGGCCAAATACGATACAGGTTGGCGTAACCCTCCAATACATGTAAGTGGGTATTCATGGTCTTTTTTTCGTTGGCGTCTTTAGCGCTCAGGCGAAGGTCATCCAATGGTTGCCACTCCCTGTTAAAGGCTTCGAAATAACCGGTTTTTAGCGTATTGAAGCTTTTTTCAACGAGCAAATGATAAAGCCTGATTGCCCAATCTTTCGCATACTCATCTTTAAACGCAATATAATATTCGCTTAAACCATAAATGGTAAAGGCGATGGCATAAACTTGCTTTTTAGTATCTAAGGGCTTCCCCTGGTAATCTACCGTCCAGTATACGCCGCCGTGTTCGTGGTCAATAAAGTGCTCAACGATATATTCATAGGCACGCTGAGCCAGATCTAAATAGTAAGGTGTTTGATCCTGGTTATAGGCTGCAGCGAACGACCAAAGAATGCGGGCATTCAGCACGGAACCTTTTGGCGCCTGCAGATCTACATTGTTATGCTGATCTATTTTGCCATAAAAACCGCCGTTTTTATCGTCAATGGTATATCTCGACCAGTAATCCATAATACGAACCAGCTCGGTGTTCAGCTCGTCTTTATAAGTTTGCAGTGCTGCGGCTAATTCGGCTTTCATAGGTATTGGAGATGATAATCCTAAGCTACTTATTTAAACTTTTATTTTTATCAATAATACGGTACAAGGTTTTAACAGACGCTGCCGAACGCAAACCATCTGCAGGGGTATACTTCACATAATCAAGTAGTTTATCAACCGTGCTGGTAGCCACATGCATGCGCGTGTCTGATGATGCATAGTAAATAAACACCGTGCCGTCATTATCCAAAATCCAGCCATTGCTGAATACCACGTTTGATACATCACCTACCCGCTCCTCACCTTCCGGGGCTAAGAAATAACCGGCCGGTTTATAAATTACTTTGGTCAGATCATGCAGATCAGTCATAAACATATATAACACATAGCGCAAACCTGCGGCAGTATTACGCACACCATGCGCCAGGTGCAGCCAGCCTTCTGTCGTTTTTATCGGCGCAGGGCCTTGTCCGTTTTTGGCTTCATAAACGGTATGATATTGTTTGGTATCGATAATTTTCTCCTCGCCTACCTCGGCATTTTCCATACTAGCAGTCAAACCGAAGCCTATGCCACCACCAGTACCTGCATTAATAAAACTATCCTGCGGGCGGGTGTACAGGCCATATTTACCGTCCACAAACTCTGGGTGCAATACTACGTTACGTTGTTGTGCCGATGATGTTTTTAAATCCGGCAGTCGTTCCCATGTAACCAGGTCTTTAGTACGGGCAATACCACAGGCCGCCACAGCCATCGACTGATCGTGTATTGGAGCCTCCGGGTCTCGACGCTCGGTGCAGAACAAACCGTAAATCCAACCATCTTCATGCTGGGTTAAACGCATATCATAAACGTTGGTATCGGGGGCTGCTGTTTCGGGCAGATTGATCGGGTAATCCCAGAATCTGAAATTATCTATACCGTTCGGGCTTTCTGCAATGGCGAAAAACGATTTGCGGTCGAGACCTTCGGTACGCACAGCCAGTATATATTTGCCGTCCCATTTTATGGCCCCGGCATTAAAAGCAGCGTTAATACCAAAACGCTCCATCAAATATGGATTGGTTTTGGGGTCAAGATCATATCGCCAAAAAACCGGCGCATGGGCTGCCGTAATAACCGGATTTTGATACCGGTGATAGATACCATTACTTGGCTCAACTTTATAGTTTTCTTTAATAACCAGCTGCAGCCAGTCCTGCTCTAATTGTGATAAACGTAGGTTAAATTGTTCTGTCATTGTTTTATTAATAATCACTCAGTTTGTTCCACCACGTTTTTTTGAGGATAGCACAGATCACTGCCAAAATACCTACCGTAATAGCTAATGCCATCTTTTGCATCAGTATGAGGTACATGGGTAAAATGGTAAAGCACAGTTGTGCTATGGTACCCAAAACCACGTTAAACATATTAAGCTTAAAGTTTTTGTTTCGTTGAAAATTGGGATCATCTGCCATTACAGCATCATCAACAGGCCCCCAGAATCCCCATGGGCGAACGTTTGAATAGAAGGATTTAAGCACAGCCATATCCGTAGGCGGTGCGGAGTATGTGCCAATAATAGACCCAGCCAACGACAAGCCAAACAGTACCGGGAACCAGTACAAAAGTTGTGCATCATCAATCAGTTTCGAAAAAACCAGCGCGGTTACGATACCGGTAAGCATACCCCAAAAAAAGCCATTGGCATTAAAGCGCCACCAATGCCATTTCAATACGTTCGAGGCCACATATCCGCCGTAAAGGGCAGATACAATCCACAGTAAAACGGCGTTTACATCTTTAGCAAAAAAACCTAATGCAACACCTACAATTACCACCACAATACCTACCATATAATTCATGGAGATGATCTTTTTGGTAGAAGCCTCCGGGTTAAAATATTTAAGGTAAATATCGTTTACAATATAGGCCTGGGCCGCGTTAAGCGTGCCGCTGAATGTACCCATAAAAGCCCCTAACAAACCTGTTAGTATTAAACCCACCAAGCCAACCGGTAAAAAGTTATTGATAACCGCAGGTAAGATCCTCTCGAAATCCACAGTTCCGTTGGCATCCTTTAAATTCATTTGATTATAGTACAGCAGGGCCAACACAGTTAATCCAATAATGAGCGAATACCGGATAGGCAGCAGCATTACATTTACAAAACCGCTCATCTTACTGGCTTCTTCGGGCGAACGGGTGGAAAGTATCTTCTGCATATCATAGTTGGGAGCAGGACCGGCCAAAGCTGCGAAGATACCCTTGAATGTAATCATCATAAAAAATATCCCGAATAATGAGTAACCATCGCTTTTGATCTTTTGGTTTACATCACTAATAATGCCTGTCCAGCTCATACCCAACTTCCAACCGAAGAACGGGCTATACCAGCCATCTGGTACATTGAGTTGATGGCCATGTAAGCGGGTCACAGCAATAATGGCTACCCAGATACAGGCCACCGTCATGATGCAGTATTTAATGATATCGCCCAGCACAATACTATGCATACCCCCTAAAATGGAGTAAAACATGGCAAACAGGGTAAAAATGATGCCGTAAAAATGTGGCACATATTGCGGGGTAACATTAAAAGGCACATAGGCCTTCACAGCATCCCAGGGCACAAAAATTTCGATGAATTTACCCAAGCCTATAAAGCCATAAGCGAGATAGCCCAGGCAACTTAATAAAGCAAATGCAATAACTACTTTGTGCGAATTACCTACCCCTTTACCGGTTTTACCAAAGCGGGTTTCTAACCATTCGGCACCGGTACTTGCATTAGATCGGCGCAGCCAGCGCGAGAGGTACATCATTAAAAATATCTGGTTAAATACCGGCCAAAGCCAGGGTATCCAGATGCTTTTCATACCATAGGCAAAGCACAGGCTCACCATCCACATGGTGCCGCTAATGTCAAACATATCTGAGGCATCACTTAAACCGAGCTTGTACCAGGGCAGCGTACGGCCACCCAGCATATAGCTATCTTTATTTTGGAGTGCTTTTTTACGATACCATAAACCAATAAATATGGTAGATATAAGGTATACGATTATAATAGAAGCATCCAGTAGAGATAGTTTCATTGATACGAAGCTTACATAGTAGCAGCCGCGGATATAAACATTCGCAAGGCCTGCTAATTATTGGCAGGAGTAAAACTATATATTTAAGCCAAAGCAGACTAATACTTTTTTAACCAAACTAAGTACATAATTCTTAATCGAACGTTTAATTAGACAATAAACCGGCTATATAAAAACCCTGTTGCCGGCATAAGTTTCTCTAAACTCTTTAGGGATACATAGTTTTTTACGTTTAAAGATCCTGTTAAAATTAGAGATATTGTTGAAGCCGCATTTGTATGCAATCTCGGCAATGGTGTTGGTGGTATCTATCAGCATACGCGATGCATGGCCCAGGCGAATCTCGTTCAGGGTATCTATAAAGGTTTTACCGGTACGTTTTTTTATAAAGCGGCTAAACGAAGCTTCGGGCATATTGGCCAGTTTAGATACCTCGGCCAGTGTTACCTGGCGGTTGTAATTGATGTTCATGTATTCAAACACACGCTCTATCCGACGGCTATTGTACTGGAAGCGATCATTAGAGAAACTAAGATCAGACAGGGTTTTAAAATTGCGCGAAACAGAGAGGTCATGCAAGATGGAAAGCAGCTCTAAAACCGAATCAAAGCCACTTTTTTTATCCAGCGACACTATTCTATCTTTAAGCAGCGCAATAGTTTCGGGAGAAAATAATACCCCACGCTGTGAGTGGTCGAGCATATTGCGCACAAAGTTGAGCTGGTTGCGCTTTAAAAAACGCTCGTCAAACAAGTCTTTATGAAACTGAATGGTTACCTCTGTAATGGCTTCGCTCTGGCATTGATGCGTAAACCAGGCATGATATAGGTTAGGGCCAATGAGTACCAATTCCACATCATCAATAATATCAATATGCCCGCCAACTACGCGTTTGGCTCCTTTGGCATGCAAAATAAGATTAAGTTCGTACTCATCATGATAGTGCAGCGGAAAGTCGAACTTTTGTTTGGTTCTCGAAAATATGGTAAAACAATCACTTGGGGTAAGCGGAGTGATCTCGCGCATCACATTCCCTGTCATAAAATTAGTTGGTTAAGAAAAATTGGTAATACAAATTTAACCATTAGCGTACAATATTTACTATGTTTTTACAAATTGATTATTTAATGTTATTACTAATAAAAGTAGGTTTGCTGATATTAATGTAAAATCTGCTTATTTTACACCCAATCGTAAAACAACATCGATTAGCATTTGTAAGTAAACATGGTTAATGATAATAAGCATTATCCACAAAAATAATTAATGGACACACCAGATAGCACAGCAGAACAAGTACCTGTTAAAAGGCCCAATAAATTAGCAAAAAGTTTGGCAGGTACTTTTACAGATCTGTACAACGTAGTCCGCTTTATTTTGCGCTTTTTTAAGGAGGCTTTTGTACCCCCTTATGAGGGCAAAGAACTTTTAAGGCAATGTTACGAAGTTGGCGTACGCTCCCTCGGGTTAATTACCCTAACCGGTTTTATTGTAGGTTTAATATTTACCAAGCAATCACGCCCATCGCTGTCAGAATTTGGCGCAACATCATGGCTGCCATCATTGGTGTCCATCGCTATTATGCGGGCGCTTGCTCCGTTGGTAACAGCGTTGATCACCGCAGGCCGGGTTGGGTCAAGTATTGGTGCCGAGCTGGGCTCTATGCGGGTTACCGAGCAAATTGATGCCATGGAGGTTTCGGGTACCAATCCATTTAAATACCTGGTATGCATTCGTGTATTGGCTACCACTATTACGGTACCTATCTTATCAACCTTTGCCGCTTTTGTAGCCATATTGGGTGGTTATTTAAACGTGCATCAAAACGAAGGCACCAGTTACAGCACTTTTATTGCCCAGGTGTTTGAACCGTTATCTTTCCTTGATTTTGAATCATCACTTATAAAATCCATTGTGTTTGGGTTTACAATAGGCATTGTGGGCGCTTATAAAGGCTATAACTCATCGCGCGGAACAGAGGGCGTGGGTAAGGCAGCAAATTCGGCAGTGGTAACTGCCATGTTTTTAGTGTTTATTGAAGAAATTGTGATTGTACAAATCATAGGATGGTTTAGATAATATATGGCGAAACCGAATACAAATATTGATTACAACCAAACGGTGATCAGCATCAGGGGACTTAAGAAATCCTTTGAAACTAATCATGTACTGCGCGGTGTTGACCTTGATCTTTATCAGGGCGAAAACCTCGTGGTGCTGGGCCGCTCGGGTACGGGTAAATCTGTGTTGATTAAAATTATTTCCGGACTGCTTACAGCAGACTCGGGCGAAGTACTTGTACTGGGGAAAGACATGAACAACCTATCGGCAAAAGAGCTGCGGGATCTCCGAATTAAGGTTGGGTTCTCTTTTCAAAACAGTGCATTATATGATAGTATGACCGTGCGTAAAAACATTGAGTTTCCGCTGGTACGCAACAGCCCAAAACTTACCCGCAAAGAAGTTACCATGCAGGTAGAAGAAGTGCTTGACAATGTGGGCCTGTTACAAACCATTAACCAAATGCCGTCTGAACTTTCGGGTGGGCAGCGAAAAAGGATAGGTATTGCACGTACATTAATTTTAAAGCCCGAAATTGTACTGTATGACGAGCCCACAGCCGGCCTCGACCCTATTACCTGTATAGATATTAATGAACTGATAAACGAAGTACAGCAAATGTACCATACCTCATCTATCATTATTACCCACGATTTAACCTGTGCCAAAGCAACAGGCGACCGTATTGTAATGCTGCTTGATGGTAAATTTGAACGCCAGGGCAGTTTTGATGAAGTATTTAACACAACAGACGAAAGAGTGAAAGCATTTTACGATTATAACTTTACACAATAAATGGATAACGCAGACAACAAAAAGGCCGTATGGGTAGGTGTATTTATAGCCGTAGGCCTTGCCATATTTATAGTTGCCGTTTTTACTTTTGGCAACTCGCGCAAAAGCTTTAGCAACGGCGTACATATCAGCGCTGTTTTTAATGACGTAAACGGCTTAATGAAAGGTAATAACATCTGGTTTTCTGGTGTACGGGTTGGCACCATCAGCGCCATTCGGTTCACCGGGATATCGCAGGTTTATGTAACCATGAACATTGACAAGAATGCCCAGCAATACATCCACCGCAATGCAGGCGTAAGGGTAAGCTCCGAAGGTTTTATCGGTAACAAAATATTGGTTATTGATGGCGGCAGCCCTAATGCCCCGGTTATTGAAGACGGCGACCGACTAAAAGCCGAATCGATGATGAGTACCGACGACATTATGAAAACCTTGCAGAAAAACAACACAAACCTGTTGGCCATTACCAGTGATTTTAAATTATTAAGCCATAACATCGTAAACGGAAAAGGCTTGGTAGGGCAATTAATGACAGATTCTACGCTTTCACTTCGGTTCAGGTCTATGGTAGAAAACTTAAACCGCACTACCGCAAATACAGCACGCATGGCAGATCAGTTGAACCAATATGGTGTTAAGCTGAACAGTAAAGATGGCTTGGCCAATAAATTTGCTACAGATACAGCTACGTTTAAACAATTTCAGCGTGCTGTTGAACAGTTGCAACAAACCACCAAAACAGCCAGCACTTTTGCGGACAACCTTAACAAGGCCAGTAATAAACTTAATACGACAGATAATGCCATTGGCGTGTTATTAAATGACCCAAAAGCGGCAGTTAAGGTGCAAAACACCCTTGATAAGTTGCAGGAAAGCTCGGTTAAGCTCAATGATGATCTCGAAGCGGCTCAGCACAACTTCTTTTTAAAAGGCTTTTTCAATAAAAAAGAAAAAGCGCAAAAAAAACAATTGAAATTACAGCAAGATTCAATTGAAAAAAGCAACAAGACGCAATAATTTATATCAAAAAGGCAACATAACTTTCTTTTTTTACAAAATTTTGATTTTGCGAAGAGAAACATTATCATTGTATCGTACTAATACAATGAACTAACTAAACTAACGCCAACAGCTCGAACTAACTAAGCTATTTAATCCCTAATTAATTAAACTATTGATTCGAGTTTATGAATTAAAGTCTCCCTCAAAAAAGGAGGCTTTTTTTGTTCTTAACACTTAATTCTATTTTATACATTATCTTCGGCTGTAAAACATTACCACAATTGTCATTTAGTCTACCATGCACAGAAATACAAATCCCCTATACCCCCTGAGATTCCTTGCAGCTTTAACCGTAGTATTATATCATTATACCCCAAAATCAATACAACCTAATGTTAATTTTATAATAAAGAATGGTAATGAAGCTGTAAACTTTTTCTTTTTCATTTCTGGATTCGTAATGATTTTGGCTAACAGCAATTTTCTAAAAAAAGACTCGGCAACATTTTCAAAATGGGATTTTTATATAAAACGTATAGCTAGAATTTACCCGTTATATTTATTTGCAATAATCGTACTAGCAGCATTTCACTATCTTATCAAACCAATTGATACCAATACTGTAAAATATCGATTAATTTTCGAGTCATTAGGAATTCAAAGATGGCTATATGCAGGCTCCTTCAATTACCCGGGATGGACACTCTCTTCCGAATTCTTTTTCTACGCTCTGTTTCCCTTTACCTTCCTTTTGATGAAGAAGAACTATTCACTTTACAAAAAACAGGTAATTGGCTATTTTTTGTTAGCTCTAATCATCACTGGAATATTATTCAAAATTGAACACCATGAGGGCCTGTCTCCTGTTCTAAAAAAGATTGTTTCTATTCTCTATCTACACCCCATTTTTAAAATCTCAATATTTTTACTTGGTACCATTTGTGGTAAAGTATTTATAGATAACAAGTTAATTTTTTTACAAAATAATCGTAATAGCTTACTATGCGTCGTATTTTGCTTTATAACTATCTTTTTAACCAAGCAGCTATTACCTGTAGATCATTACCTGCTTGGAGGAGGAATACTGGCAATTGCTTATTTCTTATTAGTACTGGCTATCAATAGCTTTGACAAAGACAAAACTCATATTTTTAACAATAAACTCATTATCCTTTCTGGCGAAGTCAGTTACGGGATCTACATTCTTCAATATCCAGTTTATATTTATTTTACAAACTTCATTCATCCGGTAACAGATTCCTTATCGCTAGGCATTTTTATTTTGGTATTAATTTCTGTTTCAATAGTAACTTATTACACAATTGAAATTCCGGCTAAGACACTCATTTTAAATCTCTACAAAAGAAATAAAACGATTAAAAACAGTACATTTTCTTCATTATAAGTCAATAAGTGAATTTGAGAACCCAAGGTTTTACTATTTGCTTTTGGTGTTACTCTAAACTGAATCAAATCTTTTAATTTACCACTCAATACCCATGCAAATATTCAGTGAAAAACAGCCCCAATCACATGTATTAACTACTAAATCCTCTGTATACCGGCAAGTTAGACGCGTGGCGCGCCATTGCTGCAATTTGGGTGGTAATGGCACATGCATGTTCAACAGTCATAACTGATACTCACGTTATTCCGGATACCTATTTTTGCAAGAAGCTTCTATAAGTTACTTTTTGACGACTAAAATGCCCACTGGAGCTGGAGCAAGTCGATTTTTGATCTTCGCAATATTATCGAAGAAGTAATGGATTTGTTTGCTCAGAAATTGGCCTACGAAACTATTATACCTTTCATAATGTTTCATTGCAACCTGTTTTGGGTAATTGGCTTGCTGCTGGAGCCTTTGAATTGTACATATTAAATGTATTAAGATCTGCGGCAGAAATCCCGTCAATAGTCATCACATCTTAATATCTTTACTATAAAAGC
>NZ_MPPL01000001.1:554816-577593 GCF_001911425.1 Mucilaginibacter polytrichastri | reverse complement strand
TTTTTAATTTTTAATAAATATTCTAATAAACTTACTAATTATTACTATAAGACCAATAATAATTAGTAAAAATCAACAGATAAATACTAATAAGTCATTTTTTAAAAATATATAATTTCAATTCTGATGCAATTATAATATTATTATCAAATTATAACATCTTGATTCACAATAAAATATGATTTTAAAGATGCCATTGCCATCATTTTACTTAGACGAAAGCAAACCATATCCAATTTAACCAATAGTTGTTTTTATGAGCTTTCAGTTATACATTTAGTCTTTATTAACTAACTAACTGACTCATTTATTCAACATGAAAAGACATCTACTCTTTTTACTGTGCTTTATTGTGCTCTGTACAGAACACGTTTTTGCACAAAACCGAACCGTAACTGGTACGGTAACCGCCAAAGAAGACGGCCTCCCACTGCCCGGAGTAACCGTTAAGGTAAAAGGCACCACCATCGGCACACAAACTTCGGGCGATGGTAAGTTTTCTTTAAGTATTCCGGGCAATGCCACATTGGTTTTCTCATTTATCGGATACGCACGGCAAGAAATTGCGGCAACAGGCACGGTGGTAAACGCAAAGCTCGAAACATCATCTAAAGAACTTGGTGAAGTTATTGTAACAGGCGCATTGGGCTTAACCAGAACCCGCAACCAGCAAGCATATGCTGCACAACAGGTTTCGGGCGATGAGGTGAGCAAACAGCATTCATCAAACTTTGTAAGCGGCCTTCAGGGTAAAGTATCGGGCTTGGAAATTCGCCAGAACAATGGCCTGGGTGCTTCAACCAACGTTGTATTGCGGGGTAACAAATCAATATTCAGTAATAACCAGGCTTTATTTGTGGTAGATGGGGTTCCGTTTAATAACGGTGCGCCTTCAAGCTCAAGCAACCTGGCGGGTGGTAACTTAAACTCGGCTGATCAAAAAACAGGTAGAGCCGGTTATGACTACGGTAGCCCCGTAAACGATTTAAACCCGGATGACATTGAATCGGTAACTGTTTTAAAGGGCGCTGCTGGTAGTGCCTTGTATGGTTCGCAAGGTGCAAACGGTGTAATTGTTATTACTACAAAAAAAGCAAAAAAAGGCTTAGGTATTACTGTTAATGCCGGCGTAACAGTTGGTTCAATCGACAAATCAACCTTCCCCACTTATCAAAAAGAATACGGTGCCGGTTACGGCCCAGGCTATGAAGACCCAACAGGTTATTTCTGGTATCGCGATATTGACGGCAGCGGTACAAAACAGCTTATAACCCCGCTTACTGAAGATGCTTCATACGGAGCCAAATTTGACCCGAATTTAAAAGTATACCAATGGAATGCTTTTTATCCGGGCTTATCAACCACTGGCCAGGCTACGCCATGGGTAGCTGCTAAAAACGATCCTTCAACGTTTTTCCAGCATTCGGTATCAAACAATCAAAGCATATTTATAACCAATGCAAACGATAACGGATCTATTAAATTTGGCTACACCCGTAACAATGATGTAGGTATTTTACCAAACAGTAATATCCTTAAAAACGCAGTCAATTTTGGCGGCACCTATAATGTAACCCCTAAATTAACAGTAGGCGCTAACATAGATTATACCCGCACCGATGGTTTGGGCCGCTATGGTACCGGTTATACATCTGATAACTTAATGACCAACTTTAGGCAATGGTGGCAGGTAAACACCGACATTAAACAGTTAAAAGATGCTTATTACGCAACAGGCGAAAAAAACGCGACCTGGAACTTATCTGATTTTAATGACCCTACTGCCATTTATTGGGATAACCCTTATTTTGTTCGTTACCAAAACTACGAGTCGGACAGCCGTAACAGGTATTTTGGCAACGTTAATGCAAGCTACAAAGTAAACAGCTGGATCAATGTTACCGGCCGTGTTACTGTTGATAACTGGAACTCTTTACAGGAAGAAAGAAGAGCTGTGGGTAGCACAGGCGTATCAAGCTACACCAGGAGAAACCTGGGCTGGAATGAAACCGATTACGATTTACTGGCCAACATGGATAAAAATCTATCGAACGATTTTAACCTCAAAGCGCTGATCGGGACTAACATTCGTAAACAACGCTACCAAAGCATATATGCTACCACTAACAGTGGCCTGGTTGTGCCGGATGTATACGCGCTAACCAACTCTTTAGCTGCACCCGCTGCGCCGCTTGAAGATGACCAGCGCAGGGAGGTTGACGGTATTTTTGCCGGTGCAACCCTTACCTGGAAAAAAATGCTGGTATTGGATGGAACCATCAGAAGAGATGTATCATCTACCCTGCCAACAAACAACAATACTTTTTATTATCCATCTATTAACGGTGGCTTTGTATTCTCTGAGTTGTTGAAAAATCAATCATGGTTATCCTATGGAAAAGTTAGATTAAACTATGCCGAAGTGGGTAACGATGCACCGATCTACAGCTTGTATACTTATAATACTTTGGGTACGCCAATTAATGGCCAGCCACAAGCTAACATAGCAACTACCAAAAGCAACCCGGACCTGAAACCTGAGAAATCAAAAAGCAAAGAAGCGGGCCTGGAAATGCAATTTTTTAAAAACCGTTTAGGATTTGATGCTACTTATTACGAAAACAAAACCATTAACCAGATCATTCCGGTAACTGTTTCTCCGGCATATGGTTTCCTATCTCAGTATTACAACTCTGGTACCGTTCAAAATAAAGGTATCGAAGTATCATTAAACGGTACACCAATCCAGTCAGAGAATTTCTCATGGAAAGTAAATGTTAACTGGTCGAGAAACAGAAGTAAAGTGGTAGAATTATTTACAGACCCTGCAGGCAACGCCATAACCAATATACAAACGGCTTCGTTTCAGGGTAACGTAACACTTAATGCTACCCTAGGCCAGCCATTGGGTACATTACGTGGTACAGATTTTATCTACAAAAATGGGCAGAAGGTTATTGGCGATGATGGTTACTATGAGCAAACTTCAACAGCTAACAACGTTATCGGTAACGTAAATCCAAACTGGATTGGCGGTATCGGCAACACATTCAGATTCAAAGATTGGACTTTTAGCTTCTTAATTGATGTTAGAAAAGGTGGCAGTGTATTCTCACTGGATACTTACTATGGCATGGATACCGGTTTATATCCTGAAACTGCTGGCTTAAACGACCTAGGCAACCCATCAAGAAGCCCTATCTCTGCCGGTGGTGGTGTTATTTTAAAAGGTATCACAGAAGCAGGCACGCCTAACACAGTACGTGTTGAAAACACCGGAACAGGTTTATACGGATATGAGAATAACCCACAAAAGGCGTTTGTTTATGATGCCGGCTTTGTAAAATTAAGAGAAGCATTACTGGGGTACTCATTACCAAAAAGATTTGTATCTAAGCTGGGCCCTGTTAAAGGCATTGACCTTTCGTTAGTAGGCCGCAACCTGTGGATCATCCACAAAAACGTGCCTTACTCAGACCCGGAAGAAGGCTTAAGCTCGGGTAACCTGCAAGGCTACCAGGGCGGTGCATACCCTGCAGTAAGAACCCTATCATTTAATGCGAAATTTAGCTTCTAAGAAACCCAACATGAAAAAAATTATTTGCGCAATGCTTCCCCTGCTATTGCTTGGGGCTTGCAAAAAAGATATAACAGACCTTAATAACGACCCGAAGCACCCTATTACGGTACCAGCATCGTCGTTATTTACACAGGCACAAAGAAAATTAGCCTATACCCTCGCGTCGGCAGATACCTACACCAACACTTTCAGGCTGTTTGAACAACAATGGCAGGAAACCACCTACATTACCGAAAGCAACTACGACATTAAGGACAACGCCATACCTGATGTACAATGGAAAGCCCTTTATACAGACGTACTGGAAAACTTTGAGCAATCTAAACTACGTTTGCCCGAATATGTTACAAATGCAGCAGTAAGCAAAAACGACGCGGCCATTATTGATATTATGGAGGTTTATACCTGGCATTACCTGGTTACTACTTACGGTAACGTACCTTACTCGGCGGCCTTATCTACCGGTATTATCCCCAAGTTTGACGACGCGGCAACGATATATAAAGACTTGCTTAAAAGACTTGATACAGATATTGCAAATTTAAATGCATCGGCAGGTAGCTTTGATGCTGCCGATATGGTTTACAGCGGTGATGTAAGCCAGTGGAAGAAGTTTGCTAATACCATGAAACTAAAAATGGGAATGACAATTTCTGACTATGACGCAGCTTTAGCTAAAACAACTGTTGAGAGCGCTATTGCCGCAGGTATATTTACCAGCAACACCGACAATGCCAATTTTGCATTTGCCAGCTCTTATCCAAATACCAACCCCATATGGGAAGATCTTGTGCAAAGCGGCAGACAGGATTTTATAGCCGCTTCTACTATTATAGATGCCCTGAAAGCGAACAGCGACCCACGGTTGTCTCAATTTTTTACAGTTGACGGTAACGGTGGCTACAGTGGTGGTATAGTTGGTAAAAAAAATAGCTATGGCGCGTTTTCTAAACCAAGTACCATTGTTACTGCACCAGATTACCCTGGCTTGTTATTAGATTATTCTGAAACTGAATTTAACCTGGCAGAGGCTGTAGAAAGAGGCTTTAGCGTAAGCGGCTCTGCTCAAGACCACTATAACAATGCGGTTACTGCATCTATCCTATTTTGGGGTGGTTCGGCTACTGATGCTGCTACTTACCTGGCCAACCCAACTGTAAATTATGCTACAGCTACAGGTAATTACAAACAAAAAATAGGCACCCAAAAATGGCTGGCCTTATACAACCGCGGCTGGGATGCCTGGACAGAGAACAGACGGTTGGATTACCCTCAATTGGTGCCCCCGGCAACGGCGGTTAGCAGCTTCCCGGTACGGTTAACGTATCCTGTTGTTGAACAAAATGTTAACGGAGCCAATTATGCGGCCGCTGCTGCTGCAATTGGTGGCGATGCTGTAACCACTAAATTGTTCTTCGATAAATTTTAATTATCTAGTCACACCCGTTCTTTATACCAGTTAATGTTAGAAAGGTAGCTGCCCGTAAATGGGCAGCTACCTTTTTTATGTATATCTGCATCTGTCTCCTATTTTAAAACAATAAATGTTATATTTTGCATTACGCCAAACATCTTAAGTGTTTTATCCCTTAGTCAATAAGTCCATAGCCCCTATATGCATCAACCCAAACCTCTGTACATCAATTTCATATCAGAGTTTATTGGCACAGCCTTATTGCTGGCCGTAGGCTTAAGCTTTGTGATACTGGATTGGGGAAAGGGCTCCATTGTGGCGCACTATATACCATCTCTACAAGCACGCAGGCTACTTACAGGCTTTTTATTTGGCTGCACAGGCTGTGCGGTTACCCTATCGCCGGTGGGCAAAATAAGTGGGGCACATATTAACCCGGCTGTAAGCATCGCTTTCTGGCTTCGGCATAGAATGAAACTCCATGCCTTAATTGGCTACATCATTAGCCAGATGCTGGGTGCCGTTGTAGGCTGTATCCCGCTTTTATTATGGGGGCAACAAGGCAAAAGTGTAGGCTATGGTAATACACTCCCCGGCATAGGCGGTAATATGGGGGCATTTTTGGGCGAAGTTATCACAACCGCGGCCCTTATACTGGTAATATTTGTATTTGTGGGCAGCAAAAAGCTGCGGAACTACACACCTTACACTATGCCATTTTTATACAGCTTTATGGTTTGGGCAGAAACTGCCTACTCTGGCTGCAGCACGAACCCGGCCCGTAGTTTTGGCCCTGCGGTGGTAAGTAATACTTATACCGGTTACTGGATTTTTTGGGCAGGCCCCCTAACAGGCGTTATTGTGCTCACAGCAATTTTTAAGATATGCCGCCTGCATAAATATTACCACATTGAGGCTGCCCGGATGAGCCATCATAATGAGCCCATCAATTTAAGTTTAAAATCGGCCTAAATTACCTCAATTAGGAATTTCCCGGAAAGTTAGCCGCTTTTTCAAGCTTTGTTCATGATACATGCTTATCCCCCGCTTTAACGCCCAATGTATTATTAAAATCAGTAGCCTGTATTTCTTTCAGGGTCAGGTGCCTATAGCCATTCCACTGGTTTCGATCGGATTGATTATCATTTTTTCCAAAGCGTTGCGCAAGTAAGCTATGCGGTTTTTGCCTGGCAAATACTTTGATTTTTAAAAATATAACAATGTCCTTTAACATGGTTGTTTCTGTTTATGTTGTATACATTGCAACATGGTTTATAAATGCATGCTGTACTGCAAGCATTACGCACCAAGCAATAAAAACGCTGGGCGCAAACACAGCGTAGCCCTAATAAATAAATTTTCTTTTTTACCCAGCGTTTTGCGGCCGGGCTACGTAGTATTATTTGAATTGAATAAATATTGATCTACCGGAACTATCTGAATGAACCTTTTTGCTAAGCCACAATCAAGGCTGATCAAAGGCTGCAAAGCCAATGAGCGCCCGGCGCAGGAGGGTTTGTATAAGCTGTTCTATGCCGAAATGCTGCGCATATGTTACCGCTATTTAAAATCGGACCAGTTGGCGAATGAGGCTTTAAATATTGGCTTTTTAAAGGTATTTCAAAACATTACACTATACGAGGAGCAGAAAGGCGAACTGGGTGCTTGGATCAGAACCATTATGGTTAGAACCTGTATAGACATGGTACGGCAGGAAACCCGGTTTAACGATTTAAAAACAGAGCTTGAAGACATCGATGATGTATTTGTATCGCCTGCCATACTAAACAAATTATATGCAGATGATTTACTTAAGCAAATAAGACTGTTGCCCCATGCTACACAGTTAGTTTTTAACCTTTCGGTGTTGGATGGTTACACGCATAAGGAAATTGGCGAACAACTGCATATCAGCGAAAGTACTTCGCGGTGGCACCTGTCTGAGGCTAAAAAACAACTCAGGACACTGTTGAGCCCGCCCAATAAAAGCATTAACTCACCTACTGAAAATATCAAAAAGCCCAAGTGAAAAATTCAGCATGGTATCATAAACTGTGGCGCAAAAAATTAAGCGAGCTAACTCTGAAAGAGGAAGACGAAGCCGCATGGGCCAATATGCGGGCTTTGCTTGATGAACAATTACCTGTTGATCCTTTAATTAAAACTCCGGCTTCGTCCTCATTAGGTAAATTATTTAAGGGTGTTGCTTTTATAATAGTTACGGTTGTACTACTTGGAGTTACTGCTTATTGGCTTACACAATCATCAGCCATTAAAATTAACAGGAAACAACAGGCTCAATCTGATACTAATTGTACAACTGTCAGAAACCGGGATCACAACATTTCGGGCAATAAGGCAAGCGTTAATATCTCTGGTGATACTTCAATAAATGCATCGTCAACCGATAAAGAAAGCACTATAGCTAAAATAGCAAATCAAAATATAATAACTGCTAAATCCAACCTCATTGCCAAAAGCAAGGGCACAAAAACCACACCCAATACGGCTTTATCTAAAAACAGTAATATTAAGCAAGGTTTAACTGCTGTATCTTCAAAGATTAACAACAATATTTTACAACCAGTAAGTGGCGGGCAACAATTTGCCAACAACGTACAAATAAGTAAGGGAAAGCAACATCAGTTGTTATTAAGTAGTCAACCCGTCACCTCATGGAATAAGGGCTTTAATCCCCTCCAGCATGGCCATACCGGGGCCAAAAAAAGTAATAACTATAATAAGGTTACAAAAAAGCTAACTGGCTCATCCAGAATTGATGCGGACATCATAGCAGCAAACCAACAGCAAAATACCACCATCGAAACTAATACTGCCGCCACAACAGTTGCAGAAAAAGCAAACGGAACAGCCGACAATGCCATCGGTTCATCCAAAATAGATATGGGCAAACCGGTGACCAGTCAGCAAACGGCTAAATCTGCCAGGAATAATGCGGGCAAGGCACAAAAGTTACCGGGAGCAAAAACAGTTAAGAATAACACGGCTAAAAACAAGCAATCAGCCCCAATCAGCAATCCATTATATAATTACGGCTTGGAAGCCGGACTGAACTCCGGGCATAGTAATAGCAACCTATATGTTGGGGGTTTTGGCACTTACACTTTAAGTAAAAGGGTATTGCTTAATGCCGGTCTCGGGCTCCATATTTCCAAATCAGTTTCAGGCGAATATTCGGGTGCGAGTTATTACCGGCCGGATAGCCTGCCCTCCTTTAAGGTAATGGATTCGCGCAAGTTGCTGATATTGGATATCCCACTGACTTTAGAATATCGTTTATCAAACCTCATCAGTTTTAATGCAGGGACGGTAATTAGCATCCCGCTAAAACAATCGGGCATCAATTACAAATACGGGCCGATTGTTGATGAACGTGATACGGTATATCATACCAAAACCATTGATTCTACCATGCGGCGTACTATGGTTAGTAAAGTAAATTTCGGCGGCACAGTAGGCATTACCTTCCGTATTAAGGAATTTAACATTGACGCCCGTTACCAGGTAATTACGCCTTATAAATTGAGTAACGGTTTTGGGTCTTACAGCCAAAGTGGCAAAAGCTTTCAGATTGGTATTGGGTATAGGTTTAAATAGCGTTATTACTTTAAAATGCGGGCAATGGCTTTGCCCCAAAGCACACCTAATGCAGCCGCACCCTTTTCGTTTGGGTGCAGGTAAAATATGCCACTCCGGCCATTCTCTGCGCCAAGGTCTGTGAGGTAGTTCTTTTTAAAGTAGTTGTAACCGTCATTATCGCCCAGGAAAACATGACCCGGATTGCTGCTCTTATATTCCTTTACCAACAACTTAATTTCGGGGAAATAACTATTCAATCTTTCGCGGCCTTCTACCAGATAAGTAGAGCCATTATGGGTACTATCGCTATACCATATCGGGCGGTGTAAGACTATTTTACATTCGGGATATCTGGCCAGCAGGCTATCTGCAATTAACTTGATATTAGTGTGGTAATATGCCGCGGCAACCGGTGCGCCGTTAGGGCCTTTAATAGCGCTATCATTGGTACCCAGCATAACAGAGAAAATAAGCTGAGCCGATTTATCAGCATAAAAGGCATCGGCAGCAGCGATAACTTTTGGGTAAGCCTTTTTTGTAGCCGGTAAAAAATCAACAGTAGTAAAACCGCTTACCCCCTGGTTATTGCACTGCACAGTACCAATACCTAACTGGTTTAGGTAGTTAACTGCAATTACAGGCGGGGCTTGTGTTTCGGCAGCCTTTAAACCCGCCCCATGCGTAATACTATCGCCAATAAAAACGATATCAATATTGCCCGGCTTAATTATAAAAGAGCAGCAAACAAGTGCGATAATACAGTAGGTAACAGTTAATTTTTTATTCAACATATTTTATATTGTATTAATTGCAATACTTTTCTATAGCTGCGTCAATTGAACTGTTACCACCTAAGGCTTTAGCCTTTTTCCAGTCTTCGCATGCCCAAGGGATATTACCAAGTAGCATTTTACACATTCCTCTTCTATAAAGGTTATCTACATCAAAAGGCGTGCGCTCCAAAGATATATCATAATAATAAAGTGCTATTGCATATTCTTTAGCATTAAATGCATCATTGGCCTTGCGCGTGGCAAAGTATGCAGGCATCATTATATCAGAAGTAGTATATCTTAAATTTACCATCATTAGTGCAGACACAGGATTACCGTTCAATATAGCAGGTTTCCAATCCTTCCTAGCCTGATTGAAGATCTTTATAAACCGTCTGTTAAATTCATCATCAATACCCTCAATTATTTTAACACTATCTGCAATACCAGCCTTAGTGACTATAAAGCTTGCAGCCAGGTGTCCTTCCCTATTATCCATACTTATCCTTTCGTGTATTCCATTAGACAGATAGCTCTGAAAACTTATTCCTTTGTAGATTGGATAAATTTTAGGACTGGAATTATAAATAGTATCTATTAATTTTATAGAATAAATATCACTTGGACGTAACTTGAAGTTAGCTTGATACTTTTCTTCCGGAATAAAATAAAACTTCAGAGCATCCGGATCATCAAAACCCTCTCTACCTTTTTGTAATAAAACAAGTTCATTTTTATTAACAGTTTCAATATGAAACGTATTCATCAAATTACCTTCCGGAGTTTTAAAAAGTAAAAATCCATCGTTAATATCAAATGAAATCTCATCGCCTTTATTATAATACAATGTTGATGTATTAAGTTTATTAGGCTGTGAAAATGTATACTTTAGATATACATTTTTCAATACATGCTCATCTGGCAATTCGGCATCATCTCTAAATGTTATCTTATTAATTACCCAAGTTCCGTAGATGTTACTTTTATTGATCTGAGCAAAAACAGCATTACTTAAGATAACAAAGCATATTAAGTAAAAAAATTTCATGATATAGGGTTAGGCTTATTATTAGGAAATCATCAATCAATCAGCACCACTTCGTCCTCATCATCAGTTAAACTCAACTGGATATTGTCGCTGCCGGCAATACCTTCTATCGAACCTTTTATATGGGCTGCACTTAGCAGTACTTTTTCGAGTTGTTTTTCGCGGCTTTTCCAGAGTTTTTCCATGGCTTCGCGCTCTTTTAATATCGACATACGCATGCTCATAAAACCTTCGCGGATGGCTTTCCATTGCTCAGAGAATTCATTACTGGTCAGGAAGTCGTACAACAGGTGCATCTTATCACCCTTGTTTTCCTGCGAACGCATGATGGCCGAAGCCTTGATCACAGTATCTCGCAAAATGTAAGCCACCGGTTTAACCTCATCGAAAGAACAGATCCAAACCCCATCTTTTTCGCCGAAGCAATCCATATCTTTTGGATATACCTGGGTTACAATAACAGCTACATCGGCACCTGTGTTGCGCATATCTTTTTTCAGCTTCTCAATCCATTCGTTAGAGAATGCACTGGTACGCTTACTTTCATAAATAATCCGGCCACACTCCTGCCCAAACTTATTCCTAACCGTTTGGATACAATCTGCGCCTCTTACACCCTTACCCACTTCGCCAATTTCATCAAAAGGGAAGTTGGTGCGCAGCAGTTCTTCCAAAATTAGTTCCTGTGCTTCGCCTTGTATTTGCATCGAGCCTTGTTCGGCCTTGCGCTTCATTTCTTCGGCCAGTTTTTTCTGGGCTTCCAGCTGCATTTCCAGTTCCTTCATCCGCAACTGGTTCTCGGTATCTTTAAGGTTATGTTTATCGGTTTCCTGCTTACGGATCTGCTCGGCCAAATCGTTACGCTGCTCGTTTAATTTGCGCTGCATTTCCAGCTGCATTTCTTCTTCCCTTTGTTTTAGGGCTTGTTCTTTTTGCAAAAACTCCAGTTCTTTTAAACGGCTTGCCTTCAGTTTCTCTTCGGTGTCTTTAGCATTGCTGTGCAGCATCTGCATTTGGTTTTCAAAATCTTCTGCAATGGTTTTGCGCAGGTTTTCTTCCAGGGTTAACTGTAATTGCTTTTTCTCGTCGGCCAAACGCTGGTCGAACTTTACCTGCTGCTCTTGCTGGCGGGTATTAAAATCGTCTTCTTTTTTACGAAACTCGTCTTCTTTTTGCCGGGTATATTCCTGCATTTTAACACGAAGCTGCTTTCTATACTCCTCGGTCATCACTTCCTCAATTGGAAATGCATGACCACAACTCGGACACTTTACTTCTGTTGCCATGGTTAAAAACTATAAGCTGGGATACTGATCTGATTATAGGTTAAAGATAGGGCTTTTGTTAATATTTTTAGCAAAATTTAGTTTTAGCGGCAGTTTGGTGGCAGCGATAATGTAGTATTAAATGCCTAAATTCACTGGTATGTAAAGGTTTAATAAGTGTACAGCGATGTTCAATAAAATAATTAGTTTCGGGTAAGAATTTGGATTTATTTAAAACAACCTAAAATGTTTCTTATCCACAATCGTCATTACCAATACAGTGCTTATTAATTAAAGTATAAATGCAAACCAATACCCCTAAGCCAACCAGCAAACCGCCCGGTGTTTTCAGCTTACTAAAGCCCTATATGGGCCTGGTTATGTTGCTGTTATTATTCGCTTTGTTAAGTAACGGCATTAACCTTTGGTTACCGAAAATTATTGCAAACGGGATAGATGATTATAGTAAAAGACTGTTTGTATTTACAGACATTATTAAAAAATTCTCGCTTGCCGTACTGCTAATCTTTATTTTTGGCTACCTGCAAACGGTGATTCAAACCTACGCATCAGAGCGTGTAGCGCGCGATTTAAGACAGAAACTCTCTGATAAAATATCGCGCCAAAGCTATGCCTTTATTGAGCAGGCCAATCCGTCCAAATTGTTAACCAACCTAACTGCCGATGTTGATTCGATCAAGTTATTTGTATCGCAGGCATTGGTTTCCATTGTATCTTCTTTATTTATTATCATCGGCGGCAGTATATTATTGCTTACCATTAACTGGAAGCTGGGCCTTGCCGTTATTGCCATTATCCCTATTATAGGTGGTACGTTTTTTTATGTGCTGAAAAACGTACGTGCGCTATTTATAAAAAGCCGTGGCGTAATAGATCAGCTGAATAAAGTAATTAACGAAAGCATATTGGGTGCCGCCTTAATCCGCGTAATTAACTCTCAACAACTGGAATACCATAAATTTCTGGAAGCCAACACCGAAGCCAAAGACTACGGCTTAAGAATACTAGGCTTTTTTGCCGGTCTTATTCCCATTGTAACTTTTACCGCTAATATGGCAGCTTTAACCATTTTGGTAATGGGCGGCCACTTTGTAATTACCGGCAGTATGACGCTTGGTAGCTTTGCAGCCTTTAACAGCTACCTGTCGCTCATTATCTTCCCCATTTTTGTGATCGGCTTTATGAGTAATATCATTGCGCAGGCCACAGCCTCATTTCAGCGTATTAACCTGGTTTTAAATGCCCCTGATATTGCAGCCGCAGGCACCCTGAAAGAAACCCTGCGCGGCGATGTAGAACTAAAGCATGTATCGGTGAATTACGGGCAAAAACCAGCACTGAAAGATGTATCGCTAAAAGTACCTGCTGGTTCTAAAATTGCCGTCATCGGCCCTACAGCAGCCGGGAAAACACAATTACTTTACCTGCTTACCGGCTTAATAAACCCGGCAAGCGGCAATGTATTATTCGATGGCCAAGGCATTAATACTTACGATAGCGAATCGTTCCACAGCCAGGTTGGCTTTGTATTTCAGGACAGCATTATCTTTAATATGAGTATTCGCGAGAATATTGCTTTTAGCGATACCGTTACCGATGAATCATTGGATAAAGCAATTGATACGGCCGAGTTACGCGGCTTTATTGATGGCCTGCCTGATAAGCTGAATACCATTGTATCCGAACGGGGTTCCAGCCTTTCGGGTGGGCAAAAACAGCGTATTATGCTAGCCCGCGCCCTGGCTGTTAACCCGAAGGTTTTATTGCTGGATGATTTTACCGCCCGGGTTGACAATAATACCGAGAAGAAGATCCTGACTAATATTCAAAAAAACTATCCCGGTTTAACGCTGATCTCGGTTACCCAGAAAATAGCCTCAGTTGAGCATTACGACCAGATTATCCTGTTGATGCAGGGCGAAATTGTGGCCAGCGGCCTGCACGACGAATTAATGAAGACCAGCACCGATTATGTGCAGATCTTTAACTCGCAGCAAAGCACCAGCAATTACGAAACCGGTATTACCCATTAATTTACTGCTCCCCTAAGATGAATTACGATTTAAATAAACTAAGCAAAGAGCAGCAAAAAACATCAACCTTTGCCGGGCTCAAAAAGCTGTTCCAATTAATGGCGCATGAAAAGCGGACATTGATTATTGCGCTGTTTGCCATATTAACAAATTCTACGCTTAACTTATTAGGCCCCCTTATTATAGGGCATACCATCGATAAATACGTACAACATAAAGATTATACCGGGGTGATCCACAACGCCATCATCTTGTTTTGCATGTACTTGGTGGCTTTATTTACCAGCTATAAGCAAACCACACTGATGGGTGGCGTGGGCCAACGCATGCTGTTTACCCTGCGTAACTCGATATTTAACAAGCTGCAGCAATTGCCGGTGGGTTTCTTTAACCAAAACAAAGCCGGCGATCTGATTTCGCGCGTAAATAATGATACAGACAAGCTGAATCAGTTTTTCTCGCAATCTCTGATGCAGTTTATCGGCAATATCTCTACCATGATAGGTGCCGGGATTTTTTTACTTCTCATCAATATCGAACTTGGTGCTGCTGCCTTGTCGCCTGCCTTGGTCATCCTTTTCCTCACCTTGGTTTTATCGCCGTGGATTAAAAAAACCAATGCCCTGAACCTGAAAAGCGTGGGCGGTATGAGCGCCGAGATACAGGAAAGCCTCAACAACTTTAAGGTGATTATTGCCTTTAACCGCCGCGATTATTTCAGGAAACGTTTTGATATCGCCAACCGCGAAAATTATAAAACAGCCATTGGCGCAGGCCTGGCCAATAACGTGTTTATACCCGTTTATGGCTTATTTGCTAGTATTGCCCAACTGATTGTGTTGTCGTTCGGTATTTACCTCATCTCTATCGGGCAGTTCTCTATTGGTTTGCTGGTGAGTTATTTATCGTACGCTAATAACTTTTATAACCCACTACGCCAGTTGGCCGCATTGTGGACCAACTTCCAGGTAGCAATGGCAGGTTGGGACAGAATTTCGCAGATCTTATCGCTCGAAACAGATTTGCCCATGATAACGCAAGGCATTGTTGAACCATCGGCCGCATTGCTCGAGTTTAGGAATGTGCATTTTGGGTACGATGAAAGCCGGGAAATATTACATAACATTAGTTTTAAACTGGAGCAGGGTAAAACCTACGCTCTGGTTGGCCCTACAGGTGGCGGTAAAACTACTACTGCTTCGCTAATTGCCCGTTTGTATGATCCATCTAAAGGATTGATACTATTGGACGGAAAAGACATCAGAACGTATACGCCGGAAGAGCGCAGCCAAAAGATCGGTTTTATATTACAGGAACCTTTCCTATTCACCGGCACGGTAAAAGAAAATATTTTATACGGCAACAAACTGTATAAAGACTATACTAACGAACAGTTGGAAAAGGTAATTACAGATGCCAACCTCGGCAGCCTGCTGGCCATTTTTGAAAGTGGACTGGAAACCCCGATCATATCGGGCGGAGATAGCATTAGTCTGGGTCAGAAGCAATTGATCGCCTTTATGCGCGCCGTGCTGCGTAACCCGCAGATATTGATTTTAGATGAAGCCACCGCCAACATTGATACCATTACAGAAAAGCTTTTAAGCGACATCCTGAACAACTTGCCAGCAACCACAACACGGGTAATTATTGCTCACCGTTTAAACACCATTGAAAATGCCGATGAGATCTATTTTGTTAATTCGGGTGAGGTAATTAGAGCGGGGTCTTTGAATGACGCGATGGATATGTTGTTGCAAGGGAAACAGGTGAGTTAAGAGCTTATAATTGAACCTGATTACCACAAGGGGGACCCTTGCGGTAGCAGAGGGGGTTGGTTAATTATTTGCGGTAGCAACCGTGGAAGAAGTTTATGAAAAACGAAGATTATATCCCTAAAAATATTAATGATGTTGCAGCGGTTGAGCGTCTTAAACACTTGCCATTTGAACTTGTCAAGGAAGATGTTTCAACATTGCTGGAATGGCTTCAGGACGGGCATTGGGGTGTTGCTGAAGGAATTGCCGAATATTTGATACCACATGTTAATGAAATAACACAGGAATTAGTGTTTGTTTTAAATACAGACGATGGCATGTGGAAGTATTGTATTATTTACATTTTGATCGCGCGATCTAAAGATAAACTTGATCCTGATTTAATAAAAGCGCTAAGTAGGATTGCCGAGCATCCTTCAAGGATTGAGGCTGAAGACGCTGTTGATGAAGCAGCAAAAGATATAATTACAAATAAGGTGTTATGTGGTTAGTTTGCTCGCCATCGCTACCGCAAGGGTCCCGGTTTACCACAAGGGGGACCCTTGCGGTAGCAAGAGAGTTAATTCTGTAAAAATGAAACTGAGATATACAATTCAAAAAACTTCAATTTTGAGTACCTCGATCTTAAATGAAAAAATAATTTTAGTCCTAAAAGAGCTCGACTACGCGTTGATAAAAATCGATAGCAATTTCATCAGTTTTAATCTTGAAGGCTGGGGCTCTACGGCTAAACAAGTCGGCAAAGTGAATGGTGGTACATTCGAAATAACTTTATCAGATAACGAAAGAATTGTAAAATTTGATTATTACTTTTCATTTACCTTACAGTTATTTCTAATCCCTGTCTTTATTGCATTAAGTTTTTGGGAAGGAATACCATTTTTAATTTTATCTATATTTGCCGTTATTGTTTCAATAATTGGAGTTTTTATCGCAAAAGCAAAATGTCAGGAAATTCTTATTCAAATAACGGAAACTAATTTATAAGGCAGGCCCATCGCTACCGCAAGGGTCCCCCTTATGGTATTTTCAAGCTGCAATAACTAAGCTGTAATCACCGTTACCAATCCTTTATCCCGCCATAATCACGGGCACTACTATGCAAATATTCTCCGCTACCGCAAGGGTCCCCCTTGTGGTGTTTCAAGCTGCAATAACTAAGTTGTAATCACCGTTACCAATACTTTATTCCCGCCATAATCACGGGCACTACTATGCAAATATTCGTAATCAAAATCAACAAAACCTGCAACAACAGGGTTGTTATGTATATAGTCAATTTTCTGTTCAATTACCTCATTGCTCCACAACTCAATTGGCTTATTATGTTGCTGCCAAAATTGATTCTTAGGATTATTTGAATTAAGCTGCCCAGCTTTTCTAAATGAATTCAGCAACTACTCTTTTCTGCTTTCCTGTATATTATCACTTATCAGGCTTATTATTTCCTTCGATGTATAAGACTTAAAATCCCTCAATAATTCTTCAGGCTTCTGAATATTTGATTTGAATACCAAGTGGACATGACTTGGCATTATACACCAACTATATATCTCCATGCCTTTTTTCTCCACACAATAGTTCAGATTATTTACAAGGCATTCCAAATATATCCTTCGTACAAATACATCAATCCAAAATACAGTTGCAAAACTTACAAAATAAAGGCCTTCCGGATTATGGAACTTGTAATTTCTACTCATTGAATAAAATATCTATTTAAGAACTTTTATCATTTACAAAAGGGAGAACCTTGCAATAGCTTCTAACCTGTATAACTTACCAGAAGGGGGACCCTTGCGGTAGCGCCTGTTAAAAAAATAAATATCTACTTCACAAACACATTTAACACCAACACCCCCCCCAACCCAATCACAGCAACCAACGTTTCCATCATCGTCCATGAGCGGAGGGTATCTTTGATGCTGAGGTTAAAGTATTCTTTGTAAAGCCAGAAACCCGAATCATTTACATGCGATAATACCAGGCTTCCTGCCCCTATCGACAGCACCATTAAATTGGGGTTTACGTGGTACTGCGTTATCATCGGCGCAACAATGGCGGCGGCAGTTAACCCGGCCACGGTGCTGGAACCTAAGCTAATGCGGATAATAGCGGCTATGAGCCAGCCCATAATCAATGGTGGAATGTTCAGGGTTTGGATCTGGTCGGCAATAATGCTGCTTACACCGCTATCTATCAATACTTGTTTAAACGCACCGGAAGCGGCTATAATCAGTAAAATTACGGCAATATCTTTCAAGGCATCAACATAAACGGCGCTTAAGGTGCTCATCTTTTTACCCCGGCTTATACCTAATAAAAACGTACCAAAAATCAATGCAATAAGCATTACAATGGCAGGGTCGCTAATAAAAGCTACCAGTTTATTAATAGCCGGGTCCTGGACATTTAAACGCGGATATATAGCCGCAAGCATCAGCAAAATAACAGGCAGTAATGCGGTTATAAAACTATTGAACGCATTCGGCATTTCGGCTTCAGACAAATCTGCCGCCCGGAAGGTGGCCAATGGTTCTGATTTTATACCTTTCAACGTGCGTGCATATAGCGGCCCGGCAATAATAATGGTAGGAATGGCGATAATGATACCATAAATAAGCGTCATCCCCATATCAGCATGAAACAGTTTTACCAGGGCGGTTGGCGAAGGGTGCGGCGGTAAAAAGCCATGTGTAACAGACAAGGCTGCCAGCATGGGCAGGCCAATATATACGGCGTTAATTTTATACTTATACGAAATAGAAAATATCAGCGGGACTACCAGCACAAAGCCAATACCATAAAACAAGGGGATACCTACTATAAAACCGGCTATTACTAGCGCCCATTGAATATTTTTTTCACCACCGGTTTTAACCAGTACATCGGCTATTTTTTGCGCAGCGCCACTTGTGGCAATCAACTTACCCAGCATGGCGCCTAAGCAAATAATAATTAGCAGCGAGCCCATTGTATCGCCCATACCTTTTTGTACAGATGCGCTCACTTTATCTAACGGGATGCCCAGCGCCAGCCCGGCAATTACAGACACAATTAACAAAGCCAGAAACGGGGTAACTTTAGCCCAGCTTACCAGTAAGACGAGCAAAATAATGCAAAGCAAAATGGTCAGTAAGGCCATGATATTAATAAAGGTTAAAATACGGTATTACTATACGGCTTGGTTACCATATTGGCTAAAGTAGTAAAATCCTTGCAATTAGTACTGTGGCACCAGCCCGGTTTAATAGAAATACTCATTTATGATTTGTATTATTGATGAAACAAATTATTACTGATATGGACCTTGAGATCATCTCTTTACGAACATTTATCGGTTCAAAAGACTTTAGCATTTCTAAATCTTTTTATACCGATCTGGGATTTCAGGAAATAACACTTTCCGCAAGCTTGTCTCTTTTTCGGCGCAATGAGTTTAGCTTCTACCTTAAGGATGCCTATGTGGAAGATTGGCTTAACAATACGATGCTTTTTATTGAAGTTAAAGATGTAGCGGAATGCTTTGAGTGGCTAACTAGCCTGCAACTCCATAAAAACTATCCGGGTGTGAAGTTAATCCCCATCAAGAAAAACGATTGGGGAGATGAATGTTTTGTTCTTGACCCAGCAGGGGCATTGCTGCATTTTGGGCAGTTTCGTTAATAATTCAATATATGCCCACTATTATACAGAATCACACCTATCTGTCGTATAACTCACTCTTTTACCGCCGTTACCTGCGAGCCGCCCTTGTCAACGGTTTCAAAAGTGATTTGCTTATCTGTAAGTGAAGAAACAAAGAAGGGAAAATCGCGGCTTTGGCCACCAGGTAGCAGCTCATGCATATTTAGGTTTTTGCCCGAAATTTTGTACGACCCGTGCGATAACAGCTTGCCGCCCCACATGATATTAAAATTACCGTCTGCTTTAATCTCAATATAAGGTTTGTTCTCTTCCAGCTCGGCAGTGGTTACCGTATCTGGCGGGCTGCTGTTAGGTACGCCCACTTTTACATATTTCCATTTACCCTGCAATGCTTTGGTATCCAGGCCTGTGCTACAAGAGGTAGCAAACATTACTGTAAAACCAATAATAATCAGCAGCACGTTTTTCATAGGCGTGAAAATAGGAATTATACCTTAATGATAAAAGCACGACAGATCCACATCGGCATACAGCAGCATCCCTGATCAGAAACGCTGCTGTATCAATAGTGGCTTATGCCCTGTATTTATTTTTTAAGCTTTTCTACCAATACATTAAAATCGACGCCGGCAACCGGCATTTTTTTCCATTTATTATTTTCATACTGCCAGGTACCGCCGTTAAACAAGCCAATAAAAAAAGAAGGTTCCGCAACCTGTTGGTTATCCAGCCATTCTATGGCTACCAGGATAGTACCTTTTACTTGAATTTCGTAAGGTGCCAAATCTACATTGATCCTGTTTTTTCCTTTGGGCATGCTGCCAATAATGGTTTGTTTAACCAGGCTCTCGCCGGGTATAGCATTATTAAATTCATACACGTTAACCTTAAATTTCAGCGTGTCGCTGCTCCGGTTTTCTACGCCGAAGTTAAGTTTCAATAATTTAACTGTTTTACTGCCGGCCTTCATTTTAATGCCAATTTGCTGGCCCTTTATTACGGCAAAAGTACTATTACTTGTACCTGTGCGGGCTTTATTGCCAATAGTAGTAGTATGCTGCGCGTAAGCAGCAAATACAGAAAGCAAGATGACTGAGGTAAAAATCATCTTCATTTTTAACAAGGTTGGTTTGTGGCTCATAGGAGTTATTGTATTTTATTATTATCTATAAGCAAGATGATAGATCCGGCCGTTTGGTTGCATGAGCCATTTAATTTATTATTAGAGTGAGTGTTAACAACCATGTTAATAAATATTAGCTATTAAGAAAAACATATACAATTACGAAAACGTATTAATTGCTTATTAAAGCCGTTCGTTTACCATATGCAGTCACTTCTTCAATACAGAATGCAGGAAGAGCAACTGATTTCTAAAATAAAAAGTCAAGAGGCTGTTTTGCGCAAAAAGAAAACGCCAAATGTTGAATCTGTTTTAGACAATATTAAAAGGCTGCAAATTGATTTGGCGCAAAAGCAATTGGAGATTGAGAAGATATTGAATTACGAACTTAAAAAGCTTGTTGAAGCAATTAGAACCAAATAGTTTAATGATATGAGAGACATGATAAATTCAAAGCAAGACCAGGCTAAACTCTACAACATTAAAAAAGCCGTTAGCCTGTTAAAGCAAATTAAAGACACGCCGCGGGATGTTCAAAACAAAATTCAGCGCTCGCTGGCTGTGCTGTTAGAAGAAAAACTAAAAACAGAACAAAAGATCATTTATAAACGGGCCGATTAATTACTCCGGCAACTCATACATATAATATGGGCATTGGTAGCCAGCCTTAACCAATATGGGTTTGGCCACATTGTATACCTTAATAGTACCATTAATATTTCCCTCCAGCGTACCTGCATGTGCATGGCCATGAAAGCAAGCGGTTACTCCTTTACGTATCATTGGTTCAACCAAACGCGATGAACCCAGAAATGGATAAATAGCCTCAGGCTCCCCTATTACAGTTGCCTTTATGGGTGCATAATGTAAAACGGCAATTTTATAATGCACCATTGGGTCGGCCGCTAATTTATCCAATGCCCGCTCCAGGTGCAGGGCTTCATCTACCGCTTCCTGCACAAATGCTTTCATGGCGTTTTCGCCAAACATGCTCAGCATATGGTTATCAAAGCCTCCGCCAAAACCTTTTATCCCTGCAAAACCAACATTACCAATAGTTATCGATTCTCCATCCAATACATGCACATTCTGGCTTTGTATGGCCTTCCGGATGAGTTTCTGCCTGCCCTTTTCATAATCATGATTACCCAATACACAAACCACAGGAATGGTGCAGGCTAGCAGCTCTTCAGCCAATAAAGCAGCTTCATCCTCGTCGCCGGTATCGGTTAAATCACCACATATCAGCAATACATCTGCATTTAACGATATCTCTTTAAAATAATCTGTCCATTTGCCTTTGTCTGTTTCCCGCACATGTAAATCGCCAACGGCAGCTATCCGGGTTACTTTGGTCTCTTCCATAAGTTATACGGTTATTATGGTTTTATCCGGGTTTTATCAAGGCCATGCAAACCTATCTACACAACTAAAATTGGTGTGTTGTGTTTGCCTGCGCCCTGTAAACAAAAAAGCGGCGGCGGTTATTCAAATCCACTGATGCAAAAGCGGAGAGCAAACCGGGAATTCCCGTAGGCATTTACCCACCCGGTGTTAATTAGTGCAGCGATAGAAATTAATTGCTTAAGCGAAAAAAAGAGACAGGATGTAGTTTAAATATTTGATTTGCTGTGTGCTAAACTATTACATTAGCACAATATGTAATTAAGTATGGCAACGTCATATTTATCCCCAATGCCTTTACACCCAATAATTACAAGCCGGCTATATTACCGTTATCCGGTAAATATTAAAAATTTTTAGGTAGCATTTTGTAACATCGGCAACACTGCTGAGTTAAAATATAAAAACGTTTTTATGTTAAGGAACGATGAAATAGACTATCGCATTTTTGGCGAAGAGATGCAATATGTAGAAATTGAGCTTGACCCCAATGAAAGCGCAGTGGCCGAGTCGGGTGCTTTTATGATGATGGATGATGGCATACAAATGCAAACCATTTTTGGCGACGGCAGCACCCAGCAGAGTGGCGGCGGCCTGGTTGGTAAACTGTTTAGTGCGGGCAAACGTTTGCTGGTTGGCGAAAGCCTGTTTATGACTGCCTTTACAAACGTAGGCATGGGCAAAAAACGGGTGAGCTTTGCATCGCCGTATCCCGGTAAAATTATTCCGCTCGACTTGGCCCAATTGGGCAATGCGGTAATTTGCCAGAAGGATGCTTTTTTAGCAGCAGCAAAAGGCGTATCCATCAATATAGAATTTCAACGCAGATTGGGTACCGGCCTTTTTGGTGGCGAAGGCTTTATTATGGAGCGTTTAGAGGGCGATGGTATGGCCTTTATGCATGCCGGCGGCCACGTTTTTGAACGCGACCTGCAACCCGGCGAAGTTATTAAGATTGATACCGGCTGCCTGGTTGGCTATACGATGGGTGTTGATTTTGATATCCAGTTTATTGGCGGTATCCGCAACAAGCTGTTTGGCGGCGAAGGCTTCTTTTTTGCAACCCTGCGTGGCCCCGGTAAAGTGTGGA
>NZ_MPPL01000001.1:537892-554806 GCF_001911425.1 Mucilaginibacter polytrichastri | reverse complement strand
ACAAACCCTGCCTGTTAGCAGGTTAGCCAGCCGTATCCTTAGTTTTGCAACCGGCCCTCGACGAGAAGAAGGCGGCATTTTAGGCGGCCTGGGTAATTTAATTGATGGCGACGGGTACTAGGATAGCATTAAGAAAAGAGGGCTGGGAATCAAGTTAGATAAATCTTACGAGCTTAGTTAAACCAGTTTAAGATACTTATTGATGCATTGTAAATGTTAGGTGTATTTAAAAAAGGACAAATTAAGTAGGAACTAAGACACGAAGCCCCCATCTTCACCGAAAATTCATCAGATTTGGATATGGCCTAATACTTGCATGTTGTAGTGGTAATAATTAATATAACTATGAAAAAGATATTTTTTTGCTTTAGCTTAATATTAAGTGTACTTGCATTTACTAATACAACACAGGCACAACATAAAAAACTAAGCGACCAGGGTCGTGGTGCTATTATAGGCGGTGCCGGTGGTGCTGTTGCAGGTGGGTTAATTGGCCACGGTGTTGGTGGTGCCCTTATTGGTGGTGCTATAGGTGCAGGTGGTGGTTATGTTATTGGTAACGAACACCGAAAAAATGTAGAAAAGAAAAAACGTGCACGCTGGAGAGCACACCATACTTTAGTGCGCCGCGCTAAGTACCGTTACCATAATTAATATTTCAGATATTTTTATAAACCCCCGGCCAACAACCGGGGGTTTATTTTTGACTTACTTCGCAATATTTCAATGGTAATCCCAAACCATAAATGATGCAATAATTATGCTTTTACTGCAACATTCCGCACTTAACAGCCGTTAAATTCACAAGTTGCTTTTTTTGACATTTGGCTGACTTTTTTGCAATAAGTTACCTAACTTACAAACTCCAACTAACGCACTGAATGAAGAGACTTGTATTATGGCTTTTCCTGATACTATTGCCGGGCCTGCTGTTTGCACAAAGCAGTAACTCATTTGGCATGGTTAAGAAAGAGGTTGATACAGTTGGCCAAAAAGATATTATCGGTTTATTTAAAGATGTTTTTAATATCCGCAATGCACCAAGCACAAACATGGATGTAAAACCTAAAAAAAATATATATTTCTCTATTCTACCCATCTCATCGGCAGTACCGGGCGGTGGCAGGGCGCTAATAACCTCAACCACAGCCGGCTTCTACATGGGCGACAGGCAAACCACCAATATTTCAACGGTTACCTTTACCCCTTATTTTAACTTTACAGGCCGGTTTGGCTTACCCCTGCGCTCCAATATCTGGTCTAATAATAACAACTGGTTTATACAGGGCGATACCCGCTTTTTGGTTTACCCGCAACATACCTGGGGGCTGGGCGGCAATACTAACCAGAATCACAAAATAAATGTAGACTACAAATACATCAGGTTTTACCAAAGTGCCCTTAAACGCATTACCCCTTACTTTTTTGCAGGTGTGGGTTATAACCTTGATTATCATGTTGAGATTAATGCCCAGCATGAAAACTTTCAAAACATACAGCAATTTACCGGCTATCAGTATGGTACCAGTAACGCCAACTCGCTATCATCGGGCGTAACGCTAAATTTGCTTTACGATACGCGTAATAATTCACTTAACCCCTTGCCAGGGTGTTACTCTAACCTGGTTTACCGGTACAATACCCCAGTGCTTGGCAGCAATGCCAGCTGGCAGTCTTTATATGTAGATGTACGCAAGTACATTCATTTTACCAAAACCCGCCAGCAAAACATGCTGGCTTTATGGACTTATTACTGGACAACCTTAGACAAGGGTGTCCCCTATCTTGACCTGCCCAGCATTGGCTGGGATTTTTATAACCGTAGCGGCCGGGGGATTCAGCAAAACAGATACCGTGGTCAAAGCCTCGCCTACATGGAGGCCGAATATCGCCGCGATATTTTGCCAAGCGGCTTGCTGGGTTTTGTGGTGTTTGCCAACAGCACATCGGTATCCGAGCGAAATACCCATCAGTTTAAATACATTAACCCTGCAGTAGGCGGTGGCATGCGTATTAAATTCAACAAGGGCTCTAACACCAATATTGCATTAGATTATGGTATTAGCAAAGGTTATTCTGGCTTTGTTTTGGCGTTGGGAGAAGCCTTTTAGGCTTTGTCATTTAAAGCAAATTTCCGGGCCTGTTAACCTTAAATGATATTGCTTTGCAACTGACGCCCATCAAATTTAAATAAAACCTTCTAAAATTAACCAAAGATAAATCAAGGCACGTACTTTGTTATAATACCACCATTGAGTGGAATAAAGTGAGTAGTGAAGAGGCGCCATAATTTTAACAATTATGGCGCTATTTTTTGTTAGTATGCGCCGAAAATAAATTATAATATAGCCCCAAAGTCTTAAAAAAAACTACAATTAATTTACTAAAAGTTAAAATTACTTCCCAATAGCATATTGATCATCACATATTAAAATAGCATTAGAAACATCTTTTATGACAAAAATAAGCCTACAAGTTATCCATTAATATATATCTTTACTTTTAATTGATACATAGATACGATTTTATCAGCCTCTTACGTTTCACATTTAGCTACTCCGTTTTTAAAAATTCAATCGTATCCAGCCATTTCAATTAACCCTTAATTATGGCAAAAAAGATTTTGATAATCGACGACAATCAGGACATCCTTGATATTGTGCAAGAGACTTTAGCTTACGAGAATTTCGAGGTAATGGCTAAATCTGATACCAACGATTATATTGCCGTGGTTGCCCACTTTATGCCCGATCTTATTATTTTAGATTACCGCCTCGGCAACATCACAGGCGGTGAAATATGTAGGCAGATCAAAGCATTGCCGGCTTTTAGTAATATCCCCATTATTATTTTTTCTGCTTATGTTAACCACAGCCACGAACTCTTCGCTTATGGCTGCGACGCTATAATAGACAAGCCCTTTGACCTGATTGAACTCATTGACAAAGTGAACAACCTTGTTGCTACGGTTTAAAAAATGAATTTTAGAATTAAAGAATCAGTAGATTTTACTCTATTCCACCAGTTCTTTAATTCCATAAACTCCGGTTCTACATATTATTTCAACCCCAAAGCATCACTATAAGCCTTATTTGGGTGGGCATTAGCAAACTTACTATTCTCAATCATCTGGTATAAAGCCCTCTTAATAGCAGCACGATCTGCCGGTGCAACTTTGCGGATCTGTTCAAAGCTTTCGCGTTTCTTTTCTGTATATTCAATAACGGCATCATAGCCATCGGGTTTATTAAAGGTTATAAAGCTGCTTTCGCTGTCCATTTTTTTGTATGGCCAAAAGTGCCAGCCCACATTGTTTTTCTCCAGCATTTTACGGAAAGCCTCATCCCAATCGTTCTTATTTTCGCCGGTTTCGCCACAATAAATAGGTACGTTGTATTTATCCCTAAAGTTCAGGTAATCCTGTATCACATCCTGTGTACTGGCTGTCCAGTATTTATGAAAGGTATACACCACTTTATTATCAAACGGTTTACCAAACACTTTAAAATTACTATCCCACTGGGCGCCACCCAAAAACACCAGGTGGTTTTTATCCACTTTACGAATGCCTTGTACAATCTCCTTATACATGGGCTCCAGGTATGGGTTTAGTTCGGCGACATTAAAATAATGGGCAATAGGCTCATTCAATAGGTCGTATCCCAAAACAGCGGGCTCATCATGATAACGCGCGGCAATTTTAGTCCATATATCTACAGTAAGCTTACGCGATGCCGCACTGGTAAATAAAAACGGATAGCCATCGCCATCATCAATATTATCGCCTGTTTGGCCACCGGGTGCGCAGTGCATATCCAGTATCACGTACAGGTTCTCCTTTTTGCACCAGCCAATCAGCCTATCCAATATGCGGAAGCCCCGGTTGGCATCGGTAGTACCCAAATAGGTTTCATTGGTAAACATGCGGTAATTAAACGGCACACGGATAGAATTGCATCCTATGCTTTTTAAATAATGGATATCTGCTTCGGTAATATAGTTGTCCAGATAGGTTGTCCAAAAGGTTTTCGCTTCGTCGGGCCCTATAAGCTGGTTAAAAGCCTCATTAATTAGTTTTGGTGAACTAATGTCTTTAAATTTAAACATGTACCCTTCTGGTATCAGCCAGTTACCAAGGTTAGTGCCCTTAATTAAAAACGGTTTATTGTTAATATCAATAATTTGTTTCCCCTTAACGCTGATAAATTTTTTAGGCTGACAGATGGCGGGAAGGAAAACTACTCCCATTAAGAATATAACTAAGATAATTTTTTTCATAAAAGTAGATATTAGATAGAATTGAAGATAATAGTCAAACATAACAACCTTTACAGCCCTTCAGTTTAAAAAATAATTATGCTATACTGGTACAGTAATTGCACCATTGTGTATAACTTACGCATTACACTTATATGTATGCAAGAGTAGACGTAAATATACATAACACAACAAATCCGGTTATTAAAAACAACGATTTGTATAATTTAATTACCTGCAATGACAAGGATATTAGCAGTTGACGACGATAAAGATATCTTAGATATACTACAGTTTATTTTAGAAGATTCTGGTTATGAAGTGGACACTCTCTCTGATGGCCGCTTACTTTTCGACAAGATTAGTGAAAACGAACCCGATTTGATATTGATGGATATAATGCTGGGCACGTCAGACGGGCGCGACCTATGCCGTACCATTAAATCGCAGGATAAAACCCACAATATCCCCGTGATTATGATTTCTGCAAGCCACAACATTGCAGATGTTTTAAAGCAAGACTGCGCCCCTGATGATTTTTTAGCAAAGCCATTTGATATTAATGTATTGCTGCAAAAAATACAAAGGCAGTTAACTAATGAGGCTGCCTAGTTTTTAGTAACGCTCAGCTCCCTGTTAATATAATTATTCCATCGTGCCTGCATATGCTAATTTGCGCCATGCATGGTTCATTTTCACATTGACATCCATTTCTCAGCGCTACAGAGTCGGACTAACGTTTGGCAAGCAATTTAAAACTACTGAAATACAGTAGTATTATAAATTTCACCAACAATACCGGTCGCGTATTATTTTTTAAAAATACACGCACATATCTCTCAAACCTATCTGTAAACGTATCTGTTTTTACGATACTAATGTGTTATATATTTCCATATTTATCATTTTTTTTATGGAAACCTATACCATCATTTTTTTACCTTCGTTATAGAAAGTAATTTTACCACCTTTGTGGATATTACCGAGAAACGCTTTTATAGCTGCTTGCAGCGCTGTTATCATCCATTATGATTAAACCCAAATACATTGCTTTACTGGCCCCATTATGTTTTGCCTTTACTACAACGCGTGCCCAGCAAAATCCATCGTTCCAGGTTTACCGCACATACCATACCGCTACAGAACTACTCGATAAAGGCGAATATGTAGCCGCTGCCGAGCAGTTTCGCCAGGTAGAAAAATATGGTTATAAAACTACCAATCAATCTAAATTCGAGTCAGAACTTTCATTAGTTCAGGAAAATGCGCAATACTACGAAGCCCTTTGCTCGCTTGAACTGGGTAATGACGATGCCGAAAGCATGTTTCTGCGTTTCATTAAAGAGCACCCCGAAAATCCGCTGACCAAGATGGCCTATTTCCAAATGGGCCGCTCCTACTTTAAAAGAGCCAGCTATGCCGATGCATTGCGCTGGTTTGATAAAGTAAAAGCAGGTGACCTTAATGGCCGCGAAAATACCGAATACAAGTTTCGCAAAGGCTACGCCTACTTTGCAACCGGCGATAATAAAAATGCACAGCAATTATTTGGAGATGTGCGCAACACTAAATCGCCTTATACCGAGGATGCTACTTATTACTACGCCTACATTGCTTACTTAAATAAAGACTATCATGTTGCGCTGGTTAATTTCGAAAAGTTAAAAAACTCTAAAAAATATGAGAACAGCTATCCTTATTATATTACCGCGGTTTACTTTTTAGATAAACGGTATGATGATGTTTTAAGCTACGCCATCCCCATCATTAACACAACCCACCAGCAACACGAAACTGAGATGCTGCGCATTATTGCTGCATCGTACTTTGCCAAAGCCGATTACCCGAACACGGTTAAATATTACACCCGCTTTAAAGACCAGGACCAGGGAAAAACCCAAAACACGCAGGATAGCTACCAAATGGGTTATGCCTATTACGAGGTTAAGGATTACCCTAAAGCAGCCGTTGAGCTGGAGAAGCTGGTTGATGGCGGCGATGTATACAGCCAGAATGGTAACTATATCCTGGGCGATGTTTTCTTAAAGCTTAATAACAAACAAAGCGCCCGTAACGCCTACTTGGTAGCCTCCAAACTGAGTTTTGATAAACAACTGCAGGAGGATGCCCTTTTTCAATACGCCAAACTATCATACGAGCTCGATTTTAATACCCAGGCTTTAGAGGCTACCCGCCAGTATCTTAAAAATTATCCACGTAGCAGCCGTACTGATGAGGTTAAAATTTTACTGGGCGAAGAACTGCTTAACTCGCGCAATTATCGCGAAGCGGTTGAAATACTGGAGCCTATTGTAAATACTTCGCAACCGGCAAAAGTGGCTTACCAGAAGGTTACTTATTACCGCGGACTGGAGTTTATTAACGAACGTGCTTTTGAAAACGCCATCGGTATTTTTATCCGCTCGTTAAAATATCCAATGGATGATAAGGTTACTGCGCTAACCACTTATTGGGAAGCAGAAGCCATGTACGAGGTACGTAAATACCCGGAATCTGTAACCAAGTTCGAGGCGTTTTTAGATATGCCTGCGGCTAAAGAAACCGATGTATACAACTTCGCCAATTACGCCCTGGCTTATTCTGCCTTCAACGCCGAAGCTTATAGTAAAGCCGCCAACTATTTCGAGAAATTTTTAAACGGGCCGGGGAAAGATCAGAATACAGAGAACGATGCCATTGCCCGTTTAGGCGATAGCTACTTTGTATTGAAAAGCTACAGCCGCGCCCTTGAATATTATAACCGAATCATCTCGCAGCAAAGCCCCGGTCAGGATTATGCCTTATTTCAACGTGGTATGATCCAGGGTTTAACCGGTGCACCGGATGCCAAGATCGCTACCTTAAATGATGTATTAACACGCTTCCCGAATTCTGATTTTGCGGATGATGCCGATTTCGAGATCGCTTACACCAACTTCCTGAAAAATAATGGTGAGCTGGCCAAAACGCAAATGCTGGCCATGATCCAAAAATACCCGCAAAGCAGCTATGTACCACGTGCGCTGGTTTCTATCGGTTTAATTGATTACAATGCCAACCGCGATGATGATGCTGTTACTTCATTTAAACAGGTAGTACAACAATACCCGCAAACAGATGAGGGTAAACAGGCCTTAAAACAAATCGAAAAGATCTATACCGATAAGGGCGATGCGCAAACGTTTATCAGCTACGCCACTACTACGCCTATCGGTAACTATACCACCTCACAGCAAGAAGATATTATGTCTACCGCGGCCAACAACCTTTATTTAAGGGGCGACTGGCAAGGTACCGTATCGGCAGTTAATGCATATTACGATAAGTTCCCTAAGCCCATTTATGAAAAACAGATGCGCTTTATCCGCGCGCAGGCTTTGGTTAACTTAAACCGTGGTGATGAGGCTGTTGTTGATTACAACGTGATCCTGAACGACTGGACCAGCCCTTACACAGAGAAGTCGCTCATCAGCATGTCTAACTATTATTTGAAACAGAAAAAGTACAACGAAGCGGTGGTGTTCCTGAAACGCCTGGAAACCAACTCTGAGTACAAGGCAGATTATACCTATGCCATCAATAACCTGATACTTTGCTACTCGCAAATGGAAATGGCTGATGATGTGCTGAAATACACTAAGCTGATCCGCGAAAATGAAAAATCGTCTGACGAGGATAAATTTAAAACCGGCTTGTACGCAGGTAAAGCCTATCTGGATAATGCAGATACCACAGCAGCTTTAAAAGAGCTGAACTATACCGTAGCCAATACCAAAACCGTTAGCGCTGCCGAAGCCAAGTATAATATTGCTTTAATTGAATACAATAAAGGCCGGTACAAGGAGTCGCAGAAAACTTGTTTCGACCTGGTGAACAAGATGCCTAATTATGATTACTGGCTGGCTAAGAGTTTTATACTACTGGCAGATAATTATGTGAAGCTAAAAGATAACTTCCAGGCTAAAGCCACCCTGCAAAGTGTGCTGGATAATTATAAGATAGATGATGATATTATCCCGGCGGCTACAGAAAGGCTGCAAAGACTGTCGCCTGCCATACCGGAGGCCAATACAGCTACAGACAGCACAGCTACCAAACCTGCGGCTACAAACAAGAAAAAAAACAATAACTAACGGAAAGAGAACAACTAATGAAATCAAGATATATATTCAGCTTGCTTGTTTTAGGATCAGTTGCTTGCTTTTCCACTACTAACGCACAAACAACACCATCAAAACCAAAGGCTAAAACAGCAGCTAAACCAGCTGCCAAAAAACCGGTGGTTACCCCTGCTGCCAAACCCAAAGCTACCAATGCTAAAAAACTGGGCGATGTGGCGGCAAAATCTGCTGCGCAGGATACTTCTAAAAAAGGCGGCAATAACCCAGCTACAGATCCGAACAAGAACAATAGCCTGTCCGAAGAGATCATCGTAACCACAGCCTACAAACCGGTGCTGGCCGATGCGGTAAAAATTCGCCGTAACCCTAGCCTGGAAGATAAAACCCCTTACAAAGCGCCGTTAACATATAACAGTATAGATAAACGCCTGGAGCAAAACACAGCCATTAAACAATTGGAGGCTGCCAAACTAGCTGCAGAGCGCGACTCGATTCAATATAATAACTACGTAAAACTGGGTGTAGGCAACCTAAAAACTACCTTTGGCGAAGCTTACATAAATAATGGTAAAGACGAAGCCCTGCAATTTGGCGCGTGGGCAAAACACTTTGGCCAGCAGGGTTCTGATGCCTACAAGCAAAACCAAAGCCGCGAAGAACTTGGCGTATTTGGTAAATCAATAGGCGATGTAAATACCCTGAGCGGGCGCATTACTTATAACTATGGCAGCAATTATTTTTATGGTTATGCCCCACAAACGCCACCCGTAACTGCCGACCCGGCCCATCAGCACTTCAGCACCATTGGCGCTGAAGGCGAACTGGTTAAAAACTTTAAAGACACCGACCGCGTGCTCGATTATGCACTTAAAGCCAAAGGCTATATTTTTAGCAACGCCTTTAAAGCCCGCGAAAACAACATTGTGCTAACCGGTTTTCTTAACCAAACCATTAAACAATTTTATGCCGGCCTGGGTGGTACACTGGATATGAGCTCGCAAAAAGATAATGCCTACAGCATTAACAACAGTTTGCTGCGCTTAAATCCTTACCTAAAGTTTCAGGGCGATAATTATAAGATTGATGCAGGTGTAAATATCATTACAGAATTTGGCTACTCATCTCGCGTATCTGTACTGCCGGCTGCCAAGGCCGAGTTACAGGTAATCCCAGATTACCTGCGTTTGTATGTAGAAGCCAAAGGCGATGTAAACAAAGCATCATTAAAAAGTTTTTCTGACGAGAACCCATTCATCGGTCAAAATATCAATATCAAAAACAGTGTCGATCAGCTTGATCTTACCGCAGGTGTAAAAGGCACCCTGGCACCGGGCTTAGGCTTTAAAGCCGAAGTGTTCCGTTACCAGATTAAGGATATGGCTTTATTTGTAAGTAATTTTTTGCCGGTAACAGGCAACAACCAGTTCCAGGTAATTTATGATAACGGTAAATCTAAAGTAAGCGGTTTCAGAGGCGAACTGGATTACAAAGCATCCGACGACTTTGACATTTTTGGTAAAGCCGAGTTTAAGGACTATAAAATGAACAGCCAGCTCGAAGCCTGGAATATGCCTAAGTTTAACATCTCGGCAGGTACGGTTGTACATGTAACCGATAAGCTAAATATTACCGGTACGTTGGTAGTACGCGGCCAAACTAAAGACCTGCCTTATACCAGCAGCAGTGTGCTTTCATTAGCCGATCAGGAAAAAACAACCCCGTATACCATCAGCTCTTTTGCCGATGTAAGTGCAGGCGCTAATTATAAGATTAACCGCAAAATATCTGTATTTGTACAGGCAAATAACCTGTTAAACAGTAATAATAAAACTTGGTTGTACTATCGTAATTACGGATTTAATATATTTGGAGGCGTTGGTTTCGGTTTCTGATATGCAGGCAACCGTTTTACCCACCGATATGGGGATGGATTTAGCTAATTACGTAAGCCAGTTACTACAGCAACACGGCCACTTAAATGTGCCGGGGTTGGGTTACTTTGCACATTTACGTAAAAGTAGTTACTACGATAAGGGAACAGGAACAATTTATCCACCTTATTACGAAGTAAGTTTTGAAGCTCCGCGTGACGTTGATAACGATAGCCTGTTGCTTGGTTATATTGCCGAAAAAAGAAATATTGCTACTGATACCGCACAATACCTGATAGAAAGATTTGCCGGTACCGTAAAAGAACAAGCAGCTGAAGGTGAAGTTGATTTTGGAGATCTGGGTTCATTTTATATCGATGCAAATTCACAATTAGCTTTCAGGGCTAATAAGGCAGGTGTAACTTTTAGTTCGCCATTGTATGGCTTGCCTCCGGTAAAAATTAAAAAGCTGGAAGATCTAAATCAGCCGGTTGAGCAGCAGCCCGAAGAACCAGCTATAATACCTGTTGAGGCCGTAACGCCAGAGCCGGTAGCACCCGCGCTCCCCGCTCCTCCACAAGAAACCTACATCACACCAGCGGTGATAGAAGAACAACCACTGCCCGCAGTAGCAGAAGAGGACATTGAAGAACAACCTAAAAGCAAGGCAGTCTACTGGATTGTATTTGCGGTAATAGTTATTGCTTTAGTGGCAGGCTTCCTGGTGTATCAATACAAGGTGTTAAATAAAAACAACACAACTGTAGTTGTCAAGCCACAACAAAAAATCACACCTGTTAAAGCCGATACAGATACTGTAAAAAAAGACACATTGGCTATTGCCCCGGCAACTGTTAAAGCAGACTCTGCAATCAGGTCTACAGGGCGGCCATCTGCCAATAATGCACCAATAGGTGAAATCCCTAAAAACACCTGGCTTATTTTGGGCGGCAGCTTTAATAACTATGTAAACGCAACACGCGCCGTTACCAATTACAGAACTTTAGGCCATCCGGAAGCCCGCCTTCTGGATTCGGTCCAAAGGAAATCTTTTTTTGTCTATAAAATCGTGTTTGGATATCGTTACACTAAAAAGCAGGCAGATTCTGTCCGTTTAGAGATCCTGAAACCAAGAACGATAAAATCAAAATTTATATTCGTAGAACCCTATAAGTAAATACAATGATGCTTTTAATGCTGTTAACCGATACTGCTACACATATTGTTGACTCTGTTAGTCATGCTACTGCCGCACCAACAACCATCCCGCAGGAAGACCTGCGCTTTGGTGACCTGCTGGTAAAAGGTGGCTGGGTAATGGTGCCGATAGGTATTTTAGCCGTGTTGGGTCTGATTATATTTTTCGAACGCTTTTTCACCATCCGCAAAGCATCCCGCGACGAATCGAGCCTGATGGCGCAGGTGCGTGATAACATCCACAACGGCAGGCTCGAATCGGCCATTGCCATTTGCAAAAACAGCAATACCCCGTTGGGCCGCATGCTGCAAAAAGGATTGCTGCGTATCGGTCGCCCTATAAAAGACATTGAAGGTGCTATCGAAAACATCGGCAAAATTGAAGTATCCAAACTGGAGAAAAACATCGGCATCATCGGCATCGTAGCCGGGATAGCGCCCATGTTTGGTTTCTTAGGTACCATTGCGGGTGTAATCAAAATCTTTTATGATATCTCCAAAACAGACAACATTAGCATGGGTGTAATCTCGGGCGGTTTATATGTAAAGATGGTAACATCTGCAGCCGGTTTATTTGTGGGTATTGTGGCTTATGTTTGTTATCACATTTTGAATATGATGGTTGATAAGGTGATCCTGAAACTGGAAACCGATGCTATTGAATTTATTGACCTGTTAGAAGAACCAAGCAAATGAATCTGAGAAAAAGAAGTAACCGGGCATCTGCCGAGGTACATACTTCGGCCATGAACGATATCATGTTCTTCCTGCTGCTGTTTTTCTTAATTGCATCAACAGTAACCAACCCGAACGTGATTAAGCTCATGCTGCCAAAGTCGTCATCGGGACAGTCGGTTTCCAAAAAAACCATTACGGTTTCGGTAACTAAAGACCTGAAGTACTACGTGGATAAAAAAGAAGTTCAGGAAGCAGACCTTTCTGCTACCTTGGCTACCTATAAAACACTGGCTACCGAGCTAACTATTGTTTTGTATGTAGACCGTACCGTGGCTATACAAAACGTGGTAGGCGTAATGGATACTGCACAAAAATTAAATATAAAACTGGTTTTGGCTACCGAGCCTAAATAGTTGCCCTATGGACTACCGCCACGAAGAAAATAACTACCCCAAAGCATTTCTGGCAACAGGCATTATCCTGTCACTCATTATCGCTATGTGTTATTTTATGGTGTTTAAAATGCCCGTAAAGCAGGAAGATGGTACCGGTGGGATACTCGTAAACTACGGTACCGTTGACGAAGGTATGGGCAGCGATTACATGAGCACCGAAGAACCTTCTGTAGCTGAGCATGCCAACCACACCAAGCCCGACAAAGTAACCAAAGCCCCGCCGACAGATCAGCCCACCCCGGTTGATAACAGCAGTAAGCAGGTAGTTACTCAAAATACTGAAGACGCACCCGAGGTAAGCAACGATAAAAAACCGAGCGAAACCGTAAAAGCCCAGCAACAGGTTACAAAGGCCACGCCCAAACCTGTAGTGAATCAAAACGCACTATACAAAGGCAAAACCAATGAAGGCACCGGCGAAGGTGACGGAACCGGCAATACACCGGGCAACCAGGGCAAAACAACCGGTACAACGCTAACCAACAACTATAACGGCACAGGCTCTGGTAATGGCGGTAACCTTACCGGCATGCCGCAACGTAACTTCACCAGTTCACCAGCCAAGCCCGATGGCAAACGCCAGATTGGTAAAGTTGTGGTTGATCTTCGGGTTGATAAAAATGGCAACGTGGTTTATGCCCGTGCCGGTGCCCGTGGTACTACCATCACAGATTCTGACCTGCTGCAAAAATGTGAGGATGCTGTAAAAAATTCTAAGCTAAATGCACTCGATAATGCACCTGAACTGCAAACAGGAACTGTAGTTTTTGTCTTCAAAGTAAACTAATATTAATCCCACGTTTGTCATTCTGAACGTAGTGAAGAATCTTCTGCTATATAAAAGTTCGCTTTACAAATTATAGAAGATTCTTCACTACGTTCAGCATGACAAAATATTTATTTATAAAAAAACTCTGTCATGCTGAGCCCCGTCATACAGAGCAAATCTGCTAGTTGGGATTGCTTCGTACCCCGCAATGACGTTCCTTTGTAATAGTTAATCTACCCATCGATCTCTACCAAAAATGAACTACCCAGAAACACTCAACTATTTATATTCCCAACTCCCTATGTTCACCAGGGTTGGTTCATCGGCCTATAAGGCTGATCTGACTAACACTTTGGCTTTGTGTGCATTGGTAGATAATCCACAGGATAAATTTAAAAGCATCCATGTGGGTGGCACTAATGGCAAGGGTTCAACATCACACATGCTGGCAGCGGTATTGCAAACCGCAGGTTATAAAACAGGCTTATATACCTCGCCCCACCTGCGCGATTTCCGCGAGCGGATCCGCATTAATGGCGAGATGATGCCACAGCAGGCTATTGTTGATTTTGTTGCCGACCATCAGGCTAATTTTGAAACCATCGAACCTTCTTTTTTCGAAATGACCGTTGCCCTGGCTTTCGATCATTTTGCGAAAAATAACGTAGACATCGCCATCATCGAAGTAGGTTTAGGCGGCAGACTGGATTCGACCAATATCATTACCCCATTAGTATCGATAATTACCAACATCGGCTGGGACCACATGAACCTTTTGGGTAATACCCTCCCGCTTATTGCGGGCGAAAAAGCTGGTATTATCAAACCTAATATCCCGGTTATTGTCGGCGAATATCAGCGGGTAGTTGCCCCGATTTTCGAGCAAAAAGCAGAGCAGGAACACAGTCCGCTTACGTTTGCATCAGAGCGATGGGATATCGAAGTAGTAACTAAATCAGATAACTTCCTAAAGGTAAACGCTACCCCTAAACCGACAACAGATAACCGACAACAGACAACAGAATACCAACTAGATTTAACCGGCTCTTATCAGCTTAAAAATGTAAAAACAGTTTTAACTACGGTAGAAGAGTTACGCAAACAAGGCTTCAATATTACGGATGGGCATGTACAAACTGCATTGAAGAACGTACAGGGCATTACGGGCTTACAGGGTCGCTGGCAAACGCTAAGCACCAACCCGCTTACCATTTGCGATACCGGCCACAACCCCGAAGGTATACAGGAGGTGTTGAAAAACATTGCTTCGGTAAAATACAATCAACTGCATTTTGTAATTGGTGTAGTTAATGATAAAGACATTAGCAAAATATTAACGATGCTGCCACAGGATGCCAGCTACTATTTTTGCCGGCCTGATATTCCGCGCGGACTGGATGCCCTCAACTTACAATTACAAGCTCATGAAGCCGGCTTAAAGGGCGAAGTATATGCTTCTGTAAAAGAGGCTTTGGCTGCTGCACAAGCTGCCGCCATAAATAACGACCTGGTTTTTGTAGGCGGAAGCACCTTTGTTGTAGCCGAGGTAGTTTAGTGATAAACGTGTGCCGGTGAAATTTCTGGCACAATCTGTTGCCTTCGAAAACTTTAATAGAATATTTTAAACATTATAGAACCCTTTCTATTATATAAAATACTTTTTATTATCATATTTGAACTAAAGGGTTAACCAATTGGAAAACATAAAATAATCACATAAATGCAGGCATTAGATCCAACCATTCTTCAGAAAGTAAATTCATGGCTTCAAGGAAACTATGATGCTGATGTTAAACAACAAATTCAAAAACTACTTGATGAAAATGCAGTTACAGAATTAACAGATTCTTTTTACAGGAATCTTGAATTTGGCACAGGCGGCTTACGCGGCACTATGGGCCCGGGTTCTAACCGTATTAATAAATATACCATTGGGGCGGCCACCCAGGGTTTAGCCAATTACCTGAAGAAAAAATACCCTAACGAAAAAGTTAAAGTTGCCATTGCACACGATAGCCGTAACAATGCCGATCTGTTTTCTAATATTACTGCCGAAGTTTTTTCGGCCAATGGCATACATGTATACTTTTTTAAAGCTTTACGCCCCACGCCCGAACTATCCTTTGCGGTACGCCATTTAGGTTGCAAAAGCGGTGTAATGCTCACTGCATCACATAACCCTAAAGAATATAACGGCTACAAAGCCTACGGTGCCGATGGCGGCCAGTTTGTATTCCCTGAAGACCAGGCCGTAATGGACGAAGTTGCTGCCATTAAAAGCATCGACGATATTCATTTTGAGCGTGTTGATGAAAATATTGAACTGATTGGCGAAGAGATAGATCAGCTTTACCTGGATAAGATCACCGAGCTTTCGGTATCAAAAGACGCCATCAAGCGTCAGAAAGATCTGAAGATCGTTTACTCTCCTATCCACGGTACGGGTATCACATTGGTGCCAAAAGCCCTGGAGATGTTTGGTTTCGAGAATGTGATCCTGGTTGATGAGCAAACCACCCCGGATGGCAACTTCCCAACTGTAATATACCCAAACCCGGAAGAAAAAGAAGCTTTAACCCTGGCCCTTAAAAAGGCCAAAGAGGTTGATGCCGATCTGGTACTGGCAACAGACCCAGATGCCGACCGTGTTGGTATCGCCATTAAAAATAACGATAACGAGTTTATCCTGCTAAACGGTAACCAAACCGGCAGTATGCTGATCAACTACCTGCTTTCTGCATGGGAAGATGCCGGCAAACTAACAGGCAAGGAATACATTGTTAAAACCATTGTAACCTCTAACTTAATAGAAGCTATTGCCAAAGCCAAAGGCGTTAAATTTTTTAACACCCTAACTGGCTTCAAATACATTGGCGAGCTGATGACACAACTGGAAGGTAAAGAAACCTTTATAGGTGGCGGCGAAGAAAGCTACGGCTACCTGGTTGGCGAGCTGGTACGTGATAAAGATGCCGTGGTATCGAGCGCATTTATTGCCGAGATGACGGCCTACTACAAAGACAAAGGAAGCAGCTTGTTCCAGGCTTTAATTGATACCTATATCCAATATGGTTTCTACAAAGAAAAGCTGATCTCGATCACCAAAAAAGGCAAAAGCGGTGCAGAGGATATCAAAGCCATGATGGAGAAATTCAGGACCAACCCTCCTGCCACCCTGGGCGGCTCGAAAGTAGTTACCCTTAAGGATTATGAAATGGGCGTAGAAACAGATTTAAATACTACCAATGTAACCAAACTGGAGTTCCCTAAATCTGATGTACTACAGTTTATTACCGAGGATGGCAGCATTATTTCGGCCCGCCCATCTGGTACCGAACCTAAAATTAAATTCTACTGCAGCGTAAACGGTAAACTGGCCAGCAAAGAAGCTTACGAAGAAACCGATAAGCAATTGGATGCCAAGATCGACACTATTATAAAAGATCTGGGCGTTTAAAATAGCTCTACAAAAAAATAAACCCCGTTGTATACAGTATATAACGGGGTTTATTTTTGAAATATAGCCAAAGCACTTTGTAAATTCAATCCAATTCCTATCTTTGCAG
>NZ_MPPL01000001.1:492056-537821 GCF_001911425.1 Mucilaginibacter polytrichastri | reverse complement strand
TCCCAAACGGGAGGAGTGGTAGTTCAGCTGGTTAGAATGCCTGCCTGTCACGCAGGAGGTCGCGGGTTCGAGTCCCGTCCATTCCGCTAAATATGTTAGCAAAAACATCAAAAAGGCCTTTAATCGATGATTAAGGGCCTTTTTTTATGTCAAAGAACCCGTATCAAACCAATAAATATGACTTATCCGGTTACGTTATTCGGTTAAACTCTAAAGAACTTATGCAGCTGTTAATGTTTATCACCGGGATAGATCAATCTTAGAGCATTAAATATGGCCTGGTGAGAAATAGTTGCATGGTCTTCTGCCGGGAGGTAATCAAAATAAACTGTTACCGTTTTGCTTTGCGTCTTTTTTATTTTCTCTGCTAATAAATTGGCATCTACCTCCATCACCCGGGAAACTTGTGTAGGTGTAAGTCCTTCTTTACCCACTCCAATATAAATTGCTATTTTTTGCGAAAAAGCACTTAACAGCATGGGAGAAGATTGAGTTAGTAACGAACCATTATCCCACCAGATACTCGGGCTAACTATGATATATTTACCAAAGAGTGTTGGTTTTTTGAGCAAAATCTCTGTGGCTAACAGCCCGCCTAATGATTGGCCAATGATAGTTTTATTGCTATTTGCCTTGTATTTTTTTTCTATAAACGGCTGCAGCTCTTTTTCAATAAATGCAATGAATTTATCAGAATGGCCTGCCGTTGGATATCTCTTTTTATCGGCGTCGATAGTGGTTGGATAGGTGTAATCCCTTTTCCTGTCTACCGTAGCTATACCAACTACAATAGATTTAGGCACGCGGTTTATCCATTCGAAACTATTAAATTGATACAAGCCTACAACATGGATAAAATCCTCATCGGCCGAGCCATCAAGGAGGTAGGTAACGGGATACGAAACAGTATCCTTTTTGTTATAACCTTCCGGAAGATAGATATTCAAAACCCGCTTCTCTCCCAGCTCATTTGAATTAATTTCATCAGTAACCCCAAGTACAAAGGGTTTGGCTTTATCGGCTTTAACCGCATCTTTAGTTTGGCAGAAGGCCTGAATGGTTAGAAAGGCGATAAAAATGGTTGTAATTATTTTCATTAGTAGTGTATAACCTGGCTGTATTTTTTTTAGTATTTTCCCTTGCCAGATACGATCATCGATGCCAGGTGGTCATCCAGGTTATAAATATCCTTGCGGAAGTTTACTTTACCGTCGCGGTCTACAAATGAGGTTAGATAGGCGATATAAACAGGCACTTTTTTAGTGAGCGTAAAATACTGCTCCCGGCCCTGGTGCATGGCTTTATCTATTTTTTCGGGCGACCATTGCGTGTAATCTTTTAGCAGAAAGTTGGCCAGCTTAACCGGCTCTCCCACCCTGATGCAGCCGTGGCTAAACGCCCTGGTGGTTTCGCCGAATAATGATTTAGAAGGCGTATCGTGCAAATAAATATTATAGCTGTTGGGGAACAGAAACTTAACCAGTCCCAGTGAATTTTCTGGGCCAGGCTTTTGCCTTACCGCCGGCAAACCACCTTCATATCCGGTTAGTTCCATATTATGCTGCGCCAAATAGTTTTTATTGCGTTTCATCCCCGGGATGATCTCTTTTTGTAATATCCCCGGCGGGATGTTCCAGTAAGGGCTGAATACTACATACTTAATCTCGCCCGAAAATACCGTGGTTTGATGCACCGTTTGGCCCACCACCACATTACAGCTCCACAACAAACTATCGGCATTGTACACATGTAGTTTAAATTCGGGGATGTTAACGGCTAAATAATAAGAATCCATACTTACAGGCAGCCAGCGACTACGTTCCATGTTCACTAAAATGGTGGTAATACGCTTATTAAGCGGCACATTAAGTTCGGCTATGGTGGCCTTGTTCAATATCCCGTTACCGGTAAGGCCATGTGTTTCCTGAAAGCTCTTTACAGCGGTTTGCAATTCGGGCGTAAATACCTTGTTTGTGGTATCGCCCTTAAAATCTTCGAGCAGGTATAAGCGCCTTTTTATGGTTGTTATAACCGCAGATGAATCGCCTGCTTTGTAAGCCTTTGTTGCCGCTATTGGCGCCCAGCTTTCGTCTTTTTCTAATTTACGATATTTGCGTAAGTAGCTTCGCAATAACTCGTACTGGCGATATACAGGCTCGTTAATGTGGCCTTTACCAGCGGGCTCACTTAAAAGGCTATCGAGGTATTGGTTATAATCAACCTTTTTGCGCGGCACATACCACTTTGCAGATTTACTTGCCGACTCGTCCATCCCTCTCCATACCAGTTGCGAGAAAGCAAAGTACTGGTACGTAAGCATCAGCTCGAGTTTAATATCGGTTTGTTTTTTCTTTGGGCTGATGTTATTAATCAGCGAATCGAGCGTTTTTTGATAGGGTAATTCTTTGTAAACCCCGTTTCTTTCTAAATTACCTACACGGTTGGCCAGGTTAGCTGCTTGTTCTATCAGCGTGCCGTTCTCAAACCAGGCATAAGCATAATTTCTTTTTTTGTAAAACTCGGCAACATCGCCGGTATAAGTCTTGAGGTTGGGATACAGCTTAACAAACGAGTTAATCTGTGTACTATCAAACACAGAACTCACTTGCTCGCTAAAGTTACCGGGGATGGTTTTATCCCATGCTTTGGCTAAAGAATCTTTCTTGGCAGGCTTTTTAGCCGGTTGATTCTGGCTACAGCTGCTTAACGAAAAGCTACTGATTAATACAATAAATAGTAAATAAGAGAATTGCCTAAACCTCATAACCTGCATAACAACTAAAGCATTGTGATAAATTCACAATAATTGAATGTAGCTTTTTTTAGAGATAAATAAGCGAAACGAACACCTTTTTTAGTTGTGTTACTACGAAAAGGTATGGTTAACAAAATTGATCCGCCATAACCGGCGAATATGATAACTTGTTTAAAGGTTTTTTTTAGATCCTGTAGCGCAAAGCAATCATGTTACCAATTGCATTGATAACACCGTGCTTAGGTTCGCTGGCATTATCGGTACCCCATTTACCGGCGAGTTTACGCAACTGATAGTTTTCACCATCCAACATAATATCTATTTGCTGGTTGTTGAAAGATGGCTTTTTATTCAGGATGTAAAACGTTACATCCGAGTTTCCATAAGTTAAACGTAAAGGCTGGCTCATATCAATTTGCTTTTGTATTTAACTATAAGCCAATAGCATACCAAACTCAACAGTTAACCATAGTGAAACTTATTACAACTATAGGTTGAATTTTGAGGCCATTACTTGATTGAGTAATAAAAGTGTTGTATCGTTTAATATGCAAGAGGTGTAGCAAATACACAATTACCTCGCAATAACGTGCTGGTTGGTATCATCTTGATTCTTGGCTCTCTATTCCTGGCTCTCTATTTCAGTTCATCCAAAACCCTGAACATTTTTTGCTTAATGCCCGCTGATGGCCCGTTATAATTATTAACGATGATAGAAAAGCAAAGCTCGCGGCCATTATAGGTTTGATAGCCTGCGTAAGCCAGGGTGTTATTAATGGTACCGCTCTTCATGTGCATGTTATTGTAAACGGGCAGGCTTTCGTAAAAGTCAGCAAACCAGGCTTCCTTTTTAGCCGTTTGCAAGATGCGGGCCATGGTCATGGTGGTAATGCGGTTGCCGGGCGATAGGCCGCTGCCATCAACAATATTTAAAGAATTAATGTCGATACCATGCGCTTTCCAGTAATTACGGGTAACGGATGGATAATCCTTAGTCTTCAACGAATCGGCCATGGCCAGCAGTAATTGCTCGGCATACAGGTTGATACTTTTTTGATTGAGCCAGTAAATGATCTTTCGTAATGGCGGCGAATAATGGGTAATGAAAACTTTTCCTAAAGCAATATCTACAGGAGCATTCGCGGTTGTCAACGTTGTCTCTGATTCTGTTTTGCCGGTTACCGTAATACCAGCACTCACTAAAGTATCTTTTAAGCGCCGTGCTGCTTCATAAGCAGGGTCGGGTAAGGCAGCGGCAATCTTTTTTTTCTCCTGGTCGATGGCATAAGTACCTTGCAAAAGAACCTTGTTGCTATTAACCGGTAGTGTAGCATAAGCATTATCGCCACTCCCTGCCGAACCCGTAATTAGCTCGTTTATAAATTGCAGATAAGGCATTGCCGGTACAGTACCTGCCATGGTAACAGGTTTACCAACCTGGCCGGGCTTCAGCAAAACATCATACGAATTTTCGCGCCAGCATAAATTATTAGGAAAGGCACCGTAATAATTACCCATATCCTGCCAGATCCATCCCTGTGGTGGGTGGTTGGTGCCCGTGGCTATGATAGAACCATTGATCTTTTTAACACCTGCCTTTTTTAAGCCGTCTACAAATTGGCGTAACACAATACGCTCTGTAGTCTCTTCCCAACGAAAACTACCCAAAGTAGGATCATCGCCACAACTAATGATGACATTACCATTCCAGATACCACCCGCGCTTAACGAACCGCCTGCGCTACCAGCTATAGTGGTTTTAAAACGATAATCGGGCCCTAATAAATTCATGGCCGTAATGGTAGTCACGGTTTTTAAGGTGGATGCCGGGGCCAGGCCCATGTTTGGATTGGCAGAGAATATAACTTCACCTGTTTTAGCATCAAGTACAGTTAGCGAGATTGACGCGTAAGTATTTTGCGCATCCTGCTGAAGATGAGATACCGCCGATTGTAGTTTTTGATTGAGGGTTTGAGCTTTTGAAATGCTAATCGATAGTAAAAGCAAGATGGCTAAAACACACCCCTTATTAAGTGTTAGTGCTAAAACTTCTGCCCTACAATTCCCCTCTCGAGAGGGGATAGTACTGTCATTGCAACTTGCAGTAAGCGTTGATTGGGGTGTGTTCTTTAAACTAATGCTTCTATTTCTTCTTCTACCTTTATTCATAACAAACTTCCAACTGCTCCACAGAACCCCTAATAACCTAAGAACACCGTTATTGCAAGGTACGAAGCAATCCCCGACTGTGCAGTTCTAATCTACAGAGCCGCTCTGTATGTTTGAGATTGCTTCGTACCTTAATAACGTGGTATATTATCGCATGTTACTAAACCGGACTTTCATAAACCGCTTCTCCACCATTCTTCACATTCCGTTGCGATATATAATAAATAGGGATACCTATCAGCACGATGATAAAACCGGGCCAGGTAAACTCTGGTTTGTAAATAATTAACAAGATACAAAAAGCCAGCCCCATCACTACATAAATGGCAGGCAGTACCGGGTAACCGAAAGCTTTGTAAGGGCGTTCTGCATTGGGTCTTTTTACGCGCAGTATGTAAATACCGACGATGGTAAGCACATAAAACAGCACAACCACAAATGAGATCATATCCAGCAAATCACCATATCTGCCACTGAGGCAAAGTAAGGAAGCCACAATGCACTGTAACCACAAGCCAAATTCGGGTACGGCATTTTTATTTAAGTGGCCGGTACGTTCAAAAAACACACCGTCTTTAGCCATCGTGTAATACACACGGGCACCAGCAAGGATTAAGCCGTTATTACAGCCGAACGTGGAAACCATGATCATCAGCGCGATAACCACCGTACCAATATTCCCGAATATTACATGCGATGCCGCTACCGCAACACGGTCTTTTTCGGCATTGGCAATATCGTGCAAAGGCAAAACAGCAGTGTACATTACGTTGGCCGCTACATAGATCAGCGTTACAATTAAGGTGCCTAAAAATAAGCTTAAGCCAACATTGCGTTGTGGGTTTTTCATTTCCCCGGCAATAAAGGTTACACTGTTCCAGGCATCGCTACTGAAAATTGAACCCACCATTGATGCTGCAATAGCACCCAAAGCAGCTGTAATACCCAGGCCTGCAACCGTTCCGCCTGTACTAAACTCGTGGATATTCCAGGGGTTTGTCCAGTTGGCATGCCATACATCACCTTTAAACATAATGAAACCGAAGATGATCAGCCCGAATAAACTGGCCAGCTTAGTTAAGGTAAATGTAGTTTGGATAATTTTACCGGTTTTAACACCTCTTGTATTGATATAGGTAAGCAGGATAATCAATATGATTGATACCACCTGCGCAGCACTAATGTGAAACTTACCCGCCTGAAAAAGGATATTATCCTCGCTAACAGCAGGAATCAAATAGGCAGTAAATTTCGAGAATGCAACTCCTACTGCAGCTATGGTACCAGTTTGTATTACGGCAAAAAAGCTCCACCCGTATAAAAAGGCGATCAGTTTGTTGTAAGCTTCTTTCAAATACACATATTGACCGCCTGCTTTGGGGAACATGGCGCTTAATTCGCCATAGCTTACGGCGGCGGTAAGCGTCATAAAACCGGTAAGCAGCCAGATGGCAATAAGCCAGCCGGCCGAGCCTACGTGCCTGATAATGTCGGCACTTACAATAAAAATACCAGAGCCAATCATAGAGCCTGCTACCAGCATGGTGCCGTCGAGCAAGCCCAGCTCGTGCTTCATTTCTTTCTTTTCGGTAGTGTGTTTCATCAATAGTTTGTGATTTGGACTCCTAAGCTATTTAAAAAAATTTACATGCCCATACATACGCTACAAATTCAGGCTCAAATACTTGCAAGTCCCAAAAATTTTACGAACATTCGTTTTATACCAATTATAAAACCGACCATATGGATTTCTTGAACACTTACTTAATTTATCTGATCCCTGTTTTCGGTCTCATCAGTATTGCCGTAATGATCGGCAAATCTGCATGGGTAACCAAACAGGATGCGGGCGACGAGGGTATGCAAACCCTTGCAGGTTACATTGCCGATGGGGCGATGGCATTTTTACGTGCAGAATGGAAAGTGATGGGTTACTTTGCCGTTATTGCCGTTATTTTACTGGCCTGGTCGGGTACTACGGTACCAACCTCTAGTCCGGTTATTGCCATCTCGTTTCTTATCGGGGCATTTTTATCGGCTTTTGCAGGCTTTTTAGGGATGCGCATTGCTACCAAAGCCAATGTGCGTACCACACAAGCAGCCAAAACAAGTTTGGCGCAGGCACTAAAAGTATCGTTTACCGGCGGCACCGTGATGGGCCTTGGTGTTGCCGGTTTGGCGGTAATAGGGATAGGGTCGCTATTCATTGTTTTTTACACCATTTATGTTAAAAATGTACATGGCAACGTAAACGGCGAAGAAATGCAGAAAGCCCTCGAGGTTTTAGCCGGATTTTCATTAGGGGCCGAATCTATCGCCTTATTTGCCCGTGTGGGCGGCGGTATTTACACCAAGGCTGCCGATGTAGGCGCCGACCTGGTGGGTAAGGTTGAAGCCGGCATCCCCGAAGATGACGTGCGTAACCCTGCCACCATTGCCGATAACGTAGGCGATAACGTGGGCGACGTAGCCGGCATGGGTGCCGATTTATTTGGCTCGTATGTAGCCACCATGCTGGCCACCATGGTACTGGGGCGCGAAATTGTATCGCATGATAATTTTGGTGGCATTGCCCCTGTTTTGCTCCCGATGGTTATTGCCGGTGTGGGTTTAATATTTTCAATTATCAGTGCCTCTTTTGTGCGGATAAAGAAAGAAACCGACAGCGTACAAACCGCACTAAATATGGGTAACTGGATGAGCATCATACTTACCGCAATTGCCACATTTTTTGTAGTAAGGTGGATGCTGCCATCTGGCAATATGTACCTCACCCGCGATCTGGACCTTAGCGGCAACATTAAAACCGGCTCGCTGGTATTTACCAAAACCGGCGTGTTCCTTTCAATTGTTGTGGGGCTTATTGTGGGCACGCTAATGTCTATCATTACCGAATATTATACAGCCATGGGCAAGCGCCCGGTGATGAGCATCATCAGGCAATCGTCAACCGGGCATGCTACCAATATTATTGCAGGTTTGGCCGTGGGGATGGAATCAACCGTGCTGCCTATCCTGGTTTTAGCCTCGGGCATTTATGGTTCTTACCACTTTGCCGGTTTATACGGTGTGGCTATTGCCGCAGCAGGGATGATGGCAACCACGGCAATGCAGTTAGCTATCGATGCCTTTGGGCCGATTGCCGATAACGCCGGTGGTATTGCCGAAATGAACCAGCTACCCGAAGAAGTACGCCACCGTACAGACAACCTGGATGCCGTAGGTAACACTACCGCTGCTACAGGCAAGGGATTCGCCATTGCTTCGGCGGCGTTAACCTCACTGGCTTTATTTGCGGCATTTGTGGGTGTTGCCGGCATCGACCATATTGATATTTACAAGGCCGATGTATTAGCCGGGTTATTTGTAGGCGGGATGATCCCGTTCATCTTCTCTGCCTTGTGTATTGCGGCTGTAGGCCGCGCCGCGATGGCCATGGTTGAAGAAGTGCGCCGACAGTTTCGCGAAATTCCCGGCATTATGGAATACAAGGCCAAGCCCGAGTACGAAAAATGCGTGGCCATCTCTACCAAGGCTTCTATCCGCGAAATGATTGCCCCCGGCGCCATTGCGCTCATCACTCCGATTATCATCGGTTTCGCTTTCGGCCCCGAAGTATTGGGTGGTTTGCTTGCCGGTGTAACCGTATCAGGTGTGCTGATGGGTATGTTCCAGAGCAATGCCGGCGGTGCCTGGGATAACGCTAAAAAATCATTCGAAAAAGGTGTGGAGATCAATGGCGAGATCTTCTACAAAAAATCTGAGCCACATAAAGCATCTGTTACCGGCGATACCGTGGGCGATCCGTTCAAGGACACCTCCGGCCCGTCGATGAATATTCTGATCAAGCTGATGTCTATCGTTTCGCTGGTAATTGCACCGCATTTACACAAGGAGGTTGATACCAACAAGCATATTCAGAAAGAGATTAAAATACAATCGATGATTGTGCATGGGGTTAAGGTAGAGAAGAAAATATAAATAATTAAGGAGGCGTTTCGTCTCCCTTTTTCATTCTCACCTTTACGTCATTGCGAAGAGGTACGACAAAGCAATCCCCGATCTACAGAGCCACTAAGTAAGTTTGATCTGCAAAGTTGGGGATTACTTCGTACCTCGCAATGACGTACTTAAGTAATTACCGATACCTAAACCCGATTGAAGTGGATACCGGCCCGCGCCTAATGCCAGTGTAGTATGAGCGTAAAGCGGGACCAGCGGAACATCAGTGCTACCACCTTAAATTTTAAAATACCCAACCACTACATCTCTAAAATTCTGTAGATTTTATAGTCATTCATAGATTAAACAAACTATCAGGAACCATTGCCGGCTATCACTTCACATTTTGCCATTTTCCACCAATAAATTAACAACAAAACATTAGTTCTGCCTTTATTTAATACCCAAATAGCATACCGATACATGTATTTAGGCTTTTTGTTTTCTTATTCTTGATTGTTACAAGTGTACTATTCTGTTTTTGGAGAAAATTAAGTACGTTTGGGCTGCTAAACATGATTAAATCTTTACAACAGATCAAAAACAATGAGTTTATTTATTAAGAAGTCCATTCAGTCGTTGTTGGCGGCATCTGCCGAATCAGAAAAAACACTTAAGCGAACGCTTGGACCAACTGCACTAATTGCTTTAGGCATAGGTGCTATTATTGGTGCAGGTTTATTTGTACGTACTGCTGCTGCTGCCGGTGGCAACGCAGGCCCTGCCGTAACCATATCTTTTATTATAGCCGCTATTGGTTGTGCGCTTGCAGGCCTTTGCTATGCTGAATTTGCGAGTATGATCCCGATTGCGGGTAGTGCTTATACTTATTCTTATGCCACCATGGGCGAATTTATTGCCTGGATAATCGGCTGGGATTTGGTTTTAGAATATGCACTGGGTGCAGCTACCGTAGCCATAGGCTGGTCGCAATACCTCAATGATTTACTGCAAACGTTTTTCGGGCTCTCCATACCCTATCAGTACTGCCATTCGCCTTTCCAGGTATCTGAAGCGGGCGTACATGGTTTGGTTAACTTACCAGCCATACTCATTATCTTTTTACTAACCCTGTTATTGATCCGCGGTACGGCCGAGTCTGCAGCGGTTAACAACGTTATCGTATTGGTAAAAGTAGCCATCGTATTGCTGATCATCGGTTTCGGCTGGCAGTTTATTAACCCGCTTAACCATACACCATATATGATACCTGCAAATGCCGGTACTATTAAACTAAATACAGGTGTGCTGCATGATTATGCAGCCAGTGGTAACCACGGCTGGTTTGGGGTATTGCGCGGCGCGAGTATCGTATTCTTTGCCTTTATTGGTTTTGATGCCGTATCTACTGCTGCACAAGAGGCTAAAAACCCACAGAAAGATATGCCGATGGGTATCTTAATTTCGTTGGTTATCTGTACTGCTTTATATATCCTGTTTTCGCACGTGCTAACCGGTATAGCATCTTACAAAGAGTTTTTAACCCAGGGCAGCGAGGCTTCTGTATCATACGCAATCCGCCATCACATGCCGGGTTTCGAATGGTTGGCCAAACTGGTTACGGTTGCAATTCTGGCAGGTTTTTCATCAGTAATACTGGTGATGTTAATGGGACAAACCCGTGTATTTTATACCATGAGCACAGACGGATTGGTACCGGGCGTATTTGCAAAACTGCACCCTAAACACCGCACCCCATACAAATCGCAATGGTTATTTTTTGGTTTCGTATCTATTTTTGCCGGCTTTGTGCCAGATAGCATTGTAGGCGACATGGTGAGCATCGGTACACTATTTGCGTTTGTATTGGTATGCATCGGTATTTTCATTCTTCGCAGAACCGACCCTAACATTAACCGCCCTTTTAAAACACCTTTATACTACATTGTTTGCCCGCTTGGCGCACTGGTTTGTTTAGGTATGATTTTTAGCGAAGGCTGGGAAAACTGGGCACGTTTAATTGTATGGTTAATTATTGGCTTTATCGTTTACTTTGGTTACAGTATTAAGCACTCTAAGGTTCGCCACGGTGTAAACGAGCTTCCTAAAGATCCGCCAAACCCACATTACGTAGACTAAATTTATTATTTTAATAATATTGAAAAAGGTTCTGTGAAAACAGAACCTTTTTTGTTGATATTGCCTAAAAATTACCACCAGTTATTAAATCAATGAAAATAGCGTTAGCCTCGCCCCCCTTCCCAAAATCTATCAACGACGGTTTGTACTGGGTAGATAAACTAACAAAAGAGGCTGCAGACCAGGGTGCGGAAATTATCTGCTTCCCCGAATCATACATACCGGGATACCCGGCAACGGAGTTTACGATAGAAACGCATGCGCAGGAAAAATTGGAAATAGCCTTAAAACGAATCTGTGAAATTGCAAAACAACATCAGCTCGCCATCATTATCCCGATGGACTGGGAAACCGGGGAAGGAATTTTTAATGTTGCCTTTGTAGTATCTGCCCTGGGCGAAATACTGGGTTATCAGACTAAAAACCAACTCGACCCGACAGAAGATAACAGGTGGATGCCTGGTAAAGAACGGCACCTGTTTGAAGTAAATGGCCTAAAGTTTGGCATTGTAATTTGCCACGAGGGTTTCAGATACCCGGAAACTACCCGGTGGGCTGCGCGGCATGGTGCGCAAATTGTGTTTCATCCGCATTTTGCAGGCAGCAATAGCAGTGGCGTTAAGCCTACGCAATGGGGTGCTCCGGAAAACCCTTATTACGAAAAAGCGATGATGATGCGCAGCATCGAAAACACCATTTATTTTGCCAGCTCAAATTATGCAACAGATTTCCCAGAGTCGGCCACCTCAATGATTGACCCGGATGGAAAGTGCATAGCCTACCAGCCATACGGCAAAATTGGCGTACTTGTTACCGAAATAGACCCTGCATTAGCCACCGGATTTTTGGCTAAAAGATTAAAGCCGGAACTGTACCCCAATAATATCTAAGAATATATTTAATGAAAGCTGATAAAAATCTGTGGGTACTTATTTGTGTTTGCGTAATTAACTCGCTGGGGTTCGGCATCATTGTTCCGCTCATTTACTCGTACGGCAAAACGTTTGGTATTAATCAGCAAACGGTTGGCTATCTTACAGCATCATTCTCTATCGCACAGTTTTTTGCTACACCATTGTTAGGCGCTATTTCAGACAAATGGGGGCGTAAACCTGTTTTGGCCATCAGCCTCGCCGGTACCTGCCTGTCGTTTATCATGTTTGCTACCGCACATAGCCTGGTTATGCTGTTTGCTGCGCGGATATTAGATGGCATTACAGGCGGTAATATATCCGTAGCGCAGGCCATGGTATCTGATACAGCTACCCCTAAAGACAGGGCCAAGAAGTTTGGCTACCTCAGTTCGGCTTTTGGTTTCGGCTTTATAGGGGGGCCTGCAATAGGGGGATTACTAAGCAGGTTTGGCTTGCAGTTTCCATTTTACTTTGCAGCCGGCATAGCCCTGTTGGGTACATTGGCTACCGTTTTTCTACTGAAAGAAACTTACACTAAGGATAAACGCGCACAAAGCGAAAAAAGCAGGTTCACTTTTGTATCCCTGCTAACGGCTATGAAAAAACCGGTTATCGGCACAGCTGTATTTACCGGTTTCCTCCTTACCATGGCACAGTTTACCATGATTGTGGGCTTCCAAACCTTCAGTGTAGATGTACTAAAATTTAGCCCTACCGGTATCGGTTTATTTTATGCAGGTTTTGCGGTAACCGGTATCATTATGCAAATGTGCGTATCTTTATTTACCAAGATCTTCCCCTCGAAATCGGTCATATTGCTGCTTTCAACCATGCTGTGTATGGTAGCTATGTTTATGGCCGGATTTACGCAAACCTTTTTACTGTTTGGCGCATGCCTGTTTGTATATGGCATGTTTAACGGCTTACGCAACCCTATGCTCAACGCCATTATAGCCGACCATAACGACCCACGGAAACAGGGTGAAATACTAGGTGTTAATCAATCTTACGCATCTATCGGACAAACCTTAGGCCCGATTGGTGCCGGGCTTATCAGTGCCATATCCATCCATTCGGTATTTTTTCTGGCTTCATTCTACATTTTAATAGGTTTTTTACTTACTTTCAGGTTAAAATCTAAAGAACAACAAAACCGCATAGCGTGACCTATTTTAACTTTAACCAAATACTTTCTGTAACCATGATCCTTTTTGCCATCATTGATGTGCTGGGGACCATACCTGTTATCATTGAATTGAGAAGCCGCGTTGGCCACATTCAATCAGAGCGGGCAAGTATTGCGGCATTAGTTTTAATGATTGGTTTTCTTTACGCAGGCGAAGCTATATTGAAGGTGATAGGCCTTGATATCGCCTCGTTTGCTATTGCAGGTTCATTAGTGATCTTTATTATTGCCATGGAAATGATACTGGGCATCAACCTTTTTAAAGAGGAAATGTCTACCACCGTATCTATTGTACCCATCGCGTTTCCGCTTATAGCCGGTGCCGGTACCATGACTACCCTTTTGTCCCTTAAATCGCAATATCAAACCCAAAATATTGTAGTAGGTATTGTGCTCAACACCATAGTAGTTTACCTGGTACTTAAAAACGTACAATGGCTCGAAAGGCTGCTCGGCCCAACCGGGGTTAATATTTTACGTAAAGCCTTTGGTGTAATTTTGTTAGCCATTGCTATAAAGCTGTTTAGAAGCAATACGCATTTATAGCTCTTAAATGCCAGCCCGCTATTAAAAATTATACGCATTTAGGCTTAAAAAATATCTTAAACCTAAACCATACATTTACCATGTGTAAACATTTAAATTTGTAGTGCATATACATCGGTGCGGTTAACTACATGAAAATAACTTTTACTTTTTTGCTGCTGGCTTTTATAGCTACGTCTGCTAAAAGCCAGGCATTAATCAATTTATCGGGCTCGGTATCCGACAAACAAAACCACCCGATAGCCGGGGCTGCTGCTCACCTTTTAAATACCAACTATTATAGTCTTAGTGATAAAGACGGCAAGTTTAGCTTTAAACAAATTACAAAAGGTAGCTATATACTTCACGTTAATGCTGTTGGTTATGCTGATAAAAATTATTCTGTAAACTTAACGGGGCAAAATCAGGCTGTCACTATTCAGCTTAGTCCGTTCAACATGCAGCTGGATGAAGTGACCGTTACAGCACAAAATTTTGAACAAGATGAGCAAGTGGTACCATCAGCCATTACCACATTAACCGCCAAACAGGTGCGTGATTACGGACTACGGGATTTAAAGGATTTAACTGCCATAGCGCCCAACCTCTACTCGGCCGGGCCAGGCGATAACCGTACCGTTACCGGGATAAGGGGCATTGTAACCACTTCGTATGATCCTGCTGTTGCCACCTATGTAGATGGTGTAAACCAATACAACCTGGATACTTACATCCCCCAGCTGCTGGATGTTGAGCGTGTTGAAGTTTTAAGTGGCCCGCAAGGTACACTGTACGGCCGCAACGCTACCGGTGGTGTAATTAATATCATTACCAAACAGCCATCCAATACATTAAGCGGTTTTGCCGGTTTGGATTTTGGCAATTACGGTGCGCAGCGTTACACGCTCGGCATTAAGGCCCCTTTAATAAATGATAAGTTATACCTCGGCATCGCCGGCGTTTATTCGGCGTTTAATGGCTTCTATACCAACACTTATAATAACAGCCATTTTGATAAACAGCACTTTTTTTTAGGTAATTACTTCTTAAAGTTTCTGGCAAGCTCCAGGCTGGCTTTAACTTTAAATGTTAAAAACTACAACAACCGCAATAACGGCGCTTTCCCCCTGGCGGGCACACCTGCCGATGCCCTGGCTAACCCGTACCAGGTTAACCAGGACGCTACCACCAAAATGGTTGACAATACTTTCTATACTTCGCTGGCTGTTAATTATACAGGGCGTAATTTCAACTTTACGTCATTATCATCATACCAGGTTAATAACCGCTATTACACTACCCCTATCGATGGTGATTTCTCACCACTCGATGCGGTTTCTGTCGTGAATAATTATGGTGCCGATTGGAACAAGGTAAAAACCGGGATCCAGGAATTTCGATTCAGTTCGCCTGCTTCATCTACTTCTAAATTAAAATGGACCGGCGGTGTTTATGGCTTTTATCATTATGCGCCCAACCGCGTAGGTACACATTACGGTGCCGATGCGGCAGCTGTAGGTTCTCCGGTAAGCGATTTTACCAGTATTAACACCAATACCGACAGAAACTTTGGCCTCGCAGCCTACGCGCAGGCAACTTACTCCCTAAACGCCAATCTGGATATTACTGCCGGTTTACGGTACGATTACGAACACAAGAAAGAAAACGTACTGGGAGAATATCAGCCTAATGGACAGTCCTCTATCATTATCCGGCCGGATACCGCTGCAAAAGCTAACTTTAAGGCATTTTCGCCCAAGGTTAATATCGCTTACCGGCTTTCGGCCAGTAACAATTTATATGCCGGTTACAGCAGGGGTTTCAGGGCGGGCGGCATTACAGAACTATCGTCAGACCCATCGCAGCCACCACTGTATACCTTTAATCCCGAATACAGTAACAACTTCGAGATTGGCTCAAAAAATACCTTCTTTAATAATATGCTGCGATTGAATGTAGCCGCATTTTACATTCATGTAAACAACGCCCAGGTGCCTACGCTCATTTTGCCCGATGCCATAACGGTTACCAAAAATGCGGGCAGGTTGAACAGCAAGGGTGCCGAGCTAAGGCTTAACGCCACACCTGTTAAGTGGATTGCATTCGACTACAACTTTGGCTATACCCATGCCCGTTATACCGACCTGGTTATTGGCGACAACGGTGCCGTGGCAGATCTGAAAGGCAACCATCAAATTTATACGCCTAATATAACCTCTATGCTGGCCGCGCAATACAACTACGCTTTGGGAGGCCCGCAGATGGCAAGGCTTATTGCCCGTGCCGAATGGCGTTACCTGGGTGATCAATACTTTGATCTGGCTAACCAGATTGAGCAAAAAGCTTATAGTAAGTTTAACGGCCGTATTGGCTTAGAAACCAAAAACTTCAGCTTGTTTTTGTGGGAAAGTAACATAGCCAATAAAAAAGTTATTGACTACGCTTATGATTTTGGTGCTTCGCATCTGGCTAATCCACGCACTTACGGGGTATCTTTAAGTACTAATTTTTAATTGGAGGCACTATAGGCGTGTTGGTTCCTATCGATTTAAAACCATCCTTTCAAATACCTGTTAAAGCCATATGAACAATTTTTTCAGAACTATTATAGCGGCATGGGGTGCTAAGAAACTAGGCGGCGGTTGCCTGTCTACCATCATCATATTTGTTTTAATCTACACGTTGCTGGGCAAATGCAATAACCCATCTCGCGCCGCAGCTATTAACCCTGCTCATTTAAAAACGCAGTCACGTTAATCAGTTTGCTGATTAACCCTGGTTGGCTTTATAAATAAAGTAAGTATTTAATAACAGGTAAATAGCCAATACCACTTGTGCTGAGATGAGATCGAACCTGCGGGCTTGATCTACCTTTTCGGCTTTAACCATTTTAAGGCTGAATGAGGTGGCAATAATCACCGTGAGGATAAATAAGAGCGTGATGCCGTGCAGGGTATCAACCAGGGTAAAGGTGGTAGACTCGGGCAGAGACGAATCGATAATATACTTGTTACCGATTACCGCAAAAAGCGCACCCACGCTTAACCCAAACCGCGAATCGATACTGTCCCGGTGGATGTAAAAGCACATATAGGCAATCAGGAAAGCCACATACATGCCCAAAAACATTTTCCAAAACAAGCCCATGGCGTCCCGGTTAATCACCATCCTAACCTTATAATTACTGTATTCTGTATGCGGTTTTTTAACGCTCTCATCACCAAAGGCGGTTTCATAAGCTTTAGTGCCCGTAGAGGCCTCCAGAGTATCAATACGCCATCCCCTGAGCGTAAAGCGGGGGTCGAAATGCTTGCCTAAAGTATCGGCAGCAAAAACCAGTGAATGCGAATCGAACTGCGAATTTTCGATAGAAAACCTCAGCCTCTGCTTGTCAAAAGGGAAGTTATCAATCGCCCAGGAATCTTTCATTACACACTGCAGTTTCATTAGTATGTAGTATTTACCCCCTGTAGAGTCGATTGTAGAAAATGAAGTGGTCACCGTTTTGGCCTGTGGCACCTCGAGGTTCTTCAGAAAATCAAAATCTTTGTTTTTGTATTTGAGCCAAAGCCAAAGGGTTATGGTGTACTCTTTGTCTTTAAAATTAATGTCATGGATGCTGGTGATGTAGATGCCGGTTTTTACAGTATCGGGGGCGCTATGCTGAGCCCTGGCTGCTGCAGAAACAAACAATGCGATAATAAATAGAAATACCAGTTTATACTTCATTGCCAGGCAGCTTATGGTTATACCGAAGGTAACACAAATTAAGAAATAATGTTTATTGGCTTCTCGCTTAAGACAATACCATATTCATATCAAAGGGTACTTGCTCGGGTTCTATCACCGGTCGTGGGTTTTGAATCAGCCTTGCCGCAAACATGGTATCAGATTTATGCTCGTAGCCTTGCAAAACGCGCTGGTCTTCCAGCCTGAGATTAAGGTTCTTTACCAGGTAATTAACAACATCTTCGTTTTCGGCTTTAAAGGCAGAGCAGGTAATGTAGATCAATGGCTTGCCCTCTTTTAAGTATTTAACCACGTTTGGGGTGATGGTTTTTTGCAGACGCTGGAAAAATTCCATACGGTGCGTTTCGAACTGACTGATCATCTCGGGCGTTCGGCCCCAGGTACCAGAGCCGCTGCAAGGCGCATCAAGGATAATCCCATCAAACTCGTAGCCATGCAGCTCGGGTTCCACGTTACCGGTTAAATCAACTAACTTCTTCTGATATTTACGGATGCCAACCTGCTCAAAACGCTCATCGAGGTTGGCCAGTATGCTTTCGCGGATGTCTGATACTACCAGTTTAATGCTGGGCTCCATCTCGTACAGTAATAATGATTTACCGCCCGATGCTGCGCAGGCATCCCACCAGTGCTCCCACTTCTGGGGCTGAAAAAATTGCGCTGTTTGCTGAGATGATCTGTCTTGCACCTCAAACCAATGCTGTTTTTGAAATATGGCTTCGAGCCGGGTACCGTTTGGCAAAGCCAGGCAACCGTCGCCTTCATCACGGAAGGTAACTTCAGCATTTTTGAGTTCGCTTTTAACCTGTTGCTCAAAACCTTTGCGCACACGGATAAAAAGATCGGGTTGAATAAAAAATGATTTCAGGAATGCTTCGCGATCTATCCCGGCCGATAACTGCGTAGACCAGGGGAATATATCTTCCAGTTTAAAGTCCGGATAAGAAGCCTTAACAATGTTCAGCTTCTCGTCTAAAGCAAAACCGATACAGGCCGCCCAGTCGGGCCTAAAATGTTGGATAAAAGAGTTGAGTTGGTTATTGCACAAAAATTCGGCAACCATTAACCGGTCTTCATCGGGGTGGTTGGCTAGTGCCCTGCCCAAACGAAAATAATTGTATACCAAACGGCTGGCTACCTTTCTATCGGTAGAGCCCATTTGTTTGTTTTGCCTGAAAAAGCCGGGTAGAAATTTACTTAAAGGTACATCAGCCGGGTACTCGGCCAAAATGCGTTGAAAGGTTTTAAGCTGATTCAGTGCCTTCATTCTATCGCTTTTAGCTCAAAGTTAACGTATTTCAACATATAAACATGGGTGTTTACCCAGCCTGTCGCCGGTTTTTTAACAAAATGAAACTTATTATGCAAGCCTTCAAAATCGTGCTGCTCGGGTTTCATGGCGCCGGTTTCATCTTCGGCTAATAGCTGCCCAAAGTATAATCCTTCATCAAAACCTTTGATGGCAAACTCACTTGGCTCCAAATGATAAGCCTTGCGGTAAGTTTTAATAAAAGCAATCATGCTGCCCGATTTGTAGTTTACATGATCTGACGAGGTGATCACCGTTTTTAACCGCTGCAACAGATCAGCCTTTAAAAAGGCTAATTTTTCCCAGCTTGGGTGGCCTATCAATATCACCGGATAACTTTTTATCAGCGTATCCAGCGAGCGCAGGGTCACCTGCAAAAATGCCTGATTGGTAGACGGCAATAAAAACACATTCGGCTCTGTTTTCGATAATTGCGGAAGCAGCGCCGCTAAGTCGCCACGTACCACGGTAAACGGGATAATCTTGGTTTTTAGTTTACTCAGGCTGTCCAATTGCTGCTTAAACGGTGTAATGTATTTGTTATCTTCAGAAAAACCAGATTTTAAAACAAATACCTTTTTGGCTTTCAGCCGCTCGTAAACATATTGGGCGCTTCTGCGGGCATGGTAATCCAATGGTGGAATTACCGTAATTAATGATGGATTTCGGAACGCAGCGGGCGAAGATGGCGACAATGGCGATACCATTGGATTTTTATTAGCGGTTACACCTGTGCCAAAGGCTTTAATCCCATCCGGAAATATCGGGCCGACAATGAGATCGCTGTTACGTACTTTGGGGTTAAGTGCCAGGTTACGGGCCTCTGCGGGCTTGTCTTTAGCATCAAATAATTGCAGGCGATAGTTATAGCCATTGGCCGTAAGTGAATCGAGCGCGAGTTTGAAACCCTGGTAATATTCTACAGCCATATTAGCCTTTTGCATATCGGCCTTGCTGTATTTACCCCCAACATTCAGATTATCCAGGTTAAATGGCAGCAGCATAGCAATGGCAGATACCTTTTGCTGCGCTGCAGGTGCAGTTATTTTTACCGGTGGCTTATTAACCGGCTTCTCGATAGCCTTAGCAGCCGGAACCGCGGGTTGGGCTTGCTGCGGCCTGGTGGCTACCGGCCGTGTTTTAGGCGAACATGCTGCCGCCAAAAACACAACCAATAGTATCAGCAGCCTATATTTATTCCCACTCAATGGTAGCCGGTGGTTTCGAACTAATGTCATATACTACCCGGTTAATACCTTTTACGTTGTTAATGATCTCGTTTGATATTTTAGCCAGCAGATCGTAAGGTAAGTGGCACCAGTCGGCTGTCATACCGTCTAATGATTCTACTGCGCGTAAGCAAACTACGTTTTCATAAGTACGCTCATCGCCCATTACCCCTACCGACTGTACAGGCAAATAAATTGCGCCTGCCTGCCAAACTTTATCATAAACACCAGCCGACTTTAAATTGTTGATATAAATCGCATCGGCCTGTTGCAGAATGTCAACTTTCTCGGGCGTAATTTCACCTAAGATCCTGATAGCCAGACCCGGACCAGGAAAAGGGTGGCGGCCTAAAATATTTGGATCAATACCCAGGGCTTTACCCACTTTACGCACTTCGTCTTTAAACAGGGTGTTTAATGGCTCAACCACTTTCAGTTTCATAAAGTCGGGTAAACCGCCCACGTTATGGTGCGATTTAATGGTGGCCGACGGGCCTTTAACCGATATAGATTCGATCACATCGGGATAAATAGTACCCTGACCTAACCACTTTACATCCTGTACCTGGTGTGCCTCATCATCAAATACCTCTATAAATACGCGGCCAATGGCTTTACGCTTTTTCTCGGGATCTGATAAGCCGTTCAACGCATCGTAGAAACGTTGTTTGGCATTAACACCTTTTATATTTAAGCCCATGTGTTTGTACGATTCGAGCACCGACTCAAATTCGTCCTTACGCAGCAGGCCGTTATCAACAAAAATACAATGCAGATTCTTACCAATGGCATGGTGCAGCAATACGGCCGCAACCGATGAATCTACCCCGCCTGATAAACCTAAAACTACTTTATCATCACCTAATTTTTCTTTCAGGGCGGCAATAGTAGTTTCCACGAACGAATCCGGGGTCCAGTCTTGTGCGCAACCGCAAATATCAACCAAAAAGTTTTGCAGCAATTGCTTGCCATCAATACTGTGGGTAACCTCTGGGTGAAACTGAATACCGAAAGTTTTTGTGCCTTTAATCTGGTAGGCAGCAACCTCCACATTATCTGTACTGGCAATAATCTCGAAATTATCTGCAATGCGCTTAATGGTATCTGCATGCGACATCCATACCTGCGAATTACCCGGAACATCTTTAAACAGCGGGTTTTGCTGGTTAATATAGTGCAAATTGGCACGGCCATATTCGCGGGTGTTTGATGCCATTACTTCGCCACCGTTAAAATGGGCTACATATTGTGCACCGTAACAAACCCCTAAAATTGGCAGGTTGGTATGGTGTTTGGCAAATTCGAAATGCGGCGCATCTTCCTGACGTACAGAATACGGGCTACCCGAAAGGATGATACCTTTTACTGTGCTGTCTACTTCGGGAAAGTTATTGAAGGGATGGATCTCGCAATAGATATTGAGCTCCCTGACCCGGCGTGCAATGAGTTGTGTAAACTGTGAGCCAAAGTCAAGAATGAGGATTTTTTCTTGCATGGGCAAAGATAATATTTTTAGAGTCAAGAGCCAAGAATTTTAGACATATCAAACACGTCATTGCGAGGTACAAGCAATCTCAAACTATGCAGATCAATCTCTCTAAACGGCTCCGTATGTCGGGGATTGCTTCGTACCTCGCAATGACGTGTTTGATATAATCTACACTACCTAAACACCAAATATGGCTTCACTTTCATCAATGTAGCATCATCCAAAATAGCTACATCTTTCATATCATTCAGATTATCATAATCGCCATGCTCGCTGCGATATTGGATAATGGCATTGATCTGCTTGTAACTGAGGTATGGGTATCTGCGCAGATCATCAAACGTAGCTTTATTAATGTTTACTTTATGAATAGCAAACGGGTTCAACTTAATACCGTCTTTAATCAGCAAGTAGTGTTCTTCATCGATTCCGAAAACTTCTTTTAACTGTTCTTTGCTGTAAAAACCACCCAGTTTTGTGCGATAGCGGATAATTCGCATAGCATAAGCCGGGCCTATACCTTTAAGAGTTACCAGGCTGGCAGAGTCGGCATGGTTAATATCTATAATAGTTGCCGGGCCATCTGCCGGTAATTGAATGTAGGGTTCAAGGCGTTTGTAGTCTTCAGCAGTTATGCAATAGATCTTTTGCAGGTCGGTTTTTTTGCTGAAATGGCCGCCTTTAGCCTCGTAATGTTTCAGTACTTCTATCTGCTGCTGATCGAGGCCGAGTTTGTGCCACTGGTCATCGGGCAGGTGATTGGGGTTAAAAGCAAACAGAACGGGATGGCGGTTTTTTATACCACTGGTATTAGTTTCTGCGTTATTGCTATCAATTGGTGGTAATTGCGCAGCAAGGGCATTAAAGTCATTAAAATTTATTAACTTATCTTTGTGAAAAAGCCGATATGCGTATGGCGCAGCCAAAACCATTATAAGCAATACAATTAGTATTACTAAACCGTTCCAATCTTTTTTGGTGATGGAGAGGTAATTTTTGAGATAAGATTTAATGCCGGCGGCCATAATAGCCGTTAATTTAATAAATTTGACGTTAATACATCAACATCTGTATAAAGAATATATGAAGGTAATTACCACAGAGGAATTTGCAAAAGCCACTAAGTTAGATAAGCTGAAAATGCCCGGACTGGCCGCCCTGCTGATGGAAATTATGAAAATAAACCAGGTGAACGATCTGTTTGCCCAGGCACAACCAAAAGTAGGCCCCGATTTTGTAGATGCTATTTTAGAAGGCTGCGGCGTTAAAATTGAATTTGACGAAAAGGAACTTAAAAATATACCTGCCGATGGCGCTTTTATAGCCATTGCCAACCACCCTTATGGTGGGATTGAAGGCATGGTGCTGCTTAAAATATTATGCATGGCCAGGCCCGATGCTAAAGTAATGGCCAACTTTTTATTAAAAAAGATCCCCAACCTGAGTGATTATTTTGTTGCAGTAAACCCTTTCGAAAATATAGAGCACTCATCGAGCATCAGCGGTATTAAATCAACGCTCGAAATGCTTAACAACGGCATACCGATAGGGATATTCCCGGCGGGCGAGGTATCTACCTTTAAGATAGAGCAACAACAGGTTACAGACAGGCTTTGGCACCCGGTTGTGGGTAAAATAATCCAAAAATCGAAGGTGCCGGTGGTACCCATTTATTTTCATGGCAACAACGGGTTATTGTTTAACTTGCTTAGCTTAATACACCCGGCATTACGCACGGCCAAGCTACCGTCAGAGTTATTTAACAAAAGCGGCCACACCATTAAGCTGCGCATTGGTAAACCAATTAACGTACAGGATGTATCCGATAACAAAGACCCCGTTAAACTGCTTAACTTTTTAAGGGCCAAAACCTATGCCTTAGGCACAGGCCTGGAAGAAGACAAAAAAATATTTAACCCGCGCAACCTGTTTAAGATTAAAAAGAGCGCCGAGGAAATAGAAGAAGCCATCAGTACCGATATTATTTCGGCCGAGGTTGATCAGTTGCGCGAAAATTACCTGGTAACCAAAGAAAAAGCCTATGAGGTTTTTGTAGTACCTACATCGGTTATCCCAAACATTATCCGCGAAATTGGCCGCCTGCGCGAGGTTACCTTCCGCGAGGTTGGCGAGGGCAGCAACAAGAGCATCGACCTGGATGAGTATGATATTTATTACAACCACTTATTTATCTGGGATACCGAAGCCAAAATGGTGGTAGGCGCTTACCGCATTGGTTTGGGCGACGAGATATTTTATAGCCTGGGTAAAAAGGGCTTTTATACCGCTACCCTTTTTAAAATAAAGTCGCAGTTTACCCCGGTATTGAAGCGCAGTTTAGAGCTTGGCCGCTCATGGATCCGTAAGGAGTATCAGCAAAAACCATTACCGTTATTTTTGCTGTGGAAGGGTATTTTGAAGTTTTTAATTGATAACCCACGCTACCGTTACTTAATAGGCCCGGTAAGTATCAGTAATAGTTTTTCGAAGTTTTCTAAATCGCTTATTGTCGATTATATTACCCGTAATCATTTCGACCATGAAATGGCTGAGTACGTAAAGCCGCGTAAACAGTTTAAGGTTGATTTCTCGAGCATTGATGCCGACCTGCTTTTAACCGGCGAAGACAGCTTTAAAAACCTCGACAACCTGATCTCTGAACTGGAAGTACGCAACATGAAAGTACCTGTACTATTGCGCCAGTATATATCACTTAACGCCAAAATAATCTGCTTTAACATAGACCCTAAGTTTGCCGATTGCCTGGATGGTTTTCTGGTACTCGACCTGCAAAAGGTGCCGCAAGAGATGTTAATGAAGCTGGCGAAGAATTTGTAAAGAGCCTTGCCCCAGCCCCTCTCCATTGGAGAGGGGCTTTTTTATGTGTACCATATCGCCATTTTGCTGAACTTGTTCCGGCATCCCACATGCTAAGTATACGGTGAGCAAAGTAGTGGACATATGCAAGTGGGATGCCGGAACAAGTTCAGAATAATGAGCATAAACTTTTTCTTGCTATAATACAACAACTTAGCTTACATAACCCATACTCATCCCCAAACTATTAAACCCTGCGGTACAATACTTGTCATATTACTATAACAACGATGCTGAAAAACATCAATTATTTAGTAATAACAACGAATATGAAACGTATAACCCTTTTAGCAGTAATAGTTGCCTTGTTTACTATCAATGCAGCAAAAGCACAAGTTGGCGTACATGTAGGTTTTAATATCGGTACTCCTTATTATCCACACCGCCACGTGGTTTACTACCCACCGGCCCCGGTTTATTACCCACCGGCACCCGCTTATTGCGCACCGGCTCCGGTTTATTATAATGCCCCGGTTTATGATGATGGCTACTACCGCAGGCCTGTTTATGTAGACCGCGGTTATTATGGCCCGCGCCGTGTAGTTTATTACAACAGGTACTACCACCGTGGTGGTTACAGAAGATGGTAATTTGATTTTGATGATCAATAATAGAAACGTCCTTTAGCGAAAGTTAAAGGGCGTTTTGTTTAATTGCAGATTGTGTTCTACCTCACCAGCCGGGCATCTACCGGCAATGGCGCTACATTCAGAACCTTAACCACGTTATGATACCCCGGAAACAAGGGATTGAGCAAACAATTATATTCTAAAGTATTGATTGCAGATTTTATTTTGATGGCCAAAAACTTTCGTTCGTCCATTAGCTCATCGCCTAGTTGCTTGTTGGCCAGGTTACCTATTTGCTGCCAACTTTGAGGATAGCTATCAACCGGCAGTGTATAAATTAAGCTGTCATCAGCCTTAACGTCGATTGTGATAATGTATAAATTGGGCGGCGTGTTTTCGGCCTCGAAATGCACCAGGCTTTCCAGGTAGGCCAGCGAACTATTTTCTGAGGTGTAAAGCATATACGTGCCAGGATTATTCCAGCGGCCGCCTTCTTTAAAAGCGCCCATGCCGGAGAGGTCTGTTGTACGCTTTTGCACCTTTACAATACGGTAAACCAGCATCAGGAATAAACGCCTTCTTCTATCCTGCCCAAAACATTATCTACCAGCCCCAGGCCGGTGGGCATATAAAACAAATCGAGCGGCTTCATTTGATTAAGCGCCCGGTTGGGTGTACTCAGCCATTTTTGCACTTTTGCTTCATCCTCAAAAACATCAAAAGCATGCTTTACCACTTTGGCTACCTCTATCACATGCGATGAGGTTTGTCTGTCGAGCAGGTCATCGCCTTTCTTGCGTTCTAAAGTTTTGACAGACAGGTTCAGGATGTCTTCGGCAAAGTTTTTCTTGGTCATGCCCATGTGGCCTACCAAAGCATCTAAGGATGCTTTCTTGATCCCTTTATTACTCAGCGTAATTAAATCAAAAGCCGACCCAATCTTTTCAGTGACCAGCTCTACCCCACCCAGTAAACTAACCAGGTTTGTGGTACGAAATTCTTTTTGATGCAAAATAGCCATATCCGACATTTGTATCAAATATAAGAAACATTTGTCGTATTTGTTTTGCACGCTATTAAAAAACACTTTTCCAAATCATTGTATGCTTATAAATTTGGTATGCCCAATTACATGCCTTATAAATGCTTAGGCAAGCAGCACTAACAGTTGTATATTCCACCAAAGGCAGGGGGCAAAGTGCTCCTAACTTGCTTACTTAAATAAGTAATATAAATTGTACCAAATTAAAATCTGCCAACATAAAAAAAGGGCTCCCGAAAAATCGGGAGCCCTTGTTATTATTACAATTGTGAAAAATCGCTTAGAAGCTGTAACGCACTCCAAACTGCATTTGCCAGCGTGAAGCAAAGTAATCAACCGAATACGGTAAGCCCGGATTAGAGAAGGTGTACTTTGGATAAGTAGTTGAAGCATTTGCAAACGAAGGTGTACCTGTACCACTCACCGGTGTTAAACCAACACTTGATGTTGAATTGTAAGTGTTAGGCGAGAAGTAGTATTGACCCCATTTTTTGTTCAACAAATTGGTTAAGTTAACAATATCGTAAGTGAAAGTGATAACCTGTTTGCGTTTGCCATTACCAAATTTAAAGTCTTGTGCAAAACGGAAATCAAGTTGATTGTTCCAAGGTGTAAAGGCAGCATTACGTTGTGTAAAGTCGCCACGGCGGCTTTTCAGGTATTTGCTGGCATCGATAAAGGCATCAAACGCAGCAGCTTGCTGTGCAGCAGTTTGTCCGCCAACGATATCTCTGAAGAAATTAACAGTTTCGCCAGCTTTAGGTATATAAGCTAAACTAACTTGCTGGCCTGTACCATCGATAGCACTTGGATAGATACCATACGTATATGGGTTACCAGATTGCGCGCTAAAGAAGAAGCTAAAGTTTGCAGTGTAGTTTTTAGCAGCATCCCAGTTAACCATATAGTTAACTGTTGATACGATACGGTTACGGATATCAAAGTTTGAGTTAGCCAACCCAGGGTTGTTTGGATTTAAAGCCTGGTTTAACTGCCAGTTAGATTCCATTGAGTTACGGATACCGTTGGTAACATCTTTAGAGTGACCGTAGGTATAAGCTACGGTAGCATTTAAGCTGCTCAATGCACCTAACTGAAACAGTTTGGCAATTTGCGCAGTAGCACTGTAACGGTAACCCTGATTAGTATTTGATAATAAATAAGCGTTAGTGTATGACGAATTTATTTTGCTATTAACAAATATTGGCTGTTGGTGCTGGGTATCGTAAGGATAATAAGTTACATTATCAGTAGTATTAACCTGTTGGAATTTTAAATCGTGGATAACTTTAGTGTAGATACCTTCTACAGTAAATTTCCACTGATCTGGCGTGGTAACGTCAACAGCTAAACTGTTTCTCCAAACCTGTGGCATTTTAAAGTTATTATCAATCATATCCACCTGGGTAGGGCCCGTAGCAGAAGTATTGGCACCTTGCTGGTTAACAAAGCCTAAACCACCATTTGAAGGGGCTTGTACAGGGTTTGTACCTGCCTTGATTGGCGCAGTTGCACTTGGTTTAACATCATAAGCACCATAAGTTGTACCATTGTTGTAAAATGCATAACCAAACCATGCAAAAGGAACACGGCCGGTAAAGAAACCACTACCACCACGTAAAACAACACTTTGATCGCCGTTGATATCATAGTTAAAAGATACACGCGGGTTGATCTCTACATTGTTCAAATATTTGTTTTGGATATCTTTTGGTTTAGTATAAGTGAAGGTATTGCCGTAATTAACGTCAACCGGTGCGCCTGTAGTTTTAGAGCTCAACGGTTGTTTATCCGGTACGCCGGCATAGTCAAAGCGTAAACCTGCGGTTAACTTAAAGTTGTCGGTTAACTGGATTTCATCCTGACCATATACGCTTAACAGATCAACATTAAATTTAGCTGATGGATTGTCAAGGATATAATCGCGGGTGTTATCGGTATAGTTAAAGTTAGCACGGGTACGGGAAGGGATGTTAGCCAGGAAATTAGCAACGCTGCTGTAAGCTATACGGCCGTTCCATGCGTTAACAAAGTTATAAGTGATGTTATAAAACTCGTTGTGTGTACCAAAGGTAAAAGTGTGTTTACCTTTAGTCAAGGTAAAGTTATCAGTTAACTCAGTAGTTTTTTGGCGCATATCAAATATGGCAGCCTCACGGTCGGTACCCATAAATATGGTTGTACCTGGCGTATTACCGGTAATCTCAATCTGTGGTAATGCAGGGTTCGAGTTAGGGTCGCGGTAATCATGTACATTTGAGTAACCTACCAATAAGCTGTTACTTGCGCTGTTTGAAATCCTTGATTTTAACTCGGCAACAGTTGATGATGAGTTGTTGTGTGAAGTATAATCAATACCGCTGAAACGGAAGTTACTTTGATCGCGCTCTAAGTTAGTTGCAGAAGAGCTGATGGTATTGTTACGGATAGTTAACTGGTTTTTATCGTTGATATTCCAGTCTAAACGATTAAAGAATTTGTTTGAGTTTGAGAAGATGGTCGTATTACCATAAGTACCAGCATCCTGACCGCTGTATGTTTTAAATGCTGTAGCCAGGTTTTGTGCATCTTGCAAGCTTAATATTTTGGCAGAACCTGCAGTACCGGCACCCGAAATTACTGGATCCTGGCGGCGATTTATCTCCTCGTTGGTAAAGAAGAATAATTTATTTTTAATGATCGGGAAACCCAAACGGCCACCAACCTGGTAATCATGAAAATCTTTGGGCTCTTTAGCACCATCGCCTCCTGCTGCTGCAGATGCGTTGTTTTTACCAGTTAAGGTTGCGTTACGGCCGTAAGTATAAAGCGAACCTGTAACATCATTTGTACCGCTACGGGTTACAGCGTTAATACTACCACCCAATACGTTACCAATTTTAATATCGAAAGGCGCTACATAAACCTGTATATCCTGTACGGCATCCATTGGTACCGGGCTGGTACGGGTACTGCTACCCACCTGGCCCGATGCATTGTTCTGGCCACCTAATGACGGGCTGAAACCAATTGCATCGTTATTAATGGCACCATCAAGCGTTACGTTATTGTAACGGTAATTGGTACCCTGAAATGAGTTATTGTTACTTTGAGGCGTAGTACGGGTTAAATCCTGAAAGTTACGGTTGATAGACGGCAACGTTTTAATTGCATTTTGACCGATACGGGTGCTGGCACCTGTTTTAGTTGGGCCGCCGGTTGCACGTACAGTAACTTCTTTTAATGCTGTGCTTTCATCCTGCAGCAAAAAGTTAAACGTTGCATTACCTAAGGTTAAGGTAAGGTCGCTACGTTCTTCTTTTTTGTAACCGATAAAAGTAGCAGTAATAGTATAAGGACCGCCCGGGTTAACGTTAGAGATGGTATAACGGCCATCTGTATTGGTTTGTGCACCATAACGTGTACCAGTGCTGGTATTTACAGCCTGGATGGTTACACCCGGCATAGTAACGCCTTTAGAATCTACAACTTTACCACTCAGCACGGTGCTGGTTAGCTGCGCATTGGCAGGTATGGTAAAGCAGATTGTTAGAACGGATAAGAGTAATAAGTAAAGCTTCTTCATGTGTGTTCAATTTGAGCACAAAGGTTCAGCAATAATATTAAGGCAATGTTAACACATTATTATGTTTACCACAAAGAGTGAACTAATATTTAACAATAAATTCAATACCTGATAGTTAACTACTTTAAGGAAAAGTTAACAAAGATACCCCAAACAGATTTAGCCTTATATTTTGGCACCAAAGCCTTTGGCCAAAAAGCTAACCAGCCATACCGGCAAACGGAATATACTGCTCACAAAGTTAACTTGCCTTTTCCGGCTTATCAAAAACAGCGTAATTAAGGCAGCTAGTGCAATGGGGCCACAAATTGTCCATACGGGAGGGCCAACCAATGCCCCTATTTCTGCCAGCTGCGATGCGCCGTACGAAAATGCAAACATCAACAGCAATAAAAAATAAGACAGTATGGGCGATTGCTTATACCAGTAAAATACACTGCCTGCTATAAAAAACGATGCCCAGCTAAAATACCCCTTATAAGTGCCCAGCCAGTTCAGTTGCGGAAACGGGATAATCCACACTAAGCCCATTATGCTAAAAAATAGAAACAGCAAAACGATGCTTAATATTAATTTATCGCCAACTGATGGATATCGCTGGTTATACAGCGGGAAATAAACATCAATGGGGCGCTGAGCCCCACTGATGTTATTAGAAGATTTTGTTGTATTTGGTTTCAATACGATTGAATGTCTTGTATCAAAATTATTAAAAGCCTCCCCTTTGGGGAGGTTGGAGGGGTTCTTACTTAGCAAATGCTACCGAACGGGTTTCCCTGATTACGGTAACCTTGATCTGGCCCGGATAGGTCATCTCTGTCTGGATGCGGTTTGAAATATCTGCTGCCAGTATCTCAGATTGTGCATCGCTTATTTTTTCGCTTTCTACCACAACACGCAGTTCGCGGCCTGCTTGTATAGCGAAGGTTTTTTCTACTCCAGGGTATGATAAAGCCAACTCTTCCAGTTCTTTTAAACGTTTAATATAGCTTTCTACCACCTCGCGGCGTGCACCAGGGCGTGCGCCGGAAATAGCATCACAAGCCTGGATAATCGGCGAAATCATTGAAGTCATCTCAATCTCGTCGTGGTGGGCACCAATGGCATTACACACTTCCGGGTGTTCTTTATATTTTTCGGCCAGTTGCATACCTAAAATTGCGTGTGGCAATTCCGGGTTATCGTCTGGTACTTTTCCAATATCATGTAACAGACCGGCACGTTTAGCCAGTTTTACGTTTAAGCCCAGCTCTGCCGCCATAGTAGCGCAGAAGTTAGCTACCTCGCGCGAGTGTTGCAGCAAGTTTTGGCCGTATGATGAACGGTAACGCATACGACCAACCATACGGATTAGTTCCGGGTGCAGGCCGTGAATACCTAAGTCGATCACGGTACGCTCGCCGATCTCTACAATTTCTTCTTCAATTTGCTTTTTGGTTTTGGCAACCACCTCTTCAATACGGGCCGGGTGGATACGGCCATCTGTTACCAGACGGTGCATAGCCAAACGGGCAATTTCGCGGCGAACCGGGTCGAAACCAGAAAGGATAATAGCCTCCGGTGTATCATCGACAATAATTTCGATACCAGTTGCGGCTTCCAGCGCACGGATGTTACGACCTTCACGACCGATGATACGACCTTTAATTTCGTCGTTCTCGATATTAAAGATAGATACTGTATTCTCGATAGCGCTCTCTGTAGCGGTACGCTGTATGGTTTGAATAACCACTTTCTTAGCCTCTTTAGTAGCAGTAAGTTTAGCTTCGTCAACAATATCCTTAATCTGGATCATGGCTTTGGTACGGGCTTCCTCACGTAGGTTATCTACCAACTGGTTTTTGGCTTCTTCGGCGCTTAAGCCTGCAATAGTTTCCAGCTGTTGTAAATGCTGTTGCTTTAAATGCTCTACTTCTTCCTGTTTTTTAACGGCAAGTTCTGTTTGGCGCTCCAGGTTTTTGCGTACATTATCTACCTCCGCATCGCGGCGGTTAGCGTTTTCCAGCTTAGAATTTAATGATTGTTCTTTTTGCTTAAGTGTATTTTCGCGCTGATTGAGGTTGTTATTTTTAGTATTAACTTCCTGCTCATGCTCTGTTTTAAGCTGTAAAAATTTCTCTTTGGCTTCCAGCAGCTTGTTCTTTTTCAGAATCTCAGCATTGTTTTCTGCCTCTTTTAAGATTTTCTTAACTTTATTTTGAGCCGATGTTTCTTGTTCCTTAAATAGCTTCCGTAGAAGAAACCGGCCGATGATGATCCCGACGATAGCGCCGATCAGCAGTCCGATGATAATATAGAGTGTGTTCATAATGGTTATATATATGTATAAAAAAACCGCATGTAAATTTCAAGTGTCATCGTTTTGGAAACACATTCACAGAGGGACATCACAGCATTAAGCGCCTGCTATTAGTCCGCCCGATCACAGTATTTCCTGTTTTCAGTAGTGAAACTTAAAATTTAACTGCGGTTAAATTTTGCTCTTTGTATGTAAGAACGTTATTACTTTAAGAAAAAATCAGTCAATAATTGGTCTAATTTGTATACGCCGTCGGCTACTTCCGTATCCTCAACCGTAACCTTACGCTCTGCCTTTAATGATGCTGTTGCATAATGAAGCACAGCCATCGAAAGCAGGTCCTGCTTATCCCTAACGGCGTAATTCTCCTGATATTCTTTCAGTCGATCACCGATCAGCTTGGCTGCCCTGCGTATTATTTCTTCTTCTTCCACGCTTACCTTTAAAGGGTAAACTCTGTCAGCAATATTTATTTTTATGGAGATTTCTCCCATTGAGCTTGTTCACTTTTTTGCGTTACTTTTTCAGCAACACAATACACTTATCAATTTCCTGCACAAATTCGTTAATTTTTTGCTTGATGTCAAGGCTTTTTTCACTCGTTTCCGAAAATGATTTGGCCAGTTTCAATACACGAAGCTTCTCTTCCAGTTCAACATGCTTATTCTTACTCTCTTTTACCGAGTTTGTAAGCGCTTCCCTTTCATGTTTCAGCAAATCATTTTCCTGTTGTAAAACAGTACAAAGCTCAATTAAACGCTCCGTTTTTTCTGTAACTGCTGATAACTGTTCTGTTATTGATGCCATGTTTAGTTATTGGTTATTATGTTATTAAGTTATTGGGCTATTCAATAGTCATCTATTTTACAAACAACTTAATAACTCAATACACCTAATAACCCCAACTATTTTCTTATCTCCGCTCCTGCTTCTTTCCCTAAGTTATAAATTAATTTCTGCATTATGCTGTCAATCGCTTTGTCGGTAAGTGTTTTCTCCTCGTCCTGCAAAATAAAGCTTAATGCGTATGATTTTTTACCGGCAGGCAGTTTATCGCCCTGGTAAACATCAAACACATTCACTTCGGTCAACAGCTTACGCTCTGTTTTCTGGGCGATCAGTTTCAGTTGATTAAACGTTACCGCCTGATCTACCAGCATCGATAAATCTCTTCTTACCGCCGGGAATTTAGACACATCCTGGAACGTGATCTTATTTTTTTGCACCAGTTGCAATATCAAATCGAAATTAAACAGGGCGAAGAATACTTCTTTCTCCACATCTGCCTTTTTTAATGCCGATGGCTGTACCGAACCAAACTTAACCAGGGTTTTGCCACCGCGGTAGTTGTATTGCAAACCGTATGATAGTTCATCGTCTGCCACGTCTTCCACGCTGTAATCTTTCAGGTTCAGGCGGTCAACCAGTTCATCAATAGCCCCTTTTAAGTGATAAAAAGATACAGTCTCTGATTTATGGCCCCATTGCTCGCCCTGGTTTGCGCCTGTGATGAACAAGGATAGCTGGCGGTTCTCGCTGTATTTATCTTCTTTAACTCCATATACCTTACCAAACTCATAAAGTTTAAGGTTAGGATTTCTGCGGTTTTGATTATGTGCAATAGCTTCGAGACCCGAAAACAGTAAGGTTTGGCGCATAATATCCAAATCGTTGCTTAACGGGTTCAGGATCTTTACCGCATGTTCCAAATTGGTAGCATAGCTGGAGCTGGTTAACGAATTAGCCAGCATCTCATTAAAGCCATTGGCGGTCAGCAGTTCAGAAACAATGCGCTGAACAGTATCCCGCTCGGGTTTAACTGAGGTATTTAATGATGCTCGGATCTGGGTAGGGATCTCGATATTGTTATATCCGTAAATACGCAATACTTCCTCAATTACGTCAACCTCACGGGTAACATCCACACGATAGGCTGGCACGGCTAATAATAAGCCCTCTGCGCTCTCTTCTTCTACTTTAATATCCAAGGCCTCAATAATTGCCTTAATTTCGGCAGCGGGGATATCTTTACCAATCAGCCGAACCGCATTTTTGTAGCTGAACTCTACCTTGAAAGGCTCAGCTCTGGCCGGATATATGTCGGATATATCAGATGAGATTGTTCCGCCGGCAATTTCTTTTATTAATAGTGCAGCGCGTTTCAACGCAAAAACGGTCATATCCGGGTCAGTGCCTCTCTCAAAACGGAAAGAAGAATCAGTTTTCAACCCAAAACGTTTTGATGTTTTACGTACCGAAACCGGGTTAAAGTAAGCGCTCTCTAAAAATATATTAATAGTAGCATCGCTTACGCCCGATGTTGCCCCACCAAAAACCCCTGCAATACACATGGGTTCAACGGCATTACAGATCATCAGATCGTCCTGATGCAGCTTACGCTCTACGCCATCCAGCGTAATAAAAGGAGTACTTTCTGCAACCGTTTTAACAATTACCTTACCACCTGTTACCTTGTCGGCATCAAAAGCATGCATCGGCTGGCCAAGATCATGCAGTACATAATTGGTAATATCAACCACGTTGTTAATAGCCCGTACACCAATAACAGCCAAACGTTCTTTTAGCCAGGCAGGCGATTCGGCCACCTTAATGCCCGAAATAGTTAAACTACTATAACGGATAGCGGCCTTGCTCTCCACCTCAACAGGGATTACCAGGTTGTTATTATCTACCGCAAAGGCAGAAACATCCGGCTTAGTAATGTGGGTACGTAAAAAAGCAGCAATATCACGCGCAGTACCCAGGTGCGAAGTAGCATCGGCACGGTTTGGCGTTAAGCCAATCTCGTACATATAATCGTCGTTCAGGCTAAAGTAATCTTTAGCGAGGATGCCAACAACTGCCTCTTCCGGCAATACCATAATCCCGGCATGCGATTCGCCCAAGCCAATCTCGTCATCAGCGCAGATCATCCCTTCGGATACCTCTCCCCTGATCTTAGATTTACTGATCTTAAACGGTTCGCCATGTGTAGGGTATACAGTGGTACTAACTACGGCAACAACTACTTTTTGCCCGGCTGCCACATTGGGCGCACCGCAAACAATTTGCAGGTCATCGCCAGTACCTACATCAACGTGGGTAATGCGCAGGCGGTCGGCATTGGGGTGTTGGGCACAGTCTTTCACGTAGCCAATCACCAGGCCTTCCAGTCCGCCCGGTATTGCCTGTACTTTTTCCAGGCTTTCCACCTCTAAACCGGTACCGGTTAAGATCTGTGAAATTTCTGCCGGGGTTTTATCTGTTTGTATAAAATCTTTAAGCCAATTATAAGATATCTTCATTAGATGTGATGATAATCGGCAAAGATAAGATTTTTTGATGTGCAGATGTGAAAATATGCAGATGTGCAGATGGTTTTTATGTGTATCGGCAAAAAGGCATTGAAACTACCAATTGCCTTCACGAGAGGGGCGCAAAAGGAAGCGCCGAGGCAGGGGTGTGTTTATACGCCGGGAACACATCCATAACCCCTCTCAAGATGAGAATAAGAATTATAACAACCCTTCATCCGCAAAACTCAGAAAACCATCATCGGTAATAATCAAATGATCAAACACATTAATCTCCAGGATCTTCCCCGCCTGGTACAGCTTTTTAGTAAGATCAATATCCTGCTGACTGGGTTTCAAATTCCCCGAGGGATGATTGTGCGCCAGTATAATAGATGAGGCCTGGTGCTGTAACGCTATGTGGAAGATAATCTTTGGGTCGGCAACCGTGCCAGACAAGCCACCTTTGCTAATCAGTTCTTTGCCGATAACTTTGTTATTTCGGCTTAATAGCAGTATCCAAAACTCTTCGTGGTTTAAATCAACCAGGTGCCTGCGAAGAATTTGCCAGGCGCTGTTACTGCCTGTAATTACATCGGCTACTTTGGTTTCGGTATCGCTACGGCGGCGGCCAAGTTCGAGGGCGGCTATGATAGAAATTGCTTTGGCTTCGCCGATGCCCTTAAATTTGGAGAGCTCGGCTACCGAAACCTTACCCAGTTTATTCAAATCATTATTATAATGATGTAAAATGCGTTTACTGAGCTCAACTGCAGACTCGTCGCGGCTGCCCGAGCCGATGAGGATGGCAACAAGTTCGGCATCGCTTAGGGCGCGGCGGCCCTGGGTATTCAGCTTTTCGCGGGGGCGGTCTTCTTCGGCCCAGGCTTTAATGCTGATCTTGGTTTCATATGGTTCCACGATGGGAAGTTATTAAAAATCGTGGCAACAAAAAAGGGACAATGCTTGCGCATTATCCCTTTTGTATATTGGTAGTTTAGCTTATGCTAAAGTGTTAACAAATTTTGTAAGCTTTGATTTATTGTTCGAAGCTTTGTTTTTGTGGATCACGTTTTTCTTAGCTAAACGATCAAGCATAGAAATTACCTTGCTTAAAAGCGGAGTTGCATCCGTTTTAGTGGTAGTTGCTCTTAATCTCTTAATAGCGGTTCTGGTAGTTTTAGCCTGATATCTATTGCGTAAACGCTTTGTTGCGTTGGCCCTTATCCTTTTAATTGATGATTTATGATTTGCCATTTTAGCTAAGTATTCTTAATTATTTTTCGGACTGCAAATATATGATGAATATTTTAAAAATCAAATACCTTTTCAAATATTTTTCGACACTAAATGCTTCAGTGCCTTTAACATCACAAAGGTAAATAAATTTATTTAAAGCCCATACTTTGAAGCCGGTTTGAGTGAGGTTATTATATTTGAGCAATGAAACCTGCCTTGCGGCTATGCTTAGCACTCATCATCCTGCTATCTTGTTCCTCCTGGGGCTTTTTTGCGCATTACCGTATCCACCATCTGGCTGTTTTTATTTTACCCAAAGGTATGGCAGCTTTTTACAAAAGCAACATCGATTACATTACCGAACACGCCATTACTGCCGATAAACGCCGCTATAACGACAGCACAGAAGCACCTCGACATTTTTTTGATGCCGACTATTATGGCAAAACACCATTTAAAACCGTACCCCATAAATGGAATGATGCCGTTGCCTGTTACAGTAAAGACACACTCATTAAATATGGCACCGTACCCTGGAGCATCCAATACCAATACTACAAACTGGTACGTGCTTTTAAAGCGCATGATACCACGGGCATTTTGCATGCCTCGGCAGATCTGGGCCATTATGTATCTGATGCCTGCGTGCCCCTGCATTTAACCAAAAACTATGATGGGCAACTTACCAACCAGAAAGGTATCCACTCGTTATGGGAAAGCCGCCTGCCCGAGCAGTTTGCCAGCCATTACCATTTATATATTGGCAAAGCCCGGTATATCGACAACCCATTATCCGAAGCGTTTATCATCTGCCGGGGCTCTTACAAAGCGGTTGATTCGGTAATTAGTTTTGACCAGCTACTCAGCAAAACTTTTCCTGCCGATAAAAAGTACACCTTGCAGCAACGCGGTGCCCATAAAATTAACGACTACTCGCCTGCCTATTGCGCAGCCTACAACAAACTGATGCACGACATGGTAGAACGCCGCATGCGTACCGCCATACTGGCCGTGGGCAGCTATTGGTACTCTGCCTGGGTAGATGCCGGCCAACCTGACCTGAACAAACTGATTGCGGTTAAAATGAGCGTGGAAGAGAAAGGGAAATTAGACAAAGAGGAAGCGGCGTTTAAAGAACCCCTCCTAACCTCCCCAAAGGCAAGGAAATAATATAAAAAGCGCTTGGTTAATTCTGGAGTCAAATGCTCCCGCAAGCGCCCCGCTTGTGGACTTACTTAAATATGCATTTAGCACAAGCGAGACGTCTGCGGGAGCGATAGTACTGACAGATTAGAAAGCAAGGCTATTGTCTTATTTCTTGTTTCTTTTACTTCCCTTCTCTTCTTCCCTTAATAATCCCCCAAATAACAGGGACTATAGACACCAGTATAATACCGATGGTAACTACTGAGAAATGAGTTTTAAAGAAAGGCAGATTGCCAAACAGGTAACCGGCAAACAGAAACAGGATAATCCATGCTGTACCGCCGATGATGTTATAGATGCTGTAACGAATAAAAGACATACGCCCTACCCCGGCCACAAATGGCGCGATAGTACGGATGATGGGGATAAAGCGGCTTAATATTACCGCTATGGGGCCATGCTTATCAAAAAAAGCCTGGGTTTTAATATAATATTCGAGTTTTAAAACCTTGTTTTCTGGCTTAAATACCTTTTCGCCCAGGTAACTGCCTAAGAAATAGTTTAGCGTATTACCTGTAAACGCAGCTATAATTAATATAACGGCCAGCAGATAAATATTTAAACCGGTAGTACCGGCAGCTATTAAAGCCCCTGCTGCAAACAACAAAGAATCGCCGGGAAGAAACGGGGTAACCACAAAGCCGGTTTCGGCAAAAATGATTACAAAAAGAATAAGATAAGTCCAACCCTGGTACTGGCTTATTACCGGGCTCAGGTGTTTATCAATGTGAAGAACGAAATCGATGATACTTTTTACTACTTCCAAAATGTGGGCTATTTGGAGCAAAAATAAAAATATAGCTTAATATCAGCCTACTAATTATTTATTAATAATAATACCCGTGTTAAAAGCGGCACTATCTGTGCGGCCCACAATGCCATAAGTATAAATAGTATATAACTTACCGTCGCCAACAGTTTGTTTCACTTCACCCAAAACCGTACTAAAATCTCCTGTAGCATAGATCTTAAAATCATAATCTCCCACAGGCATCTCTACAAAAGGCGAATAGGCATTAAGCGCAATATTGGCACAAAGGCTGGTTTGGTTGGCATATACGTCAAATGCACCAGAACGTGGCGAAGCATTAATAAACCTAACCTTGCCTCTGCCCACACCAGAAAGCTTGGAAGTATCTACCAGGAATAAAAAGTTTAGTTTACCATCTGCCTTTACCCCGGTAACAAATAGCGTATATTTCGCGTTTCGGTTAACCGTGCTATCCGTTACCATTAACTTGAAAGTTTTTTTATCAGGATTTAATATTCCGGTAGATAATATTGACTTATTTCCCGTATCAGACCTTATTTGTATTGGATAGCCAACGGTATTCATGTAAAAGTATGCACCCAGTGTAGGATAACGGTATGGCGTAAGGCCGTTTTGGATATTATTATTGATATATAAATCTACAGGCCCTATATCCGGAGATAAGTTAGCTACTGTTAATTGCGAATTGTAGCCATTTACCGTACCGTCTGATGATTTACCGCATGAAGCCATAAGCGGCACAACGATAACAGCCACTAGCAATAGCATTAATGTGTTGTATATATATTTACTTTTGTTAGCCATGTTTTATTCTACTATTGACTATTTATAAACACCCCTACCGTAAGTGCAGACTTACCAACCCCACCAGGCACACCTTTAACATAAAATGTATAAGCTGTACCACCCAGCAAAGTAAGTTTTTGTGTAATATTTATTACGCTGCTACCTGTTAAATTAACCGTTATTACTTTATTAGCACCAGCAAGCTGGGTTTTAAATTTACTGGTATTACCATAGCTTTGATTAGTAAAGCTGGCATCGCCAACATGCATATCGAGTGCAGCAACACCATTAGCTGTATGCACAAAACGCACAGTTGCACTATCGGAGTTAACTTTAACAGTATCTAGCTTTAAAAAGGTTTTATCGGTGCTTTCGCCATTTACATATAGCGAATAACCTTTTATAGTGGTGGTATTTATAGTTGTAGCGCCGGTAGTAGCATTTTTAGTGGTATCCCTAACAACGTACGCAGTATGGATAGTATCCAGCGTTAATGGCAAACTAAATAATACTGTATTTTGCCCATTCTTTCTAAACTGGTAATTCTGCAGGCCTGACTGGGCCGACAAATACCCGGTAGCACCACCAGTGTAAATACTCGATTGGCTGTTTTGCCTTGTACCGTTAAGGTAATAATTAAGCGTGTCTGAAGTGGTATTAATTACATTTAGCAACGTGGTAGCAGTAGTATCCACAGGGTCATCACTCGCCTTATTGCAGGCATATAAACCTGCAATTGCTATAAATAATATAATTATCGGTCTGAATTTCATGTATTTTCTGCCTGCATTATAACAGCGAAGAGCAGCTTTTAGTATTACTCAACAAAAAAGTCCGGCTTTTGAAGTCCGGACTTGTTAAATATTTTCAATATTGCTTATGCGTAGCTATTCAGCATTACCGGCATAACCAGCATTAACACATCTTCGTTCTCATCACCGCCTACAGGCAATAATAAGCCCGCGCGGTTAGGGGTCGACATTTCAAGGTTAACTTCTTCGCATGCCAGGTTCTTCAACATCTCGATCAGAAAACGGGCGTTAAAACCAATCTCCAGGTCTTCGCCTTCGTACTGGCAGGTTAAGCGCTCATGCGCTTCGTTGGCAAAATCAATATCCTCTGATGAGATGTTCAGTTCGCTGCCGCTGATCTTTAACCTTACCTGGTGGGTGGTTTTATTAGCATAAATAGCCACACGGCTTAATGAACCCAGGAACGATAAACGATCGATAGTTAGTTTATTGGTATTATTCTGCGGAATAACAGCTTCATAATCCGGGTAACGCTCATCAATTAAGCGGCATACTAAATTAATGTGGCCAAATTTAAAAAAGGCGCTGGTGTTGTTATACTCTATAGCCACGTTAACATCATCAGCAGGTAGCGATGATTTTAACAGGTTTAATGCTTTTTTAGGCAGGATGAATGATGTAGTGCTTTCGGCCTTGGCATCTTTACGGCGGTAACGTACCAGCTTGTGGGCATCGGTAGCTACGAAGGTAAAGTACTGGGTTGATAACTGCGCGTAAACACCTGTCATGGCCGGGCGAAGCTCATCATTACTAACCGCAAAAATGGTTTTGTTGATAGCCTCTGCCAAAACAGATGCAGGCAGGTTAACCGATGTTGCGTTTTCTACAACCGGGATCTTCGGGAAATCTTCACCGTTCTCGCCACTTAGTTTGTATTTACCATCGCCTGCGTTAATTTCTATCGCAAAGGTTTTGTCATCAACAGAGAAAGCCACCGGCTGCTCTGGCAATGACTTAAGGGTATCGAGCAATATACGCGACGGGATAGCTATACGGCCGTTCTCTTTAGCTTCAACAGCCAGCGATGTGGTCATGCTGGTTTGCAAATCAGTTGCTGATATGGTTAGCGTGCCGTCTTTTATTTCAAATAAAAAGTTTTCCAGAATGGGCAATACGGTGCTGTTACTTAACGCGCCGCTTACTGACTGTAGTTGCTTTAATAGTGTTGATGTAGAAACAATAAATCTCATTCCAGATGTAGCTTTAATCAATCAAAAGTAAAAAAATTAATGCGCATACTTTCGTCTGCGGGCATAATGTTGAAAAATAGCAAATATTAACAAACACTAACTATTAAGCCCCTGAATAAACAGAGGCTTAATAATAGAATGCTATGTGATATAAATTTTATTTCTTTCCACTAGGAGGAGTTGGTCTGGGTGGCGGAGGTGCCTGGACAGCAGCAGGACCAGGTTTTGAATGTCCTTTTGTACTGCCATTTGATGATTTGTCTATACCTCTCTGATTATAATCTCTTGTTGACATAATTTTTGATTTTTATGGAACTTCAATAAAGATAGTGTTTTTTGGTCTACTAATAAAAACGATGGGCATGTCGTATAAATAAGTTGACGTTTGATATTCATAAACTTTAACGTTTCTTAATGACAATTCGCATATGTCTTGTGTTTCAGAAAATGAATCAATAATTCCATGAAAAGTTTTATCATACTCTACATCTCGCACGTAAACTTCAGTAATATGTGGTTGATTTAAGAAAAATGAATAGAGATTTTCTTCTCCATATTTTGAACCGATACCTATAAATTGTGCAAATCTCGTGATATATTTTTTTGTTTCAATTACAGATGCGATGAACCCGATAAATATAGAACAGATAGATGCTCTTAAAATTTCTGATAAACTAATCCCTTTATCATCTATAACATGATTCCAGAATGCTACTATCTCATTTTTTAAAAAGAAATAGCACACACTATCCGAAATAAGATAACATATACCTCCAAAGAAAATTGCGTTTACTATAAACTTAAATGAGGACCATTTCTGATACGCTGTTAATTTTTCAAAAATCAATGTAGCTAATCCACCGGGTATTGTAATTAATATAATTTTGATGGTTAGAGCAGAGACATCCATTTGCTTTAGGTTATTAAGGTTACCCTACTAACTTAAAAAAATTAATGCGCATACTTTCGTCTGCGGACATAATGTTGAAAAATAGCAAATATTAACACTAATGCCGGCGGCACTATATTATTTACCAACTGCCAGTATAGTTTTTCGTTTCTAATACGGGGCTTATTTAGTAATCTTATCTGTATTTCTTTGGTACGCAGGGCAATTAAACGGGTATCGCCGATTAAATAGTCTACCATATTTAGCAAAAGAGTTTTGTTACCCGAAGTTTGCTGGGTATAATGATCATAGCCTAACGGATAAGGCGAACCATCTGCCCCCAATTGATTCTTAAATACATCGCCATCACTAATCACAATCATTTTTGCGGGCTTGCTTTGCGGCAAAACCTCTCCCTGCCCGCTAATGCCCTCGGGCACGGGACGGTTCATAAAGTCTGATTTGAATTGACCCTCCAGCAATACCGCAACCGTTTTAGGCACACTTTGAAATGCCTTTGGGTCAGGTTGCTGCTCAATAGATGTCAGCGACAACATATGCGGCGCTGTAAGCTTAGTATTATAGGGCGAACTGGTTAGCAGGATCGTTTTTTTAATATTCTTAACAGCCAATGTATCCATAGTACTGATAAACTGTGTGGTAATACCATCAACATTTTTCACAATCGGGTTGTGCGATACCGGTACCAGTAGTGGGTAAAACAACCAGGGTACCATCTGGATCTGCGGCTGCCCGCCAACACTACCAGTGGCCACCGGGATCTGCGAACTGTTCAGATCAGCAATAAGATCATAATTGATCCGTATGCCGTAGGTAAATAACTGGTCGTCGAGGTTTAACTGTTTGCCGAAGGCAAGCTGCTCTCCGCCATGCCCGCGCAGGCTGTCCAGCTCTGCGCTTACCTGGTCAATACTCCAGAGTATGCTGCCGCCATGCATCAGGTATTGGTCAATCTTAAATTTTTCGGGCTCGGTAAAAGGTTTTTCGGGCTTGGCAATTACCACTAATTTAACTTTGAGCAAATCTGGTAAAGAGATTTTGGTGAGATCAACCCTGCCCACCATAAAACTGCTGGATAGTGTGTTAATGGCATCATGCATTTGCACATCATCCAGTTCGCCATGGCCTTCAATAATACCTATTTGCTGGTTACCGCCGGTTATGGCTTTTTTAATGCCCGAAGCAAAAGCATACTCGAGGTTTTGGATAGAATTATTCAATACTTCATCTTCGCCCAAACCAATGCGGCGCTGCAATAAATTAACAGGCACCTGCTTATCGCCTGCCGTAATTACAGCCGCCGGGACAATCAGTTTCTGAATCAACCCGTCATCAGTTTTTACCGACAGGTTGGTGGGCTCTATCCCCCCACCCATCATATTTTTAATGGTCGAATCCTGCTCGCTCTGATTTTGCCCTTTCAGCGGGTCAATAAATTCAAACTGTAATTTACGATGGCTGTAGGCTTGCATGTCACTCAGCATGTCGCGCGTGGCGCGTTGCAAGCGTTTAAATCCTCCGGGCAGGTTATCTCCCTGTAAATATACCGTAACCTTAACGGGTGTGCTCAGACTGTCCATCATATCGCGGCTTACGGTGGAGAGTGTAAAGCGTTTTTCCTTGGTAAAATCTATCCGGGTAAAGCCAATTTGGGCAGCAATGATGCCCGCTACAAATACACCCGCATAAATATAAACATCGGGTTGCAGCAGCTTGCGCTGCATTTGCAGTTTAAGGGTAACCAATGCCAGCAGAATAAACAGCGCGGTAAGAGCGATAAAGTAAAACAAATCGCGCGTATCCAATACACCCCGGCTTACTGAGCTGTAATGCGAACTAATACCCAGTTGATCTATTCCGCTGTTTTGCAAACTGAGCAATTGGCTCAAAGAATCGAATCCACTATAAACAAAGAATGAAAGGAATACTGCTATAGTAAAAGCAATGATCTGATTTTTGGTTATAGCAGAAGCAAACAAGCCTATAGCCACAAACGACGAACCCAGTAAAAACAGACCGATATATGAGCCGATAACAGCGCCGCTATCTATATTACCTTGCGGGCTACCCAGCACCGTAACCGAATAATAGTAAACACAAGTAGGCAATAAGGCAAACAACACCAGCGCTACACAGGCAAAGTATTTGCCCATAATAATTTGCCCGAAGGTAACCGGCCGTGTAGCCAGCAATTCAAATGTACCTTCCCTTCGTTCCTCTGCCAATGACCGCATGGTAATGGCCGGGATTAAAAACATAAAAAGGTAAGGCGCCGTACTAAAAAGACTTTCTAAAGTGGCATACCCATATTCTAATATGCTGGTATCCGGAAATACCCATAAGAATAGCCCTAACACTATTAAAAATACGCCAATGGTAATGTAAGCCACCATTGAGCTGAGGTATAGTACTATTTCTTTTTTTAGTATGGTGAACATTTATATGTTTTTGTCTTTTTAAACTTCTTTTCGTATATCGCGTCATTGCGAGGTACGAAGCAATCTCAGACCGACAACGCACCAACTCTAAAATAACTTACTGAACTAACAACTCATCATACAAATCCTTCCATTGAGGATTCATCGAATTAATAAGCGCTTCTTTACTTTTCCTATTACCGCCCTTTATCGCTTTTTCAGCAGTTATTGCCTCTTCAATGTGTGGATAGAAACAATGATAAACTAACCTATCGCAATTATACCTGTCCGTAAAGCTTCCAGGATGCACTCTATTCTTATGATCCCTAGTTCTTGCAACAATATCAGATGTTATTCCTGTATATAAAACGCTTTGACGTTTATTAGTCATGATGTAAACACAACCGCCTCGTTCCATTGCGCTAAAATAATAAAAAGGTTGTGCTTAATTTTTGTTAGTACTAATGGGGCTGAGATTGCTTCGTACCTCGCAATGACGTGAGTTATGAACGTATTGTTTACCCACTACTCTACAGCAATATATCCCTTCTTAATTCGTCAGCTTAATAAAAATCTGCTCCAACGATTCCCCTCCATTATCCGCACGTAATTGCTCCAATATATCATCTGCCACAATATTACCTTTATTAATGATGATCACCTGGTTGCAAACCGCCTCAACCTCCTGCATAATATGGGTAGAAAGGATAATGGTTTTTGTTTTACCAAGTTCGGTAATCAGCTGACGGATACCTACCAGTTGATTAGGATCGAGGCCTGACGTCGGCTCATCCAATACTAAAACTTCTGGATTATGAATAATGGCCTGAGCCAAGCCTACCCGCTGGCGATAACCTTTTGATAGCTGTCCTAGCTTTTTGTGCTGCTCTGGTCCTAAACCTGTTTGCTCGATAACCTCGGCAATGCGGGCATCGGGCGAAGTGATTTTGTGAATCCCAGCAATAAACGCGAGCGACTCTTTCACATACATATCCAGGTAAAGCGGGTTACTCTCGGGCAGGTAACCTATGTTACGCCTAACATCTAATGACTGCTTACTTATATCAAACCCAGCAACGCTTGCACTACCCGATGTTTGCGGAATAAAGCCCGTCAGAATTTTCATGGTGGTAGATTTACCGGCGCCATTGGGGCCTAAAAAACCGGTTACACCTTTGCCTGCACTAAAGCTAATACCATCTACCGCCTTTTGCGTACCATAAATTTTGGTTAATGCTTCAACCCGGATACTCATGCTGTAAAAGTAGATGTTAGATATGAGATTTGAGATATGTTTTTTTAGTTCATAGTTGATGGTTCATAGATCATAGTCAAATACCCCCGCCGTCATGCCGAACTTGTTTCGGCACCCCACTTGCTA
>NZ_MPPL01000001.1:419104-492039 GCF_001911425.1 Mucilaginibacter polytrichastri | reverse complement strand
CATCCGTCTGCCTGTCCTGTGGGTTGCCGAAACAAGTTCGGCATGGCGGGCGGAGAGAGGAACGCTACTGCCATTAGCCACTGCTACTTTTCTCTATCTTCCTGAATTTTCCGACTTTCGGACTTCCCGACTTCCTCAAAAAACTTATCTTTACGCCCGTTATGAGCAAAAACACCGACGAACTATTTAAAAATGTAATTGCACATGCCAAAGAGTATGGCTTTGTATTCCCTTCAAGTGAAATATATGATGGTTTAAGCGCTGTTTACGACTACGGCCAGTTTGGGGCCGAGTTGAAAAACAACCTTAAAACCTACTGGTGGAAAGCCATGGTGCAAATGAACCAGAACATCGTTGGTATTGATTCGGCTATATTTATGCATCCCAAAATTTGGGAAGCCAGCGGCCACGTAGGTGGCTTTAGCGACCCGATGATTGATAACAAGGATTCAAACAAACGCTACCGTGCCGACCAGTTATTAGAAGACAAAATTGCCCGTTACGATAAAGACGGCAAAACAGATAAAGCAGAACTTTTACAAAAGGACCTGGACGATGCCCTTAAAGCCGATGACCTGACCCGCCTGCGCGACCTGATCATTGAGCATGAAATTGCAGACCCCATAAGCGGTACCCGCAACTGGACTGATGTACGCCAATTTAACCTGATGTTTAGCACCCAGATGGGCGCTATTGCAGATGATGCTGATAAAGTTTACCTGCGCCCGGAGACTGCACAGGGTATCTTTGTTAACTACCTAAACGTGCAAAAATCTGGCCGGATGAAAATTCCGTTTGGTATTGCCCAGATTGGTAAAGCGTTCCGTAACGAGGTTATTGCCCGCCAGTTTATTATCCGCATGCGCGAATTTGAGCAAATGGAGATGCAATTCTTTGTTCGCCCCGGCACACAAAAAGAATGGTTTGAGCAGTGGAAAACAGCCCGCCTAAAATGGCATTTGGCTTTAGGTATCGATGCGGCTAAGTATCGCTACCACGAGCATACCAAACTGGCGCATTATGCCGATGCCGCTTTTGACATCGAGTTTGAGTTTCCATTCGGGTTTAAAGAGGTAGAAGGTATCCACAGCCGTACTGATTTTGATTTGAGCCAGCATCAAAAATTCTCTGGCAAGAAATTACAGTACTTCGATCCTGAACTGGACGAAGCCGGTAAACCTTACGGTAACTATATCCCTTACGTAATTGAAACCTCAATTGGCTTGGACCGTATGTTCCTCTTAACGCTGATTAGCGCTTACGAGGAAGAAGACCTGAGTACCGAAGAACGCCAGGATAGCCGTACCGTATTGCACCTTCACCCTTGCCTGGCACCGGTTAAAGCGGCTATTTTCCCGCTGACCAAAAAAGATGGCCTGCCGGAGAAAGCACGCGAAATTATGGAAAGCCTGCAATTAGATTTCAACCTGCAGTACGAGGAAAAAGATGCCATCGGCAAGCGCTACCGCCGCCAGGATGCCATCGGTACACCTTTTTGCATCACGGTAGACCATCAGACTCTGGAAGATAATACAGTAACCCTGCGCCACCGCGACAGCATGCAGCAAGAACGCGTGCCTGCCGATCAGTTGGACAAGATCATCGGTGATTTGGTAAGCTGGAAAAATTTATTGAAGAAATAATTTAGGCGAAAGCTGAAGAGATAAGGTTCTGCATTTGATGCAGGGCCTTTTTTGTTTTTCTCAACCCGTCGTTATGCTGAACTTGTTTCAGCACCCCACAGGACTGGCCGTAGACCTTGTAATTGCATACTTAGCAAGTGAGATCCCGAAACAAGTTCGGGACGACGGATGAAATAAATTGAAAGGTTCTGCAGAAATGCAGAACCTTTTTTATTTTTCTCAACCCGTCATGCTGAACTTGTTTCAGCACCCCACAGGACAGGCCGTAGACTTTGTAATTGTATACTTAGCAGATAAGATCCCGAAACAAGTTCGGGACGACGGATGAAATAAATTGAAAGGTTCTGCAGAAATGCAGAACCTTTTTTATTTTTCTCAACCCGTCATGCTGAACTTGTTTCAGCACCCCACAGGACAGGCCGTAGACTTTGTAATTGTATACTTAGCAGATGATATCACGAAACAAGTTCGGGACGACGGATGAAATAAATTGAAAGGTTCTGCAGAAATTAGAACCTTTTTTGTTTTAACTGATTACCCAATTCCCCTCCTCGGAGGGGGTGCGTAAGCATGTGCCATGGCAGGGGTGGGTTATTTGCGGTATAAGAAGCACACCTTTAGCAGAGACACACCCCTAACCCCTCTCGAGAGGGGAAAAACATTGTTTATTAAAACATATTCCTCATTTTTTTATTCCCTATAGTAGTACCCCAAACCCTGCTATATGGCCATTAAAGAATACCCTTTTTATCTTAAAACAACTGTAATCCTGTTCGGACTCATATTGCTCGTTTATATGCTGTCAACGCTGGGCGATATCCTGGTACCGCTGGCCTTTGCCTTGTTGATGTCCATATTACTTAACCCGCTATGTAACTGGCTGCAAAAACATAAAATCCCCAAGGCGTTATCCATTATACTTTCGCTATTAAGCACCTTGATACTGGTAGGTGCTATCATGTATTTCCTGTCGTCACAAACGATGGCTTTCAGCGATTCGCTGCCGGCATTAAAGGAAAAATTCGGACAAATTATAACCGATCTGGAAAGCTGGGTATATACCCGTTTTGGTATTGAAACACAAAAGCAAGTGGCTTTTATTAAAAACACAATGAATGGCAGCAAGGCTCTTGTGGGCCGGACGCTTAATACGGTGTTGGGTACCTTAAGTATAGTTTTCCTTATCCCGGTGTACACCTTTATGCTATTGTTTTATAAACAATTGATATTAAGCTTTTTGTACGAAGTTTTTTCTGAAGAAAACTCAGCCAGGGTTGCAGAAATCTTAAAAGAAACCAAATCGGCTGTACAAAGCTACATTGTGGGTTTACTGGTAGAAATGGTAATTGTAGCCATTTTAAACTCCATTGCTTTACTGGTACTAGGGGTTAAATATGCCATACTACTGGGCGTTATCGGCGCTATATTAAATATGTTGCCTTATATCGGCGGCATCATTGCCATTGCCCTGCCCGTATTGATGGCTACGGTTACTAAAGATGGTTATTCCACACAATTGGGTGTCGTCATTGCTTACCTGGTGATCCAGTTTATAGATAATAATATTGTGTTCCCGAGGGTAGTATCCTTTAAGGTACAGATCAACGCCCTCATTTCTATCGTTATCGTATTGCTGGGTAATGCACTATGGGGCATATCGGGTATGTTTTTATCGGTACCGTTTGTGGCGGTGCTCAAGATAATCTTCGATCGTATAGACGATCTGAAACCCTGGGGTAAACTATTGGGCGATAATGTACCTACCCGCCATATCGGCCAGATCTGGACCCGAAGGCGCGGAAGAACCGCTGATACAGTTATTGAAGGCCAAGGCACAAAATAACAAAGCCCCCGGTGTTATCGGGAGCTCTGTTTGATATTGCTTATTATCAATTTAGTGACTAACCGGGTTATCAGACCCCATGGTACCATTGGTATATAGCAGCGGATTAACCTTTTTGGTATCACCCTGGTAAACCCAAACAATGTTGCCGATGTACTTGCGAAAAGCATCATTCACTTCAGCGGGGGTTAGTTTCTTAACATCATCGGCCAGGGTTAACGAGCGCTTCCAGTTATCATGGATCACTTCGTTAGCTACGATAGAACTTGCCTGCGCCGCATTGGTTTCCTGCTTATAATAGAAACTGGTAAGGTAAGTGGTCTTCATATTTTTCACCTCATCTGCTGTATAGCCTTCGTGCTTAATCTTATCTACCAGTTTCTCAAACACGGCAATGTATTTATCGGGCTGGGTGGTAGAAACCGAGAACTTGGCAAAAGAGGTACTGCCATTGCTAAATTGCGCACCGGGAGCATATGACAAGCCGTTATTGGTACGTACATCTAAAAAGTGGCGATCGTAGAAAATGCGCATGGCCACCTGGAAAGCATTATAATCAGGCGTGCCGGGCAACGGGCCGCTGGTAATACCTACCACATAATTGGTGGCCAGTTCGCGGGGTTCAGACGAGAAGGTATTTTTATACACCCTGAAGAATGATTTCTTCAACTGAAAAGGTGAGCCTGCTTTAACGCCGGCTAAAAGGCCTTTTACCTTGGTTTCAATTTCTTCTTTGCTTAAATCGCCAACAATTACAATCGTTAAATGCGATTTTACAAATACAGATTTATAGTAAGCCTTAGTTTCTTCGGCTGTAAGCCCTTGTAAAATGGCTACCGTACCAGAGGGGTTTTTAGCATAATCACGGTTGGCAAAAGCTACCTGGTTGGCATAATTATTAATAGCCACATCCGGGCGAGAATCTGCATCCTTTAAACTGTTGATCTGATCTTGCTTAACACGGGCAAATTCTTTAGCATCAAATGCTGGTTCTTTTAACGCTTCTGCATACAATGGCCAAACGGTTTCAAAATCACTTTTAATACAGTTCATCCGCAGTATCGAATAATCTTTATAGGTGCCGCTGTATACCTGGGCGCTTACTTTATCCAACTGGTTTTTAAAGCTATTTTTATCATGCTTTAATGTACCGCACTCGGTTAAGGCACTCATAGCGATAGACTCGATGCCCTGCTTGGTGGCCGGATAGTTTTGCACACCGCCTTTTATTACGGTTTGTATTTCTACAATATCATTACCACTGGGCTGTACTATTACCTTAACACCATCAATGGTGGTTTCGTAAGCCGCAGTTTGCGCCTGCACCGGCTTTATATTATATAGGGTTGCCGCAATAAGCAGCACAAAAATTCTTTTTTTCATAACGATCAAAATTATTTAGCTGCAAAAAAAGTGGCAACATTGTTTTGTTTACTCAGTTCGGGTTTAATGATTATGCCGGCAACCATTGGCTTACCTGCAATATATTTTTGCACATAACGGGCAATATCAGCACGGGTTATTTTCTGGTAATTGCTGTCGTTATCGGTAAAATAGTTAAGCGAGGTACTGCACCACTGGTAACTCAACTGGCTTGGTAATGATGATGGTTTTTCTTTATTACGCTGAGCATTACGCAGCAAAATAGCCTTGGCATCTTTCAACTGCTCATCGGTATAATAATCCGGCTTTACCAACAGGCTTAACTGGTTTTGTACTTCGGTATAGCACTCCTTTAACTTATTAGGATTCGGCATTACATACATATCAATTTCGCCGGTATAACGTGTGGTACCATAACCTACCTGTACGGCAGTAGCCAAGCCCTTATCAACCAGGGCCTGCTGTACTTTAGACGAGTTTAAACCCAGTATGGTGCTAAACACATCTGCTGCTAAAGTACCTGCAGAATCTGCCGCAAAGCCCGGCCCCTGCCATGAGAACAGCATATAAGGCGTTTGCGCTATAGGCGACTCTTTAATATAATATTCGGTTTTATCCAGCGGCTTAAACGGCGGGATAGGATATTTTACCTGCGGATCTACCCCGCTGCTCGCCCAGCTGCCAAAAATACTTTCGGCCATGGCAAAGGCATCTTCATGCTTTACATCGCCGCATATGGTAAGCAGACTATTGTTGGGTACATAATATTTATCTTTGATAATCATCATTTTCTCCGGCGTGGCCGTGTTGATGATCTCGTGGATCCCGATAGCATTTTTTCGGGTGATGAGATCGCCCCAGAGGTGCTTTTGCGTTTCGTACCAGATCTGGAAACCGGGATCGCTTTCGGCACGCTGAAACTCACCATCAACCACCGGGCGCTCTTTTTTCATATCCTCTTCGCGATAAATGGGGAAACGGATAGCCGCGTTCATGAATTTTAAACCGGCATTCAGGCTGTCTTTATCAAATGTAAAAAAGTAGTTTACACGTTCTACATCGGTAGTACCATTCCATATGGCGCCCAGCTCCTGGGTACGTTTCAAAAACGAAGCCTGATCGGGATAATCTTTGTTGGCTTTAAAAAACATGTGCTCAAACAGGTGCGAAAGTCCGCTGTATTCGGGGCCTTCGGTATAAGCGCCATTTTTCACAGCAATTTCAATAGTGGTTAAAGGCACTTTGCTGTTCTCGATCACTACTACTTCGAGGCCGTTAGACAGTTTTTTCCAGAAATAGCCCTGCGGAAGCCGGGGCTGTGCATGTACCATCAGCAGGCACAAAACACCTGCGGCAGATAAGCCCAGGCGTTTGATAAGGTTTTGGGTCATATTTTTTATTACGTTTAAAGTTAATGCCCTAATATAATACATCCTTATTAAATGTAACTAAGCTGATACCTAATATTTTCTGAAAACTAACCATTTAGGTAAAATCATATACCGATACGCTATTAAGCTCTCCGGTTGAGTACGAGTGCCATCCTGATAAAATATTTAGTTCAGATCTGAGTTATAGCTGTCGGTGATTTTAATGGCTGATGGTTTATAACCGTGCTTAGCCCAAATTTTATATTTTTGCGCATATTCCAAACTTTACAAATTAGGATAAACTATGAAACTAAAATTATTAATAGCCCTGGCGGCTGTTACCCTGGCATTAAATGCACGGGCGCAGCACCACGAGTTTTCGGGATGGGGAGCGTGGTTCCACACGCAAAAGTTCTCTGAGCATTGGGGACTTGCTTTCGATGCCCAGTTCCGTTCTGCCGATAACTGGGACTACCTAAAAAACCCGTTGATCCGCCCCGGCGTAAGCTATTACTTTAAGAAAAACAAAATAGCCACCGTAGGTTACCTGTACACCGGCACCCATAAAGTTACCGATACAGAAGACAGCTTCCGCCGTGAGCAACGCATTTGGGAGCAGTACATTTACTCGCACAAAATACAGCGCACAGCTGTAATGCACCGCTTTAGGTTAGAGCAGCGTTTTGTGGATAGCCAGGGTGCTAAAGAAGAATTTTTTGCACAGCGGATGCGGTACTTTATCCGCGGGGTAATACCTACCACCAAGGTTAATGAATTTACTAAAGGCACTTTTGTAGCCCTGCAAAACGAGGTATTTGCTAACATACAAAACAAGGATGCAACCAATGGTAGCATTTTCGACCAAAACAGGGCCTATGTGGCCTTCGGTTACCGTTTCAGCAAAATGCTTGATCTGGAAGCGGGTTATTTAAACCAGTACATTAACCAGGTTGAAACACAGGCTAATACGATGAACCACGTAGCACAGGTGGCATTATATACGAGATTCTAAACCTCTCCCGTGAATTGGGTACGAGATGTAATGATATTGCTGACCCTCTCCACCAGGAGAGGGCTTTTTGTGAATATGCTTTTTTTATTAATTATTCCAGACTGAGCAGCTTGCATTTTTCTTACTACGCTGAAATATAACAAGTGCAACAACCTCAAGTGCAAGACCTAACCCCATTATAACTCCTTTAACAAAATCTGGCAAAAAGAAATAATGGCCGGCAACGGGCATAACAGTTGAAATTAATAAACCACTAATAAAGATGATTAAAGCGGTTTTGGGAATGTTGTTTATTTTCATATTATTTAAATTGATTTAAAATATTTTCTAATCGTAACCGGGTAGCGTTCAGTTTTGCCACGCCTTTTTTAAATTTGCGGGGGCGTACGAAAAACCACATGAATGACAGATAAATGGAGAGCGCTGCATAAGTGCAAATAAGCAAAACCGGATACTGCCGAACAGCCTCATAAGGGTATAGCATCACCCCAACAGTGCAAAATGCCATGATCACAACCATCGTTTTTTTATAATATTTAATCTGGTTTTGCAGCGTTTGCTCTATAAAAAGTAGAAATTCCTGGTTACTATAGTAGTCGAGCTGATAAAAACGCTTAAGCGATCTGATGTTGGTGGCAGCAAGCAATAGCCCGGAAATTGCTATCAACCCTCCTCCTATGTAGGTTATTACCATTTTAAAATCTACAATAAATAATATAGAAATTATTAGAAATGATAACAGGCAGGATGCCACAATAACCAGCCATTTGTTTCTCAGCTTCTCATTACGGAACTTGCTGATCAACATCACCATCTCATCTGAAGTGGGCAAACTGTCTGTATTTGCAGTATGCCAAATGGCTTTCAAATCATCTAATCTGTCCATACGCTTTTAATTTTTTGAGCCAATTTTTCTTTTATCCGATGAATTTTCACCCGTACATTTCCATTGCTCAAACCAACAACTGCGGCTATTTCTGTCTGTGGTAATCCCTCTAGCTCCAGTGAGATGATGATACGATCTGTTTCTTCCAGTTCTGCAATACAGCGGTATAAAAAGTTCAGTTTATCTTCCTGAGGTTCATCATATATCTCGGTTAAATTAGCCGGTAATTCTGCACCGGGCATACGCTTAGAGACCTCTAACGCGCGCAAACAATGGTTTGTAGCTATCCGAAATATCCAGGTGCTGATTTGCGATTTACCCTTAAAGCCGGGCAACCCTTTCCATACAGATATAAAAGTTTCCTGTACTAAATCCCTGGCCTGATCAGCATCATTGGTATATCCTAAGCACACCCGGAATATCTGCGGTGCGTAGCGGTTATAGATTTCCTCAAACGTTGTCATGTCGACCAGGCTGATTTAAAGAGATTTTTCATTTATGCCGGGTTAGATACGACACTTTATAAAATGTTACAGCCTAGTTATTCGCTTCAGGAAATTTTAGTGGTAGAGTATTTGGGTGGACACGAACAACGCGCCAGTCATGTGGAACATTTCTAATTGCCCGTTGTTAACAGGCGTTACAAACGCCCGGAAGCATTAAGCACGCGTTGCAAAAGCGCGCAAGAAAAGACAATGATATTGTATAGTCATCAAAGTGATTCAAGTATAAAAACTACTCCAAGGATAATACTAAAAATCGCCCATATCTTGAATTGAATGTATTGAGGGTATAACTGTCCATTCCAGTTTGTTTCTTCAGAAGCCGGCTTTCTCTTTCTAACATTATTGTACATTAATAATCCAACAATCAAGAAAATGATACCTACAGCTAAGAACTTAAAATCCATATACAACTGTGTTTGTTTTTGACATCCTACTTAAACCTAATCACCACCACCTTACCCGACACGTTCTCGAGCATCGGCTTAAAGATCAACTGTGCATTATCTTCTGCTTTGCTTACAATCTTCATATCATTGGCATTATCCAGCAGGCGCTTTTCAGCGAGTTTGTAAATATCTTCTACCATATTTTTGGCATTGCCGGGGAAGATGGCGCCGGTAATATCATACACTTTCGACCGCTGGTGGTCCAGCTTTACATAGCAGATCTCGGCTTTGGGTAGTAGTACAGTCACCGTATCATGTTTGAGGTTTTGGGTGATGTCGGCCTTTTTTATTTGGGTAAGGTCGATACAGGCGGTTACCTCACCAACTGCTAAAAACAGTACCCGTTCATCGGGCAGTATGGTGTGGATCTGTTTTTTCTCAATCACATCCTTCATGGAGTATTTAACCAGCTCGAGCTTGCCCATGCTGGTGATCTTTTGCACCATCACATCTTCATTTACTTCGGTACGTACTGTTGTAAATTGATGTTTGAGGTAAATGAATAAAAATACAAGAAAGCCAACGATCACCAGGGATACGATGAGGCTGTAAGATACGCGCGAACGGGAGGTTTGGGGCATGATGATTAAATATACTGATTAGACAACAAAAGAGCCGATAAGTTTACCGGCTCTTTTGTTAATTTTTGTCATTGCCAACGTAGTGTAGCAATCTCGTCGCAAGCATATCGTTTATGCATTGGCTACGAGATTGCTTCGTCGTACCTCCTCGCAATGGCAATCTGGTGCTTTATTATCCTCCGTAAGTTACACTTAAAGTAATAGGCACGCTTAATGCTTTTGATACAATACAACCGGCTTTAGCGCCTTCGGCAACTTGTTTAAACTGCTCTTCGGTTACACCGTCAATAGCTGATGCTTTAAGTTCCAGGTGGATGCCTTTAATTTCTAAAGCAACCATATCCAGGTCTAAAATAGCATCGGTGGTCAGGTCGCCGGGAGTGATGCCCTGCTGACTTAGCGCCGCGCCAACTGCCATGGTAAAGCAACCTGCATGTGCAGCTGCAATCAGTTCTTCGGGGTTGGTACCTATGCCATCTTCAAAACGGGTTTTGAAAGAATATTGCGTTTTGTTAAGCGTGGTGCTTTGGGTAGTAATTTCGCCTTTACCTTCTTTTAATGTGCCTGCCCAATGGGCGTTTGCTGTACGTTTCATATTAATGTTTTAATTTGATGATTATAATTTGTCGATTTGTTAATACTTTCTTCCGGACTTCCCTGCTTCCAGACTTCCTGCTTACTTATGAAATTTTGCCCGTTCGTATTGCTCGGGCCATTTAACTTCTACCTCCAGTTCGTGCGCTGCACGAAGCGGGAAGTATGGGTCGCGCAGTAGTTCGCGCGCTAGAAATACAAGGTCAGCCTGGCCGCTGCTGATAATCTCGTTGGCCTGGTCGCTTTTTACAATTAAACCTACTGCTCCTGTTAATATATCGGCTTCGCGTTTTACCTTTTCGGCAAACTCAACCTGGTAACCCAGTTTCAACGGAATTTTAGCAGTTGATACATTACCGCCGGTAGAACAATCTACCAGGTCTACGCCTTTTGTTTTTAACACTTTCGCAAGGGCAACAGAATCATCTGCAGTCCATGCGCCTTCGGTCCATTCAGTGGCTGAGATGCGTACAAACAACAGCTTTTCCTGCGGCCAAACTTCGTGGATGGCTTCGATAATTTCCAGCAGTAAACGGATGCGGTTTTCAAATGATCCGCCATACTCGTCGGTACGGTGGTTACTCCAGGGCGATAAAAACTGGTTAATTAAATAACCATGTGCAGCATGCAGTTCAATGAGGTCGAAACCTGCCTTATCGGCACGGATAGCAGCGGCCTTAAAGTCGGCTATTACTTTTTCAATACCTGCTTTATCTAAAGCCACAGGGGCTTCTTCGCTATCTGTAAATGGCACTGCGCTGGCGGCAAATGTTTTCCACCCGTTAGGCTGATCGAACGGTATTTGCGCACCACCTAGCCATGGTTTTTCGTGGCTGGCCTTACGGCCGGCATGTGCCAGTTGGGTGCCAATGTAAACACCTTGCTGGTGTACAAAATCATTGATCTCTTTCAGCTTTTCGATGTGCTCATCCTTCCAGATGCCCAGATCGGCATACGTAATACGGCCTTCGGGCGATACCGCAGCGGCTTCAGTAATTATTAATGAGGCACCGCCTACTGCCCTGCCGCCTAAATGCACCAGGTGCCAGTTGTTGGCAAAACCATCTGTGCTCGAATATTCGCACATGGGCGATACCACTATGCGGTTTTTTAATTCTATATTTTTTATTGTTATCGGAGAAAATAAATTTGCCATAATGCTATCAAATGTAAAGGAATGAAACACTTTTTATTCCTTTACATTTGTAATAATTAAATGAAATTACTGTGAAATTAGTGCTACTAAAACAGCTTGATAAAAGCTATTTTCAGCATTTTTGATGATAATAATAATTTTCAATAGCAGAGGCAGGCAAAATTCGCCTGCCTCTGCTGTATCGAAATCTGTTATTATTTCAGATCATCATCATCTTTGATATCGTTTTTTGGATAGCCTTCTTCATCCAGATCATCACGGTCATCTTCGGGCGTGCGGGATAATTCTTCATCTAATGGACTCAGTTCAGCAATCCCGCCATCATCAATATGCATCCCTAACGAATCTGCATCGGTTTCTATCGAACGGGTTCTGTCATATTCGCCACGCGTATCATAAGGGTTGGCCTCATCATAGTCAGAGTTAGCATCGCTACCACCCGGTGCAGCAGTATCAAACAATGCGGGCGGGTCATAATCCGGGTCGTCGCTTTCCACCTCTATTTCGTAGCTATCGGTTTCAGGGTCGTATTTCAGGTCCTGGGCGGCAGATTCTTCACCCAAATCGTCTTTTAATGTTTTATCCCTGTCAAGGTTTTCATCGTTCAACTCCGGGTCAAATTGGTCTTTGTTCATAGGTAGTAGTTTTAATATCACAGTAAACTGTATTTGTAAAACGCAGTAGTTTGGTGTTTGTGTTAGCAAGTTAGTGAAAAAAAGAATGAGTAATTATTATTCAATTATTTCATCCTTATCCTCTCCCTTCAAACTTGCCTGTTATCTGCCCCATTCCTCTAGCGTTATCACATCTGCCTGGCGGGGAAAAACCTTGGTTGTCAATACACGATGCACTTCGTCATCGCTATCGGCACAACAATCAGTCAGTACAGTTAAGCGATAATCCTTATCCGCAGCTTCGCGCAGGGTTGACAGCACCACCCCACTGGTGGCTATACCAGTAAGTACGAGATGCTGAATACCCTGCGACCTTAAAATCACCTCCAAATCGCTGCCTGTAAATGCACTGAAACGGCGTTTGGTAACGGTTGCTTCATCGCCCTGCGGCGCTACAGCTGGGTGTACTTTTGTAAAATCGCCCATTATTTTGCCGGCCGACCGTTCTTTAGTACCGGCAAAACTCTTATTATTAGGGCTTATTTCTAGCATACTTTCCCTAAAGCCCACCACTACATATATAACAGGGATCTTATTTCCCCGGGCAATTGCAATAGCCTTAGCAACGTGGTCAATAAAATCTGTAGCATTTGGCAACATAGCCAAAACTCCGGCTTGCATGTCCATTACCAAAAGGGCGGTACTTTGTGTATTTTCCATTTTATATTTGTTTTGATCTAATCAATTCGTATTAAAATATCATCATCGCGATTGTGCAATTTACAGGGATATTACTGGCTCTCAATCATCAATGATTTTAAAACCATGTATAAATGTATTTACAAAATGATACAATTTGGTTTTAATTAAATATTGATTAACTCAATTTTATATATTTGGAACCACTAACCGAAAAGTTATCAAAAATGTCAAAAATTAAAGTAGAAAATCCGGTTGTAGAACTGGACGGCGATGAAATGACCCGCATTATATGGAAGTTTATAAAAGATAAACTAATCCTGCCTTATCTAGATCTGGATATCAAATACTATGATCTGGGCATTGAGTACCGCGACGAAACTAACGACCAGGTAACCATTGATGCTGCTAATGCCATTAAACAATATGGTGTAGGTATTAAATGCGCTACCATTACACCGGATGAAGCCCGTGTAGAAGAGTTTGGTTTGAAACAAATGTGGAAATCGCCAAACGGCACTATCCGTAACATTTTAGATGGTACTGTATTCCGTGAGCCTATTTTGATGAATAATGTACCCCGTTTGGTACCAAACTGGACTGCACCTATCTGCATTGGCCGCCATGCTTTTGGCGACCAGTACCGTGCTACTGATTTTGTAACCAAAGGAAAAGGTAAACTGACTATTAAATTTACACCGGAAGATGGCGGCGAAGAGCAATCATTTGAGGTTTATAACTTTAAAGGTGACGGCGTTGCTTTGGCAATGTACAACACAGACGAATCTATCCGCGGTTTTGCGCATGCTTGTTTTAACCAGGCATTAATGAAAGGCTGGCCTTTATACCTTTCTACCAAAAATACCATTCTTAAAAAATATGATGGCCGCTTTAAAGATATCTTTGAAGAGATCTACCAGGCAGATTATAAACAAAAATTTGCTACCGCAGGTATCACTTATGAGCATCGTTTAATTGATGACATGGTCGCATCGGCCCTTAAATGGAACGGTAACTTTGTTTGGGCTTGTAAAAACTATGACGGCGACGTACAGTCTGACACCGTAGCACAAGGTTTTGGTTCATTAGGTTTAATGACATCTACCCTGGTTACACCAGATGGTACCGTTATGGAGGCAGAAGCAGCACACGGTACCGTTACCCGTCACTTCCGCGAGTACCAGGCAGGCCGCCAAACTTCAACTAACCCAATTGCCTCTATTTTTGCATGGACCCGTGGTTTAGAGTTCCGTGGTATTTTAGATAACAACCGGGAGTTAATTAACTTCTGTAAAGCACTGGAAGAAGTTTGTATTGAAACGGTAGAAAGCGGCAAAATGACCAAAGATTTGGCTATTACCGTTAAGGCTAAAGTAGAACATGGTACCGATTACCTGTACACCGAAGAGTTTTTAGAAGCAATTAACGAAAACCTGAAAGTTAAGTTAGGTAAGTAATTAATTCATAATCTTTACGATACATCATAATGCCCTGCTTTATGCAGGGCATTATTGTTTTATTTAGTGTATCACTACACAAAACAAGCCCGTATTGGTTATATAAGAATAGAAATAGAATATGTCTAAATCGTTAGAAACTGTTGGTTTGTTGTTAATATTGTGTATGATGTTTTTGTTAATGTATATGATATTACCCGCCTAAAAAGTAATACCCGGCAACCAATTCTCAACAATAATTTACTTGCCTTTATTGGCTATATACAACAAAGCCTGCTTAACATTAAGCGGGCTTTGTTGTTTAATACTTATATTTGTTATATGACTTACCTGGAAAGCATACAATCTACACTAAAGCAACTAAAGCCAGATCTTTCTACCAGATATGGTGTGAGTACCTTAGGCTTATTTGGCTCTATTGTGCGTAATGATTTTACAGATGAAAGCGATATCGATATTGTAGTTTCATTTAGCAGACCAATAGGATCAGAGTTTATAACTTTAGCTGATGAACTTGAAGACAGGTTTCAGCGCAAAGTTGATCTCGTGTCGAGAAACGGAATAAAACCAAAGTATTGGGAATTTATTGAACCTGAAGTAATCTATGTCTAAACGAGACCCTGAATTATTGCTCAGCGATATTTTAGTAAGTGCACAATCAATTATTGATTACACTTTAGGTTACAATTATGAACAGTTTCTGGAGGACAGAAAAACAATAGATGCCGTAATTCGTAATTTTGAAATTATTGGAGAAGCAGCAAATCGCCTTTCTATTGATATTAAAGTCGAAATCCCAGAAGTTGAATGGAACAAAATCAGAGGATTTAGAAACCGACTGTACATGACTATTTTGGGATAGATTATAAAATTGTATGGGCTACAAAAGATGAACTATTACCTGGTTTGATCATTGCAATAAAAAATAAATTAAACGTTACAGATTAACACAACACACATATTACCATGTCATCATTATATCCATTAAAATTTAAAACCATTTACAAAGACAAGATTTGGGGCGGACACAAAATTGAGACTTACCTGCACAAAGATTTTGGCGACTTGCCTAATTGCGGCGAAACCTGGGAAATATCGGGCGTTAAAAGCGATGTTTCTGTGGTTGATGGCGGTGCGCTGGATGGCCAGTCGTTAGCCGATTTGTTAGAGCAGTACAAAGATGAGCTGGTGGGCAAAAAAGTGTATGATCACTTCGGTAATATTTTTCCTTTGTTGATTAAGTTTATCGATGCCAATGATGACCTGTCTATCCAGGTACACCCTAATGATGAACTGGCTAAGAAACGCCATAATTCATTTGGCAAAACAGAAATGTGGTATGTTATCGAGGCCGATCCAGGTTCGTCACTAATTACCGGTTTTAACCAGGAAGTTAACGAGCAGGTTTATTTGGAGAAATTTAATAGCGGCCACTTAATGGACATCCTGAACCGCGAGCAGGTTGAGGCGGGTGATGTATTCTTTTTACCGGCAGGCCGTGTGCATACCATTGGTAAGGGATTACTGATTGCCGAAATTCAGCAAACTTCTGATATAACCTATCGTATTTACGATTTCGACCGGGTTGATGATAAAGGCAACAAACGCGAATTGCATACCGAAGAAGCTCTGGCTGCCATTGATTATAAGTTTTATGATGAGTATAAAACTAAGTATCGCGCAGAAAAAAACCAGGACGTACATTTGGTAACCTGCCCATACTTTACCACCAACATACTTGATTTTACCGAAAACACCGCAAAAGATTACAGCAACCTGGATTCATTCGTGATCCATGTTTGTGTAGAGGGTGCGTACGAACTTCAATACGCAGACCAAAGCTACCATGTAAAAATGGGTGATTGCATTTTGCTGCCCAAAACCATTGACAAAGTTGAGTTGATTACTTCTACAGGGTTTAAAATTCTGGAAAGTTATATAGCGTAATCTTTTTTTCTCTTTTACACCATCCGTCATGCTGAACTTGTTTCAGCACCCCACAGGACAGATTTACACCTGCATATTTCGCTTAGCAAGTGGGATGCCGAAACAAGTTCGGCATGACGGATTTATATTTTTTTCTCTTTTACACCATACGTCATGCTGAACTTGTTTCAGCAACCCATAGGACAGATTTACACCTGAATAGTTCGCTTAGTAAGTGGGATGCCGAAACAAGTTCGGCATTACGGATTTATACTTCACTGGTACTTCCAGTTCCTGGATTTACCTTCAGCAAGCCACTCCACAGCAGTGTTCATACGCTTCTGCCGGGTGGCCTCTGTTTTGGTATCAACAAACCATTCGAGGTATTCCTTGCGTTTTGAGTAGCTAAAAGCCTCGAAATATTGCTTTTCATTTATATTCGTAGCCAGCAGATCTTCAAAATCATCCGGCACGGCCAGTTCTGCCTTGGTTGCTACTGCTGGTTTAAGCTTAACCGGCTTAATACCTTGTTTATTATTCTCAACCGTTAAAATTGGGACCTTAAATTACTAAAAACCTTATAAATGCAAAAGCCCGCTTACACGGGCTTTGCATTCTGCGATGATGTAGAAGAGGGCTCTTCTATGGGTTTTGATAAGGTTTAGGTGTATTAAACAAATATGATCGAATTGACGAAAAATGAATAAAATGCGCAATCCGTATTATCACTCAATAAATACCGTGAAAACACCCTTTGCAATTATCATTACAAGTTTCCCCTTAATTCCTGTTCGCGTTCTATAGCTTCAAATAATGCTTTAAAGTTGCCTGCACCAAATGAGCGTGCACCCTTACGCTGTATGATCTCAAAGAAAACCGTCGGTCTGTCTTCTACCGGTTTGGTAAAAATCTGCAGCAGGTATCCTTCATCGTCACGGTCAACCAATATACCCAGCTTTTTAAGCGGCTCAAGGTCTTCGTCAATATGGCCCACGCGATCTAAAAGATCATCATAGTAAGTATTGGGTACTGTTAAAAATTCTACCCCTCGGTTTTTCAATGCAGTTACCGTTTCAACAATATCATGCGTGGCCAGGGCCATGTGCTGTACGCCTTCACCTTCGTAAAACTCCAAATACTCTTCTATCTGCGATTTCCGTTTACCCTCGGCAGGTTCATTGATCGGAAATTTAACATAGCCGTTACCATTGCTCATTACCTTACTCATCAGGGCCGAATATTCGGTAGAGATCATTTTATCATCAAACGTAAGGATGTTACGGAAGCCCATAATATCTTCATAAAAGTTAACCCATTCGTTCATTTTATGCCAGCCCACGTTGCCCACGCAATGGTCTACATAAAGCAAGCCGGTAGGCTCGGGGTTATAGTCAGATTTCCATTCTTTATAACCTGGTAAAAATGCACCGTTGTAATTTTTACGTTCAATGAAAAGATGCACCGTTTCGCCATATAATACAATACCGCTGGTACGCACCTCGCCATGCTCATCGGTTAATGTTTGCGGCTGCTGATAGGCAACTGCGCCACGCTTGGTGGTTTGCTCAAAGGCATCGTAAGCATCATCAACCCAAAGGGCCAGCGCTTTTACACCGTCGCCGTGTTTTTTAACGTGCTCGGCAATGGGATGGTCTGAGTGCAGCGGCGTGGTAAGCACCAGCCTGATCTTGTCCTGCTTTAATACGTACGATACCCTGTCGCGCACACCCGTCTCCGGCCCTGCATACGCCAGGCTCTGAAACCCGAAGGCAGTTTTATAAAAGTGAGCCGCCTGCTTGGCATTGCCCACATAAAATTCGATGTAATCCGTACCGTTCAACGGCAGGAAATCTGCAGTTTTTGTTGTTTGTTCTATTGTTAATGTTTCCATATAGCCCCCTCTAAATCTCCCCCGACAGGGGAGACTTTTTTATTTTTATATTTTTGTTAATTCTTGCTTTTTAAGCCTTCCCCTTCAGGGGAGGGTTTGGGTGGGGCTTTTACTCCGCCCAACTCTTATAATAATTCGGGTCTTCGATTTTTATCGCATCTTCAGTCAGCATCAGCGGATGAAATGGATCTATCATTACCGCCAATTCTTCTGTACTTTCCTTCCCGATTGATTTCTCTACCGAACCCGGATGCGGGCCATGCGGGATACCGCCCGGATGCAGCGTAATTTGCCCTTTCACCATATTTTTACGGCTCATAAAATCACCGTCTACATAGTAAAGCAGTTCGTCGCTATCTACATTACTGTGGTTGTAAGGTGCGGGAATAGACTGCGGATGGTAATCGAACTTGCGCGGCACAAAAGAGCAGATCACAAAGTTATTGCCCTCGAAAGTCTGGTGCACCGGTGGCGGCTGGTGCAAGCGGCCGGTTATCGGCTCGAAATCGTGAATGGAAAATGCCCAGGGATAATGCAGGCCATCCCAGCCAATAAAATCAAAAGGATGGGTGCCGTAAACATACGGGTATATCAATCCTTGTTTTTTGATGAGTACTTTAAAATCGCCCCTTTCATCGTGCGTTTCCAGGTTTTGCGGGCGTTTAATGTCCCGCTCGCAATAAGGCGAATGCTCCATCAGCTGGCCAAAAGCATTGCGGTAACGTTTTGGCGTACGGATGGGGCTAAAGCTCTCTACAATAAACAGGCGGTTATCGGTATCGTTAAAATGCAGCTGGTAAATGGTTCCGCGAGGGATAACGAGGTAGTCGCCGTATTCGAATTTGATATTGCCGAAGCCGGTTTTCAATTCGCCTGAACCTTTGTGGATAAAGATTACTTCATCGGCCTGGCTGTTCTTATAAAAATAATCCGTCATGCTTTGGCGGGGTGCCGCCAGGGAAATATGCAGATCGCTGTTTACCAGCACCGGTTTACGGCTTTGCAGATAATCATCTTCGGGCCGGATGTTGAAGCCGATGAGGCTGGTATGTTTCAGGTGTTTTTCGCGGGCTATCTTTGGTTCTACACTGTAAGGCTCGCCCAGTTCTTTAACAATAGTTGGCGGATAACAGTGGTATACCAGCGAATACATGCTCGAAAAACCTTCGGTAGAAACCAGTTCTTCGGCATAAAGCGAACCATCCGGTTTACGGAAAATGGTATGACGCTTATGAGGGATTTCTCCCAGCGTATGGTAAAATGGCATAATAGTTACTAATTGGTTAGTAGTAAAACGTTACAGCAAGTAAATGGTTGTACCTGAGTATACTGCAGCCAATACCTCAATGAGGCTGGGCAAACAGACCGGTTAAAGAGTAACCGAGTATTGAGCGAACACTATTTTGGACAGCATAGCATAACGAAAAGCAACAACGATTTGCATCGAGAGAAGCCTTTGTACGCGGTATGTCTGTTTAAACAGGTTCATGGGTGTTTTTGGTGAAGCTAAGGTAGCTTATAAAAATTAATATGCAAGCATAATATTAACGAAGCAAAATTTGTTTTAGTTTTGGTTAACCACCATTATTATCAACCTTATGAAGTTAGTATCCTACAAAACCGAAGACCGGGAGCATCTGGGTATTTTTGTTAATGGCCACATTTACAACCTGCACTCGTGCGATAAGCTGATACCCGATAATATGAATGCCTTTTTACAAGAAGGCGACGAGCTAATGGAACATGCCCAGCGTGTACACCAGTCCATTAGCAACGGCAAATTAGATGCCCGCGAAGAATTGTTTTTCGAGCTGATGGCGCCAGTACCCCACCCTGCCTCATGCAGGGATGGATACGCCTTCAGGCAGCATGTAGAAACTGCCCGCCGCAATCGTAAAGTGCCCATGATACCAGAGTTTGACCAGTATCCTGTATTTTACTTTACCAACCACAATGCCATACAAGGCCCCGGTGAAATAGCCTGCATGCCCGACCATTTTGATAAGCTCGATTTTGAACTGGAAGTAGCCATTGTGATTAATAAAAAAGGCCGCAACATTAAAGCTGCTGAGGCCGACAGCTATATTGCCGGTTATATGATTATGAACGACATGAGCGCACGCACCCTGCAAATGGACGAAATGCTGCTTAACCTGGGCCCCGCTAAAGGAAAAGATTTCTCGACCGTAATTGGCCCCTGGCTGGTTACGGTCGATGAACTGGAACCTTACAAAGTTGCCGCCCAGCCCGGCCACACCGGCAATGCCTACAACCTGCAAATGAATTGCCGTGTTAATGGCAATCAAGTATCTGCCGGCAACTTTGCCGACATGAATTGGACCTTTGCCGAGATCATAGAACGCTGTTCTTACGGTTGCGATATCCTTCCCGGCGATGTGATAGGCTCGGGCACAGTAGGCACCGGCTGTTTCCTGGAACTAAACGGTACCGGCTTACTAAATGACCCCAACTACCCCGTGCAATGGTTACAATCCGGCGATTTGATTGAGATGGATGTTACAGGTTTGGGGATGCTGGGTAATGTGATTACGAAGGTGGATAGTGATTGGAGTATCCTGGGGAAGAAGAAGTAAGCGCGCTGACGTCATCCCGAACTTGTTTCGGGAACCCACTTGCTAAGCAAACTATGCAAGTTGCACACCTGTCCTGTGGGGTGCTGAAACAAGTTCAGCATGACGGGTTTATACTTTTACAGCTTATCTTGCTAAGCAAACTATGCAAGTTGCATACCCGTTCTGTGGGGTGCTGAAACAAGTTCAGCATGACGGGTTTATACTTTTACAGCTTATACTGCTACCGCCATTAACCCCTGCTAACTCTCCATTATATGCCCAAAACCTGCTTCAATTTCACATAACCAGATTTACTAACCGGAATTTTAGCGCCTGATTTGAGGATGGCAATGTGTGAATCCTTTTCGTAAGGATCTATACGGGTGATCTGATCTATGGCCACAATGTAGGAACGATGCACCCGAACAAACTGTCGAACATCGAGCACTTTCTCGAAGAAACTCATGGTTTTATTTTTAAGGAAAGAACCTTCGGCGGTGTGTACGCTAACGTAATCATCATCAGCTTCCAGATAAATCACATCGTGTACAGGGATGATTTTCACCTTGGTACCCGTCTTCACCACAATACGATCGTGTTGTATTGGCGACTGCGTAGCAACTTCCTCCAATAAATTCTCTGTCTGTTTTTGATACTGGACAACCGTACCGCTTTGTGCCAGGTATTTATCAACCGCCTTATGAAAACGTTCTTTACTGAAAGGTTTCAGCAGATAATCTATCGCATGGGCTTCAAAAGCCTTAATGGCAAATTCGTCAAAGGCGGTGGTAAAAATTACTGCGGGTGGCTGCTCTAATAATTCAAGCATCTCAAAACCATTGATCTTGGGCATCTGCACATCCAGAAATATCAGGTCGGGTTGCGATTGCATAATAGCTTTCATGCCTTCAAAGCCGTCGCCGCACTCCTGTATTACCTGTATCTGGTCTTTATAATCCTGCAAATATTCCAGAACCACCATACGCGCCAGTGGTTCGTCATCAATGATAAGTACTTGTTTCATTAGGGCTGAGGTATTTTTATTATGGTTGTAAAGATATTATCATTTACATAAGTTTCAACCAAGTCATTACGGGTATATATTAAATATAAGCGGCGCTGCATGCCACTTAAGCCAAAACCTGTACCCTGGCGCGGTTTAGCGGTTTGTGGATCGTACGGATTTTGTACGATGATCACCAGGTAACCTTCATCAACCTCTCCCCTTAAACTTACCACCACATCGCCGGTGGTATCATACAAGCCAAATTTAATGGCATTTTCTACCACAGGTTGCAAAAGTAATGGCGGCATTACTGCTGTGCGGCATTGTTCATCACAGCTAATTTCGGTTTGCAAGCGATGCCCGAAACGTACCTTTTCAATATCAAGATATAATTGCAGATGCGCCAGTTCTTCGTTTAGCGTAACCTGTTGTTGGTCATCTTTCTTTAAAGTCCCCCGCAAAAAGTCCGACAATTGGTGGATCATCTTCCGGGCCTCCTCTGGTTTAAAACCTATTAGCGCGTTAATAGAGTTTAAACTATTAAATAAAAAGTGGGGTTGTAATTGCTGGCGTAGGTTGTATAACTCGGCCTCTTTAGCCAGTTTTTCGGCTTCTGCTTTACGCTTCTCATTCTCCTTATTGTCCTGCTGGGCATACCACACCAGGCTGATCATGGCCATCCAGCCGATGGCCAAAAAGTTGGTAAAGTAGCGGATGATCAATGATTTTATTACGAATACAAAATATTCGCCGTCGCCAATAATTTGCGGCAATGCAAAGCGGGAAATAGCTAAACAAATGCCAGCCAGCAAAGCGCACCAGATCAGCAGGTTTAAGTAACTGCTTTTGGATGGTTGATAGAATCTTAGCGTATTATCAATTAGCCAGCAGGCACCTGCCAGGGCTACCGAGCTGATCACGCTATCTGTAAAGGCTACATACCAGGTAAAACCATAGCTGTGTATCAGATACACCTGCAATGCAGTCCAGATAACGCCGCAGGCCACAAAGCCCCAGCGAAGGTTTACAAAGGTTGATACAGGTGCACTCAAAACGGGTCAGTTTTTTTAATTGTTCAGTTCTATCAGGGCAGCTTTATGGTTTGCCCAGGCCATGTACAGGTCGGCATTATCTGCCTTGTGGATGTTGTAGTACAATTCGGCGCCATCGGTTAGTGCAGCAAGCTGTTTAACTTCGGCTACGTTTACAAACTGCCACTTTACAGTTTGCTTGGCATCATTTAAAAACCGGTTTTCATTATCCCGGCCAATCTTCGCTGCTTTTTCAAAAGCTTCGCACTTGCTTTCGGCACTAATCAGGCGCAGTTGCTCATCGAACTGCGCCTGGTGGTTACCTTCATTACTAATGATGCGGAAAATTACTTTTGCAACGTACCAGTTCATGAATGATTGTTTTAGTGTGATTGAGTGATTAGTAACTTTTTACTTCTACACCGGCAAATATCGATGTGCCTTTGAGTACCAATATCTTTTCTGTGCTTAGCGGTATAGCTCCGGGGCGGCGTTTATCATCAATACCGGCAAATACAGCGGCCAGGTCCGATGTTACCTGCCAGTGTGGTGGTACTATAATTTTAATGCCGCCAAACAGCTGGGTAATGTCTATATATACACGGCCGCTAATATCGGCCTGGGTAAAGTTGAGTTCTGTTCCGCCGAAGATGTTGACCACCTCGCCGCCTTTAAAATCTTTAGAAAGGATTGTTTTATGTACACTGCCAAAAACAGAGGTGGTATCAATATGGTCATCACCGGTTGCGTGATTTGATGTACCAAATACCTGCTCGGTTGCTATGGGGTTGCCCTGCTCGTCTACATTTACTTTAGCATCCCACTCTGGCGTTGCATAGGCATTAACATTGTTGTAAGTACCCCATTTGTGTCTGAAGCTCTTGTTGAACTTATCTTTACCCATAATTACCCAAAGGCCAAGAATGATTAAAATAACCGGCCAGATAAAATGTGACAGGTCGAAACCTGGGAAAATATCGTCGGCCAAAAACAGGGCGCCGATAACGATCATGATAATTGAACCCGTGTTTCTGAAATTATGCTTGGCACCACTGTAGATACCAACCACGATGAGGATAACAGGCCACCTGAATAACCACCATGGGGCAACTAAATAGTTTAACTGTTGAAACAGCAAGATGCCGCCAAAAATCAACAGTACAAGTCCGGCGATGGCCTTTCCTTTGCCGGGCTTTTGAGGATATATTGTGTCGTTGTTCATTGTTCTGAATTAAAATCTTATCCAAAACTATAATAACAATGCATATATGCCAATTAATAACTGGCTGTTAGTAATAAAAACTCGGTAAACAGGGTTGATGGCTCGGTGAAAGTTGTTGAGCGGTTATTTGCTATTGAGTTATTAGGTTAATGGATATTAGTTATAAGCAAAAAGAGTTATTAAGTGCTTGACCGCACCTAATAACTCAATAACGAATAACTTAATAACTCTCTTATAAAAACATCCCGCCCGATGCTTCAATACGCTGCGCGGTGATCCAGCGGGCATCGTCTGAACATAAGAAGGCCACTACGCCACCAATATCATCGGGCTGGCCAATACGGCCAAGCGCAGTTTGTGATGACAGAAATTCGATCACACCCGGGTGTTCCCTGGCTGCTGCTGTAAAATCTGTCTCTATAATGCCAGGGGCAATCAGGTTAACAGTTATGCCTCGCGAGCCTAACTCTTTAGCCAGGTATTTGGTTAATACCTCTATAGCACCTTTCATAGATGCATAAGCTGCATAGCCAGGGGTTGCAAAGCGGGTTAAACCTGTTGAAGTGTTAACAATACGGCCACCATCGGCAATTACCGTTAGTAAAGTTTGGGTTAAAAAGAAAACGCCTTTAAAGTGAATGTTAAACAAATTATCGAAATCTGCTTCGGTAGCTTGTGCAAATGGTGCGGCTGCATCTATACCGGCATTGTTTATCAAAAAGTTAAACTGGGTTACGCCCCATACTTTTTGCAGGGTTACTAACAATTCTGCCTTAAAAGCATCGAAGGTTTTAACATCGCCGGCATTGAGTTGCAGGGCGGCGGCTTTGCGGCCTAAGCCTTCAATTTCGGCCACTACCTTATCGGCTTCGTCTTTACGGCTGTTATAGGTAATAATTACGTCGTTGCCTTTTTTAGCCAGTGCAAGGGCTTCGTTTTTGCCTAGTCCGCGGCTGCTGCCGGTTACCAGTGCTATTTTGTTTGTTGCTTCCATAATGTCTTGATTGTTAAATGAACAATACAAATGTCCAAATAGTTACAAGTTATATTATGGTGACTGTTTCAGTTTAAATGGTGACTGTTTCAGTTTTTTGGTTCGATTGACGGTATTTGTTCGGTGTGATCCCCTCAAAGTGTTTGAAAAACTTGGTAAAGTTGGATGGATCATAAGTTAGCTTCCTGGCAATCTCGGCTATCGGCATATTGGTATTCACCAACTGATCGCGCACAATATCCAGGATACGGTGCTCGATGAAATAACAAGGCGCTTTTCCGGTAGTAAGCTTAATGGTATTACTTAAATGAGTAGGGTGAATATGCAGATGCTCTGCAAAGTCCCTGATCTCATACATATCAATAGCAGCACCGCTCAAAATATCATCGAGGTGCTTATCTATCGCCTTCAGGTAATCGGCAGTAATTTCGTGCTGGCGCGCGAAGATCTTTTTGGGAATTTTGGCTGCAAGGGTTTCCATATTACTAAATTACTTAATTGTTGATCGAGTTGACTATGTAAAAAAGTTTATATCTGTTATATTAGAATCATGAATTCCTCAACCACCTTATCGTACACAGAAAAAGAATATACAATTAAACCCGGATGGAAGATATTTGTTAAAGGCTTTGCTCTACTCATGTTTGCCGGGGCAGGTTATTGCCTGTATCTTTTAACGCAGAAAAATGAAAATCCTTACATATTACTTGCTGTTGCCATACCGGTAAGTGTTTTGGCTTACTGCGCCTGGCTTGATACCGACAAAAACAAAATTGTAATAACGAATGACAGCATTACCAGGCGAAGCTTTATTAAGCGGAAAGAATTAGCCATCAGACACATTAAAGGATATAATATAAATAAGGACAATATTTTTATCAAACCAATTTCTTCTGCCTACCCCCAAATATCCATCAGCGGAATAAGCTATTGGCAAAATTCGCAAGAAATACAACATTGGCTGCAAACCAACCTCATTGATCTCGATTCTGCTGCTTACGAAGAAGAACTACAAACAATATTAGAAGATAAAGGCCTTGGCATCACAACTGAAGACAGGCAACAAAAATTGGCATCTGCTAAAAAAATATGTACTTATTTTAACATAGCAGGCATTATTCTATTTTTTGTACTCCTTATGTTTCCGCGTCCTTACCAGTTAATGATATCAATTGCGTTGCTAATGCCCATGATTTGCATTATTGTTTTTTACGTAAATGCGGGTACAATAACTATGGTTGATGATAGTAAAAAGAATGCTTACCCAACCCTTTCAACAGCATTGTTTTTTTTGGTAGGAGCATTGTTACTTAGAATGATGATAGATTATGATTTGCTTGATTATACACAATGTATTACACCCGTTATCATTATTGCTTCATCATTAGCCTTTGTTTTTTTCCTGATTTATAAATTGAGAAAACCATATAAATTTAGTTATACCCTTGCTATAATTATTGCGATATACAGCTATGCCGGATTTGTTGCTGTAAACTGTGTGTTTGATAACGGCACTGCAAAAACATACCAGGCTACGGTTTTAAGCAAGCATATTTCGCACGGTAAAACAACAACCTATTATTTAGAAATTACTAAATGGGGATTAAGAAAAACTTCTGAAGATGAGAGCGTACCGAGTTCTATATACAACAATGTTAAATCCGGACAAAGTATAAATGTTTACGTTAAGCCAGGGAGATTGAACATCCCATGGTATTTTTTATCAAATAATTAATCACTTCACCAACCTCTTCCACATCCCATCCTCCGCATATTTTTTAATAACAGCATTACGATCAATCAATAATTTTTCGAGGTAAGCAGTCAGAATAAATTTATCCACAATAAACCCTAATACGCCAAAAGGTGATTGGAAACTAAATACATCCGTCATCATTGTACCGCCAACTTGAGACTGAAAAGTATGGGTATGAACGATATATTTAAACGGACCTTTCACCATTTCATCGGTAAAAGATTCATTAGATACCAGGCTGGTGATTTTGGAGGTCATCTTAAACCAAACACCAAAGTGCCGGGCGCGCCAGGTTACAAATTCGCCAAGTTTGATGAGGCCGGTGGTTGTGCCTGCTATAGCTTCTTCGTTGGTGTGAACTGTAGAAATTTTATGGAGATCGATGTTGAGTGAAAGATCAAAACAAACCTTTGGCGGTGCTGCAATAAAGGTTTGTAAGCTAATCTGGGGCATCGTTTTATAAAGGTATATCATTTCGAACGTATGTGAGAAATGACAAAATTTCTAAAGCCCTCCCCTAAGGGGAGAGTTGGGAGGGGTTAAACTGCCGGTTCCTGTTGGCTCAGGCAATGGAAACTACCCAATCCCCAGATAATATCTGTAGAATCGATGCCTACAACTTTACGGTCAGGGAAGCAATTTTGAATGATCTCTAATGCCAGGGCATCTTTATTGCAACGGTAAGTGGGTACTATTACGGCACTGTTGGCAATGTAGAAATTGGCATATGATGCCGGTAAACGCTGATCGTCGTAGATCACCGCATCGGGCATTGGTAGTTCAACTATATTCAGTGGGCGGCCATCAGGCAGGCGCATGGTTTTTAACGTCTCGAGGTTCTCCTGCAAAATGTGGTAATTCTCATCTTCGGGGTTATCTTCTACAACCGTAACTACGGTATCCTCGTTAATAAAGCGGGTAATATCATCAATGTGGCCGTCGGTATCGTCACCGATAATGCCATCGCCCAGCCAAAGTACCTGCTTAACGCCGTAATAGTTTTGCAGGTATGCTTCAATCTGTTCTTTGGTTAAATGCGGGTTACGGTTTTCATTCAACAAACAAGCAGTAGTAGTTAACACCGTACCTGCACCGTTAAAATCAACCGAGCCACCTTCCATCACAATACCTGGATGGTATACCGGTAAGCCAAACTGGTAAGCAATGCGGGTAGGGATCACATCATCCAGGTCAAAGGGCGGATATTTGCCACCCCAGGCGTTGTAGCCCCAGTCAACAATTACTTTCTCCTTAGTCTCGGCATTAATCAAAAACGCGGGACCGTGATCGCGGCACCAGGCATCATTGGTAGGAAATTCGTAGAACTCGATCTTACTCAAATCTGCGCCAACTAATTCTAACTGTTGTTTGGCAAAAGCCATCATCAGTTCGTCTTTTACGTTAATGCGTACCAGCTCGCCCTCAGCAACTACTTTGATAAATTCGCAGTATTTGCTGTAGATAAGCCCGATTTTACCCGGCCATGATTCTTCCTTGTGAGGCCAGCTTAGCCATGTAGCGGTATGCGGCGCCCATTCGGCAGGAAAAGTAAAACCGGCTTGGCCGGGCTTCAAGTCCGAAAGTCCGGAAGTCCGGAAGTCCGGAAGATTATCTTGTTGATCGTGATTCATTATTCTATAGTTCAACCGTCATTGCGAGGTACGAAGCAATCCCCGATCCACAGAGCAGCTCTGCATAGTTTGGGATTGCTTCGTTCCTCGCAATGACAATATTTATTTTGATTTGACTAACGGACTAACTTAGTCCCCGTCGATTAAACGTTTAGTTATTGGCTGATAAGAGTCAATTCTTCTGTCGCGTAAAAACGGCCAGTGCGTGCGGTAATGATCTGTTTTATTTAAATCCAGTTCAACAATCGTAACTTCTTCTGCACTGTGCGAAGCCTGGTACATTACTTTACCGAAAGGATTTGATACAAACGACCCGCCCCAGAATTCAACGCCGGCTTCTTCGCCCACCCGGTTTACGCTTACTACGTGTACGCCATTGGCTATTGAATGCGAACGCTGGATGGTTTGCCAGGCATTGTATTGCTCGGTGTTGGTATCGGCATCCTGTGTTGTAGCCCAGCCTATTGCGGTTGGGTAGAATAATATTTCGGCACCCATTAACGCCGTGATACGGGCTGCCTCAGGATACCATTGGTCCCAGCAGATTAGCACACCGATGGTGGCAAATTTGGTTTTGAAAACCTTATAACCCAGATCGCCCGGGGTGAAGTAGAATTTTTCGTAAAAGCCCGGATCATCTGGAATGTGCATCTTACGATACTTACCCAAATACTGCCCGTCGGCGTCTAAAATAGCAGTGGTATTGTGGTAAAGGCCCTGCGCGCGTTTCTCAAACAATGAGGCAATAATTACCACACCTAGCTCGGCAGCCAGCTTAGACAACTCATCTGTAGACGGGCCGGGGATGGTTTCGGCTAGCTTAAAGTTATCGTAATCTTCTACATCACAAAAATAAAGGGAGGTAAAAAGCTCCTGCAAACAAACGATCTGCGCACCCTTTTGGGCAGCCTCACGCACCTTCTCAATAGCCTTTTGCAAGTTTTGCTGCTTATCTGCAGTACAACTCATTTGCACAAGGCCAACATTTACTTTACTCATCTGCTTAAAATTTGCCGCAAAAATACGGATTAGTTGATTAAGTTGATTGGCTGAATAGTGAGTTGTTGTCGCCTATTTGTAAAGGTTTGGGGATAAGTAGATTTTGATTAGGTTGATCGCACTTAATGCAATCAACTGCTCTCAAATCAACCATTCACCCAAACAATTAACTTAATTTAACTTTTACCACATAATCAATTAATTAGCCAAAAAGCAAAAAATACTATCTTTGCGCCCAAATGAGTGAAACGGAAGATTTTGTTGCCCCTAAAACACCCAAAACTCCTAAACAGAAGTTATGGGATGCCGCTAAGCTAATCCTGAAAATAGTTGTTACCGGTGCTTTGCTCTGGTATGTTTTCAGTAAGGTTCCAATTTTGGAGGTAAAAGACAGGCTGGTACATGCCAATTATTGGTGGATGGCCGCAGCCCTGGTTACCTTTATGGTTTCTACTCTTGTTTCTTCATGGCGTTTGCTTAGCTTCATTAAATCAATCGGTTTAAAACTCGACTGGCGCTTTAACCTGCGTTTATACCTGCTAGGCATGTTCTATAATTTCCTGCTTCCGGGCGGTATTGGCGGCGATGGTTACAAAATATGGCTATTAAACAAACGCTACAAATTACCGGCTAAAAAAGTATTCTGGGCCTTATTATTCGACAGGTTGAGCGGCTTGTGGGCCATCGGCTTAATTGTGTGTGCCCTTATTATATTTATACCACAGATAGACCTTCACTTTGCTATCCCCGGCAGTATATTTATTGTGGGCAGCATCATTTACTATGGTGTTGTACACTTCTTTTTTAAAGATTATGGCCGCTATTTTTTCACGGCGCACATCAAGGCGGTAATGGTACAGTCTTTACAGGTATTAACTATTTTATTTGTGCTGCTTGGACAAGATTTTCACGGAAAATTTGCGCCTTACCTACTCTCATTCCTGATATCTGCCTTGGCAGCCGTTTTACCAACATTAGGTGGTGCCGGCGCCCGCGAAGCTATATTTACACGATTGGCCGGTGTATTTGATATGCAGGTTGGCTTAGCCGTATATTTAAGTATTTCGTTTTACCTTATCTCTTTGGTAGTAGCATTATTTGGTATTTACTATGTGCTTAGACCGAGCCGTTTGGAAGAAGGCTTGCCTCCTATGGATCACGAAAATGCTCCGGTAGAAGCAAGCGATCCGGCATAATACTCGATCAAACAGAGGACTTAAATATGTGTAGCTGCTTTTAATAGATCCGAAATCAAACATCCCAATTCCTAAATATTAATATCACTAATTGCATAATTTTGCGTTTAATTGTAAACCAATTATACGCAATGAGCGATTTTAATGATTTTGATAACCCGCAGGTGGCCAAACTGCCGCGGCATTTAAAGCAGTTTATTGTAGACCAGCATTATGACCATTACACCCCGGTAGACCATGCCGTGTGGCGTTATGTTATGCGCCAAAACTATGCCTACCTTAAGGATGTTGCTTACTACCCCTATATCCCCGGTTTGCAAAAAGCCGGGCTGACTATCGAAAAAATCCCCAACCTGCAGGAGATGAACAATGCCCTTGCACAAATTGGCTGGGGGGCTGTTACTGTTGATGGCTTTATCCCGCCTGCTGCTTTTATGGAGTACCAGGCTTACCGGGTGCTGGTTATTGCGGCCGACATTCGCCAGCTGAAACATATTGAATATACCCCCGCTCCGGATATCATCCACGAGTCGGCCGGCCACGCCCCTATTATTGCCGACAAAGATTACCACGAATACCTGAGCTACTTTGGTTCAATAGGCGCTAAAGCCATGTTTTCGGCACAGGATTTTGAGTTGTATGAGGCCATCCGCGCGCTATCTATCTTAAAAGAAATGCCGGATGCCGATACCGAAGAAATAGCCCAGGCCGAGGCACTAGTCACCTATCGCCAGGAAAACATCGGCGCGCCATCTGAGATGGCCTTACTGAGCCGCTTACACTGGTGGACGGTTGAATATGGCTTAATAGGTACGTTAGATAAGCCGAAAATTTATGGTGCCGGTTTACTTTCATCCATTGGCGAAAGTGCCAGTTGTATGCAAGCCCACATAGCCAAGCTGCCTTATACCATTGATGCCATTAATTACAGCTACGACATTACCCAAACGCAGCCACAGTTGTTTGTTACGCCAACCTTCCAAAATCTGATCAATGTGCTCGAAGAATTTGCCAATACCATGTCCTTCCGTCGTGGCGGCGTTTATGGTTTGCAAAAGGCTGTCGACAGTAAAAATACCTGTACGGCAGTTTACAGTTCGGGCTTACAGGTAAGCGGTACATTTACCGGTTTCGCGCAGCAAAATGGAGAGGCTATATTTATTAAAACTACCGGACCAAGCAGCTTATCGGTTGATAATAAGCAATTGAAAGGGCACCACAAAGATTACCATAAAGATGGTTTCAGCTCACCGGTAGGTAAGCTGAAAGGTACCGACAAATCTTTGGAGGATTTTAATCTTGAAGATTTAGACAAAGCCGGCATTGAGATCGGCGAAAATGCCAGCCTCACTTTCGAAAGCGGGATTACCGTACAAGGCAAAATTAAAGGCATGGTGATTAACAACCACAAAATCCAGATGATCTGTTTTACGAATTGCACAGTTAAAGATGCTGACGGTAACATCCTGTTCGACCCAAGCTGGGGAGTTTACGATATGGCAGTGGGCGAAAAGATTACTTCTGTTTTTTGCGGCGCTGCCGATAAGGAAGCTTTCGAAGAGATCGTATATAAATCTGGAACTAACACGGTGCATGCGCAATATGACAGCAACACACTCGAACTGCATAAGCTTTATCAACAGGTGAGAAATTACAGGCAGCATCATAACGACTATGCAGACCTGAACAAAATTTGGCAAGCACTAAGGGATGACCACCCTAACGACTGGCTTTGCGCATTAGAACTGTTAGAGATCATCGATCACGAAGAAATTGAACCGCAGCTTGCTCATGAAATCAGAATTGCATTAGAAACTAAAGCAGTTAACGATCCTGAATTAAAAAAACTGATTACCGACGGCCTGTATTTAATTAAACATCCGGTTGAGCAAAAACTGGTAGTGTAAAAATTTGTTTGTAAATTAGATTTATGGTAACGCTAAGAGTAACGGTTGAGGATGAGCAGGCAGAAGCACTAAAAAAGCTGCTTGGCGAAGTTACTTTTGTTAAAAGTATTGAAGAAGAACATTTAACAAATGACCTGATACAAGAACCAGAAGCCCCATACATGCGCATAAAAAGAATCCTTGATGCTGCAAAAGGTAAAAATCTTTTTAAAGACATAGAAGACCCCGCTGAATGGCAAAGACAGATAAGAAAGGAATGGGATCGTGATTTTTGATACCAATATTCTTATTTATCTTTCAAAATATATCATTAATCCTCAAGACATCATTACTACAAACTCTTCCATATCAATCGTTACTAAAATTGAAGCCTTAGGTTTTGGATTCAAAGACCCGGAAGAGCATAGCTTGTTATCTGCCATATGTAATGAATTAAAAATAATTTCACTTTCTGACCATATAGCAGAAGAAACTATCAGACTTCGAACAAAATATAAAATCAAACTACCTGATGCTATTATTTATGCTACGTCAGTAGTAGAGGGACTTCCCCTATTAACCAACAACATAGCTGACTTTAAACAACTTGATGGTAAAGTCAAACTGATCAATCCATTTTCTACATGAATATTATTATTACCGGCGCAAGCAGCGGCGTAGGCTTTGAGGCCGCACTCGAACTTATATTAAAAGACCATTACAAAATAATTGTACTGGCACGATCACAAAACAAATTGAGCCGCCTGCAGGAAATTGCCAACAGCCTTAACCCGGGCTGTACCATTTACCCGGTAGCCTTTGACCTGGTGCATGACGATTATAACGACCTGAAACAATTTATTAACGCCCGTTTTGATGGCCATATTGATATACTGATTAACAATGCCGGCATATTGGTTAATAAGCCATTTATGGAAACCGATGAGCTGGACTTTGTAGAAATGATGCAAACCAACTTTTTGGCTCATGTACGTATTACCCAGGCACTGTTACCAATGATGAGCGCAGGTTCGCACATCGTAAATATTGGCAGCATGGGTGGTGTGCAAGGCAGTGCAAAATTCAAAGGCCTGTCCGCCTACTCGGCCAGCAAGGCGGCATTACATAACTTTACCGAAACACTTGCCCAGGAACTTCAGGAACAAAAGATTAGCGTAAACTGCCTGGCACTAGGCTCGGCACAAACCGAGATGCTGGAGCAGGCCTTCCCCGGTTATGAATCGCCGGTTATGGCTTTCGAGATGGGTAAATACATTGCAGATTTCGCACTTACCGGCCATAAGTTTTTCAATGGTAAAATATTGCCGGTTGCGGTTACAACACCGTAGTAGGAAAGAGAGTCAAGAATCAAGATAGATCATCTAACTATATAAACGTAAACCACGTCATTCCAAGGTGCTGAGTGGGCTTAACTTGATTCCTGGCTCTCAATTCTTGCTTCTCTTATTTAATTATTCCTCAAAAAATTCCAGCGTTAAAGCCCATGATTCTTTAGAAGCTGCTTCGTTAAAGCTAGGGCGTTCATCGCAGTTAAAACCATGTTCTGCATCAGCGTAAACAACGTTTACAAACTGCTTGCCGGCATCAGTTACTGCTTGCGTAACCTTATCTATACTTTCTTTTGAGATGTGCTGATCCAGGCCACCCCAAAAAAACAAGTGTTTACCGTTTAGTTCGCCAGCCTTATCAACCAGGGCATCTGTACCACCACCATAGTAAGAAACTGCTGCCTTTAAAGGCACTGTAGCATTAGCCAGAAAAGAAACACGGCCGCCCAGGCAATAGCCAACACTATAAATGCGTGACTTATCAGCTTCCTGCGCATTCAGCCATTCATAAGCCGCTTTAATATCAGCCTGTGTGCTTTCTGTTGTAAGGGCAGCATAGTGTGGCATCGCGGCCGCAAAATTATCATAGCCAACTGTAAAGCCTACAGGTGCTGTACGGTGAAATAGCTCGGGCGCTATGGCAATGTAACCCTCGCTTGCAAAGCGATCTGTTACATTACGGATATGCCCGTTAACACCAAATGCCTCCTGGAAAACAATAATGGCAGGGGTATTTTCATTTACATTGGCCGGCAATGCGGTATAGGCACGCATAGTGGTGCCATCTGCAACTTGCAGCGTTACATAATTGTTATTCATAGGTATGTGGATAGATCTTTTTTAACTAAGATCGAGATTAAAACGCTTATACAGCTCTGTTAATTGTGGGTTCTTGGCTGCCATATGCTGAAATTTTTCAATATCGGTATAGGGTCGTCTCGCTGTGGTTATTTCTTCAATACGCGCTTTTACCTCAATACTAAAGTTTCTTAGTTCGGTGCGCAAAAAGTTCATCAGTTCAGGTTTTTCATCCCTGAAATCATTTTCCTGTGCTTTATTGCTTACTATAACCTCAAACTCATTAGGCCTAACCATAACCGGCGCTGTTGCACTAAAAATGGTAAACAGGCCCATCTTACTCTCATTTTTCAGCCTAACGGTATACTCACTCCATTTTTGCAAAAAAGCATCCGTGGTAAAAGGCTGCTGGTCTGTACCCTTAATATAAGGGTCATCTTCATCAACCATTTCGGCAGTGGCGGTACTAACAGCGTTTAATGAGGGTATCATTGACGACCGGGTTGGCATCACAATCTTCGGCTTCTCTGAAGGTGCAGTTGGCGTACTTGGAGCAACGGCAATATCCACCGTAATTTTAGGTATAGCCGTAACCGGCGGCGTAATTTGCGGCGATGCAGTAACAGGCTGCTGCTTAGGCGTTTCTGCCTGCGGCGATTGGTAGCCCGCCGGTGCTTCATTAACTACTGTAGCCGTTTTGGGGGCATCATAAGCCTGCGCCGGAGGCGTTATTGCTGTGGTATCAGGTTTTTTTTTTAGCTGGCTATCATTAGCCGGCGTATTTTGCAGTGGTGAGGCGGCCAAATTAAAGGCCGAAGTAAGATGGCACATTTTGAGCAGCGCCAGCTCCACTTGTAAACGTTGATTTTTACTGAGCCGGTAATTAATTTCGCACTGGTTGGCAATATTTAAGGCCGATAACAGGAATGAGCCTGTTGCCTGCTGCGATTGCTGCAAATAACGCTGACGAACACCATCACTAACCTCTAGCAGTTTTAGCGTGGCAGCGTCTTTACCTACCAGCAGGTTGCGGAAGTGATTGGATAAGCCATTGATAAAGTGACTGCCATCGAACCCTTTAGATAAGATTTCATCAAAGATCAATAGCGTCTTTGCCGTTTCCTCGTTCATCAGGCCATCTGTAAGGCTGAAATAGTAATCATAATCCAGGATGTTAAGGTTATCGATTACCGTTTTATAGGTTACGTTCCCCCCGGAGAAGCTCACAATCTGATCGAACATGGATAAGGCATCTCGCAAACCACCATCGGCCTTTTGGGCTATAATGTGCAGTCCGTCGTCCTCATAAGCAATGCTTTCTTTTTGGGCGATAGATGCCAGGTGAGCAGACATATCATCTACCCGGATGCGGTTAAAATCAAAGATCTGGCAACGCGATAAAATAGTGGGCAATATTTTGTGCTTCTCTGTAGTAGCCAGGATAAATATGGCGTAGTTAGGCGGTTCTTCCAATGTTTTCAGAAAGGCGTTAAAAGCCGCTTGAGACAGCATGTGCACCTCATCTATAATATACACTTTATAACGGCCTGCTTGCGGCGGTATGCGCACCTGGTCTATCAGGTTACGGATATCATCAACCGAGTTGTTTGAAGCCGCATCGAGCTCATGTACGTTAAAAGAATTTCCGTTTTGAAATGCACGGCACGAATCGCAGGTACCACATGCCTCGCCGTTTGGCTGCAGGTTGGTACAATTGATGGTTTTTGCCAATATACGCGCACATGTGGTTTTACCTACCCCACGTGGCCCGCAGAATAAAAATGCCTGCGCCAGCTGATTACTTTTGATCGCGTTTTTTAATGTATTAGTCACATGTTGCTGACCTACAACGGTTTCGAAAGTAGCCGGGCGGTATTTACGGGCCGAAACTATAAAATTATCCACTGCCACTAAGTTAGCAAGAAAAGCGGAAAGGGTAAAGAAGAAAAACGAAGTTTTGGAAGCTATTGTAATCGGGCGCTCCTATTATAATTGTCACAAAAGCCATTAAAGTTTATTAATTCAACAGCAGTTAATCCATCTTTCTTATTAAATTAGTAGAACGATTTAAGCCGTATGGATACCAGATTTATTTTACAAGGCAAAGTATTGTGGAGCTACGCAGATGAGTATGCCCAAATTAGCGAGGGGATAAAATTTACCGCAGCTATTGTATCGCTTGGCAACCCATTACATAACCATACGGGCTATATAGCACTTACAGAAAATCAAATAATTATAGAAGGGCAGGAAGGCGATCTCGACCTTACCATCCCCATTAATGCCATTAACGAAATATACCTGGGTTTTGATGATGTATTTACTCTTACTTCTTTAAAAAATTTCGGTGCATTTTGGCAGCCACTAAGGCTTGAATTTTATGCGGGCCATTTATTGCAGCGGGTTTATCTTATTATAGACCACAATGGCTTAATTGCCCATAACAAACGTTGGTACGAAGCACTCATCAACATTTTACAGGGCTAATTATCTCTTTCATACCATCCTGTACCAGCCATCAAATGCACAATAACAGGCAAGGCAGCATTTTATATTAATTCTCTAATAAAAAATACGTGTTAATTATTATTATTTAGCTGATATATCATATTACAAATACCATTATATTAATTTTTAGGCTTTTTATAACCAATATTCAATAATATTCATAAAAACTACAACAACTACTCACTAAATAAATAATAAAACCATATTTTACTTATATAATTTACTATTTTAGTAAAAATACAAGCAAAAATCTGCTTAGAATAATGAAATATCAGTTTTTAAAACTCTTTTTTATTTTTTCTATCATCTTCGCCACACAAATTAAGGGCGAGGATAGCAGTGTATGCAATTCATTATTTACTAAACAATCGCCTGGCACACAAATTAGTGTCACCAAAGGCAATCGTAGTCCCTACATCTATTTTTTAGGTTTAAATGGCACCTTACAAATTTACCGCGCACAATCGCAGCGCGGTGGTAGTTTTGTAAAATCGCTGCTGTTAAGCGCAGCCCGGTTCGATACCGGCTTTAAATCATTAACTGTAACTTTTTTGCGCACCGGCACCGAGCATTTGAGCTCCTGTAAGCTCATACTATTCCCCTTCCACGTTTTTTGGTAATACCCCCCTTTAGAAATATCTTTTTATTTTTTTTGAAGACACACATAGCCATCATTAATCCTAATGGGTTATATGGCATTGTGCGTGTTTAAATAACGGGCTTGCCCCTGCTTTAATCGTACAAGATATTTCTCTCTACTCAAAACCGCTATCTAACAATCACTTAAACCTCCCTTGCAGCCCATTTTACATGCGCCGTTGTGGGTTTACCATTTTAAAAACCAAATAATGAAAAAGATTTTACCTCTTATCATATTAGCACTCATTATAGTGCTTGCCCTTGTATTTCCATCTATTGAAACCGTTACCGTTGCCGACAGCAAAATAGATTCGGGCGATACCGCGTGGCTGCTTACTGCTACCGCATTGGTATTGCTAATGACACCCGGCCTGGCCTTTTTTTACGGCGGTATGGTAAGTAAAAAAAACGTGCTCTCTACCATGATGCAAAGCTTTGTATGTATGGGCGTAATTACTGTAATCTGGGTTATCTTCGGCTTTAGTTTAGCCTTTGGCGACTCGTTCCATGGCATTATTGGCAACCCTGCCACATTTTTTATGATGAAGGGCATGCTGGGTAACGCAACCTGGAAACTGGCGCCAACCATCCCGCTGGTACTGTTTGCTATGTTTCAGCTTAAATTTGCGGTAATTACCCCTGCGCTAATCACCGGCGCCTTTGCCGAGCGGATCCGTTTTACATCATACCTTATTTTCATTTGCCTGTTCATCGTTATTATTTATGCCCCGCTGGCACACTCGGCATGGCACCCGGACGGCCTAATGTTTAAAGCAGGTGTATTGGATTTTGCAGGTGGTACCGTAGTGCACATGTCGGCAGGTTGGGCTGCATTAGCTTCGGCTCTTTACCTTAAGCAACGTAACGATAAGGCGCATAGCCCGGCACGTATCAGCTATATCCTATTGGGTACAGGCTTGCTATGGTTTGGTTGGTTTGGCTTTAATGCGGGCTCTGCATTGGGCTCTGGTACTTTAGCGGCTACGGCATTGGCTACTACCACAACAGCATCGGCAGCGGCAGCAATGGCATGGATATTTTTCGAGATGATAAGAGGCCACAAGCCAACCGTAATGGGGGCTTGTATTGGTGCTGTAGTAGGTTTGGTGGCCATTACACCGGCAGCCGGCTTTGTTAGTATCCCGCACTCGCTGGTTATTGGCATTGTGGCATCAGTAGTAAGCAGCCTGGTAGTTTTATGGAGAAGCAAAACATCTATAGATGATACTTTAGATGTATTCCCTTGCCACGGTGTGGGCGGCATGGTGGGCATGCTGCTAACCGGGGTATTTGCACATCAAAATGTAAACAGCGGCAATACAACAGGCAATGGCTTGTTTTTTGGCGAAACCCATTTATTTTTTACACATACGGTAGCATTAGTGGCCGTATCGGCATTTGCCTTTTTTGGCTCGCTGCTGTTGCTTAAGGTAACCGATTTAATTAGCCCGTTGCGCGTGAGTGCAGAAGAAGAAATTGCCGGTCTGGATATTAGCCAGCACGGTGAAGAGCTTTAAACAGGAGTGTTTATTGAGTGTTTAATCAGTTGAGTTCGGAGGGTTCCGCGTAGTGAACGGAACCCTTCATTATATATTTCCTAAATCGTTCCCCAGGCAGTAATTACAATGCCCCTGCTACCGCCATGGTTGCGGTGCTCGCACAAGTAAATACCCTGCCAGGTACCCAAAGCCAGCCTGCCATTGCGGATAGGGATCATCACCGAACTGCCCAGCATAGCCGCTTTTAGGTGCGCGGGCATATCGTCCGAGCCTTCATCATCATGCAGGTAATCGGGGTCGTTTTCGGGCACAGCCTTATTAAAGTACATTTCAAAATCCTTACGCACAGTAGGGTCGGCATTTTCATTAATGGTAAGTGAGGCCGATGTATGCTGAATAAAAACCTGGCAAATGCCCATCTTAAATTCGCGTAGCTGCGGCAGCGCCTGCAGCACTTCATCGGTTATGATATGGAAACCTCTTGGCCTTGCGCGCAGGCGTATATCTTGCTGATACATGTTCATGGTACTAAATTAGTTATTGTGCAATTGTTAATGTAACACCCGCTTTTCTATTTTGATTATCTTGCAGTGAATTAAATCTGCCTTAAAATGTCAAACATCAACCTCATCATCGAAGAACGCCCGCGTAATATCGGCAACTTTATGGTAGGCAGACTGCTGCCTTTTCAAAGTAAAAGAATGGTAGGCCCTTTTATATTTATCGACCATATGGGCCCTGCGGCATTGAAAGCCGAAGAAAATTTAGACATAGCCCCCCATCCGCATATAGGCCTTTCTACCCTTACTTATTTGTTTGAAGGCAACATTATGCATAAGGACAGCCTGGGTACCGAAATGGAAATTAAACCAGGGCAAGTTAACTGGATGACCGCCGGCAAAGGCATTACCCACTCAGAACGCGCACCCGAATACCTACGTCATACCGAAAAAAACCTGCACGGTTTACAGATTTGGGTGGCGCTACCCAAAGAACTGGAGCAAATGGAACCCTCCTTTTTTCATGCCGATACAGAAGAACTGCCTGTTTGGGAACAGGATAGTGTTAGTTATAAACTGATTGCCGGATCATTTATGGGTAAACAATCGCCGGTGCCGGTATATAGTCCGCTGTATTTTCTGGAGTTAAAAAGCACCAGCCGCCAAACCGTAAAAATTGGCAAAAACCTGTATGGCGAAGCCGGGCTTTACATTCTGGAAGGCAGTATTGAAAACGAAGGCACCACCTTTGAACCCAAAGAATTGCTGGTTGCCAAAGACAGCCAGTTATGCGAATTCGTGATGAATGAAAATACAACCATTTACTTTTTTGGCGGGGATGCATTACCTGAACAGCGCTTTATTTACTGGAACTTTGTATCATCAGACCATGCCTTGATAGAACAGGCCAAAAAGGATTGGCAGGAGCAGAAGTTTCCGCAAGTACCCGGCGAGACAGAGTTTATCCCGCTACCGCCGGAGAATATCCATCTGAAGCCACAGTAATAAAAAAAGGATGAACCTGTTACCAGGCCCATCCCTAAAATCAATCACCTATCATTGATTGTTCTCACACGAATCAATATCTTAATTACCTGCCATTAATCGGCACACACAACTTACAACCGATAACAGACAACTGATGGCTATTTCCATCCGCCCCCCAGGGCACGGTAAAGATTAACTGTTGCTTGCAATTGCTGCAGTTTATCATTAACACCACTTAATTGTGCAGCTAACAAACTCTGCTCAGACGTTAACACGTCGGTATAGTTGGTTGCCGAACTGTAGCGTAATAACTCCTTAGTAAAATCAACCGATTTTTCTAACGCTGCCAATTGCATTTGCCTGGTTTGTTGTTTTGATACCGCGTTTTGGTAAGAGTATAAAGCGTTTGAAACTTCCTGCCCGGCAGTTAATATGGTTTGCTGGAACGTGTTGAAAGCCTCTAACTGCTGCGCCTGTGCAATACGGTAACGTGCTTTATTTTGCCCCTGGTTAAAGATAGGCTGGGTAAGGCCGCCAACAAGGTTGTAAAAGATCGAGTTATCAAACAAGTTCTTTAACTGCAATGATGAAAGGCCACCTTCTGCAGTAATGGTCAACTTTGGATAAAAGTACGAGTGTGCTACATTGGTATTCTCAAACGCCGAACGGAATGCAAACTCTGATGCCTGCACATCGGGGCGGTTACGCAGTAACTGTGTTGACAGCCCGTCTTTAATCTCAGTTACCGGTTGCTGCCCGGCCAGGCTGGTACGCTTAACAGCTCCCGGAGCGCGCGCCAGTAATATGCACAAGGCATTTTCTGTTTCGCGGATACTCTGTTTAATATCCGGTATAGTTACCTCGGCAGCATAACGGTTGGCCTCGCTTTGCACTACGGCAGCACCATTTACAACAGCGCCTTCTTTCAGCGCCTTCATGGTTTCTACGTCAGCGATCCGGTTTTTAACCGTTTGCTGGGTAATAACCAACTGCTGATCGTAAGCCAATAGTGTATAATAGTCATTAGCGATATCTGCTATTAACTGTGTTTGCACGGCACGTTTATTAGCATCGCTTTGTAAAAAGTTAGCTAAGGCCTGGCGTTTTAAACTGCTTAACTGCCCCCATACATTTAATTCCCAGCTTGCCGTAAATGAGGCCTGGTAGGTAGTGGTATTTAGGTTAATACCTATCCCGGCAGGGAAATTTAATGCCGCCTGAGACGATTTTGCTTTGGTAGCCTGCACTCCTCCATCCAATGTAGGGAAGAAAGCCAGTTTAGCCGACCGCAATGTAGCCTGTGATTCTGAGATCTTCAGGATAGCAGTACGCAGATCGAGGTTATTATTGATCCCCTCCTGTATCAGCCCTTGCAAAACAGTATCGGCAAACAGCTGCCTCCAAGGCAAATCTGCCATGGAAGTGGAATCTGTGCTGGTGCTGTCGCGGTACAGATTATTAGCTGTTACATCCGGTCGTTTGTATTTTTTTGATACGTTGCACGAGGCTACGATCATTCCCCCAAACAAGGTAAGGGCGAGGTACTTATAATATTTTGTTGTCATTTTATTAAATGCTTTTAATAATCAATCGATGCTTAAGCTTCGTCGTCGTCTTCCACATCTTCTACCACAGGTATAAACTTTGGCGTACCGCTAATGCGTTCCTGCAGGCTTTGGAAAATGATGAACAATACCGGGATTACAAATAGCCCGAACATGGTACCAATAAGCATACCACCCACAGCACCTGTACCAATAGAACGATTACCCAATGCACCGGCCCCACTGGCTATCATTAGTGGCACCAAACCTAATATAAAGGCAAATGATGTCATCAATATTGGCCTTAAACGTGCGGTAGCACCGTCAACAGCTGCCTCAACAATACTTAAGCCATGGCGGCGGCGGGTTACGGCATACTCCACAATAAGGATGGCGTTTTTCGCCAGCAAACCGATAAGCATAATCAGGGTGATCTGTAAATAAATGTTATTCTCTACTCCGAAGATCTTAGCGAAAATAAATGCTCCAGCCAAACCGATAGGTAAGGAAAGTAATACTGCAAAAGGCAGGATATAACTTTCGTACTGGGCACTTAGCAAGAAGTAAACGAAGATCAGACACAACATAAAAATATAGATGGTTTGGCTGCCGCCTGCTAACTCCTCGCGGGTTAAGCCAGAATATTCGTAGCTGTAACCGGCCGGTAAAGTTTGTGCAGCCACCTGCTCAATAGCCTTAATAGCATCGCCCGAACTGAAGCCCGGTTTCGGTGAGCCTTGTATAGCGATAGAGGTAAACAAGTTAAAGCGGTTAATAGCTTCCGGGCCGTATACTCTTCTCAGCGTCACATACTCAGATATCGGCGACATTACATTATTGCTATTACGCACATAGATCTTGTTCAAGCTCTCTGGCGTACCTCTGTATTGTGCATCGGCCTGTATCATTACGCGGTATTGTTTACCAAACTCGTTAAAGTTTGAGGCATATAAACCTCCATAATAACCCTGCAGCGTACCTAACACTGTACTTACAGCTATATTAGCTTGTTTACATTTAGCCACATTAACATCTACCATGTATTGCGGGAAATTAATGTTGAATGAGGTAGCCGCATACATAATTTCGGGGCGCTGATTCAGGGCACCAATAAACTTGTTGCTTACATCTGCAAATTTGCTGATATCGCCACCTGTTTTATCCTGCAGCTGAAACTCAAAACCGTTACTGTTACCAAAACCCTGTAAGGTTGGCGGAGCAAAGAACAGCACCTGTGCCGATTTGATACCCGAAGTCATGCCGAAAAGCTTACCTGTTAAACTGGTGAGGTCCTGCCCTTTCTCTTTACGTTTATCCCATGGTTTAAGCTTAATAACAATCATGGCGTACGAGCCACCCGCACCGGCAATAAAGTTTTGCCCGGTAATTTGCAAAGTCATTTCTACCTCGGGTAGTTTATGAATAATTGCATCAACCTCTTTAGCCACAACCGCACCACGCTCTAAAGAAGAACCAGCCGGCAAGCTGATGTTGGCAAATAACACACCCTGATCTTCATTTGGCACGAAACCAGTTGGCGTGGTTTTTAACAAGAACCAGAAGATAGCACCAAACACAACAATACCTAAAACAGCCAGCCATTTACGACCGATTAAAAAGTTTACCGAACGTTTGTATTTACCAGTAACAGACTCGAACGAGGTGTTAAAGGCATTGTAAAAACGTTGCAGATAAGTGGTTTTGTGATGCTGATCTTCATTATGCGGTTTCAATAACAAGGCACAAAGCGCAGGGCTAAGTGTTAATGCGTTTACTGCCGAAATGATGATAGCGATGGCCAGTGTTAAACCAAATTGCTTGTAAAACACACCTGCCGAACCCGAAATAAAGGATACCGGTACAAACACCGCCGCCATTACCAGGGTAATGGAGATGATGGCTCCGCTAATATCGTCCATAGCGCGGATTGTTGCCTTCCGAGCCGATTTATAGCCATGATCCAGCTTGGCGTGCACCGCCTCTACCACCACAATGGCATCATCTACCACAATACCTATCGCCAATACCATTGCAAACAGAGTAAGCAAGTTGATGGTAAAACCAAACAGGTTAAGGAAGAAGAATGTACCCACAATAGCCACCGGTACCGCAATAGCGGGAATCAGTGTAGACCTAAAATCTTGCAGGAAGATAAACACTACGATAAATACCAGTATAAACGCTTCGATCAGCGTATGGATCACCTTCTCTATCGAGGCATCTAAAAAGTCGTTGGCATTTAACAGCGACGAATAATGCACACCCGGAGGGAAGGTTTTTGAAGCAGCTTCAATGGTTGTTTCCAGCTGTTTAATCAACTCGTGCGCGTTTGAACCTGCAGTTTGGTTAATAGCCACACCAATAGAAGAATATCCGTTGGTTAAGGTGTTACCACTATAACTTAATGAACCAAGCTCAACCCTGGCAATATCTTTCAGCTTTAGTACCTGCCCGGTAGCGGTTGCTTTGATCACGATGTTCTCAAACTCGGCAGGTGTTTTTAAGCGGCCCTTATATTTAATAGTGTACTGGAAAGATTGATCGCTGTTTTCGCCAAACTTACCCGGCGCTGCCTCTACGTTTTGTTCGGCCAGTGCGGTATTTACATCATCCGGTATTAAACCATAAGTAGCCATCGCATCTGGTTTTAGCCAAATCCGCATCGAATAATCTTTAGACCCAAACACGCTGGCATCACCCACACCGCTAATCCGTTTAATTTGCGGCAACAGGTTAATGTTGGCATAGTTCTGCAAAAAGGTTTGGTCGAATGATTTGTTCTCGCTGTATAACGAGAAGATCATTACCATACTACTCTGGCGTTTTGCGGTGGTAACACCCGCTTTGGTAACCTCCGCAGGGAGCAAGCTGGTAGCTTTTGATACCCTGTTCTGCACGTTTACCGCAGCCAGATCGGGGTCTGTACCCAGTTTAAAATATACGGTAATGGTGGCAGTACCGTCATTACTGGCGGTAGAGGTCATGTAGGTCATGTTCTCCACACCGTTTATCTGCTCTTCCAGCGGCACAATAACGCTGTTCATTACCACATCGGCATTGGCACCCTGGTACGAGGTTGATACCTGTACGGTTGGCGGGGCAATTTCGGGGTACTGAGAGATAGGTAAGGCGGTTAACCCCAGGATACCTAATATAACAATGATGACCGATATAACGGTAGAGAGTACCGGCCGTTCTATAAATTTGCGTAACATAATAATTGTTTATGTTGAATATTTTGAAGACAGATGCCATGCAGCACCCATCGGTTAAGAAAGTCCCGGTTATTTGTTAATGTCCTGGTAAACCTTGCCGGCATCCATGGCTTCCGGTTTTATTTTAGCACTGTCTTTTAATGAGCTGGTGCCATCATAAACTATTTTATCGCCGTTTTTAAGTCCGCTGGTTACTACATAGAATTGCCCTGCGGTTAAATCCATAATCTCTATCTCTACACTTTTAACAATGTCATTGGCACCCAATACGTATACAAAGTGCTTGCCTTGTAATTCATAAGCCGACCGTTGCGGAATCAGGATACCATCTTTAACTTGCTGCGGGATACGCACATTGGCGCTGCTACCGCTGCGCAGTAAACCAACCGGATTAGGAAAAGTAGCACGGAAACTTGCCGAACCGGTTTCGGTATCAATTAAACCTGCAATGGTTTCTACACGGCCTTTTTCGGGATACGTGGTGCCGTCGCTCAATATCAATATTACAGGCGGTGTGTTGGCCAGTTTTTGATTCAGCGTACTTCCTTTTACAGTGCGCGAAAACTCAAGCAATTGCTTTTCATTAAGCGAAAAGTAAGCATATACTTTGCCAATGTTTGATACCGTGGTAAGCGGCTGTGTATTGGTGCTGCTTACCAAACTACCTATTTTAAAAGGGATAGTACCCACAACACCGTTAACCGGGCTGGTAATAGCCGTATAGCCTAAATTAACTTTAGCAGTGTTTAAAGTAGCCCTTGCCTGGGCCAGTGCCGCCTTGCGTGATGCCAGCGTATACTCTGCCGACTCTAGTTCGTAATGGCTGATGATATCTTTTTCTACCAGGGGCTTGGCTTTGTTAACAGCCAGTTGCGCTACGCTAACATCTGCTTCGGCACTGCTGATGGCAGCAGCAGAATTATTTACATCTTGTTGGTATTGCGGCGCGCTAAGGCGAAACAATAGCTGGCCTTTTTTTACCACCGAACCTTCATCTATGTAGATCTTATCTACAAAGCCATCTACTTTAGGGCGGATCTCTATATTTTGTTCACCCTGCAACGTGGCAGGATAATCGTTATTTAAGGTAGCCGATTGAGGGCTAACCGTAAATACCTGGTAGCTTGCCGGTGGTTGCGCAGCACCAGGCCCGGCACCTGCACCAGGTTGGCTATTGCCGCCGCATGACGACAAAACGAGTATGGCCATGCCTGCTATGGCACTTGGGAAGATCGCTTTCTTCATTTTTGTTAATTGGAAGTTCATATGTATAATTGCGTGTGTGGATGTGATGATTTTAATTTTAGTTGGCTATTTCTTCAATTTCAGCATATATTTTTTAAATGAATAATACATCTATTATCGTTTTCTTACGCTCGTTAAGTAACTTATCATATTGCAGATCATTTAATTCAAATACCCACTTAAAAAGCGGGCGGGTAAGTAAGGGATAGGCCATTAACGAAAATAGGTTCATCATAAAATTTACCGGCTTCATTTTTTTAACTGTGCCTTTATCTATTTCAACCTGTATCTCTTTTAAAAACTCGGCCAGTACGGGCGACCGCTCTTTGTGAGGCGTATTAAAGCCATGCGTATTAATTTCGCTGATCATAAAAGTTTCGCGATAGGGGTATTGAACCAGCTCGGCGTAAAACAATTCGATAAATTGTTCTATCTTTTTTCTGAAAGGGAGCGTTGATAACATCACTTCATCCATACGCCGGCCCATATCACTCATCCCTTCTTCAAAAACCTGTTTAAAGAGTACGTCTTTAGAACGGAAATAATAGTTAACCAGCGTGCGGGTTACACCTGCCGCATCGGCAATATCCTGCGTGGTAGCACTCATTTTACCTTCGGCAAAAAATATGCGTTTTGCAGTATCTTTTATTAATTGTTCGGCTCCTGTATCTCTTACGGCCATTAGTTTTTAACACTTTAGTTTGACACTTTCGTCAGACAAAAGAACGGGTTTATTTAATATTAACTGTCAACTAATTCTCATCTTTAGATACTTAGCTCTAATAATCGACGTAAAGGGTCTTTTTGTCGACGAACAGGATGATGCCAATCTGTAATTCTGCCCCACTTAGGCATGGTGAAGAAGCCGCTGCGCGACAATTAATACGCGCATAACCAAATCCATTAACCCAATAAAACGCACTGGTAGCTTTCTCTTCCCTGTAATATTTATGATGACAATAGCTTAACGGATGATACAATTACAACTTTAATTGCTCGTATCCGTTATCGGTTTCTTCCTTTTGTTCAACCAGCTCTATTTTAACTTCATTATCTATAAATAGCCTGTTATTTTTACCTAGCGCTGTGGCAACACCGCCTAATGCAATGCCGGCAACAGCAAGCATCATATAGGAGATTAAGCCGCAGAGACGGATTAACTTCTTAAAATTTTTCATAATATTAATTTTTTGAAATGACATAATGATGCGATGCATTACTATGCAGCAACAAGATCATTTTAACTAAATGGGATGGGGATTATCGCGTTAGCGACAATATAGAAGAGAGTATCCTAAACAGAATGGCAGGCTCATCGCCATTGGTTTGAGGCAGCGTTTTAGACTGATAGAACAAAACAGATTTCAGGGCATTTGCACAAGATTTACTACAGCTTATTTGTAAGTTACATTGCTGGCTGTGCAAATCACTTAAATCAACATCAAACAATAATAAAAACACATCAGATGCCTGCTTAACTTCCGCATGAGAAGAAGCACGCTTATAACTAATGCTTTTTTTAATTGCTTTTGGTTTATTTAACGATAAGGTAGTTTGCTGAACAGACAGCCTGGTACCGGCATGAACGGCTAAGCCGGAAATATTCACCAACGTAAGCATCAAAATAACTATATACAGCCATTTTATATGTGCTTTTGGAATGTAATATTTACTAACCTTACTCATTTAGGGAATAAAAGTACATTTTTTTCAAAAGAAACCCAAACAAAACTCATTGAAAACAAATAAGTTAATAATATTAGTGCTAAAAAAGAAAGCTTCCAGCGTTTAACCGAAAGCTTTTTATGTTACAGATAAATACTATTTAAAATATTTTCCCGTTTTTGATTGTAAGTAAGCACTCTTGCTTACCTATTGTGATAAGGTTTAGGTTGAAAGTCCCCCAGCAGCGAGTGCGAGGGGGCTTTCTTTTTTTAATGAAATCTAATCCGGATTAAGTTAGTCTAATTCACCCTAAGATTATCATAACTAATAATCTGTAAGCGATTCTTGAGCAAGCCCCCTCAAACCCAACACTACCAAATTAACATATCCATAAAAAGATGACAATACTTGGAAACAGGTAATTTGACTCTAAAAAATACCTTATATTGCTACTATTAGTTAAAATATAAGAATGCCTATACCTTCTATAGATAAATACTCGCCAATAATACAAGCCCGAATAAAATCTATCCATGAAATATCTCCATACCTGCCGGGCGTTGTTGTGATACATGATATTGATTTCAATGTAGTATATCTATCGCCCAAAGGGCTGAAAGCAATTGGCACCACGCTGGAAGCCTTGCAAGAGCTCGGTAATAAATATATCGACATTTATTACCCGCCAGAAGATATTGCAGAATACCTGCCGAGGCTAAAGGAATTATTGGAACGTAACGACCCCGAAGAAACTTTCTCCTATTTTCAACAGGTAAGGTATGTAGAAGAAGGCGGCAACTGGGTTTGGAATATGGTTGATTTCAGGATCTTTGCCTGGGATGAGGCAGGCAAGCCCCTGCTGTCTATTGTTATAGGCACCCGTATTGACCAGGTACCGGATCTCATCATCCAGGCGGAGAAGATAAGGCAGGATAATAATTTCATCAGAGAAAAATATCAACTATTCAGCAAGCTGGGCAAAAGAGAAAAGGAAGTACTTAAGCATGTAGCCGTTGGGTTTAATACCAGCGAAATAGCCGGTTTAATGCACATCTCTTACACCACAGCAGAAACCCATCGCCGCAACATCCGTAAAAAGCTAAGCGTGGATACTAATATGGAATTAAACCAGTATGCCCGCGCTTTTGGCCTGATATAAAACGTAAAAGCCCCCAAGTATGAACCGGGAGGCTTTTGCTATATATTGAGGGAGCTGAATTATTTAGCTAATGCTTTTTTAATTTCTGCACCGGCTTGTAACATGGCAGCTTGCGAACCCGGTACTTTAGCTAATGGGTTAAGCAAGCCCCAGTCGTGTATCATACCATTGTAACGCACAGCAGTTACTTTAACACCGGCCTGGTCTAGTTTGCGGGCATAAGCTTCGCCTTCGTCACGCAACACATCGTTTTCGGCTGTTTCAACTACTGCTGCGGGCAAGCCTTTTAATTGTTCGAGCGTAGCCTGCAGTGGTGATGCATAGATCTCTTTACGAGCATTCAGATCGGTCGTATAATTATCCCAGAACCATACCATCATGTTTTTAGTCAGGAAACGGCCTGTAGCAAACTGGTTGTAAGAAACTGTTTCGAAGCTGGCATCAGTAACCGGCCATAAAAGTACCTGGAGTTTAATTTCGGGGCCTTTTTTGTATTTAGCCATTAAAGCAACCACGGCAGCCATGTTACCGCCAACACTATTACCGGCTACGGCCAGGCGTTTCCCGTCAACACCTATCTGGTTACCATTTGCAGCTACCCATTTAGTAGCGGCATAAGCCTGGTTAATAGCTACCGGATAATGTGCCTCAGGCGATGGTGTATAGTTAACAAATACGGCAGCAGCGCCAGATTCGATTACCATATCGTGCACCATACGTTCGTGGGTGTTAAAATCGCCCAGTACCCAGCCACCACCGTGGAAGTACATAAACACAGGTAAAACTCCTTTAGCATTAGCCGGTTTAACAATATTAATCACTACTGTTTGGCCATCTTGTGTAATTGTTTTTTCGGTAACTGTAATATCCGAGTAATTAAACTTAACCGAGTTTTGCGCACCTGTTAAAACAGCACGTGCATCTTTTGGCGATAGTTGCTCAATTGGTTTACCCGTGCCCGAGTTAAGTACATTTAAAAATGCTTTTACGTTGCTTTCTATATGCGGGTCGGTAGCCGGGTCTGCAACCTGTGCATTTGCTGCGCCGCCTAATGTTAAGGCTAATAATGCTGCGGATACGCTTTTTAGAATAATCTGAGTTTTCATTTTGTGTACGTGTTGAATGTTTATCTTTTATTGAACACCACAAAATTACGCCGTAATACAAGGCCACTCAAGGCACGGTTGTAGACACCTATAGGACATTTTTCCCTTTTTTAGAAAAGAGGCAAGAAACAAGAGCCTGGAGACAAGAAATTGCTTCGGGATAACGCGTTTTCCTTATCTTGATTCCTGATTTTCGATTCCTGATTCTCTTTGATATTGCATCCTAAAACTCTGCGGGGAGTTATCGGCCTGGTTGGTAAACAGCCGCACGAAGTAAGATGGATCATCATAACCCAGCTTGTAGCCAATTTCTTTTACGCTTAAAGAAGTATGCACCAGCAGCCTTTTGGCTTCGAGGATAATCCGGTTTTTAATAATATCATTAGGGGTTGTATCGCTGTAGCGGGTAATGCGTTTGTTTAAAGCTTTGGGTGTAATGTGCAGCAGATCGGCATATGCTGCAACAGTATGATGTTTGCTGTAGTGCAACGCTACCAGTTGGCTAAACGTGCGCGAAAATTCAACCTCCTGCCGGGCTTCATCGGTGGTAACCCGGTGATCCTTTTTCCAGATGCGGGTTGATTTAATGATGATCCTCTTCAACAGAATACGCAGCATCTCTTCCATGCTACTTTCCTCTTCCTGCCATTCGGTTTTGATCTCTTTAAAGATACTTTCCATTTCGGCAGATGTTTTTTCATCCATCAATATCACCGGGATATCATACACATTATTAAATAAGATCCCATCGCAAGCCACTTCTGCATCGTGCAGGGCAACACAATAAAAATCGCGGTTATAATAAAGTATAGTACCGGTACTAGTCTCATCAAACTGGTAATACTGCCCGCCGTTGATAAAGAACAAGGCATCTTGTAGCAGCTGGTATTCTTTAAAATCAATAACAGCCTTTACCCCGGCCTTTACAAAAGCAATTTTAACAAAGCCGCTAAAGTCGGGCTGCGAAAACAGGTTGCCTATGGTGGGACTAAAATCGGCGTACCCGAATTTTTTAAAAGCAAACTGTTTAAAATGGCCCATAGCTTATGTATATGCCGCGAAAATACTAATTTGCATTATTAGAATATGAAATACACCAAAGTAACCAGGGCGTTTCGGGAACTCACTGTTTTTGAATTATATGCTATACTCAGGCTCAGAAGCGAAGTATTTGTGGTAGAACAGAACTGCGTTTTCCTTGAACCGGACAACAAGGATCAAAAATGCCACCATATAATGCTTTACCTGGGTGATGAACTGGTAGCCTACTCGAGGCTGGTGCCTGCAGGGGTTTCTTATGCTGAAGTTTCAATTGGCCGTATTATCACCGCTGCATCTGTAAGGGGTACGGGTGCAGGTAAAATACTGGTGCAGGCTTCTATCGATGAATGCAAACAAATATTCGGCCAGCAGCCCATCCGCATCGGCGCGCAGGCTTACGCCATTAAGTTTTATGAGTTATTAGGTTTTAAAGTTGATGGCGAACATTACGACGAAGACGGCATAGACCATGTGGAAATGATCCGCAATTAAATCTATTCAAGAGTAAGCCGAACTATCTATTCCTCATCGGGGGTGCGGCCGCCTGAGCGCAAAAACAGGGAGGGATTCTTAAAGTACAACTTAGCATACCCAACCCCTCCATGCCACTACATAACCCACTTCACCCCTCCCCAAGGAGGGATGAAGCCATTATTATATCGACGAATTATTTTACCGGGTCCATGCCGCCCCTGCGGATGGCTTTAACCGGGATAGGCCATTTAACTCCTTCGGTTTTAACGGTTGATGTTTTGGCCGGATCTTCGCTGGCCATGTAGGCCATTATTGCAGCTAACATAGCATTGTTTCGCAGGTCATCAAAGATCACCTTATCATAGGTATCGCGGTTGGTATGCCAGGTATATGAACCGTACGACCAGTTCAAAGAACTCAAAGAAAAGCCCGGCGCACCAACAGCCACAAACGAAGCAAAATCAGATCCGCCACCGCCCGGCGTACCCGGGAAGTTAGTTTTGATGCGGTTTTTTAAAGTATCCGGTGCTGCGGCAAGCCACCTGCTCAGATAGTCTTTAGATTCGGCAAAACCCTGGCCCGATAGGTTAACTACGCGCCCGGTACCATTATCCTGATTAAACAAGGCTTGCAAGTTCTTCACAATTTCGGGGTGATCTTCTACAAAAGCGCGCGAGCCATTCAGTCCTTCTTCTTCACTACCCCAATGACCTACCAGGATGGTACGCTTTGGGTGAGGATAGAATTTTTTGATCAGTCGAACAGCCTCCATCATAGTTAAGGTGCCGGTACCATTATCGGTTGCCCCGGTGCCGCCATCCCACGAATCGAAGTGGGCAGAGAGCATCACGTACTCATCCGGTTTTTCAGATCCCTTGATTTCTGCAATGGTATTAAAGGTTGGTACCACACCCAATTCTTTCGATTCTGTATGGATGCTTAGCTTAGGGATAGTGCCGCCCTCGGTCAACCGGTAAAGCAAGGTATAATCTTCCAGTGCAATATCAACCGTAGGTACCGTTTTGGTATATGCGCTAAATATCTTATCCACCCCAAACCCTGCCGACCAGGTATTGGTTAAGATACCTGCTGCACCTGCATTCTCTAGTGCCACAGGTAATGTTTTAGCAGTATAACCAGTTTTAGTAATGCGTTTTTTCCAGGCATCCGTCATGGCAGTACGCTCGGCTTTCATTTTGTCGAAAGATTCTTTGGTGGCAAATTCCTGCCAGTTATAATCGGGCCTGCCAGTTGGCTGATTCATAGATACCATTACAAACTTGCCCTTTACGCTGGGCATCCACGCGGCATAAGCGGCAGAGTCGGCCAGATCTGGCAATATAATTACCTCGGCAGTCACTGTTTTTTTACCCATGCCCGGGCTCCAGGCCAGCTGTGTACCTTCCATCGATTTTACACGCGGGTAAACCATATCAATGTGCGATATACCCCGCTCCCATCCGCGCCATTCGCCCCATTTTTCGTTACGGGCATCAATATCCCAGCTTTTGTATTTGGCTACGGCCCATTCATTGGCCTGTTTCATTTGCGGGGTACCCACCAATCGCGGGCCGATACCGTCAAACAATTCGTGCGCCAGTTTCTCGAGTTGCGAGTTATCGGTTTCTTCTTTTACAATGGCATCAATAATAGCTTTATTGGGCGTTTGCGCAAAAGAGATACTGCTGCAAAGTACCAGGCCTAAAACAGCCGGCATTACTTTTCGCCAGTTATTAAGGTGCAAATGGTGATGAGGAATTTTCATGAACCTAATTTATAAAAACAGACCGGTAAGTAGCGTCCGTCATATAATAGTTACAGGCATCAACCAATATCACGAAAGCCTTCAGCATTAATCTGAAAGCTAGTAAATGTATTAGCCTTATCCGGTATTAATCTTTAATTGCGCTTTTCACTCCTTCGCTAGTCATGATAACCCGTTTTATCGTACCGTCTTTATTGTAATATAGGTAATCTATACATACCGAACGGTGATAGCTCCCGGCATCCGGCTCTAAAGCGCCGTTGTGGTAAATAAAATACGATTTACCCTTAAAATCAATAATGGCCTGGTGGTTGGTATTGGAGTTTCCGGCTATTTCGTTAATGATGCCTTTATATATCCAGGGCCCCTTAATGCTGCGGCTCATGGCATACGAGATCTTCTCCGGAAACCCGGAAGCATACGATAAATAATACCAGCCATTCCGCTTGTGGATCCACGGTGCTTCGGTATAATCAGGGAGCTTAATGGTTTGGATAGGGCCGTCAAGTTCGGTCATATTGGCTTTTAGCCTGGCATAATAGCAGGTGCCGTTACCCCAAAACAAGTAGGCCTGCCCGTCATCATCTATCATCACCGTTGGGTCTATATCATCCCAACTGTGGGTAATGGCTTTGGTCATATCGTTGGTAACCAAGGCACTTCCGCGGGCATCTTTAAAGGGGCCGGTAGGGCTATCAGACACCGCCACACCAATAGCCTTACCGGAGATGGTGCCATGCTCTACAGCTACATACCAGTAAAATTTACCATTGCGCTCAATTACCTGCGATGCCCAGGCATCGGCTTTGGCCCATTTAAAATCGGCAACCTTTAATGGCACGGCATGCTCGGTCCAGTTCACCATGTCCGATGAGGAGAAGCATTGCCAGTCGTGCATCACATAATCGCTTTTTTTGGCAGGCGCTTCATCGTGCCCGGTATACAGGTACACTTTACCCTTATAAACCATAGCCGCAGGGTCTGCAGTAAATTGATGTTTAAACAGCGGATTACCTGTAGTATGAATCACAGTATCGGCACCGGCTGCATAGCTTTCAGAAACCAGCAACAAAGCCAAACAGGTAAATATTAATCCTTTCAATCTCATTTACTATCTGCCTTAAGAGTATTCAGCCTAATTTAATTTAACCCGGATCACACTAAAAGAATAGGGTTTCAGGTTCAGCTTAATGGTATTATTTGCTGTCGCTATGCTTTGCTTTTTGGGGCTTACGGTATCACCTGTAAGCGAGTTTATCGCATCCAGGTTATCACTTTGCAAAGTGGTAACTGTACCGGCAGGCTTTAACCCTTTTGTGCCTTTAACCACAAAGCTGGCCTGGTGTGCAGTTTTAGCGGTGTTTATAAATTTGATTACCAGTTCATGCGTCCTGCCATCGAGCACAGCAGATGCAAATGCTCCATCCTGACCGGTAACGGTTTCATTATTCAGGGTGATAGGCACCACATCGGTTCCCTTATTAACGGAGTATTGCTGCTGTACATAATAATTAGGTGTGCCGTACGATCGCAGGTTATCAAACCAGATCAGATCGGGTGTCCATTGCCAGCCTTCCACGTGCGCAAACAGCGGGGCGTACGAGGCCATGTTCACCACATCGGCATTACGCTCGAGGCCCGTCATAAATGCGGCTTCAGACATGGCACATTGCCAGTTGTTCTTATTATCGGGGCTGCCGCCGTTTACGCTTTGCGCAGCGTATTCGCCTGCAAATATTTTAGGGCCTTTGCGGTCATAATTATCGTAACGTTTTACGTTATCTAAGAACCATTTAGGTGCACGGTAATAGTGCTCGTCCAATATATCGGCATGAAAGCCACGCAGTGTAGCATTCAGGAAATCAAACTTAGAACCATCCGGATCGGGGCCAACGCTCGACACCAGTTTCATGTAAGGGTATTTACTTTTAATGGCTTTCTCAAACACCTTCCAGCGTTCAATATACTGCTCGCCCCATTGCTCGTTACCAACGCCCATCAGCTTTAAGTTAAAAGGTTTTGGGTGGCCCAAGTCGGCACGCAACTTACCCCATTTGGTATCGGTTGAACCATTGGCAAATTCGATCAGATCGAGCGCATCCTGCAGGTATGGGTCTAACTGATCCATCGGTACCAGCTGGCCGGTATTAAACTGGCAGGCCATACCGCAATTTAAAATAGGTAAAGGATCGGCACCAATATCCTCGGCAGTCATAAAATACTCCATAAAACCAAGGCCAAAGGTTTGATAATAATCGGTAGTTAAACGGTGCTTAAACTCGGTGTTCCACCTGTTAATGATGTTCTCGCGCTTGTCTATATCACCTATCGATTTCTTCCACTGATAACGGTTAGTGAGGTCGCGCCCCTCCACAATACAACCACCGGGGAAACGCAGAAAGCCGGGTTTCAGATCATATAGTTTCTGTACAAGATCGGCACGTAAACCACCCGGCCGGTTTCGCCAGGTATGCTCCGGAAACAGCGAGATCATATCCAGATCAATCGATCCGGTATGCTTGCCCCACACATTCAGGCTTGCCTTTTCCACGGTTGCAGTCGCTTTAAACTTTACGTTATATCTTTTCCAATTAGTATCATCGGGGTTTAGCTCCGCATGGCCGATTACGGTTCCTTTCGTATCAACCAACTCTACCAGCAGCTTTACCTTACTACTTGCATGCTGACGCGCCAGTACCGAGAAGCTATAGTTTTCGCCCTGCTTAATCCCCATACCACGGAAACCTTCGTTGGTTAAACCGTAAGTACCTTCGGTTACATCAAGGGTGATAAAGTGTGGATTCTCGGGGCGTTCTGTAGTGCGGTCAATTACCTTAACAGTGCCTTTACCAACATTTTGCTGATGCACAGTCCAGCCCATCAAATTATCGCCAAACTCAAACGAACGGTTTTTAACCAGCTCGGCATACACGCCACCATCGGCGGCCATGTTAATATCTTCAAAAAATATGCCGTACATGGTAGGCTGTACATGCGCTTTGATACTATCGGCCTTAATAACATATACCTTGGTTTTGGCCTGCTTTACCTGCCCAAAAGCTGTTGTACTACCTGCTAAAGCCAGAAGCAGTAATAACCTGTTATTCATCTTCATGCTGTAGTTTGCACGCTTAGTTTAAAGTAAGCACCACTACAGATGCTGTAGGCATGCTGATATTAATCACCTCTCCTTTTACAGATGCGCCTTTAAACACTTCCGGTTTTACTTTTTCGGGCTGCGCGAAAGAGTTATAATCGCCCACTTTGGCCGATGCCAGTACACGGCCGGTTACGCCTTTAAATTTCTCGCCACTAAGGTTAAGAGCCAGTTTTTGTACATGATTAGGGTCGATATTAACCAGACTAATATGGATCACCCCATTTTTATCCCTCGATGCCGAAGCCGATATGGCCGGTAATTTACCCGTGCCGAAAGTATAGTCATCGCTTTTAATAGTTAATGGCAGCAGGGTGGCATCCTGATGTACGTTGTACATTTCCATTACGTGGTAAGTAGGCGTTAATATCATTTTGTCCTTATCTGTAAGTATAACAGATTGCAGCACATTGATACATTGCGCCAGGTTAGCCATACGTACCCTATCTGCGTGGTTGTTAAATATATTGAGTGTTGCGCCTGCTATCATGGCATCGCGCATACTGTTTTGCTGAAACAAAAAGCCTGGGTTGGTATTCGGTTCTACATCGTACCATCCACCCCACTCGTCAACAACGAGGGCTATCTTTTTATTCGGATCATACTTATCCATTATTTTAGAGTGGTTGATGATCAGCGAATCCATAAACAAAGCGCTTTTCATCGTCCTGAAATATTGCTCTTCGCTGAAACCCGTGGCCGGGCCTTTTTTATCCCATTCTACAAATGAGTAGCTGTGCAGTGCAATACCTTCTATCAAACCTTTAGGGATGCCCTTCATCAGGGTTTCTGTCCAGTGATAATCGGCTACGTTAGCACCCGAGGCCACCCGGAAAATATTTCCGTTGCCCATAAAGGTGGAGTATTTTCTAAATTCGTTTACATAGTATTCGGGTGTCATATTACCGCCACAGCCCCAGGCTTCGTTGCCTACGCCCCAAAACTTTACATTCCAGGGTTTTTCACGGCCATTGGCACGGCGCAAGTCCGACATCGGGTTTTTATTATCAGATGTGGTATACTGTACCCAATCTGCCAGTTCCTGTACCGAGCCACTGCCTACGTTACCGGCCATATAAGGGTCGGCACCCAGTAGTTCGCACATGTTTAAAAAATCATGCGTGCCAAAGCTGTTATCTTCTATGGCATTTCCCCACCATTTATTAACAATTGCCGGCCTTTTATCTTTAGGGCCAATGCCGTCTTTCCAGTGGTAAGTATCAGCAAAGCAACCGCCCGGCCATCTAAGCGAAGGGATCTTCATTTTCTTCAGCGCGGCAATCACATCATTTCTTACCCCATTGGTATTCGGGATCTTAGAGGTATCGCCCACATAAAAGCCACCGTAAATACCACGGCCCAAATGCTCGGCAAAGTGGCTATAAATGTATTTGTTAATCACCGGATCTGCTGGGTTATTGCCAGCCGCAACTGTGATGGTAGTTTGCGCTTGCGAAACTGAGGCCAGCCCGCAGCATAGCACCAAGGAAAGGGAAAGTAATTTTGCTTTCATGTTAATGTGTAACCGGTTTTGTAAAAACCGGCGCTTAAAAGCGCCGGTTAGTTAATCAACTAAATATAACTCAACTAATTTGTAACCCGGCAACGCTCTCACCCATTGCCGCAATATTAGGTTCAGTTCGTACTATTGTTTGGGTGTTTTTAATTGCCACTCTTGTTTACCTGATAAGACTTTTTTATTTGGCCGAAAATTTATAGATGGTTGTGGTTTTATAAATTTGCCCGGGCTTTAATAAGGTACTGGCAAACGATGGCTGGTTTGGAGCATCGGGGAAATGCTGTGTTTCTAAACACAATGCCGACCGGTAGCCATAAGCAGCCCCATGCTTACCGTCGTGCTTGTCACCGGTTAAAAAGTTACCGCTATAAAATTGCAGGCCTGGTTCATCTGTATAAACATCCATAACAATACCTGTTACCGGGCTCTTTACGGTTGCTACAGCAGCGGTAAGGCTCGGTTTGTTCAATACAAAGTTGTGGTCATAGCCCTTGCCATTCTTTAACTGATCATCAGTTTGGCCAATATCTGTACCGATGGTTTTAAAAGCCGTAAAATCAAACGGGGTACCTTTAACTGGTTGCAATTTACCGGTTGGGATCAGTGTATTATCAACCGGGGTAAACCGGTCTGCATTAATTTGCAGTTGGTTATCCGTAATGGTTTTACTGCCTGCACCATTTAAATTAAAATAAGCGTGATTGGTTAAATTTAAAACAGTTGGCTTGTCTGTTGTGGCCTCGTAAGTTATTTTAAGTGCATTATCATCAGTTAAGATATAGTGAACCTTAACCGACAGGTTACCGGGATAACCGCCCTCGCCGTCTTTAGATACATAGGTCAATTCCAGTTCATTTGTACTAAGCTGTTTGGCATCAAACACCTGCGCATAAAAACCTTTAAAACCACCATGCAGGGTATTTACACCATCGTTAATATCCAGCTGGTATGCTTTACCATCAATACTAAACTTCCCTTTGGCTATGCGGTTACCGTAACGGCCTATAATAGCACCAAAATAAGGTTCCCGAGGCTTTTGATAGCTTTTAAGGCTATCATAGCCTAATATTACATCGGTAAGTTTCCCTTTATTATCGGGCACTAGCAAGCTCACCAGCCTGCCGCCATAGTTAGTAATGGCCGCAGTTACATTGTTCTTGTTTTTAAGCACAAACAAGCCTACCTGTTTACCGGCAATGGTTGCTTTAAAAGCAGCAGAGTCTGGCACCGTGGCTACAGTGCTCAAGCTATCCGTAGCTATGGTGGCCTTCTTATCAGCAGATTGCGAACACGAGTAGTTAAATATAAGTGCCCAGGCAGTTATATAAAAGTGATTTTTGGTCAGTCTCATCATCCTTAAAATCGTGTACAGGCAACTAGGCCTATACCTGTAAATGCTTTGGTTGGTTAGATTTATTTTTGGTTTAATTGCCACTATAAGCGTGGTAATTAAAAACTAAGGTATAATACTTTTTTTATAAACGTGAAATAAACACTTAAAAAAAATCACTTTTTAAAGTGTTTAGGATACACTAACAATAGCTACAAATATGGCTTGGAAGCGCATTATTAACAATATTTTAATCTTATTTTTATTTTAATAATTTTGCCTACCTTACCACTTCGCAATCAGATTTGCTACGCTTAAAACCAAACATGATCAAATATTCCAAACAAACAAGACTATTATTAGCTGTAGATTGTATCATATTTGGGTTCGACGGAGACACATTAAAAATCTTATTAATTAAAAGAGGCTTCCAGCCGGAGAAAGACAAGTGGAGCTTAATGGGCGGTTTTGTGCAACCTGCCGAGAGCCTGGACCAGGCTTCGAACCGTATTTTAAAGCAGCTTACCGGGCTCGAGGGTGTATACCTGGAACAACTGCACACCTTTGGAAACCCTTTAAGAGATCCAATAGAACGCACAATATCAGTCACTTACTTTGCACTAATCGATATTAACAAATATGAGCAGCAGCTTAGCAGCGATTACCATCCCGAATGGTTCCCCCTAAAGCGCGTGCCTAAACTCATCTTCGATCAGCAGGATATGGTTGAGCTGGCAAAAAAGCGGATCAGGTATAAAGCAGCCCTCCACCCTATCCTGTTCGAGTTGCTGCCGGCCAAATTTACCTTACCACAGTTACAAAGCCTTTATGAGAGCGTTTACAACACCACTATCGATAAAAGGAACTTTCGCCAGCGGGTTTTAGCCACCGGTTTACTGATTAAGCTGGACGATAAAGACAAGTCTGCCTCGAAACGGGGGGCCTATTACTACCAGCTGAACATGCAGCACTACTACGCTAATTTTCAGGCTTTTCTGAATTTTATTCCTAACCCGGGCAATCTATTATAAAAGCATTTTACGGCGTTTTTGAGACTGAGGATTAAGGTTTTTCTTAAATAAATTTTTATTTCTCAATAAATAAGTGTTATTTCAACACGTATTATAAACCAATATGAGTATTAACCAATTTGTGATTGGGGTCGACTATGGGTCAGACTCTGTTCGCTCCGTGATTATTGACGCCTTAAATGGCCGGGAGCTTGCTTCATCTGTATATTATTATGCCCGTTGGCAAAAGGGTTTATTCTGTAAACCTGCACTCAACCAGTTTCGCCAGCATCCGCTCGATTATATTGAGGGGCTGGAGATCACCATTAAAGATTGTATTAAACAAGCAGGCGGCGATGACATTGCACGCAACATTAAAGGTATTTCTGTTGATACCACCGGTTCATCTCCTGTAGCTGTTGACAGCACCGGCCAGCCCCTGGCTTTACTGCCGGAGTTTGAGAATAACCCGAACGCCATGTTCATTTTATGGAAAGACCATACTTCGGTAAAAGAAGCAGCCGAGATCAATGAGCATGCTACCAGGTTTGATATCAATTACCTGAAATATGTAGGCGGTATCTACTCGTCCGAATGGTTTTGGGCCAAGCTGCTGCACATATTAAGGGCAGATGAGCAGGTTAGAAATGCAGCCCACTCCTGGGTAGAGCATTGCGACTGGATACCGTTCCTGCTAACCGGCGGCACCGATGCCAGAGATATTAAGCGCAGCCGTTGCGCAGCCGGCCATAAAGCCCTTTGGGCCGAAGAATTTGACGGCTTACCGCCCGACGATTTCTTCTCCTCACTCGACCCGCTTTTAAAAGGGTTTACCGAGAAATTATTTAAAGACACTTACACTGCTGATGTAGCTGCGGGTACTATCAGCGCGGCATGGGCACAGCGTTTAGGCTTGCCCGAAGATGTAAAAATTGGCGTAGGCGCATTCGATGCCCATATGGGTGCCGTTGGCGGCCAAATTGAACCCTACCACCTGAGTAAGGTAATGGGTACCTCCACCTGCGATATTTTGGTTGCCCCAACTACCGACATTCAAGGCAAACTGGTTAAGGGTATCTGCGGGCAGGTTAACGGATCTGTTATACCCGGCATGGTTGGGCTGGAAGCAGGGCAATCGGCCTTTGGCGATACCTATGCCTGGTTTAAAAACATCATATCATGGCCGTTAAACAACCTGCTGGACAGCTCGAAAGTAATTAATACCGAAATAGCCGAAGCATTGAAGGCCGAACTGAGCGCACAGATCATCCCCGAGCTAAGCCGCCAAGCTGCCCTGCTGCCTTTGGATGATGTGAACGAACTGGCCATCGACTGGTTTAACGGACGCCGTACGCCTGACGCTAACCAGTTATTAAAAGGTGCCATCACCGGTTTAAGTTTAGGTTCGGATGCGCCGAGGGTTTTCCGTGCATTGGTAGAGGCCACTTGTTTTGGAGCCAAAAGCATTGTAGACCGCTTTATACAAGAAGGCATTCCGGTTAAGGGGATCATCGGTATTGGTGGTGTGGCAAAAAAATCACCATTTGTGATGCAAACCATGGCCGATGTTTTGGGCATGCCTATCCGCATCCATGAGTTTGAGCATACCTGTGCTTTAGGTGCAGCCATGTTTGCGGCAGTTGTTGCCGGTATATACCCAACGGTTGAGGATGCCATGACAGCCATGGGCCGGGGCTTTGATGTCTCGTACGAGCCGAATGAGGCCAACCAAAAACTATACGCCAAACGCTACGAGCAGTACCAGGGCCTGGGCGATTTTATTGCCTTGCAGATTGCGCAAACTAAAGATGCTCCGGCTGATAACACAAAAATATTATCATGAGCAAGTATCATCACATTAAACAGATAGCCTACGAGGCCAACATGCAGCTGCCTAAATTAGGCCTGGTGCTGTTTACTTTTGGGAATGTAAGCACCGCCGACCGTGAGCTTGGCGTATTTGCTATTAAACCAAGCGGCGTACCCTATAAAGACCTCACCCCCGAAAAAATGGTGATCGTTAATTTTGATGGTGAGGTTATTGAAGGAACCTTAAGGCCATCGTCAGATACCCTAACCCATGCTGTTTTATACAAGCATTGGGAAGCCATCAATGGCATTGTGCATACACACTCTACCTACGCTACGGCCTGGGCGCAATCACAACGTGATATCCCTATTTTTGGCACCACGCATGCAGATCACCTGACTACCGATGTACCTTGCGCGCCGCCTATGAGCGATGAGCTGATCGAGGGAAATTACGAATATCAGACCGGTTTCCAGATCCTCAATCACTTTCAAGAAAACGGCCTCGATTATAAAGAGGTAGAAATGATACTGGTAGGCAGCCACGCCCCCTTTACCTGGGGTAAAACAGCAGACAAGGCCGTTTATAACAGTGCTGTGCTCGAAGCAGTAGCCCAAATGGCCTACCTCACCGAGCAGATTAACCCCAGCGCCCCGCGCTTAAAAGATGCCCTGGTTAACAAACATTACCAGCGCAAACACGGGCCCGATTCTTATTACGGACAATAAACGCGAATATGAATAAACCTATTAAAACCATTTGTTTCTTTATCCTGGCATTAATCCTTTCGCTGGGTATTACCCATGCCCAGCAGGTTGCCCCAACCCCGCCCATGGGCTGGAACAGTTATAACTGCTATGGCTCGGCCGTGCATGAGGACGAGGTGAAAACTAACGCCCGTTACCTGGCCAAATACCTGAAACCCTATGGCTGGCAATATGTGGTAGTCGATTTTTTATGGTCGTATGATAACCCGCCGGGAAGCCACATCGGCAACCCGTTCCAAAAAAATCTGCAGGACGGCTCTTTTGTGCCCTGGCTCACCATGGATAAATGGGGACGGTTACTGCCCCAGCCTACCAAATTCCCATCTGCCTTTGGCGGCAAAGGCTTTAAACCGCTGGGCGATTATGTACACAGTCTGGGGTTGAAGTTTGGTATCCATGTAATGAGGGGTATTCCACGGCAGGCAGTTTGGGCTAAGTCACCGGTGCTGGGTGCCAAAGGCATAACGGCAGATATGATTGCCGATACCACCTCTAAATGCGACTGGATGAACCATATGTACGGGCTGGATATGAGCAAGCCCGGCGCACAGGAATACCTGAACTCCATCCTCGATCTGTATGCCTCATGGGGTGTCGATTTTATCAAGGTAGATGATCTTTCGCGCCCTTACCATACCGCAGAAATTGAAGGCTATCACAAAGCCATTGTACATACCAAAAGGCCAATTGTACTGAGTACATCGCCAGGCGAAACCCCGGTTAAGGAAGCTGAACATATAACCAAAAATGCCAATATGTGGCGCATGGCCGATGATTTTTGGGATAGCTGGAAAGAGCTTTTAAATATGTTTAACTATGCCCGCAACTGGCAGGGCATTGGCGGCCCCGGCCACTGGCCCGATTGCGATATGCTGCAAATTGGTAAGCTCTCTAAACGCGGCCCGGTTGGCCCCGAGCGTTACAGTAAATTCACCGACGACGAGCTGTACACCCACATGACCTTCTGGTGCATTTACCGTTCGCCATTAATGATGGGCGGCAATATGCCTGAGAACAGGCCGCTTGATCTGAAACTGCTGAATAACCCCGAAGTACTGGCCGTAAACCAGAAAGGCCAGAACCCTAAAGAACTTTGCCACAATAATGATAGCATGGTTTGGTACTCCAAAATACCGGGTTCTAAGGATATTTACGCCGCGGTATTCAATCTGAAAAATGATAATTGCGAAGTATCACTCGATTTACCGGCATTAGGTTTTAAGGGCAAAGTACTGGTGCGCGACCTTTGGAAAAAGCAGAACATCGGGAGCTATCAAACACAATATCAACAGAAAATTAATAAACATGGTGCAGCGCTGCTGAGGCTAACGCCCATTAATCAATAAAATTTAAATACGAATAAGCATGATCGACTTAAAAACATTTGAAGTATGGTTTATTACCGGTAGCCAGCATTTATATGGCGAAGAAACCTTAAAGCTGGTAGCAGAACATGCCCAACACATAGCAAACGGTTTAAACAATGAAGCAAAAATACCGGTAACCGTAGTTTATAAACCGGTTGTTAAAACCCCGGAAGAAATATATGCAACCCTGCTGGAAGCCAACACAGCCGAAAGCTGTATCGGGATCATCACCTGGATGCACACCTTTTCGCCTGCCAAAATGTGGATCCGCGGGTTAAGCATTTTGCAGAAACCAATGCTGCACCTGCATACCCAGTATAACCGCGATATCCCATGGAGTTCTATCGACATGGATTTTATGAACCTGAACCAGAGCGCACACGGCGACCGCGAGTTTGGCTTTATGGTATCGCGCCTGCGTAAAAATCGCAAAGTGGTGGTTGGCCATTGGCAAGACCCCGAAGTGGTTGCCCAGGTAGAAACCTGGAGCCGCGCCGCCGCAGGCTGGCACGACTGGCAAGGTGCAAGGTTTGCCCGTTTTGGCGATAACATGCGCTACGTTGCCGTTACCGACGGCGACAAGGTTGAAGCTGAGTTGAAGTTTGGCTACGCTGTAAACACTTATGGCATTGGCGATTTGGTTAAAATCATCAGCGAAGTAAGCGAGGCTGAGATTGATGCCCTGCTTACCGAATATGAAAATACTTATACTATGGATGCCGCGCTTAAAAAAGGTGGCGACAAACATTCGTCAGTATATGAGGCTGCTAAAATTGAACTGGGCCTGCGCAAGTTTTTGGTAGACGGCAACTTTAAAGGGTTCACCGATACGTTTGAAGACCTGCACGGCATGATCCAGCTGCCGGGTATTGCTGCACAACGCCTGATGGCCGACGGCTATGGCTTTGCCGGTGAGGGCGACTGGAAGACAGCTGCTTTAGTACGCGCCTGCAAAGTAATGGGGGCCGGGCTAAAAGGCGGTAATGCCTTTATGGAAGATTATACCTACCACTTCGACCCTAATAATTCGCTGGTACTGGGCTCGCATATGCTGGAGGTTGATGCCTCTTTAATTAACGGCAAAGCAAGTCTGGAGGTACATCCTTTAGGTATTGGCGGCAAGGCAGACCCTGCCCGTTTGGTATTTAACGTGGCCGGCGGCGAAGCACTCAATGCATCTATCGTGGATATGGGTAACCGTTTCCGTTTAATTGTAAACGAAGTGCTGGCTGTTGAACCCATTGAAGACTTACCAAACCTGCCGGTAGCGCGGGTGTTATGGAAACCTTACCCGGATATGAAAACCGGCTGTGCAGCCTGGATCTATGCCGGTGGCGCACACCATACTGCCTATAGCCAAAACCTGACTGCCGAGCACCTGCAAGATTTTGCCGACATAGCCGGACTGGAGTTTATCCGCATTGGCAAAGATACCCGCCTGGATCAGCTGCGTAACGAGCTGCGCTGGAACGAGGTAGCTTACAAATAAATTTTCTTAACAATATTTAAAATAAGCGCATGAGCAACAAAGCCCTCCGGTTAACTCCGAAGGGCTTTGTTGTTAATAAAGAAATGTAAATTATCGAACTCTTATATTGGTCTATTTATTTTCCGGCTGCCCAAAAAATAGCGTTAGTTAATAGTGTTTTATAATTTTTGTTGTTAAACAATATCGGCGAGTGGCCCATAAAAATATAAATGTTACGGGCTTTGTATTTAGGGTTGGTCCAAACTACGGGATGGTCGCCCATTTTAATGGCAGAGCTGGGTGTGTAAGTAGCCTCATCTACCGAGGCCAGTACATGCACATTAAGCCTCGGGCTCTTATCATACGTGTACCACTCCTCTTGCTGCACCATAAAGGCGGGTGCAACACCATTCATTACGGGGTGCTTTTTATCTTCAATATTTACTGTGGCTTCGGCAAAAGTGGCAATGTAGTTTTTAAACCTGATGCCGCCCATAAACTCATGAAACCATTGCCACATGGGGTATCCGTCAAACTCGCCCAATAACGTGGCATGGTGCAGGCCTATCCAGCCGCCTTTACCTTTGGTAATATATTTCTCGAATGCGGCAGCGGCTTTCTCTTTCCAGGCATAAGGTGCATAATCAAGCTGAATAAACACCTGATAGTTAGCCAGAAATGCATCATCAATTTTATCTGTACTCTGGATGTAATCTATTGCGAAGTTATTGGTTGCAGCCAGCGAATCTAACCAGATGCGGGCCGCTTTTGAATATGCTACATGATGTCCGCCGTTTTCATAAAGCGCTATCACCCTAAACCGGGGAGTTTTGGTTTGCGCCCATCCGGTGTAACTAATAAACAAGCATAGCAAAAATAAAACGATCTTCTTCATAACTATATAGAACTGAGCTGACAATACACAGCCGTTAAATTTTCAATCTTAAACGTTTCTTTTCCATTAAGCCTACCAGCCAGATTAGTATAAAAGCTACCGCGAACGAGCGCAATAAGCCACCAAGCCCATTCATCAGCAGGTATGGAAACTTAATATGCAGCAGTTCCATCAAAAACACCTGGAAGTAAGGCATCAGGTAGCAGGTGAGTGTACTGGTACCCGCCGGGCGAATAGCCTTCAGGAAATCCTTTTTGCCGCCAATATCTACAATGTAAATAAACAACTGAAACATCAATATGGTAATGCCAGAGCAAATAAACACCCAGGCCGGGGTCGATCTTATTTTGGAAACCCCATCGGCATAAGGCCTTATTAATAAACCTGCTACAATGAGCAAGATGCCGGCACCAATAAAAAACAGGGGAATCAGTTTAGTTTTCCCACGCTCTGCCCATTCGGCATACCACCTCGAAATTACAATGCCGCCCATAGTTAAGGTTACCGATGAGGCATCACCTATTACCCACAGTTTTTCGGTTATTAAACCTGTGTGCGCTGCAATATTTATGGCCGCAAACACTACTAATGCACCAACAAGTACGCTTAACCTACCTTTGGCTGCAAAGTAAATACAGGCGCATACCAGGTACGACCAGCCAATAATACCCAGTATCCCCCACCAGGAAGTGTGCATCCCGATAGAACGGCCTTCTTCGTCGGTTCCCTTATAAATCACTGCCATACCAATCAGCAGGGCAAACCCTACACCAATCAGGGTATATTTCCGGGCTTTCGCCATCGTGTCCGGGTAATCCAGCCAGATGAGGAAGAAAGCTGCCGTAACTATTAACACCCACATAGCGCGGGGTATTAAAGCGTTGGTTAGGCTATAGGTTTCGATATTTACGTGGTAAAAACCCATAATTAACAGCGCGGCACTGCGCGTTAAAATATAGATGAGGATGTTTAATGACGAGTCCCCTTTTTTAATCCTGTTGTTAATAGCAAAGGGCAGCGACAAGCCAAGTATAAAAAGGAAAGCCGGAAAAATGGTATCAGCAAAACCCATCCCATCTGCATTACCGGCTGCATGATCTATCCATTCGGGGATGTGTTTTACCCCACTGGCATCATTCACAAAAATCATCAGGAACATGGTTAATGCCCGCAGCACATCAATGGATAAAAGTCGCTTAGGTAGTTTTTGCATAAATAATTGGCCGCCTGCATATAGCCAGGTGCAAGCTAGTCTTTCTTACGGTCTTTGTTGAAGCCTATTTTAACCTTCCCGGTTCCGTCGTCTTTAGCGGCTAAGTGTAATACAATACCTTTATATCTTTTCTTTTTCAGCTCCTCTTTATCGGTAATGGTGGTATCATTCTTAGGGTTTCTCAGTGGGATATCCAGGGCAATATCCGTCCCCCTGTTTATGCCATAAACACCGGCAACATCCGCATTTATCACACTCGATGTAATTTGCATCGGCTTAATGGTTACCATATCGCCTTTAATGTCAAAATTCGCATCCAGGTTTGGGATCTCAATATTATTAAGGTTACGGAAGGGAAACGCAATTTTACCCGCCGTTTTCAATGGGTTAAAGTTAACCAGTGCACCATTTTTTAAGTTGAGGACAACCATGCCATTCAATGATTTTGACAGAATACCCCCGTGCCCGTTAAATGTACCCGCCAGTTGAGCTTTGGCCGATAAAAGACCTTTTAAATTTTGGTAAGTTGGTGCGGTTAAACCAAAGTTATCAAACGCGTAAAAAAAATCGTGAATGCTAACATGGTTAATAACTGTGCTTACATCAAATCGGTTGGAGGTATAATCCTGCACAATGCGCCCACGTATAGCCAATGTACCACCGGCCGTTTTAAGGCCGATATCTTTGATCTCTATCCCATCTTCAGACAGTAGGAGGTTAGCTTTGGCATTAGTTGCCAAAAACTTATTGTAAAAAACATTAGCAACCTGCATGTGCAAATCAACATGCGATTTGTTGATGACGTTGGTTATTTTATCAACCAGGTTGCCATTATTACTGTTTGACGACCCTTTAACAGGTGTGGTTTTGCGCCTGTTTAAAAATCCTAAAAATTCGCCCAAATGAATCTGCGGACTATTGATCTCCCAGTTTACCAGTATTTTCTCTGGCTCATTGTAGTAAAGGTTCATGAGGTTATTAGCCCTGCCACTCATAGTTACAACGCTTTTACCACTCTGAATACGGATATTATCCATTATTAAAGTTCCCTGTACAAAGTGCAGCGACACAGATGTGTTTTTTATATTCAGGTTTTTGGGTAAGTAGGTTACCCCTGCATTTTTCACAATAACATCACCAGCAATAAATGGCTTGTTTAAGCGCAGGTCTATAATATCGGCCTTAAAACGCATGTTCATACTGCCGGTACCGGCATCGAAACGAGCTACTTTGGCAAACATATAGTTAAGGTTAGTAAGCGGAAAACTCGACTTGAAAGCCCCTACAGCAATAGGTTTTACCAGGTTAATAATATTTAGCGTATCAAACACAAAAGGCAGGTGGCTATAACTGCCGGTAAACTTAACCAAATTGATGATCGAGTTTTCGTCGCCCAGTTCTTTCCCCTTAATATAGTTATTGGTAAAAACGCCGTTAAAGTTACAGTTGTTAATTACAGCGCCAGGGATGGTGAGCGTATTGTTTTTAACCGTCGCGGTAATGTACAGCAATGGGTCTCCGCCGCCAAAGTTGCCTTCTATTTTAGCTGTAATATCAATAGGCTTATCGAGGTTAAACTTATAAAGTGTTTTGGTAATATTGGCTGATACCAATGATGATGCACTGCGCCAAAGTATTTGATTGGCTGTTAAATGAAATGCAAAATTCATTGAATTATTGGCAGGCGTAAACAGGGCACTCAAAGTAAACGGATCGCCGCCGATACCAAGATTACCGGATTTTACACTAATTTTTTTACTGGTTTCATTGTAACCGGCTACCAGATCGCCCTCCACCAATTTATCTTTAATAAAACTGCCGTGCTCTAATTTAAACGCAAGGCTCCGGGCCATTACTTTCATGTGCACTTTGGCATTCCAGCCCGAATCCGGGAAATTCATCCCTCCTCTTAATTCGTTTACATCAAATTTAAACAGCTTTTTAGCATGCTCATTATTGATGGTTAGTTTAACATTTTTAAGGTTAAAGTGGCCTAATTCTGCCGAGGTGCTGCTTTTATCTTTTGGATCTTTAGGCTTATTATCTTTGCTTTTTTTGAAAACCGAGGTATTGCTATAACCTGATGTATCGGTATACAGATCGATAGCGGCATCATTAATATCGATATGGTTAATGCTGATGGTACCCCGTAAAAGGGCCGCCGTATTTACAGAAACATCAAAATCTTTCGCATCCAATAAGGTGTGATGGTGCTGCGTCCATTTTCTGTCGCGGATAAGCACATTTTTAAGCGTTAATGAAACGCCGGGGAAGCTCCTGAAAAACGACGGGCTAAGGTCGCCTATGGCTAATGAACCATCCAGGTTTTTATTAAGTTCGGTATTGATAAGGGCTACCACCCTGGCTTTATGGGTATTAATATAAAGTGTTACCCCCACTAAAAGGATAATGATCAGAACAATTAGCCCAGCCAATATTCTGAGTACCCACTTTAACCAACTTGCCATAATAAATTTTTCAGGTGTTTTAATATTATACAATATACAATCTAATTAACAAATGTGTTTGTATACCAAATTATTACGCCTTATAGCATGTAGTTGTACCATATTGAGACAGGTTTTATAAGCGAAATGTAAAACCATTAACAGGCATCGCTTATTAACATTAACTGCCTATTATTTGCCTAACTTGGCACACAAAAACAACATCCCAATACTAATGAACCCCATTAAACCCGCAAAAACACAACCATATCTTTGTGCCTTTAAAGCCGCGTTGATATTAACGGCAATTGTATTTTTAAATGATAACATTTATGCACAAAAAACAGCTCAACCGCTCGCTGCTGTAGGTACATCGGCAATAATAGGGTCTGTTGACCATATTGAAATTGCTACAACGGTGCAAAGCCCATCTAACCAGCCAACCCCCTTACAAATTGTATGTATTTTTGAATATACAGAGGGCGATATCACTAGTGCGCAGGCATTACCCGCTGCGGCTAACGGTTTGCTGCATGTTGACCAAGCCTTTAACGGACTGATAACGGATTTGCGGAAAAGCGGAAAGTTTGCAGGCCACGCCCTGGAAACTCTATTAATCATCCCACCAAAGGGCACTATCCCTGCCGAAAAGCTGTTATTGATAGGTTTGGGTAACCGCAACAATTTTAACCCCGAACTGATGACCAATATTGGCCGCATTGGTATGCGTGAGGCCCTGCGCCTGGGTGTAAGCAGCTACTCGCATGCCAGCGACCTGAAAGACGGCGGCATTGATTCGCCAACTGGCCTGGTAGCCACTAATGTAATAAAGGGAGCCATCGAAGCGTATGAAACAGAGCAATATCTGCAAGGTAAAGGGCTAACTACATTAAAACCCATAACCAAAATAACACTGCTTACCGGCCAGCCATTTTTTACACCTACTGGCGATGCTGTAAAATTGTTTGTGCAATCATATCCTGCTGCCAATTAATTTCATCCATAAATATTTCTTTTTGGTGAAAGCATTTTTTATTTTTAAGTAATGAAAAACCTGCACAAATTACTAATACTGCTTAGTGTATGCTGCTTTATACACTTGGCAGATGCCCAAAATACCACCCCAACCAACGACCTTATAAAACAGGGTGTAGCCTTACATAACGAAGGCAAATATGCCGAGGCTATTGATAAATTTAATGAAGCTTTAAAAGCTGACCCCGAAAACGGGTATGCCAATTATGAAGTTGCGTTTTCGCTCTATGCCTCAAAAAAACCTAATGATGCCATACCACATTTAGAAAAAGCAACTAAATCAACCAATGCCGAATTAAGCGTGGCCGCTTATGCTTTACTGGCGAGCATTTATGACGAAAGTAACCAGGCTAAAAAAGCGATAGAAACCTATAACCTGGCCTTAAAGATAAATCCTAACTATCCGCAAATCTATTATAATTTAGGGATAGCCTACTTCAGAAACCAGCAGTATGCCGAGGCCGAAAGCAGTGCTATAGAGGCTATTAAACACAACCCTAAAAGCGCCAGCAACCAACGCCTTTACGCATTGGTTACCCTACATCAAAACAAAAGGGCCAATGCCTTACTTGCCCTTTGCAGTTTTATATTACTAGAACCCACAGGCCAGCGCGCTGCCGAAGCCTATGCCAATATTGGCCACATTATGCAAGGCGGTACATTTAAAGACAATAACGGCAATACAACAATTGCCGTATCGCTTAACGACCAGAAAGAAATGGGTGCGCTTAATTTGGGGATCTCCCTGGTTGTGCAGGCGGGCCAGGCAAAAAACCTTACCGGTTTAAACCTGCTGGAGTACGAGTTGAAAAGCATATTTGAATTAGCAGGCCAGCTGGCCGAAAAGAAAACCGATAAAACATTCTTCGATAAGTTTTATGCCGACTATTTCTACAAGCTATCACAAACCAGTTATATGCCGGCGCTTACCCATACTGTAGCCTTAACAGATACCAAGGCCGATAATGCCAAATGGGCTAAAGAAAATACGGCCCAAATAAGCGGCCTTGCCCAATGGCTACAAAGCACGGAGAGGAACTTTTAAGCAGCCATGACCCGCAGCTAAGGTCGCTTACATATATAGACAATAAATTATAAAAGCCAATGCGATTATGCTACAGT
>NZ_MPPL01000001.1:301706-419094 GCF_001911425.1 Mucilaginibacter polytrichastri | reverse complement strand
TTCGGTTATGGCTATAAAGTATGATAGCATAAAAAAGTCCCGGCTATACTGCCGGGACTTTTCTGGATTAACTATAACCTATATCAACCTATATCGACCTCAGTCAACTAATTATGAACCAGCCTTGGCCATATCAATCATCATGGATAGCTCATCAACAGCGGCTTCATTGCTGCCGTCAAAGCCGGTTAGTTTAAACCGGATATTACCCTGCCCGTCAATTACAAATTTGGCGGGGATACCGTTTACCTTATAACTGGTCACCACTTTGTTAACCTTAGTCTCCGGATCTTTTAAATCCATAAGCACACGGAAATCAAAGTTTTTGCTTTTAATATAATCACCGGCATCCTTTGTTGCTGTTTCTGTTTTTTCCCAGGTATGGATAAATAGAAACTTCACGTTAGGGTCGCTTTTATACTTATTTTCGGCCATTTGCATAGCAGGGAAAGAAGCCTTGCACGGGCCGCACCAGGTAGCCCAGAAATCAAGAACAACTACCTTGCCTTTTAAGTCTGCTAAAGAAACTTTATTACCATCCAAATCAGTCAATGTAAAACCAGCAGCCGGCTCTTTGATCATGTCTTTAGTTAGGGTTTTCTTTAAGTTTTCGATGTAGCTTTTTCTTATCGCGGCAGCATATTCGCTAAAGCCGGCATCACTGCCTTTTACTTTAACATAAAGCGTTTTAAATGCACCCGCCATTTCTGGTGTGGCTTTGCCGCCTTTAACCACTTCTTCCAGCTTATCATAAGCTTCCTTGTTACGGTTAAGCCCCATCAAAATTTGTGCATACCGGTAGTTAAGCTGCGGGTTTAACCCTGTCGAGCTTTTGTAAGCTAACTCAGAATACTTTAGAGCTGCATCATACTTTTTCTCTTCAAATAAAATATTGGCATAAGTACTGGTTAAGCCGGGGTAGCCCGAAGCCGAAAACTTGGCGGCATTGCTATCCCCTTTTTTACCGTTGGTGTAAGACTCTGCATTATCCATGGCTTTTTTGGCATAGATCTCTGCATTTGCCAGATCGCCATTTTTGTAAAAAACCTGCGATAAGCCACCATAAGCATTCCCCTTCCAAAAATCTGCTTCGAGCTTATTGATATATTCAATTGCCTTTGGAGTGTTCTTTTCTTCGGCATATTTTGATGCGATGGCCGAGCGTGCATAATCATAAGGCAACCTTTCATCAACCTCGCCGGTTATAAAATTTTCGGGCGGGAACCTTTTAACCCACACCTTATAGGCCGCGTCCATATTTGCTGCACTTTTTTCATTAAATACAGCTTGCTCCGCTTTATTACGCGCTGCTATGCCTTCCGGAAATCTGGTTAATTCAACTACCTGCAGAGAATCTACCGCCCTGCTGTTTTTTATGAGATAGTAAAACTGCTGCGCAAGCATCAGTTCTCTTTCATTGCTGCTGGCACCCAGGCTTTTTAGCTTTTGATCGAGCAGGATTTTATCTGCCGGATTGGCTGAGGCCACCAGTTTATTAAGCAACTTCGCTGTGGTATCTTTTGGGGCTGTTTGCGCACCGGCAATTGTACCAGTACCTGTTAATGCAGCAACAACGCCCAACGTAATTATATAATTTCTCATGCCTTTTTAGTTTGTAAAAATTGATTTTAGTCTGTTAGATAAGGCTTCTTCGCGCAGATTTTTGCCTATTACTTTACCATTTTTATCCAGCAGAAAATTACTGGGTACTACTTTAATACCAAACTCGTGGGCGGCGGCATTATCCCATCCTTTCAAGTCTGATACATGCGTCCATACCAGTCCGTCATCATTTATGGCTTTAAGCCATGCGATTTTACTTTTATCTAAGGACACACCTACAACTTCAAAACCCATATCGTGATACTTTTTGTAGTTGGCCAGCACATTAGGGTTTTCGCGGCGGCATGGGGCACACCAGCTTGCCCAAAAATCTACCAGTACATACTTGCCTCTTAGGGATGATAATTTTATCGGTTTCCCGTTTACATCATTCATCACAAAATCGGGACTGGCGCCAATGCCAGATCGTTTTTCTATGGCAATACTTTCTTTAATCTGCTTGCCGTAAAAAGCATTTTGGGCAGCAGGGGTTAATAAGGCAAACAACTTATTGGCCTCATCAAACTGAAAGTAAGGGATAAAATGGGTGGCGATAACGAAGGCACTTACAGCCGATGCCGGATGCTTACTGATAAAATCATAATGCATTTTGTAATCCAGTTCCTGTACCGTGGCATAGTCTGCCTTCAGCATCGCTTTGGCTGCCGAATCCGGTTTGTTATGGTATACCTTGTTAACCGAATCTGACAGGTGATAATATTTACCGGCGCGATTGGTAACAGGTTTCCAGGCTTGCAGATATGCTTTCCATACATCATTGGTTGGTGAACCCTTAATGTCTGCCTTGTAAACTGAATCGCGGTCGGCATTTACTGTAATGGTGGCATTCTCCACAAACAAAGCTACCTGCTGGCGGTCTATGCCCGAAAATTTGATGAGATACTCCACAGGCTCGCCAACGTGCCCTTTAAACTCAAAATTGCCGCCGGTAATATTTACCGAATCTACAATGGTGTTGGTACTACCATCCATTAAATAGGCTTTCCCTGTTTCTGTTTTGGTAATATGGCCTTTGATGGTAAAATCGTCGCCAATGGTAAATGCGGCTAAACCATAGGCTGCTATAAGCAGGCCTATGGTATAACACAATGTTTTAATTTGCTTTTTCATGGGTGTTATTTATTAATAACCCGGGTTTTGTGTAAGTGTGGTGTTTTGCTGCCTTTGCAAATCTGGTATTGGAAACAATACAGACCGGGTGGCATTCCAGGTGGCTGGTTTCATAACGCTTAATACGGCATTAGCCTGCCCGGTTCTAAGCAAATCAAGCCAACGGTGGCCATACTCACCAAATAATTCCATTTTTCTTTCCTGGGCAATGGCTGCAAGTAAAGCAGTTGACGATGATGCCACAGTTGCCGGTAAATTAGCCAGGCCGGCACGTGTACGAATCAGGTTTACATCTGCAGCCGCGCCGCTTGTATTACCTTGCTGCGCCCTTGCTTCGGCCCGTATGAGGTATTGCTCTGCTAAACGTAATACCACGTTAAACTCATTACCCGCACCTGCAGTTGCCCCTGTGTAAACTTTATATTTGTTAATGCGGTAGTATTTAGAACCCGATACCGTTGAGTCTACCCAGTTAGTTTTACGATTGTCGCCGGCTTCAAAGCTGTTGGCAATGTTGCTGGTAAGTACATAAGTAGGCGGGGCAATATTTACAGCCGATGTTGAAGTACGATACGATTGCACAAATGATGAAAAACCGTAATAGGTAGCAAACTGTAAAATAGTTTCGTTACTGGTATTAATAAAGGCAGAAGCTGTTGGCGCTAAGGTATAAGTACCCGTATTAATTACCTGCGTTGCCATTGCTTCGGCATTTACATAATCTTTACGGTATAAATAAGCCCTTGCCAGTAAAGCCGTAGCTGCATACTGGTTTACCCTTGCACGCAAGGTACCCACATAAGCAGTTGGCAATAAGCCCTGCGCATCTTTTAAATCGCTGATAACGGAAGTCCATACCTGGTCGGCAGTAGAGCGGGGCAGGTAAGCATTGGTTAATGGAACACCACCTGTTAAAGGCACACCGCCATAAAAGTTAACCAGGTAAAAATTCACAAATGCCCTGAAAAATTTGGCTTCGCCCAGTAGTTGCGTTTTTACAGACGGCGTTAAAGTGGTAGAATTTGTTATGCCTGTTATAGCATCATTAACCGCCAACAGTTCGGCATAAGCATACATCCAGAAATTAGCAATCTGTGTGCTGCCGATAGCGATTTTATTATTTTCAATATCGTTAATTTCCGGCGTTGCTGTTAATGTATAATGTAATTCGTCGGCGCTTACTCCACCATAAAAACTGATATACTGCTGCACCGGCACAATTGAACCGTAAATACCATAGTTGTATAATGCAATAACAGCAGCAGTAGCAGAAGCATCTGTTTGATAGGCTGTTGAAGCCGTGATTTTATTTTGAGGAGCATCCAGCTCCACATATTTTTTGCAGGAAGAAGACATGATCATAGCAGGGAAAACCATGCAGATCAATAACAATTTTGATAAACTATATTTAAATTTCATGTTGATCCGATTTATTAGAATGTGCAGTTAAGACCAATAACCATTGTGCGCAATTGAGGCATAGCTATATACTGGCCGGTACCCAAGCCCGGTGCAGCGCCAGAAACCGCTGTTTCCGGGTCGTAGGTATACTTTTGCTTAGCCCAGGTAACCAGGTTTTCGCCCCTTGCAAACAACATTAAATTAGAAAAGCCGATTGTACGAACCCATGCTTTTGGCAAAGTGTAACTTACGTTCACTGTTTTTAATTTCAGGAATGAAGCGTCGCCCCAGTTTGCATCTGATGAATTATAATTATAATAAGGGGTTGTGCCTAATGTAGTTGCACCCGGATATACCGAATTATTGCCCGGTGCTGTCCAACGTTGCAGCTCGCTGGTGTTTTGGTTAGTTAAACTGGATCCGTAAGGATAAGATGAGGTATTGTTAATATAACCCATGCGGTGATTAAACAAAAACGATACATCTAATTGGATTTGCTTATAAGTAAAGCTGTTGGTCATGCCGCCATAATATGGGTGGCCAAGCGGTGCCGGGGCACGGTCGCCAGCGTAGGTTATCGCACCATCACCATTTAAATCTTTATAGGTTGGTATGCCAGTTGCCGGATCAATGCCTGTAAAGTGATACAATAAGATAGCATTAACAGGCTGCCCAACAATATAGCTCGAGCTGTTGAAAAGCTGGCTTGAATTGTCGATAGATAAGATCTTATTACGCTGAATGGTAAGATTAAAGCTTGTGATCCATTTAAAGCTTTTTGACTGCACGTTGGTGGTACTCAATTCAAACTCGAAACCGTTGTTTTGCACCACCGCCGGGAAGTTTGAAGTGTAGCTGTTAAAGCCTGACTGGGTTGGTAATACTACAGATACCAATTGGTCTGATGAGCGGTTACGGAAATAGTCTGCCTTTAAATAAACACGGTCTTTAAAAAATCCCAGTTCAATGGCGTAATCCAGTTTCTTATTGGTTTCCCAATGCAAATTAGGGTTAGGTATTGACGAAGGGTAAATAATAGACTGCCCCTGGTAACTGTTGGCCGAGCCCGCTGCGTTAAAGTAAGCATCGTACTGGTAATTTGAAATCTGGTCATTACCGGTTAAACCGTAGCTACCACGTAATTTACCAAAGCTAAGCCATGGCAGGTCTTTCATGAATGCCTCTTGCGAGAATACCCATGCGGCACCCACTGCCCAGAAATTACCAAAACGGTGGTTAGCACCAAACCTTGATGAACCATCACGGCGGAAAGTACCATCTACAATGTACTTATCATCCCAGTTATAATTTGCACGGGCAAACAAGGCCGTGTATTTATAATCAGAATTATTACTGCCGTAGTTAACGATTGAAGCTGCGTTATTAAGGTTACCTATCAGTGCATCGCTGCTAAAACCAGTTCCTAATAAACTTACACCATCTGCAATGGTACGTTGAAAGGTTGTACCTACTAAAGCCTGCAGGTTTCCGCCCAGTATTTTTTTCAGATACTCAACCTGCGGCTCTATAATGTAGTTAGAGTACGTATTGTTAGCATATTGCAGGGTATTATTAGGTGCAGATAAAACCACATTAGCCGGGTTACGGGAGGTCAACGGTGTCTCTAATGTTTGCTTAAGGCCGGTCGCCGAATATCCTAAATTCGCTTTCACACTTAAACCAGGCAGTAAATGATAATAAACATTCATGTTACTGATAAGGTTGGTTGTTGTATTAGATGTAGGGCGAAGCAGGTATGCCAATGGATTGGTTACTGAAGAGTTCCAGTAAAGTGTACCATTTGCATTGGTGGTAGGCAAGTTTGGCGGCAAGTTATATAGCGTAGACAGATCGGTACCGATCAAATTGTTTTGCATGTAGCCGTAGTTAACACTTAGGTCTATGCCAAATTTATTGTCTTCACTTCTATGCCCTGCGCTTAAGCGGTTGGAGAATGTATTAGCACCAAAACTTCCCGGGAAAACAGTTCCCTCATGGCGATAATTAGAACTGAATAAAAATGTATTTTGTGCTGTACCGCCAGATATGGCAATATCAGCATTGGTAGTATGAGCGGTACCGCCTATCAATTGTTTTTGCCAGTTGGTGGTGGCATTCTGATCCCAAACGGTTAGGTCAGGCGCATTAGTTGTTGTCGGCGTTACACCGGCAGCTGCAAAAGCCGCCCTGCGCATGGCCACATAATCTGGCGTACTCAGCATATCGATAAAGTGGCCTATTTTGCCGGTGCCCTGGTAAAAGTTTACATTGTATTTAGTTTTACCAGTAGCACCCTTTTTAGTAGTTATTAAAACTACACCATTGGCACCTTTTGAACCGTAAATAGCTGTTGCATCGGCATCCTTTAACACATCAATACGTTCAATATCATCGGGGTTAATCATGCTCAACGGGCTAATTTCACCGCCGTTAGCGCCACTCACACCATACGCATTTAAACCGTCGGTAGCAGGCGTACTTCCGTTAAACAAGGTAAACGGAAGCCCATCCACTACGTACAAAGGCAAAGTACCGCTTGCTAGCGAGCCGATACCCCTGATCTGTACCCGGAAACCGCTACCCGGCAAACCATTATTTTGAGTGATCTGCACACCGGGTAATTTACCCTGCATAGCCGCCAATGGGTTAGAAACCGGTTGGTTTTCGATATCCTTAGCTGTTATAGAACTTACAGACCCGGTATTGTTTCTTTTGGTTGTAGTACCATAAGCAATAACCTGTACTTCATCTATAGTACCTGTAGCAGGCTCCAGATGCACATCTAACGATGTTGAACCGTTGGTGGCAACTTCTTTAGGTTTATAACCAATAAAAGTAAAAATAAACACATCATTCTCTGACGAAATATCCAGATGGAAGTGTCCGTTTTCGTCTGTAGCAGTGCTTAAGGTATTATTTTGTTTTGAGCGAACGGTTACACCCGGCAAAGGCTCGTTATTTTCGTCGCGTACAATACCAACAATGCGTTTGTTAACCTGGTCAGCATTAGCAGCAGCATCTTCGGCTGTTTTTCCGGCAACGGTAGCCTTCTTTGTTTCAGACAAAATAATTTTGTTACCAACCTGGTGATAATCAAGGCCTGTACCTTTCAGCAGTACCTGCAATGCGTCGGCAACCGTTTTAGGCTGGGCATCAATGCTGATGTTTTTAAACGCATTTACCTTAGCAGATGGGTAAAATATACTAAAGCCGGATTGGTCTTGTAATTTTTGAAGTGCAGACTTCAATGATTCCTGGTGCACCTGTAATTGCACCTTTGTGCCATTCAGGCTTTGGCCATTGGTTCGGGTAGCCGCGAACAAGGAAAAACTGAATATTAATATGGCACCACAACAAACACTTAATCTCATGACAAACAGCCAGTTAATTCGTGAAAATATTTTAAAAGGGGTATAGAATTTCCCCTTTGCAAAAGCAGTATCTTTTTGCATTATTTGTATAAGTTAAAAAATGAGTCAATAAATTTTTTAATGGAAAACTCCTCATTGCTGTCCAAGGCCGGGGAGTTTTTTTATGTAGTACAGGCATCCTGCCAATAGCTACCTATTATTGCTTTGCTATGCGGAGTAACAGTTTTTCATACAGCGTTTAATTAGGGGTTAATACTTTATTAGTTTGTTAGTTTAGTTACAGCCAATACCGTCTAATACAACGGTTTTACCATCAATTGTATAGGTTGAACCCATCGTGTCTGACAGCGTTTTTAACACCAGTTCCAGGCTTTCTGTACCGGTAAAGCGGCCAGTAATTAAGCAGCCTTCCAGGTTCTGGTTTTTAAATTTCACGTTTACATCGTAGCGCCTGCTTAAGCGTTCGGCCAATTGCTTGTAGGGCATATCGTCAAACTGCATATCTGCTTTTGCCCAGGTAATTGTTTGCTTAGCCTCTATATTGCTTTGATCCAGCTTTTGGGCTGTGGTGTTGTAAACTACCTGTTGGTTGGGCAGCAGGGTGGCAATGGTGTGCTTATTTTCATCGGCCACGCTAACCTTTCCGCGGGTTACAGAAACAGTAACGTTTTGGCCGGGGTATGCTTTAATATTAAAAGCCGTACCCAATACTGTAGTTTTTACCTTGCCTGCATGGATAACAAAGGGATGGTTAGCCATGTGCCTGATATCAAAGTAGGCCTCGCCTACCAGCTTAAGCTCGCGTACATTACCGTGCATGGCATAATTAATGGTACTGCCAGAGTGCAGCAAAACCGTACTGCTATCGGGCAACAGCACAAATTTATTTTCAGAAAACTGAGTGGGTGCCGATGCAGTAAGCATGGCCTGTTTAACTGCTTTTTTACTTTTTTCAACAACAAAATAACCGGCAATTAATGAAACGCCAATTAATACCGCAGCAGCTTTTTGTATAAACCGGGTATTTAGCTTAAAAACCTTCGGTCTTGTTGCCTTAACGTGATTTTTAAGATGATATAGCATTCGTTTTTCAACCAGCTCTTCTTCGCTGTCGAAATCTGTATGCCATACAGCATCTTGCTCACTATTTTGCTGATACCATTGATCTAGTTGCTTCTTTTCTAAATCCGTTGCCTCACCAGCCAGATATTTATCTATTAAGACAAGTAATTTTTCATCTTCCATACAGTACAGTACGCGTATTTATATAACAGTTACATAAACCCCGCATCTACCCTTAGTCGAAATGAAAATATTTTATAAAAAAATTGAAAAGCATAATAAATATGCAATAAACAAACACCAAAGAAGTAAAAAGCGAAAAATTAAGCGCTAAAATACACTCAATAAGAAAAGTATTTTGGGTAAATCCGCAAAAAGAAATATCAGCGAATAATATTCAGCAAAAACACAAGATAAACCATACCGATGCTCCGCAGCGACAAACGAATTACCTTTAAAGCCTTTGTTAAATGAGCTTCGGCTGTTTTTTCGGCAATATTCATTTCAACAGAGATCTGTGGGATGCTTCTACCCTCTTCGCGGCTGTATTTAAATACCAGGCGGCATTTTTCGGGCAGTTTTTCTACGATGCCGTTGATGTATTCCTGCAGAAAGCGGGCATAGATCTTTTCATCATCAAAATCGTGCTGGGTTTTTCCATATACAGATAGCGCAATATCGCTCCTGCGTTTTTGCCGGTGGATAGCTGTAAGTACAGAAAACTTGGTAGCCGTGGCCAAATAGTTAGGTAAAGAATCAATTTTAACCTGATCTCTTTTGTCCCATAATTTAATCAATACTTCCTGTACTATCTCTTCGGCGGCAACCTTATCTTTGGTATGGTTAAAAGCAATGGCCAGTAATTTACGCCAGTAACGCCTGTAAATTTCGCCAATAGCAGCTTCATTCCCCGTTTTTAAGGAACTCACTAAATCGCTATCACTGTAATTTTTAACCCCCATACATCGATACCGCAATATATTAATTTATTGTAAATAAAAAGCTCACAGGCTTTTGAAACTACAATTGGGTGTATATTGGGCCGATATTGACTTTGCATAAAACCATTGACCGTCAGAAAGCAATGGTAGTTTTCTTACTTCAATATTAACCAGGCAGCATGCGTTATATCTTTATTGCTTACCTCAGCAAACTGAAAAAGTTGATTACCCATTACCTCGGGTACTTTAAAGCGATCTATCTCCAGTCCGTTAACATCCTGGGCAATTAATGCCGGGCGATTGTCCTGTTTGGCGGTAGTGAAGGAGATATTTAATAAATGCAGCCCGTTGATATGCCTTGCAAATAAACCATAAGCGGGATTGGCTCCCAGTAAAAATGGTTCGGGATAGCCTTTCTCCAGTTCGGGGAAGGGTTTCATCCCCTGCTCTTTAGTGCCGCCGCCTTTATATTGAACCGAGATATTTTGCAGGGTAATGTTTTGGAGCGGGTAACCGGGCGTACCGGTTAACTGGATGCCGCTTAACGAATCGGCGCCGGTTACATAAATATTGCTTATCAATATATTCTTTACCGTCCCCATGTGGGTGCTAGCCTTTGGCCCGCGGTTTCTTTTGCCAAGCGTTACATAGATGGGGTAGTGGGTAATATCCTGCATGGTGATATTGGTTACAATTATGTTTTCCATTATCCCGCCGTCAACCTCTTCGAGGGCCAAACCATTGCAGTTACGAAACGTACAGTTAGAAACTACACAGTTGCGGAAGCCGCCGTTTGATTCGGTACCAAACTTAATACGCCCGTTAGACCAGCCTGCCTTTGCGGGGATCCTTTTGCCATTTAACAGCGTACCTTCTTCGTAACCGGATACTTCACAATTAGTGATCACCAGGTTTTCGGTGATCTGGGGCTTATTCAACGCGTATGAACTTTTGGGGCAAATGGCATCATCGTGCGGCGAGTTTACCCGGCAGTTAGATACCAGGGTATTGGTGCAGCAATCTATATCAATACCATCGCGGTTGGTATCAATGGTTAAATTATCCAGCGTAACCAAATCGCAGCCTGTTAACAAAATGGCGAAGTGCCCGCCATGGAATATAGTAACATCGCGGATTAAAATATTACTGCACAATTTTAAGGCGATAGCTTTATCTCCTGTACCTATAGAGCCGCCTGTCGGGTCGCCCATATGTTCGTGGTCTTTGTTGGTCATGCCGCCACCGTCTATTTTACCACGGCCGGTTATGGATACATTGCTGAGGTGCTCGCCCCAGATGAGGCTGTTATGAAAATACGTATGGCCGCCATCCTGGTAAGCGGTATCGGCAAAAGCTTCGGCTTCATCATAAGCTTTGCTTTCTGGCGGTGCGCCTAAAATAGTTGCCCCGGCATCGAGGTATAAGTTAATATTACTTTTTAGGCGGATACTGCCGCACAGGTAAATCCCCGCCGGCACATAAACGGTGCCGCCGCCTTTACCGGCACAAGCTTCAATTGCTTTGTTGATAGCTCCCTGATCGAGATGTTTACCATTACCTGTAGCTCCATAATTTTTAACATTGTAGAAAATGCCATTGGATGTGGCAGTTACTTTCTGCGCAAAACATACCGATACGGCAAACAGGACAAACAAAGTCAAATTCAGGAACTTCAGCATCATCAGCAAATTGGTAGGGCTATATTAGGCAGATTAAATTGTTTAAAAGAGTACGGCCTTAAAAAATCTACGCAATCGTTACCGGACGCGTTTGCTCATCTCTTTATAATAAGCCTGCATAATGTAAAAGGCTTTCTTTTTATTGCCTTTATCGTCATAAAGTCCTTTGCGGTTCCAGCCTTCCTGGTATAATGGATTGTTACGTTTTGGCGACCGGAAATCATTTAACACCCAAGGTGCAACCCCCACATAATTGGATGGCATGCGCTTAAACATGGCTACCTGCTCTTTAAAATACCACTCCTGAAACTCTTCGCTAAACCGTGTGAGCGAATCGGCATGGAAACCAAATTTGCCCTCGGCACCGGTTTCACTAATAAAAAGCGGCTTATGATAAGGAGTACTCCAGTTGGTAGTTCGGCACTGATCGGGCAAACCGCCATACCAGCCGAGGTATTCATTAAAGGCAACCAAATCAACAAACTCACCGAGCGGATCATCCACTACATTCTCGTTTTTCAGGGCCGCATAGTTTACTTCTAAGGCTGCCGAGATCATCCGCGACGAATCCAGATGCTTGGCTTCTGTGATGAGATTGTGCATAAAATCGGTACGGGTTTGGCTGATTGGGGTTTCGTTACCTACCGACCAGATAATAATGCTGGCCTTGTTATGGTCGCGGGTTATCATTTCATTAAGCTGCGCTTTGGCTTTATCCAATACTTCCTGGCTGCCAAAATTGATAGTCCAGTACACCGGGATCTCCGACCAGACCAAGATGCCCAGCGAGTCCGTCATCCGGGTCATGGCCTCATCGTGCGGGTAATGTGCCAACCTAACCATATTGCAACCCAACTCGTGCGCCTGTAATAATAACTGTTTAGCATCATCGGTACCGTGTGCCCGCCTTACCTCCTGCGGTATTTCGCCATGGATACATATGCCGCGCATAAAAATAGGCTTTCCGTTAAGTAGTACCTGCTCTCCCGAGGTTTCGATGGTACGGAAGCCTATCCTATCTTCCACCTGGTCTGTAGCCGATGAAACAACTACCCGGTACAATTTAGGGTGTTCCGGCGACCATAGTACAGGGTTTATCAGCTTAAAATTTATTGGCGTTACCGCCCCTGTAGATACTACCTGATATTTCACTTTAAGCTCCGGAACAGTGATGGTCAGGCTTTCGCCCGGCTTGGCATCGCTCAGTTTTAACCAGCCGCTTACCTCCGGATTTCTGGCAGGTGCTTTGCCCGGCTGCGGCTTACCCAACTGGATCACATAATCCTGTATAAAGGTTTGCGGTAACTCCACCAGCTTTACATCGCGGGTAATGCCGCCGTAGTTCCACCAGTCGGTATTTAGGGTGGGCACTTCATCAGCATAGCGTTTATTATCAACCTTAACTACTAAAAAGTTGTCCTTCTCCTTGAGCAGCGATGCCGGCACCTCGAAATTAAATGGGGTAAAACCACCCTTATGCATGCCCAGTTTTTTTCCGTTGAGATAAACATCGGCCCGGTAATTTACGGCACCGAAATACAGGAAATAACGGCCACTACCAGTTGGTTTAAAGTCGAATGATTTCTTATACCAGATGGTACCTTCATAATACAAAAATTCGGGCTTCTGATGGTTCCAGTCGCCGGGTACCTTCAATGTATTTTTATCGGTATAGCCATGCTCCTTTTTATCGGTTTTGTTTACCGGCACATCGCTGTTCCAGTAAGCATCGGTGTTGCTTTCTTTAAGCTCTTTGTAGCGGTAATCGTAAAAACCGGTTTCGTAAGGGTCAACAATATACTGCCAGGTACCATTGAGCAACAATGCCCTGCGGGCTTCTATATTGGTGATAAGGTTGCTTTGGGCGTTAACCTTTACGACTAAGTCCACCAATATTATCAGAAGTAATTTCTTCATCGTTTAATTGTTGAATACGTTTAAATCCCAATTTTCCATCCAGTTAATTTCAATATCATCGCCCTTAAAGGTGACAGGGAACCACAGGTAACGGCCATCTATGGCATCTTTCGGCGTCCATTTATCGGCCATAAAAATAAAGGCGTCCTTTTTCCCGGCCACAGGCAGTACATAAGTGCTCTGCCCACCAAATGTTAGTTCTGCTTTTGGGCCGATGCAAGGATTACCATGATAAGTCCATGGGCCCCAAATGGATTTTGCCGAGAACCAGCGCGCCGGGTTAGGGTCCCAGCCTGTAGTACCCGACCCAATGAGATAGTAGGTACCATTGTGCTTAAATATGGCGGGCGCTTCTGTCTGATGCCCGGCGTATACCCTGGCAAACTTGCCGGTATGGCCGGTAAAATCTGCATTAAGCTCGGCAATATCCAGCGTAAAGTTTTCTTCGGCCGAGAAGATGTGATAGGCCTTGCCATCGTCGTCAACAAACACGTTCATGTCGCGCGCCATCTGTCCGCCGGGTACATCGCGGCAAAAGAAGCCCTCGCTCTTATTTTTCGGCTGTGTGCAATCTACCTTTTCGTTATCGGGCGTGCCATCCGGGTAGTAGGGCATAAACCCTGCATTGGGGCGATAGCTCTTCACAAATGTATATGGCCCGGTTACCTTATTGCTTACAGCCACACCGGCACGGGCCGCCTTGTAACCCTGTCCGCGTAATTCCAGGTGGAACCACATTACGTATTTTTTTGTCTTCTTGTTATAAACAACCTTGGGCCTTTCCAGTATACATCCTTTGGCAATATCGTTGGTAGTATCGGGCGATACCGGAAGGGCGATGCCTTCATCTTTCCAGTTATATAAATCTTTAGACGAATAACAGTGTACACCCACCATGGCACGGTTACCTGCGCCGCCTGCTATTTTATGTTCGCCAAACCAATAGTAAGTTCCCTTTTGATAAAGAAAACCACCGCCATGCGCATTTATGTGCACGCCATTATTATCGGGCCAGATAGCGCCCGGTGTAAATTGCTTTGCCTGCGCATGTACCATCAATGGTATGGCCATTAGCCCGGCAATGATCAGCTTAACAGCATATATTTTTCTCAATTTCATTTCGTGTTTTATTTAAGGTCTAATGCATGATCGGCAGGCACATCCTGGCCACTCCAAACTTTAACTGCTGTCCAGGGTTCTGCAGGTGCGCTCCAAAACTCATCTGTTTCTGGCAACCCCAACGCTACAAAAACGTTGGTGCAGATGTACAAACTGCCCGTGGTGATATAAAAATCGGCCAGGCCGGGTTGCTTTCCATATAGGCCGATGTTAAGCCAGCCATCAGCGGTAAATGTTTGCGGCGCACCCAGCGTTTTACCAATCATGGCGGTTAAGGCTCCCCTTACCTGCGCCGGTTTAAGGCTGGCCGGCAGTTGTTTTTTCAAGGCCAGGTTAGACAGGTGATGGAAAACCCCTCCCCGGTAAACGATAGACCGGCCTGTTGGCGGGTAGCTTCCATCTGTACCGATCAATCGCTCCAGAAGCTCGGCATAACGCTGCCCGAACTTCAACTCGCGCTCTTGCTCGTGTAAATAGCTTTTCTTTTTGGCATTCACTTCTTCCAAAATAACACTCAAATTGGGGTGGATCACAATACTATTATAATAATCGTTGTGGAAACTCATCCCGTCCGAATACATGCCATCGCCCACATACCAATGCTGCGTAAACTCCCTGATCCCATACTCTACCCTTACAGGGTCGTAACCCAGATCATATTTGCAAAGAAAGGCCTCGATCATGCCCGAAAACAATATCCAGTTGCTATAAACCGGCACCGTGTTACGGGTGATCTTCATCACATCAACTACCTGTTTTTTCACATTCTCATCCAGGTGTTCCCACAGCCAGGGCGAACGGATGAGCGCCAGTGCCAGGTAGGAGGCATCTACCAGCGGCTGCCCGCCGTTCCATTGCAGGTAATCTTTAGCCTGGGGGTTTACTGCGTTGGTTATTGCTTTTAAAGCCCATTCGCGGTATTGGTTACGCAGTTTTAATTCATCAGGGTCTCCACCCTCTAATTGCAGCCAGGGGGCTACGCCACTTAAGGTACGGCCAAAGGCTTCCAGGTAGGCCACCTTGGTGCGGCTTTCTTTGTTATCTATATGGTCTGATAGTGCAACCGGCATCTTCTCCTTCAGCTGGTCGGCAGCCAGGTTAGCTAGCACCGGCCGGGCTACCTTATCCATATAGCTAAGCCAGATCTTCCTGTCGGACAAGGTTGCCGTGCGCTTTTTCTGCGCGGCAGTGGTTAGTGTTAATGTTATTAATATGAAGTAGATTAAAATCCTTTTCATGATAGGTTATTTAGATGATTTATTTTTTACCGGCATTAATTTTTCGAAAACGTTAACCGGCATCATATTGCCTTAGGATAGATATTGAATTTATTGTTAAAAACGGGAATATTGGTATCAGCATAAAGGCCGGCAATACAGACTTGGGCGCATGCAGTGTATCTATCGTCTGTACAATAATTGCCAATCTTATATCCGTCAAAAAAATCAAAAGGAGCTTACACTTCATCATTTCTTCAAAAAATCTTTAGCTGTATCAAATATTTATCTTTTTTCCGGTTTCCATTCTATTACCTGCACAGGTTGCGGGCCTGCATTGGCCTGCCCCTCCCCATCTACCTGTATTGTTTTTTGCACAAACAGATCCAGCACTTTTTTATCCTTCCATAACTCCGTATCATATGTTGGTTCCCAGTTACCAACTGATGTACCTGTGAGATATTTGATGTTCCACTTAGCGTTTTTAAGGTCTTCGTTAATAGCGACAGATACCTTACTCCCTCTTTCTGCATCGCGAAATATCAATGCCACTGCCATTTTACCCTTTTGCCGGTAAGCCACAATTTGCGGCCGCGATACCGGGATACTTTTGGTGCCCGTGCCGCTTAAGCTAAATGGTGTTTTCCTGAAATCGAGATCATTGATTTGCCATTGGCCGCTGATGTTATAAACCAAATGGTATTGCGGTACCGTTTCACCTTGTTTACGCCAATAGGTGGCTATAAACGGATGCCCGTTTTCGTCGGCAAACATCGAAGTCTGGTTAATCAGTTCGCTTTGCTGCGGAATTTCACAGGCATACTCAGCGGTGTTCAATGTAATCGGCAAGTTATATTTTTCGCCGGATGATCTTTCCCAGGTTAAGCCGCCATCTTTAGACCGGGCATAGCACATATCGTGGTTACTGGCCACATCGGGGCTTTCGCGCCATACCCACGAGATATGGAGGGTACCTTTAGTATCAATTGCTATCTGCCAGTAAGCGTTCCGCTTGCCTTCGCCGTCAATGAGGTTGTCCTGAACCCTGGTCCATTTTTTATTTTTAACATTATACCTGTTTAAAACCAGGTTGCCGTTGCCCGATTCGCCATCGCGGTAAAAGAACAGCAGATCGCCCGAGGGCATTTTATAAAATTCGGGGTAGGTAACCTTATTTTCTTTTATACCGGTCATCGGCATTTTACCAGTCAGCTGTAAACTACCCGGACTAACGCTACGGCAATAATTTAAGGGTTGGTTATGATGCCCCCAGGTTACGTGCAAATAGCCCTCGCCGTCAACAATAATGCAGATGCATTTGTGCGCGTCAGTAGCATCGCCGGTATATGGCGTCTGTTGCGTTTGCCAGTTCTGTGATCCCAATTTCCTTTTGGCTAGCACCACATATTGCTGTACATCATAAAATGCGGCATACTGAGTACCCTGAAAAGTAACCAGCGAATTTTTCCTGAAAACCACCGTGTTCACCGAGTTATTTGCCCAGCCATTTGCAGCAATAGTACTTGTTTGGGCCTGTGCCGAGCAGGTTACTTTAAAACAAATGGCAAGCACCAGCCAAAGCCATTTACTATTGATCACTTTCTGATAATTCGATAACATTAGTCTGTTTTATATAAAGCGGCAGCTGGCTAACTGCCGCTTTATTATTTATTAATAGCCCGGATTTTGATCCAGAACTGCATCCTTATTTAATTGTATTTCTGTTAAGGGTATAGGCAACAACAAGTTTCTGCTCGAAATACCTGTTGTTGGGTGCTGTACATCGTTACTGTTGAGCCTTGTCGAACGGTCTACCAGCGTACCTGTACGCATCAACGTCATCCGCCGGTTCTCTTCGGCAATCAACTCCCGGGCACGTTCGTCCAGGATAAAATCAAGCGTCATTTGCCCGGCGGTAACCAGCGGTGCACCGGCACGGGTTCTCAGTACGTTAATCGTGTTGGCAGCCTCGCCGGTTTTACCCTGCTTAACCTGTGCCTCGGCCAGTAACAAATAGGTTTCGCCCAAACGCATCATTATAAAATCTTTAATCATGGCATAGCCAAAGGTATCATTAGGGTCAAATGCGCCCCACTTTAAAGTGCTCGGGCATATTTTATAAAGTGTATCGGGCCCGGTAAATGGCACTGGTTTACCCAATAGCGCAGATTGTGCAGGGTCATTATAATAGTATCTTCTTTTAATACTATACTTTGAGTTCCTGATATCACCTGCCGGATACAAACCGTACAATACCCAGTTACTTAGCCTTAACCTTGCAACCCCCCTGCCGCCTAATGAATCGCACGGCAACATACCTAAAATATTGTAATAAGCAGCTTCCCATACGCGGCGTTGCTGCGCATTATCAACGTTACCACCGGTTACCGAGCTTGGGTTTTCTTCTTCCAGCACCCAGATGGCTTCGCTGTTACCTTGCGAACGCCGCTGGTTACCGTACACAAACATGTCTGAATAGTAATCGCCGGCACCACCTGCCCTCACGCCGTAGCGCGACTTAACCAGGTTAAATTTACCGCTACTGATAACCGCTTGCGCCTGTGCTTCTGCCAGATCATTTTTTCCCATCCTCAAATAAACCTCTGCAAGCAGCTGCATAGCCATATATTTATTGGCACGGCCTGCCGGTTTACTGTTTATATTTACTTTTGATGAAACTGCGCCTATTTCTGTGAGGTTAGCCGCAGCAAAGGTTAAATCGGCTACAATCTGCGCATTCACCTGGTCGAGCGGGGCCCTTGTAAAATCTGTTTTCGGCCCGGTTAGGGGATGGATAATCAATGGCACCTTGCCATATAAGGTGGCTAGCGATTCATACGCATATGCCCTGAAGAACTTAGCCTCGGCAGAAACTGCATTTTTACCGGCCGCGCTTAATCCTTTGGCATTGGGGCCTTCTGCACCATCTATAATAATATTGGCATTATTGATAAGCGAGTAATTACGCTGCCAGGTAAATGCGGAGGCGGCATCTGTAGCCGTAAGCTGTGTATAATTATAGTAAGGCACTTCAATACCTTGCTGGTTGGCGGTGGCATTGGCTACATCTGTACCTACCTGCCAAACGCTTGGCCAGCCCTGCGCGCTGGAGTAGGTAAGCGTGCCTGTTGCATATTGATATAACCCTACAAGCGAGGCATCAAAACCCAATGAATCTGTAACCGTCAACGGCGTGTATGATGAGTATGGTTTCTCTGCCAGGTAATTCTTTTTACAAGATGCAAACGCAATCATCAATACCGATGCTGTAATTAATATGGTTGAATATTTTTTCATTTTTTTACGTTTATCGTTATTTTAAGGAAACATTAACACCCAGTACAAATGTGCGTGTTACAGGATAGTTGTTGGTATAATCGGCCACAAAGGCAGATTGATTACTACCCGAATTACCGGTACCCCTGGTGTAATAGGTTTGCTCAGGATCCCAACCTATCCATTTGGTAAAGGTGGCCAGGTTTCTGCCGCTTACATAAGTGGTTAAACTGGCAATGCCAATTTTATCCAAAAACTTTTGAGGCACTACATAGCTAAAGGTGATATCCTTAATACGGGTATAACTTGCATCGCGCGGATAGCCATAGCCCCGGGTATTGGTATAATTTAACGACTGGAATGAATTGGTAGGATTGGTTGACGCCCAGTAGCCGATGTCCACCGGTGTGTTTCTGCGGCCCGATTCATCGGCATAGTTCAAATCGGCGTTATTTTTTAGCATGCCTTGTGCCGTTTGGATAAATACACTCAGGTTAAAGTTTTTATAATGAAAGGTGTTGGTTAAGCCACCGGTCCATTTTGGTGCTGTTTGCCCCTGTACAACGCGGTCTTCTGCGGTGATCTTACCATCGCCATTGGTATCGGCAAATTTCAGGTCGCCGGGTTTAGCACCCGGATCTTGTTTGGAGGCATCCTCGCCTGTTTGCCAAACGCCGGTCATCTTGTAATCGTAAATAACGCCAACAGGCTGCCCTATGAACCAGCGGTTTCCCAAATCGTCCTTACCATCGCCATAAATAGAAACAATTTTATTGCGGTTGGTTGCATACACAATACTGGTTTCCCAACGGAAAGCCTTACCTGTAATATTCTGCGTGGTTAACGTAAGCTCTAAACCTTTATTAGCCGTTTTACCAATATTGTCCCACACGCTTGAGTAACCAGTGATGTTTGGCAAACTTCTTTTCAGCAATAAGCCGCTGGTTCGATAATCGTAAACATCTAAACTACCGCTAACGCGACTTTTGAGCAAAGAGAAATCAACGCCGATATCGGCTTGGTTGGTAGTTTCCCAATGTAAATTATCATTACCCAGGTTATCGGCCTGTAAACCAATGGTACTTACACCATTAAACGGAAAACGAACGGATTTGTCGGCCGTAATGGTTTGGTAAACAGAGATGGCCTCGTTACCAGTACGGCCGTAAGACCCTCGCAACTTCAAGCTGCTTACAACATTAGAATTCCGGAGAAAAGCTTCATTGCTGATATTCCAGGCTGCGGCCACTGATGGGAACCAGCCATATTTGGTAGTATTAACCCCAAATACCGAAGAACCATCGCGACGGGCAGTTGCCGTAAATACATAACGGCCATCATAAGAATAGATGAGACGGCCCATTTGCGAGTTAAGCGCATAACGATCTGAAGAAGAGGTTGACGATTGGCTAGCCCCCGAACCTAAACTATTATACGATAATTCATCATTAACAAAGCCGGTGGCTGTGCCGGTTGATGTAAAATATCTTCTTCTTTGCGCACTGTACAAACCCGTAAAATCAATGTGGCTTTTGCCTATATCTTTAGTATAATACAATAGGTTTTCAACGGTATAAGACTGTGTTTCAGAACTGGTTGCAGTTGCTGTGCCTAATAAATTATTGGCCAGCCTGCCCACATAACTATCGGTGCGGGTTGGCAAATAATTGTAACCTGCATTTAAATGGTAGCGCAAGCCTTTAAGTACACCGCCAAATTTAACCTCGGCATAGCCATTGCCACTCAGGTTAACGCTACGGTTAAGCTGGTCTGTTTTAAGGCCCAATAAGGGGTTGGTGTACAATTGCTCGGGATTCATTGGGTAAATGGTGTACGAACCATCGGCATTGTACTCATTACCATAAGGGCTCATGGCTGTGGCAAACAAAAGATTGGCACGGCCACCATCATAGTTATTGTTGGCATAATAAAGCGATGTACCCACGGTGAGGTAGTTGGTAACGTTAATATCCAGATTTGACCGGATACTTACACGCTGGTACTGATAGCCTTTTACAACGCCCTTTTGGTTCAGATAATCGCCGGAGATAAAATACTTAACATCGGTACTGCCGCCGGAGATGCTTACATTATGATCTTGCATAATACCCTGCTGGGTAGCTTCTTTTACCCAATCAATGGTTCTGCCTGCCTTGTAATTGGGCAGTTCTGAGTTATTGGGTACCGGGCTGGTTTGCGTTTGGCCGGTCTGTTTCAGGTAGTCGGCATATTTCTGTACGTATTGTGCACTGTTGCGCGGCTCCAGGATATGAGCCAGGTTTTCGGTACCCACATAGCCGTTGTAGCGAATAATAGGTTTACCTGTATTACCTCGTTTGGTGGTCACCAAAATAACCCCGTTAGAGCCGTTGGTACCATAAATGGCCACGGCTGATGCATCTTTCAGAATTTCCACAGAGGCAATATCATTAGGGTTGATATCATTTAACGACCCGCCTGTTTTGCTCAACGGAATCCCATCAACCACTACATAAGGGCTCGAGCTGGCATTAATTGAGTTTTGCCCGCGGATTAAGGCCGCCGGCTGGCTACCCGGCACCGAAGAGCTGGTTGAAATATTGACACCCGCTACAGCACCTTCTATAGCCTGCAAAACGTTGGTAACCGGTAATTCCGTCAACCTGGCTTTGGGTACAGAGGCAACGGCACCGGTAACGTCAGATCGTTTTTGGGTACCGTAACCCACTACAATTACCTCGTTAAGCTGCTTCCCATTATCAGACAGGGTAACATTAATGATTTTGGTGGTGCTGTTTACAGCTACAGATTTAGTTTCCATACCGGTGAAACTAATGGTTAGGGATGCGGCACCGTTAAGGGTTAAGCTGAAAGCCCCATTGCCATCTGCCGTAACACCCTGACTTGTGCCTGCTACCTTTACAGAAGCGCCGGGGAGGGGTAAATTTTTATTGTCGACCACCTTCCCCTTAATTACGTACGAGGCTGCCTCCTGGGCATACGCTGTACTAAAACTGGTAAATATTACGGTTATTAAACACGTAAGATAAACTGCATAAGTAAAAAATTTTCTCATCTAAATTAATTTGTTGGTTTATTGCTTTGGTTTTTTAATCGATTGCATGTTATGCAGGGCGGGCATACTAAATGCGTAACTGCTGTTTTAGGGACATATAGTTTGTACTAAAATTGGTTTATAAAAAATAACTGAATTAGAGATCAGTTGTAATTGGTAGTAACTAAGTAAAGGGGTTTTAACGTTACCGAGAGGGGTTAAAACAGTAAATTAAAGGGGGGTAATTTGGTAAAATGTAGCTTTTAGGGCATAGTTATACCTTTAGCTGCGCAAACAGTTACAGAAAGCTATCTTCTATTAAATAGGTTTTATGGAAGGCCGCCCTGTGCTTCTTAATAAACTCGGACGGCTTATCGCCAAACTGTTTAATAAAGTGCTCCCTGAAATACTTAATGTCGTTAAACCCGGCATTAAACGCCGCTTCGTTAACATTACAATTGGTGTGAATCATAATTTCGGCAGCCTTACGCAGGCGTACAAACCTTACAAAGCTGTTTACCGATTGCCCGCTGATACCTTTAATTTTTTTGAACAGGCTGGAGTAACTCATGCCCATTTCATCGGCAATAGTTTTTACATCAAAGTCGGGGTCAACGAGGTAATTTTCGATAATGGCAATGCATTTATAAAGGAAGTTCTTGTGGTCTTCTGAGATATTGCGGGCGTTTGATTTTAAGGTTACTTCGTTGTAAAAGTAATTCTGCAATTCGCGCCTGTCTTTTAAAATACCTTTAACGCGGGCCTCCAGCAGGTCTTTTTCAAAAGGTTTGCTCACAAAATCTACCGCTCCTACTTCCAGGCCTTTGAGCTTGATCTCGGGGTTCGGGTCGCCGGTAAGCAAGATCACCGGAATGTGGCTTAGCAGGGCATCCTGCTTAATAATCTGGCATAACTCTATCCCCGAAAGCCCGCCCATCATCACATCGCTAATCACCACATCGGGCAGGTACTTCTTTACCATTTCCAGCCCGGCTTCGCCGGTTTGGGCTTGGTAAATTTTATAGTGCTTCTTAAAAATATCCGTAATATACCTGCGAATCTGGTTGTTATCATCAATTACCAGAACCGATTGCCTGTCCGAGATCAGCAGTTCCAAATTGTTCACTTCTTCTTCCGGCGGCCTTACTTCGTTTATCTCATTGTTGATTAATTCATCAATAAGGTGCTGGTTGGCTTCCATCATTTCCGGCTCGGTTTCCAGCTGCAGTGGTTTACCTTTTGGCAGCTCTACAGTAAAGGTTGTACCGCCTTCGGCATTACTCATATAAGTAATATAACCATGGTGACTTTTGATGAAGCTTTTCACCAGGTACAGCCCTATCCCGAACCCGGTTTTGATGGAAGTGCTATCCTTGATCTGGTAAAATTTGTCAAACAGTTTTTCGCCGGTACCTTCGGCAATACCGCAGCCATTGTCTGACACTTCTACAAAAACGGTTACTTCTTTTTGCGAAAGCCGGATCTTAATTTCGCCGCCATTCGGAGTAAATTTAATGGCATTGGAGATGAGGTTGAACAAGGCGATTTCTATTTTCTCCCGGTCGGCCTCGATAAAAATCTGTTCCTCGCCGGCACAAAAACTGTAAGTGATATTTTTGATCCTGGCCTGGTGTACAAAGCACAAAAATACATCCTTGCATACGCACGAAAAATTGAGGGTCACCATATTTAACTGGTCGGTTTCGCTCTCGGTTTTCCGGAACAACATTAAATGATCTACCAGCCCCAGCAACCGGCGCGCGTTACGGTAAATGGTGTTCAGCTCCTCATTATCTTTATTGTGCGCATTGCGCAGCAAATCTTTTATCGGGTTAATAATCAGCGTAAGCGGCGTACGGAACTCGTGCGATACATTGGTAAAAAAAGAAAGCTTCTTTTCGTTCAATTCTTTTTCGCGCTCCACTTTCAGGTTAGCGATCTGCACCTCGTATTTTAGTTTGGTTTGCCTGATGCGATACAGCCAAAACCAGTATACCACCGTGCCTATTACCGATAAATATAGCAGATAAGCCCACCAGGTACGGTACCAGGGAGGCAGCACCATAATTTTAAAAATAAGCTGATGCGGGTTCCAGCCGCCGGCGGTGTTGGTGGCCTTAATCCGCAGGGTGTACTCGCCTTCGTTTAAACGAGTGTAGTAGGCCCTTTTTAGCTTGCCTACATTGTTCCAGCCGTGGTCCCAGCCTTCGAGGTAGTAGGCATAGCTAATTTTGTTGGGGAACGAATATTCGGGCGTGGTATAATCGATAGCAATGGTTGCATCGTAATAGGACACTGTAATTTGCTTAAGGCCAACTATCGATTGGTTGGCGGTATAATTGGAATCGCCTTCAATAGTTTTGTTATTGATATAGAGCCCGGTAAGTTTTATTTCGGGCTGGTGCACGGCCACGTTGATACTATCGGGATAAAAAATATTAAAACCATTAATGCCCCCGAATACCAGTTCGCCCGAGCTTAATTTTAATGCGGCATTAAAGTTAAACTGGTTACTCTGCAAACCGTCTGATGCGTAAAAGTTTCTGAACTTTTGCGTGGTGGTATTAAACTCGGTAAGCCCGTTGTAGGTACTGGCCCAAAGGTTACCCCCTTTATCAACCAAAACATTCAGGATAGAATTGCTGGGCAAGCCATTTGCCTCGGTAAACCGCGTGAGTTTATTTGTTAAACTGTTATATTTCAGCAGCCCGCCCCCTTCGGTGCCAACCCATAAGTTATGGCTATTATCTTCTGTAATGGATCTAACGGCGCTTTTAACCCCTATAAACTGATGCACTTTTTTAGCAAGATCTATTTTGATCAACCGCGAGTAATCTCCGGCCCAAAGCGTACCGTTATGGTCTTCAAAAATGGCGTGGATGTTGGTGAGCTGTTCATCAAACATCATGAATTTATCTGTAGTGCCATTGTACCTGTACAATGCCCCGCCACGCGTGGTACCTGCCCAGATCTGGTGGTGCGAGTCGAGGTATAATTTCCAGAGGTTTTTATCAATAACCTTGGTAGCCGGGTTATAGCAATCATAATGTATAAACCGATGTGCCTGGCCGTCCCAGCGGTCTATCCCACCACTAAACATGGCCACCCAGATCTGATTTTTGTGGTCTTTAATAATGCTGACCACAAAGTTACTGCTTAACGATGCCGGGTTATCGCTATGCACATAATTGGTGTACCGGTTTTTCTTCCGGTCCCAATAACTCAGGCCCCCGCCATCAGTACCAATCCATAAATTATGCTGCTCATCCTCGCAAAACGACAGGCTGAAGTTGTTCACCACACTATTGCTGCTCAGCGCATTGTGGGTAATCAGCCTAAACTGGTTAACGTCGTTGTCTACAATATTTACGCCTCCCCGCAGGGTAGCAACCCAGGTGCGGCCTTCGTTATCCTCATAGATCATACTAATGGCATCGCTATGCAGTGTAGCAGTAACGTCCTTGCCACTTACCATATAACTTAATTGCTGCTTAGCGGTATCTAATACATTTACGCCCCCGCCATTGGTGCCTATCCATAAATTACCCGACTTCGAGAAATTAAGGTCGACGATGTTTTCGCTGGTCAGTTTTACAGCTGCATTTGCAAACCTTGATAAATGGCGGGTGGCTAATTGATAGGTGTACAGGCCATTATCTGTCCCTATCCAAATGTTGGCATGGTTATCTGTTAAAAGGCAATTGGCCGATTTTAACTCGGTGCTAACAACCTCCAATATATGGCTTTGCCTATTTAGCTTGCAAAGACCCACATTGCGAATAAACAGCCATACTTGGTTAGCACCATCAATACGGATAGCCTGTACGCTATAGGTTTTGTTAGCCTTGCCCAGTACAACCTGCCTGCTAACTCCCTCGCGCTGGTTATAGATAAATAAGCCTGCATAGTCTGTGCCTATGTAAACATCGCCCTGTGTGCCGGTAACCAGCGAAGTAATGTTAGAAGTTATTTTTTGCCTGCCGGCTTTATGGCCCGCCAAATAAAATACCGGGTAAAACCGGGCATCGTTATAATTATAATAAACAAGCCCGCTTAAAGTGCCTACAAAAACCTTATTACCCGAGCCGGTAAGTTTATTAACGTGATTATCATTTAATGATCGGGCATCGCCCCATATGTTTCTAAAAATGCGTACAGTACTGCCATCATACCGGTTTAAACCATCGTAGGTGCCAATCCAAACAAAGCCATGCCGGTCTTTATAAATATTGGTAACCGAGTTGTTAGACAATCCCTGTTCGATGCCTAAATATTTTACGGGCTGAAAACCGAAACCTGTTTTACATAAAAGTAAAATACAGCAGATAAAAATACAAGACAACCAGGGTTGCAAAACTCTTTTCATCAATCAGGAAAATTAGCAGGTATAATTGGGTTACAAAACCAAATTTATCAATAAAATGGTGACGGCATATAGCCGATTGATTTTTCTATCCAACACCTGCTTATTTACCGGCAACACTGATTTTAATGAGCTGAGATTGCTGAAGGTGTTCCTGCTGCAGGTTATATAGCAATTACGGAACCAGTTTAACATTGTCGGTAATGCCCGCCCAGGTATCAGACCTGAAAGGCCCTACCGGTAAGCCTGCCCCGCCAAACAAATTAGCATCAACGGGCGAATCGCTCCAGGCATAGCGCACGGCAACGGGCTGCTGTACTGCTGTGCTCCATACTTTTACTGTATTGTTGATGAGCTGAGCCTGTGCGTAATGAAAAACATGATCATTTCCGGCTACTTCAAACCCTTTTAAATAGCCGTATTTATCTTTAACAGTTAAAGGGCCATTGGCATCATTAAATGTAACCAGCGCATAATTTTGCTGAAAAGTGGCCGAGTTGAACAATGGGCTTACCGCCACATCTGCATAATGGTAAACCCTGTTTAACGCCACACCCGCAGCCCGGTAGCCAAACGGCGCTTTATTGGTGGGATGAAGGTTATTGGGGTCGCCAATATCTGTAGTTACAACTAAAGCAGAGTCGGCATATTTAACTGCCACAGCGGCCTGTGCTTCTCTCAGCTCGGCCCAGGTACTTCCCTGGTTACTATTTTGCGTTGGGCCGTATGCCGGCAACTGCATCACCACAAAAGGCAGTTTGCTTTTCCATTGATTTCGCCAGTCGCCAATCATTGTAGCAAGTACATCGCGGTATTGAAATGCCCGCCCGGCGTTAGATTCGCCCTGGTACCATAAAACACCCGCAACAGACAGGGGGATCAAAGGTGCTATCATCCCGTTATACAGGGTAGCTACCGTATTGTTAGGCATTAACTCCATATGGTATGGCTTGGCCCAGTCTGCCATTAAACGCCATTTGTTATCCATTAAGGATACCGTGGTATCGGCCAGTTTTATAAAAAGATCCTGTTTATCACCATTGAGGCCAAAGCCAAACCAGGCAGGGTTCTTTTGATTTGTTTGCAGGTTAAGTAACAGGCTATTATCGCCAGCTTTCCAGGTTCCCGCAGGGATGTTAATGGGAGTTCCTTCGGGTAAATCTCCTTTATAAACCACATTGCCGTTAATAGCAATCGCCATTTTTGCATCTGTATGGCCCAACCGTAAAACGGATGCAACTTTTGCCTGTGCACTATCTAAAGTTACTATACGCTGCATAAAGCCCTCGCCCCTAAAGGCCGACCATTTGCCCTGCCACATCCAGGCACCAGGTGTGCCGGTGTTCCAGCTGTTAAAAAATGAGGCTGGGGCAGCTGCCAATTGCTCAAATGTGTAAAGTGTTGCTGCCTGGTTGTGGTAAGCATAGTTTTTAATATCCTGCTCTACCTTGCTTTTAACTTCATCAAGGCTGTTTGGCTGGCTTTTAGCTATTGCGTTTAACGTTGCAGATTTAAGCATAGCATCTTTGCTTACCCAGCACTCGGCCTGTGTGCCACCCCAGCTGCTATGAACCAGCCCAACAGTTACGTGCAGCTGCGCAGCTAATTGTTTGGCAAAGTAATAACCTACGGCTGTAAAATCGCCAATGGTAGCAGCGCCGGCCGGCACCCAGGCACCTGCGTCTAGCTCTTTTTCGGGGTTAATACTCATGCGGTGCGGTACAAAAAACTGCCGCACGGCAAGCCTGCTTGCAACCTTTTGCTCTTGTTGATAGCCATCCGAATTTTTGAGTACAAACTCCATATTAGACTGGCCCGAACAAAGCCACACTTCGCCCATCATAATGTCTTTGTATTGCAGCGTATCAGCACCGCATGATATGGTCATGGTGTATGGCCCGCCCTCCTTCATCGGCTGCAATGTTGCTTTCCATGAACCATCTGCCTTAGTACGGGTACTAATTAATTGCCCGTTAAAGCTTAACCTTAGTGCCGTGTTTTTTTTGGCGTTTCCCCATACCACCACCGGTTTGTTACGCTGCAGCACCATATGGTCTCCAAATATTTTGGAGGTAAGCAGTTGTGCCTTCGCAACAAAAACCGTGCTGGCTAAAAACACAGCCAACAGCAGTACCCGGGTTAAAAGGAAATACTTTTTAGACATATAATTTAAATCTCGTTCTTTATATTGGTTAGGCAAGTTGGTTAAAGCGAAACCGCCAGGGTAAGGCCCGTCATATTGGTAGATATAGCGGGTAACACCTGGTAGTTAAAGTCTATTTTGTGCTTATGGTTTATGCCCATTTGCTTTTCCCGTTCTTTTTTTTCTGCCTGCTTCTTTTCCATCAGCCGCGAACTGCTTACAATACCTTGCCCTATCAGGGTGCCCAGTAAACCGCCTGCTACCATATCGCCAACCCAATGCTGGTGCGAATCTACATCGGCAAAAAAGATAACGGTAACGGCGCCATAGGGTATCCAGTAATTATGAAATTCCATGGCCATTACCTTGGCTACAGCAAAATATGCGGTGGCATGCATAGACGGGAAAGATGTACCGGTAGGGCCGGTTCCAAAATTAATGGCGCGAAAGTTAAAAAAGTCGTGCGGGTTATCTGTATAGGGCTTTCTTGGCGGCTTGCCATCGCTCAGTGTCGGGTCGGGCCTTTCCCTGGCAAATATAGCTTTTAGGGTTACCTGCGTAATAAGGTACGAGTATGCTAATGCTTTTGCCGAGTTAAGCGCAGCCATTTGCCCTGTTTTGTAGTTGCCGGCCAGCGAACCAGCATACAGACCAGCAATAGCATAATCTAAGTAAGCATCATTACCGTAAAAGAAACGCGAGCTACCTGCACCGGGGAGTTTGGGGAGTTTATAGTTGACGTTCTTTTCAACATGATCCTGGTACCATTGGGTTATTGGTTTATCGGCCAGTACTAATAATGATATGCCCCCCAAATAAGCGGCTGTTTTACGCCAGTCTTTCCCCAGAATATGCCCCATTTGTGCAAAATCGCCGGGCGTGCTCAGCACAAATGTTTTCAATGATTTTCCGGCAGTTTGCAGGTGGCCGTCTTTTACGGCCATGGTATCGGGCAGCACACTGGTGGTGTCTGCCATCGGTGCCGCTTTAATAGAATCGCGCTGTTGTGCTAAACCGGGAAAGGTAATTAATATAGAAAGGAATAAAATGGCGGCAATCTTTGTCAATATTGTCATCAAGGGGATATTTATTTAAAATAACTCAAAAAAACTTGGTTAGCCAAATTAGTTATAATTAAGGCAACAACTTATGAGTGATAGCTTTTTTTCGATGACAATCACCCGCTTGTAATAAAATACGATTAACCTAAATTATCGCTCCCCGTTAACAACAGGATCTGCTTTTTTAACGTATATAGCTTAAGCAATATGAAAAGTATACTGTTAATTACGTTTATGTTGGTATTGGCAGGCAGTGCAAATGCCCAGGTAGGTGGTATGCCAAGAGAATTAACCTGCACCGAAGAAGCTTTTAACTTTAAGGTAAGCATTAAATCGGGCTGGCATTTTGGCCAGGTTAGTATGGGGCCTTCAGGATTGCCTAAAAACACCCCGGATTATTTAACAGTACGCTCTTTTAATGAAAAATTGCCCCAAACACATTTGCCTGACAATAATCTTAGCACAACACCCCTGCAACGTAAAATAATCCCGCTTATGCCTAATAACTTGATGTTGCCATCTTTTAATAAACTCAATTACATATTTCCCTATAACAGTAAATTTGCGCAGTTAATAAACTATAACAACAGCAAACTTCTCTTTCAGGCCGGTTTAAAATAAAGTACATTGTATGATAAACTGCGCCAATTGCGAATCGAATTACAATTACGTCGGCTGAAAATTCTTATCTTTGCCCGATAATTACGCTCATTCACGAATGATTGATCCGACTGTAAATTTCAGCGATAAAATGCTTCTCGATGTGCTTGCACAGTCTAACGAAGCTACTGCAATTTATAACAGCGAATCACTTCACATCCGGTTTGTTAACGATGCCATGCTCAAGATCTGGGGCAAGGACAAAAGCGTTACCGGGAAAACATTCGAACAGGCTATTCCCGAAATAGTGGGCCAGCCTTTTACGGCGCTTCTTAAAGAAGTTTGGCGTAGCGGTAATACCTATATCGCCCAAAAAACGCCGGCCAATTTGGTAGTAGGTGGTTCACTCCAAACATTTTATTTTGATTTTGAATACCGGGCCATTAAAAATGAGCGTGGCGAAACACTGTGCATTTTACACAGCGCAACCGATGTAACCCAACAAGTAGTGAGCAAGGAAGCCCTTGCGCATGCGCGAGTGCAACAGGAAGCCTTAGAAAATGAGCAGGCTTTGAATGAGGAACTGGCTGCTGCTAATAAAGATCTGACCACCGCGAATGACGCAATGCATCATGCGCAACGAGGTTTGCAAGAATTTAATGAAGAACTGGAGGAACGGGTAATGCTACGTACCCGGGCTGCCGAAGCTGCAAAGTACAGATTGGAGGCTATGGTGATGAACACACCGATTGCCATGACCATTTTAAGAAGCAAGGCGTTAATTGTAGAGATTGCCAACCAACCCATGCTGGATGTATGGCGCAGAACAGCCGACCAGGTTATTGGCCGTGGTTTGGTTGAGATTTTCCCCGAACTTAAGGACCAACCTAACCCCGAAAGAATGCGTGGGGTATTGGATTCTGGCAAACGCTTTTCCCTGCCCGAAACAGAAGTAATTTTGGGTACTGTAAACGGCGAATTAAAAAAGCATTACGCAAGGTTCTCTTACGACCCTATTTTTGAAGCTGATGGCAGTATTAATTCCATATTGGTTACCGTAATTAATATTACCGACGAGGTAACCAACAGGCAAAAATTAGAAGCAAGCCGCGCTGAATTATTGGAAAACAGCGAGAAACTTACCCTGCTGAACGACGAGCTATCTGCACTGAATGAAGAGCATCAATCTACCAATGAGGAGCTCAACGCACTTAACGAAGAATACCAGGTTATTAACGACAACCTGTTAAGCACTAACGAATCGCTTGAGCTTATACAAACTCAACTACAAACATCTAATAACAAGTTGATTGAAAATGAGTATAGGACGCGTAGTATATTAGAACAGGCACCTGTTGGGCTATGCGTGTTGAGGGGGCCCGAGCATATTATTGAAATAGCCAACGAAAGTATATTGAAAATTTGGGGACGGGCCGAGGTGGAAGTACTGGGAAAACCCCATCACATAGCTCGGCCGGAGTTAAATGGACAACCTGTTTATCAATGGCTCGATGATGTATTTGCTACCGGGGTAACAAAAGCCAATAATGAGTTTAGGGTTATGCTATACACAGATGGCGGAAAATTGCGGGAAGCGTATGTAAACTCCATCTATCACCCGCTCAAAAACGCACAAAACGAGATAACCGGTGTATTGGTTATCCTGGAGGAAATAACAGAACGGATAATAACAAGTCAAGAGAACCGGAAAACAGAAGACATGCTTAACCTGGCCATACAGGCGGGCGAACTGGGCACATTTTACTATGATCCAGTAACCAACTTGTTTTCAGGAAATGATTTACTAAAATCGTGGTTTGGCTTACAACCCGGCGATACCATTGACCTTAGCTATGTAACCGGTGCCATAGCTGAAACAGACCGCGACAGGGTTAGCCGTGCTACACAGCAAGCTTTAAATTTTGAGATGGGCGGCAACTACGAAATTGATTACACTATTATACATCCCGCAACAAAAGAGCCGCGTATTGTAAGGGCTAAAGGCAAGGCCACGTTTAACCAGCAAGGCGAAGCCATCAGCATGAATGGAACACTGCAAGATATTACCGAAAGCAAGCAGGACGAGCAGCGAAAGAATGATTTTATAGGCATGGTTAGTCATGAGCTTAAAACACCGCTTACTTCGCTGGGCGGTTATGTTCAGATACTACAAGCCAGGGCCGAAAAAAACCAGGATGCATTTACTTCGGGCGCGCTTACCAAAGCCAATAACCAGGTAAAGAAAATGACAACCATGATCAATGGTTTCCTTAACCTTTCGCGACTAGAGTCTGGTAAGATTCATTTAGACAAGCAGCGGTTTAAACTGGATGAGCTGGTTAAAGATATTATAGATGAAATGGCATTAATTACAGCCAGTCACACCATCATACTGCTGCCTTGCAATCCCATAACCATTTATGCCGACATGGATAAGATAGGTAACGTTATATCAAACCTTTTATCTAATGCCATAAAATACTCCCCCAATAATTTTAATATTGAGGTGCAATGCAAGGTAAAAGAAAACCATGCGTTGCTAAGCGTTAAAGACAATGGGTTTGGCATAGCCGACAAAGACATTGAACACCTTTTTGACAGATACTATAGGGTAGAATCAAACCATACCCAAACCATCTCCGGGTTTGGTATTGGCTTATACCTCAGCGCCGAAATCATTGAGCGCCATGACGGCCGGATATGGGTGGAAAGCGAACCAGGCAAGGGAAGTACCTTTGGCTTTACTTTGCCATTGACCGAGCCCCTCTCTGTTTAAAAAGACGAAAGTACAAAAACCCTTAGCTTCCACTAAGAGTTTCTGTATCTGTGGTAGCTACCGTCCAAATCTCGAACTATTTCCTATCTGATTTACGTTTAATTGCCTATTTAGACTTAAAAATGAATTTTGGAATGAATAGGAATCTATTTAAAAGCTATGCATAATGAAGGCTGTAGAACAAGTAAGGTAAGGCTCGACGACGATTACTTTTCTGCATACGCAGCAGCAAAACGGTTAGCGAAATCTTCCAATCGAAAAGTACCTTTAACAACATTAGCACTTTTCCAGTAATCTTCCTGCATTTTGCCATTACGGATGGATTGTCCCATATCACGATATAACGCGGCAAAACTCTGATTAAGTCCTGCCTGTACCATTCCGGTGTAAGCGTCTTCATCGCTGAAGTTAATCCATGGCAGTTCATTTTTTCCAATTGCGGCGCCAAGTATCGCAGCAATTTCACCCGGTTTTCTTTCGTCACTTGAAATATAGGTAATCGTTTGTCCATCGGTAAAGGGTGTCTTTAATTGCTCCGCAGCCACACTTACTATATCGTCAGTATCTACTAAGACCAGCTTTTCTTCTGTATTACCGAAATTGCTGCCCGCAATACCTGCTTGCTTGATCAAACCAATCTGGCTGTATAAATTATTAAAGAAATATGACGGGCGCAGAATTTTAAGGTGAAGGCCAGGAATTTCGCTTAGCTTTGCTTCGAGGTATCCTAATGCATCAATTGGGCCTGCGCCTTTACGCAAATGTGCTCCTATACTGCTGAGCAAAACGACCTTCTCAATCCCAGCCGTTTTTACAGCTTCTGCATATTTATCTGCAACTTTAATCTGGAAAGCACCGTAATCTTGTATGGAAAAATCACTCGGTATCATCAAATAGGCAATATCTTTACCTTTAAAAACTCCTTTCAAAAACTCAAGGTCTGTAGCAGACCCTATAGCTGCTTTGGCGCCGAGGGTTTCTATCTTTTCTTTTTTATCTGCGTTGGAGCTGATCACAGTTACAGTGTGACCTGCGGCAATTAAACTTTTAGTAACGGGCAGGCTGATATTGCCCAATGAACCGGTGATGAGGTAATTCATATTTTGTTTTTTGTTGTACAAAGTTATATTTGTACTTACTTTATAACAAGTACTTACCCCAGAGTACGTATGACTAAAATTAAAGAAAGCTCGACTTACCATGCCAACCGGGAAATTGTTCTGAATGAATGCCCGGTGACTTACGTTATGAATAAAATCGGCGGCCATTGGAAACCAATCATTCTTTACCATTTGCTTTCTGGTAGCAAACGATATAGTGAACTTAAAAAGGCAATGCCGCATATCACCGAAAAAATGCTGATTCAACACCTAAAACAACTGCAAACAGATAAATTGCTTATTCGCGAAGCAAAGACGGTAATGCCCTTGTTTGTAACTTATACTTTAACCGAAAGCGGAACTGCTTTGAAAACAGTAATAAACGCCATGGCTGAATGGGCATATCTTGATATGAAAAGCCAGGCTGTTTCTGTGACAAATTGTTTATTGTAACCAAACCACGTTTCCCCTAATAACGTAACAAAAACTTACACAATCATGAACCCTTTTTGCTGGCGATACCGATCTGATTAATAAAACACAACCGGTGATCGCCCTATAGCCAAATATCCCAGCGATGATTAAAAGTAAAAATTTGTCTCGATGGAAATCTATTACCGATGCTAAAGAAGGTATCGAAGCTTATTAAAATATGCCTCACCAGGAAACACAAAGACTGCAGGCTGTTCACAGGTTTTTAAACCTGAAATTCAGCAAAGAAAAAGAACTTAAGGAAATTATCCGTTTAGCGGCTACCATTTGCGGTACCCCAACAGCGCTGCTCACGCTTATTGACAAGGATACCCAATATATCAAGTTCAGACAGGCATTTGATTTTGAAACTACTTTGCGCAAAGATGCATTTTGTAACCATGTGATCGAACAGGATGAGGTGATTGTTGTACCAGACGCCAAATTGGATAGCAGGTTTGTTAATAACCCCCTTGTTAACAACGATCCAAATATTAGGTTCTATGCCGGAGCCCCTTTAGTAACTAACGATGGTCATCGTCTCGGCAGTTTATGTGTTATAAACCAAATACCCGGACAGCTAACTGAAAACCAACAACTCATGTTAATGATTTTGGCTAAACAAGCCATGCAGTTGATGGATTTTGATGAGAGTTTGAACTTACTTAAAGAGCAGTTCAACGAGGCTAAACGTTCGGAAATCGAACTTCGGTCGTTTTTTGAAAGTTCTATGGACCATCATTTGCTTCTTGGAAGAAATTTCGAAATACTAGCCTTCAATAAAGCTTGGGGAAATCATGTCATAAACGCCTATGGAAGACAGATGGAAAAAGGGAAACCTATGATAGATTATATCCATCCTGACAATCTCCATCTTTTTTACAAAGATTACCAGACCGCTTTAAAAGGTACCGCTGTTTATGATGAGCGCAACCTTGGGCAAAGCAGAAATAATTGGAGGTTAGTAAAATTTGAGCCGGCTTTTAATCCTGCCGGCGAAATAATCGGCGTTTCTGTCAATACAGCTGATGTAAATAAAAGAATAGAACACGAAAACACCGTAAAAGCGCAGACGGAGCAGCTCAATGAGATTGCCTTTATTCAATCTCATGAACTACGTAAGCCAGTGGCATCGATACTTGGGTTAATGGATCTGATCAGAATGGATGGAAGAAATGAGGGGATGGAAGAATGGCTGATGCTGGAAAAGGCTGTGCAAGAGCTTGATGATAAAATACGGATGATCATCAAGGTAATCTGAGCATATATTGTTGCCATCCATTTTACGTGGCTGGTTTTTACATTATTTGTGGAGGCGTATTAACCGCTTATAATTTTTGGGCCGCTTTTATTTCAAGGTACCGGTTAAGGCTATTTACGGTTAAATTTTGCGGTGGGGTTAATATACATTGTATGCCGTGGCGCGTAAGTTCTTTTACAATCAGTTTTTTCTCATACATAAACTTTTCGGCTATTGTTTTTATATAAACACCTTCAACATCGTTGGCCGGCTGGCGGCTCAGATTGCGCAAACCTGTATTTTCAAAAAATATTACTACCAGTAAATGATATTTGGCAATACGTTTTAAATAAGGTAATTGTCTTTGCAAGCCCGATAGGCTCTCAAAATTAGTAAAAAACATAACCAGGCTACGCTGCTTTAATGTGCCGCGTATGGTTGAATAAAGCAGGTCCATATCGGTTTCGGTATAGCGCGTTTTCTCTTTATACAGCACCTCCATTATTTTGTTAAGTTGCGTAGGCCCTCGCTCGGCAGGTATAACCGCGCCTTTTTTATCTGAAATGGTTATTAACCCGGCTTTATCTTGTTTTAACAGCGCTACGCTTGATAAGACCAAACTGGCGTTAATGGCATGATCAAGCATGCTAAGACCATCAAAAGGCATTTTCATTACCCGCGATTTATCGATGACGCAATACATGTGCTGCGCCCGCTCTTCGGTATAATTATTTACCATTAAGGAACCGTGCCGCGCAGTAGCCTTCCAATTCACGGTACGCGGGTCACCCAACTTAAATCTTCATGTTAATCACGAAGTCTGCTTGCGCTTAAACTCGCTTGGGGTACAATTGTACTGCGCCTTAAATACAGTCGAAAAATAGTTGGGGCTTGCAAAGCCTACCATGTAGGTTATCTCGGAGATGGAATATCCTTCATGGGTTAACAGATATCTCGCTTTTTTTAACCTTCGGTTTAAAATGTAATCGGTAATGCTACAACCTAACAGGGCTTTTACTTTACGATATAACTGTACCCGCGAAATGCCGATGGTTTTGCAGATATCATCTACATTAAAGTTTTCATTGGCTAGGTTTTGCTCAACAATACCTGTAAAATCGTTAAGAAATTTTTTATCGAGCGATTTTGATGCCGGTATTTTGCCATGACTTACATCGCTTGTAAAATGTTCTTTAAGTATCACCCTATTTTTAAGCAGGTTTTTTACTGTTGCCAGCAGCTGATCATAATTAAAAGGTTTTACCATATAAACATCGGCCATGCTGCTAATGCCATCAATTTGCTGCTCTACGCTGGCCTGCGCCGTAAGCAAAATAACCGGGATGTGCGATGTACGCATATCTGTTTTTAGGTTTTCGGTAATTACTTTCCCCGACATACCTGGTAGTACAACATCTGATATAATAAGGTCGGGCACTTTTTCAAACGCTTCTGCCAAACCCTGCAATCCATTATCTGCCGTGAACACCTCGTAATCGGCACCCAATTTATCGGCAAGGTAGCCCAGCAAATCGGCATTATCTTCAATTACCAGGATAGATTGCTCTTTAGGGCTGCCAAGGCCTGTCGAATCCACTTTTATTTCGTCTTGTTCAAGGTCGGTAGTATAAATGCGCGAGCGCTCGTCAATGGCAGCGGTGCTAACCGGTTTATAATGTTGGCCGGTACTATAATTGTAAGGGTTGCCCAGTGGCAGTGAAATGGTAAAAATAGTTCCATGCCATTTTTTACTGCTTACTTTAATGCAGCCATGATGTAGCAAAACAATCTCTTTAGATAAAGAAAGCCCCAAGCCAGATCCCTTTGTATTGCCGTTATCGGCCTGGTAAAACTGGTCGAAAATATGTTCAGTTTCTTCGGGCTCCATGCCTATGCCATTATCCTGTATGGCTATTTCAACATCGTTGGTATTTTGGGTAAAAGTTACTATGATGCGGCCGTTATCTTTAATAAACTTAAGTGCATTAGATAATAGGTTAAAGAAAACTTTATCAAGCATATTACTATCAAACCAAACGCTTATATTTTTTTCTGCCGATACCAGGCTCAGCGTAATATTCCGTTTACGGGCATTGTGCTGAAAGCTATCCATAATGTCGGTAACAAAATGTACCAGGTTGTTTGGCGACGCGTTAATTTGCTGTTTATCATATTCAATTTTGCGGTAGTCTATCAACTGGTTAACCAACCTTAACAGCCTAAACGTATTTTTATGTATTAGCTTTAAATTTTTGCCGGCTATAATATTCAGTTTCTCGTTCTTCATCATATCCTCAACCGGCGACAGGATGAGCGTTAAAGGCGTACGAAACTCGTGCGAGATATTGGTAAAAAAGTTCAGCTTGGCTTCGGTAGCAACTTCGGCCCTGGCCGACATTTCCATCAGTTGGTTGCGCTGCAGCAAAATTTCGTTATTTTTTACTTCCAGGCTTTTGTTGATCTTTCGGTTCTCCATCAGCCAGTAAAAAGCAAGCCCTCCAAAAACAATGGCCAGCACCAAGGTTATTACAATAATATTTAAAACCAACTGCTGGCTGTTATAAACCTGTCGCTGCTCTTCCAATAGCGATTGCTGCCTTTCAATATCCTTCTGCTGGTTGTTAATTTTGTTCCACTGCATTTTCATGAGCTGCACATTGGTTGAATCGATAACAAGCGATTGCAGGATGTTTTCTTTAGAAAAAGCTTCTTTATTCAGAATCCTGAACGCGGTGGTAATGGCCTCTTTGCCGCCTGTGGGGTATACTAAACTGGCATCAATAGTTTTTGATGCTACCATTTGCAGGCCTCCGCCGGCTCCAGGCATAGCATCGACTCCTAATACTTTAACATGGTGGTTTAAATGCAGGTTGTTTAGCACCTCCCTGGATGCGCCTGCCATTACATCGTTGTGGGCAAACAGGGCATCGGCTGTTTTTAAATCGGGCTTTACCTGGTAAAGTTGTTTTTGGGCATGGTCCTTAAGCCAATCGCCATATACCTGTGCTTTGATATGGATATTATTAAATTTAGCCAGGGCATCGCTAAACCCCCTGTGCCGTTCAATTGCAGGCGAAGAACCGGGTAGTCCCATCACCTCTACAATGTTGCCTTTGCCCAAGTTATTGCCTATATATTCGCCGGCCATTTTGCCAATCTGGTAATTATCGGCGCCAACATACGCTGTATAAAGGTCTGACGACGTTTTACGGTCAATTACAATTACCGGGATACCTTTATTGTAGGTTTGCTCAACTATACCGGTTAAAGGTTGTGCTTCATTGGGCGATATAATGAGCAGATCGATGCCTTCATCCAGCATTTGCTTTACTTGTTTAATTTGTTTTTTGCTGCTGTTATCGGCATCAGCATAAATGAAACGGGCATCGGGATGTAAAGAAAGCTCCATTTTCATTTCGTCCAGCATATTGCGCCGCCACAGGTCTGAGCCCACACATTGCGAAAAGCCTATGGTATACTGTGATGTTTTGTCGGCTTTTTTACAGCCGGTAAACAACATTACTATACATAAGGTTGGCAATAACAGGTTGCGCAATTTATAAAGCAAAGCCATTAAAAAATATTAAGTAAACGTTTAAGCCCGGTTTTATTGGTTAATACAATCCTTTTGGGTGGGGATGTATACAAAAGTATCGATAAATATTTTTACAATACAAATAATAACCCCTGGCCAAAGGCTGCCACTTGTGTCATCATGTATCAAAACTGGAAATACAATGTATCAAAATCAAACATTCGGCTGATACAGAATTGAAATTAATTTTATTTCACTGATAATCAATAGATTAAAATTGATTTAATTTTTATACTATTTTGGAATAAAATCAATAACTGTCCATTTGCATATCGCCCTACTTTGCAACAGTAAATCCAATTAACACCATTTATAATTTATTATGAGAAAACATTCCGTCCTGGCCTGGTCCATGGTCGTAGCCCTTGGTGGCTTCCTTTTCGGGTTTGATACCGCTGTGATATCGGGCGCCGAAAAATCTATCCAGGAATTCTGGCATCTGTCTGTAATGGAGCACGGGCTTACCATATCTATCGCACTTATTGGTACCGTAATTGGTTCATTGTTCGGGTCGAGGCCATCAGATATCTTCGGAAGAAAAAATACTTTATACTTTGTAGCCGCAGCTTATTTATTGTCATCAATAGGTACCGCGCTTGCAGATAACTGGTACCTGTTTTTAGTGTTCCGGTTATTAGGCGGCCTTGGGGTGGGCATATCATCGGTAACAGCTCCTATTTATATATCAGAAGTGTCGCCGGCGGATAGGCGAGGACGTTTGGTTGGTTTGTTCCAGTTTAACGTGGTATTGGGGATCCTCATCTCGTACCTGTCCAACTACCTCATTAGCCAGGGCGGTGAGGCTTCATGGCGTTGGATGTTGGGTGTGCAAGCCTTTCCTTCAGCTTTATTTTTGACGCTCATTTATTTCATTCCCGAGAGCCCCCGCTGGCTCATCCTTAAAAAAGGTGAAACAGGCAGGGCACTTGAAATATTGCGTGTGATCAATCCGCTCAATTGCGAACAGGAACTAGCTGCTATAAAAAACTCAACCCTGCATGATACGGCTTCAAGCGGCAATCTTTTCTCTGGGCAATATAAAACGCCGGTAATATTAGCCATGCTCTTTGCCTTTTTTAACCAGGCATCGGGCATAAACGCCATTATATACTACGCGCCCCGGATATTTGAAATGGCCGGGCTTGGTGCGCACTCTTCGCTGCTATCTACAGTTGGTATAGGGCTCATCAATTTTATATTCACCCTGCTGGGTATTAATATTATTGATAAGGTAGGCCGTCGTATATTAATGCTGGTTGGCTCATTCGGGTTAATCGTGTCGCTGTTTATGGTAGCGTTCACTTTTCACTCCGGCCACATGAGCGGGTTTGCAATCCCAATTTATATGATGATGTTCATTGCCTTTTTCGCTTTTTCGCAGGGGGCGGTTATCTGGGTTTTTATATCCGAAATTTTCCCAAATCAGGTACGCGCCAAGGGGCAAACCCTGGGCAGTTCAACACATTGGGTAATGGCAGCGATAATTGCTTTTTGTTTTCCATACCTGGCCGAGTCGTTGGGAGGCGCGGTTACCTTTTCCTTTTTCTGCGTGATGATGGTATGCCAGCTCATTTTCGTATGGAAGTTTATGCCCGAAACCAAAGGCCGGTCATTGGAGCAGATAGAAACGAATATGGTAATGCATTAATAATCAGAATAATGAATACCCAGCAAACTAACATAACAACCCCGGCCATTTGCTACGGCGAAATCCTTTGGGATGTATTGCCGGATGGCCCGCAGCCTGGTGGGGCATTACTTAATGTGGCTTATCACTTAAATAAACTGGGCATGCCCACCAGCCTGGTAAGCAAAATAGGCAACGATGCCAACGGCCACAAGCTAGAAAATTTGATGGACGGCTGGGGAATACCAAAAAATTTACTGCAAACCGATACTGAGCACCCAACAAGTCAGGTAATTGCCAAAATGAATAATGGCAACGAGGTATCGTACGATATCGTTTTTCCGGTAGCGTGGGATTTTATCTGTGATAGTAAACATATAATAGGGCAGTTGCAGCCATCAACCTACCTGGTATACGGTAGTCTGGCATCGCGTAGCAGCGTATCGCGTAATACCTTATTTGAATTATTGGCAAGCGATGCGATTAAAGTGTTTGATATTAATCTTCGCCCGCCCTTCTTCAGCCGCGATTTGCTGGATGAATTGTTGCAAAAAGCCGATATCGTAAAGTTTAACCAGGCCGAACTGGAAATGGTGCAGGGCCTTTTCAGGGGATCGTTCGGCAAAGAATCAGAACAGGTCAGGTTTATACAAGATCATTTTAACATTCCCGAGATCGTTGTTACAAAGGGCGAGTTTGGCGCATCTTATTACAAGCAAAACAAGGCATATCATGTTGCCGGCCGCGAGGTAAAAGTTACCGATACCATTGGCAGCGGCGATTCTTTTTTAGCCGCGTTTATTGCCAATCATTATAACGGCGTACCGCCAGTAACCTTATTGAAAAATGCGATAGCGATGGGTGGCTTTATCGCAACAAAGAAAGGAGGTTGCCCCGATTATAAAATCACAGAATACCAAGACTTTAAAAACCAATTATTTTAAATAAACCATACCTAATAAACTTAATTAAGCCAATGAGAAAATTATTACTTATTTGTTCCCTCCTTATACTGCTCATAAGTAAGGGATACGCGCAATCCCGCGTTATTACCGGGACTGTGCTGGATAACGCATCAAAACCAATGGATGGCGTTACCGTTGTGGTTGTTGAAACCCAAAAATCAACTTTGTCAGATGCCAGCGGAAAGTTTAGCATCGCGGCAGCAACCGGGCAATCTATACGGTTTTCATATGTGGGTACCAAGCCGATGTTGTTAACGGTTGCCGCAGATACCAAGGTGCTTGATGTGGTATTTAAAGATGCTTCCACTGCATTAAATGAAGTGATAGTAACAGGTTATACATCCGAAAGAAAGAAAGACCTTACAGGCGCTGTGGCGGTTGTTGATCTTACGCCGGTAAAAAACAACAGTTCTGGTAATACCATGCAGGCTTTGCAGGGCAGGGTTGCCGGTTTGTATATCGAGAAAGATGGATCGGCCAATGGCTCAACCAGCAAGATACTGATCAGGGGTGCAAATACATTGGGCAATAACAACCCTTTATATGTTATTGATGGCATACCCACCACCAGGCCCGAAGTGTTTCAAAATTTATCACCCTCAAACATAGCATCTATACAGGTGCTAAAAGATGCGTCGGCCGAATCTATTTACGGATCAAGGGCATCCAATGGCGTTATCATTGTAACTACAAAAAACGGCGGCAATACGCAGGGCAAAGTTCAGTTCCAGTTTAATAACAGTACATCTGTTCAGTCCGAAAAATCATTACGTTTTAAGATGCTGAATGCTACAGACAGAGGTAAGGCACTATGGCAGGCCTCTGTAAACGATGGCCAGGACCCTGCTGCCGGCTATGGCGACATATATACCTTTAATTGGAATGGCGATTACAACAACCCGGTTTTAAACAGCGTTACACCCAAACAATTTGTAGGTGGCGACCCTAATACCCCTGCCGGCAATACAGACTGGCAAAGTGTGCTGTATAAAACAGCCATGGTTTATAACAATGATTTCACAGCATCGGTTGGTAGCAAAAACGCATCGCTTGAAATTAACATTGGCAACATCAAAAACACTGGCCTGGTTCGATTTACCAAGTACAACCGCACTACAGGTAGTATTAACGGTGTGGTACGTGCCTTTGATAACAAAGCTTCTTTTGGCGTAAATTTAAAAATAACCAACTCCAATGAAACGCTTACTACAACAGATTTGGGTGGCGCGGCGACCACATTTTTGGCGGTAACGCTGGCTCCTACTATACCAGTATACCAAAAAGATGGTGTTACTTATGCCGGGGAATCTGGCGCGGGATACTCTGATAGAAATAACCCCTTGCATATGCAGGATTTGGCCAAGTGGAACAACGCTAACCGGGTAAATACTTTTGGTAACGTTTTTTTAGAAATACAGCCTATTAAAAACCTGTATTTCAAATCGAATTTTGGTGCCGATAATGCAAACTACCTGAGCAAGGTAATAACTCCAACTTTCCAGGAAGGCGCCCTGGCCCGTACAACTAATAGCTTATTTTTTGACCAGAACCATTACCTAAGTACTACTTTTTCAAACACGTTAAGGTATAACTATGATTTATCAACCAACAACCACTTTAAATTATTGGTTGGTACCGAGTATATTAAAACCTTTACCGATTTACAAAGCACGCTTAAACAAGGCTACGCCATACAAACCGAAGATTATTTTACTTTAGATGCCGGCACCGGCAATACCATTGTAACGGGCCGCTCAACCGGTAATAGCTTGTTTTCGCAATTTTCACGGTTAGATTATAATTATGCGGGTAAATATTTAGCCTCGGTTACTATCCGTCGTGATGGTTCATCAAGGTTTGGGTCAAACAACCAATATGGTATTTTCCCGGCAGCCTCCGTTGGTTGGAAAATTGACCAGGAGCGCTTTATGAAAAACAACGCTATCTTCTCTGAATTAAAACTAAGGGCAGGTGTTGGCCGCGTTGGTAACCAGGAAATTGGCGATATTTCTCGATTCGCACTTTACGATACCCGCTATGGTACCGTTCAAAATCAGTTAACCCCGGGCTTTTGGGAGCAGTACATGAACGTTGGTACGGCGTACTCACTTTCTGGCGCTAATACCGGCTCGTTACCCTCGGGCTTTGTGCAAACCCAGGCTGCAAACCCGGCCCTCAAATGGGAAACAACAGATGAGATAAACGCCGGGCTTGATTTTGCCATCTTACACGATAAAATATCGGGTTCATTCGATTATTTTACCCGCCGCACTACCGGCATCCTTATTACACCGCCTGTTGCATCGGCCTTGGGCGAAGGGCAATCAAAAACCGTTAATGGTGCCTCAAAGAGCAATAAAGGGTGGGAGTTTTTGGTAACCTATCATGGCCAGCAATCAGGCGATTTCAATTACAATGTAACGCTAAACTTTTCGCATTTCAGGGATAAGATCACAGATTTACCGGAGAATGTCAGACCGGCTTATCCTGGTAATATAGATAATACCATAATAGGACATTCACAGTTTGATATTTTTGGCTACAAAACAGCCGGCCTTTTCCAATCGCAAGCCGAAGTGGATGCTGCCCCAACGCAAATTGGCGCGGGGCCAGGCCGTATACGTTATGTTGATGTAAACCACGACGGAAAAATTGATGCCAACGACCAAACATGGATAGGAACTACATTGCCGAGCTTAGAATACGGTGCCAGAATTGATCTGAGCTATAAAAAGTTCGATCTGTCTATATTTGGTTCGGGTGTTGCCGGGCGTAAAGGGTTTGATGTATATACCCTATACAACAACTTGATGCATAGCCGCGAAAACGTAGGCCCCGGTGTATTCAACGGCTGGACATCACAGCATACTAATACAACAGTGCCTGCATTAACTCTAAAAGACAACAATAACGAAGCCCGTACTTCCGACTACTTTATTGTAAATACCTCTTACTTTAAATTGCGCAATATCCAAATTGGATACAGCATTGCACCCAATGCGATATTTACCAGGCTTAGGGTATTTGCCATGGCCGAGAACGTATTTACGTTGAAAAGCAAAAGCTATTTAAGCCCAGATCCTGAAAGGATTGACCTTGGACCGGTTCCAATTCCTAAAGTTTTCAGTTTTGGTATTAACGCATCATTTTAACGATATAAACTATTCAGTATGAAAGCAAAAATATTATTCACCGCTATCTTATCCGGACTGCTCATCTTCAGTTCATGTAAAAAAGCGTTAGACTATACACCCAAAGGGGTGTTGTCTTCATCAGATTTAAAAACACCAACCGCTATTGAAGGTTTGGTAACCGCAGCCTATGCCGCTATTGGCAATGGCGATATGATAGGCCCTATATATAGCAACTGGGCTTACGGCAGTGTTCGCTCAGATGACGCTTACAAAGGCGGCGGCGGTACCGGAGACGTAGGTGAAGTTGATGCCTTGGAGCATTATAACCTGGTAACCCCCTCAATGGACTCGTTTGTTTCGCGCACCTGGAAGAATTTATTTAAATCTATATCAAGGGCAAATGTTGCACTAAGGGCAGTTAATTCACTCTCCGAAGCCGAGTATCCCAACAAAAAAATACGTTTGGCCGAATTAAAGTTTTTACGTGCCCATAGTTATTTCACCATGAAACTGCTTTATAAAAACATTCCCATTTTTGACGAAAATGCTACTTCGGATGATATTCTGAAAGTTTCAAACACGTTGTCAAATGAGGATTCATGGAATAAAATTGCAGCCGATTTTCAATTCGCTGTTGATAATTTACCGGTAACCCAGCCAGAGTTGGCCCGTGCCAATAAATTAAATGCCCAGGCTTATTTAGCTAAATTGAGGTTGTACCAGGCTTATGAGCAGGATAATAAACATCAGCTAACAAGTATCAACAAAACGAGGTTGCAAGAAGTTGTTACGCTTACCCAAGCGGTTATTTCATCTGGTAAATACGCGTTAAGTGCAGATATTGCCGATAATTTTTTACCCGAAACGGAAAACGGCCCCGAGTCGGTATTCGCAATTCAGTTCAGTATTAATGACGGTACTACCGATGGACGTTTAAATTTTGAAGATGGCTTAAATTACCCCCACGGCGCACCTCAGTATGGCTGTTGCGGTTTCCATGCTGCAAGCCAGAACCTTGTGAACGCACACACAACAGATGCGAATGGTTTGCCGAACTTCGATACATTTAACAATAGCAATGCCGATTTAACAAAGGTAACGGTTGATCCCAGATTAGATCATACCGTTGGTATTGATGGCCACCCATATAAATATGATAATACAAAGCCATTCAGCAACAGTTGGGTACGTGATCCTGGGGTATATGGAAATTTCCACACCATGCGTAACCAGCAATTGGCTACCAGCTCATCTTATTTTAAGCTTGGTCCGTTTATGGGGTCGGCAAAAAATTATGATATCATCAGGTACGACGATATATTGCTTATGCAGGCCGAAGCCTATATTGAATTGGGGCAGCAGGCAAGTGCGTTACCACTCATTAACCAAATAAGAAATCGTGCGGCGGCAAGCACAGGCCGGCTTAAAAAAGCAGATGGTACTTTTCCATCCAACTATAACGTTAAACCCTACAGCATTACCAACTGGACGCAGGATTACGCCCGCAAAGCGCTACAGTGGGAAAGACGCCTGGAGTTTGCTACAGAAGGAGCACGTTTTTTTGATTTAGTTAGATGGGGTATTGCCGAAAAAACTTTAAACAACTACATCAATATTGAAAAAGTTAGAAGAACCTTCCTGGCTACCGCTAAATTTACGGCAGGCCGCGACGAGTACCTGCCTATACCACAATCAGAAATTACATTTACCAACGGTTTGTACAAACAGAACCCGGGGTATTAAATTTGTTTGAAAAAGATTGGAGCCCCGGTTTATAACTATGCCGGGGCTCTCTTAAATTCATCTGCCTAAATTAAAAGGAACTTCAATTATGAAAACAAAAACCGGTATCGCATTACTAATGGCTTTTATGATAATTACCATGGTTAGTAAAGCGCAAGATAAATCAGGAGTAAGTTACCAGGAGCCACACCGCCCGCAGGTGCATTATTCGCCAGAGCAGCATTGGGTAAATGACCCCAATGGGATGGTTTATTTTAACCACACTTACCATTTGTTTTTTCAATATTATCCTGGTGATATTGTATGGGGGCCAATGCACTGGGGGCATGCTGAAAGCAAGGATCTGGTTCATTGGAAACAATTGCCCGTTGCTTTATATCCCGATAGCCTGGGCTATATATTTTCGGGCAGTGCTGTGGTTGATTCCAACAATACTTCGGGCTTTGGCAAAAATGGGAAGGTTCCGTTGGTAGCTATATTTACACATCATGATCCAAAGGGCGAAAAGGCGGGTACGGATGTTTTTCAAAACCAAAGTATTGCATACAGTTTAGATAACGGCCTTACCTGGACTAAGTACGCAGATAACCCGGTACTTAAAAATCCAGGTATTAAAGATTTTAGAGATCCTAAAGTGATGTGGTATGCCAAACAAAAAAAATGGGTAATGACGCTGGCCACCAAAGATCATATTACCTTTTACTCGGCCCCCGATTTAAAAGCCTGGAAAAAGGAGAGTGAGTTTGGTTTAAGAGCAGGGGCGCATGGCGGGGTATGGGAGTGCCCAGACCTGTTTCCGTTGAAGCTGAACGGCAAAACATATTGGATACTGGTGGTAAACATTAATCCTGGAGGCCCTAATGGAGGCTCGGCCACGCAATATTTTGTAGGGGACTTTAATGGGCACCAGTTTATGCCGATGGATACCCAAACCCGCTGGCTTGATTACGGCCCCGATGAGTATGCAGGCATTACCTGGAGCAATACCGGCAGCCGTAAAATCTTTCTGGGCTGGATGAGCAACTGGGAGTATGCCAACCAAGTGCCTACTGAAAAATGGCGCAACGCCATGACCATCCCACGTGATCTGCATCTCAAGCAAAGTAAACAGGGTATAGTAATTGCATCCAAGCCTGTTCCGGAATTGGCTAATATTAACGCCAATACATGGGTATCCAAAAATGTTTTGGTTAACAAAACACTTGATCTGAATGGAAAAGTGGATAAATTACAAAGTCAATACATTTTAAAGCTAAACACGACGACATTAAAGGGCTATACCATTAAACTATCCAACAATAAAAAAGAGGAAGTATTAATTGGTTACGACGATGTTAAGGGTAAGTATTTTATCGACAGAACAAAATCGGGCAGGATAGATTTTAAAAAAGGTTTTTCGGGCCGGTTTGAAGCGCCCCGACTAAGTTCATCTAAAAGTGCTGATTTGACAATAGTAGTTGATAAAGCATCTGTTGAGCTTTTTGCCGATGGCGGCTTAACTACCATGACTGCTATATATTTTCCGAATGAGGATTACTCTGGCCTGGCTATAAACGTTAATGGAGCCTTGAAATTAAACACACTTACAATTACCGGATTGAAATCGATTTGGAAATAGGACATGCAGCTATATAATAGCGCTTAAGCTGCGCTCGCGATTCATTCATTTTCTTGAAATCAATTAATTATGGAAAGAACTCATTTCGTTTATTTGCCGTCGTCTAGTCTACATTTTAAGGCTCAGTAGAAAAGTTGCGGGGGGGGGATTAATTCCGGATGACACATAGGTGACATGAAACAAAAAAAGGTTACGCTTTTCGTGCGTAACCTTCTTATTTTGGGTGTGGTGGCTACTGTATAAATTTCGAACTTTTTCCTGTCTGATTTGCGTTTAATCGCCGATTTGGATTTATAAATGATTGGGAACAAGTATCATATTATAAATTGTATGGATTGGAATTTGCAATAGTTGTTAAAATGGATTGAGCCAGATTTTTCCATTCTTGATTCTTATCCTTTTTTTTATCAATGGATAAATATCAGTAAGTGTATCAAGTTTATTATAATGAATAGTAATAGTCCCTCCCTTAATCGTATAAGGAATATTATAGTTTTTTTGTATTAAGTCCAATATTGCTTTGTTAAGGGTAAGGTCAGCTTTTAATGAATCAATTTGATTGTTGAGTTTGCCAACTTGCGTATTTAACGTGCTGGTCTTATTTAATAAGGACTTTGGATTATCTTCAAGTATGATCTTGTTTGTTGTGTCTTTATAAGATAAGCCAAATTTATCTTTAATGACCTTTAATTTAAAGGTTGCAAGTTCTACATCTTTTTTTAACGTGATGTTTTCTTTTAGTGTATTGTTTGTTATTTTTAATAATTCTTCAACTGATATATTTTTATCTCCAAATGTAAAACCGGTAACTCTTTGACTTTCTGATGTAGGTTTTGATGTCAAATTTTTAACATTTGAGTTGCAAGCATTAATCATCTTATCCTTTAAGATTATAATGCTGTCCTTGTTTTTTAATATTCGATCATTTAATTTTAGTATACTATCAAGCCTGGTAATGTTAGATTGTTTTTCTTCAATTTGTTTTTTTCTATCTAAAGCTACAAATCCTAACAAAATAACAAATGCCAGTAAACAGAGGAAGAGGCCGACAAATACTCCTTTAGCTATATCTTTCATTTGTCGCCTTTTTCATTAAGTAAATTTATTGTTTCCAAAAAAAGCTGAGATTCTTTAGAGTTCTTGTCGAATTTTTTATACTGCAAAAGCATTGAAGCTTCGATATTTAACTTTAATTGGCTTTTCTCGTTTTCACAATTTTTCTGTTCAGTTTTTTCGATTAATTCATATTTTTTTTGCAAGTCAGCATTTTGATCTTTGTAAAACTCAATTTGATTTTTCATTAGAAACAAAACAAATGACCCTCCAGCTATTGTACATCCGATTAGTTTTGAATAGAATAGAAACTTGTGAGAATTAAGGATATTACCTAAATAGTTAGACATAAGGTATTAAATCGAAAAACTAAAATATGGAATAATTATTTATTTACATGTTTCTTTCGGGAAGAACATTTAACCTCACCTATAACTCAGTAAAAAAAGCTGAACGATATTGATGCCATTACATGAAAAAAGTTGTCAACTAAGTTGACAACTTGTCTAAATTGTGGTTTGGCTACTTTACAAATCTCGAACTACTTTATGTTTGGTTTACTTTTAATCACTGATTTAGGCTTAAAAATTTGGGAGTCAAAAATTACCGTCCTTGTTTTTCTATTTCCTTTTTTATATCTCTCATATCAATATAATGCCGACCCGCAACATTACGTAATTCTCTTGCAATAAAACCTTCTGTTGCGATTACTAATAATTGTTTCCCCCTGCCCCTTAACAAAGTTAATGCTCTTTCGAAGTCACCATCACCGCTAACCAACACCGCAAGTTCGTAATGGTCTATTGTATTAAACATATCTAACACAATTTCGATATCTAAATTGGCTTTGCGTTTTGTAGCGCCATTTTTTGTGTCATAAATCGTTTTAATTTGCTTAGAAATAAGAGAATATCCCATGCCTGGTAAGGGCATCTAAGAAAGCTTGCTGCTTGGCTTCAGGAGGAGCGTCTTGACCAATGTAATAGAAAGCATCTACGATGTCTCCACGAGCTCCAATAAAATCTAATAATCTTTTAGGATCAGCAAACCAATTCAATGCTTGTTTTTGCATGAAAAAGAAATTTGCGCCGTCTACAAATACAGAAATTCTCATAAAATACAGGTTTAAGTAATAATAACAAGATATGTATTTTATAGTGAATAGGAATTTTACGCTAAAAAAAATATTAAACTAATTTTAGTATGTGTGATTAATCAGGCTGACATAGATCTCAATAAAAGGCGTTGGCTACGACGTTACATTAGGCAAGTTGTCAACTTTGTTGACAACTTGCCTAATGTAGTGGTATCAGCTGTACCCGAACCTATATATACAAAGAAGTAAATACAGATTAAAATATGGCTCTAATTAGTAATTAGAGCCATATGCATGTAAAGCCAAGGCAAACAAAAGTAAAGCAAGTTAAAAAACAGTGTCTTCAAATTTGTCCTCAACCTTATTTCATATACCTTAGAGGCCTCAATTATAAATCAATGGCCGAGATAAACTTTTACCTCAGAAATAACACGCCAAATAAAGAAACTGGCATCTTGTTATATTTTTCATACAATGGAACGAGATTAAATATTTGCACCGTTGATCGTATTGACCCTAAATACTGGGACAGCAGCAATCAAAAAGCAAGGCAATCAAAGTCATTCCCAACGAATGCAGAATTCAACACGCGGCTTAACAACATCAAAAACAAAGTCCAGGACATATACCGCAAATACTTAAACGACAATAGCCAACAACAGCCTTTGCCAGCAACAATAAAATCCTTAATAATGGCCGGGTTATTTGACCAGGCTGAACCTCTTACTAACACTTCCTATACGTTAATTTCGTTTGCAGAACATTATATCAATCAAATTGAAACCAATAAAAGATTATCCAAAACCGGCAAGCCATTAGCAGACTCAACGAAACGAATACACAAAACCCACTTAGCAATTTTAAAGGAATTCCAGGCAACGAGACGAAAACCAATAACTTTTGAAGACGTCACATTGGATTTTTACAATGACTTTAAAGACCACTTAACTACGGTGCGCAAATATTCTACCAACAGTATTGGTAAGCATATAAGGACCCTTAAAGGAATATTAAGTGATGCAACAGAAACCGGAAAAAACACAAAGCTTGATTTCAGAAGTAAACGCTTTTTAGCCCCTACAGAGGAGGTAGACAATGTTTATTTAAACCCTACAGAATTAACCATATTATACAATTACGACTTATCACAAACTCCCCGCTTAGAGCGCGTCAGAGATTTATTTTTGGTTGGATGCTGGACAGGCCTTCGCTTTTCAGACTTTAACTCGATCAGCTCTAAAAACATCAAAGACAGGTACATTAATATCAAAACTCAAAAAACTGGCAAAGAGGTCGTTATTCCTGTTCACCCAACAGTTAGTGAAATTATTAAGCGATATGACGGAAAAACAGAAAACAGTTTACCATTACCGATAAGCAATCAAAAAATGAATGACTATTTAAAAGAGATAGGCAAATTAGTTGGATTTACTGAAATCATAAAGAGGGAGAGAACAAAAGCAGGCAAAGGAGTAGTTATAAATATACCCAAATTCAAGCACCTAACGACACATACGGCACGTAGGTCATTCGCAACTAATGCCTACAACATGGGAGTTCCCACGCTCACCATAATGGCTATAACAGGCCATAAAACAGAAACAAGTTTCATGAAGTATATAAAAGTAACGCCGACAGAGCATGCAAGCAAACTCTTGGCTATTTGGAATGACCAGCCTAAATTAAAAATTGTGAGTTAACCCATATTGCTAAATACGAGAACAATCTTTCGACTAAATGGAAAATCCACAAAACACAAAAACAATCCCCAATCGGCTATTCGTTCTAAAATCTCCTTTCGATATTGTAAGAAATCAATATGATATTGTAATTAACGATGGCATACGTGACGGTAAGATAATTGTTCCGGATGATAAAGAGCTATGCATTAGGCTATATGACAAAATTTACATGAACAATGATCCGGGATTCGATTTAAGTGAATGCCTTGATTATCATTTTACACACAGCGACAACAAAGAGTATTTTTTACGCTACGTAAAAGAGGCCCTTATTATGCAACATTCAGATTGGCCCTCGAACGCGTACGAAGAATATAGGCATAAACAGGCACTAGAATGGTTTGCAAACAACATAACCAATGCTCATTTAAACACATCCGTCGAAGACGCCCCCGAAAAACTTAGCCACAGAATTTTATTACTATACGAGTTAGGGATTGTTGACTTTCTATCAAAAGAATATTTTAATTCACAACAAAACGATCGAAACAGCACTGACTTTGCAAAAATTATAGCTGTTATTATTAACGAAGATGATAAAGTAGAAACAATTAGAAAAGCAATTTCAGGAATGAATACTGGTAATAAATCAGACATAGTTACGAGTACAGCAACAAAAAAAGTCGGTACGTTTTTATCCAATTTCAATATCAAACTAAAAAGATTAAAACGCTCTAATTATTAACGCGATAAGGTATTCAGACTTTACAACCAAAGAGTTTCTTAAACTAATAGTTATTTTAAGTGATCGTTATTTCTTTTTGTGAAAAATAAAAAACTAAACTTTACATTTATACGTATAATCTTTTGATGTATTAGTTTGTAGTTTTCTTACATTTGCACCCCGGAATAAAATGGAAAATTTCACGCATAAAGCAAAAATTTACGGGTTTACTTGCTACTATAACGATAAAACTGGCGAGATAGAAGGCGTCAGTTGGTTTAATCGCAAAATGATTGACCTGTTTATTTGGATAGATGTCAACCTGACTGGTAACGAAATGTTTAGAATTGAAATAATTGAACGACTATAACGTTATTAAACATAAAAAAAGAGGTTGAGCAGACCATACTCAACCAACTTTTTTTTAATTCCGGCTTAGATTACTACGCCTTTACCGGAATCTTAAAAGGTCTACCATTTTTACGGCGAATCTTTTTACCTTTTACAGTAATAGTCATTCTGTAGATGAAATTCCCTTCGTCTGTGCTAACATTTGTCGGTTTATCACTCATGATAAAAACTATTTACATGCACCCTTTTTATGCATGGTTCCCAATTTTAACTCTCCTAATTGAGCAAGGATTACTTAACTTTTGGTCTCAAAAAAAGCCCCGACCAGTTAAGTGGTCAGGGCAATAATTTAAATCACTTCCGCACGGTTCCAACAAGATTAGGTTAGAGAAGGTGTTTGTCCATGATTGATAAATTTCAAATGTTAGCGCGTTAAAAGTAAAAATACTTTTCAACAAATTGCTAACTAAATATTTATTTTTTTTATTAACGGTTCTCATTTTCTTGTCTTAAAATATAATCTGCCAATAAGGGAACCGCAAATGAATATTTGCTACGTCTGTTTTTGTAAACCAAACCCGCTTCAATTAGTTTCAACAAAGAGTTATTGATATGGGCAGATTTAAATTCATTATTTAATTGAACTGATTTGTAAGCAATTTCCTTATTAGTAAATTCTGAATTTGCATTGGCTAGTTTAGAAATGATTATCAACAAATCTCTCTGCCTGTCTGTTACTCTACTCCAACGTCCTGAATAAAAATCTGTATCTAATTTATTTACCATCTCTGGTATTGTAACAGAGGGATTTTCTATACCCACTTTAATCTGCTGTAGTATAGCATCAAATGCTTCCTTGCAGAAGAATTGTATAAAATAAGGATAGCCACTTGAATATTTTAGAATCTCTGCGATGCCATGTTCCGTGAATGTTACAGGACAGCCCTCTGTTTCAATTGGTTTTAAAATTGCTTCTCTACTTTCCTCTTCGCTCAGCCTGTCTAAAGTTGTGATATTAAACATTCGCTCGGCATAAGTCCTTGCTTCAACCAAGTTTGGGAATAAAGTGGGTAGCCCAGTCAAGACTAAAAGATATGGTATCTCCTTCTTTTGTAAATACTGAATTACTTCCAGTAATAGCGAAAGAGGGTATTGTTTGTCAGCTGCTTTATCTTTTAATATTTGCGCTTCGTCATAGGCCAATACAATTCCCTTGACCTTTGTTTTTACAACATCCCAGACAAATTCTAATACTCTTTTTAACTTATCAGATTCAAGTCCGGGGGTATTATTATGAAGGCTCATAAGCATTATAAAGCTAAGCTTTACCTCTACCGTCTCTGACGTGGCTGTGAAGCCAATTCTCTTTATCTCCGTTTCGCCAATGGTAAATGATGAAACTAGCGTCGCAATATCAGCAATGATTCTAGTAGATAAGGAAGATTCACTAATGCTTGCAGCTTCACTTAAATCGTTTCCAGCCCAAAACCATCCGTTTTGTAGGGCAATTGGTTTTAAACTTTCTAATAACACAGTCTTCCCAACTCCCCTTAATCCTGTCAGTATGAGATTTTTCAAAATAGGGGACTGTCGTAATAGCTTTTCAAAATCTATCTTCTCGTGCTCTCGTCCAGCTAAATACGGGGGAGGTTGGCCTGCGCCGGGTCGAAAAGGGTTGACAAATGATTCCATAATAATTTTTCATACAAAAATATCCAAATATTGTATAAAAACAAATTTTATGATAAATATAAAAAAATGTATATATACAAATAAATGTATATGAGTGTATAATTTGCCTTCTTGTTTTGATTTGGCCCGACTTTTAAGGAAGTCTCTAAGAAAATACACTTGGAGAAGTAGTTATTTAATTTCCCTTAATCACTTTGTCATAACCCCGTTTTTCCCCCTATATTTCATTAAGGACATTTACAGCCATATTATAATTTATGGCAACGCAGACATTTACAACAACCTATGAGCCGACCGAGTTTAAGACTTTGTTAGCTGACTGTATCTCGGAAACGGTACGTTCTGAAATATCTAAAATACTTTCAAATCAAAAACCTAAGAAGACTATTTATACCAGGCAAGAAACCGCCACCATTTTGGACATATCCCTACCAACATTAAATGAGTATACCAAACAAGGTTATATAGTAGCCTACCGATTAGGTTACAAGGTGAGGTATAGAATTGAAGACATTGAAAATGCACTAATTAAAATCAAAACTAAGTAGTGCATTTTCATATGTTCGACTTTGTTAAAACTGAAATATATAACATTGCTTTATACAATGACTTACTCAAAAACCCCTTATTAGAATTTAAATGTTTGGCAGATGTTACAACCGGTGAAGTGCATTCCGACTGGATGACCGCCCGACATAAAAATTTAGAGTTTAACATCCACACCAAAGGCCGAATTGAAATCACAGGTAGTCTCCATAAATATTGGAATGCGGGAGAACATAATTACAATGACTTCACCATTGACAATATTCGAGAAACAATACAACACCTCGAACATTCTTTTAATATTGAGCCAAACACAGCCCGCCTAAGCAACTTAGAGTATGGTGTCAATATTATGACACCATTTGATCCGAACGACTTCTTAAAGAGTTTAATTTGCTACAAATTTCAAAGCTTTAATAAAATGAATATTAAAGGTGGTTTCGGTAATGATTGCAGCCTCACACAATACCGGATAAAAATTTATAATAAGGGATTACAATTTAACCAATCTAGGCACATATTAAGGTTCGAAAAGTCAATTAAAAAAATGGAGGTTCTGTCAAAAAAGCATCCAGTTTTCCTTATTGACCTTATTGATCCCGAATTGCACGAAATATGCCGCAATCAATTACTAGCTGCTTTTGACGATATTTTATTTAACGAAACATTAAATAAAACAATTTTAAATAAGCCAAAATTGAAATGTTACAACCTAATTAACAATGAAACTGAAAGACTAAATCTAAACGCAAAAGGCAGGTGCGACTATAAAAAGAAGTTTAATGAACTAATTAGCCAACACGGGAAACAAAATTTCAGACCCCTATTAATTGATTTAATCAATGAAAAAATAGATTTCCTAAAAAAAGGGAATGTTCTGACAGGAGTATAAACAAAAAACAGGAACGGTTTGACACATCTAATATAGTGTCAGATTATTACCAACGAGCATTCTAAAACCGACCCAATCAAACACGAAAGCATTGCCTGAGAATTGCACTTACAACCTCAAAGCAGCCTCGCTTTTAAATAATTTTCCGATGTCATTACACGTGTGCGTAAACAATACGACATTCAAGCAAACATTTAACTGCTTACTTATTTTGCGAAGCAAATAAACTATAAGCCGCCGATGAAAATCGCACCTCGCATCTTAAACCACCGAAGCATTACAGATTTGCAACTACCAAACATTAAAAGTGGCCTTTAACCACTATTTCAATCCAAATTTAACATATCAATTATATATTTGGTTAGTAACGTTAATTCTCTTACACCTATAAAAAGGCCATAAAGAATCGCAAAAACACATTTCAGGCAATCAAAATCCTATAAAGTGATTAATAATTTTCGGATGTCATTACATATGTGCGTAAAAAACACAACATTCAGACAAACATCAGCCGCTTACTTACTTTGCAAAGTAAAATAAATTATAAACCCCGATGAAAATCGCAACTGCATTTCCTAACAACCCTACAAATAAACTTGCTAAGGATGCCAAGCCGCTAAAAAGTAGTTAAAAAGGGGCTTTGAAGGGGCTTACATGCAAGCTAATAAATATAGCTTCAAAAGCTTATCCTACATTTAAAGAGCATGTGAAAAGTAATTTATATTTTTAGCCAAAATTAAAGTAAATACAAAATCAGTCCTTAATGAACATCTAACTAAAACTTTTAACGGTTAATCATTTAACCATATATCCTATTTAGGATAAGATATGTACTAAGTTAGTATTGCTGCCCGAATTACGACCTCGATTAACAGACAATACAAAGCTACAAGTACGCTGTAATGGCGTGGCTGGTATCTTTGTGTCTGTGGGGCGTCGTAACCCTGGGTGGCTCAATTTTACAATGGTCACGCCATATTTTTTTAACCCAACTATACGACACAATGAAAATCCTTACTTTATTCACAATTACCGCCTTAAGCATTTACAGCACCGCCAAAGCACAAAAATTAGAAAAGCCCAGCATTGATAAAATGACCGGAGACACAACGTTTAAAACAACCGCCGAAAGAATCTATACCAGCATAAGTTGGTCAGGTGGAGAAACCGACATTCTTTACTCTTATGCCGCAAAAGTAAAGGGAGATAAGTTTTTGATACTCCACATTAATATAACAAATGGAAAGCACAGTTCTGTCTTTGCTATTAATAAGGGTTCAAAAACCTATTTGAAATTGTTCGATGGAAGCATTATAGAAATGCAACCAGGCACGAATGAAATAAGCGAGGGTCAGGTCTTTCCAGGCGGTTTAGGGCTAAACCCCAATACAAGGGGCGATGCATATCCCATATTTGAGTTATCGCCCAATCTAATTGACAAATTGAAAAGCTCAGAAATTAAAATGATTAGAATAGAAACCTCAAACGGCAATATGGACTTTGAACTCAAAGACAAAAACAGCAAGGTCATAGCTAAAGAAATTGAACTGATAGAAAGTGTACATTAGTTACAGAATTCATTGAGTGTCCTCAATCCTGTCCTTAGCAAAAGCAAAAAGGCCTCTCATGTAAGATGAGAGGCCTTTTTAGTGGTATCAGCTGGGATCGAACCAGCGACACAAGGATTTTCAGTCCTTGAATTTATGTATTAAGATGATTCGATATGGCCTCAAATACTGTTTAAAGGCCGATTATTATTCATTACAATTCGTTTGAAACCATAAAAAACCGTATCTTGTTGTACCATTGTTGTACCAATATGTCGGTTGTAAAAGTTGTTTTAAGAAAAAAATACAAGCAGGACGGCACTTCGCCCCTAACCCTGCGTATCACGAAAGATAGAAAATCATCTTATATATATCTCGGTTATCACATTTTAGAAAGTGAATGGGACGCGGATAAACAGCGCGTCAAAAAATCGCATCCTAATTCCGTGCGGCTAAATAATTTCATTATCAAAAAGCTGTCTGAGGCTTCGTATAAAGCGATTGAGCTGGAAACGAACCGGGAACATGTTTCATCAAATGCGATGAAACAAAAGGTTAAACCGAAAGGTGGCCTTAGTTTTATGGGACAGGCTGAATTGTATTTAGCCAATTTAAAAGAGGCTGGAAAGTACAATCAGTACACCGCCGATAAGCCAAGGATTAAACATTTTAAGGAGTTTTTAGACGGTTCGGATATCGCGTTTTCCGATATTACCGTAGCCCTGCTTGAACGATTTAAGCATTATTGCCTGACAACGCTAAAGGTTGGCGAACGTACTGCAATCAATCATTGGGTGGTTATCCGGTCGGTTTACAGTCAGGCGATTAAGAATGAGCTGGCCGATGCAAAGCATTATCCTTTTGGTAAAGGGAAAATTGTTATTAAGTTTCCCGACTCCACCAAGATCGGGCTGGCCGTTGCTGACGTGCAAAGAATTGAAAAAGCCGATCTTCCTAATGGCAACCATCACCATGCGCGTAACTTGTGGCTTACTTCCTTTAATTTTGGTGGCATGCGATCTTCGGATGTGTTGCGCCTAAGGTGGTCTGATTTCAAAAACGACCGCCTGCATTATACAATGGGCAAAAATCTTAAAACAGGTTCCTTAAAAATCTCCCTAAAGGTTCATGACATCCTCAACCAGTATAAAGAAGATAAACGGCATAAGGATGATTTTGTCTTCCCTGAATTAAAGACGCTTAGCGACGAAGAATTAGAAAATAAATTTTTAGTACAAAGGCGCATCGCATTTGCCACAAGCCGCGTCGATAAGTTTTTAAGGGAATTTGTCGCCCCGGCTGCAAAAATAAGCCACACGTTAACCATGCACATCGCGCGTCATACATTCGGCAACATTGCAGGCGAAAATATTGATCTGCACATGGCTCAATCAATATTCCGGCATTCGAACTTAAAAACGACTTTAGATTATATGAACAATTTTAAGAATAAGAACACTGATGCCGCTTTAGATGCTGTTCTTAACTTTGATAAACCTAAATCAAAACGCGCTAAAAAGGTAAAAGCATAATAGAAGATAAAAGCGCAGTATTATCTTGATAATCCGTTTTAACTATGTATTTTTTGGATTGGAATCCAAATTCACTATGTGTTTATCGGATTTGAACAAATAAATTAAGCGACCTGTGGGTGCCAAAATACTTTAACCTGTTTTACGTCCACCTTTTTACGTGCTATCGCCAGGTCATAGTTTTCTTGGGCGTGCATCCAAAACTCTGCCGTTGTATTAAATGCCGGGCCAAGGCGCAAGGCCATTTCAGGCGTAACACTTTGCTTGCCATTGATAATCGGTGAAAGCGTTTTACGCGTGGTGCCTAATCCCGATGCAACCTGCAACACGGTTAGTTTTTTGTCCTGTTTCTTCGTGAATGCCCTCCAAAGTTTCACGGATTAATTCGCCCGGATGGGCTGGATCATACATTGCCATTTTTATTTTCCCCTCCCAATGATAGTCTACGGAATCAACTAAATGCGCTTCTTCACCAATAAATTGAAAGATAACGCGGTAATTCTTATCTACCTTAACCGACCAGAAATCTTTCAAATCACCGCTTAATGAATGCAACCCATAAACCCGGCACATTCATGTCCTCAACAACTTCAGCCGCTTCGAGACGGGGCAGGATGAGCCTGATTTTGCTTTCTCAAATATAGCTTTATCCTTTATGGCGTATGCTTAAGATCATGGATAAAAATGTAACGTTAAATTTGGCAACATTTATTTTTCTTTTCTTAACCGAATATTATATTGAGATGCTTTTATTGGAGTAGACCAATTTATTTACTTAACTCTTTTTATAATTAGTAATTTATTTTTTAGTGAAATAGTTAAACCAAAAACTTGACTCGGGTAATTAATTTCTCACAGGTTAAATTTGAACGAGATCTATTAAGTGTCAAATCCACATCTTATCTTAGAGACAAGTTAAACACTTAAACGTATCACAACTTCATGAAAAAACTGCTACTGGCAATTCTGTCTTTATTAGCTACAGGCTATTCTCACGCACAACAATGGCAACCCTCTAATGGCAACATCTACTTTAACACAGGGAATGTCGGAATTGGTACTGCTGCTCCTGGTGCAAAGCTCGAAGTTGCAGGAACAGGACCAAGTCTATTTTTAGATAACGCACAACTATCCGCCAATAGAAATCCTTTAACAGGTACTGTGGTAGATGCAGCAAAAGGTTCAACAGTATTAGTTGTAGGTGCTAATTCAAATGGTGGTAATTTTCAATTTTATACCAGTTCAGCAACGGGTGGGAATGTTTACGAAAGAATGAGAATAACTGAGGCTGGAAATATTGGCATAGGTACCATCACTCCATCTGCTAAATTAAGTATACAAGGTACCGGAACTACATCAAATACTGGAGCCCCGGCAATTGCAGATTTATTCGGAACCTATGATCGCACCCGCTTGACCATTGGCAATAGCACCGTTACACAGGGAGGAACAAGAAGCAGCGCTATTGCTTTTTACAGCATGAATACAAGTGGTAGCGCTTACAAAACTAATTGGGAAATAGGCAATGATATAGGGGCCAAAGGCATTAACGATTTTTATATTTTTAGCGCAGACCTTAATAATGCCCCTTTTTATATCAGTTCGGTTGGCAATGTTGGGATCGGAACTTCTGTCCCAGGCGCATATAAACTTGCAGTAGCCGGGCCTATTCATACCCAAGCTGTAAATGTAGATATGACCGGTTGGTCAGATGATGTTTTTAATTCATCCTATGAGCTTAAACCACTTACTTCGTTAAAAAGCTATATCGTCAAAAATCACCATTTGCCAGATATGCCATCAGAAGATCGGGTCATTAAAAACGGCTTGGACCTCGGTGAGATCAGCAAAATACAAACTAAAAAAATTGAAGAATTGACGCTGTATCTGATTGAAAAAGACAGACAGTTAAAGTATCAACAATCGCAAATTAATGATTTAAAATCACAGATAAAAGCCTTGTTGAGATCATCAAATAAACAATAATAATCAACACGATTTCATGAAAAAACTTCTTTTGGCAATTCTGTCATTAATAGCAGTAAGCTATTCCTATGCTCAAACGACACTTTCAGTTGACGCGAATGGCGTTTTAAATGTTCCGAAGATTATTACTTCAACTTCATTAGGGCAATCGTTTTTTACGGGACATCAGATGGGTACAACCTATGGTTACGGAGGAGCAATATTTTCAGCCATAACGGATAATCCTAATGGTGTTCAAAATTATTATTATCACGGTATTACGAATAGTGTATTAAATTTTTCCGTTAGAGCAGACGGACAAGGGTATTTTGCCGGGAATGTAGGCATTGGGACATCGAGTCCAACTGCGGCATTACAAATTGTTAGAGGAGGTACGAATGCTACCTATGATTATCCGGCATTAAACATAACAACAAATGGTACTGGCAATATTTACGGGCCTATATTATACCTAAACGGTTTATCAGGAAATAGCGGCAGGATGTGGGGGCTAGTAAGCTCCGGTGCACTTGACGCTCCGGGTACAGGTGTAGCGGGAAATTTTGCTATTTATGATACCCAGGGTGGAAGTAGATTTGTAATCAATAGTTCAGGGAATGTGGGTATAGGTACGACAAGCCCACAGACAAGATTTCACATTAGTGATACCGGGACATCATCTAACTCAAATAGTGAATACAGTGGTAATCTGATCATTCAAGCCAATACGGGCGGTCGTAGTTTCACAACAGGCTCATCTTTGGAATTTGTAATACCGGCGAACACAGATGGCAGCAATCCTTGGGGTCAGGGAAGAATTATTACTGTCGCTGGTAATAGCAGCACTTTCGATGCAACGGGCAAGATGATAATGGGAACAAGAAGAATGTTCGATAAAGGAACAGGCAACGGAGTAACCTGGAATTATGGCGATGACCTGGTTATCGATGGGACAGGTAATATTGGGATAGGTACCACGAACCCTAATGGCTATAAGCTTGCGGTTAAAGGGACTTTACATTCACAAGCTGTACAGGTTGACATGAATGGTTGGTCGGATTATGTTTTTGACAAAGACTATGATCTAGCTTCTTTGAAAGACATCAAAACCTATATCGACAAAAATCATCACTTACCTGAAATTCCTTCGGCAGATAGAGTGGCAAAAGACGGTATTAATCTCGGCGAGATGAATGCTAAGCTGCTGAAGAAAATAGAGGAACTTACATTGTATCTGATCGAGAAAGATAATCAACTAAAAGAAGAGCAATCAATCAATAGAAAGCAGCAAGAACAATTAGACGTGATAACTAGAAAACTGAATATTAAGTAAATCAATTCTTATCACAATGTCATGAAAAGCTACGTATTAATATTAGTAATGCTATCTGTCTGCTGTGCCTCATATGCACAAAGCCAAATTATTACGACAGGTAATAATTTAGTAGACCCGACTAATCCCATGAGTGCAGATGTCGTTATTGGCAGCACCGCAGGTACAAGACACGACGGCAGTATCATGTGGTGGTCTAGCGGTAGTGCTTCCCGTATATCCGCTACCGGTGATGTTTTTAATTTTTCTATATGGAGCAGTACAACTCCGAACGTTACATTAGCTTCAGCGGTTGGCGGATCAAGTTCTTTTCAGGGTAAACTTGGCATAGGCACGCCTACTCCTCAAGCGTGGTTAGATATTGGAACAACTGCTAATAGCGGAGATCTGACAGCGGTTTTATCTCGCCTTTCAGAAGGGAATACAAATAATGGAGGGACATATCTTGGCATTAAAGCTTATGATAGCCAACCGACTGCTACGACCAGTAATTTAAGTGATATCAAGAGCTTTGCCATAGAACATAGTTTTTATGGCATAACCAATAGCTCTGTAAACTTTTTAAGGGGCCAAGGGCGAAATGGAGGGAGTATATCATTTAATACGAATGACAACTCCGAAAAAATGAGGATACTTTATAATGGGAATGTCGGCATTGGGACAAAGTCACCTGATGCCAAATTAACAGTATCCGGTACCATCCACTCCTCAGCGGTTTTAGTTGACCAAAATGTGCCAACTCCTGATTATGTTTTCGACAAGGAATATGATCTGGCGACCTTAAAAGAAGTGAAAACTTATATCGACAAAAATCACCATTTACCAGAAATACCCTCCGCAGCAGAAGTGGCTAAAGACGGCATTAACCTGGGCGAAATGAATACGAAACTGCTGAAAAAGATTGAAGAGCTGACCTTGTATCTGATTGAAAAGGACAAGGAAATAAAGCAGGAGAATTTAAAGCTGCAAAGTCAACAATCACAAATGGCTGCGATGAAACGGAACAATGATGCGAGATTCAAAAAGCTAAAAATCCAGATCAGTCAAATTAAAAGCAATAACTAGAACTTGTCACTGACTCCTTACAATACCCTAATCCAATGATCAAAAAAAATCCCCTAATTTTCGTGCTAAGCTTTTTGCTTATTATTGGCAATATAGCAAAATCACAAAACATCTATAACGCTCAAAATGATGTTCCAAAAGTTACCCCGCCATCTCCTAATGCGGCTACGCTGGGCAAATATGGTGATATTCCTGTAGGCCTTTACACTGGCATACCCAATGTATCTATACCGCTTTATACCAGTAAAGTCGGCTCTTTTACGCTACCTATTAGTTTATCTTACCATTCGCAGGGATTGAAGGTTGAAGAGAAAGCTGGTGTGATAGGATTAAACTGGGCATTAAATGCAGGCGGCGTAATCACAAGATCTGTAAGAGGACTGCCTGATGAAAATGGTACGGGATATTGGGCTCATGCCACTTGGACCAACGATTACCTCAGTAGTAATGAATCTATCGCATCAAGCTTTACCAAAGGTGAAATTGATATGCAGCCGGATTTATTTTATTTCAATTTTGGCGGCTACTCCGGAAAATTTGTAATCGATGCTACAACAGCGCATACTGTTCATATCATTCCCGCCCAGCCATCCTTAAGAATACAAATTTCAGATAATACGTTGAGCGGATTTGTTGTAACCGATGAGAAAGGCATTAAATATGTATTTAATGTCAAGGAAACCACAACAGATGATAATGCACCACCAACCATTCTTTCTTATACATCGGCTTGGTATCTCTCCAAAATCATTACACCGGCCGGGAATATTACTTTTAGCTATACTGATGAAACGACTTTTTACAGCCAGTTTATTGAGACAGATCATTTAACGACAGGGCCTGGATCAGATGCTGCACGATATAATCCCGGACACACCGCTGTTTATAACTATATTGAAATTGCATCAAAGGTTTTGTCATCTATCACCACGCCTAATGAGAATATTTCATTCAATAGTGCAAAAGACAGGCAGGATATGCCGAATGCATCCAGAATTGCTAGTTTGACTGTGGCTGATAATGCCAACCAGATCAAAAAGAAATTCACCTTTAGTTATAGTTATTTCGGCAGTGGCAATACGACAGTTAATGATAATTTTCGATTAAAACTTGACCAGGTAACAGAATGGTCTGTTGATAATACATTATCTAAGACTTATTCGTTACAATATTATAGTCCTGAAGATGTCCCATCAGTCAAATCATTAGCACAGGACTATTGGGGCTATTATAATGGAGCGACTAATTCCTCATTACTTCCATATATTGATCCTGCTATCTATGGGTTATATGTTACAGGTCAAGCTGGTGCAAGCGTTTATGGAAAAAGGGATCCTAATATTAAATATGCCATAATCGGTTGTTTAAAACAGATTAACTATCCAACTGGTGGCTCCACGCAATTTGTGTATGAAGCAAACGATTATGGTAAAGTCGGCAACAATGTCATCAGTGAGAAAGAGCGTATTCCACAGTCTCTTACAGCGGCGGCGATCAAATCCTCATCGGTAAGTCAACTTTCATCTACAAAAACATTTGTCATCGACACCGCTCAAAATGCAATTGTTACCACACAGGGAAGTTATAGTGGCGCCCCTCCGGTAGATAACGGTCCAAGCGTGTCGATTAACAGAATCAATTCGAATGGCACCCGGACCAGCATGCTGGCATATAGTATGATAAATAACACCTTAACAAGTTCGGTATACTTACTACCCGGCAATTATGAAATGATAGCCTCAGTTGACGGAGCAACACAGAGCGCTACCGGTATATTAAAATTTTTCTCACTTGGAAATGTTATACACACCAAACTTGCCGGCGGGGTAAGAATAAAGCAATTAATTAATACGGACCCGACTACTCAAAATGTCAATATTAAACAGTATGAATATAAGTCTAATACGGATACAACAGCATCTTCCGGTGTTTTGGTTTCTAGTCCAAATTTAATAAGTGTCAAGATATCTCACTCTTACGACTATTCCTGGCAGTTTAGAAGTGCCAATAGCTTGAATTATTTAGGAACTACGCAGGGAAGTTTTATCGGTTATGGTTTAGTAACTGAAAAAAACATAAGTGATAACTCGAACGGGAAAAAAGAATCTTATTTTACAACTGCATACGAGTATCCTAATATAAATTCTACTGTTAAGATGATTGTATATGACAATTCGATTCAGTCATCAAACGTAGACAGCTATCAATTGAAATTTATGACAGATTATGATGTATGCCGGGGGTTTTTAACAAAAGAAATAACTTATAATTCTTCTAACCAAATACTTAAAACCACCAATATAAATTATAATATATCAAATACAGTATTACTTTATACCACCAACTATTTTGAATTGGCTTCCAAGGCCGGGATGTATATTTGGATGTGCCATACAGGATGTAGTATATGTGACGGTACTGGTAATATATGTGTTACTTATGGATTGGAGAATATGTATCTGTTTGATACAAAGATCATTTGTCCCTGGATTTATAAAACATCTACAACAGAAACAGTCTACGATCAAAACGGGCTTAACCCAACCGCTACCTTAAACAATTACTATTATGATAATCCTACCCATGGATTGGTTACGCGGGTGGAGTTAACGAATAGTAAGGGAATTATACTCAAGACAGTAAATAAATATGCATCGGATAAAAGTCAGATCAGTAACCTGACGGCATCAGCAAGCCTGGCTCTAGACTCATTAGTAGCCAAAAACAATATAAGTCCTGTTATAGAAACAGAACAATATACAAATGGCGTTTTTAATTCCAGGCTACGGCATAATTACAAAATTTGGGACAGTGCAGGCAATATTGTATTTCCTGATACAATAAAATACCAAACGCTTTCAAATCCATTAGAAGCCCGGATGCAATTTGAGGGATATGATAATTTGGGAAATGTGTTGTCTTATCGGCAATCAGGCGGTTCTCCGACTACCTATTTATGGGGTTATAATAAACAATACCCGATAGTAGAGATTAAGAATGCAAATTTTGCAACTGTATCATCGGTATTAGCGAGTGCGGGTTATAATGTTGAGAACATTAGCAACCAGTCCTCCGTAAGTTCTACTGATTTAAATAATATCTGCACTGCCATCAAATCGGGCATCCCTAATGCGCAGGTTACGACCTATACCTACACGCCACTAGTGGGGGTAACGAGCGAAACTGATGCCAAGAACATGACAACGTATTACGAGTACGATAGTTTTCTGCGATTGATGAACATCAAGGATAAGGATGGCAACATCATTAAGCACATGGACTATCATTACCAGGGCCAATAACTTAAGCATTCAACCTATCACCTTAAGGACATGAAGAAACAAAGCAATAATCATAAGCAAGGCGTTAATGTAACGTCCTGTTTAGCTATTATCCTGGCATTTATCCTGCTGCTAATTAATAATGACGCAATCTGCCAAACGACAAGAACATTTCACGATACAACGATCACTACTTCAAAAACCTATAGCTATAATACGATCCTTATCCAGCCTAATACTGTTATTACACCGGCAGCCGGACAAAGTATTGTTTTTCAGGCTTTACCATCGGGCTGTTCACCGTTAAATACGGTCATCCGGAAATCACAAAACTATATCCTGACATCTGTTCCGCGGCAAGAGAATTACGTTCCGGGTCAACCGGGATATACCACATGCCAGCTAATGCAGACGGTGCAATTTATCGACGGTTTAGGCAGGCCGCTGCAAACCGTGCAGGTGAAAGGCAACCCTAATGCGAGCAGGGATTTGGTGCAACCCTTTGCATACGATGCTTACGGCCGGGAAGCAGTTAAATATCTACCCTATTCAGCTGCTGTTACGGATAGCACTTTTAAACCCAGTGCAATCGGAGACCAGGCCTCTTTTTATGGCACTCCTCCCATTGGGGTCGTGACCACATCGTTCCCGTTTAGTAAAACCATATTCGAACCTTCACCGCTGAATCGTATAACCGAACAGGGTGCGCCAGGTACAGCCTGGCAGCCGGGCGCTACTCCCGCCAATGACCATACCGTGCGGCTTGCTTATGGGAGTAATGACGGCACCACCTATTGGGCTAAACAATATGATGTAACGATAGACGGCTCGGGTAACCGTATTTTATCAACCTCGAAAAATTATGATGCCAATAGTTTATTTGTCACAATAACTGCTAATGAAAACTATACAGGAAGTGGGCGTGAAAACACGACTGAAGAATACAAGGACAAAGAAGGGCATGTAGTGCTTAAGCGCACATTTAACTTAAATACAGCTACCAATGCCCACGAAACTCTATCTACCTACTACGCATATGATGATCTCGGCAACCTGGCCTTTGTATTACCTCCGGGAGCCGGCCCCGATGGGGGATTATCCAGCGCAGCTAATCAAACCACATTGGATAACTATTGCTACCAGTATCGTTATGACAGCCGCAATCGTTTAAGTCAAAAGAAGCTGCCTGGTAAGAAGGATTGGGAGTACATGGTATATAACAAGCTGGACCAAGTTGTGGCTACGCAGGATGCCAAGTTGCGCCTTAGTAATCAATGGCTCTTTAGTAAATATGATGCCTTTGGCCGTGTGATCATCACCGGGGTCTGGGATAACGGAAACGTTGCTATAAATCCCGCAGATCTGCAGACGGCTATAAATGCAAATGCCAATCTATATGAAAGCCGTACGCCCGGAAATTATTACACCGCCGCTGCATTTCCAAGTACCTGGATTTCTACTATGACCATCAATTATTATGATGATTATACTTTTCCCGATCTACCCGCAGGTTACAGTGCGCCCTCAGGTTCCAGTACTGCTACCACAGGATTGTTGACCGGAACAAAAACGTGGGTATTAAACACTGCTGGTCAAATGTTATGGACGGTGGCCTATTATGATGACAAAGGGCGTAACACTTCGACTTACAACCAGCATTATCTGGGAGGTACGGTTAATAATGGAAACTATGATCTGATTACCAACACGTATGATTTTACCAGCGAAGTAACCGCATCCACCCGGCTGCATTATACCAATGGTAGCCTTGCGTTAACGGTAGCCAACACGTATGCCTATGACCACATGGGTCGCAAAACGCAAACGCATGAACAGATCAACGGCGGTACTAACGTATTGTTGAGTCAGATCGATTACAACGATATCGGGCAGGTGATGACCAAACACCTGGGCAATGACCTGCAAAAAATTAGCTATACTTATAATGAACGGGGTTGGTTAAGAACAGTTGGCACTAATGGGAACCTGTTTAGCCTTGACTTACGGTATGATCAACCGGATGGCACGACAACTGTACCTCAATTTAACGGAAACATCAGCCAGATGGGTTATTTGACCACCAAGGTAGCTACCCCAGGTATACGCACGTTTACTTACACTTATGATGCTTTAAACCGCTTGACCATTGCTGGTTTTGCAGGTGGCACAACTGCTGATGCCTTGAATGAGCAGATCAGCTATGATCTGATGGGCAACATCACCCAGCTGACCAGGAGCGGAAGCGGTGCCGGGACACTCAATTATACCAATTATACAGGTAATCAGTTAAATACAGTAACAGGCTACAGCCCGAGAAGCTACAGTTACGATCCGAATGGCAATGCCACTTCGGATGGCCAGGGTAAAGTAATCTCTTACAACCTGCTTAATCTGCCTCAAAATGTAACCCAGGGTACTACGACACTGGCTATGTATACCTACGATGCAACAGGTCAGAAACTGCGTAATACGGGCAGCGATGGATCTTGGGATTATATCAATGGCATCGTTTACAAAAACGGTGCAATAGCATTTATTAATACCGAAGAAGGCAGGATTGCCAATAATAACGGCACCTACAATTACGAGTATAACCTGCAGGATCATCTAGGTAACAACCGGGTGAGTATAGATCAATTTAACGGAACAGCTCGGATCTTACAGGAAGATGAGTATTATAGCTTTGGACTGCGCAAGAGCAACTATTTTCATGATAACCGTTATCTTTATAATGGCAAAGAAGTACAAACCGATTTAGCAAATCAGTACGATTATGGCGCAAGGTTCTATGATCCGGTAATTGGTAGATTCGGTACGATAGATCCAATGGCTGATGACTTTGAGCATTTATCGCCTTACAACTATGGGATGAATAATCCAATTAGCACCATTGATCCAGATGGTATGGAAGCAGAAAATATAATAGGTGATGGAGCAAGTAAAGAAAGCGAAAAACCTAAGCCGAAACCTAAGGCTCCTGAATTAAAACCAGTAACCTTGCAAGAAGTTGTTATTAAAGGCGTTAGGAATAGTTTAGCACCAGTAGGTACATTCTTTATAGAACATTCTAATGCAGTTCCCAAATGGCTACTTGCGATTGATACGTTTGTGCAAGAACTTCCTATAGTAAATGCTGCGGTAGATGTTGTAACGGCTGGCTTTGTATTGAATGATTTGACCAAAGACAGGCATATAAAAAAAGCACATAAATATAGTGGATTGACTGGTTCTCAAATAATTTCAAAATTCAAAAAAGGAAAAATTAGAGAAGTATTTCCTGAACAATACAATGATGAGACTTGGGAAAATATTGAGAAAGAAGCAAATCGAGGAATCAAAGAAGCTAGGACGGCGCGGAAATTGTTAAATGATAACAGATTTAATAAATAATATGGAACAGATAAAAGTTATGGTTACGGTCGATAGCGAAGATATTCTCTGGAATATTGTGAGCGAATCAGTAATTAGTTGCAATCATCCTGCATATATTTTGTTGTCAAAACAAATTGATTTAAAGCAATGGAAAAGAGACTATCTCAATTTATATAATAATTGGTTGTATAATGATGATAACAGAATATATAATATTGATGATCCTATTAATAAAAGTATGATTCTTGCATTAGCGGCTGTAAATAAACTAAATAAAAATGTCAAATTATTTTACTGGTTTGATGTAGATCGAGAAGAACATCCGGAATACAGATGGACTAAATGTCCACTCTCCAATGAGCCACTGATTACATTACCATCTTATATTCATAAAAATAACAGATATGTATCAACAGCGACTCCGTTGATATTCCCGAGTAACGAATAGTTTCTTTGTAGGGTTAAAAAAATGGATACTCTCATGCGGGCGTGAGCGTTTCGCTCGTGTCCATTAAGTATATATAAAGCAATCTTAAGCCCAGCCATAGGACTGGGCTTTTCCATTCTCTATCGCTTAGCTTTAGAATCCCTAATGAGGTAATATCTTGAATGCGGTTTAATATAATCTAACTAAATACCTGTCCTGCCAATATACTACATGACTGGCAAACTATAATATCAATGTAGGTCTAAGTGGTGGTATTAAACTTATAATTTGGATACAATTGCTGCTTTTCTTAAGTTAAGAATGATTTGATAATTCAGAATTGTCGGTGTTATCTCGTAATTCATGCTGGTTTAATTATTTACTAAAGACCATAGTGTCATCTAAAATACTACGCATGTCCACTTTATACAAAGTATATTGAACTTTCATTGAACCCCGGTGATTAGCAATATTTATTTATCGAAGATGTAATATTTAAAGTTTATTTATTCAAGAAACCTATCAATAAATTTGTTTATGAGTAAACCATCCTTAACTCATAAACAAGATCCTCTCCTTTTTAGCCCTTTTCAAACATTATTCCTGCTTAATCGGAATTTTTTGAACTGAAACTAACTGATTTTTAATCAGGATTTGTTCAAATATAAACGATGGTTTACTCATGAACGGTGGGGAAGTGACAAATTGAAACAGGCAATAGCGTATTATCGGGTTTCAACAGACAAACAGGGAAAAAGCGGCCTGGGATTGGAGGCTCAGCAATTTACAGTGGAACGATATTGTAATCAAAGTGATTATGATTTGATCACCTGTATCATTGAAGTGCAATCCACCCGAAAGTATCGTGCTGGTTTATTTGAGGCAATAACTACAACGCCATATTTTCCTACAAAAATATTTATTAGTCATGCTTCTTCAGATTCGCACTTGGTAGAGGAAGTCATTGATCTGCTTGAAAATATTGGTTTAAGTAGCAGTCAGATTTTTTGTAGCTCAATTGAAGGGTATGGAATAAAATTAGGTGATAATTTTCTTGAAGCTATTAAAAAAGAAATAGACGAATCCGTTCTTGTTCTCTTTATTTTAGGTAATAATTTCTATTCGAGTCCTGTATGCTTGTGCGAGATGGGCGCTGTTTGGGTTAAGTCCGTTCAACATATTCCCATATTGATTCCACCTTTCGATTTCTTAGACATTAAAGGTGTAATACCACTTACACAAGGCTTTAAAATTAATGATCCAAAAAAATGGAACTTGTTTAAATCAAAAATTGAAGTGGATTTTCAGCTTACGTCATTAGACCTATCAGCTTGGGAGCGAAAAAGGGATAAAGCGATTCGAGTTATTGAACGAATAATAAATTTGTCGTAATTACTTTCGTTTTTTTTCGAAAGTTTGCTTTTAAAAGTTAAATACTACCTATCAGCATTTCTTGTGTATTTGTTGTACCACTGTTGTACCAATAAAACAAAAAGGCCTTCAGATTTTTATCTAAAGGCCTAATTTTTAGTGTGGTATCAGCTGGGATCGAACCAGCGACACAAGGATTTTCAGTCCTTTGCTCTACCGACTGAGCTATGATACCATCGTCCGTTTCGGGAATGCAAATGTAGTGTCTTTTTCTATTTTATGAAACTTTTTTTCAAAATATCGCTAAAGGCACTGTTTATCAGCAATAAAAGTTTTTGAGCCTGCTAATGCCTTTGCTGCAAGCCGACAGTAAGAGCGAATTTTCTTTCCGAAAATATCTAATTTTTCTCTTTTAAATAAATAAGCGCGTTACGCAGACTGTCTAAACGGTCTGGGTCCATGTTTTTAACCTGGATGCTTAAGCTGGTGGCCATGGTATCAATATCACCTTTAGGGTCACCATAGGTCTGTACAATAATATCGTCGGCAATTGTTTTTAGCTGCAGGGTACCGGTTGTGGTAGTGCCCAGGTAGTCCAGATCATTAAACCGGTGCAGGTGGAACGAGAAATACTCTTGCTTGCCATTAGTATAAGTTTTGCGCAGGCGAACAAAGGCATTATTGGTAATGTTAAGCTCCCACTTTTTAAGTTTGGTATCACCGTACGAATTGTAGGCCTCTGCCAGGCATTTATTACTCCAGTACAGCCATTGCTGCTCGTCCATGGCGTAAGTAAAGCACAGGCCCGATAAACCGAGGGCAGCTATGCTAATGATCAAAAAATGCTTTTTAATTTTTACCCTCACAACGTTCAACATGGCAACTATTTGACATCCCTAAGTTAATAATTTGATACCTTTGTATATGCAATTTTCTGAAAATTCGAGAGTGTGGATCTACCAGGCCGACCGCAAGCTCAGCGACGCCGAAACCCAGCAGCTGCAACAGCAATTAAACAGCTTTACACAAAGCTGGACAGCACATAGCAATGCGCTTAAAGCCGGGGCAGAAATACGCTACAATCGCTTTATTGTGCTCATGGTAGACGAAAGCCAGGCCGGGGCCAGCGGTTGCTCAATCGATAAATCGGTTAATTTTATGAAACAGGTAGAGCAGCATTACGATATCAACCTTTTCGATCGCTTTAACCTGGCCTACCGCGATGGTAGCGAAGTACTGTCGGCCCCGCGCAACCAGTTCGAAGAATTGATTAAACAAGGCACCATTACCACCGATACTATTGTATTTAACAACCTGGTACAAAACCTGGCCGAACTTAATAGCAAATGGGAAGTGCCCTTTAAAAACAGCTGGCATCCGCAACTTTTCCGCGATCTTATAACTGTTTAACCCTAACATGTTCATCATCGACCTTAAATACATTGTGCCACTCGAGCAACTTGACGAGCACATGGCTGCGCACGTAAAATATCTCGACAAATATTACAAGGCTGATGTGTTTATCATGTCTGGACGCAAGGTTCCCCGCACAGGCGGCATCATACTAGCCCAAGCCGATTCTAAGGAAATATTGGAGAAAATTATTGCCGACGATCCTTTTCACCAACACAAACTGGCTAAATTTACCATCACAGAGTTCATCGCCTCCCAATCGCATCCAGATTTAAAGGGGTTAATCAGGTAATATTTAGTCCTTTTATTTCTTAAGTTTATTTTCTTTGCGCTCAATCCCTGTGTCTTGATCCTCTTCTTTCTTCAGTCTCCCTGCTTCTTTCAAAGCCTTGTGCAGCATCCACTCAATTTGGCCGTTAACGCTCCTAAACTCGTCTGAAGCCCATTTTTCAACCAGCTTCATCGTGTCTGCATCAATGCGTAAAGCGAACGACTTCTTCTCTGCCATTTTTTTTATTGATATAATGTACCTGTATTTACAATAGGCTGCGTTTCCCTGTCGCCACAAAGTACCACCATCAGGTTGCTTACCATGGCTGCTTTGCGTTCTTCGTCAAGGTTAATAATCTGTTTTTCGGATAATAGCTTCAAGGCGCTTTCAACCATCCCCACGGCACCTTCTACAATTTTATGCCGCGCAGCCACAATAGCCGATGCCTGCTGGCGCCTTAACATAGAGTGTGCAATTTCGGGCGCATAAGCCAGGTAACCTATCCGCGCCTCTACCACTTCTATTCCGGCCATTTCAAGGCGCTCTGCTATCTCTTTTTCAAGGGCGTTATTAATATCATCAAAATTAGTACTTAATGTAACAGACGCCCGCTCATCCTCAAAATGATCGTATGGAAAACTGCCGGCTAGTTTACGCACAGCCGAATCTGTTTGCACCTTTACAAATTGCTCATAATTATTTACCTCGAATGATGCCTTAAAGGTATCCTTAATGCGCCAAACCAATATCACACTAATTAAAATAGGGTTGCCCATTTTATCATTCACCTTAACTTTCTCACTCTCAAAATTACGGGCCTTTAAAGATAGCCCTATACGTTTCAATAAAGGATTTATCCAAAACAAACCGTTTTCATTAATGGTGCCTGTGTATTTACCAAACAAAAGTAAAACCTGTGCATTATTTGGGCTTACAATAATTAAACCCTTTAACTCAAACACAAGAATGATAAAACAAACTATAACCCATATCGGCTGCTCATAAAGCAAAGAAAATGCAATACCAACTACGGCAGCAATTGCACAGGCCACTGCAAAATAGCCATTATAAGGACTTAAGGTTTTTTCGGTTTTCATATTATTCAATTTGATATTAAAATGATATCACAATTGTAAGCAGTAATATTTTAATAAGCAAGGACATTGGAGAAATAATTTGCTTAAAATGAGTTACTTTAGAAGTTTAAACAAGTCGCTCTATACATTTGGACACGTTTATTTTCCATTGATCCCCGGCTCTTTATTCTTGATTCTCCCCTAGGCGTTGCCTGCGGCCCAGGCTATCCGCTCATACCACACAGGCATTAGCCACAAGGCCGGTATCCGCTCCTATCCTTAACGCAAGATATGTGCACCGACGAACAACATTGCCTAATCCCATCGCTTTTCCTTAATTTTACCACAAACACAAACAGATGAGCTGGGACGTAGTACTATTTAATTCAACCGAGGAAATTGCAGACTTGGAAACCCTTAATAAACAAGCGCTAAAACCGGCAGACTTCGGCAAGAAGCTTAAAGCCCATTTCCGCGCTATTGAAGAGGAAGATGCTTTCAGGATAATTTCGGTTCCCGATGGTAATATTGAATATGAATATACCGACCTGCCGTCCAACAACCTGCTCCTGAGCCTCGACGGCGAGCCTGCCCTTTTTGCCTTGGTAGAGTTTGCCAAAAACAATAAATACCAGATCTATGATGCCAGTTTAGACAGTATGCTTAACCTCGATAAGCCGCATGTAAATGGCTATAAAGATTACAGGGAAGAAGTGAAAGAGGATTTGAAGAAGAAAGATTAATTCATAACACAGATCCGTCATGCCGAACTTGTTTCGGCATCCCACTTGCTAAGTGTACAAATGCATAGTCTTTGACCTGTTCTGTGGGATCCCGAAACAAGTTCGGGACGACGTGCTTCCTTGGATTATTACACTCTACTGCACAAACCCATGTCCATGACTGCGGAAGTAAGCAATCTTATGCTCAAACATCTTCGCAATATTTCCGGCCCGCCACTTGGCTTCGCCGGCTTTTTCGCCGGTAAATAGTTCGTCTATAGTTGCGGTAAATAGGTTGAGCCAGTGTTCAAAATGCTCGTGCCCGACAGGCAGATTCATATGCGGCGGGAAAGGCCGGCCGTTGTAAGTATGTTCTTCCAGCAATAAGGTTTGCCAAAATGCGTACATCTTTTCCAGGTGCTGCGGCCAGCGATCCTGTATGCGCTCATTAAATATCGGGCCCAGCAATGCATCACCTTTTATTTTGGTGTAAAAAGTATCAACGAGGAGTTTAATGTCGTCGAGGGTGAGGATTTGATTGGCGGGCATGGTGCAATTTACATCATGAAGATTGAGTTATGGTAATTTGCAGGTCAAACAATGTCCTGCATTCACCCAACACGTCATGCAGAACTTGTTTCGGCATCCCACGCGTCAGGTCTAAGTATACTCATCAAGCAGATCGTCCTGTGGGATCCCGAAACAAGTTCAGGATGACGGACGGGTTCAGGTTCAGCGACCCTAAAAATCCAACGGCCCCAACCTTCTAATGTTCTTCCGGATCAAATACTGATGGTGCCTCAAATAATCGCTCGGGTTAATGGGCGACCAATGCAGCGGGTTTGGGAATATTGATGCAATGGCAGCAGCCTGGTAGGTTGTTAATTGCGATGCATGTTTATGAAAGTAAGCCTGCGAAGCTGCTTCCACACCGTAAATACCATCGCCCATTTCAATCACATTAAGGTATACCTCCATAATGCGGCGCTTGCTCCAGAAGGTCTCTATCAGCAGCGTAAAGTAGGCTTCAAAGCCTTTGCGTACATACGAGCGGCCCGGCCACAGGAAAACGTTTTTGGCAGTTTGCTGTGATATTGTACTCCCGCCCATCAACTTGTGACTGTGCGCATTTTTATCAATAGCACGTTCCATTGCCTTAAAGTCGAACCCGAAATGGTTCAAAAACTTCTGATCTTCGGCTGCCACGGCTGCGCGTTTCATCGGGTCGGCAATACTATCAAAACTTACCCAGTGCTTATCAATCTTCCAGTCTTTACCATCGGCCTTGCGCTCAAAGCCACGGGTTACCATTAGCCATGTTACCGGCGGGTTTACAAAGCGATATAGCAATACCCATAAAACGGTAATGCTGATAAAAGCAATCAGAAATATTTTAACAATACGCAGTATCAGTCTAAATATGCCTCGCATCAGGGGGATATCAAAAATGGGGTAAAAAAATAAGGTGCTCAGTAAATATACTAAACACCTTATTTCAATTTATATGTTCAAATCCGAAATCTAAATCCCGGAATCAGAAATCAATACAATTACTCGGCTACAACCTCGAAAGGAACCTTAACCTTAACTTCTTTGTGCAGGTTTAAGTTTGCAGTGTATTCACCAACAAATTTAGGGTCCTGATCAAAAGTGATACGGCGACGGTCAACTTCAAAGCCTTGTTTCTTCAATGCATCAGCTATCTGAATAGTGTTGATAGCACCGAAAATTTTACCGGTTTCACCAGCTTTGGCGCCAATGGTAAGTTTAACGTTTTCTAACTTGGCAGCAACCTCGTCAGCATCCTTACGGATTTTGTCTTGTTTAAACTGCGCTTGTTTTAAGTTTTCAGCTAATACTTTACGAGCCGACACGGTAGCTAAAATAGCCACACCCTGAGGGATCAAAAAGTTACGGCCGTAACCTGGTTTTACTTTAACGACTTCGTCTTTCTCACCGAGGTTTTTAACATCTTGTTTTAAAATAATGTCCATTTTTAAATCCTCCTGATTATTTTAACGAATCTGTTACGTAAGGTAATAAACCGATGTGGCGTGCACGTTTAACTGCTTGAGCCACTTTACGCTGGAACTTTAATGAAGTACCAGTTAAACGGCGAGGTAATACTTTACCCTGGTCGTTAACAAACTTCAAAAGGAAGTTAGCGTCTTTGTAATCGATGTATTTAATACCGTTCTTTTTAAAACGGCAATATTTTTTGCGGTTATCCTCCACTTTAGGAGCAGTAACATACTTAATTTGTTCTGTTGCCATTAGTTTGCTGTCTCCTCTGCTTTAGCTGATTTTTTGTTGAAAGCACCACTACGTTTTTTGTCATTGTAAGCAATGGCATGTTTGTCGAGGGCAATAGTTAAGAAACGCAATACGCGCTCATCACGTCTCAATTCAACTTCAAGTTTGTTAATTAATTCACCCGGAGCCTTAAATTCAGTTAAGTGATAGTATCCAGTTGTTTTCTTTTGGATTGGATACGCTAATTTTCTCAAACCCCAATTATCCTCTTGGACAATTTCGGCTCCGTTATCTGTAAGAATTTTGCTGAATTTGGCTATCGCCTCTTTCGCAACTTCGTCTGATAACAACGGGGTTAGAACGATCACGGTTTCGTACTGTTGCATTATTATACTTTGATTTTTAATGTTTTACCCGCTCTTAACGGGGACGCAAATGTAGGAATAATATTTTATTTAGCCAAGTGTAATTTAGTTGTGGATGAGTGATTTGTAAATGAGGCCCTGAATTGAATGAGCGGACTCTGAATGAGTGAGTAAAAGATGGGGGCCTTTTTTAATTCCCTCCCTAAACGGGAGGGGTGCGGCTGGCTGTGCCCTGGCAGGGAGGGATTTCTGCTATAACCCCTAATACTTAGTAAAGCAATAACAATGCTACTATCAATGCCGGCCCCGTATTATGCTCATACGCGCACAAGCCTTAACCACATTGGCCGGTATCCGCTCCACCCGGGTTTATGATGCAGTGCCACCAACCCCCACTCACTCACAACCGCTTTAACTCTTGGCACTAACATTGTACTATCCACCCAAATAATTAAAAACAACAATATGAGCCTATTAAAATATATTGCCATTGGCGCAGCAGTTGCGTATGGCATTAGCTATGCAGTTAAAAAGAATGAAGATAACGGCAAATCATTAATTGATGAACTGGCCGACAAAGCGCCCGATTTAGTAGACAAACTAAAAGAATACGCAAAAGACGCTATTGAGCAGGTAAGCGAACGCGCTAAGGAAGCTAAGCAAAGCTTCTAATCCCACCAGCCCCTAAAGGGGAGTGATAAAATAACTTTATAGAAAAGCCACCTTTCCGGGTGGCTTTTTCTTATTTTAATTACAGCAAAAGTCTAACTTCTATCCCCCTTCAGGGGGTTAGGGGGTTTTCAACATAAAATCCAATCGTTGCTTATCCAATAGCGTATGCGCAGACGTTTTATCGCCCAACACTATCACCTGATTGCTTTGCTCGTTAAACTGCGGCCATTGCGGTAGTCCGCTACCATTGGGGTTACCCGTCCTCATAAAATTAATCCAATAGGCCGACATGTTTTTGGCCAGTTGCCTATCTGCCGGCTGCCACGGGCGATTCAGGAATTTCAGGTCATCCAGCGCATAAGCAACCTCGGCCGTATGGAACGATTTATATTTTACATACTCGCCTTCTGCCGGTGGCCTGCGGGTAAAGTTGTAAACATAAACTGGTTTACTTTTACGGCTGCTTTGCAGTTTGGCCCACTGGTAACCCGATATCGCAAACGTGATGTCACGGTTTAAGTTCACCTGCGATTGCGCTGCTTCGGCATCCGTACCCGCCGGGTAATATTTCAGTATATCAGCCGCATGTGTACCATATTCGGCCCGGATCTGTTTAATATAAGTATCCTTATTTTTAATATCAGGAACAATGCCTTCATCAGCATTCCAACCGGTTAAAAGTGGCACATTATTTTGTTTATTTTCGGTATAAAGCTGGTAAACCGGCTCGGGCAGTACATTGTAACCATCAGCAATGGGTGCAAAATGGCCTTTAACTTTCTCCAGTAATTCTTTTGACGACATGGCCCTAAGATCCTGCAGCGAATTAACCTCAGCTGCCTGGGCTGCTTTTATGCCCTGGGCCTCAGCCGTGTTCAGATCCATCATTTGCCGGCTGGCATTAGCAATCATCATCGATCCGCTTTCGGCAATGGCCTTTTGAAATAAGCCCTTAGCTTTCGGCGAAGCTACCAGACAATTTACACTCATTGCCCCTGCCGATTGCCCCGCGATGGTCACATTTTCCGGGTCGCCGCCAAAGGCTGCAATGTTTTTCTTCACCCATTTCAGCGCAGCAATTTGGTCCATCAGCTCGTAGTTACCCGAACTATGTAAAAGAGATTCCTTGCTTAACTCCGGGTGGGCAAAAAAGCCGAACACCCCTACCCTGTAATTGATCGACACAAATACTATGTCCTTACGCGCCATAGCCTCACCATCATAAATAGGTACGCCGGCACCACCACTGCTAAAACCACCGCCATAGATCCACACAAAAACCGGCTTCTTGTTAGTATTAATAGTTTTAGTCCAAACGTTTAAATACAAGCAGTCCTCACTGATAGGTTCGGCCGGGATCAGAAATTCTTTAGTCCACACAAAAAATGGTTTGGGTTCGGCCTGCATCGGGCTCGGGCCAAAGGCATCGCATTTTTTAACACCATCCCAATGCGCGGCGGGCTGCGGGGCTTTCCAGCGCAGTGCACCAACAGGCGGCGCAGCAAATGGGATGCCTTTAAAAGAAGTTACATCGCCGGCAGAACTTTTAATACCAGACACCATGCCTGCCTCTGTTTTTACGGCATCGGGCAGATCATTATTTTGTTTAAAAGCAAGCAGTACACACCCTGCCAAGAGGACATATAATAGCGTAGAAAGTTTTTTCATTGGTAGGCTTTAATTGGTAACTAAAGCTAATTAATAATGTTTGATTGGCAAAGGAGGCGTTAATCCGTTTTTCATTAGGATCGGGTGACGCAGTATGAACTTCGGTCCCGCTTAATCGCCGCGGGAGGGCTTATTACTTTGGGGCGCCAAAGTAACCAAAGCGCCTGTCGGCAAAAGGCTTCTTTGCCGCACAAGCCACAGCAAACAGAACAACACAGGCCGGGATCTTTTGCCCCGCTTACGCTACATAGCCTTTACCCTGCTGCAAAATCTCCAATGCCTTTTCCTGCCCACAAGCCACCATTGTTCTGCCCGCTATTGCCGAAGCTGTTTGCCGACATTATAAAAGAAGCTAGAAAAGACATTGGGACAATCAAAGGAGCGGGAGGCCTGACGCAAAAGCGGGGCCGTGAAGTGGCATTTGTGCGGTGGAGCTTTTTTGCGTCTTGATTTTTGGTTACTTTTTATCAAGAAAAAGCAACTAAGCCCCTGCGGCCAGGAGCAGACTAACGATGATAATAGCACAGACAATTAATATTAGCCGGTGCGTTAATTAAAGCACTGTCTCTGTAGGTTTGGGATTACTTCGTCGTAACTATGACGATGGAGGATTAGCGTCTCGCCAATACACCTCAATTCCATTTACTAATAAACACATTAAAAGCATCCTTATACTGCTCGCCAACGCTGATATTTATACTGCCTATCTGCAGGGTATTGCGGGTAACAGAGTTGATCTGATCGAGCGATACAATAAATGAGCGATGCACGCGCATAAAACGGCGGGAAGGTAACTTCTCTTCGAGGGCTTTTAAACTGGTAAGAGAAAGCAAGGGTTTGGGGGCGCTTTTGAGCCAAACTTTTACATAATCCTTCAGGCCTTCTATATACAGGATATCACTAAGTGCAACGCGCACCAGCTGGTATTCTACTTTCAAAAAAAGATAATCCTCTTCCTGCTTAGGTTCCGGTTCGGCCTTGGCAATCATTTCCTGGTACTTGAGCGCTTTTTGGGCGGCTTTTAAAAACTCTTCGTAGTTGAAGGGCTTCAACAGGTAGTCCAGGGCATCAACTTTATAACCATCCAGCGCAAACTGGTTGTAGGCGGTGGTAAAAATAATACGAGGCTTGTTGGGCCTGCTGTCAAGCACACGGGCCAGCTCCATGCCATTAAGGTCGGGCATTTGGATATCTAGGAATATTAAATCTACGGCCTCGTCATTCAGGATCTTCAAAGCCTCCACCGCGCTCGACGAACGGCCTTTTAAACTTAAAAAAGGCGTTTGGTCAATAAATGCGCAAACCAGCCCCAGTGCTAAAGGTTCGTCATCAACAGCTATGCAATTTAATATCATGATAAGTCGAGCGTTAGTTTAACGATATAATGAGCATCGGCAGATCGTTCTGTGATGTCGAGCGTATATTTACCGGGGTACATCAAATCCAGCCGCCGCCGGGTATTAACCAAACCAATACCGCTGTTACCCTCCATTTGCACCTGCGAATCATCGAAAATGGTATTGTTAACATCCATACTTAGTTTCCCGCCTTCCTGTACAATCACAATACCAATATAGCTGGGATAGGTTGAACTGATGCCATGCTTAAAAGCATTTTCTACAAAAGGCAAGAATAACATTGGCGCTATTTGCTCATCTTTTAAATCCTCCGGGTAGCTAAAATTAAGGGTTACTTTTTCGGTTAGGCGTAATTTCATCAGTTCGATATAATCTTTAATAAACCCAATCTCTTTACTTAACAAGGTGGTACCGTGCTGGGTTTCATACAATAAATAACGCATCATGCGCGACAGCTTATGGATGGCCTCGCGCGACGCCGCTACATCAACCACGGTAAGCGCATAAATATTATTAAGGGTATTGAAAAAGAAATGCGGGTTAATCTGCGCTTTCAAAAACGATAGCTCTGAGGTTGTTTTTTCCTGCTCAAGTTCCTGGCGAAGCCGCTGGTCTTTCTGCCATTTCTGGATAGCTGTAACACTGGTACTAATTCCCAGAACCAGTGAAATAATAGTCAGCATCAGCACAGAGAAGTCTCGGTTATGGCCGCCATGATCACGCGGCCTTGGGGGGCCGTGCTGATGGAAGGCTTTATCCATCAATTGCGGAATGTGCAACCAGGGATCAACCAAATTATTAATAAACAAAACAGAAGCAACAAGCAGGATCAATAAGATAAAGAAATCGCGGGTGCGGTTTTGCAGCAGAAACTTAGGTACAAATATGTGCGCGTTAACATAATATGATATAATGAGCAATACCAACACAATACCCTGCTTTATCCAAAGCTGAATAGGTATGGCAATATTCCACGATAAGGGCTGATACACGAATAAAACCACCGCTATTACTGCCCATATTAAAACATGGATAAGTACAAGTACCGAAATAGATTTTTTGAATTTATGTTCCCGGGCTTCTTCCATGGAATTGATTTTTTAAACAAATACTTAATCAATATTAACCTTAATGCCGGGTAACTGCAATTAAAATCTATTAATCATAATCAAACACCGACGAAGGGTAAAAATTAATCGTTTAGTATAACTAAACAAAATCACCCCTTATTAAACAGCAACTTATAGGGTAAAATTGGGTTCCCGTCTACGTTTATCGGCTCATGGTCTATCGCCTTTTTTAATATGCTGCATACCTTATTGTTTTGCAGTATTAATTAAACACCCAAATGAAAATAATATACGCGCTACTTACTATTATGCTGTTTGCCGGCATTAAGCAGAGTAAAGCCCAAACAGCTAAAACCGTAAGCGGGATTGTAAAAGATTCGACAGGGCTGAGTGTTATTGGTGCTACCATAAAACTAAAAGCAGGCAAAGACAGCGTAATGACAGCCACCGATGCCAACGGAGCTTTTACCTTTAACAATGTACAAAGTGCCACGTTCGATCTTACGTTTACCTCCATCGGCTTTCAATCTTTAAAGCGGCATATTATAACTGCCGGTGATAACAAACCGGCTGCATTGGGTACCATCGTACTCAAGTTTGAATCGCACATGCTGAATGGCGTTACCATTACAGATATTAACCCTGTAAAGCTTAAAGAAGATACCATTGAGTTTAAAGCTGATGCTTATAAAGTACGCGACAATGCCCCGGTAGAGGACGTGCTAAAAAAGCTGCCAGGTGTTGATATTGATAAAGACGGCAATATGACGGCACAGGGCAAAAGCGTTACCAAAGTGCGTGTTAATGGTAAAGATTTTTTTGGCGGCGACCTTAAAACGGCCACCAAAAACCTGCCTGCCGACATTGTAGAGAATATCCAGATCATAGATGATTACGGCGACCAGGCCAACCTGACCGGTGTTAAAACCGGCGAACCCGAAAAAATACTGAACATTACTGTTAAGCCAAGCAAAAACTACGGCTACTTTGGCCAGGCAACCGTGGGCGATGGCGCCGATGCCATACCGCAGGAAAAAGATAACCGCTATGTAGCATCTGCCACGGCATTTAGCTTTAGCGGCGACCGCCAGCTGGCCTTGTTAGGCAATTTGAATAACACCAACACCAACCTGTTTAGCTTTGGCGGCGGTGGGCCGCGTAGTGGCGGTCCGGGTGGGCCACCGCCGGGGGCGGGTAGCTCAACAAGCGCCAATGGTATTACCACGGCACGTTCTCTCGGCTTAAACTATCGCGACTCGTGGGGTAAAAAAATTACCGCTTATGGCAGCTACAGCTATTCTGATAACACCACCAACACCATCAGCTCTACTATACAAAACAATGCAGCCCTGGGCAGCCAGATTATTAACAATGTGAGCAGCAACCAAACAGACGAGAAAATTAACCACCGCTTTAATTTCAACATCGAATATAAGCCAGATACGGTTAACTATTTAAAGTTTGTGCCAACCATTACTTATGCGGGTGTAAAAACCAACCAGTCGGCATCGAGCTTAATTCAGCAGAATGATGCAACCGTGTCTGACTATAACCTGCTCTCTACCTTAAGCTCATCGGCACCCAATTATGGCGCTAACTTATTGTACAACCATAGGTTTAACAGCAAGGGCCGTAATTTCAGCATCAATGTAAGCGCAGGTTCGGCCAAGCTGGATCAAACCCAGAACCCGGTTTACACCTACCTATCAGGCACCGCCAATGCGCCGATCAATCAACTGATCAATACCAATGTACGTACCGATACGGTGGGTACCACACTATCATACATGGAACCCATCAGCAAGCATTCTTACTTAGAGTTGAATTATGCTTACCACTATGCCTATACCACATCTGATAAAGAGACCGATACGCTGACCACACTGGGCACCCGTAACAACTACGCCTTGTTAAGCAACGATTATAATTTCACCTTTATCACCAATAAATTCGGGCTTAACTACCGCTATATTCAAAAAAAATACAACTACACGCTGGGGATCTCGGCGCAGCCGTCCATATTAGAGGGTAACTCACTTACCACCGGTACACAAACCCGTGTTACTACTTTTAACGTGGCGCCAACGGCCAGGTTTATCTATAACTTTTCGCGCAGCCAAAGCCTGAGCTTAAATTACAATGGTGCCAGCAACCAGCCTACTTATAACGAACTACAGCCGGTGGTCGATTTCTCTAATGCATCCTACCCGGTACAAGGTAATGCCAACCTGAAACCCGAGTTTAACAACAACTTTACGTTGCGGTATAACCAGTTCAACTTTGCATCGGGCAATATTTTGTTCACCAATTTATCGTTTACCCAAACAAATAATAAAATTGTAGCCAACACCATCAGCTATCCAAAAGTTTATACCCCTAATGCCAAGCTGGCCGGTACCATATTAACCAACTACTTAAATGCCGATGGTTTTTACGGCGGTAATGCCAATTATGTATTTGCCAAACCCTGGGAAAAGCGCAAGTATACACTGATGTTAACCGGTAACATTGCTTACAACAACAACATCTCCTACATTAGCAATGTGGCGGCAGATACTTACGACATGACCACCGAAAAAAACATTGCCAAAAACATGGTGATTACCCAGGGAACCAAATTCCGGCTGGATATTACCGATGTAATAGATGCCGAACTGAGTGCCAGCTACAGCATTAACCATACCGATAACTCTATTAGCACGGCCAATGTTAACAACAATTTTAAAACGATTAACCTGGGCTTAAACGGCAAAAATTATGTTTTTAAAGATTATACCCTGAGCTATGATTACAGCAAAGTAATTTACCAGGGCTATACCGGGGCTACCAACCCCAACATCTTAAACGTATATGCCGAAAGACGCTTTCTGAAGAATAACATCGGCACGCTGCGCTTGTCGGCTTTCGATTTGTTTAACCAAAATACGGGCTATACCTCAACCGGTACCGGTACGTATACCACCCAAACCCAGGCCAACCGCTTAGGCCGTTACTACCTGCTCAGCTTTACATTAAAGCTGCAAAAATTTGCAGGCAAACGCCCTTCGCCGGGTGATGGCCCTCCAGGCGGCCCGGGTGGCAGGTTCCCGGGTGGTGGCATGGGTGGTCCGCCGCCGGGTGGCGAATAATTAATACCAATGGCAATAAGCCGGTACACTGTAACAGGTTTATTACCATTCGTCGATACATACGGCTTATTTACCGATACACTTTTAATGATGCCTTGCAAAGCTGCTAATTTCATCCTATCAATTATTGATTAAACCTTTAACAAATAGGTTATGGAACGCAAAAACTTTTTACGGACACTTGCTTTTGCAGCAACAGCAGGGCCAATGGTATTAGAAGCTTGTTCAAAATCTTCGGATGCGACACCAACTACTACCACCGACGCAACAACTACAACTACCACCACCGGGACAACAACTACTACGGGTAGCTGTATAGTTACCCCAACAGAAGTAGAAGGCCCTTATCCTTATCCGGGTGGCGAAAGCACAAACCCACTGCTTCGGTCTGACGTTACGGGCGGGCAAACCGGGGTACCGCTTACGCTTAGCTTTGTAGTGGTTAATACCAACAGCAGCTGTAATGTATTAACAGGTGCCCGTGTTGATATCTGGCACTGCAATAAAGATGGTTATTATTCGGGCTATGGCAACCAAACCGGCGGCACCTCGGGCCTGGCTACAAGCTATACCGGCGAAACCTGGTTAAGGGGCTACCAAACAACAGACTCGGCAGGTGTAGCAAAATTCATCACCATATTTCCGGGTTGGTACCAGGGCCGTGCTACGCATATCCATATGGAAGTTTTTGTAGGCGGCGTGTTAAAAAAGACCGCCCAGGTAGCTTTTGATAAAACCACTGCCGATACTGTACATACAAGCAGCCTTTATAAAGCACATGGCATTAACACTACGCTTAACGCCAGCGACGGCATCTTCGGTAATTCGGCAACAGATTTGGCAAATGAAACCCTGGTACTTACCGGCAACATCACCGATGGCTACACAGGCACTTACACCATTGGTATTGCACTTTAAATTAAACAAATGATTTATGGCACTCGCATTAATTAAGCTAACATACAAACATGTGATAGATGCTTCGGCACAAACAGATTTAGAGCGTAACATCTTCCATGCTTCTTACCAGGAGTTCAGGATGAAATCTCAGGCTTATAATCCCGATGGCGACCTGCAAACCTTTAGCCAGATGAAGGCCAAAGATGGCCGTGCAAATTCGCTCCATTACAAGATCAGCTTTGCGGCCCTACACTTTCTGGCACCGCTTAATAACAAGATCCCTGTATTAACAGATGTGATGGGGAAACAGCTGGATTACGACAGCATTGTTTTTGAACTGATAGAATCTGACATAATGCAAATTAAAGCCCATAAAGTAGGCATAAAATTTACCACCGGGACGTATGTACTGCACCAGGTTATCGGCACTAACTTAGTTTTATCGGCAGAGGATGTACTGAACGAGAAAAGCAATTTCACAGAAACCTTTACGCTGAACATGGAAACAGGCCTGGCTATTACCAGTTACCGGGAGCTAAACACACGCATTGAACCAGACGTATTCAAATCACCGTTTAAGCACAATTAATAGAAGAGATGATCATTAAAGCACTGGGAATAGCACTGTTGATTATCATATTCTATTATTGCCTTACTATCAAAAAATACCCTAACCAGTAGTTAAGTATTAATATTTTCGAAAAAACAGCACCCCTATTAATAACTAAACAAACGCCCCGAACCAGAGCTGCCAATTGGCAGCTTTTTTTATGCTTATAATTAAGCGCTAAAAAAGGAGAGTTTGCTTCAAAAGCATATGAATAACAAAGGGGCATATAGCCCCTTTGTTATTCATACTTATTATCTGTGATGTTCATGCGGGGCGGGCCTACCACCGCCATGCGGCTCCCCATGTTGTACAGCCGGCCGGGCATGGTAAGCCATTGCGTTATGGTTATTATTTTGCATATGGTTTGATGCCCTGCTCATATTAGGCTGCGCCTGCATGTGCTGCTGCTGGGCATTATCATGATTATTGGGCTGGCTTCCGGTTTCTTGCGGGCGGTTTTGCTCTGCGTGATTACCCGCATTTACATTTGGGTTTCTGCCAGCCTCTCCTTCCCTGTTATTATCAGCATTACGCATGTTGGCACCATGCCCCTGGCTATCAAAATGATTGCCGTTTACCCTGTTCACGGCGGCAACACTTGGGCGGCCGTGGTTAACCGACGCCAGTTGGCCACGATCCTGACTTGCGTTTTGCTGGTGGCTTAACTGTTGCGAAGTAGGTTGCTCATGACGCTCGTTCATAGCCCTTTGCTCCTCATTATTAGGCCTTGCAGCAACCCCTCCGGGGCCATTAAAACTAGTTCTGTTAACCGTTGTATTATTAATTACCGTGTTATTTACATAGGTATTATGCACTATAGTTGTGTTTACATTATTAACAGCCGTATTGTATCTAAACACATTACCGGCCCAAACACCACCACCAAAACCTACACCACCGTAACCACAACCATAATTTATGCCGCCGTAAAAACCTACGTGCCGGCCCCAGTAGCCGCTGTGGTAAACATATACGCCACCATCATACCCCCAATAAGCAGGCGTCCACAAAAAGCCGAAATGAGGAGGCCTTACCCAAACCCCTGGTACCCAGTAATAACCATCATCGCCGTATGACCAATAGCCCGGTGTCCAGATATAACCATCGCCGGGGCACACCGGCTGTGTATAAACGGGTAGCGCAGGCGGCGCTATATGTACCGATAAACCAACACTCAAACTAACCTGAGCGTATAACTGCGGTGCTGTAAATGCCAGAACCGCTAAAAGCATTATTTTTTTTGCTATTTTTTTCATTTTACGGGGTATTAATATGAATTAAGACAACCTAACTTAGCTTGGGTTTAAAAAAAGTAATATTCTAATCCCATTCTAATGTGCTGGTCTGGTTGAATGCTGGCAGTAAAGTCTCATTTAACAACCTAATCATGAAAAGCCGGCAGCTGCAGATTATGCAATTGCTGGCTTTAAACGTTCTTTAAGATTATATGAAAGGAATATTTTATAATGGTTAATGGTTCCTTTTAGTAGTATCCACGCTAATCATATCAATGCTTTTATCCTGCCGCCAGGGTTTTGCAAGGGATACTTCATACCTAATTAGTTTTTCATTTAGGCGTTCAATAAAAAAGTATACATGTTCGTTTTTCTCATCCATGCCAAATTTTACAGCAATGCTAATCAAAGAACGAAGTGTTGCAAGTTTAATATCCTGAATATTAGAGGATATAATCCCTTTGGATAATGCCCGGCGATAAAAAACAGGATCGGTTTGCCATGGATAACATTGACATGTTAGGCGATAACCATAAATACTCCCTTCCTGTCCCACTACAAACATCCTGTCATTTTTGGGAACAGAAGCTGTATCAATCAGATAGTAGACAGTGTCCCTCTTTAATATAGTTTGGGCATGCAAAGCACTCGTTATTAAAAACATGATGATAACTATATAAGCTCGAAAGAAATTCACAAACTCACTTACTTAAGTTTATCTAAGATTTAATTGGAAATTCTAACCTCTTCATTAATTACATCATTCCCAAACAGGTAATTATATATGGGATAATCAATCTGGTTTGAGTAATCAAATGGATACGGTAATCCTCCTTTGATAAAACGTGTAAACACATGCCTGTGATTCACTTGCTTGTATAAAGGATAAATATGGTTTACTATTTTGAATAATTTCTTATACCACTCACCCGAAACATCTGCTTCCTCATTTACAGACGATATGATCCGTGTTTTTATTGGAATATGCCTTAATGTTTGGTAATTAGTGAAAGTAAAAGAATTTTCATAGTAAATAATATAGTGATTGGTCAACAAAGAGATTTTCAGACTTAGGAGCGTCACCCTTTCTATATTATTTTCTTTCGAATTGAAAAGGTTAATGCTCAGATCAATACTAGGAAACTGGTGATATAAATTATCATACACCTCTAATCCGCTAAATTCGGCTTTTACCTCGTTCAGTAAAGCAGTGCAATGCTCCGGAAGATCATTTGCGATTAATTGATTAATCTTAGTCTCTATAATATTCTTTACATCCTGATAACCTGCATAATCATTGTTTAAATGAGGCAATCCAATTGGATAATACCGATGTATAGCACTTAATAGTGCCAATATCTCTTCAGAAACTTTAACATCGACGCTTATATTTTGATCCATGATATATGTATATAATATTTACTAATTATAGTTACAGTAAGGAGCATTGGTCACCGGAATAGAACCAAGACAAGGCCCGGTTGAAAAAGCAGAACCAGCTCGATAAGCTTGTAAGTTAGCATTAATTAGTAATGTTAGTTCGCTTCTCAAATTACTAGAGGTGGTATCTTCAATTTCACTGGCGTGTATTGAATAAATCAATTGATTTAGCGCAAGATTATAAGCTTTTATAAAATTAGCAGAAGCATCTGTAGACGTTACACCATTATATGAAGGGATATTAAAACAAGTCGTTCCCAATACAACAGGAATAGTTGCGCTGGCCCCATTGTTGCTTTTTATAATCACATCTACACCTAAGTTATTGACAGATCCAGTCCATCCATTACCCACCTTAATTGTTGATATATGACCGCATAATAATGCATTATTTTGATCTACTGTTACGTCATCATAAGTAATTAAAGCAATTTCCTCTTCTGGTATTGCAACATCACAAGGTGTCGAATTCACCGTGTAATGTTTACTATCAATAGACTCATTAACCACAGGGGGGCATGGTGTTGGCCCTGGCTCATTGTGTCCGGGAATGGTTCCTGTACCAGAACCTCACCACTGCCTACACCGGGATAACCACCACTATCACCACCGCCCGGGCCATTATCATCTATTACAACACAAATTGTTTCTGTGTCTGTGTAAGTACATTTTGTTGGCCCACAACTATAATAATCGGTTGTTGTACACTCTAACGACTGTACTTGTACTTTGCTATCGCTTTTTACACCGATAGATGGGGCACCTAACTGTTGTATAATCCCGCCGGGTAAATAATTATATCCTTTAATAAAATTGCCTTGAAAATCCTCAACCAATATATATCCTGTATAGGCACGGGTACTGTCGGTACTATTTACATAGGCAGCATCCGGTACTTTGGTAACCAATTCTACATGTTGTTTTTTGTCCTTGTCTGCATATATTATCAGCCAGGTAAGCGAACTTACAGGCAGGCTATACCTACCACGGCGAATATAAAGTTCCTGTTCATAGGTAATGGGTACAACTACTGTCTTGCCAAATGATAAGTCTTGAATATAAGCTTTACCCCAGGTTGCACCCTTGGTAAGAAACTCTCGTAATGTTTTTGTTCTACCGGCGTTCGCCTCATTAGTTTTTACCTCAGTTGCCTTGGGTAAAATCTCTTTTGTAAAATAATTTTTGGCATCTGCAATTAACTTATCATCGCCTTGCAGTGTCGATACTTCAGAATTGGACGTATTAGCGTCTTTCTTGCAACTATGGATAACAATTGCTGCAATGATTAATAATACGGCTAAAAAAAGTTTTGTGAGATTTCCTTTTAGATAATTTTTATTCATGATTGCGATTAGGTTTTGACATAATACGAAAATTACCAATTACAAGTTAATGTATTTATCAAAAAACTGACTTATAAGTATCTATTAAGGATGTACTATTACTCAACACAGAAAACGATACGCCCTCCTTCTTGCCTAAACAATTTTAGTTTGCTGCTGTAAAATATTAGCAGATTGTTACTTTTACATGCTAAATGTTACAAAGTTGCTATACTGATATGAATAATATTGCACATATATCGGTTATATTTGAAGCGCATGACCATTAAACAACGATCGGCCAAAATATTGGCAGCATCCCTGCTGCTGATGACCTTCTTATTGGGTCAGCTTATCGTTATTGCGCACAGCCACAAACAAGCTTATGCCAGCCATCAAAACCAGTCTAAAAAAGACAACAGCGATGACAAGTGTAAAACCTGTGCCCAAAACAGCCATGCACAGCTGTTTTTTCAGCAACAACAAGATCTTTTTAGCCTGGCTGTTACCAATGTAAATTGTTACCAGTACCTGCAGGATAGCTATTATGGCGTTAATACGCATCAATCCTGTAACAGGGGGCCCCCGGTTAGTTAATAAACTTACAGCAGGCTGCTTAACCTGCACATTAGCTTATTACTTTTTATAAAAAGACTTCTTTTCTCATGACGATAAAATACTTGTTCAGCGCAATGCTGATCCTTTTCATCCCTGTTTATCTTTTGGCCAATGGCAATGTTACCGGTAAGGTTACTGATGCCAAAAGCGGCGAAACCGTACCGGGTGCAACCATAACAATCCCACAACTGCGCATTACTACCATTACAGATGGCAAGGGCCAGTTCACCATTAAATCATTACCCAACCAGGGAAAATATTTGGTACAGGTACAATCATTAGGTTATAAACCAATGGTTAAAACCATAGATTTTGCAGTATCGGGCTCACTTGACTTTAACTTAGAGCCAAGCAGCATAGAAACCCACGAGGTTATTATAACCGGCACACCCATTACTTCTAACAACCGGTACAACAGCACATCGGCTGCCGTGGTATCGCGCGAAGACCTGCTTGCCCCTTCATCAAACCTGATTGATGGTTTGTCGAGGCAGGTACCCGGTGTAAGCCAGATCACTACCGGCCCTGGTATTTCTAAACCCATCATTCGTGGTTTGGGCTATAACCGTGTGGTTACCCTAATGGATGGTGTAAAACAACAGGGCCAGCAATGGGGCGATGAGCACGGTGTAGAAATTGACCAAAACCAGGCCGACCGTGTAGAGGTACTGCGTGGTGCCGCTTCGCTCATGTATGGCTCTGACGCTATCGGCGGGGTTATTAACGTGCTCGAACCTTTGGCGCCTGCATCTGGCACTATTAAGGGCGAAGTACTGTCCAGCTACTCAACCAACAATGGGCTCAGCAACAGCTCGGTAATGTTAACCGGAAACGAGAATGGCTTTGTTTGGCGAGGCCGTGGTTCGTACCAAAATGCTTACTCCTTTAACACACCGGGTGGCTACTACATTAATAGTGGTTATAACAACACCAGTTTTAGCGGTATGCTGGGGCTTAACAAAGGCTGGGGCTATTCGCACTTAAACTTCTCATATTTTAAAGACAACATTGGCTTTTATGATTCTGATCCGGGCGACCCTTTGTATACCGGCAATGGCACCAGCCGTTCGCTCGATTACCCCCGCCAGGATATCCGCCAGTACAAAATCGCTTTAAATAATAATTTTATCATAGGTTCGGGGTCTTTAAAACTAGACCTGGGCTATCAGAAAAACCAGCGCAGGGAATTAGATGAGCCCACGCCTGCTCTATTCTTCGATCTTAATACTTACTCATTAGATGCTAAGTACTACCTGCCCGAAAGCAATGGCTGGCAACCTATATTTGGTATCAGCGCCAGCGATGCACATAGCGTAAACAAGGGTACCGAGTTTTTGATCCCCGCTTATGATCAAACCATGGCCGGTGCATTTGGCTACATCAAAAAAACATGGGGCCAAAATACGTTTAACTTCGGTTTGCGGTATGATTATGTGAACAACGATGGTAAGCAGCTATTTATTGATGGCGCACAAAAATTCACCGGGTTTAAAAACAACTTTAACAACGTTAGCGGCGCCACCGGTTATACCCATGTATTTAATGACCTGTTGAGCTTTAAAGCAAACGCCGGTACTGCTTTCCGCGCACCAAACCCTGCCGAGCTGGGCTCTAACGGTGTACACGAAGGTACATCCCGCTATGAAATTGGTAATCCCGATCTAAAACCCGAGCGCAGCTACCAGGCTGATGCCGCATTGGAGTTCGGCAAAAATATCATTACCGGGAGCTTGGGTATTTATGAAAACTATATTCATAACTACATCTACGCATCGGCCACCAAAGGCGACCAGATCACCCTTACCAATGATGCCGGTGCCCAGCAAACTTATGATGTTTACCGCTACGGCCAGGTTAACGCCAACCTTTACGGTATAGAAGGTAATCTCAATATCCACCCCACTTCGTTTCTGCATTTAGATAACATATTTAGTTATACCCATGCACAAAATGAATCGTTTGACAGGCCGCTGCCTTTAATACCGGCCGGAGTGATACGTAACACCTTACGTTTTGAACCTAAGGTAAAAGGGCTGAGCAATTTCTACATATCTGCCGGTTTGGATAATTACTTTAAACAAAGCCGGATAGATGCCACGTTTGAAACGCCAACCAACTCGTACACCTTAGTTAATGCCAGTATAGGCACTACCTTAAAACTAGGCTCACAGCCGTTAAAGCTGTACGTATCGGGATCAAACCTAACCAACAAAAAATATTACGATGCCCTGAGCCGGTTAAGGCCGGGCCGCCTATCGCAGGAAGACCCTACCTACGGCGTTTTTAACCCGGGCCGTAACATCACATTTGGTGTTTACTTACCGTTTAATATTCAAAAATAATTCCTTAATATCACAGCCAGAAAGCCCCTGTTGGGGCTTTACTGGTTTAAGGGTTTTTACCAAAAGGCATTAAACCGAAGTACCTTACAGGTTAACAAATCTTAACATTATAATAATTCTTACAACTCCGGGCAATATTTAGGGGAATATTTGTGAAAAAATCTTTACTTTGACGGCTCGTTTATGGCTTTAAAGGACAAAGTAATTGTAATACTAGGTAATACCCGTTTTGATAGCGCTATTAGAGCTACTTCGCTGTTTATAGCGCGCAACCTGGCTAAAAACAACAAAGTGTATTTTGTTGATTATCCTTTTACATTAAAGGATTACCTGGCGCATAGCAAATCTGATGAACTAAAAGTTCGTAAATCTAAATTTTCTCTTCTGTCAGATGGGTTTATGGATACCGATATCCCTAACCTTAAAGTTATTATTGCCCCGCCTGTAATCCCCATTAATTTCTTGCCAGAAGGTATTATCTTCCGGACAGCGCTAAAGGCCAACGAGGTTATTATTGGTACCCGTATAAAAAAGGTATTAAAAAAAGCAGGCGTTAAAGACTTCATTTTCATTAACTCCTTTAACTTTCACTACCCCGATCTGGCAAAAGCGATTAAGCCTGTTTTAACGGTTTACCAATGTGTGGACCCCATGATTGTGCCTTACGACATGAAACATGGAATTTTATCTGAAGACAAACTGGTTAAACAGAGCGACCTGGTAATTTGCACCAGCAAGGCACTTTATGACGAAAAGAAAAGCCAGAACCCCAATACCTACTTTGTACCCAACGCTGCCGATATAGACCATTGCAGCCAGGCCTTAAATGCCGCCCTGCCCTTACACCCAAAGCTTGCCAACCTCCCAAAGCCTATTATAGGTTATTTAGGCACGCTTGAGCGCCGTATGGACTATAGCCTGATACTGGAGGTTGTAAAAGCCAATCCAGAAAAAACATTTATTCTGGCCGGCCCGGTTTGGGATAATCATGTACCGCAGGAGTTGTTTAAAACAAAAAATGTACACATTACAGGCCCTGTACCTTATGCCGAGGTACCACAAATGATTAAAGGCTTTGATGTGGCTATTATCCCTTTTAAAAAGGATGAAGTAAGCGCCACCATATTCCCGCTTAAACTTTTTGAATACCTGTGTGCAGGCAAGCCGGTAGTAGTAACAGATTTTAACCCTGATTTAAAAGACTACACAGCCGGGACAGTTAGTTATGCAGGCAGCCCTGCTATATTCACCGCAGCACTTAACGAGGCTTTAAAAACTAATAGTCCCGAAAAGGTAGCAGAACGTGTAGCCGTATCTAAACTAAATACCTGGGCAAAGCGTACCGAAGATATTGAAGCGATTATCAGCAAGCATCTGAAATAATGTGCTAATTTGTTGATAGTTAATTTGACGATGCCCGTTTAGATGGATTAGGCATAACTGCCATCAACAAATTATTACGCCATTCCGTACCACTCAAACTTTTTGGTCATTACCCCTTTGGGGTGCTCTTTACCTATGCGGAAACCCATCCAGTTTTTGGGTGCAATAACCCTGTTCTTTTTTTCGCAAAGGTAGGTGGCCCACCAGGCGAAGGTACTGTTTGATATAATCGCAATATCGGCATTCATCAGCACCTGGAAATCGGTAATTTCATCATTGTGCGAAAACAGGTAATTGGGCTTTGCCGGGAAGTTCTCCTTCACAAAATCCATATCATCACTGCAGAAGATGATCTTATACTCGTCCTGGTTTTCAATGGCAGCCAGGCGTTGTTTAAAATATTCAATGGGTAACGAGATATCACGCTTGCCATAGTTCAAATAATCTGTACGGCGAATGTGCATTACAATGGTTTTTTCCTTACGGAAAAGTTCGCCATACTGCTTTTCGAAGTGAGCTATGTATTTCTTTTTAACCTTGATCTTAATAGAATTAGGCGTATTTTTAAGGTAGAAATCAGTTTGGTGAAAACCGTGATACAGCGTACGATCAGCCACTTTCAAAGGCTTCGGCACCTCAATATTTTGTATATAGATCTCCTTAAACTTACCGAACTTATACAATAGCTTGCCCAACACAGCATAGGCTTTAGTGCCCATATAATTATACGGCCCCAAATCAAAATACTTATAGATAGAAGAGTGCCGCGGGTTAGGTATAAAAATCCAATTACCTTTATTAGCCGCCTTTACGTACTGATAAAAGTGGAATTGAAATAGCTGGTTCCCCAATCGCCCGCAGTAAGTTACCCCCGTCATGCTTTAATAAAAATTGGTTTAATGTATTTGTTATACATCTCCGGATAAAAGCCAAAGGCATACACCCATGTATTTTTAAGGTTAATGTTCAGCTCGCGTTTCAGTATAATTTGTGCTATTACAAACCCGACAACGTTTGATGCCAGCGTAGCCCAGGCCGCACCCATTACTCCATATTTTTTAATGAACAGATAATTTAACAAGGCGTTGCAGCTCCCCGAAATCAGCACAATAATAAAGGTAAGTTTAGGTTTGCCCATACTATCCAGCACGGTACCAAACTGGCGGCCATAAGGGATAAGCAGGCAATATAAAACCGTAACCCGAAGCACAGGTATGGTATCTGCATAAGTTTGCCCGGCTATAATTTCAACAATGTATCCTGCGAAAAAGAACAACACGATAAGCCCCGGAAGCAAAATAGCCAGTACCGCCCCTACCGATTTCTCGTACAGGTATTTCACAGCCTCTTTCCCTTCGCTGGCCATGCGGCTGGCACTTTGCGGAAAAACGATGGTAGCGATAGAACTGGTAGGGATCTCAACCAGGTTGGTGATCCTCACGGCAACATTGTACGCCCCTGCCGAAGCAGCAGATATAATCCCGCCCAGCATCATCTGGTCGATAGTATTAGAGAGCATGGCGCTAATGGTGGTGCCAAAAGCATATTTACCGTAATGGAATAGCTTAAGCATCCAATCTTTTTGCCAGGCCCAAGCCATTTGAAACCTGTCGCGTACAAACAGGTAGGATATGATAGCACTAATTAACGTACTGATAACCTGTACATAAACCAGGTTTATTAAGGTAAGCTTAGTGAAACCCAGCCAGGCTAACAGGATATACAGAAACAACCCGCCCTGCCTGATCAATGTGCTGACAAAGATGCCTTGAAATTTAAGACCCGATTGCTCTACCGATTGAAACTGCGTTAACAAGCCCGAAAATATAAATACAAGCGTATATAACATTAGCATAGGCACCAGTTCGGGCAGCTTCCACAAATGCGATAAAAAGGCAGCCAGGCTGTAATTGATGATAATAAACAGGATGGTTAATGCACCGCTGATGGTAACCGAAGCAGAGATGATCTTCGGCCGCTCCTCATCGCTTGCGCCCGACAGGTATTTAATGAGTGCACTTTGCACCAGCCCGTTGCGGATAAACTCTAATATAGTGGTAGTTGCTGTAAACAGTGTCCAGGCGCCAAACTCGTATTTGGTGAGCAGGCGCACCAGCATGTAAAAACTGCCGAACCCCAGTAACACACCCGACATACTTTGCAACACCGTAAGCACGGCCGATTTGATCCAATACAGATCCTTCTTTTTGCCCTCCATTTAAACCTGCGCTTGCTTAACCATATAATTTTGCTGTATATACTGTGTTACCTCATCATCGGTTTTGGCATGCAGTATTTTAGCACCCGATAATTTAGGAAACAGCGTATTAAAGCAATTGAAATGGTGCTCGGGTCCTTTTTTGGAGATCACCAGGTTAACCCCGCCAAAGTAACTGGCCAGGGCTGCCGTACCGCCATGTACAGATATAAAGTGACCGGCATTGGCGTAAACCATTAATTGCAGGTGGTTAAAGTTATTGGCCTTGCCTTTATTCTCTTTCCAAAGGTCTTCCATCAATATCACTTCCGGGTGGGTTTCGGCCAGCCAGTCAAACTCATTGAGGTCGTAAATATCGCTGTTGTCCATAGTGATATTCTCGGGCCGCGGGCGGTTGTACACAATGGTATAGTCTTTTTTTAAATTGCTGATGATGAAATCAAGTGCCTCTATGCTGTAAAAGCTCACCGGTGGGCCATCCCACTCCATGTTGTAGCGGTTGGCTATAATAAGCAATGGTTTGTCGTATACATAAACATTATTTTTATAATGCTCTTTCAAAGGCACGGCCAACCACTTGCTCATGTCGTAATCCTGGCTGTATAAAATGCGTGGCGTTTCGAAATTATAGTTGCCTTGGTTAGTACGTACTTCAAAATCTTCGTGATGCTCTGGCGAAAAAAAGTAAAGTTCTTTAGTAAACTTGGCCGAGTGCGTACTTTTTAGCGTGCCATTTTTATAATGCCAATAGGCAAAAGGCAAAACAAACTCCAGTTCGGGTGCAAACTCACCATCAAAAGAGATATCCTTATACCTTTTCTTAAAAACGTAATCGTTAAACACGTATTTAAGCTGCGCCATTTCGCAGTTATAGGTGTCCCTGTAAAAGTATCTTAACTCGGGCGGCGCACTTGGGTAGCGCAGCCTTACGTATAAGCTAAACAGCTTGTTGGTAAGTGTAAAAGGCATATCCAGTAAAGTTAATTTTTTATGCCGAAGTATAAAATACCATTAGCGCCGATTATCGCATAAAGTGCTTTTTTGTTGCCCAGGGAAACTTTCTTATTGCCTATAGGTTAAACCCAATACTATCTATAAAATGAGATTACATAAATACCCAGGTACTTTGAGCAAAAGGGTATCAATTTCATCAACATTAAACCCATTGGCGAATCTGTTGACGTTTAATTGCAAAAAACAGGTTTAAGCAGTAACTATGTACCACTATGAGCAACACTAAATTAGGCTGGGCCGGCTTGGGCAACATGGGTACGCCCATGGTAAAAAATTTACTTAAAGCCGGTTTCCCGGTAACGGTTTATAACCGTACTAAAGAGAAAGAACAGGAAGCCGTGGCTGCAGGAGCAGCTTCAGCCGCATCGGCAGCAGAACTGACCAGGCTAAGTGACATTATCCTGATTATGGTATCTGACGATAACGCCGTTAAAGAACTGTTTAATGGTGAAAACGGCTTACTGCATGGCAATGCCGCGGGTAAACTGTTTATCAATGTAAGCACGGTATCGCCTGCTACGTCTCAGTTTATAAACGAAAGCTGCATGGCTAAAGGCGCTGCATTTTTAGAAGCACCGGTATCTGGCAGTGTTAAACCCGCGCAGGATGGCACCCTGATTATGTTGGTTGGCGGCGAACCCGAAAACCTGGAGAAAGCCAAACCGATACTGGATGTATTGGGTAAACTAACTGTACATAACGGCCCTGTAGGCTCGGGTAGTGCGGCTAAGCTGGCTATTAACTACTTTTTGGCGGTAACGCTGCAAGGCCTGGCCGAGACGGTACTTTTTGCCAAAGCAAACGGCATCAGCACCGAAAATATGCTTACCATTGTTAACGAAGGCGCAGTAGGCAGCGGCATTACCAAACTAAAAACCGGCCCCATTTTAAATAACGAATTCCCGGCGGCGTTTGCGCTTAAACATATCACTAAAGATTTGCGCCTGGCTACAGAGCAGGGCATTGATTCGCCGTTATCCGGACCGGTTTATACCAGCTACAAGGCTGCTATGGATAGCGGCTTGGGTGAAGAGGACTTAATGGCGATTATTAAGTATCTGGAGAAGTAAAATAAATTCTCCCTGTTGTCATTTTGTCATTCTGAACGTAGTGAAGAATCTTCTTCGCCCTGTTTATTCGATGTGTTTATTACAAAAGATTCTTCACTACGTTCAGAATGACAAGTTAGATTGATAGTAATACGTTAAGCGCAATGACGTTTATCCACAACCTTTCACTCCTTATTGTGTTACCCCTACTTACAACGACTAAATCAAATCATGGCCGAATCGAAATCATCAGTATATGGGGCACTGGCAGCAAACACAGGGATAGCTGTACTTAAATTTGTAGCAGCAAGTATCAGCGGTAGTTCGGCGATGTTGTCTGAGGCTATCCATAGTACGGTTGATGCCGGTAATGGGTTACTGATCTTACTGGGCATAAGCCGAAGCAAGCGCCCTGCTGATGACCAGCACCCTTTTGGGCATGGCAAGGAGGTTTACTTCTGGTCGCTGATTGTTTCAATATTGATATTTGGCCTTGGTGGTGGTATGTCTATTTATGAAGGCATCGAGCACCTACGCCATCCTGAAGAACTAGGCAATCCCTTTTGGAACTACATGGTATTGGGCGGCGCTTTCCTCTTCGAGGGGGCATCTTTTGTACTCGCTATCCGCAATTTTAACAAAGAGAAAGGCAACGGTAGTTTTTGGACCGAACTGCGAAAAAGTAAAGATCCCGCATCATTTGCCGTAATTTATGAAGATGCTGCTGCTTTGCTGGGGTTGATTATTGCTTTTTTAGGCGTATTTCTGGGCCACTACTTTAACAACCTTTTGTTTGATGGTGCGGCATCGTTAATTATCGGCCTGGTGCTGGCCTTTGTAGCCATTATTATGGTGATAGAAAGCCGCGACCTGCTGATAGGTGAAAGTGCACGATCTGAAATGATTGACGGTATCTGCAACCTGGTACTGGCCGACCCGGATGTACAGCATGTACGCAGACCGCTGACCATGCAAATGGCACCCAATGAAATTTTGCTAGCCTTAGATGTGCAGTTTAAAGAAATATCGGGCATCCAGGTTACCAAAGTGATTAGCCGGTTAGAGGGTAATATCCGTACGCAGTTTCCAGACATTAAGCGCATTTACATTGAGGCCCGTAACTTAGCAGTAGTTTAAATTATACCATATTGTTGGCGCTGGCAAATGTTTTAAGTACAATTACTGCCGGGTGAGTTTGGTCTTCAATTAACAATCCATTATTACGTACATCTATAAAATCTTCAAACTCTTTTACCATTTTTTTATCAACGGATTTAAAGCCCATTGACCAATTCTGGAAGTTTCTCTTTTCCATATTCCCGCTAATAATCTGGATGATATTTTTATGGCGTTTATCTGCTTTGATGGTTTCGTATGTAGCGTCCAAAATATCGGCTTCGCCTTCCAGCACCTGCACAAAAGCACCTTCGCCATAAAGCAGCATACCGGTAAGGTTTCTATCTGTGTTGTTTTTACGGCTAACGGTTAATAGCTCAAACAATTGTTCATTATTCATCAGCTCGGTAGCCGAACTCATATAAATTAAATATTTCATTGGGTCAAAACAGCATTACTGTTTCCAGATACGAAAAATACCTGCTTCAGGATTTTTGAAATTTCATTTCTATCAAATTTACAAAAGCGGCTTCTCCATTACCAGCAGTTCTATAGGTGCTTTTGCTATTCCAAAACGTTCATCATTGGGGAAAGGCCTTATCTCACCCGTTTTTACATATCCATGCCGCTCGTACCAGGCAATCAGCTCGCTGCGGGTAGTTATTACGGTAATAGTTATCGCATTGCAGTTTTTGCTCCGGGCATATTCATCAGCTTTGGCTAATAACATTTTGCCTACACCCTTACCCTGTTCCACCGGCGAAACGGTAAGCATACCCAGGTAAAGCTGAGCACCCTTAACCTCCAAGTAAACACAGCCGGTTATACAGCCACCGTGATCAATATTTTTCAGGATGGCAACATTATTATCCTGCAGGTAGCTTAACACAATAACATTGTCAATACGCTGGCCATCCAGCAGGTGCGATTCATTGGTCCACCCCTGTTTAGCACTTTCGCCACGGTAGGCACTGTTTACAAGTGCGGTTAATTCGTCGGTATCAATAATTGTAGCAATGGTAATGGGCATGCGTCAAAAATAAACATCCCGTTAAAATATCACAACTACAGCTTCTGATAATCTTCGCGCACCGGGCTAAAAACATCAATCAGTTTACAAGCTGTTACCGCCCTGCCGCTGTGCCATACATTAGATGGGATAACCGCATACATACCCTTATCCAGAACCTGTGCATTACCATCGATGGTAAGCTCAAAAACACCTTCCAGTACAAATGACAACTGCTCGTGCACGTGCTGATGATGAGGCACTGTACTACCAGCCGTAACATCAATAAAATTAAGGGTATTGTTAGCCGTGTGAACCAGTTTAGAGAAATAGCCGGGCGCTATCTCCTTTACCGGGATATCGGCAAACAGTTTAAAAAATGTAGTATCCATATGGGTGGCAAAGTACTTATTTACAAACAAAATAAAATGGCTGCCCGCATCATTTACAAGAGTTATTATATCTTATTTGTGACACAATATTGGCATCATACCAAGAAAAAACATTAAACCTTACAGTTAATATACAGTTAAACACATATACAAATAGCGTATTATAACTTATGAAAACGATTAAAAATTTATTAGTAGCTACAGGCATAGCGCTTACCATGCTGGTGGCCGGCACAAGTACTACAGAGGCAAAACCAGTTGCCGAATTTCAAAGGATTATAGTTAGAACCGGGCCTCCTGTGCATCACCGCGTTTACCATCGCAGGCCTTACCGCCGTGTTTATCACAGGCCGTACCACCGCCCGTTCCACCGTCCATACCATCGCCCGCACCACAGGTATTAATCTGTGATAGCTTATAAAACAGGAAAGCCTTAAAAAATTTTGAAGGCTTTCCTGTTTTATATTAGTTAGGGTTATCTGCTGGTTAGCAAACGGTCGCTAGATGAGATGCGGTTAAATTTGATGCTTTTACCAATAAATTTAAAATGCCAGTAACCGGTTACTTTCAATATTCCTTCTTTATCAATACTTGCACAAGAGTTCCATTCGTGGCCATTTTTGGCATCATAAATAACACCATTTTCCCAGGAGTTTGATGAGGTATTATATTCGAGGTTTTTTAACACCTGCATGCCAAGCACTTTACGGGTACGTAAACTTTTATCCGGGTTTTTGTAATCCAGGCGGGTATCCATTGGTTTACTTTTATCGTCGCTGTCGTCAAACCATACAATAGAAGCTTTAAAACTGTCTCCATCCTTATACACCTGTACCACAATGTTTTTTTCACTACCCATCCAGGTACCAATAATCTGGTCGCAGTTGGATGATGTGGCAATGCCATTAGCCGCAAATAAGGTGAGCAACAGCGTTATTCCTAATCCCCTCAGTGTAAGTAACTTCTCCATATAAGCCTATTTGCAGTAATTGAGCCATCTTAATGCCACGCAAATGACAATAAAATGACTTTAAATAAAGCTATGACTTATTTATGTCAAAAATGAGGAGTTTATAAAATATTTTTTAGCGCTTCCAGCTCTTTTAAGGTAGCAACCTGGTCTTGTTCAACTACGCCGAAGCCATATGCTGCAAAAATAAACGGTACACCCGCCTTTTTACTGGCCTCATAATCGCCCATGGTATCGCCTACATAAACTGGGGCCTTAAGCTCATAATCATTAACCACATCTACAATATTTTGCCATTTGGGCTGTGTTTTGGTACCATAGCATTGGTGGCCTATAAACAAACCGTCAAGCCCGTCCATTTTTAAAAAGGTTTCGATATAACCGCTCTGGCAATTGCTTACGATAAACAGTTTGTAACGCGTAGCCAAATCTTTCAAGGTTTCCAGCAATTGCGGGTACCAGGTACCACCTTTACGGTGCAGCACTTCCAGTTCGCTTTTTGCTGCTATCCCCTTAAACTCGTTACGCTGTTCTGCTGTAATATAAGGGAACAGCTTTTCGAATATGGCATCGTAGGCCATACCCACAATAGAGGCCACATGGGCAACCGTTACATCGTCTTTAATATAATCAACCTGCTGTTTGGCAGCCTGCCAGGCCTCGGCTACGTTGGCGGTAGAATCCCAAAGCGTACCATCGAGGTCAAATATGATGCTGTCGTATTTATTTTTAAGTGTATCCATGAAGTGTCAAAAATAGCATTTTATCTTTCCACCCCTCATAAATGCTTTCCGAAATATTTACCTTGTACCGGGCAACAATACTAACCCTTAACAGGTTATGCTCTATTACATTTAACTATTGGTTTTTATATGCACCGTGGCGGCTTTTTAACTTTCTTTATTATTGTTTCCTGCATTACCCTCTTGCTAGACTGGTATGTATTTTCTGGACTAAAAACGTTAAGCATAGGCTGGCCGCAACGCGCCAGGCTAATTACCCAGTATGGCTTCCTGCTTGTTTCTGTTGGCGTAACGGTAGTATTTCTGCTGGGTTTCGGTAGCTTTAGTACAGCCAGGGGTATGACGCCTTTTCACGAATGGATGCTGAGTTTATTTCTCACCATTTTTGTAACCAAGCTGGTTTTTATTATCGTATTATCACTTGGCGACCTGGGGCGTTTTATAACCGGCGTTGCCAGCAATGTTGCCAAACCTGCAGCACAGCAAACCCAGCCATACTTCCCAAACAGGCGTAAGTTTATCAGCGAACTGGCCGTGCTTTTAGCAGCCTTCCCTTTTGCAGGTTTTTTATATGGCATGGTGCGCGGCAAGTATGATTATAAGGTACATCGCCAAACCATTTATTATGATGACCTGCCCGATGCTTTTGATGGCTTTACCATTACGCAGCTATCAGACATCCACTCGGGTAGTTTCGATAATGCCAGGGCTGTACAAAGGGGTGTGGATTTAGCCAATGCGCAAAAATCTGACCTGTTTGTTTTTACCGGCGACCTGGTGAATAATGCGGCCTGGGAAATTGAACCATATATCAATACTTTCGGCCAGCTAAAAGCTCCTTTCGGCCAATTCTCTGTATTGGGCAACCACGATTATGGCGATTATATACAATGGGACAGCGCCGCCGAAAAAGCAAAGAACCTGGAAACCCTGAAACAGCACCACAAAGCATTAGGCTACAGATTGCTACTGGACGAAAACGTAATACTGGAAAAGAACGGGCAAAAACTGGCCCTTATTGGTGTAGAAAACTGGGGCAAAGGCTTTATCCAGATTGGCGACCTGAACAAGGCCATGCAAGGCGTTGACCCCAATGCCTTTAAAATACTATTATCTCACGACCCTACCCACTGGGAAGAAAAGGTGAGATACAACCCTAATAAAATCCATTTAACCTTAGCAGGCCATACCCACGGCGCACAGTTTGGCGTTGAAGTGGCCGGTATAAGATGGAGCCCTGTACAATACCGCTATGTAGATTGGGCCGGACTGGTGCAAAATAATGGCCGCTACCTGTACGTAAACCGCGGATTTGGGTTCTTAGCCTTCTCGGGCCGGGTAGGGATATGGCCGGAAATTACGGTAATTACGCTGAAAAAGAAAGTGGCTTAACTATCTAATGAATTTCTTAGCCTGCTTTCTGCTGGCTATTAAACCCGTTATCACGAATCTCTTTGAGCTCTAATTCGTAGGCGCGCATGCGGGCATGTAAAATATCTACCTCCGTGCGCAGCATCTGGATCTCGGTGATCAGCTTGGCCGATTCGGGTTTGCTGATCTTTTTATCGCCGGTACCCAATATCAGCCACTCGGGCGAATACTTTAACTGGAAGCAAAGCTTACGGATGAGATAGTAGCTCATCTCCTGCTTTTGATTTACAATTTTGCTAATAAACCCCTGGTCAACGCCAATAGCATTGGCTAAAGCCAGTTGCCCGCCGTGATCTTTTACAATCACTTTCATACGCTTCACTATTGCATCGTCTGTCATATTCAATCAAAATACAGGCACCTGCTTTCGGCTACCAAATTTGCAGGCAATATTAGGTTATTTTGCGTTAGCACGATAATTTTAAACGGATTAGATTTTAAATCAGCATACAACTTAATCCGCTATATACTGATTTTATTAATAATAAAAATATTATATTATTAATAAAATCAGTATATTTATAAGTTGCTAAACCAGTTAAAATCACCTGATTTGAAAATCTTAGTCATTGAAGACAATAAAGATATTTTAGAGATAATCAATATCATCCTTAGCGACGATGGATATGAAGTAGTATCACATCGGGACGGGTCATGTATTGACCATCTGAAAGATATTAATCCGGGACTGATTATTACGGACGAGCTATTACCCGGTACGAAAGGCAGCGAACTTTGCCACCGGCTAAAAGAAAGCGAGGAGTTTAAACACATCCCGGTGGTACTTATGTCAGCATCGCAGGCTCTCGAAAACATTGCCATAAAGTGCAGGGCCGACGCCTATATGGCAAAGCCGTTTGATATGGATGCACTTACAGAACTGGTTAAAGATCTGCTTAGTAAACAACAGTCCGATTCAGTTTTTGAAGTATAACACCCAGCTTATGATCATAAGCTTTCAGCGTAATTCTTTTTTCTTTATAATGTGCTAACAACTCGTTAAGCTCTTCACCCAAAGCCAGCCTGTGTGTGTTTATTTTAGTGATCTGCGGGTCATCGCCAGGGTCGTTGGTAATGGTTTGCCTCAAGGCATGCTGTATAGTACGCAACTTATTATCGGCTGCTTTTTGCAAAAACAACTGGGGCACATCTTTATTCTCTTCTATAACTTTATGAACAGACCTGTTTCTGAAAAAGTTAATAAACAGCGCCAGCGCACCAACAAAAACGGTACAAATAAGTACAATAGTAAAGTCCATTAATTAGGATATTGGAAATAAAATAAGGTATTAATAACTTAGGTATTAGCAACCGTAATATTACTAAAATTAGTAATATTTAAAAATATAACAATTTTCCCAAACAGATATTCTTTAAAGCACTAATGATTATGCTTTTTGTGGATGTCCTTTACCAGGCAAAGCTTCTTAATTTCCGATTTTTTAATTACAAATGGTGCGTATTTAAGGCGGTTACCAATCATCTCTGTGGTATTGTCAGAATGTGCAATTACCTCGTCATCACTGTCGCCTATTAACAGGCGTTTGTACATCCGGTAATCGCCCCATTCAATGTAGTATACCTCGCCGGGTAAGATTTTTTTATCATGGATTATTTTAAGCGCAACCCAGCAACCGTTTTCGAGGTATGGATACATAGAGTGCCCCCAAACCGGCAAAGCAAAATCACATTCCTCAATACCGGGAAAGTTCATATAACCTACCGGTGCAGCGTCGTTCAGGTCGTTATATACTTCTACGCCCGAGGCCGTTGCGGTAACCTCATACATGGGGATGCCTTCAAAAATCTTCGCTTCTGCCTTTTTTTCAACAACTGCCGGCTTATGCCCTTCAAAAAAATCTTTAAAATATTCTTTAAATATTCTGAGTTTTTCTGGATCTATATTCTGCCTGCTCTTTATTATTTCTGTAATAGAGCTTGGTGAATTAAAACCCAGTATTTCGGCCAGTTCTGCATTACCGTTAAAGGCCTTTCCACGTAATTGATTGTATAATATGATAAATTCAAGCGTTTCTGGCCGGATGTTTTTGATCTTATTGATTTTGGCTTCTTCCATAATGTTAATAACTTTTTACAGAAAGTTTCTTTAAATACAGAATTTTCTTTATTTTTGTTTTGTAATTAATCATTAAAGATACATAGAAATATTGATAATTACACCAACCTAATACAGAACAAGCCATGATGCACATCGTATACTCAGTTTTTAACAAAACCGCCAACGAAAATCAAACCAATAACCGGGCAGACCAGCAGCAAACCGAAGTTGATTTGGCGCTGAGACTGGCAGCATACAAGCAAGTGTGCAACAAGTACCACGATGAAATTATGGCTATCCGTAAATATATGCCGCAATGGCAACCAAAATTTAGTTGTGAATTGTGAGTTGCACTTTACTCACAACTAAACAAAAACGATAACTCAAAACTTAAATATATGAACACGATAATCAGGATTCCGCAGAAACTGCGGAACGAGTTGTGGTGGCTCGTAGTGCAGGTAGATTTCGACTACAGCCGCATTACCATTGCCGACCACGAGACCAACGACGATGAAATTACCATTTGGCTGGAAGACAAGCACGACTTTAAAAACTCGCTGGATGAATGCCTGCGTCTCAACATTTCCCTCAAGCAGTTTGCACGGTTGATTAAGGAAGAAGGCCTCAACAGTTATGAAAGCACGCAGATGCACGCCAAAAAGAAGTTTCTATACAAAACCCGGGTAATGATTAACGAAGCCATAGGCTGGTATATTAATGATGCAAGCCCGGTTGAACAGGGATGGGCCCGCGAAGCTTTGCTGAAACAACTATTAACTCAACTGGTAGAAACTGAGATTTTCGCGATCTGATTTATGCCAATTAGCATATTAAACATAATGAATACGAAGCGACGAGTTTTCCATTCCAAATCAGATCTGGAAGGTTGGATCAGCAGCTATTTTAAATATATAGAGGGCGATTTTGAACTGGCCTTACCACCGCCAAGATCAAAGCTCGAAACCGAACGGGTGGCGCACAAAATATGGTTGCGCGAACCCGAGCCGCCTACCATTAGCGGCCTGGCCTACTACCTCGGTTTTGAAAGCCGGCAGGCATTTGACCAATATGAAGTGAGCGGCCGGTTTGGCCCCGAGTTAAAGCGCGGGCGGTTACGAATAGAGACCGAGTATGAGAAAAAGCTCCATAACTCCTCATCAACCGGGGCCATGTTTGCGCTCAAGGCTATGGGCTGGAATGAAAAGGCTGAAATCATGCCCATGCTTAACGGGGATATTACCATCCACATTATTGATACCGGCGCCCAACCCGCTGCCTCAGAAAAAGAAGTTGAACTATAAATTCTCATTGCCATGTTTAAAACAACCGTACTTTTTAAAAGCAATTATCAGGCTACCGGCCATGTGGTTGTTAACCAGGGCGGCACCAGTTCGGGTAAAACGTATGCCATATTGCAAGTGCTGTTTTGCATTGCATGTGAACAGGCGCAGCAGGTAATTACCGTTGTTGGGCAGGATATACCCAACCTTAAAGCCGGTGCATTGCGCGATGCGCAGAAGATTCAGCAGGATTCGCCAATACTGCAGCAGCATATTAAAAGCTACAATAAAACAGACAGGATATTTGAGTTTCACAATGGCTCTGTTATGGAGTTTAAAAGCTACGATAACGGTCAGGATGCTAAATCGGGCAAACGCAACTACTTGTTTATTAACGAAGCAAACGGCATTACCTGGAGCATTTACAGCGAACTTTCCCTGCGTACCAGCAAACGGATTTATATTGACTATAACCCCAACGTATCTTTCTGGGTACATGAGCAGCTACAGGGACAACCCGATGTGCAGTACCTTATATCAGACCATCGCCACAACCCATTTGCAGAAGCACATGTGCGCAACAAAGTAGAGCGGTTGAAGGAAACCGATTATGAGCAGTGGAAAGTATATGCCCGTGGCCTCACCGGCAAGCTAAACGGCCTGATATTTACCAACTGGCACACCTGCAACCAGATTCCTCCCGATGCCAAACTGCTTGCCTACGGCCTCGATTTTGGTTTCACCAATGACGAAACCGGCTGCCTGGAAGTATACCTGCAAAATGGCGAACTATGGGTTAACGAACTGATATACGAAACAGGACTAACCAACCCGGATATCTCACAGCGGCTTAAACAATTGAAGGTGAACAAAAACACAGAGATTATTGCCGATAGCGCCGAACCCAAATCAATAGAAGAGCTCCGCCGGTTGGGCTGGTACATTACAGGTGCAAAAAAAGGCCCGGATAGTATTAAAAACTCGATCGATATTTTAAAACGTTACCAGATCAATATTACCCAAAGCAGTGTAAACCTGCGCAAAGAACTGATGCGTTATCAATGGAAGGTTGACCAGTCGGGTAAGCCGCTAAACGAGCCGACTGATACCTGGAACCACCTGATCGACCCGCTGCGTTACATTGCCCTCGGTAAGCTCAGGATCAATAATACCGGCAAAACCAAATCATTTTTACCATGGCAAACACCTGCTGTTTTTCAAGACGATACCTTAAATCTTTTTTAAAATGAGAGCCCAAATATTAAAAACCACCGGCGGCAAGCTGCACATTAAAATACCCGAACACCTGCATGAGGTAACGCTGGGGCAACTGATCGAGATGCAATCGACAGAGAACATGAGCGATCTGGAAGCTATCCAGATCCTGTCGGGCATACCGATGAGCGAGTTGCAGAACATTAAGAACTTCGGCGATCTGCAATTATTTAATAACCATGTGGCCGCCTTATCACTGCAGATCAAAAACCTGTACAACAGTGAAAGTTTGCCCAAAACCATCACTTTTACCATTGACGGCAAGCCTGTAAAAGTAAAAGTGATCAGCAATTTATCGATAGAACCTGCCGGGGCATTTTTGGCGGCCCGAGATGTAATTACCGAAGAAATTAACGACCATATTGAGCAGCATGGCGATAACTGGCAGGCCAACTTTAACCCCTCGCTAAAAACCTGCGCCATGCTGCTGGCCCATTACTTTTACTGCACCGTAAGCGGCAACTGGTACAACGAATACAAGGCCGAAGAATTTTACGACGAGGTAATTAAGCTACCCTTTACAGATGCCCTGCCCATAGCTAAATATTTTTTTTTGAATTATCCAAACTTATCGAAACCGAAAATAAGCTGCTGGCTTCGCGTGCAACTGCTCTGGAAGAAAAGGCTGGCATTAAGTCGTTTCAAAAATTCGGGTATGTTAACACAGTAAATGCCCTGGCAGGCGGCGACGTTACCAAATGGGCGCAAATAGTCAACCTGCCCTACTCGGTTGTCCTAACCAAGTTACTGCTTAACCAAACCGAGGCACATTATCAGAAAAGGTATCATGAATTGATGCAGGCACAGTAATCATCATAATAATACGTCATGCTGAACTTGTTTCAGCATCCCACAGCACGGGTGTACAAATGCATAGTTTTTGACCTGTCATGTGGAATCCCGAAACAAGTTCGGGATAACGGCGGATATTTCCGGATAGGCACATTTATTAACTCAAAACTTACTCATTCAAAACTAAAACCATGGCTATACGCAACCAAATACAAGCTGTTGTACATACTCTCGGCAGCAGCCCGTCATTCATCTACGGTTCGGCAAACGAACTCAATTTACTGGCAGATCAGGAAAACTTCCCCTGCGTATTTATGTACCCGCTGCAACCCATTACGGTAACCCCGTGCACCAATGGGTCGGTGGATAATACCTATACCGTCTACCTCGAATTTTTGTTCAAAACAGATTTCGACCAGTACACGGCCGACAACGAAACCTACATTAGCCAGGCCCTGCAAATGGCTAACGAGTTTATTGTAAAAGCCGCCACTTACCGCCAGGGCGATGGCCGCTACTTTAAAATCAAAGCCGGCGAAAAAGCCAAATGCACGCCCGTATACAACAAGTACGATGTAAATACAACCGGCGTAAGCCTCAGCATTACTTTGGCTACCATGTATTTCCAGGCTTATTAATAACCTTAATCACCCTCAAATAGAACCAACACATGAGCTTAATTGCAAGCATCTATAACGATACCACCACCGCGCCGGGGTTAGCTGGTTACGTTTATGTAACCGGCACTATCTATATCAAAATAACAGACGAAAACGGCAGGCCCACCAATGGCAATGGCATTATTGTAACCGTTCAAAGAAATGCCGACGGACAAATTACGAACGAAGATTACGTTGTACCAGGCCAAAACTTACCCATTTACTCGGGTACCATTAACCGCAGTCAAAACGGGCAGGTATTTAATTCCGTATCTTACACAGTGGTTAGCGCCAGTCCGGCCGCTGCTGCCCCGCCTGCTACAACCTGCAATGTGGTAATTAATTCGGTTAGCATTATTCAAAAAGAATCTAGTCCGGGTGCTCAAAACGGGCAGATTACCATCAATGCCTATTCCAGCTATGTGCTGCTGTACAGTCTCGATAATATTAACTTTCAATCATCGCCCACATTTAGCAACCTGGCGGGCGGCGCTTACAATGCCTATATTAAAGATACCAATGGCTGCGCAGCAAGTTACGCCTTCGATATCGGTACAACGCAAAACCTGTTGGTTAACGACCCATCGGTTAATCTGGGCGGTGGCAATATATCCCGCTGGAGTGCGGCTTTTAATCCCGTCGTTTTCACTTATCAGCGTAAAGATTTTGCCGTAACCAATATCTTTAATAGCTCCATCAGCAGTGGCACGCAGTTTATTGTTAATGCCGATACCAGCAGCATTAAAGCCGGCGATAGCGTGTATATTAATGCGGGGGCTTACCTTGGCGTTTACACAGTAGATGTTCCACTAACCAATGGCTTCGTAATCAAAAATCCGTTTATGGCCGGCAGCAACACTATTGGTTATATAAATTGTAATACGCTGCGCAGTTATTATAAAGTAACTACACAAATTAACTTTCAAGATCAAAATGGTGCCACAAAAACCATTATATCAACCAATCGCCCGGATAAAACAGGTTTTATTAGGGCCGATTTTTCCAGCTTTTTGCAGAGCCTGTTACAGCCTGTTGACAATAGTGACTACACACAAGTAAACTACCGCGATACGAGCCTGAGCGCAAGCTACCAACTGGCCTACCGGGAAAGCTGGACCGACGCTGCCAAAAACGAGCAATCATCTGCATGGGTTAGCATCGGCAACCCTTTTTACATCACCTACTCAGCCAAACAATTGGGCGACCAGCATGGTGGCAATATGGCGGCTTATGTGCCTTTCAAAACCGTGATCAATCCCAATCAGCTGGCCAAATGGGTAACAGATTTTGCCGAACCTGCTTACAGCACCGGCTACCCGTTTGATATTGGCTTTATCTACAGCGAAGACCTGATTGGCCTCGATCTGTATTACGAAATGGTGATGCTCGATGCCAACCGCCAGCCATTATCGGGCACACCGGGCAATGTGCTTTTATTGAATGACGACAGCAGCTATTTGCTGGGGCAGGACAACAGCCGTTTCATTATCAATAGCTACGGCGCCACACAAAACCTCACACCAAATCAGCTGGGCTTAAACAGGCTAATGATTAATGCCGGCTTCCCGCGGGAGGCTTATTATTTTAACCTTACTTTAAAATACAAGGATGCCGGTAATAACCCACATGCCGTAACGCAAACCCAAACCGTGCGCATTGACAATACGGTAGACGATCAGTCGGTTTACCTGCGCTGGATAGGTTTGAGCGGAGCCTGGAACTATTACCGTTTTGTTTACAATCAGGAGGTTACGCTGGATGTGCAGAACGCCGTGATTATTAAAAACTTCGTATCCGACTGGGAAAATCAACAGGGTATTGAGGAAGTGATCAGTAAAAGTGCCGGCCAAAAAATGAAGGTAATGGCCGAAGATCTTTCGGTAGCAGATATTAAAGGCCTGCAAGCCGTTAAATATTCGCCCAAGGTGCAAATGCTCATCAACAGCAATCCCATTAAATGGCAAACTGTGGTACTCAATACAGCCACCTTTACCGAATACGAAACCCGTTACGGCCAGTATGCTTTCAGCGTTACGTTTAACCTGCCATCAATTAATATACAGACGCAGTAGTTCATAGATCATAGTTGATAGTTCATAGCCGAAGTGTGTATGAACTATTAACCATAAACTAAGAGAACTACCATGATCTGTCAACCATTACCATGAATTAAAAATGAACCTACAAGTATACATCAATGACCAGCTGGTCGATCTGTCGGACGATAGTCCGCTGGCGCTTACCTTCCAGATCAATAACCTGGCCGAGGTGAAGAACCAGCAGGGTAATACCTCCAACCAGTTTAAACTGCCGCTTACACAGCGCAACCGAACGATTTTGGGCTACCCGGATGAGATTGCATTTTGCACAGACGCGCCCTATACCCAATACCCGGCCCGCATTATACAGGACGGTATGGAAATAGTACCCAATGCCGTTGCAGAACTTAATAGCATAGAGCAGGACACCGCCAACGTAACCATACTATCTGGCAACGTCGATTTTTTTGATGCCATAGATGGTAAGATTTATGATATGGGCAATATTGCTACAACCTATGGCGCAAACACACCATTTAAACCCTACGACCATGCCTGGACAATTGACAATGTAGCCATATCGCAAACCAAAACAGAAGGCTGGATCTGGCCCATTGTTGATTATGGCAAAATAGAAACCGATGTTACCAAACCTATTGATGTACGCTATCTGCGGCCCGGATTTTTCTTAAAAACCGCCATTGAAGTGATGGTGGGGAATGCCGGGTTTAAAGCAACCGGCTCATTAATAGCAAACGCACTTTATCAAAAACTCATTGTACAATTTGCCAATGATAACTTTCAGCATAGTACAGACATGCAAAACGCCCGGGATAGCTATTCCATTTCTGTACAAAAAACCAGCGATCAGTTTTGTGCCGAAAGTAATTCAGATAGCTTTGCAAACGGCACGGTTACTTTTTCACAAATTAATGCCGACCCATCGCATGCCTTTACGGCAAATACCTTTGTAGCGCCAATAAATATGGCTGTAACCATTGAATTTAACTATGATCTGCGTGTAAGAGGTACCCGCAAAAATCATTCGGCAGGCATCCATGTATTTATCCGTACTGCAGTTTTAAATACTGTTACAGATTTGGCTACAAATAACCACAATGCAGATCAGCCTGTTAATGTGTATGCCGTATATAACAAGCAAAAACTCTCGTGCGATGTTAACCTGGTTAAAAACCAACGTGTTATTATTGGCTACAACCTACCCCTTAAAGGCTCCGAAGCTTATGTTAATAAGGGCGCACTATTTACCATTACCAACAAACAGGCCGATGTAATATACGGGCAAACCATTCAGTGCGAACGCATCTTTCCGGATATTAGTCAGAAAGATCTGCTTAAAGACACGCTGCAACATTTTGGCGTAATATGCCAGACCGATAATACTACCAAAACGGTGAACTTTGCTTTTTTTAAAGACATTGTAAACAACATACCCATTGCTTATGACTGGACGGGTAAATGCCTTGACCAGGGCAAAACCATAACGTTTCAGTTAGGCGGCTACGCTCAGGTAAATTATATGAAATATAAGCAGGATGATAACGTGCTGCCCAATGGTTTTGCCGATAGCCAGATTAACATTGCCGATGCCACCCTCCCCGCCACTGCCGATTTATTTGAAAGCCAGTTTGCCCCTACCCTTAACCGCCCATGGATTGGCGGCACCATTGCCCAAATTAACAAAGTAGACCAAAGCGACCCCAACAATACAGATTTCAGTGTGAGCACCCAACCCCGTATTTTAATTAATGACACCCGCTTTGTAAACACGCCGGTAACATTTACCGATGGCAGCGGCAAAACACGCGTGCTCAATAACGATTACGTATCTGTGCCCTATTTTTACCGGCAGGGCGGTGAAGAGAGTTTATTATTCAACGAACTGCGCCTTAAATATTACCCCGATTTGGAGCGGATATTAAAGCAAAGCAAAAAGGTGATCCGTTACTTTTTACTTACCCCTCGCGATGTTTTGGAGCTGGATTTACTGATCCCTGTTTACCTGCAGCAGGATAGCTGTTATTACTATATTAATAAAGTAGATAGTTGGCAGAAAGGGCAACCAACCAAGGTAGAGTTAGTGAAATTGGGATAGATCAGTTCAAACCTGAAAGACTCATTAAAAGAAATAAACAAAGCCATCCCAGAATTTACCGACGGTATGGAAAACGGCCTGAAAGCCATAGTTAAAATGCTGTGTGATGTGGTTACATCTGTAATGCAGCTTATTTTTTAATTTATTTGGAAATCATATATTAGTCACTTATATTTACTAATAAAATTAGTAAACCAACTTATTACATGACTTCACAAATTAACACCGCCAATCAAAAAATCGGGTTTAAAAATAAAGGACTAATTATTGCCATTATTTGCATAGCAATTATTGGATTAATAGTAAGTTTAAACTGGCACCAGTTACGTGCACAATACCATTTACTCACAGGCCACCAATTTAAAGCAGGAGATAAACTTTATGCTACTCCCAAAATATTTGAGGGAGACCCTAAAAACAATTCAGTTATACTAATGAGATTAGTGCGGCCATTAACCGTAGCTGATATTGACAAAATGAATATCAATGCTGCAAAAAAAGAGGTACTTAAAAAAAACATAGATCCGCAAGCTCAAAGTTATTTGATTTATGGAGGTGAGTCAGCTGATTACCAAAGGTTTAATGAAGCCCACACTGCATTTGCCGGCAAATATTTAGGCAAAGCGGTATTAAATTTTCGGAATGTTACTGATAAAAAACTTGTTCCCGAAACATTTTGTATAATCGAACCAAACGAAGATGTGATGATTGGTAAATATCTGCACCTGGCTACTATTCCCGAAAATTACACCTGGGCCGACAATACTTTCTATACTTTTTATGATAGTTTAACAGACCAGGAATTACCAAAATTTATTAAAAAATAATTTTTTGATAAAGACATATTGCCTTTATTTTTAAATAAAAATATGCCAATTGGCATATTAAACACAATTATATGTCTGATCAAAATAACAACCTCGATCCGGAGCTGCTTAGCCAGCTCCCACAGTATAAAGCAGGTTTTGATAACCTGCGCGATGCTGTAAATAATCTCAATAAAGAGATTGTAAACTCAACAGATAAGTTCACCAAACTCAATATGCAAACAAGGAACTGTAAACTGGGTGTCTAAATAAAAAGTACTATTAAAGTCTGATGTGGTAACATCTGTAATGCAGCTTATTTTTTATTTATTTTGAAATCACATATTAGTTATTTATATTTACTAATAAAATTAGCAAAACCTCATTCTCACAATGAACGACCAATCAAACACAAAACCACAAAAAAAAAGTATTAACAAAGGATTATTAATTGGC
>NZ_MPPL01000001.1:276671-301696 GCF_001911425.1 Mucilaginibacter polytrichastri | reverse complement strand
CCATTATTATTTTAGTGGCTGTAATAGCTGTCAATTTTACCAAAGTAATGTTAACAAGCCGTTATTTTTTTGTTTATGAACATTTTAATGCAGGGGATAACGTATATATAAAATCCGGGTTCTTTAGAACAGATACTTCAACTTTTACTTTGGCTCGTTTAATAAGAGCACAAACTGAACGTGATATTGACTCATTAAATTTAAGCGCGGAAGATAAAGCAGAACTAAAATTAAAAATAAACCCCACCTTACAACCCTACCTTATTGGTACCCATGATATAATAGCTGTAGCTAAAAAGACCCCATTGGTTGGAAGTTATATAAAGCATGAAACACTTTATATGGTCAATAAGAAAACACACAAAAAGGTACCTGTTATTTTTTATGCTGTTCACCCTACAGAACAAGTTTTAAAAATAGACAGTTATTATCTAAAATATCCCGATCTGCCGACAGGTTATACATGGGCTGATAATACCTACTACATAAACCCTAACTGGTTAAGCAATTCGCCAAAATAAATACTCACGTTAGGATATATAGTAAAGAAAAGTGCTAATGCACTTTTTTCAAAAGGAATATCATGCCAATTGGAATATCAAACACAAAATATAATGCCTGACGATACTTCAAAACAACTCAACGATATGACATCGGGTTTGGATAATCTGAAAGACTCATTAAAAGAAAGAAACAAAGCCATACCGGAGTTTATCGATGGAATGGAAAACGGACTGAAAGCCGTAGCCAAAGTATTACCCGATGTGGTAACCTCCATGATGCAACTTATTTTTTTAATTTTATTTTGAAATCATGTATTAGTTATTTATATTTACTAATAAATTTAGCAAACCTAAATAATGTCACAACAAGAAAATACAAAGCCAGTAAATACCAATTTAAAGCCAAACAATAAAGCGATAACTAAAAAAAGCTATAAAGGATGGTTAATCTTCATTGGGGTAATTATACTTTTATGCGGTAGTATTTTTCTTAATAAAACCACTAAAAACTGGTTTTATTTAACATACTATTATGTCGTTAAATTCGATCACTTTAACTACGGCGACAAGGTATACATTGAGAAAAATTATTTTTCAACCTATAAAGATGCAACCGCAATTGGATTCTATAGGCTTATTCGCCCATTAAAAGACAAAGAAATTGACACCATACTATTTATGAGTGACTCAAAGAAGGATTCATTAAAACATTTAAATAAATCATTAGAAAACTACGCTATTAATTGTAAGGTTTTTATAGACAAAGATTCTTTAGGCAAATACAAAACAACTTGTGTTGGTACTTATATTGACCATAAGCTTCTAAACATCAAAGGCTTTGATGAAAATAGAAAAGAGATTATCGGCCGTGTACATTTTTACTCGGTGAAGCCCGACAAAAAAGTGTTATATATTGATCCGTCTCCACACTTTTATAATGATGAATTTCCTCGCAACTATACCTGGGCCAGTGATACACTCTATTTAATACCATTTGATTTAAGTAACAAGCCATAACTGCGATAGATAATAACTAAACATAGAACGAGCTTTTTATATATTTTATCAGAAGCTCGCTTAATTTTTCAATAAATTATGCCAATTGGCATATTAAACCATATTCAATGCCAGACGAAAACAATAAACTTGACCGGGAGTTGCTTAGCCAACTCCCGCAGTATAAGGCAGGTTTTGATAACCTGCGCGATGCTGTAAATAATCTCAATAAAGAGATTGTAAACTCAACAGATAAATTCACCAAACTCAATGCACAAAATAAAGAAACCGTAAATTGGGGTACAAAGATTAAAAGCTCGGTTAAAGACCTTGCTAATACCTATAGCTCCTTTAAAACGGTTTTAGACATTGTTTCGGGAGCTTTAAAAACAGGCTCAGAAGCTGCAACTATTGCCAGCGAAGCCATGGAAGGATGGGTTGGCATTGCCGCTGCGGCATTTACGTTAATTACAACCTATGGCCCGCAGGTGCTTGAGTTTTTAGGTGATATGTTTCAGTCGGACAAAGCGAAAGAAGCTGCACAAAATTTAAAGGACTACAAGGATGTAATGGATGCTTATGTCCAAAACATTTCGAGCGAAAAATCTCAATTGGACATGCTTGTAAAAGTTGCCAATAATGAGACGCTATCTAAAGAAACCCGTTTAGAGGCTATTAAAAAGCTCAACAGCATATCGCCCGAATATTTAAATAACCTCACACTTGAAAACCTGAAAACCAAAGAAGGTAAAGAGGCTATAGAAGAATACACGAAAGCCCTTAACCGCAAAGCAATGGAAGAGGCAATACAAGCAAAACGTACAGAAATAGTTAAACAGCGTTATGAAATAAAAGATCAATATAGTGCAGCGAAAAGCGATGTGCAAGGCTATAGAACCGGCAAGAAAAAAAACAACCCGCATTATGATGCCGATTCTGATAGCGTAGGTGATTTTGTAGATCCTCGAAAAGATGCCGAAACAAAATATGCTAAAGTTGCAAAACAAGATCAAACCTTAGTACAACGCTTAAATAAACTGGATGACGACCTCGCTGAGGAGTTACAAAAGTATGCCCCAAAAACGGCTGATACAACAAAAAATAAATCTTATTGGGAAACGATGATCTCAAACCAGCAAACCGAATTGGGCAAACTCGACAGTGCCGCAAATGATTTTAAGGCCAAGGCAAAGCCAATAAGGGACAAAATAATTGCAGCTCAAAAAATGGTTGATTTATACAATATCAATCAAGATGATAAGCCGAAATATAAAACAGGTAGTCCCCATAAAAATCAATCTAAAACAGATCCAAAAATAGAAGAAAAAGCCCAAAAAGAATCATCCGACCGCATGGCCTTACTCCTCCTCGAAGGCTATGTCAAAGAGGTACAGGAAACCAACCAGCATTTCAACCAGCTTCGTGAATTGCACAAAGGCAATAACGCCACCATTGAGCAGCTTGAAAAAGAAAGAGGCGCCACACTTGATGCCATTAACAAAAAATTTCAGACCGAAGAACTGGATAAACTAGCGCAATACGAAGCAGATCTCAATAAAACCAGCAAAGATGCCCGGCAGCAGGCTATCGATCAACTAAATGATGATTACAAAAAGCAAGCAGATGACGTTAGCAAAATTACAAGCGATAGTTTAGACAAAATAGGCGGATACACTAACGCACTGCGGGAACTTGAAGCGAAGACGCAAACAAATGAAGTAAAAGAGCAAATAGCTGTGCTCGAAAAAAAGCGGTCGGAAGTTGAGTCGATCTTAACCAAAGCCGAAAAAGTAAGCCAGCAACTCAACGACAAACATCAAAAAGATTTAAGCACGCTTAATAAGTCCTTTAAGCAAGAAGATGATACAAAAAAGCAATCGGGCTTAAAAGATGATATTCAATCCGATCAGGACACCGGCAATCAGCAAAAAGAATTTGTCGACAGGCAAAGGCTATTAGATCTGGAAAAAAAACAGGCCCTCGATGCCGTAACCGGGCAAAAAGAAGCAGAGCAAAAAATACGCGATAAGTACGCCGTTCAACAGAAAAAGTTAGACAAAGATCGCTTAACAGCCGAAGTAGCTACCCAAAAACAATATGTACAAGCGCTTGATAGTGTGGCTAATGCTGTAAAAGGCATTTTCGGCAAAAACACCATTGCTGCCAAGGCCGCATTTAAAGCACACCAGGCTGCTGCTGCAGCACAGGTAATTATTGATACCAGGCAGTCTATCATGGGAATCTGGAGTGCCGATTCGAGCATCCCATTTGTTGGCGTACCCAAAGCCATTGCCGAAACTGCTATTGTAGCCGCGGCAGGCGCATCAAACCTGGCTGCTATTCTTAAACAAAAACCCGGCTTTGCACAAGGTGGTCAGTTTGTATCAGATGGTCGTGGAGCTGTGCTCCCGGGCTATAGCAGCACCGACAATACCAACGCTTATCTGCGTTCGGGCGAGGCGGTGGTGGTATCAGAAGCTATGCGTAACCCCTGGGCGCGCAACCTGGTTAGCGCCATTAACGTAGCGCATGGCGGTCGCGATTTCTCGATGCCCAATCCCGGCCGTGGCTATGCCATCGGTGGCATCTTTACCGATGGTGGCAACGCCAACCGTTACTATAACCAGCCTATGAACGATGTTAAAGACCTCGCCAATACCATGGCCTATCAAATGCTCAACAACTTCCCCCCTATTTATGTGGATGTGAAGGATGTAAACAACCAGCAAAATATTTTGGCACAAACTGTTAATAGGGTCAACCTCTAGAGAATCAAGAGTCGAGAATCACGAATCGAGACAAAAGACCATGGACAATAGACTAAAGGCTTTGTACTGATCCTGCCACTTTCCTAATAACTCAATAACCAATAACTTAATAACGAAACAATGAACATCAACTTAGCAAACGTCCTGTTTGACGATGGCGTATTTTCAGAACTTTACCAGGCCGGCTTTATCACCGAAAAGATATTTGCTTATCGTGAAATTTATCTTTGGATACACGCACAGTTACAAACCAGAAAAATCAGTAAAAGAAAAGCAGTAGCTGAGGCTGAAGTAAAATTCAACAAGGATGCACGCACTATATGGCGTGCCCTGCACTGCTTTACCGAAGCCGAAGATTTATTAATACCGGTAGAACTGGAAGATTTTGAATATTAATATATGCCAATAGGCATTTAATACATAATCACAAAGAAGCTAGTTGATGTCAAAATACCGCCAGCGGAAATATGAAAATCACTACCGATATTTGAAGTGTTGCCTGATAGCAAGATTTGCAATCGGCACGATAACGAAGGGTGCTGTCAAAACATCGCCAGCGGAAATCTCAAATCACCTTCCGATATTTGAATAACCAATCAGGTCAATAACCATTTGACCAATCACTATGCGTCAATTGTCAGCTGCTTTAACACAATGACTCTTGTCCTATGACCAATCAGCTAATGGCCTCCGGCTATAAACCATGATCCACGATCTATCAACCAACAACAATGAACCCAATATTTAAAATCTATCTCTATGATACCGAAACCGACTGTATAGGCTCGGGCACCTTGTCGTCATCGTACATACAAACCCAGCTGCAACAGGCCGCAGGTGCCGATGTAGAAGTACACATCAGCTCGGTAGGCGGCAGCGCATTTGATGCCATTGCCATTTATGATCTGCTAAAAAAATACCCGGGCAAGGTAACCACATATATAGATGCGCTGGCCGCGTCGGCAGCATCTGTGGTGGCCATGGGCGGGCAGCAAATTGTGATGAGTAAATACGCTCTGCTGATGATCCATAAACCAATGGTGGGCAGCGGCGGCAATGCCGATGAACTATTGAAAGATGTACAAATGCTTAACGTGGTACAATCGCGCCTGGCACAGATCTATACCGATAAAACCAGGCTCGACGAAGTTACCATTAACAGCCTCATCAACTCTGTAACCTGGATGACGGCCGACCAAGCGCTCGACCTCGGCTTTATCGACCTGATAGATGATTACCAGGTACCGGTTACCAATAGCGCCATTATTAAAGCTTACACCAATAACGCACCCGCTGTTTACCAGCGCTGTATCAACAAGATCTTAACCAACAATCAAAAAACAAAAATGAACATCCAAAACAATGACCTTATCGACAAAACCTCGACCGTTTTAGATAAGCTGATGAACTTTTTTAAAAAGGTAATTAACAAGCAAACCATTACCGACAAAGGCGTACTGCACCATGCCGGCGAGCTGGACAAAAGCACCGAGGTTTACCAGGACGAAGACCTGACCACCCCTGCCGCTGATGACACTTATACTACGGCCGATGGCAAACAGCTAGCCGTAACCGGTGGCAAAGTACAAAAGGTAGCCGCACCAGATGCAGACGCTACAGATGATGATGACGACATGCCCGATGATGTTTTTAAAAAGATTAAAACCGGCGACGTTAAAAACCAGATAGCTGCTATCCGCGCCAAACTACACGCCCAAAATGCGTTACTGGCCGAAGCCCGCACTGCATTGGAAACCGCCAACACCCGCCTTAAACAAACCCGCGAAGAGGTAAAGAACGAAATCAAATCGACCTTTACACCCGAAGGCTCGCGCCGCAGCAATAAAGCGCAGACAGAAGACCAACCCTTCTTTGCACCACAAAGCACCCTGGCCCAAAACGCTGTTAAAAAAGCAGTTAAAGACGCGCAATAATTCTGTTGTCTGTTATCGGTTGTCTGTTGTCGGGAAGCTCTCCTTTCCGCTATACTGTGCAGACAACCAATAAATCGGCAATCCCAAATTCAAAACAAATAATTCTAACCAAAAAAATAGTCAGCCAATGTCTGTTGCCAAAGAGCATTTCTCAGGAATGCTTCTTCCCGACAACAGACAACTGACAACCGAAAACTCACCAAAAAATGGCTCAATTTACTTTTACCAATAACACCTATGCCGGCGAAGCGCTGGCGGGTTTTATGGCCAGCACCCTATTAGAAGCAGACTCTGTAAAACGCGGATTGCTTACCGTGATCAACGATGTAAAATCGCGCAAAATTATACTTGATGTAGATCGACTATTCCCCAATATTTAAATAATGGGTTGTTGGCTTTTGAAATGCCGGTTAATGATATTGGTGCAACAGATACTGTAGCTTACAATACAACAAAATTTAATACACAATTAAGAGCGGTTATAGCGCAGGCCATATCTAAGGGGTGGCCTGCATCAAATATATTTTTGTTCAATCCTTCCTATCAGGCATCCCCCGCATATCCGCAGTACAGGCATGATGCTTATGCTGCTGTTATGGCTTCTGTAGCTTCCGATTATGGAGTACTTTATTACGACGCTTGGTACGACTTTAAGGCAGCTTACGCAAGTAACTCAGCACTTCTTTTAAGTGACTTACTTCATATAGGCATTGACGGAAACGCATACGTAGCCACACTTTTAACAAATTACCTCACAGGTAAAATAACAAATACCGCATCATTATTAAGGGTTAATTCGGCCAAGACTTACGGCGCATCAAGAAGTTATAACTCACTTTATGCCAATAATTTTTATTCTCCTAATGTCCAGTCATTAGATATTCAGTCGAGCAATAAAATAACTTCTACCAGAATAGGCGGTATAGGTATTAATGTTTTAGGGGCATCGAATTATTTGGCTTTTGGGGGAAGCACAACACTTTCATCGAGTGGAAAACCACAAGCCATTGCAAACACTAGAAAAATAGGGAACATTACCGGTTGGAGTTATTTTAGTTCTGAAAACAATTCGTCAACAGCCTCAGGGACTATGCCTTTAATATCTTATGATGCTACAAATACAACAACCGCTGCCGTTTATTACGCTAAAGGTGGCACCTCTTTATACTCTGTCACAGATCATTATTTTTATACTACACCAACCCCAGGCGTAACTGGAAATCCTAACCTAGCATTTCATATACGACCGGATGGAATGTCTCAATTTGGAAATAATTTCAACAATACTGTTAGCATGCAGGCTTTAATGGGTACTTATGGCAATTTGCCGGTAGGTACCGGTTATTACGGAATAAGGAATCATCCGGTACTTACACCTACTGCAAACAACCAGGCTTTAATCTCTGCAATATTTGAAACACAAACTTCGGCAGGGACGGGGTTATTGACCGCTACAGTGTCGACAAATACAACAACCGCTGCCGACGGTACCTATAGTTCGCAGACGGTTATTTCAACTACTGGAATTGGTTCCGGCTCAACAGTCACAGTTGTTGTAACCGGAGGTATTGCCGCTATCCCTACGCAAGTTGTTGGTGGTATAAACTATGCTATAGGCGATCAGTTTACATTGACCAATATACCAGGTGCGGTATTTCAAGTTGCTTCTTTGGGATACACAGGAGTAAATAATTTAGCAGCGAGCTTTCCAGGAGGGCCAGTTTTGTTCCCTTCTATTACGGCCCCTACGTCCTTAGTTAGCGGCATGTTTGGCAAACATCACCGGACTTTTTTGCGAGGTCAAATAGCGGAGTTACTTATAATTTAACACATCCCACTACATTAGGTGTGGTTACTTCGGGTACATTGCCAACTACATTATTATCGGGAGTACTAGCAGCCGCACAAGAACCTGCACATACGGGAGATATTACAAATACAGCCGGAAGCTTAGCCACCACGCTAAAAGCAACCGGTACAGCCGGCACTTACGGGCAGGTAACTACAGATGCGCAGGGTAGAGTAACCGCCGGTGTTGTCATAGAAGATGTTGCACACGGCGGCACAGGGTTTGCATCCGGCGCTATTGGCGACATTCCTTATTTTTCGACAACCGCTGTTATATCTAAAATTTCAGACATAGCAACTGGCAATGTTTTGCGATCCGGCGGCGTTGGTGCAGCCCCTGCTTACGGTAAGGTTAATGTAACAACTGATATAACCGGAGTTGTACCCGCTGCTAATTTAGGCACAGGCACGGCAAGTAGTACTACTGCACTATTTGGTGATGGTACTTATAAGGACGTATCGGCTACCTCAATTCAGAATCAAAACACAGGTACACAAACAGGTAGTTTTTATATTAATGGTGTTGGATATGCAGGCGGGGGAATAAGCGCAGGTAACTCTGGTTTAGGCGGTAGATATTTAGCTATACCAATATATACGAGTGATGTTACTGTATCTGACCCTGCCGTTAGAATATATACAATACCAAATGTGGGTAATGGTTTCAGGATTAAAAACAGCGGAGCAATAGGAGCACCACTTGCTGATGTTGTCAATGATCTTTTATTTGCCTCAACTACAGCTCACCAATATACATTTCCAAATTACACCGGGACAGTAGCACTACAAGGTTCCCGTTACACTGCATCTGGTAACGGCACATTAACAACAATTGCCGTACCGCATGGATTAACAGGAGTTACAGCCACAAGCCGGGTATTTGCAACCGCTCGCAGTTTACCAGCTGGAGGTTGGTCATACATTACCACAGATGCTACAAATGTAAATTTCATTTACACAACCGCGCCTGCGAGCGGCACATCAAATTTACTGTACGACATAGAAGTACAACCATAAATAATAATTCAATACACCCCCTAATTTAATAAACAATGGAAAAGAAGTTCTCTTTCTTTGATCGTATCACGAGCGATACGCCAACCTTTTTTAAACGAGCCCAGACTTTCGGGCTGGGACTTGCAGCTCTTGGAACTGCTTTAACTCAAGTTCACGGAGTGCCCAGCAACTTAATTACTGGTACCATCAGCGCCGGGACAGCCATTGCAGCCATCGCCCAGTTTGCCGTAAAACAATGTGAACCTTTAAAAGATCAGAGCGATGATGAAACTAAGCAATAAGGGTATCGCCCTGATCAAAGAATTTGAAGGACTGCGGTTGAAGGCTTATAGGGATACCGCAGGTATGTGTACAATTGGCTATGGCTCTACCAGATACCATGATGACAAACCGGTGCGCCCTGGAGATACCCTTACTAGCGAGTTACAGGCTACGTCCTTATTTAGTGTAACGCTTACCCAATACGAGAATGCAGTGAATAAGGGCGCAAAAGTAGCTTTAACACAAAACCAGTTCGATGCTTTGGTATCAATTACCTACAATGTAGGTATGGGTATCATGCAGACATCAACCCTTATTAAAAAGCTAAATGCCGAAGATCTTACGGGTGCGGCTGATCAGTTCCTGGTATGGAACAAAATCACAGATCCTGGTACTGGTAAAAAGGTAGTGAGCGAAACGCTAACAGCGCGCCGAAAAAAAGAGCGCGAATATTTTTTAACACATGAATGAAAGAGCGCCTATCAGCATTGAGCACACACAGCTCCGGGGAATAACGGTCCGCAATGTTATTGTAACCGTTATCAGCACAATCAGCATCGTAATTTCTGTTATGACGACCTATTTCCAACTGAAGGACGACATCAAGGACGTTAAATCTCAGCAAGAAACACAAAACCGAGTAAATGATCTTCGTTTAAAAATTCTCGAAGATCACGTCAACATCCTGCAACAGCAGATTGACGAGCTGAAACAAAATAGTAACCATTAATTTTTATTTATATGAGCATTTCATCTTTTTTAAGCAAAATATGGGCCGAAGTAAAGGACCTATTCAGCAAGTTACCATCTGAAGTTAAACTGGCAGCCAGTGTGGCCGTGACCATTACGGACAACATTAAAAAATTCGTTGATTCACCCGCTGCCGATATACTCACAGCAATTATACCCGGAGATCTTGATGATAAAATTAAGGCCTGGCTACACCTACAACTGCCCAATATATTAACAGGGTTAAGGCTGGTTGAAGCACTTAGTACATCTAAAGATTCAAATGAGATAACTTCTGCCGCGATTAAAATTGTACAGGCTATGGATGGTGATATTCAAAGTGCCTTTTTGCATGACCTTGGCGTGTTAATAGCACAAGAGGTTGCTAAAGCACAAAATGAAACACTAAGCTGGTCGGATGGGATTTATATTATAGAATGGTATTATCAGCATAAATTCAAGGATTCGGATAAATAATCCTTTTATATCCTGATTTTATTGACAATGGGTGCCCAGAACGAGATTCGAACTCGTACATCCTTACGAATGCCACCCCCTCAAGATGGTGCGTCTACCAATTTCGCCACCTGGGCAGGGATTTAACAAAAAAGGTTAATAAATTATTAACCTTTTTTGTTGTTTTGTTAGTGTGCCCACGGAGAGACTCGAACTCTCAAGAGACAATTCTCAACGGCTTCTGAGACCGCAACGTTTACCAATTTCGCCACATGGGCTGATGTTATTTTACTTCAGCGAGGTGCAAATATAGAAGTTTGTATTAATTGCCCAAACTAAACTCAAATTTAACCTAAAATCAACCTCGATATAAAAAATCATGCAAACGCATACATTCTTTATTTACGGGATATTTTTATCCACAACCAGCCAATAATAAGACCAAACAAAGCAAAACAGCAAAAAAATATTTTTTTCATGATACGATACTTACTGAATTAAAAAATATTGTTAAAAAGATTCTGCCTAGTTCCGGAGTAATTATCAGTTTCAGAAGAACCCGTTTAAATCAACTAAATCTCAATATCAGCTGCTAATTTGAAAATTTTACCTTTTACTGCATAGTTGTATCGCTATACAGGCTTATTGTGTCGACGAAGAGCAACAAACCGTCCTTTCAACAAAAAAGCCGTACACATTTACATGCATACGGCCATACGTATTGGGTATTATGGAAAAGCAATTAATTAGGAGGCCATGTGGTAGCTGATCTGCGTAGCAAAATCTTTGTTATCAAGTGGTTTTATAAACACCGTATCTTCTTCCAAAGCATCATTATGGATAACGCGGTTATGTGATTTTGATACCACAATAACAGGGACATTTTTTAACAGTTCGTTGCTTTTAAACAACTCGCATATCGACGTAAAATTTTCATCTCCCAGTACAAAATCAAGTATAACAAGGTCTGGCCTGTAGTTCTTCGCTATCTTATAAACCGCGTCAGGATCAGAAGTGATATGCATATCAGAATAACCATAAAACATTATTTCATGTGCAAGCCCCATGATATCGTTATCCCGGTCAAGCAACAAAATTTTCTTATCCATATTATCCATAGCGCAAATGTTATACTTAAATATTAATTTTTGATGAAGACAATTTCAGCACTCTTTGCCCCTGCGGCAATAATGTATCGCTGAATGAAACACATGTATCGATAAATACCTTATTTACTGTTTATATTTTGTCTCCATATACTTCATTGACGTAATGAGTATCGCGTTTGTTACTTAGATGCTTGTCTTTTTTTACTTTCCCGGCTCGCGAAAGCGGTCACTGATTGTCACGTTAATATGAATACTTCATTACCCGGTAAATTATTATCGTTGCATTATTTGTATCTGATATAAATAGTAAATCGAAGAAAAATTTCTTAACCGCCACATTCTGTTTGTAAGGTAATATTTGCATATTACACCCAATGCCCATTGCTAAACTACCTTTAAAAAAACAGCTTGCTTATGCCTGCGGAATGACGGGCTGGAGTATCATGACCAATATTATTATTGTGATGCTGCCATTCTTTTACCTCCCGCCGGCCAACCGTGGGCTAATGCCATTTATACCGCAGTTGCTTATTTTCGGTGTGCTTAACATCATGTCGGTAATTGCGGCATCGGGGCGTTTTTTTGATGCCATTTACGATCCATTTATTGCATCGCTAAGTGATAAAAGCACCAATCCTAAAGGCCGACGTACGCCTTTTATGAAAATTGCGATAATACCGGCTGTAGTGTTTTGCTGCCTTACCTTTTATCCCCTAGTTAAAGGCGAAAGTATGGAAAACGCTGCCTGGCTTACCTTTACGCTCATCTGCTTTTTTATGGGTGCTACTACCTACATTATCCCTTACAACGCATTACTGCCAGAACTTGCTGCTACCGATGAAGAAAAGATCAATCTATCCTCTTTTCAACAGGTAGGGTTTGTGTTGGGGATTATACTGTCGGCAATGGTCAACAATTTTGCCGATGGTATACAAATGGCATTTCACGTGGCCGACCGTGATACCGCCCTGCAATATACAATTTGGGGCCTGGCTGTATTTGGCGGCATTGTAATGCTGATACCCGTAATAGCCATAGACGAAAGCAGGCTTACCACAAGCATACCATCACATTTGCCGTTATTAACGGCCATCAAAAAAACATTTAGCAACCGAAATTTCAAATACTATCTCATCTCAGATTTTTCGTATTACATGGCCCTAAGCATTATATCGAGCGGCCTTTTATTTTTTGTAACCGTGCTGCTGCACCTGCCCGAATCTATGGGCGGCATACTAATGGGCACCATGGTATTGATCTCGCTTATCTTTTACCCGCTGGTTAATTACCTCTCCAAGCGAATCGGTAAAAAACCAATCGTACTGTTCTCGTTCGGCCTGCTTAGCGTAATTTTTGTGGCTATTTACTTTCTGGGGAAATTTCCAATATCATCGGTAACACAGATTTATATCTTGGTTATCGCAGCTGCCTTCCCCTTAGCCTCCTTAGGTATTTTGCCTAATGCTATATTAGCCGAAATTGCCCAGACAGATGCCCAACGCACCGGCGAAAATCGCGAAGGTATGTTCTTTGCCGTTAAGTACCTGTTTGTAAAAATGGGACAAACATTGGGCATTGCACTATTTACCTTTTTAACCGTGTACGGTAAAGACCCCGGCCATGATTACGGCCTACGCCTTAATGGCATTTGTGGTTGTGTGCTCTGTTTACTGGCCATTATTTTCTTCAGCAGGTTTAGAGAAAATAAGAACGAACAAACTATAGGTGCCTTGCCTGATGGTTCCGCACGGTAAAGCTGGTTATAGCTAAAAACGTATTTAATCCTAATATAATGGCTATATACATAATGTGGCTATTATGCGGTACAGCGCCCAGGTAATCGGCTATAAATAATTTTTCTACAAGTGCATAGGTGATCATAAAAAACAGGATCTCATAAAGTTTTTTGCCCCCGCTTACAATACCCAGGCATATAGCCAGCAGTACAATAAATATGGCCCCGTTAATTATGTTGAAAACAGCGTAATTATTTTGTGCAATTCCGCAGCGTACAATTATGGGTAGCGCCAGCACAACAGCAACTATCACGCCTGCCAGTATTTGTGCGGGCAGCATGCGCTGTAAGGGCTTGTATGATGAATAGGTGAAATAATGCAGCTGATTGGTTTTCTCTTTGGTAGCCAGCTCAGACCATCGGGTTACCTGCAAAAACCAAATTACAGGCAACATAATGCCATAAGCAATATCCAACGGGGCAAATATCATCCCTACCCATATACCGGCAATAACCAGCCAAAGCCATTTAGATCCTTTGCGAATAAGCAATAGCAGTTCGGTTTTTATAAACGGCACAATACCATAATCGGGCACTAATTTGGGTAATGCTTTTAGGCTGATGGTTGCAGGTTCTTTGTAAACAACCGCTTCTTTAAGCTGCCCGTCCGTCTCCTTATTCTTGATCTTCTTGCTCCGCACCGCCTGTTTAAAATCAAACCGGTGAAAGAAAAATGAGGAGAGATAAACTACAGCTAACCCACATACTAACCACAATAACCGGCTTAGCAGAAATATATTGCTAAAAGCAACACCATTCCATACAAAGGTTTGGTATGGCTTTTTATGCCCGCTAAATATGAACCCCATCGATATATCATCAATGTGTGCATGGTACTGCGTATTTACCTGGTTTTTAATACTCCCGGTTAATGTTTTAACACCGAAAACATCCATCAAGACAGTCGTATTACTATCCGGCAACCCCTTTGTGCCACCAATAACCACCCCGAAAAAGAAGATAAAAGCGATGCACTGCAAGATGAGTTTATCACGCAGAAAAACTTCGGCAGCAATAGCCATCGCCGATACAAAAAACAAGGAAGGCAAGGCAAATAATATGTAAGGCACTACAAAGTCGCCGATAATAAATGGATACCCGCTCCCCCGTACAAAAAACATGGCAATGCTCACCACAAACGTAATTCCCAAAATGGTTAACAGTACCAAAAAGTTGCTGAGCATTTTGCTGAGCAAATAACCAAGGTTAGTGATAGGTGTGGTAGCTACAATCAGTCCAACTTCGGTATCTATATCTTTTTTAATCCCGGTGTTGATGAGAAAAAACCCATACAACGACAACATAATGGTGGTCATCATCGCCGACACATAACCAACCCAAGCCGAATTAAATGCGCCTTTATAACCAGGCATGCTAAGTGTGGTATAATTAGCCGTTGGCAACGGCACAAATAAATAAGCTACATAAACGGTAATGGCCAGCGTAACTAGGAAAGCATAACTACGGGTGCGTTGCAGATAGTCTGCCTTTATAATGCTGTAAATATATTTCACGGTGCTTAGGCGTTATTATGGGTTAAAAACAAATAAGCATCCTCTAAAGTAGCACTTACCGGGGTCGAGGCTGTTTCCGATTCCGGAGTTTTGGTGATATACCTAACCTTAGTTTTCTCCTTTTGCCTGGTGGTATTAATGATCAGGTGTTTGGCCTTAAAAGCATGGAGATCACTGTTTTCCAGCATGGTTTCAAACACCTTACCATCCACATGACCGATAATTTCGGGCTGGATGGCTTTATCCAGCAGCATGCCATTTTTCATAATAGCCACCTCGTCGGCAATGGTTTCGATATCAGATACAATGTGTGATGACAGGATGATAATGCAATCGTCTGCCAGGTCAGAGATCAACTGGCGAAATCTCACCCGTTCTTCGGGGTCGAGGCCTACCGTTGGCTCATCAAATATCAAGACCTTCGGGTCGTTCAGCAAAGCCTGGGCAATCCCGATCCGCTGCTTCATACCGCCGGAGTAACTACCTATCGGTCGTTTAGCATCGGCAGTCAGGTTTACGCCTTCCAGCAGCATATCAATCCGCTTGCGCAGCCCGGCACCGCCAACCCCTTTCAGGGCGGCAATATATTCCAAAAACTCGTAAGCATTAAGGTTAGGGTATACGCCAAAATCTTGCGGCAAATAGCCCATTATTCTGCGAATATAGTCGGGGTTGTTTACAATGTCTTGTCCGTCCAAAAACAAAGTACCGCGGGTAGGCTTGCTAATGGTAGCAATAATTTTCATCAGGGTTGATTTACCTGCGCCATTTGGCCCCAATAAACCCAAAATACCCTTCTCTATCGTAATAGAATAATCGCTTAAGCCGGTTTTTTCTTTGTTGTATTGCTTGGTAAGATTTTTTATTACTAAAGACATTGTTTTGGGTGATTTTAGGCGTTTGACTGTACCCCTGCCTGTTAAGTTACAGTAGATAGATAAAATATCCTAATTGAAATTTAACCCCCATATCCAACTAAAAGGCTATAACAGAATGGTTATAAATTAGCAGCAGGGCGGCATTTTGCAGATTAATAGACAATGCTTAGCCACATTTTTTATCATATTTGAAATATGAGTTGGAAAGAAATTGACTTTCAGTCGCTGAACAGATATTTTTCGGGCGAATTGTATTTTGATGATTCAACTACCCATCAAACCATAAAAACGGTATACGCTACCGATGCTTCTGTATACCAGGAGATGCCCCTGGCTGTAGCCATACCGCGCAACACCGAAGACATAAAGCACCTCATTATTTTTGCCAATAAATATGCACTTACGCTTATTCCCCGTGCTGCCGGCACTTCGCTGGCCGGGCAGGTGGTGGGTAATGGTTTAGTGGTTGATATCTCTAAATACATGACCTCGGTAATAGAGGTTAACCAACAGGAAAAATGGGTGCGCGTGCAACCTGGCGTAATCCGCGACGACCTGAATGCTTATCTGAAACCATTCGGGCTGATGTTCGGCCCCGAAACGTCTACCTCCAGCCGGGCCATGATTGGCGGGATGATCGGCAACAATTCCTGCGGCCTGCACTCCATGATCTGGGGCGCTACGCGCGATAACCTGTTAGCCGTTACAGCCCTGCTTTCTGATGCCAGCGAGGTGGTGTTTGGCGAACTGGATGCCGAAGCCATCCAGCAAAAAAGGAAAAGCGAAAGCCTGGAAGGTAAGATCTACAATAAAACTTTAACCATTATTGAGCAGCAAGCCAACCAGCAACATATTATACAAAACTTCCCGAAAAAGGAAGTAAAACGCCGTAACAGCGGTTATGCTTTAGATAGCCTGCTGAATATGGTTTTGCAGCAGCAGGGCATCAACCTTAGCACTATTATAGCAGGCTCGGAAGGTACGCTGTGTTTTGTAACCGAAGCCAAGCTGAAACTGCTCGACCTCCCACCAAAAGAAGTTGGCGTGGTAGCCATACACTGCACCACTTTGCAGGAAGCTCTGCATGCCAATCTTATCGCAGTAAATCATCAATGTGCAGCGTCTGAACTGGTTGACCATGTAATACTAGAGCAGGCAACTAACAACCCGGGGCAGGCGGCAAACCGCTTCTTTTTACAAGGAGCCCCCGAAGCTATATTGATGGTAGAGTTTTTCAACAACAACCGGGATGAACTTTTTAAGCAATGCAATGCTTTAATAGATACTTTAAAAGAAGCCAACTTAGGCTACGCCTATCCCATATTAACCGGCGACGATACTAAGAAAGCCTGGGACTTGCGCAAAGCAGGCCTCGGCTTATTACGCAACCTTAAAGGCGATGTACAACCCGTAAACCTTATTGAAGATTGCGCCGTTGCTGTAGCCGACCTGCCTGCTTACATTCACGATCTGGAAGAGCTTCTGCATGGCCTCAATATCCCTTATTCGGCTTATGCTCATGCAGGTGCGGGCGAACTGCATGTAGAGCCGATGATTAACCTGAAGACCACCGACGGCCAGCAGCTATTTAAGCACGTACTGGCAGAGACCGCTAAACTGGTAAAGAAATACCAAGGCTCCCTCTCGGGCGAGCATGGCGATGGCAGGCTGCGCGGCGAATACATTAGCTATGTAATGGGCGGGCAGGTTTACGAGCTGTTTAAACAGGTAAAAAACATCTTCGACCCGGCGGGGATCTTCAACAAGGGCAAAATAACCAGTACACCCGGCATGCTGGATAACCTGCGCTTTGAACCCGGAAAGGCAAAGCAGGAACTCCACACACTCTTTGATTTTACTGCCGACGAAGGCATGCTGCGCCTTACTGAAAAATGCAGTGGATCTGGCGATTGCCGGAAGACCGAGGTAACCGGCGGTACCATGTGCCCCAGCTATATGGCTACCCATAACGAAAAGGATACCACCCGCGCACGCGCCAACATGCTGCGCCAATACCTTAACCAAGCCCCCGAAACCCTCGGCAAAGGCAAAGCCGCTGATGAAGTAAAAGAAGTATTAGACCTGTGCCTGGCCTGCAAAGGCTGCAAAATAGAATGCCCTTCATCCGTAGATATGACCAAGCTGCGGGCCGAGTTTCTGTATCATTATCAGAAAGAACATGGCATCAGCATGCGATCCAAACTCATCGGTAATTTTAGCAGCAGTATGGGCCTGGCATCTTATGCTCCGTTTTTATACAACACGGCAGTAGGGATTCCATTGCTAAAAAAAGCGATCAACAAATTCTCCGGTTTCCATCCCGACAGGTCGCTGCCCGGGCTGGCTAAGCAAACGTTGAAGGCATGGTATCGGTCGAGAAAGCATAAACCGGCTAATCCATCCACCAAAACCGTTTACCTGTTTTGCGATGAGTTTACCAACTATAACGATGCCGAAATTGGCAAGAAAACCATCCTTTTATTAGAGCGCCTGGGCTACAACGTAATTATCCCCACACATGCCGATAGCGGCAGGGCCTACCTATCTAAGGGCATGCTCGATGAGGCTAAAGCCCTTGCCGAAAGCAATGTAAGCAGCTTACAAAGTATCATTAATGCCGATACCCCGCTTATCGGCATCGAACCATCGGCAATTTTATCATTTCGCGACGAATATCCTTCGCTCGTAAACAACGAACTAAAAACTGCCGCAACCCAACTGAGCAAACACGTTTACCTATTCGAAGAATGGTTTCATGCAGAGATTAAGCGCGGTAACATCAGCCAGGATAGCTTCACACAGGTTACTAAAAGAGTTTCCCTGCATGGGCATTGCCACCAAAAGGCGCTATCGTCCATGAGTATTGCCGGCGAGGTAATCAGCTTCCCGGCTAACTACTCGGTAGATGTAATCCCTTCCGGATGCTGCGGTATGGCAGGTTCATTCGGTTACGAGAAAGAGCATTACCAGGTATCTATGAAGATAGGCAGCCTGGTGCTATTTCCCGCTGTTAATAAAGCTCCCGATAACATTATCGCCGCCGCAGGTACCAGTTGCCGTCACCAGATTAAGGATGGCACCAAGCGCATTGCGCTGCATCCTGTAGAGATTTTGTTTGAAGCGTTGGTATAAACAAGCTATCATGTAATTGCCTAGGAGGCACAACGAAGACAACTGACCGTAGGGCGTTCATTAATACTAATGAAAATAAACACATTGTTAATAATCCCCGACCTACAGAGCGGCTGCTCGAATACTGCGGATATCCGTTTTCATTAGGAACAAGTGTGGTGTTATGAATTTTTAGCGGATGTTCTTTTCTTTTCTCCCAAAAGAAAAGTCGCAGCCGGGTTCTATTGCTATGATAGTCCAGTAGTTAGGCAGGGGCAGTAGTTACCGCAACATTACAATGCTGCCCTAGGACGATTATTTTTCCGTAATGCTAGCTTTGGTTGAAAGGTTTGGCACCTTGCGAGCGGAGGCCCGGACGCAAAAGCGGGGCCGTGTCGTGGACTTGTGCGGTGGAGCTTTTTTGCGTCTTGATTTTTGGTTACTTTTTATCAAGAAAAAGTAACTAAGCCCCTGCGGCTAGGAGCAGACTGACGTTAATTTAAGCACTTTATCTGTAGGACGGGGATTGTCACGCTATCGCTAACGATGGTGGACTTCACTCATTATTTAGGCAAACTAACCTTCCCCATACTAACCGAAAGCAATCCGCCACCATAATTGGTTTTGCCTCCGGCAAGTGCTTCGTTGGCAAGCAGGGCGAAAAGCACGGCTTCTTTGGCATCGGGATGGATACCCAGATCGATGGTTGATTTAACCGGTCTGCCCAAATAAGCTTCGATATAACTAACCAGCAGCGGGTTATACATCCCCCCACCGCTCATATAAATTTCGAACGAATCTGTAGCCGGCACTGCGCTCGAGATAGCCGATATGATGGCCTGTGCCGAGAAATTTGCCAATGTTGCCATTACATCTTCATTAGTTATATCCTCCTGCCGCGAAACCTTGATGGCCTCATACAGGTATACCAGGTTAAACAACTCCGGGCCTGTGGTTTTGGGGAAGGGGGCCTGGAAGAAAGGATGACTTAACAAAGCCGTAAGCAAGGCTTCATTAACTGTTCCGGCAATCGCTACTTCGGCATTGTTGTCGTAATATTTACCGGGGAATTTTAGCTGGATAAACTGATCCATCAGCGTATTACCGGGGCCAACATCGGTAGAGAAACAACCCGGGGCATAGCCCGCAGGCAGATAAGTAAAGTTGGCTATGCCACCAATATTAAGCATAATGCGGTTTTCGGTGGGGCTGCCAAACAGCAGGTAATCGCCATAGAGGGCCAGCGGCGCACCTTCGCCCCCGGCGGCAATATGTTTCTGCCTGAAATCGCTTAAGGTAATGATACCCGTTTTAACGGCAATATGGTCGGCATCGCCAATTTGCAGGGTGGCATTGCCATATTTATCGTTTTGGTGCGCATGCTTTGGCGCATGGAAAATAGTTTGCCCATGGCTGGCTATGATGTCTACTTCGCTAACCGGTACATTCCATTCTTCAAGACATTGGAGAATTAGTTGGGCATAATAAGTGCCGATATATGCGTTGAGCAACGTAATCCGCTCCAGGTCGGCATTACGTTTGGCGAATACTGATTTTAACGCTTCTTTAAATTCGGCATCGTACTCCTTAGTAGTAAAATGTAGTACTTTAACTTGTGTATCAGTACCACTGCTGCTAAAATGGCATAAAGCAATATCCAACCCATCGAACGAGGTGCCCGACATAAGCCCGATGATTGTACGCACCGGCTTGCCTGCAATACGGTATAAGTTTTCTATATTTTGGTTCATAAGTATGGATAGCCAAATTACAAATTAACATATAGTTATTTAAAACCGAGCATTTGAAATTGGCTTTAACGTCTAATTTCCCTTCACGGGAGGCGTTCGGCTTGATGCGCAGGGTCAGGGAGAGAATGGGAGATTATATGCTTCCTCTCTAGAGAGGAAGCATATAATCTCTTACTTGCCCTCCATATTAAGTCACTATTAATTTTTACAACATCCGTAGGCTAATAATTTAAAAATCTGTACCTTTGCAAAAACTTTGTTCTTGAAAAAAGTGCATAGCAGATGTTTGCTTACCTCTTCAACGACAATAAGATACACGAATTAAAGCATGAAAAAAATTGTCGATTACAGGAAGCTATTGGGCGTAACCGAAGCAGCAGAATTACAGGAACTAAAAACGGTTTACCGTGGTTTAATGAAAACCTGGCACCCGGATAAGTTTCAGGACGAAAGCCGTATAGAGGCTGAAGAAAAAAGTAAAACCATTATCGAAGCCTACCACTTTTTGGTAAGCATTGCGCCCGAAACACGCGAGCAAACCCTGGCCGATTACAATACCACCACAGCAAACTGCGGTATTGCCGATTTTGAATACAAGCAACAAACCCTGACCATTAACTTTACCGATGGCACCACTTACGAGTACTTCGATGTACCTAAGGCTGCTTATGTAAAGTTTATCAATTCAGATTCGCCGGGCCGTTTTGCCCGCCGCCATATTTTTAACGCCTACGTTTACCGCAGTACCAGCCGTTTGGTTGCCACTGCCTAAATAGATATTTAATTAACGGCACTTACGCAGTTAATTAAGGTTACCTTACCAAAATGCCGGAAGCCACATTCACGTGGCACGGCATTTTTTATTTGGAAAAAATCTTTAATACCCTCATAGATAGTTTTATTGACAACCAGGTTGGCATTGCCGACGATTTTTTGAGCACCGCCCTTGCCGCACACCTTAAAGCTAACCTGCTTTCCCTCTATCAAAACAAACTTCTTAACCACGCCGGCACCGGTAATGCCCTGCTGGTAAGCCACGACAAATTGGTGCGCAGCGACCAGATTTACTGGCTGGACCGCAAGCATAACAATGCCTTTGAGAACGATTTTTTTAGCCTCATGGATAGCTTTGTAGCACACCTTAACAGCACCTGCTATACCGGCATTACCGGCTACGAGTTTCACTACGCGTTATATGAAGAAGGCAGCTTTTACAAAAAACACCTCGACCAGTTTAAAAACAACGGCAGCCGCCAATACTCCATGATTATGTACCTCAACGCCGGCTGGGTAATTGCCGATGGCGGCCAGCTCTGCATCCATCATGCCGATCATTTGCAGAATATCTCTCCCATCAATGGCAAAAGCGTTTTCTTTAAAAGCAGCGAACTAGAGCACGAAGTACTGCTCGCCAATAAGGCAAGGATGAGTATTACGGGGTGGTTGAAGGCGGATTGAGGGGTTATAGAAAATCCCCTTTCGCAACCATAGGGCCCGCTTGTGTGATGTTTCCCCACTTGTGGTATTTGGAATTAGCTTCATTAGATATACAGTATTTTGTTAAAGTCAGAGCAATGTAGGGCGGTGATTGCTTCGTACCGCAATGACGTGATGGATTAAACGCTGCAATTTCCAACACCTCACCTCCTTGTCATTCTGAACGTAGTGAAGAATCTTCTGCGCAATAACTGGTTTGTTGAAGAAGATTTCGCTGGCGCTCTGAATGACAAAAAAGATTGATTAAATCGCAATCAAAGAAGCCCTCCGGATTCATCATCCGAAGGGCCTCCTTTATCTTAAGTCTAAAAATTAAACCCTACACGCACATACAGCCTGCGGCCATTTTGCCCCATTTGTACGGGGTCAAACGGGCCGCCGGGTTCGTTATTGAAGGCATAGTTGGCTTTGGCGCCTTGCACTACACCAAGTTCGGGGTGCAGGTTAAAGATATTGTCGCTGCCTATGGATACATGGGCTACCTTGCTTAGCTTATAGGTAAAGTACAGGTCGCTTACTACTTTGCCGGTATAGTTGTATTGATCTGGTACTATCTGGCCTGTTTTATCCAGCGGAACCTGCGGATTCAGGCCGTCGAAATTTTGCCCATAGCCCAGCAGCACTATTTTGCCAAAGTAAGTAAAACGCGTACCCACGGTAAACTTCTTGTAACCATACTCGGGGTTAAGCGATAGCTTTTGCGGTGGTGCCGAAGCAAGGATAAATTTCTGCTCGCGGTCGCTTAAAAATATTTGTTTCAGGTCGTCGGTAGTGCTCAGCTTGGGCGGGTAGTTAATCTTGTCGATCTTCATATTCTGGAAGTTACCCGTAAACAGCAAGCGGAAACGGTTGTAACCAACCGTTTTGTTATACTCTATCACTACATCCAAACCTTTATTGGTGGTGTTTACCGCGTTGGCAAAAAATTGTGCAGCGGTTACATGCAGGGCAGTAAGAGCGGCGGTAAAATTCGGGTCGAGGGTATCGTCATCGGCGCTAAACTGGCCCGAAAGCACTACCCTGTCTTTCACTTTAATTAAGTAGGCATCGGTAGTAATGCTTAACTCGGGGATGGGTTTGTAGGTAAAGCCTATACCCGCATTGGTCGATTTTTCTTGTTTCAGGGTGGGTATGCCGGCAGCCTTAGTAATGGGGCTGTAATTGGGCGCAATCTTCACCTCAGATATTACCCCACCCTGCACATTGGTGTATGACGAGCTGTAGTTGATTTGCTGTAGCGATGGCGCACGGAAACCTGTACCTACCGACCCACGCAAATTAAAATTGTCGGTAATTTTGTAGCGGGTGGCAAACTTGGTGTTAAAGTTATAGCCAAAATCGCTGTAATGCTCCAGGCGGTTGGCAAAGTCAATCAGCCATTTCTTGGTTACATCGGCTTCCAGGTCGAGGTAAACACCTTCTACAGTACGATGGGCATTAACCGCATCGCTGGGCTGGTAACCCGGAAAACCTTGCGAACCGGTGGCTTTATCCTCGTTGTAGTTACTGTACGAATCCGGTTCGCCGGCTATAATCTTATAACGCTCGTAGCGGTACTCGGCACCGGCACCAATGTTTAGCCCGTCGAATATAGAGCCGATGTGCTTGTTAAAGTTAAGGTTGGTGGTGTTTTGCAGAAACTGCGGGCCGCCATCATCAAAGTGCGTTTTACCCGCACCCAGCGATGCATTAAAGGTTTTATCGCCATAAAAATGGAACGAATTATTACCCAGTGTATTGCTCAGATCCCAATCCACATCTTTACCCAGTACACCTTTAAAGCCCATGGCCAAAGATGCATCGGTATTATGGGTTTGGATGATGGGGTTAAAATAGTAATCGCCATCGGCAGTGGGGTTAATGATGCCCGGCACCTGGATAATATTACCACTGGCATCAGTAGGGAACCGATTCGACGAGCCAGAGAAGTTACGTGTAAAGGCATAGTCATCCGAGTTTTTACGGCTGTAACCACCAAAGCTATAAAAGGTGGTACGGGTAGATGCCAGCGGAATTTCGCTGTTAAAAAACAGATCAATACTATTGGCAGACCCATCGCCATTTGCGCGCCTAACCGTATTTAATGGCAGCGATTTTGGGTTGGCATAAGCCGTATCGTGCGTTTGGCGATAGGTTTTACCGTTGTTGGCATAATTGGCCGAGAAGTTAATAAAACCGTTATGCTTACCTATAGCCAGGCCGTAATTGGCATCCAGCGTTACGGCGTTACCATCTATAGCGCCGCCGTGCGGATATTGCCCCTGCGCCACGGCGTTGCGGGTGTTAAAGGCCGGGTCATAGTAACCAGCATAGCCGGCATTAACCGTAAGTTGGTTTATATTGCGTTTTAGCACCAGGTTAATAACACCAGCAATAGCGTCTGACCCATACTGGGCCGAAGCACCATCGCGCAAAATCTCCACCCGGTCAATAGCCGAAGTAGGGATCGAGCTTAGGTCGGTACCAGAGTTACCGCGGCCACGTGTACCAAACACCGAAACAAAGGCTGTCTGGTGTCTCCTTTTGCCGTTAATCAGCACCAGGGTTTGGTCGGGCCCTAAACCGCGCAGGGTTCCCAGCTCCACGTGGTCGGCACCGTCAGATCCCGATTGTTTGTTGTAGTTAAATGAAGGGGCGGCGTAGTTCAATATATCAGTCAGATCTAACCGGCCTGTTGTGGCCGATGCCTTGGCTATATTTACCACATCAACCGGCACAGGCGTTTCCAGCTTGGCCCTGCCGCCAGATCGGGTACCTATCAGCACCACTTCGTTCAGTTGGGCTATGTTGCTCTCTAGGCTAACATCCAGCGTGGTATGCCCGCCTATGGCAACAGCAGCTAATTTATAACCTGTGTA
>NZ_MPPL01000001.1:275748-276635 GCF_001911425.1 Mucilaginibacter polytrichastri | reverse complement strand
GATGGGGCGGTAATGGTAACCCTGCCGTTGGCATCTGTAGCTGTACCGCCGGTTTTTCCTTTCACCCGCACAGATACGCCGGCAAGTTTTTCTTTCGATGCAGCATCAGTAACCACACCTTTGACGGTAATTTTAACCTGGGCAAAAGCTACCGGGCAGCCAACAATCAGAAATGCGATAATAATAAGTAGGTATTTCTTCATAAATAGATATTAGTGATAAAATAGAGAATAATTATATCTCAATATATTAATATTTTACTTAAACACTACTAAAAAGAATAAAAAACTGAAATTTTATTATCAAACAAACATAATTATGAATTTTAGATATATTAAGATGAGAAAACATAAACCCTTGTAATTCAAAAAGCTAATTCAAGATACTTCATAAGTACAAAAGGTATTTTTATAGCAAGAAAAGTCTTTTTTTCTTAGGCATGGGTAATATTAAGGCAGATACAGATGCCCAATACTTACGGATGAACCCTGTCATTCACCCATTCCTCTTTGTCCCACATACAGTAAAAAGCATAGGTGCCGGGAAAGGGACGGACAACATCATCAACGCTCTTCTTAACTACAAATAACTAGAGCCCATTACAAACAAAAAGCCACTGCGGGTAAACCCGAGTGGCTTCAATTCACTAAAATTCACTAATTAAATAAGCATCACACTAGTTTATACATAATCAATTTATTTTTTTAAAAAAAATAACCTATACGTTTCTGGGATTTAACTAGGAATGCCGATATAACAATTGCTACTGGAGAGGAGATTGCTTTAAGCATGTCAAAATTGAATCCATCAAAGGGGGTAAACTTAGATTAAACTCTCCATCTATTTCTCTTGGTCCTTGTAACATTCCGCATATAAAGCCAAATATT
>NZ_MPPL01000001.1:243805-275738 GCF_001911425.1 Mucilaginibacter polytrichastri | reverse complement strand
GTTCGCAGAATTTTCCCAAGTGAACTTATTGGCTTGGGCCTTAACTTCATCTTCCCGGTTTCTGACTCTAAAATCTGCCATGCCCCTGGTAAATACTTGTTGCATATGTTTAGGATCAAAACTGTCAAAATAGTATGCCACATCCCCACCTACTTCAGGTAATGACGTATATTTAGATAAAAAAACGGGTTTACCAAAATACATGGCTTCTATTACAGGCAAACCAAATCCTTCAGCAATAGACGGAAATATAAATGCAGAACAATTTTTATAATACCAGGCTTTGTCAGTTTCTGATACTGGTCCTGTTATAATTACCCTATTTAAACATCCATACTTCTCAGCTTCCGCTATGATTTTTTGCTTGTGTGGGGTCTCTATACCGGCAATTACCAGGTTATAATCGTTGTTTTCTAAAAGAGCCGGCAAAAGATGAAACCCTTTCTGTACAGACAAAAGCCCGATGGTAAATAAAAATGGCTTTGCAGGTACGTTTTTCGGCACATGCCCATCCACAAGCTCAAGTTTTTCTGCCCCATTGTAAATTACACGCACCTTATGTGCTGCTTCCGGGAAGTAATTAATAACATCATTTGCTACAAATTTAGAGATTGCTACTACCCTATCTACCTCTGCAATCAGCTTTCTCAATCTGTTTAAATAGGCGGTTATCCTGTGTGGCTTACTAAACTTTAAATGCACTTTATTCATATCATGAATGGTCATGATTTTCTTTGCATTCACTCTTCCTGGTCTTAGCCGGCAGGTTTGATCTGAAATATGGATAACATCAAATCGGTTTCTGGCAGGAAAAAATATCCGATGAAAAATTGATAAATGTAAGATTTTTACATTCCCGGCAAACAAGTAAGGAGTTTGCTTAAACATATAAAATGCAAGTTTAAATCTGCCTTTATTTTGATCAATTAAAGCATCGCCGAGCCCTTTACCAAAAGAATAATAGCCACGGTTGATATCTTTCATAGAATCAAACGTAACCAGAACTGAGGGTTTAGATATATTTTTTTGAGGTATTTTACTATTCATAGGACACACAAATATATTATCTATTAGGCCAAAACTACCAGGCGATATAATTGATTTTAATAATTCTTTTGAGTGATTTTTGCTGGCAGGGAACTGAGTTTAATAACTCCAAACATCTATTTGGTTCGAGATGATTTTTTCAACTTCCAAACTTGGTACCTGAGCCAAATCCACAGGCTAAAATTCCTGATCACCATACCCGACCGGTCCTTTTCAAAACGTTCGTCTATATTAGTGCTGGATACCCCCGTGTGATTAAATTTCGCGATCAGGAAATCCCTAAATTCGAAATGGTATTTTGAATTCGCATAAAGTGGGATATTAAAAGCAAAATCTGCAGAGATCCTATAGTTAACGTTGAAATAATTATTCAAGAATACACTTTTGGGGTAAATAATAGCCTGATGGCAGATTCCTATTTTAGCAAACTGATAATCTGATACCGGAAAAGTTGGCCCACCTAATGTTAAAACCCGCCCATAGTAAACCGTGTTGGGGTTTTGCAATGTATAACACATCTCAGAAAAACCTTCATAAAGGGTATCGTCAGCTCCGATAAAATAAATCCATTCGCCGGTGGCATACCCCAGGGCTTTATTCATGGCATCGTAAATGCCGCTATCGCGTTCACTTCGCCAATAATTAAGGCGGTGCGAATTATGAGTTAGAATATCTATTGTAGCATCAGTGCTTTGCCCATCAATGATAATAACCTCCAGGTTGGGGTAAGTTTGTTTATAAATACTCTCCAAGCAATTTGGAAGCACAGACGCTGCATTATACGTAACAATTAAAATTGAAACAATAGGTACTTCAGAATTTTCAAAAGCCCCCCTCTTACCCCCTTCAAGTAACATTTTTAGTTTTTTAAATAATGCGCGTATCTTTGAATCGTCGCTCTGGCAAACTTAATAAGCAAAGTTATTAAATAATTAGAACTCGGTTTATTTTGTAGGTCTGATATGGCAATGTCAACAAATGGCATTCACACCCATATTAATGATTCACTACTGAATGAAAAAGGTTTTATATTTTTTCCCTGATAATATAGGTATCCAGAACTCAGGTAATAAAACACGCGCCATCCATCTTCTTAAATATTTGGCCAACAAAGGTTATGACGTTGATTTTGTAAGCCTTAAGCATGAGAAAGAAGATATAGATAGCGAACAAGCAACCGTAGATTATATAAGTTTTAACAAACTTGCAAGCAAAGTTTACCTATTGCCCAGAAAACCGGGAAAGAAAAACCTAATTGCTTATTTTTTTAAATATAAGCTAAGAGACCTGCTTTATTATCTGTTTTCCTTCCCGTTAAAATCTAACATTCCTACTTTTATTACGGTTAAATTAAAAGAAGCATTTGAAGCTATTTTAAGAAAAAAAAGCTTTGACTACATTATAATAAGCTATGTTTTTTATGCTGATTTGGTGGCCAACACCAAACTGCTGGGCAATGCCAAACTAATTATTGATACGCATGATTTTATTACCGGGCAATTTAAAGATAAGCGCAACTTTAATTTGGGAGTAACTTTTGCCGATGAAATAAACAGGCTAAACGCTTTTCATGAAATCTGGGCTATTTCTACCGAAGAGAGGTATATCTATAACCAATTTTGCAAGCCAACCGTGCGATTGGTTACCATGATGATGGATAAACCCGTCGCCTTAGATATTCCCGTAAATCGTAAAAAATATCATTTAATATATGTAGCCAGTAATAACATACATAATATAAAATCGGCAGCCTGGTTTTTTGATAAGGTATACCCACTATTGCCAAAATACATCAGCATTTGCGTGATCGGCAAAATAAATAACCATATAGTGGATGATTACGCCATTCATAGGGTTTTGCATGCGCCCAGCTTAGATGAGTATTACAGTGATGCTGAAGTTGCGATATGCCCTATGCTAAGCGGAACAGGAGTAAAAGTAAAAGTTGTTGAAGCACTTTCTTATGGGTTGCCGGTTGTATGTAATGAATCTGGAACAGATGGCTTGCCGAATAAGATAGATAACGGCTGCCTTGTTAGTAATAATCCGGCGAGGTACGCCCAATTGATTATGCAATTGCTGAATGACCCGCAATTTTATCAACAACAAAGCGAACTGGCAAAATCTTTTTTTCAAAAAAGCTTTGAGACAAGCACCGTGCTGCAGGTTCTCGATCAAGCATTTGGTACAAATTAGCAAATATATCCTTGAAAATACTATTCGATCACCAAACATTTTCTCTTCAGAGATACGGCGGAATTTCAAAGTACTTCGCCAACCTGAACAAGGAAATAAACGCCACGCCAGGTAACAGCAGTTACGTTTCTGCGGTATATACCGAAAACGAGTATCTTAAAAACGACCAGCTTTTGTTAGGCAATCGTATTGGCGATCAAATTTTCGCGGGAAAAAGGGACAAAGTTTATAATTGGAACCGCCGTTACTCACGGTGGAACGTACGTTACGCTAATTACGATGTATTCCACCCAACGTACCTCGATCCGTATTTTATTAAATATAGTAAAAAGCCCTTTGTGGTAACGATCCATGACATGATTTATGAGTTAATGCCAGAGATGTTTGATAATCCTCAAGAAATTATCAGAAGAAAACAATTGCTTATCAATAAGGCTGATGCTATCCTGGCTATATCTGAGTATACAAAGCATGACATTTTAAAGTTTTACCCAGAAACCGAAAATAAAATAAGTGTAGTTCATCATGGTATATTACCGGCTACCGGCGCTTCACCGGCAATCAAGAGCTTGCCTCCAAATTATATTTTATACGTTGGAGAAAGATGGCTTTACAAAAATTTCAATAAGTTTTTGCTGGGTATTTCTCCTTTGCTACAGGCCGATGCCGGTTTGAAGCTAATTTGTGTAGGTGGGAATCCTTTTCTTCCGACTGAAATTGAGCTGTTTGAACAACATAAAATAGCTTTACAATGCACACAAGTTAACGCTACCGAAAGTGAATTGCAGCAATTGTATCATCATGCAACCTTATTTGTTTTCCCGTCATTAATTGAAGGGTTCGGTTTGCCGATACTCGAGGCGTTTGCACAAGGCTGCCCGGTGGTATGCAGCAATAATACCTGCTTCCCTGAAATAGCTGGAGATGCTGCGGTTTATTTCGACCCGCTCTTATCAGAGAGTATAGAGGAAGCGGTTAAGCGGGTACTTCATGATCCTGCACTTCGTGATAACCTAAAGACAAAGGGTAGGCTTAGATTAGCTAACTTTGGTTTTGCCAAATGTGTTACAAAAACGCTGGCGGTTTATGAAAGCTTGTAACTTATGGCGGCATTAATAAACACGGCACAAATTGATAAAGTTAGCCATTTGCCGCATCAGTTTTGTAACCAATATTAACAGCTCATATAACCACATAGCTAGAAAAATCCGTTTCATCGGCCTCATTTACATGGCATTACCAGCTATCCTTTACCAAATTTTTCAACAATAGCCTTTATACCATTCTAAACGAAAACCTGATTAGTAACATTAACTTCCAGGGTGATGCAACATATACTTTTAATGCAGGCAGCCCCTATGCCAATTTAACACTAAAAACTCGGAAAGTTAAACCACCCTCTCTTCACTTTATCCGACAAATGCCTATTTCGTAAAATTAAGCTTTGTCTTTAACCCCGAGGCAAGTTGTAAAAAACATATCCAATAGAATAGAATGCTAAAACGTTACTTAAAAAAACAATGTCCTTAGTTACCAACTAATCGTTTGGCCGGAGAATTATTAAGCAGCATCACTAAAAGCCAGGTAATACCATACGCCAGTACAAACGTTAAAAGCTTAAATAAAAGCAACGCAGTAAGATTAAATTCCGCTACATCTACATGCATTGGATGAAATATTTCGGGAATCAGAAATATTAAGATAACATAATGAATAAGATAAATACCGTAAGTGGTTGCCCTGGGCCGCAGGTAGTTAATTAGTTTGATTTCTTTTATTTTTAATAAGAATGCAAACACAACCAAAGAATAAATTACATTACTTATCCGTAGCGTATTATAAGGATCAACGCTATGGCCGCTTTGTAAACTCTGTATTTCAAAAACTGATAATATAAAGGTAATTACTATGAAAAGCACAAGTAATGAATATGAACAGCCTTTGATCCACCCATCCACAGCAACCCAATTTTTGCGGAGTTGTACGCCCAGCCATAGAAATAAAATAAAGCCCAATATAGCAATGGTGTGTCTTGGATCCATCCACTCAAAGTGAATGTTAATGCAGTAAAATAGCGTGATCACCAAAAGTGTTAAACCAAAGTATTGGTTATATAAGTAACGTTTAAATATTAGCAGCAGAGTGATGCTGACCATGAAATTAATTATAAACCAGTAATTTGTATACAAATAAACCGATTTCACTTCATCGAGAATTGCTGATAAAGTAAAGCGACCATCGTGATACATGCGCCCTTTTACAAAAAGATTTACGCAAAAGCATAAAATAAATAAAGCAGACCAAAACAACCATGGGCCCAGTGTGTTGGAAAGCCGCCGTCTGAGGTATTGTCCTGGTGTGTAATCGGCAAATTTATCACCGATTAAAAAACCTGATAGTAAGAAAAAAATTACCGTTCCAAATTTGATCAGCTGTGCAATAATTATAAATGCCCATGATTTAGTAGAGCCGTGAGCAAAGTTGTTCTCTCCCAAACTATGTTCACCAACGATGCCCATCATGGATATACAACGAATAGTATCAATAAATGTATAATTTCTTTTTAAGTTGTCAGGGGTGCTATTCAAAATATGCATGTTACGCTCAAGTTCATTCTAACAAATTAAGTCTTACTTAAATGTATTGAGTATAATTAATACAATGAAACAATGGCTGTCAAATAAGTTGTTAATTTGTACCGGTAAAAGTAGAAAACTTTTGAATAGAAGCGCCTCCGCGACTACGTAACAAATTTGTCATGAGATTTTTTAATGATTCAAAAGTATGTAAAATTAAACTTTTGATTCATTATTCTAGTTGTCGAGGCTGATACAAATTGAGATTGAAAGAGTTAAAGCAATTCAATAGCCTCCACAACTCTACAAGCTTCTATGGCATTACTTACATTTAACTTTTGGAAAATATTCTGCCGGTGTCTGTTTACAGTGTTGATGCTTAATGTCAACTTCTCAGCAATCTCTTTACTTCTCTTACCCTGGCGGATCAATTGCATGATTTCTTTTTCCCTGGATGACAATATCTCGGGGAATTTTTCCTCAGAACCGAGAATACGTCCGGTCCTTGTATTAAGGATCAGACCATCGGGTGCGTCAAAACCGGGATAATCTGGTATTAAATTATACAGGCAAAGTGCTAACCAGATACTGTTGTCGGGTGAACTGCTGATGTAAAGCAAGCGATGTTTTAGAAATTGTGTTATACCTTCACTTCGCTGAATCCGCAACTTGGTTATTATCTCATAATCTGACCGATCATTTACAGCGATGGTATTAAGTAATTGAAAATAAAGAAGTTCTAACCTGTACTTTTTTTGTAGATCGTCGGTGTGTATTACGTCAAGTAATTCGTCTTCCCAGATAGAATTGATTTCATTTTGCCGTCGGGTCAACCCCAATACGTCAGCAACTGCGCCATAATAAATATAGCTTTTTCTTGTCTTCATATCACTTAACACACTTATACCGTTTTCAAATTTGGAATATAACTGAGCGATAACTTTCGCATTCTCCAGGGATAAGGTGTGACCAGATGAAGGATTAAATGATTGCCCTAATAATTTTATATCAAGCAATTCGCGAATATGTTCCATAAATATGCATGGTTATAAATCACCATTGAAGGTTTTTCAATTACGTAATAACTTTACGAACATACAAAAGCGAATGGTTAACTTCCATTTCACATGACAATCAAATTATGAAAAAAATATTTTTTACTTTACTATTGCTCTGGAGCGTTAATGAAATGAAAGCACAAAGCCTGCAAAAGTTGATTTGGTTTAATGAACCGGAACATTGGGAAATTAAAAACAACAGTCTGATAATGCAGGTCACACCCAAAAGTGATTACTGGCGTATCTCTCATTACGGTTTCACAGTTGATGATGCCCCATTTTACTACGGCAACTATGGCGGAGAGTTCGAGGCTAAAGTCAAATTGACCGGAGCCTATAAAGCCCGGTTTGATCAAATGGGTTTAATGGTTCGCACAGACCATGAAAACTATATCAAAACAGGGGTAGAGTTTGTTGATGGCAAATTTAACGTAAGCACAGTTGTAACTCACACTAAAAGCGATTGGAGCGTGACTACGCTTGATAAGGTTCCACCTTTTATCTGGATTAAAGTCGTACGCAGGCTGGATGCTTTAGAGATTTTTTACTCTCTTGATGATAAAACTTATATCATGACCCGTAATGCGCCTCTTAAAGACAACGCACCCGTTATGGTAGGACTAATGGCCGCTTGCCCTGATGGAGATGGCTTTGAGGCTAAATTTGAGAATTTTTCTGTTAAACACCTGCCGGATCAACGGAGACTGGAATGGTTGAAAAATCACCAATAGCCCCAACTAATTTGTCGAAGTAAGCAGTATAGGTTTTTATAGCTAACAACTGCAAATTCAAAAGGTTTAAGGATGGTGCTATCGGCCATATCACGAATATAGTAAATGCATTTCATCTGCGTTGCTCCGGGCCAACGAAGCGGGATCAATTCGCCCATTTCGCCGCCGCCTTGTTGCATGGATATTCTACCTGATCGCCTCTTCTTTGGTTTCCATGATTAAAGCCTTTCCCTTTTGGCAGAAAGTCAAAGGCGATTTAATACATCATCACTATCATTCAACTTCAATACGAGTTTATCTTCTTCCTTTATAATCGTCCCTCTTATACACATTCTCTTTCCTATAAATCTACTGATATTAAAGGCATTTTTGGGGTCTTTAACTACAGCCGTTAATAACTGATTAGGATACGGCTTGCCAATGCAGAATAGGGTAAGACTATCCCGTGAACCTGTATAAGCATAAACAGTATCCCATAAGTTGACGAGTTCACCGATATGCTTGCTGGCGTCTTTAGTCTCAATCGTAACCCCACTCGGTAATGGCGATGCAGGAGCAAAGTCGTAAATATGAGCCTCTTCTACATGTATTTGTGATTTCACATTGTCAATGTCTATAATAAGCTGACTATTTCGCTTTTGAATAAGACCCTTAACATGAATTAGCCGGCCTTCTTGCGTTAACAACCGGTGGATGTCATTCTTATTATTCTTTTCCAAAATAATCGCCGTGACTTTTTCGCCCGTTGGATTTCCAAATTTAACAAGGCAAATTTTAGTGGTGGCGTTAAAACTCACTTTATAAATAGTACCGTATACGGTCACCGTTTTATTTATAAAATGATTAGCTATTTCTACTTTTATTGAATCTTTCATTGTTGCTTTGGCATAAAATCCAGCTACCAATAGCGTAAAAATCAGGCATAATGTTCTCATAATAAATAATTTAAGGTAAAATGAGATTATATCTTATAAAGATAAAATATTTCCAATAGTTTGGGAAAAGCTGAACAAACAGAGCGTTTTTTGCCTGTAACTTAAAAATAGCAATACTGCAATTTGTTCAAATAACAGAATCAAAAGAGCACCGATTGGGGCACCATATGGTTTGATTTACCCTGATTTATTTTGACCTTTTTTTGTAATTAGTTTGGCAAAAACCTCCTAAAAACAAGAAAAGCGCACTTATAGTGCGCTTTTCCTTCAAAAATCAGTGGTCTTGTTTTAGACCTCTGTGATCCCGCTGGAACGAAAAATCATTTATTTGGACGGTTATGTAAGTTACTATTAAACAGATACTTACATAAGTGTTAAAAGTATTTTTTGAAATAAGGGCACTGTTTGGGGCATTGATAGATGAAAAAGTACTGAATTTTGGTGCTCAAATACCCGATAAATTGATGCCTCGATTTTAATGTAATAGTTTAATATTCAATTATTTATAAGTAAATACCCATTTTTAATGATTGTATTATTTTCCCGTTTTTGAAAGTGATCCTGCTGAATTACGACCCGTGATCCCTGTAAAAAATCTTTTTAAACGCTTCGGCTTGGGTGATTCAAATTATATGTAATTGCATATAAATATATCTAAGTGGCGTTATTATATGCAATTGAATATAAACTCAGATTTGTGTTCAGCGGCAAAATTTTATATAAATTGAGCTTGAGTAGTAATTCAATTATCATTCAGTCCATCAAGCATGGCGTTCCATAAAGTAGTCGGGCGGCCTATCAGTATTTTGGCTATCCGTTCATGTAATTCACGTGATTCCTGCAGGAGCTGCCCGATCTTGCGGCCGATGACCCGGGCGCAGACTAATGGAATATATTCACGATCCTTTGTGTCATAATAGTCCATGACCTCGAAATGGTCGCTATAAATATCCGCGTCTGAGATATCAAAGTAATTGGCGATAATGTGCTCGATATCCGTGATGTCCTTGGTGCGGCTTGGCCTGTCGTTATTGGCGATCAGTTTGAGGAGAATTATGCCTTCCAAAGTGCAGACCCGTATATTCAGTTCTTCGCTGAGTTGTACAGCTTCGGCATAGGGAAACACCTCGCTGAAGCCCGGCATATTCAGGATAAACATGGGGTCGGTCAATTTAATCTCACGCTGTTCGTTTTCGATATCGCCAAAGGGTAGTAGGTCAATTTCAATAGCATTCTGATAATATAGTTTAATAGCTTCGGTTTCATGGGCAGTAAATTCACCGGAAGCGATCAATGCATTTTTTATGGCCGTGTACTGTGCTTGGTCGCTCACCATTACAGCGATGTCAACGTCTTCCGTCGCCCGTGCGCGTATATTTTCGTCTTTTAATGAAAACTGGATATCACGGGCAACGGCACCCACAAGGTAAAAGTCGATGTCCAATTTAGCAAATACCTTTTCTAGGCCAGCCAGCATGTTTAATAATGGTTGGGTCAGCATGTTAATCTAAGTATTGTTTTTTTAATCTTTCAGCGGTTTCGCGGTTCCTGCTGTCGAGGCTGGTGGCCAGGTCGGCATAAGCCAGCAAAGGCGGGACAGTAACTTGCGTTTCTTCCTGGATGTCTTTCCAGAACTGATGCAGAATTTCCACCGGACCCTCTGGATCGGGTAACAATTTTAGTTCCTTCATAACTTCCTGTCTGAAGTTTATTGCGTATATGGTGAACTTTTCCGGCCTCAGGTAGTCGGTCAACAATGCTCCGGCATTTTCACCGCCCCAGAGAAATGTTTTGGGTTGCAGTTCTTTCCAGTGATCGGTAAGGCTTTTATCGACAAATCGATAAGTGCCCGCGGTGATCTTCGGGCGGAGGATATTGCGATAAGCTTCGGCCCAACGGCCAAACAATTCTTCCCGGCGCTCAATGAATGCGGTTTTATTTAGCCCTTCTTTTAAATAGCCTTCACGACCCATTTCGTCCATCAGCGCACCGACATTGCCCAGCGCAATATCTGCCCGATCAGCGACTGTACGGTAAGGCTGTCTTAGAAGTTCGGGGTCGTTGAGTAGGGCAAACAGGAATTTAATACCGGCTGTTTTCCAGAGTTTGCCCTGCGGTGCGGTGCGGGTTTCGGTGACTTGCTGGTCATTGATATAAATATAGATGCCCTCGGTCTGGATATAACAATTTCCGGCCAATTCTAGGTAATTAATCTGACGGTGTCGCAGCTCATCTTTCATGGGTTTGGTGATATACCCGCAGATCAGCAGGGTATCCCGTCTTCTGTAAAAGTTTGGGGTCTGTACCACAGGTATGGTGTTGCCACGAACTTCGTTTTTGATCTCTACATAAAATTCCACGGTGGTTTCCCCAAAGGTCAGGGCAATTGTGCCGTCACGCTCAGCATGATTATCTTTAGCCCTTATGCTCAGATCGCACATTGCGGCGCCAGTTAGTTCTTGTAGCTTGTCCGTGGCTTGATAAAGCAAATTTCTTTCTTTTATCTTCATTTTTCAATGGCGTTCAATAAACATGAATAATCAAAACTAATGAACATTATATTTAAATGCAAGTATTTGTTCATAAATAATCCATGTTCATGTAACATGAACATGGATTATCTTTAAATACAGCAATCTTAAAATAAGCGTATAGAACCAGCACTCATTTTGGATAATTATGTTGTAATAAATAATTGAATAGCGAGTAACGTTCATATTTATGGGGAATAATTCAAGCATTAAAAGGAAGCCGCCTTCAATTGAACCTTTTTTAAGGTTCAATTACATAAATGCGGGGCGTAATCCTTATTTTGTACAACCTAAATTCGATCATGGTCTATTTACCTATTATTACTGCTATCATTTCAGGTTTGCTGGTCTGGGCGCTGGGGCGCTGGAATGCCAATAAAGACGAGCGTAAGCAGGAAAAAAAACGTCTCAGCCGTCTTCAATATGCTGGAATTAAAGCATTGGGTAGATAAGGAGATCAGTGTGGAACCTTTTATTGCGAGGTACATTGAAAAAATGACCGCAGCTATAAAGACGCTCGATCCGGAAAGGACGGAGGCAGAGATAGCAGAAATGGCCGGCTTAATTTCGGCGGGCATTAAAAGGGTGATTTTTAAACAGCCACAACTATTCCGTCTGGAACAGAATATTGCCGAGATCGTTCATGACTATTCTGAAATAGATCCTTTCTTTGCCTACGACCTTACCGGTAAATATCAGCTAACCGAAAATTTGGAGTTGATGAAAGAATATTTAACCGGTGTTGTTCCCGAAGATTCTGATATGCCGGAAGCAACTGCTTTTATGAACCAACTGCTGCGCCCTACTATGTTGGCCGATCTTCAGCGTGATCTGATCACACATTTGCCGCAGATCGCAAAAATGATCAATGATCATACATTAAAAACGATCAATGAAAACCATTTGAGCCAAAAAGCAGAGATTGACGAGGACGGGTTGGAAAATTACTGTGAGGAAATGATCCCCCGGCTGATGGCTTCAGTTGCGTCTTTAGCGGAACAACAGCCAGCCTAAAATCCATTATCTTTACCTGATGAATGAAAATGGGTTTACCTGGGCAAAACTGGATTGGAAGGATTTCCAACGGATAAGTCTTTTCTTGTACCGCGAAGATCATGATGACCCGGCTATTGAAGAATATTTGCGTCAGGGTCATTTTCAGGCGGGTATAGATTTACTTTCATTTAAGCAGGAGAGTGGCCGGTATGTTTGTATTCAATGTAAGCATACGGATCTTACGCTTTCTAAATTAAAAAGTGCAGTCAATTTGTTTTTGTCTGAGGAGTTTGGAGATAAAACAGATACGTTTATTATCACCACGACTGCCGATTTGCAAAAAAAATCAGCAAACCAGACCTGGATTAACCAGCAAAAAATCGCTTTAAGGGAACATAAGGGTGTATGTTATGGAGATGTTGACCACCTGATTCCGGGCCAAACTGACCAGGCAATTAGCTGACGTGGGGCGTGCAGCAAACGCTATAAAAGCGTGTACAAAAATAGTTATTTAAAAGGTATTTTCATTAGTAGCTGGTTTCCGGTTCAACGTTACGTTTTCTTCTCATAGATCCCCCCTTCAATTCGATGCGGTGTGCATCATGAACGATCCGGTCCAGGATCGCATCAGCAACCGTTTTTTCACCGATCACTTCAAACCATTTGCTTACCGGTAACTGTGAGGTTATGATCAGCGAGGTTTTGCCATGCCTGTCCTCAATAAGTTCCATTAGCGCAGCCCTGCTTTGTGCATCAAAGGGCTGGATACCGAAATCATCCAGTATAAGCAATTGCTGCCGTTCAAGTTTGGCGAGTTCCTTGATATAGGAGCCGTCTGCCTTAGCCATCTTTAGTTTAGCGAACAGCTTAGGCGTGCTGGCATAAAGCACCCTGTAGCCCAGCATACAGGCCTGGTAGCCCACAGCAGAAGCCACATAGCTTTTACCGATACCAGTGCTGCCAGTGACCAGGATATTTTCATTGCGATCAATGAATGTACAGTCTGCCAGCCGCATGATCTGGTTACGGTCGATGCTTCGGTCAGCATGGTAATGCACGTCCTCTATCGAAGCTTTATAGCGGAACTTAGCATACAATATCTGCCGTTCTATACGCCTGTTTTGCCGGTCATCCCACTCGGCATCTACCAGGTGAGCCAGCAGTTCATCCGCTGTATAATCATTTGTTTTACCCGTTTCCATGCTGCTTTTGAAGGCATGGAACATGCCGAAGAACTTCATCTTCCGCAGTTTGTCCAATGTACTTGTGTTCATGTTATTTGTTGTTTAATGGTTATTTGTAATAGTCTTTTCCCCGGATATTATCATGGTTAGGCATCGGCAGCTCGTCGGCAAACAGGCTTTCCTCCTAGCCATCCATCTTGTTCTCCAGGATCGTTTGTATCGTTTTATAGTTATGAATACCATAGCTGAGTGCACGCTGGCAGGCCATCGTTAAGCGTTCGTTCCCGGCTTTCTTGGCGAAGCCAAGTACACCCAGGCAAGACTTGTAAGCCTGCTCCGGGTGTTGCTTCCGGTCAAGGATCTTTAGGATATACAGCCTTACATCCTCATGGATAGATGCTGCCCAATCTAAGAACTTATCAGGTGTCCAGTCAGTTACAAAGCGGTGCGTAGTGGCCATGTGGTCTTTATCGGTCGTATAACCGTAAGGGTTCTTTGCCCGTTTATGCAGGGCAATACGTTCATAGTTGGAATAGATCTCCACGATGGTGCGGGAATACAACAGCTTAACCCGTTTACCGATGAAGCGGTAAGGCACGCTGTAATAGTGTTTATCAGGGCCAAGGTTGACATGGCCATTCTTGATCACCTTAGCATAAAAGTGCTTTTTGAACTGGTAAAGCAGGACAGGCAGTGGCATCAGGGTATGCCGTTCGATCTCTTCAAACTGTAGCCTGCGGCTGTAGTTACGTCCTTTAAGCAACTGGCTGTTATGGGTTTCCAATGCTTCCCATATACCTGTATTCAGCTCTTTTAAAGAATGATAGGTAACCCGGTTGATAGGTGCGTAGATCTTGGTATAGATGACCTTAACGGCACCTTCTACCAGTGCTTTATCACGCGGGCGGTACGCCCGCGCTGGTAGTATGGTGGTGCCGTAATGGTCTGCAAAGTCCTCAAACGTTTCGTTCAAAGTAGGTTCATAGCGGCTGCTTTTGGTTACAGCTGCCTTCAGGTTATCCGGCACAATGGCGGCAGGAACGCCGCCGATAAAGTGCAGCGTATTCTCGCAGGCCGCTATAAAGTCTTCCTTTTGCTGGCTCGGAACCGCCTCTACATAAGTAAGCTGACTGGCTCCGAGGATAGCCACAAAGACCTCTACTGCAATAACTTCACCGGTATCCTTATCGGTATAGCTTAGCTTTTCGCCTGCAAAATCCACATAAAGCTTATCACCGGCTTTGTGATCCATGTGCATGGTCGGGTTGACCCTGGCTTTCCACTGGCTGTAATAAAAGCAGAATTGGCTGTACTGGTAACCGTCAGGAAACTCTTTGCGGTAGGATTCCCATAGCATATACCGGTTGACACCGGTGCGTTTGAGTTCTTTATCTACTTGGGGAAAACAGCGCTGCATGGACTGCATACGGCTGGTAGGCGGGTGTTCTTTGCTTTTCCCGAAGAGATCTTCGAGTTCCTTATCGTTAAGGGCATCGATCTCTTCAAAGGTAAAGCTGCTGGCTTTAAAGGCTGCCAGGTACTTCTTTACGGTATTCCGGGATGCATCAGTCTGAGCAGCGATGGTCATTATGGGCCGCTGCTGGCTGTACATCCTTAAAATCTTTCTAATCTTACTCATGCTGATCGTCGAATTGGCCATGTTTGGAGGTATATGTTGCCTCCGAAAGATGGTTGCTTCTACAGCATTTGCTACACGTTGAGGGTGGTCAGTTTGTTCCGGAATCCCCTGGTCAGTTTGCCCCGGAATTGGTGGTCAGCTTGCCCCGGAATCAGGTGGTCTAGTTCATCAGAATCTCCACTTTAAGGGGGTAACGCGCTCATACTCGGCTTGTAGAAAAATGAACTGCCGGTTAAGGTCCACACTAATTTCGTTGATTTTTTGATTAGTAGCTTTTTCCTGGCTACCGCCTTTAGTTTTTTTATACTCAACGTCCCAATTCTTTAAGTGTACTTTTTTACCGATAGCAAGTTCTTCAAATATTTCTCCCTCGATACTAATTCTACAAATAATAGGAGCATTTCCTTTAGCGTCTGCTTTAGATTTGCGATGCCAGAACAGCAACGTTAACTTTTGATGATTTTTCATTTAATGAATTTTGGTGAACAATTTGTTTTGCGGAACTCCGAATAACCTTAATTGCTGCCTTAAACCATTGTCTTACAATGCCTTGATTGTATGTGGTGCCCCAAAGATAAATCTACCAGTGCCCTGTAGAAATAGGGCATCGTTTGATTTGATCTGAATTGATTTGAAATGATCTGTTTATCTTTTTTAGGTATGGCTAAAAAAACCATTTTAAACAGAAAAGGCGCATTTTCATGCGCCTTTTAGCTATAAACGTCGACCTGTTGGGGGGGCTTTGTGATCCCGCTGGGATTCGAACCCAGGACCACTACATTAAAAGTGTAATGCTCTACCAGCTGAGCTACGGAATCATTATCGTTTCCGATAAAGAGGTGCAAAGATAGAAAAATTTTTGACAGATTTAAAGAGTTTTGGTATAGTTTACCGAACTTACTGATTTGCTGCATGAAAATTTTTATGGTCATTTATTATAACCCCACTTAAAGCCAATATAATCCTTTTTTAAAACAGACAAAACTATTCCCCAAAACCTTGAAAACGCAAAAAGCCTCACATTTCTATGAGGCTTTTCGTGATCCCGCTGGGATTCGAACCCAGGACCACTACATTAAAAGTGTAATGCTCTACCAGCTGAGCTACGGAATCATTTAACGTTTCCGTTAAAGTGGTGCAAATATAGGATTATTGACAATTACCCGCAAGCCAAATTTTCAAATATTTTAAAGTTTTTCTGAGTGCCTAATTATGAGGCAAATACGGTTCAAACACGGCAATTTTTCCTTTATCGCCGGCCAGCAACACCAACTTACCATGCTTTGCCTGCTTGCAAACATTAAAACTTTCGGCATTTATAAGCTCCCAGTTCATGCCACCATCTGTAGAAATATTGGTCCCCGGTGTACCGGTTGAAATAAAAATGGCCTTATCCAACCAACTAACGCAAGACTGAAAACCCGCAGGCGGATTAACCGGACTATTTAAAACAGCGTTAGATATATTAGCAGCCACAGAATCTGTTCTATTATTCAACTGGTAATCTCCCCCCACAAAAACCATATTAGGCCCGTTAGAAGCAACAGAGAACGCTCCTTCAGAGTCTTTCCCATGCAAGAGCGGCAATGGTTGATAGCTCCATTTTTTGCCATCCCAGGTAAGCAGCCTGCTATTGCTGCCTCCTGTTACAATTTGCAGGGCCCTTTTGGTTACACCTATACAAGTACCGCTGGCAGCAAATGCAGCCTCGCCGGGCAAGGCTAAAGGCAAATGAGGCATGGTAGCCCAGGTGCTACCACCATCTTTTGTTTCCAAAAGCACAAATTTCCCATCAATAGGGTCGCCCATGGTATAGCCATGCTTATCGTTTACAAAAGCCATCGCATCTAAAAAATAGGCTTTATCGTCATTTCTGTATTTCACTTGCCAGGTTGTGCCGCCATCGTTTGTCTGCATAATTAACGCCGGCGTTCCCGAACTCATGATCACCGCCTTTTTATCAGAGAAAGCTTCTACATCCCTAAAATCGCTTTTATCGAAACCTTTAACCTGCTGCCATTGCCACGTTTGTCCTCCGTTTGTAGTTATACCTACATAGCCATTGCTGCCGCTTACCCAAGCCACATGGTTGTCCACTACAGATAAACCTCTAATACTGCAGGCTTTTGTTTGCTCCAGTAATTTTACAGTTTGCGCCTGGCCTGCGCTAATACCTATCAACAGGTATATCAAAGCTGTAATAAATTTTATAATCGATACTTTCTTGTAATTCATATTCAAACCCTAATCTACAATCAATTTTATTACTGCACCATTACAGGGCACAAAAAAAGCCGCAAACTTTACGTTTGCAGCTTTCGCGGGTTTATGGTGATTGAGTAAAAGACTTATTGATCTGCCCCGTCTGTTTTGGCACGTGCTACGGCATAGTTGCCTACTGCCTTGCCGGTAACCAGGCCAACTTCGCAATCGCTGCGATAATGGATGGCACCGTACAAGCGCGACATTGCTGCCTGCTGTGCCATATCTGTAAACTTGGTGCCCCTATCCGGCAAAAGATAGGTGAGTACCGTTGCCGCCGCACCACTAAAGTTAGAGTGCCCTGATGTATAAGACGGGAAATTAGGTATCCCTGTTAATGTTTTAATAGCGCCATCGGTTTGTGTTGGGCGGGGGTTAAAGTAAAAATACTTGGCATCCCAGCATACAATGGCTGCATCCATTTCGGCCATATTAAGCAGGGCCATATTGCGGGCCCAGCGTACTTCGCTGTAGTTTTGCTTTACAAACTCTTCGGCAGCTATAGCATTCCAATGCCCCGGCGGCGCGTAAGTACCTGCGCCATCGGCCCAAAATGATACAATGGCCTCATTCTCGCGCGTGGCATTTTTACTGTATGATAACACCTCTGCAGTTTCTTTCTTAAACTGTTCTGATTTTGTTGATGGCGGCGGAGACGGACGAAGTGCTACTACTGTGGCGGCCGGAAATAAAAACGGCGTTACCTTGCTAAATAATGGCAACATAGGCGGGCGTTTTGGATACTCTAAACTAATCCAGGGTGTCTCGCCTGTGGCGGCTGTATTAGTTTCAAGCGATTTCCAGTATGCAGGTGTACCTATAGCAGCCCCGGTTCCATCGGTTCTGGCCCTTGCGGTAAATAACCCGGCAACTTGTTTACCTAAAGCTTCACCTGCATCCCACTCGGCGCGCGTATTGGCACCGGCAACCATACGGTATAATTTTTGGTTAGCCTCCTGTTGTTCAATATAAGCTATTTCTGTAGGGAACAAAAGCTTCATCATTTCAACTACCGAGCCAGACACCACAGCATCTTCGCTCGGGTACGATGGCAGGTCTGATTTTGGGATCAACGCCTGCACCGTGGCATCATTTTTATAAGGCGCAGGCCTGTTGTATAATGTTTTGTAATGCCAAGCCGCTATTAAGGCATCATATTGTACTGCGCTTACATAAGCATAAGCACGGGCTGCGTAAGGCGGATTTGAGAATGGAAACTGCGGATAGGCAAAGGGATTGGCCGAGCTTGGCGCGGGGTAAGTACCATCATCGTTTTGGTAAGGCGGCAGGTTGTGTTTGGCAACCAGATCGCGTAATATCTCGTTCCAGCGCAATACAGCACCGGCACTCCAATAAGCAATAAGCGCACGCTGATCATCTGTAATACCGCGCTGATAGGCTTTAATTTCATTCAGGTCGGCCTGATAAGCGGGTGAGCTAATCGCATCGGGCGCAGCCACTGCAAACTGGCTTGTACTGGTTAACAATACCGGTTTCCAGGTTTCTGCATTAAGGTCGAGTTTAGCCGGTGATAAAGCCGGGAACTGGGTATTACGTTCAACTATGGTCTTATTGCATGACGATGCTATGGCAACAAATAGCGCCAGTGCAGGAAGCAAGTAGTAAATATTCTTCTTCATATCTCAAATTAAGAACCTTGTACAAGGTTTATTTTTTGTCTTTCTTATCTTTTTTTATTGAAAACAGGTAATAAACACCGCCATGGAGCACAGTGCTCTGGCCAACATTACGGCCGCTGATCACGTAATCGCCGCCAGCGGTAAGTTCAAGCCCGGCAGGTTTACTAAACGTGTATTTAAAGTTTGCGCCCAATGTGGTCCAGTTCATTTTATTACTCGGGAAAGGCATGTCATTTTTACGGATATCAAACCCGCCCAGGCTGGTATAGTTCTCAGCAACAGCCTCAGCTATCCAGCTTTCGCTGCGGTAACCCATGCGGCCATTATATACCATCATATTAGGAATATCTACCTGGTTGGTGTAGTGCATTTCTGTAGTGTAGTACGAATTACGGTCGATGGTGATATTACTACGGTGCACATATTGTGCAGATGCAGTAGTGAAGAAATTACTCCTCTGATAATCTGCCATAAAACGGGCCATCAGGTTTTTACTGTGCGCGCCTAAAGCTAATGGTAAAAAGTCGGCCTCGTAATTGCTTGCAGGTATTGATACCCCACCAATGCCATACAACGATACTACTCCTTTACCCACCTGTACTTCTACCGGCATATATTTTAAAAAGAGCGAGATATCCTGCAAGCCATTTTGCCCCTTTAGCGTACCAGCCGAAGCCTTAGTAGCCATATAGGGTAAGTTAAGCAGAATGTTAAACTTGTCGGACACGCCATAATTTACCATTGCAGCAACCGTCTGGCTGCTCACGTGACCTAAATTTCCGTTGGTTCGTTTAAAATCGCCTTCCCAATAATGATCCCAATCGCTGTGGCCGTACATTAAACCGGTACAAAAATAATTTTTAGGGATCATAATGGCATCGGCATCCGTTTGGGCCGAAGCATGATTGGAGAAAGCTGCAATAAAAGCTAAAGCAATAATGTACTTGCTTGTTTTTACAAGTAAAGGTTTAATCATATTAGTTTACAAAAGGGTAAAAGTATCTGCCGCAACAAATCCGTTACATGCAAACATATATTTTTAGCACCAATTATAAAAATATATACGATAAAATTTATAGATTTTACAATACTGAAAATCAATTAATTATAATGAAATAAGCATTTATAATAGCCGTTTTAAACAACTATCATAAATGCTGCCATATATCATTCAACCCTTGTCCATTCTTCGGTACGGCCCAAAAGCGAGATGCCTACGTATCCCCTTATTTTCAATTTTTTTCCTTTAAGTGTCATTTTGCAGCTATAAGTTTTGCCGCTTTTGGGGTCATAGATAGTGCCGTTTTCGTAAACATCTTCGCCGTCAAAGGTAAAATCCTTTAAAAGTTCCAAACCTAATTCGGGGCGACTTCTTAATGCCTCATCCGGGTTTTTAATATCTGTTTTGGGTTTACCGCCGGCATCATTAGGGAACTTGATCCAGGCGAGTTTGCCGAAAAATTTGTTTCCTTTTTTGTAGATCTCTATCTGGCCTTCACCCGATGGGTTAATCCATTTGCCAATAATGGCATCGGCGTTTTGCGCACTTGCAGATAGCACAAAAAATAAAAGCATACCCATGCTTAAAGTAAGTCTCTTCATCATTTTCGTTTTATAATTGGTTAACGAATATAGTTGTTACTGTATTGACTTACAACCGAAACGATGGTTTACTTTGTAAACTTTTTTACAATGGCATGCAGATCATCCAACTCAAATGGCTTTTTAAGGTAACCATCGGCTAGCCCGGCTTCGGCAATTTCTTTGATATTGCTAACTGCCGATACAATAACTATTGGAATGTGGCTTGTTTTGGGATTAGTTTTTAACTCTTTGCTTAACTGCTGCCCATTGGCATCGCTTTTCCAGTCGGTAAGCCAGTTATCCAATAATAGCAGATCGGGATTAATGTCGTTAATGGTTTTTAAGATCTTGGCATTCTCTGAGGCGACAACTTCATACCCCTCCCCTTGCAGGGCATAGGTAATAGTATCCCTTATATCTTTATCATCTTCAATAACGAGTATTTTTCTAGACATGGCTTATCGTCAATTATAGCATCAAAAAACTGTTTATTGCCATTAAGCGGCGTAGCAGAACATTTGATAAACAACCGGATACAGCCATTTTGTTTTACTACTACATGAAATTTTTTACAACTAATTAAACCAGCCTTACCAATTGCTTTATTTGGGCCGGTTTATCCTGTAAAACCGGCGATATCCTAATAAAATGCTTGTAGTGCGATGAATTTTGATGATGATCTAGCGCGGCTTCATTTTGCCACTCCTCTATCATCACATATTCATTGGGTTGATTTTTGGGCTGGTAAATTTCGTAGCATATACACCCGTCTTCGGTAACAGATATGTCAACCAGTTTTTTTAACTCCTGTTCAAATGTTTCTTCGGCATCAGGGGTGCATTGCCAAACATTAATCACCTTCACGCTGCTCATAACCGATATGTTAAGTAAATACAAAACGCCGCAATCTGCTATTTATTGGCAGGCAAAGATTTACAAAACAGGTTTTAACAAAATTTGAATTTAAGATGGCAATAAGCCCGCGTTAAAACAAGCACGGCAACGTGGTTCGTAGCTTTCTTTTTCGCCAAGCAGCACACGGGCACCGTCTGGTACCAGGCGGTACGAGTACAGGGCCGGGCTGCCGCATTGCACGCAAACTGCGTACACCTTGGTTACAGACTCGGCCATGGCCATAATAGCAGGCATAGGGCCAAAGGGTTTGCCTTTAAAATCCATATCTAAACCGGCCACAATAACCCGGATACCACGGTTGGCCAGTATATTGCAAACATTGGGTAATTCGTCGTCAAAAAACTGGGCCTCATCAACGCCAATTACGTCAACATTACCACTTATCATTAACAACAGGGCCGATGAATGATCTACCGGGATGGATGGGATCATATTTTGATTATGCGATACCACGTTGGTTTCGTCATAACGCACATCGGTTTTGGGTTTAAATATCTCTACCTTAAGCCTGGCAATCTGTGCGCGTTTTAACCGCCTGATCAGTTCTTCGGTTTTGCCCGAAAACATAGACCCGCAGATAACCTCTATGCTTCCACCGAGCTCACTTTTTCTCCTAAAAACATCTTCACTGAACAGCATGTATAAACTCTTAAAGCCTGCTAATATCAGAATTTAATACTATTTTTGAGTAGCATTTTTCCTAACATATAACCATGAGGCACCAGGACGTATTTAAAAAAATAGGCAATATTTTACAAGAACTGAACGAGCAATACGAATACCTTAAAACACAGGGCGATAGCATAGACGACCTCGAACTCGAGCTTTTTGCCGCCAATTCGCATTTTTTATCAGACCACCTGGAAGTATTACGCAAATTAAATGCAACCCTGGCTAAAAGCCTCCCTGCACATGGGCAAAACATGGCGATAGAAACGCCGGAACCGGAAATTACTACAGAACCAGATTTTCAATTCAGCAAACCAAAAGCCATCGTGGAACCTGCTGTTGCCTTTGTTGAAGAAACAGCTGAACAGGAGCCCGACCGACCAGAGCCTGCAATTGAATTACCGGCCTCGTTCGCTAACGAAGTGGCAGAGCCGGAAATTGAGGCTGAAGCAACGCCTACCCTTGCTGAATATTTTCATGTAGCAACGCCGGAAACAAAAACTGAAGAGCAAGCTGTAGAAGCAGAACCCACCCTTGCTGAATATTACCACATAGAAACACCGGAAGAAGAACCAGAAGCAGCGCCTGAACCCGGCGGCGGTTTCCATTTTGATTTCGAAACAGCACCTCAGCCGCAAGAAGATGCAGACGAGTATACTTCAAAACAGTTTCAATTTCAACCACAGGCGGACGAATTAGAACCAGAAGAAACACCAACCATTGACGAAGAAACAGCAGAAGTAATTGACGCTGAAACTGAATACAAAGAAGAAGAACCCAAAACTGGTTCTTATAGCTTTCAGGTGCGGCTTACCCCTCCTCCAATGCCAACCGGAACAACCTATCAGCATGAAGAAACACTAGGCGAATCTGAAACACCGGAACCCAAACACGAAGAGCCTGTTACTGCTTTTGAACCCCAAACTGCGCCGCTGGAAATAGCGGATGAACACACTCAGGAAATTGAGATAAAACCGGATACAGGCCATGATATGTTTTCATTTATGAGAACAACAGAGCCCGAAACTACCCGTGATGAGTTAACACTTGGCGAAGCTGGTGAAGACGAAACCGGTTCTATTAACGCTGCTTACCATGCAGAACAAGAAGAACCTACAGCACCAACCGTTGCCGAGGCCATGGCATCAACAGTTACGCCCGAGCCTGAAGCAGTACCCTATTCGCCACAGTTTACACCAGAACCGGCGGCTATCCCTACCTACCAACTTAAACAACAACCGATATCGGCACCTGCGCCTACCCCGGTTATTGAGCCAGAACGCCAGTTAACGCTTAACGAGCGCCTATCTGCCAATACGGCTATCAACGCTACGGCAGCGTCTGTGCAGCCAATTAAAGATCTTAAGTCGGCTATTACGCTTAATGACAAGATGCTGTTTGTACGCGACCTGTTTAACGGATACAGCCTGGCCTACAGCGAAGCCATCGAGATACTAAACCGCTTCAATAATTTTGAGGATGCCGAGCGGTTCTTAAACACCAACTACGTAGAAAAGAACCGTTGGGCAGAAAAACCCACTACCAATGAGAAGTTTTTCGATTTGTTGAGGAGAAGGTTTTCGTAAAGTGATAGTTTAGAAACAGCTTAGGGGCCGTTCATAACCTAAACAACGCGGCATCGGTATGTTGGGATAGCACAAGCCTGACCCGGGCACTAACTTGCACAGAACATGGTGCAGCCGCGAGCTTTCTTTTTGGTACTTTTTCTTTGGCGGTTAAAGAAAAAGTACTTCCACAGACGATTCATTCTAGCCCCCTGCCCTCCCTAATGAAAAACGGACTATCTGTTATTGAAGTTAATAGTAATAGGTTTGGGATTGCTTCGTACAGCAATGATGTGCTTTTTAAGAAATTAATTAGGCACCAACGTCCCCATTCTATTAGAATCTAATTTAATCATCACAAAAAGCAGTATTGTAAAGCTCCATAACGAAGAGCCGCCATAGCTGATGAATGGCAACGGGATACCGATTACCGGCACCACCCCTACCGTCATCCCGATGTTGATGATAACGTGGAAGAACAGCACAGACGCTACCCCATAGCCGTAAATGCGTGAGAAAGGCGATCGCTGTCGCTCGGCAAGCATGAGCAGCCGGAGCAGCAGGAAAAGGTATAAACTGATTAAGCCTACAGAACCGGCAAAGCCCCACTCTTCGCCTATAGTACAAAATATAAAGTCGGTGCTTTGTTCGGGCACAAAGGAGTATTTGGTTTGGGTTCCCTGTAAATATCCTTTGCCCCATAGTTTGCCAGAGCCTATAGCAATTTTAGACTGATTTACGTTATAACCCTTCTTCCGCAGATCTGAGGTGAGGCCCAGTAAAATATCTATCCGCTCTTTCTGGTGCTGTTTTAATACATGCAGGTAAATATATTTTACGCTGAATATAAACACAACAGATATCACAATACCGATAAGCACCGTTAACATTACCTGCCTGAAACGACGAAAGATCCAAATTAGCAGCAAACCAATTGCAACCACACCAATGGCAAGATACAATTGATTGAGCAACAAGGTAAGCACAAACAGAATAATCATCAGGGCGATGGTTACCAGGAAATATGGCGATAAACCTTCGCGGTAAAGTACAAATATTAGCGAGCAGAATACCAGGGTTGAGCCGGTATCGGGCTGCAGCATAATTAATAACATGGGCAAGCCAATAATGGCCCCTGCGGTAAGAAACGACCGCCATTCGGTAACCCTGATATTGGTGCCGCTTAAATATCGTGCCAGCAGCATCACTGTAGTAACCTTAGCAAACTCGGATGGTTGCAACCTGAAAGAACCCAAAGGAATCCAGGCCTGGTTACCGCCCACATTTCGCCCAACGACCAGTACCGCGATGAGCAAAATAATGGTGATGACGTAAAATACGGATGCAAAGGTGATAAAGAAGCGGTTATCCAGCAGCAAGATTACGATAGACAGCACAATGGACGACATGATGAAGATGAACTGTTTACCGTAATTGGTATCAAAATCTACAAAACCCGGGTGCCTTGGATCATATACCGCCGAGTGGATATTAAACCAGCCAACGGCACATAAAATAAGATACAGCAATACCGTTAGCCAGTCGACATTAAAAAAGAACCCGCGTTGATTAGTGCTATTGCTCATCGTCCTTCCGTTTAATTTGGGCGGCGGCTAAAATACGCAGCAGCGTATCTTTCTTGTTTTTATTTTTGTGCGAAACAGCTTTGATTTGCACTGGTGGCTTACCGGTGGTATCAACGTTTTCTTTACCCAGCGTGTCCAGTTTACGATTGGGTTTTACAACAGGCTTTTGCCCTGGCAATGGCGGCAGCAGGTTAGCATCTGCGTAATACTTTGGTGTAATGCCCGATGGGCGGTTGGTTATCGAATCTCTTAAATATTTTTCAACAATAAAGCTGGCAATTGGTGCAGCCCATGTACCGCCATCGCCGGAGTTTTCTACAATTACAGCTATGGCTATTTTAGGATTGTTACGTGGCGCAAAGGCTACAAACAGCGAGTGATTTTTACCGTGCGGATTTTGCGCCGTACCTGTTTTACCACACATATCAATACCGGGTATCATAGAGCCTCTGGCCGTACCTTGCTGCACTACCTGGTGCATACCTTCTATCACCGGTTCAAAATATTGCGGATCGATACCCACCTGGTGCTTTTCAATAAATTCTTTCTTGATGATGTTACTGTCGCCGATTGATTTGATCAGGTGGGGAGTATAATAAAAACCATGATTAGCTATTGTACACTCTACATTGGCCAACTGCAATGGGGTAGCTTCCAGCTCGCCCTGCCCAATAGCCAGCGATATAATGGCACTGGAACGCCAGTGATTTTTACCGTGTATATTATCATAGTGCAGCGCTGTTGGTACGTTACCGCGGCCTTCGTGCGGTAAATCCACACCTAGTTTAACACCGAAACCAAACAGGTTAACTTTCGCTTTCCAATCGGTAAAAGTGGCTTCGGTTTGTTTTCCACCATGCTCATTCATCAGCTTATCAAACACGCTGCAAAAATACACATTGCATGACCCGGCTATGCCCAGCGTTAAATCTGTAGTACCATGATGGTGCGTACACTTTACCATGTGGTTGCCCGCCCAATAGCCACCCGCGCAGAAATAGGTAGTTTGCGGTGTAATAATACCTTGCTGCAAGGCAATAAGCGCACTTAATGGTTTAAAAGAAGAACCCGGCGGATAGTAAGCCTGTATAGGCCTGATGAAAAGCGGATTATAAGGGTCCTCATACAATTTGGCTACGTTGTTACCGCGCTCGCGCCCTACCATCAGGTTGGGGTCGTAACCGGGGCTGCTTACAAAGGCTAAAATTTCGCCCGTTGAAGGTTCGATGGCAACAATGCTGCCTACCTTGTTCTTCATCAGCTTTTCGCCCAGTTTCTGGATGCGGCTGTCTAACGAGGAGATCAATCTTTTGCCGGCTACTGCTACGGTATCATAAGCGCCATTGGCAAAATGCCCTTTAGCCACATTGCGCGAATCGACCATTAAGTTTTTCACCCCACGCTGGCCGCGCAGTAAATCTTCGTAGGCTTTTTCTACACCGGTACGGCCAATATAATCGCCAGGATGATAATAGCCGTGCGATTTTTCGATGTCGCGATCTGTTACCTCACCTATATACCCCAAAAAGTGGGCGGCAATAGAATCCGGATAAGTACGGATGGTACGCGGCTGCACATCAAATCCAGGAAACTCAGATAATTTTTCCTGTAAGGAGGCATATAAGGTTGCAGGCAGTTGCTTTTCAAATATTGAGGTGCGGTAAGGCGAGTACTTCAAGGCTTTGTTAAAGCGCTTATCAAAGCCTTCCTTATCAATACCAATCATTTTGCAAAACGCCAGTGTATCAAATGCCTTTACCTGGCGGGGTACTACGGTAATATCATAAACGGGTTCATTTTGCACCAGTATTTTATTATTACGGTCTAGTATAGGGCCGCGGGCCGGGTACATAATAAACTTACGGATCACATTGTTGTTGGAGGCCAGGAAATACTTATCCTCCACAATTTGCATATAGAAAAGCCTCACCAGTAAGGTAAGGCAAAGGGTTACAAATATTGCGGTAACAACGTACCGCCGCGCGAAAAAACTATTCATTTACGTTCTTTACTCCTGAAAAATAAGAAGCCTGAAATCAGCATTAAAAATATGGTAAAAACCGAACTTAAAAGAAAACGTAATAAAGTATATTGTATTTCAGAAATTCGAAATACTTCAAGGTTAAACAAAAAGAAGTGATGGCAAAGTGTGAGTATAGAGGCATAGGCAAAAAACCACCTGAAACCCATTACGCTTAAGGTAGGCTCGGGCTCGTTATCAAAGCCATCTTTCTGCACTGTAATACTAATAAACATTACCCGTACCATGGCCATTAACACACAGGCTGCGGCATGCAGGCCAGGGGTATCATAAAAGGCATCAATGGTTAAACCCAGTATAAAAGATAATACAAACAGTAAAACGTTTGGTGTTTCGAAGGGTAACAGCAGGATGAATATAATATAGGGGTACGGTGTAGAAAGGTTATACAACGTTAAATTCTTCAACAGGAAAACCTGTAAGAACACCAGCGCCACAAAGCGTATTAAATTAATTATTAGTGTCCTGATCATCTTTTTTCTGCTGTGCCTCTAATGTGCCCTGCTCTAAGGCCAGTTTATTAATTACCACATACACATACTCCAAACGGCTAAAATCTACAGACAGGCTAACTTCCATATTGAGGAAGAAACCGCCACCCTTTGCATTTAACTTGCTTATTTTACCAATAGAGATGCCAGGAGGGAATAAGGAGAACCCGGAGGTTACCACAGGTTCGCCCAGGCGCGGTTTTACATGGTTGGGGATGTCTATAAGTAAACCAGTATGCGGGCCCAGGTCTTCGCTCCATATCATCGAGCCAATATCCTTGGTATCGGTAACCATGGCGCTAATCTTGGTATCTTTATGCAAGAATGACCGGATGGTTGAAAAATGCTCGCTTGTATTTACTACGATACCCACCAGGCCCGAACTGCAAATAACGCCCATATCTTTAGCGATACCCTCGTTACTGCCCCGGTTAATGGTAATGTAGTTGTTAGACCGGTTAACCGAGTTGTTAATTACCTTGGCCGCAATGTAGGTGTATTGCTGGTGATAAAGCGAATCTGTAATGGTATGTTTTGCGGCCGTGTCTACGTAAAAAGAAGAAGCCAGCTGGCCGCGCAGCCGGGAGTTTTCGGCCATTAAGCTGTCGTTGCTTTCTTTAAGTGCCAGATATTGGTTCAGCTTATTTACACGGCCATAAATATTGCCGGTAACCTGGTTAGAGCTGTTGATAAAAGTAGCCTTCTGAAAAGAATTATATTTAATGTAAATAATCAGCGACGTTATCTCAAATATCAAGAACAAGAAAAATGCGTTGTACTTGCTAATGAAGATCAATAGGTTACGCATGCGGGAATCAGATTTGAGATCTGAGATTTGAGATTTGAGACATAATAAAACTTAAGACATAAAAGTAACTCAATCAGACAAATTATCCAATAGCCTACTTCATCTTAAATCTCATATCTCATATCTCATATCTCAACTACTGCATTAAAAACTTAAAGTTACCAATATTTTTAAGGGCAGTGCCTGTACCACGTACTACGGCGCGCAGTGGATCTTCGGCCACATGCACAGGTAGTTTGGTTTTGGCAGCTACACGTTTATCTAAACCACGCAGCAATGCACCGCCACCGGTTAAATAGATCCCGGTTTGATAAATATCTGCCGATAACTCTGGCGGAGTGATCTCCAGAGCTTTCAATATCGCTTCTTCAATCTTAGAGATTGATTTATCAAGGCAATGTGCAATTTCGGTATATGATACGGTAATTTGTTTTGGTACACCAGTCATCAAGTCACGGCCTTGTACGGCAAAATCAGCAGGTGGATCTGCCAATTCCGGCAACGCTGCACCAACTTCAATCTTGATCTTCTCTGCAGTACGGTCACCAATCATAATGTTATGCTGGCGACGGATGTACTGCACGATATCAGCATCAAAGTTATCACCAGCAACACGGATAGATTGATCGCATACAATGCCAGATAAAGCGATAACCGCAATCTCTGTAGTACCACCACCAATATCGATGATCATGTTACCCATTGGCTCTTCTACGTCAATTCCAATACCTACCGCAGCAGCCATTGGTTCATAGATCAGGTAAACCTCTTTGGCACCTGCAATTTCGGCCGAATCTCTTACGGCACGTTTCTCTACTTCGGTAATACCTGATGGAATGCATATTACCATCCTTAGCGACGGGAAAAACCAGCTTTTGCCTTTATTGATCATTTTGATCATCCCGCGAATCATGTGTTCCGCAGCATCAAAATCTGCAATTACGCCATCTTTCAACGGGCGTACGGTGCGGATCTTTTCGTGGGTTTTACCCTCCATTTGCATGGCCTGGCGCCCAATGGCAATAACTTTGTTGGTTTGCCTGTCTAAGGCAACGATTGATGGTTCATCTACAACCACTTTATCGTTATGTATAATCAGGGTATTTGCTGTACCTAAGTCAATCGCAATCTCTTGCGTAAAAAAGTTGAATAAACCCATTTAAATGTGTTTCTAATAATCTGCAAATTTGAAAAAAATTACTTAAATAAGCTGCATCAGTCGCTTGCTTTTTAAAGCGTTAAAAAGCACAGATTATTGTAATCGATGTAATTTAGTGTTTAAAATGTCTAACTCCGGTAGTTACCATAACTATATTTTTTTGGTTAGCCATGTCGATAGAATCCTGATCCTTAATAGAGCCTCCAGGCTGCAGAACAGCGGTTATGCCCGCATTTGCAGCAATTTCAACACAATCCGGAAAAGGGAAGAAAGCATCAGACGTCATCACGGCACCATTTAGGTCGAAACCGAAATTTTTAGCCTTTTCTATCGCCTGGATCAAGGCATCAACACGTGAAGTTTGGCCTACACCGCTTGCCAGCAACTGATCGTTTTTAGCCAGTACTACCGTGTTTGATTTTGTATGCTTTACAATTTTATTAGCGAAGAACAAATCTTTCAACTGTTGCTCGGTTGGTTGCGCGTTGGTAACCGGGGTCATTTGGGCTGGGCCTTCGATAACCGCATCTTTATCTTGCTCGATAACACCGTTCAGCAAAGTTTTGAATTGCTTAACCGGTAACTCAACCTTGTTACGGATTAAGATCACACGGTTCTTTTTGCTTTTCAATACTTCAAGCGCTTCGTTGGTATAAGCCGGCGCAATCAGTACTTCATAAAACAGTTTGCTGATCTCGATAGCTGTTGCTTCGTCAATCTCATCATTGGCAATAATTACACCACCAAAAGCCGAAACCGGGTCGCAGGCTAAAGCATCTATCCAGGCTTCTTTAATAAAGCTACGCGATGCAATACCACAGGCGTTGGTATGTTTTAATATAGCTACAGTTGGCTCGGTAAATTCATCAATCAATGACACAGCTGCATCAACATCAACCAGGTTATTATAAGATAACTCTTTGCCGTGCAATTTCGTAAACATGGCATCTAACTGACCGTAAAAAACACCTTGCTGGTGTGGGTTTTCGCCATAGCGTAAAACCTGGCTTTGCTGTATGCTTTGTTTAAACACAGGCACCTGCTCGTCCTGGTTAAAGTATTGAAAAATGGCAGTATCGTAGCTCGATGATATATTGAAAGCGTTTAAGGCAAATCTTTTACGATCTTCAATTTCTATTGAGCCGTCGTTCTCTTTCAGCAATTGTGCTAAAGTCTGGTAATCATCTTTTGAAGATACGATCACTACATCTTTATAATTTTTAGCAGCTGCGCGAATAAGGGAAATGCCACCAATGTCGATCTTTTCGATCACGTCATCATGCCCTGCGCCAGACTCTACTGTTTCTTCAAACGGGTATAAGTCTACAATCACCAGGTCGATCTCCGGGATCTCGTATTGCTGCAGCTGTTGCAAGTCTTGCTCCAGGCTGCGGCGGGCAAGGATACCACCAAACACTTTTGGATGGAGGGTTTTTACACGGCCACCCAGAATAGAAGGGTACGAAGTAAGGTCTTCAACAGCAATAACATCGGCACCTAAGCTGCGGATAAACGCTTCGGTACCACCTGTTGAATATATTTTAACGCCTAAGCGATTAAGTTCATGAATTACCGGTTCAAGATGATCTTTATAATAAACCGAAATTAACGCGTTTTTGATTTTTACGGGCTGACTCATTGAGGGAATTTTTCGAGCCGCAAAAGTAGTGATTTCGAATGATTAGTTAGTTATAGATTAGTGATTTGTGTGAAGGCCGGGGTACATTTACCCTGCTGTGGCAATACCGGCTAAATCAATTCAATTAATTTATAGGGCAGGCCACTATTCTAAATCGAAAAAAGTCTTCGCTTTAATTAATTTATCTTCACAATTAAATTTTTTATCTTCACATAGCTACGTAAATAAATATCTTTCATTATTATGCATTTTAAAGAAACTATAGATCTTTTAGAAAGCTCATCTTATTATTATTCCATTATCATTGGGATGGATAACCGCTATACCTATGTGAGCCCTAATTACAACAAGAATTTTGATTTTATAAATCAGTCACTCGTTGGTAAGCCATTTTACATTACGCTTCACCCCGATGATATTAAAATTTGTGCAGAAGTGGGCGGTAAATGTTTCGAAAACCCAGAACAATTATTCCCTGCCACATTACGCAAACACGACGGTAAGGGCGGGTTTATTTTTACGCAATGGGAATTTAAAGCCGTTTTTGACGATCAAAACAACCCGGAAGGGATTTTTTGCATTGGATACAACATCACTGAACATGTAGATACACGGAATGAATTACTTACGGCACAAACAGAAATTGAAATTAAAACAGATCAATTAGAAGAGATCGGTTTT
>NZ_MPPL01000001.1:219303-243795 GCF_001911425.1 Mucilaginibacter polytrichastri | reverse complement strand
TCCAAAAGCCATTAGCAAACATTATGGGCTTAATTAATCTCCTTGCTGTAATGGATGCTGAAACTAATTTACAACAAATTAAAGATTTACTTGCCGAAAGTGCCAAAGAGTTGGATAACGTTATTAAAAGCATTACAGACAAAACGGTATAATCAATTAAAGTAGATGTAAGCAACGCAACATATTTACCTTTAGGCCGTCTTTAATCTATTATGAAAAAACTGTCTGCCTTATTGTTACTTAACCTCTGCATACTACCATTAGCCTACGGCCAATACAGTACCCGGAAAGTAATTACTACAGATATTGATAATTTCTGGACGGCATACGACAGTATCCGCACCACTAACGACAGCCTTAAACAGCTTTACTATATCCAGAAGCTATACGTTAATAGAGGCACCCCCGGTTTAAAGGCATTTATGGAAGCCAAAGATTACACGCCGGGATCTTACGTGTTTGCCATACGCCGCTACCCTAAATTCTGGGCATCTGTACGAAATAATACTTATAAGGCAAAAATTTTAACCTCCGAATTTGACCCGGCTATCAAGACCCTCAACTCCATTTATCCGGAACTGAAACCTGCCGTTATTTACTTCACTATAGGTGCGCTTAACTCGGCGGGTACCTCGGGCAACGGCATGGTACTCATCGGTGCCGAACTGGCTACCGGCGACAGCACGGTTGATGTATCAGAATTGCCCCCTGCGTTGAAAAGCGGCCTGGGCCCTTACTTTAGAAGCGATCCTTTTCAACATATTGTTCCGCTGAATATACACGAGTATGTGCATACCCAGCAGCATAGCGAGGCTTACAACCTGCTGGCCCAATGCATTTATGAAGGCACCTGCGATTTTATAACAGAACTGGTTACGCTTAAAACCCTGCCCCTCCCTTATATGAGTTATGGCCCCGAGCATCAGCCCGAACTCAAGGCCCAGTTTGCCACCGAAATGTTTTTAAACACCTACCGTAACTGGCTTTATAATGGCACCAACAATGGCAAGGTTGGCGATTTGGGCTATTTTATGGGTTACACCATTTGCCGCTCGTACTATAACCACAGCAAAAACAAAAAGCAGGCTATTAAGGATATGATTGAACTTAATTATGCCGATACTACAGCAGTGGAGAATTTCCTGGTTAACTCCAGGTATTACGAGCAATCGCTTGCGCAGCTGCACCAGGCTTATGAAGTTAAACGGCCGATAGTAACCGGCGTATCTGTTTGGCCCAACAAACCGGTAAACCCAAATACCAAAGAAATAAAAATAGATTTTTCGGCAGTAATGGGCCGCAGTACGGCGGTTGATTATGGGCCCGGCGGTAAAGACACTTACCCCGTAACCGGGATCTCCGGCTTTTCGCCCGATAAAAAATCATTCACCTTTAAGGTAGACCTGCAACCCGATACCGACTATGATTTTATAATCACCGGTGGCGGCTTCCGCTCAGCAGAAGGTTACCCGCTGGTATCTTATACGGTTAAGTTTAAAACAGGGCCGAAGTAGTTTAGTATTAAATTGTGAATTAGCAAGTTGCGATCTCACCCCGTCGTGCCGAACTTGTTTCGGCATCCCATAGGGCAGGTAGTAACTTTTAGGATCGCAGACTTAGCATATGGGTTCCCGAAACAAGTTCGGGATGACGAGATATCGTATATTACCTTACATTTTCCAGCCAAAAATGCGGCTTACCCTCGTAATCAAAAGTTTCTAAACAGGTAAAGCCTTCCTTCTCCAGAACCTTACGCGACTTCAAATTATTAACATCTGTAAGCGCATAAAGCGTACTTTGATTAAGCTGATTAAACCCATAATAGCGGCATGCCATGGCAGCTTCTGTGGCGTAACCCTTTCCCCAATATTTTTTAATGAGACGGTAACCGAGGTCATAAAAGTTGGTATGATTATTTACGGTATTGCAGATTAGTTTCAAGCCAGTCCAGCCAATAAAGCTGCCGCTTGCCTTTTCTACCATCGCCCAGCGGCCAATACCATTATCTATATATTGCTGGCGGATAAAGGCGATCACTTCTTGAACCTCTTCAATAGTTTTCACGGGCGCATTGCCCAAAAACTCATGCACCTCAGCGTCCGAATCGAGTTCGAACATAGCCTGGTCATCTGATGGCAGCAGTTCACGAAGGATAAGGCGCTCGGTTTCGATGAATATTTGCACAGGATATCACTTAACAGATAGAATTACTTTCTAATCTTTCACTCTTTTACCCCGGGCCATTAACCTAACTCTTTATCTTACTCAACAATCCCTCTATCACTTTCGGGAAGTTTTGGTGCTCTAATTGCTGGCCTTTAAATTTAACAACCTCCAGCGTATCGGCAGGGTCTATCTTAAATTTAAACTGATGGATCACCTCACCCTCGTCAAAATGCTCATTTACAAAGTGGATGGTTATGCCCGATTCTTCTTCTTTGTTATCCAATACCGCCTGGTGCACCTTGTCGCCATACATACCCTTGCCGCCATACTTTGGCAACAATGATGGGTGTATGTTAATGATACGATTGGGGAAAGCCTGTAATAACGACGACGGCACTAACCATAAAAAGCCTGCAAGCACAATCAAATCAACCTCCAGGTTTTTAAGCAGTTTAACTACACCGTCTGTTTCAAAAAACTCGTGGCGGGTAAAAGCATGCGACGGTATTTCGAAGTTATCGGCACGTTGCAGTACGTAAGACTGCGGATTATTACTTAGTATCAGCACCACTTCGGCCACTGTACTGCGTTTAAAATGCTCCAAAATTTTTTGTGCATTAGAGCCCGAGCCTGAAGCAAAAATGGCGATTCTCTTTTTCAAATTATCCCCTATTTAGTGTTAATGATCTCAAATATAAAATTTTGAACCATATTTTAAAGCCTAAGCCTGCATTATGAGTTAATCCTGATGAATAAAGCCCCACCTTTTGATCACCCGCTTGGTTGTGGAACTGTAATAGGAGTTGATATCGCCCGTTTGCAGCACCAGTGAGTAGCCACCCAGGTTCATGATCTGCGAATTTAAAAAAGGCTTATCGGTAGTGTCCCGCCCCGAATTGCTGGTATCCCTGCATACCATGTTTGATTGCAGGGTAACCTTATCGTTGCTAAACTGCCACTGGCCTTTATTAGTAGTATCCCTGCAAATAAAGTTTTCGTAAGTGCAGCTTTTATCGGCAGCAAAGGTAAATTTTTGTTTAAGCAGGCAGGTGGTATTCAGCGTATCCGTTTCTATAAGCGATGAACCCACGTAAGTAAACACCTGCACAGAAGCCAAAGTCCACGGCGAAATGGTTAACAACCTGTCAAGCGAACTTTGATCGTCCTTTTTACAAGAGTTAACGGTAAGTATAACCAAACCGGCAAGTACCAAAACAATTAAATTTTTCTTCATTAGCATCAGCAGGCAAAAATAATAAATCCCTGCTTAGTTAACGGCAGCAATGAGTTGTTATTTTATAAGTATTAAAAGCTCATTAACAGCTAATAAAAACGGCAACGCTTAATTATGTTTTTTATATTACAATACATTATAAAACCGCATCTTACTTTTGCTTTAACCAGATTATATATCTGCACATTTACACATCTTAACATCTTCTGCTCCATTAAATATATGCGTATTCCTTTTCAACAAATGCAGGCCGAGTTTAGCCGCATACTTTTAAAGTTAAACTTTACACCTGCCAAGGCCGAAGCCATTGCTACCATATTTGCCGAAAATAGCCGCGATGGGGTTTATACGCACGGTTTAAACCGTTTTCCGGTGTTTGTAAAATTTGTAAAGGAAGGCCACGTAAAACCCGATGCCGAACCTACCGCCGAAACAGGTATGGGCTTAGTTGAACGCTGGAATGGCAATTATGGCCCCGGCATGTTAAACGCAAAGTTTTGTATGGATAGGGCCATACAACTGGCACAGCAACATGGCATAGGCTGTGTAGCTATTAAAGATACCAACCACTGGATGCGCGGCGGCACTTACGGCTGGCAAGCCGCCGAGGCCGGTTGCATAGGTATCTGCTTTACCAATACCATTGCCAATTTACCGCCCTGGGGAGGCATCGAGCCGCGGTTAGGAAACAACCCTTTAATAATAGCCGTACCGCGTAAAGGCGGCGATGTGGTTTTAGATATGGCTGTTTCGCAATATTCTTTCGGCAAGCTGCAGCAATACCGTTCATCGGGCGAACCATTACCTTTGCCGGGTGGCTACGATAAGGCAGGTAAGCTATCAGTAAATGCGGCAGAGATCATCGAATCGCAACGCTTACTGCCGGTTGGTTTTTGGAAAGGCTCGGGCTTATCCCTGATGCTCGATCTGCTGGTAACCGTATTAAGCGGCGGTAACTCTACCGCCCGGGTTTCTGAAAAGAAAGCCGAAACCGGTGTATCACAGGTATTTATCTGCATTAAACCCAATGATGATGCTTTGACCGATAACCTGATCGAGCAAATTATGGATTATACTAAATCGAGCAGTTTAATTGATGTTGATAACCCTATCCGTTTCCCGGGCGAAGGCACCTTGAAAACCCGCGAACGGAATTTGAAAGAAGGCATACCTGTTGATGAAGTAATTTGGAATAAAGTGCTGGGATTGTAACCATCTAACCCTTGCGATCGTTTGCAACGCGTGCATACCGGGTGGGCATTTGCAATGCCTTGTACATTCGGGGATTTATAAATCCCCTGTCGTGTTAAGCACGCGTTGCAAACGCGCGCAAGTTGAAAGCTAAATCTCGATTCTTGCCTCTGTATACTTGTCTCTCTACTCTCCCTTCACCGCATCATCATCCTTATCCTGTATCAAATGCGCAAACTTTTCCCAAAAACCATCTTTAGGCAAGGGGGCCTTAATATCTACAGGTTCGTTTTTTACGGGGTGGATAAATTGCAGACGGCGGGCATGCAGGCAAATGCTTTTACGCAGACTACCACGTGGGTAACCATATTTATTATCGCCCACAATAGGGCTGTTTAAAGACGCCATCTGCACCCTAATTTGGTGCGGGCGGCCGGTTATAGGGTTTACCTGTATCAGGTAATAACCATTAAGCTCGCCAACCATCCGGTAATTTAACTCGGACCGCAGGCTGCCTTTTACTTCATGATCGTGAGCAGTGGTAACATTTTTCTTCGGGTTTTTAACCAGCCAGTGTACCAGGTTACCATCAGGCGGGTTAGGGCAGTTACGTACCACGGCGTAATATATTTTACGGGTTTGCCGGGTTTTAAACAGTTCATTCATGCGCTCGAGCGCCTTGCTGGTTTTGGCAAAAAGGATTACGCCGCTTACGGGCCTGTCCAGCCGGTGTACAACGCCTAAAAAGGCACCATTAGGTTTGTTGTACTTTTTGGCGATGTATTTTTTAACCTTCTCGTCCAGCGGCTCATCGCCGGTGTCATCTACCTGTACAATATCCCCTGCGCGTTTGTTAACGGCAATCAGGTGGTTATCCTCGTACAGGATATCTTTATCAGTTACATCGAATGAGACGTTTGCCATAATATTTAGTCCGGAAGGTTGTATGTTGTTTTGTTTTATCCTAAATGTCATGCTGAACTTGTTTCAGCATCCCACAGGACATGTCGTAAACTTTTTATATCACAGACTTAACATGTGGGATGCCGAAACAAGTTCGGCATAACGGACTTGTTTTATTCTTTTGTCCTTTGTCTTATATCTTTCAGTCCTTCTTTCGGACTTCCCGTCTTTCTGACATCCGGATTCTCCTTAATTAATACTGCTCCTTTTCGTTCGGGAAATCCCTTGCCTTTACATCGCTCACATAGTTCTTGATTGCCCCGTTCATCACATCATATAAACTGGCGTACTGGCGTAAAAACCTTGGGCGGAATCCTTTATTGATCCCCAGCATATCGTGGATTACCAAAACCTGGCCAGAGCAATCCTGCCCGGCGCCGATACCTATTGTAGGGATCTGCAAACTTTCGGTTACTTCTTTAGCCAGTGCGGCCGGTATTTTTTCTATCACAATGCCAAAGCAACCCAGTTCCTGCAATTTTAAGGCATCTTCTTTTAACTTCTGCGCTTCGGCTTCTTCTTTAGCTCTTACAGTATAGGTACCAAATTTATAGATAGACTGCGGCGTTAAGCCCAAGTGCCCCATTACCGGGATACCTGCCGTTAAGATGCGGCTAACAGATTCGGCAATCTCTATACCTCCTTCAATCTTTACCGCGTGGGCACCGGCCTCTTTCATAATACGGATAGCCGAATTGAGGGCTTCTTTAGAATTACCCTGGTACGAGCCAAAAGGCAGATCGACCACAACCAATGATCGGCTCGCGCCACGCACCACTGACGAAGCATGATAGATCATCTGATCGAGCGTGATGGGCAACGTCGTTTCATGACCCGCCATTACGTTCGATGCCGAATCACCAACCAGTATTACATCAATCCCCGCATCGTCAACAATCTTAGCCATCGAATAATCGTAGGCAGTAAGCATGGCAATTTTTTCGCCACGGTTTTTCATCTCCTGCAGGGTATTGGTAGTAACCCGTTTGATCTCTTTATTTACAGACATGGCACAATATTTTTTGTTGCGGAGCAAAGGTAGAAACTACTTTTACAAATTATTGAAATTTTACTTAGTATACAGATTTAAAAATCGTATTTTTGCACCGTGAATCCGGAGGTCTGTTACTTCATGTTTTCTACCCTGTTTCGAGGAGCTATTTTCAAGCCTAAGCACCTCAGTATTAATCATTCAACTTTTTTTAATAATGACCAACTACACCAAGCTACCGGCTGTATTATTACTGGCTGACGGTACCGTTTTTCATGGTAAAGCTGCCGGAAAGATAGGCACCACCACCGGAGAGATCTGTTTTAACACAGGTATGACCGGTTACCAGGAGATTTTTACCGACCCATCTTACTTCGGCCAGATTATGGTTACTACCAACGCCCATATCGGCAATTATGGTATTACGCATGACGAGGTTGAATCTGAAAAAATTCAGATTGCTGGTCTGGTTTGTAAGAACTACAACATCGCTTACAGCCGCAAACAGGCCGACGAATCAATCCAGGATTACTTTCAGGAGCAAAACCTGGTTAGTATTTCAGACATTGATACCCGCCAGCTGGTGCGTTACATCCGCGAAAAGGGAGCTATGAATGCCATCATCTCTTCAGAGATTTTGGACATTGATGAGCTGAAAGAAAAACTGGCTGCCGTACCTTCAATGGATGGGCTTGAACTTTCGTCGCAAGTATCAACCACCGAAACGTATACCGTTGGTGAGGCTGATGCACCTTACCGTGTTGCGGTATTAGATTTGGGTGTAAAGAAAAACATCCTGCGTAACTTCTCTAAACGTAACGTTTTTGCCAAAGTATACCCGGCTAAAACTACCTTTAAGGAAATGGAAGCCGATTTTGAACCGAATGGTTACTTTATCTCAAACGGCCCCGGCGACCCTTCGGCCATGGATTATGCTATTAGTACCGTTAAAGATATTTTAAGTTCAGAAAAACCGATGTTCGGTATTTGCTTAGGCCACCAGTTGTTGGCTCTGGCTAATGATATCCCAACTAAAAAAATGTTCAACGGCCACCGCGGATTAAACCACCCGGTTAAAAACGTAATTAAGAACCATTGCGAAGTTACCTCTCAAAACCACGGTTTTGGTGTGGTACAGGATGCCGTACGCGCATCAGACAAGGTTGAGGTTACCCACATTAACTTAAACGACCAGTCGATAGAAGGTATCCGTGTAAAAGGCAAAAATGCCTTCTCGGTACAATACCACCCCGAATCATCTCCGGGCCCGCACGATAGCAGGTACCTGTTTGATGATTTTATCGATATGATGAAATAATATTGCAGCGATAAGCCGCAACAACAAAGGCCAGGTTATATGATAAGTATAAGCCTGGCCTTTTTTTATTACATAATTTTATTGTTAAAAGATTCACTATTATTGTGATATCCAGACTTAAGTCACCGCGCCAATTATGCCTGCCAAATACTGCCTTATACTTGCCTTTTTTGCGTTCTTATGTTTTAACGCAAAAGCGCAAAACCGAACCATTGATATTAACATCAATAACACAAAAGGCCCGCTATCAAAAAGTTTTAATATGTGCGTTGGCGCAGGCCGCGCCAATGAAGGTTTACGTGCCGACTGGCAAAGGCAGCTAACCATTACACAGGCTGAATGCGGATTTAAATACATTCGCTTCCATGGCTTATTGTCTGATGATATGGGTGTTTACTCCGAAGATAAGAATGGGCACCCGGTTTACAATTGGCAATATATCGATGAGCTTTTTGATTTTCTGCAACAGATCCACATGAAGCCCTTTGTAGAGGTTGGCTTCATGCCCGGCGCACTGGCAAGTGGTAATAAAACCATTTTCTGGTGGAAAGGCAATGTAACACCACCCAAAGACTACCAAAAATGGAACGATTTAATTAAAGCTTTAGTAACGCACTGGACACAACGTTATAGCCAAAAAGAAGTAGCAAGCTGGTATTTTGAGGTTTGGAATGAACCCAATTTAAAGGACGGCTTTTTTACCGGCACACAACAGGACTATTTTAAGCTATATAAAGAAACGGCTATGGCCATTAAAAGTGTATCGGCAAGCTATCGTGTGGGCGGCCCGGCAACTGCAGGCAACGCATGGGTACCCGAGACTATCGCTTTTTGCATTCAGCAAGAAGCGCCGATTGACTTTATCAGCACGCATGATTATGGGGTAAAACAAGGCTTTTTGGACGAAAAGGGCAATACAGGTACAATTTTAAGCCGCGACCGGAATTTGATAGCCAATGATATGCACCATGTTAAACAACAGATCCAAAATTCTGCTTTGCCAAACCTCGAACTCCACTATACCGAATGGAGCGCATCGTACACCCCATCAGACCCGATCCATGACAGCTACCATGAAGCTGCCTTTATTTTAAACACCATAAAACATGCAGCACCCTATGTAAATTCAATGTCGTATTGGACGTTTACCGATATTTTTGAGGAGGCCGGCCCTCGTACTACACCCTTTCACGGTGGCTTTGGATTGATCAATTACCAGGACATTAAGAAACCTGCCTACTATGCTTTTAAATATTTGAATGAACTGGGCGATACCGAATTGCAATCTGCAGACTCGAGCGCTATCATATGTAAGGATGCTAAAAACAATGTACAGGTATTAGTGTGGGACTTTACCATCGACCACCCCGGCGATAGTGTAAACAACCAGGTATTTTATAAAAGAAACCTCCCGGCCAAATCATTACCTCCTACCCATCTAAAAATAGGGGGATTAAAACCGGGTAAATACACACTAAGCATCTACAAAACCGGCTACCAGGCAAACGACCCTTACACAGCGTACTTTAAGTTGGGCTCGCCTTCGCAGCTAACTATAGCACAAGTTAAATTACTTAAACAGGGCAGCGGCGCTCCTATTGAGCAGGTTGTTGTTAATGTAAGCTCGTCGGGCAGCTTTGGTAAAGAACTAAACATTCGCCAAAATGATGTGCTTCTAATTAAGCTAGACCGGGTTAAGCAATAAGGAACATTCCCCCCCCAAAAAAAATTACGCTAATAATGGTGCTTTAAATTCGGGGGCTATCCGTTTATTACTGGCTTGTTCATAAGCATAGGCCATTTTCAACAACGGCCCTTCGGTATATGCTGTACCGAAAAACGAGATCCCAATGGGCAGGCTGCAATAACTCCCCATGGGTAAGGTAATATGCGGATAGCCGGCCATTGCTGCCGGAGACGAAAACGAAAACCCATTACCAGAATCGCCATTTACAAGGTCGATACATATGGCAAAACCATTGGTTGGGCCAATGATAGCATCCAGCTGATTATCCTGCATTATTCTGTCAATGATTGTACGCGACATACCGTTTGATTTTTTTAGGGCATCGAGGTATTCCTGTGTATCTAACCCGCCTTTGGTTTGGGCTAATTCTAATTCGTCTTGTTTAAAATAAGGCATCGCTTTGGCTTCGTTCTCTTTATTAAAGGCAATTACATCTTCCAGCGTTTTACATTTAGCATTGGCCTTACTCAGGTACTGGTTAACGCCGTCTTTAAATTCATATAACAGCACGGTATACGAGGCGCTTCCTATCACTTTCAATTCTTTTGATAATTCAATTTCAACTACCGTAGCACCTTTGCTTCGCAAAGTTTCTACAGCGGCTTTAAGTAAAGCCACCATAGCAGGATTACCTTGCAGGGCAGATTTTTCTAATCCAAGGCGTTTACCTTTCAGCCCATCTGTATCTAAAAACTTAGTGTAATCTTTTTCTATCTTCCCTTTACTGGGCAGAGTATAACTATCCTGCTCATCAACACCGGCAAGTGCGCTTAATAGTATAGCCGCGTCTGTAACCGTACGGGCCATTGGCCCGGCGGTGTCCTGGGTTTTAGAGATAGGTATAATACCATACCTGCTTAACAAACCAACCGTTGGTTTAATACCCACCAACCCATTAACTGAAGATGGTGATACTACAGAACCATTGGTTTCGGTACCTATCCCTACTGCACAAAGGCTGGCTGCAACGGCAGAACCGGTACCCGCGCTGGATCCGCTTGGGTTACGATCAATAATATAAGGGTTTTTAGTTTGTCCGCCCCTGCTGCTCCACCCGCTGGTAGAGCGCGACGAACGGAAATTGGCCCACTCGCTCAAATTGGTTTTACCCAATATTACCGCCCCCGCTGCACGCAGTTGCTTAATTATAAAAGCATCCTCTTTGGCAAAGTTGTCGGCCAGGGCCAGTGCGCCCGCGGTGGTGTGCATTTTATCGCCGGTATTAATATTGTCCTTTATTAAAACCGGGATACCGTGCATAGGCCCGCGCACTTTACCGCTTGCCCGCTCTTTATCCATAGCGTCGGCTATGCTTAGGGCATCCTTATTTAATTCTATAACGGCATTTAATTGGGGGCCGCTTTTATCAATTGCTGCAATACGTTTTAAATAAAGTTCTGTTATAGCGCGCGATGTTAGCTGCTTGCGCTGCATTTTTTGCTGCAGCTCTGTAATGGTAGCTTCTTTTAATTCAAAAGTATCATTAAAATTACTACTATCATTTTGTGGGCCGGGGAGTGTATTTGCGTATGATGTACTTACCAGCGAACCAAGGGTAAGGCCGGCTAATGAGCCTTTTTTTAAGAAACTTCTTCTTTGCATATTACTAAAAGGGTTAATACTCCCTTAAGTAACAAAATTTTAGGCATTTACAGAAACGCGACCAAATTAACTACAAAATAAAACAGGGTTACCATATGGCAACCCTGTTTTATTTATTACCCAAGTAATAATAATTATGCTTTTGCCTTAGGGGCAAAAAACACTGGTGCTAAAATAGCAGCTATTACTACTGCAACTCCTAATACTACTGACATGATGATTTGATTTAAATTAAAATACTTAATGCTAATTTTTTGCAGAATACAATCTTCACAAACGCTATAAGTCTTGTTATAAAGCGGTTCGGATCATAATCTTATGTATAGCATGGCGCTATAAACATGCCATAAAATAGTTGAGGCCAAAAGCACAAGATAAGTGCCTGAAATCTGATTTTTTGAAATTATTAATTTTCCAGATCTGCTTTTAAAAAACCACCCAATTACTAAATATTAACACAACTTTTAAGCTATCTAATATAAAAAGAACCTTTTATGATGAAATACTTATTCTTTTTTAAGAATTTATAGATTGGGAAAGACAAAATATACCAGTTTAAGCATTTATTTAATTTTTATTTAAATAATCCGTGTACATATATTTTAATATCACATACCAGCATAATATGCCGCTACATAAAATGTGCTTTTATTTATCTAATAATTTTTTTTCAGGGTAGGAATACCATCTTAAGGGTATAAAAAAAACATGACCGACAATTTGTCATCACACTGACATTTAACTTATTACCCTCTAAAATATCATAAGTAAGCTGCCAAAATACTGACAAAAACATTTTATAAGTGTACAGAACTGCGATTAACCTAACTTTAAATCATACCAATTTGCGTATGCTTTAAAAGCTCTCTCCAATATTTTTAATAGCTGTGTAACAAATTTATTTAACAACAAGGGTATTATTATTATGTAAATCAGTTTCCTAATAATTAAGTTTGTAGTATCCTGATGAATATTGTTAAACACTTGTTTATCGCATTATTAGTAATGCATTGCAGTTTAGCATTAGGCTTTATTCCTAATAGCTCTAACGGCCCGGTCGCAATAAACGGCTTGCTAGACTTGCGTAAGCAACGTTTTGATCAGCAAATACCACTTAATGGTAAATGGATTTTTTACTGGCAACAACTGCTAGCCCCCGGCGAAACAACAGCCAGCAAAGCAACCCTGGTTGATTTTCCGTTTAAATGGAATGGGGCTATACTTAATAGAAAAAAACTCCCTTCTTTTGGCTATGCCACCTATCGGCTTACAGTACTGCTGCCGCCCACAACCGAACCCCTGCGCATTGCCATACCAGAAACTTATTGTGCCTATAAACTTTACATAAACGGCAAACAGGTTGCAGCCAATGGGCAGGTAAGCACATCTGCCGAAGGGTTTATTCCTTACTGGCAATACCAGGCTTTTGATGTATTACAAGGCACAGACACCTTGAAACTCACTTTACAAATCGCCAATTTTGTACATACCCATGGTGGCATTAGCAAAGCACTCATCATTGGCAATAAATCATTGATCGAGCTCGACAGGCGACGTATAGAAGCTATTGACCTGCTACTAACAGGCTGCCTTATTATGGCCGGGCTTTTCTTTTTAGGTTTATACCTGCACGGCAACCGGGATAAGGCCATTCTGCTTTTTTCGCTGTATTCCATTGTCTATGCCTACCGTGTTATTGGCACAGATAACTATGTATTACACACCCTTTACCCTAATATCAACTGGTACATTACAGCCAGGCTAGAGTACATCAGTTTGTTTTTAGGCATCTGCTTGTTCGGCCTTTATACCCGCCAACTATATCCTAAAGACGTTAATAACAAAATTGTATATCTAATAAGCAGTATTTGTTTTGTATTTGCTATTGCGGCTTTGTGCCTGCCTGCCATATACTTTACGCAGTTAATTAACCCATTTTTGGTGGTTATGCTTTTTTGCCTGGTGTACATACCTTATGTATACGCATTGGCCTACAAGCGAAAACGCCCCGGCGCTATTTATGCGTTAATGAGTGCATTTGCCTTAATGATCATATTCGCCATTGCGTTATTTCATTACTGGGGCTTTATACCGCAACTGCAATTTATCAGTTTTCTTTGCTATATCAGTTTCTTCTTTTTACAATCGCTGGTATTATCGCACCGGGTTTCGTTTGTATTAAGGCAGGCGCGCGAACAGGCAGAGCAGGGCTTAAAAGCCAAAAGTGAGTTTCTAAGCACCATGAGCCATGAAATTCGTACCCCCCTAAACTCGGTTATTGGCATGAGCTATTTACTTTTAAAAAGCAACCCGCGGCCAGATCAGGCAGAGCAAATTGATGTGATGCTGTTTTCGGCCAATAACCTGCTGGCCATAGTAAATGATATTTTAGATTACAATAAAATTGAAGCCGGTAAAATAACTTTCGAGCATATCGAGATGGACATAGCAGCCATAGCCCGTAACATTGTGAGCGGGTTGCAAACCTCGGCTCAGGATAAAGGTATAGATCTGAAACTTGATGTTGATGGGGCACTGCAAAATAAAATACTGGGCGACCCTACCCGTATATCGCAGGTTATTTCTAACCTGGTACACAACGCCATTAAGTTTACGCCCAGGGGCTTTGTAGAGATTGGCATAGAAGTACAAGGCCAAACAGATAAAATAATAACCTTAAGGATCAGGGTTTCAGATAGTGGCATCGGGATCTCTCCCGAAAAACTCGAAATTATTTTTGATCGCTTTACCCAGGCCGATTCTTCTACCTCCAGGGGTTTCGGCGGCACGGGCTTAGGCCTGGCCATTTGTAAAAGAATTTTAGAATTGCAGCATTCCTCCTTACAGGTTAGCAGCAAACCGGGCAAAGGTTCTACATTTTTCTTTATACAAAGCTTTGAAAAAAGCATCAAAACAATTGAACAGCAAAACCTGGAAAGCAATTTACCCCGGCAAGAAGACAAACCTTTTACTGGTATAGCTATTTTACTGGTAGAAGATAACCCCATTAATGTACTGGTGGCGCAAAAGTTTCTAGAACGCTGGGGAGCCAGTATCGATGTTGCCGTTAATGGGCTTGAAGCATTAGAAAAACTCGATATCACTAAACACAAATTAATATTAATGGATCTGCACATGCCCATAATGGATGGGTATGAATCAGCTAAAAACATGCGTAAGATTGGCATTACCTTACCCATCATTGCGCTTACCGCCAACCTGCTTAACGAGATTGAAGAACAGGTTAAACTGGCAGGTATTGATGACATGATAGCCAAACCCTTTTTACCTGATGAATTATTTAGAAAGGTGTTGCATTACCTATACAAAAACAATTAGTTTAAATACCTGAGTGGACAATTACCTGCACATTAAAACCATACTTGGCAAACTTCATCATTTTACAGATGAGCATATTGATCTTTTTTATAGTATGCTTTCTGTAAAGCAATTGAAGAAGAATACTACACTGCTAAAACCCGGGCAGGTTTGTAACTTTATAAGCATTGTATTAAAAGGCAGCCTGCGAATCTATCATATCAATAATGAAAAAGAACACATTCTCTCTTTTTTCACTGAAGAAAGCTGGGCGGCCGATCATAACAGTTTTGTAAGCCAAAAACCATCAGTAAATACCATACAAACGATGGAACCTACCGAAGTGGCTATTATCTCGATACAAAACCTGCACAAGCTGATAGAAACCGATCAACAGTTTATGATATTAGGCCGGATATTAAAAGACCTTACCATACCGCAGCAGCTATCCGTGCATCATACGTCTCCGCAAGGCCGTTATGACGATCTGATGCTGCAACACCCGGAATGGATTATCCGATTTCCGCAAAAGCACCTCGCCTCCTACCTCGGTATTACGCCCGAAACCTTTAGCCGGGTAAAACGCAAGCATTTGTTTTCTTGATTGCAATCAAGTTTAGGTATTACCTGCTAAGCTAGCTTTGGTAAATACAAAAAACCATGCAATCTTCTACATTTTCACTTCGCAGCATCCTTGCGGTATTGTTAGTATTATTCCCGGTATTAATGATGCTGGCCTTTGCCATACACTTTGGCTCGCTGCACGCATTTTTTGATTTCCGGCTAAGCCGTAAAACCTATAATAGCGGCGGCCTTTTCGATGCCTTGGTCAGCGGCCGGGGCCACGGTTTTATCATGGCGCATTCGGTAGCCTTTTTAACGGTGCCCTTGTTTATGATTACCACTGGTGTGCTCAGTTGGTTTTTGTATCTGCAGAAACCCCTGCTTGCCTTTACCGGCGCAGCCATCGGCCTAATTGGCTGTACCGCATTAGCAGCAGTGTTTGGCGCGTGGCTCTCGTTCTCTGGCATCCAGGGCCTCGATCAGCAATATTACGCAGGTGCGCGCCAAGGCTTTATCCAACTTGTACAAATGAAAGGCATGCTCAAATTTATTACGCTAACGTCATACCTCAGCTTTATAGGTTTGGGCATACTAGCTGCCGGATTGGCTTGGGTAAAACAGTTTAACTTGCTCAATATGCTTTGTATCATTATTGGGGTTATCTTATTTGTAACCTTTATGGATATGGATAACTGGATGTTTATCGGCTCTATCTTTTTATTGATTGGGTTTGTACCGGTAAGCAGGCGACTGAAAAACGGTAACGACAAATAGTATTATAAAATACTATCGCAATTACACGCAAAGTGAAAGTCGCTATTAGTGACTTTCACTCCGTTTTTTATCTTAAATTATTATATTCAACTCGCCAATACTCAAAAAGGGGAACATTTTGAAGACACACCCAGATTCGGCAAAACAAGAATAAACCCGGAAAACATGTGCTGATAAATTCCTAATTAAGCTGTTCAATAAACAAAAAAACGCTTAAGACTTAAAAAGTTTAACTAACCTATTTATCCTTAACTATAACAGCTTATTAAATCAAAATATAACCCAGTACAAGCCAAAGATTAAATTGGGTAACGGCAAAAAAGAAGACAAACTGCAGGGTACTGCTGATGATAATGAGTAGCAAACCCACGTTGCTACAGATACTTTTTAATGCTTTAAGAAAACTGCGCTAATTATGTAGCATTTGCTTATTATTATGGTCTTATAGCTATATGACCATACATCCGGGAAGCATTTTTTTAGGGAAAAACCAATTGAGCAGGTCTGTAAGCGGCTGCACCGTTGCCTTAACCAGCTATAATGGGAACAGTAGTTTTGAAGAATGGCACGCGCACCAAAATTCCAGTATCAGCTTCTTGCTAAACGGAACACACCAGGAAGACCTGTTTGGCAAAAAATATAAACGGGTACCGGGCGATATTAAATTTATACCCGCAGGCGAGCTGCACCGTTGTAACCATTATACAGTTGATGCCCGCAAGATCAATCTTGATTTAAGCAACATTTTGCTGAATGAAATGGACACGTCTGCAGATCAGATCATGAACCTACTTAATGATTCATCGCAAGCTAAATTTACCCTGCTTAAATTCTATCACGAATTGAATGATAACGATAGCCCCGTGCCTGCCGCTGTGCAATTAATGCTGTACGAGTTGCTGCACCCTACCAGAACAGAATGGCAACTTACAGACAAGCATTTACCAAACTGGGCCAGCCGCCTGCAACAGATATTACACGATGAATGGAACCTGCCCTTTGACCTTCATGACTTGGCTAAACGGATAGATGTGCACCCGGTTACGATATCGCGTTATTTCCCTTTGTATTTTTCAGCTACTTTTAGTAATTATATCAGGTGCATTAAGGTAGATAAGGCATTATCGCTTATTAAGGCTACACAACTAAGCCTAACCGAAATTGCCTACAGTTGCGGCTTTGCAGACCAGGCACATTTTACCCGTACTTTTAAAGAGGTAACAGGCTACCTGCCAAAAGATTTCAGAAAAATCTAACTCAAACATGGCCAAGGTTAATTACATACAATTTTACCTGCTTTGGCAAGGGTATGTTTGCATGTAAATTGTTTAATATGCCATCATTAAATATCAGCCTCAAAAAACTATATATTATTGCAGCCTGTTTGCTGTGTTTAGTTACAAACAACTACGCCCAGCAACAATTCGACCCTTTTGAGGGTAATGCCCCGGCATTCCACGCTAACATGGTCCGTTATTTTAAAAGCCCGGCAGATGAGTTGAATTCCCGCAAATTATTATTGGATAGCGTAAAAACGTTCCAAAACGATTCTGTTTGGACTATGGCTAACCTGCTCCCTCATTTAAACCGATACGAAAAACTGCTCATCTCCCTGCAAAAGCATTATCAGTACCATCGCTTGCTAGCCTATATCAATAACAAAGATACCTTAGCCCGCAAAGCATCAAACCAAACAGACGAGATACAGGGAGAGCTTAACAGCCGTGTAGACAAAATTTTACTACAACCACAGTTCGCATCCCTAACAGATCAGCAATTTAGCCAGTATGGGGTAAGCAAATACAAATACCTGCTCAAAAATACCCAACAAAACGCGGCTCATAATCTTTCGCCCCATGATGAGAAACTGGCTAATCAATTAACGGGTAACATGATCGACCAGCTTACCGACCGCTACGATAACCTGATGAACGAGATTAAAGTAACCGAGATTTCGATAGATGGAAAAACTTACAATTGGGCCAGCTATAAACCAGAATTAGCAAAAACAACAGATGCTAAAGCGCATGCTGTAGGGCTAAAAGCCTATTATAACGCCTACTATGATGCTTACAGTTCACATGCTGAAGTATTTGCTGCCACTTTGATTGATATTACGCGACAAAAAAATGCTCTGGCTAAACTGCAGGGCTTTACCAGCACACCGGAGAGAATTTATCAGCGCAGGCTGCAACTATCAGAAACAGGCGTAAAACAAATGCTGCAGCAAATGACCAACCATGCCGGTGTACTGAAAGCCTACAAGCAATTGCTGATGGAGCAAACGCAACACACTACCGGCCTTAGCAAAGTATATAGCTGGGACATTACAGCACCCGCTGGCTACACCTGGCAATCGCACACTTATGCCCAGGCCAGGCAACTCATTTTAAAAGCACTAGCCCCTTTGGGCGATGAATATGAGCGCAACTTTGCCAACCTGCTAGACCCCGCCAACGGCCGGCTCGAAATTGCTGGCGGCCCAAACCGGGTAACCGAGTTTACTTCGATAGGCTACTCGGGTATCCCCATTGGCTTATACATGAAAACTTATGACGGCGGCCTTAAAAGTACCCTTGTATTAGCGCACGAAGGCGGCCATGCCATTCATGAACAACTAATGAGCGACCATGCCACGGTACCGTCTTACTCGTCGGGCCCTAGCTTTTTGTTTGAAGCTTATGCCATGTTTAACGAATTACTGATGCTCGACGAAATGCGGAAGCAAGCCAGCACTCCGCAGGCTAAAGCCTTTTTTACCAAACAATTTTTAGATAAATTATCTCTTGAAGTATTTACCTCGGCAGAAGAAGGCACCTTTGAGCAGGGCCTTTATGATGGCGTGGCAACCGGTAAAATTAATACCCGGCGGGATATCGACAGCCTTTACACCGGCATCATGAACCAATACGATATTTACTTTGCCGGTGAACCCCAACGCCGCAGCGAATGGATTAATAAACGCCTGGTATTTGACGACCCATTGTATAATGTAAATTACCTGTATGCAATATTGGTAAGCTGTAAACTCTACAATATGCAACATGCCTACCCAAAAGGTTTTGCTATGAAATATAATGTGTTACTAAAAAATGGCTTCGATGCCCCGGCAGAAGACTTATTAAAAAAACAGATGGGCTTTGGCCTCGATAATAATGCCCTGCTCAATGGTACCCTGCAAATTATGAAAGATAAAACGGAGGAGTTAAGGCACCTCTACGAAAAGATGAAGTAGAAGTTACTTCTGTAACAACTTTATAAAACACACATAACACACGCCATCACTTCACCAGAATATATTTATAATTGAAATCGTTAATTTGCATAGCTTATTAGCTTTAAAAGATTCAACTTTCAATGATGAATAAATTTATACTGACCGCTTTAGCATCGGCAGCGGTATTAGCTGCACAAGCTCAGCAAAGCGGCGCATTATCTACAAGTGATTATGCACGCGCCGAAAGCATGCTGACCTACAATACCGAGCCACTGGTTGATCACGGGGCTGTAAAGCCTAACTGGCTACCAGGCGACCAATTCTGGTATCGCACTTTAACACCACAGGGTAGTGAGTTTATACGCATCAACCCTGCTAATGGTACGCGTAATGCGGCCTTCGACCAGCAAAAGCTGGCTAGTGCATTATCGGCAGTAAGCGGTAAAAAGTATGAAGCATCGATGTTGCCTTTTCAAACCATTAGTTATACGGCAGACGGCAAGGCTATTGTTTTTAAAGCAGCCGGGAAGCAATGGAAGTGCGACTTGCATAGCTACCAGGTAAGTATAAACGACTCGAAAACTACCAATGCTGATAGCGACCGCCCGGGCAGAGGTAAAAACCCGGAAGCATTATCTCCTGACGGTAAAAGAGCAGTCTTCATAAAAGAATATAACCTGTGGATACGCGAAGTAGCTACGGGAAAACAAACCCAGCTTACTACAGATGGCATTAAGAATTTTGGCTATGCTACGGATAACGCAGGATGGCAGTCAAGCGATGCAGCTATTGTGCGTTGGTCGCCCGACTCTAAAAAGATAGCCACCTTTAAGCAGGACGAGCGCAATGTTGGCGATATGTACCTGGTTACGACCAACGTTGGCCACCCAACGCTTAAAGCCTGGAAATATCCGCTGCCAGGCGACGAGCAGATTGCTACCATTAAGCGGGTGATTATTAATGTGGATGAGCCTAAAGTAATTGAGCTACAGATCCCGGCCGACCCGCATAGAAGTACCCTAAGTGATGACATATCGAGCGGTGGTATTTTGAATGATATAGACTGGAATGCTGATGCCACGCAAATGGCCTTTGTATCCACCTCGCGCGATCATAAACAAGAGAAGGTACGCATTGCAGATGCAGTAACCGGTGCCGTGCGCGAAGTATTTGAAGAAACAACCCCTACCCAATTTGAATCTGGCCAGGGTGCTATTAACTGGCGATACCTGAATAAAACCAACGAATTTATCTGGTACTCCGAACGTGATAACTGGGGGCACCTATACCTGTATGATGCCAAAACCGGCAAGTTGAAAAACCAGATCACCAAGGGAGACTGGATGATTACCAAGCTATTAAAAGTAGATGAAAAAAAGCGCGAGTTGTACTTTTTGGCTGATGGCCGCGAGGCATCAAACCCATACTTTACCCAGCTTTGTAAAATTGGTTTCGATGGTAAACATTTAACCGTACTTACGCCCGAAGACGGCAACCATCAGGTTACCTTATCGCCGGGTGGCAATTATTTTATAGATAGTTACGCTAAACCCGATGTACCTGCTGTTACTGTATTGCGCGGCATAGATGGCAAACTCATCAGCACTTTAGAGAAACAGGATATCAGTCGCCTGGTAGCCACCGGCTGGAAACCTGTTATACCTTTCAGCGTTAAAGCACACGATGGCAAAACAGACCTTTACGGTATCATGTTTACCCCTACCCATCTCGACCCGAACAAGAAATACCCGGTTATAGACTATATATATCCCGGCCCGCAGGGCGGCAGCGTTGGTAGCTGGTCGTTCGCTTCGGCGCGTGGCGATAACCAGGCTTTAGCCGAACTGGGCTTTGTGGTGGTAGTGCTCGAAGGTACCAGCAACCCCTTGCGCTCAAAAAGCTTTCACGATATGAGCTACGGCGACATGTCTGAAAATACCATTCCCGATCAGATAACCGGTATCCAGCAACTGGCGAAGCAATACCCATACATGGATATTAGCCGTGTGGGCATCTGGGGCCATTCAGGCGGTGGCTTTGCTACGGCCACTGCCATGTTTCGCTACCCCGATTTCTTTAAGGTGGGCATCTCAGAATCGGGCAACCATGATAACCGCAACTACGAGGACGATTGGGGCGAACGCTATGATGGGTTGTTAGTGAAAAACGCAGACGGTATATCTAACTACGAAGCCCAGGCCAACCAGAACTACGCCAAAAACCTAAAGGGTAAACTAATGCTGGCCCACGGCTTAATGGATAACAATGTGCCGCCGCAAAACACCCTGCTGGTAGCCGAAGCGCTGGAGAAAGCTAATAAAAGTTTCGACCTGGTAATCTTCCCCAACAGCCCGCATGGCTACGCCACTTATGGCCCCTACATGATGCGCCGCCGCTGGGATTATTTTGTTAAAAACCTGATGGGTATTGAACCGCCTTATGATTATTTGCTGAAGACAAAAACTGATCCGCGTAATGTGGAGGAGGAGAAAGGGCGATAGATCTAAACCATACAACATATAAGCCACACAAGGTATTGTGTCGCTACAATTATAGCAGAAAAGGGATGGTCAATGATTATCCCTTTTCTGCTATAACCGTGATATTTTTTATTGGGGAAGCGCTAGGGTACAAGCACAGCTACAATTTGCATTGTCAGCATGTATCAAACAAAAACTTTTTCTGTTAGCTTTATAGTAGAACGCATTCATCTGTTAAAAATTAAAAATATACTATAACGTTGGCATCAAAGTACAGCAATTTATTATTCTATATTTTAAAGTGTTTAATAGGCACCGCTATTGGTTTTTACCTGTACCGGCTATACCCTACTTTAGGCGCATGGTGCTTAATTTCAATTATATTGGTATTGTCCCCGGATGATAAGGACGCCATGAGTTTGGCCACCAACCGTATTATAGCTAACCTGGTTGGGGCATTTATCGGCTTAACACTGTTTTACATCCACCCCATTAACCTGCTCATGATTTGCATTGGCATTACCGCCTCTATCATCGTCTGCGAATTATTGAAAGTGCAAACCGCTACACGGTCGGCAGGGGTTGCCTTGCTTATTATTACCATGCACCAACCCGGGCAGTATTTTTGGGATGTTGCCCTTGAACGGGCAGGCGGCGTGGTAAGCGGCTGTATTATCGGTATGCTTATTACTTATGTATTTCATCTGCCGTTCTTGAAATTGGGAAAATCGAGCACCTAACTGTCACTTTAATTACATGTTTTATTTTCGATACAACTATAACTCACGGTAAGGTTTAGTTTAGTATAAATTAAACCACCTGCTATGGATCTGCAATTGAAAAACAAACTCGCCCTTGTAACCGGCTCTACTGCCGGGATAGGTTTTGCCATTGCCAAACAACTGGCTGCCGAAGGCGCACGTGTTGTTGTTAACGGCCGTACTAACCAGCGTGTAAATGCCGCAGTTGAAAAAATAATTGCCGAAACCGGCAACAGCGAAGTTACCGGTGTAGTGGCAGACTTTGCCGTACCCCAACAAATTGCAGCCCTAATAGCCCAGATACCCGAAGTTGATATATTAATTAACAACGTTGCCATATTTGAACCCAAAGCTTTTGCCGCTATTACTGATGAAGACTGGCTGAAATTTTACGAGATCAATGTTTTAAGCGGTATCAGATTGTCGCGTGCTTACTTCGACCAGATGCTGAAAAAGAACTGGGGACGGATCATCTTTATTTCTAGTGAGTCGGCCATACAGATCCCCGAAGAAATGATCCATTATGGAATGACCAAAACCGCCCAGATAGCCATTGCCCGTGGCCTGGCCGAATTAACCAAAGGCACCAATGTAACTGTTAATTCGGTATTGCCCGGCCCTACACTATCTGAAGGTGTGGGCAGTTTTATAGAAGGCCTGGCCAAAGGCCAGCAAAAAACTACAGAGCAGGTGGAAGAAGATTTCTTCAAAACCATGCGCCCAACCTCCATCATCCAGCGTTTTTTAAGTACCGATGAGGTGGCTAACATGGTCGTTTATTTATCAAGTCCATTAGCGTCTGCCACTAATGGCGCGGCCATCCGTGCCGAAGGCGGCTTATTAAAGAGCGCTGTGTAATTGATTATAATGATGATGTGGGACATGCACATCATCATTATAATTTGTTTATTTGCCGACGATGGATCACGTACTCGACAACCCCTTATTTAACGCCCTGCTTACCGGTAATAAACATTTTGCCAATGGCACTGCTGATGTTAAATACTTCCCAAAAGAAGTTTCGCCTTTTGCGGGTACGAAGGATTTAAGCGCGGCCTCATTAACACAACTCCATGATATGTTACCTGCCGACCGTGTTGTGGCCTTAATAACAGCCAGCCAACCGGAGATACCAATGCAGTGGCAGGTGCTGCATCAATCACTAGTACACCAGATGATGGGCAACGGGGTGCAGGTACCAGCCGGTAATAACGATGAAATTATTCCGCTAACTAAAGCCGATATCCCCCAAATGCTTGCACTCACCCAACTCACCAACCCTGGCCCGTTTGAAGAGCGTACCATTGAATTTGGAAATTTTGCAGGCATCTTTAAAAACGGGCAACTAGCGGCCATGGCCGGGCAACGCCTCCATATTGATAACTACGTGGAAGTAAGCGCCGTTTGCACACACCCTGAACACTTGGGTAAAGGCTATGCGCGGGCGTTAATTTTTCATCAGATAAAACATATTTTATCAGCCGGCAACATCCCCTTTCTCCACGTGCGTACTGATAACAGCCGGGCTATTAAAGTTTACCAGGATCTGGGCTTTGTAACAAGGCAGCAATTAAATGTTAATGTATTGCTGAAGAAGTAAGAGAAGCTGTTCTTTCCTTACAGTACGATTATTTCTATTCATTTTTTGTCAGGGCAGGGTCTGTCGGAGAGTACCCTGCGCGGACAAAAGAGGCTCTACTTACCACTTATTCGAGCTGCAAATAAAGTCATCGTATCCATTTAGCTATATTGTGGATTTAGCTTGAAATTTCGCAGCCAAAACAGTGTCCACATGTATTATAGCGTTATATAGGGTATAGGTAAATGTAATCACATCATTATCGTTTATATTTGTGCCATCTATACCCATATTGGATGCAGCTCCGTTAACGATAAAATCCCAAAAGAAATAAGGCGAATAAGTAGATACAAAGGAATCATAAGTACCATTGATCATTTCCACGAGGTAGCCATACTGACTTCCGTAATACTGCAATACATAGGTAAAACTTTTTTGCGGAGATAGCGCATTATAAGCTGCTTCAATAGCTATTTGACCGTTCATGCCAGCTTGCCAAGGTACTTGTACACTCGGGCCGCCTGTAATTGTGATGGTTACCATAAGATTAAGGTTTGTGACGCCTGTTTATTCAGGCTCTCTGAAGG
>NZ_MPPL01000001.1:166413-219293 GCF_001911425.1 Mucilaginibacter polytrichastri | reverse complement strand
TATTTAATAAAATATATAATATATGAAAATGCCTAAACATTTAATTTGCATTCAGCGCCCCATAACTCTTTCCTCCGCGCGGGGTTACTCCGAGAATAAGCTGCAGCGGCATAAAAATTAATCGATTAGATTAATTCCGCAAGGTCCTCTCCCAGAGACCCCGTGCGGGCAAAGAGTCTGTATTTTGCTTTTTAATTTTTCGGCGTTGCCGGAAACAAGTTTTTATTCTATAAATTAATCTAAAAAATTAGTTATGAAATATATCTTGACAATTTGTGTATCCCTAATGCTTTGTGCCAATGCATCCGGTGTATCAAAAATTGACACCGCATTGCAAAAAAAGATTCTGCTGATGTTTAGGCAGGATCAAAAATGGCGCATTGAATCGGACAAAATCAATAATGGGAAATCATCTGCCTATGATGAAGCCACCATCAATAAAAATATGGCAAAAACAGATAGTTTAAACATGATGGAAGCCAAACTAATCATCAAAAAACACGGCTATCCCGGTTACAACCTGGTTGATACCAGCGGTAGTAATGCTTTTTGGGCAATTATACAGCATTGCGATGATGATGTAGCCTTTCAACAACAGGCTTTAACTTTAATGAGCCGGGAGATTAAACGCCACAATGCAAATGGCGAAGATTATGCTTTATTGCAAGACCGTGTATTGGTTAACCAGGGGCACAAGCAGTTGTACGGTACACAGGTACGCATTGATTTAAAGACGCACCATGCCAAACCATTCCCCATTCAGGATTCGTTGCAGGTTGATAAACGACGAAAAGCGGTTGGCTTAATACCATTGCAGGATTACCTTAAAATTTTTGAACCTAAGCAATAGTATTTCATATTGCTTTTCTAAACTTTTAAGTCAGTAAAAAAAGACTTTTAGGTACTAAAAGTGGAACATACACATCAATCAAAAAAAAAATACAATTAGCTGTTATTCAAATAATTAAAATACATTTACATAAAAAAATTTAAGTTTGTAAAATGGACCATGTGGAATGTTCCATCTTATAACATTTTATACTCCTTTTATTTGAGTAATTTTAACATTATTACCTTCATCAGAAAATTCATATATAAACTTACCCAAGCTGTAAATAGTCGGCGTAATTTGCTGATAACGCCCGTGATTTAGCTCTATAAAGTCGTTCAAATCTATATTTCTTCTGTAATGGCAAACTAACAACATTACGAAATTTATCGTTCCAATCTCTGTTGTATGTAATTCGGAATACTTATTCTTAAAAAGTTCTGGCACGTTCGCCAATGCGTCAGACTGGGTATTTACCTCTTTTATAACTTGAGAAATATTATTACCCCAATATTTTTTTGCATATGCTTCCTGTAAGGTTATTGTGCGAGGATTCAATTTCTGAAAATACTTTGCCCACGTGCCTAATCCGTCCAGTGATTGGAAATCTGTTAAATACCCATGGTTAAAATATAAGTAAAATCCGATTTTCTCAACTGGAAAAATCCCATTTGGTTCAGGGTCGTTGATCGGAAGTACCTTGGAAAGAAAATCGATGGTAAGGGATTTATTTGCTACTCCTTTTTCTAAAATATCTCGAACAGTGTAACTATCGTATTCCTCAGCCCAATCGTAACTCCGAAGTCGATGATTAACATCGCGATTGGTCACCTTGAGACAACTGGTTTTAGTCAATACATAAATTATATTCTTAGTGAATGCCTCAAAAATCACATTGCTAATATCATCGTTTTCATTATAATCTGTGTGATAAACCTGAATTTGGTCAGTATGGTAACCCAAGTAGGCGGAGACTCCTACAATCGATGTATCTTCGATATTATCAGTCAATTCACTATAATCGCTACCTTGCGGAATAAAGATCCCTGTTGATTTTTTATTGGAAGAAAAGAAGTATTTCATGAGTAAAAGTAATTGATTTCCGAAGTTCATTATTTTTTTATGCAAGGTATTATCTGCATGAATCCAACATTGTATGTTATTGACTTATTTAGAAGTTATAAATATTGTAATTTTAGGTCCAAGCCAGATGCCTAATAAAAATATTAATATATCTGCACCTATGTTGGTAGCAAAACCAATTTATCTTTCTCGAGCTTTCCTTTATTGAGAGTTTTATCCAATTGTAATAGCAATGATTTGACCTTCTCTTCTTCTAATTCTGCTAATTTGGAATACCTCTCATATTCTTCACTTAATTTCTTTACCTGCTGATTTCTTTATGTAAGTTCAGTTTGTAGTTATGTTAACAAATCTGAAGTTTCTGTTAATGACTCGTATACTTTATTTATTTTTACTTTATAATATCTTTTGATTTTTATGTCTGTAAATAGATTATATATTTCGGTTGCTGGTATGATTGGTATAGACCTTAAAACAAGTTTAATAATCTTTGTTTACTGTATTTTTTGGCAGATCTGCATTCATGCGTTGTAATAGTTAAGTTATTTTATCAAAAATATACATATTAACAAAACAGCCACAAGTATTTTTTCAATTCTGTAAATCATTTCCTGTTTCTTAGTTATTCAACAATTCAAACAGTCCTCCCCCATTCATCCTTTTTCGCACTTCCCGCTTAAATCCTTATCTTCACCGCCCGAAATCATTTTTTTGAATTATGAAACTGTTAGAAGGAAAAACCGCATTGGTTACCGGCGCTTCAAAAGGTATTGGCCGCATGATTGCTCAAAAATTTGCCGAGCATGGCGCCAATGTGGCGTTCACCTACCTATCGTCTGTTGAAAAAGGCGAGGCTTTAGAGCAAGAACTGCAAGCCTACGGCACCAAAGTAAAAGGCTACCGCTCTGATGCTTCGAAATTTGACGAAGCAGAAAAACTGATCTCTGCTATTGTTGCCGATTTTGGCACCCTTAATATTGTTGTAAACAACGCCGGTATTACCAAAGACGGCCTGTTAATGCGCATGACAGAAGAAAACTGGGACGACGTGATGAACGTAAACCTGAAATCGATCTTCAACGTAACCAAAGCTGCATCTAAAATTATGATGAAGAACCGTGCAGGTGTATTCATCAACATCAGCTCGGTGGTTGGTGTGCAGGGTAATGCAGGCCAGGCTAATTATGCGGCTTCTAAGGCTGGTATCATCGGTTTCTCCAAATCTATCGCTAAAGAGTTAGGCTCACGCAATATCCGCACCAACGTGGTTGCACCTGGTTTTATCCGTACTGAAATGACCGATGTATTAGACCCTAAAGTGGTTGAAGGCTGGACAGCCGGTATCCCATTAAAACGTGGCGGCGAAACTACCGAAGTTGCTGACGCCTGCGTATTCCTCGCATCCGATATGGCAACCTACATTACCGGCCAGGTATTGGCGGTTGATGGCGGTATGTTATAGCCCCCGGTTTACGGGATTTAAGTTGAGCGTAAAAGCTAATGGACAAATCAACAATAGCCCAATCTATTATCAGCATGGCAACCGAACGCGGAGCCGATAAATCCATTTGCCCGTCTGATGTTGCCCGACACTTGTTCGCTCCTAACTGGCGTAAGTACATGGATGATGTGAGGGCTGTAGCGATTGACTTGCAGCAGCAGGGTAAAGTTGTGATCACCCAAAAGAATCAACCTGTAGATATCAATCATATCAAAGGGCCTATCCGCATTAAAATTATATAGCTTAACAGCTCAACATACATTTCTTTTAAAAAATAAAAACAGCATATTTGAATTTACAGATATGCTGTTTTTATTTTCGGTAACATGGGGTACAATTTCGGGCTGGTGGTTTTTACCCTGCCTGCTGGCCGGCATATTATATGCCTGGCTGATGTACAAATACCCCACCAATCTCAGCAATAAATTTCGCTATGGCCTGGCTACTGCGCGTGCATTGGTAATAACTGTTATTGCCTTGCTGCTGCTCTCGCCATTAATAAAAACAGTAAGCTATCAGCCGCAAAAACCTTTGGTATTAATTGCGCAGGATAACTCCTCTTCCATTACAAAATTTAATCCTGCCGGTATCAAGCTCAAACAGGTTGTAAGCGATCTGGATAAACTAAAGCAAACCCTGGGCGATAAGTACGACGTGCGTGAATTTCACTTCGATAAAACCTTGCAACAAGGCCTAAGCCCCAACTTTAATGGCCGCCAAACAGACCTTTCGGCCGCCCTGCACCAGTTAAATGAGCAGTACGTAAACCAAAATATTGGCGCAGTAATACTGGCTACCGATGGCCTGTACAACCAGGGTGCCGACCCACAGTACGAAGCCCGCAATTTAAAAGCAAGCATTTATACAATAGCCTTGGGCGATACCACCATCCGCCGAGATCTGCTCATTAGTAACATTAACTATAATAAAACAGCCCTGCTGGGTAATGATTTTGAAGTAGAGGTACAAGCCGAAGCCTACCTAAGCGCCGGCGAAACCATGCTACTCAACATTACCGAAGATGGCAGATCTGTGTTGAGCAAAAGTATCCCCATAGATGCTAACAACTGGCGTAAAACCATCCCCCTGAAACTAAGCGCCGATAAAAAGGGCTTGCACAAATTTACATTTAACCTGGCCCTGGTTAAAAACGAGGTATCGGTACAAAACAATACAGAAAATATTTATATCGATGTGCTGGATGCCCGGCAAAAGATATTGCTGGTTTATAACAGCCCCCACCCCGACATTGCTGCGCTGAAACAATCGATAGAGAACAACCGCAATTATGAGCTAAAAACTATTGAAGTAAGTGACCTGTTTAAAGTTAAACTGGGCGATTATAACCTGCTTGTTTTACACCAGGTGCAATTATCAAATAACCTGGCATTACAGAAGTATATATCGGCAGGCACTACCCCTGTTTGGTACATGGCCGGCGCGCAGACTAATATACTGGACTTCGACCTACAACAAAAGCTGATTAAAATTACAGGGACACGCCCCGATGTACAAGAAGCATTTGCCCAGCCGCAAACAGATTTCGGCAGTTTTACACTGAGCGATTCTACCTTGAATAAACTAAAACAACTGCCACCGCTGCTGGCACCGTTCGGCAGTTATACTGCGGGGTCGACGTCTACTGTGCTCTTTAAACAAAAAATAGGTAACATACCTACCCAGTATCCACTCTGGGCTTTTGAAGACAACCAAGGCCGCCGCAAAGCTACCCTCGCAGGCGAGGGGCTGTGGCGCTGGCAACTATCCGAATACCAGCAATACGGCAACCACAATGCGCTTAACGAACTGCTATCGCAAAGTATACAATACCTAACCGCAAATACCAACAGGCAGCGTTTTAGGGTATACACAGCCAAAAACGTTTTTGATGAAAGCGAACATGTGATCATTAACGCCGAACTATATAACGAAGCCCTGGTATTAACCAATACCCCGGATGTTAAACTTGACCTGAAAGACCAGAAAGGAAAAAGCTACAGCTACCAGTTTAGCCGTACAGGCCAAAGCTACCAACTGGATGCAGGAGTACTTGCGCCCGGTGAATATACTTACACATCAGCCACACAGATTGGCAAGGAAAAACTATCGGCCAGTGGGCAGTTAAATGTGACGTCGATTGATTTGGAAGACAGGCAGAGCACAGCCAATCACCAGTTATTAAGAAATCTGACTAAGCAATCGGGCGCGCAAATGCTGCCACCTGCAGACATAGCTAAACTCCCCGGACTAATTCGCCAGAACGAAAATATTAAGACGTTGGTAAATGAAGATAAACACTACAGCGAGCTGATAGATATTAAATGGGTATTTGTGCTAATACTGGCCTTGCTAAGCACAGAATGGTTTCTACGCAAACGGGAGGGCGAAGTATGATCCTCGATGTAAGCACCATTATTGAAGTGCTGGGTACCATTAGCTTTACTATTTCCGGCGTGTTTTCGGCCATGCAAAAACGGTTGGATATAATGGGCGTTATTATTATCGGCTTTGTTACGGCCATTGGCGGCGGTACCGTGCGCGATGTACTGATTGGCTCTACACCGGTAAGCTGGATGCGCAATATCGATATTCCGCTTATTATCCTCATTACAGCTATTTGTACTATCTTTTTCAAAAAAAGGATTAAAACATTTAAGGTTACCCTGTTTTTGTTCGATGCTTTAGGCTTAGGCTTATTCACTATTATTGGCGTACAGAAAGGGCTTAGCGTTGGCCTACACCCTGCCATTTGCGTAGCACTTGGCACTATTACCGGTTGTTTCGGTGGCCTTATCCGCGATATATTACTCAATACCATCCCACTGATATTACACAAAGAGATCTACGCTTCGGCCTGCATTATAGGCGGTGCTTTTTATTTATTGATGTTACCTTTTATAGATGCGGGCGTAGCTAAAATGGCTGCAGTAATTGTGGTCTGTGGGATCAGGATTGTGGCAGTGAGGTATAGGTTGAAATTGCCGGTTAGTTGATTTTATTCCCTTTTATCATTGCAACCGCCTGTTTAGCAATCTCGTAGTTTACGGAGTCAGTGCCTGAGTTGGCGCAATCGCTATTAAAAGTTGTACAGTACTAATAATTTACGCCAGTCTGCTCATAGCCGCAGTGGCCCAGTTACTTTGTCTTCGACACAAAGTAACCAAAAGTCAAGTCAGAAAAAAGCTTCCCCGCTCTAGGCCTCCGCATGGCCCGCTTTTCTGACAGGCTGCCGCTCCTGATTTGATAGCAAATTTAATCACAGACATTCCTAAGTAACTGCTCAACTACAACTCTCTACAACAATAGGACCCATCTGCGAGCTTTCTTTTGGTTACTATTCTTTGGCGGTCAAAGAATAGTGACATCCACTGACGATCATATACCCCTCTACCCTCACTAATGAAAAACAGATTCTGCGGTATGAATGCCAGTGCTAATGGGTCTGAGATTGCTTCATACCTCGCAATGACGTGTTTTATGAACGTCTTGTTTCTAAAACCTAGTCCTTGCTCTTCTCTTTCACAACCACAAAAATATCCTCATTATCCTTTTTCATGAGATACTTTTCGCGGGCGAACTTTTCGAGTTTGGCTTTGTCGGAGGTTAATTCATCAAGGTCTTTGGATACCTTGGCTGTTTCTTTTTGGTAAAATTCGCTTTCCTGCTGTAGCTTGGTTACCTGCTGGTGGTACTGGTATTGCGAATAGATATCATTTTTATCAAAAAAGATCATCCATACTACAAATGCCACGGTAACCAGGAAGTATTTGTTGCGCAAAAGGTCGAGCAGGCGTTGCATATTAACCGGTTGAATTTTCATTATAAATGTAGTGAAATATATTTAACTGATGCAATAGATTTTATCCAAATAATTGCTTAAACATAACAAAGCCACCCCGACAAGTCGGGATGGCTCTTAAATAATTTATTAGCGTCTGCCGCCGCTGTTGCGGTTACCGCCAGCACTACTACGTCCACTGCCACCAGCAGGCGCGCTATCGCCACTATGGTTACGGCTACGGCCAAAACCCTGCCTGGCTGCGCCACGCTGGCCCGATACCTTTTTAGCTTCTTTTGTTTTCTGATCGAACTTGGCTTTCTCGGCCATAGAAAGTTCGCGCAATGGATAAGGATGTTCGGTTTCAACCGGGATGGCCTTACCAATTACCTTATGAATATCTTTCAGCAGTTCTTTTTCTTCCTCATCGCAAAAAGAGAAAGCAATACCACTTGAACCTGCACGGCCGGTACGGCCAATACGGTGAACGTAAGTTTCGGGAACTTCCGGTAATTCGTACTGAATTACGTGTGTTAGTTCATCAACATCAATACCGCGGGCGGCAATATCAGTAGCTACCAATACGCGTGTACTGCTGTTTTTAAAGTTGGTTAACGCGCGCTGACGGGCATTTTGCGATTTATTACCGTGAATAGCCTCTGCAGTAACATTGGTACGTATCAGATCCTTTACCACCTTATCGGCACCATGCTTGGTACGGGTAAATACCAGTACACGTTTAATGGCTTTATCTTTCAGGATATGTGTTAACAGTAAGCGTTTATCGCCCTTATCAACAAAATAGATAGATTGGTTAATGGTGTCGGCAGTTGAAGACGCGGGTGTAACCTCCACTTTTTCGGGGTTTACCAGTATTGTATTTGCCAATGACTGGATTTCTTTGGGCATAGTAGCCGAAAAGAAAAGCGTTTGTCTTTTAGCAGGTATTTTAGCGATGATCTTTTTCACATCGTGCACAAAACCCATATCCAGCATACGGTCGGCCTCATCCAATACCAAAATTTTGATATGCTCGAGGTTTACATAACGCTGGTTCATCAGGTCTAATAAACGGCCGGGGGTAGCAATTAAAATATCAACACCGCGGCGCAAAGCTTCTGTTTGTGAGTGTTGCGAAACACCACCAAAAATTACCAAATGCTTTAAGCCGGTATGCTTGCCATAGGCAGCAATACTTTCGCCAATCTGGATAGCCAACTCGCGGGTTGGGGTAAGGATAAGCGACTTAATAGTTTTTTGTTCCTTATGTTGTGTACGCTCTTCGTGCAGTATTTGTAAAATAGGGATAGAGAAGGCTGCAGTTTTACCGGTACCGGTTTGGGCGCAACCTAACAAATCCTTACGTTGTAATATAATGGGAATTGATTGTTGCTGTATTGGTGTTGGGGTAGTATAACCCTCGGTTTTTAAAGCCTTGAGGATGGGCTCAATTAAATTTAAATCTTGAAATAACATGTATTCTTTTTAAAGTAAGTATCTGGCTAAATGGGGAGTATATTTACTTTTAAAGATGCCAGATTATGCCGCAAAGATAAGCATTTCTTTTGCAAGCGCCATGTCACAAAAAAACCGGCGAACTTATTGGGATAATTTAAAACTCATAACTAAGCCCAGCCTGAAATATAAATGAGTTTTGACGATAAGATATATTGGCAATCCTATCGTTGAGCTTGCCAAAACCATCAAATGGCACTCTTTGATCCATATTAAATGTTTCCAGTCTTTGCGAAAGAGTATGGCCTGCAATAAGGTTCAGTTTCCAGCGCCGATTAAGTTTAAGGTCATAAATGAGTCCCGCGCTACTTTGCTGTAAATGTATATATTGCTCTTTCGTACCTCCATCAAGGCGGTACATACTGCCACTGAATGATGCTGTAATACCCAGCGAATGCAATTCAGATAGCTTGTATTTTAAAGAAGCTCTGGCTGGTATTACACCCGTGAAGCTCCATTTTTTGTTGATCGTCCAGTCAATGTCAGGTATAGGTAACAGAAACTTACCGGAGTAATTACTGCTGTAAGCGAGCGTGATACCATACCGAAATGATTTGCCGGGGCGAAACCCCAACCGCACACCGGCAGTATAAAGAATATCCGCTGCACCGATACGACCTTTAATATCGGAACCCAAGGTTGCCAGACCTACAAAAGAAATACTGGTAGTCTGCGAAAGCGAATAATTTATTAATAAGGGAACAGTGATCGAATTAAATTCGTTGCTGCTTATATTTTGTTCACCTGAAAGAAATAGACCCTGGTAACGGATGCCTGTTTTTATTAAAAAAGAATGAGCTGCCGAAAAATCCTTGTATACAGGGAAGCCCAGATCTACTATTGGTTGTTGCATAGTAAAAGTATTACCGTTGGCACTAACCGGCGATACAATATTATTTACAGCAACACCGCCTAAAAAAGGCGCTGTAGTAGCCAATTTTTTGTGCAAGCCACTACTGTCAACACCTTGGCAATAGCCAAGTACAGGCAATAGCATACACACCAGAAACAACCTGTTTTTCATTGTGTTAAGTTTTATAGACTAATGTTGGTTTGTTAAAGTGGAGTAACCACCCCGATTAATTTCAGTATTGTTTTATCAAAGTCTTTTCTTTCCTCTGCTGTTAGTTCGGATGACAAGGTGAAATCAAATTTCACAAGAATAGCATCGGCCTGCTTTGCCAGTTTTTCGCCGCTCGCTGTTAATTCTACATAGGTTTTCCGCTTGTCAATGTTATCCTGAATTACATTTACAAAGCCCTGTTTAAGCAAAACTGATATTGTTCTGTTAATTGATGCTTTATCACGCCCCACATTTGTACCGATAGTTTTTTGAGAGGACCCGCCTGAGTAATATAAACTCAAAACAATGGGGATCTGATCCATTTGTAGTGGAAAGTTGTGCTCCCGAAAAATTTTATCACATTCTCTATATATCCTATGATAAAGGGAGCCTATTTGTGCCACCATTGAGGGCGGGATAGGATGATCAATTTTATGACTCATGGTACAAAGATATAATATTGGTTGATATATCAACCAATATTATAAAATATATCTTTCCAGCCCATGAAGCGACCTATTAATGAGATGAAATGCTATTCTTCTCCGACACATATACCTGGTTTTTTTTTGAACCGGGCAATTATGGATTTGGAATGAATACATTTATCGAGGCATTTTTACCAAACCAGTACTAAGGCCAAAATTTAACCAACAAAAAAGCCGGCACAAAGCCGGCTCCTTTTTTAAATATGCTTAAGCAAACCGATCAAATAATAAACCGGTTAACTTTTCAACTTCAATTATTTCTTCAAAAATTTGAAGTTTTTACCAATAAATTTTGCGTTGCTGCCTAATTCTTCTTCGATACGTAATAATTGATTGTATTTAGCGATCCTGTCTGAACGTGATGCAGAACCGGTTTTAATTTGGCCGCAGTTTAATGCCACAGCTAAATCTGCAATGGTAGCATCTTCTGTTTCGCCAGAACGGTGGCTCATTACCGAAGTGTAACCGTTAGTTTGTGCTAAAGTTACCGCGTTAATGGTTTCGGTTAATGAACCGATTTGGTTTACCTTAACCAAGATAGAGTTAGCTGTATCTTCGTCGATACCTTTTTGTAAACGGATTACATTGGTTACAAACAAATCATCACCTACTAATTGCACTTTATCGCCAATTTTTTCGGTTAATAATTTCCAGCCGGCCCAGTCATCCTCAGCCATACCATCTTCGATAGAAATGATTGGGTATTTAGCAGCTAATGAAGCCAGGTAATCAGCTTGTTCTTCGCTGGTGCGGATAGCGCCTTTTTCGCCTTCAAATTTAGTATAGTCGTATTTACCGTCTACATAAAACTCAGAAGCTGCACAGTCAAACGCCAGGTAAATATCTTCGCCTGGTTTGTAACCTGCTTTTTCTATCGCTTGTAAAATGGTTTCAACACCATCTTCGGTACCTTCAAAAGTTGGCGCAAAACCACCTTCGTCACCTACTGCGGTAGAAAGGCCTCTGTCGTGTAAAATCTTTTTCAGGTTGTGGAATACTTCAGTACCCCATCTTAATGCTTCAGAAAATGAAGGAGCACCAACCGGCATAATCATAAACTCCTGGAATGCAATAGGCGCATCAGAGTGTGAACCACCGTTAACGATGTTCATCATCGGGATTGGTAAAGTATTAGCGTTTACACCACCAATGTAGCGGTATAGCGGCTGGCGGCTTTCTTGTGCAGCAGCTTTAGCAACAGCTAAAGAAACACCCAATATAGCGTTAGCACCTAATTTACCTTTGTTTGCCGTACCATCAAGATCGATCATGATCTTATCAATAGCGTTTTGCTCAAACACATCAAGGCCTTGCAGTTCTTTAGCAATTATATCATTTACATTGGCAACGGCTTTTAATACGCCTTTACCCATGTATACATTTTTATCATTATCACGCAGCTCAACAGCCTCATGCACACCGGTTGAAGCACCAGACGGCACTGCAGCACGGCCAAGTGCGCCGTTTTCGGTTAATACTTCAACTTCAATTGTTGGGTTACCGCGAGAATCCAGAATCTGGCGGGCATGGACATCAATGATTAAGCTCATTTTTTATTACTTTTTTATGGTAAGTGTATACAATACAATAATTCGCGCTAAGATAAATCAAAAAGTTAAATTGAAAAGGTTAAAATTAGGTTAAGTTAAAAACACCAATTATATAGAATTGGTTTACTTAACTATAAATTTAATCTTTAGTGGTGGGTAATTGCTCGTGCTGCGGCCCTTTTTTACGCTGAATATTGTAGATAAAAACCATCATCATATTGTCTTTTTCATTGGTTGATGCCGGCAGCTTATTGTATTGGTTTATCCACCCGGCCTGTAAACTAATGGCTTTGGTAAACTGGTATCCCAGGGTTGCAGCAACACGGTTGCGCTCGAAATTTGGGGCTTTGTTATTGAAAAACATCTCATCAAAAACAGATGCAAACACAGTACCCTGTTGTATTTTGGGGTGATTAAAAGGCACTATAAAATTTAATCTGTAGCGGAAACGATTACGGTAATCGCCATTCAGCCACCGCTGCTCAATGCGCACCCTGTTCTCTATTTTTATGCGATCGAAGTATTCCAGCAGGGTAAATTGCTCCCATAAGCGGTTTTCTTTAACGGTTGGCCCGGTATCTACATCGCGGTAATTATAGGTGGTATAATGGCCCGTACCTAATAGGGCAGCAAAATTGTTGGTGAAATTATAGCTTACCCCACCCTTAACTTCATAGTAGTAAAAGTTTTTATACAACAAATCATTGGTACGGGTTTGTAACTCGGTATAACCGCCCCAGCGATGGTCGACACTACCGGGCAAAACTACAGTGACTAATCCCCAACTGCCTGTTTTGTCGAACGACTGGGCCAGGCACTTATCAGCACTGATAAAAAGAACTATAATTAGGGCTATACTTCTAAAAAACATCTTCGGCGTATGTTAATTTAATATTAACAAAGCCGCAAATATAACAACAACGTTACAATTAAGAAATACTAAATTACGCTTCCCAATTAAAAGTTTTAATGGCAATGGCATAAATAATTATACCCCATATACCTAATATCAGCAATTGATGCGTTACATCACCAAGGCCTGCTCCTTCAAATGCTACCTTACGCATGGCATTGTTTAAGTGTGTTAAAGGCAGTGCATTGCTTATAGGCTGCATCCATTTTGGGAATGCACTGGTAGAAAAAAACGTACCCGACAATAAGAACTGGGGCAGCGTAATTAAGTTGGATAGCGGCGGCACCGTACTCTCATTCTTGGCAATGCCAGATACCGTAAAGCCGAAACCCATAAATACAATGAGCCCCGCAATAGCCAGTACCAGCATATTTACAACCGTTACCCAGCCATGTATCAGCGTAAAGCCGAAGGCGAAATGCCCGATCAGGATAATACATATGGCACCCATCAACGCAAAAACTATCCGGGCCAGCATTTCGCCCAAAACAATGCTGTAGCGTTTAACCGGTGTGGCAAAAAAGCGCTTAATTACCAGCGTTTGGCGCAGGCTCAAAAAAACGAATGCCGTACCGAAAACACCTGTGCTTAATAAAGAGAAGCCCAACTGGCCCGGCAATATAAAGTCGATGTATTTGTACTCGCGGCCACTAACAGTTGCTTCGTGAAGTTCGGCAACGGGTGGCGGCGCCTGGCTGGCAGCGGTATTTGCTTTGTATAAGATGCTGTTAAGTAAAGAGCGCAGAATGTTGCCTTTATCCTGCGATGCCTTGGTATACTTTACATTGATGGTGAACGGCGGCAGATGATTATTCTTTTTAATTTCGATAATAGCATCCAGTGTACCCTTCTCCAGGTTCTTTTGCATTTCTGCAGTTGATGATTTGGTTACAAAATTTACCACGCTTACCTTTTTAAGCACCTGGTAAATGGCGTTACTGGTATCAGATGTTTTGGCTACCCCAACATCTACCTTTAAACCGCCGCCGCCCACATTGGCAAACACCACGATAAATATTAACGGAAAAGCCAGCGTAAATACAACCGCCGACGGGCTGCGTAATATGGATACTAAACTAGCTTTGGCAATGGCCAGGGTTGCGTTTAGGTTGCTATATGATTTCATTTTGTGATTGGTTTTAGCTTAACCCTCTCCACAAGAAAGGGAGTAATAAGGAATCTTTTTTATGTGTAATTGAAAAAATCAAGAGCCCTCTCCTTTGGGGAGGATTGGGTAAGGTTCATTAGCCCTCTCTCCACTCCTTGCCTGTTAAATTAATAAACACATCTTCGAGGTTGGCTTGCTTAACTTCTTTTTTACGCTCGAAGCCCGAGGCAACCAGGGTATCGATAAAATGGTCGGGGGTGTCGATACCGATAATGTGACCGCCGTCTACAAAAGCAACACGGTCGCAAAGTACTTCGGCTTCGTCCATATAATGGGTGGTAATTACTACAGTGGTTCCGGCTTTTTGAATTTCTTTAATCAACTCCCAAAGGTTACGGCGTGCCTGCGGATCGAGGCCGGTAGTTGGCTCGTCCAGAAAAACCACACGCGGATTATTGATCAATGTGGTAGCGATAGAAAAGCGCTGCTTTTGCCCGCCCGAGAGGTCTTTATATTTTGCCTTCGCTTTATCAGTAAGGTTAACCTTTTCCAACATGGCCATGGGGCTTACTTTAATGCCGTATAAACCCGAGAATAGGGTAATCAGCTCGGCCAGGTTTAGGTTGGGGTAATAACCTGCGGCCTGTAGCTGCACGCCAATACGCTTTTTAATACTGCCGGCATCAGTATCTACATTAAAGCCATCAACTATAACCTCGCCCGAGGTTTTGTTTCTAAGGGTTTCAATAATTTCCAGCGTGGTAGTTTTACCGGCACCATTTGGGCCCAGCAAACCAAATATTTCACCTTCAAAAACCTCAAAGCTAATGTCTTTAACCGCTGTAAAGTCATCATACTGCTTTACCAGATTTTTAACGGTTATAATAGGGGTTTTTACCATACCTCTAATGTAAGTTTCTGGCAGCAAAAAACCATACACTTTTTCGGCGAACGGAGGTTAAAAAGCGGTAAACGGCATAAAGCCTCAGCCCAAATCTCTCCAGAAAAGTGGCAAGATTAAAGTCCTCTCTTTTGGAGAGCATTTAAGTGAGGCATTATTTCTTTCCTTTTTTTAACTCGCTTTCAGATTTGATCACCTTTTGGCCTTCATCGGTTTTAATTTCGTAGGCTGGCTCTTTTTTGGTGGCGTTCCGTTTAACGGTAGTGCCTTTAATTTGCTTAGAAACGGGCTCTTCGTGTTTCTTTTCAATTTTTCCCTCGGCTTCGCCTTTGCCCCAGCTCCAATGTACGGTATCTCCCTTTTTCATAAACTGTTAGTTTTGAAAATTAGTGATACAATTACGATGCCTGTTTTTTTTATTATTCTACCAACAAAGTATCGGTAATAGGGAGATCATTAGGAGTGGTGCCTACTTTGTAGAATTTAAGGTAGTAGGTACCCGCTTTAGCAGCCTTAAATTTATAGGTAGCAGCTTTAAGTGCGTTGGTATTTATGGCACAAACCGTACAGCTATCGTGCGATGCGTAGGCTTTAATAGCTATTGTGTTATTGCTGGTGTCCTGCTTAAAGTTCACAAACTTATCGCAGTTGTTGGTTGCCCTCCAGCTTACATTAAAAGATATTTCCTGGTTAATTAAGGATTTCGTTACGCCGTTTACACTTACAATATCATGCTGCAGCGTGTCTATACAAGCAATTGTGGCAATAGGCTTAATATCCCCCTTTTTGCAGGCGGTAAAAAACAGCACTAATAATAACAGATAAGTAAAGTTTTTCATAAGCGGCAGTTTGTAACGAGTTTGGTAAACAATTAATTACAATAACCATGCTAAAGTTGCATCAATATTTTTTAGCATACAACAAAGTATAGATAAATAAACTAAATGTATCGACCAATGGTAATTCCATTCAATTAGTTCATCAACTCGCGGAAAATATGCATAAATATTTCGGCGCGTTCTACATAATAAACTAAGAAAGTAATAAGTAATGTTTTCATGACATTGTGTGTTGTTTTACACTACAAAGGTGCCGCACAAGTCATTTAAATTACAGTGCTTTTAGGTAAGCGGGGCTATTTTTTCGGTGAATACGGCTTCGTTATTGGTTAATAGTTATCAGTTATTGTAAACAAGCGGGTTAAAGGGCATTAGATTGTCGGTAGAAATCCTAACGGTATAATACTGAAATACCTAAAAAGCTACAAACAGCCATAACTACTGCTCAAGCGGCAGGTTCATCAACAACCTATACTCATTGCGCAGTGCGGTAAGGCACGATGCACAAAGGCAGCCATCATAAAGTTCGCTGATGTATTGGGTTTCGTTAAGGTTAAGCTGCACCGTCATGCACTGGCATTTGGTAAAAGAGTTGGCCTTGCACTCAAACGGCGAACGGCAGCGTTCGCAGGCAACTATTTCGTGTTTGGTGTGGGCTTGCATTTTGTAAAAGTAGGGTTTATCTTTCTATTGAAATTAAATGGCATTGAATATTGACGTTATAAAAACAAAGCCTTACTATCGAAATAGCAAGGCTTTATAATATCGTGATTGCGAACTTCACCAATCTATATCGCAAATCCTGTCTCGATTCTTAACGCTCGATTCCTGACTTTTTTTTATTTAACCAGGGGCACAAATTTCATCGAAACCGAGTTTACACAGTGGCGTGTATTTTTAGGTGTAAAACGTTCGCCGGTAAATACGTGCCCGAGGTGTGCACCGCAGTTGGCGCATAATATTTCGGTACGGCTACCGTCGGCATCTGTTTCTTTCCGTACTGCGCCGGGTATTTCGTCATCGAAACTTGGCCAACCGCAAAACGATTCAAATTTGGTATCAGAAGTGTAAAGCGCAGCATCGCAACGGCGGCAAACATATAAGCCTTCTGCCTTATTATTGAGCAACTCGCCGGTAAACGGGCGCTCAGTACCTTTGTATAATATTACCCTTTCTTCTTCGGGTGTTAGCTTGTTGTATTCCATATTTTCTTTTGATTTCACCGATGATTGTTGATTCCATCGATTTGATTTTGTTATATAAATATACGCATAATGGCTGGCTTGGTTGGTACCGTATGGTATTATTTACATGGCTTTGACGGTATGCAGCCCAGGTATACCAACTTGTTTTGGCACCCCACAAACCGGGTAGTTACTGTGCAATCTTAGACTTAGCGCGTGGATTCATGAAACAATAAGGATGACATTTAGCTTAAACCTAATTTCCTAACACCTCCAAATGATACTCCTGTATCAAAGCCGGGTTTTCGGGTGTCAATGTAAAGCTGATCTTGATATTAGCCTTTTCGCCCTGCATTATAAAAGAACCGCGCAGTTGGTTTAAGGCAATTATTTCACTCAGCCCTGTTATTTTACCGGCTTTGGCAAAGGCCTCTGTCGCTTCTGCTTTCAATTTATCCGGGAAATAATCCATCCAGAAGTTTTGGGCGAATATGTTGCTGGCTTTGGCGTTATCCCAATTAGGCAGCAGTTTAATCAACTCGCTTTTACGCTTATTTAAAATAGCTGAGGCTGGTAAGACACGAGGCTGAATGCCCGACAAGGCCAGCAAGGTATCCAATGCCTGTTTATTAGGGAAGCCTGCATTAGCATAAGTGAGGTTAACAAACGACACAATACCGATGCCGTACTCGGGCAATATGTTCCATTGGCTCCCGAAGCCCGGCAAGCCGCCTGTATGGCCAACATAAATTCTGTTATCGCAATCTTTAGTCCATCTTAGGCCATAGCAATAGGCCGATACCGTTGGGCAGGGTTTACCATTAGTTAGTTTAGCTGCCAGGTTAAGCGCCGATACATCCCAAGGGTACTGCATCTCGCGGATCGAACTCCGTTTAACCGGTCCTGTCTCTATATCGTCCCTCGGCGGCCGGGCTGCCATATGCAGGGCCATGTATTTACTAAAGTCTTCGATGGTAGTAATCAGCCCGCCCATTGCTCCGTAAGATCCATCGTGCAATAACGGCTGCTCTACCCATTCGTTATTGAGCCAGCGGTAACCAAGTGCCAGTTGCTCTTTAGGTACTTTTGTATACTCCCAATAAGTATGGTTCATGCCCAGTGGCTTCAGAATATTTTCGGTGATGTAGTCTTCATAAGTTTTGCCCGATACTTTTTTAATAATGTACCCCAAAGTGGCAAAGCCCAAATTACTGTATTCGTAACCCAAGCCGGGATCATTAGAGAACGACAAACCTTTTCTGTAGATATTGAGCAACTCCTCGTCGCTGTCGGCCAGTTGGCGGTCACCCCAGGGATTGTCCTCGGGGTAGCCGGCAGCGTGGGTCAGTAGGTTGCGGATGGTTATTGCCGAAGCATCTTTGGTCAGCAGTTTACTATTCTTCATCTCAGGCACGTACATACTTGCCGGGTCATCCAGTTTCAGCTTGCCTTCATCGCGCAGCTTTAGTATCGCCATAGCCGTAAAACTCTTGGTCATTGAGGCAATGCGGAAAGCCGACTTGGAACTCGCTGCTGTTTTATTAACTAGATCTGTATAGCCGATATTACCGGTATGCACCAATTGGCCATCTACCACAATACCGTAGGCCAGGCCGGGCCAATGATTAGCTGCTGCATAATCTTTATAAAGCTGGTCAATCACATCGAAGGTAGCGGCAATTTTTTTACTCCTGTTGGCATCGGTAAATACCGGTGGTTTGTAAGATTGAGCGAAAGTGATAAACGAACAGATGGAGAAAAGGAAAATAAGTTTGTATTTCATGACCAGTAAATTGCGGTGCTTTAAAATACAGATTATTTTGATTTGATTTAAAAAGCAGGCAAAAATGGACAACGAATATTTTTGATAGGTTGAAATAAAGATTATGGATTGGATGAGTGAAGAGTAAATACAACTTCTTGTCCTAAAGAACCCACCCCTGCCAACGCACAGCCACACATGCCCCCCCCAAGGAGGGGAATAGCATTTCTTAGATTCCTAAATCCTGTAAATTAAGACTCTGACAAACAAAAAAACTCCCGGTCCAATGGACCAGGAGTTTCTATAATTTAAAGATCAGGTCTTTATTCCTTACTCTTGCTTGTAATGCTTAAGCTAATTTAGCCAGTTCTTCTGCCATGGCAGCGCCAATTTCGGCAGGTGATTCTACAACGCGGATCCCGCACTCGGCCATAATTTTCATTTTGGCAGCAGCAGTATCATCTGTACCACCAACAATAGCACCGGCGTGGCCCATACGGCGGCCCGGAGGCGCAGTTTGGCCGGCGATGAAGCCTACCACAGGTTTAGTACCATGCTCTTTAATCCATAGGGCAGCTTCTGCTTCCATACCACCACCAATTTCACCAATCATGATGATACCGTGTGTATCTGGGTCATTCATTAATAACTCAACTGCTTCTTTGGTAGGTGTACCTATAATCGGGTCGCCACCAATACCGATAGCGGTAGTGATACCTAAACCAGCTTTAACAACCTGGTCAACGGCTTCGTAAGTTAACGTGCCAGATTTTGAAACCACACCAACGTTGCCTTTTTTGAAGATAAAGCCTGGCATAATACCAATTTTAGCTTCGTCGGCAGTAATAATACCCGGGCAATTAGGGCCAATTAAACGGCTATCTTTATCCGTCAAATATTCTTTAACCGCAATCATATCCTTCGTTGGGATACCTTCGGTAATACAAACAATTACTTTAATACCAGCAGCAGCGGCTTCCATAATGGCATCGGCTGCAAAAGCAGGAGGTACAAATATGATAGATACATCGGCACCGGTTTGGTCAACAGCATCTTGTACGGTATTAAATACCGGCTTATCTAAGTGTTTCTGGCCACCTTTGCCCGGCGTTACACCGCCAACCAACTGGGTTCCGTACTCAATCATTTGCGAGGCATGGTAGGTACCTTCGTTACCGGTAAAACCCTGTACTATAACTTTTGAATCTTTATTTACGAGAACGCTCATGGTTTTTTTCTTTTACTGTGGCAAAGCTAAAGTTATTGACTATAAAGTCAAATTATTTTTGGGTAATCTCTTTGCAACAATTATGGTTAAAATTTGGTGATTTATTAGGTTATTGTTAAATGGTGATTTATGGGGTCATGCGGATTTTATATTAATAAATAGCGCCCAGTCGCATGGTAGTATTTGGGAAATAATCGTATTAGCACCTATGTTGATAGTGAAAGGTTTTTTCGCATAAGTATGTTACGATTGCCAACCACTCACGAATCAACTACTCAACCACTCACTTAATAATGGCATTGCCTTCGGCCCGGGCTTTACGCTCATACGCCTGCAGGCATTACGCGCGAGGCTGGTATCCGCTGCAATCCCTAATGCAAACGCCCATTGGTTCATGCCCCGTAGGGCTACCTATCATTCGACTAAAAGGGTAGCATCTTCGGCGCAAAAAGCACAATCCTATCTGGCTACAAACAGGTGGTCCATAGGGGCATAATGCATGGGGACGGTATTTAGATATTATTTAGTTTGATAAGTGCGGATTACCTCGCCTGTTAGTGGATTTATTACAACTGCTGTATCGCACCAATTAAATAATACTAACTCACTGTCATTATTGACTATTGAGCCAACGTATGGGCAATCGGTTGAACTCTTATCATAAAGCTTTACATGCCCAATTCTCCACAAAAAATTACCGGTTACACTAAATGCAAAAACATTACTGTTATAAATAATTTCAAAAGGGGATTCTATCAATACAATAACAACAGAGTTAATCTGCAACACCTCCTTTATAGGAAATTCAAGATCTAAAGAATAACCATTGTGAAAAGTTATATTATTGATTTTAATAATGTAATTCATTTTATAACTCCCAAAAATCACTTCCCTCCACTTATAGCCGCCTGGTACTTCGCCTCGTCAAATTCTTTTTCGCTTTTGGCAATTACCACACTTGCTATGCCGTTGCCAATTACATTGGTAATAGCCCGCGATTCTGACATAAACCTGTCCACCCCCAGTAAAATGGCGACACCTTCTACCGGGATCACTTTTATGGCTGCCAGGGTAGATGTGAGCACAATAAAGCCGCTGCCGGTTACGCCTGCTGCACCTTTGGAGGTAATCATCAGGATACCAATAATGGTAAGTTCCTGCCCCAGAGAAAGCGGGATATTAAATACCTGCGCCAAAAATATAACCGACATAGACAGGTAAATGGTGGTACCATCCAAATTAAAGGAATAACCGGTAGGGATCACCAGGCCCACTACAGATTTGGAGCAGCCAAACTTTTCCATCTTATCCATCATTAAGGGCAGTGCCGGTTCTGACGATGAAGTACCCAGCACAATCAATATTTCCTGCCTGATGAATTTAAGATATTGCCACAGGCTAAATTTAAACAGGTAACAAATTAAGTTAAGCACCACAAAAATAAACAGGGCCATAGTAAGGTAAACCGATCCCATCAGCATGGCTAATGGCTTAAGGGTTTTAATACCATACGTACTAATGGTATAGGCCATACCGCCAAAAGCCCCAACCGGTGCCAGCTTCATCACAATGTGCATAATATTGAAGAAAACCTTTTGCAGTTTATCAAACAAACTGATTACGCTTTGCCCTGCCTCGCCCATTTTGCTTAACCCGTAGCCGAATAATACAGCGAAAAATAAGATTTGTAAGATGTCGCCTTTGGCAAAAGCTTCAAATACGTTGCCGGGTACAATGTGCGTAAAAAAGTCGCCCCAATGCATTTCACTGGCTTGCTTTTCGTATTGTGCAAGTTTGGCGGTATCCATGTTGGCCGGGCTAACAAAGTTTGCGCCGGGTTTAATAAGGTTGGCCACGGTTACACCAATTACTAAGGCAAAGGTGGTTACCACTTCGAAATATAAAAGCGCCTTGCCACCTACCCTGCCCACCTTTTTCATGTCGCTCATGCCCGATATGCCAAGCACTATCACAAAGAAAATAATGGGTGCAATAAGCATGGTAATCATGCTGATAAATACTTTACTAATGGTTTGCGCTATAGGGGCAAAAGGTTTAAAATAAAGCCCTACTATAATACCGAGTATAATAGCAATAATAACCTGGAAGGTAAGGTTGGATAATAAGCGTTTCATGTACAACAATAATACTTATTTACAGCTTAATAAAACAACTAACCAACTGCTTAAGTGTAAGTAATAAGCAAAGTCTATTATATAAGCCGTCATTTTTCTTAAATTCGCAATCGCATTTTTTTATAGCGTTTGCAATAATGGATTATCAGTTTAAAGACATCGAGAAAAAGTGGCAGCAGTTTTGGGCCGACCATCAAACATTTAAAGCCGACAACCTTTCGCCTAAGCCAAAGTACTATGTGATGGACATGTTCCCTTATCCTTCGGGTGCAGGGCTGCATGTTGGCCACCCACTGGGTTATATTGCTTCTGATATTTTTGCACGCTATAAAAGGCTCAAAGGCTTTAACGTTTTACACCCCATGGGGTATGATTCGTTTGGTTTACCGGCCGAGCAATATGCCATACAAACCGGCCAGCACCCTGCCATTACCACCGAAGATAACATTGCCACCTACCGCCGCCAGTTAGACCAGATTGGTTTCTCGTTCGACTGGAGCCGCGAAGTGCGCACCAGTTCGCCCGACTATTATAAGTGGACGCAGTGGATTTTTATGGAACTGTTTAACTCGTGGTATAACAAAGCTGCCGACAAAGCAGAGGCGATTACCACGCTGGCTGAGCACTTTGAAAAACATGGCTCAAAAGGCATCAACGCTGCGAGCGACGAGGAGGTTTTAACCTTTACCGCCGATGATTGGAAAGCATTTACCAGTGAAGAGCAACAAAAAGAATTATTAAAATATCGTCTTACCTACCTGCGCGAAAGCACCGTAAACTGGTGTGCCGCTTTAGGTACTGTATTGGCAAATGACGAGGTAAAAGACGGCTTCTCTGAGCGCGGCGGCTACCCTGTTGAGCAAAAGAAAATGATGCAATGGAGCATGCGCATTACCGCATACGCCGAGCGTTTACTGCAAGGCCTGGACACCATTGACTGGCCCGAACCGCTGAAAGAAATGCAGCGCAACTGGATAGGCAAGAGTGTGGGTGCAAGCGTAAAGTTTGGCCTCACCCCAACCCTCTCCTCCGGAGAGGGGGCTAACTCGACTAAAGATTCTTCCTCCCTCTCCTCTGGAGAGGGCTGGGGTGAGGCTTATATCGAGGTTTTCACCACCCGCGTAGATACCATTTTCGGAGTAACCTTCGTAGTACTGGCACCCGAGCATGAGTTAGTTTCTCAATTAACTACGCCTGAGCAAAAAGCTACGGTTGAAGCCTACATCGCCCAAACCAAAAAGAAATCGGAGCTCGACCGTATGGCCGATACCAAAACAGTATCGGGCGCATTTACCGGCAGCTACGTATTGAACCCGCTAAACGGCGAAAAGATCCAGTTATGGATTGCCGATTACGTATTGGCTGGCTATGGTACAGGTGCAGTAATGGCCGTTCCATCCGGCGATCAGCGCGATTATTTGTTTGCCAAGCACTACAATTTGCCGATTGTGCCTATCATGGACATCCAGAATATTGAGGTAGAAGCCGACCCTACTAAGGAAGGGAAATACATCAATTCTGATTTCATTAACGGCCTGGAATATAAAGAGGCAACCGCAGCAGTAATTGCTAAATTGGAAGAAGTGGGCGCCGGTAAAGCACGCGTTAACTTCCGTATGCGCGATGCTATTTTTGGCCGCCAGCGTTATTGGGGAGAGCCTGTTCCGGTTTATTTTAAAGATAACCTGCCTCACTTAATCAGCGAAAGCGAATTACCGCTTTTACTGCCCGAGGTTGATAAATACCTGCCAACCGAAAGCGGCGAGCCACCTTTGGCCCGCGCTGCAGATTGGCATTATACCCTCTCCTCTGGAGCGGGCCAGGGTGAAGCATTCTCATACGAACTAAGCACCATGCCAGGTTGGGCTGGTAGCAGCTGGTACTGGTACCGCTACATGGATGCCCACAACGAAACCGAATTTGCATCGAAAGAAGCGATTGAATACTGGAAAGATGTCGACCTGTATATCGGTGGTTCTGAGCATGCAACCGGGCACTTGTTGTACAGCCGTTTCTGGAATAAATTCTTGAAAGATATAGGTAAGGTTGTTGAAGAAGAACCTTTCAAGAAATTGATTAACCAGGGAATGATCCAGGGTAGATCAAACTTCGTTTACCGTTTGGTAGATGAAGAGGGTCGTCCGACTAATACCTATGTATCTCATGGATTAAAAGATCAGTATAAAACAACTCCATTACATGTTGATGTAAACATCGTTACCAACGAAATTCTTGATCTGGATAAATTCAAAAAATGGCGCACCGAATATGAGACTGCCGAATTTATTTTAGAGAACGGCAAATACATCTGCGGTGTTGAGGTTGAAAAGATGTCGAAATCTAAATTCAACGTTGTAAACCCTGATGACATTATCGAGCGTTACGGCGCCGATACCCTGCGGATGTACGAGATGTTCTTAGGCCCCTTGGAGCAAAGCAAGCCCTGGAATACAAACGGTATCGAGGGGGTGTTCAAATTCCTGCGTAAGTTCTGGAGATTGTTCCACAACGATCAATGGGAGTTTACCGTAGCCAACGAAGCCCCAACCAAAGCCGAACTTAAAGCACTGCACAAGATCATTCGTAAAGTGGAAGAGGATATCGAACGCTTCTCGTTCAATACTTCAGTATCCAGTTTCATGATTGCGGTTAACGAACTGACGGATTTAAAATGTAACAAACGTGCCATTCTTCAGGATATGGTTGTAATCCTGTCATCATACGCACCACACATTTGCGAGGAGCTTTGGGTACAATTGGGTAACCCGGCCGGTACTTTATCGTATGCTGCCTACCCTAAATTTAACCCGGAGTATCTGATCGAAGATGATTTTGCTTACCCGATCTCTATCAATGGTAAAACCAAAATGAACCTCAACATCCCGCTTTCGCTGGATGTTAAAGATACCGAGGCATTTGTTTTGGCCAACGCCGATGTACAACGCTATCTTGATGGCAAAGCCCCTAAAAAGGTAATTGTTGTTAAAGGTAGAATTGTAAATATGGTAGTTTAAGCTGCGAGAAACAAGCTACAAGAATTAAGGCATTCAGCTTCAAATCCGTAATTGCGAGGTATGAAGCAATCCCCGATAAGCAGATCTGCTCTGTATGTTTGGGATTGCATCGCACCTCGCAATTGACATTTTATGGCCTTAAACCTCACCCTCAATGTGTTACTTACACACATCTATTTGTAACAATTCTGTCATCCTTGCCAGCATTTACCAATTTCTCCAAATCACCTGTAACATTTAAATTATTTTCGCCTCTAATCTCCAAAATCATTAATAAATGAAACGAATACTTTTACTTTTTACAATATTCTGTAGTGTGATAACTGCCAAGGCCCAAATGGGTGCAGGCGGCGGATCGACTATTACCGGCCGTATTTCTGGTACCGTAATCGACTCCCTTTCGGGCAAACCGCTTGATTATGCTACCGTAAGCATTTTTCGCAGTGGTGGTAAAGTACCGCTTAACGGCGTACTAACCGACTCTAAAGGTGGTTTTAAACTCGATATTAAACCCGGCAACTATAAAATTGCGGTTAGCTACATCGGTTACCCAACCAAGGTAATTGACCCGGTATTAACCACCGGCTCTAAACCCGATAAAAACCTGGGTAATATTGTGGTATCGCCAGGTGCCAAGGCTTTGAAAGAAGTTGTGGTAACCGGACAGGCACCAATTATTGAAAACAAGATTGATAAAATCGTTTTCAATGCCGAAAAAGATTTAACATCAAGCGGTGGTAATGCTACAGACATTTTGCGCAAGGTGCCATTGGTATCGGTTGATTTGGATGGTAACGTATCTTTACGCGGCGACCAAAACGTACGTGTATTAATTAACGGCAAACCATCGGGCGCATTGTCAACCAGCTTGGCCGACGTATTGCGTACCATCCCTGCCGATCAGATTAAAAGCATTGAGGTTATTACCTCTCCCTCTGCAAAATACGATGCAGAAGGCTCTGGTGGTATCATCAATATTATTACCAAAAGCCGCGATGTATCGGGCTTAAATGGTTCGGTGAGTGGTGGTGTAGGTACCCGCCAAAACAATGGTAACGTAAACGTTAACTATAAACATAACCGCTTTAGCCTGGCTGCCAACGTAGGTACCAACTTTGCATGGCCGCAAACATCGCTGGTTGATTTTAACAGTACAGCCGGCACCTTAGTACGCGCTCAAAATTCAACTTCAAAAACCAAACGTTATGGTACCATCGGTTCGGTAACTGCCGGCTATGATGTTAATGAGTTTAACAGCATCACATCAAGTTTCAGGCTTAATGGCGGCGGTATGAATATACACGGCCAATCTATGGCCACCAACAGCAGCTTTACAAATAGCCCCAACTATAACAGTACCAACTACAGCAAAGGCAGCTTTGGTGGTTTTGACTGGAATGCCGGTTATACCCACAAGTTTAAATTAAAAGACGAAGAGTTAAGCTTTGCAGGCCAGTGGAGCCATAGCAAAATTAATACCGATTACTCTACCCTGTACAGCAATGTTGCAGCTGCTTACATTAGCCAAACGCCTAACCAAATGGGTAGTAACGACGGTAAAAACGACGAATACACCCTTCAGGCAGATTATACACTGCCAATTGGCAAAAACATTAAGTTAGAAGCCGGTGGTAAAAGTATCTTCCGCCGTTTAAACAGCACTTCGGAAGTGGACAGGCAGATCTTAAACCAAGGTCCGTTTTTACCTAACGATACCGCATCTTACCTGTACGATTATAACCAGGATGTTTACGCAGGTTATACTGTATTAAGCTTTACCCTGCCAAAAAGTTATACGTTACAAGTTGGCGGCCGTGTAGAGAACACCCAAATTACCGGCGACCCAAACAATGCTACACAGCCAAGTTTACAGCCGTTTAAAAACTCATACACTACTTTTGTACCAAGCTTCATATTGTCGAAAGCGCTTACGCCTACACAAACATTAAAGCTTACCTACAACAAACGTATCCAGCGGCCAAGCTTAACCTTCCTGAACCCGTTTATCAACAAGGCTAACCCCGATAACCAGACAGAAGGTAACCCTACCCTATCACCAGAAATTACGCAGAGTGTAGAGCTGGGTTATACCACCTTTATAAAAAGCTCTGTAGTTAACTTCTCGGTTTATTACAAACACACTAATGATCTGATAGAGGGTATTGCCTCATCTATCCTTGATCCGGATCTGGGCCGCATAGTAACCCGTACCGATTATCAAAACATTGGTACCAACAACTCTTGGGGTACAAGCTTCTTCGGTTCTGTTAACCCTATTAAAATCTTAACCCTCCGCGGTAACATTAATGCTTATACTTATAATCCGCAGGCAAATGCAGCACAATCTGCACAGCAAACCGGCAGCGGAGTTTACTATAACTATAATGCTTTTTTAAGCGCATCATTAGCATTAAAAGGTGGTTTAGCTATTGAAGGCTTTGGTGTGTTTAACTCGCCACGCCGTACCATACAAGGTACTAACCCGGCATTTAACCTGTTTGGCTTTGGTGTTAAGAAAGACATTATTGCAAAGAAATTCACTTTGGGTCTGAATGCATTGTCGCCATTCCAGAAATACCTGATCCTTGATTCTAAGATCAACGGTAACGGGTTCAACCAAAGCCAGAAAATATCTTACCCAATCCGGTCATTCGGTATTTCGTTTACCTACAACTTCGGCAAGATCACTTACGGTGCGCAAAACCAGAAAAAAGGCGTTAACAATGATGACCTTAAACAAGGTGACCAAGGCGGTATGCCAAATAACAACTAACGATACAAACATCACAATTTATATAAAGCCATCCCGACAAATACCGGGATGGCTTTTTTGTTATAAGCTGTATATTTGCCTTATAATTACGATGAAGATTACCCTGCTAACCGTTGGAAAAACCGAAGATACTTACCTGAAAGATGGTATTGATAAATACACTAAACGGCTAAAGCATTACATTAAGCTGGATATTATCGACCTCTCCGAGTTAAAGAATACTAAGGCGCTGACCACCGATCAGCAAAAAACCAAAGAAGCCGAGCTCATCTTAAAAAAACTCGCCAATACAGATCATGTGATCCTGCTTGATGAAAAAGGCATGGAATTTACCTCACAGAAATTTGCAAATTTCCTGGATAAGAAAGCCATAGGTTCTGTACAAAACCTGGTGTTTATTGTAGGCGGGCCTTACGGTTTTGACCAATCGGTTTATGACCGTGCAAACGATAAGCTCTGCCTTTCCAGGATGACTTTTTCACATCAAATGGTGCGCCTGTTTTTTATTGAGCAGCTTTACCGTGCCTACACGATTTTGAAGGGCGAACCCTACCACCACGAGTAGTATTAAAATATGCTGTTTTTGAGGCATCTAATCATTTTTTTATAATAGCCTGTAAAGATTTATAAGTAGTTTTGCGCCATGGCACACGACCACGGACACTCACATGATCATGACCACTCGCACGGGTTTGGGCACCATCATGATCATACCCCAAAACTCGATCATCTTAACAAAGCTTTTATCTGGGGCATTGTCCTTAATTCGGCATTTGTAATTGTAGAAGTTATTGTAGGCTGGATACAAGGCTCACTTTCGCTGCTTACAGATGCTGGCCATAACTTAAGCGATGTAGCCAGCCTGGCATTAGCATTGCTGGCTTTCAAACTTACCAAGGTTAGCGCTAATGATAAATATACTTATGGTTACAAGCGGTCTACCATTATGGTATCGCTGTTTAATGCCATTATTTTACTGGTGTCTATAGGGTTCATCGTTTACGAGGCAATAATCCGCTTTACGCATCCGCATCCATTAGAGGGTATCACCATTGCCTGGGTGGCATTTGTGGGTATCGGCATTAATGCCTTTACTGCCTACCTGTTTGTGCAAGATAAAGACAAAGATATTAATGTAAAAGGCGCATACCTGCACATGGCTATGGATGCTATTGTATCATTAGGGGTAGTCATTTCCGGTATAATCATTTATTTTACCCACTGGTATGTAATAGATAGCATTGTGAGCTTAATTATTGCAGTGATTATACTTGCCGGTACATGGAGCCTGCTCAAGCACAGCATCCGCCTGGAAATGGACGGCGTACCGGTAGCTATTGATTTAACCAAAACCAAGCTGGAACTTATGAAGGCTAAAGGGGTGGTAGATGTGCATCACATACACGTTTGGGCGCTAAGCACTACAGAAAATGCACTTACGGCACATATTGTGATTAACCCTGATGACATGTCGCTCTTTGATAAAATAAAACACGACCTGCGCCACAGGCTGGAGCACTTAGATATTACCCACTGTACATTCGAAGCCGAATTTGTTGACGAGAAGTGTCAGCAGCAGGATTGTTAATATTTGGACGTTCGATTTAGGATTTAAAATCCATCGAACCAAACTGCAAGCATAAAACAAATGGGCGATGAAACAATTTCATCGCCCATTTTATCTTTTAAATAAATCCGTAATCAATTTATTTAGCTTCTTCTTCAGTCGGTTGTGCTGGTGCAGCTGGCTCTTCGTTAAACTCCGGTCTTTCTTTAAGAATACTGAACCAGGTTAACACCTTTTTAATGTCAGAACTGTAAACACGATCTTCATCGTGGTCTGGCGCTATTTCAAAAAAGTATTCGCGCAATTTTTTTCCGTCAGCTTTAGCATCGGGCGCTGCAGTGGCAGATGCTTTCATGGTTTCTAAAACATCCGTCAACTTAATATCTTCATCTGTACCAAAAATGGTGATCTCGTCTAAAGCAGCTAATTTAGCTGTAGACACGTTAACCACTAACTTGGTTTTCTGCGCATCAAGGCTTTCTAAAATAAAGCCTGTTTTGTTTTGAGCTAAAGCTTTCCACAAACCCGGCCTGCCGGTTACAGCAACTATTCCGTGTAAATTCATATCGTTTCCATTGTTTGTTATCAGTTGTCTGTCGTCGGCATAACCTGGGTTTTCCCAGACACCCCGACAACAGATAACCGACAACTAATTTTTATTCTTCAATTATTTCAATACCGGTGATTTTATCACCCTGGCGGATAGCGTCAACTACGTCAACGTTTTCAACCACTTTACCAAAAACGGTGTGGTTACGGTCTAAGTGTGCAGTATTATCGCGGCTATGGCAGATAAAAAACTGAGAGCTACCAGTGTTACGGCCAGCATGTGCCATTGATAGCACACCACGATCGTGATATTGGTTACCACCGGTTAACTCGCAATCAATTTTTTTATCAGAGCCACCTGCACCGGTACCGGTTGGGTCGCCACCCTGAACAACGAAGTTAGGGATTACACGGTGAAAAGTTACACCATCATAAAATCCCGATTTTGCTAAACCTAAAAAGTTAGCCACTGTATTTGGCGCATCCTGATCGTAGAACTGAACAGTCATGTCGCCTTTTTCTGTTTTTATTATTGCTTTGCTCATTTTTATATTTTATAGAGGAGTGCAAAGTTAACAATTTGATTTTGAAGATAACGATTGGAGAATTTGGTAATTTGAAGATTTGAAAATGCCATATTGTTTAAAAATTAGTGACTTGAAAATTTGAGAAATAACCTGTGCTAGGTTAACTTTCAAATCGGCATATCCTCAAATCTTCAAATCATAATGTTCAATTTTCTTCGTTACATTTGAGTATGCATCTAAAACGAATAAGCGTACTGCTGTCTTTTATCCTTCTTCTTTTATGTGCCGCAGGCAAGGCTGCATCAATCCTTATCCCCATGGATGAGATCCAGAAAGATCACCTTAAATCGTACGGGATAGCTTTTTGGGTATTGAAGAATAATCAGGAGGTAGATTGGCTGCTTAACTATCGTGGAGGCAGTTTTATGGTGCCATATGATAAAAAGATTGAGGACGAATGCAAAATTCGCGGAGTGAGCTTTGAGGTTTTGGCAGATGTAAAGGTTAACGCCATACTGGCCGAAATCAGTGATCCGTCTGTAAATATGGATATGATTAGACTGGAGAAGGCCCCCAAAATGGCTGTTTACTCGCCCAAAAATAAACTACCATGGGATGATGCCGTTACCCTGGTTTTAAAATATGCAGAGATTCCATACGATGTGGTATACGACGAAGAAGTAATCCGCGGCGACCTGCCCAAGTACGACTGGCTGCACCTGCACCACGAAGACTTTACCGGCCAGTACAGCAAATTTTTCGGAGCTTTTAGGTATGCCCCCTGGTATGTAGATGATGTTAAATCGCAAGAAGCTACAGCTCATAAGCTGGGCTTTAAAAAAGTATCGCAAATGAAACTGGCCGTTGCCCAGCACATCCGCGATTTTTGCTCGGGCGGGGGCTTTTTGTTTGCCATGTGCTCGGGCACCGATACTTTTGATATTGCCCTGGCCGCTGCCAATACAGACATTTGTGAAACCATGTTTGATGGAGACCCCAGCGACCCGCAGGCGCAAGGCAAACTGGATTTTAGCCAGACTTTCGCCTTTAAAAATTTCACGCTCGACCAGAACCCAACATCGCACTCATTCAGCAATATAGACGTAACCCCTACCCGTCAGGTAGACCGGACTAATGATTTTTTTACTTTGTTTGATTTCTCTGCCAAATGGGATGTGGTACCAAGTATGCTAACGCAGGACCATGACAAGGTGATTAAAGGATTTATGGGCCTTACAACTGCCTTCAATAAAAACATGCTTAAACCGGGTGTTACCGTAATGGGCGAAATGAAAACAGGCAACGAAGCACGCTACATCCACGGCGAGTATGGCAAAGGCCAGTGGACATTTTACGGCGGCCACGATCCCGAAGATTACCAACACGCCGTTGGCGACCCACCAACAGACCTTAAACTGCACCCAAATTCGCCGGGGTACCGGTTGATATTAAATAATGTATTGTTCCCTGCTGCGAAGAAGAAGAAACAGAAAACATAGCGATCAAAAAGAAAGGCGTCGATTTTATTGACGCCTTTCTTTTTATCTTGATTCTTTCTTGACTCTTTATCTTAAAGTTCTTTAGTCAAAAACGGGTACCTGTAATCTTTTGGTGGTTCAAACGTTTCTTTGATGGTACGCGGAGATACCCAGCGAAGCAGGTTTTGCATAGACCCGGCTTTATCATTAGTACCAGAGCCACGGGCACCGCCAAATGGCTGCTGACCAACTACTGCACCGGTAGGCTTATCGTTTACATAGAAGTTACCGGCTGCATTACGCAAGCGATAGGTTGCCTCTGCAATGGCATAACGGTCTTGCGAGATGATAGAACCTGTAAGGGCATATTTCGAGGTAGTATCGATAATGTCCATTACGTTGCTAAATTCTGCATCTTCATAAACAAACAGCGTTAATACCGGGCCAAAAAGTTCATCGCACATGGTTACATAATGCGGATCTTCCACCTTTAATACCGTAGGGTTAATAAACCAACCCTGGCTTTTATCATAAGTACCACCTGCAACAACCTCTACACTCGGGTCGACAACGGCAGCATCAATGTATTTAGCCAATTTATCGAACGAACGTTCGTCGATAACGGCGTTAATAAAGTTTTCAAAATCTTCAACAGGGCCAACTTTAAAGGTGGCCATCTCGGCTTGCAATTTTTCTTTCAACGCAGGCCATAAGGATTTAGGGATATATGCCCTTGAAGCGGCAGAACATTTTTGCCCCTGGTATTCAAAAGCGCCGCGCAGTAAGGCAACGTTCAATACGTCGACATTGGCACTTGGGTGCGCCAGTACAAAGTCCTTTCCGCCGGTTTCACCCACAATACGCGGGTAAGTTTTGTATTTATCGATATTAGTGCCAATGGTTTTCCATAAGTTCTGGAAAACACCTGTTGAACCGGTAAAGTGTAAACCTGCAAAATCAGGGTGGCTAAAGATGATATCACCCGCAACCGGGCCATCGGTATATATCAGGTTAATAACACCAGCCGGTAAACCCGCTTCGATGAAAACCTCCATAATTACATTCGCAGCATAAATTTGCGTAGGCGCAGGTTTCCAAACAACAACGTTACCCATCATGGCGGCCGAAGCGCACAGATTACCTGCAATAGCCGTAAAGTTAAATGGGGTAATGGCGAAAATAAAACCCTCTAACGGGCGAAATTCTACACGGTTCCAAATGCCTTTGCCGCTGGTTGGCTGCTGGGCATAGATCTCTGTCATGTAGTGTGCGTTAAAACGCAAGAAATCTATAAACTCGCAAGCCGCATCAATTTCGGCCTGGTATGCGTTTTTAGATTGGCCAAGCATGGTAGCCGCATTGATCTTAGCGCGGTACGAGCCTGCTAATAAATCGGCTGCTTTTAAAAATATAGCAGCACGATCTTCCCACGGCATATTTTCCCAGGCTTCTTTAGCATCGAGGGCGGCTTTAATAGCAGCATGCACATGCTCTGCATCACCTTCATGGTAGGTTGCTAAAATATGTTTATGATCGTGTGGCGGGCGTATCTCCAGCGTTTTCCCGGTACGCACCTGCTCACTGCCGATGTACATCGGTATATCTGTTTGTTTGGCACGTCCTTCTTGTAAAGCAGCGGTTAAAGCGGCACGCTCAACACTGCGCGGGCCATAGTTTAAAACCGGCTCATTAGTCGGCGTGGGTACATTAAAAAATCCTTTTAACATATATGATTATTTGTTGCGCACAAAGATAACGCTTGTATACGGGTATTTTGTTTTGGAATCGTAAATTTGAGTAAACGGGTAAATTCCGTTTATGTTATTACAATATTTGATAAGTTTAAAGTATAAATCACAGAGTCATGCCAACCGTCATCCCTGTTCTCCGCATTTATGATTATAATAAAACCATAGAGTTTTATGTAAACTGGCTTGGATTTAAAATAGACTGGGAACACCGGTTTGAAGACAATACGCCTGTTTATATGCAGGTATCTAAAGGTGATATTTTGCTGAACCTATCAGAGCACCATGGCGACGGTTCGCCTAATGGCAGGGTGAGGATATTGAATTTTAAAGGACTCCGTGCATATCATCAAAGCCTGAACAACCCCCAATATAAATACAACCGCCCGGGACTGGTTATTCCCGAGTGGGATCCCTCAGCAATTAACATGACAGTGGTTGACCCGGTAGGTAACCGCTTGACCTTTGAGGAGCGGGAAGGGTAATAGGCTTACTCATTTTTCATAAATTTATCTACACCTGCTGCAGGTTTCCATTTGCTATGGGGTTCATAGTAGTTCCACAACAGGGCTGAAATCTTTTTGATCATTTGATCTGCTTCGTTATCGGGTGTCCAGCGTTGGTCTTTAATGTTATTGGTCATTACAGAAAATACATAATCGCCATGGGGCGCGTTCACCAACACGGTTTCAGACCGGGCCTGGTTTACCGCACCTTGTTTAGAGGCAGCCTGTACATAAGGCGGTATTTGCGAAAGCGCATTTTCATCCCAATAAATGCGGATCAGGTTGCGGTACATGCGTTCGCTGGCTGCCTCGCTTACAGCTTTACCTTCGTGTATCATGGTAAATAACCGGCACATTTCGTAAGGGGTGCTCATACCCCAGCCATACTGCTTTTGTTGCTCCTGCCTGCCCGGCGTACGCGAGTTTACCCTAAATACCTTGAAGCCATTTTGAGCAAGCCAGTTGTTAATGTATTCGCCACCCACCAGTTTTTGCAGCCAAAGGCTGGCTGTATTGTCGCTCATTGTTATCATCAGCATGGCTACTTTGCTCAACTGAATGGTATCACCGTTTTTAAAAGAGCCCAGGATGTCCTCACCTGCATACAGCAACGAATCGCGGTATACCAGTTTCTGATTATATTGCAGTTCGCCTTTTTCTATTTTATCCATTACCGCACATTGAATACCTGTTTTAATCATACTGGCCGTAGGGAATATGGTATCGGCATTTAATGAAACCGTTTTACCGGTTTTTAAATGATGTACATAAATGCCGTACTCCCCCTGAAAACCACTTACTGCTTCCTGTAATTTGGCAGTCAACTTTTTATCGGTTTGGGCCATGGCGGGGATGGAAAGTAAGATGAAGATGTAGAGGAGAAAGTATTTCATATATAAAAAAATTGTAGGCGTAATTTACAAAAACTGATGCCTATTGCGAAAAGTCCAGACGTTTTCTAAACATTGTTTTGTTTAAGGAATAACTATATTTGTGTATGGACTCTTTAATTGTTTACCCTGAGAACAAACAACAATTAACTGCCTTGAAAGCAGTTATGAAGGCTATGAAAATTTCTTTTGAACAAAAAAGTGAAGTATACCCTAATCACATAATAAACGGAATTAAAGAATCTTTAAAAGAAGCTGACCAAAATCAGTTATCTCCATATACAGGAATTAAAGATATGTTGAACCTGTAATGGGGTTGCAAATTCTTTACACACCCCGTTCAAGAGAAACGCTGGTTTCTGTTTATAACTTTATTAAGGACAAATTCGGAGCACCGTCAGCTGATAAATTTGTAGTTAAGGCAGACAAAATAATTGTACTCATAGCAGAACAGCCCTTTATGTTTAAGGCCACCAATATTGATGAAAATATTAGAATTGGTTTCATCACTAAACAAACATCCTTGTTTTATCGGGTTACAGAATCTTCTATACATTTATTATTCTTTTGGGATAACAGGCAAGAGCCGGTTTCTTAAGTAAGATATAAGGCGATAATAATTCTTTCCCCTATCTTTACAGGTTCAAAATCTAATGAAGAAACTGCGCTGGCTTTTGTTACCCTTTTCGTTATTATATGCCTTGGTTGTGGTTATCCGCAACTGGTGTTATGATGTGGGCTGGTTTAAAAGCACCTCATTTAATTTACCTGTAATATCGGTAGGTAACCTTGCGGTGGGCGGCGCAGGTAAATCGCCCATGACGGAGTACCTGGTACGTTTATTAAAACCCGAGCATCAACTAGCTACCCTAAGCCGGGGCTATGGCCGCAAAACAAAAGGCTTTTTAATAGCTACGGGAGAAAGTACCGCAACCGATGTTGGCGATGAGCCTGCACAGTTTAAACACAAGTTTCCGGATATTACCGTAGCTGTTTGTGAAGAAAGGGTTAATGGGATCAATCAGCTTAAAGATGACTACCGCCCCATTATCCTGGACGATGCCTATCAGCACCGGGCGGTTAAACCAGGGCTAAGTATTTTATTGTTTGATTATAAAAAGCTGGACGAGCCGAATTTATTGCTCCCTGCCGGAGATCTGCGCGAACCCTTCAGCGGTAAAATGCGGGCTGATATTATTGTAGTAAGTAAATGCCCCGAGCAACTACATGCAGAAGAACGGGACCGGATAGCAGTAAAAGTAAAGCCCTACCCCTATCAGCAGTTATTCTTCACATCGATAAATTACTTGGGGCTTAAGACTTTAGAAGGCACTGATGTTGAAAATACGCTTAGGGGCGATACCAAAATCTTCCTGCTTACAGGCATTGCCGGGGCAGCGCCGCTGAAACAGTATTTACAGGGTATTAGCCCGCATATTATTCATCATAATTATGCCGACCACCACCGCTTCAGCTTAAAAAATATTGCTAAACTTGCTGATGAATTTTCAGCCGAACCCTCATTAAATAAGGTTGTGATTACAACAGAAAAGGATGCAGAACGTTTAAAACAACCCGAACTGTTACCGCTTCTAAGTAAACTGCAAATTAGGGTACTACCCATTAGTATTGCGTTTCTTAATAACGGCCAGGAGCAATTCGATCAACTGATAATAAATTATGTTACAAAAGATAGAAAGCACAGCAACATACATTAAAAACCGTATCGGCGATTTTGAGCCCGAAATTGGTATTATACTGGGTACAGGACTAGGCGGATTGGTTAACGAAATTGAGGTAGAAAAGCAATTGTTATATGCTAACATCCCCGATTTCCCAATCTCAACGCTGGAGTTCCATTCTGGTAAATTGATCTTCGGTACGCTGTCGGGCAAAAAAGTAGTAGCTATGCAGGGCCGCCTTCACTATTACGAAGGCTATAATATGCAGCAAATCATATTCCCGGTGAGGGTAATGAAATGGCTGGGTATTAAAACCCTCTTTGTATCAAACGCCAGCGGGGCGCTTAACCCCGACTATAGAAAAGGTGATCTGATGATTATCCATGATCATATTAACCTGCAGCCGCAAAACCCGCTTATTGGCGAAAATGAAGAAGAGCTTGGCCCACGTTTTCCGGATATGAGCGAGCCTTATAAATTAAATTTAATAGAAAAGGCGCTTGATATTGCAAAAGCCAATAATATAACCTGCCACAAAGGCGTTTATGTAGCCGTAACCGGCCCGAGTTTAGAAACCCGTGCAGAGTACAGATACTTACGCATTATTGGTGGCGATGCAGTAGGCATGAGCACCGTACCCGAGGTAATTGCTGCAAACCATTTAGGTTTACCTGTTTTTGCCGTATCTGTATTAACTGACGAGGGGTTCCCTGAAACATTGAAACCGGTTTCAATTGATGATATACTGGCCGTTGCACATGAGGCCGAACCCAAAATGACAAAAATACTTAAAGAATTGATTGCCGGCCTTGATGCTTAACAAGCTGAAATATTTTCTAATACTGCTGATATGCCTGCAAGCGGCATCAGTAATGGCACAGGTAAACCCTTACTCGAGCCAGCAACAGCAAGGCTATATGCGGGATACCGTTAAAACGGCACCTAAAAAGCTAACTGACGAGCAAATGATGGATACCTTGCGCAAAAAGGAAGACCATAAAAAAGACACCGTGGTTTTTAATTCTAAGTTTGTTAAGGTAACCAGCGAGCGCCTGCTTACAGACAGTACCCAGGTTTTTGCATTGGATACCGGCCTGGTTAATTTTGAAAACTATAATCCGCTTTATCAACCCCGCAGCCCGCGTATTGGGTTGGGTATTACCGGGCTTCCGCAACGTTCGTTACTGTATGAACCCGCTAAAACCGTAGGCTTTGATGTAGGGCAGCACGCGCTGGATCCTTATATGCTAACCACGGCAGATATACAGTATTACCGCGCCAGGGTGGCTTATACCAACCTGAGTTTATATACCGGCGGCAGCGCCGAGCAAATATTTAAAGTTGTTCATTCGCAAAATATTAAACCTAACTGGAATGTGGGCTTTGTTTTCAATACCATTGGCTCTAAGGGGTACTATTTGCGACAGGGCGTAAGCGATATAAACACGGGTGTTTTTAGTTGGTACGAATCAAAAAATAAACGATATAATATCCTTACCAACATATTATTTAATACACTTAAAGCACAGGAAAATGGCGGCCTTGTGAATGATAATATTTTTGTAACAGGCACAACCGGTTTAACCAGCAGCAACGACGCCGTAAAATTAAGCGGAACTTCTGATGCCTGGACATCTATGGGCGTATACGTTAAACAGTTTTACTACCTGGGGCGTATAGATAACATGCGGAAAGGTTCTGATACCTCGAAAGTATTGCCTACCAACAGGGTATCGCACACGTTTTATTACAATACCCGTAAGTATAAATTTTTACAAAATGACCCGGATACATACAGGGTATTTCCAGACTACTACTTCAGTTCTCATAACTCGCGCGACTCGCTAACCATTCAGCATTTGCAAAATGAGTTTACTTACTCTTTTTATTTAAGGGGTAAATCAAGCAGCTTTGTTAAAAACGAGTTAAAAGTTGATTTGGGCCTGTCGTATGATTTTTATCATTATAACCAAAGTGTGCTTGATTCTGTGATTAATAACTTCGGCACCAAGATAACGCAGGCGGTAACCAAGTCTGAAGGCAATTTCCAAAATGCTACACTTAAAGCCAAACTGGGGTACCGGTTTAGCGATAAAGCCGGCCTGGATGCCGACTTTCAGCAAGTAGCAGAAGGCTATAATTTTGGCGATTTTTTGTACGATGTAAAAGTAAACCTTGCCGGCAGTAAAAGAGCAGGCCGTATTGTATTAGAGGCCTACTCGCAAAGCAACAAGGCTCCGTTTGTTTATACCAACTGGATCTCTAACCATTATATATTTACTGGCAATAGTTTCAATAATCAAAAAACTACCAGCCTATCCTTTAACTACATCAACAACCAGTTAAGGTTAGATTTTAAGGCCGAATACTTTTTAATAAATGACTACTTGTATTTCGAGGCGCAGCCTAATGGTATAGATGCTACACCAAAGCAAGCCAGTACGCCTATTAGCTTACTAAAAGTAAGTTTGGGTAAAAACTTAACCTGGCACAGGTGGCACTTTGATAATTATGTGGTTTATCAAAAAACAGACAATACAAGTATCTTACGTACGCCAGAGGTTTACACTTACAGCAGTTTATATTACGCAAAGTTGCTGTTTAATGTACTTAACTCTAATATCGGCTTTAATGTGCGTTACAATACGCCATACAAGGCCCCATCGTATGCAGTAGGTCTGGGGCAGTTTTATAATGGGCCCGACGTTACTTTTACTTCCTACCCGGTAATGTCTGTATTTGCCAAGGGTACGCTGTTTCGTACTAATCTGTTTGTGCAGTATGATTATGCCAACCAAGGGTTATTTAGCCAGGGGTTTTACACCGTAAACCGCTATCCTATGTTTAACCATCAATTAAAGTTTGGGGTAAGCTGGACGTTCTACAACTAGGAGAATAAAAATCAGTATTATATTAAAACATTACGCATTGCCATACAGGCAATGCATAATGTTTATTGTTTATTCAAACTTAAAAACCCCGCCCAGATGCGAATCATTGGAGGCACTTACTTTAAGGTCTTTAATAAAACCTGTACCCAGGTCATATACCCAACCATGTATGCTTAGATTATGTTCGTGTTTCCAGGCATTTTGCACAATAGATGTTTTGCAGAGGTTGTAAACTCCTTCTATTACATTACACTCTACTAAGCGGTCTACACGTTCTTTATCGTCAGTTATAGCATCCAGCTCTTTGGCGTGGATGCGGTAAACATCTTTAATATGGCGTAGCCAATTATCAATTAAGCCAAATTGTTTATTACTCATGGCTGCTATTACACCGCCGCAACCATAATGGCCGGTAACTATAACGTGCTTTACTTCTAATACATTCACGGCATAATCCAATACCGAGAGCATATTCATATCCGAGTGTACTACCACGTTGGCAATGTTACGGTGTACAAATATTTCGCCCGGGTTGGTATTGGTGATCTGGTTGGCAGGCACACGGCTATCTGCACAACCAATCCAAAGTATGGGTGGCTTTTGCCCGCTGGCCAGTTTATGAAAATAGTCAGGATCTTCATCCAGTGTTTCGGCAACAAATTGTTTATTTCCCTCTAAAAGAGATTCATAGCTTATATGACTAGTGTCATGAGCGTGATATTTTTTAACTTTTGCACACATAATGTTTAATAATTAAGATACCTGCCGTTTTTTACCCCACATAAATAAGCGATCTAGCTTATGCAGGGCAAGTGGCGTCAGGTCGTAATATAAAATAGTGATTAATATAAGTGGTATAACGTAAAATATAGCAAAATTGTAACGGTCGAAAAAATACCCTCCGGCTACTCCACCAATAATGTAAAAAGACAATATGGTTAAACGTACCAGTATTTTATTTCTTACCACAGTACTTTTACCAGTTTTCGGATGCAGCCATTCTGATACTTCACCCCCCAAATCTGTAAATAGCCCTGTAAGGTGCGATGATTTAATGAGCCCGCCAGATACGGTAGAAACCATACTGTTTTGCAATCCCATAGCAAATAATAGTGCCCCGATCACAATTTCACGTTCTATCTGGGTTTCTTTATAAAAAGTAGAACCATAAAAAGCTACCAGTAACAAAATGATCATTTCTATGATAACTGGCGATGCATGAGCTGTGTACGTACTTTTATGCTCGAGCGAGCGGATTAGGAAGTTTGCTATAAAAGCCCCCATAAAAAACATGAAGAGCCAGATTACAAAAACCATAATTTCGCGGTAGTTTTGCTGTACAAGGTGATTAGCCAGGTTGGCCACATGCCCCGTAATATTAGAGGTAAAAGCCAGAAAGGCAACCATCCCTGCCACATTAATAACGCCCGACACAAATGCCGTTGACGATGCCAGCATTAAGTTTTCCCTAAGTGTTCTGTGTTCTTTTGCTTGCCTTAGCATAAATTATTTTTGCGCACACAATTTAATATAAAAAACAAACTCCCGGCTCACTATTGTGTAACCGGGAGCAAAAACTACTAAAAACTGGCTACTAGTGGTTGGCCATTCTCTTTAATGTGCAACAATCTTCGCATCATTAAGCTCATACACATAACCTAAATGCTGGGCACCGCTATTGGTAACACCTAAATCTTTAACCAGGCCTGTACCTATATCAATTACCCATCCGTGTACTTCAAGGTCATGCCGTTCTGTCCAGGCGTTTTGTATAATGGTGGTTTTGCACAAGTTGTAAACCTGCTCCACCACATTAAGTTCAACCAGGCGGTTAACCTTGGCAGTTTCATCGGTAATACGGTCAAGTTCGTGGCTGTGCAAACGGTATACGTCTTTAATATTACGTAACCAGTTATCTATTAAACCAAACTGTTTTTTACTAAGTGCGGCTGCAACACCGCCGCAACCGTAATGGCCTGCCACAATCACATGCTTTACTTTAAGCACGTTTACGGCATAATCCAACACGCTCAGCATATTCATATCCGAGTGTACACATACGTTGGCAATGTTACGGTGTACAAAAACTTCGCCCGGTTTGGTGCCGGTTACCTCATTGGCAGGTACGCGGCTATCTGAACAACCTATCCACAATACTTCCGGGTGCTGGCCTTTTGCCAGAGTGTGAAAATACTCGGGGTCTTCTTTAAGGCGTTTTTCAACCCAATCTGCATTTCCTTTAATTAAAGATTCATAACTGCTTTTTTGCGCTAATTGTATATTTTTGGCATCTATAGCCGGCTTAATTTCTTTTTTTACTTCTCCGTTTACTAACATGATCTTTTTGGGGTTTTAGTTAGATTGAAATTTCAATTCCTGTAATTTGGGCACATCGTATTTGTCTTTAATATCTATTAATGATACGATGATACCTTTGGTATAAGCATGATGCTTATAGTTATGGATAATCTCCAGTACATCAGGATCGATATACCTGGAATTAGACCCATCAATGTATACTTCTGTTTCTTTAGGTAAGCTGGTTAGCGTTACCTGTATAGCTGCTTTATTTAAAAACGATACCTCTTCGGCCAGCTGAATGCGAATCACTTTCTTATCCCCATTTTTAATGATCTGGTAGAAGTATGGGTTACGCAAATTGGTACGCAGGATATAGAAGATCCCGATCATCATACCAATCCCCACACCTATAAGCAGATCCGTTAAAATTACCGCCAGTATAGTTACCGCAAAGGGGATAAACTGGTTTAGTCCCTGGTGCCACATGTGTTTAAACAAGGCTGGTTTAGCCAGCTTGTACCCCGTAGTTAACAAGATAGCCGCCAGGCACGAAAGCGGGATATAATTAATGAGCGCCGGGATAAACAACAGGGCCATTAACAGCATTACACCATGTGTAATAGCACTTATTTTGGTACGGGCCCCTGCGTTAACATTGGCAGATGAACGTACGATAACCGCTGTCATGGGTAAGCCGCCTAACAAACCGCTGATAATATTACCTGCACCTTGTGCCAGCAGTTCGCGGTTGGTTGGCGAGATCCGCTTAATGGGGTCTATCTTATCAACAGCTTCTAAACTTAACAGGGTTTCTAAACTGGCAACTACCGCAATGGTGAAGGCCGTTATCCATACCTGTTTATTACCAATAGCACTAAAATTCGGCGATTTAAACAGGCCGAAAAATTCACCGGTACTGCCTACCACCGGGATATGTACAAATTGCTTATCGCGCAAGGCAAGGCCGCTGTGGGCAAACAACAGGCTCAAACCAACACCTGCTAAAACAACCATTAAAGGCGCAGGCACAGTAGCCAATTTTTTGAAGCGCGGCCAGTAGATCATGAGCAATAAGGATACTGCTGCAATAATTACCGCACCGAAATTGATTTTGTTGATAGCGCTTACAATCCCAGAGAAGGTATTATTGGCATCCACCTGTAAAAAACCTTCATCGCCCTCAAAATCTGCATCAAAGCCTACCGCATGCGGAAACTGTTTCATGATCAGGATAATACCTATCGCGGCCAGCATCCCCTCAATTACTGCCGAAGGAAAATAGTTGGCAATTGTACCGGCTTTAACCAAGCCCAGTATCATTTGGAAAACGCCTGCAATAACAAGCGCCAACAAAAAGGTATCGAACGAGCCTAAACCGGTTATGGCATTTAAAACGATAACCGTTAGGCCCGCAGCCGGACCGGCTACACTTAACTGCGAACCGCTTAATGTACCTACTACTATCCCGCCGATAATGCCGCTAAGCACGCCTGCAAATAAAGGCGCTCCGCTTGCCAGTGCAATACCCAAACAAAGGGGCAATGCCACTAAAAACACAACGAGGCTGGACGGAAGATCCTTTTTTAAATTTTTGGGCAGAAAATATTTTTTGAGGTTAAGATCGCCCGCAGCAAACCCACCTTGCTTAATTTGCATGGTAATAAATATTAAATTTAATTGAATAAGATTGACTTACGCAGAGGGCAGTTGGAATAGTAAGGTCCAAAATTGGCCAGCCCGATCTTTTAAAAAAGACAAGTATACCATTGCTGCTCCCGGCATATCGGGATTACATTAAATTAAACGTTAGGAGGCGGGGTAGGCACCACAGGATGATATACCTGTGTATACAGCGATTTCTCTAAGCGGTGCAATACATTGATCTCTACCACTAGCGGCTTGTAATCATGTATAGAGAAAGTGAAATCTTCATCAAAAAACTTCTTTTCTTTTAAAGATCCTTTGTCAGGGTCTTCCTTGTCATTTTTCGATTCGAGTTCCAGTTGGGTAATTACAGCATTAACTGTTTTGTTGTTGAGACTCATAAATACAGGCGCAACAGATATAAACATCTTCGTCATGAAGATGCCCATAAACATGATGCATAAGCCTAATTTAAAATCTCTAAGTTTCATACTTGTTTAGCAAATATACTAAAAACATGCTACAGTATGTTTAAATAGATAATTGGTCTGTCATTTTAATAGAAAGCCAAACACGGAATGTTATTAATCAATTACGCTTAGCCCAATATTTGATTTTATCAATTAAATAGAGCACACATATTAATACAATAATAAGATGAAGTAAAAGGCTATACCAGTAAAACAATCCGGAACCTGACCCTGTAAGAAAATTCATAATACCAACAAACAGCATATACCAGATACATAAAATGACTATTGTAGTAAGAATTATAGATTTGACCCAAAAGCTGGTTGTTTTCATTATTGAGAATGCTTGGACGAAATATATAAATTATTTACTGACACTTCCACATGGTACGCTACGCTAAACTTGCGGAAGCATTTATCTTCTACCTTAGCAACCTTGCATTTATCACCCAACAATTACTACATTTAACCACTAACCCAATTTTACTACCAGTATTGTGGATAAGAAGATAGAAACCCTGCATAAAAAACGCGAACAAGCACTGGCCAGTGGCGGCGAAGCGCGGATAGCCGGTCAGCATAAAAAAGGAAAACTAACCGCACGCGAACGATTACACTTTTTAATGGACGAAGGCTCTTTCCAGGAAATAGGGATGCTGGTGGTACACCGCTCTACCGATTTCGGAATGGAAAAAGAGAACTACCCCGGCGACGGTGTTGTTACCGGTTATGGCACTATTAACGGCAGGCCGGTTTACGTGTTCTCTCAGGATTTTACCATTTTCGGCGGATCGCTCTCTGAAACCCATGCCGAAAAGATCTGTAAGATTATGGATTTGGCCATGCAAAACGGCGTGCCTTTTATCGGCCTTAATGATTCGGGCGGTGCACGCATTCAGGAAGGTGTGGTATCACTAGGTGGTTATGCCGATATTTTTTACCGCAATACCAGGGCATCGGGTGTAATCCCGCAGTTGTCGGCCATTATGGGGCCCTGTGCGGGTGGAGCAGTGTACTCACCTGCTATTACCGATTTTATTTTAATGGTAGAGCATACTTCTTACATGTTTGTAACCGGGCCCAATGTGGTTAAAACGGTAACGCACGAAGTGGTAACATCAGAAGAACTGGGCGGGGCTAATACCCATGCCACCAAGTCGGGCGTTACGCATTTTGCCCTGGCTAACGAGATTGATGCTATTCAGCACATTAAAAAGCTGCTGAGCTATATGCCGCAGAACTGCGAAGAAACCGCCCCAAATTTGGCTTACGAAAGCAAAAATGAAAAGCGGCCTTCGCTAAACTCCATTATGCCCGAAAACGCCCTGCAGCCATACGATATCCGCGAGGTAATTGACGAGGTGATAGATGAGGGCTCCTTTTTAGAAGTACATAAAGATTTTGCACCCAATATTGTAGTCGGCTTTGCCCGACTAGCGGGGCGCAGCATTGGTATCGTAGCTAATCAACCTGCTTACCTGGCCGGCGTGCTCGACAGGCATTCATCAACCAAGGGCGCACGCTTTGTCCGCTTTTGCGATAGCTTTAATATCCCGCTGCTGGTATTTGAAGATGTGCCGGGCTTTTTACCGGGCACCGACCAGGAGTGGAATGCAATTATTACCAATGGCGCAAAACTGCTTTATGCCTTTTGCGAAGCCACCGTTCCGCGCATTACGGTAATTACCCGCAAGGCTTATGGTGGTGCTTACGATGTAATGAACTCCAAACACATCGGCGCAGATATGAACTATGCCTGGCCATCTGCAGAGATTGCCGTTATGGGGGCTAAAGGCGCAGCCGAAATTATCTTTAAACGCGAAATCACAGCCGCTGCAGACCCCGAAGCTAAATGGAAAGAAATGGAGCAGCTATACTCTGACAAGTTTGCCAACCCCTACCGTGCTGCCGAACGCGGTTTTGTTGACGAGGTAATTGAACCCGCCGAAACCCGTTTAAAATTGATCCACGCCTTTAAAATGCTGGAAAATAAAGTGGTAAATGTGCCGAGGAAAAAACACGGGAATATACCGCTATAAGAGAGTCAAGAATCAAGAGCCAAGAAACAAGACTTTAAACACTAGAACGGAAAGTTCCCTCCCTTGGGAGGGTTAGGGAGGGGTTTCTAAAAGCGATAAAACCATTGGCAAAAATCATCCCATATAATCCAAAATTAAAAGCACTAGCCCGGCAACTTCGCAAGAACATGACTTTTGGAGAGACGTTATTATGGAATGAACTAAAAGACGATAAATTATTAGGTTTTGATTTTGACAGGCAACGCTGTATCGACAATTACATTGTAGACTTCTATTGCAAAGAACTAATGCTTGCGATAGAAATAGACGGTAATTATCACGAAAATGAAGATAAATTATTGAAAGATAGTGATCGGCAACAACGCTTGGAAGAACTTGGAGTTAGATTTATAAGATTTTCTGAAACTGAAGTAAAAGCTGATACTTTTAATGTTATCCGAACTATTGAAACATTGATCATAAATCTCATTAAAGAAAATCCGGATATCAAGTTACCACTAAGCTTTGATTTAAGTTTGTTGGAATAAATATTCCCGAAACTTTATTATTGTAGAAACCCCTCCCTAACCCTCCCGAGGGAGGGAACTAAAAAGAATAGCGAACGTAATGACTACATCTCTCTACATCGAACAAATAACCCCACAACTAACCTGGCGTTTACGCCGCGACGAATTGTACCCTGGCGAGTATATGTTTAATATGGAGATGGAGGAAGACAACCATGCCATGCATTTTGGTGGATTTATGGATAACAAATTAATTGCCGTGGTATCGCTTTTTCAAAATGGAACCGATTTCCAGTTTCGTAAGTTTGCTGTACAGGCAAACCAGCAGGGCAAGGGCATAGGGCGCGAGCTATTGCAGTATATTACCGACTTCGCCAAAGCCGAAGGCGGTACCCGTATCTGGTGTAATGCCCGCGATACGGCAATACAATTTTATATCAAAGCCGGCTTTACATCTACCGGCGAGGTGTTTGCCCGTAAAGGTGTCAACTTCGAGATATTAGAAAAGGCAATATAAATCTGCCTCAAGTGCAACCATTTTAGGTATATATCGTTACCTATCTTTAAACTGCTTTATTATATTTGTTGACTGCATATGCAGTAAGTGTTATTAATTACTATGTCTGAAAAACAAAATGAGAAAAAACAGCATGTTGCTGTTGTTACAGAATCTTCTTTAGCTTTCTTAGCAAAATATATCAATAATCCCTCTCCTACCGGTTTCGAATGGAAGGGCCAGCAAATGTGGCTGGAATACATTAAGCCATATATCGACGATTATTATGTAGATAATTATGGCACCACGGTTGGTATCATTAACCCGGATGCGCCTTATAAAGTAGTAATTGAAGCCCACGCCGATGAAATTTCGTGGTTTGTAAATTACATCACCAGCGATGGTTTAATTTATGTGATCCGTAATGGTGGCTCAGATCACCAGATAGCGCCATCAAAACGTGTAAATATCCATACCGACAATGGCGATGTGGTTAAGGCTGTTTTCGGCTGGCCTGCTATACACACCCGTTTAGGCGGTGAAAAGGAAGAAGCTCCAACCCTGAAGAATATCTTTTTAGATTGTGGCTGCACTTCAAAAGAAGAAATTGAAAAACTGGGCATCCACGTAGGTTGTGTAATAACTTACGAAGATGAATTTATGGTGCTTAATGATCGCTATTACGTTGGCCGAGCCTTAGATAACCGTGCCGGTGGTTTTATGATTGCCGAAGTTGCCCGTTTACTGAAAGAAAACAACATAACCCTGCCATTCGGTCTTTATATCGTAAACGCGGTACAGGAAGAAATTGGACTTCGCGGTGCCGAGATGATAGCACACCACATTAAACCAAATGTGGCCATTGTTACAGATGTAACCCACGATACCCAAACCCCGATGATCAACAAGATTGTTCAAGGCGATTTGGCTTGCGGACGCGGCCCTGTTGTTTCTTATGCCCCTGCGGTACAAAATAACCTCAACAAGCTGCTGGTAGAAACTGCTGAGAAAGCAGAGATCCCATTCCAGCGCCAGGCATCATCACGTTCAACAGGCACAGATACCGATGCTTTTGCCTACTCTAACGGTGGTGTACCATCAGCATTAATCTCTTTACCGTTGCGCTACATGCACACCACTGTAGAAATGATCCACAAGGAAGATGTTGACAACGTGATTCGACTCATTTATGAAACCTTGCTGACCATTGAAAACGGACAGGACTTTAAATATTTTAAATAAGATTTTAAAAGATAAACTGAAAAGCTTTATTTTCAAACAACGTACTCTTAATTTCCGTATATAGAATCATCTAATAACAAGCTTAGCTTTAGAAAAATATGAAACCTACTTTATTGATATTGGCCGCAGGGATGGCCAGCCGTTACGGCAGCATGAAACAAGTTGACGGCTTCGGCCCTAACGGCGAAACCATTATTGATTATTCTATCCACGATGCCATCAGAGCGGGTTTTGGTAAAATCAGCTTTATTATCCGCGAAGAATTCCTGGATAGCTTTAAAGCCATTTTCGAGCCTAAACTAGCCGGTAAAGTAGAAACTGATTATGTTTTTCAAAACTATGACCTGGAGCAATTTGGCATAGATTATAAAGTTGAACGCGCTAAGCCATGGGGAACCGCCCACGCTGTATTAGCTGCACGCAACCAAATCAATGAGCCTTTTTGCGTTATTAATGCCGATGATTACTACGGTTATGATGCCTTTGAAAAAATGGCTAAGTTTTTAACCACAGAAGTTGCCGATGATAAATATTCGCTGATCGGTTACCAGATAGACAGAACATTATCTGAGCATGGTTCCGTATCACGCGGTGTTTGTAAAGTGAATGAAGAAGGTAACATGGTTGAAATTAACGAGCGTACCCAGGTATACTTTAAAGGCGACGGCGTTGTTTATGAAGATGGCGGCGTTGAAACCGAATTGCCTACAGATACCCGTGTATCCATGAACTTCTGGGGTTTTACTCCTGCTGTTTTTGAGCAAAGTTTACCAATGTTTCAACGTTTTGTTGAGAAAAACAAAGACAACCCTAAGGCAGAGTTTTTTATCCCTTTAGTGGCCGACGAGCTGATTAAATCGGCTACGGCTACTTTTAAAGTGATCCCAACTGCATCGAAATGGTTTGGCGTAACTTACAAAGAAGATAAACCAATTGTACAAAAAAGCATTGCCGATTTAGTTGCTAATGGTACTTATCCGGCTAATCTTTGGTCGTAATAAATTAAAATCACGTCATGCTGAACTTGTTTCAGCACCCCACGGGACAGGCCGATTAGCTTAGCATGTGGGATCCCGAAACAAGTTCCGGGATGACGGCTTCAACATTATAAAAACTAGTATGGCCCTTAATAAGGGCCATACTAGTTTTTATAGAACTTAAATAAGAGTTCTGCAACAGATTTCAGCTTTAATCCACTTGATAATATTGGGGCTATTATTACAGACGGGGATTCTTTAGTTTATACCTATTCGCTTCTTAAACTCTTTATTGGGTTAGCCACTGCTGCTTTAACAGATTGAAAGCCTACCGTAACAATGGCAATCGCCATAGAACCTAAGCCTGCTGCTAATAATATCCACCAGGATATTTCTTGCCGGTAAGCAAAACCCTGCAGCCACTTTTGCATAGCCAGCCAGGCCAGCGGCGATGCAATTATAATCGCAATCATCACCAGTTTAACAAAATCTTTGGTTAATAAGGCCATAATGGTTGTTACGCTGGCACCTAATACCTTGCGGATACTGATTTCCTTGTTGCGCTGTTCTGCCGTGTAAGCAGCCAACCCTAATAAGCCCAGGCAGGCAATAAAAATAGCCAATACGGTAAATACTAAAAAGATATTCCCGGTGCGTTGCTCTGCCCGGTAAAGGGAATCAAAATCCTGGTCCATAAATGAGTATTCAAATCGCTGATTAGGAGATACGGCATTCCATTTCTTCCCGATCTGATCTATCAGTGCAGCTAGGTTACCCGGTTTAACACGGATACTCATAGAAGCCCGCCAGTCGGGCGCCATAACCATGGCCAGTGGTGTAATATTATCGCGCAGCGAATTAAAGTTAAAATCGTTGACCACAGCCAGTACCTGGCAAGCTATTTTACGGCCCGACCTATCGGGATAATAAACTTTTTTACCAATTGCATCACCAGAATACCCCAGCATCTTAGCCGCTGTTTGGTTAATGATAATTCCCGACGAGTCGGTTTTCATCTGTTCAGAAAAGTCACGGCCGGCTGCCAGGCTCATCCCCATGGTATTGAGATAGTCGGCATCAATGGCCCACAGTTCGGCCATAAATGAAGTGGTATTGCCATCACCCGAAAGATTTGCGGGCTGCCTGTTATCAGATGTTGGCAAAAACCCTGTTATTGTAGCGTTGGCAACGCTGGGTAACTGCTTAATTTCCGCTTTCAGGATTTTTGGATCTTCGAGCAGGTTAACATTTTTCACAATCAACACATGGTCGCGTTTAAAGCCCAGGTTTTTATGGCGGATGTAATTAAGCTGATTATAAATGGTAAGCGTACCGATGATTAAAAATATGGTGATAGTAAACTGAAAAACTATTAAAAAACTACGCAGGCTGCCGCCCTTTAAGCCGGTTAATTTACCTTTTAAAACATTTATTGGCCGAAAAGCCGACAGTACAAACGCAGGGTAAGAGCCGGCTATTACACCTACAATAATAACAATGCCCAACAATGCCGGGAGTAAATATATAACTGTGTGACAAGTAACTGCTAATGCTTTCCCCGACATTTGGTTGAAAGGATGCAACAGCGCCCAAGCCAGTAATACAGCCACAACAGCTGCAAACAAAGTAATTAATATCGATTCGGACAAAAACTGATAAATTAGAAATGCGCGGGAAGAACCTAATACTTTCCTTACCCCCACCTCGCGGGCACGATTTGCCGAACGGGCGGTAGATAAGTTCATAAAATTAATACAAGCTATCAGCAATATAAAAAGCGCAATAGCGCCAAAAATATAGATGTAACCGATATCTCCGTTAACACCCAACTCCCGCTGGCGGTTAGAGTGCAGGTGAATGGCTGTAAGCGGTGTAAGGTTAATGCGAATAAAGTTGCCGCTGCCCGCAAACTTATTATAATTAAAGGTTGCAGTGTTTAAGTGCTGCCGCATAAAGCTGCCAAACTTGGCTTCCAATTTCTGCGGATCGGCACTTGGTTTTAGTAAAATATAGGTTTGATAATTAAAATGATTAAAACCATTATCTCTACTATTCGGGCTGGAGGTCATCGACAAAAAGAAATCAAAATTAAAATGCGATTGTGCAGGCATATCGCGCATTACCCCGGTTATCTTATAGGCCAAGCTATCATTGCTAAGCGTAAGCATTTGCCCTAAAACATCAGTACGGCCAAAATATTTTTTTGCTGTACTTTCATTAATAACAACCGTATTGGGCTCGTTTAATGCTGTAGCCGGGTTGCCTGCTATAAACGGTAAAGTGAAAATATTAAAAATGCTAGGGTCACTATACACTACTTTATACTCCTGTATGTTTTCGTTAGCTTTTCTAACCCGCACATTGGGTGCCGGGGTTAGGCGTGCAGCTTCGGTTATTTCGGGGAAGCTTTGCTTTAATGCCCTGGCTACGGGCGGTGCTGCAATGGCATAAGAAGTGGTTAATTCATTATATTTTAAATCACTGTTCACCCGGTAAATTCTGTCGGCCCTGGTGTTATACCTATCATAGCTCAGTTCATCAGCTATATAAAAAACAATTAGCAAACAGGCAGCCAGGCCCAAAGCAAGCCCCATAACGTTTAATAAGGTAAAGCCTTTATTTTTTAAAAGGCTGCGAAAGGCAGTTTTAATAAAGTTTCTAATCATTGTTGGCAAAGGTTAACATTGGTTATTACACGCTTCTAACAAAACTAAATAATTAGTTTATAAAATAACTAATTATTTAGTTTAAATTAAAAACAACGACTTATAAACAATTACATATCCACCGGGAACGTTCCCGATAATTAATTACATTTGACTTCGTAACCAATTTTATTAAATCTCTAATGAAACGATATTTGCTCTTAGTCGTTGTTTTACTAACTACGTACAAATCATTATTTGCCCAACAACATATGCAGGTTGAAATTTTAGGTAATACAGAAAATACCTCCAAGCAAAACAATGCTTTAGTAATAAAAACCAAAGAAGCTGTTGCCCGGGTTTGGGTTTACAGCCCTACCGTTATTCGGGTTAACATCAGTAAAAACACCGGCGTGGCAGATACTTCCTTTGCTGTGATACAAAAACCGACTGATGCTATCGATTATAAAGAAATCAGCAATGATATCGAAGTAACCACTTCGGCCTTAAAACTACGGATACAGAAATCGCCATTGCGGTTTAACTTTTACACCGCAGATGGCAAGGAGTTAAGCCAGGACGACGAGCGTTTTGGTGTTAACTGGCAGGGAAGCCGCGTGGTTAACTATCGTAAGCTATACAAAGACGAGCGGTTTATTGGCCTGGGCGAGAAAACCGGCGACTTAGACCGTCGTGGTAGTAACTATACCAACTGGAACACTGATGCACCCGATCACGGCCCTAAGACAGATCCTTTATACGAAACCTTTCCGTTTTTTGTGGGCATACACACCGGCCTTACTTACGGCTTGTTTTTTGACAACACCCATAAAAGTTATTTCGACTTTGGCGCAACTACAGATAACCAGATGAGCTGGTTTGGCGCCGATGGCGGTGACATGAACTATTACTTTTTTGGTTCGCAAAACGTAGCTGATATTATTAAAGATTATACATGGCTTACCGGCCGTATGGAAATGCCGCCGCTTTGGAGCTTAGGTTACCAGCAATGCCGCTGGAGTTATATGAGTGCGCAGGAGATTCTAGACATAGCCCAA
>NZ_MPPL01000001.1:142681-166403 GCF_001911425.1 Mucilaginibacter polytrichastri | reverse complement strand
CCTTTCGCGACCATAACATACCAGCCGATGTAATGTATTGTGATATTGATTACATGGACCATTACAAAATCTTTACCTGGAACCATCAGACCTTCCCCGACCCAAAATCATTTATCGATAAGTTGAAATCGATGGGCTTCAGACTGGTTACCATAGTAGATCCGGGGATTAAAGTGGAACCTGGTTACAAACAATATGATGAAGGCGTGGCCAAAAACTATTTTGCCACTTACCCCAACGGCGAAAAATTTGTGGGCGAAGTTTGGCCTGGCCGCTGTCATTTTCCCGATTTTTTCAGGAAAGATGTGCGCGACTGGTGGGGAGCATCATTTACAGCCCTTACCGAACCCGGTGTAGAAGGTTTCTGGAACGACATGAACGAGCCTGCCGCCTGGGGGCAAAACATCCCATGGATGGTTAAATTTGGTAATTACTACATGCCGGAGATCCGTAACGTTTACGGTATGGAAATGGCCCGCGCTACTTACGAGGGCACTAAAAAGATCTTAGGTAATAAACGGCCATTCGTGTTAACCCGCGCTGCATACTCGGGCACACAGCGTTATTCGGCTGTGTGGACGGGCGATAATTCTGCTTATGATGCACACATGCTGCTGGGCCAGCGTTTGGTAAACAGTTTAGGTATTACCGGCATGAGCTTGGTTGGTGTGGATATCGGCGGCTTTAGCGGTGATCCTACTCCTGAACTAATGGTACGCTGGAACTCGCTCGGTGTGTATACCCCGATGTTCCGTAACCATGCCATGCAGGGTACCAAAATGCGCGAACCCTGGCGCTGGGGCGAAGCCAATGAAAAGATCATTAAAAAAGACATTGAGCTGCGTTATAAATTGCTACCATACTTGTACTCAAGTTTCTATCAATCGCATCAAACAGGGCTCCCTGTAAGCCGTACGCTGGCTATTAACTATACCCAGGATGCCATGGTTTACAATCCAACCTATCAAAACCAGTTTCTGTTTGGCGATGGTTTGCTGGTTGCCCCGGTTATCAGCACAGAGCATACGGCATCTGTTTACCTGCCGCAGGGCGAATGGTATCGTGTAAGCAGCGGTCAGCATTATGATGGCGGCCACGCTTATACAGTTGATGCGCCATTGACTGATCTACCTGTATTTGCCAAAAGTGGTGCCATTATCCCGATGCAAAACATCATACAAAACACCAACCAAAAAGGCGACGGCATACTGGAAATAAACGTATGGTATGGCAAAGAAGCCAGCCATTTTGTTTATTACGAAGACGACGGTTCATCGTACGATTACCAGCAGGGCGCTTACCATAAACGCGAAATCAGTTTCGACCCAACTCACAGCCATATTACATTCGGCATTGCAGAAGGTAGCCTTCCCTCTAAATACACTAAAATTAAATTGGTGTTGCATGGTTTTGGAGGGCACACGAAAAACTTCGACGTAAATTGTAACGTGGTTAGCGGTACTGATACTATTGAATTTGAAAATAGTGGTAAGGTGATTACTGTTTCTTACTAATTATGCTACCTCAGGTTTCTACCCTGTGGTTAATCTGAGGTAAGGTTTCATCTTACCTCAGCTGGAAGCTTACAATAATATCCGTCACATTTACGCTGAGCTAATCTTGCGACACCATAATCGCCTTTTTTATAATCAGACCGTCGTCCAGAACTTGTTTCGGGATCCCACGTGCTAATTCATCGCCAACAAAGTCTACTATCCGTCATGTGAGGTGCTGAAACAAATTCAGCATGACGGGCAGAGAAAGCATGACGTACTAATTCATCGCCAACAAAGTCTACTATCTGTCATGTGAGGTGCTGAAACAAGTTCAGCATGACGGGCAAAGAAAGCATGACCTACTAATTCATCGCCAACAAAGTCTACTACTTGTACCGTGGGGTGATAAAATGAGCATGGCGGCCGGGAAAATGTAAAACAAAAAGGCCCCACTGTTTCCAGTAGGGCCTTTCTCAAAAAAAAACTATTATAATTATTTCACTTCTTCAAAGTCAACATCAGTTACTGTGTCGCCAGCTTGTCCGCCACTTGCCTCAGGGCCACCTGCATTAGGTTGGCCACCTTGGCCTGGTGCATCACCTGTTTGTTTATACATCTCTTCAGATGCAGTAGCCCAGGCAGCGTTCAGTTCAGTTTGAGCAGCATCGATAGCATCGAAGTCTTTAGCTGAGTAAGCTGATTTTAATTTTTCTAATGATGCTTCGATAGGTGCTTTTTTGTCAGCAGAAATCTTGTCACCATATTCTTTCAGTTGTTTCTCTGTCGAGAAGATCAAAGCATCAGCGCCATTCAGTTTTTCAACTTCTTCTTTTGCCTTTTTGTCAGCATCAGCATTAGCTTCAGCTTCGTCTTTCATTTTTTTGATCTCTGCATCAGTTAAGCCAGATGAAGCTTCGATACGTATCTTTTGCTCTTTACCGGTTGCTTTATCTTTAGCAGATACATGCAATATACCATTAGCATCGATATCAAAAGTAACTTCTACCTGTGGTACACCACGTGGCGCAGGCGGGATGCTATCCAGGTGGAAGCGGCCTAACGTACGGTTTTGTGCTGCCATAGGGCGTTCACCCTGCAAAATGTGGATCTCTACAGATGGCTGGTTATCAGACGCAGTTGAGAAAGTCTCAGATTTTTTGCTTGGTATAGTTGTGTTAGATTCGATTAAGCGAGTCATTACACCACCCATAGTTTCGATACCCAATGATAATGGAGTAACGTCTAACAGTAACACGTCTTTAACTTCGCCGGTTAATACACCACCTTGAATTGCAGCACCGATAGCTACAACCTCATCAGGGTTAACACCTTTTGAAGGTGCTTTACCGAAGAATTTCTCAACAGCTTCTTGTATAGCTGGGATACGGGTTGAACCACCAACTAAGATGATCTCATCGATATCTGAAGTGCTGTAACCAGCATTTTTCAATGCAGTACGGCAAGGCTCAATAGTACGTTTAATTAAGCTGTCAGCCAATTGCTCAAATTTAGCTTTGGTTAAAGATTTAACCAAGTGCTTAGGCATACCATCAACAGCAGTAATATATGGCAAGTTGATTTCGCTTTGAGCAGTGCTTGATAACTCAATTTTAGCTTTCTCAGCAGCTTCTTTTAAGCGTTGTAAAGCCATAGGGTCTTTACGCAGATCAATACCTTCGTCGCTTTTAAATCCGTCTGCCATCCAGTCAATAATAACCTGGTCAAAGTCATCACCACCTAAGTGTGTATCACCGTCGGTTGATTTTACTTCGAAAACGCCATCACCCAATTCCAATACAGAAACGTCATGTGTACCACCACCACAGTCAAACACAACAATTTTCATGTCGCGGTGAGCTTTGTCCAGGCCATAAGCAAGGGCAGCAGCAGTAGGTTCGTTAATGATACGTTTTACAGTTAAACCTGCAATTTCACCGGCTTCTTTAGTAGCCTGGCGTTGTGCATCATTAAAGTAAGCAGGTACGGTAATAACCGCTTCAGTTACTTCATGGCCTAAGAAATCTTCAGCAGTTTTCTTCATTTTTTGAAGAATCATGGCAGAAATTTCTTGCGGAGTATATTTACGGTCGCCAATTTCAACACGTGGAGTATTGTTGTCGCCTTTTACTACTTTGTAAGGTACCCTGCCAGCTTCTACAGTAACTTCGTTAAACGAGTTACCCATAAAGCGTTTGATAGAGTAAATAGTTTTGGTAGGGTTGGTAATAGACTGGCGTTTTGCTGGGTCACCTACCTTACGCTCGCCATTATCAACAAAAGCTACTACAGATGGTGTAGTGCGTTTACCTTCGCTGTTGGCAATAACTACGGGTTCGTTACCTTCCATTACGGCCACGCAGGAATTTGTTGTTCCTAAGTCGATTCCAATGATTTTAGACATATGATTGATTTTTCTTATTTATTAATTATTCATCAAGTACTATGCCTATTTATCAATGGTTGTGCCAAGCTTTAATTGGCAGAAAATTAAATTGAACATGGCAGAAATATACCTTTTAGTCAGAATTAGATGAGACTTCGGTGACAGCTTGGCAGAAATAAAGAGATTAAATGCCAGGCTAAGATTTATTATAACACGGTTGTTTAACCTGTATAGTCAGCTTTTATTGGCTTACTGTTTCGGGTTATTAATTCTTATTTAATCTCATAAAAAGTATAGTAGTAACATTTCTATACGGCATTCTATTATAGATTTCTTAACTGATTAAGGCAAACCCAATGGCTACCATGCAGTCGCTCAAATCCGGCCAAGTAACAAATATGATGTAAACCAATTCCTAAATTATAAGCAATAACATTTGCAAGGCCAGAGGCCGTTACATAGCAATTACTCGGCCAGAGCCGAGCAATTGCTATGTAGAATTATCATACCTGATAAAGTCTGATCGCGAAATTTTAAACGCAAAAAAGCCCCACTCAAATGAGCGGGGCTTTTCAAATATCGGAAGTAAGTATAATTACTCGCCTTTTGCAGCTTCGTCTTCTTTTGCAGAAGCTTCTTCAACAGCAGGTGCAGCTGGTGCTTCTTCTACAGCAGGTGCAGCGGTTTCTGCAACAACAGCGTCATCAGCAGGAGTTATATCAGCAGCGGTAGCAGCAGCTTTAGTACCGGCACCACCACGACGGCGGGTTGCTTTCTTAGCTGGAGCAGCAGTTTCTTGACCGTATACAGTGTTATAATCTACTAATTCGATGATCGCCATTTCAGCGTTATCACCTAAACGATTTTCCAATTTGATGATACGCGTGTAGCCACCTGGTCTGTTAGCAATTTTTACTGCGATATCGCGGAATAGTTCAGTAACTGCATCTTTGCTTTGCAGGTAGCTAAATACTGCACGACGAGAGTGTGTGTTATCACTTTTACCTTTAGTTAAGATAGGCTCTACATAAACGCGTAAAGCTTTTGCTTTAGCCAATGTAGTGGTAATACGCTTGTGCTCGATAAGCGATGAAGCCATGTTAGCCAACATCGCTCTGCGGTGACTGGTGGTACGGCCTAAGTGGTTGTGTTTTTTTCCGTGTCTCATTTTGTTATTTACTTGTGCACGTGCATACCGTTGGGCGGCTTTTTAGTCAAGCCCGCGGAATTATGCCCTCGCTTATTGTTATTATTAGAAGTGAGATTTAAGCGATTAGGTTCTTTGATAGCCAAACCCAATTGCTATAATCTCACGTCTGTTTTATTATTCTTCGTCTAACTTGTATTTGGCCAGGTTCATACCAAAAGATAAACCTTTTGATTTAACCAGATCCTGAATTTCAGTTAGTGATTTTTTACCAAAGTTTCTGAATTTTAACATATCAGCAACATCGTAAGAAACCAGATCAGCCAGGCTGCGAATGTCTGCAGCTTTAAGGCAATTTAATGCACGTACAGACAGATCAAGATCAACCAGTTCGGTTTTCAGGATCTTACGCATGTGCAGGATCTCTTCATCAACTTCTTTAGTTTCTTCTTTAGCCTGTGCCTCAAGCATCATGTTCTCGTCAGAGAACAGCATAAAGTGCTGGATCAGGATCTTAGCAGCTTCTTTTAATGCATGCTCCGGGTGTACAGAACCATCGGTAACAATATCCAATACTAATTTCTCGTAATCGGTTTTTTGCTCAACACGATAGTTTTCGATTGTATATTTCACATTCTTGATAGGTGTGTATATAGAATCGATTGCGATAACGCCTACTAAAGCATCCGGATTTTTATTTTCTTCACTTGCAACGTAACCACGGCCTTTGTTTACAGTAAGCTCAACTTCAAGCGTTACTGATGAGTCCATGTTACAGATAACCAGATCGGGGTTTAAAACGGTGTAGTTGTTAGAAAACTTGGTGATGTCACCAGCTTTAAAACTGTCCTGACCGTTGATGATCACAAATATTTTTTCTGAATCACCAGAAGTACCGGTTTTCTTAAAACGAACTTGTTTAAGGTTCAGGATAATTTCGGTAACATCTTCAACAACGCCTTTAATGGTTGAAAACTCATGCGATACTCCTGAGAAACGTACAGAAGTAATAGCATAACCTTCTAATGAAGAAAGTAAGATACGACGTAAAGCATTACCAATAGTAATACCGAAACCTGGCTCTAACGGACGAAATTCAAATGTACCATCAAAGTCTGTTGACTTCTGCATGATTACCTTATCTGGTTTTTGAAATGCTAAAATTGCCATTTATATCCTTTTGATTATTGTTTACTTAATTTTTCAGTTGAATTAAACTACAAAAATGACTGACAGATTAGTGCCAGTCATATTATAGATTAATAAGATCATTTATTTTGAGTACAACTCGACGATCAGGTTTTCCTTAATGTTTTCAGGAATCTCGTCACGGTTAGGCAAGTTTAACAGCTTACCAGAAAGGTTAGCCGAATCCCACTCAAACCAGTTGTATTTGTTTATTTTTCTGCCGGCAACAGAGTTGCTGATCGCTTCCATGGTTTTTGATTTCTCACGTACTGCAATCACATCACCTACTCTTACATTGTAAGATGCAATGTTTACAACTTCACCGTTAACGGTAATGTGTTTGTGACCAACTAACTGGCGTGCACCAGAACGGGTTGGAGCGATACCTAAACGGTAAACAACGTTATCTAAACGTGCTTCTAATAATTGAAGCAGGTTTGTACCGGTGATACCTTCTTTAGCTACTGCGGTATGGAATAAGTTTTCGAACTGACGCTCTAATACACCGTAAGTGTATTTAACTTTTTGTTTTTCCATCAGCTGCACTGCATATTCTGATTGCTTGCCTCTTCTTTTAGAGACACCGTGCATGCCGGGAGGATAGTTTTTTCTTTCTAACACTTTATCCGGACCGAAGATCGGTTCGCGGAATTTACGTGCGATTTTGCTTTTGGGGCCTGTATATCTTGCCATTGTTGTGTTTTTTAAAGTATCAAGCAGCCTTAAAACTGCCGAATCTTAGCTTTAAAATTTTGTTAATTAAACTCTTCTGCGTTTTGACGGACGACAACCGTTGTGTGGAAGCGGGGTAATATCCTTAATGGTAGTAACCTCGATGCCTGTTGTTTGTAATGTACGGATAGCCGACTCACGACCTGCACCCGGACCTTTTACAAAAACTTCTACTTTACGTAAGCCCAAATCATAAGCTACTTTACCGCAATCGCCAGCGGCCTGACCAGCGGCATAAGGAGTGTTCTTTTTTGAACCTTTAAAACCCATTTTACCTGCAGAAGACCAAGAGATTGCCTGACCAGTGCTGTTTGTTAGGGTGATAATGATGTTATTAAAAGTAGCGTTGATGTGTGCCTGACCAACCGACTCAACAATTACTATACGCTTTTTGGTTACTTTTTTAGCTTTAGCCATTTTCTTAATTATTGGGTTAATGAATTAGTGGGTTACTGAATAACCCGGACCCATTAACCATTTGATAATTTTGTGTATTCCTAATAATCTTCAAACAACCTAATGCCGTTTGAAGATCACTAATCAATTATTATTTAGTAGCTTTTTTCTTGTTAGCAACTGTTTTACGTTTTCCTTTACGGGTACGTGAGTTGTTTTTGGTACGTTGACCACGCAAAGGCAAACCTTTACGGTGACGGGTACCACGGTAACAACCGATATCCATTAAACGTTTAATGTTCAGTTGTACTTCAGAGCGTAATGCACCTTCTACTTTAATCTGATCATTGATGATACCACGGATAGCCGCTAATTGATCATCTGTCCACTCCTGAACTTTAACATCATAACTGATGCCAGCCTGGTTTAAAATGTTTTGTGCGGTTGTACGGCCTACTCCATAAATGTAAGTTAGTCCGATCTCACCTCTCTTATTTCTTGGTAAATCAATACCTGATATTCTTGCCATGTTTGTAAGTTGTTTTAAATGAATACCGAACGGCGGGCAACCGTTGTACAGTTATTCACAATATTTTTTAATTATCCCTGACGTTGTTTGTACTTAGGATTCTTTTTGTTTATCACATAAAGTTTCCCGTTACGGCGGATGATCTTGCAATCAGCACTACGTTTTTTGATGGATGCTCTAACTTTCATCTCTTTAATTATTTATATCTGTAGGTTATTCTGCCTTTAGTTAAATCGTATGGACTCATCTCTAATTTCACTCTGTCACCAGGTAAAATTTTGATGTAGTGCATACGCATCTTTCCTGATATATGTGCAATTATCTCGTGGCCATTTTCCAGTTCAACTCTAAACATTGCGTTTGACAATGCCTCCTTTATTGTTCCGTCTTGCTCAATCGAAGATTGTTTAGCCATATTTTACTGATAATTACTTATTTATCTGCCCCCTAAAGCGGGACGCAAAATTAAAAAAAATATTTGATATATTATTTTTTTCTTTCTAAAATTTCATTTATGTATGAAAACGTAGAAAGAATATCCGGCTGGCCCTTTTTAACAGCCACCGTGTGCTCATAATGTGCCGATGGTTTACCATCACTGGTAGATACCGTCCAGCCATCATTCCAAAACTTTACGCCAGCCTTACCTGCGTTAATCATTGGCTCTATTGCAATTACCATACCTTCCTCAAGTTTGGTACCGGCACCGCGTTTACCATAATTAGGTACTTCGGGTTTCTCATGCAAAGCCAGGCCAACACCGTGGCCCACCAACTCTTTAACCACACCAAAACCATGCTTTTCGGCATGCTCTTGTACAGCGTAGCCTATATCGCCTATACGCATGCCTGTAACAGCTTTTTGTACACCCAGCTCTAAACACTCCTGCGTTACACGCATTAGCTTCTTAGCCTCTTCGCTAACCTCGCCTATGGCAAAGGTATAGGCAGAGTCGCCGTAGTATTTATTCAGGATCACGCCGCAATCTACAGAGATCAGGTCGCCTTCCTTCAGTTCCTGCTTTCCGGGGAAACCATGCACAACCTGGTCGTTAGGCGAAATGCATAATGAATAAGGGAAGCCATGATAGTTAAGGAAAGCCGGTACACCGCCATTATCGCGGATAAACTCTTCGGCAAGCTTGTTTAAGGATATAGTAGTAACACCTGGAGCGATAACCTTAGCTACCTCTCCAAGTGTTTTTGAAACAAGTAAAGAACTTTCTCTTATGAGCTCTATCTCTTCGATAGTCTTATAATGGATCTTTGCCATGTTAATTATTCGGTACTAAATGGCCGGAGGCGTTGTGCCCGCGGCAGTAGGTATAGCTGTACGGCCTTTAATTCTGCCGGTTTTCATTAAACCGTCATAGTGGCGCATCAGTAAGTGACTTTCTACTTGTTGCAATGTATCTAATACCACACCCACTAAGATAATCAGTGAAGTACCACCGAAAAATCTTGCAAACTGGCTGTTAACATGTGCCATGTTAGCTAGTGCAGGTATAATAGCGATCATTGCTAAAAAGATTGATCCAGGCAAAGTGATCTTAGAGATCACATCATCGATAAAATTAACCGTTGCATCACCTGGCTTAACACCCGGGATGAAACCACCATTCTTCTTCATATCATCCGACATTTGTTTCGGATTTACAGTAATAGCTGTATAGAAGTAAGTGAACAGGATGATCAGGATCGCAAATACCAGGTTGTGTAACCATGAGGTATAATTTGATAACAGGATCAGCACTGTGCTTGATGCCATTTTAGGGAAAAATGAAGCTACCGTTGTTGGGATAAACATTAAGGCCTGTGCAAAAATGATCGGCATTACACCGGCTGCATTAACCTTTAACGGGATGTACTGACGTACACCACCATATTGTTTGTTACCTACAATACGTTTTGCATATTGAACTGCAACCTTACGAGTACCTTGTACTACCAGGATGGTAAACATTACAACTGCAATAAGCGCTACAATCTCTACAATGAAGATTAATAAACCACCACTGTTGGTATCAGTTACCCTTGAGCTAAATTCGGTTACGATGGCCGAAGGAAGCTGGGCAATAATACCCACCATAATGATTAGTGATATACCGTTACCAATACCTTTATCAGTGATTTTTTCACCTAACCACATTACAAATAATGTACCTGCAGTTAACACGAATACCGAAGTGATATTAAACATAGTTGCACCTAAAACAGGGCTGATAGCTTCTGGTGCTATTTGGGTACGGATGTAGCCAATAGCCTGCGCAGCAGTAATAGCAATAGTTAGGTAGCGGGTCCACTGGTTTAATTTGTTGCGTCCGCTTTCACCTTCTTTTTGAAGTTTGGTGAAATAAGGCACAGCGATACCTAATAACTGCACCACAATAGATGCAGAAATATATGGCATTACACCCAATGCAAAAATGGATGCGCGGGAAAAAGATCCACCGGCAAACATATTTAATAAGCCTAACAAGCCTTCTTTTGCTTTTTGAGAGTTTAAAGAAGCCGGATCAACGCCAGGCAGTACAATAAATGATCCTACCCGGTATATTAAAAGAAATAAGAGTGTGTTAATAATACGCACTCTTAGATCTTCGATTTTCCAGATGTTTGATAATGTGGTGAAAAATCTTTTCATTTAAAATTATAACTTAACGATGGAACCACCGGCTGCTTCAATAGCTTTTTGTGCTGTTGCTGAAAACGCATGAGCTGTAACATCAAGTTTCGCTTTCAGTTCGCCACGGCCTAATACTTTGATCAGGTCGTTTTTAGAAGCTAAACCATGCTCTTTGAAAGTATCAAAAGTGATTACGCTTACAGAATGCTTTTCAGCTAATTCTTGTAATGCATCAAGGTTAACACTTACATACTCCACACGGTTAGGGTTTTTAAAGCCCACTTTAGGAACACGACGTTGTAATGGCATTTGGCCACCTTCAAAACCAACCTTAGTTGATGTACCAGAACGTGAACCCGCACCTTTATGGCCACGTGTTGACGTGCCACCACGGCCAGAACCGGTACCACGACCGATTCTTTTTCTATTTTTTATGGAACCTTCTGCAGGTTTCAGATTACTTAAATTCATGATTAAATATTTTCGACTGCTACCAAATGATTAACTTTTCTAATCATGCCGATGATAGCATCATTAGCTTCCACTTCAATACTGTGGTTTATTTTTCTCAAACCTAAAGCGGCTACGGTTCTTTTCTGACGTTCGCTTCTGTCGATAACGCTTTTTATTTGTGTTATTTTGATCTTGGCCATGATAATTATCCGTTAAATACTTTACCTAAGTTAACACCACGGTGTTGAGCTACGGTATAAGCATCGCGCAATTGCGCTAAGGCTAATACAGTTGCTTTAACCACGTTGTGTGGATTTGATGAACCTTTTGATTTTGCAAGTACGTTATGCACACCTGCAGATTCTAATACAGCACGCATTGCACCACCGGCTATAACACCGGTACCGTTTGCAGCTGGTTTTAAGAATACAAAACCGCCAGAATATTTACCAATTTGTTCGTGTGGTATAGTGTTATTAATAATAGGCACTTTTACCAGGTTCTTTTTAGCATCATCAATACCTTTGGCAATTGCCTCAGTTACCTCTTTCGCTTTACCTAAACCGTAACCAACTACACCATTTTCATCACCTACAACCACAATGGCCGAGAAGCTGAAAGTACGGCCACCTTTGGTTACTTTGGCAACACGTTGTATGCTAACCAAACGATCTTTTAATTCGATCTCAGTGGTTTTTACTCTTTTAACATTTATTGTTGACATCTCTTTGCTTCAATTAAAATTTTAAACCGCCTTCACGTGCACCTTCAGCCAGTTGTTTAACCCGGCCATGGTACAGGTAACCATTTCTGTCAAACACTACAGCAGTGATGCCTGCAGCGATTGCTTTCTGGGCTACAAGTTTACCTACAGCGGCTGATTGCTCGCCTTTAGTACCTGATGCAGAAAAATCTTTTGACAAAGATGATGCTGATACTATAGTTTTTCCGTTAACATCGTCAATAACCTGGGCATATATACCCTTGTTGCTTCTGAATACAGACAAGCGCGGACGCTCTGTTGAACCTGAAAGATGCTTTCTGATCCCTTTTTTAATTCTGTCTCTTCTTGATAATTTAGCTGCCATGACGATTATTTTTTAGATGCTGATTTACCTGCTTTTCTTCTTAATATTTCACCTACAAACTTAATACCTTTACCTTTATATGGCTCTGGTGCACGTAGTGAACGTATTTTAGCAGCTACCTGACCGATCAATTGTTTATCAATTGATTCTAGAATGATAGTTGGGTTTTTACCCTTTTCAGCAGTAGTTGATACTTTAATTTCTTGTGGTAATTCAAACACATAGTGGTGAGAAAATCCCAACACCAAATCAAGTGTGTTACCTGTATTGGTTGCACGATAACCTACACCTACAAGCTCTTGCTCAAGCTTGTAACCTGTGGTTACGCCAATTACCATGTTATTTAATAAAGCGCGGTATAAACCGTGTAATGCTTTATGGCGTTTTTGATCAGATGGACGTGTTACCACGATGTTTCCTTCTTCCTGCTCGACTTTGATGTCGGCATCAACCGCCTGGTGTAATTCACCTTTAGGGCCTTTAACGGTAATCAGGTTTTCGCCTGATACGGTTACAGTAACGCCTGCGGGGATTGCTATAGGTGCTTTTCCTACTCTTGACATTCCTTAATTCCTCCTGTTATTAATAAACAAAGCATAAAACTTCACCACCTACATTCTGAACGCGAGCTTCCTTGTCAGTCATCACGCCTTTAGAAGTTGATAAGATGGCAATACCTAAACCGTTTAATACACGTGGCATGTTTGCAGTGCCTGCGTATTTTCTCAAACCTGGTTTACTAATACGCGAAATTGTGCGGATAGCAGGGATCTTGGTTACTGGGTGGTACTTCAAAGCAACTTTAATGATGCCTTGAGGGCCATTGTCCTCAAATTTGTAATTTGCAATGTAACCTTTGTCGAAAAGCACTTTAGTGATTTCCTTCTTCAGATTTGATGCAGGAATTTCAACAACCCTATGGTTGGCTTTAATAGCATTCCTTACTCGTGTAAGATAATCTGCGATTGGATCTGTATTCATTTTTTATAAAAGTATGATGGCGGTTTCCTTCCCGGCCTATCCGGGGCGACCTTCCATCGGTTAATTTTTTTCAAATGTCAAAAGTCCAAAGTTTAAAGCTTTCGCCTTTCAACTTTCGACTTTTAACAACTATATTTTTACCAGCTTGCTTTTTTAACACCTGGTATTTTACCAGCTAAAGCCATTTCACGGAATGTTACACGTGAAATACCAAACTGGCGCATGTAACCTCTTGGGCGGCCGGTTAATTTGCAACGGTTGTGCAATTTTACCGGTGATGCTGCTTTAGGTAATTTATCTAAACCGATATAATCACCTGCTGCTTTAAGGGCTGCTCTTTTTTCAGCAAATTTTGCTACTAACTTAGCACGTTTTACTTCGCGTGCTTTTACACCTTCTTTAGCCATTGTTAACTGGAGTTTGATTTTTAAATGGTAAACCAAATTGTTTCAGCAACTCTAATGCTTCCACATCATTTTTTGCTGAAGTTACAAAGGTAATATCCATACCCATAATTTTATTGATTTTATCAATATTAATCTCAGGGAAAATGATTTGTTCGGTGATACCTAATGTATAGTTACCGCGGCCGTCAAAACCTTTATCGTTGATACCTTTAAAGTCACGGATACGTGGTAAAGCTACAGCAATTAAACGGTCTAAAAACTCATACATCATGTTATCGCGCAGTGTAACACGTACGCCAACCGGCATATTTTTACGCAATTTGAAGTTAGAGATATCTTTCTTAGACTTAGAAGATACTGCCTGCTGACCAGTGATTGTAGTTAACTCGTTGATGGCAACATCAATAAGCTTTTTATCAGTGGTTGCAGCACCAACACCCTGGTTGATGGCAATTTTTTCCAGTTTAGGAACCTGCATTACGCTTTTGTACTGAAATTTATCTTTCAGTGCGGTGCGGATCTCTTCCTTGTATTTCGATTTTAATCTTGGTGTGTAGGTCATTACTTAATTTCCTCCCCTGATTTTTTTGAAACTCTAACTAATTTACCGGCATCGTTCTTTTTGCGGCCTACACGTGTAGTTTCGCCTGTTTTTGGATCAACCAAAGCCAGGTTAGAAATGTGGATAGCAGCTTCTTGTTTAACGATACCACCGTTAGGGTTGGCAGCGTTTGGTTTAGTATGTTTAGATACTAAGTTAACACCTTCAACTATAGCGCGGCTTTTAGTTAAGTTAATTTCAGTTATTTTACCTTGTGATCCTTTTGAATCACCAGCGATTACCTTAACAAGATCACCTTTGCGGATCTTAAGTTTAGGTTGTGCGTTTTTCTTTCTTTCCATTGTTACAATACCTCCGGTGCTAATGATACAATCTTCATAAATTGTTTTTCACGCAGCTCTCTTGCAACTGGGCCGAAGATACGTGTACCTCTTGGCTCGTCCTGGTTGTTTAATAACACGGCTGCATTATCGTCGAAACGGATATATGAACCATCTTTGCGGCGTATTTCCTTTTTGGTTCTAACCACTACGGCTTTAGATACTGTACCTTTTTTTACGTTACCTGATGGTATCGCACTTTTTACGGTAACTACGATCTTGTCTCCTATAGAGGCATATCTTTTGCCGGTACCACCTAACACACGGATCACTAAAACTTCTTTAGCGCCACTGTTATCGGCTACATTCAATCTTGATTCCTGTTGTACCATTTTATTTAGCCCTCTCTAAAATTTGAACTAATCTCCAGTTTTTGCTTTTGCTCAACGGGCGTGTTTCCATAATCATTACGGTATCACCAATACCACAGGTATTAGTCTCGTCGTGAGCCATAAATTTGGTAGTTTTTTTCAGGAACTTACCGTAGATAGGGTGTTTCACCTTACGTTCCACAGCCACCACAATAGATTTATCCATCTTATTGCTTACTACCAGCCCGGTACGTGTTTTTCTTAAATTTCTTTCCATTGTTGTCGACGCTGATTATTATTCTTTTCCAGCAGTTACCGCAGCTTTACGCTTTGCTAATTCTGTATTTAAACGAGCAACATCCTTGCGTACTTTTGTGATACGGGTTGGATTTTCAATAGCCGAAACAGCGTGAGCAAATTTCAACTTAGTGAGATTGTTCCTTTCCTCGCCAATTCTTGCGGTCAACTCTTCAGTTGACAGGCCTAAAATTTCTGAGTTTTTCATTTCTTTAATTTAATTGTAAGTTGTAAAGTATTAAGTTGTAGGTTGTAAGTATTACTTATACCATACAACTTAAAAACTTAAACTCATTAATTATGCCTCTGCGTAATCTCTGCGTACTACAAAACGAGTTTGTACCGGCAGTTTCTGTGCTGCCAGGCGCAGAGCTTCTTTGGCAACTTCTAGTGGCACACCTTCGGCCTCAAAAATGATACGTCCCGGGCGTACAACTGCTACCCAATATTCGGGAGCACCTTTACCTTTACCCATACGTACCTCTGCAGGTTTTTTAGTTACAGGCTTGTCAGGAAATATCCTGATCCACACCTGGCCTTCACGTTTCATGAAACGTGTTACAGCTATACGTGCAGCTTCGATCTGGCGGCTGGTAATCCAGGCCGGCTCGAGTGATTTTATACCGAAAGATCCGAATGAAAGCTCAGCACCACGGGTGGCGTTGCCTTTCATTTTGCCTTTTTGCATCTTTCTGAACTTCGTTCTTTTTGGCTGTAGCATTATCTTAAGCTTTTTATGTCGTTAAAACGATGTCTTATTGACTGATTATCTATTACCACCCGGACGGCTACCTGCACCTCCTGGACGGCCTGGGCCACCAGGGCGATTACCGCCACCACGTTGGTTGTTATTACCCGGACCACCACCTGGTGTATTTCTGCGATCGCCGCCGGCACCAGGACCACCTCTACGGTCGCCTCCACCTCTGCGATCACCACCACCGCGGTTATCTCTTTCGCCACGTGCGCCAAAACCTGCTGCACCTTCAGGACGACCGCCCTTGCCACTGCTGCTGCTTGATGCTCCGATGTTTGGAGACAGGTCACGTTTGCCATATACCTCGCCTTTGCAAATCCACACTTTGATACCTATTTTACCATAGGTAGTTAATGCTTCTGCCAATGCATAGTCAATATCAGCGCGGAAGGTATGTAACGGAATCCTTCCCTCTTTATATTGCTCGGTACGGGCCATCTCTGCACCGCCTAAACGGCCTGATGTCATAATCTTGATACCTTCTGCACCCATTCTCATGGTTGAAGCTATCGAAGTTTTCATGGCACGACGGAATGAAATCCTCGCTTCTAATTGCTTGGCTATGCCTTCTGCAACCAGTTGCGCGTCAAGCTCAGGACGTTTGATCTCGAAAATGTTAATTTGAACATCCTTTTTAGTCAGTTTCTTTAACTCTTCTTTGATCTTATCAACTTCCTGGCCGCCTTTGCCAATAACAATACCCGGACGGGCAGTATGTATAGTAACGGTAATACGTTTTAATGTACGCTCAATAACTACTTTAGATACGCCGCCTTTAGCGATACGTACAGAAAGGTATTTGCGGATTTTTTCGTCTTCAACTAATTTATCGGAGTAGTTGTCACCACCGTACCAATTAGAATCCCATCCTCTGATGATTCCTAATCTGTTACCTATTGGATGTGCTTTTTGTCCCATTTTTAATTGATTTCGGTTTTACTGTCCACAATAAGAGTTACGTGATTTGAGCGCTTACGGATACGATATCCACGGCCTTGCGGGGCCGGGCGAAGTCTTTTTAACTGACGGCCTCCGCCTACAGAAACTTCCTTTACAAATAAGTTGCTATCTTCAACACGTTTGCCTTCGTTTTTAGCTTCCCAGTTTTTGATAGCTGATAATAACAGTTTCTCAACACGGATAGCCGCTTCTTTATTTGTAAACTTTAATGTATATAAAGCTTTCTCTACATTCATACCGCGAATCAGATCAACTACAAGGCGCATTTTACGCGGTGAAGTTGGGCAGTTTTGCAGTTTAGCGATAGAAGCGCCGCCTACAACAGCTTTAGCAGCTTCTTTCTGTTGCCTGATTAATACAGACTTTTTGATTTTAGTTGTTGCTTCCATGCCTTATTTTTTCTTTTCTGCGTGACCACGGAATGTACGTGTTGGTGCAAACTCTCCCAGCTTGTGACCCACCATGTTTTCTGTTACGTACACAGGGATAAACTTGTTACCGTTGTGTACTGCGAATGTATGACCAACGAAGTCAGGAGATATCATGGAACGTCTTGACCATGTTTTTACAACTGATTTTTTATTTGATTCATTCAAGGTAAGAACTTTTCTTTCCAGGTTGAAATCAATATAAGGTCCTTTTTTAATTGAACGAGCCATTATTTTTTCCTTCTTTCAATGATATAACGATCCGATGTTTTCTTTTTGTCACGAGTTTTGTAGCCTTTAGCTAATAAACCTTTGCGTGAACGAGGGTGACCTCCTGATGAACGACCTTCACCACCACCCATAGGGTGATCGACAGGGTTCATGGCTACACCACGTACTCTTGGTCTGCGGCCCAACCAGCGTTTACGGCCGGCTTTACCTAACACCTCATTTGCTTTCTCGGCATTTGAAACAGTACCGATGGTTGCAAGGCAGGTAGCCAGGATCATACGGGTTTCGCCAGAAGGCAATTTGATAATGGCATATTTGCCATCACGTGCAGACAGTTGTGCGTAAGTACCTGCAGAGCGGGCAATTGTGCCACCCTGACCAGGATTAAGTTCAATGTTGTGTATGATCGAACCAAGCGGGATAGCCTTTAGCGGTAATGTATTACCAACCTCTGGTGCTGCTGCTTCGCCTGATAATACAGTTTGTCCAACTTGTAATCCTTCAGGAGCGATCATGTAACGTTTCTCACCATCAACATAAGTTAACAGGGCGATACGTGCTGAACGGTTTGGATCGTACTCAATAGTGGTAACTTTTGCGGGAATGTCAAATTTGTTACGCTTGAAGTCGATCAATCGGTATGATTTCTTATGTCCCCCACCGATATAACGCATGGTCATTTTACCGGTATTGTTACGACCACCTGATTTCTTGTGCGATACAACCAGTGACTTTTCAGGCACATTGGTTGTTACGTCCGAATAATCGGCACCAACTCTGAAGCGGGTACCCGGCGTAACCGGTTTAAATCTTTTAACTGCCATTTCTCTTTTTATATTGTGCTATAAAAATCTATTGTTTCACCGTCTTTCAATGAAATCACCGCTTTTTTATAAGTAGCAGAACGACCAGATACGGCGCCTCCCTTAGTGTTGCGGGTTTTCAATTTTCCGACATATTTCATGGTATTTACCGCTGTAACGTTAACACCATACATCTTTTCAATTTCTAATTTGATCTGGATCTTGTTAGCTCTATGATCAACCTTGAAAACATAACGATTAAGTTTCTCAGTTAACTGAGCTACTTTTTCTGTAAGTAAGGGTTTCTTTAAAATTTCCATATTACTTAGCGAAAGCTTCCTCCAAAGTTTTAACAGAAGCCGAAGTTAAGATCAGCTTACCAGCGTTTAACACATCATATGTGTTTAACTGATCGGCTGTGATAACCTTGGTTTTCTTAAGGTTTCTGCTTGATAAATACACATTGTTATTTGCTGCAGGCAGTACTAACAAAGTTTTTTCGTTAGTTAACTGTAAATCAGCAAGTAATTGAATGTAGCTTTTAGTTTTAACAGCGTCAAAACTAAAATCTTCTAATACAACCACATTGCTATCCTGTGCTTTGTATGATAAGGCTGATTTACGAGCCAGTGATTTAAGCTTCTTGTTTAACTTAAAGCTATAGTCACGAGGCTGAGGACCGAAAACACGACCACCACCATTAAATAATGGAGATTTTATGCTACCGGCACGTGCACCACCTGTACCTTTTTGTTTATGTAACTTGCGGGTTGAACCAGCAATTTCATTACGTTGTTTTGATTTGTGCGTACCCTGACGCTGATTTGCCAGATATTGTTTAACATCCAGGTAAATAGCGTGATCGTTGGGCTCGATACCGAATACCGAATCAGGAAGTTGCACCTTGGCACCTGTTTGCTTACCTGATACATTTAATACATTAACTTCCATCTTATTTATCAACGATTACGAATGAACCCTTAGCTCCGGGAATTGATCCCTTAACCACTAACAAATTTTGCTCTGGATAAACTTTAACAACCTCAAGGTTTTGAACCTTGATACGGACGTTACCAGTTTGGCCGGCCATACGCATACCTTTAAATACGCGAGAAGGCCATGAAGAAGCTCCCAGTGAACCTGGTGCTCTTAAACGGTTGTGCTGTCCGTGAGTTTGCATACCCACACCGGCAAATCCATGGCGTTTTACAACACCTTGAAAGCCCTTACCTTTAGAGGTACCAACCACATCAACAAAATCACCTGAGTTGAAGATCTCGACAGTAACGGTGTCGCCTAAATTCTTTTCGTCCTCAAATGTTTTGAATTCCACAAGCTTGCGCTTAGGTGTAGTACCGGCTTTTTGGAAGTGACCTTTCAAAGGAGCAGAAGTATTCTTCTCCTTTTTTTCATCATACGCTAACTGGATTGCAGCGTACCCGTCTGTTTCTACAGACCGTACTTGTGTTACTACACAAGGACCAGCTTCGATTACAGTACACGGAATGTTTTTTCCGGCCTCATCGAAAATACTGGTCATCCCTACTTTTTTACCAATAATTCCTGACATTTTATTTTATTTTTTGTTTTGCCCATCGAAGCAGTAGGGCTTCGTTCAAGGCATTAGTTCCCCTTTAAGGGACGGCAAAGATAGGAATTATTAATTAACTCTCAAACACTTAGGAAATTATTTTTTCAATAATTTTAGTGCTAACGTTTTGTAAGTCAAATAGCATTGGGGTTGCCGGTGTGCTTATTAGCCCCTGTAAAGTGCAGGCTATGTAAAGGCATATTTGCAATTTTTATAGCAGGGGCTGCAAAACTATAATTGTTACGTTAATTTTACCCGGTTATTTATTAAAATTGTCAAAAAACTATAACCCCTACTATGTATAAGAAGTTACTTTTAAACACTGTACTGCTATTTATAATAGCTGGCGCATCGGCCCAAACATTATACACACCGCGCGATATACAACGCGCCTATAAAAATGCAACACGCTCATTAGATGGCCGCCCCGGAAAAAACTACTGGCAAAACCACGGCCGTTACAATATACATGTAACCGCCAATGCGCCCGATCGTAATATTAAAGGAACCGAGGAAATTACCTACATTAACAATAGCCCAGATACGCTGAAGAGTTTAAACATGAAGCTTATCCTCAATGTGCATCGCCCGGGAGCGGTAAGGTTAAGGCCTGTTGAAGCAGATTATTTAACAAGCGGCATCCAGATTGATACCTTTAATGTAAATGGTACTGCAACCAAATGGAACAATGTTACCAATAATGCCACCAACCAGGCCGTAAGGTTAACCCAACCTTTAATGCCACACGACTCAGTTAAACTTAACATTGCCTGGCATTACCAGATTTCGCTAAAAAGCGAACGTGAAGGGATGATTGATTCTACCACTTATTATCTCGCTTATTTTTACCCGCGCGTATCTGTTTATGACGACTATAACGGTTGGGACCGCCTGGCATTTAACGATGCTTTAGAATTTTATAACGATTTTAATGATTATACCTTAAAGGTAACCGTACCTAAAAACTACCTGGTTTGGGCAACAGGTACGCTGCAAAATGCAAACCAGGTATTACAGCCCGAGTATGCCAAACGCCTGCAGGCCTCTTTCACCAGCGACTCTACCATCCACGTGGCAACAGCCGAAGACCTGGTTAAGAAAAACATTACTACCCAAAAACCTACCAACACCTGGGTTTGGACGGCTAATGATATTACAGATATTGCCATAGGCATTAGCGACCATTATGTTTGGGATGCCGCAAGTACCGTGGTTGATGATGCCACCCATCGCCGTGCAAGTATGCAGGCTGCCTTTTTAAACAGCTCGGAAGATTTCCATCACTCGGTGCAATTTGGCCGTAACAGTTTAAGCTGGTTTTCGCATAACTGGCCGGGCGTGCCCTACCCTTTCCCTAAAATGACGGCATTTCAGGGGTTTGCAGATATGGAGTATCCTATGATGGTAAATGACAGCCATAGTAAAGATCTCCGCTTTGCACAGTTTGTACAAGACCATGAGATAGCACACACCTATTTCCCTTTCTATATGGGTATTAACGAAACCCGTTACGGTTATATGGACGAAGGCTGGGCAACCACATACGAACTTTTAATCGGCACAGCTGAGGTGGGCAAAGAAGCCGCAGACAAACTTTATAAAGGATTCCGCGTAAATGGGTGGATCCATGACCGCTCATCTGCCGAAGACTTGCCGGTTATTACCCCAACCAGCGAACTTAATGCCGGTGCAGGTAACAACGAATACGGCAAACCATCGTTAAGCTACCTCGCATTAAAAGATATGTTGGGCGATGACCTGTTTAAAAAAGCTTTGCATACTTATATGGATAACTGGCACGGCAAGCACCCTATCCCCTGGGATTACTTTAACTCGATGAATACAGGGTCGGGCAAAAATCTCAATTGGTTCTTTAACAACTGGTTCTTAACCAATTATTATAATGACCTTGCTATTGATAAAGTAACCACCACAGCTAAAGGCGTACAAATTGACGTGAAAAACGTTGGCGGTTTTGCCATACCCTTTGATGTTGTAGCTACCTACGCCGATGGCAGCACCAAAGCTTTCCACCAAACACCTATAGTTTGGGAGCATAACCAAAAAGCAGTTGTTATTAATTTAACAAGCACAAAAGCCATAACAGCCGTAAAACTAGATAACGGTATTTTTATGGATGCCGATGAAAGCAATAATAGCTGGAAGAAATAGTTTTCAAATAGAGTCAAGAATCGAGAGACAAGAATCAAGACTTAAATTTCATAAAAAGAAAAGCGACCTTATGAAGTGGTCGCTTTTCTTTTTTATTTCAATAGTGATAACGGCATTGCAGAATATAAATACTGTCTTCGCTAGCTCGATAAACCAAACGATGCTCGTCTATGATTCTCCGGCTCCAAGAACCCGAAAGCTGTCCTTTTAAAGGCTCCGGCTTACCGATACCCACAAATGGCGTTCTCAGGCATTCTTTTATTAAGTCATTAATTCTTTTGAGAATCTTCTTGTCTGTTTGCTGCCAATACAGATAGTCTTCCCAGGCGTTAGACTGCCACACTAACTTCATTACTCTTCTATCAAATCATGAGTGTAATGTATCCCGTTGTTCATTTCATCAATGGCGCTTTGCAAGCGTACACGGTTGGCTTCACTCTTAACAAGATGCAAGGTTTCTGCTATTGAATTATATTCGTTAAGATCCATAACTACAACATTCTTTCCTTTGCTTCGGGAAACTATTACGATCTCAGCATCATCATTCACCTTATCCAGGTTTTTAGCCAGATTCTTCCGGAATTCGGTGTAATTTAAAACATCCATAGACTTAAAATAAGTACTTATTTAAGTACAAATATAAGTAATTGTTTTAATCCATCATTAATCTTCTAATCAACTCTGCGCTCTGTTTTTTGCCTTCATCTAACCTGGCGGCAAAAAAGGTTTGTACATCGTTGAAGTGCTTCTTATACCCCTCCATATCGCCGTAACCTATAATAGACGACCATTCCCGCACGGCCGAGTGAAACTCCAGATCATCGCCACGGATGGTTTTATCGTAAAGGGCAGTTTCTATCGACTCTTCCAGCAGTTGCTCGTTTTTAAACAGGTATTCTGCAATACCCAAACGCAGGCGGAAAGGTGGCGTTTGGGCAATCAGGTTATCATAGGGGTTTACGCCCAAATGATACCAGGCATCAACCATACTTAATATACTCAAGTGTGAATTGGGTTTGGGATGAATGCCGCCATCACCCAGCGAAAAATCTTTCATCACCTGGTCGTTAAACATAATGAGCTTGCGGCTTTCGTGAAACACAAAATCGCGTGCTTTATAGATCCGCTCGCGAAAAGCCTGCTCCTCTTCCATAATCATCAGCTTAAAAAGTTCCGATTCTGATATCGCATAGCGCTTTACCTGCTGTCGTGCGTAAGGATTAAGGATAGCCAAGCCTGCATATACGTGTGCTTTGTAGCTAAAGATGCGCAGAGTGGTCAGGATTTTCACATTATCAATACCCCCATTATAAGAAGCATTATCCCAGGGGAAAAATCCGGCAGACTTCCATGCGGTACCCATACTTTCGAAACCTACGTGGGTAACAGCCTGCGTATCTGCTACGATCTGGTCGTGCTGATGATAGTCGGGCAGTTCCACAATATCAGTCCCCACCTTATTAAACAGATCGAACATGCGCTGATAACTCTCGTCATCACTCCGATGACGAATGAGGATCAGCTTTTGCCCTTTGGGTTCAAAACCCGGCCCATGCATAGCATGAAAAGTAACTATGTTTATACCTGTAGGCAGGTACTTTTCAAAAATGGCTATCTCTATTGATTTTACTGAAGTTTGGCCTGCCACAATAGCATTGGGCCTGACAGCCAGATAGGATTGTGCAACCACCTGCTCCAGATATTCGGCTTCGACAGAATAGATCAGCAGGTCGCTTTTGGCAGCAACAGCTGTTCCATCGCCTAATATTTCTACCTGATGGCCTACAAGGTCTTCTTCCACCCTT
>NZ_MPPL01000001.1:131800-142671 GCF_001911425.1 Mucilaginibacter polytrichastri | reverse complement strand
GCGGTTTTGAGGCAAATCACAACCGCATACCCGGTAACCGGCTTTGGCAAATGCCTTAGCATACAAGCGGCCCATATCGCCTAAACCAATAATCCCGATATTCATGCCGCTAATATAACTACCCGCGCGATAAACAGTAGCCTTACCGCACTAAATACACAATTTTACCAACGTTTAAATAAGTTTTAATAACTTAGTGAAACTTGCATACCTTGTTTACGTTACACGTAAATTACAGGATGCAACAACCATCTAAATTATACATTATGAATAACAAGCTGTTTTTTAAAGGGTTAATTGCCATGGTGCTCATCACCGCATGTTCACAATTTGCTTCTGCACAAGACAGTATTAAAAAAGAGGCTGTTGTAAAACCAGTATACAAACCCAAAGCGGTAATAACTCAACCTGCCGGTGCTAAACCAGCTATACCACAACCCGCCACTACAGCACCTGCAAAGCCATATACACCAGCACCTGCGCCGGTTGAACCTAATGACCGCAGCATAAAAGGTCAATATCAGTTTTTACTCAACAAAACTTATGGCTACCAAAAACCACTATTATCGGCTTTTTATAAAAGCGTTACCGATACATTGGGTTTTGAGCGTAAAAAGATAAAACCTTTAGAAACCAGCGTTGCCGTTTTAAAGGATACTATTAAAAGTTTGCACAATCAATTAACTTCGCAACAACAAGTGGTTAATGAATCTACCACCAAGGTTGATAACATTAGCCTGGCGGGTATCAACATGACAAAATCTGCCTATAACACTTTAATGTGGGGCCTTGTTATTGCTTTTGGTGCAGCGGCTGCTTTTGTAATTATTCGCTCGGGCAGCTATAGCCGCGAAGCCAAGTACCGTATTAAACTTTACGAAGACCTTGACGAAGAATACAAAGGCTACAAAGCTAAAGCCAACGAAAAAGAAAAGAAACTGGCCCGCGAACTGCAAACTGCCAGAAACAAACTGGAAGAGCTGACCGGCAACCCAGGATATTAGCCGCCCCTTAAAAGTGCAGTAATAGATCCCCTAATTTTATTATGGCTGAAAGAGCATTTTTATTTGGATGGAATCCAACCAAGTGGCCATGGGCCGATCTGGATGAGGATATCAAAAAGCGCTCTGCCAGCGGCACACTCAAAGAAGATTGGAGCGCTGCAAGCCATAAAGCTATTAAATTGGGCGACAGGGCATTTATTGTACGCCTTGGACTTGAGCCTAAAGGCATTTTTGCTTCGGGGACTATCACTTCAGATCCATACCCTGCTGTTAGAAAAGGCCGGCATTACTATCGGGTTGATATAACGCTTGATGTATTGCTTAACCCGGACAAGGAACGGATACTCACCCTTGATATTTTGAAAATAGGTAACCTCACCAAACAGACCTGGACACCGCAGGCATCGGGAATTTCTATAAAACCAGAACTGGTAGAGGAGCTAGAAGGATTATGGCTCGATTTTCTGGAAACAAAAGATCACCCCGAAGACTTTTAACCTCAATTAAACTTTTACTATGGAATTTAAAATCGGCGACCTGGTATCAACCCCGCGGGGTAACGGATACATTAATGATATTATTGATAACGAAGTGATTGTTGACCTGATTGACGGCGATGACCATCGCGAAATATTTGATGTTTCGCAGATTGCTTTGTTGGAAGAGTAATTATATTCTACCTTTTTTTGTCATTCAGAGCGCCAGCGAAGAATCTTCTTCACCTTATAAGTGTACTAAATGCATAGCGAATTTGCATATAGAAGAAGATTCTTCGCTGGCGCTCTGAATGACAAATATTATAAATTACTTCCCATCTACTCCGATCTCAAACTTTTCACCGGGTTAGCAATAGCGGCTTTAATAGATTGAAAGCTTACCGTTACAATGGTAATTGCCATAGCGCCTACGCTTGCTGCAATAAATATCCACCAGGAAATTGTAGTATGGTACTCATACACCTTTAGCCAGTCGTTTAAATAATACCAGGCTACCGGGATTGCAATAATACATGATATAATTACCAGGCCAAGGAAATCTTTTGAAAGCATGCTCCAAAGATTAAACACCGATGCGCCAAGTACCTTACGCACGCCAATTTCTTTAGTACGCTGTTCGGCCACAAATGAGGCCAAGCCAAACAAACCAAGCGACGATATAAAGATAGCCAGCACAGCAAAAAACGTAGCCAGGTTACCTATACGTTCTTCGTCGGCAAATTTGTGCGCATACTCATCGTCAATAAACTTATAACTGAATGGACTGGCCGGATTGTACTTTTTAAACACCGGTTCAAGCCTGGCTAAGGCAGTAGCCACCGCCATGGTTGGCTTTATTTTCATGGTGATAATATTAGCCCAGCCATAGTTTAAAGTAAACACAGTGGGTTGGGCTTCTATGTATGGCGAATTCATTACCATATTCTTAATCACCCCTCTTACTATATAATTTTTGCCGTTCCATTTAATGGTTTCGCCAACGGGTTCTTTAATTCCAATCTGTTTTACGGCGGCCTCATTTATTAATATGCTGCTGGTATCAGTGGCAAAGCTTCTGGAAAAATCGCGCCCCTCTTTAATTGTCCATCCAATGGTTTTCCCAAAATCATGCGTTACAGCAACAACACCAAATATGGGGTTGATAGACGGATTTTTACCTCGCCAATCGAACCCGATCTGATTGCTCCAGATATCAGTTGCCGGGCTTGAGGATTCAGACATATTTTCTAATGCTCCGGTTTTAAGCAAATCGCTCCTTATGGCATCGTAATGACCCTGCAAGTCGGGCGTATTAATATCAACAGTAACCAAACCTGCACGTGTATACCCAACAGGCCTGTTTTTGGCAAACTGTATTTGTTTAAAAACGATGATGGTACCGATAATGAGAGTAATAGATACCGTAAATTGTATTACAACCAATACCTTACGGGGCAAGGCAGCAAACCGCCCGGTTTTAAAGGTTCCCTTTAATACCTTAACCGTATTAAACCCCGACAGATAGAACGCCGGATAACTTCCAGACACGACACCGGTAAGCAGCGAAAACGCCAGGCTAAGCAACCAGAATGATCCGCTTGTCCATGGAAAACTCATTTGCTTATTGGCCAGGTTGTTAAACATTGGCAAAAAAGCAATCACAATGATCATAGCAAAAACAAATGCTATTAGAGCCATTACGATAGATTCACTTAAAAACTGAGCGATTAATTGTTGACGCATCGAACCAATTGCCTTACGGATACCTACTTCTTTAGCACGTTTCTCTGACCGGGCTGTGCTCAGGTTCATGAAATTGATGCAAGCCAGCAGCAATACAAAAATACCGATGATACCAAATAGCCATACATATTGTATACGCCCGCCATCCACTTTACCTTCTTTAAAATTGCTGTACAGGTGCCATTTATCCATTGGATGTACTAACAGCCATTCATTACCCTCTTTAAAATGATCGTGCGATAGGCCTTTTATTTTACCACTTACCTTATCAAAATCTACATTATCATTTAACTGTACAAATAGCTGTGTACTGTGATCTCCCCAATTTGTTTGTGCCGATTTAGTATAAGGATCAGTAGAAACTAGCTTGTCCCAAGAAAGCAGCATCTTCATGTCATTAAAAGTAGAATTCGATGGCAGATCTTCATATACGCCACCCACTTTTAAATCCATTTTATTATTGATACGCACCGTTTTGCCCATCGGATTTTTACCAGCAAATAATGCCTTAGCGGCAGATTCTGTTATCAGCATAGACGATGGATCTTTTAGCGCGTTCACATCGCCCTGCATCATTTTAAGGGTTAACATTTTAGGGAAATCGGCCTCAACCCACATCCCCTTTTGGGAGACCTTATTTTCGCCGGAGCCCAAAATGAATGTATTAGTCCACGAAGCGTGGGTTACATATTTAAAGTCGGCCGCATATTTACTTTTTAGTTCCGGCGCAACTGGTAATGCCATAGCGGTTTGGGTGCCGGTATGCCCGTCAAAGGTTTGGGTAACCATTACTTGCCCAATGCGGTCGTGGTTTTGATGATAATGGTCAAATGAAAGCTCGTCCCAGATCCATAAACCAATTAATATGGCTACAGCCATCCCTAAAGCTAAACCCAGAATATTTATAGAGGAGTAAACCTTGTTTTTAATCAGGTTACGCCAGGCGATTTTGAAGTAATTTTTAAGCATGTCTCAATAAGGTTAATTTATAGCGTGGCTATTTAACTATAAACTAAGAGCCAAGATAATGCCTTATTTGTTAAATACTGAATATCAATATGTTAAAATAGGTTAAGAACAAAAAGATGTTCGGTTTCGATACAATGAGCGTTCGGGGATGAACGGATGATAGTAGAATAACTTTCAATTTTGTCATTCTGAACGCAGTGAAGAATCTTTTTAAATATGCATTATCCGTAATACAGGGCGAAGAAGATTCTTCACTGCGTTCAGAATGACAAAAGAGTACAACAAAAAAAAGGCTACCTTTTGCAAGGCAGCCTTTTTAATATCGGATCTTCCGGTACAGTTATACTTTGATCTCAACTTCAACACCACTTGGAAGCTCAAGTTTCATTAGTGCGTCAACAGTTTTAGAGTTAGAACTGTAGATATCTAATAAACGCTTGTATGAGCAAAGTTGAAATTGCTCACGTGCTTTTTTGTTTACGTGCGGAGAACGTAATACTGTAAAGATTTTCTTTTCAGTAGGTAAAGGAAGCGGACCGCTTACTACAGCGCCGGTTGGCTTTACTGTCTTAACGATTTTCTCAGCTGATTTATCAACCAAGTTGTAGTCGTAAGATTTCAGTTTAATTCTGATTCTTTGGCTCATTTTTGTTTGTTTTATAACCGCCGGTAAGAGCTATTTGTTACCGTTGGTTGATTTATATAATTATTGAATTTCGAATGATAGAATGAATGAATTTTCAAGAATCACTCACTCTATCATTCAAAATTGATTTATGCTACGCTGCCTTTAGTTCTGCCTTTAGCTTTAGCAACAACTTCTTCTTGTACGTTACGTGGAGCTTCTGCATAGTGATCAAACTCCATAGTTGAAGTTGCACGGCCAGAAGTGATAGTACGCAATTGAGTTACGTAACCAAACATTTCTGAAAGTGGCACAGTAGCTTTAATAACTTGTGCACCAGCGCGTGAATCCATACCTAACAGTTGGCCACGACGACGGTTCATGTCACCGATTACATCACCCATGTTTTCTTCTGGGGTAAGGATTTCGATTTTCATGATCGGCTCAAGCAACATTGGTTTACATTTTGGCAATGCCTCGCGATATGCAGATTTAGCGGCGATCTCGAAAGATAGCGCATCTGAATCGACTGCGTGGAATGAACCGTCAATTAACCTAACCTTTAAGCTGGTTAATGGATAGCCTGCCAATACACCATTTGCCATAGAAGCTGCAAAGCCTTTTTCAACAGATGGAATAAACTCACGAGGGATTGAACCACCGCTAATTTCATTCACAAAAGTTAAGCCTTCTTTACCTTCGTCATTTGGAGAAATGATAACCTGGATATCAGCAAATTTACCACGACCACCGGTTTGTTTCTTGTATGTTTCGCGGTGTTGGATAGTACCTGTGATAGACTCTTTGTAAGCTACTTGCGGCGCACCCTGGTTAACCTCTACTTTAAACTCACGTTTTAAGCGGTCCATGATGATATCTAAGTGAAGCTCGCCCATACCTGAAATTACAGTTTGGCCGGTCTCTTCGTCAGAATTTACACGGAAGGTTGGATCTTCTTCAGCTAATTTACCTAAAGCCATACCTAATTTATCTACGTCTGCCTGAGTTTTAGGCTCGATAGCTAAACCGATAACCGGCTCAGGGAAGTTCATAGACTCAAGGATGATCGGGTGTTTTTCATCACAAAGGGTATCACCTGTTTTAATATCTTTAAAACCTACTACCGCAGCAATATCACCAGCACCTACATTAGGGATTGGGTTTTGCTTGTTAGCGTGCATTTGGAAGATACGAGAGATACGCTCTTTGTTGTCAGAACGCATGTTGTGTACATACGAACCAGCATCAAGGTTACCAGAGTATACACGGATAAAGCACAAACGACCTACGAATGGATCTGTTGCAATTTTAAACGCTAATGCTGCAAATGGTTCCTTAACATCCGGTTTACGTAAAATTTCTTCGCCTGTGTCTGGGTGGGTACCAATGATACCTTCAACATCCATAGGTGAAGGCAATAATTCCATCACATAATCAAGCATGGTTTGTACACCTTTATTTTTAAAAGATGAACCACAAACCATAGGAACAATTTTAGCATCTAAAACAGCCTTACGTAAAGCATCAAGTACTTCGCGCTCTGTAATAGTTTCTGGTGCGTCGAAGAATTTCTCCATTAACGACTCATCATACTCAGCTACAGATTCAAGTAATTTCTCTCTCCACTCAGTTGCTTCTTCGATCATATCCTCTGGGATAGGCACTTCAGTAAAGGTCATACCTTTATCATGCTCATTCCAAACAATACCTCTCCAGTTAATTAAATCAACCACACCTTTGAAGCTATCTTCGGCGCCGATTGGTAATTGCAATGGAACAGCGTTGCTGCCTAACATTGATTTTACTTGTTTAACAACTTTTAAGAAGTCAGCACCAGAACGGTCCATTTTATTAACGAAACCGATACGGGCAACATTATAGTTGTTAGCAAGTCTCCAGTTGGTTTCTGATTGTGGCTCAACACCATCAACAGCAGAAAACAAGAAAACTAAACCATCAAGTACACGTAATGAACGGTTTACCTCAACGGTAAAATCCACGTGACCCGGGGTATCAATAATGTTGATATGATAAGTGTTGCCTCTGTATTTCCAGTCTACAGTGGTAGCAGCAGAAGTGATCGTGATACCACGCTCTTGCTCTTGCGCCATCCAGTCCATAGTGGCTGCACCTTCGTGTACCTCACCTATTTTGTGGCTTACGCCAGAATAGTAAAGAATACGTTCGGTAGTAGTGGTTTTACCAGCATCGATGTGAGCGGCAATACCAATATTTCTAGTATATTTTAGATCTCTTGACATGTCTTTTTTTTGTGATTCTCTGATCTTAAAAAATGATCACACCGAAAAAATCAGTGTAATCATCTTCAATATCGGTGTAATCTAAATTTTAGAAACGGAAGTGAGAGAACGCTTTGTTGGCTTCAGCCATTTTGTGCGTATCTTCTTTTTTCTTCACAGCAGCACCTTCACCTTTAGCAGCAGAGATAATCTCGCCTGCTAATTTCTCCATCATGGTTTTTTCACCACGACGACGTGAGTAGCTGATCAGCCATTTCATACCTAAAGCGATTTTACGCTCTGGACGAACTTCTGTAGGAACCTGGAAGTTAGCACCACCAACACGGCGAGATTTAACCTCAACAGCTGGCATAACATTGTTTAATGCTTTTTTCCAAGTCTCTAAACCGTTTTCGTTAGTTTTTTTCTCAACTATCTCAACAGCGTTATAGAATATGCTGTATGCGGTAGATTTTTTACCATCATACATCATGTTATTTACGAACCTGGTTACCAAAACATCATTAAATTTTGGATCAGGAAGAAGGATTCTCTTTTTTGGTTTTGACTTTCTCATTGTTACTATCCTCCTTTAATTATTTCTTTTTACCTTTTGCAGGTGCACCTTTAGCTGCTGCTGCGGCCTGACCTGGTTTAGGGCGTTTAGTACCATATTTTGAACGACGTTGGTTACGACCGGCTACACCTGATGTATCTAATGCACCACGGATAATGTGGTAACGTACACCTGGTAAATCTTTAACCCTGCCACCGCGGATTAACACGATAGAGTGCTCTTGCAAGTTGTGACCTTCACCAGGGATGTAAGCATTCACTTCTTTTCCATTGGTTAAGCGCACACGGGCAACTTTACGCATTGCTGAGTTTGGTTTCTTAGGGGTAGTGGTGTATACACGGGTACACACGCCTCTTCGCTGTGGACAGCTGTCCAACGCTGGTGACTTACTCTTGTCAACCATAGCTACTCTACCTTTTCTAACTAATTGCTGAATAGTAGGCATTTCTTCCTTTTAATATTTACAGTTTTATCCTTATTTTAAGGACTGCAAAAGTACGCACTTATTTTCTCATTTTCAAGCGGTTTGCCAAAGTTTTTTTATGTAAGTGATTGACGTTGTGCAGAGGTAGGGTTTTGTTGTTAACTAATTGAGGTTAAATTGTTAAGGTTAACAGTTTAAATTTTGCCATTGAGAGCGATAGGGTGGCAATCTCGTAACTCTACAGATCGAATAAGAATTGGCGACGAGATTGGCATGTCGTCCCTCGTACCCATTACAATAACGATAAATTCAATATGTCGCGAGTAGCTCTGCGAAGCACCGGAACAAAAAAAGGGAACCGCACAGTTTATATACTGTGCGGCTCCCCATCATCAAAACACTAAATTTAATACTTATGATTTCTGTACATCACCACGGTGTGTAACCGCGCTTTTGTCGTGCCTGCCGTTTTTAAAAGTCTCTTTCAATTTGGCTTCTTGCTCATTGCTTAAAGTGGCTACAAAAGCTTTGCGATCGGCTTTTCTGGCCTCTCTGTTATTGGCCATCAATTTTTGCTGATCTGCAGTTAACGAACTTTTCAGTTTTTCCATTTTATCCTTGCCATGTAAGCTTTTATCTTTCATAATAGCTTTCTGATCGGCGGTTAGGCTCGCTTCAAAAGCCTCATGCGCCGCTTTTTGCTTTTCATGGTTTTGTTTCAGCATGGCTTTCTGGTCCGGCGTTAAAGTAGCTTTCAGGGCTGCAAATTCTTTACCACCGCGATGGTTTCTGAATGCTGTTCTCAGCTGTGTTTTCTGTGCATCAGTTAAGGTAGCCATAAATGCTTTACGGTCAGCTTTGCGGGTTTCCTGATTGGCAGCCATCAATTTTTGCTGATCTGCGGTTAGCGAACCTTTCAGTTTTTCAATTTTATCCTTGCCATGTAAGCTTTTATCTTTCATAATAGCTTTTTGGTCGGCGGTTAAGCTTGCTTCAAAAGCCTCATGCGCCGCTTTTTGCTTTTCATGGTTTTGTTTCAGCATGGCTTTCTGGTCGGGCGTTAAAGTCGACTTCAGTGAGGCGAAACCATCACCACCACGATGATGATGTCCATAAACTTTATTAGTATCAGCCTTAGCAACAGTTTGTGCGTTGGCACCAGTGGTTATAGCTGCAGCAAGCAGTGCAACCAGCGAAATTGATCTTATTAGCTTTTTCATATCTATTTAAATTAATTACTAGATAGATGCGGCAGGCGGCAAAAGGTTTAAGTAACATTTATGTGGTATTCACTACCCCCCACGGGAAGGATGCGGAAAATAATACGCGATGTCAGGGAGGACTTTCTAAAAGCAAAAGGCATATACCATCGCATTCATTATTTTCTGCAAAGCAAGTACAATACTGCTATTTTCCTTACCAAAACGTCATCCCTAACGTGTTTCAGGACCCCAAAGACAGATCGCAGATTTTGTTTACATCAGACTTAGTATATGGGATGCTGAAATAAATCAGCATGACGGGTCGAGAAGAATCCATCCCTGCCCTTACAAGTTCCCGTCGCGCCTCCTCCGAGGAGGAGAATTTAAAACAGATAAAACAAGGAAGGCTGCGATTATTTCGCAGCCTTCCTTGTTTTATCTTGATTCTTGCTTCTATAGCTACTGCGTTACAACCGTATTTAAATGCTGTACTTTACGTTTCTCGGGCGGCAGGGCCATCCATTTTTTGTAGCTATCGTTTACATAAACAGCCATTGATTCGCCCATATTACTTCTTAAAAAGGCATAGGTTGGGCGATACATCACCATAAAATCTTCCAGCTCACTACCTTTTAACGGCACCAAGCTACTTACATAAGCAAGGCTGAAGGCCGAATCGACAGTTCGTTCTTCGGCTTCGTGTTTAAAATAATGTTTAAGGCGGCGGGCATCCTTACCAGATTTACCAAACCAGGTACTTGGCGATAAGGCATATACCTTGCTATGCTCATACACTTCGGGGTATTCGGCACGTGGATCAAACTTGGCAGATGCCTTAACGCTTACCTCGCGCAATGCGATAGATTGCAGGGCGAGCTGGATCTCTTTAGTTTTTAAGTCAATTACATACAACGTATCAGAAACATAACCTGGTGACGAAAATATAACGGTATTACCAACTTCGGCAGGGATCTCAAACTTTCCGTTTTTTTCAGAAAGGGCCAGTTGTTTGTTATTAGCATTTTTTACAAATACATCCATCAATTTTATACGGGTACCGGTTTCTGTTATGGTACCACGCAATGTTTGGGCAGATGCATTAAGGAAGAAGCAAAAAAGTATTACGGATAGTATCGTGAATTTCATAGCTGTAAATATACAGGTATAACTCTGTTTAACGGTTTAAGGTTTCGGCCTTAATGGTAAAAAAGCACGATAGTTTATCTTTCGACAGTCAAAAACAGCCATTTATCTTCTCCAAACGTTATTATCAGTATTATAATCCGGGAAAACATGGTCGGGGTCATAAGTAACCGTTGCAATCTCTTCTGTGGTAGGATATTTAAAATCCCAGTGGCTGCCTGTGCTCCATACCTCAACAGGCAGGGTAATACGGCTCACTTTTCCGCTTACGGTTTTAATTTCCAGCACTACCGGCAAAGCCATTTTATCCAGGTTATCAATGCCTATTAATGCCCCTTTGGCCGGGTTATCATCTATGTACTTTACACCGCTAACCGCTACATCAAGTTGCCAGTTATTTAAAAACCATTCGCGCCAAAACCAACCGAGGTTTTCGCCCGATACATTTTCCATCGTGCGGAAAAAATC
>NZ_MPPL01000001.1:77268-131790 GCF_001911425.1 Mucilaginibacter polytrichastri | reverse complement strand
GGGAGTGGGGTGTTTATAGGCCCAACGTTCTATATAAGTTTTAAAAGCCCTGTCAAACCTGTCTGTACCAAGCACCTGGTTACGCAAAATCTTTAATGCTTCGGCAGGCTTATCGTAAAGCACAGCGCCATCGTGCATTTCGGCAACGTTATCAGGCGCGGTCATTACCGGTTCCATTTCAGGGTTTAGCAGGTGCATGGCCTTGTTGCTTGTCCAGTTTAAGCCTGGTTCGGCATATTGGCCGTTGTTATAGGCTGCTGTAGACAGGCTATTGATGAAAGTATTAAATCCTTCGTCCATCCAGCCGTACAAACGCTCGTTAGAACCCACTATCATCGGGAACCAGGTATGGCCAAACTCATGGTCGTTAACATCCCACAAAATTTTACCCTTGCTGTCAGATCCGCAGAAAACAATGCCGGGGTACTCCATACCACCAACTTTGCCCGCCACAGCTACAGCCACCGGGTAAGGGTAAGCAAACCATTTACTGCTATTATACTCTAATGAGCCTTTAACATACTCTGTTGAATGCTCCCAGCCGTTATCGCCTTTACTCTCTACCGGATAGGCAGATACCGCAAGCGTTTTTTTGCCATTGGGTAAATTAACTTTAGCAGCATCAACAATAAACGCTGCCGACGATGCCCATACAGCATCGCGCGCATTGCTGATTTTGTAATGCCAGGTTAGTTCGGGCTTGCCTGCCGGGCGCGAAGCCGCACTCCTCACCTCACTTGCCGAACGGATAAGTATTGTTTTATCGCTGCCTGCAGCCTGTGCCCAGCGCTGTTGCTGCAACGGTGTATAAACTTCCTGCGGGTTCTGCAATTCGCCGGATGCAAATACGATATGGCTTGCCGGCGCGGTGATGCTTACATCAAAATCGCCGTACTCGAGGTAAAACTCGCTTGGGCCATTGTAGGGTATGGCATTCCAGCCCATTACATCATCGTACACACACATGCGCGGGTACCATTGGGCAATGGTAAATATTTTACCATTACGGGTTTCCTGTATCCCGGTACGGTCAGACCCATAATCGGGCACTGTAAATGAGTAGGTTATTTTAACGGCAACCTTACCGCCTTTTGCAGCCAGGGCCGCAGGCAAAAACAGCTGCATACGGGTATCTATAACCAAAAACTTAACCGCAAGGCCATTTATAGTTACCGATTTAATATCGTAGCCAGTATAAGCGGCCCCTCTCGAATGGTTACGGCTACCCACCGCGGCTTCCATCAATGCGCCTCTCGAGTTTTCTTTGTAAAGATTCTGCTCAAGCTGCATCCACAAAAAGTCCATTTTTTGCGGGCTGTTATTGGTATAGGTAAGTACTTCGGTACCTGTTATTTCGTTGGTTTTATCATCCAAATGGGCAGCCAACTGGTAGTCGGCACGGTTTTGCCAGTACAGGGGGCCGGGTTCGCCATCGGCTGCACGGTACTCGGTACCGTTGTGTGTATAAAAAACCGGGTTAAATAATTGGGTGTTATCAAACTTTGATAGCTCTGGCTGGCTGGCTAAATGCTGGGCTTTGCAAATAGTAATACCTGCAAAAAAGACCAGGGACAAACTGGTCAAAAAAGAATATCTCATTAAAAATTTGGTCAGCAGGTTACGTTATAATTGCTTAAGCAACAATTATAACGTAAAAAGGGCTTATTAATTACACTTATTTTAAAAAGTGTTGCTTATATACGTTTTCGTCAAAGCCAAAATATAAAAATCCGCCGTCTTCAATAACAGGTCTTTTAATCATGCTGGTTTTTTGTTGTAGCAACGGTAAGGCCTCTGCCTCGCCTTTTACGCTTTCTTTTACGGCAGGGTCAAGTTGTTTCCAGGTAAGACCTTGCTTGTTCATAAACTTTTCGTAGCCAGCCTTTTGGTTCCACTCCTGTAATTTTTCTTCGCTAACGCCCAATTTCTTAAAATCATGAAATTCATAATCAACATGATTTGCCTTTAGCCAGTCAACCGCTTTTTTTACTGTGTTGCAATTGGTTATACCATATACTTTCATGCCGCAAAATTAGTGATTTCCACCACGGTTGCCACTACTGTCATCATTTTGAATACCGCGCTGGTTCTTTTTAATCTGGCTGTTTAAGCGGCCAAACTTATAGGTAAAGTTAAACCCGATGTTACGGTAGTAATTTTGATTGGAGTTAGTTTGCTCAAATTGATCTGTTTTGGTATAGCTGTCGTTAGTCCGGTACTTTTTCCAGGGGTTGCTGATATTGATGCCAATGTTGGCTTTATCCTTCAAAAAATCTTTCGAAACACTCATGGAAGCCCCCACATAGTAGTTGTCTTTACCCTGTAAAAGCACATAACGGCTATCAAAGCCACCATCCATACCTACGCGCCAGCCTTTATCAAACTTATACCCGGCATTACCGAACATATACCCCTGGAAACCCTTGTTGGTATAAAAAATACTATTGTAGGTACCGGTTAACCACACATAGATCACTTGCGAATTAACACTCAGGTTCAGCTTTTTGGTAATAGGATAGTTAACGTTAAAATTGGCGCCTAGCCTTTTATTGTGGCCAACGTTTGCGTAAGTGGTGGTGCTAACGGTATCTTTCCCTATACTGGTTACACCCTGGATGGTATTGTTGGCAAAAGAATAACTTAAACCCAGGTTGACAGAGCCTTTGGCATAATTACTATAATTTAATTCGAAACTATGGTTAAGCACCGGGCGCAGCTCTGGGTTACCTACGTTGATATATTTAGGGTTCGATTTATCTATAAAAGGATTTAGCTGCCAGATGTTGGGCCGGGAGATACGCTCTGAGAAACCGAAATTGATACTGCTGCTTTTCAGCGTACGCTGTATGGATACCGAGGGGATAAGGTTATTATAATCTTGCGATGCCACACTGCCTATCGATGTAAAATTGGCATCCACTGTGGTATGCTCTAAACGCAAACCGGCCTTACCGGTCCACTTGCTGAGTTTAACCTGGTACGAGTTATAAGCAGCATAAACATTTTGCTGATAATCGAAATTATTGGTTTGGGTAGGGTTGTTAACAAACTTACCGGTTACGTCATCATAATTATCGTTGCTAAAATCGCTAAAGTTTTTTCGAAGTATAGCCTTTGCCCCGGCCTCTATGGTAACCTTTTTTAGCGGCTGCACATAATCCAGCTGGAAGGTGTGCTCTTTAGTACCCGAGTTATTATACTGGTTATAATCGGGCATACCATAATCAAGCCGCTCTGTAAATAAACCACTATTAATCTGTTTACTGCCAGATGAGCTGTATTTATAAGACGTAGTTAACAGCTGATCTTTATGCCCTGCAAACCCCAGTTGATAATTAATACCAACGTCTGTACCGCTGTAATGATTGCTGGTAGCATTTTGCAAATGATAGGCCTGGTTAACCACCGAGCTGTCATCAAACTGGCGCGAATACTGGCTGCTGGCTTGCGCCATGCTATAGGTATAAGATTCTATATTAGCTGTGATGAGGTTTAGGGTATCAAGCTCATAACTAAGTTCGGCGCTGCCGTATTTGTTTTTGCCATTTCCTCTTTCATTAGTACCATTTTGCAATACCGATGATACCGGGTTAAAAGTATTGATGCTATTTTGAAAAGTGGTGCTTTGTTTATTTTGCCTGTTATAACCTACATAACCGTTTAGGCCAAATTTACCCTGTTTTACGGTAGCATTAAGATTGGTACCTACCCCCCACACGGTATTGTAACGGGTGCTGATGTTACCGTTGTAGCCCTGGTCGGCATTCTTTTTGGTGATGATGTTGATAATGCCCGCCAAACCTTCAGCCTCGTATTTGGCTGGCGGCGTGGTAATTACTTCTATCTTTTCGATATTGCTGGCCGGCATGGCTTTCAATACATCCGACGGGTTTTTGGCAACCAGTGATGATGGCTTACCATTAATGAGGATCTTGTAATCGGTGTTCCCTTTTAACTTAATATTGTCAGAAGCATCAACAGAAACCAGCGGCACCTTGCGCATCATATCCAAAGCGCTTTCTACCTTGTTGGCCGGGTCGGCCTGCACATCGTAGCCAATACGATCAACCTCTTGTTTAATAATGGGGCGCACCGCAGTTACACTTACCTCATTTAAACTACTGGTAGAAGCCGACATCTGAATATTGCCAAGATCAATCAGCTTTTTAGTGCTGTCGATATCGATCACCTTATTTTTAAAGCCAACAGAAGCCAGCACTAACTGATAGGATTTAAGCGGAAGGCCGGTAAACTCGAAACTACCATTATCCTTACTTAACATGCTTTTTACCGGCAAGTTGGTTTTATTATGCCGTAACGCTACGGTTACATAGCCCATAGGTTGCTTTTTTAACGAGTCGGAAATTAATCCCTTGATGGTTTGGGTGTTAGATTGCGCAAACGCGCCTGCACAAAGGCATAGCAATGCTATCAGTGATAAGAAGTGTTTCATTAGGTTTTGTGTAAAGTATGCGATTACTCAATACAATAATAACCCAATACCCCCTATCCAGAAAATTAATTAACACTATTTAACTAAATAGCTAGTTAAGTTTTTGTTAAGTAATTACTTATTAAATTTCGTCATGGTAAGTTCGGTACCTATGGTGGCAAAGGCTTTGATCATCTCTATAGAACGATCTATAAGCGCGGGTAATTCGGGCTTTTCATCATCGTCAAAGCCGCTTAATACATAATCAACCTGGCGGCCTTTGGGGTAGTTATCGCTGATACCGAAACGTAAACGGGCATAGTTATTATCGCCTAAAACCTGTTCAATGTGCTTTAAGCCATTATGCCCGGCGGCACTACCTTTGGGTTTAAGGCGCAGGGTGCCTAGTGGCAAAGCCAGGTCATCAACCAATACCAACACATTCTCCTTCGGTATTTTCAGCTCCTTCATCCAGTGGTTAAGGGCCTTGCCGCTCAGGTTCATGTAGGTGGTAGGTTTTATCAAATGCAGCATACGGCTTTTATACTGGTATTCGGTATAATAGGCATGGCGCATATTGTAAAACTTTAAGCCTTCTTGCCTGGCCAGTTCATCCAATATCATAAAGCCGATGTTGTGCCGGGTATCTACATACTCCGGCCCGATGTTGCCTAAACCTACTATTAAATACTTCATTGCCTTGTTTTATATGATGCTATTGCGAGGTACGAAGTAAATGCCTCACCCAACCCTCTCCAAAGGAGAGGGCTTCAAAAGTCTCCCCAACCGGGGGAGATTTAGAGGGGGCTTTTCTCGCAATGATGGTGTTATTTATTATATGATCTTCAAAAAATCAAAACTATAAAAAAACAGCGATAAGAAAATCTTATCGCTGTTCCAAAAATCTGTGTAATTACACCATAACCGGTGCAATCAGCATAAATTATTTCTTGCCAGCTTCTTGCTCTGCCTGACGTAATGCACGTGAGGTAGTTACAGATACAACAGTATCTTCGATAGCATTGGTGATGGTAAGGTTTGCAACGCTTATGTCTGCAACACGCACTGATTTACCTACTTCTAAACCTTCGATGCTAACATCAATGTTGTTGATGTGATCTTTAGGTAAAGCTTTAACACGAAGTTTACGCAGTTTTTGTACCAATTTACCACCCATTTTAACACCTGGTGAAGTACCGGTTAAACGGATTGGAATTTCGATAGTTACTGGTTTTGCTTCATCCAATTGCAGAAAATCAACGTGTAAAAGTTGTTCTGTTAATGGGTGAAATTGCATGTCTTTGATAATAGCTGAAGTGGTAACACCACCAACAGTAAGATCAATAAAGTTAACTTCCGGAGTAAAAATTACCGGTTTAATGTCGGCAATAGATACTGCAAAGTGAGTTTGTGTAGCACCACCGTAAAGTACTGCAGGAACCAAACCCTGGTAGCGCAGCTCTTTGGCATCGCGTTTCCCTACGTTCTCTCTTAAAGAACCGCTAATAGCAACTGAATTCATTGTTTTATTATTTATTGTTTAATAGTTCATGGTTTATAGATCATGGTTCATGGTAAACTTACCAGCTTCTGACCTCCCCTATGAATTTATTCTCTTTATAATATATCGCCCAGGCTTTACTATGATCTATCAACCATAGGCCATAAACTAAAAATTAATCTATTTTAAACAGCTGGCTAATTGAGCCATGCTCGTTTACGTTGGTAATAGCTTCCGCAAATAATTTAGCGGTTGATAATACCCTGATCTTCTCACTTGCGTGTTTTAACGGAATAGTATCTGTTACGATCAATTCTGTTAAAACCGAATTTTGTATAGTTTCATAAGCCTTGCCAGATAATACCGGGTGTGTACAAACTGCTCTAACGCTTTTTGCACCACGCTCCATAATTAGTCCGGCTGCTTTGGCCAAAGTACCTGCGGTATCGCAAATGTCATCTATCAATACAATATCCTGCCCGGTTACATCACCAATAATAGTCATCGACTCAATTTCATTGGCACGCTTACGGCGTTTATCACAAATTACCACCTCGGCATTAAAAAACTTGGCAAAGCTGCGTGCCCTGTATGAACCACCCATATCCGGCGATGCAATAGTAAGGTTCTCCAGCCCCAGGCTTTTAATATAAGGTACAAAGATGATCGAAGCATCCAAATGATCTACCGGGATATCAAAAAATCCCTGGATCTGCGCTGCGTGCAAATCCATCGTCATGATACGGTTAATGCCTGCTGCAACTAATAAATTAGCTACCAGCTTTGCACCAATGGCTACACGTGGTTTGTCTTTACGGTCTTGCCGTGCCAAACCAAAATACGGGATAACTGCGGTTACATAATGGGCAGATGCACGGCGGGCGGCATCAATCATCATCAGTAATTCCATTAAGTTATCGGTAGGCTGGTTGGTAGACTGGATCAGGAAAATATCCCCTCCTCTTACAGATTCATTAAAGTGCGGTTGAAATTCGCCATCGCTAAAACGTGACAAAACCACATCGCCCAGTTCGCGGCCATAAGCATCGGCTATTTTATTGGCCAACGCTACTGTTGCCGAACCTGAGAATAATTTAACCGGATTAAACTGTAGAGGCATCTCTTTTTGATTTCGGATTTCGAATTTTCAATTTCGAATTTGCTTAGCAACCTTATAAAAAAACAATTCGGATTTCAATTTTCCTATCAGTAACCTGAAACGAAAAACTAAAATCCGAACTCTTTATTGTTGCCCGACCAGGATTCGAACCTAGACAAACGGTACCAAAAACCGTCGTACTACCATTATACTATCAGGCAATCCTTATTCGACAACAAGTCGTTTCCGAATTGGAATGCAAATATAGGACGATATTTTTAAAGTCAAAAGTATTTTTTCAAAAAATTTAAATTCAATATCTAAGCCTCTCGCACTTAGTTAAATTATGTTAAAGATTAATGGAATGATGAAAAAACATCGTAATAGTTTTGTTAATTTCGTCGGCTAATTATAGCTATACTGTATATTCAATCATGAATTATAATAAAATCAATAATCTGTTCGGCTGGATTGCCTTTGTCATAGCCTCCCTAACTTACATTTTAACACTTGAGCCTTCTGCAAGTTTTTGGGACTGCGGCGAATTTATTGCCTGTATTTATCGGATGCAGGTAGCCCACCAACCGGGCGCTCCTTTATTTACCATGATAGGCAAGGCATTTTCCTTACTATCCATGGGCGATATACATAGGGTAGCTTATTGGACAAACGTTGGCTCGGCACTGGCCAGCGGCGCCACCATTTTATTCTTGTTCTGGAGTATTACAGCGCTTGCCCGTAAAATAGTAACCAAATACGGCGAAGAAGTTAGCACACTTAATACGATATTAATTATAGGCGCCGGTTTAGTGGGCGCTTTAGCATATACTTACTCTGATACCTTCTGGTTCTCGGCTGTTGAGTCTGAGGTTTATGCGCAATCATCATTATGTACCGCCATTGTGTTTTGGGCGATACTAAAATGGGATGCCCATGCAGACGAACCGGGTGCCGACAGATGGCTGGTATTTATTGCCTATGTAATGGGTTTATCTATCGGTGTTCACTTACTCAACTTGCTGGTTATGCCGGCTATTGCACTGGTTATCTATTTCCGCCGTGCCGATAAGGTTACCGCGAAAGGCACCGTTTGGGCATTTGTTTTAGGTGTGGTTGCACTGGCCCTTGTATTATGGGGTATTATACAATATACTGTTAAAGGTGCTGCATACGCCGACCTGCTATTTGTAAACACACTTGGTTTCGGCTTTGGCAGTGGTGCCATTATCTTCTTTATATTATTACTTTCTGGTATTGTACTAGGTATCTACTACACCATAAAGCCATCAATGCCAATCATCATCGCTTCGGCTGTTTGCTTTATCCTGTTACTATCTATCAGTGCAGGTATTATTGGCTTTATCGCTTCGATAGCGGTTATTGCTTTGTTAGAGTATGTATTCCACATCCGCAACAAACGCTTTATACTCAATACGATATTAATAAGTACGTTGTTTATCCTGTTAGGCTATAGCTCGTTTGTAATGATCGTTATCCGTGCTAAAGCCGGCACTAACTTAAACAATAGCGATCCGCAGGATGCATTTTCATTAAACAGCTACCTTAACCGCGACCAGTATGGCGATACACCATTATTATACGGTCAGTACTTTGATTCGAAACCGGTTGACCAGGCCGAGGGACAAACCCTGTACCGCCGTGGTAAAACCAAATACGAGGTAGCCGGTAAAAAAACAACCCAGGTATACGATCGTAATACCATTTTCCCGAGAACCTTCAGCCAATCAAATGGCGACCCTGAGTTTTACCGACAGTGGCTGCATTTAGGTGCGCAGGAAAGCCCTACCCTGGTGCATAACCTGGCTTTCTTTTTTAGCTGGCAGGTAAACCAAATGTATACCCGCTACTTTTTATGGAACTTTGTAGGCCGTACCAATGAAATGGACGGGCAAAACGACAGTAACGGTACCGATGGTAACTGGATAAGCGGCTGGAACTTTGGCAAAAAACTACCTTATGCCGTTACACACAGTAACTCTTATAACCGCCTTTTCGGATTACCGTTAATCATAGGGCTACTAGGTTTATGGTTCCACTTTAAACGCAAACAGCGCGATGCCGGTGTGGTTGCCGTATTATTTTTTATGACAGGTTTGGCCATTGTGCTTTACCTTAACCAAGACCCGCTACAACCGCGTGAACGTGATTATGCTTATGCAGGCTCCTTTTATGCCTTTGCTATCTGGATAGGCTTGGGTGTATTGGCTATTGCCCAGTTTTTAAGCAAAAAGCTTAATGCCACTACCAGCGCTTACATTGCAACCGGTGCTTGTTTATTAGCTGCCCCGGTATTAATGGCCAACCAGGAATGGAATGACCACGACCGATCTACCAAATATACGCCACGCGATATGGCAACCAACTACCTGCAATCTTGCGCGCCTAATGCAATTTTGTTTACCTATGGCGATAATGATACTTACCCGCTATGGTATGCACAAGAGGTTGAAAACATTCGCCCGGATGTGCGTATTGTTAATTTAAGCTTGTTGGGTACCGACTGGTATATCCGCCAGATGAAGCAAAAAATGAATGAATCGGCACCGCTGCCTATCACCATGCCTAATAATAAGTTTGAAGCCGGTGTGCGCGATGTGATCTATTTCAACGATAAAAATATTTCGACCCCGGTTGAACTGAAAGAAGTGTTCGACTTTATGACTTCAGACAACCCTGCAACCAAAGTTGAATACCAAAGCGGCGAAAGTGCCAACTACCTGCCTACCAAAAACTTTAAACTGACTATTAATGCAGATAGCCTGATTAAAACCGGTACAGCAACAGAAGCCGACAGAAGCCGCATATTGCCGGAAATTGACTGGAAATACGCATCGAACTATGTGACCAAAGATAACCTAGCCATGATAGATATACTGGCACACAACAACTGGAAACGCCCGATATACTTTGCCATTACCGTAGGCAGCGAAAACCTGATGGGCCTTGATAAATACCTTTACAACGAAGGTTTTGCCAACCGCCTGTTACCGTTTAAAGCTGATACAACTGTTGCACCGGGCGAAGCTGCCAATACATTAAAAATGTATAACAACATGATGACCAAGTTTAAATGGGGAAATATGAAAAATGCCCGTTACCTGGATCACGAATCGTTAACGATGTTTTACCCGATCATCCTGAAACAGTTTATTATGCTGAACGACCACCTGGTACAGGAAGGCCACCCTGATTTAGCTAGAAACGTGCTGAAGAAATATGATGAGGTAATGCCTAACCTTTACCCTTATACCGAAGTAGCTGCCCGTAAATACTATATTGTAGAAGGCGCTTATAAAGTAGGCGAAAACCAATTGGGTAACAAATGGGCTAACGAGATAGATGCTTACATTATAGATATCCTATCTTACAACGCCGACCTGCTGCAAAGCAACTCAGATGGCATACAGCAACGTGATGTACAGCTCTCGATGTCGATACTGAATGGTTTAGCATCCCTGGCCAAAGATTTCCACCAAACTGCCTTAAGTACCAAATTTAGCACGCAGCTAAAGGAGTACGAAACCAAACTGGGGCCGATACTATCGAGACAGCAATAAGGTTTGCTTAAATATATTGTAAAGGCCGCTCGAATGAACGGCCTTTTTTTGTGGGGATATTTCTCAATAGACATTTGTAATTCTTCTTAGTTAAGAATATAAGCTTACGCGCGTTTGTAACACGTGCTTACCCAGCGGGCATTTCTATTATGGCATTACAAATGCCCTACCAATACGCACGCGTCAAAGAAGCGCACGAGGGGTTTCTATTTATTAAATCGCTTTGTCATTCTGAACGTAGTGAAGAATCCTCTTCGATTAACATAGCCGCCCAGCATGTGCAGAAGATGCTTCACTACGTTCAGCATGACAAAATAGAAGCTGCTGCAAATTCGGTTATAAAACCAGTTCAAAGCCTTAGGCTTCATAACGCGATACTCTTAAACAAGAACAGCCGCAAGCGATAAGCTTACGGCTGTTTTTATATCTTTAGTAAATCCGAAATCGAAATTCCGATATCCGAAATAACTATGCTTCCGGTTCTGCTGCCGGGGCTTCGTCTTCTATTACTACGCCCATGGCGCAGAACTTGTCTATGCGTTCGGTTACCAGTTGGTCTATCTCTTTTTCCTGCAGGGCTTTCATATCTTTCAGCAATTGCTTTTTCAGGGTTGATGCCATGGCAATCGGGTCCTGGTGCGCGCCGCCTAGTGGTTCTTTGATAATGCCGTCAATCAGTTTGTTCTTCAACATTTCTGGCGAGGCCAGTTTCAGGGCTTCTGCTGCACGCTCTTTGTAATCCCAGGTTTTCCATAGGATGGTTGAGCAGTTTTCCGGAGAGATCACCGAATACCATGAGTTTTCGAGCATCATTACCTTATCACCTATCCCGATGCCCAATGCACCACCCGATGCACCTTCGCCAATAATAACGCAGATGATCGGCACTTTAAGCACCGACATTTCCAGCAGGTTACGGGCAATGGCTTCACCTTGTCCGCGTTCTTCAGCTTCTAAGCCTGGGAATGCTCCGGGAGTATCAATCAGCGTAATAACAGGTTTGTTAAACTTTTCGGCCATTTTCATCAGCCTTAAAGCTTTGCGGTAACCCTCTGGGTTTGCCATACCGAAATTGCGGTACTGGCGCTCTTTGGTGTTACGGCCTTTCTGGTGCCCTATAAACATAGCCGTGTGGCCACCTATAGAACCCCAGCCGCCTATAATGGCTTTATCGTCGCCCACGGTACGGTCGCCGTGCAGTTCAATAAAGTCATCACACATCAGCTCTAAATACTGCAGGGTATACGGCCTTTCGGGGTGGCGCGATATCTGTACCCGCTGCCAGCCGGTAAGGTTGCTATATATTTGTTTTTTAGTAGTCTCAAATTTATCTTCCAGCTCTGTCAGCGTAGCCGACATATCCACCTGGGTTTTATCTTCAACCTGCTTTACCTTTTCAATCTGCGATTGCAGGTCAGAAAGCGGTTTTTCAAAATCAAACGTAATCTTCATACACTATTAAATGGGGCTGCTAATTTACATAAATCATATTGTATTGCTAATTATGATTTAGCAACTCATTAAACTGATTTAATTGCACCGGGTTAAGCACTTTACGGCTATTGTAACAGGCTATTAATAAAGCGCCACGGTATTCGCCCTGGTATAAGCCATATCTGTTAGTGTAAAATACAATTACACTCTCATTAATACGGCGGGTACGAAACAAGCTGTCTATCATACGTTCGTTTTGCACAACAGACAGGCCTACTTCCGTTTTTTTCATTTTCAAGGTGGCGTTAATCTCATTAAGCCTGGTAATTTGCTGCGGCGATAATTTTAAATGCGTCCGGTATTTTAAGATCTGATCCGGATATGGATACCGATATAGCTTGGCCACATAAGCTAAATTGTTAACATCATCGCCATTTAAAATAGCATTGTACTGCTCGTCGGTAAGTATTTTAACAGTAGAGTGCCGTATAGCCACACTATCTGTTTGCTGTGCCCGTAATGTTTGGGTAACCGCTGATAAAGAAACAATAAAAGCTAACTGAAGTACTTTTTTAATCATATGCTTTTAACAAAAATAGGCGTAAGGTGTTTGCGCCGTAAATATTGCCTAAGATACTTAAGCGCCGGCATTGTACCACACCTGTGCGCATAAAAAAGGGAAAGCCGTAGCTTCCCCCTTTTTTCATAGATAGTGTGTAGTTTATTTAACGGTATACCGTATAACTGTACGGCCAATATTGCCATCTTTATCAATGCCCTCAATTACTGCTTTGTAGGTACCCCTGCCATCGCTATTGTAAAAGTTAAGGGTTGCATTACCCAGTTTATCGGTTATAACGGCAGGGTTCCAGTAAATGGTGGTGCGCAAATCACTTGCTAATTGCGCTTTAGATACATCGTATTTAGGTAAATAAAACTGGCGTGTTTTGGCATATCCCTTTGGCGTAAAGGTAACCACATTCTGATCGGGGAATAACTCCTTTAGCTGGCTTGCAGTAACCTTAGTACCTTTTGGCACTTCTTTCATATTAATGGAGATTACGCCATTGGTATTATTCATTTTATTAATGCTGGAGAAACCATCACTGTTAAATATTTCTATACCTTCAACCTCGTTTGGGTTAACGCTATTTAAGAAACTAACATCAACCGGCATACCTTTTAAGTAAAATTGCACCGGGTTTTTGTTACCTGCATTATAGTCGCGGGTAATGTAAAAATTATTATCGCGATAGGTAATACCAATTAAAGCCGTAGTTAAGCACATTACAAAGTTATTACAGCCTTTAAGCTGTTCGCCGCTTACCTCATGGTCGGCAATAGAGCTTAAACCTGTTAAGGCAGAATAATCCTGGTGGGTAACTTTTTTTATCGGCGCGCTCTTAATTACAACCTCTTTCAGTATCTGATTAAACTGGTACTGTTTTTCGCTATTTTTAATAGAGGGGCTAAGTACGCTGTCGATATTAATAATCTCATCGGCAAAGTTTTCAGAACGGCCAACTACCGGATAAAAACCGGTGTTCATGGTAATCTTCATGTTTTTAGAATCCACATTATTACGCGCACTAATGGTAACCTTAGATGAGTCTGAGAATACTAAATTCTTAAATGAAAACTCGCCGTCGGCATTGGTGGTGGTTTCTGCCGAGAAATTTTTATCCGGTATAATGATACGCACAGCACCCTTAAATACAGGGATGCCATTAAACTTGCGCAAAATACCCGATAGGGCAATCCCCTGCTCTGCCCCTAATTTAACAGCCGGAATTTTGCCGCTTAGTATTTCGGTAAACCCAAACTCTCTGAAACCCTGGGTTAGCATTAAAACATCCAGATCATCAACTTTTTTTACATCGGGCTTAATAAAATAATAATTGGGCTGCTCAACATAACCGCTCACATCGCTTGTAAGTAGTATATTACTTAAAATGGTAGTGGCGGCATCTTCGGCAAACGGCACTTTAGTTTCGTCAACAACTGCTACAGAGAAACTTCCCTCTGCCGGCTTATCGGCCATTTTAGCGGCTACATTTAAACTTACCTTCCCGCGGGCCAGATACGATGGTTTATCGGGCGTTACTGCTATATTTAAAGCATCATCATGATTAATAAATACCAGCCTTTCGCTCAATGGTTCGCCTGCCGATGAAAGCAAGGTTACTTCTAAAACGCCCGATTTAAATTTACTTTTTGGTATGGCTGCGGTAGTAGTTTGCTCGTTAAGGATGGATTGTGCAGCGAAGGTTACAAAACCACCGTTTTTAGCTACAATATAAAATGCCTTGTTTTTATTTTTCTGATAAAAAGACGGGCTGGCGCCTATCTGTAATATCAGTGTATGCGGGTTAGCATTATTTACAGCCAGGTTAATACCATCTGCGGCTACGCGCGGCAAGTTGTAAGTAGCCTTGCTGCCATCCGGAAACTCAACTTTGGCGGTGTAAGCTGTATTACCCTGGGGGGTAAACAAAAATTTACCCATACCTAAATGTTGCGATGCAAAACTAAGCACCTCTTTGCCCTGCCCGTCAACCACGGTGCCTTTAACATCAAGGCCAAGGCCGTTACCCTGTATTGCTTTAAATGCCAGTTGCGATGGCACATCGGCAAGCAGCATCCCTCCTTCCGGAAAAAACTGCACATCGGCCCCGTTAAATGCATTTTTGAGTATAAATGTGCTGTTGGCTGTCTTCTTGTTTTCGGCTTCTATACTGGTAATTAGTAAGCCGCCGCTTATGTCTTCGCGCTTGGTGGTATTAATAGCCACGTATAAATACCCTTTGGCATCGGTATTACCACGGCCCTTAAGTACAATATCACCGTTTTTTTCTATCCGCCACTCTACGCGTTTGTTTGGCAATATGGCACCATCTGTGCCCCGGTATAAAATGCGGGCACTAAGTTTAGAGTTTTTATCATTAACGTTACCAGAGTAAGATATATTGGTATTCACATCCTTATTAAGGGCGCTGCCTACGGTAATTATCTTATCAAACATGTACGATGTATTAAAATTAAACATCCACTGGGTATAAGCCCGCAAACGGTAGTTGCCCTGCCTGTAGTTTAAGCCCGATAATACAATATTGCCAAAAGCAGTACCATTGGCCACCGGTAACCTCAGCTCTTCAACAACAGAATCGCGCGAGTTGATCAGTTCTACATTAAGCACCTTGCTTATTTCTGACGGTACATGGAAATCCATGGTTAAATAAGCCTTAAACCAAATGGTATCGCCAACGGCATAATAAGGCTTATCCAGGTGCAGGTATACTTTTTCTACAGGGTGATCATTATTGGTCTTAACCGCCTTTTCTATGATGGAATTAAGTGGGATGCTATCGTGCTGTGCCTGAGCCGATAAGTGGGTAAGTACAAAAAGTAGCAGCAGGTAGAGATATCTTTTCAACAGTTTATTTTTTTAATACGTTATATAACGGGTAAAAATGGCTAAACATTATCATTCCGCCTAACGATTTAACATTTTATAACTAAAAAATGAATAATTACAATTATTACCAAGGCATACAATACCTATGCAAATATATTGACTAATAAGACTTATAAAGCGTTTATTAAGCTGGGATGACGTTAACTGTTCACCCTATCAACCGCTTTGTAGTAACTAATCTGTTACGCGATTAATCTTTTTTAGCTTTTTGTTGTTATACTTACAGTAATACGTACAATTATGAAAAAGACATTTTTTAGCATAGCCCTACTTTTTACCCTTGCCGCTTCGTTAAGCAGCTGTTTTGTAAACCGCGATCCGCATGGCCGACGCAGCGACAGAGGACGCAGTTACCCGCATGACGAGCATCATGATGATGGGCATCACGATAGATAAATCATAAAAAAAGGAGCCTAAAGCTCCTTTTTTTATGCCCCGGCGATATAATAACCGTATAAAATACAATTATTTTACCGCCATTGTAGAATTATACAAAATATTAATGCTTTTTTGCAGTTAATAATCCGAACCCTTTTAAACATGAGGTTCGAGATTTAGTTGATTAAGTAGATATTACAAACTACTTTTATGCATTCCGGGTTGAGAGCCGGAATGCATTTTTTATTTCATACATTGCCATCAAATACACGTAGTAGGTTTATCAGCATCGTCAACTATTCCTGTTAGTTTTAAAAAGAGCAGCCCACACCTACCGGATAAACAGTCATTACCCGAAATATTTTGTCATATTTGTTTATAACTTTACGTTGCACGAATGCTTAATCATAACGAGGTCGACCTGAATAATTGCGATAGAGAACCTATCCATATACCAGGTCAAATACAATCGCACGGGTTTTTAATTGTGATTGATCATAATTACACCATCCGTTACCACAGTGATAATATTTCCGTGTTTGTTGAAGGTATAGGCAACAATTTGCTGGGCCGGAGTATTAATGACGTTGAGCTACTGATAGGCCAAAATGAACCGAAAGATTTTATAAGCCAACTAATCAGTTTCGGCAAAAAAAACGGGTTCGAGCAAACTAATCCGTTTACAACAGATGTGCAGGGGAATCCATTTTACCTTGTGATATCCCCAACAGATGATTATTACCTCCTGGAGTTTGAACCTGCCACATCAGATCTAAGCATTGATATTCAGAAAATGATTGGCCGCTCTATTTCTGAGATGCTGGCCGATAAAAATTTACAACACCTGCTGGATAATGCAGCCCGCCAGGTTAAGCAAATTATCCGTTACGACCGTGTTATGATTTACCGCTTTGCTGATGACGGGCATGGCGAAGTTATTTCTGAAGCTAAAAATGATGACCTGGATCCGTGGGTGGGCCTGCATTACCCCGCATCAGATATCCCAAAACAAGCACGTGAGTTATATAAGCTAAACCTTACCCGGCTAATTGCCAATGTACACACTGCGCCGTCTAAGATTATTACCGCGGCAGATAACAGCATCCCTCTGGATCTTACACCTTCGCAACTAAGGGCTGTATCACCAATCCATATTCAGTATCTGAAAAACATGGGTGTCGATTCCAGCTTCAGTATATCACTTATCTACAAAAAGGAACTTTGGGGGCTTATTGCCTGCCATAATTATACGCCCCGGTTTATTGATTATAAATCGAGAGAGTCATCAAAGCTTATCGGCCAGATCCTGTCATCGGCACTAGAGTTTCGCCAGGATGAAGAAAACCAGCAGATAACGCAACGATATAAAGTAGCGATAGACCAGATCTCTAAATACCTGCTTAAAAGCATCAGTATTGAAGATGCCCTAACTCAGCAAGAAGTTACCATTTTAGATACCACAAACGCCAGCGGTGTTATATTGCTATATGAGAACAACACTATTAAGATAGGCCAAACACCAAATGACAACCAGATTGAGGACTTGCTGAATTGGATAAAAGATAACCTGGGCGATTCTTTCCATTTTACCAACAACCTTAGCAGCGTTTACCCGGCTGCGGCGGCTTATAAAGATATAGCCAGCGGCTTGATGATCTCTGTGCTCTCGCGCGAAATGAATGAATATGTACTTTGGTTTAAACCAGAGCAGATACAAACCATTAAATGGGCAGGTAATCCCGAAAAACCGGCTGAAGTAGCGGCCAATGGATTAATGCAGATTTCGCCCCGCAAATCATTTGGGGAGTGGACGCAGAAGGTATCGGGCACATCAATCAATTGGAGTAACGAAGAAATTAAATCGGCCGCCCGCTTGCGCGAAGAGATCACTTATGCCATTAACCAAAAAGCCAGTGCCATACGCCTGCTGAATGACAAACTAAAACAGGCTTATGAAGAGCTGGATGCTTTTAGCTCTACCATTTCGCACGATTTAAAGAACCCGCTATCCACCATAAAAAGTTATGCGCAAATACTGACCCGCAATGGCAATCTGGAACCTAAAACGCAGCGAATTATGGAGCGAATTATGGTAGGCGCCGATAAAATGAACGTAATGATTAACGAGGTGCTCGACTATTCGCGTATCGGCCGGTCTGAAGTTCAGAATAAACGCGTCGAGATGGAACCAATTATTAATGACCTGGTAAGAGACTTAAAGGTTGCATACAATGCCCCCGATGCCATAGTAAACATTGGCGACATGCCCGATATTTACGGCGACCCGGTAATGATAGCCCAGGTATTTGCCAACCTTATCAGCAACGCCATAAAATATGCCATACCATCTGGCACACCTACAGTAGGCATTGCCGGTAAACTAACCGAAACCGGCGTTATTTACACTATTAGCGATAACGGCATCGGTATAGATATACAATATTTACCAAAAGTTTTTGAACTGTTTGGCCGCCTGGAAAATGCCCGCGACATTGAAGGCTCGGGTGTGGGCTTATCTATTGTAAAACGTATTATAGAAAAGCACCATGGTAAAGTATGGGTAGACAGCGAGCTAAGCAAAGGCTCTACCTTTTATGTGGAATTTTTTTATAAGCATAATATATAACACGTAATTGCGAGGATACCTCGCAATTACGTGCTGGACACAGCCAGCCTAAGCTATTTCCATTTTATGCGCCGGTAACGAGAAGCAAAACATGCTACCTTCGCCAATGGCGCTCTCCACCCAGATTTTTCCTTGCTGGGCTTCAATAAAATCTTTAGAAATAGCCAGCCCCAGGCCCGAGCCCGATTTATTCTGCCCATCGGTAGGTACCTGGAAATAGCGCTCGAACAGGCGTTTCTGGTACTGCTCGTCTATCCCCTTGCCAACATCCTTCACAGAGAATATCACCTGCTTGTTTTTCTCAGATACCTGGATAACTACCTTCGATTTTTCGGGGCTGTAGCGCAACGCATTTGATAGAAAATTGACCAGCACCCAAGCCGTTTTTTCCATGTCGGCGTGCACTTTAGATAAATTGGGGTGGGCTATTACTTGTAATTTGATCCCTTTTTGCTCGGCGTTAAATTTTACAGAGTTCAGGGCATAATCCACAATCTCCACCGGGTCTGACACCACAAAGTTTAACTGGATATTCCCGGTCTCTACCTGCGACAGGTCGAGCAGTTCGCTGGTAATTTTCAGCAGGCGGTCGCTGTCGTCTTTAATATGCTCCAGTAATTCCAATTGTTGCGGGTTTGCCACGCCTACCCGTTCATCATTCAGCAGTTTAAGGCTCATTTTAATAGATGAGATGGGCGTTTTCAGTTCGTGCGAGATCGTAGCTATAAAATTGGTCTTAGCCTCGTCGCGCTCCTTAAACTCGGTAATGTTGCGTAAAATATAAACCTTACCCGCCGATTTACTGGCCACGGTAATTATATCTGATTTTTGCGGGTTAAGGTTTGGAATCACAATCTCGCGGCTTTCCAGTTGAAAATAGGCTTCTTTGCCGGCTAAAGCTATCTTAAATGATTTAATGCCTCCGTTACTTGCCAGTATAGATTTAAACAGATCGTTACTGCCTGTAAACTTTTCGGCCGATTGGCCTACTATTTTTTGCTCACTTATATTCAGGATGTTCTCGGCCACGGTATTAATAAACAAGATTTCCTGTTTTTCATTTAAACCGATAATGGCATCCTGCATTTGTTCAATAATAGTTTCAATACGCTGTTTCTCTGATAATACCTTGGCCAGGTTGGTATTCTCCCACTCATTCAGGCGGTCGGCCATGTCATTAAACGCCAGGGCTACCTCGGCAAACTCATCATTCTTTTTAAAATTCAAGTGCTGGTTGTAGTTTTTCTGGCTAATTTCCCTGATACCATCGATAAGCTCCCTTAACGGGTTGGCAATAAAACCGGGGAAGTTTACACTAAAGCTAAACAACACCAAAAAAGTGAACGAGCCCACAAAGCCTAAAAACAAAGTAGCCTCTTTTACCGATGCCTGTGCCCGCTCATTTTTATGCACAATGGCCAGCATGTTTACCTTCTCAATTTTACGCAGCTGGGCGCGGGCATCATATTGTGCCTGGTATTGCTGTGCAGGGGTAGCGCTTGGTAATTGTAAAATATCATAATCTTTCTCTAATTCCAGAGTAGCTTCTTTTTCGCCAACTTCGGTAATATTGGCCTCCTGCATTTGCAGTTGCTTACCAAACTGGCTTTTGGCATCTCCGTTTAACGGCAATTTATTTTCGTCCAAAACGGTGCGCATTTCGCGGGCAAAGCTCAACGACTCGTAGTTATTTTTAAGGATAACCTTGGCGCTATCTGAAATTTGGTGGATGTAGAATATGGACACTGCTCCGAAGAACATGACTACGACGAAAAGGAAGCCGAATCCGAGTCGAAGTTTGTTTTTTATTTTCATGGCTTAACTGGTTAAATATAAATGCTTTTATTCAGGATAAGATTACTAAGTCTGTCTCTTTTGCTGCAATATATTTAAGCAGCTGGTTAAAGATTGCCGTTCGGAGTATTACCTGAAATAAATTAAGGTGTGGTTTACCGATGCAAATGGTAGTGATGTCCTTTTCGTCGGCAATTTGTATAATGGTTTGCGTTATCTGGTCGCTTTTAATTTTTAAAACCTCGCCGCCCAATTCAGTGGCCAGTTTAAAGTTGTTGATGAGGTGGCGTTGCTTATCCAGCTTAATTTTATCGGCGCTTTCGTTGCTGCTTTGTACATACAGCACCACCCATGGCGAACGGTAATAAGATGCCAGCCGGGCTGTTTTACGAATCACCACTTTAGCCGTATCGGCGTTGGATGAGATACAGGCCAGGAACTTTTCGGGCCGAAGCTTAATTTGCTTGGGGATCTCGATATCAATTTTACGCTCTACATGGTGCGCCACTTCTTTCAAAGCCAGCTCGCGCAGCTGCAGGATCTTATCGGGCTGAAAGAAATTCTTGAGGGCAATGTTTATCTTATCTTTGGTGTAGATCTTGCCATCCTTTAAACGGTCTATCAGTTCATCGGCTGTTAGGTCTATGTTCACGATCTCGTCTGTCAGTTCCAGCACTTTATCGGGGATGCGCTCGGTAATGGCAATCCCGGTAATGGATTCTATCTCCTGGTTCATGCTCTCCAGGTGTTGTATGTTTACCGCCGAAATTACGCTGATGCCGGCTTCTAGAATATCCAGTACATCCTGCCAGCGTTTGGTATTTTTGCTGCCTTCAATATTACTATGCGCCAGTTCATCAACAATAACCACTTCGGGGTGTCGGTTTAAAATGGCGTGCAGGTCCATCTCTTCTACCTCCTTACCTTTGTAAAAAACCTTACGGCGCGGTATAAATGGGATACCGTCAACCAGGGCCTGGGTTTCGGCACGGTTATGCGTCTCAATGTAGCCAATCTGGATATCGATTCCGTTACGCAAAAGGGCGTGCGCTTCCTGCAGCATTCTGTAGCTTTTACCCACGCCGGCACTCATGCCAATGTAAATCTTAAACTTACCCCGCCTCGACTTTTTTACCAGTTCGATAAACGTTTTTACGGTGCTGTCCTGCTCTGCCATTGTTACTGCTTAAAATGAAACCGCAATACTTGTTGTGATAACCTTGTTGGCCGCTACGGCCTCGTTATCTTTTATAAAAATAGGGTCTTTGCTATTCAATACTTTACCCTCTAAGCGTATCACCGCATTAGGGAAAGGTATATAATCTAAATTTACCGAATATCCTGTTGTTTTAAACCCGTTCGGTGTCCCGGTGCTTATAATCATTCCGTTCGGGTCTCTGTAATATTCAATCCGGCCTGCAATAGCCCATTGTGTAGCCAGCATATAACGTGCAATAAATACCGGCGATATAATATGGTTAGTCCTTTTATCTGTTTTTGATTTTTGCTGGGTACCGTAATCTATACCTGCTGTAATCCCAAACTTAGGTGCAAGTTGTAATACCGTATAAAAGTTATTGTAAAACCGCCGTACACCCACCGAATCGGCTCCCTCTGTCCCTAAATAATTGCTGTAATTAAAAGTAACATCTTCAGACGGTTTCCAGGTAAGTTGCAACCCGCCGGCAGGTTTATTATTACCATCCTGGCGCTGTATGCGCTGCCAGCCATTAAGGTACAGGGCCGAAGCGATAAACTTACCGTTATCTGTAGTGTAACTAACCTTAGCACCCGTTTCAAAGTAAGGCGTATTGTCTGACAGGATACCCCGGGTTAACACCCAGCAATCTTTACCAACCGCGCTCTCAAACCCAATGTGCGATGCAAACACACCGGCATCCAGCCACAAATCTGCTTTTTTAGAGAGCCTGATGCCTGCATTGGCCTCAAATATATTTTTGAGCACGCCGGGTTCGGCAGCCAGGTTGGTATTGGTATAAGTACCGGCCATTAAAGCCAGGTTAGCCCTCACATTATCGTTGTTATAGTTTGCCTTTATAAAACCCAGGTTTAAATTAACTTCATTATGCCGGTTATAGGCATACACAAAAGGTGGCATGTTATGGTCTGGCGGGTTATTGAAACTGTAACTATAATATACTTCTGCATAACCGCTAATGGTTAAGTTTTTGTTATCCTGAGCCGATGTTGTTAAAGCACTCATTATAAAAATTGTAGCAAATAAAATTTTGAACTTGTTCATTTATAATTTATTAAAATATTTAACCCTATAAATGAACAAGCTCAACCATTAAAAACGCACAATCAAATCCATTGCTGCGCTCTTCTGGTCTTTCTTAGTTCCATTATCATAGGGGGTTATACCATTGCCATAAGCACGCTGATAGCTAACCTCGGGCCGTAACCTAAAGTAAGTATTGAAACTGTGCACAAAGCCAATGGTATGGTCTGAGTAGGTTGAAACATAACCGGTTCGGTTACCCTGCCTGTCATTCAAATACCCGTTACGGATAGAGACATAATCCTTACCCGACAATTTAATCTGAAAATAGTTTACCGCACCGATAGCACTTGCCGTACCGGGAATGAGGTTACCTGCCCCAACCCCGCTATAAAATTGCCTTGGCGGGCCATCAATTACTGTACCTCCCACTAATGCATCATGCTGCCAGATGTAATAAGCCTCGGTCATCATATGTATAGTACCGTTAAAGCGATGCCCCCAGGTACCTACAACCATTTGCAAATCGTCATGATTGTTTTTATACCTGCCTGCTCCCAGCGAATTAATACCAGCATACACAGAGTTGTTATTATCATCAGACACCCAACGAGCCATCAACAAACCATTTAAACTGGCCGAATTACTCCAGGGCGCAACATCATTACCGCCATGTACACCAACTTCTAATTGCCAATGCGAACCTAGCTTAAAGGTAGCCTGTGCCCCTGTAAATGTAAAAGGATCAACAGTAAACATCAACGAATGGGTATACAGGTAATTATCTGGTGCCCATTGCGCCTCAATATCCGCAGGCGATATAAAACGACCAACTTTTAACAGCATCCCATCACCTATCTTAGGGAAATAGATCAAGCCGTACAACTGGGCCGGATCATATCCGTATTTATTATTGTGCGATAATAGCTGGCTGCTAAAAATCCCTTTGGCCGCAGTATAGCGGTAATCGGTACCATAAACGTTATCAAACAAAAAGCCTAAAGAAACATGGTCTGTTTGTACCGTATTAGGTTGCACCTCCATGCGTAAAACCACCTGATCTAACACCACATTATTGGGTATGATGTCATAAGAGGCAGGCGCATTTGAGTTTTTTGATGAACTTATATTAGCACCAGGATCAACCCATCCATATATCCTAAACTTGGTTTTAGTTAAGCCTAACGCCTTTTGTAAAGGATATATAGGTGCGGTATTGTCCAAGCCGACCAATGGCGCCCCATCCCACTCGCTTCCCGGAAAAGGAGGCGAATCTATAGGCGAAGGCAATGACCGGGCAACCGTATCTTTTTTTGTTGTATTAGTAACTTGTGCTTTAGTGTTTAAACTAATTGCAGTTATTATAATTGTTATGAGCAGGGGTATTTTCATGATTTTTGAATGCTTTCTATAATTCTTATTTCAATTGATCGAGTGCTATATTTAATTTAAGCACGTTGACTTTGCTTGGGCCAAATACGCCCCAAAGTGGTTTTTCTGTATTGTTAGTTAATAAGGCAGCAACCTTTTGCTCATCCAGTTTGCGGTATTTAGCTACGCGCTCTACCTGTACCCTTGCAGCATCCGGCGAAATATCCGGGTCGAGACCGCTACCCGATGCAGTTACCAGGTCAGACGGGATGTCGCTGCGTTTTAAGTAAGGATGGTATTTCAGCAGGGTATCTATACGGCTATTCACATCCTTCAAATATTCGGGGTTGCTTGGGCCTTTGTTTGAACCCGCAGAACCGGCAGCATTATAAGCCACTGCCGATGGCCTGCCCCAGAAATACTGAGGTTTGGTAAAGCTTTGGCCAATATTGGCATAGCCAACCACTTTACCGTTAACGGTAATGGTTTCGCCGTTACCGGCACCTTTTGATGCCTTACCGATAAGCATGATGCTGAGCGGGTATATCACACATAGTACCACGGTGAGTACTAATGTCAATCTGATAGATTGTATGATGAAAGTTTTCATTGTCTTTGATTTTTAATTATTAGAACATTAAGCCTACTACCATATCAATTAACTTGATACCGATAAACGGCGCAATTACGCCACCCACGCCATAATAAAGCAGGTTGGTACGTAACAGGGCACTTGCGCCGATCGGTTTGTATTCTACCCCTCTCAAGGCTAACGGAATCAGCATCGGGATAATAATGGCGTTAAATATCACTGCTGATAATATGGCCGACTCGGGGCTGTGCAGGTGCATAATATTGATGCTTTGCAATGCCGGGATAGAGGCGATAAACAGCGCAGGTACAATGGCGAAATATTTAGCCACGTCGTTTGCGATAGAAAAGGTAGTCAAGGTACCGCGGGTAATCAGCAATTGCTTACCAATCTCCACAATTTCAATCAGCTTGGTTGGGTCATTGTCCAAATCCACCATGTTACCGGCTTCTTTGGCGGCCTGGGTACCGCTATTCATGGCTACACCAACATCTGCCTGGGCCAATGCGGGGGCATCGTTTGTACCATCACCCATCATGGCTACCAGCTTACCGGCGTTTTGCTCGGCTTTAATGTAGTTCATTTTATCCTCTGGCTTGGCCTCGGCAATAAAATCGTCCACACCGGCTTTCTCTGCAATAAACTTGGCGGTTAACGGGTTATCACCAGTTACCATTACGGTTTTGATCCCCATTTTTCGAAGGCGTTCAAAACGTTCGGCAATACCTGTTTTAATGATGTCTTGTAGTTGGATAACACCCAGTATTACTTCGTTTTGTGATACCACCAGTGGCGTACCACCGTTTGATGAGATCTCTTTAACACGTTCTTCAACCTCCTCAGGGAAGGGGTTACCAGCTTTCAGGGCTATGTTACGAATGGAATCAAATGCGCCCTTACGGATGCGTAAACCTTGAGGCGTATCAATACCGCTTGAGCGGGTTTCGGCAGTAAATTTCACAAACTCAGAACCGGCCGGTGCAGTTGGCAATTTAAAATGAGCCGATGCCAGTTCGATGATCGATTTACCTTCGGGTGTTTCATCGGCTAATGATGATAGTACACAAGCTGTAATTAAATCATCGGGCGATACCGCTTTCGCTGGCCAAAACTGGGTGGCTTTACGGTTACCAATGGTGATGGTACCTGTTTTATCTAATAACAATACGTCGATGTCGCCTGCAGTTTCTACCGCTTTACCAGATTTGGTAATTACGTTGGCACGCAAGGCTCTGTCCATCCCGGCAATACCGATGGCTGATAACAGACCGCCGATGGTGGTAGGGATCAGACAAACGAACAATGATATAAGCGCGGCTATCGTGATCGGTGTATTTGCATAATCTGCAAATGGTTTCAGGGTGATACATACAATAATGAACACCAGTGTAAAACTTGCCAGCAAGATAGTCAGCGCAATTTCGTTAGGTGTTTTTTGGCGCGATGCACCTTCTACCAAAGCAATCATTTTATCCAAAAAGCTTTCGCCCGGCTCGGTAGTTACGATTACACGAACTTCGTCTGATAGTACTTTAGTACCACCTGTAACAGATGATTTATCACCACCAGCCTCGCGGATAACCGGGGCAGATTCACCTGTAATAGCAGATTCATCTATAGTAGCAATACCTTCGATAATCTCGCCATCTGTTGGGATGGTATCGCCTGTTTCGCAAACAAACACATCGCCTTTGCGCAAATCGCTTGATGATTTGGTTACGATGCTGCCATCGGGCATTACCACCTTGGCGGGTGTCTCTTCACGGGTTTTACGTAAGCTGTCTGCTTGTGCTTTACCGCGTGCTTCGGCAATAGCCTCTGCAAAGTTGGCGAACAATACAGTTAGGAACAGGATAAAGAAGATGGCAAAGTTATAAGCAAACGAACCCTGCCCCTGATGCGAATAGCTGTAGATCATCACAGGGATCATAACCAGTGTACCGATCTCCACGGTAAACATCACCGGGTTACGGATCATCATCCGGGGGTCCAGCTTAATGAAAGATTCTTTTAAAGCAGTCTGCACTAAGGCAGGCTCAAATAATTTATTTGATTGAGTTTTCATCAGTTTATTTTTAAGAGCCCTCTCTAAATCTCCCCCGGTAGGGGAGACTTTTAAGCCCTCCCTTCCGGGGAGGGTTTGGGTGGGGCTTTGTTATTTAAGCATTGAGAAGTATTCTGCCAACGGGCCTAAAGCGAGTGCAGGGAAATAGGATAAGGCGTTTAATACAAGGATTACGGCAAAAGTCATCAGGCCGAAAGTTTTAGTATCTATTTTTAGCGTACCGGCACTTTCGGGGATGTATTTCTTCTGGGCCAATAAGCCGGCAATTGCAACCGGACCAATAATTGGCAAGAAACGACCCAGGATAAGCACGATACCTGTAGTGACATTCCAGAAGATGTTACCATCGCCCAGGCCTTCAAAGCCAGAACCGTTGTTGGCATTTGATGAAGTGTACTCATACAGCATCTCCGAGAAACCGTGGTGACCTGGATTATTTAACCATGTTGACGGTTTAACAGCCCAATCGCCACCCAAATGATTGGTGAATACATAGGTAGAAATTGCAGTACCAGCCAAAATCAGGAAGGGGCTTAATAAGGTAATGATAGCCGCTATCTTTACTTCGCGAGCCTCAACTTTGTGGCCTAAGAACTCTGGCGTACGGCCAACCATCAAACCAGAGATAAATACAGCGATGATTAGGTAGATGAAATAGTTTAACACACCAACACCGCAACCGCCATACAGCGAGTTAATCATCATGGCCAGTAGTTGCCATAAACCGGTTAAGGCCATCGTACTATCATGCATCCCGTTTACCGAGCCTGTGGATATTACGGTGGTCATGGTGCTCCAATAAGCAGTAGCTGTAGGGCCGAAGCGAACCTCCTTGCCTTCCATAGCGCCTGTGATTTGGCTGACACCCATTTTGGCGATCAGCGGGTTACCAGCCAGTTCGCTGGTAATGGTTGGGATCATCAGCATAAACACACCGATGGTCATTACCCCGAAAATGATCCAGGCTAATTTTTTACGGCGAATGTAGTAACCGAAAGCCAACACCATAGCAACCGGTAATATTACCTGTGCTATCACCTCAACCATGTTGGTTAGGTAGTTAGGGTTTTCGAGCGGGTGGGCAGAGTTAGCACCAAACCAGCCGCCACCATTTGTACCAACGTGTTTAATGGCGATAAATGCAGCAGCCGGTCCGCGCGATACATTTACCGTATCGCCTTGTAAGGATATAAATTTGTCTTTACCGGCGTAGCTGCTTGGCGTACCGTTAAAGGTTAATATAACAGCTACCACAATTGATAAGGGCAGCAACACCCGGGTAATGGATTTTACAAAAAACTCCCAAAAGTTACCCAGGTCTGTAGTGGTTTTATCTTTAAATGCTTTGAAAACGGCAACCGCGCAAGCCATACCTGTTGCAGCACTGGTAAAGTGCAGAAACATAAAGATGAAGTGCTGGGTAAGGTAAGTAGCGCCGGTTTCGCCCGAGTAATGCTGTAAGTTACAGTTTACCACAAAGCTAATAATGGTGTTAAAAGCCAGGTCGGCGCTTTGGCCGGGGTTACCATCGGGGTTAAGAGGCAGCTTATCCTGGTATATTAAAACAAAGAAGCCGTAAACCAACCACAGTATATTGATGGTCATCATGGCTTTTAAAAACTGTTTCCAGTTCATGGGTTCTTTGGGGTTGATGCCCGATAGCTTATAAATTCCGGTTTCAATCGGTTTTAAAAAGTCGGTCCAGATCTTTTCGCCGGCATACATTTTGGCCAGGTACTTACCCAGCGGAATTGCGATCAGCAGGGTGACCACAAACGAGGCGATTATTCCAAGTAGTTCGGTGTTCATTGCGGGTTAGGGTTAAAATTTTTCGGGTTTGAGCAGTACATACACCATGTATATGAAAACTGCGATTGAAACGATGAATAGGGCTAACATAATTTTAGATTTTTTCGAACCAGTCAATAGATTTAAAAATCAACCAGCTGCAAAGCAGTATGGCCAGAAACAAAATGATCGTATTCATATCTTTTTAATTTGTAACCTATTGCCAAACGCTGTACCAAATCGCCAGTAATTAACAACAACTTATTAAAAATCAGATAATTACGTTGAAATTTAAAGAAAGCAAAATGCCCATAAACAAGAAAACCCTTCCATAATGGAAGGGTTGTTTTTCAAATGAGTGCGTTGAAATGGGGATCTAATAACAATACCTGGCTCTGGCAGTGTACCGATTAGCCCAAATGGTATTCTTCTATTTTACGATATAGCGTGGTAAGCCCGATATTCATCAACCGGGCAGCTTCTGTTTTGTTGCCTTTGGTATAGTTTAGGATCTTACGGATATGGTTCTTTTCTACAATAGCCATATCAAATACCGTATCAGGCGATTCTTCTTCAATACGGTGCCCAACCGGGAGCAGGTCTACAGTTAGCAGGTTGCCTTCGCATAAAATCACGGCACGCTCTATGAGGTTCTTCAGTTCGCGGATGTTACCTTTCCAGCTGTAAGTTTCCAGCTGGGCTATAAAATTGGCATCGAAGCCGGTAATATTGCGATTGGTTTTTTCAGAATATTCTTTGAGATAATACTCGGCCAAAGGCTTGATATCTTCTTTACGCTGGTTAAGCGATGGCAGCTTAATGGTAAATACAGACAGCCTGTAAAACAGGTCTTCCCTGAAATGTCCTCTATCGATCTCATCCTGCAGATCGCGGTTAGTGGCGGCAATAATGCGCGCATTTACCTTCTGGGTTTTGGTATCACCCACCTTAATAAACTCGCCCGACTCGAGTACCCTTAGCAGTTTAGCTTGGAGGTCGATGTTCATTTCGCCAATCTCATCCAGAAACAGCGTACCGCCGTCGGCTTCCTCAACCAGTCCTTTTTTATCTTTCATGGCCCCCGTAAACGCCCCGGCCTTATGGCCAAAAAGTTCGCTCTCTAAAAGCTCACGGGCAAAGGCGCTACAGTTTACCGCCACAAAGCTTTTGCTTTTACGCGTGCTGTTATAGTGGATAGATTGGGCAAATACTTCTTTACCGGTACCTGTTTCGCCTGTTAACAACACCGTGGTATCCGTAGTCGACACCTTTCGGGCCAGGCTTACGGCATCTTTAACCGCATGCGAGGTACCCAAAATAGATTCGAAACTATGCTGACTGATAATCTTATTCTCTATCTGGTATAGCTTATACTGCAGGTTAGCCTTTTCGGCAGCTTTGGCCAGCAAGGGGAGGATCTTGTCGTTATCGTCGCCTTTGGTAATGTAATCGAAAGCACCGTTTTTGATAGCCAAAACGCCATCGTGTATGGTGCCATAGGCGGTAAGGCATATCACCTCTACATAGGGTTTCTTTTCTTTAATCTGTTTTACCAGTTCAACACCGTTTACATCGGGCAGTTTAACATCGCTTAGCACTACCTGTACGTTTTCGCTGGTTAAAATTTTCAGCCCTTCTTTGCCTGTGTAGGCCTGCAAGGCTTTATAACCTTCCAGTTCGATGATCCGCGCAAGCAACCCGCACAATTTCTTCTCATCATCTATAATTAATACCGTTTGTTGCATGCTTTAATTGTTACCCGGAGTAAACAAGAGGTGTTTAAGGCTCCTGCTAAATTCCGTTGTAAATATCTTAATTATATGATATAAAATTCACAAAAAAAGCCCCTGAACCAGAGGCTTTATAAATTTGATTTAACTTTCTTTTTCAACTACTTAACCTTTTGGCCAACATAGTTATTACTCAGATAATGCAGGTACCCGTTTTCTGTTATCACTAAACTGCTTAAAACCGGGGCTGGGGTATGTACTTGTTTTGTTCTTGAAGTTTTAATTAGCGGCAAAAGTACAACTGCTAATAAAGCGCCTACTTTAAGCGCTATGTAAAATGCTATCATTACTAAAAAATTATGTGTCGATATAGAAGTTTTATGTTCTATAATATCCACATAAGCCAAAACACATGCCAAAATTGCACCAGTACGCATTATTAGGACTTTAGTGTTAAATAAGCCCTATAATTATACAAACTCATTACAAATTTTGCATTTTGCTTTCCATTTTGAAATGGTATTTTATCAAAGTGGCAAGGTTGGTGTACAATTTAAAAGCGATTACAGATCAAAAGGATTTAGGTTAACTGCAAGAAATGGATTTAGGCAACCAATAATTTTCACCTAATTATATTAATTTAGTGAAAAACAACCTGCCATGAATGAAGTATGTCAACATATTAAGGATATTAAAGAAATAAAGCTGGCCGATGAACTGGTATGCCCCGAATGTATTAAAGTGGGCAGCGATTGGGTACACCTACGCACCTGCCAAACCTGTGGCATTACGCTATGCTGCGATGATTCGCCGTTGAAACATATGACGGCACATTACCATGCAACCAGCCACCCGGTAATTACATCGGCACAGCCCGGCGAAAAGTGGATGTGGTGCTATAAAGATGAGTCGTTTGCAGATTACGAATAAGCAGTTTTAAATAGCCTTATCCGCTAATTATAGCTATATATTTTACATTTAGAAACAGAAAATATTGCTTATAATCGTGGGTTATAACCCTCACACAAGTTATAACCTATAACAAATTTTAATACTAAGCAATACATTATACATGCACACTATTGCCATTATTGGCGGCGGCTTTGCCGGCACCATGACAGCTGTACACCTGATGCACCAGGCAGATATGCCGCTCCGCATCTTGATTATTAATACCCATTTCCCGCTGATAAAAGGCATCGCATACGCCACCCAATATCCCGGGCACCTGCTCAATGTAACGGTAGATAGTATTAGTGCCTTTGACCAACAAGAGGATCACTTTTTTAACTGGCTGCAACAGCACCATGACTTTAAGGATTTACCTGCCGAAAACCTGAAAACCAGCTTTGCACCCAGAAAGGTATATGCCGAGTATTTAGATTCAATTTGGGAAGCCGCCGTAGCGGGCAAAAGCAGCCTGGTTAATTTGCAAATCATTGAAGATGAGGTTGTCAATGTGCATTCGCAAGTACAGGGCTTAACGCTCGGGCTTAAGGCCAATGCCTCTGTAAATGCAGATTACGTGGTTTTAGCTACAGGCAATGCCATACCCAAAAATCCGCCCATTGCCGATGCTGCTTTTTACAGCAGTCCGCTTTATTTTAAAAACCCGTGGAATGATGAAGGTTTGCAAAACCTGAAATCGGAACGGGATATTTTACTGATCGGTAACAGCCTCACCATGATCGATGCTGTAATTTCATTATTGGCCAATGGGTTTACCAAAAACATTTACACCGTATCGCCGCATGGTTTTGCCATTATGCCCGATGAACATGTACCGCCCTACGACCGCGATATCCTAAACGAAATTGCACGCCCGTATCGACTTTATGACTTGATTACCGTAATCAGTAAACATATGAAACGCTGCAAGCAAGAGGGCATATCCCGGCTGGCAGTTATCAATTCTATAAGGCATAACCTGCAAGAGATCTGGGTCGACTTTACGATACAAGATAAGCGCCGCTTTCTGAAAAGAATAAGCCCCATGTGGAACGCCTGGCGGCACCGTACACCGGCTGGCATGTATCAAAAGATCTCCGGCCTAAGGGATACAGGTAAACTGACAACAATTACCGGACGGTTGATTAGCTTCACAGAAAAAGACGGTTATGCTGAAGCCCGCATTTTCGACAAAACAACTAACCGGGAAATAGTGCTCGATGTGGAAAGAGTGATTAACTGTACCGGTTCGCAAATTGATGTGCGCTTGCCGGGTACGCTGCTAAACAACATGTACACTGCCGGACTAATTAACCCCGACCCGCTAAACATTGCGCTAAATGCCGATGCCCAAAGCGGTGCTGTGATTAACCGTGATGGTAATACATCTACTACCATCTACACCCTAGGCAACAACATGAAAGGCATCCTCTGGGAAACCACCGGCGTGCCCGAAATACGCGCACAGGCAGAAAATATAGCTATGGGGTTAATAAAGCAGGTGAAACAACAGGAAGTTAGCATTGAGAAAACTTCCTATTAGCTTTACTCCTTCTTAACCCCAACATTCCTGATAAAAATAAACGCCATCAACGCAGCTAAAAAACCCAGCCCGGCAGAGACGCGTAAGATAAACGCATAGGCACTGATAAAACTGCTGTAATAGGTTTTTTCTACAGCAAGCTTCTGGCCGGCGGCCACTCCGGCGGGAACCTTGGCATTACCCAAATTAACAGCCGAGGCGATTACAGCTTGTTTTTCTTTATCCTTCATTGGGATATGCTTTAACTCCTGCTGCAAAGCACCCGAAAAGATGAGCACCGCCAGCGCACCGAATATAGCATTGGCAAAAACATTGGCAATACGGGTTATGGCATTGTTAACGCCCGATGCCGTGCCCGAAAAATGATCGCTTACCGAGCCCATTACCGCCGTGGTAAGCGGTGCCACCGTGAACGACATTCCCAACCCGAATACCAATATACCGGGGAAGAAGGTAGTCCAGTATTCGCCCGGTCCGCTGGTTTGTTTTACAAAGGAGAGCAGCAGTAATCCCAGGCCGGCTGTAGCCGGCCCACAGATGAGTAATAACCTCGGGCCATGTTTATCAGCCAGTGCCCCTGCAAAGCGGGCCACGCTAACCATTAAAATAGTAAAAGGCAAAAAGGTAAGCCCCGATTGCAGCTGATCGTACCCCTGTACCTGCACCAGGTTGAGAGATAAAAACAGCATCCCCGCCCCAAGCCCGGCGTACAGAAAAAACGAAAGCAAATTGGCCCCGCTAAAAGTAAGGTTGGTAAACAGCTGTAAAGGCATCATAGGGTGCTTGCTTTTACTTTCTATAATGATGAAGGCGATCAACAGCACCATACCCAATGTTATGGAGGTATAAACCTGCCAGTGGTACCAGCCAATAGCCGGGATGCGCAGAAAACCAAATGTAAGCATGGCTAAACCCATGGCAATGGTAATGGCACCCGGGTAATCAATGGCGTGGCTGCTGCCTTCGTCCCGGCTTTCTTTAACCTTAAACCAAAGGATGAGCACTGCTGCCAAACCAATGGGGATATTGATGAAGAAGATATAACGCCACAACCCGGCATCGCCGAGTGCGCCGCCCAGTATCGGCCCACCAATGGTGACTACAGTTGTAATGGCCGACCAGGTGCCGATGGCCTTGCCGCGCTCTTTCTCATTAATAGAAGACGAGATAAGCGATAAACTGCCGGGAATCATGAGTGCACCACCAACGCCCTGCATCATACGGAACAGGATCAACATGGTAACACTGCCCGATACGCCGCAAGCAGCCGACCCGGCAATGAATATGAGGATGCCGATCATAAAGATCTTCTTGCGGCCCAGTTGATCGCCCAGTGAACCGCCTATCAATATCAGCGCAGCCAGCATTAGCAGGTAGGCATTCAGCATCCAGAACAGATCTGCACCGCTGGCACCCAGGCTTTGTTGCAGCGAAGGCAATACCACATTTAATGCCGTACCATCTATAAAAGCCATAGCCGAGGCCAGTATGGCCGAAACCATAACCCACCTACCCTCAGAACTGCGAAGCGCTACCGTTGCCATTAATATATTGGTTAGTGATATAAAGCTACGTAAATGGTTTGGTTGTGTTTGCTAACAGCCAGTTGTAAACAGCATGATACTATGCACCCACAAATTTAGATCATCCTAAATCTTATCCCGCTCAAGGGGGTTCGGGTATTAACCGTATCACCGGGATTTATTAAAACAACCTCCGCCAACCCATGGTGGAGCGCGAAGCAAAAAGCACCGGAATCAGCATAGCAGAATCTTTGCAGCTGTTAATGAATTCCCTGGGCGGCATTCCCATGGGCAGGCCTGCCGAACCCGAGGAAGTAGCAGAGCTGGTTGCCTTTCTCGTATCGCCCCGGGCAGCCTACCTATCCGGCACCGAATACGTAATAGATGGCGGGACTATACCACCATTTAACCCCAGCATAATTTAGGCTGATATTAGGCGGGTAGATTTAAAGATTCACCCGTTTTTTCATTGGCCTGCACGGCACCTTTATTTCGTCTCCCTGCTTTCTGTAAATACGATATATAGCACTTAACATTTTGCTTATTTTATGTAAAACACTAATAAACAGATACTTGAATACAAGGCATAAGTATTGTATTGATAAGATAAACCATGTAGTAAAACATTCATTTCTCTATCATCACTATAAATATTAAAACAATGAAAACCTTAATCAAGATCTTAAACACGGCACTATTTATTTCAATCATCAGCTGGTCAGCAGTAATGGCGGCGGTTGTTAAACCAGCCTCAGCTCCTGCAGGCTTTACGCACCAATATGCTACGGTAAACGGCGTTAAAATACATTACGTAACGGGTGGCAAAGGCGAGCCTCTGCTGCTGGTACATGGTTTCGGCCAAAACTGGTACATGTGGAACCGCCTGATGCCCGAGCTATCCAAACATTTTACCATTATAGCCCCAGATCTGCGTGGGGTAGGCGAATCCGGCAAACCTGCCGGCGGTTACGACAAGAAAACCATGGCTGTTGATCTGCACGAGCTGATGAAAAAGCTGGGCTACAAAAACATTAACCTGGTTGGGCACGATATTGGCCTTATGGTAGCCTACGCCTATGCCGCACAGTTCCCGGCCGATGTGAAAAAGGTGGCTTTGCTTGATGCATTGTTGCCGGGCATAGAGCCCGTTTGGAGCCAGGTACGCGCCCAGGCCTGGTGGTTCGGCTTTTTTGGGATGCCACACTCAGGCGAAATTGTTGCGGGTAAAGCCGGACTATTCTTAACAAACTTTTGGCCGGTGGTAGGCTATGTTAAAAAACCATTTACCCAAGCCGAAACTAATGAGTTTATCCGGGCCTACTCGGTGCCCGGCGCAACTACCGGTAGCTTTAACTGGTTCGCTAATTTTCCGCAAGATGCCAAAGACAATGTAGAGCTGATGAAAAAAAAGTTGCCGATGCCTTTACTGGCCATGGGTGCCGAGCACTCTTCGGGGCCATACCTGGCTGCGCATTGCCGGTTGGTAGCTACCGATGTGAAAGAAATTATCATTAAAGGTTCGGGCCATTGGCTGGTGCAGGAGCAAACTGCACAAGTACAGCAAGGCTTACTAAATTTCTTCTTAATGAAGTAAAAAAACGATCAAAACCGGCAATTTATCGCCGGTTTTGATCGTTTTTCTCTTACTCATTTAAGTAATATGAAATTACGACTTAGCAACGGGTACAACCAGGCTAATCGTAACCAAATCGGGTGTTCCGTTGCGGTCAATACCATAGTCTTTGGGTACTACTTTAAACTCGCCTTTAAATGTACCCTCGTTACCTTTCTCGTCAAAAGTAAAATGGATGGAGGCCGGCCTGGTGGCCCCTTTCATGGTGAGGTTGCCCTTGGCTACATAGCCACTACCATCTTTAGCTACCGAAGTGGATACAAATTTAATGGTTGGGTATTTATCGGTACCCAAGGCATCTTTGGCGTGGCTGGTTTTAAGAAAAAAGCCTGTGCCTATGCTGCTTGCATCAATGGTGGCTGATATTTTTCCCTGCTCAGGCTGGTTTTTATCAAACTGAATATCAGCTTTTAAGCCCTCGAAAGAGCCATTGATCCTGCTGCTTGTAAATTTTACAGAGGCATCACCTTTTACTTTCCAGTCGCTCACAAAATAGGCAAAAGCCGACAGGCTGATAACAACTGCAACCAATGCAGGATAAATTATTTTTTTCATGGGATTAATTTTTATTTGATCATGGCTAAATAATACAACAATGTATTGCTTTATAAAAATACGATCAACAGTGCAAAGAGGTTGCCAGCGCAAAACATTTGAAACAAGAAAAGTTTCAACTCAAAAAAATCCCTGCTAGCGATAACCTAGCAGGATTTTTTTATGTAAATCTGGCTATCAGGCCAGGATATTTTTCTTCAGAATATTTACCAGGTCTTCGAGTTTCATGGGTTTAGAAATATAGTCATCCATACCGGCACGCATACAAATCTCCCTGTCTTCGGCCATGGCATTGGCCGTCATGGCTACTATATAAGGCTGTTTGCCGGGTAACCTGCGGATGTGCCCGGTGGTTTCCAAGCCATCCATTTCGGGCATTTGTATGTCCATCAAAATCATATCATACGTATGCTGTTTCAATTGCTCCAGCACCTCTACGCCATTTTGCACCATATCGGGCTTAAAGCCCAGCTTGGCTAATACCCGCTCTATCAGTTTTTGATTAATCGGATTATCTTCTGCTATCAGAATGCGCAGCGGGTGTTCCAGTGCAAAATTAGCCGACAAGATATTAGGCGTTTTCACCTCCAGATCCGCAACCTGGTTTTGATTAAATGCCCTGCTGATACTCTGGCATAAATGATGCAGCTTAACCGGCTTTACCAATATGGAAGAGAATATACCGGGAAACTTACTTTTGGTTTCATCACCAATGGAGCTTAGCATCACAATAGGTAAACCAGGGTATTTTACTTTTACTTCTTTAGCCAAACCAACACCATCCACCAACGGCATTTCCATATCCGTAATTAGTAATTTAAAGCTGCTATCGCCGGCCAATTGCTGCAGGGCATCCTCGGCAGATACGGCAGTAACCGGGTCGAGCTTCCAGTTTTCGAGCTGGGTTTTTAAGATAAACAGGTTGGTATTATTGTCATCTACAATTAGTACGCGCAAGCCTCTTAGTGTGCTTAAATCGCAGATTAATGGTGTGGTTACCGGGGTTTTGCTGCGGGTTGTTGTAATAGTAAAGCTAAACTCAGACCCCTCTCCAAATTTACTAAGCGCCCAAATTTCGCCCCCCATTAAATGTACCAGCCTTTCGCAAATAACCAGGCCCAGGCCTGTGCCGCCATACTTACGGGTTGTAGATGAATCGACCTGCGAAAACGCCTTAAATAGCTTGGAGATCTTTTCTTTGGGGATGCCAATACCGGTATCCTTTACACTAAAAGCAATTTCTACTGCTTCGCCAACCCGTTTATAAATATATGCTTTAATAAAAATCTCACCCTTTTGGGTAAACTTCAGCGCGTTATTAATGAGGTTAATAAGTACTTGTTTAACCCGCAAACTATCACCCACAATATGCATAGGCACATCCTCGTCCAAGTGGTAAATAAGGTCTATTTTTTGCTGGGCCGCTTTTTGTGCAAAAATATCCATCACCTCTTCTACCGTACTGCGTAGGTCGAAATCTTCGTGCTCAATATCCATGTTGCCAGATTCGATCTTCGAAAAATCGAGAATATCATTAATTACAGTAAGCAGGTTTTCGCCGCTGTTAATAATAGTATCGGTATACTCCCGCTGCTCCTCGCTTAATTCGGTTTCAGACAGTAGGGATGCCATACCAATTACCCCATTCATCGGCGTTCTGATCTCGTGACTCATGGTGGCCAGGAATATGCTTTTAGCCTGGTTGGCTTTCTCTGCTTCCTCACGCGCCTGCCGCTCTTGTTGCTTTTGATCAACAAGCGCATTATTAAGCTCGTGCATGTTTTCGGCCTGCGCTATTAATTCTTCCGATTGCGACAGCAACTCTTCCGACTGTACCTGCAGCTCCTCATTAAGTAATTGTAACTCGTCTGATTTTGCCTCAAGTTCATCGGCCTTAAGCATTACCTCCTGTGTACGCGCTGCTACCTGTTTCTTCAATTCGGCCTTTTGCTTTTCAATGGCACTAAGCCTGTAATGGTATATGCTGTAAACAATTGCGCCAATAATGAGTAATATCAGCAGCCTGAACCACCACGTGGCCCAAAAGGGCGGCGTAATAACAATGGTTACCGATGCGCCAACCTCATTCCATATGCCATCATTATTAGAGGCCTTTACATGGAAAGTATAAGTACCTGGATCGAGGTTGGTATAACTTGCCTTTCTTTCTACCCCTCCTTTAACCCAGCCAGAATCAAGGCCTACCAGCTGGTATTTGTATTCATTATTATGGCTGATGATATAGCTGAGTGCAATAAAATTGAAGGCAACTGAGGCTTGTTTGTAGTTCAGCAATATTTTGTGTGTATAGCTGATATCGGTTTTCAACAAGGAGTCTTTATTGCCGGGCACTATCGTTTTGTTGAGCACCTGAAAATCGGTAATATACACCGGCGGAACAAAAGTGTTGATCTTAATTTCGTTAGGATAAAAACGGTTGAACCCTTTTACGCCGCCAAAAAACATTTCGCCATTACGGGTTTTAAGGTACGAGTTTGCTTCAAACTCTATACCCTGTAAGCCGTCGTAAGTATTAAACTGCTTGCAATCGCCGGTTTGTGTATTAAGCCGCGTAATACCATTAGCGGTTGAAATCCAAAGATCATGTTGCTCGTCTTCTGTAATGCCTTTAATAAAGTCGGCACAAAGCCCTGCTTTTTTGGTAAAAAGCTTAAATTTATGATGTTGCTTATCCAGCAGGTACAACCCGGCCATGCCCAGCCAAACCCGGCCTTTACTATCTGTAAAGATGACGCGCGAATCTGTTTGCTTTTTTTCTTTATTAAAATAATGCGCAAAACGCTGGGTGTTTAAATTATAGCAATTAAGGCCGCCATCATCGGTGCCAAACCAAACATTATTGTCTTCATCTTCATTAATAGAAACTACATTGTTTCCTATAAACTTTGTTTTGCCATCGGGCGCAGTGGTTATACGCTTAAACCGGTGTGTTTTGGGGTTTAATAAATTGAGGCCGCCATAATAAGTGGCCACCCAGAAATTACCTTTGCTATCCAGGTACATCTTTTGCAAAAAGTCTGAGCTGATTGCATTCGTATCTAAGCGGTTGGCCCTAAACCTGATAAACCTCCCGGTTTTAGGATCCATGAGGTTAATGCCCGCACCCCAGGTTCCTACCCACAAATTGCCCGCTGCATCCTGAGCTATATCCTGCACGGCGTCTCCAGATAAGCTCGCTGCATTTGCCGGTGAATATCTATATCGTTTAAACAGGTTTGTTTCACGATCAAAAAGATTAAGGCCGCCGCCATCAGTACCTATCCACAAATTACCCTTGCTATCTTCAAAAAATGCTTTAACATCATTATAGCTTAAAGTAGTTGCATCCAGCCCTTGCCTGTAAAGCTTAAATTTATCAAACTCTGCTGTGTACAGGTTAACGCCACCCCGGTGTGTACCTATCCATAGGTCGCCCTGGTTATCCTGGCATATAGCAGAAACCGTCATGTTTGATAAACTGCCTGTATTATCTGGCCTTGGGCGATATTTGTAGAAAGTATTATTTGCGCGGTTAAGCAGGTTCATGCCCTGGTTAACTGTACCTATCCATACGTTGTCCTTTTTATCAACCACAACCTCTAAAACAAGGTTACCAGATAAACTACCGGCATCGTTATCATTATGGGTAAACAGTTTTATCTGCTTATTTACCAGGTCAAACACTCCGGCGCCGGTGCCGTTAATGCCTAACCACAAATTATTTTTATGGTCGCCTGCTATGCTTACTATGTTACTGTTATTACCCAAGCCACCAATAGGGTACGGCTTAAATGTTTGCTTTTGGCCATCTAAAATATTCAACCCGTTTTGGGTGCCTACCCACAGGTTTTTGTGGCTGTCCTGGTAAAAACAATTTATACTATCGCTGCTCAGGCTTGTTTTGTTGCCCCGTTGGTGCTTAAAATGGCGTATTTGCCCGGTGCGGGTATCCACCAGGCCTATCCCGCCGCCCAATGTACCAATCCATATATGGTTACTGTCGTACCCGCTTATGGCTGTTACACCGTCTCTGGTTGGTACATTTAATTTGGTAAAAGAGTTGGTAACAGGGTCAAACCTGTTTAAACTATAGGGTGTACCAATCCAAAGCCTATGGCGGGCATCTTCATAAATACAATTAATTAAATTATCGCTGATACTGGCTTTATTCTTAGGGTCGTTTTTGTAAACTATTACCCGCACACCGTCATACTTATTTAAGCCATCGCGTGTGCCAAACCACATAAAGCCTCTGCTATCCTGAAAAATGCAGGTAACAGTGCTATTAGAAAGGCCTTGCTCACTACTAATGTGCCTAAACCTTACATCAGAAATTTGTGCACGAGACAGCAACGGCACCAAAAACAATAGCAACAAAGCATACTTTTTAAAAACAGTCGGGGCGCGCTGGTAGTATGTCGAAATATTGTGATTAGTCATTTTAGTGTTTCAGAGAGATGTGTAGCACACTATAAAAATAGATAAATTATAAACATAATTATCCATTACCACTGTTGCTATTTGTGTAAATACGTTATTAGCGCTTTAAATGTTACGAACATTAATATTCGGCTAATTAATTTGGGATATAAGTTTGATTAACAGCAAAATGCCCACCTTAAATTATGTCCAATCAGACTATTATTCTGCCTTATCAGGTTATTTTCTTCATAAGCATAAACCGAACTTAGACTTATAAATTAAACCGATGAAAAACACAAAACCAGCTCCGATCACTATCGGGGCTCAAGATGGAGAAAGCCTGTCGATGGTAGGCAATAACTACCGCATCCTCATATCGGGTAAAGAAACCGGTGGAGAATTTGCAACTATAGATATGCTGGTTCCGCCGGGCGGAGGCCCCGGTCCGCATGCCCATCCAAATATCCAGGAAACCTTTTACGTGGTTGAAGGTGAGGTGGAGGTTAAATCTGAAGCCGGCGTTTATATTGCTCAAAAGGGTGCGTTCATCACCATACCCAAAGGCGGCATTGTACATAGTTTTAAAAACAAAACCGATAAAATGGCCCATTTGCTTTGCACCGTAGTACCATCGGGCCTGGAAGAAATGTTTGAAGAGATGGGCACCCCTATTGCCACCGGAACCTTTTTACCTGCTACCAAACCCGACGCTGACATGCTAAAAAAGATGCAGCAACTTGCCGAGAAGCACGGGCAGCAATTATTTCCACCAGATTATCTCGACTAAAACTAAGTACAGTCAACAAGTTAACATTCATCATTAAAAAATGGAAAACAAAATATTAGCTGCTTACTCAAAAAGAGCATTCAGCCTTAACTTGGCTAACATTGTATATTCTATATCTTAACTAGCCTATCAAATTAAAAAAGCATGCCTGTAGTGTTTGAATTTACGCTCGAAAAAGGTTTTCATTTTGCAACAGCCTTGGCCGCACATTTTAATGTACAGGCGGTTAATAACAGGGTTTACCTACCCGAAACCCTGGGCAATGGCTACATACAGGAAATATACCTGGACAATGGCCTGTTTTTATGTATGCACCATTATGTGCTTAAACAGGAGTTTATTTTAAAACGCCAGGCCAATGCATCAACCAATATGCTGACCATCAAATTTGATTGCCGCACCATTGGTAAAAAAGCCAACGGCATTAGCCGGGAACCGCTTTTTGCACCACGAAAAGGCAGCGAAGTTGAATTAGGCACCGGTAATTTTTTCACAGAACTTAGCATCCCTCCGGGCGAGGAAATTGATTTTTTGGTGATCGGTACAACCCGGCAAGCCTTACTGGGAATTTTAAAGCTGGATGCCGACGGCTACAGTATTGAAGGCATGATAAAGGATAACTTGTCTTTTTTACTGCATGAAGGCATGACCAGGGAAATGGAAAAATCATTAAAGCAGATGAGCCAGATTACCGAGCACACCAAAATGGCCGAACTCTTATATCAAACCAAAGCCCTGGAACTGATCTATCTTTTGTTTAACAAACTGTTTTCGAGAACGGTAAATGCAGCTTTAACCATTAACCAAGCAGATGCGGAAAGGATTTACGAGATAAAGGATGACCTGCTGGCCGACCTAAGCAAGGTGCCGCAACTGCCCCAGCTGGCCGTTAAGGCCGGTATGAGCCTTACCAAAATGAAACAGTTGTTTCACCAGATATTTGGCGATAGCATTTACAATTACTACCAGGCCGCCAGGATGGAAGAAGCAGCGAACCTGCTGCATTACCATAATGTTTCTGAAACCGGGTACAAAGTTGGCTTTACCAACATGAGCCATTTTGCCCGGCTGTTTGAAAAATATCATCAAATGAAACCCAAACGTTTTAAGGATACATTGCGGGTAGCCTAGTGGCTCAATTATTTTAATAGGCCGTATCCTAATTACAACTGTGGGATACCGGTAATACAATTTTTACATTGCCGACTGATCTAACCATTTTTTAAGTTGGTTTGACTTGTCCCTGCTCATTAACACACTATCATCCAATGCAGGCAACAATTCAATTTTGAGCTGCCCGTTAAAAGATTGATGGATTTTATGGATTGATTTTATGGAAACAATAAACTGCCGGCTTATCCTGAAAAAAGTTTCCGGGTCCATTTCCTTTTCCAATACCTCCAGTGTTTGATCTATCATAAAGCGCTGTGAAGTAGATGTGATCAGGAACGTAGCTTTGTTTTCTGAGGTAAAATAGGCTATTTCATCGGCCATAACTAGAATATATTTGTCGCGGTAGGCCACCAAAAACCTGGAACGGTAGATAGGTTGTTTAGTTTGCATGCTTTTAAACAATTGGAGTATACCGGCATCGCTTCCCTGCAAGCCAAGGGACATTGCCTTGCGAATACTCTTTTCCAGTTTATCAGCTTCCAGTGGCTTTAATAAATAATCTACCCCGTTCACTTCAAATGCCCGTAGCGCATACTCATCATAAGCGGTAATAAAGATCACAGGGGCTGTAATGGTTACCCGGCTGAATATTTCAAAACTTAACCCATCGGTCAACCTGATATCCATAAAAATAATATCCGGCTGCTCATGGGTTTTCAGCCATTTAATACTGGCCTCAACTGTTTGAAGACTGGCTGTTACTTTAATATCTAAGCCCAGCACATGAAGCATCTTTTCAAGCCTTTGTATGTTTGGAAGTTCATCTTCTATAATTAAAACACTTGGCATCAGTATTTATTTTAGTTCTTGAAATCAATTAGTGGTATCTCAACCCTGAAAAAATGAGCTTCATTAGTAATTACAGGCTCCTGCCCGTTGATGAGGCGGTATCTTTCTGTGATATTTTTAAGCCCCATATTTGTGCTTGGTTCTGGTATCGGTTTCGGTGTTTTATTATTTTCTACAACAATGGTTTTACTGCCGCCAGGAATGTAAATATGAATATTCAACGGCGAATCTGTACTGAACACATTATGTTTAATGGCATTTTCTATCAGCAATTGCAAGGTCAAAGGAGGCAGACCAAAGAGGGCGGCTTTCCTCGCATCCTCAATCCGGACATTAATACCATCTCCATACCTGATCTGATACAAATACAAATAAGCTTTTATAAATTCTAGTTCTTCCGTTAAAGCTATCACATTCTGCGTCCTGTTCGTCAACATATACCGGTAAATGGACGACAATTTAGCGATGTAGGAAACTGCCGTTGACGGCTGGTCTTCTATTAACGCGGTTACGATGCTTAGGTTGTTAAACAGGAAGTGCGGGTCAAGCTGTAATTTCAATGCCTCAAGCTGTGCCTGTGTAGTCAGTTGTTCCATCTCCATTGATTTTAGTTGTGCATCATTCCAACGGTAAAAAAAATATTCTGCTGCAAAAACAGCGGTAATCAGCAAAGAGAATATGATTCCTATAATAAAAGTCTGCCTGATCATCAAGGCGTCATAACCAAAGTAAGCCGGAAATTTAACTTTAAAAAACAAACTCAATAGGATGTAAATGATTATGATATGCAAGGAAAGCTGGATCCCAAACCTGCTTATGATCCGGCTTTCCCAGGGGTACCATTTATTAAGCATTGTGGTGAGCAGGATGCCTGTTTCAAACAATGCGGCAGCATAAGCAACGCTGAACAGGAGTTGCAGCATAATATCACCCAACCCATAATAACTATCAAGAGTAGTATCATCCGGATGGATCAACGTCAGAATCAGGTATAAAACCAACCCAAAGCCCGGGTAACCATATAGCCTGTATAACCTGTAGCTGTGTTTATGCATGTGCTAAAATAAAGATAACTGTAATAATTATGAGTTGAAATCAATTGATCCGTTTCCAGGTTTCATTAAAACTCAGGAAACCCCATTTCACTTTGAGGTTCAGCTGTGTCCCTGTATCGTTAATTGTAAATTTACCGTGATACGTTTTGTTATCTTTCGGGTCAATCACAATTCCTTCAAAAACCTTTGCAGCTGTTGATTGAAGTTCTTTAGCAACAATCTTATTGTTGTTAACTTTGTCTTTTTCGGTTTCCGTACTAATTTGTTTGGCCGTAAACATCAGCCCCTCGGGATAAAATTCTATAATGTCTTTATCGGGGGTTTCCCATTTACCGGCGATGGCAACTTGCTGTGCACGGGAAATAAAACCAAAAAACACAGAGAAAAGGATTGTCATAAAAACCTGTTTGTACATCATCTTAAATTTAGGGTGATTAATATTATAAGGGTGCTTTGATACCAATCATGGCGCTAACGCCACTTAAATGGGTACTGGATTTATTGGGTAAATTAGGAATTGTAGATCCCTGGCCTTCCAGATATAATATAAACGATTTGGATATTTTATAATTGATACCACCACCGGCATTGATATACAGGTAGGTGCCAGAGAAGGTGGTGTAATTAACGGTATTGGATACCTTGGCGAATGATGTAGCCGGTACATCAATAAAAGATGCACCTGCACCCGCCAGTACAAAGGGCTGCCAGCGGCCAAAGCTATGCTGGTAACCAAAAGCCAAACCGAGGTTGGTACTGTTGGCCTTGGCATCAATTAGTGAATTCACGGTTTCAAAGCTGCTTTGTGATTTGAAATTTACCGTTGTTTGCCCGAACTGCAATTTTGTAAAATAATCCTGGTGGTAATTGAGCTGCAGTGCAGTCATGGCATTGGAGCCGGTTAGTGTCTTTTGGCCTTTCACCTGGTCGTAGGGTATAAACACGCCAACAGAACCTCCAAAATCTAAATACAGTTTTCTCGCTGCCGGGTCGTCATTGTTTTGTGCATGGGCAACTGTTGATAATGCGCCGATAAACATCAGTGCGATTAAAAGTTTAATTTTCATAATGGAAATTTGACACGGCAGTGTTACCGCGGGGTTGGGAATTTGGGTTGTTAAATATTAAAGTATGTTACCGGTTGCTTTATAGTAACCGGCAACTGCGGTGAGGTATTCAAAAACACTTTGAGTGTAGTAGTTATCCGCCTGCACCAATTGCAATTCGGCGTCTGCCACATCGGTATATTTGGCAAAGCCTTTTTGCCATCTCGCCCGGACAAAGGCAAGTGCCTGTTCGCGTGCATTCCGGATATTTTGCTGGCCTTTTATTTTCTCCGTATTTTCTGCGATCGAGAGCAAATTATTACGGATCTGAAGATTAGCCTGGGTTTCTAATAAGCTGTGTTCGGTAAGCACTTGTTCCAACGCCAGCCTGCTTTGCTTCACCTTGGCATCGGTACGAAAACCAGTAAAAATGGGGATGCTCAACTGTATCCCTACATAAAAACTGTTAGGCACGTTGTAGCGATCAAAGTTGAAATTATCCGACTGCGCCTGCATGGAATATTGGCTCACAAATGCCAGTGATGGCAGGTATTTCGATTGCTCATTTTTAACCTGCTGCCGGGCAATTTCAGTTTTCCAGTCATTCACATGCAAATCCGGTCGTTTGCTGCTTTTAACATTTAAAGTGTCAGCTACTATTATTTCTTGTTCTCCTATTAGTTGTCTACCAACTGTATCTGTCAATTCCAGTTCTTTATCAAGCGATACATTTAATAGAGATTTAAGGTAATTTTCAGACTGCTTTATAGCTGTTTGTGCCTTGCTGCAATTGATCTTCATCAGTTCTACATTACTCCAGGCATTTAGGGTATCACCTTTATTGGCATAGCCCTTGCCAAATAACAGCCGGCTGTCTTTAAGATTACGCTCTGACCGGTTTAAGGAAGCATTGGTTAATAACAGGTTCTGCCGGGCAATTAAGCTATTAAAGTAGGCCTTCCTGGTCTCGTCTGCCAATTCCCAACGGCTTAGTTCTATATTGGAATCATTCAAGCCTTGGTTCAGCCGGGCCGTATTTACATTGCCGGTAACTTCCAGGTTAAAGAGCGGCATGCTCACGTTCAGGTTACCGGTGTAAGCATTTTTGGATGAAGCGGGTATAGCCTGCAAATTCCTGCTATCATAAGTGATCTGTGACGCAGAATTGATACCGAATGTTGGAAGAAAGAATACAGCAGGTTTAACATTCCTCAGGTAATTTGCAGTAACCCCAACTTGCGGATATAAATAAGACTGTGCTTCCTTAAGGCTGTATTTTGCTTTCTGCGCATCGATTTCTGCCAGCCTGATCTGCTGGTTGGCACGTAATACTATGGTTACTGCTTGTTTTAAAGAAAGCGGCATTTTTTCCTGCGCATGGGCAATATCTGCACTACTCAGGCTAATGATCAGGCCACTTATTATTATAAGTAATGTTGCTGCCGCTTTTTTTATAAACAGCTTTTGCAACAGGGTTCCCAGGCTTTCTTTTAGCCGCATCATGGTATTGTATACTACAGGCACCACAACCAATGTAAGGAACATACTGCTACTCAGTCCGCCGATTAGCACCCAAGCCAGGCCACTGCTAAATGCTGAAGAACCCCCATGAGCCAAGGCCAAGGGCAACATACCGATTACCATAGCCAGCGTGGTCATGAGTATGGGTCTGAACCTGGCTTTACCGGCATCTATCAATGCCTTATTCACCATACTATTGTCTGTATCCTCTTTTAAGAGATCGTTGGTTTTATCTACCAATAGTATCCCGTTTTTTACAACCAGCCCCATCATCATAATTAATCCGAAAATGGAGAATACGTTCATGGATCTGGCTGTGAGCGCCAGCGCAAGTAATGCACCTGAAATGGCAAGCGGTATTGAAAACAGGATCACAAACGGGAATAGCCAGTTGTTGTAAAGTGTAACCATAATAAGGTAGATGAGGGCGAAGGATACCAGCAAGGCTATCCCCAAGTTACTGAAAGCATCTCCCTGTTGTTCCAGATCTCCTTCGTATAAAACCTGCACATTTTTACCCAAGCCAACTTTGTCTATTTCCTTTTTAATATCCTCACCCACATCGCCAACAGGCCTTCCCGAAACCTGTGCTAATAAAGTAATGCTCGGTTGCTTGTTGCGACGTTCGAGCCCTGACGGGCCCGACTGTTGAACAATTTTTGCAAACTGACTTAAATACACCAACTGGTTATCTGCATTAATAAAGGTCATCTTCATTAACTGGTCAGTTTTATTACGGTCATTAACATCCAGTTGTATCCGGGTATCGGTTTCCTTTTCCTGGTCACGAAACTTCAACTGGTCATTACCATAAACCGCCATGCGCATGGCATCCCCTACAGTTTCGGTGTTCAATCCAAGCCTGGCCATTTTATCGCGGTCTGCAAGCAGCCTCATTTCCGGTTTACCCAAATCAGATGACAGCCGTGGGCTCACTAACCCGTTAACGCTGCGAATACGGGCAAGAATAACAGCTGCTGCGGCATTTACGCTATCCCTGTTGGTTCCGGTAACCAGTAATTGAACAGGTGCCTCATTTGCCCCAAACAACCCGATAGGCGATACCCTGCTTTTAACACCGGTAACCTGCATGGATAATGCTTTCAGATCCCTGGATAATTGCGACAGACTTTTCGTCCTTTCTGTTGCCGGGACTAGCGATATATTAATGGTGGCCAGGTTAGAACTGTATTTTTCATTAAAACCATCATTTTGATATCCGGTGTTTGAAAATACCTTGGTGATCTCCGGAATAGCTTTTAATTTGTTTTCAATCACCCTAACGGTAGCGTCTGTTTCTTCCAGTTTAGTGCCAGGTTGCAAGTCGACAAACAGGGACAGTTCTCCTTTATCTGCTGCCGGCAAAAATTCAGTACCTACTGTATTGGAAGTAAGCAACAACAAAGAGCTGCCGAAAATGGTAGCTGCCAATAAACCGATGACAATTTTATGGTTGAGGCCCCATTTTAAAAGCCGGCCGTACCCTTCGGTGAGTTCATACATCCGGGCTTCAAACCAAAGGCCCGCCTTGCCGAAGATCGTTTTTGCGCTCAATTGCTCCAGCTTGGCGAAACGCGATGCGATCATAGGCGTAAGCGTGAAAGAAACAACCAGGCTGGATAGCGTGGATACAACGATAACCAGCGAAAATTCTTTAATCAAACTACCAACCAGGCCCGGTACCAGCGCCATAGGCAAAAACACCACCACATCCACAAGGGTAATGGATAATGCTGCAAAACCGATCTCGTTACGGCCATCCAGTGCGGCATCCCGTTTATCTTTTCCTTTTTCGAGGTGATGGTAGATATTCTCCAACACCACAATAGAGTCATCAACCAGCACACCAATTACCAGGCTCATGGCCAGTAAGGTCATCAGGTTAAGCGAATAATCCAGCGCATACATCATGATAAAAGCGCTGAATAGGGAAGCCGGTATAGAAACCATAATGATCAGCGAGTTGCGGATACTGTGTAAAAATACCAGCATCACCAATGCGACCAACAGGATAGCAATACCCAAATCATCATATACCTGGTGAGCGGCTTCGAGCGTAAATTCAGAGCTGTCCTGGGCTACATTGAATCTGATCTTTTTATCAGTGTATTCCTGTTCGATCTTTGTTAGTTCTTCCCTTACTACTTTGGTAACCTCCGCAGCATTGGCGCCGGATTGTTTGTTGATGAAAAGCGCTATAGATGATTGGCCGTTGAGCCTACTACTAATCTCTTCGTCCTTATGGCTGATTTGAACACTGGCTACATCTTTTATACTCAGGCTGCTGCCATCCGGATAGGTTTTTATCTTTAAATTATTGACCTGATTAGTATCCGTTAATTTACCGCCCAACTTAACACCAAACTGCGCATCCTTATCCTTGATTGTCCCCACCGGGTAATCGGCATTGGCTTTCCGGATGGTTTCGTAAACGTCTGTGATTGAAAGGCCGTTACTAACCAGTTTATCCTGCCTGGCCAGTACTTTAATTTCTTTGGGGGTACCGCCCAATATCTTTACCTTACCAACACCTTTAACCTGGGCCAGCCTCGGTTTGAGCCGGTTATTCACCAGGTCGTATAATTCGGTCGGGGAAATGGATGCGGTTACGGCAAGTTTTAATACCGGCAGGTCATTTACGTTAAATTTCTCCAGTACCGGGGCTTTAACACCTTCGGGAAAATCTGCCAGCGTACCATTTACAGCGCGCTGCACTTCCTGCATGGCCTGGTCGGGGTTGGCATCGGCCATAAATTCAATAGATACCAAAGAAAGATTATCTGCCGATAAAGAATTTACCTTTTTGCTTTTACTAACGCCTGCAACAGCGTCTTCAATTTTTTTGGTAACACTGTTCTCCACGTCCTCCGGCGAAGCGCCGGGGTATGCCGTAATCACGGTAATGGTTGGCGTGGCCAGGTTGGGCAACAGTTCATACTTTAAATTCTGATAGCTGGTGATGCTTAAACCACCCAGGATCAAAAAAAATACGATAAATAAGATCGGCCTTTTAATAGCCAGTCCGGTAATGCTCATAAAAATAAATTTGAGTTGATAAAAAGGAGATAAAGCCGCTTAATTTTTGATGGTAAGCCGTTGTAATTGTTTACCGGGCTCCACGTTGAGCAGGCCGGATGTCATTACGGTATCTCCGGCTTTTAAGCCACGGGATACACCCAGGTAAGTATCATATTCTTTTCCAAGAACAATGGGCGTAAACACCGCCTGGCGGCACTGGTGTACCAGGTATACAGCCGCTTGTTTATTGTTGCCGGTTAATGCGTTGCGGGGTATCACCAATGCTGCAGTCCGTTTTTCTTGTCCCATAATTACAGACACGTTCATACCTGCCAGGAGCCTCTGCGATTTATTATTAACAATCCTGATCTCCACCGGAAATGTTTTAGCAGCAGATGCCACGGGTACAATGGCAGATACCTTGCCTGAAAACGTGCTATTGGGGTACGCATCTGCCCGCACAATTACCGTATTCCCCTTTTTTAAATGCGCAACTTCATTTTCCTGCACAAAAACATCAACTAGTACCTCATTAAGGCAGGCTATGGTGCCCAGGGTGGTACCGGGCGTAACATATTCGCCCTGGTTTATTTTCTTATCTATAAGCGTTCCGCTTTCCGGAGCCGTAACTAATGTTTGGCCAACTTGCTTTTTACTGATGTTGAGTTGCGACCCGGCATTCTGCATTTGCAGTTTAGCCTGCTCTACCTCCATGCCAGAGGCATTTCCCGACGATTGGAGTTCCTGAAGCTTGGCATAATCACGCTTAGCTTTATTGTAGGTATCCTGGCTGATCTGATAAGCGGATGAACGTGTTAATGGGTCCACCTTAACCAAAACAGAACCCTTTGTTACATCATTTCCTTTTTCGATGGCCGAATAGACTATTTTACCGTCTGTTTCTGATGTCAGCGTGATTATTTTACCGGCCTCAACAGTTCCCCTGTAGGTGGTGGCATCTGTAAAAAACATTTCTTTAACTAAAGTTGCCTGGGCTGTGTAAGCAATTGGCTTTAGCTCTTGGTTTATCTCATTTTGAACAACATCCCGGTTGCTTTTTAGCTTGCTCATTACAGCAACAGCCAGTAGTACGAATACACCGACAAAAAGTGCTTTTTTATAATATCTTTTGATGGAGGTCTGATACATATTGCAATTGTTTGATGCAAAAATGTACCAATTGAGAAAGTCATTTTATTTTAAGTGACTGAGTTAGCTAAAATCGGCACCGAAGTTTCAAAAGCCGGGATTAAAGTACGGGCATTTTCTGCTGTAAGATCTGTTTGTTTGACTAGTGCCCCCCCGTTTAGAATCGATTGGGGTTGTATATTACATCAGCCGTTAACACTGTATTAAATTTTGTTGTTTAACATGATTTAATGCTTTTATAGATAGTTGCCATCTACCAATCGGCTTATTCCGCCAATTTTTTAATTACCGCCTTAATTTGTTGGGTAATAAAGGGTAGTTGCCCCTGTTCGGTGTGGTCACCCTTTTGTATCCCCAAACTTATTAATTCGAAGCTTTGAATTCGGAGCCGGCAATATTGGATGAGTAAAGCATTTCTTTGATGTAGCTTATCTGATAACCTAAGCTTATCTGATAAGCTAATCAGTTCGATAGCTTTTTTCCAGTCCCCTATCCCTGTTTGTAAACCTGATAATTGCGTTTCCGCAGGCTTGTAGTCAAAATCTTTAAAAACCTTAAGCGCATTGGTTTCTATGGCGTAAAATACCTGCATTTGTTTTTGGTAAACCACTCGGTCACTTTTTGACATCTGTGTATAAACCAGGGTGGAACAAGCGATTATTATGAGCATTATAGCAGGAAGCGTTAGCCGGTTTAACATACGGTTATCTGGTTTTTGCAGGACAGGCAGATATAGCAATCCGATCAGGAGGCCACTCAATAGCCCGCCTACGTGTGCCGCGTTGTCAATCCCACTTTTCAAATTACCATATACCAGGTTGTAGACTATAAAAATGCCGATATTAATCAACAAAGGGGTCCGCATGGACCGCTCAACCTGGTTGGAAAACAATAGGGCGAGAAACACGCCATATAACCCGAAAATAGCACCGGAAGCACCGGCGCTTACCGTATAATCATGCCACCAAAGGCTTGCTAAACTGGCCGCGACACCGGTTAACAGGTAAGCCGCTATAAATTTACTCTTTCCCAAAAAGGGTTCGAGTAAAAGCCCCACATAAAAAAGCGCGTACATGTTAAGTAGCAGATGAATGAAGCCAAAGTGTAGAAAACAATTGCTAAGCAGCCTCCACCATTGCCCGTCCAGTGTGGTAATTGTTGAATTGGCCCCCCAGGCAACCATACTTTGCACATTAGGTTCAAAGAAGGATACACCCGTGCACACCATCAGGATAAAGATGAGGATGTTAAAACCAATTAATATAGGTGTAACAAAATAGCCCTCCCCTGGCACAAAATAAGAGCGGTATCCATCAAAAATATGGAATTTAGGCCGCGTGTCTGGCTTTAGAATATCTTCATAAGGCGGCACAAAATCCTTTTTATATAGCTTGTACTGCTCTTGGATCTCATCATCTGTCAAAACGGACTTCATTTTTTCAAATGTGGCCAGGTATTGGGAAACCGCATGTTCGCATTTGCCGTAATCAACAGTCTGATTGGAGATTGTCACACATTGCACGCTTATCGCCCCGTCCTCCAGTTTTACCGTAACTTCTCCATTCCATGAGTATTCGCCATTCTCCGTATAGGCAATAACGCCCGCATCAGAAGTAAACCTAATGCGCCATCCAAGTTCTTTTACGGTTTCAAATGCAGTGACAAGGGTTTGCTTATCGGTAAGTCCATTGGTAGGCAGGTTTACAGCGTTCATAAAACCAATAACAATCAAAAACCGTTTTGTTTTATTTCCGTTCTCAGCAGAAGAATGTATAACTATGACCCACGATCCTGAGTTAATTTCCAGGCCCTCGCTTGCTTGTTTTACACCTAAGATTGGATTATTTAATAGAATACTAAAATCATAATGCAGGAAACCAAAAGCTATTATCTCCCGCGGTATCGATCGGTCATTGTGGGTATTATCCTAATTGTGATAGGCCTCGGAATAACTTTTGAGGGTATTGAGCTCAACCAGTCTTTATGGGCCAATCTTCAATGGATATTCCTCAATTTTGAAAGCGCGTCTGATTTTATTGTTTCATTTATACTATTGCTCTTTAAGGCTGGTTTTATAGCAGGCGGTTATTTTTATATTAAATATTCGAGCGGCGTGGAGCGGGCCCGATTGGATGATAAAGGCTTCTATTACCGGGAGATCCCCAAAGGTAGCGGTATGGCAAAATTAGGGATCGATATAGAGCCGCTAAGCTTTACACCCTATAGTGCCATCAGCGATATTTCTTATAAAAAAAGTTTGTGGACCGGTGGACAAATAATAGTCACATTAGATTCCGGACCTATCCCTTTGGTTGCTCTGGGCGTACTAAAAGACGACGAAAAAAAGGAAATTGTAGAATTGGTAAAAACACGTGGATACCCCGGGAGGCTTGACTAGGCAATTCCGTAAATGTAGCGCATCTAATTGTGTTGTAATATTAAAAAAAGGAAATTAATGTGGTCAAGATGTTCCAGAATTAACTTTTCAATAGTTCGGAATGTGTTGTCAATGACTCTGGACTCTCTCTCATATCTTAGAGGCAGGTTTTTTAAAACTATTTTCTCTTTGTATATTCGTACCTGTGAGCAAGCCAGCTTCTGCCGCTGCCGTCAGCCAAAATAAAATGCTGTTCTTTGATAACGTGGTCGGGATCTTTAAAGTTTATGGTTTCGTCCATTCGCAGCATTTGACCAGTAACTGACGATCCCTTACCAGCGATTGGAAATGGGTCAAATATTAACCTGATTTTACCTTCTTGACCGCGATCGAAACTAGCGGCAGGCATTAGCCCAACCGGAACCCTAATATCCATAGAAATGGACCTCCAGCGGCCTTCGATCCTGTTGAAACTAATATATTCTATCCTTTCTACGGGAGAGTTGGCTGTTCCGGGTGCTGCATACATAAATTCCTGTAAAACAGAACCTATCATTTGTCTCCGGGCAATTAACTTCGTATTGTAAACAGGCCCTGATGTAGGAGAACTCCATATGGTTTCCTTTACATCGAAGTTTCCCTGCAATAATTTCAATGCATCGTTTTCCGCTCCAAGGGAACTGACTGATTTCTCAGCCAGCGATAATTGTTGCGCATTAACATTCCCGGATAAAAATACGGGCAGTAAAATAGCCAGTATTGTTGCCCGTAAATAATCAACAATATGCTCTTTTTTGATTTTTTCCATAATTTTTTAATTAAGTTATAATGAATAAATTTTCCGCCAATCTTTACGTTTTCTGCTTTCACATCCTGTT
>NZ_MPPL01000001.1:16272-77258 GCF_001911425.1 Mucilaginibacter polytrichastri | reverse complement strand
CATCCTGTTTTTTACCGGCCCCTGCATTTATACTTTAACAACAGTTCTTCCACTTTCAATCTGATCATGGCGGGTGCCATATTTTTTGCTCCGGCGGTAGATCTATACCGCCGGAACTTTAATATAGCATGGTGTCGAAATTTTAACATTTAAGCAAAACACCGCGAAAGGATCAGTTAAATAAAACCGGGTAATCGGTGTATCCTTTAGCACCTGGTGTATATAGTGTAGTGAAATCTGGCGCGTTCAATTCTGTACCATTAATAATGCGTTGCTCCAGGTCCGGATTTGCTAAAAATGCCCTGCCGAAAGCGATAAGGTCTGCATCCCCGTTATTTAATTCAACTTCGGCTTTTTCTGCAGTAAAGGTGTTACAATAAATAATAGTCCCCTCAAATTCAGTACGAATAGCTGCTAATGTATATGCAGGAACCTGCGGATTGATGCTAATGTGTATATAGGCAAGCCCGATGCGGTTAAACTCCCGGCTTAGGTGAATGTAAGTCTCTTCCGTAGCATCTGCATCATAAGCCTGCAGGTCGCCCAGCGTGGAGTTAGGCGAGATCCTGACACCAACTTTTTCTTTACCGATAGCATCCGCTACACGTTGTGCCACCTCCAGGGCAAACCGACTCCTGTTTTCAATGTTGCCACCATAAATATCTGCGCGGTTATTTACGTTCGGGTTAAGAAACTGCTCGATGAGGTAGCCGTTTGCCGCGTGTAATTCCACACCGTCAAAGCCTGCGGCAATAGCATTTTTAGCGGCTGTTACATATCCGCTGATCACATCTTGTACGCCTTTGGTAGATAAAGCTACCGGATTCGGGTAATCCTGCATACCCATCGTATCGGTATGCATCTGCCCTGCTGCCGGTATTGCTGATGCACCTACCACCTGCACTCCCTCAGGCAGATTCGCCTGGTGGCCGATACGGCCGGTATGCATCAATTGCAAAAATATTTTGGTATCGTTTTGGTGTACTGCCGCTGTCGTTAATTTCCAGCCCTCGATTTGTGCAGCCGAAAATATACCAGGAATACGGGCATAACCCAATGCTTCCGGGGCTGGGGCGGTACCTTCCGTAATGATCAAGCCTGCTCCCCGGCGCTGTCCATAGTATTCGGCCATCAGGGCGTTTGGTATGTTGCCGATAGCACGGCTGCGGGTCATGGGTGCCATCACTAAATGATTCTTCAAATTCAGGGACTGACTATTATAGGGCATGAGTAACTTTTTCATATCGTTTGCTTTTATGTTTTAAATGATATGTCAAAGGTCGCCAGGATACCAAATTTAAAATAGCGCACTTCGCCCTAAAAATAGTCTTATCCGCCTGATGCGTATTTTTTTGGCTTTTGGTGATGGTGCCGCTCGAATAAGCGGGTAAAATGGCTCAAATTACTAAAGCCTAACTGATAGCCGGCCTCACTCACCGAATAATTTTTATGTTTGAGCAGATAGGCTGCTTCCTCCATGCGTGCCGTTTGGTAATAATTGTAAATACTATCGCCAAATACCTGCCTGAACAAATCTTTCATCTTGGTTTCACTCAGACCGCCTAATTTGGCGAGCTCAGGCAGGCTGGGCGGTTGGCTAAGATCGCTGAGTATAGCTTTCCGGATGATAGCAAGCTTTTCTGCATCAGCCTTATTAACGGGGCTATGCCCGGTAGATTGGCGGTTGTGCAGCTGACTAAACACATGATAAAGCAGCGTTTCCGCCTTAAGCCGGTAATAAAACCCGGCTAAGCCGTTTTCGGCCTGCGATTCCGATAGCTGCTTGAGTGTCATTTGTGTTTCCGTCCCCATGCTTTCATAAAAAAGAAAAGACTCTTTGGGGTTAACAATAGTATCGATCAAATGATCAGGACGATTAAGCTCCAACAAACCCTTAAGGCGAGTTGCACTTAATCCAATTACTGTAAAATAGATCTCGGTATTAGCCGGGAACGTAATCAGCGAGTCTAAATTATTGGAGGCTATTTGTATCGCCATATCGTTATAACGACTAAAACTACGTTGTTGCGTTTCATCGCTAATGATGTTTACCGGCTCTTCATTATTATAGAAAATCACACTGATAAAGCTCGCCGGTTCTTTTGAACCTATCCGTTTTAAGATCAACTCCTGCTTCAGCCGATACCGATGGATTAGCAGGCGGAAGTCATCGTTTAGGTCAACCCGACGCACAAACCCTTCGCCAAGGGATGAAGGGATTTGCAGCTCATTATTAACCACAGGTACTTTTAGAGCCTCAGCAAAAGCCGTCAAAAAATTGAACTGCGGCTGGGTAACAAACTCTATTAACATGTTTAGTGATGGTTTACTTAGCGCTCATTTCCTGTATTATCCGCTCCCTATGCTGAATTCCCCAGGAAGCCATCTCATCAATAACAGGCGTGAGCGAGCGCCCGTACTCGGTCAATTCATACTTCACGGTAATGGGTTTTGTATCCATTACCGTCCTTTTAACCAACCCGTTTATTTCCAGTTCCTGTAACTCTTTAGAAAGCATTTTAGTTCCTATACCGTCAATTATCCGTTGCAGTTCCATGTACCGTTTTTCACCAAAAACGGATAAGCTCGCAATAATCATCACCTTCCATTTTCCGCTTAAAATATCTTTTACATCATTTATCGCCTTAAATTTTTGCAGGCAATCATCCGATATCTTTTCCATAATCATCTCATTTATAATTACGTTCCCAAAAGGAAGTAACTTCCATTTGGGAAATTCGTGTCTTTTGTAAAGTTAGCCGTTTTATCTTTGCAATTCATAAAAATTAAAAGAGAGATTGAAATGAATACAAATAAATCAAGCGGCGTGGTGTCGATCGAACATACCGGATCACCGGACGTTTTGAAATATCAAACCACCATATTAAAGGAAGCCGGAGAGGGAGAAGTGTTAATTGCTCAAAAAAGCATTGGCGTAAATTTCGTAGATATTTTTTTTAGAAACGGGACGTTTCCAATGGAGGCCTACCCGGCACCAATAGGCTCGGAAGCAGCAGGTGTTATCGAAGCTGTTGGCCCAGGAGTGAAAGATTTTGTTGTTGGCGACCGTGTAGCTTATCCATTTTCTGTTGGAGCTTATGCTGAAAGCAGGATTATTCCCGCAGCCAGTTTATTCAAACTGCCCGATGATATTTCATTTGACCAGGCGGCTGCTGTTTTGGTAAAGGGGCTTACTGCCCATATGCTACTCAAACAAAGTTATGGTGTTAAGGCCGGTGATATTGTTTTGATACATGCCATGACAGGAGGAGTTGGAACCTTATTGAGTGCCTGGGCAAGGGCATTAGGTGCTATTGTGATAGGGACAGTGGGAAGCGCTACGAAAAAAGAACTGGCCCTAAAGCGTGGCTTTGAGCATGTAGTCGATTTGCAGTCACAAGATTTTGCTGAAGTAGTAAACGAAGTAACGCAAGGCAAAGGCTTGGATGCAGTATATGACGGCACTGGCGAGGCGACTTTTCAAAAATCTATTGAATTGATCAAAGCCGGTGGTAGTGCGATATTATACGGTTGGCTTTCGGGTATGCCGATTATAAACGCAGAAGAAATGGAGCAAAGGAAGATTCAATATGTTAACCCCGCCCTTTACAAATACCTGGAAAACCGCGAAAAAATAGCCTTAGCCGTTACCGGGATATTCAATTTAGTGAGAGAAGGCATATTGGATGTCCAAAAACCAACGGTTTATGCATTAGCGGATGCTGCAAAAGCTCATGCAGATCTGGAGTCCCGCAAAACGACCGGTAGCATTATTCTTAAACCATAATTTTAGAACATCATGAGAACTCAAAAAACAACCTATTGGACATGCAAGGAATAAAAACACAAAAACCGCGTTTTTTGGCCCCCTAAAGGCCTTTTTTGAGTCGTCCTAAAATAGGTTGTATTGAAGTTCTAAAAAGAGTACAAATATTAGTAGTCATACACATGTTCAATAATAACTTTATCATCCAATAGTGTTTTGATAGTTGCACTTAGATTTTCCACCGTTGTCACTAAAGCAACCCTACTTAAGCCCTGCTTGGTAAAGACCGGCTGACTAAATAATACTTTATAATTGCCGGTGATATTTAAAGACTTGTAGGTTAAAATAGTAAGCATAATTGCACCTTTATTCCCGGCAATCTCAGTAAAGCCAACACCCATTGCCGCCAATTTGGTTGATAAGCGCATCACCCTAATGGGCAGCGACGTAGACGAAGCACCGATGGCTTATAAAGATATTCATGCCGTTATGGCCGCACAGAATGATTTGGTAGAAGTACTGGCGAAGTTTGAGCCGAGGATTGTGAGGATGGCGGATGCGAGGGAGAAGCCGGAGGATTAAGGTAGAATTTTCACATTTGATCTAGTCCTCTGTGAACTTAAACACTTTTGGAAAAAGGCAATGATTTTATGTAGTTTTCAATCAACCCCCAGTCGGGGCTTCCATTTGTATCTATCGGTAATTTAATAGTCGTATCCCTCATCCTTTCCATTTCCCACTTTCTTCCAAAATTAAATCTATATCTTTCTTTTCGAATTAGTGTTATAATGAACAAAGCACTGAATTTATTCATTTTGAATTTCGGATATAATACATTAACATCATCACTTGCCCAAAAAGGGTGTGGTTGATAAAATGCTTCTCCTACTGAGCCATTATAATTTACTGTAATAGTATTTGCTTTATGAATAGCGGGTTGCCCGATGTATTCTCTATAACCATTGTTTGAATCTATTGCACCAATAAAAGGAGTATCTCCGCTGATAAAATTTTCTTTTGTAAGTCTTTTACCTTTTTTAATTTCAAATAAGTTTTCGTATTTAAAATCTCCCCAGTCTGATTGGAAAATATTGATTTCTTCCTTTAAAAAACTATTTTTTGATATCTTGTTATATTCTTCAATATCAATCTTTAAGAAATTTTCTGGAACAGACAATGGCAATAAAAGTGTATCCAAAGTAGTATTTGCTTCTCGTCCATGAGATGTATATTTAAATCTATTAGCTTCTATCGCTTTACAATAAAACAGTTTCGCACTAAATGACATTTCATTTAGCGGTGTTAATACTTTTACATTTTGTGCGGTATAAAATGGGCTTGGTTGAACAAACGAACTTAATAAATAAGTTCCTCCAAGAGTCACTGTAATTAGCCCAGCTGCAAATGGTCTAACTTCTTTGAACTTTGAAACTTTAGCCACTACACCCAGATTTTGACTGCTTCTCGAAACAAAATTAATATTACTTGCCCCGTCAAACTGTAACTTATATAAGTCAAATTGATTTCCATATTGGATACTAAATAATTTATTTAATTCTATAAGTTCCATCAATTCAAAATATTAAAGGCTACGTATTTTTTGATTTCTTTTATAAAGTCATCTTCAGAAATTTTGGAAAAATCAGTATCCATATACGCTTCTGCGCACCATTCGTCATTAGCGGAAACTACTTTATTGGCACTTAGCCCAGCCTCTGATTTTCTATTTAAATAGGTTGCTAACCAATGTTTTTTGACTGAATCCCACCTACCGTAAGCATCTATTCTTCCGAGTGATTTTCTTTTTACAAATCCATCATCTTTGTAATAGCCAAAATATGTTTCTTTATATTCTGAATGGGGTTTATGGGCGGTAAAAATCATTATACATGAAACTACAGCTACATTAGAATTCGAAAACAATTCATTCGGCATAGATAGAACGGCTTCTAATGTATGCTTTTCTAAAAGCTTCTTTTTTAATTCATAAACCTTCCCAGATTGAGATAATGCACTTTGCATTGGAACAATAGCGATGCATGTTCCACCAGTTATTAAACATTCTAAATTGTTTAATATAAACTCTAATTCATCAGTGTCTGTTTTTTTATCTGCTTTATATGGCGGATTTAAAAAGCCAACTGTAGGTGAACGATCTTTAACTTGTTCAATAATTTCATCATCGAAACAGCTACCGTTAATGATATTGGTTTTGCCATCTTGATGAATATACATATTCGATACAGCAAGTGCAAAAATATGTGCTTGATATTCAATCCCGATCAGTTGAGTAGATTTAATTTGTTTAATCTTCTGCTCATCCCCTTTGGCATCTTCTATCATTTTTTTCATTGCTGAAATTAGAAAACCGCCTGTTCCAGTGCAATTATCAAATGCAATTGAATTTTTATTAACTTGGGCTAATTCAGCAAAAAAATCAGTAATGTGTGGCGGAGTTAATACTATTCCTAGCCCCTTATCACTATTAGCATAACGTAAAAATTCAATGTACAACTGCCCAAGAACATCAAAATATTCATGTGTTTTAATAAATTGATTAATATTTGCATCAATCTCATCTATTAGCTCTTTTAGAACATTAGCTTTAGTTGAAAGTGATGTATCTGTTTTTATGAATCCAAATTGAATATTTAAATTTTCTAATTTTTTCCCTAATATATTGGCGCTTTCTAATTCATTTGAAACGGTGTTAACTAAAAGATTTGCTAAGTTTTTAGGGATTTTGTGTGATTGGTAAGATCTTTTAAACCCTTCATTTTCTAAAGAAATTAAAATACAACTAATTAGCAAACTGCGCTGGCTTTCAAGAATTTTATACGTGTGAAGTTTTTCGTTTAGCTTCTTGGTGAATTCTAAAAGAGCATTATAATCTTGTCGAAACTTATCTGGACTTTTTAAATATCCATTTAAGTAATCTTCGGGTGTCAATAAGATATTCCCGAATATCTCTACTGCTTTTTTTTCATTTTTTAAATGCAAATAATGAGATATTTTTAAATTTTTATGAGAATCTCCACTAACTGCAATTGCTATAACATCAAAATCTTTTGATAAATAGGTTGCGTATAACAATGCTCCATCAACAGCATACTTGTCATATTTATCGTGATGAAGGCTTTCATGTTTAGAAATATCGTGCTTACACTCAATTACAATAATTAAATCCGAAGTTTCTTTATAAGAAATAATAAATTCTGGAAACCCTTTCCCTGTAGCTTTTTTAGAAGCTGTTTTTAATAGCTTATTTATTTTAAAATTATCTGAAATTTGTTCTTCAACTTCGATAGACAATTTATATTTATCAAAATGTGAACGAACAATCGCTTCGGTTTTTCTTTCGTTAGCCATAATTTATAGGTTCAAATTACCTTGTTTAACTTTTGTTGACTTATAATACTTGGCCTTCTCCTGTGCTAATTGAAAAACACTTTCCGGACATTGATATTTAAAACAATCCTCCGCAAATTTCTGACTTAAATATTCTATTGTCAATTCAGTTATATCAACTTCAAGAGCCTTGGCTAACGATTTTAGCTTATTCTCTTTTAATATCTTTCGTCCATTTTCCACTTTGCTTAATCCTCCACTATCTAAACCAACTTTTGCAGCTAATTCTGTTTGATTAAGACCGTGAATAATTCTTAAACGTTTAATATAACCACCAAAACTTTCCATTTTATACCTTGTTAAATTTAACTTGGTTTTTTTGACAAAAATACTTTTTCTAAGGGAGTATCAATTATTATTTTTTAAAAAAATGATTCTCACCTACGCAAATACACTGCGCAGCACCTCTATTTCTTTGTATCAACATTAAAGAAATAAAGGAGGTTCACAATGAAATTTAACCTGTTAAGCAAATTAAAAACCAGACCATTAACCATGCGGGCGCCAAAGCGTTTACGCTGTCGCCGGAAATGGAACTGTATACCGCCGTGGTTACCTGGAGCTTAAACGATTCCTTTTACGAAAAAGACGAGTCGCGTTTAGTGCGCCTGCAAAAACTGATTACCGCGTGCGACCCTGTGTTTGTGGGTAAGCTGGCTGTATATGCACGCACCAAAATGTATATGCGTTCGGTACCGCTGGTGCTGGTTACCGAATTGGCTAAGAACCAGCGCCCTCTCATTAACAGCGAGATTTAGAGTTGTGAATACCTAATAAATATTTTTTGTAGACTAATAAAATATTCAATGTTGGTTGAATTAGTGACACATTAAATAGTTAGTTAGACAGTTGCTTATTGAACCGGAGCATTCAATATAAATGTGCAAAGTAATTCATTACCTTTGTATCGAATGAAATACATCGCTTTCATATTCAGTATTTATTTTACCCTGCTGGCATTATTACCTTGCCAGGACAGGGAAGATATGATCGCGAGTGTGATTCATGTAACCTTACAAAAAAGTCATTCCACAAATGATGAAAGAGGACAGGAAACTTGCCCCCCGTTTTGTACCTGTCAATGCTGCTCTACAGCAAGACAATTAACGGCAACAATCACTACCGCCATTCATACACAACAAGTAGTACGTGAATATCCTGATTACGGCATTCCTGCCATACAAAAGCAGCCAATCAAAATCTGGCAACCCCCTCAAATAGGTTAATACGATTTTTTAAATGTTTCCGCCTGCAATAAACTTTGCATGGCTTTTTAGTATTCGTATTAATTTTTTATAATTTATGTTTGATAAGATTATCGCGTTCTCTATCCGGAACAAGGTAGCTATCGGGATCATGACACTGGTGTTAGTACTGGTGGGTATTTATTCAGCATACAACCTGCCGGTTGATGCGCAACCCGATATCACCAATAACCAGGTACAGATCATTACGCAAGCGCCCAGCCTGGGCGCACAGGAAGTAGAACAGTTCATTACCGCTCCTATAGAATTATCAATGGCTAATATCGCCGGTATCATTGAAAAACGTTCTATATCCCGTTCAGGCATATCCGTTATTACCATTGTTTTCAAAGACAACGTTGATATTTATTGGGCAAGGCAACAAGTGAATGCCCAATTAAAAGAGGCTGAAAACAGCATCCCCTCGGGCTTAGGCGAACCGACATTGGCACCCATTACCACCGGGCTTGGTGAAATTTACCAGTATGTAATCCACACCAAAAAGGGGTATGAAAATAAATACTCACCTACTGATCTGCGTACTATCCAAGACTGGATCGTAAGAACTCAATTAGCCGGAACTGTAGGCCTTGCAGAAGTAAGCGGCTGGGGCGGTTATGTAAAACAATATGAAATCGCTTTAGACAATGATAAGCTCAACTCGTTAGGGATTACGATACCGCAGGTGTATGAGGCCCTGCAAAAGAACAATGAAAATACCGGTGGTTCTTATATTGAACAACAACGCAATGCATACTTTATTCGCGGGCTGGGTCAGGTGCAGAACCTCGACGATATTCGCCGGATCGTAGTTGCCAATACCAAAGGCTCACCCATATTGGTCCGTGACATTGCCACTGTACAATTTGGGAGCGCAACCCGCTACGGTGCAGTAACCCGAAATGGTGAAGGCGAGGTAGTTGCGGGGGTTGCTCTGATGCTGAAGGGCGAAAACTTTGGCGAGGTTATTAAAAACGTCAAGGAGCGAATGGTGCAGATCCAAAAATCTTTACCGGAAGGCGTAGTCATCGAACCGTTCATTGACCGTACTGAACTGGTTAGCCGTGCTATCGGCACAGTACAACGCAACCTATTAGAAGGTGCATTGATCGTCGTATTTGTGTTAGTGTTGCTTTTAGGCAATCTAAGGGTAGGATTAGTGGTGGCATCTGTAATCCCATTGGCTATGCTGTTTGCTTTCTCCATGATGCGCTTATTCAGTGTATCAGGAAACCTGATGAGTTTAGGTGCTATAGATTTTGGACTGATCGTTGATGGTGCAGTTATTATCGTTGAAAGCGTAGTGCATCACATTACAACAGGCAGCTACAGGCAAAAAGGGGTTGAAAAACTAACGACCGAACAAATGGATGTTGAGGTTCGGGATAGTGCCGGTAAGCTGATGAAATCAGCGGCATTCGGACAGATCATCATTCTGATCGTGTACTTGCCTTTATTATCACTTGTAGGTATTGAAGGTAAAATGTTCCGCCCAATGGCGGAAACAGTAGCCTTCGCCATATTGGGCGCGTTCATCCTTTCACTCACCTACGTACCAATGGCAAGCGCCTTGTTTTTGAGTAAAAAAACTGTCCACAAGCGGAATATATCAGACCGTATCATTGAGTTTTTACAGCAAATCTACCAACGCGCTTTAATTACAGTACTAAAGGTTAAGTTAATTACCGTAACTGTTGTCTTCATCGTATTTGGTATTGCGATATGGGCATTTGGCCGGATGGGTGGCGAATTTATACCCACTTTGGAAGAAGGCGATCTTACCGTGGAAATATCGATGATGCAGGGTACTTCATTGACTGAAGTGGTTAAAACTTTCGGTAAAGCGGAGAAGCTTTTAAAAGACAAATTCCCGGAGATCAAACAAGTAGTTACCAGAATCGGCAGTTCGGAGATACCAACCGATCCCATGCCTATGGAAAAGGGCGATATGATGCTGGCCATGAAACCTAAAGGCGAATGGAAGTCAGCGTCTGGCAAAGAAAAAATGATCGAAAAGATGGAAGAAACGCTATCCGCTATTCCGGGTATCAACGTGGAAATCTCTCAGCCGATGCAAATGCGTTTTAATGAACTCATGACGGGCATTCGGCAGGATGTAGCGATTAAGATATATGGTGACGACCTTGATATACTGGCTGTCCAGGCAGAAAAGCTTGCGAAACTGCTTACACCTGTGAAAGGTGTAAGCGAACCTTATATCGAAAAAGTGAGCGGGCTGCCACAGATACAAGTCGCTTACAATCGTGATAAAATGGCGCAGTACGGCTTAAATATCAGTGATGTGAATATGATCCTTAAAACAGCCTTCGCCGGAAGTGTCACAGGAGTTGTGTTCGAGGGTGAAAAGCGTTTTGATATGGTCGTTCGTTTGAACCGTGACTTGCGGGAAAATATTTCGGGCGTTGAGAACCTGTTAGTGCCGCTACCATCAGGTAACAAAGTACCGTTAAGCCAGGTGGCCGATATATCTTTTAAAGATGCCCCTGCACAAGTTTCTCGTGAAAACGGCAAAAGACGTATCTATGTAGGTTTCAATGTACAGGGCCGCGATGTGGAAACAACTGTTAAAGAAATACAGGGGAAATTGTCCACCGCTTTAAAGCTTCCGGCGGGTTATTACCTGACCTACGGGGGGCAGTTTCAGAACCTGCAAGCTGCTAAAGCCAGGTTACTAAATGCAGTTCCCGCCGCTTTGCTTTTCATTCTGGTGCTGCTTTACGTTACGTTCCGCTCGGTTAAGGAAAGCTTACTCATATTTACTGCGGTTCCGCTGGCTTCAATGGGTGGTGTGGCTGCTTTGTTGCTACGGGGAATGCCATTCAGTATTTCCGCAGGTGTGGGCTTTATCGCCTTGTTCGGCGTTGCCGTACTAAATGGCATTGTGTTGATCGGATATTTCAACCAGTTAAAGGAAGAAGGGATGAGTAATATTTACGACCGCGTTTTAGAAGGTACGAAAACGAGGCTGCGCCCGGTATTGATGACGGCTTCCGTTGCCTCTTTAGGTTTCCTGCCAATGGCTTTATCATCCAGTGCAGGTGCAGAAGTTCAACGGCCTCTCGCAACAGTTGTAATTGGCGGTTTAATTACCGCTACATTCTTAACGCTATTTGTACTTCCATGCCTTTACCTCTTATTCAATCGCAAGGAAACTGAAAAGATCAAAGTGCCCAAAGCACTGGTTACGATACTGCTGATCATTGGATTTGGCCTCTGCCAGCAAGGAAACGCCAATGCACAAAGCCGAATACCGCTGACCTTAGACAGCGCGATAAGCAAAGCCTTGCAAAACAACCTGCAAATTCGGTCTGCGGGCTTATCCGTTGAACAGGCCAGGGCTTTGCAAAAATCAGGTGCGGACATTCCAAAAACCGAACTGATGGTCACACAAGACCCTACCAGCGGTGGCAATATGGATAATGCCATTGGCATTACGCAAACCATTGCCTGGCCTGGTTTATATAAAAACCAACGCAAACTGTTCAATCAGCAATCGTTGCTGGCAGAACGTTCCCGACACTTAACACGTACAGAGATCACACGACAGGTACGGAGCGCGTGGTATGCTTATGTGTTGAACAGGGAAACACTGCGCATCCTGGACTATCAGGATAGCGTTTACAGAGGATTTGTAAGAAAAGCGGAGATCAGGTTTAAAACTGGCGAAACCTCTAACCTTGAACTGATTAGCGCACGGAATAAGTACCAGGAAATTGTAGCCTTGAAGATAGCCGCACAAGCCGATCTGCAAAGTAATGAACTGGTTTTACAGCAATTATTGAATACTTCCGAACCCATAGTAATCGCTAAAAGCAAATTATCTATGTTGTTGCCAGTTACGCCGGATACGATAAACGTGGCTAATAACCCGCAGGTAAATATCGATCTGCAAAACATTGAAGTGGCTAACGCAAGAGTCGCTGTTGAAAAATCGAAGGGTTTACCGGATTTCACTTTAGGATATAATCAACAGCTGGTAATTTCCGGCTTTAACCCCGCTAATATCAACCGTGACTATTCGCCCGGTACACATATCGCAGGGATACAGGTCGGTGTTGCGCTTCCGCTATTCAATGGCGCGAACCGTGCAAGGGTAAAATCAGAACGACTGTCTGCCCAGGTTGCGCAAACCAATTTTCAAAACACCCAATCACAGGTACGTTTGCAATACGAACAAGAATTGCAGCAATACCTTAAATTCAAGCAATCAGTTGACTATTATTTGGCAAGCGGGTTAAAACAGGCTGATGAACAATTGCGGATCGCTCAGGTATCTTTCAATCTGGGCGAAATTGGCTACATCGAGTATATTCAGAATATGTCCGCAGCGGTACAGGTCAAATTAGCCTATATCGAAGCGGTTAGCCGTTTGAACCAATCAGCCATTCAGATAAAATTTATTAAAGGAGAATAATTATGAACATTAGAACATATAAACATTTTACGGCTGCCCTTTTAATAATGGTCGCCTTTGCATCCTGCTCGGGTGATTCCGGGAAAAAAGAAACGGACAAGAAAGAAAATGAAGGCAGCACGGAAGCCAAAAGGCCTGATGGTCTGGAATTGACAGCGGAACAAATGCAGACTGTTGGCATTGTAACCGGACCAATTGCGCAAAAGAACCTGGATTCGGTGATCAAGGCCAATGGCCAATTGGCCGTACCGCCTCAAAACAAAGCGGACGTAAGTATCCTTTCGGGTGGTATCATCAATCACATCAGCGTTATTGAAGGACAACAGGTTAAGCGCGGGCAGTTATTGGCTACTATTAAGAACCAGGACCTGATTAAAATACAGCAAGACTACCTGGCAGCCAAAAACAATTTCACCTATGTACAGGCAGAATACAACCGACAAAAGCAGCTACAGGAGGCTGGTGCAGGTACAGGCAAATCTTTCCAGTCGTCCGAAGCTACTTATAATGCCGAGCGTTCCCGTATCACCGCTTATGAAAGCCAGCTAAGTCAGTTAGGGATTTCGCCGGGCAGGATTGACAACGGAAATATCGTTTCGCAGTTCCCTGTATTGTCACCTATCGGCGGTACGGTCGGCCAAATCACCGCTAATACCGGTGCTTTTGTTCAGCCAGGTACTTCCATAATGGAGGTGGTAGATAATTCTAAAATACACTGCGACCTTACAGTATTTGAAAAAGACCTGATGCATGTCAAAGTAGGACAGAAAGTAAGTTTCCAGTTAACAAACCAGGAAAACCAACTCATTACCGGAACAATCAACGGCATCAATAAATCTTTTGAAAATGAAAGCAAAGGTGTTACTGTACATGCCGTCATCAATAATAAGGAGCAAAAGAACCTAATCCCAGGCATGTATGTTACAGCCTTGATCAGTACGGGCAGCCGCCTGACGGCGGCGGTACCTGTTGATGCGGTGGTGCGGTCGGAAGGTAAGCAATTCATATTCGTAGTTGTTTCAGAAGCAGATAAAGGCAATTTGTTGAAATTTAAAAAAGCCGAAGTAACAACCGGTGTAACTGAGTTGGGTTATGTACAGATTAAAAACCTTGAAGACCTGCCTGCATCCACAAAGGTTGCCCTGAAAGGCGCATTCTATTTACAGTCAAAAGCATCGGGTGGTGCAGAGGAGGAATAATTGATGAAAGAACTGGAAAATAGCTTACTGGAAAAGCTAATGCGGTAAGTCTTACTGATATGGAGTTAAGCCTCGAAAAAACAGATTGGGTTACACTATACCGCATTATAAAGACTTTTGAAGAACATGGGTTGGTGCATCGTATAGATGATGGTATCAGCATTACGAAGTTTACGATCTGCCAGCCATCGTGCACCACTGAAGGACACCATGACCTGCATGTGCATTTCTATTGTACCAATTGCGGTGAAACCCATTGTTTGCCAAAAACGCAGATAGCGGAAGTGAAGCTACCAAGTGGGTATGAACGGCAGGAAGCAAGCTTGTTAGTAAAAGGCTTATACTCCGATGCAAGAAATAAATGCACTACGATTGCAATGCTTACCTGCTTAATTTGAACCTGGAGCAAGTGGTGTCGCGAATCTATGGGAAGCCGTTATTGCTGATGTAGGTGTAGCCTTGCTGGCGATACTTAATTTTTATTTTCCTACTAAACAGTTCACTTTAAAGCTTCACTACATAACTATATGTGTTTTACAAATGTGATACAGCTAATTGTACCTCGTCAATAATTGCCCGGTCTTTCGCTAAATAAATATCAGCTGTTTTCGAGCCTGGTCAATGTGATTAAGTGCTAATGCCACATCGGTTTTCCTTTTTCTGCAGGTGTTGCGCGCAAGGTTGCCAAAAGTATGCCTGGCCCAATGGCGGTTATATTTTGAATATGTTTTACAACGTAGATTTGCCGCATATTGGACTCCTCGGACAAGTCTATTTGAGCTTTTCAGTCAACCATTCTCTTTTCATTTAAGATAATTTTACTCCTACAAAATAAAGAGAAATGAAAACAATAGATAAAATTTTTGTCGACGGAAACTTCCGGACTCCCATGGGCCAGAAAGTTATGAAACTTTACAATCCGGAAAATGGCGAACAAGCTTCCGTAGTAACCCTCGCAAATTCAGCAGATGTAGAAATTGCCGTTGCTGCCGCAAAAAAAGCTTTTAAAACATTCTCCAAAACAACCATTAAGGAACGGGGTGAAATACTCGACCTAATTTATCAGGCTATCTTGGAGCGAAGGGACGAACTAAACCAAGTCGCTATAAACGAATACGGCTCCCCAATTAGTGCAACTAATGCACGAACAGTATATGCTGCGCAGATTTTTGTAGATACGAAGGCTGCCATGGAAGAATTTCAATTTTCACAAACATTAGATCATGCCCAAATCATCCAACAACCCTTGGGGGTAATAGCTGCAATTACGCCATGGAATGCAGACTACACACACATCTGTGGTAAACTTGCACCTGCCATTGCCGCTGGCTGTACAATTGTTGTTAAGCCCAGCGAGCTGAGCGCTGCTCAAACCCAAATCCTGACTGAATGTTTTGCCTCGGCGAATGTGCCAGAGGGTGTTATAAATATTTTAAACGGGACGGGTGCTGAAGTAGGATCTGCCCTGAGCGAACATGCCGACGTAGACGTTGTTACATTTACCGGCTCTACCGCAGTTGGTAAAATCATTTACCGTGCAGCGGCAGGCACGATGAAAAGAGTAATATTAGAGCTTGGAGGCAAGTCACCAAATGTCATCCTGGATGATGCTCATCTGGAAACGGCAATTCCTATGGCGTTGAACATTGCATTTAGCAATAGTGGGCAAGCCTGTCATGCGGGAACCAGACTAATAATCCCGAAATTGAAAGCTGCTGAAATTAAGAATTTATTGATCCAAGCAGCCTCAAAGCTAAAGATCGGTAATCTACAAGATGCCGATAGTTTCATTGGGCCAATGGTAAGTGAAAAACAGTATCAAACAGTACAAGATTACATCAAGTCAGGGATAGCTGAGGGTGCAAAAATTTTGGTAGGTGGCCTTGGCAACCCAAAAGGCTTGGACGGTTATTATGTAAGGCCAACAATATTTACTGGTGTAAAGCCAGGAATGAAAATTGAGCGTGAGGAAATATTCGGCCCTGTGCTTTCGGTGATTGAATATGACAATGAAGCGGAAGCAATTGAAATTGCGAACGATACCATTTATGGTCTTTCTGCCTACTTAAGCGGACAGGATAAAAGCAGGCTCGATCGTGTTTCCTCTCAAATTCTTGCTGGCAGGGTGCTCATTAATACCGTTGTAAATAAGGAATCAAAATCGCCGTTTGGTGGGTTTAAGCAATCAGGCATAGGCAGAACATCATGGAAATATGGAATAGAGGCGTATGTAGAACCAAAAGTGATTACATTGTATTAATTTAGCAGCCACCTTCGATGAGGTCTTTAAAGGAGGCTCTTTTTATGCGCCAGGTTATCGCAATGCAGGAATCTAAACAAATAAATACGGCCGTTTACTACACAAATAGTTTTTCAGGAGAACAGTATACCGGAGAGATCCTTTTCAGTTACCAGATTTCAGGCAGTCTCCAAATCCAACAGAATAATAAAGTTTCCCACTATCCGGCAGGCAGTTTTCGGCTTGTGCGCCAGAATAGGGTGATCAAGTATATCAAACAGGCCAATAAATCTATACCTTACCGCTCGTTAAGCGTTGTGCTAAGAAAAGAAATGCTGCGTTCATTCGCGGATGCCCATGGCTATTCACCCAGAAGCCAGCCTACGGGGCCCAGCGTTATCCTGCTTAAAAAAGCTGTGCTTTACCAATCGCTTATTTCCTCATTAATATCATATAGTGAAATTAACGAGGGAGAAAACAGGCAGCTCATAGATATGAAGGTGCAGGAAATTTTATTCATCCTGTTAAAAGAGCAGCCAGAACTTCAAAATGTACTTTTTGATTTCTCAGTGCCGGTAAAAAGTGATCTTGCAGGGTTTATGGAAAAGAACTTTCGATATAACCTTCCCCTTTCCCGCTTTGCATATTTGAGCGGACGAAGTCTGGCAAGTTATAAGCGTGATTTTATCAATACATTTTTCACTTCCCCGGGAAAATGGTTGCTCAATCGCAGACTTGAAGAAGCGAAAATTTTGTTATCAAGGATTGAAAATTCGCCTTCCAAAATTTATCTCAATATTGGTTTTGAAGATCTGTCCCATTTTTCCAGAGCTTTTACGTTTAAATTTGGCATAACCCCGTCTAAATTTTGCGAAGATGCCAAGCGGAAGCTTGATCTAAGCCCTCTCTAAATACCAGTTAAAACACATAATATTTATTCGCAATCCAGTTAAGTTACAATAATTAAGATTTTTAAATGATAAATTTCCTGAACATCTACTATTTGAAGACCGGCTCAGAGAAACAAAAACGAGCTTTTAGGGTACTCTCAAACCATGAAATTTTAGAAAAGCTTGCTGCGTTCGAACCGATCTTAGTAGGCACGATACCAATTGAGGTTGATATTGAAACCAGTGACTTGGATATTATATGTTACATGAGAGATGAGCAAGAATTCAGCAATACCCTTTTTTCGCTATTTGGAAAGAGCAAGGGATTTGAACTTTCCCGGAATCAGAAATTCGGTTCGGTAAAGGCTATTTTTTTTATCGATGATTTCGAAATAGAAATTTTTGGTCAAAATATTCCAACCCAAAAACAGCATGCTTACTTACATATGCTAATCGAGTATAGGTTACTCTTAAAAAACGGTCTGGATTTTAGGTTAAAAGTTATAGCACTTAAACTGGAAGGTTATAAAACCGAGCCTGCATTTGCTGAAATCTTAGGCCTGAAGGGCAATCCGTATCAGGAACTTTTAAAAGTTCGGATGGATTAAGCCAAACTATTAGTTTTACTAAAAGAGGCGTGGAATGCCGCGGCTCTTACGGGCTATTTTTACAAGGCTGGCCAGTATGCACTTTAGAAACTGAACGTGAGGCTGATCGCTGCCTCGCCTTAGTTTGTAAATAACAAACGTTAAAGTCCTTTTATCTATCTTTAAAAACAATATATAGACCCGTTGGTATCCTAAATAAATTATCAGAACATCAACCTATGATTAATTTAGCACAACTTAAAGACAAGCTGTTACCAAGCAAACTGATATCCATGCTTTCCGGCCACAATAAGGAACAAATTCACCCGTCGGAAGTTGCGCACATGCTCAATGGTCTGCCAATAAAATCTGCCGTAGAAACTTTTTTGGAACTTCCCGAGCATTCGCAATTGGTACTTTTTAATTTCTTGGGTGCTTACCTGCAACAAAATGTAGTCAGGACAATGCCAAAAGAAAAAGCAGTTTTTTTACTGAACCGCTTAAACTCCACCGACCGTTATACTTTTTACAGTGCGCTCAACGGTTTGCAACGGTCAACTTTTCTGGAACTACTGGACGAGAAGAACCGTAAAGCTACACAGGATATGCTCGGCTATCCTAAGCAAAGTGTCGCACGCTTGGTTAACACTTCATTTTGCACCTTGAACCAGGAAATGACGATTGCACAAGCAATAGATCACCTGCGCATTAACCATGAAGATTCTGACGCAGCAGACGTGATCTACATAACTGATAAAGACGGAAAGCTGATCGATGATATGCCGATCAGAAGATTAGTCTTGAACGAGAGTTCAAAAACGATCCATGATATTATGGACTGGTCATTTGTGAAACTTGAAATCGAAGATTCTACAGACATAGCCATTTCCCGTTTCAAACAGTATGATCGAACAGTTTTGCCAGTGACCAATGCAGAAAATGTTCTACTTGGCGTCTTGACCATTGATGACCTGATCGATGTTGCAGAACAGAATACCACAAAGGAAATACAGCGATTTGGGGGTGTTGAGTCTTTGGAATACCCTTATGTAAAAACGTCTGTTGGATCGCTGATTAAAAAACGTGCCGGGTGGCTGATCATTCTGTTTGTCGGTGAAATGTTTACTGCTACTGCGATGGGCTTTTTTGAGAAAGAAATAGCCAAAGCTGTCGTACTGGCACTTTTCGTTCCGCTGGTAATTTCCAGCGGTGGTAACAGTGGTTCACAGGCGGCTACATTGATCATCAGGGCACTATCTGTGGGTGAACTTACTGTTAAGAGTTGGTTTTATGTATTACGACGGGAACTATTATCCGGTATTTCCCTAGGCATTATTTTGGGTGCGATTGGTTTCCTCCGAATCACAGCTTGGCAAAAGTTAGGCTGGTATGACTATGGGACACACTGGTTATTGATGGCAGTCACCATTTTCTTTTCACTAATCGGCATAGTGATGTGGGGTACATTAAGCGGTTCCATGATACCGATCGTTTTAAAAAAACTAAAGCAAGATCCAGCGACTTCCTCGGCCCCATTTGTGGCAACATTGGTCGATGTTACCGGACTGGTGATCTATTTTAGCATTGCGGCCGTTGTGTTACATGGTACGATCTTAAAATAAAGCAGATGAAAATACTGATCGTAGAAGATGAAGAGCGCATCGCCAGCCTGGTTAAACAAGGCTTGGAAGAACAGGGACATGTTGTTATGATCGCTTACGACGGTTTAAATGGAAAAAAACTGGCTTTGCAGCATGATTATGACCTACTGATCTCCGATATTATTTTGCCTCAACTGACAGGTCTTGAACTGTGCCGTGAGGTACGTTCTGCCAAACCGGACATGCCCATAATTTTGCTGACTGCATTGGGAACGACTGACGATAAAGTGGAAGGTTTCGATGCAGGCGCAGACGACTATTTGGTTAAGCCTTTTGATTTCAGGGAGCTACTGGTTCGAATACGGGCGGTAATGAACCGCAAGGTAGGCAGCCCTGTTTTTCTGCCTGATATTTTACGTTATGCCGATCTGGAATTGAATAATCAAACCAAAACCGTTAACCGTTCGGGTAAGCCAATAAGACTTACACCAAAAGAATTAAAATTACTGCAATATATGATGCAAAACAGCGAGCGGGTATTATCCCGAACAGAGATCGCTGAAAAAGTCTGGGATACCCATTTTGATACCGGGACTAATTTTATCGACGTTTATATCAATTACCTGAGAAAGAAGATCGACAGGGAATTTACCGATAAACTGATCCATACCAAACAAGGACTTGGTTTTATTTTCGCAATAGAAAAATGACGATACGCAGCAGGCTTACCTTTCTTTTTACAGGCATTATAGCAGCGCTGTTGCTGGCTTTTGCGTTAGTTGTCTATTTTTCTTTCTCAGAAAATAGAGAGGATGAATATTATAGTTCATTAAGTCATACTGCCATTACCAAGGCCAATCTGTTGCTGAACGCCAAAGTTCAGCCGCAGGTTCTTCAATTGATCTACAAGCACTCACCCAATGCACAGTTTCAGGAAGAGGTGGCCATATACGACACTTCTTTTCACCTGTTATACCATGATGCCGTTGAAATCGATAAGGTAAAAGAAACCCGTCACATGATCGATGAGATCGTGTCCAAAAAACAGATCCGGTTTTACCAGGGCGATATGCAGGTCGTCGGAATATTTTATCAGCTTAACTCGAAAGATTACGTAATTACGTCGGCGGCAAATGACCAAAACGGCTATGCCAAACTGCGTAACTTGAAATATACCTTAATCATTGCATTTTTTGTGTCCATCATTTTTATTTATATCGCTGGTCATATTTTTTCGAGCAAGGCCCTCAAGCCGGTGTCAGACATGGTAGATGAGGTAGAAGAAATTACGGCTACTAACCTCGACCTGCGCATCAAAGAGGGTAATGGAAAGGATGAGATCGCAGAACTGGCAGTGACATTTAACGCGATGCTGAACAGGTTAGAGAAATCATTTGATGCGCAAAAGGATTTTGTTTCCAATATCTCACATGAGTTGAGAACTCCGCTTACCGCGATGCTGACTGAGCTTCAGGTTACAGCAGATAAGGAAAGAAGTAATGAATTTTACAGGGACGCTATACATCATGCGATTAGTGATGCGCAAAAACTAGTCAGGTTATCCAATAGCCTGCTCGACCTGGCAAAAGCCAACTATGACCATACAGAAATTGGTTTTAAAGAACTACGGCTGGACGAACTTATTCTGGATGCCCGCAATGATGCTTTGCATGATCAGCCCGGCTGCAGGATCAATATTATTTTCGAAAAAGAAATTGAAGATGATGATTTTATTTCGGTGATGGGGAACGAGTATTTGTTGAAAGTCGCTTTTATTAATCTCATCGAAAACGGATGTAAATTTTCGGCTGATAAAGAAGTGGCAGTTGCCATCAACTATTTTAAAGAAAAAACCATATTGCGGTTTCAGGATCATGGCATCGGGATGGACGCCGAAGAGATTCCCCATATATTCACAGCTTTTTACAGGGGTTCTAATCAGCAATTTTCGGGCGGTAACGGCATCGGGTTATCTCTAACCAAAAAGATCATAGAACTCCACAAAGGCACGATCACCGTTTCTTCCCAACGAAACGAAGGCACTACTTTTACGGTAGAGCTTCCCCACATTTAACATTCTAATAGTTTTCTAATACTTTTATAAGACTTCTCTAACGGCCAATCTATTGGCGGTGATTTAACTTTGCATTGCATTTCACAAAGAAATTATCAAACAAAACAAACATGGATACTGGTCCGAGTACAAATTATCAATTATTTATCTCCCGCTAAACTCAGGGCCGCTTAATTACGCAGTCCTGCAAACCGGGACAAAACTATCGTCATGCGTAAAAAAGAAAAAAAACACGCCATTTTAATTATTACCAATACCCCTTATTCTTCATTTTCCAGGCACAAGCAGAAACCGGCAAAGGTATTTGACAGCGCGGTATCAGCGGTATTGAGCTTCAGCGTTTCTGCTGTTTTACCAACGGATTGCTGATGAAAAAGAATCAAGCTAATTACCAGGGTAATGATTTGTAACATCGCTATAATTTTTATTGCTGCCGGGGTCGCGGCAGATAACCTGGTGATCGCGTTCGTAAGCGGCAACGAAATAGCCATTTTCGGGGCGTCCCGGTTGGAAGCACCGAAACCAGCGGCGCGCCCTCCACGCTGGCTGGTGCTGTTCTTTTTACTTTTTATCATCCAGAACATGGTCTTTTTCTATGGCAAGTGGTTCGGTTTGTATACCAAACCTATGCTATCCGGGCAGGAACAACTGATAGCAATCGGCCTATTGTTTTCAATAAGCATGAAGATGGCACAGGAACTGAAAAGTAAAAACGGAACAGTTAAGCAGGTTTTATTAGATACCCAGTACTTTCTGGAGATCGGTTTAGGTACTGCGGTTTATGTATTTGCTTTTGGCTGCGCTTTGAATTGGCTCCATCTTGACCGTCTGGTATTCATCCTTTCGCTGCTCGTTTTTACTGCTATTTTTTTGCTTGTAGGCGCATTACTGGGGAAATATCATTTTGAAAAAACATTTAAATACCTAAACACGGTGTCCGTGTTTCTGCTGATGACCGGAAACGTACTCCTGATTATTGAACTATTTAAGCATAACATCCAATGACTTTAACAGAAACCACAAGAAAATTGAAAATTCCCGGAAGCAGTGCGGTATCAGGATTTGACGAAGCCGCGGTTACCCTGCTTCGCCAGGTGTCGAAAGAAGATCCCACCTCCTTTTATACCACGCTGCAAAGTAGTGAACAGGGACTAAGTAAGGTTGAAGTGACCAATAAGAAAGGAAAATTCGGTCTGAATGAAATTCAGCACGAAAAGGCCCCCGCCTGGTATGTGCAGTTATTTAAGGCTTTTCTAAACCCTTTTATCGCAGTTTTGATCATCCTGGCTGGTGTGTCTTTTGTGATGGATGTGCTGATGGCGGCACCTGGTGAAAGAGATTTTAAAACGGTAATCGTGGTGAGCGTCATGGTCATGCTCAGTTCGCTGCTCCGGTTCTGGCAGGAATACACCAGTAACCGAGCTGCGGAAGAATTAAAGAGCATGGTCAAAACCACGGCGACCGTTTTACGCCAAGGCAAGGGGAAATTCGAGATCAATATTATAGACCTCGTTCCCGGTGATATCGTCTTTTTAAGCGCCGGAGATATGATCCCTGCGGACTGCCGGATCATTCAATCAAAAGACCTCTTTATTAGCCAGGCAATGCTGACCGGGGAATCCCTGCCTGTAGAAAAGCGTGAGTTAGCTATTCCCGATGCCGATATAAAGTCGCCGCTCGAACTGGAAAATACCTGCTTTATGGGTACCAACGTGGTGAGCGGTACGGCACATGCTATCGTGGTAACTACCGGTAACCTTACCTATTTCGGCACAATAGGGAAAGCCATCACCGGCAAACGCAACGAAACCAGTTTTGATAAAGGAGTGAATAAAGTAAGCTGGCTGCTCATCCGCTTTATGCTGGTGATGGTGCCGCTGGTTTTCCTGATCAACGGACTGACCAAACACAACTGGTTTGAAGCATTAATGTTCGCCATTTCTGTAGCAGTTGGCCTTACGCCTGAAATGCTGCCGATGATTGTTACGGCCAATTTAGCGAAAGGCGCTAAAAGCATGAGCAAGCGTAAGGTGATCGTTAAACGGTTAAATGCCATTCAGAATATCGGGGCGATGGATATTCTGTGTACAGACAAAACCGGCACGCTGACAATGGATAAGATCGTACTGGAAAGACACCTCAATGTTTTTGGAGACGAGGATGATGAAGTGATGAAATGGGCCTACCTGAACAGTTTCCACCAAACCGGGCTAAAGAACTTGTTGGATGTCGCCGTGCTGGAACATGCGGAGATCCATAGCTGCGTCAAGGCGGATGAATCGTTTACCAAGATTGACGAAATACCCTTTGATTTCCAAAGACGGAGAATGAGCGTGATCCTGGAAGAAAAGAACGGGAAACACTTATTGATCTGTAAGGGAGCTGTTGAGGAAATGCTTGACCTCTGTTCCCGTGCCTTTGATCCGGGAGAAGATAAACAACTGCATATCGAGAACGACAAGATCGTGCCGATGGACGATGCCATGCGCAAACTGATCTTAAATACTTCGCACAAACTCAATGAGGAAGGTCTCCGTGTGTTATTGGTCGCCATTAAAGAATACGATGAAAGACCGCTGACTTACACTGTTGCCGACGAAACAGATATGGTATTGACAGGATTCGTCGGCTTTCTTGACCCGGCCAAACCGTCTGCCAAACCAGCCATCGAGGGTCTTCAGAAATTAGGCGTAAGCATTAAAGTATTGACAGGCGATAACGAGGTGGTTACCAAAAAGATCTGTCGCGATGTAGGCATTCCGCTACAGCACGTACTAACCGGTAAGGAACTGGAACAGATGAGCGATCAGGAACTGACTTTGAAACTGGATGAAACCAGTATCCTGGCCAAATTGAGTCCCATCCAAAAAGCCCGGATCATTAAACTTTTACAAGCTAAAGGGCATACCGTAGGGTTTATGGGTGATGGTATTAATGACGCGGCTGCGCTGCGTGATGCGGATGTGGGAATTTCTGTGGATACCGCCGTGGACATCGCCAAAGAAAGCGCGGATATTATTTTACTGGAAAAAGACCTGATGGTTTTGCGTAAAGGGGTGATCTATGGCCGGAGGACTTTTGGCAATATCATTAAATATATCAAGATGACAGCCAGCAGCAACTTCGGCAATATGTTCAGTATGTTAGGCGCGAGTGCTTTATTGCCATTTTTGCCCATGCTGCCGATACAGATTTTAGTCAATAACTTATTGTATGATATATCCCAAACCTCCATTCCATGGGACAGCATGGATACCGATTTCATTAACCAGCCTCAAAAATGGGATGCCAGGGGCATCAGTAAGTTTATGCTGTTCATCGGCCCGATCAGTTCCATTTTCGATTATGCCACTTTTGCAGTGATGTGGTTTGTCTTTAAAGCTAACAGCCCGGCGCACCAAAGTTTGTTTCAAACCGGTTGGTTCGTGGAAAGTCTGTTATCGCAAACACTGATCGTGCACATGATCCGTACCCGCAAGATTCCTTTCATCCAAAGCTGGGCGACAGCACCGGTGGTGGCGTTAACATCAGCCATTATGGCCATCGCGATATTTATTCCGTTCTCGCCATTTGCAACAGCTTTTAAAATGCAAGCACTGCCTTTGTCCTTTTTTCCATGGCTGATCGGCATGTTATTTACTTACTGCCTGTTAACCCAACTGGTTAAAACATGGTTCATTAAAAAATTCAGTCAATGGCTTTAAGCAAGAAAAACAAACAATGGGTATGGGCTATCATCGGTATGGCCCTGCTCGTTTTCCTGGTCGATTACCTGATGAATTATTTTCATCATCGGTAACTCAATTATTAAATATACAGGTCAAATTACACATTATGAAGAAATACATACTCATCACCATTTTACTGCTGAGCACGATTAAACTTACCTTTGCGCAAGATACTGTAAAACAGCAACACTTTAATTTGCACTTTCAGCAAACGATTATTACCCAATACAAACCTACGTTCAGTGCAGCTTATAGCGGCGCGAATAGTTTACTTACCGGTTCTGAAACACAGAGTTCGATCACCACTACCTTGTTCGGCGGGGCGAAGTTATGGAAGGGGGCCGAAGTGTATTTTAATCCTGAATTATCCGGCGGTGCAGGATTAAGCAGGACTTTGGGCGTTGCAGGTTTTCCAAACGGGGAAACCTTCCGTGTCGGGAGCGCATCCCCGGCGATCTACATTGCCCGGCTTTACCTCAAGCAGCGGTTCGAATGGGGTACTGAAAAAGACACTTTATCAGATGACGTAAATCAATTAGCCGGTATAAAAAGTAAACGCTACTTCTCAATAGCCGTGGGCAAATATGGAATGGCCGATTTTTTCGACGGTAACGAATTTAGTCATGATCCCCGTGCGCAATTCATGAATTGGGCGCTGATGGATAATGCGGCCTGGGATTATCCTGCCAACACACGCGGTTATGTTATCGGCGCAACAGCGGAATTTGGGCAACCGAACTGGACTTTAAGATTTGCCTTCACCATGTCAACCACGGAGGCAAACGGTGCGATATGGGATGCCAAACTTGGCAAAGCCAACACACAAACCCTGGAATACGAAAAAAGATATAGCATAAACGGACAAAAGGGAACTGTGAGAATTTTGGGCTTTAGGAATAACGGAAAAATGGGTAATTACCAGCAGGCGCTTAATCTAAATCCTGTTGCCCCAAACGTAGATACAACGCAAGCCTATGGACGTCATAAATATGGCTTCGGTGTCAGCGCCGACCAGTATTTGAGTAAAGATTTTGGGTTATTCGCTAAAGCAAGCTGGAATGATGGCCATACCGAAACCTGGTATTTTACAGAAATAGACCACTCTATTACTTTTGGCGGCGTATTGAAAGGTACTTCCTGGAAGCGTATTGATGATGAATTAGGCCTTGCTTTTATAGGTAATGGATTGTCGAAACCCCACCGTGATTATTTAGCCGCAGGTGGGTACGGATTCTTGATTGGTGATGGAAAGTTAAATTACGCACCGGAGATGATCGCTGAACTTTATTATAAGATGAATACCTATCAGCATAAATTATGGTTGTCGCCGGATTGCCAGTTTATCATCAATCCAGCTTATAATAAAGACCGGGGTCCGGTAAATGTTCTGGGGATGAGGGCTCATGTTGAGTTTTAAGGCTATGATAGTTTCTTAAAGGTTGCTGACCAAAATTGCCAACCAATTATCGTTCCTACAACTTAATTAATAGATTGAATTTAGATTAATCATTGCAGGTTGCTAAACCGGGGAATTGGCTCAGCGGAACTCTGTTGTTAGATATTGGCAAATATTTAACTTTTTTTTCTAATCCATAAAAGATTTAATTATCAATTGTTTATAATTTAAACTCATCCTCACCCTGGCTACCTTGGTGCCCAGGACACTTATTATGTGGGTAACATTAAAGGGCTCAGAAGAAGCTGAGTCGATGCTTTGCGTTTCACCATGGTGTTGGTGAAGACGCAAAGCTTTCAGTCTCTCAATCCGTTCTTTTGAGAGTTCCTGATATCAGCGGTCTCTTGTTATCATTCGTGCTTTTGGGACAAGAAACCTTGAAACATATGTGGCCACACAACTTTCGGGATCAATACTTAATTGTTTGCTCCGTCCAGGTCGGCCCGTCAATGGCAAATAATCCGTTTCTGAAGTATAGCGGCTCAATACCTAACTGCGGTTTAGGTTCCTCCATTTCGTTTAACCCAGGAAATTTTTGTCCTTTATAAAAGATATAATGGCATGAACTCCACAACTTTCCGTCCGGGCCTTCAAAAATAGCGTTGTGGCCAGTTTCCGCATAAGGGTCTTTCGAGTCTTCAAAACCACCTGCAACACGCGCTACTTCACCCCGGTATGCTTTCTTACGTGTGCCAAATATTGGCTCGTTTGATGCTAAATCCCACGGCCCCATAGGCGATTTGGATTTCAGCAGCCCTACCTCATAGCCTCTTGTCCAGGTAGAAAAAAACATATAGTAAATACCTTCTCTTTTCAATACAAATGGGCCTTCAATCCCACCCCACATCCAACGTGGGTTTATACTTTCGCGGGCAGTTCTAAATTTTTGAAGCTCTCCAATAATTTCCCCCTTCTCCAAATCAATCTTCGCCTGGAACAAACCGTTTCCGCTGCAATACAAGTAGACCTGGCCGTCAGAATCCTCAAATAAGGTTGCATCGTTATTGTATTGCGGCGTTAGCGGACCGTTAACTAATTTATAAGGACCGGTCACATTATCGGCGCTAAAAAGCCAGATGTTATGATTGGCCATCCCTTTCGGGTCTTGTGTCGTAACCTTACCGCTATTTACAGTAAGCCAAAATTTCCCCTTGATTAAATGGATCTCTGGTGCCCAGAACCGTCCATTATATGGGCACTCCGGGGAAAGTTTGGATGCATCGATCAGCCACGACTGCTGTTTCCAATGAACAAGGTCGTCAGAAACCAACAAGCGCACTCCGGGATTAGGGCCTGTCCATACAGGCAGCGAACTGCCCGTACAATACCACTTGTTACCAACCCGGATAATAAAATGGTCGCGCATGGCAATGGTTGTATCCTGTATGATCGGATTCCTAAAGCTGAACGCATGGATATTTCCGTTCTTTACGCTTTTATTAGGCGAATCGGCAAATGCCGGGCGTTCATCATCAGTTACAACCTGCGCTTTCAGTGTGGTATTAAAAATTAAAAAGAGTAAGACAAAAAATGCACTTTTATATAAAAAGCCCTTTACTGGCATGAAAGAAAACCTACTCATTAGATTGAAATGCTTCATAAAGTCAATAGGGATGATAATTATTGAAGTAACCACTTTCATTAGTTTCTTGACACGCTTTCGTTTGGTCCTAAATAGGAAGATTTAAGCCCCCCGGTATTGATGATGACCTTCTCCACAATCACACCAGGATCGATCATCCAGACTTTAAGCGTATGGCGACCCGGCTTCTTGAATCTAAGTTTTACAGACGATTGCCTTGCCTGATTGACAACGGTTTGTGCCCATGCCGGATTAGACCAATGAACTTTGAACTTATCGGGTACGTTAGTCACATACACAGGCTGTTCTTCATCTACCGACACAGCGATTTTTATATCACGCCCCGGCATGATGTTTAAAAGCGGTGAAGTAACCAGAGTAATCTGGGCCGTATCTTTAGAAAATAAATATATAGGGTACTCCAAACAAGGAGCTGTTTGGAGCGGTGTGGCAGCTGGCTCGTTGGCCGGGGCCGAAGCGCGCATACCTGATAAGGTTAAACCATAATCTTCTACTTTGATCCATTGACGTTCGTTATTTGAAATGTTTTTTGAAAAATGCTCAGCCTCAATCGCAATAACCCCACCGCTTTCTATAAAACCTTTCGGTACCTCCCTGCCAGGCAAAGGACGGAAACCTGTTACTTTTATATCAACTTTAGTTCCAGCGCCTGAAATTCTGATCACTCCTTGGCTGTTGCCGATAGGTAATTTAGACGGATTTACCCTAAACCAAACCTTTTTATCATCCGTTCCTATATCACTCGAGGGCTCGCTAACGGTTACCCACGGTACCCCGGTAGTAATGTGATATTTAAATGCTTGTTTTCCTCTATTAAAAACTTCGATATAGTGAGCCTTGTTGCTGTAATTATCGAAAGCCGGAAGAGATAGCTGGGTACCGGTAGCGGGCCAACTAAGTTCGGTTCCTTCCATGCTAACGCCCATTCCGGCAGCATCCGGCACTGTTAACTCGGTTAGTTTTATAGCGTTCAGATTATTTACTTTTGGTGGTGCCCAAGTGGTGTAACCTATATGGGTTTCATCCATAAAATGATTCCATTTTCCACCGGCAAACGTATGATTATAATAATCCATAAGCGTAGAATCCTTACGGAACAAGTCACGCGTCTGAAACGCCATAACATTTGTGCTAGCCCGATGCTGACTTGCATAAAGCTTATTTTTAGCCGCAGCCAGGTACATCCTGTTAACCTGGTAACAAGCTGTAACTGGGAACAAAACGATCTGGTAAAAAGCGTCGCGCATTTCTACAGGCAAATTTTTGTAAATAACGTTCGCTCTTGCTTCAATTGCTGCATAATCTGCAACAACATTTTCTGCTTCGTTGTAGTTAACAAGGCTATAAGTCGAAGCGGTCAGCGACTCAGGCTTGCGCCTTCCGTTATATTTAGTGTATTTCGCAAGAATATCAGCAATATCATTCGCATACGTAGCGCCAAATTCCCTTGCAGCCCATAGCCGGGTGTACTCGTTAATATTGTTATTAGTCCATTTTTTTGTATTCCAGGCCAAATTCATAAAGTATTCGAGGGGAAGTTCATACCCTCTGAAGTGACCGACATTAACGATCCAGATCCGGTCAGCGCCATACTGTTTGGCCAGGGACATTTGATCCCATATTTTAGCAAGAGGATTGGTATTGATCCACTCATAGCTTCGCGGATCCCCATGATAATCAAAATGATAATAAACGCCTGCACCACCGGGCCTCTGCCGCTCGGCGGCATCAGGAAGCCTGCGTATATTTCCCCAATTATCATCAGCCCACAATAGGGTAATATTATCCGGTACCCGCATCCCGTTGTTGTAATATTCCATGATCTCTTTATACAGGCACCATACCTGCGGTTCTGTGGTAGCCTGAGCGCCAAGTTCCTCATTTATGATCTGCTGTTGAGATTTTACAATCTTCTCAACCATGGCGATATTTTCCTGCAATGTGCCCTCTATCTCACTATCATTAGCGCCTCGCAGGCCCATAGTGATTATACTTTCAAAATTTTTGTTCCGGCGGATGCCTCCACGCCAAAATTCTGCCAGGGTATCCGGATGCTTTTTGTAATTCCAATTTCCGAGTGTGCGTATGTAGCGCCTGTCCCATTCCTGTTGCGAACGTAGCATTGGCTCCTGATGAGATGTACCCATAACAATACCGTATTCGTCGGCCAAACGGGGATTTTCAGGATCATCTTCGTTAAAAGCATTTGACCACATCGCCGGCCAAAGATAATTGGCCTTTAAGCGCAACAGCAATTCAAAAACCTTTGCATAAAACTCGTGGTTATAATTAGGTACCCCTTCTCTAATAGGTGGATTTTGACTTTTTTTGACGGTGCCAAATTTTGATTTAACCCAACTCGTTAGGTCGGGGGCCTCATCGTTAATAAAGATGCCCCGGTATTTAACACTTGGGCCTTCAGCGTATTTTCCGTCCTTAACGTATAAAGAGTTTTTGTGCATAATGGGTACGTCAGCCCAGTAATACCAAGGGGATACTCCAATTTTTTCCGACACATCGTATATTCCGTAAATAGTGCCCCGTTTATCACTTCCAGCGATCACGAAAGCACGCGCTACACCAGGCAAAGGATTATTGACCACTTGCAGGATAAAATGTTCCCATTTATTCCTGATCGAACTGATGTCTATTTTACCCGATTGGGCCAGCTGATCTATTATAGCGCTTTTTCCTATTGTTCCAACAATGATGATATCCCCCTCGCGTGGCACCTTGTCAAAAATCAAATCCGGCTCATGATTGGTTACTTTGCCTATATCGCTTTTCAAGTCTTTTAAAGCACGTATCACTCCCGGAAAATCATCAGAATTTACATACAGAGGCGCAGACTTACCTTTTGTAGAAAGAGCGAATGCTCCTTTACCAGGTATTGTCGATATATAAGTTTCTTTACCGATCGCGAATGTTTTGAAGGGGATCACTACTATTAACAATGAGAGAATCCAGATTCTTGGTTGCATATTGATTTTGCAGATATTAAGTGTGGTTTTTGCCGACAATCTACAATAATGAGTTCTGACTGGTTATTTATTTCTTACCAGTAGTGCCAACTTTCAAAATTAAATTCTTTAACCTGATGGAAATAGCTTAAATATCCAAATTTGTACAACAAATGTATTGTGGAGCTTACAATTGGGGGGCTATAACCTTGTCCTCTTTAACATAAATAACTAAAAAGACGCTATTGGATTTTCTAAATAGGAATGACGTTCACTTCTTAATTTATCTTGTAATCCATTAATTGCTTTCTTTTTGTTCTGCTTGATTTGATCAAGCAATGATTTGGGGCCGCCGTCCGGATTGTAGCTGGAACCCCAGGTAAGAAGCTCTACCATGATAGGCACCAATTCGATTCCCTTTTCAGTTAGCAGGTACAGGAATTTCGAAGCGTTTTTAGGGGAGGTTACTTTGGAAACAATACCTTCTTTCAAAAGAGTATTTAGCTTCTCGGTAAGTACTGCTGAAGATATTTTCTCGACTGATGCCCGAAACTCTAAGAAAGAATTTTTACCCTCAAACATTATATCCCGTAAGAGTAACAACATCCATTTGTCACCGAAAATTTCCACAGAATAATTGATTGGGCATGGTGATCTTCTTTCGACTGTTTTCATAATGTCATAATTAAAAGCAGTTTATTTTACAAACTACTTTTTGATAGATTTGTAGTTCATAAAACAGACTACAAAAATAACCAAATTTAATTATGGATTTTAAAAGTAAAAACGTCGTTATCATAGGCGGAACAACAGGAATCGGATTGGCAACCGCCAAAGCATTTATCGGTGCAGGGGCGAATGTTTGGATCACAGGGAGAAATGCCGAAAATTTACAAAATGCAAGCACAGAAATAAACAACCCGAAATTGAATACCGTGGTATCAGACACTTCAAAACTTGCAGACATAGCCATCCTTGAAAAAGCAATTGCTGATACAGGAAACAAAGTAGACGTTCTTTTCCTGAATGCGGGAATTGGAACATTTGGGCCAATAGAACAAGTTACCGAAGAAAATTTTGACACACAATTCAATACCAATGTCAAGGGGAACTTTTTTACATTGCAAAAATTAATTCCGCACCTGGCCGATGGCGCAGCAGTAGTATTTACTTCTTCATCCGTAGCATCAGCTGCAAATTTGGGATCCAGTGTATATGCTGCAACCAAGGCTGCACTGAATAAAATTGCTCAGATTGCAGCTAACGAACTGGCAGGAAGAAAAATCCGCGTAAACATCGTTAGTCCAGGGCCTATTAGGACACAGGGTTTACTTAATGCAATTCCTCCAGGAGCAGAAGCTTATTTGGCTGGCGCTACCGCCTTGCAAAGGCTTGGCGATCCCAATGAAATAGCAAAAACAGTGTTGTTCCTGGCTTCTGATGCAGCGGGCTATATTTCAGGAACAGAAATCACAGCTGATGGCGGTTACCATACTTATGCATTAAAATAATCTATAATATAATTATTCAACACTTACGTGTTGAATAATTATATTGGTCAAAAATCCTTCGCTTTTTGAGATTCGATAGGTTGGCGGTCATCATTATCGCTCCATTCCTGAAACTAATTTTTCATAGTAAATGTTGTGGATAGAAGCATTAATTGCGCATACTATCTTTCAGCAAATTGCTAAATAAGAACTAACATTTCGGCACTTGATTTTCGACAATCTTTTATAGAATTGGGATTGTTTTAATGTTTGCTAAAGCATCATCGGGAAGACGGGCATAATGCAGTTAAATACTATTTTCATAAGTCATAAATTATCGGCTTACCAAATATAACCATTAATAAGAAGATTAATATCTTACGACACATTTGCTGCCATTTTGTTCTTTCGGCACTTTCCTGCTTATGTACAGAAGAATGTCCGTTTTATCGGCAATTCATTTTTTTTGCCCCGCAATTTACTCTGCCGACACTGTTTTGTTAGTGTTGCTGCCAAAAGGAAAAATTAATTTAAAGCTGATATTTCTGCCCATATTGTAAATCCCCTGGTTTTGTTGGGTCACGGTAGCGGGTGTGCCGTTGTAAGCCAGGAAATATTGTGCTAAATTGAGGTGGTCGGTGTAGGCCACATTGGTTAGGTTAGTGCAATTTACATATATTGCGCATATCGTTTTCCCGGTTTTAGTATTAACGACATTGGTGCCAATACCCGCATTAAATATGGTATACTGTGCAGACGGCAGTTCAGTATAAAACGCACTGTAAACATTATTTTGCGCCCAGTCATGCTGTAAACCGAACTTAATATAAGACTCTTTAAAAACCGAATTATGTCCGTCATTGAACCTAAACTTAACTTCAGAGTTTAAATGCGGTGCCGGTATATAAGGTAAATGCTTTGTTGAATCCGTTTCATTGGGTATACGTGAATAAATATAAGTAAAACCATTATCGATTTCCAGCCATTTAGCTGCAGCCGGATGAATGTTCAGAAAGCCTGAAACGCCTTGAATGATCGCGGTGTTGGTAGAAAGATACTGGTAGATCGGAAATCCGTCGGATAGCGAATCCGTGCGGTTCGCAAATATGAAATTGCTGATATGGTTATAAAAACCATCAGCCTCCACACTTATATTCTTACTATCATAGCCGTAGGCTAAATCTACCTGGTAGCCCTGCTCTGCTTTTAAATGGATATTGCCGAGGTTAACCAAGTTTGAACCAATATTGAGTCCGTTGCTGGTCAATTCATTGATTGCCGGAGCACGGTAGCTTTTTGAAACATTCAGTTTTACATAGTTGTTATCAGGTAGATGGTAAGACGCTCCGATACTGCCGGACAAACCGCTATATTTATTATTGAAACTAGTGAATTGCACCGCAGATCCCGGCGTTCCAGGTAAAACGATATGACCGTCACCGTTTAACGACATAGGGTCGCCAACAAAATCCGTTCGGTCAAAACGTAACCCACCGCTCAAAGTCAGATCTTTAAAGTTCTTTTCTACGATAGCATAACCCCCTATTTCAAAATCGGTATAATTTGGTATGGCATAATCAGGTACGTATGGTGCCGGCGGAGCATCACCGTTGCGATGAAATTCATACAGTCCATTAATACCTGTGGTTAGTTTTAAACCTGATCTCTCACCTGCGACTTGGTATTTCAGGTTGAAAGGGATATCGCCCAACAGTAAGTTACTGGCACCGACTGTTCCGCTATCAATATCATGATGTACACTGCGCGCAAAACCGATATCAAATCCAATTTTTCCCTTGCCTACGTTAACACTATTTTGCCACCATGCCTGGTATTCACCTAAAATTTTATCACTGGCGATGTTGGCGTTATAGGATAAAAAGTCAGACCGTGTAGGATATATTTTTCCGTTCTGAGGAAAGTCGAACATAAAGCGTCCGGTACTATCGCGATTACCGTCCGGTAATTCTATCCTGCGGTGCAGAGCGCTTAAAGTAAGACGAGAATAACCCCATCCTTTGTTGATGCCCAGTACCAACCTGCCATTTACCTGGTTCCAGGCGGTGCCCCAGACATAGCCGTCTTTGGGGTTAGAATAACTGTGCGCTGCTTCGCCGCTTGCCTGAAACGCCCATACAAATCCGTTATGGTTGCCTGCTATATTTAAGGAGGTGCCAAGATAACCGTTATTAGTATGGTATTCCGTAAGTACGCTACCCACTACTGTTCCGTTTTGTGGTAATGGTGCTGATTTGAAACTTATGACTCCGGCTTCTGCACTGGCACCATATTGTAATGAAGCGGGGCCTCTGATCACCTCGGCGCTATGTATCGCGTATGGATCGATCAATATACCATGATCATCGCCCCATTGAAAATCCTGCTGTGGCAAACCATCCATTAGGGTCAACACACGGTCAAATCCTAAACCATTGATTTGTGGCTTAGTTGTACCCGCCCCTTCTGTTGTCGCGTTGACACCTGGCTGCGAGGCCACCAAGTCAATAGCCGTATTGGCCACACCTTCACGGATCATTTTATTAGTCACTACGATAATAGGTATCGTTGCACGCTTCCGGGTAGTGGTATTGCCTAACGCGGTTACCACTACATCCGATAGTTCATAATTGGAAGCCGAAAGTTTAAAATCTACAGCATAAGTATTACCCAGGTCAACCACTTTAGTTTCGCTGGCATAACCAACCATGCTTACCTGGATCAGGTACTGGCCATTAGGTAATCCTTTTAATAAATATTGCCCATTTTCATCCGTGCTTGTTGATACCTTTAAATCGGGAACAGTAATGGTTACACCAGGTATAGGCCGGGTGGTGCTCTTATCAGTGATCTTACCGGTTATTTTACCATTGCCATTTATGGTCTTCTTTTGAGTAATTTGGTTTGATGATTTTAAAAGAAAACTCCCGCTATTACGGGTATTGGTCAATACACGGATATATTTGTTGGTGCAAGTAATTTTTGCAACCGCTAAGTTGGCAGTTGCGCCAGCCAATAGCAATAGCAAGATTAGGTTCCTGTATAAATGAAAGAACATAAGAATTGATATAAGTACATGGAAAATACTGCTATACGCACTTGGCCTGGAATTTAACTTCCTTTGGATGCGTTGTTAGCAGCATGAATTAAATGTGAGGAATTGTGTGCCCGTAAAGGCCATACAAAACGGAAAGGATACTTATACGGTAAATTTTGGTGGTCTGAAGATTGTTTCAATATAGCGGCTGCTGTATTGGTAGGTGTAAGCAGGAAGGGAGTTTTTTACCATTTCTAAAATTGTTGGCTCAATAAATGACAATTGGAAAGGTTCCTGGAAAAAAGGAACTTCCAGACGGTTCAAATTGTCTTTTGCTTCCTGCTTCTTCTCATTTTCCCCAGCCTGATGTACCTTTTTCATGAAATAGCACTTTCCATTACAATGCATCCAGGGACGAGATTTGTTAATACATAGCGTTTCTGCAATATATTTATGGTTCATTTCAAAGCCTGCATACACCATGAACAACGAAAAGTTGGAACTAATCAGCGTTACAAGAAGCAATATGGCGGTAAACCTTTTGAACATTGGCGCAAAGGTATGAATTTGTGAGACTTCGACAATTACATTAAACACACCATCCCATTTCATCGCTTAGGCACCAAAAGCGCTAGCCGGATGAAATGTCAAGTGCTCTTCTGCTGAATTGAAATCGTTAGGCAGTTTATAAATTACCAATGCTTTCAGATTAGAGATTAGCAAATTTAAACAATTAGATTAATGCTTATTTATGACACATGTTTATTAAGATAATTTCGCTTATTTATTGGCTCTTACCTTTATAAATTTCTATAATTCCTTGAAATTTCCTGTAGGTGTTCTAATGGAGTCCCTTGATCCCCGACTAAAGCGATACCACCCGAGTCAAAAGCCCCTAAATTATGTGATTTAAGGGCTTTCCTTTCTATTTCAACCTAGGTTATTCAAGCAAAATCAAAAAAATCAGACCCTAATATTAGCCCGTTCATTCCAAGCTGAAATAACGGATGCCCAGAATTCTCTGGGCTGACGCCGGAAAATGCGTGCCGTCAGAAATTGATAAAAGGCCGGGCGACGTTACAAAAATAGCAATCCGGTATGCTATAAGGCAGTTTCCAGATTATTGAATGCATTTGTAAATAAGATAAACTAAATAAATTTAAAGAAGGGACGTCTCAGAAAAGGCTAGTTCATATCGGTCATGTTCAAATCAATAACATTTGACTGTGGCTGGAGCCTGAAAACCGCTCCGGTAGCCGGGGCAGAAACTGCTCCTTTAATCAACTTTAACTGGTAATCATGGCCCTCAAAACGGTAGGATACCTGACCTTTATCCGCTTTAACGAAAGGCGTTTTCGCACCCTGTGCCACTTCCAGATCGAAAAACCAGTTCAGCGGTTTTGAAGAGACCAACTCTATAGCAGCCGTTTTCTCCTTTAGCCTTAATTTTAGCATTCCTCCGCCCGCTAAGGGCCAGTTAATATCAACTGTTTCTTTATCCACATTCGTAAATACAGGATCACCACCTTTTAAAAGCGATTCCTTACCCCCGGATACGGCTTTAAGTTTTAAGCCGGCAAGGTCGCCGCGTTTGCTCCATAAATAACCGTCCACTACCGGAAGGGTAAAAAACTGGCATTCATTAGAAGTTGCCGTCTGCGTGGTGTATTTATCAGCGATGTTTTCATTAAAGAAATGGATATCCCGGATCCTCAATGTGGAATCCTCCCACATGATATTTATCCTGTAAAAGCGGCTGTTATACCAAATCGTTTTTTGGTTACTGCCTTTAACGTCTTTGGTTACGGTAAAAGATGTAGGCGGAGTCACAGGATAAATCTTGCGAAACCACAAACCGGACTGCTCCATCGTCTCTACGCGTACTTTGCCCTCATTTCTAAGTTTTTCTATCAATGGGAACTGAATTTCCAGCCCTTTTTGCATGGCGGGCCAGGTAAAGGAATTTTCCTGACCGGCCTGGGTATAATTAAACCCTAATGCCGGTGCTCGGGTAAAGGCATCAAAGAACCAGTCGATCCAATCGGCGTTACCGCCTGCTTTGGGGTAAACAGGTTCCAAAGTAATTACACCCTGCCTGGCTGAATTTATGCCGGTATCATACTGCCTTACCGGATCGCTACCCAGCATTCGGAAAACAGGTACCGGAATCTGATTTGCAGCATTTTGAGCAGGCATATAAGAATTGATCCTGCTTGGGTAATACGCCTGGTTCCAGTAGCCTCCCCATAAGGTATACCCATCGGTACCATACTGGTCCTTACAGTTAGCAGATGCTACAATCTTATACTTGTCATACATGTATTGTAAGGAATGGGCATCGATGAACCAGGAAGCCACCGAGCGCGGGTAATAACCAAAGATCTTTTTGAAATCTGCCATATAAACATCGATGATCTTTTCCCGTTCGGATGGGGTATAACCGGTTGCAAAACCTACGTCGGCATGCCAGTCCCAGGGATAGCGGCCGCGCCATTTTAAACCTGCTTTTTCAATCAGCGGCTGCGGTAACTCCCACCATGCGCCGATCTCGAAACTTTCTTTTGGCAGTGTTTTGAGCAATTGTTGGTAACGAGAGTCCATTAAGGCATCGTATTGTAAAAGAAAGGTTCCGCCCAGGTGATGTTTTTTCATCAGTTCCACCTGTTTAACGACCGTCTGATAGAGCACATCCTGTGTAATGGCTGGGTCCCTCGGTTCCAGTAATCTGATAAAATTAACTATATTAACGATCCTGGGTTCAGGCGTTTTGCGCTCTTTTATAATTGATTTAACGTTAATAAAGGAATTTAGTGCTATGAACACTAAGCCCGCCATTACGGCGCGTTTAAAGTTGCTGGTAATTTTCATATCGTTTTTATTATTTTCCGCCTTTCTTAAAGGATGGTTACCGGTAGCCTGTGATCTGCGGATAGTGTTTATTGATTAGCTTGCGCGCGTTATCCGAAAGCGAGTCAACGGGTATCGGCCGGTCTTGAGGGCGGGTTTGCTTTTGATTAATCTCTCCTAATAAACTCCATCTACGTGTCATTTCAGCAGGTTCATGTGCTTTGATCGTGTAATTTGTAAAATCGATCACTTTTACCGGTGCAGCTTTTTCCAGTCCGTTCAGCAAAGCAAACCGGAAATCTTTGTTCATGAACCACCGGATTTCCTTATCCGCATCAGAGCCTCCAATACCGGAGCCGCGCTCTTCAAAGCGGTAAGCAAAACTGTTGCTCTTGTAATGCCGGCGCCAGGCCATTCCAAATTCTCCCTGTGTGATGAACCGGGTCTCCGCCCAGCGTTTACGGATGGCACGCTGAAAAAAGCAATGCTCGGTTTGAAAGTCGGGTATCGGCCAATTGACTTTGCTATAGATTCATTTTCAATCACTATTTCCGACTCCCCGTTGTTTTCCGATTCTGTCGGTTCTTCAATCTTTCTCTTGGTTTCTAACGTTTTTTGAAATTCTTCAAATGAAATATGTTCTTTGATCGAGTTTTCGGCATCATAGATCAATTCCATTAAAAACTTTTCACGTAGTTTAACAGAGTCGCCCAAATCTTCAACAAATTTGGATGTCACTTCTATGTCAGCACTATCAGACTGCAGATTATTCACGATAAATAAGTACTGTAACCTGACTGAAAAAATAAAAGATCCGTCATAAACCAGCTTCATTTCCGAGTAGTATTGGTTGTAATTACCCCAAAACTCTTTAAATCTGCTGCGGACTTTGGATAATTCCACAAGTTGAAGTTTAATGCGCTCTTTATCTAACGCAACCAGGTCAATAAAAGCCATATCCTTTCACACCCTTAGTTCGCTCCTATAAGCAAAGGAATCATAATATTGGGTTTGGTAAGTTAAATCGTAAGCTTTAACATGCTTCTTTTCATTCGTTCCCGATTCCGTTTGAATATTATCTTCGACAATACGTAAATCAAAGGTTTGGATGCGGGTTAGGAATTCTTTTAGATGCTGCATAGCCTGTCATTTTTCTATGTATAAAATTAATTACATAGTCTTTGTTTTCCAAGCCGTATTATTTCGAGTAATTATTATAGGTATGCAAAGTTAATTATACGTAGTGCTTGAATGGCAAAATGGATGTCACAACATTTTTTCCAGCTGTTAATACTTCGCCGATTGAATCAGCAAAACGCAAAGTGACAGGCTGTCCATCAGCAAAAATACAGGCGTTGTAATTTAATTTCGTTAATGCCAAAACATCTTTACAAACTTGCTCAATATCTGCTGAACCACGAGTTACCTCGACAACTATTGGATTGGGGGTTTCTAATCCAATTTGAGTTTGTAAACGAGGAATAAAACCTTTAGTCCACAAATAGGCCTTTTCTGTTGCAGTCTTCATCATCATGCCACGGGGAACACAAAAGGAGTAGTCTCTATATAATTTGAATTGGCTTGTACTTTGAATGCGAACACCTATAATTTTAGATTTTCCAACTGCCATCTCTGTGAAGCCCGTCCATTCGTCATCATCAAAAAGGGTTTTTGCATGAATAAACACCTCGCGTGGGTATTGGCCCTTACCCAGTTTTTGTTTAAATGCTTCGAGTGATTGGTTTATCATCTCAGCAGCATCATCTTTTTTAATGTGAAACTCTTTCGTTTCCGGGTTATACCAATCACCTATATTTCCTCTAAAAACCATGCCGTCCCCTGAGTCAATAAACATTTGTGCAGCGCAGCAGGCACTTCTATTTTGTGGATCCTCGTTTAATTTTTTATAAACCAGACCCAAATAACAAACATCTTCTCTTATATCCCCAAGACGCCAAGGTAAACCTCCATTTTTATAATACAATGTCGTTGCTATATTCCAAGCTTTGGCACTATCAAATAAACGTTGTTGTTCAATCTTCTTTTGATCTTCCCATAAATGTTCGTAAGCTATTGTACTTTCCTTCAAAATTTGCGTTACAATCTTATCATTCAATAGTTTAGCTTTTATTTGATTATGAAAATTAATTTCGTAATCATAAGCCTCCTGCATTTGGTTAAAGACATCAAATAAAAAAGGTTGAGCAGAACTTCGCTCTTTCTTTTTTAATCCAAGCCTCACATTTTCCGGCGATTTTGGAATTTTAGATTTTGGCCGCCCGAATTTAAAAATGTCATCTTGGATAATCACAAACCATACCGTAACCGGGCGTTCTTCTTCTCGGTGATATTTAATAAGTTCATCGGCAAATAGATTGGATAAATTATGGACACGTTGGTGCCCATCTGCATATTGTAGATACTTCTTAACCTCGCTTTCGCTGATGTCGATTTCAACAACGTTGTCGAAATTAAGGTGAATGCCAAATGCTGCTTCCAAGCCAGGAAAAAAAGGCCTTGCCACATCCGCATTGGCTGAAGCCACAGGCTGGTGAATTCTTTTCAGGTAAATCTTCAGATATTCACGCTGACTGTGGCAACCAATTATACCAATATTCACTTGACCTTTCACCTTGTCGCGATCATGAGGGCCGAATAGCATTAATCCATCTCTAGGATCGGCGGTTCTTTGATTATAACCAAAAGATAATTCAGGTTCTTTTATAAAAAGCATTTCTGGTTCTATTTCCATATGGTCATTATTCGGCGTCCTCAATAAATTCCTCGCGTTCATTTTCGACAAATAATTCTTGTCTTTCTAAATCTTTTGGATCAAGATACCCAAAATCTGACCAATACATTTCTAGATTAGGCTTCATAACGATATCCTTTTCTATGTTAGTTGAAAGTATAACATTTCCGTTCTCATCTCCAATACTCTTGATAAAAGCTAGCAATAAATCCCTCCACTCTTCATTAAACATTCTCTTTCCCTTCTTTCGCCTGTGTAAATGTTGAAGTTCTTTATCGTCGATTGCCTGATAGCCTTTCTTACTAAATACTAAATGACTTTTAATATTAAAGCCGACAAAAGGTAAAAGAGAGGGCTTTGCGGATATTGCGAAATGCCATTTGCCAATGTCCAGATGTTTGCCGAGCAAGTTTTTTGTTTTGCTTCGTGCATTCTGCCTGTAAGGATAATCAAAGTTTACTTTAGATGTTGGAAGGCTAGAATAAGTATGGTAGTAGGCCATATTTTTGCTAGCCATATCATACCAATATAATTGCTTGGTTTTAAGATAATTATGTAAAGCTCTTTTTAATAATTTCTTAAAATGATTTTCAGCATCGCGAAAAGAAGGAAACGATTCTTTTGTGTATCCTTGAAGCAGATGACTAATGTCAATTTCAAAGATGTCTGCCGGCTTAATTTGACTTGTTCCGAAATTATCAGTTACTTCAGCTACTAAATCTTTCTTAAAAGTGGTTAGACAATTAGCATCTTTTACAATTAAAACTTGTTCATTTAGGCTGGCCACAGTGTTTGCCTGAGTTTCGTTTTTATACTTTATTATATAATAGGATCTTGGTAAATCTTCAACGCTCCACCAATTGGTGTAATACAATTCCTTTCTTTCAATAATTGGGTTTTTTACTAAATAATTATTAAGATACCAAGTAGCAGCCTCATCAAATTCATGTGGCTTCGATTTAACTATTTCATCTCTATTAAGCTTTTTTTGAAGCGTGGTTAAGCCTTCTGCCCAGTTGTCGCTAAATGGAATTTGGTTCAGATCTTTTGCACCGGGAAACAGGTCATACCCAGAATCGTCCATATGTAAAATAACAAAGAAATCTTTTAGATCGGCATTGTCAGCCATCACTTGTTTAGCGAAATCTATCTCTTTTTGGATCCCATTTTTGACCACACCACTACCATCTGCATAACATATATTCTTTGAATAAACCAACAAAAATTTCGCAGCATCATTCTTTATTGCTAATTCAATTGTTTCCCAGAATGTTTCTCCACCCAGCAATTCTTTCTTGTCTATCCAAACCTTATAACCAAGTAATTCCAGCCTTGAGGCCAGCCAAACTGTAAATTCGTTATCTTCAGGAGTAGCATGACTAATAAATATTGTATCCCTCATTATTGGTTTAGATTATGGAATATAAATATAGTGCTAAATGTATTAGTAAAATCCAATGTGGATAAATAGCAAATTGAAACGCAATTTATATCTGTGGCAATCCAAATATCCGCTAATATTCGCAAACGAAGGTTTTAGCTTAATTTAAAAAACTTCAAAAATGTGTGAGAAATGTGTGAGAACAAAAAAACCCAACTCGCCAGAGTTGGGTTAAATCATTGATTTTCAGGCTCCTGAGGCTGGGCTCGAACCAGCGACCCTCTGATTAACAGCAGGATTCTCCCATCTGTAACCGATTGAAAACAAAGAAATTACGAACTATATTTTAAAACTGTGGCACATTTGTGGCACAATAACCAACATCGCGTCAATTACATAAGGACATCTTATGCTATACAATTATACAAATTTTCCTGCCGAATTGGAAACAAATCTGGGTTTCAAATGGAGGTATTACTGCTGCTGTTGATCTTTATAATATTGCTGCTTTTGATTATCCTAATGAACACACTGTTAACGGATTCATGGGTAGAGAGACAGCGACGCATGTAACGATGCGAACGCCTGATGAATGATTCGGGTGTTATTCGGACCAAGTTTAAGGTTACCACAGCGATCGAAAATGCGGGAACAATCCTTCGTCTGCAGGAAGAATTTGGCAGCCAGCACAAATAATAAAAAGCAAACCAAGCGCAGACTGACTACCGCTGTCGGCGATATTTAAGGATGCAGGATTATGCCAGTTGGGTTGTGAATCAAAGCAAGGGCAGAAAGAATGCTGGAAAGCATAATGTTCAGTTGTTGTTTATCGATGGAGAACTGTGGGTTCGATAATTCAAGAATATCGAATCGTTTTGTATATCTGAATTAATTCGCCTGTTAAAAATTATGTAATTTCTTCGCAACCAAGAACGGTGTAAGTTCTTACGTCTTTGTATCAAATACAAAGACAATAAAGTCAAAATAAGGAAATAGGAATATCTTCAATCGCCATATTTGACATTGGGGCAATTAACAATTATATTTCAACTATAATAATGATCTGTTAATTCTGGGCATTAGCATGTTTATATTACTTATCATCATTTTTATCTGGATTAATCTTTTTAAAATCACACAAATTAAATTACGATAAGTGCATTATTTTTCTGAGCTCACAGTGAGGCATTGATCTCCACAATCCTTTGCTTTTCCCAGTCGGCAAAATTATCTGGGTTTTCAAAAAGCTCTGCCCAGGCATCATTTAGTATTTTGGATATCGGCTGACCATATTTGAAGAGTTGATCCGCGTAAACCCTCAGGTCTATTTTTTTGCACCCTTCGTAGACATTATCAGCAAGTTCTTCTAGTAATTCTTTCGGAAATATATCGCCATAATTAGCTGGAACGGGATTATTGGTGGCTTTCAGAAATTTATCCCAGGCCGCGTCGATTTCAGAAACTTCTGCCGAATGTCCCATTTTGGACAGCAGGTAACAAATCACCCTCATCCGTGCTTCGTCCGAAGGATGCTTGGCCGAATCGTTGTATATGTTGGAGTGTCCGCTGCTCAATGTACATATCTTAAGATTAGTCCAGGCATATGCTGGGCCGACAAGGTAGGTAGCAATCAAGTCACAAGAAAACTCCATGACCCACGCGTTGGCCCACCTGACAAGTTTTTCTCTGTAAAAACCTTTTAGAGTCTGCACGCGTTGCTCGCTGTCTACCCGAATGATTTCTCTGTTGTAAAATACCTCAATGGATTTATTGATCTTTCCAATCAGGAATTTTTCATATTGGCTGAAAAATAGGTGCCCCATTTCGTGATATAGATCGGGCAAATTCAACAAGTTCCGTTGTTCTCCATTGGGTACGGCAATGATATCATAGCCGGGAAACGCCCAAAAATAGTCGTCGGAATTACTGATTGTCGTAATGATCGGCGGATTTTGAAAAAAGCAATTAATCTCCTCGTAAATTTTAGTAATCTTTTTTTTGAAATAAATCTCTGCATCGTCATAATTGATTATTACTAAAAACCGGAATAGCTCGATATTTAGAATCTTCTCGTGAATCGTATTATAGCGGATGATATTATTGGACGCTAAAGATTCGATATCCAAGTCGCCAGAACCGATCAACAATTGAGTTTCCTGATAAAGTTCATGCAGGAGGTCCTTCGTTTTTTGCAAAAAGGCGCTGTCAATCTCCGGCGAAATTGTTGAGGCATTCAATTCATCCATCATTTTGGAGATTTTGGATGCCTGATCAAAGAATAACCCTTTCAGAAAAAAAATCATCCGCGCCCTTTTCTTAGCTTCCTGAACAATGTGCTCCGCTCGCTGTCAAGTACCGTCAATAGATCGTCAAGTACCAGCAGTTCTTTATTTTCAATAGGCTGATCATTCGCCACCCGATCAATCAAAGTTTTTAAACCATTCTCCAGGTCATGGTGCTGGGACAATCGGTCTTTATAATCAAGAATGATCAGCGATGGTATGAAATCCGACTTTAACTCATTGTCATCCATGATCTTTTTAATATTATCCAAAAAAGCTGTGAGGGTCTTTTTAGCTTCCGCATGTTCTTCTGCGGACACAGCTAACTTCGGATATTTATCCTTGTTGCTCTTATCGGTCAAGAGGTATTCTTTTTTAAAAGTAATAACCGAGTTATTTACTTTATCCGAGGTCGCAACCAATTGATTGTACTGGTTGGACAATATGCTTACATCACTCATGATATTTAAATTTAATTGATGTCCATCATTTCTTCTTCATCCTCTTCATCCTCATCCGCAGTTTCTCGGGTAGCGGTCAACGGCTCGAGCAGGGTATCGATGAGTTTAATGATAACCGGGAGGAAGTTACTTTTGTCAGGCGCCGAAAAAGCCAGCATGATTTGACAGAAAACGTCCTCCATGACCTTCATAAAATCGAGATCGCCTTCTTTCATGGATAGGTTTAGGGGCCTTGAAGTTCCTTTAATATCGAACGGATAACCGGTACTAAAAATAAATCCTTCCTTCGGTGATACCAGTTTATAAGACCCTGCTACCGGGTTTTCCAGTTTGTCGTAGCTGTTTGTTTTTGCCGCGATCCTAATCGGAACGGAACTCTGTTTATGTAGATCCACAACGCCATATTTTACTGTATCTTTATTGACAATTCCCTCAGCGGCAAGGGTGTTAATGGCGCCCTGCAACGCTTTATATTCTACTCCAAAGCTTCTGCCGTCCCGTACAATTACGATCCCGTTAGGATTAGGCGCGTAAAGCGGGATATACAATTTCAGCTTTTCGTAGATCACCTTATTCAACGTCTTTGCCCGGACTTTCTCCACGCGCTGGGAGTTTGTTTTCTGCGGTACTTCTTCCGGATGAAATATAATTTGCTCACCGTTTTTAAAGAAAAATGTAAAACCGGCATGGCGGTCATGCACATCGATCCCGATATAGATATCGTAAAACAAGTTTTTGGCCAAAGCATACGGCCATTTTCTATTTACGATCAGGTGTTCAAGCACCAGATAAAAAAGGTAAGAACTGAAACGCCCCTTTAAGGCTTCTACTACACGGTATTCAACTATGCCATTGTTACCAGCAGTAGAAAACGGTTTGAAGAATGAGCTGATGTTATGCGCCGATGCACATTGCACTTTTAGGTCAGGATAGAACTTGCTTTTAAGCAGTTCGTGAAACGTTTTTAGAAAGGCCGGTGAGAAAGCATCCAGGTCTGGCAGTACCACCAGCGCAAAACCATGTAATGCATTCCTGCGGTGAAGCACCTTTTCGATCTCCTGAATCTGCACAGATGCAGAGGTACAGCTTTTGACAGGGTAACGGATAATTATGAATTTATCAAAAGCCGGTGCTAATTTCTTGATCAGGAACTCAGCATTATTTTTGAACCCCTCCACAAGATTGGCGTCCATATACTGTTCATCCGGAACAAGAAGATACTGCACATCAAAAGAAGTGCGGTTAAGAACCCCGTTATTCTTGATAAGTTGTTTCCGTTGGTAAGCAAAATCCCGCATCCCGGAATTAAAACCGGTGATTTTCAAGCGCCGATTGTTATTGAACAACAGTTCAGGTATCCAGAAATTTTTAATCTTTTCCACTAGTGGCTCATTGCTGATAAGTAACTTACCGGCATTAAATTTCAGGTTCTTGAAATAGGAACTGATATAATTATTGATTGCTTCAAATCGCTTCGATGGGCCTTTGATCGACAGGTAATGTAGCGACTTCACCCTTTCATCCTTGGTATTGTAAAGCATTCTAGCCAGGGAAGTGGCACCGCTATGTGGATCCATGGTTCTCCCGGGATAAGTGTAGGACATGGAAAGGTCATTCGGCTTGACATACCTCTTCAGATCGGTACGGCTATGTTCTATCTTTTCAGTAATATAATTCAATACATTATAAGTCGTACCTTCTCTGATAAAATCCTGTTCTTTGACGGATTTTCCAAATCCCAGTAGTTCAATGGTATACCAATTATCGCCGTTCAAATAGAGGAAACGCCTGCCTTTGTAGTTATTTTCAAAAGTCCGCACATTTCCTTCATTGATATAATGAGAAAGACAATATTTATCAATATACTTAGTAGAAAGATCCAATGTGACATAGAAATGCCCATCAGCTAACCGTGCCAACTTGTAAGTAAAGCCCTCAAAAACGTTTATCGATCCCTGGATGCCCTTCATCGGATCCCGGAGAAAAAACTGATGGGTATTCAATTTCCAAAGATCACGATGCTGCCCCAACTGCCGCCTGATTTCATAATCAAGGAATTTATAGACTACGTCAAGCTGATGGCCTTGTATATCTTTTGAATCGATCCGGTATACCTCCGGGAGAAGTTTGATTGGGATGCTGAAAGGTATGCCATCTATGCTTCGGTCCTCCATCTGCTTATCAGCCGGAACAGCTACAAAAAACCGTTGGTTCCTTTTCAAAACAGCAGTTGGACCCTTAGTAACTGAAGAAACCTCTTCCGCAATTTTTTGCAGTTGCTTATTGAGCAATTCCTCCTTGCCTGCAATAAACGACAGGTCGAAATCAATCAGTTTATAAGAGAAGTCCAGTTCAGACAAGTTGTCTATCCGGTACAGATTTAAGATATGATCCTTCATCGTATATATTGTTATTTTTTATTAAATACCCGCATAGCAATCTGAAATTGCAGTTTTTGCAGGAAACCTGGTTGTTTGTAAGCTCAAAATCTTCAATATCAATATCCTCGCCCGTCATAAGCGCGATATCACGGCTTGTCAGGGAGATATAATCAATCGTATTGTTATATATCTCCTGATTAAAGTCGTGATGTTTGGCAATGCCCTTTAACAGATTAACCTCTAAAAGCCCGATATCTTCAAATAGATAAGGCGGCTTACCCGGTGTATCCAGTCTTTTTTTATAAATGGTCAGACCGCTTATCTGTAGCTGGCGAGCGTAGTCGGAAACCATGCTGTCGGACAATTTCCAATCTATGATGACCGGCTTCCAGTTATCGGAGACCAGTAAGTCCATTTGGGGTTTGACTATCGCGTTACCCACGTAAACTAATCTGTCCTCCACATTTGGCTTCAGCCAGTTTGCCTCTTTCAGCAAATTCATCAAATGGCGACCGTCCGGTAAAACGACTAACGGAATATTTAATATGGCTTTCCGTATGTCATCATAACATACTAACAGATCTTGCTCTGTGTAGGGTTGACCGGTTTCATGGATATCAAGAATACAATATTCACTTTCAATATCCCCTTTTTTCAGTTCTGGATTATCGTAAAGCTTGTTTTCGGAAAAACGGAATTGTTTCCGGGCGAATGCGACAGCTTGCTCGGAAAGGCACTGAAAATCCAATTCCTTTTGCGCTGTAATCATTGGTATGATCACCACTTCTAAAAACTTATCGACCACACTTCCCTTCCACATTGTTAAATTCTGCATGGCGCGAAGTTCATAGGCTTTCCGTCTGACCAAATTTTTGCGGTTATGGTTAGCTAAAACAGAAGCGAAGTAATATTTGCGATTACATTCCCTCCAGGTATTAACAGTCGTATAGGCCCATTTCACATTCATGACTTATTCGCTTAAAAGTTCATTTAAACGGGTAAGGTATTTTTCCATCGCCAGCTTGTTTTCAAACAATTCTTTGCCATCTGTCTTCGGAACGATATCAGAGATCATATCCTTGGAAATATAAACACTTTTACGAAATGAAGGGTTAAAAGCTGAAAAATTGCTTTTCCCCAGATTCTGATGCTGTAATATCTCGAAGGTCTTATGAATGGCACGTTCTGCTTTTTCAAACGAGATCTTCAAGCCCTTTAACAGGTCTTTCAGAATCACAACTGGAATGTTGTTCGCATATATTTTATCCTCAACTATTTCTCGGATCATTTCTACAGGTAAAGAAGAGGATTCCGCAAGCAAGTCTTCAGAAATTGAAGACTGCACCATCCGCTCCTGGATCAATTGGCCCAGCGACATATTGAGCAGGACATCCCGCAATTTTTTCATAAGTTGAGTTTCGCGTCCCTGATCAATCTCGTCGTCAGGCGATAACGTAAGTACGTAGCTGATCTCTCGTTCAGCAATATGATCATCAGCCTCCTTTGCACTCTCCAGATAGTATATCCTCAAGGCTTCATCCGTAATATCAATGCGGTTGTTCATGGCTTATAGTTGTTTTTCAATTAATTTATCAATCAGTTTCTTCTTAGCACGGTGATGAGTCACTTTAAGTTGCTTATTCTCAACCCCAAGGAAAGCGGATATTTCGTCGTAACTGTAATTTTGCGCACGTAAAAGCAAAATATCCTTGTCCAGCGGGTCTAATGTTTCCAATGCCTCATTCAAATGGAGCAATTCCGGGCTGTCAATAAACTCTGATTTATAATAATCAGTAAATGAAAGCTGATTAATATGCTTGTTAATTTCACTGGAATCTGCTTCCTCACCCATCAAATCGACATACGCTAATTCATGCTCACTGTTGCAGCGGTTTTTCCTGAAATATTGCCGAAGAAAATTAGTCAGAACCTTATATAGAAAGTTGTCAAAATGCTGCTTAGATTCAAACTCATAATGAGCCAGTTTAAGGATCAGTGTTTCCAACGTCTTATAAATAACTTCCCAGGACTCATCTTCAGATAAATGCCAATTATGGACACAATAGGTATAGAATTTTTTACCGTATGTATCATACAATTCCTCAAGTCCTTTGGGGTCTTGATTGATGATCAATTGCATTATGTCTTTGTAGTCTATCATAGCTCTTACTTATATATATGCAATCAGGTTACCGAAAAGGTAGCTGATCAAATAAAGATACAATTTCAACCCGTTAAATGGTTTCTTTAGGTTGTTTTGAGCAGTAAAACACGAATAAGCCCTATCTTTAAACCTTGTTATGGATGAAGCAAAAAATAAAGAATTAGTCCTGGCCGGAAAATATATCAACCAAACCGGCCGAAATATTTTTTTAACAGGGAAAGCCGGAACGGGAAAAACTACTTTTTTACGCAATCTTCAAACGATTACGAAGAAAAAGTTCCTTATTACAGCGTATACCGGTATAGCCGCACTCAACGCGGGCGGGGTTACTCTTAATTCTCTTTTCAATCTGCCTAACGCCCTTTTTTTACCGGGAGAGGATATTCACGCGTTACAGGCGAATGTTGCCTTACAAACACATATCCTAAAAAACACAAATTACAACACCTCCAAACTCGAGTTGCTGAAGAACTTAGAACTATTGGTTATCGATGAGGTTTCTGTCGTAAGGGCGGATCTTCTGGACATGATCGATCTATTACTTAAACAGATCCGAAATGTCCCGGAACGTGCATTCGGAGGCGTTCAAGTGTTATTTATCGGTGATTTGTTTCAGCTTTCCCCGGTGTTGACCGGCAACGAAGAGGCGGCTTTCTCAGCCTGTTATTTCTCTCGCTATTTTTTTGATGCACATGTCATTCGACAGTCTAAGGTGATTTATATCGAACTGTCAACCATCTATCGTCAAAAAGACCCTTATTTTATCGGGCTGCTTAATAAAATAAGACATAATGAAATCGAACAACAAAATCTCGATGAACTGAATAGAAAAGTTATTGACCCTAACAGCATCCGGCAAAATCAATTGATTACGCTGACTTCCCACGTTCGCAAAGTGGAGGAAATTAATGCAAGAAACTTGGCGGAATTACCGGGCGAGATGTTTACTTACCCTGCGCAGGTCATCGGTAAATTTGACAGCAAAAACTTTCCGGGCGAGGCCGAACTAAAAATAAAGGTCGGTGCGCGGGTGATGGTAACCAAAAACGATACAGACGGTAGGCAAAGGTTCTACAATGGAAAGATTGGCAATGTTTATCAGATTTCAGATAACGCTATAGCAGTAGTTTTCAATGAATTTGACGAGCCGGTTTTGATCCAGAAAGAGTCTTGGAAAAACTTATCATATGGTTATGTTGATGAAAAAACAATTGTCAGCACTCTGGGCGAATTGAAACAGTTTCCGCTCCGGCTGGCCTGGGCGGTAACTATTCATAAAAGCCAGGGCTTATCATTTGATGAGGCCGTCATCGATGCCGCCGAATCGTTTTCAGAGGGACAGGTTTATGTCGCCTTAAGCCGCTTGACAAATTTCGAAGGATTGTTTTTATCCTCGCCCATTTCAGCGGAAACCCTTAAACCAAGCGAAATTGTCCTCAACTTTGTGATGCAATGCCAGTCAGAAGCTAGTCCGGAATCATCGTTGGACCAGGAAAGCCGGAACTACGTATTCAATCTACTGATTAGTGCTTTCAGCTGGAATTCCCTTTCCGCTTATCTTCATAATACAGCCAAGCAAATTGATTCCTGGCGAATAACGGCAAAATTCGACAAGCTTTTAAAGATAGAAGAGTTATGCGGGATAGTTGAACAACAACAGCAAACTTCTTTAAAACTTGTCCGCCTTTTAACAGAGCAGGTTTCAAAATCAACGGTTGATTTTAAATATATTACGGAAAGAGTAATGGCTGCCCGTGTGTATTTCGACGGTATCATTGAAAAAGATCTGACACCTTTGGCACATGCCATTTTTTCAACAGCTGTTGAAGATAAAGACCAAAAAGAGTTCCAGGAAGCCAATATAAAAATAATGGACCTGCTTAAACATAAGCAAATGGACCTGGAAATAACTCAAAGTCTTGCCTCTGGCATGATGAATGGATTGAGCCCGGAGGATCTGTTTTTTAATTATAATCAGTTAAAAAAACCGTTGAACAGCATGCCAACAGCCACCGTTTCAAATACCCGGAACAGGCCAAACAACAAACAAGCGACACAGCAAAAAACCTATGAATATTTCCGCACAGGCGCGTCGCTTCAAGAAATTGCCGAAAAACGGCAGTTGGCACTACATGTTGTTGAAAACCACATTACCGAACTGATCAAAACAGGAATGATAAAATTGGAGGAGATTTTACCACCAGAAAAGATCATTAACCTGCTAACACTGATACCACATGGAAACGTTGACATTAACGAACTGAAAATTAAGGCTGGGAACAAGTATAGTTTTTTTGAATTGAGGGCCGCTATAAATCATGTCCATAGAGTAACTGATCAATCTGCGTAATATGAGCTCTGCCAAGGACAAATCGAATCTTTTAAAACTTTACCTAAAGCTTCCGGTAAAACCATTAGCACATTGATTTCGTGAATATCAGCATACCAAATCGACATTCCCATGTTTTGCTGCATATTTTTACCACTCTTCTTACTTAAAATTGATTAAAATATCAACACCATTAATCTTTGCTGTTATGGTGAATCACTTTTAATTAATAGCAAAAAATCAGTATTTTGCCACAAATCGTTAATCCTATGCCTTATTTTCATTACACCATCCAAAAAAACAGTATATCTTCCATAAACGGCGTTATCCCGAAATTACCAGATGGATTTCATCTGTATGAAACAAGTTTTGGTGCTGGCGACATTTACTATAAAAGCAACGGCGCTGAGATTAGCGAGGTTGTTTGCAATAATGATCTCGGTCAATCAAAAAGCAATCAAGAGGTCTCTTCATTTCTTTCTAGTTTGAATTTTTCCTGATTTAAATACTTATCATGAAACTTTTTAAATTAGCTCTAAGACATTCTTTAAACGTCCCCAAATTTGAGCAGGCTGTACATACAGATCAATTGAATAATCGAAAAGGATATGATCCAGGTTTTCTAAGTGCCCGGCTGCCATTGCCATTGATAGCCTCAACTGACATGGATAAAGTTGCAAGCGTGTTAAAAAATGCCGGCCCGAATGGTGACAAAGTGTTGGATTATACCCATTTCAGTGTATCATTTAATAAGGATGCACGCCTGCCGTTTTTCAGCGCCGTCAATATGTATGGCAAAACCAACCTTTTAGGCATGGTGCACGATGAACGCGGTAGCGATTCTTGGTATGCCGACGAACGCATCATCACCGGTGAAAACACGTTGCAGTATGGAAATGCAGATTACCTGCATTCAGGCTTGGCTAAAGGACATTTGGTACGTTATTACGATCCGGCCTGGGGGACTGCCGAAGAGCAGAAAATTGCCATAGGAGATACTTTCCACTATACGAATTGCTGTCCGCAAATCCCGTATTTCAATGGTATAGTTTGGAATTATTTAGAGGACTATTGTGCCGCGAGAAATATTTTTCAGGATAATAAGATTACCCTGTTTTCCGGCCCTATATTCAATAAAGCACAATACATCAATGGCTTGTTGGTGCCGATGAATTTTTGGAAAATCCTCGTTTTCGAAAATGCAGGAAATCTGAAAGCACTTGGTTTCCTTATGAGTCAGGAGCCATATCTGGATAATCTTAAAACTCAAAAAGGGCCTTTACTGGAAATACTTAAAACGGTAAAACCAACACTTACAAGAGCAGCTATTGAGCGGCTATTTCAAAAAAAAGAGCTTTTGGCGGCGCAGATCAAAATAAGTCTGATCGAGGAAAAAACGGGGCTTCGTTTTGGATTGAACGATGCTGATGATTATAAGGGGAAAAGCCAATATGCCGCACGCACAATCAACAAGCCGTTGAATCGAGTCTTGAAGTTTGAAGAATTTCGTCAACAGATGGATACCTTCGAATGGGGCACATTTCTTCGAGGACTTTGATCATGCAAATCGACCCTATATGTAAACTTTAATTTAAAGGACAACCATGAAAATAAATCACATAATACTTTATACCGACAAATCAACAACAGTCGGCTTTCGCGGTCGCACTTCCGGACCGAGCCTGTCAAAACTCAGCAAAAAAATGGACAAGTTCGTTGTCGCCCCTGAGATAAAAGTCGCAGTAGAACAATTGGAAGGCGACCAGGTCAGACGAATTCAGGATAGGAATAGGGAAGTACTGGCCATAGCTCCTGCGATGCCACTTAAATTGATAAAACCATTTCGTGGGACTGAAAGTACAAGGCCCGAAAGTCAGCCGCTATGGAATATCAAAGCTATTGGCGCAGATACTAGCCCATATCAAGGCGCAGGCGTAAGGATATGTATCTTAGATACCGGAATTGACAGAAGTCATCCTGCTTTTGCGGGTATTCGTATAACGGAAAAAGATTTTACAGGAGAAGGTAACGGCGATACGGAAGGCCATGGAACGCATTGTGCAGGGGTAGCTTTTGGACGAGATGTTTCCGGGTATCGTATAGGAGTAGCAAGGGAAGCGGATAATGTATTGATCGGAAAAGTACTCGGCAAAAACGCGGGCGGAAGTGACATGCTGGTCAATGCCGTCCAATGGGCGGTAAAAGAAGGTGCCAATATTATTTCTATGTCCTTAGGTATGGACTTCCCAGGTTTTGTCGAAGAGCTTGAGCTCGCAGGTATGCATAAAGAGGCGGCGATTTCCTTTGCATTGGAAGGCTACCGCAAAAACGTACTACTGTTTGAAAGCCTGGCTAATCTTGTAACCACACAGGCGCATGCAGAGGCATCACAGCCGGTTACGATTATCGCCGCGGCTGGCAATGAGAGCGCACGCCCCGACTATAAAATTGCTGTTAGCCCACCGGCTGTTTCCCGACAGATTATTTCCGTGGGGGCGCTCGGATGGAATGGCAAAGGTTTATATGTTGCACCATTTTCAAATACGGGGGTGATGTTATCTGGTCCGGGAATGGATATTCTTTCAGCGGAAGCTAACTCAACCGGACTCATCTCTCTAAACGGTACCAGCATGGCTACCCCACACGTCGCCGGGATAGCTGCAATGTGGGCAGAAAAATTAATGAAGAAGAACCAATTCCATACTAATATGCTTCATTCAAATTTAATGGTATCCTGTGACGACGAGCTTTTAAGCGGAGAAATGTCTGAAGATTACGGAAGCGGGATGATTAAAGCGCCTGTAAATTAATTTGACAGCTACCTGCCCGTAAATATAAATGGCGCCCAGTTGAATGGTTCGTATTCGGGGTTTTTAATCAGGGCTTTCATGGCATACTGCATTGAACGAATTTTAGACAACTTCCTGTTGCGAAACGATTCGTAAAAATATTTAAAAAATTGTCTTGTCGATTTATCTTCCACTTTCCATAATGTCGTAATTACCGCAGACGCCCCGGCTGTCAGCGCGGCTGCGGGAAATCCGATTATTTCGTCTGTGGTTACCTCAATTGCAGTTATTCCTGTTTGACAACCACTTAACACGAGTAGTTCTAAATCGTTCCTGATCAGCATTAGCTCGCTGGCCGAAATACTTTCCAATCCCGCTAAGAGAAGGTGCTGATCTAGGCCCTTAACAGGCTTAGCTTCTGCATGACCGGCGAAATGTACGACAGATGAGTTAGCCAATTCCTTGATGAATGTGTCTTTATCCACTCCGTTACGGAGATAACAGTCACTATCAAGTAAAGTACTCACATAGATTGCCTCATCTTCAGAAAACTGCAGGTCCTCCCGCGAATTTCCAAAGACCGCGAATTTTACTGCTACCTTTCCTTCTTTCGCCTTCGATTTATTTTGAAGATGATATAAGATAGATAAGGCCGGTAAATAAGCTACGGGGTTACGTTGGATCAGGTATTCGCCCTGACCAACATCGATCATATGGAATGGTAATTGATGCAAAAAACCATGCGGAATTATATATAGCAGATCGTCACGGTCGCTATGATTGAGGATATGTTGAATTAATGGTAAAGCGATGGTCATATTTTCGTTGGCTATCGGATCATTTATCAAAGCGGTTACGGCCCGGCCGATTTCATCGGATTGAACAGCTAATGTAAAATATTTGGGACCGCTCCACTCTGGCCTTATCAGAAAAAGAATAATGGTCTGATCAAGAATAAAGAATTCACAAAACATCATCTTTTCGGTAGAGAAATCTAACTGATATGCCACCAGCATCTTTCTCAATTCTTCAAATCCCGGTACATAAGCCATATCCACAGGCGCGAATATGTCACTCGTTCTCCAAAGTTCTGTTTGCAGCCGTCTGCTTTTATTTCGCTCCACCCATTCAAGAGCAAGATCTGCGCGCTTTCTGCCGTAATAAGCAGCCTTAAAAGCCCCTGTAAAAACTTTATTGAAATCTGCGGGGAGGCCAGAAAATCCATCAACATGTGTAAACTGTTCATCGTATTTTGACAGGACGATCTGCTGAAGCCCTTTTAGATAATCGACAACATTAGCGGCACGTAAAAAACAAGTCTGTGCTCTTTCATAATTAAGCTCTGCTAGTTCCCCCACAGTATACAAAGATGCATATTCTGCGATAGACTGCGCCTCCAAGAGTGTACTTTTCCACGAAAAGCGATGCCCATTTATCTGAATGAAGTCCTGCGCGGATTTTGCAAAATCGGTAGCGGCCTCCAATAGTAAGGACGGAATACGGTTAGTCCTCGCCACTTCAAATTTGAGAAGTCCGATATGCGATAACACGAATGCAGAATTGATCCTGAGGTTATTGGAATGATAAAATTCACGCGCCTGATCCAGGCAGTTTAGGGCTTTATCAAATTGCCTTTCATTAAAATAATAGTTGCCCAGTTGCTGTATCGCATTGAACTTTTCAATGCGCGCTTTTAGCGTTTGCACGTGAGCAAATGAATCATGGGCTTTCCGGAAAGTATCTTCGATCTCATTAGCCCCAACTAAAAGGGGGGCTATTTTTTTTTGCTGGGAAAGGTGCAGCGCCAGCTCACGAAAATATTTCCCTAATGAAATATAGTCTTTTAATTCAAATGCAATGTCGATCGCTTTCAAAGCCGCATTCTTTGCAGCGACAGGGTCAACTGAGAAAAGCGCGTTGCTGTAGTTGAATAAGGCGTCGCTCAAAAAACTACTTGGTGATGAACCCTGATAATAGTCAACAATGGCTTCAAAGTGCTCAAGTGCCTCCGTCTTTCCCGCGCCCTGGCTAAGCGCATTCGCCAGCAGAGCCCTGAGTTGCGGAGCAATGCGGCTATCTTTGTATTTATTTAAATAAAATCTGCCGAGTCGCACAGCTTCCCGTTCCGGCTTAGCCATGAATGCATGGTGAATCTCCATGATAGCCTGTATCGCTCCGGTCATTTCCAGTTCGATATGGGTATCCACTTTGGCACTTTCCCGATACGCATTGTCGGCTTCTTCTGCCTGGCCCCTCCGCTCATACCAGTCTGCCATTTTTTTCCAAGCCGACTGGCGGTTACTGAACTCCCCATATTTATCATATAATTCGATCGAATTGAACAAAAATGGCATGCCTTTTTCGTAACCGTATTCCAATAATAGCACTCCCCACTCAAATTTGACATCAGCTTCCCCCAACGGATGACCCGCTATTAGGAATTGACGGATAAGTTCATTAATGCGTTGGTCATTTTTGTTCTGATCTACGAAACAACCTGTATCAAAAGCAGCTTGGTTTTCAAGGATTAAAAGTGATAGTTGAACCGTTGTCGTAAAGTATAAATTGTCAGGATGGGCGCTGATCGGTAACAACTGTTGCAAACACAGGATTGCCTTCGGGATATCGGCGATATTATTGCTACTGTAAAGAAGCGCTATGGATTTTATTGCTGAACCGTATTCTATTAGATCGTCACTTCTTAAATAGGTATCTGCTGCAACTTGCATGAGTGTTATAGCATGATTTATCGCGTTTTGTGGCCAACTGCCAACTGCCATTGCAAATGATATGACGCGACTTTGCAAATAGCATGTTAAGGCTTTCAAAGTCTGATCTTCTGTGCATTCATTTTCGCCGAGGCTTTCAAATACTTCTTTGAAATTATTCCTTTCTGTAACAAAAAGTTCAAGAAAAATATTCCATGCCTGAAATATAGGATAGAGACCATGATCCGAAGGCATTACAGGGATTAACTTCTTACAATGCCTGCTGGCACTAACAAATTTCCCTGATTCCGCTAATGCCCGGAAATGATAGAGCTGAGAATGAAAATATTGATGATCGTTTATTGCTAGGCCCGAAGTGATCTTTAGGATAAGTTTGTACTGCTTTCGTTTAAGTAAAATGGCAAGGTCAGGCAGCTTGACGTTCACTGGATGCATTGTATTCGTTTAAATCAAATTTACTGATAAATTCCTGCGAATATTCTAAATTGCTACTATAAACCTATCAATTCGCATGTTATCACTTAGACCCAACCAAATCACGCAAATTCATTACTTGCTCATCACCGAAAAAGATAATTTATTTATCCCTTTCATTCCTCCAATGGAGCTCGAAGGGCCGGCACTCGACTTTATACGATGCTTGCCAAAGGATATCCTGCAAATAGACAACCCGGTAAATTTCTTCGAAAATGCTTATCGTCTGAGAAATGACAACCCTTACCGGTTAAATGTACTCTATCACTCAAGCCTCATTCCGTACCTGGAAAATAGTCGCAGGAACATTATCCGGCTTTACATGATCAACACAAATATTCTTGAACTTGATAGCGTTTTAAATACCCTTATGGATGCTCATCAGCCCTTAAGCTATTACTTTTTTTTTAATAAAAAAGATGACCAGCCGCTCGGTCTTGACCATGAAGTAAGTGACCCAGGAGAATTTTTGCGGATGCTTTATGCAGAACATCAGCATATCCTCGAACTAATTGGGGCTCCTGATATTATTTTTCACCCACACGTGGACGTCTACTCCCGGGATTTTTATGATTTCCCCATATTTGTGCCTGCACAAAATAATTATCATTTGCTTAATTCGATTATTGGAAACTTTAAATACGGGCCCGGGACTATTGAGAAAAGTAAAGAAGAAATTAAAGCGGAACATGAGCGCGAGTTCATCGAAGCGCAAAAAGCCCCTTACTCATTTGGGCGCCTTAAAACGTTGATCCGATCAACGAGGAAGATTGATAAATTCTTTGAGTTGATGCGTGAGCATAACATTATCAAACCAGTTCATGAGATAGAAACCATGTATTCACCCCTCGTGATCATCGCTCCTTACCAAAATCCCGATCTCGTGAAATTGGACCGAAGTCCGGCTTCGGCTGAATTTGATCCGGAGCTAATTAATCTCCTCACGTCTATGGATTTTGAGCAGACGCAGAATTATATTAACTCTCTTCCACCGATGACCGAAACATCAATGCGTATGGTGATGCAGGTTACTCTTCAAAAAATTAAATATCTTGATTCATTGGGCGCTCTTCATGCCTCATTTGCCTATTCTCCCGTCATCCGCCTGCCGTTTCAAGGCAAAACACTGAACCAAACCTTATCGGCTTTCGACGCCTCCCAAATCGACCAGTATGCTGATCATGAAACGCGTAAAATACTCAAAGAGACCATTTCTAAATTTGGAAGTCAGCTAGCTGAACGCACATTATCTCCGGGATTAAAGGCTAAATTACTTGTGGAAAATCGTCAGATTGTGGCCATTACCGACCTCCCGATAGAATGGTTAGAAACAGACGGAGTGCCGCTGTCTTTCACCCATGATATCTGCAGACTTCCTGAAACCGCACTTCACGGTTTAATGAGTTCCTTTGCTGCCAACGAGCATTTCATTTACACTGTGCCCAAAGATATCCTGAAAAAGACACTTGTTATTTTTGGTAGTAATGAGATGGAGTTACTGCCATGGCGTTACCAAGTCAAAGAGTTAGCCAAAACGCATGAATTTGTTACTGAAGTATGTCTGTCCGTGGCCGCAGCGGTAAAAGCATTTAGAAAACATAAACCGGATCTGCTTATTTTCGATTGTCACGGAGGTTATAACTCTGAAAACAAAACATCATTTCTAATGCTGGGTGACGAGCAACTTACCGGCCCACTTGTAGTCCTTCACGACATCAGTGCTCCTTTGGTGTTCCTATGCGCCTGCAACACTGCACCTACCTATGGCACTATCAATACGATTGCCAATGCATTTTTCGAGAACCATTGCTTATCTGTCACTACAACTTACCTGCCAATTGCTATTGATTCCAGCAGTACTCTTTATCTTCGGTTATTAAATAATCTCAGACTTGCAGCGACGGACCCAATACATCCGAACTGGCTCAGCTTTTTATCACATATGATCAGGACGTCTTATATCTCTGACACATTCCGGCAATCACTCGACCTTAAACCTGATGGTGGCATTTACGGACGTAATATGCAAGCACAGGCCAATGCATATAACAGAAGTATGCTGTTTCATCAACGACGCAAAATTTATTCGGAAGAGGCTGACAAACATCCAAATGAACAACAAGTAATTCCAGAATATCTTTTTTACAGCAACCTCGGCCGCAGTGATCTGATCCATTTTGGTATATATATGGAGCGTTTTAACGAGTTAAATAATATAAAAGGTCATACCCATTAACGGGACCAGCCAATAATTTTCTAATTACTTGGTTTCGCCGTATTAGGACATTGCGATAAAGAAATAGTCACAAAAATTTGTCTGCTATCTAAATGTAGTGGGTTTGTTAAGATTCAACAGCAGATAACCATTTGTTATCCTGTTAACAGCAGGATTCTCCCATCTGTAACCGATTGAAAACAAAAAAATTACGTACTATATTTTAAAACTGTGGCACATTTGTGGCACAATAACCAACATCGCGTCAATTACATAAGGACATCCGATACGTCCAGGAAACAGATTATAGATCCGACTAACATGGCAACAGTTGTAAATCCGAATTTACTAGCATAGTAATCCACCTAAAAAAACTTCGGATAGCTTGAGCTTAAAACAGAGGGTATTTTTACTTTTGTATCCATGGCATCCCAACTTGTTTCGTTCCTACAACAACACCAGGCAATC
>NZ_MPPL01000001.1:14890-16257 GCF_001911425.1 Mucilaginibacter polytrichastri | reverse complement strand
TGAAACTGATGAACCACTCATCGACGCAGCTACCGAACGTCGCTTTTATAAAAAAGGCGAGCCACTTTTTGTAGCCGGAAAAATTTGCCGCGAGTTGTTCCTGGTATGCAACGGCATATTGCGCATTATGGTTATCAACGAAGCAGGAAACGAGGTAACGTACTTTTTTATTCGTGAAGGCCGACTTTGTTCGATATTAAACAGTTTTAACAATGGCATAATTGCCAAAGAAAACATTTTGGCGGTCAGCAATGTAGAAGTGATTGTGCTAACGCGCGCCAAACTTAATAAGCTTTTTAAACAATTACCCTACTTAAAACCCCTCATCAACCAGATTACCCACCAGGCATTACTGGATAAAATAGCGGTACGGAACGAATACCTGGGCCAGGATGCGGCCGCCCGTTATACAACTTTTGTATCGCAACAGCCCGATACCGCCAGAGAAATTCCCCTGAGTGATATTGCGTCCTACCTGGAGATCACGCCACAATCGCTCAGTCGCATCCGAAAAAATATCCGCTGAAGCATTTTTTACCATTTGTTAAGTGCCGCCCGTTTTGGCTTGCTGAAATTTGCATTAACAAAAAATGTATAATACACATGGAAAATTTAAAAGGTAAAAAAGTGGTTGTTTTAGGCGGAAGCGTTGGAATTGGCTTTGCAACTGCAAAAGCTGCCGCCGAAGAAGGCGCAGAAGTAATCATCGTATCCAGCAACCCGGAACGGTTAAACAAAGCACTTGGCCAGTTACCCGGAAATGCGCAAAGCTTTACTGCTGATCTGGCTAATGAACAGCAGATAGCCGCTCTGTTTAAAACCATCGGCCATTTCGATCACCTGGTGTTCACCGCGGGCGAAGCTTTGCATTTAGGCAATGTTGCAGATACCGACTTTGATGCCGCGAAGAAACTGTTCAATGTGCGATACTGGGGTGCATTTTCGGCAGTAAAATATGCATCAGGAAATATCAATGTAGGGGGCTCTATTACCCTAACCGGTGGCTCGGCCAGTAAACGCCCTGGTGCAGGCTGGGGTTTGGGTGCAAGTATCTGCGCCGCAATGGAAGGCTTTACCCGTGCAATGGCGGTGGAATTAGCGCCCATTCGCGTAAATATCGTTGTTCCAGGCCTTGTAAAAACTAGTTTGTGGGCCAACATGACTACCGAAGATCAGGATGGTATGTTTAACTACTTCTCCGAAAAACTACCGGTTAAATATGTCGCCGGTCCTGACGACATCGCATTAACTTATTTGTATCTTATGAAACAACCATACGGTACCGGCCAGTCGGTTGTTGTTGATGGCGGATATGTGTTGGTTTAGTGTTAAAGAGGCTGTCTCAAAAGTCGATTTTTACAATACTC
>NZ_MPPL01000001.1:0-14864 GCF_001911425.1 Mucilaginibacter polytrichastri | reverse complement strand
CGGATAAAGTTTTAAGTCGATAATCTATGAATCAAAAACGGGTGATTTTCAGACCGAAAATCACCCGTTTTTGCATTGGATTTATTTTTAACTTAAGCATACCATTCGATGTCAGGAAGGATGACGGCAGTGTTATTGTTAAGCAAAAATAACGGATTGGCTGCACATCAGCACGATTGCAGAGATGAATAAAAGTTTGGCAAAGATTGCCAAAGCTTTTAATTTTGGCTACTCATGACGGCTACAGATCAAATTAAAACTGAACTTAAAAAACTTGCTAACCAAGGGGTAAATCTTTTCAATGCCATGCAGGTGGAGCAATATCCAGGGAATATGGAGCATCATTTTACCAACGTGCTAAAAAAGGATTACCAAAGTTTCGTCAAAACCCTTCCAGTCTTTAGCCAGGCTTACCAGCCTTGGTATTCGGCAGCACAATCCGTTGTCCGACAGTTCCTTCCTGGTCGTATCGCTGATTTTACTGGACTTTATGAACAACCTAAAGGCAGAAAGGAAGTCAGGGCGGATAATTACGTAATCGAAGATTACCTTAAAAAAGTGATTGTTACGGCAGGTTTTGACAAAAAGATCGTGGCAAGCCCGTCTGATGCTATCCCTGTATTCCAGCAGCAGATCAATATCCTGAACAGTGTTTTTGACAGCCTTGACAATGTTCTTTTTAAGATGGAGCAATTATTACAGGCTGCCTTATTGGATCAGGAATTGCTATCGGCGCGGCAACTTGCAAAAAACCAGTTTGTGCGGTCTGCCGGTGCTATTTGTGGGATCGTATTAGAAAATCATCTCGATCAAATCTGTGGAGTTCATCAAATTAAAGTACCCAAAAAGAACTTGATTATTAAGGATTACAATGATTTGCTTAAAAAACATGAAATCTATCCATTTGAAACCTGGCGGTATATACAACATTTAGCAGATCTGTGGGTACTCTCTTGTAGAAACAAAAAAGAAATACCGACCATCGAGGAGGCCAATGCGCTAATCGATGGTACGGAAAAAATTATTAAAACAGTCTTTTAGAAATTAAACTTTGTAACTATGCGACATTTGCTATTTTAGCAAAATCCGGTCCGGTTAGGAATTTTCTACTATTTAGTTAGGAAAGCATAGCGTACACTTTATAATATGTACGTTAGCAAAAAAGCTGCTTTATGATAGCAGCTTTTTCTTTAGATTCTTCAACTTAACTATTACATATTTAAGCGTCCCTTAACATCATCATGTTCGCGCTCTTTGTGGGCAGTAGGTTTCGATCCAAACTTGTACGATAAGCTTAATGTAGCTTTACGGCTATCATATCGGCTATAACCCGTCATACGTAAAACGCCTGCGTTGGTATTCAGGTTGTATCCGCTACCGTTAAAAATATCGTTAGCTCCCAGTTTTATATTCAATTTTTTGTTGATAAAGGCTTTGGATATACCGGCGTTCACCATAGAAGTGCGACCGATTTGATATAACCCGTAAACGGCTGATGAATTGTAAATGCCAGTCAGCTCTGCCTTAAAGCCTTTAGGTAAAGTAAAGGTATTTATCGAGTTTAAGTTATAACTAAACTGACCGCGGCTGTAATCACCACCACCCACGTTATTGCTGTGGTAAGAACTATATAACCCAACCAGTGTATTGTTGCTGTTCCACCAGGTGGCAAGCTGAACAGGTATTACCAGGCTCAGGTTATAGTTTTTAGAATTGGTGAAGTTAGCTTTGGTGATGGTCCACACTTGTGTTTGCACATCCTGAACAATAAAATCGGTAATGGCGTTTTTGGTGTACATGTAGTCTAATGTTACAGCTATGTTCCCGGCCGAACCGGTTAATTCAAAATTTTGGCTGTAGGCAGGTTTTAAATCCGGGTTCCCTTTTTCTTGCGTGTAACGATCAATGGGTGTAACAAAAGGGATGAGCGAAGTATAACCAGGGCGATCGACCTTGGCCGCATAGGTAAGGGTAAGCTCTTTGTTGCCGGTCAGTTTTTCATCCAGCGTAAGGCTCGGGAACAGATCAAAATACTGTTGCCGTATGCCTGAGCTACTCAGGTTAGCATGCGTTTGCTCGGCGCGGATACCGGCCTGTATTTTCAATTTATTGATCTGTTTACTCAGGTCAAGATAAGCAGCGGCAATATTTTCGTTGTAGTTGGTAGCGCTCAGGTTGGGAATATTGGTAAGCGAGTTAACCTGCATGCTCGTTGATAGGTTTGAAGAACCGGTATGCATATCCTTAACACCGGCTTCAAAAGTAGTATTGGTATCCAGCGGAAGCGTATAATCTGTTTGGAAGGTGGATACATTGAACAGCGTATTGGTACGTGTAGTTGCCGAGCTGTTTTGTGCTGGGTTTTTACCGCTCAGATCCAGCAGTTGAGCATTCATGTCCTGGCGGCTCAGTCCGCTATAATGTACCTGATTGAAATCTACATTCAATAATTGACCCTTGCTGTTCAGCTTGTTTTGATAAGCCAGATCGTACAGCGTAAAGTTATAATTGCCGCCCGGTGTGCTATTGGCAGTCAGTACAGAATCTGCCTTATTGCTGCTGAAACTTGTAATAGCTGTTGCGCGGTTGTTGGATTGAATGTACGAACCTTCAACCGAAGCGCTTAAAGTGCTGGTTTTGGTTATATCATAATCTAAACCCAGTTTACCTGTTTCTACCACACCATGCGTCCACAGCTCAGTTGGGGTTTGCAGTTGTTCTGTAACGATGCCTGTGGTTAAGGAGCGGTTAATTGCTTCATTCCTTTCGCCTTTAGCATCTCTTAAATTGGCCGTACCATACACGTTTACTTTGCCGCTGCGATAATTTAACGATACGCCACCGCTGTATTTGCCATAATTACTGCGCCCCGCTGTTAAAGTAGCCACACCATTTAGCCCTGTAGCCGTACCTTTTTTGGTAATGATATTAATAATACCACCAGATGCTGAAGCATCATACTTAGCCGATGGATTGGTGCTAACTTCAATGCGCGCTATGTTTTCTGCCGGGATGCTTTGCAGCAAATTAGCTATCGTTTCGCCGGGGATTATTTTACCGTCCAGCATGATTAGCACATTGTCTTTTCCTTTAATGCGGATGTTGCCGTTTAGGCCTACATTTACTAATGGCGTCATGCTCAATAGTTCTATGGCGGTATTACCAACGGCAACAATGCTGTTCTCTACATTGAATACAGTTTTATCGGCACGGTGCTCAACTAAAGGCTTGGTTGCTTTTATAGTTACTTCACCTAAGCTGGTGGTTTGCGGGGTGAGTGAGATGTTGATGGTTTGATCGGTTGTATTTAGCTCGATAGCTACCACTTGTTTACTGTAACCCATTTGTTTGGCCGATAATAAATATTTGCCTGCCTTGATCTTTTCGAAACGGAAGCTGCCGTTATCCCCGGCAAGCGCGCCTTTTATCTGGCTTGAGTCAATCGCTTTTAATAAACTTACTGTAGAGTAAGATAGTGGCTGATGTGTCTTGGCATCGGTGATAACACCGCTTATGTTTTGTGCGAAAATGACGCTGCTTAACAGTAATAATGCAAGGCTGAGTAATATTGTTTTCATGTTATTTGGTTGATTGTGCCTCAAAACAACAGGTTACACGTTACTCTATAGAATGATATTGACTAACGCCCGGTAATTGCCTACGAACACCTTAAACGGGCTGACATCGCATAATTGAAAAGCTAATAGTAGTTTTTATCAGCCAAAAACATAGTTTTGTCCGCGGCAGATAGCATTTCGTCATTAACAATCGCTTAAGCGCATTAGTTAAAGCAAATTTGAATATGGAAAACAAGATAAACCGGCAACGCCTTTACCTGCATGCGTTATTTGTGCTGCTCATTTTTACCAACCAGTCCATATTTTCGGCTATTTACGCTAAAAATTATCAGTTCAGCTGGGCGAAAGATTATCAGCCTATGTTGATATTGTTCTATTTGCTGGTAGTTTCTTATACCTATTTTATCGCTTTTATAATATTAAACCTTAAGTCATTGTGGGTTCGGTTTGCAGGTATTATAGTTGCTTTCTTGTTATTCCCGCCACTGCGTTTTCTGGTGGACCAGCGGATCAGCGATTGGCTGTTTGGTGTAACCGACTATCCAAAAAACCAAACATTCGGTTTTATCTTTCACGATAATCTTTTCTTTTCGTTCATTGTGATCCTGTTGGGCGTATTCCTTAAATTTATGGACGACTGGTTCATTCACGATCGGATCAAATCCACTTTAGAAAAACAAAATCTCCGCCTTGAGCTCGACTTCCTTAAATCGCAGGTAAATCCGCATTTTCTGTTCAATACGCTCAATAATATCCAATCTTTTATTGTGCAGGATAACAAGGATAAATCTATCGAGCTGATAGGTCGCCTGTCCGAATTTATGCGTTTCGCCTTGTACGAGTGCGATGAAGAATACATTGACCTTGATAAAGAGATCGATATGCTAACCGATTATGTGGAACTGGAGCGGGTACGTTGCGATGACCGCGTAAGTATCAGCTTTACAGCAACCGGCGATTTTGATGACCTGCAAATACCGCCTTTGTTATTGATGCCTTTTGTAGAGAATGCTTTTAAGCATGGAGCCGATAACCAGCTGGATAAAAGCTGGATCAATATAGCCATTACACAAAATAACAACAAGTTACAGTTAAACGTGAGCAATAATTTTGTAGCCGATAACAGCGCGGAGAAAGCCGGAGGCATAGGCTTACAAAACGTAACTAAAAGGCTAATACATTACTTCCCCGGAAGGTACAGTTTGCTGGCAACGGCAAACGGTGAGACATTTGAGGCCGATCTATCTATAACCTTATGAAAGTGATCAATTGTATTATTGTAGATGACGAGCCACAGGCCCGCAAACTGATGGAAACCTTTGTTTCGCAGTTGGGCGGCTGGAAGATACTACGGGTATGCGGTAATGCTATCGAAGCTTTTGAGGCGCTGCAATCCTTACCTGTTGATGTTATCTTTCTGGATATTAAAATGCCGACAATTACCGGTATCGATTTTCTGAAATCATTAAAAAATCCGCCGTTGGTGATATTTACCACCGCCTATAACAAATATGCGATGGAAGGCTATGAGCTTAACGTGGTAGATTATTTGTTAAAGCCAATCTCCATCCACCGCCTGCTGCAAGCCGCAGAGAAAGTAAGTGAGCGTTTAAAAGAAAAAACTGAAACTATCGCACCTGCTTCCGAAACCAGCTACATGTTCATCAAGCATGATAACAAACTGGTTAAAGTAAATTTTGCCGATATCTTATACATCGAAGGCATGCAGAACTTTGTACGCATACATACCGGAGCCAAACCGTACCTCATTACCCATACCATGAAAGCGATGGAAGAGCTGTTGCCTCAAAGCATGTTTTTCAGGGTACATAAATCGTACATTGTAAACCTGGATGCCATAACCGCTATTTTTGGAAACACTATTGAGATTGGTAAAAGCGAAATCGGGATTGGCAGTAATTACAAGGCCGATTTTATGGAAAAGATAGGAGGCTAATCAACTTAATCAAGCTTGCACCTTTCAACTATCTCTCAATACTATAGTGTAAAAGTACATAAAAGTACGTTTCGTTGAAAAATAAAGGCTCTATTTCATACGCGGTTTGAGGGACTTTTCTCTAAAATTATCCCTAAATGAATTTACTGGTCATTGTGTTTTTATAGCACGTTAGTTCTGCATATACTTATTAAAGATTTCTTTAGGTATAATGCCGTTTTACGAAAGAGACAGGGACTGGCACTACAAGTTCTGATGAAAGCGGCAGAATCGTAGTGACCGCTGCCGCTTTGATTATTTTAGGTTAATAATTCACCCATACCAAACAGCGTCAAACCTCGTCCGAACTGATCCGAAACCGCCTCATTAGCCGCGTTGATATATTTCCCGGTGATTGGGTCAACCACGGTACGCAAAGGCCGCTTACCTTTTTCTGTATTGATCAATTTCACAATAGCATCGGCCACCATTTGCGGATCTGGATTATGGCTCTGGATCAGCCCGCCAATCGCGGTAATCATTTTACCCGGCATGTCGGCGATTGCACCATAACCTTCAAACACAGACTGATCGGAGGCGTATTGTGTCTTTTGGTTCATTTCCGTAGGAAAAGCTCCCGGTTCTAAGATCGCCACATCAATACCCAAACGTTTTACTTCGTAATGCAAGCCTTCACTAACCCCTTCCAAACCGAATTTAGAGCCAGCGTAAATAGTTGCGAATGGAAAAGAGACCCGGCCGAAACCGCTGGTCACATTAATGATCAGGCCATCAGCTTGTTTCCGCATCGCGGGTAACACCTGCTTAATAAACCGCCAGGGTGCAAATACATTCACATCGAAGATGGCCTTTATATCCGCTGTGGTAAAACTTTCCGCTACGCCGTTTAGTGAAAAGCCTGCATTGTTGACCAAGACATCAATTTTACCTTGTTCTGCGATAATGCGGTCAACCGCCTGTTTTACGCTTTCATCGTCAGTCAGGGTGACATCCAGCACGGTCACGTTTTCCAATGCACCTAATGTCGTTGCTTTTTCCGAATTTTTACCCTGGGTATCTCGCATCGTTGCATACACCTGGTGACCTAAAGCGGCCATGCTATGCGCGGTTAACCAGCCGAAGCCGCTGTTTGTTCCTGTTATCAAAACTACTTTTTTGCTCATTGTCTTTTTATTTAATTAATGGGACAAAGGTTGGCAAGCAGAAAACAGAAACCTTTAACATATGGTAAAAAGCGCGAACGCATCTTAAAAAAGACAATTAACGAACATTCCGACGTATCCGGCTCAACGATGGCTGCGTGATACCCAGGTACGAGGCCACATGGGAAAGCGGGACCCGGTTGACCAGTCCAGGAAAATGTTCCTTGAATAGGAAATAACGGTTGGTCGCATCTTCGGAGACCAAAGGGCTCCGGCGTTCGATGGCTTTGAGCAAACAATTCTTTTGGATCAGGTTTTCTATCTCCTTCCAGCTCAGAATGGTATTGCCGATCTCATCCCAATCTTTTTTGGAAAAGACCAGGAACTTACAATCGGTCTCCGCCTGAATATATTCGGAGGAAATCATTTGCGCTTCGAACCGTTGCTGATCCGATACAAAGTTATTTTCCTCTACAAAGGAATGCGTGACGTCTTTGCCCTTATTATTGTAGTAACAGAAACGCACCACTCCCTCCAGCAGGAATCCCACATAGCGCGGGACCTTGCCTGCTTCCGAAAAATATTCATCCTTATGCAGTTCCAGCGTTTTGGCCTTGCGAAGGATAAAGTCTGTCTGCTGCTGGTTGAGACTCCCGAATTGAAGGATGTAGTTAATGAACGGTTCCATCAGGTAAAATTCGCCATTCTATTTGGCAGTTTATTTACCATTTGGTAAAAAACGATGTCCTCGTTATCGTTCTGATAATTGCTAAAATAATCAATTTTGTGCACTACTTCAGGATTTTGTGCAGAGGAGTTAGATAACCAATAACATCATCGATCATAAAATTCTTTATTGGCAATTTAAAAATTTCACTTATCATTGCAGTCTTATTTTTAATTAGTCTAAATAAATGAAATCAAACTTTACGCTACTATTCACTTTTCTAATTTTAATTTCGTCTTTTCCAGCCTATCCCCAGCAAGTTAAGCCATTTGCGGTTATTAGTGGGTATATGCAGGATAGTAACGGCGAACGCCTAATCGGCGCGACTATAATGGTTACCGGGACGACTATATCTGCGGCAACAAACACGAGAGGAGCATACAAATTACAGTTACCTGCCGGTAAATATATTTTGCGCTATTCTTTTATTGGGCTTAATACCATAACTAAAGAAGTAGACGTTATTTCCGGTGCGAACCTGAAGCTTGATATACTCTTAACCGCAGGCAGCAGTGCTTTACAGGGCGTCGAAATTACGGGCAGGAAAGACAAAACCTATAAAGCTAAATCCACTTTTATAGGAAATAAAACCGAAACAGATATTAAAGACCTGCCACAATCGGTGTCTTATGCCAGTAAAGAGCTCATGGCCGATCAGGGTGCTGTACGTGTAGGCGACGTGGTTAAAAACTTTAGTGGTGTAAGCCAGTTCTCCTTTTACGATGACCTAACTATCCGGGGTTTCCGCGTAAACGGGCAAAGCAATACGCAGCTGGTAAACGGCTTGCGTAGCAGTACGGGTTTTTGGAAACAGCCACTAACCAACTACCTGGAACGCGTTGAAGTGCTCAAAGGCCCTTCGTCTGCCTTATACGGCAATGCCAGCCCGGGTGGCGTAGTCAACCGGGTAACCAAAAAACCCCTCGATGAAACCCGGAAATCAGTCAGCCTTACGCTGGGTAGTTTCAATACTTTCCGGGCATTGGCCGATTTTACCGGCCCGGCTAATAAAGATAGCTCATTATTATACCGCTTAAACTTGGGCTATGAGGATGCTAATTCATTCCGGGACCTGCAATTTGACAAAAACGTGATCGTTGCTCCCTCGCTTTCTTTCATCGCCTCGCCTAAAACCCGCATCAATTTTGATCTGGTATACAATAACTCCCACAGCCGGCTGGACCGCGGGCAGGCAGTTATCGGGAACGATCTTTATTCAACACCGCAATCCCTCGCTTTAAGCGCTGGTAATGATTATTTGAACGAACAGACTTATATTGTTACGCTGTCTTTAACTCACCAGTTCAACAAAAAATTAAGCTTCAATGCCGGTTACTCTAAAACAGGTTACCAGGAAGACCTTTACGAACACCGCAGTGCTAATGTTTATGCAGTAGATAAGCTTGGTAATAACATACCAAACCTGGTTGCCATGCAAATCTTCCAGCGCAAGCGTAAACGCTATATCGATAATTTTAGCGGCTACTTCAACTACAACGAAAAAACAGGCCCAATTGAGCATAAAATTGTATTGGGTTATGATTATGGCAGCGAGAAAATGCCCGTAGGCGCTTCCCAACTTACCGCATCTGGCTACCGGAATGCATCTAATACTGGTACAATTGCTAATTACGTTGCCAAAGACAGCCTGAAGTATCTGAGGGATACCAAAGGCAACCCGGTGCCTAATGTGGCATCGTTTAACCTGAATGATATTTTAAACTCCCAGCGCCTGCAAGACGATAGTAAATCCTTTTTTGCACCTACTGCACTGTCGCCAACTTATTATTACCTCAACGCAGGTTATGTGCAGGATCAGTTAAAGCTTGGACGCCTGCAAGCCCTGGTTGGCATACGCTATGAGTATTATACCGATTTTGTAAACTATGCTTCGCCAACACAAGAGGCAACACATTCTAGTGCCTGGCTGCCCCGGTTTGGCCTGGTTTATACCGCTTCAAAAAACATCAATGTTTACAGCACTTATGTAATGGGGTACAATCCCCAAACGGCAGCAACCATTGCAAACCCTAACGCCGGCGGGCCGTTTGCCCCGGTTACCAGCAACATGATAGAACTGGGGGCTAAAAGCAGCTGGCTGGAAGACAGGCTATCCATCACCACATCCATTTACCAGATTGAACAGAAGAACACCCTTTATAATGCTAACGTGGCCGGCCAGCCAGACTTGTTGAGGCCAGTAGGTAAGGAACGTTCAAGAGGTATTGAATTTGATATTACCGGAAGATTAACCCCATACTGGAGCATATTGGCTTCTTATGCTTACAATGATGCAAAGATAACAGAAAGCGGTATCGCGACAGAAGTAGGCCAGCAAAAACCAAACGCACCTAAAAATATGGCCAATATCTGGACCAGGTATAATATCACCAATGGAACATTTAGTGGACTGGGCCTGGGCTTAGGAGCCAATTATGTAGACAGGCGGATGCTCTCCATTAATGTAACACAAAGCATACCTTCTTACACCCTGGTTGATGCCGCTATGTTCTATAATATTGGCAAAGTACAGTTGCAATTTAATGCCAACAACCTCACAGGTAAAAAATACTGGGTGGGCGGGTATGATTATATCCGGTTGTTTCCCGGCGCACCATCCAATTACCAGTTAACCTTAACCTATACTTTTAACTAACAACTATGCAATTCTGGAAACGGTTTAAAGCAGTTGCGGCCTGGCTACATTTGTGGCTTGGCCTCGCCATCGGCCTGGTTATTGTCATTGTTTCGGTAAGCGGATGCGTGCTTGTTTTTGAAGATGAATTATTCGACTTTTTCCACAGGGATCTGATCGAGGTTAAACAAACCGGCCCGCCAAAAGCCGTTTCTGAATTGATGGCCATAGCGCAGCAAACCTTAGGTAAAAGCAAACCCATTACCGATATCAAGGTCAACGAGGATGGCCGCAGTTATGTATTTTCGGCAAGCAAGGTCAATAAGCGAAAAGATATTACACTGAGTTATTTTAGCCAATTTAAATACCGGGATGATGTTTACGTAAACCCTTATAACGGGAAAGTGCTGGGCGTGATAGACGTGCGTTATGAATTCTTTAACGTGACCGAACAACTGCACCGGCAGTTGTTGCTGGTTAAACCAGTTGGCAGTGTTGTTATTGGTTGTTGTGTTTTGATCTTTTTAGTGATGCTGGTCACCGGCTTTATTTTATGGCTGCCTAAAAACTTAAAGCAGTTTAAAAAAAGTATCAGCATTAAATGGGCGGCTAAATGGAAACGCGTAAACTACGACTTGCATAACAGCCTTGGCTTTTTTGTGTTACCAATAGCCATTGTTATTGCAATCACGGGCCTTACCTGGTCTTTTAAGTGGTGGGAAAAAGGAATCTACCAAATGCTTGGATCTAAAAAGCCTGTGGTGCTTGTTCGCAAGGCGCCGCCAGTTAACACGGCCGATACTACCGGAAATCATCTCGACATGGTGCTTACAATGCTACGGCACAAATTGGAGGGTAACTACCGGGTAATAGGCCTTAACCTGCCTGAAAAAGGCGAGCACACTATGATGGCTTTTGTATATCTTAAAACCCGTACAGACGGGTGGCGCAACATGAGTTATTATTATTTTGACAGCCGCACGGGCAAACTATTTGACCAGCTGGAACATGCAAAAAAACCATTGGGCTTAAAATGGCGAAATTCTAATAAAGATATCCATACCGGGAGGATTTATGGATTACCAACGCAGTTGCTGGCTATGTTTGCAGCACTTGTTTGCGCATCACTTCCTATAACAGGTTTTATGATCTGGTGGGGCAAGCGCAAAAAAGCTAAGAAACAAGATCAACTCAACGGCAGCTTCAAACCCCTTGTGCTGTAATTACAATTTAAGGCGAAATTATATACAAAAGAATACTGGTATAATTTTTTTTGTTCTCAGTCGTCCCTTTTATCAAGACCGTCATCTAATGAGCATGTGCTGATTGTATTTTACTAACTTACGCCATGGAACGCACCATATTTTATTCATGGCAATCAGACCTGCCATCGCCTTCAAATAAGAATCTGATTTTGGACGCGCTGAGAAATTCAGCAAAAAATATCACTGAAGATAACACAGTCGAAGTCGAGCCGCTGGTTGACCGGGACACGCAGGGTTTACCTGGTTCTCCCGACATTGCCGCAGCCATCTTTCACAAAATCGAACACAGCCATGTCTTTGTCGCCGACATTTCTATCATTAACACCAACGAAGGCAAGCGCAAAACTCCAAATCCGAATGTTCTTATCGAACTCGGATATGAACTAAAATGCCTGGGCTACGAAAGAATCATTTTGATATTTAATACCGCTTTCGGAAAGTTAGACGATCTTCCATTTGATTTGAAAGGAAAGCGGACAATGGTTTACCATTCAGCAGAAAAATCCGAGAATCGTAGCGTTGATAGAAAAAGTTTGGAACAGCAACTGGATGGTGCCATAAGAACGGCATTAGCCGCTATTCCCGCTGAGTCTACGGTAGTAGACAGCAGCCCTGCTGTCAAATTAATTGAGGATCATGCTCCCGCAAGATTAACTATGTTAAAAAAAGAGCTAAAAGAAATTCTCGTAAATCTCGACAGCTTTGCGCCTCCAACCTTACATAAAGGAGGCAACTTGCAATTATTAAAAGATGCGCTTTCTCATACCGAAACAGCCGTTGCTCATTTCGCTAACCTGGCGGAGGTATCCGTAGAAGTATCAGATGAGGAAGCGGTGACTACCATTTTTAATTGGTTCGGGGCAGTTGTTGAGAAGTTCAGGAGGCCGGAGGAATACCAAGGAATAACGAATGACGGCGACTATGATTATTTTCGCTTTCTTGGACATGAAATGATGGTAACGTTAATTGCCTTTTTATTACGTAAGAAATCTTATCCTTCACTTAAGAAGCTCCTCGTGCAGCCAATACCAATCAACTATCTTGCTATTGAGTATGGGCCAGCTGAAATATACTTTTATAATGCTAGTGAATGGACGTACCTCCTTAAAGAAGAGAGCGAAAGACTTAATATTGCCACAGCACATGGCCGAATCCTAAATCAGCGCCATTCCGAGGGCTTACTGGCCGAAGTGATGCCTATCAAGGATTTCGCCGCGGCTGATTTTTTCCTTTTCCTCTATTTCAACATTACAGCGCCGAAAACTGAGAGGTATAATTTTGGATGGCGACCATGGAGTTTACCATTCTTAGAACAAACTCCCATGTTCCTAAAGCGAGCCGAACGCCCGGATGAGGCACAAGAATTGGCGGATTTCTTCGGTCTTTCATCAGTAGAAGAGCTCCGGAGCCAACTAAAAGCAGAAACAGATCATGCCCGACAATTTTTTAGAAACATTACTTTAGATCTTTTCCTCAGGTATTTTCGATTTGAAAATATTGGGATTAAATAGCTTTCAGAACATACCCTGATGCCTTGGGGACGTGAAGTTTTCTGCCTGGTGTTAATATCCAATCAGGTTTACATTCAGGCCCAAAACGTTTCGACTAAAAAAGTTATTAAACGATTTAAAAAAGTAATGCTTTTTGACCTAATTAAACCATTAACTTAGCAATGGTATTTTGGCCATCAATTATAAACATGAGGCAATGAAACCGGTAAAATACAGCCTTAGCGTGTGGATCACAAGCTTGTTGCTTGGACCTTTTGCGTATTATCTGCTTCAACTGATTATGGAGCCGCAGTATCCTCATTATTTCAGCTCTAGTTTAATCTATGCTTTTGTATTTAGCTTACCAAGTTTAGTTTTATCGATTTTGGTTGTTTTTTTAATAAGAAAAATCTCAACCAGTCAAACTATAAAGAAAATAATGCTCTCATTTGCAGGAATTGCGCTCGTTGCGACACCACTCTATCTGTTAGATAGCGGACAGCAAATATTAGAATACGCCATTGCCTATAGCAGCATTACAGTTATTGCCATATGGCTATATCCGTTAAGCCAACAAATTTGATTCTGCAACATCTATTCTACGCTTAATCTGTTATATCTGACAGAACAATTAGCTGGGTCAATTGAATTGTATAGTTTAATAGAAAATAGCTTAGATTTTTCAAGTCAGCCTCAATCATCTAATGTATCGGCGATCATCTCTTTAAGCCCCACTCCGTGTAGTATCGATTAAGCTCTTTCATGGAATGAATGTACAATACCGGAAAAGTATATCTTGAAAGTATAGCTTTATGTCTTTGACGAATTTTAGGGTATTTGAAAATTATTAAATTGATCATCTCAAAACTAAATTCATTCGTTGCATCTTTGAGACGACCCGGCCTGTTGTGATCATTTTTCAGGCACCTTGAAATATACCGAAAGCAGCACCCCCAAAAATTGGGGTCTACCCAAATTAAAGACGTTGCTTTTGCAAAACGCTGAGGCATGCAGAAACTATAGTTACCTTCAATAATCCATGAACCCTTTTCAAGAATAGCATCCTGATCAGCTGCAAATTCTTTCTCATCCCGGCGTTGCCAGTTTGTTCCAGGAATATGGGCAAGCTGATCAAGGTGGCACACAGGAACATTTAGTTTTTCCCCAAGCTTAGTTGCCAGTGTTGATTTGCCGAGAATGCTTGGGCCGAGAATGCATATCCTCTGCCCAAGCTCATTCAGTGATGTCATCTTTTAAATTTTATAATTAGATTGCCCGTTTCCTGGATTAAGCAGCGAGGAAAAATTGTCTAATGCGCGCAAAAATATATTGAAAGTGTTAAATTTTAATTAAGAAACGATGATTTTCGTTCAGGGTGGATATTCCGGGATCGTTGACCTACGCGTTCGGGAAAATAGTTCAGAACATTCCGCTACAATTTGCCCATGCTAACTTGTTGAATTAAATAATTGAAAATAATCTTCATCAACACAACTCATTGGTCTGGGCACAGCATAGGATGGTCAACGATGCCGGTCTATCCAGCTACTGTGCCATTTCCTGCAAAAACTTATCTTTGCCCATTCAGAAACAATAATTTATTTCAATTAAATTCCCGATGGAACAGATCACCAAATTAAAAGAACTCATTGCCTTAGCGGAGGCCGATGCAGCGAAATTCGAAAGTGGCAATAACGCAGCGGGCACCAGGCTGCGAAATGCCATGCAACAAATCAAGGTCACGGCACAGGAAGTGCGGACTGCTGTAACAGAAAAGAAGAACACGAAATAATCACAGTTAACAACTGTTTTGGGAAAGTCCTGCCCTCACCGGCGGGACTTTATGTTTAAGGCCATTATGAATAGCCGTTTCGTTCGGTATAGCAAACGCTGTGTACCTCCCGTCTGAAGCTGCAAGCTATCCCGCCATTGCTCAATGGTCTGAAAATAAACCAACAACTTAAACTGGAATGACCAAAAATGACCATCACTTACCAATGGCCACGGCTCCGCCGTGGCCGCCGGGGAATTTGACCCCTAAAAGCTATTCGGCGAACTCCTGATCTCCTG